>NZ_LWLB01000001.1 GCF_001905145.1 Nocardiopsis sp. TSRI0078
GAGAACACTGCTCGAACCAGTCAGTCAGAGAAGGGAGTGAACCGGCCCGTCCGCGGGGATCCGCGTCCGTCTCGCTCGGTACTTCCCCAACTCTACCCCTGCGCCGGAGTGCTTGGGACACCTTTGCCGAACCTTGCCGGTGTCGTGCCTTACACGGTCCGCCCCAAACGGGGCGGACCGCCGCACAAGCACCGCGCACCCGCGTCGGAGCGGGCCCGGGGGCAGGTCAGAGCTTCTCGATCGGGGCGTACTTGACGAGGAAGTCCTTCTCACCGATATCCGCGCCGAAGTCGATCCTGGCCTTGGTCTTGTCGCCGGCGCCCTCCACCAGCTGCACGCGGCCCATACCGAAGGAGTCGTGGTTGACCAGGTCGCCCACACTCAGCGTCGGAGCCTCCTTGGCGGCCCTGGCCCCACCTCGCGAGCGCGGACCACCGCCACCGCCGAAGGTGCCGCCGAAGCCCCCGCCTCCCCCGAAGCCGCCCGGGCCCCGGCCGCCGCCGATGCTGCGGCTGGGCGGAGCGGCCAGGGTGGACTCGGCGCGGCGCCAGTCCACCAGGGACGAGGGGATCTCGTCCAGGAAGCGGGAGGCCGGGTTGTAGGACGGGGTCCCCCAGGCGCTGCGCACCGCCGCGCGGCTGACGTACAGCAGCCGCTGGGCCCGGGTCAGGCCCACGTAGGCCAGGCGGCGCTCCTCCTCCAGCTGCGTCTTGTCGCCGAGCGTGCGGGTGTGCGGGAACACCCCGTCCTCCATGCCGGTGAGGAACACCGCGGGGAACTCCAGTCCCTTGGCGGCGTGCAGGGTCATCAGTGTGACCACCCCGCCCTCGTCGTCCGCGTCGGGGATCTGGTCGGTGTCCGCGACCAGGGAGATCCGCTCCAGGAAGTCGACCAGTGTGGGCGCGCCCGGGTCGACCGCCCCCGCGGCTCCGTCCCCGTCATCGTCCTCGTCCTCGTCCGAGGGCTCCTCCTCCAGGAGTGCGGCGAAGGTGTGCTCGAACTCGCGGGCGACGTCGACGAACTCCTCCAGGTTCTCCACCCGGCTCTCGTCCTGGAGGTCCTTGGACTCGGCCAGCTCGGACAGGTAGCCGGTCTTGCTCAGCACCGCCTCGACGATCTCCGCCGGAGTGCCCCCGGGCACCGTCTCCGCGAGTTCGTCCAGCAGCGCGTTGAAGTTGCGCACCGCCTTGACCGAGCGGGTCGCCATCCCCGGGACCTCGTCCACGCGGCGCAGGGCCCGGGCGAAGGAGATGCGCTCGCGGGCGGCGAACAGCTCCACCGCCTCCTCCGCGCGCGCGCCGATCCCGCGCTTGGGCACGTTGAGGATGCGGCGCAGGCTGACGGTGTCCTCGGGGTTGGCCAGGACACGCAGGTAGGCGAGGATGTCGCGGATCTCCTTGCGCTCGTAGAAGCGCACACCGCCGACGATCTTGTACGGCAGCCCGGTCCGGATGAACACGTCCTCGAAGACGCGGGACTGGGCGTTGGTCCGGTAGAACACCGCCACCTGGCCGGGCGTGAGCGTCCCGTCGTCGGTGAGCCGGTCGATCTCCCCGGCCACGAACGCGGCCTCGTCGTGCTCGTTGTCGGCCACGTAGCCGGTGATGGCCGGCCCCTCGCCCTGCTCCGACCACAGGTTCTTGGCCGGGCGGCCCTCGTTGCGGTCGATGACCGCGTTGGCCGCGGACAGGATGGTCTGGGTGGAGCGGTAGTTCTGCTCCAGCAGGATGGTGCGCGCCTTGGGGAAGTCGCGCTCGAACTCCAGGATGTTGCGGATGGTGGCGCCGCGGAACGCGTAGATGGACTGGTCCGCGTCACCGACCACGCACAGCTCCGCGGGCGGCACCACGCTGGTGTCGGAGTCCTCGGCGGCGCCCACCAGTTCGCGGATGAACGCGTACTGGGCGTGGTTGGTGTCCTGGTACTCGTCGACCATGACGTGCCGGAAGCGGCGCCGGTAGTACTCGGCGACGTCCGGGAACATCTGGAAGAGGTTGACCGTGAGCATGATCAGGTCGTCGAAGTCCATGGCGCCCGCCTCGTGCAGGCGGCGCTGGTAGAGCTGGTAGGCCTCGGCGAGCTTCTTCTCCTGCTCGTTCTGGGCCTGTCCGGCGAACGTGTCGTAGTCGACCAGCTCGTTCTTGAGGTTGGACACCTGGAAGGAGAAGGACCTGGGCGGGAACCTCTTGGGGTCCAGGTCCATCTCCTTGCACACCAGCTGCATCAGGCGCGCGGAGTCGGCGGAGTCGTAGATGGTGAAGCTGCTCGGGTAGCCGAGCCGGGACGCCTCCCTGCGCAGGATGCGCACGCACGCCGAGTGGAAGGTCATGGTCCACATGCTGTTGGCGGCGCGCACGCCCAGCAGCGCCTGGATGCGCTCGCGCATCTCCGCGGCGGCCTTGTTGGTGAAGGTGATGGCGAGGATCTCACCGGGTCGCACGCCGCGTTCGGCCATGAGGTGGGCGATGCGGTGGGTGAGGACGCGGGTCTTCCCGGACCCGGCACCCGCCACGATCAGGAGCGGAGCGCCGCTGTGGACGACGGCGTCGCGCTGGGGACCGTTCAGACCTTCGAGAAGCTGTTCTTGGGAGGACACGGCATCCAGGTTACGGCCGACCGGTGACGCCGCCGTCCCGTCCACAGGACCGTTCGCCGGGTTGGCCCGGACCGGTCCGGTCCTCCGGTCGAAAACGCCCTGATCGGCGAATTACGCTGTTTCGGTACGGGTCCCCGTGAGGGGGCCGTCTCGTGTTTCGGGGGGAGTTTCCTTGACCATGCGTGTGTTCGTCGACTGCGACCCGGGGATCGACGACGCCGTCGCGCTCGCCTATCTGGCCGCGCGGCCCGAGGTGGAGATCATCGGTGTCGGAGCAGTGTTCGGCAACAACAGCGTGGACGTCACGGCGGACAACGCGCTGCGGCTCCTGGAGCTGTACGGCCGCCCGGACACGCCGGTGGCGGTGGGCGCCGCGCGTCCGCTGGTGCAGCCCCCGCGCCTGGCCGCCCACGTGCACGGCGGCAACGGTCTGGGGGACGTGGAGCTGCCCGAGCCCGCGGGCAAGCCGGTCACGGAGAGCGCGGCCGAGCTGCTGGTGCGCCTGGCCCGTGAGAACCCGGGCGAGGTCGACGTGCTCGCGGTGGGTCCGCTGACGAACCTGGCGATCGCCTTGGGCCTGGAGCCGGAACTGCCCCGGCTGGTGCGGCGCCTGGTGGTGATGGGCGGCGCCGTGAGCGTCCCGGGCAACGTGTCCTCGCACGCCGAGGCCAACATCAGCAACGACCCCGAGGCGGCGGAGGCGGTGTTCGCGGCCGGGTTCGACCTGGACCTGGTGGCGCTGGACATCACCATGAAGACGGTGGCCACCGCGGAGTGGCTGGAGGAGCTGAAGACGGTCCGGGGCGAGCGCGCCGAGCGCACGTCGGCGTTCCTGGACTTCTACGCGGACTTCTACGCGGGGATCTTCGGGTCCCGCCAGTGCGCGATGCACGACCCGCTGGCGGCGGCGGTGCTGGTGGATCCGGACCTGGTGACGGAGGCGTTCGAGGCGCCGCTGCGGGTGGAGCTGGCCGGCGCGCTCACCCGGGGGATGACCGTGGCCGACCGGCGTCCGCGTCCGAAGGACGACGACCGTCGGCCCGCGCGCGTGGTCACGGAGGTGGCCGGGGCCGAGTTCCTCGGACGGATGCTCGACTCGCTGCGCTGAGCGGACCGGGGCGAACCGGTGCACGGGCCGGGGCCGCCGTCCACAGGTTCTGGCGGGGGCTGGCGGCGCGCCCCCGCCCGGTGGTCCCATGGACAAGGGGGGTCCCTGGCATCCCCTGCTTCGCCGCGCCCGCGGGCCGCGGCACCCGTCGTGTCAGACGAGTCTGCGGGCGGTGGCCCAGCGGCTCAGCTCGTGGCGGTTCGACAGCTGGAGCTTGCGCAGCACCGACGACACGTGGGTCTCCACGGTCTTGACGGAGATGAACAGCTCCTTGGCGACCTCCTTGTACGCGTAGCCGCGCGCGATGTGCCGCAGGACCTCGCGTTCGCGCTGGGTGAGCCGGTCGAGCTCGGGGTCCACCGGCGGGGCGTCGGTGGCGGAGAACGCGTCCAGCACGAATCCGGCCAGGCGCGGGGAGAACACCGCGTCTCCGTCGGCCACGCGCACGATGGCGTCGGCCAGTTCCCTGCCGGAGATGGTCTTGGTGACGTAGCCGCGGGCGCCGCCGCGCACCACGCCGATGACGTCCTTGGCGGCGTCGGAGACCGACAGGGCCAGGAAGCGGATCTGCGGGTGCTGTGCCAGGACGCGGCGCAGCACCTCCACGCCCCCGCCGCCGGGCAGGTGGACGTCCAGGAGGACGAGGTCGGGCTGCTTCTCCCCGATGACGTGCACCGCGCTGTCGACGTCCCCGGCCTCGCCGACGACCTCCACGGCCTCCCCCAGCTCACCGCGCACACCGCTGCGGAACAGCCGGTGGTCGTCCACGATCACGACGCGGGGAACCGCGCCACCGTCACTGAAGCTCGTGCTCTCGTCTGCCACACCTGGACTCTACCCACGTCCGCGGCGGCGGTGTCCTCCACCCGGCCGGGTGTCCGGATCCGGCCGGGGCCGCCGCGCCCCGGAGCCACGGAGCCCCGGAGCCACGGAGCCACGGCGGGTGCTCACCGCACCGCCCCCTCGGGCCTCCCGGCTCCGGATCTTCCGACCTCAGGCCTCGGGGATGCGGGGCATGCGCAGCTGCACCTCGGTGCCCTCCCCCGGACTGGTACGGATGCGCGCCGAGCCGCCGTGCCGCTCCATACGGCCCAGGATGGAGCCGCGCACGCCCATCCGGTCCTCGGGGATGTCGTCCATGTCGAATCCGGCGCCGCGGTCGCGGACGAACACCAGCACCTCTTCCTGGTCGACCTCGCCGAACACGGAGATGTTCTCGGTGCGCGCGTACTTGGAGGCGTTGACCATGGCCTCGCGCGCGGCGCGCAGCATCGCGGCCAGCCCGTCGTCCATGGGGCAGTCGCCCACGCACACCACCTCGATGGGGATGCCGTGCTCCTCCTCGACCTCGGCGGCGACGCGTTCGAGCGCGGGCGAGACGGTGGTGTCGGCGTCGGCGGGACGCTGGTAGAGCCAGCTGCGCAGTGCGCGCTCCTGCACACGGGCGAGGCGCTGCACCTCGCGGGGGTCCTCGGCCCGGCGCTGGATGAGGGTCAGGGTGTGCAGCACGGAGTCGTGGATGTGGGCGGCCAGTTCGGCCCGCTCCGCGTTGCGGATGCGCTCGCGGCGCTCCTGGTCGCGTTCGCGTATCAGCCCGATGATCCACGGGGCGACGATGAGCGCGATACCCGCGAGCACCGTGAAGGCGAAGGTCAGCCCCGCGCGGGCGTTCTGGAGCTGCTCCTGGAAGACGAGGAAGCCGATGACGCCGACGACGACGAGCAGAACGCCCGCACCGGCGCGCATGAGGCCCTTGACCCCCGCCCCGCCGACCGTGGAGGTCATCCACTCGTCGCGCTGGGAGGGGTTGGCGTGCTGCCAGAGGATGACGCCGCCGAGGGTGCCGAAGACCACGAACCACAGCAGGGGGTCGAAGACCCCGCCGAAGAGCAGGAACAGGACGCCGAGCCCGGTGGCGAGGCCGACGTAGGCCACGACCTGGGACAGGTCGCGGCCCTTGCGGCGGCTGCCCGGTTCGTCGGACTCCTTCTCCTTCTCCTCGGGGTCCTCGGGGACGAAGAAGTACAGGGCGACGTAGACCGCGACGCCGATGCCGCCCACCGACAGCGCCATGAGGGCGAGGCGGACGACCACGGGGTCGAGCCCGAGGTGCCGGGCCAGACCGGCGGCGACACCGCCGAGGAGCCTGCCCTCCACCGCGCGGGTGAGCCGCGGGGTGTCCGTGGCTGGTACTGCCACCGCCCGATCACCGCTTTCGTTCGTTGCGTCCGAGCGGCGGGGGGACGTACCGCGCCGCGCTCACAGGTCCTGCGGTGTCCAGGATGCCCTCCCCGGACGCGTGCGGGCATCGGGGACGCGTCCCTGGTCCTGCCCCGGCCCCGGTCAGGGTGGCTTCAGGGTCGTCCCGGATGTCCTGGTGGGCGGTTCCGGGTGACCATGGGCGTGTGAGGAAAGTGCGGTGAGTGACCATGACTGACGATCCGACGCCCGACTCCGGGGGCGGTGCCTCCCCCGTGTCCGGTGCGCCGGAGGCCGGGGGCTCCGAGCGCGAACTGCGCAAGGAGGACGAGGACCGGGTCCTCGCCGGTGTGTGCGCGGGCCTGGGGCGGTACACGCGGACCGATCCCGTGGTCTGGCGGACGGCCTTCGTGCTGACCGCGTTCGCCGGGGCCGCGGGCCTGCTGCTCTACGTCGCCGCGTGGATGCTGATGCGCGACGACCGGGGCGGCCCGGCCACGTTCGAGCAGATGCTGAACCGGAGCATCCCTCCCCGGACGGTGCCCAAGCTGCTCGCGGTCGGGCTGGCTGTCGCGACGGCGTTCAGCCTGGTCGGCGGGTTCGGCTGGTCGACTCTGGTCCTGGCGGTGCCGCTCGTGCTGGGGCTGCTGACCGCGCGCAGCCGGGGTGTGGACCTGCGGGCCGCGTTCGTCCGGCTGCGCGAGGACCTGGGGTCGAAGGAGCCCCCGCCGACGACGCCGCCCCCCGGACCGACGCCGACCTACTACAACCCGGCCCAGCCGTGGGCGTCCGCTCCGCAGGGACCGGTGGACCTGGCGGTGGTGGCGGAGCGCTCCGCGGCCGGGTCCCGCGGGGACGGCGCGGACCGGTCCGACGGGGACGGAGGGCTCTCCGGACGCGGCTCCGAGGAGGCGGAGCAGTCCTGCCGCAGGGGTGCGCCGCTGGCCTCGCTCGCGCTGTGGACGGCCGTGGCCGGGGGCGTCCTGCTTCCCGTCCTCGTGTTCGGCTGGTCGTCCTCGCTGTGGAGCGGACAGACGGCCCGGCTGCTGTTCGGGCCGGAGACCGGGGTGTTCTTCCTCGCCGGGGTCCTCGCGGTGATCGGCGTGTACGCGCTGGTGGGCACCCGGGCCGGAGATCCGCGGGGGCTGATGTCCCTGGGGCTGGTGACCGCGCTGGTGCTGGCGCTGGCGTCGGTGACCGACCTGACCCGGGTGCGGGTCGGAGGGCAGGTCTGGCGTCCGGCCACGGTGGCCGGGGCCGAGGGAGGTGACCACCGGATGACCCTCGGTTCGGGAACGCTGGACCTGACCGGGCTGGCGGACCTCTCCCCGGGCGAGACCGTCGACGTGTCCCTGCGGGTGGGCGCGGGTCACGCGGAGCTGATCCTGCCCGAGGACGCGCGCGTCGCGGTGACCTCGCGGGTCGGGCTGGGCGTGGTGGACCTCGGCGGCCGGGAGGGGAGCGAGGACATGGTCGGGTACTCCCTGACCTACGAGGAGGTCCACGAGCCCGCCGCGGGCGCCGTGGCGGAGGAGGACCGGTCGGAGGGCGGGGCCGGGCCCCCGCTGATCAACGTACGCACCGACTCGGTGTTCGGGGTTGTGGAGGTAGGGCATGGCGAAGCGTAGGACTGACTGGGGTTCGCTGGTCGCGGGCCTGCTGTTCCTCGGCCTGGCGGTCGCGTTCGTCGTGCGCGGCACGGGCGACTGGGAGTTCGACGTCGTGTGGGTACTGCCGGTGCTGGCCGTGGGGCTGGGCCTGGCGGGGGTGGCCCGCGCCCTCACCCGGTCCCGGCGGGAGCAGCCGCTGCCGGACCGTCCGTCCGACTCCGGGGAGTGACCCCCCAAGGAGCGGGAGCCCCCGGGGAGTGGCGGCCGCGCTCGCGGAGCGCGGCCGGCGTCCGTCGGGGCGGGGGCGTCGGCGGGCCCGCGGGCGGGTCACGCCTCCGGGCGCGGGCGGTGTTCGGCGATGGCCGCGAACGCCGTCACGTCCAGCGACTCCCCGCGGGCTGAGGGATCGACACCGGCCGCGCGCAGTGCGGCCTCGGCCGCGGGCGCGGAGCCGGCCCATCCTGCCAGGGCGGCGCGCAGGGTCTTGCGGCGCTGGGCGAAGGCCGCGTCGATCACCCGGAAGACCTCCTCCCGGCCGGCCTTCGTGTCGGGCCGCGGGCGGCGGACGAGCTCGACCAGGCCGGAGTCGACGTTGGGGGCGGGCCAGAACACGTTCCGGCCGACCGAGCCGGCGCGGCGCGCCCGGGCGTACCAGGCGACCTTGGCCGAGGGCACGCCGTAGATGCGCCCGCCGGGGGCGGCGGTGATCCGGTCGGCGACCTCGGCCTGCACCATGACCAGCACGCGCCGCAGTCCGGGCAGCAGTTCGAGCAGGTGCAGAAGGACCGGCACGGACACGTTGTAGGGCAGGTTGGCCACCAGCGCCGTGGGCTCGGGCCCGGGCACCCCGGTGATGCGCATGGCGTCACCGGGGACGACGGTGAGGCGGTCGGCGAGGTCGGGCGCGTGGTCGGCGACGGTGCCCGGGAGCGCGGCGGCCAGCGCCGGGTCGATCTCGATCGCGGTCACGTGGCGCACGTGCGGCAGCAGGGCCAGGGTGAGCGAGCCGAGCCCCGGGCCGACCTCGACCACGACGTCGGTGTCGTCGACCCCCGCGACCCGGACGATGCGGCGCACGGTGCCGTGGTCGATGACGAAGTTCTGGCCCAGGGTCTTGGTGGGCCGGATCCCGAACCGTTCGGCGAGGGCCCGCACGTCGGCGGGGGTGAGCAGGCGGGAGCGGCCGTCGGGTGCGGGTGTCTGTGTCACCCCCATATCTTGCCAGCTTCCGCCCACCGACCCGTCTCGGCCCGTTTCGGGCCCCTCAGGTCCTCGGCCCCGGGCCGAACACGCCCCGACCCGTCGGCGCCCCGGCCCGCACAATGAACCGAACGTCGTTCTAGTGTGGGATCCGTACACGTCCACCGCCTCCTTGGAGACCGCCCATGGGACCCCTCAACGGAATCCGCGTCGTCGAGTTCACCGGGATCGGCCCGGCGCCGATGGCCGGGATGCTCCTCGCCGACCTGGGTGCCAGCGTCATCCGGCTCGACCGGCCGGCGGCCGCCGACGCGATGAACGCCGGCGCGGGCGGCCCGCACATGAGCGAGGGACGCACCGTCCTGCCCGCCGACCTCAAGTCCGACGGGGGCCGCGCCCTCGCCCGCGACCTGGTCGCGCGCGCCGACGTGCTCCTGGAGGGCTTCCGCCCCGGGGTGATGGAACGCCTCGGCCTGGGACCCGACACCTGTCTCGGGCTCAACCCGCGCCTGGTCTACGCGCGGGTCACCGGCTGGGGCCAGGACGGCCCGCTGGCCCGCGCCGCCGGACACGACATGAACTACATCTCCGTCAACGGCGCCCTGCACGCCATCGGGCGGGAGGGCGGCCCGCCGGTCCCCCCGATCAACCTCCTCGGCGACTTCGCCGGGGGCACCATGTTCGCGGTCACCGGCGTCCTCGGCGCCCTGGTCGAGCGGCAGTCCTCCGGACGGGGCCAGGTCGTGGACGCCGCGATGGTGGACGGCAGCGCCCTGCTGATGTCGATGGTGCACGAGGACCGCGCGCGCGGCTCCTGGAACGACGAGCGCGGCACGAACTACCTGGACACCGGCGCGCCCTGGTACGACGTGTACGAGTGCGCGGACGGCCGCCACGTGTCGGTCGGCTGCATCGAGCCCCAGTTCTACGCCGCCTTCCTGGAGGGCACCGGCCTGGCCGGGGAGGACCTGCCCGACCAGTGGGACCGGTCGGGCTGGCCCCGGCTGCGCGAGCGCTTCGCCGAGGTCCTGCGCACCCGTACCCGCGACGAGTGGGGCGAGGTGTTCGACGGGGTGGACGCGTGCGTGATGCCGGTCCTGTCCCTGGAGGAGGCCCCCGACCACCCGCACGTGCGCGCCCGCGGCTCACTGGTGCGCGACGGCGGCCGGGTGATCCCCGGTCCGGCGCCCCGCTTCGACCGCACCCCGGGCGGGGTGACCCGGGGCCGGAGGCAGCCGGACGCCGACGAGACCCTCCGGGAGTGGGGACTGGACCGCTGACCGACCCGGACCGGTACGCGCCCGGGCGTGCGAATCCCCCTACCCGGGGCGGAGAATGGCTAGGGTGATCGACCAGTCACAGGCTGAGCGCGCGACGGGGGGTCTCCGCCATGCCACGACGGCTCGTCACACCGGGGGCGCACTGGGGCGCGCGCCTGTGTGCCCTGCTGCTGTCCGCGACGGTGCTGGCGCTCGCCGCGCTCGCCGCACCCTCCGCGGCCGGCACAGTCGGCACGGCCAGAACGGACGGTGCGTCCGCGACCCTTCCGGGCGGTGGCGGCTTCGACACCACCCGCCTCGACCGGCCCGGTCCCGGGGCCATCGCCCGGCGTAGCGGGCCCGTGGTGCTCGTGGGGGTGCCGGGCCTGCTGTGGGAGGACGTCACCCGCGAGAACACTCCGACCCTGTGGGAGATGGCCGAGAAGGGCTCCATCGGCAACGTGTCGATCCGCACGGCCACCTCCCGCACCTGCCCCACCGACGGATGGCTGTCGGTGTCGGCCGGGCAGCGCGCCCTGTCCATCCGCGAGCGCTTCACGGTGTGCGAGGCCGCGCCGGAGCCCGAGCGCGACGGCTCGGGTGCGGTCGTCCCCGGGTTCGGCTCCTATGTCCGGCAGAACGAGCGGTCCTCCTTCGGCGCTCCCGTGGGCCTGCTGGGGCAGACGGTGCGCGACGCGGGCGGGACCACGCTCGCCGTGGGCCACGGTGCCGCCCTGGGAGTGGCCGACCGCTCCGGGCGGGTGGACCACTACGTCGACGGGGTGCACGCCCTGACCACCGAGCGCCTGGAGGGGGTCTCCCTGGCCGCGGTGGAGCTGGCCGAGCTCACCCGGCTCTACCCCGTCTATCCCGATCCGCTCACGCCCGGTCAGGAGGACGGGGACGCGAACGGGAACGGGGGTCCCGTGGAGGCGCCCGGAGACGGCGAGGAGGCCGAGGAGCCGCCCGAACCCGACCCCGACGACGTCCCGGAGTGGGAGCGCGACAAGGCGCTGTCCGCCCTGGACGACCGGCTGCGGTCCCTGGAGAGCGTCCTGCCGGCCGGCTCGTCCCTGATGGTCGTCGGAGTGTCCATGGACACGGGGCCCTCCCAGCTCACGGTGGCCCTGTCCGGCGAGATCACCGAGGACGGGTTCACGGGGGCGGAGTCGTTCCTGGCCTCGGAGTCGACCCGGCGCGCCGGCCTGGTGGTGCTGACCGACACCACACCGACCCTGCTGACCTCCCTGGGGATGCGGGCGACCGAGCCGACCAGCGGCCGCCCCTGGCACCTGACCGGGCGGCCGCCGACAACCGACAAGGCGGTGGGGCGGCTGATGGAGTTCAACACCGCCGCGATCGTGGTGGGCGCCGCCATCCCCGGCTTCTTCAGCGGGCTGGTCGCCTTCCAGCTGCTCATCTACGCGGCGGCGGCCTACGCCCTGCACCGGTACTCGAACCGGCAGCGCGGCAAGCGCGCACGCGTGCTGTCCCTGACGCGGATCGTGGCGCTGGCCGGTGCCGCCTTCCCGGTGGCCAGCTACCTGGCCAACCTCGTCCCGTGGTGGACCTCGCCCATACCGCCGCTCGCGCTGCTGGTCTGCGTCCTGTCCGCGGACGCCCTGGTGGTGGCGCTGGCCGTGGCGGGGCCGTGGCGGCACACCATCCTCGGGCCGATGACGGTGGTGGCGGGGGCGACGACCGTGGTGCTCTTCCTCGACCTGTGCTTCGGCGCGGACCTGCAGATGAACTCGCCCACGGGCTACTCCCCGATCGTGGCGGGCCGGTTCTACGGGATCGGCAACATCGCGTTCGCCACGTTCGCGACCGGCATGCTGATGGCGGTGGCCGGGATCGCCCACGAGCTGATCTCGCGGGGGCGGCGCCGCGCCGCCGTGGTGACGACCCTGGTCATCGGGTCGGCGACGGTGCTGATCGTCGGCTGGCCGGGACTGGGCACCGACTTCGGCGGGGTGATCGCGCTGGTTCCGGGCCTGGCGGTCACGACGATGATGATCGCCGGGATACGCGTCACCCCGCCCCGTCTGGCCGCGGTGAGCGCGGCCGCGGTGGCGGCGATCGCGCTGATGGCGTGGCTGGACTACCTGAAGCCCCCGCAGGCGCGCAGCCACTTCGGCGCGTTCGCCGGCCAGGTGGTCAGCGGCGAGGCGGCCGCGGTGGTGGCCCGCAAGCTCAGCGCGATGCTGGGGACGCTGGGCAACTGGCAGCTGACCCTGTTGGCGGGATGTGCGCTGGTGTTCCTGTTCGTGGTGCTCCAACGGCCGCTCCACTGGCGGTTCGGCGCCCTGCAGGGCGCCTACGAGTACGCGCCGACGCTCCGGGCGGGGCTGACCGGTTCCCTGCTGACCGCTCTGGTGGGTTTCGCGGCCAACGACTCGGGGGTCGCGATCCCGGCGATCGCACTGACGGTGGCGGTGCCGTTGACGCTGTCGGCGTGTGTGTGGGCGCTCCAGCGGCAGGACGGGGACCGCGCTCCCGGCCCCGAACCGGCCGAGAACGCCCAACGGATGTGATGTACACCTCACTAAGCACAGGGAGAGCAAAACGCGCGAGCACGACCTTGCGTCGCTCACGTCACGAAACGGCCACGGCCCTATGGTAAAGTCCGTGGTCGGGCGACCCTCGTAGAGGAACCCGGTACCCCGGACGGGTGCCAGGCCGATCGTCCGGGACCCCGGAGCGGCCCCGGTACCACCGCTCCGGACGCCGCCCCGAGCCACAGGCGGGGAATGCCCGCCCCCGCGGACGGGTTTGGTCAGTTGCAGAGGGCAGGGAGTGGCCCGAAGCAGCACCCACCGGCGCACCGCCCTCTCCGCCGTGTCCACGGCAGGGCGGCGCACATCCAGGAACTCCCGAACCGGGTCCGCACGTTCTCCGGACAGTCGTCCTCATTGTGAACTCCAGTGGATCCGGGCGAGAAGCGTTCCACCCCCGGCCCGGGGCACCACGCAAGGAAATCGATGAACCATCAGCTTGGCCACCGCGGTAACGCGAAGAACGCACCGGTCGGCACCCGCTCGCGGAGCGGTGTGCGACCGGCCGCGCCGACCCGTCGGGCACGTCCCGAATACGCCGGAGTCGCCATGCCCGACCTGACCATCTCCTCCACCCTGCACGACACCGGACGGGTTCTGGTGTTGGACGGGGAGATCGACATGGCCACCGAGCACCGCTTCCAGGACGCGGTGACCGAGGCTCTCACCACCCAGCCCTTCGGGCGCGTGGTCCTGGACTGCTCCGACCTCCGGTTCATCGACTCCAGCGGCCTGCGCGTCCTGATCCGCGCGCACAAGGCAGCCAAGGAGCAAAAGGCGCTCCTGGCGATCGCCTCACCCATCCAGAGGGTGCTGCAGACCCTGCGGGTCACCTCGCTCGACACGCGCATCCCCGTCTTCACGACGGTCTCCGAGGCCCTCAACGCGCCGCACTCCGGCTGACGCCGGGCCCGCGGGCGCACACGGACCACGGCACCTTGACGGCCGCGTCATGATGCGTCCACGACGCCCGGGGCGCGCCCCTGACGGGGCCGCGCCCCCTGTCGCCGTCCCGGGGACCGCCGCGGTCCTCAGAAGAGCAGCAGCCACACGCCCAGCGCGGCCACCGCGGCGTTCACCAGGAGGAAGACCGCCACCCACAGGGCACCGGGCAGGCCGGTGAGCCGCGCCAGCTGGTCGGCGTCGGAGTGCGGCGACGGGTCGCGCCTGCGCTGCGCCTGGAGCTCGAAGACCGGCCGCACACCCGCGAAGAGCAGGAACCAGATGAACAGGTAGGCGAAGGCCGCCTGGACCTCCGCGGGGGTGAACCAGCTGACGCCGAACACCACCGCACCGGTTCCCACCACCGACAGCACCCCGTAGATGTTGCGGATCATCACCAGCATGGCGGCGAGCACGACGATGCTCAGCCACAGCAGTGCGGTGATGCGGTCCGACATCAGCATGAGGATGCCGAGGAGGCCGATGACCGACGGGGCGACGTAGCCCGCGAAGACGGTCAGGACCATGCCGACGCCGGTCGGCCTGCCCCGGGAGACGGTGACCCCCGAGGTGTCCGAGTGCAGTCGGATACCGGTGAGCTGACGGCCGCTGAGCAGGGCCACGAGGGCGTGCCCGCCCTCGTGGGCGATGGTGACGACGTTGCGTCCGATCCGCCAGGGCGGGCCGAGCACCACCGCGGCCAGGGCCAGGACGGCCGCGGTGACGATGATCCACCGCTCCGGTTCCGGTTGGACGGACAGTACTTCCCGCCAGACCTCGCCCAAGGTTGTTCCCACCGCTGCCCCCGACTCCTGGTTCGACCGGACCGTGCGCGGGCCCCACCGGTTCGCGTCACGGCTGCCGGCAGACGCGCAGAACAGGGACCCTTGCCGAACTTTAGGGCATGTGGGCAAGCACCGCGTTTTCCGCCCGAACCGGGACCGGGCTTCGGAACCAATCCGCCCCTTCCGCACCGATGGACTGGCCAAACGGGATGCGCCGACCTACATTCATCACTGTCAGTAATTCACCCGCTACTAACAGCAAGGATTATCGTGAAGCGTTTCGCTGGACTCGCCCTCATGGCCATGGCCACCGGTGCCGTCATCGGCTCCGCCTCCCCCGCCGTCGCCGGCGACGAGCACGACGGCTACCACGGACACCACGGCCACAGCTGGGACTGGCACGAGTCCGACGGGGACAAGAAGAAGGGCCACGGCGAGGACGACGGCCACTGGGACGGATACGGCCACGAGGACGACGACGAGGACAACGGCCACGACCACGGGAACGGCCACGGGAACGGCCACGAGGACGACGACGAGGACGGGAAGAAGGGCTGGGGCCACGACCGCAAGGGCGGGGGCCACGACCACGACCACAAGGGCAAGGACAAGGACCACGACGAGGACGAGAGCGAGGACGAGGACGAGGACGAGGGCCACGACCACGACCACGACCACGACAAGGACAACGGCTACTACTGACCCGTCCTTCCCGGTCCGCGCGTCCGGCTGAGCCCGCGGCACCCGCTCCGGGAAGCGACGCGTTCCCGATCCCGCGGAAGACGGCCCGGGCCTCCCGCGCGAGGAGGTGGGAACGGCACCCCGCGGCGGCATGGACCCGCTCCTGTCACGACGGCGCCGCCCGCGGCCCCCGGCCGCGGGCGGCGCCCGTGTCCGCCCTCCCCCTTCCGGGGAGGACGGTCAGTCCCCGGCGGACTCCGCGGCGGCCTTGAGCCGCTCCAGGGTCAGCTCGATGCTCCGCCCGTTCCTGGCCGGCATCCCCGCCAGGACGTAGAACGCCGGAAACCCCCGGGAGTAGTCGAAGGTCTCGGTGACCCGGGTACCTCCCCCGGGCAGTTCCCGCAGCTCGTACCGCCAGCGGTGCGGGCCGAAGTGCCGCCAGGCGATGAGGCGGCCCTCCTCGTACTCCACCACCCGGTTGGTCATCCGGTATCCGACACCGAACATCTTCATGTCCATAACGAACTCGCTGCCCCGCTCCAGCCGCTCCGGGCCGAAGAGGTTGGCGTGCACGGTCCCCGAACCGTCGAACTCGGAGTGCCGCACCGGTGCCGCGATGATGTCGAAGATCCGTTCGGCGGGGGCGTCCACCACGACGCTCCGCGCAACCTTGTGTCTTGCCATGAGCGCATCATGTCACCGGACGCATGACCCGCCCCGGGCGCCCCGTCCCCTCGCTCTCAGGCGCGGATCGTGTGCCGCTCCACCGCCGCCAGCTCCCCGCTCAGAGAGGCCACGTGCACCACCCAGAAGGAGCCCTTGCGCAGCCCCAGCTGCTGGGTGAACGGCGCGTCCAGCTGGGTGAGCGCCTCGGCCATCAGGTGCGGTACCAGCTCGCCGTGCGTGCACACCACCGTCGGCCGTCCCTCGGCCAGGATGTCCGCGAACGCCTTCCTGGCCTCCTCCGCGCCGTGGGCGGACTCCCTGCCCGCCGGGGAGGAGCCTGCGGAGGGCTGGTGGACCGTGAACGCCCGCTCGGTGCGCGTCTGCGCCTCGAACTCCACCGTGTACGGCAGCACCGACTCGGTGCACCGCGCCGCCGCCGACGTCACCACCCGGGGCCGCCCGTAGGCGCTCAGCAGCCGGGACAGGGCCACGGCGTCGGTGCGGCCGGCCCCGTCCAGCGGGCGCAGCAGGTCCTCGCCTTCCCAGGTGCGCTTCTCCCCCGCCGAGAGGTGCCGCAGCAGGACGACGGGGAAGGTGGTGGCGGGACCGGCCAGGAAGTTGTCGACCACCTGCACGTCGTGGTCGTAGGTGAGCCGGTCGCGGGCCTCCTCCGCGCGCACCCACTCGACCAGTTCGACCTCCTCGTTGGGCGGGTAGTCGATCCCCGTGCCGGGGTCGGCGGGCGTGGCCGCCCACCACTCCACCTGCTTGGGCCACCCGTCCTTGAGGTAGCGCTGCGGTGGGAGCCTGCGGCCCAGCACGGGGGTCATACCGGTCTCCTCCCGGACCTCCCGGACCGCGCCGACGATGGGGTGCTCGCGGTTCTTGAGCTTGCCCTTGGGCAGGGTCCAGTCCCCCCGGTCGGGCCTGCGGATGAGGACGATCTCGGTGCCGCCCGCGCCCTCGCGCCACAGCAGGGCGCCGCCCGCGCGGATGGGTTCGAGGTAGCCCCCGACCGCCGTCCGGCGCGGGACGCCGCCGCCCACTCCCTCGACCGAGCCCTCGACGTCTCCCGCGTGTCCCATGGTGTTCATCCGCCTTCCACTACTCGCAGGTGCCGGTCTCCGCGCAGACTGTCCTGCAGGTCGGTGAGTGGTCGGCCGTCGGATCCGTGGGTGGCGCGGGTCCAGGTTCCGTCGGGCTCCAGCCGCCAGGAGGAGGTGGTGTCGGCCATCGCCAGGTCCATGAGGCGGACCAGGCGCCGGCACTGTTCCGCATCGACCACGCGCACCAGTGCCTCGACCCGGCGGTCCAGGTTGCGGGGCATCAGGTCCGCGCTGCCGATCCACACCCGGGGTCGCCAACCACCCGAGAAGACGAAGATACGCGAATGCTCCAGGAAACGGCCGAGAATGCTGCGCACCCGGATGTTCTCGGAGAGCCCGGGCACCCCGGCGCGCAGGACGCAGCTGCCGCGCACCCACAGGTCGACGCTGACCCCGGCCTGTGAGGCCCGGTAGAGGGCGTCGATGATCTCCTCGTCGACCAGGGAGTTGACCTTGATGCGGATGCGCGCGGGCTCGCCCTTGCGGCTGTTGTCGATCTCGGCGGCGATCTGTTCGAGCAGCCCCTCGCGCAGGGCGGCGGGGGCGACGAGCAGGCGCCGGTAGTGCTTCCTGCGGGAGAACCCGGTGAGGCTGTTGAACAGGTCGTTGACGTCCTCGCCCACCTCGGGGTCGGCGCTGAACAGGCCGAGGTCCTCGTACATGCGGGCGGTACTCGGGTTGTAGTTGCCGGTGCCCACGTGGCAGTAGCGGCGCAGCAGACCGTCGTCGTCCCGGCGGATGACCATGGAGAGCTTGCAGTGGGTCTTGAGGCCGACGACGCCGTAGACGACGTGGCAGCCCGCCTCCTCCAGCTTGCGCGCCCACTGGATGTTGTTCTGCTCGTCGAAGCGGGCCTTGATCTCGACCAGGACCACGACCTCCTTGCCCTCGCGGGCGGCCTCGATGAGGGACTCCACGATGGGCGAGTCCCCGCTGGTCCGGTACAGGGTCTGCTTGATCGCCACGACGTCGGGGTCGGTGGCGGCCAGGGCCAGGAAGCGCTCGGTGGTGGTGGCGAAGGACTCGTAGGGGTGGTGGACGAGGACCTCGCCCTCGCGGACGGCGGCGAACAGGTCGCCGGGGGCCAGGGCGTGGGGTTCGACGGGGATCATGGGCGGGTAGCGCAGTTCGGGCCGGTCGGAGTCGGCGATCTGGGCCAGTCCCGCGAGGTTGAGCGGACCGGGGACCCGGTAGGTCTCCCCCTCCTCCGCGCCGAGCGCACGCGCGAGGATGGCGAGCGCCCCGTCGCTGATGTCCTGTTCGACCTCCAGACGCACGAGCGGGCCGAAACGGCGGCGCAGCAGCTCGTTCTCCAGGGAGGTGACGAGGTCGTCGGTCTCGTCCTCGTCGACCTCCAGGTCGGCGTTGCGGGTGACGCGGAACGCGTGGTGCTCCAGGACCCGCATGCCCTCGAAGAGCCGGGGCAGGTGGGCGGCGACGATGTCCTCCACGGGGACGAACCGGCCGCTGCCCCGGTCGCCGGTCTCGATGAAGCGGGGCAGGGAGCTGGGGATCTTGACGCGGGCGAACATGCTGCGGCCGTCGAGCGGGTCCTGGACGGCGACCGCGAGGTTGAGCGAGCGGCCCGAGACGTAGGGGAAGGGGTGCGCGGAGTCGACCGCGAAGGGGGTCACCAGCGGGTAGACCGAGCGCCGGAAGTAGTCGTGCAGGTCCTCGCGCTCGTCGCTCTCCAGGTCGCTCCAGCGCACGATGCGGATCCCGGCCTCGCGCAGGGCGGGCGCGACGCTGTCCTGGAAGCAGGCGCTCTGGCGGAGCATGAGCTCGTGGGTGAACCGGGAGATGCGTTCGAGCAGCGCGCGGGGGTGGTGCCCGCTGGAGGAGGCGACGGACAGGCCGGTGGCCAGACGCCGTTTGAGCCCGGCGACGCGGACCATGAAGAACTCGTCCAGGTTGCTGGAGAAGATCGCCAGGAATCGGGCCCGCTCCAGGAGGGGGACGTCCTCGTCCTCGGCGAGTTCGAGGACACGCTGGTTGAAGCGGAGCCATCCCTCCTCGCGGTCCATGAACCTGTCGGCGGGAAGCCCGGGGGGTCTGGTGGCGGTGCCCGTCGGCGTTGGCGCTGATTCCGTGCTCACAATGGGCAGACTCCCTCTTTTCCATGACCTCCCGGTGACACCCCCGTGAGGGGAAGATGACCGCGACACGACCGCTGCGAACCTTCTCCGCTCACGCGCCGTCCGTGCCGGGGTGTCCCCGGCGTGCGCAACGGTCCGGTCTCGGGGTGACGGCGGCCTCGGAGCCGTCAGCCGACTCCGATCTGCAGGTCGGGCGGCATGATCATCAGGAACACCCCGACACGCATGGACACCTGGAGCCAGGTGTTGCGGAAGCACGCCCACAGGTAGCCGTAGAGCAGGCTGGCCGTGGCGTAGGTCAGCAGGGCGAGACCGGTGTTGTACACCAGGTCGTTCCCCGGCAGTTGGGAGACCGCGTCGTAGGGCTGGATGACCGCGTAGGTGACCGCGAAGATCACCGAGGTCGCCACGATCCCGCCCCAGCGGCCCATCTGGATCTCCAGGCGGCTCTGCACCATCCCGCGGAAGAAGATCTCCTCGCACACGGCGATCACGGTGAAGGCCAGCACGAATCCCAGCAGGGGGAAGGAGGGCTCCGGCAGCCCGCTGTAGGGGATGAGCAGGTAGCCGAGGAGGCCCAGCGCGACCCCGACCGGGAGCAGCCCGGCCCAGCGCCAGGGCTCGGACACCTTCAGCGCGATCGCGGGCATGTCGGTGCCCTTGCCGTCCACTGTGACCCCCGAACGGTCCATGATCAGCAGCGGCAGGGTGAACAGGAACAGAAGTCTGGACACCAGCGAGGCGGACATGGCCAGGTCCGCGCCGATCTGCGCTCCGAAGGTGCGAAAGAGCAGTGACAGCGCCGCCATGGACAGCACGAAGCAGACGAGGAGCAGCGCCAGCCAGGCCATCTCGCGGTTGAGGGGGTGGCCGTCCATCGCCCGGACGACCCTGCGGTCCAACTGCTCACGGGCACCGAATCCCCAGGTCAGGGCCCACGCCAGGATCCCGCCGATCAGCATCGGGGACCAGGAGACCATGAGGAGGATCAGGGAGTCGCCCAGGACGTCGGCGCGCAGCGCGGGGTGCGAGAGCATCGGCACCGCGATGAGCAGGACGGCGAGCACCGCCCACCCGGCGAGCCCCCATCTTCGCGCCATGGTCACAAGAGTCCCCCCTGTCTCAGAACTCTCATTCTGCCCAAGGGGAAACTAAAAGCTACTTAATGACTACGGTATGTCGCCACTCGTCTCGTCATGCCCGGTCAGGACACGGCTCGGGGCCGCTCCCGGATCCGGGAGCGGCCCCGTGCACCTGGACCGGTCGGGCCCTCAGTGCCCCTTTTCCAGGACCGAGCTGAGGAAGGACCTGGTCCGCTCCTCCTTGGGGTCGCCGAAGATCTGCTCCGGGGAGCCCTCCTCGGCGATCCGGCCCTGGTCGAACATGAGCACCCGGTGCGACACGTCCCGCGCGAAGCCCATCTCGTGGGTCACGCACAGCATCGTGATGTCCGTGGTCTCGGCGACCTCGCGCAGTACGTCGAGGACGCCGGCCACCAGCTCCGGGTCCAGGGCCGAGGTGACCTCGTCCAGCAGCAGGATCTCCGGCTGCATGGCCAGCGCACGGGCGATCGCCACGCGCTGCTGCTGCCCGCCGGAGAGCTGGGTGGGGTGGGCGTCGATCTTCTCGCCGAGCCCGACCAGGTCCAGCAGCTCCTCCGCCCGGGCGTTGGCCTCGCCCTTCGGGGTGCCCAGCACGTGCACGGGCGCCTCGGTGATGTTCTGCCGGACGGTCATGTTCGGGAACAGGTTGAACTGCTGGAAGACCATCCCGATGCGCTTGCGGCGCTCGCGCAGGTAGCCCTCGCTGGCCTGGGTCAGCTGGCCCCCGCCGCGGCGCATGTGGCTGAACGGTTCGTCGCCCACCCAGATGACGCCCTCGGTGACCTTCTCCAGGGTCATCAGCAGGCGCAGGATCGTGGTCTTGCCCGAACCGCTCGGGCCGATGAGGGTGACCCGCTCGCCGGGGGCGACGGAGAAGTTCAGGTGGTCCAGCACGGTGAGGTCGCCGAAGCGCTTCACCACGTCGTCGAAGACGATCAGGGGCTGGCCCTGGGATTGGCCCCCGACACCCTGGGGTTCTTCGTTCTGTCGGGTATCAGACGGCGGCATAGCGTCGCTCCAGTCGTCGGAGGAGGATGGCGGACGGGATGCTCACGAGGAGGAACAGGAACCCCACCACGGTGTAGACCTCGACGACACGGAAGCTCGCGCTGCCGATCTGCTGGGCCTCGGTGAGCAGCTCGCCGACACCGATCGCGATGAGCAGCGGCGTGTCCTTGAACGTCGCGATGAGGTAGTTGCCCAGGGCGGGGATGACCTTGCGGATCGCCTGCGGCAGCACGATGGCCCCCCACGTGCGGCGGGCGGGCAGGCTCAGCGCCCGGGCCGCCTCCCACTGCCCCTTGGCCACGCCCTCGATACCCGAGCGGTAGACCTCGGCGGTGTAGGCCGCGTAGTGCACGCCGATGACGACGATGCCCACGGTCATCGGGGAGATGTAGGCCGGGGCCAGGAGGAAGACGAACACCACCTGGATGAGCAGCGGGGTCGTACGGACGAACTCCATGGCCGCGTGCAGGACGGCGCCGACGAACGGCGCCCTGCGGACGATGGCGATCAACAGGCCCAGGACCAGCGCGATGAGGTAACCGAGGACGGTGATCTGGACGGTCACCGCCAGGCCGTCCATCAGGTCGGGCAGGATCTGGAGGGTCCACTGGAAGTCCCACATCAGGAGATCCCTCCCGCGGTACCGCTACCGACCGGCGTGGACTGGGCGAGGCTCTTCAGGCCTTTGCCGCGCGGCACTGCGCGGCCCAGCTTCCGGTTGGCGCGGCGTTCGAGCAGGCGCATGCCGAAGATGAGGGCATGCGCGATCAGGTAGTAGAGGACGAAGGCGCCGAGGAAGGCGATCACCGTCTCGCCCGTGGACTCGCGCATGTTCTGTGCGACGGCCGTCAGGTCGGTCACACCGATGAGGTAGACCACCGCGGTGGCCTTCATCAGCTCGATGATGAGGTTGCCGAACGTGGGCAGCATCTGGGCCCACGCCTGGGGCAGGACGACGAGGCGCATCCGCTGGAACCAGGAGAAGTTCAGCGCGACCGTCGCCTCGACCTGCGCCTTGGCCACGGCGTTGATGGACGACCGCACGACCTCGGCTCCGTAGGCCCCCACGTTGAGGCCCAGGGCGAGGATCGCGGCGAATCTGTCGTCCAGTTGGTATCCGCTCAGCTGCGGCAGGGCGAACGCCATCCAGAACATCAGCACCAGGGCGGCGATGCCCCGGAACACCTCCACGTAGACCGTGGAGACGGCCCGGGGCAGCCAGTGCCGAATCGTCCCGATGATCCCGAAGACCATGGCCAGGACGAAGGCCAGTGCACCGCCGCCGATGGTGAGCTGGATGGTGACCCATGCGCCGTCAAGGTAGAGCGGTAGTCGCTGGATCAGGAAGTCCACTGCGGGTTCATCCCTCGCAGAGTTCGGCTGTGGTCATGTCGTCGGGCAGGTCGGCCTCGGTGAAGCCCCACTCCTCGCCCAGCTCCAGGAGGCGTCCGCTCTCCTTGAACTCGGCGATCACGCGGTTCATCTCCTCCAGCAGCTCGGTGTCCCCCTGCCGGACGCACAGGCCGCCCCAGCCCTTCTCCTCCTGGCCGTCGATCTCGGGGAAGAAGGGCTCGGTGACCTCGAAGGGGCCGCCCCGGTCCTGGAGGAGGTACTCGTGGGACACGCTCAGCATGGACATCGCGTCGACGCGCCCCGACTGCAGCAGCTCGTAGCCGGCGGTCTGGTTGGGGATCAGCTTCTGCTGGTCCTCGGGCACCTCGAAGTAGTTGGCGTAGGTCTGCTCGACCGAGCCGTTGAGGACCGCGACCCGAAGATCGGGGTTCTCGGCGAAGTCCGTGAAGTGCTGGATGTTCTCCGGGTTGCCCTCCTTGACCATGAAGGCCTCGGGGGAGGTGGCGGTGGGCTCGGTGAAGGCGACCTGCCCACAGCGCTCGGGGGTGATGAACATACCTGCGGCGATGACGTCGAAACGGTTCGCCTTCAGGCCCGGGATCAGTCCGTCCCAGTTCACGGAGGAGGCCTGGATCTCGGGGACGCCCAGCTCCTCGAAGACCGCCTTGGCCACGGCGGGGGACTGCCCGGCGGGGTTGCCGGAGTCGTCGACGAAGCCGAAGGGGATCTCGTTGGCGAGGCCGACCGCCACGAAGCCCTGCTCGCGCAGGCGCTCCAGGGTCGAGGTGCCCTCGCCCTCCTCTCCTCCTCCGCCGCCGTCGACCCGGCTGCAGGCGGCGAGACCGACGGTGGCCAGTCCCACCCCGCCCAGGCGGAGTGCGTCTCGGCGGCCCCAGGTTCCTCGGCGTACAGCTGGTACCTGCTTCTTCACGACTGCTCCTCGAAAAGACTCGGGGGGAGCGGCGCGCTCGCCCGAGGGGGCGACTGCGCCGCGCATGCGGATGGTGGGACGCCTGGTGTGGGCGGGCCGCGGCCCGCTGTACCGCGACTGGGCCGCCGTCCGGTGCAGGGGCACGGCGGCCTGGTACGGGGTTCTCTCTCCCCCGGGCGTGCTCACCAGTAACGAGACCCGTTTAGTCCGTTATGCACTGGTTATGCACGTGCGCTCCCCGGGTGATCGGTCCTTCGCCCTGCTCAGGGCGGGTCACCTGTGCTTTGTGACCCTGAGTCCGATGCCCCGTCACCCTGGGGCGCCTCCCCCGTGAACGCGCCGTGGGCGAGGTCTCGCGACCTCGCCCACGGTGTGTTCGTCCTGCTCACTTCACTCGCTCATCGAAGGCCCCGGAGGGGACGCCAGCGGCGTGTTCCCCCGTCGTCCGGGTGCCCCGGGGACGGGAGCCCACCCCCCGGCGGTTCCCGTCACGAGTCCGGGCCTCAGGCCTGGGTCGAGTCGTCGTCCTCGACGATGAGCGGGTAGACGCCGTTCTCGTCGTGGACCTCGCGCCCGGTGACGGGCGGATTGAACACGCACAGCACACGGAAGTCCGTCTTGGGGCGGACGGTGTGCTTCTCGTGACCGTTGAGCAGGTAGAGGGTGCCCGGGGTGATGATGTGCTTCTCCCCGGTCTCCTCGTTGGTCAGCTCGGCCTCGCCCTCGATGCAGTGCACGAGCTCGATGTGGTTGGCGTACCACATGCTCGTCTCCGTACCGGCGTACAGGACGGTCTCGTGGAAGGAGAAGCCGACCTTGTCCTTCGCGAGGACGATCCGCCGGCTGCGCCAGGTCTCCGTCTTGATGTCGGCGTCGGTGTCGTTGACGTCGTCCAGGCTGCGAACGATCACTGGTTGTCTCCTAACGCGCTCTGCTGCGCCTTTCGGTGGTGGTGCGACACGGGGCGGGGCCGGACGACGTCCCGAGGGTCGCCGCCCGGCCCCGCACCGTGTGGTGTGGAACTTCCACGCAGGAGGTTCCTAGGCGGGCTGTGCCCCCTTGACCGCGGCACGGGCCGCGTCAGCCATGATGTCAAGCCCGGCCGTCAGCTCCTCCTCGCTCGCCGTCAGCGGCGGCAGGAGTTTGGCGACCTCGTCCTCGGGACCGGAGGTCTCCAGGAGCAGGCCGCGGTCGAAGGACTCGGCGGCGACCTTCTTGGCGATGCCGGCCTCCTCGAAGGCCAGGCCCCGGGCCAGGCCGCGGCCGCGCACGTGCGCGCCGAACTCGGCGTGCTCGGCGGCCATCTCGGCCAGGCGCGCGGCGACCATGTCGCCCTTGGCCTTGACACTGTCGGCGAACGAGGCGTCGCTCCAGAAGCGGCGCAGCGCCTCGGAACCGGTGACCATGGCCGGGTTGAACCCGCGGAAGGTGCCGTTGTGCTCGCCCGGCTCCCACACGTCCAGCTCGCGCTTGAACAGCGTGAGGGCCATGGGCAGGCCGTAGCCGCTGATGGACTTGGACAGGGTGACGATGTCCGGGGTGATCCCGGCTTCCTCGAAGCTGAAGAAGTCGCCGGTGCGGCCGCAGCCCATCTGGATGTCGTCGACGATCAGCAGGATCCCGTAGTCGCGGCACAGCTCCGAGAGCTCGCGCAGCCACTGGGCGCTGGCGGCGTTGATGCCGCCCTCACCCTGGACCGTCTCGACGATGACGGCGGCGGGCTTGTCCAGGCCGCTGCCGCTGTCGTCCAGCAGGCTGCGCAGCCACAGGAAGTCCGGCGTCTTGCCGTCCAGGTAGTTGTCGAACGGCATCGTGGCGACGTGGCCCAGCGGCACGCCCGCGCCACCGCGCTTCATCGAGTTGCCGGTGACGGCCAGGGCGCCCAGGGTCATGCCGTGGAAGCCGTTGGTGAAGTTGACGATGGTCTCGCGACCGGTGTACTTGCGGGCCAGCTTCAGGGCGGCCTCGACCGCGTTGTTGCCCGCGGGGCCGGGGAACTGGACCTTGTAGTCCAGGTTCCGCGGTTTGAGGATGACCTCCTCGAAGGTTTTCAGGAACTCGCGTTTGGCCACGCTGTAGGCGTCGAGGCTGTGGACGATCTTGTCGTCGGTCAGGTACTCGATGAGCGAGGTCTTCAGCTCCGGGTTGTTGTGCCCGTAGTTGAGCGAACCCGCTCCCGCGAAGAAGTCGAGGTAGGGCTTACCGGTCTCGTCGTAGACATGGCTTCCGACGGCCCTGTCGAACACGACCGGCCAGTTCCGGCAGTATCCGCGGACTTCGGACTCCAGGCGCTGGAAGGTCTCCATGGTGTGTTCCTTGGTTCCTTTCCCCAGGTTCGTGGGCTCATGGCTTGGACGATGGGGTGGGTGGGTGGATCCGGTGCGGATGGTCGGTCACACTTCCGGCTCGGGACTGAGCGGGCCGATGCGTACGAGGTCCTCGGGATCGTGGGGGGTCTCGTCCTCCGCGGGGAAGTGTTCCCCGCCGAAGAGCGGACTCCACACGGCTTCGGCTCCCCGGTCCCGCGCGAACGAGGCGAACAGGGCTCGGGAGGCGGTGTTGTCGGCGGTGACGGTCGCTTCGAGGTAGCGCAGGCCACGCTCGGTGATCCGGTCGCCGATGAAGTCGAGCATCCGGCGGGCGAGCCGCTGTCCGCGGAACGCGGAGTCCACGGCCACCTGCCAGAGGAAGTACGTGTCAGGGCTGTCCGGCCGCACGAAGCCGGTGACGTAGGCCGCGACACGGCCCTCGTCATCGCGGGCGACGACGCTGGTCGCGGCGAAGTCCCGGCACCAGAGCGCGTAGGCGTACGGGGAGTTGACATCCATGCCCGTCTCCCCCGCCAGCCGCCACATGTGCGGTCCGTCCTCCGGGGACGGGTGCGACAGGCGCACGCCTCCACGGCCCGCGGCTCCTGGTGTCTCGGAGCCCGTGGCCCCGGCGTCAGTGCGGTCGCGTGCTTGGAGGTTCGTTCGTAGATGTGGCACGTCGATCGAACTTAGCGAACGAATACCAATGAGGTTTCAGGGAGGCTCCGTGTAGATGTTTAGGCGCGCTCTCATCGGGTAGGACTCGTTCATTTAGCAGTGCCTGGTTGCTCTGACCAGGGCCTTCACCCGGAACTCCGGAAGGGTCCGCCGACGCGTTCACGCCCCGTCTATCAGGGGGTTTCGCGTCAGGATCGCGAGCGGACCGCACGGGCCGCCGACGCGGGCCGTGCCGCGCCCGCCATGTGAGGTCGACAACCGTCAGGGTCAAACATAGAGCCTCAACAGGCAATATTAAGCGTGCGTTAAGTCACATTGATTCGGTGGAAACCTCGCGACATAACGCCACCGGGGGTCGTGCCTCACGCCACACGGTACGCCCGGGGGTGCCGGGAGGCCCTCCGCAACGCCGCCGGGCGGGAGGATCCGGCGGTTCGGCGCGGCCCGGAAGCCGCCTGTGCACGACCCTCGGCGCGCGGCCGCCGGCACTGCCGGACCCGGGCCCGCGGCGGGACACAGGGACCCGCTACCCGGGACGTCCTTGAGAAATCACGGGTTTTCCAGCAGACTTCGCGTAGTACTACACAAGGTCGTACTACACTTGGTCGCATCGCTGCGCCGCGATTCCCGGGCCGACCGCCCGTGGACGGCGGGGCGAGGGAGTTCCTGACCCCGCCGTGAGAGCACGGTGCGGGCCACTGACCAGGGATCACAGCCACGGATCGGAGGCGCCCGTGAACCGCCTGTACCACGAGAGCGAGGACTGGGTCGAGCAGGGAAACTGCCGCTCGTACGACCCGGAGATCTTCTTCCCGGTGAGCAGCACCGGGATCGGGCGCGCCGACACCGAGCAGGCCGTCGCCGTCTGCCGCAGCTGTACTGTTCGCCAAGAGTGCCTGCGGTGGGCCCTGCGGGCCGGAGAGGCCCACGGAGTCTGGGGGGGCACCACCCCCGAGCAGCGCCGCTACATGCGGCGCGAGCTGGTTCCGGCCGGCCAGAGCTGAGCAGGGGCGCCCGGGGGGCCACCGGCGGCGCGGGGGACCGCGTCCGGTGGCCCCCGCCCTCCACACCCGGCCCGACCCCGCCCGAGGGAGGCGCCATGACGCGGACGAGCGCCGCCCCGGACCGCCGGGCCGGTCCGGTCGGCCCGTGCCGTACGCGGCCGTCGGCCTCCCGATGCCTTGCGGCCCCGTGGGGCACGGCCTAGGTTCTTTCTCGTGCGACCCGCTCACGGCACGCTCCGCCTCCTGCGCACGGCGCTCCTCGCCGCTGCGTGCACGGGGCTTGCCTGGAGCGGCCACAACGTGTGGGCCGCGTCCCCGGCCTCACTCGGCGGATTCGCGGCCGCGACCGCGGCCCTGTTCCCCCTGCTGTGGTACTTCACCCGCGCGATGCGCGGCTTCGGCGACATCTTCGCCGTCATGGCCTCCGCCCAGGTCCTGCTGCACCTGATCCTCCAGGGATCGGCCGAGCCCCTGCCCGGGATGCTCGGCACCGGCGCGGGCCACGCCGGACACGGCCTGCCCGCCCACGCCCTCGGCCTCGCGCCGGGCATGCTGCTCGCGCACCTGTGGGCCGCCCTGCTGGCCTCCGCCCTGCTCGCCCACGGCGAGGCGGCCCTGTGGTTCCTGACCGCCCTGCTCTGCCGCGCGCTGCCCTCGCTGCGCGTTCCCGGCCTCGCGTTCGCCTCACCCGTACGGGTGTCCTGTGCCGCCGCCTTGGCGGCGCCCTCCCCCGTCGTGCTCTCGGCGCACGGCCCCCGCGGTCCTCCGGGCCCCCAGGACGCCTCCGCGTGAACCGGCCGAACCGGTCGGAGGGCGCGGCGGCGGAAGACCCGGGCACCCCGAGCGCAGGCGCGGGGGAAGACGGCCCGGCCCGTATCCCCACCCCGAGGTCCGCACCCGCGCGGGCGACCGCGCACGGCCCGGCCGTGCGCAGGCCTCGTGCGCGGGTCCGTACCGCACCGAACGCTGAGAGAAGACATGACCACCAGCCACAGCATCCCCGCCCACGACGACGCGGCCCCCTCCCGCGCGCTGCCGCGCGCGGCCGCGCTCCTGCTGGCCCCGCTCGCCGCGGCCGCCCTGGCGCTCACTCCCTCCCCGGCCCTGGCCCACGACGCCCTGACCGACTCCAGTCCCGAGGACGGCCAGACCCTGGACAGCGTCCCCGAGGAGGTCGTGCTGACCTTCAGCAACGCCCCGATGGAGGGCGGCAGCGGCAGTGCCGTCGTCGTGACGGGACCGGACGAGGAGACCACCTACGAGGAGGGCGAGCTGACCTTCGACGGCACGGACGTGTCCGTGGAGCTGAGCACGCTGGACCAGGCCGGCGAGTACACGATCGGCTTCCGCGTGGTCTCCTCCGACGGGCACCCGATCCAGGACACCCTGACGTTCTCGGTGACCGAGGAGGCCGTCGCCGCGGCGGCCCCGGAGTCCGCTCCCGAGGAGACCGGGGCCCAGGCCGCGGAGGAGCCCGCGGACGGGCCCGCCGGGGAGGCGGACGAGGAGGCGCCCGCGGACGGGGCCGCGGGCGAGGAGTCCGACGGGGATGGTGTGTCGACCGCCGCGCTGGCGGTGCTGGCCGTCGTCGCCGTCGGCGGTGTCGCCGCGGTCGTGCTCGTGGCCGTGCGCATGCGCAACCGCCCCGGCGCGGGCGCCGACCAGAAGTAGGGGACGTCGGCGGCCGGCGACGGCCGAGGGGCCCGTACGGCGTTCCCGGTTCGAGGGGACGGTGTACGGGCCCCCTGTGTACGGCGCCCCGACGGGGAGGCGGTTTCCGTGGACGGGATCGGCGGAGCCTGTGGGAAGGGCGCGGAGGCGGTGAAGGACGTGCGGGGGACGGGGGCGTGTGATCCGTGGGGGCGGAAGCGGGGGGCGGGCGGGGGGCGTTCGTCGAAGGCGGGGTCAGACGCGGCGGGCCAGCAGAATACTGATGTTGTCCTTGCCGCCCGCCTCCATGGCGGCCTGCCACAGGGCGTGCACGGCGGCCTCGTCACTGCCCGCCTCGGCGATCATCCGCTCCATCTCCTCGGGCAGGACCAGGTCGGACAGGCCGTCGCTGCACATGAGCCAGGCGCTGGGGTCGGCCGCGTCGTCCCGGCCCACGTGGGGAACCATCGTGCCGCCCGAGCTGCCGCCCAGGGACTGGGTGATGAAGTTCGTGGTGACCGGGCGGCCGTCCTCGGACGGCGGCAGGGCCGGTGAGTCGTCCTCGGAGAGTTGCCTCAGGCGGCGCCCCTCCAGGCGGTAGGTCCGGGAGTCGCCGACGTTGAACCAGAAGTTCCCGTCGTTGTTGAGCAGGACGCCCGCGACCGTGGTCCCCATCCCGGAGAACTCGGTGTGCTGCGTGGCGTGGTCCTTGATCTCCTCGTCGATGTTGCTCAGCAGCTGCGAGATCTCCTCGACGCCGTCCAGGCGCGGCCCCATCTCGGCCATGCGGTGCACGGCGTGCTCCGAGGCGATCTCTCCCGCGGCCTGGCCGCCGATCCCGTCGGCGACCGCCAGGATGACGGGCTCGCTCACCGGGAGCACGCAGCGCACCGGCGAGGTCATGTTCGCACTGGCGACGGTCAGGGCACCCATGACGACGGCGTCCTCGTTGGCGGGACGGATAGCGCCCCGGTGCGTGAGGGCCGTGACAATGACTTCCCCACCAGCGACACCCATACGCCCTTCCTCCCGTTTCCTCGGCCGTGGCCGGTCGCCCGGCGCCCCGCGCCAGACCTTGATCGAGTCCCGTTCAACGTCTGGATTCTGTCACCGTACCGAGCCACCGCCGGACTGGGTCAAAATCCGCGTACATCATGGCGGAAAACACCCGGATATGCAGTTCCCTCCCGGGTTCCCACCGCCAGAAGTGTCGTGGCGTGCGGGCTCACGGTGCACGTTGTGCCGCCTGGTGTTCCGGTCCGACAGTAGCGGCGGCGCAGCGCTCCCGACAGGGGCCGTGCGCCGACACGGCGAAGTCGCAGCCCAGAGGCGTCGGAACGGAGTTACGGTCTGCCCTGAAACCCCCCTTTGTCCGTGGTGTGGGATCGTCCGCGCGTTGTCGAGGACGTGGGCCGTCTGGCAGAATGGAGCCCGTTGGGTGTCTAAGACGCAGACACACACGACCCGCCCCGTGCGCCCTCTCCGGCTGTCCACGGTGGCCCAGTCTTCCTCGACCGGTCGTTTGGTGTGATCTCCCGTGCGTCTGCCCTTCTCTCCCTCTCCTCCGCTCCACAGCCGCCGTATGCGCCACGCGCACACGGCTCCCAGTGCTGCCGAGCGGCCTCCTCCGGCGGGTCGCCCCACGGCATCCCGTGCCCCCTCCCCCTGACCCCGCCCCCCACCTCATCAAGCGCCACGTGTCGCGTGCCGCTCCCGGGATCTCCGGGGAGCAGGCGCGCCGACCCCAAGTCCCGCCCGGGGGAGATTCCGATTCCCCGCTCCGGAGTCACCTCGGGCCCGCCTACGACGGACACCGGTCGAAACCGTGTCCAAGGAGTGCAGCCCAGTGAAGATCGCCATGATCGCCGAACACGCCAACCCCCTCCCCGCCCACAGGGGAGAGCCCTCCTGCCCCGCGAGCCTGCACGTGTGCGCGCTGTCCCGGCAGCTCGCCAAGCGCGGGCACCGCGTGACGGTCTACGTCCGCCGCAGCGACCCCGACCAGCCCGACGGCCGCACCCGCATGGCGCGCGGCGTCTCCGTCATCCACCTGGACGCCGGTCCGGCCCGGCCGATGCCCGCCGACAGGCACGCCGAGCACACCGGCGCCTTCGGCACCGCCCTCGCCTCCGCCCTGGACGAGGACGCGCCCGACGTCCTGCACGCCATCGGCTGGACCAGCGGCCTGGCCGCCCTGCACGCCCAGGCGCACAGCGAGAGCGACCAGAGCGGCACGCCCATCGTCCAGGCCTTCCACTCCCTCAACGCCAGCGAGCAGCGCAGCGGCCTCGCCCACCAGCCCGAGCGCGCCCGCATGGAGACGATCCTGGCCTCCCGCGCCGACCACGTCCTGGTCAACTCCACCGACCAGCAGGGCGAACTGGCACGCCTGGGCGTGCCCCGCCACCACGTGAGCGTGGTGCCCTTCGGCGTGGACCCCGAGCACTTCAGCGTGGAGGGCAGCTCCTCCACCGAGCACTGGAACTCCCGGCGCGAGGAGCGCGCCCGCCTGGTCTCGGTCACCTCCCTGACCGAGTCCGGAGGCGCCGACCGCCTCGTGGAGGCCATGACCCGCCTGCCCGAGGCCGAGCTGCTGCTCGTCTCCACCACCGAGGGCATGGACGTCGCCCTCGACGAGAACGCCCGCCGGGTCGAGCTCCTGGCCAAGGAGGCCGGGGTGAACGACCGCGTCCACCTGACCGGGCCGATCGAGCGCAAGGAGCTGCCCCGCCTGCTGCGGTCGGCGGACGTGTACGTGTCCGCCGCCTCCTACGACCCCTACGGAGGGGCCGTGCTGGAGGCCATGGCCTGCGGCCTGCCCGTGGTGGCCACCGCCACCGGCGCGATCCCCGGGGCCGTCCTGCACCGCACCAGCGGTGTGCTGATGCGCTTCGGCCGTCCCGACGAGGTCGCGCGCTCGGTGCGCGCGGTCCTCAACACGCCCACCATGAGCACCGCCTACGGCATCGCCGCGGTGGACCGGGCCCGCTCCCGGTTCACGTGGCAGAGGATCGCCGTCGAGACGGAGCTCGCCTACAAGCGGTCCCACCCGCAGCAGACCGAGCGCGAGGACGCGGACGAGGACGAGGTGGACGGCCTGCTGCTGTCCGGGACCTCGCGCTGAACCGTGCCCGTATCCACCCCGCACCCGTACCGCCGGTCCCCCGGAGTCCCTCCCGGGGGGCCGGGCCGGGTACGCAGACCCCGGCGCTCGGGCGCCGGACGGCCGACCCCGAGCGCGGACACCACGAACCGATGACCTTCGAACACCAGGGCCTGCTCTTCCACCGCGAGCAGCAGTTCCACGAGGTGGCCCGGGAGCGGTTGCGGTCGGCCGTACGCGAAAACGCCCACGCGGTGCTCGCGGTCACCGGGGAGCGGGCCGCGGCGCTCACCGGCGCACTGTCGCCGGCCGAGCGCGAGCGGGTGCACGTCCTCGACCGGGACGGGCTCTACGACGCTCCCGGGCGCGCCCTGGCGGCCCTGCACCGCCTGGCGCTCACCCACGCCCCCGTTCCGGTGGTCGTCGTGGCCGAGCCCCCGCTGCCCTCGGCCTCCGAGACGGAGCTACGCGAGTGGCACCGCCTGGAGTCGGTGCTGTGCACGGCGCTGGCACCGCAGCGGATGCGGCTGCTGTGCGTCCACGACACCCGGAACCTGGCCCCCCGGACGCGGTCCGCGGTGATCTCCACCCACCCGGTGCTCACCGGTCCCCTGGGAGCCCGGTCCAACCCCGCCTACCTGGGTACGGCGGCGTTCGGCGCCAGGCCGGTCGCCCCGGATCCGCTTCCGGTCACCGGGCCCGTCCACCGGCTGGAGATCGGGCCGTCCCTGCCGCGGCTGCGCGGTGAGCTGGCGGCGCTCGGCGAGGACGTGGGGTTCCCGCCCGACCGGGTCGACAGCCTGGTGGTGGCGGTGAACGAGCTGGCCGCCAACGTGGTGGAGCACGGCGCGGGCAAGGGCACCGTGCAGCTCTGGCGCGCTCCCGGGCGCTGGGTGTGCGACGTGTTCGACGAGCGCGGGGGGCTCAGCGACCCCCTGGCCGGGTACCGGCCGGCCGACGGCGTGCGCCCGCGCGGGTACGGCCTGTGGATCACCCGGCAGACCTGCGACTTCCTGGAGATCAGCGGAACCGGCGAGGGGTCGCTGGTACGGCTGCACTTCGTGGACCGGGCACGCGCGGCCGGTCCCGCCGCGGAGGCGGGGGCGCGGGCCCCGCTCAGCTCCTGAGGGAGTCCACCGCGGCGCCGGTGCTCTCCGCGATCGGGATGACCTGGTCGATCCCGGCGATCACGAACAGGCGGTTGACCTGCTGCTGGGGTTCGGCGACCACCAGGCCCACACCCAGGTCGCGGGCCTGCCGGTAGGCGGAGACGAGCACCCCGATACAGCGGGAGTCGCAGAAGCCGACCTTGGTGAGGTCGACCACCACGCCCCGGGGCAGGTCGGCGGCCAGGACGCCGTCGAGTACGTCGGCCAGAGCGGGAGAGGTCACCGCGTCCATCTCCCCCACGGGGGTGACGACGACGACACCGTCCTCGCGAAGGATCGAGATGTCTGACGTCACGGTCGCTTCTCCTTGTCGTTCCGGGACGGACCCGAGTCCTCATCATGGCGCTTTTCGATCACGCTCGGGACTCATCGCCCGGTGCTGCCCGGTCGTTCACCGGCCGTCCGTACCGGTGCGGCGCGTCCGCGGCTGCGGCCCGGTGTTCTCCTCCACGAGGTCGCGGGCCACCTCGACCACCCTCTTGCGGTTGCGCTGGGCGACCTCGCGCAGCGCGGCGAAGGCGGTGTCCGCGTCGCAGCCCCGGGCGTGCATGATGATGCCCTTGGCCTGGTCGATCACCGTACGCGCCGACATGGCCCTGCGCATGTGGGCGGTCTCCCTCGCCGCGTCCGCCTGGCGCCCCGCGCTGTGGAGCGACACCGCGGTGTGCTCGGCGAGCAGGGCCGTCAGGGGCGCGACGACGTCCTCGTCGAAGGCGTCCGCGCGGCCGGAGTGCACCCCGAAGGTGATCACGCGGTCGTCGCCCTCGCCGGGCATCGGGCTGGGCAGGGTGACGGAGGAGCGGTCGCCGCACTGGACCGCCATGCTGGTGTAGCGGGGCCACCGGTGGGACTCGCGCAGGATGTCGCCCACCCGCACCTGGCGCATCTCGCGGACGGCCTCCACGGTGGGGCCCTGGTCGCTGGTGTACTGGTGCTCGAAGGCGGCGGAGAGGTCCGCGTGGGAGGCGCCGTAGTCGGTGACGACGTGCCGGACGGATCCGTCGGGCCCCCCGACCTCCCGCCAGACCACGACGAGCGCGGCCGAGCAGCCGGGCACGCCCAGGGCCGCGGCTCTGCTCATCTGGTCGAGGGCGCGCTCCAGAGTGGTGCCGTCCTCCTGTCCCAGCGCGCCGATGTCGCGGGCCAGGCGCTCGATCCACACGATCCGGCCTCCTTTACGCGTCCGGGCTCCCACTAACCGTAACCTTGGGAGACCCCGGTGGCGGACATCCGTTAGCTTCGGGGAGGACGCCATCCACGACGGGAGACCTGCGCGTGTCGGAGAACCTCGCGGGGCTGCAGCGCGAGACCACCGCCCTGAGCGAACGCATCGCCGCCCTGCGCAACACGCACACCATGTATCCCGACGACGCCCGGAGCACCGCGGAGGCCGCCCTGGCCGAACTGGAGTACGCCGAGCGCCTGCTGGGCGACGCCGGGGGTCAACTGGCACGGGCCCACGCCGGTCCGGGGCCGCGCCGCCAGGGCGACGACAGCGACCGGACCCTGCTGCGCGCGATGTTCCAGGAGCTGAGCGTCCCCGTCGTGCTGCTGGACCACGAGGGCTACATCCGGCGGATCAACAACGCCGGGGCCGCCCGGCTGGGCAGCGCGCCGGGCTACCTCACCGGCAAGCCCTTCGCCCACTTCGTGGACCTGCGCAAGCGCGCGGCGATGCAGTCCTGGCTGGCGGCGGTGCTGCGCGGCGACGGCAGCGCGGCGCTGGAGTCGCGGCTGGCACAGCGCGGCTGGGCCGAGGACGTGCACCTGACGCTGACCCGCCTGGACCTGCCCACCGAGCCCAACCCGCTGGTTCTCGTGGCGATGTCGCCGCCGATGAGCGGCGCCGAGGAGGAGGGCCCCGCCCCGCTGGAGCCGGAGGTGGAGGACCAGGTGGTGGTGCTGGCCGCCCGCAGGCTGGACGTGCTGACCCGGATGACGCGGCTGCTGCTGCGCTCGGCCGGGCCCGGGGGCGCCGGGAGGCCGCTCGCGCTGGCCGACGCCGCCGACCTCCTGGCCGACTCCTACGCCGACTGGGTGATCGTGGACGTGTGCGACCTGCCCACCGGCCCCGACGCGGCGCGGCGCGCCGTGGTCGCCGGCCCCGCCGACGCACCCGGGGAGCACCGGGACGCGGTGGCCTCGGCGGCGCCCGGCGCCTCCGACATCCCCGGCGAGGTGCTGGACCGCGGCCAGTCGCTGCTGTTCCCGCTGATCGAGGACGACGCCGTGCTGGGCCGCGCCGGGTCGGGTGCGCCGCTGCTCTCGATGCTCGGCGCGGGCTCGCTCTTGTCGGTCCCCCTGCGCGGCAGCCGGGGCGTGCGCGGCGCGCTCACCCTGATCCGCCGCAGCAACCGGGGCAGCTTCCGCCTGGCCGACCTGGGCCTGATCGAGGAGATCGGCGAGCACATCGGCCTGGCGCTGCCGCCCCGCCCGTCGGCCTGAGCGGTGCTTTCTTCGGGAGTTCCGATTCGCTTCAGTCCGTGTTCGGGCACCCTCAGGGCGAGAACCTTCGGCACCTCCGACGGGTTGGCTCGTTCCTCGCGAACCCGCCTACGGCACCTCCAGAACCCCGCCGGCGCCCGAACGACACCCCCTCGGGTCCCGTACGCCCGTCACGGTCCGGGTGGTTACTGGGGTCCGTGCAGGGTGTCCACCAGGGTGGTCAGCCGGGACACCGAGCTGTCCATGCGGCGCACGCCGTCCACCAGCGGCTGGTCCGCGTCCTGGTAGTTGGCCACGATGTGCTCGCGCAACTGGGTCAGGTCGGCCTGCACCTGGCGGGCGCGCTGCGCCAGCTGCTCGGCCAGGACCTTGCCGGGCTCCCCGGTCTCCTGCCCCAGGTCCCGCTGGAGGGTGCGGGCCTGCTCGCGCATCTGCGCCTTGAGCTGGTGCAGTTCCACGAACACCTCGACCTTGGAGCGCAGCACCCAGGGGTCGAACGGCTTGAGCAGGAAGTCCACCGCGCGCGAGGCGTAGCCGCGGAAGACCTGGTGCCGGTCGATCTCCTGGGCGGTCAGGAAGATGATCGGCACGTCCTTGGTCTTCTCGCGCTGCTTGATGTGCGCGGCGGTCTCGAAGCCGTCCATCCCCGGCATGACCACGTCGAGCAGGATGACCGCGAAATCCGTGCCCAGAAGGTGCTTGAGCGCCTCCTCACCCGAGTTGGCCCGGACCAGGTTCTGGTCCAGGGAGGTGAGTGCGGCCTCCAGCGCGATCAGGTTCTCGTCACGGTCGTCGACGAGAAGGATGTTGGCCTTCTGGGTCACTTCGGGTTACTCCAGGTCCTCGTTCGGGGTGCTGGTGCCAGTGTCCCCGTTCTGGTCGTTGTCATCCCCGGTGCGTTCGTACGTCGCGCCATTGTGCCTGTCCGGCGTCGTCTCCGACGCACCGGCCCGGTCGATTCCGGCGTCGTCGGCCGCGGCGCCGGCGATGGTCTCCTCGCGGTCGGCGGTGAGCCAGCGCCGCATGACGTCGAGCAGATGGTCCAGGTCGACCGGTTTGGTCACGTAGTCCGTGGCCCCCGCCGCGAGGCTGCGCTCGCGGTCCCCCTGCATCGCCTTGGCGGTGAGCGAGATGATCGGCAGGTCCGCGAACTGCGGCATCTCCCGGATCCGCTGGGTGGTCTGGTTGCCGTCCAGCTCGGGCATCATCACGTCCATCAGGACGAGCGAGATGTCCTCGTTGGCCTCCAGCATGGAGATCCCGGTGTGACCGTTGTCAGCGTAGAGGACCTCCAGGCCCTGCGCCTCCAGAGCGCTGGTGAGCGCGAAGACGTTGCGCACGTCGTCGTCGACGATGAGCACGCGCTGGCCGCTCAGGACCGCCTGCCGCTCGGGGTCGGTGCGCGCCTCGCTCTCTGCGGCCTCCTCGGGCTCCCCGTCCCCGGCCGCCCCCGCGGAGGCCTCGGGCACCTTGAGCACCGGGACCGTGGGCAGCGGCTCGTTGGTGATGTCGGTGAGGGCCGCCACGGCGGCGTCGAAGTCCTCGTCCGGCATGGAGAAGTCGTCGTCGAGCGAGGAGCCGTCGGTGTCCGCGCCGCGCCCGGAGTCGAGCATCGGCACCGAGTCCACCCCGCTCAGGGAGCCGGCGTCCTCGGCGCGCTCCCCGGCGTCCTCGGGCAGGCGCACCGGTAGCAGCAGCGTGAAGGTGGAACCCTGGTTGGCCACGCTCTGCACCCGGATCTCGCCGCCCAGCAGGCGGGCGAAGTTGCGGCTGATGGACAGGCCGAGGCCGGTCCCGCCGAAGCGCCGGGAGGTGCCGCCGTCGCCCTGGTGGAAGGCCTCGAAGATGACCTGGAGCTTGTCCTCGGCGATCCCGATGCCGGTGTCGGCGACGGTGAAGGCGATGACCTCCTCGTTCTCCACGAACATATCCAGGTCGGTGTCCTCCAGCGCCCACGCGGGCTCGATGATCAGCCGGACCTCGCCCTGCGGGGTGAACTTGACCGCGTTGGAGAGCAGGTTGCGCAGGATCTGCTGGAGCCGCTGCTCGTCGGTCCACAGCGTGCCGGGGATGTCCGGTGACACGTCCACCGCGAAGGCCAGCCCCTGCTCACCGGTGACCGGGCGGAAGGTGGCCTCGACGTAGTCGACCAGCTGGGCGATGGACACCTCGCTGGGCTGGACCTCGGCGCGGCCGGCCTCCACCTTGGACAGGTCGAGGATCTCGTCGATGAGCAGCAGCAGGTCGCTGCCCGCCTTGTGGATGGTCTGGGCGAACTCCACCTGCTTCGGGGACAGGTTCTGCTCGGCGTTGTCGGCGAGCAGGCGGGCCAGGATCAGCAGGCTGTTGAGCGGCGTGCGCAGCTCGTGCGACATGTTCGCCAGGAACTCCGACTTGTACTTGGAGGAGACCTGGAGCTGGTGGGCGCGCTCCTCCAGGGCGTTCCTGGAGCGCTGGATCTGCTGGTTCTGGAGCTCGATCGCCCTGTTCTGGTTGGCGAGCTGGGTGGCCTTCTGGCGGAGCTCGGCGTTCTTGCCGCGCAACTCCTCCTGCTGGCGCTGGAGCTCGTTGGACCGCTCCCTGAGCTGGCTGGTGAGCTGCTGGGACTGTTCGAGCAGGTCCTCGGTGCGGTTGTTGGCCAGGATGGTGTTGATCGTGGTGCCGAGCAGGGCCACCAGCTGGCGCAGGAAGTTCTTGTGGATCTCGCGGAAGTCGTCGTAGGAGGCGAACTCGATGGCGCCCAGCGAGCGCTCCTCGGAGACGATCGGCAGGATGTACAGGTTGCGCGGCGAGGCCTCGCCCAGGCCCGACTCGACCTTGACGTAGCCCGGCGGGATGTTGCCGACCTGCTGCTCCACCTGCTGGGCCAGGGCCTCGCCGACCAGGCCGACGCCCTTGCGGACGCGCCGCCGCTCCTCGCCGGGGTCGAACCCGAAGCCCGCGTAGAAGAGGAAGTTCTCCTGGTCGTCCTGGTCCTCGGGCAGGTAGCAGGCACCGTGCTGGGCGCCTATGAGCGGCGTCACCTCGGTCATGATGAGGCGGGCCAGCTCCTTGAGGTCGCGGTGGCCCTGGATGTGGCCGGAGATACGGGCCACGTTGGACTTGAGCCAGTCGGCGTCGCGCTGGGTGGCGGTGGTCTCGCGCAGGTTGGACACCATCAGGTTGATGTTGTCCTTGAGCTGTTCCATCTCGCCGCGTGCGTCGACCTGGATGTTGCGGGTCAGGTCGCCCTTGGCGACGGCGTTGGCGACCTCGGCGATCGCCCGCACCTGTGTGGTGAGGTTGCCCGCCAGGCCGTTCACGCTGTCGGTGAGCTGCTTCCACGTGCCCGAGACGCCCTCGACCTTGGCCTGTCCGCCCAGCTGGCCCTGGCTGCCCACCTCGTGGGCCACACGGGTCACCTCCGTGGCGAACGCCGAGAGCTGGTCCACCATCGTGTTGACCGTCGTCTTGAGCTCCAGGATCTCCCCCTGGGCGTTGACGTCGATCTTCTTGGTGAGGTCGCCCGCGGCGACGGCGGTCGTGACCTCGGAGATGTTGCGCACCTGGGTGGTGAGGTTGTGCGACATCGAGTTGACGTTCTCGGTGAGGTCGTTCCAGATGCCGGAGACGCCCTTGACGTCGGCGCGGCCGCCCAGCTTGCCCTCCGTACCGACCTCGCGCGCCACACGCGTGACCTCGTCGGCGAAGGCGGACAGCTGGTCCACCATGACGTTGATGGTGTCCTTCAGCTCCAGGATCTCGCCCTTGGCGTTGACCGTGACCTTCTTGGTCAGGTCGCCCGCGGCCACCGCGCGCGTGACCATGGAGATCTGCCGCACCTGGTAGGTCAGGTTGTTGGCCATGGAGTTGACGTTGTCGGTCAGGTCCTTCCAGACCCCGGACACGTCGCGCACGTGGGCCTGTCCGGCCAGCTTGCCCTCGGTGCCCACCTCGCGGGCCACACGGGTCACCTCGCCCGCGAAGGAGTCCAGCTGGTCCACCATCTTGTTGATGGTGTCCTTCAGGTCGAGCATCTCGCCCTGGGCGTCCACGGTGATCTTCTTGGTGAGGTCACCTGTGGCGACCGCCGTCGTCACCTGGGAGATGTTGCGGACCTGGTAGGTGAGGCTGTTGGCCATGGAGTTGACGTTGTCGGTCAGGTCCTTCCAGATGCCCGACACGCCCTTGACGTTGGCGCGGCCGCCCAGCTTGCCCTCCGTACCGACCTCGCGCGCCACGCGCGTGACCTCGTCGGCGAAGGAGTCGAGCTGGTCGACCATGGTGTTCACGGTGTTCTTCAGGGCGAGCATCTCGCCCTGCACGTCGACCTGGACCTTCTGCGTCAGGTCGCCCCGGGCCACGGCGGTCGTCACCTGGGAGATGTCGCGCACCTGGTTGGTGAGGTTGTCCGCCATGGAGTTGACGTTCTCGGTGAGGTCCTTCCAGATGCCCCGCACGCCGCGCACGTTGGCGCGGCCGCCGAGCTTGCCCTCGGTACCCACCTCGCGGGCCACACGGGTGACCTCGTCGGCGAAGGTGGACAGCTGGTCCACCATCGTGTTGACGGTGTCCTTCAGGTCGAGCATCTCGCCCTGCACGTCCACCGTGATCTTGCGGCTCAGGTCGCCCCGGGCCACGGCCGTGGTCACCTCGGAGATGTCGCGCATCTGGTCGGTGAGGCGGGAGGACATCTGGTTGACCGACTCGGTGACCTCGCGCCAGGCGCCGGAGACGCCCACGACCTGCGCGGTGCCGCCGAGCTTGCCCTCGGTGCCCACCTCGCGGGCCACACGGGTGACCTCCTCGGTGAAGCCGCTCATCTGGTCGGCCATCCGGTTGACGGTGGTGGCCAGGCGCAGCAGGTCGCCCTTGAGCTCCCCGCGGCGGCCGTCGGTGGAGGCGCGGCGGCTGAGCTGCCCCTCGGCGACCGAGTCCAGGACGCGGGCGACGTCGGTCACGGGCTCGGCGACCTCGTCGAGAAGGACGTTGAGCGCCTGGGCGCTCTCACCCCAGGCGCCGCGGGAGGGGTTGACGTTGACGCGCTCGTTGAGCCTTCCCTCGTTGCGTACGACGTCACCGACGCGCTGGAGCTCGTCGCTGAGCTGCTCGCTGTGGTCGACCACCTCGTTGAAGACGGAGGCGATCTCCCTCATGGTGCCGCCGCCGCGCTTGCGGAGGCGGACGCTGAAGTCGCCGTCGCGCATGCGGTACAGGGCACGCAGAATCTCGTCGAGCTGGTCGTCGGCCGCCAGTTCCTTGACCGCCTCGGGCATCGAACCCCCTCCTCAGCCTGATCTGCCACCTCGACCTTCCCGTCCGGGCACCCGTCCGGGCGGTCCGGCCGCCGCGGGGGCGGCGGGCCGGGCCCATGGACGCGGGCACAGGACAGGGGGCACGCGGCGGCACCGCGTACCCTGGTGACACCCCGTCACGCTACCCGCGCGAAGTACCACCCGAAAGAAGCGGATGTGTCGGTGACTTACACTAACCGGCTGAGCCGACCTGCACAGGTGGGTTCCCGATCTTGACCCTCCCCGCCGGCCCCGACCGGAGCCGCCCGGGCAGCGCGCTCCGGCGCCGCCCTCCCGTCCGTCCGGATCCTCGAACGACGCTTCGGGCAGCACCCGCCCGCCACGGCACGCGTATCGTGGCACTGACCACCACCCCCCGCGCACGCACCCAGTGACGAAGGACACCGACGGCTTGCCAGCACAAGACGCGTTGAAGGTCGCCCGACGAGAGTTCCCTCCCGCCCCGGAGACCGCGGCGGCGGCCCGCGAGTTCGTTCACGACACCCTTCTGTCGTGGGGCGTGCCCGGCCCCTCCGACGATGTGATCCTGCTGGTCAGCGAGCTGGTGACCAACGCCGTCATCCATGCGAGGTCGACCCTGGACGTGACCGTGCGCCGGGGCGAGGGGTCGACGGAGGTGATGGTGACCGACTCCGCGCCCGAGCGGGCCGTGCCGCAGGCGGGGCCGCTCTCGGTGGAGGCCTCGGCGTCCCGGGACAACGGGCGCGGCGGAGGCCTGGGACTGGCCCTGGCGTCGGCGATCGCGTCCAGCTGGGGCGTGAGCTACGGGCCGGGCGACAAGGCCGTGTGGTTCCGGATCGAGGACACCACCGAGGAGCACCCGTCGCTGGAGTCGCCCCCGGTGCGCAAGGGCCCCTCCCGTCCCACGCGCCCCGCGCCGTGGTCGGCGCTGGACGCCGCCCTGGGCTCGCGGCTGAGGCTGCCGCAGCTGCTGGAGCGCACCGTGGAGTACGCGACCACGGTGCTGGGCGGGGACGCGGCCTACATCACCCTGGCCACGTCCGACGAGACCATGTGGGAGGTGCGCTCCGCGGTCGGGCTGACCTCGGGCGGCTCCCCGTGGCGGTCGCTGCGGGTGCGCACCGAGGAGATCTTCCCGTCCGCGGCGCCGGAGCCGAACGCGGTGATCAACGACGACCTGATGATCGCCCGCACCGGCCGGGGACGGCTGCTGCGCGCGGGGATGCGCTCGCTGGTGACGGCGCCGCTGATCGTGGACGGGCGGGTCACCGGCCTGCTGGGCGTGGCCTCCAAGCGGGCCCGGCACTTCGGTCCGGCGGCGGCCAGGCGGCTCCAGGAGGGGGCGGACCTGATCGCGCTCCCGGTGGAGCGCGCACGCCTGGCGGAGGTGGAGCTGAGCAGGCGCGCGTCGCTGAGCTTCCTGGCCGAGGCCAGCGACCTGCTGGCGGGCACCCTGGACGAGCGGATGACGGGCGCCCTGGCGGCGCAGCTGATCACCTCGCGGCTGGGGCGGTGGTGCGCCATCGAGACCATCAGCGAGATGGGTGTGTCCCGGCTGATGCACGTGGTGCACAGCGACGAGAACTACAACGACATCCTGCGGGCGCTGCTGACGGGGCTGCCTCCGCACGAGCAGCGGGAGCCGCAGCCGCTGTGGTCCCCGGCCGAGCTGGCCAAGGAGGGGCTGGACGAGCAGCTGATCCGGGAGCTGGCGAGCGGACCGGCGATCAGCATCCCGCTGGTGGCGCACGGGCGCGCGCTGGGCCGGATGACGATCGGCAAGAACGAGTCGGACGACTTCACCCGCGACGAGGTCGACGTCGCCGACGACCTGAGCCGCCGGGTGGCCTCGGCGATGGAGAACGCGCGGCTGCACGAGAAGCAGGCCGCGATGAGCGACGCCCTGCAGCGCAGCCTCCTCCCCGCGAAGGAGAAGGAGCCGGTGATCCCGAGCGTGGACCACGCGGTGTTCTACCGTCCGGCGGACGAGCGGAACGTGGTCGGCGGGGACTTCTACGACGTGTTCGCGGCGAGCGGGCGCTGGTGCTTCGCCATCGGCGACGTGTGCGGGACGGGTCCGGAGGCGGCGGCCGTGACCGGCCTGGCACGGCACACGCTGCGTGCGCTGGCCAAGGAGGGGTTCACGCCGTCGCACATCATGCAGCGGCTGAACATGGCGATCCTGGACGAGAACACCTCCACCCGGTTCCTGACGATGCTGTACGGGGAGATGACCCCGGCCACGGACGGCGGGGGCGGCATGCGGCTGCGGATGGTCTCCGCCGGGCACCCGCTGCCGATGCGGCTGAACCAGAAGGGCGAGGTGTCCTCGTTCGGAGCGTCGCAGCCGCTGCTGGGCGCGTTCGAGGACGTGGGCTTCACGACCGAGAACGTGGACATCCGCCCGGGCGAGGTGATGCTGGCGGTGACCGACGGCGTGACCGAGCGGCGCAACAACAACGACATGCTCGGCGACGAGGGACTGATGGAGATCTTCTCCGGCTGCGCCGGGCTGACCGCCCAGGCGGTGATCAGCCGTATCGACCGTGAACTGGAGGAGTACGCCCCGGGCGGGCGCAGCGACGACACCGCGATGCTGGTGCTGCGCTTCCTCTAGCGGGCCGGCCGTGGGCGTCGCGGGTGTGGAGCAGGAGGCTCCACGCTCGTTGGTCTTGTACTTGCAGCGAGTTCGGGCGCCCGAACTCGCTCCAGGTACAGGACCACGCCGGACGGGACCGGCCCGGCGAGCCTTCGCGGTCACCGCACCAGGCAGCGTTCTTCGGAGGCTCCGCCCCGTGTCCGGGTCACAGCCAGCCCATGTCCTGGGCCGTGCGGATGGCGGACATGCGGTTGTCGGCGCCGGTCTTGCCGATGGCGTTGGAGAGGTAGTTGCGCACGGTGCCCTCGGTCAGGTGGAGGGCGGCCGCGATCCGGGCGACGGTGGCACCGTCGGAGGCGGCGCGCAGCACCTCGGCCTCACGGTCGGTGAGGGGGCTCTCGCCGCCGACCATGGCCGCGGCGGCGAGGTCGGTGTCGATGTAGCGGCCGCCCTCGTGGACGCGGCGGACGGCGCCGGCGAGCTGGTCGACGGGGGCGTCCTTGGCCAGGAAGCCGCGCGCGCCCGCGGAGAGGGCGCGTCGCAGGTAGCCGGGACGGCCGAAGCTGGTGAGGATGACGACGCCGCACTCGGGGGCGCTCCTCCCGAGCTGGGCGGCGACCTCCAGGCCGGTGGCGCCGGGCATCTCGATGTCCAGGACGGCGACGGCGGCGCCGTGCCGCAGGACGGCGTCGACCACCTCGTCGCCACGCCCGACCTCGGCGACGATCTCCAGGTCCTCCTCCAGTCCGAGGAGGGCGGCGATGGCTCCTCTGACCAGGTGTTCGTCATCAGCCAGGACAATCTTGATCAAGGTCGGCTCTTCTCCGGTGTCTCACTTGGGATGCAGCACGGTATCGTTTCGGACATTGCAGTGCATACAGTGCTTCCGGAGACCCGCGCCGGGGGAACGGACCGACGGCGCCCGGGCCGGGCCAACACTGTGCCAAAAGGACTCGAAACCCTGGTATATCGGGCTCTCACCCTGTTCTAACCCATGCCCCGCATGATGGATCCCGTCATTGAACATCGTCCCGCCAGTCGGAGGATGCGTTGAACGCCAACGAACCGAGTGCAGGTACCGAGCCCGGTGCGGCGGCCGGGAGCCAGCAGCCCTCCGGACCCGCCGACCAGCCGGTGGCCTCCAACCCGCATGAGGAGTACTCCTCCACCGGTGACGGGGCCCGGATCCGCAGCGAGGAGCCCGTGGAGGCCGGCTCCCGGCGGCCCGACGTCGACCCCGGGGCCCCGGGGTCCGGGGAGCAGCCGGCCTTCCGGCAGCCCGGCCCGCAGCAGTCCGGGGAGCAGCCGGGGCTCCGGCCCCAGGCGGAACCCTTCCAGGGGACCGGCCCCGGCTTCTCGCCGCCCGAGCACCCGCCGCGGTGGGCCACCGGGCCCAACGACCCGGAGCGGGCCTCCTACACCTTCCCGCCGCACGGGTCCGGCGGCCGGTACGACCAGTTCACGGCCCAGCACGGCGGCCACACGCCCCCGGGACAGAACGTCCCCCACGGGCCGGGCGCCCCCGGTGAGCACCACCAGGGGCAGCACCCCTACGGTGGCGGCGGCTCGTTCGGAACGGGCGGGTACGGCGGCCACGGCGGGTACGGCGGCCAGCCCCCGTTCGGCGGTCCGCCGCACGGCGAGGCGTCGGGGCCCGGGAGGAAGCGCGGCCTCGGCGGCATCATCACCATCGCCGCGATCACCGCGCTGATCACGAGCCTGATCGTGGGTCCCGCGGCGGCCCTGGGCACCGCCTTCCTGTTCCCCAACGGCCTGAGCGGGCCGGTCAGCTCGCTCAGCGGGGAGCCGGAGGGCACGCAGACCCAGGGCGCCGTCGGCGAGGTGGCCGACACGATCCTGCCGAGCGTGGTGTCCATCCAGACGCCCAGCGGCGGCGGCAGCGGTGTGGTCATCTCCTCCGACGGCCAGATCCTGACCAACGCGCACGTGGCGGAGGCCTCCCAGGGCGGCCCGATGGAGGTGCTGTTCAACGACGGGACCTCCGCGCGCGCCGAGATCCTGGGTTCGGACCCGGTCTCCGACATCGCGGTGCTCAAGGCGGAGGGGCGCAACGACCTCCAGCCGGCCGAGCTCGGCGACTCCGACAAGGTCGGGGTGGGCGCCGAGGTGGTCGCGATCGGCTCCCCGCTGGGCCTGACGGGCACGGTGACCACGGGCGTGGTCAGTGCGCTGAACCGGCCGGTGAACACCGGCGCGACCGAGAGCGCCAACGGGCAGACCTCCACGGTGATCAACGCGATCCAGACGGACGCGGCGATCAACCCCGGCAACTCGGGCGGCCCGCTGGTGAACATGAACGGCGAGGTGATCGGCATCAACACCGCGATCGCCGGCATCTCGCAGGACAGCGGCTCTGTGGGCCTGGGCTTCGCCATACCGATCAACCAGGTGCGCCCGATCGCGGAGCAGCTCATCGAGGACGGCAGCGCGAGCTACCCGGCCATCGAGGCGACCATCACCAACTCGCGTGTGGGCGGCGCCGAGATCGTGGACGTGACCAGCGGCGGCGCGGCCGCCGAGGCCGGTATCCAGACCGGTGACGTGGTGGTGTCCGTGGACGGCGAGGAGGTGTCCACACCGGACGAGCTGATCGCCCAGATCCGGGTCCGCCAGCCCGGCGAGGAGGTGACGCTCGGGGTGCTGCCCGGCGGCAGCGGCCCCGAGGAGGAGGTCACGGTGACGCTCGGGGAGCAGAGCTCCGACTCGGCCCAGACCGAGACCGGCAACGAGGGGGACTGAGCGGCGCGGCAGCCCGTCGCCACCTCTGGGGCGGCCCCGGACCCCCGGGTTCGGAGCCGCCCCTTCCCGTGCCCCGCGACGCCCGGGGCACCCGCCCCTTCCCGTGCCCCGGCACCAGGCGCCGCGGGGACGTCCGGGGCTCCGGCCGGGCCTCATGCCGTACCCGTCGGCTGCTCCCCATCAGGCGGTGTGGACAGGGGCAGCTGGAAGCCGATGACGGCGCCGCCGCCCTCGCGGTTGCGGGCGAACACCCTGCCGCCGTGGGCGTGCGCGATCTCCCTGACCATGGACAGCCCGAGCCCGGAGCCGGGCAGGCCGCGGGCGACGGTGGCGCGGTAGAAGCGCTCGAAGACGCGGTCGAGCTCGGCCGGGTCGATGCCGGGCCCCCGGTCCATGACCTCCACGGCCCCGCCGCGCACCCGGATCTCGATGGGCGCGGTGCCCTCGGGGTCGAACTTGGCGGAGTTCTCGACCGGGTTGGCGACGGCCCGCTCCAGGGACCCGGGGCGGCCCCACACGACGCTGTCGTCGGCGTCCACGACGATGTCCCGGCCGGTACGGCGGCGGGTGCGCTTGGCGACCCGCTCCGCGACCTGGGCCAGGGAGACGGAGCTCATCGGCTCGTCCTCGTGGTCCCCGGTGGCCAGGCCGACCAGCTCGTTGACGAGGGCGGTCAGCTCACGGGTCTCGCCGCGCAGGTCCTCGATGAGGCTGTCGCGCGCCTCCGGGCTGAGCCGGTCCACGCTGCCGAGCACCTGGACGTTGGTGTACAGGCTGGTCAGCGGGGTGCGGAGTTCGTGTGCCGCGTCCTGGACGAGGCGGCGCTGGTCGTCCTTGGAGCGGGCCAGGCGGGCGAGCATGGCGTTGAACGCGCTGCTGAGGCGGCCCACCTCGTCCCGTCCGGCCTCCTCCAGACCCTCCCGGCCCTCGCCTCCGCGTCCGGGGCCGACGGGATCGAGCCGGCCGGTGGAGCTGACGTACTCGGCCGCGTCGGTGAGACGCACCAGGCGGCCGGTGGTGCGGTGGCCCACCAGCCAGCCCACGGCGGCCGCGCACAGGGCGACGAACAGGCCCACCCACAGGATCTGGGTGGCGAGCCGGTCCAGCATCAGCTCGGTGGGCGAGAGCGCCTGCAGGAGCTGGAGGGCCCCGCTCCCGTCGCCGATCGAGACCGTGGCCAGCCGGTACTGCTGCCCGTTGATGCTCTGCTCGCGCATCTCGACGACCCCGGGCCTGTCCTCCGCCGCGACCTCCAGGTCCCGGTCCGAGGGGTTGAAGAGGATGACCTCGGACGGGTTGGTGACGGTGACCGTCCTGCTGCCGTCGGGGCCGAGGAACTGCAGTTGGAGGTTGTCGCCGGACAGGAACGGCCCCGGCCCGGAGGCGTCTCCCTGGTCGTGGAGGCTGACGAGCTGGTCGGACAGTTCGGCGACGGTGCCCTCGAACTCGTCCTCGACGTCGGCGCGGATGAGTCCGGCGGCGGTGGTGTAGGCGAGGGCGCCGACCAGGGTGATGACGGCGGTGGCGACCAGCGCGAAGATCACCGCGAAACGGGTGCCCAGCCGCCAGTCGCGCGGACGCACCAGCACGCCCCGCCACCACGGGCCGGTGCCGGGACCGGACCGGTCGGCGGGGCCGGAGGAGTCGTCGTGGCCGGCGGGACCGGTGTGGACGGGCTGATCGGCGTGGCCGTTCGGACCGTTCGGGCCGGGGTACACGCTCACCCCTGCGGGCGGAGCGTGTAGCCGACCCCGCGCACGGTCTGGATGAGCGGCGGTCCCCCGTCCTCCAGCTTCCGGCGCAGGTAGCTGATGTAGACGGCGAGGTTCTTGGACTCGGGACCGAAGTCGTAGCCCCAGATGCGGTCGTAGATGGTGGAGTGGTCCAGCACGATCCCGGCGTTGCGGACCAGGAGTTCGAGGAGGTCGAACTCGGTCTTGGACAGCTCGATCTCGCGCTCTCCGCGCCAGACCCGGCGGGCGCGCGGGTCCAGGCTCAGCTCGCCGACCCGCAGCGGCCCCTCGTCGCCGGCCTCCTCGGAGGCGGGTGCCGCGCGGCGCAGCAGGGCGCGCAGCCTGGCGAGGAGCTCGTCGAGCTCGAAGGGCTTGGCCAGGTAGTCGTCGGCCCCGGCGTCGAGCCCGGCCACCCGGTCGGGCGTCTCCACGCGCGCGGTGAGCATGAGGATGGGCGTGCGGTCGTGCTCGGCGCGCAGCACCCGGGCCACGCCGAGCCCGTCCACGCCCGGCATCATCACGTCGAGGACGAGCAGGTCGACGGGTTCGGCGTGTACGGCGGCCAGCGCCTGGACCCCGTCCGGCGCCGTCCGTACCTCGTAGCCCTCCAACTGGAGCGCGCGTTGCAGTGAGTCCCTGATCGCGCGGTCGTCGTCGGCGACCAGGACCGTGGCGGTGGCTTCCATGGCGACCATGGTCCCGTATCAGGGTGAGAAAGCGGTAAGAGGCCGTGGGGTGCGGCGCCGGGTCCGCGCCGGTCAGGCGCCGGGATCGAACTCGCGGGTGCGCCTGAGCCCGGCCGCGCGGCCCTTGCCCGCGACCACGAGCGCCATCTTGCGGGAGGCCTCGTCGAGCATCTCCCCGCCGAGCATGACGGCGCCGCGCCGGTCCACGGTGGTGGCGTGCGCGTAGGCGTCCAGGATCAGCTCCGCGTGGTCGTAGTCCTCCTGGGTCGGCGCGAACACCTCGTTGGCGGCCTCCACCTGGAGCGGGTGCAGGACCCACTTGCCGTCGAAGCCGAGGGCGGCGGTGCGCGCGGCCGACCGGCGGAAGGCGTCCACGTCGCGGATCTGGAGGTAGGGGCCGTCGATGGCCTGCAGGCCGCTGGCGCGGGCGGCCGTGAGGATGCGCATGAGCACGTAGTGGTAGGCGTCGCCGGTGTCGTAGCCGGGCGGCTGCTCGCCGACGACCAGGCTCTTCATGTTGAGGGAGGCCATGAAGTCGGCGGGCCCGTAGACGAGGCTCTCCAGGCGGGGCGAGGCGGCGGCGATCTCGTCGACGGCGACCAGGCCGCGGGCGTCCTCGATCTGCGCCTCGATACCGATCCGGCCGACCCGCAGCCCGGCGGCGCGCTCGATCTGGGTGAGGAGGGTGTCGAGCCACTGCACGTCGCGGGCCCCGGTGACCTTGGGCAGGACCAGGGCGTCGAGCTCGGCCCCGGCGCCCTCGACGACGGTGATGACGTCACGGTAGGCCCACTCCGTGGTGACGTCGTTGACCCGGACCGTGCGGACCCGGTCTCCCCAGCCTCCGTCGTTGAGGGCCCGGACCACGGTCTCGCGGGCGGCCTCCTTCTCCAGGGGTGCGACCGCGTCCTCCAGGTCGAGGAAGAAGGCGTCCACGTCCAGCCCCCGCGCCTTGTCCACGAACCGGGGGTTGGACCCCGGCACCGCGAGTACCGATCGCCGCGACCTGAGTTCGCCCATCTCCGTTGTCCCCCGCTCCGCTCGACCACGTGTGTGGTTGTGCCTGGATGACTGTGGTTGTGCCGCCGCGGCCGCCACCATGCGGTCCGCACGCCGCCGCGCGGTCCGCACGCGGCCGCCGGGCCACCGCCGCGCGGACCATCATCGCACCGTGCGGTGCATAAAGTGGGACTCGGGTCCACCGGTGGGGCCCGAGGAACACCAGGAGGTACACCAGCATGTCCGCCACGTCGTCGCATCCGACCAGCGCCCACTGGGGCAGCTACCGGGTGCTCGTCAGGGACGACCGCGTGGTCGGGGTGGACCCGGATCCGGACGATCCGGCGCCCTCCCCCGTGATCGCCAACACACCCGCCGCCCAGCACCACGCCTCGCGGGTGGCGCGTCCCGCGGTGCGGCGGCGCTGGCTGGAGCACGGCCCGGGCCCGGACCCGCGCCGGGGCGACCCGGACGACGCCTACGTCGAGGTGGAGTGGTCCACGGCCCTGGACCTGCTCGCCGGGGAGCTGGACCGGGTGCGCCGTACCCACGGGAACGCGGCGGTCTACGGCGGCTCCTACGGGTGGGGCAGCGCGGGGCGGATCCACCACGCGCAGAGCCAGCTGCACCGGTTCCTCAACACGATCGGCGGGTACACGCGGTCCCGTACGACCTACAGCCACGGCGCCGTGGAGGTGCTCTTCCCCCGGATCATCGGCACCCCGGCGGCGAACCGGCTGCTGCACCGGGCGCCGGCCTGGACGCAGATCCGCGAGCACACCGACCTCCTGGTCACCTTCGGCGGGCTGCGCGTGTCCAACACGTGGACGTCGTCGGGCGGCAGGGCGGCCCAGACCGCCGGTCCGGCGATGCGCGAGGCCTCCGGGGCCGGAGTGGAGTTCGTGTCGGTGTCACCGCTGCTGGACGACACCCCCGACGACGTGAGGGCCGAGTGGGTCTCCATCGCCCCGGGCACCGACACCGCGGTGATGCTGGCGCTGATGCACGTGCTGTTCACCGAGGGCCTGGCCGACACCGGGTTCCTGGACCGGTACACGGTCGGCGCCGACGTGCTGCGCGCCTACGTGATGGGCGAGCGCGACGAGGAGGGCGGCCCGGAGGGGACCGAGCGCTCCCCGGAGTGGGCCGAGCGGATCAGCGGGGTCGCGGCCGACGACCTGCGGTCGCTGGCCCGGCGGATGGCCGGGCGGCGCACCCTGGTCAACGTGGGGTGGTCGGTGCAGCGTGCCCGCTACGGCGAGCAGCCGCTGTGGGCGGGGCTGGCCCTGGCGTGCTGCCTGGGGCAGGTGGGACTGCCGGGAGGCGGTTTCGCGTCCGGATACGGGTCCATGGGCAACTACGGCGGCGGATCGACGCCCCTGGGGCTGCCGCGGATGCCGCAGGGCAGCAACCCGGTGGACTCGTTCATCCCGGTGGCGCGGGTGGCCGACATGCTGCTGGACCCGGGCGGCCGCTACGACCACGACGGCGAGGAGCGCCGCTACCCGGACGTGCGGCTGGTGTACTGGGCGGGCGGCAACCCGTTCCACCACCACCAGGACCTGGCCCGGCTGACCAGGGCCTTCGGCCGACCGGAGACCGTGGTGGTGCACGAGACGCACTGGACGGCGACGGCGCGGCACGCCGACATCGTCATCCCGTCCACGACGGTGCTGGAGCGCGACGACATGGCCGCGAGCCAGGGCGACCTGAGCGTGCGGGCGATGCCGCGCGCGGTGTCGCCGCACGGGCAGGCGCGCGACGAGTACGACACCTACGCCGACCTGGCCGAGCGACTGGGGGTGCGTGAGGAGTTCACCGAGGGACGGACCAGCGGCGAGTGGATGCGGGTCGTCTACGAGCGCTGGCGCTCGCTGGTGGCGCGGCGCGGCCTGGAGGTGCCCCGGTTCGAGGAGTTCTGGGAGCGCGGACGGGTGGAGATGCCCGGCCGGGTGGAGGACGAGGCCCTGCTGGGCGAGTTCCGCGAGGATCCGGAGGGGAGTCCCCTGCGGACGCCGAGCGGGCGGATCGAGCTGTTCTCGGAGACCATCGCGTCGTTCGGCTACGAGGACTGCCCCGGGCACCCGGTGTGGCTGCCAGGTCCAGCGGTGACCGGTGGTGCGGACGGGGAGGCCGAGGACTTCCCGCTGGTGCTGGTGGCGAACCAGCCGAGCGGGCGGCTGCACAGCCAGCAGGACATGGGCGCGCACAGCATGTCGCAGAAGGTCCGGGGACGTTCGCCGCTGCGGATGCGCCCGGAGGACGCGCGGGCGCGCGGTGTGGCCGACGGGGACGTGGTGCGGGTGTCGAGCGCCCGGGGCTCGTGCCTGGCGGGCGTGGTGGTGAGCGAGGCGCTGCGGCCGGGCGTGGTGCAGCTGTCGACCGGGGCCTGGTACGACCCTTCCGCGGAGGGCGTGGCATGCACGCACGGGAACCCGAACGTGTTGACGGAGGACGTGGGCACGTCGGCGCTGAGCCAGGGGTGCACGGGCCAGTTGACGCGGGTGCGGGTGGAGCCGTTCGACGGCGAGGTGCCGCCGGTGCGCGCCTTCGAGCCGCCGAGGGGCGTCACCGCCGCGTAGGACATGGTCGGACTGACGGACGCGCGCCTCGGCAAGGGATCCACTGCGTGAGGGTCGTCTACAAGGGGCCTGCCAGGCGTGCTCTGACCGAGGAGCTTCCCGAAGCGGTCGCGTCCACCGCGTACGAATTCGTGAACGGCCCCCTGAGGACGAACCCTTGGCGGGTCGGCAAACCTCTCGACGAGCCCTTCGTCGGGTCGCACTCGGCCAGGAGGGGGACCTATCGGATCGTCTACAGGATCCGTCCGGACAAGGACGTGATCGAGATCCACTCGATTCGTCACCGCAGGGACGCCCACAGGCTGTGGGCGGATCAGCGGATCAGGAGGCGGTCCACGCGCCGGGGCAGGAGCAGCCCCACCAGGCCGAGGACCGCGTACCCCACCTGGCCGGGGGCGAGCATCCCCAGGATCGCACCGGTGTTCGCGGTGGGCGCGCGCAGGAACTCGCGCATGCGCGGGTGGGCGTGCGGCACGCCGTTGCCGGTCAGCAGCAGGGTGAGTACCGCGGCCAGGGCCGCGGCGGCCCAGGCCGTCTCGACGGCGGTCAACCCGCCCAGCCACCCCTGGATCCGGTCCAGCGCCACGAACGCGTAGGCGGCCCCGTCGGCGCCGCCCGGTCCGGCCGGGGCGACCGGCGCGGTGAAGGCGGCGTACACCCCGGCCGCGCCCATCGCCGCCATCGCCCCGGTGACCCCGCCGGTGGCCGCGAGCCCCAGCCGCCGGGCCAGCTCGTGTGCCTGCCGGGTGAGCTCCTCCTGTGAGGGGTGGCGGCGCCAGGGCCTGCCCGCGGACCGGGCCTCGCCCATGGCGTTCCCGCGCCGCCTGCGCAGGAACCGCCAGGTGTCGCAGAGCACCCCGGGCCCGCGTCGCGCGGCGATGGCCGCGACGGTGAACTCGTGGGCGATCGTGGACAGCGTCGTGGCCAGGGTGACCGGCAGGTCCACCCAGGACAGCGCCATCCGCCGGAACAGCGGCGCGATGTCGGCGGGCACGCGCACGCGCATGGCCACGGAGCGGCCCCGGGCCCAGCGGCGCAGGCGTGCCAGCGGCGGCTGCCCGGGCAGCGGCGGCGTGGACTCGGCCGCGGTCGCGATCATCCGGTAGTCCATGGCGACCGCGCACGACAGCAGCAGCGCCAGCAGCCACGGGGTGAGGACCCCGCCGCCGAGGAGGCCGTGCACGAGGTCGGAGGCCGGGTGGAGCGCGGCGTTGGCCAGCCGCGCGTTGAGGTTCAGGTGTTCGAGGAACGCCAGGGTCAGCGCGACCGGGGGCAGCAGCCACAGCCAGGCCCCGTAGCGGCGGCCCACGACCGCCAGGCCGAGCGCGGCCCCGACCAGTCCGGTGGTGACGGCGTGCCCGGAGAAGACCGCCAGCACGGTGCCCGCCGGATCGGTGACGGTACTGCCGCCGGGCAGGAACAGGCCGCCGTCGACGGAGAGGTCCCGGCCGCCCAGCGCCACCTCGGTGAGCAGGCGTTCGGCGAGCTGGAACCCGGCCCCGGAGGCGGCGGCCAGCAGCAGGAAGTCGACGGCGGCCAGGCGGCGCATCCGTCGGCGGGCCACCAGGGCCAGGAGCAGCAGCGGGGCGAGCTTGCCGATCTCCTCCACGGACACGGCGACGTAGGTGTAGCCGAGGACGCCGTAGGGGTCGATGCCCAGCAGCCGGACCACGGCGGCCTCGGCGAGGGCGAGGGGCCACAGCAGGAGCGCGCCGAGGGCGGCCACCCGCAGCAGGGCGGCGAAGGAGACGGTGCGCGAGCGCGCCGGCCAGGCCAGCTGGAACAGCAGGACGAAGGCGGCGGCCAGGGCGGGCAGCGCGGCCTCCAGACCGGGGACGACCAGGGGCGCCGCGAGCAGGGCCACCACCATGAGCCACCCCCAGGCGCCGCGCAGGGCGCGCAGGGCCCGGACCGCGCGCGGCGAGCCGCGGCGGGCGCGGTCGACGCCCCGGCCCAGGCGTTCGGCCAGGTCCGGGCCCGGGCCCCGGGGGCCGCGGGCGTGGCGGGCCCCGGTCCCGGCGCAGTCGTAGAGCTGGGCCGCCCGGGTGAGGACGGGTCCGCCCTCGGCACGGGCACGCGCGCCGAAGTGCGCCCGGGCCTGGGGGATGTCCGCGCCGACGAGTTCGCGGACGAAGTCGGCGGGCCCGGCGGCGACGGTGAGTTCGTTCGCGGTGACCAGGACGGCGGCGGAGAAGTCCTCGACGCAGACGAGGAAGTCGGTGGGCACGGGCCCCCACCCGCGGACGAGGTCGATGAGGGTGTCGGTGTCGAGGGGGACCTCGGTGACGGGGTCGTAGGAGAACTCGGGCCGGGTACGGCAGACCAGGAGCCGCTCGACGCCCATGGCCCGGCCCGCGGCGACGATCGCGCGGACGAGGTTGCGGTCCCGCGGCACGAGGAAGGGGGTGGTGACCTTGCCGTCGGCCCTGAGCCAGTGGGGGTCGAGCTCGGTCGCTCCGGCACAGACGCGCAGCACGAGGTCCCGCGCGAGCATGGCCTGTTCTTCCATGGGCTTCCTCGTGCCTTACGGGGGGGCGAAGACGACGTGGGGCCCGTCCCGCCACCTTTGCGGACGAGTCGGCCCCGACCGAGCATAACGGTGGGGCGTCCGCCCGGGGAGGGCGCCGTCCCCCCGGTCGTCCACAGGAGAGCGGAGGCTCTGGCGGCCGGTCACGGCCGTCCCTGGCGTGGTAACCGGGGGGATCCCACCCCCGCCCGCCTCGTGCTGCCCGGGGCCCGCGGCCGGACCGCCAGCCGCGGCTCCCGCTCCTCCGGGGCCCGCGCCCCGGAGGCGGGGTCGGCGGCGCGTTCGCCGGCCGAGGGCGCGGGCGGGTACGCGCGGCCGGGTCGGCGCGGTGTCAGAACCACCACGTCAGCGGGTTCCCGGAGTAGACGGCGGCGAAGGCGGTGGCCGTCACCGCGGTGACGGCCACCGCCGTCAGGACCGGGCGGACCCCGGGAAAGCGCAGCAGGCAGGCCCACACCAGGAGGGCGACCCCTCCGGCGGTCGAGATCCCCCAGTAGACGGGCGAGGTCGTCTCCAGGATGTACAGGAATCCGTACACACCCTCACCGATGAGCACACCGCACAGAACGCCCACGCCCCAGGGGGCGAACGCGCCCCGGCGCCGCAGGGCCTCGGCGCCCAGCCCCAGGACGGGTCCCACGGTGACGGCGGCCGTCAGCCAGAAGACCGTCATGCCGGCCGAGGCGGAGTAGCCGCGCAGGACGGAGGCGAGGTCGTAGCCGAGCACCATGGCCGCCAGTGCCAGGACCCCGGTGGCCGCGCCGACCCACCGCCGCGTCGCCAGGAGGGCCGCCAGGAACGCGGCGACGCTCCAGGACCCGCTGGAGTTGGCCAGCGGCGCCAGGGCGAACGGAAGCCATCCTTGGGCGAACGAGGTCAGCACGCCGACCGCCAGGCCGCCGAGGGCGGCGGTGGCCAGGGGTACCAGGGGCGAGGCCCTCTCCGTGATCGTGTCCATGGTCGCGCCAACGCGGCCGGGCGCCCCGCCGGTTCGCGGTGTGTCCGGCGGACCGCGCCCGCCTCACACCTCGACACCGCGCGCGGGCGCCCGCCCCTCCCCGTCCGGCGCGTCGGCGGGCTCCCGTGAGGGCCGGGGTCCGGCGCCGAAGGCGTCGGCGCACAGCTGCGCGAAGTGCCGCAGCCCGGGCAGGTCGAGCGCCCAGCCGACGAGCGCCCACCCCAGGTGGAGGTGTTCGAGCGCCCGGGCCAGCGCGGAGACCCCGCTCCAGCGGAGCCCGCCGGGAGTCTCGTAGGTCAGGCGGTACAGCACCTCGGGGTGCTCCGCCGCCGGTCTCAGCTCCAGCGCCACGGGGGCCCGGGCGGCGAGCCGGCCGCCCAGGCCCCGGCACATGTCGCAGTCCGACGCCACGTACAGGGTGCCCGATGTCCGGCCGGGCCACGGGCGCCACCGGGGCAGCCAGGGGCGCACGCCCGCCCGGTAGGCCTCCCAGTCCCGCCCGAACGCCTCACGCAGCCGGCCTCCCTCGTGCCACCCGGCGAATCCGGCGCCGTAGGCGAACGCGGCCAGCGCGCCGCCCAGCAGCCACGGGTTCCCCGTCACCGGGAACAGGACCACGTAGGCGGCGGCGATCGCGGTCTGCATCGGATTGCGCAGGTAGGCGTAGGGGCCGCTGGTGACCAGCCGGACGGGCGGGTCGAAGGGCAGCGGGGTGCCGCCGCCCACCCGGGCGAACTCGCGTGCCGCCGCCAGGCCGGGCAGGCACACCAGCGCGAGGACCTGTGCGGCGGTGAAGGCCGCACCCGGTGCGGGAAGGGCGTCCAGGGCGACCAGCGGTGCGACGACCATGAGCCCGAGGGCGAGTGCCGCCTGCGCCCACATCCGGGCGTGGACCAGCTGGCCGGCGCGGGTCCAGTAGGCCAGCAGCAGCGCGGGGATCAGGCACAGCGCGGAACCGGCGAACTCGCCGAGCAGCCACAGGGGCCCCAGCACCACCACGGGTTCGGCGAGCGGCATGACGATGACGTCCACCCACACGAGCAGGCCGGCGAGCAGCGGGACCGGCAGGAGGCGCAGCAGCAGCGCGGGCAGGGACCCCCACAGCAGCGCCCAGGCGAGCAGCAGGTCGACGGGGACGCCGAGCCACACGGCGCCCTCGGCGTGGAAGGACCACCAGCCCGCGCGCAGCGCGTACAGGTTGAGCGGGACGAGCGTGAGCAGGGACCACGCCCCCGCCACGACCATGGCGGCGATCTCGCGCTGTCGGGGCGCGCGCCACAGGCACAGCACGATCATGGGCAGCAGCGGGGCGAACAGGCCGACGCCGCGGACCAGGGCCGCGGGGGTCTCCGGCCCCATCACGAGTCCCCGGGCACGGCGGCGCCGAAGGTCGCGGCGAGGTACTCGGCGGCCAGGTCGGTGGCGTAGGACTGGACCGGTCCGAAGTACCAGGACGGCTCGTAGGTGCGCTCGTAGTCGATGGACCAGGTCAGGCGGGTCCCGGTGCCCTCGGCCCGCCACACGGCCTCGGCGCGGCGCATGTCCATCCAGTTCGCGAAGGCGGTGTCCTCGACCACCTCGAACACCACCCGGCCGCCGTCCCCGCGGATCTCGCTCTCCACGATCCTCAGCTCCATGTGGCGCGGGGTGGGCTCGTCGCCGAACCGCAGCGTGCTGCGCGGGGTGAAGCGGACCAGCCGGGTGTCGCCGACCTCCAGGCCCCCGCCGGACGCCGAGACGGGGCGCGGGAAGGGGACGGCGCGCAGGAAGAGCGCCTCGGGGGCCTCGTACTCGGGCGGTGCGGCCAGGGCCGCGGCGACGCCCTCCGCGGAGGCGGAGACCACGGCGTGGCCCTCCCCCGTGTCGGCCCTGGGCAGCAGGGAGATCCCGGCGACGCCCTCCAGCGCGAGCACGAAGAGCAGCGGCACCGAGAGCAGGGCGTGCTGGGAGCGGTCGCCCCCGCCGAGGACCAGCGTCGCCACCCAGGCGACCAGCGCCACGACGCCGTAGACCAGGGGCGCGGCGACGACCAGGCACACCAGGCCCTCTCCGAGCAGGGGCCCGGACAGGGCCAGGCCGACGGTGGTGCAGGCCATGGCGACGCCGACGACGCTCCTGGCCCGCACGGTGAACACCACGAGCAGGGCGATCGTCGCGGGCAGGCCGACGTAGAACAGGGCGGTCTGGTCCAGGCCGCCCCAGTGGTGGATCCGCAGGGCCAGCAGGGCGGCGAAGGCGGCCAGGACCAGCCCGGCGAGCAACCAGCGGGCCCGTGAGGGTGAGGGGACGTCGCCTGGGGGCACGGAGACTCCTTCGACATGCGATTAAAACGCTTGATTTAATCACTCGATTAAACCGTATGATGAAAACCTTCCCGAGGGCAAGGAGGATCATGGCCAGGAGCGGCGGAGGACGGCGCACGAGCGAGGAGACCAAGGAGCGTCTGCTCGCGGCCGCGAGCGAGGTACTGCGTGAGGAGGGGTACGCCGGGGCGTCGGCGCGGGCCATCGCCACACGCGCGGAGGCCAACTCGGCGCTGGTCTTCTACCACTTCGGCGGGGTCGACCAGCTGCTGCTGGCCGCGCTGGACCGCTCCAGCGCCGAGCGCATGGCCATGTACCGGGAGATCACCGCACGGGCGGGCACCCTGGAGGAGCTGGTGGAGGCGGCCATGCGGATCTACCGGACCGACCTGGAGCGCGGCTACATCACCGAGTTCTCCGAGCTGGTGGCCGCCGCCGTCACCAAGCCGGAGCTGCGCGAGGAGATCCGGGCCCGCTCCGAGCCGTGGATCGCCTTCATCGAGCACGAGTGGAACCGGGTCCTGGGCGGATCCGCCCTGGGCAGGCTGCTGCCCGCCCGCGAGGTGGCCTACGGGGCGATCACGTTCTACCTGGGCGTGAACCTGTTCTCGGTGCTCGACGAGGACCACTCGCGCACCGAGGCGGTCTTCGGCCTGGCCGCGGGGCTGGCCCCCCGGGCGAAGCTGCTCACCCTGCGCCTGCCCCGGCGGGGCCGGGACGTAGGCTGGCCCCCGGACGAGGAGGAGGGCGCATGAGCAGCGGTATCACGGTGGCGCCGGGGGTCGGGTTCCCGGACACCTCCGACGGGCGGACCCACGTGGCGGGCGCGGTCATCGCCGACGGCCGGGGCAGGGTCTTCGCGCAGCGCCGGTCCCCCACCCGGAAGGTGTTCCCGCACTGCTGGGACATCGTCGGCGGGCACGTCGAGCGCGGTGAGGGCATGCTGGAGGGGTTGGCGCGCGAGGTCGAGGAGGAGACCGGCTGGAGGCTCACCGAGGTGCTGGCCGAGCTGTTCCGGCTGGACTGGGACCCCGGGGACGGCGTGACCCGGCACGAGGTGGACTACCTGGTGCGGGTGGAGGGCGACCTGGACGCGCCGCGCCTGGAGCCGGGCAAGCACACCGAGTTCATGTGGGTGGACGACTCCCTGGTGCACCGGCTGCGCGACGAGCGCGACCCGGGCGACTACTTCATCACCGACATCGTGCAGCGCGGCATCGACGCCGCCCGCTCCCTCTGAGCGGTGGTTCGCGGACTTCGCCCGGAGCGGTGAGCGCGGGGTCAGATGCTCGGAACCCCGGCGAGGACCAGGCCGAGCCACACGGCGAACGGGCTCGCCGCGAAGTCCCGGCCCCACACCACGGGACGGTCGGCGGACCCGGGCAGCCCGTCGCGGGCCTCCCGGACGAACCGGGCGATCCGCCTGGCCACCCTCTGGTTCTGGGCCACGGTGCGCCCCCAGGCCCTGGAGCGGAACACCCCGCCGTCGGCGAGGTGGACGCCGACCCCGTCCCCGGCATCGACCCGTACGACCTGTTCCACGGGAACCGCGACCCTGGCGACGTACCGCTTCAGGATCAGGCCCGTTCCGGACAGGCGGACCTCCGGATAGACCGTCCGCTGCCAGACCACCAGCGCGAGGACCGGCAGCGATACCGCCACTGACGCATACCGGTCACCCTCCTCCGCGCCGAGCACGAGCACCGCGGACAGCGCCATCAGGACCAGCACCACCGCGACCCCCAGGACACGGACGGGGCGGCGGTACAGGGTGACCGGCATGGTGGCCGAAGATCCGGAACGGTCGTCGGCTCCGCGTCCGTCCCGGAGCCGACGCAGGGAGTCGTCGAACGGGTCCGGTGGCAGACCGCTCACGCCCAAGAAGACGAACGCTCCCGCCCCGTAGGCGAGCGCGGCCTCCCTCGCGTACAGGAGAACGCATCCACTGGCGAGGAAACCCCACCAGAAGCGCACGCACGAACGGGGGAACCGCGCTGCCCGGACTGCGTCGAACCACAGCCGTGCGTTGCCGTCTTCCGGTGTCCCCCCGGCCACCCGTCTGTCGGCGGCGATGACGCGCGTCTCCACGTACAGTGCGGCCGTGGTTCCGAGGACGAAGAGCACGAGGATGATCACTGCGGCGGTCATGCGGCACCGCGCGGGTGTGCGGGGGACATGGGGGAACGCCCGTCCAGCCGGTGAAGGGGGACCCCAGCATGCCACACGCCCTCCCCCGAGGCCTTCTCGGGGACCGACGCCCGCCTCCGGGCGATCGGCACCGAGAGCGTCCACGCGGTCCCCGTGCAGGATCCGTACGGGCCTCAGCCGGCCCGGTCGGCCTCCTGGATCGCGAGGGGCAGCGCGTCCAGCAGGTCGGACGCGCTGATCGGCGCCCCGTCCCGGGCGAGCACGGCGGCGCGTCCGTGCAGGTAGGCGCCGCACATCGCGGCCTCACGCGCGGGCAGCCCGGCGGCCAGGAGCGCGCCGATCGCCCCCGACAGCACATCACCGGACCCGGCCGTCGCCAGCAGCGGCGTACCCGTCGGGTTGACGACCACGGGCGCTCCCGGGTGCGCGACCACCGTGGTCGACCCCTTGAGCAGGACCGTGCACCCGAAGCGGTCGCGGGCGCGGGCCGCGTACTCCAGGCGACTCGCCTCCACGTCCCCCCGGTCGGCCTCCAGCAGCCGGGCCAGCTCCCCGGCGTGCGGGGTCAGCACCGTGTGCGCCGTCCGCTCGCCGACCAGTTCGGCCAGCGCGGCTCCTCCGCGCCCCGTGAGCAGGGTGAGCCCGTCGGCGTCGACGAGTACGGGCAGGTCGCTCTCCAGGACGGCGTGGAGTTCGTCGGAGTTGGCCGGATGCGTGCCGCGCCCGGAGCCGATGACGACGGCCGAGGCCCGCCCGGGTGACAGGTCGGTGCTGCTCTGCGGGTCCAGGAGGTCGGCGACGGTCTCCGGCCAGCGGGAGAGCACCTGGTCGACGACGCTCGGCCCGCCCCCGTAGCGGACCATCCCGACCCCGGTGCGCAGCGCTCCCCCGACGCACAGGACGGCGGCGCCCCGGTACCGGTCCGATCCCGCGCGGACGGCGAGCACGCCCCGGCGGTACTTGTCGGTCTCGGCGCCGTGGACCGGCAGGAGCGAGGCGATGTCCACAGCCTGTGGACGGACCAGGGCGGGCCCGGACAGCTCGGGGGCCAGCCCGATGTCCACGAGGTGGATCCGGCCCGCGCGGTCGGAGCCCGGGTCGACGAACAGACCCGGCTTGTGGGTGCCGAAGGTGACGGTGACGTCGGCGCGGACGGCGTGCCCGGAGACCTCGCCGGTGTCGGCGTCCACTCCGCTGGGCAGGTCGACCGCGACCACGGGGGCGGGGGAGTTCGCGGCGAGCAGGGCCAGCGTGGCGTGCGGCTCGCGCAGCCCCCCGCGCCCGCCGATACCGAGGAGCCCGTCGACGATGAGGTCGGCGTCGAACAGGTCGCTCTCGTCCGCCATGGCGTCGGTGAACCACCGGGTCCGGCCGCCCGCCGCGCGCAGGGCGCGGGCACCGTCCTGGTGGAGGCCCCTCCCCGCGAGCAGGGCGTGCACGTCCGCTCCCCGCGCCGCGAGGCTCGCGCCCGCGTACAGGGCGTCGCCGCCGTTGTCCCCGCCGCCGACCAGGAGGACGACGCGCGCCCCGTACACACGGGGCAGGAGCCGGGCGCACTCCGCGGCGAGCCCGGCCGCGGCCCTGCGCATGAGGGTTCCGTCGGGAACGCGCGCCATGAGCGCGGACTCGGCTTCACGGACGGCGCTGACGCTGTGTGCGGAGAGCACGGGTTACCTCCCGGGGGTGGACCGGCCACCATCGTGCCGCAGTCGGGGGCGGGCGGGGTGGGTTCGCCACACCGTAAGGGCCGTGGCAAGAGATTCCCACCGAATGTCATGGATTCACCACCCTCCGGAGTGCTTCCTTGGCACAATGGGGTCATGCCTCGACCGAGCGAATACGTGTCCCGGTCCGAACTCGGCTGGCCGGAGAGCCCGGCCTCCTACGCCGATCCCCGATCAGGCCTGGTCGTCCACTACGACGGTGTCGACCAGGGACTCGCCGGCAGGAACCACTCGGCCTGCCTCGCCTACTGGCACAACACCCGCGCGTTCCACATGGGCCCCTCCCGTGGGTGGGTCGATGTCGGATACTGCGTGGACGAAGCGACCGAGATCCTCACCGAGGACGGCTGGCGGACGTTCCACCAGATCTCCCCCGGTGACATCGTTCTCACCCTCGACCACGAGACGGGGATGTCGGAGTGGCAGCCCCTCCAGGACGTCCACGTCTTCCCCGCCATGCCCCGGGAACTGGTCCGGATGGAGGGGCGCGAACACTCGTCACTGACGACTCCTGGCCACCGGTGGCCCGTGGAGCGCCACCACAGGCGTACAGGAACCGAAAGGCGAAAGCACGAGGACGGGACATGGGCCCGGACCGGCCGCGCGGCACGTGGCGTCAAGGGGCACGAACGGATGTGGGCGACCACGGACACGCTCGGTCACCGGGACCGGATTCCCCTGTCGGCTCCCTGCGCGCACCTGCCCACCGAACCCAAGTGGTCCGACGCACTCGTGGAGCTGGTGGCCTGGTTCTGGGCCGGGGGGCACATCAGGTCGCGGGAGGAAAGCCGCGGAGCCGGCACCAGTGTGGCCGTCCTCCAGTCGGAGGCGAGGAACCCCGCCGGTGCGGCCAGGATCCGAGACGCGTTGCACGGTGCTTTCGGCCCACCCTGTGAGAAGCCTCCCCGGGCCGGCGGGTACACCGACGGCATCCCGTGGTGGCGTGAGGTCCGCAGCCGCCACCAGACCGGGTTCCACCTGTCCTCCGACGCCGGCCGTGTCCTGGACGAACACGCCCCCGGACGGGTTCCCACCCACGCGTTCCTGCGCTCGCTGACCGCGGAGCAGCTCGCCCTGTTCATCGAGGCGTCACCGCTGGGAGGCGGCCACGGCGACCGCACGGACGACGCCCGGGCCCTCGGCCAGAAGGGCCGCGCCGCCGCCGAGGCCCTCCAGTTCGCCGCGATCCTCGCCGGGCGAGCGGCCTCCCTACGGCGCCGGCCTCCCACCTCCTCGACTCCGTATCCCGGGTGGAAGGTGGACCTGCACCGCGAGACCCACGTCGCGCCCCGGGCCGCGGCGGCCGGGAAGGCGGAGTTCACCCTCCTGCGCGAGCCCTACGAGGGACGGATCTGGTGCGTGCGCACACCGAACTCCACCTGGCTGGCCAGGCGTGAGGGCACGGTGTACTTCACCGGCAACTCGTTCATGTGCTGTGCACACGGATACGTCCTGGAAGGCCGGGGCCTGTACAGGGCCCAGGCCGCACAGCCGGGCGGCAACACCACCCACTACTCGGTGACGCTGGCGACCGGCCCGACCGATCCCATCACGCCCGAGCAGGTCAACGCCGTCCGCGCGCTCCGGCAGTGGCTGAGGGAACCCGGCACCTCCGTCTCCGGCAGGGTGCTCGGCCACCGCGACTTCGTCTCCACGTCGTGCCCCGGCGACAGGGCCTACGCCCTCGTCCAAAACGGCACGTTCGAACAGCCCCCCGGTGAGATCACGGAGGTACACGACATGCTCGGACTGCGCATCGGCAGCACGGGAGAGGCGGTCAAGCTTCTCCAACTCAGGATCAGGAGGGCGGGCTTCGGGGACGCACTGGGCGAGAACGGGGCCGACTCCGTCTACGGGCCCGCCACCGCCGAGGGCGTGCGCCGGTGCCGCGAGTACGTCGGCAGCCGGGCGCTGGACGGGTACGGAGACAGGATGACCGCCCACGCGGTCGACCAGGTCGAGGCCGCCGTCACCAAGCGCGCCCTGGAAAGGGCCTCGGAGGCCTTCGGCCCGGTCCAGGACGAGGACGACGAGCCGGCCGTGGGCTAAGGGCCCCGCGCGCAACCCTCACTCGCAGCCGACACCGTCTCCGTCCCGGTCCAGGTGGCGGCCGTAGCCCGCGTCGCCCCGGCGCACGGGGGCCGCGCCGGCGGCGCGCGCCGCGTCGCAGTTCTGGTAGTGGACCGATCCGCCCCCCGTGGCACCGGTGCCCGCGCCGGCGCTGTCGGGCTGTGCGGTCACCGTCTCAGTGGCGGTCTCCGTGACAGTCTCCGCCTCGGTGACCGTCACCTCCACCTCGACCTCCTCGGTCGCGGTCGCGGTGGGCTCCACGGGCTCGGACACGGTCGCGGTGACCGTCTCGGCCGGAGGCGGCGGCCCGGCCTGGTCCGAGCCGCCTCCGGCCAGGGCGCTGGCGCAGGAGCCGACGATCGCGGTGAACATGAGCGCGCCGAAGCACCCCAGGCACCCGATACCGACCTTGGCTCCGGTGGACATACTGCCGACGGGCTGCTGCGGGGGCAGGGACATGGGACGCTCCGACACGTGCGCAGGAAGCGGTGGGGGAACCGCACTGGGTACCGCATGCCGAGCGGGAACACGCGTGCGAGGACGATATCCGAGAGAATCCGGAGAAATCTGTCTTTTCACCAAAAAGGAATGTTCGTCCTCCCCCGTGCGGAGTCCGCGCACGAGCCCGTACACACGACGGCACCCCGGCCGCGGGCGTACCGCCGCCGGGGTGCCGTCACGTCCGGGCTACTCGACCACGGCCACGATCGGCTCCTCCATACCGAAGCTCGGGTCGTACCGGACCTCGGCGACCTCGACCTCGCCCACCACGGCGATCTGCCCGGTGGCACTGGAACCGGGTGCCAGGGTGGTGATCTCGAACGGCGTGATGTCGGCGAAGAGGGCCTCGCCCCAGTCGGTCCGCTCGGTGCCGTCGGCGAGCACCGCGGTGAAGTACATCGGGCTGACGCTGAGGTCCTCGTCACCGTTGTTGGTGAGCTCGACGTCCAGCACCGTGTAGACGGTGTCGTCGATGACGTCGCCCGCGGTGCCCGCGGCGGAGGCGGTCATGCTGACGGCCTGCTCGCCGGCCGCGGGCGCCTCCTCAGCCGCCCCCTCCTGCTGCGGGGCCTCCTCCTCGGTGGCGTAGGGCGTGGGGGAGGACGACGACGTGTCGTCGCCGCTCACGGACAACGCGGCGACGATCACGATGACGACGATCGCGATGATCACGAGTCCGAAGCAGCCGCCGACGCCGATACCGATCTTGGCTCCGGTGGACATGCCCTTCTTCGGGGGCGGGCCGTAGGGGGAGGGCCCTCCGGGCGGCGGGCCGTAGGGGGACCCGGGGGGCATGCCGTAGGGCGGCTGCCCGCCCATGGGGTCGCCGTAGGGGGGCTGTCCTCCGGGAGGAGGCCCGGGCGGACCGCCGTAGGGAGGCTGTCCACCGGTGGGACCGCCGTAGGGGGGCTGTCCGCCCGCGGGGTCGCCGTAGGGGGGCTGCCCGCCGGTGGGACCGCCGTAGGGAGGCTGCTGGGGGCCGGAAGGGTCATGGGGATGGGACACGCGTGTGCTCCGGTTCTCGTACACGATGGCGTAGGGGATGTGCCGCGGCCCTGAGCCTTGTACCGGCTGGAACACATGCGGCTGGAAGGACCATATCCGACACGGGCCCGCCCAGGTCCGGTCCGCCCCGTGCCAGAGGTGTCCCGCGGCCGGGCGTTCCCGCTGCTCGGGCGCCCGCGGCCGGGCGGGGCCGGAGCGATGCGGTGGCCACCGGGTACTACGCTGTGTCGTAGAGATCGCCGACACGGGCGGCAGGACGGACGAGCGGAGGCGGCGTGGTCGACTGGCTGACGGTGACGATTCAGGTGGCGTCACTGGCGATGGCCGGATGGTGCCTCGTGTCGACCTTCCGCGACCAGCCCATGGTGGTCCCCCACCTCGTCGGCATGGGCCTCCTGTGGTTCCTCGTCCTCGGCCAGGTGGGCGCCGCCGTCGTCACCGTGGTCGGCGGAGACCGCCCCGCCGAGACGGCCATGTTCGTGTCCTACCTGGCCACCGTGGCGCTGCTGCCGCCCGCGTGCGCCGTGTGGGGCTTCATGGAGCGCAGCAAGTGGGGTCCGGCCGTGATCGCCTTCGCGTGCCTGATCCTGCCCGTCCTGTTCGTCCGGCTCGAACAGCTCTGGAACCCCGTTGTCTGAGACCACCACGTCCACCGCCAGGACCCTGCGCACCGGCCCCGGACGGCTCCTCGTCGCCGTGTACGGGGTGTTCGCCCTCGCCGCCACCGCCAGGGGCGGCTACCAGCTGGCCACCAGGTTCGACGAGGCGCCCCTGGCCTACGCGCTGTCCCTGCTCGCCGGGGTGGTCTACCTGGTCGCGGCGGTCGGCCTGGCCCGGGCCGGACGCACCTCGCGCGTGGTCGCCCTGGTCTCGTGCGGTGTCGAGGTGGTCGGGGTGCTCGTGGTGGGCGCGGCCAGCGTGCTCCTGCCCGAAGTGTTCCCCGACGACACCGTGTGGTCGAACTTCGGCGGCGGCTACCTGTTCATCCCGCTGGTGCTGCCGGTGGTGGGCCTGTGGTGGATCCTGCGCGTCCACCGCATGGACACGGACTGAACCGCACGTCCGTCACCTGGGCGGACATACCGCGGCCGACGGTCCGGCGTTAGGCTGTCGGCCATGTCCGAACCCTTGTCCCTTCCGGTGGCGGTGTCGGCCGACTGGCTCCGCGAGCACCGTGACCAGGTCGTCCTCGTCGACTCCCGGTGGTACCTCGACGGCCGCTCCGGCCGCGACGCCCACCGTGCCGGCCACCTGCCCGGCGCGGTCTTCACCGACCTGGACGCCGACCTCGCCGCGCCTGCCGACCCCGGGGGCGGCCGGCACCCGCTGCCCGACGCGGACGACTTCGCGAGGACGCTCGGCCGCCTCGGCATCGGCGACGACTCCTCCGTGGTCGTCTACGACGACGCGGGCGGCTCGGTCGCCGCACGCCTGGTGTGGATGCTGCGCGTCCTCGGCACCCCGGCGGCGTTCCTGGACGGCGGCGTCCAGGCGTGGGACGGGGAGCTGGAGGAGGGCGAGGTCACGCCCGAGCCCGTCCGCCGTACCCCGTTGCCCTGGCCCGAGGACCGGGTCGTGCACACCGACGCCGTCCGGGCCCGGACCGGCGACCCGGCGCATCTGCTGGTCGACGCCCGTGCCCACGGCCGCTACACCGGTGAACAGCCCGCTCCCGTCGACGCACGACCGGGGCACGTGCCGGGCGCCCGCAGCGCGGAGTGGACCGGCAACCTCGACGGTGACGGGTTCCTGGCCGCCCCGGAGGTCCTGCGCGAGCGCTTCGCCGCACTCGGGGCCGACTCCGCCGACACCATCACCGCCTACTGCGGGTCCGGGGTCACGGCCTGCCACGACCTGCTCGCCCTGGAGCACGCCGGGTACCCCGGTGCCCGCCTGTATCCGGGCTCGTGGAGCCGCTGGGGAGGCGACGCCTCCCTTCCGGTGGAGACCGGCGACCCCCGCGCGTGAGCCCCCGGCGCGGGGCCCGTCACCGGCTCCGTCCGTTCGCGTGACCTGGGGCCGGCTCCCCGGGGCCGGTTCCGGACGCGTCCGGAACCTCATCCCGCCGAGCGGCGTCAGACTGTCGGCGGGACCGCGCCGCCCTCCCCCTGTGCCCCCGCCCCGTGCTTCACCCCGAAACGAGGAACATTGGCCACAGAACTCCTGCTACTCCTGCTACTCGTCCTCATCGCCGCCGCGGCCGCCGTCGTGGCAGCCGTCGTGGTCGCCATGCGGCGCTCCAAGAGCCGGAGCTCCTCCCCCAAGGCCCCCGCACCGCCGCAGGACCCCTTCGCCGACAAGGGCGACAGCACCGCGGGCGACCCGCGCACGCTCAAGGCGGGCGACATGATCGACTGGGGCACCGAGCGCACCTGGATCCGCGGCACCCTGCGCCTGTCCGAGGGCGGCTACACCTGGTCGGAGCACTTCCTGGAGGTCGAGGGCGGCAAGCGCTGGATCTCCGTGGAGGAGGACCCGGACGTGGAGCTGGCCCTGTGGACCGGCCGCCCCGACCTGGAGATCATCCCCCAGGGCACGTCCATCGAGCTGGAGGGCGTCCTCTACCGGCTCCAGGAGAAGGGCACCGGCTCCTACCGGTCCGAGGGCACCACGGGGCTCAAGGCCCAGGGCGGCCTCGACTACGCCGACTACGAGTCCGACGACGGCAGGCTGCTGTCCTTCGAGCGCTTCGACCACGGCCGCTGGGAGGCCAGCACCGGCACCAAGGTCGTCCCGGGTACCTTCACCATCTATCCGGGGAGCTGAGCCGAACGTGCGCGCGAGCATCAGCGCCCCCTTCGTCGACACCAGCGCCGACGACCTGGTCTGGACCCTGGACCACCCGCTGGTCGCCCCCCTGGCCACCCGCACCGTCAGGGTGCCGGGCGCCCGGGTCGAACTGCGCGTGCTCGGTGCCTCCCACCAGGTGGTCGTCGCGCCGGAGTCGGAGCACGGGTCCCTGGTGGAGACCGTGGCGTGCCTGCCCGGCCTGCCCGGCGGCCTACCGGGCGGTGTCGAGCGCTCCGACCTGGGCCGCTACCGTTTCGACTCGCTCGTGGAGCCCCTGCCGCGCACCGCACTGGCCCTCCGGGTGGAGCGGCTCCACCGCGAGGTGGCGGACTCCCCCCGCGGCCTGCTCGTCGCCTTTCCGGGTGATCCCCTGGCGGTCACCGCGCTGCGCCTGGTTCCCGACCGCGAGGACCCCCTCCGCTGGCGCACCTGGCACGCCTATCCGCAGAGCGGCGAGCTGGTGACGACCACCTCGACAGTGACCATGCCCCCCACCTCTGAGAGAACCGCACAATGAAGGCATACGAGGCCCCCGAGAACAACAACAGGAACGTCATCGTCACGGTGTTCGTCGTCATCGGCGTCATCCTGCTGCTGCTGATCCTGCTCGCCGCATGCAGCAACGACAACAACAACTACTGCCCGGACGACGACGTCGTCGCCATCGAGGGCTACGACGATGACGACTGCGAAGGCTCCTCCGGATCCTCCGGCGGAGGCTTCTTCTTCTTCGGAGGAAGCAGCGGCGGCAGCGGCAGCAGCAGCTACAACGACGGCAGCGGAAGCAGTTACCGTGGCGGCGGCAGCGGTTTCGGCAAGTAGCCCGCTGCCCGCTGCCCGCTGCCGACCTTTCCGAACACGATCCCCCTCACCACCGGACAGGACCATGAACGTCATTCTCTTCAACTCCCTCGCGGCCCTCGCCTACGGAGCGGTGGGTATCGCCATCCTCGTGGTGGGCTACCTGATCACCGACCTCCTCACCCCCGGTAAGCTGCACAAGCTGATCTGGGAGGACCGCAACCGCAACGCCGTGCTGCTCGTGTCCGCCAACACGCTGGGCTCGGCCATCGTCGTCACCTCGGCGATCCTCTCCAGCGACTCCGAGATCGGGCTGGGCGCGGGGCTGCTCTCGACCGCCGCCTACGGGCTGATCGGCCTGGGCGTCATGGCTCTGTCGTTCCTGGTGATCGACCTGATCGTCCCCGCCAAGATCGCCCACATGATCAGCGACAGCGAACCGCACCCGGCCACCTGGGTGAGCGCCTCCGCGCACGTGGCGATCGGCCTGGTCATCGCCGCGGCCCTCACCTGATCCCGGCGGCACCGCTCCCGAACGGCCCCTGTCCCCGGCCACCGGCACCACACGAAGGCACCCTTGTTGACTGAGACGACCGTCCGCCCCCGGTCCCGGCTCCCCATCTCCGCCAGGGCGGCCCGCTTCTTCGTGCTGCTGGCGGTGTTCGTCTGCGCCGCCTGCGGCCTGGTGTACGAGCTGGCGCTCGTCGCCATCGGCAGCTACCTGCTGGGCAACACCATCACCCAGGCCTCCGTGGTCCTGTCCGTGATGGTGTTCGCCATGGGTGTGGGCTCGCTGCTGTCCAAGCGCTTCCAGGCGCACCCGGCCGCGGCCTTCGCCGTCATCGAGGGGCTGCTCTCGCTCGTCGGCGGGCTGTCGGTGCTGCTGCTGTACGCGGCCTTCGCCTGGTTCTCGGCCTACCAGCCCGCCCTGGTGGTACTGGCGTTCGTCATCGGTCTGCTCATCGGCATGGAGATCCCGCTGCTGATGACGCTGATCCAGCGCATCCGCAGGCAGGACGCCTCCGACGCGGTCGCCGACCTGTTCGCCGCCGACTACGTGGGCGGGCTGATCGGCGGTCTGGCGTTCCCCTTCGTACTGCTGCCCCTACTGGGCCTGCCCAAGGGCGCGCTGGCGGTGGGCGCGCTGAACGCCGTGATCGGTGTGGCCGTGGTGCTGTGGCTGTTCCGCTCGGAGCTGTCCCGGCGCGCCTACGCGGGCCTGGGCGCCGGGCTGGCGGTCATCGTCGCGATGCTCGGCCTGGCCTACCTCTACGCCGACCAGTTCGAGGTGAGCGCCCGCCAGGCCCTGTACCGGGATCCGATCGTGCACGCCGAGCGCTCCGAGTACCAGGAGATCGTGCTCACCCGCTCCCTCGACGGCGAGGACGTCCGCCTGTTCCTCAACGGGAGCCTGCAGTTCTCCACGCTGGACGAGTACCGCTACCACGAGTCGCTGGTCCACCCCGCGATGGCGGGCCCGCACGAGGACGTCCTGGTGCTGGGCGGGGGCGACGGCATGGCCCTGCGCGAGATCTTCTCCTACGGCGACGTGTCCTCGGCGACCCTCGTGGACCTGGACCCGGCCGTGGTCGACCTGGCCTCCACCAACCCGGTGATCAGCGACCTCAACGAGCACTCCTTCGAGGACCCGCGCCTGGAGGTCGTCAACACCGACGCCTTCCAGTGGCTGCGCGAGAACCACGAGCGGTTCGACGTGATCGTCGCCGACCTTCCGGACGGTACCGACGTCGGCACCGCCAAGCTCTACACCGTGGAGTTCTACTCGCTCCTGCGCCACGCCCTGTCCGACCGGGGCCGCGTGGTGGTGCAGGCCGGTTCGCCCTTCTTCGCCCCGGAGGCCTACTGGGGCGTGGGCGACACCCTGGAGAGCGCCGGGCTGGCCGCCACCCCCTACAACGTGGACGTGCCGTCCTTCGGCAACTGGGGTTTCTACCTCGCCACCGCGAACGAGGCGCCCGAGCTGCGCGTTCCCGAGGACGCGCCGCCCCTGCGCTTCCTCGACGAGCCCCTGCTGGCCTCCGCCCAGGTCTTCCCCAAGGACCGCCGCGAGGACGACGTGGAGGAGTCGACCCTCATGCACCCCCGGGTGATCGACTACCACCAGGGGGCCTGGCGGGGCTACTGACGTCCGGACGACCGCCGTCCCTCCGGCCGACCGCGGTCCTCCACGGCCGCCGCCCGGCCCGCCACCGCAGGGAAAGAGCACCGCGCGGCCTGAGGACTTGGGCCGGTGGGCGGCCGCGCGGTGGGCCTGGAACGGGGGTTGCTCGGTGTCGGGGACGGCGGCGGCAGGACGGGGAGAAGGCGGCGGTCCGCGGTCGGGAACGCGTGCGCGCACGTACGACGGCGCCGGATCTCCTCGTGACCTGCCCCATCCTGACCCGGTGCCCGGACACGGGAGGCACGCCACGCCGCCCCCGCCGCGTCCCCTGCCAAGCCGTTACCCAGACTTTTCCCCCCTTTTCCGGCCCCTCCCGTGCTCCTGGCCGGCGGCCGACCAGAGCCCTCAGGACGTGCCGCCGGCGCGGCCTCAGCTGTCGAAGCCCAGGCCCACCGCGTCCAGGCCGCGCAGCCACAGGTTGCGGCGGCCCCCGTCGCGGTCGGCGGCGGCGGTGGCGCGCAGGGTCAGTCCGATGCCCAGTGAGCGGACCGGCTCGGGCGGGAAGGGCAGCGGCTTCTCCCGGACCATGCGCAGCCGGGTGCGCTCGGTGTCCAGGCCGTCGAGGCGGTCCAGCATCACCTGCGCGCCGAAGCGGGTCGCGCCCACGCCCAGCCCCGTGTACCCGGCGGCGTAGGCCAGGCGGCCTCCGTACCCGGTGCCGTAGAAGGCGGAGAACCGGCTGCACGTGTCGATGACCCCGCCCCAGCTGTGGGTGAACCGCACGTCGGCCAGCTGGGGGAAGGTCTCGAAGAAGTGCCCGGCGAGCCTGCGGAAGGTCTCCGGGCGCTGGTCGAACTCCGGGCGCACCCTGCCGCCGTAGTGGTGCACGATGTCGTAGCCGCCCCACAGGATGCGGTCGTCCGAGGTCAGCCGGTAGTAGTGGAAGAGGTTCGCGGCGTCGGAGACCCCCTGGCGCCCCTTCCAGCCCAGGGACGCCCTCTGTTCGCCGGTGAGCGGCTCGGTCATCAGCGCGTAGTCGTAGACCGGGGCCAGGTAGTGCTTGAGCCGGCGCAGGGGTCCGGGAAAGGCCCCGGTCCCCCAGGCCACCCTGGGCGCGTGCAGGGCGCCGCCGCCGGTCTCCAGGCGAAGGCCCGCCGGCACGGAGCGGATCGCGCGCACGGGCGTGTTCTCGAAGATCCGCACGCCGAGCCTCCGGCAGGCGGCGCGCAGGCCCCACGCGAGCTTGGCCGGATGGACCATGGCGACGCCGTCGGGGTCGTACAGCGCCCCCGCGTAGGTGGGGGAGTCGATCTCCCGGCGGGTGCGCTCGGCGTCCCACACCTGCGAGGCGTAGCCCAGGGCGTTCATCGTCTCGGCGGACTCGTCGAACCCCTCGGCCTGCCAGGGCGCGGTGGCGGCCAGGATCTCGCCGGTGCGCTCGAACTCGCAGTCGATCCCGTACCTGGCCACCGCCTCCTCGATACCGTCGAGGTTGGCGCGGCCCTGGCGTTCGAGTTCGCCGATCTCCTCGGGCCAGCGCTCGGCGCCGTTGTCGTAGCCGTGGGTGAGGCTGGCGGCGCAGAACCCGCCGTTGCGCCCGGAGGCCGCCCATCCCGCGGTGCGCGCCTCCACCAGCACCACGTCGCGGTCGGGGTCGCGCTCCTTGGCGATGAGCGCGGTCCACAGTCCGCTGAAGCCCGCGCCGACCACCGCCAGGTCGGCGAACACGTCGCCGGCCAGGGGCGGCGCGGGCGCGGGGACGTCGTGTCCGGGGACGTCGGGGTCGAGCCAGAAGACCTGGGGACGGGTGTCCGCCAGGGCCCCCGCCACCCGCTGGGTCGCTCCGTCGGCCATGAGTATCACTTTTTCCGTTCGTGGTTGGGCGGGGCGTTCGGGCTCAGTCCCCGGTCGCGGTCCGGCGCCGGGCCATGGCGATGTTGACCACGGCCATGAGCAGCCCGACCGCGAACAGCAGGGTGCCCATGACGTTGACCTGCGGCGGGATGCCCACGCGGGTGGCGCCCCAGATCCACAGCGGGAAGGTGGTGACGTCGCCGCTGACGAACGAGGTGATGATGTAGTCGTCGATGGACAGGGCGAAGGCCAGCAGTCCTCCCGCCATGATGGCGGGGAACAGCATGGGCAGGGTGACCAGGCGGAACGTGTCCCAGGGTCCGGCACCGAGGTCGCGGGCGGCCTCCTCCAGGCGCGGGTCCAGGGTGATGACGCGGGCCCGCACGGTGATGGCGACGAAGGACACGCAGAACATCACGTGCGCGATGACGGTCGTCCAGTAGCCGGTGGTCACGTTCATCATCAGGAAGGTGGACAGCAGCGCGGCGCCGAGCACCACCTCGGGTGCACTGATCGCCGCGAACATCACCAGGTTGGTGAGCTGCTTGCCGCGGAAGCCGAACCGGCCCAGGGCCAGTCCGAGCAGGGTGCCCAGGAGGCCGGAGACGACCATCGTCAGCAGCGCGATGCTCACCGAGTTGAACATCGCCTCGTTGAGCTCGGTGTGGGCGAAAGCGTTCTGGTACCACCTGAGGGTGAAGCCCTGCCAGGTGATGTTGTGCCGCCCGGCCGGATCGTTGAAGCTGAACGCGATCATGAACACGATGGGTGCGAACAGCCAGGCCAGCACGGCCCAGGTGTGGTAGCGGCCCCAGTCGGTCCGGCGGCGCGCGCGGCGCCGCGCGGTCGCCGGGGCGGTGCCGTTCCCGGCGCCTCCTCCGGCGCCGGCCTGCGTGTGGACGTCGGCGCTCACGCGTGCACCTCCATGACCCGCTCGGTGCCCAGGGCCCGTGCGTAGCTGAAGATCCCGACCAGCAGCAGCCCCATGAGGACGAAGGTGATCGAGGCGGCGATCGGATAGTTGTTGTTGACCAGGTACTGGGTCTGGATGACGTTGCCGATCATCGTGTTGTGCGTCCCCCCGAGCACCGAGGCGTTGACGTAGTCGGCGCTGGTGGGGATGAAGGTCATCAGCACCCCGGCGAACACGCCGGGCAGGGAGACCGGCAGGATCACCCGCACGAAGGCCTGGACGCGGTCGGCGTACAGGTCGTGCGCGGCCTCCACCAGGTACGGGTCCATGCGCTCCAGGACCGCGTAGATCGGCAGGACCATGAACGGCAGGAAGTTGTAGGCCAGGCCGAGGACCACCGCGGGCGCGGAGTTGAGGACGGCGAAGCCCTCCGGGAGCAGCCCGAGGTCCTTGAGCGGGCCGAGCACCACGCCGTTGTCGGAGAGGAAGAACCTCCAGGAGATGGTGCGCAGCACGAACGAGACGAAGAACGGCAGCAGGATCAGCAGCAGGTAGGTGGACTTGTGGGCCCCGCCGCGGAAGGCGATCCAGTACGCCATCGGGTAGCCCAGGGCGATGCACACGAGGGTGGCGCAGGCGCCGTAGAGCAGGGAGCGCAGGATCTGCTCCCAGTAGGTGCTGACGGCGGCGGCGTAGTTGCCCACCTCGAAGGTCTGCTGGAACCCGGTGACCACGTTGCCCGTGGTCAGCGACAGGGACAGCATCCCGCCGATGGGCACCACGAAGAACAGCGCCAGCCAGACCCATGCCGGGAGCACCAGCACGTAGGGCGTGAACTTTCGGTTGCTCATGGTTGGCGGCTCAGCTCTGCGTGACTGCCTGGAACAGGGAGGAGAACTCGCCCTGCTGGTCGGGCGGCAGCGCCACGTAGTTGTGGAGCTTCTGGTAGTCGCCCTCCTCGGGGAAGACGAGGGCGCTCTCCGCCATCGCGCGCAGGGCCTCGGCGCGTTCGCCCTCCCCCTCGGCTTCGGACCACTCGGCCATGACCTCCTGCGCGTGCGGGACCGGGGAGATGTAGCCGATGTACTCGGTGAGACCGGTGGCGATCTCCGGCTCGTAGAGGAAGTTCATCAGCTCGATGGCGTCGACCGGGGCCTGGGTGGTGTACGGGATCATCAGGTTGTCCGTCCAGAGGGTGGCGCCCTCGTCGGGGATGACGAACTTGAGGTCCGTGCCCGCCTCGGCGTTCTGCTGGTAGATGTCGCCGGACCAGGCCATGGTCATCCACAGGTCACCGGTGGTGAGCGGCTGGATGTAGTCCTGCTCGTAGTAGGCGCGCACCACGCCGGAGTCGCGCTGTTCGCGGAGCTTGTCGGCGGCGGCCTCCCAGTCCTCCCGGGTGGAATCCGCCGGGACGGCGCCGTTGGCGAGCAGGCCGAAGACCGCGATCTCCTGCGGGTCGGCGAACATGCCGACCTTGCCCTCGAAGGCCGGGTCCCACAGGTCCTGCAGGCTGGTGATCTCCCGGTCGACGAACTCGGGGTTGTAGGCGATGCCGGTGATGCCCGAGGCGTAGGGGACGGTGTACTTGTTGCCGGGGTCGTAGGAGTTGTTCTTGTAGATCTCGCCCGCGTACTCGGTGAAGGCGGGGAGCCTGCTGTGGTCCAGCTGCGTCAGGTAGCCGAGTTCGATGAGCTTGGCGAGCTCGAAGCCGTTGGTCAGGACCATGAGGTCGTAGCCGATGTCGTCGCCGTTGGCGAGCTTGGGCTGGATCTGCCCGAAGAACGACGCGGCCTCGTGCACGTCCTCCTTGTAGTCGACCTCGATGCCGGTGGCCTCGGTGAACTGCTGGATCTGGGTGCGCTCGGAGTCCATGTACAGCGGCCAGTTGGCCCAGCGCAGGCTGCCCGTGCGCTCCTTGTCCGCCCAGAAGTTCTCGTCCGCGGCGGGGTCGCGCTGCTGGCCGCCGACGCCGCAGGCGGACAGGGCGAGCGCGGCCGCGGTGACGCCGCCCGCCTGGAGGGTGCGACGGCGGGTGAGACCGGGGAGCGCCAGGGGACTGCGACGGGCACGGGTGAGCCCGCGCAGGAGGGCGGAATCCATGTGTGGGCGCGGTCGGTTGTTCATGTCGTCGTTCCCTACTTCGGTTCTTGGGGGCCGCCGTCACGGTGGCGGAGCGGACGGGGTCGGGGGTCCGGGTCGGGGCGGGCGCCTCCCCTGCCCGGAGGTACCGGGAGTGGCTGGTGTGCCTGCCGGGGCCGGGGATGATGGCTGCTGCTCTGCGGGGACCGGTGCGCGTGCGGGCGGAGTCAGGACGGGAGCGCGTAGGAGTGCTCGGGCGGCCAGGACAGCCACACCCGCTCGCCCCGCTCGGCGACCAGGGTGGAGCCCGAGGCGTTCTGCTGGTAGACCGTGACCTCCTCGCCGCCGCCGATGTCCACCTGGTAGTGGGTGGCGGCGCCCATGTAGACGGTCTCGGTGACCGTGCCGGGGACGCGGCTGGCCTCGCCCTCGGGCTGCTCGGTCCCGATGCGGACCTTCTCCGGGCGGACGGTCAGGTGGATGTGGGCGCCGGTGGTGACCGATCCGGGCAGTTCGGCGACCAGGGCGGTGGCGCCGTCGGCGACCTCCACCTTCCACAGGCCCCCCGCGTTGGTGCGGACCACGCCGCGGACGAGGTTGCTGGTGCCGATGAAGTCGGCGACGAACCTGGTGGCGGGACGCTCGTAGATCTCGGCGGGCGCACCGAGCTGCTCGACCACGCCGTTGTTCATCACGGCGATGCGGTCGGACATGGTCAGCGCCTCGCCCTGGTCGTGGGTGACGTAGACGAAGGTGATGCCGACCTCGCGCTGGATGCGCTTGAGCTCGACCTGCATGGACTGGCGGAGCTTGAGGTCGAGCGCGCCGAGCGGCTCGTCCAGGAGCAGGGCGGAGGGCTCGTTGACGAGCGCGCGGGCCAGGGCGACGCGCTGCTGCTGGCCACCGGACAGCTGTGACGGGCGGTGCTTGGCGCGGTGCCCGAGCTCGACGAGGTCGAGCATCCGGCCGACCCGGCGGGTGATCTCGGCCTTGGGGACCCTCTTGCGCCGCAGCCCGAACGCGACGTTGTCGGCCACGCTCATGTGCGGGAAGAGCGCGTAGCTCTGGAAGACCATGTTGACGTCGCGGTGGTTGGCGGCCACACCGGTGACGTCGCGGCCGTCGAGGCGGACGACGCCCTCGGTGGGGTCCTCGAACCCGGCGATCATGCGCATGGTGGTGGTCTTGCCGCAGCCGGACGGTCCGAGCAGTGAGAAGAACTCCCCGCGTTCGATCTCCAGGTCGACGCCGTCGACCGCGCGCACCGTCTCGGAACCGGTCCGGAAGGACTTGACCACTCCGTCCAGGCTGATCGCGGGGCCCGCGGCCGGGACGGTGCCGGCTGCGGGCGCCTCGGGTTGGGTGGTACTGGTGGGAGCCATGGTGGGGTGATTCCTGTCAGTCTCGTTCTTGCCGCGGGCCCGCGGACCGGCGGGCCCGCGACGAGGGCGGGCCGCGCGGAGCGGGCCGACGGGAGGGCTCAGTCTCCGATGTAGCTCATGACGTGCTTGACGCGGGTGTACTCGTCGAAGGAGTACATCGACAGGTCCTTGCCGTAGCCGGAGTGCTTGAAGCCGCCGTGCGGCATCTCCGCGGTGATCGGGATGTGGGTGTTGATCCACACGCAGCCGAAGTCCAGGCGGCGCGAGACGCGCAGGGCGCGGGCGTGGTCGCGGGTCCACACACTGGACGCCAGGCCGTATTCCACGGAGTTCGCCCAGTTCACAGCGGTGTCCTCGTCGGTGAAGCGCTGCACGGTGATGACGGGGCCGAAGATCTCGTCGGTGACCATCTCGTCGCCCTGGCGCAGCCCGGAGACGACGGTGGGCGCGTAGAAGAAGCCCTCGTCCCCGACCCGGGAGCCTCCGGCGAGGACCTCGGCGTGGTCGGGGGCGCGGTCCAGGAAACCGCTCACCCGGGCCAGCTGGTTCGCGTTGTTGACCGGGCCGTAGGCGGCGTCGGGGTTGCCGGGCGGGGCGGTGACGGTGCCGCGCGCCTGTTCGGCGAGGGCGGCGGCGAGGTCGTCGTGGATCCCCGGGGCGGCCAGCACGCGCGTGGCGGCGGTGCAGTCCTGGCCGGCGTTGAAGTATCCGGCCTCGGCGATCCCGGCGGCCGCCTTCTCGACGTCGGCGTCGTCGAAGACCACCACCGGGGCCTTGCCGCCCAGTTCCAGGTGCAGGCGCTTGAGGTCCCTGGACCCGGCCTGGGCGACCTCGTATCCGGCCCGGGTGGATCCGGTGAGGGAGATCAGCCGCGGCACGGGGTGGTCCACCAGGGCGCGGCCGGTGTCGCGGTCGCCTACGACGACGTTGAACACGCCGGGCGGCAGGAACTCGGCGGCGATCTCGGCGAGCAGCAGCGTGGAGACCGGGGTGGTGTCGGAGGGCTTGAGGACGATGGTGTTGCCCGCGGCCAGGGCGGGACCGATCTTCCAGGCCGCCATGGCCATGGGGTAGTTCCACGGGGTGATCTGGCCGACGACGCCCAGGGGCTCGCGGCGCACCCAGGAGGTGTGGTCGGCCATGTACTCGCCCGCCGCCCGGCCCTCCAGGTTGCGGGCGACGCCGGCGAAGAAGCGCAGCGCGTCCAGGACCTGGCCGATCTCCTCGCTGCGGGTGGGACCGACCGGCTTGCCGCAGTTGCGGACCTCGGCGTCGACCAGCTCGTCGGCGCGCTCCTCCACCCTGTCGGCGAACTTGTTGAGGGCGATCTGCCGTTCGGCGGGGGTCCGGTCGCGCCATCCGGAGTCGAAGGCGCGCTGGGCCGCCCGGAAGGCGTGGTCGACGTCCTCCGCCGTGGACACCGGGGCCGTGGCGAAGACCTTTCCGGTGGCCGGGTCGACGAGGTCGCCGCGGATCCCGTCCGCGGTGTCGACGTACTCGCCGTCGACGAAGTTGCGGAGGTGCTCGGTTCCGGGCTCCTGGGTCACTGCGGCTCCCTGCGATCGGGCGCTGTCTCGGCGCGCATGGACTGTGATCCGTCACACTGCCACCCGCACCTCAGGAGATCAAGGGATTCCGTTGTAAAGTTTCTGTTTCTCGACGGATACTTGACAGAACAGCCATGGCTGCCACTATTTCTATTGAGTGGGTTCTGTTGAGACCCCCGGGTCGACCTCCACGGTCCCCGCACCACCCAGCGATCTTGGGAGAACCAAGTGGCAGCGCACCTGAGCCCGGAGCAACTCCAGCGAGCCGCCAAGGACCATCTGTGGATGCACTTCACGGAGATGGCCGCCTACGACGACGCCGACGTCCCCGTCATCACCCGGGGCGAGGGGGCCTACGTCTACGACGCCGACGGGAACAGGTACCTGGACGGCCTGGCCGGGCTGTTCGTCTCGCAGGTGGGACACGGCCGGACCGAGATCGCCGACGCCATCGCCGAGCAGGCGCGCGAGCTGGCCTACTTCCCGATCTGGACCTACGCGCACCCCAGGGCGGTCGAACTGGCCGACCGCATCGCGGGCCTGGCGCCGGGCGACCTCAACCGGGTCTTCTTCACCACGAGCGGCTCCGAGGCGGTCGAGTCGGCCTGGAAGCTGGCCCGCCAGTACTTCAAGGCGATCGGTGAGCCCACCCGGCACAAGGTGATCAGCAGGAGGATCGCCTACCACGGGACCAGCATGGGCGCCCTGTCGATCACGGGCCTGCAGGCGATCAAGACCCCGTTCGAGCCGCTGGTGCCCAGCACCGTCCAGGTACCGAACACGAACTTCTACCGCGCCCCCCTGCACGGCGACGACCCGGAGGCCTTCGGCCGCTGGGCCGCCGACCAGATCGAGGAGGCCATCGTCCAGAACGGCCCCGAGACCGTCGCCGCCGTCTACGTGGAGCCCGTGCAGAACTCCGGCGGCTGCTTCCCGCCGCCGCCCGGCTACCTGCAGCGGGTGCGCGAGATCTGCGACCGCCACGGCGTCCTGATGGTCTCCGACGAGGTGATCTGCGCCTTCGGGCGCCTGGGCGAGTACTTCGGGGCGACCAGGTACGGCTACCTGCCCGACATGATCACCTTCGCCAAGGGCGCCACCAGCGGGTACGTGCCGCTCGGCGGGCTCATCGCCCGCGAGAGGCTGATGGAGCCCTTCAAGGAGGAGGGGGCCGCCTTCCTGCACGGCATCACCTTCGCCGGGCACCCGGTGGCGGCGGCCGCGGCGCTCGCCAACCTCGACCTGTTCGAGAGCGAGGGCATCCTCGACAACGTCCGGGAGAACGGGCCCGTCCTCCGCGCGACCCTGGAGAGGCTCCTGGACCTGCCGATCGTCGGCGACGTGCGCGGTGACGGGTTCTTCTACGGCATCGAACTGGTCAAGGACAAGGAGACCAAGGAGACCTTCACCGAGGAGGAGTCCCACCGGCTGCTCAAGGGCTTCCTGTCCGCGGCGCTCTTCGACGCCGGGCTCATCTGCCGCGCCGACGACCGGGGGGAGCCGGTCGTGCAACTGTCTCCGCCGCTGACCTGCGGACCGGAGCAGTTCGACGAGATCGAGCGCATCCTGCGCAAGGTCCTCACCGAGGCCTGGGACCGGCTCTGACCCTTGTCGCCCGTGCCCTGCGCGCCCCCGACCGGACGGAAGGCCGGGGGCGCCGCCGTGTGCGGGCCCGGCTTCAGGAGAGGGCCCGGAGGCGGACGGCGCCGAGGCCGAACCACACCACCGGGACCAGCACGACGTGCATGAGGGCGAGGACGGCCTCGGTGGCGAGGTCGGTCCCCGCGAGGAACGGCATCGCCGCGGAGGCCACGGCGAGCACGGTCCCGACGATCTGGCCCGTGCGCAGGAAGCCCTTCCACAGCAGGGAGAGCAGGACCGCGGCGACGAACCCGGCGGCGAGCGGGACCGCGCTCATGAAGGCCACTCCGCCGGCCTCCACCGCGGCGATCCCCCCGGCCCCGTCCGGATGCTCCATGGAGGCGCCCACGAGGTGGCCGAGGCCGAGGAGTAGCAGGTTGGCGGCGGTGGCCGCGGCGACGGAGACGGCTCCGGCCGCCCACCAGGGGGCGCCCGGACGCCGGGTGGCGGCGGGGGCGGGAGGGGCGGCGGCGGTGGGGGTGCTCATGGGATCTCCAGTCAGATGTGCGGTGTGCTTCGTGGAGATCCTCCAACCTCAATATTACTTTAGGTCAATGCCGGGTGACGCGCATCACTCCCGCTCCAGTGCGGCCAGGGCGGTGACGGCGCCCAGCTCCCAGCAGGCCTCCCTCGCCTCGGCGTCCGGTCGGCCGGTCACGGTGACCGGCGGCCGGTGCCGCTCCCATCCCATGCCCTTGGCGATGGACTCCACGGCGCGGACCGCGCCGGAGGTGTCGCTGTCCCCGTGCACGTACAGGGAGTACGGCAGCCCCTCGGTCTGCTCCTGGGCGGGGTAGAAGACCGTGTCGAAGAAGACCTTGAGGGCGCCGGACATGTACCCGATGTTGGCCGGGGTCCCCAGGATCAGGGCGTCGGCGCCGAACAGGTCGGCGGCCGTGGCCGACAGCGCGGCCTCGGCCCGCACCTCCACCCCCTCGATGTCGTCGGTGCGGGCGCCGTCGAGCACCGCGCCCAGCAGCTCCTGCGTGGCGGGCGAGACCGTGTGGTGAACGATGAGCAGTCGTGCCATGTCCCCACACTAGGAGGACGCGGGCGCCGCCCCGCCTCCCATGTGCGGGGCGGCGCCCGCGTCCCCGGCCTTTCCGCGTGCCGGGCACGGCGCGGCACACGGAAAGGCCGTCGGGTCTCACCGGATCCGCTGGCGGGCCCGCTGCCATTCCAGATACGCGCCCTGGCGCTCCACCGCCTCCTGCTCCCCGGGGGTGAGCGGACGGTCGGGGTCCAGGTCCTCGCCCGGCCCCGGGACGTAGACGTCAGAGGCGGTCACGGTGCCCCCTCGGAGCCGGGACGGGCGGGTGCCCGGTGTGCCTTCGGAGGTCGGCCTCCAACTGGTCCGGGGTCGGCTCGATGTGCGAGCGCCACCGGACGCGCCGGTCGCGGGCGGTGGCCACCCAGTACGACCCCGTCCACGCGACGCGGTGGGTCCGCCCCCACCGCCGCCTGAGCCGGACGAGGGTGGTGCGGGGCGGCTCCCACCGGGTTCCCCGCGCGTCCTGGTGGTCGCCGTCGTGACCGGTGTCGAGCACGCACACCAGGTGCCGGGTGTCGCGGTCGAGGGAGGTCTCGCCGCACACGGGCGGCGTCACCGGGGCGCCTCCGTCCCGGGCGGACCGGAAGAAGGGTGCCCCGGACGGGCCCACCAGGCCGTCCGGCCGTGCGCCGGACCCGGCGCCCGGCCTACGTCGGCGCCTCATGCGATCGCTCCTCGCAGGTAGTGGGCGACGGCCAGGGCGAGCGGGGCGAGGTCCCCGGCGGGGTGGGCAACATAGTTCCGCACCCGGGACGCGCGGCGCGGACGCCGCCGGCGCAGGCGTTCGGATGTCAGGTAGCGGACGGCCACGAGGGCGCTGGGGTTCAGGTAGCGCACAGCGCACACCTCTCCTTCGGGATGCCGCTGGATGGGAAGTCCGGCGGGACAGGTCATCAGGGCGGGCACCGCGCGACCGCGACCGCCAAGCCAGGCCGCACGGTGCCGCGCTCGGGTTCTGCTCCCTCGGGCACACTGGACGTGTGACCGCCAACCGCTCCGCCGCCTACGCGCCGACGGGTCAGCGTCCTGTTTATAGGGGCTAAACCCTTGCGTGTGACGACGATAACCCACCCTTTCGGCAGGCGCAATAGGGGGGCTAAAGTTTGGGTGGAGTACCCGAAGATGAGGATTCGCCATGGACGCACGGACATTGCATGACATCGCTGGCATGCCCGATCCGCTGGAAAGAGCCCGTGCGGCGTCCGCCGCCATGACCAGCTTGCAGGGACAGAGTGTCGAGCTCTCACGCATTCGTCGCGGCGCCATCGTCGAGGCCCAACAGGGCGGAATGCGACAGGAGGACATCGCACGGCACCTGGGCGTGTCACCGGGCCGCGTGTCCCAGATGAAGAAGGCGGGCGGCGACGGCCCCGCCCACAAGGCACCTGTAGGCCCCGTGGAACCCCGCCCCCGGGTGCTCGTCCAGCGGGCGCTGCCGACCCCTCCCAGCACACGGGGTTCCAAGTCGCTGTACCTGACCGAGGCCGAACAGCAGGGGCTCACACCGGAGCGGAAGATGCTGTTCATCGGGCAGGAGCCCGCGAACGAGCACGTCGCCCTGGGCCTGCGGGTGGATCCGGGAGACCACGTCATCGCCCGGCGCAAGATGTTCTGGGCCAACGGGGTCCCGGTGCGGATCAGCACCAGCTACTTCCGTGTGGACGTCGGCGAGAACACCCGCCTCGACGGTGAGGGATTCGTCCTGCCGACCCTGCAGTCCGCCATCGAGGACCTGGGCCACCGGTTCGGGCACGCCACCGAGACGCTGACCGCCAGGCCGCCGACACCCTACGAGGCGGACCTGCTCGACATCCCCGGCGAGTGGGTGGTGCAGGTGCTGCGTGTCAGCCACTCCACCGAGGACGTGCCGATCCACGCGCTGGAGACGATCTGTGCCGCTTCCCGCCACACGTTCCCGATCGGTCAGGCGGTCGGTTCCGACCAGTTCTGACCGCCCACGAGCAACGGCCCCGGTTTCCGCCGGGGCCGTTCTACGTCCTGATGACGTTTCCCGCAGCCGCTCCGTTCCTGCGGGGAACGCGTGTCCGGTTCCCTGTCCTGTGCCACCTTCCCCCGGAACGCGCTGACCGTTCCCGGGTCCCGAATCCGTCCACCGGCGGGCCGGACCGTGTGGTGAACAGCGAACGGAGAAGGCTTTTCCGCCACACTGGTGCTGGGGCCGAGGGGACCGCTCCCCCGCCGCGATCTTGTACTTGTGGCGAGGCCCGGCGCCGGGCCTCGCCATAAGTACAAGCTCAACGGGTGGTGGATCCCGCCGGCCTCACCGGCGACACCTCCGGTCGGCACACCGGACGCCGGCACGCCGCCGCCCGCAGCAGAAAGCCAGGCCCGCCATGAACCAGCCTCCCGCCCCGCACGGACCGCACCGCCACGGGTCCGGGGCCGCTGGCCGACCGCGCATGGGCCCACCACCCGGCGACGGCCGGCCCCCGGTGGGACCGCCCCCTCCCGGCTTCGGCCCCCCCGGACCGCACGGACCCGCGGGCCCGCCCGGCTTCCCGCCCCCGCCAGGCCCCCGCGGCCCGGGGAACGCCTCCCCCTGGCTGCTCGTCGGCCTGGGCTGCGGCGGCCTGTTCGTCATCGGCCTCGTCCTGGTCGTGCTCATCGCCTTCGTCCTCGACGACCGCGGCGAGGACACCGGCGGCGGGAGCGCGGGCGGCGGCACGAGCACCCCGACCACCGCGGACACGCCCGACGTGAACGAGGCCGTCGAGCACGAGGGCATACTCTTCACGGTCACCGGCACCGAGGTCACCGACGAGATCAACGGCCACCGCCCCCGCGGCGAGTACCTCATCGTGCACGTCGATGTCGCCGACGCGGGCACCGGCGAGTTCTGGCGCGACGAGCAGCACGTGTACACCTCCTCCGGCGAACGGGTCGGGGAGGACTACGGCGCCACCCTCGAACTCGGCAGCCCCATCTGGCAGGACCTGCCCGCCGACGGCTCCCCCGTGGGCGTCAGCATCGCCTTCGACGTGGAGTCCGCCGCCGACGTCTCCCACATCGGCCTGAGCTCGCGTTTCCGGGGCGGCAACGAGGTCGCGGTCGACCTCGGCGACTGACCGCGCCGGGCAGCGCCGGGCAGCGCCGGGCAGCGGGCCGGGCGGAGCCTCACCCGGCATGCACGACGACGGCGTCCCCGACCGCCCGCTCTCCCTCGGCGGACACACCGACGAGCACGGGTTCACCGTCGAGCACCATGCTGACCGAGCCCCCTCCGTCCAGGGCCACCGCCTCCACCGCGCCGAGGTCCCGGATGAGTCCGGCGAGTCCGGCCAGGCCGAAACCGTCGCTCTCCCCCGGCGCCCTTCCCGAGGCGCCCAGCAGGAGCAGGCGGCCGCCACCGTCCACGCCGACGGCCATGCGCGGATTGGCCCTCAGCGCCCATGCGTAGGCGAAGCCGGGGTCGTGGGGGTGGATCAGGCCGTTGGCCTCGGCGTCGATGCTCACCTCGCCACCGCTCAGCAGCCGCGGACCGGCGTTGACGATACTCGTGCCCGCCCCGAGGGGCAGTTCCCTGCCGTCGGCGCCGACGACCCGGGCGTCGACGTCGAAGCGCGCGCCCGGGCGGATGTTCTCCTCCACCCACAGGGCCGCCTCGCCCTTGCCCTGGAGTGCGTATCCCCCGGTCGGGACCACGGCGCCCGGAGGGCCGACCGAGACGACGGCGCCCGTCGCGTCCACCACCGCCTCGGTGCCGTCCGTCTCGGGGGTGGCGCCTTCGAAGGCGTCCGTGAACAGCACGAGCTCGGAGTCCAGCAGGCAGGTCACGTCATGCAGGGGGAAGCGGGTCGGCCGGTCGGGGTCGACGCAGTTGCGCCGGATCCCGGGCACCCGGTTGATCCCGTCCGCCTCCTGGACGGCCTCTCCCACGGAGACCGTGACCCGGGTGGACAGCTCCTCGAAGGAGGGGGACAGCCCGTCGCCCTCCAGTACCACCGCGGTCCTGCCCTCAGTCGCCTCGCTCTCCAGCCTTCCGCCGTAGACGCCGATCCCGGCGGGCGTCCCGGGCACGCCGTCCTCCTCGTCCATGACGAAGTAGCCCCCGTTGACGGCGAAGAGGGCCTCCTCCTCGCGCGCCATCTCCGCGACCGTGCTCGGGGAGTCGATCCCGCTCCCGTACGTGGCGCGCACGCTCCCGTCGAACTCGGCGGGGTCGATGACGGCCAGGGCGACCCTCGTCCGCCGGTGGTCCCCGTAGGGCTCGGCGCCCGGCCACTCCACCGACGTGTACCAGCCCTCGGCTCCGAGCGCCTCGGCGCGCGCGTCGGCTTCCTCCCTGCTGGGATACCGCTCCTCCAGGACGACCTTCCATCCGAGCACCTGCCCGGACCGGACGAAGGCCTCGGGCCAGCGGATCCGGACCACCGCCGCGGAAACGCCCTGCTCCGCGAGCTTCGAGGCGAGCCCGTCCGCCTCGGCGCGCGACCGGATCCAGTCCTGTCCGGCGGTCACCGACACGGACCAGCCGGCCTGCTCCCCGCGGACGACCTCGCCCTCGTAGAGGAGGAATCCCGGCGCGGCCTCCCGGACGGCCCAGTCCTCGGGCGGGCCGGGAACCCCGTCCACCGGGGCGCCGGGCGCCACCTGGGCCTCCAGGAGGGCCGGGGACACGTCCGTGCCGGCACAGGCGGTGGCCGCGAGGACCAGTACGAAGAGCCCGGCGGCGGGCCTTCCGAGGGAACGGGACACAGGACCTCCCCATGAGGTGGGCGGTTGGCGGGAGGGAACCGTCGGCCGGCGGGCGGGACGCGTTCCGAACACGGACGCCGAACAGGATCACCCGCACACGTGACGGGAGCAAGGACGACAGGGGTACGTGCGGGAGAATCCGACGACAACAGCCGGTCGGCACCGGACCGCCACGCTCGTGTCACCTGGAGGACACACGCATCTCCAGCCCCACGGACAACATGTGCGGACCCATGAAATGGACCTGGCGGGCCGCCAGGTGGACGGTTTCATCCTGCAGCTGGCCGACCCGTACCTGACCGAGTGGATGGTCAAGGCGGTGCGCACGGCGGCGGCCGACGCCGGCCGCGACCCCGACGGGGTGACGGTGTGCGTGGCCGCGCCCGCCTACGTCACCGACGGCTCCGCGGAGGGACTGGCCCACGCCCGCGAGCAGTGCCGGTGGTTCGGCGGCATGGTGGGCGACCACGTCGCCGACCTGGTGGCCCGCTACGGCTCCTCCTCCGAGGCGGTCCCGCAGGAGCTGACCGACTACATCAGCGCACGGCGGGGCTACGACTACAGCCACCACGGCCGCGCGGACAACCCCGACACCGCGTTCGTCCCCGACACCATCGTGGACCGGTTCTGCCTGGTCGGGCCGGTGGAGGAGCACCTGGGGAGGCTGGAGCGGCTCCGGGAGGCGGGCGTGGACCAGTTCGCGCTCTACGCGATGCACGACGACGTGGACGGGGTCATCGACGCCTACGGGCGCCACGTCGTCCCGGCCGTGTCCTGAACACCGGCCGCGCGCCGACCGTGCGGCCGTCCGGCCTGGCCCGGCCGGACGGCCGCACCGTGCCCCGGTCACACCCCCGTGTGACGTGCGAGGATATTCGGCGGCCCGGGACAGATGCGGATTTTTCCACGCCTTCCCCCGGGTTTCACCCCGATGGGGCCCGGCGCCGGGCCCCGCCCTGCCTGTCAGCCCCACCGAAACCAGGTGACCTGTGACCCACGCCCCACCGTCCCCGGAACCCGACGTCCTCACCCACCCCGACGGGCGGGTCTCCCTGAGGGAGGGCGCCTCCCTGCCCGAGAGCGCCTTCGTCAACTCCGACCTCCAGCCGGTCCCGATCTCCCAGCGCACCTGGGGCACCGGAAGCTTCAGCGCCCTGTGGGTGAGCATGTCGGTCAGCATCCCGGCCTGGACCCTGGCCAGCGGTCTGATCGCCGCGGGGCTGGACTGGCGCCAGGCCATGCTGGCCGTCGTCCTGGGCAACCTCGTCGTGCTGCTGCCCATGGTGCTGACCGGCCACGCGGGCGCCAGGTACGGCATCCCCTTCCCAGTGTTCGCACGCGCCTCCTTCGGCCTGCGCGGCGCCAACCTGCCCGCGCTGCTGCGGGGCGCGGTCGCCTGCGGCTGGTACGGCATCCAGACCTGGGTCGGCGGCCAGGGCGTGTACGTCCTGCTCGGGCGCCTGTTCGGCGACGGGTGGACCGGTGCGGCCGCGGTCGGCGGCAACCCGTGGACCCTGTGGCTGTCCTTCGGCCTGTTCTGGACGGCCCAGCTCGGGATCATCCTGTGGGGCATGGAGGGCGTGCGCAGGGTCCAGGTGTGGGCCGCGCCGCTGATGGTCCTCGGAGGTGTCGCCCTGCTGGCGTGGATGGCCGTGGAGGCCGGAGGACTCGGCGCGATGCTGTCCCTGGACTCCGGTGAGCCCCTGGACTGGGGACCGCCCTTCTGGGCGCTCTTCTTCCCGTCGCTGATGGGCGTGATCGGCTACTGGGCGACCCTGACCCTGAACATCAGCGACTTCACCCGGTTCTCCTCCTCACAGCGCGCCCAGGTCATGGGCCAGTCGCTCGGCCTGCCCACCACGATGACGCTGTTCTCCCTGCTGGCCGTCATGGTCACGGCGGGCACCGCCGCCGTCTACGGCGAGCCGCTGTGGAACCCGATCGACGTCGTCGCGCGCATGGGCAGCGGGATCGGCCTGCTCTTCGCGGTCTTCGTGGTCCTGCTGGCCACGGTCTCCACCAACATCGCCGCCAACCTGGTCGGGCCGGCCTACGACCTGGCCAACCTCAGGCCGCGGCTGATCAGCTTCCGCACCGGCGCGGTCACCACCTGCCTGATCAGCGTCCTGATCTTCCCGTGGAAGCTGCTGGAGAACGAGGACGTGTACATCTTCACGTGGCTGGGCACGGTCGGCGGCGTGCTGGGGACCGTGGCGGGCATCCTGCTCGCCGACTACTGGCTGCTGCGCCGTGCCCGGATGAACCTGCCCGCGCTGTACGAGCGCGGATCGGAGTACTGGTACACGCACGGGTGGAACTGGCGCGCGCTGGTGGCCTTCGGCGTCGGCGCGCTGCTGGCCGTGGGGGGTTCGCACTCCCCCGAGGGTTCGGGGCCGTTCCCGGCCGAGGGCCTGGTCCCGTTGCTGGCGCCGCTGGCGGACTACGGCTGGGTCGTGGGGATGCTCACCGGGCTGCTGCTGCACTGGGGCCTGGGCGTGCTCCTCCCGGACCGGCGCGCCGCAAAGAGCGCGGCCGAGAGGGCCGGCAGGGCCGCCGCCGGCTGACCCGTGGTCCCCGCCCCACCACCGCGCGGGGCCGTGCCGTTCCTCCGGCACGGCCCCGCGTCATCGGCCACGGCGGATCGGGCGCGCTCCCGTCCGGGCCCTGTCGGGCTCAGTCCCCGTACGCGGCCCCCGGCTGCGGGAGGAGTCCGACGCCGAAGGCACCGTCATCGTCGTAGAAGTGCTCTTCGCCCTCTTCGTACTCTTCTTCCCAATCATGGTCCATGGCCTGTTTGCCCTCCTTTTGCCGTTCACTGAAGGACGTCCGGCCCGGCGGGAGGGTTGCCCCCGGGAGGGGACGACGGCGTCCCCGGACCGGGAGCGCGTCCGGTGCGGTGGATCAGCGGTAGCCGTCGGGGTTGGCCGACTGCCAGCGCCAGGCGTCGGCGCACGCCTGGGCCACCGTGTGCTCGGCCCGCCAGCCCAGTTCGCGGTTGGCCTGTCCCGGATCGGCGAAGCAGGTGGCGATGTCCCCGTCGCGGCGCGGGCCCACCCGGAAGGGGATGGAGCGTCCGCACGCCTGCTCGAAGGCGCGGATCGCCTCCAGGACGGAGGTCCCCCGGCCCGTTCCCAGGTTGAAGGCCCTCAGCCCCTTCCGGGAGCCCAGGTGGTCGAGTGCGGCGACGTGCCCCCTCGCCAGGTCCACCACGTGCAGGTAGTCCCGGACACCGGTCCCGTCGGGGGTGTCGTAGTCGTCGCCGAAGACCGTGAGCTCGGGCAGCCGCCCCGCGGCGACCTTGGAGATGTAGGGGAAGAGGTTGTTGGGGATGTCGTTGGGGTCCTCCCCGATCAGCCCGCTGGGGTGCGCCCCCACCGGGTTGAAGTACCGCAGCACGGTGATCCGCCAGTCGGGGGAGCTCGCGGCCACGTCCTCCAGGATCCTCTCCCCGAACAGCTTGGTCGCGCCGTAGGGGTTGGTCACCCGCAGCGCGCTGCCCTCGGTGATGGGCACCTGCTCGGGGTCGCCGTAGACCGTGGCCGAGGAGCTGAACACCAGGTCGCGCACACCGTGCTCGTCCATCACCTCGGCGAGGGTGAGCAGGGCGTCCAGGTTGTTGCGGTAGTAGCGCAGCGGCTGCTCCACCGACTCCCCGACCGCCTTGAGCCCGGCGAAGTGCACGACGGCGTCGACACCGTGCTCGGTGAGGACCCGTCCGACGACGTGTTGGTCGGTGCAGTCGCCCTCCACGAACGGGATCCGGGCACCGGTGATCTTCTCGACCCGGCGCACGGCCTCCACACTGCTGTTGACCAGGTTGTCCAGGACGACCACCTGGTGTCCCCGGCCCACCAGCTCGACCGCGGTGTGGGAACCGATGTACCCGGCCCCGCCGGTCAGCAGAATCCGCACTCTACTCATCTCCTTCGGTGTGGAAACACGTGCACCCGCTACCCCCGGCTCCGCTCAGCGCTCGCCAGGAGCAGATCGACCGCCCTGGAGGCCGACTTCCCGTCCTCGTGCGGGCAGAAGAGCTCGCGGAACGCCCCGTACTGCTCCCTGGTCCGCTCCTGGTACCCCTCCAGGTCGACCAGCGTGTCGACGATCTCGTCGGTGTCCCGAAGGACCGGCCCGGGACCGTACTCCTCAAGGTCGAAGGAGAGGCCGCGGGTGTGGTCCCGATACTGCTCGTAGTCGTAGCCGTAGACGAGCACGGGCCGGCCCGTTCCCGCGTAGTCGAACATCAGGGAGGAGTAGTCGCTGATCAGGACGTCGGAGGCCAGGCACAGGTCGTTGACGTCCGGATGGTTGGAGACGTCCTTGACGAACTCGTCCTCCCGGGTCACGTGGTGCCGGTTGATCAGGTGGTGCAGGCGCAGCAGGACGACGTGGTCGTCGCCGAGCTTCTCCCGCATGCGCTCGACGTCCAGCCGCAGGTCGAACTGGTAGGTGCCGCTCGCCGTGTTGCCCTCGTCCCTCCAGGTGGGCGCGTACAGGACGACCCGCTTGTCCGGGGCGATGCCCAGGAGCTCACGGACCCGTCGTCCGCGCTCGTCGGCGTCGGGAGCGTGCAGGGCGTCGTTGCGCGGATAGCCGATCTCGGCGACCTCGCCGTCGTAGGCCATGGCCCGTCGCATGATCGGCGTGGTGAAGGCGCTCTGTGAGAGCAGGATGTCCCACTTCTGCGCGTCGTCGGCCAGTCTGCGCAGCCGTTCCTGCGCACGGTCGAAGGAGGCGTTGGAGACGTCCAGCCCCACCTTCTTCAGAGGACTTCCGTGCCAGGTCTGGAGGTAGACCTGGCCCTCCCGCTTGACGTACCAGTGCTGGATACCGCAGTTGCTGACGATGACCCGGGCCCTGGCCAGCGCCTCCAGGTGCTCGGTGCTGCCGATCAGAACGGTGCGGGCGCCGTCGGGGATACGGAGGCTGCCGTCATCGGTCGCCCAGACCAGTTCCATCCCCGTGTTCCGGTTCCGCAGTTCCTCGTAGACGGCCCGCGGGTTGCACGAGAACTGCTTGCCGAAGTAGCTCTCGAACAGCACCATGTCGCGCAGGGGCTCCTCACGCAGGCGCGGGTAGAGCTCCTCGCGCAGGCGGAGGCGTCCGAAGCCGCTGCCGTCCTCGCCGGTGAAGTCCGCCTGGACCCTGAGCGACATCTCGTAGAGGCGGCGCGGCAGGATCGTGAAGCGCTGCCGGTGGTGGCGGTGGTCGTCGTGGTCCGTCCCGCCCAGGTGCCGGTTGAGCATGACGGGGGTCTCGGTACCGTCCTCGCGGTGAACGACCAGGTCCCACCTCCCGCGGGGCAGACCCCGCTCCTCTCCCCAGGCGTTCATCCGCCCCGGTTCGATCTCCAGGGTGAAGGTGTCGTCGACCCAGGTGACGGGGAAGGAGTGCACCACGTGGGACAGGCGCTTGCGCAGCTTGAGACTGGCCGGCCTCTCCCCGGGGTCGCCGCTGTAGTCCCCGATCACGTGCAGGGTTCCGGTGTCCGTCCACCTGTACCGCTGGATCACCATACGAGGCAGGCGGTCGACCAGGACCAAGGCACCGTGCTTGCTCCGGGTGACCACCAGTTCGCTGCGCCCCACGCGGGCGCGGTGCTCCTCGAAGTCGGCGGAGACGACGAGGTTGAACTGTTCCGAACGCTTGGCTTTGGGAGCCACGTACAGTTCCCAGTCCAGCTCCTCGGACCACACGGAGTCGGAATCCTCCTCCGACCCGCTCCCGGCCTCGTCGGGGAAGGAGACCAGGGACTCCATGGGGACGGAGGCACCGAGGTACTTGCGTCCGTCCGCGTCCTCGTGGAGCGTCATCGGGTAGGAGCGGCGCAGCGAGCCCACACGGCGGACGACCTCCAGGGTCGGCTCGTCGATCGTGCCGCCGCGGGGAAGCTCGCACTCGATGTGCCAGTGGCCGTCCTCGATCCAGTCCCTGCGGTGCAGGGCGTACTTCTTCTCCACCCGGACCATGAAGCGGCCGCCCGCCTCGAAGGTCGGCAGGACCCGCGTGCTGTCTCCGACGAAATAGGCGCCGGCGGGCCTGAGGACCTCGTCCTTCTTGGCCTCGCCGAGCACTCCCTCACGGGTGACGCCCTGGCCCTGGACCTGGACCTGGACCTCCCAGGTACCGCGGACCAGCATCCCCGCGACCCGGAGCCGGCTCAGGTCGATCGTGGTCTCGAAGGCCGCCCACGCCACGCTCTTGGACTGGCCGATGCGGTTGTTGGCGGTCGGGTCCGCGAACTGGCGGACCGGCAGGGTCTTGGTCAGCCCGAGGCGCGTGTGCCTGAGGCGGAGCGTGATCCGGTTCGCCTCCCGGGAGGGGGCGCCGATGTGGTTGATGGCGGCGTAACCGCTCAGGTGGAGCCGGTCCGCACGCCAGTACAGCTCGCTGACCATGGTGCGGAGCGTGAGCTCCTGGTCCAGCCGGTAGACGTCGTCGGGGACCCCGACCTCGGGGTCCTGGAAATAGGGGTAGTTCCCGTACCAGTGGTCGCCGTGCCGCACCGCCTCACGCACCCCGCGGCCGTGGCCGATCACGGTCAGGAGCTCCTCCATCCGCCCGTTGCGCAGCAGCCAGTACTGGAGCCGGCTGGAGGCGGGGAGCTCGTCCAGGATGCCGGGGCCGATCTTGTCCACGTAGGCGGTGACCAGTTCGGCGAACTCGCGGCGGAACTCCTCGGTGACGAGGGGCAGGAGCCGCATGAAGATCCAGAAGTCGTCCACCAGCACACGGCTGTCGTAGGCGCGGCGGAGCTCGTGGTGGCCGGCGCTGCCGAGGGACTGGCTGGCGCTGGTGACCGACAGGACACGGGCCCGCATGTTGGCCGGGTCGGTCCGCTGCTGGGTGATGGAGGCGTTGCCGCCCTCACGGGCCCGGTAGTGGTAGACGGTGTGGCGCAGGATGTCCACGCTGCGCGCCTGAGCGTGCGCCGGCACGATGACCGGCACGTCCTCGTACCGCCCCGGGGGGAACTCGAAACGCTCCGCCCTCCAGAAGGAGGCCCGGAACACCTTGTTGCAGGCGATCCGGTCCCGAAGCAGGGCGTTCTCCTTGGACACGTGCGTCTTGAGCCGGGTGCTCCGGAAGAGGCCCTGGTGCATGTCCGAGGGGTAGGTCCCCCGGCTGTTGAAGCGCACGACGTTACCGCTGGCGAAGTCCGAGCCGGTCTTCTCCAGCGAGGAGACGAGCAGTTCGTAGGCGTTGACCGGCAGGACGTCGTCGCTGTCGAGGAAAGCCAGGTACTCGCCCCGGGCGTGGCGGGCACCGGTGTTCCGGGCCGGGCCCAGGCCCTGGTTCTCCTGGCGGACCACACGGAAGCGCTCGTCCCGGGCCGCCCACTTCTCGGCGATGGCCAGGCTCGAGTCCGGCGACCCGTCGTCCACCATCACGACCTCGAGGTCCCCCAACGTCTGCCGTGCGACCGAGGCGAGGCACGCGTCGAAGTACTCCTCCACGTTGTAGAACGGGACAACGACACTGAGCTTGGGACTCATCCATCCACTCCAGGGGCACGGCAGGAACGGCGAAGGGAAAATCGGTACGGCGGAACGGTCCCGTGGAAACGGGTGCCCCGGGCATGTGCGGTTACCATCCGGTGACCTCCAGGATCGCGGGCTCCAGGAGCCAGGACAGGGACCGGGAGAACGAGTAGGTGAAATGGCTCTTGTCGTAGTAGGCCAGCTGGTTGCCGATGACGGCCGCACAGGTTCCCCGCGGGCACAGCTGCTCCGTCAGGTCGATGGAGCGCACGTTGCCGGGCACGTCCGCGATGCTCTCCAGGGGTGACTCCTCGGCCAGCCCGTAGCCGACCTCGGTCACGCACTCCTCGGCCTCTCGCTTGTCGACGCACTCGGGGGCGACGAAGTCCAGCCGCGGCGTGTCACGGACGGCGATCACGTCGATGCCCAGCTCGTCCATCTCCCGCCAGCGCTCCACGTACCCCTCGGGCACGTACTCCTCGCCCGGCGACGCCTGGGAACGGGTGCTGGTGGTGAAGACCGCGTCCGGGCGCAGTTCGCGGAGCCGCTCCATCTGCTCGGTCTTCCACTCCTCGCATTCGGAGTAGACCTCGCCCTGGCGCATCTCGACGGCGGCGCTGAACTGGCAGACGTCCTTGGTGAACGTGACCAGGCGCCAGCCGTTGGCTTCGGTGACCTCGCGCAGCCCTTCCATCCAGTGGATGGCGTGGGAGCTCCCCACGAGCGCGATGGTCCGCTCCGCGTCCTCGGGCCCGAAGTCGCAGCTGACCATCTCGGTCTGCGGAATACGCGCGTGGCACTCGTAGATCCGCTCCAGGGAGGCCGTACGGGCGTCGGCCGTGTCCGGATGGACCGGCAGGGCCGGGAGTTGCGCGGCGGTCTCCTCGTCCACGAGTGCCAGCGCGCCGGGATAGCTGCTGGTGTCGGAGGCCAGGGTCTCCCTGAGCTCGCGCCCGCGGTCGATACGCATGTCCCAGGCGCCCGCGGCGATCAGCACCGGGACGAGGAAGAGCGCGCCCACCGCGAAGGAGACCCTGCGGCCGGGACGCAGGCTCGCCAGCCGCTCGGCGTTCCCCTCGACCAGTTTCTTGGTCAGGAACGCGAGCACGGAGGAGAGGGCGAGGACGTAGAACCCGCCGACCACGCTGGCGCGGACCCTCTCCGTGACCTCCAGGTAGAAGACGAGCACCGGCCAGTGCCACAGGAAGAGCGCGTACGAGAGGCCGCCGACGTAGACCACGGGGCGCCAGGTCAGGAAGCGGTCGGCCGCGACCCGGCTTCCGGTGGTACCGGCCAGGAGGACCAGGATGGCCGCGCCGGTGGGCCACAGGGCGATGAACCCGGGGTAGGAGACGGAGACGGGGACCAGCGCCCCGCAGAGGACGAACGCGACCAGTCCGACCCAGCCGAGGACCACGCGCAGCGCGTACGGCAGGCGGACCCGGGAGATCGTCAGCGCGAGGATCCCGCCCAGCGCCAACTCCCACACACGTGCGGCACCGTCGAAGTAGGCCCAGGCCGGGTCGGAGGCGGTGACGAAGAGCGAGTGGGAGAACGAGACCGCGAAGACCGTGGCCACGGCGACAAGGGCCGCGTTGCGCACGCTCAGGCCGACTCTGGCGGCGATCAGCCCGGTGATGGCCAGCAGGGTGGGCCACAGCAGGTAGAACTGCCCCTGGATGGCCAAGGACCAGAAGTGCTGGAGCGGGCTGCCCGCGTCGTTCTCGGCAAGGTAGTCGACGGCGCCGAGGGCCAGGTGCCAGTTCTGGTAGTACAGAGCCGAGGCGAAGACGTCGGCGATGATGTCCGACCAGCGCGAGCGCGGCATCCAGAGGAAGGATGCGACCAGCACGCCGGCCATGACCACGGCGGCTGCGGGGAAGAGCCTCTTGGCGAGTCGCGCCCAGAAGGCGCGGAAGGCCACACCTGTCCCGCGTTCCAACGCGCGCACCAGCGATCCGGTGATGAGGAAGCCGGTGAGCAGCAGGAACACGTCGACGCCACCGGAGACCTTGCCGAACCAGATGTGGTAGACGGCCACCAGGAGTACCGCGACAGCGCGCAGGCCCTCGATCTCGGGCCGGTACCCCCGCTTCGCCGCCGGCGGGGAGGCCTGCGGAACGGATGTCCCGCCACCCACGTCGGCGACGTTCACAGAAGGCGCAGACACAGGAGAAGGCCACCACCTCAGGTCAGAGAAAGTCGAAAGGATCACAGCCAGACCACGCGGCACGAAGGTCTTCAGTGCGGGGTGGGGGACTCTGGTCGCGCCATCGAAGGCGTCGTCCTGGCCACAGCCAGGTTACGTGATACTTCATCCTATTTTGCCGCCCGGTGTACACGAACCATCGCACACCGACCACCGACCGCACCCCGATTCGCAGGCCCACGGCGGAAGAGCCGGACAGGCGGGATGCGGTGCCCCACAGCCCCTTGGTGCACCGCACCCCCCGGACCCCGACCGCGACGAGGCACCTGACCACCGGCGCCCCACCCAGGGCAGCGATCCCGTCACCACAGGCGACCGAACGCATCCCGGCGGAACAGGAAGACACCATCGCGCCTAATCGGTTTACTGAGGAGTAAAACGATTGCGTCACTTTTTCATCGCTTTTTCGTGCACGGAGAATCGAACCAGAATGAAAGGCCTTCACGGAAGAAGGGACTTTCCGTCACCGTTCCGAGTTCGAAAGCAGAACGGCAAGGGGTGACGAACCTCACCTGGGAACCCGGGGGAAACCACCTATGCCCGCTTCTCGGTGCACGCCCCGGGGATCCTGGGGATGCGGCGTTCACAGAAGGTCGGGGAAGACCCGGTCCACGATCCGCTTGGCGGCCTTTCCGTCGTCCAGGGGGCAGAAGCGGTCGACGAAGGCCTCGTAGCGGTCCTTGTAGCGGCTTCCCACCTCGTCGGCACCGCGGATCGCCTCGATCACCTCGTCCGAGGTGCGCAGCAGGGGCCCCGGGGCGGTCTCCTCGAAGTCGAAGTAGAAACCGCGCAGGTTGTCCCTGTACTCCTCCAGGTCGTAGGTGAAGAACAGCATCGGGCGGCCGGTGTTGGCGAAGTCGAACATCAGCGACGAGTAGTCCGTCACCAGGACGTCCGTCACCAGGAACAGCTCCTGGATCTCCGGATACGTCGACACGTCGCGGACGAAGTCCTGACCCACGGCCGGCACCCGGTCGACGATGTTGGGGTGGCGCCGCACCAGCAACACGTGGTCCTCGCCCAGGGCCTCGTGCATACGGGCCAGGTCGAGCCGCAGGTCCAGCTTGTACTTGCCCGCCGAGTAGAACTTGTCGTCCCGCCACGTCGGTGCGTAGAGCACGACGCGCTTGCCGGGGGGAAGGCCGAGACGGCTGCGCACCCGCTCCGCGACGGCCTCCCGCTCGGGAGCGTGGAAGAGGTCGTTGCGCGGATAGCCGGTCTCCAGGATCTCACCCTCGTACCGGAACGCGCTTCGCAGGATCGGCGTCGCCCAAGGGCTGGGCGAGACCAGGTAGTCCCACTGGCCGGTCTCCCTGAGCAGGCGCTCGTGGTAGTCGCGGTTGCCGAACCGGACGTCCTCGATGTCGAAGCCGATGCGCTTGAGCATGGAACCGTGCCAGGTCTGCACGACCTTCTGTCCCGGCCTCTTGTCGAACCAGCGCGGCAGGTGGGCGTTGGAGACGATGTACTCCGAGCGTGCGAGGGCCTCGTAGTACTCACGGCTCGACACGTGGACCTCGGCGAGCCCCTCGGGCAGGCTGACCTGGCGGTCCTTGACCAGCCAGGACATCGGCGCCTCGGTACCACGCAACCGCAGCTCCTCGCATATGCCGCGTGGGCTGTCGGAGTACTGCTTGCCCGAGTAGGAGTCGAAGAGCACTCCCGGCGACACCGGCTTCCCACGAAGCGCGGGGTAGGTCTTCTCCCGGAGGAGCTGCTGGGCGTAGGAGCCCTGTTCCTCCGCCCGGAGGGAGCCGTCGGCCCTCAGCCGGGGACGGCCCTCGCCGTCGGCCTCCAGACCGACCTGCGGCCCCTCCCCGGCGAGGAACAGGGGAAGTCTCGGCAGGAGTGAACCGTGCAGCTCCACCCGGACGTCCCGGGGGCCGCTCTCCTCATCCCACCTCAGGAAGAACTCGTAGGAACCGGAGGCCAGGGGGAGGGTCTGCCCGAAGAGCGGGATGGCCGTGGGGGTGAGGCGGACCCGGAAGGCCGCCCCCTCGGTCTCGACGGGGAAGGCCCGCTCCTCCATCCGTCCCGTCGCGGACAGGAGGAAGGAGGGGTCCGCCGCGTGCTCGCCCTGGTACTGCCCGGACAGGAGCAGATCCCGGCCCTCCCATGCCGCCGACGTGATGACGGCCGACTCCCGCTCCACCCTCAGGTGGAGGCGGTGGGAGAAGTCCGTACCCACCAGGACGGCCAGTCCGTCGAAGCGGTGGCGCGCCGGTTCCAGCCGCTGTGCGCTGGTGACCTGCTTGGCCCCTTCCGGTGTCTCGAACCACACCTGCCATCTCTCGGACTCGTGTGCCCCGGACACGACCACCCGGTCCGCGTACCCCGCGGTGAGCTCGTCCAGGCGGACCCGCGCGTGGAACGTCCGGCCCTCCACCGTGACCGGAACCGCGATCTCCGTGTCACCGGGATCCCTCGCGAGCCGGAGGCCGACGGTGTCCGCGGCGACGCCGTCCGGCAGCTCGCCCGTGAGTACGACCTCGCTTCCGCGGAGCTCGTGGCCCGTGAAGCGCGCTGGTGCGCGGTCCACGTGAAGGCGCAGTTCGTGGGCGTCGAACCAGCGGGGACGGACCCACACGCCGGAGGCCACCTCCGCGGGACCGATGCGCCGCACACTGTCCTCGCCCGGCACGGCGAGCCGAGCCGACCTGCGGAAACCACGGTTGAGCACCCCGAGTTCGATATGCCACTCGGAGTCCTCCCAACCGCCGTCGACGCGCAGGGACCGCGGGTCGACCGTGATCTCGTACCCTCCCCAGTCCTGACGGGAGGTGACCAGGTCGGGTGGGAAACGGAACTCGTTCGCCCGGTGCACGGAGACGGGAAGCCGCACTCTCCTCCCGCTGGATCCGTTGACCGCCCAGACGCTCACATGCTGCTGGATCCTCTTGTTGGGCCGGAGGAACCTGAGGCAGACCCTGCCGCGGATCACGAGCTTGCCGTCACGCCAGGCCATCTCATCGGTCTTCTGGCGTAGCTCGAGCTCGGTGTCGAGACGGTAGACGCGGCGGGGAACCCCCACAGCGGGATCGTCCTTGAAGGGGTAGTCGCCGTAGAACCTGACCCCGTGCCGCACGGTCCTGGCCTGCCGCGCCTGAAAGCCCTTGCTGAAGGCGACGACCTGCCGTACCTGTTCTGCCCGGCGCTCACCGATCAGGTGCCACTTGAGGCGCTCGATCGCGGACATCCTCCGACGGGCGCGCGGGTCGACCGTTGCGAGATAGGTGGCGGCCAGGTCCAGGAACCGTTCCATGAAGCCGTCGTCGGCCTGGTCGAGCACCTGCACGAAGGCACGGAGGTCGCGGCCGAGCGCGACCTCGTCCCATCTGCGCTTCTCCTGCGGGCCGAGGTTCTTCACGATGAAGTCGCTGACCGCGGTCACCGCGGTGAAGCGGTCCTCCAGGGCCCGGGGACGGAACCGGTCCTGGGTGATGGAGCGGTCGTCGCTGGGCCTTTGGCGCCACAGGTAGACCGGCTCGGACAGGACGTCCACGGACTTCGCCAGGAAGTGGAGCGGAACCACCACCGCCTCGTCCTCGTACAGGACACCGACGGGGAAGGACATCCCCTGCCTGTCCCAGAAGGACCTCCGCCACACCTTGTTGGTGGCCAGCCTGTCCACGAGCAGGCTGTCCTCCCTGGTGACATGCGTCCTGGTCCTCGTGGTCAGGAAGATCTCCCTGTGCATGGGGGACTGCCAGACATCCAGCTCACTGAGCAGGTGGACGTTCCCGCTGGAGAAGTCCGACCCGGACCGGCGGAGGCTGTGGAGGTGGTAGCCGAAGGCGTAGGGCGGGATGATGTCGTCGCTGTCGACGAAGGTCAGGAACTCACCCGTCGCATGGCGCGCCCCGGTGTTGCGGGCCGCGCCCAGGCCGCCGTTCTCCTGCTGGACGAGCTTGAACCTCGGGTCCTCGCGAGCGAAGCGTGCGGCGATGTCCGCGCTGCCGTCCTTGGACCCGTCGTCCACCATCACGACCTCTAGGTCGGTCCACGTCTGCGCGCGCAGGGAGCGCAGGCATTCGTCGAGATACCTCTCGACGTTGTAGATGGGGACGACCACACTGAGTGCGACCACGATGACTCCAAGGTTCCACGTATCCGGACACGCCCGTCTCGCGGCTCGGGCCGCGGTGACGCGAACCCGTGCCGCTGAGTGGAAGGAAGGGGGATCAGGCTGCCGCACCCGCCAGTCGGTGGGTAGGTAAAGGCTGACAAGTCACGACAAGGTGGGCGAAGTAAACTTCAGACTAACCCATACCTTCCAAGTGCCCCGAACCACGTGAACCGACCGTCACAGGGCCGGAGCGGGAGGGCACGGGCGGCCCGAGGTTCGGATGGAGGGCCGTGCCCTCCGCTCGGGAGTCCCTCCGCCGCCGCGTATGCCGCGGGACCGGCCGGGAGACGACGGCGGCGGCCGCCTCCCCGTCCGGGGAGGCGGCCGCCGCTCGCGTCGCGCGGGGTGGGGGCTACTCGCCCTTCCACACGGGAGCGCGCTTCTCGGCGAAGGCCGCCGCGCCCTCCATCGCGTCCTGGCTGACGAACACCGGGCCCGTCAGCTCGTTCTGCCTCTCCCACATCTGCGCGCTGGACCAGTCGTCCGAGGAGGTGATGACCTCCTTGGACACCCGCACCGCCAGCGGACCGTTGGCGGTGATCCGCGCCGCCAGCTCCCGGGCCCCCTCCAGGGCGCCGCCGCTGGCGGTGACGTGGTTGACCAGCCCGAGCTCGGCCAGGCGCGGTGCGTCGACGAAGTCGCCGGTCAGGGCGAACTCCATGGCGATGTTGCGCGGGATGCGGTGGTGCAGGCGCAGCAGGCCGCCCGCACCGGCGACCAGGCCGCGCTTGACCTCGGGGATGCCGAACCTGGCGTCCTCGGCCGCGACGACCAGGTCGCAGGCGAGCACCGCCTCGAACCCGCCCGCGAGGGCGTAGCCCTCCACGGCGGCGATCAGCGGCTTCTTCGGCCCGCGCTCGGCGAACCCGCCGAACCCGCGCCCCTCCACGATCGGGACCTCACCCTTCATGAAGGCCTTGAGGTCCATCCCCGCGCAGAAGGTGCCGCCCGCGCCGGTGATGATGCCGACGCTCAGGTCCTTGCGCGAGTCCAGGTCGTCCAGAGCCTCGGCGACCTGGGCGGCGACCGCGGCGTTGACCGCGTTCTTGGCCTTGGGCCGGTTGATGGTGATGACGGCGACGCCGTCCTCGGCCGTGTAGAGAACCTCGTCGGACACGGTGTCCCCCTACTTCGGCGGCATGCGCAGCGCGCCGTCGATGCGGACGACCTCGCCGTTGACGTAGCTGATCTCCACCAGGGCGCGGGCCAGCCTGCCGAACTCCTCGGCGGTGCCCAGGCGCTTGGGGAAGGGCACCGGCGCGGCCAGGCGCTTCTTGAACTCCTCGGCGCCCTCGCCCTCCCCGTAGATGGGGGTCTCCAGGATGCCGGGGGCGATGGTGTTGACCGTGATGCCGACGGCCGCGAGGTCGCGGGCGGCCGGGAGGGTCATGCCGATGACGCCGCCCTTGGAGGAGGAGTAGGCGATCTGGCCGATCTGCCCCTCGATGCCGGCGAGCGAGGCGGTGTTGATGATGGCGCCGCGCTCGCCGTCCTCGTTCAGCGGCTCGGTCTTGGCGATCTCGGCCGCGGACAGGCGCAGCACGTTGAAGGTGCCGATGAGGTTGACCTGGATGACCTTCTGGTAGCTGTCCAGGTCGTGCGGGTTGCCGCTGCGGTCGACGGTGCGGGTCGCCCAGCCGATGCCGGCGCAGGAGACGGCCACGCGGAAGGGCTTGCCGGTGTCGACGGCCGCCTGGACCGCGGCCTTGACCTGGTCCTCCTGGGAGACGTCGGTGGACACGAAGACACCGCCGATCTCCTTGGCGACGGCCTCGCCGCGCTCGGCGTTGAGGTCGGCGATGACGACGGTCGCGCCCGCGGACGCGAGTTCCTTGGCGGTGGCCTCACCCAGGCCACTCGCGCCGCCCGAGACGAGGGCGGAGATTCCGTTCAGATCCATGGGCCGAACTCTACAGAGGATGGGGACCGCAGACTAGAACCGGGTTCGGTTAATTGCGGGTGGCCCCGCCCGCCCGGGGACGGCGCCTCGGGCGCGGGCCCGCTACCAGGGCCACCAGGGGGCACCGCCGGGCTCGTCGGGCTCCTCCTCCTGCGGCGGGGTCTCGGTCTCCGAGGGCTCGGGAGCGGGTTCGGGCTCGGGTTCCTCCGGGGCGGGCTCGGGCTCCGGCGGCTCCTGCGTGCCGGTGCCGCCGTTCTCGGCGGCCTCCTCCGGGCTCCCCGGGGCGTCCTCCTCCGCGTCCTCGGCGGGGGAGGGCGAGGGTTCGGGGCTCGGGCTCGCGGAGGGCGAGGGGGACGGCGAGGGGGAGGGCGAGGGCTCGGGACTCCGGCTCGCGGAGGGTGCGGCGGACGGGGTCGGGGAGGGCTCCGCCACCGGCTCCTCGGCACGGTGGGCGCCCTGTTCGACACCGGTCTCGGACTCCGGGCGGGAGGGGTCCTGCGACACCAGGAGGACGGCCAGGACCCCGCTCATCACGACGACGCCCGCCGCGCAGGCCAGGGCGGCCATGAGCAGGCGGTGGCGGCGCCGCTCCAGTCGGCGGGCCTCGCTTCGGCTGAGTCGCGGCGGATGAGGGGTGCGGGTCATCGCGTGCGGCTTCTCTTCGGGGAACTGGTGAACGGGGGCGCGGACCGGACGGTGGTCCGCAGGGGGCTCTCGGTGGTCCGGTCACCCTACAGAAGCACACGTGTACACGCACGTTCCAACTGATCACGGGAGATATCGGTACCGACACGGGGCCGTGAGCCAGAGACCTTTCGGGAAACCGTCGCACACCGTCGCCACGGAGCGCCACCGTCCTGCCAGGGCCGCCTACTCCCTGCCGAAGCGTCCCAGGCGGCGCTGGCGCCGCCGCTGGTGCCACCGGGGAAGCCCCTCCCGGGCCAGGTCCGCCGCGCCGATCAGGCCCGCCTCGTTGCCCAGGGCCGCCGCGACCACCCGGGCCTCCGGCCGGTAGCCCCGCCCGGTCAGGTTCCGCTCGAAGGCCGTCCGGGCCGGATCCAGCAGCAGCTCGCCCGCCTCCGACACACCGCCGCCGACGATGAACATCTCCGGGTCGAAGGCGGCCGCCAGGTTGGCCAGGCCCGTCCCCAGCCACTCCCCCGCGTCGCGCATCAGCTCCACGCACGCCCGGTCGCCCTTGCGCGCCAGTTCGCTGACCAGCGGGCCGGTGATCTGCCGGACGTCGCCGCCCACCGCCTGGCACAGCGCTCCCGCCACGGGCGACTCCGCGACCACCAGCTCGCGTGCCTCCCGCACCAGCGCGTTCCCGCTGGCGTACTGCTCCCAGCAGCCCCGGTTGCCGCACTCGCACCGGTGGCCGCCCGGCACCACCGTCATGTGCCCGAACTCCCCGGCCAGCCCGTACCGGCCCCGGCGCAAACGTCCGTCCAGCACGACCGCGCCGCCGATGCCCGTCCCCAGGTTCACCACCACGACGTTGTCCACGCCCTGGCCCACCCCGGCGCGCACCTCGGCCCAGGCGGAGGCGTTCGCGTCGTTCTCCACCACCACCGGCAGCCCCAGACGCAGCGACAGGGCGTCGCGCAGCGGCTCCCTGCGCCAGGACAGGTGCGGAGCGAACAGGACGTTCGCCCGCCGCTCGTCGACGAACCCGGCGGCCCCCACGCCCACGGCGCGCACCCGGAACTCCCCGCGCAGCTCCTCCACCGCCGAGACGATGGTGTCCTCCACCACCGCCGGGCTCTTGCTGCGCTCGGGGGTCTCCGTGCGCAGCCGCGCCAGGATGCGTCCGCCCGGCGTCACCACGCCGGCGGCCACCTTCGTTCCGCCGATGTCCACGCCGATCGTCAGGGCGTGCCCGTACCGCGTGTCCGCCATCGTGACCACTCCGACCGTCGATGACCCGCGACCACGCGGGCCAGCCACACATGAGAACGCGCACCCGGACGGCTTCGTGCCCGGGTGCGCGAGGGGCGGTGTCCGGGCGTCGGCGAGGGCTCCCGCCCCCGGGAGGCCCGGACAAGGAGGAGCGCCGCCTACCCCAGGGCGGAGCGCACCACGGAGGCCAGGCGCTCGGCCACGGCCGTGGCCTGCTCCTGTCCCGGCGCCTCGACCATGACCCTGACCTTGGGCTCGGTGCCGCTGGGCCGGATCAGCACCCGGCCGGTCTCACCCAGCTCCTCCTCGGCCGCCCGCACGGCCGCGGCGAGCTCCTCGGACTCCCCGGCCCGGGACTTGTCCACGTCCTTGACGTTGACGAGCACCTGCGGCAGGCGGGTCATCACCTTGGCCAGCTCGGCCAGGCCCTGTCGGCGGTGGGCCATCGCGGACAGCAGGTGCAGACCGGTCAGCACGCCGTCGCCGGTGGTGGCGTGGTCCAGCAGGATCACGTGCCCGGACTGCTCGCCGCCGAGGCCGAACCCGCCGCGCTTCATCTCCTCCAGCACGTACCGGTCGCCCACCGCGGTCTCCACCACGGTGATGCCCGCACGCTCCATCGCCAGCTTCAGGCCCAGGTTGGACATGACCGTCACCACGAGCGTGTCCTCGGCGAGCCTCCCGGCCTCCTTGGCCTCGGTGGCCAGGATCGCCAGGATCTGGTCGCCGTCCACCACGCGCCCCTCGGCGTCCACGGCCAGGCAGCGGTCGGCGTCGCCGTCGTTGGCGATACCGGCGTCCGCCCCGTGCAGGCGCACCGCCTCCTGGAGCGCCTCCAGGTGGGTGGAGCCGCAGCCCTCGTTGATGTTGTACCCGTCCGGCCGGTCACCGATCACGACGACCTCGGCGCCCGCGCGGCGCAGCGCCTCGGGAGCGACCAGGGAGGAGGCGCCGTTGGCGCAGTCCACCACGACCTTGAGGCCCCTGAGCCCGTGCGGCACCGAGGCGAGCACGTGCTCGACGTAGCGCTCGGCTCCGTCGTGGGCGTCGACGACCCGGCCGACGCCCTCGCCCACCACGGGGGAGACGGGCACACCGAGCATGCCCTCGATCTCCTCCTCCAGGGCGTCCTCCAGCTTCTGGCCGCCCCTCGCGAAGAACTTGACGCCGTTGTCGGGGGCCGGGTTGTGGCTGGCGGAGAGCATCACGCCGAAGTCGGCGTCCAGCTCACCGGTGAGGTGGGCCACCGCCGGGGTGGGCAGCACGCCGACGCGCACCACGTCCACGCCGGTACTGGCCAGTCCGGCGACCACGGCGGCCTCCAGGAACTCACCGGAGGCGCGCGGGTCGCGGCCGACGACGGCCTTGGGACGGATTCCGTCACCGCCGCGGGTCAGAACACGCGCCGCAGCGGTGGACAGCTCCAGCGCGAGGGCGGCGGTCAGGTCCTGACCGGCGACACCGCGTACACCATCTGTTCCGAACAGCCGAGCCACAGGCGGACAGCCCCTTTCGAGGACGGCGCCGATGCGCGGCGCCGGTGAGATTCAACGTGGCACGGGGCCACCGGGAAAACGAAGGGCCCGTACGCCGCACCCCGGGAAGGGGAACGGCGTACGGGCCTGAGCTCAGCCGAGCGGGTGTCGGCGCATGAGCACTAGCGCTTGGAGAACTGGGGAGCCTTGCGCGCCTTCTTGAGACCGGCCTTCTTCCGCTCCACCTCACGGGAGTCGCGGGTCAAGAATCCGGCCTTCTTGAGGGTCGGGCGGTTGTTCTCCGGGTCCAGGGAGGCCAAGGCGCGGGCGATGCCGTGGCGCAGGGCGCCGGCCTGGCCGCTGGTGCCGCCGCCGTCCAGACGGGCGAAGACGTCGTAGGCGTCCTCGAAACCGAGGGAGACGAGCGGCTCCTTGATGGTCTGCTGGTGGACCTTGTCCGGGAAGTAGGTCTCAAGCGGCTTGCCGTTGACCTTCCACTCGCCCGCACCGGGGGCGATACGGACGCGGGCGATGGCCTGCTTGCGACGGCCGGTGCCGGCGCTGGGGCCGGACGCGGTGGGGACGTATGCGGCGACGTTCTCGTCGGACTCGCTGGTGTACTCGGAGGGGAACTCCTCCGGGTTGTCAACGTACTCCTGCTCGACGTCTTCGATGCCGGTGGGCTCGACCACGGTTCTCCTCGTGCTCTCTGTAAAAAGTCTGCGAACGCCTAGGCGGGCTGCTCGATCTTGCTGATTTCGAACGGAACCGGCTGCTGGGCCTGGTGCGGGTGCTCCGGACCGGCGTACACCTTGAGCTTCTTGGCCATCTGGCGACCGAGGGAGCCCTTGGGCAGCATGCCCTTGACGGCCTTCTCGATGGCCCGCTCGGGGTTCTTCTCCAGCAGGTCGGCGTAGGCGACGGAGCGCAGACCGCCCGGGTAGCCGGAGTGCCGGTAGGCGCGCTTCTGCTCCAGCTTCTTGCCGGTCAGGGCGACCTTGTCGGCGTTCACGACGATCACGAAGTCGCCGGTGTCGATGTGGGGCGCGTAGTACGGCTTGTGCTTGCCCCGAAGCAGCGTGGCAACCTGGCTCGCCATACGCCCGAGCACGAGATCGGTAGCGTCGACAACGTGCCACTGACGCTGGACATCGTTTGGTTTGGGGCTGTATGTGCGCACGATCGTTTGCCTTCGCTCTTCAGTCGGCTGCCCCATCCCACTGCAGGGAAGGGGGACTCGTAATACACACCCGCGGTTGCGGGGTGCTTGGCCGGATGTCCCGTGCCATGCCACACAGGACCTTCCGAATGGTGAGTGCGCAGACGATGGTGCGTGGATCGGCGCCCGACTTCGGGTGGTTCGGGGCCCACGGCAACTCAACGCACAACGACGGAATATCCTACCTTGCCACCACAGCGCAGGTCAAAGCCAGCGGCGGGGCGGACCGGCAGGACCGCGCTCGGCGGTTTACGGCTCAAGCACGGGGTCACATCCGTGACCTCTCCGTCTTTTATTATGCCCGTTGCCGGGAGTGCTTCGTCCTGCTTCCGTCCCCGCGTTGGCTACGCTTGCACCCAAAAGGCTGGTCTGTGCCCGCAAGGACGGGCGCCGACGCGAATCTTGGAGATGCCCGTCACGGTCGCCGACACCCGGGAAACCAGCACGGACGCCATAGCGCGGACCAGGCCACGGACCTCGGTGCGCCGCGGTCCAGTCCCACCCCCAGAGCCTTCGGAGACTCCCATCAGTACCCATCCGAACCAGCCACAGTACGGCCCTGACGGTCAGCCCGTCGGGCCGGAGGCCGGTGACGGCCAGGACCTGCTCGGATCAGCACCCTCCCAGCCCGAGGGTCAGCATCCCACATCGGGGCCACAGCAGTCACACGGCGCGCCCGTGTCCGGCCAGCCTCCCCTGCCACCGCATCCCTTCCCGTCACACGCACCGCCCAGCGGGCCGCAGACGCCGCCCAGCGGCCCCCAGCCGCCCCCGTACCCCCAGGGCGGGCCGGGCTTTCCCGGAGGCCCCCAGCAGGGCTTCCCCGGCGGCCAGAGCGGCCCCCAGCACCCCCAGGGCGGGCCGGGCTCCCCCGGGGGCCAGAGCGGCCCCCATACGCCGCCGCACGCTCCCAGCGGGCCCCAGGCACCGCAGTCTCCCCCTCCGGGAGCACCCGGCTTCCCCGGCGGGCCGCAGCAGGCGCCCCCGGGTGGCGGCCCCGCCCCGCAGGCCCCGTCGGGCGGCTTCCGTCCGGGCTCGGGACCCCAGCCCTCCGGCGGACCCGCCATGCCCCCGGGGCAGCCGGGACAGGCACTTCCGCCCGGCGGCCTCCCCCACGGCCAGAACGTCCCCCCTGGTGCTCCTCCGCCGCAGGTCGTCCAGGGCCGCCCGGGCATGCCGACCGGCCCGCAGGATCCGGGTCGGCCGCCGCACGGCGCCCCCGGGGCGTGGCCGCCCGGCCCGGGTATGCCCCCCGGCGCTCCCCCGACCGCCCAGCAGGCCTACCAGGCACCGCCCGCCGGCCCCCCGGCGGGCGCGCGTGAGGAGCCCGTGTTCCCCGCGGAGGCCATGGGCGCCACACAGCACATCAACGCGGTCCCCCCGGACGCCGCGGGCGCCACCCAGCACATCAACGCCGTCCCCGCCGCGCCCGGCCGCGGGGACGACCGCCCCCTGTTCCGGGACGAGGTCCCCGGCGACGCCGGTGTCGACACCGCCCAGTTCGACGTCCAGTCGATGAACGACTACGACGACTACGACGGGTACGACGACTACGGGCACGACGGCGGCGGCACGGACCCGCGGGCCCGGAGGCGCCTCGTCCTCATGATCGGCGGGTTCGCCCTGCTCCTGGTCGTCGCGGGCGGCGGCGCGTTCCTCCTCGCCAGCGGGGGCGGGTCCGGCGAGGGCGCGAACGCCGCGACCGTGGCGAACGAGGCCGACGACCCGGGCGCGCTCGACCCGGAGTCCCTCTTCCCCGAGACCATGGACATCGAGGGCCAGGGCACGTTCACCCGCGTGGCCGTGGAGGACACCGAGGACTGCGCCGCCGGCACCCACGGCGGCTACGGCCAGGTGCTCACCGAGAACGAGTGCCGCCAGATGGTGCGCGCCTCCTACCTCAGCGAGGACGAGGGCCACGCGGTGACCATCGGCGTCGCGGCCATGCCCACCAGCGAGGAGGCCTCCGCCGCGCTGGACGCCCAGGACCTCGTGGGCGCTCAGTGGTTCGCCGGGCTCCCCGGCGAGGAGGGCACCCCCGCGGAGCGCCTCGGCTACTCGGGCGGCTACGGCAGCAGCGGCCAGTGGGGCCGCTACCTGCTCTTCTCCCTCTCGGCCAACAGCGACGGCACCGAGGAGAGCGGGGAGAGCGAGTCCGCCACCGAGCTGCGCGCCATCAGCGAGGGCTTCTTCGACCAGACCCACACCCACCTCGACGAGAACCGGGGCTGACCCGCCGAACGGCGGAGCGGAGTGAGGGGCACCCGGACCGGGTGCCCCTCTTCCTCGTCCACGGCCGGGAACCGCTCCTCTCCCCAAGGAGGGCGCCGCCCTGGGCAGGGCCTCCGGCGGGACTCCCGGGCACCGCGCTGATCGGCTGACCGGATACGTCGCCGGTGCGACTGGAGTGCCCCACCCCCGGACGATCTTGTACCTATGGCGAGATCGGGCGCCGAAGCGCGCTACAAGTACAAGAGGTCAGGCGGCGGACCGACGAGGCTTATCAGCCTGCCGCTTGACATAGAAGCGCCGCGGCCCATGGGGCGGGCCGGTGAACCTCCGCGGTCACCGCACTAGGTGCTGTGCCCCGGGCAGGGCAGCTCCCGCACCCGGCGGGTCGCCGAGGCGCGCGCGGCCAGCTCCTCGTCGGGCGGGTAGCGCACCTCCTCCAGGCTCAGCCCCTGCGGCCCCACCACGTGCACCGACGAGTCCCGCTCACCGGCTCCGAGCACCCTGCCCGGCCAGTCCACGTCCCGGCGCCCGTCCCCCACCGCCAGGAGCGCGCCCACGAGCGCGCGCACCATGTTGTGGCAGAACGCGTCCGCCTGGACCGTGCCGTGCAGCAGGTGCTCGTCCACCCGCGTCCACTCCAGGCGCAGCAGCTCCCGGACGGTCGTCGCGCCCTCGCGCCTCTTGCAGAAGGCCGCGAAGTCGTGCTCTCCCAGCAGGCGCCGCGACGCCTCGTTCATCCGGTCCGCGTCCAGGGGGCTCCGGTGCCACAGCACGTCCCTCCGCAGCAGGGGGTCCACCCCGTAGGGCGCGTCGCTCACCCGGTACAGGTACCGCCGGAACAGCGGTGAGAACCGGGCGTCGAACCCCGGCGGCGCCGACCGGGCCGCGTTCACCCGCACGTCCTTGGGCAGCACGCCGGCCAGGCGGCGGAGCACCCGCTCCCCCTCCTTCTCCCACGTGCCCACCGGGATGTCGGCCTGCACCACCTGCCCGCGCGCGTGTACGCCGGCGTCCGTGCGCCCCGCACACGTCAGCGACACCCGCGGCAGCCGCAGCACCCGTGCCAGCGCCGCCTCCAGCTCCCCCTGCACCGTGCGCCGGCCCGGCTGGGTCGCCCACCCGCTGAAGTCCGTGCCGTCGTAGGCCACGTCCATCCGCACGCGCACCGTCGTCTCGTCCATGCCACCCATCTTCCGCGTCCGGAAAAGACGAGTGCCCGACCCCCACGGGATCGGGCACTCGTCGGGCGACGCGCGCGGGAACCACCCGCGCTTCGCGCCCTACTTGTCGTCAGCCGGCTTCTCGCCCTCGGCCTGGGCGGTCTCATCGGCCCCGGCGGTCTGGCCGGAGGTGGCGCCCTCGGCGGGCTGCTCGCCCGACTCCTCGGCCACGGTGCTCTCGTCGGCCTGGGCGGTCTCCTCCATCTTGGGCTCGGAGGCCGGGGCGGACGGGGCCGCGGGGGCGCTCAGCGCCTCGACCAGCTCGATGACGGCCATCGGGGCGTTGTCACCCTTGCGCGGACCGATCTTGGTGATCCGGGTGTAGCCACCGGGGCGGTTCTCGTAGCGCGGGCCGATCTCGGTGAACAGCTCGTGCACGACGGCCTTGTCCGTGATCTTGGTCAGGACCTGGCGGCGGGCGTGCAGGTCACCGCGCTTGCCGAGGGAGATCAGCTTCTCCGCGTACGGGCGCAGGCGCTTGGCCTTGGCCTCGGTCGTGCGGATGCGGCCGTGCTGGAACAGCGAGGTGGCGAGGTTCGCCAGGATGTGCCGCTCGTGAGCGGGCCCGGAACCCAGACGGGCGCCCTTGGTAGGCGTGGGCATGGTGTCGTTCTCCTAGTGATGCGGTCCACGGCCGCACTCGGCCGGGGACCATGTGGGCGACGAAGGTCGGTTAGTACTGCTCCGTCTCGACGAAGGACTCGCCCTCGTCGTCGTCGGAGCTGTAGGAGTCGGCCGCCGAGCTGGGGTCGAATCCGGGAGGGGAGTCCTTCAGCGACAGGCCCATGTCGATGAGCTTCTGCTTGACCTCGTCGATGGACTTGGCGCCGAAGTTGCGGATGTCCAACAGGTCCTGCTCGGAGCGGGCAACCAGCTCGCCGACGCTGTGGATGCCCTCACGCTTGAGGCAGTTGTAGGACCGGACCGTGAGGTTGAGGTCCTCGATCGGCAGCGCCAGGTCCGCCGCCAGGGCGGCGTCCGTCGGCGACGGGCCCATGTCGATGCCCTCGGCGTCGACGTTGAGCTCACGCGCCAGGCCGAACAGCTCGACCAGGGTCTTGCCCGCGCTGGCGACCGCGTCACGGGGACGGATGGCCGGCTTGGTCTCGATGTCGACGATCAGGCGGTCGAAGTCGGTGCGCTGCTCGACACGGGTGGCCTCGACCTTGTAGGTCACACGCAGGACCGGGGAGTAGATGGAGTCGATCGGGATACGGCCGATCTCCTGTCCGGCCTGCTTGTTCTGCGTCGCCGAGACGTAGCCGCGGCCGCGCTCGACCGTCAGCTCCATCTCCAGCTTGCCCTTGCCGTTGAGCGTGGCGATGTGCAGGTCGGGGTTATGCACCTCGACACCGGCCGGAGGCGCGATGTCCGCGGCGGTCACCACGCCGGGGCCCTGCTTGCGCAGGTACATCAGCACCGGCTCGTCGTGCTCGGAGCTGACGACCAGGCCCTTGAGGTTGAGGATCATCTCGGTGACGTCCTCCTTGACACCGGGCACGGTGGTGAACTCGTGCTCGACGCCCTCGATGCGGATGCTGGTGACAGCAGCGCCGGGGATGGAGGACAGCAGCGTGCGCCGGAGCGAGTTACCGATGGTGTAACCGAAACCCGGCTCCAGCGGCTCGATGACAAACCTCGAGCGCAGGTCCGAGACGGCTTCCTCGGTGAGCGTGGGACGCTGTGCGATCAACATGGTCCGTGTCTTCCCTTCCACATGGCCGCCCGCTATTTGACGGCCACCGGACGGACACCGCGGCAGCGGTGTCCTCTACTCGGATTCCTACCCCGCCCGCGCGGTCCCCACCGGGGCCCGCGCGGGATCAAGCGCGGCGCGGCGCCCGCGCGGGATAGGACCGCGGGCGCCGGCTGCCGGGATCAGACCCGGCGGCGCTTGGGCGGACGGCAGCCGTTGTGCGGAACCGGGGTGACGTCCTGGATGGAGCCGACCTCCAGGCCGGTCGCCTGCAGCGAGCGGATGGCGGTCTCCCGGCCCGAACCCGGGCCCTTCACGAAGACGTCCACCTTGCGGACGCCGTGCTCCTGGGCGCGGCGGGCAGCGGCCTCGGCGGCCATCTGCGCGGCGTAGGGGGTCGACTTGCGCGAACCCTTGAAGCCCACCTGTCCGGAGCTGGCCCACGAGATCACGGCACCGGTCGGGTCGGTGATGCTCACGATCGTGTTGTTGAACGTGCTCTTGATGTGAGCGTGTCCGTGGACAATGTTCTTCTTTTCCTTGCGGCGCACCTTGCGCGCGGCACCCTGACGGCCCTTAGGCGGCATGAGCGAAACTCCCAGAGATCATCGGTCCGTGTCGTTCCGGACGCGGTCGCATTAGTCCAGTCCGAGCGGACTACTTCTTACCGGCCTTCTTCTTACCGGCCACGGTCTTCTTCTTGCCCTTGCGGGTGCGCGCGTTGGTCTGCGTGCGCTGACCGCGGACCGGGAGCCCACGGCGGTGGCGGATGCCCTGGTAACTACCGATCTCCATCTTGCGACGGATGTCGCCCTGCACCTCACGGCGCAGGTCGCCCTCGACCTGGTAGTTCGCGCCGATCCACTCGCGCAGCTTGACCAGGTCCTCCTCGGACAGCTGGTAGACGCGGGTGTTGCCGTCGACGCCGGTGCTCTTCAGGGTCTCCAGCGCACGGGTGCGCCCGATCCCGAAGATGTACGTGAGAGCGATCTCCACCCGCTTGTCGCGGGGAAGGTCAACGCCTTCGATACGTGCCATGTGGGCGAGACTCCTAATTGCCCTATGCGGAGGTCTGGCCCGTTCCACCCTCTCGTCGCCCAATCGACGAGGCCCCGGCCTCCGACCGGGGGTACTTCCCGCGCCCTCGGCGCCGGGAGTCGGAACAGGTTCTTCGTTGTTTCGTGCGCCCGGTACGGGGCCGTTACGCCCGCCGGGCCGCTCGCGGTACGTGAAGCCGCGGCCAGCTGACCGGGGTCGTTAACCCTGGCGCTGCTTGTGACGCGGGTCCGAGCAAATGACCATGATCCGGCCGTTACGGCGAATCACGCGGCACTTCGCGCAGATCTTCTTCACGCTCGGCTTGACCTTCATGGTGACTCCGAACTCATCCCTCGCGGGCACGCGGCCCGCGACGGGCTACTTGTAGCGGTAAACGATGCGCCCGCGCGTGAGGTCGTACGGGCTCAGCTCCACGACGACACGGTCGTCGGGGAGAATACGGATGTAGTTCATCCGCATCTTGCCGCTGATATGGGCAAGGACCTGGTGCCCGTTGTCGAGCTCTACCTTGAACATAGCGTTGGGTAGGGACTCGACAACGGAACCCTCGATCTCGATGGCGCCGTCTTTCTTGGCCATGTCCTCCACGCCTCGCTCATCGATTGGTTGATCAGGACAACCCGACGCGACCCCAGTGGCCTCGCATGACGCGACGGCCCCGGCGACGGCGGATGCCGTCACCGACGCCAAGACACACTGGAAGTTCAGGCCAACTGCAGAGCGTGCGTCGATGAGAAGACGCGGCAAAGAAGGCAGACTGACCCAACAGCCCGCGTATGGGCAATGACAGTCTATCCCCTCGGAGCAAGTACTCCTAACCGGCCGGCAGAGCACCCTACACCGCGCGCCCTCGGAGGGGAACGGCCGCGCCGGGACCTCCGGAGGGGCTCTGCGGCGCGGGCCATCGGAGGGGTACCGCCTACTTCTGCCCGCCGCCGTCGGAGGGGTTCTTCTGGACGGCCAGGACGCCCATGGTCACCACACCCATCACGATCCCCCAGGGGCCCATCACCCACAGGAACCACGGGTAGTCGTAGTCAGTGGTGAGGAACAGGATCAGCCAGATCACGAAGCACAGGAGGTTGACCCCGGCGTACAGCGCCCACGGCACCATCAGGGCCGGGTCCCGCAGGCTGATCGGGGGCGCCACCGCGAACTCCTCCTGCCGGGCGCCCGCACCGCGGACGTCGGCGAGGTCGCGCTCGGGCAGGTCGCCGGTGACCGTGGCCAGCTCCCCCGCGGTCCTGGCCTTGTAGACGCGGCCGAGGCGGTCGGTGAACTCCTCGTGGTCCAGCCGCCCCTGGGCGAAGTGCTCCTGCAGCAGCTGCGCGACGCGGTCGCGTTCCGCGTCGGACGTTCGCATCGACGGCACCGGGTCGGACACTGCGCACACCTCGCATCTTCACCCGGAGGCGGCCCCGTCCCCGCGCCCCGCGCGTGGAACCGAACCCCTACCAGGTCGGCTGGACGAACCCCATGCTGGCGATTTTATCGCGGTTGGACTCTCGCGCGGTCAGGACGACGGGGCCGTCGGCGGTCACCGCGACCGTGTGCTCGAAGTGCGCGGCCCGCTTGCCGTCCCGTGTCACCACGGTCCAGCCGTCGTCGAGCTGGACCACGTCGTGGCGGCCCAGGGTGGTCATCGGCTCGATCGCCAGGCACATGCCCTCGACCAGCTTCATCCCCTTGCCGCGCTTGCCGTAGTTGAGCACGTGCGGGTCCATGTGCATCTCGGTGCCGATGCCGTGGCCGCCGTACTCGCGGACGTTGCCGTAGCCGCCGTTGCGGGAGATGTGGCCGCCGATCGCGTGGCCGATGTCGCCCAGGCGCCTGCCCGGGCGCAGCTCGGCGATCCCCTGCCACATGGACTCCTCGCAGACCTCCATCATCCGCAGGTCCTCCGGGCGGCCCTCGCCGACGGCGACCGTGATCGCCGAGTCGCCGTGCCAGCCCTCCAGGATGGCCCCGCAGTCGATGGAGATGATGTCGCCCTCGGCCAGCACGCGCTCCGCGCTGGGGATGCCGTGGACGACCTCCTCGTTCACCGATGCGCAGATGGATCCGGGGAAGCCGTGGTAGCCCTTGAAGGAGGGGACGGCACCCGCGTCGCGGATGACCTTCTCCGCCACGGCGTCCAGCTCCAGGGTGGACACCCCGGGCCGCACCGCGGCCCGGAGGGTGTCCAGGGCGCGGGCCACGACCTGGCCCGCCGCCCTCATCTTGGCGATCTGCTCCGGCGTCTTGATCTGCACGTCCGGTTCGGCCCTGCGAAACATCAGGAGTCGGCCCCGGCCTTCTCGATGGCGGCCTTGGCGCGGGCCGTCACCTCCTCCACGGAACCCGTGGCGGCGATGGTGGCCAGCAGTCCCCGGGCCGCGTAGAACTCCACCAGCGGAGCGGTCTGCTCCCGGTAGACCTCCAGGCGGTGCCTGATGGTCTCCTCGCGGTCGTCCTCCCGCTGGTACAGCTCGGCGCCCTCGTTGTCGCACCTGCCCTCCGCATTCGGAGGGTCGTACTCGACGTGGTACACACGGCCGCACTCGGGGCACGAGCGGCGGCCCGAGAGGCGCTTGACGACCTCCTCCTCGTCGACCCTCAGCTCCAGGACGACGTCCAGGGAGGTGTCGAGGTCGGCCAGGATGGTCCCGAGCGTCTCGGCCTGCGCGACGTTGCGCGGGAATCCGTCGAGCAGGAAGCCCGCGGCCGCGTCGTCCCGCGCCAGACGGTCCTTGACCATGGCGTTGGTGACCTCGTCGGGGACGAGGTCACCGCGGTCCATGTACTCCTTGGCCTTCTTGCCAAGCTCAGTGCCGCCGCTGACGTTGGCCCGGAAGATGTCGCCTGTGGACACCTTGGGAATCGACAGCTCGGACGCGAGGATCTGGGCCTGGGTGCCCTTGCCGGCCCCAGGCGGCCCCACCAATACTGCTCGCATTTATCGCAGAAAACCTTCGTAGTTCCTCTGCTGGAGGTGACTCTCGATCTGCTTCACCGTGTCCAGCCCGACACCGACCATGATCAGGATGCTCGTCCCCCCGAACGGGAAGTTCGCGTTGGCACCGGTGGCGCCGAGCGCGACCATCGGAAGGAGAGCGATCACACCCAGGTACAGAGATCCGGGAGTCGTCAGCCTCGTCAGCACGTAGTCGAGGTACTCGGCCGTCGGACGCCCTGGTCGGATACCCGGGATGAACCCACCGTACTTCTTCATGTTGTCGGCGACCTCAGTGGGGTTGAAGGTAATCGCCACGTAGAAGAACGCGAAGCCGATGATCATGACGAAGAACGTCGCCATGTACACGGGGTGGGTGCCGGTGAGGAAGTACTCCTGGACGAAGGTCACCACGGGGTTGGTGGAGTCCTGGCCCATCAGGCCGACGAGCAGCTGCGGCAGGTACAGCAGCGAGGAGGCGAAGATCACGGGGATGATGCCCGCCTGGTTGACCTTCAGCGGGATGTAGGTCGAGCTTCCGCCGTACATGCGGCGGCCGACCATGCGCTTGGCGTACTGCACCGGGATGCGGCGCTGGGCCTGCTCGATGAAGACCACGGCGGTGATGAGCACCAGGCCCGCGATGCAGATGATCGCGAAGACCCAGATGGAGCGCTCCTGGTACAGGCTCATGATCGAGGAGGGGAACATCGCGATGACCTGGGTGAAGATCAGCAGCGACATACCGTTGCCCACGCCCCGCTCGGTGATGAGCTCACCGAACCACATGATGATGGCGGTACCGGCCGTCATCGTGAAGACGATGGTCACCAGGGTCATGATGTCCTGGTTGGGCATGTAGGAGCTGACCGGGATGGCCCCCTGGAACAGGGCGCCCGTCCTGGCCATGGCGACGATGCTGGTGGCCTGCAGGACCGCGAGCATCAGCGTCAGGTAGCGGGTGTACTGGGTGATCTTGCTCTGCCCGGACTGTCCCTCCTTCTTGAGGGCCTCCAGCCGGGGGATCACCACCGTCAGCAGGTTGATGATGATGCTCGCGGTGATGTACGGCATGACCCCGAGCGCGAACACGGCAAGTTGCAGCAGCGCGCCGCCGCTGAACAGGTTCACGAGCGCGTACACGCCCGACGTGTCGGCGGCGGTGATCGCCTCCATCTGGTCCCGGATCGCCGCGGAGTTGATACCCGGAGCGGGGATCACCGACCCCAGACGGAAGATCGTCAGGATGAACAGTGTGAACAGCAGCTTGTTGCGCAGGTCGGGCGTGCGGAATGCACGAACGAACGCACCTAGCACGTCTCCTCCTGCGCGGCTTCGGCGGCGGAACGGGTTCCAGACATCGCGGCCGATCCTGAATCGTCGTAGAACGTCAGCTCCGGGCGGTCGCCCGTTGCTCGGAAGTATTCACAGTACGTCAACTGGTGAACTCAAACAGATGGCACTGTAACAGTGATCACTCGGCAGTTGAGTTCGCGAGACATAACGATCACCGCTCACAACGCGCGGGGGCGTCCGCCGGCAGGTCCCTCACGGGCCTGCCGGGCGAACGCCCCCGGTCGCACATGGCGGGGAGATCCCCTACAGCTCGGTGACGGAGCCACCGGCAGCGGTGATCTTCTCCTTGGCCGAGGAGGAGAACGCGTTCGCGCTCACCTGCACGGCGGAGGTGATCTCACCGGTGCCCAGCACCTTGACGAGCTGGTTCTTGCGAACCGCGCCCTTGGCGACCAGGTCCTCGACGGTGACCTCGCCGCCCTCGGGGTAGAGCTCGCTCAGCTTGTCCAGGTTGACGACCTGGTAGGTCGTCTTGAACCGGGCGTTGCTGAAGCCCTTGAGCTTGGGCACCCGGCGGATGAGGGGCATCTGACCGCCCTCGAAGCCGGGGCGCACGGTGTTACGAGCCTTCGTGCCCTTGGTGCCGCGACCCGCGGTCTTGCCCTTGGACGCCTCGCCGCGACCCTTGCGGATCTTGGCCTTGTTGGAGCCCGGGGCGGGACGCAGGTGGTGCAGCTTGAGCAGCTCGTCGGGGTTGTAGTCGCTCATTCGGCAACCTCCTCGACAGAGACGAGGTGCGCGACGATCGTGATCTGCCCGCGAACCTCAGGGCGGTCCTCACGGACGGTGGACTTGCCGATCCGGCCCAGACCGAGCGACTGCAGAGCAGCGTGCTGCTTCTCCTTGCCGCCGATCTTGGAACGGGTCTGCGTGATCTTGAGCTTGGCCATGGTCAGGCTCCTGCCTTCGCCTCAGCGCGAGCACGCAGCATGGCGGCCGGGGCGACGTCCTCGATCGGCAGGCCACGGCGGGCGGCGATCTCCTCGGGCTGGTTGAGGCCCTTCAGAGCCGCCACGGTGGCGTGCACGATGTTCAGCGGGTTGGACGAGCCGAGCGACTTGCTCAGCACGTCGTGGATGCCGGCGCACTCCAGCACGGCGCGCACGGGACCACCGGCGATAACACCGGTACCCGGAGCGGCCGGACGGAGCAGGACGACGCCGGCAGCGTCCTCGCCCTGGACCCGGTGCGTGATCGTGCCCTGGATGCGGGGGACGCGGAAGAAGTTCTTCTTCGCCTCCTCGACACCCTTGGCGATCGCGGCCGGGACCTCCTTGGCCTTGCCGTAACCGACACCGACCATGCCGTTGCCGTCGCCGACGACGACCAGGGCGGTGAAGGAGAAGCGACGGCCGCCCTTGACGACCTTCGCGACCCGGTTGATGGTCACGACCTTCTCGATGTAGGAGACACCCTTGTCTGCGGCGCCGCCGCGGCGATCGTCACGGCGATCACGCCGCTCGCCACCGGCGCCGCGCCGCGGTGCTGCAGCCATCAGTGGTTCCTCTTCTCGTGGTTGATCTTGGCCGTTACAGAGGTCATCGCTAGAACTCCAGCCCGCCCTCGCGCGCCGCGTCGGCGAGCTTGGCGATACGCCCGGTGTACTGGTTGCCACCGCGGTCGAAGACGACGGTGGAGATGCCAGCGGCCTTGGCGCGCTCAGCGATGAGCTGGCCGACCTTGGCGGACTTGTCGGACTTGGTGCCCTCGGCGGCACGCAGGTCGGCCTCGACGCTGGAGGCGGCGGCCAGGGTGTGGCCCCTGGTGTCGTCGATGACCTGCGCGACGATGTGCTTGGAGGAGCGGAACACAGCCAGGCGGGGACGCTCGGCGGTACCGACGACCTTCTTGCGCACGCGGAACTGGCGGCGCGTACGAGAGGTGGCGCGCTTGGAGGTCCGCTTACGGCTCGAGGTGATAGCCATGCCTACTTACCAGCCTTTCCGGCCTTGCGGCGGATGTGCTCACCCTGGTACCGCACGCCCTTGGCCTTGTACGGGTCAGGCTTGCGCAGACCGCGGATGTTCGCGGCGACCTGTCCCACCAGCTGCTTGTCGATGCCCTCGACGTGGAGGAGCGTCGGCTTCTCCACCCGGAAGCTGATGCCCTCCGGGGGCTCCACCACGACGGGGTGGCTGTAGCCCAGCGAGAACTCCAGGTTGGAGCCGCGGGCCTGGACGCGGTAACCCACACCGTGGATCTCCAGCGTCTTGGTGTAGCCCTTGGAGACGCCCTCGACCAGGTTGGCGATGAGCGCACGGGTCAGACCGTGCAGCGAGCGGTTCTCCGGCTTGTCGTCGGGACGCGCCACCGTGAGCACCCCGTCCTCCAGGGAGGCGGTGATCGGCTCGGCGATGGTGTGCTTCAGTTCGCCCTTCGGCCCCTTGACAGTGACGTCTTGCCCGTTAATCGTGACTTCGACGCCCTTGGGGACCGAGAGCGGCAGTCGACCGATTCGCGACATGCTTCAATCTCTCCCTCTACCAGACGTAGGCGAGGACTTCGCCGCCCACGCCACGCTTCTTGGCCTGCTTGTCAGTCATCAGGCCGCCGGACGTCGAAATGATCGCCACGCCGAGGCCACCCAGCACCCGCGGCAGGTTCTCCTTCTTGGCGTACACCCGCAGACCGGGCTTGGAGACCCGGCGGATGCCCGCGATCGAACGCTCCCGGGTGGGGCCGTACTTCAGGTCCAGGACGAGGCTCTTGCCCACGGGGGCCTCCTCGGTCCGCCATCCCTGAATGAAGCCCTCCTGCTGGAGGATCTCGGCGATGTGCGCCTTGATCTTGGAATACGGCATGGTCACGGTGTCGTGGTAAGCCGAATTCGCGTTGCGCAGACGTGTGAGCATGTCTGCGATCGGGTCGGTCATCGTCATGGCCGACTGGCCCTTCCTCACCGCGGTTTCCGAGTGCGGGCCTTCCCAGGGCCTGCCCTTCCACGGGACATGCGTCCCGCGAAGGTGCACAAACGGACCTACGGCGTGGTCGTGGGCACCGCGGTCCCCTTCGGGACTGCCGTGCCCTGATGGTTGGATGTTGCAGGACCGTGCCGCCTGGTGCGGTCACGATCACTTCTGTGAACCACCGAGCGGTGGCGCTTCGGGGGGCCGACTCCGCGCTCGGGAACGAGCGCCCGGTCGGCCCCGCCGGAAACTACCAGCTCGACTTGGTGATACCGGGCAGCTCGCCCCGGTGCGCCATCTCGCGGAAGCAGATACGGCACAGGCCGAACTTCCGGAAGACGGCACGCGGGCGGCCGCACCGCGAGCATCGAGTATACGCGCGAACGCCGAACTTCGGCTTCCGCTGCGCCTTGGCGATCAGGGACTTCTTGGCCATGTGTTACCCCTCAGGCTTCCTTGAACGGGAAACCGAGCCGCTTGAGCAGGCTGCGGCCCTGGTCGTCGGTCGTGGCCGTGGTGACGACCGTGATGTCCATCCCACGCTGCCGGTCGACCTTGTCCGGGTCCACCTCGTGGAACATGACCTGCTCGGTGAGCCCGAAGGTGTAGTTGCCGTTCCCGTCGAACTGCTTCGGGGACAGGCCACGGAAGTCCCGGATACGGGGCAGGGCCAGCGAGAGCAGCCGGTCGAGGAACTCCCACATCCGGTCGCCGCGCAGCGTGACGCTGGCGCCGATCGGCTGGCCCTCGCGCAGCTTGAACTGCGCGATGGAGTTCTTGGCCCGGTTGATCTTCGGCTTCTGCCCGGTGATCGCCGACAGGTCGGCGACCGCGCCCTGGATCAGCTTCGCGTCACGAGCCGCCTCGCCCACGCCCATGTTGACCACGATCTTCGTCAGACCGGGGACCTGCATGATGTTGGCGATGTCGTGCTCCTCCTTGAGGGCAGCGACGATCTCGTTACGGTACTTCTCCTTGAGCCGCGGCATCGGAGGGGCCGTGATGTCGTTGGTAACCGTCATCAGATGTCCTTACCGGTGCGGCGGGAGACCCGAACCTTGGTTCCGTCTTCCTCGAAGCGATAGCCGGCACGGGTGGCCTTGCCGTCCTCCGCGAGCGCTACGTTGCTCACGTGGATCGGGGCCTCCTTGGTGACGACCTCACCCTGCTGGCCGCCCGCCGGGTTGGCCTTCCTGTGCTTCTTGACCAGGTTGACGCCCTCGACGATGACACGGTCTTCCTTCGGCATGGCCTTGACGACCTTGCCGGTGGCACCCTTGTCCTTGCCGGCGAGGACGATGACCTCGTCGCCAGATTTGATCTTCATCGCTTAGAGCACCTCCGGCGCCAGCGAAATGATGCGCATGTACTTCTTGTCACGCAGCTCACGGCCGACAGGGCCGAAGATGCGGGTGCCTCGCGGGTCCCCACCGTCCTTGATGAGCACGGCAGCGTTCTCATCGAAGCGGATGTAGGAGCCGTCGGGCCGGCGGCGCTCCTTGACGGTGCGCACGACAACGGCCTTGACGACGTCGCCCTTCTTGACTCCAGCGCCAGGCAGGGCGTCCTTCACCGTGGCGACGATGGTGTCGCCGATCCCGGCGTAGCGCCGACCCGAGCCACCGAGAACACGGATGGTAAGGATCTCCTTGGCACCCGTGTTGTCGGCGACCTTGAGTCGCGACTCCTGCTGAATCACGTCTGCTCCTGATGTGATGCGTGCGGTCCACTGCCGCACGGCTAGGTGGTCTCACCCCTCGCGCCGGCGGCCGACACCTGGTGTCGGCCGCCGACAGGCTGGGGTTACTTAGCCTTCTCCAGGATCTCCACGATGCGCCAGCGCTTCGTCGCGGAGAGCGGCCGGGTCTCCATCAGTCGGACCCGGTCGCCGACGCCACAGGAGTTCGCCTCGTCGTGCGCCTTGTACTTGGACGTCCGGCGGATGACCTTGCCGTACCTGGCGTGCGTGATGCGGTCCTCGACCTCGACAACGACGGTCTTGTCCATCTTGTCGCTGACGACGTAGCCCTCGCGCACCTTGCGGTAGTTGCGGGTCGCGGTCTGGTTCTCACTCATTCGGCTGCTTCCTTCGACTCCTGCGCCGACTCACCAGACAGCGGGGCGATGCCCAGCTCGTGCTCCCGCAGGACCGTGTAGATCCGCGCGATCTCGCGCTTGACGGTACGCAGTCGGCTGTGGTTGTCGAGCTGGCCGGTGGCGGCCTGGAAGCGGAGGTTGAAGAGCTCTTCCTTGGCTTCCTTGAGCTTGGAGACCAGGTCCTCGACGGACTGGTCACGGAGCTCATGGGCAGTCACGGACTTGGCCATCACTCCCCCTCCCGCGTAACAAACTTGCACTTCATCGGGAGCTTGTGCATCGCACGGCGCATGGCCTCCTTGGCCACGGCCTCGGGCACGCCCGACAGCTCGAACATCACGCGACCGGGCTTGACCGGCGCGACCCACCACTCGGGCGAGCCCTTACCGGAGCCCATGCGGACCTCGGCGGGCTTCTTGGTCAGCGGGCGGTCCGGGAAGATGTTGATCCACACCTTGCCGCCACGCTTGATGTGACGCGTCATGGCGATACGAGCGGACTCGATCTGGCGGTTCGTCACGTAGGCCGACTCCAGGGCCTGGATGCCGAACTCGCCGAAGTTGATCGTCGTGCCGCCCTTGGCCTTACCGCGCAGGTCCGGGTGGTGCTGCTTGCGGTACTTGACCTTACGAGGAATAAGCACTGTCAGCTCCCCTCGGTCTTCGCGGACTCGGCCGGAGCCTTGGCCTCGGTGTTCTGCTGCTGACCGCCGCCGGCACCGCCGCCGCGGCGACGACGCTGGGGGCGCTCGCGGCGCTGACCGCCACCGCCACCGCCGGCGGAGCGCTGCGCGGCCTGGGCCGCCTCGCGCTCGGCGCGGGTCGCGGGCGCGTCACCCTTGTAGATCCACACCTTCACACCGATGCGGCCGAACGTCGTACGGGCCTCGAAGAAGCCGTAGTCGATGTCGGCGCGCAGCGTGTGCAGCGGGACGCGACCCTCGCGGTAGAACTCCGAGCGGGACATCTCGGCCCCGCCCAGACGGCCACCGCACTGGATACGGATGCCCTTGGCACCGCTCTTCATGGCGCTCTGCATGGCCTTGCGCATCGCACGGCGGAACGCCACGCGGCTGCTCAGCTGCTCGGCGACGCCCTGGGCGACGAGCTGCGCGTCGATCTCGGGGTTCTTGACCTCGAAGACGTTCAGCTGGACCTGCTTGCCGGTCAGCTTCTCCAGGTCGGTCCTGATCCGGTCGGCCTCGACACCGCGGCGGCCGATGACAATGCCCGGCCGGGCGGTGTAGACGTCGACGCGGACGCGGTCACGGGTGCGCTCGATCTCCACCTTGGAGATGCCCGCGCGCTCCATACCGCGGGTCAGCATCCGACGGATCGCGACGTCTTCCTTGACGTAGTCCTTGTAGGACTTGTCGGCGTACCAACGGCTCTTGAAGTCGGTGGTGATGCCGAGGCGGAACCCGTGCGGGTTTACCTTCTGCCCCACTATCGGGTCCTTTCCTTCGTCTTGGACGAGGCGCCCGAGCGCTCAGCGACGACCACGGTGATGTGGCTCGTACGCTTGGTCACCCGGAAGGCGCGGCCGAAGCCTCGCGGACGAATGCGCTTCAGGGTCGGACCCTCGTCCACCCACGCGCGCTCGACCACCAGCGTCTCGCGGTCCAGCTTGTCATTGTGCTCGGCGTTGGCGACGGCACTAGCCAGTACCTTGCCAACGGGCTCGCTCGCCGACTGGGGCGCGAACCGGAGCACCGCCTGTGCCTCGTCAGCGGGCAACCCGCGAATAAGGTCCACCACCCGGCGGGCCTTCCGGGGCGTAACACGGACGAACCGTGCCTGTGCCCTCGTTCCCATCGCTTTTCCCTCGCTCACGGAAATTCATCTCCACTCACCGTGGAGAAATGGTTCTTTCTCCTGCTGCAACCGCTAACGGCGGCTACGGCGGTCTTCCTTGACGTGGCTACGGAAAGTACGCGTGGGAGCGAACTCACCGAGCTTGTGGCCGACCATCGACTCCGACACGAACACGGGGACGTGCTTGCGGCCGTCGTGGACGGCGATCGTGTGACCGATCATCTCCGGAACGATCATGGACCGCCGGGACCACGTCTTGATGACGTTCTTGGTCCCCTTCTCGTTCTGCGTCTCCACCTTCTTGATCAGGTGGTCGTCGACGAAGGGACCCTTCTTAAGGCTACGTGGCATCAGACGTGCTCCTTACCGCTTCTTCTTACCGCTACGCCGACGCCGCACGATCAGCTTGTCGCTGGGCTTGTTCTTGGCCCGGGTCCGGCCTTCCTTCTGACCCCAGGGGCTGACCGGGTGACGGCCGCCCGAGGTCTTGCCCTCGCCACCACCGTGCGGGTGGTCGACCGGGTTCATCACGACACCGCGAACGGTCGGGCGCTTGCCCTTCCAACGGGAGCGGCCGGCCTTGCCCCAGTTGATGTTGGACTGCTCGGCGTTGCCGACCTGGCCGACGGTCGCGCGGCAGGTGATCTCCACCATGCGCATCTCGCCGGAGGGCATACGCAGCGTGGCGTAGCGCCCCTCCTTGGCCAGGAGCTGGATCTGCGACCCAGCGGAGCGGCCCAGCTTGGCGCCGCCGCCCGGCTTCAGTTCGACCGCGTGCACGAACGTACCCGTGGGGATGTTGCGCAGCGGGAGGCAGTTGCCGGGCTTGATGTCGGACTGCGGGCCGTTCTCGACCCGGTCGCCCTGCTTGAGGCCGGCGGGCGCCAGGATGTAGCGCTTCTCGCCGTCCACGTAGTGGAGCAGGGCGATACGGGCGGTGCGGTTCGGGTCGTACTCGATGTGAGCGACCTTGGCCGGCACGCCGTCCTTGTCGTGGCGACGGAAGTCGATCACGCGGTAGGCCCGCTTGTGACCGCCACCCTGGTGGCGGGCGGTGATCCGGCCGTGGCCGTTGCGCCCACCCTTGGAGTGAAGCGGACGCACCAGGGACTTCTCCGGCTCCGAGCGCGTGATCTCGACGAAGTCGCTCACGCTGGAGCCGCGACGACCCGGCGTCGTCGGCTTGTACTTACGAATGCCCATCTTCTTCGCGCATTCCTTTACGTATTGCTTGGTGTGTAGCGGTCAGACCCGGAGAAGGTCAGACACCGAAGATGTCGATCCGGTCGCCCTCGGCGACACTGACGATCGCGCGCTTGGTGTCGGGACGCTTCCCGTAACCGAAGCGGGTGCGCTTGCGCTTGCCCTTGCGGTTGATCGTGTTCACGCTCGTGACCTTCACCTCGAAGATCTTCTCGATCGCGATCTTGATCTGGGTCTTGTTGGCGTCGGGGCTGACGATGAACGTGTACTTGTTCTCGTCCATGAGCCCGTAGCTCTTCTCGGAGATCACCGGCTCGATGATGATGTCCCGGTGGTCGGCGATCCTCACTGGTCGTCCTCCTCGGACTGCGCGGCCTTGGAGGCACCGGCCGCGTGGGCCAGGAACTCGGCGTAGCCCGCCTCGGTGAAGACCACGTCGTCCGAGTACAGGACGTCGTAGGTGTTCACCTGGTCCGCGTCGAGGATGTGCACCTCTTCGAGGTTGCGCAGGGCGCGCCGGTTGTGCTCGTCCTCGCGGGCCAGGACCACCAGGACCTTGTCGGACTCGGTGACCTGGCGCAGTGCCTTCAGAGCGTTCTGCGTGAGCTTGCTCTCCACGCCCTCGGCCACGAAGTGGCTGACGACGTGGATGCGGCCGTGGCGCGCCCGGTCCGAGAGGGCACCGCGCAGGGCGGCGGCCTTCATCTTCTTCGGGGTGCGCTGGCCGTAGTCGCGCGGCTGGGGTCCGTGGACCGTGCCGCCGCCGGTGTACTGCGGGGCGCGGATGGAACCCTGGCGGGCCCGGCCGGTGCCCTTCTGGCGGTAGGGCTTCTTGCCACCGCCGCGGACGTCGCCGCGGGTCTTGGTGGCGTGGGTGCCCTGACGGCCAGCGGCGAGCTGGGCGTTCACGACCTGGTGGATCAGCGGGATGCTGACCTGCTGGGCGAAGACGCTCTCCGGCAGCTCAACGCTGCCCTTGGCGCCGCCCTCGGGGTTCTTGACCTCGATCTGGGCCATGGCTTACTTGTCCCCCTTCACAGCGGTGCGGACGAGCACCAGACCGCCGTTGGGACCGGGGACGGCACCCTTGACCAGGATGAGCCCCTTCTCCGCGTCCACGGAGTGAACGGTCAGGTTCTGGACGGTCTTGCGCACGTTGCCCATGCGACCGGCCATCCGCATGCCCTTGAAAACGCGGCCGGGTGTGGCGCAGCCGCCGATGGAGCCGGGCGAGCGGTGCTTGCGCTGCGTACCGTGTGTGGCGGAGAGACCACGGAAGCCGTGGCGCTTCATCACACCGGCGAAGCCCTTGCCCTTGCTCTTGCCCGTGACGTCGACCATCTGGCCGCTCTCGAAGCTGTCCGCGGCGACCTCCTGGCCGAGCGTGTACTCGGAGGCGTCGGTGGTGCGGACCTCGACGTAGTGCCGGCGCGGGGTCAGGTCGTGCTGGCGCAGGTAGTCGCCGAGAGGCTTGTTGACCTTGCGCGGGTTGATCTGCCCGTAGCCGAGCTGGACAGCCGAGTAACCATCGGTGTCCGGAGTCCGGATGCGGCTCACGACGCACGGACCGGCCTTCAGAACCGTCACGGGAACCATGCGTCCCGCGTCGTCGAAGACCTGGGTCATGCCGAGCTTTTCGCCCAGAACTCCCTTGATCTGCTTGGTGGCCATGTCTGTGCGTCCTTAAAGCTTGATCTCGATGTCAACGCCGGCCGGGAGGTCGAGTCGCATGAGCGAGTCCACCGTCTTCGGCGTGGGGTCGATGATGTCGATCAGCCGCTTGTGGGTGCGCATCTCGAAGTGCTCGCGCGAGTCCTTGTACTTGTGCGGCGATCGGATGACGCAGTAAACGTTCTTCTCCGTCGGCAGCGGCACCGGGCCCGCGACCTGTGCGCCGGTTCGCGTCACAGTTTCGACGATCTTGCGCGCCGAGCTGTCGATGACCTCGTGGTCATAGGCCTTTAGCCGAATGCGGATCTTCTGTCCCGCCATATGGCCTGTTCGTCCTTCGCTTCAGTGTCCGTAACGGTGAGCTGTCCGGTCACAGACGCCCAGGCCCGACGAAGTCCGCCGTGTAGCCGTGAGCCCCTATTCCCTTGAGAAACCGCAACAGGGCTTGCCCCTGCGGTGCGTCACCGTCACAGAGCCCGATGACGTCTTGTCGTGTGGCGGGCGGGCCGCCTGTGGGGGCGGCCCGCCCGCCACGCCCGGGGCGGCTCCGTACGGAGTCGCCACCCGGCGTGTGTGTGCTACTTGTTGATCTTCGTGACGCGACCGGCACCCACGGTCCGGCCACCCTCGCGGATGGCGAACTTCAGGCCCTCTTCCATCGCGACCGGCTGGATCAGCTGGACGGACATCTCGGTGTTGTCACCGGGCATGACCATCTCGGTGCCCTCCGGCAGCGTCACGACGCCGGTGACGTCGGTGGTGCGGAAGTAGAACTGCGGGCGGTAGTTGTTGAAGAACGGCGTGTGGCGGCCACCCTCGTCCTTGGACAGGATGACGACCTGGGCCTCGAACTCGGTGTGCGGGGTGGTCGTGCCCGGCTTGATGATGACCTGGCCGCGCTCGACGTCCTCGCGCTTGGTGCCGCGCAGGAGCAGACCGACGTTGTCGCCGGCCTGGCCCTGGTCGAGCAGCTTGCGGAACATCTCCACACCGGTGACCGTGGTGGTCTGCTTCTCTTCCTTGATGCCGACGATGTCGACGGTCTCGTTGACGTTGATGACGCCACGCTCGATGCGACCGGTGACGACGGTGCCGCGACCGGTGATCGAGAAGACGTCCTCGATCGGCATGAGGAAGGGCTTGTCGGTGTCACGCTCGGGCTCGGGGATGAAGCTGTCCACGGTGCCCATGAGCTCCAGGACGGCGTCAGCCCACTTCTGGTCGCCCTCGAGCGCCTTCAGAGCCGAGACCTTGGTGACGGGAACGTCGTCGCCGGGGAACTCGTACTCGCTGAGCAGCTCGCGGACCTCGAGCTCGACGAGCTCGAAGATCTCGTCGTCGTCCACCATGTCGGCCTTGTTCAGGGCGACGACGATGGCGGGGACGCCGACCTGGCGGGCCAGGAGCACGTGCTCCTTGGTCTGCGGCATCGGGCCGTCGGTGGCGGCCACGACCAGGATGGCACCGTCCATCTGGGCCGCACCCGTGATCATGTTCTTCACGTAGTCGGCGTGACCCGGGCAGTCCACGTGAGCGTAGTGGCGCTGCTCGGTCTGGTACTCGACGTGGGCGACGGAGATGGTGATACCGCGCTCGCGCTCCTCAGGAGCGTTGTCGATGTCCTCGAACGGGGTGAACGGGTTCAGCTCCGGGTACGCGTCGTGCAGCACCTTGGTGATGGCCGCGGTCAGCGTGGTCTTGCCGTGGTCAATGTGACCGATGGTGCCGATGTTGACGTGCGGCTTAGTCCGCTCGAACTTTTCCTTCGCCACTGGAAGTCTCCTAGACGTACAGAGCTATCTGGTCCATCCCCGGCGCGTGGCCGGAGATCGGATTGGTTACGTGTCCGCGATTACTCGCCGCGGACCTTCGCCACAATTTCTTGGGCGACAGCGGACGGAACCTCCGCGTAGGAGTCGAACACCATCGAGTAGTTGGCTCGACCCTGCGTACGGCTGCGCAGGTCACCCACGTAGCCGAACATTTCGGAGAGGGGCACCTGGGCCTTGACGACACGCACGCCGGAACGCTCGTCCATGGACTGGATCTGTCCACGGCGGGAGTTCAGGTCGCCGATGACGTCACCCATGTACTCCTCAGGAGTGGTGACCTCGACGGCCATGACCGGCTCCAGGAGAGTCGGCTTGGCCAGCTTGACGGCCTCCTTGAAGGCCATCGAACCGGCGGTCTTGAACGCCATCTCGGAGGAGTCGACCTCGTGGTACTGGCCGTCCTGCAGCGTCACCTTGATGCCGACGAGCGGGTAGTGCGCGAGCACACCCAGTTCGGCGGCCTCCTGGCAGCCGGCGTCCACGGACGGGATGTACTCCCGGGGGATGCGGCCACCGGTGACGGCGTTGACGAACTCGTAGCCCGAGGCGTCGCCGCTCTCGGTCTCGAGGGGCTCGAGGTCGATCTTGACCTTGGCGAACTGGCCCGACCCACCGGTCTGCTTCTTGTGGGTGTAGGTGTGCCCCTCGACCTTCTTGCGAATGGTCTCGCGGTAGGCCACCTGGGGCTTGCCGATGTTCGCCTCGACCTTGAACTCGTCGCGCATGCGGTTGACGAGGACCTCGAGGTGCAGCTCACCCATACCGGAGATCACGGTCTGGCCGGTCTGCTCGTCCGTGGCGACCTGGAACGAGGGGTCCTCGTCCGCGAGGCGCTGGATCGCGATGCCCAGCTTCTCCTGGTCGCTCTTGGTCTTGGGCTCGATGGCCACCTCGATGACCGGAGCCGGGAAGGTCATGGACTCCAGGACGATCGGGCTGCCCTGCTCGCACAGGGTCTCACCGGTCGTGGTGTCCTTCAGGCCCATGACGGCGACGATGTCGCCCGCGCCGACCTCGGCGATCTCCTCACGCTTGTTGGAGTGCATGCGGTAGATCTTGCCGATGCGCTCCTTGCGGCCCTTGAGGCTGTTCAGCACCTGGGTGCCGGCCTTCATGACGCCCGAGTAGATGCGCACGTAGGTGAGCTTGCCCAGGTGCGGGTCGCTCATGATCTTGAAGACCAGCGCGGAGAGCGGCTCGTCGTTGCTCGGCTTGCGGACGAGCTTGGTCTGCTCGGTCTCGTCCTTGGGGTCGTGGCCCTCGACGGACTCCACGTCCAGGGGCGAGGGGAGGTAGGCGGTGACCGCGTCGAGCAGGGGCTGCACGCCCTTGTTCTTGAACGCGGTGCCGCACAGGACCGGAACGGCCGTACCGGCGATGGTGGCGCGGCGGATCGCGGGGATGAGCTGCTCCACGGTGGGCTCCTGGCCCTCCAGGTACATCTCCATGATCTCGTCGTCGGCCTCGGCCAGCGTCTCGATGAACTGGTCGCGGGCCTCGCGGGCGGCGTCGGCGTGGCTCTCGGGGATGTCGACGGTGTCGTACATCTCGCCGAGCGCGGCCTCCTCGTTCCAGACGTAGGCCTTCATCCGCACAAGGTCGATGACGCCCTTGAAGTCGCTCTCGGCACCGATGTTGAGCTGGATCGGCATGGCGTTGGCGCCGAGGCGCTCACGGAACATGTCGACACAGCGCTGGAACTCGGCGCCGATCTTGTCCATCTTGTTGACGAAGCAGATGCGCGGAACGCCGTAGCGGTCAGCCTGGCGCCAGACCTGCTCCGACTGGGGCTCGACGCCTTCCTTGGCGTCGAAGACCGCGACGGCACCGTCGAGGACACGCAGCGAACGCTCGACCTCGACCGTGAAGTCGACGTGGCCGGGCGTGTCGATGATGTTGATGGTGTGGTCGTCCCAGTGGGTGGTGGTAGCAGCCGAGGTAATGGTGATACCCCGCTCCTGCTCCTCCTTCATCCAGTCCATCGTGGCGGCGCCGTCGTGGACCTCACCCACCTTGTGGGTGACACCGGTGTAGTAGAGGATCCGCTCAGTCGTCGTGGTCTTACCCGCGTCGATGTGAGCCATGATCCCGATGTTGCGGACCTTGGCCAGGTCAAGAACAGTCTTAGCAGCCATGAGGCTCGTCGTCCCTCGGTCTTTTTCGATCCGCCGCTTTACCAGCGGTAGTGCGCGAAGGCCTTGTTCGACTCGGCCATCTTGTGCGTGTCCTCACGCTTCTTGACAGCCGCGCCGAGACCGTTGCTGGCGTCGACCAGCTCGTTCATCAGACGCTCGGTCATGGTCTTCTCACGGCGCTTGCGCGCGAAGGAGACCAGCCAGCGCAGGGCCAGCGTGGTGGACCGGGAGGCGCGGACCTCGACCGGCACCTGGTAGGTCGCGCCACCGACACGGCGGCTGCGGACCTCGAGCGCGGGCTTGACGTTGTCCAGAGCCCGCTTGAGAACGACGAGCGGGTCCTGGCCGGTCTTCTCGCGGGCACCCTCCAGGGCGTCGTAGACGACGCTCTGGGCGATGGAGCGCTTGCCGTCGAGCAGCACCTTGTTGATCAGTGCGGTGACGAGCGGCGAGCCGTAGACCGGGTCGGTGATGAGCTGGCGCTTCGGCGCCGGGCCCTTGCGCGGCATACTTACTTCTCCTTCTTGGCGCCGTAGCGGCTACGCGCCTGCTTGCGGTTGCGGACACCCTGGGTGTCGAGCGAACCGCGGACAATTCGGTAGCGGACACCCGGCAGGTCCTTCACACGGCCACCGCGCACGAGCACGATGCTGTGCTCCTGGAGGTTGTGGCCGATGCCGGGGATGTAGGCCGTGACCTCGATACCGCTGCTCAGCCTCACTCGAGCGACCTTGCGCAGAGCGGAGTTCGGCTTCTTCGGCGTAGTGGTGTAGACACGCGTGCACACACCACGACGCTGCGGACTCCCCTTCAGCGCCGGGGTCTTGTTCTTTGCGACCTTGTCCTGTCGGCCCTTACGGACCAGCTGCTGGATGGTGGGCACCGCGTCTCCGTCTTCCTCGTGACCTACGCCGGTTCTCGTAGCCGATATCGCTATTGACCTGCTGAATTTCCCGAATCTCCCCGGCCCCCGATGTCGGGCGTGTCGCATTCGTTCCCGCGCATGGCGAAAAGGCGTTCACACCCGGCACGAGGCCGATCTTGGGAGGAGGCTCACATGCGCCGCGCACCGTAGGCCCGCATCTGCTGGGACCGGGGCGCCGCACACGCACGTGTGACCCGTCGACTCACGGGCACAATCACACAGGCTACCGTTTGCCGTCATGGCGGTCAAAACGGTGTGCGACACGGCGAGAACCGCGGAACCGGCCTCGCACAGCCGTGGGTCACGACCAGTCTACGCGCTCCCAGGGCTGCTTCGTACTCGGTTCTCCCGGGGAACAGGCGAAGGCGGACCGGCCGCCTTCCTGAGGACCCATTGTCGCCGGAAGGCGGCCGTCCGCGCTACAGAACCAGCCAGACGGCGACGGAGATCACCGTCACCAGGATGCCGAGCACCGCGAAGACCGTGCCCGTGGTGATCAGACCGAGACCGTCCAGCTGCCCGCGGGACTCGCGGATCTCCTTCTTCGCCTTGGGGCCGGTGACCAGCAGCGCCACGAGGGCGGTGGCCAGGCCCACACCCGGAAGCAGCGAGGCCACGCCCAGCCACAGCGTGAGGACCGCTCCCCGCTCGGTGTCGGCGAGGAAGTCGATGTTGTCGTAGCCGGGGTAGGGATCGCCGGGATCGCCGCCCAGGGGGCGGTCGTCGAAACCGGGGAAGTCCCCGGCGATGGGGTCCCTGCGCCGCCTGCGGCCGACCGCGGCCTCGGGCATGCCGTAGTCCGCCGGGGTGAAGCCGTCGTCGTACTCCGGATCATCCGTCCCGCCGTCGTACCCGGGATCCCCGGGGCCGTCGCCGTACCCGGACGCGTCCGGAGCCGCGTCGTACCCGTGCTCGGCCGGACCCGCGTCGTACCCGTGCTCGGCCGGACCCGCGTCGTACCCGTCCGGGCCGTCCTCGTATCCGTATCCGTCCGGACCGTCGTCGTACCCGGCCTCGCCGTCCTCCCAGGTCCGTCCGTACCCGGCGGGGTCCCGGCCGTCCTCCCAGTCCTCCTCCCGGACGTCGAACATCCGGGTCGCGTCGCCCGGCTCCTCGTCCCTGGACCGGGCACGCGTCTGCATGTCGGCGATCGCGGCCAGGGGGTCCTCCGACGCGGGGACCGCGGCGGAGAGCTCTCCGGTGTCGGGATCCGCCCCGCCGGGGGTCCCGGAACCGGCGGCGGACTCACGGCGCCGCCGCTCGGCCTCCCTGACCGCGTCCGGCATCCGGGGATCGTCGCGGCCGAACACCCAGGTGTTGCCGCTCCCCGCGCCCGGGTCCGGGGGCGAGAGCTCGTCCCCGCGCCCGTCTGTCCACGGTTCGTTGGCGCCCGAGCCGGCCCAGCCGTCGCCGTTCTCCCGAGGGGGTGTCCACGAGTCCAGGCCGTCGGTGCCCGCGGCGGACCCGTCGGCCCCCCAGGAGCCCGCGCCCAGCTCGTCGGTGTCCCAGGACCGCCCGCCCGAAGCATCCGCCCCAAGGGGGTCCTCATCCCAGGACCGCTTCCCCTGTGCGCCCGCACCGAGAGGGTCGTCGGCGCCCCAGGACCGCTCCCCGGGCACGTCCGCGCCGAGGGGGCCGTCGTCCCAGGAGCGCTCCCCCGGCACGTCCGCCCCAAGGGGAGCGTCAGGGCTCCAGGACCGCCCGCGCGGCTCGCTCCCTCCGAGGGGGTCCTCACCCCAGGGCCGTCCACCCGGCGCGTCCGTACCGAGGGGGGCGTCGGCGTCCCAGGAGCGCTCCCCCGGCGCGTCCGCGCCGAGGGGGTCCTCACCCCAGGGCCGTCCACCCGGCGCGTCCGCGCCGAGAGGGTCGTCGGCGTCCCAGGACCGCTCCCCCTGTGCGCCCACACCGGGGAACCCCGCGTCGGAGGCGGGCCGGGCACCGGACCCGTCGTCCCACGGCTGCCCGCCGAACGCCTCGGAGCCGGGTGCTCCCGGGGTACCGCTCGCGGGGGAGCCGTCGGTTCCGGCGGTGGTGCCCCAGGCGTCCGCGCCGGGCCTGTCGGCACCGCCGACGGGAGCGTCGGCGCTCCAGGTGGAGGAGCCGAGCTCGTCATCGTCCCACGGCCGACCGCCCGCGGGGGCCTCGGCGCCCTGCTCGGCGAAAGCGCGTGCGGCGTCGGTGTCGGCGGCCTCCCCTCCCCATGCGGGGGGACCGACCTCGTCGGCGCCGTCCCCGTCCCATGCGGAGGAGGCCTGCTCCCGGGCGTCCCAGGGCCGGTCGTCGACCGCCTCCGCACCGGGGCCGTCCACGGGCCCGGGCGCGAAGGACGGTGCGTCCCAGGCGGCGTCCGGGTCGGCCGTCCCGGGACCGGGCGCGTCCTGTGCTCGGTGGTCGTCCTCCCAGGGCCGGTCACCGGGCGCACCGGTAACGGCGCCCCAGGTGTTGGCACCTGCGCGGTCGGTGTCGGCGGCGGGAGCGTCGGCATCCCAGGCGGGGGAACCGAGCTCGTCACCGTCCCACGGCCGACCGCCCGCGGTGTCGCTCCACGGGGCGGCGCCGTCCGCTTCGCCGGGGCCCGGGGAGGGAGTGTCCCAGGAGGCGGGTCCGTCGTCCCATGGCTGCCCGCCGAGCGCCTCGGGGCCGGATGCCCCCACGCCCTCGGGCGCGGGGGCGGACGGCGCGCCCCAGGCGACACCGGGGTCGCCGGCGTCGGGAGTGTGCGTCTCGGCCGTGTCCTCTCCGTACCGGCCCGCGTCGCCGGAGTGCCAGGGCCGGTCGCCGACCGCGTCGGGGCCCGGCGTCCCCGGAGCCGGGGAGGACCAGGCGTCCGGGGCGTCGTCGCCCCAGGGCCGGTCGTCGACGGCCCCGTCACCGGGAACGGCGGCGGGAGCCCCACCCTCCCAGGTGCGCGCACCCCCGTCCCACGGCTGGCCGGCGGCGGGTCCGGGCATGCTCCATGCGGAGGGCCCGGAGTCCGTGTCGTCGTGTTCGTCGGAGCCCTCCGGAGCGGCGTCGGCCCCTCCGGAGGGGTCCCAGGAGTCCAGGGCGGGGATCTCCTGGGTCTGCGGCTCATCGGATCGGGAGTCCTCCCGTTCCTCCTCGGGCAGGGGGACCCGTGCGCTGGCCGCCACGCTCGGGAAGCTCGGCTCCTCCGGCTCCCCCGGAACCCTGGTCAACGGCTGGTAGGCCGACGCCCCGGCTCCCGGGTAGGAGATGCCGTTGGAGGGCGGAGGACCGCCCAGGGCCTCCGGATACGGCTCCACCATGGCCGGGCGGGACGAACTCAGCCCCGTGTATCCCCCGCTGTCCGGGAAGACCGTCTCCTGGCTCTCCCCGGTCTCCTCGTCTTCGAGCGGATCCTGGTACTCCGACTGCGTGCGATAGCGGTTCTCACTCGGCTTGAACCACGAGTCCCCCGCACCGGAGTTCCGCCGCTCGCCCCCGTTATCAGTCACCTGTGCCTCTTCCGCCAGCGCAGTAGCGCAATCTCCCGTCCGCGTCAGCGGACCCTCACGCGGCAACGGCGGCGGTACCACCCCCCTGAGGGGGTGGTGCTCCGCCGCCGTCAGCTCAGCAAACCACTCTTACCTGTTGTACGGCCCGAAGTCGTACTCCTCCAGCGGGACGGCCTCGCCCGAGCCCTGCCCGAAGGTGTACTCGCTCGGCTCCTCGTACCCGGAGACCGAGTACATCGAGGCCTTGGCCTCCTCGGTCGGCTCCACCCGGACGTTGCGGTACTGCGGAATGCCGGTACCGGCCGGGATGAGCTTACCGATGATGACGTTCTCCTTGAGGCCGAGCAGAGGATCGCTCTTGCCGTGGATCGCGTTCTCGGTGAGCACCCGGGTGGTCTCCTGGAAGGAGGCCGCGGACAGCCAGGACTCCGTGGCCAGCGAGGCCTTGGTGATACCCAGCAGCACCGGGCGCCCGGCCGCGGGCTGGCCGCCCTCGGACACGACGCGGCGGTTGATCCGCTCGAACTTCGGCCGCTCGACCATCTCACCGGGCAGTAGCTCGGTGTCGCCGGACTCCAGGATGTTCACCCGCTTGAGCATCTGGCGGACGATGATCTCGATGTGCTTGTCGTGGATGGACACACCCTGCGACTTGTACACCTCCTGGACCTCCGACACCAGGTGCTGCTGCACCGCGCGCGGGCCCTGGATGCGCAGGACCTCGTGCGGGTTGATCGCACCCTGGATCAGCTGCTGACCGACCTTGACGTGGTCGCCGTCGGTGACCAGCAGCTGGGCACGCATCGGGACCGGGTAGGCGATCTCGTCCGTGCCGTCGTCGGGGATGACGACGATCTTGCGGCTCTTCTCGGTGTCGTCGATCCGGATCCGGCCCTCCATCTCGGAGATCGGGGCCACACCCTTGGGGATGCGGGCCTCGAAGAGCTCCTGGACACGGGGCAGACCGTGGGTGATGTCCTGACCGGCCGAACCGCCCATGTGGAAGGTCCGCATGGTCAGCTGGGTGCCGGGCTCACCGATGGACTGGGCCGCGATGATGCCGATCGCCTCACCGACGTCCACCGGCTTGCCGGTCGCCATGGAGCGGCCGTAGCAGGTGGTGCAGACGCCGATCTTGGCCTCGCAGACCAGCGACGAGCGAACGCGGACGCGGGTGATCCCGGCCTCGATCATCCTGTCGATGTTCTGCTCGGAGGTGTCGCTCAGGGCGGGCAGGATGACCTTGCCGTCGGCGTCCACCACGTCCTCGGCGATGGTCCGGCCGAAACCGGTGTTCTCGACGTTGTGCTTGCGCACCACGACGCCGGCGGCGTTCTTCTCGCCGATCTCGTGCCACAGCGACCGCTCGGTGCCGCAGTCGATCTCCCGGACGATGACGTCCTGCGCCACGTCCACCAGACGACGGGTCAGGTAACCCGAGTCGGCGGTACGCAGGGCGGTGTCGGCCAGACCCTTGCGCTGACCGTGCGTGGAGATGAAGTACTCCAGCACGGACAGGCCCTCGCGGTAGGAGGACTTGATCGGACGCGGGATCGTCTCACCCTTGGTGTTGGAGACCAGGCCGCGGATACCCGCGATCTGGCGCACCTGCATCGGGTTACCGCGGGCGCCCGACTGGACCATCATCCACACCGGGTTGTCGGCGGGGAAGTTGTCCTCCATGTTCTGGGCGACCTCGGTGGTGGCCTGGGTCCACACCTCGGTGAGCTCCTGGCGGCGCTCGTCGTCGGTGATCAGACCCCGGTCGTACTCGCGCTGGATCTTGTCCGCCTTGCGCTCGTACCCCTCCAGGATCTCGGCCTTGCGCGGAGGCGCGACGACGTCCTCGATGCCGATGGTCAGGCCGGACCGGGTGGCCCAGCGGTAACCGGCGTCCTTGAGGGCGTCCAGGGTCGTGGCGACCTGGACCTTGGGGTAGTTCTCGGCGAGGTCGTTGACCAGGACCGAGACCTGCTTCTTGCCCACCTGGAAGTTGACGTACGGGTAGTCGACCGGGGTGGTCTCGTTGAACAGGTACCGGCCCAGGGTGGTCTCCAGCAGGTAGTCGTCGCCCTGCTGCCAGCCCTCCGGCGGCGTCCAGTCCTTCGGGGCCGGGGCTCCGTCGGCGATCCGCAGCTTGATCCTCGCCTGCAGGTCGAGGTCGCCCAGGTCGTAGGCCATGAGCGCCTCGGCCGGGGAGAGGAACGAGCGGCCCTCGCCCTTGGCTCCGGCCTTCTCCGTCGTCAGGTAGTACAGGCCGATGATCATGTCCTGGGTGGGCATGGTCACGGGCTTGCCGTCGGACGGCTTGAGGATGTTGTTCGTGGCCAGCATCAGCAGCCGCGCCTCGGCCTGGGCCTCGGCGGACAGCGGCAGGTGCACGGCCATCTGGTCACCGTCGAAGTCGGCGTTGAACGCCGTGCACACGAGCGGGTGGATCTGGATGGCCTTGCCCTCGACCAGCTGCGGCTCGAAGGCCTGGATACCCAGGCGGTGCAGCGTCGGGGCGCGGTTGAGCAGAACCGGGTGCTCGGTGATGACCTCTTCGAGGACGTCCCACACGACCGGGCGGGACCGCTCGACCATGCGCTTGGCGCTCTTGATGTTCTGCGCGTGGTTCAGGTCGACCAGGCGCTTCATCACGAACGGCTTGAACAGCTCCAGCGCCATCTGCTTGGGCAGACCGCACTGGTGCAGCTTCAGCTGCGGGCCGACGACGATGACCGAACGGCCGGAGTAGTCGACGCGCTTGCCCAGCAGGTTCTGGCGGAAGCGGCCCTGCTTGCCCTTGAGCATGTCGGACAGCGACTTGAGCGGACGGTTGCCCGGACCGGTGACCGGGCGGCCGCGGCGGCCGTTGTCGAACAGTGCGTCGACGGCCTCCTGCAGCATCCGCTTCTCGTTGTTGACGATGATCTCGGGCGCGCCGAGGTCGAGCAGCCGCTTGAGGCGGTTGTTGCGGTTGATGACACGGCGGTACAGGTCGTTGAGGTCGGAGGTCGCGAAGCGGCCACCGTCCAGCTGCACCATCGGACGCAGGTCCGGCGGAATGACCGGGATGCAGTCCAGCACCATGCCCATGGGGCTGTTGGTGGTGTTGAGGAACGCCGAGACGACCTTGAGCCGCTTCAGGGCGCGGGCCTTCTTCTGGCCCTTGCCGGTGCGGATGGTCTCGCGGAGCTTCTCGGCCTCCTCGTCCAGCTCGAAGTTGGCGAGCCGGTCCTGGATGGCCTGGGCGCCCATGCCGCCGCGGAAGTACTTGCCGAAGCGGTCCCGCATCTCGCGGTAGAGCATCTCGTCGCCCTCGAGGTCCTGGACCTTGAGGTTCTTGAACCGGTTCCAGACCTCGTCGAGGCGGTCGATCTCGCGCTGGGCGCGGTCGCGCAGCTGGCGCATCTCGCGCTCGGCGCCCTCGCGGACCTTGCGGCGCGCGTCGCCCTTGGCGCCCTGCTCCTCCAGCTCGGCGAGGTCGGCCTCCAGCTTGCGGTGGCGCTCCTCGACGGTGGAGTCGCGGCGCTGCTCCAGGTGCTGCTTCTCGACCGAGATCCGCGCCTCCAGGGACTGGAGGTCGCGCTCACGGGCCTCGGTGTCCACCCACGTGACCATGTAGGCGGCGAAGTAGATGATCTTCTCGAGATCCTTCGGCGCCAGGTCGAGCAGGTAGCCCAGGCGGGAGGGCACGCCCTTGAAGTACCAGATGTGCGTGACGGGAGCGGCCAGCTCGATGTGGCCCATCCGCTCACGGCGCACCTTGGCGCGGGTCACCTCGACGCCGCAGCGCTCACAGATGATGCCCTTGAAGCGGACGCGCTTGTACTTGCCGCAGTAGCACTCCCAGTCCCGGGTCGGGCCGAAGATCTTCTCGCAGAAGAGGCCGTCCTTCTCGGGCTTGAGGGTGCGGTAGTTGATGGTTTCGGGCTTCTTGACCTCGCCGTGCGACCACTGGCGGATGTCGTCGGCCGTGGCGAGACCGATGCGCAGCTCGTCGAAGAAGTTGACGTCGAGCACTTAATTCGTCCCCTGCTCTCGAAGAATGCGGAAGTTAGACCTCTTCGACACTGCTCGGCTCACGCCTACCCAGGTCGATTCCCAGTTCTTCCGCGGCGCGGAAGACGTCCTCGTCGCTGTCCCGCATCTCGATGGACATACCGTCACTGGACAGCACCTCCACGTTCAGACAGAGCGACTGCATCTCCTTGATGAGCACCTTGAAGGACTCAGGGATGCCCGGCTCGGGGATGTTCTCGCCCTTGACGATGGCCTCGTAGACCTTGACCCGGCCCACCACGTCGTCGGACTTGATGGTGAGCAGCTCCTGGAGGGCGTAGGCGGCGCCGTAGGCCTCCAGCGCCCACACCTCCATCTCACCGAAGCGCTGGCCGCCGAACTGCGCCTTACCGCCCAGCGGCTGCTGGGTGATCATGGAGTACGGGCCGGTGGAGCGCGCGTGGATCTTGTCGTCCACGAGGTGGTGGAGCTTGAGGATGTACTTGTAGCCGACGGAGATCGGCTCGGCGAACGGCTCACCGGTGCGGCCGTCGAACAGGCGCGCCTTGCCGTCGGAGTTGATCAGGCGGTTGCCGTCCGCGTTGGGGCGCACCGACTGGATCAGGCCGCTGAGCTCGTCGCCGCGCAGGCCGTCGAAGACCGGAGTCGCCACGCGGGAGTCCGGCGGCACCTCCATCGCGCCGATGGCCTCCAGCGACTTCTGCCACTCCTCCTCGACCCCCTCGACCAGCCAGCCGTTCTTGGCCAGCCAGCCCAGGTGGACCTCCAGGACCTGGCCGACGTTCATACGCCCGGGAACGCCCAGCGGGTTGAGGATGATGTCGACCGGCGTGCCGTCCTCCAGGAAGGGCATGTCCTCCTGGGGCAGGATCTTGGAGATGACGCCCTTGTTGCCGTGGCGTCCGGCGAGCTTGTCGCCGTCCGTGATCTTGCGCTTCTGGGCCACGTAGACGCGGACCATCTCGTTGACGCCGGGGGCGAGCTCGTCGCCCTCCTCGCGGCTGAACACGCGGACGCCGATGACCTTGCCGGTCTCGCCGTGCGGCACCTTGAGCGAGGTGTCGCGGACCTCGCGCGCCTTCTCACCGAAGATCGCGCGCAGCAGGCGCTCCTCCGGGGTCAGCTCGGTCTCGCCCTTGGGCGTGACCTTGCCGACGAGGATGTCGCCGTCGACGACCTCGGCGCCGATGCGGATGATGCCCCGGTCGTCCAGGTCGGCGAGGACCTCCTCGCTGACGTTGGGGATCTCCCGGGTGATCTCCTCCGGGCCCAGCTTGGTGTCGCGGGCGTCGACCTCGTGCTCCTCGATGTGGATCGAGGACAGGACGTCGTCCTGCACCAGGCGCTGGGAGAGGATGATCGCGTCCTCGTAGTTGTGGCCCTCCCAGGACATGTACGCCACGAGCAGGTTCTTGCCCAGCGACATCTCACCCTGGTCGGTGGAGGGCCCGTCCGCGAGGACCTGGCTCTCCTCCACCCGCTGGCCCTCGGCCACGATCGGCCGCTGGTTGAAGCAGGTGCCCTGGTTGGAGCGCTGGAACTTGCCCATGCGGTACGTCTTGCGCGTGCCGTCGTCGGCCATGACGGTGACGTAGTCGGCGGTGACGTCCTCGACGACACCGGCCTTCTCGGCGAGGATGACCTCGCCGGCGTCGGTGGCGGCGCGGTACTCCATGCCGGTACCGACGAACGGCGACTCGGCGCGCAGCAGCGGCACGGCCTGGCGCTGCATGTTGGAGCCCATGAGGGCGCGGTTGGCGTCGTCGTGCTCCAGGAACGGGATCATGGCGGTGGCGACCGACACCATCTGGCGCGGCGACACGTCCATGTAGTCGACCTCGTCCGCGGTGACCTGCTCGAACTCCCCGCCCTTACGGCGCACGAGCACACGCGTCTCGGCGAAGGTGCCGTCCGCGTTCATCGGCGTGTTGGCCTGCGCGATGACGAAGCGGTCCTCCTCGTCCGCGGTCAGGTAGTCGACCTGGTCGGTGATGCGGCCGTCGACGACCTTGCGGTACGGGGTCTCCACGAAGCCGAAGGAGTTGACCCGGCCGTAGGCGGCGAGCGAGCCGATCAGACCGATGTTGGGGCCCTCGGGCGTCTCGATCGGGCACATGCGGCCGTAGTGCGAGGGGTGCACGTCCCGGACCTCGAAGCCCGCGCGCTCACGGGACAGACCGCCCGGACCCAGCGCCGAGAGGCGGCGCTTGTGGGTCAGACCCGCGAGCGGGTTGGTCTGGTCCATGAACTGGGACAGCTGCGAGGTGCCGAAGAACTCCTTGATGGAGGCCACGACGGGACGGATGTTGATCAGGGTCTGCGGCGTGATCGCCTCGACGTCCTGGGTGGTCATCCGCTCACGGACGACGCGCTCCATGCGGGCCAGGCCCAGGCGGACCTGGTTCTGGATGAGCTCGCCGACGGTGCGCAGGCGGCGGTTGCCGAAGTGGTCGATGTCGTCGGTCTCGATCGGGTTGAGACCGGTGACGGTCTCCTTCTCGACCTCGCCCGCGTGCAGGCGGACCAGGTAGTCGATCGTGGCGACGATGTCCTCTTCGGTCAGCGTGCCCTGCGTGTAGTCGGTGTCGAGACCGAGCTTCTTGTTGATCTTGTAGCGGCCGACCTTGGCCAGGTCGTAGCGCTTGGGGTTGAAGTACAGGTTCTCCAGCAGCGCCTGGGCCGACTCCTTCGTGGGCGGCTCTCCCGGACGCAGCTTGCGGTAGATGTCCAGCAGCGCGTCGTCGGTACCCGCGGTGGGGTCCTTCTCCAGCGTGTTGCGGATGGACTCGTACTGGCCGAAGCGCTCCAGGATCTGGTCCGTGGTCCAGCCCAGCGCCTTGAGCAGGACGGTGACGCCCTGCTTGCGCTTGCGGTCGATACGAACGCCGACGAAGTCGCGCTTGTCGACCTCGAACTCCAGCCATGCACCGCGGGACGGGATGACCTTGCAGCCGAAGAGGTCCTTGTCCGAGGTCTTGTCGACGGACTTGTCGAAGTACACGCCCGGCGAGCGGACCAGCTGGGACACGACGACGCGCTCGGTGCCGTTGATGATGAAGGTGCCCTTGACGGTCATGAGCGGGAAGTCGCCCATGAACACCGTCTGGCTCTTGATCTCACCGGTGTCGTTGTTGATGAACTCCGCCGTGACGAACATCGGGGCGGAGTAGGTCATGTCCTTGTCCTTGCACTCCTCTTCGGAGTACTTGGGCGGCTCGAACCGATGATCGCGGAACGACAGGGACATCGTGCCCGAGAAGTCCTCGATCGGGCTGATCTCCTCGAAGATCTCTTCGAGACCGGACTGCTCCGGAACGTCCTTGCGGCCAGCGTTTCGGGCTGTCTCAACCCGGGTCTTCCACTTCTCGTTGCCCAGCAGCCAGTCGAACGACTCGGTCTGCAGGGCCAGGAGGTTCGGGACCTCCAGTGGTTCCTGGATACGGGCGAAGGAAACGCGGTGCGGACCAAGGGCGTTAGCGGAGGCGTTGCGCGAGGCTGCCAACAGGGGTCCTTCCGAAGGCTTGTGGCGGTTGAAGCGCGCACGCCAGACGATCCGTCGCGAGAAGGACCGCCGCAACACGGTTGAGACGGTCACATCGTGCGGGAGCGGGCCACCGTATGTTCCGGAATCGGAAGTGGGCGGCAGCCGTTCACCGGCACAGGGATCACCAAAGGGCAGCGCAAAAGAGCAGTGTAGCCGAACACCACACCGCTGTCCACTCACGGTCCACAGCGCCACTCACGACACCGGCAGGATGGCCCGTTGAGGGCGATCCGTCAACCCCAACCAGGTTGTTCTCACCTCGAAACCGACTCGCCGGGATGGTCCGGAACCGTCTCGGTGGACTGGTGCGCCTGCCCTGGCCCGGGGGTGGAAGCCAACGGACATCCGAAGGATTCCCCCGCCGTGGGCGGGTAAACACTTCCTCAGGGCCCCGCCGGGATTCCCGGGACGGGAGATTACCGCGTCCTGAGGACAGTTCGCACACGCGCCCCCCACCCGGGCCCGCCCAGCTTCGCACACGCGGAGGAAGGAGCGGTGGCGGACACGGCGCGCGGCGCCCGGCGAACACGCACGGCCCCGCCGCGGGCCTCCGGGCCGGCGGGCCGTCCCGGAAAGGAGCGGGCACGGGGCCCGGACCGCGCATCAGGATAGCCCAGCGCCGCCGCGCCGGCGCCCCCGAGAACACGAAAGCGGCCGCCCTGCCCGGAAAAGGGCGGGGACGGCCGCGTGCGCAGACCAGCGGGCCTCTGCGACCCGCGGAGGACTACTTGAGGGTGACGGTGGCGCCGGCGCCCTCGAGGGCGGCCTTGGCCTTGTCCGCGGCCTCCTTGTTGACGCCCTCCAGCAGAGCCTTCGGGGCGTTGTCGACCAGGTCCTTGGCCTCCTTGAGACCCAGGCTCGTGAGGCCGCGGACCTCCTTGATGACCTGGATCTTCTTGTCGCCGGCGGCCTCGAGGACGACGTCGAACTCGTCCTTCTCCTCCTCGGCGGCGGCCTCGCCACCGCCACCGGCGGGGGCGACGGCCACGGCGGCCGGAGCGGCGGCGGTGACGTCGAACTTCTCCTCGAAGGCCTTCACGAACTCGGACAGCTCGAGGAGGGTCATCTCCTCGAAGGCGGCCATCAGGTCGTCGTTGCTGAGCTTCGCCATGGTGCGATCTCTCTTTCTCTACGGACACGCGAGCCTGCGAGCGTCACGTGCGAGCCAGTGTCCGGACACCCTCGGCGCCCGGCGGGTTCGAAAATGTTCAGGCGGCTTCTTCGGAGCGCTTGTCCGCCAGGGCCTGCGCGAGACGCACAGTCTTGGAGGGGAGCGCCTGGAAGACGGCGGCGGCCTGGCCCTGCTTGGCCTTGAGCACACCGGCCATCTTCGAGAGAAGCACCTCGCGGGACTCCAGGTCGGCCAGCTTGGTGACGTCCTCGGCGCTCATCGACTTGCCGTCGATGACGCCGCCCTTGATCACCAGGGACGAGTTCGCCTTCGAGAAGTCACGCAGACCCTTGGCGGCCTCGACCACGTCGCCGTGGACGAAGGCGATGGCGGACGGGCCCTCAAGCAGGTCCTTGACCTGCTCGTCGAGTCCGGCCTCCGTGACCGCGATCTTGGTCAGCGTGTTCTTGACGATGCGAAAACGCGCACTCTGGCCGAGGCTGCGGCGCAGTTCGGTGATCTGCGCCACGCTGAGCCCCCGGTATTCGGTCAGCACGGCGCCGTTCGAGCCGCGGAGCTCCTCCGCGATCTCGGCGACCGCGGCTGCCTTGTCCGGCCTCGCCATGGGACTCCTTCCAACAGTGAACGCTGGTTGACCCCCAAGGACCCGTGCGATCGGCGTCAGCACGAGAAAAGGCCCCGGGCGCCAGGCGCACGGGGCACGACCGCGTTCTGCTGGGCGCACGGGGGCGCCCGGAACGGGAAGCTCTTGTGACACCTGCGCGGGCGCCCATCGCGGATGGGTCCTTGGGCCACCCGTTCGGGTGGCGACCAGCGGTCTTCGGCAATAACCCATCGTACTGCACGTCTCGGGGTGCCCGTCCACCCGTGCACGACCGGACGGGTGATCGCGCTCACTCCCCCGGGGCACGAAACCGTACCGAAGGAACCTACGTCCCAGTAACGACCGCCGCGGACCGGACTCGAACGTCGGTTTCCCGTGGCAACATGATGCACTCGGGCACCCCCGCTCCCAGATGTGCCCTTCCCCCACAGAATATGAAGAAGGCGGACACCCCCGTGAAGACCCGTATGCCGGCCCTGATGACCGCCGGCACCTTGGCCCTGGCCCTCACCGCCTGCGGCGGAGGAGCCCCCGAGGAGGAGCCCGCCGACGCCGCGGCGGAGACGCCCGAGGAGAGCAGCGGTGGCGGCATCCTCGACCTGGTCGCCAGTCTCGGACAGAGCTTCCAGGAGGTCGACAACTACACCCTCGACATGGAGATGGTCGCGTCCGACCCCGAGGAGGGCGACACGACGATGACCACGACCTACGAGGTCATGGACGACCCCGAGGCCGCCCACGTCACCATGGTCATGCCCTTCGTGGGCGAGGCGATCCTCGGTCTGGCCGAGCTGAGCGGAGAGGACCTCGGCCTGACCGCGGAGGAGCTCGGCACGTCCATCCTCATCGTTCCGGCCGAGGGCGACGTCCTCGTGTCCAACCACAACGGCCTCCAGGAGGTCGACACGCCGTGGGTCCGCGGTGTGCAGGACACCGAGACGGCCCCCTCGGACGAGGTGTTCGACACCAGCCACTTCCCCCGCATCGCCGGGACCGTCGCCGAGATCGAGCAGATCGAGGAGGTCGGTACCGAGGAGGTCAGCGGTGTCGAGACCACCCTCGTCGAGGGCACGCTGACCCAGGAGGAGGTCGAGGCCCTGGAGCCGGAGCAGAAGAAGGCCGTCAACGAGCTCATGGGCGGCAGCATCGAGGGAACCGTCGAGGTCTCCGCCTGGATCGCCGACGACGGCTTCCCCATGCGCATGGAGTTCTCCGACGACGTGGCCGACGTCTCGATGGTCTTCTCCGACCTGGGTGAGACCTCCTTCGAGATGCCCTCCGAGGACGAGATCACCGACCTGTAGGCGGTCACCTCCTCCGGTACGCGCACAGCGGTCCCCTGGCCCGGCGGGCCCGGGGACCGCTTCCGTCCGTACCGCGCCGCGGACGGGCCCCGCACGCGAAGCGGCCCCCGACGTCCTGACCGGGACGCCGGGGGCCGCTCTCCTGATGCGCGGAGACCGCGAAGGCTAGGCGTCGAGCGGGATGCTCGGGCCCATGGACGTGGTGACCACGGCCTTCTTGATGTAGCGGCCCTTGGCGGCGGACGGCTTGAGGCGGTTCACCTCGTCGATCGCGGCCTGGTAGTTCTCCACGAGCTGCTGCTCGGCGAAGGAGGCCTTGCCGATGATGAAGTGCAGGTTCCCGTGGCGGTCCACGCGGAACTCGATCTTGCCGCCCTTGATGTCGGTCACGGCCTTGGCCACGTCGGGGGTGACGGTGCCGGTCTTCGGGTTCGGCATCAGGCCGCGCGGACCGAGGACGCGGCCGAGACGACCGACCTTGCCCATGAGGTCCGGGGTGGCGACGACGGCGTCGAAGTCGGTGAAGCCCTTCGAGACCTTCTCGATCATCTCGTCGTCGCCGATGATGTCGGCGCCAGCGGCGAGGGCCTGCTCGGCACGCTCACCGGTCGCGAAGACCAGGACCCGAGCGGTCTTACCGGTGCCGTGCGGCAGGTTCACGGTGCCGCGGACCATCTGGTCGGCCTTGCGCGGGTCGACGCCCAGGCGCAGGGCGACCTCGACGGTCGCGTCGAACTTGGCGGTGGAGGTCTCCTGGGCGAGCTTCACGGCCTCGGCGGGGCTGTAGAGCTTGTCCCGGTCCACCAGCTGGCTGGCTTTGCGGTGGTTCTTGCTGCGCTTCACGCGGTTCTCCTAGGGAACTTGTGGTCACGGGGCCAGCGCCTGGCCCTGCCACTGCGGTTCTTGAAGGTCGGGCGTCCCCGGCCGCTCCGGTCCGGCCGGACCGGTGCCACCGTAGGGGGCTACTTGACCTCGATGCCCATCGAGCGGGCGGTGCCGGCGACGATCTTGGTGGCGGCCTCGATGTCGTCGGTGTTGAGGTCGGGCAGCTTGGTCTGCGCGATCTCGCGAACCTGGTCGGCGGTGATGGAACCGGCCGTGGTGCGGCCCGGGTCGGTGGCGGCCTTGTCCATCCCGGCGGCCTTCAGGATCAGCTTGGGCGCCGGAGGCGTCTTGGTGACGAAGCTGAAGGAGCGGTCCTCGTAGATGGAGATCTCCACGGGGATCACGTTGCCGCGCTGGGCCTCCGTAGCAGCGTTGTACTGCTTGCAGAAGTCCATGATGTTGACGCCGTGCGGGCCGAGCGCGGTACCGACGGGCGGCGCCGGGGTGGCCTGACCAGCGGGGAGCTGCACCTTGACGAGTGCGGCCAGTTTCTTCTTCGGAGGCATATCGGGTCCTTTGCCTGATCTGCGTTGTGTGCTGGCCCCTGGCCTCCCTGACGGAGCCGCACGGCCGCGAGGGGCCGGGGCGCCGCTGCCGAAGGAGGCACGACCCCGCGCACGCGGCACGGGGCGGCGGCCCGCCGGGGCCTGGCGGGCCGTGGTGCGGCCCGCCGGGGCGGGACACGCGAGTGGGTCCGCCGCGGGGCGGACCCACCAAGTCTACGCGGCCCGGCCGGGTACCCTGACATGCGCTCCGCGCAGGCAGGGACGCCCGCCCGGGCGTCGGTCCCGGGGCGTGGTCAGATCTTGGCGACCTGGTTGAACGAGAGCTCGACCGGGGTCTCACGGCCGAAGATCGACACCAGCACCTTGAGCTTCTGGGTGTCGGCGTTGATCTCGCTGACCGTCGCGGGCAGGGTCGCGAACGGACCCTCCATGACCGTGACGGACTCGCCGACCTCGTAGGCCACGTCGGCACGGGTCTCGCCGCCGCCGGCGGCCTTGGCCTGCTGCGCCTGCTCCGGCTCCTCCTCCGGCTCGGGCGCGAGGAGCTTGGCCACCTCGGTCAGGCTCAGCGGGGCGGGCTTGTTGGACAGGCCCACGAAACCGGTGACGCCCGGGGTGTTGCGGATGGCCGACCAGGACTCGTCGGTCAGGTCCATGCGGACGAGCACGTAGCCGGGCAGGACCTTCTCGGTGACCTGCTGGCGCTTGCCGCTCTTGACCTCGGTGACCTCGTGCTCGGGCACCTCGACCTGGAAGATGTACTCCTCCATGTTGAGCGACTGGGTGCGGCTCTCGACGTTGGCCTTGACCCGCTTCTCGTAACCCGCGTAGGTGTGCACGACGTACCAGTCGCCGGGCAGCAGGACCAGTTCGTTCTTGAACTCCTCGACGGGGTTCAGGCGGGGGGCCTCCTCGACCTCCGCGCCCTCCTCGTCGGCGTTCTCCCGGTCCGCGTCGGCCGCGCCGGTCTCTTCGGCCTCGTCAGCGTCACCGGTCAGCTCCGGGCTGTCGGTGTCGGCCTCGCCGGCCGCATCCTCCGGCAGCTCGCCCGCCAGGCCGGTCTCTTCCGCCGACGACTGATCCGGCTCCTCTTCGGGGAAGTCGTCAGAGGTCAGTGGGGACTCGGACACGGCTGCTCTTTCTCTCGTCGGATTCGCTCTCGGGCACGACGCATACGAGACAGCGCCATGCGTCGGGCCCGGTCATGCCAGCTTACGGTCTCCCCGGATGATCCGGGACCAACGCGCGGACGAGGACTGACCCGCCCCCGGCTCGTCCGGGAGGGGCGGCCGTGAGGGGCGTCAGGCTCCCTGCGGAGTGCCGAACGTGCCGTACAGCCAGGTGACGGCCTCGCCGAAGCCCCAGTCGAGGAGGGAGACGTAGCCCAGGACGATCAGCACGAAGACGAGGACCACGATGGTGTAGGTCACCAGCTCACGGCGCGTGGGCCAGCGGACCTTGCGCAGCTCGCCGACGACCTGCTTGGTGAACGTCACCGGACCGGTACGACGCTTGGGCTCCCTGTCGGGCTTGGCGTCGGCGTCAGTCTGAGTCACCTGGGGTCCTTAGGGTCGCGGGCTGCTGGATTTCCCCGTGTTGTCCGTTGCCCGCGCGGCGCGGCGCCCGGGGGCGCCACACCGCGCGAGCGGATGTGCAGGGCAGGAGGGACTCGAACCCCCAACCGCCGGTTTTGGAGACCGGTGCTCTGCCAATTGAGCCACTGCCCTTAGCGGAAACTGCGATCCCACCATAGCCGGTCCCGGCGCGCTACGCACACCGTATGTCGGATAACACCCCGACAACGACCGGCCGGCGCGGAAGAGTCTATGCGCTCCCCGCCCCCTGGCCAAACCGTTCGTCCTCCCGCGCGGGGGAGGGGTGTCTTCGTCCCCCCACCACCCGCCTTCCCTCCCCGGACGGGAAGGCACATGACAACATGGGACCATGACTGACCGACCCCGTATCTCTGCACGTATCAGCGCCATCTCCGAGTCCGCCACCCTCGCCGTGGACGCCAAGGCCAAGGCCATGAAGGCGGAGGGCCGTCCCGTCATCGGCTTCGGCGCGGGGGAACCCGACTTCCCGACCCCCGACTACATCGTCGAGGCCGCCGTCCAGGCCGCCCGTGAGCCCCGGTTCCACCGCTACACCCCGGCGGGCGGCCTTCCCGAGCTGAAGAAGGCCATCGTCGAGAAGACCCGGCGCGACTCCGGCTACGAGGTGGAGGCCTCCCAGGTCCTGGTGACCAACGGCGGCAAGCAGGCCATCTACGAGGCCTTCGCGGCCATGCTGGACCCGGGCGACGAGGTCATCGTCATCGCCCCGTACTGGACCACCTACCCCGAGTCCATCAAGCTCGCGGGCGGCGTCCCGGTCTACGTGGTCACCGACGAGAGCACCGGTTACCTGGCCGGTGTGGAGCAGCTGGAGGCGGCGCTCAGCGAGCGCACCAAGGTCCTGGTGTTCGTCTCCCCGTCCAACCCGACCGGCGCCGTGTACCCGCGCGAGCAGGTCCGGGAGATCGGCCGGTGGGCGAACGAGCACGGCCTGTGGGTGCTGACCGACGAGATCTACGAGCACCTGGTGTACGGGGACACGGAGTTCTCCTCGCTGCCCGTGGAGGTGCCCGAGATCGCCGACCGCACCGTCGTCGTCAACGGCGTGGCCAAGACCTACGCCATGACCGGCTGGCGCGTGGGGTGGATCATCGGCCCCAAGGACGTCGTCAAGGCCGCGAGCAACCTCCAGTCGCACGCCACCTCCAACGTCGCCAACGTCTCGCAGGCCGCCGCCCTGGCCGCGCTCTCCGGCGACCTGGAGGCGGTGGCGAGGATGCGCGAGGCCTTCGACCGCCGCCGCAGGACGATCGTGCGCATGCTCAACGAGATCGACGGCGTGGTCTGCCCCGAGCCGCAGGGCGCCTTCTACGCCTACCCGTCCGTCAAGGGCGTGCTGGGCAAGGAGATCCGCGGCAGGACGCCGCAGACCTCGACCGAGCTGGCCGAGCTCATCCTGGAGGAGGCCGAGGTCGCCGTGGTGCCCGGTGAGGCCTTCGGCACCCCCGGCTACCTGCGCCTGTCCTACGCGCTCAGCGACGAGGACCTCGCCGAGGGCGTGAGCCGCGTCCAGAAGCTGCTGGCCGAGGCCAAGTAGCGGTATCCCCCCGGGGCTTCACCTCGCCCCGTTGTTCGGGCGCCCGGAGAGCGGGAACCTTCGGCGCCGGAGGCGGACTCGTTCCTCGCGAGTTCGCCTCCGGCGCCTCCAGCGCCCCCGCGGGCGCCCGAACACCCCCTGAGGCCGGGGCGGGCGCTCACCGGCCCCGGCCACAGGCGCCCCGGCGCCGCGCCGTGCGGGGCGCTCCCGCGCGTCCGTGCCCGGTCCGGACGGACGAAGTCCGGCGTCCCGGCACCACCGGTGCTCCTCATACGGCAGGCTTACGCCATGGAGACACCGACCAGCGCCCGCCGGTTGGACCGGCTGCCCAAGGCTCACCTGCACCTGCACTTCACCGGCTCGATGCGCCACTCCACCCTGGTGGAGATGGCCCGGGAGAACGGGGTCCACCTTCCCCAGGCCCTGGTCGAGGAGTGGCCCCCCAGACTCCGCGCCACCGACGAGCGCGGCTGGTTCCGCTTCCAGCGCCTCTACGACATCGCCCGGTCGGTGCTGCGCCGGCCCGAGGACATGTACCGGCTGCTGCGCGAGGCGGCCGAGGACGAGCGCGCCGCGGGGTCCGCGTGGCTGGAGATCCAGGTCGACCCGAGCGGCTACGCTTCGCGCTTCGACGGGCTCACCGCGACCCTGGAGCTGATCCTGGACGCCGCCCGCGCCGCCGAGCGCGAGACCGGGGTGGCCATCGGCCTGATGGTGGCCGCCAACCGCACCAGGCACCCGCTGGACGCCAAGGTCCTGGCCCGGCTGGCCCGCCAGTACGCGGGCAGGGGCGTGGTCTCGTTCGGGCTGAACAACGACGAGCGGCGGGGCCGGGCCCTGGAGTTCGAGGGCGCGTTCCGGATCGCGCGCCGGGCCGGGCTGCTGTCCGCGCCGCACGGCGGAGAGCTCCAGGGGCCGCGCAGCGTGCGCGAGTGCCTGGACGAGCTGCGGGCCGACCGGGTGGGGCACGGGGTGCGCGCCGTGGAGGACCCCCGCCTGGTGGAGCGGATCGCCGCCCAGGGGGTGACGCTGGAGATCTGCCCGACCTCGAACGTGGGCCTGGGGGTCTTCGACGAGCTGGAGCACCTGCCGCTGCGCAGGCTCTTCGACGCCGGAGTGCCGATCGCGCTGGGGACCGACGACCCGCTGCTGTTCGGCCCGCGCCTGGTGGAGCAGTACCGGATCGCCCGCGAGGTGTTCGGGTTCTCCGACCCGGAGCTGGCCGAGCTGGCGCGGATGTCCGTCCGCGGTTCGGGAGCGCCGGAGTCGCTGCGCAAGGAGCTGCTGTCCGGGGTGGACGCGTGGCTGGCCGAGGAGCCCGGGGAGTAGACCGGCGGGCCCGCGCGGTCAGGCGAGGAGCATCCAGGCGCCCTGGCCGAGCATGGCCGCGCCCGCGACGAAGAACAGGGCGGCGGCGCCGATCTGGATGGCGCGCTCGGGCAGCTTCTTGCCGAGGACCGCGCCCAGGGCGATGGCGATGGCGTCGGCCGCGACCATGCCGATGGTGGAGCCGATCCACACCGGCAGCCAGTGGTACTGGGTGCCGACGGTGATGGTGGCGAGCATCGTCTTGTCGCCGAGCTCGGCGACGAAGAAGACGAGGAGGACGGTCGCGAACGCGGAGCGGATGCGCCGGGAGGCGGCGCGCTCCTCGTCCTTGTCGGTCATCTCGTCACCGCGCAGGGTCCACAGGCCGAAGAAGACGAACGCGACACCGGCGGCGAGGGTGAGCCAGTCGGTGGGCAGCGCCGCGCCCAGGACCTCGGCCAGCAGGACGCTTCCGGCGTGCACGGCGGCGGTGGCGACGGTGATGCCGAGGATGACCGTGAGAGCCCGGTAACGGGTGGCCAGGGACATCGCCACGAGTTGGGTCTTGTCCCCCATTTCGGCGATGAAGATGGCGAAGGCACTGAATGTCAGGCCCGCGATAAACCCTGTCACGCTTTCCCTTCCGTCCGAGGCGCCCTGGGCGGAAGGAGGCGGAGGACGCCACTTCAACCCGGTCTTGTCCGGGTCAAAGGTCTCGTCCGCCCCTGGTCAGGTCCTGTGGCCTGACCGGGCTCGCACGACCGGGCCGCGACGGCCAGGATGTCGATCGTACGCATTGGGGACTACTCCCCTTCGACGCATCCGACTTTATGGGAGGACAGAAGGGGGATGCAATTCATGGCTTTACTGAATTCTTTTATCAGCCAGCCCTGCAAAAGAAGTTGGCTGCGCCCAACTCACAGGTTGGGCGCAGCCGCGAAGAGGTTCAGAGCGCGACGCCGACCATCACCGGCTCGTTGACGAGGACGACCCCGAAGGCCTCCTCCACACCCGCGCGTACCTCGCGGGCCAGCTCCAGCAGGTCCTCGGTCGTGGCCCCGCCGGGGTTGGTCAACGCCAGGGTGTGCTTCCCGGAGATGCGGGCGGGCCCGCTCCCGTACCCCTTGCCGAACCCGGCCCGGTCGATCAGCCAGGCCGCGGACAGCTTGACGCCGCCCAGGCCGTCGGGGTGGCCGGGCACCTCCGCGTCGGCGCCCAGGCGGGCGGCGGCCCGCTCCCGCACGGCCGCGAACTCCTCTGCGGTGACCACCGGGTTGGTGAAGAAGGACCCCGCGCTGCGGGTGTCCGGGTCGTCGGGGTCCAGGACCATGCCCTTGCCCCTGCGCAGCCCCAGGACGGTCTCCCGCGCCCGCTCCAGCGGCACGCGGGCCCCCGCCTCGGTGCCCAGGGTGCGGGCCACCTCGGCGTAGGCGATCGGTCGGCTGAGCTTGGAGCGGTGCAGGGCGAAGGTCACCTCGCACACCACGTAGCGGTCGTCGCCCTTGAAGACGCTGTCGCGGTAGGTGAAGCCGCACTCGGCGTTGGTCATCCGGCGCCGCTCGCCGGTGCGCCGGTCGTGGACGAGCACCTCGCGGATGGTCTGGCTGACGTCCTGGCCGTAGGCACCCACGTTCTGGATGGGGGTGGAGCCGACCCGGCCGGGGATGCCCGACAGGAACTCCACGCCGCTCAGGCCCTCGGAGACGGCCCGCTCCACCAGGGGGTCCCACTCCACGCCGGCGTCGGCGCGCACCAGCACGACGGGCTCGCCCGTCTCGTCGGTGCCCGCCTCCTCGAAGGAGACCTCCCGGGAGTCCACCAGGACCACGGTCCCGGGGAATCCGGCGTCGGAGACCACGAGGTTGCTGCCGCCGCCCAGGACGAGGACGGGCTCGCCGGCGGCGTCGGCCGCGGCCACCGCGGCGACCAGGTCCTCGGTGGTGGCGGCCGCACGGAACTCCCTGGCCGGGCCGCCCAGGCGCAGGGTGGTGTACTCGGAGAGCGCGGTCACGGCCTACCTCGCCAGGCGCACGGTGGCCTTGGACTGCGCCAGGACCTTGGCGCCGCCGGAGCGCGCGGTCAGCAGGACGTCGACGGTGCCGTCGCCGTTCTTGGCCCTGACCTTGCCCCCGACCGTGACCTCGGCGCCCTCGTCGTCGTCCGGGACCACCACGGGCGCGGAGAAGCGCACCGAGTAGTCGACGACGCAGCCCGGGTCGCCCGTCCAGTCGGTGAGCACCCGCGCGGCCTCGGCCATGGTGAACATGCCGTGCGCGATCACGTCGGGCAGGCCCACCGACTTGGCGAAGCGCTCGTTCCAGTGGATGGGGTTGAAGTCGCCCGAGGCCCCCGCGTAGCGGACCAGGTCCAGGCGGCGGACCGGGAAGGTCCGCTCGGGCAGCTTGGTGCCGACCTCGACGTCGGCGTGGCGCAGCCTGCTCATTCCTCTCCTCCCCGCACGACGAGCATCATCGTGGCGGTGACCACGTGCTCGCCGTCGGCGTCGTCGGCCACGGTCTCCAGGGTGAGCAGTTCGTTGCCGCCGAGGGCCTTGATGCCCGTGATGCGGGTGACACTGCTGAGGAGGTCGCCGGCGTGCAGCGGACGGCTGTAGTGGAAGCCCTGGTCGCCGTGCACGACCCGGGAGAAGTCCACTCCCAGTCCGGGGTCGGCGATGGCCTGGGCCGAGCCCGCCATGCCGAGGATCACGGGGAAGGTGGGCGGGGCGATCACGTCGGGGTACCCGGCGTCTCGGGCCGCGGCCGGATCGACGTAGAACGGGTGGGGGTCGTTGACCGCCTCGGCGAACTCCCGGATCTTGCCCCGGGTCACCTCGTAGGCCTCCGGCGCGGGATACTCCCGGCCGAGGTAGTCAGGGTTGATCGCCACGCTCTCTCCTGTCGTGAAGGGGCCCGGAAGACGCGAACGGCCCGGTGAGCGGATCGCTCACCGGGCCGGAAGTTCACGGGAACCGCCTCTGCTCCGTCGCACTCGAGACGATCGCGCTCGTCAGGGCGCTCGTCATGAGACCGGGTCTAGCGGGTCTCGCGGTGCTCGTTGTGCTTGCGGCAGTTCGGGCAGAACTTCTTGATCGCGAGACGGTCGGGGGTGTTCCGACGGTTCTTGCGGGTGATGTAGTTCCGGTGATTGCACTCCTGGCAGGCCAGGGTGATCTTCGGCCTCACGTCTGTGGCAGCCACTTCGGAGTGCCTTTCTCGCTGGAGACAGTACTAAGCGCCCGCGACGACCCCTGAGCCATGAGCCTCAGGGGTCAGCGGGTGGTAGCGGGGGCCGGACTTGAACCGACGACACAGCGATTATGAGCCGCTTGCTCTACCGACTGAGCTACCCCGCCCCGATCAGCGGGAACCGCCCCCTGCGGGGCCTTCCCGGTACAGACCGGCAGATCCTCCGCCGGCCACCCACCTGCGTGGACCGGACCTCGTCAAGTGGTGGAGCCCCTTTACGGAATCGAACCGTAGACCTTCTCCTTACCATGGAGACGCTCTGCCGACTGAGCTAAAGGGGCGCGCTGTTGGGGCTTCCTTGTCGTCCGCCCCGGGGGGCGTTGCCCCCTTGCGCTGGTCATGACTATACAGGGATTCGGGGGTGCTCTGCCAAATCGAATGCCCCGCGCCCGCCTCCTGAGGACGAAACCCCTGCTCACAGGCCTTTTCACGAAAGCGATGCGACTCAGGATGTGACTCAGACCGCTCCGTCGGAGACCCACACGTTGGACATGGCGTCCCGGTTGATCGTGCGGATGTCCGCCGGCAGGCCCAGCCTGCGCAGGGCGTCGGACAGGCGGGTGTCGTGGGTGAACACGATCAGCTGCCGGTGTCTGCCCACCTCGGCCAGTACCGAGGACAGGCCCTCCACCGTCTCGGTGTCCATCGCCTGGACCGGGTCGTCCAGCACCAGGAAGCCGAACGGGTTGCCCTCCACCAACGTACGCGGCAGGCAGATGGACAGCGCCAGGGCCTGGAACTCGCCCTGGCTCAGCAGCCCGGGCGCGCTGGTCTGGTCCTCGACGCCGTCGACGGACACGTCCACCTCGACCCTGCGGCGGGCGCCCCGCCCGGTCAGGCGCATGCCCTGGAGGTCGATGTGGCGCTCCTGGCGCAGCCGGTACCAGACCTGCTCGGCCTGTGCGGCGACCGGGCCGAGCCGCTCCGCCCGCAGGATCCGCGCCTGCTCCGACAGCCAGTTCAGCGCGGCCTCGGCCGCGTTCAGGGTGTCCCGCGCCGCGATGGCGTCCTGAGCGTCGTCCAGCCAGCCCGAGAGCTGCCCGGCCAGCTCCGCCCAGCCGCCCGTGGGATCCTCCAGGCGCTCGCTGGCGTCGCGGCGGGCACTCACGGCGGCCGCCCGCAGCTTGCGGCCGACCACCTCGATGTGCTCGGCCAGCTCTCCCAGGTCGGTGATGTCCGCGCCGGACTCCCACAGCGCCCAGACCTGGCCCAGCTCGCTCTCCGGCGGCAGCCAGCCCGGTGCCGGCGACATCAGGAAGCGGGCCTGGTCCCGGGCCGCCTCGGCGCGCTCGTAGGCGGCCGCGACGACGGCCGCCTGCGGCCGCAGCACCCGCAGCTGGGCGTTGGCCCGGCGCGCCCAGTCGGCTCCCAGGGGCGCGGAGCACGTGGGGCACTCGGTGTCCGTGGGATGGCGCTGGTGGTGTTCGAGGGCCTGCTCCAGGAGCCGGACCACCCCGTGGGCGCGGTCGCCCTTGCTGCCCGCGGCCATGGCGAGCTCCATGGCCGCGCCCCGCAGCTCGTTGACCACGTCGGACATCACCGTCCGCTCGGGCACCGCCAGCCGCCGCAGGCGGCGCAGGACCACGTGCAGCTCGGGGTCGCTGGGCCCGTCGTCGGCGGCGATCCTGCGCAGGGCGTCCATGTCGAAGTAGGAGGCCGTCAGGAGGCGCACGGCCTCGGCGGCCCGGGGGTCGCCGGACTCCCGGAGCGCGTCGAGCAGATAGCGCAGCTCCCGTGAGGGCCGGTCGCGGCGCTTGACGAGCCCGTCGCACACCTTGGCCAGGCGGCGCTCGGCCTCGGCCAGACTGCTCAGCCCCAGCAGGGAGGTCAGCGTGTCGTACAGCTCGGCGGAGCGTCCGCTCACCGTGCGGCCGAGCTCGTCGTAGGACAGGAAGGGCCGGTAGCGCACGAGGTTCTCGCCCCACTCCAGCGTCCGGAGCGGCGAGACCTCCCCGTCCGGATGGACGACCTCGCCCCGCGCGGAGCGGACACTGTCGCCCGTCCACCTGCGGCTGATCCGGGTGGATCCCTGGTCCCCGGCGATGCGGATGTCCACGGACGCCTCGGTGCGCTCGTCGTAGTGCAGGTTGCGCCAGCCGTCGCGCCAGCCGGTGGGCATGGCGTCCCACCGGGGGTTGCGCCCGGTGAGGGCGGCCTCGGCGGCCTCGGCGAAGCTCGACTTGCCCGAGCCGTTGCGGCCCACGATCACGGTGAGGCCGGGGCCGGCCCCGAAGGTGAGCTCGGCCGGGCGGCCGATGCCCCGGAAGCCCTGGACCCTGATGCCCGTCAGGTAGGCCCGGCGGATCCTGCTCGCGGTCCCCGGTTCCGGCTCCGGCTCGGGCTCCGGCAGCTGCTCGCCCTTCAGGCGGGCCGCGAGCGCGTCCTCGCCCCACAGGGCCGCGGTGACCCAGGAGCGGACCTCGCGGGGGAGCCCGGAGCGCGCCAGAGCGTCCAGGAGTGCCCTCCCACCCTCGAACGTCTCGGGTACCCGAGTCACCTACGCCACCCCGCTCCTGTGTCGTTCCTGCACAAGCAGACTAGGACAGGCCGGGAGGAAGCGCTCGCCGAACACCCGCCCCTTCCACGGTCGGGCCCTCCCCACTGGGGAGCTCCCTACACACCGACGAGGCGTCTCCTGCTCCCGTCCCATGTGAAGTGCAGGGTCGCGATGCCCGGCACGTTCGGGTCCCTCAGGCACTCGTAGATGTTCAGGCTCGGCACGCTGGCGAAGCACCCCCACACCCGTTCCGACGTCAGGACGAAGTCCAGGTCCAGCTCCACCAGCAGGCCGAGCAGGCGCCCGTGCGTGGGTTCGTCGACCTTGGCGAAGGCGTCGTCGAGCAGGATCAGCCTCGGAGCCCACGGCACGCGCGCGGCCAGGGCGTCGAAGTGCGCGGCGGCGGCCGCGAACAGCACCAGGTAGGCGACCACCCTCTGCTCGCCCTGGCTGAGCGCCGTGCGGTGCCCCAGGCGCCGCTCGTCGCCCGCGGCGTCGGTCACGTACACGGTGAAGGTGAACCAGGACCGGTAGTCCAGCGCGGCGCGCAGCTGCGCGCCGCCCGTGGCGGTGGGGTCCAGGCGGCGGATCGCCTCGATGCAGCGCCGCAGCGCGTCCCGCAGCCGCGTGGTCTGCACACGGGTGCGCTCCTCGGCGGGCGTGGCCAGGAGCGGCACGACCGCCTCCACGTCCGCGCCCGCGTCGGGGGCCAGCCGCCAGTCCAGGCGCACGCCGAGCCCGGCCGAGGTGGTGACGTCCTTGAGGACGTCGTTCATCGTCGCGATGAGGGCCCGGGCCTCGTCGATCTGGCGGGCCAGGTGGCCGGCCAGCTCGCCCAGCAGGTGCCGTTCGAAGGCCTCCTCCTCGGCGACCGCGACGACCTCCTCCGCCTTGGTGACGGCGGCCGCGACCCTCTCGGCGTAGGCGGTGACGTCGTGGGCGCCCTCCTCGTCGTGCACGGTGAGGCGCTTGATGCCCCGGGGCTCGCTCATCTCGGTGCGGATCTGCGCCCAGCCCGACGACGCGAGCAGGCGGTCGAGGTCCTCGCGGCTGCCCAGGATGGCGCTGTCGTCGACCTCGGCCTCCGGGGCGGTGAGCCCCTCCTCCACCTGGTCGACGAAGGCCTCCAGCAGGGCGAGGCGGACGTCGGGGCCGGGAGGGGCCGCCTCGCCGCGGGCGGCGAGGTAGGCGGCCAGGGGGGCCTCCTGCCCGTCGCGCGGCTCCAGGCCGGCGGCGCGCAGCAGCACCTCGTCGGGGACGTCGGCGCCGTCCGCGTCCTCCGTGGTGACCGCCGAGACCAGCCTGTCCCCCGCCGCGAGCGCGCGGAGCACCTGTTCGCCCCTCTCCCGCTCCGCCACGGCCAGGCGCGCCTCGGCGCTGATGCGCTCGTCGCGTGCCCGCTGGGCACCGCGTTCGAGTTCGGGCAGCCGCTGGGCGGCCTCCTCGGCCCTGGCCCTCACCTGCTCGCGCGCGGAGTCGAGCTGCTCGGGGGCCACACCCCGCGCCCGGTCGCCGAGCTCGATCTGGCGGCGGACGGTGATCATGTCGTCGATGGCCGCGGCGCGGGCGTCCTCGGCCAGTACCCGGTCGGCCCGCGCGGCCCGCCACGCGGCGACGTGGCGCTCGTGGTCGGCCAGTTCCCAGGCCAGGACGTCCAGGTCCCGCAGCGCCGAGGCGATGAGCACGCGCAGGTGGTCGAGGGCGCGCAGGGCGCTGTCCAGCTCGGCGCGCGTGGTGGGCAGGTCCCGCTCCCACGGGGAGCCCTCCGCCTCCTCGGCGCCGCCCACCGCGGCGGAGGCGCGCAGCCTCGCGCGGATGTCGAGCAGCTCGGACCGGCAGGACTCCGCGGCGGCGCGTGCGACGTCGTGCGCGCGCCGGGCGGCGGCCACGTCCTCGCGGGCGACCTCCAGCGTGGCCCAGGCACTGATCAGCGGCGCGGGATCGGGCAGGTCGCGGGAGACCTCCAGGAGCTCGGCGTAGGAGTGCTCGACCGCCCAGCGGCGTTCGCCCGCCTCGGCGAGCAGGGCCTCGGCGATCGCCATCCGGCGGTCGGTATTGGCCGACTTCCGGTCGCGGGCGCGCTTGCGGGCGGCCTCGCCGATGTACTCGGGTTCGCTCTTGTGGTGGGCTCCGGAGGCGACGCCCAGGCGCCAGCTCCCGGAGAGGGACACGGCGCTGGACAGGACGACGGTGCCCTGGCTGTCCCGGCGGTGCCTGGGCTCGGCGTCCGGGGAGCCGTGTCCGTCCCTGCGGTGCCTGGCGTCGTTGTCTCCGTCCTCTCCCCTGGCGCGCTCCATCTCCGCGTCCGAGTACAGCGCCACGGAGGACAGCAGGGCCCGCAGGCCGTCCTGGTCGACCGCGCGGCCGGGCCCGGAGGCGGGGACGGCGGCCGGCACGAGGACGTCGAGCAGCGTCCGTCCCCTGAACGGCCTCGACAGCGCCGGCACGGGCACCGGGGAGACCATCAGGTCCCGCGTCGTCGGGTCGTGGAGGGTGCCGTCGGCGCGCACCCACCCGGCCAGCAGCCCGCTGGCCTCCAGCGCCGCCTCCAGTCCGGCCTGCTCACGCGTGCTGAGCCCCTCGGCGAAGTCGACGGCCTCGTACAGCGGGACGCCGTCCCCGGCGGGGCGCGGGTGGGTGGCCCAGGCCGGGCGCTCGGGGGCGTGCTCGGTGTTCCTCGCCTTGCGGTCCGCCAGCTCGGCGAGCTCGTCGGAGAGCTGGCCCTCCTCCCCCACCGCCACGTCCCGGCGGGCGCGCAGCTCCTCCAGCAGGGGGTCCACGGCCGCGTAGGCGAGGCGGGCGACCGTGGCGGGCACGTTCGGGTCCAGGACGCGCAGGGAGTCGTTGATGGGCAGTTCGACACTGCCCTCCAGTTCGTGGATGGCCTCGCCCAGGGCGTGCGCGTGGCTGGAGTCGCGCAGCCGCGCGGCCCAGGCCCGGACGCCCTCCGCGTAGGCGGCGCTCTCCCGGCGCACCCCGCCGACGGCGTCCTGCTCGCGCGTGTGGGCCTGTTCGAGCGCGGCGTCGGCGCCCTCGGCCTCGCTCGTCAGGGCGACCAGGCGGCGGTCGGCCTCGGCCGCGGCGGCGGTGAGCCCGGTCAGGCGGGTGACCAGGTCGGTCCGGTCGGCGGCGCGCCCCGCGGCCCCCGTGAGCTGGTCGTGGAGGCGTCCCAGGCGGTCGCGCAGGCCGTCCAGGTCGATGCCCTCCACGGGCTCGCGCTCGACGGCCTGTTCCAGCCCCTGCAGGTCCACCCGCGTGGTGCTCTCGCGCGGCGCGTGGACGGTGAGGACCGGGTCGGGTACGGCGCCCAGGACACCGGGGTCGATCCCCGCGGCCGTGGCCGCGCGCGAGGCCTCGGCATGGGTCTGGCGCAGCACGTCCAGTGCGCGCTCGACCGTGTCGGAGTCCTCGCCCAGCCGCTCGACGGCGCTTCGCTCCAACCGTTCGGCGTGCTCGGCGGCGACCCATGCGGCCTCGGCCGCGCGGATGTAGGCGCCCACCGCGGCGTCGTAGGCGCGGCGCTCGTTGCCGGTGGCCGCGGCGGCGCCCTCCTGTGCGGTGGCGAGGGTGCCGTCGTCGGCCTGCGCGGTGTCGCGGGTGCGGCGGGCCTGGTCGCGCTCCTCGGAGACCTGGCTCTCCACCGTGATGAGGCGGTCGAGCTCGGCGCGCAGCCGCTCGGTCTCCTCCGTGCGGTGCGCGGCGGAGTCGACCTGTTCGCGCACCTCGGCGACCCGCGCGCGCAGTGCGTGGACCAGGTAGCCCCGGTAGTCCTCCAGGAAGACGGTGACGCCCGCCCGTGCCTCGGCGAGGGAGTCCTTGTCGGAGCGGGCCTGCTCCAGGTCGGCGATGTTGCGGGCGACCTCGTCCAGGACGGACTCGTCCATGGGCGGCAGCGCCTCGGACAGGACCCCGACGAGCTCACCGGCCTCCAGGCGGTCGCCGATGGTGGGACGGCGCAGCCGGTAGAGCAGGTGGATGAGGTTGCGGTAGCGGACGGAGTCGTCGATGCCGAACAGGTCGCGCATCACCCGGGCCCGGTAGGGGACGGCGCTGGTGAAGCAGTTGTCGGTGCCGATCTCCGAGCGGAGGCGGTCCACGGGCTTGGGGCGGCCGTCGGTGACCAGTTCGAGGTCGTGCCCGACCCTGCGCTCGGTGACGAAGAACACGCAGCGCGGGTCGGAGCCGTCCACCGCCATGACGGCGGCGCCCAGGGTCAGGTGGCTGGGCGGGGCGCCGGGGTCGCGGGGCTCCTCCCGAGGGGCGCCGTGCCCCTCGGCGTTCGCGGCGAGCAGCGCGGAGGTGCTCCTGGGACCCGCACCGGCCCGGGCCGCGGCGTCGAGTCCGCGTTCGCCGCGCTCGGTGGTGAACTCCACCCACAGGTAGCCGAGCCGGGTGGTGGGACCGGTGCTTCCGCCCTCCGCGTCCGTCTCCTCCCCGTCCCCGGCGGCCTCGCCCGTCCCGGGTCCGCCGAGCAGGTCGGGGCCGGTCTCCTCGGTGTCGGGGAGGCGGCCCGCGCGCGGGCCCTCGGCCATCAGCCAGCGCAGGCTGGTCCGGTTGGTCCCGGTGGTGTCCAGCCGGCGCACGTCCCCGTCCAGCAGGAACGGGAGCAACATCTCCAGGGCCTTGGACTTGCCCGCGCCGTTGCGGCCGCGCAGCAGCAGCCGCCCCTCAGCGAAGTCCAGGACGTGGTCGTCGTACTGCCAGACGTTGCGGATGCCCGCGCGTTCGAGGCGGTAGCGGGGAATACCGCGGGAGGTACGGGGCCCGTCGGCGGAGGCTTCAGCCGGAACCGCCGCCGCTTCCGTCCCCGGGGCCTGGCTGGTCTCCTGTGTCACCACTGGACGCGCTCACCTTCTCGTTCGCCACCGCTTGCAGCACGGACGCCACCCGGCTCAGATCACCCTGGGGATCGGCGGGAGCCTCGGGCACGGGGCCGTCACCGGGGCCACGTGCCGTGTCGGGTCGTGTCCGGCCGTGTTGGTCATTGTCCTGGATCGGCGGGACGTGCTCGTCCGTTTCGGTCCCGTAGCGGGCGGCCGCGGCGGTGAGCCGCCACCGTCCGGGGCCGCCGCGCAGCAGCCCGAGGTCCGACAGCAGGGCCGGCACCCGTTCACGGAGCCGTGCGGGGTCGGGCACCTCGGGGCCGGCGGTGCGCGCCCACTCGGCCCTCGCGGGTGCGTCCTCGCCGCAGAGGGCGTCCAGGGCGGCGTCCAGCTCACGCTCCGGAACGGGGACGGAGGTGGCGGGCTGACCGGGGTGCAGGCGCCCGGAGAGGTGCCGGACCAGGGACAGGGCCACCTGGCCGACCGGGTCGGCGGAGGGGAAGGTCGGGCGGGCCCCGGCCTCGTCGGGCATCACGAGGGCGACGCCCTCGGCCCGGACCTCGGTGTCGCAGCCGAGCAGGTTGCCGAGCGCGGCGGCGGCCCGCCACTGGTGCGCGGCGAGGCGGTCGCGCTGCCGGTCGGGAAGCTCCTCGCGGTAGACGACGGCGGTCTCGGCGAGGAGGCGGCGCAGGGCGGTCTCACCCTGCTGGTCGCTGTCGGGGTCGGTGTCGGAGGCGGCCGCGATGAAGGAGTCCGGGTCGTCGTCGGCGCGGGGCAGGTGGGCGGCGACGGAGCGGATGATCTGCGTGCGCGGCAGCAGGTGCGGGTCGGCCGCGGGGTCGGCCTGGTGGTCGGCGATGGCGCCGGAGGTCTCGGTGAGGGCTCCGAGTCCGGCCAGGTACCGCAGGGCCGCGCAGAAGGCGCGGCGCTCGCCGAGGCTCCGCGCCGGGTCGGCGTCGACCCCGGCCTCGTGCGCGGCGGAGCGGACCTGGCCGGCCAGCCGCCGGACCGTGGTGGGCCCGTGCTCCTCGACCAGGACGGCCAGTGCCAGGGCGAGGTAGGTGTGCGTGCGCGGTGTGAAGGGCGCACCCGTCCTGCGCGTGAGGGGCCGCGCGGACTCCGTGGCCAGGCCCCTCTTGACCAGGCGGGCGTGGTCGGCGGCGACGGTCAGCCGGTAGCCGAGCACGCGTTGGAACCTCTGGATGAGCCACTCGGCGTGGGAGCGCACGAGGGGGAACTCCGCCGGGTGGGTGCGTTCGGTGAGCAGGGGGTTGGCCAGCAGGGCGCGGGCCGCGGCCTGGCGCTCGCCGATGAGCGCGGCGTCCTCGCTGTAGGTGTTCGTCTCCATCACCCCCACGATCGGGTCCAGGACCGGTTCGCGGACAGGTCGAGCGGACCCGTGGTCTCGACGTCCGGATCCGGTCCATGGAGGTTACCGGTGGGTTCGGTGTCTTCGGCAGGGGTCTGGGGCGAACCCTCGGTGTCCGCTTCCCCGGCGTCCGGCCCGGAGTCGTCCTGGCCGGCCGGATACGCCCGGGCGGGCGGCGCCTCCGGATCCTCCAGGGCCTCCGGGGGGAGCGGGTCCGTCAGGGGATCGCGAGGGGCCGCCGCGGGGGAGGCCTCCTCCGCGGCGAAGGTCCCGGACGCGTCCGGGACCTCCCCTCCCGGGGTGCCGCCCTCCGGGGCGGACTCCTCCGGGGCCTCGTCCGGGGAGCCGTCCTCAGCGCCTCCCGTGCTCTCCGCGGCCTCCTCGACGACGTGCTGGTCGTAGTCGGTGACGCACAGGCGCAGCCCCTCCAGGGTCAGTTCGCCGCCCTCGCCCTGGACGGTGACCTCGGCGCCCGGAGCGGTGATGACGTGCAGGCGCAGCGAGAACTCCAGGTCCCCGGCCGACGTGGGACGCCGGCTGGCGTCACCGGAGCCGAGCGCCGCGGTGAGGAGTTCCATGAGGACCTCCATCCCGGCTCCGGACAGGTCCAGGCGGGCGCGGTGGCCGGTGGGCTCGGTGAGCAGGGCGCGGATCTGCGCGGCACCGGCGCGGCGCCAGTGCGCGGAGGACTCGGCCGCGTCGCGGAGGCGGGCCTGCTGGGCGCGGTGGTCGCGGACCGGTTCGGGCAGCCGGCTGCCGGGCCGCTCGATGACGGTGCTGCGGTCGGGGTCGGCCTGCCACCAACTGGTGGTGGCGGCGACGCCCTCGTCCACGCGTCCCTCCAGGTGGAGGGCGGGGTGCAGGGCGTAGGCGGCGGCGGCGAGGGCGTGGGCCCTGTCGGGGCCGGCCTCCTCGAACCAGGTGGCCAGGCGCAGCAGGGCGGCGCGGCCGTGCCGCGGCGCCGGTAGCCCTCCGGTGCCCTGTGCGTCGTCCGCGCGGTTGTCCGTCCGCTGGTTGAGTCCCACAACTCAGCAGACTAGAGACCTCCCGGGCGCGCCACGCCCGTTTCGGCACCGTCTGGCCCGGCTGAGAGGACCGTGTCACCCGTTCTGATCAGGCGTTATGTTCTTTTGAGGAACTTTGGCATGATTCTGCGAAGCCGTGGTGGAGGCGAACCTCACCTTCGCCGGCGCGGGCACTCCCCCCGGGTCCGTCACCGCGTCCGGGTTCACCCGGAGGACGGTACCGACAGGCGTCCGCCGTCGGCCTCCTGCATCGCCTGGCGCGTCTCCGCCGACATGTCGTCGTCGTGGTCGGTGATCGTGTAGGTGGAGAAGTAGGTGGTGCCGTCGGCCTCCACCGGATCGCCCAGCTCGACCTCGACGTCGTAGGGATCGTCCTGGCAGCCCACGTCCATGCACCAGGTTCCCAGCAGTTCGCCCTCGCCGCGCGCGACCTCGTTCGACCACTCGCTCCACTCCATGTCGGAGAAGGTGGTGAACTCCGTGGCGACGTAGTCGGTGGGACGCACGTCGGCGAACCCGTCCTCGTCGCCGTGGCGGTTGAAGACGTGGGGCTCCTCGCTCCCGCCCGGACTGGCCTGCCCTTCGGGGCTGGCCTGCCCTTCGGGGCTGGCCCCGTCCCCCGGGCTGCTGGTCGCCTGCGGGTCGCCGCCCTCCTCCCGCGGGGACTGCTCGGCCTCGGGAGCGCCCTCGGGTACGTCGGGCGCGGCCGTCTGCTCCCCGCAGGCGGTGACCGCCAGCAGTAGTGCCGCTCCGGTCAGGATCGTGCGCCTCATCTGGCCTCTCTCCTCCTCTTTCGGTCCCTCTCGGGTCACCTGGCCCCGCGGTCCGCTGCCGCGAGCCCGGGCCCGGGGGCCGCCTACCCGCGTCCCGTGACCCCATGTGTCCGGCGGCGCGGGGCGGCGGTCCCGGTGACGACAAGGCCCCCCGGCAGGGTGCCGGGGGGCCTCGACGGGCCATGTGCCTTCCGTCACTGCGGGGCCGAGGGCCCCACCACCCGGAGGTGGTCAGTAACCGTGGCCGTTGTCGTCGCCGTCCTCGTCCTCGGAGCGGTCGTGGCTCACGTTGTTCCACGCGGGCCCGTTGATGCAGTCACCGGTGGTCTGCGGCGACAGGATCGGCACGTTGACCGCTCCCAGGCCGACGGACAGCTCGGTGTTGCACAACTGGATGGGAACCAGCTGCAGGTTCTGGTTGAACTGCTGGTCCCCGCCGTGCGAGGCGAAGGCGGGCGAGGCGGCGAGCATCGCGCCCAGGGCGACACCGGCGATCGCGGTGGCCGCCGTGAACTTGCGCAGCATGCCGTCTCCTAGTCGATGTTGGTGCTGGCCGGGCCGTTGATGCAGTCGCCCGTGGTCTGCGGCGACAGGATCGGCACGTTGACCGCGGCCAGGATGCCCACAACGATCTCGGAGTTGCACAGCTGGACGGGAACGGCCTGCAGGTTCTGGTTGTACTGCTGGTCGCCGCCGTGGGAACCACTGGCGGAGGCCGGCGTGGCGGCCAGAACGGTGCCCAGGGCGATCCCGGTAACGGCCGCGGCCGTGGTGAACTTGCGCAGCATGCCGTCTCCTAGTCGATGTTGGTGCTGGCCGGGCCGTTGATGCAGTCGCCCGTGGTCTGCGGCGACAGGATCGGCACGTTGACCGCGACCAGGCCGACGACGATCTCGGAGTTGCAGAGCTGCACGGGAACGGCCTGCAGGTTCTGGTTGTACTGCTGGTCGCCGCCGTGGGAACCACTGGCGGAGGCCGGCGTGGCGGCCAGAACGGTGCCCAGGGCGATCCCGGTAACGGCCGCGGCCGTGGTGAACTTGCGCAGCATGTCGGGACCTCCTAGTCGATGTTGGTGCTGGCCGGGCCGTTGATGCAGTCGCCGGTGGTCTGCGGCGACAGGATCGGGATGTTGACCGCGACCAGGCCGACGACGATCTCAGAGTTGCAGAGCTGCACGGGAACGGCCTGCAGGTTCTGGTTGTACTGCTGGTCGCCGCCGTGGGAACCACTGGCGGAGGCCGGCGAACCGGAGAGAACGACACCGAAAGCGGCACCAGCGACGAGGCCGGCAACACCGAGCTTACGCAGCATTGTGACTACCCTTCGAAAAAGTTTGAGATATTGTCTCGGTCGGACGTATTGCCGGAACTAGCTGATGTTGGTGCCGACAGGGCCGTTCACGCAGTCGCCGGTGGTCTGCGGCGACAGGATCGGAATGTTGACCGCGACCAGGCCGACGCTGGCCTCCAGGTTGCAGGCCTGGATCGGAACCAGCTGCAGGTTCTGGTTGAACTGCTGGTCACCACCGTGCGAACCGTGGGCGTGAGCGGGAGCCCCCATGAGGAGAGCGCCCATCGCGGCACCGGCGACCAGGCCAGCAGCGGCCATCTTCTTGATCATGTTTCCCCCGAGAATCGGATACGAGGATCGACAGAAAAAGACGCAGGCGCTTCTTGCACCTGTGTCGCGGTGGACTGGGGCAATCATCATCCGCCCCCCGGTTTTTGTCAATGCCGAAACTCGGGAAGCAATTTGTCCAGATTGTCGCGAGGATTCTTTTCGCGTCGGTCGCAAATGAATATATTGGATCTCTTTCTGCGCGACCCGAGCAAAAGACTGACTTCCGTCCAGGAAGGGGTCCGAACGGCGAAGCGGACACACCCCCCTATCCGCACATCCGTGACCGACCCCATCGCACGGACCGCCCGGGGGAAGGGCGAACCCGCAGCTCAGCGCACCCGGGGGCGAGCACCCCGCCCGCGGCCCTCCCACCACCGGACGGAAAAACGGCGTTACCTCCCCGTGTCCCGAACGCGACCAACACGCGATCGCCCGAATCCCGGACGCGGTCCGCGCCGGGCCCGGATCACGTCCGCGCCACCGAGCGACGCGGGTGTGATCTGCCTCTCCCCCGCTCCGGTGCGGGCCCGGTCCCCAGTGCGCCCCGAACACGCCGAGGCCCCGGAACCTGGTGGTGCCGGGGCCTCGTTGGTCAAGTCCACCCGGGGAATGCCCGACACAAGGTGCTGCGGGAAGCCCTCTACGGCCGGGCCTTCCACACCGAGCGACGCAAGGAGGGGCCCGCCTCCGGAGTACGAGGCCGCCATCGCGTGGACGCGCGTCGACGCGGGACAGGAGCACCTGCCTTCCGCGGCAAGCGCGGTGGGCCGCTGGGTGAGAGCACCCACGGCCGCGTGTGGCAGGAAATCCGTGTGAGGGTCCTCACCCCGAAGCAGACCGGGACCGGCCTTGGCGGCCGGGTCCACGACCCGCGCGGCACGGGGAGCTCGCTCGGGCTGAGCTCCGGAGTGCCCGTGCCGGTGTTCGCGGAGGGGCCGGACACAGCCCGGCCGTCCTGCCGAATCCACGCGGGCTGGCTCGAAGGGCACGAGCAGCTCTGGAACGCGCGTCTGGAGGCCGCCTTCGACGGACGCGACCGGGCACCGGGCCGGCGGGGGCACTCCCGCGATCGCGGCCTGAGAGGCGTTCCGTGACTGTTCCGTGAGCAGCCGTGGACGACCAGGAACGCGAAAGACCCCGGTGACCAGCGTGTGGGCTGGTCACCGGGGTCTTTCCCCAGTGTGGCAGGTCAAGGATTCGAACCTTGGAAGGCAAAGCCGACGGATTTACAGTCCGCTCCCATTGGCCGCTCGGGCAACCTGCCTGGGCTGCGGCGACGTGTTCGTCGCGACGCACCACCGAGAATAGCGGATGATCCGCCCGAACCTGAAATCGGTTTCTCCGGGCGCGCCCCGAACAGGTGCTTCGGCAGCCTGAGCAGGGCGCGGCTAAGCTCTGAAGTCCTGCCCGCCCCGGGGTCCGGCGCGGGTGGACGAGACCCACGCGGGCGTCCCGGGCGCCCGCGACCCATGATGACTAGCGGGGTGTGAGCGAACGTGGCCGCCGAATCCAGTTTCGACGTCGTGTCCAAACTCGACCGTCAGGAGGTCGACAACGCCCTGAACCAGACCGGCAAGGAGCTGGCCCAGCGGTTCGACTTCAAGGGCACCGGAACCACCATCTCCTGGCAGGGCGAGGACGGGATCGAGATCAGGGGCAACTCCGAGGAGCGGGTCAACGCCGCCCTGGAGGTCTTCAAGGAGAAGCTGATCAAGCGCAAGCTCTCCCTGAAGATCCTGGACTCCGCCGACGAGCCCAAGCCCTCCGGCAAGGAGTACCGCCTTCCCGTCGGCCTCAAGGAGGGCATCACCTCCGAGGACGCCAAGAAGATCTCCAAGCTGATCCGCGACGAGGGGCCCAAGGGCGTCAAGGCCCAGATCCAGGGTGACGAGCTGCGTGTCAGCTCCAAGAAGAGGGACGACCTCCAGGCGGTCCAGAACCTCATCAAGGAGAAGGACTTCGACCTGGCCCTCCAGTTCGTCAACTACCGGTAGCGACGACCGAACGGCCGCCCACCCCCTCGGTGGGCGGCCGTCGCCGTGTCCGTCCGCCTATCCGCCCAGGTCCCACTCGCGGCGCAGCAGCCGCAGCCGCCGGACGCGCTCGGCGGTCGGCGGGTGGGCGGCGAAGAGGCGGCCCACACCGCACGGGAACGGGTTGGTGGTCATCAGGTGCGCCGACGCCAGCAGGCTGCGCTCCCGGGGCAGCGGGTACCGGCGGGCGCCCGCCTCCAGCTTGCCCAGCGCGTCGGCCAGCCCCTCCGGGTCCCCGGTCATCCTCGCGGCCCGCTCGTCGGCGCGGAACTCGCGCCGGCGCCCCACGCCGAAGTGGACGACCAGCGCGGCGAGGGGTGCCAGCAGCGCCACCATCAGGCCGCCCAGCAGGTTGGGCATGTCGGTCTCCTCGGACTCGCCGAGCGGGAGGAGGAGCGCGACCGCCGACATGGCGGTGATGACCGCGGTCAGGGTGGCCGCCACCGAACTGGTCAGGGTGTCGTGGGAGCGGATGTGCGCCAGCTCGTGGGCGATCACCCCGCGCAGCTCGCGCTCGTCCAGGGCACGCAGCAGCCCCGTGGTGCAGCACACGGCGGCGCGCCGGGGGCTGCCGCCGGTGGCGAAGGCGTTGGGCGAACGCACCGGGGACAGGTACAGCTTCGGCATCGGCTGCCGGGCCGCGGTGGCCAGCTCCCGGACGATCCGGTAGAGCTCGGGCTGCTCGATCTCGCTGACCGGCCGGGCCCGCATCGCGCGCAGTGCCAGGGACTCGCCGAAGAGGTAGACCAGCACCCCGGCGCACACCACGAGGGCCGCGGAGAACTGGGCGCCCTTCTCGGCGCCGCACAGCCAGCCGACCGTGACGACGAGTACCGCGACACCGACGAACAGACCGATCGCACGGGCCACGTTGACGTGCACGCCGCCACCTCCTCGTCAGCCGACCACGGATGCGTATACATGGTGACAAACGTGCGGGTCGGCGTTCCGCGTTCCCCGTGTGACCAGCCGTCGGTCACATCCCGGATCCCACGCCTTCCCCGCGCCCCGTGCCACCCGCCGGCTCCTCCCCGCCACTCCCGCATCCGCCTCCCCGAGCCCGCGCTCCCCGCGCCCCGCCGCACGTGTGAGAATCGCCACCCGGCCACCGCTCCGGCACCCCCGACGACCTATAGTGCGAACGTGGCCCTCATCACTCCGCCTGCCAGGCCGTCGGGACTCCGCTCCCTCGGTCCGGTGTGCGGATGGCCGTGTCGTTGAAGGCTGGCCCCTTCACGACCCGGCCGTCGCGGCGCGGCCGCACCGCGCGAGACCGGGTTGGCGCACCCGGCGATCGCGAGGGCCGCGAACGCTGTCCCCACGTCCCCGAACCCGGCACCCGGCCCGCGACGGTACGGTCCGGTCGGGGGCTGACACCCGAGCGCCGCCGCCCGTCACGACCGGCGGCTCACCAAGGAGGTCGTCGATCTCAGTGGCCAAACAGATCGAACAGCTCGACCGCGTCGTCATCCGCTTCGCCGGTGACTCCGGCGACGGCATGCAGCTGACCGGTGATCGCTTCACACAGGAGACGGCGTCGTTCGGCAACGACCTGTCGACCCTGCCGAACTTTCCCGCGGAGATCCGCGCGCCCGCCGGAACCCTGCCCGGGGTGTCCAGCTTCCAGCTGCACTTCGCCGACCACGACATCATGACTCCGGGGGACGCCCCGGACGTGCTGGTGGCGATGAACCCCGCGGCCCTCAAGGCCAACCTGGGCGACCTGCCCCGGGGCGCCACCGTGATCGTCAACACCGACGAGTTCACCAAGCGCAGCCTGGCCAAGGTGGGGTACACGGTCGACCCGCTCACGGACGGGACACTGGACTCGTTCAAGGTGAGCGCGGTACCCCTGACGTCCATGACGGTGGAGGCGCTGGCCGGCGCGGACATCTCCAAGAAGGACGCGCAGCGGGCGAAGAACATGTTCGCCCTGGGCCTGCTGTCGTGGATGTACAACCGGCCGACCGAGGGGACGACCTCGTTCCTGAAGTCGAAGTTCTCCGGAAAGCCCGACATCCTCGCCGCGAACCTGACCGCGTTCCAGGCCGGGTGGAACTTCGGTGAGACCACCGAGGACTTCGCGGTCTCCTACGAGATCAAGCCCGCCAGGCTCCCGGCGGGCACCTACCGCAACATCACCGGCAACCTGGCCACCGCCTACGGCCTGATCGCCGGGTCCAGGCGGTCGGGGCTGCCCCTCTTCCTGGGCTCGTACCCGATCACCCCGGCCTCGGACATCCTGCACGAGCTGTCCAGGCACAAGCAGTTCGGTGTGCGCACGTTCCAGGCCGAGGACGAGATCTCCGGTGTGGGCGCAGCCCTGGGCGCGTCCTTCGGCGGGTCCCTGGGGGTGACCACCACGTCCGGCCCGGGCATGGTGCTCAAGCAGGAGACCGTGGGGCTGGCGGTGATGACCGAGCTGCCGCTGGTGGTCATCGACGTGCAGCGCGCCGGGCCGAGCACCGGCATGCCGACCAAGACCGAGCAGACCGACCTGCTCATGGCCCTCTACGGACGCAACGGTGAGTCCCCGGTGCCGGTGGTGGCGCCCTCCTCGCCCGCCGACTGCTTCGACGCCGCGCTGGAGGCCGTCCGGATCGCGGTGCGCTACCGCACGCCGGTGGTCGTGCTCTCCGACGGGTACCTGGCCAACGGGTCGGAGCCGTGGCGGCTGCCGGAGGTGTCCGAGCTGCCGGAGATCGACCCCGGGTTCGCGACCGAACCGAACGGGGAGGAGGGGGACTTCCTTCCCTACCTGCGCGACGAGGAGACGCTCGCACGCCCGTGGGCGGTGCCGGGCACGGCCGGTCTGGAGCACCGGATCGGCGGTATCGAGAAGCACGCGCGCAGCGGTGACATCTCCTACACGCCGTCCAACCACGACCTGATGGTGCGCACGCGCCAGGCCAAGGTGGACGCCATCGCCCGGGACATCCCCGAACTGGAGGTCGACGACCCCGGCGGGGAGGCCGGCGTCCTGGTGCTGGGATGGGGCGGCACGTACGGCTCGATCACCGCGGCGGTGCGCCGCGTGCGCCGTGCGGGCGGCCGGGTGGCGCAGGCGCACCTGCGGCACCTGAACCCGTTCCCGGCCAACCTCGGCGAGGTGCTGCGCCGCTACGAGCGGGTGGTCGTCCCCGAGATCAACCTGGGCCAGCTCTCACTGCTGCTGCGCGGCAGGTTCCTGGTCGACGTCATCGGTTACAACAAGGTCCGCGGCCTGCCCTTCAAGGCCGAGGAGCTCGCGGACGTGCTGCAGGAGGTCATCGACCGTGACTGAGAACATGGCGGGGCACGGCCCCGGCGGACCGGAGGACGCCGCGGGCACCCTGGGCGGCCTCCGGCTGGTGCCCAGGAGCGACACCGCGTACAAGATGAAGGACTTCAAGTCCGACCAGGAGGTGCGCTGGTGCCCGGGCTGCGGCGACTACGCGATCCTGGCCGCCTTCCAGTCCTTCCTGCCCGAGCTGGGCGTGCCGCGCGAGAACATCGTGATGGTGTCGGGGATCGGCTGCTCCTCCCGCTTCCCCTACTACCTGAGCACGTACGGCATGCACTCGATCCACGGGCGCGCCCCGGCGATCGCGACCGGGCTGGCCACCAGCCGCCCGGACCTGTCGGTGTGGGTGGTGACCGGTGACGGCGACGGGCTGTCCATCGGCGGCAACCACCTCGTCCACGCGCTGCGGCGCAACGTCAACATCAACATCCTGCTGTTCAACAACAGGATCTACGGGCTGACCAAGGGCCAGTACTCCCCCACCTCCGAGGCGGGCAAGATCACCAAGTCCTCGCCCGTGGGCTCGCTGGACCACCCGTTCAACCCCGTGTCGCTGGCGCTGGGCGCGGAGGCCACGTTCGTGGCCCGCACGGTCGACTCCGACCGCAAGCACCTCACCTCGGTGCTGCGTGCGGCGGCCGACCACCCGGGCGCCTCGTTCGTGGAGATCTACCAGAACTGCCCGATCTTCAACGACGACGCGTTCGAACCGCTGAAGGACCCGGCGGCGCGCGACACCCGCCTGCTGCGTATGGAGCACGGTGAACCGCTGCGGCTGGGCGCCGACCAGGGCGTGGTCGCCGGGGAGTTCGGCGGCCTGGAGGTCGTGGACGTGGACTCGGTGGGCGAGGACCGGCTGATCCGGCACGACGCGCACAGGGAGGACCCGGGGTACGCGTTCGCGCTGTCGCGCCTGGACCTCCCAGCGTTCGAGCACGTGCCGATCGGGGTCTTCCGGGACGTGCGCCGCCCCACCTACGACGACCTGGTGAACGAGCAGGTCGCCGACGCCCGCGCCGAGCGCGGCGACGGCGAGCTGGCCGCCCTGCTGGGCAGCGGGGACACCTGGACCGTGGAGTAGCGACGGAGCCGGGCTCCGCGCGGGCCGAGGGGCCGCGCGCGGGGTCCGGCGGCGCTCCGCCCGCCGCCGGGGTCGTGCCCCGGTTCCCGGCCCCCGAGGGCATACGCTTCTCCCATGCGTATCGTCATCGCCGGGGGACACGGGAAGATCGCGCTGCGTCTGGCCAGGCAGCTGGCCGACCGCGGTGACGAGCCCGTCGCCCTCATCCGCAACCCCGACCACTCCCAGGACGTGGTCGCCGCCGGTGCCGAGCCGGCCGTGATCGACCTGGAGAAGGCCACCGTCACCGAACTGGCCGAGAAGGTCATGAACGCCGACGGCGTCGTGTTCGCCGCGGGCGCGGGCCCGGGCAGCGGCACGGCCCGCAAGGAGACCGTGGACCACAAGGCGGCCGTGCTGACCGCCGACGCCGCCTCCCTGGCGGGCGTGCGCCGCCTCGTCCAGGTGTCGGCCATCGGCGTGGACCAGCCGGTGCCGGAGGACACCGATCCCCGCGGAGCATGGGCGGCCTACGTGGAGGCCAAGCGCGCCGCCGACGCCGACCTGCGCGAACGCGGGCTGGAACTGGACTGGACGATCCTGCGTCCGGGGCGGCTGACCGACGAGCCGGGCACCGGGAGGGTGGCACTGGGCTCCGACGTCGAGCGCGACTCCGTGACCCGTGAGGACGTGGCCTCGGTGATCGTCGCGCTTCTGGACGAACCGGGGACGGTCGGGAAGGTTCTCAACCTGGTGAACGGAGAGACACCCGTCGTCGAGGCCGTCCGCGCCGCCGCCTCCTGACCGTCCGCCGGCCCTCGCCGCGGGCGGGCGTCCGGTGCCTGTGGCCAGATGTGTTCCCAGGGGGCATCATGGTTGCGGAGCCCGGCGGAGTCCCGCCACGGTGGACGCGGATGACCGGGTAGCAGCCCGACGGGTACGGCAAGCTCCACGCAGAGCAGATGGGTACGGTTATTCATGAGCGTCACGCAGGTCGTGAGGGACAGCACGGTCGTCGAGCATGCCAAGGTCGCCGCGCAGCAGAAGCGCCGGATGTTCATCATCCAGCTGGAGGTGAACGCCTATGACGAGCCCTCCAGCAAGCTGCGCCCCGGGCTGACCCGCATCCTGGAGGGGATCGAGGAGGCCGGCTGGCGCCTGGACCTGATCACCCCGGGCGAGGAGGGCGACAAGCCCGCCCGCCTGTTCATCTTCCGTCCGGACCCCGACGGCAGGAAGGACGGTTCGGCCGAGAGGGCCGATGCCTACCAGCAGGAGGCCTCGGGCCAGCAGCAGCCCTACCAGCACCACCCGACGGGGGCTCAGCAGCAGGACCCGTACGCGGGCTACGGGCAGCAGCCCGGCTACGGCCAGCAGTACCCGGGATACGACCAGCAGCAGTACCCCGGCTACGGCCAGCAGCCCGGCTACGGGCAGCAGCCGGGGTACGGGCAGCAGCCCGGCTACGGCCAGCAGTACCCGGGGTACGGGCAGCAGCAGGGCTGGTAGGTCCGAAGGGCGGCCCCGCCCCGGGCGGGCGGACGTCCGCCCGCCGCGGGAGCGTCGTCCGGACACGGCCCCTCCCCACCGGAGTACCGCCAGAGCACGGGCCCGCATGGTGCACCACCATGCGGGCCCTTTTCGTATGCCCGATGTCGGACACACACCGGTTCCGATGCATTCGCCAGGTACGGGTTACTACCGTTCTTTCGTTTCGACGGCGCGATGACATTGCGAAGCGACGACATGTCCGTCATGTCCCTTACGAAGCCGAGGAAAGCCCAAGGAAACTCGGGATTCTTCCCGGAAAGTACTCCAAGCACGTCGCTGATTACGCTAAGTTATTTACGGCGGCTACAGCCAGCCTGTTTTGAACTTCCGAAAGGCAAGAAGAATGTCCCGTATCGCCAAGGTTTCCGGATTCGTCCTCGCCACCGGCCTCGCCTTCGGTGCCATGACCGGCACCGCCGCCGCGGACAACAACGCCGAGATCCAGAACATCACGATCCCGATCTGCCTGGACGTCCTCAAGGCCTCCGGCGTCAGCGGCGGTGACTGCAACGTCGTGAGCTGGGACTCCACGAGCGGCATCGTCGTCGACGACTAGGGCCGGCCCCGCTCACGTATCAGCCTGTCACCACGGGACCGCAGGTCCCTCCAGCATCAACGATCACACCACGAACCGAAAAGGACCAACACCATGAAGCGCTTCGCCTCCGTCTCCGGCCTCGTCCTCGCCACCGGCCTCGCCTTCGCCGCCATGACCGGCACCGCCGCCGCGGACAACAACTCCGAGATCCAGAACGTCACCGTGCCGATCTGCGCCGAGGTGATCGCCTTCACCGGCCTGGACGGCGGCGACTGCAACGTGGTCTCCAAGGACGTCACCTCCGGCATCGTCGCCATGGACTAGTCGTCCCCCGGGCACGGACGTCGTGGGGACGCGGGGCACGGCAGCGGCCGCGCCCCGCGTCCTCGTCCGTACCGGGCCCGGCGTTCAGTACGCGCAGGGCCGGAACTCCACGCCCTCCACCGGGTCGGTGGCCAGCCGGGCGTGCGTGCCCGTGTCGAACCGCTCGTCGCCGTAGCGGAGCTTCTGCCGCTCGATCCCCTCCGGACGGAACCCCGACCGGCGCGCCACCAGGCACGAGGCCGGGTTGTTCAGGCGGTGTCCCAGCTCCAGCCGGAACAGGCCCAGGTCGGCGAAGGCGAACCCGCAGACCAGCAGTACCCCGGCCGTGGCCACACCCCTCCCCCGCGCCTCGGCCAGGGTCCAGTACGACACCCAGCCGAGGTCGAAGTGCCTGTTGGTCACGTCCACCTGGACGTGCCCCAGCACCGGCCCGTCCCCCTCCACGACCGCGAATCCGAACCCCGTGCCCTCCCGCGCCAGGAGCCGCTGCCGGACGATCCACTCACGGGCCTGGTCCGGGGTGGTCGGCACCGTCGGCGCCTGCCAGGCCAGCTCCGGTTCGGCGAACGCCTCCAGCAGCCGGTCGGCGTCCCCCGGCTCCCACTCCCGCAGTCGGTACACACCGGCCCCTCTCGCTCGTCAGCGCTCCGACCGCGCCACGGTACCCCCTCCGGGGGCCTCTCCCGAAGGGGTCCTGGCCGGTGCCGGCCCCACGACGGCGGAACACGTCGGCGAGCGTGTCACACACGGGCCGGGGTGATACGTCCTCCTGTCATGACGACCGATGTCTTCGAAGAGCACCGCTCCCTGCTGACCGGTGTCGCCTACCGCATCCTGGGCACCGCCTCCGACGCCGAGGACGTCGTCCAGGAGGCGTGGCTGCGCTGGTCCGCCGTCGATCCGGACGCCGTCGACGAACCCCGCGCCTACCTGGTCACCGTCGTGTCCCGGCTCGCCATCGACCGGCTGCGCAGCGCCCGCGTCAGGCGTGAGACCTACGTGGGCGCATGGCTGCCCGAGCCGGTCAGCGACGTCCCCGACGGCGCGGAGCGCGCCGAACTGGCGGACTCGGTCGAGTTCGCGCTCATGGTGGTCCTGGAGACGCTCAGCCCCCTGGAGCGCGCGGTGTTCGTGCTGCGCGAGGCCTTCCAGATGCCCCACGCCGAGATCGCCGGGATCATCGGCCGGGAGGAGGCCGCCGTCCGGCAGCTGGCACGGCGGGCCCGCGAGCACGTCCGGAGCCGGCGCCCCCGGTTCGAGGCCGACCGGGCCGCCCGGCGGCGGATCACCGAGCGCTTCCTCCGGGCCTGCGTGGAGGGCGACCTGGACGGGTTGACCGGCCTGCTCGCCGACGACGCCACCCTGGTCAGCGACAGCGGCGGCAGGGCCAGGGCGCCCCGGCGGGTCCTGGAGGGCTCCGCGAAGATCGGCCGGTTCCTGTCGTCCCTGGTGCTTCCGCGCAACGCCGAGCGGTTCCTGCGCTCGGTGGGCCTGGAGGGGAGCGGGCCGGAGGACCTCCGCACCACGGTCACCGAGGTCAACGGCGGTCCGGCGGCGGTCATCTCCGCCAGGGGCAGGACGACCGCGCTGGTGTCCCTGGACATCGCCGACGGCCGGGTCCAGCACGTGTACCTCCTGGTCAATCCGGAGAAGATGTCACGTCTGCGGACGCCCGAACCGTCCTAGAGGTATGGACATCACCGTTGTGGGCGGAGGCCTCGCCGGACTGACCGCGGCCATCGCCGGCGCCGGGAGGGGCGCGAACGTCACCCTGCTGGAAGCGCACCGGGCCCTGGGCGGCCGGGCGTGGTAGGCCGGACGGCGAGGTGCGCCGGTCCGGCCTCCCACGCCCGGCGGAGCGGGGCTCAGGCGGGGGCGTGCGAGACGGCCTCGACGTTGTTGCCGTCGGGGTCGCGCACGAACGCGCCGTAGTAGTGCTCGTGGTACTCGGGCCACACCCTCGGTTCGTGGAGCACTTCCGCGCCCGCCTCGGCGGCGGCCGCGAAGAAGGCGTCCACCGCCGCCCGGTCGGGTGCGGTGAAGGCGATGTGGGACTCGCGGGCCCCGCCCGGCGTGGTCGTGGGCCCGATCCAGAAGTCGGGGGCCGACGTGCCGTAGCCGATGTACTCGCCGTGGTCGAGGACGCGTCCGGCCCCCAGCGGCGCGAGGACCTTGTCGTAGAAGGCGGCGCTCGCCGCGGGGTCGCTGACCTGGATACCGAGATGGTCCAACATGCGCCGATCGTGGCACGCGCCACCGACATTTCTCGGACTGCGGAGCAGGCGAGCCCGCGGAATGCCGGACGCCCCCACGTGGCCTCTTCCGCGAAACCGTCCGGTAACCGAGCGTGCATCCGAATACTGGTCTTCATGAAGACGAGGAGGCATGATGTCCGTCATGACTACCAGGCAGCCGGACGTATCCGAACGACGCCTGACCGTGGACGATCTGGAGAACACACCGGACGACGGTCGGCGGTACGAGTGGGTCGACGGGCGGCTTGACGTGTCACCGGCTCCCAAACCTCTGCACAGTGTCGTGGATACCCGCCTGACCATGCACCTGGCTCTCAACGCACCGGACGAACTCCTCGTCCTCGCTGCTCCCGGGATCAACCTCGATGGAGACCACACCCATCACCGTATCCCTGATCTGACGATCTTCGACTGCGAGTTGCCGTCGCAGGGCTACTTCGACGTCCCCCCGCTCCTGGCAGTGGAGATCGTCTCTCCTGAGAGCGTCCTGCGGGACAACCACAGCAAGCGCCTACGAGTACGCCGCCTTCGGCATTGAGTCCTACTGGATCATCAACCCGCTCGCTGACAAGGTCGGACTCGTCGAGCTCCGCCTGGAGAACGGCTGCTACCAGGAGGTGGCCCAGGTCCACGGCGAGGACGTCTTCGAGACCGAGGCCCCCTTCCCGGTCAGGCTCGTGCCGCACTGGCTCACCGCCGACGGTGCCTGGAGAAGGCACATCGGCGGCGAGCCGGAGGACGCTCAGGCCACCCAGCGGTAGAGGTGCTCCGGACGGCCCGCCGAGCCGTAGCGCATGCGCAGCTCGGCCCGGCCGTCCGCGCACAGATGCTCCAGGTAGCGCCGCGCGGTCACCCGGGACACCCCGGCCCGCTCGGCGACCTCCGAGGCCGACACCTCCCCCTCCGCCTCACGCAGCACCCCCGCCACCAGGTCCGCGGTCGCCGAGGTCAGCCCCTTGGGCAGCGACCGGGCCGCGGGCGGGCGCAGCAGTCCGAACAACCGGTCCACCTCCTGCTGGGTGGCCTCCCCGTCGGCGTCCATCCGGCGCCGCGCCACCGCGTACCGCTCCAACTGGTCGCGCAGCGCGCTGAGCGGGAACGGTTTGAGCAGGTAGTGGACGGCGCCGCCGTGCAGGGCCGACCGCACCTGGGCGATGTCGCGCACGGCGGTGATCATCAGGAAGTCCGTCCGCTGCGGCCCGGCACTGGTCGCGGCGGCGCGCAGGGCGCGCATCACCGAGATACCGGACGCGTCGGGCAGCACGAGGTCGAGCAGCACCAGGTCGGGCTGGTGGCCCCGGATCTGGGTGAGCGCCGACGCGGCCGTGTGCGCGGTCCCCGTCACCGTGAATCCGGGCAGCGACTCCACCAGCTCCTGGTGGTTGCGGGCCACCCGCACGTCGTCGTCGACGACCAGTACGCGGATCACCGGGCCGCTCCCCCCGCCGCCGCGGGCACCCGCAGGGGCAGGCAGGCGGTGAACACCGCGCCCTCGTCGGCGTCGGGCGCCTCCATCTCCACGCTTCCCCCTCTGCCCTCGCACACCTGCTTGACCAGCGCCAGGCCCAGCCCGCGCGTCCCTCCGTCGCGGGACGCCTTGGTGGTGAACCCGAGCCGGAAGATCTCCTGCGCCACGTCGTCGGCCACCCCCGGCCCGGAGTCGGTCACCCGGATCTCCAGCAGGTCGTGCGGCGGGCCGCCGGTGTCGGCCGTGTGCAGCCGCACCATCAGCTCCACCCACCCGTGCGGGGCGCCGACCACCGCGTCGAGCGCGTTGTCGACCAGGTTGCCGAGGACGAGCAGTGCGTCGGAGCGTACCTGCCTGTCCAGGACGGGGACGCTGGTCATGGGGGACAGCCGCAGTTCCACGCCCGTCTCGGACGCCTGCGCGGACTTGGCGATGGCCAGGGCGGCCAGCGCGGAGTCCCCGACGCGTTCGGAGATGTCCGTGCTGGTGCGTGTGTGCGTCGCCGACAGGTCGGCCAGGTAGGCGCGGGCCTCGTCGTAGGCGCCGAGTTCGAGCATCCCGGCGAGGGTGTGCACCCGGTTGGCGAACTCGTGGGTCTGTGCGCGCAGTCCGCGGGTGACCGTGCGCGCGCCGTCGAGCTCTCCGGTGAGGCGGTCCAGTTCGGTGCGGTCCCGGAAGGTGACGACCGCGCCGGCGTCCTCGCCGCGCACCCGGACCGGCATCCGGTTGGCGACCAGGATGCGGTGGCCCGCCAGCAGGAGGCGGTCGTCGCCGGGGTCGGCGCCGGAGACGATGTCGCGGACGCGTTCGGACAGGCCGAGTGCGTCCAGGTGGCGGCCCTCGGAGTCCTCGGGCAGGCCGAGCATGTCCCGGGCGGGCTGGTTGGCCAGGACGAGGCGGCCCTGGCCGTCGACGGCCAGGACGCCCTCGCGGACCGCGTACAGCAGGGCTTCGCGGCTCTCCAGCAGCGCGGTGATGTCGGCGGGTTCGAGGCCGTGGGTCTTGGTGCGCACCTGGCGGGAGAGCGCCCAGGCGCCGCCCACGCCCAGGAGCAGGACCACGGCCACCATGCCCAGTATCGCGGGGACGGCGGCGCGGGCCTCGGTGGTGGCGCTGGAGGTGAGGATGCCCAGGGAGACGTAGCCGACCACCTCGCCCCGGGCGTCGCCGCCGTTGACCGATCCCCCGCCGGAGAAGACGGGGACCTTGGCGCGCACGCTGCGTCCCTGCGTCCCCTCCTGCACGCCGGTCCACTCCCGGCCCCGCGCGGCCGGTCCGGGCGGGGTGGACACGGTGCGGCCGATGAGGTCGTCGTCGGGGTGGGAGTAGCGGGTGCCCTCGGGAGAGGCGATGACCACGAACTCGGCACCGGTGGCGGCGGCGACGCGGTCGGCCAGCGGGTCGAGGACGGCCGCGGGGTCGGGTGACCGCAGGCCGCCGACGACCTCGGGCATCACCGCGACGGACCGGGCCGCGCTCAGGACCCGTTCGGCGTAGTGGCGGTCGACGGCCCGGTCCAGGTGGACCACCCACAGGGCGCCCACGGCGGCCAGGGCCAGTGCCAGCAGGAGCACGTAGCCGATGAACAGGGAGCCGGTGAGCGAGAGGCGGCCGCGCACGGGGGGCGTGGTCATGGGGTCCTCCAGTCGCCGGGGCCGGGGAGAGGCGGGACCCGGCCGGGCAAACGCCCAGGTGGGCGCTTCACGAACAATACGACCAATATGACTCCAGTGTTAACAAAACTCTGACACGGGCGTGCCCGGGGTCACACTGTGGCCTGGATCTCCCCGGTGCCGAGGCTCCGGGGGGACGCACACGTTCATGGAGGAGGAGAGGACCGATGCGCGATCGCGGCGTCCTGATCCGCCTGGCGGGAGGGCTGTGTGCCCTGCTGCTGGTGGGGACGGCACTGTTCGACGTGCGGCAGAGCGCGGCGTCCGGGACCGGGCAGCAGGAGAAGCTCCTGCTGATCGCGCCCGCGGCACCCGGCGGGGGCTGGGACGCGCTGGCCCGGGAGATGCAGAACGGGCTGCGCGAGGAGGACCTGAGGTTCAACGTCGAGGTGCGCAACGCCGAGGGCGCGGGCGGCACCATCGGCCTGGCCCAGACCGTGAACCGCGCGGGCCAGGCGAACGTGCTGACGATGACCGGCATGGGCATGGTCGGCGCGGTGGAGACCACCGGTTCCCCGTACGCGATGGCCGACGCCACCCCCGTCGCGCAGATGGCGTCGGAGTACCTGGCCGTGGCCGTGCCGGCGGACTCCCCCTACCAGTCGCTGGACGACCTGGCCGGGGACTGGCGCGAGAAGGTGGGGACGCTCCCCGTCGCGGGCGGTTCGATGGGCGGCGTGGACCAGATCTTCGCCGCGCAGGTGGCGCGGTCCATGGACATCCCTCCCGGCGAGATCAACTACCTGCCCTACTCGGGCGGCGGCGAGGTGCTGACCTCGCTGCTGTCGGGCACCTCCGACGTCGGGTTCGGGTCGCTGAGCGACTTCGGCGACCAGATCGGCGAGGGGGCGCCGCTGCGCGCGCTGGCGGTCTCCTCCCCCGAGCGGCTGGAGGGCGTGGACATCCCCACCATCGTCGAGCAGGGCTACGACGTGGAGATGTCGAACTGGCGCGGGGTGATCGCCCCGCCCGGGCTGACCGAGGAGGAGGTCGACCGGCTGGAGTCGCTCGTGGACGAGCTGGTCGCCACCGACTCCTGGGCCGACACCCTGGAGCGCAACCGGTGGACCGACACCCACCAGGGGCGCGAGGAGTTCGAGGAGTTCCTCGACGCGGAGATCGCCCTGACCCAGGAGACCATCGAGGAGTTGGGACTGTGACCACCAGGAACGAGGAAACCGTCTCCGCCCCCGGGGACGCGGCCGGGGCCGCCGGGACTCCGTGGAGCGCCCGGACGCCGCGGGTTCCCGGGACGACGAGTCCGGAGACGAGCAATCCGGAGGCGACGGATCCGGAGGCCGCGCCCTGGGGCGGACCGGCCCGGTGGGGCGTGCCCGCGCTGCTCGCGGTGGTCGGTGTGATCGCCCTGTGGGGCGCGTTCACCATCGAGGCGCCTCCCAACGCCACCAGGCCCGGGCCCGGCGCCTTCCCCGGCGCGGTGGGCGTCCTGCTGCTGGCGGTCTCCGCGTGCATGGTGGTGGCGGGCCTGCGCGGCCCGCGCGAGGGCGCCGCCGCGAACACCCTGGCCTGGTTCGAGGGCCGGCCGGTCCTGGTCGTCCTGGCTGGCCTGGTGGTGCACGTCGCGCTGCTGGAGGTCCTGGGCTGGCTGCTCGCGGGGGCGCTGCTGTTCTGGGCGGTGACCCACGCGTTCGGTTCCCGCGCCCACCTGCGTGACGCGGTGGTGGCGCTGTCGATGTCGGCGGCCGTGCAGGTCGGGTTCTCGCTCGGCCTCGGGCTGAACCTGCCCGGCGGCCTCCTGGAGTTGATGCTCTGATGGACGCTCTGTTCCTGCTCATGGACGGGTTGGCCGCCGCGCTGACCCCGCAGAACCTCGTGTGGGCCTTCCTCGGCGTGCTGCTCGGCACCGCCGTGGGCGTCCTTCCCGGCATGGGCTCGGCGATGGCGGTGGCCCTGCTGCTACCGGTGACGTTCCGCCTGGACCCGACGGCCGCGCTGATCCTGTTCGCGGGCGTGTACTACGGCGGGATGTTCGGCGGGGCGACCACGTCGATCCTGCTGAACACACCGGGGCAGGCCTCGTCGATCGCCACCACCTACGAGGGCCACAAGATGGCGCTGGCGGGCCGTGCCGCGCAGGCACTGGGCGCCGCGGTCATCGGCTCGTTCCTGGCCAGCCTGATCGGCACGCTGGTCGTGGCGCTGTTCGCACCGGTCATGGTGGAGTTCGCCCTGAACTTCGGTCCGGGCGAGTACTTCGCGCTCACCGTGTTCTCGTTCGTGGCGGTCGCCGCGGTCGTGTCCGGAGCGGTGCTGCGCGGTCTGGCCTCGCTGCTCGTCGGTCTGGCGATCGGCCTGATCGGCATCGACGCGCAGAGCGGTACCGCCCGGTTCGACTTCGGGTCGGCGACCATGCTGGACGGCATCGACATCGTCATCGTGACCGTCGGCCTGCTCGCGCTGGGCGAGGTGCTGTACGTCGCGGCGCGCGGCGCTTCCGCGCCGGACTTCGCGACGATCCAGACCGGGCGCCCGTGGCTGAGCCTGGGGGACTGGGGCCGGTCGTGGAGGCCGTGGCTGCGCGGCACCGCGCTGGGCAGCGCCTTCGGGCCGATCCCGGGCAGTGGCGCGGAGGTCCCGACCTTCCTGTCGCTGGGTCTGGAGCGCAGGCTGTCCGCGCGCCGGGCGAAGCGCCGGGGCGTGCGCGACGAGTTCGGCGAGGGCGCCATCGAGGGCGTGGCCGGCCCGGAGGCGGCGAACAACTCCAGCGCCGCGGGCACGATGGTGCCGCTGCTGGGGCTGGGCCTGCCGACGTCGGCGACGGCCGCGATCATGCTGGCCGCCTTCCAGCAGTACGGGCTCCAGCCGGGTCCGGTGCTGTTCGAGCGCGACGCCGACCTGGTGTGGACGCTGCTGGCGAGCCTGCTGATCGGCAGCGTCATGCTGCTGGTGATCAACCTGCCGTTCGCGCCCCTGTGGGCGAGGCTGCTGAAGCTGCCCAAGCCGTACCTGTACGCGGGCATCACGCTGTTCTCCGTGCTGGCGGTGTACGCGATCAACACCTCGGTGGTGCACCTGGTGATGCTGCTGGCCGTGGCGCTGCTGGGGCTGGCCATGCGCGCGTTCGGCGTCCCGGTGGCGCCGGCGCTGATCGGCGTGGTGCTCGGCCCGATCGCCGAGACCGAGTTCCGCCGTGCGCTGGCGGCGTCCTCGGGCGACCCGTCGATCCTGGTGGGCAGCGGCATCTCGATCGGCCTGTACGCGCTGGTGCTGGTGGCCGCCGCGGTCCCGGTGGTCGCCGCCCTGCGGCGGCGCCGGGCGGCGCGGGCCCCCGCTCCCGCCGAGCGTGAGACCGCCGACCTGGGTTGACCTCGTCGTCCGCCCTCCTCGCGGCCCCCGGCTCCGTCCGCCAGGGGCCGCACCCGTGCCCGGGAAGTACCGCAGGAGCGAACCAGCCGGGCCCCGGGGGGATCTGTCACCCGTACGGGGGCGTTCCGGCGGGACCGTCCCCTCGCGCCCGGGCCGTGGCCCCGCCGCGGGCGGAACGTGACGGGCGGCACCGAACGGCGGTCGTATGGGTTTTCTGCGGAACTGGCCATTCCTCCTACGGGCGCTGGGCCCCGCGGGCCCCGTCCTGATCGTCTCCCTGACCATGGTCCGGCTCCTGGAGCGGATCGTGCCCGCCGTGACCGCGCTGGCCCTGGCCGCGCTGGTCGGGGTGCTCGCCCCGCCCGCGGCCCCGGGCACGTTCGCGTCCGCGCTGCCGCCGATCCTGGTGCTCGGGCTGGTCGTGCTCGGCGGGCACGCCGGCGAGGCGGCGGCCGCACCGCTGGAGTACCTGGCACGGTCGCGGATCGACGGTGCGCACCGGGAGCGGATCGGCCGGGCCGCGTCCGGGAGCCGCGGGATCGCCGCGCTGGAGGACACCGCCGTCCAGGTGCTGCTGCGGCAGGTGCGCGCCGATCCCGAGCACGGCGTGGAGTCCACGCCCGGCGGCGGGGCGGTCGCCGCGCTGCGGTGGACGTGCGGACTGGCCGGAGCGGTGCTCACCTGCGCGGTCCTGGCCCGGTTCGCGTGGTGGCTGGTCCCGGTGGTGCTGGTGCCCGCCGCCGCGAACCGGTACCTGCGCCACCGGTGGTCGCTCACCGGCGCGGACCGGTGGCGGCTGGCGATCCGGGGCGAGCTGCACGCGGACGTGTGGCGTAGGGCGTCGGTCTCGCCGGGCGAGAGCAAGGACGTGCGGGTCTTCGGGCTCGGGGACTGGATGGTGGACCGGATGCAGGGCCACCTGGTGGAGGCCAACAAGCCGCTGTGGTCGCACATCGACCGCACTCTGCGGCTTCAGTGGTTGCCGTTGGCGCTGGTGCTCGCGGGGCTGGTACCCGCCTACCTGCTGGTGACCCACGGAGCGGTGTCGGGGACGACGACGGTGACGGTGCAGACCGCCGTGCTCGCCGCCGGGTGGTCTCTGTACCAGGCGCTGGGAAGCTCGGCCGACCTGTTCCACATGGCGGGGGCGGCGCGGATCCTGTCGTCCACCGCCGAGCTGCGCCGGCGCCTGGCCGCCGGCGGGACGGTGCCCGAATCGGTGCGGCCGGAGCCGTTCGCCGGCCGGGTGTCGATGGTCCGCTTCGAGGGGGTCTCCTTCACCTACCCCGGTACGGACTCCCCCGTGCTGGACGGGATCGACCTGGAGATCCGCACCGACGAGCTCCTGGCGGTGGTGGGGCTCAACGGCGCGGGCAAGTCCACGCTCATCAAGCTGCTGTGCGGGCTCTACCGGCCCACGGCGGGCCGCGTCACCGCGGACGGGGTGGACGTCACCGCCATGCCCGCCGAGCGGTGGCGGTCCCGTCTGGCCGTCATGTTCCAGGACTTCAACCGCTACGAGCTCTCGGCCGCGGAGAACGTCCTCCTCGGGCGGGCCGGTCCGCACGACCCCGAGGCGCTGGAGGCGGCGGCCGAGGAGTCCGGGTTCGCCGAGGTGCTGGAGCGGCTGCCCCGGGGGTGGGACACGCCTCTCTCCCGCGGCCGGACCGGGGGCGTGGACCTGTCCGGCGGACAGTGGCAGCAGCTCGTCCTGGCGAGGGCGCTCTACGCGGTGCGCGGCGGGGGCGTTCCGGCGAGCCTGCTGGTCGCCGACGAGCCCACCGCGCACCTGGACGTGCGTACCGAGTTCGCGCTCTTCGAGCGGTTGGCGCGGCGGCGCCGGGAGACGGGGATCGTGTTGGTCTCGCACCGGTTGTCCACGGTCCGGCGGGCCGACCGGATCGTCCTGCTGGACGGTGGCCGCGTCACCGAGACCGGCACGCACGAGGAGCTGGTCGCGCTGGGCGGGCGGTACGCCGGGATGTTCGCCGTCCAGGCGGAGCGCTTCCGGACCGGACCGGCCGGCGCGCGGGGAGGGGAGGGATCCGCGTGAGTCCTCGTCACGGCTTATACCGCGCGGAGCACGTCCGCCCCGACGGACCCCGCCGTCACACCGCGTCCGAGAACCACGGCCCCGACGAAGGAGGTCCGGCGTGAACCGCCACCTGTCGCTGTGGTGTGAGGTGCTCCGCCTGTCCTGGCGGACCGCCCCGGGCCTGACCGCGGGTGCGTACGCCGCCGTGGCGGTGTCGGTGGCCGCGGTGGCGGCCGTGGGCCTGTCCCTCCGGGCCGCCGTGGACGCGACCGCCCAGGGGGTGGCGGGGACCGCGCTGCTCGGAGCGGCCGGGGTCGCGGGAGCGTACGCGCTGATCCTGGTCCTGCATGACCTGACCGCGGAACTGGTGGGCACGGTCTCGGACCGCACCGGGCGCATGGCGGTCCACCCGAGGGTGCACCGGGACATCAACGCGGTCCGGGGCCTGGAGCACCTGGAGCGCGGCGACTTCCTGGACCGGGTGAGCCTCGTGCGCCGCTCCACCGGGCTGATCGCCCGCAGCGGGTGGAACGCGGTCCTGGCGGTGGCCCACGTTCTGAAACTGCTGGTGACGGTGGCGCTGCTGAGTGGTGTGGACCCGGTGCTGCTGGTGCTGATCCCGCTCGCGGCGGTACCCGTCTGGTGCGACCACCGGGGACAGCGCCTGGTGGAGCGCGCCGAGGTGGAGGGGGCCGAGGCCTACCGGGTGCAGCAGCACCTGTTCGACACCCTGGTGAGCGCCGCCGGGGGCAGGGAGGTACGGGTGACGGGCGCCGCCGACCGGCTCCTCCGGCTCCGGGCCGGGGCGTGGCGGGAGGCCGAGCGGGTCCGCTTCCGGGCCAGGGCGTTCGCCGCGCTGTGGACCCTGGCCGGGTGGACGGTGTTCGTCGCCGGGTTCACCGGCGGCATCGCGCTGGTGGTCCGTCTGGCCACCGAAGACACAGGCGGTGTCGGTGACCTGGTGTTGACGGTGATGCTGGCGATGAGTCTGCGGCAGACGATGCAGAGCACGGTGGCCACGGCCGCCGAGGCGACCGGGATGCGGCGCGTCATCGAGCCCTACCTGTGGCTGCGCGACCACGTGCGCGCGGAACGGGGGCGCGGTGCGGCGGACGGCCCCGCGCCCGACGCCCTGTCCCGGGGGATCGCCCTGGACGGCGTCTCCTTCACCTACCCGGGCACCGGGCGCCCCGCCCTGGACGAGGTGTCCGTGCTGCTGCCCGCCGGATCGGTGGTGGCGGTGGTCGGCGAGTACGGGTCGGGCAAGACGACCCTGGTCAAGCTGCTGTTGTCCTTCTATGAGCCGGACTCCGGGCGTGTCCTGGTGGACGGCCGTGACCTCGGGCGTGTCAGCACCGAGGGGTGGCGGGCCAGGGCCAGCGCGGTCTTCCAGGACTTCGGCCGGTTCCACACGGTCTTCCGGGAGACCGTGGGGATCGGCGACCTGCCCCGGATCAGGGACCGGGAGGCGTTGCGGGGGGCCGTGCGCGCGGCCGACGCCGGCGCCCTGCTCGACCGGCTGCCCGACGGGTGGGAGACCCAGCTGGGCCGGGAGCTGGGCGGCACCGACCTGTCCGAGGGGCAGTGGCAGCGGACCGCTCTGGCCCGTGCGTCGATGCGCGGGGACCCGCTCCTGTTCGTGCTGGACGAGCCGACGGCCTCACTGGACGCGCCCAGCGAGGAGGCGATCTTCCGCAGGTACATGGAACGGGCCAGGGCGCACGCGGCCGGGACCGGGGCCGTGACGGTGATCGTGTCGCACCGGTTCTCCACCGTCGCGGGGGCCGACCTGGTCCTGGTGATGGACCGGGGCCGGATCGTGGAGTCCGGCACCCACGGGGAGCTGCTGGCCCTGGGCGGCCGTTACGCCGAGCTGTACGGAATCCAGGCCCGCGCGTACGCCCCCGCCTCCGCTCCCCGGGAGTGAGGCGCCGCCCCCGGAATACCTGTTCGCGGAACACACCAAAATCTGTAGTGGCCAATGTAGACATGCGCGTGCGGCACTGCTAGATTTCCTGTCGTAGTCACAGAGATCCAGGAGTTGGACCACCGGATACGCCGGTGGGGAGCAGTACCGCGGGAACGGTTCTCCGCCCGTACGGGGAGGGCCGCGCAGCAACAGCAGGTGCAGTGGCAAGCAGGTCGGCTCGACCGGCGCACACGTGCTTCAAGGTGCCGGGGGCCGGTAGGACCGCAGTACGGCGGTACCGGTGTCCCGCCCGCACGGGGGACGCCGCAGCAGTGAGAAGTGCACGGAGATGAGATCGAGAGGAGCAGATGCCATCAGGATCGCCCGGGTGTGGGGATAGACCGCTCGGGTACCGCAGGCCCCGGTTCGGAAGAAGGTGGTCCACGGTCACACAACCGCGATCCCCGCGTTCCCGTCCCAGCTCGACCTCGGGAAGCGGAAGACCGGCAGCGGCCGGTAGATGGTGTTGAAACTCTCGGGCCCCAGCGCCGTTCGGCGCTGGGGCCCTCGGCGTGCGACCAGGAGAGAAAGAGAAACGCTTGTCCCGTCCCGAAGCCGAAGACCGGTTCGACGATGACGACTACCCCGCCTACACCATGGGCCGCGCCGCGGAGATGATCGGCACCACGCCGGCGTTCCTGCGCGCCCTCGGCGACGCCCGGCTGATCGAGCCCCGGCGCTCGGCAGGCGGCCACCGGCGCTACTCCCGCTACCAGCTGAGGATCGCCGCCCGCGCCCGCGAGCTCGTGGACGAGGGCACCCCGATCGAGGCCGCCTGCAGGATCATCATCCTGGAGGACCAGCTGGAGGAGGCGCTGAGGATCAACGAGGAGCTCCGCGCCTCCGACTCCGGCTCCACCTCACGGACCGACGGACGGTCGTCGCCGTGAGGCCTTCCGGTGGCTCGGAGCACAGCGTGCGGGTGCCAGGCGAGCGGAAGTTCGCCCACTGAGCAATCCGAGCAACACGCCCAGTGGGCGATCACCCAGTCGATGGCCCGACCATCACTCAGCCATCATTCGAACGTGCGCGGGCGCACTCGCACGTGTGCTGCCGTACCACTCGACCAGGCGTCCCCGGCCCCGGCCCGCCGCGGTCACTCCGTGGAGGCCACACCGATCGGGCAGCTGGCGCCGGTACCGCCGATCCCGCAGTAGCCACCCGGGTTCTTGGCGTCCGACAGGTACTGCTGATGGTAGTCCTCGGCGAAGTAGAACTCCTTGAGCGGCGCGATCTCGGTGGTGATCGGCCCGTAGCCCGCCCCGGTCAGTACCGGCTGGAAGGCGTCGCGGCTGGCCTCGGCCGCGGCCCGCTGGGCGTCGTCGTGGTACAGGACCGCCGACCTGTACTGGGTGCCGATGTCGTTGCCCTGGCCCATCCCCTGGGTGGGGTCGTGGCCCTCCCAGAAGACCTTGAGGATCTCCGTGTACGAGATGCGCTCGGGGTCGAACACCACGCGCACCGCCTCGGTGTGGCCGGTCAGGCCCGAGCACACCTCCTCGTAGGTGGGGTTGGGCGTGTAGCCGCCCGCGTAGCCCACCGCGGTCGTGATGATGCCCCGTTCCGCCCCCAGGCGCCAGAACATGCGCTCGGCGCCCCAGAAGCAGCCCATCGCCACGTCGGCGATCTGGCTGCCCTCCGGGTAGGGCGGCGTGAGCCTGGTGCCGAGGACGGTGTGCCTGCCCGGCTCCGGCAGCGGGGTGTCGCGGCCGGGAAGGGCGCGGGCTGGGTCGACCATGGTCGTCTTTGTCCCGAACATGTGTCCAGGGTATCCACGGGAGGAACGCTGCGCACGGGTTCCGCCGGACTGTGTGGACGGCCGGACCCGGGCGGAAAGGGGGAGACACGCCGGACAATTCGTCCTACCATTGCGGGCGTGCCCGAATCCAACCGTGGCGTCGCCCTCGGGGCCCTCGCCTTCCTCCTGTGGGGCATCGCGGCCCTGTACTGGCCCCTCCTGTCCGCCGCCGAGCCCAGCGAGATCCTCGCCCACCGCATGGTGTGGTCCCTGCTCGCGATGTGCGTCTTCCTCTTCCTGGCCCGCCGGGGCTGGTCCTGGCTCCCGGCGGTGGTGCGCAGCCCCAGGCGGCTGCTGCCGGTCGCCGCGGCGGCGGTCCTGATCTCCCTCAACTGGTGGGGGTTCATCTTCTCGGTCTCCATCGAGCAGACCCTCCAGGCCTCGCTCGCGTACTTCATCAACCCTCTGATGTCGGTGTGCCTCGGGGTGGTGTTCTTCTCCGAGCGCCTGCGGGCGGCACAGTGGGTGGCGGTCGGACTGGGCACCCTGGCCGTCCTCGTGATGGCCGTCGGCTACGGCGTGACCCCCTGGCTGTCCCTGCTCATGGCCTCCTCCTTCGCCGCCTACGGCGCGGTGAAGAAGTACGTGGACCTGGACGGCATGCAGAGCCTGACCGTCGAGACCCTGGTGATGTTCCTGCCCGCGCTGGGCTTCGTGGTCTATCTGGAGGCCGCGGGGTCGAGCAGCGCGTTCTCGGTCTCGCCCGCCCACACCGCCCTCCTGGTCGGCGGCGGCTTCGTGACCGCCCTTCCGCTGCTGCTGTTCGGCATGGCCACCCGCAAGGTCCCCCTGAGCGTCATCGGCATGCTCCAGTACATCGCCCCGAGCATCATGTTCTTCGTCGGCTGGCTCGTCCAGGACGAGGAGATGCCGCTCGCCCGCTGGCTGGGGTTCTCGCTGGTGTGGCTGGCCCTGTGCGTGTTCGCCTTCGACCAGGTGCGCGGCGCCCGGTCCCGCCGCGCGTCCCGGGCCCGACCCCGGGACGACGGACCGCTCGAGGCGGCCGAGATGACCGGGACGGCCGAGTCGGCCGGGGCGGGCGAGTCGGCCGGGGCGGGCGACGGCGGATCCGAGGCGAGGACGCCTCCCCGGCGGCCCCTCTCCGAGGGTCCGGCACGACCGGACCCCGCGGACTGACCCCGGCTTCCCGGTCGCGATTCCGGCTTCCCGGTTTCGGAAAAACCAAACTACCCTCTGTGACTCTATGCTAACGTCAGGTCGCGGGCCGGGGGTCACTCCCGGCCCCGACCAGGCCGCACGTCCCGGAGGGCCCCTCCATGCCTCGCACCAGCCGAACGGCAGGCGCCACGCGCGCCGCCGCGGCCGTGTGCCCGCAGGCGCCCTCCCTGCTCCTCCTGCCGCTGGTGGTCGGTGCCGTCCTCGTCGGCCTGTGGCTGCTCGGCGCCGCCCCCGCCTCCGCTGAGGAGGATCCGGCCGACGACGGTCCGGGAAGCAGCAGTGTCCTCCCCGGCGACCCGACCGGTACCGGTTCACCGGTCCACGGCTCCCTCGGGGGCGGCCCGCCGGAAGGCGGCGTCCCGGACGGCGCGTCCCCGCAGGACGGCGCCCCGGCCGGCAGGACCCCGGTCGGGGGATCCCTCGGCCTGCGGGGCCCTGACGGCGGCTCCCTCGGCCTGCGGGACTCCGCCGCCCTGGAGGGCGTGCTCCCCGGCGAGGTCGCCGAACCGGTCGCCTCCACCCTGGGGAGCGTCCACCACCGCCTGGAGGCGGGCGCCGAGCGCACCGCCGCCGGGACCGCCGCCGTCCTGCCCGAGACCGCCTGGAGGGTGGGCGAGGTCGGCGAGGGGGCCCGCCGGGTGATCCGTGAGCTCGACCGGACGGGCGGCACCGTCGAGAGCGCCCTCGCCCCGGTGGCACGGACCACCGCCGAGCCCTCCGCCGCCCCGGCCCGGAACGGCGGCTCCGACACCGGTCGGCGCCCGGACGGGCACGAGCGGTCGGGGGACGCCGCCACGGAGCACGGCACCGACCGGGACCACTCCCCCAGTGCCGTCTTCGGCACCTTCCCCGCGGCCGCCCCCTCCACCCCCTCGGACGATTCCGCGGAGGCAGGCTCCGGCGCCCCGGCACCCGCGCCCCCCGCCGGCCAGCTGACCACCGGCTCTAACGCGCCCGGAGCGGGCCCCGCCCCCGCATCCGGCGTCGCGGGCTACCTCACCGCCGCGCCCGTCACCGCGCCCGCCTCCGGGGCGGTGCCGCTCGCCGCCCACGCCCTGCACCCCGTGCCGGGCGGCCCGAGCGACGACCCCACCGTCTCCCCCGACTAGGGCGGGTCCTCACCGCGCGGCCCCTGTCCGCGCACGGACCCGTTCCCAGCCACGGCCTCCTCCGCGCCGCGTCCTTCTGGGAGTTGACGTGAGTCCCGTGCCCTTCGCCGTTCACGGAACTCACGTCAGCCGGTGGTCCGCCCCGGCCCAGGCCGACCGCGCCCCACGCGCACGGCCGCCCCGTATCCGCTGATCCAGATCCGGACCGCACCTTTCGGAAGGAAACCCATGACCCAGTCCACGCGCATCCACGCACGAACCGTCCTCCTCACCGCGGGAACGGCGGGCTTCGTCGCCCTCGGTTCCGGGGTGGCGGGCGCCGAGGCGCTCACCTCCCCCGTCCACGAGATCGCGCCCGTCGTCGAGCGGGCGCTCGTGGAGGGCGTCGCCCCCACCGTGAACAGCCTGGCCCCCGAGGGCGTCGGGCCTGTCGCGGACAGCGCGCTGTCGGAACTGCAGGAGACCGCGCACAACCCCGACAAGCCCGCGCCCGACCTGTCCGCGCCGCTGCCCGAGGGCGAGGCCCTGCGCACCCCGGTCGGCGACCTGCCCAACCCGACCTCCGAGCTCGCCGACACCGTCTCCGGGGCCCAGGACGCCACCGGCCTGGACGGCGACCCCCACGACACCGTCGGCCACGACCTCGGCAGGGCCCTCGAACACCGCGGTCAGCGGGCGGGTGCCGCCGTGGAGGACACGGCCACCCGGGCCGGTTCGCGCGTCGAGGAGACCGCCGTGGAGGTGCTGCCCCACACCGTGGAGTCCGTCTACGGGCTGCGTGAGCAGGTGGACCTGCCCAGGGTCGGCCAGGTCGTCCAGCTGCCGGACACCTCCGGCCTGCCCTCGCTGGCCGGCGTCCTCGGCTCGGCCGACTCCGCCACCGTGCGGCAGAGCGCGGCCGCGCCCGCCGTCCCCAACATGTGGGACCTCGCCTACGCCTTCGGCCTGGAGGCGCCGGGCGGCGTCCAGGACGTCATGGCGGCCGCCCCGGTGACCGACGACGACTACGTGGGCCTCGGTGAGGAGGGGGTGCTCGGCATGGTCGGGCAGCGCAACCTCGACGAGCGGATCACCGCCGTCCCGCAGTCCTCTCCGAGCACGCCCGGCCTCGGGGACCTGACCGGAGCCGCCCTGTCCGGCGACGCCCCGACCGCCGAGCTGGAGCCCCTCAACGTGGAGGGCCCCCTGGCCGACTCCGGGTTGCCCCGCCTCTCCGGCACCGGCCTGCCCGTCGTCGACGACACGGTCGACGCCACCCTGCCGCAGCTCGCCGACACCGGTCTGCCCCAGGTCGCCGAGGGCGTCGACACCCGGACCGCCGAGGACCTGGTCAACGAGCTCGGCCGGGGCACGGACCTGCTGAACGAGCTGGACACCAGCGACCTGGTGTCCATCGAGGGGGGCACCGTCCCGCAGGAGACCCCCGGGGGCATGACCCAGCACCCGACCTTCATGGACCTGCCCGGGTCCGAGGCCCTGCCCGTCGTGAGCTAGCGCACGGCGAGAAGCACCACGGGTGTGACGTGAGGGGGTTCCCTCCCCGTCGATCCCGCTCTCGGCCCCACCGCGGGACACCGGGAGCAGGATCGTCCCAGGCGGGCGTCCACGGAGGGTGAGAACCCGCGACATGGCGACGGCGCCGTCCCGATGGGGCGGCGCCGTTCTCGTGTCCCTGTCGCGGACCGTGCCCGCGAACGGTGGTCCGGTCAGCCGGAGCGCTCGACCACGTAGTCGCACAGCGACTCGAAGGCCTCGCGCGCGGGGCTCTGGGGCAGGGTCGCCAACTCGGCGCGCGCCTTGTCGGCCCAGCCCCGCAGGGTGGCCTCGGCCTCGGCCATCGCCGGGTGCACCCGCAGCAGCGCCAGGGCCTCCTCGGCCTCGCCGTCGTCCAGCGGGCGGCCCAGCAGCGACTTGAGCCGCTCGTCGGCCGCGTCCCTCGAACGCAGCGCGTAGAACATCGGCAGGGTGAGTACACCCTCGCGCAGGTCGGTGCCCGGGGTCTTGCCCGAGTCCATGCTCTCGCTCGCCACGTCCAGGATGTCGTCGGCCAGCTGGAAGGCCATGCCCAGGGCGTCGCACGCCCGCGTGACCGTCCCGACCGTCTCCGGGTCGACCTTGCCGAACATCCCGCCGAACTCCGCCGACGACGCGATCAGCGACGCCGTCTTGTCGCTGATCACCCGCAGGTAGTGGTCCAGCGGGTCGGCGCCCTCCGGCGGACCCGAGGTCTCCAGGATCTGCCCCTGCACCAGGCGTCCGAACGTGACCGCCTGCAGCCGGACCGCCTCGGTGCCCAGGTCGGCGAGCATCTCCGAGGCCCGGGCGAAGACGTAGTCGCCGGTCAGGATGGCGATGCTGTTGCCCCAGCGCTGGTTGGCGCTCGGCTCGCCCCGCCGCAGCTCGGCCTCGTCCATGACGTCGTCGTGGTAGAGCGTGGCCACGTGCGTGAGCTCCACCACGGCCGCGGCCGGGATGAGGTCGGGCACGGTCGGGTCGCCGAAGTGGGCGGCCAGCAGCACCAGGGTCGCCCGGAAGCGCTTGCCCCCGGCCTCCAGCAGGTGGGAGGCGGCCTCGGTCAGCAGGGGGTCGCTCGACGCGACCGACTCCCTCAGCAGGTCCTCGACCTTCTCCAGGTTGTCCTGGACCTCACTGGCGAGGGCCGCATCGACTCTCGGCAGAGCGAGAAACCCGCTCGGGACAGCACCGCTCACCGTAAAGCTCCACCTGTTGAACGGGCACGGCGGTGACCCCCGGTGAGGGGGCCACCGCGTGCTCGGCACATGAACATGATCCGACTTGCCACGGTATCCGACCCGGAATGAACAGCCAAAGCCACACCCGGATACGGGACCGTCCGGTGTCGAAGCGCAGGTCAGGCCGGATAATCGGTCATTCCGTACCCGTCTGCGTGGACGCCTGGTCCACCATCACCGCGACCGGCTCGGGACCGGTCTCCGAGGACGGCAGCAGGTTGTCCAGCACGGGCCCCGGGTACAGGCCGAGCAGCAGCGTCGCCGCCACCCCGACCACGATGACCCCGCCTGTGGCCGCACCCGCGCGCACCACCGTGGGGCCCTCGCCTTCCGAATCCCGGAAGAACATCACCACGATGATCCGCACGTAGAAGAACGCGGTCACCGCGCTGCTCAGGACTCCCACCACCACCAGGGGGGTGGCACCGGCCGCCACGGCCGCCTCGAACACCGCGAACTTGCCGATGAACCCGCTGGTCAGCGGGATACCGGCGAAGGCCAGCAGGAACAGGGCCAGTGCACCGGCCAGCGCCGGGGAGCGGCGGCCCAGCCCCGCCCACCGGTCCAGGTCGCCGAGCTCCTGCCCGCCGTCCCTGGTCCGCACCAGCGTCACCACGGCGAACGCGCCCAGCGTGGTGAACCCGTACGCCGCCAGGTAGAACATGGCGCCCGCGAGCCCGTCGGTGCTGCCCGCCACGACCGCGGTCAGGACGAACCCGGCGTGCACCACCGACGAGTAGGCCAGCAGCCGCTTGACGTCGCGCTGGGTGACCGCGATGACCGCGGCGACGACCATCGTCAGGACGGCCACCACCCACAGCATCGGCTGCCAGCTCTCCGCCGAGCCGCCGAAGGGCACGAAGAACACCCGCAGCAGCGCGCCGAACGCGGCGACCAGCGTGCAGGAGGCCATCAGCGCCGTGATCGGGGTCGGCGCGCCTTGGTACACGTCCGGCTTCCAGTTGTGGAAGGGCACGGCGCCGACCTTGAACAGCAGGCCGATCGCCACCAGCCCGATGCCCATCAGGAGCAGCGGTTCGCCGTTGCCCCCCTCGAAGATCCGCGCGCCGCCCGCATCGACGGCCGCGCGGATCTCGCCGAAGTTCACCGATCCGGCGTAGCCGTAGACCATGGCGGCGCCGAACAGGAAGAACGCCGAGGAGAACGCGCCCAGCAGGAAGTACTTGACCGCGGCCTCCTGCGAGAACAGGCGGCGGCGCCGGGCCAGCCCGCACAGCAGGTACAGCGGGAGGCTCATCACCTCCAGCGCGATGAACATCGTCAGGAAGTCGTTCGAGGCCGGGAACATCAGCATCCCCAGCACCGCGAACAGCACCAGCGGATACACCTCGGTGTGCTGGGAGCCCGCCAGGATGTGCGCGCGCTCCTCCTCGCTCCCGGGCACAGTCGCCGCCTGCGCGGCGAAGGCGTCGCGCCCGTCCCGGCGCTCGGAGATCAGCAGCAGACTCACCAGCGCCAGCACGGTGATGGTGCCCTGGAAGAAGATCACCGTCCGGTCCACCGCCAGCACACCGGCGGCGACCGTCACACCCGCCTCGTCGGCGGGCAGCGAGCCCACCTGGAGCACCAGCAGCACGAACGCCGCCAGCAGCGCGAGCACCGCGAGTCCGATCTGGAGCCCGCGGCGCCGCCCCTTGGGCACGAACGCCTCGAACAGCACACCCAGCACACCGGCGGCGAACACCGTGATCAGCGGCGCGAGCAGCCACCAGTCGAGGTCCGGCGGCGTCTCGGTGATGACGGGAAGGTCCATGTGGGGGATCACTCCGCGTCTCCTTCCTCTTCCTGGGCGCCCGCGGCGCCCTCACTGCCGCCGGCCGCGGCCGTGTCCGCCGCCCCGGAGCCGATACCGACGGTGCGCTCGACCGCGGGGTTGATCACGTCCAGCGCCGGCTGCGGATACACGCCGAGCACGAGGATGAGCGCGAGCAGCGGGGCGACGGCCCACGTCTCCCGCGCGGACAGGTCGCGCAGACCGGTCAGCCCCTCCTTGGTCGGGCCGTTCATGGTGCGCTGGTACATCCACAGGATGTAGAGCGCGGCCAGCACCACGCCCACCGCGGCGATCACCGCCGGGACCGGGTGGAACGCGTACGCCCCGACGAACACCAGGAACTCGCTGACGAACGGCGCCAGGCCCGGCAGCGCCAGGCCGGCCAGGCCCGTCACGAGGAACACCCCGGCGAGCTTGGGCGCGACCTTCTGCACACCGCCGTAGTCGCTGATGAGCGAGGAGCCGCGGCGGGCGACGAGGAAGCCCACGACCAGGAACAGCGCCCCGGTCGCGAACCCGTGGTTGACCATGTACAGGGCGGCTCCGGCCTGTCCCTGCGCGGTCAGGGCGAAGATGCCCAGGGTGATGAAGCCGAAGTGGGACACCGAGGTGTAGGCCACCAGGCGCATCATGTCGTTCTGCCCGATGGCGAGGATCGCACCGTAGATGATGCTCACCAGGCTCAGTGCCACCACCGGCCACACGAACCACGACACCGCCGCCGGGAACAACTCCAGGCAGTAGCGCAGCATGCCGTAGGTGCCGACCTTGTCGAGCACGCCCACGAGCAGCACGGCGGTGCCCGGACGCGAGGCGCCCGCCGCCGAGGGCAGCCAGGTGTGCACGGGCCACATCGGCGCCTTGATCGCGAAGGCGATGAAGAAGCCGAGGAACAGCCAGCGCGCCGTGGCCGGGTCCACCGCGGCGAGGGCGCTGCCCTCTCCGACCAGGTCGGTCCACAGGAAGCTGCCGCCGATGACGTACACGCCGATCACCGAGACCAGCATGACCAGGCCGCCGGCGAGGCTGTACAGCAGGAACTTGACCGCGGCCCGGGTCCGGTCGTCCCCGCGCCCGTAGCGCCCGATCATGAAGTAGACCGGGATGAGCATGGCCTCGAAGAACACGTAGAACAGGAAGACGTCGGTGGCGGCGAAGACGCCGATCATCATCGCTTCCAGCACCAGGATGAGCGCGAAGTACCCGCGCCCGCCGTCGGGGCGGTCCTCGTGCTCGTTCCATGCGGCCAGGACGACCAGCGGCACCAGGACGGCCGACATCAGGATCAGCACCAGGGCGATGCCGTCCACGCCCACGGCGTAGTTGACGCCGAAGCGCTCGATCCAGGGATGGACCTCCTCGAACTGCAGGCCTGCGGCCTGGGAGGTGTCGAACCGCAGCGCCATGGCCGCGACCACGAGCAGGGTGGCGAGCGAGAAGCCCAGTGTGAGCCGTTTGGCGGTCTCGGCCGACCCGCCGGCGCCCGTGGCCGTGGCGGCGGGCCGCACGGCCGTGGCGGTGGCGCCGCCCGTCGAGGCCGACGCCTCGGCGGCTTGGGCGGCCCCGGCCGGGGAGGCCTTCGCCGCCGTGCGCGGCAGTGCCCAGACCAGGGCCGCGCCGACCGCGGGGAGCGCGATCGCGATGGTGAGCCAGGGGATCATTGTCACAACCTCACAGCCAGCGTCGCGGCGACGACGACGGCGCCGAAGAGCATGGTGAGCGCGTACGTGCGGGCGAACCCGGTCTGGGCGCGGCCCAGTCCGCTGGAGGAGTCGCGCACGCCCGCGCCGAGTCCGTTGACCGCCCCGTCGATGACCTTGTCCTCGATGACGAGCAGCGCACCGGTGAGCGCCTGGCCGGGCCGCATGAGCAGGCCCTCGTTGATCTCGTTGCCGTACAGCTCGCGGCTGGCGGCGACGGTGACCAGGTTGCCCTTGGGGGCGGTCTCGGCCACCGGCTTGCGCAGGTACACCGCCCAGGCCGCCGCCACACCGACCACCAGCACGCCCAGGGCGGCCAGGCCGTAGGGCGAGGTGAACGCGTGCGCCACGTCGAAGTGGTGCGGGTGGGCGCCGGTGGCCGGGGCGAGGAAGCCCGCGAACCTGTCGCCGAGCGTCAGGAAGGCGCCGAGCGCGACCGAACCGACCGCCAGCACCACCATGGGGGCGGTCATGCTGACCGGCGACTCGTGCGGGTGCACGCCCTCCTCCCACCGCTTCTTGCCCAGGAAGGTCATGAAGACCATCCGCGACATGTAGAAGGCGGTGAGCCCCGCGCCGGCGATGACGGCCGTCCCGAGCACCATGCCCTGGGTGCCGCCCGTCCCGAAGGCCGCGGAGATGATGCTCTCCTTGGTCCACCAGCCCGACAGCAGCGGGAAGCCGATGATGGCCAGGTAGCCCAGGCCGAAGGTGGCGAAGGTGACCGGCATGATCCGGGCGAGCCCGCCGTACCTGCGCATGTTCACGCCGTCGTTCATGGCGTGCATGACCGATCCGGCGCCGAGGAACAGCCCGGCCTTGAAGAAGCCGTGGGTGACCAGGTGGGCGATGGCGGCCACGTAGCCGACCGGGCCCAGCCCGGCGGCCAGCACCATCATGCCGATCTGGCTCATCGTGGACCCGGCCAGGGACTTCTTGATGTCGTCCTTGGCCGAGGCGATGATCCCGCCGGCCAGCATGGTGGCGGCACCCACGACGGTGACCGCGGTCTGGGCGACCGGGGCGCCCTCGAAGACGGGCCCGGCGCGCACGATGAGGTACACGCCGGCGGTGACCATGGTGGCCGCGTGGATGAGCGCGGACACCGGGGTCGGGCCCTCCATGGCGTCGAGCAGCCACGCCTGCAGCGGCAGCTGCGCGGACTTGCCGCAGGCGCCGAGGAGGAGCAGCAGCCCGATCGCCAGCAGCACGCCGTCGCTCGCGCCCGGGACGGCGGCGAACACGTCGCTGAAGCTGACCGCGCCCAGCGCCGAGAACATGATCATGATCGCGATGAGCAGGCCCATGTCGCCGACACGGTTGATGAGGAACGCCTTCTTGGCCGCCACGGCCGCGGAGGGCTTGTACTGCCAGAACCCGATGAGCAGGTAGGACGCCAGGCCCACACCCTCCCAGCCGAGGAAGAGCAGGACGAAGTTGTCCGCGAGCACCAGCACGAGCATGGCCGCCACGAACAGGTTCAGGTAGGCGAAGAAGCGCCGCCTGCCCGGGTCCTCGGCCATGTAGCCGACGGAGTAGACGTGGATCAGCGAGCCCACGAAGGTGATCAGCAGGACGAAGCTGATCGAGAGCGGGTCCACCAGCAGGTCCACGCCGGCCTCGAAGCCGCCGACGGAGAACCACTGGTAGACGGGGACGGAGACGCTGCGCGCGTCGGGGGCCCTGCCGAGCAGGTCGAACAGGACGAGGAGGGCCCAGACGAAGGAGGCGACCGGCAGGGCCGTGGCCGGCCAGTGCCCCCACTTGTCGGTGCGCCTGCCGCCGAGCAGCAGGATCGCCGCGCCCGCGAGCGGCAGGGCGATGAGCAGCCATGCGCCCGACAGCACCGCGCTGTCGGCCGCGGTCGCCACCGCGGGTTCGGCGGCGAGGTACGCGTGAGATGTCACAGCCACGTCGCCTTCTAGTGCTTGAGCAGGTTCGCGTCATCGAGCGACGCGGACCTGCGGGTTCGGAAGATCTGCATGATGATCGCGAGGCCCACGACCACCTCGGCGGCGGCGACGACCATCACGAAGAAGGCGATGACCTGTCCCTCGATGTCCCCGTGCATCCGGGCGAACGAGACGAACGCCAGGTTGCAGGCGTTGAGCATGAGCTCCACGCACATGAAGACGATGATCGCGTTGCGCCGGATGAGTACGCCGACGGCGCCGATGGTGAACAGCAGCGCCGCGAGGACGATGTAGTTCATCGGGTCCACGAGGACTCCACCTCCTGCCCGTTGCCGTTGCTGTCGGAGCCGTCCGTGTCGTCGGTGCCGCCCGGACCGCCCGTGTCACCGGGACCGCCCGTGTCACCGCCGTCCGCGCCCGGCGTGCCGTCGGCACCGCCCGGGCTCCCGGACTCCCCGGGGTCCTGCGCGGCGGGCCGGGCCCGGTCGTCCGTCACCGGTCCGACCGTCTTGGCCTCGGCGGAGTCCGAGGCCCCGCCGAACAGCGGTGCCTGGGCGGTCCGCACGTCGGAGGGCACCCGCGACTGGTACTCGGGGTCGCGCGCGGTGAGCACCGGGTTGAGGGACAGCTGGGCGACCGTGCCGTCCGGCAGCAGCGCGGGCATGTCGATCGCGTTGTGCCGGGCGTAGGTGCCGGGTCCGGGCAGCGGGGTCGGGTGGTCGCCGCGGATGCGGTCCTCGGCGATCTCCCGCTGCGTGCGGCGCTTCTTGGTGCGGGCGGTGTGCGCCAGCACCATGGCGCCCAGGACGGCGGTGATGAGCAGCGCGCCGGTGGCCTCGAAGGCGACCACGTAGCGCAGGATCAGCTCGCCCGCGATCCACGGGATGGTGCCGCCCGCCGCCGCGGCGCCCTCGGTCAGCCCGACCGGGTCGCCCACGGTGATGCGGGTGATCCCGGTGGCCAGGGCGCCGGCGAAGCACAGGGCCACGACGGCCGTCATGATCCGCTGTCCGCTGATCGTCTCCACCAGGGAGTCGGCCGAGCTGACGCCGATGAGCATCAGCACGAACAGGAACAGCATGAGGACGGCGCCGGTGTAGACCACGATCTGCACGACCATGAGGAACGGCGCCGCGTTGATGCCGTAGAAGATGGCCAGGCCGACCATGGTCAGCGCCATGGACATGGCCGAGTGCACGGCCTTGCGTGAGAAGACCACGCCCAGGGCGCCGAGGAGGACCACCGAGCCCAGGATCCAGAACGTGGCCGCCTCACCGCCGCCGATCGGCGCGGCCAGGTGCAGGGGCCCGTCGAGCGCTGCGTCCTCGGAAACGTTGGTGAGCGGGTTCAACGGACCGCCTCCGTGGTCTCCTGCGCCTGCTGGCCGTCCTGCGATCCGTGCTGGCCGCGCCCGGTGGCGTAGTAGTCCTGTTCGGTCTCGCCCAGGCGCATCGGGTGCGGCGGCGGCTCCATCCCCTCCTTGAGCGGGGCGAGCAGCTGCTCCTTGGTCCAGATCAGGCTCTGCCTGCTGTCGTCGGCCAGCTCGTACTCGTTGGTCATCGTGAGGGCGCGCGTGGGGCAGGCCTCCACGCACAGCCCGCACAGGATGCAGCGCAGGTAGTTGATCTGGTACACCCGGCCGTAGCGCTCGCCGGGCGAGTACCTGTCGTCGTCGGTGTTGTCACCGGCCTCCACGTAGATGGCGTCGGCCGGACAGGCCCAGGCGCACAACTCGCACCCGATGCACTTCTCCAGGCCGTCGGCCCACCTGTTCAGCTGGTGCCGTCCGTGGAAGCGCGGCGCCGTGGGGCGCTTGACCTCCGGGTACTCGACGGTCGGCACCTTCGTGAACATCGTGTGGAAGGTGACACCGAAACCCTTGACGGGGTTGAGCCACTCAAGCACCGGTAACCTCCTCACCCTTCTTGTTGCGGTCGGCAGCGGCGGCCGGGGCCGTCCGCGGCGGTTCGGCGAGCACGCTGCTGCCGTAGTGCGGGGCGGTGCGCGGTGGCACCGGGAACCCGCCGAAGGCGGGCTCCTCGTGCGCGCGGCGGGCGTTCTCGGCGCGCTGGAGGGCCTCTTCCGCGCGCTCGCGGCGCGCGTGGCGCAGCCAGGCGGCGAAGGCGGCCACCGTGGCGGCGGTGAACGCGGCGACCACGAGGCCGACGACCACCGGCGGGGCGTCCTCCAGGACGAGCATCCGCACGACGGCGACGGCGGTGATCCACACCAGCTGGATCGGGATGAGCACCTTCCAGCCGAGCTTCATCAGCTGGTCGTAGCGCACCCGGGGCAGGCTGCCGCGCGCCCAGATGAACAGGAACATCACGCAGACGAACTTGAGCAGCCACCACAGGGCGGGCCACCAGCCCTCGTTGGCCCCGGGGAGGAACGCGGTGATCCCGGGCGGGGCGAGCCAGCCGCCGAGGAAGAGCGTGACGGACACGGCGGCGACCGTGCACATGTTCACGTACTCGGCGAGGAAGAACATCGTGAACTTCATGGACCCGTACTCGGTCATGAAGCCGCCGACGATCTCGCCCTCGCCCTCGGCCAGGTCGAAGGGCAGCCGGTTGGTCTCGCCGACCATCGTCACCAGGTAGACGAGGAAGGACGGCAGGAGCAGCACGGCGAACCACAGTCCGCGCTGGGACTCGACGATCCCCGACGTGGTGAGGGTGCCCGACATGATGAAGACCGCGACGAAGGACAGGCCCATCGCGATCTCGTAGCTGATCACCTGCGCGGAGGCGCGCAGGCCGCCGAGCAGGGCGTAGGGCGACTGGGAGGCCCAGCCGCCGAGGACGAACCCGTACACCCCCAGGGCCGCGGTGGCCAGGACCACCAGGGCCGCGATGGGCAGGTCGGTGAGCTGGAGCGGGGTGAGGACCCCGAACATGCTCACCTCGGGCCCGATCGGGATGACCGAGAACGCGATGAAGGCGGGCACGGCCGCGATCATCGGCGCGGCGATGTAGACGAACCGGTCCACCCCGCGCGGGATCAGGTCCTCCTTGAGGGAGAGCTTGATGCCGTCGAACAGGGACTGGAGCAGACCGAAGGGGCCCATCCGGTTCGGCCCGTGGCGCTGCTGCATGCGGCCCATGACCTTGCGGTCGGCCATGATCATCATCAGCACGCAGAGCATGAGGAAGACGAAGATCCCCAGCGCCTTGATGGTGGTGATCCACCAGGGGTCGCCGCCGAAGGCGCTCAGTGTCTCCTCGGAGGCCAGGTGGGCCACGCGCGGATCGAGAGCGGCGGGGGTCACTGCTGCCTCCCGGAGGTGGTGGTGGACGCGGCCAGCAGGACGGTCTGGCCCGCGCCGCCGCCCAGGTCGCGGGGTACATCGCAGCCGTCGGCGTTGGCCGGGAGCCAGACGACCCTGTCGGCGATGTCGGTGACGACCACGGGCACGGACACCGACCCGCGTGCGCCGGTGACGTGGAGCGTGCCGCCGTCGGGGACGCCGACCTCCTCGGCCGTGGCCTTGGACAGGTAGGCGCGGGCCGGGCGGGCGGTTCCGGCGAGGTAGGGCTCACCGTCCTCCATGCGGCCGGTGCCGAGCAGCTGGCGCCAGGTGGAGAGGATGGCCTGGCCGGGTTCGGGCCCGGCGACCTCCGCGGGGCGCACCCGGGGCGCGGCGGCGCGCTGGCCGGTCCACAGGCCCAGCTCCATCAGCTCGCCGTAGGCGGACGCGGCGTCCGGCAGGCCCAGGTGCACGTCCATCTGGTCGGCGATCGCGGAGAGCACCCGCAGGTCGGACAGGGCGCCGGGCACCTTGAGCGCGTCGCCGAAGGGCCGGTGGCGGCCCTCCCAGTTGACGAAGGTGCCGGACTTCTCCGCCACGGAGGCCACCGGCAGCACCACGTCGGCGCGGTCGGTGACGTCGCTGGCGCGCAGTTCGAGGCTGACGATGAACGGCACCCGCGCCAGGGCCTCGCGCGCGGCGTCGGGGTCGGGCAGGTCGTCCAACTCGACCCCGGCGACGATCAGGGCGTCGAGATGCCCGGACGCGGCGGCCTCGATGATGGCGGCGGTGTCGCGTCCGGGGGCCTCGGGCAGGGAGCCCACGTTCCAGGCGCGGGCGACCTCCGCGCGGGCGGAGGGGTCGGTGACCGGTCGGCCCCCGGGCAGCAGGCCCGGCAGCGCCCCGGCGTCGACGGCCCCGCGCTCGCCGGCGCGGCGCGGCACCCACGCCAGGCGGGCGCCGGTCCGCGCGGCCAGGGCCGCGGCGGCGGTCAGGGCGCCGGGCGCGGCGGCCAGGCGCTCGCCCACCATGATGACCGAGCCCTCCTCGTTCAGGGCCGACACGACCTCGGGGTTGTCCGTGTCCAGGGCGTTGAGGACGCGGCCCTCGTCGCCGGGGACCGCCTTGACCAGGGTGCCCTTGGTCTTGGTCAGGCCCAGGCTGGCGTGCGAGGCGACCGAGTAGACCTTGAGCCTGCGCTTGCGCACGCCCTTGCGCAGCCGCAGGAAGACCAGGGGCGACTCGTCCTCGGGCTCGAAGCCGGCCAGGAGCACCGAGGGCGCCTTCTCCAGCGCGGTGAAGTCCACGTCGACCGGGGTCCCGGCGACGTGGGCGGCCAGGAAGGCGGCCTCCTCCTCGGAGTGCGCGCGGGCCCGGGCGTCCACGTCGTTGGTGTTCAGGGCCACGCGGGCGAACTTGGCGTAGGCGTAGGCGTCCTCGTAGGTCAGCCGCCCGCCGGCCAGGACGCCGACCCGGCCGCGCGCGGCGGACAGGCCCCGGGCGGCCATGCCGACGGCCTCGGGCCAGGAGGCGAACTCCAGGGCCCGGGACTCCTCGTCGCGCACCAGCGGACGGGACAGGCGGTCGGACTGGGTGGCGTAGCTGAACGCCCACCGCCCCTTGTCGCAGTTCCACTCCTCGTTGACCTGGGGGTCGTCCCCGGCCAGGCGGCGCATGACCTTGCCGCGCCGGTGGTCGGTGCGCTGGGCGCACCCGTCGGCGCAGTGCTCGCACACGCTGGGCGTGGACACCAGGTCGAAGGGGCGCGACCGGAACCGGTAGGCGGAGCCGGTGAGCGCGCCGACCGGGCAGATCTGCACGGTGTTGCCGGAGAAGTAGGACTGGAAGGGCTCGCCCTCGGCGATGCCGACCTGCTCCTGGGCGCCGCGCTCCATGAGCTCGATGAGCGGGTCGCCCGCGATCTGGGCCGCGAAGCGGGTGCAGCGGGCGCACTGGATGCAGCGCTCCCGGTCCAGCAGCACCTGCGAGGACAGCGCGATCGGCTTGGGGAAGGTCCGCTTGACGTCGACGAAGCGGGTCTCGCCCCGCCCGGTGGACATGGCCTGGTTCTGCAGGGGGCACTCGCCGCCCTTGTCGCAGACCGGGCAGTCCAGCGGGTGGTTGATGAGCAGGAACTCCATGATCCCGCGCTGGGCCTTCTCCGCCACCGGTGAGGTCAGGTGGGTGTTGACCACCATCCCCTCCATCACGGTGATGGTGCAGGAGGCCTGCGGCTTGGGCATGCCGCGCCCGTTGCCCATGTCGGGGATCTCCACCAGGCACTGGCGGCAGGCCCCGACCGGGTCCAGGAGCGGATGGTCGCAGAACCTGGGGATCTGGATGCCGAGGAGTTCGGCGGCCCTGATCAGCAGGGTCCCCTTGGGCACCTGGATTCGGAAACCGTCGATGGTGACGGTGACGAGGTCCTCCGGCGGCGGCGCCGGCGCCGATCCGCCGGAGGAGTTGGAGGTGACTGTCACTGGTGTCCTCCCGTCGAGGTCGGCTGGTCGCCCCACAGGGTGGCCTTGGTGTGGTCGAAGGGACATCCGCCCCTCTCGACGTGGTCGATGTACTCCTGGCGGAAGTACTTGATCGAGGACATGACCGGGCTGGTCGCGCCGTCGCCGAGGGCGCAGAAGGAGCGGCCGAGCAGGTTGTCGCAGATGTCCAGGAGCTTGTCGAGGTCGGCCTCGGTGCCCTGGCCCCTCTCCAGCCGGTCCAGGACCTGGACCATCCAGAAGTTGCCCTCGCGGCAGGGCGTGCACTTGCCGCAGGACTCGTGGGCGTAGAAGGCGATCCAGCGGCCGACGGCGCGCACCACGCAGGTGGTCTCGTCGAAGATCTGGAGGGCGCGCGTGCCGAGCATGGACCCGGCCGCGCCCACCGACTCGAAGTCGAGCGGGGTGTCCAGGTGCTCGTCGGTGAAGATCGGCGTGGAGGAGCCGCCGGGGGTCCAGAACTTGAGCTGGTGCCCGGGGCGGACCCCGCCCGCCATGTCGAGCAGTTCGCGCAGGGTGATGCCGAGCGGCGCCTCGTACTGCCCCGGGTTGGCGACGTGTCCAGACAGGGAGAAGAAGCCGAACCCGGCGGACTTCTCGGTGCCCATGGACGTGAACCACTCGGTGCCGTTGGCGACGATGCTCGGCACGCTGGCGATGGACTCGACGTTGTTCACCACGGTGGGCGAGGCGTAGAGCCCGGCCACGGCGGGGAAGGGCGGCTTGAGCCGGGGCTGGCCCCGGTAGCCCTCCAGGGAGTCCAGCAGGGCGGTCTCCTCGCCGCAGATGTAGGCGCCCGCCCCGGCGTGGACGACGACGTCGAGGTCGAAGCCGCTGCCGAGGACGTCCTTGCCCAGCAGTCCGGCCTCGTAGGCCTCGGCGACGGCCCGGCGCAGGCGGCGGATGACGTGGACGACCTCGCCGCGCACGTAGATGAAGGCCTGGCTGGACCTGATCGCGTACGCCGCGATCGCCACGCCCTCCACCAGCACGTGCGGGTTGGCGAGCATGAGCGGGATGTCCTTGCAGGTACCCGGCTCGGACTCGTCGGCGTTGACGACGAGGTAGCGCGGGTTGGGGTTGTCCGCGGGAAGGAAGCCCCACTTCATCCCCGTGGGGAACCCGGCGCCGCCCCGGCCGCGCAGGCCGGACTTCTTGACCAGGTCCACGATGGCGTCGGGCTCCATGCCCAGGGCCGTGCGCAGGGCGCCGTAGCCGCCGGTGGCCTGGTAGCCCTCCAGGGTGAAGGAGTCCGGACGGTCCCAGTTCTTCGAGAGGATCGGGGTCAGGGTGGTCACTTGGCGTCCTCCTCACCCTGGTCGGAAGGCCGGGCGGGCAGGTCGTTCGGGTCCGGAGCCGACCATCCGCGCTCCCGGGCCAGCCTGAGCCCGGCCAGGGAGGGCGCGGCGGCCTGGACGCCCTCGCCCGCGCGGCCGTCGTCGAACCCGGCCAGCACCCGTGAGGCCTGCTTCCAGGTGCACAGGCCCTCGGGACCGCGCGTGGGCGCGACGTCGTTGCCCAGGCGCAGGTCGTCCACCAGCTTCTTGGCGGTCTCGGGGGTCTGGTTGTCGAAGAACTCCCAGTTGACCATCACGACCGGCGCGAAGTCGCAGGCCGCGTTGCACTCGACGTGCTCCAGCGTGACCTTGCCGTCCCCGGTGGTCTCGCTGTTGTCCACCCCCAGGTGGTCCTTGAGGGTCTGGAAGATCTCGTCCCCGCCCATCACCGCGCACAGGGTGTTGGTGCACACGCCCACCTGGTAGTCGCCGCCGGGGCGGCGGCGGTACATGGTGTAGAACGTGGCGACCGCGTTGACCTCGGCGAGGGTGATGTCGAGCTGGTCGGCGCAAAAGCGCATGCCGGCCTTGCTGACGTGCCCCTCCTCGGCCTGCACCAGGTGCAGCAGCGGCAGCAGCGCGGACCGCTGCCGGGGGTAGCGGCTGATGATCTCCTTCGCGTCCTGTTCCAACCGGGCCGTGACCTCGGCCGGGAACGCCTCGCGCGGCTCGGCCGCCTCGGTGGTCTCGGTGTTCTCGTGCTCGCTCACCGGTCCACGCCTCCCATCACCGGGTCGATACTGGCCACGGCCGCGATGACGTCCGCCACCGTGCCGCCCTCGCACATGGCGGCGACGGCCTGCAGGTGGGTGAACGAGGGGTCGCGGAAGTGCACGCGGTGCGGACGGGTTCCCCCGTCGCTGACCGCGTAGCAGCCGAGCTCGCCCTTGGCGCTCTCCACGGCCGCGTAGGCCTGGCCGGCGGGCACCCGGAAGCCCTCGGTGACCAGCTTGAAGTGGTGGATGAGCGCCTCCATGGAACCGCTCATGATGTGCGCGATGTGGTCGGGCGAGTTGCCCAGGCCGTCGGGGCCCAGCGCCAGCTTGGCGGGCCAGCCGATCTTGGCGTCCTTGATCATCACCGGGCCGGGCTGGAGCTTGTCCAGGCACTGCTCGATGATCTTGAGGCTCTCCTCCATCTCGGCCATGCGCACCCGGTAGCGGGCGTAGACGTCGCCGCCGTCGGAGACGGGGACGTCGAACTCGTAGTCCTCGTATCCGCAGTAGGGCTTGGCCTTGCGCAGGTCCCAGGCCAGGCCGGAGGCGCGCAGCAGCGGCCCCGTGACGCCGAGCGCCATGCAGCCGGGCAGGTTGAGGTGGGCCACGTCCCTGGTGCGGGCGAGGTAGACGGGGTTCTCGTCCAGGAGCTTGCGCATCGTGCGGATGCGCCCCGGCATCTCCTTGAGCAGCTCGCGGACCTTGCCGACCGCGCCGGGCGGCAGGTCCTGGGCCACGCCGCCGGGGCGGACGTAGGCGTGGTTCATCCTCAGGCCGGTGACCAGCTCGAAGATGTCCAGGATCATCTCGCGCTCACGGAAGCCGTTGGTCATGACCGTGGTCGCGCCCAGCTCCATGCCGAAGGTGGCCATCGCCACGAAGTGCGAGGCCATCCGGTTGAGCTCCATCATCATCACGCGGATGACGTTGGCCCGCTCGGGGACGCGGTCGGTGATGCCGAGCAGCTTCTCGACCGCGAGGCAGTACGCCGTCTCGTTGAACAGCGGCGTCAGGTAGTCCATGCGGGTGACGAACGTGGTGCCCTGCGTCCAGGTCCGGTACTCCAGGTTCTTCTCGATACCGGTGTGCAGGTAGCCGATACCGACGCGCGCCTCGGTGCAGGTCTCGCCGTCCAGGGTGAGGATCAGCCGGAGCACGCCGTGCGTGGACGGGTGCTGGGGCCCCATGTTGACGACGAGACGTTCGGCGCTGGTGGCCTGCGCCTTCTCGATGACGTCGTCCCAGTCCCCGCCGGAGGCGTCGATGTAGTCCTCGGTGACGGTCATGCCGGGCCTCCCTTCGTGACGGAGTGCGTTGGGACGGGGGTCCTGTGGCTCACTTGTAGGACCTCCGCTCGTCCGGCGGGGGCACGGTGGCGCCCCGGTACTCGACCGGGATGCCGCCCAGCGGGTAGTCCTTGCGCTGGGGGTGGCCGTGCCAGTCGTCGGGCATCTGGATCCGGGTCAGCGCGGGATGGCCGTCGAAGACGATCCCGAAGAAGTCCCAGGCCTCGCGCTCGTGCCAGTCGTTGGTCGGGTAGACCGACACGATCGAGGGCACGTGCGGGTCGGCGTCGGGGCAGGTGGTGGCGACGCGGATCTCGCTGTTGTGGGTGAGGGAGCGGAAGTGGTAGACCGCGTGCAGCTCCCGGCCGGCGTCGTCGGGGAAGTGCACGCCCGCCACGCCGGTGCACAGCTCGTAGCGCAGCGACGGGTCGTCGCGCAGTACGCGCGCCACCTCCGGGAGCGCCTCGCGGCGCACGTGGAAGGTGAGCTCGCCATAGGCGACCTCGACCCGCTCGACCGCTCCGGCGCTCTCGCCCAGGGCGGCCTCCAGGTCGTCGGCCACCCGGTCGAAGTCCGCGGTGCGCGGATCGTCGGGGTCGGTGAAGGGGCGCTGGTCGGCCACGGGAGCGCTCCCCCTGACCTGCAGACCGCCGAATCCGGAGGTGTCCCCGGTCGTGGTGGCGCCGAACATCCCGGTGCGCCGGACCGGAGCGGCCAGCCGCTCGCGTCCCTGCTTCTCGGGGAGGTTGGCGGCTTCCTCGTCGCGTTCGCGTTCGTTGTCGGTGCTCATGTCAGTCCTTGCTCACCAGCGGCAGCGAACGGCGGAGCATGCGCTCCTCGTTCTCGGTGATCTCCTGCTCCCGGTGGACGCCGAGCTTGGTGTTCTGCACCTTGTCGTGCAGCTTGAGCACGGCGTCCAGGAGCATCTCCGGCCGCGGCGGGCAGCCGGGCAGGTACATGTCGACCGGAACGATGTGGTCCACGCCCTGGACGATCGCGTAGTTGTTGAACATGCCGCCGCTGGAGGCGCACACGCCCATGGCGATGACCCACTTGGGCTCGGGCATCTGGTCGTAGATCTGGCGCAGGACGGGGGCCATCTTCTGGCTGACGCGTCCGGCGACGATCATCAGGTCGGCCTGGCGCGGGGTGGCGCCGAACTTCTCCATGCCGAAGCGGGCCAGGTCGTAGTGCGGGCCGCCGACGGACATCATCTCGATGGCGCAGCAGGCCAGACCGAACGTGGCGGGCCACATGGAGCTCTTGCGGGCCAGGCCCACGACCTGCTCGACGGTCGTGAGCAGGATGCCGTTGGGCAGTTTCTCTTCGAGTCCCATCAGCTGCGGACCTCCTCCGGGCTGGGCTGCGGGGTCGGGGCGGACGTCGGCGCGGGTCCCGGGCTCCGTTCCCTGGCTGCGGCCCCGCCGCGGGGGGTCGCCGTTCGGGAGCCGGCGGGGTTCCGGCGGCGGTCGGACGTGCCGCCGGCGGGGAACGGGCCGGGCACGGGAGGCGCCGGGGGCTCCCGCCTGCCGGGCGCCCGAACACGGGGTGAAGCGGAGCGGAGCCCCGGAAAGGCGCTGCCTAGTCCCATTCGAGGCCTCCGCGGCGCCACTCGTAGGCGTAGGCGATGGAGACGTTCACCAGGAAGAGGACGATCGCGACCAGACCGAACCAGCCCAGGGCGTCGAAGTGCACGGCCCAGGGGATGAGGAAGATGATCTCGATGTCGAAGACGATGAACATCATGGCCGTCATGTAGTACTTGACGGTGAAGCGCCCGCCGCCCGCGGGCTGGGGCGTGGGCTCGATGCCGCACTCGTAGGCCTGCATCTTGGCGCGGTTGTAGCGCTTGGGTCCCAGGAGCGCCCCGGCGACCATCGACACCACGACGAACGCGGCGCCGATCCCGCCGAGCACGAGTATCGGTGCGTACAGCTCCACGGTCACCCTCCTCCTGGCTGGTCGGCACGCCCGCGCGGCGTGCCCGGAGCGCTTGTGATTGCTTTCACTTGTGCGGGCTCATCTCTGGCTCGTCCCGTGTGTCCTGTTGTTGCTCCGGGCGCGGCCGCCCGGCTGTGTACTCTCGGGCCCCGGCCCGCCCGTGTCCGGCGGGCCGGAGAGCGGGAGGGCCCTCGCGGCCTCCCGGCGCCTTCGGCGGTCCCGTGGGCGCGCTTTGAGACCCTGTCTTCTCCCGGGGCCCCGCCGCTGCCCCTGCCGGAGCCTCACCGCCCCTCGCGGGGCCGCCCCGCCCCGTGTGCCTAGGCCGCGGGGGCGATGCGGGACAGGCCGTTGATGACCCGGTCCATGGCGTCTCCCTGCGTGGGCTCGGTGAGGTTGGCCAGCATCTTCAGCGCGAACTTCATGAGGGTGCGCTGGCGCAGGCCGTACCTGGTCGCGTACTTCATGAACTCGGGCTGGCCGATGACCTTCACGAAGTAGCGGCCGAGCGTGTAGTAGCCGCCGTAGGCGTCGGCGAGCACGTCGGGGTAGCGCAGCAGGGCCCGCTCGCGGGTCTGCTGGGTGGGCCTGCCGTGCGCCTGCACGATCACGTCGGCGGCGATGCCGCCGGCCTCCATGGCGTAGGCGATGCCCTCGCCGTTGAAGGGGTTGACCATGCCGCCCGCGTCGCCGACGAGCATGAGGCCGCGGGAGTAGTGCGGCACCCGGTTGAAGCCCATGGGCAGGGCGGCGCCGCGGATGGCGCCCCGCTGGTTCTCCTCGGTGAAGCCCCACTCCTTCGGCATGGACTCCGTCCAGCGGCGCAGGAGCTTGCGGTAGTCCACGTCCTGGAAGGAGGCGGTGGAGTTGAGGATGCCGAGCCCGACGTTGCTGGTGCCGTCGCCGACGCCGAAGACCCAGCCGTAGCCGGGCAGGAGGACGTCCTTGTCACCGCTGCGGTCCCACAGCTCCAGCCAGGACTCCAGGTAGTCGTCCTCGTGGCGGGGGCTCTCGAAGTAGGTGCGCACGGCCACGCCCATGGGGCGGTCGTCGCGCTTGCGGACGCCCATGGCCACGGACAGCCGGGAGGAGTTGCCGTCGGCGGCCACGACCAGCGGCGCCCGGAAGGCGACGGGCTCGCGGTCGGCGTTCTTCGCGTGGACCCCGGCGATGCGGTTGCTGCGCTCGTCCATGAGGGGGCCGGTCACGGTGGTGCGCTCCAGGAGCTTGGCCCCGGCGGAGACCGCCCGGTCGACCAGGATCTGGTCGAAGTCGTAGCGGGTGCGCACGAGGCCGAACCCCGGGTAGGCGGCCAGGTCGGGCCAGGGGAGTTCGAGGCGGGCGCCGGCGCCGACGATGCGCAGACCGTGGTTCCTGATCCACCCCTCGTCCTCGAAGGTGATCCCCATGGCTGTGAGCTGTTTCACCGCCCGAGGCGTCAGTCCGTCCCCGCAGACCTTCTCCCGGGGGAAGGAGGTCTTCTCCAGGAGCAGGACGTCCAGTCCGGCCTGGGCGAGGTAGTAGGCGGTGGTGGAGCCGGACGGACCGGCGCCGACGACGATGACGTCGGCGCCGTACTCGATCCGTTTCCGGTCTCTGGGAGAGGAGGTGGCTGTCTCGCTCACGGATGGGTCCTCGACTGCTCGCGCGGGTGCACCGTGGCGGGCCTGCTTGCGGGTCGGGCCCGCGCACGGGGGGAGTTATGGGCGCCCGGGGGCGCCCGTTATGTCCGACATAGAGTGATGTGTCCAAAACCTCGTGGACTTGTGAAGCACTTCACAAGCCTCTTTTCCGAAGTCTAGACCCTCGCGGACCCCGAGGCGAGTCCCAGGGGGGTATACAGACGGCCTCCCTCCAAACGGGACATAGCTCCACAGACAGCTCTACAAACCCCTGAAAACCGCTACTTCCGGCCAAACGCACAGCTCAGCTCCGTTTTCGGTGCCTCAGGCTCCCCACAGGCAACACAAAAGAACCCGGGGAGGCGGATCGCTCCCCGGGTGACAGGTTTCTTATGGGACGTGTGGTAGGCGCGTACGGTGTGGGCGGTGCCGGCTCCTACTTCTCCCGGAAGCCGCGGTGCAGCGCGACGATCCCCGCCGACAGGTTGCGCCAGGCCACCCGCGACCAGCCCGCGTCCTGCAGGTGCCGCGCCAGCTCGGGCTGCGTGGGCCAGGCCATGATCGACTCCGACAGGTAGTCGTAGGACTCGGCCCGGCCGGAGACGGCGCCCGCGATCCTGGGCAGGGCGCCCATGAGGTACGTGGCGTAGAGCCTGTCCACGAACTCGACCGGGATGTGGCTGAACTCGCAGATGACCAGCCGGCCGCCGACCTTGGTGACCCGCCGCAGCTCGCGCAGCGCCTGGTCGACGTCGCTGACGTTGCGCAGGCCGAAGGAGATCGTGACCGCGTCGAAGGTCTCGTCGGCGAAGGGCAGGTGCAGGGCGTCGCCCGCCACGAAGGTCACGCCGCCCCGGGAGGCGCCGCCGCGCCGCCGCACGCCGGTGCGCAGCATGCCGAGGGAGAAGTCGCAGGCCACCACGCGGGCGCCCTTCTTCACGAAGGACTCCGAGGAGGTTCCGGTTCCCGCCGCCAGGTCCAGGACGAGTTCGCCGCTGTAGGCGTCGACCGCGTTGACCGCGGCCTTCCGCCACAGGCGGTCCTGGCCCAGGGAGATGACGTCGTTGACGAGGTCGTAGTTCTCTGCGATGCCGTCGAACATCGCCGCGACGTCCTGGGGCTTCTTGTCGAGCTTGGCGCGGGTCATGGCACAAGACTAAGGGTGCGCCCCGCTCCCCCGTACCCGGTGTGCCCGTGCGCGCCGACCGCCTCCCGGACATCCCTCTGGGCAAAGGCGGCCGGGCACGCCGAGATGGTGGATCGGCGGGACGGTTCCCGAACCGGGACGGGGAATCGGACGTCCCATGTTCAAGAAGCGCGGTTCCGGCTGAGGGGGTACATGAAGTTCGACGTGGTGGAGCCGAGCGACGAGCAGGCCGTCCTCAGCGAGGAGGAGGCGGCCGCGGCGGAGGAGCCTCCCCGCGGCGTGCACCCAAGCTCGCTCACGCCTCCCGGCGGATGCGCACCAGGCTCCGGGACGGCCTGGCCACCCTGCACGCGTCCCTGGGCAGGCTGGACGGGCACATCCAGATCGCGCAGCGCCGCGACCCCGGCGACGGCGCCCCCGTCAGCATCGCCCTGGGCGAGTTGGCCCGGCACGACTTCGACCTCATGGGCGACATGGCCTCGCTGACCGTGAGCGCCGTCAGCGGGGCCAGCGAGGCGACCACGCAGTACGTCAACGGCAACCTGGACATGGCCGCCGAGGCCCGGGAGGACGCGGGCGTGGTCCCCGGACCCGAACCTCCGGCGTACGGTCCCAACGTGCCCGTGCAGGACCGCGTTGGAGGACTTCGCCGACGCGGTCCGGGAGATCAGGGGCAAGTGGACCACGCTCAGGAGCGACTCCTACCCACCAGCGGCGGACAGGTTCCGTTAGCTGGATCCTCCCGCCTTCAGGCGGGAGAGGATGTCAAGGGCGACAGGCAAGGGACCGGTGAATCCACCGCCAACGGCTACGACCACCGCGTTTTCGACCTGTCGGAGAAGGCTTCATGACCACCCACGTGTCCCGGCATGAGATCGACCACGGAGTGGACCAGGATTTCATCGCGTACCAGACCACGCGTCGCGCGAAGCTGATCCGAAGGCTCGAACGGGACTGCTCCAACATCGACCTGGATCTCTTCCCCGTCTACAACCTCGCGGAGACGATACTCCTGCTGGACCCCGAGGCCGCGACGGTAAAGACGTGGGAGTCGTGGGCGATCGCCATGCAGGTGCATGGCGCGGTCTTCGCCGTCTCCGAGGCCGAGAGGGGCTCCCGGGTCGAGTACATGATCGACCACGAGGTCCGCGGGCTCACCGCCCCCGGCATGCTCTACTGCGCCGACCCCTCCACCTGGGAGAGGGCGTTCCACCTGGCGGTGGTGTGCCGGGACAACGCGCGCGCCGAGGCGCTGTGCCGGGTCCCGGTGGAGCGCCTGCGCGAGGCGGCCCGGGGCGCGAAGGTGGAGTACAACGGCTACGTCTACCACTGGGTCGCCGCCCTCCAGGCCTTCGTCAACGGCACCGACGACCTGGCCTCCGAACTGCGCCGGGCCATGGAACTGTCCGATCCCCGCGGGGACGCCTTCGGTGGAGAGGCCCTGGACCTGCTGGTCTTCCCGAAGATGGAGGTCTTCCGCCAGCTCCTGTTGGGGGACTCGGCCAAGTTCAACGAGGCCCTCGTCCACGCCCTGGAGAGCCACAGGCGCTACCACACCAGCCAGGAGGACGAGAACAGGGTGAGCGGAATCGTTCCGCCGGCTCTGCTCGCCCTCGCCTGCCTGGCCCACGACAAGGCCGAGCGCACCCCGGGCTTCTCCCTGGACGTGGAGTCGGAGTACCTGCCCAAGCACCTCGTGCAGAGGTCCTGGTACGGCGAGTTCCCCGTCTGAGGCACACGGAGCCTTCCCAGCTCTGTCGTACGGCAGCGGTCGAGGCTCCACCGACCGCTGCCGTCGCCTTCTCGGGCCGAACACGGATCCGTGGCCCGCACGCGCGTGGCCGGGCCGCGTGTAGGAGGGCGGCCCTTCTGACGGCCCCCGCTGCCCACCTCACGCACGGACGCCAGGACGACCACGAAGGCGGAACCGCGGTGCTCAGCCCTCACGTGTTCGCCGGGAAGGGCCGCCTGGGCCCGGCCGGGCGGTGGAGCGGTCCTTCCCCTCACAGGCCTCACCACGATCACCCGAGAAGGCCGAGAAGAACGAGAAAAAGGCGGGACACCGGGAATGGACGCAGGCCACCTGACGGTGGGGCAGTGGTGGATCGTGGCGATCGCCGTCTCCGCGCTGTTCCCCGCGGCCTTCTACTTCCGTCTCCGAAGCGGGAAGGGGCGTTGTACTCACTGATCGCGCCCGCGCGCGGCCTCGTACGGGCCCAGAGCGCGGGGGCGGTCCCAACCCGCCGCCACGACCCTCACGCCTGTGCGCGCGGCAGATCCAGCTCGAACCACACCGTCGTACGGTCCCCGTCGTGGAAGGTGCCCCACCGACTGGCCTCGGCGTCCACCAGGCGCAGCCCCAGCCCGCCCTCCCGCCCCGGGTCGAGCGGACGCAGGTGCGGCGAGGAACCGCTCCGGTCGCGCGGCCCCTGGTCCACGACCTTGACCTGGATCCGGCCGCGCAGCCGGTTCACGGCGACGACGACCTCACCGCCCTCGTCCCCGCTGCGCGTGTGTGTGACGGCGTTGTTGAACAGCTCGCTGGCCAGGGTCAGGGCCGTGTCCGCGACGGAGTGCGGCACCACGGCGGTCAGGTGGGCGCGCAGCGTGCGGGCCTGCTCCGGCCGCCCCGGCACCCTCATCGCGTGGTTGGGGTGCTGCGATGGTGCCCGGCCCAGCGTGATCGGCGCCCGTACCTCGGAATCGGTGACCCGCTGGGGCAGAGACTCGACTATGTCGGCCATGTGGCTTTTGTTTAGATTTATGTGAATCACTGACCCACCCCGAATTCATTCCCCCGTGGCCACGCCCCCGGTGGCCCGTACACCACCTTGGACAGCGGCAGTTCGGGCGCGCCAGGGATATCACCAAAGGGTCACACTTCGTCGTTCCACGCACTATCGAGTCGTGCCCTGGTCTTGCATTGGTGATGGTGGCGATAACCCGGAAATGGGGGTCGTATTGAGTCGCAGTGCCAACCCCAGGTGGAGACGTCTGGGAAAGAAGGTCAGTACCTGCCGCAGGAAGGCCGGGATGACGCAGGGCCAGGTGGCGCAGGCTTTGCGGGTGGTGCAGTCGACCGTGTCGGCGTGGGAGCGCGGGACCCGCGGGCTGCCTTCCGACCGGGCCGCGGAACTGGACGAGCTGTTCGGCGCGTCCGGTGCGATAAAGCAGGCGTGGAACACCGCGAACGCGCCCGACGCACTACCGCCCTGGTACACCGAGGTCGGTCAGCTGGAGCGCGAGGCGGTCGAACTCCGCGAGTACCAGCCGGTGATCTTCCCCGGCCTGGTGCAGTGCGAGGCGTACACCAGGGGCCTTCTCGCCGACACCGTTCCCTGGTTCTCCGCGAAGGAGCTCGGCCAGATGGCCTCCCTGCGGATGGGGCGCCAGGAGGTCCTGAAGGGGGCGAACCCACCGCTGGTGTCGGTCGTGGTGGAGGAGTCGGTACTCCGACGCACCGTACAGGGCGGAAAACCGGTTCTTCGTGAACAGATCGGCCGGGTTCTCGCGTTGATCGACAAAGGGATGATCCGTTTCCAGGTGATTCCGTCGGACACCGAGTGCCATCCCGGGGGATCGGGCCCGTTTCGACTCTACACATTCCCTGACAAACCCACGGTTGCCTCCGCAGAACACATGGAGGGTGAGCAGCTCATGGATGACATGATGCGGGTGCAACACTGCGCGACTCTCTTCGGCGTTCTCCAGTCGGAGGCGATGTCGCCCCGTGCGAGTCGGGAACTGATCAGGAAGGTCAAGGAAGAACTCGATGACGAAGCGTGAGCCCCACTGGCACAAGAGCAGCTACAGCGGCGGATCGGGCAGCTGTGTGGAGGTGGCAGAAGGGGAGGCGGTCCTGGTGCGCGACACGCAGAACCGCGGACTCGGACACATCGACTACACGCCGGGAGCCTGGACCTCGTTCCTGCACTGCGTCAATCTCCCCACCCCCTGAACCGGGACGAAACAACGGCCGCCCGGCATTCCGGGCGGCCGTTTTCGCGCCACGTCCCACATTACTTCCCAGTACAGTTTCACCCCGCCTCCTCCATCCCTTACTCTCTGTTTCGAAAACACAGCTCAAGCAAAGACCCCGCGACGGAAGGAACCGCCCGGGGTCGTGGCCAGCAACAACCACCCTTTGACAAGAAGGATTGCCAGCATGCGCCAGTTTAGCGCTGACCTTCTCAGCCGCGCCCTCGGGCCGCTGAGGACCCTCCTCGCCTCCCCGCGCGGGCGCCGCTCCCCCGTCGCCGGACGCCGTCGCCGCTCCACCCGGGTCCGCCCCTACGTGCCCGCACCCGTTCCGGTTCCCGCGCCCCGGGAGCGGGCTCCCCGCCTCGCGCCGCCCGGCGAGACCGTCCCGCCCGAGTCCGTCGCCCTGGTCCGGCCGGTCCGACCGCCAGGTGCTCCGCACTCTGTCGGTGCCTGAGGCCCGGCCCGGCCACCCTGGGCGCGGGCCTGACCGGCTCCGGCTGGCGGGGACACCCGCGTCCGCCCCGGGCCTCTCATCGGGTCATCGGGGACCACGCCCCACATCCGAGGAGCCGCACCTGATCCCCCCGCTCCAGGGAAGGCGGTCCTCGAAGTCACATGCCGCGACGGCGGGCGCCCCCGCACGCCAGAGGGAATGGAGCAGGTCGGTCACCAGGACGATCATCCCGGGCAGGAACGAGTCGTCCTCCGCCTCGATCTCGATGAGCACCGGCCAGAACAGGAAGTCCTCGTCGAAGGTTCCCTCCCCTGAGGAGTCCGGGTTCCGGCGCACTTCGACGTCGATGCCACGGACGTCCGCCTCGTCCTCCTGGAAGGAGACACCCGGTTCCAGGGGCAGCAGGCCCCGGGCGGAGCGCACACCCACCCCGGCGACGAAGACCTTGCAGTACGGGGAATCCGCCGGCGTACGGAGAGGCCCCCTCGGAACACCCTGGCCCAATCGGTCCTCCCATGCGGTTCGCCCCGCCACATGCACGGTGATCTCGTGCTTGGTGCGTCCGCCAGCAGGTGCTGGCCTTGGATGGGCCGGAAACGCTGCTGGTGCGAGGCAAGGGGCCTGGCCTGCGGTGATCTTGTGTTTATGGCGGGGTTGGGCGCCCAACCCCGCCATAAACACAAGATCACCGAGGTCGTGGCCTCCCGTATCACACTGGGAGCGTATGCGGTCAGCGTACTAAGCGGGGACTCGCCGTACCAGGAGTGCTGGAGGATGTGCTTGGGCAGGTAGTCCGAGCCGAGGTCGGGCCTGGAGTCGGAGGCGACTTGGCTGAGGACGTAGGCCAGGCAGGCGACTCCGAGGAGGAACAGCGGAACCGCGCCCATGAGGCCCTCGCCGTTGCCTCCGTATCATCCGACTCAATTGCTCACTCTGTAAATTTCTCCCATTGAACGCCGCTGTCATCTCATCCAGGAAATCCAGGACATCTGGATCAAGCCTGCGCATACTCTCCCTCCTTTTCCAGCTCCCTCATGCGCCGGACACTCCGGAGGCTCTACATTCCTGCCAACCCGAGGGACGTGATCCCCTTGTTCAGCCGGCAACAGTCTGCGCAAGAAGGACAGCCCCATCCTCCTGTTTTTTTCAAAGCAAACCAGTTGTCCACCTGGCCCGGGGACCGTTCCGCGATCCCGTCGACTCCCCACCACCTTCCGGGCCTTTCGGGTCTTTCGGGCCTTCCGGAGGGAGAAACCCGGTCGGCCACGACAGGGCCCGCTACTCACCGTGATTATGAAGCGACTCTTTGCAAGAATACGGTCACGCCCCGAACAGGTCCGTTCTCCGGCCCGTCCGCACGACCGCACGACCAGGGAGAGTCCTCCGTGAAAGCCAGCCGTCCGATCCTCGCCCTGACCATGGGCACCATGCTCCTGTTCCCCGTCGGCCCCGCGGCAGCGGCGCCGACGGCGCCTCCCGCGGACCACTTCCGCGTGGTCGGCGAGCAACCCGTCCGGTGGACGCCGCACGTCCTGGACGGGGCGGTCAAGGACATCCTGCGGATCGGCGACACCGTCGTCGTCGCCGGGGACTTCTCCCAGGTCACCGAGGCCGGAGGCGGCCGTACCCACGACCTCCACAACCTGTTCGCGTTCGAGCACGGCACCGGGCGGATCGTCTCCGGGTTCTCCCCGCGCGTGGACGGCACCGTCACCTCGCTGGCCCCCGGCCCCGGCGGGACGGTGCTCGTCGGCGGCGAGTTCCGCTCCGTCGACGGCCGGGCCTCACGAGGGCTGGCGCGCCTGTCGCTCCGCGACGGCCGGGCGACGCCCTGGTTCCGCGCCTCCCTCGACGGGGGCACCGCCTTCCGCATCGCCAGTGACGGCGAGCACCTGTACGTGGGCGGCAACTTCTCCGGCGTCAACGGCGTGGAGCGCGCCGCGCTGGCCCGCCTCGACGCGCGGACCGGTTCCGTGGACGAGGGGTTCGCGCCGCGCGTGTCCGACCAGCGCCGGGACTCCCTCAAGGTCCAGGAGCTGGCGCTGAGCCCGGACGGGCGGCGGCTGCTCGTCAACGGCACGTTCACGAAGGTGGACGGCCACGACCGCCACCAGATCGCCATGATCGACACCGGCAGCGGCTCGGTCACCCCGTGGTCCACGTCGGCCTACGAGGCGGACTGCGACTACTCCCTGATGCAGACCTACCTGCGGCAGATGGACTTCTCCCCCGACGGCTCCTACTTCGCGGTGGTGACCGCGGGCGGCCCGAAGGTCAAGCCGGGCCTGTGCAAGTCCGTGGCGCGCTTCGAGAACACCGACACCCCCGGCTCCGAGCCCACCTGGAGCAACAAGACCGGCGGCGACTCGCTGTACTCGGTGGAGATCACCTCGTCGGCGGTGTACGTGGGCGGGCACCAGCGCTGGATGGACAACCCCGAGGGCGCGCTCAACCCCGGCCCCGGATCGGTGGCGCGCGAGGGCATCGCCGCGGTGGACCCGGGGACCGGGAAGGCGCTGCCCTGGAACCCCGGCCGCGCGCGCGGGCACGGCGCGGAGGCCCTGCACGCCACCTCCGACGGGCTGTACGTGGGCAGCGACACCGAGCGCCTGGCCGACGAGTACCACGCCCGCCTGGGGATGTTCCCGCTCTCCTGAGACCAGGGCGGGTCAGGCCGCGGGGGTGCGCGGGCGCCGCCCCCCGCGGCCGCGGTGCGCGGACTTGTCCGTGCCGCTGAGCAGCTGCTGGACACGCTGGGGGGAGAGGTCGACGACGTCCGCCATGGCCCGCTGGGTGATGCCCGCCTTCTGCAGGGTTTCCAGCACCCGGGTCCGGTTGCGGTCGCGCTCGTCCTGGGACCGCCGGAACTCCTCCTCCGCCACGAGGTACTGGAGGACCTCCTCGGTCACGTCCTCACCGCCGAACTCGTAACGCCAGGTGATCGTGAAGTCCTCGGGGTCGCTGTCCGTCAGGTCGGCGATGAACTCCGGCACCTCGTCCTTGATCTCGGAGAAGCGCAGATAATCGGCCACTCCCGCGACGTTCTTCGGCAGACCGTCGATGCTGACAGCCCACAGGTCCTCGTCCCGGATGACGGTCACGGTGTAGTTGGTCACGACTTCTCCATCCACTTCTCTCCGAACAGACGCTCCAGGCCGGCTTCGATACCTTGCAGCACGGTCCAGCTCAGCTTCCTGGGATGATCCGTGAGGCCGAAGTAACCGGCCGTTTCCCCGTCGGCGCCGACCACGACGTAGTGCTGGTGTGAACCCTTCCCCCGCCCCTGGAGCTCCTCCACACGCAAGCCGTTCTTCCGCGCCATCCGGCGCACCAGGGCGAGTAGGACCCGCGCCTTCATCCGCTTGTTGGCCATGAGTCAAAAGCTAGCCCTCTGGCCGTACAAGCATCTAGCGGACTAGATATTCGAGCTACAACCTTATTGGTTATGTCTTGCCGGAACCGCCCAAGACTTCTTGGCCAACAACCCTTGGCCAAGAAGTCTTGGGTGTCTATGGTGACGCCATGGACGACGAAACCCCCCGCGGCACCGGAGCTCCCGACCCCTTCGCGAAGGCCGCCACCCTCGACGCGCGCTCCCTCCGGGGACTGGCCCACCCCCTGCGCGTGCGCATCCTCAACCTCCTCCAGGATCGGGGCCCCGCCACCGGCAAGACCGTGTCGGAGTGGGTGGACACCTCCTCCGCCTCGGCCAGCTACCACCTGCGCCAGCTCGCGGTCCACGGGTTCATCGAGGAGGACCCGGCGCTGGGCACCTCCCGGGAGCGCTGGTGGCGCGCCCGGCACGAGGGGTTCCGGTTCCCCGAGCACCTGGACGCCGACGAGCCCGAACTGAGCACCGCCGTGCGCATGGCGGTGGCCGCCGGCTGGAGCGAGAGGCTGGCCGCGGCCGTCAACATGTGGGCTGCCCAGCCCGAGGGCTGGCGCGAGGCCCAGGTCATGTCGGGGCGGCGCACCGAGCTCACGCTGGAGGAACTCGCCGCCTTCCGCGAGGAGGCACGCGCGCTCTTCGACCGCTACGCGCGCGGGAGCGGCGCCCCCGGGAGCCGCCCGGTGCACATCCAGTTCGCCGCCTTCCCCGACCCGGAGGACCGCGGCACCGGCGAGGAGACCGACGGGGAAGCGGAGACATGAGGGGCGTCGCGGGTCTGGTCACGGCCGAGGCGCTCTGCTACACCGCCACCCGGGTGGCGATGATCGCCGTCCCCTGGTTCGTGCTGGAGAGCACCGGCAGCCCGGTGTCCATGGGCCTGGTGGCCTTCTTCGAGATCGGTTCCTACACCCTGGCCCGGCTGTTCGGTGGCCCCCTGATCGATCGGATCGGCCAGCGCTCGGTGAGCGTTCGCGCCGACCTCGTCGCCGCCGGCGCGGTGGCCTGTGTACCGCTGCTGTACTCCGCCGGGCTGCTGCCCTTCCCCGTGCTCCTGGTACTGGTGACCGCGATCGGCCTGGCCACGGGGCCCGCGGAGGCCGCCAAGGTGTCGATGGCGCCGGCCGTCGCCGAGCGCACCGGTGTCCGCGTCGAGCGGGTCACCGGGCTCACCGGCACCGTGGACCGGCTCTCCATGACCGTGGGCCCGGCCCTGGCGGGCGGGTTCGTGTCCCTGGCCGGTCCCCTTCCGGCCCTGTACGCGAACGCCGTCCTGCTGGTCGCGGCGGCGGTGACGCTGGCCGCCTCCCAGCCCCGGGACCGCCCCGAGCCGGAGGCGGACCCCGAGGCCGGCTCGGGCTACCTGGCCCGGCTGCACACCGGGTGGAGGGCGGTCTGGACCGACGCCACCCTGCGCGCCCTGGTGGTGATGCTCGCGGTCACCAACATGATCGACATGTCCGTGACGTCGGTGCTGCTGCCGGTGTGGGTGCACGACAACGGCATGGGTCCGGCGGTCGTCGGCCTCATGGGCGGCGTGGCGGGCGCGGCGTCCGTGGCCGGCTCGCTCGTGGCCACGGTGGTCGGGCACCTGCTGCCCCGGCGGGCGGTGTTCTTCGCGGGCCTGGTGGTCGCGGGGCCGCCCCGCCTGCTGGTGCTGGCGCTGGACGTGCCGCTGTGGACGGTCCTGGTCGTGTGGGGCCTGTGCGGCCTCGGCGGCGGCGTGCTCAACCCGATCCTGGGAGCGGTCCTCTTCGAGCGCCTGCCCCGCCGCGTCGTGGGGCGGGGGACCGCGATGATCGGCGCGCTGGCCCGTCTGGCGGCCCCGGTCGGCGCTCCCCTGGCGGGCGCGGCACTGGGCCTGACGGGAGCGGCGCCCGTCCTGGTGGCGTGCGCGGCCCTCTACCTGGTCGCGGTCCTGGCGCCGCTGGCGGGCCGCGCGGCCGACGGGCTCGACGCGCCCGGCCCCGACCCCGGCCGGGCGGGGACCCCCGGGTGAGGCGGGCCGGGGGCGTGTCCGGTCAGGGCTTCCGGGCCGCCTCCGACGCACCGGTGTCCTTCTCCTCCGCGTCGGAGGCCGCGCCGCCGTCCGCACGCACGTCACCGTCCGCCCCGGCGGAGGGGGCCTCGCCGGGCTCCTGGAGGGCGTCCTCCCGGGCGGCGGCGGCCGACAGGCGGGCGCGCCGGCTCTCGATCCGCTCCACCGCGCTGGCGGAGACCTGGTCCCGGAGCCTGGACAGCAGAACGTAGGAGGCCAGTCCGCTGATCAGCCAGGCGAGGACGAGCGCGACCAGCGAGCGGGCGCCGAAAAGGTAGACCACTCCGAAGGCCACCGCGAACAGTCCCAGACGGGCAGCGGTATAGGTCAACAAGCTACGCATCCAAAAGCCTCACAACAGATGATTACCTGGACTAGATTGGTCGCTACGCCCATCGGTACACGGGACGACCGGCCGCGCCCGCGGTCCGCGCCGTCCACGGCCCTGGCCGGGGCCTGGCGGGTGGCACTCCACGTGCTCGTATCTCCAGGTTAAGGGCGTGCCCGGCACGACGGGCATCGGGGCGGCGTGTCGCCATCCGCACAGGTGGTCGGAACGCAGGCGGACTCGATTCGCACAGTCATGGGATGTTTCCAATCCCGACAGCAGGGCCCGAACATTACGTTCCGGTCACATATCCCGTACTCCTCCCCCCAACACCGCAATTTCTCCGAAAACTAGGGAGGAAACGGACCAACTCATGCACACTAGGGGATCAAACGCCCGCCGCCCCCAGAGTCCGAGGCGGGCACGATTGGGGGAACGTGAAGGTGGAACGAGCAAGCGAACGCCTGTTGACCCCCGGGGAAGTGGCCTCACTCTTCCGGGTTGATCCCAAGACCGTGACGCGCTGGGCCGCCTCCGGGCGGATCAGCAGCATCCGTACTCCGGGCGGGCACCGCCGCTTCCGCGAGTCCGAGGTGCGCGCCCTACTCCTCGGCGAGCCGAGCGAGAGTACCCCCTGAACAACGGGTACCACCTGGGAGGAGACCCGGGCTGGCACTCCCGGGGCGGGGCGGCACCCTGGCCGCTCCGACCGCGTCCCGTACACGGGCCGCGGGCAGCCCCGCCAGGTGTGCCGACCGTGAGGAGTGGACAGCAAGAGTTAGGCTGGAACCATGGTGTGGCTTGGTGGCCTGATCACGGTCGGATCGATCGTTCTCTGGGTGTACGCGTTCTTCGACGCGCTCACCACCCCTTCCCAAGAGGTGCGTAATCTGCCGAAGATCCTCTGGATCGTCGTCATCGTGCTGTTCATGCCCGTCGGCTCGATCCTGTGGCTCTTCCTCGGCCGTCCTTCCGGGACGGCCGCCGCCGAGGGGCTCGCGTCCGCACCGGCCCGGAACGCCTCCTCGGCCGACGACCTCGACCCGTCCGACTTCGCCAAGCCCTCGGAGAGCCCGCATCCGCTCGGACCGGATGACGACCCCGAGTTCCTGAGGCGCCTCGACCGGCGCATCGATCCGGACGAGTGACCGCGCCCGGCACGCTGACGGCATGACGGTGGGGCCGCGCCCGGGCTCGGGCGCGGCCCCACCGCCTTCCTTGCCCGCCGGTCCGCCTCAGAGGCGTCCGGCCCCCACCTTGCGCGGCAGTCCGCGGATCGCGTGCACCGGCTCCACCCGTGTGGAGAACTCCGGCGTCCAGGTCTGCTCGGTACCCAGCGCCCGGTCCGGCTCGGCCTCGTTGTGGGCCTCGACCAGATCCACTCCGGTGAGGCGTCCACGGCCGTCCCGCATCAGCGCGTTGCCGTGCTCCACGATGTCGGTGCCGCCCCAGTTGCCGATGATCTCCTCCGCGCCGATGCCGTCACGCATGTCGAACAGGTTGTTCTCCGCGTACAGCTGCGACTCGAAGCCCACCCCCAGGCTGTACTGGTACATGTCGGTGGCCACCGTGTAGTAGTTGTTGTAGACGTGCACCTGCCCGTAGCGCACCCGGGGGGCGCGCTGGCCCAGCCCGTCGAAGTGGTTGTGGTGCCAGGTGACCCGCAGGTGTCCGCGGTCGGTGGTCCGGCCGTCGCTGTTGCCCACCAGGATGGCCTTGTCGCGGCCGTCGAAGTGGTTGTACGACACCGTCACCAGGTCGCTCTCCCGCACGATGTCGAGCAGGCCGTCGTGCACCTCGTACTTGCGCCCGAAGTACTCCGGCAGTTCCGAGCCCGGGTTGTCGCCGTCGTCGAACGTGTTGTGGTCGATCCACACGTTCGTGGAGCCCGAGACCTCCAGGTGGTCGTACTCGGAGTTCCAGTTGCCCCCGCCGCCGTCACCCGGGTCCCAGCCGGGGAAGCAGTCGTGCGTGTCGGAGAGGGTCAGGTTCCTCAGGATGACGTTCTCCTGGTTGATCACCCGGATGCTCATCCCGGTGATCTCGGCGTCGTCACCGGCGCCCACCACGGTCGTGTTGGAGCCGACCCTCACCCGGATCCGCTCCGCCTGCACGTCGGCCGACGCCTCCCGGGCCTCCTCCAGCGGTCCGCTCGGATCCTTCCAACCCCACACCTCGGGGTCGTACGCGGCCAGGTAGTCCTCCAGTTCGTAGCCGTCCACCGCGTAGTCCTCGCACGACAGGGGTGTGCCGTCCGGAGCCGAGTTGGCGTCGATCGAGCCCTCGACGTAGACGATCTTCGGCTCGTCGCCGCTCACCGCCTCACGGAACTCCTGTGCCGTGGAGACGCGGAAGACGTTCTCGGGGAGGGCCTGCGACCCTCCCGTGGTCCCGGCGCCGGCCGAGCCCCAGCCGTCACCCTCGGGCAGGACCTGCCTGCCGGCGTCGGGTGCGGCCTGGGCGGGTGTCACGGCGGTCATCACCAGTGCCGCGCTCAGAGGGAGTACGAGCCTTCTCATGGTCCTGCTCCTCAGGGGGGAAACTGCAAACGGTTGCATGAACATCTCCCACAGCACGGATCCGCGTCAACCCTTCCCACCCGGGAAAACTGGGGAAAACCGGACACAAAAGAACAAACCACGCAGTAGCGGGCCACAACCGGTTGCCGTTAGGCTCTCTCCATACCAACGCAAAGGAGGCCACGGGTGGCCGTGACCATCAAGGACGTCGCCCACGCGAGCGGCGTCCACGTCTCCACCGTCTCCCGGGCCTTCTCCGCCGCGCACCTGGTCAACCCCGAGACCCGCGCCCGCGTCATCGCCGCGGCCAACACCCTGGGCTACCGCCCCAACCGCGCCGCCCGCGCCCTGTCCACCCGCCGCACAGGCAACCTGGGGCTGATCGTCGCCGACATCGCCAACCCCTTCTTCCCGCCCCTCATCAAGGCCGCCCAGGCGCACGCCCGCAGGAGCGACCACCACGTGTTCGTCGCCGACACCGACGAACAGGCCCGGGCGGAGGAGGAGCTGATCCGCTCCATGGCCACCCAGGTCGACGGCGCCCTGCTGGTCGCCCCACGCCTGAGCAACCGGCTGATCGCCGAACTCAGCGCCGACGTGCCCTTCGTCGTCGTCAACCGCCAGCCCGCGAACCTGCCCGCCGTCCTCATGGACGTGGCCTCGGGCGCACGGCAGGCCCTGGAGCACCTCGCCTCCCTCGGCCACCGCGAGATCGCCTTGCTCACCGGCCCCCGCGCCTCCTGGACCAACCAGCGCCTGGAAGGGGCGGCCACCGACGCCGCCGAGCACCACGGACTGCACCTGCACCGCCTCGGCCCCAACCAGCCCACCGAGGAGGGCGGGTCCGCGGCCGCCCCCGACGTACTCGCCAGCGGGGCCACCGCGGTCCTCGCCTACAACGACCTGGTCGCCCTCGGCCTCCTCCAGGAGCTCCGCGCCCGGGGCCTCGCGGTCCCCGGCGACCTCAGCCTCGTCGGCGTGGACAACACCCACACCGCCCGACACTGCGACCTCACCACGATCGACATGCCCACCGCCGCGGCCGGACGCGCCGCCATCGACCTGCTGCTGCACCGCATCACCAGCGAGGACGATCCCGGCACGGTCACCCTGGACACCCGCCTGGTGGTGCGCGGGTCCACGGCGCCCCCGGCGCACTGACCGGAGACGTCGCGGAACACGACCCCTCAGTGCGGCGGGCCGGCCCGCCGCCCCGGGAACGGGGACGGCGGAGCCGGGGTCAGGCGTAGGAGTGCAGGCCGCTGAACATGTAGTTCACCGCGAAGAAGTTGAACAGGATGGTCACGAAGCCCAGCACGTTGATCCAGGTCGCCTTGGGGCCGCGCCAGCCGCCGGTGGCTCGGGCGTGCAGGTAGGCCGCGTAGATCACCCAGGAGATGAACGACCAGACCTCCTTGGGGTCCCAGCCCCAGAAACGGCCCCAGGCCTCGTCGGCCCAGATGGAGCCGGCGATGATGCCGAAGGTCCACAGCGGGAAGGCGAAGAGGATGAACCGGTGGGAGATGCGGTCGAGCAGCTCCGGGCTGGGCAGGCGGCCGGCGATGCCGGTGACCTTCTCCCCCAGGGCGCGCTTGGCCTCGGCGCGGTGCGAGACCAGGTAGGTGACGCCGGCGGCGCCCGAGACCATGAACGAGCCGCCCGCGATGATGGCCGCGGTCACGTGGATCGGCACCCAGTAGGAGTGCAGGGCCGGGATCAGCGGTCCCGGTTCCACGTACAGCCACCGGACGCCGATACCCAGCAGGAGCAGCACCGGGACCAGCACGAAGGCGCCGAGGAAGCGGGCCTGGAAGCGGAAGGACGCGTACAGCAGCCCGCCCACCGCGACCAGGCACAGGGCCACGACGAACTCGAACATGTTGCCCCACGGCCACCGGTCGGCGGCCAGGCCCCGGCTGACGATCTGCGCCACGCCCATGAGGAATCCGAGCGCCGTCACGCCCAGGGCGATCCTGCCCAGCACGCTCTGGGGCGCCCTCGCCTCGCCCTCGTTGGTGCGGACGTTCACCTCGATGCCCTCGTCGCCCGCGCCGTCCGCTCCGGAGGACACGTCGGCGCCGGCGCGGACCGGCATGAGCCGGCCGGCCCTGAGCCTGGTGCGCTGTCCGTAGGCGGCCTCGATGGCGAAGAGGAACAGGGCCACCGCGTACGTCACGATCATCACGATGATCAGCGAGTCACTGGCTGACGCCATCGTCTCGTCCATCGCTGCGGCGAGTGTGTACGCCACCGGTCACTCCCTCGTTGTCGTCGACTCTGGCGGGTCGGTTGGTGGGTTGGTCTCTGTTCCGGCGGGTGGGCCCCCCGGGTCCGGGGGCCTGTCGTCCGACCCGCTCCGGAGCCGTTCGGCGAGTGCCGTGGTGAGTTCGTGGAACTCGGCGTTGTTCCCGGCGACCTCGGTCTTGCCGAGGCCGGCCAGCTCCACCCGGGTACGGCCGTCCCCGCCCCGCGACGCGCGCACCCACACGCGGCGCGGGCGGACGAACAGGGTGACGATCAGGCCGAGCACGGCCAGGGAGGCCGCGGTCAGGGCGGGCAGCCGGGCCCCGTCCCTGTTGGCCTGGAGGCTGATGTACTCGCTGTAGCCGGAGAAGGTGACCGACCCGGCGCCGTCCGGCAGTTCCCAGGTGTCGCCGATCTCCATCACGGGCGAGCCGCCGAGCTCCTCCATGCCGCCGGTGTCCAGCTGGTAGACCGACTGCGGGCCGACCAGCCCCAGGTCGCCACGGTAGCCCTCCAGCGTGACCCGCGGGTTCTGCGCTCCGGGGAAGTCGGAGACCAGTCCCCCGTCCTCGGTCTCCGCCGCGCTGGGCAGGAACACGCCCACGAAGCCCAGCTCCTCGCCGCCGGTGTCGGGCACCTTGACGACGCCGTCGGAGGTGAAGGTCCTGGTCTCCCGGTGCAGGAACGGGACCGCCTGGTCGAAGACCACCTCCCCGTCGGCGTTGCGCACCTCGAACTCCGGCGCGTACCCGTGGCCGAGCAGGTAGACCTGCACCCCGTTCACGCTCAGCGGGTGGTTGACCTCCAGCCGGTGCCGGGCCTCCTCGCCTTCGGGGGACTCCTTGTAGGACAGGTCGGCGACGTAGGACTCGGCCTGCCCGCGCAGGTCGCCCTCCTCGATGAAGGAGGCCTCGAAGTCGTCCAGGTGGAGGGTGAACGGCTCCAGGTCGTCGGTGTCCGTCCAGTGGCCGGGGTAGAAGGCGTCGTAGGAGGTCAGGGTGTTGGCGAACCCCTGGCCCTCCACCAGCAGCATGTTGCCCCGGTAGCCGAGGAAGGCCCCGGCGGCCAGGGCCAGCAGCAGGCCGAGCAGCGCGAGGTGGAACAGCACGTTCCCCGCCTCGCGCAGGTACCCGGTCTCGCTGGAGAGGGAGTCCCCGTACCTCTCGATCCGGTAGCCCCTGAGGATGCCGCGCGCCTGCTCCAGGACCGTCTCCGGGGCGGCGTCCGTCGTGAACCTCGCCGTGTACGGCATACGGCCCAGGTTGCGGGGGGTGCGGACCGGCCTGGACCGCACCGCGCGGGCGTGCGCGATCGCGCGCGGGATCACGCAGCCCGCCAGGGAGACGAACAGCAGCAGGTAGATCGCCGCGTACCAGGGCGAGGAGAACACGTCGAAGAGGTAGAACCGGTCCAGCCAGGGGGCCAGTTCCGGGTGCTCCCGGAAGTAGGCGGTCACCTCGTCGACGCTGACCACGTTCTGCGGCAGGATCGAGCCGGGGATGGCGCCGACCGCCAGCAGGAACAGCAGGATCAGGGCGGTGCGCATCGAGGTGAGGGTCCGCCAGGTCCAGCGCAGCCAGCCGATCGGGCCCAGCCCCCCGGCCCCGCCCCCGGAGCCGGCCTCCCCGGTTCCGGTCCGGGTGGCGTCGTCGTTCGCGGTCGTGCTCATCAGATCACCGTCTGGAAGTCGGCGGCCCAGCCCTGCATGGCGATGGTCAGTTGCGTCCACAGTCCGGTCACCATCGCCAGGCCGACCAGGACGAGCATGGCCCCGCCGGCCATGGTGACCGCGCGGGTGCGGCGTTTGAGCCAGCCGAAGGCGCTGAGGGCGCGCCGGTACAGGAGCGAGGCGAGGACGAAGGGCAGCCCCAGCCCGACGCAGTAGACCAGGGACAGCAGCATGCCCCGCCCCGCGCCGCCCTCGACGAAGGCGAGGGTCTGCACGGCGGCCAGGGTCGGTCCGATGCACGGGGTCCATCCGAGGCCGAAGAGGACGCCGAGCAGGGGCGCTCCCGCCAGCCCGGCACGGGGCAGCCGGTGGAAGCGGAACTCGCGGCCGAAGCCCGGCATGACGCCCATGAAGGCGAGGCCGAGGACGATGGTGAGGACACCGAGGACCCGGGTGATGGGTTCGGTGTGGTCCATGAGGACCTCGCCGAGCCAGCCGACGAAGCCCCCGACGGCGACGAACACGAGGGTGAACCCCGCGATGAAGAGGACGCTGCCGACGACCATGGTCCAGCGGCGGGAGGCCAGTTCGGCGTCGACGTCGGCGACGGTGGCCGTGGCGGCCGCTCCCCCCGCGCCGGCGTCGGTGTCCCCGGCGGAGCGCTCGCGCATGTGGGCGCCGCTCATGCCGGTCACGTAGGACAGGTAGCCGGGCACGAGCGGGAGGACGCACGGGGAGAGGAAGGAGACGAGCCCGGCGGCCAGGGCCAGCGGGACCGCGGCGAGCAGGGACCCCGTGAGGACGGTGGTGCCGATCGCGCCCATCAGCGGTCGTCCCCGGAGGACGCGTCCTCGGCGTCCTCCTCGGGAGGGGACGCGGACGGGCTGCCGGAGGGTTCCGGGGAAGCCTCCCCGTCGGCCTCCTGTTCCGCCTGGGCCTCCTGCTCCGCGACCCTGGGACGCTCCTCCGGGTCGCCGAAGCCGGACTCGACCACCAGCGGGTTGAGCAGTTCGGTCAGCTGGCCGTAGGTGGTCGGGCCGATGACGCGGGCGGCGATGCGGCCCTCGGGGTCGATGACGAGCGTGCTGGGGATGGATCTCGGCGGAACGGTGTCGCGGAAGGCCTGCGGCACCTCGCCGGGCTGGTCGTACAGGCTCGGGTAGACGACGCCCTTGTTCTCCAGGTAGGACCGGGCGGCGGTCTCGTCGTCCTTGATGTTCACGCCGAGGAAGTCCACGCCCAGGTCGGCGTACTCGGTGTGGACCTCGTCCAGGACGGGCTGCTCGGTGCGGCAGGGACCGCACCAGCTCGCCCAGACGTTGAGGACGAGGATGCCGCCCTCGTAGTCGCCGAGGGAGACCTCGTCCCCGTCGAGGGTGGTCCCGGTGACGTCGGGCGCCTCGACCCGGTCGGCTGCCTCGAAGGAGGTGGCGCTGCCGTCCCCGGAGACGAAGCGGCTGTCCTCGTCACCGGCCTGGATCTCGTTGCCCCCGGCGCAGCCGGTGAGGGCGAGTGCGGCGGCGAGCGCGCCCGCCGCCAGGCGCGGCACGGTACGGCGGCGGCGCGTACCGGTGCTGGTGCTGGGCATCGAGGGACCTCGCGAACGGGGTGTGAACAGGGCGGACTACAACAACGACAAAGTGTAGTAGATGCCCTGGCAGCCGTTTCGCCGCCCCGGCACAAGGGCCGTGCGGTCCGTCGGTGCGACGGTCGGTCCCGTACGGGGGACGGGGGCGGGGAGGAGCCCTCGGGGAGGGGAGGAGGGGGTGGGGGCGATGGCCCTGGGGGCACCGCCCCCCGCGCTGTCGGCTGACCTGGACTGGGGGCAGCCCCGGTCGGCCCGGCCCTGGATCAACCAGCCTCGACGAAAGCCTCGCGGAGGTAGTCGTGCACGGCCCGTTCGGGAACCCGGTAGGAACGCCCCACGCGAATCGCGGGGAGAACTCCCGAGTGCACCATTCGGTAAACGGTCATCTTGGACACACGCATAATCGTGGCGACCTCCGCCACCGTCAAGAACCTGACCTCTTCGAGAGGAGGCTTGCTCCCGTTCATCTTCCGACGCCCTCATTCCCGGACGTGAGCATTGTCTACCGTTCAGCCCGGCGTGGTGCACGGCGGGAAGGACGACCCCGGTGTGCCCGTCCCAACGCCACGCCAGCGTGTCATGCTGTCACTACTGACACGTCCGTTTTCAGGGTAGAGCCGAGTTCCCTCCAGCGAAAGGCCGTTCGTGCTGTCTTCGCCGATATGCGTTGATGACGGGACGGTTGAGGTTTAGCGCTGGGTATAAATGGTGCTCCCCCGTCACAACAGACCGGCCCGAGCGAGAACGTACTGGCGCAGCGGCGCATAGTCCTCGGTCAGATATCCGTCGTCCAAAGGCACGGTGACCAGTAGTTTTCCCTCGGATTCGGCGAGGAACAGAGCGGGGTCGTTGCAGTCGGCGAAGCCCACTGTGGGCACCCCCGCCTCCCCCGCCGCACCCGCGAACCCGTGGTCGGCGATGACCAACTGCGGCCACGCCTCACCGCGGTCCGCGAGGTCGGCCAGGATGGCACGCATGGCGAAGGGGTGATGGCTGTGACGGGCGAGGTGACCGTCCGTGACGATCGCGACCTCGTCCTCCCAGACGACGATCCGACGGTTCGGGGGGCGTTCCGTGGTCACCTCGTAGGAGTAGCCGCCTCCCGCGGTGATGACCGGACAACCGCGTTCGGCGAGGGCGTCCTTCCAGATCCGGTAGGTCTCACGGAGATTGCGGGGGTGGCCGGTGGCGAACATGACCCGTTCCCGGCGTTCGGCGGCCAGGGCCATCCGGTCGGCGAGGGCCTCGAGGGCGTCGATGGTCAGGTCTGGGTCGATCGTGTCGATCCCCCACACGTACTCCTCGTCGGCCACCACCCCGCAGCGCTTGCTCATCAGGGCCAGGACCTCGGGGTAGGCCCAGTCGTGGGAGAACGTGAGGCCGAACTGGTGGTAGGGGTCCTTCTGGACGAGCCGCCGGTAGTGCCGAAGATTGTTCTGGCGTGGAGTGTCGACGTGTCCGGCGATCCCCGTGCGCACCAGATAGGTGATGAGTTCAGCTCGTGTCGGCGGCGTCACCTGGCGTTCCCCTTCCTCGTCTGCGCAGCGAGCGTGCGCCACGCCGTGCTGCCACCACGACGCCTGCTCCTGTTCGCCCGGTATTCAACCTCTGTCCTACCCTCTCGGGGCGTGTCACGCTCGGGTACCCCGGAATTCGCGCCGGTTGGCGCCGGGGTGTCGCGGAAAGGACCCGCCCCGCCGTCTCCGGACCGGGAGGAAGGGTGCGGAACGCGGCCCGTCCACACGTACGGCTACAGGCTCGGATCGATCCCGTGGCTGGGGAAGACCGCGGTACGGGTCGCGTGGATGGCGCGGTCCACCGGGTCGCCGGGGTCGTAGCCGTTCTCGAAGGGTTCGAAGGACACGTCGCGTCCGTCGGTCATGTACAGCGGCGCCAGTTCCCCGGTCCGCCGGCGCACGAAGTCGCGCCAGCCCTGCGGGGTCTCGGTGTCGGGGTGGATCGGGTGCCCGGCGGCCTCGCCCAGCAGGTGGGTCCAGGCGCGCGGGACGACGTGCACCAGCCCGTACCCGCCGCCGCCGAACAGCAGCCACCGGCCGCCGGCGGTCTTCTGTGCGAGCTTGTGCAGCTCGGTGTAGGCCCGGCGCTGGCCGTCCACGCTCAGCGTGAGGTTGGCGAGCGGGTCCAGGGCGTGGGTGTCACAGCCCTGCTGGGTGACCAGGATCTCCGGCTGGAACTCGTGCAGCAGCGGCGGCACGACGGCGTCGAAGGCGCGGTGCCAGCCCGTGTCGCCGGTCCCCGCCGGGAGGGCGACGTTGACCGCGTAGCCCTCGGCGTCGGGCCCGCCGGTCTCCGACGCCTGGCCGGTACCGGGGAACAGGGTCGCCGGCGACTCGTGGAGGCTGATGGTGAGCACGCGCGGGTCGTTGTAGAAGGCGTTCTGGACACCGTCCCCGTGGTGCACGTCCACGTCCACGTAGGCGATCCGCTTGGCGCCCTGCTCCAGCAGCCAGGCGATGGCCAGGGCGGGGTCGTTGTAGACGCAAAAGCCCCACGCGTTGCCGCGCATGGCGTGGTGCAGGCCGCCCGCGATGTTGGCGGCGTGCGCGCACTCGCCGGACCACACGGCCCGGGCCGCGGCCACGGACGCGCCGGAGATGAGCGCGGCGGCGTCGTGCATGTCCTTGAAGACGGGGTTGTCCGGGGTGCCCAGCATGTGGGCGTCGTCGGGTTCCAGTGTGCGGCCCGCGCGCTTGACCGCCTCGATGTAGGCGGGGTCGTGCACCAGGGCCAGCAGTTCGTCCGAGGCCGGTTCGACGTCCAGCAGTCCGACCCCCGGCGCGTCGAGGACACCGAGCTCACGGCTGAGCGCCATGGTCAGCTCGACGCGGACCGGTGCCATCGGGTGCTGGGGCCCGAAGTCGTAGGCGGTGAGTCCGTCGTCCCATGCCACCCGAAGCGAGCAGGACGTGCGCCCTCCCATGTGGTGACCCCCGTTTCAGGTGTGCGTGCTCCGAAGCACACAGTACGCAAAACCGGACGGCGACCCGAACCCCGGGTACCGCGTCGGCCCACGGGACCGGGGCCGGGCTGCCCGGCCCGGAGCGCGGGGCCCTTCTCACGCTCCGGGCCTGGGAGGCGGGGGTCACCGCTCCTTGGCTGGACTACTGCTCCATCTTGTAGTAGCAGATCTGGTGCTTGTCGCCCGCGTTGAAGGTGATGTTCCCGTGCAGAGGCTGCCCGAAGAGCGAATCGCTCGAGGTGAGCAGGACGCGGTACTTGCCCGGATCGAACTCCACCCTCATCACGTCGCCGTCGTCGAAGCAGGAGTTGCCCGTGGGCGGCGAGGTGTAGACCTCGCACTCCTCGCACGCGGGGGTGAGGATCTCGTCGTGGACCTTGTCCGGGCCGACGTAGAGGAACCGCATCTCGAACGGGGCGTTGTTGGTGACCTCCAGGACGGCCTTGCCGCTGCCGGAGCTGCTGGTCGGAGTCGAGTTGAAGTCGCTCTCACCGAGGACGGTCAGGGTGTCCATCTCGGACTCGATGCGTCCGGCGCCGATGTGGACGACCATCTTGTCGACGTCCTTGGCCTCGTGGTCGGGGTACTCCTCCTCCAGGAGGTCGACGATCTCCTCGGCGGGGGCGAAGCGGCCCTCGTCGACGTGCTCCCAGCCGCAGTTGAGCGCGGCGTCCGGGCGCTCGGCGACGATGCGCTCGGCGACCTCGGGGGCGCCGTCCCAGGCCAGGTCGGAGAACACCTCGATCTGGTCGAAGCCCGCACACCAGTTCTCGGCGGCGTACTGGCTGGTCCCGGTCTCGTACAGCTCGGTGAGCGCGGTGGGCACGTTCCCGGCCGCCTCGGTGCCCTCGTAGTCCACGGGGATCACGCTGTAGACCTCGTGGGCCTTGCGCATGCTCTCGCGGTAGTCCTCGGTGACCTCGCCGCTGAAGTCCTCCTCGGCCGTCGACACCAGGTTGGCGGCGTAGGAGAGGTGGATGTCGGCGACCTCGCCGTCGGTGTCCTCCCAGCGGGAGGCGGGGTGCGCGAAGTAGGTGCCGTAGGACTCCAGGGCCTGCTCGTACTCCTCGGCGGACACGTCCGCCTGGGCCCGCTCCAGCAGGGCGCAGGCCTCGGCGCCCGCCCGGGCGCGCTCCATGAGCGACGGGGAGAAGGAGAGCTGGAAGAGGTTCTCCACGCTCCCGTAGGCGGCGACGGCCTCGTTCGCACCGCACTCGCCGCGGGCGTGGGCGGTGTCGGCGACGCGCAGCCGCCACTCACCCGCCTGCCACACGCCGGTGAGGGAGGCGGTCAGGGCGACCACCAGGCCCGCGGCGACGAGGAAGGGCGCCGTGCCCTTGGACGGCTGCTCGCCCCGGTTGAGGACGCGCTCGTCGCGGGAGCGCCCGGCGAAGAGGCCGTGCACGGCGGCGGCGACGAACCAGGCGGCGAAGATCGACGCCCAGAGCAGGACGTTGTCGGCGGCGCCGATGACGGCGGCGGTGACCAGCAGGCCGACGGTGATGATGAGCGCCGCGGCGAAGAAGGGCCACTGGCGCAGGTAGAAGTACCCGGCGCCCATACCCGAGGCGTTGAGCAGCGAGGTCCGCACCGCCGAGGGCGAGGAGAACAGGCCCAGTCTGCGCGGCTTCGGCGGGGGCGGGGGCGGGCCGCCGAACTGGCCCGGGGGCATCCCGCCGGGGGGCATTCCACCCGGAGGCATCCCTCCAGGGGGCATCCCTCCCGGAGGCATCCCGCCGGGGGGCATCCCTCCCGGAGGCATTCCACCCGGGGGCATCGCGCCCTGGGGCGGACCGCCCGGAGGCCTGCCGCCCGGGGGCGGGCCCGGAACACCGCCCGAGTACATCCCGCCGGCGGGGGTGCCGCCGTGGGGCGCTCCACCGGTCGGACCGGCGCCGGGCCGGCCGTGGGGCGCACCGTCTGCGGGCGTGCCGCCGTAGGGGTTCGCCTCGGAGGGCGTACCGCCCGGGGGCGGAGAACCCTCACCGTGCGACTGGGGCGGATCGGACGGAGGAGGGGAGGAAGTCATGGAGGACCCTGGGATCGGCAACGGGGGAGGTCCCGTGCGGCACGGGACCGAAAGGGCCTCGTACACCCTTTACCTATGCACATTACCCATGTGGGCCGACACGGGCCCTCGCGGGGCACAGACCGCTTCCGGCCATCTTCGGACGTCAGCTGCCGGAAAGGGAGCTGCTCCGGTCGCGGGCCGCCTCGATGGCGTCGGTGAAGGCCGTGCGCACACCGTGCCGTTCGAGCTCGCGCAGCGCGGCGGCGGTGGTGCCCCCGGGCGAGGTGACGGCCTCGCGCAGCACCACGGGGTGCTCCCCCGAGTCGGTGAGCATCGCGGCGGCGCCCGTGATGGTCTGACCGACCAGCCTCTGCGCGGTGGCGCGCGGCATCCCCATCGCCACACCGGCCTCGATCATCGTCTCGGCGATGAAGTAGAAGTAGGCGGGTCCGCTGCCGGAGATGGCGGTGACGGTGTCCATGTGCTGCTCGCCCACGCGGACCACCTCGCCGACCGTGCCCAGGAGCGCCTCGGCGCGGTCCAGGTGGGCCTCACCGGTGTGGGCGCCGCCCGCGACGGCGGTCATGCCCTGCCCCATGAGCGCGGGGGTGTTGGGCATCGCGCGGACCACGGGCGTGCCGGCGGGCAGGTGGCTCTCCAGCACCGCGGTGGTGATCCCGGCGGCGACCGAGATCACGAGGCGCGCGGGCGACAGGTGCGGCGCCAGCTCGTCCAGCAGCGCCGCCATGTCCTGGGGCTTGAGGGCGAGCAGCAGCGTGTCGGCGCGCTTGGCCGCGTCGGCGGCCGGGACGACCTCGACGCCGTAGCGCCCGCGCAACTCCCGGGCGTGCTCCTCACGCGGCTCGGTGACGAGCACGTCCTCTGGCGCGTGGCCCTTGGCCAGCATTCCGGCGAGCAGCGCCTCGCCCATCTTCCCGGCACCGATGATCGCGATCATTGAAGGGTCCTTCCTGCGGATGCCCCCACGCTAGCCGCATCCGCGGCTCCGGGCGGACGGTCGTCCCGCTCCGTGGACACTCAGTCCGCGTCCGGGTCGACCGTGCCCTTGTCGTCGGCGGTCCCCCCGGTGTCCACGGCGAAGCGGTGCGGCGGCTCGGCCGGGGCACGGCGCAGCAGCGCGATGCGCTCGCGCCGGTCGCGCGGACGGCCCCCGTGGTCGGCGGTCCGGGCGAAGTGCAGCCGGGTGAAGGCCAGCGCCTCGGCCAGCTCGCGCATGCGCGCCTGGCGGTCGGGGGCCTTGCGGGTGCTGACCTCCAGGACCAGCTGGCCCTCGTAGCCGCCCCCCGCGAGGTACTCCAGGAGTTCGCCGACGGGCTGGCGTCCGCGCCCGGGGATGAGGTGCTCGTCGAGGTTTTGGCCCCCGAATCCGTCGGCGACGTGGACGTGGGAGAGGCGGTCGCCCAGGCGCTTGGCCATGTCCATGGCGTCGGAGCCGGACATGGCGGTGTGCGACAGGTCGAGCGTGACGTCGGGGTAGTCCCGGTCCAGCGGGTTCCAGCTCGGCGCGTAGGGAACGACCTCGCGGTCGCGCACACGCACCGGATACATGTTCTCCACGGCGAAGACGACGTCGGTCTCGTCCTGCATGCGGGCGATACCGGCCTCGAACTCGCGGGCGTAGTCGCGCTGCCAGCGGAAGGCGGGGTGGACCACGATGGTCTTGGCCCCCAGGGCCTCGGCCATCTCCTGGGAGCGGACGAGCTTGCCCCAGGGCTCCCTGCCCCACACCCGCTGGGTGAGGACCAGGCAGGGCGCGTGGACTGCGGTGACGGGCATCTGGTGGTAGTCCGAGAGGCGCCTCAGGAGTTCGACGTCCTGGCTTGCCGGGTCGGAGGAGACGAGCACCTCCACGCCGTCATACCCCAGCTTCGCGGCGATCTCGAAGGCGGCCGGGGTCTTCTCCGGGTAGACCGACGCCGACGACAGGACGACGGGCGCGTCTGGGACCTGGATAGGGCTCACGGGACACAGACTATGTGCTCCCGCCCCTCGTGTGGGTACCGCCCGCGTGAACGCGGCGTGCCGCCTCCGCGCCGTCCCTTTCGTGTACGGCGCCGCCCTCCGGCGGACGGCGGCGGCCCGGGGGTCGTGTACCGCGCGGAGCGGTCCGGCGGCCGCGCGCCTCCGACTCCGTGCCGTCGGGGCCGCGCGGCGCGCCGGGCCTGGTTTCCCCGGTCCCGGCCGGACCGGGATGACCGGGCCGGCCGGGCGGTGCGGTGGGGCGGGGTGGTGTCCGCGGTCGATGACGCGCGGTCCGCCCCCGGTCCGCGGCTTCGGCGCTCGCCGCCGTCATACGGCTCGTACGCCGTGGAACGCCTCCGGGCGATCCCGCGGGTTCGTCCGCGGGGTTCCGCCGATGCGTTGGTCTTCCACCTACCGCCGCGCCTTCGGGGCGGTGGTGCGTTTCGAGGGCCCTCTCCGCTCTGGCCACCGAGATCGCCGAGTCCCGTCCGGGCCCGTGCGTGGACTGCGCGATCGGTCTGCGGTGGAGGCGGTGGCGAGCACCTGGTACAGGGTGCTTCTCGGGGCCTGCCGGGTTCACTCCCCGGGGCGTGTGGGGCGGCCGTCAGCGTGCTGCGCGAGGCCTGCCCGTCTCACAGCCGGACGGCGCCGGCGAGGTTGTAGTGGTGGACGTCCCGCTCACGGACGTGGTCCCCCGAGCGGGGCGCGTCGATCATGCGGCCGTCGCCGAGGTAGATGGCGATGTGGTAGGCGTATCCGCCGCTGTTGGCCCAGTAGAGGAGGTCCCCCCGGCGGGCCTGGGAGTAGGAGATCCGGGTTCCGGCCCTGGACTGGTCGTGGGCGATGCGGGGCAGTTCCACCCCGGCCTGCTTGTAGGCCCACTGCACGAGGCCCGAGCAGTCGAAGCCTCTCGGCGAGGTCCCTCCCCAGACGTAGGGGGTTCCCTTCTGCGACTCCGCTGCGTCGATGGCCCTCTCCGCCCTCGGCGAGGCCAGCGCCTGGTGGACGCGCCGGGGGCCGTCGGCGGCCTGTTCGGCGACCAGCATGTGCTGTACCGGCCGCAGCGGCGGGACGGGCTGGGCGAGGGCGGGCGCCGAACCGGCGGCCAGGGCGGCCGCGGTGAGCGTGGCGACGGTGAGCGCCCGCGGGCCGCTCCGCCGTGCGAGAACGGGCGAGGCCTGCCGCCCCGGGTCCGTGGGACGACAGGCCTGCGTTTGCTCATAGTGTCGCGGTATTCGCATGACGGTGGTTCCCCCACATTCGGTAGACACGTCGCGGCGCCCACGCCACTGTGACGTGAATCCCTCCGCCGCGACGTCCTCACCATTCGTCACACAAACAACGAAAAAAGTCACTCTCTGTAGCGCACTCGACTGCCGAAGACGGCAAAGAGTCCTTGACCTTCGCTGGGCAAAATAGTCAGAAGCAGATCAATCGGACTCGCCTCCACGGGAGCCGGTCACGGACGGCTACGCCGCCTCGTCCGCCGGCAGACCGAGCTCGGCGCCCACGAAGTCGGCCGTGGCCCTCATGCCCAGGTAGTTCGGGTGCACCGGAGCCCCGTTCTCGGGGATCAGGCCCTCCACCCAGCGGACGTCGGAGGACGTGCAGACGTCGTGGCCGCGTTCGAGGACGTCCACGAAGACCGCGCCCTGGGCCCGCGCCTCCTCGGCGATCATCCGGTTCAGGGACGTCTGCGCCCGGTCCAGGAACGGCACGTCGCCCACCGCGATGGGCGTGCTCGGCCAGCAGCCCCACCTCTCGGGCAGGATCTGGAGGTAGCCCACGGCCAGCACCGTGGCCTGGGGGCTGCGCTCGGCGATGTCGGCGTAGACCTGGGAGACCTCGGGGCGCAGGCCCTCGATCCGCTGGTCCAGCTCGTTCCCGTAGTGGTCGGCGCACGGGCTGCCCAGGGGGTTGCCCAGACTCCGCTTGGCGCACTCGACCAGGATGTCGGAGAAGCCGAAGTCGTTGCCCGAGATGCCGACCGTGACCAGGTCGGTCTCGGGGGTCAGGGCGTCGAACTGGGGCCGCGTGTCGCTGAACTGCTGCTCGTAGAGGTCGTTGATGACCGCGCCGGAGCAGCTCGCGTCCGTGAACTCGGCGACGCCGAGCCGCTCGGCGAGCATGGTCGGGTAGTTGTTGGACGTGCGCATGCAGCCCAGCAGGGGCATGCGGGTGCTGACCCTCTCCTCACGGATGAGGGGGCCGGCGACGAAGGAGTCGCCGAGGGCGACGTAGTGCTCGAAGGGCGCGGCCTCCACCTGCTCGGCGGCGGCGGGCGCGGCGGCCAGGGACACTCCCAGCGCGGCGGCGGCCAGTGGGGCCAGCACGCGGCGCAGGGCTCGGAACGGGGACACGGCGATGCCGGATGTACGGGGCACTCGGGCTTCCTCTCCAGGAGCGGGGGCGTGAAGCTTTCGGACCCTAGAGATTCTTTAACACGACCTACGGGGAAAGGCTTCTAACTCGTAGGTAACTTTCATGTGTCCCGAAGCCCCTCCACCGCATGCGGCGAGGGCTGTCCCCGGCAACCGCTAGCGTTGCCACCATGGCAAAGGCAGCGAAGACCACGTTCCGGTGCGTGGAGTGCGGATGGAGCACCCTCAAGTGGGTGGGCCGCTGCGGCGAGTGCCAGGCGTGGGGGACGGTCGAGGAGGCCGGCGCCCCGGCGCCCGCCGCCGTCGCGCCCGCGCCCGTCACCTCCCGGGCCCGGCCCATCACCGAGATCAGCGTGGAGAGCGCCGAGGCCGTCCCCACCGGCGTCGACGAGCTCGACCGGGTCCTGGGCGGCGGCGCGGTCCCGGGCGGCGTGGTGCTGCTCGCGGGCGAGCCCGGCGTGGGCAAGTCCACCCTGCTGCTGGAGGTCGCCGCGATGCGGGCGGCCGAGGGCCCCGTGCTGTACGTGACCGGCGAGGAGTCGGCCGGTCAGGTGCGGCTGCGCGCCGAGCGGCTCGGCGCGCTCTCCGACAAGCTGTACCTGGCCGCCGAGACCTCCATCGCGTCCCTGGTCAGCCACGTGGAGGCGGTCGCGCCCCGGCTGCTCATCGTGGACTCGGTGCAGACCATGGTCTCCCCCGAGGCGTCGGGCGTGCCGGGTGGCGTCACCCAGGTCCGGCAGGTGGCCGGCGCGCTGATCCAGATCGCCAAGGAGCGCGGAATCGCCACCGTGCTGGTCGGCCACGTCACCAAGGACGGGTCCATCGCCGGCCCCCGCATGCTGGAGCACCTGGTGGACGTGGTGCTGCACTTCGAGGGCGAGCGCCACTCCCAGCTGCGGCTGCTGCGCGCGGTCAAGAACCGGTACGGGCCCACCGACGAGATCGGCTGCTTCGAGCTGACCGAGAGCGGCATCGTCGGCCTGCCCGACCCGAGCGGGCTGTTCCTCACCGAGCGCACCGCCCCGGTGCCGGGCACGTGTGTCACCGTCACCCTGGAGGGGCGGCGCCCCCTGATCACCGAGGTGCAGGCCCTGGTGGCCGCCAGCCCGCTGCCCGCGCCGCGCCGCGCCACCTCGGGCCTGGACACCTCACGGGTGAACATGATCCTGGCGGTGCTGGAGAAGCGGACCGGTATGCGGCTGGCGAACATGGACGTGTACGCGTCCACGGTGGGCGGTGTGAAGCTGACCGAGCCGGCCGTGGACCTGGCACTGGCCATGGCGGCGGCCAGTTCCAACAACGACGTGGCCCTGCCCGCGGGGTTCATCGCGATCGGCGAGGTGGGCCTGGCGGGCGACGTGCGCACCGTGACGGGGGTCCGGCGCCGTGTGGCCGAGGCGCAGCGGCTCGGGTTCACCGAGGCCGTCGTGCCCAAGCACTTCGGCGACCCGGTCCCGGGCATCCGGACCCACGAGGTGGAGGAGCTGAGCGAGGCCCTGGCCCGGGTCAGGCGGTCCAGGCGTGCGCGCACCCCGCGGGACGAGGACTGACGGGCGGCTCCGGTCCCCGGGGGCGCCCCGGGGGACCGGAGCCGCCCCGCCGCGCCCTCCGGGTCTGACGGTCAGTTCCCGAAGTCGAAGATCGCGCCCTTCTCGCTCGTGAGCATGCAGTGGTTGGGGAACTCCTGCTGGTATTCCTCGGCGCCGGAGGCCGTGGCGACGACGGGGTCGTGGACCATCGTGCAGGCCCGGTCCTCCCCCTTGGCGTTCCTGATCGATCCGCCCTCCGCGATGGCCTCGCAGGCCGCCTCCGCCCTGGGGTGGGTACCGCCGGCGGGGTCGCACTGCAGGCTGAGCGCCTTGATCGACCCGCTGGAGACGTCCCGGACGCTCAAGACGTAGACCGAGGAGGAGGCCTGCCCGGCCTCGGCCGCGTGCACGGGCGCGACGAGCGCCGACGCGAGGACGGGAGCGGCGACCAGGGCCAGAGCGGTGCGTTTCATGACGGACTCCAGGAGTGTGGGACCAAGGAACACCACGCATGGTAATCGAATCGGCACCGAAAGCACCCGATGATGCGCGAGGTCGCCGGAATATGGATCATCCGGGTTCCGGCCCAGCCCGAATTCGGAGCGAAACGTCGGGAAAGCGTGCTACGTCCGGACTCTCCGGATCTCCTCCCCCGCCCCCGCCAGGTGGGTCACGGTCCCGTAGCCGTCGGGCCGCAGGTCGCCCGCGGCGTCGGCCGTCCACCGGCTCACCGAGGCCGTCCCCGCGGGCTCCTCCCCGGCGACCCGCCACACCTCGTCCTCCGACAGGCCCTCCAGTGCGCCGCGGAGGAGGACCACGACCGGTTCGTGGGCGAACAGCAGCACCCGCTCACCCGGGTACTCCGCGCACACGTCCCTCAGGAAGGAGCGCAGCCGCAGCAGGACGTCGGCGAGGGACTCCCCGCGCTCGGGGCGGTGGTGCATGCGGTCGGCGAGGCGCCGGGGCATCTCCTCGGGGTCGTACTCGCGCACCATGGCCGGCGTCATGAGGCCGAACGGACCGGCGTCGTGGTCGCGCAGCCGCTCGTCCGGGTGCACCGGCAGGTCGAGGCCGGCCGCCTCCAGCGCCAGCTCGGCGGTACGGCGGGCACGCAGGTAGGTGGAGGAGAACACGACCCCGGGCCTGCGCTCCTCCGGCAGGGCCACGAGCCAGCCCGAGCCCACCGCGCGGGCCTGCGACTCGCCCAGCGGTGTGAGGTCCACGTCGGCGTTGCGCGCGGGCAGACCGTCCGCGTCCAGGCGGCCGCCGTCGGGCCCGGCGGCGGCCAGTGCCGCGTTGAGCCTGCTCTGGCCGTGGCGGACGACGGACAGCTCCGCCGGTCCCCGATAGCGCATGGCACGTCCTCCCGGGTGGTGGGAGACCACCCTCCCATGGGGCCCCCGGTGACGAGAGCGGGCGCCCCCGGAGTGGGAGCGCCCGCTTGGGAGCGCTCCCAATCACAGGAAGGCTATCCTCCGACCGTGGTGGCGTAAAGGGCGGAATCCCTCTTGACACGCCGCTGGGGCCGGGGGCGCGCGCCGCCCCCGGCCCCAGCGGGACCGCTCATGCCTTCAGCTGGAAGACCAGCTCGGGCTGGTCCCCGACGTAGTCCCCGTGCAGGTTGGCGCGGTACCAGCCGGGCTTGACCGCCGAGGTGCCGTCCCGGCAGTCCTCGAAGGAGCGCACGCGCTCCCAGGTGACCGTGTGCTCGAACGGGACGCCCCGGCTGATCTGGTGCTTCTCGCTACCCTCGCCCCGCACGCAGTCGGCGGTGGAGAAGATCCTGTCGTCACCGGAGTGGATGCGGATCTCCAGGGCCTCACCGCCCACGTCCACGGTGCAGGTCTGCTCGTTGGTGTTCACCACGGTGACCCTGAACCCCGGTTCGGCCCCCGCGCCGTAGATCTCCTGGTCCTTCTCGGCGAACTCGAAGGTGACCACGACGTCCTGCGGACGGCAGGCGTCCTCGGGGCGCTCCGGGGCGGGTATCTCGCTGTCGGCGTCGGATCCGCCGCCGACCGCTCCCCCGCCGGACTCCTCGTCGCCCTCGGCGCCTCCGGAGCCTCCGGCGCCCCCGGCCTCCCCGGCCCCCTCCGAGGGCTCGGCGCTCTCCTCCGCCCCGCCGGCACCCGGTCCCCCGCTCTCGGAGTCGGAGGGCTCCGAAGGTGCGACACTGGGAGAGGACTGTTCGCCTATCGCCGCGTCCGACCGGCTCGGATCACCGTTCTCCCCGCCCGAGGGACGGCAGGCGTACGCGATGACGGCGAACGCCAGCATGATCCCAGCCAGCACGAAGGCACGCCGCCTCCAGTAGGTCTCGCGGCTGACGGCTCCTGGATGTCCGGTACTTGACGCCATGCGCCGTAGTATTGCGTTTTTGCGTGGACCCCACCTACTCAACCCGCCGATTCCCGGTTAAAGATGAGCGATAACCCTTACAGCACCGCTGTCCTGGCGTGGTACGAAACCAACGCCCGCGACCTTCCCTGGCGGCGGCCGGAGGCCTCCGCCTGGTCGATCCTGGTCAGCGAGATCATGCTCCAGCAGACGCCCGTCGTGCGGGTCCTGCCCGCCTGGCACGCCTGGATGGAGCGCTGGCCCACCCCCGCCGACCTGGCCGGGGAGCCCTCCGGCGAGGCCGTGCGCATGTGGAACCGGCTGGGCTACCCGCGCCGCGCGCTGCGCCTGCACGCGTGCGCGGTGGCCATCACCGAGGAGCACGGCGGCCGGGTCCCGGACGACCACGCGACCCTGCTCTCCCTCCCCGGCGTCGGCGCCTACACCGCCGCCGCCGTGGCGAGCTTCGCATTCGGACAGCGGCACGCCATTCTGGACACCAATGTTCGGCGTGTCCTCGCGAGGGCCGAAACAGGAGTCCAGTACCCGCCGAAAACACAGACCAAGGCGGAGACCGCTCTCGCCGAGTCCCTGCTGCCGCCCACGCCGTCGGTCGCCGCCCGCTGGGGCGTGGCCGTGATGGAGCTGGGCGCGCTGGTGTGCACCGCCCGCACGCCCGCGTGCGCGGACTGCCCGATCGCCGGCCAGTGCGCCTGGCGGCTCGCGGGCAAACCCGCCTACGACGGGCCGCCCCGACGCGGCCAGACCTACGCGGGCACCGACCGGCAGGTGCGCGGGCGGTTGCTGGCCGTGCTGCGCGACTCCGCCCACCCGGTGCCCAAGGAGGCGCTGGACGTCGTCTGGGACGACGGCATCCAGCGCGAACGGGCCCTGGACGCGCTGGTCGCCGACGGGCTGGTGGACCCGCTCGACGACGGCCGCTACGCCCTTCCCGGCTGAGCGGCGCCCCTCACTCCCCGGCCGTCGCGGTGCCGGTGAACTCCGAGGCGTCGATCCCGGAACCGCCCGTGCCGGTACCCGTGCCGGTGGCACCGGTACCGGAGCGGCCGCCGCTGCACGCGGCGCCCGGCTCGGGGGTGCCGTCCCCCTGCACGTACTCCACGAGGTACTCGACCAGGCGCGGGTCCGCGGGGTCCTCCAGGTGCATCTGGGAGCCCCAGGCCGACGCCACCACCGGGGCGGGCAGGTCCTCCGCCGGACTGATCACCAGGTAGTCGCCGGGCGAGTAGTAGCTGTGCAGGATCTGGACGCCGGCCTCCGACAGCCCGGGATCGTAGGCGATCCACACGGCTCCGTGCTCCTGGGAGTGCACGACGTACTCCGGTATCAGCGGCTCCTCGTAGACGCCGCAGTCCTGCCAGACGGGGTAGTGCGGCCCTCCCGCGGGCGGGTACACCTCGTACTCGATGGTCTCGCCCTCGTCGACGTGGTCGGCGGACAGGTCCGTGAAGTGGCGGACCGTGCCGATGCCCTCCGCGGAGGCGGAGCCCTCCCCGCCCTGGGAGAGCAGCGAGAACGCCACGGCCCCGCCGCCCACCATGAGGACGAGCACGAGGAGCACCGCGCCGATGATCAGGCCGGTCCCGGCGCCGCTCTTCCTCGGCGGCTGGTACGGGTGGGCGCCGGGGGGACCGTAGGGCCCCTGCGGGCCCGCGGGAGGCGTTGCGCCCGGGGGCATCCCCCCGGGGGGTGCCGCGCCGTACTGGCCGGGCCGGGGGGCTCCGCCGCCCTGCTGGGGACCATGGGAGGCGTGGCCGTGCTGCGGATACTGTCCCTGCGCCTGCCACGGGCCGTGCTGTTGGGGATCTGGATGAGTCACGCTCGCACACTAGCGGCCCGACACGAACGGGGGCACCCCCGAAGGGATGCCCCCGTCTCACACGCGGACCGGCGGAGCGGTTACTCCCGCTTGCCGGCGGCCGACTCCTCGACCTCGGGCGTGTCCGGCACGTCGGCCGGCTTCGGCACGCCCTTGAAGGTGAACTTGGCGTCCGTGCCCTGGCCCTCGGCGTCGATCACCACGATCTGACCGGCCTTGAGGTCGCCGAACAGGATCTTCTCCGACAGCTGGTCCTCGATCTCGCGCTGGATCGTCCGGCGCAGCGGCCGGGCGCCCAGCACCGGGTCGAACCCGCGCTCGGCCAGGATCTCCTTGGCCTTGGGCCGCAGCTCGATCCCCATGTCCCGCTCCTTGAGCCGGCTGTCCAGACCCGTGATCATCAGGTCCACGATCTGGAAGATCTCCTGCTCGGTCAGCTGGTGGAAGACGATGACGTCGTCCACACGGTTGAGGAACTCGGGACGGAAGTTGTTCTTGAGCTCCTCGCTGACCTTCGCCTTCATCCGCTCGTAGTTGGTGTTGGCGTCGTCCTCCTTGGCGAAGCCCATGGCCACGCCCTTGGAGATGTCCCGCGTACCCAGGTTGGTCGTCATGATGATGACCGTGTTCTTGAAGTCGACGTTGCGACCCTGGGCGTCGGTGAGACGTCCCTCCTCCAGCACCTGGAGCAGCGAGTTGAAGATGTCGGTGTGGGCCTTCTCGATCTCGTCGAACAGGACCACGGAGAACGGCTTGCGGCGCACCTTCTCGGTGAGCTGGCCGCCCTCCTCGTAACCGACGTATCCGGGCGGGGAGCCGAACAGCCGCGAGACCGTGTGCTTTTCCATGAACTCGGACATGTCCAGCTGGATCAGCGCGTCCTCGTCCCCGAACAGGAACTCGGCCAGGGTCTTGGACAGCTCGGTCTTACCCACACCGGACGGGCCGGCGAAGATGAACGAGCCACCGGGACGCTTGGGGTCCTTCAGCCCGGCGCGGGTACGGCGGATCGCCTGGGAGAGCGCCTTGATGGCGTCCTCCTGGCCGATGACGCGCCGGTGCAGCTCGTCCTCCATCCGCAGGAGCCGGGAGGACTCCTCCTCGGTGAGCTTGAAGACCGGGATGCCGGTGGAGGCGGCCAGGACCTCGGCGATGAGCTCCTCGTCGACCTCGGCCACGACGTCCATGTCGCCGGCCTTCCACTCCTTCTCCCGCTGCGCCTTCTTGTTGAGCAGCTGCTTCTCGTCGTCGCGCAGCGACGCCGCCTTCTCGAAGTCCTGCGCGTCGATCGCGGACTCCTTGTCGCGCCGCACCGCCGCGATCTTCTCGTCGAACTCGCGCAGGTCCGGCGGAGCGGTCATCCGGCGGATGCGCATCCGCGAGCCCGCCTCGTCGATGAGGTCGATGGCCTTGTCCGGCAGGAACCGGTCGCTGATGTAGCGGTCGGCCATCTGCGCCGCGGCCACCAGGGCCCCGTCGGTGATGGAGACCCGGTGGTGGGCCTCGTAGCGGTCGCGCAGGCCCTTGAGGATCTCGATGGCGTGCTTGATGGAGGGCTCGTCCACCTGGATGGGCTGGAAGCGCCGCTCCAGGGCGGCGTCCTTCTCCAGGTACTTGCGGTACTCGTCCAGCGTGGTCGCGCCGATGGTCTGCAGCTCACCCCTGGCCAGCATGGGCTTGAGGATGGAGGCGGCGTCTATGGCACCCTCCGCCGCGCCCGCGCCGACCAGCGTGTGCAGCTCGTCGATGAACAGGATGATGTCGCCCCGGGTGCGGATCTCCTTCAGCACCTTCTTGAGGCGCTCCTCGAAGTCACCGCGGTAACGGCTGCCCGCCACGAGGGCGCCCAGGTCCAGCGTGTACAGCTGCTTGTCCTTGAGCGTCTCGGGGATCTCGCCCTTGACGATCTTCTGGGCCAGGCCCTCCACCACGGCGGTCTTACCGACGCCGGGCTCACCGATCAGGACCGGGTTGTTCTTGGTACGCCGCGAGAGCACCTGCATCACGCGCTCGATCTCGTTGTCCCGGCCGATGACCGGGTCGAGCTTGCTCTCCCGGGCGGCCTGGGTCAGGTTGCGACCGAACTGGTCCAGCACCAGCGAGGTGGAGGGGGTGGACTCGGAGGAGGCACCGGTGGCCTGCGGCTCCTTGCCCTGGTAGCCGTGCAGCAGCTGGATGACCTGCTGGCGCACGCGGTTCAGGTCGGCGCCGAGCTTGACCAGCACCTGGGCGGCGACGCCCTCGCCCTCACGGATCAGGCCCAGCAGGATGTGCTCGGTCCCGATGTAGTTGTGGCCGAGCTGAAGCGCCTCGCGCAGCGACAGCTCCAGGACCTTCTTGGCACGCGGGGTGAAGGGAATGTGCCCCGACGGAGCCTGCTGGCCCTGGCCGATGATCTCCTCGACCTGCTGCCGAACCGCTTCGAGGCTGATACCAAGGCTCTCCAGAGCCTTGGCGGCGACACCCTCACCCTCGTGGATGAGGCCGAGCAGGATGTGCTCCGTACCGATGTAGTTGTGGTTGAGCATCCTGGCCTCTTCCTGGGCCAGAACCACCACTCGCCGCGCGCGGTCGGTAAACCTCTCGAACATGTCTCGTCGCTCCTCTACAGAGCGGTCAGGCAGGGACGGTTCACTCCGACCCAACTCTTCCGCATATCGGCCCCACAGGGATTAACCGCCCCGGGGAGCACTGTCGCACCCGTCCGAACGGTCGACCGGCTGCCGACCAGACGGACGTCTCCGCACCGGCGGCCGGGGCCGCCCGTGTCAGAGACTTTCCCCGACGATAGGGCGTTCATCCACATCCAACTACCAATTGCCGCGTCAGATTTCCCTGTACGCCGAAGGCGAACGGCCCGGCCACTCCCACTGGCGAGAGTGCCCGGGCCACACGCGTGTAAGCCTTTTCGGCTCTGAGCGAACAGGGGGGCATTGTCGGACCGAACGGTGGGGAAAGCGTGGAATGTGCGCCTCCTGCGTCGGTCGGGCTGAGGGAGGCGGCCCGGGCCCCGCGACTCTCAGTGCCGCGGGCCCGGGAACCGGAGGCCCTTCGCGGGTACGGGAACGCTCGATGGTTCCACGTGTGTGCTCGACCGGGCGTGCGGTCGGCACGCGACCGCGGTCACGCGGCCGCGGTGTCGCTGCGCTTCGGCGGGGATCCGGTCCCGCCGGGTCTCGCCGTCCGGCCCACCCCGTGGGTGTGGCGGCGGAGACCCGAGGCCGTGAGCGCCGGCCACCGTCGGCATCGGTCGGGAACCCGTCCTCAGCCGACGTCCGACGGGCCCGCCGTATCCCCTGGCATCCCCGTGTCACTGGGCCGCGCACGGCCCGGGATGGTCGGGTTCGGACGTCCCCCGGAGGCCTTCGGTCCTCATTCGATCAAGACCTGACAGCATTCCGGTGGACGGGGCCATCGGCAAACCTAACCCTTGACGGCCTCATATTCGGCGACGATCGCCGCGGGGATACGGCCGCGCTCATTGACGGGCTTGCCCGCGGCCTTCGCCCACGCGCGAATCTCGGCGCTGCGCTCACGGCTGGGAGCATTCCGGCTGCTGCCCCTGCGGCCCGTGCCCCGGGACGCCTTGGCCGGGGCCTTGCGGGCGGCTTCGACGAACGGAGTAAGGGCCTCGCGGAGCTTGGCGGCATTACCAGCGCTCAGGTCGATTTCGTACACGGAGCCGTCCAGACCGAACGTCACCGTCTCCTCGGCCTCGCCGCCGTCGAGGTCGTCGACCAGGAAAACCTGGACCTTCTGTGCCATGGATTCAAACCTTTCAGAAGAGCGATGTCTCCACACCTGAATATAAAGCTATCTCGCGAGAACCCAGAAGACAATTCCCGGCGTGCCTGAAATCACCCGGACCCGGTACTGGGTTTCCGGGCTCGCTGGAGCAGCGCGGGGCGGTGGGATGGCCCGCGCACGTGTGCGGTGACTGGTCCGGGCGCCTCAGAGCCCGTGATCGGTCAAGTACCGTATCAACGACCGTCGGATTCTGCGCGTTCCCCGTCGCGGACAATCGGCGTACCGTCCGCGGCCCCGCTCTCCCCGTCGGCGTCGGCGCCCTTACCACCGTCCGCGCCCTTGGCCGCCCCGTCCTTGCTGACCAGGCTTCCGTCCATCCGCCGGGGCGCCATCTCCTTGCGCAGCAGCTGGATGACGAAGGTACAGAAGACCGCACCGACAACCACTGGCGGGATGAGCGCCGACAATACGTCGATCAGTCCGGCGGGAAGCACCGATGACAAAAAGTCACCCATCGAAGCGGTCCACCCTTCCTGGTTGTTACTTATTGCAGCAAATACCCGACTCAGTGTCGGCTCGCTCCTGGGGGATGGCCGCCGGGCACCCGGGCAAACGCATACCCGACATCATAGACATCGTTTGCCCCCGGTTTGACACCGGACGTACCCGAGCGACCTCCGGCAAACCCGGTGGTGGCCAATGTCCGGTCGTGCGTTCGGCGTCCCCGTGGGGCCCCTGCGGGAACACGCTCTCCGTGGGCCTGAATCGCGACCCTTCGTCGCCGTCACTTCAACGCGCGGGAGGGTGTCCCCTCGTACACCGACACATTACCTGCCCTCTTCGACTCCCCCACCATCCGGTTGTGCATAAGCGCGTGCGACCGGACGCCGGTGTTGGCGCGGAGGAGCGCCGTAAGCGGAACTGGATCCTCCCGTACGCGCGAAAGCCTTTAGGTGTGGGCGGTTCGCGTTGCCTCGTCGAGGTACACAAGCATCCGAGTGTTCCCGAGAGTGTTGGGCTTAACCCGCTCCAGGTCGAGGAATTCGGCGACTCCTTCGTCATAGGAACGCAGGAGTTCCTCGTACACCCGGGAGGACACGGGTGTGCCCTGGATCGGGGCAAAGCCGTGTTTGGCGAAGAAACCGGTCTCGAATGTCAGACAGAACACACGGCGCACGCCCAACTCGCGTGCGGTGTCGAGCAGCTCGGCCACGATCCGGTGCCCGACGCCGAATCCGCGCAGGGAGGGGTCGACGGCGACCGTGCGCACCTCCGCCAGGTCCTCCCAGAGCACGTGCAGGGCCCCGCATCCCACCACACGGAGCTCGGGCTCCGGGCCGGCGGAGGGGGCCTCCAGGGGATCCTGCGCGGGGACCGGGCCCGGGGACGGCGCGCCGGGGACGACCTCCGCCTCGGCCACCCAGAACTCCTGGATGTCCTCGTAGAGGTTGACGGTGCTCTTGTAGAGCACGCGCCGGTCGGTGGTGTAGGTGTCGACCAGCCGGCGGATGTGGGAGACGTCGCGCGTCCTGGCTCGGCGCACGTGAACATGGCGAACGGGCATAGCCGGACCAGACTATGCCCATGCTCCGACCCGGCGGGCGCCGCACGGGCGCACACCGGGTCCAGGGAACGCGTCGGCACCCACCGGAGCGCTCCGGTGGGTGCCGTGGAAACGGGGCCGCGTCCGCCCACCGGAGCGCTCTGCCTCCGGCGGGGTCGCACGCGGCCCGGACCGGCGGCCGTTCCGGCCCGCCGGGCCGACTCAGATGAGCTGGCGCCGTGCGGCCCAGACGACCGCCTCGATGGGCGTGTTCACGCCGAGCACGTCGCAGATGTTGCGGATGCGGCGGCGCAGGGTCCTGGCGCTGAGCTCGAGGTGCCTGGCGGCCACCTCGGTGGTGACCCCGGTGGCGATCTCGGCGAGCAGTTCGAGATCCTCGTGGTTCAGTTCCACCGGCGCGTAGTGGCTGCTCACAGCCGTTTCACGCGGGCGGGTCTGAATGGGGACCACGTTCTCCCGGTGCTCCCTCGTCCGAAGGGCGCCCTGGTCCTCAGCGGTGCGTCGTACGAGTGTGGCCTGTTCCACTCCGTCCTCCCTCATCCATGTGAGTGCGGAACATCAACTCGTCACCTGGTGGACGCGAGCACACCGGGTGTGGGGGCCACCCCCTGGCAACCGGTGTGACGGATATACGCCGCGCACCGCAGACTCCCCGCGGACCCCTCTGGCACAGGGGTCGGGGGTGGGCGCACGGGTCGCAGGGCCGGTTCGCTGGGGTCTGGGACGGACAGACTCCACCGAGGGCGCACATGCGCGCGGGGCCGAGGGGCCGCCTCCGGCGGTCCTGGTCCCGCTCACCGTCGTTCTCGATCCACTTCGGCAAACTCACGGGCCTTGCCCGCTCCCAGCACGCTAGGCCGCCGAGATGATACCGTCAAGGCCCAATAAATCACCATGTGTGATGCTCTCACATCTCTACGTGACTAAGCAACGGAAGGGAAAATTCCTCCGCCGCACTGACCTGCGTAAACAATCTCCGACGGAGAGTGCCCGCTCACGGTGGCCGATCGTCGGCGAAAATCCCGGCCTGTCGCCAGGGTCACGCACCTCTGACCGCTGGTTCGTGTCCTGTGTCCGTCCGGTGAGACGTGTTCCGTGGTCCGCTCCGCGTTCCGGCCGCAGACGGCAGGGCCGCCGCACGGTGGGTGCGACGGCCCCGTTCTGTCTTTCGGGCCTCCGATCGGGTCTCTTATGTCCCCGGCAAATCCAGGGCCACAGCGATCCCGGTCAGTCCCCGGAAGGCTTCACGATCGGGAAAAGGACAGTTTCCCGGATGTTCTTCCCCGTGAAGGCCATGAGCAGGCGGTCGATACCGACGCCCACGCCGCCGGTCGGCGGCATGCCGTACTCCAGCGCCCGCAGGAAGTCCTCGTCCAGCTGCATCGCCTCGGGGTCGCCCTCGGCGGCCATCAGCGACTGCCGGGTGAGGCGCTCGCGCTGCTCGACCGGGTCGACCAGCTCCGAGTAGCCGGTGCCCAGCTCCATGCCGAAACCGATCAGGTCCCACTTCTCGGTGAGCAGCGGGTCCTCACGGTGCTGGCGGGTGAGCGGGCTCGTCTCCACCGGGAAGTCCCGCACGAAGGTGGGCTGGACGAGCGTGTGCTCCACCAGCTCCTCGAAGAGGTGCTCGACGAGCTTGCCCTGACCCCAGTCGTCGCTGTACTCGACGCCCCTGGCGCCGGCCAGGCGGCGGACCTCCTCGACCGGGGTCCGCGGACCGACCTCGGCGCCCAGCGCCTCGGAGACCGCGCCGTACAGGGTGACCTGCGGCCACTCCCCGCCCAGGTCGTAGCTCTGGCCGTCCCGCTCGACCACCGTGGAGCCGAACACGGCGCGCGCCGCCTCCTGGACGAGTTCCCGGGTCACGTCGGCCATGACGTTGTAGTCGGCGTAGGCCTGGTAGAACTCCAGCATCGTGAACTCGGGGTTGTGCGTGGAGTCCGCGCCCTCGTTGCGGAAGTTCCGGTTGATCTCGAAGACCTTCTCCAGGCCGCCCACCACCAGCCGCTTGAGCGACAGCTCCGGGGCGATACGCAGGTACAGGTCCATGTCGTAGGCGTTGATGTGGGTGACGAACGGACGCGCCGTGGCGCCGCCGTGCACCCGCATCAGCATGGGTGTCTCGACCTCGATGAAGTCGCGGGAGCTGAGCCCCTCCCGGATCGCCCGGATGGCGGCCGAGCGGCGGCGCACCATCTGCTGGGACTCGGGGTTGACGATGAGGTCGACGTAGCGCTGGCGCACCCGCGCCTCGGGGTCGGTCAGGCCCTTGTGCTTCTCCGGCAGCGGGCGCAGGCACTTGGCCGTGAGCGTCCAGCCGCGTACCAGGATCGACAGCTCACCGCGGCGGGAGGTGATGACCTCGCCCTCCACGCCCACGTGGTCGCCGAGGTCGACGTCGGCCTTCCAGGCGTCCAGGCGCTCCTTGCCGACCTGGTCCAGGGAGAGCATGATCTGGACGTCGCCGGTCTCGTCGCGCAGCGTCGCGAAGCACAGCTTGCCGCCGGTGCGGTAGAGCATGACACGGCCGGCGACGGAGACCTCCACCCCCGTGTGGGTGTCCGGTTCCAGACCCTGGTGTTTGTCTCGCACGGCTCCGATCGACGTCGTCCGCGGGAAGGTCACGGGGAAGGGGTCGGTGCCCTCCTCCCGCAGCCGGTCCAGCTTCTGCCGCCGGACCCGCATCTGTTCGGGCAGGTCGTCATAGGTGTCGTCGTGCGCGTGGTTCACGCGCCCGATCCTACCGGCGTCCCGGTGTCCGGCCGACCGGTTCGCCGCACCGTGGGGAGGCCGGGGCGGGAGGGGCTCGTGGTGGGCCCGCAGGGCGCCGGTCACTAGTATTGCGCTGCCCTGCCCCGGCGTTCTGCGAGCGGGAACCGTATCTGCCAAGAGCCGTACCTACCGAGAGATGGACCACTGGTGAGTGTTGAGGGAAGCATGAAGGCCGTCGTCATGGCCCTGTGCGCGAATCTGGGAATCGCCGCGACGAAGTTCGTGGCCTATCTCCTGACCGGCTCGTCGTCGATGCTGGCCGAGGCCATCCACTCGGTCGCCGACTCCGGCAACCAGGCCCTGCTGCTCATCGGCGGCAAGCGGGCCCGCAGGGGCGCCACCGAGGAGCACCCCTTCGGGTACGGCCGCGAACGCTACGTGTACTCGTTCATGGTGGCGATCGTGCTGTTCAGCCTCGGCGGCCTGTTCGCCCTCTACGAGGCCTGGCACAAGCTCTCCCACCCCGAGCCCATCACGGCCTGGCAGTGGGTGCCCGTGACCGTGCTGCTGGTCGCGATCGCGCTGGAGTCGTTCGCCATGCGCACCGCGATCAAGGAGTCCAACGCGGTCCGCGGCAACGCGAGCTGGGTGCAGTTCATCCGCCGCTCCAAGTCCCCGGAGCTGCCCGTCATCCTGCTGGAGGACGCGGGCGCGCTCGTCGGCCTGGTGTTCGCCCTCATCGGCGTCAGCCTGACCCTGGTCACCGGCAACGGCGTGTGGGACGGCCTGGGCACCGCCGCCATCGGCATCCTGCTGGTGGTCATCGCGATCGTACTGGCCATCGAGGTCAAGAGCCTGCTGATCGGCGAGTCGGCGACCAGCGAGAACGTCCAGGCGATCCGCCGGGCCATCGAGTCGGTCGAGGACGTGGACGGCCTCATCCACATGCGCACCATGCACGTGGGCCCCGAGGAGCTCCTGGTGGCCGCCAAGGTCGCCGTGGACGCCCACAACGACGCGGGCCGGGTGACGCGGGCGATCAACGAGGCCGAGGACCGCATCCGCTCGGCGGTGCCCATCGCCACGCTGGTCTACATCGAGCCGGACCTGTTCCGGGCCGACCACGCCGCGGCGGAGAAGGCCTCCGGAACCGCCTGACTCAGGGCCCGGGGCGGGGGTCCCCCGCCCCGGCCCGGGTTCAGCCGACGTTGCGCGCGAAGACCAGCCGCAGCCCGATGAGGGTCAGCCACGGCTCGTGCAGGTCGACGGTCTCGCACTCGTCGACGACCGTGGAGGCGAGCCCCCCGGTGGCGACCACGGTCACGTCGTCGGGGGCGTCGGTGAGCTCGGCGACCATGCGGTCCACGATCCCGTCCACCTGGCCCGCGAAGCCGAACACGATGCCCGAGCGCAGGGCCTCGGTGGTGTTCTTGGCGATGGCCGAGCGCGGCCTGACGATCTCCACCATGTGCAGCTGGGCGCCGCGCCGGGACAGGGCGTCCACGGAGATGTCGATGCCCGGGGCGATGGCGCCGCCCACGTACTCCCCCCTGGCGCTGATGGCGTCGAAGGTCGTCGCGGTGCCGAAGTCCACCACCACCGCCGGGCCGCCGTAGAGGTGGTTGGCGGCCAGCGCGTTGATGATCCGGTCGCTGCCCACCTCCTTGGGGTTGTCCATCCGGATCGGCACACCGGTCTTGACGCCGGGTTCGACGATCACGGCGGGGATGTCACCGAAGTGGCGGCGGAACATGTCGCGCATCTCGTGCTGTACCGACGGCACCGAGCAGCACATGGCGATCCCGTCGATCTCGTCGGGTCCGTTCAGGCTGCTGCCCTCGACGAGGCCCCTCAGCACCACGGACCACTCGTCCGCGGTGCGGCGCGTATCGGTCCCCACTCTCCAGTGTTCGAGAAGATCGTCGGATTCGAAGAGACCGAACACCGTCTCGGAGTTGCCGACGTCGATCGCGAGCAGCATGCTGGGGGCCTCATCCGTGGTCGAAGTGGTGTGTTCTCAGGGAATCTTCCACCAACCGGGGCACTCACAACAGGTCGAGTGCGATATCCAGCGCCGGACTGGAGTGGGTGAGCGCGCCGACCGCCAGGTAGTCGACCCCGGTGCGGGCCACGTCTCCCGCCACGTCCAGGGTCAGTCCGCCGGAGGACTCCAGGCGTGCGCGGCCCGCGACCAGCGCGACCGCCTCGCGGAGCCGCTCGACGGTGAAGTTGTCGAGCAGGATCTCCTCGGCCCCCGCGGCGATGGCGTCCTCGATCTGGTCGACCCGGTCCACCTCGACCTCCAGGGGCAGGTCGGGAAAGCGCGCCCGGATGGCGCGGACCGCCTCGCCGACGCCCCCGGCGGCGACCACGTGGTTGTCCTTGACCAGTCCGGCGTCGCTGAGGCCGTAGCGGTGGTTGACCCCGCCGCCGCAGCGCACCGCGTACTTCTCCAGGGCGCGCAGCCCGGGGCGGGTCTTGCGGCTGTCGCGGATCCGGGCGCCGGTCCCGGTCACGGCGTCCACCCAGGCGCGGGTGGCGGTGGCGATTCCGGACATGTGGGTGAGGAAGTTCAGGGCGGTCCGCTCGGCGGTGAGCAGGTCGCGGGTGCGGGCGTTGACGGTCATCAGCACGTCACCGCGCTTGACCGCGGCGCCGTCCTCCACGGTCCGGTGCACCTCCATGGCACCGTCACAGACCAGCCAGAACACGAGTTCGGCGATCGGGAGCCCGCTGACGGTGCCGTCCGCCCGGGCCACCACGTGCGCGGTGCGCACCTGGTCGGCGGGGATCGTGGCGACGGTGGTGACGTCGATGCCCGGGCCGGCGGTGAGGTCCTCGGACAGGGCGCGGCGGACCAGGTCCACGTGGGACTCGGAGGGCGTGGCGTACGGAAGGGTGAACTCGGCGCGCGATTCCGGGTTCGGGCGTCCTGAAAGGCGGGAACCTTCGGCCTCTCCCGTGCCTGGCTCGTTCCTCACCGACGGCACGTCCGACTCCTCCAGAACCCCGCCGACGCCCGAACCGTGCTTGCTTTGGGGCTCCGCTCCGCTTCGCCCCGGGCCCAGGCGCCCCGGAGGGCGGGAGCCGGCGGGCGGGAGGGAGATGGCGTCCAGCTCCGCGACGAGCGCGGGCGGCAGGGAGGGCGTCCAGTCCTCGTCGGTGGTCACGGCGGTGCTTCCTTCCAGTCGGACGACGACGGGCCGGATCCGGAGCCCGGGCCTGGGCCCGGGGTGGTCGGCGCGCTGGTGGGAGCCCCTGCTCTCGGTCCTGTGCAGCGCGGCCGCGGCCACGAGCCGGGCCACGGTGAGCAGGTTGGCGGTCTCCCAGGCGGCCACGTCGGGGGTGGTCGGGGAGGCCGGGCGGGCGAGGGCGTCGAGTTCGGCGGTCAGCTCGGCCAGCCCCTCACCGGTGCGCAGCACCCCGGCGTGGCGTGACATCAGGGTACGCACCCGGGCGGCGACGGCGGGGTCCGCGAGCGGTGTGACGGTTCCCGAGGCGACGCCGCGCACGGGCCCGGGCGCGTCCGTCCCGGCCAGGCGTGCGGCGATCCGGTCGGCGTAGACCAGTCCCTCCAGCAGGGAGTTGGAGGCGAGCCGGTTGGCGCCGTGCACCCCGGTGCGGGCGACCTCGCCGACGGCCCACAGGCCGGGGACCGAGGTGCGGCCGTCGATGTCGACCTCGGCGCCGCCGGAGGCGTAGTGGGCGGCCGGGGCCACGGGGATGGGCTGGGTGAGCGGGTCGACACCGTGCTCCCGGCAGGAGGCGAGGATGGTCGGGAAGCGCCTCTCCCAGGTGGCCCTGCCGAAGTGCCGGGTCTCCAGGTAGACGTGGTCGACCCCCTGCTCGGCCATGGTGCGGGCGATGGTGCGCGCCACCACGTCGCGCGGGGCCAGGTCGGCGAGCTCGTGGACGCCCTCCATGATGCGGTCGCCGTGGGCGTCCACGAGGTAGGCGCCCTCGCCGCGCAGGGCCTCGGAGACGAGGGGCTGGCGGCCGCGCGCCTCGGGGCCGAGCCAGAGCACGGTGGGGTGGAACTGGATGAACTCCAGGTCGCGCAGGCGCGCCCCGGCGCGTGCGGCCAGGGCGAGGCCGTCGCCGGTGGACACGGGCGGGTTGGTGGTGGCGGCGAAGATCTGTCCCATGCCCCCGGTGGCCAGCACCACGGAGGGGGACAGGACGGCGCCGACGCCGTCGCGCGCGCCCTCGCCCATGACGTGCAGGGTGGCCCCGCAGACCGCCCCCGTGTCGGGGTCGCGCAGGGCGTCCAGGGCGACGGCGTGCTCGATGGCCTCGATACGCTCCTCGGCGAGGACGGCGGCGACGAGGGCGCGCTGGATCTCGGCGCCGGTGGCGTCGCCGCCCGCGTGCGCGACGCGGTCGGCGCGGTGGCCGCCCTCGCGGGTGAGGGCGAGGCCGCCGTCGCCGGTGCGGTCGAACTCGGCGCCCAGGTCGATGAGCCAGCGCAGGGCGTCGGGCCCCTCCGTGGCCAGGACGTGGACGGCGTGGGGGTCGGACAGGCCCGCTCCGGCCAGGTGGGTGTCGACCATGTGGGCCACGGGCCCGTCCTCGGGGGCCATGGCCGCGGCGATCCCGCCCTGGGCGTAGGCGGTGGAGCCGGTGGACAGCCGGTCCTTGGTGACGAGCACGACGCGGCCGCGCTCGGTGCGCTGGACGTAGCGCAGCGCGGTGCTCAGCCCCGCGATGCCCGAGCCGACGACCGCGACGTCGGCCTCGACGGTCCACCCGGGTTCGGGTGCGTCGAGCCGTGTCTGGGTGGGTGTGCTCATCTGGGTTCTCTTTTCCGGGGCGCCGCCGGTGCGCGGCGCGGCCGCGTTGTGGGCCGGGCGGACGGGGGGCCGGAGACGGCTACAGGACCACCGACACGTTGTCGATGAGCCGGGTCGTGCCCACGCGGGCGGCGACGGCGAGGACGGCCTCGCCCCGGTGGTCCGCGGGGGCGTCGGCGAAGGTGGCGGGGTCGACCAGGGCGAGGTAGTCGAGTTCGACGGGCGGCCTCGCCCCGGCGGCCTCGTCCAGGACGGCCCGCGCGGCGGAGCGGACGGCGTCGGGGCCGTCGGCCGCGGCGCGGCGGCCCGCCTCCAGGGCACGGGACAGGGACAGCGCGCTGGCCCTCTCGGCGTCGGAGAGGTAGACGTTGCGGCTTGAGGAGGCCAGACCGTCGGGGTCGCGCAGGGTGGGCGCGCCGACGATCTCCACGGGCATGTCGAGGTCGGCGACCATGCGGCGGACGAGGGCGATCTGCTGGGCGTCCTTCGCCCCGAACACGGCGAGGTCCGGGCGGACCAGGTTGAACAGCTTGGCGACCACGGTGAGGACCCCGGTGAAGTGCCCGGGACGGGAGGCGCCCTCAAGCCGGTCGCCCATGGCGCCGGCGTCGACGGTGACCATCTGCGGGAGGGGGTACATGGTCTCGACGGAGGGGGCGAAGACGACGTCCACGCCCTCCTCGGCACACAGCCCGGTGTCGCCGGGCAGGTCGCGCGGGTAGCGGTCGAGGTCCTCGTTCGGGCCGAACTGGAGCGGGTTGACGAAGACGCTGACCACCACGGTGTCGGCGCGCTCCCGGGCCAGACGCATGAGGCTGCGGTGGCCTCCGTGCAGGGCGCCCATGGTGGGGACGAGGGCGACGCGGCCGGCGTCGGCGAGGGCGCCGCGCAGCTCGTCGGGCGTGCGTGTGAGGCGGGGGCCGCCGGTGGTCGCGGACTGCGGTGTGGGTTCGGTCATCGGTGGTTTCCCGTTGTGGTGTTCTGTGCGCGGGCGGCGGCCGGTGCGCCGTGGAGGGGGATCAGCGGCGGAGGACGTCGAGCAGGCGCGCGGCGTCCTCGGGCTTGAGCATCCCGGCGTTGATGGCGCGGTCGGCGGTGAGCCGGGCGAGTTCGACGTAGCTGGCCACGCTCTCGGGGGCGTTCTCCCGCAGCTGCTCGATGTGCCCGGCGACGGTCCCGGCGTCGCCGCGCAGGACGGGCCCGCTCAGGCCGTGGATGCCCAGGCGCAGGGCGTTGTCCAGCGCCGCGCTGAGCATGGGGGAGAGCACGCGCCCGGGTTCGGGGACCCCCGCGGAGGCGAGCAGGGCGGCGCTGTCGGCGACCAGGGTGACCAGGTGGTTGGCGCCTCCGGCCAGGGCCGCGTGGTAGAGCGTGCGCTTGTCCTCGGGGATCCACACGGGTTCGGCGCCCATCTCGACGACGAGGGCCTCGGCGATGGGGCGCAGCTGCTCGGGCGCGGTGACGCCGAAGGCGCAGTTGGCGAGGCGGTCGATGTCCTCGTCGCGGCCGGTGAAGGTCATGGCGGGGTGGAGCGCGAGCGGAAGGGCTCCGATGACGGTGGCCGGGGCGAGGACGCCGTGGCCGTGGGCACCGCTGGCGTGGACGATGATCTTGCCGCGCAGGTCGGTGCCGGTGGAGGCGAGACCCTCGACGAGGTCGGGAAGGGCGTCGTCGGGGACCGTGAGAAGGACGAGGTCACTGGCCTCGGCGACCTGGGCCGGTTCGAGGACGCGGGCGGTGGGCAGGCGGTCGGCGACGCGCTCCTTGGAGGACTCGGAGACCGCGGAGGCGGCGACGACCTTGTGCCCGGCCCGGCCGAGGGCCCGGCCCAGGACGGAGCCGACCCGGCCGGGGCCGATGACTCCGACCCGTAGACGGGCGGGGCGTCCCTGCGTCGTCTCCATGTGCGTGCCCCCTCGTGGTGCGGTGCGTCCGAATCCTGCCCTGACGTGACGCCTGAGCACACGATAGCCCTCCTGGACCGGTGACCTGCCGCCCCGCCCCCGGACACACGCGTGGGGACGGGCACGGTGTGTCCGCCCCCGTGTTCCGGCCCCTTCGTCCGCCTCCCGCGGGGGGCGGGGCCGAAGGCTAGTTCTGGATGATCACCCCGGAGTTGAAGCAGGAGGCGAGGGACCTGCCCAGGACGGCGTTGGAGTTGCCGCAACCCGTGTTCCCGTTCTCGACGCCGTTGATGTAGGCCAGGTTGCCGCTGAGATCGGATCCGTGGTTGGAGGTCCAGGTGCCGACGTACGCCGCGGCCGGTGCGGCGGTGAGGAGGACCCCGGCGGAGGCGAGGATCACGGCACCGGTGGCGAGCGTCTTCTTGAGCACGACGCGTCTCCTTCTGTGCCCGGTCGGGGGACCGCCGGACTGGTGGGCTTTCTGCCGGCGCCTTGGGGCGCCGAGACGAGAACTACCCCCGAGGAACCCTCGTCCACCCGCCGTGAACTGGAGTTACGACGAGGAGTCTCCACATCGTCACCTGCTGTAGCACCGCACCTCGGGGCCGATGGGGGCAAAGGTGCCACATCGGCGGGAGGGGCGAGCGCGCAGTGTCACGGGCGAAGGCGTTTCCAGACGGGCACCGATCGATGGTTGCGGTCGACCGGGTCGGGCGGGAGCCCGGGAGGGACACGCAGGGCCGCGCGGACCGGGACGGGGGCCGGGGCCGCGCCCGGACACGGCGAAGGCGCCGCCCCGCCGTCACGGAGTGGCGCCTCGCGCGTGGAACCCGCGGCTCCCGGCCGGACACCGCCGTCAGGCCGTGCCGGAGCGGTCGCCCCACCGACTCAGTGCTTGACGGTGGCGCCGGAGTCGACGCAGTTGGCGCCGGCGACGCCGAGCACGGCGATGGCGTTGCCGCAGACGTTGATCGGCACGTCCAGGTCGGCCACGAGCTGGTTGCCGCCCAGGATCGATCCGTTGCCGGAGGTGAAGACGTTGCTGTCGGCCATGGCCGGAGTACCGGTGAACAGAACGCCCGCGGCGGCGGCGACGATGGCGCTGGCGGCGAAGGTCTTCTTCAGCATGTGTTTCTCCCGTCGGACCTGTTGGCGGGGGGTGCCAACCGGTCGATAACGTTGACGATGTGTATGACAGTGAACACTCGCCGTGTTCGGCCACCATTTAGCCATACTCAACCGCTCCGCGTGACCAGAATGCCGCAGTGTTTCGCGCCCACCAGCTGGAGTTATCACCTTCAGTGCGCATCCATGTCCGACATGTGAACCATAACTGGAAGCGCCTTGGCCTTCTAATGTGATGCACAACACATCAGCACCCGGGGGTGTCCCCCCGGTCCTTCGCCCGGCCCCCGGCGGGGGCGTCGGACACGCCGGTCCCCCCGCTCTCCGGCTTCTCCGGCTCCGGGCCTCCCCGCTCGCGGTCCCCGGCTCCCGCCTCCGCGAACCGCGGCCGCCGGGACTCCCCCGGGCGGCTCTCCGGCCGGTCCGGGCCGGGGCCGGCCGTCCCTGGCCGACGGGTCAGGGTCGACCGGGTCGCCCAGCGCTCGGTGCCCGCGGAGGGCACCCGGGCCCGGCGCCCGTACTCCACCAGCGCGTCCAGGAAGCGGCGCGCCTCCCCCGCCTCACGGCCGGACGCCTTCGCCCGTACCGGTCCGGGAGGCGTGTCCACGTCCACCGCCATCCTGCCGGTGAGCCGGGCCAGCGGTCCCGCCACCAGGCGCACGGCCTGCACGCGCTCCACCGGAACGATCTCCGTCACCAGGCAGAACAGGCCGCGGGTACTGACGAACAGGCGCTCGTCCACGCCCACCATGCTCGGCACCGGGCTCTGGTTGGGCACCAGCGGCACATACGCCGCCTCGCTCTCCGGGAAGAGTTCGTTGACCAGCGCGAAGGCCCTGCGGCGCGGCGCCACGGGCAGCAGTGTGGCCGATTCGCCCTGGCGGGCACCCGCGTACCCCGCGACGTTCGCCTCGACCCGCGCCACGCCCAGGGCGCGCCAGAGCAGGGGCTCGACCACGCGCACGGCCTGCACGCGGCCCGGCGGAACCGTCTGCATGCGCCGCTGGAACATGCCGTAGCGCAGCCGCAGGCCGTCGGAGGACAGGGAGGCGTAGTAGTCGGTGTAGCGGGCCAGCGGGCCCCAGAAGTAGCGCAGCAGCCCCAGGGTGAGCGGCAGGACCGCGCCGATCACGCCGTACTCGGAGAAGACCGCGCCGGCCGTGGCGAGCATGAGCAGCAGGATGAAGGACAGCAGGACCGGGACCCGGAAGGTGAGCGCGCCGAGCAGCAGCAGGAAGGGCAGCCGGTAGAACGGCCACTCCGGCGCCTCGGGCGAGCGTCCGGGGAGCCCGGCGGCGTGCGCGAGGACGGCCACCCGCATGCGCTCGGCCAGGTTCCGGGGCAGGCAGCGCAGCCGGATGTCGCTCCCGTCGCCGCCCGCCATCTCGATGTGGAGCTCGGCCATGCCGAACACCTGCATGAGCAGGGGCCGGACCACGTCCACCGCCTGCAGGCGGCTGAGCGGGACCTCGCGCGAGCTGCGCATGGCGAGTCCGCCGTGGACCACCAGGTGGTCCTCGCGCAGCCCGAAGGTGCCGTACCACCAGGCCGGCAGGGCGTAGGCGAGGCTCCCGAAGACGACGGCCACCGCCATCATCACCACCCAGCCGGCGCCGAAGGTGTTGAGGATGGGGCCGATCAGCGCCACGAACACGAGGGTCACCGCGATGACCTGGAGCGGGATGATCATCCAGTGGGAGCGGTACACACCCGTGGTGACGTCGTCCTCGGGCCGGGGACGCGAGACGGACGGCGGCCGCCACCCCACGGACGGGGGCAGGAGCGTGGGCGCCTGCGGGGGCGGCCCCGAAGGTCCCGGAGGCGCCGCCGAGGCTCCCGCCGGCCCCCCCGGAGCGCCGTGGCCGCCCGGTGGCGGAACGGGCCGGTGCGGCTCGGGTCGTCCGGACTGGTGCGGGTGACCGGGCTGGTGCGGCTGGCCGGACCACGGTTGTCCGTGGGGTTCCTGTGGCGGGTGAGCTGGTCCGTGCACTTACAACCCCGTCGAGAAGCTCTCGCTGCGCGCCGCGAGCCGGTCGCGCATCTGGACGGCCTCGGCCAGCGGAAGTCCCACCACCCGGGTGTCGGCGGTGCTGGCGGCGGTGCGCACCCGCACGGTGGCGATCCCCAGGGCCTGTTCGAGGAGGTCGGCGGTGACGTCCACGACCTGCATCCGGCCGTAGGGGATGACCACCAGCTGCCGGACGAACACCCCGTAGGCGAGGTAGAGCTCCTCCGGGCCCTCCGCGTACCCCCACGACCGGCGGAAGAGCCCGGCCAGGACCCAGCCCGCGACGAAGAGCAGCAGGGCGAGTCCCGCCCAGGCGGCGGCCAGGGGCCAGGAGGTCCACACGAACAGCAGGGGAGCTCCCACCCCGCCGGCGGTCAGGCACAGGGCGCCCACCACGATCCGGCGGTACCAGGCCAGGGCGGGCGACACACGGCTCCAGGAGGTGTTCGCGGGCGGCGCGAACGCGGCGTCGAACGGCCGCGACGGCTCGTCCGGCCTGGTCCGCCCGTCCGGCTGCTCCCGCCCGTCCTGCGGAGCGGGGCTCGGCGGCGGTGTCGGGTCACTGGTCTCCACGGAGCCAGTCAACCATCCGGGGGCAAGCGTCCGGCGGAGCGGCTCGGCGCGGAGCCGAAGTCGGACGAAGGATCGCTTTCCCGCTCCTATCCGGCGCCCCCTCGGCCACGCGCCTGGGCTAGGACGCGCCGGGCGGGTCGTCGCCCTCCTCGTCGTCGGGAATCCGGCAGGCGTACTCCAGGTAGAGGGCGGCGGCGAGCAGCAGGCCCGCGGACAGCGCCGTGCCCAGCGCGATGAGGAACACCCTCCAGTGGGTGGGCAGCACCAGTGTGTCCGACACCGACAGCGCCATCCCCGCGAAGAAGCCCAGCGCCAGCGAGGCGAACAGCGCGCTGGCCTTGGCCAGGGCGACCAGCCGGGCGGCGCTGAGCGGCTGCATCGGCTCGGTGCCCGGCTCCCGCCGGATACGCCGACGGGTCCGCCCGGCCGTGTAGGCCTCCGCCAGCGCGAGCAGCAGCAGGGTGGGGATCGCCGACCACGGCAGCGGCGGCAGCCCCGACAGGGAGTTGGTGAGCAGTACTCCCAGGAGGCCGCCGACCACCGCCAGCAGCGCGGGGACCCGCCACCCGGTGGGGTGCATCCTCCGCTCGTCGTCCTCCGGCATCAGCGCCCGTTCCCTTCGCCCGGCAGGCGCAGCCGCAGGTCCGCACGCCGGTGCAGCCGCTGCTCGCCCCCCTCGTCCTCCGCCGTCACCGCCGCCAGCAGGTCGGCGACCGGACCGCGGCCGGGCAGTTCCGCGCCGGGATCGGCGTCCAGCCACGGCCGGAGCACGAACGCCCGCAGGTGCGCACGCGGGTGCGGCAGGGTCAGCTCCGGGTCGTCGTCGCGCACGTCCCCGAACGCGATGACGTCCACGTCCAGCGTGCGCGGCCCCCACCGGACCTCGCGGACCCGGTCGAAGGCCCGTTCGGCGGCCCGGGCCCTCTCCAGCAGGGCCCGGGGACCGCCGTCGGTGTCCACGACGATGACCGCGTTGAGGAAGGCGCCCTGTTCGGGGCCGCCCACGGGCGCGGTCTCGTAGACGGCGGACACCGCCACCGGGACCGGCGCGTCCGCGCCGCCCAGCAGCGTGTCCACCGCGCCCTGGAGGGCCGCCATCCGGTCCCCGAGGTTGGACCCCAGGGAGAGCACGGCACGGGTCACGTCCGCACCCGCCGTTCGCTCCGGCCCCCGGGTCCGGTCGGCCCCTCCCGCCCCACGGGGTCCTCCGGGCCCCCGGGATCCCTGGGATCGCCGAGGTCGCCGGGCTCCCGCCGGCTCCGCGCTCCGCTCTCCCCGGGGTCCGACCGGTCCCGGCGGTCCCGGGTGACGGTGACCGCCACGTCCGCGAACTCGTGCTCGATGGGCGCCGACGGCTTGTGCACCGTCACCTCCACCCGTTCGACCAGCGGTTCGGCCAGGCACTCCGCGGCCAGCCGGTCGGCGAGGGTCTCGATCAGGTTGACCGGTTCCCCCGCCACGATCGCGGCCAGCCGGTCGGCGAGCAGACCGTAGTGCACGGTGTCGCCCACGTCGTCGGAGGCCGCGGCCGGGGCGGTGTCCAGGTGGAGTACCGCGTCGACCACGAAGTCCTGGCCCTCCCGGCGCTCGAAGTCGAACACGCCGTGGTGGCCGCGGGCCCGCAGTCCGCGGAGCGCGACGCGGTCACGCATCCTCGGCCTCTCCCTCGTCCTCCTCCATCAGCACCGGCGAGGCGTGGTGCGACCACAGCCGCCACCCCTGGTCGGTGTCCACGAACAGGTTGGTGGTCACCACCTGTCCGCCGGCGACGAATCCGGGGCTGTCCTCCTCCGCGGTCAGCACGTTCTCCTCGCACGTCACCATGGCGATGTCGCCGCCGACCCCGATGTGGGTCTCGGTGAGCACGTACTGGATGTAGGTGACGTTGGCCATGATCAGCGACCAGGCGCGCATGATCTCGGTGCGCCCGCGCAGCAGCGGCCAGCCGGGGTTCACGCACACCAGGTCGGGTGCCTCGTGCTCCTCCGCCCACACGCTGCGCATCAGGTCGATGTCGCCGTTCTCGATGGCGCTGTAGAACTGCGCGTTGGCCTCCGCCACGCGCTCCATGACCTCCTGGCGCGACTTCACAGGCCGCCCCGGTCCGCCGGCTCGGCACGCCCCTCGTCCAGGCCCGCTCCCCCGTCGGCCCACGCCGCGGCCACACGCACGGCGTCGGCGTTGGGACGCACGTCGTGGACCCTCACGGCCCACGCACCGCGGTCGGCGGCCAGGGTGGTGACGGCCGCGGTGGCCGCGTCGCACTCGGTGAACGGGCGGTCCCCGCCCTCGGGGTCGCCGAGCAGACGGCTCAGGAAGCGTTTGCGCGAACCGGCCACCAGCACCGGGCGGCCGAGTTCGTGGAAGCGTTCGAGGCTGTGGAGGAGTGCCCAGTTGTGGGCCTGCTCGGGGCGCTTGGAGAATCCCAGCCCGGGGTCCAGAACGATCTGGCCGGGGTCGACACCTGCACTGATCATGGCCTCCATACGGTCGCGGAGCTCATCGAGGACCTCCTGGACGACATCCGTGTACACGGCACGGCTCTGCATGTCATGACTATGCCCACGCCAGTGCATCAACACGTAGGCAACGCCGGAAGAAGCCACGAGCCTTGCCATGGCGGGGTCGGCCAGCCCGCCGCTGACGTCGTTGACGAGGACGGCCCCGGCCGCCACCGCCCTCTCCGCCACCTCGGCGCGCATGGTGTCCACGCTGACGGCGACACCGCGCTCGGCGAGTTCGCGCACGACCGGTTCGACCCTGCGCAGCTCCTCCTCCGCGGAGACGCGCTGCGCGCCGGGACGGGTGGACTCACCGCCCACGTCGACGATGTCGGCGCCCTCCTCGACCAGGCGCGTCCCGTGCTCGACCGCCCTGGCGGGATCGAACCAGGCGCCGCCGTCGGAGAAGGAGTCGGGGGTGACGTTGACGACCCCCATGACCAGGCACCGCCCGAGGTCGGGCAGGCCCGGAAGTGTGTGTTTCGGCCCCATAAGGATCACCCTACGCGTACGCCGAGGGGCGGGGGGAGCTGTCCCCCGCCCCTCGGCGCAGTGTTGGCGGCGCCATCCGTCCACAGGCTGTGGAGACCCCTGGCGGACGGGCCCCGCCGTGGGATCTCATGGATATAGGGGGGTTCCCACCCCGCCGGCGGCGTGCTGCCCGGATCCTGCCGGGAGCCCGGCCCCGGCACCCCTACCGGCGGTCGAGGATCAGGCTCATCGCCTCGGAACGGGTCCGGTCGCTGCTGCGGAAGATCCCCCGCACCGCGGAGGTGACGGTCTTGGCCCCGGGCTTGCGCACCCCGCGCATGGTCATGCACAGGTGCTCGGCCTCGATCACGACGATCACACCGCGCGGCTGGAGGTGGTCCATGATCGCGTCGGACACCTGCCCGGTGAGCCGCTCCTGCACCTGCGGGCGGCGCGCGTACACGTCCACCAGGCGGGCGAGCTTGCTCAGGCCGGTGATGCGCCCGTCGGCGCCGGGGATGTAGCCCACGTGCGCCACCCCGTAGAACGGCACCAGGTGGTGCTCGCACGTGGAGTAGAGCTCGATGTCCTTGACCAGGACCATCTCCTCGTGGTCCGCCTCGAACACCGTGGTGAGCACGTCACCGGGCTTTTGGCCCAGTCCCGCGAACTGCTCCTCGTAGGCTCTGGCGACCCGCTCGGGGGTCTTGGCCAGGCCGTCGCGGTCGGGGTCCTCGCCGATGGCGGTCAGGATCTCGCGGACGGCCCGCTCGATGCGCGGCCGGTCCACGGATCTGGGCGGCAGTTCGGTGTCGCTGCTCACGTTTGGTCTCCCTCGGTGCCGGCGGAGGATCCGGGCAGCTGCCCGCTGGTGGCGGAGGACTGGAACTCGGCGCCGTTGAGCCTGGCCAGTTCCTTCTTCGAACGCACCGGCGGCCGCTCGGAGGGCTGGCGCTTGCCGTAGCCGGTGTAGGAACCGCGGTTCGGGCGCTTGCGCACGGGCTCGAAGATCTCCAGCACCTGGCTCTTGCTCAGGGTCTCCTTCTCCAACAGGGCCACGACCAGGTCGTCCAGGACGTCCCGGTACTCGACGAGGATGTCGTAGGCCTCGTCGTGCGCGGACTCGATGAGGCGGCGCACCTCCTCGTCGATGATGGAGGCGATCTCCTCGGAGTACTCGCGGGCGTGCGACATCTCCCGGCCCAGGAACGGCTCGGTGTTGGAGGAGCCGAACTTGCGGGCGCCCAGGCGCTCGCTCATGCCGTACTCGGTGACCATGTTGCGGGCCAGCGTGGTGGCCTTGTCGATGTCGTTGCCCGCGCCGGTGGTGGGCTCGTGGAAGACGAGCTCCTCGGCCGCGCGGCCGCCGAGCATCATGGCGAGCTGGTCCATCATCTGCGAGCGGGACGTGAGGAACTTGTCCTCGGTCGGCACCGACATCGTGTAGCCGAGGGCGCGGCCGCGCGGCAGGATGGTGATCTTGTGCACCGGGTCGGCGTTGGGCAGCGCGTGGCCCACCAGGGCGTGGCCGCCCTCGTGGTAGGCGATGACCTTCTTCTCCTGGTCCGACATCACACGGGTCTTGCGCTCGGGGCCGGCCATGACCCGCTCGATGGCCTCCTCCAGGATGCCCTGGGTGATGACCTTCCTGTCGGCGCGTGCGGACAGGAGCGCGCCCTCGTTGATGACGTTGGCGAGGTCGGCGCCGGTCATCCCGGCGGTCTGGCGGGCGATGACGTTGAAGTCGACGTCGTCGGCCATGGGCTTGCCCTTGGCGTGGACCTTGAGGATGTCGCGGCGGCCGTCCATGTCGGGGCGGTCCACGACGACCTGCCGGTCGAAGCGGCCGGGGCGCAGCAGCGCCGGGTCGAGGATGTCGGGCCGGTTGGTGGCGGCGATGAGGATGACGCCGCCCTTGACGTCGAAGCCGTCCATCTCGACCAGCATCTGGTTGAGGGTCTGCTCGCGCTCGTCGTGCCCGCCGCCCATGCCGGCGCCGCGGTGGCGGCCCACGGCGTCGATCTCGTCGATGAAGATGATCGCGGGCGCGTTGGCCTTGGCCTGCTCGAACAGGTCGCGCACACGGGAGGCGCCGACACCGACGAACATCTCGACGAAGTCCGAGCCGGAGATGGAGTAGAACGGCACCCCGGCCTCGCCGGCGACGGCGCGGGCCAGCAGGGTCTTACCCGTGCCGGGCGGACCCATCAGGAGCACGCCCTTGGGGATCTTGGCGCCCATCGCCTGGAACTTGGCCGGGTTCTCCAGGAACTCCTTGATCTCGTGGAGCTCCTCGATGGCCTCGTCGGCTCCGGCGACGTCGGAGAAGGTGTTCTTGGGCGTGTCCTTGGTGATGAGCTTGGCCTTGGACTTGCCGAAGTTCATCACGCGCGAGCCGCCGCCCTGCATCTGGCTGAAGATGAACCAGAAGATGACGATGATGATGATCAGCGGCAGCAGGCTGAACAGGGCCGTGGTCCAGACCGGTGTGGTGGCGACCGAGACCTCGTAGGACTCGAGGCTGGTGTTCTCGCTGTCCAGGGAGGACTGGAGCATGTCCGCCAGCTGCAGGCCCTGGCCCTCGACCCAGTACGCCTCGTAGACCTCATCGTCGACCGTGGTCAGCACGATGCGCTGGTCGCGGTCGATGATCTCGGCGTTGTCCACCTTGTCCTGCTCGATGAGCTGGTGGACCTGCGAGATATCGGCTTCCTCGGGCTGGGGGCCGCCCCCGACGTCGAACACGCGGAAACCGATGATGAGCATGAGGCCGACGGCCAGGATCCATATCCACGGGCCGCGGAAAAAGCGCTTCAGATTCATGTGAGCGAAACCCTGTCGGGTCCGTCCCTCCTGACCAGGCCGCCCGCCCCAGAGGACTTTCCGAAGCAGGACCTAACGGACACGTGGCATCCCGCGCTGTCGCCGGGATATTCGACGGTACACCTCGCCCCGCCGGGCGGGCGTACCGCGCGGGAACGGACGGGGGCCGTCATGGGAGCAACGATCTCGTACCGTCGCGTTGTTCCCGCCCGCGGCCCGCGCCCGCCCCCGGCGGTCGGGGCTACTTCTCGTAGACGTGCGGTGCGAGTGTGCCGATGAACGGCAGGTTGCGGTACTTCTCGGCGTAGTCGAGGCCGTAGCCGATGATGAACTCGTTGGGCAGGTCGAAGCCGATGTACTTGACGTCGAGGTCGACCTCGAAGGCCAGCGGCTTGCGGACCATGGTGCAGACCTCCACCGAGCGGGGACCGCGCGACTTCAGGTTGCCGATCAGCCAGGACAGGGTCAGACCGGAGTCGATGACGTCCTCGACGATCAGGACGTCGCGGTCCTTGATGTCGGTCTCCAGGTCCTTGAGAATGCGGACCACTCCGGAGGACGTGGTGCCGGCCCCGTAGGAGGAGACGGCCATCCAGTCCATGGAGACGGGGGTGTGCAGCACTCGTGCGAGGTCGGCCATGACCATGACGGCGCCCTTGAGCACTCCGACGATGAGCAGGTCCTTGCCCGCGTAGTCCGCGTCGATCCGGGCGCCCATCTCCTCCAGGCGCGTCCTGATCTCTTCCTCGGTGACCAGGACCTTCTCCAGGTCCTGACCCATGTCCTTAGCGTCCACGCTCATGTCCTCGCTGCTGGGTTCCCCGTTTGCGGCAACCAGGATAAACGTGCCGAACGTGACGGCGACGCCGGACCGTAGCCGCGTCGTCCGGAAGCGGCGTGTCCGCGGGCGGGACACGCCGGGCGCGCGGAACCGTCACCCGAACCGGATCCGGCCCGCGACACGGCGGCCGCGCACACCGCCGGGCAGGTCGATGTGGGCCTGGCCACGCCACTCGGTGACCAGGCGGTCCAGCTCGTGCACGTGCCGGGCGGTCAGGGCGCTCGCCGGGCAGCCCGCGGCCAGCGCGGCGCGGCGCAGCACCCGGGTGCGCAGGGAGGCGGGGGCCGCCTCCAGCGGCGCCACCGCCAACTCCGGTCCGGCCGTGCCGCCGGGCACCTCTCCGGGCGCTTCCGCGGCCGCCTCGGTGTGCAGCTCGCCGGCGAGCAGGTCCAGGGTGTCGGCGTCGGCGCGCAGCATTCCGGCCGTGCGGGCGAGGGCGGCGGCGATCCCCGGGCCCAGTGCCCGCTCCAGGGCGGGCAGCGCCTGGTGGCGCACCCGGGAGCGGGCGAAGCGGGGGTCGAGGTTGTGCGGGTCCTCCCAGGCGTCCAGCCCCATCCGGTCGCAGGCCTCGCGCACGGTGGCGCGGTCCAGGTCGAGCAGGGGGCGCAGGTAGTGGCCGGCGCGCGGGGCCATCCCCGCCAGGGAGCGGGCACCGGAGCCGCGGGCCAGGCCCAGCAGGACCGTCTCGGCCTGGTCGTCGAGGGTGTGGCCGAGCAGGACCGCCGCCGGGGCGTGGTCGGCGACCGCGTCGTCCAGCGCCTCGTACCGGACCCGTCGGGCGGCCGCCTCGGGGCCGCCCCGTCCGGTGACCTCCACGGCGCGGACCAGGACCGGGTGGAGGCCGAGCCCGTGCAGGACCTTGGCCACCGACTCGGCACGCTCGCCCGAGCCCTCCTGGAGCCCGTGGTCGACGGTGACCGCCCCCGCGCGCCGACCCGCGCGCGGCGCCTCGAAGGCCACCGCCCCGGCCAGGGCCAGGGAGTCGGCGCCGCCGCTGCACGCCACCAGCGCCGTGGTGTCGGCGGGCAGGGCGGACAGTGCCCTGCGCACCGCCGACCGCACGGCCGCCACGGCGGGGTGCGGACCGCTCACTCGGTGATGGCGGCCGGGCGCACGACCCGGTTGATCCAGGCGCCGGGGTCGCGGATCTCCGCCAGGGTGGGCAGGGTCTCGCACGAGGTCCAGACCCTGTTGAACTCGGTCATGCCGACATCGGCCACCACCGCGCGGACGAAGGCGGCCCCCTCCTCGTACTGGCGCATCTTCATGTCCATGCCGAGCAGTTGGCGCATGATCCGGTCGATCGGGTTGACCGACTCGCGGCGCTTCTGGAAGCGGGCGCGGATGGTGGCGACCGTGGGCACCACCTCGGGTCCGACCGCGTCCATGACGAAGTCGCCGTGGCCCTCGGCCAGGCTCATGACCGCGGTGACCCGATCCATGATCTCCCGCTGCTCCGGGCTCTGGATGGCGGTGATGAGGTTGCCCTCGCCGTTGCCGCGGACGGCGTCGGCGACGGCCTCGCCCGCGGAGCGCAGCCTGCTGACGAGGTCGGCGGCGTCCAGCTCCGACGACAGCAGCAGCTCCTGCATGAGCTCCTGGACGTAGCCGCGCAGCCACGGCGTGGCCGTGAACTGCATGCGGTGGGTCTCCTCGTGCAGGCACACCCACAGGCGGAAGTCCCGGGAGTCGACGTCCATCTCGCGCTCGGTGTTGACGATGTTGGGCGCCACCAGGGTCAGACGGCCGGTCGGCAGGCTGCCGTCGGGGTCCGGCGGCAGGAAGAGCTCGTACTGGCCGAGGACCTTCCCCGCCAGGTAGGACAGCACCGCTCCGAGCTGCATCCCGGTGATCCGGGAGCCGACCGCGCTCGTCAGGTTCGCGGACGGGCTGTTGCCCGCCCGGTCGGCGCCCATCTGTTCGAGTACGGGTTCGATGACCACTCGAAACCCGTCGACGTTGGCCCGAATCCAGCCGGGGCGGTCCACGACGACCGCCGGGCCCACTGGTTCGAGGGGGTTCATTCCGGTGAATTCGCGCACATGCCCGGCCGCCACGGTGGAGAGCTCGCGCAACTGCACCACGGCCTGCCGCGCGTCGGACAGGTCCACCTGCGGCCCAGGGCGCACGAGGCGAACGCCGGTGTTGACGGCTACGTCCCAGTCGATCACAGTCACACCGCCACCCTACCCGCGCAGGACGGGAGGGCACGGGGATCAGGGACGTAATTCCGGGTCCCGCCCGGGATGCCCCCGAGAGTGCCCGGATCCGCGCCCGCCGGGCCGTATCCGGCTCAGGGACCCGCGCTCAGGAGCAGCCGCACTGGCTGAGCGCGGCGGCGAGGGGGTCCAGGCGGAGGCCGTCGGCCAGCGGGTGGTTGGCCATGAAGGCGAAGAAGTACGTGTTGCCCTCCTGGTCGTGGACGCTCCCTGCCAGTGTGCTCACACCGTTCAGGGTGCCGGTCTTGCCGCGTACCAGCCCGGCCCCCTCGTGCGCGGAGGAGTACGGGGAGTAGCGGCCCCCCTTGGCCAGGGTCCCCGTGGAGTTGGCCGTGGGCAGGCCGGTGAGGGCGGCGTTGAGTTCGGGGTGCTCGCTGCTCGCGGCCAGTCGCAGCACCTCGACCAGGGCACGCGGCGTGATCTCGTTCTTCGTGCTCAGCCCGCTGTTGTCGGACAGCCGCACCCCCTCGACGCCCAGGTCCTCCATGACCTGGTGGGTGGCCCCGGTCGCGCCCGCGAAGGTGGACTCGTGGCCGGTCTCGACCGCGGCGGCGCGGGCCATGGCCTCGGCCATGATGTTGTCGCTGGACAGCATCATGTTCTCGACCAGCACGGACATCGGGGCCGACGCCACCGAGGCGATCGGGTCTCCCGCGGCGGTGGCGGGGACGGGCTCCCCCTCGACCGCGATCCCGGCCTTCTCCAGCTGCTCCGCGAACGCGCGGGCCGCGTGCACCGACGGCTCGGTCGAACGCGAGCCGTAGCCCCTGGCCTCGGGGGAGACCCGGCCGGAGTCGGTCATCAGTGCGGTGACGGGGGCGGCGTTCCCCTCGGGGATGTAGTTGGGCTTCCAGCCCGGAGGCGTGGTGGGCCCGGTGAACAGCGAGTCGTCGTAACCCAGGGAGACGGTGTCGATCCCCTCCGCCACCAGGGCGTCGGCGGTGCGTCCGGCCAGCTCCTCCAGAGTGGCTACCTGCGGGTAAGCTGCGGAGTCGGCGGTCGCGGTCAGTGTCGCGTCGCCTCCGCCGCGCAGGACCACCCGGCCCCGGCCGGGATCGAGGTGGGCCCCGGTGCGCAGCACGTGGTCGGGGCCGAGGGCGTCCAGTACGGCGACGGCCGTGACGATCTTCGTGGTCGACGCCGGGGTCACGAGTGTGTCCGGGTTCTGTTCGAAGAGGGGTTCACCGGTGGCGCCGTCGACGACGAAACCGGAGAGGCCCTCCTCGATCCCCGAGGCCGACATGGGATCATCGAGGACGTCCGCGATCCGTTCCGGGTCCGCCGGAGTCGAGGCCGCGGGTTCCGCCGCCGCCACGCCCTCGGCGTCCGTGACCGGGTGTGGCACCGCGGGAAGCGGTCGGGCCTCGATCACGTCGAGGGCGACGAACCCGGTGACCAGCACGAATATGTTGAGCAGGGCCAGCGCTAGGAGCGCCTCGCCTCGTACCCGTCGCACCCGGGGCACCTGCCCTTCCTTCGGTGTCGCGGCCTGACGTTGTAGATATACGGCGACATTAGTCGCATTGGGAGCCGAGATCAGCATGGAATTCGACGTTACGATCGAGATCCCCAAGGGGGAGCGCAACAAGTACGAGGTGGACCACGAGACCGGCCGGATCCGTCTCGACCGCATGCTGTTCACCTCCACGACCTACCCCGCCGACTACGGGTTCGTCGAGGGGACCCTCGGCGAGGACGGTGACCCCCTGGACGCCCTCGTCCTGCTCAAGGCCCCGACCTTCCCGGGCTGCCTCATCCGGGCCCGTGCCATCGGCATGTTCCGCATGCGCGACGAGGCGGGGGGCGACGACAAGCTGCTCTGCGTTCCGGCGACGGACCCGCGCCAGGAGCACCTGCGTGACATTCACCACGTGAACGAGTTCGAGCGTCTGGAGATCGAGCACTTCTTCACGGTGTACAAGGACCTGGAGCCCGGCAAGTCCGTGGAGGGCGCCACCTGGGTCGGCCGCCACGAGGCCGAGCAGGAGATCGTGTCCTCGGTCAAGCGCGCCGAGGAGGCCGGGGCGCACGGCGACCCCTCGCACATCTCCGACCTCAAGGAGAGCGAGTAGGCACCGGCACGCTCGGTTCCGTGGTGACGGCGGCCCGGCGGGGATCCCCGCCGGGCCGTGGTGTGTCCGGGGGCGGGACTCCGGCCCGCGGAAGGCCTCAGCCCCCGTCGGGAGGACGGCGCTCCGGGCCCCGGGGGGTGTCCGGGTACGGCTCCGGAGCCGCCGACCCCAGGGCGCGGGTGCGCAGCCACAGCAGCACGAAGGTGAGCACGGCCAGCGTCGTGACCAGGACGGCCGCCCCGGGGCCGAGGAAGCCGAGCGCCATCACCCCGGCAGCCGTGGTGACGAGCGCGCGTACCAGCACGCGCGCCCACAGCCCCGGTGTCTCGGGGTTCAACTGCGCCTTCTGGGGACGGATGCCATAACGGCCGCTCCTGTCACTACGGCTAGGGGGAGGACGCCCTTTCCCGCGCCTCCGCACGCCGTACTCGGGTTCCACATGTCACCACCGCGGGACACCGCCCGCGGCACACCCGGAAAGTACCGGGTCGGGGGAACCGACACACAGGCTCGCCGGACCACCGCTTGACTCCTCCCGGACTTTGCTGATCTCCTTACACCCATGTATCCGCACACCCGCACCGACGCCATGGCTCGTACGGCCCCCGGGGCCTCCAGCCGCCTGGCCCGTGCGGCGTGTCCGTGTTGTCGTCGCTGAGCCCTCCGGCGTTCCACGCCACCGCTCACCGAGTGCCCTTCCGCGCCGTCCGCTCCACCGTGTGGTCCGGCCGCGAGGCACATCCCGCAGGGTGATCTCCGTCTCCACACGCGCGTGTGGCGCCGCCCCTGCCGCCCCGGCGCACCGGGGCCCGCCAGACGACATCCGCGCGCTCCCGCTTCCGGGGCGCGCACACGTGAAGGATCCTCTCACGATGCCCCAGCGCACTCTCTCCAGCACCGCCGTCCTGCCCCTGCCCGCGCCCGGAACCGCCACCCGGCCCTCCGTACGGACCCCGGGAGTCTCCCTGGAGGGCATCGGCGACGTGGTGGACGCCGGACGACGCTCCGGCTACGCCCACCTGGGCGAGCGCCGCCTGCCGACCGTCGGGCGCCTGGCGGCCGCCGCCCGCGGCGCCGCCGCGGCCCTGGGCGTGAACACCCTGTGGCCGGCCCGGCGGGGGCACTGGCAGCCCGCCCCGCGCGCCGCCCGCCGCCACGCGGGCGGCAGGCTCCGCGTGGCCGCCGTGGCGCTCGAACCCAACAGCTTCGTGTCCGGCCCCGCGCCGCGTTCCGCCCGGCCGCACGGAATGGAGGTGCTGTACCTGGTCAGCGGCCGCGCCCACCTGATCACCTCGGCTCCCGACGGTCAGATGCGCTCGGCGTCCGAGCTCGCCGCGGACCGGGTCCGGGTGATGGGCGCGGCCGGGGGTCCCGGACAGGGCGGCCACTTCCTGGTGAACACCGGCGACGAGGTGGCCATGGTGGTCCGCGTGACCGCCTGAGCGTCCGCCCGGGTGCGGGAGGTCACTCATCCGAGCCCCGTTCCGCGGCGGCCGCGCGCAGGGCGGAGTCGACCGCCTCGACCGATCTGAGGACCCCCGCCATGCGCTGCCCCTCGGCGAGGTAGGCGTTCATCACCTGGTCCAGGGCGTGCGTGGGCAGGTGGTCGCGCAGGTCGATCCGCGCCGTGCGGTATCCCTCCCGGGCGGCCTCCAGTGCCGAGGAGACGTACTGGCGGGCCAGTCGGGAGAGGGCCACGGGGTGGCGCCGCAGAACACCGTGCAGCCGGTAGTCGGCGGGCACGTGGTCGAACAGCCACACCAGGGCCGTCTCCTCGAAGGAGTCCGACCCGGGAGGGTGGACGCTCGCGGGCCAGTCCGGAGTCAGCGACTGATCGGGCATGCCTCCCAGCATACCCCTTCTTCGAAAACGTGTTCGATACGACCGTGGATCAGTCCACCGTCCCCGAGGCCTCGGACGCGCCTCCCCCGGACGTCCCCTCCTCGGCCGACTGCCGTCTTTCCAGTTCCACCCGGAGGGCGTACTCCGCGGCGTCCACGGCGGCACGCGCCGTGATGGCGTTCGTGTGCGCCCGGTCGACCTCGTCCAGCAGGATGCAGTCGAAGGAGACCCGGGCGTCGTGGATGGCGGCTTCCAGTTGACGTGATGCCTCTTCCAGACTCATGTCCTTCCCATCCCCAGAAGTCGGCACTTGCACACACGGGCCACATGTGTCTCCGCACGCGTTCGCCTCCGGACTGTCACCGGCCCGTTCTACGATGTTCCCGAATCGTCGCTGTTCGCGGCAGTGCCGACCATCCGGCCCGAGAGGAACCCATGCGCAACCGCTACCCCGGGACATGCACCGACTGCCAGGCCGCGGTCGGCGTCGGCGAGGGTGTCGTCGTCAGGGAGGGCGGCCGCTGGCGCACCTACTGCGCCGAGCACGAGCCGCGCCCGACCCCTCCCGCCCGGGGCGACCACCCGGGATGGCACACCTCCCCCCTCCTGGGCTTCGACTCCGAGACCTCCTCCCGCGACCCCGACACCGCCTTCCTGGTGTCGGCCGCGCTGGTGGACCGCGAGGGCAAGGCCCGCACCTGGCTGGTGGACCCCGGCCCCCGGGAGATCCCGGCGGACGCCGTCGCCGTCCACGGGATCAGCACGGAGCGGGCACGCGCCGAGGGGCGCCCGGCCGCGGAGTGCCTGGAGGAGATCGGCCAGGCGCTGGCCGACCACCTCGCCGCCGGCCAGGGGCTGGTCGTATTCAACGCCCCCTACGACCTCCGCGTGCTCTCCGGCGAGCTGGCTCGGCACGGGCTGCCGTCGCTGGCGGAGCGCCTGGGCGGCCCCCCGGCGCCCGTGGTGGACCCCCTGGTGATCGACCGGGGTGTGGAGCCCTACCGCAGGGGCAAGCGCAACCTGGGCGCCATGTGCGAGTACTACGGGGTGGAGCTGACCGACGCCCACACCGCCTCCGCCGACGCCTCCGCCGCGCTGGCCCTGGCCGAGGAGGTCGGCGCCCGGCATCCGGAGCTGGCCTCGGTCGGCCTCCCCGAACTGCACCAGCGGCAGATCGACTGGTCCCTCGCCTTCGCCCGCAACCGCCAGGAGTGGCTGGACCGCAACAGACCCGACCACGGGACCGTGGTGGACGGCACCTGGCCCTGATCCGCGGCGGTCCGGGAGGGCCTCCGTGCCGCCGCGGCCGAAGCGGCCGCCTTCTCGGGCGCCTCCGCCGCGTGCGAGCCTCACATGCGGGTAGGGCTCCTGACCGAACGCACGTCTTCGGAGGTCGACATGGTCTACTTCATCCTGGTGCTTTTGGCGATATGGCTGATCCTGGCCATCCTCGGCATGGTCATCAAGGGCCTGCTCTGGCTCACCGTCATCGGCGCCGTCCTGTTCGTGGCCACCGCCGTGTGGGGATGGGTCCAGAACCGGCAGCGCCTCTGAGCACCCCGGCGGCACCGGCGGCCCCGTTCCGGCGCCCGGTGCGGCCGGGACGCCGGCACACCCCGGTGCGGTCAGGCACCGGACGGCCGGTCCCGGGGGGCCGGTCCCGGACGGTCGTCCCCGGGGGCCCGTGTCCGCGGCTCCCAGGGCTCCAGGACCCCGTCGTCCTCGCCGATGCCGGCGACGATCCCGCGGGCACGGGCCTCATCGACGTCGATCCGCCCACGCACCGTCCGCACCGCCTCCTCGCCCCGGCCCAGGGCGACCAGCTCCCTGACCCGAGCGCACAGGGACGGCGGCAGCCCGCCCGGCTCGCGGAGCGCGGGAACGTATCCGCCCACCTGCGGAACCGGTTCCACCGGCGGCTCGGGCACCGGGGACTCCGTCGCCGTGGCCGGACCGTCCGCGCGGGTGAGGACCCAGCGCAGCACGTAGGAGCCGCCTCCCAGCACCAGAAGAGCCCCTGATAACGCGAACAACATGAACATCAAGCTCATATCGTGCGCCTACCCACGTTCCCGGCGGTACACATCCGGCGACCGACGCGCTGGGAGGGGCATCGGCAAGACGCCGCCGGAGGGGCGTGAGGCCCTCGAAACACAGCGGGCCCGCCCGGGCGAGCCGGGCGGGCCTGGTGTCGGAGCCGCCTGTCGGAATCGAACCGACGACCTATTCATTACGAGTGAATCGCTCTGCCGACTGAGCTAAGGCGGCACCGCGCCGCGTGCCACACGCGGCGAAGCGGTCACCAGTCTAGCGCCTTCGCGGAGTGCCGGATACACGTCCGCCGCACCCGGCTTCAATCCGTCTCCCTCCTCCTGCGGGGCCACCACGGCCGCAGCGCCCAGCCGCCGATCGCCAGGCCCACGAGGACCACGCCGGCCGTCATGACCCACTCGTTGGACCCCTCGGGCCCGTACACCCGGCTGGCCGCCCCGATGTCGATCGCCTCGGTCGGCTCCCCGATGGGGCAGGTCTCCCTGTCGCGCCCGTAGAGGTAGACGTCGGCGCGCTCGGCGCCCCCCGCGTCGGGGGCGTAGGAGCCGTAGCAGGTGCACGACTCGTGCCCCGGGTGCTGGACGCAGTCCAGCCGGGAGGCGGTGAACGTCCCCGGTTCCCCCTCGGCACGGGCCGCGCGCAGGCTCCGGTCGATGTTGGAGGCCCCCATGTAGACCACGAGGGCGGCCAGCAGGACCAGCACCACGGTGAACGCCCCGCCCTGGCCCCGCCGACCGGCGCTCAACTCCGCACCTGTTCCGGTTCGTCGGCGCAGGGACAGTTCATCGCCTCGCGCTCCCGCTCGTTGGGCCGCGCGTGCAGGTACATGGCGACGACCATCGGCACGAAGACGAGCGAGTTGTAGAGCAGGTGCAGTTCCACCCGCGGGATCAGCAGCTGGATGAGGCTCGTCGGCGCCTCACCCCCGGCGATGTTGACCCCGCTCATGGCCTGGACGAGGAGCAGCAGGTGTTCGAAGTGGTGCCAGACCTGGATGAACAGGGACGCGATCCACCAGACCCTCGCCCTGCCGACGAAGCCCGGAAGCAGGAGGAGCAGACCGGCCAGCATGATGAGGGCGTAGCCGTAGTGCATCCACTCCGAGGTGACGAGCCAGGGGAAGGGCATGCCGAGGAGGCCGCGGGCCTCCGGTACCGGCCAGTCCATCACGTAGATCTGGACGGCCTGGACGATGTGCTCGGCCCAGTGCGCGAGCACGATCACCAGGAACAGGCGCATGCACAGCCGGTGGCGGCCGGTGTTCGTCACCTCCATGCACATGCGGTAGTAGTCGACGAGGCTCCAGCGCTCCGCCGGAGGGGCCTCCTTCTCCGTGGGCATCGGTCTCCCTTCCTTGTTCGGACGTCAACGGTCGGCGGCCCGGACCTCGGCGGGCGCCCCGGGAGCCGTGGCCGCCCCGCCTCCCCGGGGGAACCAGGGGGCGCACACCAGGACCAGGCCGCGTAGCGCACAGGTGATGACGAGGGCGAAGAAGAGGCCGAAGACGACGTGCAGGCTGACCAGGAGCCCGTACACCGCGGCCGTGGTCAGGCCGAAGACCATCTGGTTGCGCGGCTTCGAGGGCGTCGTCCCCGGGTCGGTGATCATGTAGTTGGTGAAGAGGATGAAGGCCACACCGGTCAGGGGCATCAGCGCCGCGACGAGCATGTGGTCGAGGACGAGCCAGCGCAGGACGGCCTGGAGGACGAATCCCCCCACCCAGCCGAGGATCAGGGGCCAGCGCTTGGTCAGGTTGACGTTGAGCATGGTCCCGGCCATGAGGATCCCGAGGGGGATCAGCCAGTCCACGGTGCCGAAGGCGTTGTTGGTGAAGTGGTAGGGCGGCGCGATCCCGACCCACGGGAAGAGGAGCAGGGTCACCGCGATCCCGAGGTTGGAGGGGTTGAGGAAGTGCCTCCTGCGCCCCCCGACCGGGATACGGAAGACGTACTTGCTGCTCACGGCGATGGAGACCGCGAACAGGTAGGGCCACAGCGACGTGTTGCCCCACAGGAGCATCGCGCACGCCAGTCCCGCGATGTGGGTGGGCAGCAGGTAGTCGATCGCCGCTCCGGCCCCGCCCATGTACTGGGGGCGGCGCCCCGCGGCGCGGGCGTCCATGGTCTCCAGCAGGAGGTCGAGCGCGTAGCCGAACAGCACCGCGGCGATGGGCGTGATGGGCGACTGCTCGAAGCCCAGGAGGAAGTGGCCGACGACGGTGAACACCGTGATGGACGTGGCGAACATGCGCAGCGCCTTCACGCGCCTGTCCACCGGGGGCTTGGCTGCGGGTTCGGCCGGGGCGGGTGTCCCGGTCCATCCTCCCGCGGCGCCGGCGTGCCGCTCTTCGTCGGGTCTGGTCACAGTCATCGGACAACCGCCGTTCCGTCGTCGTCGAGGAGGATGGTGTGGTTTCCGGGGTCGATCCGCAGGCGCGCGGTGTGCTCCGCACCCGAGCCGTCCCTCCAGGAGACGGTGACCGACGTCCCGCCCCGCTGCGCCGCGAGGTGGACGAGGCCGTCCGACACGCCCACGTGGCCGTTGGCCGGGTAGAGCTGGCGGATCTGGGCCGGGAGCGCCCCGGAGCCCTCCGTCCTGACGGAGGCGCCGACCGCCGGGGTGAGCGCCCCGTCACCGGCCGCCCCCGGGCGCACGAGGCGCAGCACGGTGCCCGGTGCGGGGTCGGGCGCGGTGTTCAACAGCAGGCGCGAGTCCTCCCACTGGTTGGCGACCAGCACGTCCAGGAGTCCGTCGCCGTTGACGTCACCGAAGGCGAAGGCCCTCGTGACGTCGTACTCGGCGATCCCCACCGCGTCGGCGAGGTCGTCGTAGCGTCCGTCCCCGCCGCGCACCCAGAAGGGGTTGGTCTCGTGCCCTGACAGGTCGTCGCCCTCGGCGAAGTTCGGCCAGACCCCCGGGTACTTGAGCAGCTGGTCGTTGCCCATGGCGATCTCCTGGAGCTCGGGCCAGCGCGTGTTCTCGCCCTTGAGGAAGCCCGTGGCCTGGAACAGCTCCTCCGTGCCGTCGTTGTCGAAGTCGCCCGCCTTGACGTCCCACGACCATCCGCTTCGCGCCAGCCCCAGCCGCTCGCTGTCCTCCTCGAAGGGCACCTCTCCCTCCAGGAGGTCGGAGCCCTCCCCGTCCGGAACGAAGGCGAAGTTGCTCTCGTGGAGCGCGTAGGGGCTGGTGATGTTGCTGACGACCATCATCGGCAGCTCCGAGCCGTCCACGTAGGTGAAGGCGACGCCCATGCCCTTGAAGGACCCGTTGCCCAGGACCTGGGACTTGGGCGTGACCATGTCGCGGTCGCCCTTGACCAGCTCCAGACTGACCTCGCCGGGGGTGGAGCGGTTGACCAGGAGGCTGTCGTTACCGAAGTCGTTGCCCAGGTAGATGTCGGGGACCCCGTTCCCGGACAGGTCCTGGAAGCCGATCGCCAGCGTCCAGGCTGTCGCGGCCCGTTCCGGGAGCGCCGTGCTCGCGTCGGTCACCGAGGGCGGCGTGTCCGCCTCTCCCGTCGGCTCCGTGAGCAGGAGCCGGTTGTGTCCGGCGTTGGTGGCCAGACCCATGCTCTGCTGCATCTCCATACGGGTCTCGTCGTCCGCCTCCGGGTCCAGGACACGGGCGCCGTCGGGGAAGTAGTTGCCGACGAGGACGTCGAGGCTGCCGGATCCGTCCAGGTCGGCGACGTTCAGAGCGGTCGTGTTCCAGACCTGCATCGGCTCCACGAGCTCGTGTGCGGTGAAGCTCTCCGCCGCGGGGACGGCCCCGGGCTCCGCCGTGTTCGTGAACAGGACCGGGGAACGGCCCCAGTAGTAGACGATGACGTCCAGGTCGCCGTCCTCGTCCATGTCGGCGGGGACGCAGCCCATCGGCGCCATCGTGTGGTCGTAGGGCAGGCCCTCCGGGAGCAGCTCGACCACCGGGTAGTCGGCCTCGCCGCTCCCCGGGGAGTTGCGCAGGGTGACGCTGTCGTCCCTGGGATCGATCAGGCAGGCGTCCGCGGACTTGCCGAGGCCGCGCAGGTCGAGGAGTGCTCCCCCGGCGCCGACCGAGGAGATCCACCCCACGAAGTGTTCCAGGTCGGGCGCCACCTCCCTCTCGTGGCGGGCGCCGTCGGGTTCGGAGTTGAGGGCGAGCGTCTCGAAGGCGAAGGGCGCGGCCCGTTCGGCCTCCTCGGACTCACTGGCGGAGGGCCGGACGGTGAGGATGCCGAGGGCACCCACCATCGCCGTGACCAGCGCCAGCGTCGCCACACGGTATATGGACCCCATATGAGGTTCTCCCGGTTCAGAAGGGGTTGGACGTGTACGGGGCGGAGGGGGCACGTGCCCGTACCGCCCTTGCGGTCATCCGGTCGGGGCGGTTCCGGACCGGCTGGGCTCGTTCCTGTCCTCGTCCGAGGCGGTCCTCGTCCGCAGGACCCGGAGGGCCGACGCGGGGGCGAGGAGTCTCTGGGGCGGGTCCACCAGGCCGATCACGCGGAGGAACGCCTCGGAGAGCCGCGCGTCGCCGTGCGCGGCGTGGCGCAGCCGGTCCAGGTAGGCGTTGACGAAGCGGACCATCGGCGTTCGGCGCCCCTGGACGCCGGGGAAGGCGAGGTCGCCGCCGACGGCGATCGACCATGCCGGGTCGAGCGCCCGTGCGGTGGCGCGGAAGAAGGCGGCGGGCGTGATCCGCGCGCCGTCGCGGAGGTGGTCCCTGAGGACTCTCGCCTGGAGGGCCGCCATCGTCATCCCCTGGCCGTAGACGGGGTTGAAGGTGCAGGCCGCGTCGCCCACCACGAGCAGGCCCGACGGAAGGCGGCGCATCCTCTCGTACCTTCGGCGGACACTGGCGGGAAAGCGGAAGGTGGCCGCCTCCCCCAGCGGCTCGGCGTCCCTGATCGCCTCGTGGACGTCGGGGACGGGCAGGGACCGCGTGTAGTCGAGGAAGCCCTCCAGGTCGGCGGGCGGGGTCTCCCCCAGCACTCCCGTGAGCGAAACGCCGCACCGGTCCTCTCCCAGCGTGGTCAGGAACGCGCCCCTGGGATGGGCCGGGGTGGCGACCGGGTTGACGGACACGTCCCCGCCGAAGGGATCGGACCTGAGCCGGAACCTGCGGGTGGTGTAGGCGAGCCCGATCTTCACCCGCTCCTCCGGGACCCTCCCGTAGCCCATCGACTCCAGCCACACCGGTGCGCGCGAGCCCCTGCCCGTGGCGTCCACCACCAGGTCGGCGGAGAGCACCCGCTCGGGGCCGCCGTCGCGCGCCTGGACGCGGACACCGGTGACCCGGGAGGCCCCGGGGTCGTGGACCGGGGAAACGACGTCCGTTCCCTGGAGGAACTCCGTGTTCGGGAGCCTCTCGACGCGCGAACGCACGTGGGACTCCAGCACGGCCCGGTCCCCGCCCACCACCACCAGGCCCGTGCGCACGGGGGCCAACCTGCGGCCGTTGAAGTACCAGCGCAGCTGGCCGCCCAGGTCGCCCATGGGAACGCCGGCGGCGAGCATGTCCTCGGTCAGCCCCGGCATGAGCTCCTCCGCCATGAGCTGGCCGTTGGCGAGCAGGCCGTGCACATGGTGGCCCTGCGGAACCCCGCGCCGGGGGGACTCCGTACCCAGGACCTCGTCCCGGTCCACCAGGACGACCCTTTCGTGGACGCGTGAGAGGACGTACGCGGAGAACAGGCCGGCGATGCTCGCGCCGAGCACCACGGCTGTCCCCCTCCGGGCTCCGGTCATGATGGACGCCTCCCTGCGGAGTGAATTCGGGAAAAGGGTGTTCATCGAAACTCCTGCCGGTCGAATGTCGCACCTGTTCCGCCGGGAACGCACCTTCGGAATTGCGGTACCGGCTTTCGGGGGGAATTTTCCGGTCGGGCAATCCAGAAGATGCAGCCCGCACAGAAATGCCGTGACTATGAGCTCGCGCCGATATTTCTTCCGCAGCCAGGTCCACGAGGAGGACGACCATGTCCCGAGAAACGACGGCCCGGAACGGAGGCCCTTCCGTGTCCGGGAGGGGCTCGGCGGCGACGATCCTCGCCGAGGCGGGTGTGGAGGAGGACCCCGAGTACCACCGGGACTTCCCGAGCGACCTGGAGAGGGAGGTGCTCACCGTCCCCCAGCTGATCCAGGGCGCCTGGCTGGCCAACGACGCGGACTTCTTCGCCTCCGTCTTCACACCCGACGGGAGCCTGCTCATCCAGGACGAGGAGCTGGCCGACCGCGAGGAGATCCGCGCGTTCATGGCGGCCGGGTTCGACGGGGCGCTGCGCGGTGCCCACGTCTCGGGGTGGCCGCTGGCCATGCGCTTCCTGGATCCCGACACGGCGCTCGTGGTCACGCAGGGAGGCATCGTCCTCGCCGGCGAGGACTCGGTCGCGCCCGAACGGGAGATCCGGGCCGTGTGGGTGGTGGTGCGCAGGTCCGGCCGATGGCACCTCATGTCCCACCAGAGCAGCCCCATCAGGGGATGAGCCGCGAACACGAGACACGAGCAGAGAAGGAGACCCGCATGACGACCGACAGCCCTCCCCAGAAGGGGACGTTCTCCCCCGACCGCCCCTCACCGGCGCGTATGTACGACTACTTCCTCCACGGGACCGACAACTTCCCCGTGGACAGGGCCGCCGCCGACCAGGTGATCGAAAGGCTCGGCGTCACGTTGACCCGGTCGGTGGTGTGGGAGAACCGGCACTTCCTGGTCAGGACCGTTCGCCACCTCGCCGCCGAGTACGGCGTCAGGCAGTTCATCGACGTCGGGGCCGGGCTGCCCAGCGTCGACAACACCCACCAGGCCGCGCACTCGGTCGATCCGCAGGCGCGTGTCCTCTACGTGGACAACGACCCGATCGTGGCCGAGCACGGCGAACGCCTGCTGAAGGGCGCGGGGGAGAGGGCGCGGGTCCTCACTGCGGACCTGCGTGAGCCGGAGGCGATCCTGGACAGCCCCGTCACACGGGACCTCATCGACCTCTCACAGCCGGTCGGCCTGCTCTTCATCGCGGTCTTCCACTTCGTGAAGCCGGAGGAGGACCCCAGGGACATCATGGCGCGGTTCCGTGAACGGCTCGCGCCCGGCTCCTGCATGGCCCTGTCCCACCTGTCCTCGGGCGACTCTCCCGAGGAGGAGCAGCGCCTGATGCAGGACACGTACAAGAACTCCCCCGCCCCGATGATCTACCGCACCCCCGAGGAGATCGGCTCCCTGTTCGACGGGTTCGAACTCCTGTCCCCCGGGCTGGTGCCCCCCGGACTGTGGCGCCCGGACTCCGGTCGGGGCGAGTCCACGAAACGCTTCCTGAGCGGCGTCGGCCGGCTCGCCTGAAAACTCGACACCACCCCTTCCGACGATGTGGAACGGATCCATGAGAGTCGTCTTCTGCCTCTGGCCCAACGCCGCCCACCTGTACCCGCTCGTCCCCCTCGCCTGGGCCCTCCAGGCCTCGGGGCACGAGGTCCGCGTCGCCTCGCACCACGCGCTCCGGGAGAAGACCGTCGCGGTGGGACTGCCCGCGGTCTCCGTGGGGGACCCGGACATGGTCCCCATGGGGCCGGGAAACCCCTATCCCGAAGAGCGCGACCTGATGGCCTCGCTCACCTCAGCCCTGGCCCCGGGCCGGGACGAGCGCGACCCCTGGGACGTGTTCACCCACTTCATGCTGCCCTCCATCTGGGACTTCTCCCCCATGGGCCGGGACGACGACGGCCGGTTCCGCGCGGTGGACGACCTGGTCGACTTCGCCCGGGACTGGAAGCCGGACCTCGTCGTCTGGGACCCCTGCTTCCCCATCGGAGCGGTGGCCGCCGCCGCGAGCGGCGCCGCCCACGCCCGGATGCTCTGGGGCCAGGACTACTTCGGCTGGAGCCGCTCCCTGTTCGGGTCACGGAACGCGGCCGGAACGGCGACGGAGTTCGAGGAGCCGCTGTCCGCGTCGGTCCGTCCGAGCGCTGAGCGGCACGGCGTCGAGGTCGACGAGGAACTGCTCCTCGGCCATTGGACGCTGGACCCGCTCCCCGAGGCCCTGCGCCTGCCCACCGACACCCTGACCGTCCCGGTCCGGTGGGTCCCGTACGCCGGGCAGACCCCCGTCCCCGAGTGGCTGCGCGCGAACGCCGGAAGGCCGCGCGTCGCGCTGTCGCTGGGACTGTCCCAGCGCATGTACCTCAAGGGGGGCTGGGGACACGTCCCCGACCTTCTGGACGCGCTCGGGGGGCTCGACGTGGACGTCGTGGCGACCCTGGACGCGACCCAGCTCGAGAACGCGCGCGTGCCCGCCAACGTCCGCACCGTCGACTACCTCCCGCTCAACCAGCTGCTACCGACGTGTGAGGCGCTCATCCACCACGGGGGCGTGGGCACCTTCGCGGCAGCGGCCTCCCTGGGGGTGCCGCAGCTGATCACCGACTCCGACGACGAGCACGGCGTCGTCTCCGCGCCCGGTGAGGGGATGGAGGCGTCCAAGCACGTGGAGTCCTCGATCACCGCCGGATACGTCACCTCGCGCAACGCGGGCCTGCGCCTGGACCACAGGACCGAGACGGTCGAGGACATCAGGGAGAACCTGCGCAGAGTCCTGAAGGACCCGCTCTTCCGGCGCGGCGCCGACCGTGTCCGCGGCGAGGTCCTCGCCGCGCCCGCCCCCTCCTCCGTGGTGCCGGTCCTGGAGGAGCTGACGGCGCTGCACAAGGGCACGTCATGATCAACGTGTTCCAGCCGAGCCTGGGTCGGGAGGAGCTGACCGCCCTCGAGGACGTGTTCGCGGACTCCTGGCCCGGGCTCGGCCCCCGGACCACCGCCTTCGAGGAGGCGTTCGCCTCCCACCTGGGAGTGGACCCGCGCACCGTGGTGTTCGTCAACTCGGCCACCTCGGGCCTCTTCCTCGCCGTGGAGCTGCTGGGGCTCGGCCCCGGGGACGACGTGGTGCTCCCGAGCGTGAGCTTCGTGGGCGCGGCGAACGCCGTGTGCGCGGCCGGCGCCCGCCCCGTGTTCTGCGACGTGGACCCCCGCACCCTGAACCCGTCCGCGGACGATGTGGAGCGGGCCCTGACCGACCGGACGCGGGCTGTGGTGCTCCTGCACTACGGCGGCCTGCCGGGCGACGTCGAGGCCGTCTCCCGGCTGTGCCGCGAACGCGGCGTCCAGCTCGTGGAGGACGCCGCGTGCGCCGTGGCCTCACGGGTGGGCGACCGTGCCTGCGGAACCTTCGGGGACGTCGCGGTGTGGAGCTTCGACTCGATGAAGCTCCTCACCACCGGTGACGGCGGAATGGTCCTGTTCCGGGACCCCGAGGAGGCGGACCGCGCCAGGCGGCTGGCCTACCACGGGCTCCGCCACGCCAGCGGGATGAGCGCGTCACGTTCCGTCTCCCGCAGGTGGTGGGACCTGGACGTGGAGGGGTTCGGCAGGAGGATCGTCGGCAACGACCTGACGGCGGCGATCGGACTCGTCCAGCTCGGCAGGCTCCCGGAGTTCGTGGAACGCCGGAGGCGCGTCGCGGACGCCTACGACAGGCTGCTCGCCGGCGCGGAGGGAGTGGAGGCCCCGCCCCCGGTCCCTGAGGGGCACACCTCGTCCCACTACTTCCACTGGGTGCGCCTGGACCCCGAGGACAGGGACCGCGTGGCCGCCGAACTCCTGGAGAGGGGCGTCTACACCACCTTCCGCTACGCGCCCCTGCACCGTGTCCCCGCCTACGGGTCGGAGGGCCTCCGGCTGCCGGGGGCGGAGGAGGCGGCGGAACGCACCCTGCTCCTCCCCCAGCACCAGGGGCTCTCCGACGCGGACGTCGAGCGGGTCGCGAAGGAGCTGACCGCCGCGGTCGGGCGCCGCTCCCCCGAACGGCGTGGGAGGCGGTGATGCGGGCCCTGGTCCTGGCCGGCGGCACGGGTTCCCGCATGCGCCCGCTCAGCCACACCCTCCCCAAGCAGCTGGTCCCCGTCGCCGGGCGCCCGGTCCTGGAACACGCGATCCTCGGCATCCGTGAGCTGGGGATCACGGACGTGGGGGTGGTGACCGGGAACGGAGCCGCCCTGGTCCGGAGGAGCCTCGGCGACGGTGGCCGGCTGGGCGTACGCCTGACCTACGTCCACCAGGGCAGGCCCCGGGGACTGGCCGACTGCGTCAGGGCGGCGCGGGACTTCCTGGCGGACGAGGACTTCGTGCTCTACCTGGGCGACAACCTGCTCCCGTCCGGCGTCCGGGGGCTCGCCGAGGAGTTCCGTGCCCGGGGATCGGACGCTCACCTGGCCGTACAGCGTGTCGCCGACCCCGGTGCCTTCGGCGTCGTCCAGATGGGCGCGGACGGCAAGGTCGAACGGTTGGTGGAAAAGCCCACCGAACCGGTGAGCGACCTGGCGGTGATCGGCGTCTACTTCTTCTCTCCCGCCGTCCACGACGCGGTCCGGGCCATCGTGCCCAGCCGGAGGGGAGAGCTGGAGATCACCGACGCCGTCCAGTGGCTGCTGGAGCGGGGTTACGGCGTGAGCGCCGGTGAGTACGGGGGTTTCTGGTCGGACGTGGGCCGCCCGGAGGACGTCCTGACCGGTAACCGGCACGTCCTTGGCCTGCTCGCCCCGGCCGCCCCGGAGGGGAGCGTCGACGCGGCCAGCCGGGTCGAGGGCGCCGTCCGTGTCGGGAGGGGCGCGCGCGTGGTCCGTTCCACCGTGTCCGGACCCGCGGTGATCGGCCCCGGCACCGTCGTGGAGGACTCCGCCGTGGGCCCCGGGACGTCGATCGGCTCGCACTGCTCGCTGTACGGGGCCGACGTGGCGGACAGCGTGGTCATGGACGGCACACGGATCAGCGGCCCCGCCCCCCTGCGGGGGTCCCTGGTCGGACGCGAGTCGGTGATCCTCTCCCCGCGGACGGCACTTCCCGCCGACCGGCGTCTCGTCGTCGGCGACCACACCCAGATCGACATGGGCTGCTGAGGCAGCACGAGCACACGAGGAAGGGACGGGGTGCCCGTCATGGGCGAGTCGAAAACCGAGATCCTGGACGCCGTTCGCGTCTACCACGAGCGAACACGTGACGAGGGGGCGTTCGTCCCCGGTGAGACGGAGATCTGGCCGTCCGGCGCCGTGCTGGACGCCGACGACAGGGTGGCCTTCGTCGAAGCGGCCCTGGACATGCGCATCGCCTCCGGGGCCAGCGCGCGGCGGTTCGAGTCCGCGCTCGCCCGCAAGGTGGGTGTCCGCAAGGCGCACCTGACGAACTCCGGTTCATCGGCCAACCTCCTGGCCGTGACCGCCCTCACCTCCCACCAGCTGGGCGAACGCGCGCTGGTCCCCGGTGACGAGGTGGTGACGGTCGCCGCGGCCTTCCCGACCACGGTGAACCCGATCCTCCAGAACGGCCTGGTTCCGGTGTACGTGGACATCGAACTCGGCACCTACAACACCACGGCGGAACGGGTGGAGCGGGCGCTGGGCCCCAGGACCCGTGCGATCGCCATCGCGCACACGGCGGGGAACCCCTACGAGGTGGAGGAGATCGCCCGGCTGGCCGCCGACCGCGGCCTCTTCCTCATCGAGGACAACTGCGACGCCCTCGGGTCGCGCTACCGGGGGAGGTACACCGGCACCTTCGGTGACCTGGCGACCGTCAGCTTCTACCCCGCCCACCACCTCACCATGGGCGAGGGGGGCTGCGTGCTCACCTCCGACCTGACGCTCGCTCGCGTCGTGGAGTCCCTGCGCGACTGGGGACGCGACTGCTGGTGCCCGCCCGGGCAGAGCAACACGTGCTTCAAGCGCTTCGACTGGCAGATGGGCGAGCTCCCCGCCGGATACGACCACAAGTACATCTACTCCCATGTCGGCTACAACCTGAAGACGACCGACACCGCGGCCGCCCTCGGCCTGTCGCAGCTCGGCAAGATGGACGCCTTCTGCGCCGCCCGGCGCGCCAACTGGGCCCGGCTCCGCGAGGGCCTGGACGGCGTCCCCCACCTCCTCCTGCCCGAGGCGACCGCCGACAGCGACCCGAGCTGGTACGGCTTCGTCCTCACCGTCTCCGACGACGCGCCCTTCACCTCCTCCGACCTCGTGGGCTTCCTGGAGGACAGGAGGATCGGCACCCGCAGGCTGTTCGCCGGAAACCTGGTCCGCCACCCCGCCTACACCGGACGGCCCGGGCGCGTGGCGGAGGAGCTGGTGAACAGCGACAAGGTCATGGAGCGCACCTTCCACCTGGGCGTCTATCCCGGTCTGACCGAGGAGATGATCGACTACGTCGTCTCCTCGGTGAAGGAGTTCGTCGCGTCCCGGCGCTGACGGAACGCCCGCAGGGCGTCAGCCGCCATACGCCGGCGCCCGGTGCGGGCACACCCTGACCCACCACCACTCACACGAGGTAGACCATGCGTTGGACACCCCATGACCGGCTCCCCACCGTGGCGGTGATCGGTCTCGGCTACGTCGGATCGTGCGTCGCGGCCGCCCTCTCCGACCGGGGGCACGAGGTCCTCGGCGTCGACGTCGACAGCACCCTGGTGGACGAGCTCGCACGCGGACACTGCCGGTTCCACGAGGAAGGACTTCCCCAGAGCCTGCTCCGGGGACTGGAGTCGGGCAGGATACGGCTCTCCACGGACCAGGAGGGGGTCTCGGAGGCGGACGTCGTCCTGATCACCGTGGGAACACCCGTCCAGGACGACGGTTCCCTGGCCGTCGACCAGCTGGCGAGCGCCTGCGCGGAGCTCGGCCGCCGCCTCAGGGAGGGCCAGCTGGTGGTCCTCAAGAGCACCGTCCCCCCGGGTACGACCTCGGGCAGGGTGCGCAGGACGCTGGAGGAGCTGTCGGGTCTGACCGCGGGCGAGGACTTCGGCCTGGCCTTCGCCCCCGAGCGCCTCGCCGAGGGCTCGGCGATGCGGGAGCTGCGCGAGCTGCCGATGGTCGTCGGCGGCGTGGACGAGCAGAGCACGCTCAGCGCGGCCGAGTTCTGGCGGCGGGGCCTGGACGTGCGGACCATCACCGTCGGGTCGGCCGAGGCCGCCGAGATCGTCAAGCTCGCCGACAACTGGTGGATCGACCTGAACATCGCCCTGGCCAACGAGCTCGCCCGGTACTGCGCGCTCTTCGGCGTGGACGCTCTCGAGGTCATCCCCGCCGCCAACACCGTGCCCAAGGGGGCGGGGTCCATCAACGTGCTCACCCCCAGTGTCGGGGTCGGCGGTTCCTGCCTGACCAAGGACCCGTGGATGGTCTGGCACTCCGCCCGCGAGCACGGTCTGGACCTGCTGACCCCCGTGGCCGGGAGGGAGGCCAACTCCGCGATGCCCGGGTACACGGCGGGCGCCATCCTCGCCGAGCTGGAACGGCTCGGCAGGCGGGCGGAGGGGAGCCGGATCGCCGTCGTGGGCCTGTCGTTCAAGAACAACACCGCCGATCTGCGCGAGACGCCGGTCCTGCCGGTCGTCACCCACCTGGAGAAGGCCGGGGCCGACGTGGCCCTGTTCGACCCGCTCGTCGACCCCGACGAGACCGCGAGGGTCTTCGGCCGCGCGCCGGAGCCCTCACTGGAGGCGGCGGTCGCCGACGCCGACTGCGTCGCGATCCTCGCCTACCACCGCGAAATGGAGTCCGTGGACCTGGCCTCCCTGCCGACGGCGCGTCCCTGCCTGCTCTTCGACGGGCGCGCCTACCTGCCGAAGGAGTACGTACAGCGGTTGCGAGACGCCGGATTCGCCTACCTCGGAATCGGGAGGTGACCATGTCCGGCACCTCACACGCCGTGGTCACGGGGGGCGGCGGCTTCATCGGATCGCACCTGGTCGCGCGCCTCCTGGAGGAGGGGTACCGGGTCACCGTGTTCGACCGGGCCGATTCCGCCGGGGCCTCCCCCGCGCTCCGGGAGGCCGCATGGGTTCCGGGCGACGTCCGCGACCCCGCGCAGGTGGAGGGCGCCGTACGCCGGGGGGTGGACGTGGTGTACCACCTGGCCGCCGTCGTGGGCGTGGACCAGTACCTGGCCAGGCCCCTGGACGTCGTCGACATCAACTTCACGGGCACGCGCAACGTGCTGGAGGCGGCCTCGCGCGCGAACGCGCGCGTGGTCATGGCCAGCACCAGCGAGGTGTTCGGCAAGAACCCGGCCGTGCCGTGGGCGGAGGACGACGACAGGGTGCTCGGGACGACGGCGAAGGCGCGGTGGAGCTACGGCACGAGCAAGGCCCTGGCCGAGCACCTGGCCTTCGCCTTCGCGCACCAGCGCGGGCTCCCCGTCTCCATCGTCCGCTACTTCAACGCCTTCGGTCCCGGGCAGCGGCCCGCCTACCTCGTGAGCCGCCTCGTGCACCGGGCTCTGAACGGACTCCCCCTGACCGTGTACGACGGTGGACAGCAGACCAGGTGCCTCACCTTCGTCGGCGACGCGGTGGAGGGGACCATCGCGGCCGGGACGTCCCCGGCCGCCCTCGGGGAGGCGTTCAACATCGGCGGCCACAAGGAGTCCACGGTGGCCGAGGTCGCCTCGTTGGTCAACGAGCTCACCGGGGACCGGGTCCCCGTGCACGACGTGGACACCGGAAAGCTCCTCGGAGCCTCCTACGAGGACCTGGGGAGGCGGATCCCCGACACCCGCAAGGCGCGGGACCTCCTGGGCTGGGAGTGCCGGACCCCGCTGCGCGAGGGCCTGTCCAGGACCGTCGCGTGGGCGCGCTCGTCCCCGGACTGGCTGGCCCTCCCGGACACGGGTGCCGAGTAGGCGCGGAGCAGTACATGCCAGGACATGCCAACGCAGAGCGAGGAGCTGGACAGTGAGCACCATGACCGAGACCCCCGGGGGTACGACCTTCCAGGGCCGTCCCATGACCCTCAGGGGAACCCCCGTCCGGGCGGGCGACCGCGCACCCGGATTCACCGTCGTCACGCCCGGCATGGAACCGATGGGCCTCTCGTGGGCCCCGGGCACCGTCAGGGTCCTCTGCTCGGTCCCGTCAGTGGACACACCGGTGTGCGACCGGCAGACCCGTTTCCTGGGGGAGGAGCTGGCCCGGCTCCCCGGGGTGGAACTGCTGACCGTCTCCGTGGACCTGCCCTTCGCGCAGCGGCGGTGGTGCGGGGCCTCCGGGCTCGAGGGGATCGTCGCCTCCGACCACAGGGAACTCTCCTTCGGCCTGGCCTACGGGGTCGCGGTCAAGGAGCTGCGCCTGCTGTCGCGCGCCCTGTTCGTGGTGGACGCCCAGGACACGGTGCGGTACGCGCAGTACGTTCCGGCCTCGGACGGGCCCGCCGACCACGAGGCGGTGCTGGAGGCCGTGCGCGGCTGCCTGTAAGGGGACGGGGCCGTGCCCTCGCGGCGCGGCCCCTCCCCCGGCCGGCGGACATGAGAGGGGGCGGTCCCGCGGGACCGCCCCCTCCTTCGCGGGCCCTGAGGGCCCCTCCGTCAGGCCAGAGGACTGGACTGGTAGGAGAACAGCTTCCAGTCGCCGTTCCGCCGCACCGAGATCCACACCGTCCTCGTCCGGTACTTCTCGCCCGGGGCCTCCTCGTCGGCCCGGGCCACACCGCCCTCGGTGACGACGACGGCGGTGTCGTCACCCAGGAAGCGCATGTCGAGGGGCTCCTCCGACAGGCGCGTGTCCTTGTAGGGGCCCGCCAGGGCCTCGGTCATCGCGGTACGGATCTCCTCGCGGCTCGTGTACTGGTCATCCCCCAGGAGGAGGCTGCCGTTCTCCACGAAGACGTCGGCCAGTGCGTCGGCGTCCCCGTCGGCCCAGGCGGCCCGCGCTCGCAGCACGGCGCTCAGGGCGGCTCCCTCCTCACCGTTGGGGAACGGGCCGTAGCTGCCCGCCCACTCCTTCGCCTGGGCGACGAGCGAGGCGGCGTCGGTAGCCATCATCGGTCTCCTCTCCCGGCCGCTCGGCCGGACTCTGCGGTGGCCCCGCGGTCACCAGCGAAGGGTGGCACCCTCGCCGCGCGGACTGTTCTGGTAGGCGGCGAGCTTCCACTCCCCGTCGCGCTTGACCAGGACCCACGTCGAGCGGACGGCGAGCTCGGGGTCGATCTCGGTCTTGCCGGGGGCCAGGATCCCCCCGTGGGTGCGCAGGAGGGCGACGTCGTCGGAGGCGAAGCGGACGTCCACGGGCCGGCCGGTCACACCGGTGCCCTTGAACGGACCCGCGTACGCGGCCGACATGAACGCGCGGATCTCCTCGCGGTTCTTCTTGTAGACGTCACCGGGAAGGATCATGACCCCGTCCTCGGTGAAGGTCTCGGCCACCTTGTCGCCGTCGTTCTCCGCCCACGCGGCGACCAGTCGAAGGGGGACGCTGAGCGCCTCCTTCTCCCGCTCTGAGGTGAAGGGACCGTAGTAGGAGTCCAGGTCCCCTGCCTTGGCTGGTGCCTTCGCTGACACACGTGCCTCCATCGTCTCGTGTTGCTTTCCCGGACGGGAGACGGCCTTGGAAAAAGGCCCCGGATTCCCGGCCCCGCCGTTCTTCCATGTTCGTCCCCGGCGGCTTCGGAGTCCTCTCCTGGATTGTTGTCCCCCTGCTTTTTTTCGGGAAGCGCTCACCGGATTCCAGCAATACAGAAGTCGTTGCAGGCGGAAAAGGGTGCGATTCTCCGAAGTGACCCGCGCGGACGGGGCTGCCAGGACACATGACCGACGGAGGCGGCCCGGCGCGGGAAAGGAGGAGTACGCGGTGGAGAAGGTTCCGGACCGGGAAGAGCTCGTCAAGCGCGCGCGGGCGGTGCAGCCCGTCGTGGAGAAGCACGTGCGGTGGCAGGAGGAGAACAGAAGGCTGCACGACGAGGTGGTCGAGGCGCTGGACGACGTCGGCGTCTTCCGCATGCGGGTGCCGGCCCGTTACGGCGGCTACGAGTCCGACGCGCTGGCCATGGCGGAGGTGGCGAGCACCCTCGCCCAGGCGGACGGGGCGACCGCGTGGACCACCTCGGTCTGGTGGATCCCCACCTGGATGGTCGGCATGTTCCCCGACCACGTGCAGGAGGAGGTCCTCTCCTCCCACGGCGGCCGGGTGTGCGGCACGCTCAGCCCGAGCGCCACGGCGGAGCCCGTGGACGGCGGCATCACCGTCAACGGCCGCTGGGGCTTCATCAGCGGGGCGCCCCACAGCCACTGGCAGGAGATCATCGCGATGGCGCCCACACCCGACGGTTCGGAGCAGTACCCGGTGGTGGCCCTGGTCCCGATGTCGGACCTGCGGCTGGTGGACGACTGGCACTCGGTGGGTCTGCGGGGGTCCGGAAGCGTCACCACCGTGGCCGAGGACGTGTTCGTCCCCTCCGAGAGGGTCGTTCCGCTGCCCTCGGTGCTGAGGGGCGAATCCGTGTCCGAGGCCAACCGTGAACTCCCCATGTACAGGGCCCCGCTCCTGGCCGTCGCCGCGGCGGCGTCGGTGGGCACCCCGACCGGGTTGGCGGAGGCCGCCCTCGACGTCTTCCTGGAACGCGCGGGCGAGCGGGGGATCACCTACACCGACTACGCGCGACAGGCGGACGCCCCCGTGACGCACCTCCAGGTCGCCGAGGCCTCCCTCAAAGTCGACCAAGCGCGTTTCCACGGGGAGCGTACCGCTCGGCTCCTCGACTCCAAGGGCGCGCTGGGAGAGGAGTGGTCGCTCCGGGAGAGGGCCCGCTGCCGGGTGGACGTGGCGGCCGTGTGCAGGCTGGCCAAGGAGGCGGTGACGGTCCTGGGCGAGGCGAGCGGCGGCAGGTCCGTGTACACCGACACCCCCATGCAGCGGATCCTCCGCGACGTCACGGCCCTCAACCTGCACGCCCTCATGTACCCGCAGACGGGCTTCGAACTGTACGGACGGGTCCTCGCCGGACTCGAACCGAACACCCTCTACGTCTGATGGCGACCACACCTGCGAGAAAGGGCGGTACCCCCGTGTTCGACTACGTGATCGTGGGCGCGGGCTCGGCCGGCTGCGTGCTGGCCGCGCGTCTGAGCGAGGACCCCGGCACCAGGGTGTGCCTCATCGAGGCGGGCCCCCGGGACACCTTCGAACGGATCCACGTCCCCTCCACCTTCGGGCACCTGTTCCGCACCGAGTTGGACTGGGACTACCACACGCACGAGGAACCCCACCTGCTGCGCCGCAAGGTCTACCTGCCGCGCGGACGCGTCCTCGGCGGCACCAGTTCCATCAACACGATGATCTATGTCCGGGGCAACCGGGCCGACTTCGACGGCTGGGGCCAGGAGGGCTGGTCCTTCGAGGACCTGCTCCCCTACTTCCGGCTCGCGGAGGACAACGAGCGCGGCGAGTCGCACTTCCACGGAGTCGGGGGGCCTCTCTCGGTCTCCGAGAACCGGTCGCGCAACCCGATGTCGACGGCGTTCCTGGAGGCCGCCGGCCAGGCGGGCCACCCGGCCAACGACGACTTCAACGGCGCGGAGCAGGACGGCTTCGGGTTCTTCCAGCTCACCCAGAAGGACGGGATGCGGTGCAGTACCGCGACGGCCTACCTGCACCCCGCGTCCGGCCGCCCCAACCTCACCGTGATGACGAGCACCGTCGCCCACCGCGTCCTCATCGAGGGCGGGCGGGCCGCGGGTGTCGTCGTGGGGGGTCCGACGGGTGAGGAGACCGTCCGTGCGGAGCGCGAGGTCGTGCTGTGCGGCGGAGCGTACAACTCGCCCCAGCTCCTGATGCTCTCCGGTGTGGGTCCCGCGGACTCCCTGGCACCCCTGGGCATCGGTGTCGTGTCCGACCTGCCCGGTGTGGGCGCCGGGCTCCAGGACCACGTCCTGCTCCCGCTGGTCTACACGCACGACCAGCCCGTGAGCCTGCTGACGGCGGGGTCCCCGGAGAACGTCCGCTTGTTCGAGGAACGGCGCTCGGGACCGATGACGTCCAACGGCCCCGAGGTCGGCGGCTTCGTCCGGACCCGCGCGGACCTGCCCGCCCCCGACGTGGAGTTCCTGACCGCTCCGATCATGTTCGCCGACAGCGGTCTGGCCGCGCCCACCGGGCACGCCCTGTCCTTCGGACCCTCCATGCTCACGCCCGCCAGCCGGGGGCGCGTGGAGCTGGCCAGCGACGTCCCGACCGCCAAGCCGCGTATCGTGCACAACTACTTCGACGCGCCCGAGGACATGGAGTCGGCGGTCAGGGCCCTGCGCACGGCACTGGAGATCGCCCGGCAGGACGCCCTGCGCCCCTACACGAAGACCGCCCACCGGGTACCCGAGTCCACGTCGGAGAAGGACCTGGAGAAGTTCGTGCGGCTGTACGCGCACTCCATCTACCACCCCTCGTCCACCTGTGCCATGGGCAGCGTCGTGGACTCCGACCTGCGCGTCAGGGGTGTGGAGGGCCTGCGCGTCGCCGACGCCTCGGTCATGCCGACCCTGGTGCGGGGCAATCCCAACGCCGCGACGATCACGCTCGCGGAGAGGGCCGCCGACCTCGTCAAGGGGATCGACCGGAGGCAGAAGGCCGCGACGTACGCCTGACCCACGCCGCGGGGCCGCCGACCGGTGGGTCGGCGGCCCCGCCCGTGTGTACGGGGAAGGCGGAACACGGGTCCGCGCGGCTCCCCGTCGGCCGGGTCAGGGGCGCTCCTCCACCTGCTCGGCCCCGGCCTCCTCGTCCGTCCCGCTCCCGGACCCGCCCGTCCCGCTCCCGGATCCGGCCGGCGGGACGTGCCGGAGGGCGAGGGAGACGACGACCGCCAGCAGGACCAGGACCGCCGCCCCGGCGAGCGAGACCGCGTTGAGCCCTCCGACGAAAGCGTCCCGTGCCGTCTCCAGGAGGGCCGCCGCTTCGGTGGAGGGCGCCTCCCCGGCGGCGGTGACCGTCCCGGCGAGCGAGGAGTGCTCCCCCTCCCCCGGCACACGGCCCTGGTAGACGGCCGTTCCGATGCTTCCGAGCATGGCGATGCCCAAGGCGATACCGAACTCGCCGCTGCTCTCCGACATGCCCGCGGCGGCGCCCGCCTTCTCCTCGGGCGCCGACCCGACGACGAGGTCGGTACCGAGTGCGCCCATGGGTCCCGTCCCGAAGTAGACGAGCGCGTAGCCGAACACCACGGCCCCGAGTCCCATGGCCGTGCCCGCCGTGGCCAGGAACAGGCACCCGGCGGCCGCCGCGACCAGGCCTCCGGCGATGACGTAGGCCGGGCGCACCCAGTCGATGAGCACCGGGCCCGCCATCGAACCGATGATCATGCCTCCGGCGGCGGGCAGGAGCCACAGCCCGGCGACCAGAGGGGACAGCCCCTCGACCAGCTGCAGGTACTGGGTCACGAAGAGCGAGACGCCTCCGACGGTGAAGGTCGTCAGCAGGATGCCGAGCAGAGCGGCGCTGAAGGAGCGGTTTCCGAACAGCCCGAGGTCCAGCAGCGGACTGCTCAGCCCGCGCTGGCGGACCACGAAGACGACCCCCATGGCCACTCCGAGGGCCATCACCAGCAGCGGGGCCGGGGACACGCCCTCCGACGTGATCTCCTTCGTCCCGTAGATCACGGGGAGCACCGTGGCCAGGACCAGCAGGGTGCTCGGCAGGTCGAGGCGCGCGGAACCGCCCGCCGGGGTCTCCGGCAGAAGGAAGGGGCCCACGACCAGCAGCAGGGCCATGACTGGCACCCCGAGCAGGAAGACCGAGCCCCACCAGAAGTACTGGAGGAGGAGCCCGCCCGCGATCGGCCCCACCGCGAAGCCGACCATGAAGCAGCTCATCCAGACGGCGACGGCCACGCCCCTCTGGCGTGGATCACGGAAGATCGTCCTCACCAGTGCCAGCGTGCACGGCATGAGGCTGGCGCCGGCGACACCGAGCACGGCCCTCGTCAGGATGAGCGTCCAGGCGCTGGCGGAGAAGGCCGCGGCCACCGACGCCAGCCCGAAGACGACCGCCCCGATGAGCAGCAGTTTGCGGCATCCGATCCGGTCGCCCAGCGTTCCCATGATGAGGAGGAAGCCCGCGACCATGAAGCCGTAGATGTCGGTGATCCACAGGAGCTGCACGCCGCTCGCGCCGAGGTCGGCGGTCAGGTGCGGAAGCGCCAGGAGCAGGACGCTCAGGTCGATCGAGAGGAGCAGTGTCGGCAGCGCCAGGACGGCGAGCGCCGTCCACTCGCGCGCGCCCGCCCTGGGCTGGGCGTCCGCATGCGTGTTCCCGGTCACGGCGCCCTCACCTCCCGTACTCGTCGTTGAGGCGCCACCAGACGTACGGGGACTCCTGCGGGCGGCCTGCGGGGGTGTCCTCCCAGGTCTCCTGCCGCCCGAACGGGGTCAGGTCGAGCAGGCTCCAGTTGGTGCCGAGCTTCTCCACCCCCCGCCCCTCGGTGAAGTAGGTCCGGTAGACCGCGTCCCCGTCGCGCAGGTAGACGCTCAGCCCGAAGCTGTCGGATCCGTCCACCGTGACGCCCATGTCCTCGTTGAAGCCGCTCTGGAAGGACGAGTACCAGGGCACCGTCCATCCCATCCGCTCGCGGACGCGTGAGATCTCCGGGTACGGTGCCCGCGACACGACGGCGAGCGTGGTGTCCCGGGCGTTCAGGTGTGCCGGGTGCCCGAGGTTGTCCACGAACATCGAGCAGCCCTCGCACTGGTGCTCCGAGCCCGGCGGCAGCATGAAGTGGTACACGATGAGCTGGCTCCGGCCCTCGAAGACGTCCACCAGGGACGTCTTGCCGTCCCTTCCCTCGAAGGCGTACCCGCCGTCGACCCTGACCATGGGCTGGCGCCGGCGTTCCGCCGCCAGCCGGTCCTGGTACCGGGTCAGCTCCTTCTCCTGCGCGAGCAGCCGCTCCCGGCTCTCACGCCACTCGTCCTCGGACACCACCTGGGGCAGGTTCATGGCTCTTCCTTCCTTTTCGACGGTCGCGGGCGGTGCCGTGGGACCGCCCGGCGGATTCCACGCTCGCACCGCCCGCTTACGGTTCTCTGGTCGGCGGACTTACCGCGCGTGAGCGGGCGCCCGTCAGTCGCCCGTACTCGTCGCCTTGGAGTTCTGGTAGGCGGCGATCAGCCATCCGCCCCCGTCGCGGACCATCACACAGGTGGCGAAGAAGGCCATGTCCGCCTCCTCAGGGGGGACACCGGGGACCTCGACCCTTCCCTGGGTGACGACCAGCGCCACGTCCTCGCGGACGAACCGCACGTCCAGCGGCCGGATGTCGACCCGGGTGCCCTTGTAGGGCCCCTCGAACCCCTGCGCCATGAACGCGCGGATCCCTTCCCGTCCGCGCATGTAGGCGTCGCCGATCAGGCTCGCGTCCTGGGCGAAGAGTTCCGCGAACGCGTCCGCGTCGTTGTCGGCCCACGCGGCGGCCACCCCGTCCACGAGGGCCCGGACCGCCCGCTCGTCCCGGCCTGCGACGACCGTGTCTTCCGTCATGCTGTGCCCTTCCTCTCCTCTGCCGCGGCGGCGGGCCCGCTGCCCGCAGCGCGCCTCCCCATGCTTGTCCGGGTCAGGCGGGCCGACGTCTTCTGGATTGCGGCAGGAGCGGCGGAAGCGACGGATGCACAACCAGGAGGAAGCCAGGACACCGGCCGTCACCCCAGGATGTCCCGAGGCACTGATCGGCCGAAGCGGAACTAGAAAGGCACAGCAGTGACCAACCCATCCCGTTCCCCCCGACCGCGGAGACTCTCGATCCTCGGAGCCGCCGGACTGACGTTCCCGGTGGTCGCCGCGGTCCTCTCCGCCCCATCCGTGTCAGCGGCGACCGCACCCACCACGACCGGACCGGCCACGGGCTTCGAGGAGACCGTCCTGGCCTCGGGAGACACCGTGACGGTCTTCCCCGAGGAGGGCCACGTGTCCGTCAGCCCGGCTCCGGGGCGCGAGGACGTCCGGTTCACCTCCGTGCGCTCGGGCGGGCGGCACCTCGTCCTGCCCGCCGACGCCCGTGCCGCCGCGGCGGGCGCGGGAGGTGGCCCGGAGGCCTACGACCTGTCCGGCACCGCCGCGCCCATGGCACTGGCCGACGACGGATGCGGCGAGTGCCACGAGCTGAGGATCCGCCACGTGGGTCCGGACGGAGAGCCGACGGACGGCGCGGAGTCCCTGGTCCTGGGCCTGGACGGCGACGTGCTGGAGTTCGCGGGCGGCTCCGCCGAGGCCGCGCTCACCCTCCCTGAGGGCCGTTACATGCTGGTCACCGACATCACGGACTTCTCCGACCCCGACGCGGACTGGCACCGGCTGGTACACCCCCTGCTCGCCCTCGACGGGGACTCCGAGGTCCTGATGGACGCCACCACGACGCGCCCGGTCGGCACGGACCCCGGCGTGGAGGACGCGGAGGCCGCCCTGGTGGAGGTCGGTGTCGAGAACCGCCGGGGAGGGGCGCCGGTGAGCGTCTCCCTCCAGACCGACGACTTCTCCGGTCTTCACACGGCCCAGGTCGGACCGGCGGAGACCGTGGACGGCCTCACCTCCTTCGTCGCCTCGACGTGGGCGCACCGGGGCGACGACGGCGGATTCCTCGGCGCCCCGTCCTCACACCACCTCCTCGACACCGTGGAGGGCTCCTTCCCGACCGGATACGACCGGACCGTGGCCCCGGGGGACCTGGCCGTCCTGACCGCCGACCACCTCGCCCAGACCCCGGGGCACGGGGCCACGAAGGCACTGTTCGGCACCGCTCCCGGTGTGAGCCACACCGCGACCGTCTTCCTTCCGCACACGCTGCCCTCCACCACCGTGCACCACCTGGAGGCGGGGGAGGTCATGTGGAGCAGCGCGTTCGGGGAGAACCGCGTGGAGGACGACGGGACCGTCCGGGACGTCACCGCGCTCGGCTCGGTGCCCCGCTCCTACGAGGCGGGCGAAGAGTACGCGGAACGGTGGAACGCCTCCGTGATCGGGCCGATGTTCCTCTGGTCCGAGCACGGCGTGCGCACCGGGGACGAACTGTGGTTCGGCATGCCGATGTACTCCGACCAGGACCGGCACCAGGGCGGTTCCCGGACCGACTCGTCCTCCATCCGGCTCTTCCAGGACGGCGCGCTCGTGGGCGAGTCGTCCACGGGGCACCTGAGCGCCGACCTCGCGCCCGGTGACAGCGAACTGCGTGTGGAGAGCCGAACGACGCGCGAGTCGTTCTCCGACCTGTCCACCCGCGTCGAGGCCGTGTGGACCGTCTCCTCCTCCACTCCGGAGTCGGGCCAGGAGAGGCTTCCGCTCTGGTTGGTGCGCTACCAGCCGGACGTGGACGCCCGCAACACCGTGGACGCCCGGGGCCTGCTCCGGCTGCCGTTCTCGGTCGAGTCCCAGCCGGGATCCGCCCCGGGGCGTGTCGAGGAGGTCACCGTCGAGGCCTCGGCGGACGACGGCCGGACGTGGGACCAGGTACGCGTCGTCGAACGCGGGGACGGCGGGTACACGGCGCTGGTCCGCCTCCCGCGCCGGGACGGCGAGTACCTCTCCCTCCGGGCCCGGCTCTCGGACTCCGAGGGCAGCACCCTGGAGCAGACGATCATCCGCGCCCTGCGCCTGTCCGACTGAGCAGCCCGACCGGAACACCGTCCACGGCGACCCCGGAGGTCCACATGAAGCACAAGCGATCCACGTTCCTGACGACCGCCCTGGCCGCGGCGGCGACCGCCGCGCTCCTGCACGCCCAGCCCGCATGGGCCGACACCTCGTGCCTGTCCGTCCCGACCGACCCGGCCCTCTCCGCCAGCGGCACGCACGTGAGCGCCGGCGCCCGCAACGGCTGCGGGGCGCTGACCGTGCTCTGGCTGGTCCGCCTCGCCACCCCGACGCAGCCGCGCACCATCCAGGAGCGGGCCCTCCCGGCGGGGACGGAGGGAACCGTCCACGTCGACTGCCGACGGACCGGGACCCACTCCTACCAGGCCGTGGTCTGGGACCCGAACATGATGTTCAACCGCACGTCGTCCACCGTCACCCTCACCTGCTGAACCGGCGCGGCGGAAGGGCTCAGGTGAGGGTGAGCGCGAACGCCTCCTCCGGGCTCATCCGCCGCCCCAGCGCGAAGCCGGACTCGAAGCCCCCGTCTCCGAGCCCGTCCCTCAGCAGCCGCTCCACCCGCCGGACGTCCCCGCTCTCCGCCTCCGGGAGCGGGGCACCGACGGACACCCGGGTGGCGTGGGCCGCGCCGAGAAGCCGCGCGGCGACGGCGTGGCGGCTCGCGGCCGCCGTGGCGGCCGCGAGCCCCTCCAGGGAGAGGGCCAGGGCCCTCGGGTCGCCGACCCTGCACGCGGCCTCGTACCCCTCCGCATGCAGTCGGAGGGAGTCGTCGACACGTCCCTCCAGCTCGGCGACGAAGCCGAGTTCCGCGAGGAGGAGGGTGTCGACCACGTCGGTGTCCACCTCGGACCGGCGGTTCCAGTCCAGGACGGCCCCCAGGTGCTCCCGCGCCTCGCGGAGCCTTCCCTCCCGACGTGCGCCGAGGCCGAGGCCGATCCGCGCGAACAGCTCCCCCACCTTGTACCCGCTGTCGGCCGCGAGGCGCATGGCCCTCTCATGGTGTGCGCGCGCGCCGGCGAAGTCGCCGGACAGCATGTCGATCCTGGCCAGGCCTGTGACCGCGTCGGCCTCGTCGGGCCACATCCTGAGCTCCCGCGCCCGGCGAGCGCTCTCCCCGTGCAGCTCGCGGGCCCGGTCGTAGTCCCCGACCACCTCGGCCCACGACGCGAGGGAGAACGAAGCCTGGATCAGCCCCCAGCCGTCCCCCAGTTCGGCGAACAGCCTGTGCCCCTCCTCCGCGTCGCGCCGCAGGGCCTCCAGGTCGCCACGCGAGTGCGCCTGCCCCGCCAGCACGCAGAGGGCGGCGGCCTCCGTCCAGCGGTCGCCCGAGCACCGGGAGAGCTCCAGGGCGCGCTCGGCCATGGGCGCCCCCGTGGCGGCGCCACCGGTGTTCAGCAGCGCGTACGCCAGGAACCACGAAGCCCTCGGCGAGCACCGCGCCTCGCCGTCGCGGAAGAGCTCCACGACACGGCCCACGTGTCCCTCGGTGTCGGCGCCGGCCCCGTCCAGCAGGGCCAGGCCCGACCACCACCCCTCCACGTCGGCGGCCGCCTCAGCTCCCAGCGACTCCTTCCGGCGGCACAGCTCACGCAAGAACGCGCGCCCCTCGGCCAGCCTGCCTCGGAGCAGCCAGTACCAGGCCGACGGCTCGGCCAGCGCCCAGGCCCCTTCCGCGTCCTCGGCACGCAGCGCCTCCTCCAGAGCGGTCCGGATGTTCGCCGACTCTCCGTCGAGCAGGTCCAGCGCCTCCCGCTGCCCGTCACCGCGCAGCAGGGGGGCCGTGCGGCCGACCAGACCGGTGTAGTACTCCAGGTGGCGGCGGCGGACACGACCGCCCTCGCCGGACTCGTCGAGCCGCTCCCCCGCGTAGGCCGCGATGGTCTCCAGAAGGCGAAAGCGCCTGCCGCCCCTCCCGGAACCCTTCGGCGAGGAGACCACGAGCGACCTGTCGACCAGCCGGGCGAGGGAGCCCGCGACCTCCGCTGAGCCGACGCCGTCCCCGGAGCACACGGCCTCCGCGGAGGCGAGGTCGCACCCGTCGGCGTACACGGCGAGGCGGCGCAGGACCGCGCGCTCCCGTTCCGGGAGCAGGTCCCAGCTCCAGTCGGTGACCGCGCGCAGGGTCCGCTGCCGCGGGGACGCCGACCTTCGGCCCCCGTCGAGCAGGCGGAAACGGCCGTCCAGGCGTTCGAGTACCTCGGCCACGCCCAGGGAGCACACCCGGGAAGCCGCCAGCTCCAGCGCGAGGGGGAGTCCGTCCAACCTCCTGCACAGGGCCGCCACGTCCGCGGTGTTGGCTCCGTCCAGCGTGAACCCGTGGCAGGCCGCGGAGGCGCGTTCCACGAAAAGCAGCACCGCCGCGCTCTGCCCCACGCGCCCGGCGTCGGCATCGGGCTCGGGCAGCTCCAGGGGCGGCACCTCCCAGCGGAGCTCCGCGTCCACCGCCAGGGGTTCGCGACTGGTCAGTAGCACACGCACACGGGGGGCGTCCCGCAGGAGGGACTCCACCAGCGGGGCGAGCGGTTCGACCACGTGCTCGCAGTTGTCGACGACGAGCAGGACGTCCCTCCTGGCGAGAGCGGCGGTCACCGCCTCCTCCGGGCGGATCGGTCCCGGCCCTGGTCTCAGGTCCAGCGCGTGCGCCATCCCGGCGGCCAGGGAGGAGGTGTCCGAGGGGTCGTCGGAGGGGTCGAGTGCGGCCAGCTCCACCAGCACCACGTCATGACCGGCGTCCTCCTCGCGCGCGGCGACCTCCAGCGCCACCCGTGTCTTGCCGACGCCTCCGGGGCCGGTGAGGGTGACCATCCGGTGGTCACCCAGGAGTTTGCGCACGTCCTCGACCGCGTCCTCACGGCCGACCAGGCGGGTGAGCCCCCGCAGGGACCGGTTCCGGGCGGGTGCGGACCCCCGTGGGGAGGCCGCAGGGAGCTCTTCGCGCAAAATCGCGCCCTGGAGCTCTCGCAGGCCCTCACCGGGTTCGAGTCCGAGTTCCTCGCTGAGGAGGGAGCGCAGCTGGGCGTAGCTGTCCAGGGCCTCGCTCCGGCGGCCCGCGTGGTGAAGGGCCCTCATCTGCGCTGCGCGCAGGCGCTCGCGCAGCGGGTACCGGAGCACCAGCTCCTCCAGCTCGCCGATGATCCGCGAGTGCTCCCCCGCCTCGACCAGGGCCTCGGCTCTGGCCTCCAGGGCCTCCACGCGCTCCTCGTCCAGGCGCCCGGCCGCGGCCAGGACCGCGGGCTCGCCCCCGAAGTCCGCGTAGGCGGGGCCCCTCCAGAGGTTCAGGGCCTCGGTGAGGTCGGCCGCCCGGGCGGCGGGGTCCGTTCGCCGGCGCGCCGATCCCACCAGGTCGCGGAAGCGCCAGGAGTCGACCGTGTCCCGCCCGGCGGCGAGCAGGTAGCCGGCGTCCTTCCGGACGACGAGTTCCCGGCCTCCCGGCTCGGCCCCGTCCAGGACGCGCCTCAGCTGGGAGACCTTCGCGTGCAGGGCCGCGCTCGCGTGCTCCGGAGGCCTTCCCTCCCAGATCTCGTCGACGAGCCGCGCCGGCGGGACCGGGCGGCCCTCCGCCACGAGCAGGGAGGCCAGCAGCGCACGGACCTTGCGTCCCGGCACGGCGACCCGCTCGTCCGCGTCCGTCCAGACGGCCACTGGACCGAGAACTCCGAATCTCATAGGCGACCGGAGGCGCAGCGAACAGTTCGGGACCGTCGCCCCCGTCTTCCTCCCCTGGGCGCTCGGCGCCACCGCGTGCGGTCTCCCGGTGGCCCTCGCAGACACGTTACGCCCCATCGGGCCCCGTCCACCAGCACGCGCGAGCTCTGTCCACGGGCTCGGCGGGAGGGGTCCGGCCCGCCGGGCGCGGGCCGGACCGGGAACCGTTCACGGCTCCCCGGATGAGGTCAGGCCTTGGCGAACTGGCCGGGTTCGCGTCCGGGCCCGGCGGGCCCCCTGTAGGCCTGGGCGATGTCGAGCCAGTGGTCGGCGTCGGGACCGACCGCGGTCACATCGAGGTCGTCGCGGTGGCGGCGCCTCGTGACCAGCAGGCAGAAGTCGACCGCGTCACCGGTGATCCTCTGCTCGGCGTCGACCGGGCCGAACTCCCAGACCTCGCCGGACGGGGCCGTCAGCTCGAACCGGAACTCGGTGTCCGGCGGCGTGAGTCCGCGGGACTGGTAGCCGAACTCCCAGGTCATCACCGCGAAGCCCACCACGTTGCGGATGCGGTCGGTGCGTTCTGGAGCAACACCCAGCGCGTCAGCCACGTCCTGGCCGTGCGCGAGGAGCTCCATCATGCCCGCGCAGGCGAGCACGGCCGGGGGGATCGGACGCACGAGCCACGGGACCAGCTGGTCCGGGGGCGCGGCCGCGAGCGCCTCGACGGCGAACTCACGGTCGGTGCGCCACCGTGCCAGCAGCTTCTCGGGGTCGTCCAGCGGGTAGGTCGCCAGAACCGCGTTGACGGCCCCGTCGAAGTCGCCGGAGGCTCCGGACGTCATCGCCTCGAACGCCTCGGCGTCCGAGGCCGCGGTTCCGGCGAGCCGGAAGACGAAGCAGAGGTGGGCGACCTGGTGGGCCACGGTCCATCCCGGAGCCGGGGTGTCACGCGCCCAGTCGGAGGGGTGCAGGTCGGCCACGAGGGCGTCCAGTCCGGAGGCCTCGGCGGCCAGGTCCGCGATCACGTCGGGCAGGTTGTTCACGTCTCGTTCCTCTCAGTGTCGGTCGGGGAGGGTGGGTGAAGGGGTTCGTGGAAGCCGTCGAACATGCGTCCGGTGGTGTGGCGGGCGGCGGCCATCGCGGCCCAGGAGACGGTCCGGACCAGGGTGGCGTCATCGGCCCCGGCCTCCCGGCACGCGGCGACGACGTCGTCGCCGACCTGGAAGGAGGCGCGCGCGGTGAGCAGCGCCAGGCGCCCCAGGGGACGCTCGTGCGGGGACAGGCCCAGGACCGCCTCCTCCAGCCAGGAGCGGTCGATCCCGGCCGGACCGGAGCCGTGCTCGCGCAGGTGACCGTGGACCAGAACGCGCGTGGTGTCGGAGAGCGCGCGCTCGCCGACCGCGTCGAGGGCGGCGGTCACACCGGCCAGGGCGCGCAGGACACGCGGGGCTCCTGCGGCCCACCCCAGGTCCTCGGGGACCGGTGCGTGCCTGGCCCGCTCGGGCAGCAGTGCCAGGGAGGTGTCGGGGGCCAGAGCGGGCCCCGGTGGGGCGGCGATGACCCCGCCGGTGGCGCGGAGTAGGACCCCCCGCACGGCGCGGGGGGCGAAGGCGGGTAGAGGGGAGTCGGGCAGGAAGACGTTGACCAGGCGGTTGATGTGCTGGAAGGTCAGCGCGACGGCGCCCAGTTCGGCGTGTCGCACGGGATCGTCCGCGGCGGCCGCCAGGAGGCGGAGGCCGTCGCCGCCGCCCGCGGTTCCGCCGAGGGAGCCGAGGGTGGCGCCGTGCACATCCACGCAGTAGGGGCAGGCGTTGTCCCGTGACACGGAGACGGCGACCGCCTCGCGGTCGGTCCGTTCGGTGCTCCCCGGGACGAGGAGCGATTCGCGCAGCGCCGTCCAGGTGGCCGCCGCGCACTCGGAGGCCGGTGAGAGCAGGGCGACCGGTGGTGCGAGGACCCCGAAGTCGCGCTCCACCCGCTCGTAGAGCAGAGCGACCTCGCCGCGTGCCCGGTCCGGTGGGACCGGGCGGATGTGGCGCACGTCGTTCAGCGAACGGCGCACGGCCGCCCGCAGGGTCGTCCGGAACACGGGGCTGCCTCTCTTTCCCGGGACGTGGGCGTGCTCGGGTGTCAGGACTTCTGGCCGGCCAGTTTGAGGACGTTCCCGCGCCCCGACGTGGCGCCGTCGGGGGCGGGAGCGCCGTAGGTGACGTCGACGCCCCGCGCGCGGGCGGCGTCGACGATGCCCGGCGCGGCGCGCTCGGCCAGGGCCGCGATGGTCATCGCGGGGTTGACGGTGAGGGCGCCGGGGACCGACGATCCGTCGGTCACGAAGATGCCCGGGTGTCCGCGCAGTTCGTGGCGGTCGTCGAGCGCCGAGGTGTGCGGGTCGTCGCCGATGCGGCACGAGGCCAGGGGATGGACGGTGTAGGCACCGACCAGGTCGTTGGTCCAGGGCGCCACCCGCGCGATCCCGTCCTTCTCCAGGATCTCCTTGACCTCGGAGTCGGACTGGGACCAGCCCTTCAGGGTGTTCATGGTGGGGCGGTAGGTGAGCGGGCCCCGGCCGAGCATCTGCTGGGACAGGCGGACGGCGTTGCCCGTGGGCGGAGGCGGGCCGAAGACCCCCTCGTTGTCGTCCTCGCTCATGGTGAAGACGATCAACCACGACTTCCAGCGCTTCAGCATCTCCTTCTTGTCCGCGCCGAACCACGACGGTGTGGGTGCTCCGGGGGCCTGGGCGAGGATGGTGCCGAGGGCCGGCGGGAAGTAGAGCTGTTCCAACGAGTACCGGGAGTACTCCGGGAGCGACCCGTCCAGCCTGTCCCAGTTGGCGACGCAGGGTCCCTTGCCGATCTGGAAGGCCTCGTAGGCGCGCTCCTCGTCGCGGGACAGGCCGAGGACGTCGCGGACCCGGTCCTCGTTGACGACCGCGGTGTTGAGGCGTTCGCCGTTGCCGGAGAAGTAGCGTCCCACCGCGTGCGGCATGGTCCCCAGGTCGCTCTCGGACCGCTTGAGGATCACGGGCGTGGCTCCGGCTCCGGCGGCGAGCACGACGATCTTGGCCTCGATGACACCCGAGTCCGTGGTGATCCGGTAGTCGTCCTCGTCGATGACGTCGTAGTGGACCCGGTATCCGCCGTCGTCCGTGCGCTCCAGCCTCTGCACCTCGTGCAGGGGCCTGATCCGCGCCCCGTGGGAGACCGCGGCGGGGAGGTAGTTGAACACCAGGGACTTCTTGGCCTCGAACCGGCAGCCCGCCATCATCCAGTTGCAGTTGACGCAGGCGTCCTTGTCGATGGCGACGGGCACCGGGTTCGCCGTCCGCCCGGAGTGGTCGCAGGCCGCCCCCCAGAGCCCGCCCGCGTAGCTGACGTCGGACCAGTCCTGGGTGCGCACCCCCATCGCCTCGGCCACCCGGTCGTACCAGGGGTCCAGGGCCTCCCGTGTGATGGCGGACGGCCACATCCGCCGCCCGATCGAACCCCTGCGCTCGAAGACGAAGCGGGGCGCGCGAGGAAGCGCGGCGAAGTACACCATGCTCCCCCCTCCCACGCAGTTGCCGCCGAGCACGCTCATGCCGTCGCCCACGGTGAAGTCGAAGGCCCTGGTGTAGGAGGAGCCGAGGAGGAAGTCGTGCTGGAGCTCCTCGGTCTCCAGCCAGGGTCCGCGTTCGAGGACGGTGACGCGGGCGCCGCCGGCCGCGAGGTGGTAGGCGGTGATGGCACCGCCGAAGCCGCTGCCGACGACGAGCACGTCGGTCTTCTCCGTGGTGTTCATGCGGGGCTCCCCGAGGAGGTCGTGTCCGGGTGGAGGCGGGCCAGCGGCCTGCCGTAGGAGTACTCCTTGAAACGCAGGAGGCCGTCGGGGTCGGGGGCGGCGAAGCCCATCGCCCGGAGCCCCGGGTGTCCGGCGGCGATGGCCGCGGGAGTACTGATGTGGGCCGCGCTGTCGTAGGCCATGTTGCAGAACAGCGCGAGCATCACCCAGAACTCCTTCTCCGGGTGCCCTGGAGAGGTCAGCGCGGTGACCAGGGCGGTGCGGTCCTCGAAGGGCAGCCGGACGAAGGGCGGGAGCCCTCCCTCCAGGGGGATGCCGTGCTGGTCGGCGTACCGTCCGGCGTGCTCGTTGAGGAGTTCGGTGAACTCGGCCAACCCGGAGGCCACCCCCGTCGCGGAGGTCCTCAGCAGGTCGAGCGCCCCCGCCTCGACCGCCCCGGCGTCGTGCGCGCGGCCCGCGACCGCGGTGTCCTCCTGCGTGCGCTTCGCGCCCGGGAGAATGGTGTCGGCGAACGCCTCCAGCGTTCGTGTCTCAGTGCTCCCCGCGTCGGGGGTGCCCCTCGGCATGGTCGTCTCCTGTCGTTTGAGGGGGTGTTCGTGGGATGTGTCCGCAGCCCGACGTCCTAGGCGGGATGGACGTTCATCGGGAGTCCGCCGCGCACGCGCAGCGAGAGCATGGGCTCGGGCACGACCCTGTGGTCCTGCGGAAGGCGCAGTCGCAGTTCGCGCGACACGACGGCGAGCACGAAGACGGCCTCCATCATGCCGAGATTGCTCCCCACGCAGACCCTTGGTCCGGCGCCGAAGGGGATGTAGGCGTAGCGGTGCCGGCCGTCGCGACGGCCGGGGCCGAAGCGGTCGGGGTCGAAGCGGTCGGGGTCCTCCCAGGAGTCGGGCCGCCGGTGCAGGGTGTAGGGGCAGATCAGGACGTCGGATCCGGCCGGAACCCGGTAGCCCCCGATCTCGTCGTCGGCCAGTGCCCTGCGCGGCAGGATCCACACCGGCGGGTACAGGCGCATGGTCTCCTGGACGACCATCGTGGTGAAGGTCAGCTCGTGCAGGTCCTCGTAGGTCGGCGACCTGTCCCCGAGGACGCGCACCGCCTCGTCCCTGAGCCGCTCCGCCGTGCCGGGATTGCGGTCCACCAGGTAGAAGGCCCAGCTCAGGGTGCTGGCCGTGGTCTCGTGTCCGGCCAGCAGGAGCGTGACCACCTCGTCGCGCACGCGCCGGGCGCGGACCCGGGGCTCCTCCTCCGAGGCGGCCTCGGCCAGCACCCGGGAGAGGGCGTCGTCCCCCTCGTCTCCGGGGGCGCGGTCCCGTACGAGGCGGCCGACGATGCGCTGGAGTTCACCGCGCGCACGCCGGAACCTCGTCTGCGTGGGAAACGGCAGCCATACCGGCAGCGCGTTCATCGTGACCATGTCGAACATGGCCTGGTCCTGTACGGCCTCGAAGGAGGCGCCGATGGAGTCGAAGGCGTGGAGGTCCGACTCCAGGAGGGTGCGCCCCAGGACGCCCAGGGTCAGACCGGTCGCCTCCTCCGCCAGGTCCACGGGCCCGCGGCCCACGCGCGTCCTCAGCCGGTCCACGAGTGCGGCGGCCTCCTTGGCCACCGAATCCGACTGGTCGGCGATCCGCTGGTGCTGGAACACCGGGCGCATCGTCCGGCGCTGGGTGCGCCACAGATCGCCCTCGCTCGTCAGCAGCCCGTCGCCCAGGGCTCGCTTGGCGTGGGCCTGACCGATGCCCTTGTGGTAGTTACCGCTGTTCTCGGCCAGCACGTGCTTGGCGTGGTCGGGGTGGTTGAAGAAGTACAGGGTCTTGGGCCCGGCGGCCATACGGACCGCGTCGCCGTACCGCTCGGCCGCGGTGGACATCATCGCGAGTCGGTCGGTGACGAGGTCGCGTAGCATGCCGGGAGCCGCGGAGACCGGTGTGCGCGGCGGATGGCGCGGGCCCTCTCCGGTCACGACGTACCCCCGTCCCTCTGCGCGAACTCGTCGGCGAGGCAGGCCCGCCACACCTCGTACCGGGGGCGCGCGGTGTCGGGTTCGGGCCCAAAGGCGTGGGGACGCAGGTCCCTGGAGAACCTGGCCGCCTTCTCCGCGTCCATGCCGCAGAGCACCCGGGTACCGGTCTCCGTGTGCGGAGCCGTGAGTCCGGCGCGAACCCTGGCCTCGGCGGCGAAGGCGCTGCCCTGGGCGAGGTGGTGGCGGTGGTCCCCGGCGTGCCCGCGGAGTCGGTGGAGCTCCTCCTCGTCGGCCCCGCCGGCGTAGGTGGCGGCCAGGCCCATCCCGGAGTAGAGGTCGGACCTGCGCTCCTCCGGGAACGACGCCACCAGGGCCGCGGCCCGGTCCACGTCCGTCCCGGCCACGAACCACAGGGCCCGCCCGATCCCCTGGTCGGCGGCCCGGAGGGCGTAGGGTCCGTCTCCGGTCCGTCTGGCCGCGCGTTCGTCCCGCTCCCTCCGGTGGACGTACCTGTCGGTGTGGAAGTACGCCTGGTGGAAGCCGTAGCCGTCGTGCACGAGCCAGCGCAGGAGGGGGTCGAGACGGCGGGTGTCGGGCCACAGGGGCCGCGGCAGGCGGGCCATGGCCCACCCGACGCCGATGTAGGCCATGTAGACGTGCGGGTCCCCCGGTCCCCTCAGGAAGGAGTCGGTCCGGCGGCTCCCGGGAAGGAGTCCGTCCATGAGCGCGAAGCCCATGGCCGCTCCCTCGTAGGCGAACCCCTGGAAGCGCGTGGGCAGTGCTCGGAGCCGCTCGTCGGTGGCGGACGGTGAGCCCGTCTCGACCGCGTCCCCGAGGCCCGCGAGGAAGGACTCCCCGACGGTTTCCAGAATCCTCCGGGCCTCCGGACCCTTGTCGTGGAATCCACGTGTCTCCAGTTTCGTCTCGGACGCCTTCGGTGTCATCACACGGCGCCTCAGCGCCCCTGTCACAGTGGCCAACTGGTCCTCGCTCCCGCCGTACGCGGTGGATTCTGTGTCGTTTCCATATTTGTGGGGTCGGGCCGGGGGATCTACTCAGGAATTGCCACGCGGCGGTCGGCCGGCGTCCAGAGCACTCCAGGAGAAACGGCTCCGCACTCCCGCGCGCCACACCTCGTAGTCCGGCTCCGATCCGCCACCGGGCTCGACACGGTGGTCGTCGGCGATCCGTGCGGCATCGAGGACGTCCAGGCCCGTGAGCGCCCGCAACGCCTCCTCCGTGTACTCGGGCACGTGTCCCGAGAACGCCCGGGCCTTGGCCGCGAAGACGGCCCCCTGGAAGACGTGCGCCATGTCGGGTCCCGCGGCCTCCACCAGGCCGCGGAGATCGCCGGCTCCGGCTCCACCCGCGAACACGGCGGCGAGTCCGACCCCGCTCCAGAGGTCGGCCCGGCGCCGCCGCGCGAACCTCCCGACGGCGGAGGCGACCGCGTCGCAGCGGGCGCCGTGGACGAACCACAGGGCACGCCCCACTCCCTGGTCGAACGCCCGGGGAAAGTACTCGGGGGCTCCCTCCCACGGATAGGGACGGGGGAGGCGCTGTTCCCCGATCCAGCGCGGCGAGTCGAAGTAGGCCAGGTCGAAGCCGTAGCCGTCGACGGCCAGCCAGCTCATGGTCGGGTGGTAGGGGTTGCCCGTGAGATCGGGCAGGATCTCCTTCCACAGCGGTCGGGGCAGACGGGCCATGGCGAAGCCGATGCCGATGTAGGAGAGGAAGGTGTGGGGGAGCGCGGGTCCGAGCATGAGCTCACGGGTCCGGTCGGAACGCCCGAGGGGGAGCACGTCCCGGATCGTGTGGGCCATGGTCACGCCCTCGCAGGCGAACCCGCGCAACTCCGGGGCGACCGTCGCGAGCCTGTGCTCGACCTCGCGCAGATCGCGCGTCCCGATGCCCCACTCGAAACCGCACACGACCGCCTCGGGGATCTTCTCCAGGTGACGGGCGGAGGGGGAGTCGCGACCGGGGAGGCCGAGGTGGTCGAAGCCGACGTGGGCCAACGGGGGCGACAGCAGCAACCTGCCGAGCGCGCCGGCGGGATGGAACCGGGCACCCATCTCAGGCCACGGTCTGACGGATGCAGGCGGACCGCGAGAACCTGCTCTCCACCGACACCGTGGGCTCGGCCAGGGTGACGGCGATGGGAGCGTCGGTCTCCTGGACCTCGCTGAGGGACAGGTGGACGTAGGTCCGAAGACCCCGTGCGATGTTCACCGGGTGTCGGGACGAGCCCATGAACATCCGTCCCGAACGGGCGCGGTCTCCCTTGGGGACCGCCAGGGCGATGACCACGTGCGGCCCGGTGGGGACGTCGGCGACCGTGAACTCGGCCCTTCCCTTGGCGGACAGGACCTCGTAGGCCACGGGGGCGCCCTGGGGGATCGCCTCGGGGAACACGGCGACGAGGACGTCGGTCTGTCCCGCCTCGTCGGGGAGGTCGATCGCCCCGCTGATGGAGTGGGAGGGACCCTCTGGACGCGTCCGCAGGCGTCTGGCCCGCCGCATCTCCTCGGCCGGGGGCAGGCACGAGTACTCGTGAGAGGCAACGACGAGCAGCTCCGCCACCTTCGGATCCCTGTACTGGGTGGGGGACATGCCCACCGCGCGCGTGAACCTGCTCGTGAAGGTGCCCACGCTGTTGTACCCCACGCTGCACACGATGTCGGAGACCGTGAGGGCGGTGGTGAGCAGAAGGCGCTTGGCCGCGAACAGGCGTACGGATGTCAGATACTTGCCAGGAGTGACGCCCACGGCGCGGGAGAAGACTCGGGAGAAGTGGTAAGGGCTGACGAAGACCTCGGCGGCGATCTCGTTGAGGGTGAGTGGGTCGCAGTACCGCTTGTGCATGGAGGCGACAGCTTGACGAACGGATCTATCCATCTTCTCCACGGAAATCTCCTCAGAACAGGAACAGCAGGGGTCTATCCTCTGGGATGATTAATCAAAGGGAGCACGGGCACCAGCACCGCAAAAACGCATGCCAAAGTGGCCACACCACCCAGGAAGTGCGACAACGAAATCCGATCAAGGCTTACAATGTGTTACCGAAAAGCAAATCACAACCCCCCACATCAAATCGAAGCATATGATCGCCATCCGGTTCGCTCACTCATCCCCATAACCAAGCAGAGGGCAAAGTTCTCCACGACTCCCTTCCCCCTTCCGCGTGAATCCACACCAGCTCCCCCCTCTTCGACGCTCTTCATCGTGCCACCCGGAAAGACGGCACTCATCTTCCAGATTGCGCCATGCAGAGACAAAAAGGACAGCTGAAGCCCTCATTTGATTACACACTCGGGCACTCTAAGCTTCCGGTTCGCTACATTCCGCGTTCAGGCAGCCTGCCGCATCCGCCCGCGAACCATTGACCACCAGGCAATTACTCTTCACCCGGCCATGGTTTAGCATTCAACTTCTACGCCGCACGAAACCCTCCCCCCGCGCGGCGGCAAACAATGCGTTACATCGCAACGACCGGAGATTACTTTGCGCAACATTCCTGTTGCCTGCGCCCGCGAGCCGACCAAAGGGACTGGGTTCACCACACCCTCCGTAATATTGAGACCGAAACACGGCTCCTGAGACAGACCGAAAAAAACCGCTGGTCACGAGTAGCCCGTACACCCGGGCTTGTACAAACTCACAAGTATGAGTCCTCGAAAGGCAGACCCCCACGCACGTGCCAACCTCATCGACACCGCTGCCCGGCTCCTGTCCTGTGAGGGCCCGCCGGCCCTGTCCACCCGCAGGATCGCCCAGGAGGCGGGCAGTTCCACGATGGCCGTGTACACCCACTTCGACGGCATCGGCGGCCTGGTGCACGCCATGGTCCACGAGGGTTTCGCCCGCCTCGAGGAGCACCTCACCCAGGTGGAGGCCACCGACGACCCCGTCTGCGATCTGGCCCTCCTCGGCCGCGCCTTCCGCCACAACGCCGTGCGCAACGCCCACCTGTACGCGGTCATGTTCGGGGGATGCTCCCTGGCGGGCTTCACCCTCTCGGAGGACGACCGGCAGCACGGTCGCTACACACTGCGCAACGTGACCGCGTGCGTGGCCCGCTGCCTCGGGGCCGAACGCTTCGATCCGGCCGACCCGGAACTGATCGCCCACCGGCTGTGGAGCGCGGTGCACGGGCTGGCCACGCTCGAACTCGGCTCCTACCTCGTCCCTCCCTACGACGCCGACCTGTGCTTCGAGGACCAGCTCGTGTCGCTGATGGTCGGGTGCGGGGATTCCGCGGACGCGGCCCGGGCCTCGGTGGCCGCGTCCGCGGAGCGCCTCTCCTCTCTGTGGCCCCCCGAGACGGGTGGGGACTGAGCGGTGGGGCGCGGCCCGGTCCGAAGAGCGGGGGACCGGGCCGCCCCGGGAGCTCAGAGCGGCACGTTCCCGTGCTTGCGCCGGGGAGGCTCCCTCCTCTTGTCCCGCAGGAGCGCGAGCCCGCGCGCCACCGCCGAGCGCGTGTCCGCCGGGTCGATCACGTCGTCGACGAACCCCTCCTCCGGAGCCCGGTACGGGTACATCAGGCGCTCCCGGTAGTCGGCGATGAGCTCCGCCCTCCGCGCCTCCGGGTCGGCCGCGGCCCGCAGCTCCCTGCGGTGGACCACGTTCACCGCGCCCTCCGCCCCCATCACCGCGATCTCGTTGCCGGGCCAGACCAGTGACAGGTCCGTGCCTATGGAACGGGAGTCCATCACGATGTAGGCGCCCCCGTAGGCCTTGCGCAGGATCACCTGGACGCGCGGAACCGTCGCCTCGCAGTAGGCGTAGAGCAGCTTCGCCCCGTGCCGGATCACGCCCGCGTGCTCCTGGCCGGTCCCCGGGAGGAAACCGGGAACGTCCACCAGGGTCACGATGGGGATGTTGAACGCGTCGCAGAAGCGGACGAAGCGCGCCGCCTTCTGTGATGCGTCGCTGTCCAGCACGCCGGCCAGGACCATCGGCTGGTTGCCGACGACGCCGACCACGGCACCGTCCACGCGGGTGAGGGCGCACAGGACGTTGGGCGCCCACCCCTCGTGCACCTCCAGGAAGTCGCCGTCGTCCGCCAGTTCGGCGACGACCTCGCGCATGTCGTAGGGCTTGTTCGGCTCCACGGGGACGATCTCGGCCAGGCGGGGGCGCGGGTCCGCGTCCGCCCCGGTCGGTGGTGTGTCGGGAGGGGAGGCCAGGTTGTTGTCGGGCAGGAGCGAGACGAGGTGGCGCACGTCCTCCAGGCACTCCTCCTCGTCGTCGCGGACGAAGGCGGCCACACCGGTGCGCCCGCCGTGCACGTCCGCGCCTCCGAGTTCCTCGTGCCCCACCCGTTCGCCGCTCACCGCGGCGATCACGTCGGGACCGGTCAGGTACATCCTGGCCGAGCCGCGGACCATGAACGTGAAGTCCGCGAGCGCGGGCGAGTAGGCGGCGCCGCCCGCGCACGGTCCGAGGATCACGCTGATCTGGGGGATCACCCCGGACGCGGCCACCTGGCGGCGGAAGATCCCCCCGTAGCCGTCCAGGGCCGCCACGCCCTCCTGGATACGGGCCCCGCCGCTGTCGTTGAGGCCGATGATCGGCGCCCCGCCGTCCAACGCCAGGTCCATGACCCGGTGGATCTTCCTGGCGTGCTCGGCGCCGAGGGACCCGCCGAGGATGGTGAAGTCCTGGGCGTAGACGAACACGCGCCGGCCGTCGATCGTGCCGGTGCCGGTGACCACGCCGTCGGTGTGCGGGCGCCGCCCCTCGGTGGCGGGGCCCTCGTCCCTGCGGCGGCGGAACACGCCGAGCTCCACGAAGGAGCCCTCGTCCAGGAGCAGGGCCAGCCGCTCCCGAGCCGTGAGCTTGCCCAGGCCGTGCTGGCGTTCTATCCCGGTGGGATCCCCCGCCTCGGTCAGGCCGCGCAGGGTGTCCCGCTCGCGTCGCAGCGACGCCATGGTGCGGGCCCGCGGGGCCTGTGGCCGCGCCGTGCGGGGCACGGCCACAGGACGCAGGTCCGCCTCGGAGGCGCTCATCCCGCGCTCACCGTCCCGCCCGGACCGGTGGCGGTCGCGGAGCCGTCGGCGAGCCCGTGGAAGGAGCCCCCGTGGAACAGCAGCGCGGAGCGCTCGGCCCCCGGTACCGCGTCCAGCACCCGTCCGACGAAGATCGAGTGGTCGCCGGCCACGTGCTCCTCCGTCACCTCGCACTCCAGCCAGGCCAGCGCGTCGGAGATCAGGGGCGCTCCCGTCCGGGGCCCGGGCAGCCAGTCCACCGACGCGAACTGCTCGTGCCCGTACGGCCGGGAGCGGTCGGCGAAGTAGCGCGCGGCCCCCTCCTGTTCCGCGCACAGGACCGACACCGCGAAGTGCCCCTCGGCCGCGACCGCCTTGTGCAGCCGGGCCGTTCCCGAGACGCAGCACAGCACCAGGGGCGGGTCCAGCGACACCGAGCAGAAGGCGTTGGCCGTCATGCCGTGGGGGTTGGCTCCGCCGACGGTGATCACGGTGACCCCGGTCGCGAACGTGGACATCACCTGTCGCAGGGACTCCATGTCAACCACCCGCCGCTCGTACCGGGGCGCGGCCGCCCGCGGCCGCTCCGTCCACGGCGTACGCCGCGAGCGCCTCGCGCAGCTCCTCCGGAACGCGGGCGGGCACCGTGGCCGTGTTGGGGCCGCGCATGCAGGCGATGCGCTGCATGCCGCGCGCCACGAGCGCCTCCGTCTCCCCTCCCAGACGCACGTAGTCGAAGGAGAACTGCACCTGGGTCTGGGTCAGCTCCTCCAGGCGCATCCGCACGGAGAGCTCGTCGAAGGCCGTGATCTCGGCGAAGAACTCGCAGTCCACCTTGAGCGTGAACAGCTTCAGGTCCCCGCGCACGTCCTCCAGGACGCCTGGGGCCCGTTCCTTGAGGAACATCTCCCGGCAGCGCCCCTGCCAGCGCAGGTAGTTGACGTAGTAGACGTTGCCCACCAGGTTCGTCTCCTCGAAACCGACGATGTGGCGGAGCTCGTAGTAGTCGGACATCACCTCTCCTCTCCGGACAGGACCGCGAACACCACCGGATCGGGGTTCGCGTTCAGCGTGGTCGTCCAGGTGGCGACACGGGCGTCTCCGGAGGAGAGGACCACCCACCCGTGGGGGCGTACCTCCTCCAGGGTCAGGGAGCGACCGGTGCCCCCCGACTTGCGCAGGCACTCCAGTGCGCTCCACAGACGCGTCGCCGCGACGTGCGCGGACTCCCCCGCCTGCTCGGCGACCAGATCGCGCACGGACACGAGCCCGCGGCCGAGCAGGCCGCTCCACTCCTCCTCCGAGCGCTCGGCCACGGCCTCCACGTCGCAGGCGATCCGTCCCGCGCCCGCGACCGCCAGCGTCACCCCCGCTCCGTGCGAGGCCGACACCGGCGACTCCTCGGCCTCCGGGCGCCCGTCCGGACGGTGGCGCACGCGGACGGGCCGGTTCAGGGCCCGGCTGACCGCGAGCTCGGTCCTCGCCCTCCGCTCCTCGGTGTCCCCGGCGGGGCCGGAGGACGGGTCGGGGTCGACGACCACGGCCCTGGAGCCGCCCAGCACCTGCTCCAGCTCACGCTCCAGGTGCGATCCCAGCAGCGCGGGTACCCACGGGCCGGCGCCGCCGCTCCTGCGCACCGCCCTGAGCCGCAGGCCCTCCCAGCGCTCCACCAGCGCCCCGGAGGAGTCCCGCACGTCGACGTCGTAGACGTAGGAGTCCCCGTCCTGTGAGCGCTCGCGCGCGTCGAGCAGCACGCAGTCGGCCTCCTGGTCCTCGGCCCGGGCCAGGACGATCCGGTCCACCCCCTCGGGCAGCAGGGTCCCGTCCGGGACACAGGCCTGGAGGACGTGCATGGCGGCGTCGCGCACCCCCGGATCCGCCAGGACCCTCTCCTGGGGAAGGAAGGCCCCGAACCAGTCCGCCGGAGCGACGGTGGACAGCTCCGCGACCACGTGGCGCGCGCTCACCCTCCGGTAGGCCAGCAACCGCTGGAACCGCTTGCCCTGGAAGAGGACGCTCCCGTACAGCTCGCCGGGGTCGATCGGCACCCGGGGCAGCGATGTGGTCGCGTCCGCCACCGCGGGGCGCTCCTCCTCGGGACCGGTACCCCGCCAGCTCAGGACGGCGCGGAAGTGGTCCGCGTCGTACCCCGTCTCCTCGCTGCGGACGACGACCTCCACCGTCTCGCCGTCGCGCACCAGCGCGGCCACGCGGATGGTGGTCGTCTCTCCGGGGCGGACGGCCACCGGGCGCAGGAAGCGTCCCCGTTCCAGTACGGGAGGACCGTCGTGCCCGCTCACGGCCGCCGCGACCTGGGCCATGGCCTCCATGCCGACCACCGCGGGGAAGAGCATGTCGCCGTCCAGCAGGTGGTCGTCCAGGTAGGGGTCGTCGGTCGAGGACAGGACGGCCTCGGTGACCAGCTCGACCCCGGGGTAGTGCACGAGGACCCGGTCGAGGAAGCGGCCCAGGGGGAGTTCGTGCTCCTCCGTGGTGAGCGTCGGCATGCCGCCGGTACGGCCGCTGACGACCAGCACGGGGCCGGCGGAGGGGTCACGGAGCACCTGGTGGAGGACGTCGATCCCCTCCTCGGCGGAGACGGGGGTGATGCCGTCGCGCATCAGCGCCTCCACCACGCCGAGCCGCTCCCCCATACCGGCGCCGGACCACACCGACCACTCCAGGGCCAGGACCCGCGTGTGCGGGTGCTCCCGCCCGTACTCGACCGTCATCTCGGTGAGCCAGTCGTTGGCGGTGGAGTAGTGCGCCTCACCGCGCAGCCCGGCCCGGCCGATGATGCTGCCGAAGGTGACCAGCAGGCGCAGCCGCGCGGGGTCGAGCGCGCCGAGGACGGTCTCCAGGCCGTCGGTCTTGGGCGCGAGCGTGCGCCGGAAGGCCGGCTCGGTCAGCGTTCCCACGGCGGTCGGCTCGTTGCGGCCGGCGCCGTGCAGCACCGCGGTGACGGGCCCCAGTCCCTCCTGGAGGGCGCCCACCGCCCGCAGGACCTCCTCGGGGCGGGTCACGTCGGCCCGCTCGTACCGGTGGCGGACCCCGGCCGCCGACATCCTCTCCAGGTTCGCGGCCAGCTCGGCGTCCTCCTCCTCGGACGCGCGGCCGAGGAGGGCGAGCCCGACGCCGTACTCCGTGGCCAGGGACAGGGCGCACTCGGCGGTGATGCCCTTTCCGCCACCGGTGACCAGGAGCACGTCGTCCGGTCCGAGGGGAGCCTCGCCGTCGTCCGGCCGTCCGGGGAGCGTGGCCCGCAGGACGGGGACCGTGCGGCGCCCCTCCGCGTCGTAGCGCGCCTCCGCGAACCCGGACGTGGCCGCGACCTCGGCGACCACCCGTCGCACGGCCTCCTCCCGCGCCCCCCCGGTGGCGGGCTCCGGGTCGTGCAGGGTGACCAGGGTGGTGGTCACGCCGGGCAGCTCCTGGTGGAGCGTCCTGGCGACCCCCGAGGCACCGCGCCTGCCCTGGACCACGACGAACCGGCCCTCGGGTCCGGCGGCCAACGCGGCGCGCGCCGCGTCCAGGAACGTTCCCACGAGGTGCGCCCCGCCGTCGGCGGGGAGGCAGAGGAGGACGCCGCCGCCGTGGTCGGAGAGCGCCTCGCGCAGCGGTTCGGCCAGGGGGTGCCCGGGTGAGGCGTAGACGCTCCACCCGTCCTGGCCGCGGCCGGCGGTCTCGGCGGGCCTGGGCCGGGGAGGCGGGGCGTCGACGTGGGCGACCTCGAAGGCGCGCACCCACGGAGCCGCACCCGGCGCCTCCCCCGCGGCCTCCCCGCCGTCGGCGGTCCGCGCCAGCGTGTCGATGGTCTCGGCCAGCTCCCCCAGGCTGGAGGTCGCGTACCCCGAGGTCGCCCCCATCGGGGGCAGGCCCAGGCGCCGGGTGACCTCGTTGACGATCTGGCCGACCGTGATGGAGCTCAGGTGGAGGTCGTCCAGGGGCCGCGTGTCCGGTCCCACCATGGACACGGGGAGTTCGACGCGTTCGGCGGAGAGCGCGCGCAGGAGCTCCAGCGTGTCGGCGGTCTCCTCCCCTCCGGCCGCTCCCTCCTCGGGGGCCGCGGGCGCGGGACTCCTGCCGTCGGTCCGCCCCACCTCCACGCTGGGGGCGGTCTCACAGGGGCTCGCCAGGAACTCGAACTCGTCCGGCAGCTCCCGGACGAGCCGCCCGGTGAAGAGCGCCCGCACGTCCACGGGCGCGCCGAGGGCGTAGGCGGCGGCGACCGCCCTGAGGAAGGGGACCAGCGAGGTGGAGTCCGTGTCCACGGCCACGGCCGGGACGTCCGGGACGGCGGCGGCCGCGAGTCCGGTGAGCACGCGTCCCGGTCCCACCTCGACGAGGAGGTCCGCTCCCTCCGCCGCACGGACGACGGCCTCGTGGAAACGCACCGGGAGCACGATCTGTTCGCGCAGGAGCGCACGCGTGTCGGTGTCGGCGTCGAGGGGAGCTCCGGTCACCGTGGAGACCACACCGGTCGACAGCGGCGCGAACCGGACCCCGTCGAGCCGCCTGCCGAACTCCTCGGTGGCGGGGGCGACCAGCGGGGAGTGGAAGGCGTGCGAGACGTTCACGCGCGTGGCGGTGATCCCCTCGGCGCGCGCCCTCCGGCAGACCCTCTCCACGGCCTCCGCGGAACCGGAGACGACGGTCTGCTCGGGCCCGTTGTATCCGGCGACGACCAGTTCGGCCTCGTCCGCGACCAGTGCCTCCACCCGTTCGGGTGAGGCCGCCAGCCCGGCCATGGCACCGTCGCCGCCCCCCGTCTCGGCCATCGCGCGGCCCCGTGCGGCGGCGAGGTCGAGGATCCCGGCGGCGTCGATCGCGCCCGCCCAGTGCAGGGCGGTCAGCTCGCCGAGGCTGTGGCCGACGGCCCCGTCCGCCCGCACGCCGATGTCGTCCAGCACGGCCAGGGCCGCCAGCGAACCGGCCACGATGCGCGGCTGGGCGATCTCGGTGGCCGCCTGGTCCCCGTCCTCACGCAGCCGGGCGGAGGCCAGCACCTCGTCGGCCCGGCCGAACCGACGGCGGAGGGCACCGGGCCCGCCGTCGCCCGAGCCCTGCCCGGGGAAGAGGTAGCGGATGGTGGGCGGGGTGGAGCGGTGCGCGAGGAAGATCCCCCGCGCCGGGGAGAGGACCTCCCGCTCGCCCGCGTCGATCCGTGTGATCAGCGCGCGTACCGCGTCCGCGGCGGCCTCGGGCGAGGAGGCGACGACGGCGGCGCGCGCGGGCCCCCCACCGGTCCGCCCGGCGAGTGTGTGCGCCAGGTCGGTGAGCTCGGCGTAGGAGAGGCGCGGCAGGATCTCCGAGAGCTCCTCCAGCCGCCGGCGCACGTCGGCGGTGTCACCGCCCTCCACGACCAGCAGTTCGGCGTCCTGGCGGCCGGACACCAGCTCGCGGGTGTGGGCCGTGATCCCGGGCCCCCCGCGGTCGGCCGCCGTCTCCACGGTGACGTGGGTGTTGACGCCGCCGAACCCCATGGCCGAGACCCCGGCTCGCACGGGGCGGTCCTCGGGCCACGGCAGCGCGCGGTCCGGCACGTACAGCGCCGCCGACTCCTCCTCCAGCAGCGGGTGCGGGTCGTGGTGCCCGGTGCCGGGCGGAATGACCTGGTGGTACACGGTGAGGATCGCCTTGATCAGCCCGGCGACGCCCGCCGCGGCCTTGGTGTGGCCGAAGTTGGCCTTCACCGAGCCGAGGGCCGCCGGAGGGGCGGAGGGATCGGCGGCACTCCTGGCACCGGAGAGCGCGGCCAGCTCGGTCGCGTCGCCCAGCGCGGTGCCGGTGCCGTGGCCCTCGAAGTAGCCGACCGTCTCGATCCCGTACCCGGCACGCGCGTAGGCCCGCTCCAGCGCGAGCCGGTGTCCGCTCTCCTCGGGCCGGGTGATCCCGCCCCTGCCGTCGGAGGAGACCGCCCAGCCCGTGATCACGGCGTAGACGCGCTTGCCCTGGGCGATCGCGTCCTCCTCCCGCATGAGCACGAGCGCCCCGGAGCCCTCCCCCGGCCAGAAACCGTTGGAGTCCTTGTCGTAGACCTTCATCTCACCGGTGGCCAGGGCCCCGGTCTTGGCGAAGCCGATCACCTCGAAGGGGTCGATGGACAGGTCGACCCCGCCGGCGAGCGCGGCGTCGAGGTCCCCCTCCGCCAGGGCGGTAGCGGCCGTGGCGACCGACAGCAGGGAGGACGAGCAGGCGCCGTCGACCGTGTAGCCGCCGCCGCCCAGGTCGAAGTGGTTGCAGACCCGGCCCGCGATGGTGTTGGACAGGCCTCCGGCGAGAGTGTCCTCGTCGATGCGCGGGAAGGGCGCCTTGTAGGACTCCTCCAGGTCGGACAGGAAGGCGTCGGCCTCCTCCTCCCCCCAGCCGTGGTCGAGCAGCGCCGAGGCGACCGTCCTGCGCACGTAGGGCCAGCGCAGCCGCATCGTGTTGGCCCGGGAGAACTCGCCCGTGAGGCTGTTGCCGATGACCACTCCCGTGGAGCGCCGCGGCAGCCCCTCACCCTCGGGGAAACCGGCGTCCTCCAAGGCCCGGGACATCGTGTCGAGAGCGAGCCAGTGCGTCATATCCGTCGAACGGAAAGAGCTCCCGGACACCCGGTAGCGCACCCGGTCGAATGAGAATCCACGCAGCACCGCGGCCTTGTCCGAATAGAATCGGTCTTCCGCGGACGGGTCCTGGGACCAGTAGTCGTCCAGGTTCATGCGCTCGTTCGGGAGCCGACGGAACGCCCTCCTGCCAGCGAGGACGTTATCCCAAAGATCCAGAGGGGAGTCTGCGTCCGGATAGCGCAGACCGATTCCCACGACAGCAATTCTGGTGTTTTTCATACCCCACCCACACACGATTTCAAGGAATGGCGATATCCGCCAGGAATCCCAGAACAATCATGCGTGAGCCGGAGCCCTCTGTCTTCTCCGTTAGTGCGCCCCCGGGCAGCCCCTATTCCATAACAGCGTGATAATTGCTATGGGTCGGGACTACACGCAGGCCATTCCGTCCTCGGGCACCGCGAGGTCGATCAGGTAGGCGTCCACGATCTCGTCGATGCACTGGTCGCCCCTCCGGTAGCCGGTGTGGCCGTCGCCGTCCCGCGTCAGCAGGAAACCCGACTCCAGCTGCTCGGCGAGCGCCTCGGACCACGCGTACGGGGTGGCCGAGTCCCGTGTGGTGCCCAGCACCATGATGGGGTCGGCCCCCGCTCCGTCGAGCTCGGTGGAGGGGGCCACCGCCTCCTTCGGCCAGTACGCGCACGGCAGCGCTCCCCACGCCAGCGTGGGGCCGAAGATCGGTGCCTCCTCGGCGGCCTCGGCCGCGGCGTCGGCGTAGGCCTGCACGTCGCGCGGACTGGGCGAGTCGGAGCAGTTCACCGCGATGAGCGCCGCCGTGGAGTTCTCGTAGGCGGCCGTGTCCTCACGCTTGTACAGGAGGTCGGCGAGCTGCATCAGCTCGGTGCCGTCGCCGTCCTCCATCGCGGCGGTGAGGCCCTCGCGCACGCGCGGCCACAGGGTCTCGGAGTACAGGGCCGCGAGTACGCCCAGCTCCGCGCGGGCCCGGTTGAGCTCGCGGTCGTCCCCGCTGTTGGGCAGGGGCTCCTCGGCCGTGTCCGCCAGGAATCCGGCCAGCGCCTCGACGCCGTCGTCCACGCTGTCGCCGGAACCGCCGAGGGGGCAGTCCGTGCGGCCGAGGCAGTCCTCCACGAAGGACCTCAGGGCGGTCCTGAACCCGGCCGCTTGCTGCACACCCAGTTCGAGCTGGTCCTGGCTGGGGTCCATGGCACCGTCGAGCACCAGCGCGCGCACCCGGTCGGGGAACTGCTCGGCGTACTGGGCGCCGATGTGGGTGCCGTAGGAGGCGCCCAGGTAGGTGAGCTGCTCGTCGCCGAGCAGGCCGCGCAGGATGTCCATGTCGCGGGCGACGTTGGCGGTGCCCATGTGCAGCATGAGCTCGGGGGCGTTGGCCTTGCAGGCCTCGACGAAGCCGCGGCTGTCCTCCTGCAACTCCCGCAGCTCCGCGTCGGTCACCTCGGCCATGTCGCCGTCACCCTCGACGGCGTCCACCCCGCCGAGGAACTCGTCGATTCCCTCCGCGTCCAGGCAGGTCAGCGGTGAGCTGCGCCCGACCCCGCGCGGGTCGAACCCGACCACGTCGAACCTGTCGCGCACCGCGTTGCTGACGGCGTAGGGGGCGTGGTCGGCGAGGTCGTACCCGGATCCGCCGGGACCGCCGGGGTTGACCACCAGGGAGCCGAGGGCGTCGGCGCTCTTGGCGGGGAACCGCTTGACCGCGATCTCGATCCGCTCACCCCCGGGGGCCCCGTAGTCCAGGGGCACCTCGTAGGTCGCGCACTCGGTGCCGGGCATGCTGCCGCTGTCGCACTCGCCCCAGTCGAGCTCCTGGCCGGTGAAGCCGGCCAGCGCGTCCGCGGTCTCGGGGGCCTCCTCCTCTGCCGAAGACCCCTCCGGGTCCGCCGTGCACGCCGTCGCCAGCAGCACGGCCCCGGCGAGCACGGCCGCCCACGATCCCCGAACCCTCGTTCCCACCGGCGTCCGCCCTCCTGTTAGGCCGACCCTGGTCGGCGCATACGTCAACGCCGCACCATTGTCCACCACCGGCGCCGTCCCCGCCGCCTATCCGGCCAGGAGGGCGGAGGTCATGGCCTCCATGGCGATCTGGGGGTGCACGTTCGCGGCGATGCGCTCGCGGCACTCCATGATGGCGTCGATCCGGCGCAGCGTGGACTCGGGGGTCCCGGCGCGCGCGACGCGCTCCAGGTCGCCCGAGCGCTCGGCCGTGGACAGTTCCACCCGCGCCCCGAGCTGCAGGGTGAGCACGTCCCGGTAGAAGGCGGCCAGATCGAGCAGGGCGCGGTCGTAGGAGTCGCGCTTGGTCCGGGTCGCCCTGCGCTTTTGCCGCTCCTCCAGCTCCTTCATCGCGCCCGCGGAGCCGCGCACCGCCTTGGCCACGCCCTTGCCCGTGGAGCCCTCGCCGAACGCGGCTCTGAGCTGCGCCCTCTCCTTCTCGTCGAGTGCCGTGGTGAGGGCCTTGGACTCCTCCTCGGCGATCTCGTAGAGCCGCGCGGCGAAGGTGACGCACGCGCCGAGCCCGTCGAGCCGGGCCGGGATGGACAGCACCTCCTCCCGGCGCCTGCGCGCTTCGGGGTCGGTGGCCAGCTGACGGGCCCGGTCGATCCGCCCGGCGGCGGCGACCGCGGCCGCGCGGGCGGTGTCGGCGTCGATCCCGTCGCGCCGGACGAGGGCCTCCGCCAGCTCCCGGGTGCCGGGAGTGGTCAGGGTGACCAGGCGGCAGCGGGAGCGGATGGTGACGAGCATGTCCTCGGGGGCGGGGGTGCACAGCAGCCACACCGTGCGCGGGGAGGGTTCCTCCACCGCCTTGAGCAGGGCGTTGGAGGCGGCCTCGGTGGCGCGGTCGGCGTCCTCGAACAGGACGATCCGGAACCGCCCGCCGGAGGGCTTGGAGCCCGCGCGGAGTACGAGGTCGCGGGTGGCGGCCACACCGAAGCTCAGACCGCTGGGCCGCACGTACAGCATGTCGGGGTGGGTTCCCGCGAGGGTCTGGTGACAGGAGTCGCAGTGCCCGCAGCCGCCGTCGGCGCACTGGAGGGCCGCGGCGAAGGCCCGCGCGGCCTCCGCGCGCCCGGAGCCGGGCGGCCCGGTGAACAGCCAGGCGTGCGTCATCCCGGCGCCCCGGCCGCCGGAGACGAGGTCGGCCGCACCGGCCACGGCCCGCCGGAGCTGGCCCACCGCGCCCTGCTGGCCGACGAGGTCGTCGAAGACCGTCACTCTTCCCCCCGGGACGAACCACCGCTGATGTTGAACCTCCAGGATAGGAGCCGGCACCGACGCGCGGGCCCTCGTCCACAGGCCCGTCCCCGCCCCGGGACACCGAGGGACTCCCTCCCCTGATGGGAGGGAACCCCTCTCGTGTTCGGCGCCGCTCAGTCGTTCCTGATCACCGGGATCATGCCGGTGACCTCCTCCGCGCTGCTCGGGACCGGGTCCGGCAGCAGGGAGCGCACCCGGCGCTGGATCTCGCGGGTGGTCCTCTCCTTCGGTTCGCGCGCGTCGAGCACCAGGTAGCGCTCGGGGTCGGCCTTGGCCAGCTCCAGGAAGCCCTTGCGGACCCGGGCGTGGAACTCCGCCGACTCGCCCTCGATGCGGTCGGCGGGGCCGCCCAGGCGGGACAGGCCGTCCTCGGGGCGCACGTCCAGCAGCACCGTCAGGTCCGGTACCAGGCCCTGCGTGGCCCAGGCGCTGATGTCGCGGACCTCGTCCACCGACAGGTCCCGGCCGGCGCCCTGGTAGGCGAGCAGCGAGTCCACGTAGCGGTCGCTGATGACGACCGCGCCGCGCCGCAGCGCCGGCAGGATCTCCTGCTCGACGTGGTCGGCCTTGTCGGCCGCGTACAGCAGCACCTCGGCGCGCGGGGTGATGTGCGAGTTCTCCCGGTCCAGGAGCAGGCCGCGCAGGCGCATACCGAGCTTGGTCGCGCCCGGCTGGCGGGTGCCGACCACGTCGAAGCCCTGGTCGCGCAGCCACACCGTCAGCTCGCGCACCTGGGTGGACTTGCCCGCGCCCTCGCCACCCTCGATGACGATGAACGCGCCGCCGGGCCCGGCCTCCTCCTCTTCCTCCTCCTTGAGCGCGACGCCGCGCAGCGCCGCGAACAGCTCGGGAAGCAGGCCGGGTCCGGCCTCGGAGTCGTCCTTGCGGTTCATCTGGCGGTAGCAGACCAGGGCCACCCCGATGGCGAGCAGACCCGAGGCCATCAGCACGACACCGCTGCCGCGCAGGTCGTAGGTGAGCGGGCCGAGCGGGACGGAGTAGCTGCCGATGAACCCTGCGGCCAGGGGGGCGATCGCGGTCGCGCCCACCAGGGCGATGCGGGCGGCACCGTGCAGGAAGGCGAAGGTGCGGCCCCGGTACTCGTCCTCGACCTCGTGGCCGAGCATGGTCAGGCCGATCACCCAGGCGATGCCGGCGCCCACGCCGAGCAGGGCGGTGAGGACGGCGGTGAGCACCATGTCGGCGACGGCTCCCGCGAACAGCAGGGCCAGGCCGGCGAGGGCGAGGCTCAGGCCGAACAGGCGCCTGCGGCTGAACTGCTTGAGCACCCGGGGCCCGGCGAGCATGCCCAGGGCCATGCCCGCGAAGACCGCGGCGAAGACCACGCCGAAGCCGGCGTTGCCCGCGCCCAGTCCCTCGACGTGGAGGCGGCCCACACCGATGACGGCGCCCCCGGCGGCGAAGGCGCCGAGCATGCCCAGGATCAGGCCGCGCACGAGCGGTGTGCCGCCCGCGTAGCGCCAGCCGGTCCACACCGAGCGCAGGATGCCGCTGTCGCGGGTGTCGCTGACGCTGTCCTTGGACGGCTTGTGCTTGGGGACCGGCAGCCCGGCGACGACGACCGCCGCGACGAGGAAGGTCAGACCGTTGAGGTAGAGGGCGACGTCCGCCTCGGGGCTGGCCATCGAGGGCAGCACCGCGCCGAGCACGTTGCTGGCGGAGGCGAGCGCGGCGAACAGCAGCGCCGCGACGGGGGCGGTGCCGTAGGTGGTGAGCAGGCTCAGCTGGTTGGCCTGCTCCAGCAGCTTGCGGGGCACCAGGTTGGGGACCGTGGCGTCCTTGGCCGGCGCCCAGAACAGGGCGACGATCTCGGCCAGGAGGTTGGCGATGAGCAGCCACTCCAGCGCGAACCCGGGAAGGAGGAGGCCCGCGAGGGGGATGGAGACGTACAGGAGGGCGCGCAGGACGTCCCCGGCCACCATCGTCCACTTGCGGTCGAGGCGATCGGCGACCACCCCGGCCAGCGGGCTCAGCAGGATCGACGGGGCGAGCTTGATCACCACGACGCCGCTGACGGCCAGGTACTGGACGAGCTGGGAACTCTCGGCGGTGAAGATCGCCGCCAGGGACATCAGGGCCAGCAGGCTCAGCCAGTCACCAAGGCTGGAGAGGGTAAGCGAGATCCACAGCCTTCGGAAGGGTGTGATCGCGAGGACGTTCCGCGCCTCGGACGGCGCTCCCAGTGGTGCAGATCTGCTCATAGCGCTCAAGATTATTCGGTGAGGGGAAGGGGAACGACGGACCGCGGGTCCGCCTCAGATTCGGTGGGTACCTCTGGGGCCACACACGTTTCCGCATCCCCATCAGTTCCACCAAGCGTAGTACGGAAGATGCCTTCCGAACAGGGTGGGAGCACGCCCACGCAGGGTGAGGAGGGAAGGCGGCGCTCACCCGGGTACGCCCCGTCGGGGCCGTACCCGGGTGAGCCTACGCGTGAAGGGGGCGGGCGGCGAACCCGCGGACCCGGCCGCCGTGCCCGGCTACTCCTGGCCGGAGGACTTGGGCGTACCGGTCTTCTTGGCCGGGGCCTTCTTGGCGGCCGTCTTCGTGGTGGTCGCCTTCTTCGCCGCGGGCTTCTTCGCGGTGGTCTTCTTCGCCGCCGGCTTCTTCGCCGCGGGCTTCTTCTTGGCGGGGGCCTTGGCCCGCCGCTCGGCCAGCAGCTCGGCGGCCCGCTCGTCGGTGATCGACTCGACCTCGTCGCCCTTGCGCAGGGAGGCGTTGACCTCCCCGTCGGTGACGTAGGGGCCGAACCGGCCGTCCTTGACCACCATCTTGGCGCCCGACGCCGGGTCCTCGCCCAGCTCGCGCAGCGGCGGGGCGGCGGCACGGCGACCGCGCTGCTTGGGCTGGGCGAACAGCTCCTTGGCCTGCTCCAGGGTGACCGTGAAGATCTGTTCCTCGGTCTCCAGGGAGCGGCTGTCGGTGCCCTTCTTCAGGTAGGGCCCGAACCGGCCGTTCTGCGCGGTGACGTCCTCGCCGTCGATCTGGCCGACCACGCGGGGCAGCGACAGCAGGCGCAGCGCGTCGTCCAGGGTGACGGTGTCCAGGCTCATCGACTTGAGCAGCGAGCTGGTGCGCGGCTTGGGCTTGGCCTTCTTGGCCTTGGACCTGGCCCCGCCCTCGGCGGCCTCCTCCGGCTCCTCGATCACCTCGGTGACGTAGGGGCCGAAACGCCCGGTCTTGGCCACGATCATGCGCCCGGTCCCGGGGTCGGTGCCCAGCTCGCGGTCACCGCTGGGCTGGGCGAACAGCTCCTCGGCCTTCTCCTTGGTCAGCTCGTCCGGGGCCAGGTCCTCGGGCACGTTCACCCGCACGCCGTCCCGGTCGAGGTAGGGGCCGTAGCGCCCCACCCTCAGCACGATGTCGGTGCCGGGCAGCGGCAGGGAGCTGATCTCCTTGGGGTCGATGTCGGAGAGCTGGTCGCTCACCAGCTCCTTCAGGCCGGTCTCCTGGTGCCCCTCGGTGTCCTCGCCGCCGAAGTAGAAGCGGCGCAGCCACGGCAGGCTCTCGGCCTCGCCCCGGGCGATGGCGTCGAGCACGCCCTCCAGGCGCGCGGTGAACGCGTAGTCCACCAGGTTGCCGAAGTGCCGCTCCAGCAGCTGTACCACGGCGAAGGCCAGGAAGGACGGCACGAGCGCCGTGCCCTTCTTGAACACGTAGCCGCGGTCCAGGATGGTGCCGATGATCGAGGCGTAGGTGGAGGGGCGGCCGATCTCCCGCTCCTCCAGCTCCTTGACCAGGCTGGCCTCGGTGTAGCGCGCGGGCGGACGGGTGCTGTGCCCCTCGGCCTCCAGGCTCTGCGCCTTGAGAGGGTCGCCCTCGGACATCGCGGGCAGGCGGCGCTCGCGGTCGTCCAGGTCGGCGGCCGGGTCGTCGGAGCCCTCCACGTAGGCCTTGAGGAAGCCGTGGAAGGTGATGATCTTGCCGGTCGCGCTGAACTCCGCGACCTCGCCGTCGGTGGAGGTACCCTCGATCCGCACCGTGACGGACTCGCCGACCGCGTCCTTCATCTGGGAGGCGACGGTGCGCTTCCAGACCAGCTCGTAGAGCCGGAGCTCCGGCCCGGACAGGCCGGTGGCGGAGGGGGTGCGGAAGGTGTCGCCGGACGGGCGGATCGCCTCGTGCGCCTCCTGCGCGTTCTTGACCTTCTTGGCGTACACCCGCGGCTTGTCGGGCAGGTAGTCGCCGCCGTACAGGCTGCGCACCTGGGAGCGGGCGGCGTTGACCGCGCTGTCCGACAGCGTGGTGCTGTCGGTACGCATGTAGGTGATGTAGCCGTTCTCGTACAGCCGCTGGGCGACCTGCATGGTCTGCTTCGCGGACAGGCCGAGCTTGCGGGAGGCCTCCTGCTGGAGGGTGGTGGTGCGGAACGGCGCGTAGGGCGAGCGGCGGTAGGGCTTGCGCTCCACCGAGCGGACCGAGAACCCCGCACCGGTCAGGCGCTCGGCCAGACCGCGGGCCGCGGCCTCGTCCAGCTGGCGGACGTCGCGGTCCGAGCGCAGCGTGCCCTGCGTGGTGAAGTCCCGGCCGACGGCGACGCGGGCGCCGTCCACCGAGACCAGGGTGGCGGGGAAGGCCACGGACCCCTCGGGCGCGCCGGCCTCGGTGGCGTCGAAGAACGCCTTGAGGTCCCAGTACTCGGCGGAGGTGAACGCCATGCGCTCGCGCTCGCGCTCGACCACCAGGCGGGTGGCCACGGACTGCACGCGGCCCGCCGAGAGCTTCGGCATGACCTTCTTCCACAGCACGGGGGAGACCTCGTAGCCGTAGAGGCGGTCCAGGATGCGCCGGGTCTCCTGGGCACTGACCAGGCGGGTGTTGAGGTCGCGCGTGTTGTGGGCCGCGCGCTGGATGGCGTCCTTGGTGATCTCGTTGAACACCATGCGGCGGACGGGGATCCTGGGCTTGAGCTCCTCCAGCAGGTGCCAGGCGATCGCCTCGCCCTCGCGGTCCTCATCCGTGGCGAGGAGGAGTTCGTCGGCGTCCGCCACGAGGTCCTTGAGCTTCTTGACGTGCGCCTTCTTGTCGGTGTTGACGACGTAGAGCGGCTCGAAGTCGCCGTCGACGTCCACACCGAGCCGCGCCCAGGCCTGTCCCTTGTACTTGGCGGGGATCTCGGCGGCCTTGTTGGGCATGTCACGGATGTGGCCGATGCTGGACTCCACGACGTAGCCGCGCCCCAGATAACCGGCGATGGTCTTCGCCTTGGCTGGCGACTCGACGATGACGAGGGTGGTACCCGCCCCCTGCCGTCCGCTGTCCTTCGAGCCGTTCTTGCCGGCGCTGCCCTTCGTGGGTGGCACGCTCTTCCCCTACGTCTAGCCTTCGTGGTCTATCCGGCCGCGGTCCGTCGATGTCCCGTGGGAACCGACAGTAACCGAAACTCCAGGCACTCCCCCGTCGGTGGGTGGACGGCGTCCCCTCTCCCTCGGGCGGGGAACCCGTCGCCTTGGGTGGGCACCCGGCTCACACCCACCGGCATCCGCAGAATAAGCGCTTCCCGCACCGGTACCGGTCCGTAGCGTACGTGAGCCGTCCCGGCAACGCGCGCCGGTTCGCTGTCACCGGCTCTGACGAGCACCGACAACACCTCATGGAAGTGACTTCGATCACATTTGGCTACGGCCGGGTGTCACTTCCCCCAGAATGCGGCGAGTCCTCCCGGATATTCCCGGGAGGACTCGGCTCACGTCCTGGGCCGGTGGCCCCTCACCTCCGCGCTCCCCGCAGTCCACCGCGTTCCTCACGGAACGGGAAGTACGGAAGGCGAGCGGTCCGGTCCAGTCGACGCGCACGGCACTCGCAGTGCCGGTACGGGAACCCCCGCCCCGGGACACCGCCGCCCTGTGGTGTTCGGCACCTCGCAGTCCACCGCGTTCCTCACGGAACGAGGCGCCGCCACCTCCAGGGCCGCGCGGTCACCCGCGGGGCACGGTTCCCTGTTCGGTCGCTACAGGCCCACGCCCGCGGCACCGAGGACCTGTCCGACCGGGTCGGCCACCTCCAGCGGCGCGGACTCGGGCAGCTTGTCGGCCTGCTCCGGAGCGTGCTGCTCGACAGCCTGCCTGGTGCTCTCGCTCACCTCGTAGTTGACGGGGAGCATCTCCGAGACCGGGACCTCGGGCAGCTCGTTCACGAGCGGCGCGGAGTCCAGGACGCCGGCCTGGTGCTCGGTGGCGCTCTGGTGCACGACCGCGGCGCCGTCATCGGTGCTGCTGGCACCGGCCACGCCCGCGACCGCGGCGATGGCGTTGCCGGTGACGTTGACGGGAACGTCGCCGTCCACGACCAGCTGGTTGCCGCCGGCCGCGGAACCGTTTCCGGAGGTGGCGATGTCCTCCTCTTCCTCCAGGACCAGGGCGCCGGTGTCGGTCGAGGCCGCACCGGCCATGCCGCCGACGGCGCCGATCGCGTTGCCCGCGACGTTCACGGGAACGTCCAGGTCCACGACGGCCTGGTTGCCGCCCAGCAGCGAGCCGTTGCCGGAGGTGGCGATGGACCGGTGCCCGTGCCCGGCGGACTGGTGCTCGCGGGGGGCCGACTGGTGCAGCACGCCCGCGTCCACGCCGGAGGTGTCGGGCACCGGCAGCACGCTGGCGTTGCTGACGGCCTCGTCCACCAGGTCCATGGCCGTGTACTCGGCGGGCGCGGAGTGGTGGTGGCGGTGGCCGTGGCCCTCGTGCACCAGGGCGTCGGTGTCGGTGGCCGCGGCTCCCGCGACGCCTCCCACCGCGCCGACCGCGTTGCCGGCCACGTTGACCGGCACCTCGGCGTCCACGACCAGCTGGTTGCCGCCCAGAAGGGAGCCGTTGCCGGAGGTGGCGACGTCCGGGCCGTGGCGGTCGTGGTGGACCACGGCGGCACCGCTGCCGGTGCTGCCGGCCCCGGCCGTGCCGAGCACGGCGCCGACGGCGTTGCCCGCGACGTTGACCGGGACGTCGGCGTTCACGACGGCCTGGTTGCCGCCCAGGACCGAACCGTTGCCGCTGCTCGCGACGTCGCTGTCGGCGAAGGCCACGCCGCTGCCCAGCGCGACGAAGCCCGCTGTCAGCAGCACGGACTTCACTGAGGTGCTGGCCCACTTACGCATGTGGGAAGTCCTTTCGGAGAGTTTCGATGAGAAGGTGTGTGCTTGGGCCACAGGCCGTTCCACGCCCCTGGCTGGGGTGCGGGCCCTCGGCCAAGGCCGGGGATCATCCGGTCGGCCTCGCACCTGGGCGGTGCGTGTCGCCGGTTCTGGTGGGTGCGCCGCGGTCCCGATCCGCCGGCTGCGGACGGACGCGCGCACCCCGTCGGTCAGCTCCGCCCTGGGGCGGCGGCTGACGTGAACCCCGCGCACTTGGCCTCGGCCGGTGCTACGGGACTCGCGTCAGCCCCCGGGCCGCGGACGGCCCGGGAGGCCGATCTCAGGCGCGGGCGCGGCGGCGCCTGCCGGCGAGGACCAGGCCGACACCGGCCGCGATCGCGGCGGCGGCGGCGGCGAGCAGCCCGGACAGGGCGCCGCCGTCGGTTCCGGTGAGGGCGAGCTCGGGAGCCGGCGCGTCGTCCCCGCCACCGGGGGTCTCACCACCGGGGGTCTCCTCCTCCGGCGTCTCCCCGTAGCCCGGGTCCTTGGGCTCCTTGGGGTCCTTGGGGTCCTTGGGCTCCTCCGGGTCCTTGGGGTCCTTGGGCTCCTCCGGGTCCTTGGGGTCCTTGGGCTCCTTCGGGTCCTTGGGGTCCTCCGGGTCCTTGGGGTCCTTGGGCTCCTCCGGGTCCTTCGGGTGGTCGGTGGAGCTGTCGTCCGGCTCGTCCTCGACCACGGCGTCGCCGTCGGTGCAGTTGGCACCGGCCGCCCCGACGGCGGAGACGCTGTTGCCGCAGACGTTGACGGGGACGTCGCCGTCCACGACGGCCTGGTTGCCGCCCAGGACCGAACCGTTGCCGGAGGTGGCGACGTCCGAGTCTCCGTGGCCGCGCTCGCTGACCACGGCGTCGCCGTCGGTGCAGTTGGCGCCGGCCAGGCCGAGCACGGCGATGGCGTTGCCGCAGAGGTTGATGGGGACGTCGCCGTCCAGGACCAACTGGTTACCGCCCCCGAGGGAACCGTTTCCGCTGGTCACCGTGTCGGCGTAGGAGATGCCACCGGTGGTGGCGAGGAGTCCCGCGGTCACCAGTGCGGCGATCCGGGCATGCGTGGCGTGGGTCATCACGTGTCCTTTGGTCAGCGAGAAATTCAGGCCGTTCAGCTGCTCGTGGACCGCGGACGGAGAGCTTCATGCTCCGGAGGATGCCGGGAGAAGGCGCGCCCGCCGGTTCGGCAGGGCGGCTGCGCGCAGGTGCGCACGGACCGGCCGCGGTCGGATGACGCGGCTAGTCAGGCGAGAAGGAGGGGTCGTCCGCGGCGTCGCGGACGACCAGGGTGGGGTCGCCGGGAAGGGCGACCCGCTGGGCCCGGGGAGCCAGGTGGTCGGCCCGGGCCATGAGGAACCCGGCGGCACCGGGCACGGGGAAGGACGGAGCGGTGGCGCCGGTGGCGTCCGTTCCGGCCGGGTGGTGCGCTCCGCCCGCGATGAGGCGGATGCGCTCCCCGAGGTCCTCGTCCGGGTCCTGGTCGACGGCCCCGGCGGCGGCCGAGCGCCACGTCTCCGGGTCCACGGGCGTGTGGACGGGCGTACCGGAACCGGTACGGACCCGCTCCTCCCCGCGGCCGTCGGTGTCGGCGGTGCGCTCGACCGGGGCCCCGACCGGGTTCTCGGTGAGTTCGCCGGAGGAGCCGAGGACCGGCAGGCCGAGCGGCGCCGCGGTGTTCACGGCGTCGTCGATCCGGCCGTGAACCACACGCGTGGAGTCGGCCAGCCCCTCGGTGACCGTGTCCACGAGACGGTTGTCGCGCAGCGACTCGTCGGTGGACTCCACGACGTCGTGGCCCCTGCGGGCGAGGCCGCCGACGAGGTCGCCCGCGCCGCGGGCGGTGCCGTCGACGGTCCGGGTGGTGCCTGCGACCACCCTGTTGGCGGCGGTGCCGGTCCTGGTCTCGTCGAGCGCCGAGGAGACACCGGTCTCGTGCAGGGCGTTGGCGGGAAGCGCGGCGGCCTGGGGCACGACGGTGTCGGTGAGCGACTCGGTGGTGGAGGCGGCGCGGGCCGTGGTGTCGGAGAGGCGCGCCTGGCGCATCTCCTGGGCCGCGGTCTGTCCCGCGCGCTCCGCGCTGTCGCCGACCTCCAGGACACGGTCGACCAGGCCGTCGGGCTCGGGGGCGGTCTCGCCGTGGGCGACACCGAACCCCCCGGCCAGCCAGGCGACCGCGACGATGCCGGACAGGAGCAGCAGTCGGGTGCAGGCACTCCGGGACACGCGGACAGCGCGACTGCTGAACAGCCACTCCCGGCCCGCGAGCACCATGGATGCCCCCTCGTTTCGCTGCCACTGGACGGTCCCGTGCGGTGGTTCCGTCACGGTCGCACGGCGGTGCCGGGCTGTCCCGCACCCGCGCAGACGGGTGGAGGACCACGGCACCCTCGAACTCAAGGAAACCGTAGCATCACGCACGGTGATCATGGGTCAGATCGACGACCGCGCCGAGAAAGTTCTCGGCGCGGTTCACCAGGAGGGCGTCGTAAAGCGGCCCGAGGTCAGCTCAACCCGACGAAACGGTCGAGGACGCGGACGCCGAACCGGAGTCCGTCGACCGGGACACGCTCGTCCACCCCGTGGAACATGCCCGCGAAGTCCAGCTCCGGGGGCAGCCGCAGGGGGGCGAAGCCGTAGTTGCGTACACCGAGGCGGGAGAAGCTCTTGGCGTCCGTGCCGCCGGAGAGGCAGTAGGGCACCGCCTTGGCGCCCGGGTCCTCGGCCAGCAGGGACTCCGACATGGCGCTGACCAGGCCTCCGTCGAAGGAGGTCTCCACCGCGGGCAGGTGGTGGATGAACTCGCGGCTGACCTTGGGGCCCAACAGGCGGTCGATCTCGGCGAAGTACTCGTCCTCGGTGCCCGGCAGGAAGCGGCCGTCCACCTGGGCGGTGGCCTCGCCCGGGATGACGTTGGCCTTGTACCCGCCGCCCAGCACGGTGGGGTTGAGGGTGTTGCGCAGGGTGGCGCCGATCATGCGGGCGATGGGCCCCAGGCGGGCGACCGTGGCGTCGACGTCCTTCTCGTCGAAGGGGATGCCGAACTCCTCGCAGATCTCCTCCAGGAAGGTCCGCACAGTCGGGGTGAGCTGCACGGGGAACCGGTGCTCGCCGAGCCTTGCGACGGCCGCCGCCAACTCGGTGACGGCGTTGTCGGAGTTGACCATCGAACCGTGCCCGGCGGTGCCGCGCGCGGTCAGCTTCATCCAGGCGATGCCCTTCTCCGCGGTCTCCACCAGGTAGAGGCGGCGGTTGTCCCCGGCCGTGAACGAGAAGCCGCCGACCTCGCTGATCGCCGAGTCGCAGTCGGCGAACAGCTCGGGGTGCTCGTTCACCAGGTACTGGGCACCCCAGGTTCCTCCGGCCTCCTCGTCGGCCAGGAAGGCCAGGACGATGTCGCGCGGGGGGCGGCGCCCCTCGCGCAGGCGCTGGCGCAGCATCGCCAGGACCATCGCGTTCATGTTCTTCATGTCGACCGCGCCGCGGCCCCACACGCAGCCGTCGGCGATCTCGCCCGCGAAGGGGTGGTGGGTCCAGTCCTCCGGCGCCGCGGGGACGACGTCCAGGTGGCCGTGGATGAGCAGCGGGGGACGGCTGGAGTCCTCCCCCGCGATCCGCGCCACGACGTTGCTGCGCCCCGGGTGCTTCTCGTAGATCCTCGACTCGACGCCGACCTCGTCGAGCCGGCCCGCCACGTACTCGGCGGCCTTGCGCTCCCCGGGCCCCGAATGGTCGCCGTAGTTGGAGGTGTCGAACTCGATGAGCTCCCGGCACAGGTCGACCACCTCGACCTCGGCCGCGCTCAGGTCCCTGTCTGGCTCTGCCATCTGACGCTCCCGTCCAGCCACACCTTTTGCCCTACTGTCCCATCCGACCCTGCCACGGTCTTCCCCGGCGGAAAACCTGGTTCGGGCCACCTCAGACCTTTGCTATGGTTGATCTGTCCGAAGCGAGAGCGCCGGACGCATCCCAGTCCGGGTGGCGGAATAGGTAGACGCGCTAGCTTGAGGTGCTAGTGGCCGTTAAGGCTGTGGGGGTTCAAGTCCCCCCTCGGACACCGAAGAGAGAAGATCCCCAGGTCGACGACCTGGGGATCTTCTCGTTGTGCCGACCGTGCGCCGCCACGGGCCGCGGCGGCGTCAGGTCCGGCCGGTGGCCGCCGACTCCTCGTCCGCCGTCCCCGACGGCGCCGTCGGGCCGGGCCGGGCCCTCCCACGGGCCCCGGCCGCGAGCGCCTCCGGGGCTCCCCGCGCTCAGGAGGTGTCGGACCGCTCCTGGTGATCGAGCCTTTCCCGGAGGCCCTCCCAGTCCTTCCTGCGCGCCATCACCCGGTACACCGGCAGGGAGGTGGGCATCATGCGGCCGACGGTCATGGTCAGCCGCGGACCGTCGGCGTCCAGGCGCGCCCGCGGGCCGATGGCGGTCTCCGCCCTGCCACCGTGGAGGACGAAGGGCACCCGCAGCCTCCCCGGGGTGAGCACGAAGTAGGGCATGCGGACGTAGAGGATCCCGAAGGCCAGGAGGACCAGGCCGGGGACGAGGACGGACACGCCCCTCGCACCGTCGCCGGTCGCCCAGAGCCAGAGGCCGGAGACGGACAAGCCGGTTCCGGGTGACAGGAACACGCCGCACATCCACCAGGCGAACCGCACTCTCACCGTCATGCATGCTCTTCTCACCGCTTCGGGGGACCCCGCCGGACGGGGTGCCGGGGATGGCGGGGGGACAGAGCCCCCACCCTGACGACGGGTCCGCGGCGCGGGCGGGCGCCCGTGCGCGGCCGGTACCACCGCGACGGCCGCGGCGGAGAAGACCGCGGCCACCGCGAAGACGGCGGGCAGGCCCGCGAGGGTGATCACGCCCGCCATGAGCACCGGGGTCAGCGTCGTGCTGATGCCCTGGAGCCAGTTCTGCACGGCCAGGGCCCGCCCGGCCCAGGGGGTCCCCGCGATCTCCGCGACGGCGGTGAAGGTGAGGCCGTTGTGCCACATCGTCAGGACGAGGCAGAGCAGGGCCATCGGCACCGCCGTCCAGGACCAGGCGTTCGGCAGCGCGGTGAGCAGGAGCAGGCAGGTCCCGGAGGCGACCGCCAGCCACCGCACCGGCCGCATCCGGTCCCCGGTCCGGTCCGAACGGACACCGAGCAGCAGGCGCCCGGCGGCTCCGGGCACCTGTGCCGCCGCGACGACCGCGCCCGCGGCGGGCGCGCTCCACCCCTGCTCCTGGACCAGGTAGATCACCGCGTAGGTCATGAGGGTGATCTGCGGGACCCCGAGCAGCATGCTCACACCGTGCACCCGCCAGATGGCCCCGTGGCGGTACGGCGATCCCGCCGGGGCGGCCGGCGCGCGCTCCGCGTCCCCCGCCGCGCCCGGACCCGGGGTCGCCTCCGGCGCGCCTCCCGGCGGCGCCGCGGGCATCATCAGTACGAGCGGGACCGCGAGGAGCGCGAGCACCGCCGGGACCGTCATCGCCCCGACGAACCCCCACGCCTCGGCCGCTCCGGGAAGCACCAGGCCGGAGACGCCCACGCCCAGGGGAAGCGCCGACTGCCGGATGCCCATGGCCAGGCCGCGCTCCCCCGCGGAGAACCACGACAGCACCAGCCGTCCGCTCGCGGCGTTGACCGGGCCGCCGACCGCTCCCACCAGCAGCAGGACCGCGGCGGCGCTCCACAGGTGCGAGACCGCCCAGAGCAGGCCGAGCGCGCCCGCGGTGAGGACCAGGCTCAGCGCCATCGTCGGCCGCTCCCCGGCCCGGTCGATCACCAGGCCCCAGAGCAGGAGCGTGAGCAGCAGTCCGAGCGACGGCAGCCCGGCCAGTACCCCGGCCTGCGCCGTCGTGACCCCGAAGGCCTCCCGCAGTTGCGGCAGCACGACGGGCACGCCGAACATCGCCGACACACTGGCCACCTGCGCCACCATGCCGACGGACAGGACCACCCAACGACTGCGCACGAGCATCCCGCCAGCGTAGGGAAGGACGGCTCCGTTCCCCGCACGCCCCCGCACGCGGCCAGGACCTGTTCCTGCGAGGCCGCGAGCACCTGGAGACCGGGCGCACGGCGACCGCGGTGGCGGGCACCGAGGACACCGCGTACACGCGCCCGGCCGACGTACGCCGTGGTGGGGAGCGACGCGGCCATCGCCGCCGACGGCCTGCCCCCGGCCGTGCGCGTCCCTCATCGGGGAAACGACCTGTTCCGTGTCCGCAGGTCCCTGCCCCCGTTGCCGGTGCGTTCGCGTCGGCATACCTTCACGTGGCCGGCAGTGACCGACGACGGACCGTCCGTGTCGGTACGAACGAAAGGCACCGCAGTGGCTACGAACGCACACCGCCTCACCGCGGTCACCGCTCTCGGGATCAGCGCCGCGCTCGGGATCAGTACCGCACTCGCCTCCCCCGCCGCACTGGCCTCATCCGCCGACGACACCCTGCTCCCGGTCCCCGCCCCCGAGGTGGAGGGCCCCCTTCCGGGAAGGGTGCCCGGCGCCCCCGGCGCCGACGACGTCGAGGACACCTACCCCTTCTTCGCCACGACCGAGAACCTCGACCTCCACGACTACGTGGAGGAGGAGTTCCTCATCTCCGGGACCGCCAACCGCTACTCCGACGGCGAGGTCGTCTCGGAGCACCCCTACCTGACCCGGGTGCTGGTCCGACGCCCCGCCGACCCGCGCGACTCCAACGGCACCGCGCTCGCCGAGTGGCAGAACGTCAGCGCGGGCAACGACCTGGACGCCCTCTGGGGACCCAGCGCCAGGCACATCATGCGCTCGGGTTACACCTGGGTGGGGGTGTCCGCCCAGAACGTCGGCGTCTCCCACCTGACGGAGTGGAGCCCCGCCCGCTACGGCCGGCTGGACGTCACGGACGGCGGGACCGTCCCGGACGACCAGCTCTCCTACGACATCTTCTCCCAGGCCGCGCAGGCCCTGCGCTCCTCCGGCGAGCTCACCGGCGGGATCGGGATCGACCAGGTCCTGGCCGTCGGGGCGTCGCAGTCCGCGGGCCGTATGACGGTCTACTACGAGGAGGTCCTCCCCCACATCGAGCCGGTCTTCGACGGTTACGGCTTCATCGTGGGCCAGGCCCCCGAGGCCGACCGCCCCGAGCCGGTGTTCCAGGTGCTCTCGGAGACCGACGTCGCGTGGATCGGGCCCGCGGAGGACACCGAGACCTTCCGCCGCTGGGAGGTGGCGGGCACCGCGCACTCCGGCTGGGCGGGAAGGCAGGCGCGCAAGGAGACCGAGGTGCGCGACTTCGGCCGGCAGCCGCAGTACGACTGCGTCGAGCCGCCGTTCAGCCGCGTGCCGCTGCACCACGTGCTCAACGCCTCCTACGACCACCTCAGCGAGTGGGCCGCGGACGGGACCCCGCCGCCGGTCGCGGAGCCGATCAGGCGCACCGGGCAGGGGGAGATCGTCCGGGACGAGGACGGGTTCGCCGAGGGGGGAATCCGGCTCTCCCAGGTGGAGGTGCCCACGGCGCTGAACACCGGCGGCAACGCCCCGGCGGCCCCGGAGGACTACTTCTGCGTGCTGTTCGGCTCGCACGTCCCCTTCGACGAGGACGAGCTGGCTGAGCGCTACCGAAGTCACGGACAGTACGTGTGGGCGGTCAACAGCGTGGAGAAGGAGAACGTGCGCGAGGGCTACGTCACCCGCGCCGACTCCCTGCGGACCAGGCTGGAGGCCGCGCGCCGCTGACGCCTCCGACGGTCCCGGTACGTGACGGGGACCCCGGCCGGTGGCCGACGGGGACGGCCGCCGGCGGTCACCGCTCCGCGGGAGCGGTGGCGGGCAACCCTCGGGGGTGGTGTTCCGACCCGTCGCACCGGTCGGCGGGGCCGGGCGTCACTGCCCGGGGGCGGAGGGGGAGAATAGGTCCGATGACCGACAGGATCCGCCCCCACGCGCCGGTGCCCGCCCCCTCCCCCGCGGGAGGTGCGCGGTGAGTCCGACCGGGGGTCCCGCCCGCACCGCCGTCGTCTCCCCCGCCCGGGTCGTGGTCGCGTCCGCGCTGGTCCTGGCACTGAGCGGCCCGGGGCAGACCGCCGGTGTCTCCGTGTTCGTCGACCACGTCATCACCGACCTGGAGGTCAGCCGCTCGGCCGTCTCCCTCTCCTACATGGTCGGCACCCTCGGCGGCGCGCTCGCGCTGCCCTGGCTGGGGCGGGCCGTGGACAGGTTCGGGATCCAAAGGGTCCTGGCCTCCGTGGCACTGGGTTTCGGCGGCTTCCTGGTCCTGCTGGCCTGCGTACAGGGCCTGGTGGGCCTGACCGCCGGCTTCGTCGGGGTACGCGCCCTGGGCCAGGGCGGCATGTCGCTGATCGCCAGCACCGCCGTCGCGATCTCGGTGACCCGCGGCCGGGGCACCCTGCTCGGACTCACCACCTCGGCGGGGAGCGCGGGGATCTCGCTGTTCCCGCTGATCGCCGAGCAGGTGGTCTCCGTCCTGGGCTGGCGGTACACCTTCGCCGCCGAGGCGCTGCTCATCTGGGTGGTCGTGCTGCCCCTGGCGTTCTGGGGCCTGCGCGGGGTCACCCGGGGGGCCGGGGAGCCTGAGGAGTCCGGACGGGCAGGAGAGCCCGCGCGTGCGGAGCCGGACCTCTCCGGCGGACCGGAGTGGCCGCTGAGGGCGATCGTGCGCACCTCCGTCTTCTGGGCGCTGGCCGGTGCGGTGGCGTGCAGCGGGCTGGTGTCCACCGCCGTGTTCTTCCACCAGATCGCCGTGCTCGGTGAACAGGGACTCACCCCGACGCAGGCCGCCGCCAACTTCCTGCCCCAGACCATCGCCGGGCTGGGTTCGGCGCTGCTGTTCGGCTCGGCCGCCGACCGGATGTCCCCCAAGGCCCTGATGTGCGGGGCCATGGCCGTGCACGCGCTGGCGCTCGCCCTGCTGCCGCTGGTCTCGCCGGGCCCGGGGGCGGTCCTCTACGGGATGGCGCTGGGCGCGGCGGCCTCCGGGGCCCGCGCGGTGGAGAACGCCGCGCTGCCCTTCTACTTCGGCACCGCCATCCTCGGCTCCCTGCGCGGGGTGACCCAGTCCGTCGCGGTCGCCTCCACCGCCGTGGGCCCCATCCTGCTGTCCCTGGCCCACGGGTGGGCGGGGTCCTACCGCCCCGGGGTCCTGGGGCTGGCCCTGCTCTGCGCGCTGATGGCGGTCGCGGTGTGCTTCGCCCGCCGGCCCGTGCCCCCGCGCCTGCGCGCGACCGGACCAGCCGGTCCACGCTGCCCGGAGCGGCCCTGACCGGGCCGTTCCCGGGCTTCGCCGCGGTCCGGTCGCCCCCGCTGGAGACCGCGGGAGTGAGGGACGATCGCGGTGGTCCCGGGTGACACACGGCCTCATCTGGTACACAGTGGACGGAAGTGACGCCAGGGGCCTTTGTTCACCTTGTCGGATCTCACGCTACCGGCTAGTAACGTCCAAATATGTCCACACTTCTGTTACATTGCCACAACGCACACGCAAGGCAGGGGGTCGGGTCATGCGAGCAGCGAAACGACCGTCATCCGCTCCCCGCGTGGCATTCGCAACCGTCCGAACTGTGGACGGGCACCGAATCCGGAAGAAGAGGACGAGGCAGCGATGAGGGATCCCGCCAACCTCGGCACTGCCAGAGGGGCGGCACGGCCGCTCCCCTCGCCCCGAACCGCCGAGAGGTCGCCGTGTCCGCGGTGACCTGAGGAGCACCCGCGCGTACCGTCCGGGCACGGCGCACGCCGGGCCGACACGTGTCGGCCCCGCCCGGAACCGGCGGGTGCGCACGTGCCGCCGTTTCCAGAATGGTCACTCTCCGTAGCAACACTGTCTTGGTGTGTGCGCCTTCGTGGTGCTTCTCCTCCCGCAAACCCGATTGGAGGCTCCTTGTCTCCCCGTTCCATCAAAGAGGTTCCGCTTCCCGCCCCAGCCGTCATCGACGCGGTCCGGCGCTCCTGCTCCTCCTTACCGCCCGGTTCGACCCGCCTGGCCGAGCGCTTCTACCAGAACCTGTTCTCCATGGCGCCCGGGGTGCGGTCGATGTTCCCCGAGAACATGCAGACGCAGAAGGAACGCATGGCCTTCGCCCTGCTGGAGGTCGTCCACTACCTCGACCAGCCCGACGAGGTGGCCGGTTACCTGCGGCAGCTGGGCGCCCAGCACCGGCGCGAGCTCGCCGTCGAACCCGAGCACTACCCCTACGTGGGCCGTGCCCTGGTGCGTGCGGTCAGCGAGATCTCACCGACCTGGTCCTCCTCCATGAGCTCGGCCTGGGTGATGGTCTACGAGTGGATCACCGCCAACATGCTCGAAGGCGCGCGCGACGCCGACGAGGGCAGGCCCGTGACGCGCAGCCGCCACGCGGCCGCGCCCTCCGAGTCGCGGCCCGCCGAGTCACGGCCCGCCGGGGCCCACTCCTCCGGATCCCGGCCCTCCGAGGGCGGGCTCTTCGACCCCCGGGCCGCCGGGCGGACCAGGGCACCTGAGGCGACCGACGCCTCCGCTCCGATCCGCTGATCCGCGTTCCGCGCACCTCGCGGACCGACCTGGTACCGCCCACCCCGCCTGTCCCCCCGCCCGGGACGACTGCGGCATCGCAGATCCCACCAGCCCCACCAGCCCTATCAGTCCCTGTGAGAGGCAGTGATGCGCGAGACCTCCCCACGGCACGTACCCGGCAGCGAGGGTGAACGCCGCGTCCAGGAGATAACCGGTACGAGCGAGCGCGCCGACCGTTTCTACCGCGACCAGATGCTCGACCATCTGAATCCGCGCATGCGCGAGTTCGTCACCCGCCAGGAGATGATGTTCATCGCCACCTCGGACCAGAAAGGTGAGTGCGACTCCAGCTTCCGCGCGGGCCCGCCCGGCTTCGTCCACGTGATCGACGAGCACACCCTGACCTACCCGGAGTTCCGGGGCAACGGCGTGTTCGCCAGCGTGGGCAACATCCTGGAGAACCCGCACGTGGGGCTGATGTTCCTGGACTTCACGCACGACCGCATCGGGCTGCACGTCAACGGCCGCGCGACCCTGCTGGAGGACGTGGAGCTGCGTCGCCACATCCCCGGCCTGCCCGCACCCGAGGTGCCCGGCCAGAGGGCGCTGATGTGGACCGTGGTGCACGTGGAGGAGGCCTACATCCACTGCCGCAAGCACATCCCGCACCTGCGCAAAGTCGGCCGGGACGAGTCCTGGGGCACCGACGACACCCTGCGCAAGGGCGGCGACTTCTTCGCCGCCAAGGAGACCTCCAAGCACTGGGGCGCCCCCTCCACCCCCGCCTATCCGGGCTGACCGCCGCGGCGGCGAAGGAAGCGGCGGGGCCCGCGCCCGGACGGGCGGGCCAACGCACCCCGTTGGTCGGAGCCGGGGTACACGCGGAAGGAGTACCGCAGCTGCATGCCGGTGAGCGTAGCGGCGGGGTGTGACAGAACGCGACCGGGCAGGAACACGCGGGTGGTGCGCGGACGTGGAAGCCGTGTCGGCCGAGGTCAACGCCAGGAGCGGGCCTGGGCGCCTGTGGGTGCACCTCCCACCGGAGGTCGCGGTGTCGAAGCCGGTCCACAGCCTCACCGGGGTCTGGTCCCGGCGGAGGCGCCAGGGGTTCGGCGCACTGGAGCGCCACTACCGGCGGGCCATGCGGTGGTGGTCAGGGGGCGTGTTTCGCCGGGGCGGTCGGGGGTGCACCGTTGGGCGTGGTGCGCCAGGACATCGAAGGCCGACAGCGCCCGGCCTGAGGGCCGGGCGGGGGTTCGGATCCGATGCGCCTTTGGCCTGAAGTCCGGAGCACTCTCGGATAAGACCGGTAGCTCTGGACCAGGCCGATCGAGACGCCCGCGTGGTCGGCGACGTCGGCGAGGGTGGTCCGGGCCGGCCCCTGCTCCCCCACCGCGCGCAGGAGCGCCTCGGCGACCTGACGCCTGCGCTGTTCATGGTCCGCCGTCCGTGCCATGAAAAATAACACGAAAATATTTTTCTGGACGCGAGGCCCCGTGCGGGGCCGGGCGGTGTGCGCCGCCCGGCCCCGCACGGGAGCGCTTCAGCCGCCGGCCGGCACCGTCCCGTTGATGCTCGCGACCCGGTGGGAGTCGTCGAAGTCCACGGTCACCCCGAAGTCCCGGGCGCCGAACGACAGCCGCCTTCCCTCGGCGTCGAACACCGGGTCGAGCCCGCGCATGGCGGCGTAGCCGTGCAGGGCGCGCCGGTGGTCCGACAGGGGCAGCTCGGCGAGGGACTGATGGAGCAGGCGCATCGTGCGGGCGGGGGAGGGCGGCGGCAGCAGGAACGCCGGGTGCTCGATGAGGAAGGCGACCCGTGTGCCGCCTCCGGCGTCGCCGGTGTAGGAGGTCCAGCTGCCCGTCAGGACCTTGGCCGCCTCGGCGAGGACGGCGGCCGCCATGACGGGTTCTCCCGAGGCGTGGGGCAGCGCGTCGAAGGGCACCTCGGGGTCGGAGAGCTCGGCGATCCCGTACTGGTGGCCGAGGTCGCGGACCCTGGCGGAGAACCCGGTGAGCTCCGCGGGGAAGCCGGAGGGGTTCGCCCAGGCCCACATCCACGATCCCGGACCGGGCGCGGCGCTGCCGAGGAGGTGGAACCGCTCACAGGTCAGGGACCGCTCCCCGGTGAACTCGAAGACGGGATTTTGCAGGTCCACGCGCCAGTCGTGCTCGCCCACCACCTCCGAGAGGTGGATCTGGTGTTCGAGTGAGAGGATCGCCGCGTCGTCGAGGATGTCGGTGAGGGACCGCGGAGTGTTCAGCATCCATGGATGCTAGTGCCTCCCTCCGACGGCCCGACCCCGGTGGACTCCGGGGGCGGGGCGCCGGGCGCCCGGCCGGTCGGGCCCCGGTGGCACCCGTCGCACCCGCCGGGCCATGGCACGCGCCACGAGCAGCCGGAACGCCCCGTCCGCCCGTTGTGATGCAATTGTCTACGGGTCCGCGGACCCGCGAGGACCCACGTGGTCCGCAACAGCACATCGACAGAGGGGGGTTGGTGCCCGATGACCGACCGCGCGTACGTGATCGCAGGATCGGAGGCCACCGGCGGCGCCGGCATCCAGGCCGATCTCAAGGCCTTCCAGGAACTGGGCGTCTACGGGATGGGGACGATCACCTGCATCGTGTCCTTCGACCCGAAGAACGACTGGGGCCACCGCTTCGTCCCGATCGCCCCGGACGTCATCGCCGACCAGATCGAGGCGGCGACCTCCTGCCACGACCTGGACGTGGTCAAGCTCGGCATGCTCGGCACCCCGGACACCATCGACGTGGTCGCCGACGGCCTGGGCCGTCAGCCGTGGCGGCACGTGGTCCTGGACCCCGTGCTGATCTGCAAGGGGCAGGAGCCGGGGGCCGCGCTGGACACCGACAAGGCGCTCACCGCGCGGATCCTGCCGCTGGCCACCGTGATCACGCCCAACCACTTCGAGGCGCGCACCCTCGCGGGCATGGAGAGCATCGAGACGGTGGACGACCTGGTCGAGGCCGCCCGCCGCATCCACGCTCTGGGCCCCCGGCACGTCGTGGTCAAGGGCGGTGTGGAGCTGCCCGGCCCGGACGCGGTGGACGTGTACTTCGACGGCGAGGAGGCGACCGTCCTCAGCGCCCCCAAGATCGGTGACGCGCGTGTGAGCGGCGCGGGCTGCACCTTCGCCGCCGCGATCACCGCCGAACTGGCCAAGGGCGCCGACGTGGGCAAGGCCGTGGACGTGGCCAAGGAGATGGTGCGCGAGGGCATCACCCACCGGGTGACCACGCACGCCCCGTTCGCCTCGGTGGCCACGGCCGCGCCGCGGGCCTGAGGGCTGCGCCTCCACTCCGACCTGCACGTTGTCCATTATGTCCAGTTTTTCACCTTACGTACGGTTGAGCCTTCCGCCGAGCGGTGAGGAAACCGGAGGGGACCGGACCCCGATGCAGGAGGTGGGTATGTCCGAACGCGACCAGGCCCGCAACAAGGCCGAGGAGTTCAGAGGCAAGGCCAAGGAGGGCCTCGGCAAGGCCACGGACAACGAGCAGTGGCAGGCCGAGGGCAAGGCCGAGAAGAAGACCTCGAAGCTCAAGCAGGCCGGGGAGAACATCAAGGACGCGCTGACCGGGAACGACAAGCCCGGCAGGTGACGATCCCACCGCCCCGGTGACGCGGGGAGGCGCCGGTGCGTCCGGACGCCTCCCCGCTCGCGTGTCATCCCCCCGGCTCCTCCGCGGGGGTGTCCCCCAGGGAGAGCAGCAGCTTGCGCAGCAGCGCCGCCAACTGCTCGCGCTCCCCCTCCTCCAGACCGCCGAGCAGGCGCAGCTGGTTGGCGACGTGCCCCTCCACGACCCGATCCACCAGGGCCAGCCCCTCCGGTGTGAGCCCCACGAGGGTGCGGCGCCGGTTGCCGGGGTCGACCTCCCGGGTGACCAGGCCGCGCCCGACCAGGCGGTCCACCCGGTGGGTCATGGCGGCGGAGCCGACCATGGTCATGGCGACCAGTTCCTTGGGTGTGAGGCGGCGGGGGTGGCCCGCACGGCGCAGGGTGGCGAGCACGTCGAACTCCCAGGACTCCAGCCCCTGCTCGGAGAAGTAGGCGCCGACGCCCCGGGACAGCAGCCGACTGGCCCGGGAGAGCCGTCCGAGCACTCCCATGGGGGCCGTGTCCAGGTCCGGCCGCTCGCGTGCCCACTGGTCGAGGAAGACATCGACGGCGTCGTTCATCCGGCGATCATAACGGCGCTCCCTTGACGGGATGAATCGCCCCGGCCTAATCTTTCGACATCGAACAGTTTGACATCGAAGGGTTCGCCGTCGAATGAGAACACGCCTCCCCCTGGCCGAGACCATCCGGTCCCGCCGCAGCGTCCGCCGTTTCCGCCCCGACCCCCTCCCCGACTCCCTGCTCGACGAGATCCTGGACACGGCCGTGGAGGCCCCCTCCAGCTGGAACTTCCAGTCCCGCTCGGTGGTCGCGGTCCGCGACCCCGGCAACCGCGAGGCCCTCGCCCGGGCCGCGAACGGCCAGCGCCAGGTCCGCGAGGCCCCCGTCACCCTGGTGTTCGTCGCCGAGACCGACTCCTGGCGCGAGGCCCTGGACGACATCTGCGGGACGGCCGTGCGCAACGGGGCGTGGAACGACGGGTGCGCCCGCACGACGGCCACGGCCGGGGCCGGCTTCCAGGACGACCTGGCCGCGCGCGGGCTGCTCCGCGAGTACGCGGTCAAGGACGCCATGATCGCCGCGACCTACGTGATGCTCGCCGCCGCCGACGCGGGTCTGGGCACCTCGCCCATGAACGGCTGGGACGAGGCCGAGGTCAAGAAGGTCATCGGCGCCGAGCACCGGGACGACCTCGCCGCCGCCCTCCTGCTCTCCGTCGGCCGCCCCGCCGAGCGGCGGGCCCACCCGGGACGCCGGCCGCGCGGGCACACCGTGTTCGGCGAACGGCACGGAAGGGCACTGGTGTGAACCGCGGACGGCTCGCCCTGGACTCCCTGCTCACGGCCCTGGCCCCGGCGGTGTGGGGCAGCACCTACCTGGTCACCACCGAACTCCTGCCGCCCGACCGCCCCCTGCTCGCCTCGGCCGTGCGCGCCCTGCCCGCCGGGCTCGTGCTGCTGGCCCTGACCCGGACCCTGCCCTCGGGCGCGTGGTGGTGGCGCGCCGCGGTCCTGGGCACGCTCAACATCGGCGCGTTCTTCTACCTGCTCTTCGTCGCCGCCTACCTGCTGCCCGGCGGCGTGGCGGCCCTGGTGATGTCGGTCCAGCCCCTGCTGGTCCTGGCCCTGGCCGCGCTGCTGCTCGGCGACCGGATCCGCCCGGTCCACGTCGCGGCCACCCTGCTCGGCGCGACGGGCGTGGGCCTGCTCGTCCTCGGCCCGGAGGCCGCCCTGGACCCGGTCGGAGTGCTGGCGGGACTGGCCGCCTCGGCCTCCATGGCGACCGGGATCGTGCTCACCAAGCGGTGGGGCCGCCCGCCGGGCGTGGGCGTCCTGGCCATGACCGGCTGGCAGCTGAGCGCGGGCGGGCTCCTCCTGGCGCCCGCGGCGCTTCTGGTGGAGGGCCTGCCCGGCCGCGTCACCGCGCCGAACCTCGCGGGGTTCGCCTACCTGAGCGTGGTCGGCGCCCTGCTCGCCTACGCGGTCTGGTTCCGGGGCGTCGAGCGCCTGCCCGCGCTGGCCGTGTCCTTCCTGTCCCTGGCCAGCCCGCTGACCGCCACGGCCCTGGGCCTGCTGGTCCTGGGCGAGACCCTCACGCCCCCGCAGGGCGCGGGCGCCCTGGTGGCGGTCGCCGCGGTGGCGCTGGTCCAGCTCACCCCGCAGCGACCGCCCGCGGACTCAGCCGACCGGGGAGAACCCGAGCCGGAGCCGGTGCCGCCCGGCCGCCAGGCGGTGTGCGGGGAGCACGCCGGGACCGCACGAGGCTGAACCGATGCCGTGGTGCGCCTGGTCCAGGTGCAGATGGATCCGGTCGTCGGGGACCAGCTCGTGGGGGTGGTCGGCCGCGTCGAGCGCCGCCGTGTCCCACCGGCGGGCGGAGAAGTCGAACACCGGGGCGCCCTCCACCCGCAGGCCCGTCCCGTCCGCCGCCCGCAGGACGAGCCACCTGGCGTCCGCCCGGTTGCCGTTCTCCTGGGGCCGCAGGTAGGGGGTCTGCAGAGCGTCGACGGTGCTGGAGAAGCGGCCCACCCGCGCGGCCTGGGCCACGTCCCGGTAGGCCTCGCCGGGACCGCGTCCGAACCACTCGACCCCGTCCAGGGAGGCGGGCAGGGCCGTGCGTACGCCAAAGCGCGGCAGGGGGCAGGGCCACTCCCCCTCGGCCTCGGCCTCCACGGTCAGGAGCAGGCGTTCTCCGGCGGCACCCCACCGGTAGACGGCGCGCATGCCGAAGTCGGCCGCGGCCGGGGCCAGCCGGGTCCGGACGACGAACTCCTCCCCCTCCCAGCCGGTGGACAGCAGGCGCTCGGTGATCCGGTGGAGCCCCGCCGCGCGCCACGGGGCGGCCAGCGAGACCCCGTGCCGGGCCACGTCGTTGTCGGTCGGGGCGCGCCACAGGTCCACCACGGGCGGGTCCACGGGCAGGCCGCCGACGGAGAGCAGCGCGCCCGTCCCCGCGTCCAGGAGGCCCGGGCCGATGCCCAGCGTGCCGTCCGCCGCGGCCGGCGGCGGAGGCGTCGCGGAGCCCTCCGGCCCGCCCGGCGCGTCCGCGTCCGCGTCGGTGTCCGCGGCCTCCGAAGCACCCACCCTGGCCTGCCCCCAGGCCAGCTCGTGCCCGGCCGGGGCCCAGGGCTCCTCCCCGGCCAGCCGGACGGACACGGTCAGCCAGGTCTCCCCGTCTCCGGGCGGCTCGGGCAGCACGGGCAGCGGCACGTCGGCGGCCTCCCCGGGCGCGAGCACCGGCACGTCCAGGACGCCCTCCCCGAACGGGACGCCCTCCTCCTCGACCCGCCAGGAGAAGGCCAGGCCCGAGGTGTCCCGAAAGTCCCAGGTGTTGGTGACGCGGACGCTCCCGGCCGCCGGGTCGGGGACCACGTGCACCGGCTCGACGGTCCTGGCGTAGGCGGTCAGCCCCGGTCCGGGTACGCGGTCGGGGAACAGCAGGCCGTCCGCGACGAAGTTCCCGTCGTGCAGGACCTCGCCGAAGTCGCCCCCGTAGGCGAACCACTCGGTGCCGTCCGGCTCCCGGCGGCGGATCCCGTGGTCGATCCACTCCCAGACGAACCCGCCCTGGCAGCGGTCGTGCCGCTCGAACAATCGCTGGTACTCCTCCAGCGCCCCCGGCCCGGTCCCCATGGCGTGCCCGTACTCGCACAGGACGAAGGGCAGGCCGCGCCGGTGGGCGTCGGCCGCCGGATCCTCCGTCTCGGCCTCCTCGCGCCTGCCGATGGCGTCCACCTCGTCGTGCGGCGCGTACATGCGCGAGTACACGTCCACGTACGGGCTGTCCCGGTCGCCCTCGTAGTGGACCGGCCTGGACGGGTCGTGCTCACGTGTCCACTCGGCCATGGCCCTCAGGTTCGCCCCGGTCCCGGCCTCGTTGCCCAGGGACCACAGGATGACGCTGGGGTGGTTGCGGTCCCGCCCGACGGTGCGGCGCATCCGGTCCAGGTAGGCGTCGCGCCAGCGCGGGTCGTCGGAGGGGTTGCCACGCCATCCGACCTCCTCGAACCCGTGGGTCTCCAGGTCGCACTCGTCCACGACCCACAGGCCCAGCTCGTCGCACAGGTCCAGGAAGTGGGGATGGGGCGGGTAGTGGCTGGTGCGCACCGCGTTGACGTTGTGCCGCTTCATGAGCAGCACGTCCTCGCGCATGGTCTCCCGTGGCACGGCGCGGCCGTGGTCGGGATGCCACTCGTGCCGGTTCACCCCCCGCAGCAGCAGCGGGCGGCCGTTGACGCGCAGCAGCCCGCCGGAGACCTCCACCGTCCGGAAGCCGATCCGCGTGCGGACCCGTTCCCCCGGCGCGCGCACCTCGGCGTCGTAGAGGCGCGGCACCTCGGCCGACCACGGCTCCACCGCGCCGACCGCGTGCTCCACCCCCGCGGCGGCGTCCACCAGCCCCAGCTCGGGGACGCTGACCAGGGCGTCCGGCGACCCCTCCACGTCGACGCGCAGGGTGCCCGCCCCGGTGGTGTGGTCGTAGGCGGCGTGCACGGCGAGGTCGTCGACCCCCTGCGGGGGCCGGGCGATGAGGGTGACGTCGCGGAAGATCCCCGACAGCCACCACATGTCCTGGTCCTCCAGGTAGCTCGCCGCCGACCACTGGTGGACGCGGACCGCCAGGGTGTTGCCTCCCGGGCGCAGCAGGTGGCCGACCTCGAACTCGGCGGCCAGGCGGCTTCCGGTGGAAAAGCCCAGCTCGGTGCCGTTGAGCCAGGCTCGGAACCAGGAGTCGACCCCGTCGAAGCGCAGCACCGCCGGGCCCTGCGGCCAGTCCTTCGGAAGGTCGAAGGTCCGCCGGTGGTCACCGGTCGGGTTGTCGTCGGGCACGTACGGGGGGTCGATCGGGAAGGGGTAGGAGATGTTCGTGTAGGCGGGGGAGCCGTGTCCGTGCATCTGCCAGTGGGCGGGCACGGGAAGGTCCGTCCACGAGGAGTCGTCGAAGCCGGGGGCCTCGAACCCGCCGGTGTCGGCCTCGGCCCGGGGAAGCAGCCGGAACCGCCACGTACCGTTCAGGTCCAGCGAGGGGGCGTCGGAGGAGAAGCGGGCGCGGGGCGCCAGGGTCCCCCGGGAGGGAGCGAAGTCCTCCAGGTGGGCGGGCTTGCGGTCGGCGGGCACGTCAGGCCTCCCTCAGGTGCAGGAGCAGGGCTTGGGACGGGTTGAGGTTGGGCAGCTGCACGCCGGAGCGGGTGAGCACCGCGCCGGACACGGTCGCCCCGCCCCCGGCGAACCACTCCGGGAGCACGTGCTGCATGGTCGAGGGACGCCCCGCCTCCTGCCGCCACACCAGGCGGTAGGTCAGGTCCCGGCGCAGGCCGGGCAGCCGGACGCGCCCGGGCAGGGCGCGCGCGGAGGTGGCCAGACGCGCGTACCGGAACACCGCCTCGCTCCCGTCCGGGTCGACCACCCCGTCGAGCTGGTCGGCGGGATCGGGTGCGTCGGCGTGCACGGCCTCGCCCGAGTGCAGCAGCGGGCGCAGCTCCTTGTACAGGCCGATCCAGGAGGCCAGCGCCCCGAGTTCGTCGTCGGTGCACCGGGTGATGTCCCACTCGATGCCGGCGTGGGACATCAGGCTGGTCAGGCAGCGCAGGGACAGGTCCGCGTCCCGGCCCGTGGTGTGGGCGGTGCGTCCGCCGACGTGGCTGCCGACCAGCTCGGGCGGCAGCAGCAGGGAGGTCCAGCGCTGGACGGCCAGCCGCTCCAGGGGGTCGTTGGTGTCGGAGGCCCACACGCGGTCGGTACGCTCCAGGATCCCCAGGTCCACGCGGCCGCCGCCGGAGGAGCACGACTCGATCTCCAGGCCGGGGTGGCGCTCGCGCAGCCGGTCGAGCAGTGCGTGCACGGCCAGGGTCTGCCGGTGCGTCCCGGCTCCCCCGGTGGGCGCGTGCACGGGTTCGAGCAGGTCGCGGTTGTGGTCCCACTTGAGGTAGTCGAGCCGGTACTCGGCGATCAGGGCGTCCAGGTGCTCGAACACGTGCCGGAAGGCCTCGGGGCGGGACAGGTCCAGCACCTGCTGGTTGCGGCTGGGCAGGGCCGTGCGCCCCTCGGCGGCCAGGATCCACTCGGGGTGGGCGCGCGCCAGGTCGGAGTCGGGGTTGACCATCTCCGGCTCCACCCACAGCCCGACCTGCATGCCCCGGGAGCGGACGTGGTCGAAGAGCGGATGCAGGCCCTCGGGCCACACACCGGTGTCCACGGTCCAGTCGCCGAGCCCCGCGGTGTCGTCGCGGCGCCCCCGGAACCAGCCGTCGTCCAGGACGAACCGCTCCACGCCGATTCCGGCGGCGGTGTCGGCGAGCCGTCTGAGCGTGGCGAGGTCGTGGTCGAAGTAGACGGCCTCCCAGGTGTTGAGGACCACCGGGCGCGGGGAGGAGGGGTGGCCCGGCCGGGCGCGCAGCCAGCGGTGGATCCGCGCGGACATGCCGTCGAGCCCCTGGTCGGACCAGGACAGGAACACCCACGGGGTGGAGTAGGACTCGCCCCGCGCCAGGCGGACCTCCCCGGGGTGGAGCAGCTCGCCGCCCGCGATCACCGCGTCGGCCTGCCCCGCGCCCTCGGGCAGGCGCTCGGCCAGGTGGACGTGGTCACCGCTCCATGCGGTGTGCACGCCCCACACCTCGCCGCCGCGGAAGCCGAACCCGGGTGTGCCGGCGACGAGCAGCAGCGGGGCGTCGTGGCCGGTCCGGCCGCGGCGGGAGGCGCGCATCCGGGTGCCCATCGTGAGCTCCTGGCGCTGGGGCGAGCGCTCGCGGCACCAGCGCCCGGTCAGGTCCAGGACCTCCTCCGCCTCCCGCGGCAGGGGCAGGGTGACCCGGAGGGTGTCCAGGGTCCACGGGTCGGCGTCGGTGTTGGTGACCGTGTTGCGTGCGCGGACCAGCCCGGAGGCCTCCATCCGGAGCTCGCACCGCAGTTCCAGCCCCCGGGCCCGCGCCAGGACCGTGAGGACTCCGCCGACGCCGGGGCCCGCGTCCGGCAGCGGGTCCTCGGAGACCTCGCGGACGGTCCAGTCGGGGAAGGTGGCCCGGCCCTCGTGGTGCCCGGCGATCCCGGGATGGCCGCGCCACCCCTCGGTCTGGGTGGGCACCAGCGACAGCCACTGGGACACGTCCACCCCGTTGTGCGCGGCGGGCGGCGCCGCGACGGCGGCGAGCCCTCCGGCGTCGGGCAGGTAGGCGCCCCAGTGCAGGACGTGGGGCAGCCCGGTCTCGGGCACGCCGAGGACCAGGGAGGTCCCCGCCGCGCTCAGGCCAACGGTGCGGTACGTCATTCTTTGCTGGCTCCCAGGGTGAGTCCGGCGACGAAGTGGCGCTGCAGCAGGAAGAACACGACCAGCGTCGGCAGGGCGACGATGACCGATCCCGCCGAGAGCAGGTTGTAGTCGACGAAGAAGGCGCTCTGGAGGTTCTGCAGGGCGGTGGTGATGGGCAGCTTGTCCCCGCTGGACAGCAGCGCCAGCGCCCAGAAGAAGTCGTTGTAGATCCAGGTGACCAGCAGCGTGGCCAGGGCGGCCAGGCTGGGACGGCACAAGGGGAGCACGACCCCCCAGTACTGCTGGAGCACCGACGCCCCGTCCACCCTGGCCGCCTCCAGCAGGGAGGCGGGCATGGCCTTCATGAAGTTGCTCAGCACGAACGTGCAGAACCCGATCTGGAAGGCCGTGTGGATCAGGACGATGCCGAGGTGGCTGTCGTAGAGGGATCCGGACTCGCTGATCCAGTACGGCAGTGGGATGGAGGTGTAGAGCCGGAACAGCGGGACGAGCAGCGCCTGGGCGGGCAGCAGGTTCGCGGCCAGGAACACCGCGAGCATCACCAGGTTGAACCTGCGGGAGTAGTTGGAGAGCACGAACGCCGCGCAGGAGGACAGGAGCAGCGTCAGGAGCACGGCCGGGACCGTGATGACCAGCGAGTTCCAGAAGTAGCCGGGCAGCTCGCCCTGGTTCCAGGCGTTGGCGTAGTTGTCCAGGGTGAAGCCGCCCAGGGACAGGTAGCCGTGCAGGGCGGTGTGGTCGTAGTCGCGGAAGGAGTTGACCAGCGCCCACAGGACGGGGAAGAACCAGGCCAGTGCCGTGGCGCCGAGGAAGGCGTGCAGCAGGGCCCTGGCCGGGCGGATCCTGCGGCGGCGGTACTGCCGGGAGGCGTCGGGGAGGGTCGTGGCGGTCACCGGTAGGCCCCTCTCAGCATGGTGGACACGTAGACGATGATGAACACCAGCGAGATCACCAGCATGATCACGGCCAGCGCGGAGCCGAAGCCCACACGGCTGGCCTCGCCGATGACGTTGGAGGTCACCAGAGCCGATATCAGCTCCAGGCCGTTGCGGCCCCGGTTGATGATCCACACGATGTCGAAGGCGCGCAGTGCGTCGATGACGGTCACGACGAGCACGACCAGGTTGATGGGCAGCAGGGCGGGGAAGACGACCCGGGTGAACGTGCGCACCGGCCCGGCGCCGTCGATGGCGGCGGCCTCGCGCAGGGACGGGTCGACCGCCTTCAGCCCGGCCAGGTAGAGCAGCATGATGTAGCCGGTGTGCCGCCACCCGGCCGCGACCAGCACCGCGTACAGGTTGATGTCGGAGTCGCCGAACCAGTCCACGGGCGGGACGTCGGCGACCACGGCGAGGAAGGCGTTGAGCAGTCCCTGGTCACGGGAGTAGATGAGCTGCCAGATGAACCCGACCAGGGCCAGCGACAGCACGACCGGCATGTAGAAGATGCTCTGGTAGACCGGGCCTCCGCGCAGCTCCCGGTCGAGCAGCACCGCCAGGAACATGCCGAGGACGGTGGGGACCGCGAACAGGGCCACCAGCCAGACCAGGTTGTTGCGCAGCGCCGGCTCGAACGGCGGGTAGATCGTGAACGCGTCCGTGTAGTGCTGCGTGCCGACCCACTCGATGGTCTCCAGGCCGCCGATGCCGTCCCAGCGGGTGAACGACAGGACGACGGTGGCCATGGCGGGCAGCCACACCAGGCACACCACGAGCAGGGCGGGCACGCCCAGCATCAGTGCGAGGGTGGCCCGGTCCCCCCTGCTGTTGCGCAGGCCCGGGCGCCGGGCGGCCGTGCGCGGTCGGCGCGGCGGGCCCTCTCCTGGCCGCGTGGCCCGTTCTTGGGGCGGTGAGGGGGCGTTGGACACCACACCCTTCTCCCTTCTGGTTCAGTGACCGAAGATGGACGCCTTCTGGCGCTGGATGGTGGCGGTCAGATCGGCGATGTCGTCCGGCTGCCGGACGAAGCGCTGGAGCGCGGGGATCATGACGACGGACGCGAAGTCGGGGCGGGTGTCCCGGTCCATGTACTGGGTGAGCGCCCCGGCGCCGGCGACCATGTCGTTGACCTTGGCGTCGAGGGCGCTGAACCCGCTGGTGTCGGCCTCCGTGTGGACGGGGAGCGCCTGCGGGTCGATCGCGGTGTAGATCTCCTGCGATTCCAGGGTTCCCATGTGTCCCACGAGCTCGCGGGCGCCCTCGGGGTTGCGCGGGTCCCCCGAGAGCATGAACCCGTCGATGGGCGCCTCGACCGTGTCGGCCCCGATCGCGGGGTCGAACTCGGGGAAGGTGAAGCAGTCCAGGTCGTCCAGGTCCTCCTCGGGGAAGGAGTGCGTGATGAACATGCCGCACAGCATCATTCCGGCCTCGCGCCGGACGAGTGCCGTCTGCGCCTCGTTGATGCCCCGTCCCAGGGGGTCGGGCTGGTGGTGGGGCAGCAGTTCGGCCCAGGCGCCGAAGACGCTCCTGACCTCGGGCGAGTCCCAGGAGTGGTCGCCGTTGAGCAGCTCCAGGTGGAACTCGGGACCGTTCAACCGCAGGTTGAGGTGGTCGAACATGCCCATCGCGGGCCAGCCCTCCCGGAGCCCCGAGGCGAGCGGGTCGAGCCCGTCCCCGCGCATCCGCCCGCACAGTTCGACGAACTCCTCGCGGGTGGCGGGGACCTCGTAGCCGTTCTGCTCGAACAGGCTCCTGCGGTGGAAGACCGCCCAGGGCGCGGTGGAGTCGGGGACCATGTACTGCTTGCCGTCGTCGGCGGTGCACAGGTCGCGCACCTGGTCGGTGAAGGCGTCCTTGAAGTGCCGGTCCCAGACCTCGGAGACGTCGCTGACAAGGCCGCGTTCGGCGAAGAAGCGCATCCGGTAGCCGGCGAACCATCCGATGACGTCGTCCGGGGTGCCCTGGAGGTAGTTGTTGATGCTCTCCTGGAATGCGGTGGACTGGAAGGTGTTGACCTCCACGGCCAGCCCGGAGGCCGCCTCGAAGTTCCCGACGCTCTCGCCGACGGCCTCGCGCTGGGCGGGATTGGCCCGGTTGGAGGCCATGGTGACCGTGTTCGGGTCACCGCGTCCGCCCGCGCCGCATCCGGCCAGGCCGGGCAGTGCCAGCAGTGTCCCGGCACCGGCCAGTCCGCGCAGCAGGGTGCGGCGCCGCAGGCCCGGTGGTCCCACAGGTCTGTGGTGCATCGGGGGCTCCTCCGAACAGGTGTGAAGGCGGTCACACGGACGTTCCACACATGTTCGACACTCCGTGCCTGACTTGTCAACAGTTACCAACGTTTTCCAACAGTTTTCCTCGATGGAACCTCCCGATATTGACACCAGACAGGAACATGCAAAACTAGAAACAACACGTTCAAACACTTTCGATCACGCCTGGGGGGCGGATGCTGGCTGCGCAACGGCAGGAGCTGATCCTCGAACAGGTGCGGCGCACCGGGGCCGTGCGGGTCGCCGACCTCGTCGAGAGCCTCGCCGTGTCGGACATGACCGTGCGCCGCGACCTCGACGCCCTGGAGCACCGGGGGGCGCTGCGCAAGGTGCACGGCGGCGCCGTCGCCCCGGACGGCGCCCGCACCGAGGAACCCGGCTTCGAGGCCAAGTCCACCCGCCAGGAGGACGAGAAGCACGCGATCGCCCGGGCCGTCGCCGAGCTGGTCGAACCGAACAGCGCCGTCGGCCTGTCCGCGGGCACCACCACCGCCACCGTCGCCGAGTACCTCGCCGAGACCCCGGGGCTGACGGTGGTCACCAACTCCCTGCGCGTGGCCGAGGTGTTCTACCGGGCCGCCCGCCCCGACCAGACCGTGGCGCTCACCGGCGGCTTCCGCACACCCTCCGACGCGCTCGTGGGCCCGCTCGCGCTCGCCTCCGTCCGCGGACTCAACCTGGACACCCTCGTCCTGGGAGTGCACGGCATGCAGGAGCGCGCCGGGTTCACCACCCCCAACCTCATGGAGTCCGAGACCAACCGGGCCCTGGTCGAGGCCGCCGCCTCCCTCGTGGTCGCCGCCGACCACAGCAAGTGGGGCACGGTCGGTATGAGCACCATCGCTCCGCTGGACCGCTGCGACGTGCTGGTCACCGACTCCGGCATCGACCGGGACGCCCGGGCCACCCTGACCGAGCACGTGGGCCGCCTACTGGTCGCCGACGTCCGACCGAGGAAGGAGGACGGATGAGGAGGACCTCCGCGCGGCTGGCGGACGGCCGCGAGATCGTCTACTTCGACGAGGGCGACACCGTCCGTGAACCCGCCCCCGACCTGCGTGACCTCCCCCCGTCCGCGACGGGCGCGGAGATGCGCTTCGACCCCCTGCTGCGCGAGTGGGTGGTCGTGGCCTCGCACCGCCAGGGCCGCACCCACCTGCCGTCCAGCCGCGAGTGCCCGCTGTGCCCCTCCGCGGACGGACGGCTGACCGAGGTCCCGTCCGCCTCCTACGACGTGGTCGCCTTCGAGAACCGCTTCCCCTCCCTGGTCGCCGACGACGGCCGGGTCCTGGAGGGCGTCGGTGAGCTGGAGGCCTCCCGGCGCGTGGCCGCGGGCCGCTGCGAGGTCCTCGTCTTCGGCTCCGACCACGACGCGTCCTTCGCCGACCTGTCCCCCGAGAGGGCGCGCACGGTCATGGCCGCCTGGATCGACCGGACCGAGGCGCTGTCGGCGCTTTCGGGCGTGGAGCAGGTGTACTGCTTCGAGAACCGGGGCCCCGAGATCGGGGTGACCCTGCACCACCCGCACGGGCAGATCTACGCCTTCCCCTTCGTCACCCCGCGCACCCGGCGCATGCTCGACTCCGCCGAGGAGTACCGTGAGCGCACCGGAGGCGACCTGTTCGCCGACGTGCTGCGCGCCGAGCAGGAGGCCGGGGTCCGGGTGGTCGCCCGGACCGACCACTGGACGGCGTTCGTCCCCGCCGCGGCCCGGTGGCCCGTGGAGGTGCACCTGTACCCGCACCGGCGGGTGCCCGACCTGCCCGCGCTGTCCGAGGAGGAGCGCGAGGACTTCGGCCACCTGTACCTGGACGTGCTGCGCCGCCTGGACTCGCTCCACGACGCGCCCCTGCCCTACGTCTCCGCATGGCACCAGGCGCCCGTGCGCGACCGGCGCGACCTCGCCCGCCTGCACCTGGAGCTGTTCTCGGTGCGGCGCGCCCCGGGCAAACTCAAGTACCTCGCCGGGACCGAGTCCGGCATGGGCACCTTCATCAACGACGTCGCGCCCGAGACCACGGCCCGACGGCTCCGGGAGGTCGCACCGTGAAACTGCTCGTCACCGGCGGCGCCGGATACGTGGGGAGCGTGGTGACCGCCCTGCTGCTCCGGGAGGGCCACGAGGTGACCGTGCTCGACGACCTGTCCACCGGGCACGCGGACGCCGTCCCCGCGGGCGCCCGGCTGGTGGTCGCCGACCTGCACGAGGCCGCCGGCGTGCTGGACCCGTCCGTGGACGCCGTCCTGCACTTCGCCGCGAAGTCCCTCGTGAGCGAGTCGGTGACCGCCCCGGAGAAGTACTGGCGCACCAACGTGTCGGGGACCCTGGCGCTGGCGGAGGCCACGCTGCGCCACGGGGTGCGGCGGCTGGTGTTCTCCTCCAGCGCCGCGGCCTACGGCGACCCCGGCTCCGACGCGCCGATCGGCGAGGCGGACCCGGCGGTGCCCACCAACCCGTACGGCGCGACCAAACTCGCCGCCGACCACCTGCTGGAGTCGTGGTCGCGGGCCCACGGGCTGGGCGCGGCGAGCCTGCGGTACTTCAACGTGGCCGGGGCCCACCTGGGGTTCGGCGAGCGCCACGACACGGAGACCCACCTGGTACCGAACCTGCTGAAGGCGGCCGCCGGGGAGGGCGGGAGCGCGAAGGTGTTCGGCACCGACTACCCGACCCGGGACGGGACGGCGGTACGCGACTACCTGCACGTCGCCGACCTGGCCGAGGCGCACCTGCGCGCCCTGGAGCACGTGCGGCCGGGCTCCTTCCGCGTCCACAACCTGGGGACCGGAGGCGGACACAGCGTGCGCGAGGTGATCAGGGCCGTCCGGCGGGTCACCGGCCGACCGGTGCCCGTGGAGGACGCCCCCCGCCGCGCCGGCGACCCGGCCGTCCTGGTCGCGGCCAACGACAGGGCCCGCAGGGAACTGGGCTGGGAGCCGGTGCGCACGCTCGACGAGACCGTCGCCGACGCCTGGGAGTTCGCCCGATCGCGCCGGGACGCGGCCTGACACCGTGCTCCGGCGCTCACCTCGCACAGACGGCCAAGGAGGCAGGACCGTATGGACGACGCGACGACCGTGTTCCACTCGGCGTTCGGGCACGGGCCCGAGGGCGTGTGGGCCGCGCCGGGGCGGATCAACCTCATCGGCGAGCACACCGACTACAACGACGGGTTCGTGCTCCCCTTCGCCCTGCCCCACGCGCTGACGGCCGCCGCGGCCCGGCGCGCGGACGGAACCGTGCGGTTCCGGTCCCGCCAGTCCGGGGACGGGTTCGGGGCCCGGCTGCCCGACCTGCTCCCCGGCGCCGTGGAGGGGTGGGCCTCCTATCCCGCGGGCGCGCTGTGGGTCCTGCGGGACGAGGGGTACACGGTGGACGGGATGGACCTGCTGGTGGACAGCACGATCCCGACCGGCGCGGGCCTGTCCTCGTCCGCCGCGCTGACGTGCGCGACCGTCATGGCCGCCGCCTCCCTGCACGGCGCGGTCCTGGAACCGGCCGAGGTGGCCCGGCTGGCCCAGCGCGTGGAGAACGACTTCGTGGGCATGCCGTGCGGGATCCTGGACCAGTCCGCGTCGATGCTGTCCACCGAGGGGCACGCCCTGTTCATGGACACGCGGTCCATGGTGACCGAGCAGGTGCCCTTCGACCCGGCGGCTGCGGGGCTCACCGTCCTGGTGGTCGACACCCGCGCCCCGCACCGGCTGGTGGAGGGCCACTACGCCGACCGCCGCCGGTCCTGCGAGGAGGCCGCGCGCCTCCTGGGAGTGGCGGCCCTGCGCGACGTCGCCGACCTGCCGGGGGCCCTGGCCGCACTGCCCGACGACGTGTCCCGCCGCCGGGTGCGCCACGTGGTGACCGAGAACGCGCGGGTGCTGAAGACCGTGGACCTGCTCCGGTCCGGGGACCTGCGGTCGGTGGGGCCGCTGCTCACCGCCTCCCACGCCTCCCTGCGCGACGACTACGAGGTCAGCGTCCCGGAGGTGGACACCGCCGTGGACGCCCTCCTGGCCGCCGGCGCGCTGGGCGCGCGGATCACCGGCGGCGGTTTCGGCGGGTGCGTGGTCGCCCTGTCGGACACCGACCGCGTGGAGGCCTGTGGGAAGGCGGTGCGGGAGGCCTATCGGGAGCGGGGCTTCACCAGGCCGGCCGTGTTCGGGGCCCTTCCGTCGGCGGGGGCGCGCCGCCTGTACCCCTGACCCGCGCGGCGTACGGGGCCCGCCGGTTCGTCCCCGCTGGATCAGGACGCCCCGCCCCACACCGTGGGAGCGATTCCATGGACAATGGTCGGTGGTCGAGACTAGGGAGAACGGCATGGGCCTCAGGTTCGGACTGCTGGGCACGGGCTACTGGGCGGCGGAGACGCACGCCGCGGCACTGGACGGGCACCCCGGCGCGACCCTCGCGGGGGTGTGGGGACGCGACCCGGCCAAGTCCTCAGCGCTCGCCGAGCGGTACGGGATCCGCGCCCACGACGATGTCGACTCGCTGCTGGCCGATGTCGACGCCGTGGCCGTCGCGCTGCCGCCCCACATCCAGGCGGAGCTGGCGCTGCGCGCCGCCCGGGCCGGGAAGCACCTTCTGCTGGACAAGCCTGTGGCGCTGTCGACCGCCGCGGCCGACGCGCTGGCCGCCGAGACGGAGGCGCGCGGGCTGGCGTCGGTGGTGTTCTTCACCAACCGCTTCTCCGACAACGTGACGGAGTTCGTGGAGTCGGCCGCCGAGGAGGGCGGCTGGCACGGGGTGCGGGCGACGCTCTTCGCGTCCATCTTCCAGCCGGGCAACCCCTTCGGCGCCTCCCCCTGGCGCAAGGAGAAGGGCGGGCTGTGGGACGTGGGACCGCATGTGCTGTCCCAGGTGCTGCCGGTGCTCGGCCCGGTCACGCAGGTGGCGGCGCTCGCGGGGCCGCGGGACACCGTGCACATGCTCACCCGGCATGAGGGCGGCGCGGTCGGCTCGTTCGCGGTGACCCTGGACGCCGCCCCCGACGCGCAGACCTTCGAGGTCGTGCTGCACGGCGAGCGCGGCTGGGTGCCGGTGCCCAGCGGCGACCGGAACCCGGTGGAGGCCTTCGGCGCCGCGGTCGACAGGCTGCTGGCACAGGTGGAGGGCACGGTCGGCGATCCGTGCGACGTGAGGTTCGGGCGGGACGTGGTGGCCGTGCTGGAGGCCGCCGAGACCTCGCTGCGCCTGGGACGGACCGTGGACGTGGACGGGGCCGCCGGGTAGACCCGGCGGCCCCGTGCCGGGGTGGAACCGCCTCAGGCGGTTCCACCCTCGCCTCAGGCGGTCCTACCCTTGGCCCCCTTGGAGTAGAGGCCGTCCGCGAGGTAGACGATCGCGGCCGCCACCAGCACCTGAATGATCACCGTGATGATCAGACTGCCGGTGAACATCGCTGCGAGCCAGCCGCCGACGAGGGCCGCCACGATGCCCAGGACCAGTGTCAGCCAGATCGGCAGGTGCTGCTTGCCGGGGACGACGAGGCGCCCCAGTGCGCCGATGATCAGTCCGATGACGATCGCGCTGATGATTCCGGTGATCTCCATAGGTTCCTCCGGATGTAGACGCGTTCTCCTACTGCCCGCTCCATGGAGGGGAAAACACCGGCGACACGCGCACGGGGACAAGCCTTTGCCGGCTCTGGAGGCACGCGTGGCGGACGCGTCGGACGCCGCCCGGTTCTGCCCTTCGCAGAAGGCCCGGGGACGACTCCCCGCCGCACGGACCGCGGCGTACGCTCGGGAGGAGACCGTCGAAACCGTGGAGGCCCCGATGTCCGACGTCCTTCGCTCCCTGGACGAGGCCCGCGTGGGCGGGCGCGCCGAGGAGCCGGGAGATCCCCTCATGCGCGACCTCATCGGCGACCTGCTGCGGCGCACCCGGACCGAGCAGGGCCGAACGCTGCGCGAGGTGGCGGAGGACGCCCAGGTGTCCCTGCCCTACCTGTCCGAGATCGAGCGCGGACGCAAGGAGGCCTCCTCCGAGGTGCTCGCCGCGGTCTACCGCTCCCTCGGGCTGAGCCTCTCCGACGTGCTGGGCGAACTGTACGAGCGGACCGTGGCGGTCCGGCTCAGGCGAACCGGCACCTCCCTCGGCGACTACCGTCCCGCGGCCGCCTCCCCCGCGGCCGTGCCCGTCCAGCGGGCCCAGGTACTGTCGCTGGCCGCCTAGCGGACCGGCCGCGAACGTCGCGGGCGTGGAGCAGGAGGCTCCACGCCCGTTGATCTTGTACCTATAGCGAGTTCGGGCGCCTTGGGGTCAAGTGGTCGTCGCAACGAGGAACTTGTTGAGGGCCTCGGCCGGGGTGGCCCAGCCCAGGGTCTGACGGGGACGGCTCCATGCTCCGCCCCGCCCGTCCGGGGCCCGGGCCCTCGCCGCCCGGGCCCCGGACGGCACCGCTACGCGGCGCGCCCGGCCGCGGGGGCGACCTCCCGGGTCGTGATGACCCCGTCCACCAGGCCGTACTCCCTGGCCTGCTCGGCGGTGAAGATCTTGTCCCGGTCGGTGTCGGCGCGCAGGCGCTCCTGCGTCTGCCCGGTGTGCCGTGCCAGGATCTCCTCCACCTGGGAGCGGACCCGCAGGATCTCCCCGGCCTGGATCTCCAGGTCGGCGGCGACCCCCTGCCCCTCTCCGGAGGGCTGGTGCAGCAGCACCCGCGCGTGCTCCAGCGCCATCCGCTTGCCGGCCGTGCCCGCGGCGAGCAGCACCGCCGCCGCGGAGGCCGCCTGGCCCATGCACACCGTGGCCACGTCGGCGCGCACGAACCGCATGGTGTCGTAGATGGCGGTCAGGGCGGTGTTCGAGCCGCCCGGCGAGTTGATGTAGAGCTGGATGTCGGAATCGCTCGACTCGTAGTCGAGGTGGAGCATCTGCGCCATCACCACGTTGGCGACGTCGTCGTCGATCGGCGTGCCCAGGAAGATGATCCGCTCCGAGAGCAGCCTGCTGAACACGTCGAAGGACCGCTCGCCGTGGGGCGTGCGCTCCACCACCACCGGCACCGTGTAGCGACCGCTCATCGTCCCCCTCCCCCCGTCCGGGTGGCGAACCCGGGAGGACCGGCGCCCAGCCGCAGGCCGCTGCCGTCCATCTGCGCCGCGGACTCGACCACGTGGTCGACGAACCCGTACTCCCTGGCCTCCTCGGCGGTGAACCACGCGTCGCGGTGCTGGTCCCGGGAGATGGTCTCCTCGGTCCGACCGGTGTGCTCGGCGATCAGCCGGATCATGGTCTGCTTGGTGTACGCCAGGTTCTCGGCCTGGATGGCGATGTCGGCGGCGGTCCCGCCCAGCCCTCCCGAGGGCTGGTGCATCATGATCCGCGCGTGCGGCAGGCTGTACCTCTTGCCCGGGGTGCCCGCACAGGCCAGGAACTGGCCCATGCTGGCGGCGAAGCCCATGACCAGCGTGGACACGTCGTTGGGTACGAATTTCATGGTGTCGTAGACGGCCAGGCCCGCCGAGACCGACCCGCCCGGGCTGTTGACGGCCAGCGTGATGTCCCTGCGCGGGTCCTCGTCGGCGAGCAGCAGGATCTGCGAGCACACGCGGTTGGCGCTGGCCTCGTCGACCTGCGTGCCCAGCAGCACGATGCGGCTGCGCAGCAGGCGCATCGCCAGCTGGTCGTCGAAGGCGCCGCCCGGGCTCTCCTCCGGGGCGGCGAGCCGTTCGTGGATCAACATGGAACCTCCCTCACCGGCCCCCTCGCGGGATGGTCGCCCGCCCGGCCGGTGATCCCAGCCTGCGGCGGCGGACCGGGCGGCCGCCACCGTTTCGGCCCGGGGCAGATCTGCCCACGGCAGACCCCGCCGCCCTCAGGTCTCGTCCAGGGCCTCGCGGAGGTCGCGCAGGAGGGTGAGCACCAGGGGCCTCAGCGACGGCCTTATGGCGTCGAAGACCTGCCGCTGCTTGCGCTCCATGTCCTTGCGGCGGATCGCGAGCACCCGCTCGCCCTCCTCCGTGATGGCCACCACCGTGCTGCGCTCGTCACGTTCGGAACGACGGCGCGCCATCATGCCCTTGCGCTCCAGCTGTTGGATCATGCGTGTGGCGGAAGGAGAGGAAACACCGACAATCTGGGCGACCGAACCGACACTGGGGTTGTCCATCCCGCGGACCGCCTCCATGAGGAGCGCCTGGGTGAGGGTGAGATCTTCGGCACCCCGGTGGCCGTGCCCGCTGCGGGAGCGGGCGTGGATCGCCGCGTTGATGAGTTCGGTCCAGGCGCGCTGGAACTCTTCGAGCTCGGCATCGCGCTGGTCAACACGGGCCCCGTGGGTCTCGTCGGGCACGAACTCGTGGGTCTCGTCGGGCACGAAACGGTCCTCGCAGGCTGGATGGGCGCCGCGGGTCCACGACCGCGCGGTGGTTTGACGTTTGTGTAGTCTAGCTATTAAATAGCCTTTGCACGCAAGTTCACATACATCCTTGCCCCCTCCAAACCGTAGCGACACCCCGTCCACTGATCCGGTTGTGGGCGAGACGGGCCGCTGCTGGGGGCAGTGGACGTCCGCCCGGGACCAGGGCGGGCCCGGGCCGGTCCGGGAGGGGCGCATTGACCACAGTGCTGATCGCGCATTTCGTCGCGGCTGCGATCGCGCCCTTACTGGTGCGCCAGTGGGGCCGCAACGCCTTCCTCGCGCTCGCCGTCGTCCCCGGAGCGTCCACCGTCTGGGTCCTCTTCCAGATGCCCGCCCTCCTGCGCGGGGAGACGCTCTCCACCTCCCTGTCCTGGGCCCCCGAGTTCTCGCTCCGCCTCGGCCTGCACATGGACGGCCTGAGCCTGGTCATGACGCTCATCGCCGCGGGCGTGGGCGCCCTGATCCTGGTCTACTGCGCCCGCTACTTCAACGACTCCGAACCCGGCCTCGGACGCTTCGCCGGGGTGTTCGTCGCCTTCGCCGGGGCCATGCTCGGCCTCGTGCTGGCCGACGACCTCATCCAGCTCTTCGTGTACTGGGAGCTGACCACGGTCTTCTCCTACCTGCTCATCGGGCACAGCACCGAGCTCAAGGAGAGCCGGCGGTCGGCCATGACGGCCCTGACCGTCACCACCTTCGGCGGCCTGGCGATGCTCGTCGGCATGGTCGTGCTCGGCGAGGCCGCCGGGACCTACGTCATCTCCGAGATCGTCGCCGCGCCTCCCGGCGGCACCGCGGTCGACGTCGCGCTCGCCCTGGTGATGGTCGGCGCGATGTCCAAGTCGGCCCTGCTGCCGTTCAGCCTGTGGCTCCCCGCCGCCATGCGCGCCCCCACGCCGGTCTCCGGTTACCTGCACGCCGCGGCGATGGTCAAGGCGGGCGTGTACCTGGTGGCCCGGCTCACCCCCGCCTTCCACGACGCCGTCGTCTGGCAGTACACGGCGCTGTTCTTCGGCACGGTCACCATGGTCCTGGCGGGCTGGAAGGCGCTGCGCCAGTTCGACCTCAAGCTCGTCCTGGCCTACGGCACCATCAGCCAACTCGGCTTCCTCATCACGCTGCTGGGCGCGGGAACCCGGGCCGGGGCCCTGGCCGGGATCTCCATGCTCGTCGCGCACTCGCTGTTCAAGGCGCCGCTGTTCCTCGTGGCCGGCGTCATCGACCACAGCACCGGAACGCGCGACCTGCGCGAGCTCTCCGGCCTGCGCACGTCCATGCCCGGCTCCTTCTGGACGACGGTCGTGGTCCTGGCCTCGATGGCGGGCCTGCCGCCCACCCTCGGGTTCGCCGCCAAGGAACTGGCCTTCGGCGCCTTCGCCCACGGCGACGGCGTCGACACCGCGGTCCTGGTCGGCATCACGGTGGGCAGCGTCCTCACCGTCGCCTACAGCCTGCGCTTCCTGTGGGGCGCCTTCTCCGTCAAGGAGGACGTGGCGTCCACGCAGGTCCACGCCCCCGGCCCCCTCTTCCAGGCGCCCGCCGCGGTCATGGCCGGGCTCGGGCTCCTGGGCGGCCCGCTCTCCAGCATGGTCGACCCCCTCCTCGCCGTGTACGCGGACACCGTCCCCTCCGCCCCCGGCGCGGAGGAGAAGCACCTGGCCCTGTGGCACGGCTTCGAGCTCCCGCTGCTGCTGTCGGCGGTGTGCGTCCTCGGCGGCCTGGCCATGTTCGGCCTCCGCCACCAGGTCGTGTGGATGGGCAACCGGACGGCGCTGCCCGACCCCAACCGGGTCTACCGCCGCATGCTCGCCTGGCTGGAGAACCTGGCCCTGCAGGTCACCGGCAGCACCCAGCGCGGTTCGCTGCCCATCTACCTCGGCACGATCCTGGTCGCCCTGGTCATCGCCACCGGATGGTGGATGGTCGGCGGCCGGATCTGGGACGGCGACTACCCGCGGCCGCGCCTGTGGGACTCCGCCGTGCAGGTCATCCCCGCCCTGATCATCATCGTCACCTCCCTGTTCACCCTGTTCGTACGGCGCCGCCTTTTCGCGGTGATCCTCGTCGGCACCGGCGGCTACGGCGTCGCCACCCTCTTCTACGTGATGGGCGCCCCCGACATCGCGCTCACCCAGTTCCTCGTGGAGACCGTCAGCCTGGTGGTCTTCGTGCTGGTGCTTCGCCGCTTCCCGCCCCGCTTCTCGGCGCCCGCCCTGCGCGGCCGCCGGATGTGGAACCTGGCCCTGGGGCTGGCCACCGGCGTCGTGGTCGCCTCGATGACCTGGTACGCCCTGGCGGGGCGCCGCGAGCCGTCCATCGCGCAGGAGTACCCGGCCGCGGCGAAGGAGGCGGGCGGCGAGAACATCGTCTCGGTCCTGCTGCTCGACGTCCGCGCCTGGGACACCATGGGCGAGATCTCGGTGCTCGCCGTCGCGGCCGCCGGCGTGGCCAGCCTGATGTTCGTGCGCCGCCGCGCCCAGCCCCGCAAGGCCCCGGGCGGCGTGATGGCCCTGTCGGTCACCCAGCCCCCCGAGCCCGCCGAGGACCAGGACAGGGCCGACCTCGGAGGGATCCGGATCGCGCCGCAGGACATGCACATCAAGCCCAAGTGGCAGCACACCTGGCTGCCGGGCGCCGACGCCCTGCCCACCGAGCGCCGGTCGGTCATCTTCGAGGTCGTCTCGCGCTTCCTCTTCCCGGTGGTCATGGTGATCTCGGTGTACCTGCTGCTGACCGGCCACGGCTCGGTCGGCGGCGGCTTCGCGGGCGGGATCGTCGCGGGCCTGGCGTTCATCGTCCGCTACCTCGCCGGAGGCCGGTTCGAGCTGTACGCCAGCGCGTGGGTGCAGCCGGGAGCGCTGATCGGCACCGGCCTGGCCGTGGCCACCGGCACCGCGCTGGGCGGTGCGGTCTTCGGTACCAACGTCCTGGCGGGCGGCCACGCCTACATCGACCTCTGGATCCTGGGAACGGCCCACGTCTCGGTCTCCATGATCTTCGACATCGGCGTGTACCTGCTGGTCATCGGGCTGATCCTGGACATCCTGCGCAGTCTCGGCGCGCGTATCGACGAGCAGATCGAGCGGAACGCCGCGCACGAGAAGGCGGACGCCCGGGGCAGGGACGCAGAACCCGCCGAGGAGGTCATCTCGTGAACGAGTCACCCAGTCTGGCCCTCGTCATCGTCGTCGGCGTCCTCGTCGCGGTGGGCGTCGTGCTCCTGCTGGAGCGCAGCCTCACCCGCGTGCTCCTCGGCTTCATCATGCTGAGCAACGGCGTCAACCTGATGATCCTGGCCATGGCGGGCGAGCCCGGCAGGCCGCCGGTCCTGTGGCTCACGGATCCCGAGGACATGACGGACCCGCTGCCGCAGGCGATGATCCTGACCGCGCTCGTCATCACCCTCGGCGTCACCGCGTTCCTGCTGGCCATGGCCTACCGGAGCTGGCAGCTGGAGGGCAACGACGAGGTGCAGGACGACGTCGAGGACCTCCGCATCGTCCAGGGCGAGGGGCGGCGCGCCGTGCGCCAGCGCTTCCTCAAGGAGCGGCGCAGGCTCCAGGCCGACATCCGCCGCCAGCGCGCCGAACTCCAGGCGACCATCGCCGTCGCCGACGCCCAGGAGCTGGCCGAGCAGGCCCGCATCAAGGCCGAGATCGCCAGGGCGCAGGCCGAGCTGGCCCGCTACGAGCTGGAGGCCGAGGACCACGATCCCGACGAGAAGTCCCAGGAGACCATGCGCCGCCTGAGCGACCGCGCGGAGAGCATGACCGCCCAGGTCCAGGAGCTGCGCGGACGGATCCGGCAGGGACGCAGGCGGCTGCGCGAGCACCGGCGGGCCGACCGCGCCGCCGAGCGCGAGCTGTGGCGCGAGCTGCGCCGCCGCGTCCGCTCGCAGCGGCGCCAGGCGCGCCAGACCATGCGGGCCGAACGCGAGCGCCTGGCCCGTGCCGAGGACAGCGACCTGCAAGGGAGCGAGTGACCATGGGTGTGGACCACCTCTCCGGGATCCTGCACTACCTCATCCCCCTGCCGGTCGTGCTTCCGCTGTTCACGGCCGGTGTGAAGCTGGCCCTCGGCATCCGCTGGCCGCACCTGCAGCAGTGGCTGAGCGTCATCTCCCTGACCCTGGTCCTGGCCATCGGCCTGGTGTTGATGCTGGGCGTGCACGAGTACGGTCCGCTGGCCGTGCAGGTGGGCGGCTGGGAGGCGCCGATCGGCATCACCCTGGTCGCCGACCGGCTGTCCGCGCTCATGGTGACGGTGTCGGCGGCGGTCACGCTGGCCGTGCTGGTGTACTCCGTCGGCCAGGGCATGGCGGGCAAGGCCGAGGTGGCGCCCCTGTCGGTGTACCAGCCGACCTACCTGATCCTGGTGGCGGGCGTGTCCAACGCCTTCCTGGCCGGCGACCTGTTCAACCTCTACGTCGGGTTCGAGATCCTGCTGACCGCCAGCTACGTGCTGCTGACCCTGGGCGGCACGCAGTCCCGCATGCGGGCGGGCGCCACCTACGTCGTGGTGTCGCTGGTGTCGTCGGTGCTGTTCCTGATCGCCGTCGCGCTGGTCTTCGGCGCCACCGGCACGGTGAACATGGCCCACCTCGGCGAGCGGCTGCCGGAGCTGTCCACCGACCTCAGGGCGACCCTGCAGATCATGCTGCTGTTCGCCTTCGGCATCAAGGCGGCGGTGTTCCCGCTGGCCGCCTGGCTGCCCGACTCCTACCCGACGGCGCCCGCGCCGGTCACCGCGGTGTTCGCGGGCCTGCTCACCAAGGTGGGCGTGTACGCGATCATCCGCACGCAGACCCTCCTGTTCCCCGGCGAGCAGCTCAACGTCCTGCTGATGTGCGTGGCGCTGGCGACCATGGTCATGGGCGCCCTGGGCGCGGTCGCGCAGACCGACATCAAGCGTCTGCTGTCGTTCACGCTGATCAGCCACATCGGGTACATGGTCTTCGGCGTGGCCCTGGGCAGCGACCAGGGCATGGCGGGCGCGGTGTTCTACATCGCGCACCACATCACGGTGCAGACCACGCTGTTCCTGGTCACCGGCCTGATCGAGCGCCGGGGAGGGTCCACGTCCCTGGACCACCTGGGCGGACTGGCGCGGATCGCGCCGGTGCTGGCGGTCCTGTTCTTCATCCCGGCGATGAACCTGGGCGGCATCCCGCCGCTGTCGGGTTTCCTCGGCAAGATCGGCCTGCTGCAGGCCGGCGTGCAGGCGGGCACGCCGCTCGCCTACGTCCTGGTGGGGACGTCGGTGCTCACGAGCCTGCTCACCCTGTACGTCATCGCCCGGGTGTGGAACTACGCGTTCTGGCGAAGGCCCTCCGAGGGCATGGTGGCCGAGCCCGGTACCGTGCTGGAGGACACCGAGGCCGAGGACCCCTCCACCGCGGCGCTCGGCCCCGCCGAGGCGGTCGGCCCCTCCTCCCGGCTGAGGGACACCGCGACCGCGGCCACACCGGTGGTCACGTCGGTGGTCCTGCCGAAGAGCATGGTCGGCGCCACGGTGGCGCTGGTGGCGTTCAGCGTCGCCCTGACGGTGTTCTCGGGCCCGCTGATCGAGTACTCCTACGAAGCGGCGGTCGAGCTCCAGGCACGCACCCTCTACATCGAGGCGGTTCTCGGAGGCGACCGGTGACCAAGACGACCAACCCGCGGAAGAGAAGCCTCGGCCTGATCTCGCTGCGCAGACGCCTGGGCAAGGTCCAGATCCCGGTCGCGCTCGGCATGACCCTGGTGTGGATGCTGCTCTTCAAGGGCTTCCAGCCGCGCCCGGAGTCGCTGGGCCTGCTGGTCCTGGGCTTCCTGGTGTCGGTGCTGATCATGGTGCTGTTCCCGATGCCGCCGATCACCCCGGGTCCCCGCTTCCACCCGGTGAACCTGGTCCGGCTGTTCCTGCACGTGCTCGTCGAGATGGTCTTGGCCAGCTTCCAGGTGACCGTGCTGACCTTCAGGCCCGGGCGCGTGCACAGCTCGGTGGTGGCGGTGCGGATGCGCACCGACTCGGACCTGATGATGGTGTGCACCGCGATCGCCGCCTCGGTCATCCCCGGCACCCTGATCGTCGAGGTCAACCGGCCCGAGCGCATCCTGTACGTGCACATGCTGGGCGTGGGGGACGACGAGGCCGTCGAGAAGGGCCGCCGGGACGTCTGGAAGCTGGAGAGGCGGTTCGTGATGGCCCTGGGCACCCAGGAGGACATCGCCGCCCTGCGGGCCGGAGGGCCCGAGGAACTCGAAGAGCAGAAGAGGCACGAGGGGAAGGAGGGGTCGTGAACGCCCTGTGGATCGCCATCGGCGTCATGCTCGGACTGGCGGCGCTGCTGGGCATGGTCCGGATGCTGATGGGCCCGAGCGTCCTGGACCGGGCCCTGTCCGTGGACGTGCTGCTCGCCTCGGCGCTGACCGGCGCCGGGGCCTACGCCGCCTTCCACCGCGACCCCACGGTGCTGCCGACCCTGCTGGTGCTGTCCCTGCTGGGCTTCGTCGGATCGGTCAGCATCGCCAAGTTCGTCGCCCGGCGCGCGCTGGGAGAGCACATCCCCTCGACGACCGGGTCGCACCCCACCTCCGCGACGCCCACCGACGCCGTTCCCGACTCGGAGAAGGGGGAGAACCCGTGAGCGAGCAGTTCGTCACCGTCCTGGACTGGGTGGCGGTCCTGTGCATCCTGGCCGGCGCGGCGCTCTCCCTGGTGGCCGGGGTGGGACTGGTCCGCTTTCCCGACCTGCTCTCGCGCATGCACACCGCCGCCAAGCCGCAGGTGCTGGGGCTGCTCCTGGTACTGGTGGGGATCGGTATCCGGCTGGTCCCGGTGGAGACCAACGTGTTCAACGTCGGGACGCTGATACTGGTGGCGCTCTTCCAGGTGGTGACCATCCCGGTGGCGGGCCACATCACCGCCCGGGTGGGCTACCGGACCGGGCGTATCGACGAGAGCCTGATGGCGCGCGACGAGCTCGCCGCGCGCCTGGCGTCCGACGACGAGATCGCCGGGGGCGGGGGCGACATGTCCCGGTAGGCGCACGGAGGGGCGCCTCAGAGGTGCTCCGCCTCGTCGTCGGCCATCGGTCGGGAACGGATGAGGAGACGGCCTCCGGTCGGCGCATCCGGGATCACCCCGCGGACGCATCCTCCCCGGGGCCGTCCGCCAGGGCGGCCAGCGCGACCGTCATCGCCACACGGGCCTCGGGGTCGTGCAGCCGCAGGTCCGCGACCGCGCCCATCCGGCGCAGCCGGTAGCGCACCGTGTTCGTGTGCAGGCCCAGGGACTCCGCGGTCCGCCCCAGGTCCCCGTGCGCGTACAGCCAGGTGCGGAGCGTACGCACGTGGTCCGTTCCGTGCTCGGCGTCATGCCGTACCAGGTCCGCCACCGGGTTGCGGACGGGCAGGCGGCCGCTCTCGGCCACCAGCCGCAGGCGGCGCAGCAGCACGAGGTGCCAGGCGTCGTCGTAGACGAGCGCGTCGGCCCCCTCCGGCGCCCGCCCGTGCAGTGTCAGGCACTCGTCCGCCTCCTGCCTGCTCGCGGGCAGGCCCGCGACGTCGGCGACACCGCCCACACCGGCGACGAGGCCCGGGGACCCGTGCAGGCCGCGCAGCGTGGAGCGCACCCACTCCACCGCGGGAGCGGGGTCGTCCCCACAGGGCAGCACCGTGTACACGGTGGTCCCCAGCAGCGTGCTGCGCCCCGGGCGCGACCACCCGAAACCGGTGGTGACCTGTTCGAACAGGTGGAGGATCGCGGCCTCGGGCTCGCCGCCGGCACGGGCCTGGAAGGCGATCACCCGCAGCCCCTCGGCGAGCAGGCCGATCCGTCCGGCCGTCTGCGCCGGGTCGGCCGACCCCTCCAGGAGGTCGATCACCGACTCCGACTCGACCTGCCTCTCCAGGTCGCTGCTCACCCGGGCCCTCAGCATGTGCAGGCCGACCGTGTACGCGCCCTCGCGCAGCGCCCGCGACCGCTCCGCGTCCAGCGGGGCCGTGCACACCACCCACAGCGACCCCAGGAGTTCGCGGCCCACCCGTATGGGCACGGCGGTGCGCCCGCCCATCCCGAGCGCGGGCACACCCGGGACGAACCGGGGTTCGGTGGAGGCCGCCAGCCGGGCGAACACCCCGTCCGCGTCGAACCGCTCCCGGACCGCCTCCGGCACCCGCCGGTCCACCAGGGTGTGGCGCCGCACCGGATCGGTGTCCCCCTGGGAGGCGGAGTAGGCGATCACCCGGGACGCGCGGTCCTCGATGGTGACGGGCCCGCCGACCTCGGAGGCGATGGTGTCGGCGAGCGCGAACAGGTCGCTGGGTCCGCGTCCGGCCTCGGTCTCGCGCCCTTCCAGCACCAGCCCGTAGACGACGCCGGATATCTGGCTCCACGACACCGCGGGGTCCACGGTGAGGAGGGCGGGGCCGCTCTCCCGGAGGCGCCCGCGCACCTCGTCGTCGGGACCGTCCGCGGACCGGACGATGACGACGGTCGCGCGGGCCCGTTCGGCCAGGCGCACGGCCTCGGCCGCCGAGTCCACGCCGACCGCGAGGAACGCGTCGCCCAGGAGCAGGGTGTCGTCGGTGGGATCGTGCATGGCCACGCTGCGCAGCTCCCGGCGGCGCAGCGACTCCGGGCCGGCCAGCCGGGCGCCGTACCCGCCCAGGACGTTGACGAGACGGTCGAGGTGGATCACGTTTCCCCACTTCCCCCGGCAGGGGCGTTGTCCTGTTCCCACAAAGAGCGGTCAGCTGATTGTGGCCTGAGGATAACGCCCGGCACGACGGCCATGGACACACTCGTCATGAGCGGCAGTACCCCCGGCCCTCGCTGTGTTTGCCCGTCCGCGGCCCGGTCCGCGGGCGGCCCTGTGAAGACAAGGAACGTCCCATGGCGAAGACCACCGAACGCTGGATGACCCGGGAGGCCCACGAGCGGCTCCTGGAGGAGCTCCGGGCACTGCGCGCGCTACCCGATGACGGCCCCGGGACCGGGGCGGACGGGGGCGCGGGGGGCACACTCCCCGCGCCCCGCTACATTCACGACCCCGCGGTGCGCCAGGCCCGCATGCAGACCATCGAGAGGCTGCTCAGCGAGGCCGTGGTGGAGGAGGCCGCCCCCGACGACGGGATCGCCTCCCCCGGCAAGGTGCTCACCATCCGCTACGACGGCGAGGAGGAGACCGAGGAGTTCCTGCTCGGCGTCCGGGACGCGTCCGTGGCGGACCGGATGGCCGTGTACTCCCCCGACTCCCCGCTGGGCGCTTCGCTGATGGGCGCCCGCCGCGGCGAGCGGCGCACGTTCACCGCGCCGCGCGGCGCGGTCATCGGGGTCACCCTCGTGAACGCGCAACCGTACCGGAGCGCCGTCGCGCACTGATCCGTCCGCGCCGGCCCGTCCGCACGACGGCCCGGCCCCGGGGCCGGGCCGCCTCGGAGGTGTCGCCTCAGAACGCGGAGGCCGCACCGTGGCCCGGTGTCCGGACACCGGGTCACGGTGGGCGGACATCCCGCGCGGGCCCCGCGCGGGATGTCCGCGATCCGGCGCAGGTCCGCGACCGCGTCGGCCTCCAGCGCCACCAGACGCCACACCAGCTCGATCGTGTTCGCCGGTTCCACCGGGCCCTCCAGGCCACGGGGCCCGTCCTGCGACTCCCCGGACCCGGACTCCATCGTCACCCGCCAGCGGCCGTCCGCCTCCGTGACCGGCGACGGGAGGCACGCGGGCTCGTGCCCCTGGACGCGAACGCGCAAGCGGGTCATGGGACTCGTGTCCGAAGGGGACGGGATGTGATGGAGACGGGACGTGTCCGGTGCCGCGGAGGTGGTACCGCCCGCGCCGGAAGGGGTCCGAAGGCCTCCCGTGCGCAAGGTCCGCTTCCTCTCCGCACACCCTGATGTGATCCATGGCACACAACCCCGTCGTCACCACGGGAAACACCCGCCCTCCTAAAACACATGCGGTTACACCGGTTGACGCGAGCGTTACTAAATGATCACTTAGTTTCCAGTCTCTACCCGCTATCCAAGGAGACGGCCGTGATCAACCGCAGACTCTTCCTCGGAGGAGCGTCCCTGGCCGCCGGGGTCCCCCTGCTCGGCGCCTGCTCCCCGTCCGGCACCCAGGCATCGCTCCAGTCGGACACGAGCGGCGGCGCCAACCCGGGGGCGCTCCCGGTCGGCATCACCAACGAGACGGGGCGCTACTCCGACAGCGAGGTGCTCGTCTACATCGTCGGCACCGACCTGACCACCGACCGGCACTGCTGGGTGGACTCCGGCGGGGTCCCGCACCCCGTCAGCGTGGACGACAACACCGACGGCGGATACGCCGACTACGCGATCCCGCTCGACGCCCTGCCCGCCGACATGACCCTGCCCTACATGTCCGGCCGGATCTACATCGCGCTCGGCGGCAAGCTCGGCATCCGCATCGTCCTCGACGGGAACGGCGCCCCCGCCCTCCAGCTCCCCGCCGGCTGGGTGGAGAGCGACCACGGGTTCGGTGTGCCGCACGACTCGGTCGAGTTCACCCACAACGAGGACGGGATGTTCTGCAACACCAGCATGGTGGACCAGTTCAGCGTCCCGATCGGTATCCGGCTGACCGGCGACGCCGACCAGACCACCGGCACGTTCGCGCCCGGCGGACGCGCCGCCGTGTTCGAGACCCTCGCCGCGGACCCCGTCTTCTCGTCGCTCGTCGTCGACGACCTGCGTGTGATCGCCCCCGGGCACGGGATCGACGCCGGGCTGTTCCCCGCCGACTACTACGACCCCTACATCGACGAGGTCTGGTCCCACTACACCGCCCACGACCTGCGGGTCACCACCAACGCGGGGACCTTCACCGGACGGGTCCAGGGCGACCGGTTCGTCTTCGACGGCGGCGTGTCCCCCATCTCCCGGCCCTCGACCAGGGACGTCTTCTTCTGCGACGGCAACCTGGCCGCCCCCAACGACGGGCTCACCGGCCCGGTCGCGGCCATCCTGGGCGCCGCCCTCAACCGGTCCACCCTGCTGACCTCCGCCGAGCAGCCCACCAGCGACCCCGGCACCTTCTACCGCGCGCAGACCACCAACCGCTACGCCGGGGTCTTCCACGAGCACACCCTGGACGGCAGGGCGTACGGGTTCGCCTTCGACGACGTGGCGGGCTTCGCGTCCTACATCCAGGACCACGCTCCCGCCGAGCTCGGGATCACCCTGACGGCCTTCTGACCACCCCGCCCGCCGACCCGGTCACCGGGGAACCGTCACCGCGCGTGGGGGTGCGGTCCGGGGACCTGCCGGTGCGGTGGGCCGGGGTGTGGTGGGCCGGGGTACGACGGGCGCCGCACCGTGCCCGGCGGTACGGTGAGCGCCCGCCCCGGCCCTCACAGGTCGGCCAGCCCCAGCGGGCCGTCCGGAGCCGGGACGAAGTGGCGGGCCACGTCGTCGTCGGTGACCGCCTCCAGGGAGTCGGGCACCCACTTGGGAGAGCGGTCCTTGTCGACCACCTGCGCCCGGATGCCCTCCACCAGGTCGGGCGAGGACAGGGCGGCGCAGGAGACCCGGTACTCCTGTTCCAGTACGGCCTCCAGGCCCGGCAGTCCGCGGGCACGGCGCAGCGCGGCCAGGGCCACCTTCACCGAGGTCGGCGACTTGCGCGCGACGGTCTCGGCGGCCAGTGCCGCCTCCGGGTCGCCGTGGTCGCGCAGCCGGGCCACGACCTCCTCGGCCGTGTCCGCGGAGTAACAGGCGTCGATCCAGTGCCTTCGGGATTCGAGGGCCGGTGCGGGCGCGGGCTCGGCGAACCGGGCCACCGTCCCGGCGACCCCGTCGGCCGCGGTGTCGGCGAGCGCGGCGGTGAGGTCGGCCAGCCGCTCCGAGGGGACGAAGTGGTCGGCCAGGCCCAGGTACACGGCGTCGCCCGCGCCGACCGGCTCCGCCGTGAGCGCCAGGTGGGTGCCGGCCTCCCCCGGCGCCCGGGACAGCAGGAAGGTGCCGCCGACGTCGGGTACGAACCCGATGGTGGTCTCGGGCATGCCGACCAGGGAGCGCTCGGTGACGATCCGGACCGAGCCGTGCGCGGACACGCCCACGCCACCGCCCATGACCACGCCGTCCATGAGGGCGACGTAGGGCTTGGCGTAGCGGGCGATGTGCGCGTTGAGGAGGTACTCGTCGCGCCAGAACGCGGCCGCCTGCCGGCTCCCGTCCCGGGCGCTGGAGCGGATCGCGCGGATGTCGCCGCCCGCGCACAGACCGCGTTCCCCCGCGCCGTCGACGAGGACCGCGCTGACCGCGTCGTCGTCCTCCCAGTCGGTGAGCGCCCTCCGGAGGCGCCCCACCATGGCGTGGTCGAGGGCGTTGATGGCGCGCGGCCGGTTCAGGGTGAGGCGGCCCAGGCGTCCCTCGACGCGGGCCAGGACCTTGTCCCCGTCCTCTGGCACGGCCTGTCCGCGAGCGGTGGTCGGGTTCGTGGCCACGCTGCTTCCCTCCAGGTCGAAGGCTCCCGCGGTCGGCACGGGCGCGAGTCGCCGACGATCCTCCCAGTGCCGTCCCCGGCGGGGTCGTCCACCCCCGCCGAAGCGACGGTACCCGGTGAGGCCGCGGCGGCCCCGCACGGCCTCGACGGCCCCTTCGAGGCGATCACGGAGCCGTCACCGCGTGTGCCGCTACGGCGAGGGCGTGGACACGGCCCCCGCGGCAGCGCGGCGTCGCCGACGACGCGGCGGCGCTGGCGTCCGGGCCCGGCGCGGCGCCGCCGTCATCGCCCTCAGGAGGCCGTCCGGCCCCCGAGGGTGCGCAGCAGGCCGTGGGCCTCGTCCAGCCGGACGGGGAGGGCCTCGGGGTTGTCCGCCAGACGCATGGCGGTGAGTTCGCAGGCCATGGCGGTGTGGGCGGCGAGTACGGCGACCTTCTCGGCCGCGCCCGCCTCCACCAGGGCACCGGCCAGCCTGGTGGCCCGCTGCTGCCGGGTGAGGAGGTAGCGGGAGCGCAGGTCGCTGCTCTCACGGAGCAGGCGTGCCAGGACGGCCGAGTGCGCCGGCGAGAGCGCGGTGTGCGGCCTGACGGCGGTGTCCGCCTCCCTGAGCAGTTCGAGGGCGGTGCACAGGTCCTCGCCCAGCGGGCGGGGCGCCTTCTCCCGTACGTAGGCGCACATGCGGTCGGCCTCGGCTCCGTCGTCGGCGAACAGCACCTGTTGTTTGTCGCCGAAGTACCTGAAGAAGGTGGTCCGGCCGACTTCGGCGCGCTCGGCGATCGCGGCGACCGTGACGTTGTCGAATCCGTGTTCGGCGAAGAGTTGGAAGGCTGCTGACACGATCATGGCCCGGGCCTTGCGGCGTTTGCGGGCGTGGAGCGTGTCCGGGGGGTGGTGCATGAGGCGACCCTATCGAGTGGGGACCCGGTGCTCCCTGGTACTCAGGACCATTAGGACGGTAGTCCTGAAACGCGCCATAGGAGTCGGGATAGCGGGAAGTCGTCTGTCCTGTTGGTGGTGGGGAACGCAGCCGGTGGGCACAGGACGAGCCCACTCGGGCACACCGGTTGGCCCGGAATTTTATTGCAGAGCAGTCTTCTCCTGACAACCGCCTTCCGCTCCGTGGTGAACACCTGCCGGGAAAGTGGTTCCCCCCTGACGGAAGATATGCCTTCGGCGGGCCAACCATTTACGGTCGGCGTTCCTTGAACATCTTCCTGGAAACCTTTCAGGTTCCTAACTATTGGCATATCCGAGAGACCGGAACCTGCGCCCCGACGTGTCGACGCCGCGCCCTCCCGATTGTCGGTGCCCTGTGTCACAGTGAAGTCCTCATTCCCACACTGGAGTTGGTCATGGCGTATCTCCTGGTCATAGGCACACGCAAGGGACTCTTCACGGCCCGCAGCGAGAACCGGCGCGAGTGGGAGGTGAGCGGCCCCCACCGGCTCGACGCCGCGGACCACGCCAGCATGGACGCGGTGTACGCGGTCGGGATCGACCCGCACAGCGGTCGTGTCCTGGCCGGGTCGGAGAGCTCCCACTTCGGACCGAGCGTCTGGTACAGCGACGACCTGGGCCTGACCTGGCACGAGCCCGCCTCCGCGCCCATCACCTTCCCCGAGGACACCGGCGCCTCCCTCACCCGCGTCTGGCAGTTCGCCTTCGGCGACGACCCCGGGACCGTGTACGCGGGGGTGGAGCCGCACGCCCTGTTCCGGTCCTCCGACGCGGGGATGAGCTTCGAGCTCGTCCGCGCCCTGTGGGACCATCCCCACCGCGCCGACTGGTTCCCCGGCGCGGGCGGCGGCGCGATCCACACGATCCTGCCCGGCCTCCTGGGAGCGGGTGAGCGCTCCCCCGGCTCCATGACGGTGGCCATGTCCACCGGTGGCGTCTACCAGACCCGTGACGACGGAGCCGGCTGGACTCCGGCCAACCGGGGGATCTCGGCGGTGTTCCTGCCCGACGAGGAGCCCGAGTACGGGCAGTGCGTGCACAAGGTGGCCGCCGGGCCGAACGGTGTGCTCTACGCCCAGAACCACCACGGGGTCTACCGCAGCGAGGATCCCGCCGGACGGGGGTGGACCGCGGTGGAGAAGGGGCTGCCCACCGACTTCGGGTTCGCCATGGTCGCCCACCCGCACCGGCCGGAGACCGCGCTCAACTTCCCCGTGGTCAGCCAGGAGGTGCACCTGCCGCCCGACCACCGGCTGGGGGTGTACCGGACCGACGACGGGGGCGACAGCTGGCGGCCGTTCACACGGGGCCTGCCGGAGGACCCCTACTTCGGGATCGTGCTGCGCGACGGCGCCTGCACCGACGGCGCGGACGAGCCCGGGTTCTACTTCGGCACGCGCACCGGCGACGTCTACGCCGCCACCGACGACGGGCGGGGCTGGCACCCGGTGGCCGCGCACCTGCCCGACGTACTGTGCGTCCGCGCCGCGGAGGTGTGACATGCGGGTGACGGTACATCTGCCGGGACTGCTGCGCGCGGACGCCGACGGCTCCGCCCACGTCCCGCTGGAGGTCGACGACGGCACCGAGCTGGGCGGGGTCCTGGACGCGCTCACCGCCCGCCACCCCGGCCTGGACCGGCGGATCCGCGACGAGCAGGGAAGGCTGCGCCGCTACGTCAACGTGTTCGTGGACGAGGACGAGTGCCGGGCCGTGGGCGGGTTGGCCGCGCCGCTCCACGACGGCGCGGACGTGCGCGTGCTCCCGTCGGTGGCGGGCGGCTGACGGGGATCGGTGGTTCGACCAGAACCCGGCCCCGCCCCAGGTGTCGCCTTCGTTCGGGCCCGTCTTCGCACGATGATGGTCGGAAGGAAGCTCCGACGAGAACGAAGACGAGGATCTCCATGGCCACGATGCGTGCGGCCCGGCTCAACGTGAGGACCCGGACCCTGGAGCTCAGGGACGTTCCCAGGCCCGTCCCCGGCCGGGGCCAGGTCCTGGTCCGGGTCAGGGCGGCCGGGGTGTGCCTGTCCGACGTGCACCTGATCGACGGCACCCTCACACCGCTCTACCTGGAGGGTGACGAGGTCACCCTGGGGCACGAGGTGTCCGGTGTGGTGGAGGAGATCGGCCCCGACGTCATGGACCCCGAGGTGGGAGACCGGGTGATCCTCCAGGCGGGGCAGACCGACCGCTCCGGGAAGGTGCTCACCCGGGGCGTGGACTACGACGGCGGGTGGGCCGAGTACGCGCTCGCCGACGAGGAGACCCTCGTACCGATCCCCGACGACCTGCCCTTCGACCAGGCGGCGATCATCCCCGACGCCGTGTCCACCCCGTGGGCGGCGATCACGTCCACCGCCGACGTCGGACCGGCCGAGGCGGTCGCCGTGTGGGGCGTGGGCGGGCTGGGCGCGCACGCGGTCAAGCTGCTGCGCCTGGTGGGCGCGGCGCCGGTCATCGCCGCCGACCCCGACCCCCGGGCCCGGCAGCGCGCGCTCGACTTCGGCGCCGACGTGGCCCTGGACCCGACCGACCCGGACTTCCTGCCGACGATCGGCGAGATGACCGGCGGCCAGGGGCTCAGCACCGCCTTCGACTTCGCCGGCGCCCCGGTCGTGCGCGAGCAGGCCCTCCGGGTACTCGGAGAGCGCGGCCGCCTGGTGCTCGTCGGCCTGACCGACAAGCCGCTGGAGGTCAGGGACGGTACGCGCTTCAGCTACCTGCAGCAGCAGATCCTCGGCCACTACGGCTCCGAGCCCGAGCACGTCGTCCAGCTGGTGGAGCTGGCCAACGCGGGCCGGGTGGACTTCGCCAGCTCGATCAGCGGCACCCTCGGCCTGGAGGAGGCGCCCGCGGCGGTGGAGCGGCTGGAGAAGCGGACCGGCTCCCCGATCCGGCTCGTGCTCGAACCCTAGCCGTCCGAGGAGCACCGCCTCTCGCGGCCCCACCGCCGTCACGGGCGGGGGCCGCGCCGGCCGCGGTCCTCACGCCGTTCGCGGCCGCCCGCGACCGCGGACCCGCGTTCCTCCTGGTCCCGACGCCCGTGGCCACCCGGCCGCCCCGGGCCGGTGCGCGGCCCGCTCCGGCCTACCAGGCGGCGGGGGCGTAGTCCTTCAGGAAGCACCCGTACAGGTCCTCCCCCAGTTCGCCCCGCACGATGGGGTCGTACACGCGCGCGGCCCCGTCCTCCAGGTCCAGCGGCGCGTGGAACCCGGCCTCGGCCAGCCGCTCCTTGTCCGGGTGCGGCCGCTCGTCGGTGATCCACCCGGTGTCCACACTGGTCATCAGGATGCCGTCGGACTCCAGCATCTCCTGGGCGCTGGTGCGGGTGAGCATGTTCAGGGCGGCCTTGGCCATGTTGGTGTGGGGATGCCCCGCGCCCTTGTAACCGCGTCCGAACACGCCCTCCATCGCCGACACGTTCACGATGTAGGTACGGCGCGCGGAGGAGGCGGCCAGGGCCGGACGCAACCGGTCCACCAGCAGGAACGGCGCGCTCACGTTGCACAGCTGCACCTCCAGCATCTCGACGGGGTCGATCTCACCGACCCGCTGCGTCCAGCTGTTCACCGGCGCGAGGTCGGGGACCAGACCGCCCGCGTCGATCGCCGTCCCGGCGCGCACCCTCTCCATCGACGCCGAGCCCGTGGTCAGCGCCAGCGACGTGAGCATCCGCGGGGTGAACGCGTGCCGCGTCAGGACGGGCACGCCCGTGCCGTGGTCCGCGTCGGCTCCGTCCACGTCCTCGCCCGGAGCCTCCAGCACGCGGGGGCGCACACCGCCGAGGACCAGCGGCTCCGGCAGTCCCTCATCCGTGAGGGGCTCGGCCTCGGCCTCCAGCAGCGGCCCGTACGAACCCGGAGCCCGGCGCACCGTCTGAGCGGCGTTGTTGACGAGGATGTCCAGCGGCCCCTGTTCGGCCACCGAGTCGGCCAACCGCACCACCTGTGCGGGGTCGCGCAGGTCGATACCCACCACCCGCAGCCGGTGCAGCCACTCGGCGCTGTCCGGCATCGCGGCGAAACGGCGCACCGCGTCGTTGGGGAACCGCGTGGTGATGGTGGTGTGCGCGCCGTCCCGCAGCAGCCGGAGGGCGATGTACATGCCGATCTTCGCGCGGCCGCCGGTGAGCAGGGCCCGTCGGCCGGTCAGGTCGGTGCGGGCGTTCCGGCGCTGCCTGTTGAACGCCGCACACGTCGGGCACAGCTGGTGGTAGAAGGCGTCGACCTCCCGGTACTTCTCCTTGCAGACGTAGCAGGGCCTGGCCTTGCTCAACACGCCCGCGAGGGCGCCGCTGCTCCCGCTGGTGAGGGCGCGGCCGCTGGTCTCGTCGTCGATCCGGTCGGGCGCCGCGGTGGCGGTGGCCTCGAACACGGCCCTGTCGTGGGCCTTCCGCCTGGCCTGGCGCTCCTTGCGGCGCTGTTCCTTGACCCTCTTGAACAGTCCGGCGGTGGCCCGCTGCAGGGCGACCGAGTCCGGGTGCTCGCTGGGCAGGTCGCCCGCACGGGAGAGCACGTCCAGGCACACGGCCAACCGGTCGGGATCGATGCCCTCCACGGACTCCGCCCGCGTCTGCTCCTGAGTTCCCGCCCGTGTCTCCGGGTCCGTGTCCGTCATCGTGTCCGTCACCGCTCCGCCGCCGTCCTTGACCGCCCCTGCCGTCCGCACCGCGTCCGGTGATCCGGATGCCGCCGTCGTCACGGTTCTCCCATCGGGCGGCATGCTCCCGGTTCGGGGCCACCAGAACTTTATGCGTACCAAAGCACCACGTGGGGCACGAACCGGTACGGGCGACAGGCGACCATGGAGGGTAAGCAGACGACATGTGGGGCTCCCGTGCCCCACGAGCAGGGGGAGATCCGTGATCCAGCCGACGGCCGCCGTAACGAACACCGGTCCCGGACGCGAGCTCGTGGTGCTGCTCGACGAGGACCACCGGCGCGTGGGCGTCGCCGACAAGGCCACGGTGCACACCGAGGACACCCCCCTGCACCTGGCGTTCTCCTGTTACGTCCTGGACGCGGACGGACGTGTGCTGATCACCCGCCGGGCCCTCGGCAAGACCACCTGGCCGGGGGTGTGGACGAACAGCTGCTGCGGCCATCCCGCCCCCGACGAGGACTTCGAGGAGGCCGTGCGCCGCCGGGTCGCCCAGGAGCTGGGGATGGACGTCACCGGCGTGCGGCCCGCACTGCCCGACTTCCGGTACCGGGCGGTGTCGGCCGAGGGGATCGTGGAGAACGAGTTCTGCCCGGTGTTCTGGGCCCGCGCGGAAGGGGAGGCGGGCCCGAGGCCGGACCCGGACCCGTCGGAGGTCGCCGAGTACGCGTGGGCGGAGTGGCCGGACCTGGTGGCGGTCGCCGAGCGGACCCCCTGGCTGCTGAGCCCGTGGGCGGTCGAGCAGATCCCCCGCATGAACCCCTGACCGCGGCGGCGGGCGCGGGCTGGGCCCTTTCCGTGCCATGTCCGGGGGGAGGGGGCGCTGGAGGACCCGCGCGCGGGTAGGAGTCCGTGTGGTGCCCCCTCGTCCCCTGGAGCCGAACCCATGCCCGAACGCCCCTCCGGGCGGCCGCTCCGCCCGGCCGCCCTCGTCTTCGACGTTCTCGACACCCTCTTCCCGCTGGCGCCCCTGGAGTGGCGGTTCCGGGAGGCCGGCATTCCCCGGGTGCTCATGGCCCGCTGGTCGGCCCACCTGCTGCGGGACTCGTTCGCCCTGGCCCTGACGGGAGGTGGGGCCCCCGACGGCCCCGACTCCCCCGGTCCGGCCGACCGGTCCTTCGAGGGCGTGGTCCGCGGCGCGCTGAGGGACATCACGGGCCACCAGATCGCCCCGTCGGCCGAGGACGCCATCATCGGGGGCATGGCCGAACTCGACCCCCGCCCCGAGGCGGCCGCCGCCCTGCTCGCCGCACGCGGGGCCGGTCTGGGGGTGGCGACCCTGAACAACCACGACGGCGTCCTGCCCCGGAGGCTGCTGGAGCGCGCCGGCCTGCTGGACCTGGTGGAGGAGGTGCTGGCCGTGCGCCCCGCCGCCAGGTGGAAGCCGGCGCCCGGCGCCTACCGCGCCGCCGCGCGGTCCCTGGAGGTCCCCCCGGAGCGGCTGGCCCTGGTCACCGCGCACGGTTGGGACGTCGCGGGGGCGGGGAACGCACGGCTGGTGACCGGCTGGTCCTCCCACCTGGAGGGGCGCTTCCCGTCGGTCTTCGCCCCGCCGGACGTCCTCGGCCGGGACCTCGCCGAGACGGTGGACGGGCTCCTGGCCCTCCCCTCCTGAGCAGGCCCGGGCCCGGCTCGGGCTTCTAGAACGATCAGTCCTGGAAGGAGGGGCGATGGCGGTCGCCGACACCACCGTCCACCGTCACCCCGTCCCGGTGCCGTTCGCGCCCGCACCGAAGAACGAGCACAGCATGACCGCACGTTTCCACGGACGCACCACCCGCGTCGTGGGCGGCAGCAGGGGTATCGGCCGGAGTCATCCCTCCCAGGACTCGTCGTACTCGGGATGGTTCCGGTACACCCCGGCCAGGTACTTCACCGCCAGCCGCCAGGCCAGCAGTTCCGACCAGGGGTCACCGATGCTCTTGGACCACCGGGAGCCGGGGCCGGCGTGGGAGGAGGAGCGTGTGTCGGAGGTCAGAACCGGTTCGAGGATGCGCATGCTCGCACTGTGGGCCTGGGCGTAGCCGCGGACGATCTTGCGTTTGGCCGCGACCTCTGCCAGCGCCCTGTCCCGGCCGCGCGCTCCCGCGGGAGCGGTCTTCGACGCGCGTTCGTCCTCGTCCAGACGCGCGTTCAGGAACTCGACGATGGTCAACGGACGACTCCTCACCTGTCCCCCCGTTGCTCTGCCAAGGACCAGTATCGGCCATATACCCCGCTCGGACCACACCCCGGGCAGCGCGGAGGACACCCGGCCGGCCCCGGCCACACCCCGGTTCCGCCGGCCTCTCCCCCTCTCCACCGCCGTTCCCACGGGCACCCCGGACCTCTCTCAGACACATCCCTCGAACTGGGGCACGCTCTCCACCCTCTGGAGGCCGGTCTCACCGAACCAGGTGTCCAGGAACTCCTTGGCCTTGCCCTCCTGGTACATCAGGCTGATGGCCTTGTTGACGGCCTCGCAGGCGCGGACGTCGCCGTACGGCAGGCCGACGCCGTACTTCTCGTCGGTGAAGGGGTTGTTGACGAAGCGGAAGGCGGAGGGGTCCTCGGCGAGGAAGCCGGCCAGGATGAGGTTGTCGGTGGAGACGGCGTCCACGCCGCCCTCGCGCAGGGAGTCGATGCAGGCGCTGTAGCTGGGCTCCTCCGTCTTCCGGATGCCGATACCGAGGCCCTCGGCGATGCGCGCGGCGGAGTTGGAGCCCGCGCCCTGGCACACGCTGAGGCCCTCCAGGTCGCGCACGCCCTGGATGCCGGTGTCCTCGGCACGCACCAGCACGTCCTGTTTGGCGACGTAGTAGGGGCCGCCGAAGGTCACCTGGGTCTTGCGGACGGGGGTGATGGAGTAGGTGGCCACGACCATGTCCACATCACCGTCGATCAGCTTCTCCTCCCGATCGGCGGAGGTGACGCCGGTGAACTCCACGTCGTCGGCGGACACACCGAGCCGGCCGGCGATGTAGAGGGCCACGTCCACGTCGAAGCCCGTGATGTCGCCGTTCTCGTCCTTCAGCCCCAGTCCGGGCTGGTCGGTCTTGACTCCGATGGTCAGTGAGGTCGCGTCGACCAGCGACTCCTCCTCGCCCAGCACCGCTGAGCAGGCGGGCAGTCCGAGGACCGCGACGGCGGCCAGGGCGGCCGCGGTGATACGGCGGTGGCGAGACCTCATCGGCCTGTTCCTTGTCTCTCAGGGGCTCTCGGGTTCTTCGGTCTTCGTCGTCTTCCCCCGGAAAGCCCTCGGAGGCTTCCGAGGGCTCTCGGTTCCCTCTCGGACCTCAGCGGTACTCGGCCAGCCGGGGGCGGACCCCGAGCACGACGAGGACGAGCAGGAGAAGCGTTCCCACGGGCAGCAGCCACGTCCAGGGCTCGAGCACCGCGTCACCGCGCTCGATCCCCTCGCCGAACGCGCCCATGTGCAGGTCGATCAGCTCCTCCAGTGCACTCTCGTAGGTCTGGAAGGCGCCGTCCTCGATGTGTGCGATGCCCATGCGGATGTCGAGGGCCCCGGCCAGGTCCCCGTCCTCGGCGGCCGAGCGCAGTGCCCGGTCCTCGCCCTGGAGGGCCTTGTAGGACTCCAGCACCTCGGCGAGCGCGTCCTCCTGGCCGGACAGCAACGCGTCCTTCGCCCTCTGCCCCAGGTAACCGAGCGTGCCCGGGTCATCGGGATCGGACGCGTCCGGTCCCGGCAGGTCCGGATAGGATGCGGCCACCTCGTCGACGGCCTCGTAGTAGGCCTCCAGGTTGCTCGCGGGGCGGAACAGCACCTGCTGGGCCTGCTCCAGGTACACCTGCTGGTAGTTGTCGGCCCTGTCCCGGTCGACCAGATACCGGCTCTCGTCCGCCTGCATGTCGGTGGCGATCGCCCCGGCCCGGGACAGCGCCATGGCCGCGTCCAGACCCTCCTCCTTGGCGTCACGCTGGTGGCCCGCGCTGGTGACCAGGGCCAGGACCACCCCGGCCGTGAGCAGGACGGTGCCCGCCGTCGCCGCCGTCAGCGAGGCGTTGACCCGCCGGCGGAAACGCGCGCGCAGGTACAGCTGGAGGCCGATCAGCGCGGCGACCGCCACCGCGCCGACCGCGCCCACCCCCAGCAGTCCGCCCCCGACGGCCTCCTGCCGCTCCTCGTGGTTGGCCCGCACGATCGCCGACGAGTCCAGCCCCAGGTTGAACGCCTTGGGAAGCAGCTCGGTGTGCATCAGCCACGTGGCCCTGCGGTACGTCCTCAGGGCGGCCTCGTCCACCTGTCCCGGCGGGGCCTGCGCCTCGTCGTTGAGCAGGCGCGCCTCGGCGGCCAGCTGCTCGTAGGCACCCATCCCCTCCAGGACCGCCTGGACGTTGCGCTCCTCCACCTCGTCGTCCTCGGTCAGCGCGGCCGCCTGCAGCAGGGCCTCGCTGGCCTGTCTCCGGCTGGCCTCGTACCGCTCCTGTGCGTCCTCCCGGTCCGACCTGAGGTCGCGGTCGTTGCCCATGAGCAGCATGTCGGCCACCCGGGAGTCCATGTCGGCGAGCGCCAGGTACAGCTCGGTGGTCGCCTCGGCCTGCGGCCCGTTGCGCCTGAGCACGTCGAGGCCGTCGCGTGCCTGGCCGAGGGTGGAGGCCGCCGAGCCGAACAGCCCGGCGATCGCCACCGCGCACACCGTGGTCAGCAACCACACCCGGGCCGGAGTGGTGCCCAGCCGGCGGCGGGCGCGGACGCCCCGTTCACGTATACCGGTCCGCCGCGCCCGGTCGGAGTCGGGGGACATCAACGGGGGTCACCCCTTCTGGAGGATGATGACGGTCCATGCGCCGACGTAGATCCGGTCACTGTCATGCAGGGGAACCTCCACGTTGGGGGCGATGGGATCGACGGTCCCGTTGATCGTGGTGCCGTTGGTCGATCCCGGGTCGATGAGCGCCCAGGCGCCTCCGGGTTTGGCGATCAGGACCGCGTGGACGTGGGAGATCGCGGGATCGCCGCCGGGTCCGCCCAGGTCGATCTCGGGGACGAAGCCGCGGGAGGCGCTGCGCCGCCCGATGTGCACCCGGTCGCCCGTGAGCGCCACCCGGCGCTGCGCACTGCCCGCGGGGAAGGAGATCCGGGTGGAGTCGAGCATGCCCTGGTCGACCATGTACTGGTAGTACGCGGGGTCGGCGGCCACGATCGCGCGCCAGTGCGGTCCGGCCGGTGCGCCTCCCGCCCCGGAGTGTCCGCGCTGGAGGCTCCCGGACCGCGAGGCGAAGTCGAACCCGCACTCCTCGCAGAACCGTCCCGCCCGCGAGGTTCCGCACTCGGGGCAGGGGCCTCCCCTGGTCGCGGTCGGCGGACGGCGCGGTGCGGGGGGCCGCGCCGGGGACAGGGGCGGGGTCGGGTGTCGGTGTGACGGGGGCGGTGTCGGGGGGCGGACCTGGAGGCGCAGTCCGCAGACGTCGCAGAAGTCGGTCGCCGTGGAGCGGTGCCCGGAAGGGCAACTCGGCATGGGTCCCTCCTACCCGGGTACGGGGGCACCGCCGGTGTCCGGCCCGTTCTGTCGGGGCCGGGTCCGTACGGTCCGGGTCGAGTCGGTGTCCAGGGTCATCTCGTCGACCTTGTCGACACCGGGCTTGAGCCGGGCGGTTCCGGTGGCGGGGTCGACCACGTCGACGACCCTGTCGAGGAGCTTCGCCGTCTCCTCGTTGCCCGACTCGTGGGCGAGTGCGACGGCGCGGCCGAGCCGCGTGGTGGCGGTGTCGTCGTCGCCGCCGCGACGGGCGGCGAGCCCGTCCTGGATGGCCTGGGCCAGTTCGACCTGGCCGGTGTAGTGGGCCACCCGGGGGTTGATCTCCGTGGCCCTGGTCCCGTCCGCGGTCCACTCCGCGAGGATGTTGCCCGAGGCGAGCACCTGCTCCTGCGCACCGTCGGCCCCGGGAAGCACCACGCGCACCCATCCGGCGCGCAGCCGGCGTCCGGGATCACCTGGCGGCACCTCGACGCACACGTGGTAGTCGCGACTCTCGGTGCCCCAGGACCCGGTGGGGTGGCCGCCCGCCTGGGGCACGCGTTCCACCTCGCGTCCGGTGAGGTCCAGCACGGTGGGCGCGACCTGCTTGACGTGGCGCACCACGGAGTTCCGGGGCGTCCACAGGCGCAGCGCGACGTCGGCGACGGCTTTGCCCATGGACGCCCGGGTCATCGTCCGGAAGTCGGCGGCCATGTCGTCGGGGTCGGCGATGATGCCGGGCCCTGCGCCGAGAAGGGCGGCGTCGATGCGGCGCAGCTCGTCGACCTTCCAGCCGGTGCCCACTCCCTCGTTGTTCTGCCCGTCGGTGAGCAGGATGGCGTGTTTGACGCCGCCCCCGACCGTGGCGAACAGTTCGGCCGCACGGGGCAGCCAGGTGCCCATGCGGGTGCCGCCGTCGGCGCGCAGGCGGCCGATGGCCGCCAGGGCCTCGGCGCGGGTGGCGGCGTCGACCCGCGCCATCTCCGTTCCGTCCTCGGGGCAGAGCACGTGGGCCCTGCTGTGGCCGGTGACCACCGCGAAGCGGACTCCCTCGCGCAGGGTCTCGACGGCGGCCCGGGCCGCCCGCTTGGCGGCGTTGAGCCTCTCCCCGTACATCGACCCGGAGGTGTCGACGATGACGACCTCGGCCGCGTCCACCGACGAACCCGTCGCCACGGGGGCGTCGGAGGTGACGCTGACGACCGCGTGCACCTCGCGCCCGCCGGTCGGCAGGGACCTGTCCTGGTCGACCTCGATCCGGAAGGCGGTCCCGGTGGCACGGTCAGCCGTGTTCGGCACGGGGACCCCCTGGGGGCACGGGGATGACGACGACGGTGACGTTGTCCTTGCCGCCCGCCTGGAGGGCGAGGCTGACGTAGGCGCGGGCGGCGTCGCGGGGTCTGGCGCCCGCCTCGGGGACGGCGTCGGTCAGGTCCCGTGCCCCGGGGTAGTAGTTCCACAGGCCGTCGCTGCACAGCACGACGGCGCCGGGGCCGGTCGGGGTGACGGTGGAGATGTGCGCGTCGATCTCGCCGGAGTCCGCTCCCATCCACGCGATGAGGGCGTGGGCGTTGGCCGAGCGCATCGCCTCCTCCCGGGAGAGGGTGCCCATCTGCACCATCGCCTCGCTCCAGGAGTCGTCCTTGGTCAGGAGGGCGGAGGCGCTGGAGGAGGGGCCGCCGGAGAGCCAGTAGGCACGGCTGTCGCCGACCCAGCCGACGGTGACGGTGCCCGTGGCGGGGTCCACCACCGCGGACACGAAGGTGCAGGCGGGCGCGGATCCGGGCGAGTCGGCGATCCTGGCGACCGCCTCCGCGGCCCGGGTCATCGCCGCTCCGGTGGCCTCGCGGGGGTCGGCGCCCCCGCGCACCTGGTCCGCCAGGACCGCCACGCCGGTCTCGGCGGTGATCCGGGAGGCCTCGTCCGAGCGGGGTGAGCTGGAGACCCCGTCGCAGACCACGGCGCAGACCACGCCGGGCGCGCGGGGGGAGTCGGCCTCGACCACGCGGATCGCCATGGCGTCCTCGTTGCGCTTGTGCCGCAGTCCCCGGTCGCTGACGCCGGCGGCGGCGTGCGTGCGCACCTCGACGTGGTCGCGGCCGGTGGGCTGGAGGAGGCCGCATCTCTCGCAGTAGCCGTCACCGACCCGGCCGGGGCACCACACGCACAGTCTGGGGTTGGTGGCCTGCACCGGGTTGCTGCCGGTGGCGGGCGGCGGCCAGTCGGGGACCTCCTGCGACGGTTCGGACAGGGTCGGGGACGACGGCGGGCCGTCGCGCCGCACGGGCTGGGTGGCGAGGGGGTCGGCCAGGCTCACCTGCGGAGCCGTCGGAGCGCCTTCGGCCGGGACCAGGCCCGGACGTTCGCCCGGCACCGCGTTCAGGCTCACCTGCGGCGCGGTGGGGGCTCCCCCGTCCGGAACCAGGCCCGGGCGCGTTCCGTTGCCGGGCGCGTTCCGGGCTGGGCCGTCGTCCGGCACCGCGCCGGACATGCTCGCCTGCGGAGCCGTGGGCACCGAGTCGGGGTGCTCCGCGGGCATGGCCCCGGCGTCCTCGGGGAGGGGCCGACCGCACCCCTCGCAGAAGACGTCTCCCACGGCCACCCTGTCCGAGCAGGCAGGGCAGGTCCACACCTTGGTCATCGACGTTCCCTCGATCCTCACAGCAGCGTCACGGGGCGTAGGGAGTTGGCCCTGTCGACGAGTTCGTAGCGTTCCGAGCGCACGGTGGCGCGCTGGGCCAGAGTGCGGTAGCGGCGTTCCAGGTTGGTCCGCACGCCCTCCTCGGTGAGCGGGCCGCCGAGCAGTTCCTCCCCGCCCGGGGCCCTACCCCCCGCGTGGAGCCAACCCAGGGCCGACTCCAGTACCTGGGCGGCCAGGCGGTCGGAGGACTCGCTGTCCAGGCCGATCCGCTCCAGGCGCCGGCCGGCCTGCACGAGGTCGGCGGCGTCCGTTCCGTGGTGCTGCGCCGCGAGCACGGCGATCAGCGCGGTCTGGGCGTGGACGTGGAGGCTGGACAGTTCCGGCACCGTGTCCAGGACCGCGATGGCCTCGGCCCGGTCCCCCTGGGCCAGGCGGATGCGGGCCAGGCCGAACGCGGCGCTGACGAAGGAGTGGTCGGTCCTCCAGACCGTCTGGAACTGGCGTGCTGCGGTTCCGTGCTCGCCGGTCCTCTCACAGGCCAGGGCCAGTCCCAGCTTGGGCGCGGCCTCACCGGGAAGGTGGTCGTACAGCTCGTCGAAGTGGTCGCGGGCCTCGCGGAACCGGCCGGTGCTCAGCTCGGCCACCGCCAGGTGCCACATGGTGCGCCAGTCCCCGGGGACCGCCACGCTGAACTGCTGGAGGGCGTCCATGGCCTCGCCGTGGCGGCCGGCGGTGATGAGCGACCGGGCCAGCATCAGCAGGGTCTCGGGGGTGGGCTCGGGCATGGAGCGCAGCGCGGGGACGAGTTCCTCGGGGGAGAGCGTCCGGAAGCCGCGCAGGTGCTGGGCGGCGGGGTCGGCCGGGTCGATGAGGGGCGCGGGCAGCAGCGCGGCCGCCTCGGTGGGCGGGGGCGGGGCGAGCATGCGGTCGGTGTTGTGGACGCGCACGGAGCGGCCGATGGCGGAGTTCTCCCCGCCGAAGAGGGGGGAGGCGGCCGGGTGCGGTACGCCCTCCGTGTCGGAGAGGACCTCGCGCAGCACCCCGGTGAGCTGGTCGGCCATGTCGTCGGCGTCGTGGAAGCGCAGTTCGGGCTCGCTGTGGGTGGCACGGCGCAGCAGCCGGTCGAAGGACTCGTGGCGCTGGAGCAGCGGCACCGTCTCCCGCGGCGGGATGCTGTGCGGGTGCTCGCGCATGAAGCTGAAGCGGAAGCTGAGCACGGCCAGGGCGCGGCCCACCGAATACAGGTCGGCGCTGACGGTGGGACCGGGATCGCGCAGCTCGTCCTCGGGCACCCGGTAGCCGGGGGTGGTGTAGACGGGGCTGGTGGTGTCGTCCATGCGCCGCACGCCGCCCAGGTCGATGAGCTTGATCTGCTCCTCGCTCTGGATGACGTTGTCGGGCTTGAAGTCGCAGTAGAGCAGACCCTTGGAGTGCAGGTGGCCCAGGGCGCGCAGGACCTCCAGTCCGTAGGCGATGGCCTGGTCCACGGGCAGGACCGCGTCGGGATCGTCCTCGCGGCGCTCGATGAGCAGCTCGCGCAGGGACTTGCCCCCCACGTACTCCATGACGATGTGGCCGCCGGGGATGCCGGTGCGCGGGTCCGGGTGCCGGGAGAAGTTGATGATCTTGACGATGTTGGGGTGCTCGACCTGGGAGAGGAACGCGCGCTCGGCGGCGGCCGCCTTGTGCGCCTCGGCGTCCCCGGCGTTGAGCAGGCCCTTGAGGACCACCCAGCGGTCGTTGACGTTGCGGTCGCGGGCCAGGTAGATCCAGCCGAGTCCGCCGTGGGCCAGGCAGCCGAGCACCTCGTACTGCCCGCCGACCATGTCCCCCGGGGAGAGCTTGGGGGTGAAGGAGAACTGGGTCCCGCACTTGCGGCAGAATCCCTCGGTGCGGCCGGGCTGGTCGTCCCGGGACCGGCCGACCCTCTCGCCGCAGTTGCCGCAGAAGCGGTTCTTCTCCGAGACGACGGGGTTGTCCATGACGGCTTCGGCGGGGTCCCGGTAGGGGACGAAGGGCACCTGGACCATGCCCATGCCGAGCATGCCCCGCGAGGAGCGGCGGCTGCCGCGCCCCGGGCTCCCGCCGCCGGCACCGGCGCCCACGGCGCCGGAGACACTGCCGGGCCCTGAGCGCCCGGAGAGCCTGACGTTGCCGGAGACGGGGTGGGAGTGCACCGGATCGCCGCCGGAGGATTCCCCTCCCGAGGGGCTGGAGGACAGCCACCGGTCGAGCGCCTCGTCCCGGCTTCCGGGCACGCCGGGTGCGCTCCCCGGGGCGGAGGGGCGGGGCGGCCTCTGCGGGTCCGGGGTCCGCGGGGGCGAGCCGAAGGACGCCTGCGGGCCCGGACCGTACCCCGAGGGGGCCTGCCGGGGCGCGGGGGCGGGGAAGGGAGCGGGCCGCCTCGGGACGGGTCCCGGGCCGCGCGGCCCCGGCACACCGGAGGGGCCGGGCGCACCGGGCGGGACCGCCGGCGCGGCTCCGGACGGAGGGGTCGGGGGTTGGTTCGGGGGGACCGGCGCCTGCGGGGGACCCGCGTCCACGGGAGCCAGCCCGCACACACCGCAGAAGCCGTCCTCGATCAGGCCGCGGCAGTCGGGGGTCGTGCACTTGGTCATCTGCTCACACCACCATCGCTCTCGCCGTCTGACGCGCCCTCGTCCGGTGTGGTTCTGTTCGCGGGGGTGCCGGTTCCCCCGAGCTCCTGGAGCGCGCGCTGGTACGAGGACAGGGCCACCGTGGCCGCGCGCAGGTCGCAGGGGGCGGTCCACAGCTCCCAGTGCGCCACGCGGTGGAGCCCGACCAAGCGCTCGTCCTCGGCGACCCCGAGCCGGACCGCGCGGGCCCGGTAGGCGTCCAGGCGGCCGCGGAGCTCGGCGCGGCGGTGCAGGAGCCCGGTGAGGTCGGCCTCGCGCCCGTGCGCGTCGTCGGCGGCCTCGTGGACGGTGCGCTGCAGCTCGCCGAAGCGCGCGCCGAGTTCGCGCCACCGGCTCCGGGAGCGCAGGGCGTCCATGTCCGCGATACCGTCCCTCAGCCCGGGGAGGGGGTCGGGGACCTCGATCGGGTGGGGTGAGGAGATCTTGGCGACGACCTGTTCGCGCAGTCGGCGGACGCGGGCGAGGACCTCGCCGACGCCGTCGATGGCGGATCGGAGCCGCTCGACGCTCTCGGTGTAGGAGTCGCGCATGCGCAGGGCGTCGCGGAGCTCGCCGCGTACGCGCTCCAGCCGCAGGCGCAGCCCTTCGAGGGAGGAGGTGTCCACGTGTCCCCCCTCGACGAGCGAGAGGGGGTCGCACCGCACGGTGGTGCCCACCGCGTCCAGGTCGGCGCGCAGGGCCTCGTGCTCGCTCTCACCGAGTCCGACCAGGTCGGAGAGGGTGCAGATCTCGTGCCACATGGCGTCGAGCCCGGCCAGGCGCGGGTGGAGGGCGTCCCAGGCCGTCTCGACGGCCGAGATGACCTCGGTGGCCTCCTCGTAGTCGGCCGACATGCGGGCGACGGCGGCGGCGAGGGTGGTGGACTCCCCGTCTGTGTGGAGCAGTCCGCGCCCGTCCAGCGGGACGTCCCTGTCGGGCAGCGGCACGGAGTCGCCGTTGAGCAGGAAGGTCAGGAGGGCCTGGTCCTCGGGGCCGCCGCCTCCGGAGACACGGAGGTCCCGGGCGCGGTCGACGACGCGGCGGAAGGCGTCGTAGACCGTCCACAGGCTGTGGATGTGGCCGTCGGCGTGCTTCCAGCGCCGACGGGTGCGTCCGACGAGGTCGGCTCCCCGGAGCATCCGGTGGCCGACGTGGCCGTCCAGGTCGGTGAGGTCGAGGGCGATCCGGTCGGCCTCGCCGCGCACACGGTTGAGCGCGTGGTCGATGCCCTCCCAGCTCATGGGCGGCGTGCTCGCCCCAGACGCGCTGGCCACCTACCGTATTCCTTCCGGCGTCCTCGGTCCTGCGCCCGTCCCGGGCGTGAACGGTCGATGTTCCTTTACCTAGACAAGAGTCTGGCGTCGACCCACCGGAACCACAAGGGAAAGGGCGGTTTGCGGCCACGAACGGCCACATATGCCGTGTTTGCGAAACAAGAGCACCATGACACGACACATGGCTCTCCCATCACAGGAGTCACGTCCCACCCGTACTCCGCCGGTGCCCGTCCGTGCTTCGGGGTGTGTGGGCCAGGACGAAACGGGCCCGTTCGGCGACCGGTACGCGCGGCAGTTCCACCAGTTCGTATCCGCACGCCGGGTAGGCCCGCACCATCGCCCGGTAGGTGCGCTCGGCCTCCTCGGGGGACTGGTGGCGCTCGGCGTCGCCGGTGAAGATCTCGGGCCACGGCGGGGCGATGAACACCCTGCGGCGGTACCGGAACCGGCGGGCCGCCTCGGTGACGTGCTCCGGGACCGGCAGGCCGCGCAGCAGGAAGTACCCGACCATGTCGGGGACGCCCCGGTCGCAGAAGACCGGCCCGGGCAGGGCCGCGGCCTCGCGGTGGGTGCGCATCTCCCACGCGAGCATGAGTTCGGCGAAGAGGTCGTCGTCGTGCCAGGCCAGACCTCGGCCGCCGATCTCCCTCTGGTCCCGGATGATCGCCCGTCCGGCCTCGGTCGTGCGCGCGTAACCGAGCGAGGCCAGGTGGTCGAGCAGGGTGGTCTTGCCCGATCCCGGGCCTCCGGTGACGACGACGAGGTGGTCCATGGTCTCTCCCAGTGGTGTCGGGCGGGTGTTCCGGTCCGGGACGCGGAGGGCGCGGCAGACGCGGCAGACCGGGGCGCCGCGTCCGAGGACGCGGCGCCCCGGAGGGAACCGCCCTAACCGGGCAGTTCCGCCTCGATCAGGTCGGCCGCGTAGGAGGTGCCGCCGGCCTGGAGCCGGGCGCTGATGTCGGCCAGCCTGCGGGCGACCTCCGGATCGGAGGCCAGCTCCAGCAGCGTCGAGCGCAGCAGGTCCGCGGTGGCGTCCGCGGTGTCGATCCGCCGGGCGACGCCGAGCTCCTCCAGGCGGTCGGCGTTGCCGAACTGGTCGACGGCCTGCGGGACGGCGATCATCGGGACCCCGCTGTACAGGCCCTCGCTGGAGCCTCCCATGCCGGCGTGGGTGACGAAGGCGTCGGCCTGGCGCAGGACGGCCAGCTGCGGCACCCAGGAGTGCGTCTCGACGTTGGCGGGGGCCTCCCCCAGCTCGGCCGGGTCCATGTACTTGCCGATCTGCAGCACCACGTGCCACCCGGGCAGGTCGCCGAAGGCCTTCAGGCACTCGCGGTAGAACCCCGGCTGGTTGGTGTAGGCCGATCCCAGGGAGACCAGCAGGACCTTCCCGGCGTCCGCGGGGCGGGTCCACTCCCCCTGGTCGGCCCGCTCTCCCAGGCACGGCCCGACGAAGGTGACCGTGTCGGGCACGGTGTCGGCGAACGGCTGCATCTCGCGCGGGATCATCGCCAGCGACCGCTCCGGACGTGCGACGAAGGAGGTGTGGTCCAGGCCGGTGACGCCGTTCTCGGCCAGCCAGGCGTCCATCTTCCCGAAGTGCTCCGCCGCTCCGGGCAGGGAGCGCACCTCCGCCATGGCGGTGTCGCCGTAGTCCGCCCAGGCCACGTAGGTGGGCGAGAGCTGCACGGACGGGATGCCCCAGCCGATGCCGAGCATCCGGGCGCCGTAGCCCGCGATGTCGTACAGGAACAGGTCGGGGCGGTCGGCACCGTAGGCGGCCCGCAGGACGGGCAGCTGGGTGATCGCCTCGTCCAGGAAGACGTCCATCCCCGCGACCGGGTCGTCCGGCCACTCCTCGTCCCCGGTGGGCAGGGTCGTGGCGTACGGGACGAGTTCGGCGCCGGTTCCGGTGACCAGGTCGGCCATCACGGGGTCGTTGGCGTAGGTGACGCGGTGTCCCCGGTCCACCAGCTCACGGATGATCTCCAGGCTGGGCAGGGTGTGGCTCACGGCGGGGATGCCGATCATGGCGATGTGGGCGCGACGGTGCATCGCTGCTTCTCCAGGAGTGTGTGTCCACGGGCAGGGCTGAGGAGCACCGGCCCCGGGCGGGGCGGGTGCGCGCGGCGTCGGGGGGACGCCTGCCTCTAGCCGTAGATCTGGAGGAAGTGCACGGACCCATGCTATCCGCGGCCCGGGCGGAAAACACCCCGGGGTCTGTCTGCTCGGCCCGGAGATGCGGTTCGGACGCCGGAGGCGCCGGAGGTTCCCGCCTTCGGGGCGCCCGAGCAAGGAGGGCCCCGCGCCCCAGGCCGTCCGCCGGGGGTGGTGGGGGGCGAGGCGGAGCCCCCAGAGGCGCGGCCTAACGCGGCTCGTCGGGTCGCCCGGGATACCCCTCGTCGTCCTCCCGGGCCCGGTGGCGGCCGCGCCCGAAGGGCTCCTGGTCCTCCCGGTCGCCGTCGTCGAGGAGGTCCCCGTAGGTCCCGGTGGACTCCCCTCCGGACGGCTCGCCGGGGTCGCGGAGGTCGTCGAGGGCCCCCGCCTCCGGCCCCCGGAAGGCGCCGGCGGCGCCGCGGAGGCGGAACCCGGCCACGGCCATCACCGCGCCGAAGATGACGGCGTACATCGCGATCACGAGCATGACGGCCTGGGCACCCTCCAGGGGCCAGAACCACAGCAGCAGGCCGAAGACGATCGAGAGGGCGCCGACGAAGACCAGCAGCCACTCGGAGCTGATGTGCGCGTGCAGGCGGATGGCCGTGATGATCTCCGCGACGCCGGTGACCACCGCCCAGGCGCCGATGACGAACACCAGGGCGGCGATCGCCACGAGCGGCCAGACCAGCGCGACCAGGCCCACGATGACGCCGACGACCGCCTGCACGGCCAGGGAGAGGCGGTTGCCCGGCAGCGCCCGGTAGGCCGCGTACCCCAGGGCGGCTCCGTCGGCCAGCGCGTAGAGGCCGAAGACGATCGCCAGGGCCACCAGGGTCTTCTCCGGCCAGATCAGCGCGACCACGCCGAAGACGACGGCGGCGAACCCCCTCAGGACCACCAGCCACCAGCTCCGGCTCAGCTCGTCGAGCAGGTCGCCGGCCAACGCGTACCGGACCATCGTCGCCTCCTTCCGCGGTCCCGTCCGGAACCGCATCCTGTCCCTTCCCCCGGAGTCGTACACGGGGGGCGGCTGTTCGCAAAATGCGGGAAAAGACGGAACCGGCCGCGGGTGCCCTGGTACGGGTGGTACCCGCCGCGTCCGGTACGCAACAGCGAACGCCGGGGGAGGACGCGAGAGCGCCCGCCCCGTCGGTGACGCGGGCGGGCGCTCTCGGTGTTCTCCCGGAAGGGCTACTCCTGGCCGGGGAGGCGGCGCTCGGAGGCGCCGACGTAGTGCTGGCGCGGACGCGCGATCCGGAAGGCCGGGTCGTGCAGCTGCTCGCGGTAGTGGGCGATCCAGCCGGGCAGGCGGCCGATGGCGAACAACACGGTGAACATGTTGGTCGGGAAGCCCATGGTGCGGTAGATCACGCCGGTGTAGAAGTCGACGTTCGGGTAGAGCTTGCGCTCGGTGAAGTAGGGGTCGGCGAGCGCCGCGGCCTCGAGCTTGAGGGCGAGCGCGAACAGCTCGTCGGGGTTGTCGTCGCGGTCGAGGATCTGGCTGGCCAGAACCTTGATCTCCTTGCTGCGCGGGTCGAAGTTCTTGTAGACCCGGTGGCCGAAGCCCATGAGGCGCACCTCGCGGGCCTTGACCCGCTCCAGGAAGTCCTCGATGGAGACGCCCGAGTCGCGGATCTGCTCCAGCATCTCCAGCACGGCCTGGTTGGCGCCGCCGTGGGACGGGCCGGAGAGGGCGTTGATGCCCGAGGCGACGCTGGCGTAGATGTCGGCCTTGGCGGACCCGACGACGCGCACCGTGGCGGTGGAGCAGTTCAGCTCGTGGTCGGCGTGCAGGACCAGCAGCATGCCCACGGCCTGGTTGAACAGGTCGCCGAGCTCACTGTCGGCGTGGGTGTCGCCGAAGGTCATCCGGATGAAGTTGTCGACGTAGTCGAGGGAGCTGTCCGGGTTGATCGGCTTCTCGCCGATGGAGTTGCGGTAGATGCGCGCCGCGATCGTCGGCAGCTTGGCCAACAGCCGGATCGTGGCGAGTTCGACCTGGTCCTCGTCGCCGGGGTCGACGCTGTCGCCGTAGTAGGCGGCGAGGGTGTTCACGGCGCTGGCCATCAGTGCCATGGGGTGGCCGTTGCGGGGCATCGCGTCGATGAGCGCGCCCATGTCGGCCGGGATGTCGGCGTTGTCTCGCAGCTTCTCGGAGAACTCCTTGAGCTGGCCCGGCTCGGGCAGCTCGCCATAGATCACCAGGTAGGCGACCTCCAGGAAGGTCGCGCCCACGGCGAGGTCCTCGATCGGGTACCCGCGGTAGCGCAGGATCCCGGCGTCCCCGTCGATGTAGGTGATCTTCGAGCTGCACGAAGCGGTGTTGCTGAACCCCGGGTCCAGGGTCGTCATGCCGGTCGACCCCAGGAGGGTCTTCAGCTCGATGGTGCGCTCACCCTCGGTACCGGTGAACACCGGCAGCTTCAGCACGCCGCCCTCGTAGTGGAGCTCCACCGTGCGCTCTTTGTCGTCTTCGCTCATGCCCGAGGTCAACCTTTCCAGGCGGGGGATACGTGAGATGCGTCAGACGCGGGGCGGTCCGCCGCCACGTTCCTGCTTCACTCGTTATTGTTCTGTTTTGTTAAACGACAGTTAAGCAAAAGCATATAAGTTTCACCGATTCACGGACAGGTGACATGCAACACATACCCAGGCGTGAGCAGAATTACCGCAAGGTGAAGATTTACAAACTTTGCCAGTCGTCGATTACTCCGTGATCGCCCTGAGACGTGGAGGGCGGAACCGGGGGTCCACCCGTCGCCGCCCCTCGCCTCCTGAACCGGTCCCCTGAGCACCCCACGACCCGGCCCGAACCCGCCCCTTCCGGCCGTCCTTCACAGAAGTGGACAGAGCCAGACGAAGCCCGGTGCGGCCGGGTGCCCGAACGCGCCCTAGTGGCCTTCTCCCAGGGTACCTTCGCCCTGATCACGGGGGTCGACACGGGGTACCCGACAACCGGTGACATTGGCCTCTGCCTGGGGCCCAGGGGCCCCGTGAGTCCCTCCGGGCACACCGGCCCGGGTTCGTCGTGGCAACAGTCTGTGCGCGGGACACGGGAGTTCACACACCGTCCGTGCGGGAGCGCGCCCGGCCCCGGCCGGCGTCCAATTCGCGCCGGTACCGCGACCGGGGGGCGACAAAGGGTTGTCCGCATTCACCCCGGGTAAACGGTCGGCGCGCTTTGCCGGAAAGGACGGCGGGCACCGGTGCCGGCGCCCGCCGGAGCGTCCCGGGGGCCTCACGCGCCCTCGTCGACGCCTCCGGCGAGCAGGGGCTCCATGAACAAGTCCGGGTGGTCGCGCTCGATGACGCGCAACCGCCACTTGTTGTGCACCAGCACCAGCAGCTCACCGTCGCCCCGGCGCTTGAGCACCTCCGCGCCCGAGAGCGCGTGCAGCGCCGGGGCCGAGTCGGCGTCGGTGCGCCGGGCCACGGAGTAGTCCAGCGGCGAGGTCTCGATCGGCGAGCGGAACTCGTGCTCCATGCGGTGGCGGACCACGTCGAACTGCAGCGGCCCCACCGCCGCCAGCACCGGCGCCTGCTCGCCGCGCACGTCCGAGGTCAGCACCTGCACCACGCCCTCGGCGTCCAGCTGGGCGATCCCGCGCTGGAACTGCTTGTACTTGCCCGCGTCCTGGGCCCGGGCCACCGCGAAGTGCTCGGGGGCGAAGCTCGGGATCGGCGGGAAGACCACCTTGGGCCCGTCGTAGAGCGTGTCGCCCACGGCCAGGGCCTGGGCGTTGACCAGCGCGATCACGTCCCCCGGGAAGGCGGCGTCGATGGTGGAGCGCTCGGAGCCGAACACCGCCTGGGAGTACTTGGTCGCGAACGGGCGCCCCGTGGAGGCGTGGGTGAGCACCATGCCGCGGTCGAACCGCCCCGAGGAGATGCGCACGAACGCCATCCGGTCCCGGTGGTTCTTGTCCATGTTGGCCTGCATCTTGAACACCTGGCCGGAGAAGGGCTTCTCCACCGGGCGCGGCCGGTCCTGCTCGTCGAGCTTGGGCGCCGGGGCCGGGGCCAGGCCGACCACCGCCTCCAGGAGCTGGCCGACCCCGAAGTTGGGCAGCGCGGCGCCGAACAGCACCGGGGAGGACTCCCCGGCCATGAACGAGTCGTGGTCGAAGTCCGCTCCCAGGGCCTCCAGGAGCTCGATCTCCTCGCTGGCCTGCTCCCACGCCGGTCCCTCGGTCCGGGCGGCCTCGTCCGCCGGCAGGACCTCCTCGATCGCCTTGCTGGCCCCGCCCGGGGTGCGGGTCATCTTGGTGTAGGTGCCGCTGGAGCGGTCGATGAGGCCGCGGAAGTCCCCGGCGATGCCCACCGGCCAGTTCAGCGGGGTGGGCCGCAGCCCGATGCGCTGCTCGATCTCGTCCAGCAGCTCCAGCGGCTCGCGCCCGGGGCGGTCCCACTTGTTGACGAAGGTGATCACCGGCATCCTGCGCGCGCGGCACACGTCGAAGAGCTTCAGCGTCTGCGGCTCCAGGCCCTTGGCCGAGTCCAGCAGCATGATCGCGCAGTCCACCGCGGACAGCACCCGGTAGGTGTCCTCGGAGAAGTCGGCGTGGCCGGGGGTGTCCACCAGGTTGAGCACCCGGTCGGCGTAGTCGATGCGCAGCGCGGCGGAGGTGATGGAGATCCCGCGGTCCTGCTCCATCTCCATCCAGTCCGAGGTCACGCCCCGGCGGTCGCCCTTGCCGTGCACCGCGCCGGCGGAGGAGATCGCGGCGGCGTGCAGCGCCAGGGCCTCGGTCAGGGTGGACTTACCGGCGTCGGGGTGGGAGATGACCGCGAACGTCCGCCGCCGCTCCGCCTCACGTACGACCTCTGACTCCTGCTTGGTGGCGCTCGCCGTGTCCACGCTCATTTCCGCTGTCCGCTCCGCCTCGTGTACTGCCCGGTTACCGGCCCCGTCCAGCCTACGCGCGTCGCGGCGCCGACCGGACCGCGCGGGCCGGCGGGGGGGGTTCCCCGGGGCGTGTCCGGCGGGCCCCGCCCCCGCGCCCTCGCGGGCCCGCCGGCCTTCAGGAGCCCTCGGGGCCCTGGACGGCGGCGCCGATGCGGCGGAGCAGCTCCTCCCGGCCGGTGCCCCCGGGATAGACCGCGACCAGCACGTGGTCGCGCCGGGACTCCCGCTCGGCGTGCAGCATCGGCTCGGCGGCCCTGCGGACGAAGTCCATGGCCTCGTCGAAGCCCGCCCACACCTCGCGGCTGTCCTGCTCCGGGCGGCGCAGCCATCCCCGCAGGACGTGGTTGTGCGCCGAGATGAGCGCCGCGGCCGCCACGCCCGCGGCCAGGGAGCGGCCCTCGCCGTCCCCGCTCCGGGCCAGGTAGCTGCTGAACGCGGCCTGGTAGCGGGCGGTCATCGCCACCTCCCGGTCGCGCAGCCGGGGATGGGCCCGCACCAGGTGGTAGCGGGGCACGGTGATCTCCGGGTCGCGCAGGTAGCCCTGGAGCACCAGGCGGGCGGCGGAGAAGACCGAGGTCAGCGGCTCGTCCGGGGAGGCCTCCAGGTAGCGGACCACGGTGGAGAACAGCTCGTCGTGCTCGGCGAAGAGGATGTCCTCCTTCGAGCCGAAGCGGCGGAAGAGGCTGCGGCGGCTCACACCCGTGGCGGCGGCGATCTGGTCCATCGTCGTGGCCTCGAAGCCGCTGTCGGTGAACAGCCGCACCGCGGCCAGCACCACCTCGCGCGTGGCCACGCGCGGTTGGCCGCCTCGGCCTCCCGGCCGTTCCATGGATCCGCCCCCTTCGCACCGGCTCGCTTCGAAGCTATCGGAATCCGCCGGTGTACTTCGCCCTTCCCACCCCCTATTCTGGCACCGGATGCCATATGAAGGCACGCAGTGCCAAGAACCGAGGGGCGACTCCCCCGGGGAGGGAAGCAGATGAGCGACTTCGACCTGTTCAGGACCACCGAGGAGCACGAGGAGCTGCGCGAGGCCGTGCGCTCCGTCGCCGAGGGCAGGATCGCCCCGCACGCCGCGGAGGTCGACGAGAAGAGCGCCTTCCCGCAGGAGGCCCTCGAAGCCCTGGTCGCCACGGACTTCCACGCCCCGCACATCGCCGAGGAGTACGACGGCGTGGGCGCCGACGCCCTGGCCACCTGCATCGTCATCGAGGAGGTGGCCCGCGTGTGCGCGTCCTCCTCCCTGATCCCCGCGGTCAACAAGCTCGGCACCATGCCGCTGATCCTGGGCGCCTCCGACGAGGTCAAGCGCCGCTACCTGCCCGAGGTCGCCAGCGGCGAGGCGATGTTCTCCTACGGCCTGTCCGAGCGCGAGGCCGGCTCCGACACCGCGAGCATGCGCACCCAGGCCGCCCCCGACGGCGACGGGTGGGTGCTCAACGGGCAGAAGTCCTGGATCACCAACGCCGGGGTCAGCAAGTACTACACGGTGCTGGCCGTGACCGACCCCGAGGGCGGCCGCGGCCGCAACGTCTCGGCGTTCGTGCTCCACGCGGACGACGAGGGCTTCACCCTGGGCGAGCCCGAGCGCAAGCTCGGCATCAAGGGCTCCCCCACCCGCGAGCTGTTCTTCGACAACGTGCGCGTTCCCGGCGACCGCATCGTCGGCGCCCCGGGCGAGGGCCTCAAGATCGCCCTGCGCACCCTGGACCACACGCGCGTCACCATCGGCGCCCAGGCCGTCGGCATCGCCCAGGGCGCCCTGGACCAGGCCGTGGCCTACGTCAAGGAGCGCAAGCAGTTCGGCAAGCACATCGCCGACTTCCAGGGCATCCAGTTCATGCTCGCCGACATGGCGATGAAGCTGGAGACCGCGCGCCAGATGGTCTACGTGGCCGCAGCCAAGTCCGAGCGGGGCGACGAGGACCTGCCGTTCTACGGCGCTGCCGCCAAGTGCTACGCCTCCGACGCCGCCATGGAGATCACCACCGACGCCGTGCAGCTGCTGGGCGGCGCGGGCTACGTGAAGGACTTCCCGCTGGAGCGCATGATGCGCGACGCGAAGATCACCCAGATCTACGAGGGCACCAACCAGATCCAGCGCATGGTCATGGCCCGTCAGCTGCTGAAGTAGACCGGCCCGCCGGTCGGGGCGCCCGTTCCCTCCCGGGGCGGGCGCCCGGCTCTCCGGGTCAGAGCACGGCCTCGCGGATGAAGCGGGCCAGCGGGATGGGGTCGCGCCTCAGGGCCTCGCGCACGCCCTCGGTGACCTCGGCGGCGCGCCCGGCGACGGCCGCGGCGAAGCGCTCGTTGAGAGTGTCCACGTACCGCTCGCTCCACCCCCGGTCGGTGGCGCGGAAGTAAAAGCCCGCCTCGTCGACGGCCTTGAACCGCCACACCGGGCTCTCGGTGCCCCGGGTCTGCCTGACCACCTCGCGGAAGGTGAGCGCCTGCGGACCCGTGAGCGTGTACTCCCTGCCGCTGTGGTCGTCCAGCAGCGCGGCGACGGCGGCGTCGGCGACGTCGCGTGCGTCCACGAAGCTGACCGCCGTCCCCTTCTTCACCGGCAGTTCGAGGCGGCCGTTGCGTGCGCGCGCCATGCCGGCGAACGTCCCCTCGGTGAAGTCCTGGAAGAGCCAGTTGGACCGCAGCACGGTCCACCGGTCGAACAGGTCCTTGACCCGCGCTTCGGCGGCGCGCTGGTCGGAGTCCGACGGCGCGTGCTCGGTGCCCATGGCCGTCATGACCACGGCGTTGCCGACCCCCGCTCCCGCCGCCTTCTCCAGGAATCCGGCGACCCGGTTGCCCAGGGCGCTCCCGACCGGCGTCACCACGAAGACGCTCTCCACGCCGTCGAGGAGTTCGTCCCAGTTGGAGGTGTCGGTCCAGTCCAGGCGCGTCTGCGAGGTGCGGGACGCGCCGGTCGCGGACAGGCCGCGGCTCCTCAGCTGGGTGAGGACGCGGCGGCCCACCATTCCGGTGGCTCCGGTGACCAGAGTGCTCATCGGTTACAAGGTACCGACGCGCGGTACCCGACCTGACACGAACCGCCCGCGCCACCGTGATCCCCGGCCGGTCTTCCCCGGAACCGGCCGGTGGCGGCGCCGCCCAGGACGGCCCTTCGCGTACACGCGGCACCAGGCCCGGGCCCGTCAGGGTCCGGACATAGACTTCCCACCGATGAACGCTATGGCCGTCGTGCGGCGGCGCGGTGCGCGCGACTGGATCGTGGACTCCTCCGCCTTCCTCCTCGCGCTCCTCTTCGCGCTGGCGAGCGCCGCCAAGGTCACCGACTTCCCCTCCGCCGAGTACGTCCTGCCCGCGTGGCTCCGGGGCGCCGACGCGCTCCTGACCCTCCTGGCCTGCCTGTCCCTGTGGTGGCGCCGCCGCTGGCCGGTCCAGATCGCCGTCGCGCTCGTCCTGTTCGCCGCCGTCTCGGGCCTGGTCTCGGGCGCCATGCTCATCGCCCTGTTCACCCTGGCCGTGCACCGGCCGCCCCGCACCAGCCTGGCGGTGTACGGGCTGAGCGTGGGCGCCGCGTTCGTGAACTCGGCCCTGTGGCCGGACCCGCACGCCCCCTTCCTCGTGATCTTCCTCCTGGGCGCGGCCCTCCAGGGCGCCGTGACGGGGTGGGGGCTCACCGTCCACCACCGGCGCAAGCTGGTGGAGTCGCTGCGCGACCGCGCCGTGCACGCCGAGACCGAGGCACAGCTGCGCGCCGAGCACGCCCAGCACCAGGTCCGCGAGGCCATGGCCCGCGAGATCCACGACGTGCTCGGGCACCGGCTGTCCCTGCTCAGCGTGCACGCCGGTGCCCTGGAGTACCGCCCGGACGCCTCCGCCGAGGAGGTGGCCCGCTCCGCGAAGGTGATCCGGGAGAGCGCCCACCAGGCCCTCCAGGACCTGCGCGAGGTGATCGGTGTGCTGCGCGCCCCGGTCGGGGAGCTGCCGCAGCCGACCATGGCCGACCTCCAGCAGCTGGTGGAGGAGGCCGACGAGGCCGGGGCCCGCGTGGAGTTCGTGGAGGAGTACGACGGGACCGTGCCGGAGCGCATCGGACGCACCGCCTACCGGATCGTCCAGGAGGGGCTGACGAACGTGCGCAAGCACGCCCCGGGCGCGGACACGCGCGTGCTGGTCGGGGGAGCACCCGGCGACGGGCTGGCGGTGGAGGTGCGCAACGGGCCCTCCCCCGGTCCCGCTCCCGCGGCCGCGGGAGGGGACGGACGCGGCCAGGGCCTCGCCGGCCTCGACGAGCGGGTGTCCCTGGTCTCCGGACGCCTGGAGCACGGCCCGGACACCGGTGGTGGCTGGCGGTTGTCGGCCTGGCTACCGTGGCCGGTATGAGCGAGACGGAGCGCGGGCGGATCGGGGTCGTGATCGTCGACGACGACGCGCTGGTACGGGTCGGCCTGGTGATGATGATGGGGGGCGCGCCCGACATCAGGGTGCTGGCCGAGGCCGAGGACGGCGGCGCGGTGCTCGACCTGGTGCGGCGGCACTCCCCCGACGTGGTCCTGATGGACATCCGCATGCCCACGGTGGACGGGCTGGCCGCCACCGAGCGCCTGCGCGCCCTGGAGGACCCGCCGGAGGTACTGGTGCTGACCACCTTCGACGCCGACGAGCACGTGCTGCGCGCCCTGCGGGCGGGCGCGGCCGGGTTCCTGCTCAAGGACACCCCTCCGGCGGAGATCGTGGAGTCGGTGCGCCAGGTGTCCCGGGGGATGTCGGTGCTGTCCCCGACGGTGACGCGGCGGCTGGTCGACCGGGTGGGCGCGGACGACCACGGCGAGCGCGCCGACCGGGCGCGCCGGCGGCTGGCGGCGCTCAACGGCCGGGAGCTGGAGGTGGCCGTCGCGGTCGGCGAGGGCCGGTCCAACGCCGACATCGCCTCGACCCTGTTCCTGAGCGTGCCGACGGTCAAGACGCACGTGTCGAACATCCTCACCAAGCTCGGGCTCAACAACCGGGTGCAGGTGGCACTGCTGGTGCACGACGCCCAGCTGCTGGACGAGAGGGGCTGACGCACCCGCGCGGCCCGGGCCGCGGCCGTGTACCGCCGCCGTAGCGGTACCGTGCCCGGCGCCGTTCTGGGTAGTCGGGGAGGGAACCAGGACCCGGCACGGGAGGACGCGGTGACCCAGGCCTGCGACAACGACGACTACACCGATGTGCTCGACTCCGTCATGGACAGAGTGCGGCCGCGTATCGGCTCGGGGAAGGTCGCCGACTACATCCCCGAGCTGGCCGGGGTGGACCCGGAGCGGTTCGGCATCGCGGTCGCCACGGTGGACGGCGACCTGTACCGCGCCGGCGGCCACGCCGACACGCGCTTTTCGATGCAGAGCATCACCAAGGTGTTCACGCTGGCCCTGGTGACGAGCGGGTCCGGCGGCAGTGTGTGGGGGCGGGTCCACCGCGAGCCGTCGGGCACGCCCTTCAACTCCCTGTACCAGCTGGAGTTCGAGGGGGGCGTCCCCCGCAACCCGATGGTCAACCCGGGCGCGCTCGTGGTCACCGACCAGCTGCTGACCGACACGGGGGACGCCTCCGGCGCGCTGCGGGAGCTGCTGCGCGCGGAGGCGGGCGCCCCGGACCTGGGCCCGGACGAGGTGGTCGCCCGCTCGGAGAGCGAGCACGGGGACCGCAACCGCGCGCTGGCCCACCTCATGGCGGGCTTCGGCACGATAAGGAACCCGGTGTCGGAGGTGCTGGAGCACTACTTCCGGCAGTGCTCGATCAGCATCAGCTGCGAGGAGCTGGCCAGGGTGGGGCTGCTGCTGGCGCGCCACGGCAGGCGCGCGGACGGCTCCCAGCTGCTCGGCAAGTCCGACGCGCGCCGCATCCTGGCGGTGATGCTCACCTGCGGCACCTACGACGCCGCGGGCGAGTTCGCCTACCGTGTCGGGCTCCCCTGCAAGAGCGGGGTGGGCGGCGGCATCCTCGCGGTGGTGCCGGGGCGCTGCTCGGTGGCGGCGTGGGGCCCGGGCCTGGACGCCAAGGGCAACTCGGTGACGGCGGCGCTGGCCCTGGAGGCCTTCACCGACATCACCAACTGCTCGGTGTTCTGACCGGTCGGCCCCTTTTCGTTCCCGGCCCCTCAGCCGGCGGGCTCGAAGCCGCGCGAGATCCGGTCCAGCAGCGCGTGGTTGGCCTCGGGGTCGTCGTTGTCGGCCACCAGGAACAGGGCGTAGCCCTTGTCCTCGGTGTGGAAGCCCCGGTTGATGGCGTGCATGCCGCCGCTTTCGAAGGTGAACTCCCAGTCGGCGGCGCTGACGTAGTCCTGGGCCCAGTCGGCCTCCACGTCCTCGATGCCGATGATCTCGTAGCCGTTGAAGTTGCCCCGGGCGGAGGGCTCCAGGGAGCGCCAGTCGTCCCCGGCGTCGGGGTTGGGGGCGTCGGTCTGATCGATCTGCAGGTACCCGCCGTCGGGGTTGTGGAAGAAGACCATGTCGCCCCGCCGCTCCCTCTCCCAGTCCTCGGGGACGTCCACGGAGAACCCGCTGGGGTCCTCGTAGCGGACCAGGAAGTCCCACCTGTCGTCCTCGCCGTCCTCGTCCTCCCCGGTCGGTTCGCTCGACTCGGCCGGCTCGGTCGGCTCGGTCGGCTCCGCGGTCTGCGACGCCTCCTCCCCGGGTCCGGGCTCCCCCTCCCCGCCGGTACCGGGGTCGACGGCGGCCTGCTGCCCCGAGCCGTCGACGAGTCCAGCGCCGGGGCCGCCGGTGCGGTCCATGCTCACCAGGACGCCGACGGTGGCGCCCGCGAGCACCAGCACCAGTACGGCCGCGACGACCAGCAGCGCCCTCCCTCGGGACGCGCCGCCTCCCCCGCGGCGGGAGGGGGCCGACGGCGGCGCGGAGGCGGCCCGTCCGGGGCCGTGCTCCGGACCGGCCGACCCGGTGTGCGGCGCCGGCCCGGCCTCCTCCCGTCCTCCCGGCTCCTCCGCCGGCGCGGTGCCGACCAGGGTCGGGGCGGCCGCGGCCGAGGAGTTCTCGGCGCCCTCCCGGACCTCCCGCAGGAGGGAGCGCACCTCATCGACCGAAGGCCGGTCCTCCGGGCGCTTCTCGCACAGGGCCTCCAGGACCGGGCGCAAAGGGCCCGCGTTGGCCGCCTCCGGCAGGTCCTGGGTGACGATCGCGGTCAGCGTCGCCATCGGGGTCGGCCGGTCGAACGGCAGGGTGCCCTCCACCGCCTGGTAGAGGGTGACGCCGAGGGCCCACATGTCCGAGGCCGGGGTGGCCGTGTGCCCGTGCGCGATCTCCGGGGCCAGGTAGCTCGGGGAGCCGATCAGCAGGCCGGTACTGGTCAGGTGGGTGGCGCCGTCCAGATGGGCGATGCCGAAGTCGGTGAGGACGGCCCGGTCGTTCCCGGCGATGAGCACGTTGCCCGGTTTGATGTCACGGTGCACGATGCCCCGGGCGTGCGCCTCGGACAGGCCCGCGGCCATCTGCTCGCCGATGCCGGCGGCCCGCCGGACCGGCAGCGCCCCCTCGTCGCGGACGAGGTCGCCCAGGGAGGGGCCGCGGACGAGTTCCATGACGATCCACGGACGGCCGTCCTCCTCGGCCACGTCGAACACGGTGATGATGGCGGGATGGCTGAGCTGCGCCGCGCTGCGCGCCTCGCGCAGCATGCGGGTGCGCAGCACCTCGACCTCGTGCGCGGGCAGGTTCGGCGGTGTGGTCAGCTCCTTGACCGCGACCGGGCGGTCCAGGAGGGTGTCGGTGCCCTCCCATACCCGGCCCATGCCGCCGGCGCCGATGACCTCGTCCAGGCGGTACCGGTTGACCAGGAGACGACCGGGGTCGGCTTCCGAGCTGTTCATGAAGGCGCGGTTCCTCTGCGGGGAAGGGCGGTGTGGAGGCTGCGGGGGGGCACTGTCCGGGGGCGGGAGAGTGCGCGGGCGTGCGAGGGGTACGGGCCCGCCGGGCGGACCCATGGCCGTTAGAGAGTCTAGAAGTCCGCGACCACCGCCGGCGCTGTCCGCCACGGTGGTATGTGTGTTCCCCCGGTATGCCGGATCCGTCCGGAACCCCCTGAAATGCAGATATCCCGCCGGAGGCGTCACATGACGCCGTTCCGGCGGGACCCGGGCATCGGGCGTGTCCCCGCGCCCGGAGGCCGGACCGCCCCCCGGGCCCGGGCGGATCACCGCAGGCGCACGGGAAGGGCCTCCACACCCGAGCCGATGATCGACGGCAGCGGGACCAGCTCCTCGTCGGCCACCGCGATGTGAAGCCCGGGGAAGCGCCCGAACAGGCGCGGCAGCGCTTCGAGGACCTCCATGCGGGCCAGGTTGGCGCCCAGGCAGTAGTGCCGCCCGTGGGAGAAGGTCAGGTGCGAGGTGTCCTCCCGGGTGACGTCGAACAGGTGCGCCGTCGGCCCGTAGCGCTCCTCGTCGCGCCCGGCCGACCCGTAGCCCATCAGCAGCGGCTCACCCGCCGGGACCGCGACCCCGGCCAGCTCGATGTCCTCGGTGGTGTAGCGCATCGGCACGAACTCGCCCGGCCCGTCCCAGCGCAGCACCTCCTCCACGGCCCTGGACCAGTCGACCTCGCCCCGCAGGACCATGTCGAGCTGGTCGCGGTGGCCGACCAGCGCCCGTACCGCGTTGGCGATGAGGTTCATCGTGGTCTCGTAGCCCGCGCTGATGATGAGCACCAGGCTCCAGATCAGCTCGTCCTCGCTGAGCCTGTCGTCATCGTCGCGTGCGGCGATGAGGGCGGAGGTCAGGTCGTCGCCCGGTTCGGCGCGCTTGGCCCGGACCAGTTCGGTGAGCACGCCCCACATCTCCATGAAGGTGGTCATCGCCTCCTCGGGCGTGACGCTCTGGTCGAAGAAGACCCCGACCAGCCGGTGCAGCTTCGGCCGTGCCTCCTCGTCCAGCCCGAACAGGTCGCTGATCACCGTCATCGGCAGCGGCTGCGCCAGCAGCGCCTTGAGCTCGACCACGCCGTCCGCGCTCGCCTCCGCCTCGGCCTCCATCCGGTCCAGCAACCCCTCGACGATGGCGGCGACCCCCTCGCGCAGCCGCTCGATCCGGCGCGGGGTGAACGCCTTGGAGACCAGCCTGCGCAGGCGCGTGTGCTCCTCGCCGTCGCTGGTCAGCATGTTCTCGGCGATGATCCAGGAGATCAGCGGCCAGTCCGGCGGGACCTCACCGGCGTTGAAGGCCCGCCAGTGCTTCTTGTCCTTCTGCACGCGCTGGTCGGCCAGGGCCTCGGTGACCGCCGCGTGCGTGGTCACGACCCACGCAGCAACCTCACCAGGAAGTTCGACAGGGACGACAGGCCCGATCCCACGGAGGTGGGCTGCTTGGGCTCGGAGGTTTCCGGGTGCGAGTCGGACGGGCTCCAAGGTGTTCCTTCCACGGAGTCGGAGGGCGGTGGGACCTGCGGATCGAACTCGACGGGGAGTTGGACGGGGGCCCAGGACAGGGCGGACAGCTGCCAGCGCAGCTGCTCCTGCGGAACGGCCAGGTGGAGCCCGGGGAGCCGGGTGAGGAGGACGCGCACCGCGATGATGGCGATGGTGGTGGCCTCGTCACGTGCGGGACAGCGGTGCGGGCCCGCGCCCCAGGCCACGTGCGCCCGGTTGGTGGTCTCCTCCATCTGCTCGGCGTTCTCCCGGAGGAAGAAGTGGTTCGACGCGGCGAAGCCCAGCAGTACGGGGGATCCGGCACCGATCACCCGACCGCCGCCGATCGGCACGTCCACCCTCGGATAGATGGCCGGGTAGTTGGTGATCGGCGGGTCCTGCCACAGGACCCTGTCGAGGAGGTCGTTGAGGGCGGTGTCGGAGAGGGACGCCGAGCCGTAACCGGTCAGGGCGGGGTCGTTCAGGGCGGCCCGCAGGGACGCGGCGACCAGGTTCGCGGTCGGCTCGTTGGCGGCGGCGATGACGAGGAGGAGCTGCATGATCACCTCCTCGTCGCTGAGGGCGGCGCGGTGCTGGATCAGCCGGCTGGTGAGGTCGTCGCCGGGATCGCGGTGCTTGGCCGACACCACCTCGGACAGGGCCCGCTCGGCCTCGGCGTTGGACTTCTCCGCGTCCACGCCCTGCCACAGGTTGCGCATGGCGGTGACGAAGCGCAGGCCCTGGTCCTCGTCGAAGCCGAAGAGGTCGTTCATCACCAGCAGCGGGAGCATGCGCGCGTACTCGTTGAGGGCGTCGGCCCGCCCGCGTTCGCAGAACTCGTCGACGAGCCGGTCGGCGTACCGGTGGGTGATCCTGCTCAGGTGCTCGGGGTCGATGGCGCCGAGGCTGTCGGTGACCGCCCGGCGGTAGCGCTGGTGCTCGGTGCCCTCGACGAACAGGGCGTTCATGCGCGGGGCCATCATCGGCAGCAGCGGTGAGTCCGGGCTGACCCGCCCCTCGGTGAAGTCCCGCCACAGCCTGGCGTCGTGGCTGAAGGTGGTGGTGTCCCGGGACCAGGAGATGAGTGTGGCGTAGTCCGTGACCAGCCATCCGTGCACCCCCGGTTCGAGCTCGACCGGGACCACGGGGCCGTGGTCCGCGCGCATCCTGGCGTACACGGCGTAGGGGTCGGGGTGCGGTTCGCTCTGGTACAGCGCGGCACGGGGGCATCCAGAAGACACGGGGAACCTCGGCTGGGGCGGTCGGGTACGGGCTGGGAATCCGTCCTTCACGTCACGGGGGTCGGGGGCTCAGCCTCGGGGCTCGGAAGCTGGTTCGCGGGTTTTCGGGCGGTGCCGTCCGCACGGCCCGCGGGCGCGTGCCCGGGCCCGTGCGGCCTCGCGCAACCTTAGCGGCCCGTCCCGGCGGGGCGCGAGACCCGTCCCCGCCCCCGCGCGGGGACGGCCGCCCCCATCTGCCGTTTCACCTCCGAATTTCACGGCCCCGGGCGGGCCGGGGAGACGGCGCCGCCCCCGCCCCGGTACGGGAGCGGGGGCGGCGCGTCCGGCGATGGGCCGGGAGGCATCCGGCAGGGGGCCGGGCGGCCGTTCAGGAGACCCGGCCCGCGTCGTCGGAGCCGTCCGCCGCCAGGGGGCGGAACCGGCGCAGCCTTTGGCTGTTGCTCACCACGAACACGCTGGAGAAGGCCATCGCCGCACCCGCGAGCATCGGGTTGAGCAGGCCCGCCGCCGCCAGCGGCAGAGCCGCGGCGTTGTAGGCGAAGGCCCAGAACAGGTTCCCCCTGATCGTGCTGAGCGTGCGGCGCGAGAGCCGGACCGCGTCGGCCGCCGTCCGCAGGTCGCCGCGCACCAGGGTGAGGTCTCCTGCCTCGATGGCCACGTCGGTTCCCGTGCCCATGGACAGCCCCAGGTCGGCCTGGGCCAGGGCCGCCGCGTCGTTGACGCCGTCGCCGACCATCGCCACGGTGCGCCCCTCGGACTGCAGCCGCCTGACGACGTCGACCTTGTCCTTGGGCAGGACCTCGGCGATCACCTCGTCGACGCCGACCTCGGCGGCCACCGAGCGGGCCACGGCCTCGTTGTCGCCGGTGAGCAGGATCGGGGTGAGGCCCAGATCGCGGAACCGGCGGACCGCCTCGGCGCTGGTGGGCTTGACGGTGTCGGCCACCACCAGCACGCCCCGGGCGCGGCCCTCCCAGGCGACGGCGACGGCGGTGCGGCCCTCGGACTCGGCGGCCCTGAGGGCGGTGGAGAGCTCCTCGGGCAGGGACGCCCCGTGCTCCTCCAGCAGCGCGACCCGGCCGACCAGGACGGCGCGGCCGTCGACGGTCCCCCGGACACCGAGTCCCTCGACGTTGGCGAAGCCCTCGGGCGCGGGCAGGGTGCCCACCCGGTCGGCGGCGCCGGAGGCGACCGCCCGGGCGACGGGGTGCTCGGAGGCGTTCTCCAGTGCCCCCGCCAGTCGCAGGACCTCCTGCCCGTCCTCGCCGTCGGCGACGGTGACGCCGGTCAGCGCCATCCGGCCGGTGGTGACGGTGCCGGTCTTGTCCAGCACGACGGTGTCCACCCGGCGGGTGTTCTCCAGGACCTCCGGCCCCTTGATGAGGATGCCGAGCTGGGCGCCGCGCCCGGTGCCCACCATCAGGGCCATGGGCGTGGCCAGGCCGAGGGCGCACGGGCAGGCGATGATGAGCACCGCGACGGCGGCGGTGAAGGCCGCCGTGGCGGACTGGCCGGCCAGGAGCCAGGCGCCGAGCGTGCCGAGGGCGATCAGGATGGCGATCGGGACGAACACCCCGGACACCCGGTCGGCCAGGCGCTGGACCTCGGCCTTACCGCTCTGGGCCTCCTCCACCAGACGCGCCATCTGGGCGAGCTGGGTGTCGGAGCCGACGCGGGTGGCGCGCACCACCAGGCGTCCGCCCGCGTTGACCGTGGCGCCGACGACGGAGCTGCCGGGTGAGACCTCCTCGGGGACGGACTCGCCGGTGAGCATGCTCATGTCGACGGCGGAGGTGCCCTCCTCCACGGTGCCGTCGGTGGCGATCCGCTCGCCGGGCCGGACGAGGAAGCGGTCGCCGACGACGAGCCGGTCCACGGGCACGAGCTCCTCGCGGGGCGAGGGGCCGTCGCCGCGCAGGACGGCGACCTCCTTGGCGCCGAGTTCGAGCAGGGAGCGCAGGGCGTCTCCGGCACGGCGCTTGGAGCGCGCCTCGAAGTACTTGCCGAGGAGGATGAAGGAGGTGACGCCCGCGGCGACCTCCAGGTAGATGTTGCCCGCCCCGTCGGTGCGGGCGATGGTCAGCTCGAACGGGTGGGTCATGCCCGGTGTCCCGGCGGTGCCGAGGAAGAGCGCGTACAGCGACCACAGGAACGCGGCCGTGACCCCGAGGGAGACCAGCGTGTCCATGGTGGCCGTGCCGAGCCTGAGGTTCTTCCACGCGGCCACGTGGAAGGGCAGGGCGCCCCAGACGACGACGGGCGCGGCCAGGGCCAGGGAGGCCCACTGCCAGTAGGTGAACTGCAGCGCCGGGACCATGGCCATGGCGATGACGGGCACCGAGAGCACCAGGGAGACCAGTGCGCGGTTCCACAGCGCCCGCACGGGGTCGGCCGGGTCGACGGCGGTCTCGGCCGTCTCGGCCTCGGCCCGGGGCACGGTGGCGGTGTAGCCCGCCTTCTCGACCTGTGCGACGAGGTCCTCCACCGGGGTGGGCGGCCCCTCGAAGGAGACACGGGCCTTCTCGGTGGCGAAGTTGACGGTGGCGCTGACGCCGTCGAGCTTGTTGAGCCGCTTCTCGACCCGGTTGGCGCATGCGGCGCAGGTCATCCCGCCGATGGCCAGCTCGACCGGTGCGGTGTCGGCCGGTTCCGCCGTGGCTTTGCTGGTACTCATTGACCCCTCCCGGGTGTCCCGGAACTCCTGGTGCCCTCCGGCGCCTCACGCGGCGTCCCTCCGCGGTGCGCGGGGACGGTCCGCCCCGGACGCCGCGGCGGACGCGTGTGCGAGGCCCGGGGCTCGGGCCTCGCGGCCGCGTCCGTGTCAGTCACGGACCTCGTATCCGGCCTCGTCGATGGCGGCGCGGACCGACCCGTCGTCGACGGGGCCGTCGCTGGTGACGGTCACCTTCTTGTTGGCGAGGTCGACCTCGACGTCGGTGACTCCCGCGACCTCGCCGACCTCCTCGGTGACCGCGTTGACGCAGTGCCCGCAGCTCATGCCGTCAACGGTGTAAACAGCGGTGGTGGTGGCAGCCATTTCGCCTCCTGGGGCATGTGTGGTGTGTCGGCCCCCCTGGGGCCGCCCTCCGATAACCACAACATACCCCTTAGGGGTATATGTTTGTCAAACGCCGACACGTGGACCGCGCCCCGCTCGGAGGAGGAGACTCCCAGGAAAAGCGGCCGTCACCACCCGGCGCGGGGCTCGCGCCCCCGGATCGCCACGGTACCTACCGGGGGTACCTGGCTGAGGCTGTCCTGGACACGGCGAAGGCCCCCGCACGCCGTGCGGGGGCCTCGGGGCCGTCCGTCCGGTTCCGGGCACCCCCGCCGTCGCGGGCGTGCGGGGCCGGGTCCCGGCTCCGAGGGGAGGAGGGACACGGGGACGGAAGGAGACGGGGGATCGCGGGGACGGGGGCGAAAGTGGGGGCGCGGGGACGGGGGATCGCGGGGGCGGGGGACTGCGGGGTTCGACGGGGCCTGGGGCGGTTACTCGGCCTTCAACTCCAGGCGTGCGACCACGCGCTCGCTCACGTGGTGCCCGTTGAGCGTGAACCCGGCCCGCTGGAACATCTCCACCGTGCCCGTGTAGACCTCGGCGCTGGGAGCCCTGCCCCCGGCCGTGTCCACCGGGTAGGCCTCCAGGACGCGGGCCCCGTTGGCGCGGGCGTACTCGATCGCCCCGTCCAGGAGGCGGCTGCCCAGACCGCGCCTGCGCCGCCGGGGCGGCAGCCAGAAGCAGACCAGTGCCCACACGCCCGGCTCGTGGGGATCGGCCGGGCGCAGGGACCGCGACCGCGACAGCCGGATGAAGTCCTCGCGCGGGGCCACGGAGACCCAGCCGCACGGGCCGTCCTCGTCGTAGGCCAGCAGGCCCGGTATCCGGCCCTCCAGGGTCAGGCGCCGCAACTCCTCCTTGTTGTCCACTCCCCGCCTGGAACGCTCACAGGAGGTGCTCGCCGTGTGGTCCTTGGCGCGCCTGCGAAAGAACGTGCACCAGCAGTGCCCGTACGCTCCCGTCGGTCCGAACAGGTTCTCCAGGTCTTCCCACCGCTCGGCGGTGGCGGGCTCGATTGAGACGATGGACATCGGACTCCCTCGACGAGACACACGGGCCGCCACAACTGTGACCCAGAACACTAGCGATTATTCGTCGTGACCGAAAGAACACGGATGCACGAAAACGCCTCACCTGGCGGGTTTCGTCACCGAAAGCCGGTGTCTGGGAAGCTCGTGGGGCGGAGGGCGCACGGCCCTCCGCCCCGTTCAGCCGATCGGTCCGGGCCCGGTCAGGAGGAGGCCTGGCCCGCCTTGTCCGTGGACTCCTGCCACCCGGGCTCCCAGCACTCCACGGAGCCCCGCACGCCGGTCAGCCGGTCCCGCGTGAACACGGGGTCGATGCCCTGGCGCCGCTGGTCGGTGTAGTCCTTGAGCAGACGTGCCGCCGTGGCCGCCAGTGGCGTGATGGCGATGAGGTTGACCAGCGCCATCATGCCCATGGTCGTGTCCGCCAGGGTCCAGACCAGGTCGATCGAGCCCAGGGCGCCCAGGAAGCTGGCGATGAGGAAGACCACCTTGTAGCCGACGAGGACGCCCTGGCTGTTGGTCAGGTACTCCAGGTTCGACTCGCCGTAGTAGTAGTTGCCCAGCACCGACGTGAACGCGACGATGACGACGATCAGCGTCATGAGGTGCAGCGCCCAGGGGCCCAGCGCGGAGGTGACCGCGAGCTGGGTGAGGTCGCCCTCCAGCTGCACGTCGGAGTCGCTCTGGTAACCGATGAGGATGATGAAGGCCGTGATGGAGCAGACCACGAGGGTGTCGAAGTAGACGCCCAGGCTCTGCACCAGGCCCTGCTTGACGGGGTGGGTGACCGAGGCGCTCGCCGCGGCGATCGGGGCCGAGCCGAGCCCCGCCTCGTTGGAGAACATCCCCCGGCGCACGCCCTGGATGACCACCGTGGCCAGGCCGGCGGCGGCGAACTCGCGGACGCCGAAGGCGTGTTCGAGGATCAGCGCGAACATCGCCGGGATCTGGTCGTAGTTCATCCCCACGATGATCACGCCCAGCAGCAGGTAGATCGCCGCGAAGGCCGGGATCAGGGCCTGGGCCGTGTGCGCGATCCGGCGGATGCCGCCGAAGATCACCAGCGCGGTGAGCAGGACGACCACGGCACCGACGATGACCGACACCCACACGCCCGTGCCCGTGCCCAGGCTCTCGGAGGAGTTGGCCACGGCACCGGAGATGGTGTTGCTCTGCACCGCGTTGAAGACCATCGGGAAGGTCATGATGAGCACGATGGCGAACAGCACGCCCATCCAGCGCTGGCCGAGTCCGCGCTCCATGTAGTAGGCCGGACCGCCCCGGTAGCCCGTGGAGTCCCGGACCTTGTAGAGCTGGGCCAGGGTGGACTCGACGAAGCTGGCTCCGGAGACCACGATCGCCATCAGCCACATCCAGAAGACGGCGCCCGGGCCGCCCAGGGAGATGGCGACCGCCACACCGACGATGTTGCCGGTGCCGATGCGGGCGGCGGCCGAGACCATGAACGCCTGGATCGAGGAGACGGCCCTCTTGCCGTCAGGGGCGATCTCGGGCTGGCTGCGCAGCACCCGGAACATCTCCGGGAACATGCGGATCTGGACGACTCCCGTCCTGATCGTGACGTAGAGGCTGACCAGCACCAGCAGCGGGATCAGCACCCAGGACCAGAAGAAGTCGTTGTTGAACGTGCCGATGGCCTCGGTGATGCGTACACCGACGGTGGACGTTGCGTCTGCGACTAACACGGGAACGGAACTCCTTGCTCCTAAAGAGGACAACCGCCCTCACATACCCGTGAAGTGCGAGGAGTCACCATCCGGTGCGTGCTGTGGTCTGATGGTGATCTTCCCGTTACTGCACCTCACCCGGCGGGCCGCACACGGGCTCCCGGGGGCCCGCGGCTCAGCCCTCGTGGACCAGGTCCGCGTAGGACGGGTTCCTCTTGATGTAGGCCTGCGCGAACGGGCAGATCGGCACCACCTTGAGCCCGCGCTCCCGGATGTGGTCCAGGGACTCGCGCATGAGGTGGCTGGCCACGCCCCGGCCCTCGAAGGCCGTGTCGACCTCCACGTGCGGCAGGGCGTACACGCCCTCGTCGATCAGGTGGTAGGCGCAGAACCCCACCACCGTTCCGTCGGCGCTCACTTCGTAGCGCGACCGCTCCGGCACGTCGGTAACCGTCAGGTCCATGGCACTCTCCTGCTCCCTGCGTCCGCGCACGGGTGTGCGCGTGAGCCCGATGCCCACGTTCCCACACATATCCGCCGCGCACACCCCCGAGGACGCCTGCTCCGGACGGTGGGGGGCGAGGCCCCGGCCGGAAGCACGGGTCACGCGCCCGCCGCGCGGGGTTCACCGTCCGCCGAGGTAGGGGTCGGTGGCCCCGCCGGGGCAGGCCAGTGCCTCGATGTCCCACCCGGCCAGCCCCGCGCCCGCCCGGTAGGCGCTCTCCATGAACTCCAGCACGGCCGCCCGCGGGTCCTGCGCCTTGCGCGCGTCGGCGTAGCGCAGCAGGGCCAGGTGCCCGTCGCCGCTGGGGAGCCACTCGGCCCCGGCCGGGCTGAGCGGCTGCTCGGCGAGCCCCTCCGGTTCGGGGGCGGTGTAGGAGTAGAAGCAGGGTTCGGGGACGTCGTCGTCGCCGAACCAGAAGCCGAAGCTGACGACCTCGCGCGAGTACGCCTCGCGCACCACCCGGCCCGCCTCTCTCGGCTGCGGAACCGTGTGCGGGGAGAAGCGGGTGACCGCGATGTCGAAGGTGTGCCAGAAGTGGTGCACGGGGCTGGTCTTGCCCGAGAATCCGGCGGCGAACTCCTCCAGCAGCATGTTGACCTGGCTGAGCACCTGCCAGTAGCGGGTGGCCTGCTCGGGAACGTAGGTGGCGTGTTCGCGGTCCTGCGCGAACGGGCGGTCGGCGTCGGGCAGGTCGAAGGGGTGCGCCGTGGGGATGCTGCCGTCCACGCCCAGGCTGTCCAGCGCGGACTGGAACCTCAGGTAGAACGAGGCCACGCTGTTGCCCTGGAGCGGGAAGGAGACCGCGCCGCCGTCCAGGGACGAGACGGTCAGCTGGTGGCGGACGAAGTCGAAGTCCACGGTGAAGACCGGGTTGCCGTCCGTCAGCCCCATGGGGCGTGAGGTGATCCCGCTGCCGGTGAGGTGGAAGGGCACGTTCCACCAGTGGTTGCGGCGCGGGCTGTGGTGCAGGCGCACCTTGCCGACGATCTGCTCGAAGCGGTGCAGGGTCTGCTTGGTGTCCCGCCAGGCGTCGAGGGGCAGGTCCGGGAACAGCTCCATGGTGACGGCTCTCCTTGTCGTACGTGCTGGTGGCGGTGCGGTCGGACCGCGTCGCCTACGGTTCTCCCCCGAGCCGGTCGGAGGCGTCGGTCCCGGTCCGGGCACCGGTGTCCGTGCCGGTCCGCGGCAGTGGAATCCGCGTCCCGTTCGGGACCGCCTCCGGATCCACGGCTGCGGTGAGCGGGCTCGCCTTCCCGGAGAGCGGACCCGGGGCGGGCGGGCGGAGAAGGGCGAGCCGGTGCGGCGGCCGTCCCCCGTCGGGGCGTCCGTGCGGGGTCGGCAGGGTCATCCGGACGGCGTCCAGGACACGCGCGTACGGGGTCCCGTGGTCGTGCAGGGCCTCGCCCAGCAGGTCCAGCCCGGGGCGCAGGCGCAGGAGCAGCGCCTCGCCCGTGCGGGCGTCGGCGCGGGCGGCGAACTCCAGGACGACCGCCAGGTGGTCGGGCGGTTCGTCGGAGGGCGCCGTCCAGCCCGCGTCGGCGTACACGCGCGCGACCTCGGACAGGGCGCGGTCGCGCGCGGAGGTGCCCCCGTAGCGGGTCAGGTGCAGGGACCGCCGGCCGAACACGTCCGCGTAGTGCCCGCGCAGCTCCGGCTCGGGCGTGGTGGACGCGTGCTCGCAGAACTCGCGGAGCGCCGTGCGCACCGCGCTCCAGGGCAGTTCGGCGACCGCCCGGGCCACCAGTGGCAGGCGTTCGAAGAAGGCCTGGCCGGGATGGCCCAGCAGGACGGAGGCGGCCTGGCGGGTGACCGCGGTCCGGTGGGCCCTGCGCGCGTCCCGGTCCGCCTCCAGCCATCCTGCGGTGCCGCGCACGCTCTCGTCCGGCGTGCCCCCGCCCGCCGTGTTCTCGTTCGCGCCGTCTGTGGTGGTGCTCATCGTCCGCCCCCTCACGCGGTGCGGCTTCCCTGCCGTTGTCACCGCCTCGGTGTCGCCATCGGGAAGGAGTCCGCGGGGCGGCCGTCACCGACCCGCGGGACCGGGCGGCGTGTGCGCCCGGGAGTCGCCGTGCGAGGGAGGAACACTGCGGAGACCAGTGGTCACCGCTTCCGCTAACGAATATGCCTCGTCTGCGTCGGATGTCACGTATCCCACACCGTGGTGGCCGAGAATCACCGCAAACCAGAAGGAGTCGGAAAACCCGTGGCGCAGACGGGAGGGGCCGCGGCCGCAGGCCGTCCGTTGAGGGTGGTGGAGGGTGACGAAGAGGGAGGAGCCGCGGCCGCAGGCCGTCCGTTGAGGGTGGTGGAGGGTGACGGGTGGGCGGTGCCCCCGCAGGGCACGCCCTACTGGGCGATGTCGCGTGCGCGGACCAGCACCGCCGCGCGGTTGCCGACCCTCACCCGCTCCAGTGCGCGCACGCCCTCCGGCAGCGCGACGCGCCGGGTCCTGGCGGTCACCACCGCCACGGCGCGCTCGGGCAGCACCCGCCCCAGGGACCTCAGGAATCCCCGCATCGGATCCTCACCCGGAACGGCGCCCGCCCACCGGGTCATCTCGCCGTAGGGCACGTCCGTCACCACCAGGTCGGCGTCCACGGGCTCCGTCAGGGAGAACACGTCCGCCACCGCCGTCTCGGAGGGCAGGTCACCGCCCATCGCGGCCAGTCCGGCGGCCAGGTCGCGGGCGGCCTCGGCCCGCTCCACGAAGGTCACCCGGCCGAAGTCCCGGGCGGACCGGCGCAGCTCCTCCTCGCGTTCCACGAGTCCCTCCCCGGTCAGCAGCCGCAGGTTGCGCTCGGCCAGGGCGACCGCGTCGGCGTCCACGTCCGAGGCGCGCACGTGGGTGAGGCGGTCCCGGTGCAGGAAGCCCAGTACCGTCGCGAGGTATCCGCTGCCGCAGCAGGGGTCCCAGAGGCGTACGGCCTCCCGGCCGGTGTGCACCATCGCCCGCTGGAACAGCTCGCTGGCCAGCCGTACGGGAAAGCCGGGAAAGCCCGGGGCGGAGCGCAGCACGTGTCCGCTCGCCAGCACCGAATGGTCGGTCCGCTCGACGGCGTACCGGTAGCTCAACGTACCTCTGCCCTTCCGTACTGGCCGGAGAAAGCCGAAGGCCCGGTGTCTGTGGACACCGGGCCTTCCTCACGCGGTCCTGACGGGATTTGAACCCGCGGCCTCCACCTTGACAGGGTGGCGAGCACTCCTAACTGCTCCACAGGACCTCGCTGCGGGTACAACTCTAGCGCGACTTCGGAGTACTTCGTACCGGTGGCCGCCTAGAGTGGCCCACAACGTCCCAGAGAAGCGAGAGGAACCGGCGTGAACGAGTCATCGGCCCCCCTGCCGTCGGGACCGGAGAGCACCCGGGTCGACCGCTGGCTGTGGGCCGTGCGCCTGACCAAGACCCGCTCGGACGCCGCCCAGGCCTGCCGTGGCGGGCACGTGCGCGTCAACGACCGCCCGGCCAAGCCCGCCACCACCGTCAGGGCCGGCGACAAGGTCCGCGTCCGCATGCACGGAGTCACCCGCATGGTCGATGTGAGCCATGTCATCGAAAAGCGCGTGGGAGCGCAGATCGCGACCCGCTGCTACGTCGACAACACACCCGCCCAGCCGCCGCAGGCGGCCGTGCCCCTCATCAGGCGGGACCGTGGCGCGGGACGGCCGACCAAGCGCGACCGGCGCCTCCTGGACAGGGTCCGCAACGACCTCCAGCAGGGGCCGCCACTCCCCTAGAACGTGTCCGGCGGGCACCCGCCCCGCCGCGCGGCGGCCCCCGGTCGCTCCGGTCAGTCGCGTGCGCGGAGCGGGTGCTCCGCGAGGAAGTCCAGGACCTCGCGCGTGGCCTTGGCCCCGGCCTCGTGCAGGTAGCCGTGCCGCACCCCGGGCAGGACCAGCAGCCGGGCGCCGGGGATCCTCTCCGCCAGGAGTGCGGCGTTGCCGACCGGGGTGAGGACGTCGTCCTCGCCGTGCACGACCAGGGTCGGCGCCCCGATGCCGGGCAGCAGGTCCCAGCCGTCGTAGCCCGTGCTCGCGCCGAAGTGCAGGCGCTGGGCGCGCAGCGGCCCGCGCGGCAGGATGCGGGTGACCGTGTCGGGGTGGGCGTCCGCCCACGCGGGGGTGTAGAAGAGCTCGGCGACCATGTCGCGTCCCTCGGCCGTGCCGGCCCGGCGCAGTGCCAGGGTGGACGACCTCGGGCGCTCGACCTCGTTGCGGCCTCCGGGAGCCGTGGCTCCCAGGACCAGCGAGCCGAGGCGTTCGGGCGCCGTGGCGGCGAGGGTCTGGGCGACCTTGCCGCCCATGGAGAACCCGTAGACGTGCGTCCGGGTGATCCCCAGCTCATCCAGGACGGCGAGGGCGTCGCCCACGAACAGTTCGAAGGTGTAGGGGTCGTCGAGGGGCGCGTCGCTGCCGCCGGTGCCGCGGAAGTCCATCCGCACGACCCGGTGGCGCCGCGCCAGCTCGGTGTGCACCCCGTCCCACATCTCGTGGTCGAGGGACTGCCCGTTGAGGAGCAGGAGGGGATCTCCCTCCCCGCGGGCGTCGTACCAGATGCGGGTTCCGTCAGCGGTGGTCACGTGGCTCACGGACCCGGACACTACCCGAAGAACCACGCATACGACGCGGTGCGCCGGGCGCGGGACCGTGCCCCAGGCCGCCCAGCGCCACAGCCGCTCGCCCGGCCCTTCGGCGTCGCCTACGCCCGCCCGGAGGACCCGTCACCTCCGGCCCGGGCTCCTGCGTCTCGGGCGGGGATGTCACGACGATGACGGACGGCTACGGGGCGGCTGAGGGAGGGGCGTTGTCAGGCGCGTGCCGCTTCTCCTGCTTCCTCACCTTGTCCAGTAGCACGAAGAAGATTCCGGCGTTACCGAGGAGCATGAGCCCTGGGAACACCAGAACCTCCACGAACGCCAGGGCCGACCCCGCCAGGTTGATCAGGGCCATGAACAGCAGCGGTGGTTCCCAGGAAGCTTTCATGCGGTGGAGACTCCTGTTCCGTGCGTGTGCTCGGTCGTGCTGGTCGGAGGGTCCGGGGCAGGTTTCTCCTCGGGCGGAGGAGCGGCCCGGGATTCGCGCTTCCTCGCTTCCTTCCGTGCCCGGCCAGGAACACCGCGAAGAACAGGGTGTTGAACACGAGGAGCGGGACCGGCACCACATGGCCGTGGCTGAGCGACAGTACCGACGCGGTCAGGCTGAGAACGGTCGTCACGAGCAGGGGCGGCACCGACCACGGTTGCATCCGGCCTCTTCCTTGGTCGTTCGAGGGGCGCCTGACGCCCGCTCCCACGGGCAGGTCCACCCGGGCCGGACGCCTCGCGCAACCGCTGGCGCAGGAGGTGGCCGAACAGGTCGCCGCCGACCACGGCGTGTGGGTCCGTCCGGTCTCTCTCCGACGCACGAACATCGTCGCCGGTGTCACGGAGGCGATCGACGTTCCGTGCGGGTCCACCCCGGCATCCCGGTGTCCTGACTGCGCAACCGCGCCGAGATCGCCGCCTGGGCCGGGGGGAACCGCCTGACGGACCAGGTCGGGAACATCGAAAACGCCCGGGACCTGATGGTCTCCGGGCGCCGGTACTGCTCAGTGTGAGTGGCTAGGGGCGGGGTCGAACCGCCGACCTTCCGCTTTTCAGGCGGGGTAGGTGGTGGGTCGCCGTGCTGGCCTGCGGGGTGGATATCCGTTCGGGTCCGGGTGAGTCCATCCCCGGTTGCTGTCGTTGCTGTCACCGCTGCTGTCACTTCAATGTGTCTCCGGCCTGCCCTGACGTAGGGGAAGGCGGTCCGCCACAGCAGTGCCGCGCGTGCGCTCCTCCGTCTGCCGCCACTCCCCCGGCCGCGGGACTTCGGCAACCACGGTTCCGGGCCGAGGTGCCCGATAGCGACGCGGCGGTCACCCCAGACAGTCGTAGCCCGCTATCGGGTGCCTCGGGATCTGAGCACGTCATCGACCTTTGGGACCAAATGCCCTGACAGGCGTGTATGCCCTACGTCACCATAGACGGGTCGGACAGCTCTGGCCCCGCTCGCCGTACGGGCCTGTCCAACAGATGTTGCGTGCGTGCGGCCTACGGCCGTGCGCTCGGGACCGGGCGGCAGCCCGCAGCCCGAGCGGCGGCCGGAGGCCGCTGCGACGGCGCTCGCGCCGTCGCCTTGATCTCATACAGCCCAATTCGGCACCGAGGAAGTGACTTGCCACCAACTGAGACCACAAAGGAAGATCCCTGGTTCGCAGGAAAGAATGGAACCATTCTTTTTTATCGAGTAAACCGTCGACCACTGCAAAATCCATCCCTAAACGCCGAGCAGCCCGACTCAGTAATGGATCACCTAACAGAGGTTCTTCTATTCGGAGAAGTAGTTTCTTCGGGTCGCGGAAACAAAAGGAACTGGCTCCTCGGAAATAGAGAAATTGCAGACAACGAGGAAACCCTAATGGGGCAGATCGGCTGGAGGCGGGACGGCAGCGAGACACAAGACGAGTACGACCCCGAAAGTAAGCGTTGGGTCGACGTCACCAGAGACAGAGACTCCTCGGGGCGGTCCGCTTTTTGCTTTGACAGCAAATCAAGAATTCTCGGAGTCCTCAAGCACCCATCGTTTGACGAAAAAACACTACCAGTGGTTTTCCAGGAAATTATGAACATGGGAGAGCAGAGGAGGAGTTGGCCTTCAACGGAATGGTCCGTAGAGCCCCTTCCAGATAATAAAAAGTTCACCCAGTGGCTGCGGGAAGTCGACTCAGTTCAACAAATCAACCTCGTCGCGAAACTACCCAACCCCGATGGCCTAGACGAATTTGGAAAAGTGTGGGAAGACATGAATTCCATGCGGGCCAGAAAAATACAACAAGTAGTCGAAGCCGTAGACAGCAGTGGACTTGAGAACATACAGCAAAATGAACGAGTATCCAATCACATCGCCATGAGCGAACGCGCGTACGGCTACGCCACGGCTCGCGGGATAAGGAACGGAAGGAAAGTCGTTTACGACCAGAGGAAGAACGTACAGCGCGCAAACACTGACGACATGCCCGCCCTGTGGCCACAAATAATGAATGTCATCAAGAGTCACGTCAAAGCCCGAGGGGAGAAGTTTCTCCGCGAAAACTTGAGAACAAATGAATAGGGAACTAAGAAAGTATCAATTTGGCTTCTGGTACAACCTGAAATCCTCTCCAGTTGGCCAGCTCATCGGAATCGAAGGCGCGGCAGCGCTAATAATATCCCCTGCCGCCGCTTTTTTGTGCCACAAGTTCCTGAGCGTAGAAGAAAGGATATCTCTGGCAAACGACCTACTCGGAACCACAACAGGCATACTAGGAGTGCTTTTCGCGGCTTTTGCAATAGTCGCAGCCCTCCTATCCGACTCATACTCACGCTTCATCCAAAGGAGCACAGGAAGAATTCACAGCTTCTACTCACCTTTTATTATAGTCATCGGAGTGGCCATTGGTACAATATTCTCAATAATCTCATACAAGGCATTCTCAAAGCACTTGCCAACACCATGGGAGATAGCTTTTTTTGGAGCTACTACCTTTCTCTTCTCCTACACTCTTCTCAATGTCTTGGCGCTAGCGAGAAATATGTTCGCGCACGGTGTAACGAGGGTTCTCTTACTCGAGATAGAGTCTCCCGTTGAGCGGGAAGAATAACTACTCTTAGAGGTTGACAAGAAACCAAGTCTTGCGACCAGACAGAGTGGCGTGGCTGCCCCATGAAGTAGCCAGAGCGTCAACGAGGAACAGGCCGCGACCGTGTTCGGCGTCGGGTTCGGGCTGCGCCACATACGGGGCGTCGAAATACGAACCGCCGTCGTGGACGGTAACGCGCACACTGCGGCCGTGCTCGTGCTCGACGAGGACACCGAACCCCGCCCCAGGAAGACTGGACGGCGTGTGCCGGACGGCGTTGGTCGCCAGCTCGCTCGTGAGTAGTACGACATCGTCCAACACAGGGCAGTCCGCCAACCGCTCGGGGACGAACGCACGCACTGCGGCGATCTGCTCGGGGCGGCCGTAGAACCACCCGTGGTGGACGCTCACCGTACGGTTGGGCCTGTCTGCATGGAGGGACATGGGGTTTCACCTCGTGCTCTAGGTGCAGGGGGCAGACACTGAGCTGCATGACTAGTACTATTAGTACGGCTACCGTACATTGAATGCGTGTGTAGCGCACTGGTTTGCGCGCACAATAAGTACGGGTCTTGTAGTCGAAGTGAGGAGAGTGCCCCATGTTCGGACTGTCTGTGCGGTTCACGCTGAAGGACGAGGCCGCCGCCGACGGCTTCGACGCCCTGGTGGCGGAGACGCTTCCGCACATCCGCCAGAGCGAGCCGGGCACGCTCGTGTACGCGGTCCACACGGTGGAGGACAAGCCGCTGGAGCGGATCTTCTACGAGCTGTACGCCGACCGCGCCGCCTTCGAGGCGCACGAGGAGCAGCCGCACGTGAAGCGCTTCCTGGACGCTCGCGGCGCGTTCCTGGCCTCAGCGGACGTGGACTTCCTGGACCTGGTGGACGCCAAGGGTGTGCAGGAGTGAGTACCGACTACCAGAAGGCGCTGGGCCGCAAGGTGGCCAAGCACCGCAGACAGCGCGGGCTCTCCCAACGGGAGTTCGCCGGACTCGTGGGACGCTCCGAGACCTGGGTGTCCCAGGTCGAACGCGGGGTGCGCAAGGTCGACCGGATGGTGGTCCTCGAAAAGCTGGCTGAGGTCCTGGAGATCCCCGTCTCCGAGCTGGCGGCCGAGGCGCCCATCGTCGCCGCCTCCAACGAGGAACCTCCGGGCAGTAGTCGCCTGCGCCTCATCCTCAGCGGGTCGCACGCCCTGGCCGCGCTGCTGCGGCGCAATCCCGCGTCGGTCGACATGGACGGCCTTCGCCAGCGGGTGGACCGCGCCTGGGAGCTGACGCACGCTAGTGCCTACATGGAGCTGACCGAGGTCCTGGAGTCGCTGATCCCCGACCTGGAGTCGGCCGCGCGCTCGGTCCCCAACGGTGAGCGCCTGGAGCTGTTCCGTCTCCTCAACGCCGCGTACCGGGCCTGCTCCTCCACGCTCTCCCGCCTGGGCGAGTACGAAGCGGCGTGGATCGCCGCCGACCGTGCCATCACGGCGGCCGAACGGGCGGAGGACCCGCTCCTCATGGCGGCGGGTGAGTTCCGCCTGTGTCTGACCTTCCAGGGGGCACGCCACTACGACCAGGTGGAGGCCACCGCACAGACCGCGTGTGAGGCTCTGGGCGGCCTGGTGGAGGAGGGCAACCCCGAAGCGATGTCCGTCTACGGCGCGCTGACCCTGCAACGGGCGGTCGCCGCCGCACGCCGCAACAACGCCACGGTCGCCTACCGGCACGTGGCCGAGGCCAAGCGGATCGCGGACACCATCGGCGGAGAGCGCAACGACTTCAACACCGAGTTCGGTCCGGCGAACGTGGGTCTGCACGAGGTGTCCGTGGCGGTGGACCTGGGCGACGCTGGCGTGGCCCTGCGGGCTGCGGACGGCGTGGACGTGTCCATCCTGTCCCCGGAGCGCCGAGGCCGCTTCCTCATCGACGTGGCACGCGCCCAGCTCCAACGCCGCAACGCCGACGCCGCCGTGGCCACCCTGGAGGAGGCAGAGCGGATCACGCCCGAGCAGGTCCACTCGCACCCGATCGTGCGACAGGTCGTGGGTGACCTCCTGGCGATCCAGGACCCCGCCGGAACAGCGCTGACCGGCCTCGCGAGAAGGGTGGGCGCACTCTGAGTGCTAGCTAGTACTTCATGTACTATACAAAATAAAAAGTGCGGATTAGTGTGTGGTGGGTCGCACAGTCCTTCCTGCTGTGGAAGGCGCGACCGACCACACACTTTCGTTTGCGCCGACAGGCGCGGTGAGGAGTCCGCATGGCTATCCAGGGTGCGTTGCCGGTCGAGTTCGGCACGGTGTTCCCGCACGGTGCCTTCGCCCTCGGGGCGGAGGCGATCACCGACTTCGAGACCAAGCGGCCCCAGTTGGACAAGGACACGGGGTTGCCGCTGTGGGCGGTGGACGTGATCGACGCCGACCCCGAAGCACGGGGCAAGGCCAAGTCGGTGAAGGTCAAGGTCGCCGCCGAGGTCTGCCCGACCCTGCCCGACGAGGTCCCGGGGCTGCCCTTCCGGCCGGTCGAGTTCGAGGCGATGGCGGTCATGCCCTACGTCGACGACAACGGCCGTCGTCCCCGGGTGGCGTACTCGCTGCGCGCCCGTGGCGTGAAGGCTCCCGGCGGCACCGCTGGCGGTCGTCGCGCTCCGGCGGCCAAGGACGCCGCCTGACCCGCCACAAGACATGAGACGGGGCGGCCTGGTGCGCCAACACCTAGCCGCCCCTGTGAACCCCTCCCCAAGCCCTTGCACAAGCTTCGTGAAGAGGTGTCCTCAGTATGTCCGAAAACCGACCCGACCTGTCCACACTGACCGGACCACAGTTGGTCCGGGCCTTCCTCGCCGAGTTCGACAAGCCGCGCACGACACCGGCTGAACGGGCGGCGTTCTTCGACTTCAAGGCACGGGTGTTCACCGCCATCGCTGAGCGGGACGCCAACCCGGACGCGGCTCGCGCCGCTGCTCGCGCCCGTGTGGCCCGTGACCGGCTCCTGGCCCAGACCGACACCGTCAACGGCGGTGAAGCGTGATGCTGCGTCAGCCCAAGGTGGGGGCCGCCCAGACCTCCCCGACCCTCCCCACTCCCGCCCAGGGAGTACGGTTCACCACTCCCGTCGTGGAGACTCCCGGGATCGTGGTCCTGGCCTCCTGGGTCTGGCGGCTGGTGCGCTTCCTTCTCACCCTGCCGTTCCGGTTCCCGGTCATGCTCGCCTGCCTGGCCGCTTCTGCCGGGGCGTGGTGGTGGCTGGACTGGCCCGGCCTCACTGCTCTGTGGGGTGCCGCTGTTGTGGTGTCCCTGGTGTGGTGGCGCACCTGGCCGGACTCCTACCGCACCTGCGTCACCTTGCGTCTGCTGGCGTGGTGGCGGCACCTGTTCGTGTACCGGCGTCACTGGCAGCCGGTGTTGGTGATCTCCGGGCTGGCCGAGTCCTACCAGGAACGCCGCTACCTGCCCCGTATCCGCCGTGTCCGCTGTAACTCCTGGGCCGACTACGTGCGCGTCTCGCTGGTGGCCGGAACCTCCCCGGCCGACTTCGAGCACCGCGTGGCCGAGTTGGCGCACGGGTTCGCCGCTCCCTCCTGCCGGGTCGTGGTCAACGGTCCCCGGGACATCACGTTGGAGTTCCCTCGCCACGACACGTTGGCTGAACCCCTGGACGCCCTTCCAGTTCCTGAGGTCCCGGACCTGGACGCGCTCTCGGTCGGCCAGAGGGAAGACGGGTCACCGTGGCTGTTGCGTCTGCACGGAACCCACGTCCTGGTCGTGGGCGTGACGGGGGCCGGCAAGGGATCGGTGATCTGGTCCACCGTGCGCGCCATCCTCCCCGCTCTGGCCGATGGAACGGCGCAGGTGTGGGCGATTGATCCCAAGCGCATGGAGTTGGCCTACGGACGCGACCTGTTCGCTCACTACGCCGACACCGGCGAATCCGCGGTGGCCCTGCTCGAAAAGGCAGTAGCGCAGATGCAGGAGCGGGCCGAACGCTATGCGGGCAAACAGCGCTCCCACATCCCGACCACCGATGACCCGTTCGTCGTCGTGCTCCTGGACGAGGTTGCCTTTCTGACCGCCTATCACCCCGACCGGGGTGTGCGCCGCCGCGCGGAGAACGCCATCGCCACCCTGACCTCGCAGGGGCGTTCGGTCGGCTTCGCCGTCCTGGCCGCATTGCAGGACCCGCGTAAGGAGGTCATGAACCTGCGCAACCTCTTCCCCGACAAGGTCGCCCTGCGCCTGGACGAGGCATCGCAGGTGGACATGGTCCTCGGCGAAGGAGCACGCGAACGCGGAGCGGAAGCCCACCTGATCGACCCCACCCTTCCCGGGGTGGCCTACGTCCGCATGGAGGGCTCACCGTCCCCGGTGCGGGTGCGGGCCGCCTACGTCTCCGATGACGACATCACCACTATGGCTGATGGTTACGGGGTGGGTTCCTCTTCTGCGGGAGAGATGGCCTGATGCTCGCGATATTCGGCCAGTTCGACCCGATAGAGAAGAGCGGCGTACACCAGGCACACCACTCCGCAGAAGAGCACCCACACAATCGTGGAAAGCACCAGGAAGTCGAACACCGCCCCAGCAATGCCGAACGCAATCAGGCCGACGCTGAAGAGCAAGTATCTGAGTCGTGGTCGCCGGGGCCTCATACGGTGGGGGTCTCCCGCTCTCTGGGTGTACTCGGTCAGGCTGGCAACGGGCTACGAGGCAGGCCCCTCGTCTTCGGAGGGCGCGGGCTGCTGGGCACTCTTCTTACGCCCGTAACGCTCCCACGCGGCCCAGCCGAACAGAGCCGCGTAGTAAACACCCATCCACGCCAAGGCAGCCACGGGATTCACGTAGCTCAGCAACAGCATCCCCACGAAGTAGGGGAAGCCAAAGTTGATCATGCCTCGCAGGAGCCAGCGGTCCGAGGATCGGGTGGGGCTCATCGGGTGGGGGTCTCCCGGTCTGTGGTTGTGGGGGTGGGCTGATGCCGACGCCTACCGGTAAGTCCACCCGGGCCGAACGCCTCGCGCAACCGCTGGCCCGTGAGGTGGCCGAACAGGTCGCCGCCGACCACGGCGTGTGCATCCGCCCCGTGTCCCTTCGACGCACGAACATCGCGACCGGTGCCAGTGAGGTGATCGACGTTCCGTGCGGGTCCACGCTGGAATCCCGGTGCCCGGCCTGCGCTAAAAGGAAGCGGTCGCTGCGGCGGATCCAGTGCGAGGAGGGTTGGCACCTGGCTGAGGAACCCGTCGTGGAACCTGACCCGCCGTCCGAGGAACAGCGCTCGTGGGTGGAGCAGCGGGCCGTGGTGACCGCCGAACGGGATCGCCTCGCCGCCACGGGGTCGGCCTCGGTCGAGGATCTGTCCGCGTTGGATGTGGCGATCGCGGACCTGGACGAGGAGATCACCGCCTCCGGCCTACGCGGCTCCATCACCCGCTCCACAGACTCCCCGGCCTCGTCCGGGACCCGGCGAGTGCGCTCGACCAAGCGGCGTCAGGACGTGCCCGACCTTCCCAAGCGACCCATGACGAGGAAGACGGTCGGCCGCGCGTTCACCGATCCTGCCTCGGGCAAGGTGTTCCGGCCCTCGCTGTTCATCACCCTGACGTTGGACTCCTACGGGCGGGTGCGCTCGGACGGCACTCCAGTGGATCCCTCGACGTATGACTACCGGCGGGCCGCTCGGGACACCCTGCACTTCTCCAAGCTCATCGACCGGTTCGTGCAGAACCTCCGACGGGTCGCGGGGTTCAATGTCCAGTACTTCGCGGCCGTGGAACCCCAACGGCGGTTGACTCCGCATCTGCATATGGCCACCCGTGGCACGATTCCTCGGGCCGAGCTGCGCCAGATCGCCGCCGCGACCTACCACCAGGTGTGGTGGCCCGCCGCTGACACGGTCCGCTTCGAGGGCGACCACCTGCCGGTCTGGGACGAGGACGCCGGGACCTACCTCGACCCGGCCACGGGTGAAGTGCTGCCCACTTGGGACGAGGCACTGGACACCCTCGATGATGACCCGGACGCGGAGCCCTTCCACGTGGTCCGCTTCGGCCGACAGGTGGACGCCAAAGGGGTCGTGGCCGGGTCCGAGGACGCGTCCCGGTGTGTGCGCTACCTGGCGAAGTACCTGACCAAGGACATCGCCGACTGCCACACCGTCGAAACGATCTCGCAGGAACAGCACGTGGACCGGCTCCTGGAGGCGCTGCGCTTCGAGCCGTGCTCGCCCCGGTGCTCCAACTGGCTCCGGTACGGCATCCAACCCGACCAGCCCAAAGCCGGTCTGCGTCCCGGGTTCTGCCGGTCCAAGGCGCACCGCCGCGAACACCTGGGCTACGCGGGCCGCCGCGTCCTGGTCTCGCGCAAGTGGTCGGGAAAGACCCTGGCCGACCACAAGGCGGACCGCTTGGCCTGGGTCCTCAACGCCCTCGGTGTCGACCCCGCCAACGAGGACCAGGCGGACGAGGACAACCCGCGTTCCCCGGTGCTGGCCTCGGTCTCCTCGGGCTCCTTCGCCTGGGAACTGGCACGCCCCACTGATCCCGACGTGGCCCCTCGGGAGCAACGCCTCCTCCGCGCGGTGGGTGAAGCACTCAAACGCCGCGCCCAACTCGACGCCGCACGCACTCCCGAACTTTCGGCAACTCCTGAGCAGGAAGCAGCGTGATCATGACCGAACTCCTCCTGACCGTCGAAGAGGCCGCCGAGCGTCTGCGGGTGAGCCGCTGGATGATCTACAACCTCATCCGCTCCCGCACCCTCCGCACCGTCAAGATCGGGCGTCGCCGCCTGGTCCCCGTCGCCGCGCTCCCCGAGTGCCTGGAAGCCCTGGAGGACGCCGCGTGAGCGCTTCTGAGAGCAACACCAGCCGTCGCAGGGGTCGCAGGCGCGCCAACGGCGAGGGAAGCGTCTGGCAGCGCAAGGACGGCCGCTGGGCCTTCGCGGGGTACGTGCTGACCACCGGGGGCACCTACAAGCGCGTACAGGGCTACGGCCGCGACCAGGCGGACGCCCGGACCAAGCTGAACAGGCTTCTGGCCGACTCCGACCGAGGCATCCCCGTCGCTTCGGAGAACTGGACGGTGGCCGAGTACCTGGACTACTGGCTGGAACACGTCGTGCGCGCCGAACGCCGCCCCAAGACCGTGCAGGGGTACGAAGGCGTCGTCCGTCGCTACCTCGTCCCCAGCTTGGGAAAGAAGCGGCTGGCCAAGCTCACCGTTCGGGATGTGCGGTCCTTCGTCACGAACATTCGGCAACTGTGCCAGTGCTGCCGCAACGGCATCGACGCCGCCCGGGACGAACCCCGCTGCTGCGCGCTCCCCCAACCCCAATGCTGCGAGCACAGGCTCTCCGCGCGCATGGTGCAGTCCATCCACGCCGTCTTGCGCAACGCGCTCCAAACGGCGGTCCGTGAGGAGGTGATCCCGCGCAACGTGGCGTCCCTGGTCAAGGTCTCTCCCCCGCGCTACGCGGTGAACCGGGGCCTGGACGTCGCCCAGTCCCGGCGTCTGCTCAAGGCGTCGGAGAACGACCGGTTCCACGCCCTCTACGTCCTGGCGCTGTGCCTGGGCCTTCGTCGGGGCGAACTGCTCGGGCTGCGCTGGTGTGACGTCGACCTGGAGGCGGGTCGTCTGGAGGTGGTCCACACCCTGCAACGGGTAGGCGGAAAGCTCTCCCTGGTACCGCCCAAGACCGACGACTCGGCGCGGACCGTCCCCCTCCCCGGCTTCTGCGTGGACGCGCTCAAGGCGCACCGGAAGCGGCAGTTCCTCGAACGCTCGGACGCCTTCCCCGGCTGGGAGGAACACGGACTCGTCTTCCCCTCCCGCAGGGGGACTCCCCTGGAGCCGGACAACCTTCGGCGGAGCTGGGAGCCGCTGCGGCGCGAGGCCGGCCTGGAAGGGGTGCGCTTCCACAACCTTCGGCACACGTGCGTGACGCTGCTGCTGAACCTGGAGGTGCCGCCACAGGTGGTCCGGGAGATCGTCGGGCACAGCGACATCGGGGTCACGATGACCATCTACGCGCACGCCTCACTCGACGACAAGCGGCGGGCACTGGGGAAGCTCGGGGAAGCGCTCGGCTGAACCGGTTACTGTCACGTTGCTGTCAACGGGGCACGAAAAACGCCCGGAGCCATGGTCTCCGGGCGCCGGTACTGCTCAGTGTGCGTGGCTAGGGGCGGGGTCGAACCGCCGACCTTCCGCTTTTCAGTAGGCCACACTGACCAGAGAAGCACCTGCGCTGACCTGGATCGACAGCTCCATAGTCTCGGACGTAGTCGAACTTGGCCGCATATTAGCCGTCACTGCTTGCGGTTCCCGAGCAACCATGCAGCAGAGTCACCCCTTGAGCTCCCTGCGGTTCGCCAGCCAAGCTGGGGGTAGAGAGCCGGTACGGCCAAGGTAGCCCAAGACAGTACAGGCTCCTGCTGAGATGCAATACTGGCCCTCCAGCGAGCTAGCCAGAGGAGGACCTACCATGCCTCGCACACTCGCGAGCGTTCCTCCGCTCGACGATCCGGCCTACACTACACCGATCTACCATCGCCCAGAGGTTGCGCGCCTAATAGGCATCCGACCAAACACCCTGCGCAACTGGGCCAAGGGTTACATCATTAAGCGACCGGGGAGGTACGACACCTCCTCGAAGGCGCTCATCACAACCATCCCCACCGCCAATGGGCGCGGACCGAGCATTCCTTTTGTAGGCCTAGCCGAGTCATACATGCTTGCAGCATTCCGCCAGGCCGGAGTACCAATGCAAAGGATCAGGCCTGCCTTGCGGCGCCTCGAAGAACAAATTGGCCTACCTCAGGCGCTAGCCAGCGAACAACTGATGACGGACGGCGCTGAGGTTCTCTGGGAATACAGAGAAACCACTGACAACCCCTTGGAAAAAGAAGTCGTGGACGAACTTGTCGTCCTACGCAACGGCCAGGGCGTTTTTCGCGAGGTAGTCAAAGACTACCTGGTTCGAGTCAGTTACGAAGATGGATGGGCCAAAGTCATCCACTTGCCAACATGGAAGAATGCCGACATCTTTGTTGACCCAAGGATCAACGGCGGGAAGCCCACTGTAGCCAGAAGAGGGATCCGCGTGAGCGATATCATTGATCGCTCAACCGCTGGCGAGAGCAGCGAAGACCTGGCATACGACTATGAACTCGAGATCAGCGAAGTGGAATCTATAATTTCAGGCGCAGCTTAGTCGAGGAATCAATGACTCCCCCCCTTGATGGCCTGACGTTCTTTCTCGATAGAGGCCTCGGATCCCGTATCGTAGCCAAAGCCCTCAGGGAACAAGGGTGGCGCCTGGAAACGATGGATGAGCGGTACGGCAAGCAGGCTTCTCAGAACATCCAAGACGTCCAATGGATATCCGAAGCCACAAGCAACGGTGACGTGCTTTTGTGCAAGGACCTGAGAATTGCCTCAAACCCGCTCGAAGCCCGATGCATCTACATGAACAACTCTCGCGTCTTCGGCCTAAAGAACCGACACATGACGGGGCCACAAATGGCCGATTTGTTCATTTCCATGGGCACGAAGATCGGGAATATGGCACGCGGAGCCAATGGCCCTTATGTCGTCTCCGTATCCTCTGATTCCTTGAAGAGAAGGAAGCTTCTATTCCCCTAGAAGGGGGGAACACAGAAAAACCCGGATCAAACGACCCGGGCTTCCTTTTTCCTGTCTAACTAATCCTTCGAGCGGCAACCCGAACGCTTCTCGTCAGCTTCTTCCCAGGTGCGGTTCATCGCTCCCTTGAGGGCTTCCACCTGGTCAACGACGGGCGCCACTCCGAAGGAACGCAGCATCAGCATGGCGGCCTGCTCCGGCTTCGGGTCGTCCTGCGCAACCGGCTGAAGGCCCTCGCTCTCCAGGAGTTCCCGCACCTGCCGCACGAGCTTGTTGCGGTCGTAGCTCTGATACATGCTCACGCCTCCCAGCGCTTGCCGGTGATCCGCTCGTAGACCTCGATGTACCGGGCCCGGGTCGCCTCTACGATCTCATCCGGGATCTCAGGACCGGGAGGCGTACGGTCCCAGTCGGTGACCGTGCTGGACCAGTCCCGCACGAACTGCTTGTCGAACGCGTGCTGGGGCCTGCCCGGCTGCCAGTCGTCCGCAGGCCAAAACCGCGAGGAGTCGGAGGTCAGCACTTCGTCGGCGAGCACGAGAGTACCGTCCGCCGCGCGGCCGAACTCCAGCTTGGTGTCAGCGATGATGATGCCGCGCTCAGCCGCGATCTCCGCGCCGCGCTTGTACACGTCCAGGGTCACCGTGCGCAGGCGGTCGGCGGTCTCCTGGCCGATCTCCTCGACAACGTCGGCGAAGGTGATGAACTCGTCGTGGCCCTCGGTCGCCTTGGTCGTGGGGGTGAAGATCGGTTCGGGGAGCTTGGACGCCTCCACCAGGCCCTCGGGGAGCTGGATCCCCGAGACCGTGCCCTGCTTCTCGTACTCCTTGAGCCCCAGGCCCGCGAGGTAGCCGCGGGCGATCCACTCCACAGGAAGCATGCTGAGCTTCTGGCAGCGCACGGCACGCCCGGCCCACTCCTCCGGAACGTCGGTGGCGGAGATGACGTGGTTGGGCACCACGTCGGCGAGCTGATCGAACCACCACAGCGAGAGCTGGGTCAGAACCTTGCCCTTGTCGGGGATGGGGGTGGGCAGCACGACGTCGTAGACGCTCACGCGGTCCGAGGCCACCAGGATGAGGTCGTCACCGTCGGCGTAGACGTCGCGCACCTTGCCCGAGTGCAGCAGTTCCATGTCGCTCCTACCTGGAGATCTCGTAGTTGTAGGTGGCCCAGCGACGGGCCACGGAGACGGACTGGCCGAACTCGATCACGTCGCCTTCGGCGTTGAACACCCAGTTCTGCTTGCGCAGGACCGGGGAACCGAGCGGGATGCCCAGCGCTGCGGAGTCCTCCTCCGAGGCGATGTCGGCGCGGAGCTGGTCCTTGCCGGTGGCGGGTGTGAGGCCCGTCTTCTCCTGGACGTACTTCGGGGTGCCCTGGGGCAGCCGCTTCGCCTCCAGGAGCAGCGGTGCGCTTTCGGCCAGCTCTCCGTTGAACCAGGACGTGCTGGCTGAGGAGGGCACGTCATCCCGGAGGGTGACCCGCTGACGCCGGATGACGTTCGTGCCTGCGGAAACGCCGAGGGCGTCCGCGACTTCCTCGGGTGCCGGCACCAGTTCGGCCGCGCGGATCTCGGCACGCTCGTTCGCCGCGTAGATCCGGCCTTCCAGGCTGCGGACCACACGGTCCTTGGCGCTGTCCGCCGCCTGGTCGCGGGTGACGATGCTGCCCTTGCCGGGTTCGCTGCGCACCAGGCCCTCAGCCTTGAGCGTCCCGACAACCTTGGTGGCGGTCGCCAGCGAGATCTTCCACTTCGCGCTGATGGCGCGCACGGAGTCGATCTTCTGCCCGTCCTGGAGGACACCGGACTCGATCTCGGCCTTGATGTGCTTGACGACCTGCATGTAGGGCGGGTCGGTGCGTTGGACCTGAGGCGACACGTGTGGCTCCTTCGTGGTGAACACGATCAGTGTACTAGTACGCATAGAGGTACAGGCATGTGAGCTAGGGCTCTACGACCTGCAACACGCTGCGGCCCAATGAATATGCCAACTGTACTAGTACGCCAAACGCTCGCGTGCTATAACAGTTGCACGGCCACAGGCCGCAGCCCGGAAGAGGACTCCGGTGACCAGGGCAGAGCCCTGTCCCATCGCGTGGAATCCCGGAGCGCACGAGCTTTGACAAGCCCTTGAGGCACATAGCGCGCACGCCCTGACCCCATCCCGAGCTCTCAAGGGACGGCGAAGGGAAGACGTGGCCACGGCACCCCGACAAGGGTGCGCCGCCCCAGCAAGAGCAGGGGCCGCATGGCATGGCCGCGCCGCACCCCAGGGGTGCCTGTCCGCCCCCGCCTCCCGACACAACAAGGGACACGCGGGGCCGGGCCGGGACCACCCGGGTCCACGAGAAGCCGCTAACGGCTCGAACCACTGATCAAGCAGAGACGAGCCCCGCCGGGATGCCGCCCGGCGGGGCTCTTACGCACCCGCTCACCTGCAAGGAGCAGCACATGCGCACCACCATGATGCCGTCCCCGACGGTCCACGAATTCCACACCCCTCCCCCGGCGCTGTTCGAGGTCGCCCCCGCAGCCCTGGACGTTCTCGGCATCACCGACACCGAGGACCTGTTCGCCGTCGCACTGCCCGACGAGACCCCCGAGGAGGCCGCCGCCCGCAGGGCGGCCGCAGCCGACATCCTCGACGACCGTCTGACCGACATCGCCACCGAGGCCCTCGTCCACGACGTGGTCCAGAGGTGGTCCGTATGACCCCCGACCTGCTGCCTGTCGTCATCGCGACCGCCGGGGTGGTGCTCCTGCTCGTGCTGGGAGCCCTCCGGGTCGCCGCTGGCTACCGCAGGGTGCGCAACACCGTGCGCCGCTGGGGCCGCACCCGGCTGGTCCTCACCCACACCATCCGCCGCCGCAAGGGGGTTCGTCGCTGATGGCCTCGCTGATCTCGCTGTTCGCCCTGTTCCTGACCGCTGCCCTGGTCTACCTGATCATCGGTAACCCGCTGATCGAGCGCAGGTCCGACCTCGAAACCCTCGTCCGCCTTTCCAAGCTGGAGGAGCACCGGTGAAACTCCGACGCACCCCCAAGAACAAGCCGACCGAGGTCACCGACGTCGTGGCCGACCTCAAGGCCCGTACCCAGCAGGCCCAGTCCCTGGCCAGCGTTCCGCGTCAGGAACTGTTGGCCGATCCCCGGCTCAACCCCGCTACCCGCGCTCTGGCGGACCGGTTGGAGGCCGACCGGCTCCGTGCCCGGCTGGACTGGGAGCACCGCCGCTACCTGCGTTCGGAGCGCGAAGCCGACCGCCGCGCGGAGGAAGCGATTCGGGCCGCTGAGACTGTGGACCGTGCCCGCGCCGCGACCGATCCGGCCTACACCGTCCTGACACTGGTTCGGAGCAGGGGCCGGTTCGCGGCCCTGTCCCTGGGAGCGTCCCTGGTGCTGTCGGTCGGGTCCGCGATGGGCCTGGAGGCCGCCGTCACCGCGCACTACCCCACCGCCCCAACCGGTATCGGCTACCTCGGAGAGGTCGCCCTGACCGGCATGTCGACGGCCGCGATCATCTGGGCGGGCCTGCTGGCCCGGTCGCAGGCGTTCCCGACCGGTGGCCGCCGCGCCGCGCTGATCGGGCTGATCGTGGTTCCGCTGCTCGTGAGCATCGTCGGGTCCACGATCGGCTCCGGCCCGGTCGGGGCCGTCGCCTCGCTGGGATCGGCCGCGTTCTCATGGTTCGCGTACCTGATCGCGGTCACATCCGCCGACGCCATCGGCCAGCTCGTGAAGCGCATGGGCACGACCACCACGGCCACCGAGGTCCCCGTCGACAACGAGGACCAGGAGCACGAGGAACCGACCACTCCACTGCCCCACCGCACCGCCGGAGAGGCTCTGGAGGTCGTCGGGGAGGAGCTCGCGGAGCAGGTCGACGACTACCTGCGCTCGCACGGGAGCCCGTCTGAGCGCTCGCACGGCGAGACCCGCTCGCACGGGACCGGCCCGGAGCGCTCGCACGGGGACGCCTCCCCTGCCGACGACGGGTCGGACGCCGAGTCGGCACAGGTCACCCCGTCTGAGCGCACGTCCGAGCGGGACCGCTCGCACGACGACGGGGAGTCGCCCGAGCGAGTGCTGACCGCGCAGGAGCGGCGCCGCCTGGAGGGCCTCCAGAACCGCCGCCGGGTCGCGAACTACCTCTACCGCCGTCCCGACGCTCACACGGCCGAGATCGCGACCGAACTGGGGTTGGGAGAGTCCACCGTCCGCCGGATCCGCAAGGAGCTGGAGAGCGGGGGCGAGCCGTGACCGTTCGCCACCGCCCGAAGGTACGCCGCTGGCGCGAGGAGACCAGTCAGGGAGAGGCCTGGTGCTACCAGGTCCGGTGCTCGTGCGGCGAGGAGTTCGACGAGCACTACACCAAGCGGCTCGCGGAGTCGGACAAGGCCCGTCACCTGATGGACGTGGCACCGCCCGTCTCCGAGCGGTGCCGCGACCCCAAGAAGCACCGGACGCAGAGCCACGACTACTGCCCGGTGTGCGCCAACCAGCTCTGCCTTCCCGGGTTCGAGGGCCTGGAGGCGACCGGATGAGCAGCACCGACTGGCGCACCCGCCTGCGGGCCGCCGCATCCCTGGCTGACCACCTGCTTTGCCATGCCGACTCCGTGGTGTCGGCATGGCTGGACATCCGCCCGATCCGCCACACCCTGGCCGACTGCGCTGGCTGGCTGGGGCGCACCTGGAGGGCGCACCTGTACCGCGCCCACGTGCGCCGCTACGGCCCCGGCCGAGGCGTGATCGCCGTCGTCATCAACCGCACGACCACGAAGGAGACCCGTGACTGAGTCCGCACCCACCGAGCGCTCCGAGCTGAAGCGCATCATGTCGGACCTGGAGAGCATCGAGTTCGAGACCGGCTCGGACATCCGCCGCTACACCGAGACCACCCGCAAGCTCGCACGAGCCCTCGCGATGGAGCTGGAGTTCTCCGCACAGGAGCTGGAGGCCGCCCTGAAGGAGCTGCCGCCCGGGTCCGGGGAGTCGCGCATGGCCATGCGCCGCAAGGCCCGATCGGTGGCCAAGCACCTGCGCCGTTGCGCTGAGGCCCAGCGCGTCGTGGGCGTGGAGGCGGTGCGCACCTGGGCCAGCCTGCACAAGCACTTCGAGTACCTGGTCAAGCGCAAGAAGCGCAAGAAGGCCCTGGACCTGAGCGCCTGACACCACCACAACCGCGGGGGCCGCATCGCGTGCGGCCCCCGCCCACCACACGAGAAGGAGAGACACGGATGGCTCGCAACGAGCTGGTGGTGCGCGACGGCAACCGGGAGACCCCGGTCCGGCGCGGCAACACGGCCATGGACTACGTCCGGCCCTGGATGGCCGCTCCCGCCCTGATCCCGGCCGGGTTCCTCACCCACTGGATGTGGGGCGACCTCGGTCTGGGCACCGGCCTGGCCGCCGCCGCCATCGCGGCGGCCGGCGGGGTGGTCACCTACGCCGCGCACCGACTGACCGCCGCGCGGACCTGGTACGCGCACCACATCTCCACCGCCATGACCGGCGGCGCCGGGGCCTGGCTGGCACTGGCCACCGCGTTCGGTCCCGGACGGCCGCTGATGGACGCGCTCCTCATCGGAGGATCGGCCGCCGCCGCGATCGCGAACATCCACTTGTGGGCGCGCCACCAGGGCACCGGAGACGCCCGTGAGAAGGGCACCGGCCGCATCCTGCCGACCTTCGACGAAGTCGCCGCCAAGCTGCACCTGAAGAACGTACGGGCCAAGCTCACCTCCGACACCGAGATGCAGCAGCGCCACCGGCTCACCCTGGACAACGGGACCACGGCCGAGGAACTCCAGTCGCGCGGCAAGGAGCTGGCCTCCGCCTACGGGGTCGCTCCCGGCGCGATCCGCGTGATCGAGGACCAGGGCCGCGCCGACCGCGCAGAACTGGTCATCACCAAGAAGGACGTGATGGGCAAGCTCATCCCCTGGCCGGGGCTCAACCCGGCGCACGTGGGCACCTCGATCGCGGACCACCCGCTGGAGCTGGGTGTCTACGAGGACGGCGAGACCTTCACCAACCAGATCACCAACCGGCACTCGCTCACGGTCGGCATGGCCGGTGCTGGGAAGAGCGTGTACGGCAAGGTCAAGATGGTGCAGGTCGCCGCCCGGTCCGACACCTTCACCCTCGCGATCGACCTGGCCAAGGGCCGTCAGACCCTCGGTCCGATCGAAGGCGCGATCGGCTGGCCCGCCTACACCAAGAAGGCCGCGCGCGGGCAGCTCGACGCGGTCAAGCGCGCGATCAAGGCGCGCGCGAACCACCTCGCGGACGCCGGGCACGCCCAGTGGGTGCCCGGGTGCGGACTGACCTTCCTCTACCTGCTCGTGGAGGAGGCCGCCGAAGTCGTCGACTTCGACGAGATCGTGGAGATCGCGCGGGTCGCCCGGTTGGTCGGCATCCACCTGGAGCTGAGCCTCCAGCGCGCCACGTGGGGCAACCTCGACACCGACACCCGCGCCAACCTGGGTGACGGGCTGTGCTTCGGGGTCCGCGACTTCGCGGACGCCTCCTTCGTCCTGCCGGACTACGTGACCGACGCCGGGTGCGACCCGTCCCGCTGGCGCAAGTCCAGGCCGGGAGCGGTCTACGCCGCGATCGAGCACGTGGACGTGGACCGGCACACGGTCGCGGCCAAGACCTACGGGCCGCCCTCGACCGACCCGGCCGAGGAGAACCGCGACCTCAAGGCCGCCGCCGACGCCCTGCCGGACCAGGACGCCAAGCTCGACGCCGTCACTCGCACCGCGTTCGGTGCCGAGTACGCCGAGTTCCTCGGGGGCCGCACCGGGACCGCCACGGCCGCCGCGCCGGTCCCGGCCATGGCCGACACCGTGAACGACGTGGACGACGAAGAGCTGATCGTGGACGAGGACATCGAACCGGTCGTGCTCCAGACCCCGGACGACGACCCGGAGATCGAGGGCGACCTGGACACCGAGATCCCGCCCCTGGAGGAGGGGGAGGACTTCGCGCTCCCGACCCGCAAGAAGGGCACCAAGGCCAGCGCGGAGGAGGCCCGCGCCGCAGTTGAGGGCCTGCTGGAGGAATGGGGGCCGGGCAAGGAGTTCGGAGCCTTCGACCTGAAGACGGAACTGGCCGAGATGGGCGTGGAGCGCAAGCGGTCCTGGATCTACGGCCAGCTTCGCCGTCTGGAGGAGGAGGGCCGACTCCGCCACGAGGACTCCGGTGCCTGGACCGTGCTGGAGAGCCGCGAGATGGCGGGTGTCTGACGGTCTGGAGCTCCCGTCCAAGCCGAGTCCGGGCAGCCGTCCACACCCTGTCCAAACCGGGTGTCCAGACCCCGTCCAAACCGGTTTGGACACCCTCTGACCTGTAACACCGCGCCGGGGCGTCCAACGCGCGCTCCGGCCTGTCCAACACGAAGGCCCGCCCCTTGCCGACCAAGACCCGGGGCGGGCCTTCTCACTCCAGTGAGGAGCACTACCAGTATGACCACCGACACCCGCGCCACCGCCCGTGACGTGCGCTGCCACGCCGTTCAGGTCCTGGCGGACCTGCTCGCCGAAGACCTGCCCGAGGTCACCTGGCGGGTGCGCACGGTCCACAGGTTCCTACGCCTATACGTCTCCTATCCCCTGGACCACGAGGTCTTGGAGGGGCACGCCGACTCCCACCAGGCCGTGCGTGAATGGGCCGCGCACCTGGGTGCCGACGTCGAGCTCCTGCACGGCGACACTCCGGCGGCCAGGGCGGTGATCGACGGCGTCGGAGTCCGCGTGTGGTGCGCCCCCGAGCGCCGGGACGACGTGAACGCCTCGGAGGAGTAGTGGCACCGGCTGACCCGAGCACGGTGCGCGGGCGGTGGCTGCGCTACGTCTACGCCACCGCCCGCGTTCCCGACAGCGTGCGCGTACTGCTGCTCGTACTCGCGGAGCACATGGACGAGGACGGCCGTGTCGAGGTCAGCCGAGACGACCTCGCGGCCCTGCTCTCCCGGGCCCCGAGACGCATCTCCGCCCGGCTGGCCGACGCGGTCGCGGCGGGGCTGTTGACCCAGGTACGCCGGGGAGCACGCGGCAGGCCGTCCGCGTACCAGGCTGCCCTACCGGACGGTCTACGGGTGACCCCCGGGCAGCACATGCTTCCGGGGAAACAGGTGACGGAACCCAGCACCCTTTCCCAGGAAGAGGGTGTCCCCCGGGGAGCACATGCTTCCCGGGAAACGGGGGACACCCGGGGGTCACGGGATGACCCGAACTGGTGCCCCACGGGGGTCACCAGTTCCGGGGCCCCTATAAGGGAAGGTTCGCGCGACCAGCCGTCACAGGCGACCCCGAGCACCCCTCCAGAACGGGACGGTTCACCGGCCCCGATCGACCACAAGCGGGTCAACGCGCTCGCGACCGTCTACCACCGGGCCACCAACGGCATGGGCGACTGGAACAAGATCCGCGCCGTCGTCAAGAAGGCCCTGAGGAACGGCTACTCGGACGAGGAGATCTCCCGGGGGCTCGAACACGTCGCGGCTGACGGTCGCTTCGCCCTGACCGCCGACACCCTGCGCATCGCGATCAACCGCACCCGGCCACGGCCGCAGCTCCGTGTCGTGGGCGGCCACACCCCGTACCGGAACCCTAGCGATTACGGCGACGATCCGGACCCCTGGTCCTGAGAGGCACCGCATGAACACGACCACCGAAACGCAGTTCTTCGCCAGACTGGCGCGCATCACCCGAGAGAAGGGACTCGACACCACGCCCGGCCCGGTCGAGGACGCACCACACCCCGACCTTCCGGGCCACCCTGAGTACCACCACAGGCAGCGGGTCAACGCGGCCCTGACCAAGTTCGAGCGGGCGACACCGCCCCGGTACCTGACCGCCTCGACGGAGCACCCCCGGGTGTGCGATTGGGCCGACCAGGTCGCCGCCGACGTGACGCAGGCGCCCTCGCTCATGCTCTGGGGCGGCACCGGCACCGGGAAGACCCACGCGGCGTTCGGAGCCGTGCGCAGGATCGCTCTGACCGGCCCCGCACGGTTCGGCTTTCTGGCCACCACGTTCCCGGACTTGTACGCCGCTCTCCGGCCCGGAGCGGCCACGGACGAGGAGCGGGAGCGGCTCATGCGCCGGGTGCTGAGCGTGCCCGTGCTGCTCCTGGACGACCTCGGGACCACGAAGTCCTCGCTGTGGACCGAGGAGACGACGTACCGGATCGTCAACCACCGCTACAACCGCATGCTCCCGGTCATCGTCACGAGCAACGAGCCGCCCGCAGCCCTGCCGGAGCTGCTGGGCGACCGGATCGCGTCGCGGCTGATCGAGATGACGACCCGTGTCGAGATGAACGGCCGGGACCGGCGGCTCACCCGGTGAGCGCCGCCGCCCACCTCAGGAAAAGCGACCCCGGCCTGTACCGCCAAGCACCGCCGGAGCCGCGCCCCGAACCCCGTGAGAGGCAAGGAGCACTTCCCATGATGACCGACCGCACCAAGCCGCGCCGGGTGCGACCGGCCAAGACCCCCACCGTCCCGGCACAGCGTGCCCGGGGCTGGCTGACCGTGGACGAGTTCTGCGGGGAGCTGATGATCAGCCGCGACACCTTCTACGACTGGCGCAAGAAGGGGCGCGCCCCCAAGTGCGCCAAGCTCCCGAACGGGAGCCTGCGCATCCGCCGTTCGGAGTTCGAGAAGTTCATGACCACCGCTGAGGACAACGCCTGATGATCGACTCTGACGATCTGAGCTACAAGGTCGCCGTTTGGAAGGTCACCACCTACAAGGGCACCCGGGGGACGACCTACCGGGTGCGCTGGAAGGTCGGCACCGAGGAGTTCAAGGAGCCGTTCAAGAAGCGGGCGCAGGCGGACGCCTTCCGCTCCCAGCTCGTGCAGGCCCAGAGCAGGGGCGAGGCGTTCAGCCTGTCCAAGGGGCTGCCCGTGAGCATGCTCCGGGAGGAGCGGCCGGAGATGTCCTGGTACGACTTCGCGGTCACCTACGTGGACCACAAGTGGCCGGACATCTCCGCCAAGCACCGAGGCAACATCGCGTTCGCCCTGATGATGGCGACGACGGCGCTGTTCACCACCGAGCGGGGGATGCCGGACCCGGCGCTGCTCCGGGCCGCGCTGAGGCGTTGGGCCTACAGCAAGACCTACCGGGCGGCGGAGCGTCCACCAGAGGTGGAGAACGCCTTGCGGTGGGCCTCCCGGCACACCCGCGCGGTCGGGGAGCTGGCCGACCCGAAGGTCGCGGACGCCGCCGTGCGCGCGGCCATCCGCGACCTGGAGGGCAGGAAGCTCGTGGTCGGCTCCCAGCGGCGCAACCACGGCATCCTCAAGGCCGCGCTGGCGTACGCCGTGAGCGAGGGCCTGCTCGAACGGAACCCGATCGGAGAGCTGGAGGCAACCACGTCCCGCTCCGTCCACCAGGTCGACCGGCGGTGCGTGGTGAACCCGGAGCAGGCCCGGAACCTGCTCGACAAGGTGCGGGAGTACGGCTACGAGGAGACCGAGCGGCGACAGGGCATGAAGTCCGGTCCGCGGCTGGTCGCGTTCTTCGGGTCGATGTACTACGCCGCGCTCCGGCCCGAGGAGGCGGTGAACCTGCGCAAGCACAACCTGTCCCTGCCCGCGCCCCGGGTCGACGCGACCGGCTCACCGGTCTACGACTGGGGCGAGATCTACGTGGAGGAGGTCACCCCCGACGCACGGCCGGAGTTCACCGACGACGGCACCAGCCGCGACACCCGGCGCGGCCCGAAGCAGCGCGAAGCTGGGGAGGTCCGGCCGGTCCCCTGCCCGCCGGAGCTGACCCGGCTCTTCTGGGAACACCTGGAGGGCTTCGGCACCGACCCGGAGGGGAGGCTGTTCACCGGCGTGCGCGGCGGTCCCCTCGCGACGATCACCTACCGGCGCGCGTGGGCGTGGGCACGCGAGGAGGTGCTGAGCGAGGCTGAGGCACGCTCTCCGCTCGCGAGGCGTCCCTACGACCTCCGGCACACCTGCGTGTCCACGTGGCTCAACGCGGGCGTCTCAGAGACGCTCGTGGCCCAGTGGGCGGGGCACAGCGTGGCCGTGCTCAAGAAGATCTACGCGAAGTGCCTCGTCGGGGAGGAGGACCGGGCCAAGCGCCAGATCGAGGAGGCCCTGCGCCGCTCCTGAACGTGGCCGCGCATTGGCCGTGGGCACCCACCGAGACCCGCCACCGCCCACCGGCAGCCACCGACGCACGAAAAGGCCCCGCCATCTGTTTACACAGGTGGCGGGGCCTTTTTGCATGTGTGTGGGTTGTGGCTAGGGGCGGGGTCGAACCGCCGACCTTCCGCTTTTCAGGCGGACGCTCGTACCAACTGAGCTACCTAGCCTCGTTCGCCGATCTCTCGGCAACGGCGGTCCTGACGGGATTTGAACCCGCGGCCTCCACCTTGACAGGGTGGCGAGCACTCCTAACTGCTCCACAGGACCTTGTTCTGTTGTCACGCCGGGCTTGTGACCCCGCGCGTTGCTGCGCTTCTCATTCTGCCAGATGTCCGACAGTGCTCGAACCGCCTCGTACCCCCAACGGGATTCGAACCCGCGCTACCGCCTTGAAAGGGCGGCGTCCTAGGCCGCTAGACGATGGGGGCCCGTGTGACACGCCAAGCATAGGGGAGATACCCGACCAACACCAAAGTGATTCCCCAGGACGGCCGGAGTTCGCCCCACCTGCGGGAACATCGCCGTCAGGGTGTGCGCTCGGCGTCGCCGGTCTCCTCCGCCGGGCTCTCTGCCGACTCTCCCACGGGGCGGTCCGGGTCGGCCTCGATGTGCCGCTCGACCTGCGCCGACGTGAGACCGACACCGCCCAGGTCGATGTCGTCGCGCGCCTGGAGGCGCCCGGTTTCGGCGTCGAAGTACAGAACCGACGCCTGGTACGGGATCGGACGGTCGGATCCGTGATCAAGGCCACGCAGTCCCGCGCCGCCGGTGGACCCCTGCACCAGGAACCTGGTGCCCTGGTCGGTCAGCTCGGTGGAGCGCAGGTGCTCGCCACCCGTCAGGACCAGGGGCACCACCCCGTCGAACGCCTCCGCCTGCGTGCGCGTGTGCATCAGGACCACGTCCACGTCCTCCCGGGAGCGGACCACCTCCTCGGCCTCCTCCTCGCCCTGGGCGGCCACCTCGGAGGCGCTCGGGTTGAGGCGGGTCGCGTCGGGGGTGTATCTGGGGTCCCCCGATCCGTAGAAGGTCAGGCCGCCCACCTCTCGGACGTCGCCGTCCAGCACCACGGCGTTCTCCTGCGCCGCCACCGCGCGCTGCGTGCCCATGGAGTCGTGCCGGCCGCGCACCCACACGTAGGGGACGTCCAGCTCGCCGATCTCGTCGGCGAACACGTCCTCGGCCGCGCTGCCGCGGTCGGTGAGGTCTCCCGAGTCCACCACCATGTCGGCCCCGTACTGGTCCTTGAGCGTGCGGATGATGCTCCACGACGCCGGGTTCAGCTGGATGTCGGACACGTGCAGCACACGGATCACCGACTCGTCCTCCTCGTAGACGGGGAGGGTGGAGGTGGCCTCGTAGATCATCGCGACGTTGCCGACCAGGCCCGCCAGCTGCTCCTGGTACTGGCTGAACCGGCCCACCACCTCCTCGGCGCTGCCCACCACCTGCGGTGCGCCCGCGATCAGGCCCGTGTACCGGGGCTCGGCGATGGCGCTGGGGTTGAAGGTGTTGGCGGCGACGGCGCCGGAGGCCGCGAGCACGCCCAGCGAGACGAGCGCGCTGGCCAGGGCCCGCCACACGTTCCGGAAGAGCAGCAGCCCCGTCACGGCCGCCCCGAGGGCCGCGACGAGCGCCGCGCGCACCAGCAGGTCGATCACCCCGGCCCTCAGGTCGGAACCGATACCCGCGGCCATGCGGTTGATGGCGTCGGGATCGGTGAAGACCTTCTCGGCGGCGGACAGCCGGATGTCGGTGATGGTCGCCTCGAGCTTGAGGGGGGCGTTGTGGGTGTCGAACGCCAACTGCCCCAGCGGGGCGACGTTGACGACCGTCTCACCGTGCCACTGGGGGCTCAGCCCCAGGGTGACGTCCGCGGGGCCGATGGGGGTGACCACCTGCCCGCCCAGCGCCAGGCCCAGCCAGCCTCCGACCAGGCCCGCCACGACGACGCATCCCCACCTCCACGCGCGTCCCGCGCGCAGCCGGTCGAAGGTGCCGCGGAGCCGACGGAGGGCCCCACGAAAGTCGTACCCGCGGATCGCTTCCCAAGACAACACACCCCCATCATGCCGCCGCGGGAGGCCGTTCCCAATGTTTCCTCCCCTCCAGAGTGTTATGTCTCTTCCGGCCGGCCTCGGTCAGGCAGCACAATGGCGGGTGTGGTGGAACTGACGCGCAGGGACTTCGAGGAACTGGTCGCCGACGCACTGGACCAGATCCCGCCCGAGCTGGCGGGGCTCATGGACAACGTGGTGATCACCGTCGAGGAGGAGTCCCCGGAGGGGCTGCTCGGCCTGTACGAGGGCATCCCGCTGACCGAGCGCGGGGACGCCTACTTCGGGGTTCTGCCCGACCAGATCTTCATCTACCGGCGCAACATCTGCGCCTTCTGCGAGACCCCCGAACAGGTGGTCGAGGAGGTCCTGGTCACCGTGGTGCACGAGATCGCGCACCACTTCGGGATCGACGACACCAGGCTGACCGAACTCGGCTGGGGCTGACCCGCCGTGCCCGCCCCGCCCTCCTCCCCTCCGCGGCCCCGCGCGGGGCGGCCTCCCGCGAGGAGCACTCCGACGAAGGGGGACTTTGCACGACCCTCCGTGAAAACAGGAGGACTATTCGCACATACCTGGCATTCCTGACCCCCGCCCGGACTCCCGTGCGGATATCCCCACCTGGGAGAGCGATCCGTTCATGACCTGCGGAGAGTACGGCCGAATCCGCCCTGGCATTCCTTACTCACAGCAACGAATCAGACACGAATTTCCGGAAAAGGCTTGCGATGAGCCCCACCTTCCGGAACTGTTGGTTATTGGGACACGACACAGCGTGATTACAACCCTGTAACAGTAAGGGAGTGCCGGGTGGCCAATCCGCGCCTCGACAACACACCTGACAACGGAGACCACGAGTCTTCGAGCGCCCCCAACAGCGACGACTGGCGGAGCAGCTACCGCGACGTCATGGCGATCCGCGAGTTCCGGTCCGTCTGGCTCGCCCACGCACTGTCGATGATCGGCACGAACCTGCTGAACATCGCCACCAGCGTCCTCGTCTTCCAGGTGACCGGATCGGCGCTCGCCGCGGGCGTCACCCTGGCCCTGACCTTCCTGCCCCCGATCATCAGCCCCCTGATCGCGGGACTCGCCGACCTCTTCCCCCGCCGACGCGTCATGATCGCCTGCGACATCACGCGGGCGGCCGTCATCGTGCTCATCGGCATCCCCGGCATGCCGATCTGGGCCATCTGGATACTGCTGTTCTGCTCCGTGGTGCCGTCGATCCCCTTCGCGGCGGCCCGGGCCGCGATGATGGCCGAGATCGTCCAGGGCGAGCGCTACGTGGCGAGCACCGCCATCATCCAGCTGACCTCGCAGGTCGGCATGCTCGCCGGCCTGGTCGCCGGCGGCGTGATCGTCTCCTACGTGGGCCCCAACGTCACCGTGATGTCGACCGGCATCCTCTTCGTGCTGTCCGCCGTCGTCGTACTGCTGGGCGTCAAGGCCCGCCCCTCGCCCCGCGCGGAGAAGGAGGACCGTCCCGGGTTCCTGGCCATGACCCGCGACGGGGCCAAGCTCGTCTTCGCCGACCCGCGCCTGCGCACCCTGGCGCTGCTCGCCTGGCTCGCCGGGCTGTACGGCATCCCCTACGGCCTGGCCAACCCCATGGCCGAGGAGAGCGGCGCGGGCCCGGCCGCCGCCGGGTTCATCATGGCGGGCTCCTCGATCGGAGCCTTCGTCGGCGGGCTCGTCCTGACACGGATCATCCCGCCGCCCACCCGTATGCGCCTGCTCGGCCCGCTGGCGGTGTTCACCTGCGTACCCCTGCTGCTGTGGCTGGCCGACCCGCCGCTGTGGCTGATGGTGACGGCCCTGGCGCTCTGCGGCGTCGCGGGCTCCTACCAGTTCGTGGCCAACGCGGCGTTCGTGCTGTGCGTGCCCCAGGAGGGCCGCGGTCTGGCCTTCGGCCTGGTCGCGGCGGGGCTCCAGGCCGCACAGGGCGTGGGCATCCTGGTCGCCGGGTTCTTCGCCGAGCACTTCGGTACCGGCGTCGTCATCGCGTCGGCCGGCGCCCTCGGCGTCGTCTGCGCGACGCTGCTGGCGATCCCGTGGTCGCGGATGGCCGGGCAGACCATCGAGCGGATGAACGCGACCGGGAGCGCTCCCTAGGGCGTCGTGCGGCGGGCTCCGACCCGGCCGGAGACGCCCTAGCGCTCCTTGCCGCACTCCGCGGGGGTGTCGCGGGTCTCCTCGACCTCGCGCTCCTCCCGCGGGGCACGCAGCTCACGGCGTTTCCAGCCCGGGTGTGCTCTGAGGGTCCACATCAGTTCTCGCTCGGCTTTCCCTGGAAGTTGCGGATGATCTGCTCCAGCAAGGAGCGCTTCTCGTTCTCGGCCGGCATGACCAGCCAGGCCAGGATGTAGACGAAGACGCCGCTGAACCCGAGGACCGTCAGGACCACGAAGACCAGGCGGACGATGTTGGAGTCGACGTTGAGGAACTCGGCGATCCCGCCGCACACACCGGCCAGGTAACGGTCGGAACCACTGCGGCGGAAGCGCTTGTTCTGGTAGTTCTCGTTCATGTCTCCACCCTGCCCCCTCCCCACGACGATTCCCATCGGGGAGAGCCCTGGGCCTCCCCTGACATCCCCCCGAGCCCCCTGGAGGGGCCCGGGTACGGGGGCGCCGGAGCGCCCCTCGGGGATGGGACGGAGGAGGGGCCGACGGCGTTCCCGAGGCGTGGAGCACACCCTGCGGGGGCACGCGGCCTCCCCCGTCCTGCCGGGGCCGTGCGGTGGAGGGCGGAGCGGTGGCGCGGTGTGCCGACGCGGTGGAGACCGTGCGCCTACGCGGAGCTCCTGGTGTCCCTCCCGTCCTGGGGACCGGGCCGCGCGCCCTCTCCGCCTTCCTGCTCCGCGCCGCCGATGGTGGTGGCCAGCGGCTTCTCCGTGATGAACCAGGAGAGCGCGAACCCGACCAGCGCGATCGGGACCACGTAGAGGAAGATCGGGGGCAGGGCGCCGGCGAAGGCGTCCACGATGAACTCGCGCACCGGGGCGGGCAGGTCCTGCAGCATCTGCGGGGTCATGGAGCTGATTCCGGCCTCACCGCCCTCGAACTCCAGGCCGCCGCCCGGCATGTCGGCCACACGCTCGTTGAGGCGGGACACGAAGATCGATCCGAACACGGCGATGCCGAAGGACGCACCGATCTGGCGGAAGTAGTTGTTCGCCGAGGTGGCGGCACCGAGGTCGCGGCGGGGAGCCGTGTTCTGCACGATCAGCACCAGGTTCTGCATCACCATGCCCACCCCCAGGCCCATGACCAGCATCGCCGAGCCGTTGTAGAGGTAGGGCGTGTCGACGCCCATCCGGGAGAGCAGGACCAGGCCCACCACGATGATGGCGGTACCGATGATGGGCCAGTGCTTGTAGCGTCCGGTGGCGGAGATGAGGCGACCGGTCACGATGGTGCTGATGAGCATGCCGAGCACCATAGGGAGCATGAGCAGCCCGGACTCGGTGGCGGTGGCGCCCTTGACCATCTGCAGGAACGTGGGCAGGTAGGAGACCGTGGAGAACATCGCGATACCCACGGTGATGCCGACCAGGGCGGTGAGGACGAAGTCGCGGTCGCGGAAGAGGCGCAGCGGGATGATCGGCTCGGCCGCGCGCCGCTCCACCAGCACGAACAGGAGCGCCGCCACGACCGCTCCGACTCCCAGGCCGAGGATCTGCGGGCTCACCCAGTCGTAGGTGTGGCCGCCCCAGCTGGTCACCAGCACCAGGCACACGCTCGTGGCCGCCAGGAGCAGGGTGCCCGTGTAGTCCAGCTTCGGCCTGGGCCCCTCGGGCCTGGGCAGGCGGATCATGGTCGCCGCGGCGACCAGGGCCACCGCGCCCAGGGGCAGGTTGATGTAGAAGATCCAGCGCCAGTCCAGGTGGTCGGTGAAGAAGCCGCCGAGCAGCGGGCCGGCGATCGAGGAGACCCCGAACACGGCGCCCATGATGCCCATGTACTTGCCGCGCTCCCGTGGGGAGACGACGTCGGCGATGATCGCCTGGGCGCTGATCATCAGACCGCCGCCTCCGATGCCCTGCAGGGCGCGGAAGAGGATGAGCTGGGTCATGTCCTGGGCGAGTCCCGACAGCACGGAACCGAGCAGGAAGACCACGATCGCGAACAGGTACACGTGGCGGCGGCCGAAGATGTCGCCCGCCTTGCCGTAGATCGGCATGCCGACGGTGGCGGCGAGCATGTACGCGGTGACGACCCAGGACAGGTGCTCGAGGCCGTTGAGCTCACCGACGATGGTGGGCAGGGCCGTGGCGACGATGGTCTGGTCCAGGGAGGCCAGCAGCATCGTCAGGATGATCGCTAAGAAGATCCAGCGCAGCCTGGTGCGGCCGGGGGTGGTGGGCATGGGACTCCGTTCGCCTGCTAGGAGGCCCCGAGGGGCCGGAGTGCCCCGGTCAGCTGGTGGGCGCGGACGGCCCGTAGGCCTCGCCCAGGTGGCGGAAGGCCGCGCGGATCTTGGCGCGGACGTCCGCGGTCTCCTCGCTCTCAGAGAAGTGGAGGCCCTTCATGGTGTGGCGCATCACCGACATGGCCGACGCGGCGACCAGGAGGGGCCGGTCGTCCTCGGGTGAGGCGCCGGTCCGCTCGGCGATGGCCGCGGCGAGCTCCATTTCCACGTTGTGGAAGCGGGCGAGCATGCCGCGCACGAGCTGGGGCTCGCGTTCCATGAGCTTCTTGCGCAGGCGCATGTCGGCGCGCTGCGTGGCGAGGTCGTCGGTACTGACCAGGAACGTGATCAGCACGGTGATGAGGTCCTCGACGAAGTCGCCGGTGGGGCCGCCGCTGACGAACTCCCGCCGCACCTCCTCGTCGGGGGTCCCCGGAACGTCGCCGAGGAGGGCGTCCTCCTTGGTGGCGAAGTAGTTGAAGAAGGTCCGGGTGGAGACGTCGGCCTCGGCCGCGATCTCCTCCACCGTCACGTTCTCCAGACCGCGCTCCAGGATGAGGCTCACGGCCGCGTCCCGGAGGGCGCGGCGCGTGGCCTGCTTCTTGCGTTCGCGCAGCCCCAAATGGTCCTCCCCCGTGCACGACCAATTGTTGCAGACCATGCAAACTTTCTCAACAGGTATTTTTGCAGACGAAGGCCGCCCGCACCCGGGCGGGCGGCGCGGCCCCGCCGGCGCGGGGCCGCGGCACGTGCCTACCGGCCCACGAAGCGCTCCGGGCGAACGTAGACGATGACGCGCTCCTCCTTGGGGTCGTCCCAGGGGTAGGGCTTCCCGAGGTACTTCTGGGACATCTCGTTGATGAAGGCCTTGTCCGTGTCCTCCTCCACACGGTCACACACGCCGCGGACCTCCACGTACATGTAGGGGTCGTCGGGGTCGACGGCCGACACCGCGACCCGGCCGTCGCGCCTGAGGTTGTGCAGCTTCTGCCGGGTCGTGGTCTGGCTGAACCGGAGGAACTCGCCGTCCCAGTCGATCCACACGGGGCTGGACTGGGGCGCACCGTCCGGGCCCAGGGTCGCCACGTGCCCGAACGCGGGTTTGCGAAGGACCGCCTGCTGCTTCTCGGAGAACGCCATGATGCTCCTTGTCGTCGTTGGCTCAGGGGCACTCCGAGTACACCAACACGCCCCGCCCCAGGCGCGGCGACGCGCCCGGAAAGGGTCCGCGCCCGCAGCCCGTGGGGCCGCGCCGCCGTGCCCGTCGGCCTCCGCCCGGCGGCGGCCCGGATCCTCCGCGCACAAGCGTGTTCACTGCTCCACAGCCGTTGTGGCGCTGCGGTAGAGTTGTCCCCGGTGAGGCTCCGGCAGTGCCCGGAACCACACGGGGCCTTAGCTCAACTGGCAGAGCAGCGGACTTTTAATCCGCGGGTTCAGGGTTCGATCCCCTGGGGCCCTACCACACGAGACCCCAGTCCAGGGCGTGTCCATCACCGCCCCCGGCCTGGGGTTTTCTTATGCTTTGGAACTCGAAGGAGTCCCATACACGCTCCCCTCCGCACGGAGACCGGGAGCGAAGGGGCCGGCCACGAAACGAACCACTCCCTGATCGACCCCGCGGTCCCCGGCGACGGAACCGACGGTCTCGGTTCGGCGCCGACCCGCGTACGGCCCGGCGCCTACTCGGCCAGGCGGGCGCGGCGGTCCGGTTCCGGGGGGCCAGGGCATATCCGGTCACCGCCGGCCGTGGGCCGGATTTCGTGCGCGACGGGCAGAGGGCTGTGATGACCGGGACGACGGTGGCGCAGCCGCGGCTGCCGGCCGGTGCCCGACCGGCGCGACGCTCCCCAGCGTGGCTGTACGGCCCCGGGGCTCCCCGGAAGCGAGCCCCCGGCCAACCCCGGTGCCGGATCAGTGCAGCAGCGGTCAGGCCGCGTCGCGGAAGGTGCGGACGGCGGTGGACCAGGCGCCGCGGGACCCGGCCCACTCGTGGCGGAACCGCTGTCCGTCCGTGAGGGGCGGCGGTTCGTCCAGCGGGTAGGTAGGGGCCGTGAGCGGGCGCACCGAGACGGACAGGTCGGACCGCGACCGCGCTCATGGACCCGGGATCGGGCGGCGGTCCGCTCCTCTCCTGTCGGCCGGCAGACGGCACGCCCGGCCCGACCCCTCACCGACCCCGTAGGAGGCACCCCGTGAGCACCACCTCGGTCACCACCACAGTGCAGCTCTCCATCAGCCAGCCCGACGCCGACGACGTCAAGGCCTTCTGGCGGAAGGACAACCCCGAACTCCTGGCCCTGGCCCTAGTCGACGTGGCCCCCGGGGTGACCCTGCACCTGCACGACGACGTCCGTGACCGCCCCTACCTGGACAAGCTGATCGCGACCCTGTCCGAGGTGCGCGACCACATGTCCGAGCGGTCCCGGGACCAAGGCGCCTGAACCCGACCGGGCAGGGTCACGGCGGGGCCGGCGTGGTGGGGCTCCGCACCCGTCCGCGGTCCGGCTCCGCGCGGGCCCGGCGGGTCCGCGTCGGGCCCGGACCGGGTGTCCGCCGCGGCCGGAGCGGGTCCCGGCACGTACCCTGACCGCCCGCGTTCCGCTCCTCGATGACATGCCGATCCGGAGTTCTCAGTAAGCTTCGTGGACCGTCCCCTTTCCCGAGCGCGCCTCGCCGTGCCCGTGACAGTCGTCGCCCCGTTGGCGACCGAAGCAGCCTGGAGCAGACTCTGCCGTGTCCATCTTCGAAGCAATCATCCTTGGCCTGGTCCAGGGACTGACCGAGTTCCTCCCGATCTCCTCCAGCGGGCACCTGCGCGTGGTGTCGGCGCTCTTCGGCTGGCCCGACCCCGGCGCCGCGTTCACCGCCGTCAGCCAGATCGGCACCGAACTGGCCGTACTGATCTACTTCCGGGAGCGGATCTGGGCGATCCTGTCGACGTGGACCCGGTCGCTGTTCAAGCGCGAACTGCGAAGCGACGTCAACGCGCGCATGGGCTGGTACGTCATCCTCGGATCGATCCCCATCGTGGTCCTCGGCCTGCTCCTGGAGGAGCAGATCGACAGCGTCTTCCGTGACCTGCGCCTGGTCGCGCTGAACCTCATCGTCTTCGGTGTGATCCTCGGCGTGGTGGACAAGTACGCACGCAAGCACCGGGACCTGGAGGACCTCAACGTCCCCCGCGGCCTGACCTTCGGGCTCTTCCAGGCGCTCGCCCTGATCCCGGGCGTCTCGCGCTCGGGCGGCACCCTCACGGGCGGGATGCTGCTCGGCTTCAAGCGCAAGGAGGCGGCCGAGTACGCCTTCCTGCTGGCACTGCCCGCGGTCTTCGGCGCGGGCGTGTACAAGCTGACCGACATCGGCGGCAACGAGTACGCCGGGTGGGGCGCCACCATCGTGGGGACGGTCATCGCGGGCGTCGTCGGCTTCGTGGTGATCGCCTGGCTGATGCGCTTCATCTCCACGCACAGCTTCATGCCGTTCGTCTACTACCGCGTCGGCCTGGGCATCCTCATCCTGGCCCTGGTGAGCTGGGGCACGCTCGACCCGCAGGGCGGCGCGGAGTCGCAGCCCGCCGAGAGCGAGATCGTCAGCGAGGACCGGGGGCCCCAGGGGGAGCAGGAGCCCGAGCCCGCCGCCGACCCGTCCCCGGAGCCCTCGGCCCAGCCCTCCGAGGAGCCCTCCGAGGAGCCCTCCGAGGAGCCCTCCCCGACCGTCGACCCGGTGACCGGCTGGGAGATCGACCCCGAGGTGGGGCTTCCGCGCAACCCCGACACCGGCCTGTACCACGACCCGGACCTGGGGATGGACGTGGACTACAACCCCTCGACCGGCATGGCCACCAACCCCGTGACCGGGGAGACCTACGACCCCAGGGCCGCCGGGTAGCGCCGGCCGGACAGACCCGTGCGGGGCCCGGCCGGGAGTACGGCCGGGCCCCGCGACGCGTTCAGCCGCCGAGGTTCCTCACCGCGGTGTCCAACCGCCGCGCGAGGGTCTCGGCCTCCTCCTGCGTCGGTTCCCCGCCCTTGTCCGGCACGAGGTCACCGCGTTCGGCCACGCGCAGCGCGCCCTCGTAGCCCGGATCGTCGAGTTCGGCCGCGTCGACGACCTCGGCCCGGCCCCGATGGACGATCAGCACCGGGTCGCCGTCCTGCGTACTCAGCAGCCGAGCCACATGCTCGGCACGGACGATCTCCACCACTGCCTCCTGGTCGCTGGTTCGCCAACACCTGCTCCCCCTCTGCCCGGGTACGGCGACCAGGAACATCCCGGGACGCGTGCGGGCCCCTTCCGCTCCCCGCCCCGGGACCGACCACCATCCCGACCGGGGAAGACGGAATTCACGGACCCGATATCCCCACCAGGTGAACAACGGGTGACCTCAAGGTCCGGGTCCTGGGTGAACACCGCCTGAACTGGCGCTACTCCAAAACGGGAAGAGGGCGAATTCCGGGGCCGCCTTCTCCGCCCTTTCCCATTACCAGCGAGTAACCTCGGGACCCTCCGACCGGGGCCGCAGGAGACACCGGGAGGGCCCGCCACACCGGTCCTCTGTCACGTGAACCGGCGGATGTGAGCCACAACACGAATGTTTCGGAAAAACCCAGGTCGGAGTGCCCAGGAACCCCGCCCCACAGGTGCGCGCAGATAACCACGGTACTTGTGTGATCTGTGTGCATTAAAGTTTCCTTGTTATGGGGCATTCAGCGAGAAGCCCGTCGCCGGAGGACATAACACGACCGGCTCGGCAGGGCAATACGGAACTCACCAGGGCACTCTCCGCATACCTGGGAATCAAGCTCACTCCCCGTGAGTTCACGCTCGCGGACGGAACACGGATCGGGGTCGACTGCGCCGACGGAAGCCGGCCGACCGTCCTGGCCCAGTTCTCCCCCCTGCACGGACCGGTCAAGTCGGCGCAGCGCAACAAGGTCATCGCGGACGCCTTCAAGCTCGTCTGGCTGCGCGACCGCCACTTCCCGGACGCACGCGTCCTCCTGGTGCTGGGCGAGCCCCTCGCCAAGCTCTTCGGGCGCGGCGCCTGGCTGCCCGCGGCGTTCGCCACCCACCGGATCACGGTCGTCATCGCCGATGACGAACACAGAATCCGCACCCTCGATATCAGTATGTGATCAACGCTTCATAACGTGTTAATAAGCAATCTCTAACATTCGACGCGTCAACGATCCCCGCGGGCCGTCGACATGCTTCTTCCGCCCGCTCTCCATCGAAGGTCCCCGGCTCCCCATGCCCGGAGACAGCTGTCTGGAGGGTGTCCCATGGGTTCTCCCCATGCGGTCGTGCTCACCGGCGTTCCCGGCCCGCGTACCGGAACGGCCCCCCGCGTCCCCGCCGCGTCCCCGGCCGGGCCGCGCCGTGCGTTCCGCTCCGGTCCCGTGCCGCCCGGCCTCCTGCTCAGCCGATGACGCCCCACCCCGGTGACCTGCGCGCTCCTTTTCACTCCTCCAGCACCTATTCACCACGAAGACACGGTGTGCGATCATCCGATCGCACTTTCCAAGGAGCAGGTATGGCATCCCCACACCCCGGCCGTCCGGAAACGACCGGAGCCCGCATGGTCCCGAACGCCCCCGCGCACGTCCGCGTGCCCCGGCTCGCAGGCATGGACGCCGCGTGAGCGACGACCGGATCGAGGTACGCGGCCTCACCAAGACCTACGAGGGCGGTGACCCCCGCCGCCCCGCACTCGACCGCATCGACCTGGACATCCCCCGCCGCCGCTTCGTGAGCCTCATCGGCCCCAGCGGCTGCGGCAAGTCCACCCTCCTGCGGGTGATCGCCGGCCTGGAGGACCACGACACCGGCAGCGTCACCGTCTTCGGCTCCACGCCCGTGCGCATGTGCGAGGCCAAGGCGGTGGGCCTGGTCCCCCAGACCCCCGCCCTGTTGCCGTGGCTGAACGTGCGGCGCAACGTGGCCCTTCCCTCCAGGGTCAACCGCCGGGCGGGGCGGGGCAGCGAGGACCCCGACCACCTGCTGCGCATGGTCGGCCTGGAGGACGCCGCCCGCAGGTACCCCCACGAGCTGTCCGGCGGGATGAAGCAGCGCGTCGCCATCGCCCGGGCCTTCGGTCTGCGGCCCGACCTGCTTTTGATGGACGAGCCCTTCTCCGCACTGGACGAGTTCACCCGCGAGGCGCTCCAGCTCCAGCTCCTGGGCCTGTGGGAGCGGATGTCCACGACGGTCGTGTTCGTCACCCACTCGGTGCGCGAGGCGGTCACCCTCTCCGACGAGATCGTCGTGATGTCGGCCCGGCCCGGCCGTGTGCACGAGGTACTGCCCGTCGGCCTTCCCCGTCCCCGTGACGGGGCCGTGGTGACCGGGCCGCGCATGCACGCCCTGGAGGACCGGGTCCGCGCTTCCCTGCAGTCCGCGTGGGAGGCCGGGGCCACCCCAGAGGACCTCGTCCACCAGTGAGAGGAGGAGAGACCATGGCCACCAGTACACCCGTGCGCTCCCGCTCCGGCGGTGAGGCGCCCGCGCGCCGCCGCGGCGCGCGCACCCGCGGCTCCGCCCTGAGACCGGGCGTGTGGCTGCCCACCGCCGTGGCGGTGGTGCTCGTCGGCATCGCCTGGTCGGCGACCGCCGCGGACCAGCCCTACCTCCTGCCGCCGCTGGCGGAGGTCGGAGCGATCCTCGTCGAGGATCCCCTCCTGTTCCTGGCCAACGCCTGGTCCACCCTCAGCATCGCCCTGCTGGGCGTGGCCTGCGGCGCGGGCACGGCGTTCGTCCTCGCCCTGCTGATGTCGGAGGTCCCGGTACTGCGGCGCGCGATCATGCCGCTGGCGGTGGTCCTGAACGTGACCCCCGTCGTCGCGCTCGCCCCCGCCCTGGTCGTGGCCTTCGGTTTCGGTATGACCCCCAAGGTCATCGTCACCGCGATCATCACGTTCTTCCCCGTGCTCATCAACGTGACCACCGGCCTGCGGTCGGTGTCCGTCCCCGTCCTGCACGTCTTCTCGACCCTGCACGCCTCCCGCATGGAGGTGCTGTTCCGGCTGCGTGTCCCCAGCAGCCTCCCCTACACCCTCGCCGCGCTGCGGGTGGTGTTCCCCCTGTCCATCGTGGGCGCCGTGGTCGCCGAGTTCGTCGCGGCCGGGTCCTCAAGCGGGCTCGGCACGATGATCCGCAACTCGGCCGCGACCGCCCGGTTGGAGTACGTCTACGCGGCCGTCGCCTGCCTGGCCGTCATGGGCGTGCTGATGCTCGCACTCATCACCATCCTCGAACGCAGGCTGCTGTTCTGGCACGAGTCCCAGCAGCGAACCACCTCCTAAGGAACCCCATGAGCACCCCACCCTCGCATCCCCACGCCCGACGCATACGCCCCGTCCTGGCGACCGCCGCGGCGTCGGCCCTCCTCCTCACCGCGGCATGCGCCGGAGGGGAGGCCGCCGAAGACGCTCCCGAGGTCGCCGCCGTGATCGACGAGGAGCGCTGCGAGACCAACCAGGCGGCCGGGACGATCACCTACATCACCGGCTACCAGTACCAGGCCTCCGTCAGCATCCTGGAGGCCGTCGCGGCCGACGCCCTGGGCTACTTCGAGGCCGTGTGCCTGGACGTGGAGATCCAGCCCGGCAGCGGCGACACCATCGGCAACTCGCAGCTGGTGTCCGCGGGCACCGCCCACTTCACGTCCCTGGGCAACGAGGCCGAGGTCCTGCAGGCCAACGACGCCGGGCACAACGTCGTCGGCGTCGCCACCTACGGGCACGTCCCCATCGCCAGCCTCCTGACCGGTACCGACATCAAGGAGCTCAAGGACCTGGAGGGCACCACCCTGGGCCACAAGGGCATGCTGCCCGCTCCGCTGGAGGCCATGCTGGTCGCCGACGGCGTCAACCTCGACGACATCGAGATCGTGGAGGTGGGCTACGACCCCAGCGTGCTGCCCCGCGACCAGGTGCAGGCGCTGACCGCGTTCCGCTCCAACGAGCCGTTCCTGCTCGCGGACATGGACGAGGACTACAACGAGTGGCTTCCCGAGGACTACGGGATCGTGGGCTCGTTCGGCGTGATGGCCACCAACCCGGAGTGGGCCGACGAGAACCCGACGGTGGTCGAGGACTACCTGCGGGCGCTCTCCCAGGCCTTCACGTACTGCCAGGACAACGGCGAGGAGTGCGTCGGGTACGCCGCCGAACTGGCCGAGGCCGGGTACGACGTCGACCACAACCTGCGGATCTGGAACGCCGAGAGCGAACTGGTCAACGCCTCCACCCCCGACGACTCCACGGTCGGCTACATCGACCTGAGCCTGACCGAGGCCGAGGGCCGGACGCTCGTCGACAACGGCCAGCTGGACAAGCTGCCCGACGTGGAGCCCCTGTTCGACCCCCGCTACCTGGAGGCCGTCCACGTCGCCACCGAGGTGTCCTGGCCCGGCCAGTAGGCACCGGAGGGGCACACACGAGGACCGCGCCCCCGGAGCCGCGCACGAAGCGCGCAGCGCGGGACGCACGAGCCTGCGCGGCACGGGGGCGCACCACGCGCACAGCGCACGAGAGCAACGAACCGAGGAGCCAAGGATGGCAGCACCAGGCGGGCCTCCGGCCGCCGACACCGAGTACGGCATCTTCCTGCCCATCGGCAACGGGGGGTGGATCGTCTCGGAGACCGCACCGCACCCGGAGGCGACCTACGAGTACAACAAGAAGGCCGCGGTCCTCGCCGACGCCTACGGACTCGACTTCGTCATGTCCATGGGCAAGTGGCGCGGCTACGACGGTGCGACCGACCACTGGGGGCGGACCCTGGAGTCGATGACGATGATGTCGGGGCTCGCCGAGGCCACCGAGCACGTCAAGGTGTGGGCGACCGTCCACACGAACCTGTTCAACCCGGCCATCGCCGCCAAGATGTACACCACGCTCCAGGACATCAGCGGCGGCCGTGCCGGGATGAACATCGTCGTGGGCGCCTACGCGGACGAGTTCGCGCAGATGGGCCTGTGGCGGGAGGACCTCGGGCACGCCGACCGGTACCGGTACACCGAGGAGTGGACCACCCTCCTCAAGAGGCTGTGGACCGAGGACTCGGTGACCCACGACGGCGAGTTCTTCCGGCTCGACGACTGCCGCTCCCGCCCGCACCCCTCCCCGGCGCCGGCCCTGATCAGCGCGGGCCGCTCCGACACCGGCCTGGACTTCCAGGCCCGTCACTGCGACGGCTCGTTCCTGACCGCGCAGGACCTGCCCGGCCTGCGCGACGCCAGCCGCGACGTCAAGGAGCGCGCCGCCAAGCGGGACCGGAGCATCAAGACGTACTCGATGCTCACCGTGATCATGGCCGACACCGACGCCGCCGCCGAGGAGCGGAGGCTGACGTACGGGCGCGGCGCGGACGTCGACGCGATCGTCAACCTCAAGCTGTCCTGGGGCCTGCCCCTGGACAAGGCCCTGTCGCTGACCTCCGAGAGGCCCGAGGACGAGGCGTTCCAGACGCCGTTCGTCACCGGATCGCCCGAGACGGTGGCCGGGCGGATCCGCGAGATCGTGGAGTACGCCGAGCTCGACGGCCTGATGCTGATCTTCCCCGACTACCACGCGGACATGGTGGAGTTCGGGGAGAAGGTCCTGCCCCTGCTGCGCCCGGACCGGGGAGCGGAGGCGGGGCGGAGCTGACGGGCCGCCCCACAGGGCCGTCCGGCCGCACGCGGCGGTGATCCGCCCGCGGGACTGACGGCCCTGTGTTCTTTCCGTGCCTTCCGTGTCCTGTGTGTCCCAGCGGTTCCACGGCGGCGGGCCCGCCGAGGCCACGGGACGGCGGGTCCCGCGGCCTTCCCCGAGGCGGCGGGCCCGACGGTTGGGCTCGTCCCGATCGGGTAGCAGCCTCCGTGTCCTGGCAGGTCAGGCCGCTCGCCACCGCTTACCGGCGCGGAGCGGCCCGGCCCCCGCACGAGACGGAAGGGACCGAGATGAGCGTCAAGCATGGGATCGAGGGGCTGCAGGCAATCCTGGGCGAGGTGGACTTTCCCGCGGGCAAGGACCGGATCGTGGAGCACGCCCGGAACGCGGACGCCGACGAGGAGCTGCTCAGCGCCCTGCGGGCGATTCCGCCCGCCGACTACAACCAGCCCGAGGAGGTACTGCGCTCGGTGCCCCTGCCCCGGTCCGACACGGACTCCCATCCCGAGTCCGCCCGCGCGCAGCACCGCCGGGAGCACGGCAAGCCCGGTATGGCCGAGTCGATGAAGGAGACCAGGCCGGTCAACCCCATCGAGGAGGAACTGGGCGAGAACCGCAAGGCCTGACCCGCGCACCGCGGGACCGCCCCGGATCCGGTACGGCCGGGTACACCGGGGCGGTGGGCCCGGGGTGGTCCATACGCTCACGGACCATGCGCGTGATCTCCTGTTCCTCCAGCTGCTGGCAGCGCCGCAGCATGTCGATGGGAACCAGGGCCGCGTTCTCTCTGCCTCGCCTGGTGATCATCGTGCCTCCCCTGGTCCCCGTCACCTTCCGAAGGCCCACCGGAGCTGGCGACCGTCCTGGACTCCGGCGGCCTGACCCCAGGGGATCCCGCCACCGACCTGGCCGTGGCCTGGCTGCTGTTCGACGCCCCCGGCCGCGCCGCCTTCCCTGCCCGGCTGGCGGAGCTCTCCCCTGCTGACTCCGACACCTGGGACCGCGCCCGCGCCTGGGCCCTCCTCTTCGGGAGCCTGCTGTACGCCTCCGGCGACGCACCCCTGACGTCGGTCGGCGCGCACGCACTCGAACAGGTGCTCGCCTGATGCAGAGCCGCACACCCGTTCTGAGGACGCACAATAGTGTTCTGGCAGGAGAACCGACCCCGGGGTGCAACGTGGACGAGAACGGCCTGACCGTCAGGGCCCTGATGGAGGCGCTCGACAAGGCCGTCCACGGACTCGCCGCCGCGCCCCGGGGACTGGACGACGTGGTCGGCTCCGTGGTCGTGGCACGCGACGGCGTACCGGTGCCGGAGGGTGCCCTCGTCGTGGTTCCGCCGGAGGGCGCCGAGAACCTGCTCGCACGCCCCGAACCGCTCGGAGCGAGCGCCGTGGCCGCCGGGAACGGGGACGCCGACCGGCTGCGCCGCCTCGGGCTGCCCGTGCTCACCGTGGTCCCCGCCATCGGTCCGGACGAGTTCGCCGCCTCGCCCGGTCGGCCCTGGAGGCCGCCGCCACCGAGTCCCGGCACGGTGACCTGTTCTCCCTGGCCCAGACCGTCGCGACCCTGACCGGCGGCATCGTCAGCGTCGAGGACACGGCCGGCCAGGTCCTGGCCTACTCCGCCTCCGAGGAGGGCGCCGACGAACTGCGCCGCCAGACCATCCTCGGCGGGGGCTGTCCGGAGTCGTTCCTGGCGCACCTGCGCGACTGGGGGGTCAACGAGCGGATCCGGGCCGGTGAGGTGGTCGAGGTCGCCGAACGCCCCGATTTGGGCGCCGCCGCCTCGTGGTGGGTGTGCGGGCGGGCGACCGCGCGCTCGGCACCATATGGGTACAGGCGGGCGACCGTCCGCTGGCGGACACCAGCCCGCAGGTACTGCGCGGCGCGGCGCGACTGGCCGCCGTGCACGTCATGCGCGCCCACAGCGAGGCACGCAGCACCGGCCGGGACACCGAGGAACTGGCCGTGGGACTGCTCACCGGCGCCTTCGACACCGACGCCCTGGCCCGCCACCTGGGGGCCGACCCCGGTCGCGGTGGTCGCGCTCACGCTGGGGAAGGGCGAGGCGCACCCGCACTGGCGGCTGGACCACGCGGCGGAGATCACGTCGGTGTACGCGGCGGCCTACCGCCGGGAGGCCCTGGTCATCCCCGCCTGCGGCCTGCTGTACGTGCTGCTCCCCGCGGCCTCGGGGCAGGCCCCGACCACGTGGACCGGGGATCTGGTGTCGGTCCTGCGGGAGAACCTGGGCACGCCGGTCCAGGCCGCCGTGGCGGGCGTGGCGCCGAGGATGCGCGCGGTGCCGTCGTTGAAGAAGACCGCCAGCCGCGCCCTGGAAGTGATCGCCGACCGTCCCGAGCAGCCGGTGACCACGTTCGAGGAGGTCCGCTCCTCCGTGGTGCTGCGCGAGCTGCTCGACACCCTCGCCGAGCACCCGCGGCTTCGGGACGACCGGCTCGACGCCCTGGACGGCGAGCAGCGCCGGTCGCTGTCCGTCTACCTGGACGCCTTCGGTGACGTCTCCGCGGCCGCGGAACGCCTGCACGTCCACCCCAACACGCTGCGGCACCGGATCCGGCGGATCCGCTCGCTCACCGGACTGGACCTGGACGACGCGGACCAGCGGCTCCTCGCGGCGCTCACCCTGCGATCCTGGCCGCGGGCACCGCCGGAAGACGGCGCGCGCAGCGGCCACGACGGCGGTCCCGGCCCCGTTCACGGTCGCGGCCCTGGTGCCGGTGCCGGTCAAGGTACGGCTCCCACGAGGTCTCCGTACGGTCACGGCGTTCCCGCCCGGGCTTCTCCGGGCGACGGAATTGTCCGAAGCGACACCGCGGCGCCGCCCATGTCATCCGATCCGACAACGGTGGCGCGCGCCACGCCGATCTAGGCTCCCGCCATGCTCGCGGGTCCCCTCCCCTGGTCCGCGAGGTCCCGACCCCCGACCCAGGAGCCCCGCACATGAGTGTGGACACCACCCGGGAACGGCCGCCGAGGGCCAAGATCCTCGCCGCCAGCCTGACCGGAAGCACGATCGAGTGGTTCGACTTCTTCCTCTACGGCACCGCCGCGGCCCTCGTCTTCGACGAGCTGTTCTTCCCGTCGGAGGACCCGTTCGTCTCCCTGATGCTGTCGTACCTGACCTTCTCGCTGACGTTCTTCATCCGTCCGCTGGGCGGCGTGCTCTTCTCCCACATCGGCGACCGGATAGGCCGCAAGAAAACGCTGGTCATCACGCTGTCCCTCATGGGCGGCGCCACCATGCTCATCGGCCTGCTGCCCACCTACGAGAGCGTCGGGATCCTCGCACCGATCCTGCTCGTGGTGCTGCGGATCGTCCAGGGCATGGGCATCGGAGGCGAATGGGGCGGCGCACTGCTGCTCGCCTACGAGTACGCCCCGAGGAACCGGCGCGGACTCTTCGGCAGCGTGCCGCAGATGGGCATCACCTCGGGCATGCTGTTGGCCAGCCTGGCGCTGACCCTGATGTCGCTGCTGCCCGACGAACAGTTCGAGACGTGGGGCTGGCGCGTACCGTTCGTCGCCAGCGTCCTGCTGGTGCTCCTGGGCCTGTGGATCCGCTCCGGGATCGACGAGACCCCCTCGTTCCGCAAGGCCAGGGAGGAGGGCGGGGTCGCCAGGCTGCCGGTGGTGGAGACCTTCCGGTTCCACTGGCGGGCGGTGCTGGTCACCGTCGGCGCCAAGGTCGCGGAGACCGCCCCGTTCTACATCTTCGGTACCTTCGTGGTCGGCTACGCGACGGGGACGCTGTCCTTCGACGACACCACCGCGCTCAACGCCGTCACCGCGGGGGCGATCGTGGCCACCGTGTGCATCCCGCTGTCCGGACGCCTGTCGGACACCTTCGGCAGGCAGAGGGTGTACCTGGTCGGCGCGGTACTGCTGGCCCTGTTCACCGTGCCCTACTTCCTCATGCTGGACACCGGCGTCCCGCTGGTGCTCGTGCTGGCCACCGTGCTCGGCCTGGGCGTCTTCTGGCCCCCGGTCACCGCGACCATCGGCACCCTGTGCTCGGAGATCTTCTCCACCCGGGTCCGCTACACGGGCGTGACACTCGGCTACCAGATCGGTGCAGCCGCCGCGGGCGGCACCGCGCCGCTGATCGCCACCTGGCTGCTGTCCCGGTTCGACGACTCGTGGATGCCGATCGCGGCCTACATGGCTCTCACTGCGGTCGTCTCCATCGTCGCCGTGTCACTGGCCCACCGCGCCTCCAACGCCGAGGAGCGGCACCTGGCGGGTACCGAGGAGGGCGGGGAGAGGGCCGGGGCCTGACCCCCTCGGGCGGCGCGGGCCGTCACCGCCGAGGCGGTCCGGGAGGGACGGCCGGGGCCGCCCCTCCCGGACCGCCCGGGTCAGTCCACCGAGCGCAGCAGTTCGGCGACCCGCTCGGGCTGCTCGATCAGGGCGAGGTGGCCCGCGCCCTCCATGACGGCCACGTCCGCGTCCAGGAAGCGGCGGGCCGGGCCGTGCAGGCGCGCGGGCGAGTAGAACACGTCGTGGGAGCCGGTGGCCACGATGACCGGGGTGTCCTCCCAGGGGCGCAGGTACTCCAGCGGCAGCGGCCCCGGGGCCAGGCTGGTCCGGCAGTGGCGGCCGACCAGCGTCATCCATCCGGCGTAGGGGTGGGTGCCCGCGGTGACGTATCCGGGTCCGCTCATGAAGTTGAGCAGGCGGGTGCTCTTGTCCTCGCGCGGACCGATCATCCACGGCAGGGCGACCCGCATCAGCTCCGGGCTCTTGGCCGCCGTGGTCAGGCCCGCCGGGCCGACCAGCACCAGGGCGCGGACCAGCGGCGAGGGCTTCGCGGCCAGGGCGACGGCGGCGCCGAGCGAGTGGGCGAGCACGGTGACGGGCCGCTCGGTGAGCTGCGGGAGCACCTCGTCGAACCAGGAGCCGTAGGCCGAGGCCCGGTCGCTCCTGGGGCGGACGCCGGCGCTGAGGCCGGGTTGCCCGGGCAGGTCGACCAGGACGACCTCGCGGTCCCGGGCGATGACGCGGGCGGTGTCCACCGAGGTCGCCGAGTTGAAGTTGGTCCCGCTCAGGACGAGTACCGGCGTGGCGTCCCCGCCGGGGGCCCGGAAGGCGCGGGTGGCGCCGAGGGCGGTGTCGGCCTCGGGGAGCGCGGTGAGCTCCGGCCAGTCGTCGAGACGTCGCTCACACCAGGCACGGATCTCTCCGGCACCGGTCCGGGAGCGGTAGACGCGCACCCCTTGCGGGTTCGAATCGGGCATGGGCCACCTGTTTTTCGGGGTAGGCGACAGCGACCGCCGACCAGTCTTCCCGGCACACCTGCGCAAGACTGTACTCACCGGTTCCCCGGGCGCGCCATCAGGACCGGACACATAGCCCCTGGACTGGACATTTACCGCACCTTCGGCGAGCATGGGCGAGGCGCGCTGGCGCCTAGGTGTGCCGGGAAGACTGGTCGGCGAGTCCTTCAGTCGTATTCCCGAAAGGTGCCTATGAGCATCGACCCGATCGAGCACGCCCAAAACCCGGGAGTGCTCTCCCGCTTCGCCGACTCGCTCCGCAGCGACAGCGTCGGCGGTTTCCTGCTGATCGGCGCCGCGGCCATCGCGCTCGTATGGATCAACTCCCCGTTCGGTGAGGTCTACGAGCACCTGCGCTCGATCACCTTCGGGCCGGAGTTCCTGCACCTGGACCTGACCCTGGAGACGTGGGCGGCCGACGGCCTCCTCGCCGTCTTCTTCTTCGTCGTCGGCAACGAGCTCAAACAGGAGTTCGTCCACGGCGAGCTGCGCAACCCCAGACGTGCCATGCTGCCGATCGTCGCCGCCATCTGCGGCATGATCGTGCCCGCCGTGATCTACGCCGCGATCAACATCACCTCTCCCCAGACCGTCCAGGGCTGGGGTATCCCGATGGCGACCGACATCGCCTTCGCCCTCGCCATCCTCGCGGTGATCGGCCGCGGGCTGCCCGTGGCACTGCGGACCTTCCTCCTGACGCTGGCGATCGTGGACGACCTCGGCGCGGTCATCGTCATCGCGGTGTTCTACACCTCGGGCATCAACTTCGTGGCGCTGCTGGCCGCCGCCGCCGGCCTGGTGGTGTTCTGGTACCTGCAGCGGGGCAGGGGGCTGGCCGCAAAGCTCAACGCGTCGGTGGTCCCCAACTGGCTGGTCTACGTGCCCCTGGCCGCGGTGATCTGGTTCCTGGTCCACGAGAGCGGCGTGCACGCCACCATCGCGGGCGTGGCGATGGGCCTGCTGATGCGCACCGACAAGCTGCCCGGGGAGGCGCACGACCCCAGCCACGGTGTGGAGCAGCTGCTGCGCCCCTGGTCCGCGGGGCTGGCCCTGCCGATCTTCGCCTTCTTCTCCGCCGGCGTGGTCTTCGACGGCTTCGGCGAGGTCGCCACCGACTCGGCGGCCCTGGGCATCATCGCCGGCCTGATCCTCGGCAAGGTGCTCGGCATCGCGGGTGGCTCGTGGCTGACCACCAAGCTGACCAGCGCCGAGCTCAACCCCAGCCTGAGCTGGATCGACATCGTCGGCATGTCGCAGCTGGCCGGTATCGGCTTCACCGTCTCGCTGCTGATCAGCGAGCTGTCGTTCCTGGGCGCTCCGGAGCACCTGGCGCACGCCAAGACGGGCGTGCTGGTCGCCTCCCTGATCGCCACCCTCCTGGCCACGGGCATCCTGGGCTTCCGGGCCAGGCACTACCGGAAGCTGGGCCGCCCGGTCGACCCCACGGACCTTCCCGCCGAGTAGGCGGACGCGGGCAAGGACGCGACGGCACGGGCCCGCCGCTCCCGGCGAGGACCACCGGGGGCGGCGGGCCCGTCGGCGTTCAGCTCCTCCCCGAGGCGAGGTGGGCGAGCCAGCCGCCGTGGTGGCTGATGTCCTCGGCGTCCTCGGCCGCCGCCGGGTCGCAGGCGAAGCCGACCACCGTGCGGCCGTCCGCCAGGGTGAGGGCTCCCAGCGACATGGGTGCGGGCAGGGCGGCCAGGAAGGCGCCGAGTCCCGCCGGGGAGATCCGCCAGACCTCGCAGCGCAGGGAGGTGCCCCGCCCGGTCGTCCGGAGCACGCCGGGCCTGGGCGGCACCGCCGCGGACCGGTCGTCGGGGGCGCCGGTCCCGGGCAGGGCGACCATGCGGTAGTCGGCGCTGGTGAGCGCCTCCTCGACGAACCGTGCGCCCAGGTCGGTGAGCTGGTGGTTGAGCGGCTGACCGCGCAGGTGCGCGCCGAACACCGCCAGCTCCACGCCCGGCGCGGGGTAGGCCTCCCCCGGCTCCTCCCCGAGCAGGCCCGCCGCCAGATCGACGGCCACCTGGTCCTCGAACGCGCGGGTGAGGACGCTGACCCCGAAGGGACGTCCGTCGACGGTGCCGACGGGCACCGCCACCGCGGCCATGTCCAGCAGGTTCACGAAGTTCGTGTACGTGCCCAGGCGCGAGTTGGCCTCCACCGGGTCGGCCGCCACCTCCTCCAGGGTGGGGTGGCCGACCGTGGTCGGCAGGAGGAGGGCGTCGAACCCGTGCAGGATCCGGCGGGCGGCGGCCCTGTGGGAGGCCAGCCTGTGCTGGTCAGTGGCGAGCCGGTGGGCGGGGATCCCCTCCGCCTCCAGGATGATCGCGGAGACGGTGGGGTCGGACCCCTCGGGGCGGTCGGCCAGGAACTCCCCCACGGCGGCGTAGCGCTCGGCCACGAGCGCACCGTCGTAGAGCAGACGCGCCGCCTCCAACAGGGGGGACACGTCGACCTCCGCCGTCCGCGCCCCGAGGGCGCGCAGCGCGTCGACGGCCTCCCGGAAGGCCGCCCGCTCCCCGTCCGCGAGCGGCGCCAGCGCCTCGTCCTGGGGCACCGCCACACGGCTCCCGGGCCGGGCGGCGAGCCGCACGTCGGCGGGCCAGTCGCGGCTGGACGGGTCTTCGGGCTCGGGGCCGGTCATCACGGCCAGGGCGGCGCGGCCGGAGGCCAGGTCCCGGGAGAACACGGTGACGCAGTCGTAGGGGCGGGCGGCGGGGACCACACCGGAGGACGGGACCAGGCCGAGCGTCGGTTTGAGTCCGACGAGGCCGTTCAGGGCGGCGGGCACCCGGCCGGAGCCGGCGGTGTCGGTGCCCAGGGCGATGTCGGCCATCCCCAGGGCCACGGCCACGGCCGAGCCCGAGCTGGACCCGCCGGAGATCCGCTCCGGGTCGCGGGCGCCCCGGACCGCGCCGTGGGGGCTGCGGGTGCCGACCAGCCCGGTGGCGAACTGGTCGAGATTGGTCTTGCCGAGCACCAGGGCGCCCGCGTCCACCAGCCTGCGCACGCACGGCGCGCTCTCGGCGGGGGTGAACGCGTACCCGGGGTGGGCCGCCGTGGTGGGCAGGCCCGCCACGTCGATGTTGTCCTTGACCGCCACGAGCGTTCCCGCCAGCGGCAGGTCCTCCCCTGAGGCGAGCCGGTCCTCCAGCGCCCCGGCCTCCGCGGCCAGCTCCCGTTCGGGGCGCAGGGTGATCCAGACCTCGGGCCGGTCGGCCTCGGCGATCCGGCGGTAGGCGGAGCGGACGCGGTCGGTGGGAGCGGGCATCAGACGGACCCTCCTTGTGCGATGACGGCCATGGCGCTCCCCGGTTCGAGGTGCTGGCCCGGTGTGACGAGGATGTCCGAGACCCTTCCCGCTCCGGGGGCGCGGACGACGACCTCCAGCTTCATGGCCTCCAGGCGCACGAGGGGCTGCCCCTCCTCCACCATGTCGCCGGGAGCCGCGTCCACCTTCCAGACGGAGGCGGACAGGGGCGCCTCGACGAGGCGTGCGCCGGGCGGCAGGTCGGGCGCGGCCGCGGCGACGGGCACGGGTTCGGGTCTGTCCTCGAACTCCCCCGAGGCCTCCCAGGCCCGCCGCTCGGCCTCGAAGGCCGCGGACCGGCGGCGCTCGAACTCCCCGATGGAGTCGGCGTTCTCGGCGAGGAAGCGCTCGTGGTCGGCCAGGACGAACTCCCCGTCCGCGACGGCGAGTTCGTGGCGTCCGGCCAGCAGGTCGGCGCGGATGTCCAGGAGTTCCTCGTGGCCCACGGGGTACCAGCTGATCCGGTCGAAGAACCGCAGCAGCCACGGGGTGCCGGATTCGAACGGGCCGTACTGGCGCAGCCCGGACCAGATGGGGACCGTGCGTCCGATGAGCTGGTAGCCGCCGGGGCTCTCCATGCCGTACACGCACAGGTAGGCGCCGCCGATGCCGACCCCGGCCTCGGGGGTCCAGGTGCGCGCGGGGCTGTACTTGGTGGTGACCAGGCGGTGGCGCGGATCGAGCGGGGTGGCCGCCGGGGCGCCCAGGTACACGTCTCCCAGGCCCAGGACCAGGTAGGAGGCGTCGAAGACGGTGTCGCGGACCTGGTCGACCGAGTCGAGGCCGTTGATCCGGCGGATGAACTCGATGTTGTCGGGGTTCCAGGGCGCGTCGTCGCGCACGCCGGTCCGGTAGCGGGCGATGGCCTCGTGGATGGACGGGTCGTCGTAGGACATGGGCAGGTGCAGGGTACGGCTGGGAACCCGCAGCCGCGAGGTGGGCGGCAGTTGCCCCTCGATCTCCCGGAGCAGGCCCAGGAGGGTGCGCAGCGGCAGTACCCGGGGGTCGGTGTGCAGGTGCAGGGAGCGGACGCCGGGGGTGGAGTCGACGATGCCGGGTGGCGCGGCCCGGTCGAGGGCGGCCATGAGGGCGTGGACGCGCATGCGCAGGCCCAGGTCCAGGGCCATGGGCCCGTACTCGACGAGGAGGTTGTCGTGGCCGCTGCGCCGGTAGGTGACCTCCGGTGTGCCCTTGCCTGCCGGGACGCGGGCGAGGACGCCGTCGTCACCGTCCGCTCCGCTGCCGCGCAGGAGCGCGGCGGCCGCGGGGGCGGTGTGGATCCTCTCGGCCGCGGCCTCGGTCACGGGGTGGAAGCGCACGGTGTCGCCGGGGCGCAGTTGGCCGACCTTCCACCGGGAGCCGCTGACCACGGTGACGGGGCAGACGAACCCGCCCAGGCTGGGGCCGTCGGGGCCGAGGAGGACGGGTGTGTCGCCGGAGAGGTTGACGGCGCCGACGGAGTAGGCGGTGTCGTGGACGTTGGAGGGGTGGAGCCCGGCCTGGCCTCCGTCGGGGCGCGCCCAGGACTGCTTGGGGCCGGACAGGCGGACCCCGTTGCGCGCGGACTGGGGGTGGACCCTCCATGCGGTGGCGTAGAAGGCGGCGAGCCCCTCCCTGGTGAGGAACTCCGGTGCGGCGTGCGGCCCCTCGGACACCTCGACGTCCCAGTGGGAGCCCGTGCCGTCCGCGGGGCGCCCCGCGGCGGATCCCTCCGGAGAGGCGTTCTCCGGAGAGGGGCCCTCCCCCGGCGAGACGGGGAACACGGGCCGCTCGGCCTCGGGGACGGGCCGGGCCCCGGGCGCACCGGCGGGTTCGGGCAGGGCGCGGAGCACGTCCCCCGGGCGCAGGGCCCGGCCGCTGTGGCCGCCGTACCCCCCGGCGGTGAACGTGGCCGCGCTGCCCAGGTACTCGGGGACGTCCAGCCCGCCCCGGACCAGTACGTAGGTGCGCATGCCGGGCCCCCGGCAGGCCCCGACGTCGAGCAGGGCGCCCGCGGGGACCCGCACCGGCTCCCACCGGGCGACCGGAACGCCGTCCACGGTGACCTCGGCGGGTGCGCCGGTCACGCACACGGTGGTGTCGGCGGAGAAGCGCAGGGCGGGGCCCTCCATGGTGCACTCCAGCCCGGGGGCGCCCTCGGGGTTGCCCAGGGCCCGGTTGCCCAGGCGCAGGGAGAGGTCGTCCATGGCGCCCGACGGAGGGACGCCGACCTGCCAGTAGCCGGTGCGGCCGGGGAAGTCCTGGACGGTGGTGAGGGTCCCCGCCCGCTCCACCTCGATACGCGGCTCCCGGTCGCCGACCCCGGCGCAGGTGGCAGTGGTGTGTCCGAGGGAGCGGACGTCCTCGTGGCGGGCCAGGGCCCGCAGCAGGCCCAGGTTGGTCTGGAGCCCGTCGATCCGGACACCGGCCAGCGCGTCGGCGAGCCGCTCCAGGGCGTCGTCCCGGTCCTCGCCGCGCACGACGACCTTGGCGAGCATGGGGTCGTAGTCGCTGGTGACGCGCTGCCCGGCCTCCACCCAGCCGTCCACGCGCACCCCGGCGGGGAACTCGACCCGTGTGAGCAGGCCGGAGCTGGGCCGGAAGCCGTGGGCCGGGTCCTCCGCGTACACGCGGGCCTCGACCGCGTGGCCGATGGGGGCCGGTCCCTCCGGGGGGATCCCGGCGAGGACGTCCTCACCGCGGGCCAGGCGGAGCATCCAGGCGACCAGGTCCACCCCGGTGACCTCCTCGGTCACCGGGTGCTCGACCTGGAGGCGGGTGTTGACCTCCAGGAAGGACGCCTCACCGCGTTCGACGTCGTAGACGAACTCGACCGTTCCGGCGCTGCGGTAGGACACCCCGGCGCAGAGCTCGCGCGCGGCGCGGTGGAGTTCGGTCCGCAGCTCCTCGGGCAGGCCGGGGGCGGGCGCCTCCTCGACGACCTTCTGGTTGCGGCGCTGCAGGGAGCAGTCGCGGTCCCCGAGGGTGACCACCCCGCCGTGCCCGTCACCGAACACCTGCACCTCGATGTGCCTGGCCCGGGAGACGAAGCGCTCCACGAACACGCCGCCACCGCCGAAGTGGGTCTCGGCCGTCCGGCTGACCTGGTCGAAGGCGGCGCGCAGGGACTCCTCGTCGGAGCAGGGACGCAGGCCGATGCCGCCTCCGCCCGCGGTGGACTTGAGGATGACGGGGTAGCCGATGCCCTCGGCGGCGGCGACCGCCTCCTCCGCGTCGGCGAGGACGTCGCTGCCCGCGACCATGGGCAGTCCGGCGGCGGCCGCGGCCTTGCGCGCGGCGTGCTTGTCGCCGAACTCCTCCAGGTGGCGGGGCTCGGGGCCGACGAACACCAGGCCCGCGCTCTGGACGGCGTCGGCGAACGCGGCGCTCTCTGACAGGAAGCCGTACCCCGGGTGGACCGCTCCCGCCCCGGAGGCCGCGGCGGCGGCCAGGACGCGTTCGGTGTCCAGGTAGCTCTCGGCGGCGGGGGCGGGCCCCAGCCGGACGGCCTCGTCGGCGAGGCGGGTGTGGAGCGCGCCCGCGTCGGCGTCGGAGTAGACCGCGACGGTGCGCAGGCCGAGTGCGCGGGCGGATCGGATGACGCGGCAGGCGATCTCGCCGCGGTTGGCGACGAGCACGGAGTCGAACACGCTGGCTCTCCTTGGTCCGGGGGCTTGTGGCTGCGGTGCGGGGGAGGACGTCAGGGGGTGCGCGCGTGCAGCGCCATCTGGGTCAGGGCCCCCCGGGCGCGTTCCAGGACGACCTCCATGGAGGCGCCGACGTGCTCGTGCATGGCGCGGTGGGCGGCCTTCAGCTCGCCCGCGAGGAGGTGCTCGACGATCCCGATGTGCTCGTCGACGGTGGAGGCGATCCGGTCCTCGGTGAGGAAGTCGTACATGCGCAACCTGCGGATGCGCCGGTTGACGGAGACCAGGGACTCGGTCAGCGCCCGGTTCCCGGAGGCCCGGGACAGCGCGGCGTGGTACTCCTCGTCGAGGAGGACGAAGGAGGGGTCCGGCGGAGGCGGGTCGGCGCGTAGGGCCCGCCAGCGCTCCAGCTCGGCGGTGAGGACCGCGGGGTCGTGCCGGAGGCCGGGGTCCTCCAGGGCACGCGCGATGCCGCGCAGTTCGAGGGTGACCCGGAGTTCGTAGAGGTCGCGGAGTCCGGCGAGGTCGGGGACGGTGGCGTAGAAGCCGTTCTCACGCCGTTCGACCAGTCCGTCGGAGTGCAGGCGCGCCAGCGCCTCGCGTACCGGGGTGCGGGAGACGCCGAAGCGCTCGGCGAGCCGGACCTCGCCCAGCCGGGTGTGGGGGCCGGTCCTGCCGTTCAGGACCTCCTCGCTGATCAGGGCGTAGACCCTGTCGCGGCGCGAGGTCGCCGTCTTCTCCGTCGGCGGGTCGGGACGTGTATACATCCGTGTGTCCATGGGGACCGACGCTAGGAAGGGTGTGTTTCGGCGGCCCGCTTCCGGGATGAAGCGTGGGTTTCTCCGTGTTTCGACGTGTTTCACACCTGTTCGCGCCCTGGATCCGGGCACGACGCGACGGGCGCCGCGGCCCGGAACGGACGGAGGGGTCCGTCCGCCACCGGTGCCGCGGCGCCCGCGGTAACCGTCCGCCCTGCGCGGGCGGCGGCGTCAGAGGCCGATGCCCAGCGCCCAGCTCATGAGTCCGTACATCGCGCCGAGGATGAGGGCGATCGCGACGAGGTTCAGCCAGAGGCCGCCGCGCATCATCTGGCCGATCCGCACGTGGCCGGTGCCGAAGACGATCGCGTTCGGCGGGGTGGCCACCGGCAGCATGAAGGCCATGCTGGCGGCGAGGACGGCCGGAATGACGAGGACCATCACGTCGACGTCCATGCCGACCGCCACACCGCCCAGGATCGGCAGGAAGGTGGCGGCGGTGGCGGTGTTGCTGGTGAGCTCGGTCAGGCCGAGGACCAGGGCGGCGACCGCGAGGATGACGACCCAGAGGGGGACCCCCGCCAGGGCGGAGACCTGTCCGCCGATCCAGGTGCTCAGCCCGGAGGCGGTGAACTGCGAGGAGATGGCCAGGCCGCCGCCGAAGAGCAGCAGGACGCCCCACGGGAGCTGGACGGCGGTCTCCCAGTCCAGCAGGCGGGTCCCGCGGTCGGCGGGGATGAGGAACAGCGCGATCGCGGCGGTCATCGCGATGACCGCGTCGCCGAAGCTGCCCAGCCACGGGGCGGCGGAGGCGACGGCCTCGACGTCGGCCAGGACCGGGACGAAGATCCAGGAGAGCGCGGCGGAGGCGAAGACGGCGAGCACCATCTTCTCGGCGCGCGACATCGGGCCCATCTCGGCGAGTTCGCCGCGGATCAGGTCCTGCGCTCCCTCGACCTTGCGGGTCTCGGGGCGGAAGACGCGGACCAGGACGAACCAGGCGATGAACAGGAAGACCGCGGCCAGGGGGACGCCGGCCGCCATCCACTGGCCGAAGCCGATGTGGATGTCGTGGTTGTCGGCCAGGTAGGCGACCATCAGCACGTTGGGAGGGGTGCCGATGAGGGTGGCGACCGAGCCGATGGAGGCGGAGTAGGCGATACCGAGCATGAGCGCGGTGGCGAAGTTCGCGTCCGTCCTCCCGTCGCGGAACTGGGTGATGAGCGCGACGACCGAGAGGCCGACGGGCAGCATCATCACGGCGGTGGCGGTGTTCGAGACCCACATGGAGATGAACGCGGTCGCGATCATGAAGCCGCCGACGAGGCCGGCGGTGTTGGACCCGACCTTGGAGACGATGGTCAGCGCGATCCGCTTGTGGAGGTTCCACCTCTGCATCGCCAGGGCGAGCATGAAGCCGCCCATGAACAGGAAGATGGTGTCCGAGCCGTAGGACGGGGCGACGTCGTCCACGGACGTGCCCTGCACCATGACCGGGAAGAGCACCAGGGGCAGCAGCGAGGTGGCCGGGATCGGGATGGCCTCGGTGGCCCACCAGATGGCGATGAACGCGGTGATGCCCGCGACGGCGCGGCCGTTGGCCGCCAGGACCGGGTCGCCCTCCTCCCCCTCACCGAGGGGCAGGGGCATGTCCGGCATGAGGAAGTAGATCAGCAGACCGACCAGCGGACCGGCGACCAGTCCGATGACGCGGGAGCGGGGAAAGCTGTTCGCGGGCTTGCCGTCCTGTGTGGGCGACATGGTGTCCGGCGTGTCGACACCCTTCGGGGACGCCATGGATTCCTCCTGTTGCGGGCGACTGGGGGCGGGGTTCGCCCACCGGGGGAATCCTGCGTCTCACTGGGTTTTCCTGCTGGTTTCCCCCGGGTTACTCCGACTTGATACAGCGATGGTGGTGATCCCCCCCGGACGTGTCCAACACCTCACCCGAAACTTGAGGTTCCTCTGACATTGGGACACGGTGGGTCGGTGAGCTGGGACACAGGGTGATCCGCGGCGTCCGGGCGCCCGGGCACCGCTCCACACTGCCTAAGCTGCACATATGCATCCGAGGGGGCCGAACCGGCGTACCGCCCTGCGGGGCGTCGCGGGCGCCCTCGCCGTGGCCGCGGTGAGCGGTTGCACATGGCGGGAGCCCCCGTCACCGCCGCCGGCGTTCGTGGTGGCCACGGGCCCGCCCGGAGCCGTGTACCGGGAGATCGGTGCGGAGATCGCGCGCCTGCTGGACGAGCGGCTGCCCGGGACGCGGGTGGAGACCGTCGAGACCGGCGCCTCGCACGACAACCTGCGCCTCGTCGGTGCGGGCGAGGCCCAGCTCGGCCTGGCCAACCTCGACTCGGTCATGGCGGACGGGGTGGCCGGCGCCGACCGCCTCCGCGCGATCGGCCGCCTCTACGACAGCTTCGTGCACCTCGTGGTCCTGGACGGGTCGCCCGTGCGCCGTCTGGACGACCTGGAGGGGCGCAGGGTCTCGGTGGGCGCGGACAACTCCGGCACCGAGTTCACCGCGGACCAGATCCTCGTGGAGACCGGGGTGGAGCTGGAGGCGGTGCGCATGGACCAGGCGGCCTCCGCCCGGGCCCTGGGGCGCGGGGAGATCGACGCGATGTTCTCCCTGACCGGGCTGCCCACCCCGGCCATCGCCGACCTGGCCGAGCGTCACGTGATACGCCTGATCGACCTCTCCGACGCGGCGGCCGCCATGGCCGACGCCCGCCCCGAGGCGTACTTCCCCGCCAGTGTCCCGGCGACCACCTACGAGGGCGTGCCCGCCTGCCCCACCATGTCCGTGCCGAACCTGCTGTTGTGCTCGGCCGACCTGCCGGAGGACCTCGCCCACCTGGTCACCGGCACCGTGTACACGGGCGCCAGGCGGATCGCGGCCTCCCGCCCGGAGGCGGCCCAGATCAACGTGCGCACCGGCATCTCCACCGGTGTGGTCCCCCTGCACCGCGGCGCCGCGCGCTGGTACCGGGAGAACAAGCCCGCGTAGGCTCCTCGCCGGGGAGTCCCGCGGCGCCCGCGCCGACCGCCCCCTCCCGGGGATCCGTCGCCCCGGAGGACCTCTCGGGGCCCCGGGAGGGTCGGTCGGGACTCTAGGAGGACCGCTCGGAGCCCCGCGGCGGCGCGGGTGGCAGGGCGATCACCGCGCCGAAACCGGGGCGCCCGTCTCCGGGCAGGCCCTCGCCCAGCGTCAGCTCCCCTCCGGCCTCGCGGACCAGGTCGGCGACGATCGCCAGCCCCATCCCGGTCCCCTCCGTGTTCTGGTGCCGGGGCGAGCGCCAGAAGCGGTTCAGGGCGGCACCGCGCTCCTCCTCCGTCAGCCCGCCGCCGTCGTCGAGCACGCTGATCCGTACCGGGTCGCCCTCCCGTGCGCGCACCTCCACCCGGGTCCCCCCTGACAGGCGCAGGGCGTTGCTCACCAGTTCGTCGAGGATGCTGCCCAGGCCTCCGGCCGGCGCCTGCACCCGCACTCCCTCGGGGACGTCGGCGGACACGGAGACCCCCCGGGCCGCGCCCAGGGCGCGCCAGCGCTCCGTCCGCGTGTCCAGCAGTTCGGCGACCTCCACGGACTCGGTACCCGTCACACTCTCCAGGCGGGTCGCGGCCAGCAGGGAGTTGAGCATCCGGTGCATGGCCGTGGTCTCGTCCACGGCCACGGCGTGCGCCTCCCTGGCCTCCTCCGTGGTGAGGTGGGGCGCGAGGTTCTCCACCGCCAGGCGAAGGCTCGCCAGGGGGTTGCGCAGCTGGTGGGAGGCCTCGGAGACGAAGGAGCGCTGGCGGTCCAGGGACCTGCGCACCACGTCGACCATCGTGTTGAAGGACTCGGTGAGGCGGCGCAGCTCCGGCGGGCCGCGCTCGGCGTCCACCCGCACGTCCAGGTCCCCCGAGGCGACCGCGGTGGTGGCCGCGTCCAGCCCGCCGATGGGGCGCAGGACCCACCGCGACAGCGGCAGCGAGGCCGCCACCAGCAGGCCCAGGGGCACCAGGCTGAACAGCGCGAGCCAGCCCCACGAACCGAGGATGTCGGTGCCGAGGCGGTCGGTGGGGGCGACGAGGACGACCGCGCCGACCACCTCGCTGTCCCGGCCGATGGGCTCGGCGACCACCAGGGGCTCGGGCGCCCAGGGCCAGACGGTGGTGGGCGGGGCGGGGCGCTCTCCGGCCAGGGCGATGGTGACGGTGTCCGGGGAGCCCAGGTCCGCGAGGACCTCACGCAGGCGCACGGTGCTTCCGGACCCGGCCACGGTCCCGCCGTCGGGTGCGACCACCGCCACGGGGATGCCGTAGAGCTCCTCGTAGCGGGACATCTCCTGCACGAGGGCGTCCCGGCGGTCGGTCTCCAGGGCGGTGCGGGCCAGCGACGCGAAACGGCCCGCGTCCCCCAGCCGGTCGACGTAGACCTCCTGGGTCCGCTGCTGGGCGATGACGGTGCCCAGCGGGATGACGGCCGCGGCGACCAGGACGAACGCGGCGGGCAGCAGGATGGCGAGCAGTCTGCGGAGCAAGGCTCAGGACCCGTCCAGGACGTAGCCGACACCGCGCACGGTCCGGATGCGCACGGCGTGGCCGAGTTTGGCCCGCAGGGAGCCGATGTGGGTGTCCAGGGTCCGGGAGGAGGCCTCCCATGCGGCGCCCCACACCTGGTCGAGGATCTGGTCGCGGGCCACGACCGACGGGGACCGGGAGGCGAGGAGTGCGAGCAGGTCGAACTCCTTGCGGGTCAGTTGGAGTTCGGCGTCGCCGACCCTGGCCGCGCGGGATCCGGGGTCGACGGTGAGCGCGCCGACCCTGAGCCGGGGCTCCTCCTCGACCGCCTCGGCCCGCGCGGCACGGGTTCGGCGCAGGACCGCGTCGATGCGTGCGAGGAGTTCGGCGACGCCGAAGGGCTTGACGACGTAGTCGTCGGCCCCGGCGCGCAGGCCGCGCACCCGGTCGCGCTCCTCGCCGCGTGCGGTGACGGCGATGATGGCGGTCTGCGGGCGGTCGCGGAGCCTGCGCAGCAGGTCGATGCCGTCGGCGTCGGGGAGGCCGAGGTCGAGGAGGACGACGTCGGCGGGCGGGGCGCTGAGGGCGCGCTCGGCGGTGGCGACCCGCTGGACGTCGAAGGAGGCCGACCGCAGGGCGGTCACCAGACCACGGGCGACCCGGTCGTCGTCCTCGACCACGAGAATGCGCATGACCTGCATGGTAGGCAGTGTTCGCCCCGTTCACGGCACTCCGCCGGGCGGAGGCCGACGGCGGCGCCCGTTCGGCGGCGGGCGGCGGCGGGCCGGGCCAACGCGTGAGGGCTGGTCCGCGCGAACACGTGGGAGCCGGGCGGGAGGCGTCCCCCCGTTCGGCGTGCGGGACCGAATGCTCTCGTGCGCCGACCCCGTCCGCCTTTCACGGAATCGGCAGGGACCGCGCGAATCCGGGGCGTACGCGGCGTTCCTCCGTCCGTTCCGTCGTCCGTTCTGCGAAAAGGAGCAGGCAGGGCAGGAAAGGTCGCCGGCACCCGGTGGCCCGTGAAAAGCCACCCGGGCCGCCCGTTTCCGGCGACGGGCGGCCGGGTGCCGGGTCAGGAGGCCGGTACGGGTTCAGAGGCCCGTCGGCGGGGCCGACCCCACGGCATGAGGCGGTCCAGGGAGTAGCGGCCGCCGGCGAAACCGAGGGCCAGGGCGGTGGCGCCGAGGACCAGGAGGAACTCGAAGCCGCCGACCAGCGGGTCGCCGAGGTGGGCGAAGTAGTAGGCGTTGGCCATCATGAAGGCCAGGAGGAGGCCGGCCAGGGGCAGGGCGAAGCCGACGATGAGCGCCAGCCCGGCGCCCACCTCGATGAAGACCCCGAGGAGGGCGGAGAACTGCGGGAAGGGGATTCCCAGGGCGGCGAAGCCCTGGGCGGTGCCGTCGAGGTCGGTCGCCTTCGGCCAGCCGTGGGAGACGAAGACGACGCCGACCACCACCCTCGCGAGCAGTGCGGTGACGTCGCCGGCTCCGGATAGGAATGATCTCTCTGTCATGGGGATTCCTGTTCTGTGAGCGGGTACCAGAAAAGGGCCGTGCTCCCGCCGATAACGGGGACGACGGCCTTTTTCCGGAAGGACAAATGGTAATACGAATCCACCTGTGCACCTAGGGTGCGAAATAGGAATATTTCCTACGCGCAGCATTTCTCCTGGTGGGGGCGGATAACAGAACGTGGTTCAGTCCTGGCTCCCCGTACCCGTCGGCCCCGCGTACCGCGACTCCTCCTCCCCCGGGTCGAGTACGCCGAGCATGGACTCCGCGATCCCTCGCAGCTGGCCCACCTGGTCGTCGGTGAGCGCGTCGAAGAGCACGCGCCGGACCTCGTGCACGTGCCCCGGCTCCGCCGAGCGCAGCGTCTCCATCCCGCGCGGCGTGAGCCCGGCGATGGTGGTGCGCCTGTCCCCCGGACGCTTGAAGCGGCGGATCAGCCCGCCCTCCTCCAGGCGCGCGGCCGCGTGCGAGAGGCGGCTGGGCGAGGACCGCAGCAGCCTGGCCAGCCCGGTCATCGTCAGTTCGCGCCCCGGCGCCTCGGAGAGCGCCACGAGGACCTGGTAGTAGGCGTGGGGAAGGCCGGAGTCACGCCTGAGCTGCCGGTCCAGCGCACCCTCCAGCAGGTGTACGGCGGTCAGGAAGGTCCGCCAGGTCTGCTGCTCGCCCTCGTCGAGCCACCTCGTGTCGGCCATCGTGCCCACCCCCAGTAATAATTTGAGCCTTCAACTGTGTTCTGGGAAGGAACCGTACCCCATCGTCACCGGAGAACGCCCATGGCCCAGCGTCCGACACGCATGCCGACCCTGTACCTCAGCCATGGGGCGCCACCGCTCGCGGACGACGCGGAGTGGACCCGGCAGCTGGCCGGCTGGGCCGGTGGCATCGCCCGCCCGAGTGCGGTCCTCGTCGTCTCGGCGCACCGGGAGGACGCCCCGCTCACCGTCGGGGCCACGGCGGACGGGGTTCCCCCGACCTACGGCTTCCGGGGGTTTTCCGCAGCGCTACCACGGGGTCGCCTACCCCGCCCCGGGGGCGCCCGCGCTCGCGGGGCGTGTTCGCGAACTCGTCACCGGTCCGGGCGGGACGCTGTACCAGGACCCCTCCCGCGGCCTCGGCCGCGGCGCCTACGTTCCCCTCAAGGAGATGTACCCCGAGGCGGACGTCCCCGTCCTCCAGGTCTCCATGCCGACGCTCGACCCGGTCCGGCTCCCGGAGCTGGGGCGCCGCCTCGTCCCGCTCCGTGACGAGGGGGTCCTCATCATCGGCGGCGGGTTCACCACGCACAACCTGCGCGAGATGTCCCGGCGGGCCCACGGGGAGGCGCCCTCCTGGTCCGTGGAGTTCGACGACTGGGTGAACGAGTCCGTGGCGGACCACGACGTGGACGCGCTCCTGGACTTCGGGCGCAAGGCCCCGGCCGCCGCGATCGCGCATCCGCGCAGCGACCACTTCGCACCGCTGTTCGTGGCCCTGGGCGCCGGCCTGGACGGGCACGAGCGCTCGCTGTCCACGGTGGACGGGTTCTGGCAAGGGCTGGCCAAGCGGTCCTTCCAGTTCGGCTGAGGCCGTTCGTCACCGCCGTCTGGGACACTTCCCGCCATGACGGACACACGCGACCCCGCGGACGCGCGCACGGTGGAGGAACTGATCGCTTCGACGGGACGGGCGAAGTACCTGTGCTTCTGGGGCCACCGGCCGCCCGCGGACGGGGGCGTGTCGGCGAGCTGCCTCTCCCAGTGGTGGCCCGCCGCCTTCACCGTGGACGGAACCGGCTACCCCACCGCGGAGCACTACATGATGGCCGCCAAGGCGCGCCTGTTCGGCGACGCCGAGGCCGAGGAGCGGATCCTCGCCGCGGGCCACCCCCGGGACGCCAAGGTGATCGGCCGCCAGGTGCGCGGCTTCGACCAGGGGGCCTGGGAGGAGGCCCGGTTCGGGATCGTGGTCGACGCCGGTGTCGCCAAGTTCGGCCAGAACGCGGACCTGCGGGAGTTCCTGCTGGGCACCGGCGGGCGGGTGCTGGTGGAGGCCAGCCCGCGCGACCGGGTGTGGGGCGTCGGGTTGGGCCCCAGGAACGACGACGCGCGGGTGCCGGAGCGCTGGCGGGGCCTCAACCTGCTGGGCTTCGCGCTGATGGAGGCCCGGGCACGCCTCGCCTCGGCCGCCTCCTGAACCCTTCCGGACCTCAGACCTCGTCGCCCGCGCAGACGCCGATCCCGGCGCCCTCGCGCGTGCGCACGCCCGGCAGCCATCCGGTGGCGCCGCCCCCGGTGGTCACCCGGTACAGGGTGCTGGAGCTCATCCCGCTCTCGTCCGTGACGGTGACGCCGTTCGTGACCAGGCACGTCGCCTGGAGGACGTCGCCGTGCCAGACCTGGCCGGCCCGGTTGCCCGGGTCCGCGTAGGCGGTGTACGGGTCGTGGACGATCCTCAGACCGCACTCCGGCGCGCGCGAGGCCTGGCAGGGCCCTCCGCGTTGAAGACGGTCAGCGGCACCGTCCGCGGCTCCGGGGGCGCCTCGGGCTCGGGCTGCTCGTCCTGGGGCTCCTCCGCTTCCCCGGGCCCCTCGGAAGGCACCTCGGACGTCTCCTCCGAAGGCTCCTCGCCGGGTTCCTCGGACGGCTCCTCCTGGGAGACCGGCCCGGGAACGCGGCGCTCCTCCTCCGTGGGCTCCTCCTCGACGGGTTCCCGCTGCTCCTCCCCGGACGAGAGCCACGAGGCCATGGGCAGGTGCTCCCAGTTCCGGCCGAGGGCCGCCCCGCCCACGATGAGCCCCGCCAGGAGGACCAGGGCCCCGAGGGCGGCCCCGGTGCGGGCCAGGAACCGCCCCGCGCCCGCTCTCCCGCCCTCGGCGGGGATCTCGTACTCGCGCTCGGCGCCCGTCCGCACACCGTGCCAGTCGCGGTCCAGCACGCCGGCGGTGGCCGCGGCGGCGGCCCCGGCATCGCGGATCGGCGCGATGGCCCGTCCCGGGGAGGCGGCCTGGACCACGCCGTGCACCAGTTCCAGCGCGGTGGGCCGGTCCACCGCCTCCTTGCCCAGCGCACGCAGGGCCAGGTCCGCCAGGGGGCCCGAGAAGCCGTCGGTGTCCGGCGGGGTGTTCAGCACCCGGTGCGCCACCGCGGCGGCGTCCCCCGTCCCGAACGGCGGGCGGCCCGTCGCCGCGTACGCCACCAGCGCGCCCCACGCGAACACGTCGTCGGCGGTGGAGACCGGCTCGCCGCGGTAGTGCTCAGGGCTGATCCATCCCGGCGACCCGCTGAGCATCCCGGTGCGGGTGATGGCCGTCTGGTCGATCGCCCGCGCCACCCCGAAGTCCAGGACGCGCGGCCCCTCCGGTGACAGGACGATGTTCGAGGGCTTGAGGTCGCGGTGCGCGATCCCCTCCTCGTGGATCTGGGCCAGCGCCTCGGCCACCCCCACCGCCAGGCCGCGCAGCAGGTCCCCGTCCAGCGGTCCGTGCTTGCGCAGGTGTTCGCCCAGCGTCATGCCTCGCACGAGCGGGGTCGCCAGCCAGGGGCGGGCGCCTCGGTGCCGGCCTCCAGCAGCGGCACGGCGCAGGCGCCGCCCACACGGCCCAGCAGGTCCACCTCGCGCGCGAAACGCGCGCGGAAGTCGGCGGCCGACGCGTACTCCGGGTGGATCACCTTGACGGCCACCAGCCGGCCGTCCTCGTCCCGCGCCGCGTACACGAGGCCCATCCCGCCCGCTCCCAACCGTTTGAGCAGCCGGTAGGGGCCGATCCTGGCCGGGTCGTCCGGCCCCAGGTCGGTGACGGTCGTGGGCAGGACGACGGTGAAGGGGGCTGTGGGCACTTGAGGGGAGCCTCGCTCATTCGGGGCGGGGCGACGGGGAGTGCACTCAGGAGCGAAGGTGCCTCCACGAGGATAGTGGAGCCCCGCCCGCCCGGGTTCCCGGGCGGCTCCCCGGCTGCGCTGCCGGGGACGTCGGCGGTGGTCAGCGTCCCATGTACGCGCCCCCGTTGACCTGGACGACCTGGCCGGTGACGTGGCGTGCCCCGGGCGAGGCCAGCCAGGCGATCGCGTCGGCGACGTCCTCGGGACGGCCTGCCCGACCGGTGACGGTCTGGCCGACGAGGCGCTCGTGGCGTTCGTCGGTCATGGCGCCGCCGAAGAACCCGGTGCCGGCGACGTAGCCGGGCGCCACGACGTTCACCGTGCACCCGCTCGGCCCCAACTCTCCCGCGAGGGAGAAGGTCCAGCCGTGCAGGGCGGCCTTGACCGCGGAGTAGGCGCCGCCGCCACCGCGCAGCGCGGCGATGGAACTGACGTTGACGATCCGGTCCTCCCGTCCCCGGAAGCGGGGTCGCAGAGCCTGGGTGAGCAGGACGGCGGTGAGCACGTTCGCCGACCAGGCGTCGGACCAGCCCTCCGCCGTCGCGGCGAGGCCGGAGCCGGACACGGGACGCAGTCCCCCGGCGTTGTTGACGAGCACGTCCACGCCGCCCAGGCGCTCGGCCAGGTCGGGGACCGCGGTGTCCACGGCCTCGGGGTCGGTCAGATCGACGGCCGCGTGGTGGGCCGCGCCGGGTCCGTGCTCGGCGCGGATCTCCTCCGCGACCGTGGCCAGGACCTCTGCGCGTCGGCCCACCAAGCCGACGCGGTGTCCCTGTGCGGCCAGGGTCAGGGCGGTGGCCCGGCCGATACCGGTGCCGCCTCCGGAGATGACGGCGGTGCGGGGTGTGGTCGTCAAGGCGGCTCGCTCTCTCACATGTGTCGGGGCCACGAGCACACTGCGCCGGAGCGGGTTCCGACCGCAAGGGGTTTTTCATTATCGCCCTACTGCTACCGAACTGGGCGTGATGTTGCTATAGCAAGGCCTTTTTCCGAATCGGAATCCGTACTCACCCTCGGATCATCCGAATTTCATCTGCCGTGCCTCTGTTCGCGGTCGTTCCCGATCCGAACAGGAGTAGAGTCCGATAACACAGACAGCACGGTGCCCCGGCACCCGCACCTGTTTCCCCGGAGCGCTCCGGGTCTCGGCACTCTCGCCGCCACCCTGCGGGCACTCTCGCGGCGCGACCACGTACGTCCCGCCGCGCGCCCCGGGAAACCGATCCCCGTACGCACCCGCCGGTGCCACGCGCGTTCCGGGAAACGCACCGTCCTTTCCGACCAGGACGAACCACACTTCCAGGGACTTCCCATGGCCTATTACCGCATCCAGTTGCGCGACGGATCCTCCCACACCCTGCAGGCGGTGCGCATGCGCACCGACGCGCGCAGCCTCTATCTGGAGGAGCGCACCGCCGGGACGTGGACCGAGGTGTTCGCGAACCCGCTCACGGAGGTGGAGCGCGTCCAGCGCCGCTTCACCGAGAACGACGGCACCTGGACCTGGCTGAACGAGCACCTGCCCGCTCCGATCGGCGGCGTCCGGGCCTGGTGAGGCCCGTGCCGGACGGGGCCGCCCGGCACGGGCCCCGCGGCTACCAGGGCAGGACGCCGTAGCTCTCCGGGTCCGGCTCGGAGGCCAGGTGGCCCCACAGCACCCCGTCCGGCCCGTCGTCGGGCAGGGTCGCCAGGTGCAGGCTCACCCGCGCGCCCTGTTCGGGGGTGCGGGTACCCGTGTTGCCGTTGAGGTCGGTCTCGCAGTATCCCGGGTTGGCGGCGTTGACCTTGATCCCTCCGGGCGCGAGTGCCTTCGCGTACAGGGCGGTCACCATGTTCACCGCCGCCTTCGAGGCGGGGTACCCGGTGTTGCCGCCCATCGAGAAGAACGGGCTGGCCGGGTCGGTCATCGTCCCGATCGACCCGACCTCGCTGGACACGTTCACCACCCGGGCCGACTCCGAGCGGCGCAGCAGGCCCAGGAACGCGTCGGTGACCGTCACCAGGCCCACCACGTTCACCTCCAGCATCCGCAGGAGCTGAACGGGGTCGGTCTCGCCGATGCCGCCCCAGGCCAGGGCCACACCCGCGTTGTTGACCAGCACGTCCAGCCGCCCGAAGTCCGCCTCCACCCGTGCCGCGGCGGCCCGGACGCCCTCGGCGTCGGCGACGTCCAGCGTCAGCGCTCGGGCGTCGATCCCCTCCTCGCGCAGGGCCTTCTCGGCCTCCGCGCCGCGCGCGGCGTCCCGGGACCCGACCAGCACCGTCATCCCCTCCAGACCCAGCAGCCGCGCGGTCTGGAATCCGATTCCCTTGTTCGCCCCGGTCACGAGGGCGATCCTGTCCTTCTGTGTCTTCACCATGTCCCCCATCGTGGAGACGGGCCGGCCGGCGAGGAAGGAACGGTCGAGACTGGTATCGGCGGTACCACTGTCAGGAGCGCGTTCCTGGGGCACCCTGGGAGGAGGCACCGATCCGAGGAGGCACCCCATGGTGGACCGCGGTGAACTCGCGGCGTTTCTACGCGACCGGCGCGCCAGGATCGGCCCCGGCGACGTCGGGCTTCCCGACACCGGACGCCGCCGCACCCCCGGCCTGCGCCGCCAGGAGGTGGCCCAGCTCGCCGGCATGTCGGTGGAGTACTACGTGCGGCTGGAACAGGCACGCGGTCCCAACCCGTCACGGCAGGTGCTGTCCGCGCTCGCGCGCGCCCTGATGCTGGACACGGACGAGCGCACCTACCTCTTCCACCTGGCGGGGGCAGAGCCGCCCGTCACCCGGCGCCCCACCCGCGAGGTGACCACGGCGGTACGGCACCTGGTGGACGGCCTGGCCACCACCCCCGCCTACGTGCTGGACGCCAAGTACGACGTCCTGGCGTGGAACCGGATGGCCACCCACTTCATCGGGGACATGGCGGCGCTGCCGGCGGACCGGCGCAACATCATCGAGTGGATGTTCTCCCTGCCGGACGACGACCCGCACTGGGACGATCCCAACGCCGACTGCTTCACCCAGTACTCCGTGGCGGACCTGCGCGCCGCCTACGCCCGCTACCCCGGCGACCCGGGCATCGCCCGGCTGGTCACCACCCTGCTGGGCACCTCCCCGAGGTTCAGGCGGATGTGGGAGTCGCGCGACGTACGCAACAGGCGCGGGTTCACCAAGAGGGTGGAGCACGAACACGTGGGGCTCCTGGTGTTCGAATGCCAGGTGCTGTACGTGCCCGACACCGACCAGCGGGTGATGGTGTACGTCCCCGAGCCCGGGACGCCCACGGAGCGGGCTCTGGAGCGCCTGGCCGCGGACCTCCCCGCACCCGCGCCCCGGCAGGGACCGCCGCTGTCCGGGCCGTCCGGGCCGGGGTCCCGCGGCCCGGACGGCCCGGTCGAGGTCCCGCCGCCCGCCGTGGAGCACGACGGGCGCTGACGTGGTCCTGTCGGTGTGGTCCGCGCGCCTCTCCCCTCCTCGGAGCGGGGAACAGGAGGGAGGCCGGGGTGGCGGGACCCCCGAAGGGCTCGGTCGGAGGTCCCGCCGACGCGGGTCAGCCCTTGACGGCGCCCGCGGTCATGCCTCCGCGCCAGTAGCGCTGGAGGACGACGATGGCGATGATCAGCGGGATGACCGACAGCATAGAACCCGTCACCACACGCATGTACATCTCGATGTCGCGGCCCTGGTAGGACTGCCAGGTCACCAGGCCCAGGGTGATCGGGTACAGCCCCTCGTCGGCGAGCATCACCAGCGGCAGGAAGTAGTTGTTCCAGATGCCGACCATCTGGAACAGGAACACCGTCACCAGCGCGGGAGCCATCATGCGCAGCCCGAGCGTGAAGAAGACGCGCCCCTCGCCCGCGCCCTCCAACCGGGCCGACTCGATGACGGAGTCGGGCACCGAGGCGTCGGCGTAGATCCGGCACAGGTAGAGGCCGAACGGGGAGATGAGGCTGGGCAGCAGGACCGCCCAGTAGGTGTTGGCCAGGCCGATCTGGCTGAACAGCAGGTACAGCGGCAGGGCGGTGGCCGCCGCGGGAACGAGCACACCGCCCAGGACCAGGCCGAAGACCAGTTCGCGGCCCCGGAAGTCGTACTTGGCCAGGGCGTATCCGGCTGCGGCCGCCAGCAGGGTGGCCAGCAGGGCCCCGAGCACCGAGTACAGGAGGCTGTTGAGGGTCCAGCGCCAGAAGATGCCGCCGTTGTAGGTGAGGACCTCGGAGATGTTCGTGAACAGGACGAACTCCTCGCCCAACCCGAAGCCGAACGAGTCGAACAGGTCCGAGGTGGTCTTGGTCGCGGCCACGAACACCCAGTACACCGGCACCAGGAAGTAGACGGCGGCGACGGCGAGGATCGCGGTGACCAGGATCCGGGACCTGGTGGAGGCGCCGGTGGCGCCCCCGGGGCGGCGCCGCGCGGGCGCCGCGTCGCCCTTCTTGACGTCGGTCGTGGTCATCGCTGCCGGTCCTTCCTGTTGACCAACCAGAGGAACCCGAACGAGAGCACGAACGCGGTCAGGGCCACGAGGACCGACTGCGCCGCCGCCACGTTGTAGTCGTTGTCGGTGAACGCGGATCTGTACGCCGCCATGTTCGGCGTGTACGCGGAGTCGATGTTCACCGTGAACGCCGCCAGGATCTGCGGCTCGGCGAACAGCTGGAGGGTGCCGATGATCGAGAAGACGGTGGTCAGCACCAGGGCGGGGCGGATCAGCGGCAGCTGGATGTGCCAGGCGGTCTGGAGCGGTCCGGCCCCGTCGATGCGCGCCGACTCGTACAGCTCGCTCGGGATCGTCTTGAGCTGCGCGATGAGGATCAGCATGTTGTAGCCGATGAACAGCCACGTGATGATGTTGGCGATGGACCACAGCACGCTGTTCGGGCCGAGCAGGTCCGGCTCCAGGCCCACCAGCCCGGCCACGTCCAGGATCGGGGACAGGCCCGGGACGTACAGGAAGCCCCACAGCAGCGAGGCCACCACGCCGGGGACGCCGTAGGGCATGAAGTACAGGGCGCGGAAGAATCCGGGCCACGTCGCCGAGGCCGACTCCAGGAGCAGGGCCAGTACCAGGGCCAGGCCGAGCATGACCGGGACCTGGACGACGCCGAAGAGCAGCACGCGGCCGACGGAGTCGACGAACGCCTCCTGGCCCAGGGCCCGGGCGTAGTTGTCGAACCCGGTGAAGACGGTCTCCCGGCCCTCCTCGCCGAACAGACCGTACCGGCGGATCTGGATGAAGCTCTGGTAGAGCGCGTACAGGATCGGCAGGAAGAAGCACAGGGTGAACAGCGCGAGGAACGGCCCGACGAACCCCCAGGGGATGAGGGCCCTGGTCCGGAACCGTCGGCGGGGCGGAGCGGCGGCGGCCGTGCGCGGCCTGCCGGGGGAGTCCGCTCCGGGCGCGGTACGCGTGGCGGTGGTCATGACGCGCTCCTCACCGACAGGCCCTTGTCGCGGATGTCGTTGACGGTGTTCTCCTGCGCGACGGCCAGGGCGTCCACGAAGGAGGTGCCCTCGGCGACGGCGGAGCGGAACGCGTCGCCGATGTGGTCCTTGGTGCTGGACAGGGTCGGCCCCCACTCCCAGTCGGTGGGGATGTGCTCGGTGGCCTCGGCGATGATGCTCGTGTAGTTCTGCTCCGAGAAGTAGGGGTCGGGCCCCTGGTTGCGGACCGAGTTCTCGTTGAGCTCCTCCGAGGCCGCCCAGCCGATGCCGCACTCGGTGATCATGGCGTCCACCGCGCGCTGGTCGGTGCTGAGCCAGTTGGCGAACAGCACCGCCTCGTGGGGGTGGGGCGCACCGCTGAGCACGGCCGAGGCCGAGCCTCCCCAGGTGCCCTCCCTGCGCTGTCCCCCGTCCCACTGGGGCATGCCGGAGACCTTCCACCGGCCGGGGTTGTCGGGGTCGTTGCCCCTGATGATGGCGTCGCCCCAGCTGCCGACCGTCCAGGTGCCGATGGTGCCCTGCTGGAGCCCCTGGAACCAGCCGGTGGACCACACGGCGTGGGTGAGGTTGAGGACGCCCTCGCGGACCAGCCCCTCCCAGAACTCGGCCACCCGTACCGAGGCGTCGTCGACGAAGTTGACCGACCACTCCCCGCCCTCGGTGCTGAACCACCGCGCCCCGGCCTGCATGCACATGCCCGCGAGCCAGTCGGCGTCGCCGACGGGGAAGGACTCGATGAGGGCGCCGTCCCCGGCCGCCGCGACGCGGCGTGCGGCCTCCGCGTACTCCTCCCAGGTGGCGGGGGCGCCGTCGAGTCCCCACTCCTCGTACTTGTCGGCCCGGTAGAAGTACATGAGCGGGCCGGAGTCCACGGGGATGCCGTAGTGGCCGCCGACGTAGGAGGCCTGGAGCCACTGCCACTCGTCGTAGCGGTCGGCGTACTCCAGCGCGCCGTACCGGCCGAGGTCCTCCAGCCCGTTCTCCAGCAGGAAGGAGGGGATCTGGAAGAACTCCACCTGCGCCAGGTCGGGCTGGTTGCCCGCGACCAGCGAGTTGAACATCTTCGCGTACCCGCCGTCGAGCCCACCGGGGATGGTCACCGCCCTGACCTGGATGTCGGGGTGCTCGGCGTTCCAGATGTCGGCCACCGCCTGGAGGCCCGGCCACCAGGTCCAGTACGTGAGCGTGATGTTCTCGTCGGGGTCCTTGGGCGGGACGAGCGGCCGGTCTCCGGCCGGGCCGACGGTGGCGGCGCACCCGCCGAGTGCCGCGGCGGAGCCGAGCGCCGACGCCGTCAGGCCCGCGCGGAGCAGGCCGCGGCGGGACATACCGCCCGGTCGGGGGATGGGAACTTTCATGCTGTCTCCTCGGGAGGGCCTTCTGTGGGGGGTTGGTCCGGGCGCCCCGGGGCCTTGGGGCACCGCTGTGCCTCAGGGCCCCGGGCCCGATTCTCGGGCACCCGGCGGACGGCTAGCGCACGTCGAGGGAGAGGTGGTGCGCGATGGCGCGGCTGGAGGAGCCGACCGCGAGGCGGTAGGCCCCCTCCGGGGTGCGCCACGCGTGGGTGGCGGGGTCCCAGACCGCGAAGGCCCGCGGCGGGACGTCGAGGTGGACGGTGGTCCGCGACCCGGGCTCGGCCCGCACCGGGGCGAACGCGGCCAGGGCCCGGACCGGGCGCGTGGTGCCCGCCTCGTCGGCGGGGGGCTCCACGTAGACCTGCACCACGTGGCGCCCCGGTCGGGCGCCGGTGTTGGCGAGCGTCGCGGTGACGCGGACGGGGCCGTCGAGCAGGCCGCCGTCGAGTTCGGGGAGGGGGCCGTCGAGGAGGGCCCCGGTGATCTCCCAGTCGGTGTAGCCGAGCCCGAACCCGAAGGGGCGGTGGGGCTCGCGCCCGTCGCGGTCGTAGGCGCGGTAGCCGACGAACACGCCCTCGTCGTAGGTGAGGACCCCGTCGTCGGGACGGGTGTCCATGACGGGGACGTCGGCGTGGTCGCGGGGCAGGGTCCAGGGCAGGCGGCCGGTGGGCTCGGACCGCCCGGTGAGGGTGTCGGCGAGGGCGTGGCCGTACTCGTGGCCGCCGAACCAGGACCACAGGACGGCGGGGACCTCGTCGAGCCAGGGCAGGAGCACGGGGGCTCCGGCGTTGACCACGACGGCGGTGCGCGGGTTGGCCGCGGCGACGCGGCGGACGAGCTCGTCCTGGCGTCCGGGCAGGGAGAGGGTGGGACGGTCGTAGCCCTCGGACTCGACCTCGTCGTTGGTGCCGACCACCACGATCGCGACGTCGGCGTCCTCGGCGGCCCGGACCGCCTCGGCGATCTCCTCCTCCGCGGAGGGTCCGGGCGGCAGGTGGCGGAGCTGGGCGATGACGCCGCGGCCGAAGCCGCCGAAGTCGGCGACCTCCAGGTCGATCTCGACGCGGACCGTGCGGGGAGCGTCGACCTCGACACCGGTGCGGGGCCCGTCGGGGTGGCTGTGCCGCGACTCCAGGATCTCGGCGTCGGAGGCGGTCCGGCCGCCCTCGGCCAGGACCTCGCCGTCGACGCGGACGGTGTGGCGGCCGACCACGCCGACCTCGACCTGGTGGAGGCCGGGTTCGGTGAGGCGGAGCTCGGCGGTGACGACGGCCCTGACCGCGCGGGGGTCGTCGACGTCGACGTGGAAGGCGGTGCCGTCGAGCTCGGGGGTGCCGACGGGGTCTCCGGAGGCGTCGAACAGGGTCATGTCCACAAAGGTGAGGGCCTCGCGCGAGGCCACGGGCAGGAGCCGCCGGGGGTCGCCGCCGCGCACGACGGTGAGCTCCACGCCGTCGGGCAGGGCCTCGCGGAGCCCCTCGGCCGGACTGACCAGGTACTTGGAGTTGACGTGCGCGCTGCCGCCGCCCTGGGTGTAGGCGTCCACCGCGTTCGGGCCGATGAGCGCGATCCGGCGCACGCCGTCGACGCCGACGGGCAGCAGACCGCCCTCGTTGCGGAGCAGGACGTGGCCCCGCGAGCCGATCTCGCGCAGGACGACGCGCTCGTCCTCGCCCTCGACGGCGGGCGAGGTGTCGCGGTCGAGCTTGCCGACCCGGGCGGCCAGGCGCAGGAGGCGGACGACCTTGTCGTCGACGGCGGACTCGGGGACCTCTCCGGAGCGGACGGCCCGCAGGAGGGCGTCGCCCTCGGCCCAGGGGCCACGCGGACCGGGCATGACCAGGTCGAGCCCGGCGTTGGCGGAGGGCGCGGTGCTGCGTGCGGCGGTCCAGTCGCTGACCACCACGCCGTCGAAGCCGAGCTCCTCCTTGAGCAGCCCGGTGAGCAGCCGGTGGTGGTCGGTCATGCTGTTGGACTCCACCCCGTCGTCCACGCCGTTGTAGGCGGCCATGACGGTCCACGCCCCGGCCTCCAGGGCGGCCTCGAAGGGCGGGAGGTAGACCTCGCGCAGGGTGCGCTCGTCGATGCGGGCGCGGTAGCTGGTGCGCTCGCGCTCGGTCTCGTTGCCGACGAAGTGCTTGGGGCAGGCCCCCACGCCCTCCCCCTGGACGGCGCGCACGAAGGCCGCGCCGAGTTCGCCGGTGAGGACCGGGTCCTCGGAGAAGCACTCGAAGTGGCGCCCGCCGACGGGTGAGCGGTGGAGGTTCAGGACCGGGGCGAGGACGACGTCGACGTCCTTGCGGCGGGCCTCGGCGGCGAAGAAGCGGCCGGTGCGCTCCATCAGCCCTGGGTCCCAGGCCGCGGCGACCGCGGTGGGGCTGGGGGTACTGGCCGAGTGCTCCTGCTGGGTGGCCTCGGTGCCGCGCACTCCGGCGGGGCCGTCGGAGACGGTGATCGGCAGCAGCCCGGCCTCCGGACTCTCGTGCAGGACCCACCCAGTGCGGCCGGTCAGCAGGCGCACCTTGTCCTCCAGTGAGAGGCGGGTGACACGGGTGTGAAGGTCTGAAGTCATGAGCCCCTGGTCCTGTGACGTACGTCTCTTGGACCGGAACCATACTTACTTAATATTCATTAAGCAAGAGAGGGTGGGGAATCTCGATACCGTAGAGGTGGGTCCCGACCCCAGCCACGGACCCGGAGCGTCCCCGCAGGGGCGCAGGAAGCGGAGAGCAGGAATGAGCGAGACGACCCCAGCACCGGACACACATCCCTCACCCGGTGCGGAGGAGGCCCCGGCGCCGCGCAGGCGGGTGAACCGGCGTGAGCAGATCCTGCGCACGGCCGCCGACGTGTTCGCCGCGCAGGGCTTCCACAACACCTCGCTGGCCGACATCGCGGCGATGCTCGACATCACCCCGGCGGGGGTCCTGCACCACTTCGGCTCCAAGACCGACCTGCTCACCGCGGTCCTGGAGCTGCGCGACGACATCGACCCGGCGCCGGAAGGGAGCCGGATGCTGGACCACCTGGTGGCCACCGCCGAGCGCAACGCGGCCCGCCCGGGGACCACCCAGCTGTACGCGGTGCTGTCGGCGGAGAGCGCCACGGACGAGCACCCCGCGCAGGAGTGGTTCCGGGACCGTTACAAGGTGCTGCGCCGGGAGATCGGCGACGCCGTCCTGGACCGGCTCGGACCGGAGTACCGGGAGGCCGCCGGCGCTCCGGGGCCGAACGGGCGCACCCCGGCGCAGGACGCGGCGGCCGCGGTCATCGCCGTGATGGACGGACTGCAGGTGCAGTGGCTCCTGGACCCCGAGGCCGTCGACATGGCCGCGGTGACCGAGCTGGTGATAGACGCCGTCGTCGCCCGGCTGTCCCGGAGAAGCTGACCGGGCGGGCGGGAACGCGAAGAGGGGCGTCGGGAACCGTGCGGTTCCCGACGCCCCTTCGGCGTTCGGAAGGCGGTTACTGCTCGCCGTGGACGGAACCGGGGGTGCCGGATCCGTCGGTGGCCTGCGGCTCGCCGGTCGCGCTCTCGGCCAGCCACTCGTCCCAGGACTTCTGCCAAAAGCCCCAGCCGTTGTTCCACTCGAACTCGCGGTCGGTGCCGGTGGTGTCCAGCACGTCGCCCATGAGGGTGTTCTCGAAGAACCACCGGGCGTCGTCCATGCGCAGGTTGGTGCAGCCGTTGGAGGTGTTGGCGATGCCGATGTTCCCGTTGTAGGAGGCCTCGTGCACGAACTCGCCGCTGTTGGAGGTGCGGACCGCGTACTGCACGTCCACGTTGTAGGAGTTCGGGGAGTCCTCGGGGATGCCCACGGTGGTGGAGTCCATGGTGATGTGCTCGTAGCGCTCCATCAGCACGTGGATGCCGCTGCTGGTGGTGTCGAAGCGGCGGTTGGCCTTGCCGTTGCTCACCTCGATGGTGCGCTCGTGCTCGCCGTCGACGGTGATGACCATCTCGTGATCGGGCACGTGCATGGTCGCGATCAGCTCACGGCCGACCTCGAAGTCGATCTGGTAGTTCTTCACCCCGTAGACGCCCTCGGAGGCCTCGACGCCCGCGAGGCGCAGGTCGACGGTGACGGCCTGGTAGGGGTCCCAGTACTCCTTGGGGCGGAACACCGCGGTCTGGTCGTTGGTCCAGTTCCAGGCGCCCTCGATGCCCTGCTCGGAGACGACCTCCATGGAGTTCTCGACCTGTGCCTTGTTGGTGACCGGCAGGTCGAAGTTGATGACGACCGGCATGCCCACGCCGACGGTGTCGCCCGAGACGGGGTAGTTGGACGCCAGCTCCAGGCGCTGGCCGGGAACGGCGGCCAGGGTGGTGAACTCGTGGACGAGCTCGGCCTTCTCGCCGGCGTCGTTCTCGGCGGTGGCGGTGACCACGACCTCCGAGCCGGGGCGCAGGTTCCAGTCGCTGACCCACTCGGTGCCGTCCCCGTTGAGGGTGCCGGTCATGTCGTAGAGGCCCGGGGCCTCCTCCTCGCCCTCCGCGGACGCCTCGTCGACGACGGTCTGGTCCACCTGGACGTCGGTGATGACGCCGTTCTCCGCGGTGACCCGGATGGGGGAGTTCGGAGCGACCTCTCCGGCACCGTCCTCGGGGGTGATCACCAGTTCCGCGGCCTCGGCGTCGGCGGGCTCGGAGCTTCCGCTCTGCGTCTCGGCCTCACCGGACGTGCAGGCCGTCGCGGCCAGCGCCAGCGCGACCAGTCCGATACCGAACCGGCGCATCACCACCGGAGGTGTCTTGCCCGTCACGTCTGGTACCTCCATGTCATGCTTTCGAACGCCGTGTACTGCCAGTAAGACGCGCGGGCGTTCAAAAGGTTCTGAAATCTCACGCATCGGTATAGATCGGTTATCACCAGCGAGGGAACGCCCAGGGGGTATGCGGCAGTTTCCTTCGGGTATGAGATTACGGCCATCCATAACTTGCACCGCACCCCGGGGACCCCCTTGCCGTAGAATCTGGTGCGAACGCTCAGGTTTATTCGGGGAGGGTGCCATGTCATGGCTCTGGCTGGTCGGAGCGATCATCTCCGAGGTGGTCGGCACCACCTCGCTCAAACTCTCGGAGGGTTTCACCCGCCTGGTCCCCTCGGTCTTCGTCGTACTCGGGTACGTCGGGGCCTTCCTCATGCTCAGCCAGTCCCTCACCCGGGGCATGGAACTCGGAGTGGCCTACGGCGTGTGGGCGGCCGTGGGCATCGCGCTGGTCGCCGTGATCGGCACCATGCTCTTCGGCGAGTCGCTCACCTGGGTCCAGGTGGGCGGGATCGCCATGATCATCGCCGGGGTGATGGCCCTGGAGATGGGCGGGCGGCATTGAACGGCACCGATCCGGAGATGATCGCCGACGGCCGCAGGCGCAAGGGCGAGCGGCGGCGCCGACTGCTGCTGGACGCCGTCATGCGCGTGGTCGAGCGCGACGGCGTGGCCGCGGTCAGCCAGCGGCGCGTCGCCGCCGAGGCCGGCGTCGCGCCCAGCGCGGTCACCTACTACTACGCGGCCGTCGACGACCTGCTCGTGGACGCCCTCACCCGGGTCAACGACACCTACGTGGCCGCTCTGGCGACCCTGCCCGACGACGCGGACGCGGCCCTGCGCGCCCTCGCCGGAATGATCGCGGTGGGACCCGAGCGAGCCCACGTGATGGCCGAGTGCGAACTGTTCCTGCTCGCCGCGCGGCGCCCGGCCCTGCGCCCCCAGATCGAGCGGTGGAACCGGGCCGTGGACGCCTTCCTCGCGCCCCACGTGCCCGATCCGGACGACCGCGCGGGCGTGTGCGCCGCCGTCGACGGCCTGTTCGTGCGTGCCTGCACCGAACCGGGACTGACGGTCGAGGAGGTGTACCGGACGCTCAGTCGGCTGGTGTCGCGTAACGGCCGGGCGGCACTCCGATGACGGCGGTGAACTCCCTGGTCAGGTGGGACTGGTCGCTGAAGCCCAACTCGACGGCCAGACGCCCCCAGTCGGGCGGCGCGCCCCTCCTGGCCCGTTCCGCGGCCTCGTAGAGCCGGTAGCGGCGGATGACCGTCTTGGGGCCCAGGCCGACGTGGTCGGCGAAGCGGCGCTGGAGGAGGCGCACCCCGACCCCCTCACGCTCGGCGAGCCCGGACACGCTGACCGCCGAGAGGTCGGCGGCCACCCGCTCGACGATGTCCCGGGTGTCCTCAGCCGGATGGCGCCGCACGGGCAGCAGCCCGGTCAGGACACGATCCAGCTCGGCCATGAGCGCCAGGGGATCACCCAGCCGCACCACCGGGTCGAACACCTCCGGGGCGGGAAGCTCCGCGTCCACGATCCCGCTCATCGCCCGGCCGAGGAGGGGCCGAAAACCCGCGGGCCGGAACATCGCGCCCAGCGCCCAGCCCTCGCCCTCCAGCACGCGCGAGGTCACCTCGGTGGTGGGCCCGTGCACCGTCGCGGTACCGCCGGTGAGGACCAGGTTCACCACGGGGTGGGCCAGGACCCGCTGGGTGTACGGCTCGCAACCAGTCAGGTCCCATGAGGCGAGCCAGTAGCGGTCCACGAAGCGGGCGACACGCTCCGAGGGCGCGTAGCGGTCCAGCCGGAACCGGGTCAGCCCGGCCTCCGGGTCGAGGATGCCGCGCGCGTCCCTCTCCACTCCCGCAGAGTACGGTTCCACGGCCCCAGAGTAGTACCGCGCATGCCCCCGAGGGCCGGCGAAGCCGAAGGCGGTGCCCGGCCCCGAGGCTTGCGGCGGACCTCCGCCGGGCGCCGGTGGAGCCCGCGGTGGTGATCCGCCCCAGGGGACGGGGGCAGGGCCTCCTGCACGTCCCTGGTGCGGTGGCCGCGAAGGTGCGCCGGACCGGTCCCGCCCAGCGTGATCCTGTACCTCGAGCGAGTTCGGGCGCCCGAACTCGCTCGAGGTACAGGATCAACGGGCGTGGAGCCCCCTGCTCCACACCCGCGACGTTGACGGCCGGTCCATCGGCCACGCGCCCGTAGAGCCGGCCGGACCGACGCGCGACCACAGCTCGTTCGTCCGTGCCCGGGTGGGGAAGGTCGGGTCTTCGGGGCAGGGACTTCCTCCCGCCCGCCTGTGGGCTCAACGGGCACCCGTACGGTCTGTCGCGTTTGTTCAAGACGGGGCCTCGTGTGCGCACGAATAATGACGGGACACCGCGAACGACCCGAGGGGACACCGATCATGAGCGACATCTCCGCACGCTACGCCCGCCTGTCCGAGGACTTCGCCGCGACGGTGGCGGCCGTCCCCGCCGACCGCTGGTCGGCCGAGTCCCCCTGCGATGGGTGGAACGCCCGTGACGTGGTCCGCCACGTGGTGGACACCCAGGGCATGTTCCTCGGGCTGGTCGGCCGCGAACCGGGAGACATCCCGTCCGTGGACGAGGCCCCCCGCGCCGCCTGGGACGCCGCCCGCGCGGTGGTCCAGGCCGACCTGGACGACCCCGACCGCGCGAACACGGAGTTCGACGGGTTCTTCGGCCGCACCACGTTCGCCGAGGCCGTGGACCGCTTCCTCAACTTCGACCTGGTCGTGCACCGCTGGGACCTGGCCCGCGCCACCGGCCAGGGCGAGCGCCTGGACCCCGAGGACGTCACGTGGGCACACGGCGCCACCGCCGCCTTCGGGCCGCACATGCGCGCCGAGGGCGTCTGCGGGCCGGAGCTCACCCCGCCCGACGGCTCCGACGCCCAGACCCGCTTCCTCGCCTTCGTGGGCCGCCGCTCCTGGTGACTCCCTTCCCGGGACGGCGTCTCACCTTCGGATCCTCCCCGGACACCGTCCCACCTCCGCCCTCCGCCCCTCCCCCAAGACGGTGCCTCACCTTCGGCCCCTCCCCCTCCCCCGGTCACCGTCCTGGGAGATGCCCACCAGCAGCCGCAGGACCAGCAGCCCCGCCACCGCGAGCAGCAGCCAGGCGGAGGCGTTGAGCACCTGCGCACGCGCGGACATGTCCTGCCATCCCGTCTGCGGGCTCTCCGTGACGTTGAACAGTCCCACCGACATCAGCCCCGTGGCCACCGCCAGGACGGTGAGGATGGCCCGGTGCGCGAGCACTCTGACCAGGTGACGGTCCTCCGGGTGCGCGAACGGCCTCACCCGGACGGTGAACCTGCCCTTGTGCAGCTGGTCGGTGATCCGGTCGAGTCTGCGCGGCAGGCGGCGCAGCGTGGGCAGCATCGCCACCACCTCTCCCATCGCCAGGTCCTGCAGGCTCTCCCCGCTGAAGCGCTCCGACATACGCGCCTCGGCGAACCGCCTGGCCTCGGTGACCGTGTCGAACCCGGGTGACAGGTACACCAGCGTGCCCTCCAGGGTGGCCAGAGCCCGAAAGACCGCGGCCAGCTCGCCGGGCAGGGTGAGGCCGAACCGGGTGACGATGAGCAGCAGCTCGGTGAACATCCGCATGCTGGCGGCCATCCCCTGGTGCATGTAACGCGCCATGAACTGTCCCAGGGCGCGCCGCAACCGCTCCTCGTCCACGTCCGAGGGATCGGTGACCACGTCCAGCAGGGTGTCGGTGAGCAGCACCGCGTCCGTGCGGTCCAGGGCGAGCAGCATCAGCTGGAGGGACTCACGGGTCTGTCCGTCCAGGCGGCCCACCGACCCGTAGTCGAGCAGGCCCACTCCGCCGTCGTCGAGCAGCAGGATGTTGCCGGGGTGGGGGTCGGCGTGGAAGATCCCGCTGAGCATCACCTGTTCGAGCAGGCAGACCAACAGGGTGGTGGCCAGCTCGTGCCCGTCGGTGTCGGCCAGGCCGGCCTCTGCCCCGCCGACGGGGACGCCGTGCAGCCTCTCCATGACGAGCACGCACCTGGAGGTGTAGGCCTCGTACACCCTGGGGACCCGCACCGGCGAGTCGTGCGCGGCCTCGGCGACGGCGGCGATGTTGGCCGCCTCCACCTCGAAGTCCAGCTCCTCCCGGAGGGCCTCGGCGAACCCGTCCGCCAGGTCCACCACGCCGATCGCCGGGCCCCAGTCCGTGGAGGTGTCGAAGCGCAGCGCCAACCGCCGGATGATGTCGAGGTCGCGGTGCACGACCGGGCCGATCCCGGGTCTTTGGACCTTGACCACGACCTCCTCGTCTCCGTGCAGCCGTGCGGTGTGCGCCTGGGCGATGGACGCGGCGGCGAGGGGCTCGGCGGAGAAGTCCTCGAACACCTCGTCCAGCGGGCGGCCCAGTTCGCGCTCCACGACCCGGCGGATCTCGGCCGCGGGCACCGGTGCCACCTCGCTGTGCAGCCGCCCCAACTCCTCCACGAACGCCGGGGGCAGCAGGTCGCGCCGGGTGGCGAGCACCTGCCCGAGCTTGACGAACACCACCCCCGCCTCCTCCATGGAGCGGGCCAGCGACCGGGCCAGGCGGCGCTGGCCGGAGGTGTCCCCGCCGTCGTCCCTGCGACCGGTGACGTAACCCCACAACCCGTGCCTGGCGAGGATCCACGTGATCTGGCGGTACCGGCGCATCCGTCCGAACCAGTCCAGCACCGACCGGACCGCCTGGACCGGCCGCATCCGGGCACTCCGGGGGAAGGCGAGTTCCAGGGCGACGAAGACCAGCATCGCGGTGGCGGCCGTGAGCAGCAGCAGGAGCGAGAGGAAGCCCTGGGGCAGCGGCTCGCTCCCGGGCGCGGACTCCGCGAACCGCTGGAGGGAGCCGTAGTACAGGAGCGGGGCGGCGGGCCCGCCCAGCACCATGCCGAGGGCCCCGGCGAGCGCCAGCCGCGGGACGCTGAACGGGACGTCCATCATCCGGCTGGCCAGTACGCCCAGACCGAACAGCAGCCCGAGCAACACGAGCAGGGACAGGATCTGGGAGATTCCCTCGCCGATGTAGGACACGACCGGGCGCTCTCTTTCCGGGGGCCTCCGCACGGGCGGAGGAGGCGATCAGGGGGTACGGCGCGATCGGTGCAAAAGGGGGCGGCGCCGCCGTCTCCACGATGCCACCCCCGGAGCCCGTGAGGCGGAGCGGATCCGGTTTGTGGAAAACCCGGAAGGGCCACGGAGAGCGTCCCCGTGGCCCTTGCACCCGAAGGGTGGATCAGCGGTCCGGCGGCCCGGACCCGCGGCACGTACACACGCCGGCGCCCCCGCAGGTCAGCACGTCAGCAGGCCAGCTCCCAGGAGCACTCCATCTCCCCCGTGCCCTCCACGCGGGCACTCTGCGGACGGACGCCGGCCGCGGACCCGTGGCCCACGTACTCGGCCAGCCGGACGCTGATCGCGTCCTGCACGCCCCTGGGCGCCGGTCCGCTGTGGCCGTTGTTGACGATGCTGAACACCAGCTCGCCGCCGTCCGCCCCGGGCACGTACCCCGACAGGGCGCTCACCCCGGTCATGGTCCCGGTCTTGGCCGCCACGACGCCCGCGGCGGCGGTGCCTCCCATCCGGTACCTCAGGGTGCCGCCCACGAACGGGTCGCTCTCACCGGCCACCGGCAGGGACTCCCTCCAGGCCCCGTACCAGGAGGCCCCGCGCGAGCGCGTGAGCAGGTCCACGACCGTGTCGGCGGTGACCAGGTTGCCCCGGGACAGGCCGGAGCCGTCGTTGAGGACGAGGTCGGAGGTGTCCACGCCCAGCCCGGTCAGGGCGCTCTCCACACCGGCGAGCCCGGCGTCCCAGCTGCCCTCGTCCGCGACCTCCCTGCCGATGCTCTTGACGAGCATCTCCGCGTGCCCGTTGTTGCTGAACTTCATGAACGGGACGAGGATCTCTCCCAGTGTGGGGGACTCATGGTCGGCCAGGACCCTGGCGCCGGACCGCCCCTCGGGCGCGTCGCCGGACTCCACTCCGCCCACGACCCTGACCCCGTGCCGCTCCAGCGCCCGCTCGAAGAGGTGGCCGGCCAGCCCGGCGGGTTCGTGCACCGTGCGCAGGACGGACACGGGGGCGCCGTCCGCCGGCATCGTGCCGCTCACCGTGATGGTGTTGGTGCCCAGCACGCGGTCGACGGACAGGGTGCCACCGCTGCCCGGCGCGCCCGTGCGTGCCCGGTTGTCCAGCTCGGCGTACCCCTCGGCCGCGCCGAGGTCGACCTCGGGGGGCTTTCCCGCCTTCCCCGGTGAGACCACGACCTCCGTCACACCGGTGTCGTGGCGTTCTCCGTGGGCGACCGTGAGGGCGGAGATCTGCGCCGAGTAGGCGTACGGCTCGTCCTCGGGCCACCAGTCGTCCACGAGGCGATCGGAGTCGAACCAGGTGTCGTCGGCGTACACGCCTCCCCGCACGACCCTGACCCCGGAGGCCGCCACGTCCGCGGCCAGCCCGTCCAGGTCGTCCTCGGACAGGGTCGGGTCGCCGCCGCCGACCAGGTACAGGTTCTCCACGGACCGCCGGTGGCCGGGGCCCGCCTCGGCCATCACCTCGGTGGAGAAGGTGTGGTCGGCGCCCAGCACCTCCAGGGCGGCCGCGGCGGTGAACAGCTTCATGTTGGACGCGGGCAGCAGCTGCTCCGCGCCGTCGCGCGAGTAGAGCACCTCGCCGCTGTCGGGGTCGGTGACGACCACACCGGACACCGCGCCCTCCAGGGACGAGTGCCGCAGCAGGGTGTCGATATCCTCGCGCAGGTCGGCCAGGCGCTCCCCGGCCGCGTCCGTGTCCGCGTGGGCCGGGGACGCGCCCGGCGGCGCCACCGGCAGCAGCGGAATCGCGACGAGCGCGGCGGTGACCGCCCAGGCGGGGCCGCGACGGCCCTCGGAACGGCTTCCGGAACGGCTCCCGGAGCGCCGTCCGGACGCGGGGGCCCAGGGATTAACGGAGGTTCTCAACTCTTCGTCTCCTACCGGTGACAAACGGTAAAGGGCACCGAACCCTAACCTGTGCGGCACCCCCGGTTCCAGGACCTCCCGCGCGGGTCGCCGCCGAAGGGCGGCCGGGAGGCGGCGCGGCGGCCCCGGTGACGGGCGGGAACGCGTCCCGTTACGCGAGCACCGTGTCCGCTTCCGGCCAGCGCGCACGGCGGCGATGCGGCGCACACGGCGGCGGGCCGGCGCCGGGGCTCGCGCCCCCGCACCGGCCCGCCGGGTCCACCGCCGCACGGGGCGTGTCAGAACAGCTCGACCGCCCGCGAGTAGTGGCAGGCGTCCTGGTGGCCGGTCCCCCGGTCCAGCAGCTCCGGCGGCTCCTCCACGCACTTGACGCGCTCGTTCTCCGACAGCTCGTCGGCGAACTTCGGGCACCGGGTCCGGAACCGGCAGCCCGACGGCGGGTTCGCCGGGCTGGGCACGTCGCCGGTGACGACGATCCGCTCCCGCGTCCGCTCCTTGACCGGGTCCGGCAGCGGGATGGCCGAGATCAGCGCCTGCGTGTAGGGGTGCGCCGGCGCGCTGAACAGCTGGTCGGTCGTGCCCGTCTCCACGATCTTGCCGAGATACATCACGGCCACCCGGTCGGCGATGTGCTTGACCACCGACAGGTCGTGCGAGACGAACAGGTACGACAGGCCCAGGTCGTCCTGGAGGTCCTCCAGCAGGTTGATCACGCCCGCCTGGATGGACACGTCCAGGGCCGAGACCGGCTCGTCCAGGATGAGCACCTTGGGATTGAGCGCCAGCGCGCGGGCGATGCCGATGCGCTGCCGCTGCCCGCCCGAGAACTCGTGCGGGTAGCGCGAGCCGTGCTCGGAGTTGAGGCCCACCAGCTCCAGCAGCTCCCTGACCCGCTTCTTGGCGCCGCCGTTGCGCTCGCCGTGGATCCGCATCGGTTCGGCGATGATGTCCGAGACCGTCATGCGCGGGTCCAGGGAGGCGAACGGGTCCTGGAACACCAGCTGGAGGTCGCGGCGCAGCGGCCGCATCTGGCGCGGGGACATCGAGTGCAGCGCCTGCCCCTTGTAGCCGATCTCGCCCGACGTCTGCTTGATCAGCTGGAGCATGAGCCGCGCGGTGGTGGACTTCCCGCACCCGGACTCGCCGACCAGGGCGAGCGTCTCGTGCTCGTACAGGTCCAGGGAGATCCCCGAGACCGCCTGGACCTCGCCGATCCTCCTCTTGAGCAGGCCCTTGGAGCGGATGGGGAAGTGCTTCACGAGGTCCCTGACGGTCAGGATGGCCTCCCTGCCGCTCCCGTCGGCGGTGTCCGAGGAGCCGCCGACCTCGGCGAGCGCCTCCTCGGCCTGCCTCTCCTCCTCGTCCACGGCCTCGACGGTGTCGGCGTCCACCGCCGTCCCCTTGAACAGGTCGGTGGGCTGGGCGTTCTCCAGCTCCTCGCTGAAGTGGCAGGCCGCCGTGTGCGCGTCGGTGTCCTCCACCGGGACGCGGACCCGCTCCCCGTTCTCGTCGGTCGCCAACAGGCGCGGCTCCTCCTCGTGGCAGACGGAACGCGCCATCGGGCAGCGCGGCGCGAACGCGCACCCCCGGGGCAGGGCGAGCAGGGAGGGCGGGGTCCCCATGATGGGGGTGAGCCGCTCGCTCCGGTCCTCGTCCAGCCGGGGCAGCGACCCCAGCAGGCCCAGGGCGTAGGGCATCCGCGGCCGGTAGAAGACCTCCTCCACCGGCCCCATCTCCACCATGCGGCCGCCGTACATGACGCCGATCCGGTCGACGTGCCCGGCCACCACACCCAGGTCGTGGGTGATCAGCACCAGCGCGGCGCCCGTCTCCTTCCGCGCCGCCTCCAGGGCCTCCAGGACCTGTGCCTGGACGGTCACGTCCAGGGCCGTGGTCGGCTCGTCGGCGATGATGACGTCCGGCTCGTTGGCCATCGCGACGGCGATCACCACGCGCTGGCGCATACCGCCCGACAGCTCGTGCGGGTACTGCTTGAGCCGCTGCTCCGGGTTGGGGATGCCCACCAGCTCCAGCAGCTCCAGCGCGCGGGCCATCGCGGCCTTCTTGCCCACCTTGCGGTGCGCGAGCACGGCCTCGGCGATCTGGTAGCCGACCGTGTAGACGGGGTTGAGCGAGGTCAGCGGGTCCTGGAAGATCATCGCGATCTTGTTGCCGCGGACCTTGCTGATCTGCGCGTCCTTGAGTCCGACGATCTCCTGGCCCAGGACCTTCGCCGATCCCTCGACGCGGGCGTTCTTGGGCAGCAGTCCCATGATCGCCATGGAGGTCACGGACTTGCCCGATCCGGACTCGCCCACGATCCCCAGCGCCTCGCCCCGGCGCAGGACGTAGGACACCTCGCGCACGGCGGGCAGCGGCCCGTCGTCGGAGGGGAAGGTCACGCTGAGGTCCCGGACCTCCAGCACCACGTCGCCGGTTCCCGGTGGGACGGTCTCCTCGTTGCTCATGTGGTCAGTCGTGGTCATCGCCGCACCATGCTCTGTCGTGGGTCGAGGGCGTCGCGGAGCCCGTCGCCGATGAAGTTGATCGTCAGGCAGATCACCACCAGCAGTACACCCGGCGGGTAGAACAGCCAGGGCCGGGTGGAGGCCGCCGTGCGCGCGTCGCCGATCATCTGCCCGAGTGAGATGTCGGGCGGCTGGATGCCGAACTGGAGGAAGGACATACCCGCCTCCAGCAGGATCGCCACGGCGATCAGCAGGGTCGCCGCGACGATGATCGGTCCGGCCGCGTTGGGCAGCAGGTGGCGGACGATGATCCAGCTGGGCGAGGCCCCCGCGGCCCTCGCCGCCTCCACGAACTCCTGCTCGCGCAGGGACAGGACCACGCCGCGCACGACGCGGGCGATCTGCGCCCACGAGAAGAACCCGATGATGAGCGCGACCGCGTACCAGGTGGTGCCGGCCCGGGCGTTGCCCGCGATCGCGGCGACCATCACCAGCAGCGGCACGATCATGAACACGTCCACGACGCGCATCATGAGGGAGTCGACACGGCCCCCGTAGTAACCCGCGGTGGCGCCCCACAGGGAGCCGACGACGGTGCCCATGATCGACACCGTGAACGCGACCTTGAGCGTCTGCTGGGCTCCGCGCATGAGCTGGCCCAGGACGTCGTGCCCGGCGGTGGTGGTGCCGAGCGGGTGGTCGGCGCCCGGCGGCACGCTCGGCGGGATCTCCAGGTGGACGGTGTGGTCCCAGCGCCAGACGAACGGGCCGAGGAAGGCGGCCGCGATGATGGCGACCAAGACGACCAGGCTGATCATGGCGGCCCGGTGCCTGAGGAACCGGGACAGGATCATCTGGAGCTGGGTGCGCTCGACACCCCCGACGCTCTCGGCGTCGGCGCTCGGCGGCGCCGCGGGCGCCCTCTTCTCACTCATAGCGAATCCTCGGGTCGAGCACGCCGTACAGGAGGTCGGCGATGAGGTTGGCCAGGATGACCATGACACCGCTGAGCAGCAGCCACGCCATCAGCGCGTACGAGTCGTTCTTCTCGACCGCGGTGATGAAGAACTCGCCCAGGCCACGCCACTGGAAGACGCGCTCGGTCAGGACCGCGCCGTCGATGATCCCGGCGATGCCGACGGCGACCACCGTGGTCAGCGGGATGAGGGCCGTGCGCAGCGCGTGGCGCCGGATGACGACGCGGTTGGGCAGGCCCTTGGCCCGGGCCAGGCGGACGTAGTCGCTGTTGAGTACCTCGAGCATGGAGGTCCGCTGGTACCGGCTCCACGAGGCGAAGCTGGTCAGCATCAGCACGATCGTGGGCAGGGTCATGTAGGCGAAGGCGTTGGTGATCCTGCCCCACAGGTCCTCGCCCTGCGCCTGGTAGACGCCGTCGCCGATCGTGGCGAGGACCTGGTCGCCCACCAGGTCGTTGAAGGCGACTCCGGCCTGCTGCATGATGCCCGCGAACCAGAAGACGGGCATCGCCAGGGCCAGGAAGCCGATGAACGTGAGGGTGTAGTCGAGCTTGGAGTACTGGCGCATGGCGCTGACGACACCGGCCAGGATGGCCAGGCCCAGGGCGAAGACCATGGCCGCGCCCACCAGGCGCAGGGTGACCCCCAGCCGCTCGGCGATGTTCGCGCCGATGTCGTAGGAGTTGCTCTGCGTGGAGGGGCCGAACTCGCCCTGGAGCAGTCCGATGTCGCCGTTACCGCCGATGCCGGTGACCCAGAGCCAGTAGCGCTCGGGCATGGAGCGGTCCAGGTAGAGGCGCTCCTCCTGCAGTTGGATGACCGAGGGGTCCGGCGGGGGCTGCTGCATCCTGAGCTCGGTGAGGGGGTCTCCGGAGACGTCGATCAGGACGAAGGTGAGCACGGACGCGAGGATCAGGATGGGTATCGAGCCCAGGACGCGCCGCACCGTGTAAACGAGCATGGGTGTGATCCTTCAGGGGTGGACGAGGACCGGCCCGGACCCGGGAGGATGTCCCGGGCCCGGGCCATGGGCCTGTGCCGAGCTACTCGGCGATGTCCCACTCACCGATGTTGTAGGTGGCGCGGTAGCTGGACTGGAGGTTGTCCTCAACGTTGACGAGCCTGTCACTGGCGAAGAAGTAGTTGGGCTCGGCCACGATCGGCAGGACGTAGGCCTGCTGGACGACGGCCTCCACCGCGGCGTTGGCGTTCTCCGCAGCCTCGTCCAGGGAGGAGGCGGTGCCGGAGGCCTCGGCGTACTCGTCGATCTCCTCGTCGGAGAAGCCGCCGAAGTTGCTGGTGCTCTCGGAGTGCCAGAACTGCTCGGCGTTGGAGGCGAAGTAGGGGCTGCCGCTCCAGCCGAACTGGACGATGTCGTAGTCCTGCTCCCCGAGCATGGTGCCCAGGTCGTCGGTCATCTCGATGGTGGTCTCGACGCCGATCTCGGCGAGCTGGGCCTGGATCAGCTGCACGGAGTTGTTGCGGATGACGGTGTCGGTGCTGCGCAGGCGGAAGGGGCCGACCTGCTCGCCGTCGAGCATGAGGGTGTCGCCCTCCAGCTCGTATCCGGCCTCCTCCAGGATCTCCTTGGCGGCCTCGACGTCGCCGTCGCCCTGGGTGGTGTCGGAGAGGTGGTCCTCGTAGTACTCGCTGTCGCTGCCGAAGATGTGGTTGTTCTTCAGCTCGTAGTCGGGGTAGCCGGCCTCGAAGTTGCGGCTGGCGATCTCGTCGCGGTTGATCGCGGTGAAGACGGCCTTGCGCAGCTCCACGTCGGAGAGCCACTCGTTCTCGACGTTGATGTCGATGTGCTCCCAGATGTTGCCCTCGCCAACGCTGAGGGTGGCGTCGTCCATCTCCCGGATCTGGGTGATGACGTCCTCGCTGTACTGGGCGGGGTTGGCGCCGTGGATCTCGCCGTTCTGGAACGCGGGGACGAAGGTGCTCTCCTCCGTGTTGAACGGCATGATGATGCGGTCGAGCGCGGGCTGCGTCTCACCGAACCACTCGGGGTTGGGCTCCTTGACGACCTGGTTCTCCAGGTCGCCGTCCACGATCTGGTACGGGCCGCCGGACCACTCAGGGCGGGTCTCGTGCAGCCAGGTGTAGTACTCGCCCAGCTGGTCGGGGTCGTCGACGTCCCAGCCCTGCTCCTCGGCCAGGTGCGCCGGGTAGAAGCCGCCCGCCACGCTGTGCGCGTCGAACATGCCCCGCCACTCGGGGTCGGCCAGGCCCTCCTTCAGCTTGAAGGTGGCGGTCTTGCCGTCGACCTCGACCTCGTCGACCATGTCGGCCTGGGTGGTGCCGCGGGAGTCGCAGGTGGTGCAGTAGCCCTCGTCGGGGGACGCGGACATCATCATGGTGACCCGCAGGTCCTCGCCGGTCATCGGCGTGCCGTCGCTCCACACCGCGTCCTCGGCGAGGGTGAAGCTGTACTCGAACGGGCCCTCGTCGGGGTTGTCGTTGACGAGTGTGGGCTCCTCGGCGAGGACGTCCATGTTGTACTCGTACGTGGCGTCGGGCTGGTACTGCCCGGTGTGGGGGATGACGCCGGAGAGCATCTGGATCACGTAGACGCTGCCGCCGGCGCTACTGATGGCTCCCCACGCGGCGGGAAGGCTGTTGATCACCCATGTGACCTCCTTCTCGCCCTCTTCACCGCCGCCACCGCCGGAACAGGCGGTCAGCGCCATCAGCGCGGAGGTACCCGCCGCCGCGAGCGCGAGCGTCTTCCTTCGTTTGTGCATCAGTTACACCCTTGATCACTAATACGAGCCGGACCCTGGGTTTGTGTGGTTCGCACACGCCCCGCAGAACTTAGGCGATTAGTCGATCAGAAGACCATTGAGCGAAATGTCTGTATAGCCCCACTGCCGGATTCGTGACCCATCCGCAACCGGTTCGCGCTCATCGCCCCGTGCCGCCGACACACATCCCCACCCCCATGGAAACACGGGTGTTACCGCAGATCAGAGCCCGGATCCCTGCCATGCCCCGCACTCCCCGATTCGGACGAGCCGGAAATGCATTGAGGATCGCTTCCTTTGGTCAACAGTGTTTATGGTAAAGTAAACGTTGTTTAACTACGCATTCACGCCACGTGACTACACAGAGAAAAGCGGACAAACCACCACAAAGCTCACATATAACGCGTAAGCTCCGAGCCGGGGCCCCCGGCACCTCCACGACCACCCCTCGGCGCACTTCGACGTGCGATTCGTAGGATGACCCGATGATAATCAGATAGATCCGACAAAGAGAACGATCTACACGGAAGCACGCAGATCCGCGCTGAAGTCTGCACATCCAGCTGTCCGAAACCACCGTCCGCGTACCACCGGAGCAGATAAGGTTTCGTACGGCGATCGCCGTCATCCCACACGCAGCATCCAGCGAGAGAGGCCTCTGCCGTGTCCGAAACAGTTCGCCTGGTCTGCCCCGCGGGCCGCAAGCACGTGGAACTGTGGGCTGGTTACGCTCTGGTGGCGCTGGGCGCCGTGGCGGTCGCGGTCGACCCCTCACACTGGGCCAACATCATCCTCGGCGTCCTCCTGGCCCTCATCGGCGCCGGGCTGGCCGTGCACGGCCACATGATCAAGTCGCCCGTGCTGGAGGTCTCCGACGGGGAGTTCCGCTACGAGCGCGGCCGCTACATCGTGCGCGTCCCCTTCCACGACATCGGCTCCTACCACGTCCTGCCGGGCCGCATCCGCTCGCTCGGGCTGTGCGACACCGCCGGACGGCCCAAGCGCTTCCCCTCGCTGCAGAGCCGCCGCACCTCGCGCGCGTACCTGCCGCTGACCGGGCTGACCAGCCCGGCCAAGGTCGAGTCCTTCATGGCGGTGGCGGGCATCCCGCCGCGCAAACGCTCCCTGACCTCCTGAGGAACCGCGCCCCGGGAGCCCTTCCCGTCACCCGGCGGTCCCCAGGCCCATCCGCTCCGCCAGACCCGTGCCCGCGGTGCCGCCGGAACCGGACGAGCGCGATCAGGGCGACTTCGGGCACATCGGACAATTACGCACCACACGCCCCACGGACATACCACCGCAAGCCCGTGTCCTCTACTCTCGATGGGGTGAAGCAGTCCAGAATCACCGCCATCCTGACCGTAGCGGGGATGCTCGCGGCCATGTGGGTCATCGAGATCCTCGACAGCGTCCTGCTCCTGGGAACGCTCGACCAGCGGTTCGGCCTGCGCGCCTGGCACTTCCAGGAGCCCTGGACCGTGTTCACCGCACCGTTCATGCACGGCAACCTCGAACACCTCATCGGCAACTCGCTGCCGTTCCTCGTCCTGGGCGCGCTCGTCGCGTTCAGCGGTCTGGGGCGGCTCCTGCTCACCACGCTGATCATCGTCGTCGTCAGCGGTGTGGGCGTGTGGCTGTTCAGCTCGCCGACCTCCCTCACCGTGGGAGCGAGCGGGCTGGTCTTCGGCTACTTCGGCTACACCGTCCTGCGCGGCATCATCGAGCGCAAGACCGTCGACATCGTCATCATGATCTGCGTGATCCTCTTCTACGGGACGATGATCTGGGGGGTCCTGCCCCAGTACCCCGGCGTCTCCTGGCAGGCGCACCTCTTCGGCTTCATCGGCGGCCTGCTCGCCGCGTACCTGCTCCCCAAGCGCGAGAGGAGCAGGCAGCTCAACCAGGGCTACGGAGGCGCCCAGGGCGGCTACTACGCCCCCTGAGGCCGACTCCGCCGCCCCGGTCCGCACACACGAACGGGCTGCTCCCCGGAGAGGGAGCAGCCCGTCGGTGTTCACACGGGCTCCGGATCCGGCTCGGAGCGGGGCCCCGAGGCGGGCAGAGCCTGGCGTCGGCGGGATTCTGGAGGGGCCGGAGGCGGGTTCGCGAGGAACGAGCCAACCCGCCGGAGGCCCCGAAGGCTCCCGCCTTCAAGACGCCCGGCTCCGGGTGAAGCGGAGCGGAGCCCCAAGGCGGGCAGAGCCTCCGGAAAGACAGCCAGGGCCTCTAGAACTCCAGGCCCTCGGCGTCCTCGCCCAGGGTGCGCTCCAGGAACTCGGGGTTGTCCGCGAGCCAGACGCGGGCGCCCTCCTTGGGGTCGTCCTTGTACTCGCTGTCGTCCGACACGGTCAGGGCCTCCAGGGTGGCCAGCTCCTCGTCGGTCATCTCGAAGCCCTCGAGCCAGCCCGACAGGTCCGGGTAGTCCTCGGTGAAGCCCTCACGGCCGACGGCGTGGATGCTCTCCGCCTCGCCCATGAGGCCCTCGGGGTCCTCCAGGTCCTTCAGGTCGTGCTTGGCGTAGGCCGGGTGCGGACGCCACAGGGTGACCACGATGGGCTCCTCCTCGGCGATCGCCGAGTCCAGCTCGGCGAGCATCGCGGCGGTGGAGGACTCGACCAGCTCGAAGTCGCCGTCCAGCCCGTAGCCCGGCAGCGCCTCCTCCTTGGTCACACGGGTCAGGCCGGCGCCCGGGTCGATGCCGACGACCCGGCCGTCCAGCTCCTCGACGTGGTCGGCCAGGTCGGGGATGCTGTTCACGTCCTCCATGTAGGAGGGCACCGTGATGGTCAGCTTGGCGTTGTCGTACCAGGAGCCGAGGTCCTCGAGCTGGTCCCCGTAGTCCTCCCAGTAGTCGGCGTGGGTGGTCGGCAGCCAGGTGTCGAGGAACAGGTCCACGTCACCGTTGGCGGCGCCCTGGTACATCGGGGCGACGTCGACGTCGGTGATCGTGACGTCGTAGCCCTTCTCCTCCAGGATGGCCTCCCACATGTGCGTGGTGGCGATCCCCTCCTCCCAGGCGATCAGCGCGATGTTGATCGCCTTGGCGTCCTCGCCGCCGTCCTCGGGACCGGTCAGGTCCTCGCTGCTGCCGCCGCCGCAGGCGGTCAGGAGGAGTGCGGCGCTCATTCCGGCCGCGGAGAGGGCCGTCATGCGCTTGCGGCTGTACATCGTGGGATTCCTTCCCTCGGGGAACTTCTGTGTGCGGGGCCTTGGTGTGCGTACGCGCCCGGGTCAGGCGGCCGAGGCGCGCGGACCGTTGCGGGTGACGGCCGCGGTGAGGCGGTCCAGGAAGATCGCCAGGATGACCACGGCGATACCGGCCTCGAAGCCGAGGGCACCGTCGTTGCGGGTGATGCCCTGGTAGACCTCGCTGCCCAGGCCCCCGGCGCCGACCATGCCCGCGATGACGACCATGGACAGGCCCAGCATGATGACCTGGTTGACGCCGGCCATGATGGTCGGCAGGGCCAGCGGCAGCTGAATACCGGTGAGGATCCTGCCGCTGGAGGCGCCGAAGGACTCGCCCGCCTCCACCAGCTCCCGGTCGATCTGGCGGATGCCCAGCTCGGTCAGGCGCACGCCGGGCGGCATCGCGAACACGATGGTGGCGACCACGCCCGGCACGGCGCCGATGGAGAAGAAGAAGATCGCCGGGATCAGGTAGACGAACGCGGGCAGCGTCTGCATCAGGTCCAGGACCGGCTTGGCGAGCTTGCTGACCAGGTCGCTGTAGGCGGCCAGGACACCGATCGGGATCGCGATGGCCACGGCGATGGCGCTGGCCACGAGCACGAGGCCGAGCGTGTCCATGGCGTTGGTCCACTGGTCGACCGACGCCACCAGGGTGAGCGCGACGAGGCCGAACAGGCCCATCCGCCACCCGGCCACCGAGAACGCCAGGAGGCTCAGCAGCAGAATCATCACCAGCGCCCTGGGAGCCGTGACCAGCATGGGGAGGACGAGCCAGCCGAGCAGGACCAGCACCAGCCAGCCGCCGGCGACGACGCCGGTGCGGACGCGGGTGCCCCTGTCGAGCGCTCCCAGCACGGTGACGGCCACCAGGAAGAGCAGCGAGATGCAGAAGTAGGCGTCCACGTACTGCTGGTCGAACAGGTTCATCGCCCACAGGAAGAGCTGCGGCGGCAGGCTGTTGACGATGGTGTTGCCGAACGCGAACTGCGCGTGCAGGACGTAGAGCACCGAGACCACGGCGACGATGGCCACCAGCGGCAGGCGCCGGGACCGCAGCAGCGGGACGGCGATGATCACGGCGGCGATGAAGGCGAGCTGTCCGGCCGCCGGATCGGTGAAGAACCCCGACAGGGCCTCCACCGCCCAGCGGATGAACACGGCGATGGCCTCGAAGACGGGGCCGAAGTTGCTCTTGAGCCAGGAGTTGAGGGCATCGAAGCCCGCACCGATCGGCAGGGTCGGCGGGAAGTCGACGGGTGTCACGGCGTCTCCTTTCCGGCCGCGAGCGCGGCGAGCACCGAGTTGCGCGTCACCGTGCCCAGCACGCTGCCGTCCTCGTCGACCACGCGGAGGCGGTCGGAGGCGGCCGCGCTGGCGTACAGGTCGGCGACCGGGGTGTCGGCGTCGACCCGGGGCGCGGACGGGTCGGCCGCGGGGGCGTCCGGGTCGATCACCGAGGCGGCGGTGAGCACACGGGTGCGGTCGACGTCCTCGATGAACCGTTCGACGTAGTCGTTGGCGGGTTCGCTGAGGATCTCCTGCGCGGTGCCCACCTGGGCGACGCGGCCGTCGCGGAGCACGCAGATCCGGTCGCCGATGCGCATGGCCTCGTTGAGGTCGTGCGTGATGAACACGATGGTCTTGCCCAGGCTCGCCTGGAGCTCCAGGAGCTGGGTCTGCATGTCCCGCCGGATGAGCGGGTCCAGGGCGCTGAAGGCCTCGTCCATGAGGATGATGTCGGTGTCGGCGGCCAGTGCCCTGGCCAGGCCCACACGCTGCTGCATACCTCCGGAGAGCTGCTGGGGGAGCTTGTCCTCCCAGCCGTCGAGCCCCACCAGTCCGAGGGTCTCCTTGGCCCTGCGGGCGCGTTCCGCACGCGGTACGCCGCGCAGCTCCAGTCCGTAGGCGGCGTTCTCCAGGACCGTGCGGTGGGGCAGGAGGGCGAAGTGCTGGAAGACCATGCTGATCTTCTCGCCCCGCAGCTTCAGGAGTTTCTTCCTGTCGAGGGCGGTGATGTCCACGCCGTCGACCTCGACCGTTCCCGCGGTGGGTTCCAGGAGGCCGTTGAGCATCCGGATCAGGGTTGACTTCCCCGATCCGGACAGGCCCATGACGACGAAGATTTCGCCTGGTTCGACCTCGAACGACACGTCGATGACGGCGGCCGTCACGTCGAGGTCGGCGATGGTGTCACGGTGGCTGCCGTCGGAGAGCCGCTCGACGGCGGCTCCCGACTGTCTGCCGAACACCTTGTACAAGTGGTCTGCGCGTACTGCTGGCACGGTCTCCTCATGAGGGCTGTCCCGGCCGCGAGGCGCGCGGGGCACAGTCCGCCCCTTCGCCGACCCGCGGTTGTCACAGGTAGTCGGCCTGCGCAGAGCCCCCTTGCGCGCCCCTCACCGGGGCGGAACCGCTACCTGGTTCACGTCGGGGCGAACCTTACCGAGGTACGTACACACAGTTCAGGCGCTGTATAACCGGCAAATAACATGTTTAACCCGCATAAAAACCGTCCGTCGACCTGTGGCAGCGGATGTCGGCCCCACGAAGCGCCGATATGTGATCTATGCCACAGGGAGGGAGGGAGTGACCTTCGCCACATAAAGAAGACATACGGGTCATGCGACAGAAAGTGCCGATTCATGACCGTACCGTAAACGGCTTTTCCTGTCTTCCCCCGACTACTCCGGGTTGATCCGGGTGCGGATGAAGTTCTGGTGGGACCTGGACGGCGTCGGTCCGCGCTGTCCCTGGTAGCGGGACCCGTAGCCCGCGGAGCCGTAGGGGTGCTCGGCCGGGGAGGAGAGGCGGAACATGCACAGCTGGCCGATCTTCATGCCCGGGTAGAGCTTGATCGGCAGGGTGGCCACGTTGGAGAGTTCGAGCGTGACGTGCCCGGAGAAGCCCGGGTCGATGAACCCGGCGGTGGAGTGGGTGAGCAGTCCCAGGCGCCCCAGGGAGCTCTTGCCCTCCAGCCGGCTGGCGATGTCGTCCGGAAGGGTGACGACCTCGTAGGTGGACGCCAGCACGAACTCGCCCGGGTGCAGGATGAAGGCGTCCTCGCCGTCGGTCTCGACCAGCCGGGTGAGGTCCGGCTGCTCGGCCGAGGGGTCGATGTGCGGGTACTTGTGGTTCTCGAACACCCGGAAGAAGCGGTCCAGCCGTACGTCGATGCTGGAGGGTTGGACGAGTCCGGGGTCGAAGGGGTCGATCCTGACCCGCCCGGCGTCGATTTCTGACCTGAGATCACGATCGGAGAGCAGCACGCTCCGAACCTATCGTCTGGGGACAACGCTACGTAGTCGCGAGTCCCCCGTACGGATGTGGTCAGCGCCGAGTTGCCCACGGGGTCCGGAGTTGGGCTAGGATGACATGCGTTGCCAGCCGGTACTCCCGGCGGGTGCGACGCGGATGTAGTTCAATGGTAGAACTTCAGCTTCCCAAGCTGATAACGCGGGTTCGATTCCCGTCATCCGCTCCGTTCGAAAGACGGCCCCTGGCCTGCGAGGATCGCTCGCACGCCAGGGGCCGTCTTCGCGTTGGGGGTGCGCCAGCGGGTGCACGGGACTCCGGATGACGCGCGCGTCTCCCGTCATACACCCCGGTCCGGAGGTCGGAATGCCTCAGGTCCAATCGGGCACGGACCAGTGATCGTCAGGCCGCTTCACGCAGGTCAGAGCCGTGCTGTACAGCAGGTACGGTCTCTAGTCCGTCTGGCTCGTTGATCCACGCGGCCTCGGAAAGCCCGGGAAACACAGGCCTGTGGGTGAACCGCCAGGGGTTGGCCGCCCGGAGGGCCTCGATGGTCTGCGCGCGCTTGTCCTGAATCGCATGCGTGGCACCGGCATGCACCATGAAAGGGGTATGTAGCCCGATTCCGGAGTGGTAGTGCTCGTGGTTGTAGTACTGGAAGGATCTCCGGCAGAACCTGCGGGCGCCCTGGATAGACCCGAACCGGTCGGGAAATTCCGGGCAGTACTTGAGCGTCTTGGACTGCGCTTCGCTGCAGGGGTTGCCGTTACCGGTCTTCGGCCTGGAGTGAGATTTGGTGATGCCGAGCATGGACAACAGCTCGGCCACCGGCTGCGAGGGCGTCGCGGTACCGTGGTCAGAACGGATCGCCTTGGCCGCGATGGAGTTTTCGATGAGCTACTCGGCGATCTCCCCGGATTCTCGGGTATGGGCCTCCCCGTGCACCACGCACCGGCGGTAGATATCAATCATGACGTACAGGTCGAAGAACGTGCCCGGGCCGGGTCCGCGCAGTTTCGTGATGTCATGGCTCCAGACCTGGTTCGGGACGTGTGGCCACCAGCTTGGTCTTGGGCGGGTGGGTGGCTTGGGCGCACCGCTCCTGGCGCTGGTCGCGTTCGCGCAGCAGGCGGTACATCGTGGAGACCGAGCACAGGTAGATGCCCTCGTCCAACAGGACCGCCCACACCTGTCGGGGTGCTTGTCCCGGAACCTCGGGCCGTTGAGGACCTCAATAACCTGCTCGTGTTCTTCGGGTCCTAGCCGGTTCGCGGGAGGTGTCCTGGCTGGCTCTTGCGGGGTGGGTCGTTGCCATCAATGGCGACCGCGGACTGGCCTATAGGGGCGCCCCGGAGACCGGAGAGCCGACGGGCGGTATCAAGCACGATCACCACGTCTGGCATAGCGACAAGGTGAGGGCTCTGGTCGCCAGCCAAGGCAGTCAAGTGACGTTCTTCTGCGGCGGCTCCAGGAACTTCCCCAAGTTCGTGGGCCTCTTCGACGGCGTCTTCGTCCTCGAGGCCGACCTCGAGACGTTGAGGCGGCGGCTTGACGAGCAACCGGACGACGAGCGGGGCGGGAAGCAGTCGGAACGAGACCTCATCGTGCGCCTGCACCAGACGAAGGGAGGCATGACATTCCGAAGGACGGTACCGTCATCGACGCCACCCAACCGCTCTCGCGCGCGCTGTTGACGAGAGCATCCGCCGAGCCGGGCAGTAGAGACCTCTCGTGTTGCGGGCGCCGAGTCACCACCCGAGCCAGCGACTCCTCGACCCGGGTCGCGCGTCACCGGCGCGGTCCGGGCGCAGCCCGGCACGCGGCACGAGGGTGTCCAGGAATCCCTGTCGGGCCCGTCATGACGATGTGGGGGTGGCCGAACCCGCATGCCGCGAGGCGGCCGCGAACACACCGGTGGCGGGTACGATACGTGCTCAGGCCTGGTCGTCATCGGCCTTGTGGCCGGCCGGGTCTTGCCGGACCACTTGCGGGGGACCAGGACGCGGCGGCCCTACGGAGGTAAGGCCGCGCGCTCGTCTGAACCGGGGTTCTGTAGCGCATACGGCAAGACCCGAACCTGCGGCCACTGGATTGGAAGTCTACGGCTTCATGCCTATCTGAAGTCCGTGCTCGTACGGTAGTCCAGACCAGGAACGGGTCCGGGCGAACCCTGCTTCCTCCAACCAGCGCAGGTAGTCGGCAGCCGGGTAGGCCATCCCCTCGCCGCTCGCCAGGACGTTCAGGTACAGCGACAACCGCGCCGAGATCACGCCTGCGGTCTCGTCGTCCGTCGCGTTGTAGCCGTAGAGCACCACACTGCCGCCCGAGGGCAGGGCATCGAAGGCCTTGGCCAGCAAGGCGCGGATCCGCTCCTCGGAGAAGACCTCGAGGACGTGGCTGAAGAGGATGGCGTCATATCCTCCGGGCAGGTCCGACCCGAAGAGGTCTCCGGGGTGGAAGGCCATCCTGTCCGCGACCCCCTCCGGGAGGTCTTCCCGTGCCTGCCTGAGCACACTCGGCAGATCGAATACTCCGGCCACGGCGTCCGGATAACGCTCCAGGAAACGGATCGCCGTCGTCCCCGCACCGCCGCCCACATCGAGAAGCTTCCGGACGCCAGACAGTGCGGAGCTCTCAATCAGACTGTCCATCGAGCGGAGTGTGAAGGCGGACATGGCAGTGTGGAACACCGCCTCCGTTTCGGGATCCTCCGAGAGCCGCTCGTACAGTGAACCGCTGGTTCCGCCGTACGCAGCCAGGGCGGCCTCATTGGTGCCCTGGCTCAGCCCAGCGGTCATGTGGGCGAACGCCGGGTAGTAGATTCGCTGCCATCCGATGAGAATATGACGCCAGCTGTCCGGAGCGGCGGACGCCAGGTTATCCTGGGCGAACTCCGAGTTCCGGTAACGACCGCCCACCCGTTCCACCAGCTCGGTCGAGCACAGCGCGAACATCAGGATACGCAGTTTGTGGCGGGGTATACCGACGAACCGCTGGACGTCGTCCGCTGTCGCGTCCGGGCTCTTGGCGAGAAAGTCGAACACGCCGAGTTCGAGCCCGCTCACAACAGCATTGAATAGAGCCGGACCATTGGCGATAAGCTGGAACCGTTCGGCGACGCGGTCGTTCCTGTTATCGGACATGGATCGCCTTCCTTTTGCGATGTGTGGTGCGGAACAGAGGTGATTGGTTCGGCCCCTGCTGATCGGATGGGGATCACCACGCCGCGAACAGGTGGGTCACCCGCTCCCGTATCTCCTGCGCCCGCTCGACATCCTCGGCGACGACGCAGTATGTGACGTCGCGGTCCACGGGGTGCACGTCATTGGCGATGACGACCCCTGTCCGACTGCCCGGGTCGTAGTGGAGGTGGTGATCGCGCAACAACGCGACAGCCCCGGTGACCGAGGGAACCCGCAGCCCGACGACCTCCATGAGGGTCCTGTGGCCCGGATAGGCGTCCCCCACGATCCGCCGCCCGACGCTCGCGTAGATGTGGGTGGACCCTGTGACCCTGCCGTTGGCCTCCGTGAAGAGCGTGCGTCCCTCCGGGGTGATGATCGCGTCCATGCTCACGAAGCCGCGGTACCCGATGCCCCGGAGCAAGTCGCTCATGCGCCGCGCATCGGAGACCAGCCGGTCGCGTATCGACGAGTCCAGGGTGCGGATCGGAAGCACCTGGCCGACGGGGGACGGCGCGTAGAGGAGCTCCCCTTCCCCGGTCAGCTCCACGCAGGAGTCGCTGAGCAGGAACTCCGCGAATACCGATGCGGAGTCAGGGTGGTAGCGCTCGACGACCAGTCTGTGGCGCCCACCGGTCGTCAACCGGTTCCACTCCCGGGCGAAATGTTCCTCGACGGAAGGCGCGTCGGGCAGGACCAGGGTCTTCGGCGCGCCCCGGGACATGATCCCCTCCTTTTGAGTGAGGATCTCGTTGCCCTTGCTCGCTTGCCGGAACTCGTGTTTGGTCATGACCGGGTGCCCCGAGGCGAAAAGCCTGAGCGCCTCGTTCCCGGCAGCCTCTGGAGTCGAGCACACGGCCCCGTCCGCGACGGGGACGCCTGCGCCGGCCGCCAGCGCCCTGAACGCGGCCTTGCTGTTGACCAGGGCACCACCGCCCTGCCGGATGAAGTCCCCTCCCGCCACCGAGACCCCGACACCCAGGTCGGCGGCGAGTTCAGCGACCACGGGGTCGGGGTAAAGCATCACGACCTCGTCAACGGAGCGTTCCGCGAGCAGCCGCCCGAGTTCCGAGCGCAGAGAGGTGGCGGCGAGACGGATCGGCGTCAGTGCCTCGTAGGGCGCCCCGGAACCTGGAGGGATCACCGTGCGCAGTGTGCGCGGGTCCACCCCGGTGAGCGAGGTCACGTATTCCACGAATCCGGAAGAGGGCGGAGCCGGTAACAGTAGGACGTCTCCGTCCCGGGCCAGGAAGTGGACGCGCTGGGCCGACCAGCACGCGGTCACCTCACGCTCAACCCCGGACTCTTCCACTTCCTCGGTGAAGTCGTTCCCGATCAGGAGACGAGGCATTCGATCGTCCGTTCTGTGTTGTAGGTGAAGACGGCACTACCTCGAGTCCGACACCGCCTCTACCCGCTCCTCGGCTCTGAGCCACCGTGAGCAGCACATTGCGACGAAGCATGCGACGAGAGCGCACACCGAGGGGATCAAGAGCGCGTGAGTGGGAGACAGGAAGTCGGTGACCATTCCGGCCCCCCAACCGCCCAGCGCCACCCCGATGGCCATGCTCGTGGTCTCGATGCTGAACGCCTCGGTGAGCAAACGGGGCGGCAGAAGGCGCTCCAGAAGAACGGCCCCGGAGATGGCGGCGGGAGCGACGGCCAATCCCGCGACGAAGGTGGCCGCTGCCAGGGTCCACACACCGCCCGCGAGCGCAAGGGCACCGAGCCCCAGAGCCTGGGCCGCGAGCGCACGAATCCACAAGGTGTGCGGCGGCAGTCGCCAGGACCGGTTTCCGTACCACAACCCACCGATGATGCTGCCCACGGCCAGGGCGGTCAGGAGCGGGCCGGCCAGGGCCGTGGTCCCGACCTCCTCTGCCCGAGCGACCAGGGAGAGGTCGATCACCCCAATGATCGCCCCCGCGAACATCATCACCACCGCGATGACAAGCATCCCCGGCACCGCCAGGGCGGAGCCACCACCGCCCCGCACGCGGTTGGCGGGTGGCGCGGTCCCACGTTGCAGCGCCAAGGCAACGGCGCCACCCGTGGTCATCACCAGGCAGGCGGACAGGCCCGCGAGGTAGTGGACGGAAGTCGCCAACGCAGTGACGATGATCGGGCCCGAGATGAACGTGACCTCGTCGAGGATCGCCTCCAGGGAAAACGCCCTCTGGAGCCTTTCCTTCTTCGCTCCAGGGTCATCGCGCTCAAGGACGTACGCCCACCGGGTGCGCACCATCGTTCCCGTCGAAGGACGCGACGCTCCGGTGATCAGGCTCACGGCACAGAGCATGGCCACACTCGCCCCCGAGTCAGCTGCGACCATCAGAGCGGCAAGGCTGAGCCCGTGCAGGATCGAGAGGACCAGGAGAATTCGGTGCTGACCGTACTGGTCCACGAGGCGTCCGGCGATGGGCGCACCGGCCGCGTAACCCACCATGGCCATCGCCGCGACTGTGCCCGCAGCCGTATATGAGCCGGTCAGGGTGGAGATGAGGATGATGATGCCCAGCCCGAGCATGGGAACTGGGAGGCGTCCCACGAAGGCCGCGAGACTGAACGCGGCGGTTCCGTGTACCTGGTACAGGGAACCGTACCGACGGATCATTGATGTCATACTTTTCCGGATCTCGTGTGCTGGTGAACGACCTGAAGAAGCCGGAGGGCGTCCTCCCTCTTGACCTCGGGCGCGTCGGTCGCGAAGTACTTCTCGATGGCCTCGCCCGCGCTGGCCCCGATGTCCCCCTTGGCCACAGTCAGCGCGTTGCCGACGGTCCGGCGGGGGAAGTGCAGGGACTTCGCCGCTTCCAGGAAGAGCTCTGCGGCCCCGGCCTCGATCATGCCCTCCTCGACGCCCCGCCGTACGGCGAAGCGGAGGTCGACCATGGGCCTGGACAGAGCACGTAGGCTGGTGGGGTCGAAGACGATCGCGACCTCGTCGTCGGCCTCGATCTCGCCCGAGGCGTACGCTTCGTAGACGTGTCCCACCCCCCTCATCCCGAAGGCCGCGCACTCCGCGGCCCGCAGCGCACCCATGCTCGACGAGCCGAAGGTGGGGATACCCGCGTCCACCGCCCTCAGGACCTCCTTCGGCGAGATGGACAAGCTGTCGAGGAACCGCCCGTCGACGATGCCGATGGCCGAAGGCGGGACCTCTCGGGCCAGCAGCGCGTCGATGTCCCCCCGCGCGATGGGCGGAAGGTACTCGGCATCAAGGATGCGAGCGGCCGACTCGTGATCGAGGCTGGGCCCAAGGAAGATCACGGGACGCATGGGCTCCCCTTTCTCATCGCGTTGGCTAGGACTCACAGATAAGGTGATGGTGCCGTTCAGGGAGCGATCGGTGCTTCGGCCAGGGACCGGACCGCTTCGCTCCAGACCCGCTGAGCCCGGCTGCCAATACGGCAGTAGTCCGTGGCCCATGATTCGAGGATGGGGCAGATCACCCTGACCACGCTGACGGGGATCTGCGGAGGCGACAGGTCGACTACGACCACCTGCCCCGCCCCCGCCGCGCGCAGCCGTCCGAGGAGGAGATCGAGGTCGGCCCGGACATCACCGCTCGGGTGGTGGGGGACCTGGTCGAACCGGACCGTGTGCGAAGCCGACTTCCAAGCCCACGAACTGGTGTCTACCGAGGCCGAGCGGCGGACGTGCAGCTCGTACTTGGAAACGTCCGCACCGGGCAGGCTGATGTCCTCCCGGAGCGCTTGGACGTCGACGGCCCGCCCCTGAGCGCACTCGCTCAAAGCCCGCGCCACCGCAACCTCGGCGTTGGGGTGCGTGCCGTAGCCGCCGTGACCCTGGGAGGTTCCGTCACCGATGTCCTCGCTCGTGGCAGCGAAGAAGCTCGGGATACCGAGATCGGACGTGATGTCGAGGAGACGCACCTCCACCCCGGCCTTGTCGAACTTCTCCAACATGTACTGCGCGGCAGATGGGAGGGAACCCGGTTCGACGTGGGGATGGCGGCCGCGCAGCTCATCCACGACCGAGAAGGCCGATGCGCCCAGGTGCCCGTCTTGTTCGAGGATCTGCGGCAGGTAGTTGCTCACCAGTTCGGCCAGGGTCATCGAGTCCCGTTCGACCAGCTCGCACAGCGCGTGGCAGACGGCCTCCTCCAGGCTGTTCCCCGAGGCCAAGCCGTTGGTTGTGGTGATTCGGTAGCACGGCTGCTCATGCAGGCGCGCCTGGTACACGGCGCCGTCCTGGGGGACGAGCACGGGCTCTTCGTTGAGGAGGTCCCACCCCCTGACCCAGGAGATCGGACCGTCGTCGCGGTAGTCGCGGGCCAGTTCCAGGTTGATCTCGTCCGGACGGAGTACCGTCTCACCCACGGAGACGAGCTCATCCAGGGAGGCGACGAGGTCGGGCCTTACCGGCAGCCAGGCGGAGTAGCGTTCGATCGCCTCCATCACGGCGCTGACCTTGGCGTCGATCGGCCGGAACCCCTTGCCTCCGTAGACGGAGATGCTGTCGTTGGAACGAGGGACGATCGCGCTGTAGACCGGAACGCCGACGTAGTCCAGGCCGGTGATGTCTGCCAGTCTCGTGATTCCCACCCTGCGCAGGTGGGGGGAAACTCGATCCCAGGTCTCCTCGACGGTGATCTCCCTCTGCGTCCCCGACTCAATGGTCTTGGGGATGCTCGCACGCAGTTTCAATGAGGTCCCATCATCGTTGTGAAGGTTTGTACAGCGCTGCGATGTGCCCCAAGGACACGGTGTGTCCGTGCCCTTGGGTTGTTTACCGCGTCACGGCACGGTGCGAGCCGTCTAGATCAGGGACACCGAACCAGGCTGGGTTTCACCTGACGGTCTGAGCCTTGGGCGCGGCGAAGAACGAGTCTCCCGCACCACGCACGGTCTGAGCCCTGGGCGCGGCGAAGAACGAGTCTCCCGCACCACGCACGGTCTGAGCCCTGGGCGCGGCGAAGAACGAGTCTCCCGCACCGACTCCCGACCTCCCCTCGAGGAAGGACTGGAGCTCCTCCGGGGCCAACTCGGCCAGCCGCGTCAATTCCTCGTGGCTCTGGGCGTTCACCTTGGTCATCGATTCAACCTCCTTGAATTCCCCTGGCAGCAAGATCTGCCCAGGTAATGGTGGGTTCTCTCGGTTTCGGATGACGTACAGACAGCCGGTCAACGGGGATAATCGAGTCAGATGAATTCGGAGCCATCCTCCGAAGATTGAGTATCGAACTGCCGACTTCTCCCGTTGTGGTTTTGCTTTGGCCGGCGCAATTCGACTCCCGCGGGAGCACAAATATGGACGCTACACCGGCACTGCGGAGGTGTCAATGGCCTGACTTCCACATGATTACCGCTCCGACCTGAGCATTCTCCGTAAAAATGCAGGTAATCGCGACCTACGGCGGCTTCAACCAGCCGGCCCTGCCCGAGCGACCAGATGGAACGGTGCGGCGCGTGTTAAAAACTTCCCCCACTGACCGGATCGGGCCATTGGTCATTCTTCATCGCCAGGAAAACGAGGGTTGACGCCTTCTGATAGCACTTGATACATTCACACCGATTCAGCAAAAATCGGACCCATGCGCATCTGCGCCTCAGTTTCAAACCCAGATGTGCCGCATATCCTATATTTTGAACCGATCGAGTTGGGGGACGAGTGAAGCTCAATAGCTTCGATGAATGGTCACCGCTCAAGGAAGTCGTTGTCGGTTCCGCTCTGAACTACACGTCCCACGAGCGGGAACTCTCCTTTGATCTCTTCTTTCATGAGCACATCACCAGGTCGGAGTGGTACTACCCGCGGCTGTCGGTGCACACCAGCGACGAAGGCTCCCGCCGCCGCTCGACCCGGTCACCGATCAAGCAACGCTACGTTGAGGAGCTCAACGAGGACCTCGATGGGCTGGCCAAAACCCTGGAGTCCTTGTCGGTGAGCGTTCGGCGCCCCATCGACCTTGACCCCTCCACCACGGAGGTGCGCACACCCGCATGGTCCGCGGCCGTGGTCCCGCCCCTCAACATCCGGGACAACACACTCATCCTGGGCGACGAGATCATCGAGACCCCGCCCATGGTGCGGTCCCGCTACTTCGAAACGCAGTTCCTCACCGGGATCTTCGCGGACCACTTCGCCAGGGGTGCGCGCTGGACCGTGATGCCCAGGCCGCTCATGACGGACTCCTCCTTCGACCCGTCGTACGCCGAGAGCACCGCAGGCGGTCCGACCGAGCCCATCACCGACCCTGAGCCCTCCCACTACGACGTCGGCTTCGAGATGATGTTCGACGGCGCCCAGTGTCTGCGCCTGGGCAGGGATGTCATCGCCAACATCTCGACCACCAACCACGCGATGGCCGTCGACTGGCTCGAACGCCACTGTGAGGGCCGCTTCCGTTTCCACCGGGTGCACCGGTTGAGCGACAGCCACATCGATAGCATGGTTTTGGCGTTGCGGCCGGGAACGTTGCTGGTGCGGTCCCGAGAGGTGGTCGACTTCCTTCCGGAAGCGCTTCGGAAGTGGGACATGATCGTCGCCCCGCCGCCGAGCGAGAACAACTTCCCGTCCTACGAGGACGACGACCTCGTCCTCACCACGCCCTTCATCGACCTCAACGTGTTCTCCGTGTCCCCGGACACCGTCCTGGTCAACGAGGCGTCCCCGGACCTGATCCGCACCCTGGAACGACACGGTTTCACGTGCGTCCCAGTCCGCCACCGCCACCGGCGCCTCTTCGGCGGCGGATTCCACTGCTTCACACTGGACACGGTCCGCCAGGGCGGCCCGGAGGACTACCTCGAAGGCTGACCGGCAGCCGGGGCGTACCGTGGCCGGCCGTCACTCACCCCACCAGTCGGGGGTGCGCTTCTCAGCGAAGGCACGCGGTCCCTCCTGTGCGTCTCGGCTGTGCATGCGTTTCTCCTCCCACACGTACCGGGTGGCAAACGCCTGCTCCAACGAGGCCGAGGCCGATTCGAGCGCAGCCTCCTTGATCGCCCGAACTGAGAGGGGTGCGCAGCGCAGGATGTCCTCCACCCACCTATTGACGCACTCGTCCAGTTCGTCTGGCGGCACTACGTCGTTGATGAGCCCGAGCCGGTGCGCCCGATCAGCATCCAGGTTCCGCCCGGTCAGCAGATGGCCCATCGCCGTCCGGAAGGGCAACTGCCGTACAAGCCGGAACACGCCCCCCGCTCCCGGCACGAGGCCGTGCCGGGCCTCGGGTAGGCCGAACACCGCGTCTTCAGAAGCGACGACGATGTCACAGGTCAGCGCGAGCTCGAAGCCCCCGCCCAGGGCGTACCCCCGCACCCGGGCCACCAGGGGTTTGAACAATCGGAAGCGTTCCGTCAGGCGTGGCCATCCGGGCTGTCCCCGGCTGCCGAACGTGGTGGGTGAGGCATCACCCGCCGCTGTCAGCCGTGCTCGCTCCTTGAGGTCCTGTCCTACAGAGAAAGCTCGGTCGCCCGCGCCGGTGAGGACCCCGACCCAGACGTCATCGTCCTCCTCGAAGTCGTCCCACACCCGCGCCAATTCCTCGTGCATGCGCAGATCCATCGCGTTGAGAGTGTGGGGCCGATCTAGGGTTATGTACGCGACACGGCCACGCTTTTCATATCTGATGCTCTTTTCCGGACTCGCGCTCTCCATGGATGATTCAGTCATGAAAATGGATGCTACCACAAGGCGATGAACCGATGACAAAAACCTTTGCGTCGACTCCGAAGTCAGATATCTCTACCGCACCAAAAATACTTTCCGTGGGGACGGCAACCCCATCGAACTCCTATACGCAGAAGGAGATCCTGGATCTGTTTCAGGTGGCGGACGAACGCATATCCGCCATCTTCCTTAATGGCGGAATCGAACGCAGAAGCCTCACCCTCCCCCCAATGACCCCGGGCGAGGGTTTCACGGAGGAGACCCAGGGCGACCTGCTGAGGAAACACCTCGAAAGCGGAATCGAGATCGGCGGTGAATCGGTCCGTAGGTGCCTTGAGGGCATCGGTGCGACCGCGTCCGACATCGAATACTTGTGCTGTGTCTCCTCTACGGGGTTCATCACCCCCGGATTCAGCGCGCGCCTGATCGCTGAGCTCGGGATACCCGTGTCGGCCTCCCGGATCGACGTGGTGGGAATGGGGTGCAACGCCGGCCTCAACGCCCTGAACGCCGTGACGGGCTGGTCCCGGGCCAACCCGGGCGCACTCGCGATCATGGTCTGCATCGAGGTGTGTTCGGCCGCCTACGTCTTTGACGGGACCATGCGCACGTCCGTGGTCAACAGCCTCTTCGGTGATGGTGCGGCGGCCATCGCGCTGGGGTCTGGACGGGACGGCGCCGAGGGCCCTGGGGTCCTGGACTTCGCCAGCGAGATCATTCCCTCCGCCGCCGAGGCGATGCGCTATGACTGGGACGATTCCCAGGGGAAGTTCAGTTTCCACCTGGACCCCGATATCCCGTACGTCGTCGGTTCCCACGCACGGGAACCGGTGGGGAGGCTGCTCAACCGGGCCGGACTCCGGCGCTCGGACATTACGCACTGGATCGTGCACTCCGGAGGAAAGAAGGTCATCGACGCCCTGAGGGTGAATCTCGGCCTCACCCGCCACGACCTGCGCCATACCACGGGGGTCCTTCGCGACCAGGGAAACCTTTCCAGTGGAGCCTTTCTCTTCTCCTATCAACGGCTTCTCGCGGAGGAAAATTTCAGGACGGGGGATTACGGAGTGATGATGACGATGGGACCTGGTTCCACGGTTGAAACGGCCCTGCTGCGTTGGTAAGGAAAATCCTTCCGAGGAAGGCGAATAGCATGAGGAACGAGCACGACATCGAATGGGACACCGTCTTCACCGCGGACATCGACGGAAACCGCCCGATCGGCGAACTCGCGGCGTCGGTGAACGATCTGTGCGGCCGAGTGGAGGGCCGCCCGGGTTCCGTGATCCTGCTGAGACTGGCCGAGGGCACACCAGACCGGAGGTCGTGGCCCGGTGCCGTGGACGTCAGGGACGTCAGCCGGTGGGAGAAGGCGATCCGGCGGCTGGAACGCTCGGAGGCCGTCAGCATCGTGGTGGGCCAGGGCACGTGCTGCGGACCCGCACTCGACGTACTCCTGGTGGGCGACTACCGGATCGCGAGCGCGGACATGACACTGCTGCTGCCCGTCAACGACGACCAGTTCTGGCCCGGTATGGCGTTGCACCGACTCGTGCGGGAGATCGGAGTGGCGCGCGCCCGTCAGCTGGTGTTGTGGGGTGACCGCCTCACGGCCGCCGCCGCACTGGAGAACAGCCTGGTCAACGAGGTATCCACCGATGTGGAGGATACGGTGCGTTCCGCCGTGGTTTTCCTCCGCCGGACCTCTGGCACCGATCTCGCCGTACGGCGCCAACTGCTCTTCGAGGCGGCGTCGAACGACTTCGAGGATTCCCTCGGTGTCCACCTGGCGGCGTGTGACAGGGAGTTGCGTCGGCTGCGGGCCCAGCCGCGGTCAGGGGTGGACGCACGTGTGGAGGCGCGTCGATGAGCGGGCACGGGACAGGCCCGGTGGCGCGGTGGCACCTGCGCACACCGAAGCTCAGCGGACGGCTCGGGGAGGACGCGGACCTGCTCCGCCGCCACACGGAGGAGGGGGAAGAGCTCTTGGCGGAACTACCCCCGCGTCCGGAACGGGACGCGGGTGAGACGGCCATCGCCGCAACCATCCACGGGGGCGGCCGCGAGATCCGCGGCGCGTTCCTCGACCTGCACGCCGAGCCGGTGTTCGCCACGATCTGTGACGGAAACCCCCGACCGCGCCTGTCCGACATCGCCTTCGAGGCGGCCGACCGCTTTCCCGGCCTAGCACCCACCCGGAAGCAGATGGTCGAGGAGCGAACGCGCCTCCAGGCCCACAAGGAGGGGCGGGAGATCGACCAGGGAGTCCTCTTCCGAGGGCTGCTCCGTGCTCCCAGCGCTGGGAGCCGTCTGGTCGACGCAATGCTCCGCCCCACCGCCCGGGCAAAGGACCTCCTGTCCGTGTTCGCGGTGAAGGGACGCGTCGAACTCCCCACGGTGGTCCTGGAACGCAGCGGGGCGGCGGCCCACCTCACCGTCACAAACACGCGGTGCCTCAACGCCGAGGACGACCAGCTGATCACCGACATGGAAACCGCGGTGGACCTTGTGTTCCTGGAGGAACGCGTGCACGTCGGTGTCGTCCGGGGAGGCCTGATGACGCACCCCCGCTACCTGGGCAGGAGGGTCTTCAGCGCGGGTATCAACCTCAAGGAGTTGCGCAACGGGGACATCTCCTTCGTGGATTTCCTGTTGGGCCGGGAACTGGGCTATCTGCACAAGATCCTCCGAGGGGTGGTTCCGGACACGGACAGGCCGAGCCTGTCCGCGCGGGCAGTCCACAAGCCCTGGATCGCGGCCGTGGACTCCTTCGCCATCGGCGGCGGTATGCAACTGCTCTTCCTGTTCGACAGGGTGATCGCGGAGAAGGACGCGTTCTTCAGCCTTCCGGCCGCCCGTGAGGGAATCGTTCCGGGGGCGGCGAACCTCAGACTGGGCCGCTTCGTGGGGAGTCGGGAGGCCCGCCGGATCATCCTCGCCGGGCATCGCCTCCGCGCGACCGACCCGGAGGCCCGGCTCCTCTGCGACGAAGTCGTGGAATCCGAGGAGATGGACACCGCCGTGGAGCGGGCGATCCAGGACCTCGACAACCCGGCCGTCGTGGACAACCGCAGAATGATCGCGCTCGCCGAGGAGCCGCTGGACCACTTCCGCGCCTACATGGCCGAGTTCTCCCGGGTGCAGGCCGAGCGCCTCTACGCCGCAGACGTCCTGGAGAAGGTCGCCACCCCGCCGGGCACGCGGCGTCGACAGGAGGCGAAGGAGAGCGGATGCTGAGCATCGACCACCTGCACGGCTCCCTCACCGACCCGGTACTGGACTCCGTCAACTTCCTCAACGAGGTGATGGGACGCTACCCTGACGCGATCTCCTTCGCGCCTGGAGCTCCCAGACCGGCCCCTTTCGACGACTCGGTCGCCGCCGGGCACATCCGACGCTACCTCCGCCACTTGCGCGAGGCGCGCGGGGCGGACCCCGAGGAGGCGGAACGGCTCATCTCCCAGTACGGCCCCGCCCGGGGGCTGATCAACGACCTCGTCAGCCAGGCGCTGCGCACCGACCACGGCATCGATGTCGCTCCGGAGTCCGTCGTCATCACTGTGGGAGCGCAGGAGGGCATGTTCGTGACGCTGCGCGCCCTCTTCAGCCCGGGTGACGTCCTGGCGGTGGCCGAACCTTGCTTCGTCGGGATCCTGGGGGCCGCGCGACTGCTCGACATCGAGGTGGTTCCGGTAAGTGAGACCGATGACGGAATCGACCTGGACCAACTCGCCGGAGCGTGCCGGGACGCCAGAGCGCGGGGGCAGCGCGTACGGGCGCTCTATGTGGCTCCCGACCACTCCAACCCGTCGGGGACCCTCCTCGACCTACGATGCCGACGAGAGCTCCTCGCCTTGGCCCACCGGGAGGACCTGCTGCTGTTGGAGGACAACGCCTACGCGTTCACCGCGGCCCCCGACCAAGAGCTCCCCCCGCTCAAGGCACTGGACGGCGGCGGCCGGGTGGTCCTCATCGGCACCTTCGCCAAAGTGTGCCTGCCGGGCGCGCGTGTGGGATACGTGGTCGCGGGCCAGGACGTGCGACACGGTGACGGACGGTCGGCACCGCTCGCGGAGCTCATCGCTGCGGTCAAGAGCATGGTCACGGTCAACACGTCGCCCGTGTCCCAGGCGGTCATCGGCGGCATGCTGCTGGAGCGTGGAGGGTCGATCAGCGCCCTGGGAGAGGCGAGGGCGGCCGAGTACCGGCAGAATCTGCGGCATCTGCTGCAGGCACTCGACCAACGGCTGTCTCCCGGAAGCACCGGAATTCCCGGTGTGAGCTGGAACCGCCCGCGAGGAGGGTTCTTCGTCCGGGTCCGCGTCCCGGTCAGAGCGGACGCGGAGCTACTGGAGCTGTCCGCGGCGGAGTTCGGTGTGCTGTGGACACCCATGACGCACTTCCACGTCGGTGACGGGGGGACCAACGAACTCCGTCTGTCGTGCAGTTACCTCAGCCACGCGCACATCGACGAGGGAGTCGAACGCCTGGCGGCCCTTCTCGACCACGTCGTTTGCGGAGCACGGGAGAGGAACGCATGAAGCCCCACACCGGCCTTGAGGAGGAACTGCACGCCTTGGCAGACCTGGCCACACCCATGGCGATCAGGGTCGCTGCCACACTGCGCCTCGCCGACCACATCGGGGAGGGGACCGACACCACAGAACAAATCGCCGACGCCACCAGTACGGATTCGGGAACACTCGACCGCCTCCTTCGGCACCTGTGCTCCGTCGGCGTGCTTCGCCGGTTAGAACCGTGTCGATACGCGATCACAGAGAAGGGAGACTGCCTACGGGACGACCACCCCTCGGGGCTACGCGCACGGCTCGACACCGAGGGGGCGGAGGGGCACGCGGACCTGTCCCTCCTGGAACTGGGCCACTCGGTCAGGACGGGGGAACCGGCCTTCGACAAACGCTACGGTGCCCCGTTTTGGGAGCACCTGGCCGAGGACCCGGAGCTGGCGGATGGCTTCCACCAGCGCATGGGCGCGGCGGTGCAGAGGGAGGCCGAGGCGATCGCCACCTCCTACGACTGGAGTTCCCTCGACCGTGTCGTCGATGTCGGAGGGGGAGACGGCACCCTCCTCACAGCGCTCCTTCGAGCCCACCCTCGGTTGAGGGGAACAGTGCTCGACCTCCCCGGAACAGCGGAACGAGCCCGGAACGTGCTGGCAGGCGCTGGGGTGGCCGACCGGAGCGAGTTCGTGGCGGGAAGCTTCTTCGACCCCCTGCCGACGGGGGCCGACGGGTACGTGCTCTCAGCCATAATCCACAACTGGGGTGACACTGAGAGCGTGACCTTGCTCCGACGCTGCGCCGAGGCCGCCGGAGAGTGTGGTCGTGTCTTTGTCATCGAGCGGATCGGCCCAGACGGAACTGCGGCGAGCACCGGTACAGATCTGCGGATGATCGCTTACTTCGGGGGGCGTGAGAGGGACGAGGTGGAGATCAGTGATCTCGCCGACCTGTCTGGGCTCCGCAAGGTCGCACGGCATCCGGCCAGTGCGTGCACGATCCTGGAGTTCGCTCCGAACCGGCCACGTCCCAACCATGTCGGCGACAAGTGAGTACTGGATCTGGGATCTGGCTGTTTTGTGCCGTATATGCTGGGAGTGGTATATCCCTCTTTTTCGGCGTCGGGTTCCTGAACTCTGGGACCACATGATCTCAAGCAGGTATCGTGGGGCGTCGTGGATACTCGACCGGGTTCCGCCACAAGGTGTTGGACTTGGTCGAGGCAGGGTACAGCGTCGCCGCAGTGGCACGCGATCTGGACATTAGCACCGAAACGATCTACGCCTGGTGGCGCCAGGAGCACATCGACTGCAGCTTGGCTCCGTGGTGGCTCTGCTGTTCAGGGATCCCGTAGTCCGCAATAGTCTTCCCTGGTTTCCGATGGCACGGCGGCTCCCGGACAAGCAAGAATGAACCACCACATAGCTGGGAAAAATACCCGCGGTCCCGTTGACCTTTTATCCGATGGATGACGTTCGATGCAACCTGCGGTACACCCGCAAGAGTGCACAAGAACGGCAAAGTCCGTGCACCTGGAGGGTGCACGTGGTGCGGTGCAACGCGCGACAATCGGGGACAACGAGGCGAAGAGCAACGACTTGGCCTGCGCTTTCCCGCGTTCCCACAGGTCAGCGCATTGACACTGGGCAGTTCGATTCCCGTCATCCGCTCCGTTCGAAAGACGGCCCCTGGCCTGCGAGGATCGCTCGCACGCCAGGGGCCGTTTTCGCGTTGGGGGTGCGCCAGCGGGTGCACGGGACCCCGGATGACGCGCGCGGCTCCCGTCGTACACCCCTATAACGGGATGCCGGAGACCGTTTGACGACAGCGTGATCTCGCTCCAGCGCCGTGCCCTCACCCTGAGGTCACGCTCAGTGGTCAAGGGCTCCCATGCACAGAGGTCCCGCACCCGTACCTGTCAGTGACAGCCCCTGAGTGGCAGCGCTAACGTGGCAGATGATCGGCCGCGCTTCCAGGACACGTGTCCGGACCGTCTGACCCTCACGGCCCGCGTGGCCCGGACCGAAGAAGGGACCCATCACCATGCTCCTGCCCGCGCTCGTGGCCCGCTCCTACGGAGACCTGACCTCCGACCAGGTGCGGTGGCTACACGACAAGCTCCAGCTCGACGAGGGAACGCCCCGCACCGAGGGCATCGGAGCAGCGGCGAGCATCGCGCACCGCACCTTCACCGACGGCACGGCGGACAACCTCGTCCTCGAACTCGGACGCACCGGCGAGGACGGTTGGCTCTTCTCCGTGTACTTCGAGAAGGGAGGACGGCCCTCGACCGAGACCGTCGAGAGCTACCGACGACTGTTCCGCGACCTCATCGACCAACTCGGGCTCAGGCTCAGAGAGATCATCCCGGCCGCGACCGCCGACGAGGTCGCCGTCGCACCCCCGCAACCCCCCAACGTGGAGGGGGGTGTCGGTGGTGTGGCCTGGCAGTTCTCGTACACCGAACTGGACCAGCTCTGGGCGCATCTCGGTCTACTCAGGGACGCCCCTCGGGAGGTGAAAGCGGTCAAGCTGCGCGAGTTCATGACCTACCCGTTCTGGTCCGCCGCTCCCGAGCCCCTCCGCAGCCAGGCCGAGGAATTCCTCCGCGAAACCTGACCCTGAGAACAGAAGACACCGCCCAGGCTGACCGGACCTGGTAATGCTTCGGCCGCCCTCACGAGACCGCCGTTCCACGGGATGACACCACCGCACGCCCCCGGTGAAGTGTCCGTGACGTGAAGAGTCTGCCTCGATCCAGCCGTATATGGGGAGCGCGTCGTGCCCGGGCACGACGCGCTCCCATTGTGAAGGCCCCTCTGCCCCCGTCCCACCCAAACCGTTCTCTCGGCACCCGCCGGTCGCGAACTCCCGCACCGCCCCGGTACCGCACTCGCCGCCGAGCCCATGCGTCGTTCCCCTGACCGAACCATCGCGAGGACTTCGGCATCTTCACCATTGGTGCTCCCCGCCCCACCCCCAGCCCCTCAGACATCAAAAGAGAGAGGACGCCCGTGCCTCCGCGGTCGCCTGAACCAAACGAGCAGCCCGAATCCGCTACGGAGCGGCATGTCCCCCCACCCGCCCAGGACTCGCCGGAGCGGGAACACCAGCAGCGGATCGGTGAGGCCCTGCTGAGCGACGACGGCCGTATCCAGAACACGCCCCAAGCCAAGACCATCGCGATCGAGGCCCTCGCCCGGAGGATGCGGTCCTTAACTCCAGAACTCGTTGTCGCGGCATTCGGCCTGAACGTCGGAACGGACATGGTGGAGAGGCTCGGCGATCACCGATACGTCCTCGCGCCGTTCAACGAGCAGTACCCCTCCATGGGGGCCGACGTCCTGCACATCGACGAACTCGACCCGGAGTCCGAGCCCAGACACGCTCCGGACAAGGTCGTGCGCATGGACCGGCCCGAGGCCGACGCCCTGGTACGCCAGATCGCGGTCAGCGAAGTGATGGGCGCCTGGGCCTACGGCTCCAACAACAACGCGCGCGCACTGGCGATCCAGGAGGTCACCCAAGAGGAGTTCGACCGCCCCCAAGTCCTGGGGTGGGACATGGACCCGGAAACGCGCGACGACGTGAACATCGAACTGTTGTACAGCCGCGACGCGTTTCGGGACTTCGTGCGCACCCAGTACGAGATGACCCAGGAGGTCCTCGCCGAACGCGGCATTTCGGAGTTGATCGGTTATCGGGCCTTGACCTGGGCGGAGGGAGCTCCTCGTCCCGAGTGGGCCGACCAGGAGGTCGGCTCCAGCTTCCAGGCGCTCCACCGACCGTTGGAGAGCTGGTCGGCGGACCGCCAGGTCGCCGCCGACTGGCTGGAGACCCGCGGCGGCCCCGGTGTGATCCTGGCCGAACGCATGCCGGCGGAGGACATCCTGTCCGTCCCGTTGACCGGTATGGGTTACCTCGGTCAGAAGGAATGGGTCGCGCTGTCCGGTGAGCGAACGACCCTGATGGACGGCGTCTCCGTCGGACGGAGCCGGGAACATGCCGCGGAGCGTACCGCGGCGAGCAGTGTCAACGTCGGTGGCCCTGCTCTGGGAGGCGGCGGGGACGCCCTGCCAGAGGATCCGACGAACAGCCCGGACGCCCAGGACCAGGGCTCCGGCCCCCAATGGCAGCCACTGGAGATCACGGGTCACCAGCTCAACCCCACCGACCTGTTCGACCACCAGACGATCCGGACCCTCGACGGTGAGCAACACCCGGACTGGTGGCCCCGGGACGACTCCGGCTACGCCATCTCCAAGCGCGACCTGGACTTCCTCGGTATCGATCCGGTCCAGATCAAGTGGTTGGCCAGCAAGGAAGCCCCCATGGGGATGACCCCGGAGCTCTATGACCAGTTCGGCACGGAGTTGCTGGAGGCCCTGCAGCGGGACGGCGTCCCACCGGATCAGGTCGACATTCGTCTCAAGGGAACCGGTTCCGGCTTCTTCTCGGGGATACACAAGGAGCTACCCCGGGAGGAGGACATACCGGACAATCCCGAGGCGGCCAACCGCATGCGGGAATGGTTCGGCGACAGCGGGGAACGCCCCAAGCGCCGTCCGCACGACTCGATGTGGCGGCTCGGCCTGGAATCCGTACCGAGCGACTTCGATCTCGACATCAACAGCACCCACATGATCCGTGCCGCCCGCAAGCACTGGAAGGAGCAGCACCCCGACCGCTACTCGGGCGACTTCATGGGCGGGCACGGGTACTTGGACAAAGGCGCCGTCAAGGGGGCCTTCCCGAACCTGGCCGGCTGGGCGGACAAGTGGGAGAACAAGCTGGGTCGAGAGATCTCCGTGGGGGCCTTCGAGTCCAGCGGGCCCGTCAACGCGACCAAGTTCGGACGCTCCCTCTCCGGGCACTTCCGCAGTACCGACTGGATCATCCACAACTCCGACCAGCCCTGGGCTGAACGGTCCAAGAGCCAGGCCCAGACCTGGTTGTCGGAGTACTGGAACCATGCGCAGGATCTGATCGAACGCGGAGAGCTCACCGCTGAGACCGCCCCGACGATGCTGAAGCTGCACTCCCAAGCCGACCGCATGGCCACGGTGGCCTATGCGGGCCAGGACGAACAGTTCATGGAACACGTCCGAAACCAGACGGTACAGAAAGCCGTGTTCCAGGCGGGCCAGCTCGGCGTGGACAACGCCGCCCTGCCGTCGCACCCAGAGCAGTTCCTCTCCGCGACCGACGAGGAGAAGAAGCGCTACGCGGCCTCGATGAGACCCGGCAAGACCCCGGACGCCGGGAAACCCACGGACACCGCGAAGACGGCACCACGCCCCCAGCGGAGGCTGTCTCCCCCGGGCAGCGGAAAAACCGCGCACGGCACCCAGATGGCACCACGCCTCCAGCGGAGGCTGTCTCCCCCGGGTTCAGGGGGCACCAAGCCGTCCCCCACCAGCGATGGCCGACAGAACCAGGGCCAAGGGGAGAGCTCTGACATGGAACGGTAGCGGTGTGGTCGGAGAAGGGACACGGGGTCCGCCCGAGCCAGGAATCCCGACAGCGACACCACGGTCACCGGGGCCGTCTCCCGAACCCGGCCCGCCGCCGACCGGCCCGAGGCGAGCCCCGCCTCGGGCCGAGGGGCACCTCACACGTGAGGGACCGCCTGACCCCCGCAGCCCCGCGCTGCCCGGACCGAAGAAGGGACCCATCACCATGCTCCTGCCCGCGCTCGTGGCCCACGCCTACGGAGACCTGACCTCCGACCAGGTGCGGTGGCTACACGACAAGCTCCAGCTCGACGAGGGAACGCCCCGCACCGAGGGCATCGGAGCAGCGGCGAGCATCGCGCACCGCACCTTCACCGACGGCACGGCGGACAACCTCGTCCTCGAACTCGGACGCACCGGCGAGGACGGTTGGCTCTTCTCCGTGTACTTCGAGAAGGGAGGACGGCCCTCGACCGAGACCGTCGAACACCACCGGCGACTGTTCCGCGACCTCATCGACCAACTCGGACTCACGCTTCTCGAGATCGAACCTGCCGCGACCGCCGACGAGGTCTTCGTCGCTCCCCCGCAACCCCCCAACGTGGAGGGGGGTGTCGGTGGTGTGGCCTGGCAGTTCTCGTACACCGAACTGGACCAGCTCTGGGCGCATCTCGGTCTACTCAGGGACGCCCCTCGGGAGGTGAAAGCGGTCAAGCTGCGCGAGTTCATGACCTACCCGTTCTGGTCCGCCGCTCCCGAGCCCCTCCGCAGCCAGGCCGAGGAGTTCCTCCGCGAAACCTGACCCTCAACCTACGGAGGAGACCATGACCCGCAATCGAGTGACCAGGACCCCCGGTCGGCGTTCGCTCAACCTGCGCCGCCTCCTCGGTGCCTGTATCGCCGTGGCGATGTTCTGGGGCCTGTTCTGGCTACTATTCCTCTCCGGCCTGACCGATCCGCTGATGGAGGCGGCCAGACCGGGCTACGATCGTCTGGTCGCCATGATCAACGATCCTCTGGGCATCGACTGGGGCGGCCACCTCGTGGCCATCGCCGCAGTCCTCATCCCGCACCTGGGGCTCCTCCTCTTCATCTTCGACGAGAACGCCTGAGAGACCCGCCTGCCGGGCCACTGCGGCAAAGAGGCGCATCGAAGGACCCTTCCTCGGCGCGCCCCTTGTTCTCCCGAGTGCGTCAGAAAGACCCAGCATGACCAGGAACCGCGATCGCGAGATCCACGCCGAGGAGGGCTCCGGCCCTGTCGTGCTGCGTTTTCACGACCGCAGTGCCGTTGCCATGACTTTGGGTCCGGAGCCGGCCCCACGGCTCCGCTTCGCGGCCGTGGGGCCGGGTCGAGCCCGTCGTGGGTGCTACGCCGCTGGGAACGGCGTGCCCGGCGAGTCGCCGAGCGACGACCAGCGGGTCATCGACCTCTAGCACGGTCCTTCCGGCTCCTGGAGCGGTGAAGGATACAGGATCTACCGCCGCGAGATCGACGATGACGACGACACCGCTGACGACAAAAATGACAAGAAGTGACGCACGCAGAAAAGAGCCCCAGAGGAATGCATTTCCTCCGGAGCTCTTGTGTCCCTGGCAGCCTCAACCGGTTGTGATCCCAGTATCACTCAGGCCGTCCAATACGCTGGTTGGTCTGGCGAGTCGCGCTGAACTTCAGCACGGAGTAGTCGTCGACCTTGTCCTCACCGCCCTTGGTGAACCTCACCGGGTGACCTTTGTGCCATTGTCGCTCAAAGCTGCCGAAACCGGTCAGGATAAGGCGATCGCCTCGACTCACCACGTCCATGAGTTCAGCGATGGAGGCGTCGTAGATTTCAGAGACGACCCTCTTCGGAAGCCCGACGCGGCGCGCCACCGCCGCAATGAACGCGCGCTTGGTCACGCGTTCCGAACCCTCAGAGGTCTGGGGCACCGCCATGTCCGGTCCTCCGTCTTGGTCAGGGCACAATGTCGTAGTTTCGCTCGTAGACGAGTCTATCCAGCCCTCGCCGGAGGGTCAAAGCACCGCTCGGCGCGCCGGAAGGGTGCTCAGTCGAACTCGCGTTTATCCGTGAACTCCGTCTGCTCCTCCACCTCCACCACCTTGCGCGTGCGCTTCGGTCGCGTTGCGCGGCCATCGTTGCGCAGATTGTGCTGGGCCGCGTCCATCCGTGATTGTGCTGCTTTCTGCGCGAACCCCAATCCCGACTCGGCCGCTTTTCCCACGACCTGCCCGATACCGCCTCCCCGCGCGCGCCGCTCGGCCGCGTCCTCCTCCATTTCCTCCCAACGCTTGTGGTCCTCGGGTTCGATACCGAAAACTTTGAACCAGTCCACGTCACCCATTATCGCGCCTTTCTCTGTGCTTGATCACTTTCTATCCCGGTGGCCGGTCAACCACCGAGTTCAGGACCGTTGTCCTGTTCCGGAGCCGCCCCCGGGGGAGTGGTTCTGATAGCGGAACGAACAGCTGACGGCATATCGTCGGCTCTCTGGTTGGCGAGCACCCTGACCCGCCTCGCCACGACACCCGGCGTTGGACGGTCCCCGGAGGGATCCGTCGGACGCATGTCGCCTTCCCGCTGCTGTTCCGTGGCCGAACCCGGACCCTTGTCCGCGTCGGCGGTGTCGGCCTCGTCCCGTCCGCGTTCAGGGCCCTGTTCCGGTCCGCCCCGGCCCCGCGGCCCCCGCTGCTCGCGATCGGTCCGTGCGCGGTCGGTCTGCTCGCCGAACCCGCTGTTCTCACGGATCAGATCGTGCATCCGCTGTTCCCACTCGGGCCCCAGGCTCTGTCGCCACTGCGCCACCTTCTGCGGGTGCGTCTGCTCCATGGCCTGCAGTGACTCGACGAACCCGCCCACGTAGACCAGCTTCTGGTCCCCCTCGCTGATCCCGTCGCCGCGCATGGACGCGAACATCGTCCGCGCCCTGTTCAGCCGCGCACGTGCCGAGGGATCCTCGGTCCGCTCGACCGCCCCGGGATGGTTCAGGGTCTTGGAACCGACGACGTACTGCTCCATGACCGTCTTGAACTCGGCCGGGCTCCTCGTGCTGGCGAGTTCGGCGTACATGGTCCGGGCCACCTCGGCGCGGTGCTCGTCGGTACCCATCGGCTCGCGCAGCGAGAACGTCCCGCCGGTGATCAGGTCGCCGTTGTGGGCGTCGACGTAGTCACCCTCCCAGACCTTCCTCGTCTGTTTGGTGTCCTCCTCGACGACCGCCGTCGGTTCGGACCTGACGAACCGGCCGTGCCCCAGTTCGGCGAAGACCGCCGCCTGCTCGGGGTCGCGTTCGATGAGCTGACCGACGATGCCGCGCATCTCGCGCGCGACCTCCTCGCGGTCCAGACCGTCCTCGTCCACACAGTCGTAGAGCGCGCCGAGGGCGCTCTCGTAGTTCTGCCTGACGAGGTCCCGGTCGGCGCCGGGCCTGCGCATCTCGTCGTAGGCGTTCTGGGCGATCCCCACATGCGCCAGTGCGGCGCTGTGCTCGGTGAACAGGTCGCGGCCGCCGCGTTCCAGCCGTTCGAGGCGCTCCAGGCGCCTGCGGTGCATCCACCCGAACGGGCCCCGCATGCCTTCCCGTCCCTCGCCGGTCCGGTCGAAGTGCCGAGCCTCCTTCGCACGTGACTTCTCGCCCTTGGCGGTGATCCTCGCCTCGCGCCGGGCCTGCCCGCCGATGGCGGCGGCCATCTGCCCGGCGTACTCGCCCGTCACGGTGCGGAAGTTGGGCGAGAGCAGCCACATCGCCGTACCCATGCCCACGGTGGTGAGCACGCTCTGCGCGTTGAGCCCGCCCTTGAGCGGTTCCAGGCACTGGATCACCATCTGCTGGACGTACGCCCGGTGCAGGTCGTTCAGCTGTCGGCCCTGGTCGGACCGGGACGCACCCGGCGAGGCGATGCGCGAGGCGCGCAGGTGGCGGATGAACTCCTCCTGCGCGCGCTGTGTCTCAAGCTTGAGCCTGGCCAGTGGGTCACCGTCGCGCCCGGTCGCGTCGCGCCTGGTCTGGCGCTGCTTGCCGTCCAGTTCGCGGTCGTACCGATCGCGCTGGGCCCGCGGGGAGTCGGCCCTGCGCCTCGCGCGGCGCTGACGCCCGGTCTCCTTGCCGACACCGCGCGCCTCGGCGTCCGCGGTGTCCTCGACGGGGTCGGGGGCCGGGTACGTCTCGGCCTTCAACGTCCTCTTCTTACGCGTCGCCACGGCCGCCTCCGTCCTCGCCCGTCCCGGTCACATCACCTGGACGCGTGCCGGTCCGCCCACCGCGGTCTCTTCGTCCATCAGCCATGTCGCCACTCCTGACCTGCCTTCTGTCCCACGCCCCTGGCCTCCCGGTCAGCCCTCGTCACCCATCAGGTCGGCCATCGCCCGGTCGAACTCGCCGCGGGCCAGATCCAGCCAGTCCTCCCGCTCGGCGAGGAACTCGTAGAACGCTCCGTGCACGTGGAACCCGTGCAGGTCGGTCAGGTGCTCCGGACCCTCGGTGAACACCCGCTCGGTCTCGCTCTCGCTGGCCTGCTGGAGCCGCCGCATCGCCTCGGACTCGTCCTGGCGGGAGATGTAGACCTGCGATCCGTCGGCGCTGCGCAGGGCTCCGTCAGGGCCCACCGAGAAGTGGGCGCCGTCCCGCTCCAGCGCGGGCCGCACCGACTTGTACGCCTCGATGATCTGGGCGTCCAGCGGACCGTCCAGCGCGCCCGCGTGCGGTCGCGCGGGATCGGAGGAGAAGTGGACCAGCATGTCGCGGCTGACCAGGTTGTTGGCGTAGCGCGGCCGGCGGAACTCGGTCATCCTCGCCTGCTGGGAGTCGACCGCCTGCTGGGTCGCCGTGTCGAACTCCCAGGGCATGTCCAGGTCGAGGGCGTTCTCGAGGTCCTCCAGGTCGACGTCGTCGGAGCCGCCCAGGTCGTGCTCCTCGGCGTAGGCCTCGCCGCGGGCCGCGTCGACCAGTTCCATGACCTCGTCGGCGTAGGTGTCGGGGTCCAGCCGTGCGACATCGGCCTCGGAGAGGCCGTAGGCCGTCTTGTGCTTCTCCCGGCACTCGGCGGTCAGCTCGGCCTGCTGCATGCGCTTGGCCAGCATCGCCTCGAAGTCGGGCTGGTTCATCCGCACGTCGAAGTCGACCGCGCTGGACAGCGTCGGGATGGTCTGGAGCGTGTAGTCGTGCCCAGGGTGCTTGATCGTGTCCTTGAACATGCGCCAGGACATCGGCAGGATCGTCTCGTTGCGGTTCCACACCGGCGAGTCACCCGCGCGGAAGACGATCGAGTTGCGCTCGGAGATGAAGGCCATGTCGTTGTAGGAGATGACCGGCTCCTCCTTGGTCGACATGGTGTAGGAGACCTTGCTCTCCACACTCATGCCCTTGACCACGTGGCCCTTGTCCTGGGTCACGGTCTTGGAGTCCATGTAGGTGGTGTGGCGCTTGCCGGACATCTTCTCCAGCGTGTCGAGCATCGAGTCGTCGGTGCTCTTGAGGAAGACGATGTTGGAGGTGTTGCCCTGCACGATCTTGTCCACCGACTCACCGTAGACGTCGCGCAGCTGCTGAAGCGTCTGGAGGATGAGCGTGAACTGCTGCTCCTGGCCCAGCCCGATCGACAGCATCGTCTCGAAGCCGGAGATACCGTTCCCCTCCGACTGGAGGTTGCCCAGCTCATCGAGCATGAACCGGGTCTTGTACAGCGGTTTCTGGTTCTCCTTGGTCATGTACGACTTGTCGAAGTTCAGGTCGACCAGTTGCTTGATCAGGATGAGGATGAGCTTGGCGTACTTCATCAGGTGCGGCGGCGTCACCAGGAACACCGCCTTGGGCTGCTCCGAATACCGCACCATCGTCTGCGTGATCGCGTTGGCCTGGCCCATCTCCTTCTGGGGCACGTCCCCCGTGATGTTGGTCAGCCGCATCTGCGGGTAGGTGGTGTGCCCCGGGGCGAACGAACCGTCGCCCTGTTTCCTCAGCTCCAGCAGGATCCCGTTACGGATGATCTTCTCGCCGGTCACCGGGTCGGTGATGTAGAACCGGCCGTTGAGCGAGGTCTGGTAGTCCTTCTTGAACTTGAAGTAGTAGGTGCGGATCAGCATGCCGGTCTGCGGGTTCAACAGCCGCAGTCGGATATAGGCGATGTCGCCTGCGAACTTGCCCTTGAAGTAGTAGCGGGCCCAGCCTTCGCGGGAGACGATGTCCTCGTGCTCGAAGTCCTCGCCGAGCGCCTGCTCGAACTTCTCGTCGGCGTAGGCGTCCCACTTGGCCTGGGCGCCGATCAGGTGGTCGCGCTTGAGGTAGTTCATGGCGAAGCGCACGCCCATGCGGCGCGGGAAACTCAGGCCGCCCAGGTCGGTGTTCTGACTGGGGGTGCCCGAGGTGAGCGTGGAGATCGTCGGGTCGGTGAAGAAGCTCATCGCCGTGATCGCGATGCCGTAGACACTGGCCAGCATCTTCTCGGCCGCGCCCATCGCCCGGAGCGCGTTGTCGGCGTTGCCGACCAGGGTGCGCATCGAGTTGGTCGGCAGCGCGTTGGTGGCGTTGAAGAACAAGGTGAGCATGTCCAGCTCCTTCTTGTCCTCCCACAGGAACGCCTTGTTCTCGGCCTCCACCAGTGCGGCCTCGGCTTCCGCCTCGCGGAACGTGCCGTCCTCCAGGCTCCCGTAGTCGCCCCGTTGGACGCTCTCCTCGACCAGGTCCACCGGATTCTTCACCTTCTTGGACGAGAGCCGCACGAACAGCTGGTAGCAGTTGTACAGCGTGACCTTGCCCCACTTCTCGTCGAGCTTGGTCTCCAGCACCTTGGGATCCATGTCCACCCGGGCGGCGTAGGCACGCAGTTCGCGCTCCTCCTCCAGGTAGAAGTCGATGAGGCCGTAGGCGGCGCGCTTGAAGGCGTTGTTGGCGGCGTTGGGCCACACCGGATCCTCACCGCCGTCGAGCGGAAAGAAGACGTCGGCGATGTTCTCGACGTACATCGCGCACTTGGTCGAGTCACCCTCGCGGGCGGCTTCGGCGGCCATCCCGAGCGGGTTGTAGATGTCGGTCTTCATCGCGTTGATCAGGTTGAACTGCACCACCTGGAAGCCGCGCATCGTCGCTCGCACGTAGTGCTTGACCAGGAGTTCGCCCTTGGGGTCGTTGATGACCATGTTGTTGGGGCTCTTCTCGCGCAGCCACATGTCGATCATCGGTTCGATGTACGTCTGGCCCTTACCGGCGCGAGTGATGGCCAGGACCATGGTGTTGACCGGGGCGGTGTCGACGATGTAGGCACCGGCCGGGCGCTGTACCTCGTACTCGGGGAACTCCCAGTCGGCGTTGATCATGTCCGCGACGGTCTTGTACTCCCCGAGCTTGTCGCGGTCCTTGCCGTCCGGGTTGTAGGGGATCTTGGTGGTGTCGAACCGCTTGCGGATGTTCTTGTCCTTCGGCAGACCGGAGGCCTCGAACAGGTCGTCGCCGAACTTCTCGTCGATGAGCGGCATCTTCGTGGTGATCGCCCGATCGTCGTCGTCCCGCAGGATCTCGCCCTTGAGGAACTCGACGTCGCCGTCGGAGTCGAGGACGTCCTCGTCCGCCCGCTTGGCGACCTCGACCGACTTGAGGCCCTTTCGGACCGCCATGACGTGGCTGATCATGGAGGACGGCTGAACGGAGCTGTGCGCGCCCACGTCGGGGAACCAGTCGAACTTGCGGACGACCTCGTCCGGCAGGGCGATGTGCTGGTCGCCCTGGTACTGGTTGATGTCGCTGGTGTCGTGCAGCAGGTTCTGTGCGTCCCGGTTGCGCATGAGCAGCAGGTAGGCCAGGCCGAACGTGATCAGGCCGGCGCCGAGCGACACGGCGAGCTTGATCCAGGTCACGTGGAGGAACCACCCGAGGAACGCGTCCGGCTCGCCCTCGCGCTCGGCGTCGATCCGCGCCTGCTGCGCGGCGACGTCGTCGAGGACCCACTGGGGCGGGTCCGCCAGGGCCTCGTCCTCGGTCTCGTGGCACGGCTGGTCGGGGACCGCCTGCCCGTCCTCATCGAGGACGCGGTAGCAGTACTGCGTCGACGACATCCGCTCGCGTTCGACGAAGTCAGGGGCGACGGGTCCGCCGAGCGAGGAGGTCACGGCGCTCACGGTGAACTGGCCGACCGACCACAGCGCCCACACCAGCACGGCGACGAGGACTCCCGCCGCGACGGCGATCATGGTGCGTGAGGTGCGGGTCCGTTTGCGTTCGATGCGCGAGCGGTCGAGCTGCTGGGACTCGTAGATGTCGCGGTTGGCGAGCGTCTCCTCGGCTTTGCGCGAGGAGAGTGTGTCCCACGCGCTCGCTTTAGGGCTGGAGCCCCTCCTGGCCATGAGGCGGGCCTTTCTTTTGACGTGTGCGCTAGGATGCACTGTTTTTACTGGTTTACCAGTAGATATGACAGCGCGTTCGGAGTCCGCGGACCAACGTGGGCAGGGCACCGCCCTCATCGTCGAAGGTGGCGCCCCGTACCGGGACGCGCCCGTGGCGCTCGGCTTCTCCAGGCCCTGTTCGGCCGGAGCTCACCCTGCTGCGCGGCGCCCCGGGGCCATCCACCGGACACGCCCTAGACGATCCACACGGGGATGATCATCGCGCTGGCGCTACTGGTCGCCCCGTATCCGAGCGTCCAGCCGACGATGACGCCCACGGCGATGGAGATCAGCACCAGCACCGCCGCCAGGAGCATGAGGAGCTTGGTGAAGCGGCTGTGGACGTGGTTGGTCCGCTTCAGCTCATCGGCGTAGGAGCGCTTGTCGCCTTCGAGCTCGTCGATCCTGCCGCGGTACTGCCGGTGCATGCTGTCGGCCATGTCCTGCATCTGCGCGTGCAGGTCCTTGTACAGCTGGTTGGCCGAGCGCAGCTTCTCCTCCTTGATGTGGGCCTCGTGCCGCCACTCCCCCTCGCGCTCGCGCAGCCGAGCCTCGGCCCGCTCGCGCTCGCGCTCCAGTTCGGCCTCCAGCCGACGCACCCGGTTCTCCCGGTCGGCGTTGAGCTCTTCCACCCGGAGGGCGTGCTCGGCCTGCAGCTCCTCGACCTGGTTGTCCAGCCGCAACTGCTCGGCCAACACCTCGGCGCGGGCGATGTCGTGCTTGAGGTTGTCGCTGATGAAGCGCGTCAGCTTGGCGTTCCACTGCTCCAGCAGCTCCATCTCCGCTTCGCGCTGCTTGGCTTCGCGCTCGGCGAGCAGTTGGAAGGTGCGTGTGGTGCCCAGATGCATCCGTGTGCGCGCGTCCTTGCGCCGCATCTCCAGCACGAGCCGGCGCTGGTGGGCGTAGCGCTCTTCGTTGCGACGCTCGATCTCGGGGGCCACGTCGGCGATCTTGCGTTCCATCTCCGTGCGGAACCGGTCCCAGAACACCTGCCTGGCCTGGGCCGCGGCGACCTCGGCGCGCTCATCGGCGTCCTTTTCGTAGCGCCGGGTGATCTCCGCCCGCCGGACACCGACGTCCTCGGGCACCCTGGCCTTGAGGTCGGCGAACTCCTGCTCCGCCGCGGCCGAGAGCGTCTGGTAGACCGAGCCTTCGCGATGTTCGTCGACTTCACGCATGACCGACTCGGCGTGCAGGCTCATGGTCTCGACGAAGAACTGACGCAGCTCCTTTCTGTGGTCGCTGTGCAGCTTCGCCAGCTCGGTGTTGGCCTGCTCGGCCATGACGGCGATCTGCTCGCCGAGCCAGTCGGAGACCTCGTCACCGAACTCCAGCCGCACCGACGGCGCCCGGGTGTCGAACGTGGCCTCGAACTCGGAGTACGGGATCTCCAGACCCAGGTCGTCGGAGAGGAAGCGCCTTGCGATGGTCTCCCGCACCTGCTCCTCGGTGAACTCCCGGTCCCGGTTCTGTTCGGCATAGCGCGTCCAGGCGGGGTCCTGCGTTCCTTCCTCCTGCGCCGCGAAGCCCTGGCCCTCGTCCTCTTCGTCCTCTTCGTATTCGTCGTCGTCCTCTTCGTCTTCGTCGTCGTACGTGCCGTCCTCGTACGCGCCGTCGTCGTCCACCTCGTCGTAGGCGCCGGACTCGTCGTCGCCGAGGTCGTCGTCGAACAGGTCCGCGGAGGACTCGCCGCCGGCCAGGGGATCGTCCCCCGGCTCCTCGTCGTCGACGCCCGCCTCAGGGGTGGGGGCCGTGGCCACCGCGCCTGGCAGGTGGTCGCTGCCGTCAGGGGCGGGCGGGACCGACGGCGGCATGGCGGCGCTGTCGGCCGACGGGGCGACGTCAGCGCTGCTCGGGGCAGTCGTGCGGGTCGTGGTCGCGCTGATGGCCTGGGTCCAGGCCCACATCTGCGGAAGCCGGTCGGCCAGGCTGCGGCTTCCGTCGGCGATCGCCACCGCCTCTGCGTAGGTGGTCCCCTCGTCGATGACGGCCTCGACCACCAGTTCCTGGCGGTCCTGGCTCGGACTCAGCACCATCCAGTAGTACGTGGCGTCGGTGAGCAGCGAGTACTCACCCATACGCTCCAGTGTCTGGGCGTTGGGGATGATGCCGAGGACTTCCTCGTCGAGGAGCTGGCGGGTGGTGATGGTCTGGATGTGGTCGTGGTTGATGAGCTCGATGAGCGAGCCCTTGGCCTCATCCTTCTGTTGCTTCTTGCTCAGGCCGCCGATGTTCTCCACCGGCAGGGCCAGCGCCGCCCAGGAGTTGCCGCCGGGCAGGACGAAGCGCTCGTTGCGGCTCAGCAGGTCGATCGCGGCGTTGACGGTGCTCTCCTGCAACACGCTCGCCAGCATCTCCTCGGGCTTGCGCCGCTTGGTGCGCTTCTTGCCGTCGCCGCTCGGCGAGGCGGCCGCTTCCGAACCGTCAGACGTGCCGCCGGCCTTCCCCTTCTTCCACATGTTGTCGATGAGTCCCATCGGCACATCCTCTCGCTCTCACCATGACGTCTGGAAACAGCTCGTTTATCAGCCTGGGTAAGGCAACCGTCGATCGGTGGGCCGCCGCCGCCCCGTGGACCACCTCAGCGCGCGGCGGCCACCTCGATATAGGAGTCGCTCTTGAGAAGGCCCTTGTCCTCGCTGCGCATCGTGCCCCGTACGTCCACCCGCAGGACCCTCTCGTGCGTGTGGGCGTTGACGAACGCGGCGATGGCGGTGGTGACCTCGTCGGTCATCTTCGCGATCGCCGCACGTGCGCCGCCCGCGTTGGAGTCGGTGTCAGCGTGGTCGTCGATGAGGTACTGCAGGACCCGTTCGGCGATCTCGACCCTGACCCCGTGCTTGACCATGACCTCGCGACGCATCTGGCGCAGCTTGTTCTTCACGATCTTGCGCTGGGTCTCGCGCGAGAGCGGCTGGAAGGGGACGATCGCGTCGATGCGGCCCAACAGCTCGGGCGGGAACTTGTTGTCCCCCTGCGTGGTGGAGATGGACCTGCGGATCTCCTTCATCTTCTCCACCAGCTCCTTGCCCGAACCGGTGTCGTCCACGTTGTACTGGGCGATCGTCTCGTAGATCTCCGATCCCGCGTTGGTCGTCAGCACGATGTAGGTGTTGAGGAACGACACCTGACGGCCGTTGTCGTTGGTGAGCCTGCCGTCGTCGAGCACCTGGAGCAGCACGCGCGTGATCGCCGGGGCGGCCTTCTCGATCTCGTCGAACAGCAGCACGGCGTGCCCCATGTCCCACACGCGCTTGGTCAGCTCCGAGCGGAACAGGTCCAGGGATTCCTCCCGCGCGTACTCCGACATGTCGAAGCGGATGAGGTGGCGCTGGTCGTCACCGAAGAGCAGCAGGGCGAGCTGCTTGGTCAGCTCGGTCTTTCCGACTCCGGTACTGCCCGTGAAGAGGAATGACGACATGGGCTTGGTCTTGTCGTTCAGATCCGCGACGCAGACCTGCAGCCTTTTGGCGACCACGGTGGTGGCGAACTCCTGGGAGAACACCGCCCCGTCGAGCTGTTTCTTGATCTGCACCGCGTCGACGCGGAACGCCACATTGACGTTGGTCGACTCCATGAGGACGTCCGCGAGCAGGTCGCGGTCCATCGGACGGCCGGTGTACCGGTGCCAGCCCACCATCGAGTCGAGCACCAGGATGGACTTACGCGGCTGCGTCGAGGCCGGGATGTAGCGGTTGGTGTACTCGTAGATCATCTCGAAGAGGTGATCGTCGTAGAACTGGTCGGCCACCCCGTAGCGCCTGGCCATCCCCTTGAGGATCTCCACCGTGGTCTTCTGGTCGGGCGGGCTGACGTTGATGCGCTGGAGGCGTTCCATGAGCGGCTGGTTCGGTGCCACGTACTTGTGGAACTCGTCGAAGGTCGTGGCCGCGATGACGCGGATACCACGCGCGCCGGACGCCGCCAGAACCGGCTTGAGCGCTTCGACGGAGGCGGTGCTGAGCTGTACCACCTGGTGGAACTCGTCGATGAACAGCACCAGCTCGACGTGCTCGTCGGAGCTGAACCTCTCGGCCTCGTCGAACAGCCCCTTGAGCAGTGCCGCCATTTCGTCGGGGGTGCTCAGCCCGGAGATCATCCGAGCCAGGTCGACTTCCATGTAGACCCGTTTGGCGTCTTTCAGCATCGCCGCCTGGACCAGAGCGGTCTTACCCGCACCGGCCGGGGCCAGCAAAAGGGCATTGCACAGCTCGGGTCGGGCCATGGCCGCCATGAGCTGGGAGATCTCATAGTCGCGGCCGACGATCTCACGCTCAGGGGCCTTGAGGGGGTCGCTGTACTGGGCCAACTTCGGATAGCGCTCGTTGCGGCCGTCGGGGGAACCGTCCGGATTGGTGAACAACTGCTGCCGCCTTCGTGGACGAGAAGGTCACGACCTCATCTCGTTCTTGCTCATAAATCAGGATAATCGTAGCACGCTACACACAGCTGATACCAGGCGTAAAGCGCTTTTCAGTCATGGCCGAAAACACAACGAAGAACTGCGTTTCGCCGTTCCTGCTCGAAGGGTGAAAGGCTGGAAAAGGCGAGGGATCTTCGTCATTCATGTGTATCGACACGGCCATCAGCCGCCGGGCTGATAGCCGTCCGCATCGTCCTGCCGCTCCTCGGGGAACCGTCGCTCGAAGCTCGTGCGGACCGGGGCGACGCCGACCTCGGACGTGTCCTCAGGCTCGTCCCAGTCGAGGAAGCCGGACTCGGCGGCCTGGTCCCGCGCGTGCTCGGTGCCGCGCTCCGGAGCGTCGCTCGGTACCGCTTCGGCCCGACTCGACAGCGCCTGCCGCACGCCGGGGCCGATCCGCTCGCGCAGCACCCCGGCGGGGCCGTCGGGGTCGTAGCCCGCGTCGGTCTCCGCGGTGCTCTCGGCGCCCCTGCGCTGGGCTTCCAGTTCGTTCATGAGGCGGTCGAACACGCTTGCCGGGGCCTGCCCATCCTGGTTCGCGGCCGCGTAGCGGTCGGCGGGCCCGGTCGGTCGGCGGTGTTCGGCGTCGTCGAGGTACTCGTCGGCGAACAGGTCCTGGATCGCCCCCGAGTGTGTGGGCACCGTGGGTGCGGGCCCGGTCGAAGCCCACGCCGGGCTTTCGGCGGAGTAGTCCGGGAAGTACTCGGCGAGGGTGTAGCCGCTGTTCTCCTCGGTGAGCACGGCGCTGTTCTGATCGCGGACACCGGCGAAGACCAGCGGGGGCTGCTCGACGTTCTCCGGTGCGACCACGAGGAAGTCCGCCTCGGCGGGCAGTTCCCACTCGATACCGGTCATCGACTCAGGCACCCGGAAGCGGGTGCCGAAGTAGCCCTTGCGGACCAGCTCGGTGAGCTGGGCGGGGTCGAATTCGTAGTAGGCGTCGATATCGGGTTCGGATCCCGCGCGGTACTGGATCTCGGTGATGCCGAAGGGCAGTTCGACGTCGGGCCGGATCTGGATGATCTGGCCCCGCAGGTGCAGGTAGGGCCGGTAGTTCTGGTCGACGCCGTGGTGCAGGATCGTCACCGCCTCCATGTGCACGGCGATGTCGCAGGGCACAGCGCTCAGGGTCCGCACGTCGGCCTTGTCGTCCCGCACCAGGCGGTGGAACCAGGGGTCGGTGATCCGTAGGGGTGCGATCCTCATGGGAGCGTCTCGCTTCCGTGTCGGGGGGCGGCCGGCCGGTCAGCGACCGGCGCTGTCGGTGTCGGTGGCCTGGGCGGCGTCCGCCTGCTCGCCCAGCAGCGCGCGACGGGCCCGTTCAGCCAGACGGAGCTGGGCGCGCCACAGCGCGCGCATCGCGACCAGCACCAGGACGAAGACGAGGCCGATGAGGAAGACCGACGGCGCAAGCCAGTGCGCCAACTGCATCTCCAACGACGAGGTGGGACCGACGCCGGTCCCCGCCGCCACCATGACGAACAGGTTGGGCACCACGGTCACCGCCGCGAACATCGCCAGGACGTACCCGACCAGACCGGAACCGACCACCAGGCCCGCGCGTACGAGGGCCAGCAGCGAGCGCGCCCCCGACTCCCCCAGACGCGCGCGCAGGCGAGCGCCCAGCGGCGTCGCCGCCCTGTCCGCGTCGGCCTGCTTGGCCTCGGCGGCCCGCTGCGCGGCGCTCTTCCTCTCACGTGGCTTGCGCTTGTTCCTGGACCCGGTGGCGGCGGGGCTCATCGGTCCTCCTGTCGTGGACTGGCGTTGCGGACGTGCGTGCTAGGAGTGTTCGGGGACCCCTTCGGTCCAGTGGGCGTCGATCTCGGTGATCGCGCCCTCGGCGTCGGTGGACCACTCCACCGACAGCGCCGCGACCGGGCGCTCCTCCTCGTCATCGGCGTCATAGATCTCGACGAAGGCGAAGTAGGCGTAGTCCACGCCTTCGATGCCGGTCAGCACCGGCTCGAACGGCCCCAGACGCGCCCGCGAGGCGGCTTCCAGACCGGGGACACCGTCGCGGCCCAGCTCCTCGAACAGGGCCGGGGGTTCCTCGTCACCGGTCCCGACCAGTTCCGCCGACACGTCCTCTCCCTCCTCCACCGCCTCGCTCAGTAGGATGCGCATCGCCTCGCCATCGTTCTCCAGACGTTCGACACGGACCGCCGACGAGCGCGCCAGTGCGTCGGACCAGGCGGCGTGCAACTCGTCCTCGGCTTCCCGGGCCTCGGTCTGGCGTTCTTCCACCAGGGCCGCGACCTCGGCGCGGTCGGCGTCGTGGCCGGAGGAGGCCGACCACACGGACAGCCCGCCCACGGCCAGCATCAGGGCGGCCACCCCCAGCGGGGTCCAGAACAGGACGCGCCGGATCATCTGGCGGCGGCGCTCGCGCTCGCGCTCGTAGGCTTCGATCTCGGCCAGGCTCACGTCACTCACCGTCCTCGGGCTCGTCGCCCTGCTCGTCCGCGCCATCGCCCGCAGCGGTGTCACCGTCGTTGGCGGAGTCCTCGTCGGCGCCGTCCTCGGCGGCCTCCCCGCCCTCGGCGGCCTCCTCACCCTCGTCGGCGACGGTACCGAGCACCATGTCGTCGAACTTGCTGACCAACGGGTCGAACCGACCGCTGAGCCAGGCGACGGTCCGCCCCGTCTCGTCCTCGGTCAGGATCCAGACCATGCGGATCGCCAGGTCCTGCTCGAAGGCCTGCGCCTCATGGGCGGTCCAGGTGTAACCGGACAGCGGGGCGTCGTCGTCGAGGGTGGGTATCGCCGAGTGCCACTGGCTCACGGCGTTGAAGCCGTCGGAGTCACGGGCGCTCGCGGTGAAGTGCGGCGTCAGCGCCCGCTCCAGACCGCCGATGGCGCTCTGGCGCAGCCCTTCGGCGCAGGCGGTGAGCTCCTCCTCGGTGTAGTCGCGCGTGGTGGTCGGCGGGTCGTCGAGGTAGGGATGGCACTCGTCGCGCCCGCCCGGTCCCGGTGTCTGCTCGGGCAGGTCGTCGGTGGTGATCGGCCCGGTGTGGTCCAGGTAGGTGTTCTGCGCTTCGGCGAGGTCCTCGCCCACGGTCGTGGCCCGGGCCAGCCAACGCCCGGCCTCGGTCTGGCTGGGCAGGTCCTCAAGGCCCTGCTCGGCGGCGGTGACGCGCTCCTGGGCGTCGAAGCCGTCCTGAGCCTGTTCCTCCAACCCGGCCTGGTGGTGGGCATTGATCGAGCCCGCCATGGCGAAGAGCACCAGCGCACCCAGCGTGACCAGGCCGGTGGCCGACCAGTACCCGATACGGACCAGGAGTACTCGGCGGCGCCCAGCGGTCGAACGCCGCGGCGCGGGGTCCTCCCCCCGCTGCTCCTGCTGTCGTTCCTGTTCCCGCTGCTCCTCCACCTGCTGCACGGAAGAGGCCAGGCCCAGGCGTCGGGCCAGTCGGCCGCCCTGGTCCTGGTCCGGGGCCGGGGGTCCGCCAGGGCTGTCCGATTCATCGGCCACGTTGGTCTTCCCCCTTCCGCGACAGAAGCTGTTTTTCCTCGTATATCAACATAATTCTAGCACTGTACGTCGGCGGCCCGTTCGCGCCGAACCACTGGCCGGACCGCTGTGCCACCAGGTGAGCACCGGGTCAGTAGGGGCCCGAGGTGCGTACCCGGGACGTGGAGGCGTAGCCTTCGAGACCCGAGACACCGCCGTCGCCATCGGTGGTCAGCAGCACCGTCGCCGTACTGTAGGCGCTGGCCTGCCCGTCGTCGGAGGTGGTCCGCAATTCGACCAGGACCAGGTAGGAGTACTCGGTGCCCTGGACCGACAACACCTCGCTGCGGAAGTCGTTCACCCGGGAGTCGAGTCCGAGCAGGTCGATGAGCGCGTACTCGTTGCCCTCCCGGTCGACGTTCATAGGCGCCTCGGGCAGGAACGCGGTCATGAACGCCGAGTCCTCGTCGAGTCCGTAGACGGTCATCATGGCGCTGCGCGCGTCCTCGTACTCGGCGTGGGTCTCCCACGTCAGCGCGGTGTCCAGCACGTCGCCGATGAGTTCCTCGTCGGTGTCCAGCCGTGCGGTGTTCGTGCCCTGGACCAGGCTGGCGACCTCGTTCTCCCTCTCGTCCTGTGCTTCCTCGATCTCGGCCGTTCGCTCCCGGAGCTCCGCGATCTGTCGCCCCTGATCGGCGAGGGCCGCCTCCTGCGCACCGCGTGTGACGGCGAAGGAGCCTACCGACACCAGGAGCAGCGCCGCCGCGGACAGCGGGAAGGCGTTACGGCTGACGAACCCCATCAGTCCTGGTCCTCCTCGTCCGGGTCCGCTCCGCCCACGGGCCGGTCACCGATCGTGGTCTGGCCGAAGTACAGACTGTGGAACGCCTCCATGTCGGCGTCGTAGGTGCCCCGGGCCCAGGCCAACAGGTGGCCGCTGGACTCGTCTCTGTTGAGCCAGGCCACGCTGACGGCCCCCGGGGACTCGACTCGGGGCGTGGCGGAGACCAGCTCCCAGGAGTTCAGCGACGCCTGGGCGTACTCACTGCGGTCCTCGTCGGCATAGCGGATGTACCAGGGGGCGAGCACGTCGATCTCGCCCGCGCCGAAGGGCACGTCCGCGCCGGGGACGTAGGCGTCCTCGTCCTCGACGATCCGGGCCGACTCGTCGAAGTAGTCGACGAGCTCCGCGCGGTGTTCGGCCAAGGGCGCGAACACCTCGCCCCCGTCCCCGTCCCCCGACAGCTCCGCGTCGTTGAGGTCGGCCAGGATCTCCTGGTAGGTGTTCTGGAGTTCGGCGACCTCCTCGCCCTTCTCCCTGGCCTGATCCAGGGCCTCGCCCAGCTGCTCTTCGAGCGCGGCGGCGTCCTCCTCGTCCCACGAGGCGGCCTCCAACTCCCGGATCCCGCCTTCGAGCGAGGCGATCTCCAGCTCATTGGCCCGGCTCTGGGCCTGCGTGGTGTCGGTGCTGGTGGCGGCCAGGGCCCCGGTGCCGATCGCACCGACCATCAGGGCCCCACCCAGGCTCACCCGCACGACCTGGCCCGTGTCACGCCGCGGCGCCCCGCCGCTGCGCCGTTCCCGGCGCTCACGCCTGCGCTGCCGCCTGTCGGCGCGGCGCTCGCGCAGCATCTCCCGCACGTCGTCGCCGGTCATCCGCCTGCGGTTGGCGCGCTGCTTGGCGTGGTAGGCGTCGAAGCGCTCCATCACCTCCTCGCGGCTCATCTCGCGCCAGGACCGCTTCGGAGCCCTCTCCCGCGAAGCGCCGCCATCACCGTCGCCGCCGCTGTCCGGCGTGCCCTCGTCGACCATCGCCGCGCTCCTTTCCTGCTGGTCTCCGGGTCCCCGCGTGGGGACGGGCCCTGGCCCGGTGGCACCGGCTCTCTCCGTTGAGCGGTGCACCCGGGCCCGGCTACATGAACGGGTCGGGTCCCACGCTGACGTGGACGTGGTCGATGTGGTTCTGCGTGTTGTCCCCGCGCCCACTGGCGTCCCGGGTGACCCCCTCTTCGTGCCACTCCCCGACCGGATCGTTGCCGGCCGCCCACTTGCGGCCGTCCCACAGGATGCCGCTCACGTTGAACTCCTCGGCCCGCGGAATGAGGTAGTTGACGAGCGCCGTCCCGTTGTCGTACATCTCGTCGCTGGGAACCTCGCCGAGTCCCGCCATCATGTAGTCGATGGCCTGGCCGTTGTTGTGGTTGCTGCCCGGCTCGTTGCGCTGACCACCGGCCGACAGGAAGAAGCCGCCGAACTCCTCCTGGAGGTGTTCGTGCATGGAGCAGGCGTCCGGGTGCATCGCCCCCAGGGAATCGCAGGGGATCTGCTCACCGGCCTGGGTCACCCCGCCGCCGCCTCCGTTGACGTTGGCGGTGCGGCACTCCTGCACCGCCGCGGTGCGACGGTTCTGGTTGGCGACGTCGACCGTGGCCTCGGCCTGCTCCAGGATGGAGTCGGCCCGGTCCTCGTCGGCTTCCCAGCCGTCCAACTTCGCGAACCACACGCCGGCGTCCTCCACACGCTCGGTCAGCCGCGGCGCGTTCACGTCGGAGTCCAGTGTCAGGCCTTCCCACTCGACCATCCAGGACTCGGTCGCCTCCTCGACCGAGCCGGAGGGGGCCTCGATGAGCTCCTGGACGAACCTCACGCGAACGGGGTCGTCCTCGGAGAGCATGAAACTCAACTGGGTCTCCAGCTCCCACCACTTTCCACCGGTGCTCTCGGCGTAGTCGGTGAGCAACGTGTTACGGCCGTTGGTCCACTGCCCCAGACCGATGCCCACCAGGTCGATGGCGGGCCACTGCGCGGCGTAGTCGGCGTCGATCAACTCGACCTGGAAACCGTTCTCCTCCGCCTCCCGCGTGCGCGGGCCGATCTCATAGGGCTCGTCGTAGATCGTCTCGACGGTCGTCGGGTCGATCCGCGATTCGTGCTCGAAGTTGCCCAACACGCCCGCGATGTTCTCGTCCTGCATGCCCATGCCCGCGAGGATCGAGTACACCTCCTCGGCCATCGCCTCCATGTCCTCGGAGGTGGCCCCCGACTCGGTGTTGTCGTCGATCTCGCGCACGATCTTCTCGGTCTCGGCACGGCAGCTCTCCGGCATGGCGTCGCGCTGGGCGATGGAGTTGCCCTGCTGGACGACCGCCGTACCGGCGACCACGGCGACCACGCTCAGGAAGGCCGCGCCGAAGGAGGCAACGGCGCCGGCGACCGCACTGATGGCCCCGCCCACGGCCCCGGCGATCGCTCCGCCGATGGAGAGGAAGAAGCCCACGACGGTCTTGACGACCTGGAGCACCAGCATCCAGATCAGGCTCCACAGGTTCATGAGCAGGGCCAGCAGCGCGGCCAGCATGCCCTTGAGCCAGTTGAGGAACATCAGGAGGACCATGAGCTGGGCACCGACACCGATGGCCGGGACGGCGGCGACCGCTCCCGCGCCCTTGGCGACGCCCTTCGTGTCGGACTCGGATCCGCCCTTGGCCGCCTCCGAGGTACCGCCCGCGCCGAGCTTCGGGCCGGCGCCTTCGTCGGAGTCCTCCCCCGGGTCGGAGTCCCCCGCGGAGTCCTTCCCGGGGTCGACCCCTCCCGCGGGGTCCTTCGCCGGATCGGCCCCTCCCGCGGGCTCCTTCGCCGGGTCGGCCGCCTGGTCCGGCCCCGCCGCACCGTCGCCCTTGGACTCGGCGCCACCGGCCGTGTCACCCGGGTCGGGTAACCCCTTCCCGGCTGCCTGACCGACCTGGTCCGACGCGCCAGATCCGGGCCCCGGAGGCTGCATGCCTCCCGCCCCGCCACCAGCGAAACCCGCCATCGTGTCCTTACCTCCCGCCTCTCGACGTCCTCGTCCGTGTGATCGGCCCCGCGCTGTGTACCGCTCCGCGTCAGTACGTGATCAGGGCCTCCTCGCCCGCGTTGACCGATCCGGCGGATTCGACGCTGCGCAGCGCCACCTCCAGCTCCAGCAGGTCGCTCAGGGAGTCGATCTGGTAGTCGGTCTTGAGGCGGTAGTAGTCCTGGTAGGCCTGCGTGGTGTTGTTCATGATGTCGCGCAGCGGATCCATCGCCTGGCCCGATTCCCGGTACTCCCTCAGGTCGTTGCCGTCGGTCAGGCGCCACTCCATGTCGTTGGCCGCGAACCGGGAGCTCTCCTCGTCCTCGGCGCGGGCCTTCTCGCCCAGGAACGTGACGTAGGAGGTCTCGTCCTCGGGCATGATCGCGTCCAGGTAGCCCTCCTCGACCGAGCCCGAACGCCAGTCGAAGTCGTAGCCGCGCGGGTGCACCCAGTCGGTCTCCAGCGCCAGCGTGGACTCGGTGGCGGCGTCGGCCCCCTCGCCGGTGACGGCGTCGCCATCGACCTGCACCGGCACCTCGGGCGGTTCGATGAACACGCCGTCGACGTTGACCCGGTTCATCTCGCCGTTGTACTCCTCGATCCGGTTGAGGACGGCGCCCATCTCCATGAGCTGCTCGTCCATCGCCTCGCGGAGCTCTTCCTCCTGTTCGGCGATGACCAGCTCGTAGTACATGGCGGAGGGGTCGATGCGCGCGCCCGCCAGCGAGGCCGCCTCCTCGGTGCCGGAGGCTCCGGGGTTGAGGAACAGCCGCCACTGGTCGAACTCGGCGAAGGAGCCGTCGTCCTGCAGGTCCTCACGGAGCGCGCGTCCCGCGTCCTCCTGGTAGACCAGTTCGCTGTTGGCCCGCAGGGTCAGGCTGATGATCTGCTGCTCGAACGGCGCGTCGGAGTCCAGGACCACCCCGAGGTAGCCGGTGGAGCCGAACACGACGATCGAGCCGGTGATGGTGGTCCGCAGCGGCTGGGTGTCGAGCTGTTCGTTGGAGCCGGTGAGGAAAGCCTGGTAGTTGATGGCGTCGGTGGAGAACGACCCCGCGTCGGAGTCGCGGAACCGCATGAGGACCAGGGCGCGGGTGCCCTCCTCGTTGGTGTAGACCCCGTCGACGCTGCCGGACAGCTCGGTCCTGGAAGTGGTGAACGACGCGGTGTACAGCGCGGTCTCGTCCAGCCGGGCCCGGTTGTTGCCGACGGCCGAGATGATGGTGCTCACCAGCAGGAGCACGAAGGTGGCGGTGATGATGCTGGTGATGACCCCGAACCGCTCGATGGCGTGGTGGGGTCCCAGCTTCATCCTCGCCGCGAAGGCCTTCGTGGTCTCTTTCATCCCCATGTGCTGCAAGCCCTTCTGCTGCTCTGCCTTCGGGTGCGCAGGTGCGCAAGGCCTACCGCGACCGCGGCGGCGCTTTCTCAGCGACGGAGGGCGTCTCCTGGACGTACGAGAGGGTCGGCAGTCCCATGGCCGCCGACCCTCTCGCTTTCCCTGACCGAGGGTCGGCTAGGCAGTGGACCCGGGGAACCCCTGGAGGAGGATCATGCCGCCGCCCAGGTCCTCGATGGTGGTCTGGCCGCCCTCGGCGATGTTGGAGATGAGACTGAACCCGCCGGCCATGAGCGCGCCGCCGACGAAGATCAGGCCGAGGATCTTGATCCAGCTCGTCTGGTCCTGTTGCGACGCCATCAGCTTCTTGATGAGCAGGACCCCGCCCCAGATGACTCCGACGGTGCCCATGAGCGCGAGGAGGCCACCGCCCGCCGTACCGGCGTATTCGCGAGCGTTGTCGAAGAAGGAGATGAGGTCCCACTCCGCAGCGGGGAGGTTGGTGATGTTCATGCTTTTCCTTGTCCTGTTCGGATCCGACGCATTGCGCGCGGCGATGGAGGGCTCGACGGGTCCGCTGGGGGTATGGGGGCTGAGCCGATTCTAGTTGTCGGGCATATCCGGAAGCAACACTTTTCGATGCCCTTTACCCTGATATATGAGGCTAAAGGGAGCACGGATCGCGCCGTTGGCCGCAGGGCGTGAACGGGGGTTCCGCCCTTGCTCCTCCATCGGTTCTCACTTCTTCCTGTTGTTGCCTCGGCTCGGTTTGCGCGAGTTCCCAGTCCGTTCTCCGGTCGGCTTCGGAGCACCGCCGGATTTACCTCCACTGCCGCCGGTGGGCTTCGAACCGCCGCCACCGGATTTGCCCCCGGTGCCGCCGCTCACCAGGCCCGCGGTGTTGGACACCGTGCGTCCGGTCTGCTGCATTTGTTGGCCCTGGTTCATACGACGCACGTTCTTGGGGTTGGGGTTCTGGTTGTCGAGGGACGACTTTCCGGCCCGTTCCTTGTGCTCGTTCGCCTGGGCGTTCTTCGCCGTGGCCGAACCGCCCTTCTCCATGGCCTTGCCCCCCGACTCGGCCGCACCGGCGGCGTCACCAGCGAAGCCGCGGCCGACGGCGACCCCGGCGTGGACGCCCGCCTCGACACCGTCCTTACCGGCGCTGAGCCTGGCCGCGTCGGCCTTCCTGTACTCCTCGCCGGACTGCTGAACGGAAGCGACCCCGGCCTCCAGCGGGTCGGCGTCGTCGCCGACCCGCGGGTTGTCCGGGTCGGCGCTCCCCGGAGGCAACGACAGCCCGTCGGTCTCGACCCGTCGGCCGAGCGCGGTCTCCCGCTCGGCGTCCCTGCTCTCGCCGCCGGGGTCCAGACCCGCACCTGACTGGTCGTCGTCACCGTCACCCGAGGTGAGTTCGCCGGGCCCCTCCAGCGTGCCGTCGGTGTCCACGTCGCCATCGACTCTGGTGTCGCTGCTGTTTCCCGCCGAAGTGCTGATCCCCTCGGGACCGCCGCCGTTGGTACCGCCCGCGTTCGGTCCCTTGCCGCCCTTGGGGCCGCCACCGCCCATCATCCGGTTGCCCATCGCCGCCCCGGCACCGGAGGAGGCCCCGGAGGTGAAGGCCGGCACCTTGCCACCGCCGCCACCACCGGGGGGCGTGACGGAAGAGTCGGTGAGCTTCTCGACCACCTTGGTGGCGGCCTCCTCCACAGCCTTGACCAGCGTCTTGCGCAGGCGCATCGCCATGACCGTGAAGAGGATGACCAGGATGATCGACACCAGGGTGACGATCATGGTGATGAGACCTCCGGAGGCCAGGAAGGCGAGCATCGCCGACGCCTCGTCACCTTCGGCGCTCTGGTTGAGGATCCTCGCGAACGGGGTCTCGATGATGGTCGGGAGGCTCAGCAGGAACTCCTGCACGAACTTGTACAGGGCGATCGTGACCAGGACCTCCATGACCAGCGCGATCGAGTAGACGATCACTTTCGCGATACCCGAGATCGCGCCCAGTGTCGCGAACGGGATCGCCGCGATCAGCTGGAAACTCCTGCGGATGTTCCCGACCAGCATCGCGAGGGCGTACCCGACGCCGATGGTGATGAACGCGCCCAGCAGCACCGCGGCGTTGAACCAGTACACGGCGCTCATCGTCCCGGTGCCCACCATCGACACCGAGTTGTGGATGGACCGGGTCGCCTCGCTGGTGGTCCTGCCGGAGGAGTAGGCCGTGTAGGACGTCGGCCCGAAGTCGGTGTTGAGGTAGTTGTACATCGCCAGCGGTGCGAGGTTGCACCGCCTGGGGCTACCGCTGTCCGTGGCCAGCTCCAGCCCGCAGCTCTCGACCCCGTCACCTGTGCTGAACCTCCTGCCGTGATCAGAGTCGCTGGCAGTCAGGCCCGTACCGCTCACCGAGATCAAGGGGTTGTCGGGAACATCCACCTCCTTTTTGTCGCTACCGACGTTCACGACGGCTTCCGGATCGCCGATGTACTGCTTGAACCACTTGCGCGCGCAAACGTTCTCGCACGCGCGGACCTCGTCCGACAGGGTCGACTTGGACTCGGACTCGAACGACGAGGCGGACAGGTGGTCGCTGTCCATGTACCGCTTCAGGAGGCTCGAGACCTGGGCGTAGTGCGTCTCCCTGAAATCCTCTTCGCCACCGCCCAACGCACCACCCCACGGGGCGTCTCCGTCCAGCGAGCTGGTCGCCTCCGACAGGCCCAGGACCTGATAGTTGATCTGCAGCGCCAGACTGCGCACGCTCGCCTGGGATCGTCCGGAGGGAGCGTTCTGGCTGTCGTCCCATTCGACGTACACCTCGCCCCCGTCCGGCACCCGCAGGCGGTGCTGCATCGCCCAGCCCTCGAAGTCGACGTACGTGGAGAGCACCACGCGCGTGGAGCCCGAGTTCCCCTCGTCAGTGGCCTCGGCCATGGCGTTGAGCATGCCGGTGTACATCGAGCCCAGCAGCGGCAGGCCCAGACCGATGAAGAGCATGCGGATGAACAGCTTCTTCAGGCCCGAAGCCTTGTCGAACTGTTTGAACAGCAGAATGCTCATCAGGAAGACACCGATGAACACCGGGACCATGACCTGCCACGCGAGGTCCTCCAGGAACCCGTACCAGTTGTTGATAAAGGTGAGCAGGCCGCTGAGGGGTATCCGATCCTCCCCTTCATTGGTCAGGCCGCCGGTCATGCCGTCGGCGAACACCTCGTTGCTGATCGCGTCGTAGAACAACCTGAACGGGTTCAGCCAGATCAGCGCATCGATGAGGATCGACCACAGGGCGTCGACCCCGGCCGAGACCGTGTACAGGAGGAAGATGATCCCGCCGAAGACCGCGTTGAAGAACCCCAGCGAAAGCCCTGTGCTGGTGGAGTCCAGCCCCAACCCGTTGAGCGTGGCACCGAACAGCGCGAAGTCCCGCGCACCCTCCACCCCGGAGAGTCCGGAGCTTCCGCTGCCGACCAGAGTCTCGTAGCCGACGCTGTCCGAGGACTGGGCCACGCGCGAGTTGAGCCATCCCGCGATCGGGTTGTAGTCCTCGTCGGCGTAGCCGAGCATCGATCCGGCGCTGGCCGGCTGTTCCAGGAGGCCGGTCCATTTCTCCTCGTTGAGGCTGATGTCGCTGCCGGGCTCCTGCGCCGTGGAGAACAGGGCCGTCATCGACGACGAGAGCCGGTAGAACGACAGGGAGTCGAGCTCCTCGTCGCTGACTTCGTCGGCGTGCGCGGTGCCCGTCAGCAGCAGGGCCAGCGGGAACGCGAGCACCAGTGCCCGCAGGACCAGGCGCACGAGGACACCGGGCCTGTCCGAGGACAGGCCCCGCCGCCCACCCGGGGGCGCGCCTTGCTCCAGCATCCGTTCGCTCCCTCTCACCTCGGTCACCGGCCGCGTCCCCTGCGGTCGCCCCGCATGGCCCGGCCCTGGTCCCGACCCTGCTGGCCTGAGGGGCGGGTCGGCTTCGCCCGCGGCCTCATGCGTTCGGCGCGCAGCCGCGCCTCGGCCCCGTTCTCGGCCACGCGCTGCGCCCGCTCCTCGGCCATGTCACCCTTGGCCGCCACGACGGCCGAGGACTGCTCCCGTTCGGTCCGCCCCCGTCGCCCCGCCCCGATGAGCTGGGCGCGCCGCTCGGCGCGGGCCGGGTTGACGCCCAGTGCCAGGTCCAGGTGGAAGACGACGTTGGTGTGTCCCCGTCGCAGGTAGGCGAGATTCTCGCCGCGCGTGGTCACCAGGCGTTCCAGGTCGGGTGGGATGTCCTGGTGCAGCTGGCGCTGGTACTCGGTGACGGTCGCGTCGCGCATCGGACCCAGGACGGTCCAGTCGGCGGCGTCGAAGCGGTTGAACGCCGAGTCGGCGAGCATCCGGTCGATGTCGTTGTACAGGTAGGCGACCCGCCCGCCGCGCAGGAACAGGTGCCCGAACTGTTCGCTGAGGTAGTCCTTGACGCGGTCGTCGATGTTCTCGGCGCCGTGGATGATCACCGTGTCGCCCAGGCCGAGGTTGTCGACCGCGAAGCCGATGACGTTGACCAGCTGGGCCATCGCCACCCCCTTGCCGCGCTTGAGCAGCCGCGAGAAGTCGTAGAGCACGCGGCGGGCGTCGGCCACTCCGTCGATCTCGTCGTTGGTGTGGGTGTTGAACAGGTCGCCGTTGTTGTCCAACAGGTCCTTGAAGACCAGGCGCAGGATGTTGTAGGCGTGCAGCGCCTCGTCGTCGCGGGCGGTGGAGTTGGCCAGCGCCCGGTACTGGGTGTCGAAGTAGGTGACGATGTCCTGGAGGCGCGGCACCTGGGTGTGCGGGACTCCCACCACCCGCAGCCGGTCCCGGTTGTGCTTGGCGTTGCGCGCCCACATGCCCTTGTCGACGTAGAACTGCGTCAACGTCTCCTTGAGCGAACCGCGGATGATGGAGCGGTCCTGGTCGGTCGTCTCGTAGGCCTGCTCGGCCATGAGCACGACCTTCTCCAGGTGTGCCGGGAAGATGCCGAGCTCGTCCTCCTGGGATCCGAACATCTCGAACATGTTGATATCGCCCGAGTTCATGTCCAGCCGAGCGGTGAGCGCGTCCAGGCGCGGGCCCAGGTCGTCCAGGCGGGCCCCGTCCAGGATGATGTGCACGGTCCGGGCGTTGGACAGCAGCGCCGCCTGGGAGATCTTCGACCCCCACATGTCGGGCACGTGCGCCCGGTCCAGCACCGGGTTGACGCCGTTGTCGGCGACGACCACGTGGTGGTCGTAGGCGTTGACGTCGAAGAGCACCGCGGAGTTGTTGACGTCGCCGACCATGTACCCGACGTACTCGCCCGCCGGGTCGTTGAGCCCGTTGGTGACCAGCGAATGGGATCCGGCGAACTCCACGCTGGTGAAGTGGAAGCCCTTGCCGCGCTTGCGTTCGGTCTTGCCGAAGAGGTTGGTCAGCTCCTGACGCTGCTCGCCGGGGTAGGCGGCGACCGTGAGGGTGCCGAACCGGTCGATGTACAGGCGCCTGATCCGTTCGACGGCGTCGTCCAGGACCTCCAGGCTGGGGGCCTTGACCAGGAGGCGGTTGTGCACGTGCAGGTAGCTGGCACCGTCCTGGATCTCACCGGCGACGATCTCCATGTCGTCACTGACCTTGGCGGCCTTGCGCCGCGAGGTCATGGTGCCGGATTGTGCCTGCTCTCCCTCCTCCAGGCGGTCGAGCTTCTCCGCCGTCTTGATGCGGTCCTCGATCCACTTCTCGCCCATGCGGCGGACCTGTTCGAGCACCACCACGGTGACGTCCTCGGGCAGTCCGGTCGGGATCCGGTTGATGCCCCAGAACGCGGCGAAGTCGTCGCGGGCACCGTCGTCGTGGAAGAAGCCGAGGATGCAGGCGTGGTGGCCGTCGATCCGGAAGTAGTCGCTGTGGAAGACGTAGCGCTCGCGCGGTTTGACCGCGAGCAGGTGCGGGTGGTCCTCGAAGGTACCGCCGAGCTGGCGTTCCTTCTTCCGCGCGGCACGGCGCTCGGCGGCGCTCATCCCCTCGGAGGCGTCGTCGTCCTGCTCGGCCTCGGCGGCGGCCTGTTCGGCCGCCCGCCGCTCCCGCTCCTTCAGGTTGGCGAACGAGACGCCGAAGCCCTCAGAGCTCGCGACGATCTGCCCGTCCTTCCTCGTGTCGGCGGCGGCCTGCTCCGTCCGACCCGTGGCGTGGGTGGTCCCCAGGAGCGCGCCGGGCAGGTCCCTCCGCGAGGTCCCGGTCGCGCTGCCTCGAAAACGTCTACCGGCCATGCGCGCTCTGCACTTTCTCCTCGTAATGTCAGCAGCTGATCGGCTTCTTGGCGTGACCGGCCCCGCGTCCCGGTCACAGAGGTGTCCATCCGTCCGCGCGGCCGTGGAACCGCCCTACCGCCCGGCGGTGTAGACGGCCCGCAGCATGTCGTTGAGATCCTCGGCGTTGAGCATCGTGGCCTGCTTGATCATGAGGCTGGAGCCCTCGGCCTCGGCCCGCACCAGGGCGTGCGCCCGGCGCAGCGACTCCAGGTTGTCGCCCTTGATCACCAGGTACTGGTGGATGGAGGTGAACTGCCCGCCCACGTAGTCCTTGAGGATCGAGTACCGCTCGTCGAGCAACTCGAACAGCTCGGGGTCGCGGACTTCGAGGTCGCGGTTGAGTAGTTCCAGGTTGCCGAGCTGCCGGTAGACCCTCTGGGGCTCCTTGGTCGTGACCCAGATGAACTCGGCGTTGTTGTCGACCTTGCGCCAGAAGGCGTCGACCCGGTTGAGGATCGCCTGCTTGTCCTCGTCGAAGACCAGCACCGAGGCGGATCCGACGACCAGGTAGGCCTGGCCGACGGTGCCGTCCAGCCACTCGATGTAGCCGGTCTCGTCGATGCCCTTGACGCCCAGCACGGAGTAGAAGCCGCTGGGGTTGGATCCGCGCCGGGTGATGACGCGGCGCGCGGACCGGGGCAGGTACTCCAGGAGCGCCGGCAGCGACGCGAAGCGCATCTCCTTGGTCTTGGAGTACTGGCCGAAGAAGGCGGTGGTCGCCAGCCACCAGATGACGACCAGGAAGATGAGCCACCCGTCAGCGCTGGAGACGAACGTCGAGGTGGTGACCCAGAACAGCAACAGGATGGAGGCGGCCCAGAACAGGAGCACCTTCATCGGCAGAGGGCGCATCTGCCATCCGCCGCCCGCCAGCGCGATCTCGTGGTCCAGGAAGGACCGGTCCAGGCTGGTAGGGATCTTGAAGACGCTCTTGGCCATCACTCACCTACTCTGTTTCTGCTCGTCTACGAGCGACACCTTACAGTTACGGTCGGACGGTTCCCGTTGCTCGCCCACCTGTGCGCGGTCGGTTCCGGCGCGCCCGTCACGGGTCGCTTTCAGGCCGACGGGCCGCTTCTCCGGTTCACGTTCCTGGGAAGGCGCAGGTGACATCTGTGGTGACTGGGGGATCGGGGTGGGGGTTCGGGCCAGGGAGTCGGGTTGGGGGTCGGGGATTCCGATGGGGAAGATGCCGAAGGTCTCACGATGGTTCGGCTGAGGGGCCGACGCGGAGAACTCGATGGAGACGCGGGGATGCTCACGGCCGCGCACCCTTGGTGATATCGGAGAGAGCGCCCGAGGACAAGGGCAGGCCGGGATGGCTGCCTACCGAGAGTGGCGTGAGCAGCAGGGCCCGGGTCCGATCCCCTCGATCATGCTCCCGCCCGCGCTCATGGCGTTCTCCAGTGGAGACCTGACCTCCGAACGTCTTCGAAGCCCCTCGGACGCCTGTGATGACGGCCGCGACCCAATCGATCACCATCGTGCCCACGCCCCGGGGGCAAGACCCGGCTCGGATGGTGCGGGCAACCAGGTTCAGGATGCGGCGCGGCAACGGCAGAGCGACACGGTGGAACAGCATCGGGACCCTTGGTCGGGTGGCGATTCTTGGCCGAAAACTCCTCCACCAGGGTTTCTTGCTGTCAGGGGTGGTTTCGTCAGACCGCCACAAGGCCGTGACCTGCTCCTTCATGATGAAATAGTGAAAAATGTTCAGCAGATGGAGCCCGGGCGACACAGATTCAGATGTTATCATCACGCCATCCGGCACCCGAGGAGATGGCTTCCGTGAACAGCGAGAACAAAGCCGAGCAGCGCAGTTCGCCCCCCGAGGACACCTTCCTATTCCGCCGGACATGGACCTGATGGAATACCTGAGCCTGAAAAAGAAGGCCAAATCCTATATTAGGATGGTGATGTATCTATACTCCAACCTGGCCTTCAACGAGGAGAATCCCGAACAGAAAGAAAAATACGACAATGAGAGCAATAGGCACTCGAAACTACTGAAGTCCATGAAATGGATGAACATGGAGATGGCGAAACCGATCGTCGCTGAATACCCAGAACTCATCCGCCAGCTTCGCGAGAAGGAAAAGCGGAGTGATGCATGAGCCACTCCAGTGACCCTCGGGACGCTGCTTTGGACATGGATGTTGTGATCACGCTATTCGACGCCTGAGGAGATGATTTTCGTGAACGACCGGAACAAGGGTGAGCGGAGCGACTCGACTCCCCGAGGGCACCTTCCTATTCCGCCGGGCATGGACCTGATGGAATACCTGGAGTTGAAAGAGGACGCAAAATCCTATATTCAGACGGTGGGGTATCTCTACGTGGACCTGGCCTTCCACGAGGAGAACCCCGAACAGAAAGAAAAGTACGAAAATGAGAGCAAGCGGCACTCGAAACTACTGAAGTCCATGAAATGGATGGAGGTGGAGGTGGCGAAGCCGATCGTCGCTGAATATCCAGAACTCATCCGCCGGCTTCGCGAAAAGGTAAAGCAGAGTGAATCGTGAGCCACTCCAGTGACCCTCGGGAAGCCGCCTGGATTGAGCTGCGCAAGAACCAGCGCATCAGCGACCTCATTCCCGAAGATGTTCCCGCTCGTCCGGACGGTGAGAAACCGCAGTTCATCATCATCACGGGTCAACAGGCCGCGGGTAAGACAACGACTCAAGAAGCGGTGATCAACGCCCTCGGGGAACAGTCGGTCGCGAGCTACGACGGCGACGACAACGCCGAGATCCATCCACGGTACGCGCAGATCATGCGGGCCAACGGCCTGCAGGGCCAGTCCGCCGTTGAGCGGAGGCTGCCCACCGACCTCCACGAGGAGCTGATCGGCCACCTTCGCGGTGACATGGGCGGCCCCAAGTACGACGTGGTCGCCAGCCACCCCTTCGGACAGCCGGAGCACGCCGACTACTGGCTCGACGCATTCCGCGATCGGGGGTATGAGACGACCGCGGTGTTCGTCGCGACCCACGAGTCGAACAGCATGCTCGGTATCGCCCACCGCTACCAGAGGGGCCGTGATAAGCCTTCGAGAGGGTACGGGCGGTGGGTCGACCCTCGTTTGCACGATGCGTCCTACACGAACAACCCCCACATCGCCCACTACCTGGAATCCACGGGCAAGGTCGACCACATCTACGTGACCGACCGCAACGGCGAGGTCCTCTACGAGAACCACCGCACCCCGGACGGGTCCATGCAGAACGACCTCGGCGCCCGCGAGGCGATCACCGAGGAGCGCAACAGAACCCCCACCCCCCAGGAGATCGCGCGCTTCGACTCCACCGTCGCCTACATGCGCAGCACGGATCCCGCGGTGCGTACCGAACCGGTCGATGACATGGTCACGATGACCGTCGACTACGCGGAGCAGGATCACCGGGACCTGCGGAGTAAGGGAACCACGGTAGCGGCGCCCACGGCGTCCGGGCCGCGCAGGAGAATCGGTGAGGCGCTCCAGGAGCAACTCCAGGACACGACCGCGGTGCCGGAACCGGCCAAGACCGGTGCGGTGTCCAGAGCCGCGCGCATCGCCCAAAGCGGACAGCTCCCCTCCGGCACCTCCAGAGCCGCGCGCATCGCTCAGAATGGGCAGCTCCCCTCCGGCACCTCCAGAGCCGCGCGCATCGCTCAACGCGGAACTGTCCCGTCCGGCACACGCTCGCAGAACACTGGCAGCACACCGGAACCGAGCAACAGCTCACCAGACAGCGGAGGTGACCGCGGCATCGAGTTCTGAGCAGCCCCCCGCGGTGGCTACCCATCGGATCGGGTGGGCGGGGACTTGCTCCCGATGTCCTTGCGATGGGTGCGGGTGGTGTGGGCGACCAGTTTCAGGGTGCGGCGTGACAGAGGCGAAGTGGCGCGGCAGAACAGCATTGGTGCCCTTGGTCGGGTGGCGGTTTTTGTCCGAAAATCCTTACACCAGGGGTTTCTTGCTGGCAAGGGTGATTTCGCTAGATCGCTACAAGGCTGTAACCAGTACCAGACCGGGTCAGGCGACCGGGGATACGGCAAGTAACGCCCGACAGGCGGCACCGCACCTCCCGACGGAGGATGACACCCGAGTACCCCCGCGACCTTTCGTCGCGGGGGTACTCTCCTCCTACAGAGCAACTGGCCGTGTTTCTTACAGGGTGCGGTAGAGGCCCTGGCATGCACCGGGCTTCTGCGGATCCGTGTTCCTGGACCGCATACGCCCCCGTTCTCGCGAAAGAGAAAGCTCCGGGAGGTGGCGGGAGGCATCTCCCGAGGCTGGGAAACCGGTACGGCCACTTCCTAATCGTCGACCTGGATCCAGTTGCCGTTGGAGTCGAGCTGCCAGTCGCTACTGACCACGGGCTCGTGGACGAACAGCTCGCCACCCTGCATGACGGCGATGTCGGCCCGAACGAAGTTTGGAACCCTGTCCTCATCCTCGAGGATTATCGACAAGGCCGCCTCCACGGTGTTCTCGTCGTCGGTCGGCGAGACGGCACACCCCAGGGGCACCACCGCGGAGCTGTAGTCCTCGCTGAGCTCGACATCGTCCAGGCTCTCGTTCGTCAGGATGTCAGCCATGCGCTCTTCCTTGCTGGCGTCGTGGTCATCGGCCGTGTCCTCGATGTGTGCGAGGAGGCGGTCGAGTGCGCCATCGGCGTACTCGAACCGGTACTCCACGGCGCACTGCGAAGGGTCGTCGGACTCGACCGCGGTGACGGTGACGGACTCTTGCAGGCGGTTCTCGGCGTAGTCGTCTTCCAGTTCGATGAGCTCGTCGGGGACACGGAACTCGATACTGGAAACCGGCTCCGTCACCGGCTCGGTGAAGTCGTAGACGACTGAGCTACCGCCGGAGCACGCGGTCAGGGCGAGTAGGGCGGCAAGACTCACAGCCGCGGGGGTCTTCGCGGTGGTCACGGTGGGGGTCTCCTTGATTTGACTGGAAAACCAGGGGGTTCGACGCCTCCTAGTGTGCAGCATCGAGATCGCCCCGGCATGGTCGATATGGCACGTCGCATGTCCCATATCGGCCATGAGAACCTCACCACCGCGAGCAGCCCCACGAGGAGCCCCACATCGCGGCCCCGGGCCGCGCATCTGGTAATTTCACCTCATGTGCCCTGGTAAACCAGCAGAAACGCCAGCACCAGGCACAATGATCGGCTCCGCCGGACGCCTGCTCGTGCCGGACCTGGCGCGAGGAGCGATGCTGCTCCTCATCGCCGCGGCCAACACTCATTACTGGTTCCGACAGGACCCGAACGCGTCCGAAATCGCCGAGACACTCGTCTCAGGCCTGCTGCACCTGCTGGTCGACGGACGGGCCTACCCGCTCTTCGCCCTGCTGCTCGGTTTCGGCCTGGCGACGATCGCGCGCGGGTCCATCCGGGAGAGCCTGGCCACCGGCCTCGACCGCGAGCAGGCGGAACGGCGCGCCACGGCGCTGCTGCGCGGGCGGGGCCTGTGGCTGCTGGCCTTCGGCGCCGTGCACGCCCTCGTCTTCGCCCAGGGCATCCTCGGCACCTACGGGCTCGTCACCGTACTGGTCGCGGGCGTCATCGCCGCCCGCCGCCGACGGGTCGCACTGCTGTTGGCCGTCCTTGGCTGTGCGCTGTCGACGTCCTTCCTGGTGGTGGCCGGGCCCGAGGCGGTGCTGGCCCGCAGCCACGGTCTGGCGGCGCAGGCCCTGTTCGACGAGCATCTCGCCGGGGTCGTGGTCAACCTGGCGATCTGGACCGTCACGACGCCGGCGACGGTCCTGACCTCGATGGCGCTGCCCAGTGCACTGCTCGGAGCATGGCTGGCGGGCCAGGGGCTGATCGAGCACCCGCACCGGCACCGAAGAGAACTCGCCGGTGTGGTCCTGGTCGGACTCGTCGTGCCCGCCGCGGCCTTCCCGATGCTGTGGATGAGCGTGGGCGGCACCGGCGTCCTGGCACACGTCCTGATCGCCTGGCACCAGGGCCTGGCCGGACTGCTGACTGGGACCGCCTTCCTGGCGCTCGTCGCCCTGGTCGCCTCACACCGCGCGGCGGGCACGGGGGTCCTCGGCCGGGCGCTGGTGGCCACCGGGAAGCGTTCACTGTCCGTCTACCTGTCGCAGACCGCGCTCCTGGCGCTGGCGGCCGGAGCGCTGCGCGTCCGCGGCGTCGAAGTACTGGCCTCGGTCTGGCAGCTCACCGTCGCGGCCGTCATCTGGTCGATCTCGGTGCTCGTGTGCTCCCTGATGGAGCGACGAGGGGTTCGGGGGCCCGCCGAGCAGGCGCTGCGCCGCCTGGTGGCCGCGGGCGTGCGGCGATGACGGTCTCCCGAGCCGAGGGGTCGGTACACGGTCACCGTGGAGGGGAGGTCCTCCCGTCGCGGTCGTCATCGCCGCGGGTCGGGTGCAGCACCATCAGGACCCCGGCCGCGCCCAGCAGCACGGCGGCGAACACCGCGGGGGTCGCCATCGCCTCCACCAGGGGCACGGGCACCACGACCGAGGCGAGGTTGAACAGCGCGTGCAGCGCGACCACCGGCCAGAGCCTGCCCACGTGCTCGTAGACGAAGGCCAACAGCACCCCCAACGGCAGTGCCACGGCGACCTGCACGAGGTTTCCGTGCAACGCGGCGAACACCACCGAGCTGACCAGCGCCGAAGCCAGCACCGGCAAGCGGCGCCGCAGCAGCGGGTGGACCAGGCCGCGCATGAGGGCCTCCTCGCCTGCCGGGGCCGCCACGAACAGGGAGAACAGCAGCAGCGCCACCGGCGCCGCGTTCTGGGCGCTCTGCGCGGTGTCGAAGGCGGACGAGCCGAGCGCGGCGTAGAGCCACACGGCCAGCGACTGGCCCCCGAGGAAGCACAGCAGCAGGCCGGCGAGGACGAACACCCAGAACCGGGTCTCCTTCGCCTGCTCCGAGACGGGCCGCGACGACCAAGCGCCGAAGGCCCAGCGCCGCCAGACCACGACCGCGCCGAACACCACGGGACCCGAGACCGCCGCGCCGAGCACCGCCGAACCCGAGAGCAACCCCACCGACAACGACACGGCGACGTAGAGGATGAGTCCGAAGGCGCACTGGGCGATGATCGCCGTCCAGGAGCGGGATCGGCCACCGCGGGCACTCGCCGAACCCTCGGGGCTCGGGCTCGCGGCGCTGTGGTTCAGGCGTTCGGCCAGCAGGCGAATCGCGTCACCGACGGGGGGTCTTCGGTTCGCCACGACAGTTGGTCCTCCACTCGCCGGTACTTCCGTCGGCTGGTCGGGTCACGCTCGCGCGGCTGGTCGCCACCGGCACGACCGCGCATGGGGGCGCAACACAGCCTGCCATCCCTCAGCCGTGGTCAGGTTCCCGAGACCGCACTCGTCCGCCCGGGTGCCATGATGGCTCTGTTCGTTCGCTCGCGGGGTGAATGTTCTGGTTTCTTCCTCTCGGTGGGGAGCACACCACGACAGCACGGCGCCCAGCCGTCCTGTCGCAGCACACGTGGAAGAGCACGAGGGGAAGGCGATGGCGGGCATGGGCGGCGAGACGGGCCGGGGCACGGACCAGGGCTCGCAGGGGAAGGACGTAGCGGATCCCGGGGACCGTGCGCCCGAGGACGGCACCGGCGACGCCGCGGAGTCGGCCGAGGACCTGGCGCCCACGCGGCTGCCCGCGCTCGCCGTGGTCCTGGCCTTCCTCGTCCCGCCGGTGGGGGCGGTGCTGGGCCACGTCGCGGTGCGGCGCACCTACTGGCGACGCGGCCTGTCGCGGCTGGCGGTCGCGGCCGGGTGGACGATGACGGCGTTGAGCGCCAGCGGGGTGCTCCTCTACCTGGGCTACCAGAACGAGGTGGCCCGGGCTGAGGCGCTGGCGGCCGCCGAGGAGCAGGCCCAGGAGCAGATGCGCCAGGCGATCGCCGACAGCCCCAGCTACGGGCTCGTCGACGAGGAGTTCTGCCAGACGCTGACCGAGGTCGCCGAGATCTCGCCCCGCACCGAGTTCGTCACCAGCCAGGAGCAGATCAGCGGCGCGATGGTCGAGGGCTACGAGACGCTGGCGGGGACCGACACCCCGAACGCGCAGGTCTACGGCGACTACGCGCGGTACCTGGTCTCGTTCAGCGACCACGACGTGGACGAACACGTCGCCCGGGCGGAGGCGCTCCAGCAGGCGGTCAACGAGGACGTGCTGGCGTGCCTGCCCCTCGTGGACGAGACCCTGGAGTAGGCCCCGCGAACGAGGAAGCACACGAACAACGCGGTTCACACGCGCACGCCCAGCCCCGACGGAACCGTCGCGTCCCGGCACGGACGGCCGAACCGGGCGTCCTGCTCGGCCTGGGGCCGCGTCCCAGGCCTCGTTCGACGGGACGGTAGCCCTCGCCAGCGAGCCGCCGTCGGGCCCGCCCCAGGGCGCGTTCCTGGCCGAGGATCTTCCACGCGGACAGGTCGCCCTCGGCGGGGTCGGCGTCCAGAACCTCGCCGAGTGCCTCCAGGTCCACGGGAACGGAGACGAGAGCCGTCACATTCACCTGCTCCCCGGGGCATGGACCAGTTCGTCGGCGAGGAGGTCATCTCCCTCCCAACCGCGTTCGCCCAGACCCGCGATACACCGCCGAGCCTGGGCGACCAGTCCGGGCGACCCCGCACACAACCCGCCGAGCGCAGCGGCCCCCGCGTGTTGCAGCACCGCGTCGAGCGGACGCCCAGCGAGGACGACAGCCAGATCAGCGGTCTCCGCGCGGGTCCGAAGGTACTCCTCGGACGTCCACCCGTCCGGGCCTGTGAGGCTGTCACCACCAGGCCCAGCCAGATCGAGAAGCTCCACCAGATCAGAGTGGACTCGGCCCGGCACAGCGGAGACGATCCCGTAGGCGGCTACCGCGGAGGAGGATCCTGTCTCCTAGCCTACTGTCAGCGCGACCGGACACACATAGAGCGGGAGACCCCCATGAAGACCACCATGCGTCCAGCCCGCTGGCCGGTCGTCTTCACCGGTCTCATCACGGGAATCGGAGCGCAATGGGTGGTGCTGGGCTGGCTGACCGAAGGCCGGGTCAGCGGCATGGCACTGGTCTTGACCGTCTTTTGGTCGTTGTTGCTGGTCAACACCACCAGAACGTACAAGCGTGAACGCCGCGCCCTCCTCACGCATCAGACCGCTTCTCCCACAGAGGAAGAGCCATCCCCGTAGTCCCCTGCCGCCCCAGCCCCACAAGCACAGACCGGGAGCCCCCACTCCATGCGGCCCCGCCGAAGCTGTGACACCTGCTGGGCTTGATCGCCGTACTTGTAGTGCACGTCATCCTCGTGGTGGCACCACCGGTCATCGGCGGCAAGCCGTACGGGGCGACTCTCGCCTGAACGCTCATCGTGGTGTTCGCGAGCAAGGCGTACCGAGCGCAATGGGCTCATCTCCACGACTGTCAAGAGCGCTCCCCATCCGAGGAAGAGGCCGAGGTCGTAGCCGTTCGCCATCGCTGTGGTGTCCTCGTCCAAGACGTAGGCGGACCGGACACGGACCGGAACCGGAGAGCCTTCCATGCGGGCGTAGGCCACCCCGGGCAGGTGGAAGGAAGGGACGGGGCCGCCCCGCTCGACCGATGCGAGACTGGGAGGATGTTCGAACGGTTCACCGACCAGGCGCGGGATGTAGTGGTGCGGGCGCAGAGCGAAGCAGTCGCGCTCAAGCACAGACGTATCGGCGGCGGACATCTGCTGCTGGGACTGGCCCAGGAAGGCAACGGCCTCGCGGCCGACACGTTGACATCCCTCGGGCTGGATCAGGAGGCCGCCCGGACGGAGGTGGCCCGCCTCGGCGGACGGAGGAGTCGGACCCTCCGGAGCTACCGACGATTCGCCCCTGAGGCCAAGAAGGCCTTGGAGGGCTCCCTTCACGCCGCTCTGGAGCGAGGGCACAACTTCATCGGGACAGAGCACATCCTTCTCGGGCTGCTGCGTGAGGAGGACAACGTGGCCTCCCACGTCCTCCAGAACCTCGGCATCCCTCCTGAACACGTCGTCCAGCACGTACACCGAACTCTGGACGAGTTGGCGAAGTACACCCGGGATCCTGACCAGGCCTCCCTGCTCCGACTGATGCGAGAGCAGTAGCCGTGTCCGGCCCGTTCACCGGTACGGACGGAGTGCCCGCTCCCTGCGCCCCGGTGACGGCCGGTGGGTCGGCGCGCCCCGGACAACTCTCAGGAGGGACCGTGTCCGAGGAATGGGGCCGTATCGACGAACTCGTCTTCAGCGGACGTACGATCCAGGCCGCCCGGGCGATCAGGGAGCGGTTCGGTCCCATGTCCATGCGCGACACCATCGAGGCCCTGGGAGAACGTTTCGAGCATCTGTGTGACAGCCCCCCGCCGGGTTCACGGTGGGCATCGACGGCTACTGGGATGGCTTCCACTCGTGACCGTTCGTGCCACGCGCGCTGACGGCGGGCGTCCTTGAAGGTGGGTCGCCCTCGTCTCCCGCCCCGGTTCCCCGGGGCGGCGTTCCACCGGTTCCGGGCCACCACGGCGCCGCGGGACTTCCCCGGTCCGCGCGTCGAAGAGCTCCCGTTACCCGTGCGGGGCCTCGGCACCGACATGTCCTGGACCCCCTGGCTCGTCGACGAGCGGTTCAGGAACCGGACACGCGTTGTACTCGCCGGGGCCGTGACCTCCCCTTTTCCGTGCCTCCCGGCGCCGCGTGCTCTGACGGCACCGGGCCGGGCTCCCGGGGCGCTCCCCTCACCTACCGACGGGTGCGCGCCGCCGCGTCCTCATCCGACACGCGTACCTGGTCAAACCATGGGTGCGTTTTGGGAGGGGCTTTGGGGGCAGGCGCAACCACAGGAGGTGGCCACATGGAGACCGGAACCATTGTCATCATCGCCATCATCGTGGTAGCGGTGGTCGTCATCGCCGGAGGAATTGCGATCGCTGCGCGGTCCTCCCTCCTTCCGGGTCGGCGCACCACCCGACTGAAGAAGCGTTTCGGCGCGGAGTACGACCACGCCGTGGAGGCCCACGGCGACGCGGCGGCCGCCGAACGCGATCTGTCCGAGCGGCTCCGCCACCGCAAGAACATGAAGCTCCGCAAGCTGAGCGACCAGCAGCGTGCGGCGCACACCGACACGTGGGCCGTGGTGCAGCAGGAGTTCGTGGACGACCCCGTCCGCTCCGTCCGCAGCGCCCGCGGTCTGGTGGAAGCGATCATGATCGATCGCGGCTATCCCGACCGCCCCGCCGACACCGGTGACACCTCGGGCTTCGAGTCGCGCCTCAGGGACCTGTCGGTGGACCATCCCGCCGCGGTCGCCGAGTTCCGCCGCGTGCACGCCTCCGGACGTCCCGTCGAGGCGGACCAGACCGGCACCGAGCACATGCGCGAGGAGCTGGTGGCCTACCGCGGACTGGTGGAGGGCCTGCTCGGCGAGCTGCCCGCCGCCGACGGCACGGACCACCGGACCGCGCCGCGGCCGAGGGCCGCGACGGACCAGCCCCAGCGGGACCGGGGACCGAAGACACAGCGGTGACCGGCTCCGACGGCGCCTCAGCGCGCACGGAGCGTAAAGGACACCGACGAGAGGAGGCCGAGATGGCCGAGCACGCGACACGCTTCGGAGGAAACCGGGGAACGGAACAGGACGTGTACCAGCAGGATGCGGCCGAGGTGCCCGGGCCCCGAACGGATTCCGGTGCCCCGGATGCGATGGCGGTCGACGCGCAGGTGACCGATCCGGCGCCGGGGCGCTCCACCGCCGACACCGGTCACGGGGCATGGCAGCTCGGACCGCGCGGTATGGACCCCGAAGCGGTACGCAAGCGCTGGAGCGAGGCGCAGAACAGGTTCGTCGACGATCCCCACCAGGCCGTGCGCGAGTTGGACGCACTGGCGGCGGAGGTCACCGACGCCGTGGTCGCCGAGATCGAGTCGCGCCGCTCCGCGCTCCGCGCCGCGTGGAACGACGACAGGGGCACGGACACCGAAGCGCTCCGACTGGCCCTGCGCGACTACCGCTCCTTCGTGGAGCACCTGGTCGGCGGCACCGCCTGACCGCGAACGTCCGCCGTGAGGCGGACCGGGCCCTCGCGTCCGGTCGGCCGCGGCCGGGGAACTCCGTTCCCCGCGCCTCGGCGACCGGCGCGGTGGCGGCTGGAGGTCCTGGTCGCATCGGGCCGGGGCCTTCGGCGTGTCCGGGGACGGGCGCGGGCGGGTCGGTCGCCGTGCGCCGCCCGCTCGGGACGGAGCCCCGGCCGCCCATGGCGCACGGATCTCGGTCTCCTTCTTCGATTCCCGCTTTCCACCACGACGCCGTTCACCTGCCTGGTCGGCGATCAGGAATCTCATGGCACACGTCGGCGGCGTGGAAGCGACGATTCGTGTCGTTTTCGGCTGAGACTGTTCCGCGTACCCCTTGACTTTTTTCCGGTCACTTATACGCCCCTTATTTCGGCCACCGATTCATCCGCCGGATAGGCGACGTGGTCCCGAACGAGGCACCGCTGCTCATGGCCGCGGGCCCCGTCCGGGACCGCTCTCGGCGTCGCCCGGGTGGTCGGCTCCCCCCGGACCGCCGCACCGGCCGCCTCGGGCTCTCCGCCGAGGAGCGCCTCCGCCGGGGGCGCCGGGGAGGCCATGAGGTCCGGACATCGGAGTTTCCTTCCACCGAGAGGGCGGTGCGAATACAGGGGGAAGGCCAGGAAACAACGGGAGAAATGACGTGATGACCGGGGACCTGCCTCGTCGAGAAAAGGCCCGAAATGACCGTCATCGCCTGACCGGAAATGACGCTACCACGCTGCATCCCTGCGAACGCAAGCCGTGATCACGCCTTTTTCGATTCCGGCACCGACCCGCCTCCGGAACCGTGACCGCCCCTCTCCTGGAGCACCGCCGACCACCTCCGCGAACACGGCCCCGGCCCGTACGCGCACGTGTCCGCGTCAACGCCTGACCAGCCCGCGTTCGCGGCCTCGTGGCCCGACCCGGTCACCGGGACCAGCGCGCCCCACCGGCTCAGTGCGTGAGGACCCCCCGGCTCCTCCGCGCGCCTGGAGCATCCGCGTGCCTGGAGCGGTGCCCTGCTGAGGTCGCCCCCCGAACAACCCCCTGCCCGGCAGGAGCCCGGAAGCGGCGCCGGTCCAGCCCCGGGCATCCCCTGGATCCCCCTCTTCCCGGGCCTCAGGCTCCCCTTCCCCCAACACCCACGGCCGCCGGCAGCGCTGTGAATCCATGGGAACGCTCCGCGACCCACAGCCGCGTCGACCGCGCCGCCACCCGGACGAACGCCGAGCGCAACGCCCTGGTAACGGTGCGGTACCGGAGAGGGCCCCGCCCGGACCGGCGACGGTAAAAAATTCCTGGATCCGCGACCGCCCAGAAGCCCTGGGACACCGGGGAAACCTCTGGCCTGCGGCGGCGCACCCCCGACCATCCTCCGAACCGGGCGTTGACACGCGTCACACTGTGATCCAATGTGGTTAACCGTTAACAGTTAACCGAAAGGAAACCATGTCGGAGATCCTGCCCATCAAGCAGCAGGCACTGGGCGACAAGGTCGCCGGCGAACTCCGGCGCCTGATCATCACGGGACGCTACGCACCCGGGACGTCGCTGGTGGAGGGCCATCTGGCCGAACAGTTCGGGCTGAGCCGGGGGCCGATCCGCGACGCCCTCAAGCTCCTGGCCTCCGAGGGGCTCATCGACACCAACCGCCGCAGCGCCACGGTCGTGGGGCTGGACGGAGACGACATCGACGAGCTGTTCTCCCTGCGCGGTTCCCTGGAGCGGCTGGCGCTGGAGATCAGCCTCGACCGCGACCGCGCCGGGCTGAGCGCCGGGCTCCAGGAGCCCCTGCGACAGATGCGCAAGGCCCGCGAGGACCGCGATCCCGACGCCTTCACCGCCGCCGACGTGCGCTTCCACTCGGTTTTCTACGAAACCGCCGGGCACCGGCGCCTCGCCGACGTGTGGGCCCAGTACCGGCCGACCATCGAGGTGCTCCTGCTGGCGTCCAACGAGCGCTACGAGGACCTCGGACCCTCCGTCACCGCACACGAGGTCCTGGCCGGGCTGGTCGAGTCCGGCGGCACCGAGGCCGTGTTCGCGGAGCTGCGCGAGCACCTGGACAACGCCCGGCTCCGACTGCGTACGCCCTACACCCGCCCCGGCACCGACTGAGCCGACGGCTCCGCACCACCATCCCTCGGCTCACGTCCCGCAACCCAAGACACACGGAGCCGAACCACCGAGCGATCCGGAGAACACCATGCGTTCCACCACCTTCCGCCTGACGGCCGCCGCACTGGCCGTCACAGCGCTCACCGCGGGCTGCGCGGACAGGGGCGGTGTCAGCGAGGACACGACCGACTACCCCAGCCAGGACATCACGCTCGTCGTGCCCTACGACGCGGGCGGCGCCTCCGACCTGGCGGCGCGCACCCTGGCCGCCGAGATGGAGGAGTCCCTCGGGCAGAGCATCATCGTGGAGAACCGCAGCGGCGGCGCCGGATCCGTCGGACTGCAGGACCTCGCCGGCCGCGCCGCCGACGGGTACAGCATCGGGTACCTGCCGGTCGAGACGGTGATGCTCGGCTACCAGGGCTACGACGTGGACCCGGCCGACTACGACCTCGTGGGGCAGATGGTCTCGGTCCCCGCCACCATCGCCGTCCCCGCGGACAGCCCCCACGAGACCCTCGACGACCTGGTGAAAGCCGCCAAGGAGGACCCCGACTCCGTCACGGTCTCCAACTCGGGCGCGGGCTCGATCTGGGAGGCCGCCACCCGCGAACTCGGCGCGACCGCGGACGCGGAGTTCCGCCCCGTCCCGTTCGACGGCGGCGCGCCCGCCGTCACCGCCGCCGTCGGCGAACAGGTGGACGCGGTCGTGGCGGGCATCTCCGAGACCGCTCCCGCGCACGAGGAGGGTCAGCTCCGCGTGCTCGCCGTCTTCGACTCCGAGCCCTCCGAGGCGCTGCCCGACGTGGAGACGGCCGGCGAGCAGGGAGTCGACGTGGTGATCGGCGGCTGGGGCGGCATCGGCGCTCCGGCGGGTGTGCCCGAGGAGGTGCTGGACAAGCTGGAGGAGGCCTTCTCGGCCGCCGCGGAATCCGAGGAGTTCCGCACCATCATCAGCGACTCCGGCAACATCCCCGTCAACGTCCCCGCCGGGGAGTTCGCGGAGTTCGTCGAGTCCGAGCACGCCCGCTTCGAGCAGTTGCTCGGGGACGAGGGCTGATCGCCGTGTCCGATCCCCGGACCGGGCCGGGCGCGCCGCCCGCCGAGGAGGCGGCGCGCCCCGGGTCCCGCACACGCGAGCTGGTCCCGGCCGCGGCCGGCGCCGTACTCGGCCTCGGCGCGTTCGCACTGGCCCTCCAGATTCCCGAGGGGGCCCGACTCACCCAGTTCAGCCCGCGCTGGTGGCCCGAGGTCCTCTCCCTGGCGCTGGTCGGGCTGGGCCTCGCCCACGGTGCCGTCTCACTGCTGCGCCCGCGGGGCGCGGAGGAGGAGGCCCCGGAACCCTCCACCCGCTCGGGGGCCCTGCGGCTGCTCTCCATGCTGGCGGCCGTCGCGGGCTACGGAGTGCTCTGGTACTTCGTCGACTTCCGGGTGTCCACGGCGATCCTGGTCGCCGCGCTGGCCTTTCTCGGCGGCGGACGCGGCTGGAAGGCGCTCATCGCCTTCCCGGTCGTGGTCACCGCTGTCCTGTACCTGCTGTTCGGCGTCTTGCTGAGGGTGCCACTATGAGTCCGCTCGTCGAGGGCTTCAGCGCGCTGCTGGACCCCACCGTGCTGCTGTGCATCGCCGCCGGCGCCCTGCTGGGCATGCTGGTCGGCGCCTTCCCCGGTGTCACCGCGACCATGACGGTCGCCCTGGCCAGTGGCTTCACCCTCTCGCTGGACCCGCTGCCGGGTCTGGCGGTACTGCTGACGATCTACGTCTCCGCCAACTTCGGCGACCGCGTCCCCGCCATCCTCGTCAACACCCCGGGGACGCCGGCCTCCATCGCCACCACCTTCGACGGCTACGCGATGGCGCGCCAGGGCCGGGCCGGACTGGCGCTGACCTCGTCCGCCTTCGCCTCGGCCTGGGGCACGCTGGTCGGCGTCGTCCTGCTGATGGTCGCCGCCATCCCGCTGTCCCGCCTGGCGCTCAACTTCGGTCCCGCCGAGATGTTCGCGCTGGTGGTGTTCGGCCTGACGATGATGATCGGCGTGTCCGGGGGCAAGGTCCTCAAGGGGCTCGTCGCGGGCGTGCTCGGCCTGCTGCTGGCGACGGTGGGACGCGATCCCATCACCGGGACCCCGCGCTTCACCTTCGGGCTCGCGGAGCTGTCGGACGGCATCCCGTTCATCGCGGCCATCATCGGCCTCTTCGGCATCGCCGAGGTCATGAACCAGATCCTCACCCACCGCCGGGGAGCCGCCTCCAAGCCGATCACCGACTTCGGAAGGTGGTTTCCCCGCCGCTCCGACTGGCGCACCATGCTCAAGCCGATGGCCATCGGCAGCGGAGTGGGCGGCGTCGTCGGCGTGGTCCCCGCCACCGGCGGCGACATCGCGGGGATCCTCGGCTGGGACCAGGCCCGGCGCGCGTCCAGGCGGCCGGAGGAGTTCGGCAGGGGCTCACTGGAGGGCATCACCGCCGCCGACACCTCCTCCAACGCCACGCTCGGCGGCTCCGTCACGACCACGCTCGCGCTGGGGCTGCCCGGCGACTCGGTGATGGCGGTGATGATCGGCTCGATGGTCGTCTGGGGCATCCAGCCCGGACCGTCCCTGTTCGCCAACCAGCCCGACCTGGTGTACAGCATCGCCGGGATCATGCTCGTGGCGACGGTGCTGGCGCTGGTCGTGAGCGTCCTGCGGATGCGGGGCGTGGCCAGGCTCCTGGAACTGCCCCAGCACTTCCTGTGGGCCGTCATCCTCGTGTTCTGCATGGTCGGCACCTACGCCGTCAACAACAGCGTCTTCGACGTGGCCGTGATGCTCGTGTTCGGCCTCCTCGGCCTGTTCCTGCGCCGCTTCGGCATCCCCCCGGGGCCGGTCGTCCTCGGCCTGATCCTGGGCTCGCTCGCCGAGGGCAACCTGCGCCGGGCACTGGAGATCGGCGGTGTCGGCACCATCGCCACCAGCCCGATCGCCGTGGCCCTGCTCGTGGTCAGCGCCGTGGCCCTCGCCGCCCCGCCGCTGCGCTCCGCCTGGCGCCGCCGCCATCCCCGCGAGGACCGCGGGACCCCCACGCCCACCGCGTGACTCCTCCTCCGATTCCCACCGCACGCCCTCTTCCCTAAGGAGAACCCGCCCATGCCCGCCCATGCACAGGTGATCACCGCCCTGCCCACACCGTTCACCGCGAACGAGGAACTCGACACAGGAGCCGTCCGGGACCTGGTCACCGCGGTACGCGACCGGGGCGCGGACGGGGTCTTCGCCGCGGGGACCACCGGCGAGTTCACCGCCCTGGACGACGACGAGCGCCTGCAGGTCGTGCGGATCGCGCTGGAGGTGTTCGGTCCCGACGGCGTCTACGCGCACGTGGGCGCGGCGGCCCCCCGGCAGGCCGAGCGCCTCGCCCGGGCGGCGGTCTCCTCCGGTGCCCGCCGCCTGGCGGCCGTCACCCCCTTCTTCCTGCCCGCGCCCGAGGACGCTCTGCTGCGCTACTACGAGCGGATCGTGGCCGCGGCCGGAGACGCCGAGGTCCACGCCTACCTGTTCCGGGTCCGCTCCACGACCCCCGCTCCCCCGTCGGTGCTGCGGCGCCTGGCGGAGGTGGGCGTACGCGGCGTCAAGATCAGCGGGGAGAGCGACGATTCCGTCCGCTCCTATCTGGAGGCCGCGCCCGGGGGCTTCTCCGTCCTGTCCGGGAACGACGTCGCCTTCGGGGAACTCGTCCGCGCCGGGGGCACGGGCGTGGTGTCCGGCGTCTCCTCGGTCTTCCCCAAGCCGTTCGTCACCCTGCGCGACGCCCTGCGCGCCGGGGACCGGGAGGGCGCCGCGGCGGCGGGACCGCTCGTGGAGCGCGCGGTCGCCGCGGTCAAGGGGGGCAGCATCCCCCACCTCAAGGCGGGACTGGATGTCCAGGGGCTGTCCGCCGGCCCCGCCCGCGTGTGCGAGGGGCGTGTGAGCGCCGAGGACCTCGACGTGCTCAGGGAGACCGCGCGAGCCCTGTCCTGAGGCACCGCCCCGGCGCGGCCGAGCGCCCGTCCGCCCAACGAACGAGAGACGAGTGAGTGACGTGGCACCGAAGAAGATCATCAACCGCCCTGAGGACTTCGTCGACGAGGTGACGGAGTCCCTGCTGTTGGCACATCCGGACCGGCTGAGGGCGGCGACGGCCGACCGGCGAGCGCTCGTGCGCGCCGACGCGCCCGTTCCCGGGCGGGTCGGGATCGTCACCGGGGGCGGGTCGGGCCACATGCCCCTGTTCCTCGGATACGTCGGCCAGGGGCTCGCCACGGGTGTCGCGGTGGGCAACGTCTTCTCCTCTCCGTCCGCGGAGCAGATCGCCGCGGCCACGCGGGCCTGCGACGGCGGTGCCGGGGTGCTGTACCTGTACGGCAACTACGGCGGTGACGTCTACAACTTCGACCTCGCCGCGGACGTCGTCGCCGCCGAGGACATCGCGACCGCGACCGTGCTGGGCACCGACGACGTGCTCTCCGCGCCCCGGGGCAGGGAGGAGACCCGCCGGGGCGTGGCCGGTCTGTTCTTCGCCTACAAGACCGCCGGTGCCGCCGCGGAGCGGGGCGACGCCCTCCCGGACGTGCGCGCCGTCGCCCAGCGCACCGTCGACGCCACCCGGACGATGGGCGTGGGACTGTCGCCGACCATCCTGCCCACCACCGGCACGCCGACGTTCACGCTGGGCGAGGACGAGATGGAGGTGGGGATCGGCATCCACGGCGAGCCCGGCAGCCACCGCGGCGCCCTGGAGACCGCCGACGAGATCACCGACCGCTTCCTGGAGGAGATCCTGGGTGAGCTGGAGCCCTCCGCCGGGGACAGGGTCGCGGTCCTGGTCAACGGCCTGGGCGCCACGCCCCTGGAGGAGCTGTACCTGGTCTACCGCAGGGTGCACCGGGTCCTGGAGGAGCGCGGGGTCACCATCCACCGGCGCTACGTCGGCGAGTTCGCCACCAGCCTGGAGATGGCCGGCGCCTCGGTGTCCGTCCTGCTGCTCGACGGCGAGCTCGCCGAGCTGGTCGACGCCCCGGCCGCGTCGCCGTTCTTCTCGCAGGGGAGCACGGAGACCCCGGCCGCTCGGGGCGGCGCCGTGCCGGAGGAGGCGGCCCCCTCCTCCGGCACGGCGCCCGCCGTCCGGACCACGGGCACGCCCAGCGCCCTGCGGTCGCTGCTCGTCGGGGCGATGGAGCGCATGCCCGCGCACGCGGAGGAGCTGCGGGACCTGGACGCCAGGCTCGGGGACGGGGATCTGGGGGTGACCGTCGCCTCCGGTGCCGAGGCGGTGCGCGCGGCGCTGCTGGGCCTGCCCGAGGACGTGCACCACGCGGACGTACTCCGCACGGCCGGGACCGCGTTCGCCTCGGCCAACCCCTCCACCTTCGCCGCGCTGGTGGGCACGGGTCTGATCGCGGCCGCCGCCGACACCGAGGACCTTCCGGAGCTCTCCGCGGGAGACGCGGCGCGGATCACGGGGGCCGTGTGCCGGCGCGTGCGGGAACGGGGCGGTGCCCGGCCGGGCGACAAGACGTTCGTCGACGTGCTCGTTCCGCTGGAGGGAGCCCTCGCCGGGGCCCGGGACCCGGGACGCGCGGCCGACGACGCGGTCGCCGTCGCCGCACGCGTCGTCGACGAGACCAGCGGCCTGACGTCGGCGAAGGGCCGCGCCGCCTGGGTGGGCGAACGCGGGACCGGTGAGCGGGACCCGGGCTCGGTCGCCCTGCTGCGTTTCCTGGAGGAGCTGCGCCGCCTGCTCGCCTGACGGGCCCGCACGAACGGGCGGTCGGGTACCGGGCCAGGGGAGGCGTGCCCGGCCGCCTCCGGTCCGTCCGGGGGCGCACCGGACGACGTCCGGGGCCGGACCGCGCCTCTTTCGGCCGTCGGGGCGGTCCCGTGGAGGACCCACCGGACCCGACCTGTACGCGCACGTGTGCTGCCCCAACGCCCGTGCGGCCCGCGGCCGCGGCCTCCCGTGGCACCCCCGCGATCGGCGAACCCCCGCGGGCGGGGGAGCCTGAAGGTGTCCGACCCCTTGGTGAGCTGTACCATCGTGGCCGGATTCTCCCCCTGCCCACGTGCTCCCCGCTCCCCGGAGAAAGCCGTGCGGCGGGGCCTGCAACACACGGGACACACACGGGAACGGACGTTCATGGACGCTGAAGAGACCCAGGTCTTGACCAGGACCGGCGAGTTCACCAGCACCACACTGAGCTGGGACACCGCCGTTCACGGCCGTGTCGCCGCGGCGGTCGACCGCCTCACCGGTCCGCTGAACGAGCTCATCGAGCGCGACGCCAACGACGGCGACACCCGCATGCTCGTCGCCGACTTCTTCAGCGTCGGGCTGAACTTCAGCAAGTACCAGGACATGACGACCGAGTACCGGACCAGCGGCGACTCGATCGACTACGCGATCGTGCTGGACGGCAAGCTGTTCGCGCCCGTGGAGGTGCGAAGGGTCGGCCAGGAGCTCGACCAGCGCAACATCCAGGTGTCCCGGCGCCTGGCCGTGGAGGAGGGCGCCGAGTGGGTGATCCTCACCAGCGGCCGCCTCTGGAAGGTCTACCACCTGCGCCCCGACGGCGACGGCGGCAATCGGCCCGTTGAGGTGATCAGCGTCGACCTCACGGACCCGGACGCCTACCACCGCAACATCGACGCCCTGTTCCACATCACCCGCGAGGCCGTCGAGCACGGCCGGCTGGACGCGCTGCGCCGCTGGAAGGAGGCCGTCGAGGCGGCCCCGCTCGCGGAGGTCCTGCGCGGTGACGCCGTGGTCGAGGCGGTCCGCGCCGAGGTGCGTGCCGCCACCGGGCACCAGGGGCACACGGGCGACGCCGACGAGGTGCGCCGTGCCCTGGTCGAGGAGGTCGTCGCCCGGGGCCTGCTCCCGGACTGATCCCCTCCCATCGTTCCCGCCTCCCGAGTCGACCACCCCGTGTGCCGGGGGATCCCCTGGCACACGGGGTGTTCCGTTCGCTCCCATTGACATGTGTGATGGGCGACACAACAATAGTCATACTATTGGGAGCGCTCCCAGTGCTTCCGACCGCTCACCCCCCAGCGGAAGGACCCCCTTGAGCCCGGCACGAAGGAACACGGCGACGGCGCTCGGCGCCATGGCCGCACTCAGCGCGAGTCTTCTCGCGGCCTCCCCCGTTCAGGCCGACGACGAACCCGTCGAGCAGATCACCAACGGCGACTTCGGCGACGGCACCACCGGCTGGTGGGCCACCGAGGGAATCGATCTCGCCGTCAGCGACGACGGGGCCCTGTGCGTCGACGTCCCAGGCGGTACCGGCGACCCGTGGGACCAGATCGTCGGCCAGAACGACATCCCCCTCCTGGCCGGGGAGTCCTACGCCCTCTCGTTCACCGCCTCCGGCGCCGACGGCCTCCCCGTCCGCGCCCTGGTCCAGGAGCCCGTCGACCCCTGGCGCACCGAACTGGACGAGCGGCCCGTACTCACGGAGGCGATGACCGGCCACGAGTACGTCTTCACCGCGGCGGCCGACATGGACGACGCCCAGCTCGCCTTCCAGATCGGCGGAGCCGAGGAGGACTGGACGTTCTGCCTGGACGACGTGTCCCTGGTCGGCGGCGCCGAACCCCCGGTCCACGAACCCGACACCGGTCCGCGCGTGCGGGTCAACCAGGTCGGCTACCTTCCGCACGGCCCCAAGAACGCCACCGTGGTCACCGACGCCGAGGAGGCCCTGCCCTGGGAGCTGGCCGACGCCGGCGGCACGGTCGTGGCCGAGGGCCTCACCTCCCCGTACGGCCTGGACGAGACCTCCGGGCAGAACGTGCACACCGTCGACTTCGGCGGGTTCACCGAGGCGGGCGAGGGCTACACGCTGACCGCCGACGGGGAGACCAGCCATCCCTTCGGCATCACCGCCGACCCCTACGCCGCGCTGGCCACGGACGCCCTGGAGTTCTACTACACCCAGCGCAGCGGCATCGAGATCCTCGACGAGATCGCCCCCGGCTACGGCCGTGAGGCCGGGCACGCCGGGGTCGAGCCCAACCAGGGCGACACCGAGGTCACCTGCCACCCCTCCTCCCCCTGCGACTACACGCTCGACGTGTCCGGCGGATGGTACGACGCGGGCGACCACGGCAAGTACGTGGTCAACGGCGGCATCTCCGTCCACCAGCTGATGAGCGTCTACGAGCGCACGCACACCGCGCCGACCGGGGACCCCGACCGGGTCGCCGACTCCACCCTGGCCGTTCCCGAACGGGACAACGGCGTGCCGGACGTCCTGGACGAGGCCCGCTGGGAGATGGAGTTCCTGCTGTCCATGCAGGTCCCCGAGGGCGAGGAGCTCGCGGGGATGGCGCACCACAAGGTCCACGACGAGCGCTGGACCGGCCTGCCCCTGATGCCCGCCGACGACCCCCAGCCCCGCTACCTGCACCCGCCGTCGACGGCGGCCACGCTGAACCTGGCCGCGACCGCCGCCCAGTGCTCCCGCGTGTTCGCGCCCTATGACGCCGGCTTCGCCGCCGAGTGCCTGGAGGCGGCCGAGACCGCCTGGGCGGCGGCCGAGGCCGAACCGGAGCGCTACGCGGCCGCGGGCGGCGAGGGCGGCGGCCCCTACGACGACGACAACCTGGCCGACGAGTTCTACTGGGCCGCGGCGGAGCTGTACCTGGCCACCGGGGAGGACGCCTACGAGGAGGCCGTGACCTCCTCCGAGCTGCACACCGGCGACGTGTTCACCGCGTCCGGTTTCGACTGGCGCTGGACCGCCCCGCTGGGCCGCCTCCAGCTGGCCACCGTGCCCAACTCCCTGGACGGCCGCGACGAGGTCCGCGCCTCCGTCGTCGAGGGGGCCGAGCAGTACCTGGCCAACGTGGAGGAGCACCCGTACGGGCTGGCCTACGACCCCGAGGGCGGCGTCTTCGCCTGGGGGTCCAACAACCTCGTGCTCAACAACATGGTGGTGGTCGCCAGCGCCTACGACATCAGCGGCGACACGCACTTTCGCGACGCGGTCCTGGAGGGCATGGACTACCTCCTCGGGCGCAACGCCCTCAACCAGTCGTACGTGACCGGGTACGGCGAGAACGACGCGGTCAACCAGCACAGCCGCTGGTACGCCCACCAGCTCGACCCGAGCCTGCCCAACCCGCCCGAGGGCACCCTGTCCGGCGGCCCCAACTCCGACACCGGCACCTGGGACCCCGTGGCCCAGTCCAACCTGGCCGGGTGCGCCCCCCAGTTCTGCTACATCGACCACATCGACTCGTGGGCGACCAACGAGCTGACCATCAACTGGAACTCCACACTGGCCTGGGTGTCCGGGTTCGTCGCCGACCAGGGCGACGCCTTCCTGCCGGCCGGTGCCCCCTGCGAGGTCGACTACGTGGTCCACGCCGAGTGGCCGGACCGCTTCAACACCCAGGTGACCGTCCGCAACACGGGCGACGAGCCCGTGACGGACTGGGAGCTTGGGTGGTCCTTCACCGGCGCGCAGACCGTGGAGCGCTACTGGAGCAGCGAGCTGACGCAGTCCGGGCACGCGGTGACCGCCCGGGACCTGGACTGGAACGGCGGCATCGCCCCCGGCGCGGAGGTGACGTTCGGCTTCGTCGGCGAACTCCCGATCGGCGCCAACCCCGTGCCTGAGAGGTTCACCCTCAACGGCGCCGTCTGCGGCTGATCCCACGGGCGGGCGCGACGGGCGCCCGCCCCGCACGCCCCTCCCCGGGAAAGGGGACGGGGTCCCACAGGAGAGCGTGGGGCCCCGTCCACCACGTCCACGTCCGGCCCTCGGAGCGGGCCTCCGCGGCGGGTGCCCCCGCCGGGCGGTCCGCCTACTCCAGCGGCACCCGCAGGACGCGGTCGTCCTCCGCGACGGGGTTGCCGAGGGCGTCACGGTTGCTGGTGGTCAGCCACAGCCCGTCGTCGCCCGGAGCGGTGGCCACCGTGCGCAGGCGGCCGTACTCCTCCTGGTAGTGCGCCACCGGCTCGCCCAGCCCGTCTTCGGTGAGCGGCACCTCCCACAGGCGCTCACCGCGCAGCGCGGCCACCCACAGGGAACCGCCCGCGATCGCGGCGCCGCTGGGCGAGGCCTCCTCGGGACTCCAGGTCACCAGCGGGTCGACGTACTCGTCCCCGCCGCCGGGGCCCTCCACCTCGGGCCATCCGTAGTTGTTGCCCGCTTCGACCAGGTTGACCTCGTCGAGCTTGTCCGCGCCGAACTCGGTGGCGTACAGGTTCCCCTCCTCGTCCCAGGCCAGGCCCTGCACGTTGCGGTGCCCGTAGCTGTAGACGCGGTTGTCGAAGGGGTTGCCCGGCGCCGGCTCCCCCTCGGGGGTGACCCGCAGGATCTTGCCCGCCAGTGAGTCGGTGTTCTGGGCCTGGCGCGACCGGCCCGCGTCCCCGGTGCCCACGTACAGCAAGCCGTCCGGGCCGAACGCGATCCGGCCGCCGTCGTGGTGGGAGGAGGAGGGGATGCCGTCGAGGACGACCTCGGCCTCCCCGAGGCTCCCGCCCTCCCGGTCGTACTCCATCCGGCTGATCCGGTTGTCCGACTCCGAGGTGTGGTAGGCGTACACGTACGGCTCGTCGGGGAAGTCCGGGTGCAGGGCCAGGCCCAGCAGACCGCCCTCCCCCACCGGGGAGACCTCCTCCACCGTCCCGACGTCCGTGACGGTGCCGTCCCCGGACACGTGGGCGATCCCGGCCGAGTCGCGCTGGGAGACCAGGGCGGAGCCGTCGGGGAGGAAGACGAGCCCCCACGGCACCTCCAGCCCCGTGGCCACCACCTCGGGCTGTCCGGGCTCGATCTCCGCGGGGCTCGCGGAGCCTCTCCCGTATCCTCCGCCCCCGTCCTCCGCCGGTCCGCCGTTCGCCCCTCCCCCACCGCATCCGGTGACCAGTACGAGGGCGCCGAGGACGGCGGACACGAGGACCGCCGTCCTCCTGTTCGCTGCGGGTTCCATGACCGCTCCCTTCCCCGTCGTGTCCGGGTGCTCTCACGTGCCTCCGCGCTGGCTGCGCTCGGTGTTCTCATGCCCCTCTTGCAACTCCTCGAACAGGCGCTCCATGTCGGTGAGCATCGCGCTGTGCACCGACCACAGTTCCCCGGTCCCGTACTCGTCGATGCGCTCGCGCATCCGGGCGATCCGCTGGACCGCCTGTTCCAGGCAGGAGGCCAGATCGGGGGAGAACGTCTCACGCTCGGGCTCATCGGCGTCGTACACGGCCCGGAAGGCGTCGGCGGCCGCGTCCATGACCGGGGCGAACGCGCGCAGGAAGGCCTCGCTCGGCTCGGGGGCTCGGGAGCGGGAGCTGTGCGCGTAGGACAGGGCGCGGGCGAGGGACTGCAGGTGCCGTGAGGAGCGTCTCAGGGCGGTGATCCAGTCGCGGTAGGCCGCCGGCTTCGCGGCCGAGGGGGGCCCGCTCACGAGTGTGCGCGGGTTCAGGCGCATGCGGTACTCCTGTTGGGAGACCGTCTCCTGCGCGTTGCGCGCGGTGTTGTCGAAGCCGTCCGCGGTCCGCTTCCAGTAGCCGACGTCGCCGCGCCCGTCGTCGCCCTCCCGGAACCCGTCCGCCATCTCCTGGGCGAGGCGGCGCAGGCCGTCCGCGAAGTCGAGCACGGCGTTCTTGGCGTCACGGAAGCGGATCGCGGGGGCGAAGACCGCGTTCGTCACGACGGCGGTCCCCGTTCCCACCAGGACCATGAGCAGCAGCGTTCCCAGGCTCTCAAGGCTGCCCGCGGTACCTCCGGCGAGCGCGAACGCCGCGACCACCGCGATCTGCTTGCCCTGTTCCCCGAAGACCGAGAGCTGTCCCACCAGCAATGCGACCAGTACGACCAGCGCGAACAGCCAGATGTGCGCGCCGATGGGGACCCCTCCCGCACCGGCGATCAGCGCGCCGAGGAAGACCGCGGCCACGTAGCGGCCGGACTGCAGCATCGACCCGTACACACTGGGCGTCACGACCAGGAGGGCGGAGAAGGGCGCGAAGCCGATCTGGGAGGACCCTCCCACGAGCGATCCCACGATCCAGGCGACCGTCGAGGCGATGACGCTCTTGAGGATGATGACGACGGTCTCGCGCTCGTACCCGCGATACGCGACGGCCCGGCGCAGCGACCTGAACCACCGACTGCCGGTCACGGCCTCCCTCAGCCGATCGATCATCCGTCCCTCCGCCTTCCTGGTTCCTCTGCCCCCGTCGGTGCGGTGACCGGGATCCCCCGGACCGCTGCCGGGCGCGTCGCCGAGGAAGCGCCGGACGGACCCGGCCGCCCCGGCGGTCGTCACTAGTCCCTCTCCTTCAGCAGCTCGACTCCGTCGGCGCCCGCGAGGGACTCCGCGGCCTCCGGCCACCGCATGGGGGGCGGCATGGGCTGCCGCCCGCGTACCCGCGCCAGTTCGCGGTGGAACCGGGCGAGGACGGCGAAGTCGCGGGGGAAGGCCGCCGGGTCGGTGCCCAGGAACGAGCCCACCTTGGTGGCCCGGTCCAGTACACGCGCCCACTCCTCGGCCCGCGCCAGCCCCACCGAGTCCACGCCGTGGGAGAACAGGGCGAGCCGGATCTCCTCGTAGTCGGGCACACGGTCCAGGTACTCCTCCAGGTTCCTCAGTGACGGCTCCTTGTTGAACACCGTCCAGAAGGGGACCGAACCGGTGCGCAGGGCCCAGTAGGGCTCGACGAGCATGAAGGACTCCACCAGCAGCCGGTCCGGCGGCAGGCCGCGGCTCCGGTACCAGTCGCGGTACAGCTCCGCGACGGCCGGGCTGGGCGACTCCGGTTCCGCGTAGCGCAACCGCCGCAGCGTCCACCCCTCCTCGTCGGCGAGTTCGCGCAGGTCGTCCATGAGCTCGGGGGCGAACCCCCACTCCGCCTCGGGGCTGTCGCCGTCCGGCTCCGGTCCGTCGAACTTCGTGTGCTCCGAGCCGTGGGCGCGCAGGAACTCGCGGACGCGCTCGCTGCCGTACCGCAGCTCGTCCGGGTCGGCGCCGCCGAAGCCCCCGTGCTGGAAGACGTAGCGGTCCGAGACCCGTGTGGTGGGCCAGCGCATGGCGCAGTCCGAGACGACGAGCGTTCCGCCGGGCACCAGCCGTGAGCGCAGGAAGCGGCGGTAGGCGTCGGGCAGGCGCAGCCACTTGACCCGGAAGTAGCACATGCCCGAGATCATCAGCCGGTCCTGGTTGGGGTCGTGCATGTGGTGCAGCCGCCAGTCGGGGTTGGCCCGTACCAGCTCCTCCCCGGCGGACCGCATCTTGCGGAGGTCGGCCGACGCGTCGTCGGGGGGCACGCCGCCGCGCCGAACCGGGATGAGCAGGGTCTGCGGGAGCCACGGTGCCTCCAGCCCGGCGGCCAGGTGGGTGAGCGCCCCGTTGGAGGAGCCCACGAAGGCGACCTCGGCCTGCTTCCGGGGGTAGTGGCCGGCGATCCAGGAGGCGAGCGCGTCGGAGTCGATCTCACCGATCCGCTGCCGCGGGACCGCCTCCGACCAGCCCGCGGCGGCGTAGACGCGTTCCTTCAGACGCCGGGGGGCGCGGTTGGCGGCCTCCGCGGCGAGCGCGACGGCCCCCTCCAGCGCGCCGGACGTCTCCCCCGCGAGCGGGACGTCCCCGCCCGCGTTGTAGGACGACAGCGCGCGCAGCAGGGTGGTGGCCGAGTCGAAGCCCGCCACGGTCCGCTTCGGTGTCATCTGTCTGCGCCATCTCATCGGACGGCCTCCCTGGCGAAGTCGTGGACCAGGCGGGCGACCGGTCCGGGGGCTGTGACGGTGAGCGCGTGGGGCTGTCCGGGAACGGTCACCAGACGTCCCCGGGGCAGCAGGCGGGTGACCTCCTCGGCCCAGTGCCCGGGACAGAGGGGGTCCCTGCTCCCGCGCAGGACCAGGGCGGGCTGCCCGACCTTCGGCAGGACCCGCTCGATCCGGTGTTCGCGGCTGGCCAGCCAGCTGCGGACGACCCGGAGCGCTCCCGCCCTGCGGTAGTCGGCGACGCCGGAGACCGCCACGGCGGGGCCCTCGCGGATGCTGTCGAGCACCAGGTGCGAGGCCAGGACGGGCAGCGCACGCAGCCGCGGGTCCACCGTCGGTCCCGCCAGCACCACCGAGCCCACCTCCTCGGGCGCGCGCACCGCCGCCTCGGCCACCACCTGGGTTCCCAGCGAGAGGCCCAGCAGGCAGGGCCGTGCGATCCCCCGGGCCCGGAGCCACTCCAGGAGGGCCTCGGCGAGGCCGGCGACCGTGGGGTCGCGGTCCGGTGCGGTGCTCTCCCCGAACCCCGGCAGGTCCACGGCCCAGGCCTCCAGCCGCCCGGAGAGGGCCTCGACCAGGGGCAGGGTCTGCTTGGAGGAGACGCCCGCACCGTGCACGCAGACCAGTGGCGGCCCCTGACCCGGCACACACCACGAGGCCATGGTCCCGTGCGCGAGCTCGTCCGTTCCCCGCCGCGGCTCCATGCGTCCCCCGGTCTGCTCCTCGCGTCTTTCCCGTCGGTGTGGTGCTCACGACTACCCAGGGGCCCCTCCTTCAACCCACCCCCGCGCCGGGGCGTGTGGGAAGGCGCGTACCGGTCAGAGGGGGTACACGGCAGGTCTTCGTCGAAGGGAGCCGAGAGATGACCAGGAAGTCGGATTCCCCGCCCAAGCGCCCCTGGTTCAGGGGCGTCGTGCGGGGGGCCACGGGCGCGATGGCCATGACCGGTATGCGCCAGGCCGAGGTCGGTATGGGGTTCGTCCAGCGCACACCGCCCGACGCCATCCTGAAGGAGGGCGTGCCCGCCGTCCTCAGGAGCATTCCCGAGAACCGGAGGAAGGCCGCCATCGAACTGGCGCACTGGGGGTACGGGGCCACGGCGGGCGCCCTGTTCGCCTTCCTGCCGAGGAGGCTGCGGCGCTCACGGCTCACCGGACCGGTCTACGGGGTGATGGCCTGGGGTGCGTTCGAGCTGGCCATCGCCCCGGCTCTCGGACTCGCCCACGCCCGCAGGTCCAGGCCCCAGGAGAGGATGGCGCTCCTTCTCGACCACGTGGTCTTCGGGTTCGTCATCGGGGATCCGCCCGAGACCGAGGTGGCCGGGACGGCGGACTCCGGAAGCGACGGCGGCGAACGGGGCGGCGGAAGGCACGAGCGCAGCAAGCACAGGGAGCGCCGCGGGAACGGGGACCGCCGGCGCGGGGAGCGCCGTGGACACGGCGACCGCCGACGAGCCTGACGGCGAGGGTGCCGGGAGGGCACACCGGCCCGGCACGCCCGGACGGCCCTGCGCCTGCGGCCGGGCCCGGCGCCGGGACCCGCCACGAGTACGGGACCGACAGGGGCCGCCCGTCGCGTCGGCGACGGGCGGCACACGACCTCCGCGCCCTACTCCTGGGCCTTCTGCAGTCGCACGTACGCCAGCTGGAGCCAGTCGGACACGGCCACGGCGCTGAACACGGCCCCGGCTCCCCTGGTGACGCCCGGCGCGAACACCAGGCCGAAGGCGTACGCGGTGGCGACCCACTGCGCGGTGCAGAACGGGCAGGTGATCAGTTCGCCGACGGCCCGGCGCCCGCCCTGGCCGCGCACCTCCTCGGCCAGCTCGGAGGGCGCCGAGACCCCCTTGAACCGGGTGAAGAAGGCCCGGAGGGGGCTGGTGACCGGGTCCTTGGCCACCAGTCGGGACAGCTTGTGCGTGGTCAGTCCCATCAGCAGCAGGTCCCACGGACCCACGTCCGCGGCAGCGGCCGCTGTCGCGCCGCGCCCGCGGTACCTGCGCGCCGCGAGCAGCCCGGCCCCGGCCAGGGCCAGGTAGACCGAGGCCGTGGTGGCGTATCCGAGGAGGGGCTGGTCGCTGCCGTCCTGGTAGGCCTCCGCCTCCTGTTGGAGCGTCTCCTTGATCTCACCGGTGGTGTCGTCAGCCATGGTCTTCGTTCCTCCTTCGTCGCCCTACCCCGCTACCCGACCTGCCGCGCACCCAGTCGTGCAGTGCCTCCCTGTCCGTCGCGCCGTCGAGGTTGACCGCCGCCTCGATCAGCGCCAGATGGGTGAAGGCCTGGGGGAAGTTGCCCAGCATGGTGCCGTCGGCGGCCATCTCCTCCGCGTGCAGGCCGAGGTCCCCGGCGCGTCCGCACAACCCCTCGAACCGCTCCCTCGCCTCGTCGGTCCGCCCGGCGAGCACCAGGGCGGAGACCATGTCGAAGGAGCAGAGGAGGAAGGCGCCCTCCGGGGTGTTGATCCCGTCGTCGGTCCGTTCGGGGTCGTATCTGCGGACGAGGCGGCCGTCCACGCCCAACCGGTCGTCCACGCGCTCCAGGGTTTTGAGCACACGCGGATCGGTTCCGTCGAGGAAGCCCAGGAGGGGGATCCGCAGCAGCGACCCGTCCACGTTCGTGGAGCCGTAGGCCTGCGTGAAGGATCCGGTCGCGGGATCGATGCCGCGGTCGAGGATCTCCTCGCGGACGGCCTCCCGCTCCCGGCACCACTCCCCCAGGGGCGCGTCGACCCCCTTGCCGGACTCGGAGAAGAGCTGGATCCCCCGGTCCAGGCACACCCAGGCGTAGACCTTGGAGTGGACCCAGTGCCGGGTTCCCGACCGCACCTCCCATATGCCCTCGTCCGGTTCCCTCCAGAGCTTGCGCACCGACTCGACCACCGAGGCGAGCTGTTCGAGGTCCTCCCGCCGGAGCCGTCCGGTGGCCGCCTCGTAGGACAGCGCCGCGTCGAGGATGTGCCCGTACACGTCCAGCTGGTGCTGCGCGTAGGCGCCGTTGCCGACGCGGACCGGGCGCGAGCCGTCGTACCCGTCCAGGTGGTCGAGGGTCTCCTCCCGGGGAGGAGGCGCCTCGTCGACCGCCTGCACCGGGGGAATCCAGTCGATCGGGCTTTTGCACATGCTCAGCAGGAAGCGCAGGTAGTGCCCGGCCTCCTCGGAGTGGCCGAGCCGGAGGAAGGCCAGGACCACGAGCGCGGCGTCGCGGTGCCACACGTAGCGGTAGTCCCAGTTCCTGGGGCCGCCCGGCGACTCGGGCAGGGACGTGGTGGGCGCGGCCACCAGGGCCCCGGTCTCCTCGTACAGCAGGCCTCGCAGGGTGAGGGCACTGCGCCGCACCTGCGCGGCACCGACCCCCTGGTAGCCGATCCGCCCGGCCCAGTCCCGCCACGCCTCCAGGGTCCGCCGAAGCAGCCGCGACGCCTCTCCCGGCCCCACGCGGTGCTCACCGTCCAGGTAGTCCAGGGCGAACACGGCCGTGTCGCCCTCGGCGAGTTCCACGCGGTACTCCGGTACGCCGTCCTCGGCGAGTTCGGGGGCGTGCGTTCCCGACAGCAGCATCCCGGAGGACTCCCGCAGGGCTCCGTCGAGGCGCTCCCACCCGGGGGCGGCGCGCCCGAAGTCGGGTCTGGCGTCCAGCCTCGAACGCACGGCCGTGCCGCCGGAGCGGCACTCGACGACCCGTAGGAGGACGCCCTCGCGGTACAGGCCGGACCTGCCCCGCCTTCGGACGGCGAGCAGATCGCGGACGGCCACCTCCACGTCCGGCCCGCGCCAGAGGGTCTCCAGGACGAGGGTGTCGTCCACGTAGGCGCGACCCCTCGGGCTAGCTCCCTCGACCTCCATCGTCCAACCGCCGCCCCGTGCATCCAGGAGCCCCGAGAAGAGCGCGGCGCCGTCGAACCTGGGCACGCACATCCAGTCGATCGTGCCGTCCGGTGTGATGAGCACGGCCGTGTGGCAGTCCGAGAGGAAGCCGTGCTCGCCGATGCGTGCTGCGTCGCGACCCATCCGCCCCCTTCCGATCCGCATGCCGCCGGGGGGTTGTCTCCTGCCTAGCGACTGCCCAGGGGCGTACTCGGCGAAACGGCAGTTCAGAAGCTTGCCGTGGCATGTACATAACGGGCGGTGCTCCCGGGTAGCGGGCAGGGAGTATCCGAGAGGCCGTGTCGGCCTTGTGGGGAGGTGGCCGAGGTGGGCCGAGAAAGGGACGGCCGGGTCGTGGTGGTCAGCGGGGCCAGCGCCGGAGTCGGCCGCGCGACCGCCCGGGAGTTCGCCCGGAAGGGGTACACCCTGGCCCTCCTGGCGCGGGGACGGGCGGGGCTCGACGCGGCGGTGGAGGAGGCCCGCGACGAGGGGACGTCGGCGATGGCGGTGCCGGTGGACGTGACCGACGCCGACGCGCTGCGCGAGGCCCTGGCCCGGGTCGAGTCCGAGCTGGGACCGGTGGACGTCTGGGTCAACTGCGCGTTCGCCACGATCATCGCGCCGTTCATGGAGATCGAGCCGGACGAGTACCACCGGGTCACCGACGTCTGCTACCACGGCTACGTGCACGGCACCCGGGTCGCCCTGGAGCGCATGCTGCCCCGGGACCGGGGCGTGATCGTGCAGGTCGGATCGGCCCTGGCCTACCGGGGCATCCCCCTGCAGGCGGCGTACTGCGGGGCCAAGCACGCGATACGCGGATTCACCGACTCGGTGCGCTCCGAACTGATCCACAGGGGCTCGCACATCAAGGTGACGGAGGTGCACCTGCCCGCGGTCAACACCCCGCAGTTCACGTGGGCGCGCTCGCGCGTGGAGGGCCGTCCGCGCCCGGTGGCCCCGGTGTACCAGCCGGAGGTGGCGGCCGACGCGATCGTCTGGGCCGCCGAGCACCCGCGTCGGCGCCGGTACTGGGTGGGGGCCTCGACGGTGGCCACCGCCCTGGGGCAGCGGCTCGCGCCGCGCCTGGTCAGCTGGCAGCAGGGGCGCAGCGGGTTCAAGGCCCAGATCCGCGACCTCCGTCCGTCCGCGCGCGACAACCTGTTCCATCCCCTGGACGACGAGCGCGACTACGGCGCGCACGGTGAGTTCGACGAGGAGTCGCACGAGGTCAGTCCTCTCCAGGAGATGAACCAGCGGCGCCGCACCGCGGCCCTGATGGGCGCCGCGGGTTTCGCGGCCGGAGCCGTGGGCTTCGCGGTCACCCGGGGCATACGCGGACGGGCCTGACCGCGTGGGATGAAGCCGAAACGAAGGGGGAAGAGATGGCTGAGCACGATCCCGTCGTCGACGACGTGTGGAACGACTTCCACTCGGTGGTGAACATGACCGGCCAGGAGCTGCGCGAGTGGCTGCTCACGAACGCCTCCGGTGAGAACGCCTTCGGCGCCGACCCCGCCCATCCGGTGTGGCGGAAGGGCGAGGCGATCGTGAACCTGCTGAACAAGCGCCGGGTGGACGTGACCGACGGGGACGTCGAGCTGATGCGCGAGGTCTCGGAGTTCGTCCGCGACCAGTTGGCCGATCCCCGCCGCGAGGACGCGGAGTGGCGGCACCGGCTGATGTCGGTGGGGCACGACCCGCTCAGCCCGGACTCGGCGCGTCCCGACGAGGAGGAGGACCTCGAGAGGTAGCGGAGGCCGTGCCGTCGGGGCGGGCGCGGTGCGCCCGCCCCGACGTGTGTGCGAGCCGCCGGGATCCGCCGGAATCCAGGCTGGTTGGCGGGCTGGCTGGAGACGTGGCGGACGTGGACCACGGGATTCCGGCCGCCAGGCCTTGTCGGGGCGCTTTTCTGCCCTCCGGAACCGCTGACCGAGCACGTACCGAAAAGCACGGGCCAAGCACAGAACACCTCCTCCCGCGTCCCATCATCACCACCCGGCCCGGTGGTGGAAGGGCTCCCCACCGCGCCTTGTGACCGCGGGAGAACGTCCTGTACTCTCCTCGCGGTCTCGGCGGCCCCGCGTTCGCCGCCGGCGCCTCCCACCCCCCAGACGAGAGTGACGTTCATGAGACTCGGGAACGTGCCCCTGAAGAGCGCCGCCGCCGTCCTCGCGGCGGCCCTGCTCTGCGCCCCGTCCCCCGCTTCCGCCCTCGCCCGGGACACCGCCGGGACGACCTCGGTGAGTGAGACCGAGATCCTCATCACCAACGACCACGAGGTCCTGGAGGTGGGCCCGGAGGGAGACGTCGAGAGCGTCGACGCCTACCTTGAGCAGACCTACTCCGAGGACGAACTCTCCACCCTGGACACCGGATACGGATACCTGACCAACGGAAGGCTGCGCATCGTCGCCACCGGGTGCAGCAGGGCCACGGTGGACTACACCAAGTACAGCGGCAGCAGCATCACGGTGAACTTCCGGGTGCGGTACGCCAACGGCGGACAGACCGCCCCCTCCGCGTGGAAGACCGTGAGCAGCAGTGCGAGCGCGTCCTTCAACCTCGCCAGCGTCCAGCACGTGCGCGGCGTCATGAGGCTCGTCAACGGTGCGGAGTACCACACCGAACTCGTGCGCTGCAACTGAGTCCGCTACCGAAATCCCTGGCCGAGCCCGGCCCCGGCCGCCCCCTCCGGCCGGGGCTCGTCCCTGTTGGAAGCCCCATGTGGATGGTCCTGCTCCACGTGACTCCGCTGACCGTCGCCGCGGTGCTGGTGTCACTCCTGCTGTCGGCCCTGATCCTCGCCCGGTGGCGTGGGAGGAGCCCGGACACCGCCCGCCGCGCCCTGCGCGGTCTGCTCGCCGCGGCCACGGTGGTCTACCTGGCGATCCTGGCCATGCCGGTCTTCAGTTGGGAGCTGGTGGGGACCGGGCAGTCGCGCCATGTCGACTGGAACCCCCTCAGCGCCTACGAGGAGCTCCGGTGGCAGCAGGAGCAGGAGGAGCACGTCGAACCCGAGGAGTTCAGCGTCCTCCTCGAACACGGGGACGCCCTCGCCCACTACACGGCCCGGGAGCTGACCCCCGAACAGGTGGAGGAGGCCCGCGACGGGCGGGTCGGGCTCGGAGAACAGGCCGGGGGCCGGGAGATCGACTACGTCGTCCACCCCACCACCGGCGGCCGTGAGGTCGTGCTCACCCCCGAAGGCGGGGAGGTCTCCCCCGAAACGGCCGCCAGGGTCCTCGCGGAGGTACGGCCGGTCATCGACGCCCAGGGACAGCCGGTCCGGTTCCAGACGTTGATCGTCGAGGAGAAGCTGGTCAACGCCCTGCTGTTCGTACCCGTGGGCGTCGTCGCCTGCCTGGCCCTGGGCTCGTGGCCCTCGCGCCTGCTCTACGGCCCGGCCCTGAGCCTGACGATCGAGACCGTCCAGTGGGCCATGGCCGCCGGACGCGGCGCCGGTACCGGCGACCTCCTGGTCAACACCGTCGGATCCGTCGCGGGGGTGGCCATGGCCGCCGCGGCGGTGGCCCTCGTCCGCCGCACCCTCCTGGACCGGTCCTCCCGCGCTCGGAGCCCGGCCTGAGGACGGAGGGGCGAAGGCGTGCGGGTCGGGGACGCGGTCGGGCCCGGGAGTCCCGCGCGGGCGGGCCCCGGCGCGCGGAGGCGGCCATCCACGCGGGCACGCCTTCCCTGGGTGAGCCGGTGGCGCACGTGAGGGGACGGCGGGCGGGACGCCGGCCGGGCCTCCGGGCGAACCGGCGGGAGGATGGCCGGGCCGCCCGGTCACTCGACTGCTCCCCCGGCGGTGCCGGTGCCACGAGAAGCGAGAGGTCCCGTGTCCAACATCTTCACGAGCTTCCTGCGCGTCATCCCCCGCCCTGATCGGAGTATCGGCCGCGACGAGGCCGAAGGGATCATCGACCGGATGCTCAACGAGCGCGGGTCGTACAACGTCCCGGTGGCGGTCCGGCGGGCGGACGACGGAAGCCTTCTCGACATCCAGGCCGGCTGCGGGAAGAACCCGGACTTCTACGGCTTCTGGGAGGACCACCGCGACCAGTACGCCTGCGTGTGGGAGCGGTTCTTCGACGAGGGCGGTTTCCAGGACACCATCACGCACTTCGGTCAGGAAGGACAGACCAGGCACGGCGCGTTCTGGTACGGGTTCGACGGGGTGCGCGTGCTCGGAGCCGCCGACCACCTTCCCGACCTCGGCATGCCGTCCGTCTCCTGGGAGCCGGACGGCGACGGTGCCTGGCGTGCCGGCGTCACCGGCCGCTACCAGACCGGGAACGACCGGGCCGACATCGAGAAGGCGGGACCGTGCTCGACGGAGGTCGAGTGGAACCCGCCGGTCATGGACGTGGCCCCCGGCGGCCTCGCCACAACGACGACTCCCAGTTACTGGAACGCGGAGATCGTGAGGATGGAGCCGGACGGGCTGCACGGATTCGTGGAGCGCGGCTACCACGGCACCGCGAGGGAGTCCCGTGTGGAGCGTGTGGAGCTTCTCTGGCGCGGACGCGTGGTGCACCGGACACAGATGGAGTACGACGCTGACTTCGGTGAATACGAATGGGAGCAGCGCAGCGCCGACGACTGGGACAACTGCCTGAGCCCGGACTACCTCGCGAGCATGCGGAGAGTACGGCGACGTCGGTGACATGCCTGAGGGGACGGTGCCGGACGCGCCATCTCGGCTGGAGCCCGCTCAGCGCCCCGGAGGAGCCCCGATGGCAGCGGTAGCGGGAGGAGCCGCGTCAGCCCCGAAGGGTTCGGCTTCATGCCCGGACCCGGGGACGCCCTGGCCCCGGGACGGATCCCGGCTGTTCAGAAACGGAACCCGAAGAGTCCTCCTGTCTCGGAGTCGTCGAGACGGGGCGCGATGACGTGGGGGTCGGCGTCGAAACCCATCCGCTGGGCCTTGGCGAGGTCATCGGAGTTCATCGTCACGACGTACTGCATGCCCTCCTCCCGCGTGACCCGCGCGGCCAGGTCCAAGGCGCGGGCGACCTGTCGCTCGTCCACCCCGTCGTAGAGCTTGCTGTCGTGAACGAGGAAGTCGGGGCCGCGTCCCGTCCGATGGGCGATCACCGCCCAGGTCAGGTCGAAGCAGAACATCTTCATGTTGGAGATGCCCGTGCTGTCGTCGGCTTCGAGCTTGAGTTCGATCTCCAGATGGCTCCTTCTGGCCTGGAAGGCCAGGTAGGGGGAACGGGCGTCGCCGTACAGGTGCTCGGCGAACCGGTTGAACAGCAGGCTGGCCCGCCGCTCCTGTTCTCTCCTGACCTCGATGTCCCTTTGGACCTCGTCCTCCAAGGCGGTCTTGTCCTGGTCGATCTGGCGACGGCTCTGCTCCAGGGTCCGCGCGGCGTCGAGCCTGCGCTGGAGGTACTCCCGATGCGCCTCCAGCTGGAGGTGTCGGGGATGAACCACCGCAACGTCGAGGTCCGCCCCCACCTGGAGACGGTGGAGGCCTACCAGGACCCCGCCGCGTGGGAGCGCATCACCGAGGACAAGCGCGACCAGCTCGCCGAGACCCTGGCTCCCCTGCCCACCGAGTACAAGGAGGACGAGAGCGGCCAGGAGGCCAAGCGCTTCGACCTGTTGGCGCTGCGCCTCCAGCTGGGCGTCCTGGAACCCGAGCCCGGGTTCGACAAGCTCCGGCGCCAGGTCCAGGACATCGCCGAGGCCCTGCTCGACCCCACCACCCTGAACAACCCCGTGGTGGCCAGGCAGCGCGAGCTCCTGGCCGACCTGACCACGGACGCGTGGTGGCAGGACGTCACCCTGCCGATGCTCGAAGCGATGCGGCGGCGCGTGCGCGGCCTGGTGCGGCTCATCCCCAAGGCCCGGCGCGGGATCGTCTACTCCGACTTCGAGGACGAGCTCGGCGAGCTCACCCGGACCGAGCTGAACGGCCTGGACGTGGGCGGGGGGTGGACCCGGTTCGAGGTCAAGGTCCGCACCTACGTGCGCAGCCACGCCGACGACCTGTCCGTGCAGAAGCTGCTGCGCAACAGGCAGCTCACCAGTGCCGACATCGACCACTTCTCCCGGTTGTTCCTCGACAGCGGATTCGGCACCGAGTCCGACATCGAGCGCGCCGAGGAGCAGCATGGCGGGCTGGGGCTGTTCCTGCGCTCCCTCACCGGTCTGCGGCAGGACGCGGTGACCGAGGCCTTCGACGCCTTCCAGGCCGGGCGGACGTTCACCTCGGCCCAGTTGCGCCTGCTGAAGCTGATCATCGACTACGTGGCCAAGAACGGCTTCCTGGACGTGGGCGACCTCTACGAGCCGCCGTTCACCGGTGTCTCCCCGGGCGGCCCCGAAAGCGTGTTCTCCGGCACCGAGGTCGACACCATCGAGGAGGTGCTCAAGGGCATCAAGGAGACCGCGGTCCCCCAGGAACGGGCCGCCGGCTGAGGCCGAGGTGACGGGCGATCCCGACACCATGCCGCGGAGAGCCCGCCGGGTCGGAGCGGGGAGTGTGAGCACGCTTCCCGTTCCGCTCGCACAGGACCTGTGTACCGTGGACCGGTATCGGCTGGAGAGGCCCCTGGCGGCCGCGGACCACAGCAGCGATTCGTTCGGCGTGCCGACAAGAACCAGGCGAAGGATTTCGCCGGGGAACCCGAAGGCCGCGACATCTCCCCCTGTTATCGGAGGAAGCCTTGATCGTCAGCAGGATCATCGATCAGGAAACCCGGGACGGAGTCAGGATGAAGGCCTTCATCCTGGGATTCCCCACGTTCTTGGGTGAAGGACGGGGCCTCGTCCAGATCTTCACGGGCAGCGGTCTGGTACGTGACGTGTACATCCTCACCGAGATCAAGTCGAACCCGATGGAAACGGGCCTGGTCACCCGTGTTCCGGAGTTGGCCGCGATCCTCCAGAAGGATCTCGCTCTTCCCGGCCCGGAGCCCCTGACCGCTGGTGAGTGGTACGCCCACTACGGCCCCTTCTCCTACTACGACGACATCGGCCCCGCCGGCTTCACCACCATCCCCCTCAGATGGGAGGAGGGCCGGTTCACCGACCCGGTCTCAGATCGCAAGGTGGTCCCCGACGACGAGGCCGAGGCACTGCGCAAGCGGCTGTCCTTGCCACCGGTCGAAGAAGTCCTGGAAGCCCTGGGTGAGAGGGCCTGATCCGCAGTGGGACCACAGGAGACCAACCGAATCTCGGGGCGTGCGCTGTTGCGCCAGGTCAAACAGGGGTTGTCCCAGTACCAGGAGCCGGTGCGCCGGACCGGACGGTCGATCTCCGTCATCCGGTTCGAGCCGGTTCGGGGACTCGATGCGCAGACCCGGGTGAAGCTGGAGGCCTCACGTGTGTCCGCGAACCAGAAGTTGAAGAACTTCTCCTCCATGGGCTTCGGGACCAAGGACGTCCACCTACCTCATAACGTCGACCCCGGGCGCTTTCACGAGGAGATCCTGAAAGCGAACGAGGACCCGAACTCCCTCGGGATCATCGTGCAGTTCCCGCCTCCTCGGACCCTTCTTCCGTACGTGCAGGACATCGACCCTCGCAAGGACATCGACGGGCTGCTGGGAGCACGGTCGCAGCAGCGGGCGTGCGCGACGGCCGACGGGATCACCCGGGTCGCCCTCCCGTATGCGCGCGATGGTGCGGAGGTGTCCGTGATCGGATCGAAGGGCTTCGTGGGCGGCGGTGTGGTCCGTTTGTTGAACGACCAGGGAATCGAGCCGGTCTGCCTGGACTACGGGGACGACCTCTCGCGAGCGCGGCAGTCGGACGTGATCATCAGCGTCACGGGTTCCCCGGGCATCATCGGACGCGACATCATCGCCGACCACCACCGGGCGGTCATCGACTCCGGCTTCGTTCCGAGGGGGACGGCACCGTCCAGGGCGACGCGCGGCACGATGCCTACGACGTTCCTCAGCGCATCACCCCCGTACCAGGCGGAATCGGTCCTGTCGAGATGGCCGTGCTCATCGAACGCGGCGTCCAGGCGGAGGTGGACCCCCGGCTGAAGAGCTGGAGCTTCGATGGGAACGAGGTGACCGCCGGGCAGCGGGTCGGACGCGGTTCGGAAGAGCAGTCCAGGGAACGCGTCAAAGTGGGTTCCAGGCTCGGCAGAGACCCCGAGGAGCCGTCCGAGAGCCGGAACACGCAGGGCAAGCCACCGTCCGGCATGTCCAGAGCCGCGCGCATCGCCCAACGTGGACAGCTCCCGTCCGGCATGTCCAGAGCCGCGCGCATCGCCCAACGTGGACGGCTCCCGTCCGGTACGGAATCGCAGAACACCGGAAGTGCACCGGGACCAAGCAGTGACTCACCAGGCGGTGACGGCGGCAGGGAACTCTGAGTAGCCCTTCGGTGGCTACCCATCGGGTCGGGTGGGCGGCCACCGCGTGACGGTTCCGACGCGGCTTCGAACAAGTCCGGCCCATGTGAACACAGGGATCTACCGGAGCGGGACTCCCCGTTCCCGACCCTCCCGGGAGCTCGCAACGGGAACCGTCCTGGGGCCTTGGAGCGCTCGGGTCGCGTTGGACGTGGAGGCCTGAGGGGTGATGGTCGTGGATGATGACGGGCGGGTCGGCGCTGGAGAGATCGCGGAACGGGTGCGCAGCGGCCAGGTCAGTGCCGTGACGGTGGTCGAGGCGACCCTGGAGGCCGTCGAACGGGTCGACTCCGGGATCAAGGCGTTCCGTGAGGTGTGGTCGGACACCGCCAGGGAGCACGCGTCAGACGTCGACGAGGCCGTCGCCGGGGGGAAGTACCTTCCCCTCGCCGGAGTCCCGTTGGCCGTGAAGGCGTCCGAGGGGATCGGATCACTCCAGGCCCGGAAGTTGCTCGAAGCCGGGGCGGTACCCATCGGCCCGACCTCGGTTCCCGGCCCCGGCACGGAGTGGAAGACCTGGGGTACGACAGACCGGGGAAGGACCGTCAATCCCTGGCGGGCGGACGCCACCCCCGGTGGCTCGTCGGCGGGCTCGGCGGCCGCCGTCGCGGCGGGGATGGTGCCGTTGGCGACGGCGAGTGACGGGGCCGGATCCACCCGGATACCGGCGGCCTGGTGCGGTGTGGTCGGCTACAAACCCACCACCGGTCTGCTGCCCGCCCGGGACAGAGCCGGGCTCGGGCTCGGCGGGCCCGTCACCCGGTCCGTTGCCGACGTGGAGCTCTACCGGTCGGTCGTACTGGGATCGGAGCCCGCACCGCCTCTGTCCCGGCCACTGCGTGCGGCGTGGTCTCCGACGCTCGGCTTCAACGAGGTGGACCCGGAGGTCGCCCGGGTCGTGGACCGCGCCGTGCGGAGGTGGGCGGATGGTGGCCGAGTGTCGTTGCAGGAGGTGGACCTGATACTGACCGACCCCGCCGCGAGTTGGCTCGCCAAGCGGAGGAAGGGGCCGGACACCACGGTTCGGGACGACGACGCCGCCAATCGCGCCGCGCTCGACGACCTGTTCGGTTCCGTGGACCTGTTGGTCACCCCGAGCACCCCGAACCTGCCACACGGGCACGAAGGCCCTGGGAAGGTGATGAGCGTCGGGTTCACCTGGCTGTTCAACATCACCGGGCACCCGGCGATCAGCCTGCCCGGTGGACTGTCCGCCGGTGGACTGCCTGTCGGTGTGCAACTGGTCGCCGGTCACCACCGTGACGACATGCTGTTGGCTGCCGCGGCCGACTACGAGCGCAATGTCCCCTGGCCCTCCCTGCCCCCGGCGTGTTCTCACCAGTGTTGCATCAGGCAACGTCGCCCTGTCGACGACAGCGCGTAGGCCGCCGATCGTCGGCGTAACGGTCGAGCCAGATGATGTAGTGGTGGATCATGCCGTCCTTCTCCTCGTGGCCGGCGTGTCTGGAGGCCGCCGGTGTCGCCGTGCCAGTGCAGGCGCAGCTCCGGGTCCACGTTCTGGAGGGCGTCGACGACCGCCTGCTCGTCGGGCCTCCCGGCGACCAGGGCCACCGCGTCGTAACTCAACGGCTCTCCGGTGGCGGCCGGGGACGGGCGGGGACCGCCACGGCCCCGCCCGCCCGGATCAGGCGTCCTGGTGCTTTTCCACCCAGGACGTGAGGGGCTGCCCCTGGATGGCCGCCGCCATCAGCTCGGGGAACGCGTCCGGCGTGCAGGCGAACGCGGGCACCCCCATCTCGGCGAGCGCGGACGCGTTCCGCCGGTCGTAGAACGGCGCTCCCTCGTCCGAGAGGGCCAGCAGCACCACCACTTGGACGCCGGCCGCCTGCATCGCGGCCACCCTCCTGAGCATCTCCTCTCGGACACCGCCCTCGTACAGGTCGCTGATCAGCACGAAGACCGAGTCGTTCGGCTTGCTGATCAGCCCCTGGCAGTAGGCGATGGCCTTGTTGATGTGCGTGCCGCCGCCCAACTGGGTGCCGAACAGCACCTCGACCGGGTCGGTGAGCTGCTCGGTCAGGTCCACCACCGCGGTGTCGAACACGACCAGGGACGTGCGCAGGGTCTTCATCGAGGCCAGGACCGCGCCGAACACGCTCGCGTAGACCACGGAGGAGGCCATGGAGCCGCTCTGGTCGATCGCCAGCACCACGTCCTTTTGCACCCCGCGGCTGCGGCGCCCGTAGCCCACCAGGGTCTGCGGCACGATCGTGCCGTGCTCGGGGAGGTAGTGGGCCAGGTTGCGGCGGATGGTCGCGTTCCAGTCGATGTCGGCCGCCCGGCGCGGCCGGTGCGTGCGGGCCGACCGGTCGATCGCCCCCTGCACCAGGGACCGCGTCTTCTGCGCCACCCGGCGCTCCAGGTCGTCGACCACCCGGCGCACCACGGCGCGGGCGGACTCGCGGGCCTGGTCGGGCATCACCCGGTTGAGGGAGAGGAGGGTTCCGACGAGGTGCACGTCCGGCTCGACGGCCTCCATCATCTCCGGTTCCAGGAGGAGCTGGTGCAGGCCCAGCCGGTCCATGGCGTCCTTCTGCATCACCTGCACCACGGAGGACGGGAAGTACTCCCGGATGTCACCCAGCCAGCGCGCCACGCGGGGCGCCGAACCGCCGAGGCCGGCGGAGCGCTCGCCGCCGGACGGTCCGCCTCCGGAGCCGTCGCCCCGGTTGTACAGCGCCTCCAGGGCCGCGTCCGTCCCCTGGTCGGCGGTGCTGAGCCCGGAGGGGCACCGCGCCTCCCGGCCCAGCACCAGCCGCCAGCGGCGCTCACGTTCGTCCACGGCGTTCAACCGAGGCTCCTTCCGTCGGTGAGGATGGCCAGCGCGGTGGCCAGGGCCGGGGCCGCGCGTTCGGTGTCCACGTCCACGCGGACCGGGGCACCGCGGTCGGCGGCGGGCGCCGAGCCGAGCCGCAGGGCGGCCGCGCCGATCTCCTGGCGCTCGGGGCCGTTGAAGGCCCCGAAGGTGCGCCGCAGCAGCGGGAGCACGGCGGTGAACCGCTCCTCGGGCAGGGCGAGCAGCCAGGTGTCGATCAGCCCGAGCAGGTGCTCGTCGTGCACCAGGATCAGCCCGCTGCCCTGGAGGAACCCCTCCAGCCACGCGGCGGCCGAGGAGGGTTCGGCGCCCGGGGACATCGCCAGGCCGAGGCGGCGGCGCAGTTCGTCGGCCTCCAGCAGTCCGGCGTCGGACAGCATCCGGTTGACCCGTCCGGCGATCCGTCCGGGCAGGGTGTCCCGCTCGGCCAGGGCGACCAGGGCCGCGGTCCAGGCCCGGGCCCCCTCGCCCGCGAGGAGGGTGGCGGCGGTGTGCGTGGCGTCGATGAGCCCGACGAACTCCGCCGCCGCGTCGTCGTCCAGACCGTGCACGGCCGGGGCGAGTCCGACGCACACGCGCCGCAGGATCTGCTCGGCGACCGTGTGCAGGTGGGCGCCGTCGGTACCGCGCACGTCCCCGTACCGGGCCGAGCGGGCCAGCGGGGGCAGCGCCGCCATCAGGTGGGTGACGTCGCTGTCGGTGGCCGCGCGGTCGGTGAGCAGGGACAGCACCCGGGGCAGGGCACCGCCCAGCTCCGCGAACAGGCACTGCTCGGTGAGGGAGGTCAGCGCGGGCAGGGCCGCGCTCTCGGCGAGGTCGGCCACCCTGGCCGTGGCCGCCGAGGCCACGGTGGTGCCCCACCGGCTGGCCTCGATCAGCGCCACGTCCATGTCCGGGTCCCAGCGCAGCCGCCACGACTCCCGGAAGGTGCCCTTCTGCCCGCCCCCGGGCGAGCGGGGAACGCCCCACTCGACGCCGAGCAGCCGCAGCCGGTGCAGCAGCACGCTGCGTTCGCGCTGGCCGTCCTTGCGCAGGTCCAGGTCGAGGTCGCGGTCGAAGGGCTCGGCCTTGAGCCGCAGGCGCCTGCGGATCGCGATGAGGTCGCGCTGAAGCGGGACCATGGGCGTGGACGGGGGCACCGAGCCCATCCGCTCGCCGACGGCCATCCGGCGGTGGACGAGGGCGGCCCGCGTGGGCTCGCCCTCGCAGAGGACGGCGGTGAGCGCCTCGGCCACCTCGTCGAGTCCGGCGAGGGGGCGCCCGCGCAGCACGGCGAGGCTCTCGGCCAGCCGCACGCCCTCGATGACGTGGGAGGAGGACACCGACAGCCCCTCCTCGCGGAGCATGCGGGCGGCGTCGGTCAGCCACCGGTGCACCGGCAGGTCGGGCGCGGTGAACAGGTGGTGGTACCAGCCGGGTGCGGCCACGCCGGCGCCGTAGCCGCTGGCGGAGGCCAGGCGCCCGTGGGTCCACGGAACCCAGGTGGCGGTGACCTTCGCCTTGGGCAGGCCCCTGAGCAGGGCGGTGTCGTCCTTGACGGAGTGGTCGGCCAGGTCGCGCAGCGCGGGGGCGTGCCAGGCGCCGCAGACCACGGCGATCCGCTCGTGCCCCTCCTTGAGGGTGGCGCGCAGGGTCTGGCGCATGTACGCCTCCCGGCGCGCGTCCCTTCCCCGTTCGGGCCCGGACTCGGCGCGGACGGCGGCCATGGCGTCGGCGATCGCGGGGAACGGTGAGGGCTCCCCGTCGCGGCGCTGCTCGATGACGTCGTCCCACCAGCGTTCGGCGTCGTCGTAGCCCGCGGCCTCGGCGAGTACCCCGAGGGGGTCCAGCCGGACCCGCTCCGACTCGCCCACCTCACCGTTCCCGGTCTCCTCGGCGTCCGTTCCGTCGGCCGCACCGGTCCCCTCACCGGAATCCGTGCCCGGTCGGCCGTCCTGCTGTTCGGCCCGCTCCCCGGCGGCGCCGGGCCGGCCGTCCTCCTCCTCGGCCCGGCGCCGCTCCTCGGCCTCGGCGACGCGCTCGGCGAGGGTGTGCGCGGCGGGAAGGTCGCAAAAGCGCACCCGTACGCCGTTCTCCACCGCGTAGCGCAGCGCCTCCCACTCCGGGGAGAAGCCAGCGAAGGGCCAGAACGCCCAACCCGCGTCCGTCCGCGCTCCGTTCCCTTCCCCCTTGGGCGTGTCGGCGAGGTAGGCCAGCAGTGCCACGGGCGGCTCCAGCTCGCCCACCAGGGAGGTGAGGGCGTCCGCCTCCGGCGGCCCCTCGATCAGCACGGCGTCGGGCTTGATCTCCTCCAGGGCCGCCCGGACGGCCCGGGCCGACCCCGGGCCGTGGTGCCGCACGCCCAGGACGTGCAGCCCGCTCGTGTCCAGTCGGGATCGGCCCATCAGGCGCCCACCTCGCGGCAGGCGCGGTAGAACTCGCCCCAGCCGTCGCGTCCGCGCGCGACGGTCTCCAGGTACTCGCGCCAGACCACGCCGTCGGACACCCGGTCCTGGACGACGGCGCCCTGGATGCCGGCGGCCACGTCGGCCGGACGCAGCCGCCCGTCACCGAAGTGCGCGGCCAGCGCGATGCCGTTGGTGATCACCGAGATCGCCTCGGCGGTGCTCAGCGTGCCGCTGGGCGACTTGACCTTGGTGCCGTTGTCCTCGGTCACCCCCGAGCGCAGCTCGCGAAAGACCGTGACCACCCGCTGGATCTCGGTGAGGCTGGTGGGTACCTCGGGCAGTTCCAGGGACCGGCCGAGCTGCTCCACCCGCTGGGTGACGATGCGGACCTCGTCCTCGGCGCTGTCGGGCACGGGCAGCACCACGGTGTTGAACCGGCGGCGCAGCGCGCTGGACAGGTCGTTGACGCCCCGGTCGCGGTCGTTGGCGGTGGCGATGATGTTGAACCCGCGCTGGGCCTGCACCTCGATACCCAGCTCGGCCACGGGCAGGGCCTTCTCCGACAGCACGGTGATGAGTCCGTCCTGGACGTCGGAGGGCATGCGGGTGAGCTCCTCGATACGGCCGATGGAGCCGCGTGCCATGGCGGTCATGACCGGACTGGGCACCATGGCCGCCTCGGAGGGGCCCTCGGCGAGCAGCCGCGCGTAGTTCCAGCCGTAGCGGACGGCCTCCTCCGAGGTTCCGGCGGTGCCCTGGACGAGCAGGGTGGAGTCACCGGAGATCGCGGCGGCCAGGTGCTCGGACAGCCAGGTCTTGGCGGTGCCGGGGACGCCGATGAGCAGCAGCGCCCGGTCGGTGGCCAGGGTCGCCACGGCGACCTCGACGACGCGGCGCGCGCCGATGTACTTGGGGGTGATCTCGGTGCCGTCGGGCAGGGTGGCTCCCAGCAGGTACTGGGTGACCGCCCACGGGGAGAGCCGCCAGCCCGGGGGCCGCTGCCGGTCGTCGATCTCGGCCAGCGCCTCGATCTCGGCGGCGTAGGTCTGCTCCGCGTGCGGGCGCAGGGCCTGTGCGGCGTCGGTCCGGATGGAAGGGGCGGAGGTGGTCAACTAGAGCTCCCTGTGCATGTCGAGTCGGAACCGGAGGGTGTCCCGGAGCTGGAGGTAGGCGTCGGCGGAGGTGTCGATCGGGGGTTCGCCGGGCAGTTCGGCGACGTACTCCGGGGCCATGTGCGCGGCCGCGGCCTCGCAGAGCTCCCGATATCCGTGGTGGTCGTGTTTGCGGCCCTTGGTGAGCAGGCGTCCGACCACCCGCTCGCCCAGTTCCGGGGTCCAGGGCCCGCGTACGGCGTGCAGCAACTCGCCCCAGCGGACGAGGGGTGCGGCGTCGTCGAGAACGCCGGACACGAGCCCGCAGCGCTCCCGCAGCGGCAGCAGTCCCAGCAGGTTCGCCAGCTGGAACAACTCGCCGGTGTTCGGGTGGCGCATGGTCTGGACGCCGATCGTCCCGAGGGCGGCCTCGGCCCACTCCGCGTCCTGCTGGACCACCACGGCGTTGACGAGGGCTCCGAACAGCCGGTTGTTCCTGCCGTACCCGCCGGGCCCCTTCCTCGCCGCGGTGAGGACCCCGGCGGGGTCGGTACCGAGCAGCCCGGGCCACGCGTCCAGCGGTGTGTGGGTGACCAGCGCCCACATCCGCTCCTGCCTCTGGTTCGCGCTCTCGCTCCGGCCGTCGGATGCGGCCAGGGCGAGGTCACGGCGGACGGCGGGATCGTCGGTGCCGGCCGGGTCCATCCGAAGGATCCCGTCCGCGTCGAGCGAGGCGCTCCGCCGGACGCAGCCGCGCAGCCGTTCGGCGTGGGCACCGCCGGTCAGCCGTGTGAGCAGGGACAGCGCGCAGCCGCGCACGTTCGCGCTCCGGTCGTCCAGCGCCCCTTCGAGGAACTCCTCGTCCGCGGGGCCGAGCCCGGTGGCGAGTGTCTCCAGCAGGCGCCGGCGCAGCTCGGCCTTGGCCAGGCCCGGCCAGGCGGCGGCGAGGAGTGCACGGGCCCGGCCGGGGTCGGCGGCGCGCAGGGCCGCGAGGGCGCGGCGCCGCTCGCCGGGGGTGCCGCGTTCCCAGTCGCGTTCGCCGAACCGGTCGCCGGGGGCGGACTCGGCCAGCATGTAGGACCAGGAGGGGTTGAACCGGGCCATCCAGTGGCCGCGCGTACCGATGGCGGTGGCGAGCGCGGGGCGCAGCCGGCTGTCGCGCACGCCCTGGTCGAGGAGGGCGGGGACGCTGGAGTGCGCGGCGCGCCGTCCTCGGGCGGCCACCAGTTCCAGCCACTCGGGAAGGAGTTCGATCCGTTCCGTGAGGACGCGCTCCAGCCGGTCGGTGGCGGCCCGGCCGACCTCGGGGCGCTCGTCCTCGGTGTCGGGGGCGAGGGGCGCGGTCCCGGTGGCGGGGACGTATCCGGCCACGCGCCGGACGGCGGCCAGGGCGGCACGGTCCAGGAGGGCGCCGGCGCCCTCGGCCCCGGGGAGGTCGGGCAGGTCGGGGGTGTCGGGGACGGGGCGCCGGGAGGTGCCGACGAGGGCGGCGGAGACCAGGCGGTCCCAGGAGTCGGCGGGGGCCGGGGGGTCGGGGGATTCGGGGGCGCGGGTACCGGTCACAGGGAGACCGCCTTTCCGTTCCGGTCCCATACGGCGATGGGGGTGAGGCCCTCTCCGGGGGACCACTCGGCGGCGACGGTGGCGGGATGGCCGCCGGTGACCGCGAGGAGCCGCCAGGGCTGGGCGTTGGCCAGGGGCAGTGCGGCGCCGTCGGGGTCGGTGAGGTACCACCGGCCCTCTCGATCGGGCACGGCGCGGGCGGGGGCGGCGCGGTCGAGCACGACCGGCCAGGTGTCGCACCAGGGGTCCTCCGCGACGGCGGCGGCGAAGGCGTCGAGCGCCTCGGCGACCATGCCGCCCTCGGGTGGGGGCGCGGGGGCGGTGTCGCCGTCGCGGACGGGGACGACGCGGTGGCCGTCGGGGTAGAACGCCAGCTCCGCGGTCACGTCGGTGCCGGCCCGGAAGGGGGTGGGGGGTGTCTGTCCGGTGCGGGCGAAGGTCAGCGACAGGGCGGTGCGCCCGGTCCCGACGCCGCGCAGCCACAGGCGGCGGGCACGCATGTCGGTCTCGGCGGCGGCGGTGTCGCGCCAGCCCAGGACCCGCCAGGTGTCGTGGACGCGCTCACCGCCCGCGAGGACGTCCTCGGCCCTGGTGGTGATACCGACGCGGGCGCGGACGGCGCCGCGGGTCCGCTCGCCGAGGGCGTCCCCGGCGCGGTAGGCGCCGACCAGCAGGTGGAGGAGGCTGAGGCGTTCGAGCAGGCGCTCGGGCCACCCGTCCCCGCGGGCCGCGCCGGGCAGCTGGGAGACGAGGGCGGACGCGCCGCCCGCCTTGGCGTCGACCAGGCGCTTGGCCATGCGGTCCCAGTGGCCGTAGCCGTACTTGGGGACCTCGGCCAGTCCGGCGTCGATCTGGTCGTGCAGCCAGAGCCGGAGCTCGTCCATCCCGGCCCCGACCGACTCCTCCCTCTCCCTGAGGGTGGCGGCCGCCCTCTCCGGGTCGGCGGGCGCGGCGGCGGAGGCGCCGCCCTCCGCGCGCGCCTTGCGGGCGGCCCGGCCGGAGAGCCACTTGGCGACCCACTCGGGCCTCTCCTCGCGGGGTACGACCTGTTCCTGGGCCCACAGCGCGAGCAGGGCCAGGGCGTGCTTGCACGGGATCTTCCGGCTGGGGCAGCTGCACTTGTAGGCGGTGCCTCCGTCTCCGTCCAGGTGGACGGCGGTCAGGTAGGGCTTGGACCCGCTGCCCTTGCACTCACCCCACACGGCGGAGGTGCCGCCCGAGGGCGCGGACACCACCCCGCGCTCGGGCCAGGACCCCTCCTTGGCCACCTTGAGGGCGGCCTTGCGGGAGGAGGCGTCCGGAGCCAGAGCCCATACGTCGTCGGTACTCCATCGATCGCTCACGCAGAGAACACTACGGACCGGTGGTGACAGAACGGGGACTCGGAAAGCGCCTCCGGAACACCTTTTCCGAACGCCCCGGCGCGCCGTCCGCCGCACTCCGGAAACTGTCGCACCCGTGTGCCAGACTCAGGCCGAGGAGCGGTATCGGCGGCTCCCGGAGGCCCTGCGCACACCGTGTTTCCGCGCGCCCGCACATCATTTTGCGTTTTATGCGGCGTTCATCCTCATATCAGGAATGCAGAAGCGCGCATTTCTCCAGGCGTGTTGAAAACATAACTTCCGCACTTCTAGAATGCCACGACCGGGAACCGGTCCACCCACCGGTTCGCCCACCGGTCCGTCGACGGTACGCGCTCCGTCCCGCCGACGAGGACGGCCCCGCTTCCCCACCTCCCGCCGCACCAGCACGAGATCTTCCCGAAGGGAGGGAAGCGGATCCCGCTCCCCGGGGACCGCACGCCCCATGACGAATGTCCACCCCACCGAGATCATCCGGCTCCACGGCACCACGCCCGACACCGGCCGCGACGGTCTGTGGGACGCGCTGCGCGCACACCACGGCCCCGTCGCCCCGGTGGAGTTGGAGCCCGGCGTGCGCGCCTGGCTGCTGCTGGGCTACCACGAGAACCTCGCCGTGCTGCAGAACCAGCACCTGTTCTCCCGCGACACCCGCCGCTGGCGCGAGGCCGGCGCGGGGCGCGTCGATCCGGCCGCCGTCCGGCCCACCCTGTCCTGGCGCCCCAACGCGCTGTACGCCGACGGAGCCGAGCACGTACGGCTGCGCTCGCCCATCGTGGACGCCCTGGCCAGGGTGGACATGAACGCCACCGCGCGCACGGTCCGCCGGATCGCCGACGGACTGGTCGACTCCTTCGCCGCCAGAGGCAGCGCCGACCTCGTCTCCGAGTACGCGGATCCACTGCCCGTGCTGGTGGTCAACAGCCTGTACGGGCTTCCCGACGACTACGGGTACATGCTCGGCGACCTCACGGCCGTCGTCCTGGGGGAGGACGCCGGACGCGGCGAGGACGCCGTCGCCCGCATGCACCAGTACTTCTCCGAGCTGGTCGTCCGCAAGCGCGAGCGCCCGGGGGCGGACCTCGTGTCGTGGATGCTGGAGCACCCGGCCGGGCTGAGCGACCACGAGGTCGCCCACCAGGCGGCGCTCATCAACAACGCCAGCCACCAGGCCACCACGCACCTCATCGGTAACACGATGCGCACCCTGCTCACCGACGCCGGAATCCGCACGGCGCACACCGACGCCCTCCTGCCGGTCCACGAACTGCTCGACCACGTGATGTGGACCGACGCCCCCTGCCAGATCCTGCCCGCCAGGATCGCCCTGCAGGACACGCGCATCGGCGCCACCGGGATCCGGGCGGGCGACGCCCTGCTCATCGGCTTCGCCGCCGCCCACCGCGACCCGGCTGTGCGGTGCGAGCGCGACGGCGGTACCGGGGTGTCCAGCGGGCGCCGGGCCCACCTGATGTTCGGCGCCGGGCCGCACGCCTGCCCGGCCCGCGAGCTGTCCAGGATGATCGCCGCGATCGCCGTCACCGCGCTCCAGGAACGACTGGCCGGGCTGCGGCTGGCCGTGGCGCCCGAGGAGCTTCGCTGGGTACCCTCACCCTTCGTGCGCGGACTCCGCGAGCTGCCGGTCGACTTCACCCCGTGCGGACCCCCCACCCCGCCGCGCGGGAAGCCCGCCCGGCCCGTGCGGCCCGCCGGACCAGCCGGATCCGGCGCGGACCCGGAGGCCGAGGGCGCCGACGCCCCCGAGGACGACCTGCTGGGACGCCTCCTCGACTGGTGGCGCGGCCTGCGGCCGTAGCGCGCGGGGGCCTCACCCCAGGCGGCCCATGGCGTCGCACAGGAGGTCCTCGGCGGTCTGCGCCCGGTCCTCCTCGTCGAGCACCTCCCGCCTCCTACGGGGCGGGAGTGCCCATCTCCCGGATCGGTCCGGACAGCTCCCTCTCGAAGAAGTCGAAGAACCCCTTCGGGTCGGGGCCCGCGTTGATCAGGCACAGGTGGTCGAATCCGGCGGAGGCGAACTCGCGCACCACCTCCAGGTGCTTGTCCGGATCCGGCCCGTACCCGAACACGTCGCGCATCGCGTCCCTGTTGACCAGGGCGCTGGCCGCCTCGAAGTTGACCGGGTTGGGCAGCTCGGACTGCACCTTCCACCCGGTCAGGGCGAAGCGGAACATGTCGCGCGCCGAGTCCAGCGCGTCACCCTCGTTGGTCGCCCAGGCCAGGGGCACCTCGGCGTAGCGGGGACCGGTGCCCCCGGTGTCCCCGTAGAGGCGGGTGAGCGCCTTGCTGGGCTCGGTGCAGAACATGCCGTCGCCCATCTCCGCGGCGAGCAGGGCGGCCTCCTCCCCGCCCGCGGCCACGACGATCGGCGGCGGCTCGTCCGGCAGGTCGAACACCTGGGCGTCCTCCAGGGTCAGGTACCTGCCGTCGTAGGACTGGTAGCCGCCGGACCACAGCAGGCGGATGATCTGGATCGCCTCGCGCAGCATCTCGTGGCGCCTGGTCGCGTTGGGCCACCCCTTGCCGACCACGTGCTCGTTGAGGCGCTCGCCCGATCCCAGCCCGAGGGTGAACCGCCCCTCGGACAGGATCGCGGTGGTGGCCGCGGCCTGGGCGACGATCGCCGGGTGCACGCGCAGGATCGGGCAGGTCACGCCGGTGGCCAGCTCGACCCGGTCGGTGCGCTCGGCGATGGCGGCGAGCATCGACCACACGAAGCCGGAGTGGCCGTGGCTGAACAGCCACGGGTGGAAGTGGTCGCTGATCTCCACGAAGTCGAATCCCGCCTGTTCGGCGCGGACGGCCTGGTCCACGATCTCCCTGGGCCCGAACCCCTCGGCGAACAGCTTGAAACCGACCTTCATGACGTCCGTCTCCCCTCGGTCACGCGGGCACCGACGCGGTGGGCCGGTCCCAGTAGCGGTGTGCTCCGATCAACCGGGTGAACTCGGCGACGCTCTCCTCCCCGGCGTCCGGCGAGACGACCACGCCCCGTTCCACCCGGACGGCGCCGGTCACCGCCGCGGCGGTGACCTCCTCCGGCAGCGGGGGCGCGAGCAGCTCGGTTCCCGCGCCGACCGCCGCCACCGGCTTGTGGTGCTTGTACGCCTCCAGGACGAAGTGCCGCGCGACACCGTCCCCGGCCAGCGTGCGGGCGGCGTCCGCTCCTCCGGGGACCAGGACCGCGTCGTAGAGCACCGAGGAGACGGTGGTGTAGGCCCGGTCCACGGTGACCACTCCCCCGGCAAAGGTGCGGACCGCGCCGTCGGTGGCCGCGAGGAGCTCCACCACGGCACCGGCCCCGACCAGGGGCTCCCGGAACGCGTCGACGGCGGCCTCGTCCACCCCGTCGGCGACCAGGACGGCCACCTGGCGCCCGACCACGGACCCGAACGCGGTGTGGAGCTGGCTGACGGCGGGCGAGGAGCGGCCGTGGTTGGGCGTGCCCTCCTCCTCAGGGGGCTCGACGCCGATCCCCTCCGCCACCTGCACGGACAGCCCGTGGTCCACGTGGTTGAGGTTGGCGACCACCCGCTGGCGCACCGCCAGCTCCTCGCACTTGCCCAGCTCGAAGCGGAACGCCTCCACCAGGTGCTCGCGCTCCCAGTCGGCGAGGCTGTTGTAGAAGAGCGTGGCCTGCGAGTAGTGGTCGGCGAAGCTCTCGCTGCGCACCCGGATCTTGTCGCCCTCCACCTTCTCGGTGTAGTGGTGGTAGACACCGCCGCCGTGGGCCAGGACCGGGCAGCCGCCGCCCAGGCTGTTGCGGAAGTAGGAGGTCGTGCCCCGGTGCACGCGGTGCTGGGCGAATCCGTCCCTCTGGTTGTTGCTCACCGGTGCGACCGGCCGGTTGATCGGGATCTGCTGGAAGTTGGAGCCGCCGAGGCGCAGCAGCTGGGTGTCCAGGTAGGAGAAGTTGCGGGCCTGGAGCAGCGGGTCGTTGGTGAAGTCGATGCCCGGAACCACGTTGGCGGTGTGGAAGGCCACCTGCTCGGTCTCGGCGAAGAAGTTGTCCGGGTTCCGGTTCAGGGTCAGTTTGCCGATCGGGCGGACCGGAACCTCCTCCTCCGGGATGATCTTGGTGGCGTCCAGCAGGTCGAAGTCGAACTCGTGCTCGTCCTCCTCCGGCACGAGCTGCACGCCCAGCTCCCACTCCGGGAACTGGCCGCGCTCGATGGCGTCCCACAGGTCGCGCCGGTTGAAGTCGGGGTCCTTGCCCTGGATGCGCTGGGCCTCGTCCCAGACCAGGGAGTGCGTACCCAGGAGCGGCGTCCAGTGGAACTTGACGAAGGTGCCCCGCCCCTCGGCGTTGACGAAGCGGAAGGTGTGGACGCCAAAGCCCTGCATCGTCCGGTAGCTGCGCGGGATCGCCCGGTCCGACATCAGCCACATCATCATGTGCATGGTCTCGGGCTGCAGGCCCACGAAGTCCCACAGGGTGCCGTGCGCGGACTGCGCCTGCGGGATCTCGTTGTGGGGTTCGGGCTTGACCGAGTGCACGAAGTCGGGGAACTTGATGCCGTCCTGGATGAAGAAGACGGGCATGTTGTTGCCGACCAGGTCGTAGTTGCCCTCCTCGGTGTAGAACTTCACCGCGAACCCGCGCACGTCGCGCACCGTGTCGGCGGAGCCGCGGGACCCGGCGACCGTGGAGAAGCGGACGAAGACGGGGGTGGTGACGTCGGGGCTGCTGAGGAAGTGCGCGGCGGTCACGTCGGAGAGCCCCTCGTAGGGGCGGAAGTGCCCGTAGGCGCCCGCTCCGCGCGCGTGCACCACCCGCTCGGGGATGCGCTCGTGGTCGAAGTGGGTGATCTTCTCACGGGCGTGGAAGTCCTCCAGCAGTGTGGGCCCCCGCGCGCCCGCGCGCAGCGAGTTGTCGGTGTCGCCCACCCCGACCCCGGTGTCGGTGGTCAGGGGCTGGTCCGGATCGACCCGGTCCCTGTCGAGCTGGCGGTCCTTGGCGTCGCGTTCCTCCGCGGCCATGGCAAGCCTCCGTGGGTCGTGCTGCTCCGGTGGATCGGTGTGCCCTGCGTTCGGGGGGATCGCCTCCCGTCCCTCTGACCGACACCGTTCGCGGACAAACACGGTTGACCCCGTTTTGGAGCGGTGTTCACCGCTTCCCGGTCAGGGCAAAGGAAGGTCCCGCGATCGCACCGGGTCCGAATCGGAAAGGAGCGAGGCGGGTAGGGGCGGGCACGCGAGGAGACCGCGAAGACGAGAAGGGGAGACGACCATGCCCGAGACTCCGCTCCCGGCGCAGAGCCAGCCCTACCCGGGCCGGACCGAGCCGATGGATCCGCAGCCCAAGGACGAGATGCGCGACTACGAGGGCCGCGGCCTGCTCCAGGGGAAGCGGGCGCTGGTCACGGGAGGCGACTCCGGCATCGGCCGCGCCGTCTGCGTGGCCTTCGCCAAGGAGGGGGCCGACGTGGTCTTCGGCTACCTCGACGAGGAGGACGACGCCCAGCACACGGTGAAGCTGGTCCAGGAGCAGGGGCGCAAGGCCGTGGGCGTGCGCGGTGACGTGGCCGACGAGGCGTTCTGCTCCCAACTGGTCCGGCGCGCGGTCGACGAGCTGGGCGGGATCGACGTCCTGGTCGAGCACGCCGGGACCCAGAAGCCGGTGAACGACTTCACCGAGCTGAGCACCGAACAGCTGCGCCGCACGTTCGACGTCAACGTGATGGGGGTGTTCTGGACCGTCCGCGAGGCGCTGGAGCACATCCCCGAGGGCGGCTCGATCATCATCACCGGGTCGGTCAACGGCCTGCGGGGCAACAAGTCGCTGATCGACTACGCCGCGAGCAAGGCCGCGGTGATGAACCTGTCGTCCTCGCTGGCGCAGACGCTCATGGGCCGGGGTATCCGGGTCAACTGCGTGGCCCCCGGACCGGTGTGGACCCCGCTCATCCCCGCCACGCTCGGGGAGAAGGGCACCGAGGGGTTCGGCGGGCAGGCTCCGATGGGCCGGGCAGCCGACCCGGACGAGATCGCGCCCTCGTACGTGTTCTTCGCCAGCGGCCGGATGTCGTCCTACTACAGCGGCGAGACCCTGGCCCCGATCGGCGGGGAGATCCAGTCGAGCTGAGTCCGGCGCGGAACCGGACCCGGTGGAGGGCGCGGCCCCGGGGCCGCGCCCTCCACCGCTCTCCCCGGCACCCGCCCGGCACGGGTCGGCCCCCTCCACGCGTGTGAAGGGGGCCGGGAGGGCGTGCGTCAGGACGAACGGGCCCTGGCGGTGCGCCGGTTGTTCTCCTTGTTCAGCGCCTCCACGAGCTGGCCCTTGCTCATCTTCGAGCGCCCCTCGACGCCGAGCTTCCGCGCCTGTTCGTAGAGGTGCTCCTTGCTGGCGTTGGCGTCCACTCCCCCGGCGGTCTTCTTGTCCCCGCCCCGTCCGGGGCCCGCCCCGGGGTTGGAGGCCTGCTCGTCCGAGGGGCCCGAGCGCTGCTTGGGCACCCAGCGGTCACCCTGCTTCTCGAACTCGTGCTTGACGGCGGCGAAGGCGACGCGGTGCGCGCGCTCCCCCTCGCCGTACTCCTCCACGGCCGAGTCGTGCGCCTTGATCCACGTGCGCTGGGCCTTCTCCGGAGACCGCTGGAGGGTCGACGGAAGTTCACTTGCACCGGGCATGGTTCTCACTCCCTCGTCGTACGCCTACACGGTCCGCCTGCCCGTGGACACGACGCCGAAAACACCGATTTGCCCCTAATACGCCCTATGTCACCCCTGTGAACTGCACTCCGTCACTACTGGTGATTCAACGGATGCACGTTCACCGGGGCGACACCATAGTGAAATCACGAACGGAGGGAGGTGAATTCCAGGTACCCGGTTCCTTTCGCTCTCCTCCATGAGAGGACGGGTCACCTGACACGGCCGACGTACCGGAACCCCCGCAGTACGGGTGGGTCGGCTGCTTCCCCCACGGGAAACCCCCCTGGTCCGCGACGCGAGGCGCGCGGATTCCCGCTGCACGAAAAGAGGAAAAAGGCGTGCGAACACACCCCCTTGCCCCCGAAACCGACGGCGCCCGCCGTAGTCCCCGTTCCCGTATCTCCCGGATCGCCGCTCGTGCGGCACTGACCCTGACGCTCGTCGCGGGTGTCACCGGCGGTGTCGTCGCTCCGGCCCAGGCCGCCAACCCCTACGAGCGCGGACCCGCGCCGACGGAGTCGAGCGTCACCGCGGCCCGGGGTTACTTCGACACCGACACCGACAGCGTCTCTTCGCTGGTGAGCGGCTTCGGCGGCGGCACGATCTACTACCCCACCACCACCCGTGAGGGGACGTTCGGCGGCGTGGTCATCGCACCGGGCTACACCGCCAGTTCGTCCACCATGTCGTGGATGGGCCACCGGCTCGCCTCCCAGGGCTTCGTGGTGTTCACCATCGACACCAACACCCGCTACGACCAGCCGGACAGCCGGGGCCGCCAGATCGAGGCCGCCCTGGACTACCTGGCCGAGGACAGCGACGTGGCCAACCGGGTGGACGGCGACCGCATGGCCGTGATGGGCCACTCGATGGGCGGCGGAGGTACGCTCGCCGCCGCCGAGGACCGGCCCGAGCTGCGCGCGGCGATCCCGCTGACCCCCTGGCACACCCAGAAGAACTGGTCCAGCGTCCAGGTTCCCACGATGATCATCGGGGCCGAGAACGACAGCATCGCCTCGGTGCGCTCGCACTCCATCCCGTTCTACGAGAGCCTGAACCGCAATCTCGAGAGCGCCTACCTGGAACTGGACGGCGCGAGCCACTTCGCGCCCAACACGTCCAACACGGCCATCGCCAAGTACAGCATCTCCTGGCTGAAGCGCTTCGTCGACGAGGACGAGCGCTACGAGCAGTTCCTGTGCCCGCCCCCCAGCACCGGCTGGCTCTCGGACTTCTCCGACTACCGGGACACCTGCCCGCACCTGACCTGATCCGGCTCCCCGGTCCGCTCCGAGACGGCGCGGACCGGGCCCGAGACACCGCGGCGGCCCGGAGGAACCCCCTCCGGGCCGCCGCCCTGTGTGCAGGGGACCATGCTCCAGGAGCGGAGCAGGAGCGGGGGGAGCCGCGCGCTCCCGCGGGTTCCGGGAGCGCCGGGTCCCTGCGGAGCACGGAGGCGCCGGAAGCCGTCGGGCACCGGACGGTCCCCGTGCTCACGGGCACCGCGGGGCTCCGGGACCGCAGGCTCACGGAGTACCGCAGGGCCCGAGGCCGCAGGCTCACGGAGTACCGCAGGGCCCGAGGCCGCAGGCTCACGGGGCGCCGCACGGCCCCGGAACCGAAGGCTCACAGAGGCACCGCAGGGCCCCGGGCCCGGAACCTCTCGGCGGCACCAGGGCTCCGCCGAGGAGCCCAGGACCCAGGGCACGCCAACGGCCCCGGGGCGAGAAGCCCGCGGGGCCGGATGGGGATCACCGGAACGGCCGTGAAGGATCAGGGCGGGCCGCCCGGCGCCGGCACATCTCCCGAACGGAGGGCGCCGGCCGGGGATCAGTCGTGGAAGTCCAGCTCGTCGGGGCCGAGGGCCTGGAAGTCGGTCTCCTCGATGGGGCCGCCCTCACGGTCGGTCACACGCGGGTCCTGGACCATCTCGATGCTGCCGCCCTCCTGGTACTGGACGACGTACACGCCCTGGTGGCCGCCGTGGTCGTCGCCACTGGAGGCGAAGGGGACGGGGCTCGGGCCCTGCCACTCCTGGGACTCCAGGGCGTCGATCAGCGACTGGCGGGTGAGGTCCTCGCCCGCCGACTTGAGCACCTGGGCGAACATGACGGCCTGGGTCATGCCGAAGACGTGCGTGTTGGTGAGCGTTCCGCCCTCGCCGTACTCCTCGTACACGTCGATGAAGAACTGCGCCCACGCGTCGTCCGGGTCCTCCACGCGCGGCATGTAGCTCGTGATGAGCATGCCGTCGAGGAAGGCGTCGGCGGGGACGCCCTCGGCGTCGGTGTCCTGCGTGAACCGGGACAGCAGCCCCTGGAGCGTCGCGGTGTCGCCGCCGATGCTGGAGACCACCCACTGCGGCTCGTAGCCGATACGGGCCGCCTCCAGCATGCTGAGCGCGACGAACGCCGGGATGCAGGAGCACACGACCACCTCGGCCTCGGAGCGCTCCAGCTCGGCGATCTGGGCGCTGAGGTCGGTCACCTCGGACTCGTAGTGCTCACGGGCCACGACCTCCTCGTCGAGGTACTGGTCGAGCCCCGCCTGGGAGTCCTCACCGATGTCGTCGTTCTGGTACAGGTACCCGACGTTCTGGTCGGCGAAGTTCTCGGCGATGTACTCGCCCTGGATCTTCGCCTCCTTCGTGTAGTCGGTCTGCCAGCCGTAGGTGAGGGGGTGCTCCTCGGGGTTGTTCCACGCCAGCGCGCCCGAGGACGGGAAGACGTCGGGCACGCCCTGCTCGTTGAGGTAGTCCAGGACACCGCTGTGGGTGGGTGTGCCCAGGCCGCCCACCATCGCGAAGATCTCGTCCTCCAGGACGAGCTGCCGGGTCACGTCGATCGTCTGCGCCGGGTCGTAGGCGTCGTCCTCCACCCGGTAGTCGATCGTGCGCCCGTTCACACCGCCCTGGTCGTTGACGTACTCGAACACGGCGCGGGCCCCCTGGGAGACCGCGAGGTACCCCGGGGCGGCCGGGCCCGTCAGGGGCTGGTGGGAGCCGATGATGACGGAGTCCTCGGTGACGCCGGTGGAGACGTTCAGGTCGACCTCCGAGCCCTCGGTGACCTCGCCCGCGCCGCTGCACGCGGTCGCGAGCATCGTCAGGGCCAAGGCCGCCGCCAGGGCGGTCCTGGTGCCGCTGCGGTTTCTCATGGTGTTCTCCTTCGTTGGGGGGTGGAAGCGGTCGTCCGGGCGCGGCGGGGTTCCGGAGGTGCCGAAGGTTCCCGCCTTCGGGGCGCCCGAACACGGGGCAGAGCGAAGCGGAGCCCCGAGAGGGCACTGCTAGCGGGGCTTGGTGGGCCTGATGCGGGAGGCCAGGCGCTGCAGCGCGCCGTGGATCCCCAGGGGCCAAAAACGCAGGACGAGGATGAGGACCACGCCGAAGAACACGACCGGGAGGTTGTTCTCCGCGTCGCGACTCAGGCCGAGGGACCCGGCCAGGTCCGAGGCCCAGATCTCCAGGTAGACGATGGCGACCGAGGCCCACAGCGCGCCCCACATGCTGCCGATGCCGCCCAGGACGAGGGCCGCGAGCAGGGTCAGGGACAGTGCGAGGGTGAAGGTGCTGGGGGTGGCGGTGCCGAGCACGTAGGCCTGGAGGCCGCCGGCGAGGCCGCCCGCCGCCGAGGCGATGACGAACGCGACCACCTTGGTCTTGCCGACGGGGACCCCGGCCATGGCGGCGGCGGTCTCGTCGTCGCGGATGGCGCGCATGCGGCGTCCCAGGCGTCCGGTGGAGACGACGGCCAGTACCGCGAGGCCGATGACCACCACGGTCCACACGACCAGGGCCTTCCACTCGCTGTCGGTGACCAGTCCCTGGAGGAGGGGCGGGGCGCCCGAGGTGCGGATGTTGAGCCCGTTGCTGCCTCCGAGGAGGTCGTGGTAGCGGTGGGTCAGCCCGGGCAGGCCGACGGCGAGGATGAGGGTGGCGCCCGCGAGGTAGGGGCCGTGCAGGCGCGCGGTGGCGGCGCCGACCGCGATCCCGGCGGCCACGGCCACCGAGACGATGATCAGCATGTTCACGGCCAGGGGGAACATGGGCTGGTACAGGACGAGCAGCGCCATCGTGTAGGCGCCGATCATCATGAAGGCGCCGTGTCCGAGGGAGATCTGGCCGCTGCCCCCGACGAGCAGCTGCAGCCCGGCCACGGCCAGCATGGTGTAGCCGACGGCGGCCACGCGCAGCGCGGTGAGGTCTCCGGTGACCAGCAGCAGGGCGGTGACGGCGGCGAGTCCGAGCGCGGCCAGCAGCAGGTGGCGCAGCGGTGAGGGCAGGGAGCGCCAGCGCCCCTCGGAGGGGGCTGCGGGCGGGTTCGCGGGGGCGGCGGCGCGTTCCGCGCGCTGCCGGGTGGGTGAGGACATCGGCTACACCTTTCGCGCGGTCGGACGGGAGAGGATGCCGTCGGGGCGCACGCTCAGGACCACGACGACGATGACGAGAGCGGCGAGGGTGGCCAGCTCGGGGCCGGCGTAGCCGGACACGTAGGACATGCCGAGACCGATGAGCATCCCGCCGAGGACGGCGCCGAAGGGGTTGTCCAGGCCGCCGATGACGGCGGCGGTGATGCCGTAGACGAACACGACGTCGAAGACGTTCGGGGAGATGAACGGGGGTCCGGCGAGCATGCCCGCCAGCGCTCCGATGAAGGAGGCGATCGCCCACCCCGCGGTGAGCATCAGGCCGACCCTCACGCCGCTGAGCCGGGCGGCCTCGGGATGGAAGGCCGCGGCGCGCATGCGCAGGCCCAGTGGGGTGAACCGGTACAGGGCGAACAGCAGCAGGGCGACGGCCCCCACGGACACCAGGGCGAACACGTTGGCGGGCGAGAAGCGGCCCACGTAGCTGAACGCGTACCCGAACCCGTGCTGCTCGTTGCCCCAGACGACGCCGACCAGCCCCTGGATGACCAGGAGGAGGCCGAGGGTGACGATGATGGCGTTGAGCTGGGAGGTGCGGGCGATGGGCCGGACGATGAACCGCTCGACGAGGGCTCCGGAGACCAGGCCCGCGGTGAGGGCCGCGGCGAAGCCGATCCAGTACGAGCCGGTGAGCTGGGTGACGGTGTAGGCGGTGTAGACCGCGATCAGGGCGAGCGCGGGCTGGGCGAAGTTCACCAGGCGGGTGGCCTGGTAGATGATGACCAGGGACAGCGCCAGCGCCGCGTAGGTCGCCCCGGACGCCAACCCGTTCAGGGTCAGGTTGATGAAGTGGTCCATGGAAGATCCCCTCAGAAGCCGAGGTAGGCGTGGCGCGTGCGGTCGTCGGAGAGCAGCTCGGAGGACGGGCCCTCCGCGACGACGCGTCCCTGGTTGAGGACGAACCCGCTCTCGGTGACCGACAGGGCCCCGGCGGCGTTCTGTTCGACCAGGACGACGGTGAGCCCGGTGCGGTCGCGCAGGTCCCGCAGGAGGGTGAAGATCTGCTTGGTGATCAGGGGCGCCAGGCCGAGCGAGGGCTCGTCCAGCAGCAGCACCTTGGGGCGGGCCATGAGGGCGCGGCCGATGGCGAGCATCTGGCGTTCGCCGCCGGAGAGGGTGCTGGCGGACTTGCCGCGCCGTTCGGCCAGGGGCGGGAAGAGCTCCAGGACCTCGTTCAGGGTGGACCTGTCACCGCGGTCGGAGCGCCACAGTCCGCCCAGTCGCAGGTTCTCCTCGACGGTGAGCTCGACGATGACGCCGCCGCCCTCGGGGACGTGGGCGAGGCCGCGGGTGATGACCTTCTCGGCGGGCAGGCGGGTGATGTCCTCGCCGTCGAGCAGGACGCGCCCGGAGGAGGCCGGGTGGAGCCCGGTGAGGGTGCGCAGCAGGGTGGTCTTGCCCGCGCCGTTGGCGCCGAGGACGGCGCACACGCCCTTGGCCGGGACGGTCAGGGAGACGCGGTCCAGGGCGCGGACGGCGCCGTAGGAGGCGCTGACCTCCTCCACGGACAGGATGGACTGGGCTGTCATCGGGCGGCTCCGTTCACGTCGCCGGGGGTGTCGGCCGGTGTGCCGAGGTAGGCCGCGGTGACCTGGGGATCGGCCTGGACCTCCTGGGGGGTTCCGGTGGAGATGACGCGGCCGAAGTTGAGCACGACGATGTGGTCGCAGACCTGCATGACCAGGTCCATGTGGTGCTCGACCAGGACGACGGCCATGTCCTGGCTGAATCCGCGGATCTGGTCGGCGAGTGCGCTGATCTGCTCGCCGGACAGGCCGCTGGCGGGTTCGTCGAGCAGGAGGAGCTCGGGCTCGCTGACGCAGGCCCGGGCGAGGGCGACCTGCTTCTGCAGGCCGTAGGGCAGGGTGCCGGGCAGCCGGTGGGCGTGCTCGGCCACGCCGAAGCGCTCCAGGGCGGCCAGTGCGCGGGCCCGGAGCTCGCGTTCGTCGCGGTGGTGCCGTCCCAGACCGGTGATCAGGGAGAACGGCCCCCCGGTGGCGAGGCGGTCGGCCCCGGCGACGACGTTGTCCAGGACCGTCATCATCGGGAAGAGGTTGAGGCCCTGGAAGGTGCGGGCGATCCCCGCGCGTGCGAGGTGGTGGGTGCGGCGGCCGGGCGGCGGAGCGCCCTTCCAGGTGATGGTGCCCGCCGTGGGGCGCAGGACGCCGGACAGGACGTTGAACAGGGTGGTCTTGCCCGCGCCGTTGGGACCGATGAGCCCGACGACGGATCCGGGCGCGACCTGGAGCCCGACGTCGTCGAGCGCGGTGAGGCCCCCGAAGCGCACGGTCACCCCGTCCGCCCTCAGGAGGTGCTCCGTTGCGGTCGTTGTCATCACTGCCTTTCTCGCGGAATCCGTACCGACCAGTTGGTATGAGGAGGTCGTCGGCGGCGCCGGTCCCCTCAAGCCCCACCCGGGGTCAGTTGAACATGCGGGCCAGGTCCACGCGGGACCTGATGTTGAGCTTGCGGAAGATGCCGCGCAGGTGGTGTTCGACCGTGCGCGGGCTGATGAACATGTGTGCGGCCACCTCCCGGTTGGTCGCCCCTTCGGCGACCAGTCGGGCGATCTGCTGCTGTTGCGCGGTCAGCTCACTCGTGGAGGAGGGATCGGGGCCGCGTTCGGCGGTCCCGATCGCGCGCAGCTCGGCGCGGGTCTGTCGCACCCACAGCCGTGCTCCGAAGCGCTCGAAGGTCTCCAGCGCGTTGTACAGGTGTTCCCGGGCCCGCCCGGGCAGGCGGATCCGGCGCAGGTGGGCGCCGAACAAGAGCTGGGTGCGCGCGTGCTCGACGTCGTCGTCGCCGCAGGCCCGGTGCAGGGCCAGGGCGTTCTCGAAGTGGTCGGCGGCCTCCTCGCCCGTGGCCAGCAGGCCGGAGCCGCGGGCGGCCAGGGCCAGTGTGCTGGGGTTGCCCACCGACTCGGCCCAGCGCCGGTACCCGGCCAGGGACGTGCGCGCCCACTCGGTCTCGCCCATGCGGGTCGCCGCCTCCACGAAGTGCGGCGCGGTGAGCAGCCGCATGGTGGGGTGGCCGTGTCCGGGGGTGGCGTGCACCAGGGCTCGCAGCCGGAAGAACGCCTCGGCGGCGTTGCCCCGGGACAGCTCCAGGACGGCCAGCGCCCACGCGGCCAGGGCGGCGGCCAGCCCGAGGCTGTTCTCACTCGCCTGGGCGGCGACCGCGCGGGCCCTGATACGGCAGGTGTCCACGTCGCCCTGGATGGCGGCGATCATCGCCAGCGAGGCCAGGTGCTGGGTGGCCCAGACCGTCTGGCCGCTCTCCCGGGAGACCCGGAGGCCGGTGAGCGCGGTCCCCGCGGCCGAGGGGAAGCGCCCGCTCCAGAACTCGGAGAAGACCAGGAAGCCCAGCGCGGCGGGCATGGTGGCCTGTTCCCCCCGGAGGCGGCCGAGCTCGACCGCCTGGGAGGTCACCGACCGCACGAACGGCGCGTCGCCCAGGCGCAGGCCGCTGACGCCCGCCCAGATCAGCTCGGAGGGCTTGGCGATCTCGGCCAGCCCGGTGGCCTCGCGCAGCAGCGGGGTGGAGCCGGGGTAGTCGCCCCGGAAGGAGATGGCGCACCCCTCCAGGAAGGCGGAGACCAGGCGCATGGGCTCCGGGTCGTCCGGGCGGACCAGGGGGAGCGCGAGCTCGGCGGCGCGCCCGTGGAGGACCGCGTCCCCGGCCAGGGAGGCGGAGTCGGCCGAGCGCACGAGGGCGCGCAGGGCCAGGGAGCGGTCGTGCGGGATGAGGTCCCGGCCGACGGCGAGCAGGCGCTCGGCGACGTCCAGGGCGTTGCCGCCGCGCATGGCGAGCTGGGCGTCGATGAAGTCGACGGTCACCCGGCGCCGGTCGGACACGGCGAGGGGCCGTGCCCTGCCCAGCAGGCGGGCGGCGCGCTCGGAGCTCCCGGCCATGTAGGCCTCGTAGGAGGCGGTGGTCAGACGGCACGCGCGCTCGTCGGAGTCGGGCGAGAGGTCGGCGGCGCGCTCGAAGGCGTGGGAGGCCGTGAGGCGGCCCGCGAGCCGCTTGGCGCGGTGGGCGGCCTCGGTCACCGCGTCGGCGAGCTCGGCGTCGGGGGTGCTGGTGCCCGCGGCGGTGTGGCGTGCGAACTCCACGGGCGAGAGCTCGGGGTCGCACACCCCGGCCAGGGCGCGGTGGGCCGCGCGCAGCCGCCCGGCGGGAGCGTCCTGGGCGATGGCCTCACGGGTCAGGGGGTCCGTGAAGACGACGGTGTCGCCCTCCACGCGCACCAGGCCGCGCTCCTCGGCGGGTTCGAGGGCGGTGACGGTCGCCTCGGGGTCCCCGGAGGCCTCCATCAGCACGTGGAGGCGGGGGATCTCGCTCAGGGAGGTGAGCAGGAGGAGGTGGCGGGTCTGCTCCGGAAGCTCCTGGTAGGGGGCCAGGAACTCGGCGCGCAGGCGGCCGGGCAGGCGCGGCGGGTCGGGGAGGGGGTCCTCGCCGAGGAGCTGGGCGCGGGACAGTCCCCGCAGGAAGCCGAGGACGGCGGCGGGGTTGCCGTGGGCTGCGCGGACCAGGGCCGCGCGCACGGCGGCGGGGAGGGTGACCGGCGCCTGGTCGGTGAGGAGGTCGTGCACCGCCCGCTCGTCCAGGGGGGCGAGGATGTGCTCGGCGATGCCGGGGACGAGCGCGTCGGGCACGGGTTCGGCGGCGGTCTCGGGCAGCCGTGGCCCGGAGGGCTTGCCGTGGCCCTCGCACGCGGTGAACACGGCGGCGACGGGGGCGCCTCCGATGCGGCGCGCGGTGAAGGAGAGCGCGTCCAGGGAGGGGGCGTCGAGGCGGTCGGCGTCGTCCACGCACAGCAGCAGGGGCCGGTCGAGTTCGGCGGAGGCGCGGGAGAGCAGTTCGAGCAGCCCGGTGTAGAGGGCGAGGCGCTCGGCGTCGGCGACCGCGCCCCGGGTGAGGGCGTCGCGCAGCGGGCCGCGCCAGGGGTCGGGGAGCCGGTCGGCCACGTCGGCGAGGGGGCGCAGGAGTCGCTGGAGCCCCGCGAAGGGCAGGTCCGCCTCGTCGTCGACACCACCCGCGTGGAGCACGGTGAAATCGCCTGCGGACACACGGGTGTCATCCAGGAGGGCGGTCTTGCCCCGTCCGGGGCCGCCGGAGACGAGCAGGGACGCGCCGCGCCGGGACCTCGCCCCGTCCAGGGCGTCGGCGAGGAGCCGCTGCTCCGCGTCACGACCTCGGAGGCGGGTTCTGGGAAGTTCCGTGTACCTGCCAGTCACGTGCTCACATTCGCACAGCGGGACCCCGTAGCGGCAGGTGCGGGCGGGCACACTGGTCGTTTCACGGATACCCGCACGGAGTCGCACGGATCCGTTCGGAGACGCCTCGCAGGGGGTACTCCGGGGGTACGGGGAACGTGTGCGCGGGTGCGCGATCACGGCGCCCACCTGCGTTTCCGCCACCCGCAAGAGTGATGGGAGTCACTCCGGAGAGGGGCCGCGAACCCGTCGCCGGCCCCCCGCGGCCCCGGGGGGCCGGTTATCAAGCCGCAACGTGCGCGCAACGGCACACCCGCGACACCGACAAACAGGGCAAAAGAACATATAAGTATCTTTTTGTCTTCTTTAGGACACCGTCGCAGCCGCCCCCTCCGGGGAGGTTCCAGTCCGACGACACCTCGGGGAGGGTACCCCGACCTCAGGGAGGGACCGACGCCCATGGAGGACCGCTCCACGACAGCGGAGAACCGTTCCACGACGGCACACGGGGGGCGGCGGCCGGCGCCCGCCCGCGCCGAGAACCGTACGGCACCGCCCACGTTCGGCGTCGAGGAGGAGTTCTTCGTCGTCGACCCCGGTACCCGCGGCATCGTGTCCCGGGGGCCCGAGGTGCTCGCCGACACCCGTCTGGCGGGCGGCAGCCCCTCCGGGGAGTTCAGCCGCGTGCAGGTGGAGGCCAACACCCCCGTGTGCGACGGGGCGGAGGAGGCCCTGTGGTTCCTGCGCGCGGCCCGCGGGGAGTTCGACCGCGCCGCCGGCGCGAGCGGGCTCTCCGTCGTCGCCTCCGGCACCCCGGTCCTGGGTGACCCCGCCTCGGCTCTGGTGAGCGAGGACCCCCGCTACGCCGACATCGCCGCGCACCTGGGCACCCTGCGGGAGGCGCTCGTCGTGTGCGGCTGCCACGTGCACGTGGGCATCCCCGACCAGGGGGCCGCGGTGCTGGTGAGCGACCACCTGCGCCGGTGGCTGCCGTTCCTGGTGGCGGTGTCGGCGAACTCGCCCTTCCAGGCCGGGCGCGACACCGGGTACGCCAGTTGGCGGGCGATCGCCTGGAGCCGCCTGCCCTCGGCCGGACCGCCCCCTCTGCTGCACTCCCCGGCCGGGCACGAGCGGATCGTGAGGGCGCTCGCCGACACCGGGGCGATCCTGGACCGGCACATGGTCTACTGGGACATCCGCCCCTCCGACCACCTGCCCACACTGGAGATCAGGGTGGGTGACGTGGCCGCCACCGCGGAGGAGGCCCTGCTGCTCGCCTGCCTCACCCGCGGCCTGGCCGCCCGCGCGCTCACCGACGTCCGGCACGGGGTCCCCGCGCCGGACATCCCCGACCACGCGCTGCGCGCGGCCCTGTGGCGGGCCGCCCGGGACGGGATGGAGGGCGTGGTGCCCGACCCGATGACCGGTGAGGCACTGCCGGGGTCGACGGCCGCCGACCGGCTGCTGCACGCCGCGCTCCCCGGGCTGCTCTCCAACGGCGACGCCGACCTGACCGCCTCCCTGCTGGACCGCGTACGCGCGTCCGGAACGGGCGCGGCGCGCCAGCGCGCCGCCTACGCCCGCCGGGGCAGCCTGGTCGACGTGGTGGACCACCTCGTCACCGAGACCCGGGAGGGCCTGGCCTGAGGCGGGGCCGCCCGGTCCCGGGCGGTGTCCTCCGCACGGGCGGGGTCGTGTGGCCGGACACGGGTGGAGGAGGCTCGGACGGCCCCGTTGTGGACCGCGGCTCCCCTGCCGTGGCTTGTCGCGACCGTCCGCCTCTGCTCGGGCAGGGTGATCGCGCGTTCGGCGGTGTCGTGGCCGCGGCGGGCTGGACGATGGTCGCCTCGACCTTGCGTGCGCGCAGGTGGGCGTGGACCGCGACCGGGGGATGCCTGGTCGCCCAGGACCCGGCCGGGGCGGGTCAGCCGCCGTACAGGAAGTAGGACAGGCACGCCCAGGCGATGACGCCCACGAGCATCGTCCACACGACCCAGGAGGGGGGCTCGTACTCCTTGGGCCCGATCGTCTCCCCGGCGGCCTTCCGGCGGTTGAGCTCCTTCCGCCTGCCCCAGGGGAAGAACAGCATCAGGGACAGCAGGGCCAGGGCCCCGCCGAGCGTGAACAGGATCATGTTCGGCGGCTCGCCCTTGAACAGTCCGGTACCGACGCCGCCCGCGAGCGGGATGAGGACCCACAGCAGCGTCGTCCGCTGCCGCCAGTCGACGGTGACGGCGCAGTGGCTGAGCGAGAGGACGGCGGCGCCGAGGGCGAAGGCGGCCAGGGCGAGCTCGCGGGACGCGTGGAACACGGTCGAGGGTCCTTGGGTGAGCGGTGGGCGAACGGGGTGACCGGTGAGACGGAAGCTGGGAACGCGCCACGAGGCATCCTCCCAGGATGCGGAGTGCCCGGACGTGTTCCGGGCCCCCGCCCGCCGCCGCCAGCGGCCAAGAGCCCGTCGCGAGCGATCGGATCGACCGGCGCGCGTGCCCACCAGCACGCTGCCGGGGCCGCGGGAAGGGGGACACCGCGCGGGACGGATCGGACGGACGCTCCCGGGGCGGACCGACCACCAAGGTCCACCTGACCGCCGACCAGCACCGGCGGCCCCTGGTGCCGGCCTGCGTCCCAGGCCGGCGGGGCCGCGACACCGCGGAGCGGACGATCAACCCGCTCAAGCAGAACCGGGCCGTCGCGACCCGCTGTGACGAGCGGGCCGCGATCTTCGACGGGACGGTGCGGGTGATCTCGGTCCGGGTCCGGCTCCGCGACCCGATCCGCTCAAGGAACAGTGCCTAGCCCACGAGCTCCCCCGGCTCCTCGCCGCGGTCCGCCAGCTCGTCCATGGTGGGCGGGTCCGCGCCCTCCCTGGTCACCGTGACCGCGGCGACGGAGGCCGCGAACCCCAGCAGGTCCGCCAGGGCGGCCTCGTCCAGCCCGGCCAGCCGCGCCCGGGGCCGCTCTCCCAGCAGGTCGCGGCGGTCCAGCCAGTTCAGCAGGGCACCCATGAAGGAGTCGCCCGCGCCCACGGTGTCGGCCACCTCGGCCCGGGGCGCGGCCACCGACACCTCCCTGCCGTGGGAGACCGCGAGGGCGCCGTCGCCGCCCATGGTCACCACCACCAGCGCCGGACCCAGCGCGGCGACGGCGTGGGCCGCCCGCACCGGGGACAGGTCCGGGTAGAGGAACGCCAGGTCCTCGTCGCTCGCCTTCACCAGGTGCGCCTGCGCGGCGTGCCGCAGGGCCAGCGCGCGGGCGTTCTCCGGGTCGCCGATGACGTCCCGGCGGATGTTGGGGTCCAGGGTGAGCGTCACCTGCCCGCGCCCGTGCTCGCGGCGCAGCAGCGCCTCGATCATGGTGGCGCCCGGCTCCCGGAACAGCGCGATCGACGCGGCGTGCACCGCCCGCACCCCCGGCTCCAGCTCCTCGGGCAGCTCCCCGGGGCGCCAGCGCCAGTCGGCGGCGTCGTCCATGCGGAAGTCGTAGCGGGCCGACCCGTCCGGGCCGAGCGTGGCCAGGGCGAGCGCCGTCGGCTCCTCCGCGGCGAGCAGCCCCGAGGGGTCCAGTCCCTCGCCGAGCAGGCGCTCGCGGATCAGGGCGCCGAAGCCGTCCGCGCCGATGCGCGCGAGCAGGCGGGTGGGGGTGCCCAGACGGGCCGCCGCGACCGCCGTGTTGGCCGGGCCGCCGCCGGGCGCCGCCCGCAGCACGTCGGCACCGTGCGCGGTCGGCAGCAGGTCCATGACGTTCTCGCCGATCACGACGAGCCGTGGGTCCCCTCCCCCGGCTCCTCCCTCCGCGAGGCCTCGGCGGTCCTGTGTGTTCTGGGTGGTCACGCGTCCCCTCCGGGGGTGTGTTCTGATGCGGTCGGCAGCGCGCCCGCGATGGAGGCCGACAGTCCGACCTGGGGCAGGAGCACCGCCTGGTAGGCGTGGTAGACGTCCGGCTTGCCCGACCACACGCCTCCGGCGGGCCGGTTGCCCGGGTCCAGCTCGTGGTGCCAGCTGCCGCGTTCGCGGTCCACGTGGTACCGGTCGGCGTAGGCCCACCAGCGGTCGTACAGGTCGGTGTAGGAGGGCTCCCCCGTGTGCTCGCCCAGCGCCCAGGCGGCCATGGCGGCCTCGGCCACCACCCAGTGCATGCGCTCGCGCACGACCGGGCGGTCCTCCCAGTCGAGGGTGTAGACGAACCCGTCGGCGCCGTCGACCGCCCAGCCCCGGCGGAGGGCGCCCGCGAACAGCGACTCCGCGTCGGTGCGCAGCCATGCGGGGACGGGCTCCCCGGCCCGGGCGAGCGCGATCTCCAGGTGGACCAGGAGCCGCGCCCATTCGAGCAGGTGGCCGGTGGTGCTGCCGAAGGGCCGGAAGGGGTGGTCGGGCTGGTCCCGGTTGTAGTCCGGGACCGGCTTCCAACCGGGGGTGAAGTGCTCGGGCAGGCGCCAGTCGTGCTCGGCGGCCACGCCGTGGACCAGCCGTTCGGCGATGGAGAGCGCGCGCCGGGCCCACAGGATGTCCCCGGTGGCGTCGGCGGCGGCGAGGAAGGCCTCCACGGCGTGCATGTTGCTGTTGGCGCCCCGGTACTCCTCGGTGGCGGTCCACCGGTCGTCCCAGCTCTCCCGCAGGGCTCCGGCGGACTCCTCCCAGAAGCGGGCGTCCATGACGCGCAGCGCCTCGTCGAGCAGCTCGCGGGCACCGGGCCGTCCGGCGACGGTGGCCGTGGAGGCGGCCAGGACCACGAAGGCGTGCTCGTAGGCGGACTTGCGCGGGAGCTCATGGGAGCGCTCCCGAAGCGCGTCCGCACCAGATGGCGCGGGCACCTGGTCGAACCATCCGCCGGCCTCGGCGTCGCGCAGGGGCCCCTCCGCCAGGGCCGCCACCCCGTGGTCGGCCAGCCGTCCGGCGTCAGCCGCGCCGCGCAGGTGCGCGAGGGAGAACACGTGTGTCATCCGCGCGGTGATCCAGGCGGCGACGGGCCGGTCCTCCACCCGTCCGTCCGCGTCGAGCCACCCGAAGCCGTCGGAGACCGCGGACCCCGCGGCGAAGCCGCACAGGCGCCCCTCCTCCTCGCGCAGCCACTCGGGGCTCCCGGGGGCCGGGTGTGTCGATGCTGTCAATCCACTGCCTCCTCAGGCGTCGGTTCGCAGGTCCACGCTATCCCGCGGCCTCGGCACGGTGGTAGCCCGGGGACCCGGATCAGCGCGAACCTGGTCAGCGGAAAACCGGATGCGCCGCGGGCCCCCGTCTGCCAGAGTCGCTCCGGCGCCCGCGGGGTGGCGCTCCTCCACGGCGGCCGGCGGCCCCGCCCACCGGTCCGGGCGGGCGTCCCCTCCGAGCGGCCGGGACCCGACCACGTCACAGGACCAGGAGAGCCACCATGACCCACTCCCGTTCCGCGGCGCGTCCGGAGGGAGGCGACCTTTCCCGCGACCCGCTCCCGCTGCGCGGCCGGACCGCCCTGGTCACCGGGGCCAGCAGGCGCGGCGGCATCGGCTACGCCGTCGCCCGCCGCCTCGCCGCCTACGGCGCCTCCGTGATGCTCCACCACCACCAGCCGCACGACGCCGAGATGCCCTGGGGCGCCGACGACCTCCACGAGGTGCTCGACGGCGTGCGTGCGGTGCTCGGCGACCCCGGGGCCCGCGTGGCCGACGTCGGCGCGGACATGGCCGATCCCGGCTCACCCGCCCGGGTCGTCGGTGCGGCCGTCGCCGAGTTCGGCCGCCTCGACGTCCTGGTGGCCAACCACGCGCGCAACGGCGGGGACGCGCCCCTCGCCGAAGTGACCCCGGAGATGCTCGACGGACACTGGGCCGTCGACGCCCGCGCGCCCATCCTGCTGGCCCAGGCCCTCGCCGCCCGGCACGACGGGCGGCCCGGCGGCCGGGTGCTGTTCATGACATCCGGGCAGATCCACGGCGCGATGCCCGGCGAGGTGGCGTACGCGTCGGCCAAGGCGGTCCTGGCCCAGATCACCCCGACCCTCGCCGCCGAACTGGGCCCGCGCAACATCACCGTGAACGCCGTCGACCCCGGTCCCGTACAGACCGGCTACATCGACGACGAGCTCATGGAGCGCGTCCTGCCCCGCTTCCCGGCGGGCCGGGTGGGCATGCCGGGCGATCCGGCCCGGCTGCTGGCGTGGCTGGCCACCGACGAGGCCGCGTGGGTCACCGGCCAGGTGATCAGCTCCGACGGCGGCTTCAGTTGCTGACGAGCCGATCGTGCTCGCGGACCCGGGACCGGATCAGGCCCCGGATTCCGGGCTCCGGCCCCTTCCCGCCGCGTTGCGTGCGGCGACCCTGGTGTCGCCCACGTCGGCGGCTCGGCAGGTCCACCGGATGTGCTCGGCGGCCGTGACCGGATCGTCGGCCATGGGGATGTGCCCGCTGCCGATCAGCGAGACCATGCGCGCGTTGGGCACCCGGCGGTGGGCGTGCACGGCGCTGGAGGGCAGCAGCGTCCGGTCGCGGTCGCCCCAGGCGATGGTGACCGGGCACTCGATCGGCCTGGCGGTGAAGTCGTACTCGGCGATACGCGACACCATCCGGATGAAGGGCGACCCCTTCTGCAGCCCCCGGACGCTGAACCGGGTGGCCTTGGCCCTGGGCGAGGTGGGGTCGCCACGCAGTGCGACCCGCGCGAGGGCCCTGGCCGGCGCGGTGTCGGCGAGGCGTTCCTTGGTCCGCATCGGAACGTGGGTGGCGAGCCGGGAGAGGCCGCCGACCGCGCGTATCCCGAACCTGCCGAGGCTGTCGGAGAACCCGGCCGGGGAGAACACCGTCACCGACGCGGCCAGGCCCCGCACACCCAGTTCCAGGGCGATCGACCCGCCGAGCGAGTTGCCGGCCAGGTGCGGTCGGCCCAGCCCGTGCAGCTCGCAGAACGCTTGGATGTCGTCCGTCAGGGTGCGGACGTCATAGGGCTCGTCGGGGGCGGGCGCCGGGGTGGCGCCGAACCCTGGCAGGTCCACGCAGAGGACGCGGTAGTCCTCCGCGAGTCGGGCCATCACGGCGGTCCAGCTCTGGCGCCGGTCCCCAAGGCCGTGGAGGAGGACCAGAGGGCGGCCGCTCCCCCGCTCCTCGAAGGCGATACGTTTCGGGTCCATGGTGCCTGGTCTACCCGATGCGGCGGTCCCCAGCATCCCCACGGGCCACGGAAACGTCCGGGCTCGCGGAACGCGGGAGGACCGTCCGCGCGGACCGGTCAGCCGTGGCGGGGCTCCCGGGTCAGCGTCACGCCCGTCAGCACCGCGAGCAGGCCGAGCAGCGGGGCCAGGCCCAGTCCCAGCCCGGACACCGTCAGCGTCAGCATTCCGCCGCCGACCAGCGCCGCCGCGGCCAGCGCCCGCACCATGCCGGGGGAGCCGCCCAGCGCCTTCGGCGGGTTCTCGAACCGCACCGCCCAGTGCGCCAGCGGCGCGATCAGGGGCAGCAGCGCCACGACGCCCAGCACGCCCCACAGCAGCCACAGGCCCGTCATCGGCTTCGGGGTGTCTACCCCCAGCCCGAACACCAGCACGCCCGCCACCACGCTGATCGGCAGCATGTGCCACAGGTAGACCGTCATCAGCTGCGGGCAGATCCGGTCCAGCAGCCGCGCCGGCCCGGGGCGCTCCGACCACGCGCTGATCCGCTCGCGCAGCAGCACCGCGACACCGACCTGCAGCACGCCCACCGCGGCGAGCACCAGGGTCGGCGGGGACACGTTCGAGGTCTCCGAGGCGAACACGCCCGTCATGTTCGGCGAGTACGGGCCGAACAGCACCAGGGCCAGGGCGGTGGCCGCGCCGCCCACCGCCATCCCCGCGGCGTAGCGGAGGCGGATCGCCCCCGTCGCGTAGCGGAACCCCAGCTGGTGCACGCCCAGCCACACGAACGCCACGTTCAGGTAGCCGACCCAGTCGGCGCCGGTCCCGAACCGGGTCAGGTCCACGGCCGCCGCGGCGGCCAGGAGCGCGGCCGGGACCCACCAGCCGAACCGCTCCTGGGCTGCCACCAGCACCGGGGTCGCCACGACCACCAGCACGTACACGGCCAGGAACCACAGCACCATGCCCGCGGCCTCCGCGCCCACGAGCACCGCCTGGGCCGGGGCTCCGCCCAGGACCAGCAGGTGGGAGGAGACGATCCACACGGCCGCCAGCGGCACCACCGGCCAGGCGAGCCTGCGCAGCCGCCTGGCGTACCAGGTCGACACGGACACGCCCCGGTCGGAGGCCGAGCGCCAGCTGATGAGGTTGGCCGCGCCTCCGACGAAGAAGATCAGCGGCATGACCTGGACGGCCCACGTCAGGAGGAAGCCCCCGTCGGTGGCCAGGACGCTCCCCGCGCTGAGGGTGTCCTGCTCGTGGACCAGGACCGGCAGCCACCAGTGCTGCAGGACCACCAGGGCCATGACGAACAGCCGGATGACGTCGAGGAACCTGTCCCTGCCCGCGCCGGGACGCGGCGTCCGCCCGTCCCGGGGAGGCGTCGTCACGGCGGTACCGGGGGGATACGCCGACGACGCGCCCCCGTGCTCCTTCTCGACGGTCACGGTCATCGGTCGCTCCTTGCTCTTCCCGCGCACGGGGTCCCTGGGCACGGCGCGGGCACAGGGGCCCGTCCGGCCGGGATCAGGGGGTGGCGACGCGTTCTCGAACGCGCCCGGTGGCGTGGCCGCGTCGGTTCAACGGATGATGACGCGTCGTAGACGACCCTAGGGCTGGTCGGGGGGTGGTCGCTATGGATCTGGCGCCCCTCTTCGAACGGCGGTCCACCCACCCGGAGAAGGTGGTGTGCGCACCACCGCGCGTCGGGACGCGACGGTGTAGGGCCCCTTCCGGACGGCGTCGTCCGGGAGGAGTGCCTCGCGCGGGGCGGCGCCCCGAGAGCCCGTGAAGGTTGCACACACGTTACCCGGGGCGCGGGTGTGTCCGGAGCGCGTCCGCACGGTGGTGCGGGTGCCGCGGACCCGCGGGTCCGCGGCACCCGCGTCGGCCCGGAGGGGGCCGTGGAGGGACCGAGGGTCTCAGGGAGCGGTGGGCAGCGCGCGCTTGTGGGCGGTGGCCCGGTACCGGTCGACCAGGGCGGTCTCCACGTGCTCGGGCACGGGCAGGCCCTCCAGGAAGTCGTCGATCTGCTCGTAGGTCAGGCCGAGCGCCTCCTCGTCCGGCTTCTGCGGAGTGAGCGTCTCCAGGTCGGCGGTGGGCACCTTGTTCACCAGGTCGGCGGGGGCGCCGAGCGCCGCGGCGAGCGCGCGCACCCGGCGCTTGGTCAGGCCGGTCAGCGGCACGAGGTCCACTCCGCCGTCACCGTACTTGGTGAAGAACCCGGTGACCGCCTCGGCCGCGTGGTCGGTGCCGACCACCAGGCCGCGCAGGCCTCCCGAGACCGCGTACTGGGCGATCATCCTCTGCCTGGCCTTGACGTTGCCGAGGACGAAGTCCCTGGAGGAGTCGCTGTCGTAGGTCATCCCTGCGGCGGCGAGGGAGTCGGCCATGGCGTCGGTGGCGGGCCCGACGTCCACGGTGAGGCAGCGTTCCGGCGCCGTGAACGCCACGGAGCGGACCGCGTCCTCCTCGTCCTTCTGCTCGCCGTAGGGCAGGCGCATGGCGACGTACTCGCACTCGTGGCCGTTCTCCCGGGCCCGGTCCACGGCCAGGCGGCACAGGCGGCCCGCGGTGAGCGAGTCCACACCGCCGCTGATGCCCAGGACCAGCGCCCTGGAGCCGGTGGCGAGCAGCCGCTCGGCGAGGAAGGCCACGCGCTGTTCGGTCTCGACGCCCGCGTCGAAGTGCTCGGGCACTGCGAGGTCGCGGATGATGTCGCGACGGGCCTGGCTCAGCTCGGTGTCGGTCACTGCGGTCCCCCGTGGGTGTGGTACGTGTGCCCGCTGATTATCGCCTGTCCGGCGGCGCGGGACGAGTCGGGGGGTGCGGCGGGAGGAAGGCGGGAGGACTCAGGTGTCCGTGCGCAGGCGTCGGGCGAAGCGCTCGTAGTCGACGACCACGCCGTCGCCGTCCACCGACAGGCGGTACTCGCCGTGCAGGGGGTCGCGGTAGGTGTAGCGCTCCAGGCCGTCCTCGGCCGGGTGGCGGGTGTAGCGCTGCCTGACCCGGCGCACCCGCAGGGAGGGGATGTCGATCCAGGCCACCACGATGTCGCGGTACTCGCCCGGGCGCAGGCCGAGGCGGCGGATCGGGAGGGTGTTGGTGAGCGGCGTGGCGGCGACGTCCACGTCCAGGCAGCCCACCAGCTCGGGGAGGGGGCGCCCGTAGGCGTCGGTCCAGTGGCCGCCCCGGGACGAGAGGGCCACCGACTCCAGCCCCTGGGCGGACAGGACCTCGGCGCGTACCCCGCGGGTCGTCCACGCCAGGTCGGTGCGGACGGTGAACCGGGTGAGGAAGCGCTCCTCGCCCACGGCGACGGTCTCACCGGCCTCCAGCCGGTAGCCGTCGGGTTCGGAGATGAGCGTGCCGAGGCCGAGCCCCTCGGGGACGTCGGTCCGCGACCACACGGCTGGGTGTTCCGTCAGTGACGACATGTCACCGTTCTACCGTTCCGGGGACGGGTGCGCCAGAGCGGCCCGGGGCCCGCACCACCTGTACGGTACGGGCCCCGGGGGTTCGGGATCCGGGGAGGAGAGGCCCTCCCCGGGAGCCGTCGGCCGCACGCCCGGTCCGGCCCTCACGGCCGGGCTGAGCGGTCGGCGGAGCGGTTCCGCGAAGCGGTCAGAGCTTCACGGTCTCGCCCTCGGCGGGACCGGGCCTGGCCCCGCGCACCTCGGCCTCGACCCGCTCGAAGTCGCTCTCCATCTGCGGGCTGGCCTTGGTCAGGCCGTTGAGGGCGAAGATGGCGATGACGCTGAGGATGACCGCCGGGACCATGGCGTACAGGCCGGTGCCGAAGTAGTTGGCGTCGAGGATGTCCCACAGGATCGCCGTGGTACCGCCCGCGACCATGCCCGCGAGCGCGCCGGTCCAGGTCATGCGCTTCCAGAACACCGAGAGCACCAGCACCGGACCGAATCCCGCGCCGAACCCGGCCCAGGCGTAGCCGACCAGGTCCATCACCGACTGGTTGCCCCACAGGGCGATGGCGGCGGCGGCCAGGGCGACGGCGACCACGGTGACGCGGCTGGTCCACAGCAGCGTCCTCGGGCTGGCGTCGCGGCTCACGAAGGCCTTGTAGCCGTCCTCGGTGAGCGCGGACGCGGCGACCAGCAGCTGGGAGTCGGCGGTGCTCATGACGGCCGCGAGGATGGCGGCGAGCAGCAGGCCGGCGACCAGCGGGTGGGTCAGGGCCTCGATCAGGAGCGGGAAGACCTGCTCGGAGTTCTCCAGCGGGGTGTCGAAGTAGGCGATGCCGATGAAGCCGACCACCACGGCCAGGAACATGGCGGTGACCGCCCAGGCGACACTGACGATCCCGGCCTTGGGGATGTCCTGGACCGAGCGGATGCCCATGTAGCGGGAGAGGATGTGCGGCTGGCCGAAGTAGCCCAGGCCCCAGGCCAGGCCGGAGACGATGACGACCCAGCCGAGGGTCTCGGTGGACACCCACTGGCCGGCCTCGGCGTCGAGCGCGGTGCCGCCGACGGCCGACAGCAGGCCGGTGCTCTTCTCGGAGACGCCCTCGGTCAGGCCGCCGAGGCCGCCGAGCACGGTGACCGCCATGACCGGGACGACCAGCAGGGCGATCCACATCATCGCGGCCTGGATCACGTCGGTGTAGGACACCGCGAGGAAGCCGCCGAGCACGGTGTAGAGGACGACGATGCTCACGCCGATGGCGATGGCGGGCGCCGGGCTCAGGCCGAAGACCTGGTCGAACAGGGCGGCCATGGCCACCAGGCCGGAGGCCACGTAGAAGAAGTAGAAGACGATGATCAGCACCGCCGAGACCCCGCGCAGCAGCCGCGTGGGGTCGTTGAAGCGGTTCTCCAGGAAGGAGGAGAGGGTCAGGGAGTCGGAGTCACCGCCGGAGCGGGCGTCGGTGACGCGCTCGGTGTACACGCGCAGGCGGGGCGCGAGCAGGATCCAGCTCCCGGCGAAACCGCAGGCCAGACCCACGGCGATCCAGGCCTCGCCCAGGCCGGAGACGTAGATGGCGCCGGGCAGGCCGAGCAGCAGCCACCCGCTGAAGTCGCTGGCGTTGGCGCTCAGGCCCGCCACCCAGCTGTTGAGCTGCCGTCCCCCGAGCACGAAGTCCGACTGCGAGACGGTGCGCTTGTAGGCCCAGAGGCCGATGGCCACCATGATGGCGAGGTACACGCCGAAGGTCGCGATGGACCAGACCACGGATTCGCTCAAGACCGTCCCCTCCTTTCCCTTGCGCGCGGCTGAGTCCCTTACGCGCTGGTTGCGAACATTGTGGGAGATCATTGCCCCTTGTTCGGCGAGTCACAATGCCCGTGCGTGGAACAACACCGCTTTGAGACCTCGCCGAGTCATTGACCAGGCACGATTGTCCGCCAGGCCATGCCTCGGCGCCGGCGTTTGTCGGATCGGACATACAGAGGAACCCATGATCGGACCTCAGGCCGTCCAGTGCGGCGCGTGTCGCGGCGCCGTCGGAGATCGACGCGGAACGAGGGGGCGTCCGGGCCTCTCCTGGTTCACCCGCTGTCCGAGAGGGAACTGTTGTGGACGAAGCGGATCGGAAGATGAGGTCCCACGAACGTGGCCACCCCCCATACCCCGCGTGGTCTGCAGCGACACGAACCCCCGTGGCAGATGCGGGTACTCGACGAGTACGACGTCGTGGGCGGCGCCGTACTCCTGTCCCCGGGCCTGCTGATCACGTGCGCGCACGTCGTCAACGCCGCGCTCGGCCGTGACGGGGACAAGGAGGAGCACCCCGGCACGGAGGCCACCGTGCGCCTCCAGTCCTTCGACGACCGCGTGTGGAGCGCCAGGGTCGACACCCAGCTGTGGTCCGCGGGCCCGGAGAGCCGCGACCTGGCCGTGCTCCGGCTGCCGGGTGCGGGGCAGCCCGACACCACCTTCCCCGTGCTGGGGGAGTGCGCGGACCTGCCCCCGGACCAGGCCCTGACCACGACCGGCTACCCGGAGGGCATGCGCTCCCTCCAGGCCTCGCTCGCCTACCGCGGCCCGGGCGGCCCCACGGGGTTCACCCACCAGGTGGAGACGCCCGCGACCCGGCCGGTGCAGATCACCGGCGGGTTCAGCGGCTGCGCCGTGCGCACCGAGACCGGCGAGCTGGTGGGCATCATGCAGAAGAACCACTACTACGCGTGGAACGACCCCGACCGGCCCTCCGGCATCGCGTTCATCCTGCCGGTGGAGGAGCTCGTGGGTGTGCGGGACGACGGTGACAGCGTCTCGGTCCAGCGCCTGGCGGACGAGTCGCTGTGCGGCAGGCGGGACTACGACAGGCTGCACGACCTGCTGGACTCGGTCTCCCTGGAGGAGGTCCCGCCGGAGGACCTGCTGCGTTCCGGTGAGCTGCGCCAGCTCCGGCGGCACGGCTCCTCGGGCACGACCGCCTGGCGGGTCCTCACCGCGCTGTGGGACCTGGTCCCGCCCTTCGGTGAGCCGCCGCCCAGGGTGACCTGGGTGCACCACGTCTACCAGGAGCTCCGGCACCAGCGGCCGCTTCCGCCCACCGTGTGGTCGTGGATCAGGCAGGAGGCCTCGCCGATGGGGCGCGACTGGGAGGAGGCGCTGACCCGGGACCGGGACCGCCGCCTCCTCAGGAGCAGGGACCCGGACCGGCCCGCCGCCGCGTCCCGCGGCCGCGCCGAGGACGGGCTCCCCGACACGGTGGTGCTCTTCGAGCTGGAGCCGGTGGCGGGCGGCTACAGGCTCTCGCACAGCATCGCCCACCTGGAGGAGGGGTACCGCCGACTGCCGCAGGGCACGAAGCTGGTCAGCGAACCGGAGATCTGCGACGAGATCGGCGACCTCATGGGCGAGGCCACCATGCAGAGGCTGGTCACGCCGAACGAGGAGTCGCTGCGGCTGCGCGTGGTGCTGCCGAAGGACCTGCTGCACCTGAACCCGGGCCAGGCCACGCCCCACCGCGACCTGTTGGAGTTCCCGCCCCGGCTCTGCACCAAGTACGAGATCGTCTACCACGTCCGGGAGCGGGCGCTGAAGCCGGACTACATGGGGGCTTCTCCGGCCCTGCGGCACCTGCGCTCGGAGAGGCAGCGCAGCAGCCCGCTGGTGGAGGACCGCAACGTCCTCACCGCCTGGCAGCTGGAGGTGAGCGAGGTGGCGAACGCCCTCAGCGACGAGGAGTACACGATATGCGTCACGGACTCCGACAACGGCGATGTCCGGCATGTCTACGACGCGGCCCTGCACCAGGGAATCCCCACCATTATCAGGGGCCCCAAGGATGCGGTTATCGGCCTCGTCAATGAACTCCTCGACCGGGATCCGGACTCGCGCGTGAGGATCGCCGAGCTGCCCCGTTATCTACGTGACCGGGCAAGGGATAACTCAGACAGCCGAAACATCGCACTCATCCAGGACGATTTCGGCGACCCCCTCCTGGAGGCTCCGGGAGACCCCGGAGGCGAGGGGCGGAACGGCTCTTGAGGAATCGCGTCTCTGGGGGATCATGGAGGGGTCCCGCAAACCCTGGATGAACGGCACGGAGAGCGGCCCCGGATCCCGGCCGCGGAAGGCACCGCCCCCGAAAGAAAATCATCGGAAAAGAAAGCGCCGGCAGCCCCGCTGCCCGTGCCAGGGCCGCACCTGCCTTGGTTAGGGTGTGATTGGCCCCCGGCGCCGGAGGTAGGAACTTCCCAGAGGAGCGACCGAGGGAACATGGTTCACAGAACCGCCTTTTGAGGATGAAAACGACATCATGGATGATTTGTCGCACAGGTATCGCAACGCACTCGACAACCTGACAGGCGGGCCGTCCCGCCTGGTCATCCTCGTCGACTCCTCGCCCCTGATGGCCCTGCACCGGCACGGCGTCGCGCTCCTGGTCGAGGCGGCCGAGCAGGCGGGATCACCCGTCGTCCGCTTCGACCCCGGCCGCCCCGCACTCCCCGACACCGGACGGGACGCGGCGGCGGCCGTCATCGTCACCGACACCCAGGACAGGGGCTGGCGCCAACCGAGGCTGCGCTCGTGGATCGCCTCACTCGCCACCCGCACGCCGACCGCGCTCCTCCACCTCCTCGACCGCTCCGTGTGGTCCCGGGGGCCGCTCGCGCCGCAGCCGATGCGCATGACGGGCCCGGACCCGGCCTCCCCCGCCTCCTGGACCCCCGCGAGTACCCGGGCCGACTCCGAGGACACCGGCCCCGCCCAGGACACGGCGGTGCTGCCGGTCCTGGCGTCCGGCCCCGGCGCCCTCACCGAGTGGGACGCGGTGGCGCACGGCCGGAGCGGCGTGTGGGAGGCGGACGTGTGCGTCCTCCCGCCCGACGGCGCCCGCCCCCCGAGCACACTTCCCTGGGACCCCGACCCGGTCTCGCGCTTCCTCTCCCACGCCTCGCGCGGAGCGCGCGAACTCGCCGTACGCCTCACGCAGGCACCGGTGAACCTCCAGGTGGCCGAGCTGATCCAGCGCAACATCCCGCACGCGCCCCGCGACGAACGCAGCGCCGTCACCGAGATCGCCGAGGTGTTCGGCGGTGAACTGATGGACCCGACGCTGCCGCTGGGCGATCTGGACGACCCCGCCGCCACCGCCCTGGACTTCCTGCCCGGTGTGCGCAGGGACCTCCTCGGCCGCTTCGGCGACCTCAGCGTCATGCGGTCGGTGTTCTACTCGCTCGGCATCGAGTTCAAGGACTCCGCCCGGATCTACCAGTGGCTCTCCCGGATCGAGACCGGAGCACCCCTGGTCCCCTCGCTCGACGGAGAGGAGGACCTGGCCAGGGCCATGCTCCCCGCGCTGTCCGAGATGCCCGGGGAGTACCGGCGCTTCGCCGACCACCTGCGCACGGCCCTGGACGGGACACCCGACCAGGCCCCCGCCGCCCCGGGGAGCACCGGCGCCTCCCCCGCCACCGCCGCCCCGTCCACGCCCACCGCCCCCCGAGAGGAACCGAGCTCGACCGTGACCGACCCGCAGACCTCCGAGCCCGTCGCCTCGGAGCCCACCGCCCTCCACCCCCGGAGGAGGCAGGCCCGGAGCAGGTCCCTGGCCAAACTCCGCGGCGTCCCTCCGCACAACCTCAACTTCACCGGGCGCGAGGAGATCCTCGAACGCGTCCACGGCCTGCTCGCGGAGTCCTCGGGCGGCGTCTACCTGCTGTCCGGCGGAGGCGGCATCGGCAAGACCCAGATCGCCACCGAGTACGCGCACCGGTACCGGGACGACTACGACCTGATCTGGTGGATCCCCGCCAACAGCGGCGCGGACGTCCAACAGTCCTACATGCGCCTGGCCCGGCACCTGGGTCTGGCCGAGGAGAGCGGCAACCTGGAGAAGACCGCCCAGCACGTCCGGGACGTACTGGAGACCGACCCCGAGGTGGGGCACTGGCTCCTCGTCTTCGACGACGTACCCGACCTGGACCGGCTGGGCGAGGGCGAACTGCCCGCGAACGGTCCCGGCGACATCATCATCACCTCCCGCGACCAGAGCTGGATCCCCAGCGGGCGCAGCGAGGGCTCGGTCGTGCCCAGCCTGGCTCCCGAGGAGAGCGTCGCCCTGCTCCGCAAGGTCTGCCCCCAGGGACTGGAGAACGACGCGGACGCCCTGCGCATAGCCGAGCGGCTGGAGCATCTCCCCCTGGCCCTGGCCCAGGTCGGCGCCTACCTGCGCGACTCCCTGATGGACGTCGGGGACTTCCTCCACATGCTGGAGGACAAGTTCGACGAGCTCGTCACGCACGTGGAGCCGGAGGACCTGTACCCCCTGCCGCTGGCCGCCGCCTGGAACATGCAGCTCGACGACCTGCGGCGCGGCACGGGAGGAGGAGACCGCGCCCTCAAGAGGATGGTCCGCGAGTTCGTCCAGCTGTGTGCGTTCTTCGGCCCGCGCCCGCTGGCGCGCACCCTGTTCCACCGGGCCCGGGGCCTGAGCGCCAACCCCGAGCTGGCGCAGATCCTGGGCAACGAGATGGCCCTGTCGAAGGTGCTGCGCTACGTGAGCAGGCACAGCCTCGCCGAACTCGACCGGACCAACCACACCTTCCAGATGCACGTCACCTTCCAGACCGTCGTCCAGAGCACGCTGGGCGACGAGGCACGCGTGCGCTACCGGGACCTGGTCCACCGGCTGCTGGCGCAGAGCGACCCGCTCGGTCCCGAGCTCCCGCAGAACTGGCCCGAGTACCAGCTGCTGTTCAGCCACGTGGACGCCTCGGAGGCCTGGCGCAGCCACGACCCGCAGGTCCGCGGCCTGGTCAGCAACGTGATCACGTACCTGGTGGAGACCAAGAACGAGGACGCCGCGCTGGACCTGGCGGACCGCGCCATCGAGGCCTGGTACGACGACACCGCCCAGCGCTTCCAGATCCAGCTGGTCCGCACCAGGATCCTCCGGCTCCGGGGCGACAGCGAGATCGCCCTCGCCGAGGCGGAGCGCATGTACGCGGAGCAGGTGGAGCTGGAGGGCCCGGAGAGCGAGGAGTCCCTGGACGCCAACCGGGCACGGGCCATCGCGCTCAGCAACCTCGGCCACTACGGCCAGGCCCTGGACATGTTCGAGGAGATCCACCGGATCAGGACCGCCCGGTTCACCGAGGACGACGAGAAGACCCTGGTCATCGCGCACGACATCGGGGACTGCCTGCGCCGCCTGGGCCGCTTCCAGGAGGCGCTGGACATGGACCGCCGCACCCTCGAACAGCGCAAGTACCTGTTCGGGGCGAACGGCATCCCGACCCTGCGCACCCGGTTGTCCATCGGCCTGAGCCTCATGGCCCTCGGCCACCTGGAGGAGGCCAGGGAGACCCTGGAGGACTGCCAGAGGCGCTTCGAGGCCGCCGAGGCGGACGCCAGCACCCACACCGAGGAGATCCCGGTCTTCCTCTCCGTGATCAACCGCAGGCTCGGCAAGCACGAGACGGCCCTGGAGCTGTCACAGCAGGTGTGCGGGGTCAACGTCGCACGCTACGGGGCGCACGCCAAGCCGACGCTGCACGTCAACAGCATCCACATGGTGAACCTGGCCTTCAACAACCGGGGGGAGGAGGCTCGGGAGCTGGCCGAGGACCTCCTGACGCACATGGAGGACAGGTTCCCCGACCGCCACCTCTTCCCCTGGGCCTCCCGGGCCAACGCGGCCATCGTGTTCCGGGTGGTGGGGGAGTACGAGCGGGCCCACGAGCTCGACCGGTCCGCTCTGACGGAGATCCGCCGCCTCTTCCCCGACGCGCACATCACCGTCGCCGCGGTCGAGGTCAACCTGGGCAACGACCTGTTCTCGCTGGGACGGCTCAAGGAGGCCCGGAACCAGGACGCGGCGAGTGTGGAGCTGTGCCTGGAGGTCCTGGGCGAGCACCACATCTTCCTGACCACCGCCCGGCGCAACCTGCTGGTCAGTCGACGGGCGCTGGGAGAGGACGTCCGGGAGGAGTGGGAGGCCCTGCGCGACCTGTACGCCGCCCGGTTCGGCCCCGACCACCGCTTCGTGACCACGATGGCCGACTTCGTCCGGCTGGACACCGACATCATCCCGGTCGGCAGCTGAGGCCGGGGACCGCGGTCCCCGGGTCCCGCGGTGGCCGGGGCCCGGGACACGGCGTCCGGGGAACACCCTTCTTCCGTTCCGGCCCGGCGGGGAGACGGGCACATCCTCCCTCCCGGGACGGGGAGGGGCCGGCCCCGCGGTCCCGTCCTTGGGCGGGGACCGGAACCCGCCACGGGCACGGGTGCGGCGCGGGGAGCCTCAGGGCAGGGACGCGAGTAACGACAACCACTCGCGGGTACCGAATCGCAGGACGTGCCCGTCCGGATGGTGGGAGTCCCGGAGGAGAACCCCGTCCGGTTTCCCCAGGGAGGCCTCACAGCAGTCGGCTTTCGCCCCGGACTTCGATGACTTACGCCATCCGGTGCCGTCGCGTCCGTCCCGCCAGATGGCACGTGCGTCGTCTCGCCCGGTCATCACTGGTTCGTCCCACCGTTTCTTCCGCGCGGACGGCAGCGGAATCTCCTCTTTTCCGGACATCTCTCAGTATTTTACTTTCCGAATCCCTCCACAGGAATGGCAAGTCCCCCCTACGAAGAACCCGTGAGGTCAACGTGAACAAAGTGATCGACTTCGTCACCGACGACGGAACCGTGGTCAGCATCGAGTCCGTCCCGGTCCGGCGCGAGGGCGCGTCCAACGTCTCCAAGAAGTCCGAGGACACCACCGGCGACAGGAGGCTCGACTCGGTCCTGCTCCGAATCCGAAAGGTCGCCGAATCCGTTTCCGGGCAGCTGCGTGAACTGTCCGAATCCTCCCGGGCCCCCTCGGAGACGGAGGTCGAATTCGGGGTGAGCGTGACGGCCGAATCCGGGGCCGTGGTCGTCAAGGGAGGTGCGGAGGCCACCTTCAACGTCAGGATGACCTGGTCGGGCCAGGGCTGAGAGGAGGCCGACGGCCCGGGTCGCGCGCCTCGACCCGGGCCGTCCGTGTGGAAGGGGCCCTCCGGGGCTCCCGAGAAGAGGGGTTCCCCGCTCCGCCGACGCGGGGACCCCCGTCCGGTGGATCAGTCCCAGTCCAGGCCGCCACCGGTCTGGTACTCGATCACGCGGGTCTCGAAGAAGTTCTTCTCCTTCTGCAGGTCCATCATCTCGCTCATCCACGGGAACGGGTTCTCCGTCTCACCGAAGATGGGCGCCAGGCCGATCTGCTCGGCACGGCGGTCGGTGATGAAGTGCATGTACTTCTCACACAGCTCCGCGTTGAGGCCGAGCACGCCGCGCGGCATGGTCTCGCGGCCGTAGGCCACCTCCAGCTCGCAGGCCTCGGTGAGCATACTCCTGACCTCGGCCTGGAACTCCTCGCCCCACAGGTGCGGGTTCTCGATCTTGATCTGGTTGATCACGTCGATGCCGAAGTTCAGGTGGATCGACTCGTCGCGCAGGATGTACTGGTACTGCTCGGCGATGCCGACCATCTTGTTGCGGCGGCCCAGCGACAGGATCTGCGCGAAGCCGGTGTAGAACCACATGCCCTCGAAGATCACGTAGAAGGCCACCAGGTCGCGCAGGAACGCCTGGTCGGCCTCCGGGGTGCCCGTGCGGAACTCCGGGTTCTCCAGGTTCTGGGTGTACTTGAGCGCCCAGGCGTCCTTGGCCGTGATCGACGGGACCTCCCGGTACATGTTGAACAGCTCGCCCTCGTCCAGGCCGAGGCTCTCGCAGATGTACTGGAAGGTGTGGGTGTGCACCGCCTCCTCGAAGGCCTGGCGCAGCAGGTACTGGCGGCACTCGGGGTTGGTGAGCTGGCGGTACACGGCCAGCACGATGTTGTTGGCCACCAGCGACTCGGCGGTGGCGAAGAAGCCGAGGTTGCGCTTGAGCATCAGGCGCTCGTCCTCGGTCAGCCCGTCCTGGGACTTCCACAGCGCGATGTCGGCCTGCATGGCGACCTCGGTCGGCATCCAGTGGTTGTTGCAGCCCGCGAGGTACTTCTCCCACGCCCACGTGTACTTGAGCGGGAGCAGCTGGTTGACGTCGGCGCGGGCGTTGATCATCGCCTTGTCGTCGACGTTGACGCGCTCGGCGTCGCGCTCGATCTCGCCGAGGCCGCTGGTGGCGCTCGCGCTGTTCTCGGAAACTGCGGTCATCCTGGGGTTTTTCCGTTCTCCGGCCGTGCCGGACACGTCGTTTCTGGTGCAGGGCCGCGAAGGCGCCTCCGCGGCCCGGGTGCCGTCGCCCGAGAAGGGGCGTGGGCGGTCCCGTTCCCGGACCGCCCCGGCCGCCGGTGGCCGGGCGCTCCGCGAGGGGCGTGCCCCGGCCACCGGGACGGCGGTGCTACTGGCAGGCCTCGCACTCGGGGTCGTCGATCGAGCAGGCCTGGCCGTCGACGATCTCGAACTCGTCCTCACCCGAGGCGTTCGCGCCGCCGTCGCCGGGCACCGGGTTCGCGGACGGCGAGGGGGACGGGCTCGGGGACGGGGACGGCGAGGCCGCGGGGACGGCCGCCGGGGTGGCGGCGACCGCGTTGAGGCGGCCGTCGGTGCCCTTGAGCGTGCTCTTCTCCACGTGCGTGGCGCTCTGCGAACGCAGGTAGTAGGTGGTCTTGAGACCGGAGCGCCACGCCCGGCGGTACAGGGAGTCGAGCTTCCTGCCGCTGGGAGCCGCCATGTACAGGTTCAGCGACTGGGCCTGGTCGATCCACTTCTGGCGGCGCGAGCCGGCGTCCACCAGCCACTCCGGGTCCACCTCGAACGCGGTGGCGTACAGGGCCTTGAGGTCGTCCGGGACACGGTCGATGGCGCCGAGGCTGCCGTCGTGCATCTTCAGCGCGGAGACCATGTCGTCGTCCCACAGGCCGCGCGCCTTGAGGTCGCGCACCAGGTAGGGGTTGACCACGGTGAAGTCGCCGGACATGTTCGACTTGACGTACAGGTTGCGGTAGACCGGCTCGATCGACTGGCCCACGCCGGTGATGTTGGCGATGGTCGCGGTCGGGGCGATCGCCATCACGTTGGAGTTGCGCATGCCGGTGGCCTTGACGCGCTCGCGCAGCGAGTCCCAGTCCAGGGTCTCGCCGCGGTCCATGTCCAGGTCGCCGCCGCGCGCCTCGGCCAGCAGCCGCAGCGAGTCGATCGGCAGCACGCCCCGGCTCCACAGGGAGCCCTCGAAGCTCTCGTAGGAGCCCCGCTCGGAGGCCAGCTCCATGGAGGCCTCGATGGCGTAGTAGCTGATCAGCTCCATGCTCTCGTCGGCGAAGGTCACCGCGCCCTCGGAGGCGAAGGGCGTGCGCAGCTTGAACAGGGCGTCCTGGAAGCCCATCAGGCCCAGGCCCACGGGGCGGTGGCGCATGTTCGCGCGGCGCGCCTCGGGGATCGTGTAGAAGTTCACGTCGATGACGTTGTCGAGCATGCGCACGGCGGTGCGGACGGTCTTGCGCAGGCGCTCGGCGTCCAGGCCGTCCGGGCCCACGTGCTGGGCCAGGTTGACCGAGCCCAGGTTGCAGACCGCGACCTCGTCGGCGCTGGTGTTCAGCGTGATCTCGGTGCACAGGTTGGAGGAGTGCACCACGCCCACGTGCTGCTGCGGCGAGCGCAGGTTGGCCGGGTCCTTGAAGGTGATCCACGGGTGCCCGGTCTCGAACAGCATGGTGAGCATGCGCCGCCACAGGTCGACGGCCGGGACCTTCCTGGAGACCTTGATCCGGCCCGCCTCGGCCTCGGCCTCGTAGCGGACGTAGGCCTCGGCGAACTCCGCGCCGTACTTGTCGTGCAGGTCGGGGACCTCGTCCGGCGAGAACAGGGTCCAGGTGCCGCCCTCCTCCACGCGCTTCATGAACAGGTCCGGAACCCAGTTCGCGGTGTTCATGTCGTGGGTGCGGCGGCGCTCGTCACCGGTGTTCTTGCGGAGGTCGAGGAACTCCTCGATGTCGATGTGCCAGGTCTCCAGGTAGGCGCAGACCGCGCCCTTGCGCTTGCCGCCCTGGTTGACCGCGACGGCGGTGTCGTTGGCGATCTTCAGGAACGGGACGACGCCCTGGCTCTTGCCGTTGGTCCCGCGGATGTGCGAGCCCAGGCCGCGCACCGGGGTCCAGTCGTTGCCGAGTCCGCCGGAGTACTTGGACAGCATCGCGTTGTTGCTGATGCCGTGGAAGATGGCGTGCAGGTCGTCGCCGACGGTGGTGAGGAAGCAGGAGGACAGCTGCGCCCGCACGGTGCCCGAGTTGAACAGGGTGGGCGTGGAGGCCATGAAGTCGAACGAGGACAGCAGTTCGTAGAACTCGATGGCGCGGGCCTCGCGGTCGTCCTCGTTGAGGGCCAGGCCCATGGCCACGCGCATGAAGAACGCCTGCGGCAGCTCGTAGCGGACCTCGTCGCTGTGCAGGAAGTAGCGGTCGTAGAGGGTCTGGATCCCGAGGAAGGTGAACTGCTCGTCGCGCTCGGGGCGCAGCGCGGCGCCCAGGCGCTCCAGGTCGAACCCGGCCAGCGCGGGGTCGAGCTGGCCGAGGTCGATGCCGCGGCCGACGTAGGCGGCGAGGTAGGAGGCGTAGCGCTCGCCCATCTCGGACTGGCCGGCGGCGTCGGGGGAGCCGCTGATGAAGGTGAGGGCCTCGCGGCGCAGCTTGTCCAGCAGCAGGCGGGCGGCCACGTACGAGTAGTCGGGGTCCACCTCCACGAAGCTGCGGGCGGCCATGATCAGGGCCAGCTCCACCTCGGAGTCGGAGATCCCGGGGTAGAAGCCGCGACGGGCCTCGGTGAGGACCTTCTCCGCCGAAACACCGGTGAGCCGCGCGCAGGCCTCGGCTACGACGTGCTCGATCCGGTCGACGGCGGCGGGAGGGTTGCCGTCGTTGGTCGGTGCGGACCGAACGGATGCGGGCACGGCTTCGACGTCAAGGGTCATACAGCGGCTCCAAAACCTCAATAGAAGAGTCCCGGCGGGGAGGGGACACGAGAAGCGAGGTGCACGGTACCTCCGGCGGACCGGCGCACTGGGTGCGTACGGTCGTCGACCGGTGGATCGCGGCGGCTCACCCTCGAAGCCCCGTCGTCGGCACACGCTCACGTGCGCACCGGTGGCAGGTCTTCGGGCTCGTGGAGGTCACCGCTCCGGGACGTCCTCGGGGGTTCCCGGCGCCTGTGGCGGCCTCGTCTCCACTCACCGCTGCGGGGCAGCCCCGGATTCACACCGGATTCCCTCTTGCCTCACCTCGGGAGGTGAACCACCAGCGGGAGAGATACTACATCTAGGGGATGGCGGGTTGGAACACCGCAAGATGATGGCGTGTCACTGATTTCTCAGGTTCTTCGACGACTGTCGAACGCACACTCGGAGCGTGGTATGGGGACCCGCGTCCACCCGCTCACCGCAGGCGTCACGCCTCGTCGGGGGCCGCTCGGGGGCGACTCGACACAGCCTAAGTCGTCACCGGGGCCGCCCGTGCCCGCCGCGCCCCCCGGGGCACCCTCCACACGTGTCACAGACCCGCCCACGGCGGCCCGGACGCGTCCGCGGAACCTGGCCACCCGGTCCCGGCCTCCGCCGTCCGGGGCCCGCACGGGCGGCCCGTGCGGAGAGTCGGCCCGGGCGTGTCGAAGGCCCCGCGGACGTCGGAAAGCTCACTCCCCGCGTCCGTCCGCCGGCCCGGAGCGCCGCGGCGGAGGAGGGGACGAAGCCCGAGGGCGTGACCGGGTCCCGCGACCGGACCCCGCGGGGCGGGAGGCCCCGCCGACCGTGCCTCGGCCAGGACCACGGGCCCGGGGCGCGCGCCCCGCGCCCCGCGGGCCGCGCCGTCCCCGGCGACGGGGTCACGCCCCGTCGAGCCGCCGGTCCAGGGCGTCCTCGTCCAGCCCCAGGTCGAGGCGGATGCGAAAGCGGATCCGCAGCAGTTCCATCAGGAGGTCGTGGACGTAGGGCGAGGAGGCCAGGTCGAGGAAGCGGCCCGCGCCGGCCGTCGCCCACCGCTCGGCCCCCTCCATGTCGTCATGGGCGTACAGCGCCTCGGCGACGTGGATGTAGGTCTGCAGGCCCGGGGGCTCCTCCGCCTCCAGGCGCTTGAGGTGCGCGTAGGCCTGTTCGGCCTCGTCCAGGTTCAGCAGGGCCCCGGCGCTGAGTGCGCGCGCGTCGATCACCGTGGGCCCTCCGTCGTCGATCGCCCGCTGGTAGGCAGCGCAGGCGCGCTCGAACTCCTGGGCGATCTCCCACTGCTCTCCCGCGCGCACGAAGAGTTCCGCGCGGGAGATCTCGCTTCCGGCGTCGACCCGGTTGGCCAGGTCCAGGAGCTGGGCGGCGACCGGTCCGTGCTCACCCGACCGAACGGCGTGGAATTCCAAACGGTCGAGTTCTGCCGTCGTCACGTGGGTCAACCGCATCGCCCCCATCCCCTACTCGCACTCCCATGCTCAAGGTCAGGGTCTGGCGCGCTCCAGTGCCTGCCAGAACCCCTGGCGCAGTCCGTCCCGAACCTCGTCACGCAACAGGTGGTCGATCGGCAGCGAGGAGCCCTGGAGCAGGCGCGCCTCCAGGTCGGAGGGCATCCTGGGTCTGCGGGCGAGGACGGCCTCCACCCACAGGGCGGGCGCCTCGCGAGCGATCGACTCCGCGAAGTCGTTCCCTTCTTTGTGCGCAACATGCACCGCTTCGTCAACGGTATGCGCGGCGGGGTGCGTCTGCTGGGGATATCCAGGACTGGGACGCGGTTCCTGGTAGTTGCCGGTGTCGAACCGTTCGGCGTGCTCGGGACCAGTAGGCTGCGGCCCTCCGTAGGAGGAGACCGCTCCACCGCGGTGAGCGGTGTCAGTTTCCGTACTGGTCCCATAGGTAGGGTTTGCGTCGGACGCACCCCCGTAACCGGGATTGTCCCCGGCACCGAACCTCGGGTCCTGTGGTGGCCCGCTTCTCTGCGGTGGCGTGTGCCCCGGCTGCCCGTGCTGCCCCTCATGTGCGAACGAGCGCTGCGGCCCGGTCTCGCTCGCGAAGGACTGCTGCGGCCCCGTTCCGCCGTTGAAGGCCTGCTGCGGCCCCGTCATGGGCTGTCCCTGGCCGGGCCCCTGTCTGGAGGGAAGCCCGTAGCCCGACTGGTCGGCGCCGCGCATCGACGGGTGGCTCCCCGTGTGGGGGTACCCTCCCTGGGCGTTCTGGGACGGGTGGCCCCCGGTCATCGAGGCACCGGGATAGGCGCCGTTGCTCCCCCCGTTCGGCGGGGACTGCCCCCCGGAGGGGAACCCGTTGGCGTCGATGGCGCCGGGCTGCTGGCCCTCCGCGCCGGATCCGGCCAGGTGGTCGCCGCCGCGCTGCTGGGCGAGGCTCCGGCGCATGGCGCGCAACTGGTCCATGGCGTTGCCCTGGGGGACGGGCTGCCCGCCGGTCCCGGCGAACATCGCCTCCAGACCCGTGTCCGAGGAGGCGGCCGGCTCGACCCGGCTCCCGCCGGGCTGGGCCGCGACGGGCTGCCTCGGGGTCTCGGGCGCCGAACGGGCACGGCCGTTGGCGAACGGCGTGGTGGTCTTGGCCGCCGTCTCCTGGACGGAGCCGCCGCTGGAGAGCAGGTTGACGTGCGGGCGCAGGTGCCCCGCGCCGATCTCGATGAGGTCGTCGCACTCCCGGCGCAGGGCGCGGGAGATGGTCCAGTTCCCCTCCACGGAGATGTGCACGACGGTGACGCGCACACCCATGTCCTGTACGTCCGCGACGACGGAGGCCATGTCCTCGTCACCGCTGACCAGGACGGCGTCGCACAGGATGCCGGTGCGGGCCAGCGTGGTGAGGTCGCGCTGGACGTAGCTCTCCACGCCCTCGCGGCGGCCCGGCCTTATACGCGCGGCACGGAACTTGATGCCGGGGATGTCGGCGATGCCGTCCTGTTCCTGGGTCCGCCGGTCGTCGGCGACGGCCTCGTACCAGTAGCAGCGCAGGAGCGGCAGGCCGGTGCGGTCCCGCGCAACCTCGTTGAGGAACTGGACGAGACCGGTGTAATCCCAGGAGACGGAGTCCCGGTTGCGGGTTCCGTGCACGGCCATCGCGCCGTCCGCGAGAAGGTATCCCGCGTCAACGAACAACGCGCAGCGGTCCACTCCACCGCCCCCTTCCCTGTTGTCTCTGGGGCCATGTCCATGACCGGGGCACAGCCTAGCCAAGTCTGTATGGTTTTGCGTGCCCCTTGCCGACACAGAGAGTTATGGACCTGCTACGCGAAGGCGGGTCTTCGGGTGGTCGCGGGAGCACTCTCCGCGCGAGGGCCGCGGGAAAGTCGTGTGCGACCCGGACCTCAGGTACGCATGGGAGCCGTCAGGACCACCACTCCCACCACTACGGCGTCCTGTTCCGAGTGGATTCGGATATCCGTTTCCCGACCGAGCACCGGGTCGAATCTGACCACGTCAGTACCGAACGCGTGGAGGCCCCCTGCGCCCCACGGACCGAACCGGTGAACGCGTTGTCGGCCTCCCCGCGTCCGCCGGTCGGCGCGGTGACGGGTCCGCCCAGCCCGGCGTCGCCCTCCCAGGCCACCACGTCGAGACGGGCGGGCACCGCGGCGGGCAGCAGTCCCGAGGCCGCGAAGGGCCCGCTCCCCCCGCCTTGGAAGACCGTCCGGGCCTCGTCCAGGACCATCACCTGCTGGTACGAGCCCGCCTCCGGGTCCTCCAGCACGACCACCAGGCTCCAGCCCGCGTAGAGGCCGCGCCCCTCGCGCGCGGGCGTGTCCGCGACCCACCACTGGCCGCCGCCGTGGGTCCGCAACAGGTCGGTGACCTCGACGAAGGCCTGGTAGGCGGGGTAGCCGGGAAGCTCCGTGACACGGGTGTCCGTGGCGGTGACGGTGCGGTAGGAGGCCATCCCCGGACCCTTGGCACGGGCATCGGGTGCGTCGGCGCCCCCGGCGCCGGAGAAGTGCGGTCCCGCCCAGCGCACCCTGCCGCCCTCGGGGAGTTCCCAGGTCGCGGAACTGGACGCGGTGGTGGTGGGATCGTGGTCGGCGTCCAGCGGGACCATCGTCCAGTGGTCGTTGTCCAGGAGCGGGCCCTGCCGGAGCCGCGCCCGCGCGCAGGGGTCCGCGGGCGGCTCGCCGTCGGCCTCCGGGGACGGGCCGGGTTCACCGCGGCCGCTCCCCTCCGGCTCCTCCTCACCGGTCCCCCCGCCGGGATTCGTGGGCACATCGTTGTCCGACGCACCCGCGTTCCCTTCAGAACTCCCTTTGCCACCTTCTCTCTCAGCGGTCACACCTCCCTCGGGGGACGCCTCCGGCTTCGGATCCGGCTGTTCCGTATCCGGGGATTCGGAGATGTCCGGCGACCGACCGCGATCATCGTCGGCGGAGCCGGGGAACGTGCCGTCGGCGGAGGGCTCCGGGAGCGGGACGGTTCTCGGTGAGGTCGGGACACGGGGCCGCTCCGACCACGGTCACAGCCACCACTCCCTCGGCCTCCCCTCGGGTTCGGCACAGGTCATCAACGCGTTGCCGACGCTCTCGGCGCGCACCCGGCCCGCCGTGGCGTAGCGCGCCGCGACGCCCTCGGCGCCCACGCCCCTCCTCCCGGCCGCCGTGGCGGACACGTCGCCGGAGGACACCGACACCGTGGCGGGCACGCCGACGTCGGCGTCCGGGGCCACGCGCACGTCGATGAACTGGGTGCTGTCCTCCTCCGCGGCCATCCCCGGGCGCACGCAGCGGCCGCCGCCGCTGCCCGCGGAGCAGCTCCAGTCACCGTGGCCGACCGCCATGGGAACCGCGTTTCCGGCCCCGCCGGAGGAGACCATCTCGACCCCCGGGGGCAGGGTGAGCAGGGCGACGACGTCCTCGGGGGCGTGGGCCCCCATGTTGCACACGTCCATGACCATGATCCCGTCGCTGCCCGGGAGCAGCGCGCCGACCGGATCGACGCCGACCGCGAACAGGGGGTGGGAGCCTCCTCCCCCGGGACCTCCTCCTCCGGCACGTCCGCGGGCGGTACCGCGGGCGGGGACTCCGGGGCCTCCTGCTCCGCGGGTTCCTCCGGCGGACCCTGCGGGCCCGGGGGCGGGCCTCCGCGGGAGGCGGATCGCCAGCGGCGCGACATCCGGCCCCACCAGGCGCCCGCGGCCGTACCGCCGGGGGTGGTGGCGAGGTAGCCCGCCGCGCCCGCGCCGGCCATCAGCGGCAGGACGACCCCGCGCAGGCCGGCGTTGACGTCCATCAGTTCCGCGTACACCTCGCGGCAGTCCGCGCAGGCGTCCAGGTGCCGGTCGACCTTGGCGGTGTCCCGCCTGGCCAGGCCGCCCCGGACGTGTGAGCCGAGCAGGCCGAGGACCGGACGGCAGGGCTCGGCGGCTCCCCCGCCCGCCAGGTGCATCTGGAGGTAGGCCTGGCGCAGGCCCTCCCGTGCCCGGTAGGCCAGGGCCGCGACGCCGTTGGGCTTCGTCCCGAGCAGGGGCGCGGCCTCGGCCGGTTTGGCCCCCTCGATCTCGGTGTGCCAGAGCACCGACTGCCAGCGCTCGGGAAGGGAGAGGAAGGCCCGGGCGATCAGGGAGCGCTCCAGCCCCTCCAGGGCCGGGTCGACGAAGGGTTGGCCGGGGGCGAGGCTCTCCAGGTCGTCGGTGGCGATCTGGCGCCTGTCCCCGCGCCCCCGGCCGTAGGCGGCGTTGCGGACGGCGGTGAGCAGGTAGGGGCGGAAGGCGTCCTCGGGCCCCTGCCCCGCTGGATGACGCTGAGCACGCGGGTGAACGCCTCGGCGACGGCGTCCTCCGCCTCCGCCTCGCCCCGCATCAGCTGTCTGGCGAGTCCTCGGGCCGCCGCGGCATGGCTTTCGTAGAGGACGCCGTAGGCGCCGGTGTCGCCGTCGCGGACCCGCTGGATGAACTCAGCGTCTTCGATCGGTGCCTCTGCGCGGTGGTCGGGGGCGTCGCTCACCCGGCGTCCTTTCTGGAGACTGCGCCACAAGCCAGGAGAACGCTGGTTCGGCGTCGGAGGACACGTGCTCGAGAAAATATCCCGCATCCGCGTCACAGCCGCCACCGATCTCCGTAATCAGAAGGGGGTCCGGGGAACGACGTACGGACGCGGTGCGCCGGCCCCGTGGAGAGGGCCGACGATGTGGAGCTGTGCCATGGGTGATGCCGAGGTGGGAGCCGGGACGGGGGACCGTGCGGTCCGCGCCCCGCAACTGCGCGCCCCGTGGGGGCGGAGGATCCGGGAGGCGGGGTGGGAGCCGCCCGAGGAGTGGTGGACACCGACGGTGAACGCGGTGTGCGACGCCTTCGCCTCCGGAAGCGACCTGGTCGGGCCCTGTAGGCGCCTGGGAGAGGCGAGGGCCCGTCTGGGGACGGGGATCGGGCAGAGCCTGGACGGCCTGTCGGTGTTCACGGCGCTGGCCGGATGGCACAGCCCTCCGCTGGCCCTGGTCCGGGCACTGGCCGAGGGGTGGGCCGACGCGGGTCCCGGCCGGGAGTCCTGCCAGGACCCGCTGACCGGCCTGGCCACCGCCGGGTACCTGCGTACCCGGCTCGGCGAGCTGTACCGGAGCACGGGCGGGGGCGCGCCGCCCGCCACGGGGTACCGGTTGGTGGTCGTGGTGCTGGGCCCGGCGGCGGACCCGTGGCAGCGTGCCGCGAGGCTGAGCGTGCTCAGCCACGAGCTGTGCCGGTTCTTCACCCGCGGGGAGTCGGTGTGCCTGCTCGGCCGGGGCCGGATCGCGGTGGTCGCGCCCGAGTCAGACGGACTGGACCGGGAGCTGGGCGGGCTGTGCCGGGGAACCGCGTGGGAGTACGGCGCGGCCGTCTGGGCGGTGGCCCTGCCGCCCGCGTACGAGGAGGCGTGGGACCTGGTCGCCGGCCTGGAGAGGCCGGGATGACCCCGTGACGCCGTCCCGACGCCGCACGGCCCCGTTCTGAGCGGCCCGGCGCAGGGGACGGTAGCCGACCGGTTCCGGTGGATCCGTTGAGGGGACGGACCCGACCGGTCGGCGGAAGGGGGCGCCGCACGGCGGTGCCCCGGAGGCGCGTCCGTGAGGGGAGGCGGGCGCGCCTCCCTTCCTGTCACCCGGCCACGGGGCCAACCGGGGTTGAGCCGTCCTCCGGTGGCGGTGAAGACGGCGCACCGCCAGGAAGAGGCCGGGATCCGCTTCACGGCGGCGATCCGCTGCTCGTATCCGCCCGGCACGGGGGGTGTGCCCGTCGTTCACCGCATCGATCCAGGACTCGATCCCCGGGGTCCTCGGCACCTCGGACCCCGGCCGCGGGGGCTCCGGCCGTGCGGAAGCGTCCGGGGGCCGGGGGCTCCTCCCGGAGCGTGCCCTGGACCCGTTCCGGACGCCCGGTGACCGGCTCGGACGCGGCCGGGCCGTCCTCGGACGCGGTGGCGGAGGGTGCTGCCTCCTGGGGTGCGGGGGCTGCCTCTGCTCCGGCTCCCGCCGTCCCCGTCCCGGGAGCGGACGGGGAGGAGTCCCGGTGTGCCGGGGAGGCCTCGCCCTCCGGGCCCTCCTGCCGCTCCCGTTCCTCCTTCTTCCGGGCACGCCGGTCGGCGCCGAGGACCAGGAAGACGTCCGTCTCCTCGGCGTCGGGGTTGCGCGAGTCCTCCTCACCCCACGGGCTGACGGTCGGCGGATCGGCGGGACGCGGCGGACCGACCTTCCGGGGCTCACGGCTCTGTCCGCAGGCCTCCCCGGAGCGTGACGCGCCGGAGGGCAGTGACGTCCCGGACCACGCGCGGGCGGGCGGGACCTTCTCCTGGCGCTCCGGTGTCGGGGAGGACGCCTGGCCGCGTGCGGGCTCCGGGAGCGGGGCTTCCGGAGGCCGCACGGGAAGGGCGCGGTGGGAGGGGAGGAAGGAGTGGCCGCCGCGCCCTGGTGTGGGGGCACGTCGGCGGCCGGCTCCCGCCACGGCTGCCGGGACTGGGGCTGCGGAGCCCGACGGTGGTTGGTGCGGATGGGGCTGGCACGACTGCTGCGGCCCCGATGCCTGTTGGTGCGGTTGGGGCTGATGTGGCTGATGTAATCGCTGTGGTCCGGACAGCGGTTGCTGTTGAGGCGGCTGCGATGGATACGGCTGCTGCGGGCCGGACAGCGGCTGCTGCCGGGGCTGCGGCGCGGGCATGGGCGCCCCGGACAGGAAGGCCTCGGCCACCGAGTCCTGGACGAAGGCACGCGGCGGTGCCACTCCCCCGGGCGCCGTCGGGGCCGCTGCGGTCCCGAGTGCCCCGACGGTGCCATCCGGTTCGGACCGGTGGGCCCGTGCGGTCCGGGCGGCTCGACGGCGTGGGGACCGCCGGCTGTCGGCCCGTGTCCTGCCCGCGGCGGAGTCGGAGCCCGGGGCCGTGCCGATCGGCGTGGACGAGCGCGCGCTGGAGCCGGTCCTGCTCGACCTGTTCGAACGCGACCAGAACCTGCTGGTCATGGGGGACGGGGAGTGCGGCAAGACCGACCTGCTGCGGCTGGTCGCCGAGAGGCTGGTGGAGCGCTACTCCTCGGACGAGGCCGTGTTCGCGGTGATGGACCCGCGCCGGACCCTGCGGGGCGTGGTGCCCGGCGAGTACATGGGCGGGTACGCGAGCGGCCCGCGGGTGTGCGCGGGGCTGGTGGGCGGCGTGGTCAAGGAGGTGGAGGGCCGCCTGTCCGGGGACGGGGACGTCGACTCCCTGGAACCAGGATCGTTCAAGGGCCCGCGCATCGCGGTGCTCGCCGACGACTACGACGTGCTCACCACGGCGGGCCAGAAGCCGCTGGTGCCGTTCGTGCCCAACGGCCGCGACATCGGTCTGCGCTTCGTGGTGGCGCGCCGGGTGGCCGGAGCGGGGCGCGGCATGTACGACCCGCTGGTGCAGGCCATGCGCGGGATCTGCACGAGCGCCCTGGTGATGTCCGGCGACCGCGGCGAGGGCCAGCTGCTGCCCCGGGTGTACGCGGCCAACCGGCCCGCCGGACGCGGCAGGTGGATCACCCGCGGCGGCTCCCCGCGGCTGATCCAGACCGCGCTGCGCGAACCGCGCGAGGCGGGTGAGTGACCCTCACCGGGGCTTCGAGCGCCCGCCGGAGCGGATGGCCGGAGCCCCGGAGAGCCGCCGTCCCCACCAACCTCCTCGGCCTCCGCGGCATCGGACAGACCGTGCGCCGGGGCCGGCCCCCGGCCCTTCCGTTCCCTGACGCCGTCACACACGGCACATCCCCGACGACACCGACAGGAGCACCATGCAGCCCCCGTCCCAGCCCTTCGACCACGGCCGCACGCCGGAGGACCCATCCCCGCAGTCGGGTGGCGGTGTCCGTTTCGATCCCGCGCCCCCGTATCCGGCTCCCGGCCACCCCGCGCCCGCGTACCAGCAGGACCCGCGGGGCCGGTACCCCGCTCCGGACCACGGCCTCCAGGGCCGCCAGGGCTACTACCCCCCGCCGCGGAACTGGCTCCCTCCGACGCTCACCGACCCGGGGCAGTGGAGCCCGGCCCAGCCGCAGGTCGGCCTCGCCGATCCGGGGATGCGCTTCGCGGCCCGGGCCATCGACACGCTCGCCTTCGTCATCCTCTGGTTCCTCATGATGATGCTGGGAACGGGGATCAGCGTGGCCCTCGGCGGCGGTGAGATCGAGGGCGGTGCCTCGAACGTCTTCATGGTGTTCGCCGTCTTCAACTTCTTCCTGATGCCCGTCGTGGTGGAGTGGCTCCAGGTCCGCATGTGGGGCCGTTCGATCGGCAAGATGCTGCTGGGGTTGTGGGTGGTGCGCTCCGACGGCGGCGGAAGGGTCACCGCCGGCCGCGCACTGGTCCGCGCGCTGCTCTACGCTCCCGGGCACACCAACCCGGTCAACTGGCTTCTGCCCTGGTCGCTCACCAACGTCCTCTGGTCCCTGCGCGACAAGACGCTGCGGCAGTGCCTCCACGACAAGGCGGCGGGAACCGTGGTCGTCCAGGTCCGCCGGTAGCGGCACCGCCGAACTCCCGGTCCGGTCTCCTGGAGCGCCCTCGGGCCGGGAGCACCGGTGGTCCCAGGAATCTGCGTCATCACGAGTTCTACTACTGAGTGCCGCTTCCTGGCCGCAGCCGGCCAGAGCGGCCCGCCCCACCGGGACTCGTGACGCCGAACCAACCGCGGACGTGCTGTGTCATGGGCACCTGACAGGAAACCACAGGAAACCGGACAGCCCCGAAAGGCCCTTGGGCGCCGACGGCCGTCCTGGTAATTTCACGATATGACGCGATTCGTGGGGTTCCTCATCGGCGCGGGTTTCGGCCTGGCCTTCGTCCTCGCCAACTCCGGCCCGCCGCTCGATCCCGCCGTCGCCCTCGTGCTGCGCGTCCTCGCGGTCGCGGCGCTCCTCGCTGTCATCGCGCTGGTCGTGGTCCTCGGACGCGGGTCCAACCCAGGCCCCGGGACCGCCTCCGCCCATGAGGGGCCGCGAATGCGGTTCGGTCCCTTCTACGGCGTGGTCGTGGTCCTGGAGGCCGTCCTGCTGTTCGGCGGCATCCAGGTGCTGCGCGCCCTGGACGCGCCCATGCAGGCCAACGTCGCCTGGATCGCCCTCACCGTCGGACTGCACTTCTTCCCCCTGGCCTGGTACTGGCGGACCCGCTCGATCCTGGGCGCCGCCGTCTACATGACGGTGCTCGGCGCCGTCGGCCTGGCGATGGCCTTCACCGGACACCCGGACTGGGTGCCCCTCGTCAGTGGCGTGGTCACCGGGATCGGCATGCTGGCCGGCATCCTGGTCTCACTCGCCCTTATGAACAAAGCCGTCGGTGCCTCCGCCGACACGCCGACGACGCGCTCGTCCTAGGGCGTGTTGCTGAACGCAGTCGTGGTGTCGCCGGTGAGGGGGCGTCGCGTCGACAGCATCGCGCCTCACTCGCCGAGCTGACCGTCGATCCAGGTATGGAGGTCCTCGAGCGCTGCGCTGGCCATGGGCGTCGGGTGCCCGGTGAAGCCATGAGGCGCGGCGGGGTAGATACGCAGGTCAACAGCGACGCCGGCTGCGGAAAGCTGCGCGGCCATGGCGAGGTTGTCGCGCAACAGGATGTCCTCTTCTCCAACGATGATCAGCACCGGAGGCAGGCTCGTCAGGTCGGCGTAGACGGGAGAGAGGTCCGGGTGGGTGCGGTCGTGCGCCAGACCCGCGTAGGCCTGGATGAAGTACTCGTCGGCGATCAGACGTCCACTGGGTGTCTCTCCGCTGAGATCGTAGGTACCGAACTGCAATACCGCGGTGTTGAATGTGGACATGCCGCGGTCACGGAGACGAACGAGAGTCGTCATCGCGAGAGTGGCGCCCGCTGAGAACCCGCCGATGGCGAGGCAACGAGTTCCGAATCGGCTGACCGCGTGTTCTGCGAGCCATAATGCTGCGGTCTCGCAGTCGTCCGGTGCGGTCGGCCACGGATCTTCTGGCGCAAGCCGGTAATCGACACTGACGACCACGATGCCGAGGGTGTCTGCCAGGTCGCGGTTGCGGACATCGCCTGCCGCTGCTGATCCCGTGTAGAACCCACCGCCATGGACGTCTAGGAACACGCCTCTGGGGGCGGTCGACGTCGGAAAGTGAATTCTCACCGGGACCGCGCGGTCACCGTAGTCGGCTATTTCGACGTCCGCGGGAGGGTTCGATGGCGCGGGAGTTCTCGCCGCATCCCGGATGGACTGCAGCTCGTCCCAATTGCTCGGGCCCCGGCCCGTGCCGCGCTTCTCGTAGAACTCGCGGGTCGAGTCGACCAGGGGAAGTAGGCGCGGGTCGATCAGCTGGGACAGGCTGAGCTCCATAGACTCAGGCTATCAAGCCACCGTGATAGCCGGCCGTAGCCAGTGACCGGGGTGAACCACCCCCATAGGAGCGCTGCGGCGAGACAGAGGCCGGCGTGGTGGTTGCGGGCGGTCTTGTCCGAGCGCATCGCGATGCCGCGCCACTGCCTGAGCTTGTTGAAGCATCGTTCGACGATGTCGCGGCCGCGATAGCGGGCGCGTTGGTCGCCTCCGAAGCCGATCGTGCGACCCGGCTTCTTGTGGCGATGCGCGACCTGGTCATCGCGTTGGGGGATCGTCGCAGCGATCCCGCGTTCGCGCAGCCACGCGTGATCCGCCTTCGATGGATAGCCCCCATCGACAAGGACCCGGTCGGGTCGCGACCGCGGTCGGCTCCTTGTCCCGGCGACGCGTATCTCGCTGAGCATTGCCTGCAGCATGCTCGTGTCGGCGTCCTGCCCGTCGACCTCACCGCCGGAAACAGCGGCCCGATCACGGCCCATGCCCCATCCGAGACCACATCACGCGACATTCGCCAAGACTCGCCCGCGCGACGCCGGAACGGGTTTAGCAACACGCCCTGGAGGACTGGTCATGAACGTTGCGGGTGTGGAGCAGGAGGTTCCGCACCCGTTGATCTTGTACCTAGAGCGAGTTCGGGCGCCTGAACTCGCTCTAGGTGCAAGATCACGCCGGACGGGACCGTTCCAGCGAACCTTCGCGGTCACCGCACCGGGCCCACGGCCCCACCGGCCGCGGTGGGTCGCTACTCCTCTGAGGAGCCGTCCAGCCCGAGGAAGGGCAGACACGGCTCCAGCCCCGTCACGGTGACCGGGACGGTGCGGTGCGCCTCCCAGTCCTGCCTGGTCAGCCGGTAGCGGTGCTCCACCGCCCGCTTCCCCCTGACCTCGATCAGGTTGATTCCGTCGGCCCGGTACCCCAGGCGCTCGCAGACCCTCTCCGAGGCCCGGTTGCCCTCGATCACCGACGACACCGCGGCCACGGCGCCCAGCTCCGCGAAGGCCAGGTGCAGCACGGCCGCCCGCATCTCGGTGCCGATCCCCCTGCCCTGATGGGCCCTGCCCAGCCACGAACCGGTGCCCACCTGCCGGATGACCGCGAAGTCGCGTGCCCTCATGTCCTGGATGCCCACCACGGCGCCCTCGTGGACGACGACCAGGTTGAGGTTCCAGTCCCTCGGCGTCCACGAGGCCATCCGCCCCAGGTTGTACTGCACCACGCCGAGCGCGACCCTGTCCGGCGGCTGGTCGGTCCACGGTTCTGCGAACGGCATCGTGTCCGGGCCGTGGATCCCCTCCACGGCCACCTCGGCCAGCTGGCCGAGGTCGTCGTAGGACGGAACCCTCAGTTCCAGGCGCGGCGTGTTCAGGCGCAGGCCCAACGGCGGGAAGTGGTCGGTGATCATGCGCCGATTCTCCGGAGTCCGCCCCGCGGTGTCACCCGGTTTTCCGCCATGGCACGGTGCCGTCCGCCCCGCGCCGCCACCACGTCGCGCGCTCCACGAACGCGCTCAGCTCATCCCGCGCAGTTCCACCAAGAGCTCGGCCAGGGCCTGGGGCGCCTCGTCCGGGGCCGCCTCGCGCACGCTCCAACCGCGCAGCCCCGCCAGGCGCGCCACGTGGCCCAGGCCGGGATCGGTGAGCAGGTAGCCGCACGGTGCGTCCGGCCAGTCGGAGGCCATCGGCAGCGGTTCGGTCCGGTAGCCGGGCGGCTCGCCCGCGGGCGGCGTCCCGGGATCCGCCTTCTCCGGGCTCTGGGACCTCGCGATCTCCTCCCGGGTGGGGCTGCCGGGCTGGGGCAGGAACGCGTCCACCAGCACGTAGCCGAACACCGGCCGGTGCGCCGACCGCTGGGCCTGCCCGACCGCGCCCAGCAGCGGGCCGGCACCGCCCTCGGCCACCAGGGCGGTCGGGGCGCCGGGGTCGACCAGCCGGTTGATCTCCAGGCTGGCCCGGGCGACGTAGCGGGCCGCGTGCGGCGGGTGCTCGTCACCGCCCACCTCGGGGCGGACGGGGGTGAGGCCGTGGTCGGGCAGCCGGTCGGCCAGGCCGGGCAGCCGTGTGGGGACGCCGAGGGTCGGGGGGAGCAGGACGGCGATCACGCGGAGGTGCCCTCCCGCGTCTCCTCGCGCACCCACTCCAGGTAGGAGGGGTCGCCTCCGGTGACGGGCACGGCGACGATCTCTGGGACGTCGTAGGGGTGGACGCCGTTGATGTGCGCGGTGAGGTCGTCCAGCCGGTCGGCGGCGGTCTTGATCACCACCGTCCACTCCTCGTCGGCCTGGATCCGGTCCTCCCAGCGGTAGAAGCTGGTGATCGGCCCGCCCACCTGGGCGCAGGCCGCCAGGCGGTGTTCGACCACCGACCGCGCCACCCGTTCGGCGCCGTCCCTGCTGTCGACGGTGGTCTCGACCCGAACGGTGTTCGCGGACTGTGGCATGGCCGTCCCTCCGACCGGGTGCCGCGGTGCCTTCCGTACCACCCGGTGTTCTAGGCTCACTGATCATGAGCGAACGTGATGAACTCCTGCGTCAGATCAACGATAAGGCGGTCGTGCGGGGGAAGGTGACCCTGTCCTCGGGCATGGAGGCCGACTACTACGTCGACCTGCGCCGGGTCACCCTGGACGGGGAGGCCGCGCCGCTGGTCGGCTCGGTCATGTTGGACAACGTCGCGGACCTGGAGTTCGACGCGGTGGGCGGCCTGACGCTGGGCGCGGACCCGGTGGCCACCGCCATGCTGCACGCCGCGCACGCGCGCGGACGCAGGCTCGACGCCTTCGTGGTGCGCAAGGCGGGCAAGGCGCACGGCCTGCAGAAGCGGATCGAGGGAGCCGACGTGCGGGGGCGGCGCGTCCTGGCCCTGGAGGACACCTCGACCACGGGCGGCTCGGTGCTGACCGCGGTGGAGGCGCTGCGCGAGGCGGGCGCCGAGGTGGTGGCGGTCGCGCTGATCCTGGACCGGGGCGCGCGCGAGCGGATCACCAAGGAGGGCCTGGAGTACCGGGCGGTGTACGGGGTGTCCGACCTGGACGTCTAGGGCCCGTCCTTCGAGCCGGGTCTTCGGCCCCCGGGGGTCGTTCGGGCGCCCGCGGGGCTGTCCGGAGGTGGCGCGGGCGGGTTCGCGGGGAACGGGCGGATCCGCCGTGGGCGCCGGAGGTTCCCGCTCTTCGGGCGGCCGAACACGGACCGAAGTGGAAGGTCCTGGAGGACACCGTCCAGCGGGGTCCACGCGTCGGGCGGCCGGTCGCGGACCGGCCGTCGGCTTCCTCCCGGTGGCTCGGCCACGGCAGGGGGCGTCCCGGCGGTGGCGGGGCCCGTCGGCGGCAGGTGCGCTCGCCGAGTGCCGGGTACCGTCTAGCCGTCTATCGTGAAGCCGTAGTCGGCTCCCTCGTCGGAGATGTCGCGCCGCTCGCCGTTGACGAAGACCTCGACGGCCGAGGGGTCACCGATGGTGACCTCCAGGCCCTCGTCGGCGCGGTTGTAGTTGACCGACTGGCCCTGGCTCATCTCCTGGTCCATCAGGACGTCGCCGCCCGGGATACGGACGAAGACCTCACTGGACTCACCGATGACACGGATGTACAGGACACCCATGTTCTCCGTGTCCGGGGCCTCCGACGCCGTGCCGGAGGCGTTCGCACTCACGTTGGTGCCCGGGAGCGAGCGGTACAAGAAAAATCCGCCGAGGGCCAGGAGCGTCACCAGGAGCACGACGGCCCCGACGATGGCCATCACCTGGCCAACGCCGCGAGGATCATTCCTATGCCTTCCCACGGCGTTGAATGTAGCGCGTATCACCGCAAAAAGCGACAGCAGACGCCTGGAAGCCCAGGACTCCCCACAATTCGTCCGCAAAGAGGACAGAGGGTTCCCGACCTGTCGCTCCCGGTCCACGGCTCCGGGCGCCTCGCCCCGGCGCCCGCGCCCGCACCGACAACCTCGGGCAATTTGGTCTAGACCTTTTCAAGGGCTCCGGGTATTCGGGATACTTGGGTGACACCTGGTGGACACGTCCGGACGCACGGCCCCCGAGGGCCACCCCCCCAGGGTCCGGGCACCCACCGGGGCAACGCACGTGGGGTGCCGTCGGCCCAGGTCCGGCGGCCGCTCGCTCCAGGCCGAATCCAGGGAGAGTCAAGCATGCCCATCGCCAGCCCCGAGGTCTACACCGAGATGCTGAGCCGCGCGAAGTCCGAGGGCTTCGCCTACCCGGCGATCAACGTGACCTCCAGCCAGACGCTGCACGCCGCCCTGCGCGGCTTCGCCGAGGCCGAAAGCGACGGCATCGTCCAGATTTCCACCGGCGGCGCGGAGTTCCTGTCCGGTGCCACCGTCAAGGACATGGTCACCGGCTCGGTCGCCTTCGCCGAGTTCGCCCGCGTGGTGGCCGACAAGTACCCGGTGAACATCGCCCTCCACACCGACCACTGCCCGAAGAACAAGCTCGACGGCTTCGTCCGTCCGCTGCTGGAGATCTCCAAGGAGCGCGTGGCCGGGGGCCAGGAGCCGCTGTTCCAGTCCCACATGTGGGACGGCTCGGCCGTCGAGCTGGAGGAGAACCTCCAGATCGCCGAGGAGCTGCTGGCCGCCTCCAAGGAGGCCCGCACGATCCTGGAGATCGAGGTCGGCGTCGTCGGCGGCGAGGAGGACGGCATCGTCGGCGAGATCAACGAGAAGCTGTACACCACGCCGAACGACGCCCTGCGCACCGCCGAGGTGCTGGGCCTGGGCGAGAAGGGCTACTACATGACGGCCCTGACCTTCGGCAACGTGCACGGCTCCTACAAGCCGGGCTTCGTGAAGCTGCGCCCGGAGGTGCTCAAGAACGCCCAGGAGGCCGTCGCCGAGAAGTACGGCAGGGCCAAGGCGTTCGACTTCGTGTTCCACGGCGGCTCCGGCTCCACCATGGAGGAGATCCACGAGGCCATCGAGTACGGCGTGGTGAAGATGAACGTCGACACCGACACGCAGTACGCGTACACCCGCCCCGTGGTCGACCACATCATGAAGAACTACGACGGCGTGCTGAAGATCGACGGCGAGATCGGCAACAAGAAGGCCTACGACCCGCGCGCCTACGGCAAGGTCGCCGAGGCCGGCATGGCCGCCCGCGTGGTGGAGGCCGCCCAGCACCTGAAGTCCGCCGGCAACAAGATGAAGTAGTCGCGACCCCGCACCGCGGTTCGTGACAGGGTGCCCGGCGGCCGAGGCCGCCGGGCACCTCGTGTCCGCGGGGCACCCTGCCTCGCCGGGTGCCGCACCGGCACACTCTGCCTACAAATCATCCGAAATACCCCAAACCATATTCTCCTCTTTTCCACAGCCTCCACGGCACCGTTTCCCGTAGGGGTGCCCGGGAATTACTCTGAAAGTCCACACCCCCCGAAGTGGAATGAGGAGAATTGAAAGCCAAGAATCGCGCTGCCCGAATCCTCGCGGCCGGGGTGCTCACCGCGGGCGCCGTGCTCGTCGGCGCGTCGGCGGCCGGCACGGCGTGGGCCGGAGGCGAAGCCGCGGCCGAGCGCTCGCCCGCCGCGTGCGGCCTCGGCGCCAACAGCCCCCTCACCTCCGGAACCACGATCTCCGGGACCGGATCCCGCACGGGATGCGGCGGCACCGTGACCCTCACCGTCCAGGTGCGCAAGCACCGCCCCGCCTGGCCCGACAAGGTCGTGGCCGAGGCCAGCCGCAGCGGTTTCGGAAACGGCACCCTCACGACCGACGGAAAGTGCGAAGGCAACGGCACCTATTTCACCGAGGCTCGGAGCGCGACCGGAAACAAGCTGTCCTCCGGGCGCGTCAACCGATGCTGACCGCGACAGAACACACGCACTCCCGTGCGGACGCGGCGAGTGGGAGCGGGCGGGGCCATGCACATCACCGCTGAGGACCTGGAGTTCGCCCACCTCGGGCGGAGGAAGGTGCTGGACGGCCTCACCTGGACCGTGGGGCCCGGTGTCACCGGGCTCCTCGGCCCCAACGGATCGGGCAAGACCACGTTCCTCTCGCTCGTCGTGACGCTGCTCCCGGCGCGGAAGGGGCGTCTCCTCCTCGGCGACCACGACCTGTCCACCGCGGCCGGCCGCTCCGGGGCACGGCGGGCGCTGGGGTTCGTCCCGCAGCGCTTCTCCCTGGCCGGGGAGCTGACCGTGGAGGACACGGTCGCCTACGCCGCGTGGGTGCACGGGCTGGCCAGGCGCGAATGCGGGCGGGCGGCCGAGCGGGCACTGGACCTGGTCGGCCTGGGCGACCTCTCCGACCTGCGCACGCGCGTCCTGTCCGGAGGGCAGCGCCAGCGGGTGGGCATCGCCGCCGCGCTCGCCCACGACCCCCGGGTCCTGGTCCTGGACGAACCCACCGCCGGACTCGACCCCGGGCAGCGGCTGCGCGTCCGGGAGGTGGTCGCACGGCTGGGGCAGGACCGCACCGTCCTGGTCTCGACCCATCTGATCGAGGACGTCGCGCACCTGTGCACCAGGGTCGGCGTCCTCGCGGGCGGGCGGGTCGGGTTCCACGGCACCTTCCCCGAACTGGAGGCGCTGGTCGAGGACGACTCCGGCGAAAGCATCTACGGGTCCGGTTTCGAGCGGGCCTACGACCGGCTGATCGAGCGGATCGGAGAGCGCGCGTGAGTCCTTCGGCGGCCCGGTTGCGCGCCTCGCCCCTCTTCTGGCCGCTGCCGCCGGCCTTCGTCCTCGTCCCGGCGGGGCTCATCCTCGCCATGACCCTGGCGGGAACGTGGGACCAGTTCGGCTGGCGGGCCCTGGACTGGGTCTACCTCTGCGCACAGGTCGGTGCCCAGGCCCGCCTGCCGGTCGTGGTGGCGGCCGGGGCCGCCGCCCTGGTGGCCGGCCGGTTCACCCGCCGGTCCCTGGTGTTCGCCCAGCCCTGGCAGCCCCGCGCGGATCGGGACGTTCCGCTGCGCCACGCGGCGGTGGTCGTGGGCTGGTGCCTGGGGGCCTACCTGGCGGGCATGCTCCCCCTGACGTTCGTCACCGCCGCACAGGGCTCGGGGACACCGGACGCCGTCGCCGTCGCGGGTGCCCTGACGGGGTTCGTCGCCCTCACCCTGCTGGGCTACCTGTGCGGTGTCCTGGCGCGCGGCCTGCTCGCCGTGCCCGTCGCGGTCGGCACGGTCTTCCTCCTCACCAGCCTGGTCTTCGTCTCGGACTCCTGGACCGCGCTGTCGCTCCAGCTTCCCTTCGACCCCTTCCTGGGCAGACGCGAGGCCGCCGCCCTGGGGCCGTACCGGCTGGGGTTCTTCCTGCTGCTGACGGTCGCGGTCGCCTGGACGGTCGCCTGGCTGCTGCGGGCTCCCCGGCGGTTCTCGGCCGTCCACGGCGCGGCCGTCGCCGCCGTCGCCGTGACCGTGGTCCTGCCGCACCTGCACCCGTTCCCGCTGGTGGTCCGCGCTCCGGGCCCCGCGGTCTGCGAGGAGCACGGCGGTGTCCGCTACTGCGTGCACGAGGGGCACGCGGAGGAGCTCGCCGCGATCACCGCCCTGGCCGCCCCGGTGTTCGACGCCTACGGACTGACCGACGCCCTGCCCCGGCAGGTCCGCGACCAGAGCCTGGCCCGCGGGGACGAGGAGGTGTTCGACGGCCCCGCTCGGGGCGTGCTCTGGCTGCCCGTCCACCCCGGCTGGGACCCGTACCAGCAGGTGCCCGCGTTCGCGGCCGAGTGGTTGGCACCTGACGTGCTGCGGTGCGGTTCCGAAGGTGTGGTCAGCCTGGACCGAAACGCCGAACCGCAGGAGCGCCGGGCGGCCGTCGTCCACGGCCTGAAGGCGTGGCTGGCCTCACAGGCCTTCGGGGGCGGGGCCCACGGTGACACCCTCTTCGCCGACGCCGCCCCCGACCGGGTCCGCGCGTGGATCCGGCAGGACCGGGAACGCCTGGCGTCGTGCGAGGTGGACCCCGAGGAGCTGCCGTGGCGAACGTGATCCTGCGCCCCTCGCTGCTGCCGGTGCTCGGCGCGCTGGCCGCCGCGGCCGTGGCGGCGGCCTTCGGCGTGGCCGCTCTGGGGATCGTGGTGCCGGTGGCGGTGTTCGAGTGGCCCCACGAGGAACAGCGCATACCCGTCGCGGAACTGCTGTGCGTGTGCGCCGCCATGGCGGGTGCCTGGGCCAACCGCCCGCGGCTGTGGGTGTGGGAGCGCCTGGGCGGTGCCCGGACCCGCGTACGCGCGGCCGCGGTGGCCGCGGTCGGCGTGGCCCTGCCGGTGGCGGCGGGATCCGCCGTCCTGGCCGCCTCTCCCCCCGCGGAGAACACGTGGCTGCTGGTGACCAACGTCCTGCTGGCGACCTCCGCCGTGTACCTGCTGGCTCCCCTCGTGGGCGCGGTGCCCTCGGGGCTGGCGGTGCTGGCGGGGATCTTCCTGGGAGCCGCGGCCTGCAACATGGCACCGGGGCTGAACCGGGTGAGTCCGTACGCGTACGCGGGGAGCGACGGGTGGGTCGCCCCTGACCTCCTGCCCGGCGGAGCGGTGCCGGCCCTGGCCGTGGGCGCGGCGGTGGCGGCGCTGGGGGTGCACGCGGTGACGCGCGGCTCGACGTCCCGGGTCCACCGTCGCGGGGAGGAGGCGGGGTGAGCCGGGCCGCTCCTTCCGGCACGCGGTACCGCCCGGTGGCAGGATGGGGTCATGAACCTGCACCAGAACCTGCTGAACGAGCCGCCCGAGACGCGCCTGGCCGACCACCCCGAGGCCCGCGAGGCGCTCGCCTCGGCCGACGACCCCACACCGGTCGCCGGGCGCTTTCCGGAGTACTCCGCCGCGTGGGCGCGCCTGGCCGAGCTGGCCCTGGCCGACGGCCGGGCGGTGACCGCCTACGCCTACGCCCGCACGGGCTACCACCGGGGCCTGGACCAGCTGCGCCGCTCGGGCTGGAAGGGCCACGGACCCATCCCCTGGGAGCACGAGCCCAACCAGGGCTTCCTGCGCGCGCTGCACGCCCTGGGCCGTGCCTCCGCGGAGATCGGCGACACCGAGGAGGCCGAGCGCTGCGCCACCTTCCTGCGCGAGTCCAGCGCCGAGGCGGACAAGGCCCTCAACGGCTGAGGACGCCTCCCACGGCCGAGGGGCCGTCCGGGTTCCGGCGGGAAACCCGGGCGGCCCCTTCACGTGCCGGGGAATCCTTCACGTGCCGGGGAGCCGTCCGCGTGCCCACCCCATTCCCTGGGGCGGCAGGACGCTCCCCTCGGTCGCGGGTCCCGCGGTCCCCGGGCGCCCCGGGCATGGTCCGTTTCGCCGGCCCCGGCCCCTTCCGTTCCCGAAAGCAGGCCCACCGCCCCGTTCCCCGGCCGGAGGGGGCGCGCGAACCGCTCCTCCGCGCGCGCCGGAAGCAGGGGTGAACCGGGTGCCGCAAGTGCCATAGCGTCCCACTTAACCCGGATGCGGTGGTCGTGTACCCTCAATACGCAACGGCCCCTGTCGCAGCCTTGCGCCAGGGGTTTTCCATGTTCGGGGCCGTAAAAGTCCCGGTCAGGTGTCGAACGAAGAGGTAGAGACCAATGCCGGCGATCACGCTCGTGGGTGCCCAGTGGGGCGACGAGGGCAAGGGCAAGGCGACCGACCTTGTCGGCGACCGCGTGGACTACGTGGTGCGCTACCAGGGCGGCAACAACGCCGGGCACACGGTGGTCATCGGCGAGCAGAAGTACGCCCTCCACCTGCTCCCCTCGGGCATCCTGTCCCCGAACGTGGTCCCGGTCATCGCCAACGGCGTCGTCATCGACCCCGGTGTGCTGCTGGAGGAGCTGCACGGCCTCCAGGAGCGCGGTGTGGACACGTCCCGCCTGCTCATCTCGGCCAACGCGCACCTGATCATGCCCTACCACCGGGCGCTGGACAAGGTCAGCGAGCGCTTCCTCGGCAAGGGCAGGATCGGCACCACCGGGCGCGGTATCGGCCCGACCTACGCCGACAAGGTCTCCCGCCAGGGCGTGCGCGTCCAGGACATGTTCGACCCCAAGATCCTGCGCAAGAAGATCGAGCTGGCCCTGAACGACAAGAACCAGCTGCTCACCAAGGTGTACAACCGGCGCGGCCTGGACGCCGAGCCGATCATCGAGGAGTACCTGGGCTACGCCGAGCAGCTGCGCCCCTACGTCGCCGACACCTCACTGGTCCTCAACAAGGCGCTCGACGAGGGGAAGACGGTGTACCTGGAGGGCTCCCAGGGCACCCTGCTGGACATCGACCACGGGACCTACCCGTTCGTGACCTCCTCCTCCCCCACCTCGGGCGGCGCGGCGGCCGGTTCGGGCATCGGTCCCACCCGCATCACCAAGGTCGTGGGCATCCTCAAGGCCTACACCACCCGCGTGGGTTCGGGCCCCTTCCCCACCGAGCTGCTCGACGAGCAGGGCGAGTGGCTGCGCACCCAGGGCGGCGAGTACGGCGTGACCACCGGCCGCAACCGCCGCTGCGGCTGGTTCGACGCGCCCATCGCGCGCTACGCCACCCGGGTCAACGGCGTCACCGACTTCTTCCTGACCAAGCTCGACGTGCTCACCGGCCTGGAGCGCATCCCCGTGTGCGTGGCCTACGACGTCAACGGGGTCCGCCACGAGGAGATCCCGATGACCCAGACCGACTTCCACCACGCCGAGCCGGTCTACGAGTACCTCGACGGCTGGTCGGAGGACATCACCGGCGTCCGTGAATTCGACGAACTCCCCAAGAACGCGCAGGCCTACGTGCGTACTCTGGAGGAGATGGCGGGGGCCCCGATCTCCGCCATCGGTGTCGGACCGGGCCGCGACGAGACGCTCGAACTGCGTTCCCTGGTCTGAATCCACGTCTGTCCGCCTTCAACACGAAGAGGCCCCCTGTAGTGAAAGCCCTCGTTCTCGGCGGCGGAGGCCGCGAGCACGCCCTCGTCCGCGCGCTGTCCCTGGACCCGGGTGTCACCAGTATCCACAGCGCCCCCGGCAACCCCGGAATCTCGGAGCTGGCCGAGAACCACGTCATCAACGTGACCGACGGCCTGGCCGTGACCGAGCTGGCCGCGCGCATCCGCGCCGAGCTGGTCGTGATCGGTCCGGAGGCGCCGCTGGTCGCCGGTGTGGCGGACGCCCTGCGCGACCGGGGCATCCCGGTGTTCGGCCCCGACCAGGAGGCCGCACGCCTGGAGGGCTCCAAGGCCTTCGCCAAGGAGGTCATGGAGGCCGCCGGGGTGCCCACCGCCAGGGCGCGGGTGTGCAGGACGGCCGGCCAGGTGTCCGAGGCCCTGGACGAGTTCGGCACCCCGTACGTGGTCAAGAACGACGGCCTGGCCGCGGGCAAGGGCGTCGTGGTGACCGAGGACCGCGCACTCGCCGAGCGGCACGCCCGCGAGTGCGGCCGCGTGGTCATCGAGGAGTTCCTCGACGGCCCCGAGGTGTCCCTCTTCGTACTGAGCGACGGCCTGCACGCGCTGCCGCTGCTGCCCGCGCAGGACTTCAAGCGCGCCTACGACGGCGACCAGGGCCCCAACACGGGCGGTATGGGCGCCTACGCGCCGCTGCCGTGGGCTCCCGCGGGCCTGGTGGACGAGATCATGGGGTCGGTCGTGCGGCCGACCCTGGTGGAGATGAACCGGCGCGGCAAGCGCTACCAGGGTCTGCTGTACGTGGGCCTGGCGCTCACGTCCCGCGGTCCGCGCGTGGTGGAGTTCAACGCCCGGTTCGGCGACCCGGAGACCCAGGTGGTCCTGGACCGGCTGGCGTCCCCGATCGGCGCGGTCCTCCAGGCCACCGACACCGGCGGCCTGAAGAGCATCGGCTCCCTGCAGTGGAAGCAGGGCGCCGCGGTCACCGTGGTGATCGCCGCCGAGAACTACCCGGGCGACCCGGTCAAGGGCGACCTCATCGGCGGGCTGGAGGCGGCGAACGCGCTGGACGGCGCGTACGTGCTGCACGCGGGCACCGCATGGGAGGGCACGAGCGGCGTCAGGTCCAACGGCGGCCGGGTGCTCAACGTGGTCGGCACCGGTGCCGACCTGCGCCAGGCCCGCACGCGCGCCTACGAGGCGGCGTCCCGGATCGAGCTGCGCGGCTCGTTCCACCGGACCGACATCGCCGAGCGGGCCGCCGCCGAGCTGTAGCGGCTGTAGCGGGCGGACACACCTGCGCGCGGACCTGCCCGGGGTCCCTCTCCGACCCCGCGGGCGGTCAGGATCGAACTCCCAGAAAGGCAGGACCGTGAGCGGTTTCGTCGTCAGGCCCGAACCCGTCCGGGTCGAGGGCCTCACCCATCTGCACACCGGCAAGGTGCGCGATCTGTACGCCACGGCCGACGGCGCGCTGGTGATGGTCGCCAGCGACCGGGTGTCGGCCTACGACTGGGTGCTGCCCACCGAGATCCCGGGCAAGGGGCGGCTGCTCACCCAGCTGTCCCTGTGGTGGTTCGACCGTCTGGGCGACCTGGTGCCCAACCACGTCGTGTCCGACGCCCTGCCCGAGGGCGCACCCGCCGACTGGGCGGGAAGGACGCTGGTGTGCCGCAGGCTGGACATGGTGCCGGTGGAGTGCGTGGCCCGCGGCTACCTCACGGGCTCCGGCCTGGAGGAGTACCGGGTGGACGGCACCGTGTGCGGGATCGGGCTCCCGGACGGGCTGACCGACGGCTCCGAGCTGCCCGAGCCGATCTTCACCCCGGCGACCAAGGCCGAGGTGGGCGACCACGACGAGAACGTCTCCTTCGGGACCGTCGCCGCCGCGCACGGCGAGGAGCTGGCCGCCGGGCTGCGCGACCTCACCCTGCGGGTGTACGGGCGCGGCCGGGAGATCGCCCTGGAGCGCGGCATCATCCTCGCCGACACCAAGTTCGAGTACGGGCGCGACGCGGACGGGAACCTGGTGCTGGCCGACGAGGTGTTCACCCCGGACTCCTCCCGCTACTGGCCCGCGGACGAGTGGGCTCCGGGGCGGCCGCAGCCCTCCTTCGACAAGCAGGTGCTGCGGGACTGGCTGCGTTCGCCCGAGTCCGGCTGGGACCGCGCGTCGCAGACCCCGCCGCCGGAGCTGCCCGGGCGCGTGGTGCAGCGCACCCTCGACCGGTACGTGGAGATCTACGAGCGCCTGACCGGGGACAGGCCCGCCCTGTGAAACACCGCGCCGGGGTGATTCGGCGCACGAGGTCATCGTTTCGTGTCCGGGAGCGCGTATGGTGGTTGACGTTGTGCGCAACGCCGGTCAGGCGTACAGCCACGCGCGCGACGGCCCTGGTCCTTCCCGCCGGGCGAATACCCCTGTGGCCGTTTGACGGGACTCTATCCGCGATTCGCGGGTATACCACGTTCCGGACCGGTACACACAGGCGGTTGCTATAGAGTCGTCGCGAACACCGGTTCACTGGCCGCGCAGGTCACACGCACGATGGTCGCAACGTTCCAGGGGAAACCCGCGTCCAATACAGGCGAAGCCCGACGAGGGTGACCTTTTTTCACATCTGCCTCACAAAGGAGCACATGAGCATGGGCCAGGAGGTTCGTTACCGCGTCCGCGGCGGACGCCCCCTCAGTGGAACGGCGTTCATCCAAGGCGCGAAGAACGCCGTCCTGCCGATGATCGGGGCCGCCCTACTCGCGGCCAGGGGCCGTACGGTGCTGCGGAACGTTCCGGTCATCGAGGACGTCTACCGAGCTCTTGAGCTCGCCGAACACGTGGGCGCCAAGGTCGAGTTCCACGAGGCCGAGCGGACGGTCGTCATCGACGCCTCCAGGCTCAACGACCCCGAGCGCGCCGTCCTGCCCGCCGACATCGCGGCCCGCTTCCGCGGTTCCGTACTCTTCGTCCCCGCGCTGATGCACCGCACCGGCCGCGCCCGTATCGAGGGCGTCGGCGGCTGCAATCTGGGCAGCCGCAACCTCGACTTCCACTACCGGGGCTTCGCGCGCCTGGGCGCGGAGGTCACCGAGGACACCGAGCGCAACCACATCAACGTCGAGGCCAGCAACCTCCGCGGCGGCCGCCTCTACCTGGACACCCCGTCCCACACGGGCACCGAGAACCTGATCATGGCCGCGGTCCTGGCCCCCGGCACCACCGTGATCGAGCACGCGGCCCTGGAGCCCGAGGTCCTCGACGTCATCGAGTTCCTGAGCGCCATGGGCGCCAAGATCAGCGGCGGCGGCACGGGCTTCATCACCGTCGAGGGTGTCGAGCAGCTCACGGCCGTCGAGCACACCATCATGGCCGACCGCATCGACGCCGGCGTGTTCGCGATGACCGTCGCCGCCACCGGCGGCGAGGTGAGCCTCGTGGGCGCCCAGCTGGAGCACCTGGGCGTGGCCCGCTGGAAACTCGAGCAGATGGGCGTGGGCTTCTCCCAGGAGGGCGCGGTCCTGCACGTCCAGCGCGACCCCTCGGTGCCGCTGCGTCCCATCAACGCCGTCACCTCGCCCTTCCCGGGCTTCGCCACCGACCTGCAGTCCCCGCTGATGGCCCTGGCCACCCTGGCCGAGGGTGAGAGCTACATCCACGAGGCCATCTACGACGGCCGGTTCGCCCTGGCCGACGAGCTCAACAAGATGGGCGCCAAGATCGAGGTGGAGGGCACCCGTGCGATCGTGCACGGCACCACCAACCTGCGCGGCGCCGAGGTCATCGCCCACGACCTGCGCACCGGCGCGGCCCTGGTCCTCGCCGGACTGGTCGCCGAAGGTGAGACAATCGTGGCGCCTGGTTATCTGGTGGACCGCGGTCACGCTCAGTTCGCGACTCGGCTCGCCGCGCTAGGCGGTGACGTGGAGCGCGTCACCGTCTCGTAGGGAGCCGAAGCGCAGTTCAAGCCGGGGTGGGGGCCCGTCTCCCACCCGGGCTTTCGGCGTTGATATGGAAAACGATCTTCTTTGGCCCCGCACAATGGGTACGATCTCGGCAATCATGCCGTGACAGAGATCGGGTCGGGAAACCAGTGGGCGCACATAGTGAAGAGCGTGGAATGGTAGCGGGGAGCAACCCGAGGTGAGTGCCCAGCGTACTGGCGATTTGACGATCGGCGTCATAGGGCCCCATGAGGTGGTCGAACGGGTCATGCTCATGGGTCCGGGGTCCACAGGACCCCTCAACGCCAGACTCATCGCCGCCGCGTACCGAGATGAGCAAGAGGCGACGGACAAGGTCGTCAGGCTGGGTTCGGCGATCGACGCCTATCTGTTCGCCAGCCCTGTCCCCTACGAGTTCGCACGCAAGGCCGGGGTGCTGACCATGCCCGCCACCTTCGTGCCCCTCGGCGGGGCGAGCCTGCACGAGGCCCTGCTCCGAGCGACCCTGGACGATCGCTACGACCCGACCAGAGCCAGTCTGGACGTCCTCAGCCGCGCCGACGTGGTCGAGGCCTACTCCGAGGTCGACCTGCCCGTGGACGGTATCCACGTGCACGAGGAGCTCACCAACACCGCGCAGCTGACGTCCTTCCACGAGGGCCTGTGGCGTCGCAAGGCCACCAGGATGGCGATCACCTGCGTGCGCGGGGTCGCCGAGCGCCTGGAGGCCATCGGGGTGCCGGTGGTCCGGCTGCGGCCGACCAACGCGGGTGTGCGCAGCGCCCTGCAGACCGCGGGTCTGCTGGGGGCGCACCACCGGCTGGAGGAGGCCCAGCTGGGTGTGGTGGTGGTGGACGTGCCCACCCTGCGCGACTCGACGCGGCGTTCGACCCCCCGGTACTGGCGTGACGAGCTACGGCTCTCGCTGCACCGGCTGCTGCTCCAGGAGGCGCACCGGATCAACGCCACGGCACACCGTCTGGACGACCACTCGTTCATGGTGACGGCGACCCGGGGTTCGCTCGTGACCGCGACCGAGGGCTTCCGGCAGCCGCCGTTCGTGGAGCGGATCAAGGCGGAGCTCGGGATCGCGATCGAGGTCGGGATCGGCATGGGGAGGACCACACAGGACGCCGAGGCGCACGCCAGGGCGGCCCTGAACCGCGCTCAGGCGTCGCGTCAGAGCTTCGCGGTGGACCGTGAGGGCCGTTCCCTGGTGCCCGCCCAGCGTGCGCCCGCACGGCAGACCTCCGAACCGCTGCGGACCAAGGGCCGCGAGACGCTGGTCCGGCTCTCGGAGAAGATCGCCGAGGAGGACGGGCCGTTGGTCGTCGACGCGGAGAACGCCGGGCGGATGCTCGGTGTCACCTCCCGGACCGCGCGTCGGCTGCTGCGGACCCTGGTGGAGGAGGGGCTGGCGTGGCCGCTGCCGCCCAACCGGACCCTCCAGCCGGGCCGTCCCCGCCAGCTGTACCGGCTGATCGTGGAGAAGCTGGACAAGGACGCCGCGGGCAAGTAGCCGCGGACGGTAGGCCGTGGACCTGTGTGAGCCGCGTGGACGCGGCGGACGGGGACGCTCCCGAAGGGGCGTCCCCGTTCCCATGTGTGCCGTGGAGCCTCGTGTGGTCCGCGGGGCGCCGGGGCGCCGGGGCGGGACCGGAGCCCGGCGGACGGAAACCGTCCACAGGCTGTGGATAACCAGGTGACCCGAAACCCCGCGCCTGTCAGGCTTGCCCGCATGGGCGACGGCACGGGCACGGCGGCACACGGAAAGCACCTGCTCCTCATCGGCGGGGGATCGGGGACCGGCAAGACCACGGTCGGGTGGGAGGTCTCCGAGATGCTCAGGCGGCGCGGGGTCGCGCACTGCTTGCTGGAGGGCGACCACATGGACCAGGTCCACCCGGCCCCGCCGGGGGACCCCCACCGGTCGGCGATCACCGAGCGCAACGTCAGCGCGGTCTGGGCGAACTACGCGCAGCTCGGACACCACCGTCTGATCTACACGAACACCGTCAGCATCCTGGAGGAGGACATGCTCCGCCGCGCCATGGGCGGCGGGGACGTCGGGGCCACCCGCGTGCTGCTCACCGCGGGCGAGGCCACCGTACGAGCGCGGTTGGCCGTACGCGAGACCGGCTCGCAGTTGCTTCCCCACATCGAGCGCAGCCTGCGCGCGGCCGTCCGCCTGGACGCGGAGGCGCCCGCGGGAACCGTGCGCGTGGCCACGGACGGCCTCACCGTCGAGGAGGTCGCGGAGAAGGTCGCGGCCGCCACCGGGTGGTGAGCTCGGGGACGTCACCGCCCGCCCGTCCACAGCCTGTGGACGACCCGTCGACCCCGTCCGCCCGCTCCCCTTTCGAGAACCACCGGGCGGTGTCCCGCAGCGACGGGCGCCTCCGCGCCCCGTCGAGCAGCCGGACGGCCTCGGCGAGCAGCCGCTCGCAGCGCACCGACGCCACGGTCGCCCGGAGGGGCAGCACCTCGCGCACCAGGACGGCCTCCGCCTCCGCCCACGACCGGGCGGCGGCCAGGGACCACAGCAGGCTCACCACGGCGTGGAAGCGGAACCGGCCGCTTCCCCCGACCCGTCCAGGCGTCGCGGTCCGCTCCTGTTCCAGGAGCAGCTCCACCGTCTCCGCGAAGCACTCGGCGGCCCGCCCCCACTCTCCGGCGTCGGCGCCGGTCATGCCCCGGTGCCAGGAGATCTCCGCCTCGGTCAGCCACCACGTCCAGTCCGGGTCGCCCCGGCGCGGACCCTCCAGGTGGCGGCTGCGGGTCTCTCCGATCAACCTGCGGGCCCGGGCCCGCTCGCCCTCCTGGGCGGCGGCCCGTGCCAGCCTCAGAGTGAACAGGGTGCGTACGCTTCCCGTCGGTCCCCCCGAGAGCGCGGCCTCGCACACCCGCCGCGCCTCGGTCGGCCGCCACAGGTGGACGTCCTGCATGGCCCACTGGCCGAGAGCGAAGTACTCCATGGAGCGGTCGCCCGCCCGGCCCGCCGAGCGCAGCGCCGCCAGGGTCATCCTTCGGGAGAGGTCCTGGCGCTCGGCGTCGAAGGCCACCCACCCGGCGACCTGGTGGGCCTCGGCGGCCGCGGCGAGCACGTCCGACGACTCCGGAAAGCGTGTGAGGACGGCCCGACCGGCGCGGGCGGCGTTGCGCACGGCGGTGTCCACGACCCCGCGGGCACCGCAGCGGGTGTCCAGGGCGACGACGCACGCGCTGGCGGCCCGCACGCTGTGGGCGGCCGCCTCAGCAGGCACGGGGTCCCCCGTACGGCCCGAGCCGTCCGGGCCGTACGGGGAGGCACCGGTCACCGGAGTCTCCTAGCGGCGCTTGCCGTAGGAGGTGGCGACGGACAGGAACACGTCGTTCTCCTCGGGGGTCCCCAGGCTCACCCGGGCGCCCTCACCGGCGAACGGGCGCACCGAGACACCCACCTTCGCGCACTCGGCGGCGAAGTCGTTCGTGTCCTCGCCCACCCGCAGCCACACGAAGTTGGCCTCGGTCGGCGGGACCGTCCACCCGGAGGCGATGAGCGCGTCACGGACGCGTTCGCGCTCCTTGACCGTGGCCGCCACCCGCTCCAACAGCTCGTCCTCGGCCTCGATGGAGGCGATGCCGGCCGCCTGGGCGAGGTGGTTGACCGCGAACGGCACGAGGGTCTTGCGGACGGCCCCGGCCACCTGGGGGTGTCCCACGAGGAAGCCCAGGCGCACGGCGGCGAGCCCGTAGGCCTTGGAGAAGGTGCGCAGCACGGCGACGTTGGGCCGGTCACGGTACAGGGAGATGCCGTCGGGCACCTGCGGGTCGCGCACGTACTCGCGGTACGCCTCGTCCAGGACCACCAGGACGCTCTCCGGGATCCGGTCCAGGAACGCGACCAGCTCCTCCTCGCGCACCGCGGTACCGGTCGGGTTGTTCGGGTTGCACACGAGCACCATGCGGGTGTCCTCGGTGACCGCGTCCGCGATCGCGTCGAGGTCGTGCCTCTCGTCCCTGAGCGGCACCCGCACGGAGGTGGCCCCCGTCAGCTCGACGAGCAGGGGGTAGGCCTCGAAGGAGCGCCAGGCGTAGACGACCTCGGCTCCGGGCTCACCGACCGCTTCGAGCAGCTGCTGGAGCAGGCCCACCGAGCCGGCGCCGAGGGCGATGTGCTCCTCGGGGACGTCCAGGCGCCTGGCGAGCGCGGAGGTGAGCTCGTCCGCGCCCGGGTCGGGATAGCGGTTCAGCTCGGCCGCGGCCCGGGCGACGGCCTCGCGCACCGACGGGAGCGGCCCGTAGGGGCTCTCGTTGGAGGACAGCTTGATCGAACGCCCATCGGGCCCAACGACCTTCAGGCCCGGCTTGTAGGGCGGGATGCTCTCCAGCACCGACCGCAGATATGGCGATTTCGACTCCGACACCATTGTCCTTCCTCAATACTTTGTGCTAACCCAGCGACACGCTCAGCAATATTGCGTCCGGGTTGGCCACCGCTCCCAGCGGAAATATCGCACAAACGAGGAGATATCACCATGCGCTTGCGTCCCTGTTCCGCCGGCTCGACCCGAATCACCACCGGTCAGGGCTTCCGGCCGGGAGGGTCTCGGGGATGGGTCCGGTCACTGGTTCTTCCTGTGGCCCTACCCATGGCAGCCCTGTTGAGCGCGTGCGGTGGCGACGGGAGCGACCAGGCCGAGGCCCCCGGCGCCGACGCCGCCGCACTGCACGAGGCCCAGCCCCTGCACGTCCGCGACGCCACGCTCATGTCCGAGGGGAGCGAGAGCGGTACCTACTCCGAGCTTGTCACAGTGAAGTACAGCGAGGAGGTGCGGGCCTCCACCGAGCTCGACAAGCCCGAGTGCCTGGACGCCTCCAACCAGTGGGGGAGCCTGGAGGGCGTGCGCGACGCGCCCGCGTCGGTGGCCGCCTACGAGTGGGACCGGGGTTCGGTGACGCACATGATGGTGTGGGTGGACGAGGGTACGGCCGAGGAGGCGCTGTCCACGAAACCGCCGAGGAGCTGCGCCGAGTACACCGCCACCTACGAGGACGGGACCTCCTCCCACTACGGGGTGCGCGACCTGGAGGACGTGCCGCGGGTCGGTGACGAGTCGCGGGCCTTCGCCATCGAGGTGGACTCCGGCGGGGAGGAGAGCCGCATGTTCAGCCTCATGTACCGCAACGGCGGCCTCGTCGGCACCACGTCCATCCTCGGAACCGGTGCGCTGGAGGACTACGAGCAGATGCTCGTGGAGTTCAGCGAGGCCGCCGTCGAGAGGCAGCGGCAGAGGCTCGGCTGACGCGGTGGCCGCGAACGCCGCGGGTGCGGAGCAGGGGTTCCACACCCGTTGATCTTGTACCTGTAGCGCATCTGGGCGCCGAGACCCGCCATAGGTACGAGATCGCGCTGCACAGGGCCGGTCCGGTACCCGGGCCCGGGTGCCGGACCGACAGAGCCGGTCGGCTGCTCATCCGGCCGGCGTGGGCTCGCGCCCGTCCGGACCGCGCCCGTCCAGGTCGCGCGGCTCGGGACTGCCCCCGGCGGGATGCGCCCTCGCGGCCCGCAGGGTCCGGGCCGCCCTGTCCGCGTCGTACCGGCCCGCGTCCTGCCTGGCCGCCCGGCGCGGGTGGGGCAGCTTGTGCGGCGCCCCGGGCAGCGTGGTCCGGGTGACCGCCCCGAAGGACGCGACCACCGCTCCGCTGCCGCGGTCGACCAGGACGGCGCGCACGGCCGCGTCGCGCCTGCCGCCGAGCCGGACCGCGTACACCACGTCCACGCGTCGTCCGTGGCGCATCCCGTCGTAGCGCAGGAGCCGCCAGCAGCCCTGGCGCCACACGTCCTCGGGTTCGGTCCCGGTCATCACCGACGCGTTGATACGCCACACCTCGCTGCGGCGCAGCACCCGCGTGGTGCGGCGCAGCGAGACCTCGCGCAGCTCGCACGGCTCCCGGTGGAAGGGGCGCGCGGCCACGTCGCGCAGCTCGGGGCTGAGCAGCACCAGGAGCAGGAGCTCCGCGCCCAGCACCCCGGCGTGCAGCGGCCCGGCCGAGGCGGCCGCCTGCCATCCGGCGGGTTCCAGTCCGAGCGTGGCCAGGGCGGCGGCCGACAGCAGTCCTGCCCGGGTCAGCGCGCGCCAGCCGACCGGCGTCCGGCTCAGCCCGCCGAAACAGCCGCAGCCCGCCTCCGGGTCGCGTCTGCGCACCAGAACCAGGACCACCACCGAGACGGCGAACACGACCGCGGTGAGCATCCGGACCACCTCACCGAGGAGTCCGCCCAGGGCCAGCAGGCCGACCGCCAGCGCGGCCTCCACCAGGCCCGTGCCGACCGTGGACGGGCGGCGCAGGCGTTCGGGCACCAGGACGGCCAGGCCCGTGTCGGCCGCCCCCCTGGCGGTCTTGGCCACGGCCCCGAGCAGGAGCAGCACCGCCAGGAGCGGTAGCTGGACCTCGCGGGCCGCCTCGACGATCTCCGGCAGCATGGGCATGGGTCATCCCTCCCCGTCGTGGACGGTGACGGTCGCGTCGAAGCAACCGTCCTCCAGCCGCCCGCCCAGGGCGACGAATCCGGTCATCGTGAGGGAGGCGATCCGCCCGGCGCCCCGGCCGCCGCAGGCGGGGCACAGGTCGCACAGCCAGCTGTCGGCGGCGGCGCAGTCCAGGACCGGGAGCACGGCCGCGTCCCGGGTGCAGTCGTTGCGCAGGCTCAGCGTGGCGCCGACGGACAGCAGCGGCAGCGCGACGCAGGGGGTGCGCCGGTCGCACGCGGCGCCGTGGCCGACGGGGTCCAGTGCCGGGTAGGCGACCCCCTCGACGCCGGCGCGCGGATCCAGGTGGGAGGAGTGCCCCCAGGCCGGGTCGTACCAGGTGGCGGTACCCCGCAGCGTGGAGGCGTACCGGTGTGCGGGCGGCCTGTGCGGTGTGGCGGCGAGCGGATGGGGCGGCTGTGTGGTGGCGGGGCGCGCCGCCCACACGGCGCCCTCCCACCAGACGCCGACCGCGTCGAAGACGTAGCCGGGTTCCAGGCGCGGGTGGCGGACGGAGATCCGGCCCGAACTGCGGTAGGGGAGGACGACGGTCAGGCGGGGACGGCCGTGGCCGGGGTCGATCTCCAGGGTGTCGGCGTCGCGGTCGACGATGACGCCCGTGGCCCGGGCGGCCTGGGCCCACACGCGTTCGGCGACGGGGTGGCCGCCGGGCGTCCGGAGCACCACGGCGTCGTCACCGGTCCGCAGCTCCCCCGGCCCGATCTCGCCGCCGCGCCAGAACGAGGTGGTGCGGTCGTACAGGAACCGCTCCTCCCCGCCGGGGACGGCCAGGCAGAGCATGCGTGAGTTCGCGCCGACGACCACGCCGCGTACGGCGCGGTGTCCGAGGGGCGTGGGTTCGGGTGCGCTCCGGGGGCCGAGCACCGCGGAGGTGAACCTCCTGCGGTCCCGCCTGTCGTCCGTCACTGACACGTCGGCTGAGCCCCCTCGTCACACGGCCCCGTCTTTTCGCTCCCATTGTCCCGATCGGTCCGCACACCGCCGACACGTCGGCATGTGCCGTACGCACCGGTCCGCGCCGGCGGACATGTCCAGGGAACCGCGCCGCACGGCGTACCGAACGCCGGGGCCGGCGAGTGCGCGGCCCTGCGCGGACCGACCCTCCCGCCTGGCACGACGTGCGGTCGCCTCACCACAGTCTGTGCCCACAAAGCCACGCATAGACCCTAGAGATCTTGAAAGAGACACAAACATATACAAGTCGCCCCATAACCTCGCGGTTGCCTCCGAGGGGTCCCTGCCGGCACTCCCCCGTCGGCCGGTCCCCCGGCCGCGTCCGGCGAACGGCGGGAGGCCGGGCGGCACCCGTCGTGCGGTTTGTCGGCACGTGGGACACAGGTGCCTGGATGTTTGCGCTTGCTGTGTGAGAGTTAGGAGGGAGGAACGCGACGAAAGCCCACGCAGCGCCCGTGAAAGTCGGTGGTCGGCGTGACGGGAACGACCCGGACTCCCAGGTACGACGAGTTCAGCCAGTACGTGGCCGAGCGCGGCCCGGCCCTGCTGCGGATGGCCAGGTCCCTCACGAACAACCACGCCGACGCCGAGGACCTGCTCCAGGCGGCTCTCGTCAAGACCTTCCTCTCCTGGGACCGGATCACCAACCCGAAGGCCATCGACGGGTACGTGCGCCGGGCCATGGTGAACACCCAGATCTCCGAGTGGCGGCGCAACCGGCTGGACGTCTACCCGACCGACGAGATCCCCGAGCAGCGCGTGGACGACCCCACCTGGCGCAGCGACCTGGCCGACGTGGTGAAGCGTGCCATCGACCGCCTGCCCGACCGGCAGCGGACCACGGTGGTGCTGCGCTACTACGACGACCTCACCGAGGCACAGATCGCCCGGCGGATGGGGGTGACACTGGGGACGGTCAAGAGCACGCTCTCGCGGGCCGTGGAGAAACTGCGCCTGGACGCCGACCTCATCATCGAGCGCACCCTCGGCTGACGCGGCCGTCCCTGTGATTGCGCACACCCCGACCGCGTGGACGGGCGGTGACCCACCCTTTGGGAACGCGTCCTTCGAGGACGCGGATCCGCCAGGCCCCGCCCGGCCGCGTCGGCGGTGCGGCCACGCACCCGGCGCCGACCCCGTGGGTCCGAGCGTTCACGCGGACATTCGTTTTGCGCAACCGTCCGTGGTGTCTGTAGGCTGATCAAAGCCGGGAGGATTCGCCTAGAGGCCTAGGGCGCCGCACTGCTAATGCGGTTGGGGGGCAACCCCCTCATGGGTTCAAATCCCATATCCTCCGCGCTCCGACCTGGGGCTTCTCGCATCACGGAAGTGAGAGAAGCCCCAGGTTTCTTCATGCCTGGGGTCAAGTTGGTGCAAAGCTGGCAATAGGCCCCTTTCGGACACCCCACAGATGTGGCCTCAAGCCCCTCACCAGGGCGAATTTTTGTAGCAGATCCGTGTGATCTACGGCACACACATGGCACGCCCGGTGATGGATACGGAGAGTGAGCACTTTCCGTCTCGCGGCGGTGATGGAGCCTTCATTTTCATCCTGCGCTCCTGCGGTTCCTCGCGTTCCGGGGCACGATGGCCGCAGTGGCTTCGGCCGCTTCTTTTTGCACTTCGGGCATGACGTGGACGTAGGTGTCCATGGTGAAGGCTGTCCGGGAGTGGCCCAAGACCTCGCTGATCACCTTGGGGGCGGTTCCTGCGGCCAGCTGTGCTGTGGCCGCACCGTGCCGAAGCCCGTGAAAAGTCACCGGGGGGAAGTCGTGGTGCTCGATGAGGCCCAGGAAGGTCCTCGCGAGCGTCTGGGGGTGCAGTTGCCGTCCGTTGGGCCTGGTGAAGACCAATCCGGTGTCGTGCCAGGCTTCTCCCGCATGGAGGCGCTCCATGTTCTGCAGGCGCTTCCATGCCCTCAGAACGGCGATGCTGTCCTGGCTCAGGCTGACGTAGCGCTCTCCAGCTTCGCTCTTGGTTCCGAGGCGGTCGAGCTCGGCGTCATCCCACTCATCGAGTTCTTCTTCTGGTTCGGGGGCGGTGATGGCCTCGCGAATCATCATCCAGCCCTCGTCGAGGTTGACTTCGAACCAGCTCAGTCCTACGACCTCTGACCTGCGCAGACCTGTGAGCATGACTAGGTGGAGCAGGGGGTAGAGGCGGTGGCCCTCGATGAGATCCAGGAACCGCCCGGTCTGCTGAGGAGTCCAGACCATGACCTTGGCGGGCTTTCGTCCAGTGGCTCGCCACTTCGCGACTCGGCCGTCGGTCCACAGCAAGGGCTTTCTCTTCCTGGCCTTGGGAAGGGGAAGGTTTTCGGCAGGATTTTTTTCGAGGGCTTCGAGCTGCACAGCATAGGTCATGCTGGAGCGGAGTACAGCGATCACCTTATGCACTCTGGATAGACTGAGAGGCCTCGTGGAGTGTTTTCTGACTTCCTTTCCCGGCTTGCGCTCACGATTAGCCCTCGCCGCCATAAGGCGAACCATCATTTCACTTTCCCTTTCATCGCCCGGCCTGTTTATCTTCCGCATTTCTGCCACCAGTTCATTGAAATGTGCGGGGCGAAGATCTTTCAGTTTCAAGTGACCGAGTCCGGGTTTGGCGTAGAGCCTGACGATCTCTTTGTAGTCGCCCAGGGTCTTAAGATGCTTTTTTTCTTCCAGCCACATGTCGAGGAAGTCTTTGTAGAGAAGGTTCCTGTCGAGCAGGCTTCCCCCGGCTTCCAGTCGCTTGGTTTCCTTGGTGAGTGCGGCCCTGGCATCCTGCAGGGTGGGGTAGGGTCCGTAGCGAGGCTGACGGCGCTTGGTTCCGTCGACAGAGGGAGCCAGGAGACGAAACCAGTAGGCTCCGTGCTTCTTGGACTTGAGCTTGGGACAGGCTCCCACGGGATAAGGTCGGCCGGTTTTCTTGTCCCTGCACCAGCAGAGCTTTCTGATGGGGCCGTCTTGGCTTCGCATGGTCTTACCGATCGCTTTCTTTGTAAATGCCTGAGGTCAGATGTCTTTCAAACCCAAGGTTCGCGCGAGTTGCGCCGTTGGAACTCTCCAGGAGCGCCCGATGCGGATTACTGGGCAGGGAAATTCTCCGTTCCTTGCCGCTTCGTAGGCTTTGTTTCTCCCAAGGCCGAGCGCGATACGTGCTGCGGTGAAGGACAGAGTGTCCGGGAGTTCGATTCCCTGGTTTACCAGTGTTCGTAGAGACATTCCTTGCGAGATGAGATCTTCGGCACTGGTGTTGTCCTCAGGGGTCCTGCCGGTCACCTTTATCTCCTTGTGGTCACGTCCTGGTCCGGGGTGGGCCGTCAAGGAGTACAAGATGTTTTGCCGCCAGCTTGTGACAGTCGACGACGCGGGCGAGGTGCGAGCCCACAGTTCCCGCGAGGAGCGTGCTGGTACGTGGCGGCCCTCAAGGAGCTCGGGATGGAACCAGCGGTGGACCGGAATGGTCCGCGCGGAGCGGTGTTGGTCCAGATCTGAACCAGGGTGGCCCGCACCTGGACCGGTGTGGTTCACGGTGGCCCGGGGTGGGTGAGAACATGCACGAGACCATAGCACAACTAGTACTCTATAGTCTCTATTTGTTGTTGCCTTCTCCTCCCCTGTTCGGAGATCGGCGAGGTGACACCGCAGCTGCTCGTTGCTGGCCGCTGCTGCTCGCTAGCGCTTAGGAGAACCATGGATCGTGTGGCAGTCGACCCGAACCTGTGGACTCGACTCATCACCTGCGCCTCAGGGCTACCCCGGACCGTGCAGGCCTCTCTCGACAAGCTCGCCTTGTTGATGTCGGACTCAGGCTCTGTGCGCCACGCGTTGAGTCGGCTCATGCTCGTCACCGCCCGCTCACGCTCGACAGTCAGTGATCATCTGGGGTCGGCACAGGCGGATGGTTGGCTCACCTGTGTACAGCGCGGTGGCTACCGATCCCAGGGAGCCCAGCCGAGTACGTATCAAGCCACGGTGCCTGTGCAGGTGTGGGAGCGTCGTGCCGAGTTCCTGACGATGTTGGCGGAGCAGGAACCGGACCAGAGCGAGTTGCCGACCTTCCCGCTGGGCGCTGTTATCGCAGATCAAGGCGGTGTCGGAGTCTCGTCCAGGTTTTCTGCTGCGAAGATCAATCCATCACTCATCATCGAGAAAACAGTCGACGACTCCGCGACGCGCCGTTCCGTGAGCAGTGCTCAGGCGCAGGGGGAGACCGATCCGGTGATCGCGGCTGTCATCGAGGAGCTGGCCGCGCATACCGGCCGCGTGGTTTCTCCCGCATGGGCTGCTCGGTGCGTCAGCCAGATCATGCGCCATCGATCCGTACGGCACCCCATCGCTTACGTGGTCAAGTCCCTGCAGAACGCCGCGCAGGACGGCACGTTGAACGAGCGCTTCATGCCCGCTGAGCCTGAGCAACCCACGGACACATCCGACGAGGGCCACAAGCCCTCACCCGCCCCCGAAGTGCAGCCCAGCGCTGAAGCGGCGGATCTGCTCGGCGACGCCCCGTGGGACGCCGTGAGCCTGGATACCTTCCAAAACCAAACCGCGCCCGGTGTGACTGGAGGTTCTGCCCCTTCACAAACACCTGCTTTTCCCATGTACTCCATGGCAGAGGTGAATGAGGCTGTCTCCCCCGAGGAGCCGCCACAGGAGATCTATCGTCCTGGCGGCCGTGTCCTGGCCGGTTTGGGTCCTACGGGTGCATTGGAGCTGGTCAAGCTCCGAGAGCAGTTCGCCCAACGCCGCAGGGACCGGAGCGCAGCGGGTGGAGCCGTTCCGGATCCTGGTGTCCTGGCCGCCTGAGCCCGGGGGCGGAGGCCAAAGGCCTCGTCCTGCTCGCGTGGGCGCCGGTGCGGGCTGTTCGGGGCTCGGCCACTTATCGGTGAGGACTACCAGGCCGACCTGCTACGCCACCGGATCCGTTCCTTCTACGACCAAGCTCCGTTGGGTGAGGAGAGGGCTGATCCGGCCGCTGCGGTCAACACGAGGACATGGAATGAGGGTGTCGGCTGCTCTTCTTCACCGATTCAACGCTCACAGCGTCTGAGTGCACGCCAAGATGTGCTCCATGAGCACGTCATCCACACCCCCGGTCAAGCCCCCATCACCCGCGTCACACCCCGCGCCCCTCCCCATATGGATGTGGGCAGCCACTGGAATCTTGGGATTGGTGGCCGTGTGGTGGAGCGTGGCCCAAGCCGACCATCCTCAAGGGCTGGCCGGGGCACTGATCCCTCCCGGCTTCGCTGTTCTGGTCTTCTTGACGGTGTGGCTGGTCGATCGCAGGCCTCTGCGCCTCTTTGCTGCCCGGCGTTGGCAGTTGGTGGTGTGGGGAACTCTCGTGTTCAGCCTGGTTCAGGTGGCGGCTCCCGCGTGGGAACGGACCGGATCAGTAACCGCGGTACTGCTGACGTGCTCGGTGACACTGGCCATGTTGCCGGCCCTGTTCCTGGTCTCCTATACCCTGCGCACCTTGTCCGTACGTGGATGAGGTCGACCCCTAGGCTTTCAGCGTCCAACGCAGCGGTCTGGTCGCCGCAGAGATGGTGCTCGGCTTAGAGTCCTACGCAGTGGGTTGGGCGATCAGGAGTTGGGGGAGCATGCCGAAGAGCGGGGTACCGGGGTGGAGGCCTTCTGTACTCAGGGAGGCACGAGCCAGTAAGGAGTGGAGCCTGACCGAGGTCAGCAGGCGCACTGGGATCGACCGCGCTCTCCTCGGCCGCTATGAGAAGGAGGGCGGGAGTTCGCCCTCTCCCCAGGCTCTGAGGTTGCTGGCCGAGACTTTCGGTGTTTCGCCTGCGAAGTTCGTTGACGACGCGGTGGGGCTGGTGAAGTACCGCGCCGTGCTGGGGCTTTCCCAGAGTGAGCTCGTCGAGCAGCTCAAGGACCCGGACCTGACCGTGCAGACGTACGGCAACCTGGAGAACGGGCGCACGCGCAAGCTCCGCGCGGCCCAGACCCGCTCCTTGGCCGCGTTCTTCGGGGTCTCCGAAGATGAAGTGCGCGCCGCTCATGAGCGCACTGTAAAGCGCCGCCAGCAGGCCAAGGCGGACCGGTCCGCAGGGGCAGAGCGGACACCGTAGGGCTGGTGGCGTCGGTGTGGCCACCGGTCGGTTTGGAAGGCGCGTCAGCCCAGTACGGACTGCTGCCAGGGATCCGCAGCGCTCTCCTCGTCGGTGAGATCCACGCAGCGGCAGAAGTGCATCTCGGCCTTGGCCTCGGCTCTTCCGGTGGCACCGTGGCGGTTCTTGGCCACATGCATCGACAGTCTCAGTCCGCTTCCGCCGCGGAAGAGCACCGCGTCGCGCAGGTCGGTCAGGATGTTTCGTGCTGGGTGTGATGGAGGCTCTCAAACCTGGGAAGGATGAGATGCATGCCAGCACCGAGGAAATACCCCGATGAGCTGCGACAACGCGCCACTCGTATGGCCGTGGACGCCCGCCGGGGCCCGGCCAGCCGCAGCGGGGCTATCGCCCGTGTAGCCGACCAGCTGGGCATCAACCGCGAAACGCTGCGCAACTGGGTCACCCAGGCTGAGGTCGACGCCGGCCACCGGCCCGGTACCACCACCGACCAGGCCCAGCGCCTGGCCGAACTCGAACGCGAGAACCGTGAGCTGAAGCGGGCCAACGCGATCCTCAAATCCGCGTCGGCTTTCTTCGCGGCGGAGCTCGACCGCCCACACACCAGGTAGTGGCCTACATCGACCTGTACCGGCAGGATTTCGGGGTCGAGCCGATCTGCGACACCCTGCAGATCGCCCCGTCTACCTACTACGCGGCCAAGAGCCGGGCCCCGTCGCTGCGCTCGCGCACCGATGAGGCCACCACCGCCAAGATCCGGCAGGTGCACGCCGACAACTACGGCGTCTACGGGGTGCGCAAGGTCCACGCCGAGCTGAACCGGCAGGGCCACCGGGTGGCCCGTTGCACGGTCCAGCGGCTGATGAAGCAGGCGGGGCTGCGCGGGATCTCCCGCACCAAGGGGCCCCGCACTACCGTGGGGTCCACAGCCCTGGACACCCGGCCCGACCTGGTGGAACGGGCCTTCACCGCCGATGCACCCAACCAGCTGTGGGTTGCCGACATCACCTATATCCGCACGTTCGCGGGTTGGGTCTACGCTGCGTTCGTCATCGACGTGCACTCGCGCCGCGTGGTGGGCTGGCAGGTGGCACGGTCGCTGCGCACCAGCCTGGCGCTGGACGCGTTGGAGATGGCGGTGTGGAACCGGGCGCACGTCGGGCGGCGCGTCGATGGGCTGGTCCACCACTCCGACCGCGGCACGCAGTATTTCGCGGTGCGCTACACCCAACGTCTGGCCGAGGCGGGGGCGGTGGCCTCGGTCGGCTCCACCGGCGATTCCTATGACAACGCTCTGGCCGAGGCGTTCAACTCGCTGTTCAAGTCCGAACTGATCCGTAACCGCGGGCCCTGGAAGGGGTTGGACGAGGTCGAGATCGCGGTGGCCGAGTACGTGGACTGGTTCAACCACCGCCGCCTGCACGGCGAGATCGGGCTGGTGCCGCCAGCGGAGTTCGAAGACAACTTCTACCGGCAGGAATCGGTGTCAGCACACGACGAAGCGTTGGTTCCGAGCCTCTAAAGAACAGTGAGGATGAGGGAGAGCTGCTCGGTGTGGGTCTGACTTCCTAAAAAACTGACGCATCTGACGGTGCTGTCCTGGCCGGGACCCGTCGGCTCCACCGAGTAGCTCCCCATGTGGTCTGGAAAGCCGGACCCGGACGGGATGTGACTTCATAGGACCCTGTTCAACGTGCCCCATCACTGTTGCGTCCACCCGGCTCGGTTCGGTCATCCAGCACAAGAAGCGAAGGAGACCGCTCCACGATGGCCACCACCGTGCTCACCACCGCCACGCAACCCGTGATCGTCGCCGGTATCGATGCGCACAAGGACACCCACCATGTGGTCGTGCTCGATGACAAGGGGCTACGCATCGCCGACCAGGAATTCGCGGCCACCACCCCCGGATACCGTGACCTCCTCGATTGGCTCACCCGCTTCGGTCTCCTGGACCGGGTCGGTATCGAGTCAACCGGCTCCTACGCCGCGGGGCTGACCAGGTACCTGCTCGACGCCGGTATCGACGTGATCGAGGTGAACACACCCCACCCCCACACCCGAGCCCGCAAGGGCAAGGACGACGCGATCGACGCCGAAGCCGCCGCGCGCAAAGTGCTGGCCGGAGAAGCCACCGCCAAACCCAAGACCACGACCGGTGTCGTGGAGTCGATCAGATTGCTCTCCCTGGCGCGAAACTCCGCAGTCAAAGCCCGCTCCGCTGCCCTAACCCAGCTGCAGAACACGCTGATCACGGCGCCCGCCCGGGTGCGTGAGCACATCACCGCGCGCGGCGGGCGAGGCAAGGCGTCCCAGTGCGCCAGGCTCCGACCCGACACCACGCGGCTGGATGACCCGGTTCAGGCCTCGAGGATGGCCCTGCGCAGCCTGGCCAGGCGCGTGCACGATCTGGACGAGGAGATCACCGCTGTCCAGACCCAACTGGATCGGCTCGTGGCCCGGACCGCTCCGACGCTCGTCTCCCGGGTGGGGATCGGCACCGGTCACGCGGCCCAGTTGCTGGTCACCGCCGGCCAGAACGTCGACCGGCTCGGCTCGGAAGCCGGACTCGCTCGCTTGTGCGGTGTCGCGCCAGTCCCTGTCAGTTCCGGCAAGTCTCACAGGATGAGACTGCATCGCGGTGGAGACCGGCAGGCCAACCGTGCCCTGCACATGATCGCCGTCTGCAGGCTCCGCTATGACCAGCGAACCATCGACTACATGCGCCGCCGTAGTGCCGAGGGCCTGTCAAAGAAGGACGTGCTGCGCTGCCTCAAACGCTTCATCGCTCGAGAGGTCTTCCACGATCTCAAGACCGACCTCGGCCTCGCTTGACATCTATAGGACCGTCCCGGCACGAAACAACCGCGCGGGGTCCCTTCAAGGTAGACGCCCTACGTGAGGGCGTTGAGACTCTCCCCAAGGAGCGCGACCAGGTTCCGCACGAACCTTCAACATAGGCGTCCCACTCGGAGACGTTGAGACGCGGTAGCGACGCTGCGGTAGCAGCCTCCCTGGCAACTTCAATGTAGACGTCCCAGCCGGAGACGTTGAGGCGAGGGCATGGGCGTGACCAACGATGGCATCACCCTCCTTCAACGTAGAGGTCCCGTTTGAGGACGTTGAGACCAGGTGTCGACGTACAAGGCCCGAGCCACTCGTGTCCTTCAACGTAGACGCCCCCGCTCGGAGGCGTTGCGACATCACTCCGCAGATCCCTCAGGGCACGTGGTTGAACACCCTGCAACGTAGACGCCCTGTCCGAGGGCGCTGGGGCGTCACCGGGTAGAGAGCTGTCTTTTGCTGGAAGATCCTTCAACGTAGACACCCTGCCCGAGAGCGTTGAGACACGGGCCTCGCCCGGCTCAGCACCGTGATGGGCGTCCTTCAACGTAGACGTCCCACCCAAGAACGTTGAAACTCGTGGCCCTCGGCCGCCAGCTCGACGTTCTCGATCCTTCAACGTAGACGTCCCACAAAGGAACGTTGAAACCGGTCCGAAGCCCCTGAGGCGGAGTCCAGCACGGGCCTTCAACGTAGACGCCCCATTCAAGACCGTTGATACCGGACCCAGGCTGGGTCCTGCCACACCCAGGTGGATCTTCGACTTAGAGCTCATCTCATTTGGATTCTCGATAGCTTGGCCCGGTGTCGATGGTTGAGCGTTTGGTGCCGGACGGACTGTGGGAGCTGTTCCAGCAGGTGGTGCCCGAGGCGCCCACCCGGCCTCAAGGTGGTGGGTGGCGCAGACACGGAGACCGTGAGGTGTTGGCCGCGATCATCTTCGTGGCGACCACCGGCTGTACCTGGGCCCAGCTCCCGCCGGTCTTCGGCCCCTCCGGGCCCACCGCACACCGGCGTTGCACCGAGTGGAGTCGGGCCCGTGTGTGGGCGAAACTGCACCGCCTGGTCCTGGACGAACTCGGCTCCCGCGGTGAGCTGGACTGGTCGCGGTGCGCGGTCGACTCGGTGAACATGCGTGCTCTCAAAGGGGGGACCTGACAGGTCCCAATCCTGTCGATCGGGGCAAGAAGGGCGCCAAGATCCACTTGATCACGGGGGTCGAAGAGGATTACTACAGGATTTGGCGGTAGACCTCCGATCGCTCACCGGTCGATGGTGAGCACGTCCAGGGCGCGGGTCTTGTCCGCCTCACCCGGCAGGGTGTAGCAGCGGGTGGTGTTCAGGTCGGCATGGCCCATCAGCTCCGCGACCAGGACCACGTCGACCGGTGCGGTGGCGAGTTCGCCGCGGCCGCGCACGAGGTCGGTGCCGAAGGTGTGGCGCAGCACGTGCGGGCCGAACGCTTCCCCGTCGTCGGCCGGCCCGGTCCCCGCCGCGGCGCCCAGGGCGGTGACCACTCCGTTGGCGGCCCGGGTGGACAGGGCGGCGTCGTCGCGGTTGCGGATGAGCGGCCCCGCGGTGGGGTGGCCGAGGTCGTCCAGGAGTTCCTCGAGGGTGGTGCGGGCCTGGGCGTGCAGGGGCACGGTGCGATCCTTGCCGCCCAACCGTCCTTTCCCGCGCACTCGCACGCTCCCCTTACTCACTGAGAGCCGAACGTCGGCCACGTCCAGGCGACGATCTCCGCCACGCGCAGGCCGGCGTAGTAGGCCAGGTGGCAGATGACCCAGTCCCGGGGGCCTGCGTCGCGGGCCACGGTGCGCAGGAACCGCAACAGCGTGCGCTGATCCAACGCCCGGGGGGCTGGGGCGGGCCAGGTGTTCGCGCACCACCTGGGGGCGACCGGAGCCGCGCAGGGCGAAGAAGGCGTCCACGGCGGCGAGCCGGTTGTTGATGGTGGCCGCTCCCAGGTGGGCGCCCGAGCGGGTGCGGGTGTTCTTCAGGTGCCGGCGCCAGTCGCGCACTGCCCAGTCCCTCGCAGCCGGGTTGGTGAGGGGGCGCCGTCCAGAACGCCGGCCTGTCGGGCCTGGGCCAGCCAGTCCAGGAAGTGCGCCGTGCTGCGCCGGTACTTGTCGCGGGTGGCTGCCCCCAGGTCCGTGGGCGAGGTCAGCTGTTCGGTGAAGGAGGCGAGCTCGCCCGCCAGATCGTCGGGAAGGTCGTAGGTACGCCGCGGCCCCCGGTCCGTGTGTTTCCAGAAGTCGTTTCGGAGGGCTGCTGCGGACCGGGGGGCGTGTTTCCACAAGCACGAAGCCGTCTGACGCTTCTCGAACACGCCTTGTGCGTCGCGATTTGCCCCTGACACCAGTGTCAGGTTCTAACGTGGCCAGGTGCTCCGTGCGCCAACGTGCGCGCGGACGCCGGACGGCCACCACGAGGAAGAGGAGCAGGCGATGTCGACTCTGGGGATCATTGGAAGCGGGAACATCGGAACCGCGATCGCGCGGCTGGCGGTCGCGGCCAACATCGACGTCGTGATCGCCAACTCACGGGGCCCGCGGAGCCTGACCGGTCTGGTCGAGGAGCTGGGGCCGCGCGCCACCGCCGCCCCTGTGGAGGAGGCCGCCCGTGCCGGTGAGGCGACTGTACTCAGCATTCCGCTGACCGCCTACAGCTCCCTGCCCGAGGGGCTGCTGCGCGGGCGCACAGTACTGGACACCGGCAACTACTACCCCTTCCGCGACGGTCGCATCGCCGAACTCGACTCCGAGGAGATGACCACGACCGAACTCACCCAACAGCTCCTGCCCGGCGCCGTGCTGGTCAAGGCCTTCAACAACATCATGGCCCACCACATCCCCCAGCTCGCCCGCCCCACCGGAGCCGGTGACCGCAGTGCCCTGCCCATCGCCGGTGAGGACCCCGGCGCCAAGGCCCGGGCGGCCGCGCTGATCGACCGGCTCGGATTCGACACCGTCGACGCCGGCACCCCGGCCGAAAGCTGGCGCTTCGAACCCGAGTCCGGCGCCTACACCCGGATTTACCTCGCCGACCCCGACGTGCCGCCCGAGCAGATGATGCAGGCTCCGGCCGCTCCGGTCTCGGCCGAGGAGCTGCGCGCCGCCCTGGAGGGGAGCCGACGGGTGAAGGTGGCCGAGCGCACCTTCTGACCAGGAATGACGGAAGGCCTCCGCCGTAGAACCGGCGGAGGCCTTCATGTGTTGCCCAGGCTGCGCTGGCAGGGACGCCGGTGGCGGCCGTGCGGGAAAGCTCGTCTTTCGGCGCCGTCTTCACCGCCCGCAGGGGCTCACCATCGACCGATGAAGGGCTGTGGGGTTCACATGTACAGGGCCCGGCTCAGGCGGACACCGTATTCCGCGTCGGGGTTGGTCCCTGTGTCCCCGACCCTTTCCTGGATCGCGGCGACCGCCAGGTCCCGCCGTTTCGGCAGGCGTGCCGCATCGGCCGCCTCCAGCGCGGCCGGCATCTCGCGGCGGGTGAGGTCGGTGCAGTAGCAGGGCGCACCCGGCTGCTGCCGCCAGGACTGCGCGAGCGTTCCGGCATCGAATGCGTCGAACCCGGTGTCCTCGACGAGCGCCATCCCCACACCGCGCTCCCTGTCGCTGTCGGCCGCGACCGGGATGGCGATGCGCTCCGGGCTTCCCGCGGGCTTGTCCTTCCTGGCCAAGGAGCCGGAACCGATCGCGTTCCATGCCTTGACCACGGGTCGGCCCAGTTGTTCGGCCACCCACAGGCTTTCGACCTGGCCTGCCTCGATGGCCGTGATCCTGTCGTCGCGCATCGGATAGTAGTTCGACGTGTCGATGACGACCGTCTCAGCAGGCACCCCGGCGATCAGCGGCGCGATCTGCGCAATACGGTTCATGGGGATCGACAGGATGACGACGTCCACATCCACCATGGCTTCGGCCGCTGGGACCGCGCGCCCTCCCGAGGCCAGCACGTCGGCCTCGATGGTGTGCGGGCCGCGCGAGTTGGCCACCTTCACGTCGTGTCCGGCAGCACTCAACCGCTGGGCCAGGGTCTTGCCGATGTGTCCGACTCCTATAATGCCGATCTTCACGGTGGATCTCCTTCGTAGTGGTGTGTGTGGTGAAGCGGAACCGAGCGGTCCCCACGCTGTTCTTACGCCAACGCCGGGACGGTGGACGTCGGCGACACACCTGCCTGCAACAGGAGCAGGCGCCTGCGCGGGGCCGGTCGGGCCAGAGCCCGTGGGTTCGTGAGGGCCTCGCGTCGGCCCCTAGTGCGCCCTGTCCAGGACTTCGGAGGGCTCGTACGGCACGATGCTCTCGGTCTGCGGTACCCGACCCATGTCCGAGACGAGGTGCACCTGCCAGGGCTGGGTGTTGCGGTTGGACGGCGCCTTCTGTGCTTCCTCCAGCACCGCACGGATGTCGGTCGCGGGCACCGGGTCCGGGAGGAAAGACCCCGTACCGAGCGCCGAGAGCGCACGATGTCGGAGAAGGCACGGGGACTGTGGGGCATAACGGTTCTTTCTGGGCAGGGCCGGCTCACGCGCACACCGCACGACCACGTCCTGGTGGTGTGTGGTGGCCGCGCCGCTACACTAGGACCTGACATCGGTGTCAGGGGCAAATCGGGGCGGAGGCCGCTCATGCGGATCGGAGAACTGGCCGAGCAGACCGGGGCCAGCGTGCGTTCCCTGCGCTACTACGAGAAGCAGGGCATGCTCTCCAGCGAACGCAGCGCCAGCGGGCAGCGCCACTACGGCCAGGACGCCGTGAGCCGCGTGGTGTTGATCCGGCAGTTCTTCGCGGTCGGGATGAACAGCACGACCATCGCCGCGCTCTTGCCCCACATCAGGAACAACGGGGAGCGCTGCCCGCCTCAGGTCCTGCGCCAGCTCGTCTGCGAACTCGAGCGTATCGACGCCCAAGCGGAGGACCTGGCCCGCGCACGCCAGACCCTGAACAGCATGGTCAGGGCCACCCAGGAAGCCATGCGCGGCGAGTGAACACCGCCTGAGCCACGGCTGTCCGTCGACCATCGCGCCTTGGTACCGCCCCGCTCCCCCGACAGATCACCCGTGCGGGTCGCGCAGGGGCCGTAGGTCTTCCACCGTCGGGTCGGTGGGGAAGGTGTAGGACCCGAGGACGTTGATGTGATCGAACCCGAGTGGGGACAGCCTCGCGCACATCTCCTCCGTGGCGTCGAACCCCTCGGAATGCAGCTGGGTGACGGCGGCGTCGATGTACAGCGAGTTCCACCACACCACGGCGTTGAGCACCAGCCCCAGGGCGCCGAGCTGGTCCTCCAGCCCCTGTCGGTAGCGCTGCTTGAGTTCGCCGCGGTTGCCGAAGCAGATCTTGCGGGCCAGCTGGTGGCGGGATTCGGAGACGTTGAGCTGGGCGCCGATCATGCGCCGGTAGGGCTCGTCGTGCAGGAATTGGAGCAGGTGCAGGGTCTTGAAGATGCACCCGTGGTGAGCGATCCGGCGCGACCCGAAGCATGTCGGCCCAGTGGGCGCGGACCGTGTCCAGCCGGACGGTGTGGCGCGACATCTGATCCAGGGGCCTGTAGGAGGCACGGGTGTTGGTGCGCCACAGGCGGGTGTCGCCCAGGTCGGCGATGCGCGGGGAGAACTGGTAGCCGCAGATCGCGAACAGCCCGAAGACGATGTCGGAGTAGGAGGCGGTGTCGGTGATGACCATCTCCGGCTTGGGCCCGCCGTCGCGGGCGTGCAGGGCGTCCAGGATGAACAGCGAGTCGCGGATGGTGCCGGGCCCCACCAGCCTGTCCAGGCCCATCACCTGGTCGTTGACCACGTTCAACCAGGTCGAACCGCGTTCGCGCAACCCGAAGTACTTGGGATTGACCCACGCGTGCAGGTTCCGCGAAGGGATGACGAACCGCATGCCGTCGGCCGAGGCGATCAGCCAGCCGCCCCAGGAGGCGGTGATGTCGATGGTGGTCTGGGCTTCGATGAGGTGGGCGTTGGCCGCGGTCAACGTCTCAGCCCGGAGGTAGGCGTGGTCGACCTGTTGCAGGCGGCCCAGGGTCAGGGCAGGCACGCCGGGTTTGGCCACCGGAGTAGTGGGTGAACGCGGTGGTGAAGCCGGTGCGGGCGGCGACCTCCATGAGCAGGTCGGGCAGGTCCAGGCGAGGCATCATCGCGTCCACCAGGGCACGGAACTCGCCCATCAGTGGCGAGTCGGCGGCGGCCTGGAGGGGCTGCCCGCGCAGGCGCCCGTCGCTGAACTGGATCGCGGTGTTGGAGCCGAGCCCGTCCAGGACCCGGGTGTAGCCGGCCTCCAGCGCGGAGGCGAGTTCGGCCAGGTGCCCGGCGGGCTCGGCCTCCAGTTCCAGGGCGGTGAGCACCCGCTCCCGGGTGGCCGACCAGGCCACTCCAGAGAGTAGGCGGGCGCGGGGGTCACCCCACCGATCAGCGCCGCGGGCGAACACATCGCGGCGCTTCAGGGCGCGGTGCAGGTGTTCGATCACGCACATGATGAAGGCGGCCTTGTCGATGCGCCCCGGCTCCAGGTCGGGGTTGGCGAAGATAGGCCGCTTCCACGACCCTGCCGTGAGTTCGGCGTGGGCGGCGATGTCGGCCGCCTTGTAGTGCTTGCGGCTGCGCGCCATCACCGCGGCGGTGCGCAGCGCCTCCAGCACCGGTTGCCCCGCTTCGACGGCGTCGAAGTCGATGACCTCCACCAGCAGTTCGATGAAGCCCTGCACGGTGCGGAAGCGCTTGACCAGCCGGGCCCTCCACTCGGCGGCCTCGTCGGCGTCCTCGGGCACCTGCTCAGCGACGGTCTTGACCGCCTCCATGAGCGTCTCGCGCGGCACCACCTCCTCGATGGCGTTCCACACCTCCGCCAGCGAGACCACCCGGGTGGTGGTGGCCTGCGGGGTGTTGATGAGCACGTCCATCGCCGCGGCCATCTTCTTGGCCGCGCTCTTGAGGCTGGGCAGGGCCCGCAGCTTGTCCTCGTTACCCTCGCGCTCGGCCCTCTTGAGCAGCTTGGAGGTGATCAGCACCTCCAGCACGTCCAGGGCGTCATCGACCGAGGCGGTCTCCAGGTGGCGGACGGTGGCCAGCAGGGTCGCGGCCTGCCGATCGGGGGTCAGATCGGCCAGGGAGGGGGCTTTGGCGCGCAGCCCGTACCGGGCCAGCGCCTCCAGCTTGGCCTGGGGCACGTCGTCCACCTCCACCTTCCCGGCGCCGATCCCGGCGATGAGGCTGGTACGGTCCAGGGCCTCGACCATGCCGGGGCTGGAGAGCCGGTCGGGTTCGGTGTGCAGCCGTTCCAGCTCGGAGAAGCGGGAGTCGTCGTGCACGCGCAGCAGGTCGAGAAGGTCGGCGTGCACGGTGGTGGGGATGCGCCTGGTGAGGTGGGTGTGCAGGCGGGCGTTCTCCTTTCGCCGGGCCTGGCGCACCAGCCGGGAGAGCACGCTCAGGCTGGGCAGCAGGATCTGGTGTTCGATCAGGTAGAGCACGGCCCGGTCGAACAGGGCGCGGGGGCCTTCCTCGCTGGCCCAGACCCGGGCCGCGAGGTAGGCGCGCAGGTCCTCCTCCTCGGCGGCGAACTCGCGGTAGCCGAAGGTGTCGCGGATCTGCCAGGCGTGCTCGTAGGCGGTCTGGGCCCGGGTGCGGCAGTCGGGAAGGATTCCGGGGTCGACGTCGAGCTGGTCGGCGGCGAAGGCCACCGCGCGTTCGGGCACCCGGGTGGGGTGGTCGGCTTGGAAGATGCCGAGCATGCGCACGGTGCCCCACTGCACCGCCCAGCCGAGCTGGGTGGCGGGGGTGCGTTTGCTCGTGGCCAGGGCGAGGGCGTTGGGGGTCAGGCAGAAGCACTGTTCCAGGTCGGTGACCGACAGCTCGTCGGGGAAGCGGCTGTAGCGGGCGATCTGGTCTTGGGAGAGGTACTCATGCGGCATGGCCACGAACGTAGGGGCCGCGGATTGGGCAAATCGGCCCCGTCACCGAACCGTCGCCCAGGTCACGGCTCTACCGCTAAATCCTGTAGTAATCCTCCTCGACCCCCATCACCGATCGGGCCGGGCTTCCGATTTCCATGGCGATCTCGGGTGCGAACCTGCACGACAGTCAAGCCCTGCAGCCGCTGGTGCGTGCGATACCGCCCATCAGGTCCAGGCGAGGCCGCAGGCGGCGCAAACCCGGCAAGCTCCACGGCGACAAGGGCTACGACTACAACCACCTGCGCCGATGGCTGCGCGAACGCGGGATCGTCCATCGCCTGGCCCGCAAGGGCGCGGATGGCGTTCCTCAGATGGTTCGAAAGGTGCTTGAGTCGCTCACCTTCGTGAAACTGTCCTGCTCAGTTCCCCCAGTTTGGGGCATGTCAAAGAAGCGGGGCAGCTTCTGCTGCTCTGGACGGCGAAGCCAACTCACATGCTCCGTGTTCAACCTGTGACGCGTGGATCGAGGCCGTACTGGGGTGACGCGCCAAGGTGGTCGCGCAAAGTCGTTCCTTCGTAGTCCAGGTGGAACAGTCCGCGTTCCTGCAGGATCGGCACCACGCTGTCGACGAAGGTGTCGATACCGTCCTCGTAGACGTCGTGAGAAACCCAAAAGCCGTCAACGGCTCCTGATTCGAACCACTCCTGCATGTGGTCTGCTGTGACTTCCGGTGGTCCTACAGGGGTGGGGTGGTAGTCGATCACCCCGTGGGCGAGGATCTCTCGGATCGTCCAGCCTTCTCGCGCGACCTCGAGGGCACGCGGAGCACGAGGATCAAACGGGGTGGGCTGCGCGAGGGAGAGCTGCTCGGCGGTGAGTGGCCTGTCGATCTGGTCGAGGCGGAGCTCGAGGCCGAGCATCTGGCCGAGGTATGGCACCCGCTGGATGAACTGGTGCTCACCGAGCCGGAGCCGGCGGTCGATCGCTTCGCGCACAGTGGGTGCGATCGCGGGCATGATTCCGGCAAAGAACGCGATCTCGTCCGGGTTTCGGCCAACAGCACGGGCGGCTTCGCGCGCAGCGTCCCGCTGCGTTCGCGCGTCCTCGATGGAGAACGTGGAGCCGATGACTCCGCTCGCGTAGCGGCCGGCGATGGCCAATCCGTTGGCTCCTCCTCCCGCGGAGAACAGCACGGGCTGGCCCTGCTCGGATGGAGGAATGGGCAGTGGCCCCCGGGAAGCGTAGAACTCGCCTCTGAGGTTGACCGGCCGGATCTTCTCCGGATCGAGGAACTGGCCGCCCTCGACGTCGTAGATCAGCGCATCGTGCTCCCAGCTGCCCCAGAGCGCCTGGACGATCTGGATCGACTCATGGGCCTTCTGGTAGCGCTCGGGACGGTCGGCGACCTGCTGGCCGAAGTTCGCCGCCGCTGCGGGACTGGAGGTGGTCGCGGGGTTCCATCCCGCACGACCATGGCTGATCAGGTCAAGAGTTTTGAACTGCCGGGCGATGTTGTAGGGCTCCATGAAGGTGGTGGAGGCGGTGGCGACCATGCCGATCCGCTTGGTCGCGCGCGCGATGGCGGTGAGGGTCAGGAACGGATCGAAGGAGAACACGGGCGTCTCGCCCGGCTGGAAGCTGTCGATGCCGGGGGTGTCGGGCAGGAAGAGGAAGTGGAACTTCCCGCGCTCTGCTGCCTGCGCGTACCGGACATAGGCGTCGAAGTCGGTGTAGTTCTCCCGGGTGACGTGGGGGGCACGCCAGGCTGTCGCCTGCGCACCGTAGGTGGTACCCAGCTGCATGCCCAGCAGCATCTTGCGGTCTGACATGAGGTCTCCGATCAAAGGGTCAGGCGGAAAGCCGGTGGGTGCGGCTGCCGAAGAAGACGAGGGGAAGCTGCTCGTCATCCCGATCGAGATCGAGCACGTGCAGGAGCGTGAGGACGTGATCGCCGGCCTCGATTTCGCGGGCGAGCTCGACCGTGAGCGTGGCGAGGCTGCCGACCACGTGCGCGGCGTCGCCATCGGCGCTCATCTCGATGCCGTCGAAGCGTTCAGCGGACGGTCGCCGCATTCTCGTGAGCACGTCGCTGCTGTCCTCTCCGAGGATGCTGATGCCCCAGCGGGGGGCTCGACGCAGCAGGGGCCACGACGTCGAAGTCTTCGCGAAAGAGATGGCGACCAGCGGTGGATCGAGCGAGACGGAGACCAGGGAGTTCGCAGACAGCCCCACGGTCCTTCCCCCGAGATGCGCGGCGATGACAGCGATACCGGTCGGGAAGCCGGCTAGGACGTGCCGCATCGCCAGTGAGGTGTCCGTGGGGTTTCGGCTGGTGAGAGTCATGCCGACATTGTCAGGCCTTGACATCGGTGAGAAGGTCAATGGGCTTGAGCAAGAGATCTGCGCCACTGCGAATTGCTAGGCTTGACATTGACATATGTGTGAAGCTCGGACACTGGCTCTAGGAGTCCTCGCCTCTCCCTTGACGAGGGAGTCTTGAGCAAGCTCTCTGGCGTGGTCGCCGCCCGCCAGGGGCTCAGTGCAGCGATCCGGCAGCACGGCGGAGCAGGGCGGGGCCGACAGTCATCTAGGAGAATCACATGTCTCGCATGGGCATCATCGGTAGCGGCTCGATCGGATCCGGACTCGCGCGTCTCGCTGTCGCGGCAGGGGAGGAGGTCATGGTCGCGAACTCTCGCGGCCCCGAGACCCTTGTGGGACTCGTAGCGGAGCTCGGTGCAGCTGCTCAGGCGGGGACAGTGGAGGAGGCCGCCGGCTTTGGTGATCTCACTGTCCTTGCTGTCCCGCTGTCCGCTTACGGGACTCTCCCTCTGGAGCTGCTTTCTGGGCGCGCTGTGCTCTCCACCGGGAACTACTACCCCAGTCGCGATGGTCGGATCGCCGAGCTCGACTCCCTCGATCTCACTACCGCCGAGTACGAGACGAAGCTGCTCCCCGGTGCGGTGATCGTGAAGGCGTTCAACAACATCGTCGCCCACCACATCCCGTCGCTCACCCGCCCAGCAGATGCGGCGGACCGGTCGGGGATGGCGGTCTTCGGTGACTCCGAGGATGCGAAGGTTCTCATCTCGAGTGTCGTCGCCGGAATGGGGTTCGATCCGGTCGACGCAGGCACGCTCGCGGAGTCCTGGAGGACCGAACCGGAGTCGGGGGCGTACACGCTGGTCTATGCTGCGGATCCCGAGTCATTCTTCTCCAACTTCTCCGCTGACATGGGAGCCCCCGTGCCCGCGTCCCGGCTCCGCGAGTTGGTGGACGCCTCCACCCGCGCCGCCGTAGCTGATCGGGAGTTCTGAGGTCCGCAGCAGCTGCGCGGGCGGTCGGTGGCAACCTACCGTCACCCTTGCAGCACAAGCACGAACACCACGATGAAGGGGCATGTATGAGGATCGGAGAGCTAACCAGGAGGACCGGGGTCCCGGCGCGCATGCTGAGGTACTACGAGGAGCAGGGCCTCATCACGCCCCGGCGGCTCGATAACGGGTATCGCGAGTACGACGAGTACCTCGTCCAGCGTGTGCTCAAGATCCGCGGGTTGCTCGACTCGGGGATTCCAACGCGGATCATCGGCGACATGCTGCCGTGCCTCAACGACACCGATGCCACGTTGGTCGCCGACCCCGACCCGGAACTGCGAGAACTGCTGGTCGAACAGCGCGACAAGATGACCGAGCGCATCTCGTTCCTCGAACAGAATCGGGCCGCCCTGACGCGTTACATCGAGGCGATGGACCGCGCCGACTCGGTCTCCACTGCCTCCTGAGGGCCACGCTCGTCGAGCACGTCCAAGTCATGCAGCACCACGCTCTGATCCAGCGGTGCGCGGCCGATGTCGAGACTGCGCAGGGGTGACTCTGGGTAAGCTGTCCCGAACGCGATACCGAACAGCAGCTTCTGGTCCTTCGGTACCCCGAGGTGCTGCGAACCGTGTCCGCATACACCCCATGTACTGCCTGAGGGATTCCCTGGTATCCGTGCCCGTGCGCAGGGACAGCAGGAAGTTCTGCGCGTACATCCCGACATCGCTGGCTGCGCGCACTCCATCGCCGAGCTGCGGCACGAACAGCATCGCCATGTGCTGGGCGCCGTAGAAACGCAGGTTCGCGCACGACTTCGTTGCGTCCTTCGTGGTCGTCTCTGGCGATGCCGCGGGCCCCGTACGCCGCAGCAGCGAGGTGCTGTGAACGTTCCAGATACACCGTCGCCGTAAGTCTCGGTGAAGTCCGGAGAGCACCTCTGGGCATCGTGCGCGTCCAGCAGGGCTGAGCTCAGCGCATCCTGCGCAGATCAAGAGACGATGTGTGTGATCCATGGCCGGGTGTTGCTGTGCGAGGGCGCCCAGCGGGCATCCTCGAGCACATCCCGGATCCTGCCCCCCGGAGGGCAGGATCGGGAACTAAGGCACGCGGCGAACGGCGCGAACGAATGATCTCGGTGATCGTCGACATAGATGTAAACCTCCCGTGCAGTGCGGCTGTCGTGCTCCGGGCAGGAGCGCGGCCCTCCTTCGACATTCACACTCATGAGAAGGTCAAGTCTGAATGAGCTCGCTCTCCTAGAAGATGTCTGTGATCGGTCGAAGCAGCTGAACGCGCGTGAGACGGGGCGGTTCAGGCTGGGCTATTCGGCCAAGCGTCCTCCATCAACGACGAGCTCGCTGCCCGTCATGTACGAGGCCTCGTCAGAGGCGAGAAAGAGCACCGTGTAGGACACCTCGCGAGGGTCTGCGAACCGGCGGATCGGGAGGGTCTGAGCGAGGGCCTCGAGCTCCTTGGTGTCGTTCAGGTTCTTCGCCATGGGAGTGAGGATGGCGCCTGGATGCACGGAATTGACGCGTACGTTGTGGGGCCCGTACTCGATCGCCGTCGCCTTGGTCATGCCTCGGACCGCCGCTTTGGCGCCCGTGTATGCCACGTTGGGTGTCCCGGGGAGGTGGGCCATCGCTGCGGCCGACGAGATGTTCACGATCGATCCGCCTCCAGCGTCGACCATGCCGGGCAGCACTGCCCGCATGCCCAGGAAGACTCCGGTCTGGTCGACCGCAACGACCAGGTTGTATGCCTCGGGGTCGAGTTCAGCGGTGACCGCGCTGGGCCCGGACAGGCCCGCGTTGTTCACGAGCACGGTGATGGGTCCGAACGCCTTGGTACCAGCGGCGACGGCCGAAGCCCAGGAAGCGGGATCCGAGACGTCATGGTGCACATACAGGGCGTTCTCTCCCAGCTCGTTGGCGAGCTCTGAGCCATCCTTCTCGTTGAGGTCGGTGATGATGACTTTTGCGCCCTCGGCGATGAAGACGCGGGCATGTTCTGCGCCCATGCCGACTGCGGCTCCTGTTATCAGTGCAACCTTGTTGTCCAGGCGTCCCATGGGTGCCTCCTAGGTGTTGTGCGCCGACGAAGCGACGCGGGATCGTGATGGTTCGATACGGCAACGAGAGGGTCTCTCGGCCGAGGTGAGCCATGTCGGGCTCGTTGCTGCCGGGCCCCTCGGGGGAGTGGGGAGGGACTTACATGTAGATGGCGCGGTTGAGGCGCACCAGGAAGTCGCCGGTGATCGTCGTGCCTCCCTGGGCGCGCTCCATGATCAGATCGAGGGCGAGATCGCGGCGCCGCGGAAGCCGATCCTTGAATCGGCGATCGCGCCAGCATCGTATGCATCGAACCCGGTCTCATCGACGAGCTGCATCGCCACAGCACGATCGCTCTAACGATCCGCGGCGATGGGAATGGCGATGCGCCCCGGAGTGCCTGCCGGGGCAGCCTTATCCGCGAAGGATTGAGAGGTGAGCGCGTTCCAGGCCTTCGCGATGGGGCGATTGAACTGTTCAGCGACCCAGACGCTCTCGACAAGACCCTTGTCGATCTCAGCGAAGTTGCCATCGCGGCGCGGGTAGTAGTTCGCTGTATCGATGACCACGGTCTCCGGTGGGGTGCTGCGGATCAGCGGTGCGATCGCGGGCATACGGTTGAGCGGGATCGAGGAGATCAGTACGTCGATGTCCACCACCACGTCGGCGGCGTCCCCGGCCTGTGCCCCCGAGGTCAGCAGAGACGGGTCAATGGTCTCCGGGCCGCAGGAGCACGCGACCTTCACATCATGCCCGGCACTACTCAGTCGCTGCACCAACGTGGCACTGATCGATCCGGCGCCGAGAATTCCGATCTTCATAGGGTCCACCTCTGTGTCGCCGAGCGATAACTCCAGCCTGAACCTTCCTATTAATGTGAAGGTTAAATCCGTCCCGCTTCGATCTTCTCGGGGCGCACGCGGCGCATGGTGCCGAGAAGGGTGCGGCAGGGCCGCCCCTGTCGCACCCTGGCCGATCCGTGTCTGCCCGCGGCAGGGCGCCGATCATGTGGGACACGCTTAGAGCTCATCTCATTTGGATTCTCGGTAACCTGGCCGCGTGTCGATGGTGGAACGGCTGGTGCCGGATGAGCTGTGGGAACTGTTCCAGCGAGTGGTGCCCGAACCGCCCACACGTCCCCAGGGCGGCGGTCGACGCAGACACGGCGACCGCCAGGTGCTGGCCGCGATCATCTTCGTCGCGACCAGCGGTTGCACCTGGGCCCAGCTCCCGCCGGTGTTCGGCCCCTCCGGGCCCACCGCGCACCGGCGCTTCACCGAGTGGACCCGCGCCAGGGTTTGGGCCAAGCTACACCGTCTGGTCCTGGACGAACTCGGTGCCCGCGGCGAGGTGGACTGGTCGCGGTGCGCGATCGACTCGGTCAACATGCGTGCCCTCAAAGGGGGGAGCTGACAGGTCCCAATCCTGTCGACCGGGGCAAGAAGGGCGCGAAGATCCACTTGATCACCGACCGGGCCGGTCTGCCCCTGTCCGTGGCGATCTCGGGGGCCAACACACACGACAGCCAGGCCCTGCAGCCCTTGGTCCGTGGGATCCCTCCGATCCGGTCCCGCCGCGGACCGAGGCGGCGCAGGCCGGCCAAACTGCACGGCGACAAGGGCTACGACTACGACCACCTGCGCCGCTGGCTCCGAGAACGGGGAATCGTCCACCGCCTGGCCCGCAAGGGTGTGGAGTCCTCGAAGCGGTTGGGCCGGCACCGGTGGCAGGTCGAGCACACCATGGCCTGGCTGGCCGGATGCCGTCGCCTGCACCGACGCTACGAGCGCAGGGCCGAGCACTTCTTGGCCTTCGCCGGCATCGCCTGCACACTGATTTGCTACCGCCGACTCACCAAATGAGATGAGCTCTTAGCTGGACGGTGCGGCCTCTGCCTTGATGGCTTGCCGACGCCGCCCGATGAACAGCGTGCCGATGAAGCCAGCAAGGGCGATGAACCCGGCCATCATGAGCGCCGTCTGGCCAGCGACGACGGTCTGGGCCACGGTCAGCTGGCCAGCATCCGCTGCATTCGAGCCGATCGTGTACGCGGACACCAATACCGCGCCGCCGGCGGCGCCGGCGAGCTGCTGCACCGTGGTGAAGGCAGCACTCCCATGCGGATAGAGCTCCGAGCGGAGAGACGACAGCGCGAGGGTCGTTACCGGCGCCCAGATCATCGCCTGACCAGCGGTCATGATGAGGTAGCCCGCCAGATAGGTCCACACGCTGCTGGTGTCATTCAGAGTGCTGAGGGCCCAGATGCTCGATGCCCAGATCACCGCACCCGGGATCGTGAGAGGCAGGGGACCCCATCGGTCGTAGACGCGCCCACCGAGCGCGGACACAACCGAGATGACGACTCCACCCGGCAGGAGGAACAGCCCGATCGCCAGAGTGCTGAGTCCCAGCGCCCCGGTCAGGACGAAGGGCAGGACGAGTGCGACGCCGAAGCCGTTCATGGCGACGAAGAGCATGATCACGATCGCCACCGTGAACCTCCGGCTCCGGAAGATGCGCAAGTCCAGGAACGGGTCCCCATGTCGACGAAGGGCCACCTGGCGAAACACGAACGCGGCCAACCCGACCGCACCGACCACGATGGGAACGAACGGAGGCACGGGCGCATGGCCGGACACAGACTCGCCGATCAGAGACAACCCGAACACCAGCCCGCCGAACCCGAGGATGGACAGCGCCAGCGACCACAGATCCAAGGATGCACGCTCTGGAGTGGTGATGTTCTTCAGCTTGAGAGCACCGGCGATCAGGGCGACCAGGGCGAGCGGCAGCACCAGGATGAAGAGCCAACGCCACGGCAGGTATGTCAGCACGAGGCCCGAGACGGCCGGCCCAACTGCGGGAGCGATAGCAGGGACGGCAGTCACGATCGCCATCACCCGGCCCCGTCGCGACTCCGGTACCAAGCGGATCGCCGTGGCCATGAGCAAGGGCACGAACACTGCCGTTCCCACGGCCTGCACGATGCGGCCGACGAGGAGAGGGCCGAAGCTCGGAGCCGCAGCGGCGATCGCGGTCCCGACGATGAACACCGACAGTGCTGTCAGGAAGATTGTCCGAAGATGGTAGCGCCGCATGATGAAGCCGGTCGCTGGGATGAGGACAGCGAGAGTCAGTAGATAGCCGGTCGTCAGCCACTGGCCGGCCGACGGTGTGATGCCGAGATCGGCAACGAGGGTCGGCAAAGCGACACCCAGCAACATCTCATTGAGCAACACAAGGAACGTGGAAGCCATGAGCAGACCGATGACGAGGGCGTCGCCAGGCCCCAAGCGGTCAGTCGCCGGGGCGGGCTCGCGTGCAGGAGAGTAAGTAGTCACCCCCCCATCGTCAACATTGACATCAATGTGAATGTCAAGCCAGAGTGTGTTCGGTAGCTCACAGTGGATAGTGATCCGCTTCGAACCGGCCCTAAAAGCTCATCTCATTTGGTGAGTCTGCGGTAGCAAATCAGTGTGCAGGCGAGGCCGGCGAAGGCCAGGAAGTGGTCGGCCGGTAGCGTCGGTGCAGGCGGCGGCAGCCGGCCAGCCAGGCCATGTGGTGCGCTCGACCTGCCATCGGTGTCGGCCCAACCGCTTCGAGGACTCCACACCCTTACGGGCCAGACGGTGGACTATCCCCCGGCGGCGGAGCCAGCGGCGCAGGTGGTCGTAGTCGTAGCCCTTGTCCCCGTGCAACTTGGGCGGGCGACGTCGTCGTGGGCCACGTCGGGACCGGATCGGAGGGGTCCTGCGGACCAGGGGCTGCGGGACCTGGCTGTCGTAGGTGTTGGCTCCGGAGATCGCCACGGACAGGGGCAGTCCGGTTCTCTCGGTGATCAAGTGGATCTTGGCGCCCTTCTTGCCCCGGTCGACAGGATTCGGACCTGTCAGGTCCCCCCTTGGAGGGCGCGCATGTTGACCGAGTCGATCGCGCACCGCGACCAGTCCACTTCGCCGCGGGTTCCGAGTTCGTCCAGGACCAGACGGTGCAGCTTGGCCCAGACCCGTGCCTGGGTCCACTCGGTGAAGCGGCGGTGCGCGGTGGGTCCGGACGGGCCGAACACGGGCGGGAGCTGGGCCCAGGTGCAACCGCTGGTCGCGACGAAGATGATCGCGGCCAGGACCTCGCGATCGCCGTGTCTGCGCCGCCCACCGCCCTGGGGGCGGGTGGGCGGTTCGGGCACCAATCGCTGGAACAGTTCCCACAGCTCATCCGGCACCAGGCGTTCAACCATCGACACGAGGTCAGGTTACCGAGAACCCAAATGAGATGAGCTCTTAGCAGCCCGGCACTGTGGCAAGCCCTGCTCGAAGACACCCACGACCCCGACAGCCTCTGCTCCCTAGCCCAAGCCGCCGAAAATTGTGGGCTGTTCCAACACGCAGCCCGGCTCTACTGCCGAGCGGTCCTGGCGTGTCATGGCCTCCTCCCTGAACGCGATCAGTTCAGGCGCACAACGCGCCCCCGCACACCCTGGCTCGCCTGGGCTCCCGCGTAATCTGCCCAGCCCTGGGCCTGCGCCAATCACCCATCCCGGCCACCATCCGAGGGGGCCTGAACAGCCTGTCCCCCAACCCCGACCTGGCCGTGCTCATCATCGACAGCACGTGGGCCGGAGGCTCACGCACCCGTTGCCGCCAGTTGGTACACCTGCTGGCGGCGATGGCACGCCACCCCTCCTTCGTCCTCCGAATCCCCTGGTGAACGATTCCCACCGATACGGGGTTCGGTTCCCTGACCGCCGGCCGAGCCACCGGGGCTCAGCACTAGGTGTTCTGAGGCCGCGGGACGCCTCCTACCACCCACGCTTCGGGAAGGAAGACCCCTCGTGTTTCGCTGGGCCGTTCCTATGAACCCCACGGAAAAGGCAAGGCCGGTTCCACAACTCCGGAGCCCCTGGTTCTCAGTCCTGGTCGTCTTCCGATTCCCAGGCGGCGAGTTCTTCCTCGATCTCCTGCTGGTACTCCAGCCAGGAAGCGCGGGCCACGTCGACCGCGGCTGAGCGCTCAGGTGTGCGCTTTTGGGTCCCCACGCTCAACAGCAGATCGAAACCGGAGGCATCGGGTAGGACCAGGACCGCGTTCCCGGCCATCGTGAGTCCCTGTTGCACCAGGTCGCCTTCGAACACCTCGTCCAGCTCTGACGTCTCCTCGCTCAGCAGGTCGAGGAGTCCCCAGGCGAAGGTCGCAGAGCTGGCGGGGTTCTCGTCCGGGAAGCCGGGCAGAGGTTGCCCTGGCCGGTTATGGTCGCGGCAGCAGACCCTGATCAGCACATCGTGGCCCGTCTTGGCTTCCAACACGATGGTGGGGCAGGAGTCATCGTTGATCTGGGCTACCCGTCCCTGGTGGAGGATTCTGTTGAGGAGCAGGTTGAGGTCTTCTTCGCGTTTGGCCAGTAGGTCGAAGATGCCTGAGGCCATCACACGGGACTGGTCGGGGTTGTCGTCGAAGACGTGCGGAGTGTTCTGGTCAGAGGGCGGGCGCGTACCTGATGCGGCTTGCTGTAGCCATTCCTGTGTCTCCTGTGACCAGGGCTCCCACCAGCGGTCGGGGTGCAGGGGCGAGGTGACCAGTCGGCCCTCGATCTGCAGGGGGGCCAGCAGGTGCGCCGCGTAGCGGGGCGCATCGAGCATCTGCAGGGCCTGGATCAGCTGAGGGGAAGTCAGTGCCCGCCGCACCGTCGGCCACTTCTTGCGCCCGGCCAGGTCCTGCTCGTACTCCCGGTATCCGAGGTCGGAGAGCTCGGATGAATCTCCCAATGACGCAGAGGTGAGCGCGATGCGCAGGGCGGCTGCTTCGGCGAGGTTCTCGGCTCGGGGAGGCCACCCCTGGTCAAGGAGTCCGCCCAGGTGCTGGGAGGTGGCCAGGAAGCGCCTGAACCACTGTGGCCGTTCCGCGACCTGCATCAGGACCGCGTCTGCAAGTTCGCCTAGGACGTGGGAGTCCCAGACATTGTCCTCGTTGAGGTGAAAGGGTTCCCCGTTCATCGTGAGTTCCATGGCCAGCAGGTGCGCTTGTGAAGGTGTCAGCGGGTCGCCGCGAAATCTCCTGTTGAAGAGCGGCACCCAGGCATGGGCCGGGTACAGGGCCGCGGTGACCATCTCACGGATCTTCTTCCGGGTTGTGGCGCCCACCGCGGAGGTGTCCGACTCCGCTCGCCGCCATGTGGCTAGGGAGATCCCCGCGCGGCGAGCCGCTTCGGCCTGACTGAGGTTCAGTGTTTCTCGTGCTGCCCTGATGTCCACTGGTTCCGACACGATGCCTCCATTGAGTACTCAGTGAGTGCTCATAATATGTAATGTTGGCACGATGTCGAATAGCGAGAGCCTGGGCGCCTGAGTCCGCCCCTGAGCAAGCCCTCTGACTGTTCGAACCATGGCGTCGCACAGGGCATGCGGCTATAATGAATCAAGCCGGAGGAAAGTGATTCAGATTGGTGGGGTGGTGACGATGACAGCAGCAGGTATCGGCGCCCGGATCGAACGCGCCCGCGCGGCAGCGGGACTGAGCCAGCGCGCTCTCGCTGAGGCCACGGGCATCTCGCAGGCCACCCTGTCTCGGATCATTTCCGAAGACCGGGTGGCGAAGATGCCAGAGCTCGTGGCGATCGCCTGGGAGACCGGACATACGGTTGCCCAACTCACCGGAACCGGTGCGGTAACCGAGCGCGTGCAGTGCGCGGCCCGGGCCACCAACGACTCTGACATGGGCGATATGCGCCAGGCACTGCTGGACTTCCTGGAACTGGACGCCTACCTGGACGACCAGGCCATCCCCGCAACGGTCTGAAACGGAACCGAAGAACTGTGAGTGCCGAAGCCGAAGGCCGTTCCGCCGCCGAACGGTTCCGCGGGGAGCAACACCTGGGCGTACAGCCGTTGGGTGACCTCGTGGCCCTCATCGAGCAGGCTACGGGGATCGACGTGGCCGTACTCGAGGCTGACCAGGACCAGCACGGCCTGATGATGCGGGACCCACAGCGCGACGCCGTGTTCATCGGTGTCGCGTGCACCAGCCGCCCGATGCGGCAACGCAGCACCCTCGCTCACGAACTCGGTCACGTCCTGTTCGCGGACGTGACCGACAATTCGGCGGGTGCCTGGAGCCATCGGTCCCACGAAGAGATCCGAGCCGACGCCTTCGCCCGACACCTGCTCATCCCGATCGAGGGCCTGCGCGAATTCCTCGGTGAGCGAGAGCCGCTGACCCAGTCAGTGCTCTCCGAGGTCGTTCAGCGCTTCCTCGTCTCACCATCGATCGCCGCGATCGCGCTATGTCAGGCGGGCTACATCGATGCCGCCACCAAACGGGAGTGGCTGACACTCACCACGCCGCAGTTGGCCACGCGGTTCGGGTGGAGCGACCAGTACCGCGCACTGCAGGACGAATCAGCTCGGCGCAGGGCACCGCAACGACTGCTCGCCCGAGCCATCAGCGCCTACGCCGAAGGCGTGCTGTCCGTACAGGCCATCGCCACCCTTCGCGGTATCACCCGGCAAGAGGCCGAAGCGGAACTGCGCGAGGCCGGCGTGGTTCCGAGCGAACAGCCAGTCGAGTGGGCCGATCTCACCGAACTACCAGATGCGGACGTGGACCTCGCGGCTTTGGACGCAGCTCTCGAGGATCCTGATCACGATGCCGCGGCTCCTGACGTGACAGCGAGCGAGGACGGATGAGCCACCGGCCGATCATCGACGCCGGTCCCGGCCTGAACTTCCTCTCGATCAACCAGGAACGTCTCCTCATCCGCGTCCTGGGCAAGCTCAGCGCCCCAGAGACCGTGCAGAGCGAGGTGCTCAGCAAGGCCCGGCAGGATGAGCGCTTCCGCGTCGCCGAAGGTATCTGGCGAAAGCTGACCCCCAACTGGATGCAGATCCTGTCCGACGACCAGACCCCGGAACTCGAAAGCGTCGTCCAGCGCATCACCCACCAACCCATGGCTGAACGTCTGGGGCGACCCAAGGACCTGGGCGAGATCATGGTCATCGCGCACGCGGTCGTGGCTGCTGAAGCAGGCCAGGAGGTGACCGTGCTCATCGACGACGGGGAAGGGGCGCGGACCGCCACCTCCGAGATCAACCGCCTCGAACGACTCCGGCGCAGTGGGCGTCCAGTGGGGTCGATCACCCTGGCCAGCACGCTGACCATCTTGGAGCGCGCGACACAGAAGCAGTACGTGCCAGGCAAAGCGGATATGCGCCATCTCTACCGGAGATTGCGCGAGCTGGATGACGGGTTGCCGCCGATCGAGACGACCCGACTGCTGTCGCCTGACCTCTGGCCTTGAGAGGGGTCCTCGCTGCACAAAACCGCAGTGTGGGCTGTTTCCGTGCCGGGCTTGGTGAAGTCGCTGGTGTGCCGCGGCCCTGGGACTATCCCCAGGGCCGCGGCTATCCGACGCCCAGAACCAGAAGGCTTATCCCCCGTCAAGCCACGGAAAACTAGTCTTCGAACTCTTCCTCTTCCTCCGAAGATGACTGCTCTTCGGGAGGCGCGGAACGGCGGTACTGCGGGTGATCGAGGTCCATCTGTTTGGCCGCGTGGAGCGGTGCCGGGTAGCGGGAGCGGTCGCACCAGGAGATGGTCTGGTGGCACAGACGCGCTGTCGCATGAGCCAGCGCTGCCGAACTGATGTCCTCATCGACAGCGACGGGGTAGATCTCCGTAGCGGTCATCGTGTACCACGGGGCCTTCAGTTCGTTCTTCTCCCGTGATTCTTCCTGCTCCCCACCCTTGCCGGGGTCGGCTTGCCAGCGGGTCCGGGTCGAGCCGAGGCGACCACCGCCGCTCCCGTCGTAGTTACGCGGAACGTTGAACAGCACCCAGAAGGGGTCTGCGAAGTCCGTCTCGACTTGGTGCAGCTTGGTGGACATCCACCGCTCCTCCACCTCTGCCCCCTTCTCGTTGAATCGCGTGACGGACGTCGGTTGGGGGACTTCGTCGCTCTTGATGTTCAGCCGGACGATGCCCGCGGGTCGCTTGTGCACAGGCGTTCCGGCCCCGTGACCGGGGAGCCAGACCCGGCCGCCCTTCGGGTCAGGTTTGGAGCCCTGATTCTGGTTCTGCAGCCCGGGCCACATGCGACGGCACGCGTGTCCGTCCACCATGAGGACGTAGCGGTCGCCGTCTAGTTCTTCTGCTAGGTCTTTCAGCGCCTCTTCGACGTCGCGAGCCGCCTCAGCCCAGCGCTGTTCGTCGCTCTCGCCAGAACTGCGATGCGGTGGGTAGTCGGACGCGTGGAAGATCTGTTGTGCTTCTCGGTAGGGGAGCCACTCCTTGTTGATGGAGGTCCAGCCCAGCATCGTCCATACCTCACCCGGTTCCGCGGAAGGCACCAGAGCGGTTGCCAGGACGATCCTCCTGGGTTCGCCCTTGACGTCCTTGTTCCTGGTCTGTTTGCGGACGTGGATACCGCAGAAGGTCAGTCGGGGGAGCTCGGGTTCGCTCTTGCCGGGCGTCAGGGCTTCTTCGATCCTGTGGTCGAGGATGCCCAGGGAGCGATAGATGTCCAGGATCGCCATGTAGGCGGGGTAGTCGCCCTTCTTCTTCGGCTTGATGACCCCGGCGGGCTTGCCGAACTTGCCCTCTTCAAATCCTTTCAGGTACTGGGTGGTCACCCCCAGTTCGGAGAGGATGCGCTTCGTCTGGTGCTTGGCGTCGATGCTGTCCCGCCTCTGGCGGAAGGTGTCCGCCTTCTCGCCCGTGCCCTTCTCGAGTCGGGGCACCTCGGTCTCGCACCAGGCGGCCACCAGTACCGATGGGTCCTGGGTGAGGTCGTCCAGGAACGTGGTCATCATCTCCCGGCGCCCTTCGTTGGGGCCATGGGCAAGGAACGGCTCGGCGTTGTGGAAGACCACGCTGACGCCCTGGGCGAGCGTGACCTCCTTGCCTTCCTTCGGATCAGTCAGGGGCTCTGAAGAGGGAAAGGCTGTGTTCAGACCGTGGATCATGCGCGTCCGTGTCTCGTGCCGGTACCACAGGCACACCAGTCGCAGGCTCTTGTACTCCGCAGCGTCGACCGCCTTGCGGATGTCTGCGGGGTCGGTGAAACCGATGGTGTTCAGCGATTCGCCGACCTCTTCACGGCGCTTCCTCTCCTTGGTGGGGAGGTTGTCCGTCGGGCGTCGCGAGAACTGCATGCGGGCCTGTGGCATGGTCAGCCATTGTGCGGTCGGCCCGAATACGGTGTCCATGTGTTCAGCGAGAAGGCGTAGGTGGTGCATGCCAGCACCGGTTCCGACGGAGAAGCCGTAGTTCTTCGGCATGATCGGGCGGACGGTTCCGGGTGCGGGAGTGATGAACCTCGGCTTGTGCTCGTTGGCTCGTGCGGTCGCAACGCTCTCGCGTTCGAGGGCGGCCCGGGTCTCGATCTCCCGGAGAACGGTGTCGTCCATGTTGAGCCGTGCGAGGATCTCCAACGCGAACCGGTTCACGGAGCGGGCGCCACCGCGACCGTCCAATCCGATGCGTAGGAGCGGAAGGCCTTCGCCTGGTGGGCGCACCAGCGCTGTTTTGGCGTAGACGAGGTTGCTGTAGACCCGCATCATGTGCGCGTCAAGGAGCAGGACCGGGTCTTTGATGTTGGGGAAGGTCTTCAGCCCGAGGGAGATCCGGGACATGGCGTACTCGGCTTCGCTCCGGGCACTGGCCTTCACCTGGTCAGGGCGTTGGTTGAACGCCCTGCCGATCGGCGCTTCCCAAGCGACCAAGTCACCGTTACTCACCGGCAGGTAGGTCACTTCGTGCTTGGTGGAGCTCGCCTGCCACCCGATGGTCCGAGGCTTCTTGTCCGGGTTCTCCTTTTTGTCTTCTTCGGACAGGTCTTCCTTGAGGGGCATCAGTTCATAGTGAACGAACGGCACCGAAGCGATTGATCGGGCGATGTCCCATGTGATGGAGTTATATACCCAATTCGGGCTATTCGGCTGAGCGCCGTTCCTGCTGTTCAGGTGATCGGCGACCAGGAAGGTGTGTTCCTGGGTCTGGGAGATGAGCTGGGCGACAAGTGGGGGCTCGGCCAGGACAGCCTGGTCGGTGTCCATGCCCTTGGCGTAGGCGGTGACGTAGGTGAACAGGCGAAGTAGCAGCTCGTCCTGAATCGGCTTCCGGGAGACCAGGTATTTGAAGCCTGGGTCAAGGTGGACGTAACCGTCGGTCAGAGCCTGCAGGGCGGTGATGGCGATGGAGTAGGGAAGCTGCTCTGGCCCCTCCCCCTTGATCTCCCTTTTCAGGGCCCACCAGGCATTACGCGTGGGGTAGTCGAACTGGCGGACGTGGACGGTTGAGTCCCCGACGAGTTCCGGGGTGCAGCGCACCGCAAGGGAATTGGCCAGGTACAAGGGGTTGGTAGCCAAAGGGCTTCTCTTCCAGCAAAGGTGGGGGCAGGCTGTCAGGCGATCTCGGCGGGGTCGATGCCGGCGTAGGACAAGAATGCGCCGAGGGCTTCGCCGTAGAGGTCGTTCATGCGTTGCCGTACCTCGGTGGGCCATCGTGAATGGAGGCGCTTGATGACGGTGACCAGGTCAGAACTCCAGGTATCGTCCTGGAATGCGTAATCGACCAGGTGGAGCCCCATGCTGGTTCCGCCTCGGCGGGCACGACCGGCGAGCTGGATAAGGTTGACCAGCATTCCGGCGACGACCTGTTCCTGCAGGATATGCGTCATGGTGGAGAACTGGGGTGAAGATCGCAGAATTCGCCCCAGCTGCTCGTTCGCTTCCTCTGCGGCCCTGGCCAAAGCCGGCACCGGGTCCGCGACGCCTGAGGATGTGAAGGTGCTGATGCCAGCGGCGTTAACACTTCCGTATGTCCATGGGGTGTCCTCGATACTCAGGACGGGGCGTACGCACAGGTAGATCGACTCCACCGCTGAGCGTGTGCCGACCACGATGTTGAGTCCACGAGCGATGACCGACAGCGGAGCGATGAGGATGTCGCCCTGGTCGGGGAAGTCTTCGAACTGCTCGGTGGTGATGCGGCTGACGAGGTCTTCAGGAGGCAGATGGCGCGCGTGCGTGAGGGGGTCCTCGTTTCGCACCGCCACGCACACCCGGTGTTCGAACCCGCGGGCGCGGGTGAGGCCCAGCGCGAGCCAGGCGCACTGGTCGTAGCTGTTCGCGGTGAGGATCACCCGGGCACGTTTGGGGTCCTTCTTGCGAAGCCGTGCGATCTTCTTGGAGATCTTGTTCTCGTACAGCCGTGAGGCGAGCTCGACCAGGGCCTCAGGTTTGCCCGTGGGGTGTGTACCCGCGATTCGGATCGGATCGTTGGCCAGCCGGTGCTCGTCGTTGTAGGTGAGCCTGTGGGATTCAGCGACGATCGACCGGGCTTGGGCGTCGGTCATCCACCAGGTGACCGGCGCGTGCACATGCTCACGAACGGCCTGGGGGAAGAAGGCTGTGGCCGACAGACCCATGACGGGGCGCTCCACACGGGCGGTGAGCAGGGAGACCAGCCCGCCCAGTTCGGAGACGTAGGTGTGCGGGTCTCCGGAGAGCGCCTGGACGGAGAGTTCAGCGTCCTTCTCCCTGTCTTCCAGCCCTTTGACGCGGTATCCGCTGATGGAACGGCCGACCATGCCCAAAGGAAGGACCGAGGCGATGGCCCGGGGTTTCAAGGAATCCAGGATCCGGTGGGCGGACACCAGCCCCAGGTGCCGCAGCTGCTGGGCCTTCTCCCGAAGCGCGTCCAGGGACTGGTCGAGTTCCTTCATGTAGACACGGACCAGTAGAAGGTTGATCGCCCTGCTGCGCTTGCGTGGATCGGGGATGGCTGCGGTGAGCAGCTCGTGCAGGTCCAGCTTGACCATGTCCCGGTGGTCCTCGCCCCGGGGTCCGACCAGGGCGGACAAGGCGTTGCGGACATCGTTCCACTCAGGTCCGAGTTGCACCTCGGGTTCCGCCAGCGAGTCGATGGTCCCGTAGCGCTCCGGGAGCAGCGCGTCGAGACGGGCCATCGCCTCACGCGGTATGGCTTGGCCTTCGGCGAGTTCCGTGTCCGGGAACAGCAGGGGGATCAGGTCGCGGTCCCGTGATCGGGCGAGCCGCCACCCATCGTTGCGGTAGTCGCGTGTGAGTTCCTTGGCGCGTTCGTCGTCTCGGGCGTTGAGGTGCAGCGCGTTATCGCAAATGCCCAGAAGCAGGGATTCGGCCATCAGGCGGACATGGCTGAGGGGGTTGAGCAGACTCGCCTCCGTCTTGGTGGGGAGCCGCTTGGCGTCAGTGTCGAGCATTTGGGGCTCAGCCGTGCCTGGCCTGCGTGAGTGCAGGACCATCTGGCTCGCGCACTTGTCGATCACGGTGGCCTGGAAGGCATCGATCTCATCGATGATGACTGCATCGCTGAGGCGAAGGACCAGCTCGCGAACGGTTACGTCACGGATGGCACGCTCATCGATTTGAATCCCGATCCGCACGTTGCCCTGGACGAAGTTGTGGTGGTTGGTCACCACCACCACCGCGTTGCACGCCTCGTACACCGGGGCGAACTTCCCACACGTGGGGATCCATGGGCACGCCGCGTAGCTCTTTTCCTGTCGGAGCCCGATGCAGTTCTCTTGGCCGCGCCGGTAGGTGCCTGCGGACTCGATGAGCTTTTCCTGAGCGCATCCGTGGCCGAGCCTGTCCACATCCCGTAGTCCGCGCTCACCCCATTCACCTGGGTCTTCCTCGTTGATGAGGGAGGCGTGCTTGAGGGTGCGCTCATACAGGGACGAGGGGGACATCAGCGGTGCACAGGTAGCGGGCTTCTTCAGCTCGCCCCGGTCATGGAGGTGCTCAAGGTCCTGCTTGATCTGCCAGACCGTGGAAAGCGTCGCCTTGACATCGGGAACGACGAGTGTGACCCGCAGATCTTTGACGGCGAACCACGAAGCGAGAACACGTACCAGGACGGACTTACCTGTCCCGGTCGGGGCGTTGAGGATCTGGGTGTGGCCGGACAGCATCCGGAACACGTCGATCCGGTCGGTATCAGCCGCCTTCAGATGCTCGAAGAGCCGCGACAGCGTGAAGTGGAGGTAGCGCTCCTCCTCCTTCTTGTACCGGCTCTCGATCGCCAAGGCGAGGGACTTCAGTTCCTCGACAGTTGGTGCGATCTCCTTCTGATATGGGCGGGTGGTGACCGCCGGGAGCACATCATGCTTCGGAGCCGCCTTGAAGTGAGGGTAGACGGGGATGGTGAGCTTGCCGTGGACCATCTCCTGGCCCACGTACAGGTCTCGGGTCTTCCATGTTCCCGGTCCTGCGAACTCCAGTGCCTTGCGTCGGGAGCTGGGCCGGCGAAAGCGGGCTGTAACCCTGTCGGCGTGCCCGAGGAGATCACCACCTACGTTCGGGTAGGCCGCATCCGCCTGTGCCGGGTTCTCCCTCACCAGGATGAAGCGGCGTAGCTCCGGACCGGACTCTTCCGACTCCCCCAGGTCTTCCAATGCGCCGAGCAGGGTGCGGGCTTCCCGCGCGAAGTACCTCTCCTCAGCGAGCTCGGGAGGAGCGATACTCATGACATCGGCGATACGTCGGCGCTCTTCGAAGGAAAGCCTGGCCCACTGGTCCCACACCTGGGGCTTGCGTGAGGCGAAGAAGGCGGCTTCACGAAATGGAGCGAGGATCTTGCCTTTGGCGTCGTGACGAGGGAAGTAGTGTCCAGCCAGGGAGAGCGCTGCGTAGATGAAGCACTCTCGTACCGTAGGTTCGTTCACGGCCAGTCCACCCCCGCGGTACGACACACCATCTCGGAAAATTCGGTCATCGTGGTCGCCTTCATGTCGTACTCCGCGCACACCCCCGTCAGCAGGGGAACTTGGTTCGCGCGGTGGTCGGGGACGACGAGCCATTCCGCTCCGCCTTTGTCCCCCTCTGCTCGATGGATCGTCCGTGCCAGGAGCCGGCCGTGGCTGTAGTCCTTCAGGTCCACTGTGAACGTGTGTTTCCCACCGTCAGAGGTTGGGACCGTTACGAGGTGGTCGAAGGCGTCCTGCATCGGCCACAGTCGCACCTCAGCTCCTGTACCGGCCAGCTTCCGGGTGAGGACCTCGTGCAGACGAAGCTCGTGTAGCCCTGGGACGCAGGTGTAACGCCACACACCGCGCTTCAGGGCGATATGGCCTTCTGCCCGCACAGCCTGCGGAATGTCACCACCGGCGTCGAGGAACAGGGGTACTTCTCTCTGCGGCGGAACGGTCTCAACGCCCGAAGGGTGCAGCACGGGCGCTTCTCCGGCTGTGGGGCGGAACTGGTAGCTGGCGCCGGTCTCCGCGTGCCTTGGGTAGAAGCACGACACCTTGTGGTGGTCGCGGTCGCCGCTCCTGAGCTTGCTGACCTTCATCGGCCAACGGCACACCGGGCAAGGAAACCACCAACCGTGGTAAACGGATTCGTAGGAGATCTCGGTGTAGAACCCGATGGCCTTCATCGGCAGTCCCAGCTCACCGATCTCGGTCCTGGGCTGCGCCGCATGTGAGATCAGGTTGCTGCGGTCGATCCTGTACTGCGCTTCCCCGCGGCCCTTGATGATGCTGAAGATCTCCTCTTGGGCCAAGTGGTCCTCGAGCGCCTGGACGGAGACACGACGGGAGTTAAATCCCTGCAGTTTGCGAATGATCCGCTGCAGTTCATCGGTCTCCCACTTGAGGTCGAAGGCATCGCCCGTGACGTATCCGTCAGGGTCGAGAGCGGTCAGGTCCTCGAGCCCCTCAGGAGCAACCCATGGGGGGAGTAGATCGACCAGAGGCCCGCGGAGCTTTGCCCGAAACTCACCGAAGGTCAGAGGGATGCCGGGGCCGTAGGCCGCGAGGACTCTCCCATGGCATTCCATCAGCGTCTCGGCTCGCTGTCTTGGAGCATACGAAGGGCTGGTCAGAGCCTCACAGGCCATGACGAAAGCTGAGTGGATCTCGGTGAGAGCCTCGACTTGATTGACCTCATGCTCGCCGTTGGCGGATGCCGTTGTCATGGCTCGGAACCCTAAGGCATGGCAATGACAATCGAGTGAGCCTTGAGAAAATCACCTGAAAGCCGATGAATCTTCCGAAACACGGACAGAATCAGGAAAGATAACATCGGGGTACATATCTTTATATACGTGCATGTACTCCGTGAAGTGGCGTGTTCCGAGGGCTGTGAGATGCCACCGGTACTCCTTGACGTGTGAGCAGTCCCGGGACATGACGGGACGCGACTCGATGAAACCGCGGCTGGGATGCGCGCCTGGCCGGGGACTGTAGCCGACAGCGAGATAGAACAAGGACTTTCCCGCCAGTTCATCCTCGTGGAGCCCTTCAGGCCCCGCAGATGCGACTCGTACGAGCATGCGCCACAACCAGTCTGACAACAGGTGCTGGGGAGGCCCTGTCTCACGTGGTTCACCAAGGCCGGCACGGGCGGCAGCTCGCCCGCGGCGGGTCATCTCCACCCGTACACGCTCCACTGTTCCTAAGCCGTCGATGTCGACATGGTCTTCCACCACTGTGAGCAGGCCGCCCCGTGCAAGGGCCTGGAGAGTCGCGCCCGCACCTGGGTCATGAACCCCCCGGCGTCTCAGCCGCTCCTGAATTCGTGTGTAGCCGACCAGATCGGCCGGGGCGCGAAGGGAAAACGTCAGTTTCCGCCATTCCGAAGCTTGGGGGACTTTGAGGCGGTTGACCCGCCTCATCCATATTTCCGCCTCGGTCATCCGGTCATCACGCATGATCTCTCCCAGGTAGACATGCTGACGAGCGTTCAAGCCCTCCCACGCTGCGAGAGCGGCGGCAGCAGGTGGCTTGGGCTGAGGCAGCGGCAGTGCCGGGACAGGTTCACGTGGTCGTGTACGCATCCAGGCATCGAGAACCATGCGTACCGGAACCTCGTACAACGCGGCGAGCTGCTTGACAAGCCGCCCGGCATCGAAGGGGTCGGACCACTTTCGACCCGAGACTCGGCGGCCTCGTTCCAGGTTCCGGACCTTGACCGCGTCGACGGACAAGTCGCGCCCCACGGGCGTCGCACGAAGCCGAGAGGCCGCATCCTCAGCAGTGAGCCCCGCTGCATAGCGAAGATCGATCAAGGTCTCCGAGCCGCGCTGGGTCCCAGTGAGTTCAGCTGCGGTGCACTTGAGGGCTTTGGCGATACACGCGATGTTGCGTGCTTCAGGGGCGTACGTTCCATCCTCCCAGTACCTGACCATGCGGTAGGTCACTCCCACGCTTTCGGCGAGTTCGCGAGGCGTGAGGCCAGCATGTTCGCGCAGGGATCGAAGCTTCTCAGGGGCGATGGTCAGGATGCGCCTCGGCATGCCCTCAGAGAACCGCAACGAAGACTTCATAGCAACACCACTTGCCGTCGGGCCGAAGTCGCGGCCATCGAAGAACCAGAGTGGTCGACCAGGTACGTCGTTGGTGCCCAGGCTCATCACGTGTGGTCCAAGGCGTACCAAGGTGTACCAACCCTGTACCAGATCGGCTCAACGCAGCCCAGCAATCAAATCTTGATTTGCTAGCCAGACCCTAGCCCTCGCGCCTCAATGGCACAAGGACTTGATTTTGTCGATACTCTGCATGCCAAGCGAATGATTCAACCCATGGGTTCTCCGCGGTCTGAATTTGGGTTCTTCTATCCCACAGCGACCAGAGCTCCATGAACGATATGAGTCACACACCCCAGCACTACCGGATCCGCTCCGGTGCGGGCGCAGCGAGCGCCCTTACTTCAGGGCATATTCCGCACGTAGTGGACCCGATTCTCCACCGTCCGTGGGGTACGCGTAAGCAGCTCTGAGGAAGACCTGGCGGGCTCCCAGAACAGCGGCAGCGGGGCCACCGCGGACCGCACTGAACTACAGCATGGGCGGTTGCGGCGCTCGGTAAGCCCCGCCTGACGACCCGGGGAAGACTGGTCCGGCTGGTACTGCACCCTTGACTGATCGACGCTCTCCCTGCCCGTGCGGGTAGGGGCACATCAGGCCGGGGACGTCTACCCCGAGGCCTTACGAGAATCCATTACGCTCCGCCACAAAGGCTCAATCTCGAATAACTCATCAAGGTTGGTACAATCTAAGGTGGCACATCCGCCCGAGGGCTGGCACGAGACTGGCAAAAACCTTCCGGCACGAGAGGTTACAGGGCAACACGCCCTGGTGCGCCGAATCGCCTCTGACCATATGAAATGGCATGATGAGGCACCTTCAGGAACCAGTCAAAACTTGAATCAGGGCACTGCTAATGCGGTTGGGGGGCAACCCCCTCATGGGTTCAAATCCCATATCCTCCGCGCTCCGACCTGGGGCTTCTCGCATCACGGAAGTGAGAGAAGCCCCAGGTCTTCTTCATGTCCGGGGTCGGCCGGCGCAGGATCCGTACCGGTCGCACACACCGGCGGTCCACGACCCGCCACCCCCGGCCGCCGAACCGCGAGAACGATCCCCACGAGCGGCCTGGGACCGGAAGGCACCGCCAGGGGCATGCGGCGAGCGCAGGTGTGCAAGGCACGCGGGCCCGGTCGGATCTCGGTGGGCTCGCATCAGGCGAGGGTGACCGGCGCCACACGAGAGGGGCGCTCCACGAGAAGGCCGAGTACCTTCTCGCCTACACGCTGACCGCTGTCGCCGGCCCACCGAACGGGATGGCCCCCAGACACCTCGGCGATGACGGAGCCCGTGCCTGCTCGCGCGACCGGTCGAACCATCCCGGATCCGACCGTCTCCGCGACACCGGGGCCTGAACGAACCCTGCTTGTGGGCACGGAAGAAGCCGCCGCCAAAGAGTCTGTTCCATGGCCCGGCAATCGCGTTCGCACTGGTGGGAAAGGCAACCGATTTCGGGGAGAGACCGCCGCCGAGGATGCGGGGCCGCACGGTGAACCGTCGCGGTCGTTTGCCCGGAACCGCCGAGGCAAGGAGATGGATATGGCGGACAAAACGCATACCCCCCGCATGGGCCGGTTCAATCCCATCCGGCAGTTCATGCTGCTTCAGCGCTACGGACAGAACCACCCTGGGAAGTACATGCTGAGGGTCGTACTGATCGTGACTGTGTACGGTGCGGCCCTGCTCGCCCTCTGCTTCGCGCCGATCGCCGTGTTCGGTGACGTACCGCTGTCACGGATCTGGCCGTGGATGCTCGGCACTCTGGCGGGCGTGGCCGTCTGCGCGGCCTTGGGCGCGGGCATCGGCGTGCTGATGATGCGGTGGACCACCAAGGCGGCGAAGGTTCCCCACGACGCCGATCCGAACACCCTGCGCGCCGCACAGCGCCACCTGCGTCGGGGCGAACTCAGCGGCGACCCCCGGGTGGACCGGCTCGCCCGGCACCTGGTGCCCCAGTCCGAACGCGCCAACTCCAACAGGTTCTTCGCACTGGTCGGTCTGGTGGCCGGGGCGCCCTACGTGGTGTTCACGGGGATCCAGTTCTCGAACGGCACAGGACAGACCTTCCAGCTGTTCCTGGCACTGTTCATCATCGTGGCGTTCGCCGTCGCCTGGCCGTGGGCGCGCAGGCACAAGCGCAACGCACAGAAGCTGAGGAAGGCCTACGAAGCCGAGTACGGGCCGTTCGACGGCGAGGCGGAACCGAGCCTCGACAGCCGGGACCGCGGGGACGCCGGCGCCCCGTAGCGCGTCACGGTCGCGGTGCGGTCCCACCGGCCCCGACCGGATCCACGCCCCCATCAGCCGTCCACCCGAGGCGGACGAGCACCGCCGGTATGTCGATGACCGGGCCTGCGACCGGCTCCTACGCGGCCAGCGGTGTAGCGGTGAGCGTGTGATGGCGGTGCTCACCGGCCGACGCCGGGTACCGCGCCACACCACGATGAGCACGTCCGAGACCGGGCTGACCGTGCAAGCGGCGTTGATTCCGACCCGTATCGACGAACACATCCGCTGAGACCACTTCACGAGACGAAGGGCGAGCCTTCGACACAGCCCTTGAGGTCGATGCGGGTTTTCCCACGCCAACCACTGCACGCATCGGCGGTCCACATGACTTTTGTCCAACACCGTTGGTGAAGGCGATTCCAGGGCGTCTGCCGGCGTGGTTGGCACGGGACCGGCGCACACCTTCCGGCACGAGGGGGTACGAGGCAACACACCTTGGTGCACCACACCTTTTCTGACCGCAGGAAACGGCACCATGGGTCGTGTGTGGTCATCAGCCGAACCCTGGTCCATGGCGCCGTTCACAAGCGGGGGCACCCCCGCCGAGGAGGGCACCTGGGCTGGCCGGGGCGTACGCCGCCCGCTGACGCGGCCGTGGCGGTACCGGGCCCCGCGCCGTTTGCGTGTTCGCCCGCTGGGTAGCGGCGAGCACGCGTTTCCGCCGCAGCGAGAGGGAGTGGTGCCGGTGGTGTCGAGAGACCGGATCGCCGAGCCGTGGGGAACCCGGACCCCGTACGGGCCCGGACAGGAGTGGCCGACCAGGGTGGACGCCCACCTCGCCGAGGGGGTGGATCCGGACCAGGTGGACCGCTGGGTACAGTCGGCGACGATCCTGCACTCCAACGGCGACGGACTCGACATCGCCGTCAAGGACGGACGGATCGTGGGGGTGCGCGGCAGGGACGCCGACCGCGTCAACCACGGGCGTCTCGGCCCCAAGGACCTCTACGGGTGGCAGGCCAACCAGTCGCCGGACCGCCTCACCCGACCGCTGGTCCGACGGGACGGCGAGCTGGTCGAGACCGACTGGGACACCGCGATGGACCTGGTCGTACGGCGCAGCAGGGAACTGCTCGACGAGAAGGGGCCCAGCGCGCTGGGCTTCTACACCAGCGGGCAGCTCTTCCTGGAGGAGTACTACACGCTCGCCGCCATCGGCCACGGCGCGCTCGGCACCAACCACATGGACGGCAACACCCGGCTGTGCACGGCGACCGCGGCCGCGGCGCTCAAGGAGTCGTTCGGCTGCGACGGGCAGCCCGGTTCCTACACCGACATCGACCACGCCGACGTCATCGCCCTCTACGGGCACAACATGGCCGAGACGCAGACCGTGCTGTGGACGCGTGTGCTCGACCGGCTGGCCGGACCCAATCCGCCCAAGCTGCTGTGCGTCGACCCCCGGCCGACCCCGGTGGCGCGGGAGGCCGCGGTGCACCTGGCGCCGCTCCCGGGGACCAACGTCGCGCTGATGAACGGCATCCTGCACGAGATCATCCGCCGGGACATGGTCGACCACGACTACGTCGACGCCCACACGGTCGGTTACGAGGAACTGGTCGAGCGGGTCGCCGACTACACGCCCGAGCACGTCGCCGACATCTGCGGCGTCCCGGCGGACGGCGTCCGGGAGGCGGCGGAGCTGCTGGGAGGCGCCGAGCGGCTGATGTCGACCGTGCTGCAGGGCTTCTACCAGTCCCACCAGGCCACCGCCGCGTCCGTGCAGGTCAACAACATCCACCTGGTCCGCGGCATGCTCGGCAGGCCCGGAGCGGGGATCCTGCAGATGAACGGGCAGCCCACGGCGCAGAACACGCGCGAGTGCGGGGCCGACGGCGACCTCACGGCGTTTCGCAACTGGAGCAACGACGAGCACGTCGCCGACCTCGCCGCGGTGTGGAACCTCGACCCGATGCGCATCCCGCACTACGCGCCGCCCACCCACGCGATGCAGATCATGCGCTACGCCGAGAAGGGGTCGATCCGGTTCCTGTGGATCAGCGCCACCAACCCCGCGGTGTCGCTGCCGGAGCTGGAGCGGATCCGCTCACTGCTCGCGCAGCGGGGCCTGTTCCTGGTGGTCCAGGACATCTTCATGAGCGAGACCGCCGAACTCGCCGACGTGGTGCTGCCCGCCGCGACCTGGGGCGAGAAGACGGGGACGTTCACCAACGCCGACCGCACCGTCCACCTGTCCGACAAGGCCGTCGACCCGCCCGGCGAGGCCCGGTCGGACCTCGACATCTTCCTGGACTACGCGCGGCGGATGGACTTTCGCGACGAGGACGGGGAGCCGTTCCCTCAGTGGCACGACCCGGAGTCGGCCTTCGAGGCGTGGAAGCGTGCCACCGTCGGCCGGCCGTGTGACTACACCGGCATCACCTATGACAGGCTGCGCGGTAGCGGCGGCATCCAGTGGCCCTGCAACGACGACAACCCGGACGGCACCGAGCGGCTCTACGCGGACGGCCGGTTCTGGGCCGAGCCCGACTACTGCGAGAGCTACGGCCGCGACCTGGTCACCGGCGCGCCGCTGGAGCCGACCGAGTACAAGGCGATGAACCCCGAGGGCAGGGCGATCATCAAGGCCGCCGAGTACCTGCCTCCGCACGAGTCCCCGGACGGGGAGCACCCCTTCGCGCTCATCACCGGCCGCACGCTCTACCACTTCCACACGCGCACCAAGACCGGGCGTACTCCCCAGCTGCAGAAGGCGGCCCCCGAGGTCTGGATGGAGGTCTGCGCAGAGGACGCGCGGGAGGCCGGGGTCTCCGAGGGCGACCACGTCGAGGTGGCCTCGCCGCGCGGGGTGATCCGGGCACGGGCGCGGATCACCGGCATCCGCCCCGGCGTGCTGTTCGTCCCGTTCCACTACGGCTACTGGGACGCCGTGACGGACGAGGCGGCCGGTCAGAGGGACCGGGCTGCCAACGAGATGACCGTCACCGACTGGGACCCGGTGTCCAAGCAGCCCCTGTTCAAGACCTCGGCGGCCCGGCTCCGGCGCGTGGGTTCGGGCGGCGGTGTCCCCGCGCCCGCGCCGACGACGGCCGCCTCCCGGCCGGTCGGCACCGGGGTGACCGAGACCGTGGGCGGTTCCGACGCCCTCTCCGATGAGCGCGTCGGTGGAGGTGCGCGATGAGGATCGGTGTGGCGCTGCGCGAACTGCACGGCTCGGAGACCGCCCTGGCCGGAGAGCTGCTCAGGCTCGCCGACCGGCACGCGAAGGAGCAGGAGATCTACCACGTGGCCCAGGACCTGGTCCGCTGGTCGCGGGACCACGTGCGGGAGATCGCCGCGGTCGGACCCCGCTACGGCCTGGAACTGGAGGAGCCGGACCTGAAGAACCCGGAGCCGCCCACCGAGGAGGCGGGTGAGCTGCCGGGGGACGGCTCCGACCCGGACCTGCTGCTCCTGGCGGACCTGCGGCGGCTGTACCGCATGGCCGCGGGCGTCTCCCTGGACTGGGACCTGCTCGGGCAGGGTGCTCAGGTGGTCGCGGACGCCGAGCTGCTCGCGCTCACCAAGCGGTGCCACCCGCAGTCCCTGCGGCAGATGAAGTGGGCCGACGCGATGCTCAAGACGGTCTCACCGCAGATCCTGGCGGGCTGACGGCCCGCGCCTCGGGAGTCCCTCCCGCCGGCGGCGCCATCAACAGGCCGCCCCGGGACACCGCCGTACCCCAGCGCGACTCCGTCCTGAAGCTGCAGTTCCAGGTCTACTGGAAGCGCGTCGAGAAGGAGTCGGACGTGGACGGGCACATCACGTGGATCCGCGACATCTACCGCAAGACGTTCGCCTCCACCGGCGGGGTACCCGTGATCGGCGACGCCACCGACGGCTGCTACATCAACTATCCCGACGCCGTCCTGAACGACCCGTCCTGGAACCGCTCGGAGGACCGCTGGTCGAAGCTCTACTACAAGGACTCCTACCCCCGGCTGCGGCGGGTGAAGGAACGGTGGGACCCGCTCGACGTGTTCCGGCACCGGCAGTCCGTCGAACCGACCGCGGGCACGTCCGGGTTCGGGTCGGACCCCGGATCCTCCTGAACCGGTCCGGAGGGCGGCCGCCCGCTCCGGCGCGCGGCCGGGCACGCGGAAGGGGCCCGCCGCGCGCGGCGGGCCCCGTACCCGCGGTGCCGCCCCGTGCGCGCCACGGGGCGGCACCTGTCACGGATCAGCGCATCAGCTGATCAGCCGGTGTAGTTCGGGTCCGCCGGCATGGGCTCGGGGGCCCCGGCCTCCTCGCGTTCCCTCTGCCGCTCCTCCTCAGCGAGCGCCTCCTCCAGCGCGAGCGCTTCCTCCTCCGCGAGTGCCTCCTCCTCCGCGAGCGCCTCCTCGGACGGCACCTCGCACGGGTCGGTACCCGCACCGCTCTCCTCGGGCGCGGGGGCGGCGTCCGCCGAGCACTCGCTCGGGGCGGGGGCCGCGGAGGGGTCGTCCGACTGGCCGGCCCAGGCGGGAGAGCCGCCGAACAGGGCGGCGGCCGCGAAACCGGCGACGATCAGGTAGTTCTTCAGACGCATGTCAGTCCTCGTGTGTGGTTCGTGTGCGCGGGATACCGTCCCGCGCGGCGGTCCGGAGCCGGTCGCCTCACCCCGAGATCTCGACCGGGGTGCCGAGCGGCAGGTTCTGGGCCATCCAGGTGATGTCCTCGTTGGAGACCCGGACGCACCCGTGGCTGACCTGGCGGCCCAGGGCGTCCTCGTCGTTGGTGCCGTGCACGGCGAGCTGGCCGGGCCCGCCCGCGAACGTCTCCAACGTCTCGGAGAACCCGCTCAGACCGAAGGCGTAGACCCCGTAGGGACCCTCCGGGTCCGGCGGCTGGAGCAGCTCGGTGAAGTAGTAACGGCCCTCGGGGGTGGGGGTCTCCCCCTCCCCGGTGCCGATCACCCCGGTACGCACCTCCTCGTCCCCGTCGAGGACGGTGAACTCGAAGTCGCCGGTGTCGATCTCCACGCGGTACTCCGTGGAGGTCAGCGACACCTCGTCGCTCCTGACCCAGCCCGTGGTGCCGTTCGGCCGGACCGGCAGCAGCACCTGGAGCCACTCGCCCTCGTTCCGCTCGACCAGGAAGGTGCGGTCCACCCCGAAGTCGTTCGGACTCCCGAGGGTGTGCAGCACCTCCCCGCCACCGGGCTCGGCGCGGACGTCGATCCCGTCGCCGAGGACCGTGGCGATCTCCACGCCCTCGGCTCCACCGCCGTTGCCCGCGGTGTCGGCGGCCGCTTCCTCCGTTGCCGGTTCGTCGGCCGGAGCGGACGAGCAGGCCGTGAGCGCGGCCAGGGCCGCGGCGGCCGTGAGGGACGTCAGGGCCCGCGTGGAGCGTGCGGACATCGTTGGGCGCATGGGATTCCATCCGGCTTCGTTCGGGGAGGCGTCCGGTGTGCTCGCGATCCGGACAACAACGAAGACTGGCCCACGAATGTGAAGAACCCGTGTGCCCGTCGTGTGTGTCCCGTGTGGTGACCTGCGACGGCTCGGAGGGCGCGACCCGGCGCCCTCGCGCGCACGCGTACGATCGAGCCGCACCGAGGCCCGACCGGGCCGGAAGCCGATCGGAGGTCACCGTGTGCGCGCATGTGCTGGTCGCCGAGGACGACGTCAACCAGGCCGACCTGATCCGGCGCTACCTGGAGCACGAGGGGCACTTCGTCCGCGTCGTGCACGACGGGCGCGCGGCGGTCGCGGCGCACCACCGGGACCGGCCCGACCTGGTCGTGCTGGACGTGATGATGCCGGTCATGAGCGGCCTCGACGCGTGCCGGGCCCTGCGCGCGGAGTCCGACGTGGCGGTGCTGATGCTCACCGCACGCTCCACCGAGGAGGACCTGCTGACCGGACTCGACCTGGGCGCGGACGACTACGTCACCAAGCCCTACAGCCCGCGTGAGCTCATGGCGCGGGTGCGCACGCTGCTGCGGCGGTCGCGCAGGGACCCCGACGACGCGGGCCGGGTGCTGCACGCGGGTCCGGTCGCGGTGGACCCGTCGCGCCACGCCGTGCGGGTGGACGGAGCCCCGGTCAGGTGCACGCCCGCCGAGTTCCAGCTGCTCGCAGCGCTCGCCGCGCAGCCCGGCCGGGTCCTGACGCGCGCCCAGCTGCTGGAGCACATCCACGGCATGAGCCGGTTCATCACCGAGCGCACCATCGACGTGCACGTGAAGAACCTGCGCCGGAAGCTGGAGCCGGACCCGCGCAGGCCGGTGCGGCTGGTGACCGTGTACGGCGTCGGCTACAAGCTCGTCGGGAAGACCGATGGCCGACCGGCGTAGGGGCGCGCTGCGGCACAGCCTGCTGGCGCGCCTGCTGGCGAGTTCGGTGCTGGTGGCGGTCTGCTCGATCTTCGCGACGGCGTGGCTGGCGGTGCAGGGGACGTCGGAGTCGCTCACCGTGCAGCAGGGGGAGACCCTGGCCGTGGACACCCGCATCCACGACACGCTCGTCGCCTACGCCGCCGCCCACCCCGGGTGGGAGGGCGTGGGCGAGACGGTGCGGCACCTGTCCGAGGACACCGGGCGGCGGGTCGTCCTGACCACCGAGAACCGCGGGCTGATCGCGGACTCGGCCGAGCAGGCCGGGCCGCTCCCGCCTCGGACGACCTCGGTGGTCGACCCGCTGGCGGTGGACGTCACCCTCGCCCCCGGCCTCACCGGACGCATCGACCCCCGAGCCGTGGGACCGTTCGCGCTGTCGGGGGAGGACCGGTCCCGGCTGGCCGGCCTGGCGGAGAACAGCGCCGTCTGCCTGGGCGAGCTGTACGGGACGGCGGTGGAGGTGGAGGCCGGACCGAGCGGGCGTCCCGCCGTCACCGGGGCCCAGGTGGACCGGTACGCGCGGCTGGAGTGCGGGCTGGAGGCGCTGGGCGAGCCGACCGAAAGAGAACTGGAGGCGCTGGATGAGCTGAACGGCCTGGTCAGGGCCTGTCTGGGCGCGGAGGGGCCCGAGGAGGTGGCGGCGGAGTTCCGGATCGATGGGACCCTCGGGGTTCCCGTGGCGCTGGCCCCCGATCCGGCGCCGGCCCCTTGGGAGATCATGGACGAGGCCCGCGCTCCGCGCGACTCCCAGGTGCCCGGGGAGGAGGCGCCCTCCTTCGAGGAGGGACCGGACGATCCCGGCAGCGGTGCGGGCCCAGGGTTCGTGGAACCGTCCGTGGGCGGCCAGGATCCGGCCGGAGGCGTGGACGCGCCCTTCCCGGAGGCGGTGCCCGAGGAATCGGTCGCGATGGAACCCGGGGCGGCTCCCGAGCCGCCGCGGTTCGACGCGCGCACCTCCGCGTGCCTGGACTCCGCCCGACGCGAGCAACTGGACCCCTACGTGGCCCCGGCCGCGCTGCTGTTCATCGACGACCCCGAGGCGGAGGCTTCGGGCGTCGTGCCGCTGACCGGCGAGGGTCTGGTGCGGGTGTTCGGTGTGGTGCTGCTGGTGCTGGTGCTGACGGTGGTCGTGAGCGTGGTGCTGTCGGCGCGGCTCGTGCGCCCCGTACGCGCGCTCACTGACGCGGTGCGCCGGATGCGCGAGGGCCGTGCGGGTTCCCGGGTCAGGGTGCGCGACTCCGGTGAGATCGGCCAGTTGGCCGACGCGTTCAACGAGATGGCGGAGCACCTGGAGCGACTGGAGGAGCAGCGCAGGGCGATGGTCAGCGACGTCTCACACGAGCTGCGGACACCGCTGAGCAACCTGCGCGGCTGGCTGGAGGCGGCCCAGGACGGGATCGCCGACCTGGACCGGGACCGGATGAGGATGCTGGTCGGCGAGACGCTGCTGCTCCAGGACATCGTCGACGACCTCCAGGACCTGGCGCTGGCGGACGCGGGCAAGCTGCGGCTGTCACCGGAGCCGGTGGAGGCGGGCCTCCTCGTCGAGCAGGTGGTGGACAGTCAGAGGTTGAGGGCCGGTTCGGCCGGACTGCGGCTGGTCGCGGAGACGGAGGACGTCGTGCTCGTGGCCGACCGGACACGGCTGGTCCAGGCGGTCGGGAACCTGCTGGGCAACGCGCTGCGGCACACTCCGGCGCCCGGGACGGTCACCGTCGGGGTGCGGAGCTCGGGTGGGGAGGCGGTCATCGAGGTGGCGGACACCGGTGTGGGCATCCCGGCGGAGGACCTGCCACACGTGTTCGACCGGTTCTGGCGGGCGGAGAAGTCGCGCAACCGGCGCACCGGCGGCAGCGGGCTGGGGCTGGCCATCGTGCGCAACCTGGTGGAACTGCACGGCGGGTCGGTGACGGTGGCCAGCACGCCGGGCGAGGGGACCACGTTCACGGTCCGGATGCCGTTGGCGGGACCCGGGGAGCCGACGCGGGACTGACGGGCCCCGGGAGGGCGCCTCGCGTGGCGGAGGACGTCCCTGAGACGTGCGGGCCCTTGCGTCCGATGGCGGTCACACCGCGCCCGCCGTGTCCTGCCTCGCCTAGGATGCGGGTAGGCGCGGCACCGGCCCGATCGCGCCCTCCCCCGACACGGGCCCCGCGGAGGACCCGTGCACCAGCCCCCGTCCGTCCGCCTTCCGAGCTACCGGGAGCTGTACGGTCTCAGGCCCGCTGTGGTGCTCTCCTGCTGGTCCGCGTCCGGCACGCTGCTGTGCCTCACCACGGGGGCCAGGGCCGTCACCGCCGTGGTGGACACCTTCTGGGTCGGTACCGATCCGTCCTGGTCAGGGGCGGCCGCGACTCTCTCCGACGCTCTGGGGATCGTCTCGCTGGGTGCTCTTCCCGTCCTCACCGTCCTGGCTCTGACTCTCACCGCCCTCGTGGAGACCACGCCCCCGAAGGACCTGCCTCCGTGGACGACGCGGGAGCGGCTGCGTACCGCCAAGGTGCTCGCCGGCAACGCCGTCATGGGCAACGACCCCTGGACCAACCTGCTCGCCCGTGTCCACGCCGGAGTACACCTCAGATGGTCCGGTTGGCTGCTGTCCCGGTCTCTGGTGACGGGCTGTCTCATCCTCAGCGGATTGTGGAGCGGCAGCGGTGTGTACCTGCTCGTGCGGGGGCTCCGGAACGAGGACCCCGCCCTGATGGCGATCGGCCTGAACACGGTTCTCCTCTTCGCCGGCGCGTCCGCTCTCCTCCTGGCCGGCCTCCCGCGGCACCGCCGGATGCGTGAGTTCTGCGCCCTCTACGACGCGGCCCACCGGCAGGCGGTCCGGTGAACCGGCGGCGCCCTTCCCCGCTCCTTCGCCTCCAGACCTACGCCCAGCAGAACCCGAGACGGTACGGGATCGTCAACGGGCTCCTCACCGGTGTCCTCTCCGCAGGCCTCATCACGGTGTTCCGCCTGTTCGTGTACCCTTCCTCATCCGTCCTGACGACCCTGTGGACGGGAGTCCTCCACGGCGTGTTCCTCGGAGGTGTCATGGGAGTGTTCTCCGCGCGGTCGGCCCCCGGGGGGACCCCGGTCCCCGAACACCGACCGCTCCCGGATGCGTGAGGCCCGGCGGCTGGTACGCGCGGGTGCGCCCGGCCCGGACCCCGTGGTCAACCGGATCGCCCGCCACCGGGCCCGGACGCTGCTGGCGGCCCCGTACCGGCCGAAGGCCCAGGGCGCCCTCTACCTCCTGTTCCTCGTCCTGAACGCGGCGGTGCTGGTCCACGCCCACACCGGTCCGGGCATCAGCGGCCTGCGCTGGCTCAACCTGGCCGGGGTCGCTCTGTTCGTCTTCCTGCTGTTCGTGCTGCTCCCACTGACGGTCCACCGGCGCAGGAGGGCCCGGGCCCTCCTCGCCGCGGAGGAGGACCCAGCCCCGTAGCGCTCAGCCGCCCAGCGCGCGGAACCGCCGGACGCAGAGCGGGAAGAAGACCGCCGTGATCGCCAGCGGCCAGACCACGGCCATGAGCACGGCGTTCTGCGCGATCCAGCTCTCGCCTCCCCAGCCCGGGTTGCCGAACAGCTCCCGGGCCGCGGCGACGGTGGAGGAGAGCGGGTTCCAGTCCGCGACCGCGCCCAGCCAGAACGGCATGGAGGCCGTGGCCACGAACGCGTTGGACAGGAAGCCCAGCGGGAACTCCAGGGTGTGCACGGCCGTGACCGCCCCCTCGCCCCGGACGGCCAGGCCGACGTAGACGCCCACCCACACCAGGGAGAAGCGCAGCAGCAGGAGCAGCCCGAACCCGGCCGCGGCCCCGCCCGGGGCACCGTCGCACTGCCACCCCGCCAGCAGGCCGCAGACGGCCAGCAGGGCCAGGGTGATCACCGACCTGAGCATGTCCGCCGCGCACCGGCCCACCACGACCGCCGAGGGCGCCATGGGCATGGAGCGGAACCGGTCGGTGACCCCGCGCGCGGCGTCGTCGGAGACGGCGGTGACCGTCTCCCCCACCCCGAAGACCATCGCCATGGCGAACATGCCGGGCATCAGGAACTCCCTGTAGTCCCCGCCGCCGGGCACGGTCATCGCCCCGCCGAACAGGAACCCGAACATCAGCACCATGACGACGGGGAACAGCAGCCCGGCGACGAGCCGGCCGGGCCTGCGCAGCCAGTGGGCGATGTCGCGCCGGGTGATGGTCCACCCGTCCGCGAGCGCCCACAGGAGGCGGTCGGCGACCGCGGATCCTCCGGCCCGGCGCACGGTGTCGTTCATCGGTTCTCCTCCGTCCGGTCGCCGGTCAGGTGCAGGAACACCTCGTCCAGGGTGGGACGGCGCAGCGCGATGTCCTCCACCGCGATCCGCTCCGCCTCCAGGGCCCGTGCCACCTCGGTGAGAGCCGCGACCCGGTCCCTCACGCCCACGCTGATCCGTCGCGTGTCGGCCTCGGTCCCGGGCCGCTCGCCGACCACCCGCTCGACGAGGGCGGCCGCTCCGTCGAGGCCGGCGGCGTCGCGCAGCACCACGTCGAGCCGGTCCCCGCCCAGGCGGGACTTGAGCTCCTCCGGTGCGCCCTCGGCGACGACGCGGCCGGAGTCGACCACCGAGACCCGGTCGGCGAGCTGATCGGCCTCCTCCAGGTACTGGGTGGTGAGCAGTACCGTCGTGCCGTCCGCCACGAGTTCGCGGACCGCGCCCCACACCTCGCCCCGTCCCCGCGGATCGAGCCCGACGGTGGGCTCGTCCAGGAACAGCACGGGCGGGGACAGGATCATGCTCGCGGCCAGGTCCAGGCGGCGACGCATACCCCCGGAGTAGGCGCTGACCGGCTTGCCGCCGGTGTCGTCCAGGCCGAAGCGCTCCAGCAGCTCGTCCGCGCGCGCGGCGGCCCGCCGGGCGCCCAGGTGGTACAGGCGCCCGAACATCTCCAGGTTCTGCCGACCGCTGAGCACCTCGTCGACGGCCGCGTTCTGGCCCACCAGCCCGATACCGCGGCGCACCCCGTCCCCGTTCGCGGCCACGTCGTGCCCGGCCACGGTGGCCGTGCCCTCGTCCGCGTGCAGCAGTGTGGTCAGGATCCTCACCGCGGTGGTCTTGCCCGCGCCGTTGGGCCCGAGCAGCCCGCACACGCTGCCGACGGGCACGTCGAGGTCGAACCCCCTCAGTGCCCAGTCCCTCCCGTACCGCTTTCCCAGACCGCGAGCGGCGACCGCGCATCCGGTCGTGTCCACAGCGCCCCCTTCCCTGCCCTCGCCTGCTTCCGTACGGCGTACGGTAAAGCTTACGATCCAGGAACGCACGAGCCCCGGGAAAGATTCCGTACGGCGTACAGAATCTTTCCCGGGGCGTGGGGACGGGGGTGGCCCGGCGTCGTCTCCGCAAGGGCCGGGCCTGGTCACAGGCCGTCGGCGCCACCGATGACGTGCGGCCGCGGCCTGGGGAGGTCTCCGTCCAGGGGCAGCTCGACGACGGGCACGTACCGGCCGACCGCCTCCCCGCCGTACTCGTCGCTGTAGCTGAGGAAGCCGCCGCCCGCACGGACCCTGTAGGCGCTGTTGAGCAGCATCAGCTGGGCGCTCACCTCCGCTGAGGTGGGCGGGGCGCCCTCCAGGTCCATCTCGTTGGTCATCCGTACGGCGCTGGCCGCCACGGCGAACGCGTCGTGGTTGATCAGGGCGTACCCGTTGTTGAGGGCGTCGGCCTCGTCGTCTCCGACGTACTCGTGGAAGGCGTTCACGAACGGCAGGTAGTGGGGCGGCCTGTCGGCCGAGGGGTCGCCCGTGGTCCAGCGCGGATCGGTGGCCGAGGCGTAGACCAGGGTGATGTCCCCCTCGGCGAGGTACCCCATCACCTCCTCGTCGTCCATGGCGGTCAGGCCGATGGCGGCGAACAGCACCCGGAAGGGCTGGTCCGTGCAGGGCCGGTGGGCGAGGGAGGCGAGGAACTCCCCGAGGTCCGGCGCGCGCCCCGCGAAGAGCACCGTGTCGGTCTCCGACACGCACACGTTGCGGACCACCGTGTCGAACAGGCCGGCCTTGGGGGGATCGCCGACGGTCGTGCCCATGTACTCCTGGGGAGGCCCGGAGATGTAGACGCCGAGCTGGTCCTCGTAGGCCTCGCGCAGGGTCTCGACGAACAGGTCGGGCTCGTTGTCGTCGTAGACCAGGGACGCCCGCGCCGGTTCCTCCAGGCCGTCGAGGTAGGCACGCAGCGCCCGCACGTACTCGGTGTTGCTGGGGGCGGCGCGCATCAGGCCCGGCGTCTCCGGCTGGGCCAGGCCGTCGGCGGTGACCGCGGAGGACACCATGGGGATGCCGTGTGCGTCGAGGCGGGCGGCCACGTCCCGGGTGGAGTCGATGCTCACCCCCATGCCGATGACCGCCACGAGGGGGTTCGTCCCGTCCTCCGCCATGGCGACGAGGTCGGACACGACCGGCTCCCACTGCTCCTGCTGGCCGCCCATGTTGGCGAGGTACAGCTGGATTCCGGGGCTCTGGTCACCGAAGTGGGGGGAGTGGTTGGCACGCATCTGCGCGGTGTAGGCGCCTTCCAGGGACCGGACCATACGGACGGGATCCATGGGGCTGACATCGCCGAAGGTGAGCGTGCCCAGGAGGGCGATCCGGACGACGTGCCCGTCGGCCTCCTCCGCCACCCGGGCGTTCTCCCGGGCGATGTCGGCCTGCACGTCGGTGTACTCCTCGTGGTAGACGTACGAGCCGTCGGTGACGCCCACGCACTGTCCGTCGGCCAGGCGCACACCGCTGTTGGGGCCGCCGCAGGTGAACACGTCCCAGTAGAGGACGACCGGGATCACGAGCAGGAGCACCAGGACGGGCACGAGCAGTTTCCACCACCGCCTCAGCCACCTCAGGAAGAGGGAGCTCGGTCCTCCGTTCCCGGGGGCGAACGGGGACGCGTCGTTGGGGCCGTTCATGGCCGTCCCTTCTCTGATGGATGACCGCTCATGCCTTGGCACCGAACTTGGCGACCAGCCGCAGGTGCCAGGCCGCCTCCTCGAAGATGTGGGCCGCTCCGCGCGGGGCCCGTCCGGCGAGGTCGTTCAGCGCCATGTGGCAGACCGAGTGCAGGGCGCCGGAGTGGAAGAGGTCGGGGTCGTTGAGGATCTGCAGGGCCGCGACGAGCTTGAGGACGGTCTCGGTCTCCTCCGTGCTCTCCGTCCCCTCCGAGGCCGCGTGCCGCTGCCACGTGTTCGTCCACGCGTCCAGGAGGGGGAACGGCGGACGGGCCCGCAGGGGAGCCGCGGTGACCTCGCGCAGCAGCCTGACCCACTCCTCGCCGCCGATGTCGGGGGCCTGGAGCCAGCCCTGGAGGTGCCAGGCCACGCGGGTGAGCTGCCCGGCGCAGAGGCGGTGGTAGATCTCGCACTCGGCGGAGCGCTCGCTGTCGGCCTGTCCGCTCTGGTAGTAGTCGGCGAGCCTGCAGTGGACGGCGTCCCAGTTCCCGGGGGCACCCGTCGGGCGCCTGGCCAGGCCCCGGGACAGGAGGCGGCGCAGCACCGTGGTCTCCTCCGGGCGCGTCCGGTCCCACAGCGGGTAGGCGAGGAGGCGGTCCTCCTCGACGCGCTCGGTGAGCCCGCCCGAGCGGTTCAGCCACAGGCCCGCGTCGGGGTCCCGTGCCGCGGAGCAGGTGACGAGCGCCTCCCGGAGGCGGTGGTCGAGCTGGTCGGGGTCGGCGCCGATCGCCGTCCTGAGCATGTGCTCCTCGACGGTCACGGTGGACTCCAGCTTGGTGGACGGGTCCACGGGACGGTGGGAGAGCGCCTCGTGCAGGCTGTTGCCCCGGACCGCGACCCAGGCCTCGGCGAGCTGGGCGGTGGTCCCGGGGTGCCCTCCGGTGAAGTCCGCCAGGAGGTCGACGATCTCGTTCGAGACGTGGCCGCTGCCCTTGCTCCGGGAGCGGGCGCGGGAGAACAGCTCCCCGATGTCCCGTCGGCCCAGAGGGGTCAGGGAGAAGAAGCGCATGTACTGCCGGGTGTCCTCGTAGAACCGTTCGAGGGGCACCCCGTCGACCGTCTCGGCCGTGGTGGCGACGACGGTGAGCGGCTCGGGGAAGCCGACGCCGCCGAAGAGCGACGTCCTGCTGAACGGTGCCGGGACCTCGGCCAGGGACCTGAGGAGCACGGGACCCACGCCCTGGTCCGCGTTGTCCAGCAGGAGGACGGGGGTGGGCTGGTAGCCCACGCGCCTGGCCACGTGCTGGAGGTCGGTGAACAGGGCCTCGCTCAGGAAGCGGCTCACCTTCTCCCGGTTGGAGATGCGGGACACGGCGTCCACGGCGTCGGGGTCCCGCGCCTGCAGCCACAGGTGGTAGAGGGAGTCGGCCACCTGTTCCCTGGCCTGCCCGCCCTGCCCCTGGGTGCGCATCCAGTCGAAGACGCGCTCCAGGACGCGGGCACCCACCCCCGAGACCGCGGCGACCCACCTGGCGAGGTCGACGGGGAGGGGGTCGACGCCGATCAGCTCGGCGGGCGGGATGAGGTTGCCCGCCTCTCCCAGGAACCTGCTCAGCCGCCCCATGCCGTCGGGCCACACCTGGTCCACCAGCTTGGTGATCTCGGCGTGTGCCCGGTCGTTCCTGCCCTGGATGTCGCTCTCGTCCTCCGGTTCTCCTTCGAGGTCGATTTCCAGGCGAATGGTGATCAGGCCGATCCAGAGCCGGGGGAACTGGAGGCGCCCGTAGTACTTCAGGGCGCGGGCGAGTCCCTTTTCCTGGTGGGAGGAGATGGCGGCGAAGGCGTCGGGGACGCTGGAGTGGTACCTGACGGCGGAAAGATCCAGGTGGGCGTAGGGGATTCCGAGCCTTTCCAGTTCCTGCGCCTTGTGCCGCACGAAGTGGGACTTGCCGTAGCCCTGCGGACCGCGGACGACCATGATGGGGCGCCGGCGGCCCGGCGGGCCGGACCAGCCGGGGTCCACGAGGTCCTTGTAGTAGGCGGCCTGCGCCTCCTGTCCGACCAGTGTCTCATGACCGTCCGGCACCTCCGCGCCACTCGCCACGACCCGGTCGCCTCCCGTTCTCCGCACTCGTTCGGACCCGCTCCACCGACATATGATGCGCACTCTGCCCGGTTTTATGGCCGGAACCGTTTTTCGTGACGTACGTGTTATGAGGATTGTCCGTTTATCGGCACTCTGATTCCTCTTGGTGAAACTGTTACAGAGGGTGCCGACGGGGCCGACGATCCGTCATACGGCCCGGTGGGACGGGAAATTCCGGAACCGTCCACAGAAGTAATGGGGCGCCTTCCGCCGACGGAACGAACCTGGTTTCATGGGATGAATTCCGTGACCCGAACGGAGATCCCATGGCCGGAACCAGTGCGGACGGTCGTCCGGGACCGCCGGTCGGACGGGGTGGCACGCCTGCCCGGCCGACCCCCGAAGCGCCCCCTCGGGGACCGGCGCCCGTGTCAGTCCAGGGCTCCGCCTCCCGTGCGGGCACGGGCGAACACCAGCCGGAAGGAGAAGAAGGCGGCCGTGAACCAGCCCAGGCCCACCAGCGCCGTCAGCCCCAGGGAGGCGAGGACCTGGACCGCGCTGCCGCCGCCCTCCACCAGACGCACGGCCTCCAGGCCGTGGGTGGCGGGCAGCGCCTGGGCGACCCGGCGGATCGGCACGGGCCAGTACTCCAGCGGCACCATGGCCCCGGAGAACGCCGTGACGTAGAGGGTCGCGATGGTGCTGATGACGTTGCGCGCCTGCGAGAAGACCAGCGCGACCGAGCCCAGCAGCAGCGTCATGCAGTAACTGCTCAGGGCGGTCAGCGCCACGACGCCCACCAGGACCGGCACCTGCCACGGCGACCAGGTCACACCGAAGAAGGGCGGAACGGCCAGCAGGGCGACCGACGTGGTGACGGTGGTCGAGGCCGGCCATCCGAGGCTGCGGCCGAAGAAGAACAGGCCGGGCTCGACCGGGGAGGCGGCCAGCAGGCCGAGCGTGCCCTGGTGCTTGTCCCAGCAGGTGGATGCGGTGGCCAGCATCGTCTCGGCCACGCAGACGAGCACGGCGGCGCCGAGGACGACGTACACCGTGTACTCCGGGTCACCGACCAGGACCCCCACCATGCTGTAGAAGACCACCTGGGTCAGCAGGCGGACCAGCCACCCGAAGAGCCAGGTCCTCCACGTGTAGACGACGGACAGGTCGGTCCGGGCCAGGACGGCGGCCTGGCGGACCGTGGCGGCGGTACGTGCGGGTGAGATCACGGCTTCCCTCTCAGACCCGGGTCAGGGTGCCCTTGGCGCGGGCACGTCGGAGGAAGCGGACGAGGGTGGCCGACCCGAAGGCCAGGGCCAGGGCGCCCAGCAGCACCACCGCGGCCAGCCGGAGCGCGGCCGACTCCACCGGCTCCGGTGCCAGCGCGTCGCGCAGCAGGTCCGCGCCCCAGGACAGGTACAGCACGCGGCTCAGGCCCTCCAGCCAGCCGGGGAAGAGTGCCACCGGGACCATCACGCCGCTGAGCAGGAACACCGGCATGGACAGGGTGTTCTGCACGATCCGCGCCCCGGGCGCGGCGATGAACACCGCCGAGAGCGCCGTCGCCGTGGCCGCGGTGGACAGGGCGGTCGCCGCGATCGCGAGCACGAACACCACGGGGTGGTGGATGGTGACCCAGAAGCCGAAGAACAGACCGGCGACCCCGATGGCCAGGCCGAACGCGGGGACCGAGACCAGCATCGCGCCGCACAGGCGGCCGAATACCAGCATGGGAAAGGACACCGGTGAGGCCACGAGGGGCTCCAGGCGTCCGTTCTCCCGGTCCTCGCTGATCATCTCGCCGGAGAACATCAGCGCCGCGGTCCACAGCGTCATCAGGGTCGGGGCCACCACCGTGTAGGAGGCCAGGTCGGCGCGGTCGGAGTGGAGCACCATCGACAGGAAGACGATCGTGAAGAAGGGGGCGCCGACCAGGGCGAAGTAGCTGTCCACGCTCCTGGCCAGCCGACGGGTCTGGAAGGCGAAGCCCAGACCGAAGCCGGGTGCGGGGGGCCTCACGTGTCCACCGCCATCCCGCGCCCGCCGACCAGGTGCAGGTAGACCTCCTCCAGACTGGGGCGGCTCCGGGACACGTCACTGATCCCGGCGTCCACCAGGGCCCGCAGCACGGCGAGGGCGGCGTCGGGGTCGTCGGTCTCCACGCGGGTCCCCGCACCCTCCACCTCCTTGACCGACACCACCCCGGGCAGCGCGGCCAGCCGCTCCCGCAGGGGACCGGGCACGCCCCGGGCGTCCACCCGCTCGTAGGAGGAGACCAGGCGGCCCACGGTGTCGGGGCTCTCGGTGAGCACCAGCCGCCCCTGGTCGATGAGGGACACCCGGTCACTGAGCGCCGCCGCCTCGGCCATGTCGTGGGTGGTCATGAGAATGGTGCGCCCGCTGCTGCGCAGCTCGCCGACCAGGGCGCGGAAGTCGCGGGCGGCCACCGGGTCCATGCCGACGGTGGGCTCGTCCAGGATGAGCACGCCCGGGTCGGAGACCAGTCCGCGCGCCAGGTGGAGGCGCTGCTTCATGCCCCGGGAGAAGGAGCCGACGCGCTCCTTGGCCCGGTCGGCCAGGCCCACCCTCTCCAGGAGCTCGTCCACCCGTCTGCGCCGCCGGGCGCCCGTGAGCCCGTACACCCCGGCCCAGAAGGTGAGGTTCTGCCGGGCGGTGAGCCGGTCGTAGGCCCCCTTGTCGCCGCCGAACACGATGCCGAGGGAGTTCTTCACCCCCGCGGTGTCGGTGACCACGTCGCGCCCGAGCACCCGGACGGTGCCGGAGGTGGGCAGCAGCACGGTGGAGACGATCTTGCACAGCGTGGTCTTGCCCGCGCCGTTGGGTCCGAGCAGGCCGTGCACCTCGCCCTCAGGGACCTCCAGGCTGACGCCGCGCAGCGCCTCCAGCTCCTCACCTCCCCCGCGCTGGTAGACGCGTCCGAGGTTCTCGATCTGCAGGGCGCTCACGTGTGCCGACCTTTCTCGGGGAGGGGAGCGGATCGCGGGAACGCGCGGGGGCGGGGCGCCGCACGAAGGTATCTCGACATCGAGATACCTTCGTCATCCTATGTCACGGACCGATCCTCGCGCGTGTCCGGTTCCGGCCACAACGGCTTTTCGTCCCCTCCCCCGCCGGCGGCCGCGCCTCGGACTGTCACCGGTTCACGGCAGCATGGACGGGACCGCCGCCGTCACCCCGAGGAGCCGCCATGTCCGACCAGATCTGCGCCTGGGCACGGGGGTCGTCCGACCTGATGCGGGCCTACCACGACAAGGAGTGGGGCAGGCCCTCGCGCGACGACGCCCACCTGTTCGAGATGCTCGTCCTGGAGGGCGCGCAGGCGGGCCTGTCCTGGGCCACCGTGCTCAACAAGCGGGAGAACTACCGGCGGGTCCTGGACGGCTTCGACCACGACCGGATCGCGGAGTACGGACAACAGGACGCCGACCGGCTCCTCCAGGACGCCGGGATCATCCGCAACCGCCTCAAGGTGGCCTCGCTCCCCCGCAACGCGCGGGCCTTCCAGCGGGTGCGCGCGGAGTACGGCACCTTCGCCGACTACCTGTGGGGCTGGGTGGACGGCACACCCGTGGTCAACCGCTTCACGGAGCAGTCCGAGGTGCCGGTGAGCACCCCGCTGTCGGACCGGGTCGGCAGGGACCTCAGGAAACGCGGCTTCACCTTCGTCGGCACGACCATCGTCTACTCCTACCTCCAAGCCGTCGGCGTGGTCGACGACCACCTGGTCGGCTGCCCCGCCAAACCCGCCTGAGCACCACCGGAAGACGCCCGCGCGCTACGGCCGGCCGGCCCCCGCCACCTCCACCGGAGCGCGCCCGCGCGCGGTCTCCCACCAACGGGTCACCCCCGCCTCCCGCAGGAACGCGTGGTCGTGGCAGGCCGCGATCAGCGCGCCGCGGTAGTCCGCGAGGGCCTCGGCCAGCTGACGCTGGCTGTCCAGGTCGAGGTTGTTGGTGGGCTCGTCCAGCACCAGCAGGCGGGGCGGTGCGTCCGCCAGCAGCAGCCGGGCCAGTGCGACCCGGAACCGCTCTCCCCCGGACAGGTCGCCCGCCCGCTGCTCCACCCGTTCCCCCCGGATGAGGAAGCGGGCCAGACCGGCCCGCACCTGGTGCGGTGTGGCGGACGTCGCCGCCGCGCGCACGTTGTCGAGCACGCTCAGGTCGTCGTCCAGCACGTCCAACCGCTGCGGCAGGTAACCGATCGGGCCGGCCGCGTGCACGACCTCGGCCTGTGGATGCTCTCCCCGGCCGACCACCGCCCTGAGCAGGGTGGTCTTGCCCGACCCGTTGGGTCCGACCAGTGCCACCCGTTCGGGGCCGCGCACGTACAGCCGCGCGTCGTCGGGGGCCCGCAGCTCCAGCACGTCGTGTCCGGAGGGGACCTCGGTGCCGGGCAGGGCGATCCGGATGGTGTCGTCGTCGCGGACGGCCTCCCGCGCCCGGTCCAGCCCCTCCCTGGCCTCGGCCAGCTTGTCCTCCTGCATGATCCGGTGCTTGCCCGCCGCCACCTGGGCGTCGCGCTTGCGCTGCTTCATGACCACGCGCGGCTCGCGCTTGGTGTCGTACATCTTCCTGCCGTAGCGCACCCGCCGGGCCAGCTTGACCTGGGCGTCGGCGAGCTGGCGCTTCTCCCGGCGCACGTCGGCCCCGGCCACGCGCACCATGCGCCGGGCCGCCTCCTGCTCGGCGGCCAACTGCTCGGTGTAGGCGGAGTAGTTGCCGCCCCACACGCGTACGCGTCCGTCCCGGAGCTCGGCGATCTGATCGACCCGGTCCAGGAGTTCGCGGTCGTGGCTGACCACGATGAGCACCCCGCGCCAGGAGCCGACCGCCTCGTACAGCCGCTCCCTGGCGTGGTGGTCCAGGTTGTTGGTGGGCTCGTCCAGCAGGGTGACGGCGGGACGGCGCAGGGCCAGACCGGCGAGCGCGGCCAGCACGGCCTCCCCTCCGGAGAGGGTTCCGACGGGCCGGTCCAGCGGGGTGTCCCCCGCCAGGGTGAGGCCGAACCGTTCGAGCTGGGCGAGGGCGCGCTCCTCCACGTCCCAGTCCTCGCCGACGGCGGCGAAGGCGGCCTCGGTGGTCTCCCCCGCCTCGATGGCGTGCAGCGCGGCGCGGGCCCGGTCGATCCCCAGCAGTTCGGCGACGGTGCGTCCGGTGTCCAGGGTGAGCCCCTGGGTCAGGTAGCCGACGTCGCCGTCCACCGACACCGTGCCCGAGTCCGGGGTCAACCGCCCCGCGACCAGGCCGAGCAGGGTGGACTTGCCGCTGCCGTTGCGGCCGATGAGTCCGGTACGCCCGGTGCCGAACGCGGCGTCCAGACCGGTCAGGACGGGTGTGCCGTCGGGCCAGGCGAAGGCCAGCCGGGTGCAGACGACGGAGAGGGACATGCGGACCTCCGAAGGGTGGTGGAGAGCTTCCGGGAACGTGGGGTCACGCGGCCTCGGCCCATCGTGGTCTCCTCCTTCGGAGTACTTGATGCGACTACTGTCGCGATAGTGAGCATGGCAGACGAGGACGTTAAATGCAACTACAGTTGCGTTATGACCTCCGACACGGAAACACCCGGAACCGCCAGACCCGGCGGCCGCACCGCGCGCAACACCGCGGCCGTACTCCAGGCCACCCTCGACGAGCTAGGCGAACACGGCTACGCGGGACTCACCGTGGAACGCGTCGCCACGCGCTCCGGGGTGCACAAGGCCACCGTCTACCGGCGTTGGGGAGGGGTGGACGGGCTCCTGGCCGCCTCGCTGGAGTGGTCCGCCACCCGCGCGTGGGAGCCCGAGCGCACCGGCTCCCTGCGCACCGACCTGTTCGCCCTGGCCGAGACCGTGGTGCACGGCTTCACCGAGGCACCCGAGGGAGCCGTGTCCTCGGCCTCCGTCGCCGCCGCCTTCGACTCCCCCCGCGTGGCCGGGGCGCTGCGCGTGTTCATGACCGACCGGCACGAACGCGCCTCCGTGGTCGTGACCGAGGCCGTCACCCGGGGCGAGGTTCCCGAGGGCACCGACCCGGCACAGGTGGTGCGCTCGGCGGTCGCACCCGTCTACTACCGGCTCTTCGTCAGCCGCGAGCCCGTCGCCCGGGCCGACCTGTGTCTGGCCGCCCGGATCACCGCCGACGCCGCCGCCCGGGGCGCCTTCGTCCCCGACCCCTGAACGCCGGGCCCGACGCGGGCCGCCCTGCCCTAAACTGGCCCACACCGGACCGAGAGCAGGACGGCCGATGCCCACGCAGTACCCCAGAAGCGGCGACCCCGCGCGCAGTCTCGCCCTGCTGTGGCGGACCCGGGAGCCCGTCAGCCGCCGGAGCAAGCCGGACCTGAGCGTGGACCGGATCGTGGCCGTGGCCTCGGAGATGGCCGACGCCGACGGGCTCGCCGCGCTGTCCATGCGCAAGGTGGCCGAACGCCTGGGTGTGGGGACCATGTCGCTGTACACCTACGTCCCCGGCAAGGGCGAACTGGTCGACCTGATGCTCGACGCCGCGTACGCGGGCCTGTACGGGGACGGCGAGCGGTCCGGCCACTGGCGGGACCGGCTGGGCGAGGTCGCGTACGCCAACTGGCGGCTGTTCCTGCGCCATCCGTGGATGCTGCAGACCCCCCGGAGCCGTCTGCTCGGCCCCCACCTCATCGCCAAGTACGAGTACGAGCTGTCCGCCGTGGACGCACTGGGCCTGACCGACGTCGAGATGGACTCCACGGTCAGCCTGGTCAACAGCTACGCCGAGGGTGCCGCGAGCCAGGCCGTGGCGGCGGGTGAGACCGAGAGGTCCTCGGGGATGACCGACGGGCAGTGGTGGCGCACCCACGGCCCGCTGCTGGCGACGTTCGTGCGGGACGAGGACTACCCGCTCGCCTCGCGCGTGGGCAGCGCGGTGGGCGGCGCGCACCAGGCGGTGTACCCACCCGAGCACGAGTTCGCCTTCGGCCTGGAGCGCGTCCTGGACGGCGTCCAGGCCCTGGTGGACTCCCGGACCCCCCGGGGCGATGGTTCCTGACCCGCGGGGCGGCGTCCCCGCCGTCCACCGGCGCTCCCCTTCCTTGGGATGGTACGAGCGGAACTCCCTTTCCTCCCGCATGAACGCCGGAGGGAGGTCCGTCCTTCTCCGGCGGTCCTCACCCCGAGGAGCGAGCGGGTCGGCGGAAAGGCCTGACCACGTGGTCCCTGCCGGGGAGAGGGCACGGGCGAAGGAGATCGGCCCGCAGGTGGGAACTGTGTGATCCGACCCGCCGGGGGTACGGTAAAGCCCGCATTGACGTCGCGCATGACGACACCGGAGGGGAACAGTATGGGGGACATCGACCTGTCGTTGATCGGGGATCTGTACCGCAGGTATCGAGACCCGCTGGCCAAGGTCCGGGACGCACAACGCGACTTCCTCCGGCGGACGCGCGGGCGGATGACTCCGCAGCTCGACGACCTGGAGGCGGAGATCACCTACATGCTGCTGCGTGAAACGCGGCCGGACACGGTGATGGAGCTGGGCACCTTCCACGGCTGGTCCACCACATGGATCCTGCAGGCGCTGCGCGACAACGGCACGGGGACGCTGCACTCCTTCGACATCGTGGACAACGTGGTGGCGAACGTGCCCTCCGACCTGGCCCTGGGCCGGTGGGAGTTCCACAAGGGCGACATCCGCGAGAACATGTCGCAGGTCCCGGAGGGGATCGACTACCTGTTCGTGGACGCCGCGCACAACGGCCGGTTCGCGAAGTGGTATCTGTCCGAGCTGTTCCCCCGGATCGCGCCGGGGACCCCGGTCAGTGTCCACGACGTCTTCCACGGCAGGCGGGCCCTGCCCCTGACCGAGGGCGCCGTGGTGCTGTCGTGGCTGCGCCGCACCGGCACGGACTTCTTCACCCCGTCCCGCAAGCGTGCGCCCGCGCCCCACATCGCCCTCCTGGAGCTGCGGGAGGAGCTGGGGCTGGGTGAGCCGGTGCGTACCAGCACCGACAACCCGATGATCTATTTCCGGATGCCCGAACACCGGGTGGCCCGGAACGCGGGCTGAACCCTGGTCGGCCAGCGGAGGCGGGGCCCTTCCGGGGCGGCTCCCACCGGAAGGACCGCCCCGGCGGGCCCGGGTCGGATCCCCCCTGGGACGGCCGACCCCGTGGTCGGTCCGCGGGCACTGCCGGGACGCGGCCCCCGGGCCGGATGAGCGACACACGGGGACCGCGGCCGAGGGCCGAGAAGCAGCCCCCGGCGCGTGGCCGGGGAACCTGGGAAAGGCGGGTCAGAGGGCTGCGGCCTGCCGGGCCAGGTCGGTGATCCGGTCCCAGCCGCCCGCTGACACCAGGTCGGCCGGGGTCAGCCAGCTGCCGCCCACACACCCCACGTTCGGCAGGGCCAGGTAGTCGGGGGCGGAGGCGGCGGTGATCCCGCCGGTCGGGCAGAACCGCACCTGGGGCAGGGGAGACGCCAGCGACTTCAGGAACGCGACGCCCCCCGAGGCCTCGGCCGGGAAGAACTTCACCTCCGACACCCCGCGCTCCAGCAGCGCCATCGCCTCGGACACGGTGCCCACACCGGGCAGGAAGGGCAGACCGGTGTCGGCCATCGCCGAGGCCAGGCCGTCCGTGCAGCCGGGGCTGACCAGGAAGCGCGCACCGGCCGCGGCGGCGGCCGACGCCTGCTCGGGAGTGACCACGGTGCCCGCGCCCACCACGGCCTCGGGCACCTCGGCGGCGATCCTCTCGATGGCTCCCAGCGCGGCCGGGGTCCGCAGGGTCACCTCGATGCCGGGCAGCCCGCCCGCCACCAGCGCGCGTGCCAGCGGCACGGCGGTCTCGGCCTCGGAGACGACCACCACCGGCATCACCGGGGCCAGGTCGAGGATGTCCGCGCCCGAACGGGGGTTCGTCGTCATGTCGTGCTCTCTCCAGGGTGGGTCGAATCGGGGACGGGCGCGCCGCGGCCGTCGGAACCGGTCCGCGGCGCGCCCTGGGGCGTGCCCGGTGGGGCTCAGAACGCGAAGATCCCGGCGCCCGTCTCGGCGGGGCCGACCGCGCCGCGCAGGGCGGCGAAGAGTTCGCGGCCGGTACCGCTGGAGGAGTCCGTGCCGGGACGCGCGGGCTCGCGGCCGGACAGGTCCGCCAGCACCTCCAGCGTGCCCGTGGTGGCGTCCAGGCGGATGGGGTCGCCGTCGCGCACGTAGGCCAGCGCGCCGCCCGCCTCCGCCTCGGGGGACACGTGGATGGCGGCGGGCACCTTGCCCGAGGCCCCGGACATGCGCCCGTCGGTCACCAGGGCCACCCGCTGGCCGCGGTCCTGGAGCACCGCCAGCGGCGGGGTGAGCTTGTGCAGTTCGGGCATGCCGTTGGCGCGCGGCCCCTGGAAGCGGACCACCGCGACGAAGTCGCCGGTCAGCTCACCGGCGGTGAAGGCGTCCTGGAGTTCGGACTGGTCACCGAAGACGCGCGCGGGGGCCTCCACGACGTGGCGCTCGGGCGCGACCGCCGACACCTTGATGACGGCGCGGCCCAGGTTGCCCGAGAGCATGCGCAGGCCGCCGTCCTCGGCGAAGGGGTCCTCCACCCCGCGCAGCACCGTGGTGTCGCCGCTCTCCTTGGGGCCCTCGCCCCAGGTCAGCTCACCCCCGTCCAGGCGCGGGCTCTGCCGGTAGCGGCCCAGTCCCCCGCCCATCAGGGTGCTCACGTCCTCGTGCAGGAGCCCGGCGTCCAGCAGGGAGCCGATGAGGTAGGCCATGCCGCCCGCCTCGTGGAACTGGTTCACGTCGGCGGCGCCGTTGGGGTACATGCGGGTGAGCAGCGGCACCACCTCGGACAGGGCGGCGAAGTCGTCCCAGGTCAGCTCGATTCCGGCGGCGCGCGCGATGGCCACCAGGTGCAGCGTGTGGTTGCTGGACCCGCCGGTGGCCAGCAGGGCGACCACGGCGTTGACGACGGCGCGCTCGTCGATCTGGCGGCCGACGGGGTTGTAGTGCTCCCCCAGGGCGGTCCGGGCGAGCACGCTGCGTCCGGCCTCGGCGGTCAGGGCCTCGCGTAGCGGGGTGCCCGGCTGCTCGAAGCTCGCCCCGGCCAGGTGCAGGCCCATGACCTCCATGAGCATCTGGTTGGAGTTGGCCGTGCCGTAGAAGGTGCAGGTGCCGGGCGAGTGGTAGGCGGCCGACTCGGCCTGGAGCAGCTCGCGGCGGCCCACCTTGCCCTCGGCGAACTGCTGCCGCACACGGGCCTTGTCCTTGTTGGGCAGACCCGAGGGCATGGGTCCGGCGGGCACGAACGCCACCGGCAGGTGGCCGAAGGACAGGGCGCCGATGAGCAGGCCGGGCACGATCTTGTCGCACACGCCGAGCATCAGGGCGCCGTCGAACATGTCGTGGGACAGGGCCACGGCGGTGGCCATCGCGATGACGTCCCGGCTGAACAGGGACAGCTCCATGCCCGCGCGCCCCTGGGTGATGCCGTCGCACATGGCGGGCACGCCGCCCGCGAACTGGGCGACGCCGCCCGCCTCGGCCACGGCGGCCTTGAGCAGGGCCGGGTAGGACTCCAGCGGCTGGTGCGCGGAGAGCATGTCGTTGTAGGCGGAGACGATCGCCACGTTGGGCGTGACGTCACCGGACAGCTTGAGCTTGTCGGAGACACCGCAGGCCGCGAACCCGTGGGCGAGGTTGGCGCAGCCCAGGGAGGTGCGCGCGGGTCCCTGTGCCGCCGCCTCGTCGATCCGCGCCAGGTAGGCGGACCTGGTCTGGGCGCTGCGCTCGGCGATGCGCCTGGTGACGTCGGCGACGACGGGGTGGACGGCGGGTCCGTACCCGGTGTTGTCGGCGTTGTCGGGAGTGTGCGCGGTCATCGGGATCGCTCCTCTTCGTGCCACGTCCGGCCGGTACGGCCGATGAGCCGGTGCGCGCCCGCGGGGCCGGCGCTTCCGGCTGGATAGGTCTCGGGGGTCGTGCCCAGGTCGCTCCACGCCTCGATGACGGGGTCCACCCAGCGCCAGGCCGCCTCGACCTCGTCGCGGCGCATGAAGAGGGTGGAGTCCCCCGCCAGGACGTCCGTCAACAGCCGCTCGTAGGCTTCGGGCGAGCGGTCGGCGAAGGTGTCGGCGAAGCTGAGCTCCAGGGGTACCGGCCGTAGCCGCAGCGCTCCGGCGCCGGGCGTCTTGGCCAGCATGGTCAGGTGTATGCCCTCGTCCGGCTGGAGCCTGATGACGAGGCTGCCCGGCCCGGGCATGTCGGTGCCGGGGAAGATCGTGTGCGGCACCTCCCGGAAGCGGATCACGATCTCCGAGCGGGAGTGCGACATGCGCTTGCCGGTGCGCAGGTAGAAGGGCACACCCGCCCAGCGCCAGTTGGCGACCTCCGCGCGCAGGGCCACGAAGGTCTCGGTGTCGCTGGCGGCGGGTCCGCCGGGCTCGTCGAGGTAGCCGAGCACCTCGGTGCCCTGGACGGCGCCGCGCCCGTACTGGCCGCGCACGGTGTCCTCGGCGACGCGGTCGCCGGTCAGGGGGCTCAGGGACTGCAGGACCTTGAGCTTCTCGTCGCGGACGGCGTCGCGGTCGTAGCTGGCCGGGGGCTCCATGGCGGTCAGGCAGAGCAGTTGGAGCAGGTGGTTCTGGACCATGTCGCGCATGGCGCCGGAGGTGTCGTAGTAGCCGCGCCGCCCGCCCACCCCGACGGTCTCGGCCGCGGTGATCTGGACGTGGTCGATCCAGCGGGAGTTCCACAGGGGTTCGAGGAAGACGTTGGCGAACCGCAGTACGAGCAGGTTCTGCACGGTCTCCTTGCCCAGGTAGTGGTCGATCCGGTAGATCCGCGACTCGTCGAAGACCGCGCCCACCGCGTCGTTGACGGCCTGGGACGAGGCCAGGTCGCGGCCCAGGGGCTTTTCCATGACCACGCGGGAGCCGGAGGTGACCAGGCCGGCCCCGGCCAGGCCGCGGCAGATGGGGCCGGAGATCATCGGCGGGACGGCGAGGTAGAAGACGCGGTCGCGGACGGTCCCCAGGAGGGAGGCGAGGGCGTCCCAGCCGGAGGGGTCGCCGCCGACGTCCACGGTGACGTGGTGGAGGCGTCCCAGGAAGCGGTGGAGCACGTCGGGCTCGGCGATCTGGACGGCGTGGTGGCCGCGGACCGCGGCGGAGGCCTTGTCCCTGAAGTCGGCGTCGGTGAGGCCGTCGCGCGAGACGGCGACGACGCGGGTCCCCCCGTCCAGGTGCCCGTCGCGGTCCAGCAGGTACAGGGAGGGGAGGAGTTTGCGCATGGACAGGTCGCCGGTGCCCCCGAAGACCACCAGGTCGGTGGGGTGGGGCGCGGACTGCTGCGACATCTTCGGTCTGCTCCAGCGGAGAGGGAAGGGGATGGGGGCCGGGGGGCGGAGTGTGACGCGACGGGGGGTGCGGGAGAGCGGTGCGGACCGGCCGGTTCCGTTCTCCGCTTCTGACCCTAAGCCTGACTATGGTAAAAAACCAAGCACACTTGAGAACAATTATTTACATAACCTCTCAGCCTTCGCGGCGTAACCCCATGGTTGAATGACATATGGCCAGAACCCCGGGACGCCTGTCCTCCGCTGCCACCAGCGGCCACATCCTGGAGCTCATACGCTCGGGCATCGCGACCAGCCGCACCGAGATCGGCCGGGTCACGGGCCTGTCCCGCCCCTCGGTGTCCCTGCGGGTGACCGAGCTGATCAACAGCGGGCTCGTCACCGAGAGCTCGGGAGCGGCCTCCAGCGGCGGCCGGCCGCCCACCCTGCTGGAGTTCAACGCCGGCAGCGGCCTCATCCTCACCAGCGCCCTCGGCATGGTCCGCAGCCAGGCCGCGGTCTGCGACCTCAACGGCGACGTCCTGGCCCGCACTCCGGGCTCGCCCGACATGGAGCAGGGCCCCGACACCACCCTCCCCTGGTTGCTGGACACCTGGTCCGAGCAGATCGCCTCGCTGGGCCGCGACCCCGGCGACGTGCGCGGCGTGGGCATCGGCCTGCCCGGGACCGTCGAGTTCCACGCGGGCCGCGCCGACGACCGCCCGTTCCTGGGCAAGTGGGCGGGGGTGGCCCTGGCCCCGCTGGTCGCCGAGCGCTTCCCGGTGCCGGTGACAGTCGACAACGACGTGAACGTGATGGCGCTCGGCGAGCACATCGCGGGCGGGCACGGGCATCCCGACGACATGGTGTTCGTGAAGGTCTCCACCGGGATCGGCGCCGGGCTGCTGTCCGGCGGACGGCTGCTGCGCGGTGCCCTGGGCGCCGCCGGGGAGATCGGGCACGTCCCGGTACGCGACGGCGGCGGACTCCCCTGCCGCTGCGGCAACACCGACTGCCTGGAGGCGGTCGCGGGCGGGCGGCGGCTGCTGGACAGCGCCGCCGAGCAGGGACGCGAGGTGGACACCCTCAAGGACCTGGTGTCGCTGGCCGCCGGGGGCGACCCGGTCGCGGTGACCCTGGTCCGCTCCGCGGGGCGGCGGCTCGGCGAGGCGCTCGCCGGGGCGGTGAACCTGCTCAACCCCGAGGTGATCGTCCTGGGCGGCGACCTGTCGGAGGCCTACGACCACCTGGTCGCGGGCGTGCGCGAGGTGGTGTTCCAGCAGTGCACCGCCCTGGCCACCCGCCAGCTGCGCGTGGTGGCCAGCTCCCTGTGGGACGACGCGGGCGTACGCGGCTGCGCCGCCATGGTGACCGAGGAGATCCTGTCACCGGAGGCGGTGAACAAGCTCCTGGCGGGGTGAGGGACCGGCGGCGCCTTCGCCCACAGGCTGTGGACGAGGAGTACCTTCCGCCCGACCGGGCATCCTCACGTGGAGGAGTCCGGGCACCGGCGCCCGCCTCCCCGCCCCCGCACCGATCCGCTCCCTCCATCACCAGCGCTGACCTGCGATGACGCCGTCGGCGACGAACACATGCCCCGCGTCCACACTTGACAACCGCCCTCGATGTGGCGAATAGTCGCCCAGCACCGTTCCCGCCCCAGCCGCACACCTCCGTCACCCCACGTGACCGCGCCCGTGCGGGCCCCCGCCCGGAAAGGTCCCTGTCGTGCTTCCAGAGAATCCCCTCTTCCTGATCCTTTTGGGTGCCGGGATCAGCCTGGTCACCAGCGTCGTCGTGACCGGACTCCAGGCACGCCTCGTCAGGCGCGACGACACGCGCACCGCGTCCCGCGCCTCCGCACGGACTCTCACCAGCGCCTTCATCGCCGAGCGTGACATGGCCGACAGCAAGGAGAGCTTCCTCTCCGAGGCGGAGCTGACGGTCATGTCGATGACCGACCGCAAGACCCGCGACCGGCTGCGCGACGTCATCCGCCTGCTGCGCGAACGGACGCTGCCCGAGGTCGAGGAGCTCAGCGGGGTCGGCTCCGAGCGCGCCCGCCAACTGCTGTGCGACCACGCGCTGGAGGTGCTCGGCGCACACCTGCGTTCCGAGCGGCTGCCCGAGGTGCCCGCCCCGGTCCGCAAGATGCTGTCCGTGGAGGAGGAGGCGCTGAGCATCCACTCCGGTGAGACGCCGCGCCCCAGCGGGCCCATCGCCAAGAGCGCGGTCACGGCGCGCCCCCGGCACACCGACACCGCCAAGTCCGCCTCTCCCGCTCGCAAGAGCACCAAGGGCACCGCCAAGCCCGCCGCCAAACCCGCCGCGAAGCCCGCGGCCAAGGGCGGAGGCTCCACCGCCACCGCGGAGGAGGGCCCCAAGAAGGAGAGCGCCTTCTGGGACGACTGATCCGGGGGTGAACACCGGACCCTTGCGCGGGGAAGCGGGCCACAGGCTCCGGCACCGCGCTCGCGCACCTGCTCAGAAGGTTTTCGTGCGGTCTCCGAGGGGAAGGTCAGGCGAACAGGCTCCGCCGGACGACCACGGGGGTGGACGATTGTGCGGCGCGATTGTGGTCAAGTCTCTCGTACGAGGACGATCCGGGCGCGCGGCGGAGGAGAGTTTCACCTAGGATCTCTGCCACGCGCGGTTTTCCCGTGTCGTTGGCAGCGCCCGCTTCCCGGGGCTGCCGGTGCCCCGCGGGCCGCCCCCAGTCTCTCAGGAGGCCCCGAACACGGCGACCACCCGTCTCCGCCGCCCCGCGCGACCTCCGCCCTCCCCCGAACGCGGACGCGTGAGCCCCCGGACCGGTGTCCGACCGTTGGCACGTCCCGCCGTCCGAACTCACCGAGATTGCACGATGCCCGCTGACGAGAACTCCGCCGCCGGCTCAGGCGCGGACCACACACCAGACGAGATGCCCGAGAACGGCTCCGAGCCCGAAGGCACCGGTTCCGACCAGGCCGGGGCCACCGACCGGGACGACCGTGAGGGCCCCGGCGGGACGGTCGCCGGCCCCCCCGAGGACGAGAGCGGGGAAGGGAAGGAGGACGCAGACGGGGAGGGGGACGGCGCACAGGACGCCGAACCCTCCGCGGACTCCGGCGAGGGGAGCGGGAAGGGTGACGGGGACGGTGAGGCCGCGGCCGCCGCTCCCCCGGCCCGCACACGGCGGCGCCGTGTGCGGCGGGTCCTGGTGTGGACCGCCGCGAGCCTGGCCCTCGTCCTGGCCGCCGGGGTCGCCACCGCCTACGGCTACTACCACTCGCTGCGCTCGGGCATGGTCCAGCACGACATCGACTCGGCCCTGCAGGAGGGGGACCGCCCCGAGCGGATCAACGACGCGGTCAACATCCTCTTCATGGGCACCGACGGCTACGAGGAGGGGAGCACCGCCTACACGCAGGAGTTCGAGGGCGAGCGCTCGGACGCGATCATGCTGGCGCACGTCTCGCCCGAGAAGCGGGTCTCGGTGATCAGCTTCCCCCGGGACTCCCTGGTGAACCTGCCCCAGTGCGACCCCTACGGCGATGCCGAGGGCACGCAGGCCTACTTCGGCATGATCAACGCCGCGATGTACCACGGCGGGCCGCCCTGCGTGGTCCGTACCATCGAGTCGCTCACCGACATCCGGATCGACCACTTCGTGCACCTGAGCTTCATGAGCTTCCGCGACGTGGTGAACGCCATCGGCGGCGTGGACATCTGCATCCCCGAGCCGATGCACGACAGCCGTTCCAAACTCGACCTCGAAGCGGGACAGCAGACGCTCGACGGGGACGAGGCGCTCTCGTTCGTCCGGGCGCGCTACGAGATCGGCAACGGCAGCGACATCGGCCGCATCGACCGCCAGCAGATGTTCCTGGCCGCCCTCGCCGACCAGGTGACCAGTAGCGACGTACTGAGCAGCCCGACCAAGCTGAACGGCATCCTCCGGGCCGTGGCCCGCAACAGCGCCACCGACCGGGAGTTCACGCTCGACAGGATGCTCTCGCTCGCGATGACCCTCTCGGGCGCGGACCTGACCGACATCGAGTTCCACACCGTGCCCTGGTACCAGGCGCCCTTCGACCCCAACCGGGTCATGTGGTACGAGGAGGAGGCCGCCGCGCTGTTCACCGCCGTGCGCGAGGACCGGCCCCCGGGTGTGCTGGCGGCCGACGACGCGGCGGCACCGCAGGATCCCCCCGGCACCTCGCCCTCGCCGGTGGGCATAGCCTCGGCGCACGCGTCCCCGCCGCCGGAGGTCTCGGAGTCCGCCCGTCCGGGCCAGGGGCGCGACGCCACGTCCGACCCGTGCTCCGACGGCCTGGGCTTCGGTACGGGGGAAGAGGGCGAGTAGGAGCCGAACGGGCGCTCTCGGCGCCGCCGGTCCGCGGTCCTGTGGCGACCACGGGAGGCGGTACCGACGGACAGGGCCCCGGGACCGGTACGGACGCCGTTTCCGTGCCGGGTCCCGGGGCCCTCGCCGTGTCCGGAGCGTTCGGGCCCCGGCACGATGAGACCGCGGCCCCGGATCCCCCCAGGTCCGGAGCCGCGGTGTGCCTCGGGCGGCGGGAACTCGATCTCCCCGCCGGTACGCGCCTGGAACCCCCACAGTTCCGTTCGGCGCCCCAGTCAGCGGTGGGTGGTCCCGCTCACCGCCCGAGGCCGGTGCGCCCGCCGTGAACGGCGGACGCACGTTCCAGGAAGGTCAGACGAGGCCGCCGGACAGCGTGTCGTCCAGCGCGCCGGTGCCGACGTCGGGCTGGCCCAGCGCGGGCATGCCCTCCACGCCGACCAGGTCGTTGCCCAGCGAGTCGCCACCGGGCGCCAGCTGCGTCGTGCGCACGGTGTCGGCGACCAGTCCGGTGGCGGAGGCGACCTCGGTCCCGGCCACGGGCAGGGCGTCCTCGGGCTCCGGCAGCAGTCCGTCCACAGCGTCGCCGACGGGCTGGGGCAGGGGGTTGCTCCCCGCGGACATGGGCATCACGTCGTCGGACAGCACCAGCTCGGAGACGAGGTCACCGGCGCCGCCGGTCAGGTCGGTGTTCGTGCCGTTGACGGGGGCGACGGGGCCGTCCATGGCCGCGGCCAGGGGCAGCGGCTCGCCCGGGGTGGGCAGGGTGGCGTCGAGGCCGTTCAGTTCGCCGCCCACCTCGTGGGTGCCCCGCTCGACCGACGAGCCCAGCTGGTCGAGGGCGGTGTCGGCCTTCTCCGTGGTGCCGGACAGGGGCACGGGCGTCTCGGCGTGGCTCAGCGGCAGCGTGCCGCCCAGGCCGCCCAGCGGGCCCGCACCGCCCAGCAGACCCGACACCGGGTCCGAGGAGACCGGGCCCGCGAGCGGAGTCGTGGAGGCGTGCGACAGCGGCAGCGTGCCGCCCAGGCCGCCCAGCGGGCCCGCACCGCCCAGCAGACCCGACACCGGGCTCGACGGAGCCTGACCGGCGCCCTGGCCCAGCGGCAGGCCCTCGGTCACGGTGTTCAGGTCCAGCGGACCGACGTTGGCGGCGTTGTCCTCGCCGGTGCTGATCGGGGTGTCGGTGGAGACGGTGTCCCCGACGGCTCCGCCGAGGGGCTGCACGGGCGCGGACTGGCGGCGCACGTCCGGCTGGGCGGAGAGCTGGCCGGGCTCAACCTTGACCAGGTCGCCCAGGGGCGTGGAGACGCCCTCCGTCAGCGACGCCGGGACCTGGCTGCCCAGGTCGTTCAGGGGCAGCCCGTCCGTGACGCCGCCGAGGGTGTCCGCCCCGGATACCCCTGCACCCAGAGCGACGAAACCCGCGGTGCCGGCGGCCACCAGCATGGTCCTTGCGGAGGTGCGGGCGGTGTTGAACATGTGTGGTCCTTCCGGAGTGTCGTATGTGGCTGTCGCGGGCGGGGCGGATGTCCTTCCCCGCCGCCCGGCGGATCCGCTCCCCTGGCCGGGAGGAGGGTCCGTCCGGTTCGAGCTTTCCGGTGGGGGAGCCTGTCGCGCCTGGAGGGAGCGGCATGGCTCGGCCGGTCATCAGTCGTGGGTCTGGCTGGCCACTGACTGACGTGAACCCCGCGATCGGGGTGCGCGGCTCACGTCAATCCCCAGAGGCGTCCGGGTTCGTTGCTCACCGTGGTCGTCCGTGAGCGTCCCGGGGCTGGGAGGGGCGTGCCGGAGACAGGTCGCGTGGCGACCCGTCGGGGAAGAGCCCGCTAGTCGGGCGAGAAGGTCGGCTCGTCGGCGGACTCGGCGGGAACCGAGCGCAGGACGTGCCAGGCGGCCTGGACCAGGCCGTGGGCCGGGGCGAGAGCACCGGTGGCGGGCAGATAGCCCGCGACGCCGCCTCCGGTGGCGCCACCCGGCGCGGAGCCGGTGGCGGTGTTCGGTGCCGAGGAGGTGATGGCCTCGCCGCCGAAGGGCGCGGGAGCGTCCTCGGCGGACCGTTCGGCGGGGTGCTGCGCCGTGGTGTCCGGGCTCGGGCCGGAGGCGGTGACGGCCGCGTCGACGGCGTGGCCCGAACCGGTCAGGACGGCGCCGTCCTCCCGGGTCCGTGCGTCCTCGTCCCGGTCGGTGCCCTCGTCGGACGGCTCCACGGCCGCGGGTGCCGTGCCGGGCACGCCGTTCGCGGCGAGGCGCTCCTCCACGAAGTCGGGCATCCCGTGGACGTTGTCGCGGACCTGCTGCGCGACGCCGTTGCCCCCGGCCCCGAGGCCCGGGGCGACGGCGTCCGAGGCGTCGAACAGTATGCGGCTGGTCTTTCGCCCCACGTCGGCGACCGCGCCGGTCACGGGCTTGTCGAGCCTGCCGGGAGCCGCGTGGGCCGCCGGGGCCCGGCCTTTCCCATCCGTGTGCGCGGAGGTGTTCGTGTGCACCGGAGCGTTCGTGGCCGCGGAGCCGGTCCGGACCTCAGGAGTCCGGGCGGCGCTCGCCGCGGTGGTCCGGGCCGCGTCCGGCCGCCCCGTGCCCGCGTGGGCCGCGCTCCCCTGGTCCGTGTCCGGGCGGGCCGTGGCGTCGGCCTGTCCCGTGAGCACCCGTCCCGTGGAAGCCCCCCGTCCTTCGGCGGCGGGGCCGGCCTGCTGCGCCGGGGCCTGGGCCCCCTGCGCCGAGGCGTTGGGCGTCGGCTTCTCCTGCGCCAGCACGGGGGCGGAGGTCGTCAGCCAGGCGCTGACCAGGGCCCCGAAGGCCAGGGCGGTGAGCAGCAGCGCTCTGCGGACCGGCGTCGTGAGCACGGCGGAACGAACGCCGGAGGCGTTCGTGAGACCGTGGACTCCAGACACCGGGGGTTCCTTCCGCCATGGGACGCGGGCTGACACGGGGGCCGGCCACGGTGCCGTGGGCAGCGTGCGCCGGGCCGCGGAACGCGGGGCCGGGTGGACCTTCGTGCGTTCGCTGGACGCGACGTTAGCATGAATTAGACGACCGGAACCCCCAATCCCCAGGAATTCCTGCCCCTCCGGAACCACCCTCTGAACAGCAGATGTGGCAAACCGGAGAAAAACCAACGACAATTCGACCATTACGTCCCAGGAAAAGCGCGCATTGCCAGACCGTCCGACCGGCTCTGCGGAGGTTGACCAGCACATGACCGAGATTCCCCAGAGCCATTCGCTGTCCCCCAAGGGCCTGGACGACCTGCTGACCGAGGTGCACTCGTTGGACTCGCGCCTGTCCGCGCACGGCCGGGTCCACTCCCTGCTCCAGGCGGTCCTGACCATCGGCGGCGACCTGGACCTGGCGACCGTGCTGCGCAGGCTGACCGAGGTGGCCGCGCAGCTGACCGGCGCGCGGTACGCGGGCCTGGGCGTGGTGGACGAGGACGGCGGTTTCAGCGAGTTCATCCCCGTGGGGATCAGCGAGGAACAGGCCGCGAAGATCCACCGGTTCCCGCACGGCAGGGGCGTCCTGGGGGTGCCGCTGAACGAGCGGGCCCCGCTGCGCCTGAACGACCTGCGCGAACACCCCGACTTCGAGGGGTTCCCCGAGGGGCACCCGCACATGGGCGGTTTCCTCGGCGTTCCCATCCAGGTGCGGGACGAGGTGTTCGGCAACCTCTACCTCACCGAGAAGGCCAGCGGCGAGGAATTCGACGAGGAGGACGAGGCGATGGTCACCGCGCTGGCCACCGCGGCCGGCGTGGCGATCGAGAACGCGCGCCTGTACGAGGAGGCGCGGCTGCGCGAGCGGTGGCTGGCGGCCTCCACCGAGATCACCACGCGCCTGCTGTCGGGCGCCGACACCACCGAGGTGCTCGCCCACATGGCGGCCCAGGCCCGGGAGATCGGCGACGCGGACACGGCCGTGGTCATGCTGCCCGACCCCCGCGCCCGGGGCCACCTGTTCGCGGAGATCGCGGACGGTCCCATAGCCCAGGAGCTCCTGGGGACGGCGGTCGAGATCCACGACTCCGTCTGCGGGTGGGTGTACGAGACGGGTGAGGCCAAGGGGATCACCGACCTGGAACGGGCGGACTGCCCGATGCTCACCCACCGCGGCTACGGCCCCGGCCTGGTGGTGCCGCTGGGCACACCGGGGAACACGCGCGGTGTACTGCTGCTGGGCAAGCTGGCCGACCGGGCACCGTTCACCCCGACGATACGCCGCATGCTGCACGGGTTCTCGGTGCAGGCCGCGGTCGCCCTCGAACTGGCCGAGGCCCGGCGCGACACCGAGCGCCTGGTGGTGCTGGAGGAGCGCGACCGGATCGCCAAGGACCTGCACGACGTGGTGATCCAGCGGCTGTTCGCCTCGGCGATGACGCTGATGAGCACGATGCGGCTGATCACCACGCCCGAGGCCGAGGAGCGGGTGCAGCGGACCATCGACGAGCTGGACGGCACCATCCGGGAGATCCGCTCGACGATCTTCGACCTCCAGAACCCGCCGAGCCGCATGGACACGTCGCTGCGCGAGCGCATCCTGAGGCTGGCCGAGAACACCGCGCACAGCCTGGGCTGCCATCCGGGAGTGAGTCTGGACGGGCCGATCGACGCCTCCGTGCCCGACGACATCGGCGAGCAGCTGCTCGCGGTGCTCGGCGAGGGGCTGACCAACGTGGCCCGGCACGCGCGCGCCACGGAGGTGCACGTGTCGGTGGTGGTGGAGGAGGCCGCGTCCTCGGGCCGTCCCACGGTCCTCACGCTGACGGTGACCGACAACGGCGTGGGGCTGCCCGAGGAGGGACGGCGCAGCGGACTGCGCAACCTGGAGCAGCGCGCCCTGGCACTGGGCGGCGGGTTCACCGCGAGCAGGGGCGAGGGCGGGGGCACCGTGCTGGTCTGGCGGGTGCCCGTCCCCGACGACGCCGCGCCGCCTCCGGGCGGTTTCTGAGCCGCCTCGGGGCCCGGGAGGCGGGCACCTGGCGCGCCGGGGCCCGGACGGGGGCGGCGGGTCCCGGAGGGGCGGGGGTCGGCGGAGCCGCCTCCGCCGATTCCCGTCAGGCGCGCACCGGGGTCAGTAGCGGCGGCCGCGCAGCTCGGCGACCAGCACGGCGGCCTGTGTGCGGCGCTTGAGGTCCAGCTTGGACAGCAGGGCGGACACGTAGTTCTTCACGGTCTTCTCCGCCAGGTACAGGCGCTCGCCGATCTGCCGGTTGGTCATCCCCTCGCCGATGAGGTCGAGGATCTGCCGTTCCTGCGGGGTCAGCTCGGCCAGCGGGTCCGGCTCGGCCTGGGCGCCGCGCAGCCGCTCCAGCATCGCCCCGGTGCTGCCCGAGTCCAGCAGCGATCCGCCGGAGGCCACGGTGCGCACCGCGCCCACGAGGTCGGCGCCGTGGATCTGCTTGAGCACGTACCCGGCCGCGCCGGCCATGACGGCGTCGTACAGGGCGTCGTCGTCGGCGAAGGACGTCAGCATCAGACAGGCGATCTCGGGGTGGTCCGACCGGATCTCCCGGCACACCTGCACCCCCGATCCGCCGGGCAGCCGCACGTCGAGGACCGCGACGTCGGGCAGCACCACCGGGATCCGCGACAGCGCCTGCTCGGCCGTCCCGGCCTCGCCGACGACGGTCATGTCCTCCTCGGTCTCCAGCAGGGCCGCCACACCACGGCGGACCACCTCGTGGTCGTCCACCAGGAACACCCTGATCTGCTTGCGAGCGCCCTTGGCTCCACCGCCCGTCATCGGCTCATCCTCATCCCTGCGTCACCGCGATCCAGACACCGCTCCGAGGAAGACGGTAATACGTGCGAAGGGCGGCGCGTGGGTCGTTAGGCACCGAACTGCCCGGACGAAGGTCCCGTAAAGGGATAATTCTCCTTCGTCCGGGAGGCAAAGAGCCTGATCACCCCAGGTACGAACATCATCGTCCGTATCTGGCGCCACAGTGCGAGTCCGGTGTCACGGCCTCCGGTCGGCCCAGGGACGGGCGAGCTCGAACGCGCGGCAGGCCGCCAGCACCCGGGCGTCGGCGTGCCGGGGCCCGACCACCTGGAGCCCGACCGGCAGGCCCGCCGGGGTGAACCCGCACGGCACGCTCGCGGCGGGCTGCTGGGTCATGTTGAACGGGTAGCTGAACCCCGCCCACGCGGTCCACCGCTCACCCGCCATCTCCGGCGGCGACTCCAGTCCCGCCTCGAACGCCGTGACCGGCACCGTCGGGGTCAGCAGCAGGTCGTACTCTGTGTGGAAGCGGCCCATCCGGGCGCCCATCTCCATCCGCAGGGCCATCGCGGTCAGGTAGTCCTGCGCCGAGTAGGTCAGCCCCTCCTCGGCGATCTCCCGCAGCCCCGGGTCGAGCAGGTCCCGCTGCCGTTCGGTGAGCTTGTCCGTGGCCTTGGCCACCCCGGAGTACCACAGCACGTGGAAGGCCTCCCGGCAGCCGGGCAGGCCGGGGTCGGCCTCCTCCACCCGGGCGCCCAGCGCCTCGAACACGGCGACCGCGTCGGCCACCGCCCGGGCCACCTCGGGGTCCACGTCCAGCCCGCCCAGGGTGGGGCTGTAGGCGATCCGCATGCCGCGCACCAGCTCCTCGGCGTCGATGCGCAGCCGTACGTCGCCGATACCGGGTGCGGGCGGCGCCAGGGCGGCCCAGTCGCGCGGGTCCGGCCGGGCGATGACCTCCAGCATCAGCGCCATGTCGCCCACGGTGCGGGCCATCGGCCCGGTGTGCGCCAGGGAGCCGAACGGGCTGGCCGGGTAGTGCGGCACCAGGCCCCACGTGGGCTTGATGCCGCAGGTGCCGGTGAAGCCGGCCGGGATGCGGATCGATCCGCCGCCGTCGGTACCGGTGGCCAGCGGGCCCATGCCGGACGCCACCGCCGCCGCGGACCCGCCGCTGGAGCCGCCCGGGGTGGTGGACAGGTCCCACGGGTTGCGGGTGACTCCGGTGAGCGGCCCGTCGGTGACCCCCTTCCACGCCAGCTCGGGCGTGGTCGTCTTGCCGACGAGCACCGCGCCGCTCTCCCGCAGCCGGGCCGTCACCGGGGAGTCCTCCTCCCAGGGCCCCTCCTGGGGGCTGGTGACCGATCCCTTCAGGGTGGGCCACCCCTTGGTGAGGTGGATGTCCTTGACCGAGGCCGGCACCCCGTCCAGGGTGCCGACGGGCTCCCCGCGGCGCCACCGCTCGGCGGACGCGCGGGCGGCCTCGCGTGCCTCCTCCGGACGCACCAGGCAGAACGCGTTGAGCGCCGGGTTGTCCCGGTCGATGCGCTCCAGGACGGCGTCGACGGCCTCCACCGGGGACAGGTCCCCGGAGGAGTAGGCCGCGAGCAGCTGCTCCGCGGACAGGTCGGCCGGTGTCGCGGGCTCGGCGGGCCGCGCGTGCGGAACCGCCGCGGTTCCCAGCGCCGCCTCGGCCGTGCCGACGGCCGCTCCCGCGTCCTCGGTCCCGGCCCGGTCGGAACGGATCGTCACTTCAGCCTCCCATGTCACGCCATCAGGGTCAGCCGGGCACGTAGCCGCGGCTCTTGTCGACCACGTTGAGCAGTTCCCGCCCGTCCAGGTAGCGGGCGAGGTTGTCGAGGAACAGGTCCATGAGGTCGTCGCGCCAGCCGACGACGTCGCCGGACATGTGCGGGGAGACCACCGAGCCGGGCAGCCACCACAGGGGGGAGGTCGCCTTGAGCGGTTCGTCCTCGAAGACGTCCAGCGCGGCGCCGGAGATGACACCGCCCTCCAGCGCGGCGACCAGGTCGGCCTGGACCACGATGGGTCCGCGCGCCACGTTGACGAGCCGCGCGGTGGGTTTCATCAGCCCCAGGAAACGGCGGTCGACCAGGCCCCGGGTGGAGTCGGTGAGCGGCGCCGCGACCACCACGTAGTCGGCCCTGGGCAGTTCGCCGAGCAGGGTCGGACCGCCGTCGGCGCCGCGGTCGGCGAGGCTGGACTCGACCACGGAGCCGAAGTCGGGGTCCCCCTCGCGCGCGTGGCTGCCCGAAGCGCACACGTCCATGCCCGCGGCCGTGAGCTTGCGGGCGATGTGGCGGCCGATCGGCCCGGTCCCCACCACGAGGGCCCGCCTGCCCGAGACCCGCTCGGTCTCCCGGTGCTCCCACCGGCGTTCGCGCTGGTGGTCCCAGCTCTGGTGGAAGCCCTTGGCGAAGGCGACGACCTGGCCGAGCACGTACTCGGCGATGGGCTCGTCGAAGACCCCGCGCGAGTTGGTGACCACGGCGTCGCTGCCGACCAGGCCGGGGAACATGAGGTTGTCCACCCCGGCGGTGGCGGCGTGCACCCAGGCCAGGGAGTCGGCCTCGGGCCAGGCGGAGGCGAGTGCCTCCGTGAACAGGTCCCAGACCAGGAGCACGTGCGTGCCGGGCAGCTTGGCCGGCAGTTCGTCGGCGGTGGTGTAGACGACCTCGCCGAGGCGGGGGTCGTCGTCCATCCTCTCGTGTCCGGGCGGCAGGTCCCCGCCGTGGAGGACGAGGACTCTGGGGCTGTTCGGCGAGGTGAAACGGTTCACGGGCGTGTGCACTCTCCGGTTGGCTGCGGCGGTTCAGAGAGGTCGTCGGGAATGCGGGGATCGCCCTGCATGAGAAACGCTAGGGAGCCGACATAGGATTGTCAACAATCAACAAATCGGTCGTTTCTCCCGAACCGGCACCTCTCCCACCACCTCTGACGCGCCCGGGATACCCACTCGCATCGGGGTTATTGCCGCATCCCGCCTGTGGAACATAGGATTGTCAACAATCAACAGCCCTGCTGTGGGGCTGTTCTCCGCAGGTCCCGCGCTGCCCGACGTCGAAGGGACGCCCCAGTTGCCCAGGTACATGACCATCACTCTGGCCAGGCGGGGTGTCTCCTGCGTGGCCGAACTCCTGGACAAGGACGCACCCCGCACCTGTGAGGCGGTGTGGAACGCACTGCCGCAGGGCGACGCCGTCCAACACGCCAAGTACGCGCGCAACGAGGTCTACACGATGGTGCCGAGGTTCGCCGGGACCGAGCCCGGCCAGGAGAACCCCACCGTCACGCCGATCCCCGGGGACGTCGTCTACTTCTCCTTCGACGGCGGCATGCTCGACCGCTCGTTCAAGGAGGACAAGGGCATCGACCACCTGCCCGGCGTCATCGACCTCGCCCTGTTCTACGGACGCAACAACCTGCTTCTCAACGGCGACGTCGGCTGGGTGCCCGGCAACGTGTTCGCCACCGTCGTCGAGAACCTGCCCGCCATGGCCGAGGCCTGCAACGACGTCTGGCGCTCCGGGAGCGTCGGCGAACGGCTGCTGTACGAGCGCCTGGAGCGCTGACCCGGCTCCCGGGACCACACGGTGTCCGCACGTCCGCGCGACAGCGCCCGGGCGGCGCCCCGTCACCGGCCGCGACACGAGAGCACGGGTGGAGCCCGGGCCCCGAGCGCGGAAGGTCACACCCGCACCGACGACGACAACGCATACCCGGGAGGTGAGTGACCGATGCGGACCGATGGAGACAACATGAACGGCACCGAGGCGGAGCACCAGATCGTCGAGCTGGCCGCGTCCACGCGGACGCCGTGGCAGGCGGGAGTCGGTGTCATCGCGCCCTACGACTTCGCGCTCGACCGCGAGCTGTGGCGCTGGACGCCCGACGACGTCTCGTTGCACGTCACGCGGTTGCCGTACGTACACGTACCTGTGACGGTCGACCAGGCGGCCGCCCTGTGCCGGGAGGAGCACGTGGACCCGGCGGTCCGCGCGCTGCTCGCCCCCGAACCGCTGGCCATCGGCTACGCGTGCGCCTCGGGCAGCTTCGTGTACGGCCGGGAGGGGGAGCAGCGCCTGTACCAGGCCATGGTGGACGCCGGGGCGCCCGCCGCCGTCACCACCTCCAGGGCGCTCGTCCGGGCCCTGGACGCGCTCGGCGTCAACCGGATCGCGGTCGTCACGCCCTACGTGGACAGCGTGACCGACCGGCTCCTGGCCTACCTCGCCGAGCACCGCGTGGCCGTGACCTCCAGTGTGGGGCTGGGCCTGCTCAGCCACATCTGGCGGGTCACCTACGCCGAGGTGTCCGCGGCGGTGCACTCGGTGGACCGGCCCGACGCCCAGGCGGTGTTCATCAGCTGCACCAACGTACTCACCTACGACATCATCGCGCCGCTGGAGCGGGAGCTGGGCAAACCGGTGATCGCCGCCAACCAGGTCACCATGTGGGCGGTGATGAGCGCCGCGAAGCGCCAGGCCGTGGCCCACGGACAGAGTCTGATCAACGTCGCCGCACCGAGCGCCGCGTGACACCGCGGGCCGTGACGAGAAGGAGCCGCACATGACCCGCGTCGGATTCCTCTACCCCGGCTTCAGCGCCGAGGACGACTACAAGGCCTTCGCCGAACTGCTCGGCGGGGACGTCGAGCTCCCCGTGGTGCACACCCTCATGCGCGAGGACGCTCACCGGGTGGACGCCCTGCTCGACGTCGGCAGCGAGGGGGTGCTCTCCAAGGGCTCCCGGGAACTGGCCGCGATGGAGGTGGACGCGGCGGTGTGGGCGTGCACCAGCGGAAGCTTCGTGTTCGGCTGGGAGGGGGCCCGCAGGCAGGTCGAGGGGGTGCGCCGGGTGACCGGGGCCCCGTCGTCGAGCACCTCGTTCGCCTTCGTGCACGCGCTGTGCCGGTTGGGCGTGTCGCGGGTGGCGATCGCCGCCACCTACCCCGACGACGTCGCCCAGCGGTTCGTGGAGTTCCTGACCGAGGCCGGGGTGACCGTGCTGTCGATGGCCAGCCACGGCATCGCCACCGCCGCCGAGGTCGGCGTACTGGACCCGGACGACGTCCTGGACTTCGTGGTCTCCAACGACCACCCGCGGGCCGAGGCCGTCCTGGTGCCGGACACCGCCCTGCACAGCGCCCGCCTGATCGATCCCCTGGAGGCGCTGCTCGGCAAGACCGTGCTCACCGCCAACCAGGTCAGCGTGTGGGAGGGGCTGCGCCTGGCGGGGGTGACCGGGGGCCGGGGCAGCGGGCCGGGATCGCTGCTGCGCTCCGGCTCGGCCGCCGTCAACAGTGCCCTGGCCTCCCGTTAGCCTCGACGGCGTGCCCGCTGTTTCGTCCCGTTGTGCCCCGAACCGAAAGGAGGGCAGCACATGCCCGCCCCAGGCAAGCTCAGACCCGTGCCCCGGCGCTCCACCGCCGAGCTGATCGCCGACCAGCTGCGGTCGGCGATCATGTACGGCTCCCTCGCCCCCGGGGACCAGCTCGGCGAGTCGGAACTCGCCGGGCAGCTCGGGGTGAGCCGCGGACCGCTGCGCGAGGCGATGCAGCGCCTCGTCCAGGAGGGGCTGCTGCGCAGCGAACGGCACAGGGGCCTGTTCGTGCGCGAGCTCGCCCCGGCCGACGTGCGGGACATCTATGTGGCCCGGCTCGCCGTCGAGCGGACCGCGTGCGAGCTGATCATGCGCGGCAACCGGGGGGAGGCGGTCGCACGGCTCACCCCGGCCGTGGACCGGCTCGCCGAGGCGGCGGACGGCGGTGACCGGAACGCGATGAGCGACGCCGACCAGGCCTTCCACCAGACCCTGGTGAGCTGCGCGGGCAACGGCCGCCTGGAGCGCATGGCCCAGACGCTCCTGGTCGAGACGCGGATGTGCCTGACGGTGATGCAGGACGTGTACCCGGAGCCGGAGGAGCTCCTGGACGAGCACCGGCGCATCCTGGACGCGATCGTGTACGGGGCGGAGGACGAGCTGATGCGGCTGATCGAGGCGCACATGATGGACACGGTCGACCGCATCAACGGCGGCGCCCGGGACCCGGAGGCCGGCTCCGGCGCCTGACCCCGGCGGCGGGCGGGCCAGGGGGCGGCGGGAACCGTGGCGGCGAAGGAGCCGCCGTCCACGGCCGCGGATCCGCCGCCGTGCCCGTCGGACCTTCGACCGCTCCGCCGTCTCCGGCCCGTGCCGGAGGCGGCGGCGTCCCCGCAGGAGTCCACGCGGCGCGAGGGGGCGCGGGGCCTCGCGTCCGCTCCCGCGCGAACCCGGACCCCGGCCGCCGGCGGGGTCAGATACCGCCGATCCCCACGTACTTGGTCTCCAGGAACTCCTCGATGCCGACGTTGCCGCCCTCGCGGCCCAGGCCGGAGTGCTTCACCCCGCCGAAGGGGGCGGCCGGGTTGGAGACCACGCCCTGGTTGAGGCCGACCATGCCGGTCTCCAGGCTCTCGCTGACCCGCAGCGCCCGGTTGAGGTCGCGGGTGTAGAGGTAGCTGACCAGGCCGTACTCGGTGTCGTTGGCGACCCGCAGCGCCTCCTCCTCGGTCTCGAAGGGCAGCACCGGTGCCACCGGGCCGAAGATCTCGGTGGTGGACAGCTCGGCCTCGAAGGGCACGTCGGCGAGCACGGTGGGCCGGTAGAAGTGACCCGCGCCCTCACCGGGGCCGCCGCCGACCAGCACGCGCGCGCCCCGGTTGACCGCGTCGTCCACCAGGTGCTGCACCTTGTCGCGCGCCTTGTCGTCGATGAGCGGCCCCACGTTCACGCCCTCGTCCAGGCCGCGGCCCATGCGCAGCGCGCCCATGCGCCGGCTGAGGCGATCGGCGAACTCCTCGGCGACCCCCGCCTGGACGTAGATGCGGTTGGCGGCCGTGCAGGCCTCGCCGATGTTGCGCATCTTGGCGAGCATCGCCCCGTCCACGGCGGCGTCCATGTCGGCGTCGTCGAAGACCAGGAAGGGCGCGTTGCCGCCCAGCTCCATGGAGGTGCGCAGGACCTGCCCGGCGCTCTGCTCCAGCAGCTTCTTGCCGACCGCGGTGGACCCGGTGAAGGACAGCTTGCGGATCCGGCCGTCGCTGAGCAGCGGCTCCGTGACCGAGCCGGGGTCGGTGGTGGGGATGACGCTGAGAACGCCCTCGGGAAGGCCCGCCTCGGTCATGATGCCCGCGAGCGCGAGGGCGGACAGGGGGGTCTGGTGGGCGGGCTTGAGCACCATGGTGCACCCGGCGGCGATGGCGGGGCCGATCTTGCGGGTGCCCATCGCCATGGGGAAGTTCCAGGGGGTGATGAGCATGGAGGGGCCGACCGGCTGGCGCATGACGAGGAAGCGCGACTTGCCGTCGGGGGACATGGAGAACGTTCCCTCGATGCGGACGGCCTCCTCGGCGAACCACCGCAGGAACTCCGCGGCGTAGGCGATCTCCCCCTTGGCCTCGGCCAGGGGCTTGCCCATCTCCAGGGTCATCAGGACCGCCAGGTCCTCCTGGCGCTCCATGAGCAGCTCGTAGCTGCGGTGCAGGATCTCGCTGCGCCTCCTCGGCGGCGTCCTCATCCACTCGGGCTGGACCCGGTGCGCGGCCTCCAACGCGTCGAGGGCGTCCTCCTTCCCCGCGTCCGCGACCTCACAGAGCACCTCGCGGGTGGAGGGGTCCTCCACCGCGAAGGTGTTCCCCGAGGAGGCGTCGCGCCACGTCCCACCGATGAACAGCCTCTTGTCCACCTGCGCGACGACCCGTGCTTCCTGATCCGACATGTTCACTACTCCCCGGTCGAGAATCGGCCTGTGGTCAGAACTGCCCAACGTGCGTCCACTGGACACCGTCGCTGCCCGGATGTTTCCATAGCAGCGTCGATTGTCAACAATCCTACGGAACCAGTGACACGGAATCGAGGCATCGCATGGCGGAGCTCTCCCCGATCCTCAAACAGGCGACCCCGGTCGTCGCCGCACGAGGCGAGGGTGCCTACATCTACGACGAGGACGACCGCCGCTATCTCGACTTCACCGCCGGCATCGGCGTCACCAGCACCGGACACTGCCACCCCCGGGTCGTGGCCGCCGCGCAGGAGCAGGTGGCCACCCTGGTCCACGGCCAGTACACCACCGTGATGCACCGCCCCCTGCTGCGGCTCACCGAGCGGCTCGGCGACGTGCTGCCCGCGGGGCTCGACCGGCTGTTCTACGTGAACTCGGGCAGCGAGGCCGTGGAGGCGGCCCTGCGGCTGGCCAGGCAGGCCACCGGCCGGCAGAACGTGATCGTGTTCCAGGGATCGTTCCACGGCCGCACCATGGGCGCCGCGTCGCTGACCACGTCCGGGGTCAAGATCCGCGCGGGCATCGGCCCGCTGGTGCCCGGCGTGGTCGTGTCGCCCTTCCCCCACGCCTACCGGCTGGGCATGTCCGAGGCCGACGCGGTCGCGTACGCGCTGCGCGAGCTGGACTACCAGTTCGCCACGGTGACCTCCCCGAAGGACACCGCCGCCGTGTTCGTCGAGCCGGTACTGGGCGAGGGCGGCTACGTGCCCGTGCCGGACGCCTTCCTCCAGGGGCTGCGCGAGCGCGCCGACCAGCACGGGTTCCTGCTGGTCGCCGACGAGGTGCAGACCGGCTTCGGCCGTACGGGCACGTTCTGGGGGCACGAGCCCTCGGGCGTCCGCCCGGACGTGGTCGTCACCGCCAAGGGTCTGGCCAGCGGCTTCCCGCTGTCGGCGATCGCCGCGCCCGCCGCGGTCATGGAGAGGGCGTGGCCGGGTTCCCAGGGCGGGACCTACGGCGGCAACGCGGTCTCCTGCGCCGCCGCGCTCGCCACCCTGGACGTGATCCAGGAGGAGGGCCTGGTGGAGAACGCCGCGCGCATGGGCGAGCGGCTGCGCCTGGGTCTGGAGAAGGTGGCGGAGGCCAACCCGGTGATCGGCGACGTGCGCGGCCGGGGGCTGATGCTCGGCAACGAGTTCACCGCCGCCGACGGCACGCCCGACGGCGCCACCGCCGCGCGCGCCCAGCAGGCCGCCGCCAGGAACGGGCTCCTGCTGCTCACCTGCGCCCCGGAGGGGAACGTGGTGCGCATGATCCCGCCGCTGATCGTCAACGGCGAGCAGGTCGACAACGCGGTGTCGCTGTGGGCGGCCTCCGTGGAGGAGGCCGTCGCGGGCTGACCCCGGCCCGTCCCTTCCGCGACGCACCGCCCCGGCACGGGTTCCGTGCCGGGGCGGTCACGTGTCCCGACGCACTCCCCCGAGGCAACCCCGCGTCGGGACCGTGCGTCGGACACGGGAAGGACCCGAGACGGAAAGGGGCCGCACCGGTGGCGGATCGTGGGAGGAAGGTCATGAGCACCATGGGCGGCGGCCCGCGCCCCGTCCTCGATCCCGCGTTGCCGCCCCGTATCGCCCGAACGCTCGGGAAGCGACCGTCCGCCCTGCTGCCGAGAAGGGCCTGGGCGGAGCAGTCCCGGTTCCCCGACCGAACCCGCGTGATGGTGGCCGGGGCGGCGGTGGCCGCGCTGAACACGGCCTGGATGCTGGGGAGCGGCCCGCTCCTGTGGTGGTCGGCTCCCCTGTACTTCCTCGGGCTCCTGGCCCAGGCCGCGGTCGTGGGGGTGGCGGGGTTCGCCGCCACCCGCGTACGGTTTCGCCCCCTGCTTCCGCCGTGGTCGTCCACCGGGGCCGGACGCCGGCTGTGGAGGGCGCTGTCCCTGGGCTTCGCGCCCGCCACCCTGGTGACGTGGTTCCTCTTCCCCGCGCCGGACTGGGTCTTCACCGTCGGGTGGTACGCACCGGGCGCCCTGTACGCGGCCGTCGCGCTGTGGACCGGGTGGTGGGGTCCCCGGGGCGACCGGCTGGCGGCGGCCCACGCGGACCGCTACCTGGTGGCCGCCGACCTCGGCCGCTACGGCTCCGAGCTGATCCTCCGCGTGCAGAGGACGGTCGACGCCGTCGAGGAGGCGGAGCGGCGACTGGGCGACTCCTTCGACTCGGCGCGTTCGCTGGCGGTACTGCGTGACGAGGAGTGGCGGATCGCCTCGGTGCTGTACCACCACGACCGGATCCGCGAGGAGCACCGCGCCGACTCCCGCGCCGCCGTCTCCGACCGGGTGCGCGCCCTGCTGAACCGGCAGCACGAGCGGCAGGAGGCCGCCTACCGTGGGCTGGCGGCGCAGGTCGACGCGATCCGTGGGTACGGCGTCGCCGTCGAGGAGGCGCTGCGTGCCCACACGGAGTGGGAGCAGCTCGAACGGGCGGAGGCGCGCGGCGCCCGGCTCGCCGAGCTCCTGGCCCGCTCGACGTCCGACGGAGGCAACGGCGAGCTGCTCCGGGACGAGGTCCTCGGCGCCCGCGCCGCCAAGGAGGCGCGGGACGAGCTGATCGGCCGGGCGCTGGAGGCCGGACGCTTCCTGGGGGCGCCGGGGCCCTGACCTGCGTGCGGCTCCACGGCCGGTCCCGCACCGGATCTCCCGGCTCGGGTCGGCGAGCACGCGCGCGGTACAGGCGCCCTTCCCCGCCGGGCGGGTCTCAGCCGAGGTCCGGGCCGACCGGGATCCTTCCGGGGCCCGCTTCCCCTGCATCGGTCTGGGGCGTCCTCGGGCCTCGGCGGTGTTCCGTGGTCCCTCCGCCTTCCCCGCCGGAAAAGCAGAAAAGCCCCGAAGGGGACACCTTCGTCGCGGAGTGGAACCCAGCGGACCCCATAGTCCACCCCCTCCGGAGGTAGACCTCCATGGACGCGCGTTCGCCGAAAACGTTCACACGCCATACCGAAAACGATTCGGTGAGGCTATGACATAGGGCACATTACAACTTTGTTACCAGTAGGAACACGGAAGCGTCTCGAACGGATCGCGGATCCGGGTTGACGCCATGGTCGCGCGGTCGACAGATTGGGCCCGTCTTTCCAGCCCCTCGTGTGAGGCGATCCCGATGATCGATCGAAGACCGCTCCTCGGCGGAGCATCCCCCGCCGCCGGCGGCGGCACCCTGCTCGCCGCGACCGGTCGACCCCGCTGAACACCGCCGAGCGCCCGCCCACCGGTCCCGCGGCGCTCCACGACCACGGGACCACCGAGGACGGCGGGGCCTCCGGCTCCGCCCTCGACGACGTCCCGGGCCTCGCGTCCTACGCCCGGGACCACGCACCGGCGTCCCTCGACGTGGCGCCGACCCCGTTCCAGCCCTTCCCCGGCCGGGATGCCTGCCCGCCCCGGCCCCTTCCCACCCCCGAATCCGAGGTGCTTCCCATGCCCACCCGCGTCCGCGCCGGCAGCGCCGTCCTGGCCTGCGCCATCACGCTCCCCCTGACGTCCTGCGCGACGGGATCCCCCGTCGAGGTGGAGACGGTCGCCGACCGAGCGTCCGCCTCGTGCGGCCTGTTCTTCGACGACTTCGACTACGGCGGCCCCACCGACCCCGCCCTGCGCGACCAGGGCTGGAACGTCCGCAGCTGGGCCGGCGGCCCCGGCGTGCCGGGCGCGTCCTGGGACGCCGACAACATCTCCTTCACCGAAGAGGACGGCGACTCCCTGTTGCGCCTGACCTCGACCACGGACGGCACCCCGGCGGGCACCAGCCAGGCCGAGCTGACCTTCGGTGAGGAGAAGTTCCACGAGGGAACCTACGCCGCCAAGGTCAGGTTCGCCGACGCCCCGGTCTCCGGCGAGGACGGCGACACCGTGCTCCAGACCTTCTACACGATCACGCCCCTGGCCTACGACAACGACCCCGCCTACAGCGAGCTCGACTTCGAGTACCTGCCCAACTCGGGTTGGGGCGCCCCCGCGGAGGCCATGTACCTGACCTCGTACCACACCTACCAGCGCGACCCCTGGGAGGCGGACAACACCAGCGACGTGGTGAACCGCTCCTTCGCGGGGTGGCGCGACCTGGTGGTCCAGGTGGAGGACGGCGTGGTCCGCTACTACGTGGACACGCACCTGGTGGCCGAGCACGACGGGAGGTACTACCCGTCGTCGCCGATGTCGATCAACTTCAACCAGTGGTTCATCGACATGAGCGGCCACACCGGCGGCCCGAGCACCTACGTGCAGGACGTCGACTGGGTGTACCACCAGCAGGGCGAGTCCGTGGCGCCCGAGGAGGTCAACCGGCGCGTGGGCGGGCAGCGCAACGCCGGCGTCTCCCGCGTCGACGGGGTCGTCCCCGGCGGGACGTGCTGACCCGCCGACACCCGCGCCCACCCGCTTCCGGGTCGGCGGCACCGGCGCACCGCCCGCGTCGGTGCCGCCTCCGCGTCGGACCGACCGTGGGGCACGGACCGGCATGACCGGCCCCACACTCACAAAACGGTTCGAGGCCCTCTGACACCGTGATAGAGTCAAAGACGTCGCCAGGGAGACCGGGCGACACACAACTGAACAACCTGCACTCGTAGCTCAATGGATAGAGCATCTGACTACGGATCAGAAGGTTGGGGGTTCGAGTCCTCCCGAGTGCGCCACCTTGAGACAGTGGCAGAACGGCCCTGAACGGCGAAAACGCGGTTCGGGGCCGTTCTGTGTACAGCCCGGCCTCACGCCCGGCCCCGTGTGGGGGCCAAGTAACCCCCAGACCGCCCCTGCCCTGACCTGCGGTTCTTCCCGCAGGTCCGCGTGGGAGCCAACGCGTCAGAAGATGGGCCATGCGACATCCCCTCCTCCGTCAGTTGGAACACTCAGCGAGCGCAGAACTGGGTGGCCGGTCCGATCGCTGTGTCGGCTTCACCGACGTCGCCGTACCCACCGCGGTCGGCTACCGGCGGGCACTGACTCCTCCCCAGCTCGTCCAGGCCCTGCGCATGCTGGACGCGCCTGGCTATGCGGCGCGTCTGCTGGCCCCTCAGTTCCACGGCCGGCTCGTCGCCTCTCCCCTCCCTCCCGACCGCTGGTGGGAACCTTGGCCGCATGAGACGCAGGAATGGCTGCACCAGGCCACGTCAGGCACACACTCGCCTCCCGGTCAGGACGCTCCCGGCGGTTTCAGCGACGACGACCCCGACCAGGCCCGCGTGACGGCCTCGGGCGTCTTCGAGTTACTGGCGGAACGTAAAGAAGACCTGTACCTGCTCCTCCAAGGGCTCCTCCAGCAGGGGCGGGTGGCGTGGACCGACGAGGAGTCCTGCTCCACCATCGTGGTGGAGGACAAGGCAGGCCGCGACATCCTGATCAGGATCTTCCGCCGTGACCACAGTCGGCCGGAGAAACCACCGCCCGGCTTCCCGGACGCGATCCCATCGCTTCGGCGACCTTCGCTTGGGGCTCCTGGACCTGCTGGGCGAGGAGATGGCGGAGCTGGACGAGGTGTTCGAGGGCGCCCTGATCCGACCAGGTCTCACGGTGACCGGAGGCTCGGTCCTGGTCCTGCCCGACGCCTCCGGTTTCGACCTGCTGTCGAGCGTGGGGATCCGGAAGCGCGCGCCTGAGCGGTCGACGGCGGTCGACACGGCCCGTGCCTCCTGCTTGGGGCACCGGCGAGGACCCGAGGAAGAGAGCGCAGCCTGGGAGGCAGAGGACGACCAGGACTGAGAGCGGTTCCTCCCCGGCGCCAGGAGGATGGACGTGCCGGGTCGGCCGACGGGGTCCCACCCTGGGCCCACCAGCACGGCGCCTCCTCCGCAGCGAGGCCATGCACCCTAGCCGAACGGGGTTTTTGTGGCGCACCCGGTAGGAGGCAAACCTGCGTCCATCGGATGAGCGGTCCGTGTGAATCGCCATGGACAGGGGCAAGCCGGTCCGGTCGGTGCTCAGGTGGGTCTTCGCGCCCTTCCTGCCCCGTTCGACAGGACTCGGACCTGTCAGGCCCCCTGCGGGCGCGCATGTTGACCGAGTCGATCGCGCACCGCGACCAGTCCAGCTCACCGCGGGTGCCGAGTCCGTCCCACACCAGCCGTTCGGCCTTCAGCGGTGGTTCTCCACGGTCTCGCTCTCGCTGGTCGCGACCGGGCTTCCGTACCCCCGCTGAGCGGTGGCCCTTCTTCTCGGACCCGGCGGCTATAGCCGTCTCATGTGCGGGCCCTGCCCAGGCCGAGATCTCCGGGTGCGGCTGGAGTGTCAGCGGGATATCGCCCCGAGTTCGATCGCCTTGTTGATGGAGTCGACTCGCGAGGTGGCGCCGATCTTGACGAATATGTTCCTCATGTGGCGCTTCACCGTTCCCTCGGTTATATTGAGTTCCCGCGCGATCTGCCGATTGCTCCTGGCGTTGGCCACAAGGCTGATGATCTCCGTCTCGCGTTTGGACAGAGCATGGCTGGCTTGAGGTTTGATTGCGACAGTACTGCGGATCGGCAAATGGATCGACCTGGACGTCGTTCGCTGCCGGGTCGTGCGAATGACCTCGATCAGGATGTCCAGCGCCACGTCCTTGTGGAGGTACCCGGAAGCACCGGTGTTGAGCCAGCTTCCGATCGTGTTCAAGTTGTCGGCGCTCCCCAGCAGGAGCACCCGCAGATGCGCCATCCGGTGAATGGCGCTCCTAAGCTGTGCGAGGTGGGAGGCATCGGAGGAGCTGACGTCGACCAGAACTAAGTCCGCGTCGACCAGCTTCGCTAAGTCATAAATCGAATCCACGGTTTCGGCGACTTTGAAATCGAATTCCCGCCGGAACGCAAGGGGCTTGAATACCTCCGCACACCCAAATGCAACTACTCTAACCTTCTGCTGTACCGCGTATTCTACAGTGCTAGTCACAGCGGCCCCTTCCATCATTTTCGATGATGCAGATCGGACTGGTGCACTAAATGGGCATCGGAAGGATTGCTTCAGTTTTCCTATATTATTTATTCTATGTACGTGAAGTCACCGGGACAATGTGTCTTGCATCACATCCGGGGACTTTGGAACGAGAAGTCGCCGATGCCTTGTCTATCTGCGGTTATGGATTCCATGAAGATCACGGAACCGTTTTTGATCTTCCTTTTTGAGTTCTGGTGCCAAAGCAGGACGGGGCTCGGCCGTCAGAAGTGCCGGGGCTGACGGCCGAACCCTGCCCTTGGCTCTCAGAGCAGCTGGGCCAGCGCCACGTTGATGGGAAGGGGGCCGCTGGCGACCTCGAACGTTCGATTGATCGTCGCCGGCTCCTGGAGCGATGCGGTGACGACCCCCGCGAGGTCCGCCCGGCTGAGGGAGCCCGCACCGGCGTCGTTCAGGACGACGCGGCCTCCGGCCGGCGCGTCCGTCAACCACGGGGGCCGGATGACCGTCCACTCCATCCCCGTGGTCGCCAGTCGCTCGTCCGCCTCCCGTTTGGCCTCCGCGGCCGATAGCAGGAATCCGGGCAGGACCTCGGGCCGGTCGACCCCGGCCATCGAGATCTGGATCCACCGGGTGACGCCGGCCCGCTGAGCGGTCGACATCGCGGTGATGACCCCGTCACGGTCCACACGCGCGGCCTGTGAGATGTCGCGGGCAGCGGCGGCGTTGACGACGGTGTCCACCCCGGAGAACGCCTTCTCCATCTCCTCGGCCTCCCACGTGAGGTCGAAGAGGCGGTGTTCGCTTCCCCGGTCCGAGGACGCGTTCACCTGCCTCGGATGGTGGACACCGGCGGCGACGGACGAACCCGCTGCCGCGAGCGCCTCGACGACCAAACGTCCTGTGGCACCCAGAGCTCCGATGACGAGCGTGGTCACGAGATCGTCTCCTTCATGTGCGGTCCGGTCTCCTCCTGCTTCTTGGAGCCCGGTTCCCGTCCGCCCCTGACGAACAGCGCGCAGACAGCGCTGGCGAGAACCACCACGACCCCGACCCAGAGCGCCGGCTGCATCCCGGCGATGTAGGCGCCGTCGAAGTCGCTGGTGTCGGACGCCGCCAGGAAGGCCGAGGAGAAGACGGTGGTGAGGACGGCGATACCGAGTGCACCGCCGAACTCCCGCACCGTGTTGTTGATACCCGAGGCCTTGCCCTGCTCGTGCGGCTTGACGGAGCCCATGACGGCGACGGGGTTCGCCGCGAACATCAGGCCCATACCGACCCCCGCCGCCAGCAGCGCCGGAACCAGAACGAGGTAGCTCAGCCCCGGTTCGGCGACGTAGGCGATCCACCCGAGCCCGGCGGCCTGGAGCCCCGAGCCTGCGGCCATGAGCGGCCCCGTGCCGATACGGCTGATCAGCTGGCTGGCCAGTGGCACCACGATCATGGGGGCCATGGTCCAGGGCAGGGTGGCCAGACCCGCATGGAAGGGCGAGAGGCCGACCGGGCCCTGCATGAACTGGGCGAAGTAGAAGATCGAGCCGAACACGCCGAAGTACATGGCGAACGCGGCCACGTTGCTCAGCACGAAGTCACGGCTGCGGAACATGCTGAGCGGGATAAGCGGAGAGGTGGTGCGCGACTCCCAGAAGAGGAAGGCGGCGAGCAGTACGGCCGACAGCCCCAGAGCCAGGACGACCGTCTGCGTCCATCCCTCATGGGCCTGCACGATGCCCCAGACCGCGATGACGACGGTGACCGTCACCAGCAGAGTGCCGAGGACGTCGATGGTGTCGTCCTCACCTGTGCTCTCACGGAGCACCCACAGGGCCAGGGGGACCGCCAGCAGGCCGATGGGCAGGTTGATCCAGAACATCCAGTGCCAGCTCAGGGCTTCGGTGAGGACGCCGCCGACCAGGGGGCCCATCGCGATCCCGAGTCCGTTCAGCCCGCCCCACAGGCCGATGGCGAGGTTGCGCCGGCTCTCGGGGACGGCGCTGACCACGAGGGTCAGGGACAGGGGCAGGATCGCCGCGGCTCCCAGTCCCTGCACCGCGCGGGCAGCGATGAGCGTCCCGATGGACTCGGACATGGCGCAGGCGATGGAGGCCAGGGTGAACAGCACGATGCCCCCGGCGAAGACCCTGAGCCGGCCGAACCGGTCTCCCAGGCCCGCTCCGGCGAGGAGGAACCCCGCGAAGGACAGTGCGTACGCGTTGACCACCCACTGGAGCAGGTCCTGGCCCACGCCCAGGTCCTCACGGATCGACGCCAGTCCGATCGTGACGATGAGGTTGTCCAGGGAGACCATGACCATCGGGATTCCCGTAGCCAGGGTGACCCAGAGAAGGCTTTGTGATCGTTGCATGGTGAATCCGCCAATCGATCGTGCGGCTCAGACTCGCCGCAGTACGAAGATGTCCGAGGTCCCGCCGCCCATCAGCACGCCCACGTCGCCGCTGAGGACGTAGTCGCCGAAGGGGGTGATGGCTATGTTGGTGGGCCCCTCCACCGGCCAGGGTTCGTAGCGCCGCTCGATCCGCGCGCTGTCCCAGCCGTCTTCGGAGCGGAGCACGGTCACGGCGTCGGTGCCGCTGGGGATGCCCGCGTTCTCTCCGATGGAGTTGGTCACGACGTAGAGGGATCCGTCGGGGCGGAGCCGGACTCCGTCGGTGCCGAGCATCGGCTCGGGCAGTTCCACCTCGGTGACCCGGCTCTCCAAGGGCTCGTCGAGGTCGATGCGGAAAAGCTCCCCGTTGTCGTAGCGAACAGCGAGAAGGTAGTTGTCCTCGTGCCACACGATGCCGTTGAGCCCGACCATGTCCGCGGCGAAACGCTCGTCGTCGGCCACCACCTCGGGCTCGCCCTCGGTGGAGATCCCGTAGAGGGTCTGGCTGACGGAGTCGGTCACGTAGACGGTCCCGTCGGCGTCGTAGGTGAGGTCGTTGCCGAAGGTCCGGTCCAGGCCCCCGGAGATGTCGGCGTCGAAGATCAGCTCCAAGGAGTGGAGGTCGAACGCGGCCACCCCTGAGGTCGGGGGCATACCGGTGTCGGCCTCCTGACGGGTCCAGAAGTCGCTGTAGGCGACCAGAATGCGGTCACGTTCGGTGTCGACGCGGACCCCGAGTGTGGAGACGGGTCCGATGCTGGGAACGAGTTCCTCCGTCCTGCCTCCGGGGTGGACCAGGGCCAGGTTCCCGTGCAGGGCCGAACCGACGATGAAGGCGTTCCTGGTGGGATCCCAGGCGATCCCCTCCGGGTACAGCTCGGAGAAGTGGCCGACGATCTGTCTGGCGTGGGGGTAGGGCGGTCTGGGGACGGGTTCGGCCGAGGCCGTGGAGACGGGGGCGAGGCAGGCCGCGAGCACGGCTCCGGCGATGGAGGTCGCGGCCGTGGTCCGGGCACGACCTCTGGTCTCAGGAGTGGGACTGCGCACAGGGGGTTCCTCTCGTGTTGTGCTGGGACGGACCCTTCGGGGTCCCTGCGGGGGTCAGCGGGACTTGAGGGCACCGCCGTCCACGACGAAGTCGGCTCCGTTGACCGACGCCGCGTGCGGTGAGGCGAGGTAGACGACCAGTGAGGCGATCTCTTCGGGACGCACGAGCGAGCCGGTGGTGACGCCCATGCTCTCGGGCAGCCTTCGCAGCAGCTCGTCGTGCGTGATGCCCTGCTGCTTGGCGAGCCGTGCCCCGTAGCCGTCCGGTCCGGCCCAGAGGTCGGTGAGCACCGGACCGGGGGAGACGGTGTTGACCCTGACACCCCGCGGGCCGAACTCCTCGGACAGCGCCTTGCCGAACGAGGTCAGCGCGCTCTTGGCCGCGGTGTAGTGGACGGGTCCGGCCGAGGGCATGTGGGCGGCGTTCGAGGAGATGTTGACAACCGATCCGCCCCGTTCGAGCAGGCTCGGCATCGCGGCGCGGGTGGTCCGGACGGCGCTGAGGAGGTTGAGGTTCAGCGCGGTCTCCCACCTCGCGTCGTCCAGGGACAGGAAGTCGTTCGCGCCGCTTCCCGCTCCTCCGCCGACGTTGTTGACCAGGAGGTCGACCCCGCCGAACCTCTGAAGCGCCAGATCCACCAGCGCCTTGGGGCCCTCAGGTGAACCGAGGTCGACGGAGGCGTGGGGAGCGTCCTGGAGCGGAGCCTGCGCGGTGCGGGCACCGGTGACCACGTGGGCTCCCGCTTCGATGAGGGCCTCGGCGATCGCCCGTCCGATGCCCCTGCTGGAGCCCGTAACGACGGCCACCTTGCCGTTAAGTCGCAACTGCATACTTCAGATAACCACCAAACTGGATCGGCAGTGCCTCCATACAAGTACCAAGTAAGACAGTACTGTAGCAAGTACTTGTTTATGTGGGTCTTGGATGAGCTACTATGTGGCGTGGCAGGTGCGGTAGGCATGAGGCGGAGAGAATGAGGGGAGCACATGGCTGAGCAGCGGCTACGTGCGGACGCGGAGCGCACGGTGCAAACGATCCTGGAGGCCGCGGAGGGGGTCCTGAGCCAGAACCCCACCGTCTCGATGGAGCAGATCGCCGAGGCCGCCGGTGTGGCGCGCAGCACCGTGCACCGGCGCTTCGCCACGAGGGAGGTCCTGCTGGAAGCCCTGACCGAATGGGCGTGCCGCCAGTTCGCCGACGCGGTCGAGTCATCCAACTCGGAGAACACTCCGCCGATGGTCGCTCTGTACGTCGTGACCGCGAACGTGCTGCGGGTCAAGGCCAGCTGGGGGTTCGCGATGAGTCGTCCGGTCGCCGAGGGCTCCGTGGCCGCCGAGATCCACGCTGACGTGTCCCAGCGCTGCATCAACCTCTTCGAGCGCTGCAAGGCGGCGGGGGTCATGCGCGAGGACGTCGACACCGAGTGGGCCCAGAAGGTCTACTACTCGCTGATCGACGAGTCCACCCGTACGGACCCGGAGCGCCTCAACCCGGAGGAGCAGGCGACACTCGTCGTGGACACGCTCCTGCGCGGTGTGGGCACCCACAAGGAACACTTCTGACCCCGGCCCCGCCTCATTTCCACTTTGGTGGCATTGACCCCTCCATGCCGTTGAGAAATTCTGCGAAGCGACTCCCGGAAGCATCTTGAATGAAAGGCTGCGAGCCGTGGCATGTTACTTTCGAGTTCTCGGGTCACTTGAGGTGATGGGTGATCGCGGTGTTGCGTTGAACGGCAGAAAGGTTCGTCAACTTTTCGGGTTGCTTCTCACACACGCGGGCAGGACGGTCACGGTCGACTCCGTCATCGAGGAACTGTGGGGGGACGCCGCCCCGGCGACCGCGGTGGAGACGGTGCGCACGCATGTCTTCCATCTCAGGAGGCAGCTGAGCGCCGCCCTGGGCCGGAAGGCCGGAAAAGAACTGCTCCGCACCCGGAGCCAGGGATACCAGGTCACACTGGTGGAGGACCAGTGCGACCTGTTCCTCTTCGACCGGTTGAGGCGCCAGGGCCAGACGCTCCTGCGGGCCGGCCGGTTCGAGGAGGCGGTTGACCGGTTCGACCAGGCGATCGAGCTGTGGCGGGGTCCTCTGCTCGACGACGTGCCCAAGGGAAGCATTCTGGAGGCGGAACGCGTTCGCCTCGAGAACACGCGCAACCGCCTCTGCGAACTCCGTATCGAGGCGATGATGAAGATGGGAGGACATCGCGATGTCGTCGATGAACTCCGCGACCACGTGAACTCCGATCCGTTGAACGAATGGTGGCATCTCCAGTTGATTGACGCGCTTCACCATTGCGGGCGGCGGGGTGAGGCTCTGGGCGCCATCCGTGCTCTACGCGACCTTCTCAGGAACGAACTCGGGTTGGAGCCGTCGGCGGAGGTCCAGCGGCTCCAACAGAGAATCCTCAACCCGGTGTGATGACGGGGTCGTCAGAGGCCCTTGATCTCGCAGACCACGG
>NZ_LWLB01000002.1:0-4824 GCF_001905145.1 Nocardiopsis sp. TSRI0078
GATGAGGAGTTGGTGGGGGGTGGTGGTGGGGGTGTAGAAGCCGTAGAGGGTGGGGCCGAGGAGGTGGAGGGCGAAGAGGAGTTGGTAGGTGCCGTGGAGGAGGAGGGTGGCGGGTAGGGCGATGAGGGCGATGTTGGCGGCTCCGGAGATGAGCCAGAGGAGGTCTTTCCAGGTGGCGGGGTCGGTGATGATGGTGGCGCCGCGTCGGGTGATGCCTGCTGGGGGGATGGGGCGGTAGGCGCTGGGGAGGGGGGCTGTGGGGAGGAGGTGGGCGAGGGTGCGGCGTTGGCTGTGGGCGAGGGTGCGCAGGAGGGTGCCGGTGAGGATGACGAAGGGGAGGCCGATCCAGATGAGGGTGAGGATGGCGGAGGTGATGATGAGGGGGAGTAGGAGGAGGGCGGCGATGTTCTGGGAGAGCAGGAGGAAGAGGTAGGCCAGGGTGGTGAGGCGGCCTGCGCGGCGGTGGGGTGCGGTGGCCATGGGTGGTCTTCCTTCGTTCCTGCTGTGTGGGTGTGGGTGTCTATTGTGTCGTGTTCGGTGGTGGGGTTGCGGTGGTGGTGGCTCCACTGTGGGTGTGGGTGCGGCCCGCCTGGTGGGGCGGGCCGTGGGTGTGGTCTGGTTGTCGGTGGTGGGTTCGGCCTGGTGGTCGGGCCTTTTTTGTGGGTCGGGTGTGCTGTGGGGCGGGGTCCTCGTTCGGGTGTGTGGTCGTGGTGGTCTCAGGGCCAGCGCATGTCGGTGGCGGGGCCCAGGTTGTGGACGCGGGTGCTGTGGTGGGTGTCGAGGGCGTTTTTGAGCTGGGTCCAGGCTTGTTGGGGTGTGTTGTCGGTGTTGTGGCAGCTGCGCTGTTTGCAGGCGGTGTGTTGGGACATGGCTCCGGCGAAGCGGAGGGCGTCGCCGGTGTGGGTGTGGCCCCAGCGGCTGATGTTGGCCCATTGGCGTGCCTGGATGCCGTCGGTTCGGTAGATCTGGGGGATGAGGTGGATGTTGGGGTTGCCTGCTCCGGCCATGTGGTGCACGTCTGCCAGGGACCAGCCGTTGGCGCAGTCTCCTGAGGTGGTGGTGGGGCAGGAGTCGGCGGAGTTGGCGGCGTAGAGGGGGATGTCGGTGGCCTGGGTGTAGGCGTCGAGCCATGTGCGGGCCCAGGTGGGGGTGGACCAGGAGGGTTCGGCGTCCAGGGCGGCGGTGATGGTGACGGCGTCGGTGGTGGAGGTGTGGTGGGCGTTGGTGACCAGGTGGGCCCAGCGTTGTCCGGCGTGGGTGCCGGTGATGCCGCCGTCGTCTTTGTTGTTGACGCCCAGGGCCAGGTGGGCGGTGGCTTGTTTGGTGCGGCATTCGGTGAAGCCCTGGGCCCAGTGGTGGGCGTATTGGGTGGCTTGGGTGTAGGGGGCGCGGGGTGTGGTGGAGTTGGCGGTTCTGCCGGGTTCTCGGAGGGTGTCGTCTTTTTCCTGGGTGCCGAAGAAGAGGATGCGGGGGCCGGTGGTGCCGGTGCGTCCTTCGGCGCAGCCGTGTTCGCGGGCTTGGGTGGTGGTGGTGTCGGTGAGGATGACGTAGCTGCTGGTGGTGTGGCCGGGGTAGTCGGTGGTGGCGTGTGCGGGGGTGGGCAGGGTCAGGGCGGTGGTGAGTGTGGTGGCGGCGAGTAGGCGTCGTGTGGTGGTGTTCATGGGCTTATTGTGTGCTGGTGTGATGTGTTGTGCACGTAGGGTGATGTGGTTGGCGCGTCGTGGGTGTGGTGCGGGGTGGTGGGGGTCGGCGTCGTCCTGGTGGTGGTTTGTGGTGGTGCGGCGGGGGCTGGTCCGGGTTTTTGGCGCAACTCGCCGTCGACGATTTCCCGTGTCTTGCCACGACCTGTGATGATCGAGGGTGTGTGGCGTGAACTGATCCTGGAGATGTATCCCGAGGCCGATCTGAGAGATCCGGCCGACGAGGTGACCCTGGCCGAGGTCGAGAAGCACCTGATGCTGCCCCTGCCCTTTGAGTTGGCGTCCTTGTTGCAGGAGACCGACGGGGTGACCAATGAGTACGGGGATGAGGTGGTGTGGAGTGCGCGGCGTCTGGTGGAGGACAATCTGGCGATGCGTCGGGAGCCGGACTACCTGGAGTTGTACGCGCCCTTCGACGAGATGATCTTCTTCGGTGATTCCGATATGGGGCCGCAGTTCGCCTACGTGCACACCGACTACGGTCCGGGGATCGTGGTGTGGGACCATGAGAGCGACCGGCGGCGCCTGGTGGTGGTGTCGTTGCGCGACTATCTGGCGCGGTGTCTGATCCAGGGCAATTCCTGGTTCCGTTGAGCTGTTTTCCCGGGTGCGGCTGACCTGCCTGTTCGTGCTATTTTTCGGTGATGTCGGTGGTGTTGTGCCACCTGTTGTCGTGTCGGTGCGTTGTGAGAGTAGGACCATGTCGGAGCAGTCCAGGCCTGCCCAGGTTGCCGCCATCGTTCAGGGCCGGGAGGTCGCGGACTTTCCCGAGTTCGCTCCGGAGGCCGCGCGTGGCCGGGTGCGGCGGATCACCGTGACGGGTGAGGAGGTGTTGCACCGGCGCAACGCCGAGGTGCCCGAGGAGATGTTGGGTGGGGCCGAGTTGGGTGGTCTCATCGACGACATGTTCGTGACGATGTACGCGGCCGAGGGTGTGGGGTTGGCGGCCAACCAGGTGGGTGTGGACCTGCGTGTGTTCGTGTATGACTGCCCTGATGATGAGGGTGTGCGGCACGTGGGGCATGTGGTCAATCCGGTGTTGGACGAGCGTGACCTGGATGATCCGGTGGTGGTGGAGTCCGAGGGGTGTTTGTCGGTGCCGGGGCCGCACGCGGATCTGGGGCGGGCCGAGCGCGCCACGGTGCGGGGTGTGGACCGTGACGGTGAGCCGGTGGTGGTCAGTGGTGGCGGGTACTTCGCCCGGTGTCTGCAGCATGAGACCGATCACACGCTGGGTCGGGTGTATGTGGACCGGTTGAGTGCGCGTGAGCGCAAGCGGGTGTTGAAGAAGATGAATGAGATGGCCAATGACGTTCTCGCGCGCCGTCAGGAGCGGGCGGAGCAGTTGGCTGAGGTGTTCTCGGCCTGATCGGCTCTGGTCGAGGGGTGTGGTCGGACCTTGGGGGTTCGGTCGCGCCCCTTTTTTGTGTGTGCTGGTGGTTGGTCGTGGTGTGGGTGGTAGGTGCCTTTGGTGGGGTTGGGGGGCCATAGGGGTGGGTTCGGGGGGTCCACTGGGGGCAGGTGGCTCTGTTCTTGGCCCCTTCGGGGTGGGGTGTGGCCTTTTCGTGACCGCGGGGGGCGGTAGATTGCCCGGCATGCGTAACGGGGACGAGGTCGGCGGTGAGCCGACGCGGCGAGTGGTCATCTACACCGACGGGGCGTGCAGTGGTAACCCCGGCCCGGGCGGGTGGGGTGTGTGGCTGCGCTACGGCGAGCACGAGAAGGAGTTGTACGGGGGTGAGGAGCAGACCACCAACAACCGGATGGAGTTGATGGCGGCCATCCGGGCGCTGGAGAGCCTGAAGCAGCCCCTGCCGGTGCTGGTGCACACCGACTCCTCCTACGTGCGCAACGGGATCACGTCGTGGATGCACGGCTGGAAGCGGCGCGGGTGGAGGACGGCCGACAAGAAGCCGGTCAAGAACGTGGACCTGTGGCAGCGCCTGGACGAGGTGGCCTCGCGGTACGAGGTCGAGTGGCGGTGGGTGCGCGGGCACAGCGGGGACGAGGGCAACGAGCGCGCTGACGAGTTGGCGCGGCGGGGCCGGGACGAGGCCGCCGGGTTGTAGCGGCGTGTGAGGAGCGGGGCCGGTGCGGGGAGGGTTGCCCCCCGTGCCGGCCTTCGCTGTTGTCGCGGTGGGGGCCGCCACGGCGCCCGGCGGGGCGCGGCCGGGGCCGCGGTTGTGCTCTGGGGCGGCCCGGGGAGGGTGTTCTCGCGGTGGGCGGGCCCGGGGCGGTGCCGTGGGCCGTGTGGCCGCTGGGGTCAGTGGGCGTCGAGGTCCTCTTTGAGGGCGTCGACCATCAGCCGTCGGGGTCCGGGGCCGGCGGCGGCGAGTTCGTCGTCGGGGTTGGACAGGGTGCAGGTGCTCAGGGACAGGCAGCCGCAGCCGATGCAGCTGGTCAGGTCGTCGCGCAGGCGGATGAGCTGGCTGATGCGGGCGTCGAGTTCGGTGCGCCACTGCTGGGAGAGGCGGGCCCAGTCCTCGCGGGTGGGGGTGCGGTTCTCGGGCAGGGAGTCCAGGGCCTGGCGGATGCGTGCCAGGGGCATGCCCACGCGTTGGGAGATGCGGATGAAGGAGACTCGGCGCAGGGTGTCGCGGCGGTAGCGGCGCTGGTTTCCGGCGGTGCGTCGGCTGTGGATGAGGCCTTGGCGTTCGTAGAAGTGCAGGGCCGAGACGGCGACTCCGGAGCGTTCGGCGACCTGGCCGACGGTGAGTTCCTTGACGATGGGTGCCACGTTCTCATCCTAGGGCGTCGCCGTTGGTGCGGTGGGTGCCGGTGAGGGCGTACAGGCGTGCGTAGGCGCCGCCGCGGACGAGGAGTTGGTGGTGGGTGCCGGTCTCGGTGACGCGTCCTTCGTGGAGGAGGAGGATGCGGTCGGCGGTGCGGGCCTGGGTGGGTTGGCGGGTGAGGGTGAGCAGGCCGGTGTGGGGTGTGGGTGCGGGGCAGGGGGTGTGGGGCGGGGGGTCGGTGAGCAGGAGCAGGCGGGTGTCGGTGCGTTGGGCGTAGGTGTCGCGGGCCTGGTGGATGCGGGGTGTGAGGTGGGGGGGCAGGGGGGGGAGGGGGGGGGGCAGGGGGGCGGGGTCCAGGCCGGGGTGGGCCAGGGTGTGGGTGAGGTGGGGGT
>NZ_LWLB01000002.1:4882-212052 GCF_001905145.1 Nocardiopsis sp. TSRI0078
GTGGCCGGTGATGGCCTGGGCGAGGGTGGGGTGGGGGTGGGTGGTGAGCAGGTGGGTGTTGGTGTGGGTGTTCAGGTGGCCGTGGGTGGGTGTGGTGTGGCCGGTGAGCAGGTGGGTCAGGGCGGTGGTGGCGGTGGTGGACAGGCCGACCAGGGCCAGGTGTTGTCCTGGGTGCAGGGTCAGGTCCAGGTGGTTCAGGAGGCGGGTGCGGGCCTGGGTGAGGGACACGTCGTGGAACTCGACCAGGGGTGTGGCGGGTGTGGGGGCGTGGTCGGGGTTGCGGCGTAGTCTGCCTCGGTTGGAGAGCCTCACGGGTGTCCGTTCGTGTGGTGTGGTCGTCACCTGCCTGGGATTGTCCTGCGCGGACGAGAGTTCTCGTGATCTTTGTGTGGTGTGGCTCTCGTGGGTGCGGCGCGGGACGTGGGGGGAACGGCCGGTGGGGGATGGTTGGTTCCCGGGGGGTGCCCTGGTGTGGATGGCAGGAAGGGTGGGGTGTGCGACCTTGTGGCCACGGGGGCGGGGCGGTGGGATGGGGCCATGGTTCACGAGGTGGTCGTCGTTGTCTTCGACGGGGTGCAGAGTCTGGACGTGATGGGGCCGTTGGAGGTCTTCGCCGGTGCGGCGCGGGCGCCGGGGGCCCGGTACCGGGTGCGTACCGCCTCGTTGGGGGGTGGGGCGGTGACCTGTTCCAACGGGGTGGGGTTGGTGCCCTCGGCCGCTCTGGAGGAGGTGGAGGGGATCGGCACCCTGGTGGTGCCGGGCGGTGAGGGCGCCCGGCGCGGGGATGGGGAGCTGGTGGAGTGGTTGCGGGGGCGCTGCGGGGACGCGGGGCGGGTGGTGTCGGTGTGCACGGGGGCGTTCCTGTTGGCGCGGGCGGGGGTGTTGGACGGGTTGCGGGCGACCACGCACTGGGATCACTGTGAGCGTTTGGCGCGGGAGTTTCCGCGGGTGCGGGTGGAGTCGGAGCCGATCTTCGTGCGGCAGGGACGGGTGGTGACCTCGGCCGGGGTGTCGGCGGGCATCGACATGGCGCTGGCGTTGGTGGAGGAGGACCTGGGGCGGCGGGTGGCGTTGACAGTGGCGCGGCACCTGGTGGTGTTCCTGCGCCGTCCGGGTAACCAGGCGCAGTTCTCGGCCCCGTTGTCGGCGCAGGTGGCGCAGCGTCCGGCGGTGCGGGAGGTGCAGCACTGGGTCGTTGAGCATCCCGAGGGTGAGGCGTCGGTGGAGGCGTTGGCGCGGCGGGTGGGGTTGTCGCCGCGCCATTTCGCGCGGGTGTTCGCGCGGGAGGTGGGGTGTACGCCGGGCCGGTATGTGGAGCGGGTGCGGTTGGAGGCGGCCAGGCGGTGGTTGGAGGAGAGTGATGCCGGGGTGGTGGCGGTGGCGCGCCGGTGCGGGTTCGCCTCGGCCGAGGTGATGCGGCGGGCGTTCGTGCGGGCGTTGGGGTGTTCTCCGGCGCAGTACCGGGAGCGGTTTCGGCCGCAGGGTGTGTGAGTTCTTTTCGGTGGTCCCTGTCCGGTCGGGGCGGGGAGTGGTCGTGGTGTGCGGGTGAGGGGTGTGGTCGTGGTGCGTGCGGCGATCGCGTTGTTCGAGGGTGTGACCCTGTTGGATGCGGTGGGTCCCTATGAGATGTGGGCCGGGCTGCCGGGGGTGGAGGTGGTCTTCGTGGCCGCTGGGCGCGGGCCGGTGCGTGATGGGGGCGGGACGGGCGCGCTGGTGGCCGATGCGGCCTTCGGGGAGGTGGAGCGGGCCGATGTGGTGTGCGTTCCCGGCGGTGTGGGCCAGGCCCGCCACATGGACGGCGGCCCTTTGGTGGAGTGGGTGCGTGCGGTGGACGCGGCCAGTACCTGGACGACGTCGGTGTGCACGGGGTCGCTGGTCCTGGCGGCGGCCGGGTTGTTGGAGGGGCGTCGGGCCACCTCGCACTGGTTGGCGTTGGAGGAGTTGGGGCGCCGGGGTGCCCGTCCGGTGGAGGAGCGGGTGGTGGTGGACGGCAGGTACGTCACCGCGGCGGGGGTGTCGGCGGGCATCGACATGGGTTTGGTGTTGGCGGAGCGGATGGCGGGGGAGCGGGCGGCGCAGGTGGTGCAGTTGGCCACCGAGTACGACCCGCGGCCGCCGTTCGGGGCGGGATCACGGCACACCGCTCCGGTGGAGGTCGTGGAGTGGATGCGTGCGCGTTCGCGGTTCGCCCTGCGGGGGCGGTGATGCCCGGGGGCGGGGGGTGAGTGCCGTCACGGGGCCGTGCCGGTGCGGGCGGGGTAGGAACACGGCACCTGTGTCCCCCGGTTTCGAGGAGTGGTGGTTGGTGGAGCACGTGGCCGGTGCCGGTCGAAGTGTGGAGCGCGTCGTGGAGTGGTATCGGGGTTTCGCGGAGCACTGTGCGGCCGCCGGTGCCCCGGCCTATGCGCGTATTGCCGGGGCCCTGGCCGAGGATGAGCGGGTGTTGGGGTTGGTGGCCTCGCTGCCGGAGGGCAACAAGCGCCAGCCCAACCTGTTGTTGGGGGCGGTGCGGTTCCTGGGCGGGCCGGTGTCCTCGTGGGAGGAGTTCGGGCCCTGGCTGGTGGAGCACTGGGAGCAGGTGCGCCGGGTGGTGATGCAGCGCCGTACCCAGACCAACGAGGTGCGCCGGTGCGCGACGCTGCTGCCGGTCCTGGCGGGGCTGGAGGGGCCGTTGGCGTTGGTGGAGGTGGGGGCGTCGGCGGGGTTGTGCCTGCAGGTGGACCGGTACCGCTATTCCTATGACGGGGGTGACCCCATCGGTCCGTCCGGCAGTCCGGTGGTGCTGGAGTGTGCGACCTCGGGTCCGGTGCCGGTTCCTGAGCGTGTGCCGGAGGTGGTCTGGCGGGCGGGGATCGACCTGGACCCGTTGGATGTGCGTTCGGATGAGGACATGCGGTGGTTGGAGGCGCTGGTCTGGCCGGGGCCGGACGAGGTGCGGCGGCGGGAGCGGTTGCGTGCGGCGGCGCGGGTGAGCGCGCAGGATCCGCCCTGGTTGGTGGCCGGTGACCTGGTGGAGCAGTTGCGGGTGGTGGCGGAGCGCGCTCCCGGGGATGCGCGGCTGGTGGTCTTTCACAGTGCGGTGCTGGCCTACCTGCCCGGGGAGCGGCGGGAGGCGTTCGTTGCGGCGGTGCGGGAGCTGGAGGGGCACTGGGTGTCGAACGAGGGGGCGCGGGTGCTGCCGGATCTGGTGGGGGCGCGTCCGGAGGCCGGTGGTGACTTCGTGGTGGCCCTGGACGGGCGTGTGGTGGCTTGGGCCGGTGAGCACGGGCAGTCGCTGGCCTGGGTGGGCTGAGCGGGTGGTCTCCGGCGGACCCCGACCCTCGTTGTGGTGGTGGGGCCCGCCGTGTTGTGGCTACCAGGGGTGGGGGTGGGCGTCGACCTCGGCGATGAGTTGGGCTTTGCGCCGGGGTGGCAGGAAGGAGGCGGTGAAGGAGTTGCGGGCCAGTTGGCGCAGTCGGTCGGCGCTCAGTCCCAGGTGGGTGTGCAGGGCCTGGAAGTTGTCGTGGACGTAGCCGCCGAAGTAGGAGGGGTCGTCGGAGTTGACGGTCACCAGCAGGCCGGCGTCCATGAGGGCGGGCAGGGGGTGGTGGGCCAGGTCGGGGACGGCGCGCAGGCGCACGTTGGACAGCGGGCACACGGTCAGCGGGGTCTGGGTGGTGGCCAGGTGGCGGACCAGGTCGGTGTCGTCCAGGCAGCGGATGCCGTGGTCGATGCGCTGGGCGCCGAGCAGGTTCAGGGCCTGCCAGATGTAGGAGGCGGGGCCTTCCTCGCCGGCGTGGGCGACGCGGTGCAGGCCCAGGTCTCGGGCGGCGGCGAAGACCTCGGTGAAGTTCTCGGGCGGGTTGCCGATCTCGGCGGAGTCCAGGCCCACGGCGCTGATGTGGTCCAGGTGGGGGCGGGCTTGGTGGAGGGTGTCCAGGGCTTCGGTGGCGGGGCGGTCGCGTAGGAAGCACAGGATGAGGGTGGTGCTGATGCCGTGGGTGTGTTCGCTGGTGTCCAGTGCGGCGGCCAGGCCGTTGACGACGGTGTCGATGCTGATGCCGCGGCTGGTGTGGGCCTGGGGGTCGAAGAAGATCTCGGCGTGGCGTACTCCCTGGGCGGCGGCGCGGGTCAGGTAGGCGTTGGCCAGGTCGGTGAAGTCGGCTTCGGTGCGCAGTACGTCCATGAGGGAGTAGTACAGGTCCAGGAAGGACTGCAGGTCGGTGAAGGAGTAGGCGCGGCGTAGGTCCTGGACGTCGGTGTAGGGCAGGGTCAGGCCGTTGCGGTGGGCCAGGGTGAAGGCCAGTTCGGGTTCGAGGGTGCCTTCGATGTGCAGGTGCAGTTCGGCCTTGGGGATGGGCATGGTGTGGGTGGGGTCCTTTCGGTTCGGGTGTTGTGTGGCCATTGTGGCTGATGGGTGTGGGTGTTGCGGGTCGGGGCGCGGTGGGCGGGTGGGCTGGGTCGGGTCTGGTTGGTGGTCTTCGGTGCGGGGCTGGTGCGCTGAGGGGGCGTGTGGTGGGTAGGTTCGCCGTGGTCGTGTCGTGTGGGATGTGAGGAGGCCGCGGGTGGGGATCGATGTGGACGCGGTGCGTGCGGAGACGCCGGCGGTGGCCGAGGTGGTGCACCTGAACAACGCGGGTTCGTCGCTGTCGCCGGTTCCGGTGGTGGAGGCGGTGGTGGAGCACGTGCGGTTGGAGGCGCGCCTTGGTGGTTATGAGGCGGCTGAGCGTGCTGAGGCTGCGGTGGAGGGGTTCTACACCGGTGTGGCGCGGATGGTGGGGGCGCGCCCGGAGGAGATCGCTTTCGTGGAGAGCGCCACGCGGGCGTGGGAGTTGGCGTTCGGTTCGGTGGCCTTCGAGGCGGGGGATCGGGTGTTGACCACGGTCAGTGAGTACCCCAGTAACGCGTTGGGGATGGTCAAGGCCGCCCGTGAGCGCGGGGTGCGGGTGCAGGTGGTGGAGGATGACGCGTTCGGGGTGATGGACCTGGAGGCGTTGGAGCGCGAATTGGATCGGGGCGGGGTGCGGGTGGTGGCGGTCAACCACATGCCCACGCACAACGGGTTGGTCAATCCGGTCGAGCGGATCGGGGCGCTGTGCCGTCGGGCGGGGGCGTTGTTCCTGTTGGATGCGTGCCAGTCGGTGGGCCAGTGGGATCTGGATGTGGAGCGGATCGGGTGTGATGTGCTGACGGCCACGGGGCGTAAGTTCCTGCGTGGTCCGCGGGGGACGGGGTTTTTGTACGCGCGTTCGGGTGCGGATCTGGGTGAGCCGCCGGTGGTGGACGTGTCCTCGGCGCATTGGGAGGGGCGGGGGTACCGGGTGCGTGAGGACGCGCGCCGGTTCGAGAGCTTCGAGCGCAGTGTGGCGGGTCAGATCGGGTTGGGGGTGGCCGCGGGTTACGCGGTGGATGTGGGGTTGGCGGCGATCCAGGAGCGGGTGGGGGCGTTGGCCGGCCGTGCCCGGCAGGGGTTGTCGCAGGTGGATGGTGTACGGGTGTTGGACCGGGGGGCGGAACGGTCGGGGATCGTGACGTTCGCGGTGGAGGGGGCCAGTGCGGAGGGGGTGCGTGCGGCTCTGGGGCGCTGCGGGGTGCATGTGAGTGTGTCGCGGGTGTGGAACCAGGTGTGGGAGCGCGAGGTGGCGGTGGATGAGGCGGTGCGGGCCTCGGTGCACTACTTCAACACCGAGGAGGAGGTGGAGACGTTGGTGCGCCTGGTGAAGGAGCGCTAAGACGGGGTGTGGCCCCGCCGTGGCGGGGTGTGTGGCGGCCTCACCGTGCGCGGTGGGGCCGTTCTGTGTGCGGGCGCCCCCCGGGTGGGTGTTGACCGTGCCCTTGGGGCAGGGGCCGCACTCATGGGCATGGTCTCCCACGGACACGCTCAGGGCGGGCTCTCCCCCAAGGCGCTGCGGTTGTACGAGAGGTCGGGTCTGCTGGTGCCCCACCGGGTGGATCCGTGCAACGGGTACCGGTGGTACCTGGTGGAGCAGCTGGGGCGGGCCCGGCGGATCCGGCTGCTGCGTCGGATGGGCATGCCCTTGTCGGTGGTGTCCCAGGCGATGGCGGCCGGTGGGCGGGAGGCCGCGGAGCGGGTGGAGTCGTGGTGGCGGGCCCAGGAGGAGGCGTTGCGTGCGCGGCGCGGTGCGCTGGAGGAGCTGCGCCTGTCCTGGAGCGGCGGCGACGGCGGTGGTGCGGGGGCTGGACCGGTGTGTCGGGTGGGGGTGGAGAGCGCGGGTGCGGTGAAGGTGGCCGCGATGCGGGCCCGTACCGACCAGCAGCGCCTGGTGGCGACCTTCCACGAGCGGGCCGAGCGGATACGCGGTCATCTGCGCGGGCAGGGCGCGAGCCCGACGGGGCCCTTGTGGGTGCTCTACCACGGGTCGGTGACCCCGGACGGGGCGGCGCTGATCGAGGTGGCGGTGCCCTTCATCGGTCACGCCGAGCCGTGTGAGGGGGTGGTGATCCGGTTGGAGGGCGCCCACACGTGTGCGGTGTGCCGGGTGCCGCGCCGGGACTGCTTCCCGGCGCGGATCATGGGCGCCTACGCGGCGGTGGAGCGGTGGGTGCAGGCCCGTGGCGCCCAGCCGTGCGGGGTGTTCCGGGAGGTCTGCCCGGCGGGTTGGGGGACGTGGCCGAGGAAGAGGTGTTCGCGCTGGTGGCGCGGCCGGTGAGGGGTGTGTGATGGAGGAGCGTGTGCGGCGGTGGGCGGGGCACACCCGCTACTCCGGTCCGGGTGTGTACGCCCCGGTGCTGGAGCGGTTGCCCGAGGGGGTGGAGGGGATCGGCCGGGTGGTGCGCGGTGTGCTCGCCCACTACCGGGCGGGGGGTGTGGCGTGGTCCGGGGCGCGGTTGGCCGAGATCGACCACCGGTGGGTGGAGTCGATGCTGGCCACCGACGCGGTCCGTGACGGGCGTCCGTGGGCGGCGGGGCGGCGGGTGCCGTTGGTGGGGTGCTGCCGTGACTACGTGTTGTTGGAGTTGGCCCACCGGCAGGGGGATGAGGTGCTGTTGTGGGACAGCTGGGGGGTGATGGAGCGGTGGGGTGACAGCGGGCTGGTGGATGAGGTGGCCGGTTTGCTGGTGGCGGCCGATGGGGGCGATGGTGCGGCGGAGGAGGAGTTGGCGGCCTGGTATGCGCGTGATGGGCGGTTGAGGCCGCGGGGGCGGGTGTACTGTGCCTCGCCGTCGGGGTACCGGGGGTGGGTGGACCTGGTCCGGCGGGTGGGTGAGCCCGCCGTGTGAGTGCTTCGGTGAGGGGTGCATGGTCGGGTAGAGGGGTGTGCCGGGGTCTTGCTCCTCTGATGGGCGGGTGGTGCCGTTGCGGTGCCCGCCCGAGCGGCTGGGGCGGCTTTTGCGGGTGCGGGGTGGGCTCGTGGCCTCACCTGGTCCGGCCGGTGGCGCCCAGGGGAGTGTGTTCGCGGACGGCGGGGGTGGGTTTGCCGGTGAGCACGCCGGCCAGCAGGCGGCTCACGCCCGGCAGGCCGGTCGTGTGCAGTGCGGCGCGGCGCAGGAGCAGCCGGGCGCGGGTGGGGGGCAGGAACCAGCGGGCGGTGCGGCGGGCGGCGCGTTGGCGCTGTTCGACCTCGGGGCGCCACTGCTGTTCGTAGCGGCGCAGTCCCGCCTCCAGGGTGGGGGCCGAGGCCAGGTGTTCGGCCAGGATGAAGGCTCCGCCCACGGCCAGGGAGGCGCCCTGGCCCGCGAGCAGGGAGACCGCGCCGCAGGCGTCGCCGAGCAGGACGGTGCGTGCCCGGCTCCAGTGGGGTGTGAGGGTCTGGGCGACCTGGTCGTAGTAGACGTGTTCGGGGTCGGGGCAGTGCTCCAGGGCGCGGGGGACCAGCCAGCCCAGGTCGGCGTGGGTGCGGCGGAGTTCGGCGCGGGGGTCGGCGGGTGTTCGGGGGGTGGGGCTGCGGTGCACGGTGAAGGCGGCCACGCGGCCGTCGCGCAGCCCGTACAGGCCCATCTGGGCGCCGGTGGTGTCGGTGAGGTAGAAACCGCCGTCGACCCGGGCGTGGATGCGGGGGTCGGTGAAGGTGAAGGCGGCGGTGTGGAAGCCCAGGTAGCGCAGGTGGTCGGTGTCGGGGCCCCAGAGCAGGCGGCGCACGGTGGAGTGGATGCCGTCGGCGCCGATGAGCAGGTCGCCGGTCAGGGTGCGGCCGTCGGCGAGGGTGGCCTGGACGGTGTCGCCGTGGTGGTGGACCTGGCGCAGGGGTGCGTCGTAGTGCACTTGTACGTCGTCGGGGAGGGTTTCGCGCAGGGCGCGTTCGAGGTCGGGGCGCATGAGGGAGACCATGCCCAGGTGGGAGAGCTGCTGGATGCCGAGTGTGGCGCGGGGTGTGCCGTGGTGGTCGACGAAGGTGGCGTGGTCGATGTGGTAGCCGAGTTCACGTAGGCGGGGCAGGAGGCCCATGAGGTCGGCGGCCTGGTAGCCGGGGCCGAAGAAGTCGATCATGTAGCCCTGGGTGCGTGGGCCGGGGGCCTGTTCGAGGACGGTGACCTGCCAGCCGTGGGTGTGGAGTCGGTGGGCGGCGGCCAGGCCGGCGATGCCGGCTCCGCAGACGAGGGCTCTCATCGGGGTGCTCCTGGGTGGTCGTTGGGTGTGAGGAGTCGGTGCAGGACGGGTTCGACGGTGGGGGCGGTCAGGTCGGGGTCCAGTGCGCGGTGGAGCATGATGCCGTCCAGGGCGGCGGCCAGGGTGGCGGCGGTGGCGTGGGGGTCGGGGACGTTCGCGGTGGTGAGCCAGGTGGTCAGGTGTTGGCGTAGCTGGTCCAGGACCTGGGTGATGGCCTGGCGCAGGTTCGGGTCGCGGGTGGCGGCCAGGTAGGTCTCGGTGACCAGGCGTGAGGCGGGGTCGTCGCCGGGGTAGCGGTCCAGGTCGTCCAGGATCAGGGCGAGTCCTTCGCGGGGTGTGGTGCCCTGCAGGTGTGTGGTGGCTTCTTCGGCGATGGTGCGCAGGGTCTGGGCGGCGGCTTCGGTGAGCAGGGCCTGCAGGGAGGTGAAGTGGTAGTGCACCAGGCCGGGGCCGACTCCGGCGCGTTGGGCCAGGGTGCGGGTGCTGACCGCTGACCATCCGCGTTCGCTGATGAGTTCGGCGGCTGCCTGGAGCAGGCGTTCGCGTACGTGTGTGCCTTGTGTGTTCGTCACCGTGCCACCTTTTGGTCATCTGCCCTGGGCACTTGCCTTGGTCGTTCGCCCAATTATGAGCATGGCACAGTGCCTCCGGGCGGGGCAAGGGTCCCGGCCCGGCGGTGGTGGGTTCCGTGGTCCTCGCCCTCGTGGGTGCGGGGCGGGCGGGTCTTGCGTCTCATGTGGCTTGAGGCTCCACAGTGGCCTCATGAACGACCGCGAGCTGTACCCCATCGGAGACGCCGCCCGCCGCAGCGGCCTGAGCGTCAGCGCCGTCCGGTTCTACGCCGACGTCGGAGTCGTCGATCCCACCGGCCTGACCGCGGCGGGGCACCGGCTGTACGACATCGACGCCATCGCCCGCCTGGAACTGGTGCGCACCCTGCGCGAGCTGGACACCGACCTGGAGGGGATTCGCCGCATGCTCGAGGGCGGTATGGCCCTGCACGACCTGCTCACCACGCACCTGGAGGTCGTCGAGCGCCAGGAGCGCACGCTGCGGGCCCGGCGTGCGGTGCTCAGGGCCCTGATCAGACAGGGCGGCACGATCGCGCGCGCGGACCTGATGCACCGACTCGTCTCGATGGCCGACGAGGAGCGCGAGCGGATCGTCGACGACTTCTGGAACGACGTCAGCGACGGCCTGGACGTTCCCGAGGGCTTCGTCGACCGGTTGCGGACGATGCGCCCGGTCCTGCCCGAGGACCCCACCGCCGCTCAGCTCGAGGCCTGGATCGAGCTGGCCGGGTTGGTGCGGGGTCCGGCGTTTCGCGCCGCGGTCCGCACCTACCTGCACCGGACCTACTCAACCGATGTGGGGCGAAGCGTGGCCAGCGCGCCGTTCCAGGACTTCGTGCACGGCAGCGGGGCCTCGCTCATGGAGGACCTCCTCGCCGCCCACCGCGCCGGTGAGTCCCCCCGGTCCCCGCGGGTGCAAGAGGCCGTCACGCGCTTCATGGAAGCGGCCGCGGCGCTGTCCGACGCGCCTTTCACCCCACAGGTCCGAGACCGGATGGCCGACGGGTACCGGCGGATCCCCGACCTGCTGCGCCGCATCGCCGAGGAGGACGCCGCCTGTGAGGGCCCCGTCTACGACGACACCCACGGCCGGTACCTGTCCCTGGTGGCGGTGGTCAACGGGACCGCGCCCGAAGGGAACGGACAGGATCCGATCCCCTACGTCTGGATCGCCGAGGCCATGGGCGCCCCGGTCGCCGGCTCCTGAGCTCCTCGCCGCCGCGGGACCTGCCTTCGTCCCGCGTCGGTGGCGCACGTCCCCGTCTGCGGGGCGCGGGCCGGGTGTGGTGCTTCGCGAAGGTCGCCGCAACCCGGGGGAAGGGGGGAGGGTGTGAGGTCCCCCGTGGTCCTCACACCCTCCCAGGGCCCGCGTCGCCTCAGGCGGCGCCGCCTTGGTCGATGAGGACCTTGCGCGGCCTGGCCTGGTCCGCTACCGGGACGCGCAGGCTCAGGACGCCGTCGGTGTAGTCGGCGCTGATGTTGTCCGCGTCCAGGTTCTGGCCCAGGCGTAGCCGGCGGGTGACGGTGCCGGTGGGCCGCTCGGCGACCAGGACGCGGCCCTGCTCGTGCCTGGCGGGTCGCTGGGCGCGCACGGTGAGCACGTTGCCCTGCGCCTGCAGGTCGATGCTGTCGGCGTGGACGCCGGGCAGGTCGATGCTGACCAGGAGCGCGTCCTCGGTGCGCACCACGTCCATGGCGGCCTCATGCAAGGCCGGGGAGCGGGTGACGTTGAAGGGGATGGTGCGGGTGAGAAGCATGTGATGACCCCGAAGAATCTTCCTTGATGCTGTCAGACTCAAGTTTATTGATCGACATGGGTGCGTCAAGGCGGTGTAGGGTACGCCACAACCGGGTTCTGGGATCATGGGGAACACACACCCGCCCGCAGGAGACGAGGTCGCCGTGCCCCACACCGCCGATGAGGATGCGTTCCTGGACTTTTGGCGCGAGCGCCGCCTGTGCATGCTGGCCAGCCCGCGCCCGGACGGCAGCATCCACCAGGTGCCGGTCGGGGCCACCTACGATCCCGACCGGCACCTGGTGCGGGTGATCTGCTCGGCCACCAGCTACAAGGCGCGTAACCTGGCCGCCCACCCGGGGACCCGGGTGTCGGTGTCCCAGGTCCAGGGGCGTATGTGGTGCACCGTGGAGGGCACCGCGGCGGTGACCCGGGAGGCGGACGCGGTGGCCGAGGCGGAGCTCCGCTACACCGAGCGCTACCGCGCCCCGCGGCCCAACGCCGACCGGGCGGTCATAGAGATCACCGTCACCCGGGTACTGGGCAACGTGCGTCCCGAGCGCGGGTGAGAGCGCGCCCGCCGCGGCGCGGGTCAGGGCGATGGTCCCGGCGCTGGTGGCGCCCGGTGGTGAGCGGTCCCGGTCGCCAAAGCGTGCCGTCGCCTCCGGCCCCGCCCCCGCTCCAGCGGCCGGTGTGCGGCCGTGGTGGGCGGGTGGGGTCCTCGGCGCGGAGCGAAGCGCCGCGTGCGCGCCGGAAACCGGTGGGTTCTCGCCGTCGCCGCTACCGGAGCAGGACCTTGGCGGCCCGTTCGGCGTCGTCGAGGGTGTTGTACAGGTGGAAGGACAGGCGGGTGCGGCCCCCGCGCTGGGTGGTGATGATCCCGGCCCGGGCCAGGCGCTCGGTGGCGTCGTCCTGGTCGAGGCTGGTGATCGCCGAGTGGGCCGGTTCCTGGCCCAGGGCGGCGCGGAAGTGGTCGGTCAGTGTGGTGTTGTGCTCGTGTACCCGTTCCAGGCCCACCTGGAGCAGTACCCGGGTGGAGGCGGCCGCGGCCAGGGCCGCGAACCAGTTGGGTGAGGTGTCGAAGGCCCGCGCGGTGGGGGCCAGGTCCATGTCGGTGGCGTACATGGCCGCGGCGGCCTGGCGTGCGGCGGACGGGCCGGCGTTGTTGGGGCGCAGCCGCTCGCGCAGGGAGGGGGCCAGGTAGGCCAGTGCCAGGCCGCGCGGGGCCATGAACCACTTGTAGGCGGAGGCGATCAGGGCGTCGAAGTCGGTGGCGCGCAGGGGCATCCATCCGGCGGCCTGGGTGGCGTCGGCCACGACCAGGGCGCCGTGGGCGCGGGCCGCGGCCACGATGTCCTCGGTGGGGGCCAGACGCCCGGTGGCGGACTGTACGGGGCTGAAGGCGACCAGGTGGGTGTGCTCGTCCACGGCCTGGGCCAGCTCGTCCAGGGGGACGGCGCGCACGGTGAGGCCGCGGTCGGCCTGGGCGTGCCAGGGGAAGACGATGGAGGCGAAGTCGCCCTGGGGGACCAGGACGCGGGCGCCGTCGGGCAGGCTGGCGGCGATGGTGCCCGCGATCTGGGCGGTGCTGGTGCCCAGGGTGAGGTCCTCGGCGGGTGCGCCCACCAGGGCGGCCAGGTTGGTGCGGGCCTGTTCCAGTTCCCTGCCCCAGGCGGCGGGGTCGCCGGTGGCGGTGCGCCATCCGTCCAGGGCCCGGGTCAGGGCCTGGTGGGCGGGGGCGGGCGGGATGCCGTACTGGGCGGTGTTGAGCCAGACGGTGTCGGTGTTCCACAGGTCGGGGATCGTGTCCATGGCGCGAGTGTTTCAGGTGGTGGTGGCCAGGGCGGCGTGGAGGTTGTGTTCGGCGATGGCGAGCATGCTGTCGCGGTCGGGGAAGGGGCCGTCGAGCAGGCGCAGGGGTCCGGCGACCAGGGACAGGTGCATGGCCAGGGCGTACAGGTCGGTGCGGGCGCCGTCCAGGGGCCGGGTGGTCAGGCGCGGGTGGTGGTGGCCAAAGCGCAGGCGCAGGAAGACGTGTTCCCATTCGGCGTCGAAGAACATCAGTCCCTCGATGTCGATGAGGGCGGGGATGCCGTCGGTGTCGACCAGGACGTGGTCGGGGCCGAGTTCGCCGTGGATGAGGACGTGTTCGCCGCGGGGGGTGATGCGCGCGGCCAGGGTGTGCAGGGTGTGGGTGAGGCGTTGGTGGTGTGCGCGGGCGCGGGGGTCGCGTGCGGCGGCCTCGTCCAGGTCCTGCAGGGCCCGTCGCAGGATCAGGTGGTGGCAGGAGGGGGCGGTGGGGGTGACGCCGTCCAGGACGTGGGCGACCTTGCCGAAGGCGGGGGCCTGGTGTCCGTGCATGGTGCGCAGGGTGTGGGCGAGGCGGTCCAGGACGCCGGTCATGGCTTGGGGGTCGTGGTGCAGGCGTTCTTCGAGGGTGGGACCGGGGATGTCCTCGACCACGGCCAGGGCGCCGGGGTGGTGGGTGGCGGTGGTGTCCAGGGCGTACAGGCGGGGCACGCGCACACCCAGGTCGGTCAGCCTCCGGTGGGCGGCGGTGAACAGGTGGGGGCCCGAGGCGTGGGAGAAGGGGTCGGCCGGGTCGGTGCTCTGCGCGTCGGTGGGCCAGTAGTCCTGGCTGTCGTGCCACAGGTAGGCGATGACGGTGGTGTCGGCCAGGGTGAGGCGGTAGACGCCCTTCTTGGTGCCGCCGCGCAGGCGTTGCACGGTGTGCGCGGGTCCGGGCTGGTCGAGTAGGGCGGGCACGGCACGGGCGAGGGTGTGGTGGGCGGTGGGCGCGCTCATGGTGTTCCCGGGGGTCGTGGTGGGGTGAGGGGGCATCCTCGCACGGCGCGGGCCCGGCGGGCCACGGGTTTGGCGGTGGGTCGTGCGGTTCCGGCCGGCCCCTGGAGAGGGGTGGGGGAGGGCGGGTCCGTCTCTGTCGCAGGTGCGCGCTAACGTGCCCGGGTCAGGAAACCACCGCCTCCGGCAGGCCCGTCGTCATGGAGGTCGCCCCGATGGTTCGTCGCGGACACGGACCTCCACGGCTCTACTGGGCCTGGCTGGCCGGAACCGGAGCGACGGCGCTGGGCACCCAGATGCTGGTCTTCGGGCTCGTGTGGCACGCGGCCCTGCTCAGCCCCGGTACGGCCGCGGCGGTGCTCTCGGCGCAGGTCGTGCCCCGTGTTCTGCTGACCTTGCACGGGGGCGCGCTGAGCGACCGTGTCGGGGCCCTGCCCGTCATGGTGGCCGCGAACGTGGTTCTGTGCGTCCTGGCGGCCGCGGGTGCCCTGGCCATGTCCGCGGTCGATCCCGGTCCGGCCGCCATGGTCGTGACCGCGCTGGCCCTGGGCACGGTCGACGCGGTCAACATTCCGGCTTCGGCGTCGGTTCCCAAACTGCTGGTCCCCTCCGCCGCCATGGGCCGTGCCATGGCGGCCCGGCAGATCGTCCTGCAGGGCGCCGTGCTGTGCGGGCCGCCGTTGGGAGGGGCCGCGATCGCCTTTCTCGGGTTGCCGGCCACCTACGGGGCCGGGGCCCTGGGCTACCTGGTGATGCTCATGGTGCTGCGCTTCGTGCGCTCTCGGGCACGGTTTCCGCCTCCCGCCGATGCGGGAAGGGGGCTGAACCGCCAGGTGGGGCAGGGGGTGAGGATCGTGTTCGGCACGCCGCTGCTGCGTGCGGTCGTGCTGCTCACCGGGGCCTTCGCCATGTTCGTCATCCCCTTCTCCCCGCTCCTGGTGCCGGTGGTCTCCACCGTGCGCGGCTGGGACGCGGTGGCCACGGGAGCGGCGGCGGGCGCTTTCGGCGCCGGTATGGCCTGCGTGACCGTCGTGGTCCTGTGGCGCGGGACCGTGTCGCGCGCCGGGTCGGCCGCCGCTTGGGGGATGGTCGCCGCCGGGGCGGGGGTCGCGGTCGCCGCGGCCGCTCCGGGGGCGACGGTCTTTTGCCTGGTGTCCTTGGTCGTGGGTCTGGGCACCGGCGTCTTCTCCACCCATGTCGGGCCCCTGTTCATGGCCGCCTGCCCACGGGAGGCGGTGGGGCGGGCCCAGGCTGTGGTGACCCTGGTCCAGTGGGTGCCGCTGTTGTGGGCCAACCCGCTGATCGGCGTATTGGCGCAGACCTGCCCGGTGACCGCTCTCCTGGCACTGTGGGGCGGCGGGGCGGGTGCGGCCGGAGCGGCGGCCCTGTGCGCGCGGACCTTCCGTACGGCGGTCCTGTCCCGGGGCGCCCGGGAAACCCAACGGGAGAGCGGTTGAGGCTTCGGCCCGGCGGCGCCGGAAGGGGTGCCTCAGGTGTTCTCGGTGGAGAAGGGGCCGCCCGCGCCGAAGGCGAGCGCGGCGAAGCGTTCGCCGATGCGACGGTGCGCTGCGGCGTCGGGGTGGAGCTGGTCGGGCAGCGGCAGCTCGGCGAAGTCCGCCTCGCCGTAGAGGTCGCATCCGTCGAGGTAGCCCAGGTTCGGGTCCTCGGCCGCCCGCTGCCGCACGATGCGGGACAGCTCCTGGCGGATGAGGGTGAGCGTCAGCTTCCCGGCGGCGCGCTCGTCGGGGGCGCCGGTGGCCCGGAATCGGAGGCGTCCGGTGCTCAGGGCGCTGAGGTCGAAGGCTCCGGGGCCGGGGGTGTCCTCGTGGATGGGGCAGTAGAGGGGGGAGACCACCAGCAGCGGTGCGGTGGGGTGCCCCTCGCGGAGGGTGTCGAGGAAGCCGTGCACGGCCGGGCCGAAGGCGCGCAGGCGCATCAGGTCGGTGTTGACCAGGTTGATGCCGATCTTGACGCTGATCAGGTCGGCGGGGGTGTCGCGCATGGCGCGGGCGGTGAAGGGGTCGAGCAGGGCGCTGCCGCCCAGGCCGAGGTTGACCAGTTCCACGCCGCCCCGGGAGGCGGCCAGTGCGGGCCAGGTGGTGGTGGGGCTCGCGGCGTCGGAGCCGTGGCTGATCGAACTGCCGTGGTGCAGCCACACCCTGCGCTCTGCCGGTGGTGCGGCCTGGACGGGGGCGTCGGTGCGCAGGGCCACCAGTTCGGTGGTCTCGTTGTGCGGGAGCCAGATCTCGACGTCCTTGACGCGGTCGGCCAGGCCGGTGAACCGTGCGGTGCCCACGGGGCCGGGCCGGTTCTGGGCGGTTGCGGTGCTCATGTCGATGGTCACGGTGTTGCCGCCGCTCACACTGGCCTGGTCGGTCAGGCGGCCGTCCACGAGCAGGTCGTACACGCCGTCCGGGCGGGGCGGGGCGCCCTGGTAGACCCTCTTGGTGGGCAGTGTGTCCAGTTCCACGGTGGTGGCCCGGGTGCGAAAGGCCAACCGTACGCCGGAGGGCTGGGACTCGGCCATGGCCAGCTGCGGGTCGGCGCACTGTGCGCGGGCCCGGGCGGGCAGGCGGTGGGGCAGCACGCCGTGTTCGGTGTGCTCCAGGTCCAGGGCGCCGCGTAGCAGGTCCGGGGTGATGGGCGTGGTGGTCCAGTGGTGCGGGGTGTGCATGTTCAGCCTGTGGGTCGGAGTGTGCGGGGTGCTTGCGGTGCGCTGGTCGGGTGCGTGTGGTCGGGGTGGGTGCGGGGTGTGTTCAGGGCTCGGGCCAGTTCCGCAGCAGGGCGTCCAGGGCGTCCATGGTCCGTGACCAGGTCTGTTGGGTGTCAGGGGCGCTGTGGCTGAACCCTCCGCCCATCTCCAGGCTCACGTAGCCGTGGAAGACGCTGCCCAGCAGCCGGACCGCGTGGGTCTGGTCCGGTTCGGTCAGGTCGTAGCCGCGCAGGATCGCCCGTGTCATCTGGGCGTGCCTGACGCCGGCGCTGGCGGCGGCCGTGGCGGGGTCGAGTCTGAACTGGGTCGCGGCATAGCGGCCGGGGTGTTCGCGGGCGTAGTCGCGGTAGACGTCGGCCAGGGCGGTCAGGGCGTCCTTGCCGGCCCGGCCGGCCAGGGCGTCGGCGGCCCGGTCGGCGAGTTCCTCCAGGGCCAGCAGGGCGATCCGGGTCTTGAGGTCGTGGGAGTTCCTCAGGTGTGAGTACAGGCTCGCGACCTTGACGTCGAATCGTCGTGCCAGCGCCGAGACGGTCACGTGGTCGAAGCCGACCTCGTCGGCCAGTTCCGCTCCCGCCCTGGTGAGGCGCTGCGGTGTCAGTCCTGCGCGTGCCATACCCTTCCTCCCGTATGCCTTCAACGACATTACATTTTCCTAATAGGTTTAGGCAAATTCCTGTGCCTTCATGGCGGTGGTGAAGGCGCGGTGCCCGGGGCGCCGGTACGCGTGGACGGCGTCCTTCCGGCGCATCCGGCCCGGAGAGGGCGGCGCCGGGGCGCCGAGTGTCGCGGGAGCGTGTGAGCATCGACTCCCCACCCGGCGGGGAGCAACCCCCATGCCGTGCCGGGCCTACCCGGACTCCACCGAGGACAGGGCCGGACCGACCCCGCGCACGCTCGGCGAGCGCGCCGGGGAGAGGGGCTGCGGCTCCCCCTCGGTCAGGGCGGGCGCCATCGTCCGGTGGCCGGCCGAGGACGACGGCCCGGGGTGCGCCCACACCCCCGGTTTGCTGGAGTGGCAAATAACTTTGTCAGGTCTTGGGGGCGGGCACAGCATGGGCGGTGAAAGGGGAACACCATGGACACCACCACACCACCCACCACCACCGAGAACCACCACGAGGTCGTCGTCATCGGCGGGGGCGCCGCCGGGCTCTCCGGAGCCCTGGCCCTGGCCCGCGCCCGACGCTCGGTCCTGGTCGTCGACGACGGCCGACCCCGCAACGCCCCCGCCGCGGGCGTGCACACCTTCCTGACCCGCGAGGGCACCCCGCCCACGGAACTGCTGGAGACCGGCCGCGCCGAGATCACCGGCTACGGCGCCCAGGTGCGCACCGGCCGTGTCGTGGACGCCCGGGCCCGCGCCCAGGGGGGTTTCGGCCTGCGCCTGCAGGACGGGGCCGCCCTGACCGCCGACCGGCTCCTGGTCGCCACCGGCCTGGCCGACGAGCTGCCCGGGATCCCGGGGCTGGCCGAGCGGTGGGGCCGCGACGTCCTGCACTGCCCCTACTGCCACGGCTGGGAGGTGCACGACGAGGCGATCGGCGTCGTGGCCACCAGCGCCATGGCCGTGCACCAGGCGCTGCTGTGGCGCCAGTGGAGCTGCGACATCACCCTGTTGCAGCACAGTGCCGCGGACCTGGACCAGCACGAGCGCGACCGGTTGCGCGCACGCGGTGTGCGCGTGGTCCCGGGTCCGGTCGCGAGGGTGCGGACCGAGGAGGGGCGACTGGTCGGGGTGGAGATGGCCGATGGCACCACCGTGGCGCTGAGCGCCCTGGTGGTGGCCACCCACATGCGGGCCCGGGTGCGGGGCCTGGAGGGATTGGGACTGAAGGTGGTCCCGGCCCAGGCGATGGGCCAGGTGGTGGGCACACAGGTGGAGTCCGACGCGACGGGCGCCACCAACGTGCCGGGCGTGTGGGTGGCGGGCAATGCCGCCACCCCCTTCGAACAGGTCATCGGCGGTGCGGCCGCCGGGCTGCGGGCGGGTGCGGCGATCAACGCCGACCTGGTCGCCGAGCAGGCCCGCCGTGCGGTGGAGGACCTCTCCGCCGCCTGAGCGCCCGGGGGCGCCCGGACGGGCCGCGGGGGCGCGGCCCCGGCCGTACCGTACGCGGTGGCCACAGGAGGGGCCACCGCGTGCGGTACGGGGGCGTGGCGCGGATACTCAGCGCAGTGCCGACGCCTCGATGCCCAGCAGCTCCCGCCAGGCGCGTTCGCCGTGGTCGGTGACCCTCAACGCCCGCCCCGTGCCCGCGGGCACGCACCAGTGCGAGGCCAGGGCGTGCCGGCACAGCGCGGCTCCGGCCGCACCCGCCAGGTGGGTGCGGCGCTCGGTGAAGTCCAGGCACGCGCGTACCAGCGGGCGCCGCCCCGTGCGCGGCAGGGGTATGCCGTGCTCGGCGAACCAGGCCAGTCCCGCGTCGGTCAGCGCGAACCCGGTGTCCTGGCACAGCAGGCCCCGGTGGGTCATCGCTTCGGTGAGGGCGCAGCCCAAACGTCCGGCCAGGTGGTCGTAGCAGGTGCGTGCCAGCGCCAGCGCCCGGTCCGCGCGCACGGTGCGCAGGTTGCGGGGGCGTTCGCCGACGGGGGTGGGCTCGGCCTGGGCGGCCAGGGTCTCCACCAGGTGTGCGGCCCGGGTGTCGGCCAGGCGCACGTAGCGGTGGCGGCCCTGGCGCTGCTGGGCGAGCAGTCCGCCCCGGACCAGTCTGCTCAGGTGGTCGCTGGCGGTGGAGGCGCCCACGCCGGTGTGGCGGGCCAGCTCGCCCGCGGTCCAGGCCCGCCCGTCCAGCAGCGCCAGGCACATCCGGGCGCGGGTGGGGTCGGCGAGCAGGGCCGCCAGGGCGGCCAGGCGGTTTCCGTCAGGGGCGTGCATGCTCTCCAGGATGGGGCGGGCACCGTGCGGCGGCGACCGAAGCGTCGCCGCCGCGGTGCGTTGCACGGGGCGGGCGGATCCGCGCACGGCGCGGTGCGGGTGTGCGCCCGCCCCCGGGGGGTCAGCGGGTGCCGGTGAGCACGGTGGCCTCACGCTCGGGGCAGCAGGACACCTCGCAGGACAGGCCGCCCCGGGCGAAGGCCTGCCTGGCGGCGCGGACCTGGTGTTCCTGCACCTCCACCAGCAGGTGGCCGCCCGGAGCCAGCCACCGCCCGGCCTGGGCGGTGACGCGGCGGACCAGGTCCAGGCCGTCCGCGCCGCCGTCCAGGGACCGTTGGTTCTCGTGCACGCGTGCTTCGGCGGGCAGCAGGGCGATCCGGTCGGTGGGAACGTAGGGCACGTTGGCGACCAGGACCTGGACGCGCCCGCGCAGCCGCTGCGGCAGGGCGCGGTACAGGTCGCCGTGGTGCACCCGATGGCCGGGCAGGTTGCGTCGGGCGCAGGCCACGCTGGCCGCGTCGATGTCGGCGGCGTGCAGGGTGATGTCGTCGCGTGTGTGGGCCAGGACCGCGCCCAGGGCACCGGAGCCGCAGCACAGGTCGACGGCCACGGCGCCGGGGGTGAGCAGGGAGGCGGCCTTGCGGGCCAGGAACTCGGTACGGGGGCGGGGGACGAACACGCCCTCGTCCACCTGTAGGCGCAGTCCGCAGAAGGCGGCCCATCCCAGGACGTGTTCGAGTGGCAGGCCCGCGCAGCGGCGGTCGGCCATCGAGGCCGCTTCTTCTGGGGTGCGCGCTGTGGAGGTGATCAGGTGTGCTTCCTCCTCGGCGAAGACGCAGCCCGCCGAGCGCAAACGTGTGATCAGGGTGGAGGAGGGTGAAGAGGGTGGGGACGCCACGAAAGCCTTCCAGGAGACTGTCGGGCGTTCCGTCAGGACGCGGTGGTGTGTCCTGGGGGTGGGAACGCCCAGCCTGCGACAGGGGGAATCGTTCTCACCTCCTCGGCCGGTCCTTGCGGTGCCCGACAACCCTATCCCATAGGGGTGGCGCGGTCGGGGTTGCGGGGCGGGAGCGGTATGCGTTGCAGGTCCTGGGCCAGTACGACGGGTCCGTCGAACTCGGCGGCGGCCTGGGCGAGGAAGCGGGGGTCGTCCTGCTGTTCGTAGCGTTCGGACAGGTGGGTGAGTACCAGGGTGCCCGCCCCGGCTCGGGCGGCGATGCGTCCGGCCTGGCGGGCGGTCAGGTGGCCGTAGGAGCGGGCCAGGTGCTCCTCGGTGTCCAGGTAGGTCGACTCGATCACCAGCATGTCGGCGCCGTGCGCCAGTTCCACCGCCTGGTCGCATTCGGCGGTGTCCATCACGAAGGCCAGCACCTGGCCCCGGCGGGGGCGGGCGCACTGGGCCAGTTCCACCCGGCGACCGTCGTCAGTGGTGACGGTGCCCTGGCGTTGCAGGAGCCCGATCATGGGGCCGTGTACGCCGTGGGCGGCCAGCTGGTCGGGCAGCATCCGCCACCCGTCCGGTTCGGCCAGCCGGTAGCCGTAGGCGGGGGTGGAGTGGCGCAGTGGCAGTGCGGTGATGTGCACGTCCTGCTCTCCCAGGGGGCAGGACCCGATGCCGCCGACCGGTTGGGCCACCACGACGTCGGTGTCGCGGAAGGAGGTGGCGTGGCGTAGCCGCTGCCAGTACTGCTGCCCCTGGGCCGGGTAGGCCACGCGCACGGGGTGGGGCACCTGGTCCCGGGCGATGCGCTGGATGGTTCCGGGCAGTCCCAGGCAGTGGTCGCCGTGGAAGTGGGTGATGCAGATACGGGTGATGTCGGTGGCGGCCAGGCCCGCCAGGCTCATCTGGCGCTGGGTGCCCTCGCCCGGGTCGAACAGGATGCCGTGGTCGTCCCACCGCAGGAAGTAGCCGTTGTGGTTGCGGCGGCGGGTGGGCACCGCGCTGGAGGTGCCGAGGACGACGAGTTCGCGTACGGACATGGGTGGGATCCTGCCACAGGCGCCGGCCCGGCCGCGCACGGTGCGTGGGCGCGGCCGTGGGGGCGCGTCACCGTCTCGGGAGGGGGCCGTCCGTCCGCGGGGATGGGAGGAGCAACGGCAGGGAGGTCTTTTCACTCCCTGCCGTTTTCAATGTACAGCGCACCCGGGGGCTTGCGGCAAGACCCGGGGCGTGGCGCAGAATCTCCTCGACCGAGGCGGGGACCCGCGCGGATCAGGACAGGATGGGCGCGGTGCGTGTGCTTTTCGAGGTGCGTCGCGCGGGAGGTCGGATTCATCGGTGGGATCTGTGGTGCGGTTGCGGGGGCCCGGCGCGCGGGTGCGGGTGTGCGCGGTCGGGCTGTGCGGAGCGGCCGGCCCGAACGCAGCCTTGTCGAACGGGGGATGTCATGGTTGACGTGGTCATCGTCGGTGGCGGGCCGACCGGCTTGATGCTGGCCGCCGAACTGCGGCTGCACGGTGTGCACGTGGTCGTGCTGGAGAAGCTGACCGAGCCGACCGGACAGTCCCGCGGGCAGGGCCTGCACGCGCGCAGCGTCGAGGTGATGGACCAGCGCGGGCTGCTGGAGAGGTTCCTCGCGGTCAGTGAGAAGTTCCAGGTCGGCAGTCTGTTCGGGGGGATCTCCAAGCCGTGGCCGGAGCGGTTGGACACGGCCCACCCGTACGGCCTCGCCACCCCGCAGCCGGTCACCGAGCGGCTGCTCGGCGAGCGTGCCCTCGAACTCGGTACCGAGGTGCGGCGCGGCTGCGAAGTGGTCGGGCTGGGCCAGGACGGGGACGGGGTGACCGTGGAGCTGGCGGACGGTGCGCGGCTGCGCTCGCGCTACCTCGTCGGGTGCGACGGCGGCCGCAGTGTGGTGCGCAAACGGCTCGGCGTCGGTTTCCCCGGCGAACCCGCCAAGGTCGAGACGCTGCTGGGCGAGATGGAGGTGGCCGAGGATCCGGAGAGGATCGCCGCCGTCGTCGGGCAGGTCCGCAGGACCCAGTTGCGGTTCGGCCTCACCCCTTCCGGGGGCGGGGTGCACCGCGTCATCGTGCCCGCCGAGGGGGTGGCCGAGGACCGTGCCGAGCCGACCTTGGAGGAGTTCAGGCAGCGGTTGCGGGCTCTGGCGGGCACCGACTTCGGTGTGCACTCGCCGCGCTGGCTGTCCCGGTTCGGCGACGCCACCCGCCAGGTCGAGCGCTACCGGGTGGGCCGGGTGCTGCTGGCCGGCGACGCGGCGCACATCCACCCGCCCACCGGCGGGCAGGGGCTCAACCTCGGTGTGCAGGACGCGTTCAACCTCGGCTGGAAGCTGGCCGCCGCGGTCCGGGGCTGGGCGCCGGAGGGGTTGCTGGACAGTTACCACGCCGAACGGCACCCGGTGGGCGCCCGCGTGCTGGACAACACCCGTGCGCAGATCACGCTGCTCGGGACCGATCCGGGTGCGGCGGCGCTGCGGGAGCTGTTCTCGAGGCTGTTGGACTTGGAGGAGGCGAACCGGTACGTGACCGGGCTCATCACCGCGGTCGATGTCCGCTACGACTTCGGTGAGGGGCATGGGCTGCTCGGCAGGCGGATGCGGGACGTGGGGCTGAAGCGGGGGCGCCTCTATGAGCTGATGCACGGCGGTCGCGGGCTGCTGCTCGACCAGACCGGCCGGCTCTCGGTAAAGGGGTGGGCGGACCGTATCGACCACGTCGTCGACGTCGGCGGGGAACTGGACGTGCCCGCCGTGCTGTTGCGGCCGGACGGCCATGTGGCGTGGGTCGGTGAGGATCAGCAGGACCTGCTCGGCCACGTGCCCACGTGGTTCGGCGCTGCCGTCGGCTGAGTGCCCGGTGGTGGTCCGCCCCGCGGGTCACGGCGTGGGCATGAGGCCCGCGCAGGCCAGCAGTGCCGGTGCGACCAGCAGGATCAGGGCCAGCACCACGGGCGCGCCGAGCACCCCGAGGACGGCCGGTCCTGGGCGCGTCCGGTGCCTTCGGGAGTGGGAGAGGGCCAAGGCGCCGTAGCCCGCCGCGAACACCAGGAAGAAGAGCAGGTAGGAGAGGGCGGCGGCGTCGACCTGGTCGGCGCCGCCGGTCAGACCCGAGACCATGCCCAGTGCCTGGACCACGCTGCCCAGGGCGTACACGCCGAGGGTGGCGAAGGCTCCCCACAGCAGCACGGCCAGGACGGTCGGGGGGCGGGGGCCTGGCCGGGTGGTGACGGACAGCAGCGCCACCGCCGCTCCGAGCACCTTCAGGGCCACGACGAACCAGTTCACCACGGTCAGGCCGGCGGCGTACTCGGCGTAGGGGCCCTCGGTGAAGCGGCCGGTGAACTCGAAGGCGATGTTGACCGCCGCGAATCCGACGCAGCACAGGGCCACCAGCCACCCGGTCACGGTGACACCGGTACCGGGCCGCCTCTGGTCGTGGGAGGGGCCGTGCGCACAAGTGGTGGAGGACATGGCGTAAGCCAATACGTGTCGGCGTGGCCGTGTCCTCCCTCTTGCGGGGGAGGGGGATGGCTCTGCGGCGGGAGGTGCGGGCCGGGGCGCGGTCGCAGGATGGGGGCATGAACTCGTGGAGACCGAAGTCCTCGACGGCGGCCTGGGCCGGAGCCGTGGCCCTGCTTCCCTACGCGGTGATGAAGACCTACTGGGCGTTCGGCGGGACGGCCGGCAGGCCGGCCGGGGACCTGGCCGAGCAGCTCAGGGCCCATGGCGCGCCCGAGGCGCTGGTGTGGATGGAACGGCACGGTCTGGACTTCACCGTCCTGGGGGCGCTGGCCGGAGCGGTGTTGCTGGTGGCGCTGGTCCTGCCGTGGGGGACGTGGCTGCCGCGCTGGGTCCTGCTGGTCCCCGGCTGGGCGGGTGCGGTTCTGCTGACACCGTACGGGTTGGCCACCATGGTCGCCGCACCGCTGGGGTTCACGGTCGGTGACGCCGAGGGCTGGTCGTGGTGGGTGGGGCTCGTCGCCGGTGCGGCCTTCGCCGGGCTCGGCGCGGCGCTGGGTGTGTGCAGCTGGTCCTGTCAGCGGCGGACCGGGCACAGGCCCGGGGCCGGGCCGGGTTCTTCCGATGCGGTGGGGGCGTCCGGGGCGCGGGGTCTGCCGGGGCGGGAGGGGGAGGCCTACTCCTCCGCCGGGCCGGGCTGACGTGCCGCCCGCTCGGCCCGGTCCGCGCGAGCCGCCAGCACACGCAGGCGGCTCCACACCCACACCGTCGCAGCCGTGATCACCACCGCCGCGAACACCGCCGGAACCCGCAGGTCCACGCGGCCGAGCAGGCCGCCCGCCAGCGTGCCCAGGGGCAGCAGCGAGAAGGACAGCATCTTCTCCACCGTCAGCACCCGCCCCATCAGGTGTTCGGGTACCACCATCTGCACCACCCCCGCCGACAGCACACCGGCCAACGTGCTCGTTCCCGCCAGGGCCGACCACGCCAGCGCCGCCACCCACGCGTTCGGGGCGAGGACGAACACCAGGCACATCCCCGCCTGTCCCAGGAACCCGGTCACCATGACCGCGAACCGGCCGAACCGTTCACCGGCCCGGGCCGCCAGCGCGGCACCGGTGATCGCTCCCACCGCCGCCACCGACAGGAACACCCCGAACAATGGTTCGGGCACCCCGAAGTGGTTCTGGACCAGCAGTACGAACACCCCGGCCAAGGATCCGGCGCCGAAGTTCGCCACGGCGACGAACAGCATCAGTGCCCGCAGCGGCACGTCGCGCCACACGAAGCGCAGTCCTTCGGCCAGGTCGGAGAGCACCGGGCCGAGCACCGGCCTTCGCCCGTCGCGCGGGGGCGGCTCCGGGGAGCGCGCCTCCCGCGCGCCGGGCCCGCGGGAGGCCGGGGGGAGTCCGAGCAGGACCAGGGCTCCCAGGACCCAGGCGCCGGCGTTGACGGCCAGGGGCAGGAACGCCGCCACCACGAACAGGAACCCGCCCAGGGGCGCACCGACGAACTCCCGGGCGACCTCGCGCCCGCTCACCAGGCGTCCGTTGGCCCGGTCCACCGCGCCTCGCGCCAGGGAGGGCAGCAGGGCCCGCGCCGCCACGTCGTAGGCGATTTCGCAGCTCATCACCGCGAACATCACCACGTACAGAAGCGCCATGGTGGCCTGTCCGGCGGCGATGAGGCCCGCCAGCGCGAGGATCACCGCGGCCCGTGTCAGGTTGGCGGCGACCATCATCCGCACCCGGTCGACGCGGTCGGCCAGGACCCCGGCGAACAGGCCGAGAAGGAGCCAGGGCAGGTAGCGGGATGCGGTCAGAGCGGCGACGGCCAGGGGGCGTGGGTGGGTGTCACCGCGAGCATGGGCAGGGCGGTGAGCATGATGCCGTCGGCCAGGTTGCTGGACATGCCGCCCGCCCAGAAGCGGTGGAAGGCCGCGCTGAGCCGTGGCGGGGGCGGTCGGCGACACGGTTCCTTCGGGTCGGGAGCGGGCCTCACCCTAGCGCCGTGCGGGGACAGTCCCCCGGTGTGCGTTGCGGCCGGTTCCGGGCCCGGGGGCGGTCCTGGACGCCTGGCTCACCGAGAACGCCGAAGGGACCGCTTGCGTCATCGGCGGTACCGCGTTCGGTGCGAGGTCGCGTGTCCGGTCGCCGGCCCCGGCTTTGGAGGGGCTCGTGTTCGATCTGACCGTCCCGGTCGACCCGGAGGAGTCCGGCGGGGGGCGTCGAGGGAGCGGTCGACCGCTGTGTCGCGATGATCCGGGCGGTGCAGCGATTGGTGGTCCTCACGAGTTCCTGACCTCGGTCGGGAACGCTTGGTACGGTACGGCGGAGCAGTGCGGTGGGTGCGGGGCCTGTTGTGAAGGTCGGGCTTGGCCCTGCTCCGGCCGCGGTCGTCCTGAGCGGTTCGGCGCCTTGTCGGTGGCCCGGTCTAGGATGCCGACCATGACTGCTCACACTGACGAGAGCCTGTTCTCGGGGATCGGCCGTGCGGTCGTCCTCGTCGAGGATCCCGATGCCGCTCTGGCCTTCTACCGCGACGTCCTCGGTTTCGGTGTCCTGCACGACGAGACGGTGGGTGGATACCGCTACCTGCACATCGGGGTGCCCGGCCAGGAGACGGTCGGCCTCTGGCTCATGACCGCCACCAGTGGTCGGGAACGCGGGCTGGTCGGCGGGCAGTGCGGTGGTCAGCCCCTGCTCGTCCTGTACACCGCCGACCTGGACGCGGTCCGCGAACACCTGCGCGGGCACGGCGTGCGGGTGTGGAACGAGCAGGAGGATGCCGACAGCCGGTCTTTGCACCTGGCGGATCTGTACGGGAACGTGATCGTCGTGGCGCAGGTGCGCGGGTCGGTGGTGTGACGCAGGGTGCCGGGTAACCCGCGAGTGGCGTGGGTGTCCCCTCGCCTCGCGTGTGTTGTGCGGGTCAGGAGGCGGGGCGGGTTCGGGCGGCAGGTGGACGGTCATGGTCAGGTGACAGGTTTCGGTGCCCGTACCGCGGTGGGCGTGAGGGACGTCGCCGTCGAAGGTGGTCGAAGGTGGCGGTCTGGCCGGTGGCGACGGTGTGCTCGGTGCCGTCGACGAGCAGGGTTGTGCGGTCGGAGACGACGCTGAGTTCGCCGAGCCGGGCCAACCCGCTGTTCCTGCTCGCCGCCCGCGGCGGGGACCCGGCATCGCCGCCGGCCTCCTCTGCCCGGCCCCTGGCGCGCCAACGCCGGTACCCCGCTCCGTGACGGTGTTCCCACCAGCTACTACACGGCCGTCCAGTTCTCCTGCCGCGCCGACAGCGTCGACGACCCCGAGGTCAAAGCCGAGCTGCTGCACCGACAGATGGCCCACTTCCAGTCCGACGGCGACCACGCCCCCACCGCCGCCGACCGGCGGCTCCCTACGGCCAGGTGCTGTCCGGCATCCGCGGTCTGCGCCTGGAGGCCGCCCAGCCGGCCGACCGGGACGTCGCGGCTCCTGGAGGTGTTGGCGGGCAGGAGCTCGACCGTGGTGTCGGCCCGGTCGGCGGTGGTGAGGCGGATGCGTCCCGCGGGGATGGCGAGAAGGGCGGGGATGTCGGTGGAAGGTCCTGCCTCCGTGCCCGTCGCTGTCGGCTGAGCACGGAGACAGGACGAGCGCCCACCTTCTAGTTCTAGGAGGCCGCCTGTGGGGTGTGGCCCAGAGGGAGCCAGGCCACCACGGCCAGCAGCCCCACCGCACCGGCCGCGATCCAGAACGGGACCAGGAGCCCCGCGTACTCCGCCAGGAACCCGCCCGCCAGAGCCCCCAAAGCAGCGCCGCCCAGGTCGGCCAACATGTAGACACTGCCCACCCGGCCCAACAGGTGGTCGGGGGTGATGCGCTGGCGCACCGTCGTGGCGGCGACGCCCCACACCACGGTGTGCACGCCGAACAACCCCATGATCACCCCTGCCACGACACCGTTGGTGGTCAGGGCCAGAGCGGCGTAGGTCGCCGCCTCCACCAGCAGCCCCGCGCGCAGGATCCACACTCGCCCCACACGCGGTTCCAGCCGTCCGTAGACGCGTGAGCCCACGATGCCGCCCACCGCGCCGGCGGCGATGAACAGCCCGAACCCCGTCTCGGACAGCCCGAGGTGTTCGCGGGCGTAGAGCACCCAGACCGCGAAGGCCCCCAGCCCGGTGAGGTTCATGACCAGGATGCACCCGCACAGGGTGCGCAGCCCGGGCGTGCGCCAGACGAAGGCCAGACCGCGTGCGATCTGCGCCCGGAGCGTGGCCTGCTCGTTCTCTTCTGCTTCGGGGGCGGGGGTGCGCGCCTGGGAGATGCGGGCGATGAGCAGACCCGCGAGGGCGAAGGCCAGCGCGTCGAAGGCGAAGGGCAGGGCCCACAGCACGGCGAAGGCCAGCGCGCCCAGGGGCGGGCCCAGGAGCTGGTTGTTCAGGGAGAACGTCAGGGCCAGGCGGGCGTTGGCCCGCCCCAGCGACTCGCGGCCGACCACGCGGACCAGGGCCGCCCCGTAGGCGGTGTCGGCCAGGCTCTCGCCCGCCCCCATGAGGAACAGCGCGGTGTAGAAGAGCCACAGGGGCACCTCGCCGGTCAGCACGGTCAGGGCCAGCACGCCCAGGACCGCCGCGCGCGCGAGGTTGGCGGCCACGAGCACCGCTCGGCGGGGGAACCGGTCGGCCAGCGCTCCGGCGACCAGGGCGAACAGCAGCTTGGGCAGCTGCTGGACCGCGACGGCGGCCGAGACCGCGACCGCGGAGGGCGACAGGGAGGCGACCAGGAGCGGGCCCGCTGCGAGCAGGGCCCCGTCGCCGAGGTTGGTGATGGCCGAGGCGCACCACAGGCGGGTGAAGTCGGGCCCCAGAGGGGGCAGGTGCGTGCGGCGGGCACGACGGAGAAGGGACATGGCGGAAACTCCCCGAGGCATGGCGAAGGCGCCGATCGGCGCGTGGACGGGACAGCACGGTCGGGTGCCGTCCGGCCCGCCTCGGCGGGGAGTCGCGTGATGTGGAAGCGGAAGGGCCCGCGGCCTACCGCGAGGGCTCCCGGTGCCGGGCGGGCTGGGCGATCGGGCGCGCGGTGGTGGTGTGCATCGGGGTCCTTTCGAGGGTCGGTCGTGCCTTGCGGGTGGACGGGGGCCGAGGGTTGGGCGAGGGGCACGTTACGCAGAAGACCGCCGGGGGGCGAGGGATTTTCCGGCGGGTGGGGCGCCGTGGTCTGCTTCGGTGTCTTCGACCCCTTTGGTTCTTCGGTCCGTCGAAAGCCAGCGCGGCAGTGGTGGGGCGGGCACGGTGGCCGGTCCTCCGGCAAAGGTTAGGGCGGCGGCGGCCTGGCCGTCCCCCGGCAGGGCCTGGGCCGCGTCCAGGAACGGTGGGTCGAAGCCACGGAGGGGCGCCTTCTCGGAGGTCGCGTCAGGACGAGTTGACATCGGTGGGCATGAGCAAAGCCCCCGCGCGAGGCTTGGTCGCGCGGGGGCTCTCGCATCTCGCCGGACCCCGCGGACCCCCCGATACCGGCGGTCCGGCGCGAGCCGCGCGCTCAACCCCCGTCGGCGCCCGACCCCCGCACCCGCGCCGTATCCTCCCGGAGCCACACGGCCGTGAAAGCCGCCCCCCGTGGCCCACGGGGCGCGCAGGTACGCACCCGCCTCCCTACCCGCCCTGCGGCAGGCAAACATCGAACTCCCTTGTCCTTCGCCGTGGCTTCGGGAGAACCGGACCGAGTGGTCGGTGCGGGTGAGCAGATCGCTTGCGTGGCAGACCTGTGCAGGGTCCTCGCGTGCTGTCGGCCCGGCACCGGTCGGCCTTGGTGGGTGATGTCGCGAGCCCCACAATAACGTTTCGTTGAAAACGTTATTAATAAACGTTATTGATCTACGCAAACCGAACAGGCCCCTCCAAGGCCTCCGATCCTCACCTCCGATAAGTGGGCCTTATGGGAGGTCAGGGTTTCGGCGGTGCCCCGGGGGCCCTTTCCGCGCAGCAGGGGGCCGCAACGTTATTCACGGCAGGTCAGCGGCCTCCGAAAACGAGGCGGGTACAGCCGGGGGTGTAGAGAAAGGGGTGGTCGCATCTGATGCCACCCGGATGCGGTGACCCCGACCACCGGGTGCGCGCGCACCACGGGGCCCTCTCCGCGTTCGTCAGCACGTGGCTCCCCGACGAGTCCGGAGGGACCAAGCCGAAGAGAGCGGCTTTTCTTCAGCGCAGGTGGACGATGGCTCGCCCGCGCACCGAAGGTCCTTGCGGCCATCGGTGCACGCCGCTCCGGCGGAGTTCGGGGCAGCTCCAAGGCCCGGCCAGACCCCCGGCCCCGCGCAACAGGGGGTCGAGAAGGATTACTACAGGATTTAGCGGTAGGCCCGTGGCCCACAGCTGGAACAAGGACATGCCGCACGGGGTGAACCGTGTGGAGGTTGCTGACCGGGGTGAACGCCAGGGATCGCAGGTGGTCCGGCTTGGTGGTAGCTCCTGTGGCTGGCGGGTCAGGTGCTGAAGAAGTCCGCCAGGCGAGAGACGACCGCTTCGGGGGCCTCTTCGGCCATGTGGTGGCCTGAGTCGATGGCTTGGCCCCGCACGTCGTGGGTCCAGGGTTTCCAGATCTCCACCGGGTCGCCGTACAGGTCTTCGAGATCGTCTCGCAGCGACCACAGGATCAAAGTCGGGCAAGGCAGCCGTCGGCCAGCGCGACGGTCGGCCTCCTCATGGCTGAGGTCGACCGTGAGACCGGCTCGGTAGTCCTCCAGCATGGCGCGCACCACGACTGGGGTCCGGGTCGCCGCGCGAAACTCGTCGTAGTTCTCTTGCCCCATGCGGTGCGGGTCACCGTGGTACCAGCTGTCGGGGTCGGCATTGATGACGCGTTCTGGGGTCTCGGGTTGGGCGAAGAAGAACCAGTGCCACCAGCGTGTCGCGAAATCGGGGGTGATGCGGGCGAGATGCTCACTGATCGGCACGCAGTCCATGAGTACTGCGTGCGAGACCGCGTCGGGGTGGTCCAGGGCGAGCCGGAAGGCGACGTAGCTTCCGCGGTCGTGCCCTGCCAGAGCGAACCGGTCGTGTCCCAGGGCTCGCATCACCTTCGCCAGGTCATGGGCGACCGCACGCTTGGAGTACTCGGTGTGGTCCTCCGAAGGCGCGGGGCCACGCGAGCGACCGTATCCTCGCAGGTCCGGGCAGATGACGCTGAAACCGCGTTCGACGAGTCGAGGGGCGACGCGATGCCAGGTCGCGGAGGTCCTGGGGTGGCCGTGCAGTAGCAGCACGGGCGGGCCTTCACCGCCATGGCGGACAAAGATGGAGGCGTCGTCTACCTGGATCTGCTCGGCGGTGAAGTCCTTGAACACCCGCCGAGTATCTCTCATAAACGACCGGTTGTGAGAGTTCTGCGAGTCGTTCGCTGCGCGCCCCGTTTCCGCAGGTGACCATTCGCAGAAGTCCTCTCGAAACCAATGTGTTGTGCGAGGGGGTTCTGAGAGACTGCGGTCATGGACTTGACGCCCGGTCAGGCCGCGCGAGCGGTCGAAGGCCACGACTGCCCCAACTGTGAAGCGCCCGCCGGTACCCCGTGTCGCACCCGGGGCGACAAGACGGCCGCGAAGTATCACACCCCACGGTTCGTCCTGGTTCCCGCGCTGCGCGAGAAACTGGACGTCGACGTCCCCGTGGACCGCAGGCCCGGCAGGGCCTGGACACAGGGTCCCGCGCTCGGGGTGGTCCCGGCGTCGTCCACCGAGGTGGCCGTGCGCATCGGGTACGCCCGCACCTCGACCGCCCGCCAAGAGCTGGCCAGCCAGCTCGACGCCCTGCATCGCGCGCAGTGCCACAAGGTGTTCTCCGAGTAGATCAGCACCCGCGTCAAGGTGCGGCCCGAACTGGTCAAGGCGCTCGCGTTAGCCCACGAGTTCAAGGAGGCCGCCCCCCAGACGCCGGTCATCCTCACCGTTCACGAGCTCAAGCGTCTGGCGCGCAACGCCGCCGAGCTGATGTCGCTCTCAGCCGACCTCCAGACGAGCGGTATCCAGCTCGAACTCCTCACCGGGCCGCTCACCGGTATCTACGATCCCAACGGCATGGGCGCGATGTTCTTCGCTGTGCTCGCGGTGGCGGGCCAGATCGAACGCAACTACATTCGGGAGAAGACCCTCGAAGGTCAGGTCATCGCCGCCGCGAAGGGCAACCACGGCGGTCGGCCCAAGGTCATCGACGAGGACATGCTCACCTTCGCCCTCGCGCTGAAGGACAAGGGCGTGCCCGTCCCCGAGATCGCCAAGAAGCTCACCATCAAGGTCGGCAAGAACGCGGGCAAGTCCCCCTCGGTCGCCTCGCTCTACCGCGCCCTGGCCGAAGTCGAAGCTATGGACGCCGACCTGCCGCCCAGGCCCAAGCCTGCCCGCATCCAGATTCCCGGCGGGTAGGAGTTCCCACCGGCTCGTACCTCTCAACCGTGGACGCGCCGGTCAGTGCGCGCCGAGGTAGTTCAGGTCATGGCAGGTGCTCAGGGCCGTGGACCGGTTCTGAGGTGGGGTGTCCTGCCATTCGGAGCGGATCGCCTGGAGACGGTCCACGTCCTCGGTCAGGTCGGGCATCCGTTCGCGGAGGCGGTCCGCCCAGGCCGCGGTCAGGGCGCGACCGTTGGCGTACAGCTCGCCGTCGCGTCCACCCACGGCCATCAGGACCCCGTGCTCGGACGGGGTCACCATCGCCCCCGCTCCGTCGCTGACGCGGCCTTGGGCGATCAGGTCCTGCGTCGCCTCCTGGACTCGTTGCAGGGCCGTTTCATCTACCGCGGGCACGGGCGCGGCCGTTCGGGGGGCGCCCAGGGCGGACACACCGTCCTCGGGAGCGCCGACCAGGCCCCGGCCGCTGATCTGGCCGCGTTCGTAGAAGGTGACCATCTCGGCCAGCAGCGGCATCTGGGCGCGTAGCCGGTCGGCCACCGCCGGGGTGAGCCGCTCGCCGTTGGCCAGCACCTGCCCGCTCTTGCTCTCGGCCACCGAGAGCACCCCTGCGTCCGGGGCGAAGTGGTACTTCACGTCTTGGCCGGAGTCCATCAGCCCCAGGGCGATCGCCCGATCCCAGGCCTTGGCCAGCCGCGCCATCTCCTGCTCCGGGAACGCGGGCACCACCGGACCGGGCCAGGGCGCGTTGGAGCGCAGTCATTTGTTCCGGCGGTCCTGCTTGGCCCGTTTGGCGTCGCGCCCCATCACAGCCTCCCCATGTGAATCACTGCGCGGAAGGATATCGGCACAGCTCAGCACCGCCGGGAGAATGTCAAGATCGTGCGAGTCCACCACCTGTTCGCCCAAACCTGCACCGGCGAGGGGCCGCCTCCCCTACGGTTCTGCGCACAGAACCGACTCTGGAGGAGGACCCGATGGCCGTTGCACCAGCGCGCTTCCTGGACGACATCTACTTCAACGAACGCGAGAGTCCGGACCTGCTCGCCGCGGCCGAGCACCTGGACAGTGTGGGCAGCGATGACAGCGTCCAGCACGCGGTCGCCGCCGTCCTGGCCCGCCGGCGCCGTGCCCAGCTCGCCGAGCGGGGCATCTCCGTCGGCGCCTGGAAGTGCCCTTGCTTCCTGCGCGAGGGGCGGGGGCGGCTGCACCGCCGGCACCACGGCGCCGACCACGAGATCGGCCGCTGCTACGACCTGGGTGACCACCCGCGCGGCTGGTACCGGGGAAAAGACCTGGTCGCTCTGACCTACGAGCCCTACGACGGGCACAGCGCCGCCGGCGCGGGCCGACTCGCCCAGGCGGTGGATGGACGAGTTGGAGGTGTCGGTGTGCGCGTGCTGCGCGGTGCACTTCCCCGCCATGTCCACCGCGGTGGTCATCACCCGCGCCGAGGAACCCCACGACCACCTGTGAATCGGGCCCTGGACTTCCTCGCCCGGCTCCCGTCTGCCCCCAAGGTGCCGTGCCCGCCCCCTGGGGGCGGGCACGGGGTTGCTCACTCGGGTGCGCTGGCGGGGTCGCGCAAGGGGCGCAGGCCCTCGTAGGCGTCGGGGTGGGGGAAGGCGTAGGAGCCCAGGAAGTTGATGTGGTCGAGCCCCAGCGGCGACAGCCGGGCGCACATCTCCTCTGTGGCGGGGAACCCCTCCGCCCGGAGCTGGGTGACGGCGGCGTCGATGTACAGCGAGTTCCACCACACCACGGCGTTGAGCACCAGACCGAGGGCGCCGAGCTGGTCCTCCAGCCCCTGGCGGTAGCGCTGGCGGAGTTCGCCGCGGTTGCCGAAGCAGATCTTGCGGGCCAGCTGGTGGCGGGATTCGGAGACGTTGAGCTGGGCGCCGATCATGCGCCGGTAGGGCTCGTCGTGCAGGAACTGGAGCAGGTGCAGGGTCTTGAAGATGCGCCCGTAGTGCGCGAAGGCGTCCCCCAGCCCGGTGGGCCTGCCTTCCCGGGAGAGCATGCGCACCAGGTCATAGCCGCGCACCGCCCCGGTGGTCAGCGATCCGGCCAACCGGAGCATGTCGGCCCAGTGGTCGCGCACCGTGCCCAACCGGACGGTGTGGCGCGACATCTGATCCAGGGGCCCGTAGACGGCACTGGTGTTGGTGCGCCACAGGCGGGTGTCGCCCAGGTCGGCGATGCGCGGGGAGAACTGGTAGCCGCAGATCGCGAACAGCCCGAAGACGATGTCGGAGTAGAAGGCGGTGTCGGTGATGACCATCTCCGGCTTGGGGCCGCCGTCCCGGGCGTGCAGGGCGTCCAGGATGTAGAGGGAGTCGCGCACGGTGCCGGGTACCACCAGCCCGCCCAGGCCCATCACCTGGTCGTTGACCACGTTCAGCCAGGTCGCGCCGCGTTTGCGCAGCCCGAAGTACTTGGGGTTGGCTCTCGCGTGCAGGTTCTGTGAGGGGACGACGAACCGTATGCCGTCGGCCGAGGCGATCGACCCGCCTCCCCACGCGGCGGTGACGCCGATCTGCGTTTGGGCCTGGATGAGGCGGGCGTTGGCGGCGCGCAGGTTCTCGGTGGACACATAGGCGCGGTCGACCTGCTGAAGGCGGCCCAGCGTCAGCGCGGGCACCCCGACCTCGGCCACGGGGGTCAGGCCGATGTTGTACGCCTCGGCGACCAGCAGCGCGCACACGCTCGTGGCGAAGTCGTCCATACCCGCATCGGCGCCGTCCTGGCGGGTGAAGAAGTCGATGAAGCCGGTGCGGGCGGCGACCTCCATGAGCAGGTCGGGCAGGTCCAGGCGGGGCACCATGGCGTCCACCAGGGCGCGGAACTCGCCCATCAGCGGCGGCTCGGGAGCGGCCTGGAGGGGTTGCACGCGCAGGCGCCCGTCGGTGAACTGGATGGCGGTGTTGGCGCCGAGCCCGTCCAGGTCCCGGGTGTAGCCGGCCTCCAGCGCCGAGGACAGCGCGGCCAGATGCCCGGCCGGTTCGGCGTCCAGTTCCAGGGCGGTGAGCACCCGTTCCCGGGTGGCCTCCCAGAGCGGGCCCGACAGCAGCCGGGCGCGGGGGTCGCCCCACCGGTCCGCCCCGCGGGCGAAGACGTCCCGGCGCTTGAGGGCGCGGTGCAGGTGCTCGATCACGCACATCAGGAACGCGGCCTTGTCGATCCGCCCGTCTTCCAGGTCGGGGTTGGCGAAGATCGGCCGCTTCCACGAGCCGGTGGTGAGTTCGGCGTGGGCGGCGATGTCCTCAGCCTTGTAGTGCTTGCGGCTTCGAGCCATCGCCGCAGCTGTGGTCAACGCATGCAGGACCGGCCGTCCGGCCTCCACGGCGTCGAAGTCGATGACCTCCACCAGCAGTTCGATGAACCCCTGCACGGTGCGGTAGCGCTTGACCAGGCGGGCCCGCCACTCCGCGGCCTCGTCCTCATCCTCGGGCACCTGCTCGGCGATGGTCTTGACCGCCTCCATCAGCTTCTCGCGCGGCACCACCTCCTCAATGGCGTTCCACACCTCCGCCAGCGACACCACCCGGGTGGTGGTGGCCTGCGGGGTGTTGATGAGCACGTCCATCGCCGCGGCCATCTTCTTCGCCGCGCTCTTCAAATCGGGCAGGGCGCGCAGCTTGTCCTCGTTGCCCTCGCGCACCGCACAGTTGAGGAGCTTGGAGGTGATCAGCACCTCCAGCACGTCCAGGGCATCATCGACCGAGACCGTCTCCAGATGGCGGACGGTGGCCAACAACGTGGCCTCCCTGCGGTCCTGGACCAGGTCGGCCAACGCGGGGGCCTTGGCGCGTATCCCGTACCGGGCCAGCGCCTCCAGCTTGATCTGGGGGACGTCGTCCACCTGCACCTTCCCGGCGCCGATCCCGGAGATCTGGCTGGTGCGGTCCAACGCCTGGACCAGGGCCGGGGCTGGAGACCCGGTCGGGTTCGGTGCGTAGCCGCTCCAGCTCGGAGAAGCGGGCCTGGTCGGGGACCTGGAGCAGGGCGCCCAGTTCGGCGCGCACCGGGTGCGGGATGCGCCGGGCCACCACCTGGTGCAGGCGGGCGTTCTCCGCCTTGCGCACCCCACTCACCAGGCGGGAGAGGACCGTCAGGCCGAGCAGCAGGATCTGGTGCTCGAGCAGGTAGAGCACGGCCCGGTCGAACAACGCCTTGGGGCCTTCCTCGCTGGCCCACACCCGGGCCGCGAGGTAGGCGCGCAGGTCCCCTTCCCCGGCGGAGAACTCGCGGTAGCCGAAGGTGTCGCGGATCTGCCAAGCGTGCTCATAAGCGGTCTGAGCCCGGGTGCGGTACTCCTCCAGGCGGCCCGGGTCGACGTCGAGCTGGTCGGCGACGAAGGCCACCGCGTGTTCGGGCACCGGGTGGGGCGGTCGGGTTGGAACACCCCGAGCATGCGCACCGTGCCCCACGGCACGGCCCACCCCAGCCGGGTGGACGGGGTGCGTTTGCCCATGGCCAGGTCCAGGGCGAGGGGGGTGAGGCGGAAGAACTGTTCCAGGTCGCCCGCCGCCAGCTCGGCGGGGAAGCGGCCGTAGCGGGCGATCTGTTCATTGGAGAGGTATTCATGCGACATGACCACGAACGTAGGGGCCGCGAACAGGGCAAACCGGCCCCGTCACCGAACCGTCGCCCAGGTCACGGCTCTACCGCTAAATCCTGTAGTAATCCTCCTCGACCCCCCAACACGTCGTTGTACGGGGCCGTCCGCCACACGGCGGACGAACACCCAGCGTCGGACTCCCCGCGAGGAACCTCCCGATCCCGACACGCTCCATCTTCTCCGGGGCTATGATGGGACGCGTTCGTACAGGACCGAGGAGACACGGGGAGGTGAGGTTGATGACCGCGCTCAAGGCCACCATGAGCAGCGCCCGTGTCGCCCTCACGTCCCGGGCCGTGGCCTGACCCCGTCCTGTCCGCCCCGCTGGAGCGCGAGCTCGCGGGCACCGTACGAACACGATCTCGAAACGGACCACTTCCACCATGTCCCATTCATGGAAGACGCGCGCCGAGACCAGCGCCGACACCGGCGCAGTCCGCGCCATCAGCCTCGCAGCCTTCGACACCGCCTACGAGGCCGACCTGGTCGAGGCCCTGCGCCGCGACCCGGCCTGGATCGAGGGCCTGTCCCAACTGGCCGTGGCCGAGGACGGCACGCCCGTGGGGCACGCGCTGCTGACCCGCTGCCACATCGACACCACCCCGGCCCTGTGCCTGGCCCCGTGCGCGGTGCTGCCCGAATACCAGCGCAGCGGCGCCGGTTCGGCGGCCGTCCGCGCCGCCCTCGCCGAGGCCGGGCGCCGGGGCGAACGCTTCGTCACCGTCCTGGGCCACCCCGCCTACTACCCGAGGTTCGGCTTCACCCGAGCCTCCGCACACGGCATCGGCCTGGACATCGAAGTCCCTGACGAGGCCCTGATGGCCCTGTCCCTGGACGGGTCGTCGCTGCCCGGTGGCACCATCCGCTACGCGGCACCGTTCGGCATCTGAGGAACCGGACCAGGGGGTGTGCGGTTCCTTCCGTGCACCCCCGGTCCCCTCCTCTGACCAGGCCGACAGGTCCTGACCGTGCGCATCGGGCCACCGGGGCCGACACGCGGACCCGGCCGAGGGCCTGTGAGCCCTTCCCTTTCCCCATGGTCGTACCAGGTGGTGGTGCATGCCCCACCGGAAAGGCGCAGCGTGCGTCACCACCGGCACGGCCGGACAACACAAGGTTCCCCATGACTGGAACATCCCCGCCGTCAGCCCACCGTTTGGTCGACTACGGCTGGACCTAAGACCTCCAGGACGCCTTCGCTCCCCACCGGGCCCAGGGCGCGGTACCGGCTCGCATCGTGCGGGGCGAATGCGCGTGGGCGCCGGAGTCCGGGTGCGGGCGCGCGGAAGCGGCCCGCGCCTTCTGCTATGTGGCGTGCCCATGGTCGTGGCCGGTGACCTGCTCGGCGATGGCGCGGCCTTCCCGGGCGATCCACGACTCGGCGCGGGGCATGCGGTCCTTGACGCCCTCCTCCCACAGGCGCCGGAAGATCGGGTCTCGGTCGGCGGCGGCGCGGGCCCCGGCGTGGAAGCGGTGGATCGTCCGCGTCGCCAGGGGGACCAGGTCCGCGCGCTGCCGCTCGGTCGCGCCGTAGGCGTCGACGAAGACGCCGACCCGGTGGGCCGCGTCGAGACCGGCGAAGGCGGGGGCGCGGTCGCGCGGATCCAGCAGCGGAACCCACCAGTAGAGGGCGTTGACGATCTCGTAGAGGCGGGTGGTGGGCCGTGCCAGGTCGAAGTCGATGAGGGCCGCGGGCAGGCCGTGGCGGAAGACGACGTTGCCGGGGCAGTAGTCGCGGTGCCCCACGAGCTCGGGTTCCCGTCCGAGGGGGTCCCGGTCGGTGGCGGCGGACCCGGGGATACCGCCCCAGACGGCGTCCGCCGGCGGGATCCAGCCCTCGGCGGCTTCGTGCAGCCGCCGGATCAGCCGGGCCAGTGCGACCAGGACGTCCTCTCCGGCGGCCTCGGCGGGCAGTGGTTCGCGGGGGACGTCGCCGGGGACGTGAGTCAGTACTTCGCGGCCCTGTTCGTCGGTGCCGAGTGGGACCGGCGCGGCGGTGAAGCCGGCGCTGTGCAGGTGGGCGAGGTAGGCCTGGACCGTGGCGGTGAAGGGTCGGACCGGGCGGCGGACGGTGTCGCCCACCCGCACGATGCCCGGAGTGACACCGTCGCCGACCAGGGGTTCGGCGGTCGGGTCGCCGTGTCCGGTGCGGGAGGAGTCTGTCATGGGGATCTCTCCGGTCGGCTGAGGGGAGCACGGGGTGGCCGCTCGGCCCGCCCACGGTGTGCGGAAGGGGCGGGGGAGACCCGCCTCAGTGCCCCACGCTATGCCTTGCGGCCGTTCGAGGGCGTGCCCGCACGGGCCGGGTCGCGGCCGGGCGCGGACCCCCGCCCGCGACCGGCGGCACCCGGACCGGTCTCCTCACCGCCGGGAGCCGGGTCCATGGGTGCCGCCGAGAACGGGCGGTGTCACCTCACGCGTCGTGCTCGCAGGACGGTGTCGTGGGTGTGGTGCGTGCCCGCGGGGGCGGGAGCGGTCCGTGGACGGGTCTCCTCGACCAGGACCGTCCAGTCGTCATCGAGGAGTTCGGCGATCTCGGCGGGCTGGTAGTAGTCGTGCGGGTCGAGGTCGCCTTCGCCGCGTGGCGGCAGGTCGGCGAGGTCGTGGCCGACGACGAGGAGGGTGCCGCCGGGCGCCACGGCGGCCAGCAGGCCGCGTAGCGCGGTGTGGGTCGGCTGGCGTGGGAGCGGGAAGTACTGAACGGTCACCAGGTCGAACGCGCCGGCCGGCGGTGGCACGGTGGTCAGGTCGGCGCGTGTCCACGCCACGCGGCCGTCGACGTCCGCGCCCGTGGCGGCGGCGCGCTGCAGGGCGATCCGGGAGATGTCGACCGCGGTGACCAGCCAGCCGCGCCGGGCCAGCCAGAGCGCGTCGGAGCCCTCGCCGCATCCCACGTCGAGTGCCTGTCCCGGCGGTAGGTCGGTGACCTCGGTGACGAGCACTCCGTTGGGGGAGCCGCTGAAGAGCTGGTCGCGGCTGCCGTATCTGTCGTCCCAGAACTGTGCGTCCATTGTCCTTACCTCGGTGGTGGTGTCCGGTGTGGTCAGAGGCCGTGGCGCCGGTGGCCGGTGATCTGCTCGCAAAGGCGTGCCTCCGCTCGTGCGGAGAAGGGGTCGTGCCGGGTCTGTGCCTTGGGCGTGTGCGCTGACGGCGCGTTGCGGGGCTGGCCGCCGTCGGTCACCGCGTCGTATCGGTCGCTGTGTCGGGTCATCGTGCGCGCCTTCGGCACCAATCTGCCCCCGCCGACGGCTGCTCGACAAAGTTCTTTGCGGGAACAGCAAAAAAGTGGGCATGGTCGGTGTAGGAGCGACGAGGACGGGTTCGGTGCCGTGCTCAGCGCGGTCGGTCCGCGGCTTCGCGAGTTGCGCCGTCGCGGTGGGGCCACCCTGGCCGTGCTGGCGGAGGCCACCGGGATCGCGGTCAGTACCCTCTCCCGTCTGGAGTCGGGCCACCGTAAGCCGGGCCTGGAGCTGCTGCTTCCTCTGGCGAGGGCCTAGCAGGTACCGCTCGTCGGCGCCCCGGCCGACGGTGGCCCACGGGTGCACCCCCGGCCACGCACCCACAGCGGCATGACCGTCATCCCGCTGACTCGCAGGCCCGGTGGGCTGCAGGCCTTCAAGCAAAGGTCCGCGCGTTTCGCGCCGCATCCTCGGCCTTGGCCTGGGGCCGTGGTGATCCTCCTCGATCCCCGGCACGCCGTAGGATGTCGGCGTTCCCAGAGATTTCGGCAAGCGGCGGAGGACCCGGTGAGGCGGATCCCGGTATGACGACCCATGACGCCGGCGCGACCGTGCTCTGGCGGGACCCTGAGCGCGAACGGCTCGTCGGCGAGTTGGCCGTGCTGGCGGAGGAACTGGCCGACCTGCGCTTGGAACTGGCCGCCGCCAAGTCCCGTCTGGAAGCCTTCACCCATTTCCACGACCGGATCATGGCGCCCCTCTACGCGGAGCTGGACGAGATCGAGGCGTGCATCGCCGCGCTACGGGTGCGGCACGAGGACGGACCGGAGGCCAGGCGCGACGCCGAGGCGGCCCGGGAGCGGGCACGGGAATCGGCCTGGGCGGCGCAGGCGGCAGAGGCCGAACCCGAGGAGGACGGTGAGCGGCCGCGTCCCCAGATCACCACCGAGACGCGTCGGCTGTTCCGCGACCTGATCCGGCGATGCCATCCCGATCTCGCCGAGGACGAGGCCGACCGCGCGCGGCGCGAGGAGTTCACGCAGCTCGTCAACGAGGCCTACGCACGCGGTGACGCGCAACGGCTGGCGGAGCTGAGCCGGGGGTGGCGCAGCGGCGACGCCGCGGCCGTCCGCCGAAGCGGTCTGGACGAACCCCGCACCGCTGTTGCGGATCTGGCCGACCAGGTGGAGAGGGCCCGAGCGGAGCTGGAGCACCTCACCACCACGGGAATGGGTGAGATCCTGTTCCACGAACGGGACCCGGAGGCGGTCGTCCACCGCCTCGCCCAAAGGGTCCGCACCCGGATCGCGCGGCAACAGCGGGTCCTGTCAGAGATGAGGCGCAGTCGATGACCGACCGACTTCCCGTTCCCCGTCCGAGCGGCGAGCCCGCCGCGCGCAGGTACCTGGCCGAGCGCACCCGGGACCTGCTGCGGGAGGAGCCGCCGCGTACCGAGCCGGGCGTGCCCGCTCCGGGTTCGCGTTTCCTGGTGTCGGCCGACCTGGGTCATCTGGACCGGGGTCAGGTCCTGTCCATGGTGCGTGAGTTCCTCCCGCGGGCCGTGGCGGCCGGAGAGCACGCGTGCGAGGACGAGGGGTTCCGCTACGAGGTCCATCCCAACCCGTCCACGGACGTGGTGCCCTATGCCTGGAACATCCTGCTCATCCCCCTCACCCCGCAGGACGCCCCCGCAGGGTTCCGGCGCGCCGTTGCTCTGTACGAGTGGTTCGAGGAGCGGGGGTTCGCGGCTTCTCCCGCCATGGACCGCGAAGCTCCCTAGACGAGGGGGGTCGGTAAGGAACGTGCCACCAGGGGCCAGGTAAGGGACCGGCCGATGTTTGCCCGCGGTGAAGCGGGTAGGCAGGCGGGTGCGTACCTGCGCGCCCCGTGGGCCACGGGGGGCGGCCTCCACGGCCGTGTGGCTCCGGGAGGATACGGCGCGGGTGCGGGGGTCGGGCGCCGACGGGGGGTTGAGCGCGCGGCCCGCGCCGGACCGCCGGTATCGGGGGATCCGCGAGGTCCGGCGAGATGCGAGAGCCCCCGCGCGACCAAGCCTCGCGCGGGGGCTCTGCTCATGCGGGGGTTGGGGCTTGTTGCCGGGCCTGAGGAGGAGCGCTTCAGGGCCCGGCGGTGACCCCCTGACCGGACACCGGGCGGGGTCACGCGCTGGAACCCCGCCCGGCTCTTTCCGGCGGCGGACGTGGCGCGGGGCCGACCTGGTGCGGCCCCGGGGACATCGACCGCCATGCGCCTACGCCAGCAGCTCGATGACCTGCACGATGACGTCGACGGGAGCGTCGAGGGCGCCGCCCGCCTCGGCTGAGGCGGGTGCGGCGGTGGCGGACAGGGCAATGATGGACAGGCGCCTCATGGGTCCTCCTCGGGTGTCCTACGGAAAGCGTCGCAAATGTAACTCTCCGTATTCAATGAGGGGAAACCCGTAACCCTCCGTATGGAATGTCCGGTGTACTCCCGGCCGGGGGTGGCCGTCCCCACCGGACGGTCGGCCCCGGAGCAGGCGTACCGGGATGGCGGCGGAGACGTCCTACCTGCACTGTGTCCGGTGTTGCGGTGTGCCCGCCCACCGGGGTGCCGCCGCGGCTTCGTCGAGGCCGTGCGCGCTCTGTACCTTGAGGCGGACGCACCGCGCTGACAGCGGTGCCGGGGTCCTCAGGTCGCGGACCGCACGGCGTGCAGGGCCTCCGCGTGCAGGCGGGTGTTGCCGAACAGCGCGGCTCCGGTGTCGAACCGGTCCCCACCGGCGAGGTCGCTGAAGGAGCCGCCCGCCTCACGGACGATCGGCACGAGGGCGGCCACGTCCCAGGGGCCCGCGCCCACCAGCAGGAAGGCGTCCAGTCGGCCCGTGGCCACGAGCAGCCCGCCGTGGCAGGTGCCGGAACCGGTCGAGGGTTTGGCAGGTGTGGCCTCCGCGTGCCCGTGACCGGTCCAGTCGCATGCGGGGACCACGCGCCCTGAGCGGTCGGCGAGTGCGGCGGCCGCCCGGCGGGCGTGGTCGGTGATGCGCTGCGGGGGCGGCCAGATCCCGACCGAGGCGCGCTCCAGACGGGCCGTGGCCGTGACGCTCAGGGCGCGGGCGGACCCACCGGGCCGTGGCGGCCACGGTTCGACCGCCGTCCACGCGCCCTCGCCCGGCATCGCCCACCAGCGCCGGCCCAGGGCCGGGGCGATGACCAGGCCCAGACGGACGCGGTGGTCGTGCGTGAGGGCGATCAGCGTTCCCCATTCCGGTTCGCCGGCGAGGAAGCTCCGGGTGCCGTCGACCGCGTCGACGATCCACCGGCGCGGGCCGCTTCCCCTGTCGCCGAACTCCTCGCCGGTGAAGGCGTCGCGCGGACGCTCGTGGGCGATCAGCGCACGCAGTTCCCGCTCGATGCGGCGGTCGGTCGGGGTGACGGGGCTGCCGTCGCTCTTCCTCTCGGCTTCGTGGCCGCCCGCGGCGAGGTCGCTCATCGCGATCCGTCCGGCGAGGTCGGCCATCCGGTGTGCGAGGTCCAGGTCTTCGTCGTCGCCCATCCGTTCCCTTCGTCGCCTCAGCGGTGCCGTGCCCACAGGCCATCGTGTCAGCAGGGCGGAGACCGGGTACGTGGACTGGTTAGGCCGTCGGTGCCCGCGGGCCCGGTCGGGACCGGGGCGTGGTGTGCTCCGTGGTCGGGGTGCCGGCATGGTCGGGTACCGCGGTGCCCTCACGGCAAGCGTGTGAGCCCGCCCTCGTTCGGGCAATCCGCGTTGCCGCCATGGCAAGGTGGTGTCATGGACCATGATCCCGGCCACGACCTCGACCGCACGCTCGGAGCGGTGGGGCACCGCCTGCGCGCACTGCGCCAGCAACGGGAGATCACGCTGGCCGAGCTGTCGGAGGCCACCGGCGTCTCGGTGAGCACCCTGTCCCGGTTGGAGTCCGGTGCCCGTAGGCCGACCCTGGAACTCCTGCTTCCTCTGGCCAGGGTCCACGGGGTCACCCTCGACGAGCTCGTCGACGCCCCGCCCACCGGGGATCCGCGCATCCACCTGCGCCCGGTCACCATGCACGGCATGACCATGCTGCCCCTGACCCGCCGGGCCGGCGGTATCCAGGCGTACAAGCTGGTGATCCCGGCCGACGGCCGTCGGGAACCCGATCCGCAGACCCATGAGGGCTACGAGTGGCTCTACGTCCTCAACGGGCGGCTGCGGGTCGTGCTCGGCGAACACGACCTGGTGCTCTCACCCGGTGAGGCCGCCGAGTTCGACACCCGTGTGCCGCACTGGTTCGGTGCCGCCGGCACCGGGCCGGTCGAGTTCCTCAGTCTGTTCGGCAGACAGGGCGAACGCGCGCACCTTCGTGCCCGTCCCAGGGGCGCGCGTCCTCCCGAACAGTCCGACTAGCGTGTGTCCGCCCGCGCAGACGACTCGTTGTCCTGGCCGTTCTCGGAGGGGGGACCTGACGGGTCCGGGCCGGCCCCTCCACAGGCCCGGCGGCGTGAGCGTGGTGAGGCGAGACCGGGTTGCGCTCGGGAGGAGGATCGGCTTGGGTTCGTACTCGTGACTGCTGTGAATGATCTCCTGCGCCCGGACCGCTATCCGCGCTCCTCCCGCTATGACCCCGCCTGGTTGCTCGACCTTGACATGGGGCCGAACCCGTTGTGGTTGCTGGAGGATCTCGCCCGTGACCTCGGTCTGCGCCCGGGGATGCGGGTTCTCGACCTCGGCTCCGGCAAGGGAGCCACGTCGGTGTTCCTGGCCCGCGAGTACGGTGCCCGGGTCGTCGCGGCCGACTGGTGGATCGCCCCTGAGGACGCTGCGGCCGTCTTCGCCGAAGCGGGTGTCGGCGGCCAGGTGGAGGCCGTGCGAGCCGAGGCGCACGCCTTGCCGTTCGAGGAGGAGGGCTTCGACGCCATCGTGAGCGTCGACGCGTTCGAGTACTTCGGTACGGCGGACAACTACCTGCCCTACCTGGTGCGGTTCCTTCGCCCCGGCGGGCAGCTGGCCGTGGCCACTCCCGCCATGACACGGGAGGTCCGGGAGCTCGGGGCCATCCCGCCCCACATCAAGAAGGTGGTCGGCTGGGAGGCGATGGCCTGGCACACGGCGGAGTGGTGGCGCTTCCAGTGGGAGACCACCGAACTGGTGGAGGTCACGTCCGCGCGGCTGCAGCAGGACGCCTGGCGGGACTGGCTGCTGTGGGCCCGGGCATGCGCCGAGCACCAGCCGGACGGCCGGAGCGCACACCGGCCCGTCATCGACATGCTCACCACGGACGGCGGGGAGTTCCTCTCCTTCGCTCTGGTGACCGCGCGCAGGAACTGAGCAGGTCACTTCGCCGGTGGTTCTGCCAGCGCTCGTGCTCGGAGGAGGCAGAACCTGGGGAAGCGGGGCGGGACTTCAGGCCCTGGTCCGGTTCGTGTCCTGGTGGTCGTGCCCGTCGTCGCTGTGGGGGGTGCGTGCGCCCGCTGCCGTCCCGCGCAGGAGCAGGGCGGCCGTGAGGGTGACGGCCCCCAGCAGTACCGCCAGCATGACGGTGGTGACCTGCATCCCCTGCACGAAGGCCTCTCGTGCCACGGTGAGCAGTCGTTCGCCGCCGGGGCCGGCCAGGTCTCCGGCGGCGGCCACCGCGCCGCCGAGGGTGTCGCGTGCGGCCTCGACCGCGTCCGGCGGTGTGTCCTCGGGGAGGGTGGCCCCGCTCAGTCGGCGGCGGTAGACGGCGGCGCCCAGGCTTCCGGCGATTGCCACGCCGAGGGCGATCCCCAGCTCGTTCCCGGTCTCGGCGGTGCCCGAGGCCGTCCCGGCGCGCTCGGGCGGGGCGCTGCTGATGATCATGTCGTAGGTCAGCACCATCGCGGGGTTGAGCGCGAGGTTGAGCAGGGTGAACCCGGCCACGGTCAGGGCCAGTCCGAGGGGGCCGGCCGCGGCGATCAGGACGAGGCCGACCACGCCCAGGGCGAACGCTCCCGTGATCACGCGCACCGGTCCCATCCTGCGGGAGAGCAGGGGGACCAGCAGGTTCGCGGCCACGCCCGCGACCATCGCGGGCACGGTCCACAGACCGGCCGCCAGGGGCGACAGGCCAAGGACCAGCTGCAGGTACTGCATGACGAAGAACTGGACGGCTCCCAGGACGAACAGGCCGGTGGTCTGGGCGCCCAGGGACACGCTGAAGCCGCGGTGGGAGAAGAGTCCCAGGTCGAGCAGCGGGTCGGCCAGCCGCCGCTGCCGCCGCACGAAGACCCATCCCAGGAGGGCGCCGGCGGCGATGGAGAGCAGGGACGCCGCGGTCGGGCCGTCCTTGGCCGCCTCCTTGATCCCGTACACCACGGGCAGGATCGAGGCGATCGCCAGCACGACGCTGGCCAGGTCCGGGCGGCCCGCCGCCGCGGAGCGGTACTCCGGTACCACCAGCGGGCCGAGGACGAGCAGGATGAGCATCACCGGTACCGCCGGAAGGAAGACCGAACCCCACCAGAACGCCTCCAGCAGGGCGCCGCCCACCAGCGGCCCGAGGGCGCCTCCGAGCATGAAGTTGGCCGACCACACCGCGATGGCGAACCTGCGCTGTACCGGGTCGCGGAACATGTTGCTGATCAGTGACAGGGTGGAGGGCAGCAGGGTGGCCCCGGTGACGCCGAGGAGTGCGCGGGCCAGGATCAGGACCTCGGCGCTGGTGGCCAGGGCGGCCAGCACCGAGGCGGCGCCGAACGCGAGCGCTCCGGTCAGCAGCAGCCTGCGACGGCCGATCCGGTCGCCCAGTGTGCCCATGGCGATCAGGAGTCCGGCGATCATGAAGCCGTAGATGTCCACGATCCAGAGCATCTGTGTGCTCGTGGGCTGCAGGTCGGCGCTCAGGTGCGGCACGGCCAGGTGCAGCACGGTGAAGTCCAGTGCGATCACCAGGGCGGGCAGGGACAGTACGACCAGTCCCGCCCATTGGCGTGCCCCCGCCCGGTGTGCGGCCTCGGACATGGTCGGGTCTCCTTGGTCGTTGCGTGTGCCACGACGAGGCTAGGAACTCAAGTTGGGTTGAGGTCAACTCGGAGAGGGGTTCGCCGCGCACCGGTGGGGTCGGCCCGTGTCCTGCTTCGGCCCGCCGGGGCAGGGAGGGCAGGGAGCCTTGCGGTGTCTCAGCGGCGCCACTGGACCTGTGCGCGCTCGCGCCACAGGTCCAGGGCCCTTCGCTCGCCGGTGACCGTGCACCGGTCGCCGGTGGAGCGGTTCCACAGCAGGAGGTACAGCTCGTGCGCCGGTCCGGTCACGGTGGTGTCGGCGTCGGGGGCGCTTCCGCGCGTGTTCGTGCGGCCGGTGGGGGTCAGCGACACCGTCCAGCCCTGTCCGGTGTCGGTGGCCTCCAGGGACAGCACCAGCGGGGGGTCGGCCACCAGCGGGCCGCCGGGCCTGGCGAAGAAACCCAGGAGGAGTTCCTCCACTCCGTCGGCGGCCAGCGCCGGGTCGACGGGGTCGATCGCGCCCTCTCCGGGGGCGGGGGCGTGGTCCGGGTGCGCCGACTGGGCGTCGACGCGGTGGACGGTGGTCTCGTGGGCCTGGCGGCGCGCCCAGAACGCCAGGGGTGAGGGCGCGGGCAGGAACGTGAGGCACTCGGTGTCGGGGGCGGCGTCGGAGAGGGTCTTCACCAGGTGGGCGTGGCCCTCGCGGAACCAGTCCAGGAGGGTGTCGTCCCCGGGGTGGGGGAACACCGCCTTGGCGGTCTGTCCCCGTACCGGTGGTCCGCCGTTGCCGGAGGCCACGTGCGCCGCGGCCCAGCGGTGCACCTGGCCGGTGTGGGTGATCAGGTCGCGCACCCGCCATCCGGGGCAGGTGGCCACGGCGGCGTCGAGGCCGGTGGCGGCGGCGGAATCGGCCATCATGCGGCCTTCACGGTCCAGGGCGTTGATGTGCGCGGTGACGTCCACGCCGACATGGTGGCACATCGGCGGCCGCGTCCCGCCCCTGGGGGAGGGGGTGCGCGGGCCCCCTTCGTGCGGGAGCCGGGCAGAGCCCGGGTGCGGGTGCGGATCCGGTCGGCGCGGTCGCGTCCGGGGCCTGTTCCGGGTCCCGCGTTCAGGTGGAGTCCGGGCGTGAGGAGACGAGCTCCTGGGCCTGGCGCACGATACGGGTCAGGTGTGAGTGGTGGGCGCCAGGCCAGTACACCCGGCCGCAGGAGCGGCAGCGTGCGAACGCCTCGTAGGTGGCGCGGGTGCCCGGCTCCAGGCGACCCTGGACCTGGTGTTTGGCCACCGGTGCCAGCGCGCCGTTGCACGCCGGGCACCGTGTCCACGGGTGCAGTGAGGGGGCGAACCGCTCCAGGACCTCGCGCAGCTGGTCGTCGGGGCGGTCCTGGTGTATGTGGGCGCCGGCGCGCAGGCTTCTGCGGTGCAGGAGCCCGCGGTCGCGGGTGAGCAGCACCCTCTCCTCGGCATTGGCCTGTTCCACCAGTTCCTCGTCGTCGCGGTCGTTGTCGTAGGCGGTGTCCACGCCCAGCAGGCGCAGGCGGCGGGCCAGGGTGCCCAGGTGGACGTCGAGCAGGAACCGCGTGTGGTCGAAGGGCGGGGTCTGCGGCCATCGCACGGCTTCGACGTCGACGACGTCGCCCGTGCCGGGGCGGTGGGAGGGCGGGCGCGGGTGGCCGTTGACGTGCAGGGGTCCGACCTCGGTCAGCGGTACGCCCAGGGACTGCACGACGTGGCCCACGGTGGAGGTGGGCTCCGTCTCCACGCGCACCGGTCCGTGCCGGTGCCGCGGGGTGAGGAAGAAGCGCAGTTCGGGCGCGAAGCGCAGGTCCAGCATCACCCGTTCCATGCCTCCAGCATGCCACGGGGGTGCGGTGTGTCCCCGGTGGTCGGCGTGGCCGGGTACACCCTGGGCGGCGGGCTGAGCTGGTTCGGTCGCCGCCACGGGTGGGCGGCCGACGGCGTCACCACCCTGGAGTTCGGCCTGTATCCGGTACCGCGGCTGTATGCGGGCGGATCCGGGGATGGTTAGGTTGTGGGCGTCGCGTGAAGGAGGGGGCGTTCCATGGGCCCGGTGGTGGAGTCGGTCAGCAGCAGCGCCGGACACACCTTCAGCAAGGATGTGCTGCCGGGGATCCGTCTCCTGGCGGGGCTGGGTGTGGAGGGAGACGCCCACCTGGGCGCCACCGTCCAGCACCGCTCCCGGGTGGCCGTGGACCCGACCCGGCCCAACCTGCGCCAGGTCCACCTGCTCCACGCCGAACTCCTCGACGAGGTCGCCGGGGCCGGGTTCTCGGTCGGCCCCGGCCAGCTGGGGGAGAACGTCACCACACGCGGGCTGGACCTGCTGGCGCTGTCGACCGGTACCGTCCTGCGCTTGGGGGATCGGGCCAGTGTTCGGATCACCGGTCTGCGCAACCCGTGCCTGCAGATCGACGGTTTCTCCCCAGGGCTGCTCAAGCAGGTCGTGCACCGCGGTGAGGACGGGGCGTTGGTGCTCAGGGCCGGGGTGATGGGCGTCGTCGTGGCCAGCGGCCCCGTCGAGCCCGGTATGCCCGTTCATGTGCAGGTGCCCGAAGGGCCCCACGTCCCCCTGGAGCGGGTCTGAGCCCCCGGTCCGCCCCCTGAGGAGGCCGGAGCCCTCGCCCCGGCTCGGACGTGTGCGGTCTTCAGGTGTCGGCGCGCTGGGCGAGGCGTTCGTGGCGTTGGCGGGCGGCCTGGGCCGAGCCCAGTCCCAGGCCGAAGGCGATCTCCTGCCAGGTCATGCCGCGTCCCTTGGACATCTGCAGCAGTCCGGCCTCCAGTTGGTCGAACTCCGCGCGCGCCCAGGGCACCAGGGTCAGGGCGGCGGTGAGGTCGTCCTGGTCCACCGCCGGGGAGCCCTCTTCGGGCAGGGCGCTGCCTGCGGCCAGGTCGGCGACGCGGCGCAGGGCGTCCAGGGGCGGCATGGGCATGTGGTGCTCGTCCCAGCGGCGGCGGTGTTCGCCGTCGGCGTGCCGCTCGGTGATGCGTACCAGCGCCTGGTGGGTGCGCGTGCGGCGGGCGGCGCCGGGGTCGGGCTGGGCGAAGGCGTTCTCGGGCCGTGGTTCGGTCATGTCCTCAGCGTGGAGCCCGCACCCCCACTTGTCAACAGTATATTTTCAACGCTTTGTTCAACCAGTGGTGCGGCGGTCCAGGAACTCCTGGAAGGTGACCGTGCCGACCGCCCGCTCGGGGCTCAGGTGGTGCCCTTCCCGGTAGGCGGCGAAGACGGACCCCGGCAGGCGCACCGGCAGCAGGCGCCGCTCCGGCCCCGCCCAGGACAGGTAGGCGCCGGCCAGGTCGTGGAAGGACTCCACGCGCGGGCCGCCCATGTCCGGGACGCGCCCGACGGGGTCGCCCTCGGCCAGCCGCGTAAGGCGGGCGGCGACCTCCCCGGCGTCCACGGGCTGCACCTCCACCTGCGGCACGGGCATGAGCGGAAGGCGGGCCGCGCCCGCGCACAGGGTCAGGACCAGGTCGTGGAACTGGGTGGCGCGCAGCACAGACCAGCCCAGGCCGGAGGCCTCCAGGGCCCGTTCCACGGTGTGCTTGTTCCGGTAGTAGCCCAGCGGTATCCGGTCCACGCCGACGATGGAGATGTAGACCAGGTGTTTGACGCCCGCCCGGCGTAGCGCGCGGAGCAGGTGGGCGGCGGACCCGATGTCTCCGCCGGCGGGTGTGGTGGCGCAGTGCACGACGGTGTCCGCGCCCTGGACGGCGTCGGCCAGTCCGGTCCCCCTGCGCAGGTCCACGGAGAAGGAGGAGGGGTCCTGGGGGGCGGGGTGGCGGCTCAGGCTGCGTACCTGGTGCCCGGCTCGGCGCAGGCGTTCCACGACGAGGCTTCCCAGGGTTCCGGTACCGCCGGTGACCAGGACTGTCTTCATGGGTGCTCCTTCACTGGCCGAAGGACCATGCTAAGACGCCGGGGCCCTCGCGCGGTGGTGCACGCGACGGTCGCGGCGCTTTCTGCGCGGATGCTCCCCGCGCCCCCGACCGGGGCGGCGGTGCCTTCGGGGCGGGGTGTCCGGTTAGAGTGCTGGCGGCGTCGGCGCAGCGGAGCGCCGGAGCACCGTGGTGAGGAGGATGCCCATGTCCGGGATCGCCGAGAGGCTGAGGACAGCGGTCGGCGCGGAACAGGTGGTCACCGACCCCCAGGTCATGGAGGGCTACTCCCACGACGAGGCCGAGTGGGCCTCCCACGGTCTCCCCGCCGCGGTCGTGCGCCCGCGCGGGACCGAGGACGTCGCGGCCGTCGTGCGTGTGTGCGCCGACGCGGGCGTTCCGGTGGTCGCGCGCGGCGCGGGCACGGGGCTGTCGGGGGCGGCCAACGCCGTGGACGGCTGGGTGGTGGTCTCCTTCGAGCGGATGGACCGCGTCCTGGAGGTCGACCCCGTCCAGCAGACGGCCACCGTGCAGCCCGGGGTGGTCAACGACGACCTGCGTGCGAGGGTGGCCCGGGACGGCCTGTGGTACCCGCCCGACCCCGCCTCCTCCCCCTGGTCGACCATCGGCGGGAACGTGGCCACCAACGCGGGCGGTCTGTGCTGCGTCAAGTACGGGGTCACCCGGGACTACGTGCTGGGCATGGAGGCGGTCGTGGGCTCGGGCGAGGTGGTGAGGCTGGGCCGCGCCACCGCCAAGGGGGTGACCGGCTACGACCTGTGCGGGCTCATGGTGGGCTCGGAGGGAACCCTGGGCATGGTCACCGAGGTGACGCTGCGGATGCGGCCGCTGCGCACCGGCACCGAGCACACGGTGGTGGGCTACTTCGACTCCCTGGTGCAGGCCGGGCGCGCGGTGGCGGCGGTCTCGGCCGCCGGGGTGGTCCCCTCCGCGATGGAGCTGATCGACCGGTTCTGCCTGGAGGCGGTGGACTCCTGGAAGAACATGGGCCTGTCCGCCGAGGGCGAGGTGCTGCTGCTGGCGCGCAGCGACCAGCCCGGGGCCGCGGGCGAGCAGGAGGCCGACCGCATCCTGGAGTGCTTCCGGGGGGAGGGGGCGGTCTACGCGGTGCGCTCCACCGACCAGGAGGAGGCCGAGGCCCTGTTCGAGGCCCGCCGTCTGGCCTATCCGGCGCTGGAGCGGCTCGGTCCGCTGCTGACCGAGGACATGTGCCTGCCCAAGGCGAAGCTGCCGTTGATGTTGGAGCGCATCGAGCGGATCGGGGAGCGTTTCGAGACCCGGATCGGCAACATCGCGCACGCCGGCGACGGCAACCTGCATCCCCTGTTCATCGTTCCGGCCGGTGACGAGGCCGCCAAGAAGCGCGCGCAGGAGGCCTTCGAGGTGATCGTGGAGGAGGCGCTGGCCCTGGGCGGCACGGTCACCGGTGAGCACGGCGTGGGCCTGCTGAAGATGCGCGGCGCCGCCAAGGAGATGGGGCCGCAGGTGCTGCGGATGCACCGGGCGGTCAAGGACGCCCTGGACCCGCGGGGGATCTTCAACCCGGGCAAGGTCTTCACCGCGGACTGACCCCGGCTCCGGCTGCTGGGAGGGCGCCGCGCGGCGCCCTCCCGGCGCGGGCCGGTCGGGCCCCGAACCGTGGGGGGGAGAACGGGAACCGGAGAGGGAGTGGGCCGCGTCTCAGTGGGGAAGAGGGGAAGAGCCGCACTTCGGACGAGGAGTCCCCCATGGAGAGCCCCACTGTCCTGGTCCTGGTGATCGTGGCCCTGACGGTCGTCGGTGTCGGTGCGATGGCGGTCGCGGGTACGGCCGCCGAACGCCACCGCTCCCGGGCCCTGGCCGCCTGGGCCCGGTGCCGGGGGTGGCGCTATGACCGGGAACGGCCCGAGCTGGTCGACCGGTTCGACGGCGTCCCGTTCCTGGAGCGGCGCTCCAACGCCCGGACCAGGCACGTGCTGTGCGCCGAGCGGCGCGGCCGCCGGGTCATGGCCTATGAGTACGGCTACACCGCTCCCCACCCCCAGCACCACAACCGGACCGTCACGCACGTGTACACCGTGGTAGCGGCCGCCCTGCCCGAGGCCGTTCCGCTGCTGCAGGTGGAGGAGGTGGGCGCCTCCCCGGCCCCGCCGCTCCCCGTGGCGGGCGCGCACCCCTGGATCTCGGGGCAGGCCGGGTTCGACAAGCGGTTCAGGGTGGCCACCGACGGCGACGCCTTCCCCGGGACCGTCCTGGGGCAGGACACGCGTGCGTGGCTGCTGTCCCGGCAGGGCCCCGTCCCGTTCCGCTTCGGTGGCCGGTACCTGCTCTCCTGGGAGCGGGGGCGCCTGGACACCGAACGGGTCCAGGCGCGGGCCGACGCCGTGATCGACCTGCTGGAGCGGATTCCCGCCGGGGTGTGGGAGGGCACCCAGGGCAGCCTGGGCTAGAGAGCCCTGAAGGGCCCGCGGACCGGCGGGCGGTCCTTCGCCCTGCTGTGCGCGGCCCCGGTGCGGTGGACGGTGCCCTCCCCGGCGCGGTCGGCACCCCTGCCGTGGTCCGTGCGCTCGTGCAGGCGATCGCGTCGGCCCCTCGACCAAGGACGGGGGTCAGGCCAGGTGGGAGGTGTCGTTGAACGCCAGGACCGTCGCGGGCCGGTCCGTGTCGTAGCGCAGGACGGTCAGGGCCGCGTTGTCCGGGGCCAGGGTCACCCACCGCCATGCGGGCGCCCCCAGTGCGGTGCACAGCAGCCAGCCGATCGGGTGGGCGTGGGTGATGACCGCCTCGCGGAGCTCCCTGTCGCCCCGGGCCGGTCCGGTGAAGCGCTCCAGTGCGCGGCGGGCCAGGCCGGGGCCCGGGAGGCGCTCGTGTTCGGGCAGCGAGTCGACGAAGTCCAGGACCGTGTCGGCGTACCGGGGCGGTATCTGCGCGCGGGTGGGCAGGTGGGGTGTGTAGTCGCCCGCCTCGGGGGCCGCGACCGGTTCGGTCCCCAGCTGTTCGGCCGCCAGGCGGGCGGTCTGGGCGGTGCGCGGGAGGGGGCCGTGGTAGAGAGGGCCTCCACATCCGCCTCGCGCAGTCTTCGGCCGAGCAGGGCGGCCTGGCGGCGGCCCTGCTCGGTGAGGGTCCCCTGGTGGTGGTCGGCCTCGGCGTGGCGGGCCAGGTACAGGTGACGGGTCGCGGGCACGGCCTCTCCTCGGGTCGGGGGTGTGTGCGGTCCGATCCCCGGCCGCCGTGCCGGGTTCGGGTTCTTGTGTACGGGTGCGCGGTCCGGCCCACCGTGTGCGGGATCCCTCGGCCGTGCGGCAGCCCATGTGAGTGGAAGGGGTCCTGCGGGTAGAGGCGCCAACGCGGCACGAAAGGGTGCCGGAAGGTCGAGCTGAGGGGGTAGCCATGGCCGACACGCTCAACGGCCGCCGGGTCGCGATCCTGGCGGCGAACGGTGTCGAGCAGGTGGAGCTCGTCAAACCGCGCGAGGCGCTGACGCAGGAGGGCGCCGACATCGACCTGGTCTCACTCGAGTCCGGGAAGATCCAGGCGATGAACGGCGACATCGAACCGGCGGACCAGTTCGCGGTGGACCGTGTGGTCTCCGAGGTCGGGGCGGGCGACTACGACGCCCTGGTGGTCCCCGGCGGGACCGTCAACCCGGACAACCTGCGCCAGGACGAGAACGCGGTGGAGTTCGTGCGCGGCTTCGTGGAGTCGGGCAAGCCCGTGGCCGCCATCTGCCACGGTCCGTGGATCCTGGTGGAGGCGGACGTGGTGCGGGGGCGCAGGGTGACCTCCTACCCCAGCCTGCGCACCGACATCCGCAACGCGGGCGGCACCACGGTGGAGGAGGAGGTGGTCACCGACCAGGGGATCACCACCAGCCGCAACCCCGACGACCTGCCCGCTTTCTGCGAGCGCATCGTGCGGGAGTTCGCCGCGAAGTAGGGCGTGTTCCCCGGACCGGGCGGAGTCACGACCGCGGTCCGGGAGGCGGCAGGGGCCCCGGGTCACCAGGCCCGGGGCCCCTGCCCTCGCGTGCGGGGCCGTGGACGCGAGCGGGGCGGTGGACACCGTGCCAGGTGTCCACCGCCCCGTGTTCCGTCCGCGTCCGCGGTGCCCCGGACTACTCGGAGCCGGGCTCCTCGGGGTGGCGGCGCAGGTGCATGACGGCCGCGACGAGGCCGCCCCACAGCAGGACGATGGAGACGACCATCATGACGATCGCGCTGGTGGACATCAGCGGTCTCCTTCCTTCTTCGTGGTCTCGGCGCCCGTGGCCGTGAGGTTCCGGGCGTCCTGGGCGGCCAGCTCGTCAGCCCGCTTCCAGGGCAGGACCGACAGGACGATGCCGAAGACGATCGCGCCGATGGCCACGCCCCATCCGGCGGTGAGCAGGAACTCGAAGGGGTAGCCGCCGTAGTCCTCGGCCAGCTCCGTGCGCAGGCTGTCCCACATCATGAAGCCGAGCAGGACGGGTGTGATGACGCCCAGGGCGATCTTCCACCACAGGCCGAGCCGGATGGTGGAGACCGTGTTGGCGTGGTTCTGGAACACCGGCAGCCTGCGCAGGGCCCATCCGAACACGAGCAGCATCACCAGGGCGGCCAGGGCGATGCCGTACTGGTTGATGAAGTGGTCGAACACGTCCAGGTAGTGCAGCCCCTGCGGTGTGGGGAAGAGCAGGATCGAGACCAGCGCGGTGAGGCCGCCCACCAGCAGCACGGCCGGGACGCGGCCCAGGCCGGTGCGGTCCCGCACGGCCGAGATGTTGACCTCCACGATGCTGATCAGCGAGCTGACTCCCGCGATGGTCAGGGAGCCGAAGAAGAGCACGCCGAACAGGGCGCCGCCGAAGGGCAGGGTGGAGATGATCTGCGGGAAGGCGACGAACGCCAGGCCGATACCGGAGGTGGCGACCTCGTCGACACCGGTGCCGGCGGTGGTGGCCATGAAGCCCAGGGCGGCGAACACGCCGATACCGGCGAGCAGCTCGAAGGAGCTGTTGGCGAAGCCCGCCGTGATCGCGGTCCCGGTCAGGTCCGTCTTGCGCCGCAGGTAGGAGGCGTAGGTGACCATGATGGCGAAGCCGATGGACAGCGAGAAGAAGATCTGCCCGTAGGCGGCCACCCACACGCTCCCGTTGAGCATGGCGCCCCAGTCGGGGGTGAACAGCGCGTCCAGGCCCGTGGCCGCTCCGTCGAGGGTGAGCGCCTGGACGACCAGGACCAGGAACAGCACCACCAGCAGCGGGATGAAGATCTTGTTGGCCTTCTCGATGCCGTTGCGGATGCCCAGCGCCAGGATCAGCAGCACCACGGCCCACACGCCGATGAGCGGCAGGGCGACTCCGGGAACATAGCCCGAGATCGCGCCCGGCGCCTCGCTCATCTGGAGGTAGTCGCCGAAGAAGAAGGCGTTGGGGGCCTCACCCCAGGACTGGCGCACGGAGAAGACCAGGTAGGCGCAGCTCCAGGCGATGATGGCCCCGTAGTAGACCGCGATCACGAAGCAGATGGCCACCTGCCACCAGCCGATGGCCTCGGCGGGCCTGGCGATGCGCCGGTAGGACAGCGGCGCGGAGGAGCGGTAGCGGTGCCCGATGCTGTATTCGAGGATCAGCAGCGGGATACCCGCGGTGATCAGGGCGACGAGGTAGGGCACCAGGAAGGCACCGCCGCCGTTCTCGTAGGCGATGTAGGGGAATCGCCAGATGTTGCCCAGGCCGACGGCGGAGCCGATCGCCGCCATCAGGAAGCCCGCGCGCGTCCCCCACTGCTCGCGAGTCTGTTGGACCATGTTCAGGTCTCCTAAATCATCCCGTAGTTCGCGATCCGCACGGTAGCAGGAGTTGGCCTGGTCAGCATCGTGGGGCGGGCCTGCTGCGCGCGGTGTCGCTTGACCATGGGCTTTTCGGTGGCTTTTGTCTTGGCTCGCACAGTGCCCCAAAGTTCCCAAGGGACACTTACCGGACACCTTCAGGCGCGCTTGCGCGTGCGCGTGGCGCCGGTGCCGAGGGCGGGGGAGGGGGCGGCGCGGAGGAGGTCCCGTGCGGCGGCGCCGCGTACCTAGGAGTGGTGGCGCGGGCGTGCCCGCTCGCCGAAAAGCGGGTGACGGCCGAGCGATGCCGTGTCACGGTGGAACTCCCCAGCGGAGGAGTCCTGCGGTGAGCGACTGCGTGTTCTGTCTGATCAGGGACGGCCGGGCCCAGGGCAGCGTCGTCTACGCCGACGACCTGGTGCTGGCCTTCATGGACCTGTATCCGGTCACGCCGGGGCACGTGCTGGTGGTGCCGCGCGAGCACCTGGTGGGGCTGGGCGAGGTCGACGACGCGCTGGGCGGGCGGTTGTGGGGGGTGGCCCGGCGTGTGGGTGAGGCCCTGCGCGCCGCCGCGCGGGGCACCGACTCTGGGAGTGTGCGCTGCGAGGGGGTCAACCTGTTCCTGGCCGACGGCGAGGCGGCGGGCCAGGAGGTCTTCCATGTGCACCTGCACGTCTTCCCGCGCTTCGCGGGCGACTCCTTCTCCGTCCAGGCGGTGTGGGAGGAGGCCGACCGCGGTGTGCTGGACGGCCACGCGGCCAGGCTGCGCTCCCTGCTGCCCTGACCCGGGCCGCCCGCGCTGACCAGCGAGGACACGCGCTCACTCGTGCACGCCCCGGGGGCCGGCCCACGCTCGGGACCCCTACGTCGGCGTCGCGTCCGGTTTCCCGCGCATCCGGTACGGACCAGTGGCGTCGTGGCTGGTCCCGGGCCCCCTCTGGTGCGAAGGAGGGGTTTGGCGTACGCTGGAAAGCGCTTTCACACGGAAGGATGGTAACAACCTATGGGTGATCACGTGCTGGGTGTCGCTATGAACGGCGTCACCGGACGCATGGGATATCGGCAGCACCTGACCCGGTCGATCCTGGCCATCCGGGAGGCGGGCGGAGTGCGCCTGCCCGACGGCTCCCGGATCATCCCCGAGCCCGTCCTGGTCGGGCGCTCCGAACGCAAACTGCGCGAGATCGCCGAACGCCACGGAATCGAGCGCTGGTCCACGGACCTGGACTCCGTACTCTCCGACGACGACGTCAAGATCTACTTCGACTCCCAGATCACACACGCCCGCGAGGCCGCCGTGCGCGCCGCCATCTCCGCGGGCAAGCACGTCTACGTCGAGAAGCCCACCGCGAGTACGCTCAGCTCCGCCCTGGAGCTGGCCAAGCTGGCCCGCGACGCGGGCGTGCGCAACGGCGTGGTCCAGGACAAGCTGTTCCTGCCCGGCCTGCTCAAACTGCGCAGGCTGGTCGACAGCGGCTTCTTCGGCCAGATCCTGTCGGTGCGCGGCGAGTTCGGCTACTGGGTCTTCGAGGGCGACTGGCAGCCCGCCCAGCGCCCGAGCTGGAACTACCGCGCCGAGGAGGGCGGCGGCATGGTGCTGGACATGTTCCCGCACTGGCACTACATCCTGGAGCACCTGTTCGGCCCGGTGCGGGCGGTCACCGCCAAGGTGGCCACCCACATCCCGCGCCGCTGGGACGAGAACGGCGAGCCCTACGAGGCCACCGCCGACGACTCCGCCTACGGCATCTTCGAGCTGGACGACGGCGTCATCGCCCAGATCAACTCCTCCTGGAACGTGCGCGTGGCGCGCGACGAGCTCGTGGAGTTCCAGGTCGACGGCACCCACGGCAGCGCCGTGGCGGGGCTGCGCTCCTGCCGCGCCCAGCACCGCTCGGCCACGCCCAAGGCGGTGTGGAACCCCGACCTGGAGGACCCGGGGCGCTACCGCGACCAGTGGGAGCCGGTGCCCGACAACGCCGAGTTCCCCAACGGATTCCGCTCCCAGTGGGAGGACTTCCTGCGCCACGTGGTCCTGGACACGCCCTTCCCGCACGACCTGCTCTCCGGGGCCCGCGGCCTGCAGATGGCCGAGGCCGGACTGCAGTCGGCGCGCACCGGGCGCACGATCGAACTGGACGAGGTCACCCTCGCATGAGCACACTCCTGCTACCCGACGCCGACGGCACCACCACCCCCTACACCCTGGTCGGCACCCCCGTAGAAACCTCACCGCTGCCCCCCGCGCGCTCGCGCACCGCCTATGCGGCGGCCCACGTGGTCGCCGACCCCCTCGCCCCCAACGCCCCGGGAGCGCCCGCCCGCCTGGACTGGGACGCCACCCTGGCCTTTCGCCACCACCTGTGGGACCAGGGGCTCGGCGTGGCCGACGCCATGGACACCGCCCAGCGCGGCATGGGCCTGGACTGGGCGGCCACGGCCGAGCTGATCCGCAGGTCGGGGGCGGAGGCCGCCGCGCGCGGCGCCGCCCTGGCCTGCGGTGTGGGCACCGATCAGCTCGAGCCTTCGCACGCCGATCTGGAAAGCGTTATCACCGCGTACGGGGAACAGCTCGACGTCGTCCAGGACGCCGGTGCCACCCCCATCCTGATGGCCTCCCGTGCCCTGGCCGCCGTCGCCTCCGGCCCCGACGACTACGCCAAGGTCTACGGCCGCCTGCTGCGCCAGGCCGACCAGCCGGTCATCCTGCACTGGCTGGGCACCGCCTTCGACCCGGCCCTGGCCGGGTACTGGGGGTACGCCGACCCGGCCGAGGCGATCGAGCCGGTGGCCGCCCTCATCGCCGAGCACGCGGCGAAGGTGGAGGGCATCAAGGTCTCCCTGCTCGACGCCTCCCTGGAGGTGCGGCTGCGCCGCCTGCTTCCCGAGGGGGTGCGCCTGTACACCGGGGACGACTTCAACTACCCGGACCTGGTCCTGGGCGACGAGCACGGCCACTCCCACGCCCTGCTGGGCGTCTTCGCCGCCATCGCCCCGGCCGCCGCCCGCGCGCTGGCGGCCCTGGACGAGGGCGACACCGGGCGCTACCGGGCCCTGATGGATCCCACGGTCCCCCTGGCCCGGCACCTGTTCACCGCGCCCACCTTCTACTACAAGACCGGTATCACCTTCCTGGCCTGGCTCAACGGCCACCAGAAGGGTTTCCACATGGTGGGCGGGCTGCACAGCGCCCGCGACCTGCCCCACCTGGCCCAGGCGGTGCGCCTGGCCGACACCGCCGGAGCCCTGAGCGACCCCGACCTGGCGGCGGCACGGATGCGGGCGCTTCTCGAGGTCTCGGGGGTGCGGCAGTGAGTACGATTCCCGACGACGCCACGGCGGCCGTGCCCACGGTGGTGGACGTGCCCTCCGGCCTGCCCGCGGCGGTACCCACCCCCCGGCCCGGTGACCCCCGGCTGTCACGGCTCTCGCTCAACCAGGCCACCGTCAAGTACTGGAGCCTGGTCCAGGCCCTGGACGGCTGCCTGCGCGCGGGGCTGCCCGCCATCGGCGTGTGGCGCGAGCCGGTCGCCGAGGTCGGCCTGGCCCGGGCCGCGCACCTGGTCCGCGAGAGCGGGCTGCGCGTGTCCTCCTACTGCCGTGCCGGATTCCTGACCGACTCCGACAGGGCCGCGGCGCTGGACGACAACCGGCGGGCGATCGACGAGGCCGCCGAGTTGGGCGCGCCCTGCCTGGTCATGGTCGTGGGCGGTATGCCCGAGGGCGACCGCGACCTGGTCGGGATCCGCGCGCGCGTGGCGGACACGCTCGCCGAACTGGTCCCCTACGCCGCCGAGCGCGGGGTCCGGCTCGCCCTGGAGGCCCTGCACCCGATGTTCTGCGCCGACCGTGCGGTGCTCTCCACGCTGGGCCAGGCGCTGGACATGGCCGAGCGCTTCGACGCCGCCGCCGTCGGCGTGGTGGTGGACGCCTACCACGTGTGGTGGGACCCCCAGGTGTGGGAGCAGATCGCCCGCGCCGGGGCGGGCGGGCGCATCGCCTCCTTCCAGGCCTGCGACTGGGAGCTGCCCATCCCCTCCGACGCCCTGTTGGGCCGGGGCATGGTCGGCGACGGCCACGCCGACGTGGGCGCCCTGCGCCGCGCGGTGGACGCCGCGGGCTATGACGGCGACATCGAGGTGGAGATCTTCAACAAGCGGGTCTGGGAGGCCGACGGCGACGACGTCATCGCCACCGTGGCCCGCCGTCACGTCCAGCACGTCCTGTGAGGTCGTCCGGGGTCGGCCGGGGCGCACCGAGCCCCCGGCCGGCCCCGGCAAGGAGCACGAGGAGCAGTATGAACTTCGACGGAATCCTGTTCTTTCCCCTGACCCCCTTCGATTCCGGGGGAGGGGTGAACGAGGCCGTGCTGGCGGAGCACGTCGCCTCGGGTGTGGAGCACGGCACGGGCGGGGTCTTCGCGGCCTGCGGCACCGGTGAGGTGCACGCCCTGTCGGCCGCCGAGCACGCCGCCGTGGTGCGGCGGTCGGTGGAGGTCACCGCGGGCCGTGTGCCGGTGGTCGCCGGTGCGGGCGGCAGCGTGGGTACCGCCATCGAGCAGGCCCGTGCGGCCAGGGAGCTGGGCGCGGACGCGGTTCTGCTGCTGCCGCCCTACCTGGTGGGCGCCCCGCAGCGGGGGCTGGTGGAGTACGTGCGCACGGTGACCTCGGCCGTGGACATCCCGGTGGTGGTCTACCAGCGCGGTTCGATGGTCTTCACCCCCCAGAGCGCGGCGGAGCTGGCCGCGATCCCCACGGTGGTGGGTATCAAGGACGGGGTCGGGGACCTGGGGCGGATGCACCAGATCGTGCTGGCGGTGCGTGAGGTGCGCGGTGAGGAGTTCACCTTCTTCAACGGGTTGCCCACGGCCGAGCTGACCGTGCCCGCCTACCGTGCGGTGGGGGTGCCGCTGTACTCCTCGGCGGCGTTCGCGTTCGTTCCCGAGGTCGCCAACGCCTTCTACACCGCCTTCCACGCCGGTGACCCGCTGGCCGAGACCCTGGTGCGCGAGTTCTTCGAGCCGCTGGTGCGTCTGCGCGACCGGGTGCCGGGGTATGCGGTGTCGCTGGTCAAGGCGGGCGCCCGGCTGCGCGGGATGGACATGGGCGGGGTGCGGGCCCCGTTCGTGGACCCCACCGCGGAGGAGGAGAGCGCCCTGGGCGAGCTGATCGAGACCGGTCTGTCCCTGGTCAAGGGAGCCTGAGCGTGCGTGTCACCGAGGTGGGCGCCCGCGCCTTCCGGCTGCCGCTGCACCGGTCCTGGGACGGCGGTGTGGACCGCAACGACGTCGTGGTGGTGCGGGTGGCCACCGACGCCGGCCTGGTCGGCACGGGTTTCTCGTGGACCCCGCTGATCGGGGCCCGGGCGGTGGCCGCCCTGGTCAACGACGACATCCGGCCCGCGCTGGTGGGCCGGCGGGCCCATCCGGCCCTGTGGGACGAGCTGCGCTGGCATCTGCGTGAGGCGGGTACCAGCGGGCTCACCCTGATGGCGCTGGCCGGGGTGGACATCGCCCTGTGGGACCTGGGTGCCCGTGCGGCGGGGATGAGCCTGGTGGACCTGGTGGGGCGGCGCCGGGAGTCGGTGCCCGCCTACGGCAGCGGGGTGAACCTGGACTATCCCCTGGAGGACCTGCTGGAGCAGGTGCGCGGGTGGGTGGAGGCCGGGCACTCGGCGGTCAAGATGAAGGTGGGCTCGTCCGACCCGGCCCGCGACGTGGAGCGGGTGGGGGCGGTGCGCGAGCTGCTGGGGCCCGAGCGTCTGCTGATGGTGGACGCCAACCAGCGCTGGGACGTGCCGCGGGCGGTGCGTGCGCTGGAGGCGTTGGAGGAGTTCGACCCGCACTTCGTGGAGGAGCCGCTTCCCGCGGAGGACCTGCGGGCACACGCCCGGCTGCGTGAGCGCACACGGGTCCCGTTCGCGATCGGGGAGAACCTGCGCACGGTCGAGGAGTTCGAGCGGGCCGTGGAGTCGGGGGTGTGCGACGTCGCCCAGCCCAACGTGGTGCGGGTCGGCGGTATCACTCCGTTCCTGCGGATCGCGGAGTCGATGGCGCGCCGGGGTGTGCCGGTGGCTCCGCACCTGTTGCCCGAGCTGTCGGGGCAGTTGGCGCTGTGTCTGCCCCGGGTGGCCATGGTCGAGGACATCGACCGGGCCTCCTTCGCCGCGCTGGGCGCGTTGGCCCGCCCCAGCGGGGTGGAGTTCGACCGGGGTCAGGTACGCGCCGAGACCGGGCACGGCCACGGCCTGGTGTTCGCCGACACGCTCACGCCGGTCGCGGACGCTTCCCCCTAGCACCGGGTGCGCGACCGGCGGGCCGGGACACCTCGTGGCGGGGGTGTCCCGGCCCCGTCGTGCGTGGGCGGGGCCGCTTATTCGTCAGGTGTGTAGCGTTCCCTCATCTCCGGCCCGGCGGCCGGTCCTGCGGTGAAGACGTAGGTGTCCGCGTCGTCCAGGCGCCGCCCGGTCACCGCGTCGACCACGATCGGTTCGACCTCCTCGCGGCTCTTCGCGTCCACCAGGATCATGCGGCGTTCCTCGGGGGCCAGCCGGGAGTTTCCCCAGGCGGCCAGGGTGACGACGACCGGGCGCAGCGAGCGGCCCAGTTCGGTGAGCACGTACTCGTGGCGAACGGGTCTGCTCTGGTAGGGCCGCCGCTCCAGGAAGCCGTCCGAGACCAGCCTCCTGAGCCGTCCGGTGAGCATGCTGGACGAGATGCCGAGGTTCCGCTGAAACTCGTCGAAGCGCGTGTAGCCGTCGAAGACGTCGTGCAGCAGCAGGAGCGTCCACCAGTCGCCGACGTACTCGATCGCCGTCGACAGCGGGCACTCGCGGTCCTCCCGGCGTATCCGACCGGTCACGGCACTCTCCTCCATAGTTGCTGCTAATATCGAAGCAAGTAACTTCCATTTTAGAAGTAACTTTGGGGTGGTCACTCCCATGACCACGTTCCGGGATGGCGCGGCCGACGAGCCGCTCACTCCCGTAATTCGGAGGATCTCATGACCAACACCCGAGCCGTCGACCTCGATCGTCTCCCCGAGACCGTCACGGCCTACCTGACCGCGCACAACGCGCGCGACGCGGCGACTGCGGCGTCCTTCTTCGCCACCGACGCCACCGTCGTCGATGACGGGCGCACCCACAAGGGCATCGGTGCCATCACCCGCTGGGCGAAGGAGGCCGGGAACGCGTTCACCTACACGGCCGTGCCGATCCGCGCCGAGACCGGCGGCGAGGACCGGTACACCGTCGTCCAGCACCTTGAGGGGGACTTTCCCGGAGGGGAGATCGACCTGCGCCACCATTTCACCCTCAGGGAGGGGTGCATCGCAAGACTGGTGATCGAGCCGTGAACGCCGCCACCTGGTTCATCACGGGAGGCACCCCGGGCGGGTTCGGTATGGCCTACGCCGAAGCCGTGCTCGCCCGGGGAGGCCGGGTCGCCCTGACCGTGCGCCGCCCCGAGGAACTCGGCGCCTGGGCGGAGGAGCACGACGGCGACACGCTCGTCCTACCGCTCGACGTCACCGAACCGGACGGTGTGCGCGCCGCCGTGGCCACTGCCGAGGAACACTTCGGCGGCATCGACGTCCTGGTCAACAATGCGGGACGCGGCTGGTACGGATCAATCGAGGGGATGGACGAGGCCGCCGTGCGGCGCACCTTCGAGGTCAACTTCTTCTCCGTCCTGCACGTCACCCGTGCCGTCCTCCCGGGCATGCGCTCCAGGGGAGGCGGGTGGATCGTCAACATGTCGTCGGTCGCAGGACTGGTCGGAACGCCCGGATTCGGCTTCTACACGGCGGCCAAGTTCGCCCTGGAAGGAATGACGGAGGTCCTCCGCCGCGAGACGGAGCCCTTCGGCATCCGGGTGATGGCGGTCGAGCCCGGAGCGTTCCGTACCCGGGCCTACGCCGGATTCGCCGACGAGCCCGTCCGAGAGGCACTGACCGCCTACCTGCCCATGCTGGAGGAGTTGCGCGCCGCCATGGTCTCCCAGGACGGCGTCCAGCCGGGTGATCCGGAGCGCGGGGTGCAGGCCGTTCTCGCCGCCATGGAGAGGCGGGAGCCGCCGCACCGCCTGGTCCTGGGCGCGGAGGGCTACGAGGCGGTCGCCGCGCGCTGGGAGGAGTCCTTGGTCGCGCTCCGCGCCGACGAGGCCCTCTCCAGGGGAGCCGACTTCCCGCCGGGCGGATGACCCCGGCCTCCCGTGCCCCAGACGGCCGCCGACCCCACGAGGGGAGTGTCCGGGGAAACCGGAATAGGACCTGACGCTGAGCGCGGTTCTTCGTTCCAACGCCAGCCGAGCGACCAGACCGAGAAGACGGAAGGTGGCCATGCCCTCGCCAAGAGGACCGTGGGCTGCCACCGCGCCGAGTGCTGCTCGGTCCTCCTGGGTGACCGGCGAGGCTGTGACCCGCGGCAGCCCTCGCGCTTCCCGGCATGACAGGGCCGGGGCGTCATCAGTGGACCTTTCCGCCCGCTGGTGCCCGGCCGTGCTCTTGGACCGGACCGTCACCGTGACTGCCCTCGCCGTTCCGCGTCCCGAGTCGGTTGGGCCGGGACGTCCAGTGACGGTGGCGTCCCGGCCCTGTCAGGCGCAGGAGTACTCAGCGGGACCGGGTGCGCGACCGGCGGGCCGGGACACCTCGTGGCGGGGGTGCCCCGGCCCCGTCGTGAGTACGGGTACTCAGGCGGTGTGGGTGCGGGTACCGATGTGCGCGGGACGGGCGCGCTCCTAGGTTCGGGGTATGGTCTCCCTCCTCGGACACACCGCGATGGTCCTGCACTTCTGCTTCCTCTGCTTCGTCGTCTTCGGCGGTTTCCTGGCCTGGCGCCGGCCCCGGCTGTTCTGGGTGCACCTGGGGGTGGCCGCCTACGCCCTGGGCATCGTGGTCATCGACTGGCCGTGTCTGCTGACCGAGGTCGAGAACTGGTCGCGGCTGGAGACCGGGCGTGCGGTGATGGAGCACGGTTTCATCGACTTCTACCTGACCGGGAACCTCTATCCGCCCGAGCACCTGCTGACCTCGCGCCTGGTCATGGCGGCGGTCGTGGCGGTCTCCTGGGCGGGCGCGGGGTGGCTGCGCCTGCGGCGGCGCCTTCCGGAGCGGGCCCGGGTGTGAGCCCCGGGCCCGGGGCGCTGGGCGGGCTGTGGCCCGGGGCCGTGCCGCGGCTACCTCCCGTTTCCCGGACGGTGTGCTCCGGCATCCCGTGGCACGGCACGAAGGAACGCTCCCCCGTCTCGTCGACCGTGTTGGCCCGCTGTCACCGTCCGTCGCGGGGTTTGGCCGTAAACGCCCACTCCCGGAGCCCGTGGGGGGCCTTCCGGAGGACCTGGCGCCGGGGCGGACCCGGCGGGCTCAGGTCAGTCCGGCGTCGTGGGCCAGCAGCGCGATCTGGGTGCGGTTGTCCAGGCCGAGCTTGGTCAGGGCGTTGGAGACGTGGGCCTTGACCGTGGCCACGCTCATGTACAGCTGCGCGGCGATCTCGGCGTTGCTGTGGCCCCTGGCCACGGCGAGGGCCACCTCGTGCTCGCGGGGGCTGAGCCGGGCCAGGGACGTGCGTGCACGCTGGTGCGCCGGCCTGGACGGCGGTGCGCTCCATCAGGCGCCGGGTGATGGACGCGGACAGGATGGGCTCCCCGGCGGCCACCCGCAGGACCGCGTCCACGATCCGTGCGGGCGGGGTGTCCTTGAGCAGGAAGCCGCTGGCGCCGGCGCGCAGGGCGTAGAGGATGTTCTCGTCGGTGTCGAAGGTGGTGAGCACGACGACCTCGGGCGGGGGCGTGCGCGCACGCAGCCTGCGGGTGGCGGTGATGCCGTCCACGCGGGGCATGCGCAGGTCCATCAGGACCACGTCGGGGGAGTGGGTGTCGGCCGCGGCCAGGACCTCGTCGCCGTCGGTGGCCTCGCCGACCACGGTGATGCCGTGGACTCCGTCGAGCATCATGGTCAGTCCGCCGCGGACGAGGGCGTCGTCGTCGACGATGAGGACGCGCGGCGGACGATTCATGCCGGCCATGGTAGCCAGGCCCGCAGGTGGAAGCCCTCCCGGGTGCGCTCGTGGTCGAGCCGTCCCCCGGCCAGGCGCACCCGCTCGGTCAGGCCGACCAGCCCGGTCCCGCCGCCCGGTGTCGGGGGAGCCGGCTCCCCGGCGGGGGCCGCCCCGCCGGAGTCCGGGACGGGGTTGAGCAGGTCGATCACCAGGCCCTCTCCAGGGCCGCCTTCCACGCGCACGCGTACCGGCTGGCCGGGAGCGTGCTTGCGGGCGTTGGTCAGACCCTCCTGGACCAGCCGGTAGGCGGTGCGGCCGGTGGCGGCGGGCAGGGCCTCGGGTGTGGCCACCGTGTCGTCGAGGTCCACGTGCTCTCCGGCGGCGCGCGCCTCCTCCAGCAGCCGGGGCAGGTCGGTCAGGACCGGCTGCGGGCGCCCCTCGTCCGCGGCGTCCTCCTCGCGCAGCACGCCGATCACCTCGCGCAGCTCCTCCAGGGCCTGGTGGACGCCGGTGCGCACCACTCCGGCGGCGCGGGAGAGCTGCTCGGGCGGGGCGTCGGGCCGGTACTCCAGCGCCCCGGCGTAGGTGGCCAGCAGGGACAGCCGGTGGGCGAGCACGTCGTGCATCTCGCGGGCGATGCGGGTGCGCTCCAGCATCCGCGCCTCGGCCACCCGGCGGCCCTGTTCGGCCTCGGCCCGCAGGGCGCGCTCGCGCAGGGACATCACCAGCGCGCAGCGGGCCCGGGTCAGGGCGCCCCAGCCGACCAGCGCGCCGGACACGGCGGTGACCAGGGCCAGCCACCAGGCGTAGGAGATGTCGGCGCTGGGTTGGAGCAGTCCCTGGAGCGCGTGTGCGGCGACCGCCGCCGCGGCGACCGCGGCGGCCGTGGGGAAGGCGCGCCGCTGGGCGACCTGGAGCACGCCCAGCGCGGCCGCCGGGGTGGCGGCGGGGGAGAGGGCGGCGAGTACGGCCGGGCCCAGCGCGCCGGGGGCCGGCCACCGCAGCATGGCGGGGGAGAGCGCGCAGGCCAAGACTCCGATGCCCAGGTCCAGCCACCGCGACCAGGAGTCGGCGTGCTGGTCCCAGCGCGCCCAGACCGTCGCCGCGACCTGGACGCCGACCACGGCGACCACCGCGGTCACGGCCCGGGGGGAGCCCCAGCGCGCGGAACGGGTGTCCATCGGGCTTCGCACCCGGTCAGCCTAGACCCGGGCGGACCGGGGCCGACACCGACCAAAGTCGGAGTCCGCCTTGTCCGGGGTCGGTACCCGGACGGCCCCGGGGCCGATGCGGCGGCCCCGGCGTGAGGGGGAGGGTGGGCGTGGGACGCCCGGGGGCCGGTGCTCCGAACCGCCCGGCCGCGGTGTCCCCCGGCAGCGGTGGGGCGCGGGTTCCCGCACCGACCCGGTATCCGTGGGGCGGTTCGCCCCGCCGGGCCGTGCGCGGGAGGGATGTGCACTCCCGTGCTCCGCGTGCGGCCGCACCCGCTTTGCGACACGACACCGACGACGGCGAGGAAGCTCCCATGACCACCACGGCCCCTGTCACTTCCGGCACCTCCTCCCGGCCCACCGCGCGGCGGGCCCTGACCGTGGCCGCCGCGGTGCTCGCGCCCCTGTTCCTGTGGGCCCTGACCGTTCCGTTGGCGGGGGTGGAGCTGACGGCCCTCCCCGGCGGAGAGCCCCGGGCCGTGGGGCCCGTGGCCGTCGCCGTGGCGGGTCTGGTCTTCGGTCTGGCCGCCTGGGCGCTGCTGGCGGTCCTGGAGCGCACCGTGCGGCGGCCCGGCAGGGTGTGGACGGTCGTCGCCTTCAGCGTGCTCGTGCTGTCCCTGGCCGGACCGGTCACCAGCGGTGCCGAGCCGGCGGCCGTGCTGGTGCTGGCGGGGATGCACGTCCTGGTCGGGGCGGTGCTGATCCTGGGTCTGGGCCGTTCGTCCCGCTCCTGAACGCCCCGCCGCCACGGTCCGGGCCGGGAGGGGAGGGGAGGGGAGGCGTTCGCGGTACCGGGGACGCCGACCAGGAGCGGTCCTCGGCTCCCCGGCTCTCCCGTCTCGGCGATCCGACGCCGATGCGGGGCGGGTGTCTCCCAGCGGTGCCGCCGAGCGTGTGCGGGCGGGACGGCTCGCCGGACCCGCCGGATCCGCCGGCCCCGAGGCTACCCCGTCTCCGACATGCGCCGCCGGGTGCGGGAGGGCGCCGACGCGGGCAGTGTGGCGAGGACGTCGGCGACGGTGGTCCCGGCGAGGCTGTGCCGCCACGCCTGGTGCGCCTCGGCCATCTTCTCCGCGAGGACGCAGGTACGGCGGCACTCCTCGGGGGGCAGGGCTCCTTGCCCCTGTTGGCGGATCTCGCGACACTCGTACGGCGGGGACGCGCCGTCGACGGCCTCGACGATCTGCAGGAGCGTGATCTCGGAGGCGGGTCGCGCGAGTTGGAACCCTCCGCGCGGGCCCGTGGTCGCGGCCAGCAGTCCGGCTCTGACGAGCTGCTTCAACTGCTTGGTGAGATAGGCCGCCGGCAGGTCGTAGTACTGGGCGAGCTGCGCCGCCGAAGCGCTGGTTCCCGGGTCGAGCTGTGCCAGCGTCGTGGTGCAGTGCAGAACCCATTCCGTGCTCACAGGTAGTTTCACGGCTTCGATCCTATCGAAGATATTACGGATCTATTTAGTCCTTGATAGGGTTCGTGCGGCAACGAGAGAGGAGATCATCATGCGGATCGCGGTTGCCGGAGCGACCGGGAACATCGGAACCCTCACGGTCGCAGCCCTCGAACGGGAGGGGCACGAGGTCGTGCGCATCAGCCGTTCGCTCGGCGTGGACCTGTCCACGGGCGACGGGCTCGACACCGCCCTGTCCGGTGTCGACGCGGTCGTCGACGCCACCAACGGCCCCGTGACCGACAGGGAGCGCACGACGGCCTATCTCAGCACCACCACACGGAACCTGCTCGCCGCCGAGGAGCGGGCAGGCGTCCGGCACCACGTGCTGCTCTCGATCGTCGGGATCCACCGCGTGGAGGGCAACGCCCACTACGCCGGCAAGCGGGAGCAGGAGCGTCTCGTGGCCGCGGGACCGGTGCCGTGGACGATCGTCCCGGCCACACAGTTCCACGACTTCGCCGCGATGGTGGCGGGCTGGACCGAGCGGGACGGGGCCGCCACGATCGCACCGCTGCTCGTGCAGCCGGTCGCCCCCGCGGACGTGGCCGACGTCCTCGCCGAGATCGCGGCGGGCGAGCCGCGGGGGCGTTACGCCGATGTCGCCGGACCCGAGACGCAGGACCTGGTGGACATGGCCCGACGCACCAACGAAGCGCGCGGTCGCGCGGTGAGGCTCGTGCCGACCTGGTCGACGGCCCTCGGCCCGGAGATGGCCGGAGACGTACTCCTGCCGGGCGAGGGCGCCCGCATCGCACCGACCACCTTCGACGAGTGGCTGGAGGCTCTCTTGGGTCGTGGGGAGTGACGGGGGCGGCGTTCCGCTCTCGGGAGGGATACCGCCTCGTGAGGGAGCCCGCCCGTTCGCCCGGCCCGGGAGCGGGGTCAGCGGGTGGGCGGCGCGGTGCTCTCGCGCTCGACGACCTCGCCCCGCACGGTGATCACGCGGGGCCGGTCCTCGGGCTCGCCGTCCAGGGCGAGCATGGCGGCCCGCTCGCCCATCTCCTCCAGGGGCAGGCGCACCGTGGTCAGCGCGGGGGTCAGGTCGCGCAGGGTGGGGATGTCGTCGAACCCGGCCACCGACAGGTCGGCGGGCACCCGCAGCCCCAGGTCGCGCAGGGCCGCCATCGCCCCGGTGGCCATGACGTCGTTGACCGCGAACAGGCAGGTGGCGTCGGTGCCCACCGCCATCAGGCGGCGGGTGGACTCATAGCCGCCGTCGCGGGTGAAGGCGCCGTGCACCACGTTGTGGTGGGCCAGTTCCAGACCGGCCCCCGAGAGCGCGGAGTGGAAGCCGTCCAGGCGTTCGCGGGCGGTCTGGAGGTCGGTGGGGCCGGCCAGGATGGCGAACTCGCGGTGCCCCTGGGCGATGAGCCGGCGGGCCAGCTCGGCTGCTCCGGTGTGGTTGTCGGGGGTGACCGTGTCGGCGGGAAGGCCCTCCTGGGACACGCACGCCACCTGTCCGCCCTGGCGGCGGAACATGCGGATCTCCTCGGACAGGCGCCGGTTGCTCTCCTCGTCGGTGGAGCGCGACCCGACCAGCACCACCGCGCGGGCCCGGTGCGCGCGCAGTGTGGCCAGGATGCGGCCCTCCTGCTGTGCGGAGCGGCCGGTGGTGCCCAGGACCAGGACCAGGCCCTGTTCCTCGGTGTGGCGGGTGACCCCGGCCGCGATCGAGGAGAAGTAGGGGTCGGAGATGTCGTGGACGAGCAGGCCGACCAGGGAACTGCTGTTGCGGGCCAGGGTCTGGGCCGAGGCGTTGGCCAGGTAGCCGAGTTCCCGGGCGCTGGCGGTCACCTTGTCGCGCAGGCGCTGGCTCACCTGACGGGTGCTGCCGTTGATCACCCTGGACGCCGTCGCCAAGGACACCCCGGCGTGCTCGGCGACCTGTTCAAGGGTCACGTAACCGGACTCCACGCCGCTCCCTCTCCTGCCTCGGCCCACGGGAAAACTCTTTCCTAGCCTAGCGGAGCCCTCAGCCCGCTCACGTATGCTCCGATGTCCCCTTCATCCCGTCAGTCCCCGCGACCTCCGGATGAGTCGTCGGACCCGTCGACCCGGGTGCGCAGCTGCTCGCGCCAGGTCCGTGTGGGGCTCCAGCCCAGGGCGGTGCGGGCCGCCTCCGAGGAGAACACCGCGCGGCCGTCGGACAGGGCGGCGGCCACCGCCGCGGTGGTGGGGTGGTGCTGAGGCAGCAGGGTGTCGACCGGACCGGTGGCCAGGGGGTCGGGGGCCATGGCGTTGAACACCTGCCCTCCACGGACCTTGTCGGGGTTCTCCACCACCAGCGCGAACAGTTCGGCGGCGTCGCGTGCGTCCACGTAGTTGAACAGGGAGGTGGCGGCCAGCGCCGGGTCGGCCAGCCGTTCGGCCATGGTGTGCCCGAGCTGGGTGGGGGCGCCCTCCCACTCCTCGGGGGCCACCACGTACCCCGGCCGCACGCACGACAGGACGCAGGTGCGGGAGGTGCGTGCCAGGGCGCGAGCGGTGTCCTCGATGATCGTCTTGCTCAGCCCGTAGGCGTGCCAGGGCGCGACCGGGTGCTCCTCGTCCAGCGGCAGGTAGCGGGGCGTCCAGGAGGGGGTGTTGTACCCGTACACGGTGGGGCTGGAGGCGGCCACCGCGGAGCGCGCGCCGTGGGCCACGGCCGCGGAGAGCACGGCCCAGGCCAGCCCGGTGTTGACCTGGAGGGTCTCCACGTCGGGGCGGGCGAAGGGCACGGCGATCCCGGCCAGGTGGACGACCGCCTCGGGGCGGGCGCGGGTGAAGGCCTCCTCCAGTGCTGCGGGGTCCAGGAGGTCGGCGGTGATGCCGTCCACGTCCTGGGGCAGGCTTGCCTGAGCGGTGTCCACGGAGGTCACCTGGTGTCCGCGGGCTGCCAGGACGGACACGACGCTGCGGCCGAGCCGTCCGGAGCCGCCGGTGACGAGAACGCGCATGGGTGTTGTCTTCCTTTCGTGCCCCGGTGGTCCGGGGCGGTCGTCCACAGGTCGGACCGGGTACTGGTGCCGCCTGGTCGAGCGGGCCCGGGGTCGGTGCCGGGGGACCCCGAGGGCGTCCGGCCTCGTGCTGCTCCGGCCCGCCCGGCGCTGCCGCCCCGTCCTCTGTCGGCCCCGCCCCGGCCGTGTGCTCTTCGTCGTCCGCCGTCTCTCTGCTCCGCCTGTCCGCTGCCCCGCCGGCCCGTCGGCTCGCGGACCCCGCGACCGCGACCCGTAGTCCGGCCCGTCTGTTCTCCGCCCCGCCGGACGGGGACGGCGGCGCGTCCGCGGGGCCGGGCGGTGCGCGCCCCGCCTCAGGGGCTCAGGACAGCTCCGACGCGGAGGCGGCCAGCTCCCGCAGGGCCCCGTCGCCGTCGGGGTGCCCGTCGCGCACCGCCACGCGCAGGCGCCGCTGCAGTCGCCCGCCCTCGGGCAGGGGCAGGCGCGTGTCCCAGGCCAGTGAGGGACCCACCCCGGGGTACTCCTCCGCGCGCAGGAACCAGGGGTCGGTGTGCTCACCGGGCTGGAGGAAGAGCAGGGTCCACCGCCCACCGTCCCGGTTCGTCCCGGCCATGGCCAGCCACGCGGCGCGCGAGCCGTGCAGGGCCTCCTCGCCCCGCAGCCCGCCGTCGCCGGTCACGGCGGGAGGGGTGTCGGTGACGGGCGCGCGCCAGAACAGGCCTCCGTATCCGGCACCGGGGCGGCCGTTGGTGGCGGGGCTGCCGATACTCAGCTCGCGCCCGGAGGTGTTGCGCAGATCCGTGCGCACGTCCAGCACCCAGGTGTGCTCGTCCAGGCCCGCGGCGCGCACGGTGCGCTCCTCGCGCAGCAGCTCGGCCCCGTCCGGGCCGGTCCACGACAGGAGCTCGACGCGGCGGTCCTCTCCCAGCTCCAGCCAGGACAGGTGCCGTTGGCGGCCGTGGTTGTCCAGGAGCACCGATCCCCGGTCGCGGGTGAAGGTGCGCCCGCCCCAGAAACTGACCCCCGACACGTCGGGCACGGCCACGCTCAGCCCGAAGTGGTGCAGGTGGTCGGCGGGCCGCTGCTCGGTGACCTCCGTGCCCGAACGGGTGCGTACCGGGTGCAGGTAGGGGCGCGGGGACAGGGTCTGTTCGATGTCGGTTCCGTCGTGCAGGACGGCCAGGGCGCGACCGTCCAGGGTCAGCGTGTTCACGGTGTGGCCTTCGCGTCGGCCGACCCCGGCCGGGAGGCGGGAGACCAGGCGGGGTCGAGTTCGGAGAACAGCGCCAGGTGCTCGGCGCTGCGGTGGATGAGGGTGTCGATGCCGGGGATGATCCGGCGCACGCCCTCCTCGGTGCGGTGGACCCGCTGCATGTGCCCCGGGACCGCGACGGGGTCGGGCGCGGTGCGCACCGCTTCGAGCACGTGCATGAACGCGCGGGTGGCCGGGGGCGGCACCAGCAAGGGCTCCTCCCCGCGCACGTGGGCGACGAGGTTGGCCAGCAGGTGGGTGCGCGTGTGGGTGGTGGTGACCGGGGTGCGGCCGGGCCGGTGCAGGGTGACGCGGTCCAGGGTGTACTCCAGCTCGATGCGCCCGAGCTCGCCGTGCACCACCAGGCGCGGCGGCAGGTGCTCGGGCGCGCACAGGGTCACCGCCAGGGTGATGGGCAGGCCCTCGGTGGTGTGTACGCGCACGCAGGAGGTGTCGTCGGCCTCGATGGGGTGGGCGTGGAACATCTCCAACTCCACCCGGTCCGGCGCGTCGGCCTGGGCCCCGGCCACGGCCAGGGCGGTGGCCAGCGCGTGGGCGAAGGGGTTGGTCAGCGCGCCGTCCACCACGTCGCGTCCCTCGATGCGGCGCCGGCCGGCCCAGGGGGCGCGGTCGTAGTAGGCCGAGGTGCGCACCCAGGTGCCCGCGCCGCCGATACCGCGCAGGCGGCCCACCGCCCCCTCGCGCACGAGCGAGCGCACGGCCTCCACGGCGGTCGATCCCAGGCTCTGAAAGCCCACCTGGCAGGCCAGGCCGGAGGCGTCCACGGCCGCGTTGAGCTGCTCGAACTCGTCCAGCGTCGCGGTGGTCGGCTTCTCCAGCAGCACGTGGGAGCCGTGCTCCAGCGCGGTGCGGGCCAGGGGCAGGTGCGTGTGGATGGGCGTGGACAGGATGGTGATCTGGGCGCCGGTGCGCTCGATCGCCTCGCCCAGGTCGGCGTGGCAGGGCAGCGGGCCGTGCCCCTCCAGGCCGTCGCCGTCGGGGACGGGGCGCTGGTCGCACAGGCCCACGAGCCTGACCAGGCCGCTCTCACCCATCTCGCGCAGGACCCGCAGGTGGGTGCGGCCGTGTCCGTGGACCCCGGCCAGCAGTACGGGAACGGGCGCGCCCATCAGCCGTTCCCGAGCAGGTCGGCGACGCGGACGGGGGAGCCGGAGGCGATGGAGGCGTTGGCGGCCAGTCCGGTGAGCAGGGCGTTGCCGCCGTCCGCGTGGTCGGGGCGGATGCCGTCGTCGCCTCCTCCGAAGAGGGAGTCGAGCATGAGCTGGTCTCCACCTCCGTGGGTGCCCTCGCCCACCGCGACCTGGATCTCCTCGGGCGGCTGCCAGTGGCGGCGCAGCCACATCCGTGCGGTGGTGTGCTCCTTGGGGGCGGGCATGCCGCGCACGGGCGTGGCCTCGTCCTGGTGGGGCGAGGTGTACTCGAACTCGGTCATGTCCAGTTCCAGGCGGCCCTTGCTGCCGGTGATGGCGATGCGGTAGCCCTCCCAGGGGGCGTAGGCGACCAGGTGGTAGGTGAGCCTGGCACCGGTGTCGTAGCCGACCAGCACGGACATGTCGTCCTCGATGGTGATGCCGGGGCTGAAGACGTTGAGGTCGCGGCGGTAGCCGTCCTCGTGCTCGGCCTCCAGGTACAGGGCACTCAGGTCGGGGCTGTCCTCCATGTGCAGGGCGAAGGGGTCGTGCTCGGCGGCGGCCTCGCCGTGGCCGCGCTCGTAGTCGGCGGCCAGGCCGTGGCGGCGGCCGTTCTCCTCGCCGTAGAAGAACAGGCGGCCCGAGGCGAACACGTCGGTGGGGCGCGCGCCGATCCACCAGTTGACCAGGTCGAAGTGGTGGCTGGCCTTGTGCACGAGCAGGCCGCCGGACTGGGCCTTGTCGCGGTGCCAGCGGCGGAAGTAGTCGGCGCCGTGGCGCAGGTCCAGCAGCCACTCGAAGTGCACCGAGCCGACCTCGCCGATGACCCCGGAGGCGATGAGGTCGCGCAGCTGGCGGTGGACGGGGTTGTAGCGGTAGTTGAAGCCGACGGTCACCCGCCCCCCGGTGCGGGCCTGGGCCTCGTTGATGCGCCGCAGCCCGTCCAGGTCGGCGGTCATGGGCTTTTCGGTGATGGCGTCGAGCCCGGCGTCCAGGGCGGCCACGATGTAGTCGGCGTGGGTGCGGTCGACGGTGCACACGATGACCTCGTCGACCCTCTCCTCCTTGAGCATGCGGGTGAAGTCGTCGGGGGAGTAGGTCGGCACGGGATCGAGTCCGGCGTCGGTGACGATCCTGTTGTGCACGGCCATGCGGGTGGTGTTGGTGTCGCAGAGGGCGACCAGCCGTCCCCGGTCCCGGTGGGTTCCGGCCAGTGCCCGGGTGTACATCCGGGCTCGGGATCCGGTGCCGACGATCGCGTACCTGCGTGGGGTGGTGTGGTTCACACAGGGCATGGTAAACGCTTTCCCCAGTGGGCGACAAGGGCGCGGCACCAGAAGAAGCCGCCTTGCAACCCAGAGCCCAGAGTACTTACACCGATGCTCTCGGTGATTTTTCTGCCGGAAAACCGCGTAGAAATCGAGCTTCCCGGATGCCGGTGAGGCTTCGGGAGGGTAACGATCTGGGGTGTGGATCACACTTTTCGGGAAACCCGCCGTTGACACCCATGTAACCCGGTGCTAGAAACTGAACATCTTAGTACGTGGATAGCGCTTACCAAAACGGGTTTCAGCAGTTCATCCCGTGTTCTCGAACACAGAGCGTACGCGCCCTTCCGAACGAGATTGGCAGTTTCCATGAATCCAGGACCGCACGCGTCCGCCAGCGTCCCGGCGGTGGCCCCACAGGAGGGTGGATCCCCGTGAGCGCCCTCCTGCAAAGGCGACCCCCCAAGACCCCGCAGAACACAGCCGCCCCCAAGCCGGCCAAGAGGGTCGGCAAGAGCCCGGCCCCGGGCAAGCAGCGGCGTGAGAACCTCGCCGCCTACGGTTTCCTGACACCGTGGTTCCTGGGCCTGGCGTTCATCACCGCGGGCCCCCTGCTGGCCTCCCTGTACTTCTCCTTCACCGACTACAGCCTCATCGGCGACCACAACTGGGTCGGCCTGGAGAACTACGAGCGGATGCTCACCGACGAGCGGCTGTTCAACGCACTGAAGGTCACGTTCGTCTACGTGTTCGTGTCGGTGCCGCTCCAGCTCGCCCTGGCCCTGGCCCTGGCGATGATCCTGGACCGGGGTGTGCGGGGGCTGCCCCTGTACCGGTCGGTGTACTACCTGCCCTCCCTGCTCGGCGGCAGCGTGGCCATCGCCATCCTGTGGCGCCAGGTCTTCGGCGCCAACGGCCTGATCAACCAGGTCCTGGCCTTCTTCGGCATCCAGGGCGAGGGCTGGGTCTCCCACCCCGACTACGCACTGGGCACCCTGATCGTGCTCAACGTGTGGACCTTCGGCGCGCCCATGGTGATCTTCCTGGCGGGCCTGCGGCAGATCCCCGCCATGTACTACGAGGCCGCCGCAGTGGACGGCGCGAGTCCGCTGCGCCGCTTCTGGAGCATCACCGTGCCGATGCTCACCCCGATCATCTTCTTCAACCTGGTGCTGCAGTTCATCAACGCCTTCCAGACCTTCACCCAGGCGTTCATCGTCAGCGGCGGCACCGGCGGGCCCTCCGACTCCACGCTCTTCTACACGCTCTACCTCTACCAACGCGGCTTCGGCGCCTTCGACATGGGATACGCCTCGGCGATGGCGTGGCTGCTGCTGATGATCATCGGCGGGTTCACCGCGGTGAACTTCTTCGCCTCCAAGTACTGGGTCTTCTATGGCGACTAAGACAGCGGCCCCCGCGACCTCCCAGAGGCGCACACGGGCCGAACACGTACGACGGCTGGTCACCCACATCGGACTGATCGGGTTCGGGCTGGCCATGCTCTACCCGCTGCTGTGGATGCTCTCCAGCTCCTTCAAGCCCACCGAGGAGATCTTCCGCGCCCCGGGCCTGATCCCGGAGACCTTCACCGGCGGCAACTACCCCGAGGGGTGGAGCGCCCTACAGTTCCCCTTCCACCACTACCTGCTCAACTCGGCGATCGTGGTGGGCGGGGCGATCATCGGCAACCTCGTGGGCTGCTCGATGGCGGCCTACGCCTTCGCCCGGCTGGAGTTCCGCGGCAAGCGGCTGTTCTTCGCCATCATGCTCGCCACGATCATGCTGCCGATCCACGTCGTGATCGTGCCGCAGTACATCCTGTTCTCCGAGCTGGGGTGGGTCAACACCTTCCTGCCGCTGATCGTGCCCAAGCTCCTGGCCACCGACGGGTTCTTCATCTTCCTCATGGTGCAGTTCATCCGCGGACTGCCCAAGGACCTGGACGAGGCGGCGCGCATCGACGGCTGCGGCCACGTGCGCATCTTCTGCCAACTGATCCTGCCGCTGTCCATGCCGGCCCTGGCCACCACGGCGATCTTCACCTTCATCTGGACGTGGAACGACTTCTTCAGCCAGTTGATCTTCCTCACCGACCCGGAGATGTACACCGTCCCCGTCGCCCTGCGTACCTTCGTCGACTCGACCTCGCAGACCTCCTGGGGTCCGCTGTTCGCCATGTCGATCGTCGCCCTGGGACCGGTTTTCGGGTTCTTCCTCGCGGGACAGCGATACCTGGTCAAGGGCATCGCCACCACCGGAATCAAGTAGTCGAAGGGACCAGACACATGCGTGCACACCCTGGCAACGGGCACCCCCAGGCCCGTCGCCGTAACCCCCTCCTGTCCGTGGCCGCCGGAGTGGGCGCCATCGTCATGGCGGCCACCGCCTGTGGTGGCTCCGAGTCCGAGGACGGTGTCGTCGAGCTGCGCTTCGCCTGGTGGGGAGCGGACGACCGCCACTCCACCACCCAGGAGGTCATCGAGCTGTTCGAGGCCGAGAACCCCGACATCAAGATCGTGCCGGACTACACCGACTGGGCCGGGTACTGGGACCGTCTGGCGACCAGCACCGCCGCCAACGACGCGCCCGACATCATGACCCAGGAGGAGCGCTACCTGCGCGAGTACGGCGACCGCGGCGCCCTCCTCGACCTCCACGAGGTCAGCGACCAGCTGGACCTGTCCAAGATCGACCCGCTGGTGGCCGAGAGCGGCGAACTGGACGGGCAGGCCTTCGGCGTGGCCACCGGCGTGAACGCCTACGCGATCCTGGCCGACCCGCAGGCCTTCGAGGAGGCGGGCGTGGAGATGCCCGACGACTCCACCTGGACCTGGGACGACTACGTCGAGATCTCGGCGCAGATCACCGAGGCCACCGACGGCGAGCTCGTCGGCACCCAGAGCATGTCCTACAACGAGTCGGGCTTCCAGATCTTCGCCCGCCAGCGCGGGGAGAACCTCTACAACGAGGACGGCTCGCTCGGCTTCTCCAAGGAGACGCTGGAGGAGTGGTTCTCGATCACCGAGGAGCTCCTGGAGAACGGGGGACAGCCCAGCGCCGCCGAGAGCGTGGAGATCGAGGCGGGCGGCCCCGACCAGTCGGTGCTGTCCACCGGCCAGGGCGCGATGGCCCACTTCTGGACCAACCAGCTGGGCGGGATCTCGGAGTCCGCGGACAGCGACATCGAGCTGCTGCGCTACCCCGGTGAGACCTCCAACGAGCGGACCGGCATGTACTTCAAGCCGGCCATGTTCTACTCCATCTCCGCGGGCACCGAGCACCCGGAGGAGGCGGCCCGCTTCGTGGACTTCCTGCTCAACAGCAACGAGGCGGCCGAGCTGGTCCTGGCCGACCGCGGCCTGCCCGCCAACGTGGACGTGCGCGAACACATCCTGGGCTCCCTGCCCGAGGCCGACGCCCGCAGCGCGGAGTTCCTGTCCGAGATCGAGGACACGATCGTGGACGGCAACCCGCCGCCGCCGATCGGCGCCGGCGAGGTCGTGAACATCACCAAGCGCGTCAGCGAGGAGATGGCGTTCGGCGAGCTCACCCCGGCCGAGGCCGCCGAGCAGTTCATGTCCGAGGTCAATGAGGCCACCGGCGGCTCCTGAGCCACCACCCCCTGAACCTGATCCGGAGAAGGAACCGGGCCCGGCGGGATACCACTCCCCTCCCGCCGGGCCCGGTCCTCGTGCGCCCGGGTCCGGACGCCGTGCCCCCGTCCCCTCCTGGTCCGGCCCGTGCCGTGGCCCGTTCAGAGGGAGCGGACAAGATGAGCCGGAAAGGGGCAATGGCCCGGTCAGCGGCCGACCGCCAGCACGACGGGCAGGGCGAGGACGACCACGAGGAGACGTCCCCGCTGAGCCGTTGAGTGCTGGACCCGCTGCCCCCGGATGGGCCTTCCCGGAAGCGATACGTGCCGCCTCGCCGCAGGGTACGAGCAAGTCCCGCACGGGTTCCCCGCACGGGGCCGTTCGCTGAGATGAGGGATGCGGTCAGTCGTCGTACAACGCTGGGGTGAAGATGCCGGAGAGCACGAGCGCGATGAGGGCGGGGGCGTAGAAGACACCGATCGACAGGATGCTGATGACGACCCCCACGGTCAGAAGCGCCGCGCAACTCCAGATCGCGACACCCAGATAACGACTCGGTACCGCGATTGGAATCGCGGAGACCAGGGTGGCCAGAGTGCCCCAGACCAACACCACGTCGATCTGTGGACCGAGTGCGATCAGAATCAGCGTCGCGGCCAGAGCCAGGACAGGAGCTGGTAGGAGCGTAAATCGTCCGGCAAATACTCGCTGCATCGTTGAGTCACCACCGAGTCGGGAGCTGAATATGCTCTGGGCCAGCCATTCCGGCTGTCCATAGCACATGTTGCCCAACCCTTCAGCCGGATCTGTCGGCTCACCCTCAACGACCTGGTCGAGGAGGACGGGCGGCTCAGCATCCGGTTCGGTGACCCGCCGGCTCCGATCCCCGAACCGTTCGCCGACCTGCTGCGGGCCTTCGCCGCCCGACGGCCGAACCTGACCACCGCCACCAACCCCGGGGCGCGCTGGCTCTTCCCCGGGCGCCGGGCCGACCAGCCGATGGACTTCCACTCACTCGCCGATCGGATGCGAAGGAAAGGGCTCCCGACCTTCCACGTCCGCACCGCGGACATCCGCCAGCTCACGCTCCAGGCTCCGGCCCCGGTCGTTGCCCGGATGCTCGGTTACCACCACGTTCACATCATCGGGCTGGCCGCTGAGGCGGGAAGCCCGTGGTCTCACTACGCCCCGACGACCACGCAGAGTGACGCAGGAGGCGGGGAGAGACGAATACCGAATACTCGATCACCGGCCTCCGCCAGATCCGCCCCCTCAGGGCGCGGCGGGGGTCTGGGGCCGTTCGGCCCCGGACGCGGCCCGCGGCTGCGGTGCGGGGGCGGAGGGCACGGCGGTCTGGGCGATGAGGGCGCCCGTGACGATGACGGCCGACCCCAGGACCTGCACGGGGGTGAGCGCCTCGCCCAGCAGCACCCACGCCAGCACGATCGCTGTCACCACCTCCAGATAGGCGACCCCTCCGGCGACCTGTGGGGACAGCCGCCGGATCGCCGAGATCCCGAGGAAGTAGGCGAGGGCGGTGCACACCAGGCCCAGCCACAGGGCGGCCACCCACCCGGGAAAGCCGAACCCGCCCAGCGTGACCGGGTCGGCCAGGGTCTTCCAGGGCAGTGTCCAGGGCCGGGCGAGGGCGCCCAGCAGTACCGCCGCGACCAGGGAGCCGAAGGCGACCACGGCCAGGGGGTCGGTGTCCTCGCCCATGCTGTCCGACAACAGGAAGAAGGCGGCCTGCGCGGCGGCGGCGCCCAGTGCCAGCGCCACCCCGACGGCGTCCAGGCGCATGCCCGACCACACCTCCAGCAGCAGACCCACCCCGGCCACCGCCAGGACCACGCCGACCACGGCGGCGGGGGAGACGCGGGTGCGGCGCACCACGCGCAGCCACAGCAGGACCAGGACCGGGCCGAGGAACTCGATGAGCAGCGCGATGCCCACGGGGATGCGGGCGATGGCGGCGAAGTACAGGGCCTGCACACCGGCCATGGGGAAGACGCCGTAGGCCAGGACCAGCAGCGGGCGGCGCCGGGCGGTCCGCCAGTGGGCCAGGGCCACGGGCGACAGCAGCAGCGCGGCCCCGGCCACGCGCAGCCAGGTGACGTGGAGGGGGTCCATCCCCGCCTCCAGCAGGGGGCGGGCGAGCACGCCCGAGCCGCCGAAGGCGAGCGCCGATGCGAGCGCGAAGGCCAGCCCCGAGGGGCGGTGGCGCGTGGGTGGCACGGACACGTCGGTACTCCCGTGGGATGGATGGGGACATGGGATCGCCGACGAGCATACGGGCGGTGGGGCGGGGCTCCCAGTGCGGTCGGCCCGGTCCGCTCTGTCCGCGACATGTTCCGCGCACCGGGCCCCGGTGGGCCGCCGCGTGGCCGTGGCCGGAGCACCCGGCCCCCACCCCGCATCGGAGGTCCGCGAAACCGCCTCACCGGAGGTGGGTATCTGCGACCGCCGCGGGTCACACGGGTGAGGTGCCTGCGTCATGGCGTACTGCTGCCGTGCCCCTGGGGGTGCCTCCCCCTCTACCCCGGCCGCACCGGAGAGTGCGGCCGCACGCTGTCTGCACGGGTTGCGGGTCACCGCCCCGCCCGGGAACGGGCCCCCGGCCCGCTTCCTGACACCGAGGCGCCCACGAGGCGGTGACCCTGCGCGCCGCCTACCCAGCCAGGGGACCCCGTATGTGGTCTGGTTCTCACGAAAGCCCGGCGACCCGCGCGGCACGCTGGACCCAGTCGTGGCCCTGGCGGGGTTCGTGTGTCTGAACGGCTGCGAATGCCGGTGAACCGGGTGCGGCGCTGGGTCGGGATCTGGTCGTCATCGCCCGCCCGAGCGCACACGTGCGCGGCGCGGCTGCGGGTCAGCGGTCCCTGCCGGTCCATGGTGGGCCGGCACCGGCGCCACAGGCGAGGTTATGGAGCATGCGCATGCAGAGTTCCTCCGAGTCCCTGAGCCGGACTGTGGCCAGGTGGCGCAGCCGCCCGACGCTGCCCACCCCGACGGGCAGTGAGGATCTCGAGGTCATCACCCGACGGTTTCTGCTGTACGGGGTCCTGCCGTTGTGGTTCGTCCCGGCGGTCGCCGACCACATCATGCACCGGCGCACCGATATCGAGCACACGAGCGGGACCCGCGAGTGCGCCATCCACGCGCTGATGATGGCCGAAGCCGGCGTCCCGGTCATGTTGGGCCTGTTCGCTCGCATCAATCCGCTGGTGCTGAGCACCATGTACGGTGCCGCGGCCCTCCACGCGGCGACGGCTCTGTGGGACGTGCACGTGGCTACCGAAGACCGCAAGGTACGTCCGGTGGAGCAGCACGTCCACAGCTTCCTGGAGGTGTTGCCCCTGACCGCCATCGCTTTCCTGTCCTGCCTGCACTGGGACCAGGTCCGCGCCTTCACCGGCACCGATCCCGACCGGTGGAAGCTCCAGCCCAAACGCGAGCGCTTGTCCGGCGGCTATGTCGCCGGGATCGCTGCGGCGGTGGGCTGCTTCATCGTCCTGCCCTATGGGGAGGAGCTGCTGCGCTGCGTCCGCGCCCAGCGCCGCAGGGCCTGAGCAGGCCCCGAAGAGGGTCCGCGCACCGGGAAGAAGACCTTCGGGAGGACCGGTCCGGTTCGCCACTCCTGGGGTCCTCCCGCCTTTGGGCGCGCGTGCCTCAGGCGGAGGCGCCGCCGCGCTGCGCGGCGGCCAGGGCCGCCTCGGTGTCGGCGGCGGCCAGGTCGGCGTTCATGTGGGCGCCGGCCAGGGCCCCGGCCGCGGCGGAGGCACCGACCTGGGCGGCCAGGTCGGTGGCGTTGCCGGCCGTCCACACCCCGGGCACCTCGGTGGTGCCAGCCATGCCGGAGGCGAGGCGGCGGCCCATCCCGCCGGGGAGGTCCTCCGTCGGAAGCCCCAGTCCGTCCAGGCCCTCGGTGCGGGCGCGCATGGTGGTCGCGACCGCGAGGACCCGGCGGGACACGAGGTGTCCGTCGATGAGGCGCACGCCCGCGATACCGCCGTCCTCGCCGGTCACGACCTCCTCCACCGGGGTGTCGACGACCCGGACGCCGCGGGCGGCGAAGCGCGCGCGGGTGCCCTCGTCGAGTTCGGTGCCGCGGGTGAAGTAGACGAGGTCGTCGGTCAACTGGCGAAACAGCAGGGCGTGGTGGACCGAGGCCGGGCCCACGGCCAGGATCCCGACGGGCTCGTCGCGCACCTCCCAGCCGTGGCAGTAGGGGCAGTGCACCACGCCGTGTCCCCAGTGCCCGGCGAGCCCGCGAACGTCGGGCAGGACTTCGCGCAGTCCGGTGGCGATGAGCAGGCGGCGTGCTGTCAGGGTGCCGCCGTCGGTGAGGGTGACCGTGAAGCGCGGGTCTGCCTCGGCGGAGGGGGCGGCCGGGGCGGCGGAGGCCGCTTCCCCGGCCACGACCAGGCCGCCGTAGCGGCGTACCTCCTCGCGTCCCCTTCGCAGCAGTTCGGCCGGCGGGGTGCCGTCCAGGCCGAGCAGGCCGTGCACGCCGTCGGCGGGTGCGTTGCGCGGGGTGCCGCTGTCGACCACGACGACCGAGCGGCGGGAGCGGGCGAGCATCAGCGCGCCGTTCAGGCCCGCGGCGCCGCCGCCGACCACCACGGCATCGACGGTCTCCTCGGGCAGTTCGTCGGTCTCATAAACGGCAGTGGTCACAGGCATGGCGTCGTATCCCTTCGTTCACGCGGGCCCCGTCGTTTCGGGTGTCGCGTTCACGACGATAAGCACACCTTGCGGCGAAGGCATACACTATTGCCTATGACGCAAGACGATAGTGAGTTGGACAGCCTGGTACGCAAACGGATCCGGGCCCTGCGCGTGGCGCAGGGCTGGTCCCTGGAGGAACTGGCCTCCCGCGCCCATGTCAGCCAGTCCACGCTCAGCCGCATCGAGAACGGTCAGCGCCGTCTGGCCCTGGACCAGCTCGTCATCCTCGCCCGAGCCCTGGACACCTCCCTGGACCAACTCGTCGAGACCGACACCGACGACGTCGTCACCAGCCCGATGATCGACGCGGCCCACGGGCTCATGCGCTGGCCCATGAAGGCGGACCCCGGTATGAGCGTCGTGCGCCAGCGCATGACGGACCCGCCGCCCGACAGTCCCTCACGCATGCGCGCCCACCCCGGCCGCGAGTGGCTCGTCGTCCTGTCCGGCACCGCGGTCCTGCTGCTGGGCAACCGGCGCATCCGCGTGGAGACGAACCAGGCGGTGGAGTTCCCCACGATGCTGCCGCACGCCATCGGCGCCGAGGGCGGGCCCTGCGAGATCCTGGGCATCTTCGACCGCGACGCCAGCCGCGGCCACCAGCGCGGTGACGAAGCCTGAGACAGCGGCCACGCCCGCCTACCGCACCGGGCACCCCGTTTCCGCGCGCCGGCGCCGAAAGGTGGTGGTCAGGCGTGTGCCGCTCCGGCTCCGGATGCGGTCGCTTGCGCGTTCGGCAGCTCATCCGTCCATCGTCTTGCGCACCCTGGGAACCATGGCGCCGCGGCGGCACGGGCCTCCTAGCGTGGCCGTCATGACCCACGCTTCCCCGCACGCGGCACACGATGGCGCGCACTCCGTTTCCCAGCACACCCCCGACTCCGACGTCCAGGCGGAGATCCTCGACCTGGACGCGGAGGTACTCGTCGAGCACATCGCGTCCATCACCGCATGGCTGCCCGTCGGCAGGCGGCCGCGCCACATCGTGGACCTGGGGTGCGGGACCGGGACCGGTACCTTCGCCCTGCTCACGCGCTTCCCCGATGCGGAGGTGACCGCGGTCGACACGTCGGGCGGCCATCTGCGCCGCCTGCGGGACAGGGCCGAGGAGCTCGACGCGGCCGACCGGGTGCGCACGGTGGCGGCCGACCTCGACGCGGACTGGCCCGAGCTCGGCCGGCCCGAGCTGGTGTGGGCCTCGGCGTCGATGCACCACATGGCCGACCCCGACCGCGCCCTGCGCAAGGTCCACGACCTGCTCGCGTCCGGCGGCCTGTTCGCCGTCGTCGAGCTGGCCGGCTTCCCGCGCTTCCTGCCCGAGGACGCCCCGGGGGAGCGGCCCGGCCTTGAGGATCTCTGCCACGCCGCCCTCGCGCACCACCACGCCGAGCACGTGCCGCACCGCGGTGCCGACTGGGGTCCCAAGCTGGCCGCCGCCGGGTTCACCGTCGAGGACGAGCGCACGGTCACCGTGGACGTCGACGGCTCCCGCAGCGAGGCGGTCGGCCACTACGCGCTCAGCAGCCTGAGGTTCCTGCGCGACGGCGCCGCCCACGTCCTCGCCGTTGAGGACCTCGACGCCCTCGACCGGCTACTCGACGCCGACGGCCCGTTCAGCATCCTGCGCCGCGGCGACCTGGCGGTCCGTACCGAACGCACCGTGTGGGCCGCCCGCCGCGCCTGACCCGGCGGCGGGAACGAGGGGACCCTCCTGGTTCAGGCCCGCTCGGCGTGGGCGGACAGGTCGAGCTGGGCCCAGGCGATGTCGTGCCAGGCGTCGAACTTGCGGCCCGCCTTCCGCATGACGCCGACGTCCTCGAAACCCAGGGAGCGGTGCAGGCCCTGGCTGGCGTCGTTGGGCAGGGTCATGCAGGCGATGGCGGTGTGCATGCCGCGTTCGGCCAGGCGCGGCAGCAGTGCCCGGTACAGGGCGCTGCCCGCACCGGTGCGGCGGCGGCCGGTCCGGAGGTAGACGCTGACCTCGCACGTCCACCGGTAGGCGTCCCGGGCGCGGAAGGGGCCGCCGTAGGCGTAGCCCGCGATCCCCTCCGGTTCCTGGAGGACGATCCAGGCGTGGCGCTCCTGTGCCGCGGCGATCCGGTCGGCCATCTGCCCGGCGGTGGGCGGATCGTACTCGAAGGTGATCGCGGTATCGGTGACATAGGGCGCGTAGATCGCCGCGCACGCCTCGGCGTCCGCCCGGGTCGCGTCGCGGACGGTGAGGGTCGGCATCGAACTCATGCCAACCATGGTATGCGGGTATGTCATCTATAGTGAACACATGAGCGACGACCTGGGCCCCGCCCTCGCCCTGGCCCTGCAGGAGCTGCGGCAGGCCCGAGGGATGAGCGGGGGCGCCCTGGCCGAGCGCTCCGGTGTCTCCCGGGGCATGATCAGCCGGATCGAGAACGGCGACGTCCAGCCCACCGCGGCGTTGCTGGGCCGCTTGTCCGCCGCGCTGGGCATCACCCTGTCGGAGCTGATCGCCTGCGCCGAGCAGGGCGACCGGCGTCTGGCACGCGCGCACGAGCAGCCCGTGTGGACCGACCCGGAGACGGGCTACCGGCGGCGCGCGGTCTCGCCCGAGGCCGGGGGCCCCATCGAGCTGGTGGAGGTCGAGCTGCCCCCCGGAGCGCGGGTGGCCTTCCCCGTGGAGGCCTACACCTTCACCCACCACCAGATCTGGGTGCTGGAGGGCACGCTCACCTTCCGGGAGGGAGGCGTCGAGCACGTCCTGGGCAGGGGCGACTGCCTGCGCCTGGGGCCGCCCGAGCCGTGCGAGTACCACAACCCGGCCGGTGAGCCCTGCCGCTACCTGGTGGCCATCGCCCGACGCTAGGCCTGAGAGGGCTCCGGACTCCCGGCTTCGGGGCCGCCCTCCGGTCCGGTGGGCCCGGCGCCGCCCAGATGCCACGACGGTCCCTCAGGTCCCGGGGGCGGTCAGGGAGGCCAGGAACACCGATCGCTGCTCGGCCAGCCATGCCTGGCGGCGGTCCCAGCGCTCCCAACCGCCCAGCCGTTCCAGGTCGCGGACGAAGAGCTCGTCTCCGCTCTCGACCCGCCCGGCCACGAAGGCGCGTGCGACGGCGGTGTACTGCTCGATCGTCCCGGGCAGGGAGCGGCGATCGTCCAAGGAGAGCTCGTAGGCGTCGGCGAGCACGCGCAGCCGCCTGGGGACGTCGAGCTCCTCGCGCATCGTTCCCGCCGCCGACACGGGGTCGAGCGCGGGCACCATGTAGTAGGCCAGGGCGGCCACGTCCCAGAGCGGGCGGCCCGGCGCGGCCAGGTCGAAGTCGATCAGGGCGGCGGCCCGGCCGTCGCGGAAGACGATGTTCTCCAGGCACGGGTCGTTGTGGCACAGGAGCGGGCCGCCCTCGGGGTCGGCCAGGTCGCGTGACCAGGGGGCCGTGGTGTCCACGGGTACGCGCGCGGCGGCCTGGTGGTAGCGGCGCAGCAGCCCGGCGGTCGAGCGCAGGGCCTGTTCGCCCATCGCCCATACGGGAAAGGGCGGCAGCGCCACGTCCCCCTCGACGAATCCGAGCTCCTCGCGGCCGTCGCCGCGCAGCCGGAGCGGGACGGGCGCGCCGTCGAACCCGGCCCGAGCCAGGGACCGCAGGTGGTCGTGGAGGGCGGGGAAGGCGGGAGTGGCCGTGCGCACGACGCGGTCGCCGTGGCGGTGGACGGTGTTCATCATGCCGCCGGTGAGCCGCTGGCCCTCCTCGCCCGCGGGTGCGGGGGTGTTGTCGGTCATGCCTGCCTACCTTTCTTGTGGGGGTGCGTTCCTGACCGTCTGCAAAGTCGGGAGGACCCCGGGAGCGCCAGGTAGGGCTGTCATGTCTTTGGCGCAGGTAGGGCCGAGGAGGATGGGCCGCCTGGCGCTCCGCGACGACCGTGGCCGACGCTGAGCGGATCAGCAAGGGGCGAACGGCCCCGCGTGGCGTGCGGAACGGCGGTTCGGGGCGAGGGTTGTCCTGGTCCACAGGGAATGCCGTCTCGAATATCCCCTTTGCCCGTTGTCGGGTGGATGCGGAGGGGAGTTCCTTCACAGAACGGCTCTCGCGAAAGCCCCGTTCGGCTTCGTGGGGCTTTTCGCCGAGGGAGGACCCAACCCATCCCCACCCCAGGCAGAAAAATCCTGATTTGCGCGTTTTCCCTGGTAGATCCGGCGAAAAAGCCAGAGGAGAATTCCTCTGATCCCGCACGTACCCGTGTTCGCCCCCGCTACTGTGAACGCAGAAAAGACAAGCCCGATCCGGCGCTACCAACACCGAACCGGGCTTTGGCCACCTGCCTGCGTAACCAGGAAGGCAGCTTGCCACTCCCCTGAGCACAGCAGGAAAGCAGCTCACCATCTCCCTGAACACACCAGGAAGACAGCGCATGCTCCACTCTAGCGTTTACGGCCCCGCCGCAACAGCGATATCGAACATGTCGCGCGCCGAAAGCGCGCATGAGGCACCGGCACCACATGACCCGGTCTTTCCCCCGCTCCGCAAGCGCTCCCAGGGAGCCATGCGCGGTGTCGGGTTCAGGCCCGGCCTGTGGGTCGTCGACGCCCTCAAGGCCGGTCTCCTCTCCAGTACCAGCGCGTACGCCGTGGCCACGATCATCGCCGACGCGACCGACGCCGACGGCCGCTGGTGCTTTCTGCGCCTGGGCACGATCGTCAAGCGCTGCGGTGGGACCGCCAGCCTGTCCACGGTCAAGCGGGCGATCGACGCACTCGTGCGCGAAGGGCTGGTCCGCAGGCTGTCTCCGTCGCAGACGCGGGAGTTCTTCCACGACGACATCGCCGAGGAGCTCCGCTGGGCCAAGCACCTGCCGGTGGTACTGGAACTGATGATCCCGGCCGGTGACTTCCCGCCGCCGGAGTTGGAGAAGATCAACCACAGGCGCGCGGAACTGGGGGAGGAGCCGCTGACCGAGCAGTCCCGTCCGCGCCTTCGGGCGCGGAAGAGGGTTCATTCTGAACCGGGTGCCGGCTCACAAAGAGCCACAGACCTTTCCTCTGGAGACCCTTCCCCGAGCGAGCTCTGTCCGTCCGTCCCCGGGAGCCCCACCACAGACCGCGCGCCCGCGCGCGAGGCACCGGACGGACACGGCGTCGCCGCCGGCGGCGGTGCGCGGCGGGAGCCGAGCGGTCGAGCCCTGGAGCTGCTGGCCCATGTGCCCGACGCGGCCCTGCGCAACCCGGGCCCGGACCGGGCCGCGCTGGCCCACGCCGTGGACCGGCTCATCGGACAGGGGCTGGGACAGGAGGAACTCGTCGCGCTCCTGGACGGCCTCCACGCACCACGCCGCCCCTTCGCCGCGCTCATGCGCCGCGTCGGAAGCGCCGAGGACGCACGCGCCTTCCTCGACGGGCGCCTGGGCGCGGGCGTCCACCGCCCCGGGAGGGGCGCCTCGTCCCCGGGCCTGGGCGGGGTCCCCATGCCCCGCTGCGGCGAGGTCGGATCCGAAGGGGACGGCGGGGATGACGGGGACCTGTTCGCCGGGCCCGTGGAGTTCGTGGTCGACGCGCGGGGTACGGCGCCGCGCACCTGCCCCGACCATCCGGGCGTGCGCAACGTTCCGGGCGGTATCTGCCGTGTGTGCGGTAGAGCGTGCAGGTCCGTGCCCGGGGAGATCATGCATCCGCCCGCGCCCGCCGTCACCGCACCGGCGCCGCGGGCCGAAGCACCCGCCCCCGGCTCCGCCCTGGACGTCCCCGTCGAGGAGGTGGGGGCCGATCCGGCGGTGCTGGAACTGATGCGGGCTTCCCTGGAGGGTCCCCGTCGCGAAGGCCCCCGTCGTCCCGCCCGTGCCGCCGGGCGCGCGCCCGGCGTCGTGGCGCGTGCGGCGGTGGAGGCCGTGCGCGAACGGCTGATCCGTATCCGGGGGCGGGAACCGGGGTGAGGCACGGCCGCGTCCCCGCTGTGGCCGGTGCGAACAGGACCATAACCGGAGGGCGCGGGAGGTTTCCCCCACGCACGAGTGGGGATGCGCTGGTGTGCGCGCGTCACATGACGGAAACACCAGTGCAACACGACAGCGAGGCGGGCCGCCGCACCCGGTCTCCACGCACATCCCGGGCGAACTGGGGGAATGCCCGTTCCGGCGGGCCGTGAGCCGACCCGGTGTGCGCTGGGTCGCAAGATTTATGTTCACGTCAAGGTAATACACTCCTCACACAGCCACGATCCGCGGGCCTGAGGAACTCAGGGTCTCGGATCATCCGACGTATGGCGCCAGTGCGCGTTTTTCGAGGTTCCCGACACAACGGCGTGTGGGGTGCCCGTTCCACTGAGCCGAAAGGAACGCCACCCATGCCCTTCTCCTCCGAGGCACGCCGCGACCACCACCCCGGAGTCCGGTCGGCCTATGAGCACGTGGCTCGCCGCAACCCCGACGAGCCGGAGTTCCAGCAGGCGGTCCTGGAGGTCCTCGACGACCTCTCTCCCGCCCTGACCAGGCATCCCGAGTACGCCGAGCAGCGCATCCTGGAGCGCCTGTGCGAGCCCGAGCGCCAGCTCATGTTCCGGGTTCCCTGGCGTGACGACCAGGGGCGGGTGCACGTCAACCGGGGCTTTCGGGTGGAGTTCAACAGCGCGCTGGGCCCCTACAAGGGCGGCCTGCGCTTCCACCCCAGCGTGAACCTGGGCGTGATCAAGTTCCTGGGCTTCGAGCAGATCTTCAAGAACGCGCTGACCGGTATGAACATCGGCGGCGGCAAGGGCGGCAGCGACTTCGACCCCAAGGGGCGCTCGGAGGCGGAGATCGAGCGGTTCTGCCAGTCGTTCATGACCGAGCTGCACCGCCACCTGGGTGAGCACACCGACGTCCCGGCCGGGGACATCGGTGTGGGCGCCCGCGAGATCGGCTACCTGTTCGGCCAGTACCGGCGCCTGGCCAACCGGTGGGAGGCCGGGGTGATCACCGGCAAGGGCCTGGAGTGGGGCGGCTCGCGGGTGCGTACCGAGGCCACGGGGTACGGCAGCGTGCTGTTCACCCAGCGGATGCTGGAGCGTGTGGGCAAGGCGCTGGACGGGCAGCGCGTGGTGGTCTCCGGATCGGGCAACGTGGCCATCTACTCGGTGGAGAAGGCCCAGCAGCTGGGCGCCACCGTGGTGGCCTGCTCCGACTCCGCCGGTTACGTGGTCGACGACAAGGGCCTGGACCTGGACCTGCTCAAACAGGTCAAGGAGGTCGAGCGCGAGCGGATCAGCGTCTACGCCGAACGGCGCGTCGGTGCCCGCTACGTGGAGGGCGGCAGCGTGTGGGACGTGCCCTGCGACGTGGCGCTTCCCTCGGCCACCCAGAACGAGCTGGACGCCGAGGCGGCCCGCACCCTGGTACGCAACGGGGTGACGGCGGTGGCGGAGGGCGCGAACATGCCCACCACGCCCGAGGCAGTCCAGGTGCTGCGCGAGGCGAAGGTGCTGTTCGGTCCGGGCAAGGCGGCCAACGCCGGTGGTGTGGCCACCAGCGTGCTGGAGATGCGCCAGAACGCGCGGCGGACCTCGTGGTCCTTCCAGCACGCCGAGTCCGAGCTGGCCGAGACGATGGCCGACATCCACGACCGCTGCGAGGAGGCGGCCGAGCGCTACGGGGCCCCGGGCGACTACGTGCTGGGCGCGAACGTGGCCGGGTTCGAGCGGGTGGCGGGCGCGATGCTCGCCCAGGGCCTGATCTAGCGGGACCCGGATGAGGCCCCGGCGGCCGGCCCGCGGTTCGTCCGCGGCCGGCCGCCATGGGGCTCTACGTCCTCACCACAGGTGGTGGACCTGGGGGCGGATGAGCTCGTCGTAGACCTCACGGACCCGGGCGTGTGTGTCGGCGCCCAGCGGGGGCAGATCGGCGGCGGCCGCGTTGCCGTGTGCCTGGTCGGCGTTGCGGGCGCCGGGGATGACGACGCTGACACCCTCCTGGTCCAGGATCCAGCGCAGCGCGAACTGGGCCATGGTGACGCCCTCGGGAACCAGCGGGCGCACGCGCTCGACCGCCTTCAGCCCGGTGGCGTAGTCCACTCCGGAGAAGGTCTCGCCCTTGTCGAAGGCCTGGCCCTCCCGGTTGAAGTTGCGGTGGTCGTCCTCGCCGAAGGAGGTGTCGGCGGTGAACTTGCCCGACAGCAGGCCGCTGGCCAGAGGGACGCGCGCGATGATGCCGACCCCGGCCTCGCGGGCGGCGGGCAGGACCCGCTCCAGGGGCTTGTGCCGGAAGGCGTTGAGGATGATCTGGACGGTGGCGACGCCCGGGCGGGCGATCGCGGCCAGGGCCTCCTCGCAGGTCTCCACCGAGACGCCGTAGGAGCGCATGCGCCCCTCCTCGACCATGGCGTCCAGGTCGTCGAAGACGGCGTCGGTGTCGATGACCCGCGCGGGCGGGCAGTGCAGCTGGACGAGGTCGATGGTGTCCACGCCCAGGTTCCGGCGGGAGCGGTCGTTCCAGGCGCGGAAGTTGTCGGGGTTGTAGTTGGCGGGGGTCTGGTCCGCGCGGCGGCCCATCTTGGTGGCCACGGTGATGTCCGGGCGCTCCTTGAGCAGCCGGCCCACGAGCTGCTCGCTGCGTCCGTCGCCGTAGACGTCGGCGGTGTCGAAGAAGGTGACACCGGCGTCGGCGGCCGCGTGCAGGGCGGCCAGGGCGTCGGTCTCGCTGACCTCGCCCCAGGAGGCTCCGATCTGCCAGGCGCCGAAACCGACGACGCCGACGTTCTTGCTGGTGCGGCCGAGTACGCGTGTTTCCATGGAACCGATCCTAAGCCCCTGGGAGCGTTCCCAAAGGCACGTGGTCCGATGATCCCAGCTCGGCCGCCGACCGCTCGGGCCACCCGCGATCCGGACGCGGGCGCGCATGCCCGCCGGCTGCCCGGGCGGTGCCGCCCGGGCAGCCGGCACGCGCGTGGTGCCAGAGGCCGCCCCGCGCCGGGAACCGCTCCGGCGACGTTCACCCGCCTGCTACCGATGGTCACAGTGAGTTCACAGCATGTTGCCCGTGGGCGGTTACCTTCGCTGCGTCACCTTCCCCCCGGCAGAAAGGCACCGCCTTGTCCCGCTTCGCCGCCCACCGCGCCCTCGCCCTGGTGGGCACCACCCTGCTGGCCCTGACCACCGCCGCGACCACCGCCCCGACCGCGGCCGCGGCCACCGCACCCGAGCGCGTCATCCTCTCACCCACCGCCGACCCCTCCACCTCCCAGACCCTGACCTGGCGCTCGGACACCTCGAACGACCCCACCCTGCAGATCGCGCCGGCCGCCGACCCCGGCCGGGTCACCACGGTGCAGGGCACCGACACCTCCTCGGTCGGCGGCGTCTTCCACACCGCCACCGCCACCGGCCTGAGCCCCGACACCGCCTACCGCTACCGTGTCGGCGACGGCGCCTCCTTCAGCCCCTGGCGCACCTTCACCACCGCCGCGCGGGGGGCCGAGCCCTTCACCTTCCTCTACTTCGGGGACGTCCAGAACGGCATCTCCACCGGCGGCGCCACCATGGTGCGGGCCGCTCTGGAGGCCGAACCCGACGCGGAGCTGGCCGTGCACTCCGGGGACCTGGTCAACTCCGCCAACAGTGAGTCGGAGTGGAACCAGTGGTTCGACGCCTTCGGTCCGGAGGCCACCGGCACCATGAACCACATCGCCGCACCCGGAAACCACGAGTACTCCCTGTTCTCCCTGAGCCGTTACTGGAACCCCCAGTTCCCGGGCGCGGGCAACGGCCCCGCCAGCGGCCGCCACCTGGCCCAGACCGCCTACCGCACCGACTACCAGGGCGTGCGCTTCGTCGTCCTCAACTCCAACTACCGCAACGCCGCCCCGCTGAGCGCCGACTTCTGGCTGGACACCCAGCAGCGCTGGCTGGAGGAGGCCCTGGCCACCAACCCCCACCCCTGGACGGTGGTCACCTTCCACCACCCGGTCTTCTCCAACAGCCCCAGCCGCGACAACGGCCCCCTGCGCGAGTCCTGGCTCGACACCCTGGAGGAGTACGACGTCGACCTGGTCCTCCAGGGACACGACCACTCCTACGGGCGGGGCAACCTGACCGCCAACCGCACCGAGGACCCCGGCGTGCAGACCGGGCCCGTCTACACCGTCGCGGTGACCGGCACCAAGATGTACGACGCCTCCGAGGACAACTGGACCGACAACGGCGCCGAGGTGCGCGTGCAAATGGCCGACACCCCCACCTTCCAGGCCGTGGAGGTGGAGGGCACCAGCCTGCACTACACCGCCCGCACCGCCGACGGCACCGTCGTGGACTCCTTCACCATCGACAAGAGCGGCGGCAAGAGCGTCACCGACACGTTCTGACACGGTCGCGGCGCCGCGGGTTCGCGGGTCGCGGTGGTGCCCCCGGCCTTGCGGGGGCACCACCCGTGCCTCAGCGCTCCGTTGCGGTCAACGGCCCCGGGCCGAACCGCTCCCGGTAGGCCGAGGGGCGGTTCAGGTGTTCGCGGACCACCCCGGGCCGGCCGATCAGAGGAGGAAGGCCGCAGTGCTGCACCGGTACTCGTCTCGGGTGGCGGCCCCAGCGTTGGAGGCGGGTCTTACCGATCGCCCGGGTGACGGGATCGCACGGTGGATCTTGATCGCCACGACCAGATCATGCCACGGCTCTCCACTGCCTGCTTCATCCGGTATCACGCACTGACTCGTTACTCTTGTTCGGATGGGGTACGGTGTCGCCCCGGCGGCCACGCCCGTGTTCTCGCCAATAGGCAAATCCGCCGAAGACGGCGAGAATGAATCCTAGACCGAACCAGGCGGCGGGGGGTGTCGTCCGTGCCGCGATTTGCTCGTAGTAATTTTGGTTCTCCTCCTCGGTGCCCATCAGGAAAGAGGAAGCGTGGGAGCGGGAGGAGAAAGTGCATTCCAGACCGCCGGGAAGCGACAAGGTCTCGGACTTGACCTGAACGTCGTAGATGCCGACCTGGGGATCCCAGTCCTCGTGGGCCAGCCGAACGCTCCCATGGAAGTTGTAGTGCTGGAAGGTGAGGGCGGATCCCCGCAGAGGGAGGATGAGATCCCCCGCACGCCGGACCGAATTCCCCAGGTCGGTGAGATAGGTATCGCGGACGCCCTCGCTCTCGATCCGACCGTACCGTTCGGCTGGGGCCAGGCGTAGGACAAGATCGGTGTTCACTTCCGCCACCTCCACCGAGGGGAACGAAGTGCGGTATATCACCTGTCCCAGGACGTCGATGACAACCTTCTTCTCGGGGGGCACGGTAACAATCGTCGAGACGAAGAATTTGGCTTGCTCCGCTCCCGGGCAGTGCAGCTCGACTCTCGGAGGTGCTTCCTCTGCAGCGGCGCCTGCCGGAAGCGAGAGCCCCAGGATCAGCGCGGAGCCCGCAGCGAAAAACCTGATCATTCCTACCTCCCCATCCTCTCTCGGCCAGGGTTGCCGCGGTGTGTGACCGACTGCCCGGCGACACAGGGCGTCGACGCGTATCCAGAGTGAACGTTCGCGCAGCGGCACTCAGGTTGAACCGTCAACAACGGCACGGGATTCGCCGTGCCCCATGCCGAACAAGCCTTCCAGGGCGGGATAGAGCGCGCAATCCTTTTCGTAGATTCGGTTCGACAGGGGAAGCGAGGCGCGCATGTGGGAGAGGGTCGGCGCGTTCCGGTTGAAGGAGTTCTGGGGTTGGCAGGTAGTGGCCGTGTCCCTTGCGGCCCGGCTTGGGAAGGCCCCGAGCATGTCTCCCTCGCTCCCTTTGCCCGGTGATTACCAAGCGTTGATCTTCAACTCTGTCGGTGTCCTCACTAGGGCGTCGGAAAAGGGTCAGGACGGCGCCCGCGCCGCTGGTGGCCGAGGCGGTCACGCGTGTTCTGAACGGCCGTGTTCGCTCTGCCGGGGCGGCCGTTCCCGGGGAGGCGTTCGACACCGCGGACTTCCTGGCGGCGCTGTCTTCCGAGGCGCCGGAGGTGGGGCTGCCCGGGGTGAACACGAAGAGCCGGAAAGGTGCGGTGATCAGGCCACCGAGGTGCGCGTGCAGATGGCCGTCACCTCCCGCCTTCCAGGACGTGGAGGTGGAGGGCACCAGCCTGCACGACACCACCCGTGCCTCAGCGCTCCGCTCCGGTCAACGGACCCGGGCCGAACCGCTCCCGGTAGGCCGAGGGGCTGATCCCGATCTGTGCGCGCATGCTCGCGCGCAGGTTGGCGGTACTGCCCAGGCCGCTGGCACGGGCGACCGCCTCCAGTCCCATACCGCCCACCTCGATCAGGCGGCAGGCCAGCAGCACCCGCTCCGAGCGCAGCCAGGTCAGCGGGGTCATGCCCAGTTCGGCCCGGAAGCGGCGGTGCAGGGTCGCGGAGCTGACCGCCGCTCGCGAGGCCAGGTCGGCGACGCTCAGTGGGGCGTCCAGGCGCTCACGCGCCCAGTCCAGGACGGGGGCGAGGGAGGAGTCGGCCGTCTCGGGGAGGGGACGCTGCACGAACTGGCGCTGCCCGCCCTGCCGGTGGGTGGTGAACACCAGGCGTCTGCCGACGGTGTTGGCGACCAACGCGCCGTGGTCGCGGCGGATCAGGTGCAGGCCCAGGTCCAGGGCGGCGGCGCTGCCCGCCGCGGTGAGCACGTCCCCCTCGTCCACGAAGAGCACGTCCCGCTCCAGGCGGACCTTCGGATAGGTCCGGGTGAACAGTTCCTCGAACCGCCAGTGCGTGGCGGCACGCCGACCGTCCAGGACCCCGGCCTCGGCCAGGGTGAACGCGCCGCTGCAGAAGCTGACCAGGCGGGCACCGCGTCGGGCCGCCCCGCGCACGGCCTCCACCACCTCCGGGGCGGGCGGCACCCACGGGTCGGGACGGTTGGGCACGATGACGGTGTCGGCCTCCTCCGTCGCCTCCAGCCCGGCCATGCCGGTGAGGGTGAACATGTCCCGGTGGACGCGCACCTCGTGCGCGGCCGCGCACACCCTCAGGTCGTACCAGGGGCGGTCGATCTCGGGGCGGCGCAGCCCGAACAACTCGGTGGCCACGCTCATCTCGAAGGGGTTGGAGCCCTCGTCGACGACCAGCGCCACGCGGTGCGAGGATTCTTGCGGCATGTGCGATTCCTAGCACTTCCCCGGGCGGTGCGCCATGGCCAGGATGGCTGTCATGAGCGAACAGCCGATCAACCTGAACGACGCGCTGGACTCCTTCGACCAGCTGTGGAGCCCGCGCATCGTCACCCGGGTCAACGACTACGACGTGCGCGTGGCCAAGGTTTGGGGCGAGTACGTGTGGCACGCCCACGACGACACCGACGAATTCTTCCTGCTGCTGGACGGGGACCTGCGCATCCGGCTGAGGGAGGACGCCGAGGGGCCCGAGCGCGTGGTCACCCTGGAGAGGGGATCGGTGTTCGTGGTCCCGCGCGGCACCGAGCACCGGCCCGAGTCCGACGGCGGCGCCTCGATCCTGCTTTTCGAGCCGACCGGGACGCTGACGGTGGGGGACCGCCACGGTGAGGTGCCCGACCACGTGGACCCCACCACCGGGCACGCCCTGGACGGCTGAGCCCCCGCGGCCGTGGCGTTGTTCAGGGGCGGGTCTTGGACAGATCCTGGACGATGGTCCGTTCGGGCACGAAGCGGATGAACCGTGTGTCCTCGTCGAAGTCCCTGAAGTCGGTGGGCCAGATGGACTCGTCCTCGCCGAGGTAGCGGCGAAGCTTGCGTCTGGAGCGTTCCTCGTCGTAGGGCACGACCTCGGCCTCACCGCGCATGATGACCTGGAGGAACTCCAGTTCCTCCAGGTCGCAGGCGTCCACGACCAGGGCGGCCCTGGGATCCTTCTCCAGGAACCGGGACATCTTCGCGTAGGCGCCGGTGAGCCACCACATGGCCCCCTCCTCCCACAGGAACCAGACCGGGCGCACCGTGGGCGCACCGAAGGAGTCGGAGACGGCCACCCGGGCGACCAGGGGGCGGGCGAGGAAGGCGTCGACATCGAAGGGGTGCGTCTTGTGACCGGGGGCGCCGGGGTTGTGCTCCACTCCCTCAGGCTAGGCGGCCCAGGCCGGCGGGGAAAGGCCGGTCTTCGGGCTGTGGACGACCCGTCTCGGGCGGACAGCGGACGGCTGTGGACTGTCCGAAGCGCTCGGGAGGCGCGGAAGGTGAAGCGGTAGGCGAGCGGTCCCACGCCGGCGACCCGCTGGAAGCGGCGCCGCGGCGCAGCGTGGTGGCGGCGCTGTCTTCCCAGGCGCTGGTGGTGGAGCTGCCCGGCGCGGACACGAAGAGCCGGCAAGGGGCGGCGACCCGGCCGCCGGGGTGCCAGGGAGGCAGGCGGGGAGCGTGGGCAGGCGCGCCGAGACGAGGCGGGGGCCGCCGTCTCGTCCGAGGCCTCGCCGGACGGCGGCACCACCGCGCACGGTTGCGGTCCGCGCGTTCGGCGGGACGGAAAACCCGGTGACAGCGGGAGAGCGGGCGGCCACAATGGCCCGATGGTCGATCGCCACTTCTCCCAGCCGGACATGGCCGAGCTCTACGACTACTTCAACTTCTGGCGGTGCACACCCCAGGACGACTTCTACCTCGACCTGGTGATGGACGCCCGCTCGGTACTGGACGCGGGCTGCGGTACGGGCAAGCTCCAGCGGGTGGCTCGCGAGCGCGGCCACACCGGGCGCCTGGTCGGGCTCGACCCGGCCGACGCGATGCTGGAGGTCGGGCGGCGCGACCGCGACGACATCGAGTGGACCCTGGGCGACCTGGCCCACGGCCCCTACGACGGTGAGGCGGGCGGCCCCTACGAGGACGAGTTCGACCTGATCGTCATGACCGGCCACGCCTTCCAGGAGCTCACCACCGACGATGAACTCCGGAAGGCCCTGGCCTCGGTGCGCCGGGCACTGACCGGGGACGGCCGGTTCGTGTTCGAGACCCGCAACCCGGCAGCGCGCGGCTGGGAGGCGTGGAACCCCGAGCGGGCACGCACCGTGAACGGCCCCGGAGGACGCAGGGCCACCTGTGTCCACCGGCTGGAGAGCGTGGAGGGCGACCTGGTGACCTTCACCTCCAGTTACACCGTCGAGGGGTGGGCCGAGCCGGGGCACAGCCGCAGCACGCTGCGCTTCCTGGACGCCGACACCCTGAACGGTTTCCTGGCCGAGGCCGGATTGGCGGTGAGCGCGCAGTACGGCTACTGGGACCGCGGCCCGCTCACCGAGGCCAGCCAGGAGATCATCACCTTCGCGCGTTCGCGCTGATCGCGCCCTGGATCCCGTCGAGCAGGGCCTCCAGCCCGAACCGGAAGGTCTCCCAGGCCTCCTGCTCCAGGTAGGGCTCGCTGTCGTTCTCGTTGTCGAAGGCGCCCTGTTCGGACATGAGGGTCAGGACGGGGAAGCGCTCGGAGAAGTCGGGGGCGACCCTCTCCAGCTGCGCCGAGCGCTCGTACCACCACCGGTCCTCGGGCACACCCGTGACCTCCTGGGCCCGGCGCGCCTCGGAGGCGGTCTGCGCGGGCCCGCGCACCAGGGTGAACAGGTTGCCGTAGGCGCTGCGGATCTGGGCGGGGGCCAGCCCGGCGCGGTGCAGCACCGAGGCCAGCGACTCGAACAGCCGGTACTCGTTGGGGCCCAGTACCGGGCGGGCCTGGGAGACCTCCAGCGTCCAGGGGTGGCGCAGGAAGAAGTCCCACAGCCGGGTGGCCCAGGCGGTGGTGGCCGCGCGCCAGCCGGTCTCCGCCTCGGCCTCCGCCGCCTCGGCCAACTCCTTGAACGCGTGGTCGTACATCAGCTCGACGAGCTCGTTCTTGCTGGCCACGTACGTGTACAGGGACATGGCCGTGCGGCCCAGGCGCTGGCCCACCGAGCGCATGGACAGCGCCCGCATGCCCTCGGCGTCGGCGAGGGCGACGGCGGTCTCCACCACCAGGTCCACGCTGAGCTCGGGCTTGGGGCCGGGCGCGGTACGCGCGGCCCCGCTGCCGGGGGCGCGCCACAGCAGGTCCATGGTGCGACGAGCGTCCCCCTGTCCGGCGTAGACCACCACTTGCATCTCCTTATCGCATAAACTAACCTTCGCAGGCTGTTAGTTTACCGCATAAGGAATCTCTAGGAGCAGCGTGCCCTCCGAACCCGTCACCGCGGACACCCACGACGCCATCCAGGTCAGAGGAGCCAGGGAGAACAACCTCGCCGACGTCTGCGTGGACATCCCCAAGCGGAGGCTGAGCGTCTTCACGGGCCTGTCCGGCTCGGGGAAGTCCTCCCTGGTCTTCGGCACGATCGCCGCCGAGTCCCAGCGGCTCATCAACGAGACCTACACGACCTTCGTCCAGTCGTTCATGCCGAGCCTGGGGCGGCCCGACGTGGACAGCCTGCGCAACCTGAGCGCGGCCATCATCGTCGACCAGGAGCGCATGGGCGCCAACTCCCGCTCCACCGTGGGCACCGCCACCGACGCCTCCGCCATGCTGCGCCTCGTCTTCAGCCGGGTGGGCACCCCGCGGCTGGAGCCCTCCAGCGCCTTCAGCTTCAACCACTCCGAGGGCATGTGCGGTGAGTGCGAGGGCCTGGGACGCACCAACCAGGTCGACGTGGAGGAGCTCTACGACCGCGACCTGTCCCTGAACGAGGGGGCCATCACCGTCCCCGGCTACTCCGTGGGCTCCTGGTACTGGCAGGTCATGGCGAACTCCGGGCTGCTGGACCCGGACCGCAAGCTGCGCGACTACACGCCCGAGCAGTGGCAGACCTTCCTGCACCAGCCCGCCACGCGGATCAAGCTGGAGAACAACTCCTTCTCCTACGAGGGCCTGCTGGTCAAACTCAGGCGCACCTACCTGGCCAAGGACCGCGACTCCATGCAGCCCGCGATCCGCGCGTTCGTGGACCGGGCGGTCACCTACTCCACCTGCCCCGAGTGCGGGGGCACCCGCCTCAACGCCCGGGCCCGCTCGGTCCAGGTGGCCGGACGCACCATCACCGAGTGCTCGGCCATGCAGGTCGACGAGCTCGCCGGGTTCGTGCGCTCCCTGGACGAGCCCTCGGTCAAGCCCCTGCTGGACAACCTCGGCCACACCCTGGACTCCCTGGTGCAGGTGGGCCTGGGCTACCTGAGCCTGGACCGGGAGTCGGGCACCCTCTCGGGCGGGGAGGCCCAGCGGGTCAAGATGGTGCGCCACCTGGGCTCCAGCCTCAGCGACATCACCTACGTCTTCGACGAGCCCACCGTGGGCCTGCACCCGCACGACATCGAGCGGATGAACAATCTGCTGCTGAGCCTGCGCGACAAGGGCAACACGGTGCTGGTGGTCGAGCACAAGCCCGAGACCATCGCCATCGCCGACCACGTGGTGGACCTGGGCCCCGGTGCCGGCCCCTCGGGCGGGCACGTCACCTATGCCGGGGACGTGGCCGGGCTGCGCGCCTCGGGCACGCTCACCGGGGACCACCTGGACCACCGGGCCGCCCTGCGCACGCGGGTGCGCCGACCCACGGGAGCCATCCCCATCACCGGGGCCAGCACCCACAACCTCAAGAACGTGAGCACGGACATCCCGACCGGCGTGCTCACCGTGGTCACCGGTGTGGCGGGATCGGGCAAGAGCTCGCTCATCCACGGCGCCCTGCCCGGCCGCGAGGGCGTGGTGGTGGTCGACCAGTCGCCGATCCGGGGCTCGCGCCGCTCCAACCCGGCCACCTACACCGGGCTGCTGGACCCCGTCCGCACCGCCTTCGCCCGCGCCAACGGTGTCAAGGCGTCGCTGTTCAGCGCCAACTCCGAGGGCGCCTGCCCCGAGTGCAAGGGCGCCGGGGTCGTCTACACCGACCTGGCGATGATGGCCGGGGTCGCCACCACCTGCGAACAGTGCCAGGGCAAGCGGTTCCGGCCCGAGGTGCTCACCCACGAACTGCGCGGCAGGAACATCAGCCAGGTGCTGGCGATGTCGGTGGTGGAGGCACGGGAGTTCTTCACCACCGGCAACGCCCGCACCATCCTGGACCGGCTCCACGACGTGGGCCTGGGCTACCTGGGCCTGGGACAGCCGCTGACCACCCTGTCGGGCGGCGAGCGGCAACGGCTCAAGCTGGCGATCAGCATGGCCCGGGACGGGGCGGTGTACGTGCTGGACGAGCCCACCACCGGCCTGCACCTGGCCGACGTGGACCGCCTCCTGGCGCTGTTGGACCGCCTGGTGGAGGACGGCAACACGGTCGTGGTCATCGAGCACCACCAGGCGGTGATGGCGCACGCCGACCACATCATCGACCTGGGGCCGGGCGCCGGGCACGACGGCGGGCGGATCGTCTTCGAGGGCAGTCCCGCCGACCTGGTGGCCGACGGCGACACCCTCACCGCCCGCCATCTGCGCGCCTACCTGGGGCGCTGAGCCCCGCCCCCACCGTGTCCGCCCGGACGCCTCCTTCCCGCGCGGCGCGCGAGGGGCGTCCGGGCGGACGCGGCTCCGGGCCTGGAGGGGGCCGAGGGAGCGGCGGTACGGTTCAGGCGGTGATGTCGGCCCTGACCCCGGAGGTCTCACACAGACCGCCCCAGCCGAGCAGGACACCGTCGGCGGCGGGTTCGAGGGGACCGCAGTAACCGGAGAGGCCCTCGGACTGCAGCCGGTAGGTGCCCGCCCCGGGGTTCCACATGCTGAACTCCCCGGAGAGGGTGGCGAGCAGCCCCAGCCCGTCCACGAAGCCCGTCTCCCCCGCGTCCAGGGCGCCGGTCGCCAGCGAGAACGGAGGGCGAAAGCCGGTGTGGCGGGCCTCGTCGACCAGGTCCGCCCGTCCCTGACCGTCCACCTCGTACAGTTTCGCGCCTTCCTCGGACCGGACCGCCAGGAGGACCTCACCGGCGGGGGAGGCCGCCAGCCCGACCTGGAGGTTCAGTTCCTCGCCCGTCTCCTCCAGCCCGGAGACCCTCCGCACCGACGCGTTCGCGTCGCCCGGGCCGAACGTGACCGTGAACATTCCCCCGGAGTGGCCTCCCACGGCCACCACCTCGTCATCGAGGGCCTGCATGTCGTACACGAGGAAGCCGTCGTCCACCCCGTCCAGGGCGACGGTGTCCCAGGCGTCCTCCGACGGGGAGTACACCAGGAAGCCCTTCTCGCCCTGCTCGCTGTGCCCGCCGCCGAAGACCGCGTGCCCGCCCACGGCCACCGCCTGCGCCAGGGACCTCGCACCGGGCGCCGGCGCGATCGGTTCCCAGGAGTCCGTCTCCATGTCGTAGAGGGCTCCGTCTCCGGCCAGGTGCGCTTCGGGACCGCCGGAGTGCGTCGGGGTGAACCCTCCCCATACCAGCATCCGGTCCTGCACCATGACGGCGCTGTGACGGGTCCTGGACTCCAGGTCCACCTCCGGCAGTATCCGCCAGGAACCGGTGTCGGGGGAGTAGGCGGCACCGTCGGCGTAGGAGTCGTGCTGGGTCGCGCCGTGCCCGCCCCAGACGAGGAGTTCCTCCCCCGACCAGACGAGGCTGTGGTCCTGCCTGGAGGCGAGGGGGCCGGAGGGGAGTTCGCTCACGGAGACGTCCACGTCCCATGATGGTTCCTCCTCCGGGCCGCAGGAGACGGCCAGTAGGGAGAGGGCCAGCAGGGGGACCGTCGCTCTCAGCGGGGGATTCATCAAACCACGCATTCCATGCTTTTTTTCGCCGCGGCGGGGGCGGTCCCCGCGCGGCGTGCGCAGTGTACGGGCCAAACCCGCCCGGGGTGGTCCTGTCCGGGACGCTCGGCGATCATGTGGGCCGGCAGACCCGGGGATTCCAGGGAAGGACGTCGGGGGTCGGAGCGCCCGCCTGCGGCACCGGAGGAGTCGCCCGCGCGCCGTGTTCCGCCCGGCCCGCTCGTGCACCGCGTGGAGGCCTCACCCAGCCGGGACGCGGCGAGCCGGTCGAGCGGCACACGCTGCTTTGCCGCCTCGGGAGCGGGACGTGGCCCCCGGACGGAGCCCTCCCGTCCGGGGGCACACGGTCAGCCCCGGTCCTGCTCCAACAGGTCCTTGAGCACTGCCAGTCGCTGCCTCCAGAACGCCCTGGCGGCCTCGGCGGCCTCGGCGTCGGCCAGCTTGGAGTGCTCGAAGGCGACCACGGCCTTGTTCTCGCCCTTGGCCGTGAACCCGACGGTGAGCCGGGTCGCGTGGTCGAAGTCGGCGGTCAGCCGCCGGGGCTCCGTGGCGGTGCGCACCGACAGGGTGCTTGCGGGCAGCCAGCGCTCGCGCCGGCCCTCCTCCGTGAAGGCGGCGAAGACCCGCTCCACCGGCACGTTGACGGTCTTGCTGGCGCTGACGGCGAACCCGTCCTTCTTCTGGCCCGGAACGCGCAGGCCGCGCGCCTGCTCGTAGGCGACGGTGACCGTCTGGGCCCACCAGCCGGGCATGTGCTGCTCCTCGACCAGCCATGCGGCGATCTCGGTGTGGGTACGGCCGACGGCGCCCCAGGCGTCCAGCAGCGCGAACCATCCGGCGTAGTCGCGGCCGGTGCGCTCCCTGACGGACGCATCGGGGATCCGCGTGCTCATCGCCGCGGTGGGAGCGGTGGCCCGGTCCCGGACGGCGCCCCCGGCACCGGTGCGGGCGTCTGCCGAAGCGGCGCCCGCGGTGGTGGACACGGGGGCCGCGCCGGCGGGATCGGGAGCGCTGTCGGCTCGGACGAGGAGGTGCCTGCGGGCGGCGGAGTAGCTCTCGCCGGTCCGGCCCATCCGGGCGCGCACCCGCTGCTTGAAGGACTTGTTCCTGGTCATGACGGCTCCTCGGCGACGGCGTCGAAACCCACGCTTTCGTCGCCCGCCGGATGAGGCGCATCAGACCGGCGTCCCGAGAACTCAAGGCCCCCTTTGCCCCCTCACAGCCGGCGGCGTGGGCACCGGAACCGGGGGTTGGGCGCGGGACCGCGCCACCTTTCGATGGTACTGCTCTCCTGACGGATTCTCCAGCCCCACTTTCCCGGCGCCCCGGGGGCCGGTGGGTGGCGTCCCAGGGGCGTACCAGGGTCATCCCCGATAGTTTTCTGGCCGTTCGTGCTAGATTCTGGCCATGCAGTCAAAAAATAAACCAGGCGGTCAGAGCAGGTCCTTCATCGAGGAGGCCCGCAGGGCGCAGATCATCGCGGCGGCGATCGAGGCCATCGCCGAGGTGGGCTACCCCAACGCCTCCCTGGCACGGATCGCGCGCACGGCCGGGATCAGCAAGGGCGTGATCTCCTACCACTTCGCCGGAAAGGACGAGTTGATGGACCAGGTGGTGACGAACGTCTACACCGAGATCTCCGAGACGGTCCTTCCCGGGATCCTGGAGCAGGCGAGCGCCGCCGACATGCTGCGCGCCCACGTGCGCGGCGTGGCCGAGTACGCGCTGGCCAACCAGCGGCGCATGGCCACGCTGGCGCAGATCTTCACGCACGCACGCAAGGAGGACGGCTCGCCGCGCTACGGGGCGGCGGAGGCCGACGCCCTCTACGAGGCCCTGGAGGGGCTCTACCGGAGCGGGCAGGAGAGCGGCGAGTTCCGCGGCTTCGACGTGCGGGTGATGGCGGTGACCCAGCAGTCGGCGATCGACGCGATGTTCGCCTACTGGGACGCCCACCCCGGCCACGACCTCCTGGCGCACGCACGCGAACTGGGTGAACTGCTCGTGCGCGCCACCCGCGCCGACTGACCGTCGCCCCACCCCCGAGTGACGAGGACAACATGACACAGCACGCCGTACCGCCCCTGGGCCCGGACACCGCCGCGCCACCGCCGGGAAGGCGCCTCCACCACGTCGACAACCTGCGGGCCGCGCTGACCGTGCTGGTCGTCCTGCACCACGTGGCGGTCACCTACGGCAACATCCCGGTCTGGTTCTACACCGAGTCGGCCCAGGACCCCTCCGGCGGTCTGCTCGACCTGTTCGTCATCGTCAACCAGACCTACTTCATGGGCCTGTTCTTCCTGCTCGCGGGCTACTTCGTGCCCGGAGCGGCCGACCGCAGGGGCCGACGGGGACTGGTCCGCGAACGCCTGGTACGCCTGGGCGTGCCCCTGCTGCTGTTCGTGCTGCTGCTGCGCCCGCTGGCCACGGCCCACGTGTACCCGGCCGTGGCCGAGGCAGCCGCGGCCGAGGGATCCGAACTCCCGTACTGGCTCTTCTACCTGATCAGCTTCGACCCGGGGCCGATGTGGTTCGTCGAGGTGCTGCTCGTCCTCACCCTGGCCTACGTGATGATCCGGGGCCTGCGTGAGCGCCGCGCCAGGCGGGCGGGCCTGGCGGTCGGCCCCCCGGCCCGCCCCGCCGACGGCGCGCCGCTGCGCTGGCCGTGGCCGGTCCTGGGCTTCACCCTGGGCCTGGCCCTGGCCACCTTCGTCTGGCGCTACCTGGCCCCCGCGCCGTACTGGCCCTTCGTGGGACTGCCCTCGCCCGGATACCTGCCCCAGTACCTTGCCCTGTTCACGGTGGGCGTGCTCGCCTACCGGGGCAACTGGCTGACCCGGCTGCCCGGTGCGGCCGGATGGTTCGGAGCCGCCCTGTCCGCGGCGGGACTCCTGGCGCTGCCGCTCGTCACGACCGTGCTGGGCGAGGCCGCCCTGACGCCGGGCACCTGGCAGGCCCTGGCACAGATCGTGGTGGAGACCTGCTTCGCGGTGGGCACGGTGCTCATGCTGCTGGTGTTCTTCCGGCGCTTCCTGAACCGCGGCAACCGCCTCACCCGGTTCCTGTCCGAGAACGCCTTCGCCGTGTACTTCCTGCACCCGCTGGTGCTGGTCGGCCTGGGGCTGGCCCTGAGCGGCTGGGAGGCGGTCGCGATCATCAAGTTCGCCGCGGTGGGCGCCGTCGCCCTCCCCGCCTGCTGGCTCCTGGCCGCCGCGGTCCGCGCCGTCCCGGGGGCCAGAAGGATCCTCTGACCGGTCGCCGTCCCACCGGGGCCGCCTCCCGGAGAGCGGGGGCGGCCCCTTCCGTACGGGCCCGGCGACAGGCGAGTCGCCCGCGAGCGGTTCGCCGGTGTCGCGGCCCTCGCGACCGCGCACCACCTCGCGGGGTCCGGCGGCCGGGCCTGGCCGGAGCGGCGCGAAGTACCCCTAGGGTCGTGCGCAGGTGTCCTCAGAAGGCAAACGCATGACCAGCCAGAAGGAACGCATGCTCGCCGGTGGGCTCTACCAGGCCGACGATCCCGAGCTCCAGGCCGATCTGGTCCGCGCGGAGAAGCGCGCCGAGGCGTTCAACAACTCCTCCGTCGGCGATCCGGCCCGTCGGGAGCTCCTGGCCGAGCTGGTGGGCGAGTTGGGTGAGGACACCTGGGTCCGGCCGCCCCTGCGGGTGGACTACGGGTACCGGCTCAGCATCGGGCCGCGCACGTTCGTCAACTGCGGCGCGGTGATGCTGGACGTGGCCCCGATCCGTGTCGGCGCGGACGCGCAGATCGGCCCGAACGTACAACTGCTCACTCCCGCCCACCCCGTCGACCCTGAGCAGAGGCGCGCCAAGTGGGACTCGGCCGAGCCGATCACCATCGGCGACGACGTGTGGCTGGGCGGCGGGGTCATCGTCTGCCCCGGCGTGAGCATCGGGGAGAACACCGTGGTCGGCGCCGGAGCGGTGGTCACGCGCGATCTACCCGCCAACGTGGTGGCGGTCGGCGACCCGGCCCGCGTCGTGCGCGGGGTCTGAGGGCGAGGGCGCCCCCGCGCCCCCGTCCCCGGTCCCGCGGGCGGGTGTGGCACGGCCGTCCCCCGGTGTGGCGCCACCGGGGGACGGGGTCCGGAAGGCCTACCCGGCCGTGGCGGGCTCGGGATCGCCGGCGGCGAACTGGGTCCGGTACAGCTCGGCGTAGCGGCCGCCCCGGGCGAGCAGTTCGGTGTGCGTGCCGCGCTCGACGATCCTTCCGGCCTCGACCACGAGGATGGCGTCGGCGGCGCGGACCGTGGAGAGGCGGTGGGCGATGACCAGGGCGGTCCGCCCCTCCAGTGCCTCGGCCAGGGCCGCCTGCACCGCGGCCTCGGAGGTGGAGTCCAGGGCCGAGGTCGCCTCGTCCAGGAGGACCACCTCGGGTGCGGCCAGCAGGAGTCGGGCGATGGTCAGGCGCTGGCGCTCACCACCGGAGAAGCGGTATCCGCGTTCGCCGACCACCGTGTCCAGGCCGTCGGGCAGGGAGGCGACGAGTTCGTCCAGGCGGGCGCGGCGCAGCACGTCCCACAGCTCCTCCTCGGAGGCCTCGGGGCGGGCCAGTGACAGGTTGGCGCGGATGGACTCGTGGAAGAGGTGTCCGTCCTGGGTGACCATGCCCAGGGTGGCGCGTATCGAGTCGAAGGTCAGGTCGCGCACGTCCATCCCGCCCAGGCGCACGGCCCCGGAGTCCACGTCGTACAGGCGCGGGGCCAGCTGGGCGATGGTGGACTTGCCCGCGCCGGAGGAGCCGACCAGGGCGACCGTCTGCCCGGGTTCGATCCGGAAGGACACCCCGTGCAGCACCTCGCGCTGCTCGGTGACGTCCAGGGTGGCGACCTCCTCCAGGGAGGCCAGCGAGACCCTGTCGGCGGTGGGATAGGAGAAGGTGACGTCGTCGAACTCCAGCGACACCGGCCCGGCGGGAACGGTTCCTGCTCCGGGCCGCTCGTCCACCAGCGGTTCGAGGTCCAGGACCTCGAAGACCCGGCTGAAGCTGACCAGGGCGCTCATGACCTCCACGCGGGCACTGGCCAGGGCGGTGAGCGGGGCGTACAGGCGGGTGAGCAGCATTCCCATGGACACCACGGTGCCCGCGTCGAGCTGGCCGCGCAGGGCGTAGAACCCGCCCAGTCCGTAGACCAGGGCCAGGGCGAGCGCGGAGACCAGGGTCAGCGCGGTGAAGAAGACCTCCTGGACCATGGCGGTGCGCACGCCGATGTCCCGGACCCGTCCGGCCCTGCGGGCGAACTCGGCGGACTCCTCCTGCGGGCGGCCGAAGAGTTTGACCAGGGTGGCTCCGGGCGCGGAGAAGCGCTCGGTCATCTGGGTGCCCATGGCGGCGTTGTGGATGGTGCGTTCGCGCTCGATCCTGGCCAGACGCGCGCCCATGCGTCGCGCGGGCACCACGAACAGCGGCAGCAGCACGAGGGCCAGCAGGGTGATCTGCCAGGACAGGGCGAGCATCACCCCCAGGGCCAGGACCAGGGTGACCAGGTTGCTCATCACCCCGGAGAGCACGTCGCTGAAGGCGCGCTGGGCGCCGATGACGTCGTTGTTGAGGCGGCTGACCAGCGCGCCGGTGCGGGTACGGGTGAAGAAGGCGACCGGCATGCGCTGGACGTGGTCGTAGACGGTGGTGCGCAGGTCCAGGATGAGGCCCTCGCCGACCCGGGCCGAGAGCCAGCGCACGAGCAGCCTCAGGACGGCTTCGAGGACCGCGACGGCGGCGATGAGCCCGGCGAGGAAGAGCACCGTCGCCAGGGCTCCGCCGCCGGTGATGGTGTTGACGACCCTCCCGGCCAGGAGCGGGGAGGCCACGGTCAGGACGGCGGTGAACACGCTCAGGGCCAGGAACCAGCCCAGGTGCCGTGCGTGGGGTCGGGCGAAGGAGGCGATTCGGCGCAGGACGGGTGGGGAGAAGGGGCGCTGGTCCTCGCGGGCGTGCATCGCGTGGTAGATCGAGTTCCACGCGGCCATTTCCATGCTCATGGTCGCTCACCGGGTCTGTCGGGGTCGTTGCCATGAACCGTAGAACCTCAACAAATGTTTAGGTCAAACCCCGGGGCGGGGCCGCCGCGCGCGCGTGCGTCCCGCGGTCAGTGCACTGGTGGCGGTGTCCGCCACGACCGCCACGATCGCCGCCCAGTCCACCGGGGCCAGCGCCTGGTCCAGCACCACCAGCCCCGCCAGGGCCGCGTCACAGGCCGTCCAGGAAGGTGGCGGCCCCGTCGAGGAGCCCGGTCAGCCACAGTCCGTGCCGCAGGACCAGGAAGCCCACGATGCCGAGGACCCAGCCCATGGCCTCCCGGGAACCGGACTCGACCTTGGTGCGCCAGCGCTCCAGGCGCGGGCGCAGGCGCTCGCCAAGGGCGCGGTGGCCCAGGTAGAGCAGGATCGGCGGCAGCACCATGACGACGTTGTAGGCGGCGATCAGGGGCACCCACACGGTCGCGGGCAGTTCGGCGGTGGTCATGACGCCGATCGCGCCGAAGTAGGGCAGGGCGGTCCCGCCCTCCAGCAGGCCGGTGGCCAGCCCCAGAGCCACCATCGCGGCGGTGTTCAGGGAGGCGGGCCCGCGCTGCCTGCGCGGGCGGGCGGGCGCGAACAGCGCGTAGGCGAGCATGCCCCCGCCCAGGGCCGCCATCGGCCATCCCAGGACGGGGCTGCCGGCGAGGCCGTCCAGCGCCTCGAACAGGAAGCCGAAGCCGAGCATGAGCGCACAGCCCAGGGTGAGGTAGAAGGCCGCGACGGTGGCCAGGTAGGCGAACAGGGGGCGGGCCACCGGGCGCGCCCCGCTGAGTAACACGTACAGCGAGACGCCGATGGTGGCGGGACTGAGCGTGTCCAGCAGGGCCAGTCCGGCGACCGGGACCAGGACTTCGAGGGGTGGCACGGTGGTCTCCCGTCTTTTTATCACACACTTGTGTTAAATAAAGTAGCACAGCTGTGCTAGAAAAGAGGGGTGCCCAAGATCGTCGACCACGAACAACGCCGCCGGGAACTGGCCGAGGCCCTGTGGCGGGTCATCTCCGCCTCCGGACCGACCGCCGTGTCCATCCGTTCCGTGGCCGCCGAGGCGGGCTGGTCGCCCGGCGCGCTGCGCCACTACTTCCCCACGCGCGAGGACCTGCTCGTCTTCGCCATGAACCTGTCCGAGGAGCGCGTCACCGAGCGCATCCTGGCCTTGGGGCGCACCCAGTCACCGGACACGCCCCTGCTGGACCGGGTGGCCGAGTACGCCGAGCAGCTCCTGCCCCTGGACGAGGCCCGCCGCACCGAGTACCGGGCCTGGGAGGCCGCCGGGATCCTGGGGGAGTACGACCGCGACCGGGAACAGCGCTGGACCAGCCAGCGCAGGCTCTACCGCCAACTGGTCGCGGCCATCACCGGGCTGCCCGTGCAGGACCCCTTCCAGCCCCATCCCGACCCGTGGGCGGAGGAGTGGTCCGGCCACCTGCACACCCAGGTGGACGGCCTCGCCCTGCAGTTGATGGTCACCCCGGGCATGACCGACCCGGACGACGCCCGGCACCGGCTGCGCGCCTTCCTCTCCCGCGTCGAGGAGGCCTGGCGCCACCACGCCGCCTCATGACGGGCCGCCCTTTCGAGCCCGTACGCGGTCACATGCGCCTCCGCGTCGCCTCTCATGCCGAGGGCCCGTATTCTCCGCTGTTTCCGGTGGTCGATACTGGGTGGGACCAGTGACCGGAACCACCAGGGGAGATGCGCGTGACCACCAGTCAGACCAGTGAGTCGGCGTCCGGGCCCCAGCCCGAACTGACCTACAGGCACGCCGTGGCCGACGACGTCCCCGTTCTCGTCGAGCTGGTCAACTCCTGCTACCGGGGCGACTCCTCCAAGCAGGGATGGACCACCGAGGCCGATCTGCTCGACGGCCAGCGCGTGGACGCCGACGGTATGGCCGGACTGCTGGAGCGCACCAACACGATCGTCCTGGTCGCCGAGGCCGAGGGGCGGATCGTGGCCTGCTGCGAGCTCCAGCGCGGCGTCAGCGGCGCCTACTTCGGCATGTTCTCGGTGCTGCCCAGCATCCAGGGCGGCGGACTGGGCAAGCGGGTCCTGGCCGAGGCCGAGAACACCGCGGCCCGCGAGTGGAACTGCCGCCTGATGCGGATGAAGGTGCTCAAGCAGCGCCCGGAGCTGATCGCCTGGTACGAGCGGCGCGGCTACACCAACACCGGCAGGACCGAGCCCTTCCCCTACGGAGACGAGAGCTTCGGCCTGCCCATGCGGGCCGACCTGGCCTTCGTCGAGCTCACCCGGGAACTTCCCGTTCCCTGAACCCGCCGGGGACCGGCCCGGCCGAGCCCGCGGCCCGGCCGGGTCAGCCCTGTTCGAGGTTGGCCGACATCCGCTCCAGAACGTCGACGGCGATCCGGTACTCCTCGTCGCCGATCCCGCGCGAGAGACGGCGGCGGGCGTCCTGCACCCTGACGAAGAGGGCCTCGTGCGCGCTCTCGCCCTCCGCGGTCAGCGCGAGGGCGACCAGCCCCTCGACCCAGCCGCGCTGGCGCAACTGGTCCACCACCGGGGTGACGGTGTACTCGTCCTCCTCCAGGAACGGGGCGAGCCTGCGGTCGAGGTCGGCGACCGTCCCGGGTTCGGTGTGCAGGGAGTTGAGCACCTGCCAGTGGCGGCGCCCCAGTTCCTCCGAGGCCAGGACCCTGTCGAAGTCGTTCTCGATGAGCCTGTCCAGGTGTTTGAGCCAGTAGCCGATCGGCAGGTCGGACATGTTGCCTCCTCCAGTACGGCGTCAGCGGACCGCCACATCTTCCCGATAGATCGAAGATATATCGCTTCCTTGCGACTCGCCAGTGCACCGGGAAGATGTCGCCACCGCACGTTAACGTTCCCCATGTCACCTCCACCCCTTCCTGCCGGGCTGCGGATCATGCGAGGCGACGCCGTCGGCCCCCGCGCCCGACACGGGCCCCGGAACGGGGAGGGGCTCGGCGGATCAGACCCGGCACAGGATCGCGCCGCGCGGGATCACGAACACCCCGTCCGGATCCTGGCTCCACGCCTTCCAGCCCGCCGAGATGCGCTCCAGTTCCTCCTGGGTGGCGTGGCCCTCCCGGAGGGCCTGGCGGCCCATGTCCGACTCCAGGATGCGCCTGGCCCACATACCGCCCCACCAGGCGCGGCGGTCGGGGTCGGAGTGGCTCCACACCTCGGCCACGTAGGTGACGTCGGTGAACCCCGCCTCGCGGGCCCAGGCCACCATGCGCCGACCCGCGTCCGGTTCGCCGCCGTTGCGGCGCGCCACGCGCTGGTAGAGGTCCATCCACGCGTCCAGTTCGGGCGGACGCGGGTACCAGTACATGCCGGAGTAGTCGCTGTCGCAGGCGGCCACGACCCCGCCGGGCCTGGCCACGCGGCGCATCTCGGACAGGGCGCGAACCGGATCGGCGACGTGCTGCAGGACCTGGTGGGCGTGGACGACGTCGAAACCGTCGTCGGGCAGGTCCAGGTCGTGGACGTCACCGACCAGGAACTCGACGTTGTCGGTTCCGGCCTCCCGGGCGGCGGCGCGGGCCAGGTCGACCGCCTCGGCCGAGGAGTCCACCGCGGTGACCGGACCGGGGGCCACCCGCCGGGCGAGGTCGGTCGTGATGCTGCCCGGACCGCAGCCCACGTCCAGCAGGGAGCGGCCGGGGGCCATCTCCTGGAGCGCGTAGGCGGCGGAGTTGTCCGCGTTGCGCCAGCGATAGGAGTTGGTGACCGACGGGTGTTGGCCGTGGGTGTAGCGCGTCATGGGGGTGCCCTCTCATGGGTCGCCGAGGCGTACCGACACCCTGGACCCTACACCCGTCATCTCTCTTTGTGAGATTTCTTTCTCATATCATGAGATCAATTGATGTGTTCCCTGGTCAGAGTCCCGTGTCTTCTCAACCAAGGCCGTGCACGGCGAAGGCCGCGGGCCGCTCCGCCACCGCTCGGGCCCCGCGCGCCGGCCTTTCGGCCCGCCCAGACGGCCGAGTTCACCGGACGGCGGCTGGGAGAGGACGTGGCGCGTCAGAGCAGTTCCTTCAGATAGGAGCCGGTCCGGCTGTCCGGGGCAGCCGCGACCTGCGCGGGCGTGCCCCGCGCAACGATCCGGCCGCCCTGCGAACCACCGCCCGGGCCCAGGTCGATGACGTGGCCGGCGATGGCCACGACCCGCATGTCGTGCTCGGCCGCCACCACGGTGGCGCCTGCGCCGACGAGGTCGAGCAGACGGCTGACGAGGACGTCGGTGTCGTACGGATGGAGGCCGGTGGTGGGCTCGTCGAGCAGGTAGACCGTGTCGGCGACCCGGCGGCGCTGGAGTTCGGTGGCGAGTTTGATCCGCTGGGCCTCGCCGCCGGACAGCTCCGTGGCGGGCTGGCCCAGGCGCAGGTAACCCAGGCCGACCCCGGAGAGGGTCTCCAGGGAGCGCCGCACCGAGGGATCCTCGGTGAAGAACCCCGCCGCCTCCTCGACCGACATCGCGAGCACGTCCGCGACCGTGCGCCCCCGATACTCCACCCGGAGGGTGTCGTCGTTGTAGCGCGAGCCGCCGCAGGTCGGACAGGGGGCGTAGGTGGTGGGCAGGAACAGCAGCTCCACCGACACGAACCCCTCCCCCTCACAGGTCGGGCAGCGTCCCCCCGCGACGTTGAAGGAGAACCGGCCGGGCCCGTAACCGAGCGAGCGGGCCTCCTCGGTGGCCGCGAACAGCTTGCGCACCGTGTCGAAGAGCCCGGTGTAGGTCGCCAGGTTGGAGCGCGGTGTCCGCCCGATGGGCTGCTGGCTGACCCACACCACCCGGCCGTGTTCGGTGGCCCGGGCCCCGATCTCTGCCAGCAGGGAGGACTTGCCCGAACCGGACACCCCGGTGACGGCGGTGAACACGCCGAGGGGGATGTCGGCGTCCAGCCCCCGCAGGTTGTTGCGGGTGGCCCCGCGCAGTCCCAGGTGTCCGCTGGGGGTGTGGGTCCGGTGCTCCGGGAGGATGTCGTGGAACAGGTAGCGGCGGGTCACCGACTCCGGGACCTCGCGCAGGCCGGGCACCGGGCCGCTGTACAGGACGCGCCCGCCGTGCTCGCCCGCCTCCGGCCCCACGTCGACGATCCAGTCCGCGCCGCGCACGATGTCCGGGGCGTGCTCGACGAAGCACACGGTGTTGCCCCCGTCGCGCAGGCGCCGGAGGATCCCCGAAAGCGCCTCGCAGTCGGCCGGGTGCAGGCCCGCGGAGGGCTCGTCCAGGACGTAGACCACCCCGAAGAGCCCCGTGCCCAGTTGGGTGGCCAGCCGAATCCGCTGGAACTCCCCGGTGGACAGGGTCGGTGCCGGCCGGGCCACACTCAGATAGCCCAGGCCCAGCTCCGCCAACACCCCGACCCGTCCCGTGATCTCCCCGGCCAGTGCCCCCGCAGCCCCCGTGTCCTCCCTCCAGGGGCGCAGCAGGGCGACCAGTTCGGTCAGGGGCAGCGCCGCCAGTTCGGCGATGGTGTGCCCGGCGAAGGTGACCCGCAGCGCCTCCTGCCGCAGCCGCCGACCGCCGCACTCCAGGCAGGTCCGGTTGACCATGAACTCGGCCGCCCTGCGCCGCCGGGCCTCACTGGCGGAGGAGGCGTACGCCTTGAGCACCAGCCTCCGGGCGCTGCTGTACTTTCCCTGGTAGGGCCGGTGAACACGGCCCGCCTCACGGACCGGGTGGACGGTCACCACGGGCTGTTCCTCGGTGAACAGGATCCAGTCGCGCTCGGCCTGGGGCAGCTCCCGCCAGGGCCGGTGGATGTCGTACCCGAGGGTGTCGAGGATGTCGCGCAGGTTCTTGCCCTGCCAAGCCCCGGGCCAGGAGGCGATGGCCCCCTCAGCGATGCTCAGCCCGGGGTCGGGCACCAGCGACCCCTCGGTGACCTCGTGCTCGACCCCCTCCCCGTGGCATACGGGGCAGGCGCCGACCACGGTGTTGGGGGAGAAGGAGTCGGAGTCCAGGTGCTCCGCCCCGGGCGGATAGGTGCCCGCCCGGGAGAAGAGCATGCGCAGCGTGTTGGAGAGCGTGGTGAGGGTGCCCACGGTGGAGCGGACCGAGGGCGCGGAGCGCGGCTGGGCGAGCGCCACTGCCGGCGGCATCCCGGTGACGTCGTCCACGTCCGGGGCCGGGAGCTGCTGGAGCAGACGCCTCGCGTACGGCGCCACCGACTCCAGGTACCGGTGCTGGGACTCGGCGTAGAGGGTCCCGAAGGCCAGGGAGGACTTCCCCGACCCGGAGACCCCGGTGAAGGCGACCAAGGCGTCCCGAGGCAGCTCCGTGTCCACGTTCCTCAGGTTGTGGATGCGGGCGCCGCGCACCCGGATGCGGTCGTCGTGGTTGTCCATGGGACAAGCCTTACCTGGTCCCGGCCCCGGATCGCGCCCACGGGCCGTCCGGGTACGGCAAACCCCGGCGCGTGTCGGAGTCTGCCGTCGCGCACGGGTCAGACCCGGATCAGGGACAGGTAGGCGAAACCGATGGTCTCCCGGGTGCCGCGGACCCGGAACTCGCGGTACCGGTCGGCCCTGGCACGGACCTCGTCGGTGTCCGGGGAACCGGGGTTGGCCAGCAGCCACTCCTCCAGGCCCTGAGTGTGCCGGTTCTCGAAGTCGTCCCACTCCCACAGGTCTGCCTGGGACAGCGCCCGCAGCCGGAAGCCGTGGGAGAGGGCGAAGTCCACCAGGTCGGGGAGCGAGCGGTACTGGGCGCGCGGGATGTCGCGCATGGTCTCCGACTCCTCCCCGGTCGGCTCACGCAGCCAGAAGCACTCGCCGAACAGGAACCGGCCACCGGGCCCGAGCAGGTCGGAGACCGCCTCCAGGGCGTTGGCGGTGTGCGTCTCCGGCTCACCGCCCCACACATGGGCGGCGCCGTTGTTGACGACGACGTCCGCGTGTGTGCCGGGCCAGGAGCCCACGTCGCCGACCACGAGTTGGACGCGGTCGGCCAGTCCGCGCTCCCGGGCGTTGGCACGTCCGTGCCCGACGGCCTCCTCGCCGAGGTCGATGCCGAATCCGGTGGCGGTCGGCTCGCTCGCCAGGGCGCGCAGCAGGAGTTCGGCCCAGCCGCAGCCGATGTCGACGATCCGCTTCCCGGCCAGCGGGCCCAGCGAGTGGATCAGCCTGGCGGCGTGGGCGTCGGAGAGCGGGCCGTTGAAGTCGGCGTCACGGTACAGGGGAGGAAGCGGTGGGGTGACCATCAGGGCAGGGTCCCGCAGACCGACCGGTGCGTCCACCTGTTTCACGGGTGGTGTCGGCCCTTTCCGCACGCCCTGCCCCGATCCTCAACTGGGCCCCGTCCGGGGGAGCAGGACGGTCCTGCCGGGCAGGCGGCCCGCGGTGGCCTCGGCGTGGGCGGCGGGCAGGTCGGCCACCACCCGAGAACGCCGCACCCCGAGCCCTCGCCCCCGGACGGGACGGAGGGGGAGGCGACAGAGCGCACGTCCTCGCCGGAGAGCCCCACCGGTGGGCCGGACGGAAGCGTCGCCGGCGCGGCGCGCCCTCAGGAGCGCAGCGCGCAGTCCCCGCAGTAGCCCGCACCCGGGACCCGGTAGTACAGGCAGCACGTGGTGCGCCGGAACACCGCCGCACCCGAGGCGTCCGCCCCCGTGTAGGCACCGGTTCCGGCCAGGGACGGGCGCTCCAGCAGGTCCCCGGCCACCTCCTCGGCCCGCCCCCGCAGGGCGGGCCGGTCCGCTCCCAGTGCGCGCACGGCCCCGGCCAGGGCGGAGGCCGTGTTGCCGCGCAGCAGCCCCCGCGCCACCTTTCCCACCCCGGCCAGATCCCGCGCGACGTGCGCCATCACCCCCAGGACCACCGTGCGCTCGACCCAGTCGGCCGCCTCCGCCGCCCCTCCGGCCACCGGCGCGGCCCGCTGCTGCGAGGTGCGCAGCACCACCGGCCCCTCCCGGTGCGGGTCCCAGTGGAACCGTGCCGCGTCCAGCAGCGCCCCGTGGCACAGCGCCGCCGCCAGCACCGGCGACAGCAGCCGCGTCGCCAGCCCCTGGTGGAACACCGAGGCCGCCACCCGCCACTCCACCGGGGCCTCCGGCCGCCCCGACAGCTGCGCCAGCCGCCCGCGCACCCGCTCCACCTCCGCGGCGAGCGTCCCGTCCTCCACGCCCGCCTCCGCACCGCCCAACGGCAGCCATCCCGGGCCGGGAGGCCGCTCCTCCAGCGCGAAGAGCATGTTGATCCGGCCGACGTCGGCCAGCACCGGCCGCACCGCCACCCCCGCAGCGTCCACTCCGACCCCTTCTCCGTCCTCGGGAGACGTACCGGTAGTGCCAGCACCACCCCCACCTCACGTGCTGATGACCTCGTGTCACGGGGGCCGTGAAACCTAGATTGGTGCCGTGACCGGTCAGAGCACACACGACAGCGCGAGCGGCGGGAGCGGGGCCTTCCCGCCCTCCCTCTCCGGTCTGCCCCGCGTCGCAGAAGCCTACGGGGCCGCCTGGAGGGTGCGCCTGGTCGAGGTCCTGCACCTGATGACCTCCCTGGCCCTGGCCCTGTTCTACCTGGCGCCCGCGTTCATGCTCATCGTCTCGGCCACCTGGATCGGCTTCGCGGCCACCGCGCCCTGGCAGCCCGACGTGCCCCGGCGCGATCCCGACCGGCCGGCCGTCGACGCCGTCGCCTTCCTGGTGGCCCTTCCCGTCGCCGCGACTCTGCTTGCTCGCCTGGCCTGCCGCGTCCAGCGCAACCGGCTGGACAACGTGTTCGGGATCGTGGAGACCAGCCCGCCCGACCCCCTGGCCGCCCACACCCCGCTCCTGCGCGCCTGGCGGTTCCTGTTCGGCCGAGACGCCTGGTCCGCGGTCGTCTACAGCACCGTCGCCGGAGCCCACGGCCTCCTGGCCGCGGGCGCGGTGGTGCTGCTGGTGGTGTGCGGCGGAGCGACCGCCGCCGGCGCCCTGGTCGGCATCGTGTTCGTACTGGCCCAGGGCGCCCCCGGCGACCTGGTCGGCCCGCTGGTCCTGGTGGTGGTAGGACCGCTGTGCGCCCTGGTGGGCCTGCGCCTGGCCCCCTTCGTCGTGGCCACCGAGGTCCTGCTGCACCGCATGTTGCTGTTCGAGGCCCCCGAGGTGCGCATCCGCCGCCGCCTGGTCCACGTCCAGGACAGCCGCCTGCGCATGGTCGACGCCGCCGAGTCCGAGCGGCGCCGCATCGAGCGCGACCTGCACGACGGCGCCCAGCAAAGGCTCCTCGCCCTGTCCATGACCCTGACCCGGGCCCGCTCACGTGTGGGTACCGACCCCGAGACGGTCCTGGAACTGATCACCGAGGCCCAGCGCGAGTCCCGCGAGGTCATGGACGAGCTGCGCCAGGTCGCGCGCGGACTCCACCCCAGGGTCCTGACCGACCACGGACTGGGCGCGGCCCTGCCCGTGGCCGCCGGACGCGCCCCGGTGCCCGTGCGGGTCGACGTCGAACTGGGGGAGCGTCCCTCCCCGCGGGCCGAGGGGGTGGCCTACTACGTGGCCTGCGAGGCGCTCACCAACATCGCCAAGCACGCCGGGGCCGCGCGGGTCACCGTGGCCGCCGAGCGGATACCGCGCCCGGCCCGGCGCGGCGGCGACCTGCTGCGGCTCACCGTCACCGACGACGGCGCCGGAGGGGCCGACCCCGAGGCGGGCACGGGCCTGTACGGCCTGTGGGACCGCGTGGACGCGGTCGACGGCACCCTGACCGTGCACAGCCCCTCGGGTGAGGGCACTGTCCTGACCGCCGACATCCCATGGGAGGCATGACCGTGTACACCAGCGCCAACCCCGTACCGCCCGCCGAGAAGGGCCCGCGGGTGGTCATCGCCGAGGACTCGGTGCTGCTGCGCAGCGGGATGGCCCGGCTGCTGGAGGACTCGGGTGTGGAGATCGTCGAGCAGGTCGGCGACGCCGAGGCGCTGCTGCGCGCGGTGGAGGAGAACCCCGGCGTGGACCTGTGCCTGGTCGACATCCGCATGCCGCCCACCTACTCCGAGGAGGGCATCCAGGCGGGCATCGCCATCCGCCAGCGGTACCCGGAGGTGGCGGTGCTGCTGCTGTCCCAGCACGTGGTCAGCCGCTACGCCGCCGACCTGCTGGGCGGCGGGTCCAGCAAGGTCGGCTACCTGCTCAAGGACCGGGTCGCCGACATCGACGAGTTCCTGGGGGTGCTGCGCCGGGTGGCCGGCGGAGGCGCCGCCATCGATCCCGAGGTGGTCTCGCAGCTGCTCAGCAGGAGCCGGGACAGCGCGCTGGACCGCCTCACCCCCCGCGAGACCGAGGTGCTGGAGGTGATGGCACAGGGACTCAACAACGCGGGTATCGCGGCCCGGCTGACCGTCACCGAACGCGCCGTGGAAAAGCACATCCGCTCGATCTTCACCAAGCTCGACCTGGGCCAGGACGACCACGACCACCGCAGGGTCCAGGCCGTCCTGCGCTACCTGCGCGGCGCGGACCGGGCCTGACCGCTCACAGGGGGCGCGAGCCCCGGAAAGGAAAGACAGTGACATTCAAGGCGCGGGGCCTGTACGCCTCGTCGAGCAAGGAGCCGCGCAGGTTCCGCGTGGGGCCGTGGCTGCTCCTGGGCGCGGTGCTGGTGGCGGCCCTGGTGGTGGCGACCGCGTTCTCGGTCCTGGGCAGCGTGGGCGTGGACCACGGCGACCGGAGCGACACCTTCGACGGCGCCCCGGCCGTGCGGATCGACAACCGTACCGGGGGCGAGGTCACCCTCACCAGTGGCGGCGACGGGGTTCGGGTGGACCGCACCCTGCGGGGAACCCCTCTCACCGAACCCGAGGAGACCATCCGCGAGGACGGGGACGCCCTGCGGGTGGAGGCGCTCTGCGCGGGTGTGCCGTTCCTCGGCCACTGCTCGATCGACTACGAGGTGGCCGTCCCGGTGGGGACCGAGGTGGTCGTGGAGACCATCAGCGGCCGGATCAGCGTCCGGGGCGTCGACGGCCTCCTGGACCTGTCCAGCACCAGCGGCGAGGTGGAGGTGGCGGGCAACAGCGGCGACGTCACCGTCGAGACCACCAGCGGCGGGATCGACGTGTCCGAGGTGGAGGGGTCCCTGGTCGCCGAGACCACCAGCGGGGAGATCACCGCCGCGGGCGCGGGTGAGCGCCTGGAGGCCAGCAGCACGTCCGGGGAGGTGGACGTGTCCGGGTTCGAGGCGCGCACGGTCGTGGCCGAGACCACCAGCGGCGGCCTGGAGCTGGGCGGGGGCTTCACCGAGGCGCGGGCCTCCACGGTCTCGGGGAGTATCGGGGTCGCCACCGACGAGGCCTTCGACCTGCTGGCTCTGGAGAGCACCAGCGGCGGGATCGACGTGCGGGTACCCGAGGGCACCTACGACGTCACCGGCGAGTCCACGTCCGGCGGGCGCGAGGTGGAGGTGGACACCTCCCCGGGGGCGGACGCGCGTATCGAGGCCGACACCGTCAGCGGCTCCCTGACCGTCACCTCCGGTTAGGGACTCCCGGCGCGCTCGAAGCGCAGCGCCGCCCAGTCCGAGTCGATCGGCACCTGGGCGGTGCTGCGCCACCCGGAGTCGATGAGGAGGTCCCAGCCCTTGTCCGCGGCCAGGTCGGTGATGATCGTTCCGCCGCGCTGGGGATAGCACACCCACAGGCGGGTACGCGGCCCCACCGCGGCCAGCGTCCGGGGCACCTCCCGATCCACGGTCCCCCGGTCCAGGGCGAACAGGTGGACGTCGTCGTACTCCGCGCCCTCGAGGGGACCCAGGTCGACGTGGATGTCGGGGGGCGGGTCCAGCAGTCGCAGGTAGCGCTCCGGAGCGTTGAGAACGAGCAACCGGTCACCGGGCTGTACCCCGAGCCTCTGGGAGAGGGTCTTCGTCATGTCCTCCTCCGTTCGTGGCCTACGGGCGGCCTCGCCCGCCTCCCTGGACACCGTACGGTCCCCCGGCGGGGAATCCGAGTACCTTCCCCGCCTCGATCCCGAGATGACCGGGTTTTTAGGATGCTCTCATGACAGATGACAACGGCGGACTGCGCTGGGGCGTGGTCGGGACCGGCGGTATCGCGCACTCCTTCGTCGAAGGGCTCAGGGCCACCCCCACGGCCCGGATCACCGCGGTCGGATCGCGCACCCGGGAGCGGGCCGAGGAGTTCGCCGACGCCTGGGGCATCCCCGAACGCCACGGCAGCTACGAGGACCTTGCCAGGAGCCCCGAGGTGGACGCCGTGTACGTGGCCACCCCCCACCCCTGGCACCATCCCAACACTCTGACCTGCCTGAACGCGGGCAAGCACGTGCTGGTCGAAAAGCCCATGGCCATGAACGCCCTCCAGGTGGCGGAGATGGTGGCGGCCGCCCGCGACAACGACCGCTTCCTGATGGAGGCGATGTGGACCCGCTACCTGCCCGCCTACCGCCTGGTGCGCGACCTGGTCGGGGACGGGGCGATCGGCGAGGTGTCCTGGATCTCGGCCGAGTTCGGCAGCAACGTCCCCTACGACCCCGACCACCGGATCTTCAACGCCGACCTGGGCGGCGGCGCCCTGCTCGACCTGGGCGTGTACCCCCTGGCCCTCGCCTCCCACTACCTGGGCGAGCTGACCGTCGTGGGCGCCACCCGGAAGCTGTCGCCCGACCGGATGGTGGACACCCACACCACCGTGCTCGTGCGCGGCGAGAACGGCGGCACCGGCTCGCTGGCGTGCTCCTCGCGCGCCACTCTGCCCAACCGGGCGGTGCTGGCCGGATCCGGAGGGTGGCTGGAGATCCCGCACTTCTGGGCGGCCACCGAGGTGGTACTGCACCGCGACGGACACGAGCCGGAGGAGTTCCACCGGCCCTTCCGCGCCAACGGCTACGAGTACGAGGCCGAGGAGGTCGCGCGCCGCGTGGCCGCGGGCGAGCGCGAGAGCCCCGACATGCCCTGGGCGGAGAGCCTGCGCCTGGCCCGGCTCACCGACCGGATCCGCGACATGGGCGGCCTGGTCTACAGCCCGGCCACCGTCAAGGCCGTGCCCCTGGCATGAGTCCGGCCGGGCCCGCCCCGCCGGGAGCGGTCCCGGCGACCGGGTCCGCGGGCTCGGCGCCGCGCACGGGACGACCGCCGACCGCGGGCATGTTGCGGACCTGCGCCCGCAGCACGCGTGCGGCGGTGGCCCGGGCCAGGACGGGCGCGCTGGTGCGGGCCACGACCAGGACGGCGTCCTTGGGGCCGACCCGGTGGGCGAAGTAGTCGTCGAGCGGGGTGTGGCCGCTGCGGGGCCGGGTGCCGTAGACCTCGCCGTCGAACATGCGGTAGGCGTCGCGGACGAGCAGGGTGTCGGTCTCCAGGCGGGGGCCGTCGCCCAGCCACTCCGCGGCCTCGCCCGCGATGCGCCGGACCAGAGCGGGGAGGGGCCGGAGCTCGTTGGGGAAGACGCGGGCGGCGCCCAGGCCCTTGCGCCATCCGGCGTAGACCGCCGGGTGGCGGGTGCGCAGGACCACGTAGGTGCGCCGGAGCGGGTGGAGGAGGACCTCGCGGGCCAGGAAGTGGGTCATCAGGGCGGCGGAGAGGCCGAACCGGCGGTGGGCGGGGACCACGCCCGCGGCGTCCAGGTAGAGGGCGCGCCGGGAGGCGAAGCGGCGGCGGTGGTACCCGCCCCAGCCGACGGGGGAGCCGTCGGGGCCCAGGATGAGCGCCAGGGTGGCGATCTGGTCGAAGAATCCGGCCTCGACACGGGTGCGCCAGTAGCCGGAGTGGTCGGCGCCGAAGGCGCGCGCGGCCAGCTCGCGCAGGGTGTGGTGGAGGCGCTCGCGGCAGGGAGGTGCCAGGGCGGCGGGGGAGTCCCAGCGGGCGACGCGGTAGCCGGGGCACAAGTCCCGCACGATGGGCGGCGCGCTCAGACCGCGCAGTTCGGGGCTCTTGATCTGGACGGACACCTGCACCACTGCCTTCGTTACTCCTCGGGTATGGATGACTCCCCAAAGTAGCGTTTTTGGCGTGCGTGCGGGCGGACTTCGTTGAACCGGAGGGTGGCGAGGCCATTCTTGCCGCGAGGCAACTTCCACGGTCGGTAGGCAGACATGTGCGCACGACCGCTACCGGACTGGCTCATCCCCCCGACCAGAGGATTCAGGGCCGAGGACCTGGACGCCCTGCCCCCGCACACCGGACTGATCGACGGAAGCCTCGTCCTCATGAGCCCTCAGCCGGGCTTTCACAGTGTGGTGTTGGACCTGCTCACCGCCGGACTGCGGCGTACGGTTCCGCCCCACCGCCGTGTGCGCCGGGAGATGACGGTCACGCTCGGGCCGCGACAGCGACCCGAACCCGATCATCGTGGTGGACGCCGAGGCGGTGGACAACCGTCAGAGCACCTTTCCCCGGAGGCGGTGGCGCTCGCGGTCGAGGTCGTGTCGCCCGAATCCGTGGAAAGGGACAGGCACCGCGAACCCCAGCTCTACGCGGAGGCGGGCATCCCGCACTTCTGGCGGGTGGAGAACAACGACAACGCGCCCGTGGTGTACGTGTACGAACTGGATCCCGCCAAAGTCCGTTACGTACCCACCGGCATCCATCATGAGCGGCTCAAGGTCGAGCTCCCCTACTCCGTCGACATCGACCTGACCGAGGTCGACCGACTGTGAGCCGGTGTCAGCCGGAGGCCGCCGCGCGGTGGAACCTGGTGGCCAGGCGAGCCATGTGCCCGCGCAGCTCGTCCGGTTCCTCCACCTCCATGTCCATGTCGAGCATGCCCAGGTAGCAGGCCATGTGCAGCAGTGAGTCCCCGGAGCACACCAGTACGCACGAGCGCTCGTCCACCGGCTCGATCCGCCCGTGGGCGCCGGCCGTACGCTCGGCCTCCTCCGCTGGGACGAACAGCCTGATCCGCGCCCGTACGGGCCACATGTGCACGTTCATCCGCTCCTCCAGGTAGGCGACCACGCCCTGCTCGGGCGGGTCGCGCGGGGGCACGCGCGGGCCGGTCGGGGTGAGCGGGCGCATCCGGTCCACCCGGAAGGTGCGCCAATCGTCGCGGACGGTGTCCCAGGCCACCAGGTACCAGCGCCGCCCCCGCGCGACCAGCCGGTGGGGCTCCACGGTCCGGCGTGAGGCACTGCCGTCGTGGCTCTCGTAGTCGAAGCGCAACCGCTCGCTGTCCCGGCAGGTGGCGGCCACCAGGGCCAGGGTGTCGGCGTCGACCGCGGGTCCCCCGGAGGGCATGGGGACGGTGAAGGTCCCCAGCGCGTCCACCCGGCGGCGCAACCGCGAGGGCAGGACCTGCAACAGCTTGGCCAGGGCTCGCACCGAGGTCTCCTCGATCCCCGACACCCCGCCCTGGGCGGCGGTGCGCAGCCCCACGGCGACCGCCACGGCCTCGTCGTCGTCCAGCAGCAGCGGCGGCAGGGAGGCGCCCGCACCGAGCTGGTAGCCGCCCCCGGTGCCCATGGTCGCCTGGATGGGATAGCCCAGCTCGCGCAGCCGGTCCACGTCCCGGCGCACGGTGCGCGGGCTCACCCGGAGCCGTTCGGCGAGTTCGCCGCCCGGCCAGTCCTTGCGTGTCTGCAGAAGGGACAACAGGCGCAGCAGGCGCGCGGAGGTCGCTCTCATGCGCGCAGTCTGCCAGGAGTGGAGGACGGCTGCGGTCCTGCACCCACGCGGATGCCCGCGTACACCAGGGCCGCCACCGCCTGGATTCCGGCCGCCACGGCCAGGCACACGGGCACGGACACCTCGGCCAGGGGGCCGGCGACGGCGGCGCCCAGGGCGAAGGCGGAGATCTTCAGGCTGGCCCCGGTGGTGAAGACCTGGGAGCGCAGGTGCTCGGGGGCCTCACGGTGGCGGACCGCGAACAGCGAGGCCAGCTGGGGCCCCTCTGCAGCGCCCACCAGTGCGGCCCCCGCCAGGAGCAGGGCGGGGGAGGAGGCCAGGGCGGCCAGAGCCGTACCGGCGGCCTGTACCAGGACACAGGCCAGGACCACCGTGTCCGGGCGCGCCCGCGGCGGCCTGCGGGCCAGTACCAGGTTGGCCAGCAGAGAGCACACGGCCATGCCCGACAGCAGCAGGGCCCCGCTCTCCTGGGAGCCCAGCAGGCGAAGGCCCGCCACGGGCGCGCACACCACCAGCATGCCCGTGCCCGCGACGGAGACCGCGGTCACCGCCGTGACCCGCAGCAGGGCCCGGTTGCCGAGCACCGCGCGCACCCCGCGGAGCAGGTCGGCCGCCACGGGCCCGGACACGGCACGGCGCGGTGCCCGTCCGGGCAGGGTCCAGGCGGCGGGCACGGCCAGGGCGAGGAGGAGCACGGCCGCGGCCACCGCCGCCCCGGCACCGGAGACGGCGGCGGCCACACCGGCCAGTGCCGGGCCGAGCAGGCCGGCCGCACCGAAGGTCATGGCGTCCCACGCACTCGCACGCGGCAGCCGTCCGGGCGCCACCACCCGCGGCAACTGCGCGGTCCAGCCTCCCGACAGCACGGGCCCGACCAGGCCGACGGCCAGGGTCCCGGCCACCACCAGGGGCAGGGGGAGACGGCCCAGGGCGAGGGCGGCCGCCGCCAGTCCCGCCGCGTACACGGCCAGGGCCGCGGCCAGCAGGCGCCCGGGCCGGGAGGAGCGGTCCAGCACCACACCCACCAGGGGGCCGCCGACGGCCGCGGCGGCGGTGAGCCCGGCGAGCAGGGCCGATCCGGCGCCCACCGCCCCGGTGAGCGCCATCCCCCACAGGAGCAGGGCCGGGCCCGACGTCTCGTCGCCGGTGCGCGCGCACACCGCCCCCGTCAGGTACCGGACCAGGCCATAACGCTGTGACATGTCCAGGACGCTACGAGGTAACGGCACAAGGTGGAAGAGGCGTTACATTGGGCGCCATGCCCTTCACCCACGCGATCACCGGCCGCTCCGTGCGCGCCGTCGCCGACCGCACCACCGACCTGCTCAACGCCCTGGCCGAGGAGGACACCGACGCGGCGGCCCTCGCCCGGGTGCTGCGCGTCCACGGAGAGACCGATCCGGTGACCGAGACCGACGTCGACCAGATGCGCGAGGCCGCCCACCGGATCCGGGAGGTCCTGGCCGTGCGGGACGTCGGCGGCGCGGCCGAGCGGATCAACCGGCTCCTGGCCCGCGCCCACCAGCCCCGGCTGACCGACCACGGCGGCACCACGCACTGGCACGTCCACGTGGACTCCCGCGACGACGCGCCGCTGGCCGAGTGGTTCACCGCCTCCTCGTGCCTGGTGCTGGCGCTGCTGCTCGCCGACCGCCAGCGCCCACCGGGCGGGGTGTGCGCGGCGCACGGGTGCGAGCGGGCGTTCGTGGACCTCGGCAGCGGCAGTCCGCGCCGGTACTGCTCGCGCCGCTGCGCCACCCGCGCCCGGGTGGCCGCCCACCGGCGGGCGGCCGGCTCCGGAGCGGGGGTCAGCCGGCCTCGGACGTGACGGCGACCGCCTCCACCTCGACCAACTGGTCCTCGTAGCCGAGCACGGTCACCCCGAGCAGGGTGCCGGGCGCGTCGTGCTCGCCCATGTGGGCACGCACCACCTTCCAGGCCCGGACCAGGTCCTCCTGTCGACTGGAGGCGACGTAGACCGTGGTCCTGACGACGTCGGTGAGGTCGGCCCCGGCGTCGGCCAGGGCGGTGCGCAGGTTGCGCATGACCTGCTCGGCCTGGCCCGCGTAGTCGCCCACGGCGACGGTCCTGCCCTCGGCGTCCAGCGGGCAGGCGCCCGCGGTCCACACCACCCGCGCGGACGCGGGGGCCGTGGCGGCGTAGGCGTATTCCACGGCTTCGGTCAGGGTCTGGCTGCGGACCAGCGTGACCGCGCTCATCTTGTCTCCCGGGTGCTCGTCGGTCGGTACGCCCCGTCCAACGCGCGCGTTCATCGCGACGGTTCCGGCTCCGTTCACGGCGGTGGCACCGAACACACCGTGTCACAGGCTTTTTCCTCCCGGTTACGGACCCATCCCTCATGGCAACTGGTTGTTATCAACAAACCACCTCGGGTAGCTTTGCCGCGAGCTTTAACCCCCGAACCCCCACGCAGAAAACGACTTCGTCTGCGGACGTCCCTCATCGTCCATCAGATGTTGGGCGTTTTGCCCCCTTGAGGAGTGAATTGGAACCAGGAATCCACGCCGGGAACCCACCCGGGGTGACACTCCCAAACACCGAGGACGTCCGGGCCGCAATCCCACGTCCTCCGGCGATCCGGGCTGAGGGCCTGGCCAAGACCTATGCCGGGGTGGAGGTGGTCCGCGGGATCGACCTGCTGGTACGCCCCGGGGAGGTCTTCGGAATCCTGGGCCCCACCGGGGCAGGTAAGTCCACCACCATCGCGATGCTGTGCGCACTGGTCCGTCCCACCTCCGGAAGCCTGTGGGTGGCCGGGCACGACGCGCGCACCGACCCCGCCGGGGTCAGGCGCTCCATCGGCGTGGTGTTCCAGAGCCCCACGCTGGACGACAGGCTCACGGTCGAGGAGAACCTGCGCGTCCACGCCGCCCTCCACGGGGTCGCACGCCGCCGGGTACGTCGGCGCATCGCCTCGATGCTGGACCTGGCCGACCTGCCCGACCTGCGGCACGAGCTGGTGCGCACGCTCCCCGGCGGGGTGAGGCGGCGCCTGGAGATCACCCGGAGCCTGCTGCACCACCCCGAGGTCCTGCTCGTGGACGAGCCCACGACCGGCCTCGGTCCGCGCGACCGCGCCGACGTGTGGCGGCACCTGCGCCGCATGCACCGCGAGTCCGGTACCGCGGTGCTGGTGACCACCCGCCGCGCGGCCGAGACGGACCACTGCGACCGGGCGGCCGTCCTGGACCGCGGCCGGATGAGGGACCTGGGGACCCCGGTCGAGGTCCGCTCCCGCCTCGACGACGCCTGCGCCCACCTGGTGCCCCCGCCCGCATCCCCGCCGAGCCTGCACGACGTACTCCCACGCCACACGGGGCACGGCCCACGCTCCCAGGTGAGGAAGTCCCACACGTGAACACGGCGATGACGGTCCGGTTGGACGCCGAGGCGCGCGCGGTGGCCGCCGTGTGGCGGCGCGAGATCACCGCCCTCCTGCGCGGGCGGCTGCGACTGGCGCTCGGCCTGGCACAGCCCATGCTGCTCCTGGCCGCCCTGGGCATCGGGTTGGGCGCGGTCGTGTCCGACGTCGGCCCGGGCGTGGGCTACGCGACCTTCCTCTTCCCCGGTGTCATGGTGATGGCGGTCCAGTCCCCGGCCTTCGCCGCCGGTGCCTCGATCCTGGGCGACCGCAAGCTCGGCCTCCTGCGCGGGATGCTCGCGGCGCCCGTGCGCCGCGAGTCCCTGCTGGTGGGCAAGGTGCTCGCGGGCACCACCGCCGCCACCTGCCACGGCGCGGTCCTGCTGCTCTTCGCGGGGGCCGCGGGCGTGCCCTACGACCCGGCGCTGCTCACCTCGTTCCTGGCGGTGCTGGTGCTGGTCTCGTTCGCTCTGGCCTCCCTGGGGGCGCTGCTGGCGGTGTGCCTGCCCAGCCCGCAGACCTTCCAGGCCACCACCGGGTTGTTCCTGGGGCCGCTGGTGCTGCTGTCCGGGGTCTTCTTCCCGCTCAGCGTCCTCCCGACCTGGCTCACCGTGTTCACCGCGCTCAACCCGCTGACCCACGCGGTGGACGCGGCACGCCACACCCTCACCGCCCACCTGCCCGACGCCGCCTCCGACACCCTGTTCGCGAACCTGCGGGTGTGGGGCCTGCGGCCCTCGACCACGGAGGAACTGGCGGCGCTGGCCTGCTTCGGCGCACTGTGCCTGTTCCTGGCCGTGCGGCGCTTCTCCAGGCCCGACCAGCAGGAACAGCCGCCGGCGTCCGCCCCACGGCACCGCCCGCCGGACCGTGACGACCACCGCGCCCCGGCCCGCCACCGCGACCGCGGATGGCTGTGCCGCCTGCACCGGACCACCTGCCGACGCGGTACCCGAGACCGCCTTCGGCCCGGGCACCGCACCAGGTCGGCGTGAACGTGCACGCGCCATCGCCGCCGGGAAGGGACCGCACCGGGCCAAGGCACGGGTCCGCCCTCTCCACGGCGGTCCGGGGGAGAGGGGGCCGGTCATGGGCGGGACGGACCGACCGCATCGTCCAGGGCCCTCGCGAGGCCGTCGAGGACCAGGTCGAGTCCGGGGGCGAACTCGTCGGCGTAGGCGTAGTCCGTGCGCAGGGCGTGGGAGGTGATCATCTCGGTGAGGTGGGGGTACTCGTCGGTCGGGAGCGCGCGGAGCATGGCCGCCGCCACGTCCTCCATCTCCTGCGAGGTGTCGAACGGCAGGCTCGACTCCTGTAGGACGAATCCGTAGACGTAGCTGTCCAGGACCGACACCGCCCGGGCGGCCATCGCGATCGAGAACCCCGCCCCGCGCAGGCATCCGATCATCCAGTCGTGGTGCCGCAGCGTCGCCGGTCCGGGATCGCGCCGAGAATCCATCAGGCCCAGCGCCCAGATGTGGCGCGAGAGCACAGCGCGGGCGGAGAGCGCGCGCCGGCGCATGGCGCCCTTCCAGTCGGCCGTGTCCCGGGGCAGTTCGATCTCGCCGAAGACCAGATCGACGATCCCGTCCAGGATCTCGTCCTTGCTGGCCACGTGGTGGTACAGCGACATGGCTTCGACCCCGAGGTGCTCGGCCACCTTGCGCATGCTCACCGAGGCCGCTCCGCGCTCGTCGGCCACGCGCACGGCGCCTTCGAGGACACGCTTCCTGCTCAGGGAGGGGCGGGGTGCGCGCTGCCGTTCGGGGGTGGATGCCACGTGATCTCCCTGGACTACGTCGGTGCCTCACCGTCTCTCCTTGACGGCCTTACGGGTGTAAGGATAGCCTCCGACCACAACCTTACAGGTGTAAGGCACGAGGGTCGCGGGCGTACCGGTTCTCCCGGAACGCCCACCGGAGGGCCGGGAGGAACGCGCGTGGGAACGGAACGAGGGCAGGAGAGGGCCGACCGGGGCGGACTGAGGGTCTGCGTCGTCGGGGCCTCGGGCAAGCTCGGGCGGTACATGGTCCAGCACGCCCTGGACCGCGACTACGAGGTCGTGGGCGTGTGCCGCGAGAAGAGCGTCGGGAAGCTGGCGGAGTTCGAAGGCCGCATCACCGTGGTCGCGGGGCCCACGGACGACCGGGAGGTCATCGGGCGCGCGGTCGCCGGATGCGACGCGGTGCTCACGGTCCTGGTCCCGTGGGGAGTCCACGGGTACTCGACCGGAACGGCCCAGGCGGTGCTCGACCTGGCGCCCGCGGGCGCGCGGCTGGTGTTCTCCTGCGGCTGGCACGTCGCCCGCGACGACAAGGACGTGTACTCGCGCAGGTTCCTCGCCTTCACCAGGGTCTTCGGCGCACTGGCGCGGCTGGTACGCGTCGTCGACGTCGACGACCAGGTGGAGGCGTGCCGCCGGGTGTTCGACAGCGGCACCCGGTGGACGGTCGTGCGCGGCAGCGACCTCGAGGAGGGGGAGAGCGAGGGGCTTCCGGTGTGGAGCCGGCACGTCGGCGACCCGGTCCTGGCCGGCAACACCACACGGCGGACCGACTACGCGCTGTTCATGGTGGAGGCGGTCACCGACGACGCACTGGTCCACGAGGCTCCGGCGATCGTCGGCCGCCGTACGCCCTCGGCACGCGCGCACGCCCGGCCGCCGGAGTCCCGGTGACCGGATCCACGACCGGCCGCCCCACAGGTGCGCACCGCAGCGGTCCGCGGGCCCGCGCCCCCGGCCCGCTCAGACCCCGCGGTCCTGATCCGGCACCAGGACGCTGAGGCAGGTCACGCACGCCTCCAGCTTCTCGAACTGGGAGATGTCCACCGGCAGCACCCGCCAGTGGTCGGCGGTCAGCTGGTGGATGGTCTCGTGCGCCGCCGCACTGACCAGGACCTCGCGCCCGCCCAACGGCAGCACGTGCGCGCCCGGCTCCTCGGGGGCGCGGCGCACCGGCGGCAGGACGTCGGCCTCCACCAGGTCGGGCAGGCCTATGAGCGATCCGTCCGGCAGCGCGGTCACCGCCGACTTCAGGTGCAGTGCCGCACCCGTCCCCACTCTCTTGACCTCCCGGCCCAACGGCTTGAGCAGCCGTTCGAGCTGGGCGGCGCCCTCGGCGTTGGTGCGCCCGCCCACCCCCACGTAGACGGTGGATCCCACCTGGAGCACGTCGCCGCCGTCCAGGGTCGCGGGCTCCTCGATGCGTGCCACCCGCAGCCCGAGCGCGCGCACCACCGGCTCGACCCCCTCCACCTCACCGCGGCGGGCCTCGGCGCCGGGGCGGGTCAGGACCGCCAGGTCCCCGCACACCACCACGGTGTCCTCCACGAACACCGAGTCGGGGTACTCGGGGGCCGCGTCGACCTCGCACACCCGCCACCCGGCCGAGGCGAGGGCCTCCTGGTAGATCGTGTACTGGCGTGCGGCCAGGACCGGGTCCACCGCCGTGCGGGGGATGTGGGTGACGATGCCCCGCGCCAGGCCGGGGCTGGGGCGGCGCATCAGGGCGGCCCCGTAGTAGGTGTATCCGTCCACGTACACGTCCTCCAGGGTCTCGCCGCGGGGGCTTCGGAAGAGCACAACCTACCGCGCATCCGTACCCGTTCCCCGGACGCGGCACGCGGACCGTCCGGCTTGTCCGTGAACGACCGGAGGGGCAGGGTGGACCCCATGGACGTGATCGTTGTCGGCGGCGGGATCGTGGGGACCAGCGCGGCCTTCCACCTGGCCAGGAAGGGTGTGTCCACCGCGCTGGTGGACACCGCGCACCTGGGGCAGGCCACGGCCGCCGGGCTGGGGGTCATCCACCCGTGGCCCTTCCCCTGGGACTCCGGCCCGGTGTGGGACTTCAAGGCCCGCGCGGCCGAGCACTATCCGGAGCTGATGGCCGAACTGGCCCGGGACGGGCAGGCCACCGGATACGAGGTGGTCGGAGGCATGTCCGTGGACCTGGAGGGGGACGACGCCGGGTTCGACCTGATACGCACCCTGTCCGAGCGCCCGGAGTTCACCACGATGGGCCGGGTGGAGCGGCTGGCCCCGGGTGAGCCGCGCGAGCGGTTCCCCCTGGTGCCCGCCTCCTACGGCGGGGTGTTCGTGCCCGGGATGGCCCGCCTGAACGCCCCGGCGGCCCGTGCGGCCCTGTTCAACGCCGCGGAGGAGCGGGGCCTGCGCTACTTCAAGGGCGAGGCCCGCCTGTCGTGGAACGGCCACCGTGTGACGGGTGTGCGGATGGGCACCGAGGACCTGGAGGCGCCCACGGTCGTCGTGGCGGCGGGCGCGTGGTCGGCCGGACTGCTCGCGGCCGCCGGCGTGGAACTGCCCGTGCGGCCGGTACGCGGACAGGTGGCGCACTTCGCGCTGCCCGGACGCGACACCAGGGCCTGGCCTGTGGTGCGCTTCGGTGAGCGCGGGTACTACGCCTGCGCGTTCGGCCCGGACCGGGTGGCCACCAGCGGCACGCTGGAGCCGGAGGCCGGATTCGACCGGCGGGTGACGGCCGCGAGCCTGCTGCACAACCTCTCCACCGCGCTGGAGGTGCTGCCCGGACTGGACGAGGCCACGGTGGTGGAGACGCGCGTGGGTTTCCGCCCGGGCACACACGACGGAAGGCAGTTGCTGGGGCCCGTGGAACGGCTGCCCGGAGTGGTGGTGGCGACCGGGCTGGGCGGTGAGGGACTGACCTTCGGCCCCTTCCAGGGGCTGGTCGCGGCCCGGTTGGCGATGGGGGAGGATCCTGGGCTGGACCTGGCCCCCTTCCGCCCCGACCGGCCGGCGGCGCCCTCCTTCGAGGAGGCCCACAGGACGGGGCAGGGCCCGGCCGGGGGAGAGGCGCGGCGGTGGGAGAGCGCCCCAGGACGCGGTGAGTAGCCGTACTCAGGCGCGGGACCGGGGCGACCGGCAGCATGGACGCCATGAACCCCTACACTCCCCAGCCCCGGTCCACCCCGCAGTTCTTCCTCCAGTCCGCCCTGTCCTTCGGGGTCTCGGCCGTCGGGGTGGGCGCGGGGATCATCTACCTCCCCGTCGACCTGTGGATCCGGGCCTTCCTGGGCCTGGGCCTGCTCTACGTCATCACCTCCACCTTCACACTGGCCAAGTGCGTGCGCGACCGCCAGGAGGACGTGCTGGCCGCCGAGGCGGCACAGAACCAGCAGGTCCCCCTCTGGTACGGCAACGAACAGCCCGCCCCGCGCTCCTGAGCCGGACGGACCCGTTCGGCGCCCCCGGAACCCGGAAGGCGCCGAGCCCCGGGCCCGTCGGCGTCAGGCGTTGGGCGGAAGAGCGGTTCCAGCGCCGCGCCGACGGGTCCTGAGCAGGTCGTGGCGTTCCCGGGGCAGGGTGGGCTCTCCCGCGCCCTGCACGGTGAACCCCGCGTCGGCGATCATCTCCAGGTCGTCCCTGCCCGCCTGGCCCTCGCTGGTGAGGTAGTCCCCCAGGAAGAGCGAGTTGACGATGTGCAGCGCCAGCGGCTGCAGGGAGCGCAGGTGGATCTCCCGGCCCCCCGCCAGACGGACCTCCACGTCGGGGAAGACGAACCGGGTCGCGGCCAGGACACGCAGGCACCGCTGCGGGGTCAGCTCCCAGGTGCCCTCCAGCGGAGTCCCCTCGAAGGGCATGAGGAAGTTGACCGGTACCGAGTCCGGTTCCAGCTCGCGCAGCGCGAACAGGGCGTCCACCAGGTCGTCGTCGCTCTCCCCCATCCCCGTGATCAGCCCGGAGCAGGGGGAGAGCCCGGCGTGCTTGGCCCTGGACACGGTGTCCACCCGGTCGGTGAACTCGTGGGTGGTGCAGATGTCGGCGTAGCGCTCCTGCGAGGTGTTGAGGTTGTGGTTGTAGGCGTCGGCCCCGGCCTCGTGCAGCCGGTCGGCCTGCCCCTCGGAGAGCAGGCCCAGGCAGGCGCACACCTCCACACCCGGGTGCTCGGCCTTGATGCCCTCGATGGCGGGGGCGAGGCGTTCCACGTCGCGGTCGGTGGGGCCGCGCCCGCTGGCCACCAGGCAGACCCGGGTGGCGCCCGCCCTCACCCCGTGGGAGACGGCCTCACGGGTCTGGTCGGGTTTGAGCCAGGTGTACTTGACGATCTCGGCCTCGGAGCCCAGGCGCTGGGAGCAGTAGAAGCAGTCCTCCGGGCACAGGCCGCTCTTGATGTTCACGAGGTAGTTGAGCTTGACGCGGCGCTCGAAGTAGCGCCGCCGGACCCGGAATGCGGCGGCGACCAGGTCCACCAGGTCGTCGTCGGAGCTGCGCAGAACCCCGAGGAGTTCGTCGCGGGTGGGCGTCTCACGGCGAAGGGCCTTCTCGGCCAGGGGAAGGAATGTGGTCACGGGGACGATCCTGGGTCCCCGGGCGGGAGCGGCGCAGCCGCGGAAGGAGCCAAAAACGCGGGAGAAGTCTTGTACGGGACGGCTGTTTGCGCTCCGGCGGCGTACCGGTACCGAACGTGGCGCCCAGGGCCTCGCGTGAGGGAGGAGAGCGGAGGGGAGCGGGCGCAACGGACCGGCGAAGACGCCGCGGCTCAGGTCGGGGCGTCCGCGTCCCCGAGGGCGAGCTCCTCCCTCAGCCGGGCGGCACTGGTGAACAGGTGCGCGCGCATACCCGTCTCCCGGGCGCCCAGCACGTTCTCCTGGCGGTCGTCGACGAAGAGGATGCGCCCGGGCTCCACGCCCAGGGCCTCCTGGCACCACCGGTAGGCCTCCGGTTCGGGCTTGGCGCGGCCGAGACGGCAGGAGAAGGCGCGCACGTGGAAGTTCCCGAGCCAGGGGTGGTGCGCCTCGTAGTGGACGGCCAGTTCCTCGGGGAGGTTGGACAGCAGTCCGATCCGCCGGCCGGACGCCGCGAGCTCCCCGACCAGGGCGACCATGGTCTCGTCCACGGCGCTCCAGCTGGCGATGTCGGCCTCGACCAGTGCGGCGATCCGGCGGTCGTCCAAACGCACGCCCACGTCCTCGCCCACGCGGTGCCAGTACTCGGAGGCGGTCACGTCCGCACGGTCGTAGGACAACCGCCGCGCCCAGTACGCCTCCCAGAAGGCCGGTGCGGGCGCGCCCGCGACTTGGACCAGCCGGTCCTTGCCCTCCTCGGACTGGTGGCACGCCAGGACACCGAACAGGTCGAAGAGCACGGTCAACAGGGCGATCCCTTCTCACGGCCGCGTCGGGAACTCGTCCAGATCGTACGTGCTCGGGCCCCCGGGCGCGCGTCCGGCGGCGCCGCGACACGGGTCGGCCGCGACCGATACAGGTTGTGTGCCAAACACTGGACATCTTTTGGCCTGTGGGCGTTTTGTCCGTGACGCTTCGCCCTCGGCGTGTCCACCCTGGGGGCGACAACTGTTGTGCCACGGGGGAAGGAAGCGAATGTGAGCGGATCCAGACAAGTCGGCGACGATTCCGTCCCGGCGGGCGAGGCCAACATCGTCCACGTGACGATGATCGCCGCCGCCGCGGCGATGGGCGGTTTCCTCTTCGGTTACGACAGCGCCGTCATCAACGGCGCGGTACCGGCCATCCAGGAACGCTTCGGCGTGGGACCGGCCACACTCGGGTTCACGGTCGCCTCAGCGCTCCTGGGCTGTGTGGTGGGTGCCGCGACGGCGGGCGCCCTGGCCGACCGGATCGGCCGTATCCGCACCATGCAGATCGCCGGTGCGCTGTTCGCGATCAGCGCCGTCGGCTCGGCCCTTCCGTTCGGGGTGTGGGACCTGACCGCCTGGCGGGTCCTGGGCGGTGTCGCCATCGGTCTGGCCTCGGTCATCGCCCCGACCTACATCGCCGAGGTGTCGCCGGCCGCCTACCGCGGCCGCCTGGCGTCGCTGCAGCAGTTGGCGATCGTGCTGGGCATCGCCGCCTCCCAGCTGGTCAACTTCGGTATCGCCCAGATGGCCGGCGGCAGCGCGAGCAACATGCTGGGACCGATCCAGGCCTGGCAGTGGATGCTGGGCATCGAGGTCCTGCCCGCCATGGTCTACGTGGGCCTGAGCCTGCTCATCCCCGAGTCGCCCCGCTACCTGGTCCGTATCGGGCAGGTGCCCCGGGCCCGCCGTATCCTCGCCGAGGTGGAGGGCGGGGGCCCCGACCGGGTGGACCAGCGCATCGGGGAGATCCGCGAAGCGCTGGGCTCGGAGATCAAGCCGAAGCTGAGCGACCTGACCGGCCGCTACGGCCTGCTGCCCATCGTGTGGATCGGTATGGCCATCTCGGCCTTCCAGCAGCTGGTCGGCATCAACGTCATCTTCTACTACTCCAGCTCGCTGTGGCAGTCGGTGGGCGTGTCCGCGACCAACTCCCTGCTGCTGAGCCTGTTCACCTCCATCGTGAACATCGTGGGTACGTTCGTGGCGATCCTGCTGGTGGACCGGGTCGGCCGCAAACCGCTGCTGCTGGTGGGCTCGGGCGGTATGACGGTGTCGCTGGCACTGGCCGCCTACGCCTTCAACCACGCGGTGGTGCGGGGCGACGAGGTGACACTGTCGTTCGAGTGGGGCGCGGTGGCGCTGACCGCGGCCAGCCTGTTCGTGCTCTTCTTCGCCCTGTCCTGGGGTGTGGTCGTGTGGGTGCTGCTGGGGGAGATGTTCCCGCTGCGCATCCGTGCCGCCGCGATGGGTGTGGCCACCGCGACCCAGTGGCTCACCAACTGGCTGATCACCGTGAGCTTCCCCAGCCTGCGCGACTGGAGCCTGAGCGGCACCTACATGCTGTACGCGTTCTTCGCGCTGGTGTCGTTCTTCTTCGTGTGGAGGTTCGTCAAGGAGACCAAGGGCAAGACCCTGGAGGAGATGCGGGGCTGAGGGCCCGGCGGGCTCACCGCTCCAGGTCGATCTTCCTCTGGAGGAACTCCTCGCGGTCGATCTCACCCCGCGCGTATCTGAGCCGCAACTCCTCCTCCGCCGCGTCCACGGCCTGCGGCCCCGGCGCGGCGGGGGAGGACCGCCGCCCCGGACGGGTGCGCTCATCCAGGGACGCACCCGCCACGGACGCGACCGTGACGACGAAGAAGACACCCAGCGCCACCATGACGAGGATCACGAGCGTGGCCACCATGTAGGTCATCTCCACTCCTGGCGAGGAAACCGCTCTTCCACCTTCTTGTGTACCCAGACCGGGACTCCTTCTCCAGGGGGCACCTCGCATCTGTGGACGACCACCCCCGTCCGGACCGCCGTAACCTGGAGTGCCGCGAACCGGACGAAAGGGGCGGGATGCGCGTCCTCCTCGTGGACAACCACGACTCCTACACGTACAACCTCTTCCAGCTCCTGGCGCGCGTCCTGGGCCGGGACCCCGCAGTTCTCACCAACGACGACCCCCGCTGGGAGGCCCTCGACCCGGCCGACGTGGACGCCGTGGTCCTCTCACCCGGGCCGGGCCGCCCCCAGCGCCCGCGTGACCTGGGCCGCGCGCCCGAACTCCTGGACCACACCCGCCTGCCCGTGCTGGGCGTGTGCCTGGGCCACCAGGCCATCGCCCACCTGGCCGGGGCGGACGTGGTCTCGGCCCCCCAGCCCCGCCACGGTCACCTGTCCCGGGTCCGGCACACCGGATCGGGCCTGTTCGCGGGCCTGCCGCAGGACTTCACCGCCGTGCGCTACCACTCCCTGGCCGTCGCCGACCCCCTGCCCGAGCCGCTGACCGCGACCGCGTGGTCGGAGGACGGCGTGGTCATGGGCCTGGAACACCGCACCCTGCCGCGCTGGGGGGTGCAGTTCCACCCCGAGTCGGTGGCCAGCGAGTTCGGCGCGCGGACGGTCGCCAATTTCCTGGACCTGGCCCGCGCGCACACCGGCACGGGCCACGACCACCACCCCCGCATCCCCGTGGACCCGCCGACCGAAGCCTTCGAGGAGCAGGGGAGCACACGCGAGGAGCGGGCGAGCGGCCCACCGGGACGAGAAGCCGCCGAAGCGCCCCGGCACGGACACCGCACGGCCCCCTCGTCCCACTCACCCCGGCAGCACCCCGGCCCCACACCCGGGAACCCCGCACCCCGCACACGCGAACTCCCCCTGGCCGTGGACACCGAGGCCGCCTTCGCCCACCTGTACGGCGAGGCCGAGTACGCGTTCTGGCTGGACAGCTCCCGACCCGAGGGCCCCGCCCGTTTCTCCTTCCTGGGCGCCGCCACCGGCGAGGTGCTCACCTACCGGGTCGGCGGACCCGTCCACCTGCGCGCCCAGGACGGCACCGAGCACACCGAGCCCGGCAGCGTCTTCGACGCCCTGGACCGCCGAGTCCCCCACCCCTCCCCGCACGGGCTGCCCTTCGACTTCACCGGAGGCTACGTCGGCTACCTCGGCTACGAGCTCAAGGCCGACTGCGGCGCCGCCAACGCGCACACCTCGCCCCACCCCGACGCCGTGTGGCTGCGCTGCGACCGGTTCGTGGCCGTCGACCACCACCAAAACCGCACCTACGCGGTATGCGCCGACGACCTCCCCGACGGCGACGCCTGGTTGGAGCAGACCCTGGCCGCCCTCACCGGCCTGCCAGCCCTGGACCCGCCCGCACCGCCCGCGCCGGCCACCGACCTGGCCCCCCTGCTGGAGCGCCCGCGCGAGGACTACGTCGGCGACGTCAAGGAGTGCCTGGCCCAGCTCACGGCCGGGGAGAGCTACGAGATCTGCCTGACCAACCGGCTGCGCCTGCCCCACACCGGCACCGACCTGGACGCCTACCGCCGTATGCGCGCCGCCGGCCCCGCGCCCTACGCCGCCCTGCTGCGCCTGGGAGCGATGAGCGTGCTCAGCGCCTCGCCCGAACGGTTCCTGCGCGTGGACGCCGACCGCACCGCCGAGAGCCGCCCCATCAAGGGCACCGCGCCACGCCACCCGGACCCGGACCGCGACGCACGCGCCGCCGAGGAACTGCGCACCGGCGCCAAGACCCGCGCCGAGAACCTCATGATCGTCGACCTGCTGCGCAACGACCTGGGCCGGGTGTGCGAGGTGGGCAGCGTCGAGGTGCCCGCGTTCATGTACACCGAGTCCTACGCCACCGTGCACCAGCTCGTCTCCACCGTGCGCGGCAGACTGCGCCCCCGGGTGTCGGCCGTGGACGCGGTGCGCGCCTGCTTCCCCGGCGGGTCGATGACCGGAGCCCCCAAGGAGCGCACCATGGAGATCCTGGACCGGCTGGAGACCTCCGCGCGCGGGGTCTACTCCGGTGCGCTGGGCTATGTGTCCTCCTCCGGCACCGCCGACCTGAGCATCGTCATCCGCACCGCCGTGCTGGCCGACGGCCAGATGACCATCGGCGCGGGCGGCGCCGTCGTACTGGACTCCGACCCGGAGGGGGAGTACGAGGAGATGCTCCTCAAGGCCGCCGTGCCCGCACGCGGCCGCTGAGGGCCCGAGGACGGGAAAACCGTTTGCCGCCACCGGGGGCCAGGCACCACCCTTGAGCCCCATGAACCTCCCCCGCCACCAGATCCGGGCGCGTTACACCGACACCGCGGTCACCGTCTACCAGGCCTACAGCCCGTCCATCGGGCTGCCCGCCGCCCGCGACGGCCGCTTCCCCTCCGCATGGAAACGGGACCGGATGACCTGGATCAAGCCCTCGTTCCTGTGGATGGCCCACAGATGCGGGTGGGGGGCCAAGAAGGACCAGGAGACCGTGCTGGCGGTGGAGGTCACCCGTGCGGGATTCGAGTGGGCGCTGCGCAACGCCTGCCTGTCGCACTTCACGGCGGGCGTGCACGCGGACCGCCGGGAGTGGAGGCGCCGACTGCGTGAGAGCCCCGCCCGCGTGCAGTGGGATCCCGAACGCGACCCGCACCTGAGGCCGCTGGAGCACCGCTCCCTGCAGCTGGGACTGGCGGGCGAGGCCGCGCACCGTTACGCCGACGAGTGGATCGTCTCCGTCACCGACGCCACCCCGCTCACGCACCGGATCCACACACTGGTCCAGGCGGGGGAGCTGGAGGCCGCCGCCCGGCTACTGCCCGACGAGCGCCCCTATCCGCTCGCACCACACGAGCTGGACCACCTGCGCCCCGCCCCGACCGTTCACGGGAAGGACGCGCACACGGTCTGAGCGGAGCACGGCGGTCACCCCCGCCCGGGGAGCCGGTAGACCGAGACGTGGCCGGGGCTGGAGGCGTCGAAGGGACGGCCGTGCCAGTCGGCGTGGCGCTCCTCCAACTCCAGGCCCGCCATACGGGCCATCAGGTCCAGCTCGGCGGGCCAGCAGTAGCGCAGCGCCACCGGGAGCATGCTCCTCATCCCGTCCTGGGGAGTGAAGGTGAGGATCTGCTTGGCGTAACGCTGGGCGACCGGGTCGTTCTTGTACACGTGCAGCGTGACGGAGTCCTCGGTGAGGTGGGAGACCTCCACCCAGGAGTCGCGCTCCAACTCCCTGCGCCCCGGGACGAAGCACTCCAGCACGAAACGGCCACCGGGCTCCAGGACCCGGGCGACATTGGCGAAGCAGTCCGTCTGCCGCTTCTGGTCCGGCAGGTTGAAGAGCGTGTTGAAGACCAGGAACACCAGGTCGTAGGGGCCCTCGACGGGGACGTCGGCCATGTCGCCCACCACCACGGGAAGGTCCGCCCCGCCCGGCAGCGCACGCATCCGTTCGACCATGGCGGCCGACCCCTCCACGCCCTCCACGTCCACGCCCCGCGCGGCCAGGGGCAGGGCGACGCGCCCCGTACCGCTGGCCAACTCCAGGACCCGCCCACCGGCGGCGAGGGCGTGGAGGAAGTCCACAGCCGGGGCCGGGTCCGGGTTGGGCCTGTCGTCGTAGTGCTCTGACCAGTGCTCCCCGAAGAAGGCGGGGTCATCGAAGCTCGGCATGCCCCTCAGTGGACCACCCCCGTGTGTCCGGCGCCACGGGTTTTCCCATGCGGAGCCGTGCACGCGTCCCTGGCCGGGACGCGTGCACACCCGTGCGCCTCGCGCGCCCCCTACTCGAAGACGGGCACGCCCTCGCGGACCAGGCGCCAGTTGACGACGTGGAAGTCGGCCGGGTCGATGGTGCCGGTGGCCGTGGCGTGGTCGATCAGCGCCTGCCTGACCTGCACCTGCGCGTTGTAGACCACCGGAGCCCCGGTGATGTGCGGGAACCCGCCGCCACCCGACTGGCGGTAGTTGTTGACCGCCAGCACGAACCGCTGGTCGTCGGCGACCTCCGCGCCCTCCATCGTGAGCGAGGCGATCCGCTCGCCCACCGGCCGGGACACGTCGATGTCGTACTCCAGCCCGGCGACCTGGTCGAAGTTGTAGTCGGGGGTGCCGTCGGCGTTGGTCAGGCCGCCCGGGTCGACCGCGCCGGAGACCGGCACCTGGTGGAAGTAGCGTGCGGAGTACTCCAGGTACTCGCGCAGCTGCGCCCCGGTGAGCACGCTGGCCAGCAGGGTGTTGTCGTACACGTACAGGCCGGCGATGTCGCGGATCGAGACCTCGCCGGCGGGGAAGACCGCCGAGCGGCTGAAGGGAGCCGCGATCGAGAGCACGGGCAGGTCCGCCTCGGCGGTGCCCTGGATCGCCGCGCGCACCGTCTCGATCTGCACGTGCTGGATGTAGTCCACGATCGCGGTGTCGCGCCAGCAGGCCTGGGCCGCGCTCAGCTCCTCCACCGAGGTCGCCACCACCTGGTTGACGTACTCCACCGCCGTGGCGTGCTGGTCGGCCACCAGCTCCACGATCTCGGGGTCCTCCTCCACGGTGTTGCTGTTCAGCGTGACCGCGCTCTTGGAGGTGACCCGCCAGCGGCCCCTCTCCCGGCGCAGCGCCAGGTCCATCACCGACAGCCGCCGCCCCCAGTAGGAGGGCATCGTCATCAGGACCTGCTCGCCGGTGACCTTGTTGGTGACGAAGCGCTCGGAGATGTCGCGGTGGGAGTGGCCGAACAGGATGGCGTCGATGCCGGGCACCTCCTCGGCGACCATCGCCGAGGCGTTCTCGACGGGGACGTCGTCGCCGTAGGAGGAGGTGCCGCTGTCACCGGAGTGGGCGCTGACGATCACCAGGTCCGCGCCCTCGCGGCGCATGACGGGCACCCAGTGGCGGGCGCTTTCCACCAGGTCCCGGAACTCCAGCCTTCCCTCGACGTGGTGGCGGTCCCAGATGATGGACCCGGGGTTGGTCAGTCCCAGCACGCCGACCACCAGGGGCTGGGTGCCGGGCTTGTCGAGGCAGTCCACCCTCATGCGCTTGAGCACGTAGGGGCGGTAGGCGGGCTCGTCGGTGCCGTGGTGGACGGCGTTGGCGGCCAGCGCCGGGGCCCGCATCTGGCCGATCCAGGTGTCCAGGTGCTCCAGGCCGTAGTTGAACTCGTGGTTTCCCAGGGCCACGGCGTCGTATCCGACGGCGTTCATCGCCCGCGCCATCGGGTGGGTCTGCCCGGTCTCGGTGATCGGTTCGACGACGTTGTAGTAGGTGGCCAGCGGGGCGCCCTGGATGGTGTCGCCGGAGTCGAAGAGCAGGGTGTTGTGGTGTCCGCGCTCGGCGCGGACCTCCTTGATCAGGCTGGCCGCCTTGGCGATGCCGATGTGGTTGCCCTCGGAGTCCTCGAACTCGGCGTCCTTGAAGTAGTCCCAGTTCATGCAGTGGCCGTGCAGGTCGGAGGTGCCCATGACGGTGATGAGGGCCTCACGTGCCGAGGAGGCGGCCGCCGTACCGGGCCAGCCCGCCAGGGCGAGGGCGCCCGCGGCGCTCAGCCCGCCGAGGGCGCCGCGTCGGGAGATGCCGGGGTCCGCTGACATGTGTCTCTCCTGGGGGTGGCGGGGGTGAACGAGACTCCCACAGGCTAGTAAGGCGCCACAGGGAACGGAACTGGGCGTGTGTTAACAATCCGTGCACGTTCACCGGCGTGCACGGAACGGCCGTGTGGGGAGACAGGGATGCGTGGGAACGGGGACGGGGCGGGCGAGGCGGTCCAGCAGGCGATCGAGGGGGAGCTGATGCTGCTGGAACCCCACGTGCGCGCCTCACGCAGACTCGCCGCGGAGCTGTTGGACACCGAGTTCACCGAGGTCGGAAAGTCGGGCAGGTGCTGGGACCGGGAGTCGATGCTGGCGGAGCTGGCCACCATGGACAGCCACCCGGACGCCGGGGGGCCGGGGGAGGCCGGGGCGGGGCGGCGCCGGGTACGGGTCACCGACATGGTGGGCAGGCTGCTGGCCCCGGACCTGGTGCACCTGACCTACGCCACCGAGGTCGGCGGGGCACGCGCCCGGCGCAGCTCGTTGTGGCGCCGGGGCGCGGACGGCACGTGGCGGATGTACTACCACCAGGGCACCCCCGTGCCCTGACGGCCGGGTGGCCGCGGAGCGGAACGGGGCGGCCGCCGCCATCGGCAGGAGCCGACCAGCCGGGCCAGGGGCCTTCCGGCGGTCCCCAGCGGTGCCTCTTCACGCCCTCGGGGCCGCGGATCGCCGACGGGTTCCGGTTCGTTGCACCGTCACGGTGTGGGCTCCCCGGCGAGGGCGTCGGCGACCTGGCGCCACCCCGGGAAGCCGCGTGCGGGACCGCGCAGGAGGGTGACGTGGGGGACCTCCTCCAGGAGGCGGAGGCCACGGTTCCAGGCGGGGTGGCCCGAGAGCCCGTCCCCGGCCTTGGGGACCAGGAACGTGGGGACGCCGCGCCCGATCATCTCGCAGACGAGCGCGACGGCGAAGGTGTCCGTGATACCGAGCGCCGTCTTGTTCGTGCTGTTGAACGACCAGGGGCAGGCCAGGACCGCGTCCGGGGGCGGCAGGCTCCTGCCGGTGCCGGGACGGCGGAAGTCCACCCGCACCGGCTCTCCCGTCAGCGCCTCCAGTTCGTCGAGGTCGTGGAAGCGGGTGCCCGTCGGTGTGCACAGGACGGTGACCTGCCACCCCCGGCCCTGGAGCAGGCGGACCAGGTCGGGGGCGGTCTCCTCCGGCGTCGTGGACGCGCCGGAGAGCGCGAGGTGGAGAGTTCCCATACGGCCAGTCTGACCGCCGGACGCGCATGCGCGCCACGAGGATTCCGGGGCGGTCCTGCATGGGGGTCGACGGTGGGCACGGACAGGTGGTGGCGGGCGTCCGGGGGCGAGGCGCGCACCGATTCCGCCGGCGCGCTCGGGGCTTGTCCTCGACCACGTGCTCACCCGCCGCGTACAGGGGAATTCCAGCGTGGGCGGGCGGTGCCTGGGAGGCGGCGGACTGCGCGGTCGCCCTCTTCCGGCTCACGGAGCCGGGACGGGTTCGACACCTGCGGGATCAGGCCCCGGCGAGCAGAAGGAACAGCGGCACCCTCCGGCGGCGCTCGTACTCCTGCGCCCTCGCCCCGAACAGCTCCCGGGCTGGGGCGCACTCGCGCAGCGCGGTGAGGGCGAATCCAGCACCGTGCAGCGCCCGCACGTAGTCCTCCACGGTGCGGTGGTGCCACGTCACGGGCTCTCCCATCCACACGCGCCGGCGGGGGCCGGTGGCGAAGTAGCCGTCCACCACCCAGTCCTGTCGCGGCCGACCGGTGCCCGCGCTGGCGTCGTTGCAGGTCAGTACCGGGTGCGGAACGGTGAACACCAACCGCCCTCCCGGGCGCAGCCACCGCCGCGCCGAGGCGAGCACCGCAGCGGCGTCGTCCACGTAGTGCAGAGCCATCCGGGACACCACCAGGTCGACGCCGCCCGGTGGGGCGGTGAACCCCTCCATGTCGGCTCGTTCGACCCTGCCTCCGGTGTCCCGCAGACGGGAGCGGGCCCGCTCCACCATCGCCGCGGAGCCGTCGACGCCCAGGTAGCTCCGGCACCCCGCCCCCAGCAGGATCCGGCCCAGGTCGGCGTCACCGCACCCGAGGTCGAGCACGTCCAGTCCCGCGGCCGGACCCAGCTCCTCCAGGAGCGCCGGCTCCTCCATGACCGTGTTCGGGCTGGACACACCGCCGTGGCGGTGCTCGCCGTAGCGGTCGGACATCCGGGGCAGGTCGTAGAAGGACGACCCGCGCGGGGGCACGTTCGGGGGGTGGGGTCCGCTCATGCTCCGGACACTAGACGCCGCCGACCGCGCAGTGAAGACCGGGCCCTCCGCTCGCTCAGGGAGCCGGCTCCGGCCGGTCCGGCGGCACCGGCTCGGCTGCTTCGGCGGTGCGGCCCAGTTGGGCCCTGAGTGCGCGGACCTGCTCGGTGAGCTCGCGCAACTGCTCCTGCGTGTGCGCGTCGGCCTTCTGTTCGCGTTTGTCGGAGTCGTCCTCGACCTGCTGGACGAACCAGGTGGACAGCGTGCCGGTGATGACACCGAGCAGGCCGATCCCCATGACGAAGAGGAAGGAGGCGATCAGGCGGCCGGTGCCGGTGACCGGGTACAGGTCTCCGTAGCCGACGGTGGACACCGTCACCAGCGACCACCAGAACGCGTCGGTGAGCGTGGTGATGTTGGCCCCGGGGGCGTCCTGCTCCGCGCGCAGCACGCTCAGCGAGGCCATGAGGAGCATGATGACGGTGATACCCGCGGTGTATATGAGCACGTTCCCGCGCAGGGACACCGACATGTGGCGGTGCAGCAGCGACACGACGGTCAGGAGCCGGACCAGCTGCAGGGGGCGCAGCATCGGCAGCACCACGATCAACAGGTCCAGCAGGTTCTCACGGACGAACCTCCACCGGTCCGGCGCCAGGTACAGGCGTGTGACGTAGTCGGCGGCGAAGACCACCCACACGGCCACGATGAGCACCTCGCACAACTCACGCCAGGTCTGGGACAGGCCGGGGTCGAGGATGGGCCAGGCGTAGGCGGCGACGAAGATCAGGGCCGCGGCGACCAAGGGCAGTTCGGTCACGGACCGCCAGCGTTTCAGACGTTCCTGTGACCTGGGAGGGGATGCGCTGTGTTGTTCCACGACCCGATTCGACCAAACGCTTCCGCGCAGGCCAAATCCGGGGGAGGGAGAACCGCTCCGGGGCCGTCCACAGGCACGTGCACAAATGGTGGCCGATGAGCGGTCCACGGTACGGTTACGGTCATGGACAACGCACCGACACGACCGTCCACGTCGGTTGAGGACTACGTGAAGGTCATCTACGACCTCCAGGAACGCGGCACCGGGCCGGTGACCATCTCCGGTATGGCCGAACGCCTGTCCGTGTCCAACTCCTCGGTGTCGGGCATGCTGCGCAAACTCAGCGAACTGGGCCTGGTGGAGCACCGGCGCTACGGCGCGGTCACCCTCACCGAGCCCGGGACCAAGGCGGCCCTCTCGGTGCTGCGCCGCCACCGGCTGCTGGAGACCTACCTGGTCGCCGAGTTGGACTACTCCTGGGACGAGGTACACGACGAGGCCGAGATCCTCGAACACGTGGTTTCGGACAAGTTCGTCGACCGCATCGCCACCCACCTGGGCGATCCGGTGGTGGACCCGCACGGCGACCCCATCCCCACCCGGGAGGGCCACATCGTCCAGCACGAGAGCGTGCTGCTCTCGGAGGCGGACAAGGGCGTCAGCGGGGTGATCGTGCGCGTCAACGACACCGACCCCGACCTGCTGCGCTACCTGGCCGAGAACGAGATCGGCATCGGGATGCGCGTGGAGGTGGTCGAGCGCCAGCCCTTCGCCGGGTCGATGGAGATCACCGTGCGCCCCGACGAGGGCTCCCCCGAGAGTTCCCGGTCCCTGGGCCTGGTGGCCGCCGAGGCCCTGTGGATCAGCCCGGACGGCCACGGGTAGGAGCCCAGGGCCGGGAACCTTCCGAGGAACACCGCCGCCCGGAGGAAGGCGGCCGGCGGGAGCGGCGGGACACCCGCCCCGGTCCGGGACGCCTCACCCCCGGGCGCGCACGCCCGCGACGCCGTCGTCGATGACGAACCGCGCCCGGTCCCTGACGGGTGCGCCCGGCTCGCTCACGTAGTCCACGACCCGGTAGTCGGCCGTCCACTCGGTGGGCGTGACGACGTTGCGCACATAGCCCCGCCTGCGGTTGATGAACCTGATGTGCGGGTTCTCCCGCAGCTGCACCGCGTCGCCCGGGTTCTGCTCCGCGCCGTCGCCACCGCTGGTGAAGGACGTGCCCACCAGCTCGGTGGCAACCGTCGCCGACTCCGGGTCGTCGAAGTCGGCCTTGATGTCGCACACGTAGTTGGCGTGCACGTCACCGGTGATCACCACGCCGTTGCGCGTGCGCGCCAGCTGGTCGCGGACCTCGTTGCGCTCGACGAGGTAGGCGTCCCAGGCGTCGTTGCTGAAGTTGGTCGCCTCCCCCTCGACGAAGTCGCGCTGGGAGAAGAACACCTGCTGGGCGAGCACGTTCCAGCGGGCCCGCGAGGAGGACAGCCCGTCGAACAGCCACTGCTTCTGCTCGGCGCCGACCAGGGTGCGCGAGGGGTCGCCGTGCCCGGCGTCGCCCACCTGCGGGTCGCGGTACTGGCGGGTGTCGAGCAGGTGCATGTCCATCAGGTCGCCGAAGGACAGTCTGCGGTGGAGCCGCATGTCCGGGCCGACGGGCAGCTGGGCGCGGCGCAACGGCATGTGCTCGTAGTAGGCCTTCATCGCCTGGGCGCGCCGGTGGAGGAACTCCTCGGTGGGGATGTCCTCGCCGTTGGACTGGTCGTCGGCCCAGTTGTTCTCCAGTTCGTGGTCGTCGAAGACCACCGCCCACGGGAACGCGGCGTGCGCGGCCTGGAGGTTGGCGTCGCTCTTGTACTGGGCGTGCCGGATACGGTACTGGGCCAGGGAGCGGACCTCCACCGGCGGCACGTGGCCCCGGCCGAGGTCCCCCTGGGCGCCCGACTCGTAGATGTAGTCGCCCAGGAACGCGACCAGGTCCAGGTCCTCCTCGGCCAGGTGCGCCTGGGCGGTGTAGTGGCCTCCGGGGTAGTTCTGGCAGCTGGCGAAGGCGAAGGCGAACCGGTCCAACCGCATCCCGGGAGGCAGGGTGGTCTTGGTTCGGCCCACCGGGCTGATCTCGCCACCGACGCGGAACCGGTAGAAGTACTCCGCCCCGGGGCGCAGCCCCTGGGCCTCCACGTGCACCGAGTGGGCGACGTCGGGGCCCGTCTCGACGGTCCCGGAGGCGGCGACGCGGGCGAAGCCCTCGTCCTCCGCCACCTGCCACTCGACCTCCACCCGCCGGTCGGGCATGCCGCCCAGACCGTCCTCGGCGAGGGGGTCGGGAGCCAGGCGGGTCCAGAGCACCACACTGCTGTGGAAGGGGTCTCCCGAGGCGACGCCCAGGGTGAAGGGATCGACGACACGGCCCGGGCGGGCGGTGGTGGTGTCCGCGTGGGCCCGGGGGCTCCAGGCGGTGCCCAGTGCGACGGCGCCCAGGGTCGCCGCGCCGCCGACCAGGACCTGGCGCCGTGTGGTGTGCGCGGCCGAGGCGGTGGGGGCGGGGACAGGGGTGGGGGCGTGGGGGGTTTCCTGCATGCACGGTCTCCTGACGGGTTGCGGAGGAGCCCGAGCCCTTGGCGGATCGGGCGGGGGACCGTGCTCCATCCGGCCACAGAATGCGGAACGTCCCAACCACCGCGTGGTGAACGTTGGCCCCCCATGGGTGACTAGCAGGTGACGGACCGTTACGGCGCAGGTCAGGGGAACGACACGCCGGGGAGAGGGGAAACCCGTTGATCGCGACCGGCCGGAGGACCATGATCGGACGGTCGACCGGCAGGTACACGGCAAGGAGCGGCGGCGCGCGGCGATCCGGCGGAACCTTCGAGCCCAGCACCCGGACACGAGTTCCCGAGGACGCCTTCGCCTTCCGCTCCCCCCACCCCGAACATCGGTATCGCCGCGCACGTCGACGCGGGTAGAACCAGTCGCACCGAGCGCCTGCTGTCCGACGCGGACGCGCCCGGCGCGCGTACGCTGCCCCTGGCCCTGGACGGCCCGCCGTCGCCCTCCGGGCCGCCGAGGTCCTCGCCGAGCACGACGAGGGCCTGCCCCCGCCGGGCCCGGACGGACTGCGCGGGATCCTGGCCGGGCAGGTCGCGCACGGGTCGGTGTATCCGGTGGTGTTCGGATCGGCCCTCACCGGACAGGGCGCACCGGAAACCGGTGACCGCGCTGACCGGACTACACGCCCATCCCCGACGCGCAGGAACCCCGCCGCTCCGGGCCCGCATCGACGGCGATCCGTTGAACCGGCGGGAATACCTGTTCCACCTGGGCCGGTCCGGTCCCGGCGGGCACGGCTGACCGGCGGATCCCGCTCGCACGGCGCGGCGCGAGCGGGAATTCCGGGACCCTCGAATGACACTTCGTATATCCGAAGTAAGATGTGACGTGTCGAAAGAGGACTGACCATGACACCGGAGAACACCCCGTACCCGAAAGCGGACTTCCGCGAGCCCTCACCCTCGGGCTATCTCTACATCGCCCTGTCCGTGGCACCGCCGCGCGGGCCCCTCCCGCGCCGCAGCGCCGAGCGCGACGACGCCGTCCAGGAGTGCCTGTCCCTGGCATGGTCCCTGGCCGAGCGCGACGACGTCCTGCGCGCCCGTGTCTTCGAGGCGGTCCTGATGCCACCGCTGAGGGGAGCCCCCGGGTTCGACGTCACCATGCTCGTGGAGGCCGCCTCGCCGGAGGACCTGGAGGAGGTGCGCCGGGCCGCGGCCCCCGACAGGCTCGGCGCCGACCTGGTCATGCCCGCACGCAACCCCGTCCGGATCGGTGACACCGAACACCCCGCGGACGGCACCTACCTGTTCAACCACTTCCGCGCCGCCGACGGCGACACGGCCGCAGACGTGTGGGAGGAGCTGACCGGCTGGTACACGGCCAAGACCGGCGTCGACAACTCCACGCCCCTGCGTGCCCTGGAGGAGTCGCCCTTCCCCCTGGTCAACTACGCGCGCCTGCCCACGGGTGCGGTCTCCTTCCTGCTCAGGCAGCTCCCCCGACCCAGCTTCCACCGGTTCGTCCGCGCCAGGCTCAAGGCCAACGGCATGACCGCCCTGCCGGTGCTCTACCTCCCGGCCTGATCCGCTCCCGCGTATTCGCCCCCCGGGGAGCCACCGCACGCTACACCGTCCTGTGCGCCACCGGGCCCTGCGGACCCTGGACGGATCCGCCGCCCGCGCCGACAGGTGGGAGCCGCCTCCTGACCGCCGACCGGCCACGGCCCCGATAGCATCGGGCCCATGAACCAGGAGGTGGCCGGCCGTGACGGGTCCGGCGGCGAGACGCGTATGCCGGACCGCGCACTGGTCGAGGGGGCGCTGCGCTTCGTGCCCCTGATCGAGGCCTACTACCGGCGCGCCCACTCCGAGATGCCCGAGGACCTGCGCCGGCTGTTCACCGAGAACCGCCTCACCGCCCGGCACGGAGCGGTACTGGCACAGCTCTCCCACGGACAGGAACTCGGCGTGAGCGAGCTGTCCTCCCGCCTGGACGTGGGGCTTTCCACCGTCAGCGAGCTGGTCGGCGACCTGTCCCGGGCGGGCCTGGTGGAGCGCCGCAACGACCCCGCCAACCGGCGGCGCGTCCTGGTCTCCCTGGCCCGGGAGCACCGCGAGCTCATGCGCGCCTTCGTGGAACGCAGGGCCCGGCCGCTGCTGCGGACCTTCGAGCGGCTCTCCCCGAGCCAGAGGGAGGGGTTCGCCGCGGGACTGGAGGCCTGGGCCCACGAACTGCACGGCGGCTGAGGCCCTCACCCTCCACCGGCCCCGTCCGGCGCGGCGCCGTTCTCCGCCCGGCCGCCGGTGGCATCGTGGGCACGGGGCGCGCGACGGGTTCCGCCGGGGGACCCGGAGGCGGCGCACCGCCGGCCCGCCTCTTCGGCACCGCGGCCCTTCCGGACACGAGGACCTGCATGGGAACGGGAAGAGGGAGCGAGGGGCACGGCCCCCGGCTGGGCCGCTCGCTGGCTGCCACGGCCCTGATCGGTACCGGCCTGATGGCCGCGGTCGACGAGATCGTCTTCCACCAGATCCTGGCCTGGCACCACTTCTACGACCGCTCCACCCCGATGGTGGCGCTGATGTCCGACGGGCTGCTGCACGCCGGCGAACTCGTCGCGCTGGTCGCGGGCTTCTTCCTCCTCGCCGACCTGTGCCGTCGGCGCGCCCTGCACCGGCGTGCCGCGTGGGCTGGGCTGCTGCTGGGCCTGGGCGGCTTCCAGCTGTTCGACGGCGTCATCGATCACAAGGTGCTGCGACTGCACCAGATCCGCTACGGCGTCGACCTGCTGCCCTACGACCTGGCGTGGAACGGCGCCGCCGTACTGCTGCTGACCGCCGGAGCGCTCACGGCCTGGTGGGCGCGCCGCGCCCCCGGTACCGGCCGCCCGACCGCACCGCGATGAGCCCGTCCCACCCCGTCCACGAGGGCGCCGGGGCGTCCCTTCCCGGCTGGGGACTCGCGGCGGCCCTGGCCCTGCTCGCCCTCGCCCTGTCCGCCTACGCCGTCGCGGCACGACGGGCACGGCGCGCACCGCGCGGCTGGAGCGGCCTGCGCACGGCCTCCTTCGCCCTGGGAGTGGCGCTGCTGGCCGCCGCCCTCGTGCCGTCCCTGGCGCACACCGCCCACCACGATCCGCGCGTCCACATGCTCCAGCACCTGCTCATCGGCATGTACGCACCCCTGGCGCTGGTCATGGCCGCGCCCCTCACCCTGGCCCTGCGCACCCTGCCGACCGCCCGGCGCCGCCCGGTGGCCCGTGTGCTGCGCAGCCGACCGCTGCACGTCTTGGGCCATCCGGCCACCGCCCTGCTGCTCGACACCGGCGGCCTCTACCTGGTCCACCTCACTCCCGTGCACGCGGCCGCACAGACCCACCCGGCGGTACACGCCCTGGTCCACCTGCACTACCTCGCCGCCGGATACCTGTTCGCCTGGTCCGTCGCCGGACCCGACCCCGCACCGCGCCGCCCCGGCACGGCCACCCGCCTCACCGCCCTGATCCTGGCCGTCGCCGCGCACTCGTTCCTGGCCAAACTCCTCTACGCCCACCCTCACACCTGGCCGCCGGGGGCCGAGCACACCGCCCTGGCGGGCGAGGCCGCCCAGCTCATGTACTACGGCGGCGACCTGGCCGAACTGCTCCTGGCCGTGGCCCTGTTCGCCGCCTGGTACCGCCGCCGGTCCCGCACCCCCCGTCCTCCTGCGGCCGCCTCCCCGCCGAACCGACGGCCCCATGCGAGCGGTGACCCGCAAGAACGGTCGGCGCCCCGGTAAGCCCGGAGCCCCCGTCGGCGGTGCCGTTCCCCGGGCCTGCGCCGTGCCGTCCGGACATCCCCGCGGACATGGTGAGGGCCCGCACCTCCCGTCCGGGACGTACGGGCCCTCGTCCGCCCAGGCCTCACCTGGTGCGCACCGACGCCTCAGTTCCTCACAGGCCCCCGCCGAAGACGTTGCCGATGAGGCTGCCGATGAGGCCGTTCGAACCGCCGACGCCGCCGAGGAGGCCGCCGGCCGACTCCCCGAGGGCGGCGGCCGCGGCGGGGCTGGTGGCGGCGAGAGCGCCGACCAGGGCCAGGGCGAAGACGGTCAGCATCCGGTGGCTGGTGCTCTTCATGGCGAACCCATCACTTTCGGTGTCTGAATGTGACTTTCAGTTACTGATGATGTCCGTGAGTGAAGGCCTCGAAACCCCGGCCTGCCGAAGGATTCGGAATCCGCAACCACATCTGACCAGGGTGAAGACACAGATAAGCCATGCCGTGCCGCCGTCGAACCATCGGGTGGCGACCCCTCCGCGGAACCGGGCCGCGTGCACACCCCCTGGCCGAACGCGGCGCCCGCGCCTATCCTGGAGCCATGTTCCAGCGACATTAAGTCCTTCACCGGTCCTCGGTCCGAGCACGCGGCCCACCGGACGCACCCCGTCCCCGGTGCCCCCTTCCGCTCGACCGAAAGACCTCCATGACCACCCTGCCCCCGCGCGCGTCCCACGCGCGCGCCACCCGCCTGACCCGACCCCTGTACGCCTACGCGGCACTGGGGGAGTTCGTCCTCCTCTACCCGCTGTACGCGGTCCTGTTCGATCAGACCGGCCTGTCCGTCGCCCAGATCAGCTCGTTGTTCGTGGTCTGGTCCCTGACCTCCGTCGCGGTGTCCGTGCCCGCCGGGGCCTGGGCGGACGTGGTGCCCCGCCGCCACCTGCTGGCCGCCGCACCGCTCCTGTCCGCCGCCGGGTTCACGCTGTGGCTGCTCTGGCCCGGCTACTGGGCCTTCGCCGCGGGCTTCGTCCTGTGGGGCGCGGGCGGCGCCCTGGCCTCCGGGGCCCTGGAGGCCCTCGTCTACACCGAACTCGGCCACCGGGGCGCCACCGGCCGCTATGCCCAGGTCATGGGTGTGGCCCGCGCCCTGGAGGTGGCCTTCGTCGGAGCCTCCACCCTGCTGGCGGTCCCCGTCATGGCCCACGGCGGCTACGCCGCGGTCGGCGCGGGCAGCGTCGCCGCCTGCGTGCTGTGCGCCCTGGCCGCGCTGGCCCTGCCCGAACACCGCACCGACACGGCGGCCACCGACGCCGGCGTCTCCGAAGACGGCGAGGAGGGGTCCTCCGGCTACCGGGCCGTCCTGCGCGAGGGACTGTCCCAGGCCCGCTCCAGCCGCCGGGTGCGCGGCGCGATCATCCTGGTGGTCGTGGTCTCCTCCTTCTGGATGATGCTGGAGGAGTACGTCCCCCTGCTGGCCGTCGAGACCGGCGTCCCCACCGACACGGTGCCCGTCGTGGTGCTGGTGGTGTGGGTGTGCGTCACCGTCGGCGGCCTGAGCGCCGGACCCGCCTCCCGCCTGCCCGCGGGGGCCTTCGCCCTCCTGCTGGGCCTGGCCGCGCCCGCCGTCGCCGTCGGCGCCCTGGTCGCGGGCCTGCCGGGATGGGTGCTGATCGGCGCGGGATTCGGTGTGTGCCAGGCGGCGGGCGTGGTCGCCGACGCCCGCCTGCAGGACCGCATCACCGGCTCCGGCCGGGCCACGGTCACCTCGGTGGCCGCACTGGGCACCGACGCCCTCACCACGGTCTCCTACCTGCTGTACGCGGGGGTGTTCACCCTGACAGACCACAGCACCGCCTTCGCGCTGTTCGCCCTCCCCTACCTGGTGGCGGCACTGGTCCTGGGCCGGGGCCGCGCCGGGAGGGCCGCGGCGCACACCTGAGGAAAAGCACACCGGGCAGGGCGCCGGAAGAGACCGGCGCCTTCTCGGGAAGGGGGCCGAACCCGACGGCGCCCGCGTGCGTCTTCCCTGTAGCCGGGCGTTGAGCGCCCGGCACCGCGGCGGGCCCACGTCCGCCGCGCCGTACCGTGCCCGGGGACGGCGGGCCACGGTGCATCCGGGCCGCAGGTGAGAGGGACCGCCTGCGGCCCGTCCGCCCCCACCGGTGTGCCCCTCCCGGTGAAAGCGCCTCTTGCGCGCGTGAATAGCATCGGTTCTTGTGGCACACCAGACGACGAACACCGCGGGCAGCGACGGCCCGGGCACCGCCCCCGTGCACGGGATCAGCGTCACCTACACCGACCGCGGAGCCGGATACCCCGTCCTCTTCATCCACGGCCACCCCTTCGACCGCACCATGTGGGAACCGCAGGTCCGGGCACTGGCCGGGCGCGGCTACCGGGTGATCGTCCCCGACCTGCGCGGGTACGGGCGCAGCACCGTCGTGCCCGGAACCACCAACCTGGACACCTTCGCCCGCGACCTGTCCGCGCTCCTGGACCACCTGGGCCTGGACGTGGTGAGCGCGGTGGGGCTGTCGATGGGCGGCCAGATCGCCCTCGAGCTGTACCGGCTCTTCCCCGACAGGATCGACTCGCTGACCCTGGCCGCCACCAACCCCCGCCCCGAGACCGACAAGGGCAGGGCCGCCCGCGCGGCGCTGGCCGAGCGGCTGCGTTCGGAGGGCATGCGCGGCTACGCCGACGAGATGCTCGTGGGCATGATGACCGCCGACAACGCGCGGGACATGCCCGAGGTGGCCGACCACGTGCGCGCCATGATGTACGCGACCCCGCCCGAGGGCGCGGCGGCCGCGCTGCTGGGCCGTGCCCGACGCCAGGACTACGTCCCCCTGCTGCGCAGGGTGTCCGCACCGACCCTGCTGGTGGGGGGCCAGCACGACAGGTTCACCCCGCCCGGCTTCACCGAGTCCATGCACGTGATGGTCCCCGACTCGGTCGTGGAGATCATCGAGGGAGCCGGGCACCTGCCCAACCTGGAACGGCCGGAGCGGTTCAACGAGGTGCTGCGCCGGTTCCTGGACCGCTGCCGCGCCCGCGTCTAGGGGCGCTGCTGCACCGACCACCGGTTCCCGTCGGGGTCGGTGAAGAACACGAAGGAGTTCCACCCCTCGCCGCGGCCCTCCGCCAGAGCGCCGTCCTCGGTGAAGTGCTGTACCGGCGAGACCCGCGCCCCGTGTGCGAGCAGGTGGGCGCGCGCGGCCTCCACGTCCTCCACCACCAGTTGGGCGGAGAGCGAGCCGGGCTCGCCGTGCTGGACCTGGCGGCCGAGCACGACGGAGCACCCCGAACCCGGCGGGGTCAGCTGGACCGTGCGGCCGTCCCCCTCGCCCTCGTCGAAGTCGGCCGCGAAGCCGATCCCGGTGTAGAACTCCTTGGCCCGTGCCACGTCCTCCACCGGGGCGACGACCACTTCGAGCTTCCAGTCCATGACGGCCTCCGGATCTGTCGGGGGGAACCCCTGGACGGCTCCCGCCCCCAGTCTGTCCGACGGTGGTGACACTCGGCGGCCGCACCGGCGCACCGGCCGCCCAGGCAGGGGGACGGGGGCTTTCACCCCGCGCCGGCCACGGGGCCGGCGCGCCATGGGGGCGTGCCCGTGCGGCCCCGGCCGCGGGGCCGGGGCCACACGAACACCGGCCGGACGGTCTCAGGCCCGCTCGACGGGCAGCCACAGCTCACCCTCGGCGGAGGTGGGGTCCTGCCCGTAGTCCACCCTCAGGATCGAGGGCCCCTCCTTGGTCCGGTAGGAGGGGTGGGAGGGGAACCACTGCGCGAACGCGTCCGCCCACATCCGCTGCAGGGACTCGGGGAAACTCCCCGAGGAGCCCTCGAAGGGGAAGACCACCCAGGTACCGGCGGGCACCTGGAGGACCTCCATCCCCTCCGGGGCGGGCGAGGAGGTGGCCGCCGCCTGGTAGTAGTCCAGCTCGCTGCCCTCCTCCCACGACGGGTCGACGTTCGCGGTCACCGACAGGACACCGCGCGGCTCCTGGTCGGACAGCTCCGCCAGCTTCCGGTGAACGTCCCTGCCCAAGCCCCGGACGAACTCGGTGATGGCCGGGTTCTCCCCCTCATGCACCAGCGGCACCCTGGCCCCGGGCCCCACGAGGCGGAGGGCCTCCTTGTCCACGATCCGGTAACGCATGGTGGTGCTCCCTTCGACGGTCAGACGAAACGTCATCCTCGGTTGGGAGTTGAGCACCGCGCCGGTCCTGCGGGCCTCGCCGGGCCCCACGCCGTGCATGGCGCGAAACGCCCGGGCGAAGGCCTCCGCCGACCCGTAGCCGTGACGGACCGCGACGTCGAGCAGGCTGTCCCCGCCCCGCAGCACCTCGGTGCCCGCGAGCGTGAGCCTGCGCCGCCGCACGTACTCCGACAGGGGCATCCCCGCCAGCGCCGAGAACAGGCGGCGGAAGTGGTGCTCGGAGGTGAGCGCGATACGCGCCATCTCCGCCACGTCCACCGGTGCCCCGGGGTCCTCCTCGACCTTCTCCAGCGCCCGGTTGAGCCGGTCCAGCATGGTGCCTCCCTCCTTCACCACCGACGTTAGGGACACGGAACCCCGCCGACCCCGACAGTTGGGGACCCTTTCCGGTCAGGCACCACTGTCTCCCGCCCCACTGGGTAGGGGCCACGTCCAAGGCCAGGAAATCCTTGGGCAAGGAGCGTGTCTGTATCGACGTGGCGCGCTCGGCGTGAGCAGCATGGACCCCGAGGATGGCCCGCAGACCGACCCCGAGAAGGAGGTGAGCGGGGCGGGGACACACGCCCCGCGGATACATGGACCTGGGTTTTCTGCGACCTCTGTACGAGAGCGACGCTCCCGTGGCCTCGGTACACCTGGACACCAGCCGCGACAGGACCGATGCCGCCAAGGAGCTTGAACTGCGCTGGCGCCACCTGCGCGAGGACCTGTCCTCCCAGGGCACCGACAAGGCCACCCTGGACGTACTCGAGGAAGCGGTGAGGGAGAGCTCCTCCCGGGCCTTCGGCGACCACGGGCAGTCCCTGTTCGCCTCCGAGGGGCGGCTTCTGGGCGCCTACACCCTCTCGGAGCCGCCCAGGCAGGACCACGCCCGGCTGATGCCGGTGCCCGACCCCCTTCCCCTGGTCGTCGACCGGGGGCGCTACCTCCCCTACGTCCTGGTGGCTCTGGACCGGGTCAACGCCAAGGTCTTCGCCTACACGGCCAAGCCCTCCACCAAACCGGTCTCCGAACAGGAGTTCTCCGGCGCCAACCTGCGCAACATCGACCCCATGGGCCGCGGCGGCCCCGGCGTCCTCAGCGGCTACAACGGCCGCTTCGACGGCAAGCACTTCCCCCGCGAGACATGGCGGGAGAACGCCAGCAGGATCGCCCAGCACGTGCGCGACGCGGTCGCCGAGGTCGACGCCAAGGTCATCTTCGTCGGCGGTGACGAGGAGGCCATCGCCTTCCTGCGCGACAACCTGGGAGAGCGCAAGCTGACCATCCCGATCAGGCTGGTGCCCGGCGGTCGGGGCGGCCCCGACGCGGAGGAGCGCCTGCACGAGGCGGCGGAGGACGCGCTGCGCGACTTCGTCATCGACAGCCACGACGACATCCTCGCCGACTACCAGCAAAAACTCGCCAACGACCAGGCGGTGCACGGCGCCAAGGAGATCCTGCCGATGCTCTCGGAGGCGCGGGTGCAGACCCTGTTGCTGGGCGCGGAGCGCGACGGTGAGTCCGACCTGTGGGGCTCGCCCCACGAGCCGATACTGATCGCCGACGACCCGGCGAACCTGGACGACGCCGACGCGGCGTTTCGCGCCCCGGCCAGCGCGCTGATGCTGCGCTCGGCGCTGGCGTCCGGCGCGGGGTTCAGCGAACTGCTCGACCACGGCCACACCAGCGACGGGACCTGCGCCGTCCTGCGCTTCCCCAACACCGAACAGCACGGGGCCTGACCGGCACGGGTGGCCGCCCGCGTATCCGACACGGAGCGCGGGCGGCCACCCGCGTACGGCCCCTTGGCCCCGTTCAGGTTCCGGTGGTCATCCCCAGCAGGGCGAGCAGCTCGGCCTCGCCGACGAAGTCGATGCGCTGGCCGCGCGCACGGTAGTCCTCGGCCCGCAGGTGCTTGGCGGTCTTGCCGGCACCGTCGTGGCCGCCCACCACGAGCACGTCGGTCTTCCGGGTCACGTTCTTGGCGGGATGGCCGCCCGCCTCGGCCACACGCCGCCACACCTCGGGCTTGTCCATGGACACCAGGTCGCCCGAGACGCACACGGTGCGCCCGTACAGCGGCCCCGAGGGGTCGGCGTCGGGGGAGGGGGCGGGCAGCGGAGTCTGGGAGGCCCGCTGCCACCTGCCGAAACGGCCCTCCTCAGGGGCGGGCGCGGACACCGCCGCGGCCCGGTCCACCGGCCGCCCGGCGGCGGCCTGCACCCGGCGCAGTTCCAGCCGGGCGGCGCGGGACAGGTCGGCCAGCGAGGAGCTTCCGTACCGGTCCATGGCGGCGATCATGATGCGCGCGGCGGCCTCGGCGTCGGCGTCGGCCCGGTGGTGGTGCACCACCCGGTGGCCGATGTGGGCGCACACCGTCGGCAGCTTGTGGTCGGGCAGCTCGGCCCAGGTGCGCCGCGAGAGCGCCAGCGTGCACGCGTACTCCCACGCCGGGTGGGACAGCCCCGTGTGCTCACAGGCACGGCGCAGCACGCCCATGTCGAAGGCGGCGTTGTGCGCCACCAGCGGGTCCCCGCCGGCGAACTCCACGATGCGCGTGTGCACCTCGGGCCAGGAGGGCGCGCCGGCGACGTCGGCCGCGGTGATGCCGTGCACGGCGGTGTTGTGGTGGGAGAAGAAGTCCGCCTGCCGGGGCGGCCGGATCAGGGTGGTGTACCGGTCCACGACCGCGCCGTCGCGCACCCGCACCAGCCCGACCGCGCACGCGCTGCCGCGGTCGTGGTTGGCGGTCTCGAAGTCGATCGCGGTCCAGGTGTGGGACACCGAGCACCTCCTGCAACAGGGAACGGAACAACGCTATCCGCGCGTGGGCGCGGCCGTGCACGAATCGGCTCCCCGTCCCGGAAAAGTGGCGAACACGGTGGCCGCGCCGACGCCCCCGCCCCGCGCACCACCCGCTCCCCGGCCAGGACGGGGACACCGGCGCGTCCTGCGGAAAACCCCACCCCCGGCCTGGGGCGCACCGCATCCGGCCGGACGGTCCGCCCCATGGTCCGCGCAGCCCCCGCTCCCTAGCGTGATCAACGCCCCTTTTCCGCGACGAGACGACGGGACCGACCATGATCACCCTGCGGGGACTGACCAAACGCTACGGAGACATCCTCGCCGTGGACTCCCTGGACCTGGAGGTGCGCCCCGGCAGGGTGACGGGCTTCCTCGGCCCCAACGGAGCAGGCAAGACCACGACGATGCGGATGGTGCTGGGCCTGGACCGGCCCACACGCGGACAGGCCCTGGTCCAGGGCCGCCCCTACCGGGAGCTGGACCGGCCCCTGCACCACGTGGGCGCCGTCCTGGACGCCCGCGCCGTGCACCCGGACCGCAGCGCCCGCGCCCACCTGCTGTCACTGGCCCGCACCCACCGCATCCCCGAGCGCCGCGTGGACGAGGTGCTGCAGACCGTGGGCCTGGCCGAGGTGGCGCGCAAACGCGCGGGCACCTTCTCCCTGGGCATGAGCCAGCGCCTGGGCATCGCCTCCGCCCTGCTGGGCGATCCGGGCCTGCTGATCTTCGACGAACCGGTCAACGGACTGGACCCCGACGGCGTGCGCTGGATCCGCGACCTGATGCGCTCCATGGCCGAGGAGGGGCGCACCGTGTTCGTCTCCAGCCACCTGATGAGCGAGATGCAGCTGACCGCCGACCACCTGGTGGTGATCGGCCGCGGGCGGCTCATCACCGACGCGCCCCTGGCCGAGGTGCTGGGCAACAGCGCCTGGACGGCCGTGCTGGTGCGCACACCCCACCCCGAGGACCTGGTCACCGCCCTGGAGGGCGAGGGCGCCGGGGTGGAGCGCCCCGGCCCGGGCGAACTGGTGGTCACCGGCGTGCCCGTCGAACGGATCGGGGAGCTGGCCCACAGGACGGGAGTGCTCCTGCACGAGCTGAGCACCCGCGACGCCTCCCTGGAACAGGCCTACCGGGAACTGACCGCCGACAGCGTGCAGTACACCACCGAGAACAGGAACCGACCGTGACGACCTCCACGCGACACCCGGCCCCCGCCGCCCCCGTGGCCGACCGCGTCCCCGGCCCCGCGCGGGCCCTGGCCGACCTGGCCGCGGCCGCCTCCGCCGAGTGGGTCAAGCTCCGCTCGGTGCGCTCCACCTGGTGGGGAACGGCCGCCGCCCTGGCCCTGATGGCCGCCGTGGCGCCCAGCGCGGCGGTGGCCACCATCAGCAACATGCAGAACGACCTCGTCGCCTCCGCCGACGTACCCGCCTCGGAGATGGCGGCCTACGCGACCCTGTGGGTGGTGCAGTTCGCCGTCATCGCCCTCTCCCTGCCGGTCATCACCTCCGAGTACTCCTCCCGCTCCATCCACCCCACCCTGCAGGCGGTGCCGGCGCGGGCACGGATGCTGGCCGCCAAGACCCTGTCCCTGACCGCGTTCGTGTTCGGAGCCGGCCTGGTGCTGGCCACCATCGGCACCCTGCTGTCGTACCTGGTGATGCTGCACCCGGTCTTCGAGGGGTACGGCGTCCTGGACCCGGGCGAGGCCGTGGCGGACGCGGTACGCCAGTCGGCGTACCTGGCCGCGGTGGCGGTGCTCACCCTGGGCGTGGGCACGGCACTGCGATCGGCGGCGGCCACCCTGACCACGGTGTTCATGCTGATCATGGGCCTGCCGTTGATGCTGTTGCTGCTGGGCAACGAAATCGGGGTCTATCTGGCCGACCGGCTGCCGTTCGCCGCCGGGGTGTCCTTCGTCGACAGCGCGTTCGTGATGGGGCAGTCCCCGGACGCGCTCTCCCCCGCGGCCGGGGGGATGGTACTGATGTGCTGGACAGCGGCGGCCCTGGCGGCGGGCACCCTGGTGCTCCTGCGCCGGGACGCCTGAGCACACCGCACACGCCGACGGGCAGAGGAGGGGCCGATGACCGAACAGACCGAGGCAGGGGACGGCCCCCGCGCCTGGGCGAGGTCGGCGGCCGCGCCCCTGGGGCGGGCCGGACGCGAGCTGACGGGCACCCTGCTGGGGCTGTGCACCGCCGCCCTCACCCTGGCCTGGGCAGCGGCGGCGGCCGCGGTACTGGCCTCCTCCCCGGCCCTGCCCTCCGGCACCCGGCACCGGGCACGGGGCGCGGTGTCCCGGTGGGCGGTGCGCCTGAGCGACGCGGACCTGGCCCGGCTGGCACGGTGGGCCGGATGCACCGTCGAACCCCGGCCCGAGACCGCCCCGCGCGTGGCCTACCTGCTGCTGCGCCTGCCGGTGGCGCTGGTGTGCGGCTACCTGACGCCGATGGCGGCCCTGCTCGTGACCGTCTTCGTCGGAGGCGCCGCACTGGAACTGCTGACCGGGAACGGCACCACCGCTCCCGTCACCATGCCCGGCGCGTACATGCACGTCTCCAGTGTCAGCCTCGGCCTGGTCATGGGCCTGCTCGTCCTGGCGGCGACGTGGCTGACGGCGGCACTGGCCTCGGCCGCCGACCGCACCCTGGCCCGCCGCCTGGTCGGCCCCAGCCGCGAGGACCTGCTCAACCAGCGCATCGACGAACTCACCCGCACCCGGTCGGGGATCGTACGGGCCGTGGACGAGGAGCGGCGCCGCATCGAACGCGACCTGCACGACGGCGTCCAACAGCGCGTGGTGGCCCTGGCCATGCTGTTGGGGCGCGCCCAGCGCGGACGACACGATCCCGAGCGCACGGCCGGGCTCGTCCGACAGGCGCACACCGAGACGCGGGTGCTGCTGGACGAACTGAGGGAGGTGGCCTGGCGGGTCTACCCCGCCGCGTTGGACACCCTGGGCCTGGAGTCGGCGCTGACCGAGGTCGCCGAGCGCAGCCCGCTGCCGGTGCAGGTGCGCTCGCACCTGTCGGCGCCACCGCCCGGCGAGGTCGCCACGGCGGTGTACTTCGTGGCGCGCGAGGCCATCACCAACGCCGTCAAGCACGCCGGAGCGCGCTCGGTGACCGTGCACCTGGACGAGGGGGGCCGCACCCTGGACCTGCGCGTGCTGGACGACGGCCGGGGCGGCGCCGACCCCGGCGGCAGCGGGTTGACGGGGCTGGCCAGGCGGGTGCGTGCCCTGGACGGCACACTGACGGTACACAGTCCTCCGGGCGGCCCGACCACGGTGCGCGCCACCCTGCCGCTGACGACGACACGGAGCCCCCATGCGCCTGGTACTCGCTGACGACTCGGTCCTGCTGCGGGAGGGCCTGGTGCGGCTGCTGGAGGAGGAGGGCCACGAGGTGGTGGCGGCGGTCGGCGACGCCGAGGCGCTGTTGGCCGCGGTCGCCGAGCACGCCCCCGACGTGGCCGTGGTGGACGTGCGCATGCCCCCCACCCACACCGACGAGGGGCTGAGGGCGGCGCTGCGCCTGCGCGCGGAACACGGCCGGGTGGCCGTCCTGGTGCTGTCGCAGTACGTGGAGCAGCGCTACGCCGCCGAACTGCTGGCCGGCGACTCCGGCGGGGTCGGCTACCTGCTCAAGGACCGGGTCTCGCAGGTGGGGGAGTTCCTGGAGGCGCTGGAGAGGGTGCGCGAGGGCGGGACGGTCCTCGACCCGGAGGTGGTGCGCCGACTGCTGGCGCGCACCACCCGCGCCGACCCGCTGGCCCGCCTCACCCCGCGCGAGCGCGCCGTGCTGGAGCACATGGCGCAGGGGCTGAGCAACACCTCGGTCGCCGAGCGGCTGTACGTGTCGGTCAGCGCGGTGGAGAAGCACGTCAACGCGATCTTCGACAAGCTGCAGCTGGACCACACCCCCGGCTACAGCCGCCGGGTGCTGGCCGTGCTGCGCTACCTGGACGGCTGAGGGCGGGGATGCCGCAGGGCGGCCTCACCGGGAACCGCCCAGGGTGACGCACAGGCCGGGTGGGAGGTCGTCGGGAGCGGCCGGACGGTACAGGTGGTGCACTCCCGGCTCCAGCCCCGCGGCCAGGCCGACCGCCCAGGCGGTGAGGGCCGCGGTGGCCCGGGACTGCCGGCCAGCGCCGCACCGTGCAGCGCGTGTGCGCCCAGGCCCTGGCCGACCGGGGCGTCCCGCGCCCCGGCCTGACCGTGGAGGACGCGGCCGACACCGCGCTCACCCTGCTCAGCTCGGCGGTGTACACCCTGTACACCGTCCACTGCGGCTGGTCGGTGGAGAGGTGGCGCGGTTGGGCGGCCGACGCCCTGCTGCGCCAACTCACCGACCTGGCGGGGCCCTCCCACCAGGCGGGGGAGCAGGAGCCGCGGCCGGGGCGGGACGGCCGGACCCGACGGTGGGGACTCCAGGCACCCCCCGGGCGCCCCGCCTACCGGGCCAGGAGGTCGCGCAGCGCCCCGACCACCTCGGCCGGGGCCTCCTCGGCCATGAAGTGGCCGCAGGTCACCGTGCCGTGGTACAGGTCGGGCGCCCAGGCTCTCCACACCGCGGCGGCGTCATAGCCCAGCGCCGCACCCCAGTCCTGCTGGAGCACCGACACCGGCATGCCCAGCCGCCTTCCGGCCGCGCGGTCGGCCTCGTCGTGCTCGACGTCGATCCCGGCCGAGGCACGGTAGTCGGCGACGATGGAGGGCACGGCCTCACGGGAGGCCCGCAGGTAGGCGGCGCGCACCTCGCCGGGGATCGCCCCGGGATCGCGGGACCAGGCGTCGAGGAAGTGCCCGAAGAACACGTCCGGGGCGGCCCCGATCAGCTGCTCGGGCAGGCCGGGCGGCTGGGCCATCAGGTACAGGTGGAAGCCCACCGCGGCCGAGGTCCCGCGCATCACCTCCCACATGTCCAGGGTCGGCAGCACGTCGAGGCAGGCCAGGTGCGTGACCGCCCCCGGGTGGTCCAGCCCGGCGCGGACGGCGACCAGGGCGCCCCTGTCGTGGCCCGCCAGGGCGAAGCGGTCGTGCCCCAGGGCCCGGGCCAGGGCGAGGACGTCGGCGGCCATCGTGCGCTTGGCGTAGGCCCGCCCGTCGGTGTCGGCCGGTTTGTCGCTGTCGCCGTAGCCGCGCAGGTCCGGGCAGATGACGGTGTGGTCGGCGGCCAGGTCGGCCGCCACGTGCCGCCACATCAGGTGGGTCTGGGGAAAGCCGTGCAACAGCACGAGGGGACTGCCCGACCCTCCCACGGCGACGTTGAGCGCCACCCCCTCGGCGACGGGAACGCGCTGGTAGTCCCATCCCTGCATCCTCGGTTCCACGGTGCTCTCCTCCGGTCGGACGAGGCTCCCCGGAGCGGTTCCGGCGAGCTCGGTCGTGCACGAGCCTGCCGGGAGCCGGTGAGCGGCCGGTGAGCGGCCGATGAGCAACGGATGAGCACGAGCGCCGACGGTCCGGACCGGGGCCGACCGCCGGATAGATTGGCGGCCATGACGGGGCATGTGGGGAAGGAGGCGGCGGTCGCCTTCGGCGTGCTGGGCCCCGTGGAGGCGGTCGGCGCGCACGGGCCGCTCGACCTCAGGGGCCCGCGGCACCGCACTGTGCTGGCACGGCTCCTGATCGCCGAGGGGCGGGTCCTGCCCCTGGACCGGCTCGTCGCGGACCTGTGGCCGGAGCCCTCCCGGGGCTCGGTGGCCGCGGTGCGCACCTTCGTCTTCGCCCTGCGCCGCTCCCTGGAACCGGACCGGCCCGCGCGCGAGCCCGCCCGGCTGCTGGTGACCGCGCCACCGGGCTACGCACTGCGCACCACCCCCGAAACGGTCGACGCCCGACGATTCGAGACGGCCGTGGCGCGCGGAGGCGCGCTGCTCAGCGAGGGGCGGGCCGGTGAGGCGCTGACCGGACTGGAGGAGGCGCTCGCGCTCTGGCGCGGTCCCGCCTACGCCGACCTCACCACCTCCTACCCATGGGCGCGCGCGGAGGCCGACCGGCTGGACGGGCTGCGGCTGCTGGCCGTGGAGCGGCGGGCCGAGGCCCTGCTGGCACTGGGCCGGGCCGAGGACGCCGTACCCGTCCTGCAGGAGCACACCCTGGCCCATCCGCTGCGTGAGGACGCCTGGCGGCAGCTGGCCCTGGCCCTGTACCGCTCGGGCCGCCAGGGCGACGCCCTGCTGGCCCTGCGCCGGGCGCGCCGGACCCTGGCGGAGGAGCTGGGGGTGGACCCCGGTCCCGCACTGCGCCGGACCGAGGCCGACATCCTGGACCAGGCCCCCCACCTGGCCCCGCGGACCGTCCCCGCCACGCGGACCGGCCCGCACCCGAGAGCGGTGCCACCGCCCTTCGAGCCCGCACCGCACCCGTTCGTGGGCCGCGACCGGGAACTGGAGCTGCTGGAGCGGGCCGCGGCGTCCGCCGCGCCGCACACGGCCGCCCGGGTGGCCCTGCTCTCCGGTGACGCCGGAGCGGGCAAGACGGCCCTGGCCCACGCGCTCACCCGAGGACTGGCCGCGGCCGGGTGGACCACGGCCTGGGGCCGCAGCCCCGAGCACGAGGGCGCACCCGCCACCTGGCCCTGGACGCAGATCAGCACCGCGCTCACCGGCGCCGGCGCCCCCGCCGGAGCACCACCGGGCGACCCCCTCACCGGGGAGGACACCGGCACGAGCGGCGGCACCGGACCCGACCGGGACACCGTCCCCGCGCACCCGGCCGCCGACCCCGCGGCGGCCCGGTTCCAGGTCCTGCGCGAGGCCGTGCGCCTCCTGGCCACGGCGACGGAGCGGGCACCCGTCCTGCTGGTCTTCGAGGACCTGCACCGGGCGGAACCGGAGACCCTGGAGCTGGTCACGGCCCTGGCCCGCGAGCCGCTCCCCGGACCGGCGCTGCTGGTGGGCACCTACCGCACCGGCGAGGTCCACCCGGAGCTGACCGCGGCCCTGGCCCGCCTGGCCCCGCGCGAACCGGCCCGGGTCTACGTGGGCGGCCTGCCCGAGACCGCCACGGGCGAACTCGTACGGTCCCTGGCCGGCCACGACGTCCACGCGCGGGCCCTGCGCACGATCCACCGGCGCAGCGGCGGCAACCCCTTCTTCGCACGGGAACTGGCCCGGCTCCTGGCCGCCGAGGGGGACGCCGCGCTCGACACGGTCCCCGCCGGGGTCCGCGACCTCATCCGCCACCGCCTGGCCGCGCTCGCTCCCCCGGTCCGGCGCCTGCTGCGCCAGGCGGCCGTGATCGGCCTCGACGTCGACCCCGACGTCCTGGCGGCCCTGTACCAGGACGAGGAGGAGCTGTTCGACACCCTGGAGGAGGCCCTGCGGGCGGGCTTCCTCACCGAACAGGCCGACCCCGCCGAACGGGACGGCGCCCGCCCGCTGCGGTTCGCTCACGTCCTGGTGCGCGACACCCTGTACGAGGACCTCTCCCGGCCGCGCCGCGCGCGCTGGCACACGGCCGTGGCCGAGGCGATCGAGGCGCTGCACCCCGACCGCGCCGCCTGGCTGGCCCACCACTTCGGCCGTGCGGGCACCCGCGCCACGGCCGCCAGGGCCGCGCACCACGCCCGCCTCGCGGCGCTGCGGGCACAGGAGCGCTTCGCCCCGCACGAGGCGGCCCGGCTGTGGCGGGAGGCCGTCACCGCCCACGACCGTTCGGGCGGGGCCGACCAGCGGGCCCGCCTGGAGGCGGTCATGGGCATGGTGCGCGCCCTGGCCGTGACCGGACGCCTGGAGCAGGCCCGCCGGCACCGCGCCCAGGCGGTCGCCTCGGCCGAGGAACTGGGCGATACGTACCTGACGGCGCAGGTCGTCACCGCCTTCGACGTACCCGCCGTGTGGACCCGCAACGACGACGAGGAACTGGCCCGCCGGATCGCCGGGGCGGCCGAGCGCACCCTGGCCGCCCTGCCCCGGTCGCACCGGGAACAGCGCGGCCGCCTGCTGAGCACCCTCGCCCTGGAACTGCGGGCCGCCCCCGGCGACCGGGGCCGCCTCGCCGCCCGCCAGGCCGAGGAGATCGCCCGCGACCTCGACGACCCGGCACTGCTGGTCCTGGCCCTCAACGCCCGCTTCATGCACTCCTTCGGGCGGACGGGACTGGCTCCCCGGCGTGTGGAGATCGGCGAGGAGCTGGTCGAACTGGCCGCCCGGCACCATCTGGTGACCTTCGAGGTGCTCGGCCACCTCGTCCTCCTCCAGGCCCACAGCGCGCTCGCCGACCTCACCGCCGCCGACGCCCACGCCTCGGCCGCCGACCGGCTGGGCGCACGGTACGGGATCCCGCTCGTGGGCGTGCTGACGCGGTGGTACGGCGCTCTGCGCCTGACCGCGGCGGGACGCGTGGAGGAGGCCGAGGCCGCCTACCGCACCGCGAGCACGCACCTGGCCGGAGCCGGCATGCCGGGTGTGGAGCAGGGCATCCTCCCGCTGGCCCTGCTGTGCCTGCACACGCGCGGCGCCGGGCCCGCACCGGTGGACCTGGGGCAGGACTGGGGACCCTACGCGCCCTGGGCCCGCGCGCTGGCCCGCCCGGGCCCTCACCGCGACCCCGTGCCGGACGCACCGCCGGATCTGCTCCAGGAGGCCCTGACCTGCCTGGCCGCACGCGCCGCCACCGCCGCCGGCGACCGCCCCGCGATGGAGCGCGCCTACCGCCGCCTGCTGCCCGCGTCAGAGGAACTGGCCGGTGCGGGTAGCGGCCTGCTGACCCTGGGGCCGGTCGCCCAACAGCTGGGCGGCCTCGCCCGCGCGCTGGGGAACGAGGACCAGGCTCTGCGGCACTACCGCCAGGCCCTGCGCGTGGCCGGGCGGGCCGGGGCGCCGCACTGGGCCGCCGACGCCCGAGGGGCCCTGGAGGGATCCGGATGAGCAGGACGTGCGGGGTCGCGGGGACCGTGCGGGCTCCACGGCGGTCGGCCCCCTCGCCCTGGACCTGGCCATGGGCAAACGCACCCCGTCCACCCGGCTGGGGTGGGCCGTGCAGTGGGGCACGGTGCGCATGCTCGGGGTGTTCCAACCCGACCGCCCCACCCGGTGCCCGAACACGCGGTGGCCTTCGTCGCCGACCAGCTCGACGTCGACCCGGGCCGCCTGGAGGAGTACCGCACCCGGGCTCAGACCGCTTATGAGCACGCTTGGCAGATCCGCGACACCTTCGGCTACCGCGAGTTCTCCGCCGGGGAGGAGGACCTGCGCGCCTACCTCGCGGCCCGGGTGTGGGCCAGCGAGGAAGGCCCCAAGGCGTTGTTCGACCGGGCCGTGCTCTACCTGCTCGAGCATCAGATCCTGCTGCTCGGCCTGACGGTCCTCTCCCGCCCGGTCAGTCGGGTGCGCAAGGCGGAGAACGCCCGCCTGCACCAGGTGGTGGCCCGGCGCATCCCGCACCCGGTGCGCGCCGAACTGGGCGCCCTGCTCCAGGTCCCCGACCAGGCCCGCTTCTCCGAGCTGGAGCGGCTGCGTACCGAACCCGACCGGGTCTCCAGCCCCGGCCCTGGTCCAGGCGTTGGACCGCACCAGCCAGATCTCCGGGATCGGCGCCGGGAAGGTGCAGGTGGACGACGTCCCCCAGATCAAGCTGGAGGCGCTGGCCCGGTACGGGATACGCGCCAAGGCCCCCGCGTTGGCCGACCTGGTCGCGGACCGACAGGAGGCCACGTTGTTGGCCACCGTCCGCCATCTGGAGACGGTCTCGGTCGATGATGCCCTGGACGTGCTGGAGGTGCTGATCACCTCCAAGCTCCTCAACTGTGCGGTGCGCGAGGGCAATGAGGACAAGCTGCGCGCCCTGCCCGATTTGAAGAGCACCGACGTGGACACCGACCTGGGCGCGACCCAGCGCAAGCACTGGCAGAGCACCTACGAACGCCACTCACACATGTACGGCGCCGATCCCTCAGAGCCCGCCCGGCGCGCGCTGGAGGTGTTCACCGTCCGCGGGGCCCGCACGGTGCTGGAGCTGGGATCCGGACACGGGCGCGACGCCCTGTGGCTGGCCTTGCGGGGACTGCGGGTGCACGCCGCCGACTTCGGCGCCACCGCCCTGGAGCAACTGGCCCGCGCCGCCCGGGAACAGGCAGTGGCGGACCGCGTGGAAACGCACCTGCACGACGCCCGCACACCCCTGCCCCTGGCGGATGCCTCCGTGGACGGGGTCTTCGCGCACATGCTGCTGTGCATGGCCCTGACCACCACGCAGATCCACGCGCTCGTGGACGAGATCGGCCGGGTCGGACGCGATCAGGTGCACAGCGTGTCCGGGCCCAGGCTGCGCAGGTGTTCGCGCAGCTCCAGCAGCAGGCACACGCAGGAGCGGTCGCCGCCGTCGACCACCACCGGGTCCGGTGAGCGTGTCCTGCCCCTAATCCCGGATGCCGCCTCGGCCCTGCTTTGGGCCCTGCGGCGTGCCGCCGGGGGAGCGCACCGGTCCGCGGGCCGCGGCGATCACGCCCTGCACCGCCGCGTCGATGCGCTCAGCGGCGCGGCCGGGGTCGGGCCTCCCCTCGTCCAGCCAGGCGATCGCCCCCTCGATGGCGACGGTGAACACCAGGCGGGCGGCCCAGCGCGCCCAGGCCGGATCAGGGATCACCCCGGCCAGTTGGCGCAGCGCCAGCTCGACCGAGGCAGCGGTCAGGCCGTCGACCAGGTCGCGGAACTCCGGTTCGCGCGCGGCGTGTCGGAACAGCAGGCGGAACCCGTCGGGGTCCTCGGCCGCGGCCGCCAGGAGCGCCGGGATGCTCTGCTCGGTGAAGTCTCCCTCGCCCACCCGCTCGCCCAGGCGCGCGCACGCCAGGTCCAGGACAGCCCGGTACATCTGGCCCTTGGAGTCGAAGTGCCGGTACAGGATCACCCGGCTGATCCCGGCCTCAGCGGCCACATCGTCCAGGGAGGTGTCGGCGTACCCGCCGCGGGCGAAGGCCCGGGTCGCCGCCTCCAGGATCTGCGCGCGCCGCTCGATGCGGCGCATCCGCCGCACGGGCGCGCCCTCCTGCGGCCCGGGCACCGTTTCGTCGGCCATCCCCATCCCCTCTTGTTTACGGATGAGTATACATATAGCGTTGTTTAAACATGGGTGTACAAGGCAGGGTTAACAAATCGGAGGTTCCCGTGGACCCGCTGATCCCGCAGCTGCCCTTCGACCGCCCCGACCCCCTGGTCGCACCACCGCTCCTGCGCAGGCTCGGCGAACAGGGGCCCATCCACCGCGTCCGCACGGCCACGGGCGACCCGGCATGGCTGGTCACCGGGTATGAGCAGGTCCGCGCCCTGCTCTCCGACGAGCGGCTCGGCCGCTCCCACCCCGATCCGGCCGGCGCCGCCCGCACCGGCGAGTCCGCGCTCTTCGGTGGGCCCCAGGGAGACTTCTCCACCGAGAAGGCCGACCACGCCCGGATGCGCGCGCTGCTGCGTCCCCACTTCACCCCGGCGCGCGTGCGCGCCCTGACCCCGCGTGTGGACGAGCTGACCGCCGCTCTGCTGGACGGCCTGGAGCGGGGCCCCCGACCGGCCGACCTGGTCCAGGCCCTGGCCGTGCCGCTGCCGGTCCTGGTCATCTGTGAGCTGCTGGGCGTGCCCTACGCCGACCGCGACCGCTTCCGCACCTGGACCCGCGACGCCGCCGACACCGCCGACCGCGCCCGCTCCGAGCGCGGGCTGGGCGAGCTGTTCGGCTACGGCCTGGACCTGGTGGCCCGCAAGCGCCGGAACCCGGGCGACGACGTGGTCTCCCGCCTCGCCCAGGCCCCGGACGTGGGTGACGAGGAGGCGGCCCGGCTCGCCATGGCCCTGCTCTTCGCCGGGCACGAGACCACCGTCACCCAGATCGGCCTGGGCGTGCTGTTCCTGCTCGCCCACCCCGGCCAGTACCGGGCCCTGGCCGAGGGCCCCGGCCTGGTCGACGGCGCGGTCGAGGAGATCCTGCGCGCCCCGTCCCGGGGCGGCGGCGGGGGGATCCCCCGCTACGCTCGCACCGACCTGCGCATCGAAGGCACGGACGTGCGCGCCGGGGAACTGGTGCTGTGCAACACCGGCGCGGCCGACCACGACCCCGGCGTCTTCCCCGACCCCGACCGCTTCGACATCACCCGATCCGGTGTCCCCCACCTGGCCTTCGGGCACGGTGCCCGCTACTGCATCGGCGCCCCGCTCGCACGCCTGGAGCTGCGCGCCGTCCTGGCCGGGCTGACCACGCGTTTACCCGCCCTGCGCATGGCCGAAGACGTGGCGGAGCTGCGCACGCGCCGGGACGTGCTCACCGGCGGCCTGAACCGCCTCCCGGTGCAGTGGTGACGCTCTGCGACCCTGTAGCGGTTCGGGGCCGAACCCGGGTTGGTGTGTTTGGAAGGAGTTCCACGCTTGGACCCAACTCCGCTCGACTTCCGCAGCAGCACAGGACCGCCGCCTGGTACAGACGGCCGTCAAAGGTCCGACAGCCGACTCCCAAGACGCTGTCTTCCCGCCCTTGGAACACGACGCCGCCCTCGAGTTCCGCCGGGAGCACACCGGCGTGGATTTCTGGTGCGGGGCACGGTCAACGGGTACGGGCGACAGCTCTTCACCCGCATCGGCGGCGAGAAGATCCCACACTTCTTTCACCGGGGCGAGAGCGAGGCGCAGTGCCGCCGAGCCCAGAAGAACCGGGGCCGGCTCGACATCGAGGCCCGATCGTCTGGGCCGAGCTGAGGCGCTGGCGCCAGAGCTGCGACCTTCCCGAGGGGGGAGGCCGCCTTCTTCGACCTCCTCGATCGCCATGACGCCCGCTACATGCACATCAGCGGCCCGCCCGGCACCCGGGACACCCGTATCGCGCTCGGCGACGTCACGACCATGCAGGTCCAGCAGGACGCCTCGTCCGCACAGGGGCGCGAGTGGGACTGGTTCGTGCACGAGCGCAACACCCAGGTGCGGGCGATCCTGGACGGCCAGGGCATCTCCTACGCACAGATCAGGTTCGTCCCGACCACGACCTCGGCGACCCGCCGACTCCGGTCCCCGAACCGTTCGCCGACCTGCCACTGCGGGCCAGGAAGCAGCGGACCAATATGAACACCACCAACGGGGATGCGACCTGGTTGTTCCCCGGCCGCAGGGCCGGACGCCCCATGCACCCCTACAGCCTCGCCGAGCTGATCCGCGACATCGGTATCCCTGGAACAGCGGTGCGCACCTCCGCACTGCGCCAACTCGTTCTCCAAGCCCCCGCTCCGGTCATCGCCCGGGCCCTGGGATTCCACGACAAGACCACCACGCAAGTCCTCACCGAAGCCGGAGGAAGCTGGAACCGCTACACACCCAGCGACCGAGGATGGTCAAGTCTGCGCTTCTTGGCCCTTGCTCCAGAACAGGTTTCAGTCACCGAAGGCGGTCAGTGAGCCTCGGTCGTCGAACCTCGCCCCTGACGCCCAGGCAATCTCCCAGCGGTTGCCTTCCGGGTCCGCGATATAGGCAGACCGTCCTCCCCAGGGGCGGTCCACCGGCTCGGCCACGACCGCGGCGCCGACTCGGACAGCGGTTTTGAACGCTGCGTCCACCTGCTGAGGAGCATCCACATTGCAGGCGAGCGTGAACCCTGACCAGCCGATCGGAGCGGAAGCACCGCCCGCCGCCTCGGCGGCCAGCTCCTCCATGGGATACAGGGACAGCAGCACGCCGCCAAGGAGGAAACCCGCCCAGCCGTCACTACTGGACGAGATCTCCTTCCACCCCAAGGCTCGATAGAACCGTCGGAGCTCGGGCATGTCCCGGGCTCCGAGTGTCACCACGGTCAAACGCGCAGGGATGTCAGACATGCCTGGAGACTACGTGGCGCAAGACAGAAGAAGCAGCGGCCAACTGGAACCGCTACGCCCCCAGCGACCACGCGCAGTGACCGGAGCGGCAGAAGCCACGGAGAATACAGGTCACTCGATCAACGACTCCTGCCAGTCTCGACCCCCAACCCCTCGTGCCCGTGGCGGGCGGCCCCCGCGCCGTCCTCGGCGTCGTCGAGAGCGGTGCCGCGGTCGCCCGGCCGGGGCTCAGGACGAGGTGAAGGAGCCCAGGGCGGCGGCGCGCTCGTCCGCCTGGGAGTCCCACGAGGACTCCGGGGCCACCCAGGCGATCGTGTAGTACGTTCCCGGGGCCACGGTGATGTTGCGGGCCAGGAGGTGACGGATCCGGCCGTCGCTGTTCCAGGTGAACTCCCACTCCGAGGCGGAGTGGAAGCCGGTGGCGTCGGTGACGTCCTCGATCCGCAGGCGCTCGTATCCCGGCATGCGCCCCGAGGCGAGCACGTTCTCCTCCTGGTCCAGGACGTGCTGGTACTCGTCGTCGGTGGGGTGCTCGGCCAGGTCGACCTGGAGGTAGGAGCTGTCGGTGGGGGAGTCGTAGAAGACGCCCCTGCCGTCCACCCGGCGGATCCAGCCGTCGGGGACCAGGATGCCGAAGCCGTGGGACTCCTCCGTCCAGGTCATCCCCTCCGCGGAGGGGATGAGGGCGGCGCCGCCCTCCCCGCCCTCACCGGTGGCCTCCTCCTCCGCGTCCGCGCCGGAGGCCGCCGCGGTGGTGCCGGACCCCGCCCCCCACGGATCGAGCACCACCAGCAACGTCACCGCGGTCACCAGTGAGGCCAGCCCCAGGGTGAGGACCACCACCGGCCAGGACAGGCGCCCGCCCCTGCGGGGCGCCTCGGGGACCGGGTGCTCCCGCCCGGCCGCCGCGCGGAACAGGACGCGGCACCGGTCGGCGCTGATCCTTCGCGCCGGATCCTTCACCAGCAGGCCGCGCACGGCCTCGTTCAGCGGCCCGTGTTCCAGGAGGTCGGCCGGCTCCTCCATGGTGATGGCGTGCAGGGTCGCGGGGACCGTCTCCCTGCGGAAGGGGGAGGTCCCGGTGGCGGCGTGGTAGAGGGTCGCGCCCAGCGACCACAGGTCGCTCGCCGAGGTGGCCGGGGACGAGGCCAGCCGCTCGGGGGCCAGGTAGGCGGCGGATCCGACCATCCCCCCGGTCTGGGTGAGGGCGGTGGCGTCGGTGATGGTGGCGATACCGAAGTCGGTGAGCACCACCTGCCCGGAGTCGGTGACCATGACGTTCTCGGGTTTGACGTCGCGGTGCGTGATGCCCTGCTCGTGCGCGGTGGTCAGCGCGCTGAGCAGGTCCAGACCCCACCCGGCGACCACGTGGGCGTCGAGCGGCCCCCTCTCGCGCACCAGTGCGTGCAGGGAGCGCCCGGTGAGGAACTCCATGACGATCCACGGACGTCCGTCATCCTCGATGATGTCGTGCACGGTCACGATGTTGCGGTGGCGGCCCATGGCGGTGGCCCTCGCCTCGCGCTGGGCCCTGGCCGCCATCCGGTCGCGTTCGTCCTCGTCCAGCCCGGGGCCCAGGAGGATCTCCTTGACCGCGACGGTGCGGTCGAGCCGTGTGTCGTGGGCCCGCCACACCCGTCCCATCCCGCCCCGGCCGATCTCGGCCAGCAGGTGGTAACGGCCATGCAGTGTGCGATGCGGTTCGGCCCGCATAGGACTCCCTGGGGGTGTGGGCCGCTGCGGCCCCTGAGCGTCGAAAGCCCGCGGGGACAGAGGGTTCCCCGCGTGCCGGGCGTCAGTCTAGTGAGCTCCTCGGCCGCTTCGGACGGGGCGTGGGTCTCCTCGGCCCCGTTCCCGGCCGTCGCCGTGGGGACGCACCGCGCGAGCGCCTCCCGCACCCGTCCCGCCCGGTGTGTCGGCGGTGCCCGCCCGGGTAGTGGGTGCCCAGAACCGGCGACCGTGACCCGCCGCAGGTTCCACCGTGATGTGTAGTTTGGCTCTCTTGTGGTAAAAAGTTAGGCGTGCCGAACTTTAGAGATGAGGCTTCCATAAACTCCTGGTCGGCGAAGCTCCCCGCCGCCCTCCTCACCCTTGCCCTGGCCCTGAGCGCCTGCTCCGCCTCAGCTGGCCAGACCCGCGACGACGGACGGCTCCTGGTCCTGACCACCTTCACCGTCCTGGCCGACATGACCCGCAACGTCGCCGACGGCCGCGTCGAGGTCGCCTCCCTCACCAAGCCCGGCGCCGAGGTCCACGGCTACGAACCCACCCCCGACGACCTCGTCCGCGGCCAGGGCGCCGACCTCATCCTGGAGAACGGGCTCGGCCTGGAGTCCTGGTTCGCCCAGTTCACCGAACGCGTCCAGGCCCCCACCGCCGTACTCAGCGACGGCATCGAGACCATCCCCATCTCCTCGGGCGGGTACGAGGGCGAGCCCAACCCGCACGCCTGGATGTCCCCCGACAACGCCCACACCTACGTCGACAACATCCGCGACGCCCTCACCGAACTCGACCCCGCGGGCGAGGCCGTCTACACCCGGGCCGCCCAGGACTACAAGGAGCAGATCAGCGAGGTCGGCGACTACCTGGAGACCGAACTGGCCGAGGTCCCCGACAGCTCCCGGGCCCTGGTCACCTGCGAGGGCGCCTTCTCCTACCTGGCGCGCGACGCCGACCTCACCGAGATGTACCTGTGGCCGGTCAACGCCGAGTCCCAGAGCACACCCCGCCAGACCGTCGCCGTCACCGAGTTCGTGCGCGACAACCGGGTGCCCGCCGTGTTCTGCGAGAGCACCGTCAACGACGGTGTCCAGCGCTCGGTGGCCCGCGAGACCGGCGCCCGGATGGGCCGGACCCTCTACGTCGACTCCCTCTCCGAGGAGGACGGACCCGTCCCCACCTACCTGGACCTGCTCCGCCACGACGCCGAGGCCATCGTCTCCGGACTCAAGGGAGGAGCCACGTGAGCGCCGCCATCGAGGTCACCGACGCCACCGTCCGCTACGGCGACGTCCTGGCACTGGACGCGGTCAGCCTCTCCCTCGCCCCCGGCCGGATCTGCGGCCTGCTCGGCACCAACGGATCGGGCAAGTCCACCCTGTTCAAGACCGTGCTCGGCCTGGTCCCCGCCGACCACGGCAGCGTGCGCATCCTCGGCCACACCGGCGCCACCGCCCGCCGCCGGGGACTGGTCGGCTACGTCCCCCAGTCCGAACAGGTCGACTGGGCCTTCCCCGTACGCGTACGCGACGTGGTGATGATGGGCCGCTACGGACACATGGGACGCCGCCGCAGGGCCCGCCCCGCCGACCGGGAGGCCGTCGACCACGCCCTGGCCCGCACCCGCCTGAGCGACCTGGCCGACCGCCAGATCGGCGCGCTCTCCGGCGGCCAGCGCAAACGCGCCTTCGTCGCCCGCGCCATCGCCCAGAACGCCGACGTGCTGCTGCTCGACGAACCCTTCGCCGGAGTCGACAAGCGCTCGGAGTCCCACATCAGCGAACTCCTCCTCCAACTGCGCCAGGAGGGGCACACCCTGCTGGTGTCCACCCACGACCTGGCCCAGGTACCCGCCCTGTGCGACGAGGCGGTACTGCTGCAGCGCCGCGTCATCGCCCACGGCGACCCCGCGGAGGTCCTGCGCCCGGAGACCCTCATGGAGGCCTTCGGCATCCACACCGACGGAAGAGGAGCGGCATGGACGCCCTGACGGCGGTCACCGAGTGGTTCACCGTGCCCCTGGGGTTCGACTTCGTACGGCGGGCCCTGCTGATCAGCGTGGTCGCCGGAGTGGCGTGCGCCGTCCTCTCGTGCTGGATGACCCTGGTGGGCTGGTCGCTGATGGGCGACGCCGTCTCCCACGCCGTCCTGCCCGGAGTGGTGCTGTCCTACATGTTCGGGCTGCCCTTCGCCGTGGGCGCACTGGTCTTCGGCGCCGGATCGGTCGCCCTGATCGGAGCGGTCAACCGTACCTCCCGGGTCAAGGAGGACGCCGTCATCGGCGTGGTCTTCACCGCCATGTTCGCCCTGGGTCTGGTCCTGATCTCCCGAGTGCCCAGCCAGACCGACCTGGGACACATCCTGTTCGGCAACGTGCTGGGGGTCTCCGACGCCGCCATCTGGCAGGTGCTGGTCCTGGCCGGGGTGGTGCTGACGGCGGTCTGGTACAAGCACCGCGACCTGACCCTGTACGCCTTCGACCCGGTCCACGCGCACGCGATGGGCATCAACCCGCGTCTGCTGGAGACCCTGCTGCTGGGCCTGCTGTCGGTCACGGTGGTGGTGGCGCTGCAGGCGGTGGGGATCATCCTGGTGGTGGCCATGGTCATCATCCCCGGCGCGACCGCCTACCTGCTCACCGACCGCTTCGAGCGGATGCTGGTGATCTCGGCGGCGGTGGCCGCGGCCGCCGCCGTGGCGGGGGTCTTCGCCAGCTTCCACATGAACGTGTCCACCGGCGGACTGATCGTGCTCGCCCAGGCCGCGGCCTTCGCCCTGGCCTACCTGGCCTCGCCCCGCCACGGCGTGCTCTGGCGGGGCCGTACCGCGCGCCGGATCCGTGCGCGCGCCGCCACCGGCTGACAAGCCGCGAACCCGGGCGGGGAGAGAGGACTCCCGGCGGTCTAGGATCGGTCCGACGAGGCGAGGCGGAGGGGGCGGACGGAACGTGGCGGACGAGAGCGCGTTGAAGGGCACCACGGCGGGCGGCGAACCGGGTCCCGCGGACGAGGCCTCCTTCTCCGCGCTGGCCGAGCGCCACCGGCACGAGCTGCGCGTGCACTGCTACCGCATGCTGGGCTCCTTCACCGAGGCCGAGGACATGGTGCAGGAGACGCTGCTCAAGGCCTGGCGCAACCGCGCCTCCTTCCGGGGGCGCTCCACCTTCCGGGCCTGGCTGTACAAGATCGCCACCAACACCTGCCTGGACGCGCTCTCCGCACGACGCGCCAGGCCCGCGGCCCGAGAACCGGGGTCCTCACCGTTCACCGAGGTCTCCTGGCTCCAGCCCTACCCGGACGAGCTGCTGGACCGGGCGGCGCCCGCCGAGGGCGGGCCGGAGGAGTCCGCCATCGCCCGGGAGACCGTGGAACTGGCCTTCCTCGCCACCATCCAGCACCTGCCGCCCCGCCAGCGCGCCGTCCTCATCCTGCGCGACGTGCTGGGCTGGCCCGCCGAGGAGGCCTCCCGCTCGCTGGATCTGTCGGTACCGGCGGTCAAGAGCGCCCTCCAGCGGGCCCGGGCCACCCTGCGTCGCGTCCTGCCCGAGCGCAGGGCCGACTGGGGCGCGGCCACCGCGCCCAGCCAGGAGGAGCGCGACGTGCTGCGACGCTACGTGGACGCCTCGCAAAGGGCCGACCTGGACGGCCTGGCCGCCCTGCTGCGCGAGGACGCACGCCAGACCATGCCCCCGGCATCGCTGGTCTACGACGGGCGCGCGGCCATCCTGGACCTGTGGCGCCCGGTCCTCACCGGCGGCCAGGCCTGGGGGGACTGGATCTCGGTGCCCCTGGACGCCAACCGGCAGCCCGCCGCGGCCAGTTACGTGCGCATGCCGGGGGAGGCGGTCCACACGGCGGTCAACATCGACGTCCTGCGTGTGGAGGACGGGCTCGTCGCGGAGATCACCACCTTCGGCCCCGAGCTGCTGCCGGTGTTCGGCCTGCCGCCGACCCGGTGACCCGCGGGCGGCGGGCCCCTGGATCCCGCGCCCCGGACGGGGGGAACGGTACACCCGGGATTTCTTCGCGCCCGGACCGATTCCTTCTCTGAGCCGTTCCGGTCATACGGGTGTCGACGGCGCGACGGCACGGTGCCGCCGCGCACGGAACTGAGAGAGGCACCGCCATGACCGAGAACACCGGACACACGCAGCAGAGCGCCCGCGACGACGCCGCCCTGACCGCCCTGGACCGCCTGGTCGGCACCTGGAAGGTCACCGGCGGCGCCGAGGGCACCGTCACCTACCGCTGGATGGAGGGCGGGTTCTTCCTCATCCAGGACGTCAGGCTGCACCAGTACGGCCAGGAGGTGGTGGGAATGGAGATCATCGGCAGGGAGCGTCCCTTCGGCGCCGAGGAGCCGGGCGAGGACCTGCGGTCGCGCTTCTACGACAGCCAGGGCAACACCTTCGACTACGTCTACGAGCTGGAGGGCGACGTCCTCACCATCTGGGCGGGGGAGAAGGGCTCGCCCGCCTTCTTCCGGGGCGAGTTCAACGCCGAGGGCGACACCATGGCCGGCCCGTGGACCTACCCGGGCGGGGGCGGCTACGACTCCACCATGACGCGTATCGGCTGAGGGCCGCCGGCGGGCCGTCCGGCCCCTCGTGGGGGCGACCGCGCACACGCCTGTCGTGGGCCGTGTGCGCGGATTAGCCTTCGACGTACCTCGACGGGAACGGCGGATCAGCGCTGACCCGTACCCCCGAACCGAGGCCTCGAACCCACCCGACCACGAGGACGGCCATGACGCTTCTGCTCGCCCATGTCAGCGACCTGCACCTGGACGGAACCGCGCACACCACCGAGCGCGCCGCACGGACCGTGGACTACCTGCGCGGACTCGCCCAGGCACCGGACGCGCTGCTGGTCACCGGCGACATCGCCGAGCACGCCACCGCCGAGGAGTACCAGGAGGCCGCCCGTCTGCTGGACCTGCCCTTCCCGGTGCTGGCCTGTCCCGGCAACCACGACGACCGCGGGATGATGCGGGAGGCGATGCTGGGGGAGGAGCCCTCCAAGGAACCGTTCAACCGGGTGCACGAGGTGGCTGGCGCGACCGTGCTGACCTGCGACTCCACGGTCCCCGGGCAGGACGGCGGCCACCTGGACGCGACCACCCTGATGTGGATCAACGAGACCCTGAGCTCCCTGCCCGGCCGGACCCCCGCGCTGCTGGCCCTGCACCACCCGCCCGTGCGGGTGCACCACCCGCTGCCCGACTCCATGCGCCTGGACAACGCCGACGACCTGGCCGGGCTGCTCCAGGCCCACCCCAGGGTGGCGGGGATCCTGGTCGGGCACGCCCACACCGGCGGGGCGACCACCTTCGCCGGGCGGCCCCTGCTGCTGGCGCCCGGGGTGACGTGGACGCTGCGCATGCCCTGGGAGGGCGAGCCGGTCGCCGACCGCGACCAGCCGCCGGGGGTGGCCTTCCACGTCCTGGAGGAGGACCACCGCCTGACCACGCACTTTCGCGCGGTGGTCTGACCGGCACCACGCGCGGGGCGGGGCCGACGCCCGCCCCGGGCGGCGGCCCCACCCCGGAGCGCACAGGGCTCAGAGCAGCATGGCCAGCTGGCGGCACTGGGCGACCAGGACGCCCGTGTCGTCCCAGATCTCCATGTCCTCCTCGTGCAGGCCGCCCGACACGTGCTTGGTGAACACCCGGCAGGCCAGCCACCCGGGGGCGGGCCGGGCGCGCACATGCACGCTCAGCTCGACGGTGATGGTGGTGAACTCACCGATCTCCAGCACCGCCGGGGGAGCGAAGTCCACCATCGAGGCCAGGGAGTGCGTGTCGGGCTCGCGGCCGTCGGCGAAGCGCATCCAGAACTCGGCGTGCGGGCGGCCGTCCTTCCTCCCCTCCAGCCAGCCCGGGCGCTCGGGGTAGCGGTACTCCACGCTGTGGGCGATGCCCAGGCCCTCGGGCCGGTCGAACTCGGGCGGGACGAAGCAGTCCTCGGGGGCGGGCAGCTTCGGGGGCCCGTCCAGGGCCAGCACGCGCGCCGCGGGGTCGGGGGTCAGGTCGCCGTAGGTGGCGGTGGCGCGCACGACCTCCTTGCCGCCCTGCTCCAGGACGGCCTGTCCGGTGGCGGTGCGGCGCCCCTCACGGATCACCTCGGTGCGCACGGTGGCATCGCCGGGGGCGGCGGGGCGCAGGAAGAACACCGAGACGGCCAGGGGGTCGGGCTGGCTCAGGCTCTGGCGCAGCGCGTTGAGGGCGGCGCCCAGGACGTAGCCGCCGTTGGGATGGGTGGTGAAGGTGTTCCAGGCGTCGGTGAGGGTGGCCGCGAACTCGCCGTCGGCGCGCTTCTCCACGCGGGTGTCCCGGTCGAACCGGAAGTCCTCGGTGGTGTGGTCAAGGCTCATACCCCGATGTTACCGGCGAGTAGGAAGGGGTGGGAGAACCGGGTCCGCACCACCGGGAAAGCTCCTTGCCCCTGACGCGACGTCAGGACCCAGCGTCGAACACACGTCACCACCAGCGAGGAAGCCCGAACAGATGGGACACGCCGTCGGCGAGGTCGCCCGCATGAGCGGGCAGACCGTGCGGACCCTGCACCACTACGACCGGATCGGACTGCTCGTCCCGGCCGAACGCACTCCGGCGGACCACCGCAGCTACAGCCACCAGGACCTGGAACGGCTCCGGCAGATCCTGACCTACCGCGAGCTGGGCTTTGCCCTGGGCCAGATCGCCACGCTGCTCGACGACCCCACCGCCCACACCCGCACCCACCTGGCCAGGCAGCACCGGCTGGTGACCGAACGCATCGACCGCCTGCGCGAGGTGGCACAGGCACTCGAACACCTGATGGAGGCCGAGACCATGAACCTGAACCTGACCCCTGCCGAACGCCTCGAACTCTTCGGCGACTTCGACGTGGACGCCCACAGCGAAGAGGCCCACCGGCGCTGGGGCCGCACCGACGCCTACGCCCAGTCCCAGGGTAGGGTCAACGCCTACACCAAGGCCGACTGGGGACGCGTCAACGCCGAGAGCGAGGAGATCTACCAGGCCCTGGCCCGGACCATGCGGGAGGGGACTCCCGCCGACAACACCGAGGCCATGGACCTTGCCGAGCGCCACCGCGCCCACATCACCCGCTGGTTCTACGACTGCACGCCCCAGATCCACCGGGGCCTGGGGCGGATGTACGCGGACGACGAGCGCTTCACCGCCACCGTCGACGCCCACGCCGAAGGACTGAGCGCCTATCTGCGCGAGGCCTTCGCCGCCAACGCCGCGCGCCTGCGGGACGACCAGGGCTGACGCGCGGCGCGGCGGCGCTCACCGAAGCGGGATGTCGTACCCCCGTCCGCGCTCCTCCTCCGGGCGGGGGCCGAAGTAGCGGCGCTCGGACTCGGCGATGGCGACGTCGTTGATGCTGGCCTCGCGGCGGCGCATCAGACCGTGCTCATCGAACTCCCACAGCTCGTTGCCGTAGCTGCGGTACCACTGTCCTCCGGCGTCGTGCCACTCGTACTGGAAACGAACCGCGATGCGGTCGTCGTGGAAACTCCACAGGCTCTTGCGCAGAACGTAGTCGAGTTCGCGCTCCCACTTCGCGGTCAGGAACTCCACGATCCGGGCACGGCCGGTGAGGAACACGTCGCGGTTGCGCCACACCGAGTCCTCGGAGTAGGCGAGGCTGACGCGGTGCGGGTCGCGGGTGTTCCAGGCGTCCTCGGCCGCCTGGACCTTGGCGGTGGCGGTGTCGAGGGTGAAGGGCGGCAGCGGCGGGCGGGCCTGGGACATGACGGGGCCTTTCGGATGGCGTTCTCGGTCCACTTCACGGCGGCGCGGGCGAGCGGAGCCGGTGTTCCCACGAACACCCTCCGCACATCTTCTAACGCTTTACTTCCATTACAAGCATGAGAACTCTTGCACGCCCGCCACCCCCTGTCAACGGATGGAGTAGGTTGCGAACGTGAGAGACGAGGTGGGTGCGAGGAGCCGGACGAGCGCGCCGCTGCTGGGCGAACCGCTGCCCGTGGAACTGATGAACACCCTGTGGGCCGACAGGGACGGCCTCCACGACGCACTCGGCGAGACAGCCGCGGCCCGGACATGGCTGCGCGCCATCGCCCCGCGCCTGGACCCGCCGGTCGCGGAGGACCTCCACGCCCTGACCACCACGGACACCGACCGCCTGACGCAACGGCTGTCCGCGCTCCGCGACGCCCTGCGACGGCTCGCGGCCCAGGCCACCGACGACCCCAGGGCCGCGGCGGCCTCCCCCGTGCGCGATCTGGACACCGCCGTCGCCGAGGTCAACAGGGCCGCCGCCGCGGCACCACGGTGGTCGGCGCTGGTCTGGAGGGCCGGCGAGAGACCGTCCCGCCTCACCCGCACCGGCGGACGGGCCACGGAGGCCGCGGTCTCGGCCCTCGCCGAGGAGGCGGTCGAGCTGTTCGCGCACCCCGACCGGTCCCGGCTGCGCGCCTGCCTGGCTCCCGGATGCGTCCTGTACTTCACGAAGAACCACTCCCGGCGCGAGTGGTGCTCGACGAACTGCGGGAACCGGGTCCGCGCCGCCCGCCACTACCAGCGCCACCGCGCGTCCCGGAGCTGAGCCGCCGGCGGAACCGGTCCGCGGCCGGCCTCAGGCCAGTGACCCTCCCGCACGAGCCCGCACGCAGTCACGTGCGGGAAGGATCTCACGTGCCTCCGTCACACACGGTGCTCCTCGGCCCCCGCCCAGGTGGCGCGGTCGGTGCCCCAGAGTGTGGAGGGTCCGGCCCAGTTCCCGGGAGACCCCTCGTAGTGGACCGGCGGAAGCGCGTGGCGCAGCGGCCCGTAGGGGGACGGGGTCTCGGTCAGCCAGTCGGCGGCCTCGTAGGCGCCTTCCCCGGCGGGTCCGGGGGTGATGCCGTGCAGCAGCCAGTCGGCGGTCCCCGCCAGTGAGAACCGCAGGAGGCGGCCTCGGCCGTCGCTCTGCCGTTCGGCCAGCGCCCGCAGCACCCCCGCGGCCAGCAGGTAACCGGTGCCATGGTCCAGAGCCTGGGCGGGCAGCGCGCCGGGGCGCCCCTCGGGGTCCGACTCGATCGCCGCGATGCCGCAGGCCGCCTGCACCAGGCTGTCGAACCCCCTCCGGCCGGCCCACGGGCCCGACCACCCCCAGGCGCACAACCGGGCGACGACCAGACCGGGGCGGCGGGCCATCAGCTCCTCGGCCGCCAGCCCGCGCCGGTCGAGGGATCCGGGCCGGTATCCGGTCACGACCACGTCGGCCGAGTCGAGCAGTCCCTCGAAGGCGCTCCGGCCCTCGGCCGAGTCCAGGTCCAGCAGAGTGGAGCGCTTGCCCGACCCGGTGTCGATGTGGCTGTCGGGGTCCTCCGGAAACCTCGGTGGGTCCACGCGCAGCACGTCCGCGCCCAGCAGGGCGAGGGTGCGGGTGGCGACCGGACCGGCGATGACCCGCGTCAGGTCCAGGACACGCACCCCGGCGGCGGGCAAAGGGGCGGGCGGCAGCCGGCGCCCGCCGGACCCACCGGCCTCCTCCGCCTCGGCCAGGGGCCGCACGCACGCGGCGCCCCCCGCGCCCCGCTCAGGGGCGGGAGCCACGGCCACCGCCAGGCCGCCGGCGGCGTAGACCCTCTCCTGGGCCTCCAGGGCGGTGAGCTCCGCCAGCGCCTCGGCGAGCCGCCCGACCAGCGCCGCCCCGCGGTCATCCTCCGCCCCGGCGCCATCGCCTGCGGCACCGCCGTGCCCCCCACCGGCGTCCACGCCCACGGCGGCCAGCAGCCGGGCACGGTGGTGGGGGTAGTTCGCGTGGGTGCGCACCCACCCGTCGGCGGCTTCCCAAAAGCCCGACAGGGGCGCGAAGGGGGTCGGTCCGCGGCCGTTCACCAGCAGGTGCCGTTCGCTGACGAAAGCGGTGGCCACGGCGCCCTCGTCCACCCTCACCTCGGGGACGGCCCCTCCGTTGCGCGCGGCCAGCAGCTCGGCCGCCGCGAGCGAGCACACCCCGACCGTCGCGCGTGCGAGTTCACGCACGGGCAGTACGGCGGGGAGCACCTTGCCCGCACTCCGGTAGGAGACCTTCGCGGTCAGGTCCGCGGGTCCGCCGATCGCTTTCCACGCGTGGGCCGTCGTCGCATCGAGTTCGCTCGTCATGGCCCTTATATTCCCCACCCCGTCCTCACCGGTTCCGAACCGGGGCCGGGCTAGGCGCGGCGGTACCTACCTGCCGGATCCGGCCTGGACGCGGCGGCCCTCGGAGCGGGGGCCGTACCAGTCCAGGCACACGACGGTGGCGTCGTCGGCCAGGCGTCCGTTGCTGGCCTCGGTGACCGCGGCGGCCAGGACCCGTACGACCTCCCGGGGGTGTTCTCCGGCGGTGTCACGGATCAGGAGGGGCAGGTCGACGGTTTCCGCCTGGCGCTCCTGCATGCCGTCGGTGTAGAGGACGAGGCGGTCGCCGGGGCGCAGGTCGAGGTCCTGTACGTGGTAGGTGGTGGGGGCGGGGACGCCGAAGGGCAGGTTGATGTCCAGGCGCACCTCGTTCACCGTGCCCTCGCGCAGGAGCAGCGGCCAGGGGTGTCCGGCGTTGACGAGCTGTGCGCCGGTTCCGTCCAGGAAGACGCGCACCAACTGGCCGGTGGCCAGAGTGTGGCCACCGTGGTCGAGGAGGGCCTGGTGGGTCTGGCGGGCCTGCTCGACCAGGTCGGTGCCGGCGCGGCGGGCGCGGCGGGAGGCGTTGACCAGGAGGGTGGCCATGAGGGAGGCGTTGACGTCGTGGCCCATGGCGTCGGTGATGGACAGGTGCAGGGTGTCGTGATCGAGGGTGTAGTCGTAGGTGTCCCCTGCGACGGAGTCGGAGGGCACCAGGGCCGCGGCGAGGGCGAACTGCGCGGCTTCGCAGGAGGGCGCGCCGGGTAGGAGCTGGCGCTGGATCTCGGCGGCCAGGGTGACCGGGGTGGTGCGCCGGCCCCAGTGGTAGAGGTCGGTGAAACGGCGGTCGGTGACGATGATGTACGCCAGCGCGTGCGCGGCCTCGTGGACCTCGTCCAGGGTCTCCTCGGTGACGTGCGGCAGGGTGAGCTCCAGGATGCCGATGGTGTCGCCGCGGTTGGTCACCGGGGCGAGCACCCGCTGTCCGCGCCCGCCGCCGGGGGCCCGCACCAGTTTCTGGGTGCGCAGTACCTGTTCGTAGGCGCTGCCGGCCAGCGGGATCTGATCGGTGTGGTGGTCGGTCCGCGTGGCGGCCGCTTCGTTGACCCGCACCACCTGCCGACCGATGTTGTCCACGAACAGGAACGACACCGTGTGCGCGTCGAACCGGTCGCGTAGATTGCGCGCCACCACATCGAGAGATGCCACCGGCGCCGCTTCCTCCGCCGCGGCGAGCACCTCCGCCAGCTCGATCCGGTCACCTGTCATCGTCGCTCCCATCGTCTTCATGCACATGCCTCAATCTGGCCACGGGCATCATTTACCTCTGCTACACCGGTGGCAACTTACGCAATAGGCGCTCACCTCAGCCCCGGCTACGCTGAGCCACAAGTATGGGGCCGATCGATGTTTGCCTGCCGCAGGGCGGGTAGGGAGGCGGGTGCGTACCTGCGCGCCCCGTGGGCCACGGGGGGCGGCTTCCACGGCCGTGTGGCTCCGGGAGGATACGGCGCGGGTGCGGGGGTCGGGCGCCGACGGGGGGTTGAGCGCGCGGCCCGCGCCGGACCGCCGGTATCGGGGGGTCCGCGGGGTCCGGCGAGATGCGAGAGCCCCCGCGCGACCAAGCCTCGCGCGGGGGCTTTGCTCGATTCGCCTCTGACAGGGGGAGGGACGGGATGCGCCGGAAACCGGCAACGGAAGCCCCTCCGGCCCTCAACGTTCGGCTCTGTCGCCTGCGCTGCCCTGTTCCAACCGATGGCTGAGCTCATCCATCGTCTGCTCGAACGCGGCCTCCAGATCGATGGCGTAGGCATCGGCGAGCGCGATCAGCGACCACAGGCAGTCGGCCAGCCCGTGTTCGGGGGCCGCGCCGAGGTCGGGATGCGGGCGCACCCCGGCTTTACCCCGCACGAGTTTGGCCAGGTCACCGATGTCTCCGACCAGCCCCAAAGCGAGCTCTTCCGGCGTCCATGGCCGACCGAACCGCTCGGTGTCACGGGCGGCGTAGAGCTCGGCCACGGCCCGGGCTTTCGGCTGCATCGTTGCGAAGTCCACCGATCCAGTATCCAGCGCAGGACGAACGCCCGTAGGCCGACCCCGCAGCGGGACACCACCAGAGCCCCGCTGCGGCACTTGGTTAACGGCCCCGACGCCGGGCGCCTCCGGAGGCCGGGACAGGTGGAGGCCGGTGACCGGATGTCCGGTCACCGGCCTCCACCGGATGGGCGTACGAGAGCGGGGACCGCACGCTCCACCGCTCGTGCTGGGGCGGTTCTTTACCAGAGGTGGTCGACGATGATCTCGGCGTCCTCGATCTGGTGCTGGTAGCGGTCGGGGTAGGCCGAGCGCTGGACGTCCTGGGCGACCTCGCCCAGGGGGGTGTCGTCCCAGCTGCCGTCGGGGTAGACGCGGTTCAGCTCGTCGAAGAAGGCGTTGGTGGCCCAGGTGGGGTCCAGGCGCTGCTCCTGGGAGCCGTAGTGGTCGCGCTGCTGGAACAGGCCGACACTGTCACGGTCGCCCCAGTCGAGGTTGTCCAGGTGGGTCTCGACGATGGAGGTGGCGACCGCGATGGTGGCGGCGTCCTCGTCCAGGTCGCGGTCCTGGGCCGCCTCGACCATCGCGCGGGCGTTGTCGACGTGCTCGTCGGTCATGTGGCCGGCCATGTCGTCGTTCAACTCGTCGTTGAGGATGGCGGCGATCTCCTTGTCGGTGTCCGCGGCGGCCACGCCCGGTCCGGCCAGGAGCAGCCCCGCGGTGACCAGGAGGCCGGAGGTCGCGGTAAACGTCAACTTTGGTATCGATCTCATAAAGTTCACCCGTGCAACGTATGCGATGACCAGCGCTTTTGGAGTGTTTGAAACCACTCCCACGGGGTGGGAAAGACAACACCAAACCTGAGCAACCCCCTGGTCAGACGGCATGAGGCCCGCTCCCGTCCCCTGGCCCGACCGCGCGAACCGACGGCAAGGCCCACGGACGCGGGACCGTGCGAACCTGGTGACCCGCCCCAGTCCTTCCGCCCCACAGGAGCCGCCCGTGCGCTGGACCGTCCACTCCGAGAAGAGCCTCTACACCGACCCGTGGATCGACGTGCGGGCCGCCGACGTCGAACTCCCCGACGGGCACAGGTTCGACCACCGCCTCGTGCGACGCCCGCCCGGCGCCGGGGCCGTGGTCCGCGACGGCCAGGGGCGCGTGCTGCTGCTGTGGCGGCACCGGTTCATCACCGACACCTGGGGCTATGAGATCCCCATGGGCGGTGTGCAGCCGGGGGAGAGCCCCGAACAGGCGGCCGCCCGCGAGGTACGTGAGGAGACCGGGTGGAGGACGGGACCGCTGCGCCCGCTGGTGTACACCCAGCCCTCCAGCGGACTCATGGACAGCGAGCACCACGTGTTCGTCGCCGACACGGCGGAACGGGCGGGTGAGCCCGAGGACACCTGGGAGGCCGAGCGCGTGGAGTGGGTGGCGCTGGACCGGACCCCCGACCTGGTGCGGGAGAGGCTCCTGGTGAGCGGTACCTCGATGAGCGCGCTGCTGTACCTGTACGCCACCGGGCCGCGGTGAGAGCGGCCCCGCCCACGGCCGCACGCCCCGGGAAAACCGGTCGCCGCACCAGGACCACCGCGCTACCGTGCGGGTCATGGCACCCACCCGCAGGCACTGGCGCACCCCGGACCTGGCCCAGACCATGGACGCGATCGGCGCGCAGACCGACCAAGCCTGGTCTGAGGCATGCGCGCGGTGGGACGCCCGCCCCGGCACCGACCAGGAGCACGACCTGGCCGAACTGGTGCTCTGCGACCCCGGACAGTTCCCGTGGCGGGTGGTCGACGCGGCCCTGGACCGCCTGGTGTGCCCCGGGTGCGGGCGGGCGCTGGGCTCGGGCGAGCGGGGGTGCGGGCCCTGCGACCTGGCCGACGGGCACCGGTACCTGGCCCGCGTGCTCGCTGCCCGGCCGTACCCCCGGGCAGCGAGCACGCGCTACGGGTGGACTCGGTGGTGGTGCGCCAGTGGTACCGGCACCCGGCCGCGGTGGTGTGCGGCTGGGAACTGTCCCTGCCCCACATCCACCGGGGCCGCCCGCCCACGGGGGCGCAGGCGCGCGCCGCCAAGGCCCGCATCGACCACCTCACCGGCCACCAGCCGCGCACCGTGGCCCCCTACGGGGAGCTGGAGGACCTCACCGCAGGCGCCTGAACCCCCGTGCGCCCTCAGCGCATCAGCTCCAGTTTCCCGGTGAGCCTGTTGACGTCCTTGCGCGGACCGAGGAGGGCCAGCCCCACGTACTCCACGTCCCGTGACTGGGTGGTCGCCAGCGCGTCCAGGTACTCCATGTAGTCGCGCGAGCGGCGGGCCACCTCGTTGAACCCCACCACCGTCAGCCCCTGCTCGTCGGCTCCGGCCTTGAGCCGGCGCAGCTGCTCCCCGGAGGCCACCAGGGTCGGCACCGGGTGCGGGTTGAGCCCGGCGTGCACCCCGCCGTCCGCGTCCTTGCCGTCGGCGGCCAGCGAGTTCTCCAACCGTCCTCCCAGCGCCAGGCCGAGCACCGCCCCGGCGTTGGCGGCCAGCGCGGGCTCCAGCCCCTGGCGCAGGACGACGACGATCTTGGTGGACATCCCATGACTAACCCCGTTCATATGGCGTGTGAACGGTTCAGAACCTAGACACGCGGGCAACGCCACAGCGGTGGCGCCGAACACTATTCGGCAGGGGTTCTAGTGTGGGACCCATGGACGAACTTGATTCGGCGATCGTGCGCGAACTCCAATAGGATGCCCGGCAGACCAACCGCGCCCTGGCCCACACACTCGGCGTGGCGCCCTCCACATGTCTGGAGCGCGTACGTCTGCTGCACCAGCGCGGCGTCATCCGCGGCTACCACGCCGACATCGATCCGGCCGCGCTCAACCGCCGGGTGGAGGCGTTCGTCTCGGTCCAGCTGCGCCCGCCCAGCCGCCAGGCCATCGAGGGCTTCAAGGCCGCGATGTTCGCCCTGCCCCAGGTGATGGCGGTCTACGTCGTGGCGGGGGAGCAGGACTTCCTGGTGCACGTGTCCGTGCCCTCCCTGGACGCGCTGCACAGCTTCCTCATCGACCGGCTCACCCAGCGCCGCGAGGTGGCCGGCTTCCGCAGCCAGATCATCTACGACAGCGTCCGCAAGAACGTCGCCGAGCCCCTGGAGTGAAGGACGGGAACCCTGTGGCACACTCCCACGTCCAAAACCCGACGACCCATCAAGAAAAGCCACGGAAGGTGACACATGAGCAGGAAGAGCAACAACCTCGGGCTCGGTCTGGCACTGGGAGTCTGCTTCGGCACCGCCTTCGGTACCCTCATGGACAACCTGGCGGTGGGCGTCGCCCTGGGCATCAGCCTGGGCCTGGTCTTCGGCATGACCACCGGCAAGAAGAGCGACACCGGTCACACAGGGGACTAGCCTCCCGGGTGGCGCTCACCACACCCCCGCCCCTCCCCACCCTCCCACCAGGTACGACAGGGGTCCTCACCGAGGTCACACACCCCGGGTGAGGCGACTGTTTCCCGTGTGTTACGACTGGACACCTCCAGGCAATGAGGCGTTCCTACCTTGGGCTTCGTCCGCAGCCGTCGAACAGGAAGGCCCGGTCGTGACCTCCGAGGCTGGCCCACGCGCACCGCGTACCGGTAAGAGCTGGATCACCCACTGGAACCCCGAGGACGAGGGCTTCTGGAACAACACGGGACGCGCCGTCGCCCGCCGCAACCTGTGGGCCTCGATCTTCTCCGAGCACATCGGCTTCTCCGTGTGGAGCCTGTGGTCGGTCCTGGTGCTGTTCATGACCCCGGCGACCGGCTTCGACTGGTCCGCCGAACAGAAGTTCCTCCTGGTCTCCGTCGTCTCCCTGGTCGGCGCCGTCCTGCGGGTCCCCTACACCCTGGCCGTACCGATCTTCGGCGGCCGCAACTGGACGATCATCTCCGCCGGCCTGCTGCTCGTCCCCACACTCCTGGCCGTCCACCTCATCCAGAACCCCGACACGCCCTACTGGCTGTTCGTGCTCCTGGGCGCCACCGCCGGATTCGGCGGGGGCAACTTCTCCTCCTCCATGGCCAACATCAACTTCTACTTCCCCGAGAAGGAGAAGGGATGGGCCCTGGGCATGAACGCCGGCGGCGGCAACATCGGCGTGGCCACCGTCCAACTGGTGGGCCTGGGTATCATCGCCCTGTTCACCCTCCAGGCCGGACACCTCGTACCGCTGATCTACGTGCCCCTCCTGCTCCTGGCCATCTGGGTGGCCGCACGGCACATGAACAACCTCTCCAGCGCCCGCACCGACGTCTCCGCCCAGCTCGCCGCCACCAGGGACCGCCACTTCTGGATCATGTCCTTCCTCTACGTCGGCACGTTCGGCTCCTTCATCGGCTTCGGATTCGCCTTCGGCCTGCTTCTGCAGAACCAGTTCGGACTGGACCCCCTCCAGGCGGCCTCCATCACCTTCCTGGGCCCGGCCATCGGCTCCCTCATCCGCCCCCTGGGCGGCAAACTGGCCGACCGCATCGGCGGAGCACGGGTCACCCTGTGCAACTTCCTGGCGATGGTGGCCGGAACCGGCGTGGTCGTGGCGGCCATCAACGCCGACTCCCTGCCCCTGTTCGTCACCGCGTTCGGCGTCGTGTTCGTCCTCACCGGCATCGGCAACGGCTCCACCTACAAGATGATCCCCTCCATCTACGCCGCCAAGGCCCAGAACGCCATCTCCCAGGGCACACCACCCCAACAGGCCCACTCCTACAACAAGCGCATCGCCAGCTCCATGCTCGGCCTGATCGGCGCCATGGGAGCCCTGGGCGGCGTCGGCATCAACCTGGTCTTTCGCGAGTCCTTCCGCCTCACCGAGTCCGCGGCCCCCGGCTTCATCGCCTTCGGCGCCTTCTACCTGGTCTGCGCCGCCCTCACCTGGGCCGTCTACCTGCGCCGCCCCGCCCGCACCGCCGCACCCGCCGCCGACCACGCGAAGAGCAGCACACGATGACCACCACCCACTGCCCCTACTGCGCCCTGCAGTGCGCCATGCACCTGGAACCCGGCCCCGACGGACGCCTGGCCGCCCGTCCCGCCGCCTTCCCCACCAACCGCGGCGGACTGTGCCGCAAGGGGTGGACCTCCGCCGAGCTCCTGACCGTCCCCGACCGCCTCACCCGGCCCCTGATACGCAAGGACCGCGCATCACCACTGGAGGAGACCGACTGGGACACCGCCCTGGACCACGTCGCCGAACGGCTGCTGGCCCTGCGCGCCGAGTCCGGCCCCGACAGCGTCGCGGTCTTCGGCAGCGGCAGCCTGACCAACGAGAAGTCCTACACCCTGGGCAAGTTCGCCCGCCTGGCGCTGGCCACCTCCCAGATCGACTACAACGGCCGCTTCTGCATGTCCTCGGCCGCGGCCGCGAGCACACGCGCCTTCGGCCTGGACCGCGGCATGCCCTTCCCCCTGACCGACGTCGGCCAGGCCGAAGTCGTCCTGCTCGCCGGAGCCAACCCGGCCGAGACCATGCCGCCGATGATGGGCCACCTGTCCGCACCCACCCTGATCGTCATCGACCCGCGCCGCTCCGCCACCGCCCAGGCCGCCCTGACCGACGGCGGCATCCACCTGGCCCCCCGCCCCGGCACCGACCTGTCCCTGGCCCTGGGCCTGCTGCACGCCGTACGCGTCCAGGGCTGGTGCGACGAGGACTTCGTCCACGGCCGCACCCACGGCTTCGAGGCCGCCTGGGAACACGCCGCCGCCTGGTGGCCCGAACGCACCGAACAGGTCACCGGCGTGCCCGCCACCCGCATCCGCGCCGCCGCCGACCTGCTGGGACAGGCCTCCCGCAACCGCTCGGCCTACATCCTGACCGGACGCGGCACCGAACAGCACGCCAAGGGCACCGACACCGTCTCGGCCTGGATCAACCTGGCCCTGGCCCTGGGCCTGCCCGGCCGCCAGGGCTCCGGCTACGGATGCATCACCGGCCAGGGCAACGGCCAGGGCGGACGCGAACACGGCCAAAAAGCCGACCAGCTCCCCGGCTACCGCAAGATCGACGACCCCGCCGCCCGCACCCACGTCGCCCGGGTGTGGGGCGTGGACCCCAGCGCCCTGCCCGGCCCGGGACGCTCGGCCTTCGAACTCCTGGACGCCCTGGGCACCGACCACGGCCCGCGCGCCATGCTGCTCTTCGGCTCCAACCCCCTCGTCTCCGCCCCCCACACCGACCGCGTCCGCGACCGCCTGGCTTCCCTGGACCTGCTGGTGGCCGCCGACTTCGTCCTCTCCGAGACCGCCGCCATGGCCGACGTGGTCCTGCCCGTGGCCCAGTGGGCCGAGGAGTCGGGCACCATGACCAACCTGGAGGGACGCATCCTGCGCCGCACCCGGGCCATCGCCCCTCCCGAAGGGGTGCGCACCGACCTGGAGGTCCTCTCCGACCTGGCCCTGCGCCTGGGACAACCACCCCAGCGCTTCCCCACCGACCCCGACACCGTCCTGGCCGAACTGGGCCGCGCATCCGCCGGAGGCCTCTCCGACTACTCCGGCGTCACCCCCGAACGCCTCTCCTCCGGCGAGGCCCTGCACTGGCCCGTACGCGCACAGGAAGAACCCACACCCCACCTGTTCCTGGACTCCTTCGCCCACCCCGACGGCCGCGCCCGCTTCGTACCGGTCCCGCACCAGCCCCCCGTCGAGACCACCGACGACGACTACCCCCTCGTCGCGACCACCGGACGCACGATGGGCCACTACCAGACCGGCGCCCAGACCCGCCGCGTCCCCGAACTGCACCGGGCCGAACCCGAGGCGTACGTGGAGGTACACCCCGACACCGCCGCCCGCGCCGGACTGGCCTCGGGGGACTGGGCCCGCATCACCTCCCGGCGCGGCCACACCCGCGCCCGGGTACGCCTGACACCCACCGCCCGCCTGGACACCGTGTTCCTGCCCTTCCACTTCGCGGGAGACCAATCCGCCAACAACCTCACCCACCCCGCCCTGGACCCCACCAGCCGCATGCCCGAGTTCAAGGTCAGCGCCGTACGCCTGGAACGCGAACCCGCTCACCCCTGACCCGGCCCCGCACCACCCCACCGGACCCCCGCCAACACCCCGGCCGACGCCGCCCGGGAACGCACACACCCACACCAGGAGGCAGCAGTTGAGCACCGTGCAGGGCGCGTCCCCGCGTCAGATCGTGGTCGTCGGCAACGGCATGGTCGGCGCCCGCTTCGCCGAGGAAACAGCCCGCCTGGACCCGGCGGGGGAGCACACACACGTCACCGTGGTCGGCACCGAACACCACCACGCCTACAACCGCGTCCTGCTCTCAGGCGTGGTCGCCGGGGACTACACCCCCGACCAGATCCGCCTGCCCGTCCCCGACACCCCGGGCGTGACCGTGCGCACCGGCACCACCGCCACCGCCCTGGACACCGAGAACCGCACCCTCGCCCTGGACGACGGCACCCACCTGCCCTACGACGAACTGGTCCTGGCCACGGGCGCACGCGCCGCCTTCCCCCCGGTCACCGGCGTGGCCGCACCCGACGGAGCCCCCGGGGAGGGAGTGACCGCCCTACGCGACCTGGCCGACTGCCAGCGCCTGCTCGCCCTGGCCCGCCCCGGAGCCCCCGTCGTGGTGCTCGGCGGCGGCATCCTGGGTCTGGAGGCCGCACGCGGCCTCGTGGGCCGGGGAATGCGGGTGTCGGTGGTGGAGTCCTCCCCCTGGATCATGCGCCGCCAGATCGACCAGCCGGCCGCACGCATCCTCGCCGAACGCTACGCCGCCATGGGCGTGGCCGTGCACTCCTGGCGGGTGGCCGCACGCTGGATCCCCGGCACCGGCCTGGAACTGGACGACGGCCGCATCCTGCCCGGCGACGCCCTGGTCGTCACCGCCGGGGTACGCGGCAACACCGAACTGGCCAAGGACGCCGGCATCGAGGTCGAACACGGCATCGTCGTCGACGACCGCCTCGCCACCTCCGACGCACGCGTACACGCCATCGGCGACTGCGCCCAGCACCCCGGAGGCGGCGCCGGACTCATCCAACCCGGCTGGGAACAGGCCGCGGTCCTGGCCAGGCGCCTGACCGGGACCGCACCGAACGCGCTCTACACCGGAGCCAGACCGCTGACCCGCCTCAAGGCCCAGGGCATCGAACTGACCGCGTTCGGACAGGTCCACGAGGAGGACGCCGAGGACCTGGAAACGGTGACCATCAGCGACCCCTACGGAGGCCGCTACGCCAAGCTGTCGGTACGCCAGGAGAAGGTGGTGGGCGCGGTACTGCTGGGCTTCCCCGAGGCCGCGGCCACCCTGGCCCAGCTCTACGACACCGGAGCCCCCGTACCCGCCGACCGGCTCGCCCTGCTCCAGGGGCTGCCCACCACCGCCCCCGACCAGCCCCAGGACCAGGACGGGCCCCCGTCCCTGGTGTGCCGGTGCAACGCGGTCAGCCGCACCGACATCGAACAGGCCTGGCTGGACGGGGCACGCACACGCGAGGCCATCGCCGAACGGACACGCGCCACCACCGGCTGCGGCGGGTGCGTACGCGACGTCCAGGCACTGCTGTCGGGGATGCGGGGCCAGGCCGACGCCCCGGTCGGCTGACACGCCCCCCGGGGGTCACTGGCCCACACGCCCGTCCGCACGCTCACGCAGCAGGTCGGCGTGCCCGTTGTGGCGGGCGTACTCCTCCACCATGTGCACCAACACCTCACGCAGGTCCAGCACCCTGCCGCTGTGCGGATCGGTCCGGGCCGGACCCTCCAGATCCGCGGCACCGGACACGAACGCGTCGGTGTGGGCGCACTGGGCCCGCCAGGCCGACCAGGCCTCCTCCACCACCGCGGGGTCGGCCACCGCGCCGTCGAAGTCCCCGTCCGGTTCCGCGGCGCTGACGTAGAGGGAAGGCGCCTCCCGCGGGCCGCGCCCGCCCAGACGGCGCCAAAACCACAGACGCTCCACCTCCGCCATGTGCCGCACCAATCCCAGCAGGGACATGGTGGAGGGCGGCACCGAGCGGCGGGCCAGGGCCCCGGCGTCCAACCCCGCGCACTTGAGCTCCAAGGTCAGGCGCTGACAACGCAGGAACTCCACCAGGACGGCCCGCTCGCCCACAGGACGGGCACGGCCCTCCCGGGGATCCTCCTCCAAGGGCACGAACACGTCCGCGCGTCCGTACGAGATGCTCATGCGGGTGAGTATGGACCCGCCCGGCCCCGCGCGCACGGGGGTTTTCGCGCCCCCGCACCCCGGCCCCGGTTCAGCGCACCGTCAGGGCCACCGCCGTGCACACCAGGGCGGCCAGAGAGACCAGCGTGCGCAGGTGGTTCCAGCGCACCCACACCGCCTCGAAGGCACCGCGCACCACGGCCGGGTCCCCGATGCGCTCGACCGGACCCGCACGGTCCAGGGCGTCGTTGCGCGGCACGTTGACGGAGAAGGTCACCAGCAGCGCCGCGCACAGGCAGGCCAGCGCCACACCCGACCACACCGCCGCGGCCACGGCCCCCGCACTGGCGTACAGCACCATGCAGGCCAGCACCCCCGCCGGAGCGCCGATGAAGACCACGGCGAAGAACGGGTTGAGGATGGCCGCGTTGATGCCCTGCATCACCTCGATCATCGCCCGGTCACCGGCCCTGCCCAGACCGGGCATCACCGCGATCGAGAACGCGAAGAACAACCCGGCGAAAAGCCCGGTCACCACCACGGCGAACACCGGGACGACCCCGTGCACCATCTCCGCCACGCCCCACCCCGAGTCCGTCGTCGTCCGCGCCTGGCCGGATTCTACGCCCCGGCCCAACGACCGCGCCCGGACCGCCCGGACCGCCCGGACACGGCGTCGGCAACCGTGCGGGCACACCGATGGCGCAGGCCGGTGGGGTGTTCCGGAGAGCGAAGACGCCGACCATGGACGGCCGGAAGCGGACCCTTCCGCCTCCGGGCCCACCGCGCATCGCGCCGGAGCACGCGAGAACCGCGTCCTTCCGGCGTGCCCCGGTCCTCATCCCGTTCCGCGCCCCGGCCCGTCCGAGGTCACGCGGACGGCTCCGGGCCTTCCCCCGCCGCGGCGCGTGCTCAGCTCGTAGACCATCACCGACAACAACCACAACACGGTGAGCGGAATGACGAACCACAGCATCGCGGCACTGTAGGGCCGCAGGGCCGCGTGTTCGGTGCCCTCCAGGACCAGGTAGGAGATGTAGGCGGCGTAGAAACCGACGAGCAGCGCACCCTCCCAGCGGGCCACGCTCAACCGGGTCAGGGCCACCGGCAACAGCACCAACGCCACCGCCACCATGATCGGCAGGTCGAACCGCAAAGCCGCAGGCGCGACGGCGATCCCCTCAGGGGCGACGACGGCGGTCAGGCCGAGCACCGCACCGATGTTGAACACGTTGCTGCCCACGACGTTGCCCACCGCCATGTCGCGCTCGCCCCGCACCACCGCGACGACACAGGTCACCAGCTCGGGCAGGGACGTACCGACCGCCACCACGGTCAGTCCGATGAGCAGGTCGCTCACCCCCAGCGCCGCCGCGATCGTACCGGCCGCGTACACCAGCAGCCGCGCCCCCATCACCAACAGGGCCGTACCCAGGACCACGAACACCAGGTCCACCAGGACCGACCGCGTCCGTGTGGCGGCGCGGGCCCGGCCGTCCGCGCCCGGACCGGCGCCGTCGGCTCCTGCCCGCGCGAAGGCCGAACCGTGGGGCGCCCGCCTCCGGGAGACGAGCACCGTGACGGTGACGTAGACCAGCAGGACCGCGAACAGCACGACACCGTCGACGCGCCCCAGGCCCCCGTCCAGGGCCATCAGGAACACCACCGCCGACAGCGCCGCCATCACCGGGATGTCGGCGCGCACGACCTGGGAGCCCACCGCCAGTGGGACGAACAGCGCCGCCGCCCCGAGCACGAGCAGGATGTTGGCGATGTTGCTGCCCACGACGTTGCCCACGGCCAACCCCGGATACCCGGAGAGCGCGGCGTCGGTGCTGACCACCAGCTCCGGCGCCGACGTGGTGAACGACACCACGGTCAGCCCCACGACCAGCGAGGACATCCCCAGGGTCCGTGCCAGCGACCCGGCGCCCCGTACGAGCGACTCCCCTCCGGCCATCAACAGCCCCAGACCCGCCACCAGAGCGAGAACCACCACCGCGTCCACTCGGACCCTCCGGTCGCACCACCGTGTCGCGCTCGGCATACCCACCACCAGGGGTTCTCTCCCCTTCCGGGTACGCCCGGTGCCGAGGCCGAGGGGAGAGCACGAGCAGGACCCGGTCGGGCACCGGCGCCCATACCAACCGCCACCGCACGGCCGCCCGCCGAGGCGGGGGAAGGAGCCACCGCCACACGCCGCGGACCCTCAGCCGTGCCACTCGCAGAAGAGCACGGTGGCGTCGTCGCCGAACTGGCCGTGGTGGTACTCCAGGACCCCGTGCACCAGACGGCGCAGCGTCTCGGGGACCGGCATGTTGTCGGCCTGGTGGCGGATGACGAAGTCCACGAACCGCTCCACACCGAACTCCCGCCCCTGGGAGTCGCGGGCCTCGATGATGCCGTCGGTGTAGAGCAGCAACCGGTCACCGGGCTCCAACTGCTCACGGCACACCGTCACCGGCAACCCCAGGTCCATCCCCAGAGGATGGGAGGGCTCGCACTCCAGGCTGCGCACCCGGCTGTTGCGGATGAGCACCGGCGGCAGGTGCCCGCAGTTGACCCAGTGCAGCTCACCGGTGGTCATGTTCAACTCGGCCAGGACCGCGGTCGCGAAACGGGTGCGCACGAACTCCTGGATCAGGGTCTCCTCCACCCCCCGGCATATCCGGGCCAGATCGGTGCCCTTGCGGCGCTCGTTGCGCAAGGCCCCCACCGCCAGGTTCGCGATCAGCCCCGCGGCGGTGTCGTGCCCCATCGCGTCGAACATCGCCAGGTGCGCGACCTCCCCCGCCACGGCGTAGTCGAAGGCGTCCCCGGCGTTGTCGTAGGCCGGCTCCGTGGCGGCCGAGATCGTCACCCGCGAATCGGCGAAGGTCCCCGGCGGCATGAGCGTCCACTGCATCTCCGCCGAGACCGACATGGACCTGGTACGCACCAACCGGGCGTAGGAGTCGCTGTTGGAACGCTTGGCGATGACCAGCAGGGCCACCATCGAGGCCAGGTCCCGCATCGCCGAGCGGTCCGGATCGCCCGCGTAGACCACGTGCAGCACCCCCAGGCGCTGGGCGCCCTCCAGGACCGGCACCCAGTACCGCTGCTCACCCTCCACACGCACGGTCACACCCGTCACGTAGGCCTGTCCGGCCGGGGAGTCGTCCACACTCAGGGCCTCACCGCCCTCATGGGCGTCGCTCCCCGCCCCGGTGAACTCACGCAGAACCTGCTGCTGGTGGTCGGCCAGGTAGACACGGGCCTGGGACAGATCGGCGCCCTCGGCCTTCTTGGCGATCAACGAGGGCAACTCCTCGAAAGTGGCCAGATGACCGGCCCGCACCAGAGAGACCATCAACTCGTTGGACGCGTGTTGCACCGGCATGGCAGCACCCCGGATTCTGGCAGGGTAGGTGTTCTCTCCAACCCCTACCCGCCACATCGCCTCTGGACCACAGACACCAATCGTCGCACGGCCACGCGCGAACCGAAACAGCCCGAACGCTCCGACCAGCCGATACCCCTCTCCGAAACCCCGCATCCCGCGGGGGAGCGGCCCGCACACCGCGAAGGGCCTCCCCTCCTTCCCCGGAGCGGGGCACCCCGGCTCACACCATCGCGCGGATCCGGCCGGGAACGACCTCGGGCAGCCCGCGCCCGCACACCGGGCACCCCGCCCGGCGCCGCACCGCGTAGGCCGCGGTCGCCACCCCCAGCGCCGCGCCCCACACCAGCATGGACGCGAACGCCACCGTGTGCAGGACCTCGGCCGTCAACAACGACGCCCCACGCGCACGCAGCAGCTCGACCACGACACTGCGGCCCATCGCCACCAGCGCCACCGCCACCAGCGTCGCGGGCACCACCGCCAACCCCACCGGGACCCGGCGCCCCCGCACACCCGCCATCCACCACGGGAAGCGCACCCCCCAGCGCTGGACCAGCCCCAGCATCAGCACCGCCCCGACCAGACCGGCCGTGCCCAGACCCACCCCGATCATGACGGTGCCCTCGTTCGCGGCCATGGCCGCGAACTCCTCCTCACCGACCCCCACCGGCACACCGAAGACCCACGGCAGGCGCAGCGACGGATAGAACAGGGCGAACACGCAGGCCACGGCCACCGCGACCCGCCCCAGGCGCAGCGCCCGCACCCGCACGTCGCGCTCCACACCAGGCGTCCACCGCGGCCCGCGCCCGCACCGCCGACAGGCGGCACGCACCGCACGGCGGTGCACAAGCGCGACCACCGCCCACACCACCACCCCCGCGGTGAAGAACAGGGTGCTCAGAAGGGAGGGGGTGAAGGTCGCCTCCACCCAGGTCCGGACCAGTCCGGGCAGGAACCAGCCCACCACCGGCAGGATCATCGAGTACCCCAGCCAAGACAGCAGCTGCCCGTTCACGAACACCACCAGCGCCGTACCGGACAGGGCCCAGGCGCCCGCCTGGACCAGCGCGCCCCCGCCCCGGCGCAGCATGAGCACGGCACACACCACACCCACCAGCCCCATCACCAGCGACAGCGCCGCGGAGGCCGTCGAGCCGGGGGAGGAGAAGAGCGCACCGAACGCGGCCTGCTCGGACTCACCCGCGGGGACCACCCCGCCCAACCACCCCAGACCCAGCCCCAGGGCCGCGGCCGACCAGGCCAGGGCCATCCAGGGCACGGTCGTGGCGTGTGCGTGTTCATGAGGGGTCCGCGATGCGGCGGCCGATGGTGGGGCGGACATGGTCTGGCTCCTCCGAAGGGGGTACGAAAGCAACACCCCGAGCCTGTCGCGCACCGCCCCCGCCCGGCCTCACCACCGAGCGGGATCCGCCTCCCCCGCACGGGGGAGCGGCCACCGCGCCCCCGGAGCCGGAACGCCCCGGCCCCGCCCCACCCGCCGAGAGCCCCCGGCAGGCGCACACCCCACCGAAACCGCGGCGCTCCCACGACGAACCAGCCACGGACAGGGCCCGGACCGCACCCGGCCCTCACAGCACCGGGCCGCCGCGCCCACCCACCGCTCAGCCGGGCAGCTCCTCCACACGCTCGGCCCGCTCCGGAGGCACCCCGCCACCGCGGGCAGCCCCGCACCCACGATCGCGCAGGTGGTGTCCATGTCACCGCCCTCACGCACCAGGCGCAGCAACCGCCCCGCGGCCGGACCGTACCCCCGGTCGAAGTCGTGGTGGCGGGCGAGGGAGGCCGCCCACCGGTCGGGGACCACCCCGCCGCCGCACACCACCGGGGGCATGTGACCGAACACCCACCCGCCCCCGAACCACCCCGCGCACCCGCCCCACCCTGGGACTTCACTCCACCCCGACCCCCATCACGCACCCGCCACCTGCAACGGGAGCACAACGAAACAACCGCGTCACACACGGCTGACCCCGCAGAAACACCCTCCGGGTTGCCTGAAACCCGTCCGACCCCGCAGCAGGAGGAGCCGCACACCCATGGAAGAACTCGTCGTCATCGGCAACGGCATGGTCGGCCACCGACTCATCGAGGCCCTGCGCGACCGCGACAGCGCCCACCACTGGCACATCACCGTCGTGGGCGAGGAACCCCGCACCGCCTACGACCGCGTCGCCCTCTCCTCCTACTTCGACGGCGCCACCGCCCAGGACCTGTCCCTGGGCCAGGTGAGCGGTCCCCACGTGGACGTGCACGTGAGCGAACGCGCCACCGCCATCGACCGCGCCAACCGCACCGTCACCACCGACACCGGCCGCGTCCTGCCCTACGACCGCCTCGTCCTGGCCACCGGCTCCACCCCCTTCGTGCCCCCCATCCCCGGACACGACCTGCCCGGATGCCACGTCTACCGCACCATCGAGGACCTGGACGCCATCACCGCCTCCGCCCAAGGCGCCCGCACCGGCGTGGTCATCGGCGGCGGCCTGCTCGGACTGGAAGCCGCCAACGCCCTGCGCCTGCTGGGCCTGCAGGCACACGTGGTCGAACTCGCCCCCCACCTGATGCCCGCCCAGATCGACGAGGGCGCCGGAGCCCTCCTGCGCAACCTCATCACCGACCTGGGCGTACACGTACACACCGGCACCGCCTCCACCGCCGTCGAAGCCGCCGCCAACGGCCGCGTGGGCCACCTGAGGCTGGGGGAGGACGCCCGCCTGGACGCCGACCTGGTCGTGTTCTCCGTGGGCATCCGCCCACGCGACGACCTCGCCCGCGCCGCGGGCCTGCAGGTGGGCGAACGCGGCGGCATCGTCATCGACGACACCTGCACCACCAGCGACGCCCACATCCACGCCATCGGCGAAGCCGCCAACCACCAAGGCACCGTCTACGGCCTCATCGCCCCCGGCAACGCCATGGCCGAAGTGGTCGCCGACCAGCTCGTCGGCGGACAGGCCACCTTCACCGGCGCCGACACCTCCACCAAACTCAAACTCCTGGGCGTGGACGTGGCCAGCTTCGGCGACGCCCACGGCCGCACCCCCGGCGCCCTGGACGTGGTCGTCAACGACGCCGCCGGCGGCCGCTACGCCAAACTCGTCCTCTCCGACGACGCCACCACCCTGCTCGGCGGCATCCTGGTCGGCGACGCCGCCGCCTACGCCACCCTGCGCCCCATGGTCGGCTCCCCCCTGCCCGGCGACCCGCTGGCCCTGATCACCCCCGAAGGCGGAGCCGCCCTGGGTGCCGACGCCCTACCCGACTCCGCCCAGATCTGCTCCTGCAACGCCGTCACCAAGGGCGAACTGACCCAGGCCATCGACCGCGGAAACCACGACGTACCCGCCCTGAAGGCCTGCACCAAGGCCGGAACCAGCTGCGGCTCGTGCGTGCCCATGCTCAAGCAGATCCTCGCCCAGGCCGGCATCGAACAGTCCAAGGCCCTGTGCGAGCACTTCCCCCAGTCACGCGCCGAACTGGTCGAGATCATCCGCGCCACCGGCACCGCCACCTTCTCCGCGCTCATCAAGGCACACGGCACCGGGCACGGCTGCGACATCTGCAAACCCGCCGTCGCCTCCATCCTGGCCTCCCTGGGAGGCGGACACATCCTGGAGGGCGAACAGGCCACCCTGCAGGACACCAACGACCGCTACCTGGCCAACATGCAGCGCAACGGCACCTACTCGGTCGTGCCCCGCATCCCCGGCGGCGAGGTCACCCCCGACAAACTCATCGTCATCGGCGAGGTCGCACGCGACTTCAACCTCTACACCAAGATCACCGGCGGCCAGCGCATCGACCTGTTCGGCGCCCGACTGGAACAGCTGCCCCAGATCTGGCGGCGCCTGGTCGACGCCGGATTCGAGTCCGGCCACGCCTACGGCAAGTCCCTGCGCACCGTCAAGTCGTGCGTGGGCACCACCTGGTGCCGCTACGGCGTCCAGGACTCGGTGGGCCTGGCCATCCGCCTCGAAGAGCGCTACCGGGGCCTGCGCTCACCCCACAAACTCAAGTCCGCCGTCTCCGGATGCGCCCGCGAATGCGCCGAGGCCCGCGGCAAGGACTTCGGCGTCATCGCCACCGACCAGGGCTGGAACCTGTACGTGGGCGGCAACGGCGGCTTCACCCCCCGCCACGCCGAACTCCTGGCCGGCGACCTGGACGAGCAGACCCTCATCCGCTACATCGACCGCTTCCTGATGTTCTACGTGCGCACCGCCGACCGCCTCCAGCGCACCGCACCCTGGATCGAGTCCCTGGACGGGGGCCTGGACCACCTGCGCGAGGTCATCGTCCACGACTCCCTGGGCATCGCCGCCGAACTCGAAGCCGCCATGGACGAGCACGTGGCCTCCTACACCGACGAGTGGGCCGCCGTCCTGGACGACCCCGACAAACTCGCCCGCTTCGTCTCCTTCGCCAACGCCCCCGACACCCCCGACCCCACCATCAGCTTCACCACCACCCGCGACCAGCCCGTACCCCAAACACCCGTCAGCCTGGGCATGCCCGCCCGCCGACCCCAGGAGGCCACCCGATGACCACCACCACCCAGACCCGGCCCACCACCTGGATCGACGCCTGCCCCGCCGCACGGCTGCGCCCCGAGGACGGCGTGGCCATCCTCCTGCCCGACCGCACCCAGGCCGCCCTGTTCCGCACCCGCGACGGACACCTGTACGCCGTGGACAACATCGACCCCTACACCGGCGCCGCCGTCATCTCCCGCGGCATCGTCGGCGACCGCGCGGGAGAGCCCACCATCGCCTCACCCATGCTCAAGAACGTCTTCTCCCTGCGCACAGGCCAGAGCCTGGACGACGCCGACGTGCACCTGAACACCTGGCCCGTACGCCAGAACGGCACCACCGTGCAGATCGCCACCGGCGCCCAGGAGAGCACACCGTGAACACCCTGCCCCACGCACCACCCGCGCCCGCCACCACCGCGCCACTGGCCGGGTTCACCGTCGCCGTCACCGCCGCACGCCGCGCCGAGGAACTCAGCGCCCTGCTGCGCCGCAAGGGCGCCCAGGTCATCGCCGCACCCGCCCTGCGCATCGTGCCCCTGAGCGACGACCAGCGCCTGGCCTCGGTCTCGGACCAACTCGCCCGCCGCCCCGCCGACATCGTCGTGGCCACCACCGGCATCGGCTTCCGCGGCTGGGTGGAGGCCTGCGAGACCTGGGGCACCGCCGACCCGCTCCTGAACAGCATGCGCTCCTCACGCCTGCTGGCACGCGGCCCCAAGGCCAAGGGCGCCATCCGCGCAGCCGGACTCACCGAGGAGTGGTCACCCCCTTCCGAGTCCTCCGCCGAAGTCCTGGACTACCTCCTGGCCCAAGGAGTGCAGGGCCTGCGCGTGGCCGTCCAACTCCACGGCGAACCCCTGTCCGACTTCACCGCCGCCCTGCGCCTGGCCGGAGCCGACGTGGTCGAGGTCCCCGTCTACCGGTGGACCCAACCCGAGGACACCGCACCCCTGGACCGCCTCATCGAAGCCGCCACCACCGGGGGAGTGGACGCCCTCACCTTCACCAGCGCCCCGGCCGCCGCCGGACTGCTCACCCGCGCCCGCACCACCGGACACCACGGCGAACTCGTCCAGGCCCTGCGCGGCGACGTCCTGGCCATGTGCGTGGGCCCGGTCACCGCCCGCCCCCTCATGGCCCACGACATCCCCACCGTGTGGCCCGAACGCGCCCGCATCGGCGCCCAGGTCCGCAAACTCACCGAAGAACTGCCCGCGCGCTTTCCCACCCTGCCCGTGGCCGGACACCACCTGCGCCTGCGCGGCCACGCCGTCCTGGTCGACGGCACCGTCCACACGCTCTCACCCACTCTGATGCGGCTGATGCGCGCCCTGGCCCACCGCCCCGGACAGGTCCTGGACCGCGCCCGCCTGCTCACCTGCCTGGGCGAGGACGCCGACGCCCACGCCGTGGAAACCGCCGTGGCACGCCTGCGCACCGCGCTGGGCGACGCCCGCATCATCCAGACCGTGGTCAAACGCGGCTACCGGCTGGCCCTGGAGACCACCGACTGCGCCCACCGGCCCTGACCACCCGGGAAACACCCCCGGCCCCAGGACCCACCAGAGCACGGAGAGGAAGAGGCGGCACGCCCCGCCAGGGCCCGCCCCGCACCACGCGATGAACCGACACCCGACCCTGCTGCTGGCCGTCCACGGCACCCGCGACCCCCACGGCACCGCAGTGGCCCACTCCCTGGCCCTGCGCGTGGCCGAGACGACCCGCCGACCCACCCGCCTGGCCTTCGCCGACGTACTCACCCCCACCGTCGGCGACGTCGCCGCCGCCACCCCCGGACCCCTGGTCGTCGTACCCGCCTTCCTGGCCTCGGGCTACCACGTGCGCACCGACATCCCCCACCAGCTCGCCCTGGCGGGCCGCGCCGACGCCGTCATCACCCCCGCCCTGGGCGCGCACCCGGCAGTACTGGACACCGCGGTGCGCCGCCTGGCCCAGGCCGGCCACCGCCCCGGAGACGCCCTCGTCCTGGCCTGCGCCGGAACCTCCGACCCCCACGCGCGCGCCGAACTCGACCAGGCACGGGCCCGCCTGGCCCGGCGCCTGGGCGCCCCGGTGGCCCCGGGCTTCATCGCCACCGGCCGCCCCACCGTCGCCGAACAGGTGCAGCGCCTGCGCGCACAGGGGCATGCGCGGGTGTCCCTGGCCAGCTGGCTCCTGGCCCCGGGCCTGTTCCACGACCGCCTGGCCCAAGCGGGTGCCGACACGGTGGCGCGCCCGCTGTGCCCGGACCCGGCCATCGCCCACGCCGTGGCCGCCCGCTACCACCAGGCCGCCATCGCCCAACCCGTCTGAGAACCCGCCGCCCCGCCCGCCAGGGCGCACCGCGCCGGCGACGCACCTCCCCGGCGCGAAGAAGCGGCGCGGAAGTCCCCCGCGGCGGGGGAGAGGGCGCATCCGGCGGGGGACACACCCGCACCCCACCGGGAGAACCCGGGCACCGCCCCACCACGGGCGCCCGCGCGGAGAACGGCACGCGCACACCACACGCGTGGCCACAACCGGCCGCGCCGCGCACCACGGGCCGCCCCAGAGGGAACACCCCCAACGGGCCCTTCGCCCGAACCCGTTCCCGCACCGCCCAAAGGACGGCCATGCCCGCAACACCCACCCCCCTGGACTTCCACGACCCCAGGAGCGACCGCGCCGTCGGCGCGCTCCTCGGAGCCCCCCTGGC
>NZ_LWLB01000002.1:212122-224832 GCF_001905145.1 Nocardiopsis sp. TSRI0078
CACACTTCACCGACCCCGCCCACCACCCCGCACGCCTGGTCCGCGCCGCCCTGAGCGACCTGAACGGCCCCCACCGCACACCCGACCCGCCCGCCGACCCCGCCCAGCACGCCTGGACCCAGGTCCTGCGCACCGCCGCCCGCACCGGCACCGCCCCCACCAGCGCCCCCGCCCTGGAACACACCGCACCCGAGGACCCCCTGGGCGCGTCCTGGCGGGCCCTGACCCGCACCCCCCGCCCCGTCCACGACCCCGCCCGCGGCTCCTTCGCCTGCGACCACCTGGTCGAGGCCGTCTGGTCCGCCTACACCAGCGCCGGAGACCAGGCCGCCATGCACACCGGCGCCCTGGCCACCGCCCTGTGGGGTGCCTCCGCCGCCCCCCTGCACGCCCTGCGCCGCCTGTCGGAGACCACCGACCCCCACGCCCTGACCGTCACCGCCCTGACCAGCGCCCGCGGCCCACACCCCCGGCTGTGGCCCGAACACCCCGTCCTGATCGACGAACCCCGCCGCCTGCCGCCCTTCGCCGTCCCCCACCCCCTGGACCCCCACGTCCTGCTCGGCAACATCGACCACCTGCGCGCCCACCCCCACACCGTCGACGCCGTGGTCTCCCTGTGCCGCACCCACCCCAGCGACGCACCCCACCTGCCCGACACCGACTGGGTACGGGTCTGGCTCCACGACCGCGCGGGCGCCAACACCAACGCGCACTTCACCCTGGACGAGGCCGCCGCCACCCTGGCCGCCCTGCGCTCGGAGGGCAAACGCGTCCTGCTGCACTGCTGGGCGGGCGCCTCACGCACACCGGCCGTGGCCACCCGCTACGCCGTGGCCACCCTGGGCACGCCCCTGCTGCCCACCCTGGCCACCATGATCCGCACCGTCGGCGGGCACCTGGACAACCCCGGCCTGTCCACCGCCGTCGCCCGCCTCAGCGGCGTGGACCTGCCCGACCCCGCCCACACCCTCTTCCCCCACGGCATCCCGCCCCGGCGCCCCGAACTGCCCCAACCCCACATCACGGGGTGACGCACACGAACGATCACAAGGTGACAAGTTCCACAAACCACCTCTTTCCGGTACCGTTACCCTCGCGTTACCCCTAGGATCTGCGCCCAGACCCCCGCGCACCACCGGCGGTCCCGGCTCCACCCGCGCCACGCCCTCCCGCACACCGGGGCGTCGCACCCCGCGCACCCTGCCACGGCACCCGCGCCACGCCCCGGAGCGGACCCGCCACGACCCGTTCCCGTTCGAAGGACTTGCCGTGGGCACACACCAGCCCCAGACCCCACCGGGCGACGAAGACACCACCCGCCCCCAACCGCCCGTGGGCCCCCGCGTGGCCGCCAAACGCACCCGCCGCAAACGCACCCTGATCCTGGCCTCCGCCACCACAGCGGCACTCCTGGTGGCGGGCACCGCCACCGCCACGGTCATCGCCACCGGAGCCGACCCCGGCACCACCACCAGCGCCGCCGGCGTCCCCGACGCCGACCCCGACCCGCTGGTCACCGACGACGCCACCCCCCAACACGGCGAGGACCTGCGCCAACAGGCCGAGGACGCCGTCGCCTCCGCCACCCAGAACAGCAGCACCGAGGCCTCCACCATCCTCGAAGAACCCGAGGAGACCGAGGAACCCGAGGAACCCACCGCCGACACCAGCGAGGACACCCCCGAACCCACCGGACAGGGCGGCACCTGCCAGGCCTCCTACTACGGCGCCGACTTCGCCGGACGCACCACCGCCAACGGCGACACCTTCGACCCCAACGCCATGACCGCCGCCCACAAGACCCTGCCCTTCGGCACCCAGGTCCAGGTCACCAACCCCGACAACGGCAAATCCGTGACCGTGCGCATCAACGACCGCGGCCCCTACATCGACGGCCGCTGCCTGGACCTGTCCACCGCCGCCTTCGACCAGATCATCGGCACCGGAGCCGGCGTCGGACAAGTCCAGTGGCAGGTCGTCGGCTAGAACACGCCCTCCACGCACACCCGGAGAACCAAGCCCCCAGACGCCCCTTCCCGCCCCCCGGGAAGGGGCGCTCGCGCGCGCGTGCCCCCACACGTCGCCGCGACATGGCACAATCCCCAGCACCCACCACCACCGACACCGCAAGGGAGCAGGGGCGTTGTTCCGCACCACCACCGGCTGGGTCGTCTCACCCACCGACCTCGTCGACACCCTGGAGTGCGACCACCGCAGCGCCCTCAAAACCGCGCTCGCCGCCCGCCTGCCCGGCGCCCCCGCACCCGAGAAGGTCGACCCCCTCGTCGCCCACCACGGCCTCGCCCACGAACAAGCCGAACTCGACCGCCTCACCACCCTGTTCGGCGACATCGTCCACATCGAGGACCCCCGCCCCGACGACGCCTCCCTGGCCGCCGCCGCACACGCCACCACCCAGGCCATGGCCGCCGGAGCCCCCGTCATCTACCAGGGCAGCTTCCACCACCCCCTCACCCCCCACGACACCGACCACCCCGTCGCCTTCCACGGCCGCGCCGACTTCCTCATCCGCTCCGACCTGGATCCCGCCACCGGCGACCGGCGCACCCCCGCACCCGCCACCCCCGCCTACGAACCCTGGGACACCAAACTCGCCCGCCGCCCCGGACCCGGAGCCGTCGTCCAACTCGCCGCCTACGCCCACGCCGTCGCCCACGCCACCGGGCACACCCCCCAGCACATGCACCTGCGCACCGGCGACGGCCACACCCACACCCTGCCCACCGCCGAATTCACCCCCATCCTCACCACCGTCACCACCCGCCTGCTGGACCGCCTCACACGACGACCCACCCTGCCCGCCCCCACCTGGGGCGAACCCCGCCCCGCCTGCGAGGGCTGCGGCTACAACACCTGGTGCTCACAAGGACGCACCGCCGCCCGCCACCTGTCCCTGGTCGCCGGACTACGCACCGACCAGGCCGCCAAACTCACCGACGCCGGCCTGAACACCATCGACGCCCTCGCCGACGCCCACCCCGACCAGCGCCCGCCCACACTGCCCCGCCGCTCCTTCGACCAGCTCCGCGCCCAGGCCGCCCTGCAGGTACGCCAGGACACCACCCGCACCCCCGCCAACCCCCAAGGCACCGTCACCGCCGAAGTCTTCGCCCCCGACGGCCTGGCCGCCCTGCCCGCCCCCAGCCCCGGCGACGTCTTCTTCGACATGGAGGGCTACCCCTACCACTCCCGCGAGGGCGAACGCGGCCTGGAATACCTCTTCGGCGCCACCACCGAGGACGACAACGGCACCGAGACCTTCCACGCCTTCTGGGCCCACGACCGCGCCCAGGAGAAGAAGGCCCTGGAGGACTTCGTCGACTTCGCCCTCGCCCGCATCGACACCGACCCCGGCGCGCACATCTACCACTACGCCTCCTACGAGGTGGACCGCCTCAAACACCTCAGCTCGGAGTTCGCCACCCGCGAGGAGGAGGTCAACCGCCTCCTACGCGAGAACCGCCTGGTGGACCTGTACACCGTGGTCCGCAAAAGCCTGCGCGTGTCCCAGCGCTCCTACTCCATCAAGTACCTCGAACCCCTCTACCTCAGCGGCGCACGCTCCGGCGGCGTCACCACCGCCACCTCCAGCATCGACGCCTACGCCGCCTACCTGCGCGCCGCCCAGGAAGGCCACACCGACCAGGCACAGCGCGTCCTGGCCGACATCGCCGCCTACAACCGCGACGACTGCCACTCCACCGCCCGCCTACGCGACTGGCTGGAGGACCACCGCACCCGCCAGGGCATCACCGACCGCCCCCTGGTGCAGCTCGAACTCACCGAGGCCGAAGCCGAACGCGCCCGCAAACGCGCCGAGAAGGCCGCCCGCCACACCGCCCTGACCCGGCCCCTGCTCGACCAGGTCCCCGACAAGACCGAAGAACGCGGCCCCGAACACCACACCCGCGCCCGGCTGGCCGCCCTGGTCGGCTACTACCAGCGCGAGAACCTTCCCCCCTGGCGCGAACACTTCCGGCGCACCAGCGCACCCCTGACCGACCTGGAGACCGACACCGACTGCGCCGTCCCCTGGCAGGTCCGCGCGGGGGAGTGGACCGAACCCAGCGGCCGCCAGCGCAAGGCCCGCCGCGAACTCACTCTGCGCCTGGACACCGCCCACCCCCACCCCTTCACCCCCGGCCAGGACGTCCACCTGCTCTACCCCGGCGCCCCCGGCCAGGCCGCCACCACCAACACCGCCACCATCACCCACGCCGACGCCCACGCCTTGACCATCACCGAGACCTGCGACCCCGACGCCACCTACTCCCGGCCCCCCGTCGCCGTCCTGCCCGGCTCCCCGGTCAACCCCGCCCCCAAGGACGGCGCCCTGGAATCGGTGGCCCGCACCGCCCTGGACCACCTGCCCGACTGGCCCCACCACCCCGGCCTGGACGTGGTACGCCGCATCCCGCCCCGCCTGGACCCGCCCGGTCCCCTGCCCGACCCGGCCGAACACGGAGGCGACCCCACCAGGGCCGCCATCGCCGCCGTGGACCGCCTGGACCACTCCTACCTGGCCGTACAGGGACCGCCCGGCGCCGGAAAGACCTACCTGGCCGCCCAGCTCATCACCCACCTGGCCCGCCAGGGCAAGAACGTGGGCGTGTGCTCCACCAGCCACAAAGCCGTGGAGAACGTCATGTCCGCCGCCCTGCGCGCCGCCCAGGACGCCGGAGTCCCCATCAGGGCCGCCAAACGCGCCAAGAGCCGCACCAAGGACACCGGCGAGAGCACACCACCCTGGGACCAGCCCTCCACCGCCCAGGCCCTGGCCACCTGGCGCACCAAACACACCGCCCGAGAAGAACCCGTCCTGATCGGCGGCACCGCCTGGGCCATGTCCAACGCCGCCATGATCGCCGACCCCCTGGACGTCCTCATCATCGACGAGGCCGGACAGTTCGCCCTGGCCGACACCCTGGCCGTCTCCGCCGCCGCCCACAACCTCGTCCTGCTCGGAGACCCCCAACAACTGCCCCAGGTCGTCCAGGGCACCCACGGCGAGGGCGCCGACGCCTCCGCCCTCCAACACCTGATGGCCGGACGCCAGATCATCGACCCCGCACGCGGCTACTTCCTGGACCAGACCCGGCGCATGCACCCCGACCTGTGCTCCACCGTCTCCACCCTGGCCTACCAGGGCCGCCTGCACGCCCACCCCACCACCACCCAACGCACCCTCTCCACCCTGCAACCCGGCGTGTACACCCACCCCACCACCCACCACGGCCGCACCACCCACAGCCCCGAAGAAGTCCAGGCCGTGGTGGAGGTCGCCACACGCCTGGTCTCCGAAAAACTCACCACCCGCCCCGACCAGGGCCCACGCCCCCTCACCGGACACGACATCCTGGTGGTGGCCCCCTACAACCTGCAGGTACGCGCCCTACGCCGCGCCCTGACCGAGGCCGCCACCACCCTGCCCGCCCTGGAAGGAGTCCGCGTGGGCACCGTCGACCGCTTCCAGGGCCAGGAGGCCGCCGCCGTCATCTGCTCGATGACCACCTCCAACGCCGCCGACACCAGCCGCGGCACCGCCTTCGTCCTGGACCGCAACCGCCTCAACGTGGCCCTGTCCCGCGCCCAGCTGCTCGCGACGGTGGTCTACTCACCCGGCCTGCTCACCACCACCCCGCGCAGCATCGACGAACTACGCCTGCTCGCCTCCTTCACCGGCCTGGTCCACGGCGCCCGCCCCTGGAGCACCGCCCCCTGACCCCGCACCCCGCCCGTCCCGCACCGGTTCCGGGCACCCCCCGGGTGGAGTACGTTTTACACAGCACCACACCCGCCCCGGACGCCACCACACGCCCGGGCGGGCGCCACGCGTGTGCGATGGCCCCACCGCCCGCGCCCCGCGGTGCGGGCGCCCCTTTCGCCCTGGCCCGCCACCCGTCCCCGAAAGGCACCCCGGCCCCCGTGTCTGACCGACCCTCCGCCCCCAACGGCGGCCGCAACACCCGCCACCCCGCCGGCATCCGCGTCGTCGTCGCCCTCCTGGCCCTGTTCGCCCTGGTCCTGGGACCGGTGGGCTACCTACGGGGCCTGACCGCCGACGCCCACGCCGGCTCAGCGGCCGAATGGTTCACCCTGGCCTTCGGCGCCGCCGTGGGCATCCCCTTCCTCGCCGCCGCCGTGGCCACCGTCGCCGGAGACCGCAAAGCAGCCCTGTGGTCACTGGCCCTGCTGGTGTGGCCGGTCGTCTTCGTCACCGCCCTGCACCTGGCCCAGGCCACCTGAACACCCCCGCCGACCCACCCGCCACAGGCCCAAAACCCCACACCACCGGCGGTAGGCTACCGGCGTGTCACCGAAGAAACGCAGACGCCGCAAGGCCCGCCGACCCGACACCGCCCACACCCCCCGGGCGGACACCGGGCAGGCGAACACGGCCCCGCACACCCCCGCGCGGCGCATCAGCCGCACCCCGGTGGTGGTCACCGACCCGCCCGACCGCAAGATCACCGCCCTGTGGGTGGTGCTGGCCCTGCTGTGGGCACTGGGCACCCCGCTGGCACTGGCCAACCTGCTGTTCGTGGTCATGGACCTGCAGGAGGCGGCCCTGAACGTCCAGGACCCCGCCGCCCCACCCCCGCAGGAGAACGTCGACGCGATCGGCGACGCCCTGGTCTGGGTCCTGGTCCTGGCCCTGGCGGTCCCGGCCGCCTCAGCCGCGGCCGCGCTGGTGCTGCGCCGCAGGATCGCCGCGATCGGCTTCACCACAGCCCTGGTGGCCGCGGCCCTGCCCCTGCTGTGGGTCATGCCGCCCGCCGAACTCTGGGACGCCCTGCGCGCCCACTTCCTGGGCCCCTGACACCCCCGCGCTCCGCCTGCCACGCCCACACCCCGCCCTGGTCCATCATGGATGACCGTGAACACACCCCACCCCGACCACCACACCCCGCCCACCGACGAGGCCGCCCTCCCCGAACCCGTACGCACCCGCCTGCAGCACACCACCCACAGCGTCCTGGTCGACACCCGCGCCCTGGCCCAGGTACGTGAACGCTTCGACACCGAACAGGCCCAGACCCTGGGCCGCTACCTGGCCAACGCCCAATCACCCAACACCCTGCGCGCCTACCGCACCGACTGGACCGCCTTCACCGCCTGGTGCCTGGCCGAACACCGCCAGTCCCTGCCCGCGGACCCGGTGGACGTGGCCGTGTACCTGGCCGCCTGCGCCCACACCCGCACCCCCGACGACACCGGCTGGGCCCTGGCCCCCTCCAGCATCGAACGGCGCGCCGCCGCCATCGCCGCCGTCCACGGCGCCCACGGCCTGGAATCGCCCACCCGCGCCGAAGTGGTCCGCATGACCCTGCGCGGTATCCGCCGCACCCGCAGAGCCCGCCCCCGCCGCAAGGACCCCGTGGTCCTGGCCACCCTCGAAGCGCTGCTCGCCGCACGCCCCGGCCCCGAGCACCCCCACGGCGTGGCCCGACGGCGCGACACCCTGCTGCTGCTGACCGGGTTCGCCGGAGCCCTGCGCCGCACCGAACTGGCCTCGCTCACCTTCGACGACGTCACCGTGCGCACCGACGCCTCCACCGGAGCCCCCGCGCTCGTGGTACGCCTGGGCCCGACCAAGACCGACCAGGAGGACCGCCACGGCCAGGTGGTGGCCCTGCCCCGGGGACGCCACCGCCACACCTGCCCGGTGTGCGCCCTCGCCGACTGGTCCCACCTGCTCCAGACCCACCACCAGGGCGGCACCGAGGCGGTACGCGCCCTGCTGGCACAGCCCCACACCACCAACCCGCTCACCCACCTGTGCCAGGACTGGCACGGCACCGGCCTGCGCGACGGAAGCGGCCGCCCGCTCCTGCCCACCGTGGACAGGCACGGCCGCATCGGATCCCGGGCCATGTCGGGCCGGGCCGTGGGCGAACTCGTCAAACGCTACGCACGCCGGGCCGGACTCGACCCCGACGACTTCGGCGGACACTCCCTCAGATCCGGATTCGCCACCCAGGCGGCACTGGGCGGAGCCAGCGACCGCGAGATCATGCGCCAGGGGCGGTGGACCAACCCGCGCACGGTGCACGACTACATCCGCACCGCCAACCCGCTGGAGGACAACGCCGTCACCCGCCTGGGCCTGTGATCTGGACCCCACCAGCAACTCTGGTGTCTCAGCTTGTCAACAAACACCCCAGCAGTACGCGAAATCACCCATCAAAGTGCGATCCTTCCCTGATGAGACATTAGGTTGGTTGCGTGAGAAAGGGGACGGACCCATGGTCGACGAGTTTCGAACGGCATTCCAAGAACTGATCGACGCCTCCGTGGCCACCGACCCCCAACACTTCCCCACAGCCGTCCACAAGGTCTACCTCCTGGCCTCCCAGATCCCCGTCTCCGAACGCGAACTCGCCCTGGAGGCCCTGGCCCCCCTGTTGTCGGGAGACCACGCCGCCCCCGGCATCATCGCCGACCTTTCCGTGGTCGCCGGAGCCCTGGTCGAAATGGGCACCGACCCCGGCCCCACCGGCGTGGAGGTCCTGCACCGCCTACGTATCATGGGCAAGGGCGCCATCGTCTTCGCCCGCGCCTGGGAACGCACCGGCGGCGGCCCCCCGCCCGACCCCGACACCGTCACCGCCGACGCCGAGACCCGCGTCGCCACCGACCTGGGCCCCGACGCACCCAGCGCCACCATGTGCTGGTGGACCATCCGCCGCCACGGCCTGGCCGCCAAGACCATGCTCAGCGAAGCCTCCGTACGCGCCCACCTGCGCCGCACCCCCTCCCTGCACGCCGAACTCGTCGCCATCGCCAACCAGCTCAGCGACCTGCTCACCGAGTTCGACGAGATCCGCGCCCTGCTGCACATGGCCGAAGCCACCAGCGCCCTGGTCCTGGACCGCCGGTCCAGGCGCGCCTTCCGCGTCCTCTTCGACGGCATCGGCGACAACTTCCAACTCCACACCCTGCTCGCCGACGCCCTCATCGGCCCCCAGCGCCAGGGCCTACCCGGCGATCCCCCCGACCCGCGCTGGGTCACCGCCTTCCGCGACGGCACCCCCGACCCCGACGCCCAGACCGTACGCGGCTGGTGGAACCTGGTCGCCCACGACGGCACCTGGGTGTGGAACGAGGGCGCCCCCGCCCAGATCCCCACCATCGACGGCGAACACGTCCTGGTCCTGGACGAACAGCCCTACCCCCGCTCCTGGAACGCCGCACGCCGCCACCCCCAGGTCCGCGGCTGGCTCGAGATCGAATCGGAACTGGACGCCGAGGAAGCGGCCCTGTGGTGGGAGCGCATCGCCCCCGCCGAACCCGCCATCCCCAGCGCCGACACCCAGGAGGACTACCCGCCCCTGCCCGAACCGGTGGTCCTGCAGACCGAGGACACCCCCCAGGCCGACCGGGTGCGCACCTTCCTGACCGACCTGACCGAGGAGGCCCCCGCCTCCGAGGACACACCCGACCCCGAAGACACCCCCGTCTCCGAGGACGCACCCGCACCCACGGCCCTGATCCCCGTCGTCGCGCCCCCGCCGACCCAGCCCGACCCCGAACCCGTCCAGGAGAGCACCCGGGAGAGCCCCCCCGAACCCGCCCGCCAGGCCCCGCCCGCCCCGGGTACCGCCCCCGGCAACGCGTTCCTGCCACCCCTGCCCCAAGGGGTGTCCAAAAGCGCCAACTGGGGACCCACCTGGCGCTGACCCCGGGGGCGGCGCCCGCACACCCGCACCGCACCGGCCCGCGCGGGGGGCCGCCCGGGCCGGAAGGCGACCTCAGGCGCGGTGCCGAGGGGAGCGGGCCGCCGGCACCGCCGCCTGAGCGGACTCCTCGTCGTCCCCGTACAGGCCCTCGAAGTACTCCTCCTCCGTGAGCTCCTCGCCCTCCTGCTCCCGGAGCCAACGCCCGCCCACGAACAGGGGGGCCGAGAGCACCACCACCAGCGGAACGAACACCCCCAGCGGCAACAGCACCAGCGCGCCCTCGGTCCCGGGCACCTGCGGCAACCGCTCCAACAGGTGCATCCGCACCAGCGACACCACGCTCAACGCCCCCACCGTCAACGCCGCCCCGAAGGGCAGCATCGGCGTCAGCCTCGCAGGGACCGCGGCCAGCGCCACCAGCAGGCCCACACCCACCAGCCCCGCCACCGCCAGGGGCCCCGCTCCCTGCAGGACGCCCAGACCCGCGGCATGCAGCCCACGAAGGTGGGAGAAGGCCCACCCCGTCGTCAGAACCAGCACGGGACCCACGATCAGACCGAACAGAAGACCGACGAAGTGTCGCACGGGGGTGCTCCTCTCAGGGGTTGGGCAGCACCCTAGCGGCAAAAACGGTCTTCAGCACCACATCCCACCATTTACTGACACAACCCCGACCCGTCCCGCCCCCGCCTTCACAGCGGAGAACGACGCGGTACACCTCCCCGCCGAACCACCCGCACACCGACCGCACACACCAGGGCCCGGCCCCCACCACGGAGGACCGGGCCCACCAACAACCAGACGCCCTAAACGGCGTCAGGACCACGGCGCAAAGCGTCCGCGCCCGGCCGCCCCGGCACCTCCAGCACCCGGTCACTGGGCGCGTTCGCACCCCACCGGCGCCGCACCTCATAGGCCACCAACGCCACCAGCACCGACCCCACCGACGCCAACAGCGCCTGACGCTGGTCCGGCAGCACCACCATCGCCACGAACACCGTCACCAGACCCAGCAACACCACCCACGTCAGGTACGGAAACCCCCACATACGCAAGGTCAACCGCTCGGGCTCACGCCGGCGCACCCGCGCCCCCACCACCAACTGCGAGGCGCAGATGGTCAGGAACAGGATCAGCAGGATCGCGCCGATCGACGCCACCAGGAACGGGAACACCCGGTCGGGCCACAGGTAGTCGGCCACCACCGCGGCATACCCCACCACGGTGCCCAACAGGATCGCCCGCACCGGCACACCCCGACGGTTGGTCCCCCGCAGCGCACGAGGGGCATCACCCTGCCGCGTCAGGGTGAACAACATCCTGGAGGAGGTGTACATCGCCGCGTTGAGCACACTCAACACCGCCACGAACACCACGATCTCCATGATCAACGCCGCCCCGGGCACACCCACGTGCTCCATCACGGCCACGAACGGGCTGCGCCCCGGCTCGACCTCGCCCCACGGCAACACCATCACCACCACCAGGATCGAGGCCACATAGAACAGCCCGATCCGCCAGAGCACGTTGGTGATCGCCGACGCCACACCCCGCTCGGGCTCCACGCTCTCACCAGCGGCGACGGTGATGATCTCCACCCCGCCGAAGGCGAACAGCACCACCACCGTGGCCGCCAGCACCGCGACCCACCCGTTGGGCGCGAAACCGCCGTGCTCCCACAGGTTGGCCACACCCGAGCCGCCCGAACCGCTCCACAGCCCCAGCGCCCACAGGCCGCCGATCAACAGGAACGCCACGATCGTGGCCACCTTGACCAGGGAGAAGAACGACTCGGTCTCCGCGAAGACCCGCACCGAGACCAGGTTGGCCGCCGTCATCGACAACAACACCGCCAACGCCAGCACCCACCCGGGCACACCCGGCACCCACTGGCCCAGGATCGCCGCACCGGCCACCGACTCGGCGGCCACCAGCACCGCGTACATCCACCAGTACACCCAGCCGATGGTGAAACCGGCACGGGGACCGAACGCCAGACGCGCGTAGTCGGAGAAGGACCCGCCCGCGGGAACCGCCACCACCATCTCGCCCAGGGCACGCAGGGTGAAGAACACCAGCGCACCCGCCAGGACGTAGGACAGCACCGCGGCCGGACCCGCCAGCTGGATCACCGAACCCGAGCCGATGAACAGCCCGGCACCCACCGAACCGCCGATCGCGATCAGCGCCATGTGGCGCCGCCGCAGCGAATGGGCCAGCCCCGCACCGGAGGCACTCGTTTCGTTGGCCGCCCCCGAGGGCGGCATCGCACTGCTTGTCACCCGGCCAACCTTAGGCACATCTCACTCCTTGGACAGTCCCTGACCCCGCCAAAAACAGCGGATGACCCCATCATGTGAAATATGCAACATTCCAGAACGGGCAACCTTCGCACATATGAGCGAGACCACTCACGCAGGGGAGGACCGCCACAGCACACCGTGACCGCGCTCACCCGCACCAGCCACCCCCGCGCCCGCCCACGGCCCAGCCGACGACAGCACCCCGGGGCACCCTCACCCCGGCGGGGCGGTGCACAGGCACACCGTGAGGACCGCGACGGCCGCCATGGGACACCAGACCGCCACCACCCACAGGCCCTCGCCCCGGCCACCGACCAAGGCGGGGGAGAAGAACCCGACGACGAACACCGCCACGACCGACCCCCGAACCGGACCCGCGGGGGAGCACCACCCCCACCACACACCCCCACACCACCCGCCCCCGCAGCGGGGGAGCCACCACCCACAACCACCCCGCAGGGGGAGGCACACCCGCCCCCACCTGTGCCACGATCACCCACGTGCGCCACCTCACCCCACTCCTGGCCCCCCTCACCAGCCCCCACACCTACCGCCGCTGGACCTACCTCGTCATCGGCGGCGCCCTGCTGACCCCCTACGCCGTCGCCGCCCTGGTCCTGGCCACCCTCATCACCGAACGCGCCCCCACCGCCCCCGCACCCCCCATCCACACCCTGACCGCCACCGCGGCCCTGGCCGCCGT
>NZ_LWLB01000003.1 GCF_001905145.1 Nocardiopsis sp. TSRI0078
CACCAGCGGGGCGCCGACCCTTTGCGCGATGTGGCGGGCCTGGACCTTGTCGCCCAGGGCGGTGATCGCCGCGGGCGGGGGGCCGATCCAGGTCAGCCCGGCATCGATCACGGCCTGGGCGAAGTCGGCGTTCTCGGCCAGGAACCCGTACCCGGGGTGGACGGCGTCGGCGCCCGTGCGGTGGGCCACGTCCAGGAGCTTGTCGATGTCCAGGTAGGAGTCGGCGGGGGTGGACCCGCCCAGGGTGTGGGCCTGGTCGGCGATCTTGACGTGCAGGGCGTCCAGGTCGGGCTCGGCGTAGACCGCGACGCTGGCCAGCCCCGCGTCGCGGCAGGCACGGGCGATACGCACGGCGATCTCACCGCGATTGGCGATCAGTACTTTACGCACGGTGGTACTGCTCCCTCTCCATGCCGTGTCCGGGCCGACCGCGCCATGACGGTCGTACCGCTGGTCTCTCGCTCCGTCGGAACCAGTTGGCACGCCCTGGACCAGAGCCCTCCGCGTCCGCCCCCTTCATCCGGGACAACCCGTACACGGCGGTGATCACCGCGGCCACCTCCTCCTCGGTCATTCCGTGGGTGAGTACTCCGAAGCCGTGGGAGCGCCCAGGACTCGTCTGCATGCTTCCTCCCTCTCTCGACGGTCGGCCTTCGGGCCCGCTACGTCGGCTGGTTTCCGTGCTTGCGGGACGGCAGGTCCCGGTGCTTGTCACGGAGTACGTCCAAGGAGCGGATCAGTGTCCTGCGTGTGTCGGCGGGACTGATGATGTCGTCGACCAGCCCGCGCTCGGCCGCGTAGTAGGGGTGCATCAGTTCACGCCGGTACTCGGCGATCTTCTCGGCGCGCCTGCCCTCCGCGTCCGGCGCGGCGGCGATCTCCTTGCGGAAGACGACGTTGGCGGCGGCCTCCGCCCCCATGACGGCGATCTCGTTTCCAGGCCAGGCATAGGACAGGTCGGCGCCGATGGACCGGGAGTCCATCACGATGTAGGCGCCGCCGTAGGCTTTGCGCAGGATGACCTGTATGCGGGGCACGGTCGCGTCGCAGTAGGCGTACAGCAGCTTCGCGCCGTGCCTGATGATGCCCTGGTGCTCCTGCTCCACTCCCGGAAGGAATCCGGGAACGTCCACCAACGTGACGAGTGGGATGTTGAAGGCATCGCAGAACTGGACGAAGCGGGCCGCCTTCTCCGAGGCGGAGATGTCCAGTGCCCCGGCGAGGACCGCGGGCTGGTCCGCGACCACACCCACGGTCTGCCCGCCCAGACGGGCCAGCCCGCAGACGATGTTCCCGGCCCACGCGGGATGCACTTCGAAGAACTCCCCGTCGTCAACGATCTCCTCGATGACTCGCAGGACGTCATAGGACTGGTTGGGGCTGTCGGGCACCGCGTCCAGCAAGGCGTCGTTGGAGCGGTCGACCGGGTCGTCCGACGGTTCCGGAGGAGGGAGTTCGCGGTTGTTGGAGGGCAGGAAGGTGAGGAAGTCGCGGACGTCCTCCAGACAGGTGCGTTCGTCGTCATAGGCCAGGGTCGCCACCCCAGACGAGGTCTCGTGGACCCGGGCGCCACCCAGTTCGTCCATGGTCATGGTGTCGCCGGTGACCGCGGTGACCACATCCGGTCCGGTGATGAACATCTGCGAGGTGTCCCGCACCATGAAGACGAAGTCGGTGAGGGCGGGCGCGTAGGCCGCACCTCCGGCGCACGGACCCATGATCACGCTGATCTGGGGTATGACGCCGGAGTTGCGGACGATGCGGCGGAAGATCCCGCCGTAGCCGGCCAGGGCCGTCACGCCTTCCTGGATGCGGGCCCCGGCGCCGTCGCAGAGTCCGATCAGCGGCGCCCCCGCCGCCTCCGCCAGGTCCATGACCTTGTGGATCTTCTCGGCGTGCGCCTCACCCAGAGCACCGCCGAAGATCCTGAAGTCGTGGGCGTAGACGAACACACGGCGTCCGTGGACGGTGCCCCAGCCGGTGACGACTCCGTCGGTGTAGGGCTTCTTGTCCTTCAGGCCGAACTCGGTGGCGCGGTGGCGCCGCAGAGCCTCGACCTCCTGGAAGGACTCCGGGTCGAGAAGGATCTCGATGCGTTCCCTCGCGGTGAGTTTTCCTCGGTCGTGTTGGGCCCTGACCGCACGGTCGCCTCCCGGGGCCAGCGCTTCGGCCCGGACGAGGTCGAGTTCGGCGAGGCGTTCCCGGATGGTCAGCCGCGCGGCCGTGTCGGAAGCCGGCCGACCGGTCGGGGCCGGGGCCGGACGTGGATCTGTGGTGGTCAACGAATCTTCTCCAGGGGGGCGTGGTCTGGTCCGCGCTTGGTGGCCTCGCGGCGTCGCAGGAACCACTCGGCGATGACGAGGTTGGGCACCCAGCACAGCCACGGGACGACCTGGTAGACCTCGCGGAAGAAGGTCTCCTGGTCCCCGCCGTAGACGGTGTCGAGCTGCGGCGAGTACAGGACGATCAGGAACGGGAGGAGCACTCGGAGGGTGACCGCCGCGAGCAGCAGGGCGTACTGGCGGATCATCCACTCCCGGTGCTCGGCCACACGTCCGGCCCGCACCGCCCGCAGGCCCTGTACCGCCGTGACGAACCACAGCACGGACAGCATGCCGAACCCGAACTGCGCCGTGGGGCCGTAGGTGGTGAGCACCGCGACGCAGAACCCGCTGACCGCTCCGGGAAACACCCCGGCGAAGAGGTAGATCCGTCCGATGGTCCTGTGCACCTGTCCCCGCCTGAGCGCCGGTACGAACTGGAGGGTGCCCAGGCAGAGAGCCAGGACTGACGTGGCGATATGGACGAGGAGAAGCGGGTAGTGCGACGGGGTGTCCTGGCGGATGTCCACCCGGGAGGACTCCGGGTCCAGTGTCAGGTAGGCAGCCAGGGAGAACAGGGCCACGGCCGCACACACGGACGCCATGGCCGTGGGGCCGTGACGCGTCAGGGCACGCAAGGTTCGCCCCTTTCGTCGGGGAGACAGTGACGGATGTCGTGGACGATGTCGTGGACGACGTCGGAGACGCGGTTCTGGAAGTAGAAGTGGCCGCCCGGATAGACGCGGACTCCGAGCATGCGGGAGGCCAGCCCCTGCCACCCCGGCATCCCGCTGGGGCCGCTCACGGGATCCTGCTGACCGCAGTACAGGGACAAGGGGGTGCGGACGCGCGGCGTTCCCGCCGTTCGGGACTCCAGCAGTGCGAGGTCCCGGCGTAGCCGCGCCTCGACTTCCGGCCACAGGTGGTCGCTCTCCAGGACGATCCGGGGGAGGCCGCCCAGGCGTGCCGCCAGCTCGCGCAGACGCTCGGAGGGCATCAGGTGGCGGCCGGGCTCGTTCGGTGCGGGCTGGGGGTAGGCGGACACCCCCAGCCACACCGGCGGGCGTTCTCCCCGTGCTTCGAGGCGGGCGGTGACGTCGAAGGCCAGGAGTCCGCCCATGCTGTGGCCGAAGAGCGCGTACGGCCCACGGGTGTGGTCGCCGATGGCGGAGGCGAGGTGGTCGACCGCCGTGGCCCAGTCCGGATCGCTTTCCGGCAGGGACAGTGGACGCACCCGCCACGCCGGCGGGAACTTCGGCAGCCAGCGGCGGTAGTGGCTCGCGGATCCGCCGGCGTGGTGGAAGAGGAAGAGGTGGAGGGGCGGCTGCCCGCCGGGAGCAAGGGGGGCAGCCGTGGCGCTCGGATCAGGGTGCGGCATCGCCTGGCGCACCTTCGCTCTCACGTACCACCAGGGCACCGGTGTTGCCGTCCGCACCCACGTTGGTGATGAGCGCGTGACGGCGCCGGGACGAGGGGCGGACCCTCCACAGGGCCAGGACCGCGGCGAGTTGGAGCGCCCCGCTCGCGCTGTAGGTCTCGCCCAGCGACTGGACGAACGGAACCGCGGGCCGGTCGCCGACCACGGCCGAGAGCGCACGCGCCTCGGCACGGCCGGTGCCGACGTGTCCGTTCGCCCCCGGCACGACCAGGTCGATCTGGTCGGGAGTGACGGAGCTCCGCGTCAGTGCCACACGGATGTCGCGTGTGAGCGCCGCACCGAGCCCGCGCCTGGCGGCGAAGGAGACCTCGCAGCCCAGGAGCTCGGCCACGGCCGGGTCGGCGCCTTCCGGAACCGCGCCGTCACCGCCTCCCCGGCCCAGGTCGAAGACGGCGCCCCCCTCCCCTACCGGAGTGCCCTCCGCCAGGCCGCCGCTGCGGTACCAGGCCCAGGCCGTGGGCGCGGTCAGCTCCTCGACTCCGCCGACCAGGAGCCGGTCGGCTCGGCCTTGGGACAGCGCGATCCGGGCATGCCGGAACGCCGTCAGGCTGGAGAGCCGCCCTGCGGCCAGGGTCGCGTTCATACCTCGGAACCCGTGACGGATGGCGATGCGCCCCGCACAGCTGTTCATCACGGTGTTCGGGAACCGGGAGGGGTTGATGAGGTACGGGCGCTCCTGAAGGAGGGTGTCCCTGGCGAGTTCGCTCAGGCTCTGGACGCTCCCGGTACTCGTACCTATGACGATGCCGGTCCGGTCCTTGGCCGCCTGGGGCGCCCCGGCCGCCTCGGCCGCCTGGAGGGCCAGGCCGCAGGCGACCAGGCCGAACCCGGTGAGCCGGTCCAGATGGCGCGTGCCCTTGCGGCCGATGTGGTCGGCGAGCCGGAAGCCGCCGACAGGCCGGACCGGGACCGGCGGGTAGTCGCCCAGGTCGTCGGTTTCGGGCTCGGTGTGGGCGGAGGCGCCGTCGACGAGCAGTCCGGCCAGCGGCGCCAGGCCGATGCCGGCCGTGCTCACGACTCCCACCGCCCTGACGGGGATCGGTTCGACCGTGGTGAGGCCCGTGGGGGACTCCACGGTGGCTGTCATAAGGCCCTCCCCAGGATGGTGATGACGTTGTTGCCGCCGAAGGCGAACCCGTGGTTCTGGACGATGTCGACCTTGGCCGGACGAGCCCTCCCCGGGACGCAGTCCAGGTCGGGGCCGAGCTGGGGATCGACCTCGCTGACATTGGCGGTGGGCGGGAGCAGCCCCTCCTGGATCGCCATGCAGCAGATCACGGCACCGAATCCGCTCGCCGCCCCCATGGTGTGGCCGATCATCGACTTGATCGAGCTGATCGGAGGCAGCGACTCCGTGAAGACGTCGCGCACCGCTTCGATCTCGGTCGCGTCGTTCGTGGGCGTCCCGGTGCCGTGGGCACATATGTAGTCGACCTGGTCGGGAGTGATCCCCGCCGATGCGTGGGCCTCCCGGACGCACCGGGCGATGCTCACCGGGTCAGGGTGGACCATGTGTTCGGCGTCGCAGTTGACTCCGTAGCCGAGCACCTCCGCGTAGACGTGGGCGCCCCGCTCCCGGGCCCGCTCCAGCGGCTCCAGGTAGAGGGCTACGCCGCCCTCTCCGGTGAGGATCCCGCTCCGGTTGGCGTCGAACGGACGGCACACGTCCTCCGCCAGCGCCCCCAGGCGGTGGAAACCGGCGTGTGTGTGCCTGTTGACCGCGTCCGCGCCGCCGGCGAACATGCCGTCCGCCTCTCCCGTCCGGACCATGTCGAAGGCGTAGCCCAGGGCGTAGTTGCTGGCTGAGCATGCGGTGGGGATCGTGAGTGCCTCGCCGGTCAGGGCGAGTTCGGTGTTGACGGCGTTCGCGATCTGGCTTGCGGGAGCTTGCCGGACGTGGGAGGGGTCCAGTCCCTTGAGGCCGTCGGCCACCCACTGCTCGCACAAGCTCTGCATGATCGTCGACTCGCCGCTGGTGGTGCCCATGGCGGATCCGGTGCGGGAGTCCGACAGAGCGTCCGCCCCGAGCCCGGCGTCCTGGGCGGCCTGGCGGGCGGCGGCAGCCGCCAGAAGGCCGCTGCGCCCCCAGTCCTCGGGCCTCAGTACCTCCAGAAGGGAGTCCGGGTCGAAGTCGGTGACCTCGCTGGTCCTCTGGTAGGGAAAGCCGCTCACGTCGAAGGCGGACACGGTGGACGCGCCGACGCGCCCCTCCCAGATGGCGGAGGAGAACGCCTGGACACCGATGCCGATGCTGCTGACAGCTCCGAGCCCGGTGATGGCGACACGTCTGCTCTCAGGCATCGGAGCCCCCCGCGTGCCTGACGACGGCGGCGTGGAGCAGGCGCAGGTTGGTGAGCTCGGGGAGCTCCTCGGAGGGAACCTTGACGCCCATCTCCTTCTCGATGCGTGCGACCACCGTGATCAGGGACAGGGAGTCGGCCTCGAATTCCTCGACGAAGTCGGCCTCGTCGGTGAGCTCGTCCTCCTCCAGTTCGAGTTCCTGATTGACGATCTCCTCGATGTGCTCCTTGGCCTTCGCGGGGTTGATGTTCGTCATTTCGGTAGCCATGGGAAATCCTCTTCCTTTCGTTCGGGAGCGCCTCTGATTCGAGGGCGTGGCCAACGCTAAGCACAAATCCCGGGCTTGAGAACGCCAGTGTCACCAAAGTGGCACAGGGTAGAACTGAAAGAAGTGAATCGGCTGCGCTGAGTTGATCAACATGGGTTTTTGTAAGCGCCAACGGACTCTCCATGCTGCTTTTATGTGGATGTGCAAGTCTCGTATTGACTGGAAATCGGTTGGTGAAGGAGCGCAGGTGTCTATTCATGTCGGCGAGGAGGTGCGTTTCCCTCCACGCGAACTCGACTTCTCACGGAACATCGACCGCAGGCTGGTGCACCGCTCGGCCGTGTCCGAGGTCTTCATCACTGACATCCTCCCGGTCGGGGAGGACCGGGTGTGGTGCGCGGCCCAACTGCCCCTGACACACAGCTATTACAACGACCACCTTCAGCGCACGCGCCTGTTCGATCCGGTGCTCATGGTCGAGTGCTGTCGCCAGGCCGCCATCGCGGGTTCCCATTCCCACATGGAGATCCCCGACGGGACGACCATGATCGTGGACGGCTTCGAGTACGAGTCCGACTGGATTCCCGGAACAGTGGTCGGCCGCCGGCCGGGCGAGCTGCGCATTGACACCGTCTTCTTCAAGGAGACAAGCGCCCGTACGGGTCGGCTGCGTAGGGGAAGAGTCGATCAGCAGCTGTACGTGGACGACTCGCGGGTCGGGCTGCACACCATGAGGATCTCCTTTCTCAAGAGCAGTCAGGCCGCAGCGCTCCGGCTCTCTCAGAGGGGCACCCCTGCTCCATCGACCTCGCAGTTCCAGGAGGGGGCTCCCCCGCCTCTGGCGCCGATGCTGGTGGGGCGGTCCAACCCCGCCAACGTGGTGCTGTCCCAGCCCCTCACCGAATCCGGTACGGTCCGCGCGACCGTCACACCCTGGCTGGGCAACAGGGCGCTCTTCGACCACGACTACGACCACTATCCGGCGATGACGCTGGTGGAGGCCGCACGGCAGTTGGCTCTTCTCGGGATGTCCGAGCCCTCGGAGTACCACCCTGTGGCGTTCGCGGCCGGCTTCCTCAACTACGCGGAACTGGACGCCCCCCTGACCGTGAGGGCGGAACGCCCCGAGGGCGACGCGTCCGGGCCGCGCACCACGGCGGTCTTCGAGCAGCCCGGCCGTGAGGTCGCCCGGATCTCCGTGGCACTGCGCCGTGTGGAGGGGCACTGATGAGCGGACGGGACACGGGGACGGTGACCGCGGTCTGGACGGACTTCGGCGGTGTGCTCACGCCTCCCATCGCCGACACGATGCAGACCTTCTGCTCGCGTCACGGGATGGACCCGAGGGCCCTGCAGAGGGCGACGCTCAAGGTCGCCAGGGAATTCGGCACCGACGACGTCATGGAGCCGGTGGACACTCCCCTGGTGAGCGAACGGGAGTGGATCAGGCGGATCAGTGAGGCCCTGGTGGGCGAGGGCCATCCCCCTGTGGAGCTGGAGACGATCGCCGACGCCTGGTTCGACGGGCGTGAGGTGAACACCGCCTGGCTCCATGCCCTGGCCGAACAGCGCGAGGCCGGGGTTCACGTCGGCATGCTGTCGAACATGGTTCCGACCTGGGACGACCACTGGCGTCGCATGCTCGATCCGGAGTCCCACTTCGACGCCGTCGTCCTGTCCTTCGTGGTCGGTCACCGCAAACCCGAGCCCGGGATGTTCCGCCTGGCCCAGGAACAGGCCGGGGTCCCGGCGCACGAGTGCGTGCTGGTCGACGACATCGAGGCCAACTGTGCGGGGGCCAGGGCCGCGGGCTGGAACGCGGTCCACTTCACCTCCACCGCCGACGCCATCGAAGAACTGGCGGCCCTCACCGGCCGTCCCGCAGCCATCGGGAGCAATCCATGAGCCGTTCCGTACTCGTGACCGGCGGCAACCGGGGTATCGGCCTCGCCGTCGCCCGCAAGTTCGCCGACGGCGGCGACAAGGTCGTGGTCACCCACCGGTCCGGTTCCCCGCCGGAGGGAACGTCCGGGGTGTTCTGCGAGATCACCGATCCCGCGTCGATCGCGAACGCCGTACAGGAGGCCCGCGGCCTGCACGGACCCATCGAGGTCCTGGTCGCCAACGCCGGCATCACCCGCGACGGCCTGCTGCTGGGCATGAGCGACGCGGATTTCGTGGAGGTCGTCACCACCAACCTCCTGGGGGCCGTGCGTACCGCGCGGGAGGTCCTCACGGACATGGCGAAGGCCCGCCGCGGCCGCATCGTCTTCGTCTCCTCGGTGTCCGGCCTCGCCGGCGCCCCGGGACAGACCAACTACACGGCCGCGAAGGCGGGACTCCTCGGCTTCGCCCGGTCGCTGGCCAAGGAGATGGGACCTCGGGGCATCACGGTCAACGTGGTCTCCCCCGGGCTCATCGACACGGACATGGCCCAGGGAGTGACCGGGGACCGCCGGGACCAGCTCATCGGAGAGACGGCGCTCCGGAGGGCCGGAACACCCGAGGAGGTCGCCGGCGCCGTCCACTACCTCGCCAGTGAGTCCGCCGGATACATCACGGGCGCGAACCTTCCCGTGTCCGGCGGCGGAATGCTCGGAAACTGAATCCGGGAAAACCTACGAACAGATTGGATTTCACTATGTCCGAGAGTGTTCTGGAGATCTCCCAGAAGATGGGGGAGATCTTCAACGACCTGAACGCCGAGGTGGCTCACAAGTACCTCCACGAGGACTTCGTGGACTACGAGGCCCCTCCGGGAACGCCCGGAGGCCCCGAGGGCTACCTGGGTACGGCCCGGTGGATGAACTCGGTCTTCGAGGGCGCGCACTGGGAGCACCTGGACAGCTTCTACCAGGACGACCGCGCGGTCATCCGGGTGCGCTTCACGGGCAAGCACGTCGGTGACTTCCTCGGGTTCGCTCCCACCAACCGCGAGGTGTCCATCGAGCAGATGCACATCTACAAGCTCGTGGACGGCAAGGTCACCGAGCACTGGGGGTGCCGCCAGGACCTCGACCTGCTGGTGCAGCTGGGCGTCATCGAGATCAAGCCGCCGGCCCCGGCCGCCTCCTGACCGCGGTGTGTCCGGGCTCCGGCCCGGACACACGCACCGGTCGACAGCCGAACGAGGCAGTACGGACCAGGAGGCCAGGGGTCCGGGTCCTTTCGAGTGCAACGCCTTGAGGCAGCGAAAGAAGCGGTCCGGCCCGGTTTCCCGGGCCGGACCGCTTCTTTCGTGCACTGGAGTACGACGTCCGGACGGTCTGGCCGTGATGCGCTCGTCCTGCCATGGGCGCCGCCCCGACCGCTTCGGCCGCGGGCGAAGCGATGGACGGTGGCGGGAGTCCGACGGACGAAACTACCGAAAACCCAAGAAAACTTCACGGGAAAGGCAAACTTTTCCGGCTGCCACAAGTCCTACTACGTGTGGAGTGCGTACACGGCAGCAGGAGGTTCGACGCGATGGTCAGGTCCCCCGGGGCGGCGATCCGGCGGTACGGCATCGGGATAGCGGTGCTCGCGCTGGCGACCGCGGCCTGCAGTCCCACCGAAACCGAGCCGCAGGCCGCGACCGGGGGCGACGACGCCTCCATCAGCATCACACCCGAGACGGACACCTCCGAGGTCGCGCCCAACACCCCGGTGCGGGTGGCGGCCGAGGGCGGCACCATCACCGACGTGCACGTGGACCAGACCGTCGCCGAGGAGACCGGGAGCGACGACCCCTCGCTGTACGAGATGACCGGCACCCTCAGCGAGGACGGCACCGCATGGGTCAGTGACTGGAACCTGCGCCCCGGCGCGGAGGTCACGGTCACCGCGGTCGCCGAGGGCTCGGACGGCACCGAGACCGAGGCCGTCGCTGAGTTCACCACCCTGGCCGCCGCGCCCGGCCAGGGCCTGGACCTGGCCACCAACTCCCCCACCAGCGGCGAGACCGTGGGAGTGGGCATGCCCGTCATCGTCGACTTCAACCTGCCGGTGACCAACAGGGTCCAGGTCGAGAACTCCATGGAGGTCACCTCCGAGCACCCGGTCCGGGGCTCGTGGCGGTGGCTGAGCGACACCAGGGCGGTCTTCCGGCCCGAGGAGTACTGGGAGCCGTACCAGACCGTCACCGTCGACATGCACCTGGCCGGCGTGGAGGCGTCCGAGGGTGTCTACGGGCTGCGCGACTACCGGCTGGAGTTCGAGATCGGCCACGAGCTGATCGCCACCATGCACGTGCCCGACCACGAGATGGTCATCACCGTCGACGGAGAGCAGCAGCGCACCATCCCGGTGAGCAACGGCGCCGCGACCACCCACTTCAACACCACCACCAGCGGCGTCCACGTCCTCATGGAGCACCACGAGCGCGAGGAGATGGACTCCAGCAGCACCGCCATCCCCGACAGCCTTCCCAGCTACAACACCGTGGTCTCCTACGCGGTACGCACCACCAGCAGCGGCGAGTACGTTCACGAGGCGTCCTACAACCCCCATATCGGCACTGCCAACACCTCCAACGGCTGCACCAACCTGCGCATGGAGGACGCCCTGTGGTTCTACGAGAACACGCTGATGGGCGATGTCCTGGAGACCACCGGCACCGACCGCCAGGTCGAGTGGCACAACGGCTGGAGCTACTTCCAGCTGGGTTTCGACGAGTGGCTGGCCGAGAGCGCCACCGGTGAGCCGCAGCTGACCGACGGAAACGGCACCCCCGGCCCCGTGCACGGCGAGGGCCTGTGACGCCGGTGACCGTGCTCCGGGCACCTGGACCGTCGGTGTCAGGAGAACGCCCAGCCCCATGACGTACGCACCGCCCGCCGTCGGATCGCCGAGCAGCCCCGTCGGCGGTGCGGGGCGGTGCATCGCGGAGCGGCTTCCGCTCCCGCACGGGGCCCGGTGACGTAGGGTCCGAGGCGGCGCCGGCCCGCGTACGCGGCCCTTCCCACCATCGCGGGGGAAGGGGCACCGCCTGGAGCGGCGACGGCGCCGCCCCGGACTCTCTCGGTGTGGAAAGGAAGCACGCCTTGTCACCGGACCACGAGCCCTCCGCTCCGGACGCTCCACGGCCCGCTCTGCGAGCGGACTGCGCGAGCTGCTTCGGCCTGTGCTGCGTCGCCCTCCCCTTCGCGGCCTCCACGGACTTCGCCGTCAGCAAGGAGGCGGGCGAGCCGTGCGGGAACCTGACACGGGACTTCCGCTGCGGCGTCCACTCCCAGCTCCGGGAGCGGGGCTTTTCCGGCTGCACCGTCTTCGAGTGCTTCGGCGCGGGCCAGAAGGTCTCCCAGGCCACCTTCTCCGGGAGGAGCTGGAGGGAGGCCCCCGAGACGGCCGACACGATGTTCGAGGTCTTCCCGGTCATGCACCGGCTCCACGAACTGCTCTGGTACCTGGCCGAGGCCCTGCGGATGCCGGAGTCGGGCCCCGTCCGCACCGACCTGCGGCGCGCGAGGGAGAAGGTCGAACACCTCACCCTCGGCAGCGCCGAGACGCTCCTAGGCGTGGACGTGGACCGCGTCCGCGGTGAGGTGAACCCCCTGCTGCGACAGGCCAGCGAACTGGTGCGGAGCAAGGTCCCCGGGCGCGGGAGGAACCACCGGGGCGCCGACCTCATGGGGGCGCGCCTCCGGGGAGCCGGGCTGCGCGGGGCGAACCTGCGCGGCGCCCTCCTCATCGCGGCCGACCTGCGCGGGGCCGACCTGCGGACCGCCGACCTGACCGGGGCGGACCTGCGCGACGCCGACATCCGCGGCACCGACCTTTCCGACAGCCTCTTCCTCACCCAGCCCCAGGTCAACGCGGCCAGGGGCGACGGAGCGACCAGGGTGCCGCGGACACTCACCCGGCCCGCGCACTGGTAGACCGGGCCCGGTCCACGGCCCGACCCGTCCACCTGCCGGTGGGCCGCCCCGTCACGCCCAGGATCCACCGTGACGCCGCCCACCCCTCGCGCCTCATGCTCCCGTTCACGACGCGCGAGGCGAAGGAGAGGTGGCCGGACGAGCCGCGGGCCGCGAGGTCGTCGGCGCTCGCGGATTCCGGGGACCGTCGCCACCCGGAGAACCGGTCGCCCGCCGTGTGCGCCTCGAGCGAGGACCGGATAGAACGGTGGTGAGTATGCTCTTTCGCGTTCCGCGTCCGCACTCCGGTGGTCGAAGCCGCCCCCATACGGCTGGAGGCATGGTGAGGATCCCCGCAGAACTGGTCGGCGCCCAGGTCACACGTACCGTCTTCGACCATCAGGTCCGGATCCTCTTCACCGGTCACGGGCCCGACGGCCGTATCCGCCTCGATGGCGAACTCGTCATCGAAACCGCGTTGTCCATCACGAACGCCCTCGGTGACCGGACCGTCCTGACGCCGGGGACCGGGACCTCTCTGGCACCGGTCCTCGGGCTGTTCACCAGGACCGTCACCAGAGCCGAGGTCACAGGGAACGGCACCCTGTTCCTCGGCTTCGACGACGACACCCGGCTCATCGTCAACCCGGATCCCGACCACGAGTCGTGGAGCCTCACCGGCTCGGGGTTCGATCCCGTCCTGGTAGGCCCCGGCGGGGAGACCGGCTGGCAAAGCTGACCGTGGGCAGCACTCGGCTTCTCGTACTTTGGGCCGATCCGCGGCCCGGACCGGCCCCGTAGCATGGTCCCGTGCACGGTCTCCTCCGTTCCGTGTGGGACGAACCCCGCCCCTCTCCCCTGCCACCAAGAGCCTGGTGGGACTGGGCTCTCGCAGGGGTGCTCGTGGTACTCGCGGTGCTCGAAGGGCTCCTGAGGCCGGACCTCCCGCTGCGCGTCCTGTCGGTGGCGGTCGTCGCCGGGTTGGTGCCCACGCTGCTGTGGCGCCGCACCCGGCCGCTGCTGATGCTCGCGATCGCCTTCGGCGTCTCGGGGCTGCTCCCGCTGGTGCTGGAGGACTCCTCCGCGCAGATGTACACGACGGCGTATCTGCTGCTCCTGCCGTACACGCTGTTCCGGTGGGGTTCCGGGCGCGAGATCGTGGTGGGCTCGGCGGTCGTGCTCGCCAAGTTCCTCCTCCAGGCCGCCTTCGACGACCTCGGCCCGACCGACGCGATCGGCGGATTCGCCGTCCTGTTCTCCGTCGGCGCCCTGGGCACGGCACTGCGGTACCGGGCCGGGGCCAGGGCCCGCGCGTTCGACCAGGTCCGGCTGCTCGAACGCGAGCGGCTGGCCCGCGACCTGCACGACACCGTCGCCCACCACGTCTCGGCGATGGCGATCCGCGCCCAGGCGGGACTGGCCACGGCGTCGCGGCCGGACAGCGCGGTCGACGCCCTCCGGGTGATCGAGGCCGAGGCGTCGCGCACCCTCACCGAGATGCGCACCATGGTCCGTGCCCTGCGCGGCGGCGAACCGGCCGAGACGGCGCCCAGTCCGGGTGTGGGCGACCTCGAAGGGCTCGCGGGCCGGGACGGGCCGGGCCCGGCCGTCGACGTGCGCCTCGACGGTCCCCTCGACGACCTTCCTCCTCCCGTGGGCACGGCGGTCTACCGCCTGGCCCAGGAGTCGGTCACCAACGCCCGGCGGCACGCCCGCAACGCCACCCGCGTCGAGGTCCGTGTCACCGCCGACGGCACGTCGGTGCGCCTGCGGGTGAGCGACGACGGCGACACCGGTCCGCTGCGCCCGGGCGCGATGCCCGGACACGGGATCGTCGGCATGGTCGAGCGAGCCCACCTGCTGGGCGGCACCTGTGAGGCCGCGCCCGGCCCCGGCAGGGGATGGACCGTGACCGCCGTGCTGCCCCGGAACGGGGCGGCATGAGCATCCGGGTGGTGGTCGCCGACGACCAGGAGATCGTCCGCACCGGCCTGACGATGATCCTCGACGCCCAGCCGGGCATCGACGTCGTCGGCGGGGCCGCCGACGGGCGGGATGCGGTCGAGCTCGCCCGGCGGCTGCGGCCCGAGGTGTGCCTGTTCGACGTCCGGATGCCCGGACTCGACGGCATCGAGGCCACCCGCGCCCTCGCCGGTCCGGGCGTCGCCGACCCGATCGCCGTCGTCGTCATCACCGTCTTCGACATGGACGACTACGTCCACGCCGCGCTCAAGGCGGGCGCCCGGGGCTTCCTGCTCAAGGACGCGGGCCCCGAGCTGCTCGCCCAGGCCGTCCGTGCGGCGGCGGCCGGGGACGCGCTCATCGCGCCGAACGTCACCGCGCGGCTGCTCCAGGCGTTCGCCGACGCCGGGCCCGCCGGACCTCCGGTGCAACCCACCGATCCGCTCACGGACCGGGAGGAGCAGATCCTGGTCGCCGTGGCGCGCGGGCGGACCAACAGCGAGATCTGCGCCGAGTTCCACATCACGCTCAGCACCGTCAAGACCCACATCGCCGCCCTGATGGCCAAGATCGGCGCCCGCAACCGCGTCGAGGCCGCCATGTGGGCCTACGAGACCGGCCGCACCCGGAACGGGTCCGGACGCGGCGGCGCTCCCCGGCGGTGACCCGGCCCGCGCGCCGACCGCACCCGGGAAGACGCGCGGCCGTCCGGGACCGAAGTACGGCCCCGTCCTCGTACCATCGGCCGACCCGGTTCAGGCCCATGTTCCGATGAGCCGGCACCCCCTGAGCCGCCACGATCGAGTCATGGCGACGAAAGACACCGTGTCGGGGTCGCCACGACCACGAAGGGACTCGTCGTGACCTCCTCCAGCCGACGCGAGTGGCTCATACCCACCCTGCTGATCCTGCTCAGCGCGGTACCCCTGGCCGCCGGCACCCTCCGTGTCGGCGAACTGGCCGGCGGCGCCGAGATCACGCCGGACAACGCCAGGTTCTTCTCCTCACCCGTACCCGTGGTGCTGCACATCGTCAGTGCCGACCTGTACTCCGTTCTGGGCGCCTTCCAGTTCGTCCCCGGCCTCCGCCGACGGCGGATCGGGTGGCACCGCGTGTCCGGACGGCTCCTGGTTCCACTCGGGCTCGCAGCGGCGCTCTCGGGACTGTGGATGACCCTGTTCTATGCCCTTCCCGAGGGTGACACCGGCCTGCTCACCGTCATACGGCTCGTCTTCGGCACGGCCATGGCCCTGTCGATCGTCCTCGGCTTCGCCGCGGTTCGGCGGCGGGACATCGCCCGGCACAGCGCCTGGATGATCCGCGGCTACGCGATCGGGCTGGGCGCGGGAACCCAGGTGCTGACCCACCTGCCCTGGACACTGCTCATCGGCGCTCCCGGCGAGTTCAGCAGGGCGATGCTCATGGGCGCCGGCTGGGCGGTCAACGTCGCCGTGGCCGAGTGGATCATCCGCAGGCGCCCGGCCGGGCCCGCACGCCCCCGCCCCGCCCCGAGCGTGGAGACCCGGTAGGAGTCCCCCCGGGAGCGGGGACGGGGATCAGCGGTAGAAGCCGAAGGTCCCGTGGCCCTGCCCGAACCCCGCCTCGGGCCCTGCGGCTATCCTCCGGGGTGCCGCCCGCCGTGGCGGCGCCCGGTCAACCGGGACCGTACGCCGCTCACCCCACCAACGGAGGGCCCATGTCCACGCCGCACACGCAGGTCGCCAACTGGGCGGGCAACGTCACCTTCGGCAGCCCCCGGGTCCACCGGCCCCGGACCCTCGACGATCTGCGCCGGACCGTCCGGGACAGCGCACGGATCCGCGCCCTCGGCAGCGGCCACTCCTTCAACCTCGTCGCCGACTCCGACCACGACCTGGTGCGGCTGGACGGTCTTCCCGCGCAGACCGAGATCGACGCGGAGGGCCCGACCGTCACCGTCGCCGCCGGTATGCGCTACGCCGAGCTGGTCACCGCGCTGCACGAGCGGGGCTTCGCCCTGGCCAACCTGGCCTCGCTGCCGCACATCTCGGTCGCGGGCTCCTGCGCCACCGGCACCCACGGCTCCGGGGACGGCCGGCGCTGCCTGTCCGCCGCCGTCCGCGCAGTCCAGCTCGTCGGCCCCGACGGCGACCTGTTCTGGCTGGGCCGTGACGCGGATCCGGAGGTCTTTCCCGGCGCGGTGGTCGCGCTCGGCGCGCTCGGCATCGTCACCCGGCTCACGCTGGAGATCGAGCCGGCGTTCGAGATGTCCCAGCGGGTCCGTGTCGGGGTGCCCCTGGAGGAGGTGGCCGACCGCGTCGACGAGGTGTTCGGCGCGGCCTACAGCGTCAGCCTGTTCACCGACTGGCGCGACGAGGGCGCCGTGTGGCTCAAGCACCGCACCGACCAGCCGGTGGGCCGTTGGAGCGGTGGCCGGCCGGCGCCGGGGCCGGTGCACCCCGTCCCCGGGATGCACACGGGGTCCAGCACCGAGCAGATGGGAGCCGTCGGTCCCTGGCACGAGCGCCTCCCCCACTTTCGGCCCGACCTGGAACCGAGCGCGGGCGAGGAGTTGCAGTCCGAGTTCTACGTGTCCCGTGACCTCGCCGGGGCGGCCTTCACCGCCCTCCGCGGGATCGGGCACCTGGTGGCCCCGGCGCTGCACGTCGCGGAGGTGCGCACGGTCCGCGCGGACGACCTGTGGCTGAGCCCCGCCCACGGCCGGGACTGCGTCACCTTCCACTTCACCTGGCTCAAGGACCCCGAGGCCGTGGCTCCGGCCCTGGCCGCCGTGGAGGAGCGCCTCCTGCCGCTGGGCGCCCGTCCGCACTGGGGCAAGCTCACCACGATGGCCCCGCCGGACATCGCCGGCAGGTACGAGCGCGCCGGGGACTTCGAACGCCTGATGCTCAGCCTCGACCCGGCCGGGAAGTTCCGCAACGCCTTCGTCGACGACCTCTTCCCCCGCGTGTGACGGCGGGGCCCGGGGCGCCCGCCCCGGGCCCCGGACCGGTCAGAGGCAGCCCAGGAGGCCGCAGACGTCGGCGCGCGAGGTGGACGCCTCCAGGTCGTCGTACCAGACGTAGCTGTCGTTGGCCGGCGCGAACTTCTCGGTGGAGCCGCCGAAGAAGGTCGAGAAGTAGGCCTTGTCCACCAGGTCGTCGTTGGACACCAGCCGCAGGCCGGTGACCAGGGCGGCGGACTCACCGTTGTAGAAGACCTCGATCTCGCCGTCGGGGTTGGCCCGGCCGTCGGTCACGGTGTTGGTCCTGAGCCGCTGGACGATGTTGACCCACTCGTTCCGGGGATAGTGGACGTCGGCTCCGTCCACGCGCAGGACCGCTTCGTCGCCGTACTTCCCCTCCTTGTCCATGTGGTAGTAGTACACGGCCGCCCGGCCGTCGCGGCGCCAGATCATGCGCGAGGTGAAGCCGTTCTCGCCGTCGCAGGTCCGCCCTCCCGAGCACGCCGCGCCCCCGGCCAGGCCCAGTCCGAGCTTTCCGCCGAACGAGGTGCTCCCCCAGCTGAAGTCCTCGCTGAGGCGCGCCCAGTAGGACAGGTAGTACTCGCGCGCCGGGGTGAGCCGGAACGGCGCCAGCGCGCCGGAGTCGCGCGGACCGATCTCCCCCTCGGGGTAGAACACGCGCAGGGACTTCTCACCCCCGTGGGCGGGGACCGAGTCGTCGATGAGGGTGCGCTCGTCCATCCCCAGCCCGTAGGGGGCGTACCACCCGTCCTTCTCCCACTCCGCCAGGGTGTAGGTGCTGCCCGCGGCCGGGCGCTCGAAGGTGTTGTACCGGTACGTGAGCGAGGGGACGGTGTCGGCGGCCGCGGGCGCGGCGCCCAGCACGGTCAACAGCACCGCGGAAGAGAGTGCGGAGGCGAGCAGGGCCTTGGCTGTCACGGACGTCTCCATTTCGCATCGGCGGTGGAGCCATCCTCTGCTCTCGACCACGCGCGGCCGGTGCGCGACACGGGCCGACCTTGCTGTTCGCTCTCCGTTCACGCAGGTGGGACCGCCTCCGCGGCCGGGCTGCGACGCGGCCCCGCCCTGCCGCCGTACCGAGGCCGACGGGTGCGGCTCGTGCCCCGGGCCGCGGACACCCTGACCGTCGACCACCTGCCGCTCACCGGAGGGCGGGGCCCGAGGACGCCGCCGGGAACCGGGAGGGCCCGGCCTCCCCTAGGGGTGTCGGGGGCGGCCTCCTCGGCCGCGGCCGCGGCCGAGGAGGCCGAACCTTCCGGGAGGAGCCCGATACCGAGCACCGCACGCGGGGACCAGTCTGAGGGTGTCCCCGTCCGGTTCCTCCGAAGGAAGACCGATGGCCTCCTCAGCCCCCGCCTCCCCCCGACCCCCGGCACGGCCGGAACCCGTCCGGTCCCGGCGCCCCGGCGCCGCGCCACGGCCGTGCTCGTCGCGGTCACGGTGCTGTGCGCGCTGCTCGCCGTGTTCGCCGCCTCCGCCTACGTGGGGCTGGATCCCGGCACGTCCCAGGTGGACCTGCGGCCGGACCGGCCGTTCCACTACCCGTTCCTGCTGGTCCACGTGGCCGCGTCGATCCTCGCGCTCGTCACCGCCCCCCTCCAGCTGTTCCCCGCCCTGCGGCGCGGCCGGGCGCACCGCGTGATCGGCCGGATCCACCTGTTCGCCGGAGTGTTCCCCCGTGCGCTCTCCGGGCTGGTCGTGGGCGTGATGAGCACCTACGGCTTCGCCGCGCAGGCGGGCTTCTCGCTGCTGGCGGTGCTGTGGTTCTCCGTCGGCGTGGCCGGGTACCGCGCGGTCCGGCGGGGCCGTCACGCCGACCACCGGGAGTGGATGCTGCGCCTGTTCGCCCTGACGATGGCCGGGGTGATGCTGCGCTTGCTGGTGGTGCTGCTGGTACCCGCGCTCACACCGCTGGTCGGTCCGGCGCACGGCGGCGACGGGGAGGCGGTCTTCCGGGGGGTCTACCAGGGCATCGCGTGGCTGTGCTGGGTGCCCAACCTCCTCGTCGCCGAGTGGTACCTGCGGCGGTCCCGCCGGGGCGCCCCTCCCGCATGACCGTGTGACGGCCGCGGAGCGCACCCGGCGGGCGGAAGGGGGAGCCTCAGGTCCGGTCGATCCGGTACAGGGTGGTCGAGCCGGACACCTCGTTGGCCACGGCCAGCAGGGGCACCCCTTCGACCGGGGAGTCCGCGGCCCTGATGAAGGCCAGCCCCTCCGCGCCGAGATCGCCCGCCTCCGGGGTGCCGGGCTCGGCGGAGAAGTCGCGGTTGTTGAGGTACTGCACGAAGAACGGCTCCCGGGGGTCCGTGACGTCGTAGACCATCACGCCGCTCACCCGCTCCAGGCCGACGAACGCGTAGGTGCGGCCCGCGACCTTTCCGAGCACGACGCCCTCGGGCTCCGGGCCCTTGTCGTCGCTACGGCTCTCGAAGCTGTTCTCGGTGTGGTTGGAGTTGAAGAAGTCCGGTTCGGTCTCGGCGGTGATCCGCTCGAAGTCCGCCCCCGAGTCGAAGAGCAGCTCTCCCTCGGACGTGAAGATCGAGAAGGAGCGCCCGCCGAACGCGTACACGTCCTCGTAGCAGTCCTCGCCCTCACGCAGGCCCTCGGCCGCGGAGACCGTCAGCCTGCCCAGTTCGGCGTCGCCTCGCAGCCCGTCCAGGGTGTCGATGCCCAGGTCGTTGCCGGCCAGGAAGTCCGCGAAGCGCGGGGAGTCCTCGCACAGCGGGGCGCGCTCCACCAGGTCGCGGAACCGGGTCTCCTCGGAGTAGCCGTCCCAGTCACGGGTGTCGCCCTCGTTCGCGGTGACCAGCAGGGTCCGTCCGCGCCAGCGGTAGGTGTCGAACCCGTCGGGCTGGTACATGCCGTACACCGGCCAGTTGGCGAGGCGGACCTCCCCGTCGCGGTTCGACACGTCCAGTTCGTTCCCGGGCTCCATGTGGTCCTTCACGCCGAAGGGCACGATGTCGGTGAACTCGGCGGTGCGCAGGTCCAGCACGGCGAAGGCGTTGGCCTCCTGGAGCACCACGTGGGCGCTGTACGCGGTGTCCGCGGAGATGTACTCCGGCTCCAGTGCGCGCGCCACGCGCCCGGGGGTTCCCGGCTCCCCGGTGGAGGTGTGCGGGCCGAACACCCGCACGCCCCCGGGCAGCTCCCGCTCCCCGTCCCAGGCGCCGAAGCCGGCGGTGCGGACGTCGTCCTGGGTGATCGAGGCGGGCCTGCGGTCCACCCGGATGACGCTCACCGAGCCCTCGGGGTCGACCGCGTAGTCGTCGCTCGGCTCTCCCTCGTTGGCCACCAGCAGCGTCCGCCCCTCGGGGGTGAAGGCGGCCATGTCCGGCAGGGCGCCGCCCCGGACCGCGTTGAGCGCGGTGCCGTCGGTGCCGTAGAAGACCAACCAGCCGTCGTCGGTGCGGTCCGCGGCCTCCACGGCCACGGCCACGACGCCGCCGTGGACCGCCACGGAGTTGGCGACCGCGCCCTCCTCCACCACCGAGCCGTCGGCCGCCACGACCCCGGGTGTGCGCAGGTCGAACAGCTTGACGGGCGCCGCGGGGTCGGAGATGTCGAGCACCTCCACGGTGGCGGCCTCGGCGTTGACCACGTACAGGCGCTGGGTGCGCGGGTCGTGGGCGACGGTCTCCGCCGCCGCCTCGTCGAAGGAGCCGGTGCGGTGGCTGCCGAGGGCGGACAGCGCGATGCCGTCGCGCCCTCCTTCGCGGGGTGCCCGCTGCTCCGCGTGGACGGGGACCGATGTCCCGGTGAGGGCGACGGCGAGGGACACCGCGACCGCCGTGGTCGGGGTGCTTCCTGGTGGCTTCGGGGGAGGGGCGCGGTCACGCCCGCGCCGAAGCCAACCAGGGGCGGACGAGGCCGGGCCGAACGGACGGTGACGCCCGGGTGAAGGCACCGGGCGCGGAGCGGCGGAGCCGGGTACCGCCGCGCCGGTTCGTCCCGCCGGTTCGCCCGGGCGGGCGACCGGGCTCCGTGCGGATACGTCGGTGTCCGGTCCGGGGCCTGTGGGGCGTTTGAGCAGGTGGTGGCAGGTCAGGAGAGGGGGATACAGGTGGATCGAGACACGAAGAGTGCTCTGGAGGGACGATGATCACGTACCAGGGACTCATGGACCACGTCACCCGGAACGCGAACGTGTCCGACGACGAGGCACGTCGGGCGCTTGAGGCCGTGACCGGCGAGCTGGCGCGGCACGTCGACACCGAGACGCGCGACCGGCTCGTGGAGCAGCTTCCCGCGGGGCTTGGCAGGCACGTCCCGGCCCCGCGCCAGGAGTCCGGGCCGAGCACCTCCGGTCGGCTGGCCCAGGAGGTCGGCGAGCAGATCGGCTGCCCGCCGGAGAGGGCGACGCACCTGACCCGGATGGTGCTCTCGGGCATCCACCTCGGTGAGCCCGAGCTCGCCGACGCGCTCGCCTCCCGGCTGCCCGAGGAGTTCGCCCAGTGGGCCCGGGACCCGGACGGGGCCATGGGACGCTCCGACACCGGGCAGACGGGCGCTCCGAGCCGCCTGGACCAGGCCACCCTCGAACACGCCCTGGGCCGGCTCCCGGACTGGGAGGGCGACACCACGGGGCTGACCAGGTCGGTTGACCTGCCGAGGGTCCGTGTCACACCGCTGCTGAACCGGATCGACCGTGCCGCGCACGGGATCGACCACTCCTACGAGCACGAGTTCACCGACTCGGGGGTCGCGTTCACCGTCCGGACCGCGTCGATCGGCGCCGTGACCACCAGGGACATCGAGATGGCCGAGCGCATCGACGAGGCGGTGGCCGCGATCGGCTCGGGCGGCTGAGCACGGGGGGCGGGCGGCGCCCCTTCGCACGCAGGCGCCGGTCAGGCTCCGCGTCCGCCGACCGGTGGCCTCACCGGTACGCCACCGCTCGCGGGAGGGGCCGGCCCCGGTCGGCTTCCCCGTGCCCGGCGGCCGCGGGTCCCGGGGAGGGCCTGCCACGCGAAAGGGGTGCGCCCGTGCCTAGCGGAGCCTGCGCCAGGCGGTCATCCAGCGCTGGCGCTCGCCCGCGTCCTCGCCCGCGCAGGCGGTCACGAAGGCCATGAGGAACACGTACCCGGGCAGTTCGGTGCCCTCCAGGACCTGCTGGAAGGTGGACCTCTTCACCGCTCCCCCGCACAGGTGCTCCAGTTCCAGGTAGGACCAGTCACCCGCCCAGACGAGGTAGCGGCGCATGGTCAGCAGGAACTCCGCGGGGGTCTTGGCGTCCAGGGGGTTGGGACGCCGATCGTAGCCGTCCAGGGCGCGGACGGGCAGGTGGCGCTCGACGACGGCGTCGCTGGGGGTCGCGAGGACCCGGTCCAGCCAACTGGTGCGGCCGAGGGCTCTGTTGGGACCGGTGGGTTCGAGAACGCCCGTGGTGGTCAACCTTCTCCTTTCACTGATCGGTTCGCGGATTCCCTCGATGGGATACGCCTGTACGGCGCGCATGAGCACAAGGGGGAGAGAGAGCACCGAAGGCGGGAGAGCGGCTGTTGTGTCGGCAACCCCGACTGTTCGGTTACCGGGAAATCTACCGGATGAACACGACACGCGAAAGCGCCCGACACCCCGGTTCCCGGGAGGCGTCGGTCTCCTCCGTGTGTGACGTCCCCTCCCTCGTCGGGGCCGCTGTGAACTTCTTCGACAAATCGCATCAAAGGTCATCTGAAGTCACGACTGAAACGTCAGCCATGACGGAAAAGCATGAAACGGCACCACCTGGGCAAGCTTGAAAGCAAGCGCGGGATTTCGCGAATGATCGGATCCGAATATCAATTTTAGGCCTGACCGTAACTAACCCTCAGGTGTCCACGCCAGCACCGTGGCGTCGTCGCTCCCCTTGGCCCGCGGATGGTTCCGCCGCTCCGGATCAGCGGCTTCCAGCGCACGCACCCGGTCCAGAAGGGCACGCGGCCCCCTGTCCGAAACCAGGGCGAACGCCTCGCCCCAGTCCAGGTCGCCGAACACGTCGACCACCCGGCCCGCCCCGTCGGTCATGGCGGTGAAGCGTCCCGCGGGCAGGGTTCCGGTCAGCGCCTCCTCCGCCGCCCGGGGATCGGCGCCCGCCGTCCAGAAACCGCCGGCCACGTTGCGGTGGGCGCGGACGGCGTCTCCCGGCCGCCCCTGGCGGGCCAGCTCGCTCCTGAGGACGTCGAGTCGCGTGTCGGTGAGCACCCGCACCCCGTCCGGGCCCTCCACCAGCAGCACGGAGTCGGACAGCACCAGGTACTCCAGCCCTCCGGTGCCCACGCGCACCGCCACGACCGTGGCCGACGGGCTCTCCTGGTTGCTCAGGTCGCAGGTGTGGGCGTGCAGGGCGGAGGCCGTCGTGACCGCCTCCGCGAGCGCCTCGCGCAGGGGAAGACCCGCGTCGGCCCCGGCCAGCAGCAGCCCGCCGAGCCGCCGGGTGTACCAGGCCACTCCGTGGGCGCACCCGGTGTCCACGCCCGGCGGCGCGCTCGCCCCGTCCAGGAGTACCGCGCTGGTGGCGGTCGCGGCGGCGAAGTCCTCGTTGGGGCGGCCGGGGTCGCCCGGCTCCGTGGCGACGCGGAAGGGCATTCGCGGATCTCCCGTTCACGGACGGCACACCTGGTCATGGACACCGCGGAGCCGGTGCGGGGCCACGGCGGCCGCACCGTACCTACCCCATCGGCCTTGCCCCCATGGAATGGCCCGCCGTAGTGGGAGTGAACGATTGGGTATTTTTCTGGACGTTACGTATATGGTGCGGTTCCACTCCGGCAAGGATGCGGAGGGAAGACCCCCCGACCCCGCACCGAGGGCGACAGCGCACGCACTGAGAGAGAAGAGGAAGACCCGACATCCCCCTTGCGAAAAGAAGTCGACACAGGGATGGACACCGATGCGAAACCTCCCCTACTACTTTCGGAGAGCCAGAAGAATCCTCAGGAGAATGACCCCTGTTCCGGTCAGGAAAGCCCTCTTCCTCCCTGTCTCGTGGAGGCACAGGAGGAGGGATCCGGAGCTCAGCATGTCGACCTACCAGCGCGAACCCGTCCTCGCACGGCGCTGGTCCGGCCCCTTCGACATCGAGGACCTCACCGCCCGGCAGACGAACCGTTTCACCGATCTCCTGCGTGACCGGGGAATCGACTACTTCATCTCCCGGTCCAACGGCACGTACCACCATTCGGTCGCCGTGTCCGAGGAGGACAGGCCCGAGGTCATCTCGGTCCTCGCCTCCCGTTACAGCCTCCGCGGCACGTACGTGAGGACCCCCAACGGGTACCGCCCCCTGTCCCCGCTCCGGCTGCGCCGGCTCCGCCGTGCTCCGGTGATCCGGCTCGGAGAACACGTGATCGGCGACCGGGGCCCCGCTGTCGCCGGCCCCGCCCACGGCTTCACCGTGGAGTTCTGGCAGGAGGGCGAGCGGTTCCTGGAGTCCCCCGACCACGAGGAGAGGCTCGACCGGCTCAAGGTCGTGGCGCCCGAGCACATCCTGCGGGAGTCGCTCATCGCGCCCCAGCCCAACCCGGTGAGCGAGGTGATCCCCGGAAGGGCCCGGGAGGCCGCCGAGGTCAGGGTCGGCGATCGGACCCATCCCACCCTGGACGCCTTCACCTGGGAACTCGCCACCGACCTCGCCTTTCCCGTCGACGCCGTCTACACCTGGGTCGACGGGGACGACGAGGCCTGGCGCGCCAAGCGCGACTCCTATCTCGGTGAGAGCGCTCCGGCCAACCCGCACTCCGCGTCCGACTCCCGCTACACCAGCCGGGATGAACTCCTCTACTCCCTGCGCTCGCTGGAGATGTTCGCCCCCTTCGTGCGCAACGTCTACATCGTCACCGACGGCCAGACGCCGCCGTGGCTGAACACCGACCATCCGAGGGTGCGGGTGGTGGACCACAAGGAGATCTTCAAGGACCCGTCGGTCCTCCCGGTGTTCAACTCGCACGCCATCGAGTCGCAGCTGCACCACATCGAGGGCCTGGCCGAGCACTACCTGTACCTCAACGACGACGTGTTCTTCGGCCGCCCCGTGTCCCCCTCCCTCTTCTTCCACCCCAACGGGATCGTGAAGCTGAACCCCTCTCCCTACCGCTTCGGCCTGGGGGAGGTCAGCGAGGAGGACCAGCCCGTGGACGCCGCCGCCAAACGCAACAGCGCGCTGCTGGAGAAGCACTTCGGCAAGGTGCCCATGTCCAAGTTCAAGCACACGCCCATCCCGCAGCGCCGGTCGGTGCTCCGGGAGCTGGAGGAGGAGTTCCCCGAGGTGTTCGCGCGGACGGCGGCGTCGCGGTTCCGGCACCCGGACGACCACTCCGTACCGTCGTCCCTGCACAACTACTACGCGTTGTTCACGGGCAGGGCCGTGCTCGGGGGCCTGCGCTACACCTACCTCAACCTGGCCGACCTCGACGCGGTGCGGTACCGGACCCGGGCCCTGCTGTCCCAGCGCAACTTCGACACCTTCTGCGTGAACGACACCACGGAACCGGACGAGGAGGCCGAGAGGCACGTGGACGGGTTCCTCGGCGCGTACTTCCCCTTCAGGAGCAGCTTCGAGCGGTGACGGGCGGCCCGGCACCGGCCGGGCCGCCCCTTCCGGGCCGGCGCGGGGTCAGCGCACCAGGACGGTGGTGTGCACGTCGATACGGCCGCTCTCCCAGAGCCAGTCCATCGCGGTCAGGCTCACCCGGGCGCATCCGTGGGAGGCGGGCTGGGAGGGGACGACCGGGTACCCGTGCACGGCGATGCCGCCGTTGAAGTACATGGGCCTGTACAGGGCTCCGTAGGGGCCGGGGTCCCAGGCGTCGACCTCCCGGAAGACGGTGTAGGTGCCGGTGGGGGTGGTGGCGATCCGCTCGGTGCCGTCCGAGGCCTCGTAGGGCCGTCCGGAGCCGGTGGAGGTGTTGAGGACGCGTTCGACCTCACCGTCGGAGACCACCAGCAGCAGCTGCCGGTCCAGGTCGATCTCCAGCAGGTCGCCGGAGGAGGACTCGGCCTCCGGGCGCACGCCCTCGGCGAGCGCGGAGCGGGTGTTGGGGCCCACGATGCCGTCGCGGGCGATCCCGGCGGCCTTCTGCAGCGCCACGACGGCCTGCTCGGTGTGGAAGCCGAACTGGCCGTCCACACCGTCGATCCAGTAGCCCAGCTCGGTGAGTCGCTCCTGGACGGCGGCCACCTCGGGCCCGGTGCTGCCCTGGCGCAGTTCCGGGCCCTCGGCGACCGAGGCCGGTACGGCGTGCGCGGCCGGAGCGGCCACGGCCGCGACGAGGGCGAAGGCCGCGGTCAGGGCCAGGAGGAGGGTTCGTACCGTGTTCCACGCGGGGAGTGATCGGGGGGTTGCCATACGTTCCCCTTACCCACCGCGCCCGGACTTCTCCCGGATTCGTTCCGCCTGTGGACGGACCTCATCCCCGGAGCGGGCGCGTGTGCAGGGACGCGGCGACGTGTGCCAGCGCCCGGCACCGGGCGAACTCCACCGCGGTGAAGGGCACGCCCCGCCTGCGGACCGCGAGGACGCCTCCGTCGGGCGCGGGCAGGGTCATCGTCGTGCCGGACAGGTCCTCCCTGGCCATGCCGCCGGGCGGCTGCGCCGTGTGCGCCACGTCCTGGGCCGCGGACAGGGACAGCAGGGAGCGCTCAAGGGTGGTCGCCCCGGCGACCAGGGCACTGACCAGGGCGAGCGTGCGGCTGGTGGTGTCGCTGAGTTCGTGGACGTCGGCGCGGCGGACGGCTGCGTCGCGTCCGCCCGCATCCCGTACGGCTCCGTACAGGGCGTCCTCGCGCATGTGCGCGGGGGCGCTGACGAAGAACTCGTCTATGGCGTCGGCCCCGGCGGGGTGCACCTGCATGAGCCTGATGTCGACCCCGAGGGCGGCGAACCGCGTGGTGAGCGCGGCCAGGCCCCCGGGCACGTCGGAGACCGTGACGCGCACACTCCACAGCAGGTCATCGAAGACGTGGGAGAGCCCCGGCGCGGTCGGCGGGCCGCCCGGGGCGGTGGTCGGTGCGCCCGTGCCGGCGCGTCCGCCGGGACGGGAGGAGGACGCGGCCCGGTGGCGGTGCCACCGGTGGGCCGCGGAGACCGCGAGCAGGAGCAGGCCCACGGCGATCAGGGCCCGGACCCCGGTGTCGCTGTGGCCGAGGGAGAGCACCACCAGGTGCGCCGCGCCGGCGGCGAGGAGCAGTGTGCCCAGTTCGAGTGCCTCGCGGCCGAGGAAGCCGCGGTGGTGGTCGTTGGTTCCGTAGTCACCTTCGGAAACGTCCATGTGCCCGAAGGTGCCAGGCCGACGTTGCGCCCGTGCTCCGCGCCGTGACGGAGCGGTAAAAACACAGGGTGACGGCGGCCACGGCACGGAGATGTGCCCCAGAACACATCAGCTCCACCGTGAGCCGGGGCGGCCTTGGCGTGTCCTTTCCCGTATCAGCACTTTCGGCTGGTCGACCCGTCACGCACGGGAAAACCACGGGGGGACGTGAGGGACATGGAGCGCGACGCGGCAAGGGAGCGGGCCGGCACGGTGGCGGGAGCCCGCGAGGAGACATGTGTCCGGGACGACAGGCCGGTGCACACCCTGCGCGCCCGAAGCTCCGCACCGCTGGTGGCCACCGTGGCCGTCACCGCCGTGGTGTCGGCCCTGGCCGCCGCGGAGGTCACCGGGTCCCTGGTGGGCCGCCCCCTGTCCGGCGGGGCCCTCACCCGGTTCCACGCCCACGGGTCCGGCGCCCCTGGGCGTCCTCCGCGCCGATGCTCGCGTCCGCGGTGCTGGCGGCCGTCGGGCTAACGCTGGTCGTGGTCGCCCTCGCCCCGGAACGCGACGACGGGACGACGACACTGTCCGGCGAGGGCACGCGTCCCGGTGGCGGCCCGGCACGGTCCGGCGTGGACGGTGGGAGCGCCGACCGGACCGGGGCGGTCCCCGAGCGCGCCTCCGGGAGGAGCGGTGAAGGCCCCGGCGGGTCCGGGACAACCGGATAGGGCCGACGGGTCCGGTGGGATCCGGACCGGCGGAACCACATGCGCCCTCACCGGTCCCGCGCCGGGTCCTCCAGGTCGACGACCTCGATGTCCAGCCGGACGACGGGCAGGCCCAGCCGCTGCTCCGCCAGGGAGCGCATGGCGCGCCGGGCCGCGTCGGCGGCGTCGGGGATGGGGAGGCCGACGGTGACGCGGGCCGTGGCCCGGACGGTGAGGCCCTCGCGCGTCTGCTCGACCCGGCAGCGGCCGACGACGACCCCGGGGACCGGCTCCACGGAGGCCCGCAGCATGGCGGCCACGGCCGACTCCCCGACCTCCGTGCCACCCGGTCCGGGAGCACCCAGCACGACGGTCCCCTCCGAGCGCCTCCACGAGACGTGTACGTGCGCGCTGGATGCGTCCGCGCACCGCGGTCGGGGTCGGGGTCGGGGTCGGGGTCGGGGTCGTGTCGACGATCTCCGCTATCTCCTCATAGCCCAGTCCCTCCATCTCGCGCAGGATCCAGCAGGCCCTCTGCGTGGGCGGCAGTCCCGACAGGGCGTCGCGCAGCGCCTCCCGCAGGTTCTGCGCGACCGTCTCACCCGCGGGCCCGGCGCCGGGGGCCGCCAGCCGCTCGCCGTCCTCCACCGGGTCCACGGGCTTTCGGGCCCGCAGCATGTTCAGCGCGCGCCGCGCCACGATGCGGTTCAGCCAGGCGGGGAAGCTCCGGGGCCCGGTGAGTTCGGGAAGCCTGCGCCATGCGGTGACGAGCGCGTCCTGGGCGGCTTCCCGCGCGTCCAGGGGATCGCGCAGCACGCGCAGGGCGATCCGGTGGACGGTGTCCTGGTGGCCGCGGACGAGAGCCTCGAACGCCCTGTCGTCCCCGTCCTGCGCGCGCTCCACGAGCACGCTCACCGGAAGTACGGTCTCCCTGTGCATAGATGGCGCGACCATCCCTCCTCGTACGCACAGCGAAACTACTCCAGGTGAGGAACCGAACACGGTATCCACGGGCGGCAGGTCGGCCCGGAGGGCGCGCGGCGTGCTATGTTCGCCACTCGCGGCGACCCGGACCTGAGCCTCCCGCGCGTCAGGGACGTGCCGGACCCCGTGTCTCCCCGGCGGTTCCTCCCCCGGTGTCGAGACCGGCAGTTCACCTCCTGCACGTTCCGACCCACCAGGGAGCCACGCCCGTGCGTGTCCACTGCGCGGTGTACGCCCGAGGGCTACGCCGCTACTCCACCTACCGTGCGGCCACGGCCGCCGGGGTCCTCACCAACTCCGTCTTCGGCGCGATCAACGCGGCCGTCATGCTCGCCCTGTTCGCGGCGCGGCCGCAGATCAACGGCTACGACGCCGGGGACGCCGTCACCCAGGTGTTCCTCGGCCAGGCGCTCATCGCCGCGGTCGCCATCATGGGCCCGCCCCTGGAGCTGGGCGAGCGGGTGCGCTCGGGGGACGTGGGCACCGACCTGCTGCGCCCGGTGTCGCTGCTGGGCTGGTGGCTGTCGGAGGACCTCGGCCGGGCCACGTTCAGCCTGGTCTTTCGCGGAGTGCCCACGTTCGCCGTCGGCCTGCTCCTGTTCGACCTGTCCCTGCCCGGCGAACCGGCGCGCTGGGCCGCCGTCCTGCTGTCGGCCGCGCTGGCCGTGCTGGTGTCGTTCGCGCTGCGCTACCTGTACGAGCTGGCCGGGTTCTGGATCATGGACTCGCGGGGCGTCTGGGCGGTGGCCGGGCTGCTCGGCCCGGTGGCCGCCGGACTGCTGCTCCCGCTCCCCCTGTTCCCCCCGGCCGCCGCCGAGGTGCTGCGCCTGCTGCCGTGGGCCTCGATGGTGCAGATCCCCGCCGAGATCCTCCTCGGCAAGGACACCCTGCCCGGCGGGTCCCCGCTCGGCGGTCTGGCGCTCCAGGCCGGGTGGGCCGCCGCGCTGCTCGCCCTCGGCGCCTGGACGACCGCCCGCGCCACGCGGAGGGTGGTGGTCCAGGGTGGCTGACGTCCTCGCCCGCGCCCGCGGGTCCGTGCTCTGGCCGGTCCGGGCCTACCTGCTGCTGGCGTGGACCTGGTGCCGCGCGCTGGCCCAGTACCCGGTGTCCCTGCTGCTGATGACCCTGGCGACCTCGCTGGGCGTGTTCGCCGAGATCGGCGCCGTCGTCGTGGTGTTCGTCCACGCCGGCCGGCTGGAGGGGTTCGACCTGGCGGAGGGGCTGCTCGTGGCCGGCCTGGCCGCGACCGCCTTCTCCTGCGCCGACATGATCCTGGGAATGGTCGAGAACCTGGGTCGGCACATCCGGGCGGGAACGCTCGACGTGATGCTGGTGCGCCCGGTGTCGCCGCTGGTGCAGATGGCGACCGACCGGTTCGCGCCCCGCCGTCTGGGGCGGATCGTTCCGGGCGCGGTCATCGTCACCGCCGCCCTGGTGGCGTGCGACATCGACTGGACCTTGGGCAGGGCGCTGATGCTGCCGGTGCTGCTGGTGTCGGGGACCGCGATCTGCTGCTCGGTCTGGGTCCTCGGGGCGTGCCTGCAGTTCTTCGTCGCCGACGCCCGCGAGGCCGCCAACTCGGTCACCTACGGCGGGCAGGCCCTCACCGAGTACCCGCTGGCCGTCTACGGCCGCGACGTGGTCCGGGCGGTGACCTTCGTGGTGCCGCTCGCCTTCGTCACCTGGCAGCCCGCCCTGTACCTGCTCGGCCGCCCCGACCCGACCGGGCTGCCGGACGCCCTGCGCTTCACCACCCCCCTCGTCGCCGTCGCCATGTGCCTGATCGCCGCCGCCTGCTGGCGGTCCGGGCTGCGCCACTACCGATCCACCGGGAGCTGACATGACGTCCGTCCGAGAGTCCACCGACCCCGCCGGGTCCGCCGCGGAGCCCGTCATCGAGGCCGTCGGCCTGGGCCGCGACTTCGTCCTGTCCGAGGGTCCGTTCCTGCGGCGCAGGCGGCGCACCGTCAGCGCGGTGAGCGACGTGACCCTCACCGTGCGGCCCGGCGAGATCGTCGGCTACCTGGGGCCCAACGGCGCCGGCAAGAGCAGCACGATGAAGATGCTCACCGGCATCCTCACCCCCACGAGGGGGCACCTGCGGGTGACCGGGCTGGAGCCGTCGCGCCAGCGTACGAGGCTGGCCGGCAGGATCGGCGTGGTGTTCGGGCAGCGGACCACCCTGTGGTGGGACCTGCCGCTGCGGGACAGCCTGGCCCTGACCCGGCACATGTACCGGGTCCCGGCCGCCGACCACGCCCGCCGCCTGGCCGGACTGACCGAACTGTTGGAGCTGGGACCGTTCCTGTCCACTCCGGTGCGCCAGCTCAGCCTGGGCCAGCGCATGCGCGGCGACCTGACCGCGGCCCTGCTGCACGGTCCGCGGCTGCTGGTGCTGGACGAGCCGACCATCGGCCTGGACGTGGTCAGCAAGTCGACCATCCGCGAGTTCCTGCTGCGGCTCAACGCTGAGGAGGGGACGACCATCCTGCTGACCACGCACGACCTGGGCGACGTGGAGCGCCTGTGCGAGCGGGTGGTGGTCATCGACCGCGGAAGCCTGGCCTACGACGGCGGCCTGGACGGGCTGCGCGCGAGCGTGCCCGCTCCGCGGGTGCTGGTCGTGGACCTGGCCGCTCCCGCCCCGCCCATCGGGGTGGAGGGCGGCCGGTGCGTGCGCGTGGACGGCCCGCGCCAGTGGCTGGAACTGTCGGAGAACCCGGCGGCGGTGATCACCCGGGTCGCGCAGCGGCACGAGGTGGCCGACCTGACCCTGCGCGAGCCCGACATCGAGGGGGTGGTCGCCGCGCTGTACCGGGGTGCGGCGGTCGGCGGCGGGGCGTAGGACCCTCCGGGAGCCGTGCGGAGGGCGGGTCCGACAGGGCCCGGCGGGCCCGCCCCGGGCGGTGCGACGATCGGGGCGGCCGCCCCCGGACCCTCAGGCCTTCGGCTGGGTGAAGCGGAGGTGGTTGCCGAAGGGGTCCCGAAGGCCGCAGTCGATCCCGTACGGGCGCTCGGTGGGCTCCTCGGTGAACTCCACGCCCCGGCCCGACAGCGTCTCGTACGTCTTGCGGCAGTCGTCCGTGGAGAGGATGAGCGTGCCGCCCGTCGCGCCCTTGGTCACCAGTTCCCGGACCTGCCGCGCCGTCTCCTCGGACATCGCCGGAGGACCCGGCTTCTCCAGCAGGACCTGGCGCTCCGGGTGGCCGGGGACCTGGACGGTCAGCCACCGCATGAAGCCCATGTCGATGTCGGCGCCGACCTCCAGGCCGAGCTTGCCGACGTAGAAGTCGAGGGCCTCGTCCTGGTCGAGGACGTAGATCTGTGAGTGCGTGATCGCGTTGAACATGTGCATCACGCTACTGAGCGGGCCGGAGGAAAACTTATCCGAAACCACTCGGTCCGCCGCCGGGTCGACGGTCGGTACGGAACACGCGGCACCGTCAGGCGTGCGGCCGCGTCCACGCCATCGTGAAGCACGTCGGCACGTTCGCGGCCTCCGCCTCCCTGCGGTACTCCCTCGGCGACCGGCCGACGATGTCGCGGAACGTGCGGCTGAAGGTCCCCGTGCTGCCGAAGCCGACCTCGAAGCAGATGTCGGTCACGCTGCGGCCGGTCTCCCGCAGCAGGAACATCGCGCGCTCGACACGTCGGCACTGGAGGTAGCGGTGGGGCGTCTCGCCGAACGTGGCCCGGAAGGTGCGCGTGAAGTGCGACTCCGACACGTGGGCGATCCGGGCCAGGGCCGGTACGTCCAGCGGCTGCGCGTAGGCCCGGTCCATCGCGTCCCGCGCCCGGAGCATACGGCGGTTGGTCTCTTCCACGGCACGGCTCACCCCTCCATCACACCACGGCCTCCCTCCCCTCCCGTCCTCCGGTACGGGTGGCCGCCGCGCCGTCCCGGGGCGGCGTCCACGCCCGGTGCGAACCGGATGCCCCGCCGGGAGCGCCCGCCCCCTCGCCGACCTTGGCCGACGTGTGCTTCCCGCACCCGCCGGAGGGCGGACTCGAAGAGGCGGAATCATCGCTGTCATGGACTCGGGCGTGGTGTGGGGGATCGTGTTCGCGGTGCTCTCGTGTGCGGCCTACACGGTCGCGGCGGTGGCCCAGCGCAGGCTCGCGGTGCGGGTGGCGAGGCCGCTCACCGGAGGGAGGCAGCTGGCCGCCCTGCTGCGGCACCCTCTGTGGTGGGTGTCCCTGCTGTTCAACGGGGCCCGGGCCGGTTTCCAGGTGGCGGCGGTGAGCCACGCGCCGTTGACCGTGGTGCAGCCGTTCGGCGTGCTGGTGCTGGTGTTCGGCGTCCCGTGGTCGGCCCGTCTGGGCGGGCGCCGGGTCACCCGCGCGGAGTGGCGCGGCGCGGCGTTCACCGCGGTGGCCCTGGGCGTGCTGCTGGCGGTGACGGTGACCGACGGCCGGGGCGGCGTGCTCGGCGACACGGACTCGGCGGTGGTCGGCGCGGGTACGGCGGCGCTGCTGTGGGCGACCGCGTGGCTGGCGGGAAGGGCCCGGTCCGCCGCCTGGCGCAGCTACCTGCTGGCGGGAGCGGCGGGGGTGGCCTTCGGGGTCTCCTCGGCCACGGTCAAGACCGCGGTGGCGGCCGTCGGCGAGGCCGGGGCGTCCGGGCTCCTACACGCGTCCTCACTGGCCACGCCCGTGATCGCGGTGCTGGGCCTGTTCCTGGCGCAGGCGGCCTACCAGGGCATGGAGCTGGGCGCCCCGCTGGGGATCACCACCTTCACCAACCCGGTCTCCGCGGCCGTGGTGGGTGTGGCGTTCATGGACGAGTCCTACGTCGGCGGGTGGGTCGGCGGCGTGGCCGCGGTGGTGTGCGCCCTGCTGGCGGCGTACGGGATCCGGCTGCTCACCGTCCCCCGGGACGAGGACCGGTGGCGGTCGGGTCTCGGTCCCGTGCCGTGACACGGAAGGGCCCGGGCCCATGCCGGCGAAGCGAACACCGGTCCCGCCGCCGCGCTCCCCCTCACCCGCCGTCGTGCCCGAGTTCCGCGGAACGGTTCAGTCAGCCGACAGAGCCAAGGCGTCCGTGAAGGCGTGCGGGGCCACGACCAGTGCCCGTCCCACGTCGAGGCCGACCTCCATGCCGGGGTGTCCGCCGGCGGCGTCGCACCCGGTGACCCGGTCGATCAGGTGCAGACCCGCGAAAGCGGTGGCGCGTGCCGCGAGCGCGGGACCCGCGACCGGCCTGGTCTCACGGTAGGCGGACCAGAAGGCGTCCACCGCCGGGCGCACCCCTCGGAAACGCCGAAGCCCCCGTTCCACGGCGTCGTCCGGGCACGGCCGTCCCCATCCCGCCCCGTCCGGCCCGACGAGTACGCCCGCGCACAGCCACTCCCCCACGAACATGCCGACGTCGAGGGCGGGGTCGGCGGATCCGAACCCCTCCCAGCCCTCGAACACGACCTCTCCGCCGCTCCCCACGAGAACCCGTTCCGCCCGCAGTCCCCGGTGGGAGGGCGTCACACCGGACCGCCCGGTGGTCCTCGCCAGGCGCCCGATCGCCTGGAACAGGGCCTCGTCCCTGCGCGCCGCCCGAACACGCGCCTCGAACTCCGCCGTGACCACCTCGCCGGGAACCGTGTCCCCCTCCGGAGCCGTACGGTGCAGCAGGGCGACGGCCCTGCCCCCTTCGCGGGGGACCGCGGTGTCCACGGCCCGCCCCGGGGTGACGTCGAAGGCGGACCGCATGACGGGTATGTGTTCGAGTACGGCGATACGGTCCGCGGACGACACGGCCAGCAGCCGGGGCGCGCGCAAGGACCCGGGCGGTATCCGCTGGTGGACCCGCGCGAAGACCGACAGCGCGTCCAGTTTCCGCGCCGCGGCGTCGGGGCGGCCGAGGAAGCGCTGGACGACGACGTGCCGGCCGCTCTTCGTTCGTCCGGTCCAGGTCTGCTGTGCCCGGTCCGCCCGGTGGGCGACGTCGGCGTCCTCGAACACGACGCCAAGACGGGCCAGGGGGAGGCGGATGCTGCTGAGCGGGACGGGGTCCACCCCCGCGGTGCCCTCAAGGTCCGCCATGTCCGTCCTTTGCCTGGATGCGGGTTCCCGGTTCCCGCATCCTCCCGGTTCCGGAGCGCCCGTACACGGCCGTCGGCCCTACTTTCCGACCTTCGCCGGATGGGGCACCGGGGAGCCCCGGCGCCCCACCTGACGAAGTCACAGGATCGTCGTTGTCCGCGCGCCGCGGCCGGAGGAGAGTCACCTGTGTTCGGTCGCTCGCGTCCTCCGGCGAACGCACCGAACGGTGCCGTGCGCCCGGAGCGCACGGGAGAACGCAGGGACGACCACACGAGGAGACGCACATGGACTTCACCGGATCCACCCCGTCCGCGCGGACCCGACGCGGCATCGACTCGCTGACCGCTTCGGAGGCCCGGGTGGCCCGTCTGGCGGTCGAGGGCAGAACCAACCGGGAGATCGGCCGCCAGCTGCGCATATCCCACCACACGGTGGACACGCACCTGCGCCACACCTACCAGAAGCTGAGCGTCTCCTCGCGGGTGGAGCTGACACGGCTGTTCCTCTCGAAGGAGGGATCGCGCGCGCTCCGGGGATGAGGTCAGGCGTCCGCCCGGCGGCCGATCGCCGCCGACACCGCCTTCAGGAGTGATCCCGCCCGCTTGTCGTCCGGCCCCAGAGCGATCATCCGGTTCATGACGTAGGACACCCCCACCCCGGCCCGCGGCCACGCCTGGTTGGCCGAGCCGCCGGCGCCGTCGTGACCGAAGGAGTTGCCGTCGGGGCCGGGCCTTTCCTTGGTCCGCAGACGGTAGCCGCCGCCTCCGTAGACCATGGGGACGCCGATCAGCTGGTCGGTCTTGACGACGTGTACCGCCCTGGCCTCGTCGAGCAGGGTCCGGGAAAGCAGCGCGGGCCGCTCCTGCGGGTCCCTCGCCGCGTCCATGGCCAGCAGCCCGTACATCCTGGCGAACGACCTGGCCGTGCCGATCACGTTGGCCGCGGGGATCATCCGGAACCTGCGGTCGGGACGGTTCCAGGTCTCCTCGTCCGCGGGGAAGGGACGCGGGTTCTGCCAGATCCGTTGGGTGAGCGGGTCATCGCTGGTGAAGAAGCCGTCGAACTGCGGAAGGAAACCGGTCCCGTACTCGGTGCGGGCCATGCGGTGGTCCAGGTCGGGCGTGATCCCGAAGTGGATGTCCAGGCCGAGCGGTCCGGCGACCTCCTCGGCGAAGAACCGGTCGAGTCCGCGTCCCGTGGACCGGCGCACCACCTCGGCGACGATCCAACCCGCGGCGTAGGGGCCGTACAGGATGCCCTCCGCACGCTCGTCGGACTCCGGCGCCTGCCGTGCGAGCAGGCGGGCCATCCCCTCGGCGTCGCTGATGTCCTCCTGCCTCAGCGGTGCGGCGACCGCCGGCACGCGCGCGGTGAAGGTGACCACCTCCCGGAGGGTGATGTCCGCCTTCCCGTTGGCGGCGAACTCGGGCCAGTAGCGTGCCACGGGAGCGCCGAGGTCGAGGATCCCGCGGTCGACCAGCACCAGCAGCGCCGTGACGAGCACGCCCTTGCTGCCGGAGAAGATCATCTGCATGGTGTCCCGCTGCCATGGGCGGCCTGTGGTGGAGTCGGCCAGGCCGCCCCACAGGTCGACCACGGTGACCCCGTGCTGGGTGACGGCCAGGGCCGCCCCCTGGTCGTCCCGCTCGGTCATGTTGCGTTCGAACTCCTCGCGCACCTCCTCGAAGCCGGGTGCGGTGAAGCCGTGGACGGTCCGGGTGCGGTCATCGGTGGCGGTCATCAGGAGGTTCCTTCCGTGGGGACCGGCATCGCCGGTGGTGCTGTGGAGTGCGCGGAGGAGGCGGGCAGCCGGAGCCGCAGTCCGTCCTCCCCGAGGTCCTCGACCCCGACCAGGGACAGGTCGGGTATCCGGTGCGGCCCGTGGACCGTGGGAGCGTCGTGGTCGCCGACGGCCACGGGGAGCGCGCCCGCCGCGTGCGCGGCGCGCAGCCCCGCTTCGGTGTCCTCGAAGACCACCGACGACCTGGTGGAGACGGCGAGGGCGTGTGCGGCGGCGCGGTATCCCTCCGGGTGGGGTTTGCCGTGTTCGACGTCGTCGGCTGAGACGACGACCGGGGGAAGCGGCAGGCCGGCCGCCGCCATACGGCCGGCGGCGAGCGCGCGGCCGGCCGAGGTCACCAGCGCCCATCGGTGGGAGGGCAGCGCCGCGAGCAGTTCCCGGGCCCCGGGAACCGCCGTGACGCCGTCGGTGTCGGTCTCGTCCTGACTGACCAGCCAGGCGGTCTCGGCATCGACGTCGGTTCCCGAAGGCGCGAACATGGCGACCGTCTCGATGGTGCGCCGTCCCTGTGCGGCCGCCAGGATCTCGTCCCCGTCCAGGCCGTGCCGGGACGCGAAGCGCCACCAGGTCCGCCGCACCGCGGCGGTCGAGTCGACGAGCGTGCCGTCCATGTCGAACAGCAGCGCCTGTGCGCGCAGGATCGTGGTCATCGCGCCTCCTCCGGAAGGGGTTCTGTCGGCCGCGGCCCCGGGAGGGCGTCGGCGTAGCGGCGGGCCGTGGCCGTGTCGTGTGCGAGCCTGGCCGTGTCGCCGTCCCGGTAGTCGTTCTCCAGGACCAGTGCGCCGATGCGCACGCCGTGGTCGGTGAGGGCCCTCAGCACGTCCGCCGCGGGCGGGTGCCCGCGGCCCAGGGGCGCCCGGCCGACGGTGCCGCCGTCGGCCTCCTTCAGGTGCACCTGGTCCGCCCAGTGCGGTGCGGCGTCGCGGACGAGCGGCAGCGGGTCGACGCCCGCCGCCCGGGGGTTCCAGGTGTCCAGGAGCAACCGGAAGACCGGCGACCCCACGCCCTCGACGAGTTCCCCGGCCTGGTCGGGCGCAAGGACGTTCTCGCTGGCGAGGAGCAGTCCGCGGGCAGCCGCCTCGGGGGCCGCCCAGCGGAGGACGTCGATGGTGCGGCGCAGGTCCGAGGGGCCCCCGATGGCGCTGCGCCGGAAGCTGGGGACGAACACCAGCGGCGCGCCCAGCGCGTGGCCGGCGTCCATCAGTCGGATGAGGATCCTGCGCACCCGGAGGGCGTCGGTGCCGCCCGGTTCGGCGGTCAGGCCGATGTCGTTGAGGACGTTGGCGGTCAGGGCGAGCACGGCGACACCGGTCTCCTCGGAGCGGCGCCGCAGGTGGGCGAGGGCGCCCCGGCGGTCGATCCGGGGGCCGCGCCCCGGGCCGCCGAGGTCGAGGTGGACCCCGTCCGCGCCGACCCGCGCCGCGAGGTCGACGGCGTGCCAGCCCCGAAGGTGCAGGCGCCAGTCGGCCACCCCGACCCGGACCCCGTTCACGGGTCCCTCCTTTCGGCGCGGTCCGAGACGCGGACGGCGAGTTTGACCACGCGCCCGCCGTCCACGTACCGGGATCCGCGCGCCAGCTCGGACATGATCCCGACGGCACCGTCGAGGTCGGTGCTGTGGGTCACGAGGTCTCGGTACCGCTCGGGACGCCGGCGCAGTTCGGCCGCGGCCTCGACGAGGTGGTCGTTGGAGACACCGCGGTGGCCGAAGACGCGCACCCGGTCACCGGACACCGTCGTCAGGGAGGCCACACGGGGAGGTCGCGGGACTCCCGCGCGGTTCGCGGCGCGCAGGCCCGCCAGGTCCGTGTCGGGCAGTGAGGGGATCCGCGTGTCGGCGGGCAGGCCGCCGACGACGTCGACCACTCCACCGTCCCCCACCCAGGACAGGGCCGTCTCCAGGCAGGAGGCCGTGGCGTCCCGGGGGGTGGCCACCACGGCGGCGACCGTTCCGGCGGGACGTGCGACGTCGGACGGCGCGGTGCCGGTCCCGTACGCCCGCAGACGGACGTCGGCCCGGTGGGGGGCCGACTCACTCCACTCCAGCCCGGTCCCGGTGTGGTGGACGTGGACGGTCCGCACCCCGGTCCCGAGCAGGTGGCCGGCCGCCCGGACGGCCAGGTGACCCACCGTCCCGTCACCGAACACGACCAGGGTTCGCGGTCGGTACCGGGCCAGGGCCCCGAGGGAGTAGCCGACCACCGCCAGCGGTTCGACCAGCGCGGCGAGCTCGTCCTCGGGGCCTTCGGCCAGCGGCACCACGAGGCCGGCGCGGACCGCGGTGCCCGGGACGAGGACGCGCTCGGAGAGCAGCCCGTCGACGTTGTGGCCGAGCAGGAAACCGGGATCGTCAGGGTGGGTGGGGTTGACGGTGACGGTGGTTCCCGGGCGAAGCCGGGAGTCCGTTCCCGGCCCCGCGGCGACCACGCGGGCGACCCCCTCGTGTCCGATGACGGGAGCCGGGTCGTCCCGCAGGCCTCGCAGCATCTGGATGTCGGTTCCGCAGACCCCGACCGTCAACGGCTCCAGAAGGAGCTCTCCCGGGCCGGGTTCCGGTGTGGTGCGCGTTCGCACGATCGGTCCCGCGGCCTCACGCACCACCGCCCGGTGCTCACGGAGCGGTCCCGCCGCCCTCGCTGAGAGCGCGGCGTGGCCGGCACCCTCCAGGCCGTTGGCCTCCCCGGGTCGGCAGACCACGACGCGGTCGAGGACCCAGCTCGGCTCTCGGTCGCTCGTGAGGTAGAGCCCGTCCCGGGAGAGGTGGTCGAGGAGGGCGTCGCGGTAGTGGTCGGCCAGGTGGACGGCCACCCCTCCGGTGAACGCGACCAGGTCGAGTTCGGGGTCGAGTGCCAGGGCGGTCCTCAGTACGTCGGCGACCGGGGCGGTGACGGCGGTGAGCAGTTCGCCCGCGATGGCGTCACCCTCTTCCAGAGCCGTGTGGAAGGCCTCCTCGAACCCCCGGCCGCCGGCCATGGCTGTCCCCAGCCGGGAACGCGCCCACTCCTCGCCCGTACGCTCGCGCAGGACTTCGGCCATACGCCGGATCCCGGGTCCGGACGCGTACGCGGCCACGTGTCCGGGGCCGCCGCAGTCGCAGTCCAGCTCCACGGGGCGTCCACGCAGGCGGGCGGTGGCGGGCAGGTGGCCCACCTCCCCCTGGAGCCCGCAGGCGTCGGTGGGGACGACGTCGCGGACCCGGTCGAGGACACGGCACGCGATTCCGGAACTGACGGTCATCAGCGCCACTTTGCGCAGGCCGGCGCACCGCGGCGATCCGGCCAGGTGCAACAGCGCGGCGGTGACGTCGTTGACCACGTGCCAGGAGACGTCCGGCCGCCTGCGCCTCAGTTCTCCCAGCAGGTCGAAGGGCTCGGTCTCGTCCCCCCACAGCGGGGCCGACCCGTAGACGGTGCCCGTGCGGTGGTCCAGGGCCGCGCCCAGGGAGACACCCGCGACCCGCGGCTCCGACCGCGCGGGCACGGCGTCACCGAGCGCGTCCAGCAACCTCTTCCTGAGCGCGTCCACCGGTTCGCCGGGGTTGAGGAGCATGCTGGGAGCGGGTTCCACGGTCACGTCGCCCAGCCCGTGTTCGCGTGACCACTCGGCACGGCGCATGTGGGTACCGCCGACGTCGAAGACCGTGACGCCTCCGGCCGTGCCGTGCCGCGCGGCGGGAGCCCCGGCGGCGGTCACGAGGCCGCGCCTTCGCTCTCGGGCACTCGCACACCGTGGGCGCCCTCAGCGTAGGAGGCGACGAACTCCAGGGCCCGGGTGATCTCCCGCGGTGTGATGTCGTTGACGAAATCGGCACGGCCGATACCGCTGGTCAGGGGGACGCGCTGGAGTCCGTCACGGTGCTTGACGGCGTCGGCCAGGGCACCCGTGAGCAGGTCGGCCGTGAAGACGGGGTCGGTCAGCGGGAGTCCGGCCGCGCGGATCAGGCCGAGGGCGCGCTCGGTGTCGTGGAGGGAGAGCATGCCTCGGCCGTGGGCCAGGGCCACGCAGACCGCCATGTCGATCGCCACGGCCTCACCGTGCAGCAGCGGCGGGTCCGCCAGCAGCTCCAACGAGGGGCTGAAGGTGTGGCCGTAGTCGACGGCCCTCTCCAGCACGGTCTCCCACAGGTTGGGCTCCAGCTCGTCCAGCATTCCGGCGATGGCTCGGGAGATGACCTCGACCGGGAGGGGGCCGCCGTCGGCGAACGCATCGGCGTCCAGCCCGGGGACGGACCGCTCCAGCAGGGAGAAGAGGGCGGGGTCGACGACCAGCGCCATCTTGATGATCTCGGCGAGACCGTTGGTGATGTGGCGCGGTTCGACGGTACGCAGGAACTCGGGGTCGATGAGGGTCGTCTCGGGCGCGTAGTAGGTACCGAGTCGGTTCTTGTGGTTGCCGTGGTTGATACCAGTCTTGACACCGACACCGGCGTCCACCTGGCCGAGCAGGGTGGTGGGCACGCGAACGTAGGGAACGCCCCGCCGGTACAGGCTCGCCGTCATCCCGGCCAGGTCCAGGCAGGCACCGCCCCCGACGGCCACGACCCTCTCCGAACGGCGCAGGATGCCCATCCGCATCATGGCGTCGGTCATCTCGACGACGTGGTCCAGCTCCTTGGAGTCCTCCCCTCCGGGCACGGAGTGCCACTCGGGTTCGATCCGCCACGCGGTGAAGTAGTCGTGCAGTGCCTCGCCGTACAGGGAGTCGACGGTTTCGTCGACCACGACGAAGCAGCGTTTGACCGCGGTGCCGTCGGCGCCGCAGGCGTGGGCGAGGGTCGGGTCGTCCGGTGAGAGCAGTCCTCGGACCACGCTGACCTCGTATCCGACCCGCTGCCAGGCGTGCACCCGCCAGTTGAGGCCGGGGAGCCGGGGAAGGTCGGTCCATACGGGTTTCAGGATGTCGGGGCTCAGGGTCTCTGCGGTCATGGGGAGTGTCCTTCGCTCTGGTCCCGGTCGGGGACTGGTGTGAGGACGCGGACGCGCGCGGGGTGTGGCCGCGTCCGCGCGTCGGCACGGTGCCGTTGGTGGGCACGGCCGGTGGATCACAGGCTCCGTCATGCGGTGGTGTCGGCCCCGAGGGGCGGCCGGCGTCCCCCGGGTACGGGGAGGGCCGCGGGGGCCGGGGTCCGGCGGGGCGGCCGGGGTCTGGGGAAGGGCGCGGGGCCGGCCCGGGACCGGTACGGGTCTCGTACGCCGTCGGCGTCGGGTACCGGTCCCGGGCGGTGGCGGTTCAGTCCTCCGGGGCGCCCATGGGCGCGGGCAGGGCGTCGAGTTCGGCCATGTCCTCCTTGGTGAGGACCAGGTCGGCACCGCCCGCGTTCTCCTCCAGGCGCTCGTGCTTCTTGGTCCCGGGGATGGGGATCACGTGGTCGCCCTGGGCGATCAGCCAGGCCAGGGCCACCTGGCCGGTGGTGGCCCCGTGGCGCTCCGCGACACGGCCGACGGTCTCCACCAGGCCGCGGTTGTGGGCCAGGGCCTCCTCGGTGAAGCGCGGCTGTGTGGCGCGCCAGTCGTCCTGGGGAAGGTCGGAGGGCTTGCTGAACGCGCCGGTCAGCAGGCCGCGCCCGAGCGGGGAGAAGGGCAGGAACGCGATGCCGTTCTCCCTGCAGTGGGGCAGGACGTCCTCGAAGGCGTCCCGGGTGAAGAGCGACGCCTCCGACTCCACCGCGGAGACGGGGTGCACCTCCTGTGCCCGGCGGATCTGGTCGAGGGCGACCGCGGACAGTCCCAGGGAGCGGACCTTGCCCGCGGCGACGGCCTCGGCCAGCGCCCCCCAGCTCTCCTCCAGCGGCACCTCGGGGTCGACCCGGTGCAGGAAGTAGAGATCGATGTGGTCGACTCCCAGACGGGAGAGGCTCCCGTCGACCGCCGCGCGCAGGTGCTCCGGGGTGCCGTTGAGGCCGAGTCCGTTCTCGTCCACGACCAGGCCGCCCTTGGTCGCCAGGACGACGTCGTCGCGGCGCCCGGCGATGGCCTTGCCCACCAGCTCCTCGTTGGTGAAGGGCCCGTAGGCGTCGGCGGTGTCGATGAGGTTGACGCCCAGGTCGAGCGCCCGGCGGATGACGCCCAGGGAGCGGTCGTCGTCCCGTCCGTGCGGGTCGTACCCGAAGGACATGCCCATCGTGCCGAGTCCGACGCGGCCGACCTCCGGTCCGTTCCCGCCCATTGTCGTCGTGCGCATTCGTGTCTTCCTCACTGTTGCGGTGTCACTGTGCTCTCCGCCCCTTCTGCTTCACGGGGAGCGGTCCGTCCGGGTTCAGGAACCGATGGACTGCCCGTGTCGGAACACGTCCTGCGGATCCCATTCGCGTTTGGTTCTCAGGAGGCGGTCGTAGTTGCCCTTGAAGTACAGCTCGTACCAGGGCGTGGACGAGGTGTTGTGGTTCGCGTCACCGAGGTCGGCGTCCGGGTAGTTGACGTAGCACCCGTCGGTGACGGAGCCGGGCACCGGGACCCCGCCGGTCCCGGCGTAGACGTCACCGTAGATACCGCGGACCCAGGCGAGGTTGGCCTCGTCGTCGGACGGGTCCTGCCAGTACGACTCGTAGTTCAGCTTCATGATCGAGTCGCGCTGGGCGACGGCGGTCTCCTCGGGCCCGACCGAGGAGATCGCGCCGCCGGCGGAGGCGAAGATCGCCCCGGCGAAGCGGCTGCTGTGCTCCTTCTCGGTGAGGTGGCGGTAGATCGTGGCGATCTGGTCCGCGGGCATGGGGGCGCGCATGTGCGCCGACTTGTGCTTGCCCCGCATGTTGGGGTCGGTCTGGGTGGGCGAGACCGTGCCGATGTACCGGGTCCCGCGCATCCACGGCAGGCGCTGGGTCGTCGAGTAGCGTGAGTCGGTCACACCGGACCGCCGTACTTCGCCCCCTCCGAGGCCGATGGCGTCGTTCAGTCCCGCCAGGTAGTCCGAGAGCACCGCGCGCGCCCGGGGCAGCCCCGCGTCGAGCTGGACGATGACGTCGATGCTGCCGCTGCTCCTGTGGTTGAGCATGAGCCAGCTGAAGAGCGAGCCTCCGGTGCTGCCGGCCTCGTTGTTGTCGCGCAGCCACGTGCCGTAGAAGTCCACGAGGGAGGCGAAGCCATCCCTGGTGACCTCCTCCCAGGGCCAGGAGACGGTGGAGATGAAGATCTCCGACGGTGGCCGGGGAAGCAGGTCCGACGGGTCGCCTTTCGCTCCCGGGGTACGGAACCAGTAGCGGGTGACGATCCCGAAACTGCCTCCTCCCCCGCCGGTGTGGGCCCAGAAGAGGTCGAGTTCGCTACCGGTCGAGTCGCGTCCGACGATGATGCTCTCGGCCCTGGAGCTCCTGTCCACGACGACCACCTCCACGGCGTGCAGGTGGTCCACGGTGAGGCCGTACTGGCGGGAGAGCATGCCGTACCCGCCTCCGGCGATGTGTCCGCCGGCACCGACCGAGTAGCAGATACCGCCGGGGACGGTGACTCCCCAGCCGGCGAAGAGGTCCTCGTAGACCTGGAGTAACGAGGCCCCCGCGCCCACTTCGAACGCGTCCCTCTTCTCGTCGAAGGAGACCTGGTCCATCAGCGCCATGTGGATGATGACCTCGGTCTCGGAGTTGAAGACGAAGTCCTCGAAGCAGTGGCCGCCGCTGCACACGGTGATGCGTTTGCCCCGGTCGACGGCGTCCTGGACGGCCTCGACCACGGCTTCGGTGGTGCGCGGCAGGACCACGCGCTCCGGTTCGGCGACCCACCGCTGGTTGATACCGGAGATGTAGTCGAGGTAGCGGGGGTCCTCGGGCCCGACCTGGACGAACGCCTCGTCCTCGGCCGCGGAGGCGGGTGCCGCGTCGACGGACGCGGCAGAACCCGTCAGCCCCGCACCGGCTGCCGCCGCGGAACCCGTAACGAGAAATCCACGCCGATTGATCACGGCCATAGCCCACCTACCAGTCGATTCGAACGAGAAGAATCAGCCTCTGCTTGTCTTCCGTTGGTGCGGTCTGTTCACGCACCGAGGCACGGACACATAACAGCGGCCCCGGTGACCGTGCATCAACGAGCGGGGCGCCACTTTGTCACTTAACCCCGGAAAGGGGGGCGGACCTCAAAAAGAGTCGTGCTCACGATTGCCCCGGTCCGGCGGCCTGCTCCACGCTGCGCAGCGGATACACCGTTCGCGCGAAGGAGGAGACAATGTCGGCGATTCCCGGGGCACACGCGGTGCACCACGTCGCGTACACCGTTCCCGACCTCGATGAGGCGGTCGGATTCTTCACGGGAGTGATCGGTGCGGAACTCGTCTACCGCCTGGGGCCGGTGGAGGACCGCGAGGGGGACTGGATGGTCCGGAAGCTCGGCGTCCACCGGGACGCCTCGGCATGGATCGCCATGCTCAGGCTCGGGCCGGCGACCAACCTGGAGCTGTTCGAGTACTCCGCGCCCGACCAGGACCGCCGCCCTCCCCGGAACAGTGACTGGGGCGGGCACCACCTGGCGATCCACGTCGAGGACGTGGACAAGGCCACCGAGTACCTGCGGGGCACGGCCGGGGTGACCGTCCTGGGTGAGCCCGAGACGATCGAGGAAGGTCCGATCGCCGGTGACCGCTGGGTGTACTTCACGACCCCGTGGGGCCTGCACATGGAACTCATCAACATGCCGCCGGGGATGCCCTATGAGGCGGACACCCCGGCCCGCGTGTACACCCCCGACACCCCCTGGCGGAACGCCGGATGACGCGGACCGGTGACGGACGGGACACAGCGAACACACGAGAGGGGCAAGAAGCGGTGGAGACGACGAGGACGGGGGACGCGGCGGAGAGCACCGTCAACAGCAACCCCTTCAACCTTCAGGTGATCGAGCGGTTCCGGGCGGGGGGAGGCCGGGTCGAGGGCTTCGAGGGCAAGCCCCTCCTTCTGCTGACGACCAGGGGGGCGCGTAGCGGGCTGATGCGCACCACACCGCTGGTCTACCTGGAGAACGGCTCCCAACTGGTCGTCTTCGCCGCGAACGGGGGCGCGGCCACCGACCCGAACTGGTTCCGCAACCTCATGGCGTCCGGGGCGGGCTCGGTCGAGGTCGGTCAGGACACCTACACGGTCCGGCCGGTCCTGGTGGACGAGGCCGACCAGGAGGACCTGTGGGAGCGCCAGACGGCCCAGGACCCGAACTTCGCGGACTTCCGGCGGCGCACCGACCGGTCCGTCCCGGTGGTCGCACTGGTGCCCGCGGCCGACAACGTCGTTTTCTGAGCGCGTGAACAATTCACGTGGTCACGTGATGTGGCGGCTCCGGGAAAACGGGAGTATGTGATCACGGGGACGCGGAAACGGCCCCCGAGCGAAACGGTCCGCGAACCGGGCACGTTTCACCGTAAGTGAATCCCGCGCGGCCCCACAAGGATGGCGCGGGACGAGGGACCCGCCCGCCGCGCGGACACGATACTCGCCGCGGCGGGGGGTCCGTCCTCCAAAACCTAACAGCGTTTGTTTTGCATTCAACCTCTGACACGAATAGCTTTCCGGACGGCCGGAAGTCGCACGTGACCAACATCACCTTGAGCGGCCACATGTGGCCCTAGGGTCGGCCCCCAAACCGAATCCGCGCCTTTTCCACTTAAGCTATCGGTGTTGCATAAACTCCTCGCTTTTCAGAAAGTGGCTATGGGGAACGCGCTCTCGGTCAGGCTCCTGGGCCCTCTGGAGCTCCTCGTGCAAGGTGCTCCGGTCCGCCTGCGTTCGGAACGCGAGCGCACCGTCATGGCCGTGCTCGGGCTCAACCACGGCCACACGGTCGCCACCGAGGAGATCATCGACGCCGTCTGGGGCGAGGCCCCGCCCAAGACGGTGCGCAACCAGTTGGCCATCTGCGTCTCCTCCCTGCGCAAGGCGCTCTCGGCCCCCAAGGACACCGCCATCGCCACGATCCCCCCGGGGTACGCGCTCTCGGGCACGTTCGCCGCCACCGACCTCGCCCTGGCCCGCGAACTCTCCCACAAGGCCCGTGCGGCCCGGACCGACGGTGACCTGCCCGAGGCGGCACGCCTGCTGCGCGAAACCGTCGGGCTGTGGCGCGGCGAGACCCTGGCCGACGTCATGAGCGACCGCGTCCGTGACGAGGCCCGCTGGATCGAGCAGTGGCGCACCTCGCTCCAGGAGGAGCGCCTGGAACTGGAGGTCCGGCTGGGCCGGCACGAGGAGGCGCTCGGGGACCTCACCAGACTCGTCTCCGACGAGCCCTTCCGCGAGCGCCCCCGCGCGCTGCTGATGCTCGCCCTCTACAGGGTCGGACGTCAGAGCGAGGCCCTCAACACCTACCTGGAGGCACGCGAACTGCTGGTCGAGGAGCTCGGGGTGAGCCCGGGCGCGGAACTCCAGCGGACATACCAGCTGATCCTCGACAGCGAGACGGTCACCTCCCCGGCCCTGTCCCCGCAGGCGCCACCCGTGCGGGAGGGCCCTGCGGACGGCGCCACGGGCACGGACGCGCCGGAGGAGCGGCGCGCACCGGTACCCGACCAGCTTCCCCCGGCTCCGGTGGGGTTCCGGGGACGGGACGAGGAACTCGATGTGCTCGAAGCCGAGTACAACGTTCGCAGCACCCTGGAAGCGCCCGTCAGTATCGCCGTCACCGGGATGGGTGGTGTCGGAAAGACCGCTTTCGCCCTGCACTGGGCCTATCGGAGAACCGACCGCTTCCCCGACGGCCGACTCTACGTGGACATGTCCGGTTTCACCGAGGGTGCCAGCTCCCTCACGGCGGAGGAGGTGCTCTACGACTTCCTGTACGCACTCGGAACCCCCCGCGAGGAGATCCCGTCCGCGCCCGCGGAACGCGCGTCCGCGCTGCGTTCCCGGACCGCGGGCAAACGCCTCCTCATCATCCTGGACAACGTCCAGGACTCGGCGCAGATCCGTCCGCTGTTGACCGGCCATGCGGGCTGCACCACGCTGGTCACCAGCCGCAACGCCCTGGAGAGCCTGGCCGTGACCCACGGTGTCGGCCACGTTCACCTGGCCCCGCTCGACGACGCCCGCTCCGTGGAGGTGCTGCGCGCGGTCCTGCACCGCCCTCCGGACGACCAGGACGCGCTCCTCGAACTCGCACGCCTGTGCGACGGCCTGCCACTCGCCCTGCGGATCACCGCCGCGCGTCTGACCGCGGCGCGCGGCCAGACGCTGAACAGCCTGGTGCGCAGGCTCGCCAGTGAGCAGCGACGCCTGGCCGAGCTCAGCCGGGGCGAGGTCAAGCTCACCGCCACCTTCGCCCTCAGCTACCGCACCCTGAGTCCCGACGCGGCACGGCTCTTCCGCTGCCTCGGCCTGGTCCACTCGTCCGAGGTCCCCGAGTGGGCCATGGCGGCGTTCTTGGGTACCACCTCCGCCGAGGACGCCCTCAACGCCCTCGAAGAGCTGCTCGACAGCCATCTGATCGAACTCGTCGGCGAGGACCGCGTCGGACAACCCCGCTACCGCGTGTACGACCTCCTGCGGCTCTACGCCCGCGAATGCGCGAAGTTCGTCGACACGGACGAGGAACGCCGCGCCGCCGTCGAGCGCTTCCTGGGTGGATGGCTCCACCTCCTGCGAGAGGCCGACCGTCACGGCAGCGGCGGCATCGACATCGAGCTCAGGGGCGCATCGCCCATGTGGTGCCCCGACCCGGTGGAGGTGGAGAAGTGCATGTCCTCACCGGCCGTCTGGCGCCACACCGAACGCCACTCCCTCTCCAGGGCCGTCGAGCACGCGGCCGACACCGGGCTGGACGAGTTCGCCTGGGAACTGGCGGTCTCCGCCATGCCCCGGTTCCTCTACGAGGGCCAGATCGAGGACTGGCACCACACGCACCAGCACGCGCTGCGCTCCGTCCGCGCCAAGGGGAACCGCAGGGGTGAGGCCGCTCTCCTGTTCAGCCTCGGCAACGCCCGGGCCGAGTCCGGAGAGGGTACCGACGCGCACTACCGGAAAGCACTGGAGATCTTCACCGAGGTCGGCGACGACCGGGGCAGGGGCCTGGTCCTGCTCAGGCTGTCCGCCGAGTCGAGGTCCTCCGGAGACCTGACCCGTGCCCTCGACCAGTGCTTACGTGCGCGCGAGGCGATCGAGCGCACGGACGACACCGTCGGCCGGACATGGGTCCTGCTCGCCCTGTCCCGGGTACGCATCCAGCACGGCGATCTGGAAGGGGCACGGAGCGATCTCCTCGCCGTGCAGGAGGCACTCGACGGCGACCCCCACTGGCCGGTCCGCGCGCACACCCTGCGGCGCTGGGGGGAGCTCCGGCAGGCGGACGGCGATCACCCAGGGGCGATCAGCGCCTTCACCGAGGCGCTCGAGCTGGCCCGATCCGGCTCCGACCTGCTCGGACAGGCCCACCTACTCCTCGATCTGGCGCACGTCAGGTTGGCGGACGGTGACGACCACACCGCCCACGAGCTGGCCGCGTCCTCGCTGGACCTGGCCCGGCGACTACGTAACTCCTACTGCGTGGCCATCGCCAGCCGGATGATGGCACGGATCCACCGGGTACAGGGCAGCGACGAGTGGGCCGACGCCTATCAGAGGCAGGCGTCGGAGCATTCCGCACGGCTGGACACGGGCTCGCTCAGCATCGAGCCGGGCCTGGTCTGAACCACGCGGTACCACCGGCCTCCGCCGAGCGGGCGGGGGAGCTCCGCGCGCCGTGGGAGTCCGGCCCCGTACCGGCGGACAGCGCCCGGACCGCGCAGGCCACCGACACCAGGGTCGCGTGGTGGTGCCAACCGGGGAAGGATCGGCCCTCGAAGTCATGGAGGGCGGACGCACCGAGGGAGTCCGGTGCCGGCGGCCGCACGGTGTCGAGGAGATGTCCCATCCGCAGGACGGAACGAGCCGGGATTCCGGGCAGGTTCGACACCCACAGGGCCGGGTCGCGGTCGTCCTCGGACCGCCACTCCCCCACCAGTGTGAGCGGCCGGGCGGTGGACCCGTCGTTCCCGTACAGGGGGGCCACCGGTGTTCCCAGGGCCAGGGACGTCCGTACGGTACCGTCACCGGCCCGCCATCCGGTCGGGGTGCGTAGTCCCTTGACCAGGTCGACGAGGCGTCGCGCGGACGCGGCGCCGTTGCCGTACCGGACCGCTGCCGGGTGGAGTGCCCCGAACCGGGCGTCACCGGCGATCCGGGCCACGTAGGGCGTTCCCGTCCTGGCGAGCCGGTGGAGCAGGCGCTCCGCGGCGTACCCGCGGCCGTCGAGCACCACCGGGCGCGGTGGGATCCCCCACTCGGAGCCGACGTCGTGGACCAGACCGAGCCCGGCCTCCAGCAGATCCGGTTCGGCGGTCTCCGGTACCCCCGTCTTGTACCGCAGGGCGGCGTCGTCGGTCCACCGCTCGGGGAGCATGAGCCGCCAGTGGACGGGCACGCTCCCGTGCTCGGAGGCGAACCAGAGCCCGACGGCCCTCTGGTGGCTGATCCGCCGTCCGAGTTCGGGCACGAAGGAGACGTCCACACCCACGGAGTGTTCTCCGGCCTTGGGGATGACCACGGAGTCCACCACCCATGCCGGAGGAGCGAGTTCACCGTGCAGGAAACGCGCCAACTCCGCGCGCATACGTTCCCAGTCCCAGGGGGACTTGCTGATGAAGTGGTGCAGGCTCTGCCCCACCTGGCCGGCTCCGGCCCGGTGGGCGATCCGACTGATCGTCCGCCGCTCCCGAAGGTCCAGCAGGCCGTCGAGGTAGAGACGGGCCCACCCCCTCTGGTCGGAGCGCCGGAGGGTGGACAGGGCCGCCCGCATGAGCGCCTCGCCCCTGGTCGTCGCGGTCGGGGCGCCCCGACCGGGTACGGATATCTGGTGAAGGACGTTCTCTGAACTGGGCATGGCCACCGTCTCCCTGAACGATCGACACGGTTCGTCTCCCGGGCACCGGAGGGGCGAAGGCGGCAGCGCCTCGGAAGGGTTGCTCCGGTCCCGACTTCGCTACTTCCAGGGCTCGCCCGGATACGGGGAGGAAGGCGGCGGGATCTCGCCGGAGACGTGTACCGAAACCCCGGGGTCGCCGAACCCGGCGAGGGAGAGCCCCAGAACGGCGACGAACATGACGGCGAAAAGGGAGAAGAGCTTCACGTTGCGGCCCATGTACATGCCTCTCACTAGGTCTGTCTTTCGAATCGCCTCTTTTGAAGCGGTACGTGACACACGCTAGAAAGAGGAGGTTTTGCGGTTATTTTCCGCTGATTTTTCCCGGGGAGCGGGGCCTTCGGGGGGAGGGACGACGTGGCCGCGCGCCGTGAGGGGCACGGCTCGGAGCACGTCGGTCCCGCGACCGCGCCACCGGTTCCCGTGCCGCGCGGACCGGGTCTTTCGTTTGCCGACCCTGACTCCGGCGGCACCTGCCAGACCACATCGGCGGTGACGAAACCCGGGATGGCGGCTTTCCCGCTTTCGTTGCGTCGTTTCGTCACCCGGCAACGCGCTCGGGAGCGGGTGGTCGGGGTACCCTCCCGCTCCACCGGACGGGGGCGGTGGGCACGCGGCGTCGGCACCGGTGTGCGCGTACCCGCCGGGCACCGGGACGGAGGGGTGGCCGGGCGCGTTCCGCGCGCGGACGCGTACCGGACTCCGTCCGGAAGGGCCGCATCCGAACGTGCGCACAACGTGACGGGAACGCTCCCAGAACGGATATGGGCACCTGCGCGGACATGCGCCACACTGTCCGCTATGGCTGAAACGGTCCCGCTCCGTTTGCCGCGTGCCACGGTGTTCGCCACCGTGTGCACGGGCGTGTCCTCAGCCGGCCACGTCCTGGCGGCGGGGCACGCGGTACCACCGCTCGGCCTCGCCGCGGGCTTCGCGCTCGTCCTCGCCGTCGCCCACGGGCTCTTCCGCTCCGAGCAGCGCCTCGGCCCCCTCGTCTGCACGACGCTGTGGTGCCAGGTCGCGCTGCACCTGCTCTTCGCCGTCGCGTCGCCGGGCGGGGCCGCCCCCCACGCGGCCGGATACGAGGCGCTGGCCGGATCCGGTGTCGGGCCCGGCATGCTCCTCGCCCACGCCGTGGCCGGGGTGGTGTGCGCGTGGTGGCTGCGCCAGGGGGAACGGGCGGCCCTCGCCCTCGTGGGCCTCGTGCGCTCCCTGCTGCACCGCCTGCTGCTCCTCGGCGCCGAGCCCGCCCCCGTCCCCCGCCCCGCCCCCGCGGGAAGCCCCACGAGAACGCCCCTCCGGCAGTCCGCCCGGCTGCTGTTCCTGCGCCACGTACGGGTCCTGCGCGGCCCGCCCGCGACCTTCCCTGCCTGAGGCCGCCCCGCCGGTCCCCCGTGTCCGGCCCGCACCGACACGTCGGTGCTTCGCATGCCCGAAACCCCCCGTGGGCTGCTCCGCAACCAGACCAGGAAGGTCGCCCCCATGACATCGCACGTCCCCGACCGCGTCGACTCCCCCGAACCGGCTCCCCCTCCCGATCCGCGGCGTTCCCCCTCCACGTGGGCGGCGCTGCGCCAGCTCCTGCTCCGCCTGCACTTCTACGCCGGGCTCCTCGTGGCGCCGTTCATCGTCGTCGCCGCCGTGACCGGGCTGCTGTACGTCTACACGCCCCAGATCGAACAGGCCCTCTACTCCGACCAGCTCCACGTCACCCCCGGCGACAGCGCACTGCCCCTCCAGGAGCAGGTGGACACCGCGGTCGACGCCCACCCCGAGGGAACGCTGAACGCCGTGCGCCCGGCCACGGAACCCGACGAGAGCACCCGCGTCCTGCTGGACGTGGAGGGGCTCTCCGAGAGCCACCGGCTGGCCGTCTTCGTCGACCCCTACACCGGCGAACTCCTCGGCGACATGACCAGCTACGGCAGCAGCGGCGCCCTGCCCGCGCGGTCGTGGCTGTCCGAGCTCCACCGCCACCTGCACCTGGGGGACCTCGGCCGCGTCTACAGCGAACTCGCCGCGAGCTGGCTGTGGGTGGTCGGCCTCGGCGGGGCCGTGCTGTGGATCGGCCGCAGGCGCAGGAGCCGCCGCCTGCGCCGCACCCTGCTCCCCGAGAGCTCCGCGACCGGCCGGAACCGGACCCTGTCCTGGCACGGGTCGCTCGGGATCTGGGCGCTGCTGGGCCTGCTGACGCTCTCCGCCACGGGGCTGACCTGGTCCCAGTTCGCCGGTGAGAACATCGGCCAGGTGCGCACGGCCCTCGGCTGGACGACTCCCGCGCTGTCGGCCTCCGCCTCGTCGGGTCACGAGGGCCACGGCGGAGACGGCGCGCACGGCGACCACGGCGCGGCCGGCCAGGGCGCGGACCTGGACCTGGTCCTGGAGTCGGCGCGCGCGGCGGGGCTGGACGGCCCGGTGGAGGTCGCCGTGCCCGCGGAGGAGGGCGCGCCGTTCACGGTGGAGGGGGTCTCGCGCACCTGGCCCGTCAACCAGGACGCGATGGCCGTCGACGCGTCGAGCGGCGAGGTGGTCGAGGTGCTGAGGTTCGCCGACCATCCGTTCATGGCCAAGATGGCCTCGTGGGGGATCGCCTTCCACATGGGGCTGCTGTTCGGTGTGACGAACCAGGTCCTGCTGACCCTGGTCGGCCTGTCCGTGCTCGCCCTCGTCTTCTGGGGCTACCGGATGTGGTGGCTGCGCCGCCCGACGAAGGACGCGGCGCTCTCCGTGGGACGCCCGCTCGTCCCGCGCAGGACCTGGCGCGGCCTGCCGTGGTGGTGCCTGGCCCTCGTCGCCGCCGCGGCGGTGGGTGTGGGCCTGTTCCTGCCGCTGTTCGGCGCCTCCCTGCTGGTGTTCCTCCTGGTGGACGCCGCCGTGGGCGCCCGGCGCGGGCGCACGCGCGCCGGGGCCGCGTAGTGCGGTGACCGCGGAGGCCGGCCGAGGCGGTGCCCTCCGGTATTGACGCCTCTATGCCAAGCGGCAGGCTGATAAGCCTCGTCGGTCTGCCGCCTGACCTCCTGCCGCGCACCCGCGACGGTTCCGGTCGGCCTGTGAGCGAGCCCTCCCCGGGCATACGGCCCGGTGCCGCCGGGGAGGGCGCCCCCGACGGCACCGGGCCGCCGGCTGGCGCGGATGAGGAAATCCTCATGCCCGTTTCATCTCGGGTTCCCCCCGGCCCGGGATGCTCGGCGGATATGAGATCACCACTGCTGTTGCTGCTGGCCGGTGCCGCGGCGGCCGTCCTGGTCGCGGGCTCGGTCCTGCTGTGGGCGGTGACCGGCCGGCCCTCCGACCACGACCCCCCGGGCGAGGTCGTGGTCGGGGAGTCCCCCGCCGCCGGCCCCCTCCCTCCCTCCGACGCGGGGATCGTCGCTCCCCCGCCGCCGGTCACCGACCACGACGGCGACGGAACCCCGGACGAGGACGACCCCGACCACACCGGACCCTCGGAGACCCCATCGGTACCCCCCTCCGAAACCCCTGGTCATCCCCCCACCGTCTCCTGCGGGGACGACGACGGCGATGATGATGACGACTGCGGCGAAGACGACGACGGGGACGACGATGACGACTGACCGCTTCGACGGGGAGTCTCCGACGGTGGACCTCGGCGGCCTGCCCGGAGGGGGAGCCCGGAGCGGGTCCGGGCACACGGCCGTCCATCCCACGATGGTCCTGGAGGGTCCCCAGCCCGAGGTCCCCCAGCGGCGCCGCGTTCCCGCCCGGCTCCTCATCATGGGCTGGGTCGTCCTGCTCATGGCCGCCGTCCTCGCCCTGGTGAACATCGTCACCTGGAGCGCGCTCACCAGCAAGAACGACGAGCGCGTCGACCGCGCGCTGTCCCAGGAGACCAGGGAGTTCCGGGAGTTCACCGCCGAGGGCGCGGACCCCGAAACGGGCGAGAGCTTCACCGACGTCTCCACCCTCATCCAGGTGCACCTGAGGCACCAGTACCCCGACCGGGCCGAGATCCTGTTCGGCTGGGTGGAGGAGCCGGCCGCTCCCGGCGGGGGCGCGGGCAGCGCCCCCGGGACCGCCTCCGAGGCCGTGCGCATCCGCCAGGGCCAGGAGCCGCCCTTCGACGTGTCCGCCGACCCCGGCATGGTCGCCTCCGTCCTGGAGTCGCCCGACGCCCGGGGAACCCTGGACACCCCCGCCGGCCCCATGCGGTGGGAGAAGATCCGCGCGCGGCCGCCGGGGGGAGGCGCCTCGGGCTGGTTCGTCATCGGCTACTTCACCGAGGCCGACGAGGACACGGTGGTGTCCACCATGCAGACGATCGCGCTGGTCAGCCTGGTCGGCCTGCTCGTCGCGAGCACGGCCGCCTGGTGGGTGGCGGGGCGCATCCTCGCACCCGTGCGCCTGGTCCGGCAGACCGCCGCCCACATCACCGAGGAGGACCTCACCCGGCGCATCGACGTGTCCGGGCGCGACGACATCGCCGCCCTCGCCGAGCAGTTCAACAGCATGCTGGACCGGTTGGAGGGCGCCTTCACGGCCCAGCGCCGGTTCGTCGACGACGCCGGGCACGAGTTGCGCACGCCCATCACCATCGTGCGCGGACATCTGGAGCTGATGGGCGACGACCCCGGGGAGCGGCGCGAGGTCGTGCGCCTGGTCACCGACGAACTGGACCGGATGGGCCGGATCGTGGAGGACCTCCTACTGCTGGCCAAGGCCCAGCAGCCCGACTTCCTCCGCGAGGAGGAGGTGTCCCTGGCCGAGCTGACCAGCGACATCGACGCCAAGGTGCGCAGGCTCGGCGACCGGGACTGGCGGCTGGAGTCGATGGCCGAGGGGGCCTGCCGACTGGACCCGCAGCGCGTCACCCAGGCCGTGGTGCAGCTGGCCGCCAACGCGGTGCGGCACACCGGGCCGGGTTCCCGGCTGCGTGTGGGCTCCGCCCTCAGCGGCGGGGACGTGCTGTTCTGGGTCGCCGACCAGGGGCCGGGCATCCCGGTCGAGGAGCACGGCCGGATCTTCGAGCGCTTCTCCCGGGGCGGGGGCGCGTCCCGGGGGGACCGGGGCGCCGGTCTGGGCCTGGCCATCGTCCGCGCCATCGCCGAGGCCCACCACGGACGTGTGGACCTGCGCTCCGCGCCGGGCGCCGGTTCCACGTTCACCCTCGTCATCCCGACCGGAAAGGGGCACGTGTGAGTCGCATCCTCATCGTCGAGGACGAGGAGCGGATCGCCTCGTTCGTCCGCAAGGGCCTGGACGCCAGCGGGTTCACCACCACCGTGGTGGGCACGGGGGCGGAGGCCGTGGACTACGCGGTGACCGGCGGCTTCGACCTGGTGCTGCTGGACCTGGGCCTGCCGGACACCGACGGGTTCGACGTGCTGCGGCGCGTGCGCTCGCTGGGCGTGGACGTCCCCGTGATCATCCTGACCGCGCGCGACGGCGTGCGGGACACGGTGACCGGGCTGGAGACCGGGGCCGACGACTACGTGACCAAGCCCTTCCGTTTCGAGGAGCTGCTGGCCCGTGTGCGGCTGCGGATGCGCGCGGAGCGGCCCGCCGACCTGACGGTGCTGCGCGCGGGCGGCCTCGCCCTGGACCTGCGCACACGGCGTGTGGCGGTGGAGGGGATCTCCGTGGACCTGACCGCGCGCGAGTTCTCGCTGCTGGAGCTGCTGATGCGGCACCCGGGGCAGGTGCTCACCCGGCAGCAGATGCTGTCGCACGTGTGGGGCTACGACCACGATCCCGGGTCGAACGTGGTGGACGTGTTCGTGCGGGCACTGCGCCGCAAGGTGGGCGCGGACCGGATCGTGACCGTGCGGGGGATGGGCTACCGGCTGACCGGGTGAGGGCGGGCCCGAAAGGGCACGGGAGGCGTCGTCCCGGAGCGGGGCGGGAGCGGCTCCGGGCGGGGCGGGAAGCGTTCCGGTGACGACGGGGCGGGGTGTCGGTGACGCCCCCGCCCCCGTCGTGTCAGGGACCCGTGACCTTCGCATGACGAGGATGAGGGTTCCCTCATCCGGCCCTCATCGGCCCCTCACGGGGCGTCCGGAGGATGGTCACCATGTTCTGGTTCGCCCTGGCGGTCAACACGATCGCGATCACGGTCCTGTCGTACGTCCTCTACTTCCGCCGCCACGGCCGGCGCGACCTGCTGCTGGCCTACGTGGCGCTCAACACCGGCATCTTCGCCGTGGTGTCCATGCTGACCAGCCAGGAGGTGGGCCTGGCCGTCGGCTTCGGCCTGTTCGGCGTGCTGTCGATCCTGCGGCTGCGGTCGGACCTCATCAGCCAGGGGGAGATCGGCTACTACTTCACCGCGATCGCCCTGGGCCTGGTCAACGCCGTGGCCGCGCCGATGCCGTGGGTGCTGCTGGGTCTGGACGCGCTGCTGCTCACCTGCATGTACGCGGCCGACCATCCGCGCCTGCTCGCGCGGCACGGGCGCCGCGTCCTCACCCTGGACGTGGTGCACGAGGACCCCGTGGCGCTGCGCCAGGACCTGGAGGCGCGGCTGCGCGCCCGGGTGAGGAGGGTCGAGGTCACCGAGGTCGACTACGTGCGCGACCTGATGGTCGTGGACGTGCGGTTCCGGGTGCCCGGGCCCGTGTCCGCGCCGGCCGACGGGCGCGGGTACCAGCGGGGCCTCGGCCTCGCCCCCCTGACGGAGTGGATGAGCGGACGTTGAGCCCCGACACCCTCGCACCCGTGGAGACGACCTCCCCCGTGGACACGGACCCTCCCCCGTACCAGGACGCCCCGCCCCTGGCGGCGCTGCGCCCGGTGTCGCTCGCCGAGACCAACGAGCGCGCCGCCCTGGTCACCCGGACCTGCCGCAAGTACCTGGTGCCCGCGGAGCTGCTGGAGCCCCTGTTCGCCGGGGCCGGGGACCGGTTCGGGGTACTGACGATCGACGGCCGGAGAAGCTTCCGGTACTCGTCCACCTACCTGGACACCCCCGGCCTGCGGAGCTTCCACGACCACCGCCGGGGACGGCGGGTGCGCTTCAAGGTCCGCACGCGCACGTACGTGGACACGGGGACGCGCGTGTTCGAGGTCAAGCTCAAGGGCGCGCGCGGGGTCACCGACAAGACGCGGACGGAGTACGCGGGGCCGCCGGACCGGCTGGTCCCCGCCACCCGGCGGTTCCTGGACGACGCCCTGACCGCCTACGGCGTGGAGCCGCCGGACGTGCTGGAGGCCAGCGCGGTGACCGACTACCGGCGCACGACCGTCGTGGCCCTCGACGGCGGGGAGCGGGTGACGGTGGACACCGGCCTGGTCGGGTACCGGGGCGGGTGGTCGGTGCGGATGCGCCCGGACGTGGTGCTGCTGGAGGTCAAGACCCGGGGCGGGCTCACGCCGACCGAGCGCGGGCTGCACGGGCTCGGGATCCGGGAGGTCCGGTTCACCAAGTACGGGGCGACGGTGGCCGCGCTGGAGCCCCGGCTGCGGGGCAACCGGTGGCACCGGGCGATGGGCGCGTGCCTGGACCGTCCGTCACCGTGCACCCTGGAGCGCGCCCGGTGCTGAGCGACAGCGCGGTGGGCCCTGGCGCCGGCTGGTGGGCGCGAGCCCGCGATGATGCGGAGAACACGGCCTGGCCCGGCGCTCCGGCCGCCGTCCCCCGCTCCATGGCCGGTGCCGGGTCAGCCGTCCACGCGTTCGCGCAGGATCTCGACACCGTCGCCGGTGAGATCGTCCAGGTGCGCGGAGCGGCCGGTCATCGCCATGATCAGAGCGAGTGTGCTCCCGGAGACGAGCGGTCCGGCGCCGGAGGCGAACGGACCGTCGGTGGCCTGGAGCCTCAACCCCTGGACCCGGCTCTTGGCGACGACGACCTGGTCCGAGCCCTGGTAGTAGTCCGCCACGCGGGTCAGCACGGCGACCGGGCGGGCGCCTGCGATGCCCAAGGGCCGCCTGATGTCCTCTCCGTGCACGACCGCCTCCCCCAGGATGGCGGGCTTGGGCAGGGGCGGTGACGTCGTGCTCCTCGTGACCCCTCGGAAGCGTGCGAGGGTCTCGGCGCCGGAGTCGCCCATCTGCTCCGCCAGGCGCATCGCGACCTGGGCGTCGAAGTCGAACCGGCAGCGGATGACCCCGGCCATCCACCGAAGGCCGTTGAGGGTCGCCGCCGAGGTCAGGTGCGCGAGTACCTCGCGCACGGTCAGGCCCTCGCACAGCGACGGTGTCGCCCACTGCTCCTCGGTCATCCCGGACAGGTCGTCGGCCAACGCCTCCCGCTCCTGGTGGATGAGCGGCCACAGGTCCGCGCGGCCGCTCATCGAGGGGTTCCACGGCACGGGCAGGGGGCTGGTGGTGTCATCGGACGCTCCTCGGGGGCGGGCCCTCGCCCCGCCCCTGTGGTTGTGGGCGGACACCGGGATTATCACTCCGGCCTCCGACATTCTCGTGGCACCCGGTCGGGACGCTGAGCGCGGCGGGGCGAGTACCTGCCGGACGTGGCGGCGGTCGTCGAGGGCGGCACCACACGCGGGGCGTCGCGAGCCGCGGGCGAAGGCGGACAGCGACCACGCGCGGGTGGGCCGCTGACCACCGGGGGGAACGGACGGCGGAGGTCCGGTTCCCGGTCAGGTCGTGCGCGTGTCGCGGGAGCGCGTCTCCGGGGGGGCGTTCCCCCGAACCGGGGACCCGGCGCCGCCCTTCGGCCCGACCTCCGCGCGGCCTGGCCGATGTGGTGGACTAACGCGTGCACCCGCCCCGGTTTGCCCGTCCGTCCTGCGGGGATCGGTACCGGAGTCGATTCCCACCGGAAGGCCCCCGTGTCCTCCCAGGTCAGGAAGGTTTCACGTGAAACCTTCCTGACCTGGTGCAGGCCCGGGGCCCGTTCCTCCACGGCTTCGCCACCGGTCACGGGGGCGGGCGCTGCGGCCGCCGAACCTCGCAGCGCCACCTCTCCGCTCCCTCCCCACCGACCACGGCGGCCCTCAGGCGCGCAGACCCGTGGCGGTGCCGGGTGGAACGGGGGCCGCGGCGCGGTCGAGGACGGCGCGCACGGTCAGGGGTTCTCCGGCGGTACCGGTCCAGTCCCAGTAGGCGCAGAGGGCGTCGAGCAGACGCAGCCCGTTGCCGGTGGGGCTCAGGGGGTTGGTGGCCGCCTCCACGCGGGGGAAGGGGATGGTCGGTCCCGACCTGGGGCCGTTGTCGGTGACCGAGAGGGTGTAGGTGGCCGGGCGGCGGTGGAGCACCACCTGGACGGTGCCGCCGGGGTCTCCGGAGCGGGTGTGCTGGAGGGCGTTGGTGGTCAGGATGCTCACGGCCAGGATGAGGTCGCAGGCCTGGCGATGGGTGGCGCGGGCCTTGCGGCGGGCCCAGTCGCGGGCGAGGCGGACGTGGCCGGGATCGGCCCCGAGGACGATGCCGCACCGGTCGGGATCGGAGAACCGCAGCCGCCACGGGGGCGCGATGGCCGCGGACCGATGGCCGTGCGGGACTGCCGGGGCAAAGGGGCCTGAAGTAATCTCGTTCATGTTCGCGCCTGCTGTCGTGAGAAGCCGGGTGTGGACCATGTCCCGGGGCTGGAATCACAGCCGCCGGGACATTTCGCCGTCCGGACCGGGAAGGACGTATCGGACTGGTGCGGCGGGTTTCCTTCCTTGACCCTTCCACCTGCGACAACGCCAGAAAAGCGGTTGTACGGGATGGCCGCGAACTGGCCGATTCCGTATACGCGCGTATGTACTCAGTGACAAGCTGTACGCATGGACGAGCCCCGGAAACCGGAGTGGACCAAGTTCGGACTGCATCTGAAGCGACTGCGCACCCAGCAGGGGCTTTCGCTCAACAAACTCGCGGCGAGAATCGAGTGGTCGGCGACCTATCTGGGGAAGCTGGAGAACGCCAAACCAGCCCCGAATGCGGACGTGGTGCGGGACCTGGACCGGGAGCTGCGTACGAACGGCGCTCTACTCCGTGTCTGGAACGATGTGGTGCGGGCGCAGTCGGCCCTCGACTGGTACGAGCAGTCGCGCGGGTACGAGAAGCGGGCCCATGAGCTCCGCTTCTTCCATCCGCTCGTGGTTCCGGGGTTCTTCCAGACACCCGAGTACGCGCGGACCATCATCACTCATGCGGTACCCAGCGCATCGGAAAAGCGTGTCCAGAACATCATCAACGCCCGTGGGTCCTGGCGTAAGGACCTGAACACAGACGAAGGGCTGCTCCTCAATGTGATCGTGACCGAACTGGCTCTCACCCAGCCGATTGCACCTGAGCTCATGCGGTCACAGCTTGACCGACTGATCCAGGAGGCAGCAGAACCCACGGTCACCCTCCAACTGCTCCCTCTGGGGGTGAAGGACCTTGCCTGGCTCAGCGGATCGTTCAGGTTGATATACATCGAAGGCGAGCGACCTCTCCTGTGCACTGAGTACTCCATCGGTGAGCACCTCACTGACGACGAGCATGAGATCCGCAACCAGGAAACAAGGTTCAGCAAACTCCAGGCCTGGGCGTTGCCCCCGGACGCAACGGCCCAGAGACTGAAAGAGATGAGGCAGGCACTGTGAACGGCTGGCACAAGTCGAGCTACAGCGCAGGCGAACAGAGCTGCGTGGAGGTCAACGAGACCCCGGACGCAGTCCTCATGCGGGACACGCAGAACCGGGAACTGGGACACCTGTCATTCGCCGCCGACGAGTGGACGGCCCTCCTGCGTTCCGCCACGGACCACGGCTGAACCGAAGGCTCCGGGGCGACGCCTTCTCTGGAGGCGCTACCCCCTGACCTTGCTCCGGCCACGTCGATGAGCGCGGCCGGAGCGGCTCCCAGGTCGTCCACGGCCTCCGTCCCGACCACTCCCCCACCGACGGCGATGGAGCCCTGGCACAGGATGGCCGAGGCCGAACAGAGGTCCAGAGCACCCTAATAATAAATGCCATCAATTCCGACATGAGGGATTCTTTGGGCAGGGCTAGCGAATACAGCCGTCCCTTTTTCACGCCCTCTGAGCTGGCATAACGCTCCGCCAGGCCAACTTTTTCCGACTGCTTCGCCGAAAACGGCCCCGCCCGAACATCCGTGCTCTAATCTGGCAGCGTCCACACAACTCAATACACACGATGACCCCGCGACGGTTAGTGCCGCCCGGGGCCGTGGCCAGCAACGTTCACTCTTTAACACCAAGGATTGCCAGCGTGCTCCAGTTTAGCGCTGCGCTTCTCAGCCGTGCCCTCGGCCCGCTGATCGCGCTCTTCTCCTCCCCCCGCGGACGCCACTCCACCGTGGCCGGTCGCCGCCGCCGCTCCACGCGCGTGCGCCGCTACGTCGGCCCTCCCCCGGCTCCCACGGCCCGCGAGGCCGCGAAGCCCCTCCCCCGCGCACCGCGTCTGGCACCGCCGAGCCAGACCAGCCGGGCCGAGGACATCGCCCTGGTCCGTCCCTACTTCGCCGCGCACGAGCGCCTCCGCACGGCCCGAGCCCGGATCCCCGGGCCACGCGACCCCGGACCCGCCCCCGCCTCCGCCCCCGCCTCCGTCCCCGCGTCCGACGACGTGCGGCGCGAGTTCGCCCGTGTCCAGGAACGCGCCGCCGCCCTCCTGAGGCAGTGGTCGGCCGCCCCGGAGGGCGACCTGCTCTCCGGCCCCGCGCCCCGGTTCGGGGTCTTCCGGCCCGCCGAGCACGTCAAGCCCGCCGAGCCCGCCAGGCCCGCCGGGCCCTCGGAGTGGGACGAACTCACCTCCCTCACGCGCACCTGGCTCGACCAGCGGCAGCGGCAGGAGGTTCCGGCGTGAATCCGCTGACCGGGACCCCGGCCGGGGAGCCCCGCCCGTTCGTGTTCTGGGAACACCGCCTCTACCCGGGCGACCTGGCGCTGCTGTCACGGGTCCGCGAGGACCTGTCCCGGGACCTGGCCGGGTTCGACGCCGACCTGGTGGAGACCGTACGGCTGTGCGCCAGCGAACTGTTCGCCAACTGCGTCAAGTACACCGGCTCCGGCCGCGAGGGCGGCGAGGTGCTGCGCGCGCTGTCGATGCCGGACCGGCGCACCCTGCGCTTCTCGGTGAGCGACTGCGGGGGCGGCGGGGGCGTCCCCCGCGTTCCGGTCGAGCGCGACGGCGACGAGTGGGACTGGGCCGAGGGCCAGCGCGGACTGCTGCTCGTGGAGAACCTGTCCCGCGCGTGGGGCCACTTCCGGCTGGCCCCCTGGGCGGACCTGGGCACCCACGTGTGGGCGGTCTTCGACGTGGCTCCGGAACGGTCTCCCCGGGGCCTGCGCCCGTACGTCTTCACCTCGTGAGCCCGAGCGCTCCGGGCCGTGGGACCGGTTCCCACGGCCCCCTTCCCTCCCACCCCCGGTCAAGGAGCCGTATGCCCAGCCGAGAACACGAGATCCCGCTGCGGATCATCCAGAACCAACCCGCGCTCGCGGCGGTACTGCTGCATGAGTCCCTGGGGTTGGACGTACCCCACCACACCGAGGCCCTGTCGACCACCTCGGTCCTGACCAACTGCGACCCGAAGGAGCTCAACAGCGACGGCGCCACCCTGCTCCGGGACGGCGACCGCAACGTGCTGGCCATCGTCGTGGAGCGCCAGAACAGCCCTGACCGGGGCAAGCGGGCGAGCTGGCCCGCCTACCTGGTCAACCTGCACGTGCGCCTGGAATGCCCCGCGGTGCTCGTCGTCCTGTGCCCCGACGAGGCGATGGCGCGCTGGTGCGCCAAGCCCATCAGTGTCGGCCACCCCGGCTTCGACCTGACCCCGCTGGTGGTCGGCCCGGGCAACACACCCGTCATCACCGATGTGGACCGGGCGCGGGAGATGCCCGAGCTGGCGGTGCTGTCGGCCCACACCCACGGGGACGCCCATCCGCTCACGCTGAAAGCCGTGGTGGAGGCGCTCGACGCCACCGCCCCGAGGAACCGTCCGTTCTACTATGACTACGTACTGGCCGGTCTCAACGAGGCCGCCCGGAAGGAGCTGGAGGGCTTGATGTCCGTGGACACCTACGAATGGCAGAGCGACTTCGCCCGCGAGTACGTCGGCATGGGCCGTGAGGAGGGCCGCGAGGAGGGCCGGGCGGCCGAGGCCGCGGACAACGTCCTGCTCCTCCTCGACGCGCGCGGTCTGGCCGTGTCCGACCAGGTCCGCCGACGCGTCGAGTCCTGCACCGACCTCAGGACCCTGCGAGCGTGGGTCCGCCGCGCCGCCACGGTCGAGCACGCCGAGGACCTCTTCGGCTGACGCGCACCGGGGCCCGCACGCGCGGTACTCCACGCGGGCCCGCTGAGGAGGGGGAAAGCGGCGGCCACCGCCGCCGTATCCGATCGGGGCGGTGGCCTGTCGCGACGTCCCTCCCGCTACCAGAGGGACCTCACGGTCTACTGGTGTTCCCCGGGTCCGGCACCGCCACTCGCGGTGGAGGAGATTCCCCGGCACCGCCCGGCCCCCCGTCGCGAGTTCCCGCGGGGCGGCGCCGGGGTAGGCCCACTCCGGACACGGCGCGGAGGAGACCATGGCCGGACACGGGACCGACGAACGCGGGTTCCTGAGCGGACCGCACACCACCGAGCGCCCCCGCTCCACGAGCACGGCGGTCTACACGGCGCGCTTCGCCGCGCCGCCCGACCGGGTGTTCTCGTTCTGCACGAGCAGGTCGGGCTTCGAGGACTCCATGCCCGAGGGCGTGAGGGTCCTGCGCTGGCCCGAACGGGGGTTCGCCGAGGGCGAGACGATGGTGCTGCGCTGGCGCCTGGCCGGCGTGCTCCCCGTGCGCTGGGTCGGCGTCATCGACTCCTTCGAGGACGGGGTCGGCTTCACCGACCTACAGCTGCGCGGCCTGTTCCGGTACTTTCGGCACACCCATGCGGTCGAACCGGCGGGGACCGCGACCGCCTACACCGACCGGGTGGAGTTCGCCAGCCGCTTCGGCCCTGTTGTGGACAGGACGGTCCTGCGGTTTGTGATGAACCGAATGTTCCTCACACGTCTGGCCAGGATGCGGGAGCTCCTGGAGGACGGGCACTGACACCGCCCCCTCCACGGGGCCGGGCGGGGACCGGAGGACGCGCAGCGCCCGCCGGATCGTTCCGGCGGGCGCTGTGCTGCTCGGGCGGGCGGGGAGCTCACTCCCTCGCGGGGAGCGGCCCCTCCCGCCTGCCGTACCAGGGCCACCACTCGACGGTGCGCCCGTGCGGGAACATCCGGTCCAGGCGGATGGTCATCCGCAGCGCGAAACCGCCCGCGAACATCCCCGCCACCAGGTCGGTGAACCAGTGGAAGTGCAGGTAGATCGAGACCGTGGACTGGAGCACGGCGATACCGACGATGCAGTACGCCAGGCGCCGGATGATGTGCGGCCGGGCCGCGCCGAAGCGGATGATGAGGAACAGCACCAGGCCGTAGATGAGGATCGCGTTCGCCCCGTGCCCCGAGGGGAAGGCCACGTTGCCCGGTCCCACGAAGAAGTCCGGGTCGTAGTTCTTGGCGTGGCCCCGGTTGATGCCCAGCTTCATCACCGAGACCATGGACATCATCCCCACGACCCCGACCGCGCTCAGTACGATCGGGCGCCAACTGCGGTGCCAGTAGGCCAGCTGGAGCGCGGTGACGCCCAGGACCGGCAGCGCGACCGCACGGGAGGCGACCGTGTCCAGCCAGTGGATGAGCGGTTCCCGGAGCAGGTCCCAGTGGGGCCGGGGCAGCTCGTTCAGGAAGTTGTCCACCGGGTGCAGCGGCCCCGCGGCGAGCATCGTCATGACGATCAGCGCGACGGCGAGCATGATGGCGACGCGGTCCGAGGCCAGGCCCCACGCGATCTCGCTCACACTCGGCCACCTGACCGCGCGCACGACGGGCGGCCCGGGGTCGTACTCGGTGGTACGCACCACGGGGATGGGTCCGCTGTACGGTCCCGCGGCCGGGCTCGGCCGCGTCTGCCTGTCGTATGGCTTGGTCAACTGCCTGGCCCGTGGATGTCGTCGGGTCCTCGAAGAGTGCGTCATGTGCTCAGCGCTGTCTCACGTGTCGTGGGCTTGCCTGCGGCACTCGTGAAGCGTGGGGGGATGGGCTAGCCGTGGTTACTGGAACTGATCTGACGTCCTCAGGGTCGAACCGGAGCGGACCGGGGAGGATGCGTACCTTCCGCCCACTCCCGTTCGACGGCCGAGCCCTGGGGCTGGTTCACTACTACGTCGTGACCGGCCGACGGCGGGGTCGGCGTCCGAGGCACAGGGGGCCCACAGTGACGTCTACGTCGTGCTGCGCACCTCCAGAATGTGGTCAGCGCAGGTCAGGGCGCTCCCATCGATCTCCTCGCCGTTACGTGAGTCACGCTCCGTACGGCTTTGTGTGAATATTGCCGACAGATGAGCCTACCTGGCCACTCCCCCGAATCGGGGGTGTGGTGGCACACGTCGCCTTCTCCTCCACCTCGGACTTTGCCCGAAACCCCGATACTGGATGGCGGCGGTTCACCGCCATGCGACACGTTCGTGAGCCTTCCGTTAGCGGTTCGAGGCCTGCTGTCCGGGCGACCCGCGCTCGTGTGGCACTCTTCAAGAAGCTTGTACGACGCTGAGCGAACCGGTCCGCGCACAGGCCGTGCGCTGGCCGTGGAACGGAAGGGCCCTGGATGGTCGACCTGCCACAGCTGCCGGATGATCCCTCGAAACTGGCCCGTGAGCCTCTGAGGGAGCAGATCCGGCAGGTACTGGTCGAGGGCCTGCTGTCCGGGCGCTGGCAGCCCGGGGAGCGGATCGTGGAGCGCCGCGTCGCCACGGAGCTGAGGGTGAGCCAGGCGCCGGTCCGCGAGGCCCTGCGCGAGCTGGAGACCCTGCGCCTGATCGAGACGGTTCCCAACAAGGGAGCCCGGGTCAGGGCCTTCGGGGTCCAGGACATGGCCGAGATCTACCCCGTCCGCGCCGGGCTGGAGCTGGTCGCCGCGCAGCTGGCGGCGCCCCGGCTGGCGGCCGACCCCTCCCCGCTGGAGCGGGAGGTGGAGGCCCTTCGGCGGGCGACCGCGCAGGGCGACGTGTCCGAGCAGATCCGCCACAGCGTGGAGTTCCACCGCGAGGTCGTGCGCGCCGCCGACAACAGCGTGCTGCTGCACACCTGGGAGTCGCTGGGCGTGGAGGTGTGGACCGCCCTGTCGGTGCGCTGGCTGAACATGGAGCTGCACGCCAAGGCCGCCGACCACGCCCAGATCACCCAGGCCTTCCGCGAGGGCGACCCCTCGGTGGGGCAGATGCTCAGCGACCACGTGCTCAACTACGTGGAGGCGGCGCTGCAGTCCCACCAGGGAGTGCACTGACAGAACCCGCTTCGCGCGTGACCTGCCCCGACACACCCTTTCCGGTCCCTTTCACGTACAGTTGTATTGATCGATCATCGATCAGACCGTAGAGTGTGCGCGACGCACGTCACACACGCGCGCGAGCCCCTTCCCGGGCGCACGGAGTCGTTCATCCGGCCGGTGGACGAACCCGGGTGCCCGGCACCGCCACGCCGGGCCCGCATGCATAGGCCGATGCAGACCGGGAAGCAATCGGTCAGGGATCCGGCGGACAACTGCACACGAGACCCCATCAGCGCTTCGTGTCCGGGGAGGACGAGCCACGCTCCCCGGGACGCGCCCCGCAACAGCCACAGAGCGCCGACGCCCATGAGCCGGGCCGAGGCGCACGCCGCGACCACGCCCGACAGCGGGGCCGCGGCGGGCCTGGTACCCCGGTCCACAGACCGGGCCGACCGGCCTTCTCGCACGTAGAAAGGCACACCATGGCTGACACGGCCAAGCCGAAGGGCCGCACCGCCGCCAGGTCCTCAGGGACCCGCCGACGCGGCCGCAAGGACACCTCCCCCGGCCTCGCCGACGAGAAACCCGACACCCTCCTCGACTACTACCGCCAGATGGTGTTCGTCCGGCGGTTCGAGGAGCGCACCGCCCAGGCCTACACCCAGGCGAGGATCGGCGGCTACTGCCACCTCAACCTCGGCGAGGAGGCCACCGTCGTCGGCCTCATGACCGCTCTGCGCGAGAGCGACTACCTGTTCACGAACTACCGTGACCACGGGTACGCGATCGGCAAGGGCATGGACCCCAAGCGGGTCATGGCCGAGCTCTATGGGCGCACCGACGGCGTGTCCAAGGGCTGGGGCGGCTCCATGCACATGTTCGACACCGAGACCCGCATGCTCGGCGGCTACGGCATCGTCGGCGGGCAGCTTCCGCTGGCCGCCGGGGCCGCACTCGCCATCTCCTACCGGGGCGGCGACGAGGTCGTCATGTGCCAGATGGGCGACGGCACCACCAACATCGGCGCCTGGCACGAGACCCTCAACATCGCCAAGCTGTGGGACCTGCCGATCGTCTTCGTGGTGGTCAACAACTTCACCGGCATGGGCACCACGGTCGAGAGGTCCTCCGCCGAGCCCGACCTGTACAAGCGCGGCGCCGCCTTCCGCATCGAGGGTGAGCGCGTGGACGGCCGCGACGTGCTCGCGGTCCGCGACACCGCCGCACGGCTGGTCGAGCGCGCCCGCGAGGAGCAGACCCCGTTCCTGCTGGAGGCGTGGAGCTACCGGATGAAGGGCCACTCCGTGGTCGACCCGGCCAAGTACCGCACCGACGAGCAAAAGGACGAGGCGCGTTCGGAGGAGAACGATCCGATCGCCCTGTTCGGCGAGAAGCTCACCCGGGAGGGCATCCTCACCGACGAGCTGCGCGACGAGATCGCCGCCTCCGTCAAGGCCGAGGTCGCCGAGGCCGCGGAGTTCGCCGAGAACAGCCCGCACCCGGAGGTGTCCACGCTCTTCGACTACACCTACGCCACCCCGGTGCCCAACGAGTCCACCCGCATGCCCGCCGACCCGGTGTTCGCGGAGTAGGGAAGGAACCCACATGTCTGTGATCACTTACCGCCAGGCTCTGCGGGACACCCTTCGCGCCGAGATGGTCCGCGACGAGAACGTCCTCGTCATGGGCGAGGAGATCGGCGTCTTCGAGGGCTCCTACAAGATCACCGAGGGCCTGCTCAAGGAGTTCGGCCCCCGGCGGGTCAAGGACACCCCGATCGCCGAGGAGGGCTTCGTCGGCGCCGCCGTCGGCGCGGCCATGCTGGGCCTGCGCCCGGTCGTCGAGCTGATGACGATCAACTTCTCCCTGATCGCCATCGACCAGATCATCAACCACGCCGCCAAGATCTACGGCATGTTCGGCGGCCAGTCGAGCGTGCCCATGGTCATCCGCACCCCCGGTGGCGGCGGCCAGCAGCTCGGTGCCACGCACTCGCAGAACATCGAGCTGTTCTACTCCTTCATCCCCGGACTGAAGGTGCTCGCCCCCAGCACCCCGGCCGAGGCCTCGGAGATGCTGCGCGCGGCCATCCGCGACGACGACCCGGTCCTGTTCCTGGAGAACCTGGGCCTGTACAACTCCAAGGGCGAGGTCGCCGACGACTACGCCGAGCCGGACAACGACTCCGTCGCCACGATCGGCCGCGCCAAGGTCACGCGCGAGGGCAGCGACATCACCCTCATCGGCTACTCCCGGATGGCGATGGTGGCGGGCCAGGTCGCCGAGAAGCTGGCCGAGGAGGACATCGACGTCGAGGTCGTCGACCTGCGCTGCCTGCGCCCGCTGGACCGCCAGACCTTCGTGGACTCGGTCAAGAAGACCGGTGCCGCGGTGATCTGCGAGGACGACTGGCTGACCTACGGGATCGGCGCGGAGATCGCCGCCTCGATCCAGGAGGGCGCCTTCGACTACCTCGACGCCCCCGTCCGCCGGGTGGCGATGGCGGAGGTCCCCATGCCCTACGCCAAGCCGCTGGAGACGGCGGCCCTGCCGTCGGTCGAATCGATCAGCACCGCCATCAAGGAGACCCTGAGCGCCGTCGGCAAACGGGTCGGGTAGAGGGAGATTCCAAGCATGAGCGAGATCCAGATGCCGCGCCTCTCCGACACCATGGAGGAAGGCGTCATCAGCACGTGGGTCAAGAACGTGGGCGACAAGGTCGCCTCCGGTGACGTCCTGGTCGAGATCGAGACCGACAAGGCCGTCATGGAGTACGAGGCCTACGAGGACGGCTACCTGGTCAAGCAGTCCGTCTCCGAAGGGGACACTGTGCCGATCGGCGCGGTCATCGGTGTGATCGCCGACTCCCCGGACGCGGTGCCCGAGGACTCCGGCGACGGCGGCGAGGAGAAGCACGCCGCGCCTCCCAAGGAGGAGCAGGCGGAGAAGGCCGAGGACCTGAAGGAGGCGGCCGAGGGGACCGAGGCCGAGGCCGGGAAGCCCGCCGAGCCCGCCGGGGCGCCCGCCCCGTCCGGCGACGACGAGGCTCCGCGTCCGCGCACCTCCCCGCTGGCCCGCAGGCTGGCCAGGGAGTACGGCCTGGACATCACGAAGATCAGGGGTTCGGGCCCCAAGGGCCGGATCGTGCGCGCCGACATCGAGGCCGCGCGTGAGGGCGGCGCCGCCCAGGAGACCCCGCACACCGTGGAGGCCAAGGAGGAGGCCAAGCCCGCTGCGGAGAAGGCCGTGACCGCCCCCTCCTTCGACGACGGCCGCGACTCCGAGGAGCTCAAGGTCAGCAACGTGCGCAAGGTGATCGCGCGCCGCCTGACCGAGAGCAAGCAGACGGTGCCGCACTTCTACCTGCGCCGCACGATCGACGCCGAGGCCCTCAAGGCCTTCCGCGCGCAGATCAACGAGCAGCTGTCCAGCACGGGCGTGAAGGTCAGCTTCAACGACCTGATCGTCAAGGCCTGCGCGACGACGCTGAAGCTGCACCCGGCGGTGAACACCTCGTGGGTGGACGACAAGCTGCTCCAGCACGGCCGGGTCAACGTCGGCGTGGCCGTGGCCGTGGACGCCGGACTGGTCGTGCCGGTGCTGCACGACACGGACAAGGCGACCCTGTCGGAGATCTCCACGCGCACGCGCGAGCTGGCGGGCAAGGCCCGTGACGGCAAGCTGAAGCCGCAGGAGATGAGCGGCGGCACGTTCAGCGTGTCCAACCTGGGCATGTTCGGCGTGGACAGCTTCTCCGCGGTGATCAACCCGCCGGAGGCGGCCATCCTCGCGGTCGGCGCGATGCGCCAGGAGCCGGTGGTCGTGGACGGCGAGGTGGCCGTGCGCAACCGGATCTCCCTGGAGCTGTCTGTGGACCACCGCGCGGTGGACGGCGCCGTGGGCGCCGCGTTCCTCAAGGACCTCGCCGAGATCCTGGAGGAGCCCATGCGGATCATCCTGTAACGGGAGGGCTCCGCGCTCAGCACACGTGACGCCCCGGCCGGGAACGGCCGGGGCGTTCGTCCTGTGCGGGGCCACTGCGCGGCGGCGGTCTCGGCGGGCGCCGTCCACAGCCTGTGGACGAGTGGACGGATCGACGGGTCGCCGAGTCGACACGGCGACGAATCGGCAGAGAGGGCTCGCACCCGCCGGCGGCCCGGCCTTCAGGCGGATGTGCGAAGATCTCCCGTGTTCACCCTTCTCTTCGTCTTCCTCCCCGCCCTGGCCCTGTGCCTGATGTCCGTGGTGTTCCCGGTATCCGCTCTCCGTTCCCTCGTACGCGCCGGGCGCCTCGTGGGAGAGGGGCAGCACTGGTCGGAGGCGGTGGCGATCGGACCCCTGATCCGCCTCTCGGTGGTCGCGCTCTCGACGCGTTCGCCGTCTACGTCCACTCGTGGGTGCTCTACGCCCCCAGCCTCTTCCCGGAGGACACCTGCTTCGCCCGCGCGTGCATCCAGGAAGCCCCGGTCTCCCACGACGCGTTCCCGCTCAGTACCGTGTGCCCCTCCTCCCCGCACGGGTCCGCCGGCCTGGAGCTCGTCCCGCTCTGGGTCAATCCGACGATCACCGCTCTGGTGGTGGTGTCCGCGGTGATCCTGGCGGCGGTGTACGCCGTGCACCTCAGGCGCACGTAGAGCGTCCGCCGGCAGGTGTTCGTTTCGGGCTCAGGACCCTCCGTGCGGTGGCGGCGTCCCCGTTCGCCGTTGATCTTGTACCTAGAGCGAGATCGGGCGCCCAACCTCGCTCTAGGTACAAGATCACCGCAGGTCAGGGTCCTCGCTCCACATCAGCGACGTTTCCGGCCCGTCCAAAGCCGGCACCTCCTGGCGGACGCACTCAGCGGACTGACCGAGAACGGCGTCGGCGTGCCAGGAGACCTCCTGCGCGGTGGTCCTGGGCTGTGTCGCGCCTCGGGGGCCCGGCCCCGCCACGAGCACGGGACGCCGACGGGCGCCGACCGCGTGGACAAGCGGACAGATGGACAGACGGACAGGCCGACGAGTCTCCGAGTCGACATGGCGACGAATCCGCCGGAGGGGAGCGCGCCCCCTGGCGCCCCGGTCCGGTGTACGGTCGGCCGCATGTCCCGCGTACTGCACATGACCGAACTCGAACGCTGGACCTCCGGCGGCGACGTCGAGGCCGACTCCCTGCGCACCCAGGGGTTCGTGCACGCCTCCCCGGACGAGCCCACGCTGCTGGCCGTGGCGAACGCGCTGTACGCCGATGCCGCGGACCAACTGGTCGCCCTCGTCGTGGACACCGACGCGGTCGGCTGCGAGGTGCGCTGGGAGGCGGCCGACCCCGCCCCTCCGCCGGGTGTGGGGCACGACGTCCTCTTCCCGCACGTCTACGGGCCGATCCCCCGCGAGTCCGTGACGGGCGTGCGCTACCTGCGCCGCGACCCCTCGGGCCGCTACACCGGGGCCGAGGAGCGCTCCGCGACGGCCGAGGCGCTGGACCTGCTGCCGCACCCCGAGGGCGGCTGGTACCGGCAGACCTGGCACAGCGGGGTGACCGTCCGCCCCGACGGCTACCCCGGGCCGCGGCCCACCGCCACCGGTATCCACTTCCTGCTGACCCCCGGCGAGGAGTCGCGCTGGCACCGGGTGCGCTCGGACGAGGTGTGGGTGTTCAACCGGGGCGGGCCCCTGGTGCTGGAGTACGGCGGAACGGGAGGATCACCCGAGCCCGACGGACAGGTGACCCTGGGCTCGGGGATCGAGCGGGGCGAACGCCTCCAGGCGGTGGTCCCGGCCGGCTCCTGGCAGGCCGCGCGGCCGCTGGCCGGCGAGGAGGTCCTGGTCAGCTGCTTCGTGTCCCCGGGCTTCGACTTCGCCGACTTCGAGGCCCTCTGACCGGCGCGGGGCCCTCCCCCGGCCCCCTGTTGCCAGGAATATGTAGATCGGTCTACTATTCGACCATGGGAAGCAAGGGAGAGGCGACGCGGTCCCGGCTCATCATCGGAGCGCGCGAGCTGATCGAGACGCACGGCTACTCCGGCACCGGCCTCAACCAGGTCCTCGCCGTGAGCGGCGCACCCCGGGGATCCCTGTACTTCCACTTCCCCGGGGGCAAGGACGAGCTCGTCGCGGCTGCGATCGAGGAGTCGGGCGCCGAGGTCGGCGCCCTGATCGAGGAGGCCGCGGACCGAGCCCCGGACGCGCGCGGGGCCGTCCTCGGCCTGCTCGACGCCTTCGCCGCCAGGCTGGAGGAGTCGGACTTCACCCGGGGGTGCCCGCTCGCCGCGACGGCGCTGGACTCCGCGGCGGCCGACGACACGGTGCGCGAGAGCTGCCGGAGGGTCTACACGTCCTGGCAGCGGGCCCTGGCACGGCTGCTGGCCGCGGAGGGCCGGGCGACCGCGGAGGCGGACGCCTGGTCCGTGCTCTCCCTCGTCGAGGGCGCCCTCCTGCTGTCCCGCTCGACCCGCACCCTCGCACCGCTGCACCACGCCCGCGAGGCGGTCACCCGCCTGCTGACCGGACCCTGAGCGGCGGAGCGGCCCGCCCGGGCCCCACCCGCGCCCAAAAAATATGTAGATCAGTCTATAGAGGAGTTCGCATGCCCCCCACGCCCGACCCCCGACCGGACACCCTCGTCCTCGGCGCGAACGGATTCATCGGCCGCCGGCTCACGGCCGAACTGCTCGGCTCGGGCAGGAGCGTCGCCGCCGGCACCCGGAGCGGCTCCGGCGAGCGGGGACTGCTCGACTGGCTGCACGGGCACGCCGTCCCCACCGGCCGGCTCGTCCCCGTGCGCACCGACATCACCCTTCCCGGCCTCGGCCTCGACGCCGGCGCCGCCCAGGCGCTGGCCGACGTCCGGGACGTGTACAACTGCGCCGCGCTCTTCCGCTTCGGACTCAGCCGCGAGAAGGCCAGGGCCGCCAATGTCGACGGCGCGCTGAACGCCCTCCGCTGGGCCGCGGGACGCGAACGCCTGCGCCGCGCGGTCCACATCAGCGGCTACCGGGTGGACGGCATCCCCGGCGCCGCGGCGGGGGCCGGGGGATCCGGCACCGAACGCTCCTACCGCGAGCACGGCCCCTACGAGGCCTCCAAACGGGAGGGGAACGCGGCCGTGCGCGCCCTCGCGGAGCGGGAGGGCGTCGCGCTGAGCATCGTCAACCCCGGATCGGTGATCGGCGACTCGGCCACGGGGGAGGCCGGCCAGTACATCGGGCTGGCCGAGAGCGTCAGGGACCTGTGGCGCGGCCGCCTGCCCGCGCTGCCGGGGAGCGCCGCGACCTTCGTTCCCGTGGTGACGGTCGACCACCTCGCCCGCTTCCTCGCCGCGGTCCCCGAGCACGACACCGGTGGCCCGAGGTCGCACTGGGTGCTCGACGACCGCACTCCCCGCCTGCACCCGCTCCTGCGGGGCCTGGCCGACCACCTCGGCGTACGTGCCCCCCGCGCGACCGTGCCCCTCTGGCTGCTGCGCCGGCTGCCCCGCGCGCTGACCGGGGTCGAGCCCGAGACCCTGTCGTTCCTGAGCGAGGACCGCTACGACACCGCCTCCGCCGACGCCCTCGCCCGGGCGGCGGGGCTGGAGCACCCCCCGGTGTGGCCCTCCCTGACCCGGTGGGCCGACCGCCTGGTCGCCGAGCGCTTCGGGGACTGAGCTCAGCCGGCCCTCTCGCGGACCCGGTCGGCCAGGCGCCCGTCGCGCGCGATGCGGGCGAGCCCCGCCGCGAGGGGTGCCATGTCCCCGCCCCCCACCAGTTCTCCGAGCCTGCCCGCGTCCTTGGGCAGCCCGACCCTCTCCGCACCGGTGAGGACGAGCCCGTCGGCGTAGGGCCGCAGCCAGGGCCACACCGCCTGCGCCTCGCGGCAGAACATCGCGGCGCCCGTCGGCCCGATCCCGGGGAACTCCCGCAGTCCGGACTCCACAGGCCCGGCCCGGTGCCCGGAGCGCTCCCCGAGGCGGCGCAGGTCCCCCGCGTACTCGTCACGGACCCGGTCGGCGCACTCGCCGAGCCTGGTGGCGGTGCTCTCGTCGTAGCGGACGTAGTGCCCCCGGCCCAGCGCGTCCACGCGGTCCTGCCAGCTCAGCGCGGCCATCCCGTCGGGGGTCGTGCCGCCCGCCCCGTTGAGCTCGCGGGCGGCGGCGACCGCGATCCCCGCCGAGATGCGCGCGGACACCAGGTTCACCAGAACCAGCAGCTGCCACAGCGCGGCGGGCTTGTCCGCCATCCTGATCCCGGCCTCGGCGGCGAGGGTCGTCCCCGCCTCGTCCACCACCGCGCGGGCGGTGTCGGCGTGCTCGGCCATCTCCCGGTCCCCTCCAGACGTGGTCGGAGCTTCCTTCGGGGGTCTGGTACCCGTCCGACCGGCGCCGACGCGGCCGTCCACAGGGCTGCGCGGGCCCCGGCGCGCGGGAGCCCCGCGGCCGGGCCCCTCCCCGGCTGCGGGGCTCTGCCTCCACCGGCCGACGCCGCCGGGTTCAGGCGTGGCGCAGCCCGTTCCTCTGGGACAGCACGTCGCTGTGCTGTCCGACACTGACCGGAACCGTGTGGCGCGCCCTCCCCTTGTCGATGCCGAGGAAGCGGTTGAGGTGGCCCTTCCTGCCCACCACGAACCAGGCGATCGCCCCGAGCACCGGGAACCAGAGGACGAGGGCGATCCACAGCAGCTTGCCTCCCCCGGACGTGTCCCGGTCGGTCAGCGCCGAGACGACCGCCGCGAGCACCAGCACCACCAGGGACACGGCGGCGAGCAGCAGGACCAGCCCCGTGATCCCGCCCACCCAGGCGACCGCCGTCTCCGCACGGTCCGCAAGACTCGTGATCATACTTCCCCCAAGCAAGGCGTACCCATGTTGTTACGCAGAGTAACTGCCGGGGTATCCCGTCCCGCCTATTTCAGGGTTTTCGGGCGTTTCCATCAGCCGCCGAGCGGACTTCCGATTCGCTGGCGTGCACAGAACGGAGGCACCTACTTTCGGGTAAGCCCCACTACCAGGCCTTCCCGCTGCTTTACTGGGAACCATGGGCGAGCTTCGGCGATCTGGCAGGTTCACTCCCCTCCTCCCCACCGGCGACGGTGACGGCACCGGCACCCGCGACCACCCGTCCGCACGCACCACCACCCCCCGCCCAGAGCACAGAGGCCGACGACGGGCGGGAGGCACCACGGCCGGGGCCCCGTGACCATGGCCAGGCAACCCCGGTACCTCTGGCTGGCGGAACAGCTGCGCGCACCGATCCTGAACGGGGAGTTGCCGCCCGGTACGCGGCTCCCCTCCCGGACACGGCTGGCGCGCTCCTACCGCGTCAGCGAGCAGATCTCCCGCACCGCGCTCCGGCTCCTGGTCACCGAGGGCCTGGTGGAGTCCCGGCCCGGATCCGGATACTTCGTACGCACCGTCCCCGAGATCTTCCGGATCTGCAGGACCGACGCCTCCTCCGGCTCCGGCCTGGGGCGGCTCAGCCGCGAGGCGGTCGGCACCGAGCAGGAGCGGTGCTCCCCGCCGCTGAGCACACGGCTGCGACTGCGCGAGGGCGACCCGGTGTACCGCACCACCTCGCGAGGGCTGTCCTCGCGGACACCCATCACCCTGCACCGGTCCTGGGAGCCCGCGGCCCTCACCGCGGGAACCCTGCGCGCCCCGTTCGACAGCGCGCCCGACTCCGGGCTTCTCGAACGGCTCAGATCCGCGGGACACCCCGTCGACCACGTGGTGGAGGAGGTCGGGGTGCGCGCCCTGCACGACTCCGAGGCCTCCCTGCTCGGTTCGACCCCCGGGATACCCGCGCTGGTGGTGGAGCGCACCCACTACAGCGGGAACCGGCCGGTGGAGACCTCCGACCTCATCGGATCGGTCGAGCAGTGTCGACTCCTCTACAAACTGACGCTGGCCCGGCCCCGCCGGGCCGGCGATCCGCGGCGGCACTGACCCCGAACTCACGGTCCATACACGCGCGGGGGCGGCGACCGGTCATCACCGGTCACCGCCCCCGTCGTTCGCCCTCGGGACTCCTCGTCCCCGGGTCAGGCCTGGGTGAACTCCCGGGCCACGACCTCGGCGATCTGCGCGGTGTTCAGCGCGGCGCCCTTGCGCAGGTTGTCCCCGCACAGGAACAGGTCCAGCGACTTCGGGTCGTCCAGCGACTGGCGGATGCGGCCGACCCAGGTCGGGTCGGTGCCCACGACGTCGGCCGGGGTCGGGAACTCACCGTTGGCCGGGTCGTCCTGGACCACGACGCCCTCGGCGGAGCCGAGCAGCTGACGGGCGGCGTCGGCGGTCACCTCGTCGGCGAAGGTCGCGTGCACGACCAGCGCGTGCGTGGTGATCACCGGGACGCGGACACAGGTGGCGGAGACGCGCAGGTCCGGCAGGCCCAGGATCTTGCGGGACTCGTTGCGTACCTTCAGCTCCTCCGAGGACCAGCCCTCGTCCTTGAGCGAACCCGCCCACGGCACGACGTTGTAGGCCAGCGGCGCGGGGAACGGGCCCAGCTCGCCGACGGCGGCGCGGACGTCGCCCGCCTTCTCGCCGAGGCTGCGGTCGGCACCGGCCTTGGCCATCTGGTCGCGCAGGACGTCGATGCCCTCCTGGCCGGCGCCGGAGGCGGCCTGGTAGGAGGAGACCACCAGGTCGGTGAGGCCGTGGGCGCGGTGCAGGGCGCCGATCGCCACGATCATCGACAGGGTGGTGCAGTTGGGGTTGCTGATGATGCCGCGCGGACGGTTGCGGACCTGGTCCGCGTTGACCTCGGGCACCACGAGCGGGACGTCGGGGTCCATGCGGAACGCGCCGGAGTTGTCGACGGCGACCGCGCCGCGGGCGGCGGCGATCGGCGCCCACTCCTTGGAGACCTCGTCGGGAACGTCGAACATGGCGACGTCCACGCCGTCGAAGACCTCGGGGGCCAGGGCCTGGACCACGACGTCCTCGCCGCGCACGCTCAGGACCTTGCCCGCGCTGCGCGGGGAGGCGACGAGGCGGATCTCGCCCCAGACGTTCTCGCGCTGGGTCAGGATGTCCAGCATCACGGTGCCGACGGCGCCGGTGGCGCCGACGATGGCCAGGGTGGGAAGACGGTTGCTCATCGGCCGGTACCTCCGTACACGACAGCCTCGACCTGTTCGGCGTCGAGCTGGAACTCACTGTGGGCGGCGCGGACGGCCGCGTCGATCTGGTCCTCCTCGACGATCACCGAGATACGGATCTCCGAGGTGGAGATCATCTCGACGTTGGTGCCGGAGGAGGCGATGGAGTCGAAGAAGCGGGCGGTCACACCCGGGTAGGAGCGCATGCCCGCGCCGATCAGCGACACCTTGCCGATCTTGTCGTCATAGCGCAGGGACTCGAAGCCGACCTTGTCCTGCACCTTCTTCAGCGCGGCGACCGCCTCCTTGCCGAAGTCCTTGGGGACCGTGAAGGAGATGTCGGTGCGCGAGGTGGAGACCGCCGACACGTTCTGCACGATCATGTCGATGTTGATCTCGGCGTCCGCGAGCGCCTTGAAGAGGGTCGCCGCCTCCCCGACCCTGTCAGGGACGCCGACGACGGTGATCTTGGCTTCGCTCCGGTCGTGGGAGACTCCGGAGATGATCGGCTGTTCCATGCCTTCGCTTTCCTCGACTTCCGAAACGATCCAGGTCCCGGGCTTCTGGCTGAACGACGAGCGGACGTGCAGCGGGATGTTGTACTGCCGCGCGTACTCGACGCAGCGCAGGTGCAGGATCTTGGTGCCGCACGCCGCCATCTCCAGCATCTCCTCGTAGGAGATCTGGGGGATGCGCCGTGCCGTGGGCACGACACGCGGGTCTGCGGTGAACACACCGTCGACGTCGCTGTAGATCTCGCAGACATCGGCCTGCAGGGCGCCGGCGAGCGCGACGGCGGTCGTGTCGGAACCGCCGCGGCCCAGCGAGGTGATGTCCTTGGTGTCCTGGGAGACGCCCTGGAAACCGGCGACGATGCAGATCGCCCCCTCGTCCACGGCCTCCCGGATACGACCGGGCGTGACATCGATGATCTTGGCGTTGCCGTGCAACGACGTGGTGATGACACCGGCCTGGGAACCGGTGAAGGAGCGTGCCTCGTAACCGAGGTTCTCGATGGCCATCGCCACGAGTGCCATGGACATGCGCTCACCCGCCGTCACGAGCATGTCCAGCTCGCGGGCCGGCGGCATCGGGGAGACCTTCTCGGCGAGGTCCAGCAGTTCGTCGGTCGTGTCGCCCATGGCCGAGACGACGACCACGACGTCATGTCCCGCCTTTTTCTGAGCCACGATCCTTTGGGCTACTCGCTTGATGGCTTCCGCGTCGGCCACGGAAGACCCACCGTACTTCTGCACGATTAGGGCCACGATCGATGCTCCTGAGGAGTTGGGATCAAGACAATGAAATGGAGTGTAGCCAGCGACGTCCTCGTCGACCCCGTCCGACCTGCGGCGGAGGGCGTGGCGTCTTGACACACCAGCGCTCGGGCTTACCCGGTCTGGCGGAGGTTACTCACATTTCGTGGAAATTACGGTCAAGTGTGAGCTAGAACTCCAGGCTGCGACGGCCCTCGAAGGCGCGTCCGAGGGTGACCTCGTCGGCGTACTCCAGGTCCCCGCCCACAGGCAGGCCACTGGCCAGACGGGTCACCTTCAACCCCATGGGTTTGACCAACCGCGCCAGATAGGTCGCGGTGGCCTCCCCTTCCAGGTTGGGATCCGTGGCCAGGATCAGCTCCGTCACCTGGCCGTCGGCCAGGCGGGTCATGAGCTCCTTGACGCGCAGGTCGTCGGGGCCCACGCCCTCGATGGGGCTGATGGCGCCGCCCAGGACGTGGTAGCGGCCCCGGAACTCGCGGGTGCGCTCGATGGCGACGACGTCCTTGGACTCCTCGACCACGCAGATGATCGCGGGGTCGCGGCGGGCGTCGCGGCAGATGCGGCACTGGGCCTCTTCGGCGACGTTGCCGCAGACCTCGCAGAAGCGCACCTTCTCCTTGACCTCGACAAGCGCGTTGACGAGGCGCTTGACGTCCGCGTGCTCGGCGGACAGCAGGTGGAAGGCGATGCGCTGCGCGCTTTTCGGACCGACGCCGGGCAGCCGCCCGAGCTCGTCGATCAGATTCTGTACCGCGCCTTCGTACATCGCCTACCCACCAGGTCGGACCGGATCTTTCGGGGCGGTCCGTCTCCCCTCCTCCCACCGTATCCGCCGTGAGGACCTTCCGGGGACACGGCGGACCCCACCTGCCCACCGGACGGGTCCGGCCGCCCGGGCAGGCACGCGGACCGGCCCCGGAAGACCTTCCGCGACCGTCGGCCCGGGCCCGCCTGGCGCGGTGACCAGTGTGATCCTGTACTCATGGCGAGGTCGGGCCCCCAGGTGCGCCACAGGTACAAGATCTACCGGTTCACCACGGTGGTGTCGGGCAGGGTTTCGACGGGAGCCCCCGGATCACACCGGCAACGGTTCCGGCCGGTCCGTCAGAAGCCGGGGAGGCCGGGCATTCCGCCGGGCATCCCGCCACCGCCCAGGCCCTGGGCGAGCGGGCCCATCTTCTCCTGCTGGAGCTGCTCCACCTGCGCCTCGGCGTCGCGGATGGCCGCCAGGACCAGGTCCGCCACGGTCTGCGCGCTCTCCTCCGCGTCGGAGGTGTCGATCGCCTGGGCGTCGACGGTGATGTCCTCGACCTGTCCGCGCCCGCTCAGCTTGACCTTGACCAGGCCTCCGCCGGAGGTGCCCTCGACCTCAGCCTCCTCCAGTGCCTCCTGGGCCTCCACGAGCTGCTGCTGCATCTGCTGGGCCTGCTGGAGCAGGGCCTGCATGTCCATTCCGCCAGGGTTCACGGCCGTCTCCTCGCCGCACTCTCAGTGCTGGGTCTCGCTGTCATGTCGCTGTTGCTGTGAGCGTAACCGGTCATCGGCGAACATGCGGGCGTCGTCGGCGGCGCCGTGCGGAGCCAGCCCGGTGTCCGCCCCTTCGCGGGCTCCGGTGGCGTTACCGATCACCCTGTCCAGCGAGTCCCTGGTCCTCTCCATCCGGCGGATGGCGTCGTCGACCCGCGCCCGCTCGGCCCGGAGCCCGTCCAGCAGGTCGGGGGCGGGCTCGCCGCGTTCGCGGGCGTACATGCACGGCATGAGCTCGCGCACGGTGTCGCTGTTGAGGCCCGCCGCGAACAGGCACTGGATGCGGTCGACCCGTTCGAGGGCGTCCGCACCGTACTCGCGGTGCCCGCCCGGGGTCCGGGTGGAGGCGAGCAGCCCCTGTTCCTCGTAGTAGCGCAGCGACCTGGGGCTGACCCCGGTCCGCCGCGACAGCTCACCGATACGCACCGGTCCTCCTGTGACGTGCCGCACAAGGGCTTGAAACTGACATCCATGTCAGATTCTACGCTCTTCCCATGAACACGACGGGCACGGCGGACACCGCCCTCCACACGACCGAAGCGACCACCGAGAACACCGAGAACCCGCTGCTCAGCGCGTACGATCTCGCCGGCCTCACCCTGCCCAACCGGGTGGTCATGGCGCCCATGACCCGCCTGCGCGCCGACCGCCGGTCGGTACCCCGGCCGGTGATGGCCGAGTACTACGCGCAGCGCGCCGGAGCCGGGCTGATCGTCTCCGAGGGCATCGCCCCGAGCCTGACCGGACAGCTGTACCTCACCCAGCCGGGGCTGTTCACCGAGGAGCAGGAGCAGGCCTGGCGCCGGGTCACCGACGCCGTGCACGGCGCGGGCGGCCGCATCTTCGCCCAGGTCATGCACGCCGGACGCAACGGCCACCCGGCCAACCGGCATGACGGCGGCGCCCCCCTGGCGCCCTCCGCGGTCCGCGCCCCCGGACCGCTGCACACGCTCGACGGCAAGGTGGACACCGTGGTCCCGCGCGCGATGACCGCCGCCGAGGTGCGCCGGGCCGTCACCGACCACGCCGAGGCGGCGCGCGCCGCGGTCCGGGCCGGCTTCGACGGGGTGGAGGTCCACGGCGCCAACAGCTACCTGCCGCACCAGTTCCTCGCCGACAACACCAACCTGCGCACGGACCGGTACGGCGGGGACGTGGTCGGACGGATCCGGTTCGCCGTGGAGGCGATCGAGGCGGTGGCCGACGCGGTCGGCGCGCACAGGGTGGGGTTGCGGATCTCTCCGGGCAACCCCGAGGGCGGGATGGTCGAGCGCGACCCGGCCCCCGTCTACCGGGAGCTGCTGGCGGCCCTGGATCCGCTCGGACTGGCGTACCTGCACCTCACGGACGATCCGGTGTACCCGGCGCTGGACGACCTGCGCCCGCGCTGGAGCGGGACCCTCGTGGGCAACACCGGCGAGCACGAGGAGACCACCCCCGAGAGCGCCGCACGCCTGAGGGCCCACGGGCGCGCCGACCTGGTCTCGGTCGGGCGCCCCTACATCGCCAACCCGGACGCGGTCGAGCGGATCGCCGCCGGTGTCCCGTGGGCGCCGATCAGGGAGAAGGACTTCCACTATTCGTCCGGCCCCGGGGGATATGTGGACTATCCGCGCCACGACACGGGAACGACTCACTCGGACGGGACTCTCACCAGCGAAGAGAACGAAGGGTGCCGCTGACATCACCCTCGGTTGAAAAGGTGCCTCGCGGGGCACAAAAGTTCCGGTGGTGTCTCGGGCACCGCCGGCAGCCACGGGAAGCCACGGGGGACTGAGGACGTGTTGACCGCCAGGGAGCGCCACTCGGCGCTGGTCGAGGCGATGGTCGCGGACGGCACGCTGACCGACGCCTCCCTCATCGCCGCGTTCCGGTCGGTGCCCCGCCACCGCTTCATTCCCGGGACGGGGGCACTGACCGCGCACGGGACCGCCCTCAACGCCAACAGCAACCCCGAACGGTGGCTCGCGGCCGTCTACGCCGACAACGCCATCGTCACCCAGGTCGACGACCCCTTCGTCCCCGAGCGCAGGGAGGCGCCCGCGCCCCGCGAACCGGCCCCCCGGCGCGGGGAGGAGGCCTCGACCTCGTCCAGCTCGGCGCCCACGGTCCTCGCGCGCCTGCTGGAGCTGGCCGACCTGGCCAACGGGCAGAGGGTGCTGGAGGTGGGCACCGGGACCGCCTGGAACACGGCGCTGCTGGCGCACCGGCTGGGCGACAGCGCCGTCACCTCACTGGAGATCGACCCCCGGCTGGCCAGAGCGGCCCGGGAGGCGCTTCGCGCGGAGGGCTACTCCCCCGCCGTCCACCTGGCCGACGGGTACGGGGGGTATCCGCCCGGCGCGCCCTACGACCGCCTCACCTCGACCTGCGGCGTGCGTCGGCTGCCGCCCGCGTGGCTGGAGCAGCTGCGCCCGGGCGGCCTGGCGGTCTGCCCGTGGGGGCTGCTGGAGGGGGCCGGGGTGCTCGCGCGGATCGAGTGCCCCGGGGACGGGTCGGCCCGGGGAAGCTTCCACGGCGGGGTGGGGTTCGTGCCGCTGCGCACCCCCGAGCCCCCGCTTCGGCCGGTACGGGACGCGGGACAGCAGCCCGACGAGTACCGGCTCACCCAGACCGATCCGGTGGCGCCGCTGATGGCGTTCCCGTCGGCGTTCGCGCTGTCGGTGATGGTGCCGGGCTGGCGGATGCGGCGCCGGTGGATCGGCACCGGATCGGGTGTGTGGGTGTGCGACCAGGAGGGCTCCTCGTGGGTGCGGGTCTACCCCTACGGCACCTCGTGGATGGTCGAACAGGGCGGTCCGAGGAGCATCTGGGACGAGTTCGAGGAGGCCCTGGAGCTGTGGGAGGAGCTGGGAGAGCCCGGACCGGACCGGTTCGGGCTGTCGGTGGACACCGACGGCGCGCACCGGGTGTGGCTGGACTCGCCGGACGGCCGGAGCTGGCCGCTGTGAACGCCGACGGCCCCCTGAGCAGGGGGCCGTCACCGTGCGCTCACGCCGTTCCTTCGGCGTCCCCCGCCTTCTCGGATCCCTCGGAACCGCGGGAGGCGTTCTTCTCCTGGAGCCTGCGCAGGAGTTCCTGCCTGCGCTCCACGGCGTCGGTGCTGGGCCCGCCCTTGCTGCCGCCCTTGTCCCCGCGGAGCGCGGAGCGGGAGACGGTGGTGCGCTGGCCGCCCATACCGAGAAGGTTGTCGCTGTTCCTGGCCATGCGGATCTCCTTTCCCTCAGGCCGGACACACGAGGTCCGGCCGGAATCGATCCCGACCCCCGAAGAGTATCCCCACCAAGACGATACGTCTCGTCCTTTTTCAGCCGCTACCGTGGCAGATATGGCAGAGAGCACCGCACAGGAAGAGACCCGGGCCCGCCGCCCCGACCCCCGGCGCCGCAGCGAACGCTCACGGCGCGCCATCCTGGACGCCGCCACCGAACTGCTGGGCGAGGTCGGCTACGCGAAGCTGACCATGGAGGCCATCGCGGCCAGGGCCGGGGTGGGCAAGCAGACCATCTACCGGTGGTGGCCCTCCAAGGCGGCCGTGGTCTTCGACGTGTTCACTGCGCTGACCGGCGGGAGCGCCGGGGATCCGCTGCCCGACACCGGCGACCTGGCCGCCGACCTGAGGACGGTGCTCCGCGCCACCGTGGACGAGTTCCACGTACCGGAGATGGACCGGACCACCCGGGCGTTCACCGCGGAGATGCAGAGCGACCCGGCCCTCGCCGAGGCCGTCAACGAGCGCCTGGTCCGTCCGAACACGGAAGCGCTCAAGGACCGGCTGCGCTCCGCCGTCGACACGGGAGAGGTGGACCCTGGGGCCGACTTGGAACTGGCCGCGGAACTGCTCAACGGGCCGGTCCACCACCGCTGGCTGCTGCGCACCGCGCCGCTCACCCACGCGTACGTGGACGAGTTGGTGGACACGGTGCTGCGCGCCCTGCGTCCCGGGCAGCGCTAGCGACCGGAGATGTCGCAGGTGTGGGGCGAGCGGTTCCATGCCGGTCGCCGGTCAGGGTCGGCCCGGCGGACCTTCTCGGTCGGTACGGCGCCGCGGGCGGGCCCGCTCCGGCGGGCTCCCCCGGCCGTCGCCCCGGACCGGCGCCCTAGAAGGACGCGTCCGGGGCCTCGTGCTCGATCTCCTCGATGACCCGGCCGCCGAGCTCGGACTCGATGAGCGAGGTTCCGGCGCCCGGGGGCATCGGAGCGCTCGGGGAGGCCTTCCCCCCGGAGGGGGCCTGGTCCTGGGCCCGGGGTTCGGGCTGCTTCGGCGCGGGCGCCGACGAGGGCTCCGGTGAGGAGGGCGCCGGGTCGGCGTACTCCGGCGGAGGCGCCGCGGCCGCGTCCTCATAGGGGTCGGGCGGCGGCTCCTGGAGCCCGGTGACGATCCGGTCCGGCGGCGGTCCGGCGGGCCCGGACGCGGCCCTGGGAGCGGACGCGGGCTCGGGGGCGGGTTCTGCGGAGGGTGCGGCGGGGCGCGCGGGTTCGGGAGCGGGCGCGTCCCATCCCGCGGGCTCGGCCGGACGTGCGGGCTCGGCCGGACGTGCGGGCTCGGCCCTGCGCGCGGGGGCGGGGGGAGCCGCGGCACTGCCCGCGGCGGCCACGCGCACCTCCGCTCCGAGGACCTGCTGGATCGCGGCGGCGACCACCTGGTCGCTGCCGCTGTTGCTGAAGCCCTTGGCCTCGTTGGGCCGGGAGAAGCCGAGCAGGACGGTGCCGCCCTCCACCCCGACCGGGCGGACGTCGCTTCCGCTCAGCACCATCCAGGTGAACCGGCGGCGGCCCTTGACCGCCTCCAGGACCTGGTTCCAGGCGCCCTGCAACCGTCCCAGGTCCAGTGGGCCGCCGGACGGCGCGGGCGCCTGCCCCTGGCCGGGCGTGCTCTGCCGGACCGGGGCGTCCCAGCCCGCGGGCTCGGAGCGCCGTTCCGCGGGAGCCGGGGCCGGGGCGGGGTCCGGCCGGGCCGCGGGAGCCGGTGTCCCGGCGGCCCGCGCGGGCTCGGGCGCGGCCGCCGGGGAGGGCGGAGAGGGCTGGGAGGGCTGCGGAGCCGGAGTGGTCGGCGCCGGCGCGGGCTGGACCTGGGCCGCGGGAGCGGCGGGAGCGACGGCACCGGAGGCGATCCGGCGCTCCATCTGCTCCAGGCGGGCCAGCAGGGCCACGCCCTGGTCGCCGTCGGTGCCCGGCAGCAGCACCCGCGAGCACATGAGTTCCAGCAGCAGCCGGGGCGCGGTGGCCCCGCGCATCTCGGTCAGCCCCTGGTTGAGGATGTCGGCGGCGCGGGTGAGCTCGGCCGGGCCCAGGCGCGAGGCCTGGTCCTTCATCTGCTCGACCGCCTCCGGGGCGACGTTGATCAGGCCCTTGTCCAGGGCGTCGGGTACGGCGGCCAGCACGACCAGGTCGCGGAAGCGCTCCAGCAGGTCCGTGGTGAAGCGGCGCGGGTCGTGGCCGCCCTCCACCACGCGGTCGATCAGGCCGAACACGGCCGCGCCGTCGCGGGCGCCGAGGGCGTCGACCATCTCGCCGAGCAGGCTGGAGTCGGTGTAGCCCAGCAGGGAGACGGCGCCCTCGCGGGTGATGCCGCCCTCGTCCGAACCGGCGATGAGCTGGTCCAGCACCGAGAGCGTGTCACGCGCCGAGCCCGCGCCCGCACGCACGACCAGCGGCAGCACGGCCGGGTCGTAGGAGATGTCCTCCTGCTTGAGCAGGTCCTCCATGAGCTCCTTGAGGGTGCTCGGCGGGATGAGGCGGAAGGGGTAGTGGTGGGTCCGCGAGCGGATCGTGCCGATGACCTTCTCGGGCTCGGTGGTCGCGAACACGAACTTCAGGTGCGGCGGGGGCTCCTCCACCAGCTTGAGGAGGGCGTTGAAACCCTCCCGGGTCACCATGTGCGCCTCGTCGATGATGTAGATCTTGTAGCGCGAGTTGACCGGGGAGAAGAAGGCGCGCTCGCGCAGGTCGCGGGCGTCGTCCACACCGCCGTGGGAGGCGGCGTCGATCTCGATGACGTCGATGCTGCCGCCGCCGTCGGGGGCCAGCGCCACGCAGGAGTCGCAGGTGCCGCACGGGTCCGGGGTGGGACCGTCGGCGCAGTTGAGGGAGCGGGCCAGGATGCGGGCGCTGGTGGTCTTGCCACAGCCGCGCGGGCCGCTGAACAGGTAGGCGTGGTTGATCCGTCCGCTGCGCAGTGCCTGGCGCAGCGGGTCCGTCACGTGTTCCTGTCCGCGGACCTCGCCGAACGTCGCGGGCCGGTACTTGCGGTACAGCGCGATGCTCACGGTGTGATCACTCCCCTGGTCCCTGCCACGTGTCCATTCAACCCGCGAGCAGTGACAACTCGCGCCGGTTGGCGCAGACCGGGAGGGGTTCGACCGGGCCGGAGAAAGAGAAAGGACCCCCCGCGCACCCGCCAGAGCCTACTTATCCTTGCTGCCTTCCGGCCCTGGGGAGGTTCATAGGATGACGCCGCACGAGGGGTCTGCCCCGAGTCTATCCGACACCCGGACTGCTCTGGCAACCTGTCCGCGCCCCTGTGCGTGATCCCTCCGGTCCAGGACCACACGCCCCTGTTTGGATGAGCGGCGCGTCCGCGGACATCATGAGAGCCATGCCCAACCCCCTGCATCACACCGACAGCTCCCCCGCCCGCCGCGACCTCATCGTGGACACCCTGGAGAACGCCTTCTCCGACCTGATGGCCGCCGACCCGCCCGCCTTCCGCGTCAAGTTCCGCAAGATGGCGGCCAACCCGTTCGCCTTCTACCGGGGCAGCGCCGCGCTCTTCTACACCGACGTCTCGACCATGGACGACCCCTGGGCCGATGACCGCACCTCCCGGGTGTGGATCCAGGGCGACCTGCACGCGGAGAACTTCGGCACCTACATGGACTCCACCGGGCGCCTGGTGTTCGACGTCAACGACTTCGACGAGGCCTATCTCGGCCACTTCACCTGGGACGTCCTCAGGTTCGTGGCCAGCATCGCCCTCATGGGGTGGCAGAAGGCCCTGTCCGACGACGACATCGGCATGCTCGTGCCGCACTACGTCGACGCCTACGTCTCCCAGGTGCGCGACTTCGCGACGAGGGGCGGCGACTCGGAGTTCTCCCTCAAGCTGGACAACACCGACGGCACGGTGCACGACGTGCTCCAGCAGGCCCGGCTCAACAGCCGCGCCGAGATGCTGACGTCCATGACCGCCCGCGACGGGTACACCCGGCGGTTCCGCGAGGGCCCCAGGGCGCGCCGCCTGGGGGACGAGGAGCGGGAGACCGTCCTGGCCGCCTACGACGCCTACCTGGAGACCATCCCCGAGGACCAGCGGTTCGCGTCGATGAGCTACGGGGTCAAGGACGTGGTGGGCAGCGGCGGCTTCGGGATCGGCTCGGCCGGGCTGCCCGCCTACACCCTGCTCATCGAGGGCCAGTCCGAGGCGTGGGACAACGACGTCGTGCTGTCCGTGAAGCAGGGCAACGTGGCGGCGCCCTCGCGGGTGGTGACCGACCAGGGCATCATGGAGTCGTTCAAGCACCACGGGCACCGCACCGCCGTGTCCCAGCGCGCGCTGCAGGCGCACACCGACCCGCTGCTCGGCCACACCGAGATCGGCGGCGTGGGCTTCGTGGTGAGCGAGGTCTCCCCCTACACCAACGACCTGGACTGGGACGACCTCACCGAGCCCGCGGAGATCGCCCCCGTACTGGACTACCTGGGCCGCGCCACCGCCAAGGCGCACTGCGTCTCCGACTCGCACGCGGACGCCACCGTGGTGAGCGGCCAGACCGAGGACGCGATCATCGGGGTGCTCGACGGCCGTGAGGAGGAGTTCACCCGCTGGTGTGTGGACTTCGCACACCGGTACGCGGCCCAGGCGAGGGTCGACCACTCGCTGTTCGTGGACGCCTTCCGCAACAACGCCATCCGCGGCGTGAGGTCCAGCCGCCTCTCCTGATCCGGCCCCTGGAGCGGCCCCCGACCCGGCGGATCGCCGGGTCGGGGGAAACCGTTCGAAGCACCCCGTGACGGCATGTAGAGTTGTGCGCGGAGGATTCGCCTAGTGGCCTAGGGCGCACGCTTGGAAAGCGTGTTGGTGGCAACGCCTCAGGGGTTCGAATCCCCTATCCTCCGCGGCGGCTAGCAGCCGAAACGAAAGGCCCCGACCGGACACCGGTCGGGGCCTTCGTCGTCTCCGGTCTCGGTTTCAGTCTCAGTCGGCCGTTTCCGGGCCGCCCTCCTCCGACTGGGGAGCCTCCCAGACCAGCCCGCCGACCCGGTCGGCCACGTCGGTGCGGACCTCGTCCACCACGTGCTGGTAGCGCCCCGCCATCGCGGAGGAGGACCACCCCATGACCCGCGTGACGGCCCGCTCCGGCACTCCCAGGACGAAGGGCCTTCCACGCGTGGTGGTCTCGGTGTTCGGGCCGAGCGGTCGGCCGAACCCGTGTCCCCCAACCCCCCGCTCCCCGGAGGGACGCCGCTGTCGCGATCATGCTCAATCATGGCGACTCCCTTGACGCTGGGTGGGCCCTCTGGTCTTTTGTAAGAAAACCGAAGCCTTACGAGGAGGTCCCTGGTGGGTCCCGAGGAGTGCTGGCGTGTTATCGAGAAGGAGCGGCTCGAACTGGCCGACCTCCTCGGCGAACTGGACGAGGCCCGGTTGGACACCCCCTCGCTGTGCGAGGGCTGGCGGGTCCGCGACGTGGCCGGGCACCTGGCCGGCGTGGCCGATCCGCCCTCCCCCGGCCGGATGCTCCTGGACGCCGTACGCGCCGGGGGCGGCTTCCACCGGATGAACCGGGACTCGGCGGTACGCAACGCCGACCGGCTGGGCCCCCGCCTGGCGGACGAGTTGCGGGCGCTGGCGGCCTCGCGCCGGCTGCCCGCGGTCACCAACTACCGCAACACCCTCTTCGACGTCCTCGTCCACGGCCAGGACATCGCCGTCCCCCTGGGCATCCCACGCGTGATGCCCGTCGAGGCCGCGCGCGCGGGCGCGACGCAGGTCTGGACGATCGGTTTTCCCTTCCACGCACGGCGGCGGCTGGACGGTTTCCGGTTGACGGCCACCGACACCGACTGGCAGGTGGGAGAGGGCACGGAGATACGCGGCCCGATCCAGGACCTGCTGCTGTTCCTCACCGGCCGCACGGCGGCGCTGGACTCCCTGTCCGGGCCGGGGGCGGAGACGCTCCGGGCCAGGATCTGACCCACGAGCGGCGCGACGTCCGGGCCCGGGCGCCGGTGACGGCCGGAGCCCTCGGCCTCCCTACTCCCCAAGTTGAATAGTCACTTCGCCGAGTACCATTCGGGTGTTCGCGAGGGTGAGGAGAGGGCATGCGGTTCGACGGGGACCTGCGTTACGTGGCTCTGGGCGACAGCCACACCGAGGGTGTCGGAGACGGTGACGACAGCACCGGGGTCCGGGGCTGGGCCGACCGCCTGGCCGTCCACCTCGCCGCCACGGGTGCGCGGGTGGAGTACGCCAACCTCGCCGTCCGGGGCCGGCTCGCCCGGCAGGTACGCGAGGAGCAACTGGCTCCCGCTCTGGAGATGCGCCCCGACGTGGCCACCGTGTTCGCCGGGGTCAACGACGTCATCCGCTCCGGGTACGACGCCGACGAGGTGATCGGCCACCTGGAGGCGATGTTCGCCGAGCTGACCGCCTCCGGCGCCCGCGTGGCGACCCTGACCTTCCCCGACATCGCGAAGGTCGCGCCGCTGACCAAGCCTCTGCTGCCGCGGGTGCTGGACTTCAACGAGCGCGTGCGCGCGGCGGCCGCCCGGCACGGCGTGGTGGTGGCCGACGTCGCCGCGCACGAGATCTCCACCGACCGGCGCCTGTGGGCGCAGGACCGGCTGCACTGCACCCCGCTGGGACACGAGAGGATCGCGGGCGCGCTGGCGTCGGCGCTCACCCTGCCCGGCGCCGACGACTCGTGGAGCCACCCCCTGCCCCGGCTGCCCCGGCCCGGCGCCCTGCGCACGGTGGTGGACGAGATCCGCTGGCTGGGGGCCTTCCTCGGCCCGTGGATGCTGCGGCGCCTGCGCGGGCGGTCCTCGGGGGACGGCCGCGTGGCCAAGCGCCCCGCACTCCTGCCGGTGGAGGCGAAGGAGAGTCCCAGCGACGCCTGAGGAGGACGGCCGCCGGGGACCGCCCCGGCCCGCCACCCCGGCCCGCCGCTTCGTGTCCCCGGACCCCGCCCCCGCGCCTCCTCGCGCTCCGCGCCCTTTCGCCTCCCCGCACCCCGCCCCCGCGCCTCCTCGCGCTCCGCGCCCTTTCGCCTCCCCGCACCCCGCCCGCGCGGGTGCGGCCGGTGAAGGGCGCCTCCATGTCCGCGCCCGGACCCGCGCGCGGGTGTGACCGTCGCCACCCTCGGCGTTTTGCAACTTGTTGCATAATGGATCTCGGGTCGGCCGGACACCGGCCCGAGGCACCGCGCGAGGAGACGACATGGGCGAGTACCCCCACCTGCTGGAACCGCTGGACCTGGGCTTCACCACCCTTCCCAACCGCGTGCTCATGGGCTCCATGCACGTCGGCCTGGAGGAGGTGCCCGGCGGCTTCGAGCGGATGGCCGCCTTCTACGCCGAGCGCGCCAGGGGCGGCGTCGGCCTCATCGTCACCGGCGGCATCGCCCCCAGCCCCGAGGGCGCCACGTACGAGGGCGCGGCGAAGATGACCACCGAGGCCGAGGCCGAGGAGCACCGCGTGGTCACCGACGCCGTGCACCGCGAAGGCGGCCGCATCGCCATGCAGATCCTGCACACCGGCCGGTACGCCTTCAACGAGAACGCGGTCGCGCCCAGCGCCGTCCGGGCCCCCATCAGCGCCTTCACCCCCCGCGCGCTCACCGACGACGAGGTCGAGCAGACCATCGGGGACTTCGCCCGTGCCGCCGAACTGGCCAGGCACGCCGGATACGACGGTGTGGAGGTCATGGGCTCCGAGGGCTACCTGATCAACCAGTTCATCGCCTCGGCCACCAACAAGCGCGAGGACCGCTGGGGCGGCTCCTTCGAGAACCGCATGCGCTTCCCCGTGGAGATCGTGCGCCGCGTGCGCGAGCGCGTCGGCGACGACTTCGTCCTGATCTACCGCCTGTCCATGCTCGACCTGGTGCCCGGCGGCTCCACGTTCGACGAGGTGGTCCGGCTGGCCGAGGCCGTCGAGGAGGCCGGGGCGACCATCATCAACACCGGTATCGGCTGGCACGAGGCGCGCGTCCCCACCATCGCCACGTCCGTGCCGCGCGGCGCCTACAGCTGGGTGACCCGCAGGCTCAGGGGCAGGGTGTCCGTTCCGCTCGTGGCGGTCAACCGCATCAACACCCCCGAGGTCGCCGAGGCGGTCCTGGCCGGGGGCGACGCGGACATGGTCTCCATGGCCCGCCCCTTCCTGGCCGACCCGGACTTCGTCGCCAAGGCCGCCGCGGGGACCCCCGAGGAGATCAACACCTGCATCGGCTGCAACCAGGCCTGCCTGGACCACACGTTCAGCCTCAAGGTCACCTCCTGCCTGGTGAACCCGCGCGCCTGCCACGAGACCGAACTCGTGCTCTCCCCCACCCGCGTCCGCAAGAGCGTGGCCGTCGTCGGCGCCGGACCCGCCGGACTCGCTTTCTCCGTGTCCGCCGCCGAACGCGGGCACGCCGTCACCCTGTTCGACGCCGCCGGAGAGATCGGCGGACAGCTGAACCTGGCCCGCCGCGTTCCGGGCAAGCAGGAGTTCGACGAGACCCTGCGCTACTACCGGGTCCAGCTCGACAAGCACGGCGTGGACGTGCGCCTGGGGACCCGGGTGGGCGCCGCCGACCTGGAGGGCTATGACGAGGTCGTCCTCGCCACGGGCGTGACCCCGCGCGTGCCCGCCATCACGGGCGTGGACCACCCCAAGGTGGTCGGCTACGTCGACGTCCTGAGCGGAAGGGCGGAGGTCGGCGAGCGGGTGGCCGTCGTCGGCGCGGGAGGCATCGGCTTCGACGTCGCCGTGTACCTCACCGACGGCGGTGGCGCGGAGGGCACCGAGGAGTTCCTCCGCAGGTGGGGTGTGGACACCGGCCCCGACTCGCCGGGAGGACTCCGCGAGCCCGAGCGCCCGGCCGTGCCGCGCACCGTGCACCTGCTCCAGCGCAAGAGCACCAAGGTCGGCGCGGGGCTGGGCAAGACCACCGGGTGGATCCACCGGCTGGAACTGCGCCACCGCGGCGTGGAGATGGTCGCGGGGGCCGACTACGACCGGATCGACGACGAGGGCCTGCACCTGACCGTCGACGGGGAGAAGCGCGTGCTCGACGTGGACACGGTCGTGCTGTGCACCGGGCAGGACCCGCGCCGCGACCTGGCCGACGAACTGTCCGCCGCGGGTCGCGGCGCCCACCTCATCGGCGGTGCCGACGAGGCCGCCGAGCTGGACGCCAAGAGGGCGATCGACCAGGGCACCCGTCTGGCCGCTGCCCTGTGACCCCCTCCGGTGCGGCCGCGACCGCGGGGGCCTCGCGCTCCGGCCGCACCGGAAGGCCTTCGCCGGTCGGCCCGGGCTCCAGGGTCGGGAACGTCGGCTCCCCCTCTCCCGGCCTCTCCCCGACCAGCTCCCCGGCACCGGCCCGGACCGCCGCAGGAGGGGGACCATGGGACCGACCGCCCTTCCCGCCCGAGGCCGCCCCCCGGCCGGCGCCTCCCCTTCGGGAAGGTCCGGGAAAGGCCTGTTCAAGGTTGCGCACGGCCAGGTGACACATGAGTGATATCCGGCTGCACGGGGTAGCCGCCCCAGCATGAGACTCGGTGAAGACATCCGCGCGATCGAACGGGACGAGCGCCTCGACCCGGCGGTCTCCCGCCTGAAGCGCCTGGCCGGGCGCATCCCGGCAGGCAGGGTCCGCGACGTACTGCACGGCGTGCAGCTCGGCCACGCCGCCCATCCCATCCTGGTGCAGCTGCCCATCGGCACGTGGACGGCGGCGGTCCTGCTGGACATGCTGCCCGGAGACCATCGGCGCAGCGCGCACGCGCTGGTCAACGCCGGCCTGCTCACCACCCTGCCCGCGGTGGTGAGCGGCCTGGCGGACTGGTCGCAGCAGCACGAGCGCCAGCAGCGCGTGGGTGTGGTGCACGCGGCGGCCAACGGCGTGGGCACCCTGCTGTTCGGCGCCTCCTCCCTGGCCCGTGCGCGCGGCCGCGGTGGCTGGGGGAGGTTCCTGGCCCTGGCCGGTATGGGCGTCGTCGGGTTCAGCGGATCCCTGGGCGGACACATCGCCTACTACCGCGCGGCGGGCGTCAACAGCGCGGACTACCTGATCGACCTGGTCCCCGAGGGATGGCACGACCTGGGTCCGCTGGACGGCTTCCCCGACGGCGGGATCGGCGGGGGCGACGTGGACGGCGTCCCGGTCGCGGTGGCGCGCACGGGGAACTCCGTGTCCGCGGTGCTGGGAACGTGCCCCCACATGGGCGCTCCCCTGGCGGAGGGCGAGCGGGTGGACGGGTGCCTGCGCTGCCCCTGGCACGGCAGCGAGTTCCGGCTGGACGACGGAACCGTCGCGCGCGGGCCCGCGACCGCCGCGGTGGAGACCATGGACGCGTCGGTCGTGGAGGGCCGGGTGATGGTCCGCCTGCGCGATCCCGAGTAGTGGCCCGGGTTCCTAGAATGCGCTCATGTCCCTGCCCCACGCCATCCTGACCGCCCTGATGGAGAAGCCGTCCTCCGGCCTGGAGCTGGCCCGGCGCTTCGACCGCTCGATCGGGTACTTCTGGTCGGCCACCCACCAGCAGATCTACCGGGAGCTGGGGAAGCTGGAGCGGGAGGGGCTGATCCGGGCGCTGCCGGCGAAGGCTCCGGCCCGCGGCCGGAAGAAGGAGTACGAGGTGCTGCCCGCGGGCCGGGAGGAGCTCGAACGCTGGGTGGACGTGCGCGAGGACCCCAGGGTCGGCCGGGACCCGCTGCCCGTGCGGCTGCGCGCCGCCGGGGTGGTGGGTGTGCGCGGCCTGGTGCCGGAGCTGCGCCGCCACCGCGACCTGCACCTGCTCCGGCTGGAGGAGTACCGCGCCTTCGAGCGGCGCGACTACCCGGACGGGCCCGCCGACGAGCAGGAGCGCGTCCAGCGTCTGGTGCTGCTCGGCGGCATCGACGTGGAGGCCGGGTGGGTGTCGTGGCTGACCCGCGCCATCGAGGAGCTTGAGGGCGCGGGGTGACCGGTCCCCGCGCGCCGGGCTCGGTGGCCGTCCGGTCCGGCCCCGGGCCGGACTTCGCGCCAGGCCCCGGACCTGGCGCCGAGGCGCGACCGATGAGGTGTCAGAGCGGGTTGAGGCGGGCCTTGAGCAGGCAGAACTCGTTGCCTTCGGGGTCGGCCAGGACATGCCACTGCTCCTGCCCCGTCTGACCGATGTCGGCCGGGCGCGCACCGAGCCCGAGAAGGCGTTCGAGCTCGGCGTCCTGGTCGCGGTCGGTGGCGTTGACGTCGATGTGCAGCCGGGACTTCCCCTTCTCCGGCTCGTCCCTGCGGCTGAGGATGATCGTCGGCTGCGGACCGCCGAACCCCTCGCGCGGCCCGATCTCCACCATGTCGTTGCCCTCGCGATCGAGCACGACGAAGTCCAGGACCTCGCACCAGAACCGTGCCAGCACCTCAGGGTCGCGGCAACCGAGCACGAGCTCACTGATACGACATGCCATGAACGCAACCTACTCTCAGTCTGGGAACCGCCGGGGAGAACACACGCGGCCCCGTGGGCTCCCGGCGGGGAGACAACCCCGCGACCGTACCGGACGGGGCGGGCACGGGTGAAATGATTTCGGGGCCGGGCGGGGACGGGGCTCCGGCCGCGCTCCTCAGTCCTGGGCGGCCCCGGACTCCGACAGGTTCTCCGGCAGTCGCATCCCGGGGCGCAGCGGCACCAGCTGGGACTGGAGCACCATGGTGGCCGCGCCGATCGCCGGAGCGGTCGCCGCCGAGGTGGACAGGCGCACCTCGACCGGGTGCACCGCGCGGGCGAAGAACGCCCGGTCCAGCTCCTCCTGGATGACGGGCAGGTAGACCGACCCCGCCACGGCCAGGCTCGCGCCGGTCAGCACCAGCAGGTCCAGGTCCATCAGGTTGGCCAGGCCGCGGACCGCCACGGCCAGGTGGCGCGCGGAGCGGTCCAGCAGGGCTCGCGCGGTGGGCTCTCCCCTGCGCGCGGCCCGGACCACGGCGGTGAACTCCGCCGCCACCGACGGCCAGGTCCGTCCGCCCTCGCGGGTCAGGTCGGCGCCGCGGGCCAGCGCCTCGTCGGCACGGGCGGCCGCCACGACGGCGGCGGGCCCGGCGATCGCCTCGGCACACCCCCTCCCGCCGCACCAGCACGGCGGTCCGTCCACGTCCAGGCACACGTGCCCGATCTCCCCGGCGTTCCCGCTGGCCCCCTGGTAGGGGATGCCGTTGACCAGCACCCCGGCGCCGACTCCGGTGCCCATGTACACGGCCGCGAAGATCGACGACCCGCCGACCCCGCCGGACCAGTACTCGCCGAGGGCGGCGGCGGTCGCGTCGTTGCCCGGGACCACCGGCAGGCCGATCGCCTCCTCCAGCTCCTCGGCCACGGAGTACTCGGCCCAGTGGCGCAGCGACGGCTGCTGGTGGAGCCCTCCGGTCGGGGTCACCAGGCCCACGCCGAGCACCCGGCCGCGTTCCACGCCGGCGCCCTCAACGAGCGCGTCCACCTGCCGGGACATGCGGGCGGTGATCTCGGCGGGAGCCTCGTCGCGCACACCGGCGCGGGTCATCCGGGACACGACGGCGCCGGTGAGGTCGGTGAGGGCGTAGGTGATGCCGATGGGATCGATGTGCACGCCCACGGCGTAGCGGGACTCCTGGTTGAGCCGGAGCAGCACGCGGGGCTTGCCGCCGGTGGACTCGGCGCGCCCGGTCTCCAGGACCAGGCCGTCGTCGATGAGCCCGCGGACGATGGTGGAGATCGTGCCCCCGGTGAACCCGGTGGCCTCGACCAGACCGACACGGCTGATCGTGCCCGCCGCCCGGATGACGTCGAGGACCGCCGCCCTGCTCGTCGTGTGCGGAATGGCCCGTGCTGGCCCGCCCATGCAACCTCCACCGCTTCCGTGGCGTGGCGCGGGGAAGCCTCGCGGTGCACGCCGGGCGCCGCGCCACAGTGCCCCCGGAAGGCGCGTATCAGCGTACTCGCGGCTCGCGGCGGATCGGAAAACCGCTCCCGCCTCATCGGGGACCGGCTTCCCTCCGCGGCCGTCGGCGTGTTCGGGGGGCGCACGCTCCCCTTCGACGTGGCACGCGCTCCCGTGGTCGCCCCTCCACAACCGGGATCCCCGTACTGTTGACTTACTTTGTTCATCAAAGTAAGAATCCTCAAGGTGGCCGGTTCGCGCAGGAGGGGATCGGCGCCCGACGAAGGACCGCCCCGACCCCCGAGCGGTTCCCCGACCCCCAGAGCCGGAGAAGCACAGATGATCCGTCACACCCTTCACGACGGCTGGCAGCTGTCCGCGACCACCGGGCCCGTCCCGGAGGAGCTCGCGGACCGCTCCGTGCCCGCCCAGGTCCCGGGAAGCACCCACCTCGACCTGCTGGCCGCCGGGCTGATCCCCGAGCCCTACCTGGACACCAACGAGACCGAGCTGGCCTGGATGCACCGTGTCGGCTGGCGGTACTCACTCACGTTCGAGGCCGAGGCCCCCGGGCCCGGCGAGCGCGTCGACCTGGCCTTCGACGGCCTGGACACCGTGGCGACCGTGGAGCTCAACGGCGTCGTGCTCGGCACCACCGCCAACATGCACCGGGGCCACCGCTTCGACGTGCGCGAGGTGCTGCGCGCCGGATCCAACGAGCTCTCGGTCTCCTTCCGGTCCGCCCTGGAGTACGCCGAGGAGGTCCGCGAGGAGCTCGGCGCGCGCCCGCACGTCAACGCCCACCCGTTCAACATGGTCCGCAAGATGGCCTGCTCCTTCGGCTGGGACTGGGGGCCGGACCTGCAGACCGCCGGGATCTGGAAGCCCGTGCGCCTGGAGCGGTGGAAGAGCGCGCGCCTGGCGCGGGTGCGCCCGCTGGTCACCGTCGACGAGGGGGGCACCGGCCGGGTCGAGGTACACGCCGACGTCGAGTGGGCCGGGACCGGGGAGGACACCGGCCTCGTCCTGGCCGCCGAGGTCGCCGGGCGGCGTGCCACCGCGACCGTGGCGCCCGGCTCCGGAAGCGGCGTGGTCGTCGTCGAGGTGCCCGACGCCCGCCTGTGGTGGCCGGTCGGCCACGGCGACCAGCCCCTCTACGACCTGGAGCTCACCCTGACCGCGGACGGGGGCTCCGGGCCGCTGGACTCCGCGGCCCGCCGCGTCGGCTTCCGGACCATCACCGTGGACACCGAGCCCGACGAGCACGGCACCCCCTTCACCGTCGTGGTCAACGGCAAGCCGATCTTCGTCAAGGGCGCCAACTGGATCCCCGACGACCACTTCCTCACCCGGATCACGCGCGAGCGCCTGGCCAGGCGCGTGGACCAGGCCGTCGGCGCGCACATGAACATGCTCCGCGTGTGGGGCGGCGGCATCTACGAGAGCGAGGACTTCTACGACGTCTGCGACGAGCGCGGCGTCCTCGTGTGGCAGGACTTCCTCCTGGCCTGCGCCTCCTACCCGGAGGAGGAGCCGCTGTGGAGCGAGTTCGAGGCCGAGGCCAGGGAGAACGTCGCCCGCCTCACCTCGCACGCCTCCCTCGCCCTGTGGAACGGCGGCAACGAGAACCTCTGGGGCTTCATGGACTGGGGGTGGCAGGAGGAGCTGAGGGGCCGCACGTGGGGCCACGGCTACTACACCGACCTCTTCCCCCGGATCGTCGCCGAACTCGACCCCACCCGGTTCTACGCCGACGGGAGCCCCTACACCCCGCGGTTCGCCCTGGACGAGGTCCACCCCAACGACGAGAGCCACGGCACCCGCCACGAGTGGACCGTGTGGAACCAGACCGACTACAGGGCCTACCAGGACCAGGTGCCCCGGTTCTGCTCCGAGTTCGGCTTCCAGGGCCCGCCGACGTGGGCCACGCTCACCGACTGGGTGCACGACGAGCCGCTCACCCCCACCGGCGAGGCGTTCCTGCTGCACCAGAAGGCCGAGGACGGCAACGGCAAGCTCGACCGGGGCCTGTCCGCCCACCTGCCCACACCCCGGACCTTCGAGGACTGGCACTGGGCCACCCAGCTCAACCAGGCCCGCGCGATCGCCTTCGGGGTCGAGCACTTCCGGTCCTGGTGGCCGCGTACCGCCGGATCCCTGGTCTGGCAGATCAACGACTGCTGGCCGGTCACCTCCTGGGCGGCCGTGGACGGCGACGAGCGGCCCAAGCCGCTCTGGTACGGGATCCGCCGCGCCTACGCGCCGCGCCTGCTGACCGTCCAGCCCAGGGACGGCCGCCTGGTCCTGGTCGCCGTCAACGACACCGACGAGGCCTGGTCCGCTCCGGTGAGGGCCGAGCGGCAGACCTTCGGGGGCGAGGTGCTCCACACAGAGGAGTTCGGGCTGGACGTGCCGCCCCGGTCCACCGCGGAGCTCGACCTGGCACGGGAGCTGTTCGCGGCCCGGAACGCGAAGGAGGAGGTGCTCGTGGCCACGGCCGGGGACGTCCGCGCCGTGCGGCCCTTCCGCGAGGACGTCCGCCTGTCCTACGACCCGGCCGCCCTGACCGCCGTCGCCGAGCCCGTGGAGGGCGGCTACCGGGTGGAGGTGCGCGCCACCTCCTTCGCCAGGGACGTCTCCCTGCTGGCCGACCGCCTGGCCCCCGACGCCGAGGTGGACGACATGCTCGTGGACCTGCTGGCCGGGGAGTCGCACAGCTTCACGGTGCGGACCAAGGCGGAGGTGGACCCGGCCGCGCTGACGGAGGCGCCCGTCCTGCGCTCGGCCAACTCACTGCACGCGCGGCGGGCGTGATGGAAGGACGCGGGGCCGCGGGCGCGGTCGGGCTGGTCCTGGCCAGGCAGCGCCGCCTGCTGGGCGCCGAGCCCTTCTTCATGGAGTTCATCGCCGGGATCGAGGAGCGCCTGGCCGAGGACGACATGTCGGTCCTGCTGCACCTGGTGACCGGACGGGAGGCCGAACTGGCCGCCTACCGCAGGTGGGCGGAGCGGCGCCTGGTGGACGCGGTCGTGGTCGTCAACCCGGCCGCGGACGACGAGCGTCCCGCGGCGCTGCGCGGGCTCGGCCTGCCCGCCGTGGTCGCGGGGACCCCCGATCCGGATCCCGGCGCGCCCACCGTGCGCGCCGACCAGGCGTCCCCGGTCCGGGAGGCGCTGGCCCGCCTGCTGGACCTGGGACACCGGGACATCGCCAGGGTGACGGGGCCGGAGGAGCTGGTGCACACCCGTGCACGCACGCGGGCCCTCCTCGACGGGTGCCGGGCGGCCGGGCTGGCCGACCCGGTGCTCGTCGAGGGCGACTACTCCTCCGAGGCGGGCTCCCGGCTCACCGGTGAGCTGCTCGGGCGGGTGGATCCGCCGACGGCGATCCTGTACGACAACGACGTGATGGCGGTGGCCGGGCTGGAGGCCGCCCGCGCCCTCGGCGTCCCGGTGCCGGACCGGCTGAGCATGGTGGCCTGGGACGACTCGACCCTGTGCCGCCTGGCCACGCCGGCGCTGACCACCATGAGCGTGGACGTGTACCAGTACGGGGTCTCGGTGGCCGAGTCGGTGCTGGAGTGCGTCGCGGGCATGCCCGTGGCGGAGCGGTGGGCGCCCACGGCGCACCTGGTGCAGCGAGGCAGCACGGGCCCGGCGTCCGTCGGAAGGTAGCCGTATCGGTTCCGCGCCCTGTCGGTATGTCGACAGGGCGCGGAACCGACATGTCGGCGCACACGGGAGGCCATCCGGGGAGCACCCGAAGGCGGTCGGCGGCGGTGGAGAGGCACACGGACGCGGAGCCGAGGCGTACGGTCACCCCGCCCTTCCCGCCATGGCCGACGGCTACGGGTCGGACTCGCCCGTGTCCTCATCCCGGGACGCGGCATGCCGATGGTGGTTCTTGAACCGGCGGTAGTAACCGGTACCCGTACCGGCGAAAAGCAGCGCGGGTACGAGGGTGAACCAGGAGACCCGCACCGGTTCGGTGCCGGACACGAGACGGACCACGGATCGCGCCCGCGACCACGTTGCCCCACACCCGGAACCGCTTCATCGGCTCGCCCTTTCGTCGCTGTCGGGGAGGATCCACCGCCGGCTCCCGCAGGCGGGAGCACCCGGGCCGAACGGACCGCGCCCCCGGCCCGCCAGTCGGCCGTTCGGGTGCTCCGCGTGGCGCCGTGGACCTATGGTTCTTCGGGCGGTCGAGCGCGACCATGGCGCCGTTGCCGGTACCGCATCACCGCCCATGCCGCCTGGAGGCCGACAGCGACCAGGAAGAGCACCGCGGCCGCGGCGAGAAGACCGTGGTTCTCACCCATGTAGGCGGCGGTTCCGGTGAGGAGCATGCCCACCATGAGGAAGGTCGCGCCGATCAACGTCTGCCAGCGCACCTGGGCCTGTGGCTGGTCCGCGATGGTTCTCACCTGGCCTTCCGGGGGTCGCTGTCGGAGGAGGATCCGCTGCCGGCTCCCGCGGGCGGAAGCGCCCGGGCCGAGCAACCGGCCCGACCCCGGCACGGGATCGCCGAACGGATCGCCATCGACGAGGGGGTGTGCGTACGGCCGTCCTCCCTCAGGGGTACCGACACAGCCACCGGTCAAACACGGACCGCCGACGTCCCCGCCCGGGTCCACGCTGGAACCGCGCCACCCGGCCCGTGCACGGAGCCCGGACGGAAGGAGGTTCCAGGGGTATATGTCGACATATCGACAAGCCGGGAGCCTTCCACCCGGGATGGGGCGGTGGACGAACCGGCCTCCCGGTCCTCGCCGCACCGCCGCGCGACCGGGTCCACGGGACCAGACCCCGAACACGCGAAAGGGCCGGTCTCCCCGAACCGTGTGCACTGTGTGCACCGGCCCGGGTCAACCGGCCCTCGCTACCTCTACGGCCCCGTGCCCATCTGGGTGAGCACCGGCCCTGCGCGGTGGAGGAGGGATTTGAACCCTCGAAGGGTTGCCCCTTACCCGCTTTCGAGGCGGGCGCCATCGGCCACTAGGCGACTCCACCGAGAGGAACTCTACCGGATACGACGCTGTGCGAAAAACCGGATGAGGAGATCGGCGCACCGGTCGGCGAGATCCCCGTCCACGAGGTCGGGCGGAAGGACCTCCGGACGGTGGTTGAGCCGGGGGTCGCGGACCGCGTCCCACACCGACCCGACCGCTCCCGCCTTGGCGTCCCGGGCACCGTAGACCAGCCGGTCCACGCGGGAGAGCACCGTCGCGCCCGCGCACATCGTGCAGGGTTCGAGGGTCACCACCAGCGTGCAGCCGCCCAGCCGCCACTCGCCGCGCGTGCGGGCGGCGGCCCGCAGCGCCAGCACCTCGGCGTGGGCGGTGGGGTCGCCGGCCGCCTCGCGCTCGTTGCGCCCCGTTCCCAGGACGGCGCCGTCGGCGTCCACCACCACCGCGCCCACCGGTACGTCACCCGTATCCAGGGCGCGTTCGCCCTCGGCGATCGCCGTACGCAGGGCGGCGTCGAGGACCTCCCGGTCGGTCACAGCCTCATGCCGTCGAGGATCTCGCCGAATCCCGCGCGTTCGGCCACCACCGCGAGGACGTCGCCGGGCAGGACGCCCCCGCCGACCGACAGCGAGCGCAGCTCGTCCTCGGTCACCCCCAGGTCGGTGAGCAGGTCGTCGTCTCCGTCGGGCACGGGGTTGGGCCGGGCCCCGGCGCTCTCGGAGGGCGGTGGCGCGCCCAGTCCTCCGGCCTCGGACAGCACGGAGGCGAGCGGGTGGTCGTGCACCACCCTCGCGTCGGAGAGGTACACGCGCGGCTCTGTGCCGTCGTCATCGGCGCGCACGAGCGCGAACCACTCGTCATCGGCCTCCAGCAGCAGGAGCGCGAGGTCGCCCCCCCGCTCGGCCGCGAAGTCGAGCATCAGGTCGGTGACGTCGTCGATGACGTCCACGTCCCCGAGGTCGACCTCGGTTCCCCGCCACGTCTTCCCGTTGGGAGCGAAGACAGCTGCGAAGATCGACACCGCGTGCTCTCCTGTTCACCGGGATGCTCTGTACTCCAGCAGTCCTTACCCCATACCGTCCAGGACACGCTGAAAGGACTGGGCGAATCCCAGCCGTTCGGACACGCTGGCCAGCACCTCGTCCGGATACAGGTCCAGGTCCCCCGCCAGGGCGCCCAGCTCCATCTCGTCCAGGCCGAGGTCGGCCACGATGGACAGGTCGCCCGCGGGCAGCACCTGGTCGAGGTCGTCGTCGTCCGGCAGGTCGATGTCCAGGTAGTCCAGGACGTCGCGGGCCACCTGCCAGTCCACCGAGGCGGTCACGTCAGAGAGGAACAGGGAGACCTCCTCGCCGTAGACCCGCACGATGATGAAGAAGTCGTCGCCGACCGAGACCAGCCCGAGGGAGCCGCTGATGCTCGGCTGCTGGCGCAGTGCGTGGACCAGGCCCTTGAGATCGTGCGTCAGCTTCGCGGGGAGCAGGTCGACGTCCCAGTACTCCTCTTCCCTGTACGCGACAGCCGCGAAGTCGCCCGAGTCGTCGTCACCATGATCGAGCACTGTCATCGTCACCCCAACCCGGCCGGTGTATCGGTGCGGACGAAGGTACCCCGGATCGTCCGTGCGAGTGCCATGGTAACGATCACTCCGGTACCACCGTGGCCCTTGGTCCGCGTCAGTCCGGACCACGCTCTCACGAGAACCGCTTCCCCGCCTCCCCTCCTGTAATCCCGCGGCACCGCGGAGGGCGCGGCCCGGCCCGCGCCGCGGGTCCGGAACAGGGCGGACGGCACCGGCGCAGGCCCGGGTCCGGTTGGCGGGCGCGGTTAGACTCGGGCTGGCCACCTCCCCAGCCACCGTCCCGTTATCCCAGCTCACCCGGAGAACGCTTTGGAAACCCTGGTCGTCGACCATCCCCTGGTCGCGCACAAGCTGACCACCCTGCGCGACGTGCGGACCGACTCCCCGACCTTCCGGCGCCTGACCGACGAGTTGGTGACCCTGCTCGCCTACGAGGCGACCAGGGACGTCCGAGTGACAGACGTCACCATCGAGACCCCGCTCGTGGAGACCACCGGAACGCAGCTGACGCGTCCGACCCCCCTCGTCGTACCGATCCTGCGTGCGGGGCTGGGCATGCTCGACGGGATGACCCGCCTCCTGCCCACGGCCGAGGTCGGCTTCCTGGGCATGGCCCGTGACGAGACCACGCTCCAGCCCGCCACCTACGCCGACCGGCTGCCGCAGGACCTGTCCGGCCGCCAGTGCTACGTGCTCGACCCGATGCTGGCCACCGGCGGCACCCTGGCCGCCGCGCTCAAGCTCCTGGTGGATCGGGGCGCCGACCACATCACCGCGATCTGCCTGCTCGCCGCGCCCGAGGGCCTGGCCGCCGTCGAGCAGAAGCTGACCCAGACCCTGGACCCCGACCACGGGGCCACCCTGCGCGTGGTGACGGCCGCGGAGGACGAGCGGCTGAACGAGCACGGCTTCATCCTTCCGGGCCTGGGCGACGCGGGCGACCGCCTGTACGGCTGCTCCTGAGCCCCGTATCGCCCCCAGCGCCCGCCGGAGCACCGGTCGGGCGCTTTTTTCGGCTCTTTCGGGCACAGAGTGAATGAACGACCGAAAATCGGGCATACCCCTCGCGGTCCCCGCGTCAGCCCAGGTGGCGTCAGAGCCCGATGTGAACCAGGACACGGCTTTGCGCCAGCCGAATTCATTTTGAGACGAGAACGTAACAGATAGAAGTGATGATGGTTCCTGACCACCCGTAACCGGGAAGACCTGTCGGACCGAAACCGCCCCCCTGGGGTTCAGCCCGCTGACAACGCACGTCCGCCCCTTTCCGACGTGACGCTCCCGCACCCTCCAGCGGCTACTGAAAGACCCTGAACGAACACCCCATGCAACCGCCGTAGCCCCCAAGGAGTGAGATGCCCGAGACGCCCTCCCCCTCGACCACCCGTGACTCCCGCTTCGGCCCGGTCATGTACCGGCTGGCCGAGGAGTTCTCCGGCGTACACCACACCTCCACCGTCACCCGGTGCGTCGACGCCGCGCGGCACGGCGCGGAGGACGTCACCGGCAGGGCCACACCCGAGCTCGTGGAGCGGATCGCCCGCCAGCACCTCCAGGTGCTCGCGCTGGCCTTCGCGGAGCAGAGGTAGCGGATACAGGCGGCACCGAGCGGAGTTTTCGGCTGGCCGACTCCAGCGGCAGAGTTCTGGTCAGCGAATTCTCCGCTTATACCTGCCTATGTCCTAAATGCCCTGACCTGCAGCAAAGCTGAATCACATTCCGGACCACCAATCACTGGGTTACCGACCCCACCGGAACCGGACACAGCCCGCAAGCGCGGAAGGTCCGACATACCGCCACGCCGAGGGTGCGCCCCAGGCTTTACGGGCATGATGGTGAGTGCGACAATCGCTGCTGGGTTGGTGGGTCAGGTGGATTCCAAGGGGAGTCAGTCGTGGCGAAGTTGAAGAAATGGGGCGGATACGCGCTCATCGGTTTCGTAGCGTTCTATCTGCTCACGCAACCGGAAAGCGCCGCAGGGGTGATCCAGAGCGCACTGGGCGGTCTGATGGGTGGCGCGGAGTCGATGTCCCGCTTCGTCAACGCACTGCTGCCGTAGTGGGGATGGTCGGGTGCCATGCGGCTCGTAGCGTCGAGTAACAGCGCTCCAGCGTCGGTCAACCGCTACCTCCTGCCACACGAGCAGGACGTGGTGACCATCCGTCGGCACCCCGCGGTGCTGATCGGACCGGTCGGAGCGGTCCTCGGTGCGCTGATCATCGCCGGGATCCTGAGCAACACCTCGATCGCGGACACCGCGGCCGCGCTGGCGATCATCTGGTGGCTGTGGCTGCTGGTGCTGGTGTGGTTCGTCTGGCAGGTCGCGGAGTGGTCGGTGGACTACTTCGTCATCACGTCGGCGCGGTTGTTGCTGACCCAGGGCCTGATCACGCGGCAGGTGAACATGATGCCGCTGGGCAAGGTCACCGACATGAGGTTCGAGCGGAGCCTGCTGGGCCGCTTCCTCGGTTACGGGACCTTCGTGATGGAGTCCGCCGGTCAGGACCAGGCGCTGAGCAAGATCATGTTCATTCCGTACCCGGAGCAGCTCTACCTGGAGGTCGTGGGGCTCATCTTCAAGGAGTGACCGCGCAAGGCATCCGGCACAGGACATCCGGGCACCCGTCGGGACGGCGGGTGCCCTCTCGTTTCCCCGGGCCCCTCCCGCACGCGGCCCGGGGCCGCGGCGGCGCACCCTCCCTCCGCGCGGACACCGGTTCGCATATCGTTCACCTTCCGTTCACCTTGCTGCGGAGTGACACTCCCCTTTCCCACAATCCGTTTGCCCTCCCTCACGAAGGGCATCGGAACAGAAGGACGTGGGAACACCTGACCCGCGGGAATCCGCACCGAGTGCGCGATGGGACCCGGGCACCCGGTGGAACCGTGCCGCGAGACAAGCGAATTGACTTCAAGGTGAACGTAAGGTTAACTTGGTTCATCTGACACGGAAACGAGGAGGGTCCCATGGCGCGTAGAACGGATCGTGCACCACAGCCCGCTCGCTCCATCACGCCCCGTCGGCGTACCCGCTCCTCAGCCGGGACCCGCCGCCTCGCCGGCCTCGCGGCCGAGCCTGTGCACGTCCCCCGACCGCGTGAGGACGCCGACACCGTTACTTCAGGACACCCGATCATGCACTGGGTGATGGTCACCGACGAGAACGGTCGGAACTGCCCCCAGGCCCGCTGGCTCTAGCCAGGCGGCCCCCGGACGCCCTTCGCCACCCGTGGCGGAGGGCGTCCGGCCGTACGGGCGTCCCCGCGTCGGCCCGCGAGCGACGCGCCCTCCTCCTCACACCGGCGGCACCGCGCCCAGGCGACTCCGAGTCCGGCGACTCCGGTCCCGGCGACTCCGGTCCCGGTGGCTCCGACCCTGGGGGCCCGCCCTCCCGAAGGCTTCGCCCTCTCCGCGGCCCGGACGCGCCGACATCTCTCCTCCTCGCTTTGTCGACAAATCGGCTTGGACATAAAGAGCAATATGGCCATCCTTTACTGAGCACCTCACGCCCGCGGGAACGTGATGTCCGTCTCACGGGGAATCCACTTGCGTTTTCCCGAGACGATACGTACCGTCTTGCACATGAGGCTGTACTTCTTCCTGTAGACCCGCGCCGGACACCGCGTTCGAGCCGCCGGCGGCGCCTTCGCGCCGCACGGCACCGCTCCGCGTGTCCCCTCACCGCGGTCGACACGGCCTCACCGTCCCGTTTCCCAGGTCGGCGCCACCGATGCGCTCCTGTCCGAAACCCGTGACGCATGCGCCCCACCGTCGATTCGCGGTCCCTGCCCGACCACACCGCAGACCGGAGGCGCGCATGCTCACCGCCCGGGTACGAGCACACTCCCAGCTCACCCTCAACGAGATCACCAAACGCTACGACGACCACACCGTTCTCGACGGCGTCACCCTCACCATCAGTCCCGGCGAGCGCGTCGGGGTCATCGGCGACAACGGCTCGGGCAAGAGCACGCTGCTGCGCATGCTCGCCGGTGAGGAGGAACCCTCCAACGGGGAACTCACCGTCCGGGCACCGGGCGGCGTCGGCTACCTGCCCCAGACCCTCGAGGAGGCCGGGGTCGGTACCGGCACCGTCGGCGACGCGATCGACTCCGCCCTGGCGGTGCTGCGCGGCATGGAGGCGCGCCTGCGCGAGGCGGAGTCCGCGCTCGCCTCGGCCTCGCCGAAGGAGCTGGACGCCTACGGCGACCTGCTCGCCGAGTTCGAGGCCCGCGGCGGCTACGACGCCGACGCGCGCGTCGACGCCGGGCTGCACGGGCTGGGCCTTCCCGGGCTGGACCGCGCCCGCCCGCTGAGCACCCTCTCCGGAGGGGAGCGCTCACGTCTGGCCCTGGCCGCGGTGCTGGCGGCCTCGCCCGAGCTGCTCCTGCTCGACGAGCCCACCAACGACCTCGACGACCGCGCGGTCGCCTGGCTGGAGCACCGGCTCCGCCGCCACCGGGGCACGGTCGTCGCCGTCACCCACGACCGGGCCTTCCTGGCCAACGTGACCGACACCGTCCTGGAGGTCGACCACGACCTGCACCGGATCCACCGGTACGGCAACGGATACGACGGGTTCCTGGCCGCGAGGGCCGCGGCGCGGGCCCGGTGGATCCGCGAGTACGAGGAGTGGAGGAACGACCTGGCCAGACAGCGGCGGCTGGCCGAGAACACCGTCGCGGCCCTGCAGGCCATCCCGCGCAGGATGGAGAAGGCCGCGTTCGGCCACGGGGCGTTCAGGATGCGGGGAGCCGCGCACGGCTCCATGAGCCGTATCCGCCAGGCCAAGGAGAGGGTGGCGCGGCTGACGGCGAACCCGGTGCCACCGCCGCCGGTGCCGCTGCGGATGAGCGCGGAGTTCACCGGCTCACCCGGCGAGGAGACCGGCCCGGTCGCCTCGCTGGAGGGGGTCCGGGTCGGCCGCCGGCTCGACGTCCCCTCCCTGGAGCTGGCACGGGGCGCGCGCGTACTGGTCACCGGCCCGAACGGAGCCGGTAAGACCACCCTGCTCCGGGTGCTGTCCGGGGACACGGTCCCCGACGCGGGACGGGTGTCCGTATCCGGCCGGGTCGGCTGCCTGCGCCAGGAGGAGGCTCCCGTCGCCCCCGGCCGGACCGTGCTCCAGGCCTACGCGTCGGGACGCCCCGGCGCCGCGGAGGACCACCGCGGCGAACTGGCCTCGCTCGGCCTGTTCCGGCTCCGTGAGCTGGACCAGCCGGTGGAGTCGCTCTCGGTCGGCCAGCGCCGCAGGATCGAGGTCGCCCGGCTGGCCTCGGGCGTGTACGACCTGTTACTGCTCGACGAGCCGACCAACCACCTCTCCCCCGGCCTGGTGGAGGAGTTGGAGGAGGCGTTGGCGCGCTACGAGGGGGCCCTGGTGATCGTCAGCCACGACCGCAGGACGCGCGAGCGCTTCACCGGGCGCCGCCTGGAGCTACGGGAGGGGACCGTCGTCGGCGACTCGGCGTGACGTGTCCATAGCGATTTGTCGACAAATCGGCTTGACCATAAACAGCAAAATCCCCTGACCGATATTGGGGCCCGTCGTGTTCGCCACGGCGGGCCCCGCCGCGCGGACCGCCTACCCGGGCGCCATGTCGACGAAGCGGCTGTAGTGGCCCTGGAAGGCCACGGTCACGTCCGCCGTGGGGCCGTTGCGGTGCTTGGCCACGATGATGTCGGCCTCGCCGGCGCGCGGCGACTCCTTGTCGTGCACGTCCTCGCGGTAGAGCAGGATGACCATGTCCGCGTCCTGCTCGATCGAACCGCTCTCACGGAGGTCGGACACCTGCGGGCGTTTGTCGGTGCGCTGCTCGGGACCGCGGTTGAGCTGGGAGAGCGCCACCACGGGGACCTCCAGCTCCTTGGCCAGGAGCTTGAGGGAACGGGACATCTCCGAGACCTCCTGCTGGCGGCTCTCCACCCGGCCGGGTGAGCTCATCAGCTGGAGGTAGTCGACGATGACCAGCTTGAGGTCGTGCTGCTGCTTGAGCCTTCGGCACTTGGCCCGGATCTCCATCATCGACATGTTCGGGGAGTCGTCGATGAACAGGGGTGCGTTGGCCACCTCGCCCATGCGTCTGGCCAGGCGTGTCCAGTCCTCGTCGGTCATGAGGCCCGAGCGCATGGTGTGCAGGGGCACGCGCGCCTCCGCCGAGAGCAGGCGCATGACGATCTCGTTGCGCCCCATCTCCAGGCTGAAGAAGACCGAGGTCATGTCGTTCTTGATGGACGCCGCACGCGCGAAGTCCAGGGCCAGCGTACTTTTGCCCACCGCGGGACGGGCGGCGATGATGACCATCTGACCGGGGTGGAGGCCGTTGGTGAGGGCGTCGAAGTCGGCGAAGCCGGTGGGCACGCCGGTCAGGGTGCCGTCGTGGGCGCCGATCGCCTCGATCTCGTCCAGGGCGCCGGGCATGATGTCGGCCAGCGCGAGGTAGTCCTCACCGGTGCGCTTCTCCGCGACCTTGTAGATCTCGGCCTGGGCGTGGTCGACCAGGTCGTCCACCTCGCCGTCGCCGGCGTAGCCGATCTGCGCGATGCGGGTGCCCACCTCGACCAGGCGGCGCAGGATCGCGCGGTCGGAGACGATCTTGGCGTAGTAGCCCGCGTTGGCGGCGGTCGGGATGGCCTCGGTGAGGGTGTGCAGGTAGAGGGCGCCGCCCGCCCGCGCGGCCTCGCCGCGCTTGGTCAGCTCGGCGTTGACCGAGATGGCGTCCACGGGCTCGCCGCGGGAGAAGAGGTCGACGATGCTGTCGTAGATGATCTGGTGCGCGGGCCGGTAGAAGTCCGCCGATCGGATGATCTCCACGACCTGGGTGATGGCGTCCTTGGACAGGAGCATGCCGCCGAGCACGCTCTGCTCGGCCTGGATGTCGTGGGGTGGGGTGCGATCGTATCCGCCGTACCCGCCTTCTTCAGGTGGCTGCTCAGCGACACTCACGAACGCTCTCCCCAGGACGGTGTTCGGACGGGCCCGGGCACGGGCCGACCCCTCCAGGATGCCCCATGCCCGACGTCGGGGACGCCTTCCCCGGAGGTTGTGGACACGTCCCTTACCACCATGTCCGGTGCCTCGCAGGGCATTGCGAACATAGGTTGTGCACATCACCTGTGGATAACTTTGCCGCGACCCTCACATAAGGCCACTGACCTGGGGAAACATGGCACGTGGGCAGGGTGTGCAAGATGCCTCACAGGACGTGTTTCCACAAGTTATCCACAGGCTTCGGCGGGGGTGTGGAAAACTCCACATCCGCGTAGAACGCGTGTCCGATACTGTGACTGTGCCATGCCACAACTCCTTTCGGCCGTCCCCTTCCGGCACCGCCACGACCGCGAGATCTTCGCCCTGGCGATCCCGACGTTCTTCGCCCTCATCAGCGAACCCCTGTTCCTGCTCACCGACTCCGCGATCGTCGGCACCCTGGGCACCCAGGCTCTGGGCGGCCTCGGTGTGGCCGGACAGGTCCTTCTCACGCTGGTGGCCGTCTGCGTCTTCCTCGCCTACGGCACCACCGCGGCGGTCGCCCGCAAGTTCGGCGCGGGTGACATCCCCGGCGGGGTCCGCGACGGCGTGGACGGCATGTGGCTCGCGGCCTTGCTGGGCGCCGCCGCCGTCGCGATCGGCTGGCCGCTGGGCCCGCTGCTGGTGGACGCGCTGGGCGCCTCCGCGGACGTGGCTCCACACGCCCTGACCTACCTGCGGATCAGCCTGCTCAGCACGCCGTTCCTCCTCGTCGTCATGGCGGGCACCGGCGTGCTGCGCGGACTGCAGGACGCGCGTACGCCGCTGCTGGTGGCGGTCGCCTCCTACGTCGGCAACGCGGCGCTGTGCGCGGTGTTCGTGCTGGTCCTGGACTGGGGCATCGCGGGTTCGGCCTGGTCGACGGTGATCGCCCAGGGCGCGGGCGCGTTCTGGTACGCGGCGATGGTCGTCCGCGCCGCCCGCCGTGAGGGCGTGTCCCTCGCGCCCACCGCGGCGGGGTTGCGCGCCTCGGCCTCGGCGGGGTTCGCGCTGTTCCTGCGCAGCGTGTCAATGCGCGTGGTGGCGCTGGTGACCACGGCGGTGGCGGCCCGGCTCGGCGACGCCTCGATCGCCGCGCACCAGGTGAGCTACAACATCTGGGCCCTGCTGGTGTTCGCCATGGACGCGATCGCCATCGCCGGGCAGTCGATCGTGGGCCGCTACCTGGGCGCCGCGGACGTCCGGGGCACCCGCGACGCCACGCGGCGCATGGTGGAGTGGGGCGTGATGCTGGGCCTGGTGTTCACGGCGGTGGTGTTCCTGGTGATGCCGTGGGCGTGGATCCCGTTCACCTCCGACCCCGAGGTGCGCGTCCTCATCACGGCCTCGCTGGTGGTGGTCGCCCTCCTGCAGCCGCTGAGCGGGGTGACCATGGTGCTGGACGGCGTCCTGATGGGAGCCGGCGACCAGCGCTACCTCGCGTGGGCGTCCCTGTGGACGATGCTGGCCTTCCTGCCCTTCGCCCTGGTCCTGCCGTGGCTGGCGGACGGTTCCGTGTGGGGCCTGGTGGGTCTGTGGACCGCCTTCGCGGTGTGGATCCTCGCCCGCGCGCTCACCCTGGGCGCCCGGGCCCGGGGCACGGCGTGGCTGGTCACCGGCGCGAGCCGGCCCTGAGGCCGGGGCCCGCCACGGCACGGCCGTGACGGGCCCGCCGACCGCGCGGGTAGGCCGATGCCCGGTCGTTCACGTCCCGGTCACGGGGACGCGTCCCGGCCTCCGAGCGTGGGTCCGTGGTAGAAGACCGCCGCCCGTTCGGCCTGGGGAACCGCGGGGTAGGTGGGCAGCTCCTCCAGGGACAGCTGGGTGCCCGCCACCGCGCTCAGGTGCCTGAGCTGCTCCTGCACCCTCTTCCCCACGTTCTTCCGCAGCCGCGGGAGCAGCGCGTAGAGCCTGTCGCCGGGGCAGCCCGTCGTGTTGAAGTCGCGGTGTCCGACGATCGCCTTGTCCGGTTCCAGCCGGTACACCAGGCACAGCCAGGCGCAGGTGTCCGTCAGCGAGTCCATCAGGGTCCTCGGCGGGGACGCCGAGTCGTAGGTGCCCTCGTTCTCGATCCCGAGGGTGTGTCCGTTGTGGTTGGCGGTGTGCGCGCCGACCACATGGTGTCCGGCGCCGACGGCCCGCAGGGTCTGGTCGCGGCCCTCCATGATGTGCCCGCCCCGGCTGATGGTGAGCTGCTGTCCGATGTCACTCCACCCGTTGCTGTCCATGTGATGGCGCTGGATGGCGCGTGACAGCGCCGCCGCGTGCGAGGCCGAGACGTCGGACGCGTTCGCCGTGGCGGTGTGGTGCACGACGATGTGCGTGGGCGCCCGGCCCAGGACGTCGATCTTGTTCTTCGGGTTGCGGGCGCCCCAGTCGGAGCGCGTGTACACCTTGGGTCTGGCGGCCGCGAAGGCCCCGCCCGGCGTGGAGATTCCCATCATCCCGCCGAGGACCACTCCTCCGGCGGTGAGGGCGGTCGCTCGCAGGACGGTCCTGCGGTCCACCTGTGTGTGTCGGCCCGACTCGTCTCTTCTTTCCTCGTTCATCGGTCTGCCGTCCTCTCCGTGCGGGGTGGCGCAATATACGACACCAACACAGAGAACACGATAGATTACAAAGGGTGACCAAAGGGTTGCCTGGAGGGTCAGGCGTGTCAGGAGGTATCCACCCATTGCGGAAACCGGCCCCGGAAAGGACGGGGCCGAGGAGGAACGGGGACCGGCGGAGCCGGAAACAGCGGGGCCCCGCCTCCTCCGGGGAGGAGACGGGGCCCGACGTGTCGGCCGCCCGGTCAGGCGCCGACGACGTCCAGCTTGATCGTCGCGGAGACCTCGGGGTGCAGGCGGACCTGGACCTTGTGGCTTCCGACCGACTTGATCGGGTTCTTGATCTCGATCCGGCGCTTGTCCAGCTCGGGACCGCCGGTGGCCTTGACGGCCTCGGCGACGTCCGCGGGCGTGACCGAGCCGAACAGGCGGCCACCCGCGCCGGCGCGCTGCTTGAGGCGCACGGTGAGCGCGTTGACCCTGCCCGCGACCTGCTGGGCCTCGTCCAGGCTGCGGATGTCACGCGCGGAACGCGCGCGCTGGATCAGGTCGATCTGCTTCTGGCCGCCGCGCGTCCACCGGATGGCGAACCCGCGGGGCAGCAGGTAGTTGCGGCCGTAGCCGTTCTTCACCTCGACGACATCGCCGGGGGCTCCGAGACCGTTGACCTCGTGGGTCAAAATCAGCTTCACGACAAAAACCTCCCTCGATATCGCCGTTAGCGAGCGCTGCTGGTGTAGGGCAGCAGGGCCACCTCGCGCGCGTTCTTGATCGCGGTCGCGACGTCGCGCTGGTGCTGGGTGCAGTTACCCGTGACGCGGCGGGCACGGATCTTGCCGCGCTCGGAGATGAACTTGCGGAGAAGCGTGGTGTCCTTGTAGTCGATGTAGGACTGCTTCTCCTGGCAGAAGAGGCAAACCTTCTTCTTGGGCTTGCGCGCTGCCGGCTTCGCCATCGTGGTGCTCCTTCGCAAGAGCCCCGGGGTCCACCCGGGGATGGGCTGGGACATGTGGAAAACGACCTGGCGCCTCTGGACGCCGGGCCGGGTACTGCTACCGGCCGACTAGAACGGAGGCTCGTCGGAGAAGCCTCCGCCACCGCCACCGCCGAAACCGCCGCCGCCGTTGGTCGCCCACGGGTCGTCGGCCGGGGGACCGCTGCGGCTTCCGCCGCCCTGCGGGCCGCCGAAGCCGCCGCCCTGGTTCCCGTAGCCGCCACCCTGGGGCTGGCCGCCGCCGAAACCGCCGCCACCGCCGAAGCCGCCGCCCTGGCGCTGCGTCTTGGTCACCTTGGCGGTGGCGCTGCGCAGGGCCGGGCCGACCTCGTCGACGTCGATCTCGAAGACGGTCCGCTTCTCACCCTCGCGGGTCTCGTACGAACGCTGCTTCAGGCGACCCTGCACGATGACGCGCATGCCGCGCTGGAGGCTCTCGGCCACGTTCTCCGCGTACTGCCGCCAGACGGTGCACGTGAGGAACATGGACTCGCCGTCCTTCCACTCCCCCGACTGACGGTCGAAGGTGCGGGGCGTCGAGGCCACACGGAAGTTGGCGACCGCGGCTCCACTGGGCGTGAAGCGCAGTTCAGGGTCGTCGACCAGGTTGCCGACGAGCGTGATCTGGGTTTCGCCTGCCATGGCTGGGCTCCGGTTCGAGGTAGTCGGGTCAGGCGGTTTCGCCTGCTCCCCCGATCATCCGTGCCACCAGTGACATAACGGATGGTCGGGGTCGGGGGTGCGCGACGGTGCCGCCTAGTGGACCTCGGGGCGGAGCACCTTGGTGCGGAGCACGGCCTCGGCGAGGCCGAGCTGACGGTCCAGCTCCTTGACCGTGGCGGGCTCGGCGCTCAGGTCGACCACCGCGTAGATGCCCTCGGAGTTCTTGTCGATGTCGTAGGCCAGGCGGCGCTTGCCCCAGATGTCGACCTTCTCGACCGAGCCGCCGTCGTTGCGGACGACGCCCAGGAAGTTCTCCAGCGACGGGGCGACGGTGCGCTCGTCGAGGTTGGGGTCGAGGATGACCATGATTTCGTAACGACGCATAGGCGTACGTTCCTCCTCTGGACTGTTGCGGCCATGGAATCTCCATGGCAGGAGGGCAGGAGCCCGCGGTGGATACCGCGCCTCGGGCGGGTGCCGACGGGCTCAGAGCCATACGGGAGCCAAGATTACCAGCAGGCGCGCACCACCCGGTGCCGCATGTGGACGGCCCCACACGTGCGAGGGGCCGGTGCGCTCCTCTCGCGCACCGGCCCCTACCGCCTCATCGGAAGCCGTGTCAGTCCTCGCGGCTCAGGACGACCTTCCTGTTGGACTCACTCCCGCCGCCGGAGTTCGACCTGAGGAGGCCTCCGTCGCCCTCCTCACCCTGGTCGCCCCCCGTCGTGGGACCGTCGGTCGGCTCGGTGGACTCGCAGTGCTCGGGCGCGTTCGGGCGCTGGCACTCCTGCGGGCCCCCAGGGCCCGGGCTCTCCTCGCACTCCGGCTCCCACCATCCGCCACAGGGCTCGGGATCGGTCGGCTCGTCCGACGCGCACTCCTGGCCCTGCTGGTCGCCCGGGCGCTCGGGGTCGCAGTCGGTCGCGCTCTCCTGGTCGGAGGGCTCGTCCGAGGGCTCCTCGCTGACCTCGTCGCTGGGCTCGGCGCTCGGGCTCGGCGTGGGCACGAAGCTCTGCTCCGTACCGACGTACTTCGGCGGCGGGAACTGCCCCGGCTGGACGCCCTCCATGGCGGTCATCATGAACTCGCGCCACACCTTGGCCGAGGTGGTGCCACCGAAGATCTGGTCCGCGGTCTGGCCGTCGAACTGCAGGGGGTCGTTGGCGTCCTTGCGGCTCAGGCCGACCGCCGCGACCAACTGCGGCGTGTAGCCCACGAACCACGCGGAGACCGCGTCCGTGGAGGTACCGGTCTTGCCCGCGACGGGGTGGCCGGGCAGCGCGGCTTCGGTGCCGCCCCCGTTCTCGACCACCTGGGTCATGGCGTAGGTCACGTCGGCGGCCACGTCCTCGGAGAGCACCTGTTCGCCGCTCTCGAGCTTGTCGGCGTCGTCGGGCGGGATGACCTCGCCGTCGGCCGTCCGCAGCTCGGTGACCATGTGCGCCGGACGGTGCTTCCCCCCGGCGGCGAAGGTCGAGTAGCCGGTGGCCTGGTCCAGCGTGCTCACCTGGTGGGTGCCCAGTGCGACCAGGGGTCCCTGGGTGGACGTGGTGGTCTGCTCCTCGTCCACCCCCGCCCTGACCGCGAGGGCGTCCACGTTCGCCGCGCCCAGCTCCGACGCCAGCTTGACGAAGGGGGTGTTGATCGAGTCCGCGGTGGACCTGACCAGGTCGACGTCCCCGTAGCTTCTGCCGCCGGCGTTCTTGACCTCGTCCGCCAGGCCGGGGAACTCCTGGGGGGAGTCGCCGTCGAACGTGCTCCTGAGGCTGATGTCGTTCTCGAGCGCCGTGGCGAGCACGTACGGCTTGTAGGACGAGCCCGCCTGCGTCCGGTGGACCAGCGAGTTGTTGACGTCCTCGACCACGCTGTCGCCTCCGTGGAAGGCGATGATCTCCCCCGTGGCGGGGTCGATGGCGGTCAGGCCCATCATCGTGTCCTCGGGCGTGTCCGGCAGGACGCCGAAGGAGTTGCGCGCGGCGTCCATGAGCTCGGGGTCCAGCGAGGTGTGCACGACGAGGCCCTTGGTGGCGATGTCAGCGTCGGTGATGCCCGATCCGGCGTAGCGCTCCTTGATCTCGTCGATGACCGCCTGGCGCACGTAGCCGAACTTGGGGTCGGGCTCCTGCTCCTCCCCCTCCGCCCCGGCGCCGTACGGGACGAGCTCGGGGATCTCCAGGGCCTCGGCCTTCTCCCGGGGCAGGCCGAGGCCGGGGTCCTCCTCGTGCATGAGCGCGAGCTGCTCCTGCATGTAGGGCCAGCGCTCGTCCTTCAGGTACTTCTCGGTCCACTCGCCCATCTCGCCCTCGAAGTTGCTGGGCATCTGGATGATGAGGCCGAGGAAGGCGCCCTCCGCGTCGTTCAGCTCGCCCACGCTCTTGTCGAAGTAGGCCCGGGAGGCCATCTCGATACCCGAGGCGCCGCGGCCGAAGTAGATGGTGTTGAGGTAGGTCTCCAGGATCTTCTCGTGGCTCATCTGCTGGTTGAGCTTGATGGCGATGAAGATCTCGCGGACCTTGCGGATGTACCTGTTACTCGATTCCAGGTCGCTGTAGTAGTTGCGGGCCATCTGCTGGGTGATGGTGGAGCCGCCGCCGGCCTCGCCGCCCGAGACGACGGCGCGCGCGATACCGCTGACGCTGATGCCGGGGTCGGTGAAGAAGGTGCGCTGCTCGGCGGCGAGCACCCCGTTGATGACCGACGGCGGGATGTCGTCGTACTTGACCTCGATGCGCTGGACGTCGCCCGTGGTGACCGCGACCTCGGGCTGTTCGTCGCCCTCCGCCGCCCACATGATCTGGGTGGCGGACATCTGGGTCTCCGCCTTCTCGTCCAGGTCCCTGACGTCGGGCGCCTGGGCGTACATGATCGCGAAGGCGGCCACGCCGCCGATGACCATCAGGCCGAAGGTGACCAGGGCGGGCTTCCACGCCTTGGACAGGAAGCGCTTGATCCAGGGGCGGTCGTCCGGCTCCTCGTCGCCGCGTCCGCGGCGGCGGCCACCGCCGCCCCTGCCTCCCGCGCCGCCCGCGGCGCGGGTGCCGCGTCCCGGGGCGCGGCGGCCCTCGGAGCGTGCGGCGTTCTCCCGGTCCCGGCCGCGGTCGCGGGGGTCGCGCGGCCCGCCGCCCGCCGCCCTGCGGCGGCCGCGGGGGTCCTCGGCCGGGCGTCGGCGCTGTCCCTCCGGGCGGCGCGCGCGCTCGCCCTCGGGACGGCGGCGGGGGCGCTCACCGTCCTGGGGGCGGCGGGGGCGCTCGCCCTCGGGACGGCGGCGGGGGTAGTCCTCACCCTGGGGCCGCCTGGGGCGCTCGCCCTCGGGGCGGCGGCGCGGAGGCTCGCCGTCGGGACGGCGACGTGCGCCGCGGCCCTCGGAACGCATCTCCTGCTCGGGGGGGCGGCTGCGCCTCGGGCGCTCGGGTCCCGCTCCGTCTCCCCAGAACCCGCCCTCGGCATCCGCGCGGCGGCGTCCACCGGCACGTTCGTCCCGGGCAGGGCCGCCGGCCCTGCGCCGTCCGCCGTTGCCGCGTGGACCGTCGACCGGGCCCTCGGCCCGGCGACGGTCGCCCTCGGCGTTCCGTCGTCGTTCGGTACTCACGTGGTCCTCGATTGCCTCTCACGGCCGGTCGGCCTGACGATTCCTTGGTGGAAACGGGGGGACGGTCCCCCTGGGGGATCGGTGGTCCGCGACCTGTTCCTCGCGGTGACCGGCGTGGAGCGGCCCTGGGTGGCCGCGTCCACCGTTCTGCCTGTCGTTCAAGGCTTGATAAAAGGACGCCCAGGGGAGGGCGGGGGTTTTCAACAGGTCGCGAAGACGTTAGCCGCTTCTTCCTCCTGTCACTGGCCTGCGGAAGCACAGCCCTCGTCGCTGCTCCGCACCGACGGAACACCGCCGCGGCAGGGACCGGGTCCGGGGGCTCTACCGGCTACGCACGCAAATCACAGGTCACGTTAGAGCGATCGAACGGTATAGCACAACCCACGCGCGAGGTTATCGCGCGTCATGGGACACCTGGTCCCGACTGACCGGGAATCGCCCGTAGCGCCAGTTCAGCACGGAGGAACCGAACGGTGGTAGGCAGTTCCGGACGCACCCGCCCGTCGAACACCGCCCGCATCGGGGCAGGTGGGGCGGATGTGTGAGATTTTTCCTGCCGTACCCCCGGGGTTCACGCCCGCGACCGGCGGGGAGGGCGGGTCCGGCGCTTCCGCGCCGGCGGCCTGACATGCGGAGCCGCAAGCGGTCGGAGATAGAGTCAGAGCTGAACAAAACAGCCAGACATGCACGTTCCCCCCTTGCGTTCCCCGGGCAGGTGGAGGGGACCGCCTTCGAAGGCGTCCGTTGAGGACGGTGAGGGGCGACGGAGGGCAGGGCCGCGCCGAAAGCGTCCGTCGAGGACGGCGGAGGGCGACGGTAGGAAGGAAACCGCGCCGAAGGCGTCCGTCGAGGACGGCGGAGGGCGACGGTAGGAAGGAAACCGCGCCGAAGGCGTCCGTCGAGGACGGCGGAGGGCGACGGGTGGGAACAGAAACGCCGTGTGCGCTGCTGACCACATACGGGAAGCGAACGCGGGACGACGAGAACCCCCGTACCGCCGTCGGCGCGGGACCGGTCGTCGCGCGCCGCGGGATCCATGTTCGCGAAGAAGAAGGAGCAAGGACCAATGGGTTCGGTACGTGTAGCCGTCGTGGGCGTCGGCAACTGTGCGGCGTCGCTCGTCCAGGGCGTGCACTACTACAAGGACGCCAACCCCGAGTCCCGGGTACCCGGCCTCATGCATGTGCAGTTCGGCCCGTATCACGTGAGCGACATCGAGTTCGTCGCCGCCTTCGACGTGGACGCCAAGAAGGTCGGCCACGACCTGGCCGACGCCATCAAGGCCAGCGAGAACAACACCATCAAGATCTGCGACGTGCCGCCGACCGGCGTCACGGTCATGCGCGGTCCGACCTACGACGGGCTGGGCAAGTACTACCGCGAGATCATCCAGGAGTCCCCCGAGGACGCGGTGGACGTGGTCGCCGCCCTCAAGGCCAGCGAGGCCGACGTCCTCGTCTCCTACCTCCCGGTGGGCTCCGAGGAGGCCGACAAGTTCTACGCCCAGTGCGCGATCGACGCGGGTGTGGCCTTCGTCAACGCCCTTCCGGTGTTCATCGCCTCCGACCCCGAGTGGGCCGACAAGTTCGCCCGTGCCGGCGTGCCGATCGTCGGCGACGACATCAAGTCGCAGATCGGCGCGACCATCACCCACCGGGTGCTGTCCAAGCTGTTCGAGGACCGCGGTGTGATCGTGGACCGCACGTACCAGCTCAACTTCGGCGGCAACATGGACTTCAAGAACATGTTGGAGCGCGAGCGCCTGGAGTCCAAGAAGATCTCCAAGACGCAGTCGGTCACCTCCCAGATCCCGCACGAGCTGAAGGCGGGCTCGGTGCACATCGGCCCGTCGGACCACGTGCCGTGGCTGGACGACCGCAAGTGGGCCTACATCCGGCTGGAGGGCCGCGCGTTCGGCGACGTGCCGCTGAACCTGGAGTACAAGCTGGAGGTGTGGGACTCCCCCAACTCCGCGGGCATCATCATCGACGCGGTCCGCGCGGCGAAGATCGCCAAGGACCGCGGGATCGGCGGTCCGATCCTGGAGCCCTCCTCCTACTTCATGAAGTCCCCGCCCGTGCAGTACAGCGACTCCGAGGCGCACGCCAAGGTCGAGAGCTTCATCGCGGGCGAGTAGCGCGCCCGAGGGGTGCGGCGGTCCCGGTCGGGGGTCGTGGACCGCCGCTGTCCGAGGCCGTCGCGGCGCGGGCACGTCCTACCCTGGTGACGTGTCCTTCTTCGGCGATCTGCGCGCGGTCCTCCAGGGGGCCCGGTTCCGCCGGCTGTTCGGTACCCGGCTGGCCTCGCAGTTCTCCGACGGGGTCTACCAGGCCGGGCTGGCCGGTTTCGTCTTCTTCAACCCCGAGCAGCACACCAGCGCCGGGGCCGTCGCGGCGGCCTTCGCGGTGCTGCTCCTGCCGTTCTCGGTGGTGGCGCCGTTCGCCGGGGTCCTGATCGACCGGTGGCCCCGCCGCCAGGTCCTGCTGCTGTCCTCCCTGTCCAAGGCCCTGCTCGCGGCGGTGAGCGCGCTCCTGGTGTCGGACGGGGAGGGCCCGGCCTTCTTCGTCGCCGCGCTCCTGGTGCTGAGCGTCAACCGCTTCTTCCTGTCCGGGCTGTCCGCCGGGCTGCCGTACGTGGTGCCCCGGGAGAGGCTGATGATGGCCAACGCGGTGACGCCGACCAGCGGCACCGCGGCGAGCTTCCTCGGCGCCGGGACCGGCGCCGCGATCGGCCTGTGGGGCGGCGACGACGCCCTGGGGACCGGGGTCATCCTGTTCGTCGCCGCGCTCGGCTTCACCGGTGCCGCGCTGGTCTCCCTGGCGCTGGGGTACCGGGAGCTGGGACCGCACCTGGAACGGGAGCCCGAGGAGGTCCGCGCGGCCGTCGGCGACGTGGTGCGGGGCATGGTGTCGGGGGTACGGCACATCTGGGCGCGACCCGCTCCCCGCGACGCGCTGGCCACGATCGGCGGCCACCGGGTGCTGTTCGGGATCTCCACGCTGGTGACGCTGCTGCTGTACAACAACACGTTCACCGAGGGCGGCGTGGCCGGACTGGCCGGTTTCTCGGTGGCGATGGGCATGTCCGGGGCGGGGTTCCTCCTCGGCGCGGTGGCCACTCCGTGGGCGACCGCCCGGATGGCGCCGGGGACGTGGATCGCCCTGCAGCTGGCGGCGGCGTCCGCGGTCCTGCTGGTGTTCGGGCTGCCCTTCGACCCCGCGCTGTTCCCGGTGGCGGCGTTCGCACTGGGTTTCGTCTCCCAGGGAGTGAAGGTCACGGTCGACACGTTGGTTCAGCGACATGTCGACGACGCGTTCCGGGGACGGGTGTTCTCGGTGTACGACGTGCTGTTCAACGCCACGTTCGTGCTGGGCGCGGCGCTGTCGACCGTGCTGGTACCGCCCTCGGGTACCGGCTCCGCCGTGGTCGCCGCGATGGCCGCCGCCTACCTGGCGATGGGCGTCGCATGGGTCGTCCGGGGGCGCCGCGCCCCCGAGCCCGAGCCCGAGGCGGAGCGGGAGGCGGCGTAGCGACAGGTCGACAGGTCGACGAGACGACAGGTCACTCCGTCGACTCGCGGTAGACCTCCATACCGCGCGACCGGTAGTTGGCGAGGGCGTGCTCACCGTCCAGGGTGCAGGTGTGCACCCACACCCGCCGGATGGGTTCGCGGTCCGGGTGGCGCTGCGCCAGGTCCCAGGCGCGCCGCAGGGCCAGGGTGAGCATGTGGCCGCCCAGGCCTTGGCCCATGAAGTCCGGCAGGAGCCCGAAGTAGGCCACCTCCACCTCGCCGTCGGCCTGGCCGTCGAGCTCGGCGTAGCCCGCCGGGGTGCCGCGCTGGTACAGGACCCAGGTCTCGCGCCCGGGGTGCGCCACCCACTCACGCCACTGGTCGAGGCTCCAGGGCAGGCGGTCGGTCCACTCCCACCCGTCACCGACCTCGCGGTACAGGAACCGGCTGAACCGGGGGCTGGGGATCTCGACGCGGACGAACCGTACGTCCCCGGCGGGCTCGCGCGCGGGCCGCAGGCCGGCGGGATCGGTGGACTCCAGGTACCAGGTGGTGACGGGCATGGCCCCCATCATCCCAGTCCGTTCTCCCCGGCCACCGGGCGGCCGGCCCTCACAGGTGCTCGGCGGCCCAGGTGCGCAGCTCCTCGGTCGCGGCCTCCTTGCCCATCGGCCCGTTCTCCAGGCGCAGCTCCAGCAGGAAGCGGTACGCGCGGCCGACCACGGGCCCCGGTCCGACCCCCAGGATCTCCTGGATCTCGTTGCCGTCCAGGTCCGGGCGGACGCGGTTCAGCTCCTCCTGCTCGGCGAGCTTCTCGATGCGCCGCTCGATGTCGTCGTAGGAGCGCGACAGCGCCGCCGCCTTGCGCCGGTTGCGTGTGGTGCAGTCGGCCCGGGTGAGGATGTGCAGCCGCTCCAGCTGGGATCCGGCGTCGCGGGCGTAGCGGCGCACGGCGGAGTCGGTCCACTCCCCCTTGCCGTACCCGTGGAACCTCAGGTGCAGGCCGACCAGGGTGCTGACGTCGGACACCACGTCCTTGGAGAAGCGCAGGGCGGTGAGCCTCTTGCGGCTCATGGAGGCGCCCACCACCTCGTGGTGGTGGAAGGTCACCCGGCCGCCGGACTCGAAGGCGCGCGTCTTGGGCTTGCCGACATCGTGCAGCAGTGCGGCCAGGCGCAGCACCAGGTCGGGCTCGTGGCCCCGCTTCGCCTCCAGCTCGACGGCCTGGTCCAGGACGGTGAGCGAGTGCTCGTACACGTCCTTGTGCCGGTGGTGCTCGTCGATCTCCAGCCGCAGCTTGGGGATCTCCGGGAGCACGTGCTCGGCGATGCCCAGGTCCACCATCAGCTCGACGCCGCGGCGCGCGTTCGGACTGAGCATCAGCTTGGTCAGCTCGTCGCGCACGCGCTCGGCGGAGACGATGGAGAGCCGGTCGGCCATGTCCCGGGCGGCCTCGGCGACCTCGGGGGCCAGGGTGAAGCCGAGCTGGGCGGCGAAGCGGACCGCGCGCATGATGCGCAGCGGGTCGTCGCTGAAGGAGTCCTCCGGCCTGCCGGGGGTGCGCAGCACCTTCGCCCGCAGGTCGGCCAGGCCGCCGAACGGGTCGACGAACTCCAGGCCCGGCAGGCGCACCGCCATGGCGTTGACGGTGAAGTCGCGCCGCAGCAGGTCGTCGTGGATGTCGGTGCCGTAGGCCACCTCGGGCTTGCGCGACTTGGGCGAGTAGGCCTCGGTGCGGTAGGTGGTGACCTCCAGCTGGAGGCCCTTCTTGCGCAGCCCCACGGTGCCGAAGTCGATGCCGACGGTCCACACGGCGTCGGCCCAGCCGTCCACGAGCTCCAGGATGCGCTGGGGCACCGCGTCGGTGGTCAGGTCGACGTCGTTGGACGGCCTGCCGAGGAGCGCGTCGCGCACCGGCCCGCCGACGAGGGCGAGCTGCTGGTCGTGCGCGGCGAAGCGTTCGCCGAGCTCCTCCGAGACGACCGGGAAGGAGTCGGCCAACGCCGTGATCGCCGCCCGCTGCGCACCGGTCGTCTCCCCCGGTCCCCGGGCCGCCTCGGCGCCCTGCGTCTGGGCGGTGTCGCTCTCATGCGAAAACTCTGTGTTCGGCACACCACGAGGGTAGGCGGCGCCCGAAGCAAACCGCGAATCGTCTCCCCCGGGCGGAACCGCGCCGTATACGGGCGCGGCCCTGGTGGATCCCGCCGTCCGGTGAGAGAGTGGGCTCCCGCCACGCGCCGCACGGCGGCCCGACCCGCGGTACGGGGAAGACGGTATCTTCGGGTGGAGTGGTAGGACGCCCCGGTTGCGCCGCGTCCACCCGGCCCGCGTACGCAGTGTGCGCCGTGCGGGAACTTTTCGTCCGTCTCCTCCACCGCAGCCCCGGTGGGACGGATCCCTGGACCCGAATCAGGAAACCGGTCAAGCGTTGCGTCGATTTGCCTCCGCGACGGTGGTCATGGCCATGACCACCGCGCTGCTTCCGATACCGGCCGCGCCCGCGTACGCGGATCCCGAGAACGACGGGTCGGCCGAGCCCCTCGTCGTCGAGCGCGTCACGCCGGACGCCGCCGACGAGGACAGCACCCTGCGCGTCACGGGCGAGGTGACCAACACCACCTCCGAGAGCATCCGCGACGTCACCGTGCGGATCCGCTACTCGAAGCACCCCTTCACCGACCGCGAGGAGCTGGACGAGTTCGCCTCGGGCGGGGGATGGCAGCCCAACGCCCCGGGACCGGAAGAGGACGTCGCCGGGGAACTGCCGCCCGAAGACACCGAGGAGTACTCCCTGAGCGTGCCGGTCGAGGACCTGGAGCTGCCCTCCTACGGCGTGTACCCCCTGGTCGTCGAGGCGGTGGACGGCGGCGGGGACGTCGTCGGCGCCCAGTACACCTTCCTCCCCTACACGGGCGGGAAGGACGACGACGTGCCCTCCGTCGGCATCGCCTGGGTGTGGCCGCTGATGGCGCGGCCCCAGCGCGCGGACGAGGACACCTTCCTCAGTGACGACCTGCACGGTTCCGTCGCCGCCGACGGGCGCCTGGGCCGCCTGCTGGCCGCGGGCGCGCAGACTCCGCTGTCCTTCGAGGCCGGTGACGAGGACCTGGCCGAGGTGCTCGGCCTCAACGGGGGTTCCGAGGAGCCGTCCGAGGCGTCGCCCGGAGGCGGGAACGCCACCGCGGAGGAGACCGCCGAGGCCCTGCCCACCGAGGAGGCCACCGAGGGCGGAGAGGCGGACGGGGAGGAAGAGGACGGCTCCCAGAAGGAGCCGGAGGGCTCCGAAGGCGACGAGGGCGTCCCCCTCACCTGGGCGGTCGACCCCGGCACGCTCGACGACATCCTGCGCATGGCCAGCGCCGACCACGAGGTCCTGGAGGACCTCCTCACCGTGCCCGCCGAGGGCGGGCCGGTCCGGCACGAGGCCGGGGTGAGCGAGGCCGCCCAGGTGTGGCTGCGCGAGGCGCGCGGCGTGCTGGCCGGGGACAGCGTGGTGGCCACCCCCTACGCCAACAGCGACCTGGCCTCCCTGCTGCGCAACGACATGGACGCCGACGCCGAGGCCTCCCTCCGGGTCGCCCAGGAGGCGGTCCTGCGGACGCTGGAGCTGGAGGTGGACGAGACCTTCGCCCTGCCCCCGAACGGCCTGATGGACGAAAGCGTCTACGACCTGCTCGCCGCGCACGGCGCCACCCGCTTCCTGCTGGACGAGAGGGCCATGCCCGCGGCCTCCTGGACGTCCACGACCCCCGGCGCGCAGGCCCCGCTGCCCGCGTCGGAGACCGAGTCCACGGAGGAGCCGTTCGCGCTGGTCTCCGACTCCGGGATCACCGACGTGCTGTCCATGCCCACCCAGGGGCCCGGCCAGTCCGAGCTCGCCCTCCAGCGCTTCGCCGCCGAGACCGCGATGATCGCGGGCGAGGACGCCGGGGGCGGCCGGGTGGTCGTCGCCTCACCGGACCCGGGGTGGAACCCCGGCCAGGAGTTCGCGCAGGGTGTGCTGGCCGCCTCCGACGAGCTGCCGTGGCTGTCGCCGAAGCCGCTGGACGGGATCGGGCCGCCCGACTCCGGGGAGGGCGAGGACACCCGCCGTCCCCTCGCCTACCCCGACGGCGCGTACGAGAGGGAGCTCAGCTCCACCTACCTGGACCAGGTCCAGGACGTGGGCCGCGACGTGCGCCTGTTCAACAGCATCCTGGTCGACGACAGCGACCCGTTCCGCCCGGCGCTGCTGCGCCTGGAGTCGGTGTACTGGCGGGAGGAGGAGGCCCTGGCGGGCGCCACCCGGTCCCTGGTCGTGGAGACGGTGCGGGACCGTACGAACGACGTGCGCGTCATCCCCGGCGAGCCGGTCACCCTGGCCAGCCGGACCGGGACCACCGGCATCCTGGTCGCCAACGACCTGGAGGACGAGGCCGTCTACGTGCACCTGTCGGTCTTCTCGGAGAACTCCGAGCGGCTGAGCGTCGGCGAGTACAACCACTCCTTCGAGATCGCGCCCGGCGCCAAGACCACGGTGTACGTGCCCCTGTCGGCGCGGATCAACGGCCGCACGGTCCTGAACGTGAGCCTGCAGAACGCCGAGGGCGAGCCGATCAGCCAGGAGACCGAGATCCCGGTGAACGCCACCGGCCTGGGCACGCAGGCGCTGCTCATCAGCGGTATCGGCCTGCTGATCCTGATCGTCGCGCTGGCTCCGCGCGCGCTGCGCAAGTGGGCGCGCAGGAGGTCGCGGTCCGGCGCCCCCGCCGGGGAGGCCCCGGACGGCGGCGCCTCGGACCAGGACTCGCCGGACCAGGACGGCCAGGACTCCGGCGGCGAGGCCCCGGAGGGGACCCCGAACGACTCCCCGGAGGAGGCCGGCGGGGCCGAGCAGGACGGAGGCGCCCCGGAGTCCGGGACCCCGGACCCGGACTCGCCGGACCAGGACGGCCAGGACTCCGCCGCGGTGTCCGAGGGGGACCACGCGGAGCGGAACCCGGGCGGCGGGGGGAAGTGACCCCGCGCCCCGACTGACCGGTGGGTGACAAGGCCCCTTACCGACAGGACGCCATGTCGACACACCCGCACGTCTCCACGCCGGTACACACCGCACGTGTACCCGAGCCGCGGCGCCGGACCACGGCGCCGCGGCCGGACATTCCCCAGTCGGACGAAAGGAAGCCTGATCCACGGTGGTCACCGACTCCCCGAACGGCGGCGGGAAACACCGCCGTTCCCCCCAGTCCGAAGGCCCGCTCCCGGGTGAGAGCGCGACCCGCCCCGGCGCCGGCCCCACGCCGTCCGCCGAGCAGGGCGACCTGCCCGGAAACGCCGCGGCACCCGTGTCCGACCCCTCCCCCGACACCGCGTCCGGCGCCGGCGAGGGCTCCGGAGGAGGGTCGGGCAGCGGCTCCGGTACGGGCTCCGGCGGCGGCATGATGCGCTCCAGCGCCATCATGGCCGTGGGCACCATGGCCTCCCGGATCACCGGATTCGCCCGCACCATCGTGCTCGGCGCCGCCATCGGCACTCACCTGCTCGGTGACGCCTACCACACGGCCCACACGATCCCGTTCATCCTCAACGACCTGCTCATCGGCGGGCTGATGGCCAGCGTCATCATCCCGTTCCTGGTCAAGCGGCGTAAGCGCGACGCGGACGGCGGCAAGGCCACCGAGGACCGCCTGTTCACCACCATGGTGCTGGCGCTGTTCCTCCTCACCACGGCCGCGATCCTGGCCGCCGAGTTCCTCATCTGGATGTACGGCTCCCGGTTCACCCCGGTCCAGTTCGAGACCTCGGTCCACCTGGCGCGGTACCTGCTCGCGCAGATCTTCTTCATCGGCCTGAGCGGCCTGCTGAGCGCCATGCTCAACACACGCGGAAGGTTCGGCGCCGCCGTCTGGGCACCCGTGCTGAACAACGTCGTCATCATGAGCGTGGCGGGCGTGTTCCTGTGGGTGGCCGGTCCGGGCCGCACCCCCGAGACCGTCACCGACGGCCAGCTCACCCTGCTGGGCGCGGGCACGGCGGGGGGCATGGCGCTCCAGGCGCTGGTGCTGTTCGTGGCCCTGAGCCGCACCGGCTACCGCTGGCGCCCCCGCGTGGACCTGCGCGGCTCCGGGCTCGGCGAGGCCCTGCGCTCCGCCGGGTGGATGATGCTCTACACCCTCCTCACCCAGGCCGGGCTGTGGATCACCACCAACATCGCCAACGCCGCGAACGTGGCGAGCATCGAGCAGGGACTGGACGTCGGCGCGGGCATCAGCGCCTACAACCTGGCGTACCAGCTCTTCCAGCTGCCGTACGCGATCATCGCGGTCTCCCTCATCACCGTGCTGCTGCCCCGGATGAGCGCACACGCCGACAACCACGACTGGGACGCCGTCCGCTCGGACTTCTCCCGCACCCTGCGCATCTCCGCCTTCGTGCTCGTGCCGACCGCCTTCGCGGTGGCGATGTTCGCCGAACCGCTGTCCGTCCTGGCGTTCGCGCGCGGGTCCATCGCCGTGGACGACGCGACCAGGATCGGGCAGATCCTCGCGGTCATGTCGCTGGGCCTGGTGCCGTTCACCGTGTTCCAGCTGATGCTGCGTGTGTTCTTCGCCATGGGCGACACCCGCACCCCCGCGATGCTCGGCCTGGCCAACCTGGCCGTCCACAGCGGCCTGGCCCTGACGGCCTACCTGGTCCTTCCGCCGAACCTGGTGGTCGTGGGCGTGGCCGCGGGCTTCATGGTCTCGTTCCTGTCGGGTCTGACCATCGCAGGCCTGGTGCTGAGCCGGCGCATCGGGGGTCTTGACGGAAGGCACGTCATTGGCACATTGTTGCGCCTGCACCTGGCCGTCGTTCCGAGCATCGGAGCCGGTCTGGGTGTGCTCTGGGCCTTCGACGCCTACGTCGGCCCCGGTCTGGCCACCTACGTCGGTGCTCCGGTCACCGGGTGCCTCCTCGGAGCACTGCTCTTCCTCGGCTCCGCGCGGCTGCTGCGCGTTCCGGAGCTGAGCGCGGCGGTGGAACTGGTCCGCGGCCGTCTGCGTCGTTGATGCCGTACCGTCCTCCCCGGCCCTGACCCGCCGAGGCTTGAAGCCGCCAGACCGAGAGTAAGGACCGCCCGACGGTGTCCAGCGACCGATCCCAGCACGTGCCCCCGGCGGAGCCCGGACCTCCGGAGGGGCACGATCCCCGTCGGCGGCACATGGTGATGCCCGAGGACGTGCTCGACACCTACGAGCGCGAGGAGCCGGACACCGCTCCGGAGACGGGGCTGAGGACGCTCCGGGACCCGAGCGACATCGGCGACGCGGGCACCGCCGACCGCGCCGGCCTGGAGGACGGCGACGAGATCGGCGGCAGCGCCCACACCGCGCCGGGCAACATCGCCAAGTCCAGCGCGGTCATGGCGCTGGGCACCGTCGTCTCCCGTGTGACGGGCTTCGTGCGCACCATCATCCTGGCGGCGGCGATCGGCACCCAGCTCCTGGGCGACGCCTACCAGACGGCGGGCATGGTCCCGTACATGATCTACGACCTGCTCATCGGCGGGTTGCTGGCGAGCGTGTTCGTGCCGTTCCTGGTCAAGCGGCGCAGGCTCGACGCCGACGGCGGGAACGGGATCGAGCAGCGCCTGGTCACGCTGATGCTGCTGGCGCTGTTCGCGCTCACGCTGGTGTCGGTGCTGGTCGCGGAGTGGTTCATCCGGATCTACGCGGGCGGGTTCTCCGGGGCCCAGTACGAGGTCTCGGTCGTCCTGTCCCGCTACCTGGTCACGCAGATCTTCTTCATCGGCGCGAGCGGCCTGGCCAGCGCGATGCTCAACGCGCGCAACAGGTTCGGCGCCCCCATGTGGGCGCCGGTGCTGAACAACCTGGTCATCATCGGCGTCGGGCTGTGGTTCCTGAACCTGGCCGGCCCGGGCCGGACCCCGGAGAGCGTGACCCCCGGCGAGCTGATGCTGCTGGGGCTGGGCACGGCCGCGGGCCAGGTGGTCCAGGCCGCCGTCCTGGTGTGGGCGCTGGCCGCGGCGGGCTTCCGCTGGCGGCCCCGCCTGGACCTTCGGGGCTCGGGCCTGGGAGAGGCGGCCGGCGCCGCCTCGTGGATGATGCTCTACATCGTCGTGGCGCAGCTGGGCGCGCTCGTGTCCACCAACGTGGCCACACGGGCCGGTGCCCGCGCCGCCGAGGCCGGCTTCGACTCCGGCGCGGGTATCGCGGCGTACAAGTTCGCGTCGATGCTGTTCCAGCTGCCGTACGCGGTCATCGCGGTCTCGGTGATCACCGCCCTGCTGCCGCGTATGAGCGAGCACGTCGCGGCGGGGCGCAAGGACCAGGTGCGCAGCGACTTCTCACGCGGCTTCCGGCTGTCGTCGGTGCTGATCGTGCCGGTCTCGGTCGCGATGATCGTCTTCGCGATCCCGTTCTGCGTGCTGATCTACGCACAGGGCAGCACGAGCACGCAGGACGCGGCGGCGATCGGGCGGATCCTCATGGTCTTCTGCCTGATGCTGATCCCGTTCACGCTGTTCCAGCTCCAGATGCGCGTGTTCTACGCACTGGGCGACACCCGGACCCCGGCCCTGGTGTCGGTCCCCTCCGAGATCGCCCACGCCGTCACCGCGGTCGGCCTGCTGTTCCTCATGGAGCCGCAGCACGTCGTGGTGTGGCTGCCGGTGCCCTACGGTCTGTACTACGTCGTCGGGTCCGTCATCATGTGGTGCCTGCTGCACCGGCGGCTGAACGGCCTGGACGGCCGCCGGACCGCGGCCACCCTGTTCAGGCTGTACCTGGCGACCGTCCCGGCGGCGGTCTTCGGGACGGCGATGATCCACCTCTTCCGTGACCTGCCCGGCGACCTCTGGCCGGGCCTGGCATCGATGGCGGCGGGCGGTGCCGCCGGTGCAGTACTGTTCGTGCTCACCGCCAAATTTCTCAATGTGACCGAAGTCACATCATTCCTCGATTTGCTCAAGACACGGCTGCGACGCCGCTGATCACCAGGAACAGACGATGTTGGGTGGTCCTGTGCCGTTACGCCCCGGAAGGTGGACGAGTATCCGATGCCCTCCGAAGATGCTGTTCAGGCGTCCTAGCATGGACAGGCATCGCTTTACCGCTACAGCAATGTTCATCCGAGCTGCCCGAAGGGAGGCTGGGGACAGCAGTCAGGGTCGTCCCCCACGCACGCACCCCGTACCGCTCCGGTCCACAGGCGACCGCGGAGCCCGGGAACGCGCGGAACAACGGCACTGGCACCCGTCACTCCCATCATGAGCACCTTCCTCATCGAACCCGGGGCGAAACTGGCCAACCGCTACCGCCTCGACCAAGTGGTGAGCGAGACCGGTGGCGCCACACGCTGGAAGGCCACCGACGAGACCCTCGCACGGCCCGTCGCGGTGTGGACCTTCACCGAGGGCTTTCCGCGCACGTCCGAGGTCGTGCGCGCCGCCCGGGCGACGAGCCGCGTCCCCGACGCCCGCGTCACGCAGGTCTTCGACGCCGACGACTCCTCCCCCATCCCCTACGTCGTCGAGGAGTGGGTCATCGGCTCCTCCCTCGCCGACCTCCTCGCGCAGGGCCCCATGGAGCCCGAGCGCGCGGCCGGCCTGGTCGCCGAGGCGGCCGAGGCCATCGCCGCCGCGCACGCGGGCGGCCTCCACCACCTGTGCCTGACCCCGAGCAAGCTCATGTGGAGCAGCGGGGGCGCGGTCAAGGTGACCGGCATCGGCGTGGACGCCGCGCTGCTGGGCAACGGTGTCGCCGACCCCGCGGCGACCGACGCCCAGGGCCTGGGCAACCTGCTCTACGCGGCGCTCACCGGGCACTGGCCCGGCGGCCCGCAGAGCGGACTGCCCGCCGCGCCGCAGGGGCCCGCGGGCCCCTACCCTCCGCACCAGATCCGCCAGGGCGTCAACGAGACCCTGGGGACCATCACCACGCGTGCCGCCCTGCCGCAGCTCGCGGGGCAGATGGTGCCCGGACCGCCCATCACCTCCCCCGCCGAGTTCTGCGCGGCCATGGCCGAGGTGCCCCGGCTCATCCCGCTCCCCGTCGCCCCCGCCGAGTCGACCCCGCCGCCCGAACCGGGGACCTCCCGCCGCACCGGTGAGTTCGACAGCACCGGCTCGGGCCCCCGCCGCAGCGCCCGCAACGGCGCGGCGGCTCCGCGCGGCGGCTCCGCCACGCGGAGCGGGGGCGCGCCGCGGAGCGCGGAGCGCCCGGCGCCCTCACGGATGGACCAGAGGGCCGCCCGCAGGCAGCCCTCCGTCCGGAAGATCGTGGTCGGCGCGTTCGCGGTGGTGCTGTTCGTCGCCGTGGTCGCGGGCGCCTGGACCGTCGGGGCGATGATCAGCTCCAACGGTGAGGAGGCTCCCACCGGTGACACGTCCGAGCAGACGCAGGACGAGGGCCCGGAGCTGAGGACGCTGGAGATCACCGGGGCCCAGGGCTTCGACCCGATGCCGGACGGCGACGGCGAGGAGCACCAGGACAGCGCCGGGAAGGCCCACGACGGCGACCCCTCCACCGGTTGGAGCACCCAGGGCTACTGGGACCCGCTGCAGATGCAGAAGGAGGGCGTGGGGCTCCTCCTGGACCTGGGGTCCAGCCAGGAGGTCCGCGAGGTCGTCCTGGAGATGCCCGAACTGGACCACGTCACGGAGATCCGTGTCGGCGACGACGCGTCGGTCAGCGACCAGGACAGCCTGGACGCCAACCTCCCCGCCGTCGCGCAGGAGACGATGAGCGGCTCCACGACCGTCTCCCTGGAGGAGGGCGTGACCGGACAGTACGTGCTCATCTGGTTCACGGAGCTGCCCGAGAACGACGGCGACTGGCGTGGGACCATCAATGAGGTCGAGGTACGCGGCCTCTGACGGACGCCGATGTGTGGGGATATGTGATCAGCGCTGATGGACGCCGTCCAGGAGCTTCCTGACCGGGAGCTGTTGACGAGGCACGCTCAGGGTGACGACCAGGCCTTCGCGGTCCTGGTGCGTCGGCACCGTGAGCGCCTCTGGGCTGTCGCCGTGCGGATGATGGGTGACCCCGAGGAGGCCTCCGACGCGCTCCAGGACGCGTTCCTGTCCGCGTTCCGCGCCGCCGACCGCTTCCGCGGCGAGTCGCAGGTGAGCACGTGGCTGCACCGGATCGTGGTGAACGCGTGCCACGACCGGCTGCGCCGCCGCAAGGTGCGGCCGGCCACCCCCACCGAGGACTCCACCCTGGACGTGATGTCCAACGAGCGGCTCGGCCGCATGGGCGGCGCCCCGGACCACGCCTCGCAGACGGAGGCGCGCATGGACGTGCACGCCGCCCTGGAGCTGCTCCCGCTGGACCAGCGCATGGCGCTGACCCTCGTGGACATGCTCGGCTACCGCGTGGATGAGGCCGCCCGCATCCTGGACGTGGCGTCGGGGACGGTCAAGAGCAGGTGTGCGCGAGGTCGCGCCAAACTTCTGCCCTCACTGGCCCATCTGAGGAACCCTCAGCACCCCGGAGACGTCACAACTGGGAGAGGAGGTGCCAACCCATCGTGACGTCCCATCCAGACGTGGAGGCACTCGCCTTCTTCGCCGAGGAGCTCCTGGAGCCCGACGAGGAACGCACCGTCGCATCCCACATAGACACCTGCGCGACCTGCGCGGCGACCCTGGACGAACTGACCGGGGTCGGCGACGTGCTGGCCGCGGCACCGGCTCCCGAGATGCCTCGGGACGTCGCCGACCTCCTCGACCGGCGCATCGCCGAGGCGGTGCGCGAGCGCAACGCCGAGGGCCCGGCGGAGGCCGGCGCGGACCCGGACGGCGAAGACGCCGCCGGCGGGGTTCCCGTCGCCGGGTCCGCCTCCGGCGGGGCCGCGCCCTCCGGTGCCACGGTGGTCCCCCTCTCGCGCAGGAGGAGGCGCGGACCGGGCTTCATGCCGAGGCTGATGATGGTGGCCGCCGCCGCGGTCGTCATCGGGGGCGGCGGCGCGGCCGTGTTCAACGGCGTGCTCTCCCCGGACCCGGCCTCGGACGAGGCAGGCGTCGCCGCTCCGCTCCAGGAGGACGGAGCGGGGGAGGCCGCTCCGGACACCGCGCAGACCTACACGCCGCAGGTGGTGCGGAGCGGGACCGTCTACACCGAGGCGTCCCTGACCGAGCAGGCCGCCCTGACACTCGACAGGTCCCCCGTGGGGGGCGCGCCCTCCTCCGAGGACGCCGAGCCCATGGCCCCGGTGGAGACCGCGCCCGTCGGCGTGCAGGAGTGCACCGCCTTCCTCGGGGAGGAACTCGGGAGGGGTTTCACCCTGGTGGACGACGCCTCCTACGGCGACGGGGGGTCCCGGGCGTGGGTGCTGTTCGCCCCCCTGGGAGAGCGGTACGAGGTGTACGTGGTCGACCCGCGCTGCGCGCAGGGCGGCGACACGGCGCGGAGCGTCCTCGCCCAGGAGACCGTCCAGGCCCCCTGAGTCCCCCGGGGACCGCCGAGGCGGCGTGTCGACATGTCCCCCTGGCGACCTGTCGGCACACCGTCGCACGTGCGGAGCCCTCCGTCCGCCGCCCCGGAGCGGCCGCGCGCCGTTTGTCGACACGGTGACTCGTCGCCGTGTCGACGTGTCCCCCGCACCCCCTCACCCGCCGGGGCGGACCAGGCCCGTCTCGTAGGCGATCACCACCAGGCCCACCCTGTCGCGGGCACCGAGCTTGGCCAGCACGCGGCCCACGTGGGTGCGGGCGGTCGCCGGGCTCAGGTGGAGTTCGGCGCCGATCTCCTGGTTGGACATGCCCCGGCCGACCAGCGCGAGCACGTCCCGCTCCCGGTCGGTCAGCACGTCCAGGCGTGCCGCCGCCTCCGGGGCGACCGAGGTGTCGGCGAGCCGCTCGATCACCCGGCGGGTGACCCCCGGAGAGAGCAGCGCCTCCCCCGCCGCGACCGTGCGCACCGCCTCCCGGAGCTCTCCCGGACCGGCGTCCTTGAGCAGGAAGCCCGAGGCGCCCAGCCGCAGCGCGGTGAACACGTTGTCGTCCTCGCCGAACGTGGTGAGGACCACCACACGGGGCCGTCGGCCCGTCGACGTGTCGACATGTCCCCCTGACGACCTGTCGGCACGGCGCCCCAGCTCACGGAGTACGGCGAGGCCGTCCATCGCGGGCATCTGGAGGTCGAGCAGGACCACGTCGGGGCGGTACCGGTCGATGTCCGCGAGCGCCTCGCGGCCGTTCCCGGACTCGGCCACCACCCCGATCTCCCCGTCCCGCTCCAGCAGGGCGCGCACACCGGTGCGCACCAGGGGCTGGTCGTCCACGAGCAGGACCCGGATCACCGGTCGCCCTCGAGGGGCAGCCGTGCGTGCACGCCGAACCCGCCCCCGGGCCGGGGTCCGGCCTCCACCGAGCCGCCGACCAGGCGCACCCGCTCGCGCATCCCCGCCAGTCCGCTCCCGGCCGGGGAACCGGCCGCGCCGGCCGTCCCGTCGTCGGTCACCGTCACGTCGAGCGCTCCGTCCTCCTTGGCGAAACCCACCCGCGCCCGGCGGGCGCGTGCGTGGCGCAGCGTGTTGGTGAGCGCCTCCTGGACGATCCGGTAGGCGGTCGCGTCCACCATGCCCGGCACCTCCCCCGGCTCCGGTGCGCCGGACACCGCCACCTCCACCCCGGCCGCGCGGACCGTCTCCACCAGTTCGCCCAGGTGCGCCAGGGACGAGACCCGGCCGTCGCCCGGGTCGGCGTCGCGCAGCGCGCGCACGGTGGCGCGCAGCTCGCGCAGCCCGGCACGGGACGCCTGCGCGACGTGCTCCAGCTCGGCCCGTGCGGCGGGCACGTCCGCGGGGTCGTCGCCGAGGGCCTCGGAGGCCACCGCCGTGTGCAGGGACACCACGGACAGGTGGTGTCCCACGGCGTCGTGCAGGTCCCGGGCGATGCGGGTGCGTTCGATTGCGAGGCGCTCGGCCGCCTCGGACTCGCGCGCCTGCCGGTCCAGGGCGGTGATCCGCGCACGCTGGAGGTCGGACCGGCGGCGCTGCCACTGCACGTGGCCCAGGGCGACGGCGGCGCCCATGACGGCCACGGTGGAGGCCAGCTCGTACCCCAGGAGGTAGGCGGGGTCCTGCCCCTCCCCCAGGCGCGCCGCGGTGGAGATCCCCACCAGGGCGGCCGCCGCGCCAGCGGCCCAGGAGGCGCGGCCCGCCTCCGCCGCCGAGTACAGCGCCGCGGCCACCGGGACGGCCAGGCCGATGGTCGGCAGGTCGAGCACGTAGTTGGCGATGACGAGGGCCGAGGTGGCCGCCAGGACCGCGACCGGCCAGTGGCGGCGGACCAGCATGAGCGCGCCGAGCACGGCGGCCATGCCGTAGCCCAGGGGCAGGTTCCCCCTGTCACTGACGTCGGATCCGACGGCGATCGCCACCACGGCGAAGACGGCGAACCCGAAGAGCGCGTCGACGACGACGCCTTGGCGGTCACTGGGCATGCGGCGATTCTACGGAGCCGGCCTCCGCCGGTCCCGTGACCACGGGACCGCGCCGCTACGCGTTCGGACGTAGGCGGCGGGGGCCGGAGCGCGTAGGGACCGGGGCCCGGCGGTGGACGCGCGGGCGGGGGGCGCTTCCCTAGCGTCGGATGCGTCCCTTCCCGTACTCCCCGCAGAATGACCGCGGGCCCGAACCAGCGAGGTGGCCGTGAATCAACAGCCCGCACCGTCCGAACCGCGCTCCACCGATCCGTTCTCCGACATCCCGTGGTCGCTGGTGCTGGGGCTCGGTGCCCTCGCCCTGCTGCGCCCCCTGCTCAGCATCACCGGCCTCACCGAGGCACTGGACTGGAGCCCCTTCCTCCAACTGGGGACGACCGTCCTCATCACCGTCGCCTGGGTGGCCGCGGTGGTGGTGGCCCGGGCCCCGCGACCGCTGCTCACCCTGGTGTACACGGGGCTGGCCTACGCGGTGTTCTCGACCGTGCTGAGCGCGGTCCTGTCCCCGATCATGCTCGGAGAGCTCCGGGGCCCGGTCACCAACCCGTTCGGGCTCGTCGCCGTGCTGGCCGTGAACGCCCTGTGGGGGCTCGCCGCGGGCGCGGTCGCCCTCGCGGTACGGTCGGCCCTGGGAAGCCGCCAGAGCGGCAACTGAGAGGCCTCTGGGCGGGGCCGACCGGGGAGCGCCCGGGGGTGTCCGGAGAGGGCGGTCCGGGGGTGGCCCTCCATACCCCACCCCCGTAAGCTGGGAGGTGTCCTCTCGGGAATGCCCTGCGCCTACCATCGGTTGTGCTAACCATCTTCCCCTGGGGTCACACCGCGTGGCCAGGGCTGTGACTGTGTGAAGGGCCTAAGCGTGAGTGACGTCCGCAATGTCATCATCATCGGTTCCGGACCGGCGGGTTACACCGCCGCCGTGTACGCCGCCCGTGCCGAGCTGCGTCCCCTGGTGTTCGAGGGCTCCATCACCGCCGGCGGCGCGCTCATGAACACCACCGAGGTCGAGAACTTCCCCGGCTTCCCCGACGGCATCATGGGCCCCGACCTGATGGACCACATGCGCAAGCAGGCCGAGCGGTTCGGCGCCGACCTGGTGCCGGAGGACGTGACCTCCGTCGACCTGGCCAAGCCGGTCAAGGAGGTCGTCGCGGGCGGTGAGACCTTCCTCGCCCACACGGTCATCCTCGCCACCGGCTCCGGCTACCGCGAGCTGGGCGTGCCCGGCGAGAAGGAGCTCTCCGGGCGCGGCACGTCCTGGTGCGCCACCTGCGACGGCTTCTTCTTCCGCGACCAGGACATCGCGGTGGTCGGCGGCGGCGACACGGCCATGGAGGAGGCCCTCTTCCTCACCCGTTTCGCCAAGTCCGTGACCGTGATCCACCGCCGCGGCGAGCTGCGCGCCAGCCGCATCATGGCCGAGCGCGCGCACGCCAACGACAAGATCAGCTTCCTGTGGAACTCGGAGGTCACCGCGGTCCTGGGCGAGGAGCGCGTCACCGGCCTGAGCGTCCTGAACAACCAGACCGGCGAGAGCAGCACCCTGGACGTGACCGGGCTGTTCGTCGCGATCGGCCACGACCCCCGCGTGGAGCTGTTCGACAAGCAGATCGAGCTCGACGAGGAGGGGTACGTGAAGGTGGACTTCCCGTCCACGCGCACCAGCCTCGAAGGCGTCTTCGCCGCGGGCGACGTGGTCGACCACCAGTACCGGCAGGCCATCACCGCCGCGGGAACCGGCTGTGCCGCCTCCCTGGACGCCGAGCGCTACCTCGCCGAGCACGGCAACTGACCAGGGCGGTCCTCCGGGAGGATCCGCCGCCCCCACCCCCCGCCGCACCGGTTTCGTCGAACCAAGGAGAACCATGTCCACTGTCAAGCACGTCACCGACGCCACCTTCAAGGAGGAGGTCCTCGCCAGCGACAAGCCGGTCCTGGTGGACTTCTGGGCCGACTGGTGCGGCCCGTGCAAGCAGATGGCCCCGGTCCTGGACAAGCTGGCCGCCGAGTACGGCGACAAGATCGAGATCGTCAAGCTGAACACCGACCAGAACCCCGAGACGCCGCGCGCGTACAACGTCATGTCCCTGCCGACGATGAACGTCTACAAGGGCGGCGAGGTCGTCAAGCAGCTCATCGGCGCCAAGCCCAAGCGCGTCCTGGAGAAGGAGCTGGCGGACTTCCTGTAACCCGTCCGCCGACACGGCACGAGGCCCCCGGAGGCGATCCGGGGGCCTTTCGTCTTCCTCGCGCCCGGTCCGTCCACAGGGGCGGACTGCCTCTGGCGCCGCGGACGCCGTCCGCGGTTTCCTGGAAACAGGGGGGCTCCCACTCCCGCCGGCACCGGCATGCCCCGCAACCGGAGGAGCCCGGTGTTTCACGTGAAACACCACGGCCCCGGCTCCCCTGCCGACCCGCCCGACGACCATGCGCCAGGAAAGCGAAGTGGCCGTGTTTCACGTGAAACACGGCCACCGGAACATCCGACGGGGGTCAGGAGTCCATCTGCTTGATGATGCGCTCCAGGTCCTCCATCGTCGCGAACTCCACGACGATCTTGCCCTTCCGCTTGCCGATGTCCACCTTCACCGAGGTGTCCAACCGGTCCCCCAGACGCGTCGCCCACTCCTCGACCTGAGGCGGGTTGGCGATCCGCGCCGAGGCACGGCGGGTCTTCTCCTCCCCCGGTTCCTCCCGGAGCGCGACCATCTCCTCCAGGGAGCGGACCGAGATCCCCTCCTGGACCACACGGGCCGCCAGCCGGTCCTGGAGGTCGGCGTCCTCCACCCCCAGCAGCGCACGGGCGTGCCCGGCGCTGAGTACGCCGGCGGCCACACGCGTCTGCACCTTCGGCGTCAGGTTCAGCAGCCGCAGGGTGTTGGTGATGTGCGAACGGGAACGGCCGATCCGCTGGGCCAGCTCCCCGTGGGTGGAGCCGAAGTCGTCCAGCAGCTGCTGGTACGCCGCCGCCTCCTCCAGCGGGTTGAGCTCCTGCCTGTGCAGGTTCTCCAGGAGGGCGTCCCGGAGCAGCTCGTCGTCGCCGGTGCTCCGGACGATCGCGGGGATCCGGTCGAGACCGGCCTCCTTGCTCGCCCGCCACCGGCGCTCGCCCATGATCAGCTCGTACCGGGGGGCGCCCCCGCCCTCCAGCTTACGCACGACGACGGGCTGGAGCAGGCCGACCTCGCTGATCGAGTCCCGCAGTTCCTCCAGGGCCTGGTCGTCGAAGTAGTGCCGGGGCTGGCGGGGGTTGGGGGTGATCGCGCCGAGCTCGACCTCCTCCAGGTACGTCCCGTCCGGCAGGCGCTCCGGCCCCCGCTGCTCCACCGGCTCGGACGCGGGCGCCGCTGGCTCCTCCCGCTCGCTCTCCGGCGGCGCTGGGGCCGCCGGTCCCTGTGGGATGAGCGCACCCAGTCCCTTGCCCAGTCCGCGCCGCTGCTGGCTCACCGGCAACTCCACACTCCTCACACACTCCGCCCGGCGCCGACCGCCGGGGCGTCCCGTCTCAGCCGCTGACAGTCTGCGCCCGGTGGGCGATCTCCCGTGCGGCCTCCAGGTAGGCCACCGCGCCGGTGGACCCCGGGTCGTAGGTCATCACCGACTGGCCGTAGCTGGGTGCCTCCGACACACGAACACTGCGGGGGATCAGCGTCTCCAGGACGGTGCTCCCGAAGTGCGAGCGCACCTCGTCGGCCACCTGCTGCGAGAGCCGGGTCCGGCCGTCGTACATCGTCAGCAGGATGGTACTGATCGCCAGTCCCGGGTTCAGGTGGGACTGGACGAGCTCCACGTTGCGGAGCAGCTGACCCAGCCCCTCCAGGGCGTAGTACTCGCACTGGATCGGAATCATGACCTCGTCGCACGCCACCATCGCGTTGACCGTGAGCAGGCCGAGCGAGGGGGGACAGTCGATGAGGATGTAGTCCAGGTCCGAGGTGTCGTAGGCGGCGAAGGCCCGCTTGAGCCGGGCCTCGCGCGCGACGAGCGAGACCAGTTCGATCTCCGCGCCCGCCAGATCGATGGTGGCCGGAGCGCACCACAGGTTGGGGATGTCCGGCACCGGTTGGGAGAGCTTGCGGATCTCCTCGTCCTCCACCAGGCAGTGGTAGATGGACCGGGTCTGGTTGTCCCGCTCCATGCCGAGCGCCGTGGACGCGTTGCCCTGCGGGTCGAGGTCGACCACGAGGACGCGCTGCCCGTGCATCGCGAGGGCGGCCGCGATGTTGACCGTCGTGGTGGTCTTGCCGACGCCGCCCTTCTGGTTGGCGACGCTGATCACCCGACAGGACTTGGGCCTGGGCCAGGCGTCCTCGTGCCCGCGAACCGCCATGGCCGCCTGGGCGGCACGGGCGAGCGGGGTGTCCGGGACGCCGTAGGAGCCTTGGGATGACGTTTCACGTGAAACATCGAGCAGGTCTCCATAGGCCCCGGGGGATGTTTCACGTGAAACATCGGGGTTGTCGGCTGGATTCTGGGACACGAATGAGTTCACCTCTTCCGTCCGCGTTTCTTCTTGCCGCCCCGCTTCTTCTGTGACCCGGGCGGGGGCGGACCACCGTCGGATGTCACCGTGACGCGAACGACCGTGGTAGCGGGATCGACTTTACCCCGACCCACCCGGATCACATCGCTGACGCTCGGCCGCAGTTTCGAAACGTCTTGCTCCGCGGCGGCCAGTTCGGCCTCCGCCTGCTCCCCCTTGAGCGCCAGCAGACTCCCGCCCTTGCGCAGCAGCGGCAGGGCCCACCCGGCGAGCCGTGGCAGGGGGGCGACCGCGCGAGCGGTCACGAAGTCGGTGTACAGATCGCCGTGGGCCTCCTCGGCCCGCCCGCGCCGCACCTCCACGTTGGGCAGCTCCAGGAGTCCGACCGCCTCGTCGAGGAAGACCGTCCTGCGCAGGAGCGGCTCCAGCAGGACCATCCGGATGTCGGGGCGCAGCAGCCCCAGCACCAGGCCGGGCAGGCCCGCGCCCGAGCCGATGTCCACCACCTCCGCGCCCTCGGGAAGCAGTTCCTCCACGACGGCGCAGTTGATGAGGTGCCGCTCCCACAGGCGGGGGACCTCGCGGGGGCCGATCAGCCCCCGCCGCACCCCGTCGTCGGCGAGCAGTTCGGCGTAGCGCCGCGCCTTCGGCAGGGAGTCGCCGAAGACGGCCTCCGCCTGCGCGGGCGGAGCGGGAGGCGCGGCACCGGGCTCCTCAACGCCCGAGGTCATCGGTCACCACCTGTGCACTCGTACATCATCACTTCCATACTCGGTTCGCTGCGGCATCCCGTACACGACGGCGTACCGGTCGGCGAGGGGAGGGTACGCGGCGGACAACGGTTCCCCGCGCGGGGAAAGGACCCTCCATGATCCTACGCTTGAGGACCACCAGGGTTTCACGTGAAACGTCGTCGGCCCGTCGGCGGACGACTCTCCGCATCCCCTCCCCGCGTTCCCCGCCCCGGAGCACCCGGCACCCGGCACCCGGCACCCAGGAGGGACGCGCGGACACGGTCCCGCGGTGGTGTTTCACGTGAAACGCCACCGCGCCGTCCACGGACACCCCAGCGGGAGCAGTGGCACGCGCCGCCATGGCTCAGGGTGCGATGAGCGCCCTGGAGAGAAGTCGACACAGCCACATGTCGGCTCTTCCGTGCCGGGCCGCCCCGTCACGGAGAGTCCGGAGGGGAGCCCGGCCGCCCCGCCGCGGCAGAACCCTCCCGCACACAGAAGGAGGGGGTGGCGGTGTTTCACGTGAAACACCGCCACCCCCTCCCGGGTGGGCTTCCCTATGAGGCGGGGTGCACCACCACGTAGCGGTGGGGCTCCTCGCCCTCCGACTCGCTGCGCAGGCCCGCGGCGGCCACCGCGTCGTGCACGACCTTGCGCTCGAAGGGGGTCATCGGCTCCAGCGGGTGGGTCTCGCCGGTCTCCTTGACCTTGTTGGCGACCTCGGTCCCCATCTGGAAGAGCACCTTGCGTCGCCCCTCGCGGTAGCCGCCGATGTCCAGCATCAGACGACTGCGCTCACCGGTCGCCCGGTGCACGGCCAGACGGGTCAGCTCCTGGAGCGCCTCCAGGACCTCGCCCCGGTCGCCGATCAGCTCGTCGAGGGTGGCGCCGACGACGGAGACCAGCGCACGGTCGCCCTCGACGTCCATGTCGATGTCACCGTCGAAGTCCGCGATGTCGAGGAGTCCCTCGATGTAGTCCGCAGCGATGTCGCCCTCGTTCTCCAGGGCATCGATGTCGACTCCGGCCTCAGGCGCCTCAGCCACCGCTACTCCACCGCTTTCTTCCTCGCTACTTGCCACAGCGATCCCGTCTCCTCATCCTTCACGCCCTGGCCGTTCGTACGCCTCAGGGGCATTGTCGCCTGCGCACTCGAACATCTCCGCAGCCTGGGTCAAGCGGGGGCGAAGCCCTCAGGAACCGCCGCCGGTGCGCTTGGACCGCGGCTGCTTCTTCGGCTGCTTGCGTTCGATCTTAGGCTGTTCCTTCGGCTCGGGCGTGGATTCGGCCGCCTTCTTTCGGCTGAGCATGCCCTTGGCGGAGCCGTTGGAGGAGGCGTCGCTCCTGGCCTTGTCGCCCTCCTGGCCGGGAGCGGGCTGCCTCCGGTAGAGGAAGTGCTGCTGTCCCATGGTCCAGACGTTGGAGGTGACCCAGTAGAGCAGCACACCGACCGGCATCATGAGCCCGAAGAGCCCGAAGAGGGGCGCCATGTACATCATGATCTTCTGGGTCTGCATCATGGGGTTGTCGGGCATCTGCGAGACGCTGCGCCTCATGCTCTGGCGCATGGTGAGGAACGTCGTCGTACCCATGATCACGCAGGCGAGGGCGATGATGACCTTGGCCATGATCGGGTCGCCGGAACCGAGCGCGGTGAGCTCGTCGGGAGAGCTGTTGAACTGGGCCGCGATGGGCGCCTCGAAGATCAGCGCCGCACGCGCGCTCTCCACCAGCTCCTGGGTGAAGCCGTAGCTCGCGTTGCCCTCGGCCACGCTGCGCAGCACGCTGAAGAGCGCGAAGAAGACCGGCATCTGCAGGAGGAGCGGGAGGCAACCCATGATCGGGTTGGTTCCGCTCTCCTGGTAGAGCTTCATGGACTCCCGCTGCAGGCGCTCCTTGTCGTGCTTGTAGCGCTCCCGGAGCTTCATGATCTTGGGCTGGATGTCCTGCATCTTGCGCTGCGTGTTCATCTGCTTGACGAACAGCGGCACCAGCAGGAGCCGCATCAGCACGGTGAGCAGGACGATCGACAGGCCCCAGGCCCAGCCGCTGTCAGTGTCAAGGCCGATGAAGGTCAGACCCGCGTGGATCTGGACCAAGATCCAGCCGACGATGTTGTAAAGCCAGTCCAGCACCGGCCAACTCCTATTTGCTTCGGTTCAGCTACTGGTCCCCGGGAGCGGTTCCGGTGTGCCCGGCTCCGCCCGCAGACTCCTCGGACTCCTCGTTCCGGTCTCCCCTGCGCGGTGGTACCGGATCGATCCCCCCTGGGTTGAAGGGATGGCAACGGGCGATGCGCCGGATACCCAGCCACAACCCGTACAGGGCCCCGTGCACGCGTAGCGCCTCCACGGCGTACGCGCTGCACGAGGGGTAGAAACGGCAGACCGGGGGGAAGAGCGGGCTGATGAAGCGCTGGTAACCGCGGATCGGCAGGATCAGCACGCGCGCGAACGCCGTCGGTCTGTGCTCGGTCATCGGCCCCACCGTTCTCCGCCCTCGTCCGGACGGCGGTTCCCTGCTGCTTCGCTCCTCGCCGGGCCCGCCGCCGAGGGCCGCGGTCGACCGCGGCCGGGCCGGCGGCGCGACGACGGACCCCGGGGCCGCATCGCCGCGGCGATCGCACTGTCGAGTTGGTCGGCCAGCTCCTCGTACCGCGCGGCGGCGGCGGAGGGTCTGGCGCGCACTACCAGCAGGCTACCGTTTGGCAGAACGGCCAGTCGGGGCCGCATCAGGTGGCGCAGCCTGCGCTGCACGCGCTTGCGCACCACCGCTCCCCCGACCGCCTTGCTCACCACGAACCCGACCCGGGGCGGGTCGGCGTCCACGGCGGTGGGCGATGGTGCGAGGTAGACGACGCCCAGGGCGTCCCGGGACGAGCGCCGTCCCGAGCGCATGACGGAGCCGAACTCGGCGCTGTGGCGCATCCGGTTCCTCGGCGACAGCATCGGCTCTTCCTCCGGGCGTCGGTACTTCTTCCCACGAAAAAGGGACCGGCCGGCGAGAGGCCGGACCGGTCCGAAGAACTTGGGCTGAGCGTGTCCTAGTGGCTCACGGTCAGCGCCGCGCGCCCCTTGCGGCGCCGCGAGGCGATGATGGCGCGACCGGCGCGCGTACGCATGCGCAGCCGGAAGCCGTGGACCTTCGCGCGACGCCGGTTGTTCGGCTGGTACGTACGCTTGCTCACTACTGGCTCCAGGGGCGTGTCAGGAAAGTACTACGACAGACCCCCAGGATATGCGGGGCCTCAGGGTGCGTGAACCGTGGCCGCGTCACCGTGGCATACGGGCGCAGGCAGATCATCGGCATAAGCATAAAGAAGATACGGGCTGGCCCGGTCGGGGTCAAATCGGGCCTGTGTACGACGGTGTCCGGGCCAGGTCCGGACATCGGCCGGCCTCTCGGACCGGGCCAGGGGCGTGTCGCCGGGGGGCGCCCACTGTCCTGTGGACAACTTGCTGTCCACAGGTGTGTGAGGTTTCCCCATCCCCCGGAGTCTGTGGATAACCTCAGCCTGTGGATAACGTGCCCCTCGCGTCGGCCAACGCACCCACAACTCCGGCAACAGGCTTCGTACACACCTTCTGAGCTGCACATTGTGGATAACTCTGCATCGCCGCCGAAGATCTGCCATCCTGTGGACAACCCTGTGGAAAACCTGTGGACAACCTCCAGAAGCTGTGGATACCCGGGGGTAGTCAAAGGCTTGTCCCCTTCCCTGGCAGTGAAGTTATCCACAGGCTCACCACACCCGGCAACGCAGGTTCCACACCGGTTCCCCGCCCCGGCACCACCGTGGGGGGAGGACAATGGGGAGTCGCTCTCCGCGGCTCCCGCGAGCGCACGAACGCCCCCGCACGCGCCTCGGGCCCGCCGCGGCCGCACCGCCCGCCCACTCCGCACTCCGCAGATCCGCACCGAAGGGACAGCACCCATGGCAGGTCACCTTGGCTGACGCACAGGTCAACCTCGCAATGGTCTGGTCCAGCGTGCTGGACGGGATCGACAACGACTCCCTGCCCGCACACCAGCGCGCGTGGCTGCCGCAGACCCGTCCGCTGGGCCTGATCGAGGACACCGCGCTGATCGCGGCGCCCAACGAGTTCACCAAGAAGGTGCTGGAGACACGCCTGTACCCGGCGATCAGCAAGGCGCTGTCCGCGCACCTGGGCCGGGAGATCCGGGTCGCGGTGACGGTCGACCCCACCGCCGTGCCGACCCCGCCGCCCACCCCCGCGCCCCCTTCCTCCTACGGGCACCAGGCCACGCGCGGCGTGGAGGAGCACGCGTCGTCCGCCTTCTCCCCCGTCGTACCGGGTACCGCTCCCTCGTCGAAGGGGTCCCCCGGAACGCCGCAGGACGTGCCCGAGTCCCGGGGCCAGCACGCGCGCCCGGCCGACCGGTCCGTCCCGGAGGCCGGCGGCCCGGACGCCTCGGAGGGCGGTGCCGACCTGCTCGGCCCCCACCCCCAGGAGGCCCCCTCCGGCACCGAGGAGGAGCCGCACACGGTCCGCGACGCGCCCGCACCGTGGGTCCAGCAGACCTTCGCCTCCCCCCAGGAGAGCCCCACCTCGACACCGCTGTGGGAGCAGCCCTCGGCCCTGGAGCGGACCGGGGAGCCGGCCTCGTGGCAGCAGCGGTCCCGGACCTCCCCGGAGTGGGACCGGCCCAACCGGTGGGAGACCCCGAGGGAGGAGGCGCCCGCGTCGGCCTCCGGGCCGGCCGACCCGCCCCAGGAGGAGGCCGCGTCCGGGGAGCCGCACGCGGAGGCGTCCGAGCCCGACGAGCCGCACAGGAGGGGCGGGACCGCCCAGGAGTCCCCCTCCGTGCCCCCCGGCCGCTCACAGGAGGCCCCACCCGGCGAGCACGCGCGCCTGAACCCGAAGTACACCTTCGACACCTTCGTCATAGGCTCCAGCAACCGGTTCGCGCACGCGGCCTCGGTGGCGGCGGCCGAGGCCCCGGCCAAGGCCTACAACCCGCTGTTCATCCACGGCGGCTCCGGGCTGGGCAAGACCCACCTGCTGCACGCCATCGGGCACTACACGCACCGCCTCTACGAGGGGTCGCGGGTGCGGTACGTCAGCTCCGAGGAGTTCACCAACGAGTTCATCAACTCGATCCGGGACGGCAAGGCGGACGGGTTCCGCCGCCGGTACCGGGACATCGACGTGCTCCTGGTGGACGACATCCAGTTCCTGGAGAACAAGGAGCAGACGCAGGAGGAGTTCTTCCACACCTTCAACACGCTGCACAACTCCGACAAGCAGATCGTCATCTCCAGCGACCGGCCCCCCAAGCAGCTGACCACGCTGGAGGACAGGATGCGCAGCCGGTTCGAGTGGGGCCTGCTCACCGACGTGCAGCCCCCCGAACTGGAGACCCGGATCGCCATCCTGCGCAAGAAGGCGGCGCAGGAGGGCCTCGCGGCACCGCCGGAGGTCCTCGAGTTCATCGCGAGCAAGATCTCCACCAACATCCGGGAGCTGGAGGGCGCGCTGATCCGCGTGACCGCGTTCGCCAGCCTGAACCGGCAGTCGGTGGACCTGGACCTGACCAGCCAGGTGCTGCGCGACCTGGTGCCCAGCGCCGAGGTCCCCGAGGTCACGGCAGGGGCGATCATGTCCCAGACGGCCGCCTACTTCGGCCTGACGGTCGAGGACCTGTGCGGGACCTCGCGCTCACGGGTGCTGGTGACCGCCCGGCAGATCGCCATGTACCTGTGCCGCGAGCTGACCGAGCTCTCCCTGCCCAAGATCGGGCAGCAGTTCGGCCGCGACCACACCACGGTGATGCACGCCGACCGCAAGGTCCGCGCGCTGATGGCCGAGCGCCGGTCCATCTACAACCAGGTCCACGAGCTCACCAGCCGGATCAAGGACCAGCCCTCGCTGACCTGACCCCCCTCGTGCACGGACCGGGGCGGCCTCCCGCGGTGGGGGGCCGCCCCGGTCCGTTCCGGGTCCGGGTGCCGCCGCCGGCGGCCTCCTCGGCTCCGCGGCGCTGCCGGGCCCTCGATGCTCCCGGGAACGCGTGTCCTCCGACGCCCCCGCGGCACGCGTGTCCCCCTGTGGACGTGTCGTCCTGTCGACACGTCCACAGGGGGACACGCGTGCCGTCCACAGGTTCTCCCCCGGCCCCGCACCGAGTTATCCACAGGCTTGTGTGCATGAACGCCCGGACCTGGAGGCGTTCGCCGCCCTTGTGGCCGTCCGGGGCCGTTCGTGCCCGGCACGCACCGGATCCCCTGGTTTCCAGGGGTCCTGAGGCCTTGTCGCCCTTCCCACACCCTCCGCCGTGACCAGGCGGGCACGACCGTTCCAACGACCGATGCACACGACGTGGGACGTACCTGTGGACAAACCTGTGCACAGACCCTTTGCCCGGGTTCGGGCGTTCTGTAGAGGGGCTCCGAAAAAAAGTTTGGCGCCTTCTCGCCGAAGTTATCCACAGGAGAGGGGTCAAATCTGTGGACAACCCTGTGGACAACCTGTGGATAAGTGCGTCGAGGCTGTGGGTAACCCACCCCGCGCCTGTGGACGCGAGATCCCGTCATCCGCTGATCCGACCTCAAGCTGCTGTGGACAACCTGGGGAAAACCTGTGGACGAACCTGTGGAGGGAGTGTGGAAAACCTGGGGACCCCTTCGTTCGTCCACAGGCAGGCCAAGTTACGCACAGGGTTACCCACAGGGCCTGTGGACAGAAATCTGCGGCCTGACCTGGGAGAACGGTAGTTATCCACATTATCCACAGGCCCTACTACTACGGCGCACCTTCATTAACCAAGATGTGGCTTCACAACCGCTCCGCGGAAAACCTGTGGATAAACCTCCGAGTCCGGTGCGACGACAGCCCGGTCCCGAGCTGGCAGCGGCGGCGGGTGAATCCGGGTAACGTGTGGTCTCGCCCCTGTCCTCCGCCGCCCGGATCCGGACGGTGACCCCTGAGGGATCCGAGGCGGCTCCTGTGGCACCGACGGTGTTCGCGCACCGGCGCCATCACCGTCCACAGCCCTGTTGACGGAGCCCTCGGCGGGCCCACAGATCCACGAGCTGCAACGTTGAGGCTTCGACCGGTACGCCGGTCGTGCGGAAAGTGAGTCGGAAAGTGAAGTTCCGGGTCGAACGCGACGTACTGGCCGATGCTGTCGCCTGGACCGCGCGCACACTCCCGACGCGCCCCTCGGTCCCGGTGCTCGTCGGCATCCTGCTGGAGGCCGGGGAGTTCGACGGCCGCCAGCAGCTGCGCCTGTCCGGCTTCGACTACGAGGTCTCCACCCAGGCCGCGGTGGACGTCGAGGTCGAGGAGCCGGGCAAGGTCCTGGTCACCGGCAAGCTCCTGGCCGAGATCACCCGCAACCTCCCCGCCCAGCCGGTGGAGCTCTCCACCGAGGGCCCCAAGGTCGTCGTCACCGGCGGCAGCGCCAAGTTCACCCTGACCACCATGCCGGTGGAGGACTACCCCACGCTCCCGGAGATGCCCGGTGTGAGCGGGACCGTCGGCAGCGACGCCTTCGCCGCCGCGGTCAGCCAGGTGGCCGTGGCCGCCGGCCGCGACGACACCCTGCCGATGCTCACCGGCGTGCGCGTCGAGATCGAGGGCGAGACCATCACGCTCGCCTCCACCGACCGCTACCGCCTGGCCGTGCGCGAGCTCACCTGGAAGCCGGAGAACCCCGACCTGTCCGCGGTCGCGCTGGTCCCGGCCAAGACCCTCCACGACACCGCCAGGTCGCTCACCTCGGGCGCCGAGGTCTCGATCGCCCTCTCCGCCGGCGACACCGGCGAGGGCATGATCGGCTTCGAGGGCGGCGGCCGCCGCACCACCACCCGCCTGCTGGACGGCGAGTTCCCCAAGTACCGGACGCTGCTGCCGGACACCTTCAACTCCGTCGCCGAGGTCAGCCGCACCGAGTTCGTCGAGGCCGTCAAGCGCGTCTCGCTGGTCGCCGAGCGCAACACCCCGCTGCGCCTGTCCTTCAGCCAGGGTCAGCTGGTCCTGGAGGCCGGTACCGGTGAGGAGGCCCAGGCGGTCGAGGTCCTGGAGGCCGACCTGGACGGCGACGACATCCAGATCGCCTTCAACTCCGGTTTCCTGCTGGACGGGCTCGGCGCCATCGGCACCGACGTGGCCCGCATGAACTTCACCAGCTCGACCAGGCCGTCGATCCTCACCGGCAAGCCCGCGGATGAGGGTTCCTCTCCCGAGTACCGCTACCTGATCATGCCGGTGCGTCAGCCGGGCTGATCGGCGACCGGTTCGATTGACTGGCACCTGCCGGATCCGGTCCGCGACCCGGGCCGACCGGCGTCCATCCACAGGCGGCGAAGGGGAGCAGCAATGCAGCTCGGAATGATCGGACTCGGCAAGATGGGCGGCAACATGGCCGCCCGCCTGCGGGACAAGGGCCACGAGGTCGTCGGCTACGACGCCTTCTCCGAGGAGCGCGACGTCGACACCCTGGCCGCGCTGGTCGACCGCCTGGCCGCCCCCCGGGTGGTCTGGGTCATGGTCCCCGCGGGCGACCCCACGGCCTCGACCGTCGCGGAGCTGGGCGGCCTCCTGTCCGAGGGCGACCTCGTCATCGAGGGCGGCAACTCCCACTACGCGGACGACCGCGTCCGCGCCGAGGAGCTGGCGGCCAAGGGGATCGGCTACCTCGACGCCGGTGTCAGCGGCGGGGTCTGGGGCCGCGCGAACGGCTACGGCATCATGGTCGGCGGCTCGGAGGAGGACGTCGAGCGGGCCCGTCCCGTCTTCGAGTCCCTGACCCCCGACGAGGGCGGCGGTTTCGTCCACGCCGGCCGGGTCGGTGCGGGTCACTTCGTCAAGATGGTCCACAACGGCATCGAGTACGGCATGATGCAGGCCTTCGGCGAGGGCTACGAGCTCATGGTCGCCTCCGGCCTGGTGGACAACGTCCCCGGCACGTTCGAGAGCTGGCGCGAGGGCACCGTGGTGCGCTCCTGGCTGCTCGACCTGCTCTCGCGGGCCCTGGAGGAGGACCCGGAGCTGTCCCGGCTGCGCGGTTACGCCGAGGACTCCGGTGAGGGCCGCTGGACCGTCCAGGCCGCCGTGGACCACGCCGTCCCGGCACCCGCGATCACCGCCTCGCTCTACGCCCGGTTCGCCTCCCGCCAGGACGACAGCCCGGCCATGAAGGTCGTGGCGGCCCTGCGCAACCAGTTCGGCGGGCACGCCGTGACCAAGGCTGAGGACTCCGACGACGCCTGAGGCGCGCTCCCGACCTCGATCTCCCTCCCGGGGACGAGCCCGACGGGCCGTCCCCGGGCCCCTTCCCCCGCCCGTTTCCGCGCCACCGCCCAGGAGGAAGGCCGGATGTACGTATCCCACCTGCAACTGGCCGACTTCCGGTCCTACGCCGAGGCCCTGCTGGAGCTGGGCCCCGGCGTGAGCGTCTTCGTCGGCGCCAACGGCCAGGGCAAGACCAACCTGGTCGAGGCGATCGGCTACGTGGCCACCCTCGGCAGCCACCGGGTCGCCTCCGACACCCCGCTGGTCCGCCAGGGCGCGCCGCGCGCCATCGTCCGGGCCAAGGTCGTGCGCGACGAGAGGTCCATGGTGGTGGACCTGGAGCTCAACCCCGGGCGCGCCAACCGCGCCCGGATCAACCAGGCGCCCGCCGGGCGCCCGCGCGAGGTCCTGGGGATCCTGCGCACCGTGCTGTTCGCGCCCGAGGACCTCGCCCTGGTCAAGGGCGACCCCGGTGAGCGGCGCCGCTTCCTGGACGACCTGCTGGTGGCGCGAGCCCCCCGGATGGCGGGTGTGCGGTCGGACTACGACCGGGTGCTCAAGCAGCGCAACGCCCTGCTCAAGTCGGCCTCCGCCCAGATGTTCAAGCAGCGTTCGGCGCCCGACCTGAGCACGCTGGAGGTGTGGGGCGACCACCTGGCCGAGACGGGCGCGGAGCTGCTGGCCGCTCGGCTGGAGCTGGTGGAGGAGCTGCGTCCGCGGATCGCCGGGGCCTACGCCGGACTGACCGACTCCGGCGGTCCGGCCGTCCCCCGCTACCGGAGCGGGGCGGTCCCGGAGGGGGTGGAGCCGCCGACCGGCCGTCCACAGCTTGTGGAGACGCTGCGCACCGCCATGGCCGAGGCGCGGGACCGCGAGCTCCAGCGGGGGGTCAGCCTGGTGGGGCCGCACCGCGACGATCTGCACCTGGAGCTGGGCGACCTGCCCGCCAAGGGATACGCGAGCCAGGGCGAGTCCTGGTCGTACGCGCTCTCGCTCAAGCTGGCCGCCTTCGAACTGCTGCGGTCCGACGGTGACGACCCGGTGCTGATCCTGGACGACGTGTTCGCCGAACTCGACACAGAGCGCCGCCGCAGGCTGGCCGAGCGGGTGCGCGACGCCGAGCAGGTCCTGGTGACCGCCGCCGTCCCCGAGGACATCCCCGAGGAGCTGGACGGGGTGCGGTTCGACGTGCACGAGGGAGGCGTCAAGGGTGAGTGAGCGCCATCCACACCCTGTGGACCGCGGTCCGGCGCCGGGCCTCGCGGGCCCCGGCGGGCTCCGTCCACAGCCTGTGGACGGAGCCCGCCGTCTGGACGGGGCGCGCCGCCCCCCCGAGCCCGAGCCGCAGGCTCCGCCGGTCCCCGCTCCTGCGGCCGCGTCCGGGGCGGACCTCGCCCGCCAGGCGCTGGCGCGCGCCAGGGCCGAGGCCAGGGACCGGGGCGCGGTGCCCCGCGGCGCCCCCCGCGCGCGGCGGCGTGGCCGACTGCGGTCACGCAACGAGCCCCAGATGTTCGGCGAGGCCGTGCGTACGTGGCTGATCGAGCACGGCTGGCAGGAGCAGGTGGCCGTCGGAGGAGTGTTCGGCCGCTGGGCCGACATCGTGGGCGACTTCAACGCCGAGCACCTCCGTCCGGAGAGTTATTCGGAGGGCGAGCTGGTCGTGGTGGCCGATTCCCCGACGATGGCGGCTCACGCACGAGCGATGGTGCGTGACCTGATGCGTCGGCTGAACGAGGAACTGGGCGACGGAACGGTGGTGGCCATCAAGGTCCGCGGGCCCGGTTTCCGGCGCCGCTGAGGCCGGTTCCGACGGGGCCGGGCGCCGGGGAACCCGGCCGCCCACGTCCGCGGCCTGTGGATATCCGCAGGTGGGGCCCGTCCGCCCGCGCGGTGAGCGCTCCACGGGGCGGGCGCCGCGCGGCACCGGAGGGTGTCGGCCCTGCTGGTCGCCGCGTGCGCCACTCAACCGCACCGGGACTTGCGCAGAGGGCATCCCGCGTGTAGGGAGTCGTCTCCCTCCCTGAACGTTCGTTGTGAGGCGGCACAGGGCCGCCAATGCCACTTTGTCGTACCGCGCGGGGTATCATGGAGGCGGTTCTTCAGACGCCTGTAGCCGGTACCACGCCCCCAGAAGAGGGTGGGCGGACGGCCCCTGCGGCGAACGGTGATCCCCTAGGTGTCGTGGTATGACGACCAACCTGGTCACCGTGCCGTGGACTGACCGTCGTTCGCTCGGCCGCGGACGGCAGGCGTCCCCAGCAGGAGGGTGTACCCACTTGGCCTACGACGCTCGATCAATCACGGTTCTGGAGGGGCTTGAAGCAGTACGCAAGCGCCCGGGAATGTATATCGGTTCCACCGGGGAGCGGGGCCTGCACCACCTGGTCTACGAGGTGGTGGACAACTCGGTCGACGAGGCCCTGGCGGGACACGCCAGCGCCATCGAGGTGACCCTGATGGCCGACGGCGGTGTGTGCGTGGCCGACAACGGCCGCGGCATCCCCACCGACCTCCACCCCGTGGAGAAGCGCCCCGCCGTCGAGGTCGTGCTCACCACGCTGCACGCGGGCGGCAAGTTCGACGGCAAGTCCTACGCGGTCTCCGGCGGCCTGCACGGCGTCGGCGTCTCCGTCGTCAACGCGCTGTCCACCGCCCTGGAGGTGGAGATCCGCCGCGACGGCCACGTGTGGCGCCAGCGCTACGAGATGACCGCGCCCGTCGGCGAGCTCGTCAGGGGCGAGGAGACCGACGAGACCGGCACCCAGATCACCTTCTGGCCGGACGGCGGCATCTTCGAGACGACGGCGTTCACGTTCGAGACGCTCGCCCGCCGCATGCAGGAGATGGCCTTCCTCAACAAGGGGCTGTCCATCACCATCCGCGACGAGCGGCCCGAGCACACCGACGGCGGCCCGACGGTCAACACCTTCCACTACGAGGACGGGCTGTCCGACTTCGTCAAGCACATCAACACCAAGAAGGAGCCGGCGCACGCGTCGATCATCTCCTTCGAGGAGGACGGCGAGGGCATCTCGGTCGAGGTCGCCATGCAGTGGAACCAGTCCTACACCTCCTCCGTGCACACCTTCGCCAACACCATCAACACGGCTGAGGGCGGCACCCACGAGGAGGGCTTCCGCTCCGCGCTGACCACCCTGGTCAACCGGTACGCGCGCGACCAGAGGCTGCTGCGGGAGAAGGACGACAACCTCACCGGCGACGACATCCGCGAGGGCCTGACCGCGATCATCTCGGTCAAGCTGGCCGATCCCCAGTTCGAGGGCCAGACCAAGACCAAGCTGGGCAACACCGAGGCCAAGTCCTTCGTCCAGAAGGTCACCAACGAGCACCTGCGCGACTGGTTCGAGCGCAACCCGGGCGAGGCCAAGGACATCGTGTCCAAGGCCAGCCAGGCGGCGCGTGCCCGCGTGGCGGCCCGCCAGGCGCGCGACCTCACCCGGCGCAAGACCCTGCTGGAGTCCACCTCACTCCCCGGCAAGCTGTCCGACTGCCAGTCGACCAACCCGGAGGAGAGCGAGGTCTACATCGTCGAGGGCGACTCGGCGGGCGGCTCGGCCAAGGGCGGCCGCAACCCGCACAACCAGGCCATCCTGCCCATCCGGGGCAAGATCCTGAACGTCGAGAAGTCCCGGATCGACCGCATCCTCAAGAACGCCGAGGTCCAGGCGATCATCACCGCCCTGGGCACCGGCATCCACGAGGACTTCGACGCCAGCAAGCTGCGGTACCACAAGATCATCCTGATGGCCGACGCCGACGTCGACGGCCAGCACATCCGCACCCTGCTGCTCACCCTGCTGTTCCGCTTCATGAAGCCCCTGGTCGAGGCCGGCAACGTGTACATCGCCCAGCCGCCGCTGTACAAGATCAAGTGGGACCAGCGCGGCAGCGACGCGGACTACGCCTTCTCCGACCCCGAACGCGACCGCCTCATCGAGGCCGGGGTCGCGGCGGGGAAGAAGGACCCGCGCCCGCGCGACATGGTGCAGCGGTTCAAGGGCCTGGGCGAGATGAACGCCACCGAACTGTGGGACACCACGATGGACCCCGACCGGCGGGTGCTCCTCCAGGTCAGTCTGGAGGACGCGGCCCAGGCCGACGAGATGTTCAGCGTGCTCATGGGCGAGGACGTCGAGTCCCGGCGCTCCTTCATCCAGCGCAACGCCAAGGACGTCCGCTTCCTGGACATCTAGAGGGACCCCGCGTCCGGGGACTCCCGGACGGTGAACCACGTTCAAGCAAGCTTCGAAGAAGGGATCGACATCCGTGACGGATGCGAACAACCCGGACGTCCCCGAGGGGCCTGAGGGAGCGGACTCCGCTGTGGAGACCCCCGTACGGACGACCGACCGGGTCGAGCCGGTCGACATCCAGGTCGAGATGCAGCGCAGCTACCTCGACTACGCGATGTCGGTCATCGTCGGCCGTGCCCTGCCCGACGTGCGCGACGGCCTCAAGCCGGTCCACCAGCGCGTTCTCTACGCGATGTACGACGGCGGGTACCGGCCCGACCGCGGGTACTTCAAGTGCGCCCGCGTCGTCGGCGACGTGATGGGCAACTACCACCCGCACGGCGACAGCGCCATCTACGACACCCTGGTGCGACTGGCCCAGTGGTGGTCCATGCGGATGCCCCTGGTCGACCCGAACGGCAACTTCGGCTCCCCGGGCAACGACCCGGCCGCCGCCATGCGCTACACCGAGTGCAAGCTCGCGCCGCTGGCCATGGAGATGCTCCGGGACATCGACAAGGAGACCGTCGACTTCCGGCCCAACTACGACGGCCGCTCCTCCGAGCCCGTCGTGCTGCCCGCCCGGTTCCCGAACCTGCTGGTCAACGGCTCCTCGGGCATCGCGGTCGGTATGGCCACCAACATCCCGCCGCACAACCTGCGCGAGGTCGCCGACGGGGTCAACTGGTTCCTGGACCACCCCGAGGCCGAGGACGAGGAGCTGCTCGACCAGCTCATCGCCCGGGTCAAGGGCCCCGACTTCCCCACCCGCGGGGTCATCGTCGGCAAGCGCGGCATCGAGGAGGCGTACCGGACCGGGCGCGGCTCCATCACCATGCGCGCCGTGGTCGAGGTCGAGGAGGACAGCAGGGGACGCCAGACCCTGGTCATCACCGAGCTGCCCTACCAGGTCAACCCGGACAACCTCGCGCTCAAGATCGCCGACCTGGTCAAGGACGGCAAGATCACCGGCATCGCCGACGTGCGCGACGAGAGCAGCGGCCGTACCGGCCAGCGGCTGGTCATCGTGCTCAAGCGCGACGCCGTGGCCAAGGTCGTGCTGAACAACCTCTACAAGCACACCCAGCTCCAGGAGACCTTCGGCGCGAACATGCTCGCGCTGGTCGACGGTGTGCCGCGCACCCTGCGCCTGGACCAGATGATCCGGTACTGGGTCAAGCACCAGGTCGAGGTCATCATCCGACGGACGCGGTACCTGCTGCGCAAGGCCGAGGAGCGGGCGCACATCCTGCGCGCCCTGCTGCGGGCCATGGACCGCATCGACGAGGTCATCAGCCTCATCCGGGCCAGCGCCTCCGCCGACGAGGCGCGCAGCGGCCTGAGGGAGCTGCTGGAGATCGACGACATCCAGGCCCGCGCCATCCTCGACATGCAGCTGCGCAAGCTGGCCGCCCTGGAGCGCAACCAGCTCACCTCGGAGTACGACGAGCTGATGGCGCAGATCGCCGACTACAACGACATCCTGGGCTCGGAGGTCCGCCAGCGGAGCATCATCCGCGAGGAGCTCGGCGAGATCGTGGAGAAGTACGGCGACGAGCGGCGCACGCACATCATCCCCTTCGAGGGCGACATGCGCATGGAGGACTTCATCGCCGAGGAGGACGTGGTCGTCACGATCTCCCGCGGTGGATACGCCAAGCGCACGCGCATCGACAACTACCGCGCCCAGAAGCGCGGGGGCAAGGGCGTGCGCGGCGCCCAGCTCAAGCAGGACGACATCGTCCAGCACTTCTTCGTCACCACCACCCACAACTGGATCCTGTGCTTCACCAACCAGGGCCGGGTGTACCGCACGAAGGCGTACGAGCTGCCGGAGGCCGCCCGCGACGCGCGCGGACAGCACGTGGCGAACCTGCTCCCGTTCCAGCCGGGCGAGGAGATCGCGCAGATCATGGCGCTGCGCGACTACGAGGCCGCCCCGTACCTGGTGCTCGCCACCCGTGAGGGCCTGGTCAAGAAGTCCCGCCTGGAGGACTTCGACTCCGCGCGCGCGGCCGGCATCATCGCCATCAACCTGCGCGAGGGCGACGAGCTGATCGCCGCCCGGCTGGTCTTCCCCGACGACGACCTGCTGCTGATCTCCAGCGACGCCCAGGCGATCCGGTTCCCCGCCTCCGACGAGTCCCTGCGCCCCATGGGCCGGGCCACCAGCGGTGTGATCGGCATGCGGTTCCTGGAGGGCGACTACCTCCTGAGCATGGACGTCATCCGGCCCGGCGACGGGTCCACGGACGTCCTGGTCACCACGGAGAACGGCTACGCCAAGCGCACCCCGTCCGAGCAGTACCCGGTGCAGAACCGGGGCGGCAAGGGCGTGTTGACGGCCAAGGTGGTGGAGGCCCGCGGCAAGCTGGTCGGTGCCCTGATGGTCGACCCGGAGGTGGACGAGATCTTCGCGATCACCTCCGCGGGCGGGGTCATCCGCACCGGCGCCGCCGAGGTCAAGCAGTCGGGCCGCACCACCATGGGCGTGCGACTGATGAACCTGGACAAGGGCAACAAGATCGTTGCCGTGGCGCGCAACGCCGAGGCCGCCGAGGAGGAGGCCGTTGACACGGCCGACGTCTCGGTCGCCGGGGAAGGCAACCCGCAGGCCTAGACTTCGCGTTAGGCCCCATAAGGTCCGCGGGGTTCGATACTGGTGAACCCCGCGGACACCGGTAGTGCCAATCACCCGTTCTCAACGAAAGCCCAGCGGTAACGTTTCTATGTCTGACAACCAGCGGAACACCACCACGAACGAATCCGACCCGGACACGGCGGGGTCCGCCGGGGGCGGGGACGTGGAGACGGCCGAGAAGGACACGGTGGAGGCGGGGGCCGCCGTGACCGCCGAGGCCGACGAGGCGTCCGGCCAGAAGGACGCCGCCGAGGCCGGAAAGGCCTCCGGCGAGGAGGACACCACCGAGGCCGAGGAGAAGGCCTCCGAGAGGGAGAGCGCCGCCGAGGCCGACGAAGCCTCCGGCAGTGAGGACGCCGTCGGAACGGCGGACGAGCAGCCCTCGGTGCCCGCCGGACCGGACGTGGCGGAGGACCGTGCCGAAGCGGGGGGAACGCCAGTGTCCGAATCGAAGTCCTCGGTGCCGGAGAGCCCGAGCGGCCCGAGCGCCGTGAAGGCGAGTCTGTCCAGCCGGAAGGCGCACCTGACGGTCTCCCGAGTGGAGCCCTGGTCGGTGATGAAGTTCAGCTTCGTCGTCTCCCTGGTGTGCTTCATCGTCCTGTTCGTGGCGGTCGCGGTGATCTACGCGACGCTGTCGATGCTGGGCGTCTTCGACGAGCTCACCAACATGATGAACGCGCTCCTGGAGGGTGACGGCGCCGAGGACGACCTCGGCCTCAACCCGGCCGCCTGGTTCTCACCGGGGCGCGTGCTGGGCTACACCGGTGTGGTCGGCGCGCTGAACATCGTGCTGATCACCGCGCTCTCCACGGTGGGGGCGATGCTGTACAACCTGGTCGCCGACCTGGTCGGCGGCGTCGACGTGACGCTGTCCGAGGCCGAGTAGCACCGGTCGCGGGGCCCGGGCCGGCACACCCGCCGACCCGGGCCCCGCGTGTGCGCGGGCCCGTCCCGAGCACTCCCGTACGGGGGTAAAATGGGAGGTGAAGAGGGACGCGCCGGCCGCGTCCCGTCTCACTGTCCGCCTCCCGGCGGCCGGTTCGCCCCGGTCCTGCGGATGCGGTAGAGTTCCACTCGGAACGAGGGCGTATAGCTCAGTCGGTTAGAGCGCATCCCTGATAAGGATGAGGCCCCAGGTTCAAGTCCTGGTACGCCCACACAGTCTGTGCGGTTCGGAGCCTTGCTTCTCCACTCGGAGAGCAGGGCTCTTCTTCTTGCGCCCTCTCCCGGCTGTGGACAAGGGGACGAGTCTCCAAAGCCACAGGTCGCGATGTCGACACCGGGCGAAGACGCACGACGTCGCACGCACGAGGATCCGTACCGGCGACGGACGTGCCCGCCGCGGGTCCGGGTGCGGTCGCCGCGCGTCGACGGGGTCAGGCGCCATCGAGACGAATCATCATGTCGACACCACCGTCCGCGTCCGCGACCTCCGTCGGCGGGCGCGGGAGCGGCCCCCGCCCGGGGTGGGCGGAGGCCGCCGTGTCCGTCCGTGCACCCGTTACTGGTGCGGTTCGACCGTGTACCTGGGCACGGCCACCTCGGGGTTGGCGCAGGCGGTGTCCCCGCCGCCGGTGGGGACGTGGACCGGGGCCTCGGCGATGTAGAGCGACACCTCGATGCCCGTCACGGGCGCGGGCTCGCACACCCGCGGGTCGTAGTTGCCCGGGTTGGGCTGGGCCACGGTCAGCAGCGCGGTTCCTCCCGGATCCACGGTGAACGATCCGCCCCCGCCCTCGCGCTCGGCCCAGGCGCCGACACGCTCGCCCTCGGCGTCCACCCAGCTCAGACTGGCGTGCCGGTAGAGGTTGCACGGCTCCTGCGCGGGGGTGTCCCCCTCGCCGGTCCGCGTCATGGTGAACTCGATGTAGGCGGTGCCCGCGGCGGCCCGCCGCTCGTTCTCGACGATCGCGAAGTCCGACACGGTGCAGTCGCGCATCGACTCCTGCGCGGCGGCGGAGGCGGGGGCGGCGGTGACCATCGGTCCGCAGGCCAGTGCGACCGCGGCGGCGACCGCCGCGCCCCTGGCGCGGGTGCGGCCGGCGGCCGGTTCCCCAAAGGCGCGGGCGTCGTTTCCGTACCACGTCATGTCCATCGGATCTCCCTTGTTCGCGGTGGCCGTCCACCCAGTGCGATCGATCGGTGACCGGGACGGGCCAGTTGGGAGGTGGGACGCCCACCCGGGGTAAGGCGTTCACCAAGAGCCGCTCTGCATCGGTTCGGGACGGGGCCGCGAGGGCGGGCCGGGGAGGGTGACGGTCGACACGGTACGGTGATTCGCTGTCCGCGGGGTAACTCCTGTGATACGTTCAAAAGAGTTGCAGTCGTGGTTCCCGCTTGACTTTTGTGTCGGCCGGCTTCGTAGTCGGACCTTCTCCATCGTTATCACCACTCGGGAAATCATCGCAGTGGCGTTGGAAAACCCGCACAGGGCGGAATTTTCCATACTGATGTGAGGAAAGTCATTATGACTACTGGCACCGTCAAGTGGTTCAACAGCGAAAAGGGCTTCGGCTTCATCGAGCAGGACGGCGGCGGCGCCGACGTCTTCGCCCACTACTCCAACATCGAGTCCTCCGGTTACCGTGAGCTCGCCGAGGGTCAGGCCGTGCAGTTCCAGGCCACCCAGGGCCCCAAGGGTCTCCAGGCCGAGAACATCACGGTCATCTAGGAGCTTTGCTCCGTCGGACGGGGGCCGCTCTTCGTGAGCCGTGCCCTCGTCCGGTTCTTTGCTTGTTATTTTCCGGCTCGGTTTCTGGCCGTCGTCTGTTCCGACTGGCACCAGCCTTCCGCGACCCGCAGCACTCATTTACGCGTGCGGGCCGTGGACCACCGTCTTCTTGGTGCGTCACACGCGTCCTCAGAGCCTGAACAAGGCCACCACGCGTCGGGCGCTGCCCGCGAAAGGTTTTACATGCGTGCACCCAGCGGTTCCCGAAAAGGGCATAACCGTGAAAAGCACACCGGCCGCCCCGGCGCCGGCCGCCCCGGCAACCGCCGCGGCCCCTCCCCCCGGTCCTCCCGACCGGCATCCTCCTACCGTGAGTTCGCTCCCCCGGTGTCCACGACCCCGGGCCTGCCCCCGGTCGGCAGCTTCTCCGAGCTGAACCTGCCCGCGCGGCTGCTCGAGGTTCTGGAGCGCCAGGGACTGAGCTCCCCCTCGGCCATCCAGGCCGAGACCCTCCCGAACTCGCTCGCGGGACGTGACGTCCTGGGGCGCAGCCAGACCGGCTCGGGAAAGACACTGGCCTTCGGCCTGCCCCTGCTCGCTCGCCTGGAGGGGAGGACCGCCCAGCCGGGGCGGCCGCTCGCCCTGGTGCTCGCACCGACACGTGAGCTCGCCCAGCAGGTCACCGAAGCCCTCACCCCCTACGCGCGTTCGGTACGGGTCCGTGTGACGACCGTGGTCGGCGGCATGTCCCTGTCCCGCCAGGCCCAGTCCCTGCGGCGCGGCACGGAGCTGGTCGTGGCCACCCCGGGACGCCTGCGCGACCTGGTGGAGCGGGGCGACTGCCGCCTGGACCAGGTGGGCACCACCGTGCTGGACGAGGCCGATCAGATGACCGACATGGGGTTCATGCCCCAGGTCACCGCGATCCTCCAGCAGATCCCCTCCGACGGCCAGCGCATGCTCTTCTCCGCGACGCTGGACCGCAACGTCGACACCCTGGTCCGACGCTTCCTGCACGACCCGGTCGTCCACTCCGTGGACCCCTCCGAGGGTGCGGTCTCCACCATGGAGCACCACATCCTCCAGGTGACCCCCGCCGGCAAGCGCGACACCGCGACGCACATCGCCGCCCGGGACGGGCAGGTGATCATGTTCCTGGACACCAAGCGCGCCGTGGACTCCATGGCCAAGCACCTTCTCGCCAACGGCGTGAGGGCCGCCATCCTGCACGGCGGACGGTCGCAGCCGCAGCGCACGCGCACCCTCCAGCAGTTCAAGGACGGAACGGTCACCGCGCTGGTCGCGACCAACGTGGCGGCCCGAGGGATCCACGTGGACGGCCTCGACCTGGTGGTCAACATCGACCCCCCCGCCGACCACAAGGACTACCTGCACCGGGGCGGGCGTACGGCCCGGGCCGGCGCCTCGGGCAACGTGGTCACGCTCGTCCTGCCCCACGAGCGGCGGGGGATGATGCGGATGATGGACCAGGCCCGCATCGACGCCCACACCCTGAGCGTCAGCGCCGAGGACCCCGAGCTGGCTCGGGTGACGGGTGCGCGTACGCCCTCGGGCGTTCCGGCCACCCTCCCCGCCGAGCCCAAGGCGCGTACCCGTGCCTTCGGCTCCTCCACCCGGGGCAGGCGCCGCCCGCGCCGCTAGACGTAGGGCCACGGGGCCGCGCCTCTCGCGCGGCCCCGTCGTCTCCAGGGGGCCGGGACACGACACGTCGTGTCCCGGCCCCTTCGTCGTCTCCCCACGGGACCGGGGACGGCCGTCCGCACGAGGTTCCGGCGCCCGCGAGCGGCGCCCGTCCGCGTGCCGACTCGGCCGTATGTCGACTCGTCGACGCGTGGACATGTCGTCCGAGTCGGTGCCGGTCATGGCTGGTCAAGGGTCGTGGAACACCGACAGTGCCCCGAGCCTAACCGACCGTTCGGTCAGGACATAGCCGCCGAGCTGCGAAAAAACGGGACCCGGTGTAGAAAGTGCACTGGCTCACATGGCATGGTGTCCTGAGGCTCAGGCCGATGTCCCGCATTCCCCTCTTGCCATGCGTAGGGGGACGGTGCGTGGCCACGCCGCCGTGGCCACCTACGGCCAGGAGCCTGCGAGCGGACCCCGACCCCCGGTCGGCAGAGAACATACGGAGCACCAATGGCAACTTCCGACCCAACGGCCGCAGGGCCGGTCGGCGCTGACGAGACCCGGGAGCGGCGCCGCGTCCTCGCGGGCACCATGGTCGGCACCACCATCGAGTGGTACGACTTCTTCATCTACGCCCAGGCCGCGGGCCTGGTACTCGCCCCCCTGTTCCTGGCGCCCCTGTCCGACGCCAGCCCGGTGATGGCCCAGGTCCTGTCCTTCGCCACCATCGGCATCTCCTTCCTCTTCCGGCCCCTCGGCGCGATCGTCGCCGGCGCCCTCGGGGACAGGTTCGGCCGCAAGCGGGTGCTCGTCGCGACCCTCGTCCTGATGGGCCTCGCCACCTGCCTGATCGGTGTGCTGCCCACCTACGCCCAGATCGGCGTGGCCGCACCCGTCCTCCTGATCCTCCTGCGCATCGTCCAGGGCTTCTCCGCGGGCGGCGAGTGGGGCGGCGCCGCGCTGATGTCGGTGGAGCACGCGCCGGTCGGCAAGCGCGGCTTCTTCGGCGCCTACCCGCAGATCGGCGTCCCCTGCGGCATGATCATCGCGACCTTCGTCGTCTGGGTGATCACCGCCGTCATCGGTCCGGAGGCGTTCAGGGAGTGGGGCTGGCGCATCCCCTTCCTCCTGTCCTTCCTGCTGATCATCATCGGCCACCTCATCCGCAAGTCCGTGGAGGAGTCCCCGGTCTTCAAGCAGATGCAAAAGCGCAAGGCCCAGTCCTCCGCGCCCCTGGGACGGCTGTTCCGGAAGAACAGCCGGGAGGTCGTCCTCTCCGCGCTGATCTTCATCGCCAACAACGCGGCCGGATACCTCGTCATCGCCTACATGGCGACCTACGCCTCGCGGCCGGTCGAGGAGTTCGGCCTGGGCATGGAACGGGGCCCCGTGCTTCTGGCGACCACCCTCGCCTCGTTCGGCTGGCTCGTCTCCACGCTGTACGGCGGCATCCTGAGCGACAAGCTCGGCCGGGTGAGGACCTTCCAGCTCGGCTACGTGCTGCTGGCCGCCTGGTCCGTGCCGATGTGGTTCATGGTCGACACCGGCAACATCTACATGTACTTCACGGGCCTGTTCGTCTTCACGCTGACACTCGGCCTGAGCTACGGCCCCCAGTCGGCCCTGTACGCGGAGATGTTCCCGGCCGAGGTCCGCTACTCCGGCGTGTCCATCGGCTACGCCATCGGCGCGATCCTCGGCGGTGCCTTCGCGCCCATGATCGCCGAGCTCCTGCTCACCGAGACCGGCGCCTCGTGGTCGATCGGCGCCTACATCATCGTGGCCGCCGCGGTCTCCTTCATCGGCGTCTCGCTGGTCAAGGAACCCAAGGGCGTCGACCTGTACGTGGAGGGCACCGAGCCGACCCCCTCGAAGTAGGGCGGACGGCGGAGGGGGCGACGGGCCGGTAGACCGGCCCGTCGCCCCCTCGACTCGTCGCCTTGTTGCCTTGTCGCCCTGTCGACATACCGGCCGCGGCGGATCCGCGCACGTGTCCGGCGCGGTCACCCGCTCCCGGAGCTCGCCCGCTGCTGCGCCGGACCCTCGCGGTTCCGGTCCAGCTCATAGGCGGTGTTGACCAGGGCGATGTGGGAGAGCGCCTGGGGGAAGTTGCCGATCAGCCGCCCGGTGTTCGTGTCGTACTCCTCCGACAGCAGCCCCACGTCGTTGCGCAGGGACAGCAGGTGCTCGAAGATCTCCCTGCCCTCATCGACACGGCCCTGCATGACGAGGTTGTCGACGAGCCAGAACGTGCAGGGCAGGAACACCCCCTCGCCGGGAGGGAGGGCGTCCACCCTCCTGCTCGTCTCGTCCATGGAGTAGCGCTGGACCAGGCCGTCGCGGCACAGCTCCCGCTGGACGGCGTCCACGGTTCCCCGCATGCGCTCGTCGTCGGGCGGGAGGAAGCCCACGGTGCCGGCCATCAGCAGCGACGCGTCCAGGGTGGAGGAGCCGTAGTACTGCGTCAGGGTCCGGCGCTCGGGGTCGTACCCGTTCTCGCACACGTCCTGGAAGATCTCGTCGCGCAGGCGCTTCCACTCCTCCAGAGGCCCCTCCAGGCCGAACCTCTCGACCCCGCTGATGGCGCGGTCCACGGCGGTCCACGCCATGATCTTGGAGTGGGTGAAGTGCCTCCGGGGCCCGCGCATCTCCCAGATCCCGTTGTCGGGCTCACGCCAGTGCGCCTCCAGGAAGTCCATCAGGGAGCGCTGGAGCTGCCATGCGGGCTCCTTCGGCGGAATCCCGTGGACCCTGGCCTGGTGGAAGACGTCCATCACCTCGCCGTAGACGTCGAGCTGCCACTGCTGGGCGGCCTCGTTGCCGACCCTCACGGGACGGGACCCCTCGTAGCCGGACAGCCAGTCCAGCTCCAGCTCGGGCAGCCTGCGCTCCCCCTCGATCCCGTACATGATCCGCATCTGCGAGGGTTCCCCCGCGACCGCCCGCAGCAGCCATTCGCGCCAGTCGGCGGCCGCCTGTGTGTAGCCGGACTCCAGGAGAGCGAGCAGCGTCAGCGTGGCGTCGCGTATCCAGCAGTAGCGGTAGTCCCAGTTGCGCACACCGCCGATCTGCTCCGGCAGTGAGGTGGTGGCCGCGGCGACGATGCCTCCGCCGGGCGAGTGCGTCAGGGCCTTGAGGGTGATCAGTGACCGGACGACCGCGTCGCGGTACTCGCCCTCGTAGTTGCACCTGGAGGCCCACTCCCGCCAGACCTCGTCCGTGTGATCGATGAGCACGTCGGTGTTGACCGGCTCCGGGGACGGCGATCGGGGCGGGACCCAGGTGAGGACGAAGTCCACGCTGTCGCCCGCCGCGACCGCGAACTCCGTGACCGGGTCCTCGTCGGACCCGGCATCGAACTCCACGTCGGAGTCCAGGTAGCAGCTGTCGGGACCGGCGACGAGGTGCAGCCGCCGCCCGTCCTTGCGCACCCACGGGACGATCGATCCGTAGTCGAAGCGCGCCACGACCTCGGAGCGCATGCGTACGCGCCCCTCCACCCCCTCGACCCGGCGTATCAGGCAGGTGCGGTGGGCGCCGATGGGCATGCAGTCGACGACCCGCACCACACCGTCCTCGGACCGGAACTCGGTTTCCAGTACCAGGCTGTCGGGGCGGTACCGCCGTGCCTCCAGCCGGTGCTCTCCCGCCGGGGCCATGGTCCAGCGACCGTTGCCCTCATCGCCGAGCAGGGCTGCGAAGCAGGCGCCGGAATCGAACCGGGGCAGGCACAGCCAGTCCACGCTTCCGTCGGCGCCGATCAGGACCGACGTCTTCATGTCGCCCAGAAACGCGTAGTCCTCGATGGGCAGGGACAAGTCTTCGCCTTCCGTTCACAAGTGGGATGTATACGATTCCCGTCCCTCCCCGCCATCCCCTGGCGGTGCGGGAACGGACGGACCAGCGCCGTACCGCCCCCGCACCATCCACGGCTGCTGTCACCGTCCGCCGGGGAGGAAGTCCTGTGCCTTGGACTTGACCCCCTGCTTGACCACGTCCCACGCCTCCGGGTCGCCCTTGGCCAGGGCCTTGGCCACGCTCTCCATCTGCTCCAGCGTCGCGTGCGGCGGGATCGGCGGGATGGTCGGATCCGTGACGAACTCGATCACGCAGGGCCGGTCCGCGGCCAGCGCCCGCTCCCACGCCCCCTTGATGTCCTTGGGGTCGTCGACCTTGATCCCCAGCATCCCGATGCTCTCGGCGAACCCGGCGTAGGGGAAGTCGGGGATCCGCTGCGAGGGGATGAACTGGGGCGCGTCGCCCATGGCGCGCAGTTCCCAGGTCACCTGGTTGAGGTCGCCGTTGTTGAGCACGGCGACGATGACCTGGGGGTTGTCCCACTCCTTCGCGTAGTGGCCGATGGTGATCAGCTCGTTGAGGCCGCTCATCTGCATGGCCCCGTCGCCGACGAACGCGATCACGGGCCTGTCCGGGTGGGCGAACTTCGCCCCCGTGGCGTAGGGGGCGCCGGGGCACATCGTGGCCAGCGTGCCCGACAGCGAACCGCGCATGCCCTTGCGGAACTTCAGGTGCCGCGCGTACCAGTTGGCCACCGAGCCGGAGTCCGCCGTCACGATCACGTCATCGGGCAGCATCGGCGAGAGCTCGTGGAAGACGCGCTCGGGGTTGACCGGGTCGGCGTCCACGTGCGCGCGCCGCTCCATGACCTCCTGCCAGCGCTCGACGTTGTCCTCGACCTTCTCCCGCCACGAGCGGTCGGTCTTGCGCTCGACGAGCGGCAGCAGCATCCGCAGCGTCTCCGCGGAGTCGCCGACCAGGTTGCACTCGAACGGGTACCGCATGCCGATCATGGTCGGGTCGATGTCGATCTGGACGGCGCGTGCCTGGCCGAACTCGGGCATGAACTGGGTGTAGGGAAAACTGGAGCCGACGACGAGCAGGGTGTCGCAGTCCTGCATCAGCTCGTAGGAGGGCCGGGTGCCCAGCAGCCCGATCGCACCGGTCACGAAGGGCAGGTCGTCGGGCAGCGCGTCCTTGCCCAGCAGGGCCTTGGCCACCCCGGCGCCGAGCTTGTCGGCCATCTCGACGACCTCGTCCGCCGCTCCCCTGGCGCCCTGGCCGATCAGCATCGCGACGCGCTCACCCGAGTTGAGGACCTCGGCCGCCTCGGCCAGGCCCTCGGCGGACGGGGTCGACTGCGGGGCGGGCATACCGAGGCTGGAGGGCACCATCTTGAACTCGTGTTCGGGCGGTGAGTACTCCAGCTCCTGGACGTCGGCCGGGACGATGATCGCCGTGACCGTGCGCCTGCTCGCGGCGGTCCGCATCGCCCGGTCCAGCACGTTGGGAAGCTGCTCCGGGACGGTGACCATCTGGAGGTAGTCGCTGGCCACGTCCTTGTAGAGGGACATCAGGTCGACTTCCTGCTGGTAGGAGCCGCCCATCGCGCTGCGCGCGGTCTGCCCGATGATCGCCACCACCGGCACGTGGTCGAGCTTGGCGTCGTAGAGGCCGTTCAGCAGGTGGATGGCGCCCGGCCCCGAGGTGGCCGCGCACACACCCACGCGTCCGGAGAACTTCGCGTACCCGGTGGCCTCGAAGGCCGCCAGCTCCTCGTGCCGGGACTGGATGAAGCGCGGTTTGTTCTCGGCCCGGTCCCACGCCGCGAGCAGACCGTTGATGCCGTCGCCCGCGTAGGAGAAGACGTGGTCGACCCCCCATTCCCTCAGACGCTTCAGTATGTAGTCGGACACCAGTTCCGCCATGATCGCTCCCCTCCCGGGATCGACACCGTGTTCGGCACCGCGTTCGCGGTGCCCCGCCCGCCTTTTCGAGCGGGCCCACTCCCCACCGTGTCCTCCGACCGTGGGAGTGCTCCGCTGGCGCGACTACCCCGACCGTCGCCCCCGCATTCACCCCGTCGCCGCTCTGTGCGGGGATCGGCGGCGTTTGCCCGTCCGCGCGTCTGGTTAGTGGCGGGTGTGCGGTGCCGGGCTCCGGCCGCGGGACTGCGCCTCTCGCGCTGCCGAGTGCGACGGACACGCATCACGTCGACGGAACGGACGACTGACATGGCCGTGGACCTGCCTGCACCCTCCTCCCGGCGGGGCATGGCACCGACCGGTGCCGACACCGACGCGCTGTTGCGGGACCTCACCGACCGGGTGGACGGGGAGGTCCGCTTCGACAAGGGCTCGCTCGCCACCTACTCGACGGCCGCCTCCAACTACCGGCAGGTCCCCATCGGGGTCGTCGTGCCGAGGACGGTCGAGGCCGGAGCCGAGGCGGTGGCGGTGTGCCGCGAACACGGCGCGCCCGTGCTGTCCAGGGGCGGCGGTACCAGCCTGGCCGGGCAGTGCAGCAACGTCGCGGTCGTGATCGACTGGTCCAAGTACTGCACGCGGGTCCTCAGCGTCGACCCCGAGGCGGGCACCGCCGTCGTGGAGCCGGGCATCGTGCTGGACGCCCTGAACGAGCACACGGGCCGGGTACGGGACCACCTCGCCTTCGGTCCGAGCCCCTCCACCCACAGCCACTGCACGCTCGGCGGGATGATCGGCAACAACTCCTGCGGGGCCAGTGCGCAGACCTACGGAAAGACCGTGGACAACGTGCTGCGGCTGGAGGTGCTCACCTACGACGGTTGCCGGATGTGGGTGGGCCCCACCTCCGACGAGGAGTACGAGCGCATCGTGGCCGAGGGCGGACGCCGCGCCGAGATCTACCGGGAACTGCGGCGGGTGCGGGACCGCTACGCCACGGCCGTCCGGCGCAGGTTTCCCGACATCCCCCGCCGCGTCTCGGGCTACAACCTCGACTCGCTGCTGCCCGAGAACGGGTTCGACCTGGCCGCGGCGCTCGTCGGCTCGGAGGGCACCCTGGTGACGGTCCTGCGCGCCGAGGTGCGCCTGGTCGTCGAACCCGCGGCCATGGCGATGGCGGTGTGCGGCTACTCCGACATCTTCGCCGCCGCCGACGCCGTTCCCGAGGTCCTGGAGCACGAGCCCTACGCCCTGGAGGGGCTGGACGACAAGCTCATCGGCTACGAGCGGCGCAAGCACCTGAACCCCTCGGCGGTGGCGCAGATGCCCGAGGGGGCGGGGTGGCTGATGGTGCAGTTCGGCGGTGCCGACCAGGAGGAGGCGGTCGCGCGGACACGGGACTTCGTCGACGCCATGAGGGCCTCCGGCAGTGTGCTGGGAACCAGTGTCCTCGACAACCCCGACCGCGTGGCGGAGATGTGGAAGGTGCGCGAGGCCGGCCTGGGCGCCACGGCCCGGGTCCCGTCCGAGCCCGACACCTGGGAGGGCTGGGAGGACTCCGCGGTGCCGCCGGAGCGCTTCGGCGACTACCTGCGCGACCTGCACGCCCTGATGGAGGAGTTCGGCTTCGCGCACCGCTCCTCGTTGTACGGGCACTTCGGACACGGGTGCCTGCACACGCGCATCCCCTTCAACCTGCGTACACAGCCGGGTATCACCGGCTTCCGCCGGTTCGTCGAGCGCGCCGCGGACATCGTGGTCTCCTACGGCGGCTCGCTCTCGGGCGAGCACGGGGACGGCCAGTCGCGCGCCGAACTGTGGCCGAAGATGTTCGGCCCGGAGCTGATGCCCGCCTTCTCCGAGGTCAAGAGGATCTTCGACCCGGACGACCGGATGAACCCCGGCAAGCTCGTCGCCCCGGACGGTGGCGGACCGGAGCGCCTCGACGAGAACCTGCGGCTGGGCACCGACTACCAGCCCGCTCGGACCGACACCCACTTCGGCTATCCGCACGACGACGCCGACTTCTCCAGGGCCGTGCTGCGCTGTGTGGGCGTCGGCGAGTGCCGCAAGGACAGCGGCGGCGTCATGTGCCCCAGCTACCGCGTGACGCGGGAGGAGGAGCACTCCACCCGCGGGCGCTCCCGGCTCCTCTTCGAGATGCTCGAGGGGGACGTGATCCAGGACGGCTGGCGCTCGCAGGAGGTCGACGACGCACTGGACCTGTGCCTGGCCTGCAAGGGGTGCAAGACCGACTGCCCCGTCAACGTCGACATGGCCACCTACAAGGCCGAGTTCCTCTCCCACCACCACGCCGGGAGGGTGCGGCCCGCGGCCCACTACAGCCTGGGGTGGCTCCCCGTGTGGGCGAGAGCCGCCTCCCTCGCGCCCGAACTGGTGAACGCGCTGAGCTCCGTCCCGTTCCTCGCCCGCCCGGGCAAGCGGCTCGGCGGTGTGGCGCGGGAGCGCCCGGTGCCCGCGTTCGCCCCGGTCCGCTTCAGCGACTCCATGCGCAGGCGCGGCTCGAAGGACGGCGAGCGCGGCGAGGTGATCCTGTGGCCGGACACCTTCACCGACAACTTCCACCCGGCGATCGGGGCGGCGGCCGTCCGCGTCCTGGAGGCGGCGGGCTTCCGCGTCCGGGTGCCGCCGCGGACCCTGTGCTGCGGGCTGACCTGGATCTCCACCGGCCAGCTGGGCGTGGCGCGCCGTGTGCTGGGACGCACCGTCGACGCGCTGCGCGAGGACATCCGCGCGGGTACGCCGGTCATCGGCCTGGAGCCCTCGTGCGCGGCCGTCTTCCGCTCGGACGCCGCCGAGCTGTTCCCCCACGACCAGGACGTGGAGAGACTGCGCGCGCAGTTCTTCACGTTCTCGGAGTTCCTCAACCGGTACGCGTCCGACTGGGAGCCGCCCCGCCTGGGACGTACGGCCGTCGTCCAGCGGCACTGCCACCAGCACGCGGTCCTGGGGTTCGACGAGGACAGGCGGCTGCTGGGACGCGCCGGCACGGAGGTGGACCTCCTCGACGTGGGCTGCTGCGGGCTGGCGGGCGACTTCGGCTTCGAGGAGGGGCACTACGAGGTGTCCATGGCCGTCGCCGAGTCGGGGCTGCTGCCCGCGGTGCGCGAGGCCGACCCCGGCGCCCTCCTGCTGGCCGACGGGTTCAGCTGCCGCACCCAGGTCGAGCAGGCCGACACCGGGCGGGAGGCCGTCCACCTCGCCGAGGCCCTGGACCTCGCCATGCGGGACGCGCTGCCCTCCCGCCACCCGGAGAGGGCCGCGACCCGCTTCGCCGCTCCGCGCCGGGTGCCCGCCTACGACGTGGACGAGATCCGCGAGGAGGCGATGCGCGCGGGACGGCGCGGGTCCTCCGGGAAGCGGGGGCGGCGCTCATGAACGGGGTACCGGATCCGGCCGTCACGAGTGTGGACGCGGCCGTCTACACCGTTCCCACCGGACGCCCCGCGGCGGACGGCACGCTCACCTGGGACTCCACCACGATGGTGCTCGTCCGGGTGGGCGGGGGCGGCCACGAGGGGCTGGGATGGACCTACGGCCCCGCCGCCTGCGCCGCCGTCGTCCGCGACCTGCTCGCCGAACACGTCAGGGGCCGTCCCGCGCTGGATGTGCCCGCCGCACTGGAGGCCATGGTCCGCGCGGTGCGCAACGCGGGCCGGCCGGGCACGGTCGGCTACGCGGTCTCGGCGGTCGAGACCGCTCTGTGGGACCTCAAGGCACGCCTGCTCGGCCTGCCCCTGTACCGGTTGCTCGGCGCCGCGCGCCAGAGTGCGCCGCTGTACGGCAGCGGCGGCCTGACCAGCTACACCGACGACGTACTGCGCGAGCAGCTGGCGCACTGGGTGCACGAGCAGGGCTTCGGGCGGGTCAAGATCAAGATCGGGGAGTCGTGGGGCGCCCGCGAGGGGCGCGACCTGGAGCGGCTCCGCCTGGCCCGCGAGGTGATCGGGCCCGGGGCCGAGCTCTTCGCCGACGCCAACGGCGGCTACACGGCCAAGCAGGCGATCCGGCTGGCCGGACCGATGGGCGAGCTGGACGTGCGCTGGCTGGAGGAGCCGGTCTCCTCCGACGACCTCGACGGGCTCCGGCGGATCCGGGACGCGGTCCCGGCGGACGTGGCCGCCGGGGAGTACGGCTTCGACCTGGCCTACTTCCAGCGGATGTGCGCGGCCGGGGCGGTGGACTGCCTCCAGATCGACCTCACCCGGTGCGGCGGCGTCCTGGAACTGCAGCGCGCGGCGACCGTGGCGGCCGCGCACGGCCTGGAGGTGTCGGCGCACTGCGCGCCCTACCTGCACCTCCACGCGGCGCTGTCCCTGCCGAACCTGCGCCACCTGGAGTGGTTCCACGACCACGTGCGTATCGAGGCCCTCTTCTTCGACGGTGCCGATCCGCCCCGCGAGGGCTCCCTGCGGCCGGACCCCGACCGTCCGGGCCACGGGCTCACCCTCCGGGAGGCCGACGCAGAGCGCTACCGCACCGGCTGACCTCGCTCTTTCGCCTCATTTAGCTCCATACAGCCGAGTGACATACATCACTATGGGTAGGAGTTCAGTACCGTCTCTGTTGCCACTGGGACGGATGATAGGAACGCGACCACGGTGGAGGAAACCATGTCCGACCGGACGTCGACCCAGGGCGCGACCAGTCTGTCCAGGCAGCCGATCCGTCTCACCGCACTCATCGTCGGAATCGTCTTCCTGCTGGTGGGCCTGATGGGATTCATCCCCGGCGTGACCACGAACTACGACCAGATGCAGTTCGCCGGGCACCAGTCCGAGGCCCAGCTGCTCGGGATCTTCCAGGTGTCGATCCTGCACAACCTGGTCCACCTGCTCTTCGGTGTGGCCGGTGTGGCGATGGCGCGTACCGCGGCGCTGGCGAAGCTCTTCCTCGTCGGCGGCGGTGTCGTCTACCTGGTGCTGTGGCTGTACGGCCTGGTGATCGACCTCGACAGCGCGGCGAACTTCGTGCCGCTCGACAGCGCCGACAACTGGCTGCACCTGGGCCTGGGCGTGGGCATGATCGCGCTCGGGTTCCTTCTGGCTCCCACCCGCAGGTCGGGGCGCTAGGGCCCCTCAGCGGGGCCTGCGCCGCCCCGCACCGGCCACGGCGCCGGGAGCGTGCACAAAAGAGGGACGGGCTCCGGAGGATCCGGAGCCCGTCCGCGCGTTCTGGCCCGGTGGGCCTCAGCGCTCGACCTTGTGGCGGTGGTTGGGCACGCAGTGGGTCATCGTCAGCCCCGACACGTCGCGGGGGCCGTTCTTGCCCAGGTTGGCCAGGCGCTGGCGGTCCTCGTCGGTCAGGGTCTGGCTCTGGAGCGGGTCCAGGTGCGCCACGTCCTCCGGCCCGACGCCGAGCCTCTTGCCGACGCGCAGGCCCAGGTCGTCCTCGACCAGGAGGAGGTGCCAGACCATCCGCTCCTGGATCGGCCGGTCACACTGGGAGAGCAGCGTCGCGAAGTTGTGCACGAGGTCGTCGCGCTCCCACTGCTCCATCAGGAGGTAGCGCTGCCCCGCCTGCTTGTAGTCGTTGGTGCGCACGATGCGCTTGCGGGTGAGCCTCCCCCGGATCTCCGGGCCCTGCTCGTCGTGCGTGGGGTACTGCCCCTCGCGCAGGCCGCCGGTGATGGACGGCTCGTAGTTGACGTGCGGGTTCTCCCCACCGGTGTCCTGGTGGTAGGTCATCAGGCCGTCGCGCTGGTTGGTGTGCACACTCGCGTTCTTGGCCTGGTTCACCGGCAGCTGCAGGTAGTTGGGCCCCACCCGGTAGCGCTGGGTGTCGCTGTAGGAGAAGGTGCGGCCGACCAGCATCTTGTCGTCGGAGAAGTCCAGGCCGTCCACGAGCACGCCGGTACCGAAGGAGATCTGCTCGTTCTCGGCGAAGTTGTCCGACACGTTGCGGTCGAGCACGATCCGTCCCACGGGCTTGGGCGGGAAGTCCTGCTCCGGCCAGGTCTTGGTGTCGTCCAGCGGGTCGAAGTCGAGTTCGAGGTGCTCCTCGTCGCTCATCATCTGCACGAGCAGCTCCCACTCGGGGTGGTCGCCGCGGTCGATGGCCTCGTGCAGGTCCTTGGTCGCGTGCCCGGTCTCGTTCGCCTGGATGTTGGCGGCGTCGGCCTCGGTCATGCTCCGTACGCCCTGCTTGGGCATCCACGTGTACTTGACCAGCACCGTCTCACCCACGTCGTTGACCCACTTGTAGGTGTTGACGCCGAAGCCCTGCTGGTGCCGGTAGTCCGCGGGGATGCCGCGCGGGCTGAACAGGTTGACCAGCATGTGCATGCACTCGGGGGTCTGCGACATGAAGTCGAAGATGCGGTTCGGCTCCTGCCGGAAGGTCACCGGGTCGGGCTTGAGGGCGTGGATCACGTCGGGGAACTTGATGGCGTCGCGGATGAAGAACACCGCGAGGTTGTTGCCCACCAGGTCCCAGTTGCCGTCCTCGGTGTAGAACTTGACGGCGAATCCGCGCGGGTCGCGGGCGCACTCGGAGGAGTCGCGGCCCCCGATGACCGTGGAGAAGCGCAGCGCGATGTCGGTGCGCTTGCCCTGGCCCTGGAAGAGCTTGGCCCTCGTGTAGCGGCTGATCGGCTCGTCGCCCCACTTGCCGTAGGACTCGAAGTAGCCGAACGCGGTCACGCCGCGCGCGTGCACCACCCGCTCGGGGATGCGCTCCCGGTCGAAGTGGCTGATCTTCTCCAGGAACTGGTAGTTCTCCAGCGTGGCGGGCCCCCGTGCGCCGACCGTGCGCTGGTTCTGGTTGTCGTAGACCGGGTGGCCCTGCCGGTTCGTGAGTGTCCTGCGGTCGTCCCCGGGCGCGGATCCCTGGCTGGATACGTCGGTCATGTGACTGGTCCCCCACCGAGTCGTCATGTTCCTCTTCCGACTCCCCCCTGCCCACTGCGGTGGTCGGGAACTCACGGCAGGGGAAGTTCTTACCAAGTGGAGGGAGTACGGGGACCGTCCTTCTTACGGGGCGGCCAGCGGGGGCGTGTCCCCTTCCGTTCGCCTGCTCCGGAAGCCCTCCCGGCGCCGGTGTTTCACGTGAAACCCCCGCTTCCGGCCGCGGCGTCACGGCCCGCCCATGGATTCGCCATGAGCGGCGTGTCCTCCCCGGCCGGGCCCAGGCCCTGGCACACCGTGGGAACCCGGACCCATGCCCCCGCGATCCGTGGGTAGTGGGAGATGCCGGAGGCGCCGAGGTCCCGGGCTGATGCGGAGGCGAGCATGGGTGTACGCACGTGGATCGAGTCGTGGCCGGTGTACCGGCAGCTCACCGGCGAGGACCGGATGGGCCTCGGAGCCGCCGCGAAGTCCTCGCGGTCCGAGAACCTGAGATCACGCACCGAGGACGCCGACAGGGTCGTGCAGTCGGTCTGCCCCTACTGCGCGGTGGGCTGTTCCCAGAACGTCTACGTCAAGGACGAGAAGGTCGTCCAGATCGAGGGCGACCCCGACTCCCCCGTCAGCCGCGGCCGCCTGTGCCCCAAGGGGTCGGCCAGCCTCCAGCTCACCACCGGGTCCGGCCGCGAGGAGAAGGTCCTCTACCGCCGCCCGTACGGCACCGACTGGGAGGAGCTCGACCTCGACACCGCCATGAGGATGGTCGCCGAACGGGTGGTCCGCACACGCGGCCAGACGTGGGAGCAGGAGTACGCAGGCCGGCGGGTGGCCCGCACGCTGGGGATCGCCAGCCTCGGCGGCGCCACGCTGGATAACGAGGAGAACTACCTCATCAAGAAGCTCCTGACCGCGCTTGGCGTCGTCCAGGTGGAGAACCAGGCCCGGGTCTGCCACAGCTCCACCGTCGCCGGACTGGGCACGAGCTTCGGCCGCGGCGGGGCGACCATGTTCCTCCAGGACCTGCAGAACTCCGACTGCATCGTCATCGAGGGCTCCAACTTCGCCGAGGCCCACCCCGTCGGATTCCAGTGGGTCATGGAGGCCAAGGCCCGGGGCGCCGTGGTCATCCACGTCGACCCCCGGTTCAGCCGCACCAGCGCCCTCGCCGACCTGCACGTCCCCATCCGCGCGGGCACCGACATCGCCTTCCTCGGCGCGATCATCAACCACGTCCTCACCGAGGAGAAGTACTTCCGCGACTACGTGCTCGCCTTCACCAACGCGGCGATGATCGTCGGTGAGGACTTCCGGGACACCGAGGACCTGGACGGCCTGTTCTCCGGCTTCTCGGAGGAGGACAAGAGCTACGACGCCTCCACCTGGAGCTACGAGGACGCGGATGTGGCCGCCTCGTCCGGCAACCGCAATCAGCTGTACAAGGAGCGTCTGCAGGAGAGCCTCGACACCAGCAGGTCGGGGCGCCCCGAACAGCAGGGGTCGGGCGGCGCGGTGATCCGCAACAAGCCCCGGGAGGATCCGACGCTCACCGACCCCCGCTGCGTGTTCCAGATCCTCAAGCGCCACTACGCGCGCTACACGCCCGAGATGGTCGAGGAGATCTGCGGGATCCCGCGGGAGACCTTCCTCCGGGTGTGCGACCACCTCACCGGCAACTCGGGACGGGACCGCACCAGCGCCTTCTGCTACGCCGTGGGCTGGACCCAGCACACCGTCGGCTCGCAGTACATCCGGGCCGCCTCCATCCTCCAGCTGCTGCTGGGAAACGTCGGCCGCCCGGGAGGCGGCATCCAGGCGCTGCGCGGGCACGCCAGCATCCAGGGCTCCAGCGACGTGCCGACCCTGTTCGACCTCCTGCCGGGCTACCTGCCGATGCCGCACGCCCACGAGGAGGGGTCCCTGGACTCCTACGTCCTGGCCGCGGGCAACCCGCGCAAGGGGTTCTGGGACGGGATGCGCGCCTACACCGTCAGCCTGCTCAAGGCCTGGTGGGGGGAGAACGCGACCGCGGAGAACGACTACTGCTTCGGCCACCTCCCCCGGCTCACGGGCTCCCACAGCCACTACGACACCGTGATGGCCCAGATCGCCGGGGACTGCAAGGGCTACTTCCTCATGGGCGAGAACCCCGCGGTGGGATCGGCCAACAGCCGGGCCCAGCGCATGGGCATGGCCGAGCTGGACTGGCTGGTCGTACGCGACTTCTCGCTGATCGAGAGCGCCACCTGGTGGAAGGACGGGCCGGAGATCGAGTCCGGTGAGAAGCGGACCGAGGACATCGGCACCGAGGTGTTCTTCTTCCCGGCCGCGGCGCACACCGAGAAGTCGGGCACCTTCACCAACACCAACCGGCTGCTCCAGTGGCACGAGCGCGCCGTGTCCCCCAGCGGCGATCGGCGCAGCGACCTCTGGTTCATGTACCACCTGGGCCGGATCATCCGCGAGATGCTCGCCGGCTCCGAGGACCCCAAGGACCGCCCGGTCCTGGACCTGACGTGGGACTACCCGTTGGAGGAGGACGGCGAGCCCGACGCGGCGGCGGTCCTGAGGGAGATCAACGGCCACGACGCCGAGGGGCGCCCGCTCAGCGTCTACACCGAACTGCGCGACGACGGGTCGACCTCCTGCGGCTGCTGGATCTACTGCGGCGTCTTCAAGGACGGGGTGAACCAGGCGGCACGCAAGAGGCCCCACACCGAGCAGGACTGGATCGCCTCCGAGTGGGCGTGGGCCTGGCCGGACAACCGGCGCGTCCTCTACAACCGCGCGTCCGCGGACGAGAACGGCGAGCCGTGGAGCCCCCGCAAGAGCCTCATCTGGTGGGACGCCGAACAGGGCAGCTGGGTCGGGCACGACACGCCCGACTTCGAGAACCGCAAGGCGCCCGACTACCGTCCGCCGGAGGGCGTCGAGGGGGTGGACGCGCTGAGCGGTACGGACGCCTTCATCATGCAGGCCGACGGCAGGGGGTGGCTGTACGCGCCCGCCGGGCTGAACGACGGGCCGATGCCCACCCACTACGAGCCGCAGGACACGCCGTTCACGAACCCGCTGTACGGCCACCAGCGCAACCCGACGCGGCTGACGTATCCGCACGAGTACAACATGTACCACCCCGGCCCCGGTGCCCCGGGCTCGGACGTCTTCCCGTACGTGGTGACCACCTACCGGCTCACCGAGCACTTCACGGCGGGCGGGATGAGCAGGTGGACGCCCTACCTCTCCGAGCTGCAGCCCGAGTTCTTCTGCGAGGTCGGCCCCGAGCTGGCCGAGGAGCGCGGCTTGGAGCACGGCGGCTGGGCCACCGTCGTCACGGCGCGCAACGCCATCGAGGCCCGGGTGATGGTCACGGACCGGATGGCACCGCTGCGGGTGCAGGGACGTGTGGTCCACCAGATCGGGATGCCCTACCACTGGGGGCCCAACGGGTACTCGACGGGTGACGCGGTCAACGAGCTGATGTCGATCTCCCTGGACCCCAACGTGCACATCCAGGAGGTCAAGGCGCTCACGGCCGACATCCGCCCGGGCCGGCGCCCCCGGGGGCCCGCGCGGCTCGACCTGGTGCGGGAGTACCGGGAGCGGGCCGGAATCACGGAGCGGACGGGACTGGAGGTATGAGCGTGTCCTCGGAGAACAACGGGAGCGGAGGGCCCGAGCGGGTCGGCTTCTTCACCGACACGAGCGTGTGCATCGGCTGCAAGGCGTGCGAGGTCGCCTGCAAGGAATGGAACATGGTCCCCGAGGACGGCCTGGACTTCACGGCCATGTCCTTCGACAACAGTCAGGGGCTGAGCGCCGACACGTGGCGCCACGTGGCCTTCGTCGAGCAGCGCGAGCCCCTCGGCTTCCAGGACCCGGGTGTGGGGCGGCCCGGGGCCGTCGACCTGGGTATGCCCTCCTTCGAGCTGCCCGGCGCCGCCGCCGGCGCGGACGAGCGGGGCGAGTTCCGCTGGCTGATGTCCTCGGACGTGTGCAAGCACTGCACCAGCGCCGCCTGCCTGGACGTGTGCCCGACCGGGGCCCTGTTCCGCACCGAGTTCGACACGGTGGTGGTGCAGGAGGACATCTGCAACGGCTGCGGGTACTGCGTCCCCGCCTGCCCCTACGGGGTCATCGACCAACGCGAGGGCGACGGCCGGGTCTGGAAGTGCACCCTGTGCTACGACCGGCTCGGCGACGGCATGGAACCCGCCTGCGCCAAGGCGTGCCCCACGGACTCGATCCAGTTCGGCGACCTCGACGAGCTGCGCGAGCGCGCGGAGAAACGCGTGGAGGACCTCCACGGGGCCGGGGTGTCCTCCGCCCGCCTGTACGGCGAGGACCCGTCGAACGGGGTGGACGGCGCGGGCGCTTTCTTCCTGCTGCTGGACGAGCCCGAGGTCTACGGGCTGCCGCCGGACCCGGTGGTGACCACGCGCGACCTGCCGTCCATGTGGAGGCATGCCGGTGTCGCGGCCGCCGCGCTGCTGGCCGGAGTGGCCGCGACGTTCGCAGGGAGGCGCTGATGAGCACGTCGGACGTGACCAAGGAGGGCATACGCGGGCAGCGCCCCGGACGGGAGGCGATCACGGGTGCCGCCGACGTCGCCGGGAAGGAGCAGCGCCGCCGGCGCGGCGGGCGCCGCGGAGGGAGGGGGCGTGGAGAGCCCACGCGGGTGCCCGACGCCGAGTTCCGCTCCTACTACGGCAAGCCCGTCCTCAACCAGATCGTGTGGGAGGCTCCCGACATCGGCGGGTACCTGTTCCTGGGCGGGTTGGCGGGGGCGTCGTCGGTGCTCGCCGCCGGTGCCGAGCTGACCGGGCGCCCGGAGCTGGCCCGGCCGCTGAAGTACACCGCCCTGGGCGCGATCTCCGGTTCCACGGTCGCGCTCATCCACGACCTGGGACGCCCCGAGCGCTTCCTCAACATGCTGCGGGTGTTCAAGCCGACCTCGCCGATGAGCGTCGGGTCGTGGATCCTCATGACCTACGGCCCCCTCGCCGGGGTCGCCGCCGCGACCTCCCTCACCGGGTGGTTCCCGCGGACCGGCCGAGCGGCCACCCTCGGCGCCGCGGCGATGGGACCGCTGGTCGCCACCTACACGGCACCGCTGGTCTGCGACACCGCCGTACCCGCCTGGCACGACGGCCACCGGTACATGCCGTTCGTGTTCGCCTCCTCCGCCGCCGCGGCGGCGGGCGGGGCGGGCCTGGTCACCGCACCCCTGGCGCAGAGCGGCCCCGCGCGCCGCGCGGCCGTGGGCGGTGCCCTGCTGGAGACGGCGCTCTCCAGCACCATGGAGCACCGGATGGGGCTCTCCGGTGAGCCCTACCGCCGGGGCCGTGCGGGGGTGTTCGTCCGCACCGCCAAGGCGCTCACCCTGGCCGGGGCCGCCGGCGCGGTGCTCGGCCGCCGCAGCCGCCTCCTCTCCGCGGTCAGCGGCGCGGCCCTGCTCGCCGGCTCGGCCTGCACCCGCCTGGGGGTCTTCCACGCCGGGAAGCAGTCCGCCGCCGATCCCAGGTACACGGTGGTGCCGCAGCGCCGTCGGATGGCCGAGCGGGAGGCCGCACGGGAGGGCGGGGACGCCTCCGCTCCCCCGGCGCGCGAGCCGGGGGACTGAAGGGGTCAGGCGTCGCGGACCTGGTCCGGGCGGGAGACCACGGGCGGTTCCACCGACCAGGGGAAGTTGATCCACCGGTCGGTGTGCTTCCAGACGTACTCACACTTGACCAGCGACTGCGGCTTCTCGTAGATCACGGCGCTGCGGACCTCGGCGACGTGCTCGACGCAGAAGTCGTGGACGAGCTTGAGGGTCCTGCCCGTGTCGGCGACGTCGTCGGCGACGAGGACCCGCTTGCTGCTGAGGTCGACCACGTTGGGCACGGGGGGCAGCATGACGGGCATGTCGAGCGTGGTGCCGACCCCGGTGTAGAACTCCACGTTCATCACGTGCAGGTTCTTGACGTCGAGCGCGTACCCCAGGCCGCCGGCGACGAAGAGTCCGCCGCGCGCGATGGACAGGATCATGTCGGGCTCGAACCCGTCGTCGGCGACCGCGCGGGCCAGGTCGCGGATCGCGGTGCCGAAGAGCTCGTAGCTCAGGTTCTCGCGCTCGTCGCTCACGGGCTTCCCCTCTTTCCCGGTGGTGTGGTGCGCACCGCGGGGAGGTTCCGCCGGAGGCGGCGCGGCACCGCACCATGCTAGGGCGTGTCCGGCGGGGAGGCTCCTCCCGCGCGGCCCGGCGGTCCTGCACCTGCTCGGCGCCACCGCCCCGGCCTCCTCCTCTGGGGGCCGGTCCTCTCCGCGACCTGGGGCCCGGGACCGTCGGCCACTTGTCCACGCTGCCTGGTGTTCTGGGTCACACTTATGGACGAATGGCAAGATATTCGCCGCCAGAACTCGACGTTTTCTCGGATTTTTCCCCTTTGTAGCGAACAGATGGCAACAAATACCACCATGTGTCTGCACACATCTCTCTGACACAGGAGGTTGGAAGCCATGGCTGATAACCGGGACCTTCTCCCCTCCGAGCAGCCGGTGCGGCTGCTCGACGAGACCGGGAGCCCGGTGGCCGGGGCCGCCCTGCCGTTCCCGGCCGCGGAGCGGCTGCTGGCCGCGTACACCTCCCTGGTGATCGGCCGACGCGTCAACGACCAGGCCAGCGCCCTCGTGCGCCAGGGCCGCCTGGCCGTCTACCCCTCCTCGCACGGGCAGGAGGCCTGCCAGACGGGCGCGGCCCTGGCCCTGACGGAGGGCGACTGGCTGTTTCCGACCTACCGCGACACCGCCGCCGTGATCGCCCGCGGGGTGGACCCGGTGGAGGTCCTCACCCTGCTCAAGGGCGACTGGCACGCGGGCTACGACCCCTACGCGCACAAGGTGGCGCCGCAGGCGACACCGCTGGCCACCCAGCTGCTGCACGCGGTGGGCGTCGCGCACGCCGCCCGCCTGCGGGGCGAGGACACGGTGGTCATGGCGCTGTGCGGCGACGGCGCCACCAGCGAGGGCGACTTCCACGAGGCGCTGAACTTCGCCGCGGTGTTCCGGGCGCCGGTCGTGTTCTTCGTGCAGAACAACGAGTACGCCATCTCCGTGCCCCTGGCCCGGCAGAGCGCCGCCCCGTCGCTGGCCCACAAGGGCGTCGGCTACGGGGTGAACGCCGAGCGGGTGGACGGCAACGACACCCCCGCCGTGCTCGCCGTGCTGGACCGCGCCGTGGCCGCCGCCCGGGCCGGTGAGGGCCCCCAGCTGGTGGAGGCGCACACCTACCGGATGCAGGCGCACACCAACGCCGACGACGCGAGCAGGTACCGCAGCCAGGAGGAGGTCGACCCCTGGGAGGCGCGGGACCCGCTGCTGCGCATGGAGGCCTACCTCAGGCGCAAGCGCCTGCTCACCAAGGCCCGGAGGGCCGAGATCACCGAGCAGGCGGAGGCCGTGGCCACCGCCATGCGCGAGGGCGTCTCGAAGGAGACCGACCCCGACCCCGCCGAGCTGTTCGCGCACGTGTTCTCCACCCCCACGCCGCAACTGGACGAACAGGCCGCCTTCCTGGCCGACGAACTGAGCAGAGAGGGCAACTGACATGGCGACCGACCCCACCAAGCTCTCCATGGCGCAGGCCCTCAACCACGCCCTGCGCGACGCCATGGCCGAGGACGAAGCGGTGTACGTCTTCGGCGAGGACGTCGGCCCCCTCGGCGGCGTCTTCCGCATCACCGACGGGCTCACCGCCGAGTTCGGCGAGGACCGGTGCTTCGACACCCCGCTCGCGGAGTCCGGCATCGTCGGCATGGCCGTCGGCATGGCGATGAACGGCATGCGCCCCGTCGTGGAGATGCAGTTCGACGCGTTCGCCTACCCGGCCTTCGAGCAGATCGCCAGCCACGTGGCCAAGACCCGCAACCGCACCCGCGGCCGGGTCGGGCTGCCCATGGTCATCCGCGTCCCCTACGCGGGCGGGATCGGCGGCGTCGAGCACCACTGCGACTCCTCCGAGGCCTACTACGCGCACACGCCCGGCCTGACCGTGGTCACCCCGTCCACGCCCGCCGACGCCTACTTCCTGTTGCGCGATGCGATCGCCTCCGACGACCCGGTCGTCTTCATGGAGCCCAAGAAGCTGTACTGGGGCAAGGACGAGGTCGACCTGACGGTCCCCGAGCCGCCCATCGGCAGGGCCGTGGTACGCCGGCCCGGCACCGACGCCACCCTCATCGCCTACGGGCCGTCGGTGCCCACCGCGCTGGAGGCCGCCGAGGCCGCCGCCCAGGAGGGCCGCAGCCTCCAGGTGGTGGACGTGCGCTCCCTCGTCCCCTTCGACGACGCCACCGTGTGCGAGGCGGTGCGCTCCACCGGCCGTGCGGTCGTGGTCGCCGAGGCCAGCGGGTACGCCAGCGTCGCCTCGGAGATCGTCGCGCGGGTGACCGAGCGCTGCTTCCACTCCCTGGCCGCGCCGGTGCGACGCGTCACCGGCTTCGACATCCCCTTCCCGCCCCCGAAGCTGGAGCGCTTCCAACTGCCGGGCGTGGACCGGATCCTGGACGCCGTCGACGACCTTCAGTGGGAGGACCAGTGACGACGCAGACCTTCGACCTCCCCGACCTGGGAGAGGGCCTCACCGAGGCCGAGGTGGTGCGGTGGCTCGTCGCCGTCGGCGACACCGTGGCCGTGGACCAGCCGGTCGTGGAGGTGGAGACCGCCAAGTCGATCGTGGAGGTCCCCTCCCCGTTCGCCGGCACGGTCAGCGCGCTGCACGGCGAGGAGGGCCAGGTCATGGAGGTCGGCAGGCCCCTGATCAGCGTGGCCGACGGCTCCGCCGGCGAGCCCGCCTCCGCGGCCGGGTCCGACACCGCGGCCGGGTCCGACGCCGCGCCGGTGTCGGCGGGGGAGCGCTACCGCGAGGAGGAGCGCGCCGGATCGGGGTCGGGGAACGTGCTGATCGGCTACGGAACGCCCGAGGCACAGGCCTCCGGGCGCCGCCGGCGCCCGCGCAACCGCCCGCCCGCGCGCCCGGCCCAGCCCGCCGTGCCCGCGTCCACGGGCACGGCCGCCTCCGGTGCGGGCGACGGCACACCGGCCCCCGCGCCCACGCGTCCCCCTCTGGTCACCTCTCCGCTGGTCCGGCAGATGGCGCGCGAGGCCGGGCTGCGGATCTCCGAGGTTCCCGGAAGCGGTCCGGGCGGGCTTATCACCCGGCGCGACGTGCGCGCCGCCATCGAGGCCGCGCAGGCCGCAGCCGAGCCCGCGCGATCCCCGGCCGCGTCCGCGCCCGCCGCCGAGCCCGCGCCCGTCGCGGCGGGCGCCGTGGACGCGCGCACGGGGCTGGCCGAGTCCCAGCGGGTGCCCATGAGCGGGTTCCGCAAGAGCGTCGCCGCGTCGCTGTCCCGCAGCCGCAGCGAGATCCCCGAGGCGACCGTCTGGGTGGACGTGGACGCGACCGAGCTGGTCCGCCTGCGCGAGTCCCACCCGTCCGGGCCCGGACTGCTGTCCTACGTGGCCCGGTTCGTGCTCGCCGGTCTGCGTGCGTACCCCGAGCTCAACGGTCTGGTGGACACCGAGCGCGGCGAGCTGGTGCAGTACGACGGCGTGAACCTGGGCCTGGCCGTGCAGACCGACCGGGGCCTGGTCGCCCCGGCCGTCATGGGCGCGCACCGGCTCACCACGACGGAACTCGACGCGGAGATCAGGCGGGTCACCGCCGCGGCCCGGGAGGGCGGGGTCTCCCCGGCCGAGATGACCGGCGGCACCTTCACCCTCAACAACTACGGGTCGCTGCGGGTGGACGGCAGCGCCGCCATCATCAACCACCCGCAGGTGGCGATTCTCGGCCTGGGCCGGATCATGGACCGCCCGTGGATCGTGGACGGGGAGCTGACCGCCCGCAAGATCACGCAGCTGTCGTTCGCCTTCGACCACCGCGTGTGCGACGGCGGCGCCGCCGCGGGCTTCATGCGCGTGGTCGCCGACGCCATGGAGGACCCGGCCGCGGCCATCGCCCGCCTGTAGGCGCGGCTCCGAGCAGCGCCCCGGGGAGTCGGCACCCCGGGGCGCTTTCCTGTCCGGTGCTCCTCCGCCCGCGTCCACCGGCCTCCGCTAGGCTCGGGCGCCATGACCGTGGGAACCGTGGACCAGTGGGTCGTCAACGCCGCCGAACCCTACCTCCTCGCCCGCTTCTGGGCCTTCGTGCTGGGAGGCGAGCCGGTGGCGAGGCCCGACGGCTGGGCCTACGTGGCGGGTGCCGAGGGGCGGCCCCGGCTGTCCTTCCAGCCCGATCCCGGGCCCGGGACCGGGCGCAACCGCATCCACATGGACGTACGGGTGGACGACATCGCCGAGGCCGCCGACGCGGTCGTCGCCGGGGGAGCCGGCCGGAGGGGCGGCCCGGTCACCGACGGGCAGGGGACCTTCCAGGTGCTGCTCGACCCCGAGGGCAACGAGTTCTGCCTGGTGGAGCCCTCCGCCCGCTGACGGCGGGCGGGCCCGCCTACTCCTCGCCCTCCCGGGCCTCGGCGTCGGCGGTCCGGCCGCGCAGCATGAGGTCCAGTACCTCCATGAACCGGTCGGTCCGCCGCCGGCCGAGCACGAAGGGGTTGTCTCCACCGGGATCGTCGCGGACCTGCTCGGCGCGCGCGAGCCCGTCGTCGATGGGGTGGTTGGCCAGTTCCACGTCCACCCCGGCCCTGCGCATCCGGTGGCGGAACGAGCGGATGGACGCCAGGTAGGTGCGCAGTTCCGCGAGCTTCTCGGTCGGTCGGGTGCCTCCCCACAGCATGGCCGTATGGCTCTCGGAACCCGTCCGCACGGGGAGGATGGGCGAGACGGTGCCCGCGGTGTGGCCGGGAGTGGCGTACAGGCGGAGGGCCGTGTCGCCGAGGGTGAGGCGTTGGCCGTCCGTGATCTCCAGGTCCCGGGAGGGGGCGTGCTCCGGCCGGGTGCGTTCGACGAGGTCCCAGTCGGCCGGTGACATCAGCACGCGTGCCCCGTAGCGGTCGGCGAGGTACTGCGCCCCGCCGAAGTGGTCGTGGTGGCCGTGGGTGACGACGACGTACCTGATCGCCTCCGGATCGGCTCCCAGTTCGCGCAGACCCGGGACGATCACGTTCCCGGCGTCCTCGGGGGACCTGAGCGCGTCGATCAGCACGATCCCGTCGTCGGTGAGGACCGCCATGGCGTGCACGAATCCCACGCTCAGCATGGCCAGGTTGTCGAACAGCCTCACCGGGGCCGGAGCGGCCAGTTCAGGAGGAGCGGTGCCGGGGGTCAGCGCCCGGACGAGGTTCCGAAGGACCGGGTCCTCCCCTGCCAGCCTGACCGCACGGTCGTAGTAGCACTGGCCGTCCGTCGCGGCGGCCGCGGTCGGCGAGGCGGGACCGACCACCCCGGCGCCGGCCGCGAGCCCGACGACGGCGAGCCGGGCGAAGCGGCGCCGGGAGAGGGCGTCGCTGCTGTCCTCACGGGGGGACGGTGGCTTCACGGCGGTCCTCCTGCTGGCTGTCGGGGAAGGAAGGGTGGCGGGGCGGGAGCCGGAACGGCCTCTCACCGCTGCCTTTCCCTAACGCCGGCACCCCGCCTCCCGGTTCGGTCCTGGGCGGGTCCGGTCCGCCCCGCACGGCGGGCGAGGCCGGGAGGGCCTCACCGCCCCTCGCCCAACAGCGCGAACAGGCTCGAGAAGCCCTGTTCGCCGTGGCCTTCGGCGATCCGGCGCCTCATCAGCTCCCTGACCTCCCGCATCCGCGCGGATTCCACGCCCATGGACTCCCGGTGGCCGATCATGTCGTCCATCAGTGCGGCCTGGACCCTGAGGGGACCGAGGTCCGGCGGGTAGTCGCCGGATCCGACCGCCTCGCCGATCGAGGTCAGCAGCGTCGGGTACGCGGCCACCAAACCGGCGGCACGCTCGGCGAACTCCACCACGTCGACCCCCTCCGCCCGCACCAGCCGGAGGGTGTGCAGGAATCCGAGGAGCAGTTCGTAGCCCACCGCGACCTGGGCCATGAACTCCACGGCGGCCAGGCCGGCGTCCGTGCCGTGGTAGGCGGTGTCGCCCAGTGCCCGCAGTGTCGACTCGTGGGCGTCGAACGCGCGCCGGGAACCGCTGATGGGAAGCAGGAGGTCCGGGGTGCCCACGTGCGGCGGATCCCCCATGATCTTGCCGTCGAGGTACTCGGCACCGCGCTCACGCGCCCAGCGCTCGTAGGCCCGCGCCTGTGCGGGGGAACCGCTCGTGAGGTTCACCAGCACCCTGCCCGCGATCGTGGAATCGACCGAGGCCAGTACCTCGTCGACCGCTGTGCCGTCGAGCAGGCAGACCACGACGAGCCCGCTCGCCGCCACCGCCTCCGAGGCCGTCGCGGCGGCCGTGGCGCCGAGGCCGGCCAACGGAGCGGTCCTGCCCGCCGTCCGGTTCCAGACCGTCGTGTGGTGGCCGCGTTCGACGAACGTCCTGGCGATCGCCGACCCCATGTCGCCGAGGCCGAGCACGGTGACCCGGGGAGCCGCACCGGCGTCGCCGCCGTCTGTTCTCGTCAGCATGTTCCCTGCCCTTCGGAGCGGATGCCCGTCGCCCGGAAAGGCTAGGAACTCAACTTGACTTGAGGTCAAGGGCCCGGGTCGCGGACGAGAGGCCCCGGCCGAGGACCGGGGCCGGGGTACCCGGGCACGACGCGGCGCCCCGCCGCCGCGGGGTGCGGCGACAGGGCGCCTTGTCGACAGGCCGACTCGTCTGCCTGTCTACTCCTCGCCCTTGGCGACCAGGGTGAGGACGTCGTAGGTGGCCACGGCCTCGCCGTCCTGGTCGGTGACCAGGGCGTCCCAGCGCACCTCGCCGTAGTCGGCGTTCGTGCGGGGCGTGATCTGCTTGGCGGTCAGCGTCACCCGGATGGTGGAGCCCTCCTTCACCGGAGTGAGGAAGCGCAGGTTGTCCACGCCGAAGTTGGCCAGCACCGGTCCCGGGGCCGGGTCCACGAACAGGCCCGCCGCCAGCGACACCACCAGGTAGCCGTGCGCCACGATCCCGCCGAACAGCGGGTTGGCGGCGGCGGCCTCCTCGTCGGTGTGCGCGTAGAAGGTGTCGCCGGTGAACTCGGCGAAGTGGTCGATGTCGGCGCGGGTGACGGTGCGCTCCGCCGACCGGATCGTGTCGCCGATCCGCAGCTGCGACAGGTCCTTGCGGAACGGGTGCACGTCGCCCACGTCGCGCTTCGACCCCGTGGTCCAGTGGCCGGTGATCGCGGTGACCATGTCCGGGGACGCCTGCACGGCGGTGCGCTGCATGTGGTGCTTGACGCCGCGCACACCGCCCATCTCCTCGCCGCCGCCCGCGCGGCCGGGCCCGCCGTGTACCAGGACGGGAAGCGGGGAGCCGTGGCCGGTGGACTCCTTGGCGTCGTCCCGGTTGAGCACCAGGATGCGCCCGTGCCAGGGCGCGACGCCCAGGACGACCTCGCGGGCCACGTCCGGGTCGTTGGTGACCAGCGAGCCCACCAGGCTGCCGCTGCCGCGCGCGGCCAGCTCCACGGCCTCGGAGACGCCGTCGTAGGTGATCACGGTGCTGACCGGGCCGAAGGCCTCCACCTCGTGCGGCTCACGGGCACCGGGCTCGGCGCGCAGCAGGATCGGGGACATGAACGCGCCGGAGTCGGCGTCGGCGCCGACGACCTCCACGGCCTCGGGGTCGCCGTGGACGATCTCGCTGGAGGCGCGCAGCGCCTTGACCGCCTTGCGGACCTCCTCGCGCTGGTCGAGCGAGACCAGGGCGCCCATGCGCGCGTCCGGGTGGTCCGCCGCGCCCACGACCACCTTGGACAGCCGGTCGGCCAGGGCGCCGACGACGGCGTCGGCCATCGGCTCGGGCACCATGACCCGGCGGATGGCGGTGCACTTCTGCCCGGCCTTGACGGTCATCTCGGTGACGACCTGCTTGACGAACAGGTCGAACTCGGGGTCCTGCTCGGACACGTCCGGCCCGAGGATCGAGCAGTTGAGGGAGTCGGCCTCGACGTTGAGCTGCACGCCGCCGCTGACCACGTTCGGGTGGTTGCGCAGGATGGCGCCGGTGGCGGCGGAGCCGGTGAAGCCCACGATGTCCTGCGGGCCCAGGTTGTCGAGCAGCCCCCTGTGGCTGCCGACGAGGAGCTGGAGGGAGCCCTCCGGCAGCAGCCCGGACCCGACCATCCGCCGCACGACCGCGGCGGTGAGGTAGGCGGTCTGCCCGGCGGGCTTGACGATACTCGGCATCCCGGCGAGGAAGGCGGGGGCGAGCTTCTCCAGCATGCCCCACACCGGGAAGTTGAACGCGTTGATCTGCACGGCCACGCCCGGACGGGACGTGTACACGTGCTGGCCGACGAACGTGCCCTGCTTGCCGAGCTGCTCCAGGGGGCCGTCGAGGATGACGGTGGAGTTGGGCAGCTCGCGGCGGCCCTTGCTGGAGAAGCTGAAGAGCGTCCCGAACCCGCCGTCCACGTCCACGGCGGTGTCGCGCCTGGTCGCGCCGGTCCGGTGCGAGAGCGCGTAGAACTCCTCCTTGTACTCCATCAGGTGCTTGGCGACCTCCTTGAGGAGGTTCGCGCGCTGGTGGAAGGTGAGCGCGCGCAGCGCCGGGCCGCCGACACGGCGTGCGTAGTCCACCATCCCGGCGACGTCGGGGCCGTTGGCCGAGATGCGGGCGACGGTCTCGCCGGTGTTCGCGTCGGCCAGGGGCGAGCCCTCGTCCGCGGGGGTGAACCACGCCCCCTGCGCGTAGCTCTGCAGTGTTTCGGACACCTGACGGTCCTCTCCTCGGGCTGTGCTCTCTTGCTCGAACAGTATTACAGACCGATCGGTCAGTAAATAGTGCGAGGGAGGGCGCACCACGGCCCAACTGGGATTTCCCCACCTCAGCGGCGGGCAGGAGACCTTCTCAGCCCACCTCGGCACGGATCTCGCGTGCCGTCACTCCGGACGCGCGCCAGCCGCTCCGAACAGACCCACCGCGTCGGCGTGGACCCCTGTTCGCGGTGCGGCTTGTACAGGTACCGGGTCGACATCCGGTGCGCCGCGGCCACCGACTCCACCGGCAGGTCCGGACCGGACGGGCCCGCCAGGCAGTACGCACGCACACGGCCGTGCGGTCCCGGGACCCTCCGCCGACGTCACGGCCCGTCGCCGTGCCGGACCCCCGACAGGGTGACGGGTCGTTTCCTCGCCCCCGATGCTGTAACAAGCAGGACCCTGCGGACAGAAGGAGGGTGAGATACGCACGGAAGGAAGCCGATGAGCAGTGACACGGGCCCGGAACCCGCGGACGCGGACCCGGAGGGGGCGGCGAGGGGCGGGTTCACCCGGTTCTTCGAACGGCACTACGACGACGTCCACCGCTACGCCGTCCGCCGTCTGGGCGCGGACTCCGCGGACGACGTCGCCGCCGAGACCTTCGCCGTCGCCTGGCGCAGGTACGACCGCCTGCCCAAGGACCAGCCCCTCCCCTGGCTCTACGGGGTGGCGCGCAACGTCATCCGGGCCAGGCGGCGGCGTGACCGAAGGCGCGGCGAGGTGCTGCTCCCCGATGGCGGCACCCGGGGCCGGGAGGCGCCGGACACCGTCCACCAGGTGGAGGAGCGCGACACCGCGCTGCGCGCCCTGGACCGGCTCAGCGCCACCGACCGCGAGCTGGTGATGCTCCTGGCCTGGGAGGGGCTGGAGCTGCGCGACGCGGCCCGGGTCCTGGGCTGCACCACGGCGACCGCGCGCGTGCGCCTGTACCGGGCGCGCCGCCGGATCGAGCGCTTCCTGGACTCCTCTCCCCCGGAGCCCCCGCCTCCGGCCGGCGCCCGAGCGGCGAAGGCCCGGAGGAGTCCCGCGCACGTCCGAGTTTCCGTGGAGGAGAAGTGAACCGCACCCGTACCGGCCCCGGCGGCGACACCGACGCCGTACGCGCGCTGCTCGCCGCGCACGATCCCGCCGCCTCCGTCCACGCGAGCCCGGCCACCAGGGAGCTCTCCCGCGTCGAGGTGATCGCCGCGGGCAACCGCCGGCGCCGGGTCCGCGGCCTGCTCCCCGGACGGCCCTGGCACCGTCCCGTCCTGGGCCTGGCCGCCGTGCTCGCCGCCGCGGCAGTGATCGTCCCCCTCGGCTGGAACGCCGCCCGGCCCGCGTACGCCGGCCCGCCCCCCGCCCCCCTGGAGGCCTCCGTGTCCGAAGCGTCCGAGGGGCGCGAGCGCCTCCTCGCCCTGGCCGAGGCCGCCGAGGAGCAGCCCCCTCCGCCGAGGGGCGGGGACGTCGCCTACGTGCGCACCGCGCGGTGGACCCTCACCTACTCCCAGGACGCCGACACCGGGGAGGAGGGCTGGGGGATCGTCCCGACGAACGAGCAGGTGTGGCGCACCCCCCACGAGTCCGGGCGCCACGTCTCGACCCCGAGCATGCCCGAGCACCTGGGCGGCGACCGCAACCCGGTCCGGTGGCTCTTCGAGCGGGGACCCGAGGAGTTCGAGTGGGGCGACGGCGAGGGCGGCAACGGCATGTTCTTCACCTGGGGTCCCGAAGACCTGTCCACCGACCCCGGGCGGCTGGCGGACCAGCTCGCCGAGGGCGGCGGCTACGGCTCCGGCACGGCGGCGGACCCCTCCGAAGCGGTCGCGCTCGTCCACGCCCTCCAGCAGATGTACGAGGAGGCCCCGGTCGACCCCGGGGTGCAGGCCGCCGCGCTGCGCGCCCTGGCCGGGCACGGCGACGTGCTGTACGCGGGCACGGCCAGGGACAGGGAGGGCCGCGAGGGCGAGCTGTTCCTGGTCGAGGAGGACGCCGGGGACGGCTACGTCCTGGAGCGGAGAATCATGTTCGACCCCGGCACGGGCATGCCGCTCTACCACGAGACGGTCGCCGTGGAGTCGGACTCCGCGCCGGACGAGGACCTGCCGCGGGTGAACCAGTACACGGTCCTGGTCGAGTCCGCGTGGGTGCCGGAGGTCGGGGACACCCCCTGACGGGGCCGCCGGAGGCGACTCGTCGCCATGTCGACGTTCGCGCCGACATGGCGACGAGTCCGCAGGTCGACGTGTCGACACGCGAGGGGGACGCGCTCCGGCCCCCCTGCGCTGCCGGCGCTCCCGGCACCGCTACCTGGTCAGCGCCAGGACCTGGGCCCCGGGAAGGTCGGCGAGCAGCTTGCCGGGCACCAGGAGCTTGGAGCGGCGCACCCCGCTGCCCACGACCACGTCGCCCCCGGCGGCGACGGCCTCGTCCACCAGGACCGGCCACGCCTTTGGCAGGCCGAACGGCGTGATGCCGCCGTACTCCATGCCGGTCAGCCCGGTGGCCTCGTCCATGGGGGCGAACGAGGCCTTGCGCGCGCCCAGGCGGCGGCGGACGGTCCCGTTGACGTCGGCGCGCTGGGTGGCCAGGACCATGCACGCCGCGTAGGACACCTCCCCGCCGCGCTTGGCGGCGACCACCACGCAGTTCGCGCTGGTCTCCAGGGGCATCCCGTACCGCTCGCAGAACTCCGCCGTGTCGGCGAGCTCCGGATCGATCTCCGCCACCCGCACGTCGTCGCGTCCCCGCACCGCGGCCAGGACCGGGCCGGCCAGCAGCTCCGGGCGCTGGTCCGCCCGTACCCAGTTCAGTTCACCGGACATGGCACACCTCGATGTCGTCGACAAGTCGGTCGGAAGCCGTCGAAAGCCCCCCTCGCGCAGGGCCGCCGAGGAGGGACACGGCCCAGGTTAGCCCTTCCCCGCCCGGCGCCCGGCGGCGCCGAGCGCCAGTTCGGCGAGCCCCTCGGCCCGGTACCCGGGCCATCCGTGCACCGCGTCCAGGTACTCCTGCGGGATCGCGCTCGCGCCCCACCGGGCTCCCAGCAGCGCCCCGGCGATGGCCGCCACGGTGTCGGTGTCGTCGCCCGCCCGCACGGCGGCCCGCAGCGCTGTCGTGAGGTCGCCGCGCACGACGGCCGACCACGCCGCCTGCAGGGCGCTCACCACGAACCCGTTCGGGTTGAAGGCGTGCGGCGGCCGCTCCTCGGCCTCGTCCAGCCACGCCGCCCACGCCGCGCGCCGGCCCTTCGGCAGCAGGTCCAGGCCGGCGCGCACCCCGGACAGGTCGGCGTGCGCGACCGCGTGGCGGATCCCCTCGCACCACAGCACGCACGCCTCGGAGGCCAGCGGGTCGCCGTGGGTGAGGCGGCTGTAGCGGTCGGCGGCCGCGGCCAGGCCCTCGCGGTCGTCCGGGTAGGCCAGCGCCAGCGGTCCCGTGCGCATGAGCGACCCGTTCCCGGCGCTCGGCACCCCCTCGGCGAAGCGGTCCGCCGCCGCGCGCTCCATCACCTCGGCGACCTCGGGCCGCCCGAGGGCGTGCCCGGACCGGCGCATCACCCACGCGGTCTGGTTGCCGATGTCCGAGGCGCCGTTGTCCGCCCAGCGCAGGAAGGCGTCGGCGGTCTGGCGCAGGGCCTCCGCCGACACCGGGTCCTCGTGGTCGCGCAGGGTCTGGGCGATGCACACCGCCATCTGGGTGTCGTCGGAGTACTCCCCCGGCTCGTAGGGGCCGAGCCCGCCCCCGACCATCTCCGGGATCCGGTCCTCGGCCGGCGTCGGACCGAACTCGTAGGGCACACCGAGGGCGTCGCCGCACGCGGAGCCGAGCAGGACTCCGACCACGCGGTCGTCCGTCGTTCCGGAGGGAGGAAGGTTCACAGGGACCTCGCAACGTTTCGGTACCGGGGGTGCTGCGAGTTGACCCTACAGGGCGTTCCCTGTCCGCATTCGGCCTGCTAACGGACGATATGCCGGGGTCCTGGGACATAGAATTCGTCGCATGGAGACCCCCGCTCCCGATCCCCTCTTCGGTATCACGCTGCACGAGCGCTACATCCTCGGCAAACAGCTCCGCAGCGGTGCCTCGGGAACCGTCCACGTCGCGCACGACCTCAGCGCCGACCAGACCGTCACGGTCACCGTCCTGCACCCGTGGCTGGTGCACGACCACGGCGCCGTGCACGCGTTCCTGGAACGTGCCCGGACCCTGGAGGAGCTCCGCCACCCGGGGCTCGCGCGGATCCTCGGCCACGGGCGCGACGACGACCACGTGTACGCGGTCACCGAGTACCTGCAGGGGGAGACCCTCGCCCACACGCTGGGGGGCGGAGGCCTCCGCTACCCGCCGCACGTGGCCCTGACCATCGCGGCCGGGGTGCTCGCCGCCCTCGACGTAGCCCACGGGGCGGGGGTCGTACACGGCGAACTGGACCTGGACAAGGTCGTGGTGGACGGCGAGGGCGGGGTGCGGGTCACCGGGTTCCCCCTGCTCTTCGACGCCGAGGAGGACGCCGGGCCGGAGACCCACACCGACGTGCACGCCGCCGGGCGGCTCCTGTACACGCTGATGACCGGTGTGCCGGTCGACCCGGACGCCCACTCGCTGCGGCTCTCCTCCGCCATCCCGGAGATGCCGTCCGACCTGGACATGCTGGTCGCCAACGCCACCGACCCCAACCCGCGCTACCGCCCGCGTGACGCGGGCCGGTACCTCACCGTCGTCGAACAGGTGCTGCGGTCGCTCTCCGGCCCTCCGGCCGACCTCGCCGCCGACGACACCAGGCCGATCCCGGTCATCACCGACGCGCCGGAGGAGCACCGCCGGGACCGGGGCGGCCCCGTCCCTCTGTGGCGGCGCGTCCCCGTGCTCGTCGGAGCGGGCGTACTGGTCCTGGCGCTGTTCGCCGCCGGCTGGGCACTGGTCCCGGACGGCCGCGCCGAGCTGCCCGACCTCGTGGGCGCCTCCGCCGAGGACGCCGAGGAGCGCCTGGCCGCGCTCGGCCTGGAGCTGACCGTGCGGTTCGACGAGGCCTACAGCGACACCGTCGGCCCCGGAGCGGTCGCCGACAGCACGCCCTCCGCGGGCAGCACGGTGGAGCGGGGCGCCGAGGTCCTGCTGTGGGTCTCCGCCGGTCCGCAGTTCGTGGAGGTCCCCGACGTGGTCGGCGGGACCGAGAACGAGGCGCGCGACGCGCTGCGCCAGGCCGGCTTCACCGGCACCGAGGTCGTCCAGGAGCACTCCGCCGAGGAACCGCCGGGCACCGTGCTGTCCACGGAGCCCGAGGCGGGCCGGGAGGGCGACCGCGAGGAACCGGTCGTCCTCCACGTGAGCGAGGGCGTCATCGTCCCCACCCTGGTCGGCATGGCGCAGGCGGACGCCAGTGCCGCCCTGGCCGCGCTCGGCCTGACCGCGGAGGTGGTCGAGGAGCACCACGACACCGTGATCGCCGGCGAGGTGAGCGGGCAGGCCCCCGAGCCCGGCACGATCCTGCCGGAGGGGGGAACCGTCGCCGTCACCGTGTCCACCGGCCCGGAACCGGAACCGGAGCCGGAGGAGACCGAGGAGGAGGCCTCCCCCTCCGAGGACGAGGGCGGCCGGGGCGGCAGGGGAGACCACGGCAACGGCGGCGGCCGCGGTGGCCGGGGCGACTCCGGCAACCCCTGCGACGCACCGGAGTGGAACGGGGACACCGTCTACGACGAGGGCGACCGGGTGCGGTACCAGGGCCGCGAGTACGAGGCGCGCTGGTGGATCCAGGGCATGCCGCCGGGCAACGATCAGTGGGGTGTCTGGGAGGACAAGGGCTCCTGCTGAGGGGCCGGCCCGGGTTCCGGGATCAGCGCGACACGTGCGGGGCGAAGTCCCCGGCGTGCTCGCGCGCCCACTCGCGGAAGGTCAGCGCCGGTCGGCCGGTGACCTCCTCGACGTCCCGTGAGACGGGCTCCGGGGTGTCGACGAGGGAGGCCCAGTAGGCCATCCCGTCGGTCGCGTAGACCTCGCCCATGGTCTCGGCGATCTCGGCGCGCGCCTCCTCCTCGGGCTGCTCCTCCCAGCGTACGGGCAGGCCGGCCTCCTCGCCGATGACACGGACCTGGTCGGCCTGGGGCAGTGACTCGGGGCCGGTGACCGTGTAGCTCCTGCCCGCGTGCGATCCGTCCAGCAGGGCCCGTACGGCGACCGCCGCGACGTCCCGCTCGTGGACCAGGGAGCGGGAGGCCCGGCCGAACGGGGCGCGGACCGCGCCCGCGCGGACCTGGTCGGCCCAGCCCAGCGTGTTCGCGGCCAGGCCGGTGACGCGCAGGAAGGTCCACTCCCGGCCGGAGTCGCGCACGGCGGTCTCCACCCGCCCCCACACGCTGTCGGGGTCGTTCCCCGCCGCCACCGCCGAGAAGTACACGACCCGCGGCGCGTGCCGGGTGAGGGCCTCGACGGTCTCCCTGATCCCGTCGGTGCCGAAACCGGGCCAGAGCAGGTACGCGCCGGCGGTGCCCCTCGCGGCCGCGGCCACGGCCCCGGGGTCGGTGATGTCGCCCCCGACGTCCTCCACCGCGTCGGGCAGGCGCACGCCCGCCGGACCGCGCACGAGCGCCCGCACGGGAACCCCCTCGGCGAGCAGGCCCGCCACCACGTGGCGTCCGGTCTTCCCTGTGGCTCCGGTGACCAGGACCGGCTGGTTCATCGTCTTCCTCCTGTCGTGGCAAGGCCCGGACCCCCGTCCGGGCGGGCACCGGACCGGTGCCCGGAAGCCATACTCATTCCTCAATAAATGTTGAGGTCAAGGGAGGACGTGGAAGTTCCGGAGCCCCGGGGAGCGGACGGGTGGCCGCGGCGCGTGCCTCCCCCGCTGCCGGGCTCACCGGGGCGTGTCCGCCACCTCAGGCCGTGGGCGTCTCCTCGCGCTCCTGGTACAGGCGTCCCGCGTAGGCGGCCCACACCACCAGGACGACACCGGCCGCGGCGTAGCCGACGAGTCCGGACCACGCGAAGGGCAGGTACGCGCCCAACAGGACCGAGCCACTGGTCAGGAGGGCGAGAACGATATGGGCGAGTCTCTTCTTCTCCACTGCTCCGTCACCTTTCCGAATCTCTGTGGGAACGCGCCGGCACGGAAGAACCGTCGCACCGGCAGCCGTACCCGCGTCGGCGGCGGTGCAACGGCGCGGAGGCGTCCGAAGGCGCGCAGGGCCGGACGGGGACCGCCGCAGGGGCGCGGGCACTACGACGGGACGCGGGTCCGGCGACCCGGGCCGGGGGCGAAGCGGCCGGTGCGCGCGTCACCCCGCCGTCGGGCACCCCCGGCCCCGACCCGGCAGCACGTGTGGGCTCCCCGTACATCGATTCGGGACCGAATGTATGTGCTCGCTACATGTGAAACGGGTCACCCCGGTTCTACCTTCGGGTTGGCACCCCATCCCCCAGCTCGGGCGGTTGTGTCGGACAGACGGGTGCCGACTGGAGGAGAGAAATGCGCAAGACCCCCCTGACCGCCGCCTCCTGCGCGGTCGTCCTCGCCGTGACCGCCTGCGGAAGCCCCGGCGAGGCCGCCGGGGGAGGCGAGGACGCGCCCATCAGGGTCGGCATCGTCTACTCCGCCACCGGCCCCCTCGCCAGCTACGGCGAACAGTACAAGCAGGGCTTCGAGGCCGGCCTCGACCACGCCACCGACGGCACCCTGGAGATCGACGGCCGCCCCGTCGAGGTCGAGTACATGGACGACGCCGGAGACCCGACCAAGGCGATCTCCGCCGCCCGCGAGCTCATCGGCACCGGCCACGACATCATCGCCGGGTCCACCGCCTCCGGCATCGCCGTCCAGGTCGCCCCGCTCGCCGAGCAGAACGACATCCTCTTCGTCTCCGGCCCCGCGGCCACCGACGCCATCAGCGGGATCAACGACCACACCTTCCGCTCCGGCCGCCAGACCTACCAGGACATCCTCACCGCGGGCACCTTCATGGACGACCCCGAGGGAGCGGAGGTCCTGGTGTTCGCCCAGCAGAACGCCTTCGGCCAGGACAACGTCGCCGCCGTCACCGAGGTCCTCGAAGCGGAGGGCGCCGGCGTCGACAGCGTCCTGGCCCCGCCGGACACCACCGACCTCACCCCCTTCGCCGAGCAGGTCAGCCAGGCCGAGCCCGACCTGGTCTTCGTCGCGTGGGCGGGCGAGACCGCCTCCGCCATGTGGCAGGCCCTGGACCAGCAGGGCATCCTCGACTCCACCGAGGTCGTCACCGGCCTGGACATCAAGCCGTCCTACCCGGTCTTCGGGGAGGCGGGCGGAAGCATCTCCTTCCTCTCCCACTACTTCGACGGCGCCTCCGGCACCGAGGCCGCCCAGGCCATGAAGGAGTCCGTGGAGGCCGGGGGCGGCACCGTCGACCTCTTCACCCCCGACGGCTTCACCGCCGCCCAGATGATCGTGCACGCCGCCGCGGCGGGGGACGGCGTCCAGGACCGCATCGACGCGCTGGAGGGCTGGACCTTCGACGGCGTCAAGGGCGAGCTCACCATCCGCGCCGAGGACCACGCCCTCATCCAGCCCATGTACCAGGTCGAACTGGTCGGCGAGGGCGAGGACGCCCACCCCGAGCTGGTCGCGGAGATCCCCGCCGCGGACGTCGAGCCCGCGGTCGCGGAGTAGGCATGGCCCCCGAAACCACGGACACCACCGGGGCCGCGGAAGCGCCCGACACCTCCGGCCCGTCCGGCGCGGAGGCCCCCGGCGCCGTCCCGGTCCTGGCCCTGGAGGACCTGAGCTGGTCGGTCGGCGGCGCCGTCATCGTCGACGGCGTCACCATGCGCGTGGAGGAGGGCGAGTTCGTCGCCCTCATCGGCCCCAACGGTGCGGGCAAGACCTCCCTGTTCAACCTGGTCTCCGGCCTGACCCGTCCCACCGGCGGCAGCATCGGCCTCGCCGGGACCGACGTCACCCGGTACGCGCCCCACCGCCGCGCCCGGCTCGGCATGGGCCGCACCTTCCAGACCTCCAGCGTCTTCGGCGACCTCACCGTGGGCGCCAACGTCGGCCTGGCCGTCCAGGCCCGCACCGGCGAGTCCCGCCGCTTCTGGCGCCGCGCCACCCCCGACGGCGGCGCCGAGGCCACCGAGGCCCTGGACCTGGTCCGCCTCGCCCACCGGACGGACGCCCTCGCCGGCGACCTGTCCCACGGCGACAAGCGCAAACTCGAACTCGCCCTCCTCCTGGCCCGCCGCCCCCGCCTGATCCTCCTGGACGAGCCCATGGCCGGGGTCAGCGCCGGGGAGATCGGCGAGCTCACCACCGTCATCCGGGACGTGCACCGCGAACAGGGCTGCACCGTCCTCATGGTCGAACACCACATGGAGGTGCTCCTCGACATGGCCGACCGCCTGGCCGTGATGCACCACGGCGCACTGCTGGCCTTCACCGACCCGGACTCGGCCATGGCCGACCCCGAGGTGCAGGCCGCCTACCTCGGGGACGGGGCGTGAGCGCCGGGAGGCCGCTGCTGGACGCGGCCGACCTGCAGGTGTGGATCGAGGGCTCGCACATCCTCCAGGGGGTGTCCTTCTCCATGCCCGACCGGGGCGTCACCGCTCTCCTGGGCCGCAACGGCGTCGGCAAGACCACCACCGTCAAGGCCCTGCTCGGGCTGGTGCCGCGCACCGGACGGGTGGTCTTCGACGGCACGGACATCACCGCCCGCCCCACCCACGCCATCGTCGCCGGAGGCATCGGCTACGTGCCCGAGGACCGGGGGATCTTCTCCGCCCTCACCGTCGCCGAGAACCTGCGCCTCGCCGAGCGGCGCCCCGGCGAGCACCGCTACGACCTCGTCCACGAGCTGTTCCCGGAGATCGGCAGGCGGGCCGACCAGCCCGCGGGCACCCTGTCCGGCGGCCAGCAGCAGATGCTCGCCATCGGCCGGGCCCTGCTCAACGACAACAAGCTCCTCATCGTGGACGAGCCCACCAAGGGCCTGGCCCCCCGCATCGTCCGCGAGGTCGCCGACGCCGTCGCCCGCGCCGCGCGGCAGGTGCCGGTCCTTCTCGTGGAGCAGAACCTGTCCCTGGTCCGCCGGGTCGCCGACCGGGCCGTGGTGCTCGACGCGGGCCGCGTGGTCCACACCGGGCCCGCCCTGGAACTGCTCGACGACGCCGACCGCGTCCGCGCACTCCTCGGCGTGGCCCGCACGGCCGGCACCCCCCGCGCCCCGGGCGCCCCCGGAGCCGAGGGCACGGCCGACGCCCGGGGCCCCGCCGAGGAGACCGTCGCTCCCGGCACCGCCGCCCTCCCCACCCCCGGCGCCGAGACCGAAGGGAGGCGGACCGCGTGAGCACCGTCGTCCTCCTCGTCATCACCGGACTCGGCCTGGGCGCCCTCTACTTCCTCATCGCCTCCGGGCTCTCGCTGATCTTCGGCCTGATGGACGTGCTCAACTTCGCGCACGGCGCCTTCCTGGCCATCGGCGCCTACGGCACCTGGTGGGCCGCCGAGTACCTGCCCGGAGCCGGCCCCGCCGGGTTCGGCTTCCTGCTCGCCGTCGCCTTCGGCGTGGCCGCGGGCACCCTGGCCGCCACCCTGGTCGAGCTCTGCGTCATCCGCCCGCTCTACGGCAGGCACCGCGAGCAGATCCTCGCCACGGTCGGCCTGAGCCTGGCCGTCCCCGCGCTCATCCAGGCGGTCTGGGGCGCCGACCCGCTCACCTTCCCCAAGCCCGAACTGGTGAGCGGCGCCGCCTCCGTCCTCGGCGTGCACATCCCCCGGGACCGCTTCCTGCTCATCCTGGCCGCCGTCGCCGTGTTCGCGGCCCTGTGGCTGTTCAACTCGCGTACCCGCTACGGGCTCATCGTCCGAGCGGGTGTGCAGGACCGCGCCATGGTCACCGCCCTCGGGATCGACGTGCGCAGGTCCTTCACGCTGGTGTTCGCCATCGGCGGCGCCGCCGCGGCCCTGGCCGGGGCCCTGGGCGGCCTGTACTTCGGCGTGGTGACCCCGACCCAGGGGCTGTCCCTGCTGATCTTCGCGTTCATCGTCGTGGTGATCGGCGGGACCACCTCGCTCACCGGCTGCGCGATCGCCTCCGTCACGGTCGGCCTCATCCAGCAGTTCGCCAACTACTACACCGTCGCCGGACTCGGCGACATCGCCGTGGTCATCGTCCTGGCCCTCGTACTGCTCACCAGGCAGGGCGGACTGACCGCGAGGAAGTCCGCGGAGAGGGTGGCATGATGACCGACACCGACGTGGCCGCCCAGGCCCCCGGCACCGACACCCCCGGCGGCGGCACCGCGCCGCCGGCCGCGGGCGGTGTCCGCCGACGCCGGCGCCCGCCCTCGTGGGCGGTCCCGGTCGCCGTCCTCGCGGTGGCGCTGTCCCTGCCCTTCTCCACCCTGCACGTCCCCGGGCTGTTCGAGGGTGCCCTCAACAGTCCGTCCACCCTGCACCTGATCGCGTTCTGCCTGGTCCTCGGCGGGCTGGCCACCAGCTACGACCTGCTCTACGGCCGGGTGGGCCTGCTCTCCTTCGGGCACTCCCTCTACTTCGCCTGCGGCGCCTACACCGCCGCGCTGCTCATGCGGGTGGCCGAACTCCCGCTCCTGTGGTCGGCGCTGGTCGCCGTCGTCGGCGGAACCCTGCTGTCCCTGCTCCTCGGAGCCGTCTCACTGCGCGTCAACGGCATAGCCCTGGCCATGGTCACCCTCGCCTTCGCCCAGGCCGGATCCATCCTCATCTCCCGCGACCCGGGCCGCCTGACCGGCGGTGAGGAGGGCCTGTCCCTCAACACCGCCATGGTCCCGGACGCGTTCGTGGGCGTGGTCGACACCGTCAACCTGTACTGGGTGGCCGTCGCCTACGCGGCGTTCTCCGTCGGCGTCGTCTGGTGGCTGACCGCCTCCCCGGTCGGCCGCGTCTGGCGGGGCATCCGCGCCAACGAGCAGCGCGTCGCCGTCCTCGGCGTCAACCCCTATCCCTACAAGCTCACGGCCTTCACCGTCGGCGGCGGCCTGGCCTCCCTGGGCGGCGTCGTCTACCTGCTGGTCATCGGCGGCGTCACCCCCACCATCACCACCGCCGAGTTCACCCTCACCCTGCTGGTCATGGTGGCCCTGGGCGGTGCGGGCACCCGCTGGGGTCCGCTCCTGGGCGCCGCCCTGTACACCTACGCCGACCACCGGCTCCTCCAGCTGGGCGGATCCGAGTCCTTCACGGCGCTGCCCGCGTGGATCGCCGCACCGCTGTCCCAGCCCCTGTTCATCCTCGGCACGCTGTTCGTGCTGATGGTGTTCTTCTTCCCCGGCGGACTCGTCGCCCTCCCCGGGCGCCTCCGCTCGGCCCTACGCGACAGGAAGGACGCACGGGAATGACCGACACCGCCGTCTGGACCGACGGGGACGAGTACACCGTCCCCGTCCCCGGGAAGGCCGGGGACGCCCTGGCCGTCACCCGCTGGGGCGGGGGGCCCGGCACCCCGGTCCTGGCCGTCCACGGCATCACCGCCAACGGCCACTCCTTCGCCCGCCTCGCCGCCGAGCTGTCCGGGCTCGGCGGTCCGCCGCTGATCGCGCCGGACCTGCGCGGACGCGGACGCAGCGGCCACCTGGCCGGACCGCACGGCCTGGCCGCCCACGCCGACGACGCGGCCGCCGTGCTCGACGGCCACGGGATCGACCGCACCGTCCTGGTCGGCCACTCCATGGGCGCGTTCGTCGCCTGCCTGGCCGCCGTCCGCCACCCCGACCGGGTGTCCGGACTGCTGCTGGTCGACGGCGGGCACGGACTGCCCGCGCCGCCCGGGACCGACATCGACGCCGTGCTCGGCCCCGCCATGGCCCGCCTGCGCATGACCTTCGACGGGCCCGACCACTACCGGGACTTCTGGAGGCGCCACCCCGCCTTCGAGGGGCGCTGGAACACCTGGGTGGACCACTACGTCCTGCGCGACCTCGCGGGTGAGCCGCCCGCCATGTGCTCGTCCTGCGACGAGGAGGCCGTGCGCACGGACGGGGAACAGGTCCTCGCCGACCCCGACGCGCTCGGCGCCGTCCACCGGCTGCCCTGTCCCGCCCGCCTGCTGTGGGCGGCGCGCGGCCTCATGGACGAGAGCCCGGGGCTGTACACGCGCGAGCGGCTGGCCGGGCTCCCCGAGGACCTGGCCACCGTCGAACTCCCCGACGACAACCACTACAGTCCTCTGTTCTCCCCGACCGCCGCACTGGTCGCCGAGCACGTCACCGGCCTCATCCGGGAGACGGCCGACGGCCGGGGCGAACGCTGACGGGGCCGTCCGGCTCCCCCGCGTACCGGTGCCGGGGCGGGACGGTGCGCGTCACGCCCCGGCCACCCTCCCCACCGGTCGGCCGGGGCGGCCGGTCAGCCGGCGTCCTGGTCGCCCGACAGGTCCACGCCCCTGTCCAGGAGCCCGTGCAGGTGCAGGGCGAGCTGCAGCTCCAGCGCCCGGCCGGGGCGCTGCCAGTCCGCCCCGATGAGCTGGCCGATCCGCTCCAGGCGCTGCGCCACCGTGTTCACGTGGATGTGCAGCTCCTCCTTGGCGCGCGACAGGTTGCCCCCCGCCGCGAAGTAGGCCCGCAGCGTCTCCACCAGGAGCGTGCCCCTCCTGGCGTCGTACTCCAGCAGCGGACCCAGGGTCGCCGACACGAACCCCGGCACGTCCCGGTCCTGGCTCAGCAGCAGCCCCGAGAACCCGAGGTCCTCGGTGGTGGCCACGCCTCCCTCCCGTCCCAGGGCCCGCAGGGTCTGCAGGCACCGGGACGCCTCGGCGAACGCGTCCCGGAACGACGCCGGGCCGTCCGTCGGGCCGGCCAGCCCCGCCGTCACCGGGCCGTTCGCCGCGGCCGACAGCTCGTCGGCCACCCGGCGCCCCACCGCGGACGGGCCCGTCCCGGGCAGCGCCAGCACCAGGCGTCCCGACCGGCTCCCGGCCAGTCCCCCGGTGGTCTCGGCGACGTGGGTCGCCGCCGAGCGCAGCCTTCCCGGGTCCGCGCCCGGCGCCTCCGCGACCACCAGCACGTGCGGGCCGTCCAGGTCCGCGCGCAGCAGCGACGCCCGCTGCCGCAGTGATACCGGATCGCGCGCGGGCACCTCCAGCAGCTCGTCCAGGAGGTCACCGCGCACCCGGAGTTCCGTCTCGCTCACCGAGCGCCGGATGAGCAGCAAGAGCGCCGTCACCATCGCGGCCCGCTCCAGCACCCGCTGGTCGGTGGAGTCCAGCTCCACCCCGCGCAGCACCAGCGTTCCCAGGGGCTCGGTCCCGGCCGCCGCCGACGCCACCCATGCCCGGCCCGCCCGCACGGCACGGCCGCTGGCCAGCGACGAGCGCACCGCATCGGCCAGGCCGCCGTCACCGGAGTCCCACGGCGTGCCTCCCCGGGCGGACTCCTCCACCGCACCCTGCGGGCCGGCGGTCACCGACTCGTCCGAGGTCGCGTCGTGGATCAGCACCGTGCCGCCCAGCACCTCGGCCACCGCGGCCGCCACCTCGCGCACCCCGCCGCCGCGCAGCACCAGGTCGGTCAGCCGGTCGTGCGCCGCCGCCGAGCGCTCCACCGACGCCGTGTGCCGCTGCAGCCGCTCGTTGACGGTGTGCAGCTCGTCCAGGGCGCGCCGCGTGTCGTCGATCAGGTTCGCGCTGTCGATGGCGATGGCCGCGTGCGCGGCCAGAGACGACAGCAGGGCGACCTCCGAGTGCGCGAAGGGGCGCTCGCGCCGGTTCGCCGCGAACAGCACACCCACGTCGCGCCCGTTCATCTTCAGCGGGACGCCCAGGATGGCCACCAGGCCCTCCTCGCGCACCGCGTGGTCGATGTTGTCCGCGTGCACGAACCTCGGGTCGGCGAAGTAGTTGGCCGTCACGTAGGGCAGCGCCGTGGTGGCCACCAGCCCGCCCAGCCCCCGGCCCGGGGCCAGCCGCAGCCGCTGGAACGACGCCGAGACCGACCCCGACGTCACCCGCATGTAGGTGCCGCCCGCCTCCGGATCGCTCAGCGTCAGGTACGCGATGTCGGTGCCCAGGAGGTTGCGGGCCCGCTCCACGATCGCCTGCAGCACCTGGTCCAGGCTGCGCATCCCCGCCAGGTCGTTGGCCGTCTCGAACAGCGCGCTCAGCTCCGACTCGCGGCGCTGCCGGTCGCGCATCACCGACCGCACCCGCAGTGCCGTCAGCTTGGCGGCCTCCAGGGCGGCCACCACCTCCGGGTCCTCACCGCGCGCCCGCGCGCGCAGCACCGGCCGTTCGTACTCCACGGCCGGGGCGTCGCGCAGCAGCAGGTCCAGGAAGAACGCCTGCCCTTCGGAGCCCGCGGGGCCCCCACCGCCCGGATCCTCGGGTCCTGGCGAGACGGCGCCCGGGACGACGGCACCGGGGGCGTCGGGGTCGGGGGTGCCGGAAGTGGTGGTGTTCAGCTCGCGCTCCATGCTCCGTCCACGGGCAGGGAGGCGCCGTTGACGAACGACGCGTCCTCACCGCACAGGTAGGCGACCAGCTCGGCGACCTCGGAGGGTTCGATCAGCCGCTTGAGCGGGGTCCTGGCCAACAGGACCTCCGAGACCACGCGCTCCTCCGGGATGCCGTGCGCCTCCGCCTGGGCGGCGATCTGCTTCTCCACCAGCGGGGTACGCACGTAGCCGGGGTTCACACAGTTGGAGGTCACCCCGTGTGCGGCGCCCTCCAGGGCGACCACCTTCGAGAATCCCTCCAGGCCGTGCTTGGCGGTCACGTAGGCCGACTTGTAGGCCGAGGCGCGCAACCCGTGCACCGAGGAGATGTTGACGACGCGGCCCCACCCCTGTTCGTACATGTGGGGCAGGGCGCCGCGCACCACGCGGAACGGCGACTCGACCATGAGACGAAGGATGAGGGAGAAACGCTCCGGAGGGAAGTCCTGGACGGGTGCGACCGTCTGGACGCCCGCGTTGTTGACCACGATGTCCGCGCCCCGGGCGGCCTCCTCGGCCGCGTCCAGGTCGGTCAGGTCCAGCCGCACCGCCTCGCCGACGCCCCGGTCGGCCAGCGCCTCCAGGGCCTCCCCGTCGACGTCGACCAGCCGGACGCCGGCCCCGGCGTCCGCCAGGCGCAGGGCGCAGGCCCTGCCGATGCCGCTGGCCGCCCCGGTCACCAGGGCGGTCCTTCCCGTGAGGTCGACCCGGGTGGTGTGGGCGCCCCCCGTGGTCTCGGGGGCGGGGGACTGGGTGGCCTGCCGCGCCGTGCCCGACAGGAACTCGTGCGTCGTCATGGCAGCAAACTAGGCGTGCCTCTCCCGCCGGGGGATAGGGGTGGTGGACACACCCCGCGCCGCAGACATGTGGTCAGCACCCATGGGTTTCGTCCGGACTGTGGGCTTCCCACTGGCGGCGGCGCCGTGACCGGGGTCTCTCGGACATGTCGTCCACGTCACAGCGGGGCTAGGCTCCCAGCCACGGTGCACCGACCCCCCGCTCACCGTTCGGAGATCCCCTCGGAGGTACCCCCCATGGCCCTCACAGCGACCTCTGTCCACCATCCGCCACCGCCCCCGCCCGGTGCCCACGGCGCGGTGTCCCCCGGCCGGCGGCGGACCGCCCTCTCCCTCACCGCGGCCCTGGCCGCCGTCGCCGTCACGGTCGCCGCCCTGCTGATCGCCCTGGCCCCACGCGCCTCGGCGGCCACACTCACCCCGGTCTCCTCGTTCGGCACCAACCCCGGCAACCTGTCGATGTACTCCTACGTGCCCGACGGTCTGCCCGCCGGCGCGCCCCTGGTCGTGCTGCTGCACGGCTGCGCTCAGGACGCCGCCGCCTACCACGGCCACTCCGGATGGGCGGAGCACGCCGACGAGCACGGCTTCGCCCTCGTCTACCCCGAGCAGAAGTCCGCCAACAACGCCAGCAGCTGCTTCAACTGGTTCGAGCGCGGCGACACCGCACGCGACTCCGGTGAGGCGCGCTCGGTCCGCTCCATGGTCGGGCACGCCGTGTCCTCCCACGGACTGGACGCCGACCGGGTGTACGTCTCCGGGCTCTCCGCCGGAGGCGCCATGGCCGGAGAGCTCCTCGCCGCCTACCCCGACCTGTTCGCCGGGGGCGGCATCGTCGCGGGGGTCCCCGTGGGCTGTGCGAGCAGCATGATCGACGCCTTCAGCTGCATGAACCCCGGAAAGACGAGGAGCGCGCAGCAGTGGGGCGACGCCGTGCGCGCCAAGAACCCCGGTCGGAGCGGCCCCTGGCCGCGCGTCGCCGTCTGGCACGGCACCTCCGACACCACGGTGGCCCCCGCCAACGGCGAGGCCGGTGTGAGCCAGTGGACCAACGTGCACGGGCTGTCCGGCGGTCCCGACGCCACCGAGCGGCTGCCCGGGTCCACCACCGCCGCCTATTACGGCGGTGACGCCGACAGCGCGTCCGTCGCCCACTACACGGTCTCCGGCATGGGCCACGGCACCCCCGTCGACCCGTCGGAGGACTGCGGCACGGCGGGCGCCTACTTCCTCGCCGCCGTCTGCTCGACCGGGTACACGGTCGACTTCTGGGGCATCGGGAACGGGGGCGAGGGCCCCGGGACCGGTCCCACGGACCCGCCGACCGAGGAGCCCACGGACCCGCCCACGGAGGAGCCCGAATCCGGCGTGTGCGTGACCGACGACAACTACGGCCACGTGTCGCAGGGCCGGGCGGTCCAGCGCCTCGGGCAGACCTACGCCGTCGGCTCCGACGACCCGCTCGGCCTGTGGAACGTCTTCGTCACCACGTCGGTGACCGAGACCTCGCCGGGCTACTGGGAGCACACCTCCGCAGGGTGCTAGAGCCCGTCCCCGCCGCGCGCCAGGCGCCCGAAGTGGCCCACGGCCGCACCGAGCGCGAAGTGCGCGGCCTGGTGCTCGGTCATCGGGACCACGCCGGCCGGTACGGTCACCCGGAAGGGGAACTCCTCGTCCGGCCGGATCCGGAAGTCGTCTATCACTCCCTGGGACAGGAGCATGGTCAGGGCCTCGCGGACTTGGCCACTGCGGTTGTCTGACGCCCAGATCGACATGTGCTCACCCTAGCCCCGCCCGGGCCGGCCCTCAGGGGAACGGGGACACGGGCACCGGCGGCCCCGGGGCCGAGACGACCGCGGGCGGGCCGCGACCGCGGCCCGCCCTTTCCGGGGACGGACACGACCCCCGTGGCGTCCGTCCCCACCCGTCACCGGGTCCGCCGCCGTCCCCCGACGGCGGGAGCGGTGACGGAGCCCGTCCGCCTCAGCTGGTCCCGGGCAGACGGGCCTCGCCCGCGAGTACGTTCGCGGTCAGGCGGCGCAACGCCAGCCTCGTGGCCTCGAACTCCTCCTCGGGAAGGTCGATGACCCTGCCGATCGCCTCCGGAATGCCCTCGGCGCTCGCCCTCAACCGCCTGCCCTCATCGGTGAGGACGACGCGCACTGAGCGCTCGTCCCGCGGGTCGCGGCCCCGGTGCAGCAGCCCCCGGGTCTCCAGGCGCTTGAGCAGCGGGGTGAGGGTGCCGTAGTCCAACTGGAGCACGGACCCGAAGTCCTTCACCCAGCACTCACCGCGCTCCCAGAGGAGCATCATCACCAGGTACTGGGGATAGGTCAGCCCCAGGGGTTCCAGCAGGGGCCTGTAGAGGTTGACGACCGCACGCGACGCGGCGTAGAGCGCGAAGCACATCTGCTCGTCGACGGCGGGAAGAGGGAAGTCGCCCGCGGGGGCGGGGGATCGGTCGGGCATCGACACCATGTTAGTTACCTCATGCCCGATATTCAAAGCCCGCAATTACCTTGCGCACAAAGAAGATGGGTACGGGGTTCCGGTAAGGATGGCGCAGAGTGTTCGCGCAGGTCGGAAAAGACGTCGGTGCCAGCTCCGACCCCTCCCCCGGCCCACACGCACCGGAAGACGGGGGAAGGGAGTCGTCTCTCCGTACAGATTCCGGTCCGCCGGAATCCACTCGGACCTACTGGCGCGGCGCCCGGTACGGCAGCAGGTGCTTGACCACCTTGCCCGTGGCGTTGCGCGGCAACCCGTCCAGCACCACCACGTCGCGCGGAACCGAGAACCGGCCGAGCACGTCGCGCACGTGCGCCCGCACCCTGTCCGGGTCCACGGCCTCGCCCTCGCGGGGCACCACGAAGGCCGCGAACCGCTGCCCGAACTCCTCGTCGGGCACACCCGCCACCACGACCTCGCGCACCTCCGGAAGCGTCACGATCGCCTCCTCCACAGGCCGGGGGAACACGTTCTCCCCGCCCGAGACGATCATGTCGTCGTCCCGGCCCGCCACGTGCAGCAGCCCGTCCGCGTCCACGCGGCCCCGGTCGCCGGTCTCCATCAACCCGCCCGCGACCCTCCTGCTCCGCCCGTTCGTGTAGCCGTCGAAGAGCATGTCGTTGCCGACGTGGATCGACCCCTCGGTCCCCGGCGGGACCTCCGCGCCGCTGTCGTCCAGGACCGCGATCCGCGTTCCCAGGGGCGGCCGGCCGGCCGTGGTGGGGGACCTGCGCATGTCCTCGGGCGTGGCGATCGTCGCCCACGACACCTCGGTCGACCCGTACAGGTTGTAGAGCACGTCCCCGAACTCGTCCATGAACTCCGTGATCAGCTTCGGGCTCATCGCCGAACCGCTGCACGCCACGACCCGCAGCGACGAGGTGTCGTACCGCTCGCGCGTCGACCGGGGCAGGTCCATGATCCGCCGCAGCATCACCGGCACCGCGAACAGCGCCGTGCACCGCTCCTCCTGCACCGTCCGCAGCACGTCCTCGGGGTCGAACAGCCGCCGCATCACCAATGTCGCCCGCATCGACATGCCCAGCTGCACACCCGCCAGCCCCCACGTGTGGAAGATCGGCGCCGAGACCAGGATGCGGTCCGAGGAGCGCAGGGGGATGCGGGACAGCACCGAGGCCGCGTCCTGGGGCCCCCTCGGGGTCGGCCGCCGCGCCCCCTTGGGCGCGCCCGTCGTCCCCGACGTCAGCACGACCAACCGGCCCGGCTGCTCCGGCGGCGGAGGATCGCCCTCCGCGCCCTCCTCCGCCCGCCACGGGATCCGGGGCCCCTCGACCGACGGCTCGCCCCAGGCCGTCACCCGGGCCATCTCCGGCGGCAGCTCCGAGCACAGGCCCTCGAACTCGGCGTCCGCGATGACCACCGACACCCCGTTGCCCGTCGCCGCGGCGGACAACTGGGCCGCCGACAGCCCGGTGTTCAGCAGCACGGTGTCCGCGCCTATGCGGCCGCAGGCCACCATCGCCTGCACGAAACCGCTGTGGTTGCGGCACAGCACGCCCACCCGCGCGCCCGGTCCCACCCCCGCGCGGTGCAGGTCCCGGGCCAGCGCGCGGCCGCGCAGGTTCATCTCGCGGAAGGTCACGGACCCCCGCTCGTCGACGACCGACACGGCGTCGGGCACACGCTCGTTCGCGGCGGCGTAACCGCCGGCGATCGTGGCACCCCACGTGCGCAGGGCGCGGAGCTGGCGGACGATCCTGTCGGGGCGCCCGGGGCCGAGCACACCGGCGCGGACCAGGACCCCCGCCGTCCTGAGGGCCTGGAGCAGTCGTGGGATCGCGGACGGTCCTTCGGCGTTGGGCGCCATGGTGTCTCCGTAAGCGGACGGGACGGGCGAAGCGTTCCGCGCCTTCCCGGAGAGCCTTCGCCTCGTGACTCCCCGGAAGTACTGCGACCGTAAGCGAGGAACCCGCGCCGTTTCTCCGTTCCGGAGTGAGTCCCCACCCGCGCGTGGTTGTCACTCCGGTACGAAACCGCGAGCCGGACCGGCACCGGGTCACATGTCGATCGACATCGCCTCTCCGCTCGGCTCCGACGCACCCTCCGCCGGCTCCAGCGACACGCGCAGCTGCTCCGGGCGCCCCATGTCCTCGGCCATCCCCGAGTGCCGACCGTCCGCCGAGGGCTCGAGCCTCCCCGCCGGACGCACGTCGCCCTCGTCCGCCCACCACATCTGGTAGGCCATCCCCCGCGGCGCCGAGGGCAGGCCCTCCACCACCAGCATCGCCGCGTCCATCTCGTAGGAGGCGAAGACCGTCGCCCGTGCGTCTCCGAGCGGGGCCTCCACCATGTTCGTGTCGGGTGCGGCGAGCAGCTTCTCCATCTCCGCCGCGTGCCGGGCCTCGGCGTCCATCCGCTGGCTCACCGACACCAGGGATCCCGCGAGCACCACCGCGACCAGCGCACACGCCGCTGCCACCGTCCACGGCAGCCACCGGGACCGGACCGGCAGGCGCACCACCCCGGCACGCGGGTGGGCGCCCGGCTCCGGCGCGCCGGTCAGCGGCGGCAGCTGGCGGGTCCGCAGGGCGGCCCCGCGGACCGCCTCCCACACCTCGGGCCGCGGCTCCCGCACCTCGGCCCCGGCCAGGCGCACCGCCGTCTCCCTGAAGTCCGCCAGGTCGCGCCGGCAGTCCTCACACTCCGCGAGGTGCCGCTCGGCGGCCTCCGCCTCCTCCGGGTCCAGGGCGTCGACCGCGTAACCCGCGGTCAGCCCGTGCACACCCGCCTCGCTCATACGCCCACCCCCAGGCAGTCGCGCAGCCTGATCAGACCGTCACGCAGCCGTCCCTTGACCGTGGTCAGCGGGACCTCCAGCAGGTCGGCCGCCTGCCGCTGCGTGTACCCCGTGTAGTACGTGAGCCGAACCGCCTCGCGCTGGGTCCGGGTGAGCCTGCGCAGGCACCGGCGCACCTTCTCCCGCTCCAGGCGGTGCTCGACCTGGTCGGGGACCGAGTCCCGCGGGGTCGCCTCGGACTCCAGGCGCCCGGCGGCGGCGAGCCGGGTCGACGCCGCCTGCTCCGAGCGCACCCGGTCCACGGCCCGCCGGTGCGCGATGGTCAGGATCCACGCCGAGACGCTCCCCCGCGACCGGTCGTAGCGGGCACAGGTCCGCCAGACCTCCAAGAACACCTCCTGGCAGACCTCCTCGGCCTGCGCCTCGTTCAGCGTGACCCGGCGGGCGATGCCGAACGCCGGACCGGACAGCCGCCGGTAGACCCCCTCGAACGCGGCCAGGTCACCGATGGCGGCCTGCTGGAGGAGCCGCGCCAGGGGGTCCTCCAGCATGTCCTCGCCGCCGGGAGGATCGGCCTCCCCGTGTTCCCACTCGGCTGTCCGCTTCGTCGGCCACCACCTCTTCCCTGCCTGCACAGGCATTCGGCGCCGTCGCCGGGCCGGTGACCCCGGCCTGGCGGACTTTACCCACTCGTTACCGTTTCGGCCGTCGCCCCGCCCGGCTCCGCACCGAACCGGGGGCATGTCCGACACCACCCGCAGCACCCGCCGGGGACCGGCCGCCGTCGCCGGGCTCGTCGCCACCGCGTCCGCGCTGGCCGTGGCCGAGGCCGCCGCCGTGGCGCTGTCACGCCCCACCAGCACACCGCTGCTGGCCGTGGGGGACGCGGTCGTCGACCTCGCGCCGCCGCCCGTGAAGCAGTTCGCCGTCGACACCTTCGGGACGGCGGACAAACCCGCCCTGCTCATCGGGACCGCGGTGCTCCTGGCCCTGACCGCGGCCCTGGTCGGAGCGGCCGCCGGACGCCGGAGGGCCTTCGGCCCGGCCGGAATCGCCGCCTTCACCGCCGTGGGACTGGCGTCGGTGCTCACCCGCCCCGGCAGCGGACCGCTCGACGCGCTACCCACCCTGGCGGGTGCCGCCGTCTGTACCGGGGTCCTCCTCTGGCTGCTCGGAGCCGCGGCCGACCGTCCACAGGCTGTGGACAGTGTCGGCTCCTCACCGGAACCCTCCCCCGGCGGAAGGGAGGGCACGCCCACCGGATTCGACCGGCGCCGGTTCGCCCTGCTGGCCGGGGCCGCCGCCGCGGCGTCCGCGGGAACGGGGATCGGCGCCCGGCTCCTGACCGCCTCGGGGCCCGCGACCGGCCTCACCCCCGGCAACGCGGTACTCCCGCGCCCGGGCGACCCGGCCCCGCCGGTGCCCGACGGCGCCGACCTGGAGCTGGACGGGCTCGCGCCCTTCTTCACCCCCAACGCCGACTTCTACCGGATCGACACCGCACTGTCGGTACCGCGCGTCGACGCCTCCACGTGGTCCCTGCGCGTCCACGGCCTGGGGGTCGCACGGGAGCGGGTCCTCACCTACGCCGCACTGCTGGAGCACCCCGACCTCAGGGAACGCGACATCACCCTGGCCTGCGTGTCCAACCCGGTCGGCGGTTCCTACGTCGGCAACGCACGCTGGATCGGCGTGCCGCTGGCCTCCCTCCTCGCCGATAGCGGCGTCCGCTCCCCCGCCGACGGAGGACCGGCCGACCAGCTCGTCTCGCGCTCCCAGGACGGCATGACCATCGGCACGCCCGTCACCGACGTCATGGACGGAAGGGAGGCCATGCTCGCGGTCGGCATGAACGGGCGGCCGCTGCCCTACGACCACGGATTCCCCGTCCGCATGGTCGTCCCGGGCCTGTACGGATACGTGTCCGCCTGCAAGTGGATCACCGAGATCGAGCTGACCACGTTCGGGGCCTTCGACGCCTACTGGGTGCCCCGGGGCTGGTCCGCGCGCGGTCCGGTCAAGACCCAGTCGCGCATCGACACCCCCCGCGACGGCGCGGACCTCGACCGGGGCCGGATCACCGTCGCCGGAGTGGCCTGGGCCCAGAACACCGGCGTCGACCGGGTGGAGGTGAGCGTCGACGGCGGACCGTGGACCGGCGCGGGACTCGCGGAGGAGGACACCGCCGACACCTGGCGGCAGTGGGCCCTCGACTGGGACGCCGGGTCCGGAGAGCACCGGATCGCCGTCCGCGCGACCGACCGCGACGGACACACCCAGACCTCCGAGCAGGCGCCGCCCGCTCCGGACGGGGCGACCGGCCACCACACCGTCACCGTGAACGTGGCCTGACCCCGACAGACCCCGGGCCCGTACGGGGCCCGGCCAACCCGTCGCGACAGCGATGACAAGGAGACGAGAACACCATGCGCACGATCGCCTCGAACCAGCTCGGCCGCCTCCTCGCGAGCGGGGCCCTCAGCCTCGTCGCGGCCTTCGGCCTGGCCGCGTGCGACGACGGCGCCGCCGGGGGCGACACCGTGGAGAGCGAGGAGATGTCCGAGGAGTCGATGAGCGAGGACATGGAGGGCGGCGACATGTCGGAGGAGTCGATGGACGAGGAGTCCATGGACGAGGACATGCAGGGCGACGACATGGGTGACGACGACATGTAGAAGAGGGCGGGACCCGGCCCACGGAGGGGCCGCCGCGCGGCGGCCCCTCCCACACGGCGACCGTGTCCGGGCCGCGGGGACGGTCTCACACGCGGCCCCGCGGCCCGGAGGGGACCGTCCCTAGCCGGTCACGGTGATCGGTGAGGCCGGGTCATCGGCGTTGGTCACCTCGTAGGTCGCCTGGAAGGGCGCCTCGGTCGCGCTGGTCGGGCAGCCGAACCCGCCCGTCACCTCGACCGGGGCCGCGGTGTCGAAGGCCAGCGTCGAGGCCGGGTCACCGTTGGTCCACGTGCCGCCGATGCCGACCGGACCGTCCGGGCTGACCGTCGCGGTGCACGAGGACAGGCCGCTGGTGGTCACCACGATGCCCCCCGCGGGGATCACCATCGTGCCGACGGACGGCGAGCCGTGCTGCATGGTCATCTCCCACACCGGGTCGTTCACGGCGACCGACGCGTTCACGAAAGGCACGTTGGTCGAGCAGTCCGTGAAGTCCGGGGCGTTGATCGTGGAGGAGACCGCACCTGCGGGGTTGTGGTTGTCGGGCGCCTCGGGCACGACGTTGTTGCCGTCGCCCGGAGAGGTGGACGAGACCTGGCAGGTCACCACGACGCTGCCTGCGGTGAAGGTGGCGCTGCCGCTGAGCGAGGCCTCGAAGGCCGCGCCGGCGGGCGCCACGGTGGTCGAACCCTGCTGGGCGGCGGCACTGCCGCCCCAGGCCAGTGCCAGGGCACCGGCCGCCGTGGCGGCGAGGAGGACGCGAGCGGGGGCCATCGGTCGCGGAACCGACATGAGTACTCCTTGTGTGTAACGGCCGGTGGGCGCACGGAAGGCGCCGACCGGACGGGATACGGAAGGTACGCGCCGACTCGGTAGACGTGGTTTTCCTGGTGGACGACCGGGAACACGCGGGCCCGGGTACTCCCGCGTGCCCCCGGTGATCGGGGAGGCACGGCTCGGACGGTCGGGGATCACTCCCCGGAACGGGGGACGTCCTCCGTGTCCCGCCGTGCCTGTTCGCGTGGGCGCCGTCGCCTCCCGCGCGGCGGCCGGGCCACGGGGCGCCAGGAGAAGGCCAGCCCGCCGCCGACCAGTGCCAGCAGCGTGCCGATCACCAGGCCGCCCAGGTTGGAGAGGATGAGTGCGCCCAGGCCGAGGAATCCGGCCAGCGAACCGGTGATGACGTGCTGGTTCGGAGTGAACCAGGTGACCAGCCCGAGGACGGCGAGCATGCCGCCGAACATCAGCGAGGAGACCCCGCCGACACCGGTCTGGATCATCAGTTCCACCGGCATCGCGACGAACGACGTCATGACGACGCCGGAGAGGATCATCAGGAGCCCTCCCGCGAAGGGGCGGCGCTTGCACCATCGGTGCCAGGCCTCCCACAGGCTCCGCAACGACCTCAGAAGCACTCGTCCTCCCCGAGGCTGAGGCCCAGGCTCAGCCCCGAGAGGCGGAAGGTCCCGGCGCTGGCCGCTCTGGCGGTCTGCTCCAGGTCCTCCACGACGATGGTGTCGGACTGCATGCCGAACAGGTCGTTGAATCCCTGGGCTCCTTCGGGCCCCTGGTCGAGCGTGCCCGCGTCGCGGCCGATCTCGATGTTCTCGAACTCGGCGTTGCCGTCCATCTGGGACATGTCGATGACCAGGTTCTCCGCGATGACGGGGGCGCCCTGGTCACCGGCGGTCAGCTGGAGCGAGATCTTGCCGATGAGGGGGAACTCGGTGAGGACCGACTGGCACAGGCCCTCGATCTCCGCGTGCCTGATACCGGCGACGGCCACGGGCACGGCCTCCTCACGGACCGTCTGGTCCAGCCAGCCGTACTGGACGAACCCCTCACCGTCCAGATGGTCGGCGGAGATCTTGAAGTCCTGGCCGGAGACGGTGAAGGAGGCCGCGAGCGCGCCCTGGGCCATGGCGACCAGGATGCCGCCCACGGCGACGCTCGCCGGGATGGAGAAGAGCGCGAAGCGCTTCCAGCTGGTGTGGCTCCCAGAAGCCGCGGTGGCGTCGGGGGATGTGGTGTCCATGCAGGTCCTTCCGTGGGTGCATGGCCGCGCTGCGCCCGCCGTCCCCCGAACATCCGGCACGCGGCCTGGTCGTGGTCGCCCCCGGCCGGGGTGCCACCGGACCAGAATCCGTTCCAGTAACGCTGCACATCATGTATCGCCCCCGGAAGGATTTCAAGGGTGTTTACCCGCCTTTCTCCATGTTCCCTGGTAAACGCCTTGTTTCGATGCCACGGGTGTCCTGGGCTGCGAAAACGCTGTTCCTATTTCACGTCGCCGTTCCGTTCTTTGTCATTCCAGTGAGTGCCCGGCCAGGGCATCCTCCTCAACGGGGTGAGTCACGTGGGGGCGTGCCCGGTGGCCGCCGACCCCGCGCGAGGGGCCAAGGTGTGAGTGGCGACACAGGCGTTTCGGTTTGCTCGGTGTTCCGGGCGGGGGTAGTGTTCACCGAGTCGCCACGGGACGGCGAGCGGCCCTCGGGCCGACTCGGAACCGGACCGGTCCGGCGGCACCATCCTTCTCTCCCGAGTCGAGCTGGTTCGAGCAGTGTTCTCGAGCCGGTAAGCTCGGAGGGCGCTTCCAAGGAAAACGCGGAAGCACACCGGGCTTCACCCCGACCAGGAACACCGAAAACCGCCGGTTTGGCGGGAAACGGAACACCTGATAAAGTGAAGACACAACAAAGCGGAAACGCATACAGCGCCTTCCACGGAAAAGCGACAGGAACTCTCGGTTCCGGGCTTGTACGGGAAGAGCGGTTGTTTCTTGAGAACTCAACAGCGCGTGTTTGATTTTCTTTAAGCCATGTTTGTTTTGGCCCCGCCACACTTCGGTGTGGAGGGTTCCTTTGATTAGCCGGGGTGACCCGGTTGGTCANAGCACTCCGGCGCAGGGGTAGAGTTGGGGAAGTACCGAGCGAGACGGACGCGGATCCCCGCGGACGGGCCGGTTCACTCCCTTCTCTGACTGACTGGTTCGAGCAGTGTTCTCGAGCCGGTAAGCTCGGAGGGCGCTTCCAAGGAAAACGCGGAAGCACACCGGGCTTCACCCCGACCAGGAACACCGAAAACCGCCGGTTTGGCGGGAAACGGAACACCTGATAAAGTGAAGACACAACAAAGCGGAAACGCATACAGCGCCTTCCACGGAAAAGCGACAGGAACTCTCGGTTCCGGGCTTGTACGGGAAGAGCGGTTGTTTCTTGAGAACTCAACAGCGCGTGTTTGATTTTCTTTAAGCCATGTTTGTTTTGGCCCCGCCACACTTCGGTGTGGAGGGTTCCTTTGATTAGCCGGGGTGACCCGGTTGGTCAGGATTACTTCTAGGTTTACCCGCCCAGGGACGGTCCGCGAGGATCGCCGGGTCGGGTTGAGTGACCTTTATGGAGAGTTTGATCCTGGCTCAGGACGAACGCTGGCGGCGTGCTTAACACATGCAAGTCGAGCGGTAAGGCCCTTCGGGGTACACGAGCGGCGAACGGGTGAGTAACACGTGAGCAACCTGCCCCTGACTCCGGGATAAGCGGTGGAAACGCCGTCTAATACCGGATACGACCCGCCATCTCATGGTGGTGGGTGGAAAGTTTTCTCGGTTGGGGATGGGCTCGCGGCCTATCAGCTTGTTGGTGGGGTAACGGCCTACCAAGGCGATTACGGGTAGCCGGCCTGAGAGGGCGACCGGCCACACTGGGACTGAGACACGGCCCAGACTCCTGCGGGAGGCAGCAGTGGGGAATATTGCGCAATGGGCGAAAGCCTGACGCAGCGACGCCGCGTGGGGGATGACGGCCTTCGGGTTGTAAACCTCTTTTACCACCAACGCAGGCTCCCAGTTCTCTGGGGGTTGACGGTAGGTGGGGAATAAGGACCGGCTAACTACGTGCCAGCAGCCGCGGTAATACGTAGGGTCCGAGCGTTGTCCGGAATTATTGGGCGTAAAGAGCTCGTAGGCGGCGTGTCGCGTCTGCTGTGAAAGACCGGGGCTTAACTCCGGTTCTGCAGTGGATACGGGCATGCTAGAGGTAGGTAGGGGAGACTGGAATTCCTGGTGTAGCGGTGAAATGCGCAGATATCAGGAGGAACACCGGTGGCGAAGGCGGGTCTCTGGGCCTTACCTGACGCTGAGGAGCGAAAGCATGGGGAGCGAACAGGATTAGATACCCTGGTAGTCCATGCCGTAAACGTTGGGCGCTAGGTGTGGGGACTTTCCACGGTTTCCGCGCCGTAGCTAACGCATTAAGCGCCCCGCCTGGGGAGTACGGCCGCAAGGCTAAAACTCAAAGGAATTGACGGGGGCCCGCACAAGCGGCGGAGCATGTTGCTTAATTCGACGCAACGCGAAGAACCTTACCAAGGTTTGACATCACCCGTGGACCTGCAGAGATGTGGGGTCATTTAGTTGGCGGGTGACAGGTGGTGCATGGCTGTCGTCAGCTCGTGTCGTGAGATGTTGGGTTAAGTCCCGCAACGAGCGCAACCCTTATTCCATGTTGCCAGCACGTGATGGTGGGGACTCATGGGAGACTGCCGGGGTCAACTCGGAGGAAGGTGGGGATGACGTCAAGTCATCATGCCCCTTATGTCTTGGGCTGCAAACATGCTACAATGGCCGGTACAATGGGCGTGCGATACCGCAAGGTGGAGCGAATCCCTAAAAGCCGGTCTCAGTTCGGATTGGGGTCTGCAACTCGACCCCATGAAGGTGGAGTCGCTAGTAATCGCGGATCAGCAACGCCGCGGTGAATACGTTCCCGGGCCTTGTACACACCGCCCGTCACGTCATGAAAGTCGGCAACACCCGAAACTTGCGGCCTAACCCTTCGGGGAGGGAGTGAGTGAAGGTGGGGCTGGCGATTGGGACGAAGTCGTAACAAGGTAGCCGTACCGGAAGGTGCGGCTGGATCACCTCCTTTCTAAGGAGTCTTTTGCAGGCCAGCGTTCACTCTATGTGCTGGTCGGACTCGAAAGTGGACCCGGGTGGTCGGTCTTCGGACTGTCCGCACCGGGAGTGGCTTGAAGACAGATCGAACTTGACCTCGGGTGACTAGAAGCATCCGGGGGCGCGCTGTTGGGTGTCTGAGGAAGCAACCGTCGTGGTTGGTTCCCGCGGACCGCCTCTGAGAACTCTCAGGTGTCGTCAGGACGAGGATCCTGGTGGTGTGAGTGGTGTCGGAGTGTGCGGTTGGTGTTTTGATTTGTGAATAGTGTGCGCGAGCATCTTGTTATCTGTAGTGGCCAAGTGATAGTGGCACACGGTGGATGCCTTGGCATCAGGCGCCGATGAAGGACGTGGGAGGCCGCGATAGGCCACGGGGAGCTGTCAACCGAGCTGTGATCCGTGGGTGTCCGAATGGGGAAACCTAGCCCGAGTTGTGTCGGGTTGCCGCTGTCTGAATGTATAGGGCAGTTGGTGGTGACGCGGGGAAGTGAAACATCTCAGTACCCGTAGGAAGAGTAAACAACAGTGATTCTCCTAGTAGTGGTGAGCGAACGGGGAAGAGGCTAAACCGCAGGCGTGTGAGAGACGGCAGTCGTTGCGTGTGCGGGGTTGTGGGGTGCACCTGTCCAGGTCTGCCGGCCTGGAGCGCTGATGTCGGTCATAGTTGAATCCGTTGGGAAGCGGAACCGGAGTGGGTGAGAGTCCCGTAGATGAAGTGACCGTCTAGGTGTTGGTGTGTTCCCGAGTAGCGCGGAGCCCGTGAAAGTCCGTGTGAATCTGGCAGGACCACCTGCTAAGCCAAAATACGTCCTGATGACCGATAGTGCACTAGTACCGTGAGGGAAAGGTGAAAAGTGCCCCGGTGAGGGGTCGTGAAATAGTACCTGAAACCGTGTGCTGTCAAGCCGTCAGAGCTGGTCCTTGTGGCTGGTGATGGCGTGCCTTTTGAAGAATGAGCCTGCGAGTCATGGTGTGTGGCGAGGTTAACCCGGGTGGGGTAGCCGTAGGGAAACCGAGTCTGAAGAGGGCGTTGGAGTCGCATGCTGTGGACCCGAAGCGGAGTGATCTACCCATGTCCAGGGTGAAGCGGGGGTAAGACCTCGTGGAGGCCCGAACCCACCAGGGTTGAAAACCTGGGGGATGAGGTGTGGGTAGGGGTGAAAGGCCAATCAAACTCCGTGATAGCTGGTTCTCCCCGAAATGCATTTAGGTGCAGCGTCGCGTGTTTCTTGCTGGAGGTAGAGCTACTGTTTGGCTGATGGGCCCGACAAGGTTACTGACGTCAGACAAACTCCGAATGCCGGTGAAGTGAAGCGCGGCAGTGAGACTGCGGGGGATAAGCTTCGTAGTCGAGAGGGAAACAGCCCAGATCATCAGCTAAGGCCCCTAAGCGTGTGCTAAGTGGGAAAGGTTGTGGAGTTGCTGAGACAACCAGGAGGTTGGCTTAGAAGCAGCCATCCTTTAAAGAGTGCGTAATAGCTCACTGGTCAAGTGGTTCTGCGCCGATAATGTAGCGGGGCTGAAGCACACCGCCGAAGCTGTGAAGCCTAGGATTTGTTCCTGGGTTGGTAGGGGAGCGTCGTGCATCCGGGGAAGCTGCCGAGTGATCGTGTGGTGGAGGGTGTGCGAGTGAGAATGCAGGCATGAGTAGCGAAAGCAACGTGAGAAACGTTGCCGCCGATTGACTAAGGGTTCCTGGGGCAGGTTAATCCGCCCAGGGTGAGTCTGGACCTAAGGCGAGGCCGACAGGCGTAGTCGATGGATAACGGGTTGATATTCCCGTACCCGTGCACGAGCGTCCATGCTGAGCCGGGTGATGCTAACCACGCTGGTTCTTGATGGTTCCTTCGGGAACTGCCTCTGGACTGGTCTGGGAACCGATCCCGTAGTAGGCAAGTGATGGGGTGACGCAGGAGGGTAGCTCTACCCGGCGGTGGTTGTCCGGGGGTAAGCGTGTAGGCCGGTGTGTTGGTAAATCCGCACATCATGTGGTTGAGACGTGATGCCGAGCCGTTTTAGGTGAAGTGAGTGATCCCATGCTGTCGAGAAAAGCCTCTAGCGAGTTCGTGTGTGGCCAGTACCCTAAACCGACGCAGGTGGTCAGGTAGAGAATACCGAGGCGTTCGGGTGAACCATGGTTAAGGAACTCGGCAAATTGTCCCCGTAACTTTGGGAGAAGGGGAGCCCTGTCTGGTGATGGATCTTGCATCCGGAGCTGGGTGGGGTCGCAGATAGCGGGGGGAAGCGACTGTTTATTAAAAACACAGGTCCGTGCGAAGTCGTAAGACGCTGTATACGGACTGACGCCTGCCCGGTGCTGGAACGTTAAGAGGACTGGTTAGTGGGGGTTCGCTCCTGCGAAGCTGGGAATCTAAGCGCCAGTAAACGGCGGTGGTAACTATAACCATCCTAAGGTAGCGAAATTCCTTGTCGGGTAAGTTCCGACCTGCACGAATGGCGTAACGACTTCCCCACTGTCTCAACCATGGGCCCGGTGAAATTGCACTACGAGTAAAGATGCTCGTTTCGCGCAGCAGGACGGAAAGACCCCGGGACCTTCACTATAGCTTGACATTGGTGTTTGGGATGGTTTGTGTAGGATAGGTGGGAGCCGGTGAAGCTGTCACGCTAGTGGCGGTGGAGGCGTTGGTGAAATACCACTCTGACTGTTTCGGGCATCTAACTTTGGACCGTGATCCGGTTCGGGGACAGTGTCTGGTGGGTAGTTTAACTGGGGCGGTTGCCTCCCAAAGAGTAACGGAGGCGCCCAAAGGTTCCCTCAGCCTGGTTGGTAATCAGGTGTTGAGTGTAAGTGCACAAGGGAGCTTGACTGTGAGACGGACGTGTCGAGCAGGAGCGAAAGCTGGGACTAGTGATCCGGCACCGGCGTGTGGAAGCGGTGTCGCTCAACGGCTAAAAGGTACCCCGGGGATAACAGGCTGATCTTCCCCAAGAGTCCATATCGACGGGATGGTTTGGCACCTCGATGTCGGCTCGTCGCATCCTGGGGCTGGAGTTGGTCCCAAGGGTTGGGCTGTTCGCCCATTAAAGCGGCACGCGAGCTGGGTTTAGAACGTCGTGAGACAGTTCGGTCCCTATCCGCTGTGCGCGTTGGAGACTTGAGAAGGGCTGTCCCTAGTACGAGAGGACCGGGACGGACGAACCTCTGGTGTGCCAGTTGTTCTGCCAAGGGCATGGCTGGTTGGCTACGTTCGGGAGGGATAACCGCTGAAAGCATCTAAGCGGGAAGTCTGCTTCGAGATGAGGTCTCCTGCCTCCTTTGAGAGGGTAAGGCTCCCTGTAGACGACGGGGTTGATAGGCCGGGTGTGGAAGCCTTGTGAGGGGTGGAGCTGACCGGTACTAATAGGCCGAGGGCTTGTCCGCTGCAGATAATTGGGTGTTCGCGCACATTGTTCACGGAGCTTGCTCG
>NZ_LWLB01000004.1 GCF_001905145.1 Nocardiopsis sp. TSRI0078
CCGGGGTGGTGACCGGGCTCGGCCTCGCCGCGGGCGAGACCGTCGCCAACGGCGCCGTGGTCTGCGAGATCAAGGACGCCTAGGACCGGCCGTGAACGCCGCGGGTGTGGAGCAGGAGGCTCCACACCCGCTGCTCTTGTACTTGTGGCGAGGTCGGGCGCCCGCACCCGCTACAGGTACAGGATCACCCGGTCGGGACCGGCCCGGCGAACCCTCGCGGTCACCGCCCCGGCGCCCGTACCATGCGGCGGGGGCACCTGGTCCGGTGCCTCTCCCCTGTACGTACCAGGTCAGCGGCGCAGGACGTCGGTCAGGTCGAACCCCAGGCTCAGCGGTACCGAGGTCGTGAACTTCTCACGGTGCACAGTCGGTCGGCGGTAGTCACCGGAAGGACTGGTCGGATCCCGCTCGTACTCGTGGACCACGGCGTCGTCCCCCTCCTGTTCGGCCCTCCAGAAGAAGGGGACACCGGCGCGGGCGTAGAGCCGGGGCTTGCGCTCCCGGTCCCTGGTCACCGACTCCGGTGAGACGACCTCGACCGCGAGTTCCACCGCCTCGGGGGAAAACCACGCCTGCTCCAACTTCGCGAAGGCCTCCGCCCTGACCAGCATCAGGTCCGGTTCCGGCCGCTGTCGCCCACCGAGCCTGGCCGAGAACTCCCTGGCCGTCCGAAGACCGCTGGGAGCATGCGCCTTCAACGCGTCCCCCAACAGTTCGAGGACCAGCTTCCGGGGGCTCGCCAGTACCAGGCTTCCGTCGACGAGTTCGGTGTGCGGCGGAAGACCCGGGACGCGGTCGAGGTCATCGGCGGTGAACCCCTGCTGGGAGGCATCGGGATCGTCACCTCACCGAACTCCGGGACCGGATGTTCTGCCACGGACGGAACAGACATGTCACTGCCTCCGGTCGTCGGGTCGTCCTCGTCACCTGCAGTAGCCATCACTGTCACCCCGTAACGGTGTTCTCAGTACATCGTCCCATCCGGCCCCGCCCGCAGGGTGATCCTCGCCGCACCCGTATCCGGGAAGACGCACCGCAGGGCCCGTGCGGCGGACGATGTGGCTCCGGGGACAGGAAATCGTCGACGACCAGGCATGGAACAGACAGGCGATGGCAGTTATTGTCCTTGGTTGTGACGAACATCTGGGGACTGACGCGACGGTGGCACATCGACCTGTGCCGCCGCAGCTCTCAGGCGTGTAGCTAGGTCCACGCGCGCCCGTCCGGGCAGCGCGCCGCACACCCTCCCCCGTCACCATCCCCTTGGTGATCACCGCCATTCCCCGAGCCGGAGTCCCGCGACGCCGACCGCGTCGCCGGGCGCGCTTCCGGCTGCCTTCACCATTCTCTGGAGTCCCAACCCGTGTCCGCACAGAACACAGGCACTTCCAGCAAGCGCAGAACGCTTCGCTTCCCGTTCGCGGCCCAGGTCCTCACCGGCCTGGTACTCGGCATCGTCCTGGGCGTCGTCGCCCTCCAGATCGGCCCGGTCGGCGACGACCAGCCGAACTGGCTCGCCGTCACCCTCGACACCATCGGCTCGACCTTCGTCACGCTGCTGCGGACGATCGTGCCGCCGCTGATCGTCCTCGCCGTCATCTCCTCCATCGCCAATCTGCGCAACGTCACCAACGCGGCGCGGCTGGCCTGGAAGACCCTGCTCTGGTTCGGCGCCACCGCACTGGTCGCCGTGGCCATCGGCATCACGCTCGGCCTGACCTTCCGGCCCGGCGTCAACAGCGCCGTGGACGCCACCACCGCCGGTGAGCCCTCCGGCACCGGCTCCTGGATGGCCTTCATCGAGAGCATCGTGCCCTCCAACTTCCTGGGCCTGGGTGTGAACGCCTCCACCGCCGACGACGGGAGCATCACCGCCGGACTGGACTTCAACGTCCTGCAGCTGATCGTCATCGCCATCGTCCTGGGCATCGCCGCGGTCAAGGTCGGCAAGGCCGCCGAGCCGTTCATCACCTTCACCGACTCCGCGCTGCAGGTCGTGCTCAAGGCCCTGTGGTGGGTCATCCGCCTGGCCCCGATCGGCACCGTCGGCCTGCTGGGCAACGCCGTGTACAGCTACGGCTGGACCACCATCGGCGCCCTCGGCAAGTTCGCGCTGACCATCTACGTCGGCCTGGCGCTGGTGCTGTTCGTCGTCTACCCGGTGCTCGTCCGCCTCAACGGCCTCTCCCCGGTGAAGTACTTCAGCGGCGTGTGGCCCGCGGTCCAGCTGGCCTTCGTGTCCCGCTCCTCGATGGGCACCATGCCCGTCACCCAGCGGGTCACCGAGCAGAACCTGGGCGTCCCGCGCTACTACTCCGCGTTCGCCGTGCCGTTCGGCGCCACCACCAAGATGGACGGCTGCGCCGCCATCTACCCGGCGATCTCGGCGATCTTCATCGCCCAGTTCTTCCCCGGGGTCAGCCTCGGCCTCACCGACTACCTGCTGATCGTGTTCGTGTCGGTGATCGGCTCGGCCGCGACCGCGGGGACCACCGGCGCGACCGTCATGCTGACCCTGACCCTGTCCACCCTGGGCCTGCCCCTGGAGGGCGTGGGCCTGCTGCTGGCCGTCGACCCGATCCTGGACATGGGCCGTACGGCGGTCAACGTCGCCGGTCAGGCGCTGGTCCCGGCCATCGTCGCCAAGCGCGAGGGCATCATGGACCTGGCCCGCTACAACGCGCCGCGCGACGCCTCCGGCTTCGTGCCGCTGGACGAGGCCCACGCCGACGCCGGAACCGAGGCGGCCGAGGAGGACCCGGACGTGCGCAAGGTTCCCGCCGGAGCCGCCGGCCAGGGCTGAGGCCCGTCCACCGCACCCCCGTCCACCCGCGGCCCGCCGGGACCCTCCGGCGGGCCGCCTCGTTCTTCACCACCGGTGAGAACGGGCACACCGGGAACCGGGAGGGGGCGTCCGTTCGTCCTTGTGGTGAGGGAGGCGAGAGGAACGATCATGTTGCGCCGCTTGGTAACACCCACAGTGCTGACCGCCGGGCTCGCGGCTGCGTTGGTGAGCGCCGCCGCGGTGCCCGCCTCGGCCGACGCACAGCCCCGGCCACCGGAGTCCCAGGCCGTCGTCGAGGAGCTCGAGGGCGACGGCGTCTTCATCGACCCGAGCATCGACGCGATCCCCGAGGCCGAGGAAAGCGCCCTGGAGTCGTCCGCCGCCGAGGCGGACACACCCGTCTACTACGTACTCCTGCCCTCCGACAGCGTCGCCTCCCAGACCGGGATGGATTCCCTGATGAACCCGGTCATGGAGGAGGTCGGGGACGGCCTCTACGGCGTCGTCGTGGGCGACCAGGTCTTCCAGGTCATGTCCCCGAACGTCGAGGACACCGAGACCATCCGCGAGATGGCCCTGCAGCAGGGCGGCAGCAACCAGGTCGACACCCTGATCGCCGTCCCCGAGGCCGCGACCGAGGTCCAGGAGGCCGAGGAGGCCGGAGCCGTCTCCGGTCTGGTGCTGCTCGGCGTCCTTCTGGCGGTCGTCGCCGCCGGCGTCTGGTTCGTCCGCAGCAGCCGCAAGAGGCGCGAGGCGGAGAAGGCCAGGCAGCTGGAGGAGATCAGGCAGATGGCCACCGAGGACGTCGTCCGGCTCGGCGAGGACGTCGCCCGCCTGGAGATCGACGTGTCCAAGGTCGACGAGGCCACCCGCGACGACTACTCCCAGGCCATGGACGCCTACGACCAGGCCAAGTCCCTGCTGGACACCATCCGCGAGCCCGAGCAGGTCCGGCTGGTCACCAGCGCCCTGGAGGACGGCCGCTACCACATGGCCGCGACCCGGGCCCGCATGAACGGCGACCCGGTGCCGGAGCGGCGCGGCCCCTGCTTCTTCAACCCGCAGCACGGCCCGTCCGTGGAGGACGTCACCTGGGCCCCGCCCGGCGGCGCTCCCCGCGAGGTCACCGCGTGCGCGGCCTGCGCCCAGGCCGTGCGCGTCGGCGGGCAGCCCGACGTCCGCCTGGTCGAGGTGGGCGGCGAGCGCCGCCCGTACTACGACGCCGGCCCGGCCTACGCGCCCTACGCCAGCGGCTACTTCGGCATGAACATGATGATGGGCATGTTCACCGGCATGATGATGGGCTCCATGATGGGGTCGATGATGGGCATGGGCATGGGTATGGGAATGGGCGCCGGGGACGTCGGCGCGGAGGGCGACTTCGGCGGAGGCGGTGACTTCGGGGGAGACTTCGGAGGCGGCGACTTCGGCGGCTTCGACTTCTGACCCCGCCACCACGCACGCCAGGGGCCCCGAGCAGCCGCTCGGGGCCCCTTTCGCGGGCACGGGCCGCCGTGCGCCGCCTCAGGAGGCGACGGCCGACTCCGCGTGCAGACCCTCGATCCACCGGCACACGGACTCGGCCGTGTCCGCGGGTTCGGCGCGGGTGGTGTCGACCAGGGTGACCGGGGGCCGCATGCGCTCGGCCTCCTCCTCCACCCAGGCGGCGAACTCCAGGTTCTCGCGGATCCGCTCCTCGTCCCACTCCCGCCAGGCGGGGCGCGCCCGCAGGCGCGCGGCCAGGGCCCCGGGCTCACAGGTCAGCGCGAGGTAGTGGACGTCGCTGAACAGGGCGCGCTCGGGCAGGGGCTCGAACTCCGGAGGTACCACGGTCCCGCACAGCACGACGGGACGCCCGTTCTGCTGGACCATGGCGGCGGTGCGCAGCCAGGTGGAGCGGAACAGGCGGTGGTGGTCGGCCGGATCGCGGAGCCCGCCGACCCACAGAAGGTCCTGTTCGAGGACGACGAAGCGGTCCCGGAGCCTCTCCAGCAGCATCCCGGCGATGGTGGACTTGCCGGTACCGCTGGGCCCCGACACGCAGTACAGGGGCAGGCGCAGGAACGGCCGGGTGCGCCGACAGGACGCACAGCGCAGCACGGAGACCCCCGCGGCGGTGTCGGGGGTCTCGTCCAGCTCCCCGCAGTGGTCGCAGATCAGCGGGTGCACGGATTTCCTTGCTCGGTTCGTGGAGGGCGCTCGGTGGCCCGGGTCAGTCGAAGAGCTGTTCCAGGAAGCTCTTCTTGCGGCGGCCGCGGTAGGGGCCGGGCGAGTCGCGGTAGCCGCCGTACCCGCGCGGCGAGTCGCGGTAGCCACGCGGGGAGTCCGGGTAGCCGCCGCGGGGGTAGGCGGCGTGCGGCGGCGGAGCCTGGTGGGGGTAGGCGGCCGGCGGAGGCGGGGCCTGGGGGTAGGCCTGCGGACGGACCTGCGGGTCCGGGGGCGGCGCGACGCCGTAGTGCCGCTGCTCGGCCTCCATGACGCGTTCCAGCTCACCGCGGTCCAGGAAGATGCCCTGGCATCCGTCACACCGATCGATGTGGACGCCCTGGCGGTCGAATGTGCGCATGGTGCTTTGACACTTGGGACAGATCACACCAAGACGTTACTCGATCCGGGGCAAGAGTGGGTAGGCACACGGCTCCCGCCGGCTGCCCCGGGGCCCGCCGCGGCGACCGTGTCCGGAGCGCGCGGCGAACCCCTCCGGGGGTGCGGCCCCTACTCCGGGGAGGCCAGCATCAGGGTGCGTGCGGCCTCGGTGACGCTGCCCGACAGCGACGGGTAGACCGAGAAGGTGTGCGCGATGTCGTCCACGGTCAGGCGCTGCTGGACGGCGATGGACACGCCCAGGATGAGCTCGCTGGCGCGCGGGCCGACGATGACCCCGCCCAGCACGATGCCGGTGTGCTGACGGCAGATCAGCTTGACGAAGCCGTCCTCGACCTCGTCCATCTTGGCGCGCGGGTTGGTGTTCAGCGGCAGGGTGACCGACCGGCCGTCGATCCGGCCGCTGCGCACGTCGTCCTCGCTGGCGCCCACGGAGGCCAGCTCGGGGTGGGTGAACACGGTGGAGGCCACGGTGGACAGCTTGAGCGGGGCCACGGCCTCGCCGAGCGCGTGCCACATGGCGATGCGGCCCTGCATGGCGGCCACGGAGGCGAGCATGTTGACGCCGGTGCAGTCGCCGGCGGCGTACACGCCCGGGACGGTGGTGCGCGAGACCCGGTCGACCTCCACGAACCCGCCGCCGCCCAGGCGGACACCGGCCTCCTCCAGCCCCAGGCCCTCGGTGTTGGGGATCATGCCGACCGTCATCAGGCAGTGGCTGCCCTCCACCGTGCGGCCGTCGGAGAGAGTGACGAGCACGCCGTCCTCGGTGCGCACCACCGACTCGGCCCGGGTCTTGCTGAGGACGGTCATGCCGCGGCGCATGAAGACCTGCTCCAGCACCTCGGCGGCGTCGGCGTCCTGGGTGGGCATGACGCGGTCGCGGGAGGAGACGAGGGTGACCTCGGAGCCGAGGGACTGGTAGGCGCTGGCGAACTCGGCGCCGGTGACGCCGGAGCCGACCACGATCAGCTTCTCCGGCAGCTCCTCCATGTCGTAGAGGTGGCGCCAGGTGAGGATGCGCTCACCGTCGGGCCTGGCGGTGGGCAGCTCACGGGGGTGGGCGCCCGTGGCGATGAGGATGATGTCGGCGCGCAGGCGCCGGTCGCCGACGGCGACGATGTGCGGGTCGACCAGGCGGGCCTCGCCGCTGATCACCTCCACACCCTCCTTGACCAGGCGGGTCCGGGTGTCCTCGGACTGTGCCCGGGCCAGGCGTTTGATCCGGGAGTTCATCCGGTCGGTGTCCACCTCGACCGCGGCCCTGTCCTGGGCGTCGTGGACGCGCAGGCCCAGGCTGTCGGACTCGCGTACGTACGTTCTGCGGGTGGAGGTGGCGATCAGGCTCTTGGAGGGAACGCAGTCGGTGAGGACGCAGGCGCCGCCGATGCCGTCGCGTTCCACCACCGTCACGTCCGCGTCGAGCTGCGCGGCGACCAGTGCCGCCTCGTAGCCCCCGGGACCGCCACCGATGATCACGACCTTCGTCACGCTGCCTCACTCCCTCTGCGGCTGGCCCGCCACTCGCGCTGCCGATTCGGGCGATATGCGGGCATGGCGGGGCACCACCTGGTTTTATCGCTTCCTTGCCATTGTCGGCCATGCCGAGCGGCGGAAATAGCAGGCGCCCCGGACCACCCGGTCTACGATGTTGCCCGTGTCCATCTACGCCGCGTACGGAACGAACCTCGACCCCGGTCAGATGGCCCGGCGGGCCCCGCGTTCGCCCCTGTTGACCACGGGCTGGTTGGAGGGGTGGCGCCTGACCTTCGGGGAGGGCATCCCGGTGCCCGGTGGCGCGCTGGCCACCCTGGTCGAGGGCCCCGGCCAGCGGGTCTTCGTGGCGCTGTACGACCTCATGGAATGGGACGAACCCCACTTGGACTCCTGGGAAGGAGTCCTGGAGGAGCCGCGCAGAGGGCGTCCGCCGGGGGCGCCGGCGGGCGGCGGAGACGAGGAACCGCGCCGGAGGCGCCCGTTGAGGGCGGTGGCGGGCGACGGAGAGGAGGAACCGCGCCGGAGGCGTCCGTTGAGGGCGGTGGCGGGCGACGGGAGGGCGTACAGGAAGATGACCGTGCGCGCCCGGACGACCGACAGGGGCGTGGTGACGGCGTGGGCCTACGTGCTGGACGGCTACGAGGGCGGCCTGCCCTCGGCCATACAGCTGGGCCAGCTCGCGGCGGCCGCCGAGAAGGCCGGGGCGCCCGACTGGTACGTGTCGGACCTGCTCGCCCGGGAGTGCCTGCCCTCCGGCCTCTGATTTTCCGGCAGTTCGCACGCGGATTCCGCGAAGCGGGACACACGCTCCCGTGTTCCGGAGCATTCCGGTCACCCGGCTGTAGCATCCGTCGTGTGATGGAACGAGAGCAGCGGCCGAGGACGACCGGCGAGGCGCGGGAGCTGGCGTCCGGCGCCGCGCGGGAGCTGCTGTCCCGTTCCGGGGCCGACCGCTTCGACGCACTGGTGGTGCTCGGATCGGGCTGGGCGGGCGCGGTGGACACGCTGGGCTCGTACGACATCGAGTTCGACGCGACCGAGCTGCCCGGTTTCCACGCGCCCACCGCCGAGGGGCACTCCCCCAAGGTCCGCAGCATGTGGGTGGGGGACAAGCGGATCGCCGTGTTCATGGGACGCCTCCACCTGTACGAGGGCTACGACCCCATGGAGGTCGTCCACGCGGTGCGCACGGGCGTGGCCGCGGGCGCGACGACCGCCGTGCTGACGGGGTCGGCCGGGTCGCTGCGCACCGACTTCGCTCCGGGGCAGCCCGTGGTGATCCGCGACCACATCAACCTGACCGCCCGGTCGCCGCTGGCCGGGCCCTCGTTCGTGGACCTGACGGAGGCCTACAGCCCCAGGCTGCGGCAGGCCGTCCACGACGTGGACGCGTCGCTGGCCGAGGGCGTGTACGTGTCCACGGTCGGACCGCAGATGCAGACCCCGGCGGAGCTGAAGACGCTGCGCCAGGCGGGCGCGGACCTGGTGGGGCGGTCGATCGCCCTGGAGACCGTCGCGGCCGTGGAGATGGACGCCGAGGTACTGGGGCTGGCCATCGTCAGCAACGACGCCGTGGGCGCGGTCTTCGAGCCCTTCGAGGCCGGGCGCGCCCTGGAGGTCGTCACCCAGCGGGCGCGCAGGCTGGGCGAGCTGCTCAACAGGGTGCTCGAGCGGGCCTGAGGACCCACGGCCCCGGGCTCGCGCCGCGCGCGGCCCTTCCCGCTCCCGCTCTTCGTGCCCGGCCTCGCGCGTCGGGGACGGACCCCCGTCGCGCGGTCGGTGTTGGGGCGCCTCCGGCCGGGCCACCCGGTACCGGCGTGGCGAGCGTACACCCCGAGGCCAAGGGGTGGACGGTACCGACGGCGGTCCGGCCGGAGGCAGTGCTTGCCCCGGTGTCCCGCGCCGCGCGGGATCCCCGCAGATCCCGTTGGACTCACGGCCCGGACACCTTCTACTTCCCGTTATTCAGTTGAACCGCGCGCGTCGCCCTCGGGGGAGGATCCGGATGGAGGGCCATCCGCGCGAAGTCCGCCACACCCGGAAACTCTCCCTTAGGCATGCCTTACCTAACCAGAAGTCCGAGGGCGCGTCAACCCCGAAGAACAGCGGACCCGGCCGCCACAGGGGAGTGGGGCCGGGTCGGATCCGGGGAAAACCGCGCTCAGGCCAGCAGGAACACCGCCACGAGGAGCACCGCGGTCGCGGCGGCGACCACGATCACCTCCAGGGGCACCATGGTCTGCGGCTCGTCCTCGGCGCCCAGCGCCGCGGGTCCCGCCTCGTCCACGTCCCTGATCGGGCCGCTGAGCGGGCGCGCCTTGTACCGCTCGGCGTCCTGGCGCAGCTGCCGGGCGGCCAGGTCCACCGGCCGCGTCCGGGCCGGGTCCTCGTCGCCGGCCTCCGGGTCGAGGTGGCCCGAGTCGCGCCGCATGTTGTCGCGGACCCTCTGGCGCTTGGTCTCGCGCAGCGGCCAGGAACGCACGACGCGCCCGGGAGTGTGCACCCGCAGGACGTCGGTGACGTCCACCCAGAGCACCGCGGCCCACGGCACGAACGTCTCGCGCAGCGGGTTGATCACCCTCAGGCCGCGTTCGGTGGAGACCACGCGCGGACGCAGCCACACGAGGTGGACGACGGAGATCGTCGCCACCAGCAGCGCGCCGGCGACCCAGGCCTGACGGCCCTCGCCGCGCCAGACCACGTCCAGCAGGAGCAGGACCGCGATGACGATCCACACGATCGCCGCCACCCTCGTGAAGGTGGAGTAGTGGGTGGTGGGATTGGGCCCGTCCATCAGTCGGTCGCCCACTTCAACTGCGCGAAACCGGGCTTGATGGTCCCGTTGATCAGCGCCAGGCGCTCGTCGAAGGGCAGGAAGGCCGACTTCATGGCGTTGACCGTGAACCACTGCAGGTCGTCCCAGCCGTACCCGAAGGCCTCGCAGAGCCGGGCGAACTCCTCGGACAGGCTGGTGCCGCTCTGCAGGCGGTTGTCGGTGTTGACGGTGACGCGGAAGCGCAGGTCGTGCAGGAGCCCGATGGGGTGTCCGGCGATCGACTCGGCGGCCCCGGTCTGCACGTTGGAGCTGGGGCACATCTCCAGCGGCACCCGCTTGTCGCGCACGTACTGGGCCAGGCGCCCCAGCCGGGGGGCGCCGTTCTCGCTCACGGTGATGTCGTCGATGATGCGCACGCCGTGGCCCAGGCGGTCGCACCCGCACCACTGGAGGGCCTCCCAGATGGAGGGGAGGCCGAACGCCTCGCCCGCGTGGATGGTGAAGTGGAAGTTCTCGCGGCGCAGGTACTCGAACGCGTCCAGGTGGCGGGTGGGCGGGTTGCCCGCCTCGGCGCCGGCGATGTCGAACCCGGACACGCCCTCGTCGCGGTAGCGGACCGCCAGCTCGGCGATCTCCGACGAGCGCGCGGCGTGCCGCATGGCGGTGACCAGCTGCCCGGTGCGGATGCCGCGCCCCTGGTCGGCGGCGCGCTTCTCCCCCAGCTCCAGGCCCTCCTGGACGGCCTCGACGACCTCCTCCAGGGTGAGCCCGGCCTCCAGGTGCTGCTCGGGGGCGTAGCGCTGCTCGGCGTAGACCACGCCGTCGGCCGCCAGGTCCTCGGTGGCCTCGGCGGCGACCCGCACGAGGGCGTCACGGGTCTGCATGACCGCCGTGGTGTGCGCGAACGTCTCCAGGTAGCGCTCCAGGGAGCCGGAGTCGGAGGCCTCGCGGAACCACCGCCCCAACTCCTCCGGGTCGTAGGTGGGAAGGCCGGTGTACCCGGTCTCCCTGGCCAGTTCCACGACGGTGGCAGGACGCAGCCCGCCGTCGAGGTGGTCGTGCAGGAGCACCTTCGGCGCCCGTCGGATCTGCTCAACTGTGAGTGGCTGGTTCATGGGTTCAGGATGCCACCAGCCCGGGAGGGGCCCCGCCAGACCGGAGCGAAGTTGCCGAAAATCCGGTAGGTGCCGGTCGGGGCGGACGCGGTCCGACGGCGCGGGCTCTCGGGAGGGTGACCGCCGCGGGCCGGTTCAGGCCAGCGCCTCCTCGCCGTCCCTGCGGCCATCGCGGCGGATCTCCTCCCACAGCGCCGTCAGGGCGGTGGTGGCCATGAAGCGGGTGCCCGTACCGATGGCGCGCTCGTCCACGTCGAAGGTGCCCCGGTGCAGGTCCAGCATGGGGCCGCTCCAGTCCGGGGAGTGGGTGCCGAGGCGGGCCAGCGCGCCGGGGACGTGCTCCAGGTACCAGGCGAAGTCCTCGCCGCCCAGGCTCTGCGGGGTGGAGGCCACCGCGTCGGCGCCCAGGGCCAGGGTGACCGCCTCGCGCATGATGTCGACGCTGGACGACTCGTTGATGGTGGGCGGAACGCCCCGCCGGTAGGTCACCTCGGCCTCGGCGCCGTAGGCGGAGGCCACCGACTCCACCAGGCCCTTGACGATGTCGGGGGCCGAGTGCCAGGCCTCGTCGTCCAGGCAGCGCACGGTGCCCTCGGCGACGGCGTCGTCGGGGATGACGTTGGGCGCCGACCCCGCGCTGATGCGCCCCCACACCAGGCTGAACCCGGCCCGGGGGTCGATCCGCCGCGACAGCGCGGCGGGCAGCTCGGTGACGACCTTGCCCAGGGCGTAGACGAGGTCGGCGGTCAGGTGCGGGCGGGCGGTGTGCCCTCCCGGGCCCGACAGGCGCACCATGAGCTGGTCGCAGGCGGCGGTGATGCCGCCCGTGCGCAGCCCGACCCGGCCGAGCATCAGGCGGGGGTCGCAGTGCAGGGCGAAGACGCGGTCCACCCCCTCCAGGGCCCCCGCGTTGACCACCTCCACGGCGCCGCCCGGCAGCTCCTCGGCGGGCTGGAAGACGAGCCGGACCCGGCCGGGCAGGGCGCCCGCCCGCTCCACCTGGGCGAGGAAGATCCCCGTCGCCAGCAGGACCGTGGTGTGCACGTCGTGGCCGCAGGCGTGGGCGACCCCGGGCACGGTGGAGCGGTAGGGGACGTCCTTCTCGTCGGTCAGGGGCAGGGCGTCGATGTCGGCGCGCAGGGCGACCACGGGGCCGGCCCCGGAGCCGATGTCGCAGACCAGGCCGGTGCCCTGCGGCAGCTCCTGTGGTTTGAGGCCGACGTCGCGTAGGCGTTCGGCTATCCGCTTGGTGGTGCGGTGCTCGGCGAAGGCGAGTTCGGGGTGCATGTGGAGGTCCCGGCGGAAGCCGCTCAGATCCCGCCCATGGCGCGCCAGGAAAGCGGTCAACTGCTCCGGCAGGTCATGTCCCTGCATGCGAGGGTCCCCTCTTCTCCACGTCTACCGCGCACCGGCTCCGTCGCCGACGCCGACCTGTGCACGGGTGGGACCGCCGTGGAGCTCGGCGGCGAGCATGTCCACGACGTCGTCGAGGGAACCGCCCTCGGCGATGACCGCGCGCTGACGTTCGTAGGAGGCACCCTTGGCCAGGATCTCGGAGATCAGGTCAAGGTCCTCGGCACACCCCAGGCGGGCCGCGACCGGTCCCAGCTCGCGGACCAGCTCGTACAGGTCGTCACGCAGCGGAACGGTGGTTCCGTGCGAGTCCGTGATGACACGAGCGTCGAGTCCGTAGCGGGTGGCACGCCACTTGTTGTCCTTCACCACCCAGGACGGCGGGCTGGGCAGGCCGTACCCGCGGTCGAGCTGGTGATCGAACAACTCCACCAGGCTCTGAGAGAGCGCGGCGGCCATTCCCACCTCGCGCAGGGTGGGAATCCCGTCGAACATCCGGATCTCGATGGTGCCGAAATCAGGGTGCGGACGGATGTCCCACCACACTTCCTTGATAGAGGCGATGGTACCCGCCCTGAGAAGCGTTTCGAGGTATTCCTCGAAAGCCGCCCAGTGCGGCAGGTTCGGCGGCGGCCCGGAGGTGGGCAGGGCGCCGAAGACGACGGACCGGGTGGAGGCCAGTCCGGTGTCGTGGCCGCCCCAGAAGGGACTGGAGGCGGTCAGGGCCAGGAAGTGCGGCAGGTACCCCGCCAGCGCGTTGACCATCGGGATGGCCTTGTCCCTGTCCCGCACCCCCACGTGGACGTGGACTCCGCAGGTCAGGATGCGCCGGGCCAGCCACTGCATCTGCTCGACCAGCTCCCCGTAGCGCTTTCCGGGGCTGAGCTCCTGGTCCCGCCAGTCGTCGATGGGATGGGTCCCGGAGCAGGTCAGCGTGGTCCCCCACGGGCTCAGGACCTCCCGCATCCGGTCGATGTTGCCGCTGAGGTCGCTCTTGGCCTCCTCGACGGTCTCGCAGATCCCGGTCACGACCTCCACCTGGGACTGCATGAGTTCGTGGCGCAGAGGGGGAGCCGACTCCTGCGAGCTGAGTTCGGGCAGTTCGGAGAGGAGTTTGTGCGCCTCCTGCCTCAGGTGCCGACTGCGCTGGTCGACGAGTTGGAGCTCCCACTCCACGCCGAGCGTCGCACGTTCGGACGAGTTGAATGCGATTCCCATCTGCCCTCCGAGGGGGTGTTTGCCGACCGCCGCGGCCGACGCACCGTCGCGCCCCGGAGAACCGACCAACCGGGACAGGGAAGGACTACCCGTCACGGACCGCGCACATACGGGTTAATCGCCACGCATAAGACGAATTCCACGGAAAGAATTTCTGTTGACGCGCCGCTGGACGGACCGGCCGTCCGAGGCCGCGTCGCGGCGGCGCAGCACCCACGCCACGGCACCGGCCGAGCCCGCCGCCCCCATCAGGGACAACGCCCCGGCGAGCGCGCGTCCGGCCGGCCGGTGCCCGGCCCGCGACCGCTCCGGGGCGCGCGGGGCCGGTACCGGCTGGGTCCAGTCCACGCCGTTCTCCTCCGGCATCGGGATCGAACCGGTGTAGGGCGGCGGCATCGGCAGCCAGGTGGCCGTCCACGCCGCGCTGAACATGACCAGGCGCATCACCAGGTTGATCCACACCAGCAGGCCGACCAGGACGGCGAAGGAGGCGTAGACGGGATTGGTGAGGATCCCGGCCAGCAGCACCGCCGCCGTGGCCTTGAGGGCCTCGAAGCCGACCGCGCCCAGCAGGGCGCCCCGCCACATCATCCGCGCCGGTCGGCCGCTGCCCGACAGCAGCGTGAAGGCCAGCATGAAGATCCCCATGTTGACGCACACGGCGATCACCAGGGCCAGGGCGCGCAGGGACAGGTCGGCCAGGAGTGAGCCTTCCAGGCCCACCAGCGACAGCAGCCACTGCGTGGCGGCCTGCGCGACGCTGGTGAAGGCCACGGTGAAGAGCAGGGCCACACCCAGGCCCAGCATGACCAGCAGGTCCACCGCCTTGCGCAGAAGGATGTTGGGGCCCTCACGGAAGCTCTTCAGCCAGAGGGAGTGCAGGGCCTCGCGCAGCGACGCCACCGCGTTCAGGCCCGCGTAGAGCAGGCCGAGCACGCCGAGGACGCTCGCGCCCACGCGCGCCTGGGAGATCTCCTCGATGGGCAGCTGGTCGGACAGCCCGGGCAGTATCTCGTCCAGCGCCCCCTGGAGGTGGTCGCCGACCTCGACCTGCACCGTCGCCAGGAACCCGACCGCGGCGAAGGCCAGGGCCAGCAGCGGGAAGAAGGACAGGAAGGCGAAGTAGGTGACCGCCCCGGCGAGCTGGGTGCCGTTGCGGTCGGCGTAGCGCGCGTAGGCGCGCACCAGGTGGTCGAGGGAGGGACTGCGCCGCCGCAGCTCCCAGTACACGTCCATGGCCATGTTGCGGTAGTGCCGGGCCGTGTCCCCGGCCCGGGCCAGCACTGTGGCCAAGGCCCCTCCCTGCCTGTCGTCCGTCCCACCGGGCGGCCCCGGACCGCCGTCGCTGGACCGCAACCCTAGCGGCGCCGCGATCCGCCTACGAAACCTCCACGCCGGGCACCTCCGGGGACCCACGCGTATCAGGGCAGACCCCTACACGGGGGTGATCCCGGGCACACCCCGGGCTTGGGCACACTTGGGGAGGCAGAGTCATCCGTGGAGGGGGGCGTCGGTGGGTGGCGCGGGGGTGCGGCTGCGTGCCGTGTTGGGTGTGCGTTCGGCGGGTCCGCGGGGGACGTGGCCCGAGCGGGAGCCGGACGCCGACGCACTGCTCCGGGGCTTTCGGACGCGGTTCGGCGTACCGCCCGCGGGGGTGTGGCACGCGCCCGGGCGGCTCGCGGTCATGGGCGAGCACACCGCGGCCGGCGGGGGCGCCGGACTGTACGTCGCCCTGCCGTGGGGCGTGACGGCGGCCGTCGGCCCCGCACCGGACCCCGGCGTGCACGTGGCCGCGCCAGGCGGCCCGCTGCGCCCCCGGGAGCGGGCGGCGCGGGCCGTCGCGAGGACCGTGGCCGAGGCGCGCCGGACGGGTGTCCTGGGAGCCGACGCGGGGGTCCGCGTCGTCCTGGACGCGGACCTGCCCGAACACGCCTCCCTCGGCTACACGGCCGCGGTGGGGGCCGCGGTGGCGCTGGCCCTCGCCGACCTGGGCGGCGGCCCCCCGCCGGAGGGCGCCACCGCCGACGAGCGTGTGTGCCTGGCGGCCAGGCCCGGATGCGCGGTCCGGGTGAACCTGAGGAGCATGCGCACCACCGTGCTGCCGTTCGACCTCGCCGGGGAGGGGCTGCGGCTGGTCGTGGTGGACACCGGCGCCCTGCCCCGGCGCGACCTGCGCGTGGTCCGCGCGGCCGAACTGGAGCGCGCCCAACAGGTCCTGGGACCGCTGCGCTCGGTCCAGGACCTGCCCGGATCGCTGCGGAGGCTGCCGGACCCCGTACTGCGCCGCAGGGTGGAGTACGCGGTCACCGAGGTGCACCGGCTCAACGCCGCGGTCGGACTGCTGCGCGCCGGGCGGTCCGGGGAGACCGGGCCCATCCTGTCCGCGTCCCACCTGTCCCTGCGCCGGTTCGGGCTGCCCACACGTGAGGCGGAGCTGGCCGTGGAGACCGCCTCGCGGGCCGGGGCACGCGGGGTGCGGATGTCCGGCTGGGCCGGGACGGTGCTGGCGCTGGCCGCCGAGGAGCGGGTGGAGGGCATCGGCGCGGCCCTCACCACGGAGTTCGGCGCCATGGGCTGGGTGCCGCCGCGGGTGCGGGCCGCCGTGCCCTCCGCCGGCGCCCACCGGCTGCGCTGAGCGCGCCCCCGCCGCCGCTCCCGGCCACCTCAGGGGTCCGGAACGGGACATACCTTGAACCTCGCTACCCTTTTCGCGATCACACCGGGTGGAAGCAGCGATGAGGCGATCCACGACGTTGAGCAGATGGGCGATGCGATGGCTGACCGACCGAACCCGGGGGACACCGGCCGCACCGGTGAACACGACAGACAGGGCGTGTTCCGGCGCGGCGGCGCCCCGGGCAGACCCGACGAGTTCGAGAGGCTCTACCGCTCGCGTGAGTCGGAGCAGCGGGCGGTCGGTGGGACGCGTCGCCTCCCGAGGGCCGGGGAGGTGCCCCCGTCCCGGTCCCGCGGGCCCCGGCGGCGCACCCACAGCGCCGGGCGCGAGTACGACGGGCGCGGTATCGGGCGCCGTCAGAAGGAGCGCCGCCGCAGGCGGGCCACCACGGTCCTGGTGACCGTGCTGGTCCTGCTCCTGGTACTCCCGCTGGGGTTCTACCTGTACGCGGACTCGCGCCTGCACCGGGTGGAGGCCCTGCTGGACTACGAGGGGCGCCCGGACGACCAGCCCGGCACGACCTACATGGTCGTCGGCTCCGACAGCCGCCAGGGCATGGACGAGGAGCAGAGGCGGGAACTGGCCACCGGCTACGCCGAGGGCCGCCGGACCGACACCATCATGGTGCTCTACGTCCCCGACGACGGCGACCCCACCATCGTCAGCGTCCCCCGCGACTCCTACGTGCCCCTCGCCGTCCCCGGCTACGCCGACAACAAGATCAACGCCTCCTTCGCCGACACCGTGTGCGGCACGAACGAGGAGGGGGAGGAGGTCTGCGGCGGCCCCGCCCCCCTCGTGGAGACCTTCGAGCGCGCGTCCGGCGTCCACATCGACCACTACGTGGAGATCGGCATGGGCGGTTTCGTCGACATCGTGGACGCGGTCGGCGGCGTCGAGATGTGCCCGGAGGAGCCCATGGCCGACCCCAAGGCCGGGCTGGACATCGAGGCGGGCTGCCAGCAGATGGACGGCGGCACCGCCCTGGGCTACGTGCGCACCCGCGCCACCCCCCGCGCCGACCTGGACCGCATCGCCCGCCAGCGCGAGTTCTTCTCCGCTCTGGTCCAGAAGACCAGCGCGCCCTCCACGCTGTTCAACCCCTTCCAGTCCGTTCCGCTGGTGCTCGCGGGCACCGACACGTTCATGGTGGACGAGGACGACAAGCTGCGGCACCTGGCCGGCATGCTCCTGGCGATGCGCGGCGGCACCCAGACCACCGCGATCCCCGTGGGCAGCACCCCGACCCTGAACGGCGTCGGCTCGGTGGTGGTCTGGGACGAGGCCCGCTCCGAGGAGATGTTCGCCGCCATGCGCGCCGGGGACCCGATCCCCGAGAGCGCCTTCCAGGAGTAGGTGGAGCGGCGCCGCGCCGGGAAGGCGGCGCCCCGCCCGGGCGGGGCGCCGCCGCGGCGCACGCGGACGGCGGACCCCGGAAAAGGCGAAGGGCCCGTCGCCGAGGCGACGGGCCCTTCTTCGTGACGTTCCGTACTGTGCGCGCCTACCCCCCAGCGGGCGCACGGCCGGCACGTCGGTCCTTGTGGCAGAGGGGTGAAACCCGCTCTGGCCTGCCGGTTCTCACCGGCACGACTCCACAATAGGTCAAAGTTCTCTTAAGGTGCGAATCCAGTCCACGTGGTCTATGTCGCACCGGCGGACCGCACCGCTCATCCGGCCCTGCCATCCTCCCACCACCGGACCGCGTATGTACGCCGAACACGGTGAACACACCGGAAAACTTCACGCGTCGCGACCCCCCAAAGCCCTCCGAACACGGCGCTTCGGACTTCTCCCCCTCCGCCCGGACCTGGCACGACGACGCCCGGGCGCCTCCTCGCGGAGGACACCCGGGCGTGGCCCACGTCTCGCCGGCCCGTCGGCTCAGGGTGACCAGGGCCACCCGGATCGGACCGCCGGACTCAGGCCAGGCGCTTGGCGAGGTTCTCGTCCAGGGCGGCGAGGAACTGCTCGGTGGTCAGCCACTCCTGCTCGCCGCCGACCAGCAGCGCGAGGTCCTTGGTCATCTGGCCGCCCTCGACGGTCTTGACGACGACGTCCTCCAGGGTGTTGGCGAACTCGACGACCTTCGGGGTGTTGTCCAGCTTGCCCCGGTGCTCCAGACCGCGGGTCCACGCGAAGATGGAGGCGATCGGGTTGGTCGAGGTGGGCTTGCCCTGCTGGTGCTGGCGGTAGTGGCGGGTCACCGTGCCGTGGGCGGCCTCGGCCTCGACCGTGCGGCCGTCGGCGGTGCGCAGGACGGAGGTCATCAGGCCCAGGGAGCCGAAGCCCTGCGCGACCGTGTCGGACTGCACGTCGCCGTCGTAGTTCTTGCAGGCCCAGACGTAGCCGCCCTCCCACTTGAGCGCGGCGGCGACCATGTCGTCGATGAGGCGGTGCTCGTAGGTCAGGCCCGCGGCGTCGAAGCGCTCCTTGAACTCGGTCTCGAAGATCTCCTGGAACACGTCCTTGAACATGCCGTCGTAGGCCTTGAGGATCGTGTTCTTGGTGGACATGTAGACCGGGTAGTTGCGGTCCAGGCCGTAGTTCAGGCTCGCACGCGCGAAGTCCTCGATGGACTTGCGGAAGTTGTACATGCCCATCGCGACGCCGCCCTCCTCGGGGAAGTTCGCGACGTCGAACTCGACCGGCTCGCTGCCGTCGGCCGGGGTGTAGGTCATGGTGACCGTGCCGGGGCCGGGCACCTTGAAGTCGGTGGCCTTGTACTGGTCGCCGTGGGCGTGGCGGCCGATGATGATCGGCTTGGTCCAGCCGGGGACCAGGCGGGGCACGTTCTCGCAGATGATGGGCTCGCGGAAGACGACACCGCCGAGGATGTTGCGGATGGTGCCGTTGGGCGAGCGCCACATCTTCTTGAGGCCGAACTCCTCGACCCGGGCCTCGTCCGGGGTGATGGTGGCGCACTTGACGCCGACGCCGTGCTCCTTGATGGCGTTGGCGGCGTCGACGGTGATCTGGTCGTCGGTGCGGTCGCGCTCCTCGATGCCCAGGTCGTAGTACTTCAGGTCGATGTCGAGGTAGGGGAGGATCAGGCGGTCCTTGATGAAGGACCAGATGATCCGGGTCATCTCGTCACCGTCGAGCTCGACTACGGGGTTCTCGACCTTGATCTTGGCCATGGCTGTGTGGCTGTCCCTTCAGTCTTCGCTACCGCCTCGTACGGCACGGCCCGGCGACCGGTTCGTGGCCGGAGCCGGTCCGCGCGCACGGCAATCACCTGATCCCGCCCGGGGTCCGTGCTCCCCGGGGAGGCGGTGGCTTGTCAGTGTCGCGATATCTCGACGTCAAGCTTATTAGACGCCTAGGAGGAGAGTTGCGGCGCCACCCATGCCAACACGATCAGCAGGACCGCGAGTGTGACCAGGGTGAGCAGATCGATCCAGCGGCGGCGCACGGCGAGCATGCCGATCCAGTCCTTGGGCAGGAAGAGCCTGAAGGACGCCGCCAGCAGCAACGCGCCCGCAATGATCGCCGGACCGCGCTTGAAGTGGGCCGCGGCCACGACCACGATCCCCGCCGCGAGCGCCGACATGACGAGGAAGTAGGGCACCTGGGAGAGCCAGTACGGCACCTCCGGCCGTGCCGGGGACCCGCCGGCGTCCGTGTCCTGCGCGGCCCCGTCCGGATCCCCGTCCCGTTCCGCGCGGCCCGCGTCGTCCCCGTGCCCGTCGCGGGCCGCCCCCTCGGGCTCCCTCTCCTCCGGCACGCCCTCGCCCGCGTCCGCCACGTCCGCCTGTTCCGCCTTCTCCACCGCGTCCCGACCCGTTCGCTTACGAATTGCTTGGCCGCCTCGCGGCTCGTTCACGGTCTTTCCCGGATCTGGCGCAGACCGGCCACCCGTGAAAGACGGGCTGTCCGAAACCGAACACCGCTCCGGAGACTCATGTCCTGGGGGCTTCGGCGGCGCCGCACGGGAAGCGTGGGCTTTCCGTCCGGGAGAGACCCGCCCATTGTAGTGTTCCGTGCCGCCGAAGCCTCAGGGCTCACGGAAACGGACCCGCCCTCGACCACGCCCGCTGCTGACCGTTTCCCTCTCCCGCTGCGGTCACAGACCCGTATTTCCGGGCCTTGTCCCCCTAACTCCGGAGTAAGCGCGTAGAACGCCTACCGCCCGGGTAACCCAGCTGGAGATGAGTGCACCGGTGAGCGAGGACCACCCCCATGAAGCCCACTCAACGCGCAGACCGAACCGTCACCCCCCGACAGCAGTCCCTCCACCACCGTCGCCCGCACCCCCACCGGCAGCGCCACCCCAGCCCGGGAGGAACCACCGTGGACGGGCCCTACCTACGGATCGAAGAGACCGGGGACATCCGCCAGCTCGCCGGTGAGGTCACCACGATCGGCCGCGGAGAGGGCGCCGACATCCGGCTCGGCGATCCGAGCGTCTCCCAGCTGCACGCCGAACTGGTCCGCCGCGGCCCCTACGTCTACGTGGTCGACCTGGGACTGTCCCGCAACGGGACCCGGGTGAACGGCCGCCCCATCGCCCGGCGGGTCCTGGAGGAGGGCGACGTGGTGACCTTCGGCACCGCCCGCTGCCGGGTCGGCGGACTCCCCCGTGAGCAGATCAGCCCCGACATCGAGCTGCGCCGCGGCGCCGCCCCCGAACTCACCCGCCGTGAGCTGGACGTGCTCACCGCGCTGTGCCAGCCCGCCCTGTCGGAGGAGGCCTTCGTCGCCCCCGCCACCGCCCGCGACATCGCCGAGGCCCTGGTGGTCACGGAGGCCGCGGTCAAGCAGCACCTGCTGCGGCTCTACCAGAAGTTCCGCATCCCCGAGGGACAGAACCGCAGGACCCGGCTGGCCAACGAGGTCGTGGCCCTGGGACTGGTCCGGCCGATGCCGCTGGGCGGATCGGCCCGCAAGGCCAGCTGAGCCGACCGGCCGGGTGGAGCACGGGGCGGGCGGCCCCGTGCTCCGCCCGGCGCGAACCGGTGCGAACCGGCGTGCCGGGTCCGGGACCGTCCACCGCCCCGGGCCGGAGAACAGGCCCTAGCGGGCTGCGGCCTGGCGTTCGGCGGCCTCCACCACGTTCACCAGCAGCATCGCCCGGGTCATCGGGCCCACGCCGCCGGGATTCGGCGACAGGTGCCCGGCCACCTCGGCCACGTCGGGCACGACGTCGCCGACCAGCCCGGACTCGGTGCGGGAGACACCGACGTCCAGGACGGCGGCACCCGGCTTGACCATGTCCTTGGTGACCAGCCCGGGCACACCGGCACCGGCGACGATGATGTCGGCGCGGCGCGTGTGCTCGGCGAGGTCGCGGGTGCCCGTGTGGCACAGGGTGACGGTGGCGTTCTCCGAGCGGCGGGTCAGCAGCAGGCCGAGGGGACGGCCCACGGTCACCCCGCGCCCGACCACGACCACCTCGGCGCCCTTGAGCGGCACGTCGTAGCGGGTGAGCAGCTCCACGATGCCGCGCGGGGTGCACGGCAGCGGGGCCTCCTGCATCAGCACCAGCCTGCCCAGGTTGGAGGGCTGGAGGCCGTCGGCGTCCTTGTTCGGGTCGATCAGGCCCAGCACCCGGTTCTCGTCCAGGCCCCCGGGCAGCGGCAGCTGCACGATGTAGCCGGTGCAGGCCGGGTCCTCGTTCAGCTCGTGGACGGCCTGCTCCACCTCCTCCTGGGTGGCGTTCGCGGGCAGGTCGCGGCGGATGCTCGCGATGCCCACCTGCGCGCAGTCGCGGTGCTTGCCGCGCACGTAGGAGTGGCTGCCCGGGTCGTCGCCGACCAGGACGGTGCCCAGGCCGGGGGTGATCCCCTGGTCGTGCAGCCTGGCCACCCGCCCGGAGAGCTCCTCGCGGATGGACTTCGCGACGGCCTTGCCGTCCAGAACGGTCGCGCTCATTCTCTGCTCCTCGCTCAGTGGAAGAAGTGCCGGGTGCCGGTGAGGTACATGGTCACCCCGGCGGCCTTCGCCGCCGCGATGACCTCCTCGTCGCGGACCGAGCCGCCGGGCTGGACGACGGCGCGGACCCCGGCCTCGGTGAGGATCTGCAGACCGTCCGGGAACGGGAAGAAGGCGTCGCTGGCCGCCACGGAGCCGGCGACCCTGTCACCCGCGCGCGTGACCGCCAGGCGCGCGGAGTCCACGCGGTTGACCTGGCCCATGCCCACGCCCACGGTGGCGCCGCCGGAGGCCAGCAGGATGGCGTTGGACTTGACCGAGCGCACGGCCCTCCACGCGAAGGCCAGGTCGGCCAGGGTGGCCTCGTCGGCGGCCTCGCCGGTGGCCAGGGTCCAGGTGGAGGGGTCGTCGCCGGGGGCGTCGATCGCGTCGCGCGACTGCACCAGCAGGCCGCCGCTGATCTGGTGGTCCTCCATGCACGTGTCGGATCCGGGACCCTCGGCCACGAGCAGGCGGATGTTCTTCTTGCGGCTGAGGACCTCCACGGCCGCGGGCTCGAAGGCGGGGGCGACGACGACCTCGGTGAAGATCTCCGCGATCTGCCCGGCCAGCTCCTCGCCCACGGGGCGGTTGGTGGCGATGACGCCGCCGAAGGCCGACACCGGGTCGCAGGCGTGCGCCCTGCGGTGGGCCTCGGCGTTGTCGGCGCCGACCGCGATCCCGCACGGGTTGGCGTGCTTGATGATGGCCACGCACGGCTCGTCGAAGTCGTGGGCGGCGCGCAGGGCGGCGTCGGCGTCCACGTAGTTGTTGTAGGACATCGCCTTGCCGTGCAGCTGCTCGGCTCCGGCCAGGCCGGTCTCCGGGGCGTCCGCCAGGGTGTACAGCGCCGCCTTCTGGTGCGGGTTCTCGCCGTAGCGCAGCACGTCCTTACGGCGGTAGGCGGCACCGATGAAGCCGGGCCAGCCCGACTCGGCGGCCTCCTCGTCGGGGGCGTAGACACCTGAGAACCAGCCGGCGACGGCCGCGTCGTAGGCGGCGGTGTGCCGGAAGGCGAGCCCGGCCAGGCGCTTGCGCTGCTCCAGGGTGAACCCGCCGTCGCGGACGGCCTCCAGGACGGCGTCGTAGCCGCCCGGGTCGACCACGATCGCGACGCTGCCGTGGTTCTTGGCCGAGGCGCGCACCATGGCGGGGCCGCCGATGTCGATCTTCTCGATGCAGTCGGCCTCGGAGGCGCCCGAGGCGACGGTGTCACGGAAGGGGTAGAGGTTGACCACGACCAGGTCGAAGGGGGCGATGCCCAGCTCCTTGATCCTGGCGACGTGCTCGGGGTTGCCCTGGTCGGCGAGGAGCCCGGCGTGCACGGAGGGGTGCAGGGTCTTGACCCGGCCCTCCATGATCTCGGGGAAGCCGGTGACCTCCTCCACGGGGGTGACGGGGATGTCGGCGGCGCGCAGCCGCGCGGCGGTGGAGCCGGTGGAGACGATCTCCACCCCGGCCTCGGCCAGGCCGATGCCCAGCTCCTCCAGGCCGGTCTTGTCGTAGACGCTGATCAACGCACGCCTGATGGCCTGCTGGGTCACCGGTTCTCCTTCGTGTCGGTCGCGTCGGTGACGCTCTGCTCGGTGCGGCCGAACCGCACCTGCCTGCCGTCGATGGTCCAGCCCTCGCGGGCGAGCCTGCCGACCGTGTCGACCAGCATCCTCCGCTCCACGCCCTTGATGCGCTCGTGGAGGCTGGACTCGTCGTCGTCGTCCTCGACGGGGACCGCCACCTGGTCGATGATCGGCCCGGAGTCGACGCCCTCGTCGAGGAAGTGGATGGTGGTGCCGGTGATGCGGACACCGTGGGCGAGCGCGTCGCGGACGGCGTGCGCGCCGGGGAAGGAGGGCAGCAGCGCCGGGTGGATGTTGACCGCCGGGTGGCTGCCGATGACGGCGGGGCCGAGGATGCGCATGAACCCCGCGGAGACCACCAGGTCGGGGCGGTGCTCGCTGATGTGCTCGGCCATGGCCGCGTTCCACAGGGAGCGGTCGGCGAAGGAGCGGAAGGGGACGACGAACGTGGGCACCCCGGCCTCCTCGGCCAGTTCGATGCCGCGGGTCCCCTCGCGGTCGGAGCCGACGGCGACGACGCTCGCCCCGTACCCGGGGTCCCTGGACGCCTCCAGCAGGGCGGCCATGTTGCTGCCCGTGCCCGATATGAGGACCACCACTCGCGCGGACAATGCTTCTCCCATGTAGTAGAGAACGGTGCGGGAGCCGTCTCCCGCGTCCGGGGGCGCCGGGGGACGGCGCAGCATCCGGATCTCGCCTGCGCCCGGTTCGGACTCCGGGCCGGTGCCGGGTCGCGCCGAAGGCGCCGCTTGGGCGAGTGACGGACGGGATGCTCGGCCCGTCCGCGTTCCCACCCTATCGGGCCAGGTAACGTCTACCCACGGGGAGTGGGGGTTTGTCCCACCTGTGACGGGGGTCTCGGCGCTCCTCCACCGATGAAGGCCCCGGCGGCCCTTCCACCAGCCCCGAGACGACGGACACCGGGTACCCTCCGCGCAGGCGGAAGCGGACCACGACGCCCCGGCGGGCGTCCCGAAGGAGTGAACCTTGACCGACAACAGCCCGGAGCCGCGATCCGACGGCCAGCCGCCCAGAGTCGAGCGGGGCGGTCTGTGGGGCCTGTTCTTCGGCGCGGCCGGCCTGCTGCTCCCTCCGTACGGGGTCGTGCTGTCCGTGTTCGGCGTCGTACAGGGCTTTCGCGCGCGGCGGGCCGCGCGGGCCAACCGGACCGACGCGCCGGGCGCGCTGCTGAGCGTGGCCGTGGGCGTGCTGGGGATCGTGACGTCGCTGGCGCTGGTCTCGGTCGCCGTGGTGTACCAGGAGCAGATGACGCAGTACCGGGACTGCTCGGCCCGCGCGCACACGGTGTCCAGCCAGAAGGAGTGCGACGAGGCGTGGGAGTCCTCCACGGGGCTTCCGCCCACGGTGGCCCTCCTCTGACGGACCCCCTCGGGGTCCGGCCCTCCCGAACGCGCGCGAGGGGCGGTGGGAGTCCTCCCGCCGCCCCTTCGGCGTGTTCGCGGGCGGTCTGACGGGGCGGACACGGCGTGGTTCCGGTCACTTTCGCGGACTGGGAAACGGCTGTTTCCCAAGCGGCCGACGCACCCCCAAGGGACTACACTTAGTATGCAATCAATTACTAAAAGTAGAGCCCCCGACTGTGCGGAGAGGACTCGATGGACACCGACACCCCCGGTCCGTCCGGACCGGAACTCAGGGAGTACACGGCACTGCTGCGCCGTCGTCGGCGGCTGGTCGGTGCCGGTGTGCTCGGCGGCCTGGCCCTGGCCACCGCCGCGGTGTTCGGCCTCCCCTCCACCTACACCTCCGTGGCCGCCGTCCAGGTCCAGCCCAGCGGGATGGCCGAGTTCACCGGCGAGCGCTCCGGCCGCCTGTCGGGGGACGTCAACCTGGACACCGAGGCACAGGTCCTGGTGTCGGACCAGGTGTCGTCCGTCGTGGCCGAGGAACTGTCCGGAGAGGGCCCCGCGCCCACCACCGAGGAACTGCGCGAGCACGTGGACGTGAGCGTGCCCCCCAACAGCAACGTGCTGGAGATCAGCTACTCCGCCCCGAGCCCGGAGGAGGCCCGCGCGGGCGCGCAGGCCTACGCCGACGCCTACCTGGACATGCGCCGGGCCCGGGTCGAGGACCTGGTCGACGGCCACCTGGAAGCGCTGCGCGGCGAGCAGGAGAACCGCTACGAGGCCCTGGCCGAGGCCGCCTCCGAGGACGCCTCCTCCCCCGGCGCGAGCGCGCGGGCCGAGGCGCTGCGGCAGGAGATCACCGAGCTGGGCGGCGAGATCGGCCCGCTCAGCGCACTGCGGGAGACCGTCCGGGCCGGGCGGGTCATCACACCGGCCGGCCTCCCGGAGCACGCCGGCAGCCCGGTCCCCGTCCTGTGGCTGGTCGGCGGCACCGCGCTGGGCCTGGTGGCGGGGCTGCTCGCCGCCGTGGTCCGCGACCGCCTGGACCCGTGCCTGCACGACGCCGAGGAGACCGCCCGGACCAGTGCGCTCCCGGTGCTGCTCGACCTGTCCGCACGCGCGGGGCGGGGAGACCGCTCCCCCGGGCTGCTGGACGACGGCTCCGCTCCGGGCCAGCGGGTGAACGAGTTCGCGCACCTGGTACGCGCCCGCCTCTGCACCGTGCCCGCGGCGCGGGGTGGTCCCGCCGCCCCCGACGGGGCCGGGGAGCCCGCCGCGCAGGCCGGACCGCCGGGAGGGGCCGAGGAGGAGTCCGCTCCCGGCCGCGTCCTGCTCGTCGCCGCGACCACCCCGGGCCGCGCGGGCGCGGCGGCCGCCGTGAACCTGGCCGCCGCCCTGGCGCGCACGGGGTCGGAGACGCTGCTGGTGTGCGCGGACCCGCGCACCGACACCGTCGGCGAACTGCTCGGGCTGCCTGAGGGGCCCGGACTGGCCGAGGCGCTGCTGGAGGGTGAGGACCCCGCCGGCCTGGAGGTGCGCCCCGACCCGGTGCCCCGCCTGCGGGTCCTGCGGTACGGGGCCCCGGGACTGAACGCTCCGGTGCAGGGCACCGCCATGCCGGAACTCGTGCGGCTGCTGCGCGCGGACGCCGAGTACGTGGTGGTCACCGCCGCCCCGGCGAACGAGCGCGCCGACGTGCACGCCCTGGCCGGAACGGCCGACGTGCTGCTGCCGGTGGTCGAACTGGACCGCACCCGCCGTGCCGACCTGGCCGGGCTGCTCACCCTCGCCGGCCGGTTCGGCGTGCCCGTCCCGGGCACGGCCGTCCTGCCGCGCCAGCCCCTGGCCGGACCCGCCCCGGTGACCGTGTCGGAGGACGCGTCCACCGACTCCGACCGGGAAGAGCCCTCCGGGGCCGGGGAGGGCCGGGAGCACCCCGGGACCTCCGAGCCCGCGGAGGCGAAAAGGGCCTCCGGGGCCGCGAAGGACGGGAGGGCTTCCGTGGCCGTGGAGACGGAGGAGCCTTCCGAGACCACGGAGGCCGAGAGGGCTTCCGTGGCCGTGGAGGTGGAGGGGGCTCCCGGGCCGGACGAGGGCACCGGCACGGCCGAAGGCACTGATGGGACTGACGAAGCCGACGGAGCCGACGGGGCCGACGGAGCCGACGAACGGGAAGAGCCCGCGTCCGCCGACGCGGTCTCCGGAGCACGGAACTGATGGCCCGAGGCGTGTCCGCCCGTGGCCCGCGCCAGTTCGCGTCCGCGACCGCGGCCTTCCCGACCGCCGCGGGCGCCTCCGTCGGGGAGGCCGTGTCCGGCCGCTCCCCCGTCACCGGCCGACCCCTGGTCTGGCTGTTCGCCGGATACCCGTTGTGGTGGGCCGCGGGGCTGGGCCAGTTCGCGTACTGGCTGTTCGCGGTGCCGATGGCCGCCGAGCTGGTGCGCCGCCACCGCACCTTCGGGCTCCGGGTCCCCCCGGGATTCTGGCTGTGGGCGCTGTTCCTGCTGTGGACCGTGCTGGGCCTGGCCCTGGTCCCGCTGGAGGTTCCGGGCACGGTGCCGGACAGCGGCGGATACGGCGGCGCCCTGCTCCGGGTGGCCGACTACCTGGTGCTGACCGTCCTGCTGCTCTACGTCGGCAACCTGTCCGAGCGGGAACTGCCCACCTCCACGGTCGTGCGGGCGCTGTCCGTGCTGTGCCTGGCCACGATCGCGGGCGGGTACCTGGGCATGCTCGCTCCCCGGTTCGAGTTCACGGCGCCGCTGGAGTACCTGCTGCCCGCCGGCCTGGCCTCCGACGCCTACGTGCAGGCACTCGTCCACCCGGCGTCCGCGCAGATCATGGACGTCTTCGGCTACGAGACGGCCCGCCCCAAGGCGCCGTGGGAGTACACCAACATCTGGGGGTACATGCTCTCCCTCCTGCTGGTGTGGCTGGTGGTGGGCTGGGTGGTCCAGGGGGCGGGCTGGGTGCGCTGGGGCGCGCTGACCGCCGCGGCGCTGTCCGTGGTGCCCGCCGTGTACTCGCTCAACCGGGCCCTGTGGGCGGGGCTGGCGCTGTCCCTTGCCTACGCCGCCGCGGTGTCCCTGCGCCGGGGCCGGGTGCTCCTGGTGGGGGCCTGCTCGGCCGCGCTCCTGGTCGCGCTGCTGGCCCTGGCCGCGTCGCCGCTGGCCGACGTGGTGCGGGCCAGGGTCGACAACCCGCACAGCGACGACGGGCGGGCCGCCAGCAACGCGGCGTCCGTGGAGGCCGCCGGACTGTCCCCGGTCATGGGGTGGGGCACCACCAGGGAGAGCCTGGGCAGCTCGGAGTCGATCGCGGTCGGCCCCACCCCCGAGTGCCCTGGCTGCGGCCAGCACGTCATCGGCAACGCCGGACAGCTGTGGTTGACCCTGATCTCCGGCGGTTGGGTGGGCACCGCCTTCGTGCTCGCCTTCTTCGCGAGGATCGTGTGGCGCTACCGGTCGGCGTCCTCGCCGGCGGGCCAGGGCGCCCTGCTGACCGTGCTGCTGCTGTTCTGGTACATGTTCTTCTACGTCGCGCTGATGTCCCCGTTGGCCGTCACCATGGTCGCCGCCGCCCTGTTGTGGCGGGGCGAGGAGCCGGTGCTCCGGCGCAGGGCCGCCGCGCGCGCCCGCGGGGGGCTCTGGTGAACAGCGAGACGACCTACCTGACCGACCTCGCCGCGGTGCTGTGGCCGTGCGGCGGACTGCTCGGCCCCGGCGACCGCGGTATGCGGCGGCTGGTCCGCCGCGACCGGGGCGACCAGTACCTGCCGGTGCCCAACGCGCAGAACCCGAGGGTGATCCTGCCCGCCCACGACCGGGCGGCGGCCACGCAGGGCATCGCCTCCTTCGCGCAGGGGCACTCGTTCCGGGAGAGGGCGCGCACACTGCTGCTGACCGGGGCCTTCGCCACCGGGCTGGCCCCGCTGCTGCTGCGCGACCGGCTGTACGTGGGAGCGGGTCCCGGCATAGAGCACGCGCTCGCGTCGGCCCTGGACCGCGAGCTGGCCATCGCCATACACGTGGGCCCGCCCAGGGCCAACCGCAAGCCGGTGCTCCTGCTGCTCACCCCCGGCGGCCGGACGATCGGCTACGCCAAGGTGGCCGTCAACGACCTGACCTCGCGCCTGGTGCGCTCCGAGACGCGGGCCCTGCGCCACCTGGCCGACTCGCGTCTGCGGGACGTGACCGTCCCCCGGCTGCTGTACGAGGGCGAGTGGAACGGCCACCCGCTGCTGGTGCAGGAGGCCCTGCCGGTCGGCGACCAGACCGACCGGCCCACCCGGCGCCAGCTGCTGCGGTGCGTGACGCAGATCGTCGGGCTGGCCCGGGTGCGGCGGCGCAGACTGTCCGACAGCCCCTACCGGCGGACGCTGGAGGAGCGGATCGTGCGGCTGGGCGCGCGCCCCGAGGCCTCGCCGCTGCGCGCGGTGCTGCGCCGCCTGCCGGACGTGCACATCCCGTTCGGCGCCTGGCACGGGGACCTGACCAGGTGGAACATCGCCAGCACCGCGCGGCGCGCGTTCGTGTGGGACTGGGAGCGGCTCTCCCTGGACGCGCCCGCGGGCTTCGACGCCCTGCACTACGACCTCAACGAGTGCGTGCAGGCCGGGGTCCACCCGGGCGTGCACCGGTGGCTGGAGAGCGGCTCGCGGCTGCTGCGCGACCCGCTGATGTCCGAGACCGGGGTGCGCTCGCACACGGTGTCCACGGTGATGGCGCTGTACCTGATCGACCTGGCCACCCGGTACCTGCACGACCGGCAGGACGAGAGCGGGGGCCGTCTGGCGGCCGTGGACGACTGGCTGCTCCCCGCGCTCGAGGGCCTCCAGGAGAGAGCGGCCCACGAGGCCCTCCACAGGGTCTGACCGCGGCGGCCCTGCGGGGAGGGGCCGAACGCACGACCGGCCGTACGGCCCGGTGCCCGCGCCGGCCGCCGGGGCCCGCTCCGGAAGGGGGTCGACGGCGCCGGCCGCCGAGGACGGCGGCCGTGACGACCGATTCGGAAAAGAGTAAGGACCACGCGATGTCACGGAGCACCCCTCCCGTCCCGTTCCGCCGCCTGGCCGGCCCGGCGCGCCGGGCCCTGCTGCCCCTCGCGGACGGCCTGGGCGGGATCACCAGCGCCGCCCGGGCGCTGCCCGACCTCCTCGTGTGCGGGGCCCAGCGCTCGGGCACCACCTCGCTGTTCAGGGCGCTGTGCCGGCACCCGGCCGTCACCGGCCCCACCCTGCGCAAGGGGGTGCACTTCTTCGACACCGGATACCACCACGGCCTGGACTGGTACCGGGCGCGCTTCCCGACGCGCGCGGCGCTGCGGGAGCGGCGGGGGCGCCCCCGGGTGCGGGTGGTCGAGTCCAGCCCGTACTACCTGTTCCACCCGCTGGCGGCCGAGCGCATCGCCCGCGACCTGCCGGACGTGCGGGTGGTGGTGATCCTGCGGGACCCGGTGGAGCGGGCCTACTCGGCGCACGCGCACGAGAGCGCGCGGGGGTTCGAGACCGAGCCGTTCGCGCGGGCCGTGGAGCTGGAGCCGCGGCGGCTGGCGGGTGAGGAGGAGCGGATGGTGGCCGACCCCGGGTACCTCTCCCACTCCCACCAGCACCACGGGTACGTGGCCCGCGGCCACTACGTGGACCAGCTGGTACGGCTGGAGAAGCACCTGGGGCGGGAGCGCATGCACGTGGTGGACCACGCCGACCTGTTCGACGGCACGGCGCGGGCGCTGGCCGGGATCGAGCGGTTCCTGGGACTGCCGCCCGGGCCCGGGACCGCTCCGGGGCGGCACAACGCGCGCGCCCGGTCGGAGATGCCGGAGGGGCTGCGCGCGGAGCTGGCGGCCGGGTTCGCCGACAGCGACGCGCGGCTGGCGGCCTGGTGGGGGCGTACGCCCTCGTGGTGTGCGTGACCGGCGCCGCGGAGGAGGGGCCCGGACTGCGCCGCGTGCTGTGCGGCGGGGTGGTCAACATGGCGGGGGCCGTGGTCGGCGCCGGGCTGAACCTCGCGCTGGTCGTGGCGATCACCCGGGCGTTCTCCCAGGAGACGGCGGGACTGCTGTTCTCGGCGACGTCGGTGTTCCTCATCGCGGCCGCGGTGTCGAACCTGGGTGTGTCGGACGGGCTGGTGTACTTCGTCGCCCGGATGCGCGTGTTCGGGGAGCCGGGCGGCGTGCCCCGGCTGCTGCGGCTGGCCACGGGCCCGGCGGTGCTGGTGGCGTGCGGCCTGGCCGTGCTGCTGCTGGTGTTCGCCGATCCGCTGGCGGAGGTGCTGGACGGCGGGGAGGCGGACGTCTACCTGCGGCTGCTCGCGGTGTTCCTGCCGTTCGCGGTGCTGGCCGAGACGGCCCTGGCGGCGACACGGGCCCACCACGACATGGCCGGGACCGTGCTGGTGGACAAGGTGGGGCGTCCCCTGGCGCAGCTGGCGCTGGTGGGGGCGATCACGGCCACCGGGTCGGCCGGGCTGCTGGCGCTCGCGTGGGCGGGGCCGTACCTGCCCGCGGCGGTGCTGGCGTGGTTCTGGCTGGGCCGGGTCCTGCGCCGGGCCGCCTCCGGGGAGGGCGGCCCGCGGACGGCGGGCGGGACCGTTCCGGAACCGGTGGGGGCCGGGGCTCCGGAAGGGGCCGTGGCCGTGGAGACCGCGCGCCCCGCCGGGGGCGGCGCAGGCGGCGGCACCGCGGGAACCGGCGCGGCCGCGGGGACGTTCGGGTCCGAGGGGGCCGACGGGCCTCCGTCGGTCGCCGGTTCCGGGGAGCGGGTGGAACCGCGGGCGTTCTGGTCGTTCGCGCTGCCCCGTGCGGCGGCCGGGGCCGCGCAGATGGGGGTGCAGCGCGGCGGCGTGGTGCTCGTGGCGCTGCTGGGCGGCCTGACCGGCGCGGCGGTGTTCACGGCGGCCACCCGGATCATGGTGGTCGGCCAGTTCGGCACGCAGGCGGTGCTGTACGCGGCCCAGCCGCGGTTCGCCGAGCAGTTGGCGACGGAGGACCACGCGGGGGTCCGGAACCTGTACCAGGCGGGGGCGGCCTGGCTGGTGTGCCTGACGTGGCCGCTGTACCTGTCGGCTCTGGTGTTCGCTCCCGAGGTGATGCGTTTGTTCGGAGCGGACTACGCGGCGGGGGCGGCGGCGCTGGCCGTGGTGTGCGCCGGACAGCTGCTGGCCGCGGCGCTGGGGACGGGCGACCTGGTCCTGTCGATGACCGGACGGACCGGGCTGAACCTGCTGAACAACGTGCTGTCGCTGGCGGCGAACGTACTGGTGTGCGTGCTGCTGGTGCCCGCGGCCGGTGCGACGGGGGCGGCCGCGGCGCTGGTGGCCGCGATGCTGGTGCGCAAGGTACTGCCGCTGTGGCAGTTGCGGACCCGGGTGGTCCTGCACCCGTTCAGCCGACCGGTGGCGGTCGCCGCGGCCAGCGCGCTGGTGTGGTTCGGCGCCCTGCCGCTGCTGGCGGAGGCGGTGCTGGGCACAGGGCTCGCGGCCCTGGCGGCGGCGGTGGCGACGGGCGCCGCGGGACATCTGGCGTCGGTGTGGTCGCTGCGCGGTCCGCTGGGCCTGGGCGCGCGCCGCTGAGGGGCGTGCGGCGGCGGGTTCCTCCCGCTCCTGTGGACGGCCGGGCACGCAACACGGCGTCCGGCGAACCCGACGGTCACCTTTGGCTACTGTGCGTTATGGAATGATGACCGCATGTCTCCACGACCGGTTCTCCTGGTGGCCTCCAGCGGGGGGCACCTCGCCCAGCTCTGCTCCCTGCGCCCCTGGTGGCGGAACCGGGAACGCCTGTGGGTGACCTTCCGGACCCCCGACGCCGAGGCCGCCCTCGACGGCGAGCGGGTCCGGTGGGCCTTCCACCCCACCACCCGCCACCTCGGCAACCTGTTGCGCAACACCCGTCTGGCCTTCCGCGTCCTGCGTGAGCGGCGCCCCTCCGCGGTCGTCACCACCGGGGCCGGAGTGGCCCTGCCGTTCTTCGTCCTGGCCTGGATGCTGCGGATCCCGACCGTCTACATCGAGGTCTACGACCGCATCGACACCCCCACCCTCACCGCCCGCCTGTGCCGTCCCTTCACCCGTCTGTTCCTCGCCCAGTGGGAGGAGCAGAGAGCCTTCATGCCGACCGCCATCACGGTAGGACCGCTTCTGTGACCGAACAGACCACCCGTCCCGTCCCGCGTCCCCACGACAGCGACCACCCCGACGTGGTGGTCAGCCTCGGCACCGACCACCACGCCTTCGACCGGCTGGTCCGCTGGATCGACGACTGCGCGCGCCACCGCCGCGACCTGCGCTTCCTGGTCCAGCACGGGCACAGCACCGCGCCCGCGGTGGCCGAGGGCACCCCGTTCCTGGCCGGTGAGGACCTCGGGGAGTACATGCGCCGGGCCCGGGTGGTCGTCACCCACGGCGGACCGGGCACCATCGTCCAGGCCCGCGGGGCCGGCCGCCTGCCCATCGTCGTTCCCCGCGACCCCGAGCTGGACGAGCACGTCGACGACCACCAGCTCCTGTTCGTCCGGCGCCTGGAGGAGGCGGACCGGGTGCGCTCCTGCGCCAGTCCCCAGCAGCTGTCCGCGCTCATCGACAAGGCGCTCGCCTCACCCGACGGATTCCGGGTGCGCCCCTCCGACGACGACGGTGCCGAGCGGGCCGCGCTGCGCGCCGGGGAGCTCATCGACCTGCTCACGAGTACCGACGGAGTACCCGAGGACACAGTGGCCCCCTCCCCCGGGACCTCCGTCTCCGAGGTCGCCGCCACGCCCTCCGCCGAGGCCTCGGCCTCCGCCGTCGGGGACCGCGCCGTCGGCACCTGGCCCGGGGTGACCGTGGTGGTGCCCACCCGGGACCGGCCCGAGCTGCTGCGCCGCACCCTGCGCGCGGTCGCCGGGCAGGACTACCCGGGCCGCATCACCACGATCGTGGTCTTCGACAACGACCAGCCCGACCCCGCGCTGGTCCGCGCCGGGGGCGACCGGCCCGTGCGGGTGGTCACCAACACCCTCACCCCCGGCCTGGCCGGGGCCCGCAACACCGGGGTGCTCGCCGCCGACACCGAGCTCGTCGCCTTCTGCGACGACGACGACACCTGGCTGCCCGGCAAGCTCAGCGCGCAGGTCGCGGTCATGCTCGACGACCCGGGGACCGAGATGGTGTGCTGCGGGATCCGGGTTGTCTACGACAGGACGGAGGCGGTCCGCACCCTGGACCGCACCAGCGTCACCTTCGGCGACCTCCTGGGGTCGCGGCTGGCCGAACTGCACCCGTCGACCTTCCTCATCCGGCGCCGGGCCATGATCGGCGGCTGCGGGACGGTCAGCGAGGAGATCCCCGGCAGCTACGCCGAGGACTACGAGCTGCTGCTGCGCCTGGCCCGGCGCGGCCCCATCCGCAACGTCCCCGAACCGGGTGTGCGGGTGCTGTGGCACCGAAGCTCCCACTTCTCGGGCCGATGGCGGACCATCTCCACCGCCCTGCGCTGGCTGCTGGACCGCTACCCCGAGTTCGCGCTGGTGCCGCACGGCTACGCCCGGGTGGCCGGGCAGATCGCCTTCGCCGAGGCCTCGGCCGGACGCCGTCGCGCGGCCCTGCGGTGGATCGGCACCACGCTCCGGAACCGGCCCGCCGAGGTGCGCGCCTACCTGGCCGCGGCGGTGGTGTGCGGGGTACCCGCCGGGTGGATCATGCGCATGCTCCACCTGCGCGGCAGGGGCGTTTAGGGCGTGTCCGTCAGTCCCGCCGCTCGGCGTACTCGACCAGGCGGCGCACCCGGTCGGGCAGCTTCACGTACGGGTCGTGCCCGGCCATCTCGAAGCCCTTCCGGGCGTGCCGGTCGGCCCGGATCCGGAAGTCGCAGCCGGGGGAGACCCGGTTGTCCCACACCTTGACCGCGCGCACCCGCTCGTAGCGCCGCAGTACGTCGGGGATCTCGGAGTACCACTCCAGGGTCTCCCGCGCCCCGATGTGGGTGGTGCCCATCTCGCCGATCATCACCGGCTTGTCCGGGTCGATACCGTGCTCGGGACCCTCGGTCTGGATCCACTCGTAGGCCGGGCGCAGCGCGTCCTCGAAGGAGTACACCTCGGTCCAGTGCGGATGGATGTCGCAGCCGGTCATGTTGTACGCCTCCCAGCTGAGCCAGTCGACGTAGTCGTTGCCCGGCCACAGCCCCGGTAGGCGTTCGAGGTTGCCCTTCCACCCGGTCACGTTCCACACCCAGACGGCGTTGTCGGCACCCTCCTCGCGGTACAGGTCCACGATGTGCCGCCAGGCCCGCACGAACTCCTCGGGTGTGCCGCGCGTGTTGTAGCGCTTGTTCGCGTCGGCCTCGTGGTCGAAGGTGACGAAGTAGGGCACCTCCAGTCCCGCGATGGTGCGGGCCTGCGCCCGCAGGGACCGGTCGAAGTCGCCGTCGATGACGGACCGGTAGGAGACGGGCGGGTGCCCGGAGCGCGTGAACCGGCGGGCCTCGATGTTGGTGTGCACGAACCGCCCCTCGGCGATCAGCCCCTTCTCCCGGTCGCCGGGGACGTGGGCCTGGTCGATGCCGCGCCAGGTGTAGACGATGTCCATGCGCCGGTCGACCGCCTCCTCCAGCGGCTCGATCCGGTCCCGGTAGGGGCTGGCCCCCCACCAGACCCCGCAGGAGGGTTCGAGGATCCTCGAGACCGTGCACTCGCCCTCGGAGCCGTACCCGCCGGGGAGGGGCTGCCCGGCCTCGGGCCCGTCCGAAGGGCCGTACCCCTCGGGAAGGGACTGCCCGGCCTCGGATCCGTCCGGAGGGTCCTGCCGCGGAACGAGGGCGGCCCACCCGGTCGGGGCGTCCCCCACCCCCGCCAGCGTCAGTACGAGGACCATCGCCCCCGTCGTCGCCACTGCCCGTACCGGTCCCCTGTCCACGGCGGACTCTCCCTAGCTCTCCCGGATATGACCCATCGTGTTCACATGGACACCATAAGTCATATTCGGGGCGGACAACAGCTCCGAACCGGCATAACGGACACCAGCGGACGTCAGTATCCGTAGCGCCCGCGGAACGGTGCCGTCGCGGCGGCCACCAGGTGCCGCCGCCATGAGGGCATGGCCTCGCGCCAGCCGTGGTCGGCGCGCACGCCGATCCGCCCGGTCGTGAACCGCATCGGGTTGCCCGACACCGCGTGTCCCCCCGACAGGCTCACCCGCCCCTCCGCCACGTCCAGCGGATCGCCGGTGTATCCCGCGAACTCCGAGATCCGGGCGAACTCCCCGCCCGGGTCGGCGACGAAGTCCTCGTAGCGCACCCGCAGGGTCGGGGTACCGCGGCGGGCCAGCGCGTCGAGGCACACGTTCTGGGCCATCCACTGCACCGACGCCCGCGCCGCCGAGTAGCGGGCCATCTCCGGCTCGCTGCTGCCCGGGGACGCGTCCGGGCGGGCCACCCTCTTGGCCCAGGCGTGGGCCACCGCCCTCGGGTCGCGCACCACGTGCAGCAGGCGCATCCGGGCGCCGTAGCGCCGGCGCAGGCAGGCGGCCAGGGAGGCGTGCTTGCTGGCGTCGACGACCACGCGGGCGCCGCTGACCAGGGCCACCGCCGAGTACAACCGGTGGTAGAGCTCGGTGTAGCGCTCGCAGCGGGAGGCGAGCGGTCCCTCGTACGCGCCGCTGAGCAGCGCCGGCAGGAAGCGGGTGCGGTCGACGCCGCCCTTGAGCCGCAGCACCTGCCCGGCGTCCAGGCGGCTCCACCCGCCGAAGGCCTCCCCGCCCACGTCGGTCCAGAACCCGCACCCGGAGAAGGGGCGGCCGCAGCCGCACCGCTCGTCCTCCACCAGTCCGCGCCGCCACAGGTGCACCGTCTCGCCGACCGAGCAGAACCCGGGCAGCTCGCCGAGGAGCCGCTCGATCAGGGTCGAGCCGGAGCGGCCCATCCCGCCGACGAACACCAGTCGATAACCGTCATCCACACGACCAGGCTATTACCTTGGGTGATCGATCGGATTCCCTGAGCGACGCCCGGGCGCTTCGGCCGACCACGGCGGGGCGGCCCCGGCCGGTGCGCTCACGCCTCGGCCGGGGCCGCCCCCTTCCATCTGCTCGGAGGCGTCGGGGTTGTGAACGAGCGGGGAACCCCACAACCTGTCCGCCTCCGGGGCCTCGGACTACAGGCCCTCGATGTTGAGCAGGAGGTTGACGGTGTCCGAGGGGACACCGCTCAGCTTGTCCGCACCCGCGTTGCCGGTGAGCCAGTCCAGGACGACGTCCTGGTCGGCGTCGCCGTGGACGCTCTTGTACAGCGCGGCGGCACCGGCCACGTGGGGGCTCGCCATCGAGGTGCCGTCGTAGGAGGCGGTACCGCCGCCGGGGATGGTCGACACCACGTCCACGCCCGGTGCGTAGACGTCCACGGCCGGGCCGTGGTTGGAGAAGTAGGCGGAGGCGTCGGTCGCGTCGGAGGCTCCGACGGTGACCACGCCCTCGGCGCCGCCCGGAGAGGTGTTGTCCGCGTCCTGGCCCTCGTTGCCCGCGGCGACCGCCACGAACACCCCGGAGTCGGCCAGGGACTCGACGGCCTCGTCCAGGGTCGCGGAGGCCGGGCCGCCCAGGGACAGGTTGGCGACCGCGCCCGGACCGGCGTTCTGGGACACCCACTCGATGCCCGCGACGACGTCGTCGTAGGAGCCGCTGCCGTCGTCGCCGAGGACCTTGACGCCGAACAGGTCGGCGCCCGGGGCCACGCCGTGGCTCTCGGAACCGATGGTGCCCGCGACGTGCGTGCCGTGGCCCTGGCGGTCGACACCGTCGCCTCCGGTGGCGTCGAAGCCGACCGAGGCCCGGCCGCCGAACTCCGGGTGCTCGGGGTCGATACCGGTGTCGATGACGTAGGCGGAGGTACCGGAGCCGTCGCCCGTGGTGGTGTAGGAGCCGTCCAGGGGCAGGTCCTCCTGGTCGATGCGGTCCAGGCCCCACGTGGCCTGGGTGTGCGCGACGCCGACCTGCTCGACGTAGGCGACGCCGTCCTGCCCGCGCAGCCGCCGCACCTCGGCCTCGCCCAGGTCGGCCGAGTAGCCGTTGAGGACGTCGTCGTAGGTGTGGTTGACCTGGCTGGAGGAGATGCCGAGCGAGGAGGGGGTCACGGAGGCGGCGCTGATCGTGTCCTCCAGGACCACGAACCAGGCGTCGCCCGCCGCGGCGTCGCTCGCGTACAGGGGCGCCAGCTCCTCGGCGCCGGCCGAGGCGGCACCGGACAGGGCGGCGGGGAGGGAGAGGGCGCCTGCGGCGATGATGCCGAAGGCCGTTCTTCGGGTGGTGTGCCTATGCATTCGTTTTCTCCTTGTCGGGGGTCGGGGGTGATGTGGGAGAACGGACTGCATAACCAAGGGTGTTCGCTTGATTCCGCCTTCCCACAATGCGCCACCCTAATTATTGTTCAACCTTTGCGCCAGTGCTGTCGGAAACTTTTTCCACGCTCGTCCGGCCACCGGCATTCCGATCCCTACAGGGATTCTGGCGCCCACGAACCCGCCGACATTCCATCGCGCACACACGCCGATACAGCCTTAAAGTGGGAAAACACCATTCGCACAAGCCCTCCGGCGGACCGAACGTAGTCGACAGGGGCGGTTTTCCGCGCGTTAAACGTCTCGGGAATGCGAATATGGTTTCCGGGGCCGCCCGCACCGTCCCCACCAGCGCCGATCCGGTGCAAACGTGTTCTGCCTCACCCCCGGCAGCACGAAGGGGCCGCCCGGAGGCGGCCCCTGAGAATCCCGTGTCCCGTCGCGTACCGGGACCGACGTCAGTCGGTCCTGACGACCATCCCCGCGCCGACCGTGGCGTTGGTGGCCTCGTCGATGAGGATGAAGCCGCCCGTCTGGCGGTTCTTGCTGTACTCGTCCACGAACAGGGGCTGGGTGGAGCGCAGCCGCACCCGGCCGATCTCGTTCAGCGACAGGTGCTCGGCCTGCTCGTCGCGGTGCAGCGTGTTGACGTCCAGCCGGTACCTCAGGTCCTTGACCATGACCTTGGCGCTGCGGGTCGTGTGCTTGAGGAGGAGCTTGGAGCGCGGCGTGAGCTTGCGCGCGTCCGTCATCCAGCACACCATCGCCTCCAGGTCCTGGGTGACCTCCGGGGCGTTGTTGGGGCGGCAGATCATGTCGCCCCGCGAGATGTCGATCTCGTCCTCCAGCAGGAGGGTGACCGACATCGGCGAGTAGGCCTCGGCCACGTCGCCGTCCGCGGTGACGATCCTGGCGATCCGCGTGTTCAGCCCCGAGGGCAGGTGGGTGACCTCGTCGCCCGGCTTGAGCACGCCGCCCGCGAGCTGGCCCGCGTAGCCCCGGTAGTCGTGCAGCTCGGGGTCGGCCGACTTGTGCGGCCGGATCACGTACTGCACGGGGAAGCGCGCGTCGATCAGGTTGCGGTCGGAGGCGATGTGCACGTTCTCCAGGTGGTGGAGCAGGGAGGGCCCGGTGTACCAGGGCATGTTCTCCGAGCGGCTCACCACGTTGTCGCCGTGCAGGGCCGAGATCGGCACGAACGTCAGGTCGCGCGTGTCCAGCTTGGAGGCGAAGTCGGTGAACTCGGCCTTGATCTCGTCGAAGCGCTCCTGGGAGTAGTCCACCAGGTCCATCTTGTTGATCGCCAGCACCAGGTGCGGCACCTGGAGCAGGGTGGTGAGGAAGGCGTGGCGGCGGCTCTGCTCCTGAAGGCCCTTGCGCGCGTCCACCAGGATGATCGCGAGGTCGGCGGTGGAGGCTCCGGTGACCATGTTCCGGGTGTACTGGATGTGCCCGGGGGTGTCGGCGATGATGAAGGTGCGCTTGGGGGTGGCGAAGTAGCGGTACGCCACGTCGATGGTGATGCCCTGCTCGCGCTCGGCGCGCAGGCCGTCGGTGAGCAGCGCCAGGTTGGTCTGCTCCTCGCCGCGCGCGACGCTGGTGCGCTCCACCGCGTCGAGCTGGTCCTCGAAGATGGACTTGGAGTCGAACAGCAGTCGGCCGATCAGGGTGCTCTTGCCGTCGTCGACGGAGCCCGCCGTCGCGAACCGCAGGATGTCGTTGCTCATGCTTGCCTGGTCCAATGTGGAGTGGGTGGTCTGCGAGGGACGGGTGCGGCCGGTGGGACGCAGGTGCCTGGCGGGCTTCCGCTGGTCGGCGCGGGTGCCGTACCGTCGGGCCGGTGGGAGGGGCTCCGCCTTCCGCGGCGGTCGCTCCCGGGACGGTCGGCCCGTGGGCGGCGGGCCGCTAGAAGTAGCCCTCGCGCTTGCGGTCCTCCATGGCGGCCTCGCTCGCGCGGTCGTCGGCCCTCGTCTGTCCGCGCTCGGTCACCCGGGTCGCGGCGATCTCGGCGATGATGTCCTCGATCTCCACCGCCGTGGACTTGACCGCCCCGGTGCAGGTCAGGTCGCCGACCGTGCGGTAGCGGACGGTCTCGGTGAACGGGACCTCGGTCTCGTCGCGGTTGATGATGGGCGAGTTCGCGAGCAGGATGCCGTCGCGCTCGAAGACCTCGCGCTCGTGGGCGAAGTAGATCGAGGGGAGCTCCAGCCGCTCCCGCCGGATGTAGTCCCACACGTCCAGCTCGGTCCAGTTGGAGATCGGGAAGACCCGGATGTGCTCGCCCCGGTCGATGCGGGTGTTGAACACGCTCCACAGTTCGGGGCGCTGGTTCTTGGGGTCCCACTGGCCGAACTCGTCGCGGAAGGAGAAGACCCGCTCCTTGGCGCGCGCCTTCTCCTCGTCGCGGCGGGCCCCGCCGAAGGCCGCGTCGAAGCCGTGCTCCTCGATGGCCTCCAGCAGCGCACCGGTCTGGAGGCGGTTGCGGCTGGCCCAGCGGCCGGTCGGCTCGGAGGCCTTGCCCGAGTCGATCTGCTCCTGCACCGAGGCGACGACCAGGCGGACCCCGGCCTGGGCGACCCGGCGGTCGCGGAACTCGATGACCTCGGGGAAGTTGTGGCCGGTGTCCACGTGCATGACCGGGAACGGGATGGCACCGGGCCAGAAGGCCTTCTCGGCGAGGCGGAGCATGACAAGGGAGTCCTTGCCGCCCGAGAAGAGCAGTACCGGCCGCTCGAACTCCGCGGCCACCTCGCGCATGATGAAGATCGCTTCGGCCTCCAGGACGTCCAGCTGGGAGAGCTGGTAGCGCCCGGGTGCCTGCTGACTCGCCTGACCCATGAACCCGCCTTCGTAAGTATCGACAGGGCCGACGGCGGAGGGGTGGTTCGCTCAGCCCCCCGCGTGCGGACCCGCGCTGTCCAGGTCCGCGCCGTCGCGGATGCTTGCCAACAACATACCCGACAATTCCGGTCGACATACAAGGACATCGGGCAGTAGCGGGTCGGCCACGTTGTAGCGCAGCTCGGAGCCGTCGATCCGGGAGGTGTGCAGGCCGGCGGCCCGGGCGACGGCCACGGGGGCGGCGCTGTCCCACTCGTACTGGCCGCCCGCGTGCACGTAGATGTCGGCGATACCGAGCAGTACCGCGCAGATCTTGGCGCCCGCCGAGCCCATGGGGATCACCTCGGCGCCGAGCTGGGTGGCCATCCGCTGCACGAACGCGGGCGGCCGGGTCCGGCTGGCGGTGATGCGCAGCCTCTGGTTCGAGGGCCGCTCCTCGGGCAGCCACGGCGGGTCCACCGTGGAGACCGTGCTGCCCTGCGCGGGCAGCGCCACCGCGCCCGCGACCAGGTCGCCGTTCTCCCACAGGGCCACGTGCACCGCCCAGTCCGTGCGCCCGGCCTCGGCGAACTCGCGGGTGCCGTCGAGCGGATCGATGATCCACACCCGGCGCGCCCTCAGCCGCGCGGGGTCGTCGGCGCCCTCCTCCGAGAGCACGGCGTCGCTGGGCCGCAGCCGCCCGAGCGCGGAGAACAGGAACTCGTGGGAGGTGCGGTCGCCCAGGGTACGCAGTACGTCGGGCTCGTCGAAGCCGTGCCGGGCGCGCAGGCGCAGCAGCAGCTGCCCCGCCTCGCTCGCCAGGTCGCGGGCCACCTCATGATCGTTTCGGATGCTCTTCACCGGCTAGTATGCTCCCGCCCCACGGATCACCGCTGACCACGTCTTCCACAGGATCTGGATGTCCAACGTCAGCGACCAGTTTTCCACGTACCTCAGGTCGAGACGGACCGATTCCTCCCAAGAGAGGTCCGAACGGCCGCTGACCTGCCACAGGCCCGTCATCCCCGGCTTGACCACCAGCCTGCGGCGGACGTCGTCCCCGTACTGGGCGACCTCCTCCGGCAGCGGCGGCCTGGGGCCGACGAGCGACATCTCCCCCCGTACCACGTTGACGAGCTGGGGAAGCTCGTCGAGCGAGTACCGGCGCAGCCATGCCCCCACGGGCGTCACCCTGGGATCGCGACGCATCTTGAACAGCACACCGTCGTGCTCGTTGCGGGGCCGGAGCACCGTCTTCAGCGCCTCGGCCCCGACCACCATCGTACGGAACTTGTAGACGGTGAACTCCCTGCCGCCCCTCCCCACGCGAGTCTGGGCGAAGAGGGCGGGACCGCCGCCCTCGGACCGGATCAGGACGGACAGGACCACGAACAGCGGGGACAGCAGGACCAGCGCGAGGGCCGCGGCGCAGCGGTCGAAGGCTCCCTTGAGGACCCTGCGGGCCCCCACCAGCTCCGGGTGCTCCACGTGCAGCAGGGGCAGTCCGGCGACCGGGCGGATGGAGGTGCGCGGCCCCGCGACGTCCATGAGCGCGGAGGCGACGATGAGGTCGGTGTCGGTCTTCTCCAGCCGCCACGCCAGGCGGCGCAGCTCCGCGCCGTCCATCTCCGGGCAGGCCAGGACCGCGACCGTGTCGGCGCCGACGAGGGCGGCGGCGTCCGCGGCGTCGGTGAAGGTGCCCAGGACCGGACAGCCCTCCACCTCGGCGGCGCCCGGGGCGGCCTCGTCCCCGGGCAGGCACACGCCCACGACGCGCATGCCGTGGTAGACCTCCCCGCGGAACCGGCGGATGAGGTCGCGCGCGGCCACCCGGTAGCCGACGACCACGACGCCGCTCATGCACCGGCCGGAGCGGCGGCTCCGGTGCAGGGCCTTGCGGCGCGCGTACCGCAGGCCGAGGCTGAGCACGAGGATGAGCGGCAGTGCGACGAGCGCGTAGCCGCGCGCCAGGTCGAATCCGACGGCGTAGGCGCCGACGGCGACCGCCGCGCCCAGCATGAGCCCGCAGGTGGCGACGCGGCGGTACTCCTCCGTCCCCACCCCGAGGAAGCGGCGGGCGTAGCCACCGCCCAGGCAGACGGCCAGGACCCACAGCGGGGGCAGCAGGAGGGAGATCAGGAGGTAGGGAAGGGTGGTGGCCTCGTCGAGGGCGGGGTGGAAGCGCGCGGCCGTGCCGGTGAGGGTCGCCGTGAGCGCGGCGGCCAGGTCGAGGCAGACCAGGCTCACGACGTAGGGGCGGACCCAGGCGCCGGAACGGGTGCCCGGACCACCGGGCCCGGTTCCGCCGGTCGCACCGGTCGCGCCGGAGGGGGCGGCGTCGGCGGTGATCAGCGCCGACTGTTCGCGGGCGGTCTTCATCCGACTGGTTGTGACCACATATCCCCCCAGGACCACGGCTCTGGAAGCCTCGCTTCGAGTCACCGCCCCGGCACCAGGGAACCCAGGGTCTGGGGGGTGGACGGGGCGTGCGCGTCGAGCGCGGGCATGGACTGACGACCCGAACAGTAACCAAAAGTATCTGAAAAGTCGCGCAGCGTCGCGGCTTGTTGGTCAAGAAGGTCCGGTCGACCCAGGAATGTGTCCGTGCCGGAACCGGGTCCGGTGACAAGGAGTGCCTGATTAAGGACACGAGTGGATGCGTAAAGAGGTCATCCGAAATCCGATACAGAACGTCACGGGCCCGCCGGGGACCGCGTGGGGCGGTCGCCGACGGGCCCTCCGGCCAGGGCTCAGGTGTACTCGGGGACCATCGCCCCGGCCAGGCGCAGGTGGGGCGCGGCCCGTTCACGCTCTCCCTGGCGCTGGAGCGTGCGGCCCAGCAGCAGGCGGGCGTAGGCGTCGTCCGGCCCCTCTCCCACCAGCGACTCCAGCGTCCGGCGGGCACGGCCCAACTGCGCGGAACGGTAGTAGGCGCGTGCGGCGAGCAGACGTACGTTCCGGTCGGCGGCGTGCTCGCCGAGCATGGGGCGGAGCAGGAGGAGCGCGCCGAGGGGGTCGCCCGCCCGCAGCAGGGACTCCGCCAGGCGGAAGCGCTCGACCTCCTCGGGGAGCCCGTGCGGAGTGTGCGCGGCGGCGTCGGCGAGGAAGCTCCGGATCGTGTCGGGGTGCTGGGCGCCCTCCAGGGCCCGGCCGTTGGCCACCAGGGTCGGGGAGGTGCGCACGCCGGCGGCCCTGCCCCGCAGGAGGAGTTCGCGGACGCGCTCGTCCCCCGCACCCTCGCCCAGGAGGCGGCCGCCCTCGGGGAACCCGGCCTGCCGGGAGACACGCTCCAGGACCTCGGCGGAACCGATGTCGGCGGCCTCCGTGAAGTGGGCGCGCAGCACGCCCTCCGCCACGGCGTCCTGCAGGCCGGGCCCGCCGGCCTCCAGGGCGAGGACGAGGAGCCGGTGGGCGTCGTGGCTGCTCACCCGCCAGACGGCGCCCCAGGTGGGGCCGATCCCCTCCTCCGCCGCGATCCCGGCGACCCGGACCCGGTTCTCGTCCGGGGTGAGGCCGGGGGCGCAGGCCCGCAGGGCGGTCTCCAGGAGGGGGTCCCGCAGCAGTTCGTCCAGGGGTTCGGCCTCGGCGGGGGCCGACGGGTCGATCCGATAGGGGCGCCAGACCACCTCCGCCCCCTCCCCCGCCGGACCTCCGCCCTCCGTGAGCGCCCGCTCCACGCGCCTCTTGCCGATATAGGCCCACGGGCAGACCACGTCCGCCCAGATCTCGATCCTCATGCGGACAATCTAATCGACATATGACGCTTAAGCAACAGATGTTGTTTATAAGTCAGGTGACGCGTAGGCGACAGGTGTCGTAGCCTGGCCCAGTGAACCCCGACGACCCCCGTGTCCGGCGCACCCGGGAGCGCCTGCGCACCGCCCTGCTGTCCCTGGCCGCCGAGACCGAACTCGACGACGTCACCATGTCGGCCGTCGCCCGGCGGGCCGAGGTCAACCGGGCCACCGTGTACCAGCACTACGCCGACCTGGACGCCCTGGTCTCCGACGCCATGGAGGACGCCGTCGCGTACGTGGCGCGGTGCGCGGCTCTGTGCCCCCTGGACGCACCAAGCGACCGGGTCCCGGATCCGCTGGCGGACCTGTTCGCACACGTGGCGGCCAACGCCGTGCTCTACCGACGGACGCTCTCCGGCCACGGCAGCGCCCGTTTCGCGAACCGGCTGCGGGAGCGGCTGGCCGGGGAACTGGTCGCGCGCTTCGAGGAGGGCGCCCGGCCGCCGGGATTCGACGACGTCCCCGTACGGACGCACGCCGTCTACCTGGCGGGCGCGCTGGTGGGGGTCATCGCCGACTGGATCGGCGCCGGGGTGCCCGAGGGGCCCGCGGAGGCGGCACGGGCCGCCTGGCGCCTGCTGCGCGGCTGAACACCGCCCGTCGACGACGGAGGGCCCGCGGGAGCCGGTGGGCCGGGGGACGGGGTCCCGCACCCCCGGCCCCGGCCGGACCGTCGGCCGGCCGCGCCCAGCCCGCTCTCGCGCAGGACGCGTGCGACGCTGTCGTCGGGGCTGGAGCGGTGGCCGGTCACCGTCTCCAGGTCTGCGGGAAGCAGGTCGCCGGGCCGCCACCAGGCGCGCAGTTCGGCCTCGCCGTACTCGTCGGCCTGCGGCTCGATGACGTGCCGGGCCACCGCTCCCGTCAGCGGCCTCCGGGCCGGAACAGCCGGGAGGGGACCGCCTCGGCCATGGCCGCCATGCCGGCGTCGTTGGGGTGCAGGCCGTCACCGCTGTCGTAGTCGGCCCGCAGGCGCAGCGGGTCCTCCGGGTCGCGCAGGGCCTCGTCGAAGTCGATGACGGCGTCGTACTCCCCGCTCGTCCGGATCCACTCGTTGACCGCCTGCCGCTTGTCCTCGTTCTCCTCGCTGTGGAAGCCGAGCGTGTCGCCCCCGAACGGCAGGATGGTGCCACCGTAGATCCGCAGGCCGGCGGCGTGCGCGCGGGCGATGAGCTGCCGGTGCCCACCGATGATCTCCTCGGCCGTGACGGTCTCCGAGACCGGTGCCGCCGTGCCGGGGTGGCCGAGGTCGTTCACACCGAGCAGGACGATGACGTGCCCCGCGCCCGGCTGCGACAGCACGTCCCGGTCGAAGCGGCGCAGGGCGCTCTGCCCGAAGAAGGCCGCGTAGTCCTCCGTGTCGCTGCCCTCGGGCGGGTTGGGGTCGTGCAGGAGCCGGTTGCCCGCGATCCCCGAGTTCAGCACACCGGTGTGCCCCAGGCGCCCGGCGAGCAGGTCGGGCCACCTGTGGTTGGCGTTCACCTCGGTCTCGGAGCCGTCGGTGATGGAGTCGCCCAGAGCCACGACCGCGTCGGCGATCCTGCTGCGGGCGCGCACGCTGACCCCCGAGAGGAAGTGCCACTGGGTGAGCGTCTCGGTCGCCTCGACCGCCTTGTCACCGGTGACGTTGCCCTCGGCCACCACGTTCTCCTGGTGGGAGGAGGCGTGCAGGGTGGTCACGGGGGTCTCGTCCGGGACGTGGATGCTCACGACCAGGTCGGAGTGCGGGGGCAGTGCCAGCGGCACCGGATCACTGATCATCGGCGCACCGGCCGGAACGGTCACCGACGTGCGTCCGCCGAAGGTGACGGTGCGGTCGGTGGACGGATCGGTGTCGGTTCCCGACGAGCCCGACCGGAGCGCCACGTGCACCTCTCCGAGGCGCAGCGGCGTCTCGCCGAACTCGTTGGTGAGCCGCAGGCGCAGCCGGTCGCCGCCGATGCTCGTGCGGACCACCTGCCGGACGGTCTGGTCGTGCAGGACGGGGGTCGCCGTGGCCGGTGCGGCGGTCGGCACGGACGCCCAGGTGCCGACCCAGTCGTCGGTCCCGTCCGGGGCGGAGGGCTCCGCGGGGTCGGCGGCGACGGTGACGGCGGTCCAGCCGGAGAGCAGGACCAGCGCGCTCACCAGGACGGCGGTGTGGCGCCGCCAGGCACGGGGGGTGTGGGGCATGTCGTCTCCTGGGTCCGCGGGGGCTATCCGCGCCGGGCGGGGCGGGTGAGGTGCCAGCCGTCGGACTTGAGGGCCGGGATGAGGCGGGCCACGGCGGCGACCGTCTGGCCGCGGTCGCCCCCGCCGTCGTGCAGGAGCACCACCGATCCCGGTGTCGCGCCCTCCTCCAGGCGCCGGAGGAGCTCGTCGGTCCCGGGCGGCGCCCAGTCCTCGACGGCGAGGCTCCAGCCGAGCGGCTGCATACCCAGCCCCGCGGCCACCGCGGGGGTCTGGCCCCAGGCCCCGTAGGGCGCGCGGAAGTAGGGGATGCGTGCGTGGGGCACCGCCTCGCGGATCGCGGCGTTGGTCTCCAGCAGGTCCGCGCGGACGTCCTCCGCCGGCCAGGTGCTCATGTCGTCGTGGCTCATCGTGTGGTTGCACAGCGTGTGCCCGTCCGCCGCGATCCGCCGGACGATGTCGGGGTACTGGCGCACGTGGTCGCCCCACAGGCAGAACACGGCCTTGACGCGGTGCTCGCGCAGCACGTCGAGCAGCCGGGGCGTGTTGCGGGGGTCGGGCCCGTCGTCGAAGGTGAGGGCCACGGCCCGGCCGCCCCTCCGCGTCGAGTCGACGATGTCGGGGGTGGCGGGGCCGTTGGAGGCGAAGGGCCCCTTGTGCGTGGAGGGTCCGGAGGAAGAGGAGTGGAGGAGGGCCTGCGCGGGGGTCGCGACGCACAGGGCGAGTCCGAGGGTGAACAGGGTCGTCAGAAATCGGCCCCGCGTGCGGGAACGTCCGTGAGGGGTGGTCACACAGGTCTCCTTGGCCACGGAGATCGGGGGGGTATTCCGGAACCTTCCGGAAGTCAGAGGCAGCCTAAGGAGCACCACGGCGCGGTGTCAACGGACCTGTGCGCACCGCGACCGCCGCCGCCGTGGGCGGCGGTTCACGGCGGCGATCCGGTGCTGCCCCGGACGACGAGCTCGGTCGCCAGCTCGACCCTCGGGCTCTCGATCGCCTCGTGCTGTACGAGCCGCTGCACCGTGCGCACCGCGAGCCTGCCCATGTCGGACAGCGGCTGGCGCACCGTGGTCAGCGACGGCGAGGACCAGCGCGCCTCCGGCAGGTCGTCGAAGCCCACCACGCTGACGTCGCCGGGGACCCGCAGGCCCCGTCGCCGCAGCGCTTCGTAGACCCCGAGGGCCATCTGGTCGCTGGCCGCGAACACGGCCGTGGGCGGCTCGGCGAGGTCGAACAGTCGCTCCCCCGCCCGGAAACCGGACTCGTAGCCGAACTCGCCCGGGACCACCAGCTCGTCCTCGACGGCCAGTCCCGCGGTCTCCAGCCCGGCCCGGTACCCGTCGAGCCGGGCGCGGCTGCACCACATCTCGGGGCGGCCGGCGACGAAGGCGATGCGGCGGTGCCCGAGGTGGATCAGGTGCTCGGTGGCGCTCAGGCCCCCGGCCCAGTTGGTGGCGCCGATCGTGGGCGTGGCCAGGTCCGGGACCCCGACCGGGTCGACGACCACGGCGGGCACGTGCAGCTCCCCCAGTTCCGCCTGCAGGGCGGGGTCCAGGTCCGTGGTCACGAGGATGGCGCCGTCGCTGGCGCGCGAGCGGACGTTCTCCAGCCACTGGCGCGTCGAGCTGGCCCTGCGGTGTATGGCCGAGACCACGATGCCGGTGCCCGACTCGTGCGCGGCGTCCTCCACACCGCGGATGATCTCGACCGCCCACGGGCTGTCCAGGTCGTTGAAGACCAGGTCGAGCAGGCCTATCCGCTCCCGGGGGCGGCTGCCGCGGCGCCGGTAGCCGTGGACCCGGATCAGGGTCTCGATGCGTTCGCGCGTGGCGGGGGCCACGTCCCCCCGGCCGTTGAGGACGCGCGACACCGTCGGCGCGGACACGCCTGCCTCGGCGGCGATGGCGGAGATGGTGACGTCTCGTGACGGGCTGTCGGCCACTGGTCCTCCCTTGTACTCACCCAGGGTACGAGCACGGACGGTGGACCGGTACACGAATACGGCCGGACCTTGACGCTTCGCACGTCAACAGCCTAGTGTCCATTTCCCACATGTTACGGAAATTTCCGGAACTTCCGTAGGTGCGAGAACTGGAGACCCCCCATGAAACCGGTCCGTCTCATCACCGCCGTGCTCGCCGCGGCGGCGCTGTCGCTGCCCCTGGCCGCTCCGGCGGCAGCCGGTCCCTCCCCCGACCACCGGCCTCCGGACCACCCCCGGCACTCCAAGCCCGGAACGCTGCGCTGGGCCGCCCCCGACGGCTTCGTCATCGGCACCGCCGTCGCGGGCGGCGGCCACCACGAGGAGCAGGACTACCCCGACCCCTTCACCTCGGACAGGAAGTACCGCAAGCTCCTGGCCCGCCACTTCAGCTCGGTCTCCCCCGAGAACCAGATGAAGTGGGAGTACATCCACCCCGAGCGGGGCGAGTACGACTTCGGGATGGCCGACTCCATCGTGGAGTTCGCCGAGCGCAACGGCCAGGACGTGCGCGGGCACACGCTCTTCTGGCACAGCCAGAACCCGGCGTGGCTGGAGGAGGGCGACTTCTCCGACGAGGAGCTGCGCGAGATCCTGCACGACCACATCACGGCCGTCGTCGGGCGCTACGCGGGCCGGATCGACCAGTGGGACGTGGCCAACGAGATCTTCGACGAGTCGGGTGAGCTGCGCACAGAGGACAACATCTGGATCCGTGAACTCGGTCCGGAGATCATCGCCGACGCCTTCCGCTGGGCCCACGAGGCCGACCCGTCGGCGGAGCTGTACTTCAACGACTACGGCGTCGAGGACGTCAACGCCAAGAGCGACGCCTACTACGCGCTGGTCCAGGATCTGCTCGCCGAGGGCGTTCCGGTGCACGGGTTCTCCGCCCAGGTGCACCTGAGCACCCAGTACGGCTTCCCCGGGAGCCTCCAGGAGAACCTGCGGCGCTTCGACGACCTCGGCCTGGGCACCGCCCTGACCGAGGTGGACGTGCGCATGCGGCTGCCCGAGAGCGGGGTGGCGACCCCCGAGCAGCTGGAGCAGCAGTCCGACTACTACGAGCAGGCGCTCTCGGCGTGCCTGAACGTGGAGGGCTGCGACTCCTTCACCATCTGGGGCTTCACCGACAAGTACTCCTGGGTGCCGGTGTTCTTCGAGGGTGAGGGCTCCGCGACGATCATGGACGGGCGGTTCACGCCCAAGCCCGCCTACTTCGCCCTGAGGTCCACCCTCCTGGAGGCCGGGGGCGGCGGTCGGCCGGCCCCGCCCTGGGCCGGCCGCGGCCGGTAGCCCGGCGGTTCCCCGACGCGGACACCCACGCCGTACCCGCCGGCGGCGGGTACCGCCGCCCGGGCCGGCGGGGCCCTCCCCGCCGGTCCGGGCGGCTCAGGCGGCGGTGTGGTAGATGTTCTGCGCCCGTTCCAGGCCCTCGGTGAGGACGGTACGGACCGCGTCGGCCGCGCGCTCGACGTTCAGGTCCAGCTCGGCGCGCTCGGCGGAGGAGAAGTCCTTGAGGACGTAGGCGGCCGGATCGGTGCGGCCCGGCGGGCGGCCCACCCCGAAGCGCACCCGGACGTAGTCGGGACTGGACAGGGACGCGGTCATCGACTTCAGGCCGTTGTGCCCGCCCGGGCCGCCGCCCTTCTTGAGCTTGAGCGCGCCGTAGTCGATGTCCATCTCGTCGTGCACCACGACGATCCGCTCGACCGGCACCTTGTAGAACCGGGCCAGCCCGGACACCGGGCCTCCCGACAGGTTCATGAAGCTCCGCGGCTTGGCCAGCACCACCGGCACACCGTCCAGGCGGGTCTCCACCACCTCGGCGTGCGCCTTGTGCGCCTTCCAGCGCTCGCCCCCGGCGAGCGCGTCCACCACCAGGAAACCGGCGTTGTGCCTGTTCCCGGCGTACTTGGGCCCGGGATTGCCCAGCCCCACGACGAGCCAGCGCTCGGTCTCAGCCATGTCCTCGTTCTTCCCGCCGGCGCTCTCACCGCCGGCCTCGCCTGCGCCGCCGCCGAACAGCCTGCCCCACCAGTTCCCCATGGGGCACGACCCTACCGACACGGCGTCCGAAACGCCGAACGCGCGGTCCCCTTCCGGGAACCGCGCGTTCGGTGAGTGCGAAGGAGAGCGCTTCCGCCCTACTCGGCGGAGGCCTCCTCGGTGGACTCGCTCTCGGCGGCCTCCTCGCTGGTCTCCGGCTCGTCCTCGACGCGCGGCGCGGAGACGGTCAGCAGGATGGTCTCGGGGTCGCTGGCCAGGGAGGTCCCTGCGGGCAGCTTGATGTCGGCGGCGGTCTTCGTGGTGCCGACCTCCAGACCCTCGACGTCGAAGTCCACACCCTCGGGGATGTGGGTGGCCTCGGCCTCGACGGCCACGGTGACGAGCTCCTGGGTGAGCACACCCGGGGCCTTGACCTCGCCGGTCAGGTGGATCGGGATCTCGACCTCGACCTTCTCGCCCTTGGAGACGACCAGCAGGTCGACGTGCTCCAGGAAGCCCTTGATGGCGTCGCGCTGCACGCTCTTGGGCAGGGCGAGGTTGTCCTTGTCCACACCGTCGAGACGGATCAGGACGTTGGGGGTCTTCAGGGCGAGCATGAGATCGTGGCCCGGCAGGTTCAGGTGGCGGGGCTCGGTGCCGTGGCCGTAGAGGACGGCCGGCACCTTACCCGCGCGGCGGGCGCGACGAGAGGCGCCCTTGCCGAATTCCGTGCGGGGCTCGGCAGCGATACGTACCTCGGACACGACAAAACTCCTCGGGTTCAACCCCGCAGTACGGGGAACACGACTCCAGTAGTACGAACGATTCCCGCCCTCGGCGGGGAATGCGGCGGGGTCACCCCGCAGTTCAGGGGACGCAACCGTCCTGGTTCCAGGCGTGCCCGGCGAGCCGCCACCGGACCCGCCCGGCCCGGGAACGCTCGTCGCGCACCCCTGCCCGTACTTTCACACGCAGCCTCGCAGGACTCCGCCTGGGCACGGGGACACTCGGCCAAGTCTACTGGTTCCACCGACGACTCCGAACACTCCCCGCGCACTCCCCTTCTCCCCCGGCCGGAAGGGGCCCCGGCCGCGCGGGCCCGGCCGCCCGTGGTCAGTGCACGTGCTCGGCGCACTCGGCCGGGAACAGCACGGTTCCCGGCGCCAGTCCCTCCGCGTGCACGTCGACGGCGCGCAGGCACGCCTGACCGTCCACGGGCGGGTACTCCGGGACGACCTCGTGGAGCGGGGCGGAGGGACCGGCCCGCCGCAGCCGCGCCGCAGGCCCGCCGGAGGGGAGGCGGCCTTCCAAGGCGCCCAAGGCCACCCCGTCACCGCCGTCGGCGAAGCACTCGGCGACCTCGAAGCGCCAGTGCGCGTCCGCCTCGGCGAGCAGGGACCCGCCGGACCGGTCTCCGTCGAGGACGTGGGGCCGGTCGCGCACGTGGGCGGCCACGGCACAGCAGATCGGTGCGGGGCCACCGCGGGGTGAGGCCGTCCGGGTGTGGCCGGCGTGGGGGAGGAGCCGCATGGCGTCGTCGAGCAGCCGCAGCGCGGTGTCCCGCGCCCTGGGGTGCCCGTGTTCGGCGATGTCCAGGAGGATCGGGGCCGCCGCGGCGGCCGCCGGGAACACCGCTCCGCTGTGGCCGTGCGCGATCCCGCCGTTGTCCAGGGCCGTGCCCGCGTCGGAGGCCTGGAACAGGGTCCGCGCGCGGGCCAGGGCTCGCAGCCCGGAGGCCGCGTGGTCGGGACAGTACCAGCCGCGGGGGCCCGGCAGTTCCTCCCAACCGACCGCGTCGATCGTGTCGATGATCTCCAGCACGGAGGGATCATCCCACCCGGCGCGTGAGGCGCCGCGCGCCCTCCGGCGGACCCGGGGGCCGGGGGCGCACGGCCCCCGGCCCGCCGTCACGGCCTACTCGAACAGGCTCGTCACCGAGCCGTCCGTGAAGACCTCGCTGATGGCGCGGGCCACCAGCGGGGCGATCGAGAGCTGGGTGAGCTTCTCGAAGGAGCGCTCCTCGGGGACGGGCAGCGAGTTGGTGATGATGACCTCGGAGATCCGCGAGTTCTGCAGGCGCTCGGCCGCCGGACCCGAGAGCACGCCGTGCGTGGCGGCCACCAGGACCTTGGACGCGCCCTGCTCGAACAGGGCCTCGGAGGCCTTCACGATGGTGCCGCCGGTGTCGATCATGTCGTCGACCAGCACGCAGGTGCGGCCCTCGACCTCACCGACGACCTCGTGGACCTTCACCTGGTTGGCGACGTCCGGGTCGCGGCGCTTGTGGATGATCGCCAGCGGGGAGCCGAGCCGGTCGGCCCAGCGGTCGGCGGTGCGCACGCGGCCCGCGTCCGGGGAGACCACGGTGATCCCGGACAGGTCGACCCGGCCCGCGATGTGGTCGGCCAGGATCGGCAGCGCGAACAGGTGGTCCACCGGGCCGTCGAAGAAGCCCTGGATCTGGTCGGTGTGCAGGTCGACGGCCATCATCCGGTCCGCGCCCGCGGTCCGGAACAGGTCGGTCACCAGGCGGGCCGAGATCGGCTCGCGGCCGCGGTGCTTCTTGTCCTGGCGGGCGTACCCGAGGAACGGCGTGACCACGGTGATCCGCTTGGCGGACGCGCGCTTGAGCGCGTCCACCATGATCAGCTGCTCCATGATGGACTCGTTGACCGGGTCGAAGTGGGGCTGGACGACGAAGGCGTCACAGCCGCGCACCGACTCCAGGTAGCGCACGAAGATCTCGCTGTTGGCGAAGGTGTCGAACCGGGTGGGGACCACGTCGATCCCCAGTTCCTTCGCGACCTCCTCGGCCAGGCTCGGGTGTGTGCGCCCCGAGAACAGCATCAGGTTCTTCTGGCCGGTGGCCTTCATCCCGGTCACGTGTTTCTCCCCCACAGTCACTGCTCGTCGTCGGCTCTGTGCCGATCGGCCTTGTCCGCCGCCTCGGCGGAGGCCGTCCCGGGGCGCTTGCGCCGGGTCCAGCCCTCGACGTTGCGCTGGCGATGCCCCTCGGAGATCGCCAGCGCGCCGGGCGGCACGTCGTCGCGGACCACGGTCCCCGCTCCGGAGTAGGCCCCGTCGCCCACGCGGACCGGGGCGACGATGGTGTTGTCGCTGCCGATCCTGACGTGGTCGCCGATGACGCTCCGGGACTTGGTGACCCCGTCGTAGTTGACGAACACCGAGGAGCAGCCGATGTTGCTGCCCTCTCCGATGTCCGCGTCCCCGACGTAGGTCAGGTGCGGGATCTTGGACCCGGTGCCGATGGTCGAGTTCTTGACCTCGACGAAGGCACCGGCCTTGGTCCGCTCGGCCAGGCGGGTGCCCGGCCGCAGGTAGGTGTAGGGGCCGACCGTGGCCCCGGGGCCGATGTCGGCCCGGTCCGCGGTGGTCTCGCTCACCGTGGCGCCCGCGCCGACGACCGTGTCCCTCAGGTCCACGCGGGGGCCCACCACCGCGTCCTCGCCGACGGTGGTGGCGCCCATCAGCCGGGTACCGGGTTCGAGCACGGTGTCGCGGCCGATGGTGACCTGGGCGTCCACCCAGGTGGTGGCGGGGTCGACGACGGTGACCCCGGCGAGCATGTGCTCGGTGAGCAGGCGGTCGTTGAGGACGCGGCGGGCCTCGGAGAGCTGGACGCGGTTGTTGACGCCCTGGACCTCGTGCCAGTCGTCGGCGGCCCAGGCTCCGACCCGGTGTCCGTCGCCGCGCAGCAGGGCGACGGCGTCGGTGACGTACTCCTCGCCCTTGGCGTTGTCGGTGGACAGGCGCTGGACGACCTCGGAGAGCAGGGCGCCGTCGAAGGCGTACATGCCCGAGTTGATCTCGTCGATCGCGTGCTGCTCGGGGGTGGCGTCGGCGTGCTCGACGATCTCGGTGAAGGCGCCGTCGGCGTCGCGGACGATGCGGCCGTAGCCGTGGGGGTCGGGCACGCGCGCGGAGAGCACGGTGACGGCGTTGCCCTCCTTGTCGTGGGCGGCCACGAGCTCGGAGAGCGTGGAGCCGCGCAGGAGCGGCGTGTCGCCGCAGGTCAGGACCACGGTGCCGCTGAGCTCGGTGCCCATGGCGGCCAGGTCCTCGATCGCCATGCGCACGGCGTGGCCGGTGCCGTTCTGCTCCTCCTGGACCGCGGTGGTGGCCTCGGGGGCGACCTCCTCGAGGTGGGCCCTGACCTGGTCGCGGGCGTGACCGACGACCACGACCGAGTTCTGGGGGTCGAGTTCCCGCGCCGCCGCGAGCACGTGGCCGAGCATGCTGCGGCCGCTGAGCTCGTGGAGGACCTTGGGAAGCTTCGATTTCATTCGGGTGCCCTCGCCCGCCGCAAGGACGATGACGGCAGCCGGACGGTTCACGCTCACAGAAGGAGACCCCTCGTGATATCTGGTGACTGAACTGTCGGCTCGCCCTTCGGCGGCGCGACCCGGCATGCCGCACGGGCGGCCGTCGGATGATGATGACCAGCGGCCGACATGGGAAGGATACATGCGCGCCACCCGCTCCCAGCGGGCGCATGGCGCCGGGGTGGACGGGAGGCGACCGGCCCGCTCTCCCGGGGCCCCGGCTTTCCGGGGCGCCGCGCGGACGGTGTGTGAGATACGACGCGCCACCCGTGCGCGCAGGGCCCGCTCCGCACGGGTCCCCGGCACGGCGCGGACGCTCCCGCGTGCACACGCGGAGCCGTGAAGGGCTCCCGGACCAGGGCTCGAACCTGGACGATGGGGACCAAAACCCCACATGCTGCCGATTACATCATCCGGGAACGCGTTGGGTAGGGGCATGCCACACCCGTACGCCAACCACCAAGATAGCGCCTCCCGTGTGGGGCTTGCCAAACCTACGGGGTCGTAGGTTACGGTTACGTAGGAATAGGTTGGGTCGTCGTGAGGGTGCCCACGCACCCCATCGGACGCCGTCCTGACCGCGATTGCGCTGCCTGACGGCTTGATGGCGAGGAAGACCATGACCGCTGCTCCCGAATCTCCAGCCATGAACAGTGAGAGAAAACGCGAACCGATCCCCGAGTACGAGCCCGAACTGCGAGGCAGGGCCGAGCGCTACACGGTGTTCGCGTTCGTGTTCGTGCCGCTGATCGCGCTGCTGGCCTCGGTGCCCTTCTTCTGGGGCTGGGGCCTGAGCCTGACCGACATCGCCATCGCCGCGGTCTTCTACGTGATCAGCGGACTGGGCATCACGGTCGGCTTCCACCGGCACTTCACCCACGGCTCGTTCAAGGCCAACCGCCCGCTGCGCATCGCGCTCGCGGTCGCCGGCTCCCTCGCCATCGAGGGCAGCGTCATCAAGTGGGTCGCGGACCACCGCCGCCACCACAAGTACGCCGACGCCGAGGGCGACCCGCACTCGCCGTGGCGCTTCGGCGACGACTGGAAGTCGGTGGCCAAGGGCCTGTACTACGCGCACATGGCGTGGATGTACCTGGACGACAAGAAGACCTCGCCGCGCCGCTTCGCGCCCGACCTCCTCAAGGACAAGGACGTCGTCCTCGTCGACAAGCTGTTCCTGCCGATCGTGCTCTTCTCGCTGGGCGCTCCAGCCCTCATCGGCGGCCTGGTCACCATGTCCTGGTGGGGCGCGCTGACCGCGTTCTTCTGGGCGAGCCTGGTCCGCGTCGCCCTGCTGCACCACGTCACCTGGTCGATCAACTCCATCTGCCACACCATCGGCGAGGAGAACTTCGAGGTGCGCGACCGCTCCCGCAACGTGTGGTGGCTGGCCATCCCGTCCTTCGGCGAGTCCTGGCACAACCTGCACCACGCCGACCCCACCTGCGCGCGCCACGGCGTGCTCAAGGGCCAGATCGACATCTCCGCGCGCGTCATCTGGTTCTTCGAGAAGCTCGGCTGGGCCACCAAGGTCCGCTGGCCCAACAAGGAGCGACTCGCCGCCAAGCGGGTCAGCCCCTAGGATCGGTAGCCATCATGGGAGCAGCCGACAGCGATCAAAGGGTCCGAGTGCGCCGCAAGCGCATGACGGGCAAGGAGCGTCGGCAACAGCTTGTGGAGATCGGCCGGGAGCTGTTCGCCGAACGCGGGTTCGACGCCGCCTCCGTCGAGGAGATCGCGGCGCGGGCCGGTGTGTCCAAACCCGTGGTGTACGAGCACTTCGGCGGCAAGGAGGGCATCTACGCGGTCGTGGTCGACCGGGAGATGCGCACCCTCCTGGGGATGATGGGCGATGCCCTCACCGCCGACAGCGCACGGAGCAAGATCGAGAACGCGGCCCTGGCCCTGCTGCGGTACGTGGAGGAGAACACGGTGGGGTTCCGGGTACTGACCCGCGACTCCCACGTGGCCTCCGGCACGGGAAGTTTCGCCAGCCTGATCAACGACATCGCCAGCCAGGTCGAGCACATCATGGTCGACGAGTTCGCCGAGCGCGGCTACGACCCGGCCCTCGCGCCCATGTACGCGCAGGCCCTGGTGGGCATGTGGGCGCTGACCGGCCAGTGGTGGCTGGAGGTGCGCAAGCCCAAGCGCGAGGTGGTCGCGGCGCACCTGGTCAACCTGGCCTGGAACGGACTGTCGAGCCTGGAGCCCAAACCGAGGCTGCAGACCAGGCGGCGCAGGCAGGGCTGACCTTCCGGTGTCCTTCGCCACGTGGGGCGGGTGTGCGCGCATACCCGCCCCACTATCTTGATGTCAAGAGATAAGCTGTCCCCATGCGCGATGAGGTGGATGGGCTGATCGAGGCGTGGCGCTCCGAACGCCCGGACGTGGACGTGACACCCCTGGAGGTGTTCAGCCGGGTGTCCCGGCTCGCGCGCCACCTGGACCGTGCCCGGCGCACGGTCTTCACCGAGCACTCCCTGGAACCGTGGGAGTTCGACGTACTGGCCGAGCTGCGCCGCTCCGGTCCCCCGTACGAACTGAGCCCCGGGCGACTGCTGCGCGCCACGCTGGTGACCTCGGGGACCATGACCAACCGGGTGGACCGGCTGGCCGCGGCCGGGCTGGTGCGGCGGCGCCCCGACCCCGCGGACAAGCGCGGGGTACTCGTCCGGCTGACCGGGCAGGGCACCGAGCGCATCGACGCGGCCCTGGCGTCGCTGGTGAGCTACGAGGAGAGCCTGCTGGCCCCGATGTCCGCCGAGGACCGGGAACGGCTGGCATCGTTACTGAGATGCCTTCTGGTCCCCCTCGACAGGGGCCCGGGGAGTCCGCAAGGGTAGTTACCGAGCGGTACCCGTCTCTCACCGGGCCCGCGTCCGGGCGCGACACACTCCGGGCTTTGGAGATCACTGATGAGAAGGCGGATGGCCGCGGTGGCCGCGGCCGTACTGGCCACGGGATGCGGCGGTGGCGGCGGGGGGACGGCGGCCGCCCCGAGCCACTACCTGTCCCTGGGCGACTCGCTGGCCGTGGGCGTGCAGCCCGACGAGAACGGCCGTCCCCGGGAGACCTCGCAGGGGTACACGGACGTCCTCCACCGCACCCTGTACGACGCCGACTCCACGCTGCGGCACGAGCGGATGGGGTGCGGCGGAGAGGACACGACCACCTTCGTCGGGGGCGGGATCCCCGGCTGCGAGGAGCGCTACGAGAGCGGCTCGCAGCTGGAGGAGGCCGAGGCGTTCCTGGCCGAACACGGGGGACGGGTGGACCTGGTGACCCTCACCATCGGCGCGAACAACCTCACCGGCTGCGTGGAGGGCGTGCGTGGTCCCGACGGCGGGGGTGGCGGGGTCGGCCTCCCCGAGGACGTCGGGATCGACGAGGAGTGCGTGGCCGACGGCCTGGAGCGCGTCGAGACGGAGGTCCCCGTGATCGCCGAGCGGCTGCGCTCGGCGGCCGGACCCGACACCCAGATCATCGGGATGACCTACTACAACCCCTTCCTGGCGCTCATGCTGCTGGACGGGGAGGCCGCCGGAGGGGCGCCGGAGGAACCCGCCGCGTCCGCCGGGGAGACGACCGGGGCGGACGGGGCCGGCGGCGCGGAGTCCGGCGGCGACGCGCTCGCGGAACGCTCGGTGGACATCCTCACGGAGCTGAACGAGTCGCTCACCGCTTCCTACTCCGCGGCCGGGATCGAGGTGGCGGACGTGGGCACGGCGTTCGAGTCAGCCGACGGGGAGGTGCCCGAGGGCAGCGGCACCGGGATGCCGACGAACCTCCAGAACATCTGCGACCACACCTGGATGTGCGACACCGCCCGGGGCCCGGACATCCACACCAACGAGGCCGGCGCGAGGAAGATCGCGGCGGTCTTCGCCGAGCTGGTGGACTGACCGGCCTCCTCCCGCCCTCTGCCGGCCCCGCCTCCCGCGTGCGTGGGGCGGGGCCGCCTCCGTGTGCCGCACACCGCACGGCCGCGCCCGTGATGACCGCGCTCCCCTGGGTAGGCGAGCCCCGTACACGCAGTCGACCTGGGGGGACACGTGCGAATCCGGTGGATGGCCGCGGCGGCCGCGGCCGTACTGGTCGCGGGGTGCGCGGGCGGTGGTGACGGCGGCGGTGGCGGTACCGGCGACGGCGGATCCGCCTCCGGGGAGGACTACTACCTGTCCCTGGGCGACTCGCTGGCCGTGGGCGTGCAGCCCGACGAGAACGGCCGTCCCCGGGAGACCTCGCAGGGGTACACCGACATCCTGTACCGCACACTGCGCGAGGAGGACCCCGGGTTGCGGCACGAGCGGATGGGGTGCGGCGGCGAGGACACGACCACCTTCATCGAGGGCGGGATCCCCAAGTGCGACGAGCGCTACGAGAGCGGCTCGCAGCTGGAGGAGGCCGAGGCGTTCCTGGCCGAACACGGGGGACGGGTGGACCTGGTGACCCTCACCATCGGCGCGAACAACTTCACCGGCTGCGTGCGGGGGGTGAACTCCCCCGACGGCAGGGCTCCGGATTCCGAGGACGTCGACATCGACTCCGAGTGCGTGGACGAGGGCCTGGACCGGCTGGAGGCGGAGGCCCCCGTGATCGCCGAGCGGCTGCGCTCGGCGGCCGGACCCGACACCCAGATCATCGGGATGACCTACTACAACCCCTTCCTGGCGTTCCTCCTGATGGACGAGGACCCCGCCCACCAGGCGTCGGCCTCCGCCGAGGAGGCCGAGGAGGTCTTCCCCGAGAAGGAGGCCCGCGGCGGGCTCGCCGAGGAGGCCGTGGAGATCCTCACCGAGGTCAACGGGACCCTCACCGACGCCTACGAGGCCGAGGGGATCGACGTCGCGGACGTGGGCGCCGCCTTCGAGTCGACCAACGGGAAGGTGCCCGAGGGCAGCGACACCGGGATGCCCGCGAACCTCCAGAACATCTGCGACCACACCTGGATGTGCGACAGCGAGCGCGGCCCGGACATCCACCCCGACGAGGAGGGCGCGCGGAAGATCGCGGGCGTCTTCGCCGAGCAGGTGGAGTGACCGGCGGCGGGGTGCGATCGGTCCTCCCCTGGACCGGCTACCCCGCCCTCCGGGAGAGCGCCTCCTCGATGAGCCCGACGATCCCGGGGTCGTCCGGCACCGTGTTGGGGCGGAAGCGGTGGACGGTGCCGTCGGGAAGGACGAGGAACTTCTCGAAGTTCCACCGCACCCTCCCGCTCCTGCCCTCGCCGTCGGGGACCGAGGCGAGCGCGGCGTAGAGGGGGTGGCGGTTCCTGCCGTTGACCCTCACCTTGCTCATCATGGGGAACGTGACGCCCCACGTGGCCGCGCAGTACCCGGCGATCTTCCTCTCGTTGCCGAACTCCTGGAGGAACTGGTTGCTGGGGAAGCCGAGCACGGTGAAGCCCCTGTCGCCGTACCGGTGCTGCAACCCCTCCAGCCGCGCGTACTGCGGGGTGAGACCGCAGCGCGAGGCGACGTTGACCACCAGCCTCACCTTGCCGGACCACTCGCCGAAGGTGGTCCGGCGTCCGTCGATCAGCGTCACCGGGATGTCGTCCAGGTCGAGAGGGGTCATCGCGCACTTCCTGCCTTGTCGGGGTCCTCGCACTCGGCGCGGCGCTCCCACGGGGGTGCCGGGAGGCGCGTGCGGCCGTGGTGGGATTGTCCCCCGAAAACGGGTTCGGTCACCGCGCCGCGGCCCCGGCGCGTGCGGGCCGGGCGCGGGTCGGCGAGGCCGCCAGGCCGCGGGCTCACGCGGGAGGGGCGGTGGACCGGCTCAGACGCGCGAAGGGCCGCCTACTCGTCGACGACCTCGGCCTGCTCCAGCCAGACCTCCTCCAGCTCGCCGCGCTCGGCGGCCAGGGTCTTGGCCTCGGCGTCGAGCTCGGCGAGCCTGGCATAGTCGTCGGCCGCGGCGGCCATCAGCTCGTGCAGCTCCGCCTCGCGCCTGGTGATGCGGTCCATGCGCCGCTCGACGCGCTGCATCTCCTTCTGCGCGCTGCGCCGCTCGGCCGCCGACACGGCGGGCCGCTCCGGCGCGGCCTTCGCCTGGGCCGCCTCGGAGGCGCCCTGCGGCAGGGCGTCCTCCCCCGCGGTCCGCGCGCGGCGCTCCAGGTACTCGTCCACGCCGCCGGGCAGGAACGCCAGGCTGCCGTCGCCCATGAGGGCCAGCACCCGGTCGGTGATGCGCTCCAGGAAGTAGCGGTCGTGGCTGACCAGCACCAGGGATCCCGGCCAGCCGTCGAGCAGGTCCTCCAGCTCGGTGAGGGTCTCGATGTCCAGGTCGTTGGTGGGCTCGTCCAGCAGCAGCACGTTGGGCTCGTCCATGAGCAGCCTCAGCAGCTGGAGGCGGCGGCGCTCACCGCCGGACAGGTCGCCGATCGGGGTCCACTGGCGCTCGCCGCGGAACCCGAACCGCTCCAGCATCTGGCTGGCGGTGTAGTCGCGCTTGCCGATGGTGATGTGCTCGCGGATCTCCATGACCGCCTGGAGGGGACGGGCCGTGGGGTCGAGCTCGACGACGTTCTGGGACAGGTGGGCGAGCTTGACGGTCCGGCCGGTGCGGACGCTGCCGGAGTCGGGCTCGCGCTCCTGGGCGAGGATCTTGAGCAGGGTGGACTTGCCCGCGCCGTTCACCCCGACCAGGCCGACCCGGTCGCCGGGGCCCAGCTGCCAGGTGAGGTGGTCGAGCAGGACCCGGTCGGGGACGGACACCGACACGTTCTTGAGGTCGATGACGGTCTTGCCCAGCCGGGAACTGGCGAAGCGGACGAGTTCGACGGTGTCGCGGACCGGCGGCTCGTCGGCGATGAGCTGGTTGGCCGCCTCGATGCGGAACTTGGGCTTGGAGGTGCGGGCCGGGGCGCCGCGGCGCAGCCAGGCCAGCTCCTTGCGCATGAGGTTCTGGCGGCGCTCCTCGGCGGCGGCCGCCTGGCGCTCGCGCTCGGCCTTGGCCAGGACGTAGGCGGCGTAGCCGCCCTCGTAGCGCTCGACGGCTCCGCGTCCGACCTCCCAGGTGCGGGTGGTGACGGCGTCCAGGAACCAGCGGTCGTGGGTGACGACCACGAGCGACTCCGGTCGGCCGCGCAGGTGCTCGGCGAGCCAGGCGATGCCCTCGATGTCGAGGTGGTTGGTGGGCTCGTCCAGGACGATGAGGTCGTGGTCGTCGACCAGGAGCCTGGCCAGGGCGGAGCGGCGGCGCTCCCCGCCGGAGAGGCCGCTCATGGCGGTGTCCAGCTCCCAGCCGCCGAGGAGGCCGCGCAGGATGTCGCGGATGCGGGCGTCGCCCGCCCACTCGTGCTCGGCGCGGTCGCCCAGGACGAACTCCCCGACCGTGGTGTCGGGGAAGGTGTCGCGCTGGTGCAGGAAGCCGATGCGCAGTCCGCGGTTGTGCACGACCCGCCCGGAGTCGGGCTCGGTGATGCCGGAGAGCACGGAGATCAGCGTGGACTTGCCGCCGCCGTTGCGGCCGACCACGCCGATGCGTTCACCCTCCTCCACGCCGAGCGACACCTTGTCGAGGAGCACGAGCGGCCCGTAGGCCAGGGACACGTCCTGAAGATTGACCAGATTCATCAGTACCCATTGTGGCGGTAGTGCCGCGGTGCACGGACCGCCTCCCCCGCCGCCCGGGTCAGGGCTGCGGCAGCCGGGCGAGCGTCTCGGCGTACCGGTCGGCCTGCGCGTCGGTGCGGGCGTACATGGCGGGGCTGTCCGCGCCCTTCGGGGTGAGCCTCCAGATCGCGCCCCGCCCGTGCTCTCCGGGCGCCATGCGGGCGAACCGGACGTCGGGGTGGCGCGCCGCGGGGTCCTGCCGGTCGGTCATGGGGATCACCGTAGCCGTTCGGCGCGGGGCACGGCGGCGAACGGCCTCCCCGCCGGGAAAGGCCCCGACGACCGGACGGAGCGGGCCGGGAGGGCTCCGTGACGTCCCGGTCCGCCAGGAGCCCGTCCAGCCGGCCCTTCCGGTGCGTCCTCCACCGCGGGACCACCCCGGTCCCCGCCCCGTGCACGGGAGCCGACCGGGGCCGCACCACGCGGGGCCCCGGACGGCTCCCGGCCCGCCCCTACACCAGGAAGAAGTCCCTGGCGGCCTTGGCGATCCCCTCCGTGTCCAGCCCGTGGACCCGCGCGTGCTGCGCCGGGGTCCCGTAGGCGCGCACCTCGCGGTCCCGGGCGACCCCCAGCCCCGACTGGCGGTGGCGCCGGTCGGCCAGCGCCTCGGCCACCTCGTGCGCGGAGGTCCCCCGCAGGTACGGCTCCACCACGAGCACGTCGGCGTTGCCCGCCGCCCCGGCCAGCGCGCTCAACCCCTCCCGGTCGAACGGGCGCACGGTGGCCGTGTAGGCGACGGTCACGTCCAGGTCCGAGGTCGCCTCCAGCACACGGTCCAGCATCGGTCCGACGGCCACCACCACCCCGGCCGAGCGCGGCGAGCCCGTCCGCAGCACGCTGAGGCGCCCGCTGACGGGAAGCGGCGTCCGGTTGGCGGTCTCCGACAGCCGTACGTACACGCGGTCCTGCCCGGGGATCGCGGCGGCCAGGGCGTCGCGCACCTCGTCCGGGTGGCCGGGCGCGTACACCGTCCACCCCGGCAGGGTGTCCAGCAGGGCCACGTCGCCGGGGGCCTGGTGCGTGCGCCCCGCGCCGGAGGCGTCGTAGGAGGCGCCGATGCTCACCAGGACGGCGCCGGCGTCCTGGTGGCCCAGGTCCAGCTTGACCTGCTCGAAGGGCCGCTCCACCAGGAACGGCGCGTAGCTGTGCACGATCGGCCGCATCCCGGTCAGGGCCAGCCCTCCGGCCACGCCGATCATGGCCTGTTCCCGGATGCCCACGTCGATCACGCGGCCCGGGTGGCGGGCGGCGGAGGCACGGAACATCCCCGCGGAGATGACGGCCAGCACGACGGCGACCCGCGGGTCCTCGTCCATGGCCTGGTTGACGGTGGCGGCGAAGGTCTCACGCATGTTCATCGGTGGGTCTCCTAGGGGCGGACGCGGGCGACGACGGCCAGCGGCCGTCCGGTGTGGGGACGGGTGAGGGCCCCGTACAGGGCGTCGTGGTCGCGTCCGGACACCTCGCGGGCCTCCCAGCCCTCGACTCCGAAGCGCCTGCCGATCCCGCCGGGCCACCCGTGGCCGGAGGAGGCGTTGTCCACGACGACGGCGGTGAGGTTGTCCGTGCCGAGGCGGCCGGCGACCGCGATGGCCTCGTGGTTGCTGCCCTCGTCGAGCTCGCCGTCGCCGAGGAGCACCACCACGCGGGGCTCGTCGCCGTCGGCCCGGCGGATCCGCCGGGCCCGCAGGCCCAGCGCCGTGCCCAGGCCCAGGGGCAGCCCGTGCCCGAGGGACCCGCTGCCGATCTCCGCGCCGGGCACGAGGACCCGGTCGGGGTGGTGGCCGAGCGGCGAGTCGAAGGCGGCCCAGCCGCGCAGGGTGGGCACGTCCAGGAAGCCCCTGGCCGCGAGCACGGCGTAGAAGGCGGCGGGTCCGTGTCCCTTGGAGAGCAGGAAGCGGTCGCGGGCGGGGTCCTCCGCGGTGTCGGGGGCGACGGCCAGCACGCGGTCGTAGAGCACCCACAGCACGTCGAGCGTGGAGTGGGCGGCCCCGCTGTGCTTCTCGTCACCCTCCATGAGTCCGATGAGGGCGGGAAGGTCGGCGTAGCGCGAGAGGGCGGCTGCTGTGGTCATGCACCCAGTGTTCGACCTCAATAAAAGTTGAGGTCAATGGGCGCGGACACCCGCACCGCGGAAGAACCCGGGGTGATCTATCTCACAGGACGGTGGCCCCGGGGACGTCCCCGTACGCCGACACGACCTGCTCGCACAGCCCGCTGCCCTCCAGCTCGGCCACCACGGCGGCCTCGCGCTCGGCCACGACCGCCTCGTCCTCGTCCCCGCCGCCGACCAGGAACGCGCAGGTCGGCCCCGACCCCGACACCAGGGCGCCCAGGGCGCCCGCGCCACTGCCCGCCTTGAGGGTGCGCTCCAGCTCCGGCAGCAGCGACAGCGCCGCCTCCTGCAGGTCGTTGGTCAGCGCGGCCCCCAGCGCGGCCGGATCGCCGCCGGCGAGCGCGTCGGCCAGCGCCGGGTCCAGCCGGGGCTCGGGGGCGTCCGGGCGGATGCGGTCGTACTCGGCGAACACCCCGGCCGTGGACAGCCCGTGCGGTGAGAGCGCGAAGACCCAGCGCAGACGCCCCGGAGCGGCCAGCGGACGCAGGATCTCCCCGCGCCCCATACCCACCGCGGTGGCTCCCATCAGCGCGAAGGGCACGTCGCTGCCCAGGTCGGCCGCGTACCCGGACAGGGTCTCGGGGGACAGCCCGCAGCCCCACATGCGGTCGCAGGCCAGCAGGGCGGCCGCGGCGTCCGCGCTCCCCCCGGCCATGCCCCCCGCCACCGGGATGTGCTTGTCGAGGTGGACCGTGACCGGGAAGCCCCGGCCGGTCCGCTCCGCCAGCAGGGCCACGGCGCGCGCGGCCAGGTTGGAGTCGTCCAGGGGCACACGGGCCAGGTGGGACCCCAGGCCGCCGCCCGCGGTCAGTCCGGCGAGGACGGGCTCCCCGGAGGGGGCGCCCGGAGCCGCGCCGGCGGCGCGCCCCGCCCCCTCGGACGCGGATTCTCCGGCACCGGAGGGGCTCTGCCGACGCGGCGGGGCCTCCGTGACGGTAACCTCGTCGAACAACGAGACGGCGTGGAACACGTTGACGAGGTCGTGGAACCCGTCCTCACGTCCGGGCCCCACCGCCAACTGGAGGTTCACCTTCGCGGGGACCCGCACGGTTACGGTGGTATCAACGGTCACGAGTCCCCAATCGTAAAGGAACCCCCACCTTGCGTGAACACCTACCCCGCCGGGGGCGCCGGTGTGTTCACCACTCCTTACCAGCGCGGACCCCGTCGCCGGAGGGAATCGGGAACCACGACCGCGATCCGGGGATCGTTACCACTGTCATGTCAGTCACCGCCCGCCCCCAGAAGGGCCCAATCAGGCCTGTGAATGGGAAACCGGGCACAAACACCGCTACCTTGGGGCAAGGCGGAGTTTGGACACCGTCGGGGAGGGTCGCTTGCCGTCGGATGGGCTCCCGAAGAACCTGGAACCGCTGGCCGCCGGGGATCCGGCCACCATCGGTCCCTACGTGCTGTCCGGGAAGCTGGGGAGCGGCGGCATGGGCACCGTCTACCTCGGCAGTACACCGGAGAAGAACAACCAGGTAGCCATCAAGGTCATCCGCCCGGAGCTCGCCTTCGACGAGGCGACACGGGCGCGTTTTCGCGACGAGATGGAGAACGCCCGCAAGGTCGCCTCCTTCTGCACGGCCAAGGTGCTCGACCACGGGACGTTCGAGAACCGCCCCTACATGGTCACCGAGTACATCGCGGGCACCGCGCTGGCCGAGCACATCGCCGAGCACGGGCCGCTGGACTCCTCGACCCTGCACGGCTTCGCGCTGGGCGTGGCCGCCGCTCTGGCCGCCATCCACCGCACCGGGCTGGTCCACCGCGACCTCAAGCCCGCCAACGTGCTGCTGTCGCTCTCCGGCCCCCGGGTGATCGACTTCGGCATCGCCCGCGCGATGAACACCGCCACGAACCACACCCAGACCGGCATCGTCATGGGCAGTCCCGGCTGGATGGCGCCCGAGCAGCTGCTGGAGGAGCAGGTCACCACCTCGGCGGACATCTTCGCCTGGGGGTGCCTGGTGGCCTTCGCCGGGAACGGCACGCACCCCTTCGGCAACGGCGACGCCATGACGCTGGGCAAGCGGGTGCTGTTCGCCGAGCCGCAGATCGGCGCCCTGGACAGCCCGCTGGACCGCCTGGTGCTGCGCGCGCTGGCCAAGGAGCCGGGCCGCCGCCCCACCGCGCAGGACCTGCTGCTGGAGCTGGCGGGCGGTGAGGACAACACCAACCCCAACGACATGGTGTCGAACGCGCTGCACCAGTCGTGGCGGCCGAACCTGCCCCCCATGCCGCCCGGGATGCCGCACCCACAGCAGGGCCCGCCCGGCCACCAGGCCAGGAGCGGCATGCGCCGCCCGGGGCCCGGCCAGTACCAGGCCGCGCCGCACGCGCCCCTGCCTCCGCCCGCCCACCAGACGGGCAACTTCCCGCGTCCGCAGGGACCGCCTCCGGGCCACCAGGGCGCCAGGCCGGGCGGTCCGCCGCCGAACGGCCAGATGCCGAACAGCCAGGCGCAGGGCGGCCCGCCGCCGGGGGGCCGGGGCCAGTACCCCCGGCCCTCCGCGCCTCCCCCGGGACAGCACCCGGCCTCGACCGGGCCGATCCCGATGGTGCCCCCGCCCGACCAGCAGGCGAGCCGTCCCGGTCCGCAGCCGTACGTGCCGCCGGTGCCGCCGCCCCCGCACCAGCCCGCCGCGCCCAACCGGCGCAGGGGGGTGATCGTCGCCATGGTGCTGGGCGGAGCGGTCCTGCTGGTGCTCCTGGTGTTCCTAATGAACGTGTTGATCCCCCTGAACCCCTTCTCCGACGACGACGGAGGGGCCTCCCAGGGCGACGCCTCGGAGCAGACGCAACCGGACGCCCAGGAGCCCGCGCCCGACGGCGAGGCCGGGGCCGGGGAGCCCGGCGACCCGGAGCCCACCGGGATGTCCGACGAGGCGTCGGGGGCCTCGTCCGACCGCATGGTCCAGTACTACGTCAACGAGGTCACCTGCGGTCTGCGCAAGCACAACATCCGCTCCGAGCTCCAGGCGAACGCGGAGTACTGCGTGGTGGAGCTGGAGATGTCCAACTCCAGCGACGAACTGCTGGTGTTCGACCACCAGCAGCAGCGCCTGACGACCGACTTCGAGGCGACCCGCGAAGCCGAGGAGCCGTCCCGGCGCGAGGCCGAGCAGCCGCTGTGGGACCGGGCCGGCATCGGCCCCGGCGCCACGGCGAGCGGGGAGCTGGTGTTCATCCTGCGCGAGGGCGAGACCCCGTACACGCTCGTCCTGAGCCACAAGCTCGACGCGGACCCCACGGAGATCAACATCCAGCACATGTCGGGCTGAGCCCCGACGCGGACGGGCCCGGCACACCCGCCGAGGCGTCGTGTGCCGGGCCCGTCCCAGGCCTCGGGGAGTCCTACTCCCACTCGATGGTGCCCGGGGGCTTGCTGGTCACGTCCAGCGTCACCCGGTTGATCTCGCGCACCTCGTTGGTGATCCGGTTGGAGATCCTGGCCAGCACGTCGTAGGGCACGCGCGACCAGTCGGCGGTCATCGCGTCCTCGCTGCTGACCGGGCGCAGCACCACGGGGTGGCCGTAGGTGCGGCCGTCGCCCTGCACACCCACCGAGCGCACGTCGGCGAGCAGCACCACCGGGCACTGCCAGATGGAGCGGTCCAGCCCGGCGCGGGTCAGCTCCTCGCGGGCGATCGCGTCGGCCTCGCGCAGGATCTCCAGGCGCTCGCGGGTCACCTCGCCGATGATGCGGATGCCCAGCCCCGGGCCGGGGAACGGCTGGCGCCACACCATCTCGGGGGGCAGGCCCAGCTCCTCGCCGACCTTGCGCACCTCGTCCTTGAACAGCTCGCGCAGCGGCTCCACCAGCGTGAACTGCAGGTCCTCGGGCAGGCCGCCCACGTTGTGGTGCGACTTGATGTTGGCGGTGCCGGTGCCGCCGCCGGACTCCACCACGTCCGGGTACAGGGTGCCCTGCACCAGGAACTCGACCTCGGCTCCGGCCTCGCCGCTCTCGGTGACGACCTCGCGGGCCGCCTGCTCGAAGACGCGGATGAACTCGCGGCCGATGATCTTGCGCTTCTCCTCGGGGTCGGTGACGCCCGACAGCGCGGACAGGAACCGCTCCTCGGCGTCCACGACCTTGAGCCTGGCCCCGGTGATCGCGACGAAGTCCTTCTCCACCTGCTCGGCCTCGCCCTTGCGCAGCAGGCCGTGGTCCACGAACACGCAGGTCAGCTGGTCGCCGACGGCGCGCTGCACCAGGGCGCCGGCCACGGCGGAGTCCACGCCGCCGCTCAGCCCGCAGATGACGCGCTTGTCGCCGATCTGCTCGCGGATGCGCTCCAGCTGCTCCTCGACGATGTTGACCATCGTCCAGGTGGGACGGCACCCCGCGCCCTCGTACAGGAAGCGGCGCAGCACCTCCTGGCCGTGCTCGGTGTGCATGACCTCGGGGTGGAACTGGACGCCGAAGAGGCGTCGGTCGGTGTCCTCGAAGGCGGCGACCGGCGCGCCCGCGGTGCTGGCGGTCGTGGCGAACCCCTCGGGGGCGCCGACCACCGAGTCGCCGTGGGACATCCACACCTGCTGCTCGGCGGGCAGGCCGTCGAACAGCAGGGAGTCGGGGACCGCCGACAACTCGGTGCGGCCGAACTCGCTGAGGTCGGTCCTCTCCACGGTGCCGCCCAGGGCCCGGGTCATCGCCTGGAAGCCGTAGCAGATGCCGAAGGTGGGGACGCCGGTCTCGAACAGCTCGGGCCCCAGGTTCGGGGCGCCCTCGGCGTAGACCGACGACGGTCCGCCGGAGAGGATGACGGCCTTGGGTTTCTTGGCGAGCATCTCCTCGACGGGCATGGTCGAGGGCACGATCTCACTGTGCACGTGGCATTCACGGACGCGCCGTGCGATCAGCTGCGCGTACTGCGCGCCGAAGTCGACGACGAGAACGGTGTCGAACGTGCTCTCAGCACCAACGGACACGACGGAGGACCTTCCGCAGGAGTAAAGGGATGTCCGTCCAGTCTAGGGCGTCCGCCGTGTCCGGCGGGTCCCGCGGAGATGTGCGGTCCCGCTCAGCCCGCGAAGCCGCCCGGGTTGGCGGACTGCCAGCGCCACGCGTCGCGGCAGGCGTCGTCCACCGTGCGCACGGCCTTCCAGCCCAGGTCCCGGGCGGCGGCGGAGGGGTCGGCGAAGCACACGGCGATGTCGCCGGGGCGGCGCTCGGCCACCGCGTACGGGATGGCCGACCCGGTGGCGCGCTCGAAGGCGCGCAGGCCCTCCAGGACCGAGGTGCCCTGCCCGGTGCCCAGGTTGTACACGCGGTACCCGGCCGCGTCGCCGATGTGGTCCACGGCGGCCAGGTGCCCCTGCGCCAGGTCCACCACGTGCAGGTAGTCGCGCACGCCGGTGCCGTCGGGGGTGTCGTAGTCGTCGCCGAACACGCTCAGGCGCTCGCGGCGCCCGGAGGCCACCTGCGCGATGTAGGGGAACAGGTTGTTGGGAACGCCCTGGGGGTCCTCGCCGATCAGCCCGCTGGGGTGGGCGCCGATGGGGTTGAAGTAGCGCAGGGAGACGATCCGCCAGCGCGGGTCGGCGGCGGCCAGGTCCCGCAGGATCTGTTCGGCGAACAGCTTGGTGGCGCCGTAGGGGTTGGTCACCCGCAGCGCGCTGCCCTCGGTGATGGGCACCTGCTCGGGGTCGCCGTAGACCGTGGCCGAGGAGCTGAACACCAGGTCGCGCACACCGTGCTCGTCCATCACCTCGGCGAGGGTGAGCAGGGCGTCCAGGTTGTTGCGGTAGTAGCGCAGCGGCTGCTCCACCGACTCCCCCACGGCCTTGAGCCCGGCCATGTGGATGACGGCGTCGATCCGGTGGGCGGCGAAGACGCGGCGCAGCGCGGCGGGGTCGGTGCAGTCCTCTCGGTGGAAGGCCGCGGTGCGCCCGGTGATGCGCTCGACCCGGCGCAGGGCCTCGGTGTGGCTGTTGGCGAGGGAGTCCACGGCCACGACCTCGTGCCCGGCTTCGAGCAGTTCGACCACGGTGTGGGAGCCGATGTACCCGGCACCGCCGGTGATCAGGACGTTCATCGTTCGCTTCCTGGGTGGGGTGCGCCCGCCGCCTCGCGGACGCTCCCCAGGATAGGCGCCCGCCGGGCGCACGCCGGGTGGGGACGCCACCGTGTCCGGCGGCCGCCGCCCGGCCCCGGCGCACCCCCTGCGCCGCACCGGCCTCATACCCGGGTACGACGCGCCGCGGTCCGCGTGTTCCTATCGTGGGGGGATGGCCTACCTGTCCGCGCGCACCCTCCTGGACCGCGCCACGCTCTGGGCCCGGGGCCACGTGCTCGCCGTGGACGCGGGCTGGGCCCTTCTCTGGTTCGCCCTGTCCGTGGTGTCCCATCCGGTGCCCGGCTTCCGTACCGCCGAGTCGTGGGCCCACCTCGCCCTGGCCGCCGCGTGCTGCACCGCGCTGGCGCTGCGCCGTACCAGGCCGCTCCCGGCCCTGGCCGCCCTGGCGGCACTGCTGTCGTGTCAGATCCTGTGGCTGGACCACCTCACGGCGGTGACGGCGATCAGCGCCCTGGTCGCCGCCTACACGGCACAGGCCGAGCTTCCCCGCACGTGGCGCGCCGCGGGCTTCGGCCTGCTCCTGGCCGGAGCGGCCTGGGCCGTTCTGTCCATTCCGCCGGAGGAGCTCTCCGCGGACCCGGAACCGCGCCTCAACAGCGTCCTCTCGGCGTGGACGGCCGTCGCGCTGTTCTCCCTGCTCGGTACGTTCCGCCGGCGCAACCGCGAGGAGTTCGCCCGCGTCGTGGAGCACGCACGGCTGCTGGAGACCCAGCGGGAGCAGGAAGTGCGTCTGGCCGCGCTCGACGAGCGGACCCGCATCGCCCGGGAGATGCACGACGTCCTCGCGCACTCGCTGAACGTCATCGTCGCCCAGGCCGACGGGGGCCGCTACGCCGCGCACGCCGACCCGGAGCGCGCGGTGGGCGCCCTGGCCACCATCGCGCAGGTGGGACGCGAGTCCGCGGCGGAGCTGCACCAGCTCCTGGGCGTCCTGCGCGACGGCGAGGACCGCGGGTCCGCCCCGGCCCCCGGCGTCGGCGACCTGCTCGGCCTCGTCGAGGAGTACCGCCGCGCCGGTCTGCGGATCCGCCTGGTCCAGCACGGGTCCCCGCCCGCCCCGCGCGACGGCCGTACCGGTCCGGGCACCCCGTCGACCCTGCCGGCGACCGCGTCCCTGACGGTCTACCGCGTCGTGCAGGAGTCCCTCGCCAACGCGCTGAAGCACGCGGGAGCCGCCGCCGTACGGGTCGAACTCACGTGGTCGCCCGGGCGGGTGGAGGTCGTCGTGGCCAACGCCGTCCGCGAGGCCGTGCCCGCGGTCTCCGGCGCGTCCGCGTCCCCGCCCGTGTTCCCCTCCCCCTCCACCGTCGAAGCGCCCCCGGACAGCGGTCGTCGGGGGCCCGGCCACGGTCTGGTCGGCATGCGCGAGCGCGTGGGCCTGCACGGCGGCACCCTGGAGGTCGGCGCCGACGGCGCGACCGGCACCTGGCGGGTGCGCGCGGTGGTCCCCTGGGAGGACGCGTGATCCGCGTGGGACTGGCCGACGACCAGGTGCTGTTCACGGCGGGCATGGCGATGGTCATCGACTCCCAGCCGGACCTGACCGTCGCCTGGCAGGCGGGTGACGGGGCGGAGGCCCTCACCCGTCAGCGCGCCGACCCCGTCGACGTCCTGCTCATGGACGTCCAGATGCCCGGCACGGACGGGTTGAGCGCCACGCGCACCCTCGTCTCCTCGGGAGCGGCCTGCCGCATCGTCATCCTCACCACCTTCGACACCGACGAGTACGTGGTCGAGGGCGTCGAGGCCGGGGCCGCGGGCTTCCTGCTCAAGAACACGCCGCCCGAGGAACTGCTGGAGGCCGTGCGCACGGTGCACCGCGGCGACTCGGTCGTCTCCGCCAGCTCCACGCGGAGGCTGCTCCAGCACGTGCGCCCGCTGCTCGGCGGCCCGTCCACCCCGTCGGCCCCGTTGGACAAGGGCACCCGCCGCGCCGTCGCGTCGCTGACCCCGCGCGAGCAGGAGGTCCTCGTCGCCGTGGCGCTCGGATACACGAACACGGAGATCTGCGAGCGCCTCGTGCTGTCCATGCCCACGGTGAAGACCCACGTCGGCCACGTCCTGGCCAAGACCGGCTCCCGTGACCGGGTCCAGGCGGTGCTGTTCGCGTTCCGCGCCGGGCTGGTCGACCGCGAGGACCTGCTCCGGGAGGCCTGAGCGGCCCGAACGGCCTGACGGACGCGCCGGGCACCGTCCTCCTACCGCGGCACGAGTGCGTTTCCCCTCCCCCGGCACGATGTCCTCCCCGGGTGCGGTCCCGGAGGCTCCTCGGTGGAAGGAGTTCCATGGACGACATCATCACCACGCACCACCTGACGAAGACCTACGGAACGCGCACGGTCGTCGACGACCTCGGCCTGCGGGTGCCGCGGGGCTGCGTGTACGGCTTCCTGGGCCCCAACGGTTCGGGCAAGACCACCACCATGAGGATGCTGCTGTCGCTGGCCCGGCCCAGCCGGGGCGAGATCACCGTCTTCGGGCAGCCGATGAACCGGGACACGCGCCCCCGCCTCCTACGGGAGATCGGCTCCCTCATCGAGGCGCCTCCCGGGTACCTCCACCTGACCGGCCGGGAGAACATGGCGATCGTCCAGCGGATGCTCGGGCTCAGCGACCGGCAGGTCTCCCGTGCGGTCGCCACCGTGCGCCTCCAGGAGCACATGGGCAAGCTCGTCCGCGCGTACTCGCTGGGGATGAGGCAGCGCCTGGGCATCGCGATGGCCCTGGCCCGGGAGCCGCGCCTGCTCATCCTCGACGAGCCCACCAACGGCCTGGATCCCGCGGGCATCGAGGAGATCCGCGAGCTGCTCGTGTCGCTGGCGGAGAACGGCATCACGGTCATGGTCTCCAGCCATCTGCTCGACGAGATCGACAGGATGGCGTCGGTGCTGGGCATCCTCGGCCGGGGAAGGCTGATCTTCCAGGGAACACGGGCCGAGCTGTTCGACCGCAGCACTCCGGACCTGATCGTGGACACCCCCGAACCGGAGCGGGCCCTGGCCCTGGGCATCCCCGCCGTGCGCGTGGAGCGGGGCGTGCGCCTGTCCGGGTTCGGCGACGAGGACACGGCCGCGCTCGTGCGGCGGCTCGTCGGGGGCGACGTGCCGATCCACGGGGTGCGGCGTGTCCAGCAGTCCCTGGAGGAGGTCTTCATGGACCTCACCGGCCGCGGGGGATTGCTGTGATGCCGGCGGCGATGAACCTCGAACTGAGCAAGACGCGCAGGCTCCGGGTCGTGCTGGTCTGCGCGGTCATGGTGGCCGCCGTCGTCGCCCTGTCCTGCGCGAACCTGATGTCGGACTCCGCGAGGGAGGGCTTCGACGATCCGGCCGCCCAGCCGTGGGAGAGCCTGTTCATGAGCTACGTCATGATCGCGGCCATGACCTCCCCCCTCCTGGTCGCGGTATTGGCCAGCAGGCAGGTCGACATCGAACACCAGGGGCGGGGCTGGATGCTGTCCCAGGTGGCCGGGTTCGGCCCGGGGCGGCTGTGCCGCGCCAAGGTCGCGGTGCTGGGAGTGCTGCTGGCGGTCGCGGTGGCCGTCCAGACCGCCCTGGTCGTCGCGGCGGGCCTGGTCGCCGGGATCACCGTGCCGCTGTCCCCGGGAACGTGGATCCAGTACGCGGTCGGTCTGCTCCTGGTGGACCTGGCGCTTCTGTGCCTGCACGTGTGGCTGGCCGCCCGCGTGGAGAACCAGCTCGTCGGGATGGGCGTCGGGCTGCTCGGCGCGTTCTGCGGGGTGTTCTCCCTGCTGATGCCGCCGGCCCTGGCACGGGTGCTCCCCTGGGGCTACTACGCGATCATCTCCCCGCTGGGGATGAGCGACGACGGCTTCGTCCCGATCACCCCCGGGTACGGCTGGCTGGCCGCGTTCCTGGTACTCGTGGCGGTCCTGTTCGGCACGGTCAGCCACCGCTTCGACCGGACGGAGGCGTGATGAGGATGGTCCTCGCCGAACTCACCAAGCTGCGCCGCTCGGCTCTGTGGATCATGGCCGTGGTGCTGCCGCTGCTCGCGGTCATCACGGGAACCGTGAACTACGGCGCCAACGAGGAGGCGCTCTCCTCCGGCTGGGCGTCCTACTGGTCGCAGGTCGTGATCTTCTACGGCATGCTGTTCATGTCGATGGGGATCGCGGTGATGGCGTCGGCCGCGTGGCGCATGGAGCACCGCGGTCACAACTGGAACCTGTTGATGACCACGCCCGCGCGGGCCCTCGCGATCCTCGGCGCCAAGCTCGTCTCGCTCGCCCTGATGGTCGCGGTCATGCAGCTCGTCCTACTCCTGATGGTGGTCCTGAGCGGGAAACTCGTCCTGGGCCTGGACGGCTGGCTGCCCTGGGCCAGCACCGCCGCGGCGCTGCTGGGCGTCGTCGCCGCGCTGCCGGTCGTCGCGTTGCAGTCCCTGCTGTCGATGCTGGTCCGCTCCTTCGCCGCACCCGTCGCCCTCGGCCTCCTGGGCTGCGTCGCCGGGGTCGGCGTCCTCTACTCCGGAGTCGGCGGGGTGATCGCCCACGTGGTTCCCCAGGCCCTGGTCAGCAGGTCGCTCAGCCTCGGCAGCACGGCCGTCGCCGATGCGGGGGCCGTCGATCTGCCGGCGGCGTCCGCCGTCGTGCTCGCCGCGGCCGTGCTCACCCTCCTCCTGTGGGGCCTCGCCGCGACGGTGCTGAGCCGTAGGGACGTGCGCTGAACGCTCTCCCGGAACACGATGGCGACCGGCCGGGAAGCCGGTCGCCATCGTGGGGACGCGTGGGGGCCGGCTCCCGGCGCGGGGTCGCGCCGGGAGCCGGGCGGGGTCAGGGGCGCCCCGGCGGGGTGCTGCGGCGGGTGTCCAGCCACAGCACCTGCGGGTCGTGGTCGCTGACCTGGTCGTGGAACTCGGAGTTGAGCCGCGCGATCCCGTAGTCGGCCCGGCCCGCGAGCGCCTGGTTGACCAGGATGTGGTCCAGGGCCTGGGAGTTGCCGTCGTACACGTAGTTGTAGCGCTCCTCCTCGGGCAGGTCCGTCATCGGGTTGTACAGGGGCCCGTCGACGGTGAGGATCTCCAGGGTCCGGGAGAACTGGAAGTCGTTCAGGTCGCCCATGACCACCAGGTTGGCCTCCGGGTCCACGGACAGCAGTTCCTCCGCGAACTCGCCCACGAGCTCGGCCTGGGCGTGGCGCTGGGCCTCACTGGTGCGGTTCGGCGGCTGGTTGACGCCGTGCAGCGACTCGTCCCCGCCCTTGGAGTTGAAGTGGTTGGTGACCACGTAGACGTCCCGGTTCAGGACGCGGAAGTGGCCGACCAGCGGCTTGCGGCTGGACTCCCAGGCCTCGTCCCTCGGGCTGATCCGGCCCGGGGACACCGACAGCTCGGCGCCGCGCCGGCCCTCCACGACCTCCACGGCGGTGGTGGCGTCGCCGCCCTCGCGGTCCACGAACCGCACGTGCCCGGGGTCGAACAGGAAGGCGTTGCGGATGTTGCCGCCCGGCTGTCCGCCGTCCTGCTTGTCCTGCGGGCTGATCTGCCGCCACTCGTAGGAGGGGCCGCCCCTCGCCTCGATCGCGGCCACCAGCCGGTCCAAGGTGACGTCGGCGTCCACGACGCCGTCGTCGGTCGGGCCGGTGTTGTCCTGGATCTCCTCAAGGCCGATGATGTCGGGCGAGTTCAGGTACTCGACCACCCCCGCGGCCAGCTCGTCGTACTTGGCCTGGTCGTCCTGCCCCCCGAGGTTCTCGACGTTGTAGGTGGCGATGCTGATCTCGTATCGGCGCGAGTCGCGGACACCGGTGCGCTCCAGGCCGCCGGGCACGTGCTCGCCCAGGGTGGTGGCGCGGACCAGGTAGCCGCCGTACTGGCTGTAGTAGACGGGGCCCTCGGTGACCCCGGCGAGGGTGTCGCCCAGGTTGGCGTCGGGGAACGGGTGCCGTGCCCGGTCCAGCAGCGACTCGATCTTGACCCGGCCCGAGTTGGGCTGGTCGTAGGACCCGTAGCGGGTGCCGCCGTTGACGGTGGGGTTCTGCCCGGGCTTGGTGGTCACCCACAGGGCGTGGTAGTCGTCGGTGGCGCCGACCACGGGGGCGTCCTCCACGCGGACGAGCATGTGCTCGTGCGCGGCCCAGAAGTCCAGGGCGTAGGACTGCGGCTCCAGTTCGAGGGAGGACAGGTCCCCGCCGGGCTCGGGCGCGTAGGCCTCGGGAAGGGCGTCCTCGTCCAGCAGGACGGAGCCGGGTACCGCGTTGCCCGAGGACAGGACGGTCCAGTTGGCCTGGCTCAGCTGGGTGATGGTCTGCGCGCCTGAGGAGGGCCGGTACTCGCTGACCCGTCCGGCGGCCAGGACCTCGTCGCCCACGGCCACGTCGGGGGTGGTGGAGCCGGTGAAGACGAACAGGGCCTCGCTGGTGCGCGGGTCGCCGTCCCCCTCGGTGTCCTGGAACCAGAACCCCTGGGCGCCGCCGAAGGCGTTGACCGCGGTGACCACGCCGGGCAGGCCCGTGACCTGGCGTCCGGCGTAGGGGGAGGTTCGGGTCGTGCCCTGGACGTCGTGGACGCGCAGGTCGCCGGGCTCGACGGGGTCCTCGGGACCGTCGCCGCCGCCCCCGTCGCCGGGGGCCTCGCCCGCCGTGTTGACGGGGGTGGGGGCTCCGGCTGTGAGGTCGGCCGCGTTGTCGCCGGTGTCGGTGAGGTCGGCGTCGCGCGAGGCGGAGGTGGTGTTGCTCAGCCTGGGCGCGGGCGCGCTCTCGTGGACGACCGCGTCGCCGTAGCCGACGACGTCGACGACGTCGCCGTCCTCGGCGCACGTGGCGGCGGTGCGGCAGGTGACGGGTTCGGTGCCGTGCACGAGCAGGACGGCGCCGGAGGACGCGGACATGTTGGCGCCGCCGACGGCGTCGGGGTCGGGGAGTTCGACGCTGCCGCCGGAGCCCGCCGCCTGGCGCACGAGGTAGTGCTCTCCGGCCCCGATCTCGCCGCCCAGCTCCGTGACCTGGACCCGGGTGGCCGGCTTGGGGGAGGCGGGCAGGTACTGCACGCTCCAGCCGTCGAGGGAGACCGCCCCGTCGGTGGGGTTGCCCAGTTCGACGAAGTCGTTGCGCAGGTCGGCGCCGCTGTTGCCGCCTCCGCCGTACACCTCGCTGATCACCGGGGTGGTGGCGTCCGCGAGGGCGGCCGGCACCGCTCCGAGGCCGACGCCCAGGAGCACCGCCGCCGCGGCGGACGTGGACGCGATCAGGCGTCCGGGTCGGTTGGGGGACACATCTTCTCCGGAAGTGACTGGGGGTCGGGGGCGTGCACATCATGGCCCCTGGGAGTGTCCGACCGGAAGAGACGATGTGAAAAGGAGGCGAAGCGGTACACAGTTGGTGCTGTCGGACTACTCCCCCACGGTGCTGCCCTCGTGTGTTCCTCCAAGGGCGTCCTCGTTCGCGGACGTCCGTGCCGTGGCGACGGCTCCGGCGGAGGCCCCCGTCACGCACAGCACCGCGAGCCACTGCGGGACCGCGAGCCATTCGCCGAGCAGCACCAGTCCGGCGAGCGCCCCGACGACGGGTTCGAGGCTGACCAGGACCCCCATCGTGCGCGGCGGGAGCCTGCGCAGCGCGGCGAGGTCCAGACGGTAGGGCAGCACGGCCGAGACCAGCGCGAGGAACAGGCCCAGGAGCACCAGCCGGGGATCCCACGGCGGCCGGCCGGTCAGCACGGCCGCGGGCGCCCAGACCGCGGCTGCCCACAGCACCGCCCACGCCAGCAGGGAGCCGTCCCGGTCCCGGGCGCCCGCCAGGCTGCTCAGCATCAGGTAGGTGCCCATGGACACACCCGAGGCGACGGCCAGGAGCACGCCGGGCAGGGGCAGGGTGTCGGTTCCCGGCGCGTGGAAGAGCAGGACGCCGCACGCCGCGAGGAGCGCCCACAGGGCGTGGCTCCACCTCCGGGAGCCGATCAGGGCCAGGACGAGGGGGCCCGTGGCGAACTGGAGCGTGGCGGCGACCCCCAGCGGGAGGTACTGGAGCGCGAGGTAGACGGTGTTCATCCCGGCGATCGCCGTGCCCCACGCCAGGACCAGGAGCACCGTGGCCCGGCCCCGGGGCGGACGGGGGCGTCTGAGCAGCAGGAGCAGCGCGGCGAAACCGAGGCGGAGGACGACGACCCCCGCCGGCCCGGCCGCGCCCATCAGGTACTTGCCCAGGGCCTGCCCTGACTGGACACTGCACACGCTGCCGAGGGCGAACAGGGTTCCGGCCCGGCGGGAGTCCGCCGGGCCGCCGGAGTGCTTCGGAGCCGTCATACCTCCCAGCCTCCGGGCGGGATCCTTGTGCGTCCATCGAATCTTTTCGAAGGATTTCGTGTTGAATCGCCACATGATCGATCCACGGCTCCAGACGCTCAGGGTGCTGCGCGACCAGGGCACGGTCACCGCCACCGCGCGGTCGCTGCACCTGACCCCCTCGACCGTCTCCCAGCAGCTCCGCCACCTGTCCCGGGAGGTGGGCGTGCCCCTGCTGGAGGCCGAGGGGCGCCGGGTCCGGCTCACGGGCGCCGCGCACACCCTGCTCGGCCACGCCGACACGCTCTTCGCCGAGTGGGAGCGGGCCCGCGCCGACCTCGCCGCTCACCAGGAGGGCGCGGCGGGCCATGTGCGGATCTGCGGGGTCTCCAGCGCCGTGGCGGCGCTCGTCGCCCCCGCGGTCGTACGGCTCCAAGCGGCGCATCCGGGGCTGGGGACGCACATCAGCGAGGAGGAGAGCGACGACTGCTTCCCCCTGCTGCTCAGCGGACGCGCCGACCTCGCGGTGCTGATCCCCACCGCGGACAGTCCGCCGCCCGGCGACCGGCGCTTCGACCAGCGGCCGCTCCTGGACGAACCGCAGGACCTGCTGGTGCCCGAGGCCCATCCCCTGGCCGCGCGGGGCCACGCGTCCCTCGTCGAGGCGGCGCACGAGCACTGGATCGCCTCGCCCGAACGCGCCGACCAGTACCGGCTCCTGCTCGCCGCCTGCGCCTCGGCGGGCTTCACGCCACACGTCGCGCACGAGGCCCGGGAGTGGTTCGCGATCTCCGCGCTGGTCGCACACGGGTTCGGTGTGTGCCTGGTCCCGCGGCTGGCCCCGATCCCGCCCGAGCACGCGGTGCGGCGGGTGCGCCTGACCGGGACACCCCAGCCCTCGCGGCGGCTCATCACGTGCGTGCGGCGCGGCAGCCGTGAGCAGCCGCCCATCGCCAGGGCGCTGGAGGCACTGCACACCGTGGTCGGGGAGCGCACCGGGGACTGACGCCGTGGTCCGGCGCCGACCAGGGTCATCCCGTACTCGTGGCGGGCCGCTGCGACCGGAGAAGGCGGGCAGGGCCCGGACGGGCGGCGGCCGCGCACGGAGGGCTCCCCGTGCACGGCCGCCGCCCCCTCCTACAGCCGCGGGTCGACCGGCTCCGACTCCAGGGCCAGCACCGCGAACACCGGCTCGTGCACGCGCCAGAGCGGTTCGCGCCGGGCGTGCCGGGACAGGGCCTCCAGCCCCAGCTTGTGCTCGCGCATGGCCAGGCCGCTCTTGCGGCCCACGTTGCGGTCCTTGAGGACCTCCATCCGCTCCGGATCGGTGTAGTCGGGACCGTAGACGATGCGCAGGTACTCGGGACCGCGCACCTTCAGCCCGGGCTGGGCCAGGCCCTTGCGGCCCCCGGCGCGGGCGCCCAGGACCGGCTTGACCACCATCCCCTCGCCGCCGTTGGAGACCAGTTCGGTCCACCAGTCGGCGGCCGAGGCACACGCGGCCGGGTCGGTGGTGTCCACGACCCGGTAGCGGGTGGAGCGGACCAGGCCGCTCACCTCGGCGAGCCGCTCGGCGATCGCCATGTGCCACAGGTGGTCGGCGTCCCCGTACTCCCGGCCCTCGGAGGCCAGCACCATGAACGGCGCGTACCGGAGCCCGGCCGTGCCGTCGGTGTCCCAGGAGTAGCGCCGGTAGACACGGCTGAACTCCTCCACCTGCTCGGTGCGGCGCGCCACCCGGTCCGCCAGGTCGCCCACCGGCACCCCGCGCCCGGCCGCCGCCGCGAGCGCGGACGCCGCGGCCGGCAGGGCCGCGCGGGCGGCCGCGCCCACCGAGGCGTACTGCTCGCGGATCAGCGACCGGGCCTTGGCCGACCACGGCAGCATCTCCCCGTCCAGGGCGATCCAGTCGGTGCCCAGCCGGTCCCACAGCCCGGCGTCGGTGACCGCGCTCCGCAGCCGGTCCACCACCTCGGCCTGGAGCCCGGGGTCGTTGAAGAACGGCCGACCGGTCCGGGTGTACACGGTGCCCAGCTCGCCGGGGACGAACCTGCGCTCGGCCGCGCCCTCGTCCCGGCACAGCACGGCCACGGCCCGCGACCCCATGTGCTTCTCCTCGCACACGACCTCGCCGATCCCCGAGCTCCGGAAGGAGGCGAAGGCCTCGTTCGGGTGCTCCAGCAGGCCGGGGGCGGACGAGGTCGGCGCCGGGGCCATGGTCGGCGGCAGGTACAGCAGCCAGCGCGGGTCCACGGCGAACCGGCTCATGACCTCCAGCGCGGCCAGGGTGCTGCCGCCGCTGGTGCGCACCAGGCCGTGCCCGGTCTCCACGAACATGCCCGAGTGGACGTCGTCGGCGCCGACGTCGGTGATGTCCACGACGGTGTCCGGACGGGTGTCCGTCGGCCTCTCGGACCCGTCGTCGAGCGGGCGCGCGGGCTCGTACCAGGTGCGGTGGGCGGCCACGTCGACCAGTTCGCGCTCCGGGTAGCGCAGCGCGGTGAGCCTGCCGCCGAACACGCAGCCGGTGTCCAGGCAGAGGGTGTTGTTGAGCCACTCGGCCTTGACCATCGGCGTGTGCCCGTAGACCACGGCGGCCCTGCCCCGGTACTCGCGCGCCCACGGCAGCCGCACCGGGAGCCCGTACTCGTCGGTCTCCCCGGTGGTCTCGCCGTACAGGGCGAAGGAGCGCACGCGGCCGGAGGCCCGCCCGTGGTAGGCCTCCTTGAGCCCGGCGTGCGCGACGACCAGCCTGCCCCCGTCCAGGACGAGGTGGCTGACCAGGCCGTCGCAGAAGTCCAGCACGCTCCTGCGGAACTCCTCGGTCTCCCGTCCCAGCTGCTCCATGGTCTCGGCGAGGCCGTGGGTGAGCCGGGCCCTGCCTCCCCTGAGTACCCGGATGAGCTTGTTCTCGTGGTTGCCCGGCACGCAGAGGGCGTCGCCGTCGGCGACCATGCCCATGACCAGGCGCAGAACGCCGGGGCTGTCGGGCCCCCGGTCCACGAGGTCGCCGACGAACACCGCCGTGCGCCCCCCGGGGTGCCGGGCCCCGACCGGACGCCCCTGCTCGTCCCTGGAGAACTCGTAGCCGAGCCTCCCGAGCAGCTCCTCCAGCTCCTCGCGGCAGCCGTGCACGTCGCCGACGATGTCGAACGGGCCGGTGAGCTCCCTTCTGTCCGGCCAGGCGCGCTCCAGCTCGACGGTCGCGGCGTCGATCTCCTCCGGGCCGCTGAGCACGTACACCTTGCGGAAGCCCTCGCGGCGGAGCCGCTTGAGACTCTGTCTGAGGTCGCGCCGCTGGCGCCGGATGACGTGGTCGCCGAAGTCGCGGTCGGGCCTGGTGCGGTTGCGCTCCCGGGCCAGGGCCTCGGGCACGTCCAGCACGATGGCGGTGGACAGCACGTCGTTGGCCTTGGCCACGCGCAGCAGTTCCTGGCGCGCCCTGGCCTGCACGTTGGTGGCGTCGACCACCGCGAGCAGTCCCCGGCGCAGGCGGATGTCCACGACGGTGTGCAGGAGCGAGAACGCGTCGGCGCTGGCGGACTGGTCGTTCTCGTCGTCGCTGACCAGGCCCCGGCAGTGGTCGGAGCTGATCACCTGCGTGGGCTTGAAGTGCTTGGCGGCGAAGGTGGTCTTGCCCGAGCCGGACGCACCGACGAGCACGACGAGCCCCATCTCGGGCACGCCGAGCACGCGCGGCGCTGCGGCCTCGGCCTTCTCGGTCGTGCTCATCTGGTGAAGACTCCCATCTGGGTCGGAGCGCCGGTCCCGGGGTGTTCGGGCCCGACCGGCAGGTGGCGGACGCGGTAGCCGTACCTCTCGGCGGCCCGGTCCGCCCACAGGGCGAACTCGGCACGGGTCCACTCGAAGCGGTGGTCGCTGTGCCGGAGGGAGCCGTCGGACAGCCCCTCGTAGTGGGTGTTGTACTCGGCGTTGGGCGTGGTCACCACGACGACGCGGGGCCGGGCCGCACCGAACACGCTCTCCTCCATCGCGGGCAGCCTCGACGGATCGAGGTGCTCGACCACCTCCATCAGGACGGCGGCGTCGTAGCCCTCGAACCTCCTGTCCCGGTAGACCACCGAGCCCACGAGCAGTTCCGGCCTCGCGGCGACGCCTCCCCCGCGCTCCCCGCGGGTGTGGGTGAACAGGGGCCGGTGGCGTTCGCGCCCGCCCGGGTCGCAGCCCCGGCACACCCTGCGGTGGGCGCGCTCCAGGCTGACGGCGCTGACGTCCACCCCGGTGATCCGCTCCAGGGAGGGTTCGGTGACCAGCCGCTCCAGCAGCCGCCCCGAGCCGCAGCCCAGGTCGATGACGCTGGTGGCGCTCTCGGAGCGCAGCACCGCCATGACCGCTCCGGCCCGCTGTTCGGCCAGGCTGGGCCCGCGCTCCTCGCGCGGCGGCGCCGCGGAGGCCTCCTCGACCCCCGGGTCGTCCCCGTCCTCTCCCTCGGCCACGCCCTCGGCCTCGGCGAGTCGCGCCAGCGCGGTCCGCACGTAGCCGTCGCGCCGGTTGAGGTAGCGGCGGGTGATCCAGGCGCGCTCGGGGTGCCCGGCGAGCCAGCCCGCCCCGGCGCCGGGCCCGGCGTCCTCCTCCCCGCCGTCCCGGTCGGCCTCCGCGGCCTCCGCAGCCTCTGAGGTCTCGGCTGATCCGTCGCCCCCGGCCGCTCCCGCTGCGAGCCCGCCGGCGCGCAGGAGCTTGTCGACCTCGCTGCGGTCCACCCAGTAGTGCTTGCCGCCGTCCATGGCGGGCAGCAGCACGTACAGGTGGCTGAGCGCCTCGGACAGGCGCAGGGTTCCGGTGAGGGTGAGCGACAGGTAGTGCGAGTCGCCCCATCCCGGCAGTCCGGGGTCGAGTGGGACCGGTTCGGCCTCCACCGTCCAGCCCAGGGGCTCGAAGAGGGCGCGGACGCGGTCGGCCCCGGCCCGGCAGGGCACCGCGGGCATGCGCAGCTCCAGCGGTATCGGCGTGCGCGCCAGTTCGGGGCGCTGCCCGCACCTGCCCCTGAGCGCGGACCGCAGCACCCTGCCCAGCGCCACCGCGAACAGCGACGAGGTCGCGTAGGGACGGTCGTTGACGTACTGGGAGAGCGCGAAGTCGGGGGTGCTCACCGACGTGCGCGTACGCAGCAGCGCCTGCGCGTCGACGTCCAGCAGCAGCGCCGCCGTGCAGCGCTCCTCGGTGGCCTCGGGGTAGAAGACGTGCGCGGTCCCGAAGGACTGCTCGAAGCTCTGCGCCCTGTCGGGATGCTTGTGCAGCAGGAAACCGAGGTCCGTCGCGGGGCTCGCCGTGGTCGTGATCGTCAGTAGCACCCGTGCATTGTGTCCGAGCACCGCCCGTATGGCGAGGGTTTTTCAGGTCCCCGCGGGTCAGCGCTCCCGCAGCGCGCGGGCGTGGTGACGGGTGGTGAGCACGGCCGAGGCGGCCAGCGCGACCGCGAGGGCCACCGCTTCGGCGGCCGCCAGGCTCCACACGGATCCGAGGACCGGAGCCAGGAGCGAGCCGACCCGGGTGCCGTCCAGGGCCGATGCCCACAGCCCCCATGCCCCCACGGCCAGGGGCAGGTACAGGAGCGCCCCGAGCAGTGTCGTGAGCGCCGGATGGGGCAGCCGGACCGTCCGGACCAGCGGCCAGGCCAGGACGGGGGCCAGGGGGACGGGCAGGAGGATGAGCGCGAGGCCCGCGCCGATGTTGGCGTCGGGGGTGTCGTGGACCGAGTCCAGGTACTGGCTGACCGCCCATCCGACGAGGTGGGACAGGGCCGTCGCGGCGAGGGCGGCGGCCGCGGCGAGCAGGATCGCGCGCGGTACGGGGACGGGGGCGTGGGGGCGGTGGGTCATGTACACAGAGTGCCCCGTGCCCCGCCCCGGCGCCTGAGTAGCGGTACTCAGGCCCCGGCGGCCCGGCGCGGGTCCACCCCCAGTTCGGCCATGGCGCGGCCCGCCCCGGTGGAGGCGCGGCCGAAGAGCGACCACGGCAGGTCGCAGCGCAGGGCGCCCGCGGCGGCCAGGTGCCAGCGCGCCGCCTCGGTCATCCCGGCCTGGTGGAACGCCCATCCGAACAGGTGGTGCGCCTGCGCGTCCCGAAGGTGCGGGACCGCCCGGACGGCCCAGTCGCGGGCAAGGGAGAACAGCTCCTGGGCGGCCTCGCCGTACAGGCGCCCCATGGCCCTGTCCACGACGAAGTCCATGTTGCCCTCCCTCCTCAACCGCTCGCGTTCGCGGCACAGGTGTTCGGCGTGCGCCAGCGCGAGCACGGCGGGCAGCGGGCTGCCTGGGGGCGCGGTGTCGGCGACGGCCCCCGCGAAGGCGAACACCTCCTCGGCGGCGCCGGGCGCGGCGGGCTCACCGGGGGGAGGCTGGAGGGCCCGGACGCGGGTCATGTGGGCGGGGAACAGGTGGGGCGCACGGGCGGTGGCCTCGCGCCAGATCCGGTCCCTGTCCTCCCGGTCGGCGGACAGGCGCGTCGCCGCGGTCTGGAGCCCCTCCCAGGGCGCCGCGTCGTCGGGCCGCAGCTCCGCGGCGGCCTCCAGCGCGTCCCTGGCCTCGTGCAGGGCGGCGGAGGCGGCCTTGCGTTCGGCGGTGGAACCCGCCGCGGCCCCGCCCGGGGCCCGTGCCAGCAGCGCGTAGCCCAGCCACAGCACGGCGTCGTCCCGGCCGGCGCCGTCCCCGACGAGCGCGGCGACGTCCCCGGGGCGGTCCGCGGCGGCCCGGCCCAGCTCCACGGCCCGCAGCACGCGGAGTTCGGGGTCCTCCCTGCTCTCCGCCAGCAGCGGCAGGCCGGCCTCGGCGTCGCCCTCGCGCACCGCCTCGCACGCGGTCCGCAGCACGGGATCGACGCCGAAGGCCTCCGGTACCAGAAGCGCCCCGATGTCGGCGCCGCGCGACGCCCTGCCTGGTCTGGTTCCGAATCGCCACATGTCAGCAGAGGGTAGCCGCCCCTCCCGTCTACCTTCCCGCGGCCGCCCCGTCCCTGTTCCCGGCCTCGGGGGCGGGCTCCGCCGTGTCCGCCGTGTCCGCCCGCCTCCGGGCGAGCCGGTGGCCGACCACCTGGAGGGCGATGAGCACCGCGCCCAGCACCGATCCGGCCAGGGTGAACCAGCCCGGGTCGACGGAGGCCGACAGCGCCCACCGGAACAGGCTGCTCCACTCGGGGGCGACCATGACCAGCGCGGCGGCCAGGCCGAGGGCGAGCCTCTCCCCCGGCACGGTGCGTCGCAGGAAGTGGCCCTCGATCGCGATCGCCGCCGACGCGAGCGCGACGCAGCCGCCGACCACCGCCGCGGCCAGGGCCGTCACCGGTCCGCCGACGGCCATCAGCGCCGTGTAGGCCATCAGCATGGGGATGAGGTACAGGCCCTTGGCGAACTTCCACGCGGACAGGCCCGCGCGCATCGGCCTGGCGTTGGCGATGCCGGCGGCGGCGAACGCGGCGAAGGCCACCGGAGGCGTCACGTTGGAGTCCTGGCTGTACCAGTACACGATCATGTGCGCGACGATCACGGCCAGCCCCAGCTCCTCCAGGGCCGGGACCGCCAGGACCGCGAGGACGACGTAGGCGGCGGTGACCGGCAGGCCGATACCCATGACGAGCGACGTGAGCGCGACCATGAGCAGGGTCAGCAGCAGGCTGCCCGCGAACGCGGTGACCAGGACGTCGGACAGCACCAGGCCCAGTCCGGTCAGGCCGACCATGCCGACGATGACGCCCGCCACGGCGCAGGCCACCGACACCGGCATGGTGTTGCGCGCGGCCAGCACGAACACCTCCAGGAAGTCCCGGGGCGACAGCCGGCTCCCGGCGCGCAGCATCGCCACGAGCAGCAGGGCTCCGCACGCGTACAGGCCCGCCTGGGTGGGCGGCACGTAGTTGAGCAGCAGCACGATGAGCAGCACCAGCGGGGCGAGGAAGTGCCAGCCCGCGCCCATGACCGCGCGCAGGGTGGGCAGCTCGGAGTCCTTCGCGAGTCCGACGGCGTGCTTGCGCGCCAGGATGTCCACGAACAGGAACATCACGCCGAAGTACATGAGCGCCGGGATGACGGCGACCTTGACGATGTCGGCGTAGGGGATGCCGGTGCGCTCGGCCATGATGAAGGCGCCCGCGCCCATGATGGGCGGCAGGATCTGGCCACCGGTGGAGGCCGCCGCCTCCACGCCCGCCGCGTCGTGCCTCCTGTAGCCGACCTTGCGCATCAGCGGGATGGTGAACGGCCCGGTGCTGACCACGTTGGCGATGGCGCTGCCGGACACCGAGCCCATCAGGGCGCTGCCCAGCACCGCGCCCTTGGCGGGGCCGCCGACCATGCGCCCGGTGAGCACGTAGGCCAGGCCGACGAAGAAGTTGCCGCCCCCGGTCTTGGACAGCAGCGCGCCGAACAGGATGAACACGAACACGAAGGTGACGACCACGCCGAGGGTGAGGCCGTAGATGCCGTCGCCCAGGTAGCTGTGCGTGGCGATGCGCTGGATCGTGGCGCCGGAGTGCCCGAACCGGCCGGGGATGAGGGGGCCGATCCACGCGTAGAGGACGAACCCGGCCACCATCACGACCATGACCGTGCCGACCGCCCGGCGGGTCGCCTCCAGCAGGAGGACCATCGCGGTCAGGCCCATGATCCAGTCGGTGTCGGTGTAGGCGCCCGCCCGGGAGGCCAGTTCGGCCTGGAAGAGCATCGGGTAGAGGCTGACCGCCACGGTGGCGGCGATCAGCACCAGGTCGAACACCAGCGCGGGGACCGAGCGCCCGGCCCGGCCGGGCAGGACCGGCTTGGCCAGGAACACCAGCACCATGACGAACATCAGGTGGATGAGCCGCTGCTGGCGGGCGTCGAACCCCGCCCGGAGAGCGATGTAGAGCTGGAAGAGGGTCAGGGCCGCGGCCAGGACCAGGACCGCGGCGCCGACGGCGGAGGCCGTGCGGCCCTCGCCCCAGCGTTCGGCGGCGAGCCGCCTCCACACGGGGTCGGCGGATCCGCCGTCCTCCTCCGCGTCGGGGAGGGCGGCGGCGTCCGTGCTCGCGGAGGCGTCCGTGGCGGTGCTCCCGGGGGTGCCTCCGGCTCCGGCGGTCTCGTCGTGCTCGTCCGGCCCGGGGGTCTCACCCCGCGTCCGGGACTGGTTCTCGGCCATGCTTCCTCCTCGGTCGGTCTCGGCGTCGGCGGGGTCCGGGGGGCGGCCCCGGGGTCAGCACTCCGGTTCGGGGGCACCGCCCAGCAGCAGGTGGAGGGCGGGCACCCGGGCCGGCTCGACGGCCACCGGGCGGGCGACCAGGCACGGGGACAGCCGCACCTCGTCGTCGGGGGTCCGGATCCGGTGGTCGACGGCGGGGGAGCCGACCCTGATGACCAGTTCCGTGCCGATGTCGCGGCCGATCCCCTCGACGACCCACCACTCGCCGTCGGCGCGGCCGGTCCCCTCGCCGGGAATGTGGCCCATACCGGCGCCGAACTGGCGGAGCCGGGTGGCCTCGACGACCAGGTGCCCGTCGCGGACCTCGATCTCCTCCTCGATCGGCAGGCCGTCGATGGAGTGGACGTAGGCGATGGTGAACCGCTCGCCCTCGGCCAGGGGCAGGTAGCCGATCGTGTCCCCCTCGTCGCTCAGCCTGAGGGCGGGCCGGACCGGTAGCAGCAGGGCGGTCAGGACCACGGCCAGGACCGCGCCGCACAGGACCGGCGCCGCGGCCGGCGGGCGCCGGGCGGTGTCCCCCGCGCCCGCCGACCGCCGGGTCTGCGCCTTGGAGAGTGCGTCCACCGGGCGCCCTAGGGACGCAGGTCCTCGGGGATCTCGACTCCCTGCTCCTCGTAGAAGCGGAGGGCGCCGGGATGCACCGGGACGGGGCTGTTGACGATGGTCTCGGGGACCAGGTAATCCTCGCCCGGGGCGTACACGTCGAGGATCTGGTCGATGTTCTCGAACATGGCCGAGGTGATGTCGTAGGCCTGGTCCTCGTTGAAGTCACCGGTCACGACCAGGGCGTTCCACACCGCGATGGTGGGCACGTCCTCGTCCACCCCCGGGTAGGTCCCGGCCTCGACGACGTGCTCGGTGTAGCCGCCGTAGCCGTTGACGACGGCGGAGCGCTCGTCGTCGCACATCGGGATGAGGTGGACGTCGTCGGTGGTGCCGAGCTCGGTGATGCCGGCGTGGCCCTCGCCGACCACCCAGGAGCCCGCGTCCAACTGGCCGTTCTGGAGCGCGCTGGCGGTCTCGGCGTAACCGAGTTGGTCCATCTCGATGTCGGTCTCGGCGATCTCCAGGGACTGGAAGACCTGCCGGGTCGTGGCCTCGTTGCCGCTGCCGATGTCACCGATGGAGTAGCGGTGGCCGACCACGTCGGAGAAGCACTCGAAGCCCTCCTCCTCGGCGATGGAGTCCAGGGTCACCGCGTGGAAGACGTTGGGGTAGAGCACGGCCAGCGTGTAGGTCTGGACGGGGGCGCCCTCGAAGTCGGCCATGCCGGTGGCCGCCTGGTCGGCGGCGTCGCCCTGGACGATGGCCAGGTGGCCGCTGCCGGAGTCGAGCAGGCGGAGGTTCTCCACGGAGGCGCCGGTGGACTCGACCGAGGCGGCCTGGCCCTCCAGGTTGTCGCCGATGATGCCGCCCAGCGCGCCGCCGATCGGGTAGTACACGCCCGCGGTGCCGCCGGTGACGATGCTGAGCTGGTTCTGGACGGGGCCGCCACCGAGCCCGGCCTCCTCGCCGCCGCCGGACTCCGCCGGCTGGGCGCAGCTGGTGAGCAGGACCGTGCTGAGGGGGATGGCGGCCAGGGACAGCGTCGGGCGTCGCATGGTCGGGTGTCCTCTCGGGGGGCTTCGGGGGTCGGTCCGGAAGCGGGGAGCGCGCGACGCCCCGTCCGGCGGCATGTGGCCCACGCCACTTCGCTGCCAGAAACGTAGTGGCCGCCCCCGCGGAACCCGTAGCCTTCCGCGCCGGATTTGAGCCTCCCCTGAGGTTGGGCCCCCTTGCTATGGTTCGACCATGGTGCGGCCCCCCACCCGATGGCCGGGGACGGTCTCCGGAGCCCTCCTCGCGCTCCTGGCCACCGTCTCCCTGCTCACCTGGTCACAGCCACGTACCCCCGAGCCCCTCCGCCTGTCGGTGGGAACCGGAGGTACCGGCGGGGTGTACCACGTCTACGGCGCGGGCCTGGCCCAGGCCGCCACCGCCGACCCGGACACCGAGATCGTCGCGCTCACCACGGCCGCGAGCGTGGAGAACAACCGCCTGGTCGCGGCCGGGGCCGTGGACGCCGCATTCACCCTCGCCGACGTCGCCGCGCTCGCGGTCGCGGGCGAGCCCCCCTTCGGGGAGCCGCTGCCCGTCTCGGCGATCGCGCGCCTGTACGACAACCACACCCACCTGGTGGTGCGCGCGGACTCCCCCTACGAGTCCGTCTCCGACCTGGCCGGGAGCACCGTGTCCGTGGGGGCGCGCGGGTCGGGCACCGAGATGATGGCCGAGCGGCTCCTGGACCTGGTGGCCCTGGGGGAGGCCGCGCCCGGCGTCCGGACCGGGCAGCGGGACGTGACGCGGCTGCGGCTGCCCATCGACGCCTCGGCCCGCGCCCTGGAGGAGGGGCGCATCGACGCGTTCTTCTGGTCGGGGGGCCTGCCCACCCAGGCCGTCGCCGACCTGGCCGGGCGCACCCCCGTCCGGCTGGTGGACCTGGCCGAGCACGTCCCGGAGCTGATCGGCAGGCACGGCGAGTACTTCTCCGAGCTGCCCGTACCCGCGGGCACCTACCCCGGCGTGCCCGCCGTGCGCACCATCGGCGTGCCGAGCCTGCTGGTGGTCAACACCTCCATGCCCGACGACGTGGCCCGCGACCTGACCCGGCTGCTGTTCGACTCGCGCGCCGAACTCGCCGGATTCCACCCGGTGGCGCTGCACCTGCACCCCCGTTCGGCGATCGCGACCCTGCCCGTGCCGCTGCACCCGGGGGCGGCCGCCTACTACCGCGAGGTCAAGTACGCGAACGGCGACCGGGGCGGCTGAGGACGCGGGCCGCCGGGGCCGGACCGGACGGCGCCGGGCACGGCGGCCCTCACACCGGGAGGCGGATCCGTGCGTCGATCCCGTGCGGCACCGCCGGCCGCAGCGACAGCCGCGCCCCCTGGAGTTCCAGCAGGGTGACGACGATGGACAGGCCGAGTCCGGAGCCGCCCACCCCGTCGTGCCCGTCCCGCCAGAACGGCCGGGTGGCCTGGTCCAGCTGGCTCGCGGGCAGTCCGGGCCCGTCGTCCACCACGTGCACGTCCACGTACCCGGGCCCCTCCGGCCCCTCCTCCACCCGGTGGGTGCGCACCGTGATCCGCACGCCCGGCCCGCCGAACTTCAGGGCGTTGTCGATGAGCGCGTCCAGCGCCTGGTCCAGGGTGCCCTCCACACAGCGGACCCGCGCGCCCGCGTCGCCCTCCCACACCAAGGCGGCCCCGGCCCGTTCGGCGATCGGCGCCCAGGACACCACGCGGTCCTCGGCGACCTCCGCGACGTCCTCCCAGACCATGGAGTGCTCGGCGTCCTCCGTGCGGGCCAGGGTGAGCAGGCTGTCGCAGATCCGGCTGAGGCGGTCCACCTCGTCCAGGGCGAGCCGGTGCTCCTGCGCGCCCGCGGGCCTCAGGTGGCGGGACAGCGCGTCCACGCGCAGCCGCAGCGCGGCGAGCGGGTTGCGCACCTGGTGGCCCGCGTAGGCGACGAAGGTGCGCTGGCTCTCCAGCATCGAGGTGATGGTGTCGGCCATCTGGTTGAAGGACTCCCCCAGGCGGCGCAGCTCGACCGGGCCGGCGGCGGTGCGCACCCGGGTGTCCAGGCTGCCGCCGCTGACCGCGCGGGTGGCCTCGTCCAGGTCGTCGATGGGACGCAGGACCCAGCGGGTGAGCGGTCCGGCCGCGGCGGTGCCCGCGACCATCAGCGCGGCGACGGCGGCCCAGGCCACGCACCACTGGGCGAGGGTGGCGCGGCGCAGCGACTCCGTGGGTGAGGCGGTGACGGCGGCGCCCACGACCTCGCCGGAGCGGCCGATGGGCTCGGCGACGATCAGCGGTCCGTCCTGCCAGGGGTAGACGACCGTGTCGGCGCCCATCCGGTTGCCCGCGAGCGCCGTCCGGACCGCCGCGGGGAGTTCGCCGCCGGGGAGGCGGGGGTCCAGGTCGGCGAGGGTGACGCCCTCGCGGGAGGCGGCCACGACCTCTCCGTCACGGTCGACGACGACGGCGGTGATGCCGTACAGCTGGTCGTAGGCGGTCAGCTCGCCGGACAGGGTGCCCTCCACCCCGGTGAGCACGCTGGGTTCGGCGAGTCCGGCGAAGCGGGCGGTGTCGTTGATCCGGTCCAGGAGCATGTCCGAGGTGCCCCGGGCGGCGATGCTCCCGCAGAGGGGCAGGGCCAGTCCGAGGCAGGCCGTGACCAGGAGGGTCACGTACACGGTCAGCACGCGTTGACGCATCGCGGTGTTCCGGGGGAGGGAGGCGGTCAGCAGCGCCGGGCCGCGGCGGCGGTCCCGGCCGTCGCGGCCGAAGCCGGGGAGGCGGGGGATGCGGCTCCGGGCGGGTCGGAGGCGGGCCGGGCGGGCGGCTCCTCCCCGGAGGGCACGGCCCCGTCCGCCGCCAGCCGGTAGCCGACGCCGCGCACCGTCTCGATGAGGCCGGGCACGCCGAGCTTGGAGCGCAGGGTGCCGACGTGCACCTCCAGCGTGCGCAGGGTCCCGGGCCAGGATGTCCGCCACACCCGCAGCAGCAGGTGCTCACGGGAGACGACCGTTCCCGCCTCTCGGACCAGCGCGAGGAGCAGGTCGAACTCCTTGCGGGTCAGCTCGACCGGCTCTCCCCCGCGGGTGACGGCGCGGGTGGCGGGGTCGACCCGCAGGGGCCCCGCGGACAGGGGCTCGCCGGTGCGTCTGTGCGTGCGGCGCAGGACGGCCTCCATCCGCGCGCACAGCTCCTCGATGGCCAGGGGCTTGACGACGTAGTCGTCGGCGCCCGAGCGCAGTCCGCGGACGCGCTCGCGCTGCCGGCCCCGGGCGGTCACCATGATGACGGCCGTGTCACCGGCGCCGTGGCGCTCGCGCAGGCGTGCGCACAGCTCGATGCCGTCCATGTCGGGCAGGCCGAGGTCGAGCAGGACGATGTCGGCGGGCGCCGCGGCGAGCGCGCCCTCGGCCGTGCGCACCTGGTCGACCGTGTACCCGTGGGCCTCCAGCGCACCGGCGAGGGCGTCGGCGAGCCGGACGTCGTCCTCGACGAGCAACACCTTGATCATGGGTTCGCGTCCTTTGAGGTGTGCGTGCGGGGGTGTACCGCACCCTAGCCGCACGGTGTGCCCCAGACCACACCCGGTGTCCGGCGCCGGGCGCGGGCTCCGGTCCGGGTGTGGCCGCGGTGCGCTCAGGGACGCGTGATGTGCGCCTCCGGGACGATCTCCGGGGCGCCGTGCTGGATGGCGTCCGCCTCCTGGTCGGTGTCCTGCTCCTGCGCGGCGCGTTCGGCCTCGATGCCCTTGCGGTAGTACTCGACCTCGCGCCGTACCTGCTCCTCGTCCCAGTCCAGGCAGCCCGCGAGCAGGTCGGCGGCCTCCTCCGCCGCGGCGATGCCCCGGTCCCAGGTCTCGAAGGAGATCCGGGTGCGCCGGGACAGCACGTCCTCCAGGTGCCGGGCCCCCTCGGCCTCGGCCGCGTAGACGATCTCGGCGCGCAGGTAGTCGTCGGCGCCCGCGAGCGGGCGGCCGAGGTCGGGGCGGTCCCGGACCAGGTCGAGCAGGTCGCGGGCCGAGGAGCCGTAGCGGCGCAGCAGGTGGGTGACGCGGGAGACGTGCAGCCCCGAGTCGCGGGCCAGCCGGTGCCGCTGGTTGTACAGCGCCCAGTAGCCGTCGGCGCCCACCAGGGGCAGCCGGTCGGTGACCGACGCCGGGATGCTCCCGCCCAGGCCGTGCGCGACCGCGTCCACCGCGTCCTTGGCCATCACGCGGTAGGTGGTGTACTTGCCCCCGGCGATGAGGACCAGGCCGGGCACGGGGTGGGCGACCGTGTGCTCGCGGGAGAGCTTGGAGGTCTCCTCCGACTCCCCCGACAGCAGCGGGCGCAGGCCCGCGTACACGCCCTCCACGTCGTCCCTGCCCAGGGGCGTGCGCAGCACCTGGTTGACGTGGTCGAGGACGTAGTCGATGTCGGCGCGGCTGGCGGCCGGGTTCTCCTTGTCCAGGTCCCAGGCGGTGTCGGTGGTGCCGATGATCCAGTGGCGGCCCCACGGGATGACGAACAGGACGCTCTTCTCGGTGCGCAGGATCATCCCGGAGGAGGCCTGGATGCGGTCGCGCGGCACGACGAGGTGGACGCCCTTGGAGGCGCTGACGTGGATCTGCCCGCGGCCGCCGACCATCTCCTGGATGTCGTCGGTCCACACCCCGGCCGCGTTGACCACCTGGCGGGCGCGGATGTCCGTCTCCTGGCCGTTCTCCAGGTCGGTGACGGTGGCGCCGACGACGTGCTCGCCCTCGCGCAGGAACCCGGTCGCCTGGACCCGGGAGGCGATGTCGGCGCCCAGCCCGGCGGCGGTGCGCAGCACGGTGGTGACGAAGCGGGCGTCGTCGACCTGGCAGTCCCAGTACTGGATGGCCCCCGCCAGCGCGCTGCGCTTGAGCGCGGGGAAGACCCGCAGGGCGCCGGACCTGGTCAGGTGGCGGTGCGAGGGCAGGCCGCGGTTGTTGCGCGAGGTCAGGGCCAGGGTGTCGTAGAGGGTGACGCCCGCACCGATGTAGGCGCGCTCCCAGTGGTGGGCGAACGGGAAGAGGAAGGGCACGGGGCGGACCAGGTGCGGGGCGATGGTGGTCAGCAGCAGCCCGCGTTCCTGGAGTGCCTCGCGGACCAGCTCGAAGTCGAACTGCTCCAGGTAGCGCAGCCCGCCGTGGATGAGTTTGCTGGAGCGGCTGGAGGTACCGGAGGCGAAGTCGCGCGCCTCGACCAGTCCGGTGGACAGGCCGCGCGAGACCGCGTCCAGGGCGATGCCCGCTCCGACGATGCCTCCCCCGACCACGAGGACGTCGAGTTCCTTGTCGGCCATCGACGCGAGCGCCTCGGTGCGCCCCTTGGGTCCCAGCCAGGTGGTAGCCATCCGTCTCCTCCGTCTCGATGGGGTTCCTCCCAAGCGCATACCCGCCGGGGACCCGTGTCCATCGGAGAGGGCCCAGGCTAACGGTGCGCGGGCGGACGCACCGGGCGCCCGCCCGCGCACCGGCGTGTCACGGGGCCGCGGACGCTCTCAGTGCCACTGCATCCGGTAGTTGGGGCGCCCGTCCCCGAGGAACTCGTCGATGTCCGCCACCGCCAACGGCTCTCCTGTCCGACGGCGCCGGGGCAGCCGCTGGAACGCCCGCTGGTAGCGCAGCGTCCCGCCCGTGTCACTCGGGTAGGTCGCGGGATCGACGCCGATGATCTCGGCCCCCTCCCGCGCGTGGGAGCGGATCAGCTCCTCCCAGTCGGACAGGGGCACCACCCCGGGCGACCACAGTCCCTGGGAGAACAGGTTGAGATGGATGTGGTCGTAGGGTTCGGTGTCCTCCAGGTAGCGCCGCAGCTCCTCGTGGGAGGGCTCCATGTTGAACCGCAGCCAGAACGGCACCGCGCCGAGCCGCAGGGTCCACAGCGGGTCCCACTGGACGTAGCTCTGCACGAGCAGGTGGCCGGCCGACACCTCGCGGCGCCGGTACCACCACCGGTACAGGTCGGCGACGAACGGGCTCAGCTCCTGCGGATCCCCGGTGACCAGCCTCCGCACGGGGTGGCCGCCGCGTTCGGCGACGACCCGAACGTGGGGGGTGATCGCGGGGTCGAACCCCCACTCGGCCTCGGGGCGCCGGGCGTCCGCCGTCGGCGGCTCCCAGGTGCGCCGGGACGATCCCTCGTCGGCGAGGTACTCGGCGATGCCCTCGCCGGGGCGGTGGTACTCCTCCTCGGACACCCCGCCGAGGCAGCCGAACTGGAAGTAGGTGCGCTCGGCCATCTCCCGGGTGCGCCAGTCCCGCGTGCACTCCAGCTGGATGACGGGGGCGTCCGGCGCCAGTCGCTCCTCGATGAAGCGCTCGTAGGCGTGGCTGAGGTGGCGCCACTTCAGCCGCAGGTAGGCCATGTTCTCCAGCATCGGGCGGTCCTGGGCGGGATCGTGCATCTGGTAGACCGACAGCTCGGGGTTGTTCTGCGCCACCTTCCCGGCGAGCGGGGTCAGGGCCTCCATCGCTCCGACGGGGTCGTCGGGGTGCGTGGCGATGTCCCGTGCCCCGACGAGCAGGGTCTGCGGCAGGAAGGGCGCCCGGAGCGCCGCCGCCAGGTGGACCGCCGCGCCGCTCGCCGAGCCGATCACGACGGCGGGGTGGGGCCCCGGGCCGTACTGCCTGGTGACCCACTCGGCAAGCCGCTCGGCGCGCAGCCTGCGGACCTGGTCCAGGGGCAGGCCCTGCATCATGCCCATCCCCCCGAAGACCGACCGGCGGACCGGGTAGGGCGGGCTCGACGCGACGGCCGCGAGCGCCCTCGACGACGGGCCGACCGACATCCCCCGGTGGTCCTTCCCCCTCAGGAACCGCCCCAGGGCGCGGACCATGTTCACCGACGAATCGAAGTCGACCAGGGCCCGGGGCGCGGATGGGCGTGTCATGGTCTCAGTCCTCTCTCTCGCGCTCGCTCCTCGGCCGAGGTCTCGTCCCCGAGCCGATCCGGTAGCGCTGGAAGGGTCGGCGGCCTGTCCCGCCCCGCTGGCCTCACCTGCGGCGCCGGAGCACCGCGACCGTCACGCCGGTCGCCAGGGCGGCCAGGGCGACACGCCGCACCGCCGTACGGCGCTTTCCGTACCATCCGCCGTGCGTGTCACCAGGCCCGGGCTCGGGTTCGAAGAGGTTGCCGCTGGTCGCCGGAGCGGGTTCCTTCCGGGACAGGTGACTGCGCTCCACCTGGGCCGCCATCATGCGTTCGACGAGGCCCGGGGTGAACTTCGACTGCATGACGAAGCCACGTCCGGCCGGTCCCACGACCGTCTCGCGCATCGGGAGGCGCACCAGGTCGACGATGGTGCGGCCCACCCGCTCCGGCGAGTAGACGGGCGGCATCGCCACCGCCTTGCGACCGGTGTGGTTGGCGGCGTGTTGGAACAGCGGGGTGTCGATGGTGGCCGGCAGCACCGTGCACACGTGCACCTTCTTGAACCCGTCCAGGCGCAGTTCCTGGCGTAGGCTCGCGCTGAGCGCCCGGATGGCGAACTTGGTCATGCCGTAGGCGTGGGTGTAGGGCTGGGCCACCACCCCGACGATCGAGGAGACGTTGACGATCACGCCCCTGCCCTGCTTGCGCAGGTGCGGCAGGGCCGCCCGGGCACCGTGGACGTATCCCATCAGGTTGACGTCCACGACGCGGCGGAACTCGTCCATCGGTGTGTCGGAGAAGGGGCCGAAGACGGTGACCGCGGCGCTGTTGACCCAGACGTCGATGCGCCCGTAGCGCTCGACGGCGCGCCGTGCCAGGTCGCGCACCGCGTCCTCGTCGGTCATGTCGGTCACCACGACGGTGGCCTCTCCTCCCCGCTCCCTGCACTCCCGCGCGGTGGCTTCCAGAGCCTCCCGCCTCCTGGCAGCGAGGACGACAGAGGCCCCGCTCCTGGCGAACCTGTGCGCCGCGGCACGACCGATACCGCTGGACGCGCCCGTGATGACCACGACCGAACCCTTGACACGCATGGCGGTTCAGCCTCCCCCGAAAGCCGACGGCAGTGATTGGAGTCGCCGCTACCCCAGGCCAGGACCACTAAACGGTGGCGGACACCCGGTGCGCCCGCCGCCGCACCGGCGTGTCACGGGGCAGCGGGAGACCGCCGGAGCGCCAGGGCGAGGAGGGCGGCGGCCATGGTGACCGCTCCCCCGACCAGTGCGGCCGCGCCCAGGCCGCCGGAGGCCGCGCCGTCGGCGGCACCGGCGACCGCGACCAGCGCGGCCAGTCCGACCGCCCCGCCGATCTGCTGCGAGGTGGACACCATGGCCGAGCCGACGCCCTGCTCCGCGTCGTCGACGGCGGACCCGGCGGCGGCGAACACGACCGGGTAGGTGGTCCCGGCGGTGACACCGAGCAGGACGACCGCCGGGAGCACGGCCCAGTAGGAGTCGGCCGCGACGGCGACGGCGAACAGCACCGCGGTGGGGCCCACTCCGGCCGTACCGGCGAGCAGGGCGCGGCGGACGCCCCACCGGTCGAGCAGCGGGGGCAGCAGCAGTGCGGAGCCGAGCACGGGAGCGTGCGCCTGCTGGTGCGGGCCCACGGCTTCCCCACCGCCGGGCTCTCGGCGCTGGACGACGACCTCCGGTTCGCCGGGGAGCACCTCGGCGACATCGAGCGCTACGCCGTCGTCGGCGACCAGAAGCTGCTCGAACTCATGGTCAGGGCGAGCGACAAGGTCGTCAGAGCCCGGGCGCGGCACTTCGCGCCGGAGGACGAGGAGGCCGCCTGGGCCTGGCTGGAGGGCTGACGCCGACCGCGTGCGGGACCGGCCCCGCACGCCGGTGTCTCGCGCGAGGGCCGTTCCCGTCAGGACGCGTCGGCGTAGGCGTGCGCGTAGGCCAGGACGTCGGCGACGTAGGCGCCGGAGCGGTTGTACGTCAGGATCGCGGACTCCCAGTCCGCTGCGGTCGCCAGGTCGCGGCCGTCCCCGCACAGGTACCGCCCCGCCGTGAGGGCGGCGTCGTCGATGTTGTGCGGGTCGGGGTCCCCGCCGGAGAGCGAGTCGCCCCACTGCTCCCACGTGTCGGGGATGAACTGCATCGGGCCGATCGCCCGGTCCCACTCCGCGTCGCCGTCGTACCGGCCGCCGTCGGTGTCCGGGATGGCCCGCGTCCGGTTCGTGCCGTCCAGCGGGATGCCGACGATGTCGACGGTCGTGGCGCCGTCCGGGCCGATCTCTCCCCCGGCGTAGGTGCCGTGGTGCGACTCCACGTACCCGATCCCGGCCAGGGTGGGCCAGGACAGCCGGCAGTCGGGCAGTTCCCGGGCCAGCACCAGCTGGGCGCTGGCGTACCCCTCCAGGGCCCGGCGCGGGATGCCGGTCGACTCCGACACCCGGTCGAGCCACGCGGCGCTGGGGCGCGAGGCCGCGGGGACGGGGCGCTCGTCGGCGCCCGTCCGCCCGGTCCCTTCCGGCTCCTCCTCCACGGGGGAGACCTCCGAGCGCTCCGGCGGACCGGTGAGCTCGTCGTGGGGCGGTGTCTGGATCGTGCCCCCGGGCGGCTCGACGTCGGAGGCCCCGGGCGGGGACCACTCGTTGAACGCGCTGGAGACCCGGTTGACCAGGAAGAGCACTCCCCCGGTCAGCAGCAGGCACACCGTCAGCGTCACGCAGACGGCGACCACCGGGCCACGACTCCGGCGCCCCTCGGCACCGGACGCACGCCGCTCACCCATAGGCCCCCCACATCGTCAAGAGAACGTCAATCCCGGATCACGCCGCAACCAAAGTACGCGACCGGCGACGGTGGGTTCCACCTCCCCCCCGGCACAGGAACCGTGTACGTGCGCGGGTTCCGGGCACGCGCGAGGGGTCGCACCGGCACCCGCCGGCGCGACCCCTGGTCGAACGCGTGTCCTAGTGGTGCGGGTTGACCACGACCTCGACCCGCTGGAACTCCTTGAGGTCGGTGTAGCCGGAGGTGGCCATCGTGCGGCGCAGGGCTCCCATGAGGTTCATGGAGCCGTCGCTGGTGGAGGCGGGGCCGTGCAGGATCGACTTCAGGTCGCCGATCGTGCCCACCCGGACCCGCTCGCCGCGCGGCAGCTCGCCGTGGTGGGCCTCGCTGCCCCAGTGGTAGCCGCCGCCGGGCGCCTCGACGGCGCGCGCCAGCGGGGAGCCCACCATGACGGCGTCGGCGCCGCAGGCCAGCGCCTTGGCGATGTCGCCGCTGCCGGTCATGCCGCCGTCGGCGATGACGTGCACGTAGCGGCCGCCGGACTCGTCCAGGTAGTCGCGGCGGGCCGCGGCCACGTCGCCGACGGCGCTGGCCATCGGCACGGCCACGCCCAGCACGGAGCGGGTGGTGTGCCCCGAGCCGCCGCCGAAGCCGACCAGCACACCGGCGGCGCCGGTGCGCATCAGGTGCAGGGCGGCGGTGTAGGTGGCGCAGCCGCCGACCACGACCGGTACGTCCAGGTCGTAGATGAACTGCTTGAGGTTGAGCGGTTCGGCGCGGCCGGAGACGTGCTCGGCCGAGACCGTGGTGCCGCGGATCACGAAGATGTCCACGCCCGCGTCGACGACCGCCTTGTGGTACTGGGCGGTGCGCTGCGGCGACAGCCGCGCGGCGGTGACCAGGCCCGCGTCCCGGATCTCCTCGATGCGGCGGCCGATCAGCTCCTCCTGGATGGGCGCCGCGTAGATCTCCTGGAGCCGCTTCGTGGCGGCGACGTCGTCGAGTTCGCGGATCTCCTGGAGCAGCGGCTCCGGGTCCTCGTAGCGGGTCCAGAGCCCTTCGAGGTCGAGCACGCCGAGGCCGCCCTGCTCGCCCACGGCCACGACCGTCTTGGGGGAGGCCACACTGTCCATGGGGCTGACCACCAGCGGCGTCTCGAACCGGTAGGCGTCGATCTGCCAGGCGATGGACACCTCCTCCGGGTCCCGCGTCCGCCGGGCAGGCACGATCCCGATCTCGTCGAGCTCATAGGCGCGGCGCCCGTTCTTGCCCAGCCCGATCTCCACCTGAGCCAACGTTTCGATCCCCTCTGACGTGCGTCACCGGATGGTCTACCGGCGCGTTCCTGCCGCCGAGAGTCTATCGACACGTCGCGGGGGGCCGTCCCCGTCTGTGCGGACCCGGCCCCGGGGCCGGGTCGGCGGAGAGGTCCGGACCGGCGCGCCCCGTCCGCCCCACCGATAGGCAAGCGCTTTCCATGCCCGGCTCCCCCACCCCGGCGGAAGCGGGGAGGAGCGGCGGAGCAAGGCGCCGCGGGCCGCACGGGAACCCTCCCGTGCGGCCCGCGGTGGCGGATCGGCGGCGGCCGGTGCCGCCCGCGGTCAGCGCGCGTTGTAGTTGGGCGCCTCGACGGTCATCTTGATGTCGTGCGGGTGGCTCTCGCGCAGCCCGGCACTGGTGATGCGCATCAGCTGACCGCGCTCGCGCAGATCGGCCACGGTGCGGGTACCGGCGTACCACATGGACTGGTGGAGGCCGCCGACGAGCTGGTGGGCGACCGCCTGGAGCGGGCCGCGGAAGGGGACCTGGCCCTCGATGCCCTCGGGGACCAGCTTGTCCTCGGAGGAGACCTCGGCCTGCGCGTAGCGGTCCTTGGAGAAGGAGCGGCCGCGCATGGCGCCGAGCGAGCCCATCCCGCGGTAGGCCTTGAACTGCTTGCCGTTGATGAAGATCAGCTCGCCGGGGCTCTCCTCCACGCCGGCCAGGAGGCTGCCGAGCATCACCGTGCTGGCACCGGCGGCGATGGCCTTGGCGATCTCCCCGGAGTACTGGAGCCCGCCGTCGGCGATGAGCGGCACGCCGGCCGGGCCGCAGGCCTTGGCGGCCTCCAGGATGGCCGTGAGCTGCGGGGCGCCCACGCCGGCCACGACGCGGGTGGTGCAGATGGAGCCCGGGCCCACGCCGACCTTGACGGCGTCGGCTCCGGCGTCGATGAGCAGCTGCGCCCCGGCGCGGGTGGCGACGTTGCCCGCGACGATGTCGGCGCGGGAGTTGGCCTTGAGCTTGGCGATCATGTCGGCGAGCCCGGCGGAGTGGCCGTGGGCGGTGTCCACGACGATGAAGTCGACACCGGCGTCCACGAGCAGCTTGGCGCGCTCCTCGGCCTCGGTGCCCACCCCCACGGCGCCGCCGACGACGAGGCGGCCGTCGGCGTCCTTGGTGGCGTTGGGGAACTGCTCGCTCTTGATGAAGTCCTTGACGGTGATCAGGCCGCGCAGGCGGTTCTGGCCGTCGACCAGGGGCAGCTTCTCGACCTTGTGGCTGCGCAGGAGCTCGAAGGCCTGGTCGCGGCTGACGCCGACGGGGGCGGTGACCAGGTTCTCGGTGGTCATGACGTCGCGGACCAGGCGGCCGCGGTCGCTCTCGAAGCGCATGTCCCGGTTGGTGACGATGCCGACCAGGACGCCGGAGCCGTCGGTGACGGGGACGCCGGAGATCCGGTAGTGGGCGCACAGGCGCTCGACCTCGGCGAGGGTGTCCTCGGGCTTGCAGGTGACCGGGTCGGTGACCATGCCCGCCTCGGAGCGTTTGACCAGGTCGATCTGGCTGGCCTGGTCCTCGGCGGAGAGGTTGCGGTGCAGCACGCCCGCGCCGCCCTGGCGGGCCATGGCCACGGCCATGCGCGCCTCGGTGACGGTGTCCATCGCGGCGGACAGCAGCGGGATGCTCAGGGTGATGTTGCGGGACAGGCGGGTGGTGGTGTCCACCTCGCCGGGCTGGAGGTCGGAGTAGGCCGGTACGAGGAGCACGTCGTCGTAGGTCAACCCCGGCGGCAGCACCTTGTCCCCGTATTCGCTGTACTCCTGAGCCATGACACAACCTCCGCTTCGCCGGCACACCTGCGCGGTCTCGCCCCCGCGTGTCGTCTCATCCTAGGACGTGGTCCCGTGCGCCCCCGGTGGAACGGGCTGTTCGACCCGTCACCCCGGCACGAAAGTGACCAGTATCACGGTTTGGCCGACGCCCTTGGTGGCGGCCCCGCGAGGGGTCCTACCCCCTCAACGGGCACACGGTGTCCGGTTCTTCCCAAGATGTCGGAACTCTTCCCGTCGGAGCGCGCGATTCACGCGCTCCGGCCGCGGGTGCCGACGGACTGGCCGTGGACGTCGCCGGTGTGGAGCAGGAGGTTCCACGCTCGGTGGTCTTGTACTTGTGGCGAGGCTGGGGGCCCGAACCCGCCCCAGGTACAGGACCACGCCGGACGGGACCGGCCCGGCGAACCCCCGCGGTCACGGTGCTAGTGCCAGGAGGAGCGGCGCGCCGTCGGGCCCAGGGCGCGGCAGTACCCGCGCACCCGGGGGCGGTGGGGACACGGGCGGCGGCCGGCCCGGGGGCGTCCGCCGTGCTCAGGGGAGGAGGCGGTTCGCCACGGCCACCTGCCGAAGCCGAGCAATAGCTCGGTGCTGGGCAACCCGTACCGCTCCTGCCGACATTCCAAGGACATGTCCCGTCTCATCCGCTGTAAGTCCTGCGATCACCCTCATGACCAGCAGCTTCCGCTGCTGCTCGGGCAGTTCGTCGAGAAGCTCCCTGGCGCGCTGGGCCTCGATGACCCGCACCGCCGACTCCTCCGGTCCCGGCCCCTCGTCCGGCCGCTCGGGCACGGAGTCGGTGGGCACCACCTCCACCCTGCCGGCCACGCGCAGGGTGTCGGCCACCTTGTGGGCCGCGATCCCGAACACGAAGGCCGCGAACGGGCGGCCGCGGTCCTGGTAGCGCGGTATCGCCGAGAGCAGGGCGATACACACCTCCTGGGCCACGTCGTCGGAGTAGTGGGCCAGTCCCGAGACCCGCGCGAGGCGGGCACGGCAGTACCTGACCACCATGGGGCGGACCTCGCGCAGCAGCGAGTCCATGGCCCCGTCGTCCCCTCGGACCGCGAGGGACCCCAGATGGTTCAACCCCGTGTCGCGCGTAGCGGGGTCCGCCTCCCCGTGCGTTCCTGGCCGCTGCGCGGTAACGCCCCCCCGGGCGCCTGCATCCGTCACGTTACGAATGATGCCCCCACCACAGGACCCAACCACTCAGATCGACAACTACGGAATGGTCACGTTTTGGGAAATTCGCCCGAAAACGCCACGTGTGCCCGGGTGAAACGTGGGACCCCCGTGGTAGTGCGCGGGGGCGGGACACGCTCGTGCCCCGCCCCCCGAACCGGATCCCACCGGACCCGGGTGCCGCAGCCGGTACTAGTGGCTGTGGCCGTGGCCCTCGTCCTCGTCCTCCTCGGGCTTGTCCGCGACCAGCGCCTCGGTGGTCAGCAGCATGCCCGCGATGGATGCGGCGTTCTGGACGGCGGAGCGGGAGACCTTGACCGGGTCGATGATGCCCTCGGCGGTCAGGTCGCCGTAGGTGCCGGTCGCGGCGTTGTAGCCGTGGCCGACCTCCATCTCCGACACGCGGTGGGTGACCACGTAGCCCTCGGCGCCCGCGTTCTCGGCGATCCAGCGGGCGGGCTCGACCAGGGCGCGGCGGACGATCGCCACACCGGTGGCCTCGTCGCCGGTCAGACCGAGGTCGCCCAGAGCGGTCGAGGCGTGCACCAGGGAGGCGCCGCCGCCGGCGACGATACCCTCCTCGATGGCCGCGCGGGTCGCCGAGATGGCGTCCTCCAGGCGGTGCTTCTTCTCCTTGAGCTCCACCTCGGTGGCCGCGCCCACGCGCAGGACGGACACGCCGCCCGCGAGCTTGGCCAGGCGCTCCTGGAGCTTCTCGCGGTCCCAGTCGGAGTCGCTCGCCTCGATCTCCTTGCGGATCTGGCGGACGCGGTCCTCGACCTCGGACTGCTCACCGGCACCGTCCACGATGGTGGTGGTGTCCTTGGTGACGGTGATGCGGCGGGCGCTGCCGAGCGTGTTGACGTCGGCGTTCTCCAGGGTCAGGCCGACCTCCTCGGCGATGACCTGGCCGCCGGTGAGGACGGCGATGTCCTGGAGCATGGCCTTGCGGCGCTCGCCGAAGCCGGGCGCCTTGACCGCGGCGACGTCGAGCGTGCCGCGGATCTTGTTCAGCACCAGGGCGCCCAGGGCGTCGCCCTCGATGTCCTCGGCGATGATGAGCAGCGGCTTCTTGTTGTTCTGGAGGACCTTCTCCAGCAGGGGCAGCAGGTCGTTGAGGTTGCTGATCTTGCCCTGGTGGATCAGGATCAGCGCGTCCTCCAGCACCGCCTCCTGGCGGTCGCCGTCGGTGACGAAGTAGGGCGAGATGTAGCCCTTGTCGAACTGCATGCCCTCGGTGAAGTCCAGGTCCAGACCGAAGGTCGGGGCCTCCTCCACCGTGATGACGCCGTCCTTGCCGACCTTGTCGAACGCCTCGGCGATCATGTCGCCGATCTGGGCGTCCTGGGCGGAGTTGGTGGCGACGTAGGCGATGTCCTCGCGCTCCTCCACGGGGCGGGCGCGCTCCAGAAGGATCTCCGACACCCGGCTCGCGGCGGCGTCGATGCCCTTCTTCATGGCCATCGGGGAGGCGCCGGCGGCCACGCTGCGGATCCCCTCGCGCACGAGGGCCTGCGCGAGGACGGTCGCGGTGGTGGTGCCGTCACCGGCGGCGTCGTTGGTCTTGGTGGCGACCTCCTTGACCAGCTGGGCGCCCAGGTTCTCGTAGGGGTCGTCCAGCTCGATCTCACGGGCGACGGTCACGCCGTCGTTCGTGATGGTGGGGGCACCGAACTTCTTGTCGATGACGACGTTGCGGCCGCGCGGGCCCAGCGTCACCTTGACGGCGTTGGCGAGGCGGTCGACGCCCCGTTCGAGGGCGCGGCGGGCGTCGTCCTCGAACTCCAGGATCTTCGGCATAGGGATGCTTCCTCTTCGGCTGGTCAAAAAACGGGCATCCCGCCCGCCCGGCGATGTGCCGACCGGTGCGGGATGCGGATGTCCTCCGAGCCCGGCGCCGCCGGACCCCGTCGGGACCTACTTCTCGACGACCGCGAGGATGTCGCGGGCAGAGAGGACCAGGTACTCCTCGCCGTCGTACTTGACCTCGGTGCCGCCGTACTTGCTGTAGAGGACGACGTCGCCGACGTTCACGTCCAGCGGGATGCGCTTGTCACCCTCGTCGTCCCAGCGGCCGGGGCCCACGGCCAGGACCTTGCCCTCCTGGGGCTTCTCCTTGGCGGTGTCCGGGATGACCAGACCGGAAGCGGTGGTCTGCTCGGCCTCCAGCGTCTGGACCACGACGCGGTCCTCCAACGGCTTCAGCACGGTCTTGGTGGCGGTCGACACGGTGTGACCTCCCCCTTCAGAGTTTCGGTGTCCTGTCTTGGTCCGCACTGGTGCACGGACCGGCTACGAAAAAGGGGCGACCACGGCGGCCTGTCGTCGCGGGTGCCAGACCGGCCTCGTCGCGATTAGCACTCTACCCCCGAGAGTGCCAGAATGGAAATGTGACCGTGACCCCCCGCCAGGGCCCCGGCCCCGCCCGGGTCGGTCGGTGGCGGGGCGCCCGGACCCGGCGGAGCTTCGGCCGGGGGCTTCGGCCGGACCGCCCGCGGGGGCCGGAGAGGGCCGGGCCGGTCCGGACCGGCCCGCCGGGGACACTCGTTCGCCGACCGCTCTTCGACGTCTGGGGGGAACCCATGCGCGTGCCCGCCTTCGAGGCACTGCTCACCGGCGCGGGCCGGGAGGTGCTGGCGGGGATCGACCCGAAGGCCGCCGCCCGTGACCGCCTGGCCGCGGCCTCCCGGCTGCGCGCCGATCCCCGCGTGGCCGCTCTCGACCCCGGTCTACCCGTGTCGGAGCTGGTAAACGCGCTCCTGACCCAGGTGTTGCTGCGCGAGCGCGGCCGGTCCAAGTTCGGCGACCGCGCGGAGCGGATGTTCTTCACCCCCGACGGCCTGGAGCAGTCCACCCGCCGGGTGGTGGCCGACCACCGCGCGGAGCGGATGGCGCGGGTGGCCCCCGACGTCCTGGACGGCGCCGCCGCGGGCGACCTGTGCTGCGGGGTCGGCGCGGACCTGCTGGCGCTGGCCGAGCGCGGTGTTCCGGTGGAGGGCGTGGACGCCGACCCCCTGACGGCGGCCGTGGCGCGCGCCAACATCGAGGCCCTCGGGCCGTCCGGCCCGGCCCGGGTCCGCGAGGGCGACGCCGCCGGGACCGCCCCCGGCCGGTACCCGCTGCTGTTCTGCGACCCCGCGCGGCGGGGCGGGCGCGGCCGGGTGTTCGATCCGGCCGCCTACTCCCCGCCCTGGGACACGGCGGTCGGGCTGGCCGCCGCCGCGGGCGCGGCGTGCCTCAAGGCGGCGCCGGGCATCCCGCACGAGGCGCTGCCCGAGGAGGCGGCGGCCGAGTGGATCTCGGTGGACGGGGAGCTGAAGGAGACGGCCCTGTGGTTCGGCGCGCTGGCGGAGGGACCGCGGCGCCGGGCGACGGTCCTGCACGAGCGGGAGGGCCTGCTGGCGCGCGAGGGCGCGGCGGCGCACCTGGACGCCGAGCCCGGCCTGGGCCCGGCCCCGGTGGCCCCGGCCCGGCGCTACCTGTACGACCCGGACCCGGCCGTGGTGCGCTCGCACCTGGTGGCCGAGGCGGCGGCCCGGGTGGACGGCGCCCTGCTGGACGAGCGGATCGCCTACTTCACGGCGGACACGCCGGCCGTCTCACCCCTGTGGCGGGTGCTGGAGGTCCTGGAGGTGCTGCCGTTCTCCCTGAAACGACTGCGTTCAGCGGTGCGGAAGTTGAATGCCGGGACGGTGACGGTCAAGAAGCGGGGCTCGGCGGTGGACACCGAGAAGCTGCGCCGGGACCTTCGGGCGTCCGGTCCGGAGTCGGTGACGGTCGTGCTCACCCGGATCGGCGAGCGGCCCTTCTGCCTGCTGTGCCGCGAGGTCGGGGAGCCCTCCCGAGGCTGAGGGGCGTGCGCGGGACGGGGGTCCGCGCGCGAGGCGGCGCGGGACCGTTCACGGGACGGGGACCGTGTTCCACGTCACCGGGTCACGGAGAAGGGTCAGATCGTTACCTCCGGAACCCAGATCTTTGGCCGCTCCCCGGGGAGGGAGCGGCCGGTGTCGTTAAACTGGCGACCGCTGAATTCTTTCCCTTCTCATGGATTCACCCGGAAGGCCATGGTTGTTTGATCCGCCCCCGCGGCTCGATCGGAACATGGACCTCGCCTCTTGTGTATACACACAGTCACACTCTAATTACGACGAGGCAGTATTGACGCGGGAGCGCCGCCCGCCCGGGGACCATCGAGAACCCGCCCCGTCCGGAACCACCGTCCTTTCCCCCCGGACAGGCACGGGAGCGCCAGAAAAATAAGGAGCACCTCGGTGGAACAGACCAATCACAACTTCCTCAACGGGGGAGGCCAGGCCGGGATCTCCGACCGGATGCGCGACCTGCTCTCCCAGGCCGCTCAGGAGCACGTCTCCGACCAGAAGTCGCAGGGCGCCGTCAGCGAGGAGATGCGCCAGCGCCTCGAAGGCATGGAATGGCTGCTCCGCGAACTGCGCGAGCGCGAACTCACCGCCCTCTCCGAGTCGGTCGCCACGGTCAACAGCCGCGTCGACGACTTCCTGGCCCGTCCGCCGGAATGGGCCGAGACCCTGGCCGAGCACATAGAGGTCGTCGGACAGCAGGTCAAGCCCCTCTCGGACCTGCCGTCCCTGCGTGCCGACACCAACCGCGTCGCCGGGCACCTGGACACCGCGCTCACCCGCCTCCAGCGGATGGCCGAGACCGGGACCCGCACCGCCGAGCAGGTCACCGAGCTCGGGGAGCGCCTCAACGGGCTGAGCGACGCCTTCGGTGAGCGCCTGGACGCCCTCGACACCGCGCTCGCCTCCCTCACCGCCAGGACCGAGGCCGTCGAGGCGTCGCTGTCGGCGCTGTCGGAGGCCTCCGACAGCCGCCACGAGGCCCTCACCAGCGGTCTGGCCGAGAGCCGCACCGAGCTGGCCGAGGCCCTGGCCGACGGGAGGACGGAGATCTCGCAGGCCCTGTCCGAGGGCCGCACCGAGCTCGCCGAGGCCGTCGCCGCCGGCCGCGAGAGCCTCGCCTCCGCCGTCGAGGAGAGCCGCGAGGCCCTCACCTCGGCCCAGACCCGGCTGGAGGAGTCCGTCACCGCAAGGCTGGAGGAGTCCTCCTCCGAGCTGCGCACGCTCGTCGAGGAGCGCACCGAGCGGCTGCGCGCCTCCTTCGAGGAGCGCACCGCCGAGCAGCACGAGACCCTGCTGTCCCGCCTGCAGGAGAACACCGGTGAGCTGGGCGAGCGCACCACCGCCCTGGCCGAGGAGCTGACCGCCCTGGCCACCGCCTCCGGTGAGCGCCACGAGGCCCTCGCCGCCAAGCTCACCGAGAGCGTCGGCTACCTCAGCACCCAGGCCGAGGAGAACAACGCCGAGACCACCGCGGCCGTCGCCGACGTCACCGGTTCTCTCGCCAAGCTGCGGGAGAAGCACGAGTCGTCGCTCACCGAGCTGCGCACCCACCTGCGCCAGCGCCTGACCGAGCTCAACGAGCAGATGGAGCTGGGCCGCACCGAGATCCGCGAGCACGCCGAGGCCACCTCCGAGCAGCTGCGCGAGGCGCTGACCGAGCGCACCGACGCCCTGGGCACCCGGATCACCGAGGACGCCGAGCGCGTCACCTCCGACTTCGCCGAGCTGCGGGAGTTCGTCCGGGAGAGCGGCGACAAGCTCGCCACGGAGTCCGAGGAGCGCTCGCAGGCGCTCACCGAGACGCTCACCGAGCAGGTGGAGGCGCACCGGACGGCCCTGGACGAGCGGCTGGAGCGCCAGCGCGAGGCGCTCACGGGCAAGGTCGACAACCACCTGTCGCAGATCACCGGCAAGGTGGACCACGAGCTGGGCCGCCTCACCGACCGCTTCGACACCTTCGAGGGCCACTTCGAGGGGAGCTTCGAGAGCGTCGAGGGCAAGATCGACCGCATCGACGGCCGCATCGACGGTGTCAACGGCCGCCTGGACGGCCTCGACGGCCGGGTCAACGGCGTCGAGGGCCAGTTCGAGGGCGTCAGCGGGCACTTCGAGGGCGTGGACGGCCGCATGGAGGCGCTCGACGACCGGCTGGAGGCGCTCAACCAGCGGCTCAACCAGCTGCCGCAGACCATGGAGGTCAGCGAGCTGCACCGCCGCCTGGCCGAGCTGGTGGACCGGCCCCAGCTGGACCACACCGGCAAGCTGGAGGAGATCGACGAGCACGTCACCTCGTCCGTGACGCCGGTGCTGCGCGAGCTCAAGCAGCGCCCGGACCGGCACGAGCTGGAGGAGACCGTCACCGAGGCGGTCGAGAACTCCCACGACGACATCACCAAGCGGTTCACCTCCCTGGAGGAGACCGTGCTGGCCCTGGCGGAGGCGCTGCTGCGCCCGGGCCGGGACGGCAAGAAGAAGCGCCGCCACGATGATGACGAGGACGACGAGTAGGCCGCCGTCCGCCCGGTGACCGCCGGGCGGGCACGGAGAAGCGCGTGAGGGGGCCGGGACACCGCGCGGTGTCCCGGCCCCCTCGCGTGTCCGAAGGCCCGAGGCCTCAGACCGTGAAGACGATCTTGCCGAAGTGCTCGCCGTCGGCCATGGCCTGGAAGCCCTCCTTCGCCCGTGCCAGCGGCAGCACCCGGTCGATCTCGGGCCGCACGCCCGTGCGGACGCACATCCGGGCCAGGGCGTCCAGCTCCTGCTTGGTGCCCATGGTGGAGCCGATGACCCGCAGCTGGAGGAAGAACACCCGGTTGAGCTCGGCCGGGGGCGCGTCCCCGCTGGTGGCGCCGCAGGTGATCACGGCGCCGCCCGGCTTGAGGGAGCGCAGCGAGTGCGCCCAGGTGGCCTGGCCGACCGAGTCGAAGACCGCGTCCACCCTCTCCGGCAGCCGTTCACCCGTGGGCAGCGCCGCGTGGGCGCCCAGGGACAGTGCCCTGCTCCGCTTCTCCTCGCTGCGGCTGGTGGCGTAGACGCGGTGCCCGACCTGCGCCGCCAGGCGGATGAGCGCCGCCGCCACGCCTCCCCCGGCCCCCTGCACCAGCACCGTGGAACCGGGCCGCAGGCCGGCCTTGCCGAAGAGCATGCTGTAGGCGGTGAGCCACGCGGTGGGCAGGCAGGCGGCCTCCTCGAAGCTCAGCTCCGCGGGCTTGGGCACCAGGTTGCCGCGCGGCACGAGCACCTTCTCCGCGAAGGTGCCGTCGTGGACCTCCGAGAGCAGCGAACGGCGGGGGTCGCGGGTCTCGTCGCCGCCCCCGGCGGAGGGGTCCCCGACGACCCCGTGCACGATGACCTCGTTGCCGTCCTCGTCCACTCCGGAGGCGTCGCAGCCCAGGACCATGGGCAGGCGCTCCTCACCGAGCCCGACGCCGCGCAGGCTCCACAGGTCGTGGTGGTTGAGGGAGGCCGCCCTGACGTCGACCGTGGTCCACCCCTCGCGGGGCCCGGGGTCGGGGCGCTCGCCCGCCTCCAGGCCGGAGACGGGGTCCTCGGGTGCGATGCGTGCTGCGGTGATAGCGAACATACCCCGAAGCCAACCACGGAGACCGAATCCGGTTCCACCCCCGGCCGGGCCCGGTTCCCTACGGGTCCGTGGGCCCCCGCCCCGCCTCGAAGCGCCGCCTGTACCTGTCCAGCGCCTCCTCCATCACGTCCTCGGAGAGGTAGGCGACCGGCCGGACGTCGTCCAGGAGCGGTTCGTGGTCCGGGCCGTGGGCGACGGTGCGCCCCTGGAGCACCCACCCGCACCGCTGCGGGTCCTCCTCCACGAGCGAGGCGTACTGGCGGACCTGGCGGGCGAGCCAGTCCTCCGTCGGGCGGGTCCACCAGGGTTCGGGAGTCAGGACGGTGACCGAGAGCCCGGGGAGTTCGAGCCCGCTCTCGTAGTCCTTGCTCACCGAGTTGCGGTCCTGGTCGGGTCCGTCGGAGTAGCGCAGGTAGAGGCGGTCCCGTCCGGAGACGAGCTCCGCCAGTTCGGCCAGGCCGGTGACGGTCGGCAGGGGTGTCCGCGCGCCGTCGCGCCGAGAGGTCGCGTCCATACGGCCCGACTACCCGACCGGGCCCGAAGGACACCCCCGGTGCCCGGCGCCGGCCGGATCCGCCGCGTCCGGCGCCCCGGGGCGGTGCTGTCCAGCGTGAGGTGCTGTCCAGCGTGACTGGTACTGAGAGCGTCCGCCAGTAGGTGCCGGCTTTGGATGGGCCGGAAACGTTGCTGGTGCGAAGCGAGGGGCCTGGCCTGCGTTGATCTTGTGCTTATAGCGAGTTCGGGCGCCCAAACTCGCTATGAATACAAGATCAACGAGCTCGGAACCTTCTGATGCGCATCCGTCACGTCCACGGCTCCCCCGCTACACGCTGTCCCGGTCGTCCGGCGCCGCGTGCCCGGGCCCGGCCCCGCGGGTCCGGCCGGCGACGTCACCGGAGCGCAGGAGCGGCGGGTACAGCTCCCGGGCGCCGCCGAACCGGTACAGGGCGGCGGGGCGTCCCGCCTCGGCGACGCGCCGCTCGCCCGTGGGCTCCACGAACCCCGCCGTCCTGGTGACCTTGCGGCGGAAGTTGCTGGGGTCCAGGGCGATTCCCCAGATCACCTCGTAGACCCTGCGCAGGTCGCTGATGGTGAAGGGCTCCCGGCAAAAGCTCACGGCCACGGTGGTGTACTCCAGCCGAGACCGCGCGCTCTCGACCGCGTCGGCCAGAATCCGCCCGTGGTCGAAGGAGAGGCCGAAACCCGGGTCGAGCGCCCTGTCGACCGGCACCCACACGGCGTCGGCCGCGTCGGTCCCCGCGGCGGGGACGGGCAGGTCCGGCCCCAGCGCCAGGTAGGCCACGGTGATGACCCGCCCCCGGGGGTCGCGGCCCGGGTCGCCGTAGGCCCCCAGCTGCGCCAGGTGCAGCGTGCGCCCGTCCAGCCCGGTCTCCTCGCGCAGCTCGCGCAGGGCGGCCCCGTCCAGGCTCTCGTCCGGTCGCACGTACCCGCCCGGCAGCGCGCTGCGGCCGAGGAAGGGCTCCTTGCCGCGTTCGACCAGGAGCACCTGGAGGGCGTCGTCGCGGACGGTGAAGATGACGAGGTCGACCGTCACGGAGACCGGAAACCGGGGCATCTCGGGCGCTACTGCGGTGTTCATCCCCTCAACCTACTAAAAGTCGACTTGACCATAACCAGCGCCTCCATTATGGTCAGTTCGACTAGAAAAGTCTTCGGGATGCCACGGACCCACAGGAACGCACGCGGGGAGTACGCCTTGACGGAGTTCATACTCGGGGTCGCCAGCTCACTGGTGGCGACGGGCGCGGCCCTCGGGCTCGGATGGCTGCTGTCCCACCGGGCCCGCTGGTGGCTCCTGGCGGTGGTCTCCGGGATCAGCGGACTCGGAGTCCGGCGGGTCCACCGGCACCAGGACGACGCGAAGGCGGCGCTCTCCGACGAGATCGGCCGGGCGCGCTGGCTCCGCGTCATGGTCGGGCGGGGCAACGAGCTCACCCGGGACGGCTTCGCGCCGCTGTGGACCGGCGAAGGACGGCCGCCGGACTCCGTCCGGGTGCTCCTGCCCGACCCCTCCCCCACGGCCGCGGAGGAGTCCTGGCTGGAACGGAGGGAGAGGGAGCTGGCCTCCGTCGACCCCGGCTTCGGTCCGGGCCTGCTCTCCGAGCAGGTGCTCGCCAACTTCCACTACCTGAGCGAGGCGGTGAGGGGAGCGCAGAGCACCGAGATCCGCTTCTACGACCTGCCGAACCTGTACCGGATCGTCGCCACCGACAACACCGCCTTCATCACGCTCTACCAAAGCGCCGAACACGGGCGTCACTCGCCGTGTATCGTCGCGCACCGATCGGGCGAGCTGTACGACTTCGCCCTGCGCGTCTTCGACACCGCCTGGGACTCCGCACGGGTTCCGGACGGCACCCCCTCCCGGGATTCCTGAGGGCCCTCGCCCCCGCCCCCGCCCCCGCCCCCGCCCCCGCCCCCAGCCATCCGACACCGGCGCCTCCACGTGATCCGGTGTCCGAAGGAGCTTGCCGTGACCGCACGAGAAGACGAGCAGAACGGACAGGACACCGTCCCTCCCGTCACCGCGCACAGTATCGAGACGGTGGCCGGAACCCCCGACGTACACGACGCCACCTCGCTCCTGAGCTGCGCGGCCTGGACGGACGCCTCCTTCCGTGCCGACGTGATCAGGGAACGGGTGGAGAATCCCCACCGCGCCCCGGCCCGAGAACCCGGCCTGGAGGCCGACGTGGTCGTCGAGGAGTGCAGGAGGGCCCGCGACGTCCGGGCCGCCGCGGGGGCCTGCTTCCTCGGCGCCACCCTCGTCCTCGCGCCGTTCAACCTCACCGTCTCCCTCATCGCCCTCCTCCTGACCGCCCTGCTGGGCCTCGGGGCGCGGCCCCGTCCCACACGCGGTGACGGTCGGGCCCGGGGGAACGTCCTCCCCTGGCTGGTCGGCACCGCCGTCATCTGCTTCACCTGGGTCTACCTCTTCGGCCTTCCGGACACACCGTTCATGGGAGCCGGGGACGGGGTCCGGACCGGAGGGCATGGCCAACCGAGCGGCTTCGCCCCGGGCACGGGTGAGGGCGAAGCGGGGAGTCTGCTCTCCTTCGGCCCGGCCCTGCTGATACTGCTCGTCGTCACCGTGGGCATCGGCTACTGGGTGCGGGCGAGGACCAACAGCACGCTCGGCTCCATCCGGGAACACGCGGAGAGGCCTGGGAGGAGCAGCGGTGTCGGCACCGTGCCGGTGGCCTTCTACAACGGCTCCAGGCCCTTCGTGGGAGCCGGTGTGCACTACGGCTCCTGGCCGGTGACGCTCGAACTCCTCCCTCCCGGCAAGGACCGGCCCCGGACACCGGAAGGACCGGACGGAGAAGCGGCCACGGTGACGGCCCCCTCCTCGGATCCGGGCGAACAGCCCGGTGACGACCCCGCCAAGAAGGTCCCGTCCATGACCGGTACCGCCCTGGTCGAGCACCTCTACGCCAAACTGCGCACGGAGATACCCGGACTCACCGACACCGGTGGAGCGCCGGGCGCCACCCGGCACGAGGTCGAGGTGGCCGACTGTGTCTTCCTCCCCGGCCTGCGGCAGGACGGGATAACGGACCTGGCCCCGGCGCTGGTCGACGCGGACCGGCGGACGCTGCGCGAGGAGTGGGTCAGCGGGCTCATCGGCGCCTTCCACGAGCGGGCCCGGCACTTCCTGGAGATCGGGATCGGCATGTGGGAGGGCCAGGTCGTGGTGACGGTCTTCGTCCGGCTGTCCGTCCAGGGCGGTCTGCTGCACATCGAGGGCGAGACCATGGTCATGCCCCCGGTCTCCCACGCCTACCGGATCCCCTCCGGCCCGCTTCCCACGGACATGGAGCCGGGGGACATGCCGCAGCTGCTCTGGGAGTCCTTTCTCGGCGTCGTGGACGACCTGCGGACCAACCCCGCCGAAGCCGTGGCCTGGCTCCGGTCCGTGCACGCCGTCGACAGGAACCGCAGAAGGTACGACTGGGCCCAGGAGCACGGGGAGTTCTTCGACCACTCCCCCCGAATGGGGGTCCGGGAGCGCTCGGCCACACGCGGGCTCCATCAGCTGTTCCAGTCGCACGACGTCCGCCGTGTCGCCAGGGGTGTCCAGGAGAGGGTGCTGTCCTGCGTGCTGGACGTGCTCGAGGAGACCGGCTACGCCACCGAACAGGCCGCCCACGTCATCCAGAACATCAACACCAGCTACAACAGCCAGGTGTTCGGGGGACAGCAGAACATCACCGGCCCGAACGCCAACGTCACCGGAACCACCTTCGACTCCCCGGGGCACGGGATGCCCGGCGCCGAGGGCACGGGCATGAGGGCGAGGACGGGAAAGTGAACGGCGGTACGGGCGGCGGCCACCACAGCCAGGTGTTCGGGGGACAGCAGAACATCACCGGCCCGAACGCCAACGTCACCGGAACCACCTTCAACTGGAGCCCCTCCGTACCCGCACCGCCCCCGGCCGCCCGCACCGACCTCCGGGAACGCACGCAGGGCGGGCGCGGCGCGGTGGCGGACGCGGTGGTGATCACGGCGCTCGCCGCCGAGTACGCGGCGGTGGACAGGCACCTGTCCGAGCCGTTCGGTGAGGTGAACGCACGCGGGACGCTGTTCCGCACCGGCACCCTGCTCGGCTCCCACGGGACCCGCCGGGTCGCCCTGGCCGAGGTCGGTCCGGGCAACGTCGACACGGGCGTCCACGTGGAGAGGGCGCTCACGACCTTCGACCCCGGAGTACTCCTGTTCGTCGGGGTCGCCGGCGGGCTCAAGAAGGACGTGCGCCTCGGCGACGTCGTGGTCGCCGACGCGATCTACGACTACGAGACGGGCAAGGACGGCGAGGAGGACTTCCGTCCCCGGGCCAAGACCGCGGCCCCCTCCCACGACGCCGTGCAGCGGGCCAGGGAGGTGGCCGCACGCGGCGAGTGGCGGCGGCGGGCGCTGTCCAGTCCGCTGCCGGACGCGCCCCGCGCCTTCGTCAAGCCGATCGCGGCGGGCAGCACGGTCGTGGGCCACGAGCGCTCGCGCACCGCCGAGCGCCTGCGGCGCTACTGCGGGGACGCGCTCGCGGTGGAGATGGAGGGCTACGGGTTCCTGCGCGGCGCCTACCTGTCCTTCGGCACCCACGCCCTCGTGGTCCGGGGCGTCTCGGACATGCTCAGTGACAAGACCGAGGGCTCCGACGGCCTGTGGCAGCCCATCGCCGCCGCGCACGCGGCCGCCTTCGCCTGTGAGTTCCTGGACCTGTTCTGCCCCGGGGAGTGACCCCGGGGAAGGGGTGGTGGAACCGGCCGGCCCCTCCGGTTCGTCCGAATGGGCCGGCCGGGGTCATCGCGGGGTCGGGCCGGGGTGCCGGTCGGGGCGGCACCCCGGGTCGGGGAAACCGGTCGCCGAGCCCGGTTACGGCGTCACCCGGCTGCCGCCGAAGGTCACGACGAGCCGGCCGTCCGAGGCGAAGGACCAGCCCAGGGAACCGTCGTAGGAGGAGCACCGGGACCCGTTGGAGCCGGACCAGAACTGGTTCGAGCCGTCGGCGTCGCCGATGGCCCTGTCGGTCGACCCGCTGTCGCACGAGGTGTTGTTCCGGAACACCGAGGAGCCGCCGTCGAAGTTGAAGTTGCGCTCCTCGTTGCCGATGCTGACGTTGTCGGAGACCGTCATCGAGCCGAGGTTCCTGTTGTAGGTGAACCCGTGCTTGCCGTTGTCGTAGGCGATGTTGTGCCTGATGACGTGGTCGACCCCGATGTCCTCGCCGCCGAGCTTGTAGCCGTTGCGGTCGCCGCTCCCCGCCTGGGAGCCGTCACTGAGGGTGCCGTTCTCGTAGGCGAGGGAGTGCTCGATGGTCACGGCGCCGATGGGACCGGTCTCGGTCTTGGTGTAGAGGTCCCAGCCGTCGTCGATGTTGTTGTGGGCCACGGTGTGGCGGAAGACGTTCCCAGGGCCGGAGGTGAGCTTGGCGGCGAAGCCGTCGGCGTCCTCTCCGTCGGAGTCGGCGTTGTCGTGCGACTCCGTGCTCAGGATGAGGTTGTGGGACGGCCACTCGCTTTCGGGGGTGCTGGAGGAGCGCCGCGAGATCTGCAGCCCCGTGTCGCGGTTGAAGCGCGTCACCGTGCGCTCGATGACGTTGTGGCTGCCGCCGACGAAGATGCCGTTGTCTCCGGCGTGCTCGACGATGACGCCGTGGATGTGCCAGTGGTCGCCGTTCACGGCGAGCCCGCGGTTGGAGGAGTCCTCGCTCTGGGCCGAGAAGTTCAGCACCGGGGTCTCGCCCGGGTAGGCGGACAGCTCCGTGCGGTCGCCCGAGGTGCCGTCGTTGCCCTGCGGGATGGTGACCGTGTCCGAGAACCGGTAGGTCCCGCCGCGCAGGTAGATCGTCCCGCCGGGGGTGATGCGGTCGATCGCGGAGGTGAGCGTCGTCGGGTCCGACTCCGTCCCGTCCGCGCCCGCGCTGCCGCCCGGCGCCACGTACAGCGTGGAGTCCGACGGCGGCGGCGTGGTGTCGCCGCCGTCCGTCTCGACGTCGAGGTGGTCGATGTTGGGCAGGCCGTTGCCGCTGGTGGGGTCGAGCCGGACGGTGTTGCCGCCCGAGCGCAGCGGCACCGTGAGCGCCTTCGTCGTCCACCTGTCCCACGCGCCGGTGCCCTCGAACGAGGCCGACGTGACCGTCGAGCCGTTCACCTCGACGTCCGCGGGCCGTGCGGTGCCGGTGCCGTTGGCGAAGCGGACCGTCAGCGTCGCCGTGCCCGAAGCGGGGGCGTTCACGACGAACTGCGCGTAGGCGCCGTCCTGGTTGGTGCCGTTGCAGAATCCGCTGCCGGAGTAGCCGGACCAGTCGGAGTCGATGGTGCCGGTACAGACCGCCGGGGAGCTCTCGGCCTCGTAGCGGGTGGTCTCGGCCTGCGCCGCGCCGGCGGACAGGGCGACGAGCGTGCCTGCCAGCAGGCTGACGGACGCCATGACGGGTCTCAGTTGCATTGTGCGTCTCCGAGTGGGGTCGGGGGGTGGGTGAAGGGGTCGGTCGGCGCCGGGAGAGCGGCGTGGGGGGTTGACCCCTTCCTGTCGCGGTCGCCGGGTGCGACGACGTGATCGGCCCGAGGGCATGCGCGGGTCGGATCGCCGGATGTGGCACCCAGCACTGGAAAGCGCTTTCTTGAGAGGAAGGTAAACGCTTGCCAACAGGGAGTCAACGGGGTTGTGCCTGATTCCCACGCGTGTTATGCGCAGGAGGAAACACGTGGTCAGGGGCGATGAGGGGGCTCGGAATCTTCGCTATGGGGAATGGCGTCCCAGATGGAACGCACTGCACCATCAGGGGCGGGAACCGGCGGGAAGGGCTGGAGGGGCGGCACCTCCCGCAAGCGCGTTCAGGGAATGGCACAAGTGTCCGCACCACCGTTTGGTCACCGGGAAAGCGGGGCATTCCTATGCCTCTGCCTGGGCCGATACCTCCGACGACAGAGTCCGGGCGCGCCGGCCCGAAAGTAGGACGGGATCACCGGTCAGCCGTACGGAGCCGTCCTTCCTCACGAGAGGACCCTCGTGGAAGCCCTCCACGGACAAGGCGCCCGAATCCTCAAACCCTCCAGGGAAAGCCCTTCCCCACTGCATGGACCACGTCCGCGCCTTCACCGCTTCGCCGCAGGTCGTCCCGGTCACCGCATCAGGGGAAGGCCTCCGCCAACTCGTCCTCCAGAGCTCCGATGTATCCATCCGCTCCGGTCCTCCACTGGTCGGGGTTCTGCACGAGCTCACCGTCGATCAACAGCGAGTCGTCGATGTCCTCCTTGGAGAAGGGAACACTCTCATCCTCGGCCAGCCACCGAGCAGCCTGTACCAGGACAAGATCATGCATATGTGCACGTGGAGACGAATGCAGGACGATCTCGTGTGGTGCTTCCTCGAAGTCCTGGAGGGGTTCATCCGCGTAGTCACCCACCCCGGGGGCACTACGCCAGGGCTCGGGCAAAAACGGTTTCACCCCGTTGGCCTCACTCCCGTAGACGAACAGGAATCCGCCGCTCAGCCCTTCGTTGAGCATCCGCGCGATCGGATCATCCGGTCCTCCGGGAACCGTGTGCTCGTGAACCGCATGGACCCTAGGCGCAGATGCGTCCTGCCAGGACTCCTCCCAGAAGGGGTCTCCCGTATTGCCGTCGAGCATCGCGGCGTGAGAAGAACCGTCCTCCACACACGCATAAGCCACCAACAACTGGATCCCTGCGGACGCGAGATCAACGTCGTCCACGCTCCCCGAGGAGCACGTCCCGGCCAGGTCGCGTTCCCAGACCACATCGCTGTCGGCGAGGCTTCGGGCGACCAGCACGCCTTCTGACTCGGCTGTCACCCACACCTCGCGCATCAGGTGCGTCTCTCCGGGCACCGTTTCGCCCCAGCCGGTGGAGGATTCGATAACCCTGCCGTTGCTCACGTCCAGCAGCATGGTTCGGTTCCGGGGCAGGGGGCCAAGGTCGGCTCCGTGCCTCAACAGGACGTTCTTTCCGTTCACCCCAACGGATACGTCGTGTACGGGACCAGACGTCTCCAGATGCCACGCCTCGGCCACGGGGTCCACATCGAACGAGGCCACTCCATCCTCGAACAGCGCCAGCACGCCGGAAGCAGTGGGCACCAATCCGCTGACGGGACCTCGGGAGTCGTCCTCCAAGAACTCCTCCACAGCGGCCACCTCGTCCATGGTGAACGGCCCGCGCGCATCATCGGCGATTTCTTTGTCGGTCACCGTAGCGTCCGAAGTGGTGCACCCTGCCACCAAGAGCACCACAGCAGCCGCAACAGTGACCATGCGCATTTTGTGTCCCGTCCAGCCCTGACCAGAACCCGGAGATTCCTTGGATCCCATACTCATCCTCAGTCCTCCAGTCGGTTCTCGTAGAGATCCGGGCTGTAGCGCTCCATAAAGTTTCGGACGTAGGCGTCCACACGTCCATCGTTGCCGGAAGCGGTGTCCGCGATGACTTCTTCCACAAAGGACATGTAACCGCTGGCCCCGGTACCCCAATCCGCTGTCGTTGCGGGAAGCCTCATAGTGCCGTCGGGCTCCTCGATGAGGAGCCCTTCCTCTTCCAGAGCCTCCATATCAATCATGTCCATACCGACCATGACGTCGAGCAACTGGAGGTTCGCATGGTCACGAATCTCAGCGTCATTCGTCATGAACCGCTGGTCGAGGTCATCGATGTACTCGAAGTCAACGTTCTCTTCGACCAGGTCCCCGACATAGTCCTTCAAGGGCTGCTCGAGGATCTTAAGAATCACTTCCGTGCCGATACCCACGGGAGTGGCCTTGTCTCCGCCCAGGCCGACAGCGACTGCCGTGAAGACATTGTATCCCGCCTGCCATTGGTTGTTGGCGGACTTCCGCGCCTCCTCGACAGTCTGCTCCCGGTCGACGTACTCCTGGATAAGCGCATCGTCGAGGGTGGTCCGCAGAGCTGCGGCAGCCTGGCCACCAACGTTGTCACCCACGTCCGGGTGGGACAGGAACGCCTCGATGATCCTACGTTCCTGAGATTCGATGGAAGCTATGATGTTCGGTGACAGATCTTCGTTGGCAACAAGGAGTTGGAGAAAGTCCTGTTGCATATCCTGCGGAATCAACAAGGCTTTATCGCCGTTCTCGTGGAACAGATGGAGATCTCCACGCTGACCGCCCACCTCCCTGTATCCACTCTCATCAGTATCGATGGAGAAATCATCCAGATAAGACAAGTAGGTTGAACTCAGGCCTTCGGCAAGTTTAGGATTAACCTCGGTAACAGCGAGTGGATAGTCCCCACCCCCCTTTTCTCCGGTATCCCGGAAAGGATTGTTACCTTCACCGTCCTCCGCAGTGAGAATTTCGATAAGTGCGTGGGCCGCGTTCCCGGCTTGCTCTTGCTCCTCAGAAGTTCCGTTTGCCCTGTACTCTGCGATCCAGTCGGTGATACCGCTGATCGCGGCACCATCGCCCTCCCAGTCATGGGCGTAGAAGGTTTCCAGGATCTTTTCCGGGGTGAGGTCCCCGTGGCTCTCGTGGTGCTGGTAGGTGTTCCCCTCGAAGTCCTCACCCGTAAGGATGATGTTGTTGGCCTCGTTGTTGCGGCTAGCGATCTCGATGACTTTCTGGAATTGCTCGTCACCAGGCTCGCCCGGGGCGAAGTAGGGGACCTCCAAGGTGGAGGCGACGGTGCCCATGAGCGCGGTCGAGAACTCCGTCCCGCCTCGAACCCCGGGGCCGGCGCTGTCGAGGAACGTACTCAGCGTCGTGAAGGGTTTGCCCCAGTCGCTGTGGGCACTCATGAAGCCGGGAAGTTCCGAGTCGTGGTTGAGGCTGTTGACATCGGGGAAGTCGGGGACGTCCAGAACGTCTCGCACGTCCTGCGGCAACTGGCCGACTCCGCCACCGATGTCCTCGTCGGAGAGGATGAGCATCGAGTTGGCGAGGTGTCGGTTGATGTCCTCCCGGAGCGAGTCGCTGACGTGCTCGCTGCTGTTCACCTGCTCCATGAACTGGAGGAAACCCGGGTTGTCGCCATCGATCTCACCGAGGTCGCCGAAGAGGGTCTCCAGGAACTCGACCTCTCCGCCCAGCAGCTTCTCGCCGTTCCGCTGAGCCAGCAGCCCACGCGACACCACGGCGGAGATCAGCGCGAGGTACTCGGGGTTGTTCTCCAACGCGTCGATACTGACCTCGTTGCCGTTGAGGACCGCTTCGCCGATATGGGTGGCGATGACCTCGGCCTGGCCCTCGTCGACGTGGTAGTACTCGAAGTCCCCCGTCGTGTAGAACCCGATGTTCTCGTTGACCCCGAAGTGCCCCCATCTGCGAGGGCCCGGATGTTCTCCGGGGTGGGGCCCTCCTTCAGCATCTCCTGGGACTCGTCGCACCTGGTCTCCAGGTCCTGCCACGCCTCCTCGGCCTGGAGGTTGTGCCTGTCGATGATGAAGTTCACGACGGCGAGGTTCTCCGGGTCGCTCGAGTTCGCAAGCGCCGTGGAGAGCTTCTCCTTGATCTCCTCGATCTTGTCCTCGTACCACTTGACGTCGGTACTGATCTTGTCGAGGACGCCGTAGGCATGGACGCAGGCCAGCATCGAACTGCTCCAGGCGAACTGGTTCTCGTTCGCGGCGCTTCTGAGGCTTTCGCCGATCAGATCGGAGAACTCGAAACCCACGTGGGTGGTGATCGTGTTGTAATCGCCGGAACGGCCACTGATCAGAGAGTGGAGATCAGCGAAGGTTTCTCTGGCGGAGGCGACAGCACCACGGTCGATGTCACATTCGGTGTAGCTGAGCGCAGACAAAATCGGGCTCCCGGGGAACGCTGCAGGGGAAGGGGAGTCAGTAGAACTGGGCTCCGTTGATGGGGATGTTGTACTCTTCCGACGACTCCAGGTCCGTCACAGCGGCCTCGTAGGATCCTGCCTGGATGTTCTCCGCGAGAGTCCTCGCGTGATCGCGGACATCGAACATGTGATGCTCGTGATCCGTCCCGAAGGTGTTCCAACCGGTCACACCGGGAGCGCCGCTGGCCGCGCTTTTCGCGGCCTGGACCGCTTCCTCGAAGTCGGTCGGCAGATCCCGGAGCCGTGCTGCTGCTTCAGCCGACGCCGTTCCGCCCGCGTAGGCGTCGTCAACGTTCACACCTGTGCTGTCCGACATGGCGTCACCCACTTCCTTCCTCTGACCTGCCGATACGTTCTGGGGAACCGAAAGTATCTGCGGTGTTCACCCGATTACCGAAACTTACGATATCGAGGCGTGAGGACACGCATGATGGGTGGTCCCCTGCCAGCTGGGACGACGTTCCAGGCGTGGCCGGAAACGGCCACGGCACGGGAGAGGGCGGGCCGCTGCCTACGCGGGCCGCTCCCGCGAGCCGCTTCACCCGGCGGCGCGTGGGGCGGGGACCTGCGACCGCCCCGGAACCTCCCCTGGCCGGCCCGAAGCCTCCACCTCTCCGGTGGCCGCCGGGGACGCGCCCCCGCGCGGGTCCACCACCGCCCAGACGGTGATCGGGTGCCCCGGCACCCCGAACCAGCCCCACCCCGCGGCCAGGCGGTCGACCAGGCGCAACCCGAAGCCGGCGCCCACCTCCGGGACGGTGGGCACCGCGCCCGGGAGGACGCCGTCGTCGGTCACGGCGATCCAGAACATGCCCTTGTGGCGCTCCATCTCCATGCGGACTCGACCACAGGGGCCACCGGAGGCCGTGTGGCGCAGGGCGTTCGTGTGCAGCTCGGACGCCACCGCGATGAGGGGATAGGCCCGGTCGTAACCGAGCCTGGTGCCGTGCCAGCACCACAGCCGGGCGGAGGCCACCTGCTGCGGCAGCGACCCCCAGCTCACCATGCGGACGCCCGGAACCCCGGACGGAATCCTTTTGGGGAGTTCCGCACGCCACCGCCCCCGGCCCACGCCGCCACCGTCCCACATCGCTTCCACACCCCTTGACCCGCGCTTCTCCGTCGCCGACCAGCTTGGCCGCAGGCCGCCCCCTTGGCCTCCTCCAATGGAGTTTCCGCGAAAGCCCATTCACACCGATGGAGTTCCTGCGAAACTCCATCGTGTGAAAGAAAAGAACGGTAGTACCTTTTTGTCCATTTCTGGTGTGCGAATATCAGGCATGGCGAAGGTGAGCACCGACATCAAGGAGCGCTGGGGCCGCGTCCTCCAGCAGCGGCGCGAGGCCCGCGGGATGACCCAGGAGACGCTGGGCCGCGCCCTCGGGGTGAAGGGCACGGCGGTGTCCAACCTGGAGCGCGGCCGGACCACCCCGGCGCCGGACGTGCTGGCGTCCCTGGACAGGGCCCTGGAGACCGGCGACGAGCTGGCCCAGCTGTGGGAGGACCTCGTCAAGGAGGGCAAGATCCCGTGGCTGGGCCAGATGGAGGAGCTGGAGAAGAAGGCGGCCTCCATCCTGGAGTTCCACCCGTTCCTGGTGCCCTCGCTGCTCCAGACGGCGGACTACGCCACCGCGGTCATGCGCGCCGTCACCCCGTGGGAACCGCAGGCGAGGACCGAGGCCAGCGTGCGCGAGCGCATCGCGCGCGGCGAGCGCTTCCAGAGCGCGGACACCCCGGTGATGATGGTGGTTCTCGGCCGCGCGGTCCTGACCGAGCCGATCGACCACGGGCCCATCATGCGCGCACAGCTGGAGCACGTCCACGCTCTCGCGGCGCGTGAGCGGATAACCTTGCAGATCACGGAAGAACCACTACATCCCGGACTGGTCGGACCGTTCACGGTGCTCGACCCTCCTCCGGAACGGGAGCTCGTCTACGCGGAGTCGGCCCACAAGGGCCAGTTCATCCACGACCCCGACGCCGTGGGAGAGTTCAAGCTGAGGTTCCACCGCCTGCAGGCAGCGGCGATGCCACCGGGCCGGTCGCTGCGGCTGGTCGAAGAGACGATTGAGGGATTTGCGCCATGAGTGACGCCCAGTGGCACAAGAGCAGCTACAGCGGGGGCTCGCACCAGAACTGCGTGGAGGTCGCCGAGGGCCCCGAGCACACCCTGGTCCGCGACACCCGGCACCGCGACCACGGCCACCTCGCCTTCGGAGGCCCCGCCTGGTCCGACTTCCTGTCCTCCGTCAAGAGCGACGGCTGACCTCACCGGCCGTGCCCCTGTTCCCCGTGACGGGAGCAGGGGTATTTTTGTTTTCTATGCCCGGATAGAGGCTTTTGTGTTTTAAGCGGAAAAGATTCTCCCGAGCCGCACCACCTGGGAGAACGCACCTATGCAGAATTTTTTCCGCATTACTTCGCGGTAGCAGCGCCACCCACACCCGCAATGCCTTACGCTTTTTGCCAAAACCACGAATGACCCCGCGACGGTTGAACGCCGTCCGGGGTCGTGGCCAGCAACTCACACCTTCTAACCAAAGGACTTGCCAGCATGCGCCAGTTTAGCGCTGCCCTCCTCAGCCGTGCCCTCGGCCCGCTGAGCGCCTTCTTCTCCTCCCCCCGCGGACGCCACTCCACCGTGGCCGGTCGCCGCCGCCGCTCCACGCGCGTGCGCCGCTACGCTCCCCCGCCGCTTCCCGCGCTCCCCGCGCCCGCACCGCGCCTGGCGCCCCCGCGAGAGGTCGTCCCGGCCGAGGACGTCGCCCTGGTCCGGCCCTACTACAGCGCCCACGAGCGCCTCCGCGAAGCCGGCACCCGGATCCCCGGACCCCGCGGGTCCACCCCGGAGGCCGCACCGGACGAGGTCGCGCGCGAGTTCGCCCGGGTCCAGGAGCGCGCCGCCGCCATCCTCCGGCGGTGGACCGCCGACCCTGACGGTGACCTGCTCTCCGGTCCCGCGCCCCGGTTCGGGGTGGTCAGGTCCCCAGGACCCACCGCGAACGGCGAGTGGGACGAGCTGGCCGCCCTGACCCGCACCTGGCTCGGCCGGCGGCAGGGCCGGGGCCAGGGGGTCCCCGCATGAGCGGCCCCGTGCGCTGGGAGCACCGCGTCTACTCCGGGAGCCTCCGCGAACTCGCCCAGGTCAGGGACGACCTGGCCGCCGACCTCGCCGGATTCGACCCCGACCTGGTCGCCACCCTCCAGCTGTGCCTGTCGGAGCTGTTCGCCAACGCCGTCAAGTACACCGACTCCGGCACCGAGTACGGCGAGGTCGTGCGCACCCTGTCCCTGACCGGACCCGCCACCCTCCGTGTCTCGGTCAGCGACTCCGGCGGCGGTGGCGGCCTCCCGCGCATCCCGGTCGAGCGCGACGCCGACGCGTGGGACTGGGCGGAGGGCCGGCGCGGCCTGCTCCTGGTCCAGAACCTGTCCCGCGCCTGGGGCCACCACCCGCTCGTCCCGTGGGGCGACCTGGGCACCAACGTGTGGGCCGAGTTCGCCGTGGACCCGGCCGCCGTCCCGCGGGGCCTGTGCCCCTACGTCTTCACCCGCTGACCCACCGGTCCGCGCTTCCTACATGGTCGAGTCCCTGCTCGACGGAGACAGAGCAGGGACTCGACCACGGGTCATCACTTCCCGTAGTGATAGCGGCAGGCGGCGATGCGGATCTCGTCCTCGCTGATCTTGTACACCAACCGGTGCTCGTCGGTGATGCGACGGGACCAGTAGTCATGGAGACCATGCCGCAGGGGTTCGGGCTTGCCCATGCCGTCGTTTCCGTTGCGGTCGATGTCCTTGATCAGAGCGTTGACGCGCTTGAGGATCCTGCGGTCCTGGCCCTGCCACCAGACGTAGTCCTCCCGGGCTCCCTGCGCCCAGACCAGTTTCATTCGGCCAGGCCCCGTTCGATCCCCTGGTCGGACTCCAGCTCCTCGATCGCGGTCACCAGGCGCCGTGCGTTCTCAGGGCTACGAAGGAGGTAGGCGGTCTCCCTGAGAGTCTCGTACTCCGACAGCGCCATCATGACCACCGGTTCGTGCCCGGCTCTGGTGATCACCACTTCCTCGCGGTCGTTGACGACGGAGTCGAGCGTGGCCGCGTAGTTGGCACGGGACTCCGAGTAGCTCATCGTCTTCACTCTGGCCTCCCGGCGCTGTAACCTGCAAGGAAACTCATTGTACAGGATTACGTACGCGTCCAGCGGGAAGCTGCGGGTTCCAGACCGCTGGGACATACCTGGAGGACCTGATGTCCGTGGGAACCTGCGACTGGCAGAGCGACTTCGCACGCGAGTACGTCGGCACCGGCCGCGAGGAGGGCCGCGGGCAAGGCCTCGCCCAGAGCGTGGTCCCGTTCCTCGACGCCCGGGGCTTCGAGGTCTCCGACGAGGTCCGCCGACGCGTCGAATCCTGCGATGACCTCGACACCCTCCAGACGTGGGTCCACAGGGCGGCCAAGGTCGACGGCCCCGAGGAACTCCTCGGCTGACGTCGGTCACCGGCGACCGCGCGGGGGTGGGAATCGGCCGCTTCCCACCCCCGCGCACGTGTCCGTCCGAGTCCGCTACATCGCCAGCGGGGACTCCACCGGCAAGGACGTGTCCGTGGCCAGGTCCAGGGCCGACGGCGGCAGGCCCGCGGCCACGACCTCCGAGCCCAGGGCGGCGATCATCGCGCCGTTGTCCGTGCACAGCCGCGGGCGCGGGACGCGCAGCTCCACGCCCGCCTCCCGGCAGCGCTGCTCGGCGAGCGCGCGCAGCGCCGAGTTCGCCGCCACGCCGCCGCTGATGACCAGCGTGCTCACCCCGTGCTCCACGCAGGCGTCCACGGCCTTGCGGGTGAGCACGTCCACCACCGACTCCTGGAAGGCGGCGGCGATGTCGGCGACGACCAGGGGCTCTCCCCTGCGGTCGGCGTCCTCCACGTGGCGGGCCACGGCGGTCTTGAGCCCCGAGAACGAGAAGTCGTAGGTGCCGTCACCCCACTTGCCGCGCGGGAACCGGAGGGCCCGGGGGTCGCCCTTCCGGGCCGCCTTGTCGATGGGCGGCCCGCCCGGGTAGGGCAGCTCCAGCAGGCGCGCCACCTTGTCGTAGGCCTCGCCGGCGGCGTCGTCCACGGTGTCGCCGAGGGAGACCACGTCGGTGGCCAGGTCGTTGACCAGCAGCAGCGAGGTGTGGCCGCCCGAGACCAGCAGGGCGATCGCGGGCTTGGGCAGCGGCCCGTGCTCCAGCTGGTCCACGGCCACGTGGCCCACCAGGTGGTTCACGCCGTAGAGCGGTGTGCCCAGGGCCATGGCGTAGGCCTTCGCGGCGGAGACGCCCACGAGCAGGGCTCCCGCCAGGCCCGGCCCGGCGGTCACCGCGATCGCGTCCACGTCCGACAGCTTCGCCCCGGCCTGGTCCAGCGCCCGCCGGACGGTCGGGGTCATCGCCTCCAGGTGCGCGCGGCTGGCCACCTCGGGCACCACGCCGCCGAAGCGCACGTGCTGGTCGACGCTGGAGGCGACGGAGTCCCCGAGCAGCTCGCAGCCGCGCACCAGGGCCACGCCGGTCTCGTCGCAGGACGTCTCGATCCCCATGACCAGGGGCAGGTCACGCTCACTCATGGCTTCCCTCCCCGGCGACGCGCCGCATGACGAGCGCGTCCGCCCCGTTGTAGTAGCCGCGCCGCACACCGATCTGCACGAAGCCGAACCGTTCGTAGAGCCTCTGGGCGCGCGGGTTGTCCGAGCGCACCTCCAGGAACATGTGGGTGACGCCGCGCCGCCCGGCCTGGTCGAGCAGGGCGGTGAGCAGCGCGGTGCCCACGCCCCTGCCCCAGACCTGCTCGGAGACGGCCATGGTCTGCACGTCGCCCTCGGGCGGGATGGACCGCAGTCCGGCGTAGCCCACGATCGCGTCGCCGGACTCGGCCACCACGTAGTGGCGGGTGGGTTCGGCCAGCTCGCCGCGGAGCATGCCCTCGCTCCAGGAGTCGAGCGGGAACAGGGCGCGTTCGAGGGTCATGACGGCCGGGACGTCGGCGTCGGTCATCTCGCGCAGGCGCACACCGGTCACGCCGGTCGTTTCGGTCACTTCACCCACTGGCGTACCTTCTTCGGGGCACCGGGCTCCACCGCGTCCGGACGGCGCAGGTAGAGCGGGTTGGGCTCGGGCAGTTCCTCGCCCCGGCGCAGGCGCAGCAGGGCGAGCTCGGCCATGGCGGCGGCGTCCGGGTGGAGCGGGTCCACGGGGCCCGGACCGGCGTCGAGCACGTCGGCGTACATGCGGGCGCCGTCGCCGACCAGCGGCAGGCCGCCGGTGTCCAGCTCGGCGGGCCGGTCGACGCGCACCTCGCCCACGCGGGTGAGGTGGTCGTCGTAGCGCGCCCAGAACACCTCCTTGCGGCGGGCGTCGGTCATGGCGACGAAGGGCTCGGTGCGCCCGGTGGCGAAGGCCAGGGCGTCCAGGGTGGCGACCCCGTGGCAGGGGATGCCCAGGGCCTCGGCCAGGGCGTGCGCGGTGGCCAGCCCGACCCGCAGGCCGGTGTAGGGGCCGGGGCCGATGCCGACGGCGACGTGGTCGAGGTCGGCCAGGGCGACCCCGGCCTCCTCGGCGATCCGCGCGATCGTGGGGCTGAGCAGTTCGCCGTGGCGGCGCGCGTCCACGGAACCGGCGCCGGCGCGCAGGGTGAAGGCCCCGTCGGGGCCGCTCTCGCCGATGGCGGCGGTGACCGCGGGAGTGGCGGTGTCGAAGGCCAGGAGCAGCACGGGTAGCCGCCTATCCGCGCCCGGCGGCGGCGCCGGGCAGCTCGGTACCGGTCCAGCGGGCGCCGACGGCGCGCAGGTGGACGGTACGGGTGTCGTCGGGGTGCCGTTCGATGCGGATCTCCAGCCGCTCGTCGGACAGTCCCTCGGCCACGCCCTCGCCCCACTCGACCACGGTGACGGAGTCGGGGAGGGTCATGTCCAGGTCGATGTCGTCGATCTCGTCGGCGTCGCCGAGCCGGTAGGCGTCCACGTGCACCAGTGAGGGGCCGCTGGCCAGGGAGGGGTGGATCCGGGAGATGACGAAGGTCGGGGAGGTGACCCGCCCCCGCACTCCCAGGCCCTCGCCCAGGCCCTGGGTGAGGGTGGTCTTCCCCGCGCCGAGCGGCCCGGACAGGATCAGCAGGTCGCCGGGGCGGGTGAGTGCGGCGAGGTCGCGTCCGAGGGCGCGCATGGCCTCGTCGGTGACGGCGGTGACCTCACCGGCGGTGGCCGCACCTGGAGTGGTTGCTGTCGCGTCTGTCATCGGGCTCGCTGCTCGTGTCGGATGTGGTTGATGGTTCGTGAGCTTTCGGGGTGCGCCGAAACGCTCCCCCGTCCAGGTTAGGCGGGGCGGCGGGAAACCGTGACCGGATCGCGGTGATCGGTCGGGCCGTCCGCCGGGGCCGTCCGGCTCATGCCCGGCCGCGCGGGTCGGTGTCCGGGCGTGTCCGGCCCTGCCCGGCCGTGTCCGGTGCGCGGGGCCCGCACGCTCCCGGGTCCCGGGCCCGCCTCCGCTCAGGCCGGGGCGCCGACGTACTCGCGCGGGACCCGGACGCCCACCCTGGTGACGATCTCGTACGGGATGGTGTCCAGGATCCGGGCCCAGTCCTCGGCGGTCGGGGTGTCCGGGTGCTCCCCGGGATCGCCGAACAGCACCGCGTACTCCCCGGCCTCCACCGCGTCGTCGCCGACATCCACAACGAACTGGTCCATGCAGACTGTTCCCGAGATGACGCGGCGGCGCCCGCCGAGTAGGAGGGGCCCCTTGTTGGTGGCCGCGCGGGGGACGCCGTCCGCGTAGCCGAGCGGCACCAGGGCCAGGGTGCTCTCCCGGTCGGTGACGTAGCGGTGGCCGTAGGACACGCCGCTGCCCGCCGGGACGCGCTTGGTGAGGGCGATCCGGGAGCGGAGCGTCATCGCGGGGCGCAGTCCGGTCGCCTCGAAGTCCGGGATCGGGCACAGGCCGTAGCCGGCGATCCCGCCGCGGACGAGGTCGAACCGCGCCTCGGGGAGGGTGAGCAGCGCCGCCGAGTTCGCGATGTGCCGGACCTCGGGGTCCAGGCCGGCCTTGTCGGCGATCTCCAGGGCCTCGTGGAACCGGGAGAGCTGGAGCGCGATGGAGGGGTGGCCGGGCTCGTCGGCGCAGGCGAAGTGCGACCACACGCCGGAGACGCGCAGGTGCCCCTCGTCCTCGGCGCGGGCGGCGGCCTCCACCAGGTTCCGCCAGTCGGCCGGGTTGACCCCGCCGCGGTTGAGGCCGGTGTCGGCCTTGAGCTGCACGCGGGCGGTGCGGCCCAGGCGCGCGGCCTCAAAGATCACCGTGTCCAGGACCGCGCGGTCGCTCACTCCGAGGTCGACGTCGGCCTCGACGGCCTCCGCGACCGGCTCGCCGGGCGGGATGATCCAGGCCAGGACGGGCAGGGTGAACCCGGCCCGGCGCAGTTCGAGGGCCTCGTCGATGAAGGCCGTGCCCAGCCAGGTCGCGCCGCCCGCGATCATGGCACGCGCCGCGGGGAGCATGCCGTGTCCGTAGCCGTCGGCCTTGACCACTCCCATGAGCGGGGTGCCGCCGGCGAACTCGCGGAGCAGCCGCGCGTTGTGGGAGATCGCGTCCAGGTCGACGCGAGCGTGCGCGAAGTGAGACATGGTTCCAGTGTTCCACGTGCCGGATACCGGGAGCGGACGGTCGGAGGGGGCGGCGGGGCGGAGCGGCGCGGCGGCGGACGGAGCCGTGACCGTTTTCCGCGGTGTTCCAGGGCATGCGGGATGACCAGGCACGATACGGGTTTTCCCGGTGACCCGTAGTACATGGGCACATGCGGGGTAGTACCGGCCTGGATAGCACAGTATCTGGGGGTACTGGCATGACCGAGATCGGAAATGAACGACCCGTCAACACCACACGCCTGTGGTCGGGGGGACTGGCCACGGCCGTCGTCGCGGCACTGGTGATCTTCGCGGGCGCCCTGGTCTTCCGCGGAGTGTTCGGAATCCCGGTGCTCGCTCCCGAGGAAGCCGGGAACCTGGGCGACGCGAGCACCGCCGCGTACGCCCTCATGGCCGCCGTCGCCGCCCTGCTGGCCACGGCCCTGATGCACCTGCTGCTGCTCAGCGCACCGAGGGCGCTGAAGTTCTTCGGCTGGATCCTGGGCCTGGCGACCGCGATCGCCGCCGTCGCGCCGTTCAGCGAGGCCGCGGGGGCGCCGAGCCAGGTCGCCACGGCCGTGATCAACCTGGTCACGGGTATCGCGATCATCACCCTGCTGCGGAGCGTGGCGCGTTCGGCCACCCTGAGCAACCGGTCGGTGGCCTCCGGCCCCGGCACGGCGCAGGCCCCGGGGACGACCGTCAGGCCGGTCGGGGAGACGGAACCGATGCCCAGGGACGAGACGCAGCCCGTGGACCCGAAGGAGCCCGTGCAGGGCGAGGATCCCGTCCTGCGGCACGAGGGCATCCTGCCCGACGTCAAGCAGGACGAGTACCGCAGGAACCAGGTCCGCGCCCAGGAGATGGACGCGGAGGCGGAACGGGCCCGGCAGAGCCGCAGGGCTCCGGGCGACGAGCACGCCGGGTAGCCCGAGACCCCGGCGACCCGTGGCGCCCCCTGACCCGTGGCGCCCGAGGGGGCGGAGCCGCCGGCTCCGCCCCCTTCGCGTGTCCGGCCCCGACGAGCCGGGCCCTGCCCGACCCGTGTGTCGGCGGGGGCCGTCGCTGGTGTGGAGCCGCGCCGAACCAACCCACAGCAAAACTACTGACAGGGCTCACGCGGGAGAACGGGCACCGGTCCGAAAACACCCGTCCACCATCCCGTCCTGAGCACAAGCGAACCCGGCAGGAAGGCCAGCCCAATTCAGAGAATTGATTCGGAAGAACTCGACTTCCTGGATGACACAACAGCCAGACTTCATGGCCGATCCTTCACCGGTCAATCCGTCGGAAGGGACGGAGAGTACACCCAGTTTCAAACATTCGTAAGAGGCTACGCACTCGGACCCTCATTTCTTGTGGACCAGGAAGGAAAACTTCTCGAATACTCCAACTGCATAGGAAACCTCCCCATCGGCCCGTATTTCTTCTGGAGCAGGAGCGGAAACCTTGCAGAAGAGCGGGTCGACGATTTTTCAGATGGAAGTGTAAGACTTCTCCGAAAGTGGGACGAGCAGGGCCGCCTGACCCACGAGGAGAGAAAACCGCCTCGCAAGCCGCTTGTGGACACCATCTCAGGCGAAGCGAAGTCCAGGACTTGGCAGTACGTGCCACCGCACCCTGACGCACCAGGAAGGAAAGGGCACGTGCAGGCGGCCAGGTTGAATGACTTGGATTTCGACGATCAAGTCAACCACGAAGGCTCCCCTTACACGGGAGAGGCCATCCTTCTCAAGGACTCCGGAACAGCCCAGCTGCAAACTTTCATAGAGGGGAAAGAGGATGGCCCTTTCTTGATCTGGGCCCCCAGCGGCAAACTCATCCTTCAAGGCCTGCGCCAAAATCCCCATGGGCCTGTAGGCCCTTGGCATGAGTGGGATGAAGAGGGTCGACTTCTGCGCGAAACGGTCTACGACGCTCTGGGAAACCGAATTATCGTCCGGGAACTGGACGAGCACTGCGACATCGTCAAACAGGAGAAATTCGCCCCTACCAAGCTCCTGACGGACCCCGAGACCGGCGAGGAACGCCCTGCCCCCTGGCTGTGAGACACAGTCGAGTCCGGACTACCTGCCCAAGCACATCCTCCGGCGCTCCTGGTACGGGAGGTTCCCCGTCTGACGGACCCGCCGTACGATTCACCGTGCCACTCCCTCCCCTCCGAAGAATCCCCTTGAGCCACGACGTCGTCGCCCTACTGGCCGAGAGCCCCGACCACCGCTCCCTGCTGGACGCGATGGCCGCCGCCGGTCCCGGCCTGCGGGTCCGGGCAGGGACGGCCCGGACCCGGCCGGGGTGCCCGCCCATGCCGGTGGGAGCAGTCCCGACACCCTGACCGCTGCCCAGGACCTGCCGGGCTCCGCGTCGAACTCCCGGGCAGACCTCACCGGCATCGGCGGCGACCGCGGTGCCGACCTACGCGACGACAGGCCCGGTGCCACCAACCGCACGGAGACGAGCAACAGCAATGGCCACGGATTCGATGCCGGGCGGATGAGCGGACGCGATCCAAGTATCGAAACCCAGCGCCATCATTGTTGACTACTCAATCAACGGATATCCACAACAAAAGCTTACCCATCCGAATACCCCAGATTTGCTTGAGGAGTAATCCATGCACGGAAGAAAAAAGGGTCACATGGGGCCGCTTGAGAAACAGGAGGCAATTGCTGAAATCGCCTCCAGCCTTCCGCGGTACTTCCCCGAAGGATGGCAATCCGCCCTCTACCACGTAAGAATCATGGGATCCTATGCCAATCAATTGTCAGAGGTCGAGAAAGGAGATGGTGAAATCGCTGGAACCGAACTGCCACCTGGCTCCAGCATGAAGTGCATGAAGCTACGGGCTGGAATGTACAGAGAGGGTGAGGGGACATGGTTCTCCCTCAAGCTGAAGTTCTGGAGCGAGGGGAGGTACAGGCCAGAATTCAACTATGACGATCATCCCGATTTTCTCTTCGTCCCGGATCTGCGCGAGTACGTCCGAGAGGTGAAGCTCTTCCCTCGTAGTGATGAATTCATGCCCGGATGGCTGCGCGAGCAGATTAATGAAGCAAACTCTGCCAATGGAAACTAGAGCTCCTTGGAAATACCCGCCGCCATCTAGGAGTCGCCTGCCTGGCCCACGACCTCAGCCAGGTCGCCCCCGACTTCAACCCCGACCTCCGGGGGTGCGCGAGCGGATCCTGTTCTCCGCCGGGTACCGCCCGGGGAGGAACCGGACCTGGAGGCGCTCACACCCCTGGTACGCGAGCTGGCCTCATGGGACGGCGGCCTGCGCAGCATGACCGTGCACCGCGCGCTCGGGCGCGCCGACCTGGCCTACGCGCCCCGCTGGGCGGGCGTGTCCGTCCCCGTGGGACTGGCCGTGGGCCCCGAGAGGGTGCTGGAGGCGGGCCTGGAGAGGACGCTGGCCGTAACGGTGCGGGGCCCCGCCCTCGGCCCCCTGGTCTGGTACCGGATCGGGGACGGGGTGGAGCCGGAAGGCCCGGGACCGGTTCCGTGAGCTGATGGAGCGCCTCAGGCCCCGTTGACGGGTGCCCCGTTGATGAGGGCGTCCGCGTGCTCGGGGCTCAGGCAGTGCTCGATCACCATGACTGCGGCGCCGACCACGCCCGCGCTCTCCCCCGCCACGGACGAGACGATGTTCAGGTGCTCGGTGGCCAGCGGCAGCGACCGCTGGTAGATGACCTCCCGGACCCCGGCGAGCAGGTGGTCCCCGGCCAGGGCGAGCGCTCCGCCGATGACGATGACCGACGGGTTGAACATGTTCACCGACGCGGCCAGGACCTCTCCGACGTCGCGGCCCGCCTGGCGCAGCGCCCGCAGGGCGGGCACCGACCCGTTGCGGGACAGCTCCACCACGTCGCGGGCCCCGCTCGCGGGCACACCCTCGTCGGTGAGCGCGGCGGCCAGGGCGGCGCCGCTGGCCACGGCCTCCAGGCACCCGGTGTTGCCGCAGCGGCAGGGCCGTTCGGCACCGCTCGGGACGTGGATGTGCCCCATGTCCCCGGCCGCTCCCTGCGCCCCCCGGTAGACGCGGCCCTCGCTGACGATGCCGCAGCCGATGCCGGTGGCGACCTTGACGAACAACAGGTGGCTGGCCGCGGGCCAGGCGGTGTGGTGCTCCCCGATCGCCATGATGTTGACGTCGTTGTCCACCAGGACCGGAACGTCGAGCTGGTCGTGGACGTGGCCGGGGACGTCGAAGTTGTCCCACCCGGGCATGATCGGCGGGTTGACCGCGCGCCCGGTGGAGTGCTGGACCGGGCCCGGAAGGCCGATGCCCAGGCCGAGCAGTTCCTCCACCCGCCGCTCCGCGCCCTCCAGCAGGCCGCGGCCCCTCTCCACGACCCAGTCCAGGACGGCCTCGGGGCCCAGCGCGATGTCCAGGTCGGCGCGCTCCTCGGCGAGCACCGCCCCGGACATGTCGGTGAGGGCGAGCCGGGCGTGGGTGGCGCCCAGGTCGGCGGCCAGGACCACGCGGGCGTCGGGCCGGAAGGAGAAGGTCGTGGGCGGCCTGCCTCCGGTGGAGACGGCCTCGCCCGCCGGTCCGATGAGTCCGCTGGAGAGCAGGGCGTCCACGCGCTGGGTGACGGTCGAGCGGGCCAGGCCGGTGACCGAGGCCAGTTCCGAGCGGGTGCGCGGCCTGCCGTCGCGCAGGAGTTGGAGCAGGGTTCCCGCACCCGGTGCGGTGGTCGGAGCGACGGTCAAGCCTTGTCCCCCCGGGCGAGTCAGCGCGTCTTCCGTCATACGAACAGTGAAGCACAGGATCTATTGACCGGTCGGCGTCAGCCTACTGTGCGTCAATCCTCCAACTTCTGCTTGACCACCGTCATAAGTCCGGCGTACCGTTCTGGGCATGTCAGTGAAGAAGGTCACAAGCCCGGGTGAAGTGGCGGACTCCGGGCCGACCGCCCCGAACGCCTACCGCGCCGCGGTGATCGGCACCGGCTTCATGGGCCGGGTCCACTCCCACGCCGTCCGCGCCGCCGGAGGCGAGGTCGTCGGGGTCACGGGCTCCTCCCCCGACAAGGCCGAGCGGTTCCGGGCCGCCAACGGCGTCGCCCGGGCCCACGCCGACGCCCTCGAACTCGTCCGCAGCGACGACGTGGACGTGGTCCACGTGTGCACCCCCAACCACCTCCACGCCCCGCTGAGCCTGGCCGCCCTGGAGGCGGGCAAGCACGTGGTGTGCGAGAAGCCCCTGGCCACCGACGCCGGCACCGCACGCGAGCTCGTCCGCGCCGCGGAGGAGGCCGGACGGGTCGCCGTCGTCCCCTTCGCCTACCGGTTCCACCCCATGGCCCGCGAGGCGCGCGCCCAGGTCGCCGCCGGATCCATCGGCCGTGTGAGCCTCGCCCACGGCGGCTACCTCCAGGACTGGCTCCTGTACCCGGAGGAGGACAACTGGCGGGTCGACCCCGATCTCGGCGGACCCACCCGCGCCTTCGGGGACATCGGCTCCCACTGGTGCGACATGCTGGAGTTCGTCACCGGCGACCGCATCACCTCGGTCAGCGCCCGGACCTCCCGCGTCAACGACACCCGCGACGGCCGGCCCGTGGCCACCGAGGACCTGGTGTCCTTCCAGTTCGCCACGGCGGGCGGCGTGATCGGCGGCGCCGTCATCAGCCAGGTCTCCCCCGGCCGCAAGAACCGCCTGGTCCTGGAGGTCTCCGGTACCGAGGGCTCCCTGCTCTTCGACCAGGAGCGGCCCGAGACCCTCTGGGCGGGCAGCCGGGGGCGCACCGGCATCATCACCCGCGACGACCCCGACCTGAGCCCCGACGCGGCGCGCCTGGCCACCACCCCCGTGGGGCACCCGCAGGGCTACCAGGACTGCTTCAACGCGCTGGTGTCCGACACCGGCGCGGCCATCGCGGGAGGGGCCCCCGAGGGCCTGCCCGTGTTCGCCGACGGCCTGCGCGCCGCCGTCCTGGCCGAGGCCGTGCTGGCCTCGGCCCGCGAGCGCCGCTGGGTCGACGTTCCGGAGGTGGACGGGGGATGACCACCGAGCCCCTGCTCCGCATGAGCGGTGTCGGCAAGTCCTTCACGGGCGTGCGCGTGCTGCACGGTGTGGACCTGGAACTGCACCCCGGCGAGCTGCACGCGCTGGTCGGCGAGAACGGCGCGGGCAAGTCCACCCTGATGAAGGTGCTGGCCGGCGTGCACCGAGCGGACGAGGGGACCATCGAGCTGGAGGGCGAACGCGTCTCCTTCGAGCACCCCGTCCAGGCCCAGCGCGCGGGCGTGGCCACGGTCTTCCAGGAGTTCAACCTCCTGCCCGAGCGCACCGTCGCCGAGAACGTCTTCCTCGGCCGGGAGATCCGCCGCCGCGGCCTGGTGGACGGCCGGGCCATGGAGCGGGCCACGGCCGAGCTGCTCGCCGACCTGGGCCTGGAGGGCATCGCCCCCCGGACCAGGGTGCGGTCGCTGTCGGTGGCCGAGCAGCAGATCGTGGAGATCGTCAAGGCGCTCTCCCACGACGCGCGCATCATCTCCATGGACGAGCCGACCGCCGCGCTGGCCGACCACGAGGTGGAGGTGCTCTACCGGATCATCGGCCGCCTGCGCGAACGCGGCGTGGCGGTGCTGTACGTGTCGCACCGCATGAAGGAGATCTTCGACCTGGCCGACACGATCACCGTCCTCAAGGACGGGTACCGGGTGGACACCGTCCCCGCCGACGGGATCGGCCCCGCCGAGCTGGTCCGCAAGATGGTGGGGCGCCCGGTCTCGGCGGTCTTCCCCGAGCGGCTGGAGCCGCACGGCGAACACGTGGGGAAGGTGCGGCTGTCGGTGTCCGGCGGCGGCAACACCCAGCTGGACGGGATCGGCTTCGAGGTGCGCGGCGGCGAGATCCTGGGCCTGGGAGGGCTCCAGGGCAGCGGGCGCACGGAGGTCGCCCACGCCCTCTTCGGCGTCGAGCGCTTCACCCGCGGCGAGGTCTCCGTGGACGGGCGGCGGGTCGACCCGCGCTCGCCGCGCCGGGCCGTGCGCGCCGGGCTGGTGCTGGTCACCGAGGACCGCAAGACGCAGGGGCTCGCGCTGAACCAGTCGGTCGCGGCCAACGGGCGCCTGGTCCTGGACGCGGTCTGGCCCCTCGGATCGGCCCGGCGGGCCAGACGGCTCCCGGGCATCCTCTCCTCGGTGGAGCTGGTGGCGCGCGGCGGCCACGCCCAGGAGGTCCGCTACCTGTCCGGCGGCAACCAGCAGAAGGTCGTGCTGGCCAAGTGGCTGGCCGCCGAGCCCGGCGTGATGGTGCTCGACGAGCCCACGCGCGGCATCGACGTGGGCGCCAAGCAGGCCGTCTACCGGCTGATGCGCGAACTGGCGGCGGCGGGCGTGGCGATCGTGCTCATCTCCTCCGAGCTGCCCGAGCTGATCGGCATGTCCGACCGGCTGGTCGTCCTGCGGGACGGCCGGGTGGCGGAGGAGCTGCCCGGCGGATCCAGCGAGGAGGCCGTCATGGCGGCGGCCACCGGATCACGGCACGAGGGCGGGAACGGGGACGGCCCCGGCGCCCGCGGCCCCCGGGCGCCGTCCCCCGCCGGCGATGCTCCCCCCGAAGGCCCGCCGCCTCCCGAGAAGAGCGGCGGCGGTTCCCCGGCACGGCACGAGGAGGCCGCCCCGTGACACGTCCCCCCACCCCCGTCCCCCGGAGCCTCCGACCGCGCCTGGGCACCACCGGGCTGGTCTACCTCGCCCTGGTGCTGCTGCTCGCGCTCAGCGCCGCGCTCGTGGCCGCGCGGGGCGGCAACCTGTTCACCACCGCCAACACCGTCGACCTGTTCACCCGCAGCAGCCTGCTCGGGTTCCTGGCCATCGGGCAGACCCTCGTCATCCTGTGCCGCTCCCTGGACCTGTCGGTGGGCTACGTCGCCGCGCTGTCCACCGTGGTGGCGGCCACCACCATGGCGGGCGACCCCTCCCGCGTCCTCCTCGGCGTGGGCGCGACGCTCGGCGTGGCCGGGCTGATCGGACTGGCCAACGGGCTGGTGGTGACCAGGCTCCAGGTCAACCCCTTCATCGCCACCCTGGGCATGGGGCTGGTGATCAAGGGCTACCTGGACACGAACTTCCAGGGTCCGGCCGGATCGGTCCCCGCCGCCTTCCAGGCCTTCGGCTACACCCGGATCAGCGTGCTGCCCGTGTCCACCCTGGTGATGCTGGGGCTGGCGGTGGCGGCGGTGCTCTTCCTGCGGCGCACCCGGACGGGGTACCACATGTACGCGGTCGGCGGCGACGCCGAGGTCGCCCGGCTCTCGGGGATCCGCTCCGGGGTGCCCACGGTCACCGCGCACGTGCTGTGCTCGGTCGCGGCCGGTGTCGCCGGCCTGCTGCTGGCCGCCCGGTTCGGCACCGGCAGCGCCACGGTCTACACCGGCGGCTACGAACTGGAGGCCATCGCGGCCGTGGTGCTGGGCGGCACCTACCTGCTCGGCGGGCGCGGCGGCGTGGCCGGGACGGTCGCGGGAGTGCTCATCCTCGCCACGCTCGACACGGTGTTCAACGTGCTGGCGGTCGACCCGTTCGTCAAGGACGTGCTGCGCGGCGTCATCGTCATCGCCGCCGTGGCCGTCTACGCCCGCCGCGGGCACTCCGCCAGGCGGGTGCGCTTCCCCTCCGGCGGCGCGGCGCCGCCCGGTCCCGGCCCGGAGGCGGGGCCGGGCCCCGAACCCTCCTCCGGCCCCGAGCCCGACCCCGGCTCCGGCCCCGATCCCGAAACCGACCACGGTCCCGGTCCCGCACCGCAGCCCCTGGGAGGCCGCCGATGACCCCGACCCCCGCCCAGGACACACGCGGCCCGGACGGCTCGCGCGACCGGAGAGGCCCGGGCGGCGCGGACGGACCGCGCGACTCGGGCGTACGGACCGCCCTCGCCGCGCTGGGCCGGGGCGGCACGGCGACCGCCGCCCTGCTGCTGGCGCTGATCTTCGTGGTCATCGCCACCCAGAACCCGTCGTTCTTCGAGGGGCCGCCGCTGATGGCCTTCGCCAAGAAGGCCGCGCCGCTGGTGATCCTGGCGATCGGCCAGTACCTGGTGATCGTCTCCGGGGAGTTCGACCTGTCGGTCGGATCGCTGGTGGGCGCCCAGGTGGTGGTCGCGGCCCGGTTCATCGACGGCCAGGAGCCCATGACCCTGCCGGTGATCGGCCTCATGGCGGCCCTCGGCCTGGTCGTGGGCCTGGTCAACGGCCTGGTGACCACGCTGCTCAGGGTGCCGTCGATCATCACCACGCTCGGCACGATGCTGATCCTGTTCGGCGCGGTCCGCTACTGGACGGGCGGCGCGCCCACCGGCGCGCTGTCGGAGTCCTTCCGCGTCCCCGGACGGCACGGGATCGAGGGCGTCCCGTTCCTCGGCGAGATCCCGTGGGCGCTGGTCATCGCCCTGGTGCTGGCGGCGGGCGCCGTGCTCCTCATGCGCTCGCCCTTCGGCCGCTCCCTCATGGCGACGGGCGACAACGACGTCGCCGCCGCGTTCTCGGGGGTGCGGGTGTGGCGGGTGCGCACCATGGCCTTCGTCGGCTCCTCGCTGATGGCCACCGTCGCCGCCATCCTCATCGGCGGATACGCCGGCGTCACCGCACAGGTCGGTGACGGGCTGGAGTTCGCCGCCATCACCGCCGTCGTCCTCGGCGGGGTGGTGCTGGGCGGCGGACGCGGCACCGTGGTCGCCGCCGTCCTGGGCGCCCTGACGGTGGAGGCCCTGTTCACCCTGTTCAACCAGCTCTACCTGCCCTCGACGATCCAGCCGTCGGTGCAGGGGCTCATCATCATCGCCGCGGTGGCCTACGCCGCCCGCCGGGGCGACCTTCGACTGCCGGAGCGCCTGCGACGGCGACCGGACCATCCGACCGAGCGGCCGCTCGGCACTTCCAGGAGGTAACCATGCGCGTCCCCCGCGTGCTGCTCGCCGGCGCCGCCGGCCTGACCCTGATGCTCACGGCGTGTACGACGGACGCCCCCGCCGACTCCCCCGAGGGCGGGAGCGGCGCCGAGCTCACCCCCGACGGGGAGTGGTTCGACGAGGCCGAGTTCGAGGCCCAGCTGGCCCAGCGCGAGATCACCCCGGAGGGGCCCGAGGACCAGCCCTGGCTGCAGGCGATCGAGCCCGAGTGGGTCGACACCTCCGAGTTCGTCCACGACGCGCCCGAGGACGCGACGCTGTGCTTCTCCAACGCCTCGGTGTCCAACCCCTGGCGCGTCACCGGCTTCATCACCATGGAGCAGCAGGTGGAGGCCCTCCAGGAGGAGGGGCGCGTCGGCGAGTTCCGGGTGTCCGACGCCGCCGACGACGACAACCAGCAGATCTCCGACATCCAGGCGTTCGTGGACTCCGGTGACTGCGACGTCATCATCGTCTCGCCCTCCACCACCGCGACCCTGACCCCGGCCGTGGAGACCGCCTGTGAGAGCGGCGTCCCGGTCGTGGTCTTCGACCGCGGCGTGAACACCGACTGCATGGTCACCTTCATCCACCCGATCGGCGGCTACGCCTACGGCGCGGACGCGGCCGAGTTCCTGGTCGAGGAGCTGGAGCCAGGCTCCACCGTGCTGGCGCTGCGCATCCTGCCCGGCGTGGACGTGCTCGAACACCGCTGGGCGGCGGCCCAGGAGATCTTCGCCGACAGCGAGCTGGAGGTGCTCGGCTACGAGTTCACCGAGGGCGACGGCGCCAAGATCAAGGACCTGGTCTCCCAGCACCTCCAGCGCGGCGGGGTCGACGGCATCTGGATGGACGCCGGGGACGGCGCCGTCGCGGGCCTGGAGGCCTTCGAGGACGCCGGACAGCCCTACCCGGTCATCGCCGGCGAGGACGAGCTGAGCTTCATGCGCAAGTGGCAGGAGGAGGACCTCACCGCGATCGCGCCCGTCTACTCCAACTTCCAGTGGCGGACCCCGATCCTGGCCGCCGGCATGATCCTCAACGGCGAGGAGGTCCCCTCCGAGTGGGTCCTGCCGCAGGAGCCGATCCGCGAGGACGAGCTGGACGAGTACCTGGAGCGCAACGAGGACATGCCGTCCCTGCACTACGCGAAGTTCGGCGGCGAGGACCTGCCGGGCTTCCCCGAGGCGTGGACGGAGCGGTAGATGAGGGCGCTGGGGGTCAACACGTGGGTGTGGACGTCGCCGCTGACCGACGCCGCCCTGGAGCGGATCGCGCCCCGGGTGGCGGGGTGGGGGTTCGACACGATCGAGCTCCCCGTGGAGGACGCCGGCGACTGGGACCCCCGGCGCGCCCGGGCCCTGCTGGACGGCCTGGGCCTGGCGGCCAGTGTCGTACTGGTCATGGGGCCGGGCCGGGAGCTGGTCGCCACCGACCCGGCCACCCGGTCGGCCACGCAGGACTATCTCAGAAGGGTCGTGGACGCGGCGGCGGCGGTCGGCTCCTCCGTCGTCGCCGGTCCGGCCTACGCCTCGGTCGGCCGCACCTGGCGGATGTCCCCGCGAGAGCGGGCGGGGACCGCCGCCGAGCTGACCGAGGCGCTGGCCCCCGTGGTCGGGCACGCCTCGGCCGCGGGGGTCTCCCTCGCCGTGGAACCGCTCAACCGGTACGAGACCAGCGTGGTGAACACGGTGGACCAGGGGCTGGAGCTGCTCGCCGACCTGCCCGCCGAGCACTGCGGGCTGGCCCTGGACGTGTACCACATGAACATCGAGGAGCGGGACGTGGCGGCGGCGGTCAGGCGGGCCGCCGGAAGGATCAAGCACGTGCAGGTGTGCGCCAACGACCGGGGCGCGCCCGGCGCCGACCACCTGGACTGGCCCGGGATCCTCGACGCGCTGGACGAGGCGGGGTACCGGGGACCCCTGGTGATCGAGTCGTTCACGGCGGACAATGCCAGCATCGCCACGGCGGCCTCCGTCTGGCGACCGCTGGCGGCGAGCCAGGACGCGCTCGCCGTCGACGGCCTGGCCTTCCTCCGTTCCCTGACCCGCCGGAAGGGGGTCCCGTGCTAGCGGGGACGTACCCGCCGCCGCGGTGTGCGCACCACCGCCGGCGGCAGGCCAGGATGGCAACGTCCACACCCCCCGCTCGGTGCCGCGCTCACCGGAAAGCGCCTACTGAAGTCGGGCGGCTCCCTCCCCGACAGGAGACGTCACGATGTCCGCACAGCGACAGTCCCCCTCCGACCCCGCACCGAGGCCCCCCGAGGAACCGGCCCCGGCGGCGGCCGTCCCGGCCGCTCCGTCCACCTGGTGGCTGACCGGGGCCTCGCTCACGATGGCCGGCGCCGCGGTCGTCCTGCTCAGCGGTGAGGCCGCGGTGTGGGGCGGCCCCGAGCCCGCCACCGCCGCGGTCACCGTCCAGCGGCCCGACGCCGACCGCGTCGGCGCACTCGTCGAGCACACCCGTACGGCCCACGAGGAGCTGGTCCCCGTGGTGGAGGCCATGGAGGAGTTCCTGCCCACCGACGGCTCGCACCCTCCGCTGGAGCCGACCGATCCCTCGGTGGTCCACTCCTGGCGCACCGGCGTCCGGGAGGCCGCGGACCGCTTCGGCGAGCCGTCCGGGGGAGACACCGTCCACGAGGCCACCCAGGCGGGTATGGCCTCCTCCGTCCAGCTGCTGTCCATGTCGGTCGAGGCCTACGCCGGGGCGGCGCTGGTCGAGGACGAGGACCTGCGCATGGACACCCTCCACATCGCCATGGACCTGCGGGACCAGGCGGTCCACTCGTGGTCGGTGGCCGCCACCCACCTCGACCTGGCCAGCGTGGACAGCGGCCACGGCCACGTCCACCTGTACCTGCCCGCCCCGCCCGACGGCGGGGCCCTGCGGCCCGACGGAGCCGAGCCCGGGAGCGGGAGGGCCCCGGCCTCCGGGGGCGGCCACGACCACTGACCACCGAGCACCCGAATCCGAGCACGGAAGGCACCGACATGCCGCGACCAGTCACCCTCTTCACCGGACAGTGGGCCGACCTGCCCTTCGAGGAGGTGTGCTCACTGGCCTCCTCCTGGGGCTACGACGGTCTGGAGGTCGCCTGCTGGGGCGACCACCTCGACGTCACCCGGGCCGCCGAGGACGACGGATACGTGCGCGACCGGCTGGACGTGCTCGAACGCCACGGGCTGGGCGTGTGGGCGATCTCCAACCACCTGCTCGGCCAGGCCGTCTGCGACGACCCCATCGACCAGCGCCACCGGGACATCCTGCCCGCGCGGGTGTGGGGGGACGGGGAGCCCGAGGGCGTGCGCCGGCGGGCCGCCGAGGAGATGGCCACCACCGCGCGCGCCGCCGCGAGGCTCGGCGTGTCCACGGTGGTGGGTTTCACGGGTTCGGCGATCTGGAAGTACGTGGCGATGTTCCCGCCGGTGGGCGAGGACGTCATCGAGGCCGGGTACCGGGACTTCGCCGACCGGTGGAACCCGATCCTGGACGTGTTCGACGAGGTGGGGGTGCGCTTCGCCCACGAGGTGCACCCCTCCGAGATCGCCTACGACTACTGGTCGACCGAGAAGGCGCTGGAGGCGGTGGGCCGCCGCCCCGCGTTCGGCCTGAACTGGGACCCCAGCCACATGGTGTGGCAGGACATCGACCCGGCCGGATTCCTGTGGGACTTCCGCGACCGGATCTACCACGTGGACTGCAAGGACACCCGCAGGCGGCTGGGCAACGGCCGCAACGGGCGGCTGGGCTCCCACCTGCCCTGGGGCGACCCCCGCCGCGGCTGGGACTTCGTGTCGACGGGGCACGGCGACGTGCCCTGGGAGGACTGCTTCCGCACGCTGAACGCGATCGGCTACCAGGGGCCGATCTCGGTGGAGTGGGAGGACGCGGGCATGGACCGGCTGGTCGGGGCCGCCGAGGCGGTGGACTTCGTCCGGTCGAGGGCCTACGACCCGCCGGAGGCCTCCTTCGACTCGGCCTTCGGCTCGGAGTGACCCCGCGGGCCGGGCCGCCCCGCCGCGGCGGTCCGGCCACCGGGCCGGGCACGGGTCTCACATCATGGGGGCGATGACCACCCGGTAGCGGCCGCCGTCCGCGGTGGAGACGTCGTGGCGGAAGTCGTTGACCCGGTTGACGGAGCTCTGCACGGCGTCGCTGCCGAGGGCCGCGGTGTCCGCGGTGGGCAGGTGCTCCTCGACGGCCCTCACCGCCTCGTCGACGGACATGGCGGTGCTTCTGCGCTCAGGGGTGATGCGGAGTCCGTCATCGGTGAGGCGGCTGATCACGATCCGGAACATACCGGGTCTCCCTGAGGCGTCGGGGGGCTGACACCGGCATTCTTCCCCATCGCCGCCGGTTCGGGGAACGGGTCCGGGAACGAGGCGGACCCGGTGGCGGGAGGGTGCGTGCGCGGGGGCCGGGGCCTTCGCCCGGCCCCCGAGCGGCGCCTGGTCAGACCTCCAGGGTCTCCTCGATGTTCTTGAGGCGGTGCCGGGCCAGGGCGAGGTTGCCCCGGGTGCGGTCCAGGGCCAGGTAGAGGAAGAGCCCCTGTCCCTTGCGGCTGGTGAGGGGCCGGATGATGTGGTACTGGCCGGACAGGGTGATGAGGATGTCCTCGATCGCGTCGTTGAGTCCGAGCTGGTCCATGGTGCGCATCTTGGCGCGGACCACCTCGGTGTTGCCCGCCGCGGCGACGGTGAGGTCGAGCGAGTTGGTCGCGGCGAGGGTTCCCAGCGCCATCCCGCTGCTGTAGTCGACGACGGCGGCGCCGACCGCCCCGTCGATCTCCATCATTTCCTTGAGTCCGGTCTCGATGTCGGGCATGTCCTTCTCTCTCCTTTGGGTACGTCGGCGCAGCGCCTTGTCGGCCATCCAGTGGCGCAGGCCCGTGACACCGCGTCGGGACGGGCCAGGGGTCACGCGGTCACCGACCGGGAACGGTCGACGGGCAGCGAGCGGAGCGCGGTGAGGACGCGCTCCAGGACCCTCCGGTCCACGGGCGTGGCGGTCCGGGCGGCGGGGCGGGGCCGGTCCCGGTCACGGCGGGGCGGGTGGTCGGAGTCGCTCCGGGGCGGTGGGAGCCGCGGGGGCACCCGTGCCGTGCGCGCCAGCCGACGCAGCCGCCGCAGGGCGAAACCGAGGTTTCCCTCCGTACGGCCCATACGCACCTGCACGCACAGGTCGGAGTCCTCCAGGACGGCGAACAGCAGGTGGTGGTCGGCGTCGGTGACGACCACGTCCTCCAGTGCCTGGGCGGCGCATAGCGGACCGCCGCGGATGGCCCGGAGGATCTCCGCCGTGTCCGTGGCGCGGTCGTCGGCGCCGACGCGGGTGAGGACGCGCCCGCCTCGCCAGTCCACGAGGCAGACACTGCGCACACCGGGCGTCTCGAGCATCTCCCGCAACTGCTGGTCGAAGCGCACGTCGGTCCTTTGCGAAGCGGGGCCGGGTCTTCCCACGGCCCGTGACGAATCAGGCGAACTGCCCTTTGCGGACATCACGAGAATAAGGATCGCGCGTCCGCACCGCAGGCTTTTCGACAATTTTTCGCATTGCACCTGCTTGCAGGGACGCGAAGTTCCTTTCACCAGAAAGGCAGCATGAGTGGAATGCACGGTTCGCCCCGGAGACAAAAGTGATCGTCCGGAGCGTTCCGGACGATCACTTCTCTCATTGTGTGGGGTTTTCGGGCCCTGTGGCCCGGGCCGGTCCGGGACGAAAGGCCCGGTTGAGGGTTCGGGGAGGCCCGTGTGCAGGCCCGGGACCAGCGCGGGCGGGGGTCAGAGCCAGGCGGCCTCGGAGGTCGCCAGGTCGTAGCGGGCCGGGACGACGTCCAGGTTCCCGGACCCGACCCGCTCTCGCAGGTCGTCGTCCCCGCGGAGCCGGTCGGCGATGTGCACGGCGTTGGCCCTGACGCAGGCGTCCACGAAGTCGCCGCCCTCGTCGGGGGTGGCGTCGACCACCGGAAGGATCTCCTCGACCAGGTAGCCGACGTGGCCGTGGGGGACGTCCCCGGTCCGGTGCGCCTTCACCGCGGCGGTGACCGCGCCGCACGAGGCGTGTCCCAGGACGACGACGAGGGGGACCGCCAGGTGCTCGACCGCGTAGCTGATGCTGCCGAGCACGGACCCGTCCAGGACCTGTCCGGCGGAGCGGATGGTGAACAGGTCGCCGAGGCCGCGGTCGAAGACCAGCTCGGGCGGCACCCGGGAGTCCGCGCAGCCCAGGACCACGGCGAAGGGAGCCTGCCCGTGCACCAGCTCCTCCCTGCGGGCGCGGCCCTCGTTGGGGTGGCGGGAGGCGTGCCGGCGCCAGCGCCTGTTCCCCTGTTCGAGGAGGCGCAGGGACGCCGCCGCGTCCCCCGGGCGGGGCGGGGGCGCGGGTGCGGACCAGGCGGGGGCGGGAGCCACCGCGGAGACCGCGGCGCCGACCCCTCCTGCGAGTGAGGCGCGCAGGGCGCCGCGACGGGTGATAGCCATGGAGGCCCTCATTCTTGATAGGGGCAAATCAGGACTTATGCCGCCAAACGAGGGCCAAGCTACTCTTGTGCCGCGAAAACCATCAAGTGCTTTTAACGCTCTCCTAGCGCACTTCTCCAGAAGGCCGGGAACGCGGCGCCGGGGGCATGGCGGTGACCACGGGGCACATTGCGAGCAATCACTTTTACGTGTTTTGGCAAACCTTTTTCGCGTCCCCTGCACCCGGCTCGGGGCCCGGTCCCGGCGCGCGGCCGGGCTACGGCGGCCACCGGAGGCCGCGGAGGGCGGCGGATCCCGCTAGGATGCGTTACCAACCGACCGTTCGTTAAGAAATCCTCGTGGAGGTCCCGGTGCACGGAGGCGGCGCCTTCGGCCACCCCGCACACCGGACCGCCTCCACCAGGTAGATTCGACAACCGTGTCCAGATCTTCCTCTGCCGAACCAGTGCCCTCCCGCCGCGGGACCGCGGGGCGGCGGCGCTCGGGCCGCCCCGGCCACGACGCCGACTCCGTCCTGCGCGTGGCCGCCCGCGTGTTCAACGAGCGCGGATACGACGGCACGAGCATGGAGGACCTGGCGCGCGCCCTGGGCGTGACCAAGTCGGCCATCTACCACCACGTCACCGGCAAGACCGAGCTGCTGCGCCGCTCGCTGGACCTGGCCATGGACGCCCTGTTCGCGGTCACCCGTGAGGAGGCCTCGACCACCGGCCCCGCCGTCGACCGCCTGGAGCACGTGCTGCGCGGCAGCGTGCGGGTGCTGGTGGAGGAACTGCCCCACGTGACCCTGCTGCTGCGGGTGCGCGGCAACACCGAGGTGGAAAAGCGCGCCCTGGAGCGGCGCCGCGAGTTCGACCACCTGATCGCCGACCTGGTGCGCGAGGGCGCCGCCGAGGGCGACATCCGCCCGGACGTGGACCCGGCGGTCGCGGCCCGCCTGCTGTTCGGCATGGTCAACTCGATCGCGGAGTGGTACAAGCCCGACCGCGGGCTGGACTCCGCGGAGATCGCCGACACCCTGGCCAGGATCGCCTTCGCGGGCCTGCGGGACTGAGCGGACGGCGGCGCGCGGCCCCGGAGCGGGACGGGGTTCCCGGGTCCGCCCGCGGCTCCGGTCCCCGCATCCGGCCCAGGTTCCGGACCCGGCCCCGGCGCCCGCTCCGACTTCGGTCCCGGCTCCGATTCCGCGTGACCGTACCCGAGGGTCACGCGCCTGATTCACTGCGTTGTCGCTGGCCACATCGGGTCAAACACGTTGCCTCCCACCCCTGGCGCCATGGCGGTCCCCCTCCTTACTATCCATGCACCGACCGAATTGTGACCTAGGTCATGGAAAGTAGTGAGCCGTGCTCGACCACCTCGCCCAGGACTGGATGACCCCCGCCATCGCCCTCACGGTCTCGGCGATCGGCTCCTTCCTCGGGCTCTCCTTCGCCGCCCGCGCGCGCAGTGCGGCGGGCCCCGTGCGATGGCAGTGGCTGGCCCTGGCCTCCCTCTCGATCGGCGGCATGGCCGTGTGGTCGATGCACTTCATCGCCATGATGGGCTTCTCCCCGCCCGGGGTCTCCGTCCGCTACGACGCCGTGCTCACCGTGGTCAGCGGTGTCATCGCCATCGTGGTCGTCGCCGTCGCACTCACCATGACGGCCCTCAGGAGGACGGCCCCCTGGCTCCTGCTCGGCGGGCTCGTCGCCGGGGTGGGGATCGTCGCCATGCACTACACCGGCATGTACTCGATGAACGTCCACGGGGAGGTCCACCACGACCCCCTGTACGTCGCCCTGGCCGGCGCCATCGCGCTGGTGGCCGCCACCTTCTCCCTGTGGTTCGCCTCCCGGGTGCGCGGGCACGCGGCCACGGGCGCCGCCGCGGTCGCGATGGCCGTCGCGGTGACCGCCATGCACTACACCGGCATGGCGGGCGTCCACATCACCCAGCCGCAGTTCTCCCGCTTCGGGGCCCCGGACGGAGCCACCGCGGCCGGCCTGCTGCTGCCCCTGATCGTGGGCCTGTTCGTCTTCCTGCTGATCTGCAGCCTCTTCCTCCTCCTGGGTGTGGAGGACGAACGCCCCTCCTACGCCCCGCGCCCGGTCCACGCCGACCCGTCCCGGCCCGGGGGCGGATCCGACACGCCTCCCGAGGGGTACACACCCCGGCACTCCACCGGTCCCCAGTCCGTGCCGGACGGCCGGTCCGTGCCGGGCGGCGCCGACGACGTGTGGACCAGGCGGCGCTGAACCGGCCCCGCGGCCGGGAAAACCGGTGGCGCGGCGCGAGGCCCCGGTCCTAGACTCGCCGGGCCGGAGCGCCGCACCGCGGCGGCCCGCGACGACGGAGAGGAAGCAGAGCCATGGCCGTCACCACGAGTGGTTCCACACCGACCTTCCCGATCGTTCGCGAGCCCTGAGCCGGAAGACCCTCCGGGCGGCTCGCCCCGTAGAGAGTCCGCCGTGAGCACGTACAGCAGCACAGACACCCCCACCGTCCATCCGCTGACCCCGCTGGGGTGGAACCGTCGTGTCGAGCAGGCCTTCGACGCCGCCGCCTCCGGCAGCGCCCATCCCCTGACCCCCGCGCGCGTGGCCTCCGTCCGCCGCGGCGCGGCGGTGGTCCGCCTCCCCCGGGAGACGACCGCCGACTACTCCCCCGCCGTCACCAGGGCGGCGCAGGCCGACCCGTCCGCCGCCCCGTGCGCCGGCGACTGGGTCGCGGTGCGCCGGTCCGGCGACGCCTGGCTCGTCGAGGCCGTCCTCGAACGCGCCGGGAGCCTCGTCCGCCAGGGCGTGGCCAAGGACTCGCACGACCAGGTGCTGGCCGCCAACATCGACGCGGTCCTCATCTGCGAGGCCGCCGACCAGGGACCCAACGTGGGCCGGCTGGAGCGCTTCCTGAGCCTGGCCTGGGCGAGCGGCGCGACCCCGGTCGTGGCGGTCACGAAGGCCGAGCTGGCCGGGGAGCGCCTCCCCGAGGTGCTCGAACTCGTCGAGTCGGTGACCACCGGCGCCGACGTGTACACCGTCAGCGCGCACACCGGCCTCGGGCTGGAGGAGCTCTCCGCCCGGTTCCTGCCCGGCACCACCTGGGTGCTGCTGGGCACCTCCGGCGCGGGCAAGTCCAGCCTGGTCAACGCGGTGGCCGGGCGCACGCTGATGGACACCGGCGAGATCCGCCAGGACCGGCGGGGACGGCACACCACCACCCACCGCCAGCTTCTCCAGCTGCCCGGCGGAGCGCTGGTCCTGGACATCCCCGGTGTGCGGCGCATCGACGTGCCCGGCGCCGAGACCGGTGTGGACCAGGCCTTCGCCGACGTCACCGAACTCGCGGAGCGGTGCCGCTTCCGCGACTGCGCGCACGGCGCGGAGCCCGGCTGCGCGGTCAACGCCGCCGTGGACGAGGGCGAGCTGGACGTGCGGCGCCTGGAGCGCTGGAACCGGCTCCGGCGCGAGGCCGAGTGGAACCGGTCCCGAGGAGACGCGCGCCTGCGCGCCGAGCGCAGGAGGCAGTGGAAGGCCGCCGAGCGGCAGGCCCGGGAGAACGCCTGGCGCAAGCGCGGCCGTTAGCGGAGTGACCGCAAAGGTTCACCGGGCCGGCCCTGACCGGCGTTGATCCTGTACCTATAGCGAGTTTGGGCGCCCAGACTCGCTATAGGTACAAGATCAACGAGCGTGGAGCCTCTTGCCTCACACCCGCCACGTTTACGGACAGCTCGTCAGCGCAAGCGCGGCCCCGTGCTCCGGAGCGGGTGCGGGGTCCGCGGCATGTCCGTGATGACCCCGCCGGCTCGTCCTCATCCATGCCCTTGGCCTCGGCCGGTAGCGCGGCGAACTCGTGCGCGGCCACGCCGGTGAGCACCGCACGGTGCGGCCAGGCCGACACCCGGTCCTCGACCTGGGGACGGTCCTCGAAACGGGGCACTGGTGGTGCGGGAGGCTGCCGGGATCAAGTCCAGCGTGCACTCTCAACCCGGTGCGGGTGGTCGTCTCGGCGATCGTGTTGACAACGACCTCGTGACTGGTCAGGGTCCTGCCGCGCCAATTGGTGCTGACAGCCGAGAACAGCCGGTGCCCGACCTTGTCCCCCTTGGAGACATCGGAGGGGAAGTGGCACACCGTTGCCCGTTTCGTGGGCGAAGGCGGCCAGGTGCTTCTTCCAGCCCGGGCCCGGTAGCCGCTCCCCACCCAGCCGGTGTCGGCTCCGATGCGGTAGGTCCCGTAGGGGACGGCCCTGGCCGCACCCTTCTCCGGAAAGTCGTGGGCCCGCACCTGGGCCAGGCGGCACAAACGGTGCCGTTCACGGCCCGGGATGACGTAGTCGCCGAGGACTTCCTTCTTCTTGGCTTCGACGCTGAGCACAGGCTGGTCGGTGTTCAGGTACTCGGTGGCCTGGTCGTCGATGTAGTGGTACCCGGCCTCGCGACCCACATGTCAGGCACCCTCGGTAGCGCGTGGAGTCCCCCTCAGGCGGACTTCGGCTTCGAGCAGGGCCGCGGCAAGGTTGTATGCCATCTTGGTAGACCAGCACAGTTCCGCTCCCCGAGAAAGATCAGCGCCACCCACCACACTCGGCAAGCACCCGAGCAAAAACCTCTCTCCTTGGAATATTCCGCTCTATCTCCCCAAGCCGCTCCCTGAAGGAATTTTCGAGATCCACTCCCGGCCCGAGAAGCGCATTGTCTTTTTCCTGCCAGATGCGCTCCACCCCCTCCAAAGTGGTCTTTATGCCCCTGAACTCGGTGCGAGAAAACCCCCCACCAAGGTCGATGATGTCATCACACGTACGCCAGAAATCTGAATGCGCATGGGACATCCACTTTGCTCGAAATCGGGGCTCCTCCACCTCTGCCCCCGCAACATGCATGACAAAACTAGCACCGTACGCAAGCACCCCCTCCCGAGTGCAGGCATCCTCTACAACCCCTTGAAGCCGCTTCCACTCCCTTATCTCAGAATACTTCTCATCGAATGTATCAAAAATTCCCACACGAGAGGAATTGACCATTTCATTCACTGCGCCAATAAACGGCGCGTCCGCCACTTCCAAAAAGGGCTTCAATCGCATCATGGCCAACACTCCGAGAAAAGTCGTAGCGTCCACCACACCTCCAGGAAACGGGACTCCAGCAAAGCACCGAAAATATATTCTATCTTCTGAAGACCACCCGCCACGGCGTGTTCCCACTCGGAGAAACACCCCTGCCCATACCGATGTTGCTTGGCGACATCCCTCTACCGACAGCCCCGTTGAAGCAGGCGGAACACATCCGCGTCGACGAGGCCATGGCCTCAAGCACCTGCCCGGGTCGCAGGCTGTTCATGATGGTCTGTTCTGCGTGACCAACACCTGGCTTAAAAATTTCACCTGTACCGCTCAACGGAGAATTCCCTCCCCTCCAGGCATCAGGAATCCCCCTGAGGTTTGTCGCTACCCAGGTCTGTGTCTTTCCCCCTGAGCTCACACGGGCAACCGCGACCGTGGCGCTATCCTCCCCCAATGTTCCATACAGGTCGCGTGCCCTATCGAGGAGCTCGCCACCGCAGTTGTGGTTGAGGAGCTGGTTCTCCCCCGCCGCCACATGGTACGTGTGCAGGTCGGTGACGGTGAGGTTGCGAACCGTCGCGATCTGGGTGTCGACCTCGACGGCCGAGACCTGCACCCACGTACCGGACGAGGTCTGCAACCACATTCCCGGTGCGAGGTCGACCGCGTCGACCCAGGCGTCCAGCTCCGGAACCCAGAACGGGTGACCATCAGTCGCCACGATCACGTCCCCGACTGCCACCGGGCCCGGGATCTCCGACGCGCTCTCCGAACCCGCCGACTCACCCTCCTCGGGGGCCTCCCGCTCGGTGGTCGGATCCACCGTGATCTGAACCAGCGTCTTGGCGCCCTCGCCGACGATGGTCGCCGCCACCGTCCGCGCGCCCTGCTCACCGGTCTCCGGATCGGTCGCCACGACCTCGTCGCCGACCTCGACGTCCTCGATCGCCTTGGTCGAACCGTCGGCCATCAGCACACCCGTACCGGGCACGAAGCTGTTCTTGCACCCGCCCCGCGCAGCGGACGTGGGCGCCGAGGACACGGGTGCGGGCCTGGGCGTGGTCGAGGTCGGCGTCGGCCGCGGCGGCTTCGGAGGAGGCGGCGGCTGCGGCGTCCGCGGCTTGGCTCCCCAGCGCGCCCACGAGGACGCACCCGAACGCGAACCGGCGCTGCTCGCCCAGGAGGAGAACCGGCTGCCGATCGCACCCGCGATACGTCCGCCGATCGCACCGCCCGCGGCGCCCAGCGCACCGCCGATCACGGTCGCGGTGGCCGCACCGCCCCACGACCAGTTGTTGCGCGGGGTGTCCATCCCGTACTGGACCAGACCGCTGACCGCGCCGCCCAGGGCGGCGCAGCCGATCGCGCCCGCGCCACCGGTCAGCGCGGTGCAGCCCACGCCGACCGCGATGCCCACGCCGACCGAGACGATGGTGCTCTTGTTCTTCTTGACCCACTTCTTGGTGGATTTGTAGCCGGACTTGACGGCCTTGCCGACCTTGCTGGCCCCCGACTTGACCTTGTCCCAGGCGTTGCTGAGCCACAGGCCGGTCGGGTCGGAGAAGGTCAGCGGGCTGTTGTTGGCGTAGGCGTAGCCGTTCATCTGCAGCGGGTCCGACGGGTCCACGACCGGGTCCGCCGAGATGAACCGCCCCAGGGCCGCGTCGTACTCGCGCGCGCCGACCAGGGTCAGGCCGGTGGAGGCGTCCACGGTCTTGCCGAGGAAGCCCTTGTCGTCCGGCCAGGCTCCGCCGGAGGAGCCGCGCCCCTCGCCGAAGGGCGTCAGGTAGCGGCGCACCGACTGCTCGGAGTCGGCGTCCATGGCCACCTGACCGGTGCCCTGGTGGTCGGATGCCAGCAGGTCGAGCCGGTCGGGGGTGCGCACGGCCACCGTCTGCCCGCCGTGCTCGTAGTAGCGGGTGGCCTCCACCTCGCCGGTGAACCTGTCCGCGCGCAGCTCCATGCCCGGCAGGTAGAGGGTGTCGGCCTCCGGCGTCGAGTACATCAGGCGGTCGCCGTCGGCGGTGTAGGTGAAGGAGGTATCACCCGCGTCGGTGGAGACGGTGTCGAGCCTGCCCTCGGGCGTCCAGCTCAGCTCCTGGCGCTCACCCGCCAGTTCGCGCACCACCGTGTTGCCCGCCGCGTCGTAGTCGAAGACGGACAGGGTGTCGCCCTGCGGCGTCTGCTCGACCACCTCGCGGACGGTGTTGGGCTGGTCCTGCCCCTGGTCGGGGTAGGTGTAGTCGCGCACGGCGTCGTTGCCGGCCCCGGTGACGCCGTGCAGGGTCTCGCTGACCCGGTTGCCCGCGTCGTCGTACTCGTAGGAGTGCCAGTAGGCGGCGGGGCCGCCCACCGAGGACGCGGTGGGTGCGGCGTCACAGCCCCCGGGGTCCTCGTGCGGCAGGGTCCAGGCCTCGGTGAGCTGCAGCAGCGGGTCGTAGGTGAAGCACTGCGTCTCGGTGGCTCCGCCCTCGGGGGAGTCGGTGACGGACAGGACGTTGCCCGCGTCGTCGTAGGTGTAGCCGGTGTCCAGGAGCGGCGCGGCGCCGCCCTGGCGGTCCACCCGGGTACCGAGCAGGCGCTGGGTGCCCTTCTCGAACTCGTTGGTGATCCACGCCTTGGGGCCGGACCCCGCGGCGAGCTCCATCTGGAGCACCTGGCCGAGCTGGTTGTACTCGGTGCGGGTGACGTAGGAGTCGTCACCGGAGAGCGATACGGGACGGCCGATCTCGTCGTACTCGATCACGGTCGACTCGGCGGACAGTCCGCCGGCGGCGGGCAGGCCCATGCCCTGGACGGTGCCGTCGACGTTGTAGCTGATCGAGAACTCGTAGTTGCCCGCCAGCGCCCCCTGGGAGTCGGGGACCCCGTAGAGGATGTTGGTGGGCCGGTCGAGCCGGTCCTGGCCCACGATCCCGATCCGGAAGTCACCCTCGGGGGTATGCCGGGTCTGGATGAACAGCTGGCCCTTGAGGCGGGTGTCGTACTGGTAGCTGGTGAGCTTGGTGCCCTCCCCGGGCGCGCCCTCCCACGTCTGCACCCGTCGACCGAGGCCGTCGTAGACGTAGGAGACCGTGGTGCCGTTGGCGTCGGTGGTGGAGACCAGCTGGTCGAGGTCGTCGTAGACGCTGGTGGTGGTCCCGGTGTCGGGGTCGTGCACGGCCACCTGGCGCCCCCGGGGGTCGTACATGCCGAAGTGGCCGCCGGCGACCGGATCGCCGAGGGCGTCGTGTCCGGAGCGGTCCAGGTCGATCCGCTCGTCCACGGTCCCGGTGAGCGGGTGGAAGACCTGCGCCAGACCCGCGGCCCGCTCTTCGCCGACCGTGTGGCCGGGCGTGCCCGCGACGAGCTTGACCGAGGTGTCGGTGGCGTTCCGTCCGGGAGCGGTGTCGACCAGGCGCACGTGCTGGCCGAGGAAGCCGGAGCTCTGGGCCAAATCCATGCCACCGGTGTTGCGGACCACCGCGAGGACCTGGCTCCGGGTACCGTCCGCCTCGGATCTGAAGACGTGGACACCGCCGGTGTCGGTCTCTCCGTCGCCCAGGTCCTCCCCGGGGGATCCGACGGCGATCATGGTCTCCTGGACACCACCCGCGGTGCGGTAGTCGATGGCGTCGACGGCGGTGCTGGTACGGTCCCCGGCCTCGGATGCCCCGCTCACCCCGCCGGGCAGCTCCGAGTCCTGGTAGAGGTCGCCCACGTAGTCCGGACGGTCACCGGCCTGCTCGTGGTTGAACAGGTGGACGGTCCCGGCGAACTCCTCGGAGCCGATGGCCTCCCCCGGGGCACCGACCGCGATGAGGGTGTCGCCGGCCGCGACGTCGAAGCCGTAGCGGTCGTTGACCTCGACCGTGCCGCGCACACCGTCGGTGTCCTGGTGGAAGGAGGCGGTGTGGTCGCCCCGGACGTACTGGACGTAGCCGGCGTCCTCGGAGTCCCCGACGGACTCCCCGGGGATCCCGATGACGGCGTAGAAGGTCCCGTCGGCGGCGTTGCCCGCCGCGACGGCGTGGCCGAACCAGTCCCCGGCCTCCGGGCCTCCTCCGAACCCGGCGGTGTCCTGGTCCCAGAGCTTGGCCGCAGCGCCCTGGCCCAGGCCGTCGGGGGATCCGTGGACCACCATGACCGCACCGGCCTCGTCCCTGTCGTCGACCTCCTCGTAGGGCAGGCCCACGATCAGGTCGGCGCAGCCGTCACCGTCGTGGTCGAAGGTGTCCATGACCTCGCCGAAGCGGTCACCTTGTCCCGGCTCACCGGGGACGGCGCCGGTTCCCCTCTCCAGGAGGGCCGGCTCCCGCTCGCCGCCGTAGGCCACGGTGATCCGTCCGGCGCGCTCGTTGCCGTCGACGGGGGCGTCGGGGTCGCCGATCACCAGGTCGGGGATCCCGTCGCCGTCGAAGTCGGACGCGGTACCGCCCGCACAGGTGTCGGCCGCGGCCGGGGAGGCGCCGAGGGAGGCCAGGAGCACGGCCGCGGCGGCCGGTACGGCGCACACGCGTACCGCGGTGGTGGGGGATGTCATCTACGGGTTCCTAGCGGGGCAGGGCACGGACAGGCCGGAGCGCTAAGGAACGAATAAAACGGGACTATAACGACAAAAGGTATTCAATGCCGCGATTATTTATACATCAGACAAAAGCGCTCGCACGCGGCCACATGTCCCCCCTGGTAGCGAAAACGGGGCACTCCTCCGCATTCCACTCCGGAGCCGAACCAGGTCGTATATGAAAGCGTTATACACCGAAGGCGAACCACCCGGCACGGCGGGCGGGTACGGGACGCGGCCCGCCCTTCGCCCCCGCCGTCGTCCCGCCGGGGCGGCGGGTCCCCTCAGGCCCCGAACCCGAAGGCCCGCCGCGCGTTGTCCGCGATGATCCCCGCCAGCTCGTCCTCGTCCATGCCCTTGGTCCCGGCCAGCGCCCGCAGCGTGTGCGGAACGAGGTAGGGGGCGTTGGGGCGGCCGCGGTAGGGCTTGGGGGTGAGGAAGGGCGCGTCGGTCTCCACCAGCATCAGCTCCGGCGGCGCCACCGCGGCCGCCTCGCGCAGCGACTCGGCGCTGGCGAAGGTGACGTTGCCCGCGAAGCTCATGAAGTAGCCGTGCTCGGCGCACACCTTGGCCATGTCGGCGTCGCCGGAGAAGCAGTGGAAGACCACCCTGTCCGGGGCGCCCTCCTCGGCCAGGACCCGCAGCACGTCCTCGTGGGCGTCCCGGTCGTGGATCATCACGGCCTTGCCGTGGCGCTTGGCGATACCGATGTGGCGCCGGAAGGACTCCTCCTGGGCCCGCCTGCCCTCGGGGCCGGTGCGGAAGGTGTCCATGCCGGTCTCGCCGACCGCGACGACCTGGGGCAGGGCGGCCAGTTCGTCGATCCCGGCCAGCTGCGCCTCCAGCTCCGCCAGGCCCCCGGGCTCGCGGAGCTTGCCCGCCCAGTCGGTGTCGTCCACCTCCACGCCCTGGGCGCCGTCGCCGTGCACGACGCGCGGCGCCTCGTTGGGGTGCAGTGCCACGGCCGCCCACACCCTGCCCGGGTGCGCGGCGGCGACCTCGGCCGCCCAGCGCGACGAGGGCAGGTCCACGCCCACCTGGACGAGCGGGGTCACCCCGACGCCCTCGGCCGTGGCGATGATCTCCTCGACCTCCGGGGTCTGCATGTCCATGTGGGTGTGGCTGTCGGCCACCGGGACACGCAGGGGCTCGGGTACCGGCGGGGGCGTCTGCTCGTTGCGCTCCCTGACCGCTTTCCCGCTGCGCTTGCCCATGTTCACGTTCCTCCACGAAGGCGCGCCGACGGGCGGGACGCCCGTCGGCGCTGTCGTTCCAGGTCTTCCGCGACGGCCGGGGCCCTCCTCGGGGGGACCTACCCGGCGGCGCCCTCCAGGCGGGCCAGCTCCTCGTCCACCACCGACGGGTCGAGCTTGGCGAACAGCGGCTCCGGACGGCTGAGCGGGGTGCCCGCCGCGATCGGCCTGGACTCCCAGCGCGCCTCGTCGTCGGCGTAGTCCCCGGTGATGACCGGGTAGTCCACCTCCTCCTCCGAGCCGCCGATGGTGTCATGGCCGGTGTCGATGCGGGGCATGCCCGTCCAGGTGCCGGTACCGCCGAGCATCGCGTACACCTTGTTCGCCGACTCGGGCAGGTACGGGGTGAGCAGCGTGTTGGCGTCCTGGACCAGCTGGAGGGCCACGTGGAGCACGGTGGCCATCCGATCGGGGTCGGTCTTCCTCAGCACCCACGGGGCCTGGTCGGAGATGTACTTGTTGGCCTCGGCCACGGTGCGCATGGCCTCCTGCAGCCCCGCCTTGAACTGGGACCGCTCCAGACGCTCGCCGACCCTGGCGAAGGCGGCCCTGGAGTCCTCCAGCACCCGGCGGTCCTCGTCGGTCAGCTCGCCGGCGGCCGGGATCTCGCCCAGGTTCTTGGCCGCCATCGAGATGGAGCGGTTGACCAGGTTGCCCCAGGCCGCCACCAGCTCGTCGTTGTTGCGGCGCACGAACTCGGCCCAGGTGAAGTCGGTGTCCTGGGTCTCGGGCCCGGCGGCCATGATGTAGTAGCGCAGCGCGTCGGCCGAGTAGCGCTCCAGGAAGTCGCGCACGTAGATCACCACGCGGCGCGAGGAGGAGAACTTGCGCCCCTCCATGGTGAGGAACTCGCTGGAGACCACCTCGGTGGGCACGTCGAGCCCGCCCAGCGGCCCGGGATCGCCGTTCCGGTCGCCCTCGCCGTTGTGGCCCAGCAGGATCGCGGGCCAGACCACCGAGTGGAAGACGATGTTGTCCTTGCCCATGAAGTAGTAGGACCGGGCCTCGTCGCCCTGCCACCAGCGGCGCCAGGCGTCGGGCTCCCCGATGCGCCTGGCCCACTCCACCGACGCGGACAGGTAGCCGATGACCGCGTCGAACCACACGTACAGGCGCTTGTTGGCGTTGTCGCTCCAGCCCTCCAGCGGTACGGGCACACCCCAGTTGAGGTCCCGGGTGACCGCGCGCGGCTGGAGGTCCTCCACCAGGTTCAGGGAGAACTTGAGGACGTTGGGCCGCCACTCGCCCTCCTTGCCCTTGAGCCAGGTCGTGAGGGCGTCGGCGAAGGCGGGCAGGTCGAGCATGAAGTGCTCGGTGTCCACGAACTCGGGCGTCTCGCCGTTGATCCGCGAACGGGGCGAGATGAGGTCGATGGGGTCGAGCTGGTTGCCGCAGTTGTCGCACTGGTCGCCGCGCGCGCCGTCGTAGCCGCAGATCGGGCAGACGCCCTCGATGTAGCGGTCCGGGAGCGTGCGGCCGGTGGACGGGGAGACCGCGCCCTTGGTGGTGTGGGCGAAGACGTACCCGTTCTCGTACAGCGCTGTGAACAGCTGCTGGGCGACGGCGTAGTGGTTGCCGGTGGTGGTGCGGGTGAACAGGTCGTAGGACAGGCCGAGGCCGACGAGGTCCTCGGCGATGATCCGGTTGTAGCGGTCGGCCAGCTCCCTGGGGCTCACGCCCTCCTGGTCGGCCAGCACCTGGACCGGGGTGCCGTGCTCGTCGGTGCCGCTGACCATCAGCACGTGGTTGCCCGACATTCGCTGGAAGCGGGAGAAGACGTCGGAGGGCACTCCGAAGCCGGACACGTGGCCGATGTGGCGCGGTCCGTTGGCGTAGGGCCAGGCGACCGCGGTCAGGATGTGGCGATTCGACGACATGATCCAAGCCTAAAGGGGTCGGCGGCCTGCCGCGCACGCCTTTCCCGCGTGGTGCCGCACGCCGGCCCCCGTGCGGTGCCGCGCGGGGGCCGGTGCGGTTCCGTACCCGGAGCTAAGGGACATTCCCCCGGGGTTGCCCCTGCCCTTATGCTCTGCTGGACGGGCCGTGCGCCACCGGGGCGCGCGGCGGCGGACAGCGTCCTCTCCCCGGTTCCTACCTGAGGCGGTGGTCACCATGGTTACCGGTGCCCTACCCCGCCCTGCCCGGCACACCACCGCGCTGCTCACCAGCGTGGTGCTGCTCGTCATCCTGTCCTTCCCCGTCGCCTCCGGCCTGGGGCGGCCGTCCTCACCGCCCCTGCCGCCGCACGGTCTGCTCAGTGCTCCCGAGCACGCGCGGGACCGGGCGGCCGAGCAGGACCGGGCGACCCCGCGCGAGCGCGCGGACCTGGCCGGGAACCCGATGGTGACCGTCGGACCGCCCGCCTCCACCTGCGACCAGCGCTCGGTGCTGCGCGAGCTCCCGGACGCCGTGCCCAGCTGCGCGCTGCGCCTGGCGGTGTGGGACCAGCCCTGGTGGCCGCTGCCGCCCCCCGCGTCCGACCCCGTTCCCGAACAGGCCGCCCGCGGGGAGCTGCCGCCGACCCGGGCTCCCCCTCTCGCCGCGAACACCACCGTCTGACCATCCCGGACGCACCCCCGGATCTGGCACGCGTCCGGATTTCCCGTATTCGCAGTGAGAGGTACCAACCCCTTGTCCAGTCAAACGGGAGCCGGAGGGCGCTGGACACGCGCTCTCATCTCCCTTCTCGTCATCCTCGTCGCGTTCGGCGCGGCGTGGTTCCTCCCGCCGCGCCTGGGGCTCGACCTCAGCGGCGGCACACAGATCGTCCTGGAGACCCAGGACGGCCCCGACGGCACACCGGCCGACTCCGAGAACACCGACAAGGTCGTCGAGGTGCTGCGCCAGCGCATCGACAGCCTCGGTGTGGCCGAGGCGACCATGTCGCGCTCGGGCGAGAACCGGATCATCGTCGAACTGCCCGGTGTGCAGGACCCGGCGGAGGCCGCGAAGATCGTCGGCCAGACCGCCCAGCTGTCCTTCCACCCGGTGCTGGGCGTCGGCCAGCAGGGCGGCCAGGGCGTACAGGCCCCGCCGACCGGCGACTCCGCCAACGCGCCTGAGGCCCCCGCCGACGAGGCCCGGGCCCCGGCCGACACCGAGGGCGGCGGCGAGGCCGCGCCCGAGGGCGGTGAGGGCGGCGAGCAGGAGATGTCGCCCGAGCAGCTGGAAGAGCTCATGAGCGGCATGGACGGCCAGCAGCAGGCGCCCGGGGGCCCCACCGCCGAGAACCCCGAAGACGTCGTGATGACCCTTCCGGACTCGGAGGGGACCAACCTCCAGCTCGGTGAGTCCGTCATCCAGGGCGACCAGGTGGCCAGCGCCGACGCGACGCTGGACAACGTCAACCGCGCCCAGTGGACGGTCAACGTCAACTTCAAGGGCGAGGGCCGCGACCAGTGGACCGAGCTGACCGCCGACGCCGCCTGCTACCCGCAGGGCGACCCGCGCCGCCGGGTGGCGATCGTGCTGGACGAGCAGATCATCTCCGCCCCGGAGGTGAACCCGGAGTTCGCCTGTGACGTGGGCATGCCGGGCGGATCCACCACCATCACCAGCCCCAGCTTCACCAGCGAGTCCGCGAGCGAGCTGGCCGTGCTGATCGAGGGCGGTTCGCTGCCGCTGCCGGTCACCGAGGTCCAGCGCCAGACGGTCGGCCCGACCCTCGGTGCCGCCGCGATCCAGGCCAGCGCCATCGCCGCCGTCCTGGGCCTGGCGTTCACCGCGCTGTACATCACGCTGGTCTACCGCCTGGTCGGCTTCCTGGCCTCGCTCGCGCTGGCGTTCTACACGCTGATCGCCTACGGGGCCCTGGTCGCCATCGGCGCCACGCTGACACTGCCGGGCCTGGCGGGCTTCGTGCTGGCGATCGGTATGGCCATCGACGCCAACGTGCTGATCTTCGAACGCGCGCGGGAGGAGTTCCAGCGTCAGACGAGGACCTACGAGGCGAACAAGTCCGCGGGCATGCGGGACGCCACCGAGGACGAGGCCGCCAAGGCCGGATCCGGGGCGCTCGCCCGGCGCCGCCGCCGGGCCATCCCGCCGAGCCTGGAGAAGGCGTTCGTCGAGGGCTCCCGCAAGGCGTGGAGCGCGGTCATCGACACCAACATCACCACGCTCATCGCCGCGGCCCTGCTGTTCATCTTCGCCTCGGGTACGGTCCAGGGCTTCGGTGTGACCCTGAGCATCGGCACCCTCGTCTCGATGTTCTCCGCGCTGGTCGTCGCGCGCGTGTTCGTCGAGTGGGCGGTACGCCGGGCGGTCGTCCGCAAGCACGCGGGGATCAGCGGCCTGAACAGGATCGGACGCGTCCGCACCTGGCTGGTCGAGAAGAACCCCGACCTGATGAAGCACCGGAGCAAGGCCCTGGTCGTGGCCGGCCTGATCGTGGCGGCCGCGGTCGCCGCGCCGCTGATCCGCGACACCAACCTGGGTGTGGAGTTCACCGGCGGCCGCGTGATGGAGTACGAGGTCACCGGCGAGGAGGACATCTCGGTGAACGAGGCCCGCGAGCTCATCTCCGGGCTCGACTTCCCGGGTTCGGACACCGCCGTGGTGCAGGAGTCCGGTGACAGCGACCTCGCGGTGCGCACCGGCGACATCTCCGACACCGACGCCGCGCAGATCACCGACGCCCTGGCCGACGAGACCGGCGGCGTGGAACGGGTCAGCGACGAGTTGATCGGCCCGAGCATGGGCGACGAACTGCGCAACCGCGCACTGATCGCCCTGGGCGCGGCCCTCGCGTTGCAGCTGGTCTACCTGGCCTGGCGCTTCCGCTGGTCGTTCGGTGTCTCCACCATGCTGTCGCTGGCGTTCAACCTGGCCCTGGTGATCGGCCTGTTCATCTGGTTGGGCAAGCCGATCGACGGCGTGTTCCTCGCCGCGCTGCTGAGCGTCATCGGCTTCACGGTCAACGACACGGTGGTGGTGTTCGACCGGGTGCGCGACGAGTGGGCCAGGGACGAGAGGTCGACGTTCCCGGAGATCGCCAACCGCGCGGTGCTCAACACCCTGCCGCGTACCATCAACACCTCGGTCGGCGCGCTGATCATCCTGGGCTTCCTCACCTTCCTCGGCGGGTCCTCGCTCCAGGACTTCTCCATCGCCATGCTGGTCGGTCTGAGCACGGGTGTGCTCTCCACGGTGTTCGTCGCCGTGCCGCTGGCCATCTGGCTCCAGAGGTGGGACAGGACCGATCCGCCGCACGTGGTCAAGGAGCGCAAGGCCAAGCAGAGGGTCGCCGCCAAGGCCGCTCGCGAGGCCGACGACGGCGCGGTCGTGTAGCGACCGCACCCGCTCCGGTACGGGGCCCCGGGACCACGCGCCCGGGGCCCCGCCCGCGTCCGGGGGGCGGTCAGCCCGCCTGGGCGGGCGCCGGGGCGCCCTCGGAGGCCTGCACCAGGACGAAGCCCCGCCCCTCGAAGGAGAGCTGGAAGGCCTCGCCGCTGCCCCGGCCGATGAGCGCTCCGGCCTTCATCGTGCGGCGCACGCCCGCGCGCAGCGAGGTGGACCAGGCGACCGCGGAGTCGGTGTCCACGAAGGTCGGCTGGTCGATGTCGAGCAGCACGGGGGCGCCGTGGCAGGCGATGGCCACCCTGCCGCGTCCGCTGAAGACCGTGTTGAAGAGGCCGCCGGTCACCATGCCCGCGCCCTCGACCCGGCGGATGTCCCAGCTCAGCCCGGACTCGAAGGCGAGCACGTTGGTGCCGTTGACCGTGAGCTGCTCGTCCTCCAGGTCGACCAGGTGGACGTCCCAGGCGTCGCGGGCCAGGAACACGTCGCCGCGCCCGGAGACCCGCATCAGCGGCAGCCCCTCCCCGGTGAAGGCCTTCTTGAAGAACTTTCCGACGCTGCCGGCCCCCTCGTAGGAGAAGTCGACCTGCCCCTGGTAGGCGACCATGGCGCCCTGCCGGGCGAAGAACTCGCCGTCGAGGCCCACCCGGAGCATCTTGTGGTTCTGCAGGTGCATCCCCGGCCGGCTGGTCTCCTGGGCCTGCTGGAAGAGCTGGCTTCTCATGGAACGGTTCTCCTCTGCGGTCGGTGTCCACCAGGTCAGACGCGTCGCGCCGGGAAAGGTTCCGGCCCCTTTCGGTCCCGGCCCCTTCCGGTCCCGCCGCGAGGCGGTCCGCACCCCTCCGGTGCGCCGGCCGCGGCCCTCAGTCGGCCTGCTCGGCGGCCACGACGCCGTGCACCAGGTCGTAGACCCGGCGCTTGGGGACGCCGGTCTCCTTGGCCACACGGGTGATGGCCTCCTTGCGGCGCACGCCCTCCTCCTCCAGCTCGGAGACCGCGGCCAGCAGGTCGGCGTCGCCGGTCTCCTCCGGACGCCTGCGGGCGCCCTCCACGACGACGGAGACCTCGCCCCGCACACCCCCGGAGGCCCATTCCGCCAGCTCCGCGAGACCGCCCCGGCGCACCTCCTCGTAGGTCTTGGTCAGCTCGCGGCACACGGCGGCGCGCCGGTCGGCGCCGAAGGCCCCGGCCATCGCCTCCAGGGTGGCCGCGACGCGGTGCGGGCTCTCGAAGAACACCATCGTGCGGCGCTCGGCCGACAGGTCGGCCAGGTAGCCGGACAGGCCCTTGCGGGGCGGGAAGCCCTCGAAGCAGAAGCGGTCGGTCGGCAGGCCCGAGACCACGAGCGCGGTGGTCACGGCGGACGGACCCGGGATCGCGGTCACCGGGATGCCCTCCTCACCGCACGCGGCGGCCAGCCGGTAGCCCGGATCGGACACCCCCGGCATCCCGGCGTCGGTGACGACCAGGACGTCGCGTCCGCCGCGCAGGTCGGCGAGCAGCTCGTCGGTACGGCGGCTCTCGTTGGCGTCGTAGTAGGACACCACACGGGCGCCCTCGGCCCCGCCCAGACGCACGTTCGCGCGGGAGGCGAACTGACGTAGTCTGCGGGTGTCCTCGGCGGCGATGACGCGGAAGGCCTCCAGAGCGCGCAGCAGCCTGGGCGGCGCGTCCTCCAGGTTCCCGATGGGCACACCGGCGAGTGTCAGGGTCCCCGTCCCCCTCGCACCGACTCCACCCTCGACCACTGTGATCCCCGTCCTGTCGCGCGCTACGGTTGGCTCTGTCACGCCACCCGAAACCTGGTCTCGCGGTCCGTCCGCAAAGGACGGCCGTCTCCGATCCCAACCTACGAGCCGAGGTGACGGATTCCCCTCCGAGGGAGGGGCTTACGGACCTCGCGGCCGAAAGCCCGCCGTCACCAGCACCAGCCAACACCAGGGAGGTGACCCGTTGGCCACGTTCCACACAGGTGAGAAGACCCACCGGGCCGTGCTGCCCCAGCGGCCTGCTCCGGCACCCGGGTCAGCGGACCGCCTCAGGGACAGGGACGCAACGGGACGCGGAGGCCGCACGGCACCCGGTGCGGAGGGTGTGCGAGGGGAGGCGCCCGACGCCCCACCCGGCGCCGAGCACGTCACTCCGGACCAGCCGGTCCGGGGCCAGGCCCGTGGGGGCCGCCCACCCCGGCACGAGGCGTTCCCCGGATTCCGGACCGCGGGCCCGGCCCGAGCGGTCATCCCCTCCGGCAGGCGCGCCGGAGGCCACACCGGCCGGGTGGCGGTGCGCGGCGGCAGCCACGTCCCGCGGGCCCCGCACGGCCCCGTCGAAACCTCGTGGAAAGATCTGCGCCTGCTCCGACGGGCGGACGGTTACGCCTACACCACACAGAAGGAGGCACGGGTTTCCTCCCCCGTCTGAAGGCGGGAGTATCCACCCCATACACCAGATGACCACCACCGCACACTCCGCAGAGGCCGAGCCCTCGCCCCCGCCGCGGTCGGCGCCGATCCGCGCCCGCCTCCTGCCCGTCGACCCGGCCCCGCGCTGGCTGGGCTGGCTGGGCGCCGTCCTCGTCGCGTTGTTCGCCGGGGCCCTCAGGTTCGTCAACATCGGTGAGCCCGACCGGATCTACTTCGACGAGACCTACTACGCCAAGGACGCCTACGGCCTCCAGGAGTTCGGCTACGAGCACGAGACCGTGGAGGAGCCGGTCGAGGCCGACGACCTGCTCGCCCAGGGCCACCAGGACATCTTCACCGGCGCGGGCGACTTCGTCGTGCACCCTCCGGTCGGCAAGTGGATGATCGCCCTGGGCGACTGGCTGTGGTCGCTCCTGCCCTTCGGCACGTCCATGACCCCGGAGGCCTGGCGGTTCGCCTCGGCCCTGGCCGGGGTGGTCTCGGTCCTCATCCTGGTGCGGCTGGCCCACCGGATGACCCGCTCGGTACTGCTCGGCTGCACGGCGGGGCTGATCCTGGCGCTGGACGGCCTGCACTTCACGTTGAGCCGCATCGCCATGGTGGACATCTTCCTCACCCTCTGGATCCTCGCGGGCTTCGCGTGCCTGGTGATCGACCGGGACAGAACCAGGGAGAGACTCGCCCGCCTGGCCGAGGCGGGGGTGGACCTGGCCTCGGTGGGCTGGCTGGGGATGCGCTGGTGGCGCCTGGCGGCCGGACTGTGCTTCGGCCTCGCGGTCGGCACCAAGTGGTCGGCCCTGTTCTTCGTGGCGGCCTTCGGCCTGCTCACGGTGGCGTGGGACTACGGGGCCCGCAGCAGCGTGGGCCAGCAGCGCCCGTTCTGGCGGTGGCTGGGGATCGACGCCGTTCCGGCGTTCGTGCAGACCGTGGTGGTCGCGGGGGTCGTCTACCTGGTCTCGTGGTCGGGGTGGCTGTTCACACGCGGCGGCTACAACCGCGACCACGCGGACGGCATGGCGCCCGACTGGCTGCCCGGCTTCCTGAGCGCGCCCGCGGAGGCGCTGTGGAGCCTGGCGGACTACCACAGCCGGATGATGACCTTCCACACCGACCTGACCAGCGACCACGCCTACATCTCCGCCCCGTGGGAGTGGCTGGTCATGCGCACCCCGGTGATGTTCCACTACAACGGCGAGGCCGTCGGGTGCGGCAGCGGCGACTGCGTCACCTCGGTGGTCTCCATCGGCACGCCGGTCATCTGGTGGGGCAGCCTGCTCGCCCTGACCGTCGTGTTCGGCTGGTGGGTGACCTTCCGCGACTGGCGGGCGGGCGCCGTACTGCTGGCCGTGGCGGCGGGGTGGCTTCCGTGGTTCGCCTACCCGGACCGCCCCATGTTCCTGTTCTACGCGCTCCCGCTGCTGCCGTTCCTGGTCCTGGCGATCGTGCTGGCGCTGGGCCTGGTGCTGGGGGCCGGCGAGGGGAGTCCGCGCTTCGCCCCGTACCTGAGGGCGGCGGGCGGCATCGTCTACGGCGTGGTCCTGCTCCTGATCGTGGCCTGCTTCGCGTACTTCTACCCGGTGCTGTCGGCGTATCCGGTCGACGAGGGGATGTGGCGCGAACGCCTGTGGTTCGACGTATGGATCTACGGCAGCGGCGGTTCGTGAACACTTCGTCGGTAACCCCGCATTCCACCGAATCCCCATTAGTGGCCAGGCGGACGGAAATCAACAGTTCTGAGTAGCCGAAACAGGACACGGGAAGAAGGCGATTCCCGCGTGGAAACTCTCGGCAAGGCACCACCCTCCCTGGTACTGTCAGCAACTGGTTGCTGTTGTAGTTTCCATGGATGCCCCAGGCGCCTCGCGGAACTTCACGTGGGCGCTCGTCGATACGGGGATTACTCGTCGGTCCGGCGCCCGGCGGCCCGGGGCCAGCAGGGTGCGGCCCCGCAGTAGTCCCCAAGGGAGAGCACATGGCTCAGGGCACCGTGAAGTGGTTCAACTCTGAGAAGGGTTTCGGGTTCATCGCCGTCGAGGGCGGTCAGCCCGACGTGTTCGTCCACTACTCGGCGATCGCGGGCACCGGCTTCCGGAACCTGGAAGAGGACCAGAAGGTCGAGTTCGACATCATCCAGGGCCCCAAGGGCCCGCAGGCGGCGGACGTCAGAGCGGTCTGAACGGTCTGAACACGTTTCTTCCACGGCTCGCGGGTGCCGGACGTCGCCCGGCACCACCGCCCGCGATCCTTTTCTTGTCAGTACGCCCGAACAGCCGGGACCGGGTTCGATGAACCACGGCCGGATCCCGGATCCGGGGCACCGCCCGGCGGCCCCGTGACCCGTGACCGGCCAGGCGTCCGGACGAGGACGCCGTCTCCACCGGCCCCCCGCTCCCAGGGAGCGGGGGGCCGGTCCGCGTCCGGTACCGGGACCGACGGGGCAGGGTTACCCAACCTCACCGATACCGGTTAACCTGCTTGAAGCCGGTCGGTACACCGAGGGACGAGGTCGCGCATGTTCAACATCGGCGGTTGGGAGTTCATCCTCCTCCTGCTGTTCGCGCTGCTGATCTTCGGGCCCGACCAGCTGCCCAAGGCCGCACAGCAGATCGGCCGGGTGCTGCGCCAGCTGCGGACCATGGCCAACTCCGCCTCCAACGACATCAAGGAGGGACTGGGCCCGGAGTTCAAGGACTTCGACGTGCAGGACCTCCACCCCAGGCGTTTCGTGCAGAAGCACTTCTGGGAGGACGAGGAGCCGGAGAAGAAGCCCGCGGCCAGGCTCAACGGCAAGCGCCCGCCCTTCGACGACGAGGCCACCTGAGCCCCGCCGTCCGCGTCCTCGGGCACGCGCCCCCTCGCACCACCGCGGGGAGGGCCGCGCGCCCCTCCCGGGGACGCCTCCCGGCCGCGCCGCTCAGCCCAGGAGCATGAGCACGAAGAGGCCGAAGCCCAGCAGGATCACCGATCCCACGATGATCGTCGGAGAGCCGACCGTCAGGACCAGCGCCTCCACGGCCAGCGCACCGCCGAAGGCCCCGACCAGCCAGGGCCAGCGCGGCCCCGGCTCCCAGCCGTGGCGCTGCTCCCGTCCGAGGGTGACCAGGAACGCGGCCCCGGTCATCAGCCAGAACGCCAGGTGGGCGAGTGCGCGGGTCTCCGGCTCGACGTAGTCGGCCATCCCGCCGACCACCATCACGTAGGTCAGCGTCCCCGTGAGCAGCCTCCAGTGCCCGCCTCCCCTGTGGGCGGGGATGACCTTGCGCCGGGCCGGCGTGGTGCGCCGGAAGCGCTCGGCCGCGACCGGGGGCGCCTCCTCCACCGGTTCGACCGTGGTCTCCGACAGCGGCCGGGGAGGGGGCTCGGACGGCGGTGGCTCGTATCCTCCGACCGGGGAGGGCTCCGCAGGGGACGGGTGGACGGGCTCCTCGGGGGGCTGGTACCCACCGGGGTTCCGGGGGGAGTCGGACACGGCTGTTCCGCCCCTTCACGGTCGCGCGGGCCGGCCCTGGCAGGACCGGGGGTTGGTGTCCGGGTCCCTACCCGCTGCCGTCCGCGGTCAAATCCCCCGGCCACCGGGTTCCGCGGCCGCGGGGCGGGGGAGGGTTCCGGGGATGCGGAGAGGAGAAAGGGCCCGACCAGGACGGCGTGAACTGGCCAGGCCCCGTACCGAGGGCTCGTCGGAACCCTTCGGCAGGCTGGTTAGTACCAGGACCACCCGCTGTCACGGGCGGTGATCGTGTGCGTGGTCATGGCATCTACCTTTCGTATGGCTTCCAGCCCATCCCGACGACAACGATGGCGTAGGACGCTCTCCGTCCGCAAGACCTGAAGCCGAATGTTCATCGTTTTATGGGGCGGGCACCGCCAAACCCGGGACAGCGACACTCGAATAACCGAGATCCAGGACGTTTCCGCAGCTCAGAAGGGCTGTCATTACCGTTCATAGAACACGCCCTCCCCTTGGCCTGCCAAAACAAGGCCCCCTGAAGGCAAAATCCCCATGACCGCCATAACCGAGAGCGATGGATTGCCCATTGTCCCGGAAGTGGAAAACAGGATATGCCTCGGGCGCCTCCGGGACGGGCCCTCCGGAGCACCGCGGTCGGGCACCAGGCAGGACCTGAAGGGAGAGATGTCGGAAACCTACTGTATGCCCAACTTTGGGATACCGCACCCCGCCCGCCACTCCGTTACCCTCCGTGGCTATGGCGCGGTGCCGCGCCCCCCGGGAGGCAATGCCGGGAGGAGGCGAGCGCCCTGTTTCGGTCACGCACAAAAACGGATATATACCTTTCCTCTACCCCGCTGTCTCCCTCAGGAACACCCCTCCGGTGTGGGCTCCGGAACAGTGTTCACGCCGTTTTCCACCGAGATGCCCGGGGTACCAGGGGGTAAGTTCGTTCGTTACCTCCGCAGTCGGCAGGAAGCGCGCCTAAAGTGGAAAGAGCCACCCCAAGGCGGCGCGCGGGCGGGACCGCCACCTGTCCCGAAAGGCGGGGACGTGGAGTCTTCCGGTCTCCCCCTGGCTGTCATACGCATGGAAGGCACCGTCGTGAGTCCGCACCCCCCGAGCCCCCTGGCCCTCACCCCGAGCGTGGAGGACCATCCGTACGAGGACGCCTCACACGCCCGCCCCATCCGCGTCATGGTCGTGGACGACCACGCCTTCTTCCGGCGCGGCCTGGTGTCCGTCCTGGACGAGGAGGAGGACATCAGCGTGGTGAGTGAGGCGGGCGACGGCGAGGAGGCGGTCCGGCTCGCCACCGAGATGCGGCCCGACGTGGTGCTCATGGACGTGTGGATGCCGCACTCCAACGGCATCGACGCCTGCCCGCGCATCCGCGAGGCGGTCCCGCACACCAAGTTCGTCATGCTGACCATGAGCGACGAGGAGTCCGACCTCTTCGACGCCCTCAAGGCGGGCGCCACGGGCTACCTGCTCAAGGAGATATCGGTGACCGAGCTTCCCCGAGCGGTGCGCGCCATCGCCGGCGGCCAGTCCTTCATCAACCCGGCGATGGCGACCAAGCTCATCGGGGAGTTCGCCGAGCTGGCCAAGCAGGAGAGCGCCCCGCCCCGCCGTCCGAGCATCCCCGAGCTGACCCGGCGCGAGACCGAGGTGCTCAAGCTGCTGGCCCGGTCCCTGAACAACCGCGAGATCGGCGAGCGGCTCTTCATCACCGAGAACACCGTCAAGAACCACGTCCGCAAGATCCTGGAGAAGCTCCAGGTGCACTCGCGCACCGAGGCCGCCATCTACGCCGTCCGGGCCGAGTACGTCTCGGGCAACTAGGGAGTGGGGAGGACGTGGTGCGAGGGGCCCGGGGCTCCGCACGCCCCCGCGGCCGCGCCGCCTCCACCACCGCCGGCGGGATCACTCCGGACGCGGTGAGCCGGACTCCGGGATCCGGTCCCCGCCGGAGGAGCCGGGCGTCCTCGGGCCGAAGAGCAGTCCGGCGCTGCGACGGGTGATGGCGAGCAGGTCGCCGTCCTCGAACAGGCTCCGAAGACCGGACCTGTCCAGGTTCCCGGTGAGGGCGAGCGTGGCGACGCCGTGCACGATCGACCACCCGGCGACCAGGGCGGCGGCCGCGTCCTCGACCTCCCGGCCCTCCTCGGCCAGGGAGCCCACCCCGGTGCGGAGCTCGTCGAAGGCGGCCGTCCTCGCGGCGTTCAGCTCCTCGTCGTCCGCGCTCAGCAGGCCGGGGGTGAACATCACGTCGAAGTGCGCCGGGCGGTCGGTGGCGAAGCGCACGTACTCCACGCCCGTGTCCAGGAAGTCCCCGCCCGACTCCCGGCCGGCCCGCAGCCGGTCGGCCAGCTCGCGGAACCCCTCGGTGGCCAGGGCGTTGAGCACGCCCTCCCGGCTGCCGAAGTGGTGCCGGGGAGCGGTGTGGCTGACCCCGAGTCCGACCGCCAGAGAGCGCAGGCTGAGGGCGTGGGGCCCCTCCCTGCCGATGACCTCCGCCGCCTTCTCCAGAACGGCGGCCCTGAGGTTTCCATGGTGGTATCCGTCTGCCATGCACCGAACTCTACGGCGGCAGGTCACCGTCGCGGGGACCGTGGGAGCGGCACCGCCCCCCGGGACCGGAGGAGGCGCGGGGAGTAGGCTGGAGGGAGCACCGGCCGCCCCGCGACAGGGGATAGCCGCTTCGCCGGTGACACTCGGGGCTCCGGTCCGGAAACGACCGCCCGCCGCAGGGAACAGCAGCACCCCCTCCGACCGGAGCCCTTCCGGCTGTCCGCGGCGCGGTGCGCCCGGAAGGCGCCGTGCCCGGGAGGGACCGCCGGGGCCCGGAAAAGACGAAGGGAGGCGACCGGGAAATCTCCCGATCGCCTCCCCCTGTGCCGACGGTCCCGGAGGACCGCCCGGCCTTCGGTGGAGCTATGGGGATTTGAACCCCAGACCCCCTCGATGCGAACGAGGTGCGCTACCGGACTGCGCCATAGCCCCTGAAGACGAGAACCAGACTAGCAGGAAACCCGGAGTGGTCCGAACACGGTTCTCCGCCCCGGGCCGCGGGTCAGTCCCCGGCCGCCCTGAGCCGCGCGTCCGCGTACTGGTCGTACACCTGGCTGCGCCGCTCCCTGAGGGCGATCACCTCGGCCTCGCGCTCGGCGTCGCGCCTGCGCTCCTCCTCGGCCCTGCGGGCGCGCAGGACCTCGCGGCGGCGGGCACGCAGGACCGCCTGCCTGCGCTCGGCGTCGGCCTTGGCCGCCTCCCGGAGCAGGGCCAGGTGGCCGGTGAGCAGCAGCACCGGCGGAACGGTCACCCACCAGGGCCCCAGGCCGAAGGCGACGGCCACGGCCGTGGCGACGTTCACCAGGACCAGCGCGCTGGTGCGGCGACGGCGGCGGGCGATGACGCGGGCGCGCGGCCCGGCCGCGGCCCGGTACCGCCTCGGGCCCGGCGCGTCCTCGCGGGCCTCGGGCGCGTCCACGGGGTCGGTGCCGTGCTCGCCGCGGCGGAGGACCCGGGTCTCGGTGGCGTCCGGGTCCTCCTCGTCGGCGCGCTCCTCGGGGTCCTCCTCCGGCTCCTCGCGGCCGGACGCCTCGGGTTCCTCGTCCTCACGGCGCTGGTCCTCGTGGACGACGTCCACGGAGTCCTTGCGCAGCAGCATCGGTACGAGGACTATGAGCCACACCACCACGATGGCCAGGTACAGAGGAGAGCTGCTCATCACCCCTCCTCACGATGACGGCCACTGGACGTTGATCGACACTTCGTCGACACCGCGCCGCGTGGGACCCCCGGGGGAGACGACGTCCCCCTCCGGGACATCGTTCCTGATCCTCCCCGCTTCCGGGGTGATTCCCGAGTGCCATATCCACGCGTTGCCCGCATCGTCAATGCGTCTGTGTTCCGCACGGTACGACCCCGTGTCCATAAATGCGCCACATTCTGACCGGAGTGTCGCAAGATTGTGGACCCTCAGTTTCGGTCGTTCCGCCCTTGGATGCGAAATCGCAGGTCAAACTTCGACTGCGGAGAGCAGCACCAATTCAACGCAAAGTAATGAATCAATGTCACTAAAGTGGGGTTTAGGTTCCGGATGCATCTGTGATGGTGTCACGTTCAGTTCGACCCCGGGTGCGGGCTCGCCGGATCACGTGGATCCTGGCCGCCGTTCGGGCCTTGTGGCCCCAAAGCGGAACCGGGGCCGGAACCGGGCTCGCTGGACGGCCCGGAAGGCGCTCCGTGGCGCCACCGGTACATCAGCCCCTGGGGGACCTCCTCAGCGGTGATCGCGTAGCAGATGTGGTCCCGCCAGGCCCCGTCGATGTGCAGCTGGCGTCTGCGCACCCCCTCGTCGCGAAAGCCCAGCTTGGTGACCACGCGCCTGCTCGCCCGGTTCTCGGGCCGGACGTTGGCCTCGATCCGGTGGAGCCCGACGCGGAAGAAGGAGTGGTCGACGGCCAGCGCGACCGCCGTCGGGGTGATGCCGTGCCCGGCGTAGGCGCTGTCGATCCAGTACCCGACCTGGGCCGATCTCGCCGATCCCCACACGATGGCGCCCACCGTGAGCTGTCCGACGAACCGGTCCTCGTAGGTGACCGCCCAGGGCATGGACAGGCCCTGCCTGGCCTCCCTGCGGACGGCCTGGAGCATGGAGACGTAGGGGGTGATCCCCGTGGTGCGCAACGGCATCTCGGGATAGGTCGGCTCCCACGGGCGCAGCCACTCCTCGTTGCGCGCGCGGGTGTCCCGCAGCGCGGCGGCGTCGCGCAGCCGCAGGGGTCGGAGCGCGACCGGCCCCTCCTGCAGGGTGACGGGCCACCCTTGTCTGCGATTCACGACCGTCCCTTCGATGCCTCCGGCACCGTAGCCCACCGGTACGACACCGGACACGGAGGTGTCGGTTCCCCGTCGCCGGTGACGGGCTCCAGTATTCCACTCCCCGGGTGCGGAGTGTCGTCCATCACTCCAGCGGAGCAGGAATCGGATGTTTCCTAACTCCAATACTTGCGTACCGAAAACCCGTGGCAACCCAAGGAATTATCAACGGACGGAATGCCCGAGATGTGATTCCGGTCATTGTTCGGTGTCATTCGGACGGAACGTGGTCCCCGCCGCGCAGCTGGTCCAGCGCGTGTCCGAGCACCGGGGCCAGCACGTCCATACCGTCGCCGGCGCCGCCCCTGGAACCGGGCAGGTTCACCACGAGCATCCGGTGGCCGCCGCGCTCGGCGACCCCGGCCAGGCCCCGCGACAGGATCGCCGTGGGCACGCCCTTGTCCCGCCCCGCGGCCCGCAGCGCCTCGGCGATGCCGGGGATCTCGTAGGACAGCAGCGGACGCGTGGCCTCGGGCGTGTGGTCGTGCGGGGTCAGGCCGGTTCCACCGGTGGTGATGACGGCGTCGAGGCGCTCGTCCAGGGCACGGACCAGCGCCTCGGCCACCGGCGCGCCGTCGGGCACCACCCAGGGGCCCACGACCGCGCAGCCGAGCTCGCGCAGGCGCTCGGCGACCACCGGCCCGGAGCGGTCCGGGTAGACGCCCGCCGCCGCCCGGTTGGACGCCGTCACGACCGCGACGCGGGGCACACGGCCCCCGGACTCACTCACCGCGCCTCCAGTCGCCCTTCTTGCCGCCGGTCTTCTCCTCGACCCGCACCCGCGTGACCTCGGCCTCGGGGTCGATTGCCTTGACCATGTCGACCAGTCCGAGTGCGGCGGTCATCACGCAGGTGAGCGCCTCCATCTCCACCCCGGTGCGGTCGGCGGTGCGCACCGTGGCGCTGATGTCCACGCCCTCGTCCACGACGGTGAGGTCCACGTCGACGCCGTGCACGGCGATGGGGTGGCACAGCGGCACGAGGTCGGGGGTGCGCTTGGCCCCCTGGATCCCCGCGATCCGGGCGACGGCCAGGGCGTCGCCCTTGGGCACCTCTCCCCCGCGCAGCGCGGCGACGGCCTCCGGGGCGAGCAGTACCCGGCCGGTGGCGGTGGCGGTGCGCGCGCTCACCCGCTTCTCGGAGACGTCGACCATGCGCGCGGCACCGGATCGGTCCAGGTGGGTGAATCCGGAGGGGTGGTCGGCCCCCTCCGGCCGTGGGGTGTCGGTCATCGGTCCGCCAACTCTTCCGTTCGAACACAGGACGCGGCCGGGGCGGCCGCGCCATCACGACCGTACGACACGACGGGGGCACCGCGCCCGGCGGTGTCCCTAGGCGGGTTCGGGCAGGCGCAGCACCTGCACGGAGGTGCCCGCGGCCAGTTCGGTGACCTCCTCGGGCACCACCACGAACGCGTTGGCCCCGGCCAGCGCGGACAGCTGGTGCGAACCCTGGTGGAGCGCCGGGGCCACCGTGGAGTCGGCGCACGGGCCGTGCGGGGACTCCTCCAGCACCCCGCGCAGGAAGGAGCGGCGCCCCTCGGGCGAGGTGACCGGAGCGGTGAGGACGGCCCGCGTGCTCGGCAGCGGGTCGGGGTCGAGCCCGCGCAGCCTGCGCAGGGCGGGGCGCACGAAGATCTGGAAGGACACGAAGGCGCTCACCGGGTTGCCGGGCAGCGTGATGATCGGGGTCCGGTCCGGTCCGACCGTCCCGAAGCCCTGGGGCTTGCCGGGCTGCATCGCCACCTGGGTGAACTCCACGGTGCCCTGGCGGGTGAGCACCTCCTTGACCACGTCGTAGGCGCCCATGCTCACCCCGCCGGTGGTCACGACGATGTCGGCGCGCACCAGCAGGCCCTCCAGGGTGTCGAGCACCGTCTCGGGGTCGTCGCCGACGAACCCGTGGCGGTGGACCTCGCACCCCACGTCCTGGGCGGCGGCCGCGATCATGAAGCTGTTGGACTCCCAGATCTGGCCGGGGCCGAGCGGGCGCCCGGGTTCGACCAGCTCCTCGCCGGTGGAGAGCACCATCACGCGGGGGCGCGGGTACACGGGCACGGAGCGGCGCCCGACGGCCGCCAGGACGCCCATCTCCCCCGGGCCGATCCGCACCCCGGGCCGCAGCACGGTGGTCCCCTCGGTGACGTCGTCACCGGCACGGCGCACGGCGTTGCCCACCTTGACCGGCCGGTCGACGGACACCCTGGCCGTGCCGCCGTCGGTCCACTCGACCGGGACCACCGCGTCCGCCCCGGTGGGCATGGGCGCGCCGGTCATGATGCGGGCGCACATGCCCGGCAGGACCGCGGTCGGGGAGGCGTCCCCCGCCGGGATGTCGGCGACCACCGGCAGCCGCACCGGGGCCTCCGCGGAGGCCGACGCCAGGTCGGCGGCGTGCACGGCGTACCCGTCCATGGACGAGTTGTCGAAGCCCGGCAGGGAGACGGGCGAGGTCACGGCCTCGGCCAGCACGGTGCCGTGCGCCTGGAGCAGGTCCAGTTCGGTCGGCTCGGGTTCGGCGATCAGGGCCAGGACATCGGCGACGTGCTGCTCGACGCTCTTCACGGGGTTCCTTCCGGTTCGCGGTTCCTGTGGTGATGCGTCTTCCGCGCCTCGGGAGACGTCTCACCGCCCATTCTCGCCACGTCCGGCCCGCCGCGCGGCGGGCCCGGCCCCTCGGTCCCCCGCCTCCCCGGCCGGGGAGGCGGCCGGGGAACGGCGGGGACCGGTCAGGGGCGTCCGGCCTCCCTGCGGTCGACGAAGTCGCGCAGCCAGGGCAGCAGCTCCTCGGCGAGGTCGGGGCGGCGGCAGGCGAAGTCCACCACCGTGCGGATGTAGTCGGCCTTGTTGCCGGTGTCGTAGCGGCGGCCGCGGAACAGGACGCCGTACACCGGGCCCCCGTCCTCGGGCTTGCGCCGGACCAGCTCGCGCAGGGCGTCGGTGAGCTGGATCTCGCCGCCGCGGCCGGGCGGGGTCTCGCGCAGGATGGGAAAGACCGCCGGGTCGCAGACGTAGCGGCCGATGATGGCCCAGCGGCTCGGCGCCTGCTCGGGCGAGGGCTTCTCGACCAGGTCGGTGACGGCGACGACGTCGTCCTCGTCGGTGGGCTCGATGCCCGCGCACCCGTACAGGGAAACCTGCTCGGGTTCCACCTCCATGAGCGCGACGACGTTGCCGCCGTGCTTCTCACGGACCTCGATCATGCGGCGCAGCAGGTCGGCGGACTCGATGAGGTCGTCCCCCAGGAGCACGGCGAACGGGTTGTCGCCCACGTGCGCCTCCGCGCACAGCACCGCGTGCCCCAGGCCGCGCGGCTCACCCTGGCGGACGTAGTGCACCTGGGCGAGGTCGCTGGACTCGCGCACCGACCGCAGGCGCTCTTCGTCGCCCTTGGCCTCCAGGGCCTCCTCCAGCTCGTAGGCCCGGTCGAAGTGGTCCTCGATGGAGCGCTTGCTGCGGCCCGTGATCATCAGCACGTCCTGGAGGTCGGCGGCGACCGCCTCCTCCACGACGTACTGGATCGCGGGCTTGTCCACGATCGGCAGCATCTCCTTGGGCGTGGCCTTGGTCGCGGGCAGGAACCGCGTGCCGAGACCGGCCGCGGGCACGACCGCCTTCGTGACGGGTCCCGGGTCGGAGGGTCGCTTCTGGTCGGTGGAGTCGCTCATGTCGGCACTTTAGGACAGACCCCCGCCGTCCCAGCGCCTCCACACACTGCCGGGACCCAAGAAGTTCCGACGGTTTCGGGAGAAGGGAGGGGGACCGCCACCCGGTGTTCACCGTGCGGGGCAAACGGCCGGGCGGGCCGACCGGACCGCGGCGCTGCCACACTTGGGCCATGGACGAGAGCGAGCGGCGCGCGGCCAAGGGCCGCCTGCGCGAGGGGTTCCTGGAGCGGAGGCGGACCCGCGGTCCCGAGGAGCGCTCCCGGGTCGGCTCGGCGCTCCGGGACACCCTCATGGACCTGCCGTGGCTGGCCATGGGCGGGACGGTCGCCTGCTACTACTCCGTGGGCGGTGAGCCCGACACCCGCAAACTGGTGACGGCGCTGTGGAAGCGCGGTACGTACGTGCTGCTGCCCGTGTTCCTGCCCGGCGGCGACCTGGACTGGGCGGCCTTCGACGGACCGGACACCCTGGCCCCGGCCGGGCACGGGCTGCTGGAACCCGTCGGCCACAGGTACGGGCCGGACGCGCCGGCCCGGGCGGACGCGGTGGTCTGCCCGGCTCTGGCCGTGGACCGGCGGGGAACCCGGCTGGGGCGCGGCGCCGGGTGCTACGACCGGGCCCTCGCCCGCAAGGGCCCGCACACCCCGGCGATCGCCCTGGTCCACGACGAGGAGTTCGTGGAGTCGCTGCCAGCGGAGCCGCACGACCATCCGGTGGACGCCGTGGTCACCCCCGGAGGCGGCCTGCGGGTGTTCGACGCCGGCGTGTGGCCGGGCGAACGGACATGAACAGGACCGGAGCGGGATGAAACCCACCCGCGGAAGCGTTGTCGCTTGCGGTCGCGCAGCGACGATCCGGCACCGCACCCCCGACATCCGTGCTCTGTGCCAGGCCCTGTCACGCCTCCGGTCGGCGAGCGCGTACTATTTAGCAGTCAACGGGCGAGAGTGCCAGCAAGGAGGACCCGAACAGTGCCTACGTACCAGTACGCGTGCACCGAGTGCAGCGCCCAGATGGAGGTCGTGCAGAGCTTCAGCGACGACGCGCTGACCGTCTGCCCCGAGTGCGAGGGACGCCTGCGCAAGGTGTACTCCGCCGTGGGCATCGTGTTCAAGGGCTCCGGCTTCTACCGCACCGACAGCGGAAAGAGCTCCAACAGCTCCGTGCTCACCGGCTCCGGCGAGAGCAAGGACGGCGGCGACTCCGCGGCCTCCGGCTCCTCCGACTCGTCCTCGGACACCAAGAGCACCTCCTCCGGTTCCGAGACCGGCACCGCGAACGCCTCCGGCAGCACCACCAGCACCGGCACGGGTACCAGCAGCAGCGCCAGCAGCAGTAGCACCGCCGCCGCAGCCGGCTGAGCCACCGGGCCGTTGACCGCCACCGCGCCGCCGAGGATCTCGGCGGCGCGAGGCATGTCCGGACCCGCGGGCCGGGACACACGCTCCTCGGGCACCGGGAAGGAGTCCGGCGGGGCCTGTGGACAACCCCCGGACGGCCCCTTCGCGGCCTAGCGTTGAACCATGGCCGAAGTCCCACCCCCCTACCGGCACCGCCGGGCGGTCGTCCGCCTCCTGGACCGGTACCGGCGCGTCCTCGCCGCCCTCCTGACCGCCGCGGCGCTCGTCAGCGCCGTCCTGGCCGTGCGGCCCCTCCCCGCACCCACCACCCAGGTCCTCGTCGCCGCCCGCGACCTCGACGCCTCGGGCCCCCTCACCGAGCACGACCTCACCGAACTCTCCCTGCCCTCCGACGCCGTACCGGGCGGCGCACTGGCGGTGGACGCCCGGACGGCCGGGCTCCGCCTCAACGCCCCGGTGCGCCACGGCGAGGTGATCACCGACGCCCGCCTGTCCGACCCTCCCGCGCGGCCGTACGGGTCCGGTCTGGTCGCCGTCCCGGTGCGGGTCGCCGACCCCGGTGTCGTGGACCTGCTCTCCCCCGGCAGCCGGGTGGACGTCCTCGCCGCCGGCGGGCACGACGACCTCACACCCGTCCGGGCGGGCCCCGCCGTGGAGGTGGTCGGCGACCGCCCCGTCCTCGCCCTGCCGGAGGGGGCCGCCCCGGATGGTGAGAAAGGCGCGCTGATCCTCATCGCCGCCACACCCGCCGAGGCCAGGAGCCTGGCGGGCCACGCCACCGCCTCACGGCTGTCCGTCACCATCCGCGGCTGACCGCCGCCCGGGAGGGCGGGGTCGACCCGGCGGCGTGGCGGGGCCGGACCGGCATCGCGGATCTTCCACCGAAAGGGGCGCGTCCCGGTGCCGGTACGGGCACCATGGACACGCGGCGCCCTCCCCGGCGCCCGTCCGTGCACGTCGGCTCTCCGCACGGGCACGGCGACGACACGGAACGACTCACGGTCATCGGCCCTCTCCCCCCCGGGACGGGACCGACAAGTTCGATAGGGCTGTATCTCCATGCAAGGCTTCAAGGATTTCCTGCTCCGGGGCAACCTGGTGCAGTTGGCGGTCGCGGTCGTGATCGGCGCGGTCTTCGCCGACCTCGTCACCGCGTTCACCGAGGCGTTCATCACCCCGCTGCTCGGGATCTTCGGCGGTGTCCCGACCTTCGGTGACCTCTACTTCGAGATCAACGGGAGCCGCTTCCTGTACGGCGCGTTCATCGACGCGCTGATCACGTTCCTCACCACCGCCGCGGTCCTGTACTTCTTCGTGGTGATGCCCGTCGCCAGGGCCCTGGAGCGGTTCGCCAAGGCCGAGGACGTCGCCACCCGCGAGTGCCCCCACTGCTTCAGCCAGGTCAGCAAGAAGGCCACCCGCTGCGCCGGCTGCACCAGCGAGATCGTCCCCGAGCCCGTCTGAGGAGGGGTCCGGAGAAGACCGGGGGCGGCCCACAGGGGCCGCCCCCGGGGCGTCAGCCGCTGTACTCCCAGTGCCAGGGCTCGAAGGGACTGGACTTGGCCCAGGCCGGGTGGTGCCAGCCGAACTCGGCGCCGTTCGCCTCCATCCAGAGCCAGCGGTCGGACCTGTAGTTCTGGATGCCGCATCCCAGGTCGAGCGCCTTGCCCAGACCGTGGTTGCTCGTACCGGGCACCGCCGCGAAGCCGGGCGCCACCTGCGCGTAGACGCGGTGCTGGTTGGGCAGGTCGCGGTAGGCGCTGGTGATGCACATGTTCTCGCCGTACTCGTCCACGTACCTCGCGTTGAGCTGGAGGAAGTCCACGGCCGCGTCGGCCCGCAGCTGCTTGCCGTCGTAGAGGTCGCAGAGGGAGTCGCCCGGGAGCAGGCCGTTGGCGGCCCCCTGGGCGTTCGAGGCCGCGGAGGGGTCGCAGTCGGCCGCGGCCATGTAGGCCTCCGGGTCGATGCCGCGCTCCTCCAGCTCCGCGACGAGCTCGTTCGTGGTCTCCTCGGACCGCTGGCGCAGCTGCTCGATGTCGGCCGCGAGCTCGACCTGCTCCAGCTGGGTGGTGGTCTGCAGCTCCTGCGCCTCACTCGTCAGGTCCACCTGCTCCTCGCGCAGGTCGGTGGCCTCCTGGATGAGCGCCTGGTTGTCCTCGGAGATCTTCGACGCGTAGGACTGCATCTGCAGGTCCTCGTTGAGCGACCCCGACGCCAGCACGGCGAGCACTCCGCCGTCGGGCTGCTTGTACAGGGTGCTGGCCAGCTGGGCCAGCGGCTCGCGCATCTCCCTGAGCTCGATCTCGGTCTGCTGGAGTTCGTAGAGGGTGTCGACCAGCTCCTCCTGGGCCTCCTCCAGCGCCTCCTGGCGCTCGACCTGCTCGTTGGTGGCCTCCTCCAGCTCCTCCGAGGCGGCCTCCGCCCGTTGCCGGAACTCCTCCAGGCTGGCCTCGGCCGGGTCCAGCGCCGAGACGGGTATCGGCGCGACGAGCAGCGCGGTGACGACCACGAGGGTCACCGCCTGGGCGAAACGGACGCGGTAGGACTTCGCGAAGGCGGTCAGCACCCCGCTGCCACCCGGCACGCGGGACCTGCGCCGCGCCGCATCAGAAGTGAACGGCACGAATGATCCTCCGGCTGCTTTCCTCGAACACCTACCCGTGACCGCAACGCAACGTACTACATGTCCACATGCGGCCACACGAGATCGTTCCACCGGACGGAGCGGACCGTGCGCGGACTCCCGCCCGTCCCACCGCTCCCCGCCCCGATCCTCGGCGAAATCCCTGGTCGTCACCGCGCGGGCCGAAGTGGCATCCCGGTTCCCACGGCAACCGGAGACAGATATGCGGCCATAACACGACATGTGTCATGAACAACATCACACCGCTCCAGGACAACCAATCGTAGGTCAGCGTACTCCGCCATGCACGCAGAGTCCCCCAGTCACACCCGGGAGGCGGGGACCGACACCCCATCCACCGCCATCCTGGGTTAGGCTTGGTCCGGTGACGGGGGAGGAAATACCTCCGTCAGACCCATGGCTCCATAGCTCAGGGGATAGAGCACCGCTCTCCTAAAGCGGGTGTCGCAGGTTCGAATCCTGCTGGGGCCGCCCCTGTGACCTGGGGTTTCTCTCGAGCGAGAGACCCCAGGTCACTGATCTGACCGCAGTTGTGGTCGCAGTTCCCGGGTCATCCCCACAGCGCCTCCCCCTCCGGCCCACCGCTCCCGGGCGGGCTCCCGCTCGGCACGGACCGCAACGGCTCCGTGCTCCCGAGGGCCCCGACCGGGCGGACACGGAATCCGCCGTGCTCGGCGAGCGGTCCCGCGGCCCCGGTCCGCCGGGCGAACACGAGCGAACCGCCCGCACCGCCCCTGGTGTCCTCACCCGGCATGACCGCTTGGCGGGCCGAATGCGGTCCGGTCAGCGGGGGGAGGCGGTGACCCGTACGCGCCGACCGTCGTCGGAGAGGAAGGACGCCAGTTCCCGTCCCTGCTCGGCTACGGCGGTGCGTTCTGCCCGGGAGAAGCGGCGCAGCGGGGTGACGACCACTGTGTCGGCCTCGACGGTCCAGGTCGCGGCGACCCGGCCGTCGACCAGGACGGCACGCTCGCCGGCGACCGACAGGCCGCGGTGGGCGTCGTCGATGATCCGGCCGCGGTCGTGGTAGCCGAGGATCGCGTTGTCGAACGCGGGCAGGAACCGCACGGGGGCGGGTGTGTCGGGGTCGGGCCGCGGTGCGTCGGGGAGGTCCAGCAGTTCCCGGCCGCGTTCGTCGCGGAAGGTGATCAGTTCCCCGCGTATCGCGGCTATCGCGGCCGGTAGTCCGGCGAGGCCGCACCAGGCTCGCAGGTCGGCCGAGGCCGCGGGGCCGAACGCGGCCAGGTAGCGCCGCACCAGTGCTTCACCGACCGGGTCGGAGCCGCCCGGGGCCGGCGGGGCGACCTCTCGGCCGAGCCACGAGGAGAGCGGCAGGTAGCGTGCTCCCGCCCTCGTCCGCCACAGCCCGCGTGGAGGAAGCTGCACCGCCGGGAGGAGTGCGGCGATCAGTACCTCGCCCAGTGCCCGCGGTCCCGGCTCCGGCCAGCGTCCGGCCAGCGCCCGCCCGAGCTCGGTCATCGAGCGCGGCTCGCCGTCGGCCATCACCGCCCGGCCCGCCGAGGCGAGTTCGTCGGGATCGGTCCCGCCGAGTTCGCGGCGGTAGACCCCGAGTACCCGTTGGCGCAGCATGGTGTCGTGGCGGGCGCGCCAGGCCAGGGCGTCCTCGGCCGTGAGCAGATGAACCGTGCGGCGCATGAGGTGGGTGCGCACGAGGCGTCGCCCGATCAGCAGGTCCGAGAGCACCGCGGGGTCGAAGCCGCGCAGCCGCGACCAGAGTCCGACGAACGGTTCCTGCGGTTCCTGCGCCTGCAGGCCGCACAGGTGCGCGACGGCGTCGCGCACCGGCATGTCGGCGTGATCGAGCAACAGCTGCCGGGCCAGTGTCGCGCGGCCCAGTGCCCGGGCGTTCAGCACGGTCACGCCGTGGCGCTTTCGACGGCCGGCGGGGTGGAGGACACGTCGAGCGGGCCGGGACCGGTTCCCGGCGCAGCAACCCGGCCGTTCCGGGCACGGCCGTCGTGCTCCTCGCCGCCCACGGCGCCGGACACCGCGGTGCCGGGGCGGGAGGGCCCGCCCCGGGTCCCGGTGCGGTCGGGGGGATGCGTCTTCATGGTGGTCGTTCCCTTCGATGACCTGGTGGTGTGCGGCTCGCCCCGCGGGGTGGAGGGAACGGGCGGGGAGGGCGGAGGCCACGCGCCCCTCCCCGCACGTCCCCACGGGATCACCCGCGATACTCGCCCACGACGTCCAGAACCCAGACGACGCCGAAACGGTCCCTCAGCATCCCGTAGGCGGGCGCCCAGCCCGCCGGGCCCATCGGGACCACGGTGGTCGCCCCGTCCGACAGCTTCTCCCAGTAGCCGCTGATCTCCTCCACGGTCTCACCGCGCACGGAGACGAAGACGGAGTTCTCACCCTGGTCGTAGGCCGTCCGGGAGGGCACGTCGTAGGCCATGACGTGGAAGCCGTTCCCCGCGAGGACCTGGCCCCACATCACCTGGTCGGCCTCGGCCTCCTCCTGGACGGCACCGGCGTCCTTGTAGGTGACGGCGGTGAGGTCGCCGCCGAAAGCGGACTGGTAGAACTCCAGCGCCGCCCGGGCGTCGCCGCGAAAGTTCAGGTGGGTCGTGGTCTTGACGGACATGCTCGGCTCCCTGCCTTCACACTGATCGTTCCTCCGGCCTCTCGGCCGGACCGCACAGCCGACACCGGTGGCATCGTCACGCGCTCCCGCGCGGGGCCCGTTGTCTTCTGGCACGCGACCACAGTCACAGCAGAAGCGGACAGGGTGTGTCCTCTTCCGGGAGCAGAATCAGGAACATGCCGAAAACCTCAGCACGACTGCTGTCGCTGCTCTCGCTGCTCCAGGCGCGCCGGGCCTGGCCGGGCGCGCTGCTGGCCGAGCGGCTGGACGTCAGCCCGCGCACCGTGCGCCGCGACGTCGACCGCCTGCGCGAGCTCGGCTACCCCATCGCGACCACCAAAGGCCCCGACGGCGGATACCGACTCGACGCCGGCACGCGGCTGCCCCCGTTGCTGTTCGACGACGAACAGGCCACCGCACTCGCCGTGGCGCTCCAGACGGCCACCACCAGCGGCGCCGGTATCGAGGAAGCCGCGGCACGCGCGCTGGCCACCGTCCGACAGGTCATGCCCGCACGGTTGCGCCGCCGTATCGACACCCTCCAGGTCACCGCCGTCGAACCGCCGACGACCCGGTCGGCCCCACAGGTCGGCAACGGCGTCCTCACAGCGCTCAGCGCCGCCGTCCACGCCCGCGAGGTGCTGCGCTTCGACTACGCCCCCGCATCCCCTGCCACGGCGGACGACGACCGCGCCGGTACTCCACCACGCAGGGTGCAGCCCCACCACCTCGTCACCTGGCGCGGGCGCTGGTACCTCGTCGCCTGGGACCTCGACCGCGACGACTGGCGTACCTTCCGCGCCGACCGGATCACCCCGCGCGCCCCCACCGGGCCCCGCTTCGTCCCGCGCGACATCCCCGGGGAGGACGTGGCCGCCTTCGTGACCGGCAGGTTCCGCGGCTCCGACGGCACCGGCGACTGGCCCTGTCGCGGTGAGGTCGTCCTCGACCTCCCCGCGGCCGCCGTGTCCCCCCACCTCCGTGACGGAGTCGTCGCGGAACTCGGTCCGAACCGCTGCCGACTCACCCTCGGTTCCTGGTCATGGCCCGGCCTGGCCGCCGCCATCGGCAGGTTCGACGCCGACATCGAGGTCGTCGGCCCCGCCGAACTCAAAGCCGCGTTCGCGCGCCTGGCCCGCCGTTACGCCGACGCCGCGGCCGACGGGCCCACCGGACTCACCGCACCGCCACCGGGTCGATGAGCGACACGCCCGTCGGCCACGGTGCGGGGCCCCGGTGACCGATCTCCTCCCCGCTCGGCCTCCCGACGCCCCGCCGTCAGCCGCACGAAGCTTCCCCCGCCACCGTTCCCGGATCCCCACCGTGTCGCCATGACAGCGGAGGGAAGTCGTCCGATCATGGAACCGGAGCACGGACCGCAGTCGGGGAGGCCACTCGGATGACGCACGCGCAACATTCCCGGGACGAGCAGGCCGAAGAACAGGACAGGTCGCCGGGCAGGCAGCGGGGCGGATCACCGTCCGCGATCGCCGGGGCGCTCCACCGGACGCCGCACCCCGGCCCCCAGCACTGGGGCGGGCCCCGGCCCCGCAAGATGGAGCCGGACCCGTTCTTCCCCAGACGCCTGGGCCCTCCGCCCGAGCACCGCGGGTCCTGAGCTCACAGGAACGGGCGCCAGGGGGCCAGCACGCTCTCGCCGAACCTCGCGAGGAGCGGGCGGTGGCTCCACTCCTCCTTGGTCAGTTCCCGGCAGTTGGTGAGGTCGTTGGCGAAGACCTTCTCCATGTGCCGGGCCACGCCCTCGTCGAAGATCTCCACGTTGATCTCGTAGTTGCCCGTCAGGCTCAGCCGGTCCACGTTCGCGGTGCCGATCGTGGACCACTGGCCGTCCACCGTCGCCGTCTTGGCGTGCACCATGGCGTTCTGGTAGAGCCACAGCCGCACTCCGCCGCGCAGCAGCACCGCGTACTGGCTGCGGGATATCCAGTCGGCGACGACGTGGTTGGACTCCTCCGGGAGGAGGATGTTGACCTCCACCCCCCGTTCGGCGGCCTCGACCAGGACGCGCTGGAACTCCCGGTCGGGCATGAAGTAGGCCTGGGTGAACAGCACCCTCTCCTTGGCCCGGTCGATCGCCTCCAGGAACATCGCCCGGATCGGGTAGATGAGCACCTCGGGCACGTTGCGGTGCACACGGAAGTGCGCGTCCCAGTCGGCCTCTCCCAGCCCCTCCAGCTCGGGCTGGCGGGCGTGGCGGTTCATGTTCCAGAAGTCGCTGAAGGCGTTCTCCAGCGCCCACACCGCCGATCCGGACACCCGCAGGTGGGTGTCGCGCCACTCGGTGGCGTACAGCGACCCGACGTTGTACCCGCCGACGAAGCCCACCTCGCCGTCGACGGTGAGGATCTTGCGGTGGTCCCGGCCGGACTTGCGGATGTTCAACAGCAGCACGCCCGGCCGGAACGCCGGGTACCTGATCACGTGGACGCTGGGCGGGAAGCGGAGGAAGGACCGGGGCACCACCAGGTTCGCGAAGCCGTCGTAGATCACGTACACCTCGACGCCCCGCTCGGCGGCGTCGACGAGCGCCCTCTTGAACTCGCGGCCCACCCGGTCGTCCTTGAAGATGTAGGACTCGAAGAGGACCCGGCGTCGGGCACCCTGGATCGCCGCGAGCATGTCCCGGAACAGGTCCTCGCCGTAGGTGTACACGGTGGCGGTGTTCCCGTTGTCGCCGACCGGCAGTTCGACCGGGTCGGTGTGGGGGAAGCGCGCCCGGCGCGGCCGCACCTTCCTGCGCCAGTGGTTGATCCCCATGAGGGTCGCGGCCACGGCGACCTGGGTGGTCACCAGTCCCACGAGCCCCCACTTGACCACCGACGTGATGGTGGAGCGTCGCACAGTCGCCTCCCGTCAGAACGTCCGCGGTACCGAGGGCCCCGACCCTGAGGCCGTCGTTTCCGCCACTGACCGTCAACCGTAGCCAGGGACGCACACCAGGGGTCGGCACAGTCCTCCCGTGTCACCTCTCACGCCGTGTCCTACCCCTGGCCCCGGAGCCGGAACGCCACCAGTTCCGTGGTCGGGCCCTCCCTGCGGCCCTGGACCAGGCGCCGCTCCAGCGGGTACAGGGCGGCGCCCGCCAGCCAGCCGGTCGGCGCGGTCAGGGTGGCCGCGCGCAGGGCCGCGCCCCACGCCTTGCGCCACACCGGGGGAGCGTCCACCTGGGCGTTCATCAGCATGAGCATGGGCACGCGGCGGACCATGTCGAACCCGGCCTTGTCGGCGGTGTCCGCGATCCACTCCAGGGTGCGGTTGACCTGGTGCTCTCCGCGCTGCTCGGGGCGCTGGAGGCAGTTCTCGGAGACCACCAGGAGCCCGCCGGGGCGCAGCACCCGGGCGAACTCCCCGAACGCGCTGGTGTAGCGCCCGTCGTCGGTGATGTGGAAGAGCACGTCCATGCAGGAGAGCGCGTCGAAGGAGTCGGCGTCGAAGGCGTCGAGGTCCGCGGCGTCCTGGCGGACGAACCGGTGGTCGGGGAACCTGTCCCGCAGGCGCTCCACCGCCGCGTCGGTCATGTCGCACCCGGTGATGTCGCCGACGCCCATCCGCCGCCACAGGCGCACGTAGAAGCCGGTGCCGCTGCCCACGTCGAGGACGCTGGCCCCGCCCGGGTCCATCCGGGAGACCTCGCGCAGGAACACCTCCTCGCGCACCCGGTACATCCACGTGTTGAAGGGGCGGCCCAGGGCCCGGTAGCCGACGCCGCTCTCGGTCCAGTCGCCTTCGAGGCGGCGCTCCCAGAAGTCTCGCAGTTCGCTGTGCGTAGCCATGGGAACACTGTCACACCGCGCCCGCGCGAAGTCCCGTAACAGCGCCGGAGAAGGGCGTGCACAGCCCCGCTGAGCGATTTTCGGACAGTATGGGGGACGAGGAAGGTAGGGCCGGATCTCGGGAGGTCGTCGTTCCCGCGTATCCGGCCCCGGCGTGCGCCCTCAGACGCCCCGGTGGGCGATCACGCGCTCGATGAACCCCAGCCCGGTCCGGTCGTGGTGGTCGACCACGAAGCCCGCGTCGACGGCGACGTGCCTCGGCAGCCGCCGGGGACGGTCCTTGCGCGCCTCCCGTGCCCGGAGGGGCCAGCGGGTGTACTCGACGTGGTCGACCAGCAGCAGGAGTCCGCCCGGCCGCAGGACCCGGTGCATCTCGGACAGGGCGCGGTACTGGTCGGGGATGGCGCACAGGGCGAGCGCGCACACCACGGTGTCGAACTCCCCGTCTCCGAAGGGCAGGTCCTGGGCGTCGCCCTCCCGGAGTCGGGCCCCCACCCCCAGTTCGGCGGCCCGTGCCCTGGCCCCCTCCAGCATGCCGGGGCTCAGGTCCACCCCGGTGACCTCCACGTCCTCCGGGTAGTACCGCAGGTTGTGGCCGGTGCCCACGGCGACCTCCAGGACCCTGCCGCGAGCCCTTCCGCACAGCCGGGCACGGGTGCCGCCGAGCACGAGCCGCTGCACCCGTTCCCCGCGGTCGTAGCCCCTCGCCATCCGGTTCCACTGCCCGCGCACCCGCTCGGTCCGCTCGTCCATGACGCCCTCCCTCGCTGCCGCTCCTTGACCCTGGGCCCAGTCTGGAAGTTAATGTCCACATGAAGTCAAGAGAGTCGGAGCTGTCCATCGGCGAGCTGGCCGAACCGTTCGGGCTGGCCCCCCACGTCCTGCGGCACTGGGAGGCGGTGGGCGTGCTGGAGCCCGCCCGTCGCTCCGGAGGCCGGCGCCGCTACACGCCGGACCACCGGCTCCAGGTGGCTCTGGTGCTGCGCGCGCAGGAGGCCGGGTTCAGCCTGGCGCAGATCCGCGAGGTGGTCGGCGCACCGGACGGCGCGTCGCGACGCGCCCTCCTGGCCGAGCACCTGGCCAGGCTGGACGAGCGCCTGGAGCGGCTGCGCACCGCCCGCGAGCTGGTGGCGCACGTCGTGGACTGCGAGGCCGGGGACTTCCTGAAGTGCCCGACCATGAAGGCGATGCTGGAGGAGACGGCGCTGTCGGAGTGCGCTGCTATGCATGGACGCGCACGCCCTCCGAGCCTCCGGGAGTCGCCTTGACCTTCCACGAGCCCCTGTCCGAGTTCGCCGGACTGCCCGTCGCCGACTACATGGAGGCCCGCCTCCTGGAACGGTCGGGGCAGGACGCGGGCCCCGGTCGCCGGTCCCCCGAACTGGACGGCCTCGCCGACCCCGGTTCGGTGGCCTGGAGGCTGACCCGGTACGGCTGCGGCTACGACGAGGGCGACCAGTGGTCGGCCCTGGACTACCTCACCGGTTTCACCGGGTTCGTGTCCGACCCGGCCGCGGTCACCGCCGTCGTGGTCGGCAGCCTGGTGAACGCCTTCGCGGTGGAGTCCTCCGACGAGGTCCGCGACGCCTTCGTGGAGATCGTCCCCCGCCTGCCCGGCCTGCGCGCCCTCTTCTACACGGACCTGTCCTTCGAGGAGTGCGAGGCGTCGTGGATCAGGCACTCGGACCTCTCCTCGCTGGTGGCCGCCTACCCCGGACTGACCGGGTTCGCGGTACGCGGCACCGGCTACCTGAGCCTGGATGCGCTGGAGCACCCCGGGCTGCGCCGCCTCACCCTCCAGGGCGGAGGGCTGCCCGGGAGGCTCGCGCGCCAGGTCGCCTCGGCCCGGCTGCCGGAGCTGGAGCGTCTGGAGCTGTGGCTGGGGGTGGAGGACTACGGCGGGGACGCCGCGCCGCAGGACCTCGCGCCGGTACTGCGCGGCGAGGCGTTCCCCCGGCTGCGCTCGCTGGGCCTGCGCAACGCCGAGCACACCGGCGCGTGGGTGCGGACGCTCGCCGAGGCCCCGGTCACCGCACGGCTGCACACGCTGGACCTGTCCCTGGGCACCCTGCGGGACGAGGACGTCGCGCCCCTGCTCGAAGCGCCGGCGTTCCGCGGCCTCCGGCGCCTGGACCTGCACCACCACTACCTGTCCGAGGAGGCCGCGGACGAGGTCCGCCGTGTGCTCACCGAAGCCGGGGTGGAGGTCGACCTGTCCGACCCGCAGGAGCCGGACACCTACGACGACGAGGTCCACTACTACACGGCGGTCTCCGAGTAGCCCCTCCAGCGCCGGACATGTCGCTTCGGGCTGCTGGACATGTGTCCGCCCGTCCCCCCAGGTAGGAACCCCTGATGCCGAACACCCACCACGTCACCGAGTTCGCGGGCCTGCCCGTGGTCGAGTTCTCCTCGTGGGAGGCCATCCGCGGCGACTTCGAGCGCGCCATGCACAGTGCGCGCAACCAGAGGAGGCGCCGAGAGGAGTACCCGTCGTCGTACCGGCGGCTCTTCGACGCCATCGCCGCCCCCGGTTCAGTGGCCTGGCGGCTGAAGATGGAACCGCCGCCCTTCCACCTCGGCCCGCGCCACGGCCAGAAGAAGCCGTTCGAGACCCTCACGGAGTACCTGGAGCGGTTCACCGACCTGGTGGACCGGAAGAGGGTCCACGCCCTCATCGTCGGCAACATCCCGGACGACGACTACCAGATGCGGGCCGAAGAGGCCGCGAGCGCGTTGGTCGGGTTCGCCCCGAAGCTGACCGGGCTGCGGTCGCTGTTCTTCGGCGAGATCCTCCGGGAGGAGAACGAGATCTCCTGGATCAACCTGTGCGACCTGGCACCCCTGGTGAGCGCGCTTCCCCGGTTGGAGGAACTCGTCGTGCGCGGCGGCACCGGCGACCTGGGCCTGCGCGTCCCCGAGCACCGGTCGCTGCGCAGCCTCACCGTCCAGAGCGGAGCGCTGCGCCCCGACGTCGTCCGCGACGTGTGCGCCTCCGGCCTGCCCGCGCTGGAGCACCTGGAGCTGTGGCTGGGGGCGGAGGACTACGGCGGGGACACCACGCCGCAGGACCTCGCGCCCCTCCTGTCCGGGAGGGCCTTCCCCGAGCTGCGGTCCCTGGGGCTGCGCAACGCGGAGTACGCCGGCACGTGGGTGCGGGCACTCGCCGAGTCCCCCGTCCTCCCCGGCCTGGACACCCTGGACCTGTCCCTGGGCATCCTGTGCGACAAGGACGCCAAGCCCCTCCTGGAGGCACCGGCCTTCCGGGGGCTGCGACGCCTGGACCTGCACCACCACTTCCTGTCCGAGGACATGCGCGAACGCGTCCGCGAAGCGCTGCCCGGCGTGGAGGTCGACCTCTCCGACCCGCAGGAGCCGGACGTCTACGGCGACAGGGTCTACTACTACACGGCGGTCTCCGAGTGACCCGGCAGCGTCCGCTGGTCGTGGTGGGGGTCCCCGGCAACCGGCGCCTGGAGCTGTTCGGCGAGGCGGTCAGGGCCGCCGGCCTGCCCGGACCCGCGGTCGTGCCGTGGCGCGACCTGGCCGCCGGGCCGGTCGCGCTGCCCGAGGGCGCCCTGGTCCGGGTCGACTCCCCCGGCGGCGACGTGGAGACCGAGCGCCTGCTGCGCGGCTGGAACCGCGGCCCCGACCTCTACCGGGCCGAGGGCACCGCCGACCAGCACGCCGGGTTCCGCTCGTCGCTGGGCCGGCTCGCGGAGGCGGTGGCCGCCACCCCCGGCGCGCACCTGCTCCAGGAACCCGCCGACCTGGTGGACATGTGCGACAAGAGGCGCTGCCACGTCCGCCTGGCGGCGGCCGGGGTCCCGGTGGCGCCCGCCCTGCCCGGGCCGGTCACGGACTACGCGTCGCTGCGCGCCGCGATGGACGCGCACCGCTGGCCCAGGGTGTTCGTCAAGCCCGCGCACGGATCCTCGGCCTCGGGGGTGGTGGCGCTGGCCACCGCGTCCGGCGGACGTGTCCGGGCGGTGACCTCCGCCGACCTGGTCCGGGGCGCCGACGGGTCCGTGGAGCTGTACAACAGCCTGCGGCTGCGCACCTACACCCGGGAGGCGGAGGTCGCGGAGGTGGTGGACGCGCTCGCCCCCGACGGCCTGCACGTGGAGCGGTGGGTGCCCAAGGCGGGGTTCGGCGGCAAGACCGTGGACCTGCGCGTGGTGGTGGTCGCGGGCCGGGCCACGCACGTCGTGGTGCGCTCCTCGTCCTCGCCCATGACCAACCTGCACCTGGGCAACGCCCGGGGCGACCTGGCGGCCCTGCGGGAGTCGGTCGGCCCGCACCCCTGGGCGGAGGCGCTGGCCACCGCCGAGGCCGCCGCCGCGTGCTTTCCCCGCACCCTGCACGCCGGGGTGGACCTGCTGGCCCTGCCGGGGTGGCGTGAGTTCGCCGTGTGCGAGGTCAACGCCTTCGGCGACCTGATCCCCGGAGTGCTGCACGAGGGCCGCGACACCTACGCCGAGCAACTGCACGCCCTGGCCACCGGCCGCTTCCCCGTCCCCGAACCCGCGAGAGCATGAACAGCACCGAACCCGACATGAACGCCGTGGTGGGCACGCACGACATCCTGCTGCTCACCCTGGACACCCTGCGGTACGACGTGGCCGCCGAACTGGCCGGAGCGGGCCGCACCCCCAACCTCGCCCGGCTGCTGCCGGGAGGGCGGTGGGAGCGCAGGCACGCCCCCGCGAGCTTCACCTACGCCTCCCACCTGGCGATGCTGGCCGGGTTCCTGCCCACGCCCGCCTCACCCGGACCGCACCCGCGCCTGTTCGCCGCCGCGTTCCCCGGCAGCGCGTCCACCGCGCCGGGCACCTGGACCTTCGACACCCCCGACCTGGCCTCGGGGCTGGCCCGGGCCGGCTACCACACGGCGTGCGTCGGGGGCACGGGCTTCTTCAACCGGCGTTCGGCGGTGGGCTCGGTCATCCCCGACATGTTCGCCGAGAGCCACTGGGAGGAGTCGTTCGGCGTGACCGACCCGCGCTCCTTCGAGAACCAGGTGGCGTGCGCGGCCCGGATCGCGAAAGCGCGCCCCGCCGACCAGCCCTTGTTCCTGCTGCTCAACGTGTCGGCGCTGCACCAGCCCAACTGGTTCCACCTGCCCGGGGCCACCGGCGAGGACGGCGACACCCGCGAGAGCCACGCCGCCGCCCTGGAGTACGTGGACCGGCACCTGCCCCCGCTGCTGGCGGCGATGTCGGCCCGCCGCCCCTGCTTCGCGATCGTGTGCTCCGACCACGGGACCGCCTACGGGGAGGACGGCCACACCGGCCACCGCATCGGCCACGAGACCGTCTGGACGGTCCCCTACGCCCACGCGTTCCTGCCCCGGGGACGCACAGCACCCGCCGACGCCCAGGAGGCGACCGCGTGACCGCAGCCCTCACCCCGCGCGCCGAACCGGTGCGTGCCGACTCCCCGTACCAGTCCTACGTCTACGCCTACCCGCACAAGAGCGCCTACCGGCCCTTCGAGGAGCGCCCCCCGCTCGCCGACCTGTGGCGCGGCGAGGCCGTCGACGCGCTGTCGCTGTACGCGCACATCCCCTTCTGCGAGATGCGCTGCGGGTTCTGCAACCTGTTCACCCGCTCCACTCCCCCGGCCGAGCAGGTCACCGCCTACCTGGACGCCCTGGAGCGGCAGGCGGAGGCGGTGTCCGGGGTCCTGCCGGAGGGCGCGCGGTTCGCGCGGGCCGCCCTGGGCGGGGGCACCCCCACGTACCTGACCGCCGAGGAGCTCACCCGGATCTACGACCTCACCGAGCGCGCGTTCGGGGTGGACCTGTCGCGGATCCCGGTGTCGGTGGAGACCTCCCCGGCCACGGCCACCCCCGACCGGCTGGCGGTGCTCGACGCGCGCGGCGCCACCAGGATCAGCATGGGCGTGCAGAGCTTCGTCGACTCCGAGGCCCACGCGGCCGGGCGCCCGCAGCGGCGCGCCGAGGTGGACCGGGCGCTGGCCGCGATCCGCGAGCACGCCTCCGCCGGCCTCAACGTCGACCTCATCTACGGCATCGAGCGGCAGGACGCCCGCACCTGGGCGTACTCGCTGGACACCGCGCTGGAGTGGGCGCCGGAGGAGGTGTACCTGTACCCGCTGTACGTGCGTCCGCTCACCGGGTTGGGCCGCCGCGCCCGCGCGTGGGACGACCACCGGCTCAGCCTGTACCGGCGGGGCCGCGACCACCTGCTCGAACGCGGCTACACGCAGGTGTCCATGCGCATGTTCCGGCGTGCGGACGCCCCGGTCGCGGAGGAGCCCGACCACTGCTGCCAGACCGACGGCATGGTCGGACTGGGCTGCGGCGCACGGTCGTACACGGCCGGCGCGCACTACTCGTTCGACTACGCCGTGGGCGTGGGCGGGGTGCGGTCGATCATCGCCGACTACGTGGACCGCGACCGTGACGACTTCACCCGCGCGGAGGTGGGTTTTCGCATGGACCAGGACGAGCGGCGGCGCCGCCACCTGCTGCAGTCGCTGCTGCGGGCGGAGGGGGTCGACGCCACCGCCTACACCGACCGGTTCGGCCGCCACCCCCGCCAGGACTTCCCCGGGGTCCTCGCGGCCCTCGACGAGCGCGGATGGCTGGAGCCGAGGGCCGAGCCGCACCTGGTCCGGCTGACCCCGGAGGGGCTCGCGCACTCCGACGCGATCGGGCCGATGTTCTTCTCCGCCGGGGTGAGGGCGCTGATGGCCGACTACGAGGCCCGGTGGGCACGGTGACACCGGCTCCCCCCGCCCTCGGCGCGACGCTCCCGCCGCACCTGACCCTGCTCTACCGGGGTCCGCTGGCCAGCTGCGACTACGACTGCCCGTACTGCCCCTTCGCCAAGCGGCGCGACGGCCCCGGGACACTGCGCACCGACCGGGCCGCGCTGGAGCGGTTCACCGACTGGGTGGCCGGGCGGGAGGACGCGGACCCGGGCACGCGGTTCTCGGTGCTGTTCACCCCGTGGGGCGAGGGGCTGGTGCGGTCCTGGTACCGGACGGCGATCACCCGGCTCAGCCACCTGCCGCACGTGGACCGCGTGGCCATCCAGACCAACCTGAGCGGACGCGTGGGCTGGCTGGCCGGCTGCGACCTGTCCACCGCCGCGCTGTGGACCACCTACCACCCCGGGCAGGTCTCCCACGAGCGCTTCCTCGCCAAGGCGCGCGAGCTGGCCGGGATGGGAGTGCGGTTCAGCGTCGGCGTGGTCGGCGAACCCGAGCACCTGGAGGCGGCCCGCCGGATGCGCGCCGACCTGCCCGGGGAGGTGTACCTGTGGGTGAACGCCGCCGAGGGGCGGACCTACACCGACGCGGAGGCCGCCGAGTGGCAGGCCCTGGACCCGCACTTCCACTACAGCCGCCGCCCCCACCCCAGCCGGGGACTGCCCTGCCGTACCGGTGACAGTGTGCTGTCCGTGGACGGGGACGGGAACGTGCGCCGCTGCCACTTCGTGGACACGCCGCTGGGCAACCTCTACGACGGTTCGTTCGCCGCCCGGCTCGGGCCGCGCGCGTGTCCGCTGACCAGCTGCGACTGCCACATCGGCTACGTCCACCTGGAATCGCTGGACCTGTACGAGGTGTTCCGGGGCGGGGTGGTGGAACGGGTCCCCGCGGGCCCGGGGACCGCCCTCCCGCTCGTGTGGGGGCGGGCGAAAAGCACTTCAGAACGTCGCAGGCAACCGACATAATACGCACCATGGTCTTTCCCCGGGTTATCGCCACCGATCTCGACGGCACCCTCCTTGGAAGGGAGGGTCTGGTCTCCGAACGCAACCGGCGGGCCCTGGCCGCCGCCGCGGAGGCGGGCGTCAGGGTGGTCGTCTCCACCGCGCGCCCGCCCCGCACCACCCGGCACATCGTCGAGCAGTTCACCTGTGCCGCCGTGCTCTGCGGAAACGGCGCCCTCGCCCACGTGCCCGACTCCGACCCCCTGGTGCGCGCGATCGACCTGGAGACCGCCAGTGCGGTGGTCGAGAAGCTGCGCGGCGCGCTGGAGGGGATCGGCTTCGGCGTCGAGACCGGCACCGACTTCTTCCACGACGCCGGTTACCACCTGGAGCCGTGGGTGCCCCGCGACTGGGTGCGCGAGGTGCTGGAGACCCCCGACGCCCTGCTCTCGCGAGCCGTGCCGGTCGCCAAGCTGCTCGTGCGCTCCCGCGACATCCCGGTGCACGTACTGCACGAGGCCGCGGTGGAGACGGTCGGGCCACTGGCGGAGATCACCTACTCGGGCCGCCACAGCCTGCTGGAGCTGAGCGCCCTGGGGGTGAGCAAGGGCAGCACGCTCGCGATGGTCTGCGAGCAGTGGGGGGTCTCCGCCGAGGAGGTGGTGGCCTTCGGCGACATGCCCAACGACCTGTCCGCCCTGTCCTGGGCCGGTGCCGGGTACGCCATGGCCGACGGGCACCCGGACCTGCTCGACCCGGCGCTGGGGCTGCGCAGGGCCCCCGCCAGCCACGAGGACGGTGTGGCCAGGGTGGTCGAGCGACTGCTCGCCGACGGCTGAAAACGGCTGGCCCCGCGCCGGTGCGGGTCCTAGTGTCCGTGTCGTACACGCACCGGACCACAGGAGGAGAGCGCCGTGCCGCACCCCACCCAGATCGTCTCGGCCCTGGCCGACCCCGCCCGTCTGGCGCTCTACGCCCGCGTGGTCGGCGCGGGCCCCGGCGGCGTGCCCGCCGAGGAGGTGCGCGGGGGCGGGGCCAGGGAGCGCAAACGCCTGGCCCGGCTGGCGGACGCCGGCCTGGTACGCGAGGACGGCGACCGCGTGGTGGCCGAGCCGGAGGTGTTCGCCGCCGCCCTGGAGGAGCAGCGCCCCGTCGACCGCGACCCGGTGGACTCCCTGTTCCACGACGGCCGGCTGACCTCCCTGCCCGTCAGGCGCGAGCTGCGGCACAGGGTCTTCGGGCGCGTCACCGAGCGGTTCTTCGCCCCCGGCGCGAAGTACACCGAGAAGCAGGTCAACGCCGCCCTCCTGAGCTGCTGCGACGACCCGTCGTCGATGCGCCGCCACCTCGTGGACGGGGGATACCTGGTCCGCAACGACGAGGGCAGCGTGTACCAGCGGGCCGCGGGTTCCTGACCCGGACGCCCCCGCGGGGGTCAGGAGCCCTGGAGGTCGTCCACCTGCTCGTGGTAGGTGCGCCGGGTGCGCTCGGTGTGCTCGCTCATCAGCCTCAGCGCCTCGTCCGCGTTCCCCTCCTCGATGACGTCGACGAGCTGGTCGTGCTCGTCCCACGAGGCGGAGCCGCGGATGCGGGCGACCGGGGCGTAGTACCAGCGGACCCGTCGGTCGACCTGCGCGGCCAGCTCGGCGAGCACCCGGTTGCCCGAGGCCTCGGTGACGGTGCGGTGGAAGTCGGCGTTGGCCTGGACGACCGCGTCGGTGTCGGCCCGCTCGGTCGCCGAGCGCCCGGCGGAGATCAGCTCGCGCAGGAACCCGATCTGCTCGGCCGAGGCGTTCTCGGCCGCCAGCCGGGCCGACTCGGTCTCCAGCAGGGCGCGGACGGCCAGGAGCTGGTCGGCCTCGCTCTCGGTGGGCGTGTGCACGAACGCGCCGTAGCCGGGCCGCAGGTCCACCCACCCCTCGTTGCTGAGCCGCTGCATCGCCTCCCGGACGGGTTGGCGCGAGACGCCCAGGTTCCGGGCCAGCTCGGTCTCGACCAGGTGCTGGCCGGGCGAGAGGGCCCGTGTGGTGATCAGGTCGAGAATGGCTTCGTACACGGCTTCGCGTAGCGGTACCGGACGCTGGATACGCCCTGCGACGGTACTCAACCCCTGCGAGGACATAGGAAGTCTCCAGAATCCAGGTGGTCGGTCTTTGTAGACAGTGTACAAAGCACAGCGGGCGCGTGGGGCGTCACGGCAGCACCACCAGTTCGACGCGGCCGGAGGCACGGCCCGGCGGGAGCACCGCGAGGGCGTCCGCCGTGGCGGCGGCCCGCAGGTCGGCGGGGCCGGATCCGCGCAGCTCCACGGCCAGGCCCCGGCTGACGCGCACCGGCACCAGGCGGGTGTCGAGCGCGTGCGGCGGGACGGTGCCGACGAACCGGGCGCGCCCTCCGGTGTGTGCGGGATCACGTCGGGCCGCGCGTCCGCTGAGCACCGGGACGAGCAGGGTCAGGGCCGCGGCCAGGGCGGCGCCGGGGTTGCCCGGCAGCCCCACGACCACGGCGCCCGAGGGCAGCACCGCCAGCGTCTGCGGGTGCCCGGGCCGGCAGGACACGCCGTCGACGACGGTCGTCGCGCCGAGCCCGGCCAGCACCGTGCGCAGGTGGTCGGCGGGCCCGGCGGAGGAGGAGCCGCAGACGGCGACGACGTCGGTCCCCCCGGCCGCGTCCAGCTCCCGCGCGAGGTCCCGCCCCCGGTCGGCGACCGGGACCGGAGGAGCACAGCGTCCGCCCGCCCATGCCACCAGTCCGGGCAGGACGGGGCCGATCGCGTCGCGCACCGCGCCCGGGCGCGGTGCCCCCTCCCGCACGACCTCGTCCCCCGTGACCAGGACGCGCACCAGGGGCCGGAGCACGGGCAGGGTGTCCAGGCCCAGACTCGCGGCCAGCCCCAGGAGGGCGGGCGTGACGGGGACCCCCCGGCGGGCGACCAGTGATCCGGCGGCGGTGGTCTCGCCCCGGCGCCGGATGTGCCTGCCGGGTTCGGCGCCGCCGTACACGGTTCCGGAGGACACCGTCGCCCGCTCATGGGGGAGGACGGCGGTGGCGCCGTCCGGCACGACGGCGCCCGTGGCGATCTCCACCGCCTCCCCGCGGCCCAGGCGGGCGACGGGGCCCCGATGCCCGGCGAACGACCGGCCGAGGACGGTCCAGGGGCCCTCCCCCGACACCGCGTACCCGTCCATCGCCGCACTGTCCAGCGCGGGGACGTCGACCGCCGAGACGAGGTCGGCGCCGAGGGTGGAACCGAGTGCGTCGGCGAGCGACTCCTCGGCCATGGGCGATCCCCCCTCGGCGCCGGTCGCCCGCGCCAGCCTTCGTGCCTGGTTCCAGGGAACGGAAGCGCGCGGACGGGATCTCACGTGAAGAAGCGGAGAAGTTTCCGAAGCACCCAGGTCGGACATTCCTTCTCTCCCTGCCGTGGTGTGAAGGAGCGGCTTTGCCAGCATACTGTATACAGTATGGAAAATGAAGGGAGTTCCCATGCGAATCGCCGTCCTGGGCGCGGGAGCGATCGGCGCCTACGCGGGCGCCGCTCTGCACCGCGGTGGCGCCGACGTCCACCTCATCGCCCGTAACGAGAACCTGCGGGCCATGCGCGAGCACGGGGTCCGGGTGCTGAGCCCGCGCGGCGACTTCACCGCGCACCCCCATGTCACGGACGACCCCGCCGAGATAGGACCCGTAGACACCGTCATCCTCGGCCTCAAGGCCCAGCAGTACGCCGGATGCGGCCCGCTGCTGCGCCCCCTCCTCGGGCCCGCCACCTCCGTCGTGGCCGCCCAGAACGGGATCCCGTGGTGGTACTTCCACGGGGTCGACGGCCCGTTCGCGGGCAGGCGGATCGAGAGCGTGGACCCGGCGGGCGCGGTGAGCCGGACGATCCCGGTCGAGCGCGCCATAGGGTGCGTCGTCTACGCGGCCACCGAGATCGCCGCGCCGGGGGTGATCCGGCACATCGAGGGGACCCGCTTCTCCATCGGCGAACCGGACGGGTCCGACTCCGAGCGCTGCCGCGCCCTGTCCGCGGCGATGGAGGCGGGCGGGCTCAAGTGCCCGGTCGAGCAGGACCTGCGCGAGGACATCTGGGTGAAGCTGATGGGCAACATCGTCTTCAACCCGCTGAGCGCGCTGACCCGCTCGACCATGGTGCAGATCTGCCGCCACCCCGCGACCAGGGAGATGGCCCGCACCATGATGAACGAGACCCTGCAGGTAGCGGCCGAGCTGGGCGTGCGGCCGGCCGTCTCCGTCGAGCGGAGGCTGGCGGGCGCCGAGAAGGCGGGCGACCACCGCACCTCCACCCTGCACGACCTGGAGCGCGGGCGCCCCATGGAACTGGACGTCATCCTGTCCGCCGTGGTGGAGCTGGCCGACCTGACCGGGGTCCCGGCACCGACGCTCCGCGCGGTCGACGCCACGGCCGGACTGCTGAACCAGAGGGTGTCCGAGCCCTCCGCCCCCGCCCCCTCCCTGGCCGCGCGCTCTTGACCGCCGCCCCCTTAACGCAAATACTGTATACAGTATCCCTAACCATGCTATTCGTGGGGACGCCCTCGGCTCCTCCACGAAGAAGGCCACGACCACCAAGCGAGGCCACATGCGATCCGACGACCGCTCCGCCCCTCTCGACCGCCTCACCCAGCCGCTCGTGCGCGAGCGCGGCGCACTGCGCCCGGCCACCTGGGAGGAGGCCCTCGACCGCGCCGCCGCCGGGTTCCGGCACGGCGTGGAGCGCCACGGGCCGAACTCCTTCGGCATGCTCTCTTGTGCCCGGGCCACCAACGAGATGAACTTCATGGCGCAGAAGTTCGCCCGCGTCGTGGTCGGCACCAACAACGTCGACTCGTGCAACCGCACCTGCCACGCCCCCAGCGTCGCCGGGCTGGCCGCCGCCTTCGGATCCGGGGGAGGCACCTCCTCCTACGCGGAGATCGAGGACACCGACCTCATCATCATCTGGGGCGGCAACCCGCGCTTCGCGCACCCGATCTTCTTCCAGCACGTGCTCAAGGGCGTCCGCCGGGGAGCCCGGCTCTTCGTCGTGGACCCCCGCCGCACGCCGACCGCCGAATGGGCCGACCGCTGGCTCGGGCTCGACGTGGGCACCGACATCCCGCTGGCGCACGCCATCGGCCGGGAGATCCTGCACGCCGGCCTGGCCAACGAGACCTTCATCGAGCGCGCCACCACCGGCCTGGATGAGTACCGCGAACTGGTCGAGCCGTGGACGCTCGCGGCGGCCGAGGCCGTGACGGGCGTACCCGCGGAGGCCATCCGCGAACTGGCGCACGCCTACGCCCGCGCCGAGCGCGCCCAGCTCTGCTGGACCCTCGGCATCACCGAGCACCACAACGCGACCGACAACGTGCGCTCGCTGATCAACCTGTCCCTGCTGACCGGCCACGTGGGACGGCACGGCTCCGGGCTCAACCCGCTGCGCGGGCAGAACAACGTGCAGGGCGGCGGCGACATGGGCGCCATCCCGGACCGGCTGGTCGGGTTCCAGGACATCCTGGACCCGAAGGTGCGCGCCCCGTTCGAGCAGGCGTGGGGGCGGCCGATCCAGGGCACCAAGGGCAAGACCCTCACCCAGATGTTCGAGGCGATGGAGTCCAAGGAGCTCAGAACGCTCTACGTGATCGGGGAGAACCCGGTCCAGTCCGAGCCCGAGACGCACAAGACCACCAGTCGGCTGCGCTCCCTGGACCACCTCGTGGTGCAGGACATCTTCCTGACCCGCACCGCCGAACTCGCCGACGTCGTGCTCCCGGCCAGCGCCTCCTGGTGCGAGTCGGACGGCACCTTCACCAACAGCGAGCGGCGGGTCCAACTGGTCCGCAAGGCCCTGGACCCGCCGGAGGGCGCCCGGGACGACATCGAGATCATGTGCGAGCTGGCGACCCGCCTGGGGCAGGAGTGGGAGCGCCCCTCGGCCGAGGAGATCTGGGACGAGGTGCGATCGCTGTCCCCGATGCACCGGGGGATGAGCTACGCGCGCCTGGCCGAGCTGAGCGGCATCCAGTGGCCGTGCTACTCGGAGGACGGACTGGAGCCGAGCTACCTGCACGCACGGCTGTGGTCCGAGGACCCGGAGGAGCGCGGCGAACCCGCCCCCTTCGGCATCGTCGGCCACTCGCCGCCGGTGGACCTGCTGGACGAGGACTTCCCGTTCCGCCTGACTACCGGGCGCCGGCTGGACGACTACAACACCGGTGTGCAGACCGGCGGCTTCTCCTCTCCCCTGCGCCGGGGCGAGCTGCTGGACCTGTCCCCCGAGGACGCCGCCAAGCTCGGCGTGGAGGACGGGGAGACCGTGCGCGTGACCTCGCGGCGGGGCTCGGTCCTGGTCCCCGTCTCGGTCACCGAGGCCATGCGGCCGGGGCTGGTGTTCATGACCTTCCACTTCCCCGACCAGGTGGACACCCAGCTGCTGACCATCGACGCCACCGACCCGATCGCCGGGACGGCCGAGTACAAGGCGGCCGCGGTCCGGATCGAACGGGTGGAGGAGGGTGCGCGGGTGAGCGCCGCCGCGAGCTGACCCCGCCGCGCCCCCGGCAAGGGGGCGCGGCGCCCGAAGGCGCGCCGAGCACGCGAAGAAGCGCGTGGGCCGTCTCCCCAGCCCCCTGCGGAGACGGCCCGCCGCGGGTGCCCGGGCGCACCTTACGCGTGCGCTCCGAGCACGTCCCGGAGGAGGCGGCGCCCCCGCCGGAACCGCGCCGGACCACGGGGTTGTCAATCCGACTCCCCCATCATACTGTTCTCTGTATACAGAATCCTGTGATCTGGCTTACACGTGATATGAGGTGACACGGGCGTGGACCTGCGATTCCTGGACGAGGCTCCCACCACCGCCGAGCGCGAAGCTGTCGACTCGGTTCTGGGACCGCCCGAGTCCGGATGGGACGGCGGCACCCGTCAGGACACCGACCTGCGCTACGCCAGGGGCGGCCACTCCGCCCGTGACCGGCGCGACCTGCTCCTACCGGCCCTGCACGCCGTCAACGACCGCGTGGGCTGGATCAGCCGCGGCGCGCTCGACCACATCTGCCGCAGGCTGACCATCCCGCCGGCGGAGGCCTACGCCGTCGCCTCCTTCTACGCGATGTTCGCCACGCACGAGCGGCCCCGCCGGGTCGTGCACCTGTGCACGGACATCGCCTGCGCGGCCGCGGGCTCCTCCGGGCTGCGCGACCGCCTGGCCGAGCGGCTGGGGCCGCCCGGCTCCACCGAGGGCGGGACCACCTGGCACGAGAGCCCCTGCCTGGGCATGTGCGAGCGCGCGCCCGCCGCGCTCGCGCTCCAGGCCGGGGCCCCGGCCCGGTACGCCGTCGCCGCGCCCGCCGGGCCCGGGGAACTGGACGCCCTCGCCGAGAGCGCGCCCGCGGCCGAACCGGTGGCCCCCGGCGAGGGGAACGGGCACCGCCCGGCGGTCCGCACCACCTACGGCGCCGACCCGCTTCCGGGCGCCGCCCCCGAGCCGGACGCCGCCTCCGCCGTTCCCGACGCGGGCTCCCCCGGCCACGTCCTGCTGCGCCGGATCGGCCGCGTCGACCCGCTCAGCCTGGACGACTACCGCGCGGAGGGCGGTTACGCCGCACTGCGCGAGGCCCTGCGCATCGGATCCGCCGGGGTCCTGCGGGAGGTGAACGACTCCGGCCTGGTCGGCCGCGGCGGCGCGGCCTTCCCCACCGGCCGCAAGTGGAGCGCCACCGCACAGCAGCCCGACACCCCGCACTACCTGGTGTGCAACGCAGACGAGAGCGAGCCCGGCACCTTCAAGGACCGGGTGCTGATGGAGGGCGACCCCTTCTCCCTCGTCGAGGCCATGACGATCGCCGGGTACGCGATCGGCGCCCGCACCGGCTACCTGTACATCCGGGGCGAGTACCCGAGGGCCCTGCGGCACCTGGAGAACGCCCTCGCCCTGGCCCGCGAGCGCGGGCTGCTCGGCACCGACATCATGGGCTCGGGCTTCGCCTTCGACATCGAGATCCGGCGCGGCGCGGGCGCCTACATCTGCGGCGAGGAGACCGCGATCTTCGGCTCCATCGAGGGCCAGCGGGGCGAACCCCGCTCCAAGCCGCCCTTCCCCGTGGAGAAGGGCCTGTTCGGCAAGCCGACCGCCGTGAACAACGTGGAGACGCTGGTCAACGTACTCCCGATCCTGCTGATGGGCGGCCCGGCGTACGCGTCCGTGGGCACCGAGGGGTCGACCGGCCCCAAGCTGTTCTGCCTCTCCGGCGGGGTGCGCCGCCCCGGCCTGTACGAGCTGCCCTTCGGGGCCACCCTGCGCGACCTGGTCGAGGCGGCGGGCGGGATGCCGGAGGGCCGCTCGATCCGTGCGGTCCTCCTCGGCGGGGCCGCCGGGACGTTCGTGCGCGGCGACGAACTGGACATCCCCCTCACCTTCGAGGGGGCCCGCGCGGCGGGGACCTCCCTGGGCTCGGGCGTGGTCCTCGTACTGGACGACACCGCGGACCTGGCCTCGACGCTGGTACGCGTCGCCGCCTTCTTCCGGGACGAGTCGTGCGGCCAGTGCGTCCCGTGCCGTGTGGGCACGGTCCGCCAGGAGGAGTCCCTGCTGCGTCTGCGCGCCGGCGCCTCCCCCGCCCAGGAGCTGCCGCTGCTGCGCGAGGTCGGCCAGGCCATGCGGGACGCCTCGATCTGCGGACTCGGCCAGACCGCATGGAACGCCGTGGAGTCGGCCGTCGACCGGCTCGGACTGTTCTCCGAAGACACCCACCAGACCGCCGCGCCGGGCAGCCGGCCGGCGACCGAGGAGGCCCGATGACCGTCCCCGTACTCCTGTCCCCGCCCAAGCGGCTGATCGACGCGACCATCGACGGAGAACAGGTACGCGTCCCGGAGGGCACCACCGTCCTGGAGGCCTGCTCCGAGGCCGGGACCGAGATCCCCACCCTGTGCTACGGCGACACGCTCACCCCCCGCAACGCCTGCCGCGTGTGCGTGGTGGAGGTGGAGGGCGCGCGCACGCTCGCCCCCGCCTGCTCGCGCAGACTGGAGCCCGGGATGAGCGTGGCCACCGACTCCGAGCGGGTCCGGCACAGCCGCAAGCTGGTCCTGGAGCTGCTGGGCTCCTCGGTGGACCTGTCCACCACGCCGAAGATCGCGGAGTGGATGGAGCGCTACGAGGCCAGGCCCGAGAGGTTCGGCCGGCGCGCCGAGCCCACCGCCCTGGGCGTGCGCGACGCCCGCCGGGCGGGCGAGCACGAGCCCGGCGACGGCTCCGTCGCGGAGACGGTCGAACAGCCCGCCAAGGTGGACAACGACCTCTACGTGCGCGACTACTCCAAGTGCATCATGTGCTACAAGTGCGTGGACGCCTGCGGCGACCAGTGGCAGAACACCTTCGCCATCGGGGTGGCGGGCCGCGGGTTCGACGCGCGCGTCTCCACCGAGCACGACGCGCCCCTGCCCGACTCGGCCTGCGTGTACTGCGGGAACTGCATCGAGGTCTGTCCGACGGGCGCCCTGTCGTTCACCACGGAGTTCGACATGCGCAACGCGGGTACCTGGGACGAGGAGAAGCAGACCGAGACGACCACGGTGTGCACCTACTGCGGGGTCGGCTGCAACCTCACCCTGCACGTGCAGGAGAACCAGATCGTCAAGGTCACGTCCCCGCACGACAACCCGGTGACCCATGGAAACCTGTGCATCAAGGGCCGGTTCGGCTTCCAGCACGTGCAGCGGCGCGGCGGGGACTGAATCCGTGGGTCCACCCCCCTCGACGCGGGGCGGGTGAAGGAGTAGACCAGACGCAGCGGAAGGCGGTGGACGGATGGGCAGGGTCACGACCCGGGAGAAGGTCCTCCGGATCAGGGAGGGCGTCGCGAGTGAGCGCGTGGACACCCTCGTGGTGGAGGAGCCGCTGGAGATCCGGCTGGACGGCACTCCACTGAGCATCACCATGCGCACGCCCGGAAGCGACTTCGACCTCGCCGCGGGGTTCCTGGTCAGTGAGGGGGTGGCGGCCCGGGGACGGGACGTCACCGCGATCCGCTACTGCGCCGGGGCCACCGAGGACGGATCGAACACCTACAACGTGCTCGACGTGTCGCTGGCCCCGGGCGTCCCCCGCCCGGACATCTCCCTGGAGCGCAACTTCTACACCTCCTCGTCCTGCGGCCTGTGCGGCAAGGCGAGCCTGGACGCCGTGCGCACCCAGGCCCGCTGGCCGGTGGCCGAGGACGGGCTGCGGATCGGTGTGGACACGCTGACGGCGCTGCCGGACCGGTTGCGCGAGGCACAGAGGGTGTTCGACCGCACCGGCGGCCTGCACGCCGCCGGACTGTTCACCCCCCAGGGCGACCTGCTCGCCCTGCGCGAGGACGTGGGCAGGCACAACGCGGTGGACAAACTGGTCGGCTGGGCGCTGCGCTCCGACCGCCTACCGCTGCGCGAGACGGTGCTGATGGTGTCGGGACGCGCCTCCTTCGAGCTGGTGCAGAAGGCGTGGATGGCGGGCATCCCCATGATGGCCGCCGTCTCCGCGCCCTCCTCCCTCGCCGTGGACCTGGCCGAGGAGGCGGGCATCACGCTCGTCGGCTTCCTGCGCGGCACCTCCATGAACGTCTACGCCGGAAGGCACCGTGTGCTCCTGGAGAAGGCGTTGAGCACGCCTTCGGCGGCCCCGGGAGTACCAAGCCCTCCGGGCCGGTAGGCGCGGGCCCGGTCGGCGCGTACCAGCCCCCCGCGCCGGCCAGGCCCGATACCGGGCCCTCCCCTTCGCCCTTCCGTGTGCTCGGCCCTCTCCGCCGGCCTTCGCTCCGGCCGCCGCCGCACGCGGTGGCCCCCGTCGGCGCACACCGCGCTCCCCCGTCGGCGCACGCGGTGGCCCCGTACCCGTGGTGGATCCCGGCGGGGGCCTCCCGCGTCCGTCCGCACCACGCCACGGGTACGGGGCCGTGGCCGGAACCGGAGCCGGTGCCCCGCACCGGCGACGGCTCCGGCCGGTCTGTCAGACGCGTCCCTCCGGGTGCAGTGTGTAGTGCGGGAAGTTGCCGGGCAGCCGCTCGGAGGCGGGTCCCCGGGTGACCGCGTGGACCAGGAGCTCACCGCCGACGAAGGCGCCCCGCCAGGAGTCGCCCCAGCCGCCGAACAGCTCGTCCCGGTCGCCGCGTGAGCGCGGCCGGTTGACGCCGACCTTGAAGGCCCGCACCCCGGCCGCCAGGCGGGCGGCCGTGTCGGTGTCGTCGCAGGAGATGGTGGCGACCAGCGCGCCGTTGCTGGCGTTCATGGCCGCCAGCAGCTCGGCCTCGGTGTCCACCAGCACGATCGAGTCGACCGGCCCGAAGGGCTCGGCGTGGAACAGCGGGGAGGAGCGGGGCGGCTCCAGCAGGGCCACGGGCGCCACGTAGGCGTCGGTGTTCTGCCCCGGGAGCAGCAGGGCGTCGGCGAGGGAGCCCCGGTGGAGCGGGACCGCGCCGCCCGCGACGGCCTCGGCGACCCGGTCGGTGAGCTCCTTGGCCTTGGCCGCGTTGATCACCGGCCCGAAGTCGAGTTCGGGCAGGTCGTCGCCGGGATCGGCGACGGCGAGCGGGTGGCCGAAGCGGACCGTGGACACGGCCGCCAGGTAGGCCTGGAGGAAGGCGTCGAAGCGGGAGCGCTGCACCACGAACCGGGGGTAGGCCGTGCAGCGCTGCTTGGCGTAGTCGAAGGTCTTGCGGATCTGTCCCGTGAGGGTGTCCCAGTCGTCGAACTCCCACACGCCCCAGCAGTTCAGTCCCTCCTGCTCCAGGATGTGCGGTCTGCCCAGGTCGGCGAGGTCGGCCGCGACCCGGCCCCCGGTGTCGCGCCCGCCGACGAAGGAGACGCAGCCGACCTCCGGGCCGCGGACCAGCGCCGGGGACAGGTCCCGCCCGCCTCCGCTGACCAGGGTGAACGGCAGCCCCTCCCGAACGGCCAGGGCCACCGCCAGGGTGAGGCACACGAGCCCGCCGTCGGTGGGCGTCTTGGCGATCACGCCGTTGCCCGCCAGGGCCTGCACGCACATCGCGTGGGCCAGCACGCTCATGGGGTAGTTCCAGCTGGCGATGTTGCTGACGGGACCGTCGAGGGCGATGCGTCCGTCCAGCATCCGGTCGGCCTCGTCCAGGTACCACTCCACCCCCGAGATCGCCCGGTCGACGTCCTGGCGGGCCAGCCGCCAGGGCTTGCCGATCTCCCAGACCAGGGCCAGGGCCAGGGTGTCGCGGTGCTCGCCCCAGGCCCGGACGGCCGCGCGGACCCGGTCCCGGCGCTCGTCGAGGGGGACTCCGCCCCACTCGCGGTGGTCGGCGGCGGCCCCGGCCACGGCGAGGGCCGCGGTGGCCCCGTCGAGCATGGGCGGGCCGGCGATCTCGGAGCCGTCCACGGGCGAGTAGGACGTGCGCGGCTCGCCGTCGGCGCGCCACTCGCCGCCCCAGTGGTTGTGGACCCGGTCGGCGGCGAAGGCCTCCGGGGCGGTCTCGCGGCAGCGGGCGTACAGGGCCGCCCATCCGGTGCCGGGCTTGAGCGTCATCTCCGTCATGGGGCCGTGGGCGCCATCGTCTGGGAGGGGGCGCCCGCCTCCTCTCCCTGGGTGGGTCCGGTCAGGATGGTGCGGATGAGCTGGGCGGTTTCGCTGGGGGTCTTGCCGACCTTGACGCCGACGGCCTCCAACGCCTCCTTCTTCGCCGCGGCCGTACCCGAGGAACCCGACACGATGGCACCCGCGTGCCCCATCGTCTTGCCCTCCGGAGCGGTGAAGCCCGCCACGTACCCCACCACCGGCTTGGACACGTGCTCCTTGATGAAGTCCGCCGCACGCTCCTCGGCGTCACCACCGATCTCACCGATCATCACGATCACATCGGTGTCCGGATCGGCCTCGAACGCGGCCAGCGCGTCGATGTGCGTGGTCCCGATGATCGGATCCCCACCGATGCCCACCGCCGAGGAGAAACCGATGTCACGCAGCTCGTACATCATCTGGTACGTCAGCGTGCCCGACTTGGACACCAGACCGATCCGGCCCGGCTTGGTGATGTCGGCCGGGATGATGCCCGCGTTCGACTGGCCCGGCGTGATCAGCCCCGGGCAGTTCGGGCCGATGATGCGGGTCCTGTTGCCCGTGGCCTGGGCGTGGGCCCAGAACGCGGCCGTGTCGTGCACCGGGATGCCCTCGGTGATGACCACGGCCAGGCCGATGCCGGCGTCGACGGCCTCCAAGACCGCGTCCTTGCAGAACCTGGGCGGCACGAAGATCACGGTCACGTCGGCGCCGGTGGCCCGCATGCCCTCGGCCACCGAGCCGTAGACGGGCACCTGGGTGCCGTCGAAGTCCACGCTCTGGCCCGCCTTGCGCGGGTTGACCCCGCCCACGATCTGCGTGCCCGAGGCGAGCATGCGCCGGGTGTGCTTGGTGCCCTCAGAGCCGGTCATGCCCTGGACGAGTACCTTGCTGTCCTTGTTCAGGAAGATAGCCATGTCTGTCTTCTCCGCTCCCGTCGGGATGTCCCACTCAGGTCAGTTCACGGACGCGAGTTCGGCCGCCTGCGCGGCGGCGCCGTCCATCGTGTCGACCTGTCGCACGGCCGGGTGGGCGCGCTCGGCGAGGATCCTCCGGCCCAGTTCGGCGTTGTTGCCGTCCAGGCGGACCACGATCGGCTTGTCCACGTCCCCCAGCAGTTCCAGGGCCTGGACGATGCCGTTGGCCACGGCGTCGCAGGCGGTGATGCCGCCGAAGACGTTGACGAACACGCTCCTGACCGCGGGGTCGCCCAGGATGATCTCCAGACCGCCTGCCATCACCTCGGCCGAGGCACCGCCGCCGATGTCCAGGAAGTTGGCGGGCTTGGCGCCGCCGTGGCTCTCACCGGCGTAGGCGACCACGTCCAGGGTGGACATGACCAGGCCCGCGCCGTTGCCGATGACGCCGACCTCGCCGTCGAGCTTGACGTAGTTCAGGCCCTTGGCCCTCGCACGCAGCTCGCGCTCGTCGGTGTTCGCACCGTCCGCGAAGGGGGCGCGCTCGTGGTGCCGGAAGGCCGCGTTGTCGTCCAGGGTGACCTTGCCGTCCAGGGCGACCACGCGGTCGTCCCGGGTGCGGACCAGCGGGTTGACCTCGACCAGGGTGGCGTCCTCGCCGACGGCGACCCGCCACAGGGCCGTGATGACCTTCGCCGCGCGGTCCTGGATCCCCTCCGGCAGGCGGGCGGCGCGGCAGATCCCCAGCGCCGCCTCGCGGCCCACGCCCTCGGGACCCACCGGGACGCGCACGACCGCGTCGGGGTCGGTGGCGGCGACCTCCTCGAT
>NZ_LWLB01000005.1 GCF_001905145.1 Nocardiopsis sp. TSRI0078
GCGGCTTGGGAAGCGCATCCCAGGTGAGCTCGGTGGCGTCGGCGAGTTCCTCTTCGATGATCTCGTTGCACAGATCGATGCACTCATCGCAGATGTACACGCCGGGGCCAGCGATGAGCTTCTTCACCTGCTTCTGGCTCTTGCCGCAGAACGAGCACTTCAACAGGTCCCCGCCGTCGCCGATGCGTGCCACCCAGCCACTCCTCAAAACTAAGGCCGCCCCGTCGGTGCCGCTCACGCGCGAGGGCCGCACGGAAGTCGAAAATCTCCCGTAACCGTCCACAGCGGTGGTCACGGACGAGGCGATCTGTGTGTCGCTCTCCGTCAGACTAAGCGAAAAACCGGACCGGCTTCACCACCAGGCTCCTCCGGGCGGGTCAGGGGCCGGTCCGGCCAACGCTTCGACCTGGGCCGGAACTCCCGCCGCGGGCCCGCTTCCGCGGGCACGGCCGGGGTTCTCGGCGCTGCTGTGACCCTACTTCAGGGAGGCCTTGCGGTAGGGCAGCACGAAATCGATGATGCCGTAGTCCTTGGCTTCCTCTGCGGTGAGGATCTTGTCCCGCTCGATGTCCTGGGAGACCTGCTCGACCGAGCGCCCGGTGTGGCGGGCCAGGGTGGTCTCCAGCTGGCTACGGATACGGGTGATCTCGTTCGCCTGGATCTCGATGTCGCTGGCCTGACCGTGCATGCCCTCGGTGGCGGGCTGGTGGATCAGGATGCGGGAGTTGGGCAGCGCGCCGCGCTTGCCGGCGGTCCCGCCCGCGAGCAGGATCGCGGCGGCCGAGGCGGCCTGTCCGATGCACACCGTCTGGATGTCGGGGCGGACGAACTGCATCGTGTCGTAGATCGCCATGAGGGAGGTGAAGGACCCTCCGGGCGAGTTGATGTACATCTGGATGTCCCGCTCGGAGTCGAGCTGCTCAAGGGTGATGAGCTGGGCCATCAGATCGTTGGCCGAGACGTCGTCGATCTGCACGCCGACGAAGATGATCCGCTCCTCGAAGAGCTTGTTGTACGGATTCATCTCCTTGACGCCGTAGGACGTCCGCTCCACGTAGGACGGCAGGACGTAGCGGCTCTGGGGAGCCATCGAGGCCGCGCCGCCGATGTGACTGGGGTTGAACTCGGTCATTTCACGCCTTCCACGCACTGTGCCGTTCCTGTGACGCAGGTCCGACGGATCAACTCTGGGTCCGGTCCGGGGTCACGTCGAGGGTTCCCTCCAGGACCTCGTCGATGAAGCCGTAGTCCTTGGACTCCTGCGCGGTGAACCAGCGGTCGCGGTCGGCGTCCTTCTCGATCTGCTCGACCGACTGGCCCGTGTGCTCGGAGATCTTCTCTATGAACATCTTCTTCACGTAGAGCAGCTGGTCGGCCAGGATCCGGATGTCGGAGGCGGTACCCCCGATGCCACCGGACGGCTGGTGCATCATGACGCGGGTGTGCGGCAGCGCGTAGCGCTTGCCGGGGGCACCGGCGCACAGGAGCATCTGGCCCATGGACGCGGCCATACCGATACCCACGGTGCGCACGTCGTTGGGGATGTACTGCATGACGTCGTAGATCGCCATGCCCGCGGTCACGGACCCACCGGGCGAGTTGATGTACATGGTGATGTCTCGCTGGCGGTCCTCCGCGGACAGCAGCAGGAGCTCACCAACCAGGCGGTTGGCGATCTCGTCGTCGACCTGCTGGCCGAGGAAAACGATTCGCTGGCGCAACAGGCGCTGAGGCGTCTGCTCAAGGAAAGGGGAAAACTGCGTCTCCGACGTACGAGCGTCGAAGCGCGGGGACTCTTCAAAGGTCGGCGGCACTCTCGTCACCTGCTCCGGAATCGAAACGGTTGCGATACAGCGACACTAACGCCGCTCGGCACCGGGCTCGTCCGGATCCCGGGCCTGTTCGCCTTGAGCGCAAGGTGACACGGTCCCCATCCAGGGTGTTCCTCCACCAGCGAACACGACGGGCCCCGCCCGACCCGGCGGGGTCGGACGGGGCCCGTGCGCGCGAAGCGTCGAACCCTACTGGGCGGCGTCCTCGGACTTGGCGTCGTCGCCCTTGGCCTCGTCGGCCTTGGCGTCGTCGGAGGCGGGCCCGGCCGCCTCGTCCTCGATGACCTCGAGGGTCTCGTCCGCGGCGTCCGCGGCGGCCGCGGCGGCCTTGGCCGCCTGCTCCTCGGGGCGCTCCTGCTCGATGACGTTGCCGTCCTCGTCGGTGACCCTGGCCTCGGCCAGGACCAGGTCCATGGCCTTGCCGCGGACGACCTCGGTGAAGGCGACGCGGATCTGGTTGGACTCGACCAGGTGCTGGGCCAGCTGGTCCGGGCTCACGCCCATGCGCTGGGCCTGCTCGAACACGTACTGGCTGAGCTCGCTCTGGTCGGCGCTCAGGTCCTCCTGGATGGCCAGCTGGTCGAGGATGAACCCGGCCTTGACCGCGGAGCGGGCGCCGGTGGTCAGCTCCTCCTCGAACTCCTCCTCGGTCTTCTCCTGCGACTCGAGGTAGGCCTCCTTGGTCAGACCGCCCTGGGCGAGCTGCTGCTCCAGGCTCTGACGGCGGCGGGTGATCTCCTCGTCGACGACCGCGTCGGGCAGCGGGATGTCGACGGAGTCGATCAGCTTCTCCAGCGCCTTGTCACGGGCGGCGGAGAGCTGCTGGAGGCGGCGGACCTCGACCATGCGCTTGCGGACGTCGTCGCGCAGCTCGCCGATGGTGTCGAACTCCGAGGCCAGCTGGGCGAACTCGTCGTCCAGCTCGGGCAGCTCCTTGACCTTCACGCTGTGCACGGTGACGGTGACGTCCGCCTCCTGGCCCTCGTGCTCACCACCGACGAGGGTGGTGGTGAAGGTGGCCTCTTCACCGGCCCGCATGCCGCGCAGGGTCTCGTCGAGGCCCTCCAGCATGGCGTTGGTGCCCACCTCGTAGGAGTAGCCGCTGACGGCGACGTCCTCGAGCTTCTCGCCGTTGACGGCGGCGGACAGGTCGATGGACAGGTGGTCGCCGTCCTCGATCGGGCGGTCGACGCCCACGAGGGTGGAGAAGCGCTCGCGCAGGGTGCCGATCTGCTCGTCGACCTGCTCGTCGGTCACCTCGGCGTTGTCGACGGTGACCTCGATGCCCTTGTAGTCCTCGACCTCGAACTTGGGGCGGATATCGACCTCGGCGGTGAAGGCGAGCTCGTCGTTGTCCTCCAGCTTGGTGACCTCCACGTCGGGCTGGCCGAGCGCGAAGAGCTCCTCCTTCTGGATGGCTTCGTTGTAGAGCTCCGGGACGGCGTGGTTGACCGCTTCGCTGATCACCGCGCCGCGGCCGACGTAGCGGTCGATCAGCCGCGCCGGCGCCTTGCCCGGGCGGAAGCCCTTGATCCGGACCTGCTTGGCGAGCGACTTGTAGGTCACGTCGAAAGCGTGATCGAGTTCCTCGAAGGGCACCTCGACGGTCAGCTTGACCCGGGTGGGGCTCAGCTCCTCGACATCGGTCTTCACGGGGCGGTACTCCTAGGTTTGCCGGCTGGTGTCCGCGTCGGCCCGCAGGCGCACCACACACAACGGCGAAATGCACGAGCGCACCCCGGAGGTCTTGACGACCGCATCCAACTGGGGTGCCCTGCGACGGGCTGGGACTTACAGTTTCCTGCTGATCGCACCAAGTCTAGGGCAGATACACAGGGGGCCACGGCGCACGGCCTGAGGCCGCTGCCACGGTGGTTTCGTCGGGGTGGCGGGATTCGAACCCGCGGCCTCATGCTCCCAAAGCATGCGCGCTAACCAAGCTGCGCCACACCCCGTGCGCCGAACCAAGGATCGCACTCTCGATATGAGTGTGCGAACACGGCTCCGGAGACTGTACTCTTGTCTCCGTCGGCTCCAAGAGTCTAGAGGACACTCGAAGTCTCTGGCGCCACGCGGGCGTAGTTCAATGGTAGAACCCCAGCCTTCCAAGCTGGTCATGCGAGTTCGATTCTCGTCGCCCGCTCCGCTCGGGGCGAGCTGTGCACTCACGTGCCGGCTCGCTTCACCGCTCCACCCGGGGGACGACCCCCGAACCCCCTCCCCGCTCGGGGCGAGCTGCGCACTCACGTGCCGGCTCGCCTCGCCACTCCACCCGGGGGACGACCCCCGAACCCCCTCCCCGCTCGGAGCGAGCTGCGCACTCACGTGCCGGCTCGCCTCGCCGCTCCACCCGGGGGACGACCCCCGAACCCCCTCCCCGCTCGGAGCGAGCTGCGCACTCACGTGCCGGCTCGCCTCGCCACTCCACCCGGGGGACGACCCCCGAACCGTCGTTCCACCAGGGTCCGACCGTGGCCATTCGTGCGAGCCGTGTGTTTCCGACACCGGCTCGTTCGTCGTTTCCACCCCGTTTGCACCCCCACAACCGGCCGTCGCCGCAGTGAGGTCTCTCACAGAAACGGGCCGCGGGTCCGTGCCCGGAGAAGGGAAACCGGAGAAGAACCCTGTTCGGTTCTGTGCGCTCCGCGGCGGAATACCGGCCTCCAAGGGGTACGTTGACTTTGCGGGCGGCCCTGTGGGCGCGATCGGATGCGGGCGCCCTCGGGCATGCGAAACGGGTGACTGAATGACGGACACGGACGCGACACACGACCCGGACACCCCTCTCGGCGCACGCTGGTTCGAGCGGCCCGACGACCTGGTGCGACCGGCCGTGGTCACCGGGGCCTTCGACGTCCTGCACGTCGGACACGTCCGCTTCCTCCGGGCCATCGCCGAGCGGGGGCTGCCCCTCGTGGTGGGTATCGAGTCCGACGAGCGCGTGCGTGCCTGGAAGGGGTCCGGACGCCCGGTGAACCCCGCCGACGAGCGCGCCGAGACCGTCGCCGCCCTGGGCTGCGTCGCCGGCTCGTTCGTCATCGAGGGCCCGCCGGAGACCGCCGACTGGACGTCCTACGCCGAGGTCCTGCGCCCCCTGAATCCCGCCGCCCTGGCCTACACCGCCGGGGACCGCTACACCCAGGCCAAGATCCGCGGCGCCGACGCACTCGGCGCACAGGCCTGGGAGCTGCCCTTCACCCCCGGACGCTCCACCACCGCGGCGCTGGGCCGCCTCGCCCACTCCCTGTAGGGCCGCGGCGGCTCTCCGGGTGGAGGCCCTCCGGCTGGCCCGCGGCACCGCGCGTGCGCCCCCTTCCGGGAAGCGGTATGCCTACACCGGTGTTGACGCATGCGTGCGTTGACGCACGCGTGGCGAACAGGCGAGCAGAACGAGGCTGTCCATGACAATGATGTCCGGCAGGCCCTCCTACAGGGCCCTGGTCAACGACGGGAGCGCGAAGGGGCAGTCACTGCCGCCCGGCATCACCCGGCGGATCATCTCCTATGCCCGTCCGCACTGGCGGACGATCCTGTTCTTCCTCCTGGTGACCGTGATCGGTTCCGCGATCGTGGTCGCCAACCCGCTGCTGCTCAAGGCCATCATCGACCGGGGCATCGTGCCCGGAAACGCCTCGCTGGTGGTGTGGCTGGCGCTCGCCGCGGCCGGGCTGGCGGTGCTGGAGGGCGCGCTGACCCTCCTGGGCCGGTGGCTGTCCTCACGGATCGGCGAGGGGGTCATCTACCAGCTGCGCACGGAGGTGTTCGGCCACGTGCAGCGGATGCCGGTGTCCTTCTTCACCCGCACCCAGACCGGGTCCCTGATCAGCCGGCTGAACACCGACGTGGTGGGCGCGCAGCGGGCGATCACCTCCGTACTCCAGTCCGTGGTGTCCAACGTGGTCAGCGCGACCGCGGTGATCGTGACGATGCTCGCGCTGTCGTGGCAGGTGACGCTGATCGCGCTGGCGCTGGTCCCGCTCTTCGTGGTCCCCGCCAAGCTGATCGGGCGGCGGCTGGCGCACATCTCCCGCGACGCGATGGACACCAACGCGGACATGAGCTCGCTGATGACCGAGCGGTTCAACGTCGGCGGGGCGATGCTGGTCAAGCTGTACGGACGCCCCGACGAGGAGTCGGAGGGGTTCGCCCGCCGCGCGGGGCGGGTCCGCGACCTGGGCGTGCGCCAGGCGGTGTTCGGTTCCCTTCTGTTCAGCATGCTGGGCCTGATCACGGCGCTGGCGATGGCGATGGTGTACGGGGTCGGCGGCGTGCTGGCGATCGACGGGGCGTTCGAGGTGGGCACGCTGGTGGCGCTGACCACCCTGCTCTCCCGTCTGTACGGACCGGTGACCACGCTGTCCAACGTGCACGTGGAGATCATGACCGCCCTGGTCTCCTTCGACCGCGTCTTCGAGGTGCTGGACCTGGAGCCGGGCATCAAGGAGAGCCCGGACGCCAGGGGCCTGCCCGGGGGCGCGCTGGGCGTGGAGTTCGACAACGTGTCGTTCCGCTACCCGGGGGCGAAGGAGTCGTCGGTGGCGTCGCTGGAGCTGACGCCGCACGCGGAGGTGGACGAGGACACCCAGGTGCTGAGCGGGGTGTCCTTCCGCGCGGAGCCGGGGACGATGGTGGCCCTGGTGGGTCCCTCCGGCGCGGGCAAGACGACGCTGACGCACCTGGTGTCGCGCCTGTACGACCCGACCGAGGGCGAGGTGCGCCTGGGCGGTCTGGACCTGCGCGAGGCGACCGGGGACTCGCTGCGCGAGACGGTGGGCGTGGTCACCCAGGACGCGCAGCTGTTCCACGACACGGTGGGCGCGAACCTGCGGTACGCCCGTCCGGAGGCGACCGACGCCGAACTGGAGGAGGTGCTGCGGATGGCGCGGCTGGGACCCCTCCTGGAGCACCTTCCCAACGGGCTGGACACGATGGTCGGCGACCGGGGGTACCGGCTGTCCGGCGGTGAGAAGCAGCGGCTGGCCATCGCGCGGCTGCTGCTGAAGGCACCGTCGGTGGTGGTGCTGGACGAGGCCACGGCGCACCTGGACTCCGAGTCCGAGGCGGCCGTGCAGGAGGCCCTGGCGGTGGCGCTGGAGGGGCGGACCTCCCTGGTGATCGCGCACCGGCTGGCGACGGTGCGGGAGGCGGACCAGATCCTGGTGCTGGAGGACGGGCGGATCCTGGAGCGGGGCACGCACGACGAACTACTGGAGCAGGGCGGACTGTACACGGCGCTGTACCGGACGCAGTTCGCGCCGCAGAGCCGTTAGGGAGGGGCGGGCCGGGTCCGCGGTCACCGGAGCGGATCCGGGCCGTACGGCGGCGGGCCACCGGCCTACTTCTTCCCGTCCTTCTTCTTGCCCTTGTCCTCCTTGTCCTTGCCGGACTTCTTCGGGCGGCTGCGGTCCCTGTCCGGGCCCGACTCCTTGGCGGTCTTCCTGTCGGCCCTGGCCCTCTTCTCGGCCTTCTCGCGCTCCTTCTTGGCCGCCTTGGAGTGCTTGGGCTCCTTGCGCTTCTTCGGCTTCTTCGCGTCCTTGGACGTCACGTGGCCGACCAGGGCGGCGGGCAGCGGCGCGAGGCCGGGGCCGCCCTCGAAGATCCAGTCGTCGACGGCCTCGACCAACGCGTCCTCGGTGATCCCGCCCAGCCACACCAGGCGGCCGCCGGCCGCGCGCCCCGCGTGGGAGGGCTGGACGACCACCACGTTCGCCTGGAAGCAGATGTCCAGGCACTTGCTGGTGCGCACGGGGACGGTGCGGCCGGAGTGGTCCTCGATGGCGCTGAGACGGGCGAGTTGGGCCTCGTGGTCCACGCCCGGGACCTTCTTCCTCGTCCCGCAGCAACAGCCCCGACAGACCGTGAGCTGGCACGGACGCCCTTCAACCGCGTTCACGCTCTCCCCCGTGCTCTCGTCAGGAGCGCCAGAACCGTTAGGTTCGCCTTACCTCGTCAGGGTAATCCGTCGCGGAACCCTGATGATCGGCGGGTACGCCGTTCCGCCCCGGATCCGCGACCACCACGGGCCGCCAGGTCTCCGGAAGCCCCTCCCCCTCGGCCTTCCCGTTCCACCCCGGCGCCCACACGAACGGCAGCCCGGCGGCGAACAGGGGGCTGCGGTGGTCCATGAGCTGCACGCGCACCTGGGGTTCGGTGCACGCCCCCGAGTTCCCGCAGCGGGCCACTGACTGGCCGGCCCGGACCCGGTCCCCCGGGCGGACCGCCAGAGACCCCCGCTGCAGGTGTCCTAGGAGCACGTAGGCACCGCCCACGTCGATCACCAGGTGGTTGCCGAGCAGCCCGGCCGGGCCCCGCAGCTCCCGCAGCGTGTTCTCCACGACCGAGCCGAACAGCCACGGCCACGAGTTGCGGCTGCGGTGGTCGCGCCGGCGGTCGTGCGCGGTCACCACGGTCCCGTCGGCGGGGGCGTACACGGGCTGCCCGAAGGCCGGGAAGTCGCCCGGCGGGCGGCTGAGCGGACGCCAGCCGATGTCGGGCCGGGCGCCCTCCCCCGGCTCGGCGACCAGGCCGAGCGCGTAGGTCTGCCCGTAGGCGTGGCTTCCCTGGCTGGGCACGTTGTCCACGGGGCTGGTGAGCGCCATCCAGCGGCCCCGCACCGGCGGTTCCAGCGTCCGGGGCCCGCGCCGCACGGTGCCCAGGCGCAGGTACACGGCGAGCGCGGCCGCGAGCAGCGTGCCGCCCGCCCACCAGGACAGGCCGAGATAACCGGCGAGGAGGGCGAGCGTGGCCGCCCACATCAACGGCATGCGGACCCTGGCGAGCAGGACCGGCCACCGGGGACCGGCCGGGGCGCCCGGTCCGGAGGACTCGGCGGGGTCAGGAGAGGCGGACGAACACGAAGGGGCGGGTGAAGGCATCCTCACATTGTGGACGCCCCCACCCGCCCCGAGCTCACGCGGGCCGGGCTACTTCTCGTTCCCGTCCTTGCGGGAGCGCTTGCGCAGGTACTCCGTCGCGGCTCCGGCCCCGCGGTCGATCTTGTCGTTGTGGGACCCCCCCGTGGCCTTCTTCGCGGCTTGTGCGGCCTTGCCCACCAGGCCCTGGGCCTTGTCGGCGTTGTTGTCGACAACCTTCTTCAACCGGTTGAACGCGCCTCCGGCACCCGCCATGGCATCCCCCTAGATTGGTCCTGCTCCTCCGGAGATACCCGCTCCACGCCCCGGTCATGCGTTCGGAGCACCACGAAGGCCGAGCGGAGCGGCGCCGAACAGGTCAGACGCCCAGGACCGCGGTGGCGATGGAGAAGTAGATGAGCAGGCCCGAGGCGTCCACGATCGTGGTCACCATGGGAGAGGACACCACGGCCGGGTCCACACCCACCTTGCGGGCGAGCAGCGGCATGGACGAACCGATGACCGCCGCCCACGTACACACCGCGATCACCGAGCACGCCACCACCACCGCGACGGCCGCACCCACCAGCAGGGAACCGATGGCCAGGGCCAGCCCGGCCAGGAGCAGCCCCAGGAGCAGGCCGACCCGGGCCTCCTTCCAGATCACCGACGGCAGGTCGCGCACCCGCACCTCGCCGACCGCCAGAGCACGCACGATCGCGGTGGCCGACTGCGCGCCGACGTTGCCGCCGGTACCGATGAGCATCGGCACGAACAGCGCCAGGGCGGTGACCGCGTCCAGCGCCCCCTCGAAGAACTGCATCACGTTGACCGTGAGCGTGGCCGCCACGATGAGCAGCATCAGCCACACCGACCGCGCCCCCACCAGGCGCAGCACGCTGACGCTCACGTAGTGGTCGGCGACCGGGCTGGCACCGGACTGGCGGGCCATGTCCTCGGAGTCGGCGGCCTCGATGATCTCCAGGGCGTCGTCGAAGGTCAGCAGGCCCAGGAAGCGGTCCTCCGAGTCCACCACCGGCAGGGAGACCAGGTTGGCCTCCTGCATCAGGCGGGCGGCGTCCTCGACCGGCTCCAAGGCGCGCACGCGCGGCGCGAACACGTCCACGATGTCCTTGATCAGGCGGTCGTCGTCGCTGACCACCAGGTCGCGCAGCGTCACCGTTCCGACCATGCGGCGGCCGTCGCTGACCACCGGCAGGGTGTAGATGGTCTCGGCGTCGGCCCCTTTGGCGCGCACGACCTCCAGGGCGCGGCCCACCGCCAGGTCGCGGTGCAGGATGACCGTCTCGGGGGTCATGTACCGGCCGACGGAGTCCTCGGCGTAGCCCAGGAGGGCGGCGGTCATCTTGCGTTCGGCGGGGCTGAGGCCGGCCAGGGCACGGGTGGCGATCTTGGCGGGTGCCTCACCGATGAGACGGGCCCGGTCGTCCGGGTCCATCTCCTCCAGGATCTCGCGGAAGGCGTTGTCGCGCAGTCCCAGCAGGATGGCCTGCTGCTGGCCGGGGTCGAGTTCCTCGAAGACCTCCAGCTCGCGGTCCTTGTCCAGGAGCCGGAAGGGGATGATCGCTTCGCCGCCGTCCATGCGGGAGAGTTCGTCGGCGATCTCGTAGGGCCTGTGTTCGGCCAACCAGAGCCGGATACCGGTCAGGTCGTTGGTCTGGACCAGTCCGATCAGTTCTTCAGCGCGCTCGCCTTCTGACATGCGAAGCACCCCCTCGCATTCTCCTACGCCCGGTGGGGGGCACCCACGAGCGACACCAGTCCTTGGAAAAGCGGCGGGCCGGTGGCCGGCCCCGCTCCGGTCCCGTCGTCGCTGGTGTGGTGGACCGTGCGTGGAGTTGGCGCCGGGGGCGGAAAGGGCGGGCACGGCGATCCTGGACGTGTACGGGCTGGGCCGCCGTACGCGGGACGGGGAGCACACCGACCCTACCCGTCGAGGCGTCCCGGTGCCGCATCGGCCGACCCGTGAACACGGCGGTGACCGCCCCCTGGGCGGGGAGGACGGGACCGGGCGGCTCAGTCGCGCCAGAGGACGACCAGGGCGCAGTCGTCGTTCTTGTCCTTGCTGAGGGTGTCCACGATCTCGCCCGCGCCGGTGGCGAACCCGCGTGGGACGAGTCGCTCGGCGGCGCCCAGGAGCCGGTCGATCCCCGCGTCGAGGTCCTCGCCGGGGGTCTCGATGAGGCCGTCGGTGCAGAGCATGATGGCGTCGCCGGGCCGGAGCCTGCCCTCGACGGAGGTGTAGGTCATCTCCGGGATGACCCCCAGGACCACGCCCTTGGCCTCGGTGGTGCTCCACACTCCGCCGCCGTTGTCGTAGTGCAGCGCGGGCGGGTGCCCGGCGGAGGCGATCTGGTACTCGCCCGTGTCCAGGTCCACGCTCAGGTGCACGGCGGTCACGAAGCCCTCGCCGCCGCTGTTGCGCATGAGGTAGTCGTTGCAGTGGGCGAGGAAGTCGTGGGCGGGGACGGCCCCGATGAGCCCGCTGAACGCGCCGGAGAGCATCAGGGCGCGGGTCCCGGCGTCCACGCCCTTGCCGGAGACGTCCACGACGGCCACGTCCAGCCGGTTCTCCCTGCGGATGGAGACGACGAAGTCGCCGCCGAAGGACGAGCCGCCCGCCTGGCGCAGGACGGCGGTGCGCCCCCAGCCCTCGGGCAGCCGGGGCAGCCTGCCCTGGTGGCGGAGGCGGTCGCGCAGGTCCAGCAGCATCATCTCGCCGCTGAGCCCCTGCACGCCGAGGCGCTCGCGCACCCCCGACAGCAGGTAGGACAGGACGGCGGTGACGCCGATGGTGACCAGCAGGCCGGGACCCACCTGGCCGAAGTCGAGCATGAAGGCGACGAACAAGAGGACGGCGCCGACCACGGCCAGCAGGAAGGCCAGGCTCTTGCGCTTGAGGAGGAGGCCGCCCGCCAGGACGGTGAGGATGGTGGAACTGGGCGGGAACCAGCCGGTGGGACCCCACACCGCGCCGACTCCGACGCCGACGGCCAGCACGACGAGGGTGATGAGGACGAGCCGGTAGCGGAACAGCACCTTGCGCCGGAGCACCGCGACGAGCCGCTGCGCGGTGGAGCGCAGCAGCCGGGTGGCCTTGGCGGTCGGTGTGGGCTTCATGGATCCCCTGCGTTGCACACCCGCTCACCAGCGGGGGTCGGTTCTCGGACGGCATGGTCGGGTGGGCATGGGGGCCACGTCGCCACCGGGTACGTGTGCGGCTTACGGGGGGCGGTGTGCGGGGCACGCCCCGGCCGTGATGGCTGGAGGCGCCGACGATGGGCGCCGCGCCGCGGACAACGAGGGCCCGCCACTGTGCACGAACTGTAGCGCGGGGGGTGTGGCCGTGGCACGTGCAACCAGCGGTGTTCTCCCCCAAACCACGGATTTGGGTTCAGCCGATAACCGAGCGTGCGGAGTCGGGCACTACCCCGACACGGGGGAACGGCTCCGAATGCCGGGGTTGTCCCTCATCTCGGGCACCGTCTCACGGCCTGGACACTCACTCCGACCGGGCCGCCTGGTGCGACTCGCACCCCGGTGGCGCGGCCGTTCCCAGCGTCTCACAGGGGTTCGGAGCAGGCCAGGGGCACCCGTCCCAGGAAGTGAGACAAGGCACAGTGTCCATAAACGCCACAAACCAGACACAAGGCAAGGGCGGGCACATACGCCCCAGAAGATCTGTCGAGCGGCCGAAGGCCCCGCCCCGTCGGTCGGCGGGCACCGCACGGGCACGGTCGCGGGGATACGGACCGCCGACTCCCCGCTGCGAGCGGCGGCCGACCGGCTGGCGCCGCGCGGCCGCCGGGAGGGGCGGGCCTGTCCGGGAGGGCCTCCCGGACAGGCCCTTCCCTAGGCCTGGGGAAGCGGCGGGAGCTCGCCGGTCTCCTCGTAGGCCGTCAGCATGCTGATGCGGCGGGTGTGGCGCTCCTCGTCGCTGTAGGGGGTGGAGAGGAAGGTCTCCACGAACCCGGCGGCCTCCTCCCGGGAGTGCATCCGGGCGCCGATGCCGAGCACGTTGGCGTCGTTGTGCTCCCGCGCCAGGCGGGCGGTGTCCTCGCTCCAGGCCAGGGCGGCGCGAACGCCCCTGACCTTGTTCGCGGCGATCTGCTCGCCGTTGCCGGAGCCGCCGATGACGATGCCCAGGGAGCCCGGGTCGGAGGCCACGCCCTCGGCCGCGCGCAGCACGAAGGGCGGGTAGTCGTCCACCGCGTCGTAGGCGGGGGGGCCGACGTCGACGACGTCGTGGCCGCGCTCCTTCAGCCAGGAGACGAGGTGTTCTTTGAGCTCGTAGCCCGCATGATCTGATCCAAGGTAAACACGCACGGGCCCAGTCTGGCAGGTCACGGTGGTGACAAGCGCGGCGCCCCGCCCGCATGCGCGGAGCGGGGCGCGGTGGTACGCGGGTCCCTCAGAGGGCGGCTGCGGAGGCCGCCGCGGAGGCGACGGCCAGCCCGAGGACGGCGAAGAGCGCCATGGAGAGGATGGCGACCACGTTGTACAGGACGATCGCCTTGATGTCCTTGCCGATGGGGCCTGCCTTGGAGACCGCGGGCTTGTTACTCAACTCACACCTCGTTCGGGTTCGACCAGGGATATCCCCCCAGAATTTTTCCACACCGCACAACGCGGTCGTCACCGGGGCCGATTCCCCGCGAGGGCATTCGGGGGCCGTGAGTCCGCACACACGTCCGACGGCGGTCCCCCCGGCTCCCGGGGCCCGGGCGGCCGCGTCGGCCGCCCGGGGCCCGCCACGGCCCTCACATCTGGACGGCCTTGACCTCGCAGAACTCCTCCAGGCCGGACAGCCCCCACTCGCGGCCGTTGCCCGAGCGCTTGTAGCCGCCGAAGGGGGCACGCGGGTTGAGCGCGCCCCCGTTGAGCTCGATCTGCCCGGCACGCAGGCGCCGGGCCACGGCCAGGCCCTGTTCGGTGTCACCGGACCACACGGCGGCGTTGAGCCCGTACACGGTGTCGTTGGCGATGGCGACCGCCTCCTCCTCCGTGTCGTAGGGGATCAGGACCAGCACGGGTCCGAAGATCTCCTCCTGGGCGATGCGCATGTCGTTGCGCACGTCGGCGAAGACCGTCGGGCTGACGTAGTAGCCGTTCGGGCGCCCCTCCACCGGCTCGGCACCGCCGGTGACCAGGCGGGCGCCCTCCTCCACGCCGAGCGCGACGTATCCGCGGACCTTCTCCAACTGGGCGGCCGAGACCAGCGGACCCATGCGGGTGGACTCGTCGGCGGGGTCGCCGGGTACGTACTTGGCGGCGGACTCGGCGGCCAGGGAGACCGCCTCCTCATAGGAGTCGCGGTGCACCAGCATGCGGGTGAGCGCGTTGCAGCTCTGGCCGGTGTTGCGCATGACGTCGGCGACGCCGCGCTTGACCGCCTTGGCCAGGTCGGCGCCGGGAAGGATGACGTTCGGGGACTTGCCGCCCAGCTCCAGGGCGACCTTCTTGACGGTCTCCGCGGCGACCTGGCTGACCCGCGTCCCGGCGCGGGTGGAGCCGGTGAAGGAGACCATGTCCACCCGGGCGTGCGCGGCGATGGCCTCGCCGACGACCGGGCCGGTGCCCGAGACCAGGTTGAACACGCCCGCGGGCAGGCCGGCGTCGTGGAAGACCTCGGTCAGGGCGTAGGCGCTGAGCGGGGCGACCTCGCTGGGCTTGAGGACGACGGTGTTGCCCGCCAGCAGGGCGGGGACGACCTTGAGCACGATCTGGTGGAGCGGGTAGTTCCACGGGGTGATGGCGCCGACGACGCCGACGGGCTCGCGCACGACGAGCGAGTTGCCCTCCCGCTCACCGCCGAAGTAGCTCTCGCCGACCTCCTCGACCAGGTCGATGTAGGTCCGGAACATCAGGGCGGGCAGCCCCGCCTGGACCTTGCGGGCGAATCCGGTGGGAGCGCCCATGTCCCGGGTGAGCTCCGCGGCGATGTCGTCGGCGCGGGTGTTGAACAGCTCCAGGGCCTTGGCCAGGTGGGTGACGCGCTGTCCGGGAGTGAGCGCGGACCAGGCGGGGAAGGCCGCCGCCGCGGCCGAGGCCGCGGCGTCGACGTCCTCGGCTGCTCCGGCCGGAACGGAGTCGATGACCTGCTCGGTCGCCGGGTTGACCACGTCCAGGGCCTCGCTGGAGGCGGAGTCGCGCCAGGCGCCGTCGATGTAGAGGGATCGCATGGCCCCACTTTCGCAGAACGGGATTCGGGTTGACCAGTCCGGAGCCCGGCGCCGGTGGTTTCCCCGATGCGCGGAGACCTCCCGCGGGCCCGGGGGCCGACGGGCCCGGGGCGGCGGGTCAGTCCCAGTGCGGCGGCCGCTCGTCCATCAGCCACGCGGTGGAGTCGTCCTCCGCGCCCTCGCCCCAGCCGGGGCCGCTCTCGTCGCTGGTGGTGTCGGGCAGGATGTCGAGGTCGTCGAAGAAGTCGACCCTGCGCTCGTCGTCGGGTCCGGACACGGTTTCCCTCCCTGCGTCCCGGCGGGGCCCTCCCGCCGTGCTGCCTGCGTGGTCGGCCTCCAGTGTGCACCGGACTCGGCGCGACCGCCCGGCGCCACTCCCGCCGCGCCGGGGGACCGGCGCGGCGGGCTCGGCGGCCTGGGCCCGGAGCGGTTCCGGGTCAGTCGAAGACGGGGCCCCGGGTCCGGGTCCGCTTGAGTTCGAAGAACCCGTCGGTCCCGGCGACCAGCAGTACACCGTCCCACAGCCTCCCCGCGGCCTCGCCGCGCGGGACGGGCGTGACGACCGGACCGAAGAAGGCCGTGTCCGCGACCTGGATGACGGGGGTGCCCACGTCCTCGCCGACCAGCTTCATCGCCTCCTCGTGCGAGGCGCGCAGGGCCTCGTCGAGGTCGGTGGCCGCTCCCGCCTGCGCCAGGTCCTCGGGCAGGCCGGCGTCGGCCAGCGCGGCGCGGATCGTGTCCGCGGTACGGGGCTCGCCGTTGTTGTGGAAACGGGTGCCCAGGGCCGTGTACAGGCCGCCCAGGACCTCCGGGCCGAAGCGCTGTTCGGCCGCGACGCACACCCGTACCGCCGCCCAGGACCTGTCGATGCTCTCGCGGTACTCCTCGGGCAGGTCCCTGCCCTCGTTGAGCACGCCCAGGCTCATCACGTGCCAGCGCACCCTGACCGGCCGCACCTTCTCGACCTCGGCGAGCCAGCGCGAGGTGATCCAGGCCCAGGGGCACGCGGGGTCGAACCACATGTCCGCGTGGACGGTCTCCTGCTCGCGGTCGGCGTCGGGGGTCTGCGTCATCACTGCTCCTCGGGGTGGGGGATCACAAGATCCGGTCGCACGAGGTGCAACCTCGCCCATCGGTTGCGCATTCCGCCGCGGCGCGTGGCAGGATCGTGCCGAGTGGAAGACGACCTCCGACCCCGACGACGCTCCACCCCAGGCGGCGGACGCGCCGTGGTCGGCAACGATCCGGCCGGCGACGACGGCGGCCGTGGAGGGAGCGTGGCGTGGCAGGGAACCTGACACGGGACGAGGCACGGGAGCGGGCGCGGATTCTCAGCGTCGACTCCTACGCCGTGGAGCTGGACCTGACCACCGGTGCCGAGACCTTCCGGTCCACCACCGTGATCCGTTTCTCCAGTTCGGAGCCGGGGGCGCGCACGTTCGTCGAGCTGGCGGCGCCGAAGGTGCTCTCCGCGACGCTGAACGGCGCCGAGCTGGACCCGGCCGAGCTGTTCGACGGCGAGCGCCTCGTCCTTCCCGAGGTGGCCGGGAGCAACGAGCTGACGGTCGTCGCCGACGCCGCGTACATGCGCACCGGCGAGGGCCTGCACCGGTTCGTGGACCCTGTCGACGAGTCGGTGTACCTGTACACCCAGTTCGAGACGGCCGACGCGCACCGCATGTTCGCGTGCTTCGACCAGCCCGACCTGAAGGCCACCTTCGAGCTGACCGTGTTCGCGCCCCCGTCGTGGGAGGTCGTGTCCAACAGCGCCCCGGACGTGGAGCGCGAGGCCGCGGGCGAGGACCGGGTGCGCTGGCACTTCCCGGCCACTCCGGTGATGTCCACCTACATCACCGCGCTGATCGCGGGCCCCTACCACGTGGTGCGCGACGAGCACGACGGCATCCCGCTGGGCCTGTACTGCCGCGCCTCGCTGGCCGAGCACCTGGACTCCGAGGCCCTGTTCGAGGTCACCAAGCAGGGCTTCGACTTCTTCCACGGCCTGTTCGACCTGCGCTACCCCTTCGGCAAGTACGACCAGCTGTTCGTGCCCGAGTTCAACGCGGGGGCCATGGAGAACGCGGGGGCGGTCACGTTCCTGGAGGACTACGTCTTCCGCTCCCGGGTCACCGACGCCCGCTACGAGCGCCGCGCCGAGACGATCCTGCACGAGATGGCGCACATGTGGTTCGGCGACCTGGTCACCATGCGCTGGTGGGACGACCTGTGGCTGAACGAGTCGTTCGCGACCTACGCCAGCGTGTACTGCCAGGCCAACGCCACCCGGTGGACCGACGCATGGACGACGTTCGCCAACGTGGAGAAGGCGTGGGCGCTGCGCCAGGACCAGCTGCCCTCCACCCACCCGGTCGCCGCCGACATGGTCGACATCCAGGCGGTCGAGGTCAACTTCGACGGCATCACCTACGCCAAGGGCGCCTCGGTGCTCAAGCAGCTCGCGGCCTACGTGGGCGTGGACGCGTTCTTCGCGGGCGTGCGCGCCTACTTCAAGGAGAACGCGTTCGGCAACACCGAGCTCAAGGACCTGCTCAAGCACCTGGAGGCCGCCTCCGGCCGCGACCTGTCGGGCTGGTCGCGCGACTGGCTGGAGACCACGGGCGTCAACACGATGCGTCCGGAGTTCGAGGTGGACGCCGAGGGGAACCTCACCTCCTTCTCCGTGCTCCAGGAGGCGCCCGCCGAGCACCCGACGCTGCGCTCGCACCGTCTGGCGATCGGCCTGTACGACCGCACGGAGAAGGGCGTCGTGCGCCGCGAGCGCGTGGAGCTGGACGTGCGCGGCGAGCGCACCGAGGTGCCGGAGCTGGTCGGCAGCGCCCGGCCGGACCTGGTGCTGATCAACGACGACGACCTCACCTTCACCAAGGTCCGCCTGGACGAGCGCTCCCTGCGCACCGTGGTGGAGGGCGCCGGCGAGATCCGCGACTCCCTGCCGCGCGCGCTGGCCTTCGGCGCCGCCTGGGACATGACCCGCGACGGCGAGATGGCCGCCCGCGACTACGTCTCCCTGGTCATCTCCGGTATCAGCGGCGTGGACGACGTCATGGTCGCCCAGACCCTGCTGCGCCAGGCCACCTCGGCGCTGCACATGTACGCCGACCCGGCCTGGCGCCCGTTCGGCTTCGAGCAGCTCTCCGAGCGGCTGCGCGAGCTGCTGACCGCCGCCGAGCCGGGCGGGGACCTGCAGCTGGCCTACGCCAACGCGCTGGCGGCCTCGGCGGTGACCGACGCCCACCTGTCCCTGCTGCAGGGCCTGCTGGACGGCGCGATCACCGTGGACGGCCTGACGGTGGACACCGACCTGCGCTGGACGCTGCTGCGCCGCCTGGTCGCGGCGGGCAAGGCCGGTGAGGCGGAGATCGCCGCCGAGCTGGAGCGGGACCCCACCGCGACCGGTCACCGGCACGCCGCCGGCGCCCGGGCCGCGATCCCCACCGCCGAGGCCAAGGCCTCCGCCTGGGAGCGGATCGTGGGCGAGGAGCTGGCCAACGCCGAGTTCCGCGCGGTGCTGCTGGGCTTCACCGAGCCGGGCCAGGCCGAGCTGTACCGGCCCTACATGGAGAAGTACTTCGCGCAGCTGGCCCCGGCCTGGGAGAAGTGGACGGGCGAGTTCGCGCAGACCTTCGCCGAGGTGGTCTACCCCGGCCACCTGGTGGAGGAGGAGACGCTGGAGCGCACGGACGCCTACATCGCCGAGGCCGCCCCGCCGCCGGCGCTGCGCCGTCTGCTGATCGAGGGCCGGGCGGGCGTGGAGCGCGCCCTGCGCGCCCGCGCCGCCGACATCGCCGCGGGCGCACGGCAGGGGTAGTCCGCACCCGGACGCCCATGCGGCACGGCCGCTCCGTCGCTCCGCGGCGGGGCGGCCGTGCCCTTCCCGGGCCGTGCCGCCCTTCCGGGGGCACCGCCTCCGACGCACCTCCCCTTCCTCAGGAGGGGGAGGACGTCACAGGGTGCGCCCCTGTCCCCCGCCGACCGGGCCGAGGGTACGCCGTATGCGCGCCACCATTCGGGGGTCGGCGAGCAGTTCGTCCACGAGCACCGGCTCGCCCTCCCCGTTGGTGAGCGGGATGCGCCAGTTCGGGTACTCGTCGCAGGTGCCCGGCTGGTTCTGCATCCGCCGATCCCCCACCACGTCGGTGAGCGCCACCCCGACCATGCGGGCGGGGGTGGCCACCAGGTAGGCGTGCATGGCCGCCACCACGGCGGCGGGGTCGGTCACCGGGTCGACGCCCTCGTCGAGCAGGCCCAGCTCCACCAGCAGCTCCCGCCACCGCTCCACCCGGGCCTCGGCGTCGGCGCGCTCCTCCTCCACCGGTCGGCCGAGCAGCCCCAGCCGGTCGCGCAGCTCCACGTGCTCGGTGGACAGGAACGAGGCCACCGGCGGCAGGTCGTGGGTGGCGACCGTGGCCAGGCAGTCGGCGCGCCACTGGCCGGGGGTGCGCGGCTCTCCCTTGGAGTCCTGTTCGAACCACAGTACGGACGTGCCCAGGACCCCGCGGTCGGCGAGGTGCTCGCGCACCCACGGCTCCACCGTGCCCAGGTCCTCCCCGACCACGACGGCGTCCGCGCGGTGGGCGGCCAGGGCGAGCGTGCCCACCATGCCCTCGTGGTCGTACCTGACGTAGGTGCCCTCGGCGGCGGAGGCCCCCTCGGGCACGCACCACAGGCGGAACATGCCCATGACGTGGTCGATCCGGACGCCGCCCGCGTGGCGCAGCGCCTGGGAGAGGATCTGGCGGAACGGGCCGTAGCCGAGCTCGGCCAGCCGCCGGGGGTGCCAGGGCGGCTGTCCCCAGTCCTGGCCCCGCCGGTTGAACTCGTCCGGGGGCGCGCCCGCGTGCAGGCCGGCGACGAGCGCGCCGCCGTACATCCACGCGTCCGCGCCGCCCGCCTGCACGCCGATCGCCAGGTCGTGCACGATGCCGACGCCCATCCCCCCGCTCTCGGCGGTGGCCTGCGCCTGGGCGAGCTGTTCGTCGAGGATCCACTGGAGCCAGCGGTGGAACTCCACCGCCGACCACCGGCGCAGGGCCTCCTCACCGACCCCCCGGGCGTGGACGTCGCGCAGGTGGCCGGGCCAGTCCCGGTAGTCGGTGCCGTACTCCTCGGCCAGGGCCGACCAGGTGGCGAACTCGACCAGGGGCTGGCCCTCGCGTTCCAGGTAGGTGCGCAGGGCGGCCTCTCTGCCGGGCGCCCGGGGCACCTCGAAGAGCACCTCCAGGGCGGCGCGCTTGGCCTTCCACACCGAGTCGCGGTCGAGCAGGTCGGCCGTGCGGCCGCGTTCGCGCAGCGGCCGGGCCAGGCGCTGGATGCCCTCGCGCTGGGCGGGGTCGAGGCGGGCGTACTCGGGGACGTCCTCGACCCGGATGTAGAGGGGGCTGGCGTAGCGGCGGCTGACCGGCAGGTAGGGCGAGGGCTCCACGGGGGGCAGCGGCTCGGTGGCGTGCACCGGGTTGATCAGGGCGAAGTCGGCGCCCAAGTCGCGCGAGCTCCAGTCGGCGAGCTCGGCGAGGTCGCGCAGGTCGCCGGTGCCCCAGGAGGCGCGGGAGCGCACGCTGTAGATCTGCGCCATGATCCCCCACAGGCGCGGGTTGTCCCGCAGCGCGCTGGGCTCGACCCGGTCGGGGACCACGAGCAGGGGCGCGTCGTGCTCGGCTCCGCCGTCGGTGACGCGCAGGGTGTGCACGCCCAGAGGCAGGCCGGGGTCGAAGGGCAGCAGGGAGCCGTCGGAGGTCTCCACCACGCTGCGGGACCCTCCGGGCAGTACGAGGTCGGGCGCCTTGCCCTCCCGGACGACCACCGCCGGGGGCAGGGGACCCCTGTCCGCGGTGTCCGGCGCGGCGGGGTCCACCCCCAGCGCCGCCAGGACATGGCGGATGGTGTCGGGGCTGACCGGGACCCGTCGTCCCCGCCAGTCCTCGTAGGCCGTCGCGACTCCGTGCTGCTCTGCCACCCGTGCCAGCTGAACGTCCCTCACAGAATCCGATCATGCCCTACCAGGGGCTCCGTACACCGGAGGCCGTACCGGCGTGGGGCCAGAACGTGCCCGAGGTACCGGCCGATAACGACCGGGGGAGCCGGTGCCGCCGGACTACCGGGTACGTACGGGCGGGCGTCCTGTACGGGTCGTTAATCCGATCGCCGCATGTCCTTGACGACTGCATAATCGGACTGTGCTCGCGAACTACCGGCGCCTCTTCGCCGTTCCCCACGTCCTCTCCCTGCTGGCCTGGTCCCTGACCGCGCGCTTCTACATGCCGGGCCTGATGATCGCGGTCACCTTCCTGGTCGAGGAGTGGACCGGTTCCTACACCCTGGCCGGACTGGTCGCGGGCGCCTTCACCCTGGGCCTGGCCCTGGTGGGACCGCTGCGGGGTCGGATGGCCGATCGGGGCGGCACCGACCGGCTGGTGCTGGTGTGCGGCGTGGTGTTCAGCGTGGGGCTGGTGGGACTGCTTCTGCTTCCCGGGGTGCTGTGGTGGCTCTCGGTTCCGCTGGCTCTGGTCACCGGGTTGTTCGGCACCCCCGCGAACCAGGTCGTGCGCGCGCTGTGGCCGCGGCTGACACACGGCGCGGAGCGGCAGGCGATCTACGCGGCCGAGGCCACCACCCAGGAGCTCCTGTTCGTCTTCTCCCCCATCCTGACCGCCGGCGTGGTGGCCCTCGCCGGGCCGCGCTGGGCGCTGCTCATGCTCTCGGTGCTGGCGCTGCTCGGCGCGCTCGGTTTCGCCCGCGCCCTGCGCCGGGCCGGGGTGACCGGGCCCGCGCCGACCGACGACGCGGACGGCGCCGACGGCGGGGAGGCGGGCCCCCGCCGGAGCCTGCTGCTCCATCCCGCGCTGGTGGTGCTCTTCCTCATGTGCCTGCTGATGGTCAGCGGGGTCATGGGGATGGACCTGGTCATCGTGGCGTGGGCCAACGAGCTCGACGCCCCGCACTACGTGATGGTGCTGGCGTCGGTGTGGGCTCTGGGGTCGCTGGTGGGCGGCGCGATCGCGGGCGGGCTGCGCGGCCGCCCGCACCTGGTGCGGCGCTGTTTCGGATCGGCGCTGGGCGTGGCGGTCCTGGTGCCGTTCGTGCCGCCCGTCACGCATCTGCCGACACCGCTGCTGATCACCCCCCTGCTCTTCGTCTCCGGGATGGCGCTGGCGCCGACCCTGGCCGCGGTGATGGGCCGCATGGGCGACCTGGCCCCCGCGCGGCGGCGGGCCGAGGCGTTCGGATGGATGTCCACCGCGATGGGCACCGGCGGTGCGGTGGCCGGTCCGCTGACCGGCGCGCTGGTCGACCTCATGGGGATCGCGGGCGGCGTGCTGAGCGCCACGGCCCTGGTGCTGGTGGCGGCGCTGCTGAGCCTGTTCGTGCCCGAACCGCGCTCCGAGGCCCCCCGAGCGCCCGAGGCCGCGGACGTCCCGGGCACTGGGAGGGACGCGCCGCGGGTCCCGCCGGTACACGGCGCCGGGGCGCTCGACGAGCTCCGCTAGACCGCTTCCCCGGCCGGCTCCGTCCTGCCCTCGCGCGGCGCTCCGCCGCCGCCGGCGGGCCTCCCGCCCCGTGCGTTCGCGGCGGCCGTCCGCGCGTCCCCGGGTTCAGCCATTCCAGCCGGGAGGCACCCGGTGGGCCCACGGGCGGGCGCGTTCCAGCTGCGCGGACAGTGACAGCAGGGTGCCCTCCCCGCCCATGCGTCCGGTGAGCATCACGCCGACGGGCAGTCCCCCGGGCGACCAGTGCAGGGGGACGCTGACCGAGGGCTGGCCCGAGACGTTGTAGACCGAGGTGAACGGTGTGAACCCGGTCATCCGCCGGAACTCCTCCTCCGGGCCGCCGCCGGTGAAGTGGCCGATCGGGACCGGGGGCGTGGCCAGCGTGGGCGAGAGCACGGCGTCGAGGGGACCGGTCGCGGCGACCATGGAGCGCACGCCGCGCTGGAGGCGGGCGCAGGCCGCGATGTAGTCGGGGACGGGGGTGGCCCGTGCGCGTTCGCGCAGCCACTGGTTGAGGGGGTCGAGCTCGGTCTCCCGGGAGGGGTCGACGGGGGCGGCCGAGGCCATCGCGGCCCAGAGGACCTGGAAGTCCTCCATGAAGGTGCCGCCGAAGTGGGCGTCCCCCGGCTCGGGGACCTCCTCCACCTCATGGCCGAGGTCGCCCAGCAGGCGGACGGTCTCCTCGTGGGCGGCCAGGACGTCGGGGTGGACGGGGATGCCGGCGGAGCCCGTGGTGGCGTAGCACCCGATGCGCAGGCGTCCGGGCTCGCGGTCCACGTGGCCGGTGAAGCTCTCGCCTGGCGGCAGGGGTGGCGCGGTGAAGTGATCGCCCGGCCGGGAGAGGGTCATGGCGTCCAGGAGGAGGGCGGCGTCGCGGACGTCGCGGCTGAGGGGGCCGGAGGTGGACAGCCCGGCGAGGTCGGGTTTGAGGGGCGCACCGGAGATCCGGCCGCGGGTGGGCTTGAGGCCGAAGAGCCCGCACACGCCGGCGGGGATGCGGATGGAGCCTCCGCCGTCGCTGCCGTGGGCGACGGGGGCGAGCCCGGCGGCGACGGCCGCCGCGGCGCCCCCGCTGGAGCCGCCCGGGGACAGGTCGGTGTTCCAGGGGTTGCGGGTGGGCGGGGCGACACCGTTCTCGGTGTAGCAGCTCGATCCGAACTCGGGGGTGTTGGTCTTCCCGGGCAGGACCGCGCCCGCCTCGCGCAGCCGGGCGACCATGTCGGAGTCGATCGGGGCCACGGCGTCGCGGAAGACCCGGGACCCCTGGGTGAGCCGGACCCCGGCGACGGGTTCGAGGTCCTTGATCGGCACGGGGAGGCCGAGCAGGGGCGGCAGGGAGTCGGGCGTGTCACCCATGACCCGTTTCTCCGCGTAACGGGCTTGTTCAAGCGCCTTTTCTGGAGTGACCGTAATGTACGCACCATAACGGTGGTCATATCGTTCGATCCGGCTCAGACAGTGCTCAGTGATCTCAGTAGGGGACAGTTCACGACTGCGGACCATCGCCAGGAGGCGGTGAGCCGGAAGGTCATGGATCTGGGTCATACCGATGCAGGTTAGCGGGAACCCCACCGGGCACCACGGAGACGGGAGGACCTTCTCTAGAGAAGCTGACCAAACAGTAACCATTCCCTGTCCCGGCACACCGAACACGCATGTGAGCCGAGACACAAGGGAAGAAAAGTGTGAGAAGTAATGCACTAGGACTCGGATATGGATCGAACTAACGTGTCCGACGTGGAATCGGCAACCAGAGTGAACGGCCATACCCCATCGTCCGAGGGCTCGGATCAGCAAAGCCCCGAAACCCTCTTTTTCCCCAACAAGAACAACGACAAGGAGATCTCGGGCGGGAAGGCGGTCTACGGCGCGCTGCGGGACAACCAGACCGCCCGCAGATGGCTCCTGCGCGGAAGCGTCGCGGCCGTGGCCGCCCTCGTGACCGGCGTGCTCACGACCGAGTGGCGGATCGGTGTGACCTTCGGGATCATCACCCTGGTCGGACTCATGGTGTACTCCTCGCGGCGTGAGTCGGAGATCCCCCGGTGGCGCAAGCCCTCGGCCGCCCAGCGCAAGACCGAGGCCCAGCTCAAGGTGATGAAGCAGCTCGGCTACCGGGTCCTGCACGCCCGTGCCGTGCCCGGCGGCAACGGTCAGATCGACCACTTCATCGTGGGTCGTCGCGGCGCGTTCGCGATCGACTCCGAGTCGTGGGACAAGCGCCTGCCGCTGCGCAACAAGCTGGAGAAGCTCTACCACGGGCGGTTCAGCAAGAACGAGCGGATCGACGAGGCCCTGGAGGAGGCCAAACGGGCGGAGGAGCTGATCAGCAAGGAGCTCGGCCGCGAGATCAAGGTGCGCGCGTCGCTGGCCATCTACGGCCCCGGCATGCCCTGGGACAGCCACCGGCTGCGGGGTGTGGACATCATCACCGGGACCAAGGTCCGCAAGTGGCTGCGCAGCGGCCGCGACCGCCTTACCGACACCGAGATCGAGGAGATCTACCAGGCCGCGCAGAAGGTACTGCTCCCCAGGCACTGACCCCCTTCCGACACAGTGCGGGCCCGGGACCGACCACAGCGCCGTGGCACCCGGGCCTTTCTCCGTACACCGGCCACGACCCGTGCGCCGGCACGCCCCGCGGGGCCGCCGCCACGTCCCGGCACGGCGCCGACCCGCGCCCCCACCGGGGACGTCTCACGATCCGGATCCCCCGTCTTCCACTCCGAGACCACAACAGTGCGCCGAAGGACTACCATCGAGGGGAAACACCCGTAACGAATGGGAGTCCGCCCCATGCCAGCCCTACGCTCACGCACCGTCACCCACGGCAGGAACATGGCAGGCGCGCGCGCCCTCATGCGCGCCACCGGCGTGGAGCGCGAGGACTTCGGCAAGCCCATCGTGGCCGTGGCCAACAGCTTCACCGAGTTCGTCCCCGGCCACGTCCACCTGCGGGAGGTGGCCGAGGTGGTCGCCGGCGCGATCCGCCAGGCGGGCGGGGTCCCCCGCGAGTTCAACTCCATCGCCGTGGACGACGGCATCGCCATGGGCCACGGCGGCATGCTCTACTCGCTGCCCAGCCGCGAGCTGATCGCCGACTCGTTGGAGTACATGGTCAACGCGCACTGCGCCGACGCCCTGGTGTGCGTGTCCAACTGCGACAAGATCACCCCCGGCATGCTGCTGGCCGCGCTGCGCCTGAACATCCCCACGGTGTTCGTCTCCGGGGGCCCCATGGAGGCGGGCAAGGTCACGGTGGTCGACGGCACCGCCACCACCGTCCGCAAACTGGACCTGATCAACCCCATGATCGCCGCGGCCGACGAGAGCGTCTCCCAGGCGGAGCTGGACGAGATGGAGGAGGCCGCCTGCCCCACCTGCGGCTCCTGCTCGGGCATGTTCACCGCCAACTCGATGAACTGCCTCACTGAGGCGATCGGCCTGGCCCTGCCCGGCAACGGCACCGTGCTGGCCACCCACACCGCCCGCCGCGCCCTGTACGAGGACGCCGGACGCCTGGTCGTGGAGGCCGCGAAGCGCTACTACGAGGACGACGACGAGTCCGTCCTGCCGCTGTCCATCGCCACCCCCTCGGCCTTCGGCAACGCCATGGCCCTGGACGTGGCCATGGGCGGCTCCACCAACACGATCCTGCACCTGCTGGCCGCCGCCACCGAGGCGGGCGTCGGCTTCGGCCTGCCCGAGATCGACGAGGTCTCCCGCCGCGTGCCGTGCCTGTGCAAGGTCGCGCCGAACACCGAGAAGTACCACATCGAGGACGTGCACCGGGCGGGCGGCATCCCCGCCATCCTGGGCGAGCTGGCCCGCGGCGGGCTGCTGGACGTCTCCCTGCCCACGGTGCACGGCAAGACGCTCGGCGAGTTCATCGCCGCCTGGGACATCACCTCCGACACCGTCCTGCCCGAGGCGGTGGAGCTGTTCCACGCCGCTCCCGGCGGCAGGCGCACGACCAAGGCGTACTCGCAGAGCACGCGCTGGGACACCCTGGACACCGACCGGGAGAAGGGCTGCATCCGCTCGGTCCCCCACGCCTACACCAAGGACGGCGGGCTGGCGGTGCTCTTCGGCAACCTCGCCCCGGACGGCGCGATCGTCAAGACCGCGGGCGTGGAGGAGGAGCTGTGGACCTTCTCCGGTCCCGCCAAGGTCTTCGAGTCGCAGGAGGAGGCCGTCGACGGCATCCTCAACAAGAGGATCGAACCCGGTGACGTGGTGGTCATCCGCTACGAGGGCCCCAAGGGCGGTCCGGGCATGCAGGAGATGCTGTACCCGACGAGCTTCCTCAAGGGCCGCGGCCTGGGCAAGGCCTGCGCGCTCATCACCGACGGCCGCTTCTCCGGCGGCACGTCGGGGCTGTCCATCGGCCACGCCTCCCCCGAGGCCGCCGCGGGCGGGGACATCGCCCTGGTGGAGGACGGGGACGTCGTCAGCATCGACATCCCGAACCGGCGCATCGCGTTGGAGGTCTCCGATGACGAGCTGAGCACCCGCCGCGAGCGCCTGCTCAAGGAGCTCGGCCGGTTCCAGCCGCGCGACCGCCAGCGTCCGGTGACGGCGGCGCTGCGCGCCTACGCGGCCATGGCGACCTCGGCCTCCACCGGCGCGGCGCGCGACGTGTCCCAGATCGAGAGGTAGGGAGCGGGGGCGGCCCCGGCCGGGGCCGCCCGCGTCCTCTAGGAGCAGCAGCCGCCTCCGCAGCACCCTCCGCCGGAGGGCGCCGGTGCGGGCGCCCGGCCGCCCACCGCCACGGTGGACAGCAGTCGGACCGTGTCGTCGTGTCCCTGCGGGCAGGACGCCGGATCCCCGGCCCGGGCCATCGGACGGGAGAGCTCGAAGGTGTCGCCGCACTCGCGGCAGCGGAAGTCGTATCTGGGCATGCCGTCAGAATACGGCCGCCCTCCGGAGGAACGCACCGGAGGGCGGAGGGGTGAACCGCGGGGACCGGGTGGGACGCCCGGTTCCGGTCCCGCCGGATCATGCCACCAGATGGGCCATGTACGGCTCCCACTGGGGGTCGCCGTGGAGGTCTCCGTTGATCAGACGCCAGTGGGGACCCTTGGGCACCTTGGGGGTGACGTGCAGTTCCCAGCCGAGTTCGTCCAGGAACTTGTCGGCCTTGCGGTGGTTGCACGGCTTGCACGCGGCCACCACGTTCTCCCACACGTGCGCGCCTCCGCGGCTGCGCGGGATGACGTGGTCGATGGTCTCGGCCTTCTTCCCGCAGTAACCGCAGGTGTGTCTGTCCCGACGCATGAGCGCCACCCTGGTGAGGGGCACCCTGCGGCTGTACGGGACGCTGATGTAGCGCCGGAGCCGGATGACCGACGGCACGTCGTAGGCACGCGTCGCCGAGTGCAGTATCGCGCCGGCGTCATCCTGGTGGACGACCTCCGCCTTCTCCCTCAGGACGAGGAGAATCGCCCTGCGCAGGGGCAGTGTCGTCAGTGGTTCGAAGCTGGCGTTGAGCAGCAGCACGTGGCGGCGGGCGGTTCCTGTGCCACCCTCCCGGCTGCCTCGGGCGCTCATCGTGCCGCTCCAGCCGTCGTCTGAGACGGCTGTGTCTCTTCCCCGGCCAGCCGTTCGGCCAGCCAGGAGACCTCCCTGTGCACCGATCCGAGGATCGGTGGTTCCGTACGCCTTGCCACACGGACCTCCCGGTGGTCCCGCCGAGTTGCGTCCCGCATTCAGTTTGCGTGGTCGGACCGCCCCGGCGCCACCCCAATTTTCGCCGGGCCGCCCAGAAACCGCGTGCCATTCCCTTTCCGAGGTCCCATTGTGCGTCGGTCGGCCCCGATTTCACCCTGCCGCCGCGCCGGACACACCGGGGTGGATAGCGGTGGATAGAGTGCGAAGCATGCGTGAACTCCGCTACCCCCCGGCCGCACGGCTGGACATCAACGAGAACCTGCACGGCCACACGGTCGGTGACCCCTACCGGTGGTTGGAGGATGACGAGTCGGCGCAGACCAAGGAATGGGCGACCTCGGAGGACGCCCTGTACGCCGAGGTCTCCTCGCGGTTCGGGGCACGTGACTGGTTCGCCGGCCAGGTGCGCTCCCTGCTGGGCGCCGGAAGCGTCGGCGCGCCCGTGTGGCGGGGCGACCGCCGCTTCTTCGTCCGGCGTACCGCCGAACAGGAGCACGGCGTGCTCTACGTCCAGGACGGCGGGGGCCCCGAGCGCGTCCTGGTGGACCCGGGAGCGCTCGACCCGGAGGGCCTGACCACCCTGGACGCCTGGAGGCCCGACCACTCCGGCCGCCTGCTCGCCTACCAGTTGTCCGAGGGCGGCGACGAGGAGTCCGTGCTCCGGATCGTGGACGTCGACAGCGGCGACGTGGTGGACGGGCCCATCGACCGGGCCCGCTACAGCCCCATCGCGTGGCTGCCGGACTCCTCCGCCTTCTACTACGTACGGCGCCTGCCCCCGGAGGAGGTCCCCGAGGGCGAGGAGAGCTACCACCGGCGGGTCTACCTGCACCGGTTGGGCACCCCCACCGACCAGGACACCCTGGTCTTCGGACAGGGCCGTGACAAGACCGAGTACTTCACCCCCGTCGTGAGCCGTGACGGGCACTGGCTCGTCCTGCTCGCCAACCGGGGGACCTCAGCGGCCACCGACGCCTGGATCGCCGACCTGTCCGACGGCGGCCTGGACGCGCCCCGCCTGGTGCCGGTCCAGGAGGGCGTGGACGCCGCCCTGCACCCGCACGTGGGCCGGGACGGTCGCCTGTACCTGTTCACCGACAGGGAGGCCCCCCGCGGGCGCCTGTGCGTGGCCGACCCCGCCGCCCCCGGGTACGAGAACTGGACCACCCTGGTCCCCGAGGACCCCGAGGCGGTCCTGGAGGGGTACGCGATCCTGGACGGTCCCCGGATGGAGCGGCCCGAACTGCTGGTGGCCCGCAGCCGCCACGCGATCAGCGAGGTCGCCCGGCACGACCTGACCGGCGGCGAGCACCTGGGCGGGCTGGACATGCCGGGCCTGGGCACCATCGGAGGCCTCGTCGAACGCCCCGAGGGCGGGCACGAGGCGTGGTTCGGCTACACCGACAACACCCACCCGTCGTCGGTGTACCACTACGACGCGCTCTCGGGCGAGGTGTCGCTGTGGGCCGACGCCCCCGGCGACATCGACCTGCCCGGGGTGAACGTGGAGCAGGTCACCTACACCTCCGGGGACGGCACTCCCGTGCGCATGCTGGTGGTCTCGCCCGAGGCCCCCTCCGAGGGGCCGCGGCCGACCATCCTGTACGGGTACGGGGGCTTCCGGATCTCCCTCACCCCCGCCTACTCGGCGGTGGCGCTGGCCTGGGTCCGCGCGGGCGGCGTGTACGCCGTCGCCAACCTGCGCGGCGGCCTGGAGGAGGGCGAGGAGTGGCACCGGGCGGGGATGCTCGCCGACAAGCAGAACGTCTTCGACGACTGCGCGGCGGCGGCCGAGCACCTGGTCTCCACCGGCGTGACCGACACCGAGCACCTGTCCGTCATGGGCGGCAGCAACGGCGGCCTGCTGGTGGGCGCCATGGTCACCCAGCGGCCGGACCTGTTCGCCGCCGCCGTCTGCTCGGCCCCGCTGCTGGACATGGTCCGCTACGAGAGGTTCGGGCTGGGCCAGCTGTGGAACGTCGAGTACGGCACCGCCGACGACCCCGAGCAGCTGGGGTGGCTGCTGGGCTACTCGCCGTACCACAACGTGCGCGAGGGCACCCGCTACCCGGCGACGCTGTTCACCGTGTTCGACAACGACACCCGCGTGGACCCGCTGCACGCGCGCAAGCTGTGCGCGTGGATGCAGCACGCCACGTCGGCTCCGCTGGAGGAGCGGCCGATCCTGCTGCGCCGGGAGTCCGAGGTGGGCCACAGCTCGCGGTCGGTGAGCCGCAGCGTGGCCCTCAACGCCGAGCAGCTGGCCTTCCTCGCCCACTACCTGGGGCTCTCCGTGGGCTGACGCCCGCCTCCGGCCCTGGTGGGAGAGCAACGACACAGGTGTCGGGCCGGGGGCGCAGCCTGTTCTCCTGGGGAGTGTTGAGACAATTGAGGGCGTACCACCCCCCAGGAGAGCAGCGGAGAGGATCCCGGACGTGACACAGACCGAGGCCGGAGCCGTCGGTACCCGGACGACGCCCCGACGGCACGTGCACCTCGCCCAGGTCCGCTACGCCGATCTCGACCCGCAGCACCACGTCAACAACGTGCGGATGCTGACCTACCTGGAGGACGCCCGGATCTCGTTCCTGCGCTACGAGGGCGCCGTCGAGGGCGACGAGGTCTTCGGCGCGATGGTCGTGGCCCGCCAGGAGGCCGACTACGTGGCGCCGCTGCTGCCGAGGTCGGAGCCGGTGCGCGTGGAACTGTGGGTGACCGAGGTGCGCAACGCCAGCTTCACCCTGGCCTACGAGATCCTGGACGACACCAGGGTGTACCTGCGGGCGAAGACGGTACTGGTCGGCTTCGACGTGCCGACGCAGAGCGCCCGGCGGCTCAACGCCACCGAGCGCGCCTTCCTCGCCGACTACGCCTGAGGCGCTCGGGGCTCCGCGGCCCCGCTCTCACTTCAGGGAGATGGTGACGGCCTCGCCGTCGTCGTCCCCGTCCTCCCCGTCATCGGTGGCGGACACCGACATCCGCGTCGGGTTGGCCACCTCCGGAGCGGAGGTCTCCTCGGGGACGTTCACCATGCTGTGCGCGGCCATGACCATGTACTCCCACAGCTGCCGCTCCAGCACCTCGTGCAGGTCGAGGGAGTCGACCGCGGCGCGCATGTGCTTGAGCCACAGGTCACGCTCGGTGGTGCCGATGCGGAAGGGGACGTGCCGCATCCGCAGCCGGGGGTGCCCCCGCTGCTCGTTGTAGGTCCGCGGACCGCCCCAGTACTGGATGAGGAACAGGCGCAGGCGCTCCTCGGCCGGGCCGAGGTCCTCCTCGGGGTACATGGGCCGGAGCACGGGGTCCTCGGCCACGCCCTCGTAGAAGCGGCGGACCAGGCGGGTGAAGGTCTCCTCACCACCCACTGCCTCGTAGAACGTCATACGCACGGGCTCGTCGCCCGCGCTCTGCTGGTGATCGCGCGCGGAAGTCATCGCCACCAGGGTATGCCACGTTCGCGGGTCGCCCCCGAGGATCGCGGGGCGGTCTCCCGTCCCGTCACGGCCGAGCGCCCAGCAGGTCGTCGAGAAGCCGCCCGCGGACGCCGTCCGGGTCGTCGTCACCCGCGGGACTCCACGTACAGCCGACGCTCAGCGCCACCACCCGCCCCGTGTCCGTCACCCGGCGGACGGCCTCGACCACGGCGCCGGCACCGGGCCCGCCGGGGGTCGGGAACAGGAACCCGGGCACGTCCCCGGGGTCGATGACGTCCAGGTCCACGTGCAGCAGCAGGGGGCCGTCCGGGAGCGTGTCCGGACCGACACCGGCGACCGTGCTCCGCCGGACGGCCGCACCGCGCAGGTACTCCTCCTCCGGAGGGTCCAGGTCGCGCCCGTCGACGAGCAGGACCCGCTCCTCGGGAACGACCGCGAGCCCGAGCCGGTCGACCGCCGGGTCGGGGCGGTAGCCGGCCAGGACCCGCAGCGGGATGCCGCCCACGTACCCCGAGGTGCTCGTCTCCATGGTCTGGACGTCGCCGTGCGCGTCGAACCACACGACGGCGGGATCGAGGCCCGCCCGCTGCACTCCGGCGGCCGTGCCGAGCGCCACCATGCAGTCGCCGGAGAGGACCACCGGGCGCCGGCCCCCGCGGACGTGGTCGGCGACGCGTTCGGCCACGGCCCCGTGCAGGTGCGCCGTCCGGCTCCACACGTCCCCGTCGGGCAGCTCCTCGACCAGTGTCTCCGACGCGTCACGCGTCGGGACGCGAAAGTCGGGCAGGAGCTCGTCGAGGTGGTAGGGCACGCTGAGAAGGGCCATGCCGGGACGGTAGACCGGCGGCCTCCGGGCGTACAGCGCTCGTTCTCCGCACCCGCGCGCAGCGCCCCGGTGGGCGACACAAGGAGACAGCGCCGCAGGCACCGTTGAGGGCGGTAGCCCACCCGCCGCGCGCAGCGCCCCGGTGGGCGATGGTGGGCGACGCAAGAAGACAGCGCCGCAGGCACCGTTGAGGGCGGTAGCCCACCCGCCGCGCGCAGCGCCCCGGTGGGCGATGGTGGGCGACGGGTGGGCGGAGCGGCTAGTCGCGGGTCAGCTTGCGGTGGGTGACCGCGTGCGGGCGCGCGGCGTCGGGCCCCAGGCGCTCGATCTTGTTCTTCTCGTAGGACTCGAAGTTTCCCTCGAACCAGAACCAGGAGGCGTCGCCCTCCCAGGCCAGGATGTGCGTGGCGACGCGGTCGAGGAACCAGCGGTCGTGGGAGGTGATCACGGCGCAGCCGGGGAAGTCCAGCAGCGCGTTCTCCAGCGAGCCGAGGGTCTCCACGTCCAGGTCGTTGGTGGGCTCGTCCAGGAGCAGCAGGTTGCCGCCCTGCTTGAGGGTGAGCGCCAGGTTCACGCGGTTGCGCTCACCGCCGGAGAGCACGCCGGAGGGCTTTTGCTGGTCGGAGCCCTTGAAGCCGAACGCGGCCACGTAGGCACGGCTGGGGATCTCGACCTTGCCGACCTCGATGAAGGTCTCGCCGTCGGAGATGGTCTCCCAGACGTTCTTGTCGTCCGCGATACGGCTCCGGTACTGGTCGACGTAGGAGATCTCGACGGTGTCGCCGACGTTGATGGTGCCCTCGTCGGGGGTCTCCTCACCGACGATCATCTTGAACAGCGTCGTCTTGCCGACACCGTTGGGGCCGATGACACCGACGATGCCGTTCGGCGGCAGCGAGAAGCTGAGGTTCTCGATGAGCACGCGGTCGTCGAACCCCTTGGTGAGGTTCTTGACCTCGACCACGGTGTTGCCCAGGCGCGGGCCCGGCGGGATCTGGATCTCCTCGAAGTCCAGCTTGCGGGTCTTGTCGGCCTCGGCCGCCATCTCCTCGTAGCGCTGGAGGCGGGACTTGCTCTTGGTCTGGCGGGCCTTGGCGTTGGAGCGGACCCACTCCAGCTCGTCCTTGAGGCGCTTGGCCTTCTTGGCGTCCTTTTGCCCCTCGACCTTCAGACGGGTCTGCTTGGTCTCCAGGTAGGTGGAGTAGTTTCCCTCGTAGGGGTAGAACTGGCCGCGGTCTAGCTCCAGGATCCAGGTGGCGACGTGGTCGAGGAAGTACCTGTCGTGTGTGATCGCGATGATGGTGCCGGGGTACTTGGCCAGGTGCTGCTCCAGCCAGTTCACACTCTCGGCGTCCAGGTGGTTGGTGGGCTCGTCGAGCAGCAGCAGGTCGGGCTGTTCGAGCAGCAGCTTGCACAGGGCGACGCGGCGCTTCTCACCACCGGAGAGCTGGGTGACGGAGGCGTCGCCGGACGGGCAGCGCAGCGCGTCCATCGCCTGCTCCAGCTGGCTGTCGAGGTCCCAGGCACCCCGGTGGTCGAGCTGCTCCTGGAGCTTGCCCATCTCCTCGAGCAGGTCGTCGGAGTAGTCCGTCGCCATCTGCTCGGCGATCTCGTTGAAGCGGGCGAGCATCGTCTTGGTCTCGGCGACGCCGTCCTCGACGTTCTCCAGGACGGTCTTGTCCGGGTCGAGGTGGGGTTCCTGCGCGAGCAGGCCCACGGTGAAACCGGGCATGAGCCTCGCCTCGCCGTTGGACGGCTGCTCGATGCCGGCCATGATCTTCAGAAGCGTCGACTTACCCGCACCGTTGGGGCCCACGACGCCGATCTTGGCTCCGGGCAGGAACGACCCCGAAACGTTGTCCAGGACGACCTTGTCGCCGTGCGCCTTGCGCACGTTGTTCATGGTGTAGATGTACTCCGGCATGGTCCCAGCCTAGGGTGTCGGGGCCAATGCCCCCGCCATCACGCGGGCGGGCGGGAACCGGCCCGGGCGCGGGCTCGAACCGCCCGGGCCGGCGCGGCGGCGACCGCTCACTCCTCGGGGTACTCGCTCCTCTCCCGCAGCCAGCGGGGAGCGAACTCCCGCCACCGCTCCACCGGCAGTCCCCAGGCCAGCGCACGGCTCATCAGCAGCGCCATGGAGTATCCGGGGTCGGCGGTCAGGGCGACGTCCAGGGCCGCCGCGGCCAGCGGCCTGTCACCGCGCTGCCACGCCGCGACCGCCAGCAGCGAGGCGGGCGCCGCCCGCTGGCGCCGGGGCAGGTGGCGGGCGACCCGGCTCCACAGCGCCTGGTGCGCGGGCGCGGCCTCGGCGGTGATGCGCGCCCACACCTCGTCGCGCACGCGGGTCTGGGCGAGGTAGACCCCCAGCCAGGCCAGCTCCTCCCGGTCGGTGACCCCTTGGCCCGCCCGCTCGGCCCGCACGGCCGCCAGGGCGGCGGGCAGGCCCCGGTCGGTCAGGGCGCCGCGCATGCCCCGTTCCAGCATCCGCCGGGCGCGCGCCTCCGCCTCCCCGGCGAGCACGTCCATCGCGGTCCGCTCCTCACCGCCCACGGGTTCCAGGAGGGCCCGGATCCGCGCGGTGTCCTCCACCGTGGCGTGGAGGGGCTGCGCGGGGACGAGCCCGTGCAGGACCGCGTCGGCCGGGACGGTGGAGCCGTCCACGTTGACGACGGTTCCCTCGGCCGGGCAGCAGCCGGTCCGCCCGCAGGTGTAGGACCAGTACCGGCCGTCCGTGACCCGGAGGGCGTCCAGGACGGTCAGGGCGTGCCCGCGGGCGGCGGACAGGAGCCTGTCGACGTAGGGGGTGACCCGTTCGGGAGGTCCGTAGGCCACGACCACCAGGGCGTTGCAGCCCTCGGAGACGGCCGTCGCGACGGGGACGGCGGCGCGCTCCAGCGGATCACCGGTCGCGTCCAGCCGGTCCAGGTCGCCCCGGAAGGCGGAGTACACGCCCTTGCCCCGCATCGCGAGGATGACGATCCCGGGATCGGGCGGCGTGCCCACCAGGTAGGGCAGGGTGGCGATGATGTCGGTCGGGTTGGTCAGGACGAGGGCGCCGCGTGTCCCGGGGACGGGGGCCGGCGCCGGTCCACCGGGGGTGCGGGGCGCGGGGAGGGCGGGAGCATCCGGGGCGGGGGCGTCGGTCGGGGGCGGTGCGGAGGCGGCCGGGTCGTCGGGACGCCCGGGGGCTGAGGGGGCGAGGGGAGGGAGGGGGCGGTGCGGCTGGTCGGAGTGCATATCTTCACGTTGGGTGACGCGGCGGTCCCGCACAATGGCCGACCGGGGGCTGTGGACAACGCCCGGGAGCCGCGGACACGCGGATCAGGGGATCTCCGTGGGGTCGCCGGGGTCGGCGGACGCCGTGCGACCGGGGATCTCCCCTCCCCTGGGCCCGGGGATCCTGCCGCCGACACCGCCCCCGACACCGGTGCCCCCGGCGGGCAGGCACACGCGGTTGCGGCCGGTCTCCTTGGCCCGGTAGAGCGCGAGGTCGGCCGCGGTGAGCAGCTCCACCAGGTCGTTGCCGTGGTCGCCGATGACGGCCACACCGATCGAGATGGTGATGGACACCGGCACCTCGTCCACCGCGATCTCCATGGACCCCACCTGGGAGCGCAGGCGCTCGGCGGCCTGCCAGGCCTCGGTGGTGTCGGAGCCGGGCAGCAGCACCACGAACTCCTCCCCGCCGAAGCGGCCGAGCAGGTCGGACTGGCGCAGCTGCTGGGCGATGGTGGTGGCCACGCCCAGCAGCACCTGGTCGCCGAACAGGTGCCCGTGGTTGTCGTTGACCCTCTTGAAGTGGTCGATGTCGATGATCAGCACCGCGGCCCGGCCCCGCGAGGAGTGCGCCCTGGCGATCTCCACCGACGCCTCCTGCTCCCAGGTCGGTGCGTTGAGCAGACCCGTCTTGGGATCGGTCCGGACGGCCATCTGCAGCTGCTGGTACAGCAGGCTGCGCTGCAGGAGCAGCACCGGGGGGACGGCGATGACCAGCAGGAAGAGCGACAGGTGGGCGAGGATGGCGACGGTGACGCCGACACATAACTCGACGGCGTCCACGGTGAAGGCCTCGCGGTCCCACATCGGCCGGAGGGGCTGCCCGGGGCCGTTGCTGGTCCGCGCGGCCACCACGACGATGAACGTGTTGAGGATCGTGAACCCGGCGCAGCACAGCACCGCCACGAGCACGCCCGTACCGGTGGCCAGGCTCTCGTGGGCGTCGGGGACACCGCTCAGGCCGGCCTCGATCCCGCCGCCCTGGACGGCGTGCCAGACCACCGAGGTCAAGAATCCCGACAGTGCGATCGAGGTCCCGTTGAACACCCGCCGGTGCACCAGTGCCCGCCGTGCGCGGAACTGGAGCAGGATGAAGACGGGGATGGGGATGAGGAGCGAGTACACGGGAGGCAGGAGGAGCACGGCGGGGAACCACCACGCTCCCAGCAGGTCGCGGGCGAACCCGGCGGGCACGCCGGGCATCCCGAGGCGGCGGATGGCCTCCACACAGACCGCCGCGCAGACGACGAGCGCCGCGAAGGTGGCCAGGTCCCGCCATGTGAAGGTGACCAGGGCCGCGCTCACACCGAACAGGAACAGCGCGGCGGTCAGGAGAAACACCAGGTAGGCGAACAGGATCCGGGGATGCTGCAGGATCGGCCAGCGCCGCTGCTCCTCAGCAGGATTCTCCCCGGGCGCCACCGGCTTCTCCGAGATGCTCACCGATCCGTCCTCCCGACCATGTCGCGCTCTGCCGTCCGACCCCCGTATCCGTCTCTGATGGGCCCACCGCCTTCCAAAGTTCTCCTTTCGACGGGTCGGATCGGCCCCGCGTTCCCTTACGGTGCCACTCGGTGACGACACCTGGGTACCCGTGATTCCGAAAAGTTGTTCGGCGCGTAGTACCAGCGTTACCGAAACCACTTTACATTACGTTGGGTAATATCTTAATTGCTCATTGTATGAAGGGTGCAGGCCGTCGCTCATGCCGCCCTCCAGGACGAACGACGCGAAGCTTGGAGGAGATCGATTTTTGGGGCATCCTGCCTTAGGAAGCCGGATGGTGGCCACCCGTGGCACGGGGCGCCGACCGCCTGGGGCCCCGGCCGTCCGGACTCCACGGCACCCGACCTCAAGGAGCACACATGTTCAACAGCGTTCACTGGACCTGACACGTCCGACGAAAGCCGGGGGCGGGCGGCACCGTGCCGCCCGCCCCCGGGCCGTCGGACGGAGCAGGGACGCCGGCGGGACGGCGTCTCCCGCCACCGCCGGGGCCCGCGTCAGTCCGGGGTCCTGGCCACCTCGTAGGCCGCGCGGAAGGCCCGGTACCTGGCCAGCTCGGCCTCCATCGGCTCCACCACCCGCAGTCCGGTGATCTCCCGGACCCGGACCTGGGCCGCTCTCTCCACGTCCTCGCGGCGCTGGACCGCGGCCACCTCCACGAGGTTCCCGCAGCCCACCCCGGTCAGCCATCCCACCAGCAGGGCGGCGACCACCACGGCACCGGAGTAGAGGGCGAACAGGGGGTCGTCGAACGCCCGCAGCCCGGTGATGCCGCCGCCGAACCAGCTCAGCAGCGCCACGACGGCCCAGGCCAGTCCCACACCCGCGACCGCCAGCAGCGCGTACTGGGACGCGCGGGCCACCCTCCACCACGGCGGGCTCAGGTCGGGGTCGCCGACCGCCCCGGAGACGGCCTCACCCAGTTCGGCCGGGAGCTCGGGCACCCCGCTGCGCGCGGCGGCGCGCATCCGGCGGCGCCAGGGCGCGGGCATCCCCTCCGAGACGGTGTCGGCGGCCTCGCCCAGAACGGTCTCCAGCTCGGCCTCGTGCGCGTCCACCGGGCCGCTCACGCCGTTCTCGCTGTCGCGGCGCAGGAAGTCGAGCTGTACCGCGGCGAGCGGGTCCTTGCGCAGCCGCACCGCGCGGCGGGCGACGGGCCAGCCGACCTGGCGCTTGCCGCGCCTGACGTCGTTGGTCTCGGTGACGTCGGCGACCGCCGCCACCCCGGCCGCGCTGGCCAGGCCCTCCTGGATCCGGGTGCGCACCTGGGCCGGGACGGCCTCGGGAACCGTCTCGCCGTAGAACTCCTCGAAGGGCCCGATCACCTGGTCGAGGTCGGCGGCCAGGCGGTCCACCAGCGCACGCCGCTCGCGCACCGTCCCGGCGAGGAACTCGCGCAGGTCGCGGATGCCCTGGCCGGTGACCGTGGAGGTGGTGATCACCCGCGGGTGCACCCCCGACTCCGACTCCAGCAGGCGGCGCAGGTCGGTGAGCAGCTCCTCCAGCTCGTCGGACCCGACCTTGTCGACCTGGTTGAGGACGGCGACGGTGACCGCACCGTGTCCGGCCATCTGCGCCAGGTAGCGGTGGTGCACCGCCGCGTCGGCGTACTTCTGCGGGTCCAGTACCCACACCAGCAGGTCGACCGAGCCGATGAGCCGGTCGGCCTCGGCGGTGTGCATGCTGCGGACCGAGTCGTGGTCGGGCAGGTCGAGCAGGACCAGCCCGGTCAGCTCGGAGTTGCCCGCGTCCAGGACGCTGGTGCGCGAGTGCCGGTAGCGGGTGGGAACGCCCAGCCAGCTCAGGAGGGCGTCGGCCCCCTCATGCCCCCACACGCAGGCGTGCGCCTTGGAGGTCGTGGGCCGGGTGACGCCGGTCTGCGACAGCTGGAGTCCGCACAGGGCGTTGAACAGCGAGGACTTGCCGCTGCCGGTGCCCCCCGCGAGCGCGACCACGGTGTGGTCGCCCGACAGTCGCAGCCGGGCGCCCGCGTGGTCGAGCAGCTGGGCGGACCGCGCGGTGAGCTCCTGCGGCAGGTCCTCCCGGCCCAGCTCGGTGAGGGTGGCCAGCGCGTCCAGGCGCTCGATCAGCTCGGCGCGGGTGATGGTCCGGGCGGGCTCCCAGGTGTCGTGGGTGGTGGGGCGGTACTCCTCTTCCTCCCCGGCCTCCCGCGTCTCCTCGGCCGCGGTGTCGGAACCCACGGCGCGGAAGGCGCCGGAGACGGCGGAGGGTCCGGGAACGCGGCGTGGCAGCGGTTCGGGCTCCTCCGGTGCCCGGGCGGCGGCCCCGTCGCCCCCGGACTCCGCGGCCCCGGGCTCGGCCCCGGACACGGGCGGGGAGGCGCGCTGCTCCTGCCGCGGGCCCGGTCCGGTGCCGGAGGCGGTGTGCTCCCCGGTCCGTTCGTCCTTCTCGTCCGGGCCGGGGACCCAGGTGGGCGCACCGCCGCGGGCCCGCGCCCCGGAGGACCCGCGGGAGCGGGTCCCCTGGTCGGCCGGTCCGCCGCCCTCGGTGTCCCGCTGCTGCCCCACGGCCGGGAAGGCGCCGGTGTTGCGTCCGGCGATGCGGGTGTCGTCGACCGCGTCGGCGAGGCTGCCGACCCATCCGGCGAGTCCGTCGGGGTCCTCGTGGTCGCCCCGGTCCGCGGCACCGGCCGCCTCGGCGGCGTCGGCACGGCGGGCACTCCCGTGGTCGCGTCCGGGAGCCGCGGAGTGCCGTGCGTGCCGCCCTGAGCGCCGCTGCGCGCCCGGGGAGGCCTCGGGCCCACCCGGGGCCGCTCCCTCACCCTCCGGCGCGTTCTCGCCGCCCTGGGAGGCCGTCCTCGACGCGATGGCTCCGGACGGGTCCGGATAGCCGGCGATACCGTCGTAGGCGGGCTCCTCGGGGTCCTCTCCGGAGGCGGAGTGCTCGGGATGCTCGGGGACCGGCATGGTGTAACCGCGCCACGGTCCGCCCTCGGGCCGGGCCTCGCTTCGGGTGCGCTCCTCGTCCCGGGCACCGGGCGCGGGGCGGCCGCTCTCGCGGTCCTCGCCCTCGGCACGGTCTCGCGCGCCGGGTTCCCCGTGCGCCTGCGCCGGGTTCCACTGAGTCGTCATCTCGTTATCTCAAGGTTGTACGTGGCCTGGTAGAGCTGGACGGCGCTGTCCTCGGACGGGATTCCGGCCGACGCCAGGGCGTTGTCGAAGGGCACGCGCTCGCGGTCGAGCAGCCCGAGGACGCGCCGGCGCAGGTCCTCCCGCGCCGATGCGCCAATGCTACGCAGTGACTGGGCGCCGAACAGCCCCTTGAGCAGGCGCTGCGGGGAGGGACCGGAGGGGTCGGCCGCGTGGGCGCCGCCTCCGGAGCGGGACCGCTCGTAGCCGAGCAGGTCGATGATCAGGACCAGGGCGACGATGTCGTGGTCGAAGGTGACGAACCGGGCCACGGACCGCTTGGTGGCGCCGCTGGCGGTGGTCATCTCGGCGACCTCGCGCTGCCACTCGGTGATCTCCTGGCGGATCTGCTGGGCCAGCAGGCCGGTTCCGGGCTGGTTGAGGGCCTTGACGGCCAGGTCGCCGCCCCCGGGCACCTCCCGCCACCTCTGCTCGATCTCGTCGGAGGCGCGTTCGCATGCGGAGACCACGAGGGCCTCCAGGGCGTCGCGGACGGCCCGTTCCAGGGCGCTCACCCGCTGGCTGCGCTCGGCCTGCTCGGCGCGGCGCGCCCTGCGCGCGCGCTTCCCGCGCAGGCGCAGGCTCCTGGCGAGCTCTCCCCCGGCGGCCACCTCCTGCCAGCGGGCCATCAGCGACCCGCGCAGCAGGGATCCGTCGCCCAGGCCGGTCTCGATGCGGTGGCGCGCGGTGGCGTAGGAGTCGTCCACGGCGGTGGCGAACGTGCGCCCGGTCTCGATCTGCGCCTCCACCTGGCGGGCCAGTCCGGGCACCCGGGAGCGGAAGCTGTCGATGACGCCGATGAAGGTGCGCCGGGTGACGCGGTCGCGCTGCTCGGCCTCTCCCGCGACGTCGGCCAGGTAGCCGCGGATGTGGTCGGCGACGTTGGAGGTGAAGCGCTCTCCGCGGATCTGGTCGGTCTCGGGGATGGCGAACCTGGCGGCCGCGCCCAGCCCGTTGGCCTCCAGCATGGCCCCGAAGTGGTCCAGGAGCTGGCGCCGCCCCCTGCGCGGCACCCGGGAGAGCACGACCGCCAGGGAGGTGTCGCGGTCGCGGGCGACCTGCAGGAACTCCCACACACGCGCGTCGGCGTAGCGGGTGCTGGTGGTGACGAACATCCACAGGTCGGCGGCGTCGAGGAACTTGGCCGCGAACTCGTGGTGGGCGGCGACGGCGGAGTCGACGTCGGGGGTGTCGAGCAGGGCCACGCCCCGGGGCATGGCCTCGGTGGCGGCCAGCACCAGCATGCCGTCCTTGCCCGGCATCGCCAGGCCCTGCTGGCGCACGCGCGGCAGGGACGGGATGAAGGAGGCCTCGCTGAACCAGTCGACGTCGGCGGGGTTGCAGGCCAGGACGGGGCTGTTGGTGGTGGGGCGGCGCACGCCGGTGGTGGTGACCTGTTCGCCGACCAGGCTGTTGACCAGGGTGGACTTGCCCGCGCCGGTGGAGCCGGCGACAGCGATCAGCAGCGGGATGTCGGAGCGGCGCACCCGGGGCAGGACGTAGTCGGACAGTTGGGCGAGCACGTCGGCCTGGAGGGTGCGACCCTCCTCGGCACCCGGCAGGCCGTCGGCGAACTCCAGGTCACGGATGTGCCTGCGCAGCGATTCCAGGACCTGTTCGAGACGGTCGTCCTCGGGCGCGGAGGCACGGTGCTTGGCCGGTCCCCCGGGGACCGGGGCGGTGGGCCCGACGCGGGCGCCGGCGTCCGCGTCGGGCGCGGGCCCGGGGCCCGGGGCGGGCTGGTCGGAGGTGGCGGCCGGTCCGGTTCCGAACCGGTCCGGGGCACCGGGACCTGTGGTCCCCGGTGCTGCCGACGGCCGGGTCATGATCGGTGTGCCCTCCTCATCGGTGCTGACGGTCCCCCGCCGCGTGAACGACGTACGCCGCGGACGGAGGTCTCACTGGAGATCGCGCCCGGTCGCCAGTCGACGGGTCTCGAACTGGGTCCCCGTGTGCAGTATGTCAAGTTCCCGCGCTGTTTTGACCACTTCTCCGATGATCACCACCGCAGGGGGTCGCACTCCGGCCGATCGGACCGACGAGGCGATGGTGGCCAGCGTACCCGTGACGGTCCGCTGGCCCGGCAGTGTGGCTTCTTGTACCACGGCGACGGGCGTGTCGGAGGAGCGCCCGTGGGAGACGAGGGCGTCGGCGACCGCCTCGATGCGCTCCATCCCCATGAGGACCACGACGGTACCGCCCGCGCGGGCCAGGCCGGACCAGTCGACCGTGGAGCGCTCGTCCCCCGGTGGAACATGCGCGGAGACGATGTGCACGTCCTGGGCCACGCCCCGGTGGGTGGCGGGGATGCCCGCGCTGGCCGGGGCGGCGAGCGCGCTGGTCACACCGGGCACGGCGATGACGGGGACCCCGGCGGCGGCGCAGGCGGCGGCCTCCTCGCCGCCGCGGCCGAACAGGAAGGAGTCGCCGCCCTTGAGGCGTACCACGAACCTGCCCTGCCGCGCGCGGTCGACCAGGACGGCGTTGATGTCCTCCTGGGTCATGGACCGGCCGTAGGGGATCTTGGCGGCGTCGATGACCTCGACGTCGGCGGGCAGGCGGTCCAGCAGGGAGGTCGGGGCGAGCCGGTCGACCACCACCACGTCGGCCTGGGACAGGAGTTGCTGCCCCCGAACCGTGATCAGACCGGGATCCCCGGGACCGCCCCCCACGAGTGCGACGCCGCGGAGGCGCTCGCGCCCGCGGCGGGCGTCGAGGGTGCCGTCGGAGAGGCCGTCGACGACCGCGTCACGCAGCCCGGCCGCGCGCCGGGGATCACCCGAGGCGACGACGCCGACGGTGATCCCGCCCGCGGTGCCGCTGGCGGGGGTCCATGCGGAGGAGGCGTTCCGGTCGTCGGCGCGCACGCACCACACGCGGGCGCCCTCGGCCTCCTCGGCGACGGCGGCGTTCACGCCGGGGTCGTCGGTGGCGGCGTGGACGAGCCAGTAGGCGGGGGCGTCCGGTCCGGCGACGTCGCCGGGGGCGTAGGGGCGGCGGTGCCAGGTGAGGTGCCCGGCCGAGGAGAGGTCCTCCAGGGCCGCGGAGACCGCGGGGGCGATGAGGGTGACCCGGGCGCCGGCCTCGATCAGTACGGGCACCCGGCGCTGGGCGACCCTGCCCCCGCCGACGACGAGGACGTCACGGTCTTGCATGCGCAGACCAAGGAGATAGGTCACGGATCGCGCCCCTTCGGTCGTCCGTACCGGCCCCCGGCGACGACGGCGGGGTGCTGGCGGCAGGAGGCACACCAGCCACCGGCGATGTCGGTGATTGCTTCACAGTACGTTGTCAAACAGGTGTTACACGGGCGTAAACGGGCCACGCCCGAGGAGTGTGAGCCCGCCCGCACCGGAGCCGGTGCGGGCGGGGCCGGGGCCGCCGTCAGTGCGCGGCGGACACGCCCGCGTCCTCGAAGGTGGCGACGTCGCGCAGGACGCGCGCCGAGCCCTGGAGCAGCGGCAGTGCCAGCAGTGCGCCGGAGCCCTCGCCCAGGCGCATCTCCAGGTCGATCAGGGGCCGCAGGCCCAGGTGCTCCAGGACCAGGCTGTGGCCGGGTTCGCTGGAGCGGTGTCCCGCGAAGCAGGCGCCGACCGCCTCCGGGGACATCGCGGCGGCGGCCAGGGCGGCCGAGCCCGAGATGACCCCGTCGAGCAGGACCGGGACGCGCAGGGCCGCACCGCCGAGCACGAAACCGGCCAGGGCCGCGTGCTCCAGACCGCCCAGCGCCGCGAGGGTGCCGACGGGGTCGTCCGGGTCGACCGGGTTCGCGGCCAGGGCGCGCCGCACCACGTCGATCTTGTGCGCGTACATGGCGTCGTCCACGCCGGTGCCGCGGCCGGTGGCCTGCGCCGGGTCCGCACCGGTGAAGGCGCACACCAGGGCGGCGGCCGGGGTGGTGTTGGCGATGCCCATGTCGCCGGTGACCAGGCAGCGGTTGCCCGCCGAGACCAGGTCGCGGGCGACCTCGATACCGCCCTCCAGCGCCTGGAGGGCCTGCTCGCGGGTGAGCGCGGGGCCCTGGGTGAAGTCGGCGGTGCCCCGCGCGACCTTGCGGGACAGCAGGCCCACGGCGTCGGGCAGGTCGCCGGCCACGCCGACGTCCACCACGGTGACCTCGGCGCCGACCTGGGAGGCGAAGGCGTTGACGACCGCGCCGCCCTCCAGGAAGTTGTGCACCATCTGGGCGGTGACCTCCTGGGGCCAGGCGGTCACCCCCTGGGCGTGTACGCCGTGGTCGCCCGCGAACACGGCGACGGCGGCCGGCTCGGGTACGGGCGGGGGGCACTCCCCGGCGAGCCCGGCGAGCTGGACCGAGACCTCCTCCAGGGCACCGAGGGAGCCGGGCGGCTTGGTCATCCGGTCCTGCCGGTCCCTGGCCTCCTCCACCGCGCGGGTGTTCAGCGCTCCGATGGCGGTGATGGTCTCCTCCAGCAGGCTCGTGGGCTCCTGGCCGGGCAGACCGCGGCGACCGTAGCGGTCGTGGTGCACCGCCCAGGACAGGGGGCGTTCCCGGGCCCAGCCGGAGAGGCCGGGTTCGGGTTCGGTGGGGAACTCCTCCACATAGCCGACGCACAGGTAGGCGACCACGTCCAGGTGGGAGGGGAGTTCGAGGGCGCGGGCCACGTCGCGCTCGTCGACGAAGGTGACCCAGCCGACCCCCAGGCCCTCGGCGCGTGCGGCGATCCAGAGGTTCTCCGCGGCGAGCGCCGCGGAGTGGGAGGCGGTCACGGGCTTGGCGTGGCGGCCCAGGGTGTGCCGTCCGCCGCGGGTGGGGTCGACGGTGACGGCGATGTTCAGGGGCGCGTCGAGGATCGCCTCGACCTTGAGCCCGGAGAGGGCGCGGGCGCGCGTGCTGGGCGGGGCGTGCGCGTAGTCGTCGCGCTCGGCCTCCGCGAGTGCGCTGACGCGGCCGCGCAGCCCCGGGTCGTCGATGACAAGGAAGTCCCAGGGCTGGGAGTGGCCGATGCTGGGCGCCTGGTGGGCGGCCTCCAGGACGCGGGTGAGCACGTCGTGGGGGACGGGGTCGGGGCGAAATCCCACGCGGACGTCGCGGCGTTCGCGGATGGCCCTGTAGACGGCGGCGCGCTCGGTGTCGTCGTAGGCGTGGTCGGGCCGGCCGGCGTCGGCGCCCGCGGAAGCCTCCCGGGACCCGGGGACGGGATGGACCGGCGGCCCGGTGCGCTGCGGCTCGGGCGGGGGCTTGGCTGCTTCGTGTGCGTGCATCTTCTGTTCTGCGTCGGCGGTCGCGGGGGGCTGCTCCCCGTGCCCGGCCCCCTGGCCGGGCACGTGTGCGGGAGAGGCCTGGCGGGCGGCCTCGGCACCAAGGCCGAAGGCGCGCTCCCCGCCTCTGAAGGGGATGACGTTGGGGCGGTGGGGCGGCGCTTGCGCCGCGGTCGTGCTCGGGGGCGCCGCCTCGGGCGCGGGCTCCGGCTCCGGCTCGGACTCGGGCTCGGCCGTGCCCTCGGGCTCGGCCCGGGGGGCCGGGGGGAGGTCCAGGGGGAAGGCGCCGTAGGGGGAGGAGGGCTCGGAGGGGGCGGGGCGCGGGGGCTCCTGGGGCACGGGCCCGGCCGGCCCCGGCGAGGCGGGGCGCTGCCGGAACGGGTTGGTCGGCGCGCCGTTCCCGTGCGCCTGGGCCTGGGTCCCGCGCCCGCTCTCGGGAAGCCCGTCCAGCAGGCCGCCGAGGCGGGGGCCCATCCCCGGAGCGGATCTGCCGCCGTGCCGGCGGGGCGGTTCGTGGCCGCCCTCGTCGCCGCGCCGGGCGTCCTCGCGGTCATCCTTGGTCATGGTCGCTCCCCCGAGAGAGGTGTTTCGACGGCCCGTCTTCCGCTCGATCCGATGCTGACCGACAAGCGTAGCCAGCGGCTTTCTCGTGCTTCGCACGGGTCCCCCGAGATCCCGGGCCGCCGGTCCCGGCTCGATACCGGGACCCTCAAGTCATCACCAACTGTGCCAGAGTCCGCGTGGACACGCTGGGTTTACGGAAGACTCCGATCTCTCCACCCCAGGTCAGAGCATGTGCGATAACCATTCGGGATGGGCGGGTGCCACAAGCCGCCGAGGCGGGGCTCGGCCCGCCCGCGGGGGATCGGGACGGGCGGGGGCGCCGCCGTCGGCCCCGGCGCCCCCGTGGCGGCGCGGACCGTGTCCGCGGCCATGTGGTCCTCCCGCCTACCGTTCCTCCCGCCCGGCGAAACCACCGCACACCACGGCACCACCGGTTTCTCGCTGCCACAGGGATCGTCACCTGTCACAGTTACGGCCGTGCCGTTGGTGACGTGGGACACAGAGTCGTGCGAGGGTATCGGGGTTCCCGTTCCCGGGAGCCCAGTCGGACGAGCCGAACGGACGGACACACATGCGAAGGCGTACCCTCCTGGCCGGCGCCACCGCCGCCGCGGGACTGACCGCGCTGGGCACCGCCCCCACCACGGCGCACCCCGCCCTCGCCGGGGACTCCGGCGACCGGGTCGTGCCCCGGGTGCTGGCGAGCCCCTCCGGACCGGGCGGGCTCGTCCGCCCCGGCATGCGCTTCGACATGGTGGCCGTCACCGGGGACCCCGGGGAGGCCGACGCGGCGGTCCGCTTCGAGACCGCCGACGGCCTGGGCGGATGGCACCCGGTGCACCTCCACTCCGGGGGACGTGACGACCGGGACCCGGCCGCGGGCGCGCTGGTGCGCGTGCCGGAGGGCGCCACCGGCTACGAGGTGAGTTCGAGGGGAGAGGCCGCCGCCGTGAACCTGCGCGACGGAGAGGGGCTGCGTCTGGGCGGCCCCGAACAGGCGTGGCTGCCGCCGAGGTCCGCCGACGTGGCGCGCGGGTCGGCCGCGCTCCCGTTCCGCACCCGCGCGGGCTGGGGCGCCGACGAGTCCTGGCGCTTCGGCGACGGGGGCGAGGACCTGTGGGAGGCGGAGTTCCACCCGGTGCAGGCGCTGACCGTGCACCACACCGCGATGCCGACCGGGAACGACCACGCGGCGGACGTGCGGGCCGTGTACTACCTGCACGCGGTGCAGCAGGCCTGGGGCGACATCGGCTACCACCTGCTCATCGACCCCGACGGGGTGGTCTACGAGGGCCGCCACTCGGGCGGGGACCGCGTTCCGGTCTTCTCGGGGGTACCGGTCCCCGGTCGGGCCCGCTCGGTGACCGCCGGGCACGTCTACGGGGTCAACCACGGCAACGTGGGGGTGTGCCTGCTCGGGGACTTCACCGACGAGCTCCCCACCCGGGCGGCGCAGGACTCGCTGGTCGCCGTGCTGCGCGTGCTGTGCGCGGTGACGGGTGTGGACCCGGCCGCACGCATCGACTACGTACACCCGGGCACGGGAGCGGTCACCCCGGGCGACGCCCTCTCGCGGCACCGCGACTGGCTGGCGACCGAGTGCCCGGGCAACGCGTTCGCGGAGGTGTTCGACTCCGCCGTCCGACGGCGAGTCGTCTCCGGCCTGGCCTGAGGCACCGCGGGGTGAGACCGGGGACACTCCTGGCGGGTGCGCCCGGGGGCCGCGACACCGCGGTCCCCCGTGCGGGCCCGCCGAAGGCGGCGCCGCGCCCCCGGCTCCCGCTGCTCGGAGGGGGGAGGGCAGGTGTCGGACCGTCGGAACCGCGCATATCGTGAGCGCACCCCGAACCGATGGGAGAGACGCCGGCGTGACCACCACCCAGGGCAGACCGATCCTGCCGTCCGTGATCCTGGAGACAGAGCACCTGCGGCTGCGCGCGTTCGTCGAGGACGACATCGACGACGTGTACGCCTCCTGCACCGACCCCGAACTCCAGCGGCGGGTCCCCCTCCCCGGCCCCGGTGTGCCCTACACCCGTGAGGACGCCGAGGCGTGGTGCCGCGAGCTGGCTCCCGGCATGCGCATCGGCGGCGAGGGGCAGCAGTGGGCCATGGTGGAGCAGGGGACCGGACGGCTGGTGGGCGCGGTGGGCCTGTTGCGCACGCTGTGGGCCGCGATGACCACCGAGGTCGGGTACTGGGTCTCGCCCTGGGGGCGCGGCCACGGGTACGCGACCGAGGCGGCCGTGGCCGTCTCGCGCTGGGCGCTCGGCCAGGGCTTCCAGCGGGTGGAGATCAAGGCGGCCACCGACAACGCCGGCTCGCGCCGGGTGGCGGAGCGGTCCGGGTTCAGCTTCGAGGGTGTCGAGCGCAGCGCGATGCCGCTGCACGAGGGCCGCGCCGACCTGGCCGTGTACAGCCTCCTGCCCGCCGACCTGCTCTGATCCCGCGGCGGTGTGACCGGCGGGTCCCCGGTTCCCACCCCGCAGCGGCACCCGGGACGTGTTCGACGGACACTCCTCTGGGGAGTGTCCTTTGGGAGGCTCCCGGGTCAGCGGGCGGCCGCCCGCCCCTACCGTGCGCCGCCTCGCGGGCTCGGCGGGACCGCACAGCGGGGGTCCGGCCCTCTCGCACAGGACGGGGTGCGCGGTCCAACCCGGTCGTGCCTGCCGGGCTCAGGGGCACGAGCGAGAGGCGGCCGGGTGGACGCGAGCCCGGAATGATGCGAAAACACGTCCTACCCCCACACCCGGGCGAGCAGCCACCTGCCGGTCGAGGTGTCGTGGCGCAGTTCGTACACCCCCTGCGCCCGCGCCGTGCCGGCCTCCACCCGCCAGTGCCTGCGCTCGGGCACCTGGGACTCGTGAGCGGGGCTCCAGTCCATGCGCAGGGTGACCCAGTGTTCGAGGATCCTGCGCACCCCGTAGACCCTGCCGTCCCACGTGAACCGGGCCGGGCGCCCGTCATCCTCGACAACGGTGACCTCCGCCCCGTAGTAACGTCCCACGACACTTCCCCTCAGCATCATCCGCCTCCTGACAGTCTCGGCACACGCCACCGGGGCACCCACCCGTGGGGAAGACGCGAACAGGTGTTCGAACGTGTGTTCTGATCCTAGCGAAACCGATGCCCCCGTGGAACTGTTTCGGGTCAAGCCGCATCCCCTCATGTGACCGGGACCGCCGCCCCGCGCCCCCGCGCGTCCGGCGCGGGCGGACGCACCAGGCGGTTCGCCCCCGGTTCCGGCTGCCGGCCCACCGGCGTACTGTTCGAGGAACCCCGCCTCCCCGAGATCCGCCCGAACCGACCCCGGCGCATCTTCGCGCCACCCGAGAACCCCCGTCCCACGGGCCGCGGACCCCGTGAACCCGCAGGGACCAGCCGATCCGCAACAGGCGGGCGTACCGGCATCGGTACGCTGTCAGACGCCGATTCCACGATTCCTACGAGGGACCCCCAACTGTGACGTCGAACGGGCACCAGAGCGGCAAACCCCTGCGCGCGGGGGATCCGCGCGAACTCGACGGTTACCGCATCGTGAGCCGTCTCGGGTGGGGCGGCATGGGGACCGTCTACCTCGCCAGGGACGCCTCCGACCGCCCCGTCGCCGTCAAGCTCATCCACCCGGACCTGGCCGACGACGAGTCCTTCCGGCTCCGCTTCGCCCGCGAGGTCGAGTCGGCCCGCCGGGTGGCACGCTTCTCCACCGCCGGGGTGATCGACGCACGCCTGGAGGGCGACCTCCTCTTCATCGTCTCGGAGTACGTGCCGGGCCCGAACCTGGACGAGGCCGTGCGCGCGGACGGCGTGATGGCGGGCGGCACCCTGGAGGGCCTGGCCATGGGCGTGGCCGCTGCGCTCACCGCGATCCACGGTTCCGGGGTGGTCCACCGCGACCTCAAGCCCGCGAACGTGCTGCTGTCACCGGTCGGCCCGAAGGTCATCGACTTCGGTATCGCCCGCGCCCTGGACGAGTCCGGGGGCGCAGTCACCCGCTCCAGCCAGCTCATGGGGACGCCCTCCTACATGGCGCCGGAGCTGATCCTGGGCCGGCAGGCCACCGCGGCCGCCGACATCTTCGCGTGGGGCTGCCTGGTGGCGTTCGCCGGTACCGGCTCGGCCCCCTTCGACGCCGCCACGGTGCCCGCCGTGCTGCACAACATCTCCTCGGCGCCGCCCCGCCTGGACGGCCTGGACCCGAGCCTGTACGACCTGGTCGACTCGGCCCTGGACAAGAACCCGGAGAACCGCCCCACCTCCAAGCAGCTCCTGGCCCGGCTGACCGGGCAGGACGACCCGGAGGTGGCCGAGGTGAGCCGCACCATCAGCACCTCGTGGGCCCCGCCGAGCAGCACCCCGGTCCCCGGCCGCCCCCCGCAGGAGGCCGGGGAACAGGCCGGGGAGGCCGGCTCCCGGGCACCGAGCGGACCGCAGCAGGCCGGCACGCCGCCGCAGGAGAGCGGTCCCGGACGGAGTACGTCGACACCGCCCGGCGGCCACCCCGGCCAGGCCCGGTACACGCAGCACCCGCCCCACATGCGGCCCGACCAGGTCCGGCAGGCGGGGCAGCTGCCTCCCGCCGTCCAGCAGAACAGGCCAGAGCAGCAGCCCGACCTCCAGGGGTTCGCACCCTCCGGTCCCCAGCAGGGGACGTGGTACGGCGGACACCCGCCCCAGCGGACTCCGGGGCACCACGGCCCCTCCGGCGGGCACCTGCCCCCGGTCCACCAGGTGCACGGCGGCCACGCGTCCCCGCCGCAGGGCCAGCCCGCCCTCGGCCTGTACTCCGGTCCGGGCGGTCCGGGCCGGCCCGGCGGCACGCCGCCCAGGCGCGGCCGCAGGAGGATGGCGGTGATCGGCGCGGGCGCGGGCGCGGTGGTCCTGGCGGCCGCCGTCGGCGCCGTGGTCCTGCTGGACGGCGGGCAGGCGATCCCGGAGAACACCGTCTCCCTCTACACCCCCGACTTCAGCTCCGACCCCGGCTGGGTCAGCGCCACCTTCGAGCACGGGGAGTCCGACGGCTACTGGGCCGAGAAGCGCGGCATCCTGGTCCAGCTCGACCCCGGATCCCAGCCCAGCCGCGGCGAGGTCGTGGAGCAGGAGGAGGCGCTTCCCCCGAGCGTCCTGGTCAGCACCACCGCGTACGTGGTCGAGGGGCCCGCACAGGCCTGGTTCGGCGTGCGCTGCTGGGACAACGACGGCGAGGACGGCCGCAGCCAGTACGAGGCCCTGCTGCGCTACGACGGCCAGGGAGCGTCGATCCGCCGGATGAGCGAGACGGAGGGCGACGGGGTCCTCGGGGAGACCACCGACGTGCCCGGCTACACCCCCTACCCGCTCTTCGACGAGTCGGTGCGCGACGAGTACGGCTACGAGGGCGGCGCCGACCCGTACGGCTTCGACGCCGAGGCGGTCCCCACCAACACCGTCACGATGGCCTGCCGCTTCGACGAGGACGCGGACACCATGGAGCTTGCCATGTGGGTCAACGAGGAGCACGTCCTGACCACGGTGGACGAGGAGCCCCTCCCCGACGACGCCGAGGAGGCGCAGGACCGGCGCCGGATCGGCCTGGTGATCCGTCAGGGGTGGGGCGACGATCCGCTCGGGGTGTTCTTCACCGACCTCGAACTCCACGAGATCATCGAGGAGGACGGAAGGTAGGGGGCCCGGCCACCCGTGGCGGACCCCGGAGCCGGACTGGCATGATGCCGGGAACGGAACCGGGAAGGAGCAGTGGGCCCATGCGCGCCATCGTGATCGAGGAGACCGGAGGACCCGAGGTACTGCGGCTGGCCGAGGCGGCCGACCCCGTGCCCGGCCCCGGCGAGGTTCTGGTCGACGTGGAGGCCCGCGGGGTCAACTTCATCGACATCTACCAGCGCAGCGGCCTGTACGACGTCCCGCTCCCCTACGTCCCCGGCATGGAGGCCGCCGGCGTGGTCGCCGCCGTGGGCGACGGCGTCACCGGCCTGTCCGTCGGGCAGCGGGTCGGCTGGGCGATGGCCCCCGGCGCCTACGCCGACCGGGCCGTGGTCGGGGCCTCCCTGGTCGTGCCCGTCCCGGACGCGGTCCCCGGTGAGCAGGCCGCCGCCCTGCTCCTGCAGGGCATGACCGCCCACTACCTCGTCCGCTCGGTGTACCCGGTCTCCGAGGGCGACACCGTGCTGGTGCACGCCGCGGCGGGCGGCACCGGGCTGCTGGTCACGCAGCTGGCCAAGGAGCGCGGAGCGCGCGTCATCGGCACCGTCTCCACCGAGGAGAAGGAGCGCATCGCGCGCGAGGCGGGCGCGGACGAGGTCGTCCGCTACACCGAGACCCCCGTCGCCGAGGCGGTGCGCGAACTCACCGGCGGCGAGGGCGTCGCCGCGGTCTACGACGGCGTGGGCAGGGACACCTTCGACGCCAGCCTGGCCTCGCTGCGCCCGCGCGGTGTGCTGGCCCTGTTCGGGCAGTCCTCCGGCGCCGTGGCCCCGGTGGACCCGCAGCGGCTCAACTCCGCCGGTTCCGTGTACCTGACCCGGCCCTCGCTGGCCTACTTCGTGGCCGACCGCGAGGAGCTGCTGGGGCGGGCACGCGACCTCTTCGCGCTGGTGGAGGCGGGCCGCCTGGACGTGCGGATCGGCGGCCGCTACCCGCTGGCCGAGGCCGGACGCGCACAGAGCGACCTGGCCTCGCGCAGGACCACCGGAAAGCTGCTGCTGGTCTGAACCTGCGCCGCCCGGACACGGCTCGGGGGAGGGCGCCCGCCCTCCCCCGGTCCTTTCCGAGGAACTAGTCCTCCTCGCGCGGTTCCGGTGTCGTACCCGTCCTCGCTCCGGCCCGGCGGACGTCGTCGCGTGCGTCGGCGACCGCCCGCTCAGCCGCCTCGGCGGCGTCCGCGGCGGCCTGGGCGGAGGAGGACTGGACGGGATCGGGTGCGCCGATCTGCGCCGGACCGCCCGGGGTCCCCCCGTCCTCCTTCTCCGTGGAGGGCTCCTCCTGGGAGGCGTTGCCGGAGAAGGCGTGCGAGACGTTCTTGACCGCCTCGGTGAGCTCACCCGGGATCACCCAGAAGGTGTTGCCCTCGCCCTGCGCGAGGCTCGGCAGGGTCTCCAGGTACTTGTAGGCGAGCAGCTTGGCGTCGGCGTTGTTGGTGTGCACGGCCTGGAACACGCGCTCGATCGCCTGGGCCTCACCGTCAGCGCGCAGGATCGCGGCCTGCTGGTCGCCCTGGGCCTCCAGGATGGCCTGCTGGCGGGCGCCCTCGGCCTTGAGGATGCGGGCCTGGCGCTCACCCTCGGCGTGGAGGATGGCCGCGCGCTTGTCGCGGTCGGCCCGCATCTGCTTCTCCATCGCCTCCTTGATGGTGGGCGGCGGGTCGATGGCCTTGATCTCGACCCGGTTGATGCGGATCCCCCACTTGCCGGTGGTCTCGTCCAGGACGCCGCGCAGGCGGGTGTTGATCTCCTCGCGGGAGGTGAGCGTGCGCTCCAGGTCCATGGAGCCTATGACGTTGCGCAGCGTGGTGACGGTGAGCTGGTCGATGGCCTGGATGTAGTTGGCGACCTCGTAGGCCGCGGCCTTGGGCTGGGTGATCTGGTAGTAGAGGACGGTGTCTATGTTGACGACGAGGTTGTCCTCGGTGATCACCGGCTGCGGGCGCGAGGTGAAGACCTGCTCACGGAGGTCGAACTTGGTGTTGACCCGGTCGACGCCCGGGATGAGGAAGTTCAGGCCGGGGCCGAGGGTGCGCGTGTAGCGGCCGAAGCGTTCGATGTTGTACGCCCTCGCCTGAGGGACGATACGGATCGCCGACAGGGCGACGGCGACGACTACGACCGCGAGGATGATGAGGGCGATGGTTGGTTCCATGGTCTGCACCTGGCCTAGGTATGGGGATGTGGCTGGTTCAGGGCAGTGCTTCGCGCGGGTAGACCACGGCCGTCGCTCCGTCGATCTCCATGACGTCGACGCGCGTGCCCACCGGGATCACCAGGTCTTCGTCGATACAGCGTGCGGACCACTCCTCTCCGGAGAGCTTGATCCTTCCCCCCTCCCCGTCGACCTCCTGCAGGACGACGGCGGAGCGACCGACGAGCGCCTCCGCGCCCGACCTGGCCTCGGAGCCGCCTCTCATCTGGCGCTGCATGATCGGACGTACGAGGTAGATCCCGGCCGCCGCACTGGCGGTGAAACCGATGATCTGTACGGCCACCGGCATTCCGATGGCTCCGAGGAGGGCGGCGACCAGCGCCGCGACGGCCAGAAGGCCGAGCACGAAGGTGAGTGTGAGGGCCTCGGCGATTCCCAGGCCGATGGCGAGGATGAGCCAGACCAACCAGGCGCCCATGTTCGTGCGACCCTCCCGCTGCGTTCGGGTACTCCCTACGCTACCCACACGGGCCCGATGAAGCACGTGGTCCGTGTCAGTGTTCTCGGTCCGTGACGCACGGACGCGGCCCCCGGCGGTACCCGCTCAGGACCGCCGCGAACCGCGTCCGCTCCGCTCGTCCTACCGTCCGCCGGAGAACTGGTAGACGAGCTGGTAGGTGGGCCGGTTCTGCCAGGCGACCGGCCACATGTTGATACCGCCCACCGCCTGGTGGACCACCGTGTCGGCGCAGAGCTGGTCGCCCGCCGAACAGTGGTCGTCACCGGGATAGACCTCCCCCGGCGGGGTGTCGGCCGCCTGGGCGAGGGTGTCCAACAGAACCGTACGGCAAGTGTCCAGGTCGCCGCCACCGCAGTGGGCACCGCCCAGCGACCCGTCGACGTCCCGCCCGAGCACGGTGCGCAGGTCCTTGTCCACGTACGACCACCAGCCGTACTGGAACGCCGACCCCCGGTGGGGCTGGCCCTGGTTGACGCTGCCGGGTTCTCCTCCGCCGATGGCTCCCGACGGGGACTCGTCGGTCTGCACCGCCCGGGTGAGCTGGGTGTAGAGGTCCTCCCCCAGCTCCGGCTCGAACTGCGCCCGCACCAGCAGCGGCCACCAGGCGTCCATCGTGCGGATGGCGTTGGCGTAGGAGTAGTACCCCGCGTCGCGGAAGGGCTCCCGGCGCAGCGCGCCGGCCTCGTGCCAGAGCCGCAGCTCCTCCACGGCGGAGGCCAGCTCGGGGTCGTCCACCTCCTCGGTGCCGATGACCTCCAGCAGGAGCGGGAGGACCTCCTGGGCGCGCAGGTCGGCGGTACCGGCCTCCATCATCACCCGGGTGAGGCCGGCGGTGGTGAACTCGTGCCCCTCGGCGATCAGCGAGGACACACGGCCGTCGAGCAGGTCGCCGCGGTGCACCGATCCGGTCGCCCAGCCCGAGGTGTAGCCCCGGGCGGGCTTGTTGTTCCAGTTGACGATGTAGTCCGGGTTGACGGCCTGCGGATGGTCCTCCGGGGGGTGGAGGTCGGCGCCGTTGGTGTCGGGGTCCCACCCGGACCAGCCCGCGCCGGAGTAGGCGTCGATGGGCAGGTTGGGGTTGGTCCCCTCGACGCGGACGGGGTTGTCGCCGGAGTTGACGAAGGCGATGTCCTCGTCGTCGACGTAGTGCCAGTTGAAGGCGTAGCCGATGTCCCCGGCCGCCTCCGTGAAGGCCTCCGCGGACGTGATCTCGCCGGGGTCGTTGAAGCGTTGGAACCCGATGATGGAGTCGACCTCGCGCATGTAGGTGGAGCGCAGCGTCGTGAACGCCACGGGCTCCTCGTCCACGGTCGCGAACGAGTGCACCAGGCCGAACTCCGAGCGCAGGGAGGTCAGCGTGTAGCCGCCCGCGGCGGTGCCGTCGGCGACCGTGGGCGACCACTCGTTGGTGACGCTCAGCTCCTCGAAGGGGACGCAGTCCCCGGAACTGTCCACGTAGGCGCGCGAGGCGGTGGTGGGCGCGGAGCCGTCGGTCTCGCACAGCTCGACCGCGAAGGTGTCGGTGACGTCCTGGCCCGCCGACGTGGCGCTCCAGGCGTAGTCGACGCCGCGGCCCATCTGGACGTAGAAGCTCACGCCCGCGAAGGAGGCGCCGCGCGCGCTGATACCCGGGCCCTGGAGCTCCTGGAGCATGAGCAGCTGCGGGGAGAAGTAGCCGGTCTGGGGGCCCATCACGGCGACGGGGTTGCCGCTCTCGGTGTGCTCGCCCGAGACCAGGAGGGCGTTGGACATGCCGCGGGGGTCCATGAAGCCCTCGGGCAGGACGCCGTCGTCGAACACGCCCTCGGCCGCGGACAGGTCGCCCTCCTCGGTCATCCGCTCCAGTTCCCTCTGCTGCTCGCGGGACAGGTCCTCCACGGCGGGGGCCTCGGCGCCCTCCTCGGGTTCCTCCACGGTGCCCGCCAGCGGCGCGGGGGCCTCGGCGGTCCCGTCGCTGAGCGCGGAGCCGTGCTCTCCGTGGACGATGTCGTAGGGCTCGACGGACCCGGGGTCGGGCAGGGCCTCGCCGACCGGGTCGTCGGGGGTGCCGCTGTAGGGGAACTCGCCCCCGACGCTGACCAGGGCCTCGGGGTCGTTCTCCATCCGCCAGGCGCTGTGGAGCTCGGCGCCCCTCTCGGCACCGTAGCGGTCCTGGAAGTTGGCGAGCACGATGGCGGACTGGACCTCGCCGCCGCCACCGCCGCCGAAGATGCCGCCGACCATGGAGGCGATGCCGACCACGTCGGTGGCGGTGAAGGGCTCGATCTGCCCGGCGTTGGTGATGGAGTCCTTGTGCCCGGTCAGGACGTACTCGCCGGGGTAGTAGCGCCCCTTGTCGGCCTGCTCGATGTAGGTGTTGACGCCCTGCAGGTAGGCGTCGACGTCGGCGAGGGCCTGTTCGCCGCGTTCGCCACTGGCGGCGACGCGGTCGATCTGCGCCTGCTTGTCCTCCTCGGTGTAGGGGGCGTTGCGCCACAGGTCCTGCTCCAGGCTCCGGTTGCCCCCGGCGCCTCCGGCGAAGGAGGTGAGCTCGCCGCGGCCGACCCGGCGCAGCACGTCCATGAGGAAGAGGCGGTCCTCGGCGGCGGCGTATCCGGCGCCGAACATGGTGCCCTCGCGTGTGGTGCCCCGGATGTGCGGGATGCCGTGACCGGCGTCGCGGGTGATGGTGACGTCCTCGCGCGGCTGGTACTCGCGGCCCACGTCGCCGGGGTCGACGCCGAAGCCCGCGTCGAGGAAGAAGTCGTCCAGGCCCTCCTCGGTGAGGCCGTCGTAGTGGTGGACGAGGTTGTCGTACATGTCCAGCTGACTGGAGGAGTGCCGGGGCCGGGTGCCGAAGACCTGGTGTCCGAGGATCTCGACGAGGGTGGCGCTGCCGTTCTGGCCGGGGGGAAGGATGTCGTGGCATCCGTTGGGGGCGCAGTAGTCGGCGAGGGGCTCGGGGGCGGGTTCGGCGAGGGCCGGGGAGGCGGGGAGGGCGCTGACGGTGGCCGCGGTCACCGCCAGCGCGGCACCCGTGGCGCCTGTGCGTAGCCGTCGTGCGAGGGAGGGAAGCAAGAGCTGTCACCACCTGGGGGTGCGGGCGATGGATCAGCGGCATGCTACGCACGAGTAGGGAAATCGCGAAAGAGTTTCATGTTTTGGGCGCTGAGCGGGTTCGCGGCACCGAAACTGACGGGTTTGGAGTGACCCACGCCACACGCAGCCCGGATTCCGGAACACGCCCGGCGAGGAGGCCGACACGGGGAGCCCCGAAGTGGCCACATCCGGCCACGGCCTCCTCCTCTTTCGCCGGCCGGGGCGGGAGGTGGGCCGGGCCGGACAGGAAGGTGGGCCGGGCCGGGATGGACCGGGAGACGGGACAGGACGGACCGGGAGAGGGAGCAGGGCGAACCGGACCTGGACGGACCGGGCGACGGAAGAGACCGGACCGCACAACGGAACGGGGCCGGCGCCGGCCCCGGGGCGAGGGGAACTTCGCCGCACCGGTCCTGGGGCGTACGGGGCTTTGACACGATCGCGGCATGAACCAGTACCCGGCCCCGGGCCCGGGCGAACCGTGGCACCAGCCCAGCGCAGGGACCCCGGCTGGGGCCTTCCCCCCGAGCCGCACCAGGGCGGTGCGATGAAGCCCTACGGCGCCGCCACCGGCGGCTACCAGCCCGCGGTGCCCCAGCCACCGGCCGACGGTGACGTCCCCTTCGGCACCATCGGTGAGACCGCGTTCTCCCAGCACACCGTGATCACTCCCGTCGGGCGCTTCCCCGTCAGGGGGACGGTGTGGACGGTGAACGACATGAGCCGCACCGACCGGTCCACCCCCACCTGGGCCGCCATCGTGGCGATCCTGGTCTTCTGGTGGACCTGCCTGCTGGGACTGCTCTTCCTGCTCGTCAAGGAGGAGAAGACCACCGGGCACGTGCAGGTCACCGTCCAGGGGCACGACAGGCACTACGCCACGTCGATCATGGTGACCCACCCGGCCATGGTGGGCCAGATCCACCAGCAGGTGAACTACGTGCGCAACCTGGCCTGAGCCGCGCCCCGCCGCGGAGTTCGTGTCCGCGGTCGGCGCCCTGTCCGCGTCCGGGTGGTTCCGGCCACCGAGAGGCGCTACCGGGCCGCCGCCGCGGCCACGGCCAGGGCTCCCAGGTGGACCGCCCGCGCGAGGCGCACGGCACGGCGGATGTCGGACGTTCGCACCCCGGGCCCGCTCCCCATCGTGGGTCGTCGGTCCTCGTGCCCCCGGTAGACGTTGGCGCCGCCCAGGGTCCTGCCGAGCGCGCCCGCGAACGCGGCCTCGCACTGCCCGGCGTTCGGACTGGGGTGCCTGTCGCCGTCGCGCCGCCACACCCTCCACGCCTCGCGGACGTCGCCGCCCACCACCGGCGCGGCCAGCACGGTCAGGAGCGCGGTCAGCCGCGCCGGCCCCCATCCGGCGACGTCGTCCAACCGCGCCGAGGCCGCGCCGAACCGCTCATAGCGCTCGTCGCGGTGGCCGACCATGGCGTCGAGGGTGTTGACCGCGCGGAAACCCGCCATCCCGGACACCCCGCCCAGGGCCCCCCAGACCAGGGGGCCGACCACCGCGTCGGAGGTGTTCTCGGCGACCGACTCGACCACCGCGCGGGCGATCCCTGACTCGTCGAGCCGCGAGGGGTCCCTGCCGCACAGGTTCGGCAGGAGCTCGCGCGCCCGCTCCAGGTCCGCCTCCTCCAGCGCCGCGGCGATCCGCTCGGCCTCACGGCACAGCATGTCGCCGCCGAGCACGGCCCAGGCCGTGACCGCCGTCGCCGCGCCGCTCCGGAACAGGGAGCCGGCGCCCGCCACGGGAAGCACGGCGCCGGCCGCGAACAGGGCTCCGCGCGCCCTGGAGTCCCCGTAGACGAGGCTCTCCCACCACCCCACGGCGCGTCCGTACAGGGCCACGGGGTGCCCCCTACGCGGGTCGGGCACCGCCCTGTCGAGCAGGAAACCCGCCACCAGTCCCAGAGATCGCACGCGCCCACGTTAGCCGCACGGGCGAACTCCCACCTCAACGCATCATGCTTGTTACTGTGCGTATCTATCTTGATGCAAAAAGTAACAGACAGTAACCATCGGGAGGTGCCGAATGCTGTCCGCGGCGGTCGCCCTAATGGTCTTCACAGGTCAGTGGTGGATGTTCTAACCTCCGTGGCCGCCCGAGCCGCCGGGACTTCGCGAAACGCCAGCGGCACAGCACCGCACCAGGAGTTAATCACCGGTAACGTGGTGCGGGAGGACCATAGCGACCGATTTGGTGGAGCGCGCGTGGTAACGAGAAGCAACTACGAATCACCGTAGTTGATGAGGCTTTGCCCTCCTGTGGGCGACATCGGGCCAATACTCTAGAATGTCTGCCCGGGACGCCACATGCGCCACGACACGGGGCTTCCCGACCGCAGGCGCAGCCCCCGGCACCACGCCCCACCCCGGCACGCAGCACCCCCAGGACCAGGGGTAACGGCGCGGTCACGCCTCGCCATGGCGGGCGACAATTGAATCGAGCACCCGTAGCTCAGTGGATAGAGCACCGGACTTCTAATCCGATGGCCGCAGGTTCGAATCCTGCCGGGTGCGCCACAAAACCCCAGTTCAGACGGGGTGCGCGAGTCGAACAGACGAGGCGCCGGGTCTGGATCGGGGCCTGAAATGCTCCATGTGTGCTCCCCAGTGCAAGGTCCAGTACAGGTGGAGAGCCAGCTCGCGGAGCATTTCGCCGTTCCGTGACCCTGGCGACGGCACCCGGGGCGCCCCCATGGCCGCCCATCAGCGCCCCACAGCCGCCCCGACACCCCCGTATGGGGCCCACACCGGGGCCAGGCATGCCCCGTCGCCCCATCGGCCGTATACGACTGATTTAGCCAAAATCCCCTACGTCACAGAGCATGACGCGCCACAATCGGTGACATGATCAAGACAAGGTGGATTTGGACAGGAGAGCGATACCGATTCCCCATCACCTCCGCAAATGCGCCACCTACAGCTCTTCTCCCGCTGCCAGCTCCACCACCTCCTCGAAACCCAGTCCTCGACCCTGCTCCATCAGCTCCTCCGACCGTTCCTGCCCCAGCGCTTCCCGGATTCGCCCGTGTGTCCCCCGATGCAGTGTCACGAGCCCCTCGAACCGGAACAAGCGCGGAGCGGTGGTCCCCCACAGCGCTTCCGCCCCGCTCAGCAGGAGAGCGGCACGCTCGTCCTCGCCCCGCTCCTGCGCATACCAGGCCAGCGTCTCCACCACGGCGGGGATCCCCAGACGGTCACCAATCGACGCCTTGAGTCTGAGCGCCTGCCGCAGGTGTTCGCTGGCCGACAGGTCGCCACGCAGCAGCAGGTTCAGCCCCATGGCCCACAGGTTGTAGGAGTGGTGCCAGACCTCCCCGTGCCGCTCGGCCATCTCGCGCGCTCTGGCCAGCCACGTCATCCCCTCTTCCGACCGCCCCTGCAGGGTGTAGGCCAGTCCCGTGACGGACGCGCAGAGCTGACTCATGAATCCCGATCGGTCGGTCATACTCCACGCGCCCCGGGCCAACTCCAGCGACCGGGACAGGCCACCCCGACCGAGAGTGGTCAGGGCCAGGAGGACGCGGGCGCCGTACTCAGACTCGGTATGACCCACGCTCAGGGCGATCTTCAGAGCTTGCTCGGCGTGGTTACGCGCCACACTGTGATCACCGTGAACGAAGGCGAGGTACCCGCAGGCCCACAGCGCCCGGCACAGCGCGTAGGTGGGCTTCGACGACAGCGACAGTGCGCGCTCCAGTCTGCTCCGCCCTTCGGCCAGACGTCCGGTGACCATCCAGTACTGCCACAGGTCGGCGGTGGTGACCTGGACCTGTTGGGGGTCGGTCCCGTCGTGGCAGGCGTTGTCGAGTGCGAGGCGGATGTTGTTGATGCAGGTGCGCAACCGGGCCAGCCAGAATGCCTGATCGGGTCCGTAGCTGTGCGCGTAGGCGCGGTGTGCCAGCGCCATGAACCAGTCCTGGTGCCGCTCGCGCAGCAGGGGTTCCTCCCCCGCTTCGACCAGCCTGCGCCGCCCGTAGCCGCGCACGGTCTCCAACAGCGTGTATCCGCGCCCTGTGGGGGTGTCGACCGGGACGACGACGGACTGGTCGATCAGAGCGTCCAGGGCGGTCAGCACGGAATCGCCCTCCAGCGGGTCGAACCCGGCGACCTCGCACACGTCCTCGGCAGTGACCGGACCGGAGAACACGGACATGCGCGACCACAGGATCCGCTGCTGAGCGGAGCACAGGTCGTGGCTGTGGTCCAGGACGGTGTCCAGACTCCGGTGACGGACGCGCCCGGCGGGGCCCGAGGCACGCAGGCGGTGTCGATCGACGAAGTGTTCCCGTATCTGGCGGGGGGAGAGGGTGCGCGTCCAGCGGGCGGCCAGCTCGATGGACAGCGGTAGACCCTCCAGATGGCGGCACAACTCGGCGACGTCACCGATATTGGCCCCGGTCAGAGAGAAGCCCGGCCAGGCCGCCGCGGCCCGGTCCGCAAAGAGCCGGACCGCCGGGTTGGTCGCGGCCTGGCCGTTGGTTCCGCCGTCCGGCACGGTCAGCGGAACCACGGGCCACACGTGCTCCCCCGCGGTGCCCAGGGAGCGGCGGCTGGTGGCCAGCACCGTCAGACCGGGAGCGGTGCCCAGCAGCGCGTCGACCAGCCGGGCGCAGGCGGCCAGGACGTGCTCGCAGTTGTCCAGGACCAGCAACATGCGCCGGTCGCGCAGCTGGCGCGCCAGCTGCGCGACCGCATCAGAGGGATCATCCTCCTGGACCCCGAGCGCGGTGGCGACCGTCCAGGCCACCGCCCCGGGGTCGGGCACCGGGGCGAGCTCCACCAGCCAAGCCCCGTCACGATGGGCCGCAGCGCGTTGTGCGGCCACCCGGCGAGCCAGCCGCGACTTGCCCACACCGCCTATACCGGTCAGCGTCACCAGGCGCGCGCGTTCCAGCCGATGAGCGAGCGCCGTGAGCTCACCGTCGCGGCCGACGAAGCTGTCCGTCTCGGCGGGCAGGTTCCCCTTCCGCCACCGTGCCAGCGGTGCCCGCTCCACGCCATCAGCTCGCTTCTCGCCGTCGTTGCCGCTCTCCCCGGTCAGGCGCTCCCAGCGTCGCCGCCAGTCGGCGAGGGCCTCCTCCCCGGTGCCGGGGGTGAACGACAGGCACACCCGGACGAAGGCGGTGACGGTCGCCAGCGTGGGGGGCTTCTCCCCCGAGGCAGCGTTGCGCAGCGAGGTGGCCGACACACGCAACCCCAGGGTTCTCGCCTGTTCGGCCATCCGCTGGAAACTGGGCGAGCCCGCCCCCTCCCTCAACTCACGTAGTCCGAGGGCGAAGACCCCAAGAGGGCTGTCCGGGGCCGGTACCGGGTAGGAGGGGCGTCCGGGGCGAGGGGTGTTGGTCACGCGTCCGTCCATGGCATGCGTCGTTACAGGGGGTGATTAATCATCCCCAACATAGCGAGAACTACACGTCAACCGGCAGATCAGCACCATCCACCTCACTTTACGAAGCCATCGACGGGGAATTAATTAATCAAGCCCCGTCCACCACAGAACTCCGATGGCGACTCGGAAAGATCATCTCTTAAATAGGGCGCTATCATGTAGGAACCACCTCGCTGAACCACCCCTGAGAGGAAAACAGCGAGCCCCGACATGCGGGTAAGGGATGCCGATCAGATAGAGGTTGTAAACACGACACCGATCTACCCCAGCAAGAACCCACCCCAGGGCCCAGCTAGGCGTATCCGCCGCCCGCTACAAGCGCTATTCTCCGCAGGCACCATGCGCACGAAATGCCCGGGCCAGCCGATGATCCCGCCCAACGGCCTGCTGCCAATCCTTAGAATTATCCCCCTCTTCCAGCCAAATTGAACAAACCCCTGCCATACAAGGTTTTCGCGTGCTTGCATAGAAACTCTACCCGCTCAAATACCCCTTGACAGCACCTGCTTCCGACGATGAAAGAGCGCTTCCGTTGATTGATCTCGCTTCATCTGCTGCAGCCGGAGCCACCGCCCTTGCGACCGCCATTGGGACCAGCCTGTGGGAAGGCATCCGCCCCACCCTTCAGCAATGGCTGACCCGCTTCGGTGAGCGACGAGCTCAGATCGCCTTGGAACGCCTAGACAAGACACACACCAAAATCATCCAGTCCCCCGACGCCACCTCAGCCACCGACCAAGAGGAAGTCCGATCCTCCTGGCAAACCCAGTTCGAAGACTGCCTCAAAGAACTCGACGACACCGAACGCGACCACTTCGCCCAACAACTCCTGGATCTGGCCTCCAAAGTCGACACCCAACAAAAGAACAACGGCGCCTCGGCTGGCGACCACGGAATCGCCGCCGAGGGAAACGTCAACATCAAATCCGAACAAGGATCACTCGCCGCAGGCAACATCACCGGCGGGGTAAACTTCAACTCCCTTCCCAGCCAGGACAAGGGAAATAGAACTCAGAGCTAGCCGATCTCGGAGCCGCACCCCAGCAGACTGTGAGCATTGCAGCCGAAGGCAGCCGCTGCTGTCTACGGCGGTCTAACATTGGGCTTCACGAAGTGCGCGGCTATCCGTCGCACCGTCACGTAACATTCCTTCTAATCTTGGATGTTGCTACCGGCGTCATGACATCGGCACACCCCCAGGTAATGCCTCTGCCGATATTGAAAGGTCGGCGCCTTGATTGATCTCGCTTCGTCTGCTGCAGCCGGAGCCACCGCCCTTGCGACCGCCATTGGGACCAGCCTGTGGGAAGGCATCCGCCCCACCCTTCAGCAATGGCTGACCCGCTTCGGTGAGCGACGAGCTCAGATCGCCTTGGAACGCCTAGACAAGACACACACCAAAATCATCCAGTCCCCCGACGCCACCTCAGCCACCGACCAAGAGGAAGTCCGATCCTCCTGGCAAACCCAGTTCGAAGACTGCCTCAAAGAACTCGACGACACCGAACGCGACCACTTCGCCCAACAACTCCTGGATCTGGCCTCCAAAGTCGACACCCAACAAAAGAACAACGGCGCCTCGGCTGGCGACCACGGAATCGCCGCCGAGGGAAACGTCAACATCAAATCCGAACAAGGATCACTCGCCGCAGGCAACATCACCGGCAATGTCGACATAAACAAAAAATATACTTATAACATCCAGAACATATTTCCACCCCTCCTACAGAACATACCAAACCCCCCCAGCGCCCCTGACCACTCCGATCTCTCTCTGCCAAACCAACTCGCCCCCTACCCATACTTCACCGGAAGAGAAAAGGAAATAGAATTCCTGGATAGCCTACTGGACACCCCTTTCCGAACCGTTCTTATACACGGAGAGGCAGGCGTCGGAAAAACCGTATTCGCGCAAACCTGGGGTGACCAAACAGAAGAAAATTTCCCAGACGGACAACTATATATAAACCTCCAAGGTTTCTCCCCAGATCGACACCCACTTCAACCCGGGGAAGCTCTTCGTCAATTTCTGGACGATTTTGAAATTCCAAGCAAGAAAATCCCCCCAGACCTCAGGGCACAGCAAAAACTATATCAAGACACCATACGGAAGGGTAAGGTTCTCGTCGTTCTGGACAACGCTTTCAGTCGAGAGCAGATCGCCCCTCTTCTGCCAGAGGGAAAAGATTGCTTCACCATCGTGACTAGCCGCAAGAGGCTCCCAAGCCTAGTCGCTCGCCATGGAGCCGAGTCTCTGGAACTCCACCGAATGAGCGACGAAGAGGCAATCAATCTCGTCAGAAATTTCATCGAAGGCAGCGATGCCATGGATAGAAAGCTGGCGGCAGAACCAGAGGCAACCAGGGAACTTGTTGACCTCTGCTCAGGGCTTCCCCTAGCACTAAGCTTGATATCAGCCCAGATCGCCGTGCGCGACACGGCGTCCATCTCCCAGTTCGTGGAGGAACTGAAGTCCATCGGGATATTGGGCGCCGCGCAGGACGAGGAAGGCCATGGACCGAGAGCGCTCTTCTCATGGACTAGGGATTCCCTTTCCGATCAAGCCAAGGACGTCTTTGACCACCTCAGCGTCTTGCCTGGACCAGATGCCGGTCTGGATGCAGTTGCTGCTCTGACGGGACTCCCCTCAAACGAAGTGGGAGAATCCCTGGAACAACTGGTAAGCTTCCACTTCACAGAGAAGAATGTGAAGGGTCGATACTTCCTACACGACTTGCTGCGTGAGTACGCGATGGAATGTCTTGCAGACAGGGCAGATGAACATGGAAATATCGGAATCAGACGCCTTCTCGACTTCTACCTCCGCACCTCACTAAACGCCCAGTTCCGAACCAGTCCCCATTGGGGAAAAATTCCACTTCCCGATCCGGTTCCCGATTCGATTCCTTTGGATTTTGACTCGGTCACTGCGGCTAAGGGGTGGTTCCGAGAGGAGCGCCCTAGCCTGATAGCATCAGTGGATTATGCCGTCGAGCATGATCTTCCAGAGTATGCCTGTTACCTTCCTTGGACTATGTCCGATTACCTGTACACGGAGGGGCACTGGAATAACTGGAAAGCAAGTCAAGACATCTCCTTGGAGATGGCTCAGCGGGTGGGGGACCGTCAAGCGGAAGCCAGAGCCCTTCGGATACGCGGACTTTGTCTGCACCGGGTGAAGAGGTACGACGAGGCACGGACCTCACTCCACGCCGCTTTGCCCATCTGGGCCGGGGAAGAAGACGCCCAGGACCGGGGAAGAGTCCTCCTCGCGCTGAGTTGGGTGGAAGAGGACGAGGAACGCTATGAGGCCTCACTCAGCTACGCAGAGGAGTCGCTTCAGAGGTTCCTGGACTGCGGTTCGTCACCTTGGGAAGGGCGAGCACGCAAGCAGGTTGCGCTCTGCAGCACCTATTTGGGGGATAGTGAACAGGCAGAGCAGCAGGTGAGCAAGGCTTTGCAGATCCATGAGCGGAACGGAGACCAAGACGGGATCGCTCACGCCCTCAACACCTGGGGAACAGTACACAAGCACCTCAGGAACTATCCCCTGTCCTCTGGATACCTTGAAGATGCTGCTCAGAAGTTCCATGATCTCAGGGACTACTACTACGAGGCTAGGACCTTGATGCTTCTGGGGGATGTGGAAAAAGCCCAGAATGACCCTTTCGCTGCTCGCGCCGCATGGCGCAAGTGCCTTGAGGTGATCGGTCAGATCTGGGAACTCTCACCAGATCCAGTGCACGAGAGGTTGAGGAGCCTCGATGAGGGTCAAACCAGGTGACATAAACGTGACGAGACGCTGCCCCAGTGGCTACGGAGTGTGAGGTGTTTCGTGTTCAAGAGGACAGGGATCCTTGTTCTCAGCGCTCTACTTGTCCTGGCCGGGGCAGGAGGAACGGAAGACTCCATGCACCCCCCGAGACAACAGGTATCCGTATTAGTAATCACTATGTTCGAACGTGAGGCAGAGCCCTGGTTCGACAGCGAGAGCTTCACCCGGCAGGTGGACATTCCAGGGCTAGGTTCACCTGTGCACTGCGCCGATAATGGCCTTTGCCTGGTCACCGTGGGAACAGGAAAGGTCAACGCGGCCATCAGCATGGCAGCGATTCTGGCTAGCGACCGCTTGGACCTCAGGAACGCCTACTTCCTCTCCGCGGGGATCGGAGGGACACCACCAGGCGGAGGCACACTCGGCTTCGCCGGATGGGCCGACTGGGTCGTTGACTGGGACCTCGGGCACCACTTGTTGCCCGATACCGCCCCAGACGTGCCACACGGCTATCTGCCCGGCATCGAGACTGAGACCACTGCCTTCCACCTCGACGACGACCTGGTGTCCTGGGCCTACGAGTCCACACGGCATCTAGAACTCCAAGACAGCGCAGAGGCGGAGGAGGCGAGGCAGAACTACCCGGAGCAAGAGGGGAAAGTTCCCTACGTCACCCGATGCGACACCATCACAGGCGACAACTACTGGGCAGGAGAAGAGTTGTCCGCACGGGCAAGCTACATCATGGATCTACGTACTGGCAGGCAAGGAAACTACTGCACGACCCAGATGGAGGACACGGCGATCGCTGCGGCGCTGGAGCGCTACGGTCTCCTGCACCGCTATCTCAGTCTGAGGACCGCGAGCAACTTCGACCAGCCCCACAAAGAGCAGAGCGTTGAGGAGCTACTGGGAACCTATCCCGGATTCGTCCCAGCGATCGCCAACGCCTACATCGTAGGCTCAGCTGTCGCACACCGGTTGGCAAGTGGTGAAAGGCCGGAGTAGCGCCACTCTCTTGACTGCCTGGGTGTGACTGTGGCTTCTAGAAACGAGCAGGTGCTGCAAATTTGACATGACGAGCTGTTTGGGAGGGATCCGCCCAGGGGACCTTTGATCCGATCGGCAACCGACCTCGGGCAGGAGGAAGCCCCAGGCCAGCATGGGTGGACCCATAGGCTGACCTGGGGTTGATGGTGTCGTGTGGCTCCTGGTGTGCTCGCCGGTCCGGCTACACCACCACCGCCGCTGTTACTGCCTGGCGGGTTTGAGCATCGCGGCGGTGGCCTCGGCCGCTGCCCGCGCCACCTCGGGGAACACCGTCTGGTAGGTGTCCTGGGTGAAGTGCGTGGTCGCGTGCCCGAGCTCGCCGGAGACCACCTTCACATCCGCTCCCGCAGCCAGGGCCAGGGAGGCCGCGCCGTGGCGCAGCCCGTGCAGGTGGATCGGCGGCAACCCCGCCGCCTTGCTGATTCGGTTGAACCACCGGGTCACCTGCCCCGGGTGCCAGCCCGACCCATCGGACTGGATGAACACCAGCCCCGTGTCGTTCCAGGTCTTTCCTGCTTTGAGGCGGGCCTCGGTCTGGAACTTCTTCCACGAGCGCAGCACCCGTACGGTGTCGGTATCCAGGGTGATGGTGCGCTGCCCGGCCGCGCTCTTCGGTGTCGTCGTGGCCATCTTCCAGCCCAAAGTGATCACCTGGGTACGGATGTCCACCTGCTGATCGGTAAGCCGGGTGTTCGCCCACGGCAACCCGACCGCCTCTCCGCGGCGCAGGCCCTTGACGGCGATGAGGTGGAACAGCGGGAACAGCCAGGTGTACTTCTTGGCGTGGGTCAGGAAGGTGATGGTCTGCTCCGGGGTCCACACCATCACCTCCCCCGGCACCACCCCATCGATTTGCCACTGGCGCACCCGGTCGGCCGTCCACACCAGCGGCTTCGTACGCGGGCACGAGGGCAGGCGGACGTGGGAGGCGATGTTCACCGACACCGGCAAATCGGGGCGGCGCACCGCCTCCGAGAGTGCGCTGCGGAGTGTGGCGCGGATGCGGTGCTTGGTGGCCAGCGACACCACCCGCTGCCCGCGCACCGAGACCCGCACCTTCGCGTTCTCGGACTCGCGGCATTCCAGGATGTGGGTGTTGGTGTCCTCGATGGCCGCGAACATCTCCTCGACCTGCCAGGCCTGGAGCTTGTCCAGGCGCGTTTGGCCCAGGTGTGGGACCAGATACCGGCGGATGTGGCCGGCGTAGGACAGGCGGGTCTTCTCCGCCAGGTCGGGCTTGCCCGCCAACCACTCCTGGAGCCACGCTGCGACGGTGGGCACCTTCTCCCGGATACGCGCCCCCGCGCCGATGCGGCACTTGACCTCCTCCACCTCCGGGAGGCGGTGGCGGCCCCGTAGTGCGGCCTGGATGAGGTCGGCGACTTGAACCTCCATCTCCTCTTCGCCTTCGGCCAGGCTGATGAGGATCTTGAGGTGGTCGATCGCCTTCTGCGCCTCGTCCTGAGAAGCGAGCCCGGTGCGCCGGGCCTGGCGGCGCCTGCCCTCGGTGGTGCGGGGCAGCTCCAGTTGAAAGCCCCACTCCCCGTGCCGGGGATTCCAGCCGCCTTCCTCCCGGCGCAGCTTCGGGCACTTCGCCCCGAGGAGCTTGCCGGTCATCTGGTCGCGGCATCCGCAGCGTTTGAACACCGATCCGTCATGAGAAGCCATCTACTTCTCACCTTTCGTGTGGTCACCGCGCGCACCGCATCCACACCCACCCCGCGGTGGAAAGGCCAGGTGGTCCAGGCCGAGGTGGGCCAGGACTCCGGCGGTGGGCACCACCCACGCCTTGCCCACCTTGTGTGCGGGCACCGGGAAGGCACCTTCACGGAGCAACCGGTAGGCGGTGGTGCGGCCCAGGCCGAGCATCCGCCCGGCCGTCACCGGATCCAGTACCACCGGCAATGACCCCACCTCGTCCAGCCGAAGGGAAGGTTTCACCCCCACCCCAACCACCTCTCCACCATCTGTGACCTGTACGGATGCGGTGCGCGGCCCCGCGTGGTGCGGGGCACCACGCATCCACGCTCGACCTCGCCGAGAAGTGCAAGCGGATTCACCACATCCCCCACCGGATTCACGCTCCCCTCACCAACCGCCCGCCCGTTTCGGGCGGTATGCCGTTTTCCCCGGTCAGGGCCGCAGACGGCCCCGGTCCGCCGCGAACACCCGAGCCGCGCTGGGGCCGGTCCCAGGGGTGTGAGGGCGGTGTGGGGCGCCTGCGGGCCCCACACCGCCCAGTCCCCCGGCCCAGGGCTCGGGTCAGTCCGGGCGCACGTGCCCGGTGTAGGACAGCCAGGCCCGGTAAGCGGCCCACACGTCCTCGGGAATGGCCACCGCCCGGTAACGTCCCGCCCCGTGGGCGTGCTCGACCACGTAGTGCTCGCCCTCCCACGCCGGAATCCGCCCCAGCAGGGCCGCGACGTCGGCGACCTCGTCGAAGGCCTCGTCCTCGGTGTCGGTGTGCGGGAAGTAGACGACTTCCACCCGGGTGTGCGGCCCCAGAGGCAGGTCGGGGTTCAGGTCCAGGAAGTCGGCCAGGGCGCGGATGTCGTCGATGATGCGCCTGCGCAGATCCGCCGAAGCGGTATCGGAGAAGCCCACAGAGATGGGGGTCCTTTCAGTACAGGTGACGGAACGGGGCTCGGGTGGCCTCATGCCGCTGCGACCCCTTCCCCCGCGCCGGGTACGGGGTTGGTGAAGACCAGGGCATCCTCGTGCTGGATCACATGCACCGGCCTGCCCTCCCGACGCATTCGCTTGGTCTCAATGAGCTGGAAGAACGAGGTCCGCGACACCACCTCCCCCTCCCTGACCGCACACAACAAAGCCGCGCACCGGTCGACCTGCACCAACCCCGCACGCCGGCCAGCCTCAGCGACCTGGCCAGGGAAATCGACCAAGCGCCCGTCCTTGCGGTAGGGGCGGGTGGTCACCACGACCACCCCACCCGGGGCCAGAAGCGGCCTGCACGCGGCCATGATCCGCGTGAACGAACAGGCCAACACCTCGGGCTTCTGGTAAGCCAGGTTGGCGCTGCGCCGATCCCGATCACGGGAGTAGGTATGGGCGTGCTTCTCCACCGCCTCGGCGCCGTCACGGCGGGAGCGGACCTGGCCATGGGTCATGGACCCGTACGGGGGCGAGGTCAACACCAGCCGCACTTTGCCCTTGAGGTCATCGTTGTTCAGGGTGGCCAGGGTGCGGGCGGCCTCGCCGGTGCGCACCTGTCCCTGGCCGCGCACGCCCCGAGCCTGGGCGGCATCCAGGTTCAGTCTCGCGATGGCCGCCCACTTGGGCTCCAACTCCACCCCGACCGCGCTGCGGCCCAGGTGGACGGCCTCGATCAGGCTGGTGCCGATCCCGCACATCGGATCCAGCACCACCTCCCCGGGCCGGGTGTAGGTACGGATCACATGGCGGGCGATGGCCGGGAGCATCTTGGCTGGGTGCTCCACCGACAGGCGGGAGTAGCGGGCCCCGCGCTGCTGGCGGGCCTGCTGCTGCCCGGTCAACCACACCGACCACCCCGCACCACCCAGCTGATGGTCCGGCTGGTCGGGGTGCTCGTGCGGTGGAGTCTCGTCGAAGAACTCCACCTGATGGTCGTGTCCGTGGTCGCGGCCGTGAGTGGGCTGGCTCATGCGCCCACCTCCCCGGGAGCGTCCGCGGTGGCGGTGTGGCCCTTCTTCGGACGGCGGAACACCGACACGTTCAGGTGCGCGGGCGAGGTGATGGAGGCCGCCGCGTCAGCCACCGAGGTCGGCAACCCCGCACCCACCTCCTCCTCATCGGGGTCGAAGCCCTCGCCCCGGACAGGGATGGTGGTGCCGAGTCCCGCCTGACAGATTGGCGCGGTGATCGCGATGACGTGCTGTAGGTAGACCAGCCCCGCGCAGGAGGCGGCCCGCACCAGACCCGGAGCCGGGTCGACCACCTCGCCCTGCGTGGTGTGCCCGATGGAGGTGATGACGGCGATGATCCCGCCGGGGCGGGTGATGGTCGCGGCGAACATCACCCGGGCTCGCAGCCGCCGCTCGCGCGCGTGCTGGTCCTCTTCGACCTCGGCGCTGACCGTCAGGGCCGTCAGGTCGGCCCAGGCCACCTCGCTCTCCCCGTGCGCCGGCTGGTGTGGTGAGGTGGGCGGGTCCACCTCGTAGAAGCGACCCGCGGCCGCGGCCTGCTCGGCGACCAGACTGGTACCGGTCAGGTCCGCGACCACCCCGCCGGGGCGGGTGTACTCAACGACGAGGCGGCGGGCCAACCGGCGCGGCACCGGCACCAGACCCCCGCCCGGGGGAGGTGGCTGGTGCACGGTCGGTGCGCACAGCCACACCGCCAACGGCGGACGGCCGGTGCGGGAGGTGTCGTGGTGGGTGTGGGTCATCAGGAGCCCCCTTCGTTCTTCTCGCCCTGATGACCCCCTAAGAAGACACCCGTACAGCGAATGCGACACCGGAGCCGAAAAAAGCGCGGGCACGCTGAAGGCCCGGGACCCGCACCAGCCAGACGCTGGTGCGGGTCCCGGGCCTTCACCCGGTCGAAGCGACGATGTGGGTCAGGTGCGCTTGCCGCTCAGGCGGCAGGGGCAGCCGGCCTGCTGCAGCACCTCACGCAACAGCAGGGGCATGGGCAGGGCAATGACCATCGCGAGGTGGTCCAGCGGGGTGCCGTGGCAGCACCGGCCGGTGGCCCGGTCGTGCACCGCGAGGTGGTGCCCGCACACACCGCACAGGGTTCCCGGGCCCCGCTCGGAGTAGTGGACCACCCCAGGCCAGTCACCGCGCACGTAGTAGGTGTTCAGCAGGCGGCTGGTGCGGTTGACGATCCCGACCAGGGTCGTGGTCACACACAAGGCGGTCAGGGTCAGGGTGTACTCCCACTGCACACAGTCGAGGTCGAAGAGGGACCAGGCAACATCGAACATCAATACTCCCCTAGGGTATATCGAAGATGGGGGTGCGGGCTGTTCAGGTGCCCGCGCCCCCCGGGTGGCGGGTCAGGCCGGGTGCTTGGCGGAGCGGTAGCGGCGCGGCCGGTCGCAGGTCTGCACCGCACGCTCCTCCTTGGCCAAGCGGGCGAGGTTGTTCTGGATGGCACCGATGGACCGGCCCTGCAGCAGGTGGCTGATGGCGGTCGCGGTGAACTCCTCACCCGGCTCGGCGTCGAGGATGGCCTTGACCATCAGCTTCAGCTCGCCCGGCGCGAGCCGGGCGGAGCCGCTGACCGGGTTGACCTCCTGAGCCGTGGTGAGACCGACCCGTGCGGCGGTAGCCGTGGCCGCCCCCGCAGGGGCGAAGGCCGGCCGGGGCGGAGCGGGCGGTGCCGGGGCGCTGGTGACGGGCGGGCTCTGGTCACCGGCCGGGGCCGCCTCGGCCACCGGGGCCTGCTCGGAGACCACCTGCGGGCGGGGGTCCGACGTTGTCGGGGCGGAGGTGGGCGCCGCCACCTCGGGTGCCTCCCCCGGCGCGGTGTCCGAGACGGTGTCGGCCTCGGCCTCGGTGTGGTCGGCCTCCTGGGGTGCAGCGTCCCCCTCGGAGGCCTCCTCCGGGGTGGTGGAGGTGGCCGCCTGCCAGGTGTCGGGCAGGCGGCGGCGACCGTCGCGCCCGCCCGGGGCGCGCACCGCCAACTCGTCCTTCTCCAGGGCCGGGAGGTGTTTGGCCAGGGTGGACTTGCCCACCCCCGCCAGTTCGGCCAGCTCGGTGACGGTGACCGGCTCGGTGGCCTCACCGAGGGCGGCCAGGATGATCTCGCGGGTACGGGTGGCCGAACGGCGCGGAGCCGAAGCAGTGGTGGCCATGGCAGACGAATCCCTTCGTAGAGCAGTGGTGTGGAAGGGGCCGCCCCGTCCCCATGACGGGGCAACCCTGGAACGGTGGTTAGAGGTCGTCGAGGAGCTCGGTGACCAGGGCACGCAGTCCCGCTGCGCCTTCCTCGGCCCCGTAGGTGTCGCACACCGGCCCGTTGGCGAGGGCCAGCGGTGCGCGGCGCCGGTCCAGGACCGTGGCCTCACAGGTGACCTGACCGGTGGTGAAGGCGGGCAGGGCGGTGGTGGCCAGTACGCGGTCGTCGTCGGCGACCGTGTAGGTGTCGATGACCGTGCCGAGGTTGTCCAGCTGCGGGCGGTGGAAGGGAACGAAGCCTTCCCGGTGCATGGCCAGGCGCATACTCAGGACGGTCGGGGTCACACACAGCGCTGCCATCCAGGTGGGCATGTGTGAGCGGACCTGGTGTGTGGCGAGGTCGGCTGCCGTCCTCCAGGCGTGGTGGTCGGCGCGCAGGGTGCGGATCGCCGCTGTGGCCAGGACCCGTTCGGTGTCGTCGTGGGTGTACACGATGAGCTGGGAGCGGTCGGTGGGGTCGAGCGAGGCCGGGGCGAGTGCGCGGTAGCGCTGCTCGGCGACGTCGGCGACGATGACCGCTCCGGGGCCGGTGTCGCGTACCTGCCTGATCAGGGCGGGGGTCAGGGCCTGTGGCTCGAACCATTCCCTGAGGACCTCGGTGGTGATCTTCACGCGGAACATGCGGCTTCCTTTCATGGCACGCCGAACACCGGGCTCGGCGTGAGGTGGTTGCTCGGGTGACGGGGGTCGCCCCGCCCCGGGGCGGGGCGGCCCGGTGCGGTGGAGGTCAGGTGCGGGTGCGGCGCAGGTAGGCTTCGATGGCCTCGCGCACCCGGTGGGCGTTGGGGCCGGTCGTGAACTGGGTGCGCATGCGCGCGGGCCAGCCGGTGACGTGCCGGTCGCCGTCGCTGATCCTGATCAGGGACAGTGCCCCGGTTTTCTCGTCGACCGGGCTCTTGACGGTGACCGTCAGAGCCGGGTGGGCGCGGCAGGCGTAGCGGTCGCGCACCATCCGCGTGGTGGGGCTGGCGCAGTCGCCCGGGCTGGCGTACCGGTCGTAGTAGTACGGGGCACTGGTCAGGTCGAACCCGAGCTCGTGCATGGTCTGGCGCATCCGGGTAAGGACCCACCTCGGGCCGGCGAGGTCCTCGGCCATCTCGTCCAGGCACTCCCAGACGGTGCAGTCGACCGCCGGAACCAGCTCCTCCCAGGCCCGGTTCCCGTACTCCTCGGTGTACTCGGCCATGTCAGCGGCCAGGTCGTGGTAGCCGTACACGATGAAGGAGGTCTGGCTGGCGTGGTTGAGGGTGCGGGAGTGGGTGGCGTAGTAGTCGCGCCGGTACAGGTCGGCGATGATCACTCCGCCGGGGCCGATGTTGTTCAGGGTGCGCAGCATCCGTGAGGTGATCTCGGCGGAGGCGAACCAGTCGGATACCGTCACGTTGGGCACGTTCTCGAACACGTGAAGTTCCTTCCTGTGGGCGCGCCGAACACAGCGCTCGGCGCGAAGGTGGTTGTCGGGTGGCAGGGGCCGCCCCGCCCTGTGACGGGGCGGCCCGGTGCGGGTTAGGGGCGAAGGTCCAGGTACAGCTGGGCCCGCAGGGGCGCCTCGCACACGAAACGGGGCGGTGCGGTGTGGGTCACCCGCTGCGTCCAGGTGGTCACGAAGTGGCCCTGGTCGTACATGTCCAGGGACACCAGGAGGCTGGCCGGGCGGCGCTGCACACAGCAGGAGGTGAAGGTGATGCGCGGGTTACCGCGCAGGGCGAAGGTGTCATCGACCCGCCTCGCGCCGTCCAGCGTGTAGCGGCACACGGGGCGGCGGTTCAGGTCCATCCGGTACAGGGTCATGTCCCGTCGCAGGGCGCGGACCAGGGGGCTCATGCGCATGGCGAACGCTGCCCAGTGGTCGAGCTGGTCCCAGGTGGTGTCGGTGACCGCATCGGCCAGCTCCTCCCAGTCCTGGTCGTAGTAGTCCAGGTCGTGGACCAGGTCGCCGTGACCGTAGACGGGCACCAGGCCTCGGGCCTCGGTGTAGAGGTGGCGGGCATGGGTGACCCGGTAGGAGGGCCGGTGGAGGTCGGCGATGACCAAACCGCCCGGTCCGGTGCGGTGCAGGTCGCGGAGCAGGTCCACCGTGACCTCCTCCTCGTCGAACCGTTCACGCATCGTGGGAATGACAGACATTACGGAGCACCTTTCAAGGCATGCCGAACACAGCGCTCGGCGCGTGGGTGTCGGGTGGTGGGGGCCGCCCCGCCCCGTGACGGGGCGGCCCCAGCCGGCGTTAGCGGTCCTGGTTCAGGGCGCTGGTCACCGTGGAGGCGATCAGGCGGCTGGTCGCGGCGTGGGTGAGCGTGCCGCTGGTGCCCAGGGTCAGGTCGACGATCGGCTGGGTGTCGTCGTCCGGGTCCTCGGCGGTGATCCTGGTCGGTTCGGTGAAACCGAAACCGACCGTCACGCTCGCCAGGCGGCTGCCTCCTGCGAGGCGGTAGTAGTCCGTCATCTGGGGCAGCCCGTGCCTGGGGAGCATGAAGGTGGGGGCCGCGCTCAGGTAGGCACCCGCGTCCGCCAAGGCTCCGCGCAGGTCTTCCACCTGGAGGTTCATCGCGCGGATTCCGGGCCAGTCGATCCGCCAGTCGGCGGCGATGTCGGTCAGGTCCAGGGCGAGGTCGTCGTCGGCCACCTCGTGCCCCTCGGCCGCGTAGTAGTCGGCCATCTCGCACAGCCCCTGGTATCCGGTGATGATCATCCGGCTGGGGTTGAGCGCGGTGTGCGGGCCGACCGCCTCCACCTGGTGGGTGTCCTCGTGCCAGGTCAGGCACGCGCCCGACCCGTGGCCGCGCAGGTCTTCGACGTGGTCGCGGGTGATGATGATCCGCGCCCCGTAGGGCATACTCGTGCTCACAGCACACTCCAATTTCGTTGGTGGTGTTGGGCCCGCGCCCAGCCGTCCTGGCTCCACACCTGTCCGGTGGGCGCGGGTGTTGCGGTGGGGCCGGTCTGGAGGTTGCCGCCTCCAGGCCGGCCGCATCAGGCCGAGGTAAGGGCCCCGAGGGGCACGAACACGACCGGCCTCAAGGTCTGGATCCCGCCCGTGCTCTGGCCGGGGATGTCCCCGTACGTGAGGCACAGCGCCGATCCGTCCTGGTGGCTGTAGTCGGGCCTCTGGTAGCTCGGGCTCCAGTCGGTGGGTGGGATGTTGCGCACCTCCTCCGTGCACTCGGGGCAGATGATGACCGGGGCGCACTGCCCGGGCTTGTTTCGGTCAGCCATGGGTTCCTCCGTTGTCGCTGTAATCGCGGGGTTCGTGCCGTTCAGTTGGCCGGAACCGTGCGGTGGGCGTGGAGCTTGAACAGCAGGGCTCCGAGCTCGGCACGGTGCCGAACCGCGCGGGCGTGGTCGTCCGCGGCCCGCCGGGCTTCGGGGCTCGCCCCCTGGGTGCGGTGCAGGTGCACCGCCCGGCCTCGTGCGGCCAACTCCCGGGCGATCGCCGCCTCGTAGTCGCCGGCCACCTGGCGCGCCCGGTGGGCGCGTGCCCGGTTCGCGATTTCGGCCTGCGTGGGTGGCCTGGGCCGGGTGAATACTCGCCCGGTTATTATCGCCATGGCGCGCATAGTGCGCATTTTCTCACCCCCTTCCATTTGCGGGTTTCCTTCGTTGGCGGTCCGAGGTTCACTTGGTTGACCGGTGTTTGTCAACTCGTGTCGCGAACCTTTTTCCGCGCGCCCCGTAAACGGCATCCGTTTCGGGGCGGAACCCAAGGTGACCTTGGGTGATAAGGGTTTGTCAACCCGTGTCGCGAGAAATTTTCCCGCCCCGCCCCGGAACCGTTCGCCGCCCCGGGGAGCACGCCAATAGGAACTTGGCCGGCGCGGGGTTGTCAACTCGTGTCGCGTACTTTTTTGGGCGCGGCGTTCCCAGGAAGGAACCGCGCACGCGCGCGAGGGGGACGTGGCGTGTTCAGAACTCACCTGGGTGATCATATTTTCCATTCCCGGCGCCGAGTTGGGTGATCACCAAGCCCTCACGGAAGGCCTTCTGTGAATATCAAGGAAAGGAAGGGAGAGCGCCTCACAGGAACTGTGAGGCGGGAGAGGAGGGGCAGGGGGAGGGCAGGAGGACACAGCAGGACGGGGGCGGCCGGTAGGCCGCCCCCGTCGCAGGAGAGGGGGCGCGCCGCCCCCTACGTGAAGATGACTACCCACTGGGTATAAGTCTGGACGCCCATCGGCCCACCCAGATGCCCAGTGACCTGCGGTTATTCCAGCTCAGGGGTGGGCCAGCTAAGATCGGCCCACCTGGCGGCCCGGGCGACGGCCCACCCAGCGGCCCAGGGGGTTCACTTCGGGTTCACTCGGCCGCGGTGCGCGCGGGCGGAGGCGGGCAGGTGCGACTCCCTACCTCGGGGCACCGGGGTTCACCGCGCCGGATGCTTCGGAGACTCGACCATCGCGCGACTCGCCTTGTTGGGTTTTTCCGAGATGATCGAGAGCTTTTCTTTCAGGGACCGGTAGACCTGGTGTGCGATCTCAGGACGGCCCCGCGAAACATGGATGGCCATGATTCGCTGGTACAGCGGCTCGTTGAATTCGTCGAACAGGCAAGCCTGCTCTAGAAGGCGGATCTTCGGCTCTTCCTCCAGAGTTTTCTCAGCGAGTTCCAGAAGAGACTCGACCACAGCACGTATGCACGCCTTCCGTGCCGCCTCTGCCCACACCTCCTCAGAACATTCGAGGAGTTTGGCAGGGTGCATTCGAACGATCTCCACCAGAGCCTGCTGCCGAAACCCTCCTTCAAGGCTCCTGGATTTCTTGTATGTCTTGGAGAATTCCCAAAGGTCCACGGAGAAGAGAGCGGAGTCCAGTGTGTAACGGCCGCTGCGGTTCACGATCACAGGCTGTCCGGGTTCCTGTAGTGCTTTTCGCAGGGATGAGCGGATGCTGCTGATCGCGTTCTTGCGGGCAGAGACCGCTCGGTCCGAGTCCAGCGCGGCGAAGCACTCCTGGGCGATGTCCTCTGCGCTCGCCCCGCGGGGGTGCAGGGCGAGGTAGGCCAGGAGAGCACGGGCCACCGTGCGCAGCCCGGTCACCTCCTTGCCGTCTACCTGGGTGACCAGCGTGGGGGCGAACAAGCGCAACCGCACCCGGCAAGAGGCCGCGTCCTCTTTCCAGTCGGGCGCTGTGGGAACAGGAGGAAGCGTCACGGGGACCGCTGGCTCTGCTTCCTCCTCTACCGGGGGAGAGGAAGCCTCACTCGGCGTGCTGTGCTCCGCAGCGCTGTGGCGGCGCAGGGCGATGCCGTCACGGCAGGCCTCGGTGCGAGCGGACCTCGCTCGAAATCGGTCGGTGGTATCGCAGTCGAGGGCGACGGCGGCACGGTCGGTCTCACCGAGCACGCACACCACCACCGTGGCGCCGGTCGATGTCTCGGGCAGTCTGTGGGCCGCGTCGAGGTCGTCGGCACCGCACACCACCAGGATTCGAGGAGCGCCTGCGGAGTGGTCGCCCTCTGATGCACCGTCGGATTCCTCCATACCGCGCCGTGTGGCGGTGAGGAGTTCGCTCTCCACCGCGTTCCGCGCTCCAGGGAGGTCAGCCACGACCTGCACACCGGTCGGAAGTGCTTTGGCGCCACCGAGTTCCGCGAGGGCGACGCGGGTGGAGATCACCGGCTCGGGCGCGTGGTCTGTGGCGACTGCGGCCAGGACGGAGGCGGCATGGGCTCCGACGAATGCCACCCCGTCCCGGCCGTTGACCCGAACCGTGTCGGAGACGAGCACATAGCCGTCCTCGTCGATGACGCCACGGGTGAGTCCGAGTCGATCCTCGATCAGCAGGTCACCCGTTGTGGGCATGGTGTCCTCAGTGCTCGCCGCAGCCGGAGCAGTTGCCGGGGCCGGGACAGGGGTGGAGGAGCGCGCTCGGAAGTTGGGGACGCGCCGCCGTCCAACTGCGTACCCCACTCCCAATCCGACTGCCCCGGTCACAGCGCCCACCAGAAGCGGGTCCGGATCCGGCGCTTGATCGCTCGCGGTGGTCACGTCCAACCGCACCCTCTCTGGCTCGGAGGCGCCGTTGGAGGTGTTCTCGGCGTTGGGCTGTGTGGACGGTACCGAGTCCTCCTCCTTTTCCGGGAGGGGCTGGAGGGTGTAGGCGATCTCCACTCGGCGGTGCTCTCCGTAAGGCGCCTGTGCATTCGCCGGAGGCTGGGTGGAACCGGCGCCCCGCACCTCGAAGTCGGCGTTCTCCAAGTGCTGGACGAGGTAGTCCGCGACGGCCTGCGCCCTCTGCTCGGACAGGTTCTGGTTGTAGGCGGGATCGCCGACCGGATCGGTGTGCCCGGTGACCACCACTGGTTTCTCGGCCTGGCCGAAGTCGCTGATGAGGTCGATGGTCGGCTGGAGCGACTGTTCCATCTCAGGGGTCAGCTCGGCTGAATCGAACCCGAAGTACGGCAGGTGACGAACCCGGTCGATCGCCTCCTTCGACCGCTCAACCGGCTGTCCCTCCGAACCCTCCGCTCCCTGCCCGGCCGGGCCAGGGTGTGCCGGTACCGCGGCCGCCGTGTTCGTGTGGGACGCAAGCGCTGCGGTCTGGGCGGTGGTCGCGGTGGCGCCCCCGGCCGCCAGTACCCACACCAGCCGCACCAGTCCTACCCGGGGCACCAGGCCGCGCAGCAGAGCGATGACGTCGAGGACGACAACGGCCAGGTGGACCACCCACACCGCCCACAGAGCCACCACCAGTACGGCGATCACTACCTCGTCCGGGATTCGGCCCCCGCGTAGGTACTGCCAGAGCCACGTCCACGTGGTGTGCTCTCCCAGCGGCCATTCCAGTCGAGACGCCAGTAGGGCTGGGCCGATGAGCATCACGACGGCGACCACGGCTTCTGCGGCCATGGACCAGGCACTTCGCGGCATACCTTCGCACTTTCCTTGTCTCGTTGGAGGTGCTGCGTGAAAGAGGACAGCTCGTCATCCCGCAGGCGGCTGAAGAACGGTGGCCGTGGCTTCGGCTTCGATCGGCGTTGCGGTGATCGGCAGCACGGAGGGGGTGTAGGTGGTCCGGGCCAGCACGGCCACCCGCTCCTCCTCGACCAGTACTCGGCCGGTGAGCCCTTGCGAGGCCAGGTGGTCGATAGCGGCCTGCTGGGCCGCAGCGGTGTCCAGCACCGGGATCCCTTGTTCGAGGGTGGCGGCCGTGTCGATCTGGTGCGTGCCCGACCGTGCGGCCGAGTGAGCGATGTCCAACAGCTCGGACTTGGCGGCCAGCATCTGCCCGCCCTCCCACACCAGCGCGAACACGACCGTGATGACCGGGACGAGCATGATGAGGAGCACCGACGCGTGTCCTCCGTCGCCGCTGCCAGCCAGACGATGCCTGTGGTTTCGGGGGTCGCGGATCATGGCAACTGCCCTCGGTAAGGATCCACCGGGGAGGTCGAGGTGGCGGTCAGAGTGCGCTCGCCGCCGAGCCCGCCCAGGTCGACAACGGTGACCGTGCACGCCACCCGTACCTCCACAATTCCGCCGGGCTCGAATCCGGAGGCGTCCACCACGGCGGTGAAGAGGGAACAGACCACACCCCGGTCATCCAGTTCCCGTCCGGCCTCCCGGTAGGCGTGAGTACGGGCGGAAGCCGCGTCCCGCTGCAGGGAGGCGGCCCGCGCCGCCGCAGCGGCGGCGTCCTGGGTGATCAGGGCCGCTGAGACCTGGCGTCCGGCGATCACCATCAGCACCAGAGCCACGACCAGGACCGGGACGAGCAGGGACAGTTCAACCGAGGCGCTCCCGCGGTCATCGCGGCACCGATTCCGGCACAAGGTGCTCATGGTGTGAGACGTTCGACGGGTCCGGACACCTCCGAGGCCACGGGCAGACCGGCCCCGGGCAGCAGGCTCACGGCTCGGGCCCCGACGCGTACGCGTGCGTGAGCCGCACCCCGGTCGATGCGGACATCGACTTGGTGCAGCACTCCACCGCCGAGCTGTTCACGCGCCTGCTCGGCCTGTTCGTAGGCCGCCGCCGCAGAGCCGTCGTAGGCACGTGCCGTAGCAAGGGCCTGGGAGGAGATGACCTGGACACGGTGCTGGGCGTGCGCCCACACCCCCACCTGGATCACCCCCAGCAGCATCACGAACACCAGGGGCAGGATGAACAGCGGCTCGGCACTGCCCTGGTCGTCGTGTCCGGTTCGCCGTCGGCTGTCCCGGTGCGGGGCGAGCTTCACCTGTTCACGCCCAGGTCGATGGACTCGGCCGCCGTGGTGAACTCTCCGATGAGGATTCCTCCGACGACGGTGGCGATGGTGATGGACACCATGATGATCAGGATCCAGTCCGTGGTCGCCGATCCGGTATCGGTGGATGCTCCTGACGGCGGAGCGATCCAGGTACGGGCGCGGTGCTGGACGCGCTGGAGGAGACCCTTCATGACACCTCTCCTTGTCTAGAACCCCGCCGTGATGTGTGCGAGGGCGACGTAGCTGATCAGCAGCAGGAACCCGGTGACCAGCCCCATGGTCGGCAGGGTCATGCGTTCGGTGGCCGCCTGGGCTGAAGCTTCGGTCTCGGCCAGGCGACGGGCACGCAGGGCGCTCGCCTTCGCGGCCAGAGAAATGCGGGTACGCGCCCCCGAAGCACCGCCCAACTGCAGTGAGGCCGCCAACTCGCCCAGCTCCCGCACCCCGGTTTCCCGGGCGAGGGCGTCGAGCCCCTCCCAGGGAGGACGGTGCCGCAGCACCGCGGTCTGCACTGCGGCACGGATCCGCTCAGGAGCAGGTCCCTTGCCGTGGTGCAGGGCGGTGGTCAACGCACCGGTGGTCCCCGCTCCAGCGGCCAAGCCCATCACCACCAGGTCCGCCAGCGCGGAGGCGGACGCCCTCAGCTCGGCTCGGTGTTCGGCGGCGGCTCTGCGGGCCGCCAGGTCCGGGGCCGCGACGCAGCCTCCGGCGACCAGGGTGGCGAACAGCCACGCGGTCGCGGGGCCGGGCAGAACCGCGCTGCCGAAGGTGGCCAGCACGGTGGCCAGCAGGATCCCGATCCCAGTGGAAGCGGCCTTCTCCGCCCGGTAGGCCTCTGGCGATGTGCCCGCCACCGCGAGCGTGCGGGTCATGGCTGGCCCGGGTATACCGGCGCGGGCCAGTAGATGTCCTGCGCGGCGGCCGATCCGGTGCGCCCAACCATCCGTGGCAATGGGGCTCGGTTCCGGCCGTGGGCGGGGTGTGAGGCGCTCGGCCAGTGTGGGGCGGCGCAGGGCGTAGGCGGCAACACACACCCCGGCTCCCAGCAAGCTTCCAGCGGCTCCCAGCACGACGGCGCTCATCGGACACCGCCTACCGCTCCGCCGGCCTCCGCCGGGCGGAGGCTGAAGGGGCGTGGCTGCTTCGGCGGTGACGCGAGGCGGGCCAGCCAGAAGAACGAGGCCGCCCACAGGCCTCCGGTCACACCGAGGATGAGCTGACCGGAGACAGTGTCCAGCGGTTCCAGGAAGGCGGGGTTGAACGCCGCCAGCCCCACCAGCATGAAGGTGGTGGCGGCGGCGATGATGCGTACCGAGGAGCGCACCCTGGCCCGGGACGCCGAGATCCGGGCCACCGCCGTCGCCCTGTCCCGGGCGGCTTCGGCCAGGCGTGAGAGCGCCCCGGCCACATCGCCGCTCTGGCGGGAGGCACCCATGGTCAGGGTGATCGCGATCAGGTCCGCCAGGTCGGAGTCGACCTGTGCGGCGAAGGCCTCCGCCGCCTGGTCCATGGGCTGACCGGTGCGCAGCCGCGCCTCCAGGGCCGCTACCTGGTCGCGGATCACCTCCGGGGCGACGGTCACAGTCGCGGCGACGGCCTGGTGCAGCCCGGCAGCTCCGGTGATCATGTCCCGGAGCTGCTCGGCCCAGGAGGCCAGTGCCTCCGCCAGGTCGGCCTCAGCACGGTTCGCGGTGTCGGGGCCGAGCAGGGCGGGCAGCCACCACCCGGCCGCCGCGGCGAGCACCGCCCCGACCGGCCATCCCGTCACCAGGCCGGCCACCGCTCCCGCACCTGCGGCACCGGCCGCGCGCACCCACACCCGGCGCTGGCGCAGGAGCGCGGTCCAATGCCGTGAGGTGGGCGAAGCACCTGCGGCGCGCCACGGAACGAGGCTCATCGTGCAGGCGGCGCAGGCGATCCCCGAGCCCAGGAGGGCGCCTCCTACGGCCAGTCCGCCCACCGTCCAGTCCCACCAGGGCATCACGCCCACCCCCGCGCCACGTACCCGGCACGGGACAGGCGCTGGCCGCCCACGCCGCTGGGAGCGCACACCATCGCGCCCGTGGCTTCTGCGGCCTCGCGCGTGTACAGCTCGTTGGAAAGCACCTGGTCACCGTCGGAGCCCACGACCTCACGGATGCTCGTGACGGCCCGCTGGCCTTCCGCGGTGGTGTCGATGTGCACCACCAGGTGCAGGGCCGTCCCCGACAGGGACGCGGTCGCCGAGGCGCTCAACCGCTCCGATGACTGGGCGCAGTAGGCGGCCAGTTTGGCGAACACCTGCTGGCTGGACGAGGCGTGGATGGTGGACATCGACCCGTCCGTGCCCATGCTCATGGCGTTGAGCAGTGCGAGCGTCTCCGGCCCCCGGGTCTCCCCCACGACGACCCGGTCCGGGCACATCCTCAGCGCTGCCCGCACCAGTTCGGCCAGGGTGATCTCACCGACGCCCTCGATGTTCTCGGGGCGTCCCTGCAACGCCACGACATCGGCCTCGGGCAGGTGGCGGTGCAGTCCCAGTTCGAGGGAGTCCTCCACCGTGATGATCCGCTCGGCCTCCACCGTGGCCAGCAGAGCTCGGAGCAGCGTGGTCTTGCCCGCGTTGGTGGCACCGCTGACGATGACGTTCAAGCGTGCCCTCACCGCGGCGACCAGCAGGTCGCGGGCGGTCTGGTCGACCATCCCCGACCTGGCCAGGTTCCCCAAGGTCAGGTGCTGGGCGGGATGGCGGCGGATCGTCACGGTCGGTCGGGCCGCGACCCCGGGCATCACCGCCGACAACCGCTCACCTCCCGGCAGCTCCATGGACAGGATCGGGGCACCCATGTCGAAGCGGCGCTCGCCGCCGGTGGCCCGAGCGGCAGCCCTCTGCACCAGGGACACGAGGTCGGTGTCAGCGGCCACCACCGCCGGGCGGCGTTCCCGGCGGCCTCCGCCGAAGTCGACGATGACCGGCTGCGATCCGGTGATGTGGATGTTCTCCACCCCGGGCTCGACCAGCAGCTCCTCCAGCGGCCCCAGCCCCAGGACGTGGTCCAGCACGAGCTGGCGCAGCCGTGCCTCCTCCGGCGCGGCGAGTTCCCCCTCCCCTCGGACCAGGGCTGTGCGGGCCCGGTCCTCCAGCAGGGTGTCCACCAGCCGTCCCACGTACTCGGCGTCCTCCGCCTCACCGGGTACGGTGACGAGCTGCTCGGTGACCTGGCCGGCCAGGGTGACCGCCGTATCCCGCAGTGCGTCGTCCTCGTCGCCGGATGCGAGGAGCGAATGTGTGCGTTCAGAGGTCGTCGTCATGCCGCGCCCGCCTCGATGGCGCGCCGCACCGGGGAGGCCGCGCCGATTCCGGAGAAGTCGTCGCACAGTTCCGCCAGGGCCTTGGCAGCTTTGATCAGCGGCATCCACTCCAGGCCGTCGGGGTCCCGGCGTTGGGACCGCCACGCGGCCAGGCGGTCGCGCAGGCGGGTGGGCGGGCGGTACTCGCCCCGCACCAGCGCGGCTCCCACCGGGTCGTGCGGGATACGTGCCCACACCGGCAGCCCGGAGGCCACCTGGGACACCTCCTCGTCGGAGTGGAGGCAGGGTTCCGCGACGGCCAGCCCCACACACACTCCCTCCTGGCGCAGCGACGCCAGGGCCGGTGCGCACACTCTCAGCCTGGATGCGTGTCCGACATCCCCAGGATCGGTGAGGACCACGACGGCGTCGGCGTGACGCAGCAGGGACGCCCCCGCGGACCCCGGTACCGCCCGCCCCGCGTCGATCACGGTCGCTTTCCCTGTCCCCAGCAGAGCGGGTTTGCTGACGAGCGCGTCCACCGCTCGTCCGGTTTCCATCGGATCGGCGGGAGCCATCACCGCACGGAGGCCGCCGGGCAGCTCCACCGCGTGGTGAAGCAGCGGTTCACTGGCCGAGGGCGCGTCTTGCACGCCTGCCTGTATCCATGCCTCAGCAGACGCCGGTACCGGGACCGGCCTGCGGGAGGCGGCTGCCAAGGACACCAGTCCCGCTTCGCGGCCGGCGTCGATGCCGTACCAGGAGGCCAGGTCGCCACCGCAAGCATCAGCTTCCACCAGTACCGGCACTGTCAGAGGAGTCGAGGGCCAGCACGCCGCGACCGCGGTGGCCAGACTGGTGACCCCCGGAGCCCCGCTGAGTGAGCACACCGCAACGATCATTCCGCCCCCTCCGACTCCGCGACCGCCTGAGCGTCCTCATGCGGATTCACCACCAGGACCTGAATCTCCTCACCGGCCGCCGCCCGCGAGAAGTGCGCTGCCTGGTCCCGGGGCAGAACCACCTCCACCGCCTGCTGTCCATCCCCGAAACCGTCCTCGTCGGACGCGACGACACGGTGGACCAACCCCGTCACCACTCCCGAAGGGCTCTGCGCACTACTGCCCTCGGCGTCCTCCTCCTCGGCTTCGGGCACCTGACCGTGGGCTGCTACAGCGACCAGATCCACGGTCGTCCCCTCCCGTAGATCCGCGGGAACCGTGGTCACGGGTACCGCGACCACCGCTTGCCCCGGCTCCGGCCACAGAGCGCTGTCGGAGACCGAGCCCGCCACCAGCGGGGATCCCGCAGGCACCGGCCGCGTCAGTACCATCCCCTCCGCCACCTCGGGCGTGAGCAGCCGAAGCCCTTCCGCTTCTGCCAAGTCCACCGAGGTCACGTCCGCAGCGGTGATCATGTGCCCGGCGGGCAGGTCAGCGTTGAGCACCGCGACCGTGCGTGTCTCATCCGAGGCCAATCCGGCCCAGGCTCCTGCCGCGCCCCCCGCAACGATCAGCGCACCGGCCAACAGGCCCCATCGCCACCTGCGGCGTGAGGTCGCGGCCAACCTCACCGACTCCCACTCCCCCTCCCCCGCACCCCGCGTACGGCTTTCCCTGCTTTCCTGGTTCTTTTGCTTGGGATTCGCTAGCGCGACCATCCCTCCCCCTCTGCTCCGATGTCTTGTGCTTGCCGACCTCAGCGGATATGGGTGACCACCGAGTGGATCTCACTCACCGGCACCGCGACGGAAGCGGAGGTCGCCAGGTCCTCCAGGTCGCCGCCCTGCCCATCGGTGGCGGACCAGGACACCTCCCACTCCCACACAGCGGTCACGTTCACCGTCGCCCCGGCCCCGCCCGGCGGCAGAGCGGTATAGGTGTGGCCGCAGTCCGGGGATCCCTCCTCGCGGTAGGCGGCTCGGGAGAACACGGTGCCCGGCACCTCGCACACCACCTCGTAGCCGTCCCCGGTGTCCCACACGACCCGCTCCGGGGTCGCGACCACCGTCACCGATCCGGTGCTGACCGAAGCCGTGGCTGATACCGGCTCCCAATCTGCGGCGTCCACCCACATCCAGGAGGGCATGTTCACGAAACGAGGACTGTCCAGTGGCGGGGCGGTCCCGATCCTCGGTTCAGGCAGGCGCATGATCGCGCGTGCCTGTTCGGCGAGCGCAGCGGGGTTGAACTCCGGGACATTCACCGTGTCCCCTGAATCAGCGCACAAGGCTGTGTCCAGAGGCACCTGGAGGGGTCCCTCCTTCCCGGACTGGGCGAAATCCACATCCGGTGTCACACAGGGCACCTCTGCTTCGTCGGCCACGCCATGCCCGCTTCGGGACGGAGTGCTGGAGACGACCGGGTCTCGACCGGGCGTACGGGCAGCGACTTCACAGGAGCCGCCACTGCACGAGGTGTGGCTGTCGAAACCGGAGGTATCTCCCCAGGCAGCGGGTACGCACACTGTCAGGCATATCCCTGCCGTGACTCCGCACAGGAGTCCTCGTGGCATCCTGCGTGTCAGCACGCGCCGGGCTCCCCCAACCACAGCTCCTCGACCTTCCACTGTCCTTCGGCCAGGGTTACCGTGGCGGTGTACAGCCGTGTGTTGCGGTCAGAGGAGTCCCGTGCCGGTTGGCCTTCCAGGACCCAGTCGGTGTTGTCCATGCAGTCCTCGATCACGACGACCGGCGGATCGGCGTCCGTCTCGGCCTCCACCACCTCTGGGTTCAGCACGGGCTCCCCCGTTGCGGTGGCGCCATCCAACATGTCCGTAGTCAATTCGAGCGCCTGGCCACGGGCGTAGACCTCAAGATCTGCATGGTCCTCGGCACCTTCCAAGGACGCGTCGACCAGCGCACGCATCATCCCGAGGTAGGCGTCCACCGCCGCCTCCTCAGCCTTCGGTGACGGACTGGCAGGGACCACCAGTGAGGAGGGAGTGCTCGACCGTTCCTTCGCGGAATCGCCCTCCTCAGCCGCACATCCCGTCAACACCGCCACCACCGCCACGGTCGACCAGCACACCGTAGGCGCGCGCATACCCACCGCCGATTCCTGATCGGGCACGGCCCGACACCGTGCTTTCGGAAAGTGACACTAGCCACACACAGAGTGACAGCACAACCGTTTGCCGAGCACTTACGGTGACGAAAACTGTGAAGAGAACCACTGGGTTTCGATGTCGCACGCTCCACCTGGGAAAACACAAAGGGCATGCAGACAAAACGGAGGGCTGCCTCCGCGAGGAGACAGCCCTGGATCCACCGCCTGGGTCAGGCCACGGGCACCTGTTGGGCCTTCCACTGGCGCACCAGAACCGCCAGTTCCTCCCACTCGCCAGCAGCCTCTCGGCCGCCCGTCACCGAAGCACCCTCCGCATGTTGTTTCCTGCCGGGGACACGCTCGCCCGCCCGCCGCTGCTGGGCACGCTGCCGCTGTTCGTGCGCCACCAGGTACGGGCGCACCCACCGCACCCCGTCACCGTCCACGCACCACCCCAGCTCGGGCAGCCGTACTACGCGGTGCTGTCCCACCGTCTTCCCGCCGCCTGAGAGAAGGTCGCTCGCGAGGGACTCCTGCCTCCGCCTGGCCTCGTCGTGGCGCCTGACCCACTCGGGTTCCTGGCGCGGTGACGAGGCCGTGGTGTTGGGTGCTTTGCGCAGCGGGCGCGGTGCTGCCTGTTCACCGGCGGCAGTTCCCGAAAGAGGCTCCGCTCCGACGATCACGGCGAGGACAGCGCCCACCACCCACCGCGTGCGGCTGGCCCATCCCCATCGACGCCGCCGGTGCCGACCCGTACCATGGCTCATTGGTCTTCCTCCTGCTGTATCCAGGTGGGAGATCACGCCTCGGGTGGTGTGCCAGCACCGCCCGAGGCGCCTTGTTTTCTCCGTTTGTCCTTTTCTCTTCCTGCTGTGCGGTGGCACCGGCGGGCGGGGCTGGTGTCATTGGCCCCTGGGTCGTACGCCCCTCGAAGCTGCGCTTCCTCACCCCGCCCGGCACGGTGCGACCAGCTCTGTTACCCGGGGACGGAGCCCGCCTGGCACAGAGCGGAGCAGGTTCTCTTCAGGATGTACATAGGCATAACAAAGTGCCCCATTTCAGACATGCGAAAGAATCCGAACGAATAGGCATAACCGCGTTCACCCGGGCTGAACGGTATTCGCGATGTTTCCCCATTCTCGCGAGAAGTTTCAACCGGTTCTGTTCGGAAGAGTCACGGGAAGCGAAAAAGGGGCCGCTCGACGGCAGAACCCGAGCGGCCCGTCAGCGACCCCACGTCCCCGCGCCGTCCCCAAGCGCGGCCCCAGCCCGCACCGGACGGCTACCCGCGCCCCACGGGGCGTTTGGTGGCCGGTCAGCCCGGTCGGACGGCTGCCACGAACCGGGCGCTGTAGTAGTCGCCGTCGACCGGCTCGACCCGGATCAGCTGGCCGGTTCTGGGTGCGTTGACCATCTGGCCGCCACCGACGTACATGGTCACGTGTGAGGGCGAGGCACCGGATCCGGTGTCGTAGAAGAGCAGGTCGCCTGGTTGTAGTTCACCGAGTCCGATGCGGGTTCCGGCGTTGACCTGGTCGGTGGTCACCCGTGGAATGCTCACACCGGCCGCCGCCCACGCCTGCATGGTCAGCCCGGAGCAGTCGAACGCGTGCGGCCCGGTTCCTCCCCACAGGTAGGGCTTACCGACCTGCTCCAGCGCCCACTCCGCCGCCGCCCGGCCCTGCGCGCTACTGGCACCCGAGCCCACCACCGGGACCCGGGTGGCGGCCTGGGCGGCGAGTCCGGTGTAGTGCTCGATGTGCCCGCGCACCTCTTTGACGTAGGTGTCCGAGCGGTTGTAGCGCAGCAGAGCCGCGTCGAGGTCTTCCTCGTCGGCGAATTCCACCGTCTCCGCTTCCGGGGCACTGACGCACAGGTACACGGCGCTCGACCAGGCCGCGTCGAAGACGTTGTGCGGGTCTGCGGTGCCGTCCCCGGTCGCGTCCAAGCCGTGGGAGGCCCAGGTGGTGGGGATGAACTGCATCGGCCCCACCGCGCGGTCGAAGCCGGTGTCCCCGTCCCACCGGCCGCCGTCGGAATCGGTGTGGGGTGTGGTGTTGCCCCCGGCCCCGCGGCCGTCCAGACGGGGGCCGATGATCGGCGGGTCCACGTCCCCTGCCGAGGAGACCTCGCTCCCGGCCGCGTGGTCGGACTCGACCTTCCCGATGCCGGCCAGCACCGGCCAGGTCATTCCCGTGCACCCCGGGTACCTCTCCTCCAGACGTGCGGCGGCCTGGGCGTAGGCCAGCAGGACTGTGCCCGGGATGCCGTCCACCCCTTGGGACACCCCGGCAAGCTGGTGGTCCTCGCCCGCCGTGGCGCCGATGAACAGCACCGGTAGTAGGACGAGTGCTCCTGCTCCCGCGACCGCGAGTCGGATCACTCCTCGTCCTGCCCCGGGGCGGTGTGGCGACGGGTGATGTCGACCAGTCGCAACCGGTCCGGGGCGTCGGTGGCCCGCCACACCGCCTCGGCCGGGCCCTGCGCACCGAGCCGGGCATGGGTGGTGATGTACGCGCCCACCTGACGGGAGACGTCATCGGCCAGCTTCGCGGCAAGGTGGTCCTCGCGCTGGTCGGAGTGGACCGCGAACAGCACGATCGACGGCAGGCGGCTCTCCCTGGCCAGGCGTGCGTACCCGCCCATCTTGCGCCGCACCTTCGTCAAGGGCTCACTGCCGGTGTCGTACTCCCAGAACGCGTCCAGTTCGGCCTGGTCCTGGTGCCAGCGCATGTAGGCGTCGGGGCGGATGTGGCGTCCCCAGCGGCGGGCGCACTCGCGCTCGTTGTCCCAGCGCACCAGGTGCGCGGCAGGAAGCGCGCGTGCGGCTTCGGTGGTCAGAGCCAGGCATTCGACCAGGCCGAGTATGTGCCCGAGTCGTCCGGAGTGCGCCCAGGCCAGCACACGGTCCTGCCGGAATCCCAGCTCTCCTGGTTCCATGCCCCGGTGTTCAGCGACCAGGGCCGCGCCAGTCGATGCAAGCACCCAGTGGTCGGGCACACGGATCCGGCCGAAGGGCCGGAACCGGTCGATGAGCCCGTACCGGTGCAGCAGAAGCAGTCTCCTGCGCGCACGGCGGACGCCAGCTCCAGGAAAGTAGAGCCGGTGGATGTGGTGGGTGGTCATGACGTGGTGGTCATGCAACCCGGCCAGGATCTCCCGGTCCCTCGGTGTCACACGAGGTGCCAGCCACACCAGAGCCGACCCGTATTCGGTGCGCTCGACAGCGCTCTTCTCCGTCTGCTTCACGAAGTCCCCCCTGGTTTCCCTCGCACCTCAGGTGTGGGTTGACCTTCTTTGGCCCCGTACGTGCGCGCGGCTTCGCGGACCTGGACGGCCCTCCCCGTGGTTCCGGGAGGCAGCGGCCGGGTGCGTACCGTCGCCGCCCCCTGTTCCTTGGCCCCCACCAACGGCCTGACCACGGCCTGGTAGGCGCCCAGATGGGTCAGGTCGTAGGCCCCCAGCACCGGGAGGGTGTGCTGCTGGAGGCTGACCGCGTCGTCGGGTGAGGCGGTGAAGTACACCTTCGTGCGCGCGTTCGCCGAGACCGCCTTGCGCAGATCCGCGGGCAGCTGGCCCAGCTCCTGGTGGGCCAGGGTCAGGCCGAGCCGGTAGCCGCGGGCCTCGGCCAGCATGTCCTCCAGGCTCCCGGGGAGGTTGAGGAAGTTCTGGCACTCGTCCACGTACGCGCACAGGTCCTTGCGCTGGTGTTCGGGGGTGTGGATGCGTGCGGTCACCGCCTGCCACGTGGCCGCCAGCGCGAACGAGCCGATCAGCGAGCTGGTGTCCTCGCCCAGGCGCCCCTTCGGCAGCCGCAGCAGGACCAGGTGCCCGGTGTCGAACAGGGAGGACAGGTCGACCGTGGACGGCCCCGACGCGACCACCTGGCGCACCCACCTGCGCAGCAGCGCCGTCCGGAGTTTGTTCAGCACCGGACCGGTCACCGAGCTGCGGGCGGAGACGGTGAGCCCGGAGTACCAGCCCCAGAAGTCCTCCAGTGCCTCGTCCTCACCGGTACGGGCAGTGACCTTGTCCATCACCTCGCGGCGTAGGTCGTCGTCGGCCAGCAGACGCGGAACATCCCCCAGGGTCAGCTCCGGGTCCTGAGCCCGTGTCAGGGTCAGGGTGGCCGCCCGCAGGATGTCGTCGGTGCGCGGACCCCAGTACTCGGCGTAGATCCTGCGGAAGATGCCCACCACCGTGTCGCTGGTGAAATCGGGATCGCCCCCTTGCAGGAGGTTCAACCGGGGCGGTAGGGCGTTGTCGTCGGGGTCGAACAGCACCACCCGGCCGACGGCGTGCTCGGGCAGACGGGCAAGGATGTCGGTGACCAGGTCCCCGCGCGGATCGATCACCAACCCGGCCCGACCGGCCTGTGCGTCCTGCAACACCAGATTCGCAAGCAGCGTGCTCTTGCCCGAGCCGGTCTTGCCCAGGATGTGCGTGTGCTGGCGCGACTCCATCACGCCCAGGGCGACCGTGCGCCGTGTGCCCGCGTCGCTGTCACCGACCACCCGGGCGTACTCTCCTCCCCGTGGCACGTCAGGGGATGGGGCAGCCGGTCGTGCGCCAGCGCGGACCAGACCGGGCACGGTGGTGTCGGTGGGCAGGTGCGCGACGCCTGCCAACTCTGCGGTGGAGAGCAGGAACCCGTATCCCAGGAAGCGGTTCACCGTCCACCAACGGGGTTTGAGCATGAACCTGCGGCGCAGATGGTTGGTGCCGGAGGTGAACGCCGCGAACGCCGAGGCGATCCCGTGTGCTCGCCCGCGCAACCGCTCTTCGGCCGCTTCGCCACTGTGGGTGGTGGTGAGGATGTAGGCCGCATCGCACGCCAGCCTGGGGCTGGAGGCCTTGGTCAGGATCGCCCGCACGTCGTCCCTTGTGCCGGGAAGGACCTGTGGGCGCCGGACCGAGGATCTGGCGGTGGGGTCGAGTGTGTCCACCAGGTGTGTGGCCAGATCGGTGTGGCCGTGCAGGCGGGCCGCCGCCTGGCGGGCGCGCGCTGCACGCCATCCCGTGGAGGGACGGGCGGTGATCCGCACCAGGGCGTGCTCGCCCTCGACCAGGTCCTCCACCGCCCCCAGCAGCGGACGGAAGGGGTCGTCGTCGAACCTGGTGCGCAGCGGAAACACCTCGCTACGGCCCAGACGGAGATGGCCGCCGGTGGTGTAAACCCCCGAAGGCAGCGATGACTCGCCGGGGGCGAGGTGGCGTGTGGAGGTGGTCGCCCCGGGCCAGGCGGAGGAGACCGCGCGCTCTACCGTGCCCGGCGGCACCGCACCCGGCACCCACACCTGGAACCGCATACCGGCCGCCGAGGCGATCACCTCCAAGGCCAGGTGGGGCTGGACCAGCCACCGGGACCACCGGGGCTTGAGCAGTCCCATCACGTGCTGCCAGAAGGCCTGGGCGTTCTCCAGGGTGGCCTCGGGCGGGGGAAGGATCTCCACCACTCGCGCTTCCCTCGACAGATAGCGATGGCGGGCCATGCGCACGCCTGCCACAGCCGCACACACCGCTGCCCCGGCCAGTGGGATGGCTCCGAGGACGAGGAGGAACCCGCCGCTCAGCAGGAACCCGGCCATCACGCCACCGCCTCGTCCTCGAACCCGCCCGTCTCAGGGGCGGAATCGTCGTTCTGTGATCCGTCCTCTTCTGGTTCCTCGTCTTCCTCGTCCTGCATGGCGGCCAGCTCGGCGGGGTCAGAGGTGATCAACCGGTGTTCGGCAGGTGAGGCGGCCGGGTGGAAACCGACCCGCTGGTGTCCGGCGACCAGCAGCGCGGAGCCCCGGGGCGCGGTGTTGACCATGTGGGTCTCTCCGGTCGAGAGGTGGAACGCCTCACTGACGGCATCGAGGTTCTGTGGGGCCTGTTTGAGCAGGACCTGGGTGGCGGCGTTGGCGATGACCACCCGCCCCAACTCGGTACCGAGCACGTCGCCCACGTCCTGGGTGATCAGGGTCAGCCCGGCCCAGTGCTTGCGTCCGGCCTTGGCCAGCCGGGCCAGGTAGCGGGCCGCGGCGGGGTCCTGGAGCAGCAGCCACGCCTCGTCGACCACGACCATGCGGGGCCGCTCCGGTGTGCCGGCGGTGATGTGTCGCCAGATCGCGTCCAGCGCGATCAGAACCCCGACCGGACGGACCTCATCCGGTAGCTCCTTGAGCGAGACCACGGTCAGATGCCCGTCGACCCGGCCGGTGGAGGGACCATCGAACAGCGTGGTGTGTGAGCCGTGGACGAAGGGATCCAGCCGGTCAGCCAGTGCCTGTGCGGCGTGGGCCGGTTCGTCTCCCGTATCGGGACCGGCCGCGACGTCCTCCAGCGCGGCGGCCAGGTCAGCGAGCACCGGCGCGGGCTGGTCCCACGTGGTGGGGTCGCGCGTGATCCCGGCCTCGGCGTAGGCAGCGATGATCGCCCGGTCCAGCACCGTCTTCTCGGTCGCGGACAACTGGCCGACCATCGCTGTGACCAGGGTGTGCAGGAACAGCGCCCGCGATGTGAACGCCTGCCCGTCCTTCTCCGCACCAGAGGTGGGAAAGGCGAAGGGATTCAGCCTCCCGTTCTCAGTGCCCAGGCGGAGGATGGTGCCACCGACCGCTTCGGTCAGGCGCAGGTACTCGCCTTCGGGGTCGATGACCGCGACTTCCACTCCCACCAGCAGTGACCGCAGGACTTCGAGTTTGGCCAGGTAGGACTTGCCCGCCCCGGAACGCGCCAGGATCACGCTGTTGTGGTTGTCCAGGCCGCCGCAGAACCGGTCCCATGCCACCAGACCGTTGCTGTGGGTGTTGGTGCCGTAGACAACCGTGGTCTCGCCCAGGTCTGCGACCAGCTCCGGCGAGGTGAACGGCAGTGTCGTGGCGACCGCGTCGGTATCCATCGACCGGCCCGTCCCCAGCGCGTCGGTGCCCAGCGGCAGGGTGGCGATCCACCCCTGTAGTGGTCGAAACGTCGCCGGGATGGCATCCACCAGCAGGGAGGAGCACAGGGCGTGCACCTGCTGGAGTTCGGCTTCCAGCATTTCCAAGCCGGGAGCGTGCACGGTGATGTACACACCCACCTTGAACAACCTGCCCTGGCCGGTGGCGATGCGGTCGGCGATCTCGGCCGCGTCCACGGCCGCCGTCACCTGGTGCGGGTCCTCCACACGCCCCTGAGCGGTACCAGTGCGATGCGCCGACTCCAGGCGGGCCCGACGCTTGCGCAGCCGGGCTGCGGCGACGGGAGCGGGCACCGGCTCCAGGTGGAAGGCGATGTCGAGCTGGCCGGGATAGGTGAGCAGGGGTTCGGCCCATCCGGCAGCGACCTCGCGCGGATAACCGGTGACGACGAGGGTCTGACACACCCCGCCCTCGACTTCCACATGGCGTGGTCCGAGGCGAAGCGCTGGTCCGCCCAACGCGGGCGATCCGAGTCGTGTCCGCAGGCTACGGAGAACCATCAGCGCTCCTTCTTGTTGTCGGTATCCGCAGGGCTGTTGGTCTCCGCTCGGTCGCTGAATCCCACGGATCCGTCCGTGTCCGGATCGGGATCGGTGAGGCTCATGCCGGGAGCGGTCATCGACTCCCGCAGGACCTGCTTGGCTTCGCCTCCGTCCAGGACCTGCGTGCGGATACCGAGAGCAGCCAAGCGGTCTGCGGTGTCCTGAGCCCTGCGCAGCAGAGCGGCCCCCACTCGACGAGCGGCACCGGCCGCAGTCACCACGACCACCACTTGCTGGTGTGAGAGCTCGTGGGTGGCGGTCATCTCGTCCAGGAACCGTGCGTGTGCCATCGCGGCCTCGGCCAGCGCCGGATGCGGCAGGTGGTCGGCGTTGTCTCGGAGCATCGCGGTGAACTCGGTCAGATCCGCGCTGCGCCGTTGGACGAGGATCTGCACCGGTTCGGACAGGGCGTCCAGCACTCCCGCGAAGGCCGCCAGGACCTGGTCCTGCTCACGTCCGGAGGCGAGCTGGAAGGGCAGGGTGGTGCAGGCGATCATCACCGCGCACCGGCCGTCCAGGTCGACCACCCCTTCCGGGGAGACGGCCGACGCCGGTAGCCGCAGTGGAGCCATGCGGGGACTGCTTGCGGGTCGAGGCGCCCACCGGGGCAGCGATGGGATATGCCCGGACGACGCGGAGACCAGGTGCTTGGGGGCACGGATCCACGCCAGGGCGCTGGCGGTGACCTGCTCCAGTCCCCGGCCGTCGTGCTCACCCAATGCGAGGGCGATGACCACGCCCAGCACCGGGGCCAGGATCATCGCGAACGCCCACAAGGGCACGAGGTCACGCAACAGCAGGTAGGTGCCCCAGGCTGCAAGCAGTGCCGGGGCGATAATCAGGCACTGTCGTGCTGTCAGGTTGAACAGGACCGGTTCTGGCCGGTCGATGTCGGCGGGGATACGTCCCCGCCACGTCGACACGTCATCGGAGTTCACCCGGTGTCCTTCCTCGTCGAGAGATCACTTGGTGTCCTGGTCGGGGCGCGGGAAGAGCCCGTACTGCTTCCACACGCGCTTGGGGTTGGGGAACAGCGCCCGCTGGCCCTTGACGTGCGGCGGCTTGTTCCACGTCAGCGACGGCATGCCGGGCAGGTGACGCAGACCCGCTGACGGTCGAGGCACAGGATCGGGCAGGCCCAGGCGTTGCGTGGCGCGCCTGCCGGGTACCCGTACCGGTGGCGGTGTCGGCAGCACGCCCTGGTGCCACCTGCGCTTGGGCGGTGCGGCCGGCGCCGAGGGCTTCGGTGGCGGGGCCGGGCGTGGGAAGAGAACCTGTTGGCCCACTTTGGGCGAACCCGGCATGCCTCCCACCTCCAGCTCGCGTCGCACGGGCGCAGGCGGTGCCACGCGCGGAGGTGATACCGGTGGCAGCGCACGCGGTCCAGGCAGCGGGAGCGGACCGCGGGCACGCCCTCCTGGCCACGACGGGCTACCGGCCGCTCCGGGAGTTCCACCTCCGGGGCCGGTAGCGGGGCCTGGGCCTGGTGGACGCGGACCAGGTTGGTCTCCGCCGGGACCGGGCAGCGCTCGCCGATCTCCTGTGGTGATGGCACTGGCGGGTGCAGGATGATCGTGTAGGGTCCGGTACCACCACGCCTGGGACTGCAAGGGTTGTAGGCCCGTGCCGGGCTTTGGTGTGTAGCGGGGCAGATTGCGTCCGGGTGTGCGCGGCGAGGAGAACTGCCACTTCAGCGATGCTGCCGGGGCCGTGGGCAGCCGCATCCGACCGATCGACCTGAAGGCCAGCATCCACGCGATGTTCTTCAAGATCGCGGCGATGGGCGAGGTGCCGGGGTTGGGCTGCCAGACCAGTTTCATCACCCAGGAGCCGATCCGGATCTGCACGTACAACAGCACCAGGAGCAGCATGATCTGCATCAGCCAGCCCGCGTCCCCCGTCTGCCCGTCGCTGGGCGAGGCGAGCACGCTGCTGGCCAGGGTGACGCTCTGACCGGTTCCGGTGTCCAGGACCATGTCAGGTCCCTGCTCGGGCGCGGCCGTATCTCGCAGCGCTCCGAAGATCGTCATCTGTCCCTCGAAGAACAGGCGGGCCATGGCGATGAACACCACCGACTGGGCGATCGGGATCGCGCACAGGCCCGCCATGGACTTCCACCACAGTTCGGCGAGCCGGTTGGTCTGCGGCAGGGCGTGGAAGATCAACAGGAGCGGGGCGGCGATGGTCAGCACGATGGCCATGCAGATACGCACCGCCTCGCTGACCATCCACACCACCAGCAGCACCACGACCACGACCAGGAGCAGGATGGTGAAGACCAGCGCCTCCTCCAGGATCACTTCCATCCGGTCGCGGAGGTTGACCGCCGCCTCGTGGGCGTCGATGCCCTCCGCGCCGATGGCCGCCGCGATCTGGTTGGAGGCGCGGATCATCTCCGTGGCCGCCCACAGCGAGAAGTTCGAGGCCACGAAGGCGAACACGCACCGGGGCAGGATGTCGGTGGCCGAGTAGCGGTTCTGCACGCTCTGGTAGCCCATGGCCACCACTCCGCCCGCCACGATGAGCAGCACGAAGAGCGTGTTGCTGGTGGTGAGGATGCCGCTGTGCAGGGCCTTCATGCCCTCGGTCGGCACCGGCGTGTGGAACGCCTTTTCCGCCAGCCAGCTCAGGGCCGGGTTCAGCCCGGACACCACGAAGTCGGCGAACCAGTTGGACACGTGGCAGCCCGGGTCGACCAGACCGCAGTCGAACACGTCTCCGTCGGTGTCCAGCTCCACCGAGTCACCGCCAGAACCGTCCTGTTCCCGCAGAGGAGGCTCTCCCCCGCGCGGGTCCTGCGGCTCTGGGAGCGGATCGTCGGTGATCTCCGGATCTGGCTCCGGAGCCGGTTCCGGTTCTGGACCGGGGTCCTCTGGTTCCGGAAGCGGGTCGTCGGTGGGCGGGGGCAGCGGGTCGTCAGACGGAGGCGGTTCCGGCCTGGCCGGGCTCTGCCCCCACAGCGCGGGGCTCACTCGCCGCTCCCGCCCACGCTGACGACCCATTCCACGATGTCCATGAGCACCGTCGCCAAGGCCGCGATGCCGTAGCCGACCGCCGTGCCGGTCAGAGCCCTCTTCGCTCCGTCGATCTGTCCCGGCTCACCGTTGGCGGCCAGCCACCGCACCGCAGCGATCGTCAGGAACAGCGTCCCCAGCGCCGAAGCCAGAGCGATGATCACCATGCGGATCCGGTTCACGACCTGCCGCAGCTCCGAGGTCTTCTCCTTCGCCGACTCCGCCGTGGCCTCCTCCGCCCACACCCACGCAGCGTCATCGCCCACCGCGACCCACCACACGGCCGCTCCGACAGCAGGCAGGAGCACCACCGCCCACCGGCCCGCACTCGATCGCGTTGCTGCTGTCACCCGTCCCCCTCGGTGTCCTCGGCCCCCGGTGGGGCACCGGGCCCGGCGCTGCACGGCCGGGGCCCAGTGCCCGTATCTGCTCCCCTAAGAAGCCCGGGGAAGAGGCCGATGCGACAACGGCTTCCTGCGGGTTTTCGCCCCCGTCACCAGGAGCCGGAGCTCGCGCCGCTGCTCATGAAGGCCCTGTGAGCAGACGAGTGCGTCGGCGATCATCACCTCGCCCGCTCCCACCGCCGAGATCAGACGGGCTTCGGCACGCTCACGGCGCTTCGCCAGGGCCTTGTAGGACACCCCCAGCTCCGCCGCCTCCTCGGCCAGCGAGACGTTCTCCAGCCTGGTCCGGGCGATCAGGTGCGCCTCCGCCTTCGAGAGGACGCCCACCCGCGCCGCGGACACCAGCAGAAGGTCGGGGCTGCCCTGTATTCCCGGGTCAGGGTCCTCCTGACGCCCCGGGTCCCCGGTCGGGATGGGCGCCTCCAGCTCGTGCCTGCGCGCCGAGAGCGCGGCGCGGTGTGCGGGCTGTGTCAGGTACCAGACCAGTCGGGCGTAGTCCATGTTGATAGTGCGGACGCGGTGGATGACCTCGGACAGGATCGCGGACTCCACCGCCTCCACCCCGCCCGCGGTCAGGCCACGGCAGGTGCGTCGCGCGGTGGAGCGAAGCGCGGGCATGCACAGCCCCAACGCACCGACCATCCAGTCCTGGGACAGACGGGCGGCACGGATGGTGTGCCGCCACGCGGCGTCGCGCACGTCGTACGGCGTCCCTTCGTCCATGAGGACGTCGCGGAGTTCGTACAGGGAGTAGGCGCGGTCCTGGAGCCATGGGTGGCAGGTGGTGCCGTGCAGGATTAGATGGGACGGTGCCAGGCGGACGAAATTGGTTTCGACCACTTCCAGCGGCGATGGTGCGAACACGGATGCCTCCCCGAACACGAGCGAGAAATGACATCCGCATGAAACACGTCGGCGTTCTCAGTCAGGGTTCACAACAGGTTCACCACACACTCAGAACCTACTCAGAAAGCACTCAGGCCAGTACCACGAGGGTAAAGAAACAGCCAAGGATGCGCGCTCGGTGGAGCCCCCGAGGCCTCACTCCATCCTCAGTGAACCCGAACTGAACCCCTTCCCACCTGCACGTATGCCGATACAACCAGAGGGTGAGCGTCAGCTCCGGACAGTACTTACCGGCGGCTTGGCGAAAGGACCATAGTTCTTTCAGAACACACGCGGTGCCAGATTTCCAGCAAGGACGGCTCAAACGAGAGGGTTCTTGAGAGCATTTATTTCGTGACCGGGAAATGCTCTCTGAGCTGGTTCAATCGGACAGGCAGAACAGCCTCACCTCAACTTGGCGGGGCTGTTCACTTCCGACCGGCTCACTGGTCCCCTTGGTGCGCGCGTGGCCGAGCACCACCATGACCTGCTCCGGTGGCGAGAACTCATCCGGCTCGACCACAAACTCAACCTGTCCCACCTCGAGGACCCAGGACCCACCCGGCGCCTACCGCCCGCGGCCCACATCCTGGATGATCTGCGGTTATGGTGATCACGGTGCCGGAAGCGGGTTTTCTCCTCGACGCCACTCCGGGGTTCGTCAACGCCGCGTTGACCACGCTCGACGAGCACTTCAGGCGCCCATGGGTGCGGCTCCGGTTCGGCTCCCTCTGCCCCGCCTCCTCCACACGAAGCGACCCAACCGTGTGGCGATCGGCATGAAGTTTCCGCCCGTCCAGATCCGCGAGTTCTCCCCAAACGTTCGGGAGTCCGGTTAGGTTGGGCTGCGGCAGTAGCCGTTGAACACACCACTTCTGAGGAGAGCGATCGTGGCCCAACGCCCGTCCCCCGTGCGGGGTATGCGCGATGTCCTGCCCGATGCCGCAGAGCGGCGTCAATGGCTGGAGGCCACCATCCATCATGAGTTCTCCCAGTTCGGGTACCGGCCCATCGAGACCCCCGCGCTGGAGGACCTGCGATTCCTGGAGTCTGGGCAGGGCGGCGACAACGAGAAGTTGATCTACAAGACCCTGCGCCGGGGCATCTCTCTGGACGAAGCCACCGACGTGGCGTCCCTGGCGGACGCTGGTCTGCGGTTCGACCTAACGGTGCCACTGGCGCGCTTCTACGCCACCAACGCCCCCAACCTGCCCTCTCCGTTCCGCGCGGTGCAGATCGGGCCGGTCTGGCGCGCTGAGCGCCCCCAACGGGGCAGGTACCGTCAGTTCACCCAATGCGACATCGACATCCTCGGTGAGGCCTCACTCCTGGCAGAGATCGAACTGCTCAGCGCGGGCAGCCGAGCTCTGGCCGCGGTGGGGCTGGAGGAGTTCACGATCCGGCTCAACCACCGCCGTCTGCTCACCGGGCTGTTGAGCGCATGTGGGTTCGCGGACGAGACTCACGCGCACGCGCTGATCGTGGTGGACAAGCTCGACAAGATCGGCGTGGAGGGGATCGAGCGCGAACTCGCCGAAGCGGGCCACCCCCAGTCCGCGACCGCTGCCCTGGCGGGGGTGCTCGCCCAGGCCGAGACAGCGACCACACCCGACCAGCTCGCCCAGGTGCTGCCCTCGGGGATGGACGGGAAACCGTTGGAGGAGCTACGTACGATCGCCTCCGCCATGGTCCTGCCCGAGACAGCACCCAAGGCGCGGCTGGTGATGGACCTGTCCCTGGCCCGTGGGATGGGCTACTACACCGGACCGATCTTCGAGGTGGCCGCGCCCGGTCTGGGCTCCTCCATCGCCGGTGGCGGCCGATACGACGAAATGATCGGGCGGATCGGCGGCCAGCCGACCCCCGCCTGCGGGTTCAGTATCGGCTTCGAGCGCCTGGCCGAGGTCCTCACCCCTGCCTCCGAGCAGAGGGAGCGGCGCGTGGCGCTGCTCTGGCGCTCTGACCAGGGCCTGGCACAGATCGCCGAACACGCGGACCGGCTACGGGCCCAGGGGTATGTGGTGGAGACCGTACACGTCGCTGGCAAGGGCAAGGGCGTGTACAAACGGCTGGCCACCGCCGGATTCGATCTGGTGGCCCAGGCCCTGGACGAGGCCGCGCCCCGTCCGCTGTCCCCGTGAGCTCATCACGACCCCGGTGGGGTGACCTTCCCGCAACCGTACGTGAGAAGGTCACCCGAGCCCTTGGGGAGGAGATCGTCAGCGAGCACTCCCAGAGCGGGGGATATACCCCGGCCGTGGCGTCTCTACTGACGACCACCAGCGGCCGTTCCCTGTTCTGCAAGGCGATGCCGGAGGATCACCCTCTGTGCGCGACCCTGGATGCGGAGGCTGCCGTGGCCGCGTCGGCTCCTGCGGACGCGGCCCTTCCCCGCCTCGTCTGGGAGGGGAGGGAGAGCGGGTGGCGGGTGGTGGTGTTCAGCGCCGTGCGCGGTCGCCACGTGGACCTCGCGCCCGGCTCCGGCGACGTGGCGGCGGTGATCTCGGCACTTGACGCTTTGGCGGGTGACCTCACCCCGTGCCCGCTCATCTCGGTGCCTACAGCAGGCGAGGTATTGGCGCCGGTCCTACACGGGTGGTCGTCCATGAAGAAACAGCCTCCCCAGGAACTCACCCCTTGGGCGTTGGACAACCTTGAACGTCTCTCCTCGTTGGAGAAGGGGTGGACCGACCACGCTGACGGGGACACACTCACGCACGGCGACGTCCGCGCGGACCAGTTGCTCATCGACGCCCGAGAACGGGTGTGGTTGGTCGACTGGGCGCACCCGTGCCGTGGTGCGGCGTGGATCGACGCGGTGGAGCTGGTGCCGCACCTGGTCATGGCCGGACACACACCCGAGGTCGCTGAGAAGAAAGCAGCGGGTTCGGCGCGGTTCGCCTCAGCCCCGGGTTCCGCCGTGGACTCCTTCGCCGTCGCGGCGGCCGGGTACTGGACGCGGGCTTGCCGTCAGGCTCCGCCGCCGGGTCCGGGTGGGGTGAGGCTGCGCGCGTTCCAGGCCAGGGCGGCGGATGCCGCCCTGGCCTGGGTGCGTTATCGCTTCAGGGAATGAATCAGGCGAGCACGGGACGCAGTCCGTGGAGTACTCGCTGGTGCGCCAGGTCGGTGACGTAGGCGTGGGCCGCCCCGCCGATCTGGGCCTGGGTCAGGTTGCGGAGCGCCTGCTCCACCAGGTCAGCAGCGGTGCGGGCAACAGCTTGGGCAGCACCGGTCGTGACGAACGCGAGGCGGATCTCCTCGATCTGTTCGTCCGTGGCGTGGTCCCCTTCGATGACCGGGCGCAGCCGGTGGTCGTTGGGGATGCGCCTGTGGAGTTCGACCAGGAGCAGGGTGCGGCGCAGATGACGGATCTCGGCGGCATCGTCCTTGCCCGCGTTCATCAGATCCGGGCACCCGGTGGCCAGGTCGTCCACGATCTGCGAGGCGGCGCCGATGGTCTCCAGGATCTGGGCAACGGTCTCGCGTTGGTTGGAATCCGTGCTGGTGGCGGCGTGGCCGATGCGCCAGGGGAGGCCGTAGCAGTAGTCGCCTGCCTTGTCGCGATACATGCGCACGACCGCGTCCGTGGTGATGGATTCCAGTTCCCGCTGCCACAGCAACTCCTGGAGTTGGCCGTGCTGGGTTCGGCGGACGCATTCCACAACCACGTCCCACAGGACTGCTCGGTGCTGCGGGTCGGCGTCGTCCAACAGGTCCCTGGCCAGGGAGAGGAGCAGGTCTCCCCAGAACAGAGCCGCGCCGTTCCCCGCTGAGCCGATACGGCGCCGAAAGGCCTCGGGCAGGGTGGGGTGGCCGAACTTCTCGGTGTCGCCGTCGATGATGTCGTCGTGGATGGCGAACAGGTCCCTGACCACCTGCGGAACCAGAGCGACAGTACCGAGCCGTTCGGTCAGGTCGTCGGTGAGTTCCGCCTGGTCGTGTCCCGCGCCGACCAGGGCCAGCACGGGACGCGGCAGGAAGGAGTCGACCTGGGCGTAGGCCAGGTAGTCCTGCCCCAGTTCGGACAGATGCGGTGGCAGGTCCTGTGTCCAGCGCGTGAGAGTCCGCGTCCACAGCGAGTTCACGGGCGGGGAGAAGCGATGCAGTGTGGTGGTCAGCACGAGGCGGTCTCCGGGATCTGTCGAGCCTGGGCGTAGCGGTCAATGGCGTCGGTGTCCGTGGCCTCTCCCACCCACAGGTCCACGCGCTGGCCGTTGGTGTTTCCCGTGGTGACGGCGTGAGCGCGCAGGTAGTCGCCGACCGGGTCCCCGGTTGGTTCCGGAATGAGGAGCCGGTCAGCGGTGCTGGGGCCGAAGTGGTGTGCTCGCTGTTGGGTAGGCGCGTTCGCGAAGGTCCCGCAGGCGTCCATGACAGCCAGGAGGCGTTCGATTCCGAAGGCGAAGCCGCTCGCCGGAACCGTCTCGGGACCGTCGGAGGCGAAGTGGCCGATGAGGTGGTCGTAGCGGCCCCCGCCAGCGATCTCCACGAAGCTGGCATCCGGCAGGACGACGTCCACCTCGAAGGCCAGACCGGTGTAGTACTCGTGGCTGCGCACCACGCCCAGGTCCACCACCGCGTTCAGACCCGCCTTCCGCAGGGCATGGGCCATCGACGCGAGTCGCTCCAGATGGCCCGGGGCCACGTCGTCCAGCGTGGCCAGGAGATGGGGGTCAACGTCGCCGGAGTCGTGGTGGGCCATCGCCTGCCAGCGTTCCACCGTCTCGGCGGGGCAGCCCGCGAGCAGTGCGTCCAGGCGGGCGGTGAGGTCGGCGCTCCGGTCGGGGTCCTTGCCCGCCCGACACTCGGCCAGGGCGTCGAGGCATTCCTTCACGGCGATCGTGGTCGTTTCCTCAAAGCCGCTGTGCTCTGTCAGGGCACGGAAGAGGCCGACGTCACTGATCCGGAAGCGGACCGCGTTCTCCGGTGCGCCCAGCGCGTGGAGTGCTCCGTCGATGAAGGTGATGATCTCGGCGTCAGCCGCCGCGGACGCGACTCCAAGAATCTCGGCGCCGAACTGGCGGAACTCGCGGGCCTTGCCCTGGGAAAGGGTGTCGACCGCTTCGTTGCGCCAGCACGGGAGGTCGTAGAAAACCTTCAACGGCAGGGTCTGGGTAGGCAGGACCGAGGCCAGCCAGCGGGCGACGGAGACCGTGCCCTCGGGGATCAGCACGGCCGGGGTGTTCTGGTGGGTGTGGGTGTGTCCGGGCCCGTAGTCGGGGACGTCGAGCTCGAAGACGCCCTTGGGGTTCCACTCGGGCCAGGGCGAGGCGCCGACGACCTGACGACTGAAGGACGCCTTGCGTTCCAGAGCGGGGACTTCGAGGCGGTCGTATCCGCGGGTGTGGGCGTAGTGGGCCAGGACGGACTGGGCGTAGTCGCGCTGGCGCAGTTCGGGGCCGAACCGGTCGTGGGTTCCCACGAAGGGTTGGGTGTTGTGGGGGGCGTGTGGCACGGAGACTCCGTTCGTCGAGGTGTCGTTGTCGTGTGGTCTCGGGTGGTGAGTAGCCGGTGTGGGGGCGCGGCGACACGGGTGGGTCCGGGGGTTGTGCCGCCGCGCCGGTACTTCCGCGCGCGGGTGGGCGGGGAGAGTTCGAGAGGGATCCGCGCACATGGTCAGCGGGCGGGTGTGAGGCGCTGGGTCCACAGGGCGGTGACCTCGCTTTTGAGGTAGCGGCGGTGTCCGCCCGGGGTGCGGAAGCTGGAGATTCGCCCATTCTTGGCCCAGCGCGTGACGGTGTTGCCGTCCACGCGGAACAGGGTGGCGACCTCGGCGGGGGTGAGGACCTCCATGGACGTCAGGGGGTCGTCACCGTTCAGGGGTGGCATCGGGCCGGTTCCTCTCATGCGCGGATGGTGGGTTGGATCGGGGTCAGGTGCGTGCGCCAGTCGTCCACCTGCGGGTTGCGGCGGCGCAGTGCACGGCGTTCTCGTGCCGTCATGCCGCCCCACAGTCCGATGTCGATCCGCAGGTCGAGGGCTTCGGCCAGGCATGCCCTGCGGATGGGGCATGGGGCACAGATGTGTCGGGCCTGGCGTTGTTGGAGGGCGTCGCCGAACATGCGGTCGGGGTCGGGCAGATCACGGCAGGCGGCGCGTGCGTCGGTGAGGGCGCTACTCATCCGGGTGGCCATGGGCAGTGGTGGTCGGTGGGCGTGCTGGATGTCCAGGAGCATGCGGAGCTCGGGCAGGACCAGTAGGCGGGTTCCGTCGTGGCGAGGGATGTCTCGGTGCGCAGGATCTGGCGATGCAACTCCTGGCTGGTGGGCTCGGACAGCGGAACGACGTGGGCGCGGCCCCGGTAGAAGGCGAAGAAGACCCGCGCGCCCGGAGCCCACATCACGAGCCAACGGCCTCGGTGACGCATATGAAGCTGGTAGGCGGCCATGTACTGGTCGTGGTCGTCGCTGACATCCCAGGCCACCGTGATCACCGCTGGGCGTGGTCAACGTGTTCGGCGGGCTGATCCGAGCGCCGTTCGATCCGGTCCACCTCAAACCAGACGCTGGTGCGTCCGTCGTCATGGTGGATGGTGCCCCAGCGGTCGGCGCCCTCCGCGACCAGGCGCAGCCCGCGCCTGCCCTCGGCGTCGGGGTCGAACGGGCGCAGGCAGGGAACGGCGATCTCCCCCTGGCGAGGGCCGACATCGGTGACGCGCACCTGGGTGCGCCCCGCCAGCTTGCACACGCTGATGGTGATCTCACCTCCCGCCTGACCCGATCGGGTGTGGTGAACACAGTTGTTGAACAGCTCCGAGGCGAGCAGTTCGATCGGGCCGACCTCCCATTCGGGGAGGGAGGCCAGTGTCCTCAGGCGGCGGCGCATGACCCTGGCGTAAAAGGGCTCACCGGGGACGGTCATCGCGTGCCCCGTCAACTCGCCCCTGTCCTCCAGCAGGACCGGTGCGCGGTCCACCGATGCGGTGGCGCGTTTAGGTAGAGGGGGAACCGTTCGTGTACCGGTGCTCTTCTCCGTAGTCTCCGCCTGTTTCACCGCAACGGCCCTCATCCCCATCACCGTCCTCTCGCGCCTGGTCACCGTGCCTTGTGCGTCAGTTCCAGGTCGTTGACGAGTTCTCAGTCTTGGGTCGGGGTGCCTTCCGTTCCCATGAACACGGTTGATGATCGCTATTACGGTGGTGATGTTTTTTGGGCGGGGGCTGGCGGCCAGGTCATGAGCCCTGTTCCATGGGCGGTGAACAGTTCTCGAGCCGAGGAACCCATGGTGTCGATATGTGAGAATTGCGGCGGGGAGAGAACTTCTGTCGCTAATGCGAAGAAAAGGTGTCCGTGTATACCCAAGGGCTTCTGGGATAGCCCTGAGGTACAAGAGGCCGCCGGACGCCTCGACGCGGGCGCTCTGGTACGTGCTATGCGTTCGCGCACCAACCTGTCCCAGGAGGCTCTCGGGCGTTTGACCGGGCTGTCCCAGTCGATGGTCTCCCAACTCGAATCGAAGAAGCGCGAGCTGAAAGATGTCGTGAAGCTGCGCCGCTTCCTTGACGGGCTCGCCGCGCCTCAGGTGACAGCCAGCCGCGCCCAAAGGGAGAGCGTCGAGAGCACCAAGCTGTTAGCACACGCCGCCCAGGTCACCATGGGAGCGGTGGAGATCGATCCCCGCAGCTGGCGCGGCCCGAGCCTTCCCGACTCGCCCCTACCCGTCCGACGGGTGACGGGGACCGACGTGGACCACGTCGAAACGGTCACCAAGGCTCTGCGGGCTGCTGACTACCAGCTTGGAGGCGGTGCGTGCCTGGACTCGATCATGGCGCACCTGGCCTACGCCCATCGGCTACTACGCGTGGCCAAACCCGCGAACCAGGCTGGACTCCGGCTCCACCGAGCCGTCTCCGATCTGCACAACCTCGCCGGATGGGCGAGCTTCGACGTCGGCCACTACAAGGTCGCGGCCGAACATCTCTCCCTGGCACTGGAGCAGGCCCAGTACATCGAGGAGCCCTCGTTGGTAGCCAACGTCCTCTACCGAATGGGCCGCCTGCACCTGCACCGCGGCCACACCGTCCAGTCCCTGCGGTTCCTGCAGCTGGGGCAGATCGCCGCTCAGGACTCCGGGTGTGAGCGCACCGTCGCGCTCATGTGCGCCAACACCGCATGGGCCTACGCGGTCCTCGATGACGGGAAACGAGCCATGGATTCCCTCGCACGCGCCCACGACGCCTTCGCCCGCGCCAACTCGGACACCACCCCCTGGGTGCGGTTCTTCCACGAAGCCGACCTGGACGCCCTGTCGGGGGTGGTCAACGCCGCGCTCCCCACACCCTCGCCCCGCGCGTACACGGCCACGACCGAGCACCTGTACCGGGCCGTGGACGCCCGTAGCCCCGCCATGGGCCGTAGCCAGGCCTTCGAACTGACAACCTTGGCCACCGCCCACATCGTCAACGGAGACCCCGATCAGGGGGTGCGCATCGGTCGCCAGGCCGTCGACCTCGCCCGGCAGGTCCGTTCGGTGCGCGTGATCGACCGCCTGGCCCCGTTGCAGCAGGCTGCCCAGGCCTACCGAACCCGGGGTGAGACAGCGGACCTGGCCGCCGAGATTGCTACTCTTCGCACATCATGAGCACCACCCCCGCCTCCACCAGCCCCCGGTTTGCCCTCACCAGAGACCGCGTCCACGACGTCCTCGCCGCTTTGTGCGAGGAAGCCGGGCTGGGCTCCAGGGCGGCCGATGACGCCGAGCTGATCAAGTTCACCAACAACGCCGTCTACCGCCTCCCGCACGCGGGGCTGGTGGTGCGCATCGCCGGTTCGGCGACCGTGGCCGAACGCGTCCCCGTGGTCATCCATGCGGCACGGTGGCTCGCCCAACATGACGCCCCCGCAGTGCGTCTGGCCGAGGATGTCTCCCAACCCGTCCAGGCCGACGGAGCCACGGCGACCTTCTGGCACCTGGTGCCCTCCACCGGCCCTGAACCGACCGGTACCGACATCGGGCGCATCCTCAAACGTCTCCACGCCCTGCCAGCGCCGGATCTCGCCCTGCCGTCGTGGGAGCCGTTCGAGCGGATCCGCAGCCGCATCACGGACGCCGAAGGACTGGCCGACGTCGACCGGAGCTTCCTCACCAGGCGCACCGACCAACTGGAAGCCCAGGTCCAGGGCCTGGAGTTCGAGCTTCCCGCAGGGGTGATCCACGGCGACCCGTTCCTGGGCAACCTCATCCCCGGCCTTGGCGGCCCGGTGATCTGCGACTTCGACAGTCTCAGTCACGGTCCCCGGGAATGGGACTTGGTGCCTGCGGCGGTGGGCAAGGTCCGCATGGACTACGCCCGGGACCCCCACACCCCGCTCGCCGAGGAGTACGGCTACGACGTGCTGGACTGGCCGGGGTTCCCCGTTCTACGCCAGGTCCGCGAACTCAAGCTCGTCACCAGCGTCCTACCGGTCCTGAACACCAACCCCGGCCTGCGCGCCCAATGGCGGCACCGCCTCGACACCCTGCAACACGGCGACACCACCACTCGCTGGAGTACCTACAGGTAGCCGTCACCTGTTGCGCTCTTCACAGTTACTCGGAAGGGGTGATGGCGATCCAGCAGACGAGGTGAATGTCCTCCTTCTCCGCCGGCGGCAGCGGCTGCACCCTCGGCGGGGGCGTCAGCCCGTTGGATTCGGCGAACTCGTGCAGGGCCCGGACCTTCTCCTTGTCTGTCTTGTGCTGGTCGGCCAGGGTCCACCGGATCTCCCGCTGGATGCGTGGCGCATAGGGCGCGTTGAGGCGTCGGGCCAGCTCTTCCTGCTTCTCCAGGAAGGAGCCGTGGTCTCTGACGAGCGCCGATGCGTCACGCATGGCCTTGGGCACCTTCGGGGACAAGTTCAGCGGATCGGTCTGCCGCATCCACTGAGCGAGGATGTCCTCCTGCGCTACCTCCCAAGCGTCGAAGGCCGCCTGGTACATCCACTCGTCCAGCACCGGCTCGGCGGTCGCGCTCGGCGGTGTGGCCTGGGCCAGGCAGGACAGAATGTCATCAACGACCACAGCCGCTTCCTCACCGGGGTTCACCTGGACAGTGAGGTTTCTGTTCATCGGGACGTAGCGCAGCCATGGCTTGGGATGATCGCCGATACGGGCACAGAACACGAACCCCGGATCCGCACCGGGGCGGCGGAACCCCGAACCCGAACCCCAGGGCAGGCCCAGGGCCGTGTCCTTGACGTGGGGGGTCTGGAGCTCGTTGGCGAGCTGGCGCCGGTACTCCTCACCCGACAGGGAGGAATTCCCCTCGTCGGAGAACAGGACCGATTCCTCACGGCGCAGGCGATCGATTTGCTCCCGGGTGTCGGTGATGACGCGTTCCACGGCTGCCACGTCAGGCAGGACCGTGTCCTGTCCGATGGACGCGGCAGCCTGCTTCAGCTTGCGCTGGAGGCGCTCCTCCAAGCGCAGGACAGCGTCGAGGCCCTCATCGGGGAAGAAACACCGCATGAACACCTCAGTGTGGGGCGATCCGATGCGGTCGATGCGCCCGTGACGCTGAACCAGGCGCATCGGGTTCCACGGCAGGTCGTAGTTGATGATGTGGCGGGCCTGCTGGAGGTTGACGCCCTCGGCGAGGGTGTCGGTCGCCACGATGATGTCGTAGTGGTCCTCCTCCGTGCCCGTGCCAGCGGTCATGGGAGCGAACCCGGTGATGGCGTCGCCGCGCCCGGCCTTATCGCCGCCCTTCACCAGGACAACCCGGTCCCGGTACGCAGACAGGCGATCATCGACGGTGATCGCGTGCTTGACGGCCCGGTCGAGGTAGTCGGCGGTATCGGAAAAGTAGGTGAAGATGAGGACCTTGCGCTTGTTTCGGATGTCATCCGCGCCGATGCCCTCCTCCTCGGCCTCTCGGGCGATGGTGGCAAGTTGTTCGAGAAGCCCAGCGACCTTCGGGTCGTTGTGGATGTCGACCGTCTGAACCTTCGTGCGGAACTGCTGGAGCAGTGCCAGGTCGGCCTCGACCGCTTCCCTCAGACGCCCGATGTCGTAGCCGTCGGTACTGGAGACGTTTTCCGGGGAGTCAGCGGAGTCCAGGAACTCCTCGATGTCCTCACTGGCGAAGTCCCCCCACTCACCAAGAGCCTTGCCAGTCAGTACCATCCCGGACTCCAGCGCCTCCAAGAACAGGGCATGGGACTCGACCATCTTGCCCACGGTTTTCTCGAAAGCCTGCGCCGAGGACTCGAAGCGCTTGAGAAGGTTCGACCTCAACAGCCCAGCGTTCTGGGCCTCGTACTGCTCCGCCGCTCCCCTCCTCTTGAACCGTGAGGGAACGTAGCGGGCCATGGTGAGAACCGCCCCCAGACGTTCGAGGATGACCCCTGTGGCCGTGCCGTCGACGGTGTCGGCGCCCAGCGCCGTGGCTAGTTCCTCGAAGATCCCGGGGAGCAACTCGTCCAGGTTGTAGTCAATGCGCTGCACACGGCAGGTGGGGAAGCTGATTTCTCGCTTCTTACCGTTGATGAATACCTCGTCGCCCACGTAATGGTTCTTGACGAACCGCCGGGTGCGGCGAACGGCCACCTCATCCAGGACATCGAAGAGGTGCTCGGGGGACAGGTCGTCTGGGTGTAGCGCCGAGGCCCGGTTGAAGTAAGCACGCAGGCTGGGGATGCCCACGTCCGCGAACTCGGCGTCGTTGGTGGCAAAGTAACTGATGAGGTTGTGCAGGTCGTCGAGGCTGTTGTTGACAGGGGTGGCGGTCAGCTCCACCAGGTCCTTGGCCACCGAGCCAGCCAGCAGCCGCCGCACGGCCGCCGCCCGCTTGGTGCTGTCGTTGCGCAGGGCGTGCGCCTCGTCGACCACGACCATCGCGTACTGGTCGGGGTCCTGGAGCGCGGAGTTATGGGAACCGGCGTCCTCGATGTGGGCGACGAGCTCCTCGAAGGACACGCACTCAACCGCAGCGAGGTTGTGCTCCCGTAGGAACGGCCGCCAGGTTGCGTCCCGCAGGGTGGCCGGCGCGATGATCAGCACCTTCTGACGGCGCTCGAAAACCGCCTCGTGGATCAGCTCCCCGGCAAGGAAAGTCTTGCCCAGACCGACCTCGTCGGCGATGAGAACGCCGCGGCGCCTCTGCAGAATCCTCCTCGCCCGCCACACGCCGTCGGCCTGGAAACGGGTCAGGCCCAGGCGCGAGTCGCCGTGTGTGTCCTCTTCCAGGTCAGCGCCGTAGAGTTCGTGCAGCATGCGCAGGAACACATGCCAGGGCTGGTGCGGTTGCCAGCGCGCTTCGTACAGGGCCGCGAGATCGTAGGGGGCAGCCGCTGCCCACTGCTGGTCGAACCAGTCCAAGACCTGTTCGACCACGTGCGGCTGGTAGTGGCCCAGGTTCAGCTCGTTGTTGCGGGCCAGACCGGCGTAGGTGAAGTTACTGGACCCGGCGATCACCCCGGTCGTGTCGGTCTCCACAAGGAAGGCCTTGCCGTGCAGGAACCCCTGCTCGTAGCGCCGTACCTCCACCCCCGGGTGTTCGCGTAGCCAGGCGACCAAGCGCCGTTCCCTGGCATCGGCCTCGCGGGTGAAACCCACCAGGTCTCGATCCTGGTGCAGGGATCTCTGATGGCCTTCCAGAGCCCGACGAATCTCTGGGGCGGGGGCGGAGCGGTTCCGTCCCCGGCGCTTCTTCGCGTTGCGGTTGAGAGGTCGGATCTGGGGCTGGTCCTGTACGGGTTCCGCACCCAGGAGCAGGCGCACACGGCCGACCTGCTCCAGCTCATCGGCGAGGAGGGAGAATCCGCCCGGGTTGAAGTAGGCCGTGGCGATGGCCAGGTCCGGCGGCTGTACCAGCCGGGTACGCAGACCTCCTAGGAGGGTGTTGATCGCCGTGGCGACCATCGCGCCCTTCTCCGGGGCGTTGGTGGCGAATTCGGGCCTGTAGTTGTGGGGGGTCACTGCGAGGATCCCTTGCCGAGATTCAGGGCGGTGCGGAGCTCGGGCGGCAGCCCGGTGTTGCTGAAGTCCTGCGCGATGACCTCAAGATCGTGGTGCTGGAGGCCGAAGCCACGCAGAGTGAGGCGTTCGAGTTCGGCCAGCAGGTCCACACTGTCGGTGCCCTTGTGCCGGTCCGTGACGTCGATGCTCCCGGCCAGGCGGGTACTGCCGCCACGGCTGAGCAGGGAACCGGTGATCGAAGCCGCAGTGTCGATGTCGTCGCTCTCCCAGTTCGGGAGCCGGAGCTGGTTGATGATGGGCGAGGTAACGTGCCGGTCCACGAAGCGTCGCGCCCACCAATCCATCGTCAGCGTGTTCACCAATCCCACCAGCGCGAGCCGAGCGGTGGGGGAAGAGGTGGGGCCGTGCATGATGGCGTGCACGGACCCTTTGTTGTGCAGGTATCCCGTTTCGGGCAGTGCGGTGGCGATGAGGGTACGGCTGTCATCGCTGCGGCTGGGGCGTCGGAAGATCAGCAGCGGGTGACCCGCGCCCAGAGTGAAGGCCCCGTCGGTGAGGGCCACACCGCGCTTGAGTTCAGAGAGCGGGCGCAGGTCGGTGACGAACTGCTTGTGCGGTTCGTCGTCGAAGGCGAACGCGTCCACGTGCCGGGTCATCAGGACCTTCCAGGCGCCCGGGGAGTCCTGGGCCGTGACGAGCCGTTTGTCGGGGCCGCTGCCGGTAAAGTCCCAGCGTGCGTCGTGCGAGGCGCGGATCCACCCTTGCCCGGAGGAGATCCGGGGGAAGACCCGCATGATGTCGAAGACCCTGCGGTCCTCCGGCTCGTTGAACCAGGGTACGACGTTCGCGTCCGACAGGGCGCCCAGCTCGTCGGAGGTGAAGGAGATGCTGCGGCCCGCGGTGACGGCGGCCACCTCCTCAGGGCTGCGAGCGACACCGACATCGATGGTGTGCTGTCTGCGGGGCCCCACGGACAACAGCACCACCGCATATCGAGGCTCGACTTCCTCGAAGATCCACTCGCCGTGGTTGCGCCCCTGGACGATGCGCAGGTCGTGGGCGCCCACCAGGTGGCCGCGTAGCTTCTTCCACCCCGCCAATACCATGCTCTGGCGTGGCAGCACCAGCCCCAGATGTCCTGCGCGGGACAGAGATCGCAGGGCCCGCTCCAGCATGAGCTGCGCCAGCTCCAGATGGGTGCCACCGCGCAGCGTGTAAGCCTTCTTGAACAGGTCCTGGAGGGTTTCCCGCTCCTCTCGCTCTTGCTGTTCCCGCCCGGCTTCCATGGGGCGTTCGGCCCGCAGCTCCTCGATCTTCTTCTCGCGTGCCTTGTCAGTCAGCGCCATCAGGCCGGGAGAGACGCCCACCCAGTACGGGGCGGCCTCCCACCGGACCTTCTCCCACGGCGGGTTGCCCAGGATCACGTTGAAGCCCCCCTCTGGGCGAAGAAAGACCTCGGGGAACTGATACAGCAAATGCGTGGCGCGGACCGCGGCGACGGCCTCGCGCGCCTTCTCGCTCTTACCCCGCTCGATGGCTTGTTCCGGGTCCATCGGCAGAGGGATGGCCCCCATCTGGACCGCCACGGCCGCATCGAGCAGCGCCTTGACGTCCTTGGCTTCCTGCAGGGCCTGCGCGTGCGCCTCGCGGGCCGCGTGCACCTCCTGCTTGGTCGCCTCAGCAGTCCGGCCGACCCGCAGCAGCAGGGTCCGCGCCTTCTCCAAGGTGGTCTCGATCTGTTCGGCGAAGAGGCTGACCTGCCCTGGGGTTCGGTTCGCGTCCAGCACGTCCAGGACCTGGTCGATGGTGGCCATCCCGGTGAGGCTGTTACCGGCCACCAGGCCGTGGTCCAGCGCCGACATGGGCAGGCCGGGCACGAAGGTGTGGATCCAGATGCCCAGGCGGGCCAGTTCCACCGCCATCGTGTTCAGGTCCAGCCCGTAGATGCAGCGCCGGGCGATCTGCCTACGCAGCAGCATGGACGCCTCGATCTCGACCTGGTCGGCCTGGTCGCCCAGGGCCTCGCGGGCGACCAGGGCGAGCCGTTCCAGTTCCTCGGTCACCGCGGGCAGCCGGTGCTCGGTGAGGAAGGCGGCCAACCGGCGTTCGATCCGGTCGATGGCGGCGACGAGGAAGTGGCCCGAGCCCATCGCCAGGTCCGCCACGCGGAAGTCGAAGAACGCTTCGGCAGCTCTCGCCTCCTCGCCCTTGTCGATCAGCGCGCGGAGCCGGTCCAGGTGTTGGGTGAGCGCAGGTTCCAGCGAGGTATCCAACAGGTGCTCGACGGCGAAGGACTTGGTGAAGTAGGAACCGGTGGCCTTGCGCTTGCCGGAGGCGTTGTGGAAGTACACCCGTCCAGCTGGGACCTCGACGCTTTGGCCGGCCTTGGCTGGGACATAGGACTTGTCCTTGGCCAGGGTCAGATCGGTGGGGGTGATGCTCAGCGAGGACTCCAGCAGGCCCTCGTAGATCGTGCCGAACTCGCGTACCGACAGGCTGCGGAAGTCGACCGGGCCGAACACCCCGTCGTCGGAGGTGTCCACCAGGAGCGCCCGCAGTGCCGGGCCGATTTCGGCGTTGGTGAGCTGCATCCGGCCGATCTCCCGGCCGGAGAGATGCCGCTCGTCGTCGGCGAACAGCCCCCCGTTGTAGGCGGGGACATCCCATTCCTCGTTGCCGTCGTTGATGGCGCGCCACACCGACAGCAGGTCGTTCCACAGGTCTGTGGCGTTGGCGTCGAACTCCTCACCGGGTGAGTCGACGAACTCCCGTGCCAGGGTCTTCAACGCTTTGCGCGTGTAGCGGGAATTGCCCGGGTAGGGCAGGAGACCGCGGTCCTCCGCATAGGCAACGAAGAGGAGCCGGAACAGGACGATCAGAGTGCGGTGGTAGGCATCCTCGAGTTCGTCCTCGCTCACGGCTCCCATATGGGAGGCCACGGCGACGGCGAGCGCGGGAACGGCCTCGGTGTAGATGCGCTCGCGCAGCCGCGCCCCAAGGGCAGCCACGTGGTTAGCGGAGGCCTGCAGGATCTCATCGACACTGCCCGAGGGGGACAGGGCGTCGGCGTGGAAGAGGAGCGGTAGATAGGTGGCAGAGTCCTCGTCCAGCAGGGCAAGGTCGAGTTCGACGTAGGTCTCGGTCTGACCCTTGCGTCCCACACCCACCTGGGGCTTGGCCGAGTACAGCCGCAACTGTGTACCACGCAGGAGCAGCAACCAGGGAAGTTCCTGCTGCTGGGCCATGCTGAGCCCGTACAGCACCGGGGATTCGGCGTTCAGGCGTGAGGAGGGCCGATCGAAGTGCTCACCGTCCTCCACCAAGACCGCCACCGCACGACGCGGGCCGTCCTTCGCGCTGAGGAGAAATCCTGCAGATCGGTAGGAGGAGACGTCGTACCCGAGCGCGTTAAGAAGACTTGACCCCCGGTGCACCACCAGGGACCGGGCCAAGGCTTTCTGGTCCTGCCAGTCAGGGCGCTGGGGCACTCCTGCACGCAGCTCGTGGGAGGCGAACAGCCCCGTGTTCGTGAGCCCGGGGATCTGGCTCTCCACCGGTTCCGAGAGCAACTTCTGGAAGAAGCGCTCCCCTTCGGGGACGGTAGGCGAGTCGAAGGCAGCGATGCCCACCCGTTCGACCTGTCCAATGTCGAGGTCGAATACGACGTCGGCGTCCTCGCGCAGGCCGCAGACCGCGGCCTGACTGCCATGGGCTGAGTGGTACTGGACCACGAGGGCTACTGGTGCCGCTCTCATGCCCCAACGAGCCCTCCACAGCCGTCGCATGTCCTCGGCTTTGGGCCTGGCCTGACTGTGGGCGACGACGACCTCGAGCGCGTCAGGCTGGTCCCCGACCAGCACGGTGTCGACCTGCAGCGTTTGAGGGGCATCCGACGGCGCCTCCCAGGGGAGGTCCGTCGCGTTCGCGTTGTCCAGCAAGTCGTCCACAGAGGCACCTCTAGCTCTCGTCCCGGTCGCCAGCCCAATCTTGCCGTACGAGGGTGCTTCCGTGCATAGCGTGGATCTCTTGAGGTGCTGGCCCCTGCTGGGCGAGTACATATAGCCGGGCACCGCTCACGTGGTGAGCATCCGCCTCGTTTCCATCGGCAACCCCTTTGACTTGCGGCGTTGCTACGACGGTAGGGCACCACCCGCGCCTCTCGCGCGGGCCGCTGCGTTGGGGGTTATATAGGCATTCAAACACGTTGCCGCCCATCTCAGCAGGCCTGATCTTGAGTGTGTGGCCAATAGACAGGGCCGCCAGAGCAGGTGACGCAGAGCGCTCCCGCACGGTTCCCATGGGGAGTTCATGATCTGGTCGAGACAGATCAGCTCGTATACGACATAGGCGCGCCTGGGAAGAGCGATGCGATCCGCTCTCCCCAGGCGATGCATCCAGAGGCCGCTGGCGGCGCAGCCGACCCCACCACAGGGTCGACACTCTGGTTCCCCAAGCTCCGTCAAGGGCCAACGACAGGCAAGCTCTTCGGGGATCTCTACTAGCTCGTCAGGAACCAACGCATGGCGTCTGATATCCGCGAACTTGTTGGCAATCCTAACTCGGATTTCCAATGAAAAGCTTCCACGAAAAAGATCAGAACTAATATAAACAGAAATTAACATTCCTGAACACCTCGAAACAGTTCCTAACTGTGGGCGGCAAAAGAAGAATCTGGAAAACGGGGGTTAACATCGCGTCAATCCAGTGCCAGTCCAGTGCACTGCCATCGAGCCAAATCAAACCCTGCCGTGACCTGCATCACACTTGCGGGAGAGGATGCACACCCATCAAGAATGCGGTAACTTGGTGAAATCGACCCCCGCTCGTTACGCGGATTAACCACCCGCAGGTGGGTCGATGACGGTCTCCGTCAAGGGCAATTTTCGAAAGACAGGACACCTATGTTCAGTTTCTCTTTTCGCGGGCACTCGTTGACCGGGCGCCCCCTCCTCTTCCTCCTCATTCTCGCCTTGGTCTGCGTGCTCACTATTTCCGGGTACGGCCTGCTCGGCTCGCTGGGACTGGTTGCCGTCGTCGTGATCGTTGCGGCCGACCTGTCGTCCCTCTTGGTGCGGGCCCGGAAGGGCGTCTGATGCAGCTGTCGGGTTTCGATGAGGAGCTGGTCCCCCGCAAGATGAAGGAGGGCCTCCTCTACGAGGGGATGCCTACCCGCCACGGGACCTATCTCCGTGTCTGGCGCGACTCGGAGACGCACGTCCCCTACGTTCGCCGCACGCTCGATAGCAATCCCCTGTTTGGTGAGCCCGAGTATCAGGCGATGTCCATCCCGGAACGCGCGGTGAAGCCGGTGATCATCCTGGATGGCGTGCTTATCGAATTGAGGAAGCATAAGCAGAGGTCGATGGCCTCGTTTCAAAACAGCGAAAAGAGTCTTAGGAACCACCGCTCCTCTTCCCCTTTGGGAGAACTCAAGCCTTCTCCTACGGTGGATCAGCCGAAGGAACGTCTTCGAGAACCTCAGTCCGTGGTTGAGCATGCGGTTCCGGTTTGGAAGGCTGTCGAAGATTTCGGCGAGTACGACGAGCGTCCCGATCCGCTTCAGGCCTCATCTGTCGAGGAATTCTTGGGGGCGCTGCGTGGGTATCGGATCTGGGCAGGTGAACCCTCCTTCCGGAAGATGAGCGACAACTGCGGGCAGAAGGTCGCGTACTCGACGCTCAACACCGCACTCAACTATGGCCGCCTGCCCAAACTCCACATCGTGGAGGCCTTCATCGAAGGATGCGGCGGCGGCCGAGATGACGTGCGGCTCTGGGCCACGGCCTGGCGCAAACTGCGCAAGCGGGAGGACGCAATCCCCCGTTCGGAATCCTGGGCGGCGGCGCAGATCTTCGAGTTCACTGATCACGCCAGCCAGGTGCACAACACCGCTTGACCTACCTCAAGCCCGCCCTGGGGCAAATCCAGGGCGGGCCTCTCGCCTGTCCGATTGGCGAGACGCCCTGTTACACGCCCGGCAAAGCTCGCTTATCGTACATACGCGTTTAAGCGACTGCCTGCCGTGAGGCCAGATCGAGATGCCAACGAATTTGATCCGTGCCTCGCTGGCCATAGGAAATGCTCGGTGATTGATCGGCTGTTCCGCGACGGGGCGACACGGGGTGGTCTCCGGTGGCACGCAGCGGGACACTAACGCCCGGATGAGCCGGAACGAAATCCCACATAACGGGTTATTCCATCCACTCGCACGCGGACTTTTAATCCGTGGGTCCAAGTCCTAATCCCTTGGGCTGACTCGTGTATGACGGGAGGCGATCCCGGTACACACCAGAGTCTCCATCACACCCGGCACGAGACAGGTTTCCCGGTCGCTGGTGTGCCGCTCCAGCGGATGCCCGGCCTCAAACCTCTTCGCACTTCATGGGTGCCTCCTAGTCTACGCTCAGGTTCGTGGACACACTCACTACTCTGGTCATCCCCTTGTCCGCTGTGGCTGTCGCCGCGGTGACCACCGTCGCCGCTGTGGCCGCCGCGTGTTCCGCCCGGCGCTCGGCCCGCAGCGCCGCCGCCATGGCCGCCAACGATGCCGCCCGGCGCCATGAGGACCTGGCCCCGCGGATCGAGCTACGGGCGCGGCAGCTGCACGGGGACCGCGCTGAGCTGCTCCTGACCCTGATCGGCCCCGACACCCTGGGAGGTGTGGACACCCTCCGGGTCCGTGTGGACGATGAGCACGACCAACCACGCACACCGGTCACCGTCGGCTCCTACACGCAGGAGGAGTTGGACGCGCAGATCTGGGGGCCCTACCGGCTCACCCCGACTGGGCCCGGCGACGACCGTCGCACCCTTACTCTGACCGATGTGGGCATTGGTGCCAGGCGGCCCCTGGCCCTGGAACGCACCACCGCCCCGCCCTGGTCCGACCCCGAATGGTGGCGGCACACCTACGATGGCGCACCCGTGTTCGTCACCCTCACCTGCCACCGCGACGGACACGAACCCTGGTCGCTTCCCCGCCGCCGGGTCGACGTCGTCTGAGCATCGCGGGACGTGAGGATCCCGGTGTGTGCCCCGAAAAGGCAGGCGCATGGTGTCAGGGTGAGCGGTGGCGCGCATCCACTGGCCCGGCCCTTGGCCTGTCGGCACCGCGGCCGGGCACAGCCGAAGTCGTAGCCGGTCGTGGTGCCGCAGCGGCGTCCCGGGCACTCACCGCCGAGTAGCGACGAAGGATCCCAGGAGTCGTAGGCAGCCCTGAGGCCGGTGCCCTGCCCGAGTCGGCGCCGAGCTTGCGGTCAAGGGCTGCGGGACGCACGGTGCACGATGCCGGGCATCCGTGCGGTGCCACCTCGCGATGATGGCCCCGCACGGAAGCCCGGAGGCGTCCGTGCCCAGTGATCAATCCAGGATCTGGTGAAGCCCCACCAGGGCCGTCACTCCCACCCCCAGGGCGATGTAGGGGGCGGCCCCCAGCAGCAGCGCAGCGCCGACGAATCCGCCAGAGCCGATCAGGATGATGGCCCAGCGGTGCGGGAGCCGCGCAGGCTCGGAGGTGGTGGCAGGCGCGTCCTTCGCGGTCTTCTTGAACATATTCCCTCCTCAGGGATCCCCCCGGGGAGCCGGACCGGCTTTCCCAGGGATGCAGGGTGAGCGACATTTTTCGCCCGACTGGTTCCCATGATCCCGCACCCGTGGTAGCCTCCGCCGAGGAATGGATGACGTTTCAATCCACCTTAGAGGTTGGGAACAGTAACGATGAAACACACTCCTAAGAGGATTGAAACGACACTATGAACTACTCATCCAAAGGGCTTTCTGAGCCGACGCAGCAGCAGGAGGCCTGGCAGACTCGGAAACGTCGGCTGGACGAGGTGATCCGCAAGAAACGCCACACGAGCGCAGCCGATGCCCTGACCGACTTGTGGTCGACCAAGTCCTCAGGCCGGCCCGACTCCATCAAGGTCCGTCCACAGTTCGTGTGCAGCTGGCGTCCGAGCAAGGACGAGGACTTGGTGTCTCCTCTGCTGCCCGGCCTCATCCGCTCACGCGGCATCGCTCTGCGCTTCTATCTGCTCGCGCTGTTCGCCGCCCAGTCGCTGCCCGCTACCGGCAGGCCTGACCGGCCGGACTTGCCTTTCACCCAAGGCGGGGACGCAACCGGCCCCGGATGGGTCGACCTGATCGCCCTGGACGTGGCCTACCACCGGGGTACCGGCACCTATGAGCCCCCTACGCGCATCGAACGCGACTTCATCACGGCGTACAAACGCCAGATCACCAAGGCGTTGAGCTCCCTGCGTGAGCGCGGCCTGATCGAGATCCCCACACGCCCGGGAGGTCGCTACGACTACCTGGGCTTCACGCTCATGAGCGAGTTGGGGAGCGGCCCCTACCAGTCGGCCCGCCGGTACACCGTGCCCTCGCGCGGCATCGGCATCCCCCGGGAATTCTTCACCTCGGGGTGGATTAACGCCCTGACCCCGTCGGAGATCGCCACCTGGTTGGCGCTGCGCTTCCTCAAATGGTGGATGCCCACCAGCCACGATCAGCGGGGCGTCTTCCTCTACGGCCAAACCCGAGAGACGTACTTCGGCTTGAAAAAGGACGCCTATCAGGACTCCTGCCGAGTGCTGGTGCGCTTGGGGCTGCTGGAGGACGTCACCGACGCTCCCGCACTCGGGGAGGAGTCCGCCGACCCCACGCCGTTCGACCAGGCGCCGACGCTGAGCCTGGCTTTCGCCGACCTGGCTGGGAAGGCCACCCGTGAGGGCCCCTATAAGCCCAAACGGTTCAAGTTCACCGACGACCGCCTGGCCGACGACGGCGTCACCGTGGTGCGCGACACCCTCCCCAAACTCGTCGAGGACGCTCAGCAGGAGCGCCAGATCACCGCGCATCAACGGCGACAGCGTCAATAACCCACCCCGCGCACGTGAGTGTGTCGCCTGACTGAGCAGGACCGAGCCCCCACCCAAACCGCAGTCCGGCAACTCAATCCCCGACAGCGGCCGAGGCCGCGGCCCGCACGATGCCCGCAGGGCTCACCGGCACCGCCTGGCCGGACTCCACGGCCCTAGACTGGACCAATGCGCTGCCGCGCGCACCGTCAGCTGGTCCGGACCGCGGTGCAGGTTCAGGCCGGCTGACGCCCCGGAACAGGCGCCACCCCCTCAGAAGGCGGCGGCCAATCGCGATTCCACCCGCGTCGCGGGTATCGAGCAGCTTGCCCTGCTCACGGCGCCGGGGGTGCAGACTCGGCGGGTGCGCCGTCCCGTGCCGGAGCGTGGTCGCCCAGGTCCTCAACCCCGGCCACTGGGAAGTCGTGGAGGGGCACCGGCCCCCACAGGAGCCGGAAGAAGACAAGGACGCCCGTAGGTAGCGCGCTGGACCAAAACGTCAACCTGGTCGAAGCGGACAGGCCTCAGGCCCCACCCGGCTGACCAACTCACGTGCGACGGCCCGGAACCCGCCAGGGGTTCCGGGCCGTACCACGTTCCCTTGTTGCGTGCCGGGTGTGATGGAGGCTCTGGTGTGGGCCGGAACCATTCCCCGCCCCTCCCCAACGCTCTACCTTGATCTCACCCTCCTAGTTCGACGAAGCTCTCGACACGAAAGCTCCCCCGATGAGCCGTTCCCCCGAAGAGCCCTGGACCATCAACGACCTTCGATCCGCCTACGAACGCTATGCCGAGATCGTCAACACCAGCGACCTGGCCCCGTCGACGAAAACCACCTACCTCGTCCACGCCGACCGATTCGTACGCTGGATGGCCGGCGAGATCAGCATCCGAGGCGAGCAGTGACCTTCGAGCACTCCGACCGCTCCATTCCCTCGGGGAGAACGTCCGTGACCCACATCGTCATCACCACCGACACCGATGACTGCTACCACACCAGTGAGGAGTGCGCGGCGTTCCGCGCAAGCCACGCCACCAACGAGGCACAAGCAAAAGGTCGACGCCGCATCGTGCGGATCACCGTGGCCGACGCGGAAGGGTTCGGCCGACGGCCGTGCACCGTGTGCGGCGCGCAGGAGCGCGCGAACGCCGAACAGCCGAAGTTCCTACGCGAGCTCCTTGCCGACCTCAGCCCAGCCGAGAAGCGAAGGCGGCAGGCCTGGATCCGGCGTGAGCGTACACGTGCCAACGGGCCCGTCGAGAGGTTCACCACCCGGGAGATCGGTGACCGGGACGGGTGGGTCTGCGGGCTCTGCCACGACCCTGTCGATCCGTCCTACAAGGTTCGTGACCCGCGTTCCCCGAGCGTCGACCACATCCGAGCCGTCTCCCTCGGAGGAACCCAGACCCGCGACAACGTCCGGATCACCCACCTGGGATGCAATCACGAACGCAACAACAGCACCGAGTTACTCAACCTGGAAGACGCCCGAAGAGTACAGGAGATCATCGACCAGGTCCTCGGTGTGAAACGACAGGCCACCACCGCGGAACTGGAAGCAGCGCTCGAACACTCTCGGGAACAACACCATCCGGATCAGTACCGGCAGAGCCTCCGGCGAGCGGTCCAGAAGTACGAACGCGGCGGCCGGGACTCCTCACAGCCGACGTGAGTCCGGCGAGCCGGACCTCGCCCGCTGGCCGACCTCACGAGTCACCACCGCAGTGCGGTGCAGAAGCATCAAGCGAAAACAACCTCCCCAGAGAGTGACGGGAGGCAATCCCGGCACACACAAGACCCTCCATCCTCCCGACACGAGACAGGTCAGGTACGCGCGATCACTACGCCAGCAACCGACTGTCTGACCCATGAGGGCAATGATCCGCTAACAAGCGCATCCATGACGTACGCAGGGGGAGCGGCGCGCAGACCTCTCAGAATGTGTTGGAAGTAGGGCTCGCGGAAGTGTCCGCGGTCCAGCGGGAGGGTATCGAAGAGTGGCTCACTACCCACGTCCACGGTGTCCGAGGACACCCCTGAGAACTGCAACTGTCGTTCGAACGCCACCCGGTCTAGCAGCACTCGCGCGGCAGCACGAGCCCCGCGCTGCGGTTGCTGGAGAAATTGCTTTAAGGCCGGTGAGAGGCTGCCGTCTGCGAGAAGGTATCCGTACAGAGCCCGGGATCTGTTGTCGTGGAACGGTAGTTGTTCTAACGGAGTGCATTGAACGAACGCCTGGGCCGCCGCGTGCCTAGGTTGAAGAGCGATCTCATCAGCTTCCAGCGCAGTGAGCACGGATACGCTGGCCTGTCGGCAACGTTCACAGGCCAGCGAGTGCTCCCGGCATCTCAGGTCGGCGCGCTGGTCAGGCAGACCGTAGTAGAGCGTGTAAACGGCAGGGACCCCAAAGTCCCTTGCGGTGTGCATAAGTAGGTCGATCTGCCTACCGTTCTTATTCCTGTACAGGAAGTCGATCTCTCGAGCCCCCGGGGTGCCGTGAAGCCGCTTGGCCTGTGACAGCATCCCGAAGCACACGCCATCCGGGTCCAGCCACCACCACAACCAGTCAGCACCCATGAAACCCTCCTGGCGACGGGAGGGCTTGACTGTCAGCACCCGGGGCGCGGCGCCGTTACAGAGCATCTCCGTGGCTGTCTCTTCGGACCAGTCCTGGAAAGCAGCGAGGGACTCGTCAACGTAGGTGTCAACTTTGAGTCGCCCCTGGCGCAGCGATGCAGTCAGGCTAATGTCCCCTACGTCACGGCCAGCATCAATTGGATCGCTCAATTGCAGCACTTCCTATACGAAGTCAGTCCATGTGAGTGGCCCAGAACACCCCTGGCCCTGCTCTAGTACTCCAGTTGTAGATCCGGTTTGCCCTGAACTGGGACCACTTGCCGGAGATGGCAGCGAGGCAAGCCCTTGATCTGAGGAAACGCCGGACACACGGACGGCCACCGCGTGATCATCAATGGTTGTGAAGACAAAGAAGAACCCGGCGGTGGCCGCTGACATCAGCGTAGCGGCCAGGCGCTGGCCACACCGGCTGAACGACCTCATCCACACGATCTCCGACCGCCTGGTCCGACCCGAAACCCAACACACCGCCCACGACCTCCTGCGCGGCCTGCTCGCCCCACTGGCACGCAAGAACTGCTGGACCCTGGCCGAACACGCCGGCCACCCCAACCCCCACCGCTTCCAGCACCTGCTCTCGCGCGCCCGCATCAACGAAGTGGGATTGGTCGAGGACCTGCGCACCTACGCCCGTACCCACCCGGGAGAACAGGACGCGGTCCTGATCCTGGACGAGACCGGCGACCTGAAGAAAGGCACCGAGACAGTCGGGGTCCAACGCCAGTACACCGGCACCGCCGGGCGCATCGAGAACGCCCAGGTCGCGGTCTACCTCGCCTACGTCACCCCGGCCGGGCACGCTCTGATCGACCACCGCCTCTACCTGCCCCGCTCCTGGACCAACGACCCCCAACGCCTGCAAACAGCGGGCGTTCCCGACCACATCGCCTTCGCCACCAAACCCGCACTCGCCGAGCAGATGATCACCACCGCCCTGGCCGCGCACACCCCAGCGGCATGGGTGGCAGCCGACGAGGTCTACGGAGGCAACCCGCACCTGCGCCGAACCCTGGAGGAACACCGGCTCGGCTACGTCATGGCCGTGGCCCGCACCGAACGCCTGATGCTGCCCCGCGGCCCGGCCACCGTCGCCGAACTCGCGATCCTGGCCCCCGACTCAGCGTGGCAACGCCTATCCGCCGGGCCCGGAGCGAAGGGCCAGCGCTTCTACGACTGGGCGCTCATCGAGGCCGAACCCGCCCCGGGCGGGTTCCGGTGGGCGCTGATCCGACGCCATCGCACTACGGGTGAGCTGGCCTTCTACCGGTGCTACGCACCCGAAATGGTGCCGTTGAAGCGCCTGGTGGCCGTGGCCGGGCGCCGGTGGGCGGTCGAGGAGAGCTGCCAGCAGGGCAAGGGCCTGGCCGGGCTGGACGAGCACCAGGTACGCACGTGGTGCTCCTGGCACCGGTGGAGCCTGTTCGCGATGCTCGCCTACGCCTTCCTCGCGGTGTGCGCGGCCATCGAAGCCCGCCAGTGCCCACCCGGGGAGGGTTTGATCGCGTTGACGTGCAACGAGATCGCGCACCTGCTCAACGCCTTGTTCGTGGTGGTCCCTGATGGCGAGCACGTACTGGGTTGGTCGTTGTTCAGAAGCTCCCACCAGGCCAAAGCCCGCGAGTGCCACTATCGCAGACAGGCGCTCCAGGAACTATGGCAAACCGGAACTACAACTGGAGTACTAGACATATTGACGATGGCGCCTCCGAGGGAATGAATTACGAATTTCTTCTGAAAATAGCGGGACACAATCAAAGCCAGCCCGATAGCTGCCATTATCGAGGCCGCGAAGATCAACCCTACAACTCCAGCGACGATAAGTACGGATCGTCCCAGACTTGCTCCGTCAAGCCTGGAGGTGGCAACCAGCACACTGAAGGTAAGAACGCTCAAGATAGAGAGAGGGGACCAATTCACAGAGTCCAGCACACCAATCCTGCGAGACTCACAAACCTTCTCGATGGTGTTCAACACGCCCCGAGCGGTCATATCCGGCTCAACAAGCACGATCTTGGAGCCAGGTCCGAGTTCTACCCGAATGGCTGATTCACCGCTGGTGGCCCGCATCTCCACACGTTCGAGGCGCTCGGGCAGTTCATCCCGCATCCTCGCGCTGTATCGTGCCGCCATGGAGTCACAGCCCCCCACCGCCCTGGACGTCACCACCCTCGTGGTCGCCATTTGCGCAGCCGTCGTAGCCGCCACGGCGCTGGGCTGGCAGATCGCCTCTTGGCTGCTGTCGGGCGGACGCGCCAAGGTCGAGCTACTCAACGGCGCCCTACACCAATTCGGGCCTCAGTGGATCGTCATGCCACCCAACAAGCCCCTCGACCCCAGTGGAGCCGCGAACGGCTTCACAAGGCGAGCCATCTTCGTGGAAGTCCGCAACGTGGGGCGGCTACCTATCACTGTCACTTCCTGGCAGCTCAAACTCCCAGGCGGAGTCAAGATCGGTGAGTTGAACTCACCCAACGGCCCAAGGCTGCCTCACCGCTTGGACGTCGGAGACAGCGAGAAGTGGGCCATCGAGGTCGACAGCGAGCTGGTTGCGGCTCTCCGCGCCACCCGGAAGATAGCGAAGGTCAACGACGTCGAAATCCGCGCGGTGGTCTCGCTCGGCAGTGGTAAGGAGATCAAGACCCCACAGCGGATTACCTTCACGGCCAACGAGCTCGAGCAGGGCGCGTAGCGGCTACTGCTCGTCGGTGACCTGGATGGCACCCGGCGCGTCGTCGGCGCGGCTAGAGTGACCACGCCGCGCCCGTCGACCCTGAGGAGGAGTCTTGACCAACCACGCCGCCCGCCCGGTGCCGGGATTCCCGACGCACGGGCACCGAGGGGGCCTCGTCAGCTTGAAGGTGTGGTGCCGCTGGTGCTGCGAGTGGCACACCCACAGCCACGAGGGATACGCGGCGGGGCACGTCACGCACCGCGTCGCCCACTGCCGGACCCCGGGCAACCCAAACCTGGTGCCCAACCCGCCGTACCCCGTCTCTGAGGGCTACTGGATCGAGGTTCAGGCCGCCCCGTTCAGCGAGGTTGAGAAGCTGGTGAAGGAATCCACAACCGCCCAGCGGCGGGCCATGGCGCGTCAGGGGTACGAGCCGACCGACGCCGTCCGCAGGCTCCGAGCCCAGCGTCTGGTTCAGCAGGACACCCGCTGGACCGTCGTCCACGACGAGTAAGGTTCCGAGGTCACGGCGCGCCCCCGACCGGCATGGTCAGAGGCGCGGCAGCTTCCGAGGATCGAACAGAACGGTCTCCATCTTCTTTCCGCCTCCGGCGGTCTCGGGCCTGTCCCACGTCACCTGAACGTAGAACGCTTCAGGCGGAGGGATCCCGTCGCCCTCATAGGAGACTCCGTATTCGAACTCCACTCCGCTCCTTGGAGCCACCTCGTCCTCTCTGCCTTGCCGGACGATCCGCTCACCCTTGACCACGACGTTTAGGGCTAGCTCGCCGCCCGTGTTCACCACGCGCCCCTTACGCGCACCACCGTCCCGGTAGACCTCCAAGTCCGGCTTGTCCATTCGTTCAGGGGTCCATGCGGCCAGCTTGCCGCGCCGGTCCTCCTCCGCAAACGCGGCCTGCTTGCTGTCCGCCTTGGCCGACTTCCTGGCCTCCCGCCAGGCAAGGATCGCGACCACCAAGGCGGCAGCTGCGACAAGGAAGGAAGCAGCTGCAACGATGACTGCCCACCACGCGGGGTCACTCCAGTCGATGACGTTCACAGCGTTACTCCTTGAGGAACTGGGCCAGGTCGAGCGGCTCAAGCTCCCGATAAGAGAACGGTCCCGCCTCATCGACGTGGATACGCTCGGGCCACTTGATGGCCTCGAACCGGGCGTACAGGTCGAGGTCCCCGGACGCGACCACGCGGGGGCTGTCACCCGCGAACAGGGCGACCATGTGGACCTGCTGGCAGTCGCAGGGGAGACAGAACGCCAGGTCGGTTCCGGCGTTGGCGACGGCGTCGAGCGCCGCCGGGTACTCGACGGTGTGGCCCTGCTGGCAGACGACGAGGGAGGAAGGCTGGTTCATGTCGGGACGGTAGCAGGCCAGCGACCCGACATGGGCGGCTTTGCCCTACTGCTGTTCGACGGGCGGGCCCGGGTCGACCGGCCCCGCGTAAAGCCCGTTGGGTCACCGACCCAAACGGTGCGCTCCCAGCCGGTCGCCGAACTGGACCGACATAATGGTCTGCGCACAGACCACCCCCTCCCGGAGGACTCCATGACGGCCCCATCCCCCACCCCACCCGCTTCCAAGTTCCCAGCCGGATGGGCGTTCGGCTGCGGGTGTGGAGGCATGGTCCTCGGCGCCCTGGCCATGTTCATCTTCGTGCTGGCCACGTACCCGATGCCCGAGGAAACCTCGACCACCGCACAGGCCGAGGTGGAAGAGCAGCAGGTTGGGCGTGACGAGGCGTTCGAGTTCAACCAGTTCAGCGTCACTGTTGAAGACGTCGAGATGGACGCCACGCACTTCGACGGCGACATGATCACCTCGGCGGGCACCTACGTGGTCGTGACGGTGCGGGTCGAGAACACCTCCCAGGAACCTCAGGAGGCGGATCGGCGGTGGTTCCGTCTGGCGGACGCCGAGGGGGCCGTCTACGAGTACGACAGCAACCTGGCCATCCGGACGCGGCAGGACGTGAACCCGGGCAACGCGCTGGTCGTCCCGAACCCCTACAGCGTTCCGGCCGATGCGGAGATCACCCATCTTGTCGTCGGGGACGAAGAAGACGGGGCAGTGGTCAGAGTCGAGCTGTAGGCCACCAGCGATCCAGCTCCGCGGCTAACGAGTGGTCATTGCTTCACAACGACGAGTGCAGCCGGCCACGGGCCGCTCTCCCTTGACCTGGCGGGGTCGGGTGGGCCAACACCCGCCCCCGCCAGATCAAGGAAGGCCCCTAGAATCCGCCGACCGACCGGGGCCGACGTGTCCAATTCGTCGCATGAACGTTCTGCGGCAAGTGACGGGAGGCGCTCCCGCCACGCACCACAGCCTTTACCAACCCCGGGACCAGACACCCAGCCCGCAGCATCCGCACCGCTTGTACACTAAACCTGCTCCAGGTATGACCAGCACCCCTGGATCCAGTTTCCCCATGAAGGGGCCAGAAACAATCCAAGTGTGGGGCAAAGCTGGGTGAGCCGTTCCCTAGCCTTCCTCATGATCACCGCGTGATAGGCAGCACGAAACACGCCGTAGCCTCCATTAATCATGAAACAAAACCTCTAGTGCACCGGGGTCACTCCTCTTCGTGAGCCTGCCGATACCATTGTTCAGCTTCCTCAACGCGGTCGGCCCCGGTTAGCAGATCCCCGAGGCTGGACATCGCGTCAGTGTCACCTTCTTCAGCAGCCTGCCGATACCATCGCTCAGCCTCTTCAATGCGACCCACCCCAACCAGACGATATGCGAGCATGTGCATCGTTAAGGTGTCGTCTGGTTCGGCAGCCTGGCGCCACCACCGCTCAGCCTCCTCAACGCGACCGACCCCGGCCAGCCAGTCCCCGAAGTCGAACATCGCGGCCCTGTCGCCTTCTTCAGCAGCCTGACGCCACCACCCCTCAGCCTCCTCAACGCGACCGGCCCCGGCCAGCGCACCCCCGAGGCTGGACATCGCACCGGTGTCACCTTCTTCAGCAGCCTGGCGCCACCACCACTCAGCTTCCTCAACGCGGTCGGTCCCGGTTAGCAGATCCCCGAGGCTGGACATCGCGTCAGTGTCACCTTCTTCAGCAGCCTGCCGATACCATCGCTCAGCCTCTTCAATGCGACCCACCCCAACCAGACGATATGCGAGCATGTGCATCGTTAAGGTGTCGTCTGGTTCGGCAGCCTGGCGCCACCACCGCTCAGCCTCCTCAACGCGACCGACCCCGGCCAGCCAGTCCCCGAAGTCGAACATCGCGGCCCTGTCGCCTTCTTCAGCAGCCTGACGCCACCACCCCTCAGCCTCCTCAACGCGACCGGCCCCGGCCAGCGCACCCCCGAGGCTGGACATCGCACCGGTGTCACCTTCTTCAGCAGCCTGGCGCCACCACCGCTCAGCCTCCTCAACGCGACCCACCCTGACCAGCAAGCCCCCGAGGAAGAACATCGCGAAGGTGTCACCTTCTTCAGCAGCCTGGCGCCACCACCGCTCAGCCTCCTCAACGCGACCCACCTCGCGCAGTAGATCCCCGAGGAAGAACATCGCCAAGGTGTCGCCTGCCTTAATTAGAGGAAGCCAGGCCGCTTCAGCGATGCCGATCTCACCTTCGGACTTGGCCGTAATGGCAATGCCGTAGCAGTCTTCGTTGGTGGCCAGTTTCAGGGCCGTGCGCCAGGTGCTCTCCGGGATGGGGGTCTCAGTGGTGAGGTAGTCGAAGGCTCTCCACCGGTGACCGTAATGGTCGGTGGGCACCAGAAGACCGGCTACCCCGCTACGCACTTGCGTAGCCCATTCCCAGGCACGCTCGGCTTCCTCCGGGAGTGGAGGAGACCCGGGGAGGTAGGCGGTGTGGGCCTGCGCGATCTGTTCGCGGGTCAGTGGGGCAGTCAACCCGACCCGGGCCAGGTCCACGGCCGCTGCCACCATCGCGTACCCGCGTATATGACCGTTGTCCGGTCCGCTCTGCCAAGCCTGCTGGAGCACCGGGCCAGCAGCCAGTTGCTCGGCTACTCCAAAGCGACCATCGCCAGCCGCCGCGATCAGACGCTGATCCTCTGAGCGCATAGCGCGCTCACGCTCAGCGGGGCTCCAGCACCGATCAATGGTCACGGCAGGGAACTTGAGCACCGCATAACTCACGCCCTGAGGACCGTGGTCAGTAGTTGTCGGACGCAAAAGCTGAAATTGCTTCTGGCGAATAGTGGCAGCCACAATCGCATCGGCTTGACCGAGTTGGGAGAGCAAAGTAGGGGTGAGACCGGAAGCTCCCAGATGGCGTTCCAAGTCGTCCAACCAGACCACCCACCCATGAGGTGCCTGTGCAGCTCGGGCGCTAAGCCAAGCGGGCAGAGGGCGCAGGTTGGTGCCCTCGGGCGGGGCAACCAGCAACCGCTGAGGCATGGTGCGTACCAGCGCCGCCGCCAAAGCACGGGTCTTACCTGCGGTGGAAGCCCCGACCACCAGCACCAGGCCACCGCGCGGACTCGCAGCGGCCGCTTCGAGTCGCCGGTCGAGTTCGGTGTCAGCATCGCGAACCACGTAAGGGGGCAATTCGTCGCTGATGGTGCCGGGGAGGGCGGCGTGAACACCGAGCTCACGTGCATCGGTCTGATCGACGAGCAAAGCAGTGTCCACCCACCCAGGGACCGAGGACGCTGTTGGTGTGGCCAAGATCAGGTCTCCGTGAGGAATTCCGACTTGGTCCGCAGCCTTGTGGTTGTCACCCAGACGGTTGTCTACCCCAGCAGCCACCGGTGTCGAGGTAGGGGGTTGGGGACCGTGGCGTGGCCAAGCCAAAACCACCGCTACAGCGGTCAGGACGAAGGAACCACTACCCGCAATCCACGAAAGCTCTTCCAGACCAGGCAGCACCAAACCAACGGCTACCAGAGCCAGGACGGCTCCTCCAGCGGTCGCGGCCACCCAAGCCCAAATTCGTCTCATGCCCCGATCCTGCCGCCCATACAGTGTTTCTTGCTACACAGTGGTCAACAAACGCCAAGCGGACCCCATACGGGGTTGAGGTCGGAGCCTCGCCACCAGTGCACTCCCACAAGATCCTCGCAAGGTGCCATCGGACGCCGCCGACAGACCGCGTGTGCTCCGTTTATGCTCCGCAGTTCCGGTCTGGGGCGACACTGGGCGGCACCTCTTGACACGAAACGATGGTGGTGATCGGATGGATAGGGACGAAACGGCACCCTGTGGCACGTAGAGACACGAAAGCGCCCTTCTAATCCGATGGTCGCAGGTTCGAATCCTGCCGGGTGCGCCACAAAACCCCAGATCAGACGGGGCATAACGCCTTAACTTCGAGGAGACGCCGCACTGATGGGACCAGGGTGGGACCGAGGTGGGACCAGAACCAAACCCCGCCGACCACGCCCCCTCGTATGTCGACCTGTTCTCCTGGCGTCCCGGAACATCAGCCACGCAGTCCACTCCGCCGCCCACCGCGCCACCTCTGGCAGCACGCTGGCATAGGTGTCCGCGGTCAGCACGATGCTCGCGTGTCCCAGCACCGTCTGGGCGTCTTTCAGCTCCACTTCCGCCCCAACGACACCGCCCCGTGCCGCAGGTCATGCAACCGCACCAACCGCAGGCGACAGACCGCTCCCCGGATTGAGTGCACAAAACAACTCTCGTGCTTCATAGACCCGGTGCCGAAGGAAAGCTGGCGCGCAACCGGTTCGACAGATCCTGCCCGACCTGTTTCGTGAGCAACCCGCTGTAATCCACACCGACCCGCTCAGCCAGATCACCCACATGCAACCGCACCGCGGCCTCCACCAACGTCGCGTACACCTCGGTCGCCGCCCGCGTCCGCCACCACCCCACCACGTTCAAGACCGCGAACACCAACACGGCGGGAAACCACCACACCACCAGCCCCAGGTACAGCACCCCCCACGCCACCAGAGTCGTGGCGCGCCCCAGACCCTGGCGGGCCTCGGTGATCTCCAAACGCACCTGATCGGGCAGCACCAACCACAGATGCGGCCACACCACCGCCACATCCAGGTCATGGTCGCGCTCCAACCGCTGCGCGAGTGCGTTCAACCGATCCCCGCACCAGGTCGGACGCTGCGGGTACTCCACACCCGTCCGAGCCATCCGGTCATAGGCGACCTCAAAAGTGTGCCCCTCCGCGGATCGGAACTGGTGGTCAGGAGAGCGGGCCTGCTCAACCGCTCTGTGGCGCCTGACCCACCGTTGCTGGCGCCACCCGACGAGGGGGTCCACTAACCGGGGCAGGAACCGGGGCCAGGAAGCCCAATCGGCCGCGAACCACACCCGCTCCAGAGCGACTGAGACCCCTTGGGCGGCGAGCCCGACCAGGGCGCTGGCAGCCACCACCGCGACGAACACCACCACCTGCCCGGCCACGGTGTCGATCCGCGGGTCCTCGGCCCAGACCGTGATCTGATCGAGGAGGTGGTCCAGGTCCCAAGTGTGGTCCCGCCCCAGCGTGCGCGCGCCCACGACCGCCGCGACGTAGAGGGCCCCGGGCAGGGCGAGCAGGGTCAGCCACTGCTCGGCGAGCTTCTTGCCCAGCACCGTCAGCAGGACGCCCATCCCCTAGGCTCCCGCGCCGGGTGTCAGCCGTGTGCCGTCGATGTTGCAGGTGGGAACCACGTCAGCAGGGCTCGGCTGCCAGGCCCGCGCGCACCGTTTGCGGGGGCAGCGATAGTCGGCCGAGGCCGGCCGGGCCCGACCGATACCCGCCGCGTTCAACCCCCGCAGCTCCGGAGGCAGGACCGGCTCGGAGCTGAAGGAGTACAGGCCGTGCACGACACCCGACGCGGTCAGGGCAGTGTGCAGGAGGCGCAGGGCCGGGGCCGGATCCTGGCCCGTGCGTGCCGCGTCCAGCACCCGGTCGACCAGCGCAGGGCCCGGGGGGCGGTGGCTCAGCCGGTCACGGATGTCCGGCGCGCTTTCGCAGACGACGGCCAACATGATCTGGACTTCGTCCAGTGCGGTTCGCGGAGGCTGGTTCACACGATTCCTTTCCGCTCCCAAGGAGTCGGCGTCCGAAGGATGAGGGGAGGTGCGCACCAAGAGCGTATCGGCGCGAATCCCTGCTATACGGCGACTTCGGGAACTAGGCTTCTGCTGTTACCAGAACGCGAGGACGAGGTGGCCAAGGGTGCGGGAACAGTGGTTGTCGGCTGTGGATGCGCAGATACGGCAGGTCATTGACAGCCGTGATCCATCCGCCATGCTGGAGTGGGAGGCAGTGGGAGAGTTCGCTCTCCTGGCCGAGTACCTTGATGCGCACCCCGACGACCTCGAGGTCTCACACGCAGTGGGGTTGTCTCATTGGTTCCGGTATCTGGCGTTGCCTGAATGGCAGAACCAGACCGATCTGGACGGCGCCGTCCGTGCCTTGGCACCATGTCTTCTGGCCGGCTTGGAGCCGCTCCCCGAACCTCTTTTGCCGTTGCTCGCGGAGGAGGCTGCCCCCGTAGCCACTGATCTGCTGAGGCAGACGTCGTTCTCCACCGACGCCGACCTTCTGGCTGCCACGGTCTATGCGTGGGAGTGTATGGTGCACGCCACACCGGATAAACACCCCGAACAAGCCGGATATCTGTCCCATCTCGGCGCAGCGCTGCAAGTTCGTTTCGAGCGCACCGGCGATGGCACCGACTTGGAGAAGGCGGTCACCGTCGGCCGCCAGGCGGTCCAGGCCACCCCGAACGACCACCCCTCCCAGGCCGGGTGCCTGTCCAACCTTGGCGCAGCGCTGCGGATCCGCTTCGGGCGTACAGGCGATGTAGGAGATCTGGACGAGGCGGTCACCGTCGGCCGCCAGGCGGTCCAGGCCACCCCGAGCAATCATCCCGAACAAGCCGCGCGTCTGTCCAACCTCGGCGTAGCGCTGCAGGCCCGCTTCGGGCGTACAGGCGATACGGCGGACCTGAACGAGGCGATCACCGTCATCCGCCAAGCAATCCATGCCACCCCGAACGACCACCCCTCCCAGACCGTGTACCTGTCCAACCTCGGCATGGCACTGTGGACCCGGTTCGAGTGCACCGGGGACAGGACCGACCTGGACGAGGCGATCACCGTCATCCGCCAAGCAGTCCACGCCACCCCGAACGACCACCCCAACCAGACCGTGTACCTGTCCAACCTTGGCGCAGCGCTGCGGATCCGCTTCGGGCGTACAGGCGATGTAGGAGATCTGGACGAGGCGATCACTGTCGCCCGCCGGGCGGTCCAGGCCACCCCGAACAACCACCCTGACCAGACCATCATGTTGTCTGACCTCAGTCTCGCACTACAAGTCCGGTTCGGGCACGCTGGGGATGGGACCGACCTGAACGAGGCGATCACCGTCATCCGCCAAGCAGTCCACGCCACCCCGAACGACCACCCCTCCCAGGCCGGGCTCCTGGACAGTCTTGGCGCAGCGCTGGCATCTCGGTTCGAGCGCACCAGGGACGGGACCGACCTGGACGAGGCGATCACCGCGTTCGGCGACGCGTGGCAGGTGCACTCCGCTCCGACGAGGTGGCGTATCCGAGCGGGACATGCATTGGCAGGGTTGGTATCTGACACTGATCCGGTGCGCGCGGCTGAGGTGTGGCAAGAGGTGATCGAGCTCCTGCCACGAGTCGTTCCGCGCCAGCTGGTCCGCGCCGATCAGCAATACGAGTTGGGTCAGTTTTTCGGATGGGCCAGTCAGGCCGCCGCAGCGATGCTGTCCCACCCCGGCCTAGACGAACATCAGCGGGCCATGCGCGCGCTGGCCGTAGTCGAGGCTGGACGGGGCGTGTTGCTGAGTCAGGCATTGAACATTCGCGGTGCGCTTACCAGCCTCGAACACCACGCTCCAGGCCTGGCTTCTCGGTACGTTCGCCTACGCGACCTTCTGGACCCGCCCATCTCAACCGCGTCTGAACACAACGTCGCCGAGGGTGACGTCCCACCCCTGACCACTGAGGTGCCGGGCGAAGGGGAAGCTAGGAAGGCGCATGCTCGCGAGATCAGTCTGGTGCAGGATCGGCATCGTTTGGCGAGTGAGTTCGACGCGGTCCTAGAGGAGATCCGGACGCTGGACGGTTTCGAGACCTTCGGATTGCCGCCATCCGCGCAGGAGCTACTCCAAGAGGCCAGTGAGGGGCCAGTGGTGGTGTTCACGACCGACCCCTACCGTTGTGATGCTCTACTGCTCACCGCCGCCAGTGTCACCCATCTGGAGTTGCCCGGCCTGACCTGGGAGGTGCTGGTGAAGAAGGTCGTCGCCTTCTACCAGGCCCAAGAACAGATCTGGACCACTGCCGATGCGGGACAGGGTGAGGATCCGCAGAAGGTGCTAACAGAAATCCTGGAATGGTTATGGGACGTGGCGGCGGGCCCGGTCCTGGACGCCTTGGGCTTTGACACCGAACCAACAGAAGATGAGTGGCCGCGCGTGTGGTGGTCCCCTGGAGGCATGCTGGGACAGTTGCCCCTGCACGCCGCCGGCCACCACAACGATCCGCCCGGGGCACGGCGCACGGTGATGGACCGCGTCATCTCCTCCTACACCCCGACCGTGCGGGCCCTGCGCTATGCCCGCGAACAGGCCGCCCACCACGAGCACGGAGCAGACGCCCAGGAAGGGGCACTGGTGGTGGCGATGCCCACCACCCCCGGTCAGGGTGCCCTACCGTTTGTGACAGTGGAGGTGGAAAAGGTAAGCGGCCATGTGCCCGACTCCATCGTTTTGACCAAGGCCAGCACTGTGTCCGACAGCACAAGCTTTGATGCGTTGGCCGTGCCGACCAAGGCCAGGGTGCTGGAGCTCCTGCCCCGGGTTCCGATTGTCCACTTCGCCTGTCACGGGCACACCGACCCTGATGATCCCTCACAGAGCAGGCTGCTGTTGCATGACCATGCCGAGGACCCGTTGACCGTGGCGGAGTTGGGGTCGGTTCGTCTGGACCGGGCGCAGCTGGCGTATCTGTCGGCATGCAGGACCGCTTCCCTCACCAATGTGGAGTTGTTCGACGAGGCGGTTCATGTGGCCTCGGCGATCCAGCTGGCCGGGTTCCCACACGTGGTCGGGACCCTGTGGGAGGTCAACGACCAGGTCAGTGCGACTATCGCCGACCTGTTCTACACCCATCTGCGTGGAGAGGCCGAGCAGACGATAGACCCGACACGAGCCGCACACGCACTGCACGCCGCGGTGCGAGCAGTACGGGACGGTGCTGACCTGCAGGACACATTGCCTGGCTGGGATCGGATCGCAGCACCGTTGTTGTGGGCCCCCTACCTCCATATCGGGGCATGAGCCACTCCAGTTCCACACAGTGATACCTCGATACCCGGCCAGAACCAGACAGCCTGGAACGAGGACCTCGCGAGGTGCCATCGGACGCCGACAGGGGCCGGTGTGTGCTCCGATTATGCTCCGCAGTTCCGGACTGGCACGACAGCGGACGACACCTCTTGACACGAAACGATGGTGATGATCGGATGGATAGGGACGAAACGGCATCGTGTGGCAGGTAGAGGCACGAAAGCGCCGGACTTCTAATCCGATGGCCGCAGGTTCGAATCCTGCCGGGTGCGCCACAAAACCCCAGGTCAGACGGGGCGCACAACCTCATCTCAGAGGAGTCGCCGCACTGATGGGACCAGGGTGGGACCGAGATGGGACCGGCCTCGCGTTCCCCCTTCGCGCCCGTCCTCGCTGGTGGGTTCTGCCGGAGTCACGTAGCACCAGCCACGCGGTCCGCTCGGCCGCCTCCCGCGCGACCTGCGGCAACACGCTGGAATAGGTGTCCGCGGTGAGCACGATGCTGGCATGGCCCAGCATCGCCTGCACCACTTTCAACTCCACCCCCGCCGCCAGCGCCAACGTCGCCGCACCGTGGCGCAGATCGTGCAACCGCACCGGCGGCAACCCACTCTCCGTGTTCAGTTTCCGGAACAGTCGGGACAGACGCTGAGGAGCCAGCGGACCGCCCCGAACGGCGGTGAACACGAACCCGCGTGGATCCCACACCCGGTCATGAGATTCAGCTTCCTTCTGCTGGTGCCACTGGTGGCGGCGCAACATCCCGGTGGTGGTGTGGTCCAGCACGAGCATGCGGCGGCTCGCCGCGCTCTTGGGCGCCAACTCCACCAACCCACCCCGGTGGGCCTGGAACTGGCGGGTGACGCGCACGGTGCCCTGGACCAGTTCGAGGTCAGGCCACCGCAGGGCCACCACCTCACCACGGCGCAGCCCCGTCATCACCAGCAGGTGGAACAGAGCGTACAGCCGATGATCGGAGACGAAGTCCAGGAAAGCGCGGGTCTGCTCCACCGTCCACACCGCCACCGCCGGCCGCACACCGCTGTGGGCCCATTCGGCCACCGCCTGGTCGGTCCACACCACCGGCCGCGCGCTCCGGCCGCTCTCCAACCGCAGCCCCTGGGCCGGGTTGGCGGGCAGCAACCGCTCACGCACAGCGGTGTTCAACGCCGCCCGCAGAGTGGCACGGATCCGCTGCACCGTCGCCGCGGACAACGGCGCCCCGGTGGACGCCGTGTGCTGAGAAATGTGCTCGAAGGCCTCCCGTACCCGGGAGGGAGTCAGCTCCTCCAACGGCACATCACCCAAGTGGGGAGTGAGGTAACGGTGGATGTGCTCGGCGTAGCTGACGCGGGTCAAGGGACGCAGCCGGGTACGCGTGGCCAGCCAACGCTCCAACCACACCGCCACCGTCACCACCGACGGATCCACCCCGGCCCCGTCCAACTCCCGGGCCTGGCACAGACCTTCGCGAGCGGCGTCCCGGGAGGCGAACCCACCCCGACGCACCCGGTGCCTCCCGCCCGGAGCGTGCTCCAACTCCACCGAGAAGTACCAGCTCCCGTGCCCCCGCCGCGACAGCCCAGGACACCGACCCTCCCAAGCTTTCGCCCCCTTGGTGCCGCGGCACCCGCACCGCTTGTACACCGAACCCGAGCCAGACATGACCAACACCCCTGCAACCAGTCTCCCCCGAGCGGGAGCCAAGAGCAGCCAGTGTGTAGGTCAGAGGTGATCGAGCTGCCCCACCTGCCTAACGGCTACCGAGTAGCGGGAGGCGATCCCGGCACATGCCAGAGCCTTCACCAGCCCCGGCACGAGACAGTTCACCCGTCCTCTGGATGTGATCGGTCCTCGCTGACCAGCACGGACATCACCGCTCACCGAGAATGAAACAGCCCTGCCTCACACGTAGCCATGTACATCGACGACAGACAGGTGATCAACGCCTCTTCGACCGGCCAGCACGTGCGGGTCGAACCCGTGGAATCAGAGTTCTGCTCCTCCGATTCATGGGCGCCATCCGTCCGATCTCACCGAACGAGTAGCAGCACGAATCAGTCACTCCAGAAGACAGGAGGGGCACGAGTTTTCTATTCGACATCTAAATTAGATTTGACCCAATTCCTAATCCGCAAACTTAGAACGCAATAATCTGAACCTGACCTGCCTGGGGTTCATCTAGGCGGACTTCAAAGAGACCGGAGCCAGAGAAAGCAATACGAAAGGTTTCCAGCGGGTCCGAAACAACGAACTCCCCAATATTCGGATCCAACCTTCCAGAGAAAATCACCCGAGGGAGCAAGTCACCTTCATATCCATCACGGAGAACTTGCACTTTCACAGCCCCCTCCATTGGCAGGCGAACGGCGAAAGCCAGGGAGCCTGGAATTAAGTGCGGCGAATCACTTGGCCCGTCCCATTCACCGTGATCGGCATCCTCCAGGAAACCTTCAGCCTCCAACAAGAGGTAGGCATACTGAATCTCCTTGAATACCTCTCCAATCACTCGACCAGTCGACATCTAGAACATTTCCCCATTCATCCATTCTTTCAAAATACTTCTTACGGAGTTTCCTTGCCGCCGATAGCACGTGCCACAGTACAGAGAGGCAGTCTGTGGAGTTCCTGGAGGCACGAGTGCAGTGGGAGGCACGTGATCTGGAACCCAGTTTCCAGTCTTAGAGCTCATCTCAAAAGCTCTGCGCGGCAGTCCTGAACCTGGCATGATCACTTACTGTGAGTGATGTGTTGCCCGACGGCCTCTGGGAGATCGTCCAACCCTGCTGCCACCCGCGCCAAAACCGACCGGCCCCGCGCAGACCAGAGAGCGGTACTGACCACCGTGCTGTTCGTTCAGGCCTCGGGCTGCTTCTGGGAGGAAGGCCGACGGTCTGTTCGGTGTCACCCGCGCTACCGCGCACCGCTGGTTGAAAGACCTAGACCAAGATGGGCCTGTGGACCCGCATCCACCAGGCCGTCCTGGACGAGCTGGGCAGACGCGCCCTGCTGGACTGGTCCCGCGCCACCTTCGACTCCCAGTCGATCCGCGCCAAAAGAGGGGGAGAACACGGGGCCAAATCCTACCGATAGGGGCAAACCCGGCTCCAAGCTCCACCTGCTGTGCGACAACCAAGGCCTGCCGCTGGTCTGCACGATCTCCGCGGCCAACGTCAACGACGGCCAAGCGCTCCAACTCCTGGTCCGGGGTATCCCCGCAGTGCAGTCCCGCCGTGGCCCTCGTAGGCGACGTCCGGCCAAGCTTCATGGCGACAAGGCCTACCACTCCCGTGACCCGCGCCGCTGGCTGCGCGAACGTGACATTGGTGTACGCATCGCTCGCCCCGGCGTAGAGTCCTCCCAACGGCTGGACCGCCACCGGTACAAGATCGAGCGCTCCATCGCCTGGCGGGGCTCCTACCGCAGGCTGAACGTGCGCTGGGAGCGCAAGGCCTCCACCTTCCTCGCCATGCTCGGCATCGCCTGCCTCCTCATCTGTTACAAGCACCTGTCCAAGCATGCTGGTGGCTTTTGAGATGAGCTCTAAGCCCGGTACGAGGCAGCGCCGACCAAAGTCCACCGACAGGAGCGAAAACACCGCGCAGGCCTGAACTGGCCGCCACATAAGCGTTATGGCATGATGCGGGGCATGTTCATCGACAGAAAGGCCCATGCCGCGTAGACGGCCGGGACGCATGCGCGCAGAGGACAAAGAAAAGCACCAGCGATCAAAGGCCTATCGTCCAAGACGATGGCCGAGATCCGACGAGCCGAACACCGCCACCCGCAGCTGTGGCCAGGGATCATCAACAAGGCACTCCCCAGGTGGGAGAAGTACGCCCGCGACCCCAGGCACCCCCCATGGAACGACCACCTCTATCCCCGCTCGCGGTACTGCTGCTGGGAATGCTGCGGCAGCCCACTGATGGCCAAGGACTTCCTCGACATACTGGTCCACGCCATGCGGAGCAGTTCAGCGCGTGAAATACGTGCCCGTCTCAGACACCTGGACGAACTCCACGGCCTCCCGTTCCCATGACACAAGAGGCCCAAGGAGTCCAACGCTCCTTGGGCCCAGTCTGAATACCGCGAAGATCAAGGAGGTCCGCGCAGATCAGTGGCCGGGCGCTCCGAGACCCCGGCTGAGCAGCCGTCGTACCTGTCATGCCCCCACCTGGGATGACTCGCCCACTGGCCATCTGAGCAACCACGATGGACTGCTCACTCTCAGCCACACGGCGAGAACCTCGCGAGGTGCCATCGGACGCCACCGAGGGCCGGTGTGTGCTCCGTTTGTGCTCCGCAGTTCCGGACTGGGACGACACCGGGTGGCACCTCTTAACACGAAACGATGGCGGTGATCGGATGGATAGGGACGAAACGGCACCCTGTGGCACGTAGAGACACGAAAGCACCGGACTTCTAATCCGATGGCCGCAGGTTCGAATCCTGCCGGGTGCGCCACAAAACCCCAGGTCATAGCCTTGTTTGGTGAGAACCTGAGGGGGTCGTCCTGCCGGTGGGTCCAGGGTGGGACCAACACCAGGCCCCGTTGACCACGCCGCTTTCTCGTATGCCGACCGGCCCGCCCGGCGTCCCGCAACACCAGCCAGGCGGTTCGCTCCGCTGCCTCCCTCGCCACCTCCGGCAGCACACTGGCATAGGTATCCGCAGTCAACACGATGCTCGCGTGACCCAGCATCGCCTGCACCACCTTCAACTCCACCCCCGCCGCCAACGCCAACGTCGCCGCCCCATGGCGCAGATCATGCAACCGCACCGGCGGCAAAGCGCTCTCATCGTTCAGCTTCCGGAACAGGCGCGACAAACGCTCCGGCGCCATCGGGCCACCACGCAGGGCGGTGAACACATACCCCTGCGGGATCCAGTTGCGCCCGCGCTCGGCTGCTTCGTGCTGCTGGCGCCACTGGTGACGGCGCAACACCCCGACCGTGGCATGGTCCAACGTCAGCATGCGCCGGCTCGCCGCACTCTTGGGCGCCAGCTCCACCAACCCGCCCCGGCCCGTCTGGAGCTGCCGGGCGATGCGCACCGTACCCCGGGCCAGGTCGAGGTCCTCCCACCTCAACCCCACCACCTCGCCCCTCCGCAACCCGGTCATCACCAGTAGGTGAAACAACGCATACAGCCGGTGGTCGGACACGAAGCCCAGGAAAGCGCGGGTTTGCTCGACCGTCCACACCGCCACCGCCGGCCGCATCCGGCTATGGGTCCACTCGGCCACCGCCTAGTCGGTCCACACCACCGGCCGCGTACCCACCCCCGGCTCCAACCGCAGGCCTCGAGCGGGGTTGGAGGGCAGCAACCGCTCACGCACCGCGGTGTTCAACGCCGCCCGCAACGTGGCGCGGATCCGCTGCACCGTCGCCGGGGAAAGTCGATCCCCCATCGATGTGGTGTGGCACGAGATCGCATCGAACGCCTCCTGCACCTGGGCAGGTGTCAACTCCTCCAACAGCACTCCGCCCAGCGAGGGCTTGAGGTAGCGGTCGATGTGCTCGCCGTAGCCGACCCTGGTGCGCGGCCGCAACCGGGTCCGAGTGTCCAACCAGCGCTGGAGCCACTCCCCTACCGTCCACACCACCGGGCCTGTCGCATCTGTCTCCACGCCCTGGGCCCTACGCAGCGCCGCGCGCGCTGCCTCCCAGGAAGCGAACCCACCACGACGCACCCGGCATCGCCGACCCGGAACATGCTCCAACTCGGCCGAGAAGTACCAGCTCCCATGCCCGCGAGCACGCAACCGCGGACAGCTGCCCCCGACCTTCCTCGAGGTACCAGGCAAACGACACCCACACCGCTTGAACACCGAACCAGACCCAGACACGACCACCACCTCCGAGCCCAGTCTCATCCCACACAGACGTGCTCGAAGAAGACCAGTGACGGGAGGCGATCCCGGCACACACCACAGCCTCTACCAACCCCGGTACGAAACAGTTGCGGTCAACCCTGGCACCGATCACTCACCCGGGCGAACGTTTCCGGCCACAGCACTAGCCGACCAGAACACCCATGCTTTGGCGGGTGGACGCAGCCCTTATGCTGACCCGGTGCAGACGACCACCCCCCACCTCCTGCTCGCGACACCGACCTACACGCGCGGCTTTGTCCCTGAGGATCTGGCCACCTACGCCGAACTTTCCGAAGCCGGCTGGAGCCGTGTCGGACTCTTCGATGATCACGGTGCCGGGCCGGACGCCTACATGGCCCATCACCCCACCCCGTGGGGAGGCCGGACCCTCACCCCGCTGTATCGCACCGACCGTGCCTACACCGCACAGGACAAGGAACAGCCCCGCTTGTTCCGAGGCCCCGACACGGTGGCCCTGGACGTCGCCGAAGAAGTGCTCTACTCCCAGCAGCCCGCAGTGGTCCTGGCTGGCCGAACCGCGCCGTGCTGCGGGCGCTTGCACCATTTGGCCATCGCCTCCAGCGACGGCACGGTGCTCTTCGACAAGACCTTCTCCGCCTACGACGGCCTTGACGACACCCCGCAACCCTGGGACTGCGCCGGACAGCACCAGCCCGGAGAGGGCACCTTCGCCCGCTGGGCCACCACCGTCCACTCCCTGCTGCGCTTCCACCACACCACCCCCGAGACCCATCCCTTGGCCAACACCGAAGAGCGCCGGGGCAGGACCCTCCGCCGCTCCTGCCTCATCGTGTGGGGGCCCCAGGCCCTGTATGCGGTGATGGGCGAACTCGCCTCAACCCATGGGCAGGAAAGCCACGGGCGCAAGGTCGATGTGGACTGGGGGCTGGACCACCTGCGGGTGCTCGACCTTCAAGCCATCGACCTGCTCTGGCACGAAGCCGACGAGCTCGGAGTCGGCCACCTCATGCACCTGGACGCACCCTCACCAGCCCAGGAATGTGAGCTGATCCTCGACCACGCCCACTATCTGGCCAAGAACCCCCAGGTGGGCCTGCACGGCGGACCGTTGCAGCGCCGACCGGGATTTCGCATCGGCCCCGCGGACAGCACCGTGCTGCCTTCAACGTCACTCACCCTGCTCCAAACGGAGCAGCACATCGCTCCCGCACCGGCCGAGTCTGCTGCGCTGAGCGGGGCAGGGGCCCCGCGGCAACAGGATCCGCGCAAGCGCAAAGCGGTGGAGCTCCACGCTGAAGAGGTCGCCATCGCCCATTACCAGTGCCAGGGGTGGCAGGTACTCGAGCGTGGGCGGCCGGGCCGACCCTACGACCTGCTCTGCGTACGCGGCGACGAGGTCAAACACGTCGAGGCCAAAGGCCTGATCGGGCCTGCGGTGAACGTCGGCCTGACCGCTAACGAGAAGCACCACGCCCAGACCTTCCCTGACATCGATCTGTTCGTGGTCCACGGCATCGGTGTCTCGGACACCTATGAGGCCGCTGGTGGAACCCCTCTGGTGTACGAGAACTGGACCCCCCAAGAGGAGGACCTCACCCCAACCGCGTACCAGTACCGTCTCCCGCGGGCCTGAACACTCCCGAGTGTGTGAACCTACGCACCGGGGGTGGGGCGTCGCTTATCCCGGGCGTACAAGACCGCGGTCGCCCTACTACCGCCGGGGGTGCGCCGTTCCAGGTCGAACAGGGTGGTGGCGGTGAACAGGTCGCTGAGCTTGCCGTAGCCGTAGGTGCGGGCGTCGAAATCCGGGCGCTGCTTCGTGATCAGGTGGCCGACCCGGGCCAGGTTGGCCCACCCGTCCTCGTCCGAGGACGCCTCCACCGCCTGGCGCAACAGCAGTACCAGCGCCGTGTCACCCTTCAACCAAGCTGTGGGGACCGGCCCGGTATCGGCTCCGACCGTTGTGGGCTCGACGTCCACGGCAGTGCGCAGGTTCTCGATCCGGATGAACTTGTCGCACGCGGCGACGAACGGCTCAGGGGTCTTGTGCTCTCCGAACCCGTAGACCGTCAGCCCCGACTCACGGATCCTGGCGGCCAGGCGGGTGAAGTCGCTGTCGCTGGAGACGATGCAGAACCCGTCAAAACGGCCGGTGTACAGCAGGTCCATGGCGTCGATGATCAGCGCGGCATCGGTGGCGTTCTTGCCGCTGGTGTAGGCGAACTGCTGCATGGGGTGGATGGAGTGGGCGAGCAACTCGTCCTTCCAGCCCTTGAGCCGGGTGCCCGTCCAGTCGCCGTAGGCACGTTTGACGTGCGCGGTCCCGTACTGGGCGACTTCCGCGAACAGGGCCCGGGCCACGGAGGGCGGGATGTTGTCGGCGTCGATCAGCACCGCGAGCTTGGTGGGGTCCTCGGTCGAACTCATCGCTGGGCTCCTGCTCATGGACGCGGGGGATCGGGGTATGGTGCGGGCCGACGAATGTTCCTCTCGGACATGATCTGCCAAAACCCACCCAGTGGAAACCGTCTCCCGCTACGCTGTCTGCCATGGCGGTCCCGCAGAGGCCTGCCGGCCCCTTGAGGGACAGGACCCCGGCGTCCGGTCCCGGCGGCTGAAGGGTGTGGTACACCTGCTCTGCGTCTCAGGCGAGTTCGTTGATCATGCGCCACGACGGTAATGGCCCTGCTCTACGCGTCTGGCCGGGCAGCCGCGGAAACGAGACAGCCATGCCATCCGGTTCCGTCCAGCGACGCACCGCCAAAGCTCGCCTCCGGTACTCTGGAGAGTTCTTCCACGAAGCCGAAGCAGGCCTTCCCCGGGACAAGACCGACCACGGCCTGGACACCTGCACCTCCGAGCAGCAAGCGCTGAGGGCATTGCTTGCCATTGCCGTGTTCAACTCCGACGGCCTCGGAGCTCCGCCCCGCGACTGGGGCATCCACGTCATCCGCGTCTACACGCTCCGCATGTCCGCGCGGTTCAACGACCTGCACATCGCCACCGACTGCCCCTGGAACGTCTCCCGGCGGATCAACACCCCTCGCGCTGACAGTGCGTACAGGATCCCCGGGCTGCGCACCCTGTGCCACCGGTTTGACCACACCACCCTGCGGCACCTACCCACCCGCGCCTTTCTGCTGGTCCGCTTCAACCATGAGGAAGGCTCCCGGCTCGTGTGCGGCCGCCCTTGCCCTGACAGCGACCTCGACAAGGACATGCTCCCGGTCGACCATCCGATGGGACCCCAGGAGATCAGCGAACTGGCCACCGTCCCGCCCATGAGCCCCGCGGCCCAGACCCTGTTGGCCGCGCTGCTCGTCCGGATGGCGCTGCAAGCCCCTGACGGGACGTGGGCGACGGCGGGCTGGCACTACCCACCCCGCGACATCCCGAACGCTTTCCCCAACCAGAACGAGATAGGCAAGGCCCTGTGGGGAGCCAACGACCACTGGAGCCTGCGCTGGTACGGGTTCCCCAACCCCGAGTTCGTCGCCGCGGCCCTGACCGACCCAGTGATCGGGCTCGCCGGAGCCACCGTGGAAGATGTCGGCAACGACTTCGTAGTGTCCTACCGCAGCGCCCGATTGCGTCTGGTCGAGCACAACCGCCACATGCTCGGCTCCACACAGGCCGTGCTTCAAGCCCTGGAACGCCAGGAGTGATCTTGCTTCGGTTCGGTAGACAGGTGTCCGCTTTCGGATATTTTGTCACTGAACGAGGAGATGGACGTGCCCAAGACCCGCCCCGCGTATCCGCCGGAGTACCGCGATCAGATCATCGCTCTGGCCCGCTCCGGCCGCGGCCTCGAGGACCTGGCAGCCGAGTTCGAGCCTTCGGCTCAGACCATCCGCACCTGGATCAAGCAGGCCAAGATCGATTCCGGCCAGATAGAAGGCACCACCAGCGACGACAAGGCCGAACTGGCCCGGTTGCGCCGTGAGAACGCCCAACTGCGCGAGGAACGCGAGATCCTGCGCAAGGCCACGGCTTTCTTCGCCTGAGGAGACCAGCAGGTGATCTACCGGCTGATCGACGAAGAGAAGGCGCACCATCCCGTCTCCCTGATGTCCCGGCTGCTCGGTGTGTCGCGGCAGGGCTACTACCAGCATGTTCACCGAGTCGAGCACGGACCCGGTCCCCGCGATCGCTCCAATGCCGAGCTGGCCGAGAGGATCCGCCACCACCACGAACAGTCCCGGGGCACCTATGGAGCTCCCAGGATTCAGGCCGATCTACGCGAGATCGACGGACTGCGGGTGGGACGCAACCGCATCGCCCGCCTGATGCGGCGTGAGGTCCTGGTGGGGGTGCACCGTCGCACTGGCCGCAAGGGCCTGACCTCACAGGATCGGATGGCCGCCGCCCCGCCGGACCTGGTCGGCCGCGACTTCACCGCCCATGCCCCGAACCTGAAATGGACGGCTGATATCACCTACGTGCCCACCGACCAGGGGTGGCTCTACCTGGCCGTGGTGATGGACCTGTTCTCCCGCCGCATCGTGGGGTGGGCGATGGCCGCTCACATGCGCGCTGAGCTGGTCTGTGACGCGCTGAGCATGGCGGTGTCCGCCCGCCGCCCCGGGCCCGGACTGATCCACCACTCGGACAAGGGAGCGCAATACACCAGTCTGTCCTTCGGCCGTCGCTGCGAGGAGGCGGGCATCGCACCCTCGACCGGGCGGACGGGGTCGTGTTACGACAACGCCGTCACCGAGAGCTTCTTCGCCTCGCTGGAGACCGAACTGATCGACCGCGCCCGCTTCGCGACCAGGGCGGACGCGGAGCGGGAGGTGTTCTCCTACATCGAGGGGTTCTACAACCCTTGGCGGCGGCATTCCGCCAACGGCCAGCTCAGCCCGACCGAGTATGAACGTCGCCACACTGAAGCCATGCAAGAGAAGCTTGCGGTGCTGCCTCAGGCCGCGTAAAACCCCAGCCCACAGGTGTCTACCGAACTGAAGCAACTTCACGGGTGGCCTACCGCGACCGCAACACCGTGGAGCGGTGCATCAACCTGCTCAAGCAGAACCGGGCGATCGCGACCCGCTACGACAAGCGGGCCGCGATCTTCGACGGGACCGTGCAGGTCGCCTCGATCCGGATCTGGCTTCGAGACCTCACCCGTTCAAAAAACAGTGCCTAGCGCTCCAGGTCAGGGCCCTCCTGCGAACCACGGTTCCGTCGACCACCGTCAGGGGAGGACGTCTGAGTACGCCTTGCGCCCGGGGGAAGCAGTCCCTGCTGGGAGCGTCGCACCGCCTTGGCCGCGTCCGCAGGGATCTCGCTGCCCGGCTCCTTAGCAGCTCTCATCGCCTCCACATAGCGCGCGCGTTCCTCCGGGGAACCGGAGAAGTACTCCTGTGGGCTCGATGGCAGGTCGGCGTTGTCCACACCACGCTGGCCCGCCAGGAACACCGCCTTCTGTACCTTCTGGTACCAGGCGTGCTTGGCGAGCTGCTTGTCCTGGCCCTCATATGCCACCGCAGCCACGCGGTCGGCGTGAGCGTGCAGGGTCAGCATCGTCGGAGCCGTTCGGGCATCCAGTTCCCGCCGATCCAGGAGGGTCTGGCTGTGCTGCCAATACTTGGACAGCCAGTCACCAGCCTCCTCCTGGCCGAAGACCACTCGCCCGTCGCCTCGGATCTCCCGCAGTGCCGAGGCCGCCTGCGGTTCACTGGCCCAGGCGCCATCGGGGCCGCGGGCGTTGTCGTAATGGAGCGCGCCAGACCGGTCGGTGATGATGACCCGGTCCACGTTGGGGTCGGCCTCGACCACATCCAGCGATCGGGGCAACTGCGCCACCACGGAGTCGTGGTATTCGGCGTCGGACCAGCGCGCCTCTTCGGCAGGTTCCTTCAGGTACCGGCCGACCATGTCCAGGCAACTGCGCTCGGTGGGCGTGGCCAGCGCCACGACTTCGACCTCGTACCCGCTGTGGACCCGGACCGTTGTGCCGTCCTCCTTGGTCGTGTGCACCGGCTTGGACAGCTCTTCGGCGTACTTGGTCAGGTACTCGGGGCGGCTGAAGGTGTTCTCGATGATTAGCCGGTAGCCGTGGGCGTGAGCGTAGTTGCGGGCCATGTCGGACCAGGCGTACATCGCCTGTGCGGTGTGGTCGGTCATTTCGTGCGGGGCATCCCGCATGATCTCGTCCAGCTCGGGGTGGAGGAGGCGGAAGTCGTCCGGGTTGATCTGGGCGATGTCGCTGCCGTGGCGCTCATCGATCCCGTTGAGCGCGCTGGACTTCCCGGCGGCGGTCTGACCTCCCAGCAGGATCAGGGTGGGGCGCTCTCCCGGGGCTACCGGCTTGATGTCACCGAAAACGGTGGGCTTGATGTACTCGTCGAAGATCCCTTGGAGGAGCTCTGGGCTCACCTCGTAGGGGGCAGGCACCGGTTAGGCTCCCCGAAGACGATCGCGCTCCTCCTGGAGCTGCTCGATCAGGGTGATCATCTCGTCCCGGGTCAGGTGGCGGCGCCGCTTGACTTGCCAGGCCCGGATCATCTTCTCCTTCGCGTCGTCCTTCTCCTCCGGAGTGGTGGCGGCTTCGGCCGCCCGCATGTACGCGGCCGCGGTGCGGGTGGCGGTGTTCTGGAGGACCTCGAAGACCACGTCCACAGGGGTCGCCGGGTCGCGCAGATCGGTGGTGTCCACCAGGGTCTCCTCATCTCGGGGGCGTGGATGCGCAGGGTTGTTCCGTTGTGTGTCGCGTATTCGCCCGGGGCGTCCTGAAGTCGGGATCAGAGGCGAATTCGGGACGGACCATCTTGACTGCGATTCAGCGCCCCTCAGGCACGGTGACAGCGTAAACGACACCCTTGCCTTGCGCCCGGAAGGGGCCGACCTCTCGGGGTCGGAGGGTTCTGGCGGAGCCATCCAGGGAGGGACACCGGTCGAGGGTGAGCGGCCACGTGTTCCTCTCGATGGGGATCGAGCGCTCGTTGTATCCAGACACAGTTCAGGAATCCCACCGTGTCCGTCGTCGAGGCCCAGCTCGCGTGGACGAGCACTATGACACCGTGTTCGGTGAAAGCTTCGACATCCGTCTCGGTGATCTCCTTCGGGTACAGAGTCACCGGCACGATCTCGCGTCCTTGTGTGGGCCAGGGCGTCAAGGTCCGTCTCGAAGGCGCTCATCGTCGCGTTGTCCGGAGGTCGCTGTCCGGTGAGGGTGCCAATGAATCCCGTAGAGGTGCACGCGAAGTAGAGGTTGCGCATGGGCATTCGGCTCAACGGCTGGAGCGCTCCGGGTACGGCTCCAGCGAACCCGTTCAGGAAAGCCCGTCCAAGTACCGTGTCCTGCTCTGCCGGCATGAGACGCGCAATGTGCCAGATGACGTCATCGACAACCTGGGGCAAGGGCGTCCCGCTGAGCATTCTTCTAATCCGATGGCCGCAATTCGAATCCTGTCGGGTGCACCATAAAATCCAAGGTCAAACGGGGTGCACGACCTCACCTTCGAGGACCCGTCACACTGATGGGGCCAGGGCCGGACCAAGATGGGGCCAGGCCCCTGCTCACGCCCCTCCCCGCTCGTGCTGCCGGGTCCCCCGACGTCCCGCAGCGCCAGGCAGGCGGGGTCCTAATTCGTTCGTAAGCGGTTCCAGACAGCCCTGATGAAGGACTGCTGGACTGGTCCAGGACGGATCTGTTTCGTGGTGGCCGCGTGGGCACCGGGCCAACCCCTGAGGTTTCCCGGCCTGGCGAGGCCTCCTGAGAGACCGGCGGCGCCCGGTGCCTTCGGGCCGCCACGAAACCCCAACACCCCCGTGAACGTTGAGCCCCGTGGTGCGAGCCGACCGCAGGGCGACCCCCACCTCTTGATCCCGAGCCCCAGAGCTCTGTCCAAGACCGGGGCCCCTGCGGTGCGCTGGTACCGCGAACGGCTACTGAGATGGCAGGCCAAAGAGCCTTGGAATTAGGGCGCCGCGCGGACCACACAGGCCCCCACCCACGCCAACACACCAGCGAAGGAGACACAGATGGCGGTGTTCTGCGGGATCGACTGGGCCGAGGCCCCCCACGACGTCGCCCTGGTCGACGCCGATGGCACCCTGCTGGCCAAGCTCCGCATCAGCGACAACGCCGACGGCTACCAGCAGCTGCTGGAGCTGCTCGCCGAGCACGGCGACACCCCCGAGCACCCCATTTCGGTCGCGATCGAGACCGGCCGCGGCCTGCTCGTCGCTGCCCTGCGCACGGGCAACCGACCGGTCTACGCGATCAACCCGCTGGCCGCTTCCCGCTACCGCGACCGGCACAGCGTCTCCCGCGCCAAGTCCGATCCCGGCGACGCCCTGGTCCTGGCCAACATCTTGCGCACCGACGCCGCCGCGCACCGGCCGTTGCCCGCAGACAGCGAGCAGGTGCGCGCCCTGGCGGTGGTGGCCCGCGCCCAGCAGGACGCGGTCTGGGCCCGCCAGCAGTTGGTCAACCAGATCCGCTCCCTGCTGCGTGATTACTACCCGGCCGCGTTGGAGGCGTTCCAGTCCAAGCAGCACGGCCTGGCTCGGGCCGATGCTCGCACCGTCCTGGCCGCCGCGCCCACCCCGAACAAGGCCACGCGTTTGTCGCTGGCTCAGCTCAGATCGGCGCTCAAACGCGCCGGCCGCAGGCGCGGTATCGAGGAGGAAGCCAGGCGGCTGCGGGGCATCTTCCGCTCCACCTGGGCCCACCAGCCTCAGCGGATCGAGGACGCCATGGGCACCCAGCTCCTGGCGCTGATCCGCCAACTGGACGCGGCCTGCACGGCAGCCGAGGAGCTCGCCACGGCGGTCCAGGAGTCCTTTCGCGCGCACCCGGATGCTGAGATCCTGCTCAGTTTCCCTGGCTTGGGGGTGCTGACCGGCGCCCGGGTACTCGCCGAGATCGGAGACGACCGCGCCCGTTTCGCCGACGCACGCAGCCTGAAGGCCTACGCCGGGTCCGCCCCCATCACCCGCGCCTCGGGGCGGAAACGGTTCGTGGGCAGGCGGTTCATCAAGAACGACCGGTTGACCAACGCGGGGTTCCACTGGGCGTTCGCCTCGCTGACCAGGTCCCCGGGCGCCTACGCTCACTACCGCAGACGCAGGGACCGCGGTGACTGGCACGCCCAGGCCCAGCGGCACCTGTTCAACCGGATGCTGGGGCAGCTGTTCCACTGCTTGCAGACCGGTCAGAGCTTCGACGAGCAACGCGCGTTCACCTCCGGTCTAGCGGTCGCGGCTTGACAACTTGGCCACCTGAGATGTCTCTCAGTCGCCTACCGTGCCGCCTCCGGCGACACAATGCCGGCCGGATCCGACATCACCTTCGACAGACGTCTTGCTTCACGAGAGTGACGGGAGGCGATCCCGGCACGAAGCAACCTACTTTCTGTCGTCAGCCACTCGTAGAGTTGCTGCATGGCAGAAGGACGACCTGCGATCCCGCGGGAGCTGAAGAGAGCCGTACTCGTAGAGGCTGGCCACCGATGTGCGATACCGACATGCCGGGCGTACCCAGTCGAAATTGAGCACATCGACGACTGGGCTCAGGTTCGTGAGCACAGTTTCGAGAACCTCATCGCGCTATGCCCAACATGCCATCGCCGCAAAGGCGACGGACCTGATCAGATTGATCGCAAGTCACTCAGACAGTACAAAACCAACCTCGCCTTGTTGAACCAACGATATGGGGACTTCGAGCGCCGTGTCCTTGAGCATTTCGCTCGCCTTCCGAACAACGATATCGTCTCTCTCCCGGGAGCCCTAGACCTGATGCTGAGCTACCTCATCAAAGACGGGATACTCATCAAATTAACGGGCGGGTCCGAAATGAGCTTTACCACTGTCCTGGCTACAGGCCATCGGCTTAACGTGCCTGCGACTGAGCATTACCTTCTGACCCCCGCCGGACGTGATCTTGTGAATCGCTGGTCGGAAGCACAGCCCTTCGCTAATTAAATACTACGGAGTCCTATCTACACCTGGACCACTAAAAGCTCATCTCATTTGGGTTCTCGGTAACCTGGTCGCGGGTCGATGGTTGAACGCCTTGTGCCGGATGAGCTGTGGGAACTGTTCCAGCGAGTGGTGCCTGAGGCACCCACGCGCCCCCAGGACGGCGGCAGGCGCAGACACGGGGATCGTGAGGTGCTGGCCGCGATCATCTTCGTAGCCACGACCGGCTGCACCTGGGCCCAACTCCCGCCGGTGTTCGGCCCGTCCGGACCTACTACGCACCGGCGCTTCACCGAGTGGACCCGCGCCCGGGTCTGGGCCAAGCTCCACCGCCTGGTCCTGGACGAACTCGACGCCCGCGGCGAGCTGGACTGGTCGCGGTGCGCAATCGACTCGGTCAACATGCGCGCCCTCAAAGGGGGGACCTGACAGGTCCGAATCCTGTCGACCGGGGCAAGAAGGGCGCGAAGATCCACTTGATCACCGACCGGGACGGTCTTCCCCTGTCCATGGCGATCTCCGGGGCCAACACCCACGACAGCCAGGCCCTCCAGCCCTTGGTCCGCGGGATCCCTCCGATCCGGTCGCGCCGCGGGCCGAGGTGGCGCAGACCCGCCAAGCTGTACGGCGACAAAGGCTACGACTACGCCCACCTGCGCCGATGGCTACGCCAGCGGGGGATCGTCCACCGCTTGGCCCGCAAGGGAGTGGAGTCCTCACAGCGGTTGGGACGGCACCGGTGGCACGTGGAGCGCACGATGGCTTGGCTGGCCGAATGCCGTCGTCTGCACCGCCGCTACGAGCGCAAGGCGGATCACTTCCTGGCCTTCGCCGGCATCGCCTGCACACTGAGCGCTTTTCATCCTG
>NZ_LWLB01000006.1 GCF_001905145.1 Nocardiopsis sp. TSRI0078
GACCTGCGCCTTGACGACGACCTTCCGGCCGATCCGGCCCGCCGCCAGGCGGACCTGCTCCGGGGTGTTGGCGACCTCGCCCTCGACGAGGGGGACACCGTACTCACCGAAGATCTGTTTGGCCTCGTACTCGTAGAGATCCACCACTCCTCCTCATCCTGCTTCGCTCGCCCCTTTCCAGTGATACGCCATACTGTATGCAGTATGCAATACCCGCTCCTTCGGTCGCTTGTGCCCGCACACCCCTTCACAAGGCGAGGCGCGCTTTGCATACTGCATACAAGGAGGTGTCGCCATGCCCCAGGAGCCAACACGACACCACACCCCCACAGACGTCCGTGACTGGCGGGGCCGGAGGTACACCGTCGGCCCCACCGCCCGGGAACTGACCGGGCTGCCCCGGTCCGTCCTCCTCATCCGCGCCCTCGTCGCCGTCGCGGCGGTCGGCGTGCTCCAGTTCGGCTACGGAGCCGCCGTACCCGCCCTGGTCGGGGCGCACGGCTGGTCTCCCGCCCAGGCGCTCGCGCCGTTCCTCGTCTGGGCCCTGGTCCAGGGCTCCCTCGCGCCCGCGCCGCGCTGGCTCCGGGCCCGGGGGCTGCTGGGGCCGGGCCCCGCGATCTGCGCGGGAGCCCTCCTGTGCGGCGCCGCCCTGTTCTCACTCGGCCACCTGGCGAGCCCGGTCGCCGCGGTACTGGGCTACGGCGTCCTCGGCGGCGCGGGGGCCGGGCTGGTCTACCACTCCTGCGCCGACCTGGTCGGCGGCTGGTTCCCGGACCGGCACACCGTACGCCTCGGCGTCGTGGGCGGCGCCTTCGCCCTGGGCGCGGTCCCCCTGCTGCCCGCCGCCGCGCTGGGGCTCTCCCCCGACGTGCTCCCGTCGGCCTCCACCGCCCTCGCCGCGGTGGTGGCCGCCCTGGGCGTGGCGGGCGGCGCGGGCCAGCGCGGAGCCCCGGAGCGGTGGTGGCCGCCGGGCAGCGACCCGTGCGCGAGCGCGCTGCGCAGGCGCGCCGATCCTCCGGCCGCAGGGGACTTCAGCATGGGCCAGGCCTGGGCGAGCGGACGCTCGCTGCCCGCCCTGCACGCGGTGGTGGCGCTGTCCGGCACAAGTGCCCTGTTCACGCTCGCCGCCCTGCCGACGGTCCTGCTCGGCCTCGGCCGATCCCCCTCGGAGGTCGCCGCCGCGGTCACGGCCCTCGCCCTGGCCAGCGGCCTGGGGAGACTGGCCGCGAGCGCCGCCGCCGAGCGGACGGGGAGGCGGCGGACCCTCGCGCTGCTGATGGCCGCGACCGCCCTCGGGCTGGCCGCGCTGGCCGCCGCGGCCCCCGCCGGCCCGGTGCAGCTGCTCGTCCTCCTGTCCCTGGTGGTCGGCGCGGGCACCGGCTCCTGCTATCCGCTCACCCGGGCGATCACCGAGGGGCACTTCGGGTCGCAGAGCGCCCCGGGCCTCCAGAGCCTCGTCCACGGGTCCAAGGCGGTCGGCGGGCTGCTGGGGGTGGGCGGGGCCGCGGCGGTCCTGTCCCTGGCCCCCGTCGGCACCCATGCCGCCTTCCTGGCCGCGGCGGGCGTCCTGCCCGCGGTGGCGTCCGTCCTGGCGGCCCGGCTGCGCCGCCCCCTGCCGGTCCGGACCCTTCCCCGGCGAACGAGGGTCTGGACAGCGGCACCGCGCCGTGCTCCAATGTGACGTACACGGTATACAGTATCCCACCAACAAAGACCCACCGTATCCCGGAACCCGCACGAAAGGGGTCGTCGCACCGATGGCCGAGAAGGCAAGCACCGAACCCAGCAGCGACACGACCACGATCTCCGGCGGCCACCTGGTGGCCAAGGCGCTCAAGGCCGAAGGCGTCGACACCATCTTCACGCTCTGCGGCGGACACATCATCGACATCTACGACGGCTGCGCGGACGAGGGCATCGACGTGATCGACGTCCGCCACGAGCAGGTCGCCGCACACGCCGCGGACGGCTACGCCCGGATCACCGGCAAACCCGGATGCGCCGTGGTGACCGCGGGCCCCGGGACCACGGACGCGGTCACCGGCATCGCCAACGCCTACCGCGCGGAGAGCCCGATGCTGGTCATCGGGGGCCAGGGCGCCCTCAGCCAGCACAAGATGGGCTCCCTCCAGGACCTGCCGCACGTCGACATGATCAACCCGATCTCCAAGTTCGCGGCCACCGTGCCGCACACCGAGCGGGTGGCCGACCTGGTCTCGATGGCCTTCCGCGAGGCCAACAGCGGCGCGCCCGGCCCGTCCTTCCTGGAGATCCCGCGCGACGTGCTGGACGCCTCGGTACCGCTGGAGAAGGCGCGCATCCCGGCCGCGGGCCGCTACCGCGCCAGCACCCGCCAGGCGGGCGACCCCGCCGACATCGAGCGGCTGGCCGAGCTGATCGTGCGCTCGGAGCGGCCCAGCATCCTGCTCGGCAACCAGGTGTGGACGACCCGGGCCACCGAGTCGGCCACGGACCTGGTCCGCTCCCTCACCATCCCCGCCTACATGAACGGCGCGGGCCGGGGCACCCTGCCTCCGGGCGACCCCCACCACTTCCAGCTCTCCCGGCGCTACGCCTTCACCAACTCCGACCTGATCATCATCGTCGGCACGCCCTTCGACTTCCGGATGGGCTACGGCAAGCGCCTCTCCCCCACGGCCACCGTGGTGCAGATCGACCTCAACTACGCCACCGTCGGCAAGAACCGGGACATCGACCTGGGGATCGTCGGCGACGCCGACGTGGTCCTGTCCTCGGTCCTGCAGGCCGTCTCGGGCTACGGCGACACAGGGGCGCAGGGCCGCAAGGCCTGGCTGGAGGAGCTGCGCAACCAGGAGCAGGCGGCGCTCGACAAGCGCGCCCACCTGCTCACCTCCGACTCCACGCCGATCCACCCCTACCGCCTGGTCAACGAGATCAACCAGTTCCTCACCGAGGACTCCATCTACGTCGGCGACGGCGGCGACGTCGTCACCTTCTCCGGCCAGGTGGTCCAGCCCAAGGCGCCGGGCCACTGGATGGACCCGGGGCCGCTCGGCACGCTCGGCGTCGGCGTCCCGTTCGTGATGGCCGCCAAGCACGCACGGCCCGACAAGGAGGTCGTCGCCCTGTTCGGCGACGGCGCGTTCAGCCTGACCGGCTGGGACTTCGAGACCCTCGTCCGGTTCGACCTGCCCTTCGTCGGGATCATCGGCAACAACTCCTCGATGAACCAGATCCGCTACGGCCAGATCGCCAAGTACGGCGCCGACCGCGGAGAGATCGGCAACACCCTCGGGGACGTGCGCTACTCGGAGTTCGCCCGGATGCTCGGCGGCTACGGGGAGGAGGTCCGGGACCCGGCCGGGATCGCCCCGGCCCTGCGCCGCGCCCGCGAGTCCGGAAAGCCCTCACTGATCAACGTCTGGATCGACCCCGAGGTGTACGCCCCGGGGACCATGAACCAGACGATGTACAAGTAGCCCGGAAGGAGAGTCATGGGCAAGGCACTCGACGGAATCCGCGTCCTGGACATGACCCACGTCCAGTCCGGACCGTCCGCGACACAGATCCTCGCGTGGATGGGCGCGGACGTCGTCAAGCTGGAGGCTCCCTCCGGGGACATCACCCGGCGCCAGCTCCGGGACAAGCCGGACGTGGACAGCCTCTACTTCACGATGCTCAACTCCAACAAGCGCAGCATCACCCTGAACACCAAGAGCCCCGAGGGCAAGCGGATCTTCCTGGACCTGGTGCGCCGCAGCGACGTGCTGGTGGAGAACTTCGCACCCGGGGCGCTGGACCGGATGGGCTTCACCTGGGAGGTGCTGTCCGAGACCAACCCCCGCCTCGTCTACGCCTCGATCAAGGGCTTCGGGCCGGGCGCCTACGCCGACTTCAAGGCCTACGAGGTGATCGCCCAGGCCATGGGCGGCTCGATGAGCACCACCGGGTTCGAGGACGGCCCCCCGCTGGCCACGGGGGCGCAGATCGGCGACTCGGGCACCGGGATACACACGGTGGCCGGCATCCTCGCCGCCCTGTACCAGCGCGTCGGCACCGGCCGCGGCCAGCGGGTCCAGGTCGCCATGCAGGACTCGGTGCTCAACCTGTGCCGCGTCAAGCTGCGCGACCAGCAGCGGCTGGCGCACGGCCCCCTCTCGGAGTACCCCAACGACGAGTTCGGCGACGAGGTCCCCCGCTCGGGCAACGCCTCCGGCGGCGGCCAGCCCGGCTGGGCCGTGCGCACGGCCCCCGGTGGCCCGAACGACTACGTCTACGTCATCATCCAGCCCGCCGGCTGGGCCCCCATCGCCCGGCTGATCGGCCATCCCGAACTGGCCGACGACCCCGAGTGGGCGACCCCCGAGGCCCGGCTGGACAAGCTCGACAAGGCCTTCTCCCTGATCGAGGAGTGGTCACAGGAACTGCCCAAGTGGGACGTCCTGGCCGCGCTGAACGAGCACAACATCCCCTGCGGGCCGATCATGTCCACCCGGGAGATCATCGAGGACTCCACCCTGCGCGAGAACGGGGTCGTCACCGCGGTCGAGCACCCCGAGCGCGGCACCTACCACACCGTGGCCTCCCCCATCCGGCTCTCGGACTCGGCGGTGGAGGTCGTGCGCTCCCCGCTGCTCGGTGAGCACAACGCCGACGTCTACGGCTCCGAGCTGGGCCTGTCCCCCGAGGAACTGGCCGAACTCGCATCGAACGGAGTGATCTGAAGGTATGGCCGTCTACACCCCCGAACGTTCCGACCGCGACCGTGCCTCGGTCCGCGAGGTACTCGACCGCGCCAGGGCCGAGGGCCGGACCGCGCTCACCGCCCCCGAGGGCCGCGTCCTCGCCGAGGCCTACGGCATCCCCGTGCCCGGCGAGGCGCTGGCCCACAGCGCCGAGGAGGCCGCCGCCCTCGCGGCGGAGCTGGGCCTGCCCGTGGCGGCCAAGATCGTCTCCCCCGACATCCTGCACAAGACCGACGCCGGAGGCGTGGAGATCGGCCTGGACAGCGCCGACGCGGTCGCCGCCGCCTTCGAGCGCATCACCGCCAACGCCCGCGCCCACGACCCGGACGCCCGGATCGACGGCGTCCAGATCCAGCAGATGGTCGGCGGCGGAGTGGAGGTGCTCGTCGGTGCCACGACCGATCCCACGTTCGGCAAGGTGGTGGTGTTCGGTCTCGGCGGGATCCTCGTGGAGGTCCTCAAGGACGTCGCCTTCCGGCTCGCGCCGCTCACCCGCGAGGAGGCCCTCGCCCAGGTCGACGACATCCGGGCGGCCGAGGTGCTGTCCGGGGTGCGCGGGAGCGAGGCCGTGGACAAGGGCGCCCTGGCCGACCTCCTGGTCCGCCTGTCCGACCTGGTCTCGGACTTCCCCGAGATCGCCGAGGCGGACCTGAACCCGGTGTTCGCCTCCGCCTCCGGGGCGATCGCCGCGGACCTGCGCTTCGTCCTCGACTTCTCGCCGGCCGAGGGGCCCCGCACGTTCTCCCGGGAGGAGATCCTGGCCTCCATGGAGCGCATCTTCAAGCCGCGCTCCATCGCGATCATCGGCGCCTCCAACGAGGCGGGCAAGATCGGCAACTCCGTCATCAAGAACATCGTGGACGGCGGGTACGAGGGCGAGGTCCACCCGGTCAACCCCAAGGCCGCGGAGGTCTACGGGCGCGCCTCCCACGCCTCGATCACCGACGTGCCCGGCGACGTGGACGTCGCGGTCTTCGCCATCCCCGCCAAGTTCGTGGCGGGCGCGCTGGAGGAGGCCGGGCGCAAGGGCGTGGCGGGCGCGATCCTCATCCCCTCCGGCTTCGCCGAGACCGGCGAGCAGGAGCTCCAGGACGAGGTGCTCGCCGTGGCCCGGCGGCACGGCGTCCGCCTGCTCGGCCCCAACATCTACGGCTACTACTACACGCCGCGGAAACTGTCGGCGACCTTCTGCACGCCCTACGACGTGGCGGGCGGGACCGCCCTCACGTCCCAGTCCGGCGGTATCGGCATGGCGATCCTGGGATACAGCCGCAGCACCCGCACGGGTGTGTCGGCGATCGTGGGAGTGGGCAACAAGGCCGACATCGACGAGGACGACCTGCTCACCTTCTTCGGGCAGGACGAGAACACCAACGCGATCGCGATGCACCTGGAGGACCTCAAGGACGGCCGCGCGTTCGTCGCCGCCGCCCGCGAGGTCGTTCCCAAGAAGCCCGTGGTGGTGCTCAAGGCCGGGCGTACCTCGGCCGGGGCGCGTGCGGCCGGGTCGCACACCGGCGCGCTCGCGGGCGACGACAAGGTCTACGACGACGTCCTGCGCCAGGCGGGCGTGGTCCGCGCGCCCGGCCTGACCGAACTGCTGGAGTACGGCCGCGCCCTGCCGGTCCTGCCCGCACCGACCGGTGAGAACGTCGTCATCATCACCGGCGCCGGCGGGTCCGGAGTGCTGCTGTCGGACGCCGTGGTGGACAACGGCATGTCGCTGTACGAGATCCCGCCGGACCTCGACGAGGCCTTCCGCGCCTTCATCCCGCCCTTCGGCGCCGCCGGGAACCCGGTGGACATCACCGGGGGCGAGCCGCCCTCCACCTACGAGAAGACCATCCGGCTGGGTCTGGAGGACCCCCGGGTCCACTCCCTGGTCCTGGGCTACTGGCACACGATCGTCACCCCGCCGCTGGTCTTCGCCGACGTGGTGATCGACGTGGTGAGCAAGGCCAGGGCCGCCGGGATCGACAAGCCGGTCGTCGCCTCGCTCTCGGGCGACACCGAGGTCGAGGCCGCCAGCCAGAGGCTCTTCGACCACGGGATCGTCGCCTATCCCTACACCACCGAGATGCCCGTGAAGGTCCTGGGCGCCAAGTACCGCTGGGCCCGCTCCGCCGGAGTACTCTGACCGGGCGCCTGGTCGGAGCACGGGCTCCGGCCAGGCCGTTCCCCTTTTCCCGCACACCACGAACCCGACGGCCCGGAGCCGCCGCCACAGGGCCGTCGGGGGCAGCCACCGCGACGGCAGCCACGCGCCGCGCCGCAGTGACCCCTCGTCCGCGCCGAGCAGAGAGGAAGGTGCCAGCACCACCCGGGGGCGCCATGCGAACAACCGATCTCGCATCCGCACATCCCACACAGGGAGTTCCACCCATGGATTCCTCGCACCCCGAAAGCGGTGACACCGCGGCCTCGACCGGCTCCGGCACCCGACGTCCCCACATCCCCGCACAACGGCAGGCGCCTCCCCCCGAGGCGGACACGAATCCCCCGAACCCCCCGACCTCCGCGGCGGACACCGCCGGGAGCGCGCCCCATGAGGAGGAGCGCTTCTGGAAGGCGGGCCGGCTGGAGCCGATGCCCATCCGGCGCCTGCCCAAGGCGCCCCCCTCGATCCACATCCTCGGCCCCACCGTGTTCCTCGTCGCCCTCGGAGTGGGCATGGGCGAGTCCTACATGTGGCCGAGGCTGGTGCTGGTGTTCGGCCCCGAGATCCGGTGGCTCTTCCTGGTCGGCGTCACCCTGCAGGCCGTGGTCATGCTGGAGATGTCCCGCTACGCGATGGCCACCGGGGAGAGCATCTTCTACGGGGCGGCCCGCGTCTTCAAGCCGCTCATGTGGTTCTTCTTCGTCACGGCGATGCTGGTCTACATCTGGCCGGGCCACCTGTCGGCGGGCGCCTCGGCGTTCGAGAGGGTGACCGGGATCCCCTGGCAGTTGACGGCGGTGACGGGGATGCTCCTCGTCGGCGTGGTCTTCACGTTCGCGAAGGTCATCTACAACCTGCTCGAGAACGTGCTGTCGATCTGTATCGGCCTGCTGGTGGTCGGCAGCGCGGTGATCGCGGCGATCGTGGGCAACCTGTCCGACCTGACCTCCACCCTCACCGGGATGTTCGCGTTCGGCTACCTCCCGGCCGAGGCCACGACGGCGCTCTGGTTCCCCGTGATCGTCGGGTCCATCGCCTTCGCCGGACCATCCGGCATGCAGCAGATGTGGTACACCCTGCACCTGCGCGACAAGGGCGCGGGCATGGGCTCGCACATCCCCAAGATCCGCGGTCTGAGGCACGCCGACGAGCAGGAGACCATGCCCTCGCGCGGCTTCATGTTCGACACCTCCGACGCCGAGGAGATGGAGAAGTGGAGGGGCTGGCGGCGCTGGGTCTCCTTCGACGCCCTGGTCCTGTTCTGGGGCATCACGATGCTGGTGACGATCTCCTTCACCGTGCTGGCCCAGTCCGCGGCACGCTTCGACCCGAACGTGACCCAGCTGCTCCGCGAGGGCGACCGCAACGCCGCCCTGGACGCCATGGCGGCCTCCTTCTCGGCGGCCGGCAGCCCGGTCCTGGGCACGGTGTTCTTCTGCTTCATCGCGCTCATCGGGCTCAACGCCACGCTGGGGCTGTTCGACTCCTTCTCACGCGGCCAGGCCGACATGACCTTCAACTTCGTGCCGGGCGCCAAGAAGGTCGGCATGTCGAAGCTGTACGCCATGTTCCTCTGGGGCCTGATCATCTTCGGCATCTGCATCCTGCTCTTCGGCCCGGCCGACGGACCGGCGGCGATCCTGGACGTGCTGGCCTTCCTGTCGGCGTTCGCGATGGGCGCCTACTGCGTGGTGCTGCTGCTGGTCAACAACATCACGCTGCCCAAGCCGATCCGGCCGGGGATCCTCTCCAACCTCATCATCGGCTTCGCCGCGGTGTTCTACCTCGGCGCCCTGTTCTACTCGCTGTTCGCCTTCGGGGTCGTGATCGACTGATGGGAGCCCCGGACACCCTCCCCGCGGGGAGGCCCCTCCTCGACCACGTGGAGGTCGCCGTACCAGGCGCGGCGATCGGTCCGGTGGCGGGACTGTTCGCCGCGGGCGTCGGCGTGCTGGCGGGGCTCCCCCTGGGGGTCACCCTCACCCTCGCGGTCGCGCTGGGAGGACCCGTCGCACTCCTGGGCGGCGGATACTGTGTGCTGCTGGCACGCGGCGTCTTCTCCATCGGCGCGGTGGCCCCCCTGGCCCTGTACTGGCTCGTGGGGTTCCCCCTCGTCCGCCTCCTCGACTCCTACGCCGTGGCGCAGGCGGTCGGAAGCGACACCGTGCTGGGTGAGCCGCTACTGTCCTTTCTTGCGCTGCAAGCCATGCTGAGCTTCGGGTTCACCATCGGGTTCCTGTGGTTGCACGAGCGGATCGCACCGCGCTGGCTGCTGCGCATCCGCGGTCACAACCCCGTGGCCGCGGCACTCGTCGAGCGCTACATGGAACACGCGGACCACCTCAACCGGCGGCGCGGGCCCCAGCATCCCCGCCGCAAGTCCCCCCACACCTCCCCCTGACCACCGCGGTGACGCCTGCGGAGCGGCCCGACCGCCGCTCCGCGGGCACCACCGTGCCCGAACGAGCACCTGGAGCAAGAGAACGTGGACATTCACCCCTGGGTCTGGGCCGTCACCATCACGACCCTGCTGGCCGTGATCGCGGTCGACTTCGTCATCATCGCTCGAAGACCCCATGAGCCGTCGATGCGGGAGGCCGCGGCCTGGATCGGCGTCTACGTCTCCCTCGCCGTCGTCTTCGGTGTCGGGCTCGGCTTCCTCAGCACCCCGGCCCAGAGCCTGGACTTCTTCACCGGCTGGATCGTCGAGTACTCGATGAGCGTCGACAACCTGTTCGTCTTCATCCTGATCCTGGGGTCGTTCGCGGTCCCGCCCAAGCACCGCCAGAGGGTCCTCCTGGTGGGGATCGCGCTCGCGCTGCTGTTCCGCGGCCTCTTCATCGCCCTGGGCGCCGCGGTGGTGAACGCCTTCGCCGGCGTCTTCTTCCTGTTCGGTGCGTTCCTGCTGTTCACGGCGTGGAAGCTGATCGCCGACTCGGGCGACGACGACGAGGAGTACAAGGAGAACGCGGCGGTGCGGCTGGTGCGGCGCCTGCTGCCGACCACCGACAAGTACCACGAGGCGAAGCTGACCGTGCGGCTGGACGGCAGGCGCGTGGTCACGCCGATGCTGCTGGTGATGATCGCCGTCGGGCTCACCGACATCCTGTTCGCCCTCGACTCCATCCCCGCCATCTTCGGCATCACGCAGGAGCCCTACCTGGTCTTCACGGCCAACGCCTTCGCCCTGATGGGCCTGCGCCAGCTCTACTTCCTCATCGGCGGCCTGCTGACGAAGCTCGTCCACCTCAACAAGGGCCTGGCCGTGATCCTGGGCTTCATCGGCCTGAAGCTGGTCCTGCACGCCCTGCACGAGACCACCGACTGGCACGTGCCGGAGATCGGCACCCTGACCTCGCTGCTCGTCATCATCGCCACGCTCGCCATCACGACGGTGACCAGCCTGGTCAGCAGCCGCAGGACCGCGGCCGTCAAGGCCGCCGAGGCCGCCGGGGTCGCCGGGGTCGCCGCCGAGCCCTCCGGCGGGGCCGAGGACGCCGCCGGGGCGCAGCCCGATGACGACGACGAGCTGAGGACACGAGTACACAGATGACCTCGGGCTCCGGCGGAGCACCCCCGCGCCGAGGCGGAGGGAATCCGCGTCGCGGCCCCGGCGGAACCCCCTCCGCCGGGGCCGCCCGCCGTCGGCTCCCGGTCCGGGGCCCGGGGCCGTCCCCGGCCCGGCCGCGGGGTCAGTGCAGGAGCTTGAGCCCGACGACGCCCGCGACGATGAGCAGCAGGCACAGCGCCTTGGGCACGCTGAACCCCTCACCGAGGAAGAACATGCCCACCAGGGCGGTGCCGACGGCGCCGATCGCCACCCAGACCGCGTAGCCGGTCCCGACGGGGATGGTGCGCAGCGCGTAGGCCAAGCCGGCCATGCTCATCACCAGGGTGGCCCCGAAGGCCACCGACGGCCACAGGCGTGTGAAGCCCTGGGACGCGCTGAGCGCGGTCGCCCACGCGGTCTCCAGGAACCCCGAGATCACCAGGACGATCCAGGCCATGATCCGTACCTCCACATGACGTGTGTGCGACAACGCGCCGTCTTGTCGTCACCGGGTACGGCGCACCTCGTCCGGGGTCTCACGGATCGCGCCCGCGCGGCCCGGCCGCGCGGGCGGTGATGCTGCGCAAGGTACAACGGCCCGCGGCGGCCGTGCCTTCCGGGGTGGCGTGAGGCCCTCCCCACCGGCCGTCGGCGGTACGGACCTGTGCCCCGGCGGCGGGCCCGGGCACCAGCGGGGGAACCGCTCGGCGACCGTTCACCGCTCCGTCCGACCGCTCACCGAGCGCTGGGCGACCGTTTGACGCTCCTCCTCCGCGTTCGGCGCGCGTGGACACGCACCCCCTCCTGTGACGGAGTGCCCCTCCTTACAGTGCCGAGTAACGCACGTCACACCGGCGAAACATCGTCTTCACCGGCTGCCCGCCGATCCCCCCGGAGGTTTCCATGTCACCAGACAGACCCACGAAGGACCCGACACCACCCCCCGGTGGCAACGGAGGAGATGAGACGCCCATCGCGCGTGAGGACTACGTCGCGATGCACAGCGACCCGCGCTTCGTCGAGCTCAAGAAGCGCCTCTACGCCTTCGTCTTCCCCATGAGCATCGCCTTCATGGCGTGGTACCTGCTCTACGTGCTGATGTCCGCGTTCGGCCGCGACCTCATGGGCGTCGTGCTCTTCGGCAGCGTCAACGTCGCGCTGCTCTTCGGCATCCTGCAGTTCGTCTCCACCTTCGGGATCGCCGTCGTGTACACGAACTACGCCCGCCGCAAGCTCGACTCGCAGGCGGTCGAGCTGCGCGACGAGCTCCACCACGGAGCGACGGACAAGGAGGGCGGCCGATGATGCTCGCACAGGAAGCGGTCGGGACGGTCAGCGACAGCAGCCGTATCGTCACCATCGTCCTCTTCGTCCTCATGATCGCGGCCACGCTCGGCGTCACCGTCTGGGCCAGCCGCAACACCCGCTCCGCGACCGACTTCCACTCGGGCGGCCGCGGCTTCTCCCCGCTCCAGAACGGCCTGGCCATCGGCAGCGACTACATGTCGGCCGCGTCCTTCCTGGGCATCGCCGGCATGATCTCCCTGTTCGGCTACGACGGCTTCCTGTACTCCATCGGGTTCCTCGTCGCCTGGTTGGTCGCCCTCCTGCTCGTCGCGGAGCTGCTGCGCAACTCCGGCCGCTACACCATGGGCGACGTGCTGTCCTACCGGATGCAGCAGCGCCCGGTCCGGACCGCGGCCTCGGTCTCCACGCTCGTGGTGTCGATCTTCTACCTGCTGGCGCAGATGGTCGGCGCGGGCGCGCTCATCGCCCTGCTGCTGGGCATCCAGCCCGGCCAGACCTTCCTCGGCATGGACGCCCCCACCGCCAAGATCGTCGGTATCGTGGTCATCGGCCTGCTGATGACGGTCTACGTGACCTTCGGCGGCATGAAGGGCACCACCTGGGTGCAGATCATCAAGGCCGTCATCCTCATGGCCGGCGCCGCGCTGCTCACGCTGCTGACCCTGTCGCTGTACGGGTTCAACCTCGGCGCCCTGATGAGCGACGCCGCCAGCGCCAGCGGCCAGGAGGGCTTCCTGGAGCCCGGCCTGCGCTACGGCGTGGAGGTCGCGGGCGACCCGGTGCAGACCATGTGGAACAAGCTGGACCTCATCAGCTTGGGCATGGCCCTGGTGCTGGGCACGGCCGGCCTGCCCCACATCCTCATCCGCTTCTACACCGTCCCCGACTCCCAGAGCGCCCGTAAGTCGGTCAACTGGGGCATCGGCCTCATCGGCACCTTCTACCTGATGACCCTGGTGCTGGGCTTCGGCGCGGCGGCCATCGTCGGCCACGAGGCCATCACGGCCCAGAACGCGGCGGGCAACACGGCCGCCCCGCAGCTGGCCCAGGCCGTCGGCGAGACCATCGGCGGCGAACTGGCGGGCTCGGTCCTGCTCGCGCTCATCGCCTCCGCGGCCTTCGCGGCCATCCTGTCCACCGTGGCGGGCCTGGTCATCGCCTCCTCGTCCTCCATCGCGCACGACTTCTACAACTCGGTCCTGCGCAAGGGCAGGGCCACGGGCGCCGAGGAGGTCAAGGTCGCACGGCTCGCCGCCCTGGGCGTGGGCGTGGTCGCGATCGTCCTGGCCGTGTTCGCCCAGAACCTCAACGTGGCCTTCCTGGTCGCGCTGGCGTTCGCGATCGCCGCCTCGGCCAACCTGCCGACCCTGCTGCTCAGCCTGTTCTGGAAGAGGTTCAACACCGCCGGCGCCCTCGCCGGCATCTACGGCGGCCTGATCAGCGCCGTGGGCCTGGTGTTCTTCTCGCCGGTGGTCTCCGGCAGGGAGACCGCGCTCATCCCGAACGCGGACTTCGCCTGGTTCCCGCTGCCCAACCCGGCCCTGGTGTCGGTGCCGATCAGCCTCCTGTGCGCGGTCGTCGGCACGCTGATGTCCAAGGAGCGCGACTTCGACAAGTTCGCGATGCTCCAGGTCCGCGCCCTGACCGGTGCCGGCGCAGAGAAGGCGGCCAAGCACTAGGCGGTGTTCTTCAGGACCTCCGCTTCGCTTCGGTCCGTGTTCGGGCGCCCGAAGAGCGGGAACCCTCGGTGCCCACGGCAGCCCCGCGGGCGCCCGAACACCCCTCATGGGCTGAGATCCGGTTCGAAGAACAGGCCCCAGGCACCATGAGCTCGGGGCGGCCATCGGTGGCCCACTCACCCGGGAGGGCACTTCCGCTCCCGGCGCGGCCACCGCCCCGAGCCCCTCACCGGGCCCGTCATCCCTCCCGGCTGACGGGCCCGGCCCCTTTGCGCCCCGGCCGGGGAGCGGACACTCCCCCGCATCACGACTGGAAAGGTGACCCACACCACGTGAGCGTCGACACAGGCTGCTGGGATAGGGTCGTTCCGTGTCATATCGGTGGCTGTCGCGGATGTCCCCCTCCCGGCGCCGCCCAGCGTCGTCGGCGCAGCGGGCGAGCGTCGAGTTGATGCGCCAGGTCCACTCCCTGGGCATCGACCTCCAGGACGGGCTGCACGGCAGGAAGGTGCCCTCGGCCGCCCGGCGGCTGCGCCGGCTCCTGGCCGTGGACGGCGTCGTGCTCGCCGATCTGGACGGTCCGGTCGCCGTGGACGGCAGGCAGCCCGACCCGCAGGAGTCCGAGGGGCTGCTCGCCCAGGTCTTCGAGTACGGCAGCAACGCCCGCGCCCGCCTGGCCGACGGGACCTCGGTGTGCGCGGTCCCCCTGACCGTGGACGACGAGCTGGCCGGCGCGCTGGTGGCGTCGGGCGACCCCGTGGAGGCCGACGTGGAGGCGGCCGCCGCGCTGGTGTCGGACTGCCTGGACCACGCGGCGCTGCGCCGGGCACGCGCGCGCATCGCCGCCGCCGACCTGCGCACGCTCCGGGCGCAGATCTCCCCGCACTTCATGCACAACGCCCTGGCGGTGATCGCCGCGCTGGTGCGCACCGACCCCGACCGCGCCCGCCACCTGCTGTCGGACTTCGCCGACTACCTGCGCTACGGCTTCTCGGAGAAGGGCGACTACGCGACGCTCTCCGAGGAGCTGGAGGCCACGCAGACCTACCTCGAACTGCAAAGGGCCCGCTTCCACGACCGCCTGGACATCACCGTGCGGATGGCGCCGGAGGTACTGCCGGTGGCCATCCCCTTCCTGGTGGTGCAGCCGATCGTGGAGAACGCGATCCGGCACGGCCTGGAGCGCAAGGAGGGCCGCGGCCACATCAGCGTCTCGGGCTTCGGCGAGGGGCCGCTGTGCGTGATCGAGATCGAGGACGACGGGGTCGGCATGCACCCCGACCTGGCCCGCTCCCTGTTGGCCGGCACGGGGCCGGAGTCGCGCAGCGTCGGCCTGGCCAACGTGGACCAGAGGCTGCGCGCGGTCTACGGACCCGAGTACGGTCTGGTGATCGAGACCGCGCTCGGCGAGGGAACGAAGGTGACCGTGCGCGTACCCAGATTCACCAGGGGGGTGGTGGCGCAGTGAAACCCGAACTGCGGGTGCTGGTGGTCGAGGACGAGGCGTCCACCCGCCAGGAGATGGCGTCCCTGCTCGGAGACATGCCCGAGGTGGCGGAGGTCCTCGTGGCCGACAACGGCGCCACGGCGGTGCGGCTGCTGGGGACCACCACGATCGACGCGGCGTTCCTGGACATCCTCATGCCCGGCCTGGACGGCATGGACGTGGCCAGGGTGCTGAGCGTGCTGTCGGAGCCGCCGTCCATCGTGTTCGTGACCGCCTCCGAGACCCACGCCGTGGAGGCGTTCGGCATCGGCGCCGTGGACTACCTGCTCAAGCCCATCCGCCCCGAGCGCCTGGCCGAGGCCGTGGGCCGCATCGCCCAGCTGCGCCGCCCCAGCGGCGACGCCCCGCCCGCCGAGGACCTGCACGTGGTGCAGATCGACACGGGCAGGCGCACGGTGTTCGTCAAGCGCGACGACGTGCAGTTCGTGGAGGCCCAGGGCGACTACGTGCGGCTGCACACCGCCGACGGCAGCCACCTGATCCGCCTGTCGCTGTCGTACCTGGAGGAGGTGTGGGCCTCGGCGGGGTTCGTCCGGGTCCACCGGGGATACCTCATCGCGATCCCGTGGGTGCGGGACCTGCGGGTGACCTCCTCCTCCGGCCTGGTGGCGGGCACCCCGGCCGGGGACGTGCCGGTGAGCCGCCGCCACGGCCGCCACCTGCGCGCGCAGCTGCTGGAGGCGGCCCGCCGCGACCAGCTCGGCCGGTCCGCGAACGCGCAGGGTCCCCCCGCGTCCCGGCCCCGTGACGGTGAGGGAGAGCAGTCCTCCCGGCAGGCGCCATGAGTCCGCGCCGGGAGAAGCTGACCAGCCCGCAGACCCGGATCGCGCTGGCCCGGGGCAACCGGCCCGCGCAGCACCTGCTGCCGATACCGGAGCCGGTGGACACCGAGGCGGCGCGCAGGCTCTTCCGCGCCCAGCGACGGACGGCCGCGCGCACGGTGGCACTGCTGTCGGTGCTGCTGTTCGGGATGAGCGGCGCGTTCGCGGCCTTTCCCGTGCTCGGGCAGATCCGGGCGGGCGGGGTCCCCCTGTCGTGGCTGCTGCTGATGGTGGCGGCCTACCCCCTGCTGTTCGCGCTGGCCCTGTGGCACGTGCGCTCGGCCGAGCGCATCGAGGAGCGGGCCGAGCGGGAGCGCCCGGGCTCCGGGAGCGGGGAGCAGAAGCGGTGATCTCGGTCCTGGCGATCGGGCTGGTCGTGGTCACCAGCCTGGTCATCGGTGTCTACGGGGTACGCGCGGCCCGCTCGACCTCGGACTTCCTCGTGGCCTCGCGGCGGGTGTCCCCCACCTGGAACGCGATGGCGATCGCGGGGGAGTACCTGTCGGCCGCCTCCGTGCTGGGCCTGGCCGGGCTGGTGCTCAAGAACGGCCTGGGCACCATGTGGTACGCGGTGGGTTTCGCCGCGGGCTACGTGGCGGTGGTGGCGCTGGTGGCCGGGCCGATGCGCCGGTCGGGCGCTTTCACCGTGCCCGACTTCGCCGAGTACCGGCTGGGCGCGCCGCGCCTGCGCAAGCTGTGCGGATGCGTGGTGCTGGTGATCATGCTGCTGTACCTGGTGCCCCAGTTCAAGGGCGCCGGTGTGGTGCTGGCTCTGGTCAGCGGCACGCCGTACTGGGTGGGGGTGCTGCTCGCCGGGCTGGTGGTGAGCGGGTCGATCGCCGCGGGCGGCATGAGGTCGGCGACCTACGTGCAGGCCTTCCACTACGTCGTCAAGCTGGTCTTCCTCGCCGTCCCCGCGATCTACCTGGTGGTGCACTCCAGCCCGCACACCCGCTCGGAGGCGCTGACCCCGGAGCGGGGCACCCACTTTCCCGAGGCGACCCCGGTGGAGTTCACCGTGGGAACCCGGTTCAGCCTGGACGAGCCGGTGACGGTGACCGTCCCGGACGGCGGGGAGGTGGAACTCGCCGCCGGTGAGCACATCGCGGACGCGGGCACCGAGTACGTCTTCCCCGAGGGGGCGACCATCCCGCGGCCGGAGGGGCTGCCGGAGCTGGGCGGTGAGCGGTGGAGCACGCCGCTGCTGGACGTGGGCGGCTACCCGTTGTTCGAGACGTGGTCCGCCCTGCTGGCGATCACGCTCGGCTGCATGGGCCTGCCGCACGTCATCATGCGCTTCCACACGAGCCCCACGGCGCGGACCGCGCGCAGGGTGGCGGTGGGGGTGATCGCCCTGCTGGGGATGTTCTACCTCTTCCCGGCGGTGTACGGCCTGCTGGGCCGGGTGCTCACACCGCACCTGGTGCTGCTGCAGGGCACCGACACGGTGGCGGTGGTGCTGCCCGAGCAGGCGGTACCGGGAACGGTGGGCGCGGTGCTGGCGGCGCTGGTGGCGGCGGGCGCGTTCGGCGCGTTCCTGTCCACCTCCTCCGGACTGCTGCTGGCCCTGGCGGGCGGACTGTCGCACGACCTGTTCCAGGGAAGCGTGCCGCGGCTGCGCCTGGCGGTGGCCGTGGGGGCGTGCGTGGCCGTGCTGCTGGCGCTGCCCGCGCAGATGACCGACATCAACGTGCTGGTGGTGTGGGCGTTCACGGTGGCGGCCTCCACGTTCAGCCCGCTGCTGGTCCTGGGGATCTGGTGGCGGAGGCTGACGCTGCCCGGAGCGGCCTCGGGGCTGGTCGTGGGCACGGTGACCGCGACCGGCGCGGTGGGATGGTCGATGCTGCTCCCCACCGCGGGGGGATGGACGTCGGTACTGCTGGCCCAGCCCGCCGCCTGGACCATCCCGCTGGCCTTCGCGACGATGATGCTGGTCTCCCGGCTGACGCGTCCGCCGGACTGGGCCGAGCACGCGGTCCTGCGGCTGCACTCGCCCTGAGGACGTGGTCCCGGGGACGAGGGGCCCGCCCGGGGCCTTTCCGCACACGGCTCCGCGACCACACGGAATCACTCCGCGTACCGGCGTGGATACGATGGGCGACATGCTCCCCTCGCGTCGTGTCCCGCCCGTCCTGCTGGCCCTGAGCGCGCTCCTGCTCACCTCCGGCGCCCCGTCCGCGCTCGCCCTGGAGGGCGGTCCGCCGACCGCCCCGCCGGAGGTGGGCGCGGTTCCGTCCCCGGACGTACGCGGGGAGGGTGCGGGCCCGGACGTGGCCGTGGGCGGTACGGGACCGGGTGTCGGCGTGGACGGCGCGGCCCCGGACGTACGCGTGGACGGTACGGGTCCGGGCGTGGCCGTGGACGACGGGACCTCCAGTGTGGAGGTGGGCCCCGCCGGGGTCCGGGTGAGGATGTCCGGCGCGCTGGTCGAGGTCGTCCCGGAGTCCTACGTCCTGGTGTGCGCGAACGGTGTGCGGGTGGTGGTCCGCAGGGGCCAGGCGCCGCCGTGCGAGCCGCGGCCCGGGGCACCGGAGCAGCCCGCTCCCCCGTCGCCCGAGGTGCCCGCTCCCGCGGAACCGGTTCCGGAGGCCCCCGAGGAGCCCGGGGAGGCGCCGCCCGGGTCGGCGGCCCCGGGCCAGGAGCCCCCGGCCGTCCCGGCGGACCCCGGCCGGGAGCGCGCGACCGACCCCGTGGAACCCTCCCCGTCCCCGTCCGCCCCGCCCGTCGTGGAGGAGGCGGCCGGGGAGCAGGTGCTGGCGGACATGTCGTCGTCCTCGGCTCCGCGGGCGGCCGGATCCTTCACGCCGATGCGCACCATGGTGGTGCTCATGGTCGTCATCGCCGTGGCCGCCTCGGGCGCGGGCCGCGCCGCCGCGCGCTCCGCGAACTGACCGGCGCGGGGCCGGCCGTTCGCGAGCACGGGAAACGGCTTCTCCGGCCCGTCACCGGGAACCGAGCGCGGCGTCGGTCCGGTCGAACCCGGCCAGCACCTCCTGGATCGCGCCCGCGTCGTGGGCCAGGGCGCCGTTGAACGGGTTGCCCAGGTAGAACAGCAGCAGGATGGTGGCGAAGACGAACGCCAGGTTGGCCGAGGCCCAGAAGTAGGCCACGGACGAGCCCCGCCGGATCATGGCGAACGGCAGCACCGCCACGGCGATGGCGGACAGGGCCGCGATGGCGTTCAGGACGGAGGGGATCCCGTCCCCCGCGGCGTCGGCGCGCTCGATGCGCGCGTCGCTGAGCTCGGCGAGCTCCTGGCGCGCGGTCAGGCGGTCCAGGCCGTCACCGGTGTCGGACACCGACAGCTCCCGCACGGACGCGGCCAGGTCGGCGAGCTCCTCCTCGCCCTCGGAGCTCAGCTCGCCGCCGTCGCGCATCAGCGGCCAGTCCTCCTCCACGACGGTGGTCATGTACGTGCGCAGCTGCTCGCGCACGGCCTCCGCCTCGTCCTCGGGGAAGGCGGCGGTGCTCCAGTACAGCGACTCGGCCGCGCCCACCTCGGCGGTCAACCCGTCGCCGGCCCCGGTGAAGTCCTCCCAGCCGATGACCACCCCCATCGCCGCCGACGCGAGGTAGAGCGCGAGCACGCAGGGAGCGACGACGACGCTGACGGCTCCCCCCGAGGACTCGTCGTCGACGCGGAACCTGCCCACTGCCAGCAGAGCGCCGCCGACCATGGCGATCAGGACGGTGAGAACGAGGAGCAACGTCAGCATGTGGCTTCCAGGAGGAGAGGGCCGGTGGGGAACGGATCCATCCGTAACACGGCCCCGGCCGCCCTTCCGGCCGAAGGTCGGAACGCCCGCAAATGTTCCCTGAGGCCGTGACCAGCACCGGCCCGCGCGAACGGGGCTTCGGCCCGGGCCGGGGTCGCATCCCCCGGCCCGGGCCCGCGTCAGTCCTCCACGAACACCGCGACGGTGCGCGGCGGCACGGTCAGGGTGCCGGTGCCCGGGTCGAAGGAGGATCCGCGCACGGTCTCGTCGGTGGACTCCGCCTGCACCGGGTGCAGGGACACGTCACCGCCCGCCAGAGCCTCCACCCTCTGCCCGACGGTCTCGGGGGTCGCGTTGAACACCGCTGTCACCGACGACCACTCACCCTCCAGGCCGGTGGTGTCCACACGCATCGTGATGACGCCGGGCAGCTCGTCGGCGCCGCTGGTCGGGAAGGACACCCGGCCTTGGACCTCCTCGGCGGTGCCCAGCGAGAACGCCGGGGTGGACTCGCGGATGAGCATCATCTCGCCGAAGCGCTCCCGGGCCGCCTCGACGGCCGCGCAGTCCGCGACGAGCGCGGGATCGGCCAGGAGCGGCCGGGCGTAGTCCCACTTGTCCTGGTTGTCCCAGGCCGGGGGCAGGCCCGCGCCGAAGTTGTTGCCGGCGGCGCAGTCCCAGTCGAGCCGGTTGAACCAGTCCCCCGAGTCGTAGGAGTTGCGGTCCAGCGACTTCGAGCGCAGTCGCTCGCTGCCCGCGTGCACGAACACAGTGCCCTGGCCGAACACCGCCGTGCCCAGGGACAGCGCCTGCATCCGCACACGGTCGCCCATCGGCGTGCCCGGTGGCAGCTTGTAGGCGAGCGCGTCGTACAGGGTCTCGTTGTCGTGCGCGTCCACGTAGGTGACCGCCTCGCCCGGGTGGAGGTTGTAGCCGGCCGGGGCGCCGTTGTAGTCCACCTCCCACCCGGTCGTCTCCTCACCGGAGGAGTCCGTGAACCGGTAGTCGCGCAGGTTGCCGGTCAGGCCCACCTTGATCAGGTCCTGGTAGCCGAGCAGCCGCGCCCGCTGCTCCTCGGCGGTGCCGTTGGCGGGCGAGCCGTTCGGGTCGGTGTAGAGCCCGGACCCGAATCCCTGTACGCGGGGGTCCGCGTCGAAGGGTCCGCCGCCGCGCACGGCGTCGCGGAGCCGGTCGTTGAACGTGCCGATGCCCGTCCCGGCCATGTTGGCCTGGGTGGCCTGCACGAACCGGGCGTCGTCGGCGACCTCGCCGAAGTTCCAGCCCTCGCCGTAGAGCAGGACCGACGAGCCGTCGACCCCGTCCTCCTCCAGGGTGAGCTCGTCCAGGGCGGCCCGGATGTCGAGCATGTTCTGCTTGGGGTGGTGCCCCATCAGGTCGAAGCGGAAGCCGTCGACCTTGTGGTCGCGGGCCCAGGTGGTCACCGAGTCCACGACGAGCTTGCCCATCATGAGGTGCTCGGGCGCCGTGTTCGGGCAGCAGGTGGACGTGGCCACGCCGCCGTCGGCCCCCAGGCGGTGGTAGTAGCCGGGGACGACGCGGTCGAGCACCGACTGCTCGTCCTGTCCGGCCTGGTGGGTGTGGTTGTAGACCACGTCCATGACCACGCGCAGCCCGGCGTCGTTGAGGCCGCCGACCATCCGGCGGAACTCGGTGACGCGCGCCGCGCCGTCCGGGTCGGTGGAGTAGGAGCCCTCGGGCACCGTGTAGTGGTACGGGTCGTAGCCCCAGTTGAAGGCGTCCTCTCCGCGGACCTGCGCGACACAGGCCTGCTGCTCCTCGGATGCGGGGCCGAAGGACTCCAGGTCGCAGGAGGGCTCGGCCCGGTCGGCGGGGTCCTCGGGCACCGAACCGATGTCGAAGGCGGGCAGCAGGTGGACGTAGTCCATGCCGTCCTCGGCCAGGGACGCGAGTTCGCGCATCCCGGCGGAGCCGGGACGGGTGAAGGCCGCGAAGGTGCCGCGCAGCTCGGCGGGGACGGTGTCGTCGGAGACCGAGTGGTCGCGCACGTGCAGCTCGTAGACCGAGGCGGCCTCCGGGGGCACCGCGGCGGGCTTGTCCTGGTGCGCCCACCCCTCGGGGGCCAGGTCCGGGTCGTCCAGGTCCACCAGGTGGGAGCGGACGGAGTCGGTGGACAGCGAGACGCTGTAGGGGTCGGTGACCCGGTTGTCCACGACGGCGCCCCGGCCCCCGTCGGCGTAGGGGGAGAACACCCGCACGTCGAAGGTGTAGAAGCGCCCGGCCCAGTCGGCCCCGCCCCGCACCGACCAGACGCCGGTCCTGTGGTCGCGCCGCATCCTCACCACGCGCGGGGTGTCGGAGGCGGAGTCGTCGTAGAGCTCCAGGCTCACGGACCGGGCGGTCGGCGCCCACAGGGAGACCGTGGGGCGGCCCTTCGCGTCCCAGACGGCTCCCAGGTCGGCGTCGGCCGCGTCGGCGTACACGTCGTCGAGGACGCCGGGGATCTGGACGCCCGTCGCGGCGGTGACCGTGCCGTCGCCGTCCCGTTCGACGACGGCGAGCTGCCCGGTGAGCGCCGTGCGCAGACGCGGCCCGTTGACCCGCTCCACGTCCAGGGCGGACAGGTCGGCCAGGTGGGGCCGGGCGGCGCGCTGGTCCTCGGTCGGGCCGTCGGGGTCCGGGGTCAGTTCCAGGGTCTCGTAGGTGCCGCCGAGCTCGCCGCCGGAGACGTCGAGGTCGGCGTCAGCGGAGGTCACGAGGGTGTAGGTGTGCCCCGGAGCGAGGTCCGCGGGCCAGAGCACGGTGCCCCGGTCGATCCAGTGGGCGCGCTGTTCGGTGAGGTCCGCTCCCACCGCCTGCCCGGTGGGCTCGGCGGGTACCGGGAGCGCGGCGGCGCTCGCGCCGAACAGGGGGAGCGCGAGGGCCGTGGCGGCCAGTCCGGCGGTGACGGCTCGGACGAGGCCGGGTCCGGGCCCGTGTGAGGGGCGGTCAGGCCGTGGGCGCGGGGGACTCATAGGGGGTGCCGGTCCTCTCGGGGGTCAGGGGTGTTGACCGGCACGTTAATGAGACCGCGCTCATTTCTGCAAGAGTTTCCACGTCTTTTCTGAAATCTTGCACTGACATGACCTCTCCGGAGCAAGGGGGCGACACGGCCCGCACCCGGTCGGCAAGCCCCTGTGCCCGGGCACACGAGAAGGGGCGCGGGCACCGTCGTGCCCGCGCCCCGAGGTGCCGGGCCCCGCGCGGAAGGGGCCGGCGGGAGGGGTCGTTACCGGCCCAGGCGGTCCAGGAGGGCGTGGTACTCGTCCCAGAGCTCGCCGGGCAGGTGGTCACCGAAGGTCTTGAAGAACTCGGGGACCAGGGCGGCCTCCTGCTTCCAGACGTCGGTGTCCACGTCCAGGACGAACTCCATGTCCTCGTCGGAGACGTCCAGGCCCTCGGTGTCGATGGCGTCGGCGGTCGGCACGCGGCCGATCGGGGTGTCGACCGCGGGGGCCTCCCCCTCCAGGCGCTCGACGATCCACTTGATGACGCGGCTGTTCTCACCGAAGCCGGGCCACACGATGCGGCCGTCGGCGTCCTTCTTGAACCAGTTGACGTAGAAGATCCGGGGCAGCTTGGACTCGTCGGCCCCCTGGCCCAGCTTCACCCAGTGCGCGAAGTAGTCGCCCATGTTGTAGCCGCAGAACGGCAGCATGGCGAAGGGGTCGCGGCGCAGCTCGCCGACGGAGCCCTCGGCGGCGGCGGTCTTCTCCGAGGAGACGTTGGCGCCCAGGTAGACACCGTGCTGCCAGCTGAAGGACTCGGTGACCAGCGGCACGGCGGAGGCGCGTCGGCCGCCGAACAGGATGGCCGAGATGGGCACGCCCGCCGGGTCCTCCCACTCGTCGGCGATGGTCGGGGCCTGGCCCGCCGGCGTGGTGAAGCGGGAGTTCGGGTGGGCCGCGGGCTCGCCTGAGTCCGGCGTCCAGGGGCGGCCCTTCCAGTCGGTGAGGCCCGCGGGCGGCTCCTCGGTCAGGCCCTCCCACCACACGTCGCCGTCGTCGGTCAGGGCGACGTTGGTGAAGATGCTGTTGCCCCACAGGGTCTTCACGGCGTTGGCGTTGGTCTTCTCGCCGGTGCCGGGGGCGACGCCGAAGAACCCGGCCTCGGGGTTGATGGCGCGCAGCCGCCCCTGCTCGTCGAAGCGCATCCAGGCGATGTCGTCGCCGACGGTCTCGACCTTCCAGCCGGGGACGGTCGGCTGGAGCATGGCGAGGTTGGTCTTGCCGCAGGCGCTCGGGAAGGCGGCGGCGACGTAGTGCGGCCGCCCCTTGGGCGGGGTGACCTTGAGGATGAGCATGTGCTCGGCCAGCCAGCCCTCGTCGCGGGCCATCACCGAGGCGATGCGCAGCGCGTAGCACTTCTTGCCGAGCAGGGCGTTGCCGCCGTAGCCGGAACCGTAGGACCAGATCTCACGGGTCTCGGGGAAGTGCGAGATGTACTTGGTGGAGTTGCACGGCCAGGGGACGTCCTGCTGGCCGGGCTCCAGCGGGGCGCCCACGGAGTGGACGGCCCTGACGAAGTCGCCGCGCTCCTCGATCAGGCGCAGGGCCGCGGTACCCATGCGGGCCATGATGCGCATGGACACCACGACGTACGGGGAGTCGGTGATCTCGACACCGAGCTGGGAGATGTCGCCGCCCAGCGGGCCCATGCAGAAGGGCACGACGTACATGGTGCGGCCGCGCATGGCGCCCCGGAAGATCTCGCCGAAGGTAGCGCGCATCTCGTCCGGCGCGATCCAGTTGTTGGTCGGGCCCGCGTCCTGCTCGCGCTCGGAGCAGATGAAGGTGCGGTCCTCGACCCGGGCGACGTCGCTCGGGTCGGACTTGCAGTAGAAGCTGTTCGGGCGTTTGTCCGGGTTCAGGCGGACGAAGGTCCCCTGCTCGACCAGCTGGTCGGTCAGTCGGGTCCACTCCTCCTCCGAACCGTCGCACCACACGATCTCGTCCGGCTGGGTGAGCTCCGCGACCTCGCGCACCCAGGAGATGAGTCCCTCGTGCTCGGTCGGTACGGCGCCCACTTCGATACCCACGGCAGTCACAGCGGCTCCTTCTCAAGGTCGAGATCTCTCGCATCATGAACGACAACCCCCCACAGTGACCAATTGGTATAGGCCAGTGGTCTACAGGTGTGACGCAGAAGGAGCGGATTCCGCCGCACAGCAGGGGATCCGAGTGGTCTACCACCGGGTAGGGGAACGCGCGTCCGGGACGTGCTCCGGTACTGTTCGGAGCCGCTTTCCCCGGTCACGGGGAGAACGGCCCACAGCGCCCGACACACCGTGCTGTTCGTCACACAAGGGGGTTCGGGCCGCGGGAGGGGGGCTAGACCTGTGCTCCGCGCCCCGGGGGCGCGGCGGGCGGACACGCCCACGTGGCCGGGCCCGGGGCCGCCCGGAAGGGCGCGGGACCGGGCCCGGTCAGCGCAGTATCGCGACGGGGCCCTCGGCGCCGTGCAGGACGGAGTGGCTCACCGAGCCGAGCAGCAGCCCGCGGAATCCCCCGCGGCCGCGGGAGCCGACCACGATGAGGTCGGCGGGCGTGGCCTCCTCCAGCAGGGCGACCACCGGATGGGCGCGCACCACCCGGGTGCGCACGGTGACCCCGGGATGGCGCAGGCGCGGCTCGGCCAGCTCGTCCTCCACCGCCTGCCGGGCGGCCTCGGCCGCGGTCTCGTCGTCGAACAGCTCCGGGGGGATGGGGCCGGTCGCGGCGGCGAAGGCCACCAGGGGCTGCCAGGCGCTCACGGCGACCAGCTCGGTGTCGGCGAAGTCGGCCTGCGCGAAGGCGAAGTCCAGGGCCCGCCTGCTGGGGTCGGACCCGTCGATGCCCACGATCACACGGCCCCGGACACCGTGCGCCGACGCGTGCTCGTGGGGCAGCACGACCACCGGGACCGGCGCGCGGGCGGCCAGTTCGATGCCGACGGAGCCGACGAAGGCGGCCGCGATCCCGCTCAGTCCGCGCGAGCCCACCACCACGGCGACGGCGCCCTCCGCCGCGGCCTCGGCGAGCAGCGCCTCCACCGGGCGGGCGTAGGACAGGCGTGTGTCCACCCGCAGTTCGGGGAAGAGCCGGGACACCCAGTCCCCCGCGTACTCCAGCAGGCGTTCGGCTCCCCGGGTGTCGGCCTCGTCCGGGGGCACGTCCCCCTCGAGGTGCGTGTGTCCGGCGAACACGCCGACGGAGGCCAGTGGCCCGGCGGCCGCGACGATCCGCACCCCGAGCCCCCGCAGCATCGCCTGGTGCGCCGACCACTCCAGCGCGTGGCGGCTGGAATCGGTTCCGTCGACCCCCACGATCACCCATCGCGTCGTGGATGCGCCGTCCATGCGTGCGCCCTTCTCGTCGATCGTTCCCTACCCGTACCCGCGTCGTCGCCGGTGTCCCCCCGATGATGCCGCGTGAACACGCACCCGTGGATAACAGTGCCGCCGCGAGTTGGGTGACGTCGGGGCAAGGAAGGCGTAGGGTCCCGAGACAACGGTGAGTTCGACAGCGCCACCGCTGGACCGTCCCATCTCTGGGGACATCCGTGGAAGAAGGGGCACTATGCCGCACTCCGCACAGTTGCACTGGGACTACAGGGACGGGAAGGTCGCGGCGGTGGCGGCCGCGATCGTGTACAGCCTCTGGGCCGTGGACGTCATCCTGCCGGGAGGCGCCGCCGTCAGCGGCGCCCTGGCCGACCAGGACGCGGGCTTCAGCAGGTTCCTGGAGAGCGCGCACCGCACCGGGGCCGTCCTGGTGATGCTCGCCGCCGGCCTGGGACTGTCACTGGGCGCGAAGGAGACCAGCGCCTGGCTGTCGGTGTCGTGGTGGTCCATGGCCGTGTTCGGCGCGGCCTCCCTGGCCGCCACGCTGTTCCCGGGGCCGTGCGTGGTCTCCACGGACGTGGTGTGCACCGCGGAGTCGCTGGCGGAGGGGATCCCCGGGGCCACCACGGCCCAGGCGCTGGTCGCGGCGGCCGCGGTCCTGGCCGCGCTGGTGGCCGTGTCCACCCTGACGGTGAACCGCTACCGGCACCACGACCGCATGTGGATGCTGTTGGCGGTCCTGGCCGTGCTCCAGCTGGTGTCGGCCGTCGCCATGCTGGTCATGGCGGTGCGGACCTACGCGACCGGGGGCGACGGCGAGGCGGGGGTCGTGTTCGGCACCCTGCAGCGCGCACACCTGGGGACCGTGGCCCTGTGGCTGCTCGCCGCGGGCCTGCTGCCCGGACCGTGGAAGCGGGTCCGGGCCACACCCCGCACCGAGATCAGCCACTGACGCGAAGGGCCTCCGGCAGGGGGCGCGCGTGCACCACGTGCAGGGTGCTGACGGCGCGGGTGAGCACCACGTAGAGCCGGTTGGCGCCGCGCTCCTCGGCCTCGACGATGGAGGCCGGCTCGGCGACCACGACCGCGTCGAACTCCAGGCCCTTGGCCAGACTGGCGGGCACCGCGACCAGGCGGCCCGCGTCCGGACCGGTGTCCGCCTCCCCCAGCAGCGGCGTGGGCAGGCCCTCGGCCTCCAGTGCCCCGCGCAGGGTCGGCAGGTCGGCGTCGGCGGCGACGAGCCCGACCGATCCCTCTCCCCCGAGCGCGGCGCGGCAGGCGTCGACCACGGACGCGGCGAGCCCGTCGGCGGCGTGTGTGAGGCGGAGCGACCCGGCCGCACGGCGCACGGAGACCGGTGCGAAGGGGTGGCTGGAGCCGGAGGCCCCCTCCTGGGGGCGGCGGGTGACGGGGGCGATGGTGGGCAGGAGCCGTGCGGCGAAGTCGATGATCTGGGCGGGGACCCGGTACCCGCGGTTCAGGACGCTCAGGTGGCCGGTGGGCTTGCCGAGGTGTTCCAGGAGCGTGGACCAGTCGGCGGTGGCCGACGGGCTGGTGCCCTGGGCGATGTCGCCGAGCACGGTGAGCGAACCGGACACGCAGCGCCGGCCGATGGCCCGGCACTGCATGGGGCTCAGGTCCTGGGCCTCGTCCACCACGATGTGGCCGAGCCCGGCGGGTCGCTCGATCAGCGCGGCGGCCTCGTCGACGAGCGCGAGGTCCTCCTCCGACCAGCGGGCCGACTTCGGGCCGCGGGGCCTGCCGGGCAGCAGGACGGCGGCCTGCTCCTCGGGGGACAGCAGCCCCTCGGCGGCGCGCGCGAGGCGCTCGGGGTCGGTGAGCAGGCCGAGGACGAGCTTGAGCGGGTCGGCCCTGGGCCACATGGCGGTGACCGCCGACCGCACGGCCGGGTCGCGGCGCACCTGTTCGTGGGTGCGGTCGTCGCACACCTCCCCCCGGCCCTCCATGAGGGACAGGACGGCGTGGGCGATGCGGTGGGAGAGGAGCTCGCGGCCGGAGCCGTAGGTGACGCCGCGCCCGGCCAGCTCGTCGAGGAGGGTGCGCAGGTCCTCGGGGTACAGGCGCCAGCGGCGTGATCCGCGGCGGACCACGAGCGCCTCCTCGGGGGTGCGCAGGTGCGACCACAGGTCGCGGCGCAGCACCTCGGCCATGCGGGCCTGGCCCTTGATCCGCGCGGCGGCGGGCTCCTCGGTGCGGCGCACCCACCCGGCGGCGGGGCGGGCGCGCTCGGGCAGCCCCTTGGTGAGCATCTCGGTGACGGTGGTCTGCCGGACGTCGACCTCGCCGAGGGCGGGCAGGACGTCGCGGATGTAGGAGAGGAAGGAGCGGTTGGGGCCCACGATCGCCACGCCGGAGCGGGAGAGGCGTTCACGCTCGGTGTAGAGGAGGAAGGCGATGCGGTGCAGGCCGACGGCGGTCTTGCCGGTGCCGGGCGCGCCCTGCACGCACAGGGTGGTGCCGAGCGGGGCGCGGACGAGGTCGTCCTGTTCGGGCTGGATGGTGGCGACGATGTCGCGCATGGGCCCGGTGCGGGGGCGCTCGATCTCGGCGCTGAGGAGTTCGCCGGCGCGCCGGTCGGCCTCGGCCGGTGTGACGGTGAGCGGCTCGTCCTCGAAGGCGGTGAGCACCGCCTCGGGGTCGGCGCGCGGTCCGCGGTCGAGGGTGGTGAAGCCGTAGCGGCGGCGCGTGCGCACGCCCATCCGGTCACTGGGCGAGGCCCGGTAGTAGGCGACGCAGACGGGCGCGCGCCAGTCCAGGACCATGGGGCGCCCGTCGGGGTCGTGGACGTGGCGGCGGCCGATGTGCACCCGGTCCGGCTCGGTTCCCGGCTCGGAGGCGGGCGCGGTGCCGTCGGAGCCGGGTGCGGGGGCCTCGGGGACGTCGTCCAGGAAGACGGTCCCGGGTTCGAAGTCGAGGCGGCCGAAGAACAGCGGGGCGCCGGGGACGTCGGCCAGGGCGGCGAGGCGGCGTTCGCGGCCGCGGCGCAGGGCGGCGTTGGTGACCTTGTCGTTGACGACGTCGCCCAGGACGAGCTCGCTGCCCTCGACGTCCTCGCGCATCCTGCGCAGGGCGTCGCGGGCGGCGGCGAGGTGGTCGCGTTCGGCCTGGAGCTCGGGGCTCACGGGCACGGCGGCGGGAACGGTCGTGGACATACGGCGACCTCGGAAAGGGGCTCGGCGGGACGGTGGCATGTGTGCGCGGGTCCCGCCCCGGCCGCCCTGGGGGCCCGGTTCGTTCCGATCCTTGGAGCGCACAGCACCCGTGGAGGGGTGCGTCCGGAAAAGAGCTACCACCCTACCCCCCGGCCGTTTCTCCGCCAAACCGGTTTCGGAGTCGTGCGGGGCCGTCCGCACGCTCCGTCCGCCGTGCCGCCGTCGGCGCGGGACCGCGCGCAGCGTCTCGGGAGGAGGGAACCGGCGCCGGCGCGGAACCGTCCGACCGTCCGAGGAGCCAGGAAGGACGGTACTCACGTGCACCAGGGTCAGGATGATCTCGTACTGCGCCCCGACCTCCGAGCGGGGTGGAGCAGGCTGGCCCTCGGGATGGTGAGCGGCGTGATCGTGACCGCCGGTGTCGCGTTCCGGGGCGGCCCGGAGGCGGCCCTGGTCGTGGGCGCCGCGTGGGTCGTGCTGTTCTCGCTGGTGGCCGCGCACGTCCACCGCGCCGGGATCATCCTGACCGCGCACGAGATCGTCCTCAAGGGCGCGTTCTTCCGGCGGCGCCGGTCACGGGCGCGTGCCGTGTGGACGGTCCGCGCGTCCGTCGTCCAGCCGCGCCAGGGTCCCTGCGACACCCTGTTCGTCCTCGACGCGCACGGCGGCGTGCTCGTCAGGGTGTACGGCGCCCACTACACGGCCGAGGACATGGACCGGCTGGTGCACGCGCTCGGGCTGCCGTGCAGCGGCCCGGAGGAACCCGTCACCCCCCCCGGCAGCTCCAGGGATACCGGCCGGGCCTCGTGACGTGGTTCGAACGGCATGCCTATCTGCTTGGCATGGCGTTCGCCGTCCTCCTGACCCTGGCCATCGCGGTGGGCGTGCTGATCGGCGTGGCCGCGACGGCGGGATGACCGCGACGGGTCCGGGAACCCCCGTTCACCGCCCGGAGTCGTCCACAGGCGTGGAAGGGCCCTGGTGCGGTGCCCGGCAGCTGTCTAGGGTCTGTTGTGGCAGTGGGCCGTGGCGGGTGCGTCTCGCTGCCGCCCGGAAGGGCTCAGGCACACCCTGCCCCCCCTACTGACAGGAGCCGTTGATGTCCGTCCGCCGAGTCGTGCCCGACGTCGGGACAGAGGCCATGGAGGAGAGCCGCGACTTCTACGGCCTTCTGGGGTTTGAGGAGGCCATGAACCTGGGCTGGGTCATGAACCTCGCCTCTCCCTCCAACCCCACGGCACAGATCATCCTCATGAGTCGCGACCGGACCGCGCCCGTCCGGCCCGGCATGAGCATCGAGGTGGACGACGTGGACGCGGTGTACGCGGCCGTGCTCGACAGCGGCGCGGAGATCGTGCACCCCCTGCAGGACGAGGAGTGGGGCGTGCGCCGGTTCTTCGCCCTCGACCCGAACGGCCGGGTGGTCAACGTCCCGGGCCACCGCTGATCCGACGAACGTTCCCGGTCGGGATCCGCTCCCACGACGGCCCCGGGCATGGTCCGGGGACGCCGCCGGGCCCCTCCAGCACGCCATGCGCCCTCGGAGCCCGCTGTGAACAGCGCCTTCGCTCCGAGCCCCGACGCAAGCCCATGAGCACGCGAGGGGCGTACCGGGTTCCACAGGAGGAGCCAAGCCGTGAGCGAGGAACGAGCGGCAGGCGTGGGCGACGACGAAGAACCCCGATTCTTGGCGCCCGGTCCCGACGCGAGCACGCGAGGGGCGTACCGGGTTCCACAGGAGGAGCCAAGCCGTGAGCGAGGAACGAGCGGCAGGCGTGGGCGACGACGAAGAACCCCGGTTCTTGGCGCCCCGAGCCCCGTCGCGAGCTTGCGAGCGCGCAGAAAACACAGTCAGGTCTTGCGCAGCCGCACCCGGCGCACGCGGTGGTCGTCGCCCTTGTACAGGACCAGCGTGGCGCGCCCCCGGGTGGGGCGGATGTTCTCCACGAGGTTGACCTCGTTGATGGTGCGCCAGGTGTTGGCGGCGAACTCCAGGGCCTCCTCCTCGCCGATGCTGGTGGCCATGTGGTGGAAGTAGGAGCGCGGGTCGGAGAAGGCGGTGCGGCGCAGCTCGCGGAAGCGGTCGAGGTACCAGGAGCGGATGTTCTCGACTTTGGCGTCCACGTAGATGGAGAAGTCGAAGAAGTCGGCCACCGCCAGGCGCCCGGCGGTGGCGGGCTGGAGGACGTTGATGCCCTCCACGATGAGGATGTCGGGGCGGCGCACGGTCTGCCGCTCGCCCGGCACGATGTCGTAGCTCAGGTGGGAGTAGACGGGGATGTCGATGCGTTCGGCGCCGGCCTTCATCTCCGACACGAAGCGCACCAGGGCCCGGCGGTCGTAGCTCTCCGGGAAGCCCTTCCGCCGCATCAGCCCCCGCGACTCCAGGACCGCGTTGGGGTGGAGGAAGTTGTCGGTACTGACCAGTTCCACGTCGGGGTGGTTGGGCCACTGGGCGAGCAGGGAGCGCAGCAGGCGCGCCGTGGTGGACTTGCCCACCGCGACACTGCCCGCGACGCCGATGATGAACGGCGAGGGGCGGTCGGACTCGCCGAGGAAGGCGCGTACCGCGGCGTGCCGCTGCTGGGTGGCGCCCACGTACAGGTTGAGCAGACGCGACATCGGCAGGTAGACGTCCCGCACGTCCTCCAGGGAGGTGGGGTCGGTGGTGCCGCGGAGCTCGGCGAGGTCCGCCTCGGTCAGGGAAAGGGGCGTGGAGGCCCTGAGCGCCGCCCAGGCCGCCCGGTCCATTTCCACATACGGCGTGGAGAAGCCGTTCTTCGTCGCGTGAGACACGAATGACCACCCTAGAGGAGGGTGTCGACCGCACCGGGCAGCCGGTCCCCCCAAGTTTCGGACCGGGTTGTCGGATGTGCCCCGAAACACACGTTCACGACATGCCCGGACAGATTTTTTACCTCCGGGTCCGCACGCGTGGAACGGTTCCACTCTGCGCCCCGCCACTCCCCCCACCTGCGCGGTCTACACCCATACACCAAATGGTCTATACCGTTACCAGCGAAAACGGCCAGTGGTATGGAGCACTGGTTGGTCGATTCAGCGCACTCCTTCGCTTACGCTGGCGCCCATGTGTGGAATCGTTGGCTACGTCGGGCCGCAACCGGCGCTTCAGGTCGTCGTGGACGGCCTCGCAAGGTTGGAGTACCGCGGATACGACTCCGCGGGTGTGGCTGTGCTGGACGGGGGCACCCTGCGCGCCGAGAAGCGCGCGGGCAAGCTCGCGAATCTGCGCCAGGCCCTGGAGGAGCGGCCGATCAGCGGGGACGGCGCCGGCATCGGCCACACGCGCTGGGCCACCCACGGTGCCCCGAACGACGTCAATGCCCACCCCCACGTGGACAACGACCGCCGCGTCGCCGTCGTCCACAACGGCATCATCGAGAACTTCGCCGCGCTGCGCGCGGAGCTGGAGGAGCAGGGCTGCAAGTTCCTCTCCGAGACCGACACCGAGGTGGCCGCGCACCTGCTCAGCACCGAGGTGGCCGCGCACGGCGACCTCGCCGCCGCCATGCGCGCGGTGTGCAAGCGCCTGGAAGGTGCGTTCACCCTCGTGGCGACCTCCGTGGACGACCCCGGGCTGGTCGTGGCCGCCCGCCGCAACTCGCCGCTGGTCGTCGGCCGCGGCCAGGGTGAGAACTTCCTGGCCAGCGACGTGGCCGCGTTCATCGCACACACCCGCGACGCGGTCGAGCTGGGCCAGGACCAGGTCGTGGAACTGCGCGCCGGCTCCGTGGCCGTCACCGACTACGACGGCAACCCCGTCGAGGTCAACGAGTACCACGTGGACTGGGACGCCTCCGCCGCCGAGAAGGGCGGCTACGACTACTTCATGCTCAAGGAGATCGTCGAGCAGCCGCGCGCGGTGGCCGACACCCTCCTCGGGCGCGTGACGGCCGACGGCCAGCTCACCCTGGACGAGATGCGCCTGACCCCCCACGAGCTGCGCTCCGTCGAGAAGATCGTCATCATCGCCTGCGGCACCTCCTACCACGCGGGCCTGATCGCCAAGTACGCGATCGAGCACTGGTGCCGTATCCCGTGCGAGGTCGAGGTGGCCAGCGAGTTCCGCTACCGGGACCCGATCCTGAACCAGCAGACCCTGGTCATCGCCATCTCCCAGTCCGGCGAGAGCATGGACACCCTGATGGCGGTCCGCTACGCCCGCGAGCAGCGCGCCAAGGTGCTGGCCATCTGCAACGTCAACGGGTCGACCATCCCGCGCGAGTCCGACGGCGTGCTGTACACGCACGCCGGCCCGGAGGTCGGCGTGGCCGCCACCAAGACCTTCCTCACCCAGCTGGCCGCCTGCTACCTGATCGGCCTGTACCTGGCCCAGGTGCGCGGGCTGAAGTTCGGCGACGAGATCAACGCCGTGATCGCCCAGCTGGCCACCATGCCCGAGCAGGTGGAGCGGGTCCTGGACACGGTGGAGCCGGTCCGCGAGCTGGCCCGGTCGCTGGCCGACGCCGACACGGTGCTGTTCCTGGGCCGCCACGTGGGCTACCCCGTGGCGATGGAGGGCGCGCTCAAGCTCAAGGAGCTGGCGTACATGCACGCCGAGGCGTTCGCCGCCGGCGAGCTCAAGCACGGCCCGATCGCGCTGATCGAGGACCAGCTGCCGGTCGTCGTCGTGGTGCCCTCCCCCAAGGGCCGCAGCGTGCTGCACGACAAGATCGTGTCCAACATCCAGGAGGTGCGCGCCCGCGGCGCCCGCACCATCGTGATCGCCGAGGAGGGCGACGAGTCGGTGCGCCCGTACTCGGACGACCTCATCGAGATCCCGGCGGTGCCGACCCTGCTTCAGCCGATCGTGTCCACGATCCCGATGCAGGTGTTCGCGTGCGAGCTGGCCCTGGCCAAGGGCAACGACGTGGACCAGCCGCGCAACCTGGCCAAGAGCGTCACGGTCGAGTAGTTCCGCGACGAGGGGGCGTGTCCGGCGGCGCCGGGCGCGCCCTCCCGTGTGTCCACGGCCGTGAGGCCGGCGCCTGCCGGTGCGCGATCGTCAGTGCGCGGCCCCGTGGCCGACACCGTCATGGCGGGTGACGGCCGCGGTGACGTCGGCATGGGTCGGCAGGACCTCCGTCAGCCCCAGGACGTCGAGGATCCGGGACAGCTGGCGGGGCGGGCAGGCCAGGAGGAGATGGTGCTGGGCCTGCGTGGCGGTATGCAGTGCGCGGACGAGGGCGTTGACGCCGGAGGCGTCGATGAAGCCCACCGCGGACAGGTCGACGACCACGCAGCCGTCGGCCGCCGCGGTCGTGATCCGGGTGAACGCCTTCTCGGCGGTGGCGATGTCGATCTCGCCGCCCAGCTCGACGACGGTGATCCCGTCACAGACGAACTGGTCCTGTTCCGTGTCCAGCACGGCCACGCCTCGCTCCCGGGATCGGGTGTAGGAAACTCTGCTCAGACGCGATCGGTCAAATGCCGATATGCGTTGACAGCCTACTCGGCCCGGGAGACGTATCGATGTCGCCCGGAGCTGCGAGGCGTTCGTTTTCGAGTACCTAAAGGGTGTGGATCAGCCTTCACCACCGCATATCGCCCAAACGATCTTGCCGCGGCCCTCGACCGGTTCCCAGCCCCATTCCCGGCTGAACGCGGAGACGAGCCCGAGGCCCCGGCCCGACTCGGCGAAATGGTGGGCGTCCACCCTGACCGGCGCCTTCTCGCTGGAATCGGCCACCATGCACACCACGGCCCCCTGCTCCCGCAGGTGGCGCAGCTGGACCACGACACGGTCGTGCCCGCGCCGGCCGCACCCGGACCGGGCGTGGCGGCAGGCGTTGCCCACGAGTTCGGAGATGATCAGGCGGACGTCCTCCGCCGCGTCCGCGACCCCCCACTCCCGGAGGGCCAGGGCGGCGAACTCACGCGCCTGGCGGACCGATTCCGGGATCGGCCCGAACGCCCTGGCGGCGGCGTCCCGTGTCCGCGCGCCCTCCCCGACGGCCACGCGGCCCAGCGGGTCGTCCCACCAGCCGCCCAGAAGGGCGTGGGACGCCTCGGCGAGGGAGGGGCGGCTCCATGATGTCTCGGATTCCAGCTCCGAAGACACGAGCTCTGCGTTCATCACGGTCCTCACGAGTGTGATGTCGGGTGACCCTGTCCGCGGGGCCATCGTGGCTTACATCTGTAAGACACAGATGCACGTGCAGATCAACGTCCGGCCTAGACTATAGGACGAAGTGGCCCTATTGGTAGATCCCTTGCCAAGAATTCACAGACGGGCACCCGCGTTTACACCAAGCACGAAGACCTCCCATAGGGCATGACCCAATCTACAAACACCCCTGTCCGTAACAAGACCCGCTGGGTATACTGAGCGGTCGCTCGCGCCAAAGCCGCTACACAGGAGGCGATGTGGTCGCCGATCACGCCAAGAATCTCCAGGCCACCCAGGATTTCCTGGCCAATTCCAGCGGCGGCCCCACCGTCCTGCGGATTCTCCTGGGAACACAGCTCCGGCGTCTGCGGCAGGAGAAGAACATCTCCCGGCACGACGCCGGATACGCCATCCGCGCCTCCCACGCCAAGATCAGCCGCATGGAGCTGGGCCAGGTCAGCTTCAAGCGCCGCGACGTGGAGGACCTGCTCAAGCTCTACGGCGTGCACGACGCGGAGCAGCGCGAGGCCCTCCTCGGCCTGATCTCCAGCGCCAACGCCCAGGGCTGGTGGCACGAGTACGGCGACGTGCTGCCGCAGTGGTTCGGTGTGTACGTGGGCCTGGAGGAGGCCGCGTCGGTCATCCGCACCTTCGAGGTCCAGTTCGTCCCCGGACTGCTCCAGAGCGAGGACTACGCGCGCTCGGTCATCCGCCTGTCCCGGACGGCCACCTCCGAGGAGGACATCGACAGCCGGGTGCAGATGCGCATGCACCGCCAGCGCAGATTCGTCGAACCGGAGGCTCCGCGCCTGTGGGCGGTCATCGACGAGGCCGTGCTGCACCGGCCCTACGGCGGCGCCGAGGTGATGCGCGGGCAGATCGAGCACCTCCTGGAGGTGGCCCGCCGCCCCAACATCACCATCCAGATCGCCACCTTCGCGATGGGAGGGCACCCCGCCGCGGGCGGCCCGTTCAGCATCCTGCGCTTCCCCACCACCGACCTGCCCGACGTGGTCTACCTGGAGCAGCTGAACAGCGCCCTGTACTTCGACAAGTACGACGACACCCACCGCTACGCGCAGACGATGGACCACCTCGCCACCCAGGCGCCGCCGCCCGGTGCCACGGAGGGCATCCTCCGCGGTTTCCTGGAGCGCTACTCCTGACCCCTCGCCGGTCCCGCCTCCCCCACCCCCTCCACCCCCGCCGCCGGTTCCCGAGCCCCTGAACGGAGTCCCCGCCTCGGGACCCGCCGGACGCTCCCCCGCCGCTTCCTCCCCCCACGCCTGGTCGCTCTCAGCGCCCGGGCGTTCGCTGTGCGCCCACCATGGGGGTTCCCATGTGGCCGCCTCCGGCCACGACCGGGAAACGATCCCCGCGGGCCGAACCTCCCCGCACCCCGCCGCGTTAGGCCTGACATGCGGTTCCGGGTTCCCATCACCCGCCGTTCTTGCATAGGTACTTACCTCGGTAAGTACGAATGCACGTGCATGGGCTACGCTTTGGCTCGCACCGGGTACGAAACAGCCCACCGGGGGACAGGCCTCCCATGCCCGAAGGTCGACGTCCACCGGCGGCCCCGGTGGTTCGACACGACGGGCGCGGCGGTCTGGACGGCCGCGTGTGGACACCCCGCTCACGAGTCCCCCGAGTTCCAGGAGGTTGAGATGTATCCGATCTACAACGGTGTTCCCGCGAGCCGTCTGCCGAAGGTCGTCTGGACCAAGAGCAGCTGGAGCAACCCGGACGGAAACTGTGTCGAGGTCGCCGCCCTTCCGGACGGGGACATCGCCGTGCGAAACTCACGGGACCCGCAGGGACCGGCACTCGTCTACACCCCGGCCGAGATCGACGCCTTCGTGCGCGGCGCCAAGACCGGCGACTTCGACGCGCTCCTGCGCTAGGCGGGATCCGGCGAGCACGCGGAGATCCGACCCCAGGCGCCTGCCCCGGGCCTGGCACCCCCACCCCTGAACCACCCCCGGAGCCGTCCCGTCGATGGCCGCCCGATCCGCCTGGCGGCCTCTCCGTCCACGACGCGGACGCGAGCGGAGCCCGGCACCGTCCCGGTGCCGGGCTCCGTTGTGTGGACCCGTGGAGTCCGGGCCCCCGGCGCGGCGCGCGCGGGGGCCCTGACTCCACCACCGATCGCCCCGGGACCGCGTTCGGGCGCCTCCCGCCCCAGGGACGCTCCAATTCCCCTGGGACGGCGAGAACGCGGCGGCGGTCCGAGAAGGAGGCGGCCGGCGGTCCGGAGGACGCGCTACAGGCGCGTGGGGTCGACCAGTCCTCCGCCGTCGGTCGGCGGCACCTCCCACGGGAGGTGGGTCGCGCCCAGGGCGGGCTTGAGGTCGAACAGCCACGCGGCCTTCTCGTCGTACTGGGCGAAGAAGGGCCTGCCGACCAGCTCCGGGTCGCGCGCCTGGATGAAGTGCAGGACGAACACCTTCTCGCCCGCCACCTCCGTGACGCCGTCGATGCACACCTTGCCCGGCGTCGCCGACATCGACGGCCCGCGCACCGTGCGGGCCAGACCGGAGACCTTCTTGTAGGCGTCGCGGAAGATGTCGTAGGCCTCGGCGAGCGGCACCGCGAAGTAGTCCTGCGGGCCGGTGTCGCGCTCGACGAACATGTAGTACGGGACCATGCCGTGGCGCAGGTGGGTACGCCACATCTCCTCCCACACGGCCGGGTCGTCGTTGATCGTGCGGATCAGCGGCGCCTGCGTGCGGATGACGGCACCGGTCGCGCGGACGCGGCGCACCGCCTCCTGCACGAGTTCGGGCTTCATCTCGTTCGGGTGGGAGAAGTGGGCCATGAACGCGAGGTTCTTGCCCGAGGCGACGACCTTCTCGAACAGGCGGAGGGTGTCGTCGGCGTCCGGGTCGGTGACGAAGCGCTGCGGCCAGTAGGCCAGCGCCTTCGTGCCGATGCGGATGGCCTCCAGGTGCTCGATCTCCAGCAGCGGCTCGATGTACTTGGAGATCACCCCCTCGCCCATGATCATCGGGTCGCCACCGGTGAACAGGACGCTGGTGACCTCGGGGTGCGAGCGGACGTACTCGACGAGCTGGTCGATCTCGCTGGAGGCGAACTTCAGGTCCGCGTCGCCCACGAACTGGGCCCAGCGGAAGCAGTACGTGCAGTACGCGTGACAGGTCTGCCCCTGCTTGGGGAAGAAGAGCACGGTCTCCTTGTACTTGTGCTGGACGCCGGGGATGGGCTCCTCGTTACCCGTCTTGGGCACGTTGAGGTCCATCTGGCCCGCGGGGTGCGGGTTCAGTCGGGCACGCACCTGGTTGGCGGCCTCGTTCAGCTCCTTGCGCGAGGCACCAGAACGCAACAGGTCGGCGATCCTGGACACGTCGTCCTGGGGCAGCATGTCGGCCTGGGGGAAGACCAGCCGGTAGATCGGATCGTCAGGAGCGGCATCCCAGTCGATCAGCTCGTCGACGACGTAGCTGTTGACCCGGAACGGCAGCACCGTGGCCACCGCCTGCACCGCGAGCCGCTCATCGGCCGCGAGACCGGCTCGCGCGGTGAGATCGTCAAGGTGTTTCGTCGTGTAGGCACGGAACCGACGTCCGGCGGACGGAGACTGTGTCGCGTCTGGCGTAACGCTCACGCCTCTCCTCTCTGCATGTGTGCAGGGCCACCCGGGGAGGTCGAACAGGGCAGCCCTGATCCGGCGGTTCCGGTGTACGGGTGCACTGGTGGGACCGCCAGAAGGGAATCGATGTGGTTGTCGCCTGCACCCGGAGCGTGATGAGACCCCAGGCCAGCGAGCGGTTATACCCCGTTTGAGGGCTTTTATCCATCATGCAGGAAGTCCAGGACTGACCTGGACATACGGGAAGCATCCTCACATGCGTGCACGAACGTGTCTGACGGCGCCGCCTCCGCGCGACCCGGTACCGTGTCACCACACCTCCCGTACGGCTCAGGCGTGCCCCCGCCGCGCCGCGGCGGCGCCCGCCCGTACGGAAACCGCGGAACGCGCGCACGCATCCACCCACCACACCCGTGAGGGAACAGTTGACTGGTACACCCGAGGTGGAGGCACCCGTCGCGGAGGCACCCGCCGCGCGCCGGACGTCCCCTCCGGTCATCGCCGTTGACGCGATGGGCGGGGACAACGCCCCCGTCGAGATCGTGCGCGGCGCCGTGCTCGCCGTCCGCGAGCTCGGTCTGCGCGTGCTGCTCGTGGGCCGGCGGGCCGAGATCGCCGCGCTGCTCGCCGAGGAGGGCGCGCTGCGCGACATCCCCGTGGTGCACGCCGAGGACGACCTGGCCATGCACGAGGGCGCCCTGGCGAGCTGGCGGCGGCCCCGCTCCAGCGCGGCCGTCTCCTGCCGCCTGATCCGCCGGGGAGACGCCGACGCCCTGGTCTCGGCCGGGTCCACCGGCGGGATCGTGGCCACCTCCACGGTGCGGCTGCGCACACAGCCGGGGGTGCTGCGCCCGGCGCTGGCGGTGACCCTGCCGACCGGTGAGACTCCGACGATCATGGTGGACGCCGGGGCCAACGCCGACGCCAAGCCGGAGATGCTGGTGCAGTTCGCGCACCTGGGCTGCGCCTACGCGCAGACGGCGTTCGGGGTGCGGCGCCCGCGTGTGGGGGTGCTGACCATCGGATCGGAGCCGGGCAAGGGCAACAAGCTCGTGCGCAGGGCGACGGAGCTGATGGCGGCCACCGCCGAGAGTTCCCCGGGGATGGACTTCCGGGGCAACATCGAGGGCCACGACCTGCTGGCGCGCAAGGTGGACGTGGTGGTGACCGACGGCCACACCGGGAACGTGGCGCTGAAGTCGGTGGAGGGCACGGCGACGTTCGCGATGGAGGCGGTCCGCCAGGCGCTCACCTCCACGACACTCGCCAAGGCGGGCGCGCTCTTGCAACGGGGAGCCCTGACGAGGCTGCGCGAGCGGCTGGACAGCGAGACCTACGGCGGCGCCGCCCTGCTGGGCCTGAACGGGACCGTGGTGATCGCGCACGGGGACAGCCGGGCCAAGGGCGTGGCACGCGCCTGCCAGCTGGCGCACGACCTGGCGGGGGGCCGGATCGGCGAGCAGATCAGGCGCCGGGTGCACACCCGCCCGCCCAACTGGCTGCACCGCCTGGCCCAGTCCGACGCACCCGCGCAGAGGAGCGGCGACCAGACCGGGGAGGGGTGAGGGCCGGGGCCGGGCGGACCAGGCCAGAGCCCGGTCATGGTGCCTCCCCCTGGCGCCGGCCGGCAGGCGCCGCGTCTGTCCGTGGCCGGGCCGGCCGTGACCGTGGTCCCCGCACCTCAGGAGTCAGAACCCGCGGCCACGGTGGCCACGTCACAGCGGAGGAGGCCGACACCTGTGGAGGTGCCGGCCTCCTGAGAGGAACGCCGGGATCCGGCGCCACGGGAGAGGGCCCCTCAGGCGGCGCTGCCGTCGCCGGACCGCATCCAGACGGTGCGCTGGGGGAACGGGATCTCGATGCCCGAGGAGTCGAGCGCCGCCTTGACGCGGCGGCGCAGCTCACGGGTCACCGCCCACTGCTCCAGCGGAACGGTCTTGACGGCCAGGCGCACGACGACACCGTCCGCGTCCAGGGACTGCACACCCCAGACGGAGGGGTCCTCCAGGAGCAGCGCCTGGAACTCCGGGTCCTCGCGCATGTCACGGCCGACCTTCTCCAGGACGCCGTAGACGGTCTCCAGGTTGGACTCGTAGGCCACGGACACGTCGAGGACGGCACGGGCCCAGTCCTGGCTGTCATTGCGCACCCGCTGGATCTCGCCGTTGCGGATGTACCACAGGCCGCCGTTGATGTCGCGGACCCGGGTGAGGCGCAGGTCCACGCTCTCGACCTCGCCGACCGCCTCGCCGAGGTCGACGAAGTCCCCCACGCCGTACTGGTCCTCGACCATGATGAGCAGGCCGGACAGGTAGTCGGCGACGAGGCTCTGGGCACCGAAGCCGATCGCCAGGCCGACCACGCCCGCGCTGGCCAGCAGCGGGCCGAGGGCGATGCCGACCTCGGCGAGCACCATCGCCAGCGCCGTCGCCACGATGACGATCGTGGCGAAACTGCTGAGCACCGAGCCGATGGTGCGGGCGCGTTGCCGACGCCGCTCATCGGACCGGGACGGGTCGCGGCGGAGGACCGCGGGGCCCCGGGCGGGACGGCCCCGCCCGTCGCGCCCCTCGCCCGGCCGCAGTACGCGTTCCACGAGCCGGGAGATCGCGCGCCTGGCCAGAGCCCGGACGATCAGCGCACCGACGACGATCAGAAGGATCCGCACGGGCACCCCGACCAGCAGGTCGACGTTGCCCTGCAACCACGCGGGCAGGGCTACCACCTGGCCTACGGCTGCGCTGTTGACTGTGTCGAGCTCGGCGGGTGCCATGGAAGATGCTCCACTGTGTTGGACGGACATGCGCGGCGACCGCCGTAGAACGTACTTGCGTTCCTTCGCACAGATCAAAGCCCGTGGGACGGATCCCCACTCCACCGCGGGCGCGCGGAACGGCCGGACGGCACCGACCCGGAACCTGGCGGGGAGGGCGCCGCCGGTCGGTACGCTGGAGTGCATGGCCGACCCGCAGGAAGTACTCTCGCGACGGGTCCAGTCCGCTCTCGGCGCCGCATTCGGCCCCGAGTTCGCCGACACCGACCCCGTCATCCGCCCGTCCCAGTTCGCCGACTACCAGGCGAACGCCGCGCTCGCGCTCGCCAAGCGACTGGGCCGAAAGCCGCGCGAGGTGTCCGCGGCGATCATGGAGCACCTGGACGTGGCCGACGTCTGCCGCGGCGTCGAGGTCAGCGGGCCGGGCTTCATCAACCTGACCCTGCGCGAGGACTGGATCGCCGACCAGGCCCGCCGGCTCCTCGACGACCCGCGCCTGGGCGTCCCGGAGCAGGAGCGCCAGAACATCCCGCTGGACTACTCCGCGCCCAACGTGGCCAAGGAGATGCACGTCGGGCACCTGCGCACCACCGTGGTCGGCGACGCGCTCGCGCGCACCCTGGAGTTCCTGGGGCACAACGTCATCCGGCAGAACCACATCGGCGACTGGGGCACCCCCTTCGGCATGCTCATCGAGCACCTGCTGGAGGTGGGCGAGGACTCCCCCGAGGCGGACCTGCTCACCACCGACCCCAACAGCTTCTACCAGGCGGCGCGCACCGAGTTCGACGCCTCAGGCCCCGGCCCGGACGAGTTCGCCGCGCGCGCCCGGCGCCGCGTGGTCTCCCTCCAGAGCGGCGACGAGGAGACGCTGCGCCTGTGGCGCAAGCTCGTCGGCCTGTCCAAGGTCTACTTCAACAAGGTCTACACCAAGCTCGGCGTGACCCTCACCGACGACGACCTCGCCGGGGAGAGCACCTACAACGACATGCTCGCCGACGTGTGCGACGAGCTGGAGTCCAAGGGCATCGCCGAGGTCAGCGACGGCGCCCTGTGCGTCTTCCTGGAGGGCTTCACCGGCCGCGAGGACAAGCCCGTCCCGCTGATCGTGCGCAAGAGCGACGGCGGCTACGGCTACGCCACCACGGACCTGGCCACCGTCCGCCACCGCGTGGACGACCTCAAGGCCGACCGCATCCTGTACGTGGTCGGCGCGCCGCAGGCCATGCACTTCAAGATGGTGTGGGCCACCGCCCGTGAGGCCGGATGGCTTCCCGAGGGCGTAGAGACCGTCCACGTGCAGATCGGCAACGTGCTCGGCAGCGACGGCAAGATCCTGCGCACCCGCAGCGGCGCCCCGGTACGCCTGGTGGCGCTGCTGGACGAGGCGGTCGAGCGGGCCGCGGCGGTCGTCGCGCAGAACCGCCCCGACCTGGACGCCGAGAGCCAGGCGGGGATCGCCCGCCAGGTGGGCATCGGCGCGGTGAAGTACGCCGACCTGTCGGTGGCGCACGACACCGAGTACACGTTCGACTTCGACCGGATGCTGGCCCTGACCGGCAACACCGGCCCCTACCTCCAGTACGCGCAGGCCCGGATCCGCTCCATCTTCCGCAAGGGCGGCCTGGACATGTCCGAGGCCAGGGGCGAGATCAGTGTCTCCGAGGACGCCGAGCGCGCCCTGGCGCTCAAGCTGCTGGAGTTCGGCGCCGTGGTGGCGCAGGTCGGCGACCTGCTCCAGCCGCACCGGCTGTCCACGTACCTGTTCGAGCTGGCGCAGTCCCTGACGGCGTTCTACGAGCACTGCCCGGTGCTGACCGCCGAGACGCGGGCCGACCGGGAGTCGCGCCTGGCGCTGGTCTCGGTGGCCTTCCGGGTCCTGGTCCGGGGCCTGGACCTGCTGGGCGTGGAGGCTCCCGAGCACATGTAGCAGCCGGGAGGGGACACGTACGCGTTCCGAGAAGGCCGGGGCCACGCCGCCCCGGCCTTCTTCGTGTGCCGGGCGGCCTTCCCGGTATGGCCGGCTCCGTCCGCCAAAAGAGCGCCGGACGGATCTCACACGGGGTGTTCTCCCCCTGGCGGAGGGGATCCCGGCGCCCTCCCGGGGACCGAGTCGAAGATCTCGTACCAGACCGCCCCAGAACCCCGGTCTCCGGGGGAGCGCCAGACCTAAGGTGTGGACGAAAGCCGCAAAAAAGACAAAAGGGAGAAACCGGCTATGACATCCACCCCCGCGGAGGGCGGCCCCGGACCGGGCACCTGGTATCTGGACCCGCTGCACTCCAGCCTGATCTTCGTCGCCCGCTACCTGCGCTTCGGCCGGGTCCAGGGCACGTTCGGACGGGCCTGGGGCCGTGTCCTCGTCGGTGGGGACCCGGCGGAGTCCAAGGTCGAGGTGGTCCTCGACGCGGCCAGCGTCAACACCGGTGTGGAGGCGCGCGACGCCCACCTGCGCTCCGCCGACTTCCTGGACGTGGACCGCCATCCCGAGATCCGCTTCGTGTCCACCGGCACGGAACCGGGCGGACGCGGCCGGAACGCCTTCCGCCTGCACGGCGACCTGACCATCCACGGGACGACCGCGCCCGCCGTCCTCGACTCCCACTGGGTGGGCGAGGCCCCCGACTACGTGTCCCCTGAGGACACCTACGGCCACTTCTTCTCCGCCACCACCCGGATCAGCCTCGCGGACTTCGGCGTGGGCGACGGCGGGCCGCTGCCCTGGGGCGGCCGCATGGTCGGCGACACGGTCGACATCGTGCTGGAGGTCCGCGTCCAGGACCAGGACCCCGCCCCGTTCCTCAGGCAGATCGGGCACACGTCCTGAGGAACGTGTGCCCGAACGGCCCGGTGCCGCGCAACCGTGGGAAGGGCCCCGGCTCCGCAAGGGGACGGGGACGCGGGACGGCGGTCCTCAGCCGCCGAGCAGCGCCTCCACCTCGTCCCGGGTGGCCATCGAGGAACTCGCCCCGTGCCGCTGGACCGAGAGCGCGGCCGCCGCCGCGGCGAACCGCATCGCCTCCTCGGGACCGCGGCCCTCCGCCCGGGCGACCGCGAACGAACCGCAGAAGGTGTCGCCCGCCGCCGTGGTGTCCACCGCCTCCACGCGGCGCGCGGGAACGTGCACCGCCTCGGCGCCGCGACGGCCGTGGAGCGAACCGTCCCCGCCCAGGGTCAGCAGCACCTCCGGAACCCGCTCCAGCAGCGCCGACAGCGCCCCGCGCGGGTCGGTGCGGCCGGTGATCGCGGCCGCCTCGTGCTGGTTGGGCACCAGGACGTCCACCGACTCCAGGAGCTCGTCGGGCAGCTCACGCGCGGGGGCCGGGGTCAGGTAGACCGGGACGCCCAGTTCGCGTCCGGCACGCGCGGCGGAGACCACCGCCTCCATGGGCAGTTCGAGCTGGAGCAGCAGGGCGGCGCTGCCCTCGATGATCCGCGCGTCGCCCCCGGCCACGCCGGCGACCTCGCCGTTGGCCCCCGGGACGACGATGATCGAGTTGCCGCCACCGCCGTCCACGACGATGTGCGCCACACCCGACGCCCCGGGCACCGTGCGCAGCCCGGACACGTCGATACCGCAGTCCACGAGGTTGGCGCGCAGCTCCTCGCCGAAGGCGTCCCCGCCCACCGCGCCGAGGAAGGCCACGTCGGCCCCCGCACGGGCGGCGGCGACGGCCTGGTTGGCGCCCTTGCCGCCGGGAACCTGCCGGAAGGCCGTTCCGGTGACCGTCTCACCGCTGGCGGGCACCCGGTCGACGTAGGCGACCAGGTCCATGTTCACGCTGCCGAAGACCGCGACGCGCGGCGCCGCGCTCACGAGTCCGCCCTCTTCGGCGCGGACCCGCCGTCGTCGCCGTCCAGCCCCACGATGACCGGGGCGTGGTCGGAGGCGCCCTTGCCCTTGCGCTCCTCGCGGTCGATGCTCGCGCCGCTCACGCGGTCCCTGAGCGCCGGGGAGGCGAGGACGAAGTCGATGCGCATGCCCTTGCGCTTGGGGAAGGCCAGGCCCTTGTAGTCCCAGTAGGTGTACACGCCGGGGCCCGGGGCATGGGAGCGCACGACGTCCTCGAACCCCGCGCCGACCAGCTTGTCGAAGGCCGCGCGCTCGGGCTCGGTGACGTGGGTGCTGCCCTCGAACTCGGCCATGTCCCACACGTCGTCGTCCTTGGGGGCGATGTTGAAGTCGCCGACGTAGGCGATCTGCGCATGGGGGTCGGCGGCCAGGGCCGCGGTGCCCGCCTCGCGCAGTGCCTCCAGCCAGCGCAGCTTGTAGTGGTAGTGGGGGTGGTCGACCTCGCGCCCGTTGGGTACGTACAGGCTCCACACCCGCACGCCCGCGCAGACGGCGCCGATGGCGCGGGCCTCGGCCTCCTCGGGGTCGCCGTAGCCGGGCTGGCCGGGGAAGCCGATCCGCACGTCCTCCAGGCCGACGCGGGAGGCGATCGCGACCCCGTTCCACTGGGACAGGCCGTGGTGGGCCACCTCGTAGCCGCGGTCGGTGAAGACCGACTCGGGGAACTGGTGGTCCCGGGCCTTGGTCTCCTGGATGGCGAGGACGTCGACGTCGCTCCGGTCCAGCCAGGCGCCGATCCGCTCGGCCCTGGCCCGGGCACTGTTCACATTCCATGTCGCGATACGCACAGCAAAAGGCTAGGCCATGGCGGTGACGGGACCGGCCTCGCCAGGGGCCGACCCCGCGTGTCCGTCAGGGGTGAGAGGTCAGCACCCCGCCCATCGCCTTCGCGAAGTCCATCGCCTCAAGGTCGTGGCGGTACATGATCCAGAACGCGGTCCCGGTCCAGCCCGGGAACCGAATATCTCGTAGTTCGCCTGGGCCAGCAGCACGTACTCCCCTCCGTCCCGGCCGTGGTCCGACGGGGTCCGGACGAAGGGAGGGTCCTGCGGCGAGTAGGCGTACCCGCCCAGGAGCAGGTCGGCCCGGCCCACGTGCTCCGCCCGGTCGTGGTCCTGCAACCGGTGATCCCGGTAGACCCGCTCCGTCTCCCCGTCCGCGACGACGGCGCCGTCGCTGCTCATCGGCATGCTCCAGGCCAACCGGGCGTAGAGGGGGTGCGGGTCCGTGCGGGGGGGGTGCCCTCCTCGGGGATCCGTTCGGCCGTCGCCGTCCCGGCGGGAACGTGGACCACGACGACACCGCCCGCGGCCCCCTCGGGGTCGCGTCTGGCGGAGAAGAACAGCAGCTGCCCGTCCCGCGGCAGCGGGATGTCGAGCGCGCCCCCCGGGAGTGCCGCGCAGTCGACGGAGGCGACGAAGTCCGGGGCACCGTCCCATGCGACGTCCGGGGGAAGGGACGGAAGGCCCCCGTAGCGCCCGACGAGGACCCCGGCCCCCTCGTCCGTCGGACTCAGCGCGATCTGGGGGCGGGCCAGGCGCAGTGCCGTGTCGATGGCGTGCTTCGGTACGCCGCTCCGGCGGGCCGAGTCACGGTACTCCTCGAAACTGTCCATGGCCGACATCCTGGCGCGGCGGGAGGACACTCCGCCACGCGGGTGGGCACGGAACGAGGGAAGCGGGGAAACGGGCCTGTGGACAACGGGAACGCGGACCTTCCCGGAGGGGAGAATACGAGGAAGGGACCATTCGTGCCCCGATCCTCGGGGGCGCGGAGCGGGCGGGGCCCCGGTGCGGCCGTCCTCCGCACCGGGGCGTCGCGACTCCCGGCACATGCTCGGTGGTTTCCGTCGCGCCCTGTTGGACGGCCACACCCCTCCGGAGGTTCGCATTGGGCCAAAGGTTTTTTGCCCGCCCTCGGTACGCGAGGAGCGCATCGCCCACGCGTAGAGGCGGTACCAACGGGTAGCCCTGTGATGCAGACCACACACAACTCCCCCCCTCGGCGAGGTGAGAGCGCGCATGTCAACCGCCGGACCCGACACCAACACCACTCCCGAGGTCGACGAACGACGGGCCCGCGCCGTGGCGGAGCAGGCCCGGGAGAGCGAGTGGCACCGGCCCAGCTTCGCCAAGGAGCTGTACCTGGGGCGGCTGCGCCTGGACCTGATCCATCCCCTGACCAGGCCCGGGGAGGACGCACGGCGCCGGGGCGAGGACTTCCTGGAGTCCCTGCGCACCTTCTGCGAGGGCATCGACTCCCAGCGCATCGAGCGTGAGGAGCGCATCCCCGACGAGGTCGTCAACGGCCTGCGCGAGCTGGGCGCCTTCGGCATGAAGATCCCCGTCGAGTACGGCGGGCTCGGACTCGGCCAGGTCCACTACAACCGCGCCCTGACCCTGGTCGGCTCGGCCTCCCCCGCGATCGGCGCGCTGCTCTCCGCCCACCAGTCCATCGGCGTCCCGCAGCCCGTCTCCATGTTCGGCACCGAGGAGCAAAAGCGCAGGTTCCTGCCCCGCTGCGCGCGCGGGGACATCAGCGCGTTCCTGCTCACCGAGCCCGACGTGGGCAGCGACCCGGCGCGCCTGCACGCCACCGCCACGCCCGACGGGGACGGGTACGTGCTGGACGGCGTGAAGCTGTGGACCACCAACGGGGTGGTGGCGGACCTGCTCGTGGTCATGGCCAGGGTGCCCGAGGTCCCCGGTCACCGGGGCGGCGTCACCGCGTTCGTCGTCGAGGGCGACTCCCCCGGCATCACCGTGGAGCGGCGCAACCGGTTCATGGGCCTGCGCGGTCTGGAGAACGGCCTCACCCGACTGCACCGGGTGCGGGTCCCCGCCGGGAACCGGATCGGCGAGGAGGGGCACGGGCTGCGTATCGCGTTGTCCACCCTCAACACCGGCCGGCTCTCCCTGCCCGCCATGTGCGTGGGCGCGGGCAAGTGGGCGACCAAGGTGGCCCGCGAGTGGTCCCGCGAGCGCGTCCAGTGGGGCCGCCCCGTGGGCAGGCACGAGGAGGTCGCCAAGAAGATCTCCTACATCGCCGCCACCACCTACGCCATGGAGGCCATGCTGGACCTGGCCGGCCAGATGGCCGACGACAAGAGCCACGACATCCGCATCGAGGCGGCCATCGCCAAACTGTGGGCGTCCGAGCACGCGTACACCATCGCCGACGAACTCGTGCAGATCCGCGGCGGGCGCGGCTTCGAGACCGCCGGCTCCCTGGCCGAGCGCGGCGAGCGCGGCGTCCCCGCCGAGCAGCTGCTGCGCGACCTGCGCATCAACCGGATCTTCGAGGGGTCCACCGAGATCATGCACCTGCTCATCGCCCGGGAGGCGGTGGACGCGCACCTGTCGGTGGCCGGGGACATCATCGACCCCGAGGCCGACCGCGCCGACAGGGCCAGGGCCCTCGTCAGGGCCGGCGGGTTCTACGCCAGGTGGCTGCCCGCCCTGGCCGTGGGCCAGGGGCAGGTGCCGTCGGCGTTCACCGAGTTCGGACCGCTCGCCGCGCACCTGCGGTACGTGGAACGCACCTGCCGCAGGCTCGCCAGGTCCACGTTCTACGGGATGTCGCGCTGGCAGGGGCGCCTGGAGGTCAAGCAGGGCTTCCTCGCCCGGATCGTGGACATCGGCGCGGAGCTGTTCGCGATGAGCGCGGTCGTCGTGCGCGCCCACGACGACGCCGGGACCCGCCCCGAGCGCGGCAGCGGCCCCCTCGAACTGGCCGACGTGTTCTGCCGCCAGTCGCGGCTGAGGATCGACACCCTCTTCGAGGGACTGTGGTCCAACACCGACACCGTGGACGGCAGGCTGTCCCGGCGCCTGATGGACGACGCCTACACGTGGCTGGAGGAGGGGGTCGTCGACCCCTCCCTGCCCGGGCCGCTGATCTCCCCGACCGTTCCCGGACCGTCGAAGGAGGAGGACCAGCACCGGCGCATGGGCTGACCGCGGAGGGCCCCGGACTGTCGTGGGCGGGGGCTACCGTGTCGGCATGGCCGAACCGCACCCCCGCCGCGACGCGGACCTCTCCCTCTCCCAGGCGCGCCGGATCGCGCTCGCCGCCCAGGGCTTCGCCGACCCCGAGCCCGCCGGGAAGCCCACACTCACCCACCTGGCACGGGTGGTGCGCCGGGTGGGCATCCTCCAGATCGACAGCGTGAACGTGCTGGCCCGCAGCCAGTACCTGCCGGTCTTCGCCCGCATGGGCGCCTACGACCCCGCCCTGCTGGACCGGGCCGCCACCACCGCCGCCGGTTCCGGTGCGGCCCGGCTGGTGGAGTGCTGGGCGCACGAGGCCAGCCTGGTGCCGCCCGCCACCCGGCAGCTGATGCGCTACCGGATGGAGCGCAACCGCGAACAGACGCGGGTGGGATGGATGAACGGCATCCGGGAGGAGCGGCCCGAGCTGGTCAAGGCCGTGTTCGAGGAGGTGGTCCGGGTCGGCCCGGCCAGCGCCCGCGAGGTGGAGTCGGCGCTGGCGCACGACGCTCCGCGTGCCAAGGACCACTGGGGCTGGAACTGGTCCGAGGTCAAGAAGTGCCTGGAGTACCTGTTCTGGATCGGCGACCTGACCTCCAACGGACGCAACACCCAGTTCGAGAGGCTCTACGACCTGCCCGAACGGGTGTTGCCCCCGGAGGTGTACGACGCACCGTCGGTCACTCCGCGGGAGGCGCACCGGGAGCTGGTGTCGATCGCCGCCCGCGCCCACGGGGTGGCCACCGAGGCGTGCCTGCGCGACTACTTCCGCCTGAGGCCCGCCGAGTCCCGGGCGGCCGTCGCCGACCTGGTGGACTCCGGCGAGCTGGTGCCGGTGCGGGTCCGGGGCTGGGAGCGCACCGCCTACCTGCACCGGGACGCCCGGATCCCGCGGAGGATGCGTGCGCGTGCGCTGCTGAGCCCGTTCGACTCACTGGTGTGGACACGCGGCCGCGCGGAGGAGCTGTTCGGGTTCCGCTACCGGTTGGAGATCTACGTGCCCGCGGCCAAGCGGGTGCACGGCTACTACGTGCTGCCGTTCCTGCTGGGCGAGGACCTGGTGGCGCGGGTGGACCTCAAGGCGGACCGCAGGTCGCAGACCCTGCTGGCGCAGCAGATCACCCTGGAGGAGGGCGCGCCCGCCGACACCGTGCCCGAGCTGGTCGAGCAGCTGGCCGAGATGGCCTCCTGGCTGGGCCTGTCGAACGGCGTCGGCGGCCCGGCGCTGGCCCCGTCCGCCTCCTGACCCCCGCCGGCTCCGGGCCCCGCTTCTCCCATCCGAGGACCAGGGACCGGCCAAGTCCGGCCCGGGCGGTATCCGCCCTCCTCCGGGGGACACGCGCCACACGTACAGATCCGGAACAGTTTCCGGCAACGTTCCCTCAAAGGAGGGTTATCCGCGCGGGGGACACCGTCCTACCCCGCTCACAGGGGCGTTCGCGGCACGTCCCGCCTGCGACGGCCGCGCGGCGTCCGAGACCGACCGGCCCCGGAGCACGCCCCACGGCGTTGGGGGAAGCCATGGCTCAGCTCAAGGTGGGTCCCGTGTCCGACACGGCGCTGGACCGTCTGAGGTCGGGGTTCTCCGGCCGGGTGCTCATCCCCACGGACGACGGCTTCGAGGACGCGCACACCGTCTTCAACGCGATGGTCGACGTGCGGCCCGGTGTGATCGCGCAGTGCGCGACCGTGGACGACGTGCGCCCGCGCCCTCGCGTGCGCGCGCGAGGAGGACCTGGAGATCGCCGTGCGCGGCGGCGGGCACAGCGTCGCCGGCATGGCGCTCACCCACGGCGGCATGGTGGTCGACCTGCGCCGGATGAACACGGTGGACGTCGACCGGCGGGAGATGCTGGCCCGGGTCGGCGGCGGCGCCCTCATGCGCGACCTGGACGCGGCGACCGCGCCGTTCGGCCTGGCCACCACCGGCGGCCGGGTCTCGACCACCGGAGTCGGCGGTTTCACGCTCGGCGGCGGCTCCGGGTGGTTGGAGCGCAAGTTCGGCCTGGCCTGCGACAACCTGCTCGCCGCCGACATGGTGACCGCTGAGGGCGACCTGGTGCGGGCGTCCGCCGACGAGAACCCGGAGCTGTTCTGGGCGCTGCACGGCGGCGGCGGCAACTTCGGCGTGGTCACCCGACTGGACCTGCGGCTGCGCCCGCTGCCGGAGTTCTCCCTGGGGCTGCTGATCTTCCGTCCCGAGGCGGGACCCGAGGTCGTCCGCGTCTGGCGCGACCTCATGGCGGCGGCTCCCGGCGAGGTCGGCGGCGGCTTCATCTACCTGGTCGCCCAGCCCGAGCCGTTCATGCCCGAGGAGCTCGTCGGCACATTCGTGTGCGCCGTCGTACTGACCTGCGCGGGCGGGGAGTCGGTGCTGCGCGACCTGGCCGCACCGGTCATCGGTATGCGCCCCGAGGCCGTACTGGTCACCGACATGCCCTGTCCCGAAGCGCAGAAGGCTCTGGACGACCCGCCCGGCTACCGCAACTACTGGTCGGTGGAGCACCTGGGCTCCCTGCCGGACGAGGCCGTCGACGCCTTCTGCCGCCGGGCGGACGAGATCGTCGTCCCCTCGCCGACGGGTCACATCCTCTTCCCGTTCGGCGGCGCCATGGACCGGCCCGGGACCGACTACCCGGTGCCGTGGCGCCACGCGCGGTGGGGCGTCCACCCCCTGGCGATGTGGGGGGACCCCGAGGACGACGCCCGCGCCATCCGGTGGGTGAAGGACGTCCGTTCGGACATACGTCCCTGGGCGACGGGGGACGTGTACCTGAACTTCACCGCCGACGAGGGCGAGGACCGCGTCCTGGCCGGGTTCGGCGAGCGCAACCACGCGCGGCTGAGCGCGGTCAAGACCGAGTTCGACCCGGACAACGCCTTCCACCGCAACCACAACATCCGTCCGGCGCGGGCGATGCCCGCGACCCCGCTTCCCCGGAGGGGGTGAGGACGGTGCCCGCCGTGCGCATCCGCGCACGGCGGGCGCGCGTCAGACGCGCTCGATGATGGTGGTGTTGGCCTGGCCGCCGCCCTCGCACATGGTCTGGAGACCGTAGCGGCCGCCGGTGCGGTGCAGCTCGTTGACCAGCTTGGTCATGAGCACGGTGCCGGTGGCGCCCAGCGGGTGGCCGAGGGCGATGGCGCCGCCGTTGGGGTTGACCTTGGCGGGGTCGGCGCCCAGCTCCTGGATCCAGGACATCGGCACCGGGGCGAAGGCCTCGTTGATCTCGGTGACGTCGATGTCGTCGATGCCCAGTCCGGCCTTCTCCAGCGCGATCCTCGTCGCGGGGATGGGGGCGGTGAGCATGTACACCGGGTCGTCGCCGACCAGCGACAGCTGGACGATCCGGGCCAGCGGGGTCAGGTTGTGCTGCTTGACGGCGCGCTCGGAGGCAAGGAGCACCGCGCTCGCGCCGACCGAGATCTGGCTGGCCACGGCCGCGGTGAGCTCCCAGTCCTCGCGCAGCGGCTTCAGGCCCGCCATCTTCTCCAGGGTGGTGTCGGGGCGCACGCCCTCGTCACGCTCGACCCCGGCCAGGGGGGCGACCTGGTCGTCGAAGTAACCCGCCTCCAGGGCCTTCGCGGCGCGCTGGTGGCTCTCCAGCGCGAACTCCTCCAGCTGTTCGCGCTTGAAGCCCCACTTCTCGCACATGAGCTGGGCGCCGCGGAACTGTGAGACCTCCTGGAGCCCGTAGCGCTCGACCCACCCGTCGCCGTACAGGCCGAGGCCGTTGTCGATGGCGTACTGGACGTTGGCGCCCATGGGGACCATGCCCATGTTCTCCACGCCGGAGGCCACGACCAGGTCCTGGGTGCCGGACATGACGCCCTGGGCGGCGAAGTGCACGGCCTGCTGGGAGGACCCGCACTGGCGGTCGATGGTGACGCCGGGGACGGACTCGGGGAAGCCCGCGGAGAGCCAGGCGGTGCGGGCGAGGTCGAGCGCCTGCGGCCCGACCTGGCTGACGCAGCCCATGATGACGTCCTCGACCGCGGCCGGGTCGACATCGGTGCGGGTGACGAGCTCCTTGAGAACGTGCGCCCCCAGGTCCGCCGGGTGCACGGCGGCCAGGGCGCCCTTCTTGGTGCCGACAGGGGTGCGTACTGCGCCGACGATGTATGCCTCGGCCACGGGATCCTCCAAGGTCCTGGGTGACGGTTACAAACCGAACTGTATTCGGTTTATCTGATCCGGCAAGCCCCCGGCCCCTGGGAACCCGGGTCCGTGCTGGTCGTCCACAGGTTCGCGGCCCCGTGGCGGTGGATCGCCCGGAGTGCGAACCTGGTCGAAAAAGCGAAAAAGCCGGGACGGGGGGCTTCGCGCCCCTCCCCTCGGGCTGCCCTCACGCCCGGTGGGACCCTCCGTCCAGGCGCGCGGCGTCCCCCTCGTCGCCCAGGGTGTCGGCGGTGATCCGTTCCAGGGCGGCCACCACCTCGGGGTGCTCGTCGGGCCCGTAGTCGGCCAGCAGCGAGCGCAGCGCGGTCCGCTGGGCCTCGAACATCGCCCGGGCGGCCTCCGCGCCGCGCCGGTTCAGCGTCCAGGGCTCCCCCTCCCCGGCCAGGTAGCCCGCTTCGAGGAGCTCCTGGTGCACCGGCCTCCAGTACTCCTCGGGCAACCCCGACATCTCCACCAGCTCCGCGCACGGCAGCGGCCCGGTCACGCCCAGGTGGCTGAGCACCCAGCACGCTCGGGGCGAGACCTCCAGGCCCGCCGCCTCGCGCAGGCGCCCGTACATCTCGTCGGCGCCCTCCTGGCCACAGGCCCGGAACACCTCCTTCTCCACGTGCGCGATGGCACTGCGGCTCCCGGCGGCCACGGGCGGGATGGACTCGTCCAGGTCCGGGGAGTCGATGGTGGTGCGCAGCGGGACCTGCCGCAGGAACAGCGCCAGCACGAACCCGGCCAGGGCGACCGGCACCGCCCCCAGGAACACGGTGTCCACGGCGTCCGCGTAGGCCTGCAGGAACGAGGCCTGCGCCTCCGGGGGCAGCCGGTCCAGGCTGCGCGTGTCGCTCTCCAGCGCGGACGGGTCCACCCCGGGCGGCGGCTGGATCCGGTCGGCCCTCGCCGCCAGGTTGGCGGACAGCTGCCCGGAGAAGATCGCGCCGAACACCGCCGTGCCGAACGACCCGCCGATGGACCGGAAGAACGTCGCCGACGACGTGGCCACCCCCAGATCGGAGTAGTCGGCGGCGTTCTGCACCACCACGACCACCACCTGCATCACCAGGCCCAGGCCCACGCCGAGGACGAAGAAGTACAGCCCCATCTCCGTCTGCGAGCTCTGCGGCCCCATACGGGAGAGCAGCAACAGGCCGAGGGAGGTCACCAGCATCCCCACCACCGGATAGACCTTGTAGCGGCCGGTGCGGGTGACCAGGCGCCCGCTGGTGATCGAGGTCAGGAAGAGGCCCAGCACCATCGGCAGCAGGTGCAGCCCCGAGGCCGTGGGCGACATACCGTGCACGACCTGGAGGAACAGCGGCAGGAACGCCATCGACCCCATCATCGCGAAGCCCACGCAGAGTCCGATCGCCATGGCCACCACGATGGTCGGGTCCCGGAACAGGCTCAGCGGCATGACGGGCTCGGGGGCCCGCCGTGCGGACAGCCACCAGCCCGTGCCGAGCACCGCGGCCCCGACCACCAGACCGATGGTCTGCGGCGACGTCCACGGGTGGACGCTGCCGCCCCACGAGGCGACCAGGGTCAGGCAGACCGCGGTGGCGGCCAGCAGCACGATCCCGAGGTAGTCGATGCTCTGCCTGCCGGTGGGACGGCGGTTCGGCAGCACCGCGAGCACCGTCGCGAAGGCCGCGACCCCCAGTGGCAGGTTGACGTAGAACACCCACCGCCAGGACAGGTGGTCGACGAACAGTCCGCCGAGCAGCGGCCCGGCCACGCTGGAGATCCCGAACACCGCGCCGAACAGCCCCTGGTACCTGCCGCGCTCCCGGGGGGAGACCACGTCGCCGATGATGGCGGAGGCGAGCACCATGAGCCCTCCGCCGCCGATGCCCTGGACCCCGCGGAAGAGGATGAGCTGGAGCATGTCCTGGGCGGTTCCGCACAGGGCCGAGCCGGCCAGGAAGACGGTGATGCAGGTGAGGAAGAGCGGTTTGCGGCCGAACTGGTCGCCGAGCTTGCCCCACAAAGGTGTGACGGCGGTGACCGCGAGCAGGTAGGCGGTGATCACCCACGACAGGTGGTTGAGTCCGCCGAGGTCGGACACGATCGTCGGCAGCGCGGTGGACACGATCGTCTGGTCCAGGGCCGCCAGCAGCACGGTGAGCATCAGCGCGGCCATGATGACCGCGATCCTGCTGCCCCGGTGCTCCCGGCGCTCCCGACGCTCGGACCCGTGCTGGACCATCGCCCTCCTTCCCGAGCGGACCGCTCCACGAACCCCCGCCCGTGGACCCCGGCGTCCTCCGGTTCCGGCCCCGTCGCCGCCACCCTAGGAAGGTCCGGCGGCCGCGCCCTCCGGGAACCGCCGGACGGGCGCCCCCGGGCACGGGAACTTTGCCCGGGCTTGGACCGTCCCCTTCAAAACCGAATTCGATTCGGTTACTGTGGCCGCACCCAGTGATCACCGAACCCCGGAGCAGAGCATGAAGCGGGAACTCTTCGACGCCGACCACGACCTCTTCCGCGAATCGGTGGCCGAGTTCCTCAAGCGCGAGGTCGTGCCCTTCCACGACCAGTGGGAGAAGGACGGGGTGGTCCCCCGCGAGGTGTGGGCCAAGGCGGGCGAAGTGGGCCTGCTCGGCCACGGCGTACCCGAGGAGTACGGCGGCACCGGGCTGAACGACTACCGCTACAACACCGTCGTCAACGAGGAGATCTGCCGCGCCCACGCCAGCGGCCTCGGCATCACCCTCCAGAACGACATCATGGCCCCGTACATGGTCGGCCTGACCGACGACGAGCAGAAGAAGCGCTGGCTCCGGGGCTTCGCCGGCGGCGAGCTGATCACGGCCATCGCCATGACCGAGCCCGGGGCGGGCAGCGACCTCCAGGGCATCACCACCTCGGCGGTGCGCGACGGCGACGAGTACGTCGTCAACGGCTCCAAGACCTTCATCACCAACGGCATCAACGCCGACCTGGTGATCGTGGTCGCCCAGACCGACCCCGACGCGGGCGCGCAGGGCTTCTCGCTGATCGCGGTCGAGCGCGGCACCCCCGGGTTCGAGCGGGGCCGCAACCTCGACAAGGTCGGGATGAAGGCGCAGGACACCGCCGAGCTGTTCTTCGACGACGTGCGCGTCCCGGCGGCCAACCTCATCGGCCGGGAGGGCGGCGGGTTCGTCCACCTGATGGAGAACCTGCCGCAGGAGCGGCTGTCCATCGCCACCTGCGCGGTGGCCTCCGCCGACGCCATGCTCCAGCACACCATCGCGTACTGCCGCGAGCGCACCGCCTTCGGCCGTCCGATTGGGCGCTTCCAGAACACCCGTTTCGTCCTGGCCGAGTTGGCCACCGAGGTGGACATCGCCCGCACCTACGTGGACCGCGGCATCGACCTGCTCAACCGGGGTGAGCTCACCGTCGAGGACGCCGCCATGGCCAAGTGGTGGACCACCGAGCTGTGCAACAAGGTGATGGACCGTTGCCTCCAGCTTCACGGGGGGTACGGGTACATGATGGAATACCCCGTGGCACGGGCCTGGCAGGACTCCCGCATCCAGACGATCTACGGCGGCACCACCGAGATCATGAAGGAGATCGTGGGGCGCGGCCTGGGACTGTGACCGCACGAGCCCCCGTCGGAAGGGTCGGAGCTGTCATGAGCGGTGCGTGGGACGGCCTCATCGTCATGGGCCTGCTGGTCGTGCTGCTCGTGATCGGCGTGCGCAAGCTCCGGCCCAGAGTCCACATCCCGTGGACGACCGGCGGGATCGTGGTCTTCTTCGTCTTCGTGTGCCTGCTGCTGTGGGCCTGGTCCTGGCGCTAGGTCGTGTTTTTTGCATCATTTTCGGGCTCGCGTCCACCAGGCTGCCCCTCGCTGCGCCTCTGCGCTCGTGAGGCACGACCAGGCCGAACTTCGCACCTCGTCTTGCGAGAGACTGCCCGGACGGCCGCCCGCTGACCCGGAAGCCTTCTAGAAAACACTCCCTAGACGGCGACCGGAAGGGGTTCCGGCCCCGCCGCCCCCGTGCGCCGCGGCCTCGTCATCGCGCCGGAACCAGGCAGGACCCTCCGGCGCAGACCCCGTGCGCCGCACCGGCGGAGTGTCCGTGCGGGCCTTCGCCCGGCGGGCTCGCGGACCCCACCCGGCGGGCTCCGGGGAGCCCGCCCGGGCTCACTCCCCGTCGTCCTTCTCGGCTTCCTCGACCCCGTCGTCGTGCATGGGCATCTCGAACCAGACCGCCTTGCCGTCCGGGGTCGGGCGCGACCCCCACCGGCTGGCCAGCTGCTCGACCAGGTACAGGCCCCGGCCGCCCTCGTCGTCGGCGGCGGCGCTGCGGATCCGGGGCAGCCGCAGGTCGTTGTCGAAGACCTCCACCCACACCGCGGACGCCCCGCGCCGCAGCCGGAGCAGGAACTCCTTGTCCTCGTTCTCGGCGGGCTCGTCGTCCTCCTCCGCCACCGCCTCCAGCAGGTCCGTCCAGTCCTCGTCGAACTCGTCGGTCGGCCCGCCGACTCCGGGCGCGGTCTCCGAGTCCAGGACCCCGACACCGGTGAACTCGCGGTGCACCGGGTGCGGCGTGGCGTGGATGACGACGTTGGTGACGATCTCCGAGACCAGCAGGCAGGCCAGCTCGGCCTGGTCGCGGTCCATCCCCCACTCCTTGAAGGTGTCGGCCGCCAGGTGGCGGGCCTCGCCCACGGTGGAGGCCTCCGAGCGGAACCAGCCCTCGCACAGCGCGAGCGCGTCGGAGTGGGTGCGCACGACCAGCAGGGCGGTGTCGTCGTCCAACTCGCCCGGAACGCTGTGCACGGCCGCCTCGGCGATCTGGTCCACGTCCTTGTCGGCGACCTCGGCGACCCGCTCGGCCAGCAGCTCCAGCGCCCGGTCGGGGTCGGGGCTGCCGCCCACCGGCCGCCGGTCCACGAGGCCGTCGGTGTACAGCACCAGGGTGGCGCCTATGGGCAGGGCCAGGTCGGCCTGGTGGTAGACCACGTCCTCGCCCGAACCGCCCTTGGCGCGCACGCCCAGCATGCGGTCGGTGACCTCCAGGTCGAGCTTCTCCACCGATTCGGAGGTGACCAGCAGCGGCGGGGCGTGTCCGGCGTTGGCGTAGGACAGCTCACGCGACCAGGCGTCGTAGACCATGTACAGGCAGCTGACGCTGGGGATCCAGGTACCGCCGTTGCCGTCCTCCTGACCGAGCTGGCGGACCCACTCGTCGAGTTCGCGCAGGATGTCGGCGGGTTCGCGGTCGGCCTGGGCGAAGGCGCGCAGGGCGGCGCGCAGCTGTCCCATGACGGCGGCGGCGTGCGGCCCCCGGCCCTCGACGTCGCCGATGACCAGGCCGACGCGCCCGGCCGAGAGCGGGATGGCGTCGTAGAAGTCGCCGCCCACCTGGGTCTGCACGCCGTGCCCGTGCGCCTGGAGCGGGCCGGCGGGCAGATAGCGGTGGGCGACGGTCAGCCCGTCCAGGGAGGGCAGGTTGCTGGGCAGCAGGCTGCGCTGGAAGGCGAGCGCGGTGCTGCGCTCCTCCTCGAACAGGCGGGCGTTGTCGATGGCCAGGGCCACCCGGGAGGCGATGGCGCCGACGAGGTCGCGGTCGAAGCCGCCGTAGGTGCTCTTCTGCCGCGGGGAGAGTCCCGACAGGGCCAGGGTGAGCACCCCGAGCAGCTCGCCGCGGGCCCGCAGCGGGGCGGCGATGGCGGAGGTGACGCCGACCTGGCGGGAGACCTGGTCGGAGCGGCTGGTGGGCGAGCTCTCGAACAGGTACTCGCTGCTGACCACCGTCTCCATCCTGCGCAGCGCCTGGGTGACGAAGTGGCGCTCGGGGTAGCGGACCTCGTCGCCGACGTCGAACCAGGTCCGCGGCGGGGGCGTCCACCCCTCGGCGTGCACCGACACCTGTCTGATCAGGCGGTCGTGGTCGTAGAGGTCGATGAAGCAGTGGTCGGCGAACTGCGGGACGAGGATGCCCGCCACGCCCCTGACCGTGGAGTCGAACTCCAGGGAGCTGGACAGGCGGCTGCCGATCCGCTCCATCAGGCCGTACTGCTCCTCCACCCGGCCGCTGCGCAGCGCCTCGCGGGCGATGAGGGTGATGCCGTCGACCTCGCCGGACTCGTCGCGCATGGGCACGGCCTGGGCGCGTACGTGGATCCACGTGGAGTCGCCCCTGAGCACGGCGAAGGTGCCCTCCCACGGCTCACCGCGCAGGACCCGCCGGGCCAGCTGGGAGGCGTGCTCGCGGTCCGACTCGTGGATACCGATGTCGAGCAGGGAGAGGCCGACGTAGTCGCGGCCGTCCACGAAGCCGAAGAGCTCGCGCGCGAAGGGGTTCCAGTAGCGCAGCAGGCTGAAGCGGTCGATGACGACGATGGCGATCTGCGCCTGGTCCACCACGGCGGCCGTGGCGAGCGCGTCGCTCTCCCGGAAGGGCTCACCCCACCGTGTCATCTAGCCGCCACCTCGCCGTCATGAGCTGCATACATGCCCGCTCCGGGTACCCCGAACGACCGCACCTTGAAGCGAGCGTAGCAACACCGTCAACGTTCCCGCAGCGCAATGTGACAATCCTGATGAGCAACCAATCAACGTGTCCGTACGGTTCACGGCTTGGCGACGAAGATGTGTCCGGCGACGAGCGCCGAGAGTTCGGTCCCCCCGGATTCCCCGTCGATCACGCGGACCCCGTCGTCAGAGGCGCGCAACACCACTTCCTGACCCGGTTGTACCCCGCATTCGCGCAAGGTGAGCATGATGTCGGCGTCCGACTGGATCTGCTCGCTGATGCGGCGCACGGTGGCGGTGGTCTCGCTGTTGCCCGCGACGTCGATCATCGGGACGATGGAGTCGTCGGTGAAGGGCTCGGGGGAGTAGTCCTCCAGGCCCAGCTCGTCCAGGCCCGGGATCGGGTTGCCGTGCGGGCACACCGAGGGGGCGTTGAGCAGCGTCACCAGCCGCTCCTCCACCGCCTCGGAGATCACGTGCTCCCAGCGGCAGGCCTCGATGTGCACGTCCTCCCAGGGGAGCCCGATGACGTCGACGAGCAGGCGCTCGGCGAGCCGGTGCTTGCGCATGACGTGGGTGGCCAGGCGCCGCCCCTCGGCGGTCATGACGAGGTGCCTGTCGTTCTCGACCCGCAGCAGGCCGTCACGCTCCATGCGGGCCACGGTCTGGCTCACCGTGGGGCCGCTCTGGTGCAGACGCTCGGCGATACGGGCCCGAAGCGGGACGATCCCCTCCTCTTCGAGCTCGAAAACCGTACGGAGGTACATCTCCGTGGTGTCGATCAGCCCGTGTGCGGTCAAGTCTCCCCTCCCAAGGCTCTGTGCCCGGCGCGCGGTCGCGGACGGGCACGGCGGGTCTCTCTCAACACAGGCCGGGGCGACGTCATTCCCAGGGGCCGAGTGGGGACCGGGGCGTCCGCAGGACCGCGGGAGCGACCACCGATGGCCACAAGCATATCGTGACACGGAGAACCCGCATTTCCGCACTGTCTCACGATGCGGACACACTATCCCCGAACGCGCAAGAGGTGTCGGCCACGGAGGCCGGTCACCGGGGCGGCGGACCTCCCGGTGTGGAGGGGACGGCAGGTGGGCGGGTGCGCGGTGGGCGCCCCCACCTGGGAGAACGGGTGCTCCGGCCTCCGTGCGGGGCGGTGGGGCCACTCTCCGGCCCCTGTTCAGGGCGCGAGACGGTCGATCTCCCACATGCCGTCCTCGCCCCGGAGGTAGCGGAAACGGTCGTGCATGCGGTCGGCGCCGCCCTGCCAGAACTCCACCTCGCCGGGCACCAGCCGGAACCCGCCCCAGTAGACGGGCCGGGGGATCTCCTCGTCGGCGGACCACACCGTGTCGAACTGCCGGTAGAGCCGGTCGAGTTCGGCGCGGTCGGCCACCGGCTGCGACTGGCGCTCGCTGGCCCAGGCGCCCAGCTGCGATCCGCGCGGGCGCGAGGCGAAGTAGCGGTCGTTCTCCTCGTCACTGAGCCGTTCCACCCGACCGGCCACCAGGACCTGCCGCCGGATCGCGTGCCAGGGGAAGACGACACTGGCCCGGGGGTCGGCCTCCAGGGCGCGCCCCTTGCGCGAGGTGTAGTTGGTGAAGAAGCGCAGGCCGGTGCTGTCGTAGCCCTTCATCAGCACGGTGCGGGCGCGGGGCATGCCCGAGGGCTCGACGGAGGCCAGCACCATGGCGTTGGGCTCGGCGAGCCCGGATTCGTGGGCCTCCTCGAACCACAGGTGGAACTGCGTCATGGGGTGGTCGGCGAGAAGGGACCGCATCAGTGGTTCACCCGTGTACGGTTTGCGCAGTTCGGCGGGGTCTCGGTGGTCCACACGGGGCATCCTCTCGCGCCGGGCGCCTCCCGCGCCACCCGGTCGCGCGCGGGGCGTCCGCCATGCCGCCGGCGCGTTTCCCGAAAAGGCGTGTTCCGGTGCTCCGGGAACGGGGACGGTCCGCCCCGATGGCGAATTCGGCGGATGTGATGATTCGATCGGGCATCACGTCGTTTCACCTCGGGCAATCTCAGCCCTGACCGGCGGCGTCGCCGCCGCCACCACTACTCTGGGACCGTGACCGACGAGATTCAGATTCCCGCGAACCTGCTGCCCTCCGACGGCCGTTTCGGCAGCGGCCCGTCCAAAGTCCGCCCCGCGCAACTCGACGCCCTGGCCTCCTCCGGTTCCCTCTACATGGGCACCTCCCACCGGCAGAAGCCGGTCAAGACCCTGGTCTCCCGGGTGCGCGCCGGCGTGAGTGAACTGTTCTCCCTGCCCGACGGGTACGAGGTGGTCCTCGGCAACGGCGGGACCACCGCCTTCTGGGACATCGCCGCGCACGGCCTGCTGCGCAGCAAGTCCCAGCACCTGTCCTTCGGCGAGTTCTCCAGCAAGTTCGCGAAGGTCGCCCAGGGCGCCCCGTGGCTGGAGGAGCCCACCGTCATCAGCACCGACCCCGGCAGCCACGGCGAGCCCGTCGCCGAGGCCGATGTGGACGTGTACGCCCTCACCCACAACGAGACGTCCACCGGTGTGGCCGCGCCCATCAGGCGGGTGGCGGGCGCCGACGACGACGCGCTCGTCCTCGTGGACGCCACCAGCGGCGCGGGCGGCCTGCCCGTCGACATCACCGAGACCGACGTCTACTACTTCGCGCCGCAGAAGAGCTTCGCCTCCGACGGCGGGCTGTGGCTGGCCGTCATGTCGCCCCGTGCCCTGGCCCGCGTGGAGGAGATCGCCGCGAGCGGCCGGTACGTCCCGGAGTTCTTCTCGCTGACCACGGCGGTCGCCAACTCCCGCAAGGACCAGACCTACAACACCCCGGCCGTGGCCACGCTGCTGCTGCTCGCCGAGCAGCTGGAGTGGATGAACGGCCAGGGCGGCCTGGAGTGGACGGTGGCGCGCACCGCCGAGTCCTCGTCGGTCCTCTACGACTGGGCGGAGAAGTCCCCGGTCGCGACGCCGTTCGTCACCGACCCGGCCAAGCGCTCCCAGGTGGTCGGCACCATCGACTTCAGCGACGAGGTGGACGCCGCGGCGGTCGCGAGGGTGCTGCGCGCCAACGGCGTGGTCGACACCGAGCCCTACCGCAAGCTGGGCCGCAACCAGCTGCGCGTGGCCATGTTCCCGGCGGTCGAGCCGGACGACGTGCGCGCGCTCACCGAGTGCGTGGACCACGTGCTCACCAAGCTGGCCTGAGTCCCTGCTCCGGGCATCTGCTCCGGGAACCCGCTCCGGCGATCCCGCCCTGAGCCCCGCGCACCGCGTTGCACAATGGTGGCCGACCCGGACCCGGGTCGGCCTCTCCCTTTTCCCGACTTCTCGCTTACCAGGACGGTTCGGCTGTGCGCAGGAACAAGAAGGACATCCCCATCAAGATCATCTCGCACCGCGGTGCGTCGGGGCACCGTCCCGAGCACACCCTGGCCTCCTACGAGCTGGGGGCCCGGCACGGGGGCGACTTCATCGAGATGGACCTGGTCGCGACGAGGGACAAAAGGCTGATCTGCCGCCACGAGCAGGAGATCGGCGGGACCACGGACGTGGCCGAGCACCCCGAGTTCGCCGACCGGCGCACCACCCGGACCATCGACGGGCGCGAGGTGACCGGGTTCTTCGCCCAGGACTTCACCCTGGAGGAGATCCGTACGCTGCGCGCGGTCGAGCGCCTCCGGGACCTGCGCGGGATGAACGCCGTGATGGACGGGACCTACGGGATCCCGACCCTGGAGGAGGTCATCGAGCTCGCGTTCTCGCTCACCGAGGAGCTGGGCCGGCCGATCGGGATCTACCCCGAGACCAAGCACCCCGCCTACCACGAGTCGCAGGGCCTGGAGCTGGAGCCGGTGCTGGCCGCGGCCCTGCGCGAGGCGGGGCTGACCGGGCCGGAGCCGAGGGTGCCGGTGTTCCTCCAGTCCTTCGAGGCGGAGAGCCTGCGCAAGCTGGCGGGGACGGAGCTGCCGTTGGTGTACCTGATGGGCACCGAGGAGCACTGGCTGCGCCACACCACCCCGGACGGCCTGGCGGAGGTGGCGTCGTTCGCGCACGCGATCGGCCCGGCCAAGGCCCTGGTCATCCCCACCGGCGAGGACGGGGCCCTGGGCGAGCCCACCGACCTCGTGGAGAACGCGCACGGGGCCGGGCTCCTGGTGCACCCGTACACCTTCCGCAGCGAGAACCACTTCCTGCCCGCGGACCTGCGCTCGGACGGCGGGCCCGAGGACTACGGCTCCTTCGCCGCCGAGTACGAGGCGTTCTTCGAGGCCGGGGTGGACGGCGTGTTCACCGACTTCTCCCGGCACGCCTTCCTGGCGCGCGAGCACTTCCTGGACCCGCAGCCCGTGGACTAGTCGTACTGACCGCGAAGGTGCGCCGGCCCGCCCCATGGGCCGCGGTCTTGTACCTGTAGCGCGCTTCGGCGCCCGACCTCGCTACAAGTACAAGACCGTCCGGGGGCGGGGCACCCCGGACACAGGGGACTCGGCCGTCGGAGGGCCCGGCGAAACGCCGGACTCGTCGGCGGGCACACGCGCCTTCCCCTCCTCCGCCGGGCGGGGCGTCACTGCACGTCGAACTCGTTGCCCTCGGGGTCGCGCATGGTGACGTGCGAGGAGCCGTGCTCCTCCACCGTCCGCACGACCGAGGCGCCCAGCCCCTCCAGCCGCTCCACGACCTCGTCGCGGCGCTCGGGGCCCACCCGCAGGTCGATGTGCAGGCGGTTCTTCACGCTCTTGGGCTCGGGCACGGCCTTGAAGAGCACGCGCCGTCCCAGGCCGGCGCCGGTGGCGTCGTCCACGGGGTCGTCGGGGTGCCGGATGGCGGCGGCCTGGATCCACGCCTTGCGCCCGTCCACCTCGGTGTAGTCGTCCTCCCCCGCCATCCCGGCGGCGACCGCGTACTCGACGATCGCGGTGTTGTCCTCGGGCTCGTACTCCAGCGCCCCGGCCCAGAAGCGGGCGAGGGGGACCGGTTCGGCGCAGTCCACGACGAGCTGCCACTCCACGGCCATCGCTGGCCTCCTCACTGTCCACGCGGATCCGGCACCGCAGTGTGATTCCAGTTATACTGGTTACATGACGCGGAAAACAACCGGCCTGCCGATGCGTCCTCGGAGCGGATCCCCCTACGTCTTCGATCCGGGCGCGCTGTGCCTGGAGCTGCTGGTCACCGGCGGCCCTGGTGAGTACGCGGTCCACGAGAGCCTCCACCGGCCGCGCGACCTCGCCGACTGGTGCGCGCTGCTGCGCCTGCGCCTGGATCCGGAGCTGGTCACCGTGTCCGAGGCGGAGCTCGCCGCCGCCCGGACCCTGCGCGACGCGCTCTGGCGGATGGTCCTGGCCCACCTCGGCGATCGGCCCCTCGCCCCGGAGGACGTCGCCGAGGTCAACCGGGCCGCCGCACGGGCGCCGCTGGCGCCGAGGATGGGCACGGACCGGGAGTGCGCCTGGGCGCTGCCCGCGGACGCCACCGCGGTGCTGTCCACCATCGCCCGCGACGCGGTCGAGCTGTTCACCGGCCCCCTGGCCGACCGGATCCGCGAGTGCGGCTCGCATGACTGCCGCCTGGTCTTCGTGGACGTCTCGCGGCCCGGTCGGCGCCGCTGGTGCTCCATGGAGCGCTGCGGCAACCGCCAGAAGGTCCGGGCGCTGCGCGCCCGCGGGGAGGACCGCCTCAGCCCCGGCGGGCCAGAAGGACGATACCGGTGATGACCAGCGCGGCCACCGCGGCCCCGCCCACGATGAACGGCAGCGCGCTCCTCGCCTCCGGCCCGACCGTGCCGCCCTCCTCCTCGGCGGGCGGCTCCTCCCTGACGGGCTCCTCGGCCAGGTACCGCTCCTCCAGGGGGATCCGCCAGACCGGCGCGTCCGGTCCCTCGGTCCCGACCATGAGCGCGGTCCCGTCGGGGGTGAAGGCGAGGGACTCCCCCTGGTCGGACTCGGGCAGGTCGAAGGAGCCCAGCGCGGAGCCGGGCACGCCCTCGGTGGAGTCGTAGACCGTGACGCCCCAGTAGGTGCGGATCGCGTAGCGGGTGCCGTCGGGGCCGAACGCGGCGTCGGTGGCGAACAGGGGCACCGAGTCGATCCGCTCCAGTACGTGCTCGCCCCCGGGCTCCAGGGTCTCGGGCGCCGCGTACAGGCCGCCGGAGAACTCCTTGGACGCCACGTACAGCCGCCCGTCGCGGGGGTCGACCATCATCGACTCCGCGTCGCGCCCGCCGTCCTCGTAGGTGAGGGTGAACACCGCGGGCTCGACCAGCGCGTCGGCGACCACCTCGGGCTCGTCGAACCGGTACACCCGCACGTTGGGCCAGCCGCCGCCGAAGTTGTCGCCGATGTCGCCCACGAGGACCGACGGCGTCCCGTCGGGGCCCTCCACGACGGAGACCGCCTCCCAGTCGCGCCTTTCCAGGCCGAGGGTGACGGTGGCGAGCGTGCGCCCCTCCCCGTCGACCGCGTACACCTCACTGGGGTGGTCCCCGCTGTCGTTGTGCGTCCACCACACGCCCTCGTGGCGCAGGGACGGCGCGAGCCCGCTGGACTCGGAGATCCGGGGGTCCCGGAACGCGAAGGCGACCTCCGAGCCCTCGGGGCCCGTCCCTCCGCGGGGGTGGTCGAGCCCGTCCGGGCCGGACTCGCTCGGTTCCACCGGAAAGGCCGTGGCCGGGGCGGCCGGAAGGAGCGCACAGAGCAGGGCGGCGGCAAGAACGGGCGGAGTCCTCATGACCGACATCCTGCCAGGGAACGGCTCGGATGGCTTGCATCCGGGTGGTAACGGGCACATTGGGCTTACGGAGCGCCGTAAGGAGGGCCCTCATGAGGATCGTCGCCTGTCTGAACGGGGACCGCCGCCCCGGGGCGCACCCCGCCCTGCCCGTGTCCGTGGACCAGGTGGTGGCGGACGCCCATGCGGTGGTGGCGGCGGGCGCGACCGAGATCCACGTGCATCCGCGCGACGTCGGCGGCGCCGAGTCGCTGGAGCCGCAGGTGGTCGGCCCGCTGATGGAACGGCTGCGCGCCGAGGGGCCGCGGGTGCCGGTGTCGTTGACCACGTCGCTGTCGGCGGAGTCCGATCCCTGGCGGCGCTACGACCTGGTGCAGCGGTGGGCGGCCTCGGCGCTGCCGGACTCGGTGACGGTGAACCTGCACGAGGCCGGTTCGGTGGACCTGGTACGCCTGCTGGGGGACCGCCGGATCGGGGTGGAGGCCGGAGTGTGGACGGTGGAGTCCGCGCGCATCCTCATCGCCACCGGGCTGGAGGTCGCCGCGGTCCTGGTGGAGCCCACGCAGGTCGCGGTGGAGGACGCCCGGCGCAACGCGGACGCGGTCCTGTCCCTTCTGGACCGGGCGGGGGTGGGCCGGCCGCGGCTGCTGCACGGGGCCGACGCCACGGCCTGGCCGGTCCTGGAGTCGGCGGTCTCCGCGGGCTACGACATCAGGATGGGGCTGGAGGACACCATGCGGCTGCCCGACGGCGAGGAGGCGCACGACAACGCGGCCCTGGTCGCGCACGCGGTGAGCCTGGCCTCCGCGGCCGCCTGAGCGGCCCGGGCTCAGCCGAACAGGGAGCCGAGGAGCACGATGAGCATGATGGAGCCCAACACCACGGGGAGCAGCCAGCGCTGCTTGCGGTTGTTGGTGAGCATGCTCATGACGTGCTCCGCTCAGGAGGTGGGGTGGGATCCTCCTCCCAGCCTAACGCCCACGTCCGGACGGTCCGGTAGCGGTCCCGCCTCCCGACGCGGCTCTCCACCAGGTGCACCTCGTGCGCCCGCCACCCGCGGCTGCGCAGGGGGCCGAGGGCGCGGACGGTGTCGGTGAGGTCGCGCGCGGGGCGGCTGCGGGCGACCGTGATGTGCGGCACGTAGGCGCGGTCCTCCACGGGAAGGCCGGCCCCGGCCGCGGCGGCGCGCAGTCCTCCGGCGAGGGCGGTCAGGGCCTCGGTGTCGCCGCCGAGCCCGGCCCAGAGCACGGAGGAGCGGCCGCCTCCGCGCGGGAAGGTGTCCCAGCCGTGCGCGGCGAGGCGGAGCGGCCGGTGCGCGCGGACCTCGCCGCCGAGGGCGCCGGTGAGCGCGGGAAGGCGGTCCTCGTCCACCTCACCGAGGAAGACCAGCGTGAGGTGCCAGTCCGGGGGCCTGCTCCACCGCAGCCCGGGATCGTGGCGGCGGCCCCGGTCGACGGCTTCGCGCAGCACGTCCGTCACGTCGGGGGGCGGTTCCAGTGCGGCGAACAGTCTCATGTCCCCCTCCTGCCCACGCGGACGGCGGTGCCACCGGTCGTGCCCCGAGGACGGCGGGGCACGACCGGGGTCTCATGGGCGGCTGACCGCGTCCTCGGGGGGACGCGGCCCGTCGCCGCCCCGGGTGAGCCCGACATCGGCCGAGCCGTCCGCGCGGTGCTCCACGCGGACGTGTTCGTGCTCCGGCTCCGCCGCGCGCTCCCGTCCGGCCGGACGGCCCCCCGGAAGCAGGTCGCGCACCCGCACCCCCTTGGTCCGGAAGAGCAGGGCGGACAGGACCGAGACCACCACGAGCGTCACCGAGCCGCCGATCACGAAGCTGGTCCGCGGGCCGAACGTGTCGGCGAGCAGGCCCACCACGGGCGCGCCGATGGGCGCCACACCCATGAACACCAGCAGGAACATGCTCATGACCCGGCCGCGCATCTGCGGGTCCACGCTGAGCTGGAAGGTGGCGTTGAGGGTGGTCACGTACGTCATGAAGGCCATGCCCATGGGCACCAGCACCACGACGAACGGCACGTAGCCGGGCATGAACCCCGCGACCACCTGGAGCGCGCCGAAGGCCATCGACCCGATGAGCACCAGCCGCAGCCTGGGCCGTTCGCGGCGGGCGGCCATCAGGGCGCCCGCCAGCGCGCCGACGGCCAGGAACGCCGCGGCCGCGCCGAACGCGTCGGCCCCGCGCTCGAACACGTTGTTGACCACCAGCGCGATCTGGTTCTGGCTGTTGGCCCCGAAGAACTGGGTCGAGGCGGCCAGGGCCAGGAGGAGGACGAGGTCGCGCCTGCCGCCGATGTAGCGCAGCCCCTCGCGGATCTGCCCCTTGCCCCGGGGGACCCGGTCGGTGGGGTTCAGCTCGGCGGTGCGGACCATCGCCAGGGCGAGGATGGTGAACCCGAACGAGGCGCCGTTGATGAGGAAGACCGGCCCGCTGCCGATGACCGCGATGAGCAGGCCGGCGATGGCCGGTCCGGTGACCCGGCCCAGCTGGAAGCTGGCGCTGTTGAGCGCGATGGCGTTGGACAGGTCGTCGCGGCCGACCATCTCCGGCACGAAGGTCTGCCGCCCGGGGTTGTCGAGCACGGTGATCATGCCGAGTCCGAGGGCGAACAGGTACACGTGCCAGACCTGCGCGGCCCCGGCCGTGGCCAGGACGCCGAGGGCGACGGCGAGCACGCCCATGGCGCTCTGGGTGCAGATCAGGAGCCTGCGCTTGTCCATCCGGTCGACCAGGGCCCCGCCCCACAGCCCGAGGAAGAGCATCGGCAGGAACTGCAGGGCGGTGGTCATGCCGAGTGCGATGCCGCTGCCGCCGCTGAGCTGGAGGACCAGCCAGTCCTGCGCGATGCGCTGCATCCACGTACCGGGGTTGGACAGCAGCTGGCCGAGGGCGTAGAGCCGGTAGTTGCGGTTGGACAGTGAGCGGAACATGGCGATACGCCGCATCAGTCCCTCCCCGCGGACCGGTGGGGAGGGACTGATGCGGGCACTGGCCGACCGTGGCGACATGTCAGACAAAGCGGGCAAAGAAGTAAACGGCGTTGACTCATCACTGGAGTCAACGCCGTCCACCGCCGCCGGAATTCCCGCCCGGCGGGAAAGCCGGGGATCAGCCGATCAGCGCGTTGATCGGCGCCTCGGCGAAGTGGATCAGGAACACCAGCGAGATCAGCCACAGCAGCGGGTGCACCTGGCGGCCCTTGCCCAGGACGAGGCTGACGAAGGCGTAGGTCAGCAGGCCGAACCCGATGCCGTTGGCGATCGAGTAGGTGAAGGGCATCATGATGATCGCCATGAAGGAGCCCAGGCCCAGCGCCGGGTCCCTGAAGTCGATGTTGACGACCTGGGTCATCATCATGAAGCCCACGATCACCAGCACCGGCGTGGCGGCCTCGAAGGGCACCAGGTTCACCAGCGGGGTGAGCAGGGTGGCCAGCATCATCAGCGCACCGGTCACGATCGGCGCGATACCGGTCCGCGCGCCCTCACCGACGCCCGCGGCGGACTCGGCGTAGATGGTGGCCACCGAGGCCGAGCCCAGACCGCCGAGGATCGTGCCGAAGGAGTCGGCGGCCAGGACCTCGCGGCTGCCGGGGATGTTGCCGTTCTCGTCGGCCAGGTCGCCCTGGTGGGCGACGCCGACCATGGTGCCCATGGTGTCGAAGAAGTCGGCCAGCAGCAGCGTGAAGACGAGCATGACCACGGTGGCGAAGCCGATCTCGGACCAGCGCGCGACCACGTTGAAGCCGCCGTCGGCGAACAGGCCGATGAGCGAGAAGTCGGGGAACGCGACCAGGCTTCCGCCGTCGGGCAGGGCCGGGACGGTCAGGCTCCAGCCGAGGCGGTTGTCGCCGCCGCCGAGGACGGCCTCGACGAGGAGGGCGACGACGGTGGAGGCGATGATGCCCAGCAGCATCGCGCCCGGCACCTTGCGCACGTACAGGGCGACGGTGATCAGCAGGCCGATGACGAAGATCAGGATGGGCCAGCCCTGGAGGCCGCCGTTGCCGAGCTGCACCGGGGTGCCCTCGCCCGCCTGCACGAAACCGGCGTTGACCAGGCCGACCAGGGCCAGGAAGAGGCCCACGCCCACGGCGATGGCGACCTTGATGCCGGGCGGGATCGCGGCGAAGACCGCGGTGCGGAACCCGGTGAGCACCAGGATCAGCAGGACCAGGCCCTCGACCACGATCAGCAGGAAGACGTCGGACCAGGGCATGACCGGAGCGATGCCGTAGGCGACGACGGCGTTGAGCCCCATGCCCGCGGCGATGGCGAACGGGTAGCGGCTGACCACGCCCATGAGAAGGCAGGAGATCGCGGCGACCAGGGCGGTGACGGCGGCCACCTGGGGGATGCCCAGGGTCTCTCCGTTGACGTCCTCGGCCGTGCCGATGATCAGCGGGTTGAGGACGACGATGTAGGCCATGGCGAAGAAGGTCGCCAGACCGCCGCGGACCTCGGTGCCGAGGGTGGAGCCGCGCTCGCTGATGCGGAAGTAGCGGTCAAGGGGGCCCGACGGGCGCTTGCCGGTACTGCTGGGGGATGAACTTGGAGATTTCACGTCGACAGCCTGACCTGGTCGTGTTACTGGACAACAAGGATTCTGCGCCAGGTTAGTTGCATCTTCATACAACCTCAGCCACAGGTTTCATGCGAGTTTCAGAGAAAACGCCATATGGTCGGATGATCGATTCGCAGGATGTGACGAAGGCATCCCCGTTGGGCGGGGGCTCCCGGGCACGCGCCCCTCTCCGCGTGTGAACGGATAGCCTGGAGGGCGTGCGCACACCCCGCCGTCCCGACCCGGACGTCCACGAGAGCGATTACCGCGTGCCCGCGGCGATCGGCACCCTGGCGTGGGCGGTGGCGCTCGCCGTCCTCCTCGCCATGGGCGACGGCCTTCCCGAGTCCGAGCGCTGGTGGATCGGGGTCTGCGTGACCGGGATCGCACTGGGCGTCTTCGGCTTCCTCTACATCCCGCGCCTGCTCCGCAAACGCGCCGCAGCCGCCGAGCGCACGGCCGACCGGGCCTCCGACTCCCCCTGAACCGCGGCCGCCGCCGACCAACGGGGGCACCGTGCTTCTGCCTGATAATGGGCGGGTGTCTGAGACGAAATTCCCGCGCGGTCTGGCCGAGCGACTCCGCGGCATCCTCATCGACGCCGACTACACGGTGTCCGGCGTCCGTGACCGACTCGGCGACGCCGCCGCGCGTGCGCTGGCCCGCGAGGAGCTGGTGCCCGCACTGCGCGCCACCGGCGGCGAGGAACGGCTCGGACTACTGCTGCGCCTGTGGTGGCTCCGCTCGCCCATCCCCGCCAGGGCCGCGCGCTCCATCCTGCCCGTGGACGAACTGGCCGAGGCAGGCCTGGTCACCGTGGAGGAGGGTGGGAACGGGCCCGTCGTCCACGCCCTGGTGCACCTGGGCCCGTGGGAGCTGGAGGACGGCAGACCCGGGTTCGTGGTCTCCGATCCCAAGGTGCGCCCCGGCAGCGGCGGCGTTCCCCGCCCCGACCACGTGGTGGGCACGGGCGGCGCCTCCTCCACCCTCTCCCAGCTGATCGTGGACGGCCCGGTCGAGCGCGCCCTGGACGTGGGCACCGGCTGCGGCGTGCAGGCCCTGCACCTGGCCTCGCGGGCGCGCGAGGTGGTGGCCACCGACCTCAACCCGCGCGCGGTGCGCCTGGCCGGGATCAGCCTGGCGCTGTCCGGCGTCGACGGCGCCCGCCTGGAGCAGGGCTCGCTGTACGAGCCGGTCGGGGGCGAGCGGTTCGACCTGATCGTGTCCAACCCGCCGTTCGTGATCACCCCCGACTCCTCGCGGTACACCTACCGGGAGTCGGACCTGCCCGGCGACGCCGTGTGCGCCGAGCTGGTGCGCCAGGCCCCGGCGCACCTCACCGAGGGCGGCTGGTGCCAGATCCTGGCGAACTGGGTGCACCGCGACGGAGACGACTGGGAGGACCGGGTCGGCGGCTGGGTGACCGGGACCGGCTGCTCGGGCTGGGTGGTCCAGCGCGACGTGCAGGACCCCGCCCAGTACGTGGAGCTGTGGCTGCGCGACTCCTGCGAGCACGGCACGCCCGAGTACACGCGCCGCTACGACGCCTGGCTGGACTACTTCGAGCGCGAGGGCATCAAGGGCATCGGGTTCGGGTGGATCAGCCTGCGCAACGACGTCGCCCAGGACGCGACCGTGCGCGTGGAGGAGCTGCGGCACGAGATCGAGCAGCCCGTGGGCCCGTACCTGCCCGACGTGGTGGACGGCGCGATGACCGCGCTGCGCCTGACCGACGCCGCGCTGCTGTCCGCGCACGTGGCGCTCGCACCGGGCGTGGTGGAGGAGCGGGTGGGGCGCCCGGGCGCCCCGGATCCGGAGAAGATCGTGCTGCGCCAGCGCGGCGGCCTGCGGCGGGTCGCCCGTGTGGGCACGGTGGAGGCCGCCCTCGCGGGGGTGTGCGACGGCACCATGCCCGTGGGGCCGCTGCTGGACGTGATCGCCGAGCTCATCGGCGAGGACCCGGTGGCGGTGCGGGAGCGCGCGCCCGAGGCTCTGCGCACCCTCATCTCGGAGGGGTTCTTCCGGGTGGCCCGCTGACCCCGGGGAGCCGGCGGGCCCCGCGGCCTCATGCCTCCGGTGCGGCCTCGGCCTCCGGGTCGGCGGTGTAGAAGGCCACGGTGCGCCCGGCCGCGGCCGCGGCCTCCTCCGGGTCGGCACCGGCGGCGGCGTGCGCCTCGCCCCACAGGCGCCCGCTCAGCTCCATGAACCTGCGGGCCTCCTCCGACCTGCCCCACTCCGTCGTCTCCGGCGGCGCGTCGGCGCCCGAGGACAGGTGCAGGAACAGGCCGAGGAGCCCCATCTCCCAGCCGATGCCGGTGGCGCCCGGCCCGAACTCCGCCCAGAAGTCGTTGAGCGGCGCGACGTGGGTCAGCGCGAAGCGGGTGCGGGTGTCCGACAGCGCGGTCAGGCGCGCCTCCACCTCGCTGGCGCTCCCGTGGAACTCCCAGGTGATCCGGAAGGAGTTCGGCGGATCGCACGAGAGCACCCGCCCCCCGGCGTTGCCCTCCAGCTGGTAGGTGCCGCCCTCGCGCAGGTCGCCCGTGACGGGCAGGAACCACCGCGGGAGGCGCTCGGCGCTGGTGCAGGCGTCCCACAGGTCCTCGACCGGGGCGTCGTAGTCCTGCGTCAGCGTGACGGCGGTCTCGTCCCCGGCACCGCTGATCCCGACCGACCGGCCGACCGCGTCGAGCCGCTGCTGGATGTCCATCGTGTGCCCTCCCTGTTCATCGGTCCTCGTCGGCGGACTGCCGGCGTTCGCGCCTTCCCCGGGCGAGCTCGGTCTCCAGCGCCATCAGGTGCGGCTCCCAGCGTGCGGCGAAGCGCCGCAGCCAGGCGTCGACGTCGCGCAGCGGGGAGGGGTCGACCGCGTACAGCCGGCGGGCGCCCTCCCTGCGCACGGTGGCGAACCCGCTCTCCCTGAGCACGCGCAGGTGCTGGGAGACGGCGGGCTGGGAGATGCCGAACTCGGCCCGTACGACCTCGGTCAGCTCGCCGGAGGAGCGCTCGCCGTCGTTGAGCAGCTCCAGCAGGCGGCGCCGGACGGGGTCCCCGAGGACGTCGAAGGCGTGCATGGGACCACCTTATAAACAGAGACTTATATAAGGCAAGACTGATACAGGGAGGTCACGCCTCCTCGGTGAAGACCACCTTCCCGGACCCGTGCTCGTCGTCGCCGTCCAGCAGCGCGAGCCCGGGGACGTCCACGTGCACGGTGACCTCGGTGTCGCACTCCAGGCCGATGACGTGGCTCTCCCCCGGCCGGAACTCGCCCAGTTCCACGGGCAACCGGGCGGTGCACCCGGCCACCTGGCCACGGTGCTCGAACCGGACGGTGGTGCGGTACCCGGAGAAGAACGGGGTCGTACGGCCACCGTCCTCCCCGGCGTACATGGTCAGGTCCACGGTGATCTGCCGGCCCGGACCGTAGGTGTGCTCGGTGACGGGCTCCTCCACGGGCAGGGCCTCCTCCTCGGGAGGGGCCGCGCCGCCACCACCGTCACCGCCGTGGCAGCCGGGAGCGAGGAGGAGGGTCAGCAGGGCGAACAGGGCGAGAGGGGTTGGACGCATGGGGGATCCCTGTCGGTTTCGGGGATGTCGAGGCTACCCGCCGCGTGGGGAGGCTCCCACCGGTGGCGATAGCGTCTGTCCATGGTCCGAATCGCCGAACTCGTCCACTATCCGGTCAAGGGGTGTGCGGGCACGTCCGTGCGCACCGCCGAGATGACGCCCGCCGGTATCGCGCACGACCGCACGTTCATGGTGGTCGACGCCGACGGGAGGTTCCGCAGCCAGCGCAACGACCCCCGCATGGCACTCGTCCGCGCCGGCGTCGGCGCCGACGGCGCCCGGCTGCGCCTGGACCTCGACGGGCTCGGTCCCGTCGAGGTCGCGGTCGCCCCGGAGGGGCCGCGCCTGGACGTGACGGTGCACGGACAGCGGTTCACCGGCGTGGACCAGGGCCCGGAGGCCGCCGGGTGGCTGTCGGAGGCGCTCGGCGCGCCGAGCCGCCTGGTACGGGTGCCCGGGGACCACGACCGCCGGGTGGGCGGGATGACCCCGGGCACCAGCGCGTTCGCCGACAGCACCGCCGTGCTGATGGCGTCCCTGTCCTCGCTGGACCTGCTCAACGAGCGCATCCTCGCGCGCGGCGCCGAACCCGTGCCGCTCGACCGCTTCCGGCCCAACGTCGTGGTCTCGGGCTGGCCCGAGCCGCACACCGAGGACCGTGTCCGCGCCGTGCGCCTGGGCACCGCGGAGCTGGGTTACGCCAAGGTGTGCATCCGCTGCGCGGTCACCACGGTGGACCAGGAACGGGGGGTCAGGAGCGGGCCCGAACCCCTGCGCACGCTGGCGGACTACCGCCGCGCCGACACGGGCGGGGTGTCCTTCGGCGCCAAGTTCGCCGTCACCCGCCCGGGAACACTGTCGGTCGGCGACGCGGTGGAGGTCACCGCCTGGGACGAGCCCGAGGAGGGGCTGGGCGAGCGCCTGGCCGCCGCCCTGGCCTGACACCGGGGCGGCCCCTCGGCCACTCCTCAGTCGCCCAGGTCGGCCTCGGCCAGGAGTAGGGCGGCCGCGGAGGGGTCGCGCAGCGCGGCCGCGAGCAGGTGCCGCCGCGACCACTGGCCGGCGCGCCAGCACAGGGCCCGGGCCAGCCCGTCGGTGGTGGAGGCGTGCACCGAGCCGTCGCCGACGTACCACTCCAGTTCGACGCCGTCCACGGTGAGCGTCTGGTGGTGCAGGTAGGTGCGGTCGGGCTCCCCGTCGGGGTCGAGGAAGAGGTCGGCCTCGTCCGGTACCGGGCGGATCTGCCCGGCCGAGCCGACCTTGCCGGTCACGGTCTCGCTCGCCAGGTCCAGGTCGAGCACGTCCGCCAGGGCCTCGGCGGACTCCGCCGGCGCCAGCACCAGGGCGCGGTCCTCCAGCAGCGGCAGCAGGTCCGGGGAGTCCACCACGACGGCGTACTCGACGTCGGCCACCACGATCGCGCCGCCCCGCACCGCGCGCACCATGGTCGGCGGGGTCACCAGGTCGGCGTCCACCCCGGCGAGGGCGGTCCACACCCGGCGCAGCGCCGTGCGGTCCACGTGCCGGGCCGGGTCGGCCAGGCGGGCGAGCAGGTCGTCCGGCCCGTCGGGGTCGACCAGCAGGTCGGCCAGGGTGGTGCGCACGCCCAGGGCGCGGGCGAACTCCGGGTCGACGTCGGCGGACACCTCGTCGTACAGGCCGGTCAGCGCGGGTTCGGCGTCGGCGGTGCGCAGCTCGACCGGCGCGCCGCCGTCCAGCAGGGCGCGGCCGCGCAGCCACCAGGCGGTGTAGGAGGGCACGTCCACCACGCGGCCGTCGGGCAGCAGCACCCGGGCGGGCGTGGTGACCGCGTCGCGCAGCGAGCCCTCCGCGAGCATGGCCAGGGCTCGGGGCCACTGGTCCTCGGCGATGCAGTCGAGGTCGGCCACGCACACCAGCTCGGGCACGACCGGCGGCAGCTCGGGGTCGCCGACGAGTTCGAGGACCTCGTCGGCCCAGTCCTCCAGGCCGTCCGGGCCGTCCTCCCCCGCGGCGCCGTCGAAGGCCGAGGCCAGGTCCTCCCCCAGCGCGACCTCCTCGGCGCGGACCGCGGTCAGCTCCCACAGGGCTCCGACCGCGCGCAGCGCGTCGACCCCGTGCCGCTCCACGAGGTCGGGGTGCACGGTGCCGAAGGGGGCGTCGTCCGCGAGCAGGTCGGCCAGGGGCGCGCCGGGGACGAGGAGTTCGGCGGCGATCGAGTAGCCGTCCTCGTCGTCGCGCAGGGCCAGCTCGGACAGCCAGGGCGCGTCGGCGACGGTGGTTCCCGAGGCGGCGACCAGGTCCAGGACGGCCTCGGCCACGGGGTCGGGGTCCTCTGCGTCCAGGGAGTCGCGGACGGCGGCCTCGGTGCGCGGGTCGGACAGGACGGTGCCGGCGCCGGCCTCCACCGCGCCCAGGCGGTTCAGGAGCGGGTGGACGGCGTCGGGGTGGACCACGCGCACGCCCAGGGTCGCCAGGGCACCGGGGGAGACCCGGTTGCCGTGTGCGTCGCTGACCGCGGCCCAGTCCTCGCCCGGCAGGAGCAGGGAGCGGGGTCCGCGCACGAGCCGCCCGTCCGCGAGCGGGACCGGCAGGGCGCCGAGCTCCTCCAGGTCGGCGCCGCCGCTTCCCGCGCCCGCGAGGGCGGAGTAGAGGGCGGCCCACCAGTGCGGCGGCCGGTCGGTGTCGGCCAGCAGGTCGGCGACGTCGGCCAGCCCGATGCGGTGGACGCGCAGGGCGGCCAGCGCCGGATGGCGGGGGTTCCAGGTGCCGGGCAGCAGCTGGGGGACGAGTTCGGACAGGGCCGAGACGAGGTCGGCGGCCCCGCCGGATCCGCCGGTGTCGAGCAGCGCGGCCTCGCGCGCGGCGACCGGAGCACCGGCGGCGGTGGCCAGGAACGGGGTGTCCCGCAGGGGTTCGGCCACACGGGCGCGGAAGGCGGCGTCGACGGCGCCGCCGCCCACCCGGGTGCCGGGCACCAGGTCCAGGGCGGCGCGGGCGTCGAACCGGCGCAGCATGGCGCAGTAGGCGTCCGCGGCCTCCCCGAGCAGCAGGTCGGTGGCGGCGCCGGACTGGACCGCGCGCCGGTCGCTTCCGAGCGGGAAGGTGCCGATGAGGACGGCGGGCAGGTCGAGTTCGGTGTCGGTGGGCGTGGGCGCGTGGACCACGGCGTCCACGTCGGCGGGCAGGGTGGCGACCGCGCCCTCCTCGTCCACCGGGACCGCCCAGGTCAGCGACCAGGCGGTGCGGCCGCGCTCCTCGGTGGGGCGGTCGGCGAGCAGGGCGGGGTCGAGGGCACCGGACCGGTTCAGGACGCGCCACAGGGTGGTGCGGGTGCCCTCGGCGTCCCGGTGGCTGGTGATCAGGTCGGCCGTCCCGGCGGTCTCCTGCCGGGTGAGGACGCGCTCGGCGCCCTCCACCTCCACGCGGACCTCGTCGAGGCCGGGCAGGGCCAGCAGGAGCGCCTCCCCGGTGCGGTCCAGGAGTTCGCGCACCCGGTCGCGGGCGGAGTCGTCGCGCAGCATCAGGGTGACGACGGTGTCGTAGCCCCCGGCCGCGGTGCTCCCGGCGGAGGTGCCGCCGACGGTGCTCCGGGCGGGGAAGGGCAGGCGCAGCATGGGAACGTGCCCGGAGCGGCGCTGCACCTCCTCGGCGAGGTCGCCGTGGGTGCCCTCCTCCGCGAGCAGGCCGGTGACGGCCTCGCGGGCGGCCTCGGCGCTGAAGCGGACGGCCGCGCCGCCGGAGTCGACGGTGACGTCGTCGCTGAGCGCCGCGACCGCGGAGAAGCCCACGCCGAAGCGCCCGGCGGAGCCGTGCTCGTCGCGCTTGGTGGAGGCCCGCAGGGTGGCCAGCGACTCCACTCCCTCGGAGGTCAGCGGGGCGCCGGTGTTCGCGGCGGTCAGCCGGTGGCCGGCCAGGGCCAGGCGCATCCGTCCGGGCACTCCCGCGCGGCGGGCGGCGTCGGCGGCGTTCTGGGCCAGCTCGACCACGACCCGGTCGCGGTAGCCGCCGAGCGCGAAGTCCTCCTCCGCGTTGGCGTCCTCACGGAACCGGGCGGGCGCGTCGGCCCACGCCGCGAGTACGCGTCTGCGCAGCTCTGCGGTGTTGTAGGGATCGGCCACCGAAGCGGTCAACGGCTCGGCCATAGCGGTTTCCTCCTGCGCTGCGGGCACGACCCGGCACGGTGCACCCGGGGCGGAAGCGGATGCGGTAAACCGACCCTAGCCCACCGCGGTGGAGGGCCGGGGTCTGGATGTGCGGCGCGGCGGGGCACCGGCGCGGCGTGTTCAGGAGTCGGAGGAGACCAGTTCCAGCTCGGCGGTGTCGTCGAAGACGATGTGGTCGTAGCCCATCTCGTCGACGACCGGTCCGACCGGCTCACCACGCGCCTCCGGCCGGCGCACCTCGGAGTGGGCGCCGCAGCCGTGGTCCATCGAGACCACCTTGCCGTCGTCGGGGGCGTACTCGTTGGTGCACACGCCGAACATCTGGCGCAGCTCACCGGCGAGGGGGGTCATGAAACCGCAGGTCAGGCAGCGGGCGGGTGCGGCCGCGGCGATCGGGCTGCGCGGTCCGGCCTCGCCGTTGTACCAGCGCTCGGCGGCCTGCTCGCGGCCGGCCTCGGAGAGCACCTGGCGCCGGCCCAGACCCAGCTCCCACACCATCTGCCGGTCCACGCCCTCCTCGTCCAGGTCGCTGTCGGGCACCTGGGCGTAGCCGGGGACGAGGCGCTCGTCGTCCTCGTCGGTGGGCAGCAGGTCGCCCACGCCGAGGTCGCCGGGGCGCAGCCGCTCCTTCCAGGGGACCCATTCGGGCGCGACGATGGCGCCCTCGCCGGGCAGCAGAACGACCTCGTTGACCGTGACCTTCTTGGCGCGCGAGGCGCGGACCACGGTAACGGCGTAGTTCCACCCCGGGTAGGCGGGGTCCAGGCAGGTGAAGTAGTGGGTGATCAGGCGTGTGTCCTCGACCTGGGGGGTGAGGTGCTCACCCACCCATTCGGGCCGTCCGGCCTCGGCGGCCACAGAGCGGGCCAGATCCACCGCCTCGATACATGCCTTGTCCGGTACAGGAGAACGTCGAGAAGGGCTCACGTTTCCCATTCTCACTGATCGCGGGCACCGATTTGACCATAACGAGGGTCAAGGTTCGACCGATACACCCTCTTGACACGGTCGTGCGCCGGTCACCGGGTGGCCCGGGCCGCCGGTCCCGGGGACCGGCGGCCGCTCAGGCCTCCAGGTCGTCGGCCACCACGCGCAGGACGGAGGCGATCTTGGCGGCCTCCCTGCGCTCGGGGTGGCGGCCCCTGCGGTAGCCGTTGGACAGGCCCTCCAGCAGTTTGATGAGGTCCTCTGTGATGACCACCATCTCGTCGGGTTTCTTGCGCCGTGCCCTGACGACCGAGTGCTGGGTGTCCAGGAGCTTGACCTGGAGCGCCTGCGCGCCCTTGCGCCCCTCGGCCACGCCGAAGTCGACCCTCTGGCCGGGGCGCAGCGACGTGGTGCCTTCGGGGAGCGAGGAGGAGTGCACGAACACCTCACCGCCGTCGTCCCTGGTGAGGAAGCCGAAGCCCTTTTCGCCGTCGTACCACTTGACCTTGCCGGTGGGCACCTGAATGACCTCATGCTTTCAGTGACGTGCGCCCGGAGCCGGAAGGGCACGGGGATCCGCGCTGTCCGCCCGTTCCCGGAGCGCCCCTGGTTTCCATGGGTGCCTCCAAGGTAATGCCCGGGGCCCGGCGGACGCGAGGGCATAAACGCCCCTTCCGCGCCGGGGCTCCCCGTGGCCGGGCCGGGCACAGCAGACGAGGCCCGGATACGGATCACCCGGGCCTCGTGGCGTCGGCGGCGGCCCCTCACCGCTGGGTGCGGAGTGTGGGACGGGACTCGGCGGAGGCATGGGCCGCCCCGACGGGAGTGGCGCCCGGGCTGGAGGCCGGGCCACCGGTACTGACGCGACCGCCGTCAGGTGAATGAGGCGGTGTACCGACATGACTACCCGAATCCGTGTGTTCGGACGCACGGTGACGGGCCGACCGGAAAAGGTTATTCCCCAGCGTTTGCCAAGCGGTGACCCGCGTCCCGGCCGAGGGGGCGCTCAGCGCCCCGCGGCGCCCTCCGCGGCCCGCGCCGAGCGCAGTGCCCGCGGGTAGAGGTAGGCCGCGCACGCCAGGGAGGCCAGGCCGAGCCCGATGACGCCGGTGCCGGCCAGGGACTCCTGGACGTACTGGTCGACGAACCTGGCGTCCCCGGCCCACAGGGCCATGCCGACCGCGCAGGACAGCAGGGGCAGGCCCACGCCGATCCACTTGTCCACGGCCGTCCACACCTGGCTGAGGAGGATCAGGGCCGCGCCGAGGACCCACAGGAACGACAGGTTCCACCACCAGGGCGCCGACGCGAGCAGCAGGACCAGGGCGGCGGCCTCGCCCGGGGCGTGGCGCGCCACCGCCGCCAGGCCGTGCAGGGGCCCCGGCCCGCGGTCCTCGCGAGCGGCCCGGTCCGCGCGGCGGCCCCTGATGTGCACGTCGGTCTGGCCGGGGCCCTCCAACAGGGACAGCAGGCCGCGGCTGGGGCCGCCCCGCCACGGCGGCGGCGGCCGGTCGGCGTGGCGGGGCCTGGGCGGGATCAGCTCGTCGTCCTCGATGTCGAGGTCGCGGCCGGCGACCTCACGCTCCACCAGGTCCTGGGGGGAGCCCAGGCCCCTGAGGATGCCCCGGACGGTGTCCTCGTCGTCCCTTCCCGCGGCGGCGCGGCGCGCGTTGATGCGCGAGCGCACACTCGTGAGGTAGGCGGTACGTTCCCTCGCGGTCATACGACCGTGCAGAACCAGGCCGACCTCGGACAGATAATCGAGTACCAATTGTTCCGAGCGCTGGGTCATGCCCCCATATTGGCCTACGATGACCTGGCTTTTAAGACCCTCGCGAGAATTCCGGTCGCAGAATTGTCTTCGAATACGGTCTGCAACCGTGTGACGGGCGGCACTCCGGAAGAACGGAGCGGGCTCGCGGGGCCCCCGGGGCGGGAATCGCTTAGCGTTGACGTGATGACCGACAACGCACAGTCCGACGAGCACGAACCAGGCACGGGGAGCAGCGGACCCCCCGCGCCGGGCCGTCCCCCCACGTTCACCTCCTGGCTGCGCGGCCGGTCGGACGCCGAACTCGCCGACCTGCTGCGTGCCCGTCCCGACCTGGCCCGGCCGGTGCCGGTCGACCTCGGCGCGCTCGCCTCCCGCGCGACCTCCCGCAACACCGTCCTGAGGGTCCTGGAGCGCCTGGACCGGTTCACCCTCCAGGTGCTGGAGTCGGTGGTCGCGCTCGGCGACGACCGGTTGTCCGAACCGGTGGGGGTGCCCACCGCCGACCTGGCCGGGGCGCTCGGGCTGGCGCCCGCACCCGAGCCGTCGGAGGACCCGCTCGTGCGCGCCCTGGACACCCTGATGGGTCTGGCGCTGATCTGGCCCGACCGGGGGCGGCTGCGCCCGGTGCAGGTGCTGCGCGACCTGCTCCCCCACCCCGCTCAGCTCGGCCCTCCCGCGCGCGTGCTGCTGGCGGCGCTGCCGCCCGGCGCCGCCAAGAGGCTGGCCGACGACCTCGCGCCCGACAGCACCGCGGGCACCCCCGTGGAGACGGTCGCCACGCTCCTGGCCGACCCCGCCCGGGTGGCGGCGCTGGTCGGCCAGGTGAGCGACGGACCGCAGGCCCGCAGGCTGCTGGACAGCATGGCCTGGGGGCCGCCCCACGGAACCGTCTCCGGCGCCCGCCGCGAGGTCACCCTGGCCACCGCCTCCTCACCGGTCGACGCGCTCATCGCCCGCGCCCTGCTGCTGCCGAGCGGGGACGACACCCTCACGCTGCCGCGCGAGGTGGGGGTGTACCTGCGCTCGGGGCTGCTGTTCCGGGAGGTCACCACCGCCCCGCCGACGTTCGCGGGCACCGAGAACCCCGCCGACGCCGTCACCCGGGCGGCCGCCGGGCAGGCGTTCACGGTGCTGCGCGCGGTGGAGGAACTGCTGGAGCACTGGTCCCAGGAGCCGGCCGCGGTGCTGCGCAACGGCGGGCTGGGCGTGCGCGACCTGCGCCGCGCGGCCCGGGTGATGGACACCGACGAGCCCACCGCCGCCCTGTTCGTGGAGGTCGCCCACGCCGCCGGGCTGCTCGCGGCGGACGACCGGGTCGAGGGCGAGTGGCTGCCCACCCGCGAGTACGACCTGTGGCGGGAGCGACCGCCCGAGCACCGGTGGCTGCGCCTGGCGTCGGCGTGGCTGGAGTCGGAACGGGTGGCGACGCTGACCGGTTCGCGCGACTCGGGCGGCCGGGTGCGCAACCTGCTCGGTCCGGGCCTGGTGCGGCCCGCGGCCCCGCAGGCCCGCCGCGACCTGCTCGGGGAGCTGGGCACCGCGGAGCCCGGGTTCGCGCCGCTGCCGGACTCGCTGTCCGCCCGCCTGGCCTGGCGCCGTCCGCGCCGCCAGTCGCCGGTCCACGCCGAGCTGGTGCGGGCCGCCTCGACCGAGGCCGCCGCGCTCGGGCTGACGGGGCGGGGGGCGCTGGCCGACCACGTCCGGCCGCTGCTGGAGGGCGACGAGGACGCCGCTGCCCGGATCCTGGCCAAGGAGCTGCCCAGGCCGCTGGACTACGTGCTGGTCCAGGGCGACCTGACCGCGGTCGCGCCGGGGCCGCTGGTGCCCGACCTGGCCCGGGAGCTGGCCCTGGTCGCCGACGTGGAGTCCACCGGCGGGGCCACCGTGTACCGGTTCACCGAGGAGTCGGTGCGCCGGGCCCTGGACGCCGGACGCGGCGCCGACGACGTCACCGCCATGCTCGAACGCCACTCGCGTACCCCGCTCCCCCAGGCGCTGCTGTACCTGGTGTCGGACGTGGGACGGCGGCACGGGCGGCTGCGCGCGGGTACGGCGTCGAGCTACCTGCGGTGCGACGAGCCCGCGCTGCTGGACGAGCTGGTCAGCGACCGCCGGGCCGAGGAGCTGGGGCTGCTGCGGCTCGCCCCGACCGTGGTGGCGAGCCGGTCGACCCGGCCGGCGCTGGTGGAGCGGCTGCGGCAGCTGGGGTACCACCCGGTGCCCGAGGGCGGGGACGGGTCGATGCGCCTGGGCCGCCCCGAGGTGCGGCGCGCCGACGCGGCGGACGTCCCGCCCGCGCCGGGCGAGGGGGGCTCCCCCCGGGAGCTGGCGGAGGCGGCGGTGCGCGCCCTGCGGGCCGGGGACGAGGCGGCCACGGCGGCGCGCAGGCCGGTCGCGCTGCCCGAGGACGGCCCGCCGGGTTCGCGGTCGGCGGCGGTGCTGGAGGTACTCGCGCGAGCGGCCCGCGAGGGGCGCAGGGTGTGGATCGGCTACACCGACACCGACGGGCGCCAGGTGAGCCGGATCGTGGAGCCCTCGGGCGTGGACGGCGGCTTCCTGACCGCCTACGACGCCACGCGCGCGGCGGTGCACCGGTTCGCGGTGCACCGGGTGACGGCCGTGGCCGAGCTGGAGCAGGAGTCCGGGGGGAGGTAGGGGCCTCCTCGGGGATCCCGGCCCGGTACCGCCGGCCGGCCCGGGTCGCGAAGGCTCCGGAGGGGGCCGGCGGGTTAGGCTGAGGGCGAGTTGGTCGCCCACCGACAGCGAGAGAACCCCCATGAGCAACGCATCGCTGCCCCCCGGGGCATCGTCCCCCCGTGAGCACGGACGCGACGACGGCCGCGGGCGCGGGAGGACCCGGGATCCCGAGCGCGATCGCGACGGGGACCGCGGGGACGACCGCGGGGAACGCCAGGTGGCGGGCGGGTCCAGCAGCTCCACGATGGCCCTGATCCTGCACGCCCTGACCTTCGTGTGCTGTGCGAACTGGCTGTTCGGCATCGCCGGGATCGTGTTCGCGGTACGCGCCGCGCACGCACGCGACCGGGGGCGTCCGGACCAGGCCGAGACCCTCACCCGCTACTCCTGGTACTGCCTGGGCGCGGCCGGTGTGATGCTCTTCGTGATGCTGGTGCTGACGTTCGTGCTGTTCACCCAGGCGGGATCGTGGATCCAGGGGATCGTCCCGGTCATCAACTACTGACCGGGTTTGGCGGCCCGGGCCGACGGGCACCGCGTCTGAGCGGACGCGGGTAACGGACAAGGGCGTCGTGCGCTGGTGCGCGACGGCGGGGAGGCGGCACGAGCGGTGATGAGAGGCAGGGGCGACCCGAGGAGCTTCTGGGAGAGGACGGCTCCCTCTCCCGGCCCGGCGCCGTCCAGGGGCGGGCCGCCGCCGGCTCCGCGGGAGTCCCCGGGACCGCCGGCGCCCTGGGGGCGGCCGGGAGCACCGGAGCGCCCCGGACCGGCGACGCCTCCCCGCACCGGCCCCGTGTATCCTCCGGAGGCACCCCCGCCGTCCGCTCCCCCCGCGCGGGTGGGCGGCGCCGTGGCGGCGCTGGTGGTGGCGGTCCTGACCGTGGCGGGGCCGGCCCTGATGGTCTACCTGGACTTCTGGTTCTTCCTGCTGGTGGTGAACGTTCCGGGGATCGGCTTCGGAATCGCGACGCTGAGGAAGCTTCCCGACCCGGTCGAGGTGGAGCGGTACATCCGTTACACCTGGGCGTGCACCTTCGCCTACGCCATCCTGTTCGTACTGTTCACGATCCCGGTCGTGGTCCTGTTCATGATGATGCTCCTCCTGACCTCCTGACCAGACCCTCTCCCCGGTGCTCCGGCACCCCGGACACGAAGACACGACATTGAGCGAGAACCGGCCGCCCTGGCCCCCTCACGGCGGCTCCCCCCACCACGGCCACGACCAGTACGGCGCCTACGACCAGTACGGCGCCCCCGGCTCCCACAAGGACTCGACCGGCGGATACAGCGGCTACGGCGGTCACGGCGCTCCGGCCGGCTGGCCCCCGCCGCCCGGCGGCGCCCCCGTGCCCCCGCCCGGGCCCGGTTACGGCACGGGGCCGTATCACCTCCCCCATCCGGGCTTCCCCCACCAGGCGGAGCCGCAGAACCTGGCCAGCCCGATCCTGGCCCTGTGCCTGTCCGTCCTCATGGTGGTGACGTGCTGCGGCGCCCTGGGGATCGTCGGGACCGTCTTCTCCGCGCTGGCGCTCTCGGAGAGGACGAACCCGGAGAAGTTCCGGCGCCACACCCGCAACGCCTGGATCGCCAACGGCGTCGTCCTGGGCCTGGTACTCGTCCTCGTCGGATCCCTCGTGGTCTCCGAGGTCACCGCCGGGACCTGAGCAGGCCGCCCCCGCGGCCCGTGGCGGCGGCGTCCGTCTGAGACCACGGTTTCGCGGGCATGATCAGGAGCCCGGATGCGTTGCACCTGGGGTCGCCCCTCCCCGTGAGATTGAAGGTCCGTGTGTCCTGCCTGATCGTCCAGTCCGACAAGACGCTCCTGCTCGAGGTCGACCACGAGCTCGCCGGCGAGTGCCGCCGGGCCATCGCCCCCTTCGCCGAGCTGGAGCGCGCCCCCGAACACGTGCACACCTACCGGATCACCCCGCTCGCGCTGTGGAACTCCCGGGCCGCGGGGCACGACGCGGAGCAGGTCGTGGACGCGCTGATCCGGTTCTCCAAGTTCCCGGTGCCGCACTCGCTGCTGGTGGACATCGCCGAGACGATGGACCGCTACGGCCGGCTCCGGATCGTCGGCGACCCGGTGCACGGGCTGGTCCTGGAGTCCTCGGACCGGGCCGTGCTGGAGGAGGTCGTCCGCGCCCGGAAGCTCAGGGGGATGCTGGGCGAGCGACTGGGCGAGGACTCGGTCGCCGTGCACCCGAGCGAGCGCGGCAACCTCAAGCAGGCGCTGCTGAAGATCGGCTGGCCCGCCGAGGACCTGGCCGGGTACGTGGACGGCGAGGCGCACCGGATCGACCTGGACCAGGACGGCTGGGAGCTGCGCGGCTACCAGAAGGAGGCCGCCGAGAGCTTCCACGCGGGCGGCTCCGGCGTGGTGGTGCTGCCGTGCGGCGCGGGCAAGACCATCGTCGGCGCGGCGGCGATGGCCATGACCGGCGCGACCACGCTCATCCTGGTGACCAACACCGTGTCGGTGCACCAGTGGAGGACGGAGCTGCTGCGGCGCACCTCGCTGACGGAGGACGAGATCGGCGAGTACTCGGGCACCCGCAAGGAGATCCGCCCGGTCACGATCGCCACCTACCAGGTGATGGCGGCCAAGCGTAAGGGCGCGTACACGCACCTGGAGCTGTTCGACGCCCGCGACTGGGGGCTCGTGGTCTACGACGAGGTGCACCTGCTGCCCGCACCGATCTTCCGGATGACCGCCGACCTCCAGGCGCGTCGCCGCCTGGGGCTGACCGCGACCCTGGTGCGCGAGGACGGCCGCGAGGGCGACGTGTTCTCCCTGATCGGCCCCAAGCGCTACGACGCCCCGTGGAAGGACATGGAGAACCAGGGGTGGATCGCCCCGGCGGACTGCGTGGAGGTCCGGGTGGACCTGTCGCAGTCCGAGCGGCTGGCGTACGCGACCGCCGAGCCGGAGGACCGCTACCGGTTCTGCGCCTCCTCCGAGACCAAGACCTCCGTGGTCCGGGAGATCGTGGAGCGCCACCCCGAGGAGCAGGTGCTGGTGATCGGCTCCTACATCGACCAGCTGGACGAGCTGGGCGAGTCACTGGGCGCGCCGGTGATCAAGGGCGAGACGCGCAACAAGGAGCGCGAGCGGCTCTTCGACGCCTTCCGCTCCGGGGAGCTGCGGACGCTGGTGGTCTCCAAGGTCGCGAACTTCTCCATCGACCTGCCCGAGGCCGGTGTCGCGGTGCAGGTGTCGGGCTCCTTCGGCTCCCGCCAGGAGGAGGCCCAGCGGCTGGGCCGGGTGCTGCGCCCCAAGTCCGACGGACGCGCGGCCCGCTTCTACGCCGTGGTGGCCCGCGACACCCTCGACCAGGACTACGCCGCGCACCGGCAGCGGTTCCTGGCCGAGCAGGGTTACGCCTACAGGATCACCGACGCCACCGACCTGCTCTCGGGCGAGGAGATCTGACCGGGCCCGGGCCCTCGACGGCGCGGGGGTGGCGTCCGCCCTCCCCCGGTGGCCGCCTCCGCCCTCGGCGGGGGACGGGGCCGCGTCGGGGCGCCGGCCGTCCCTGCCGTCAGACGGAGGGCAGGACGCCCATGACGTAGGTGCCCGCCGCGATCATCCAGGCCACCAGGGAGTAACTGAGGGTGCGGGTGCGCAGGAGCCGGTCCCCCCGGACGGAGGGCGCGGCGAAGGCGGCCACCAGGAGCGCCAGGCCGAGCAGCGCGGGGATGGCGGAGGCCAACGCGAAGAGCTGGGTCTGGGCGGCGCACGCGGTGTAGCCGGAAGTGCCGGGATCACCACAGAACACGTCGTCCCCCGATCGATCGTTCGGTGCGGGCGGTACTCCCTGACCGTACCGTTTCGGAAGAGGCGGACCGCCAACGACACCGGCCGAATCCCGGCTTCGCCGCGGCTCCGGGAACGGTCCGCCCCGTCCCCGGCCGGGTCGGCGACCGGAGGACCCGTGCTCCGCTGCCCTCTCCAATAGAACCGGATTCGGTTTTCTGTGACGCACACCTCCCCCGCCCTTTACACAGAGCCCTTCCGTGTCCAATCATGAGGGCACGACAGCGTCCCCAGGAGGTCCTCCCATGCCCGACGCCCCCGCCCCCGGGTCCCCCGCCCCCGACGGTGCCGACGCCCCGGCCCCCGGCCTCCCCGAACCGGCCGCCGCCGATCAGCGCACCGGCTTCCACTCCCTCCGCAAGGGCGGCCTGAACTGGGAGTCCCTGCCGCTCAGGCTCTTCAACAAGGGCAACGCCAGGTTCTGGGACCCCGCGGACATCGATCTGAGCCAGGACGCCGAGGACTGGGAGAAGCTGGGCGAGGGGGCCCGCACGCGCATCCTGCGGCTGTGCGCGTTCTTCGTGGCGGGCGAGGAGGCGGTCACCGAGGACATCCAGCCCTTCATCCGGGCCATGGCCGCGGAGGGGCGGCTGGGCGACGAGATGTACCTGACCCAGTTCGCGTTCGAGGAGGCCAAGCACGTCCAGGCCTTCCGGCTGTGGCTGGACGCGATCGGGGTCCACGACGACCTGCACGAGCACGTCGACGCCAACCCGGGCTACCGCAAGCTGTTCTACGAGGAGCTGCCCGGGTCGCTGGAGAGGCTGCTGGAGGACCCGGGCCCCCGCAACCAGGTGCGCGCCTCGGTGACCTACAACCACGTCATCGAGGGGTCTTTGGCACTGACCGGCTACTACGCCTGGAACCACGTGTGCACGGTGCGGGACGTCTTCCCCGGCATGCGTCAGATCGTGCGGCGGATCGGCGACGACGAGCGGCGCCACATGGCGTGGGGGACCTTCACCTGCCGGCGCCACGTCGCGGCCGACGACGCCAACTGGGACGTGGTGCGCGAGCGCCTGGACGAGCTGCTGCCGCACGTGATGTCCACGGTCGAGCGCGGCGAGGAGCCGTCGCAGGACCCCGACACGCAGCGCTACGAACTGCCGCCCGGGGAGCTGGTCAGGTACGCGGGCGACCGGGCGCTGCGGCGCCTGGGCGCGATCGAGTCCGCGCGCGGGGTGTCCGTGTCCCGGATCGACCTGGACGCCGCCCCCGAGGACCTGGAGGAGCGGTTCGGCGAGGAGGACCGGGAGGCCATGCGCCGGGCGCTCGCCCGGGGCTGACGGCCGAGGCCGGGGGCGGACCAGCGGACCGGAGGCGGCGGGCGGGAGCCGGTGGGACGGGACCGTCGGCCCCGGCGAGCGCCCGGTGCCCCCTCAGAGGGCGCCGTGGGGCAGCGGCTCCTCCCCGTGCCGCAGGTCGCGGCGCCCGCGCTCGGCCTCCAGGGCGATTCGGCCGAACGGCTCGGTCCTCCAGTCGCCGCCCTCCTGGTGGTTGGCGTAGAGCACCTCGCCGTCGCGGGAGAGCACGTAGAGCGATTCCACCAGCCGGTGGGTCTCCAGGAACTCCACCGTGTTGGGCACTCCCAGGTAGAAACGGTCGTGGTGGAGTTCAGAGATCCACCTGCCGAAACCCTGATGGGCACGGGCCCTCGCGTAGCGGTCGGCGAGTGAGGACCGGCTGTTGGAGGAGTGGGTGGCCACGAAGGCGACCTCGACCCGGTATCCGGCGTCGTGGAACCCCTCGACCCAGGACGCCGCCCGGTCGGCGCGGCCGAGGGGGTGGCTGCACACCACGTCCACGCGGCCCGCGCGCAGGTGGTCCATGGCGAGTCCGTGCAGCCCGCCGACCTGCCGGGCCAGGGAGGAGGACGCCACGCGGTCGTCGGCGGTCATCGCCCACTCGTAGTCGGGCGACAGGCGCAGCAGGTCGTCGCCGTCGTAGCTGACGGTGCCCTCGGGCAGGACGGGCAGGAGGAGGCGCTGCAGGGTGGACGTGCCCGAACCGGGCTGACCGCCGAGCAGCAGGAGCCGGGGGCGTTCGCGGGCGGCGCCCGTGAGCCTGTCGCGGAGCGCGAGGTCGAACAGAGCGGCCAGTTCCGCCTCCGCCAGGGTCCTGCGCGGGTCCCCGGGGGTGGCTCCCCCGCGGACGCGCACGGGTTCCGCCCGTAGTTCGGCGAGGACCCCGGGCAGCTCGCGGTTGGCCCGGTCGACCTCGTCGGGGGTGAGGAAGGGCAACCGGGCCTCCTCCGCGAGGAGCTCGGCGGCGCGCTCCCTGAGCCCGGGGCGGGTGTCGGCGCGGCCCAGGCATGCGCCGACGGCCGCGCCGTACAGGTTGTGGGCCCGCTCGCGCGCCTCCCGCAGGGCCCTGGTCTGCGTTGGGACGCCGCCGTGGGAGCTCTCCGCCAGGAGCGGCCGGAGGATCCGCTCCTCCGTGTGCGAAGCCGCCATGCTGTCCACCTTCCAGGCTTCGGAGGCGGCCGTGACCCCGGGCCGGGGGACCGGCCCGGAGGGGCCGGAGCCGGCCGGTCACCGCCACTGACACCGGGGATGCTAGTGCGTCGCCCCGCCGAAGGTGCGGGGTTCGGCTCCGCTGGCCGAAGGCGGACAGGAGGGCGGGGCCGTGAGGGGCCGGGAGCGCCGACGGGGCGGGGCGCGGGAAGGCCCCACCCCGTCGGGTGTCCGGAGCCGTCAGGATCCCGGATCCGTCAGGACGCGGAGCACGCCACGTCCGGCACGCTGTTGGTGCCGCCGTGGGTTCCGGTGAGCCCGAAATCGGTGCTGCTGCCGGCACCGAGGGTGCCGTTCCAGCCCAGGTCGGTCGCGGTGACCTGCGACCCGCTGGCGGAGACGTCGGCGTTCCACCCCTGGCTGACCCGCTGGCCGTCGGTGTAGGTCCACGTCACGGTCCAGCCGGTGAGGGCGGAGTCGGCGGTGACCGTCACCGTGGCCTGGAAGCCGCTTCCCCAGTCGTTGTCGATGCTGTACTCGGCCGTGCAGCCGTCGCCGGAGGGGTCGGTGGGCTCCTCACCCGGGTCGGTGGGCTCCTCGCCGGGGTCGGTGGGCTCGTCCGGGGGCTCGGGGGCGTCGACCGCCATGTCGTAGGCGGCCTGCGGCACGAACTGCCCGGCGGGCGCGATGCAGCCGTCGGCCTCACCCGGGAGCTTGGTCCAGATGAAGGCGTCGACCAGCGGGTGGCCGGTGTCGGTGGTGCTGGGGCGGCCGATCATCCGTCCCGGCGGGTCGCACCACTCGCCGTCGGGGGCGGGGCCGTTGCCGTTGCGGCTGGTGTCGACCACGGCGCCGAGCCCGGAGACGCCGGTCGCGTTGATGACGGCCTCGGCGAAGGCGACCTCGTCGTCGGTCCAGTTGTAGTTGGAGGTGTTGGTGGCCACACCGTGGGCGCTGCCCGCGATGTCGGCGCCGTTGAGCAGGTCGGCGGCCTCCTGGGGGTCCAGCCAGGCCGAGTGCCCGATGTCGAAGTACACCCGGGCCTGGGAGGAGCCCGCCATGAGCGCCTTGCCCGCGTGGGCCATCGAGGCCAGGAGCTCGGACGGGTCGCTGCAGCCGCTCACCAGCGGGAGGGCGTCGGGCTCCAGGACGATGGTGGCGGGACGGCCCTCCAGTCCGGAGGCCAGTTCGTCCACCCAGGAGCGGTAGGCGTCGTGGCTGGGCGCTCCGCCGCTGCTGTGGTTGCCGCAGTCGCGTCCGGGGATGTTGTAGACCACGAGGATGGGGCTCTGGCCCCGGGCGTCGGCGGCGCTGACCACCTCGTCCACGTCGCCGCGGATCTCACCGGGGTTGTACTGGGTGAACCAGGTGGCCTGCGCGACCGAGGCGATACGGTCGCGGATGACGTCGGCCCGGTGGTCGTCGGGATTCTCCCGGACCCAGGAGGCCGCCGATGTGTTGGGGTTGACGTAGAACTCGGTCTCGGCGGCCGAGGCGGGCGACATGCTGAGCAGCGCCGCTCCCGTGGCCAGTGCCGAGACGGAGCCGATGAGGGCTCCGATGGCTGTGCGTGTGCGGGACATTGAGCCTTTCCTTCGTTGAGTCGGTCCCCGTCCTGGTCTCCCGTGTCCCCGTATCCCCCGGGGGAGTCCGGAGGCCCCGTACATGTGGGAGCGCTCCCAAACGCCGTCAGGCTACCCCGCGAACTCCTCCAGTCCCAGGGGGGTAACGGCTGCTTTTCCCATAAATCGCATCCGCGGCATGACATAGGGTGATCACATGTCCTCCACCCCGTCCTCCCCTCCCGCCGTCATCGACGCCCTGGCCTGGGTCCACGTACGCGAGGGACGCCTGCTGTGCGTCCGCACCGAGGGGGTGGACCTGTTCTACCTCCCCGGCGGCAAGCGCGAACCGGGGGAGAGCGACGAGGCCGCCGTGGCCAGGGAGGCCCGCGAGGAGGTCAGCGTGGTCCTGCGTCCGGGCACGTTCCGCAGGATCGCGGTGATCGAGGAGGCGGCCCACGCACAGGCCCCGGGCACGCGGGTGCGGCTGTCGTGCCACACCGCGGAGCACGACGGCGAGATCAGGGTGGACAACGAGATCGCCGACCTGGCGTGGATCGGCTTCGCCGAGCGGGAGCGCTGCGCTCCGGCCGTGCGCCGCCTCATCGAGCTGCTGCACGCCGAGGGCACCGTCCGCTAGGAGGCCCCACGCTCGTTGATCTTGTACTCAGAAGGCGCGGGCGTAGCGTGGCTGACATGACTGCTCATCCGTCCCACGGCGAACGACTCCTCGCGGTCAACGGCGTCGAGCTGTGTGTCGAGACCTTCGGAGACCACACGGCCCCGGCGATCGTGCTGATCGCCGGGGCCTCTGCCTCGATGCTGTGGTGGGACGCCGAACTGTGCGGACGGATCGCCGCCCGCGGCCGGTTCGTGGTCCGCTTCGACCACCGCGACACCGGCCGCTCGACCTGCTACCCGCCGGGCCGACCGGCGTACTCCTGCACCGACCTGGCCCAGGACGTGCTCGGCATCCAGGACGCCCTGGGCATCGAACGCGCCCATGTGGTCTGTCAGTCGATGTTCGGCCAGAGCGGCCTCATCCTCGGCGTGGACCACCCCCACCGGGTCGCGTCGCTGACGTTCGTCTCGAGCTCGACCGGGGCCGACGACCTGCCACCGCCCTCCAGCGACCTGGCCATGCCCGCCCAACCGCGTTCCTCCGACACGGCCGCGGTCGTGGAGTACGTGATCGCCGACGCGCGGGCCTGCGCCGGCGACTCGCCGTACTTCGACGAGGCCGCGGTCCGGGCGCTGGTCGAACGCGACGTGGCGCGCGCCAGGAACTACGCCTCCACGCTGGTCAACCACTACGCCATCGACCTCGGCGGACCGGCCCGCGGCGGCTTCGGCGACATCGCGGCGCCCACGCTCGTGGTCCACGGCGACCGAGACCCGCTCCTGCCGCCTGCGCACGGCGAGGCGCTGCGTGCGGCGGTCCCCGGGGCCGAGCTGCTGGTCCTGCGGGGGGCCGGTCACGACCTGCCCGGGCCGGTGTGGGACGACTTCGTGTCGGCCCTGGTCCGGCACACGGGAGACGGCCGCCCGTGAACCGGTTGCGGTCGGCGCTGTGGCCGCTGCTCTTCGGGGGCGAGGGGTGCTGAACACGAGGCCCGGACGGGTCACCCCGTCCGGGCCTCGTTACGCTACTGGCCACAGGTGTTGCGACGATCCCTAGAATTCGCCTTTCAGGGCGGGGCTTTCGTGTTTCCAGGGTTCCTACCTGGCGTGATACGCGTGCTATCCGTGCGAGAGGTAGCACGCGTGCGAGGACCCGCACGCCTCGCACCGCGCCGCCGGGGCCATCCTGGGGAGCATCCGCCCCGCCACCACCGCCGACCGGCCCGGCCTGCACGCCCTGGCCCTCGACGCCGAGGCCGTCTTCGCCCCGGACGGGGACGTGCTCCTGGTCGCGGAGGACGACAGCGGCGCCCCCGCCGGCTGGCTCGCGGGCACGTTCGACGGCGCCTACCCCGGGCCCGATGCCCCGGTGCGGCCGCCGCACGGCTACGTCCAGGCCGTCGTTGCCGACCCTGCCGCCCGCCGTGCGGGGGTCGGTCGGGCGCTCCTGGAGGCGTTCACCGCCACCGCCCGCGAGCACGGCCTGGAGTGGGTGTTCGCCGTCCCCGGCGAGGCGCCCGGGGTCGCGGGCCGGGTGGCGTGGTTGGCCGAGTCCGGGTTCACCCCCGTGGTCGACCCCGGCGAGCTGTGGCCGGTCATGGGCCGGTGGACCGAGCCCGGCCGGTAGGACTGCGGTCCTCCGCAGTTTCGCGCTTGTGCAGGTCAGCGCCCTGTCGCGTTCGGTTGGACGGTGGCCACGACGTCCGCGCCGAAGAGCTGCGGTGTTGCGCAGTCGTTCGCGCACGTGCGCAGGACCGCAGTCGGCGGCCCCGCGCTCGAAAGTGCGGAAGACCGCAGTTTCGCGTCCGTGCTGGTCAGCGGAGTGTCGTGCGGGTACACCTTCCTCATGGGCAGACGTACTGGGATGGACAAGGCGGCCGCCGCGCGGATCCAGTCCTCGGCCGCCCGCAACCCGCGCTCGGACTCGGCACGCTCGGGGTTCTCCTCCCGAGCCCAGTCGGTGGCCGACCGTCGCCGGGCCTCGCGCGAGGCCCGACGTAGGAGTGCACCGCAGCGCTGAACACAGGGGTTCCTCGCGGGAAAGTGCGCCGACCCCTGGCCCCTGCGGCGGTGCGCACCCGGTTGCACGTGGCCGGTGCTCCCGAACGCCCGACAACAGGACATGTGACCGGTGAGTAGCTACACCGGACCCTGTATCCCAGTGTCAGCGGCGACTGCTGTGCGAGAAGATGATGCGTATCATCCCCCGTTCGTACGGAGCCACGATGTCCGCACCACCCCCGCATCCCCCCAGAAGCGCATCCCTGTCCCTTGGGCCCTGGGATGCGGCTGTGGCGGGTTTGTCCTGGGCGTGATCACGATGCTCATCTTCACCCTGGCCACCCTTCCGCCTCTGCCGAGTGAGGAGTCCACGGGTACAACCGCCGAGCAGGACCCCGCGCCTCGACAAGGCGACTCCGAAGAGCCCTTCGACTATGCGGGATTCACCATCACCGTCGAGGAACTGGACCTGGATCCGGTCGAGGCCGCTGAGGAGCGGGTGATGGGCGGCACGGTTTTCGTTGTCCTGCGTTTGAAGGTAGAGAACTCCAGCCTGGAGCCACTTGAAGTCGAGCGGGAATGGTTTCAGCTCGTTGATGGCGAGGAAGCCCGCCACGCCTACGACTTGGGTATCGCGGGAGGTCTGAGCGTCGACGTCAACCCCGGCACCGACGTCGTGTTGGAAAACACCTACAAGGTTCCGGTAGACGCCGAGATCACCCACTTGTGGGTAGATGATGAGTACGTGGAAGACTCGCCGATCAGGGTGGATTTCTGACGAGATCGCCCTCGCGTGCGAGCGCTGAGCACTGTGGCCGAATGGTGTGGTTTAGGAAAAGCTTTTGGGGTGCCGCAGTCGCCAACTGCACGCCCCTGCACCTGTCGCTTCTCCAACGGAGAGGGGCCAAATGCGCCGACAAGGGGCAATGGCCTGACGTTCCCGCACGTCAGGAGGTAGACCAATCCAGCCGTGCGGAGTGGTCTAGCGATCCGGCGTGGTTCGTCCCGGTATCGACGAGTTCTGACCTCCGGTAACTGCTCTTATCCAGTGCGGTCAGACCGCCTCCGAGCTCCGCTGGAGAACCTCGTTGCCCCTTTCCGGCGTACTTGGCCCAGTTCTCCCGAAGCTACGGCGAGGGGCAAAGTAACCCGTGAGTAGCTTCGGGAGAACTGGGCCCACACCCAGGCCCGGGCCTCTCTGGAGGAGCTGCTGAACGAGCTCGGCCGCCCCGCCGCGGGTCCGCTCATCCGCAACCGCGACGGCGCCGGCCTGTCCACCCGGGCCGCAAACACGGTGGTCACCGCCCTGGGCGCTGCGGCCGGGATCGGGCCCGGGGACGACGGTGAGGCGTTCGGCCCGCACGTTTTGCGCCACACCTTCGGCACCAACCTGGTGCGCGGCCGCGGCGAGGTGGCCACCGCACCGGTCGACGTGGTGCTCGTGGCCGAACTGATGGGCCACGCGGACCTGAACACCACCCGCCGCTACATCCTGCCCAGCGAGGCGGACAAGACCCGCGAGTTGGAGGCGCTCACCACCGACCGGTGAGCGGTCGGAGGTCTACCGCTAAATCCTGTAGCAATCCTCCTCGACCCCCCTCAGTCGGCGTTGAACGCCTTCTCGACGGTCAGCGTGTCCTCGTACAGGTGCATGCGGACGATCTGGTTGTCCTCGACCACCAGGTGTATGGCCGCCGGTGTGGTGAACTCCTTCCCAGTGGCCACGACGGTGTGCGTCCAGACCGCCAGCAGTACGACGTCACCACCGTCGGCGATGACGCGCTCCAGCAAGACCTCGCTCCTGCCGTGCGCGAAGTGCGGCCACATCGTGGTGAAGTACGGCGCGACCTCCTCCCGGCGGGTACGGCGCCCGGCCCAAGACAGCGCGTCACTGCCGGGGACGTGCCAGTCGATTTCCTCGGCGAACAGTTCCTGGATGCCGTCGGGGTCTTGCCTGCCGAGGCGTTCCACGAACTTCTCGGCCACGGTCCGCGAGGTCTGAGTATCTGTTGCCATCGTCCTTGTCCTTGTCTTTTCGTTCGTATGAGGTGCGCCGCTCGGGCCTCAGCCCTGGAACAGTGGCGTCTAGAGCTGTGTGACGCCGCCGTCGACGAGCAGTTCCGCGCCGGTGGTGAAAGTGCTTTGGTCACCGGCCAGGTAGAGGGCGGTGGCGGCGACCTCGTCGGGGCGGCCGGCGCGACCGAGCGGGGTCAGCGGGGCGGGCTCGGCCCCGCCCGGGGTTTCGACAGGGCCGGGGCTGAGGGTGTTGACGCGGATTTCCCGGTCGGCCAGTTCCGCGGTCCAGGTGCGGGCGAGGCTGCGGATCGCGGCCTTGCGGTGCCCGGTCAGGTAGACGGTCGCGCCCTCGGCTGCGAAGCGGCGGGCGATCGCCAGTCCGATGCCGCTGGAGGCGCCGGTGACGAGGGCGGTCTTGTCGTCCAGCTGTCCCATGGGATTCTCCGATTTCTTGATGTAACAATTTTTGTTACATCTTTGAGTGCGGGGGGCGATCCCCCTGGGGTCAGGGGAGGTCGACGGTCCGGGGTCAGGCGGCTTTCAAGACGTCCCGCAGGACGTCCTCCAGTGTGGTCTTGGCCAGCTCCCTGCGCAGGGCGGCCTCCACGTCGTCGTACACGGCTGTCATCGCCGGCCCGATGCCGTGGCCCACGACGCATTCGGGGTTCGGTGTGGCGCGATGCAGGGCGAAGACCGGCCCCGGTTCGATCGCCTGGTAGACGTCGAGCAGGGTGATCGCCTCCAGGTCCCGCGCGAGCATCCAGCCCGCCCCCGCCCCCCGCCGTGAATCGGCCAGGCCGGCCTTGCTCAGCTTGGCCAGCAGGCGGCGGATCACCACCGGGTTGGTGTTGACGCTCGTCGCGATCTGCTCGGAGGTGGCGACCTCGTGGCCGCGCCGCTGATACAGCCCGATCCATGTCAGGGCGTGCGCCGCGATGGTCAGTCTGCTGTTGGCACTCACGTCGGCCTCCACCTCCTTTGCCCCGCAGTTCTGGTCGTAACAGTAATAGTTACCACCGCATGCGGCAAGTCGGCCGTCGAGGAGGATTGCTACAGCCGTTGGCGGCAGACCCCGCCCGAGGTCACGGCCCGGTCACGGCAGCCCCCGCGCGACGCTGCGTTGCTCGGGGGCTGCCTTGTGTCCACAGTCGTCAACTTGGGTTGTCTGACCGCCGATAAGGCGAATCGTCCTCCCGTCAATAGCCCGTGCGCGACCGCCTGCGGCCAGGACCGCGCCTGGCCCCGTGGACTGCGCGGCAGCACCGCGTCCGGTCATGGCCACACCTGGACGCCCATGGGGACCTTGGCTGCTCCGACCATGGCGCGGCACGCTGTCCTCGTCCTCTTTACCTTTGACACAAGGAGTTCTCGCCATGCTTGGGAAGACAACTTCAGTAATGGCCGCCAGTGCGCTGGCAGCGGCCGGGCTTCTGGCTTGGTCCGCTCCCGCCGCCGCAGCGACAGCTCCGCAGGCCGCTGCGGCGGTCCCCAACTGCGTTGACACCGACCTCGACGCCAGTGGGGTGGAGGACACCCTGACCGTGACCAACAACTGCAGCTACAGCGTGCGCGTCAAAGTCGTGCTCGCCTATGAGACCGATCTCCCCTGCGTCACGATTCGCTCTGGTGGCTCCCACTACTACGGCTGGTACTGGCCCGGCAGGTTCGACGGACTCGTGTCCTGCTAGTCCGACCTCGGCCACGGGCGGGGGCCACCGAGATACGTGTAAAAGCTGCCGCAGGCCGATGAACGATCACAGCACGAAGCCCCGCGCAACCAGACGTTGCGCGGGGCCGGTTTTTCATGCCCGCGTTGCGAGACGCTGCGTCTCACTACCGATAAGCCAGGGCTAGCGCGGCCTGCGCGTGCGGATCCCGGCAGGCGTGGCCGAGAACGCCGCTCAGGCGGCAGACTCGGCATATGCGACGAACCTGGGTGTGGATCCTCGTGGCCGTGGGAGCGGCCTCGCTGGCGGTGCTGGGCGCCTCCCTGGTACTGCCCTGGCTGGAGGAACTCTCCTGGGCCGCGGGGACCGGGTCCTTCGACTTGGCCGCCGCGGCCCTGGCCCTGGCCGATCCGTATCCCTTCGGCGTCGGCCAGCTCCTGGCGGCGGCGCAACGCGGCGGCCAGGTGCACGGCTTCCGGTTCGGAGACGTCGGGTGTGTCCTGGGGTGTCTGTCGGCTGGCGTTCAGGTTCCCCAGGATCGCGCAGTGGTCGGACGCTCGCGTGGTCTGGGACCGAGTACTGCAATACGGCATGACGTACCCACGTCACGCCTGTGACCTGCGGCGGTTTCAGATTCTCGCCCTCGCCTGAGGCGGCCCGGAACACAGAAAAGCCCCGCACCCTCCCGACGAACGGGGGAGTGCGGGGCTTCGCCGTGTCCGGGGTCAGTCGGGGTGCTCCGCCGCGTACAGCCGCACCCGCAGCCGGTCGGCCAGCTCGGTGATGCGGGCGCCGGCGGGGGTGTGCGGGGCGGCGGCCGCGGCCGCGTCCAGGACCTGGAGGACGTCCGTTGCCTCCTCCACGGTCAGCAGCGGCGGCACGCTCCCCGGGGCCAGGAGATCGTCCACGAGGTCGACGTGGGCGGGCGGGTCCGGGACGGCCTGGCGGATCCGGTCGCGGGCCGCGTGCAGCCCGCTGGACCCCAGACCTCCGCGCTGGCGCGGCATCAGGACTCCTGGGAGAGACGGTCGGTGTGCGCGGGCGCTGCCGGAATCCACGAGTCGCGGTAGCGGTCCGGGTCGGCGAGATGGTCGAGCAGGTGGTCCAGCACCTGGCGGCACACGCGTCGATAGCGTGGCGAGCCGACCACCGCGATCGCGGCCAGGCCGCCGTCATCCGTCGCGGTGGCGCAGCTCCACAGGCCCTCCTCGCGGGTGCGCCACAGGTAACCGGCCAGAACCCCGTCCACCAGGACCCGGTACATCCGCGCCGCGTCCACATCGAGGGCGTCCGCCTGCTCGACGGTGAGCAGCTCCAGGTGCACGCCCGCCTGCGGCGCGGGGGCGGGCACCCGCTCGTGCTCCTGGTCGTCGTCGGTGGAGGGCGGCTCGACCGCGTCGATGCGGGGGCGCCCCGGTTTGGCGTCGGGGATCGCGCCGGACCAGCGGGCGGCGGCGGACTGTCGGGTGATGCCCACCGCGTCCCCGAGGTCGGCGTAGGTGACGGGCGCCTCGCGGCGGTGCCCCGCCCGGATCGCGAGCATGGCGGCGTGCTCGGCCAGCTCCTCGCGCAGCACCTCGGCCGCCCGCAGGCGGGCCAGGTCGTCGGCGCGGGCCCGCTCGGGGGTGGCCTCCATCGCGCGGCCGGGTTCGGCGAAGGCGGCCGCGGGGTCCATGGCGTGCGCGGCGCGGCGCACGAGCAGGTGCAGTTCCATCTCGACGCGCGCGTCGGGGTCGGTGAGGGGGTCGCCGTCCAGGGCGCCAGCCTCGCGCGCATCGGCCAGCCAGAGGAGGGAAGAGGAGGTCTGGCCCTGGTACGCGACCTCGGCGTTCACTTTTCGGTTGCTTTCGGTTAAAGCTTTGCCAAGGAGTAGAGACAAGTAGAAATAATGTCAACCATGGGGCCACATGTGGTCACTGGTTAAGCTTCTTCTGTTGCGCACATGAGAGCTTAATTGCCGTTCACCAGAAAATACGATGCACATGACGCCAAGGCCGCGAAGTTGCGGTCACATGCGAACGCCCTTCGTGCATCTGCGGAGGTTGATACGGAGTACCTAATCTGTCACTTTCGGTGTTTCCTGGTAACTCTTAGGAAGATGATAGATTAATGAAATTCGGCGTATTTAAATTTTCCACGGTGCTCCTGGCACTGGTTTCGACCCTGCTGTACACCTCAGTCCCCGCTTCGGCGACGGCGACCAGCGAGTCGTCCGTGAGCGTGCTCTCCGCACCCAATCCACAAATGGCCATGGGTCAGCTGGCGAACACGACCGAGACCCTTGAGCAGGCGGAGCAGATCCAGGGGGAGGAGGCCGACTCCTACCTCGCGCAGGCTCGCGGTGAGGTCGAGGCCGTCGGCACACACGTGCAAGCAAAGGAGGGAGAGAGCGTTGCCTTCGCGGACGGACGCGTCTCCCGCCTGGACGATGGCACGACTCTCGCAGTCTTCCCGCTGGTAGGAGGTAGTCTCACCAGCAGTGCGCTGACCGTCTCCTTCTCCCCGGCCGGGGACGCCTACGTACACGAGATCCTCCTGCGCGAGATCAGCTCAACCTCCGGAAGCGTCGAATTCTGGTCCGGCGGAGAGAAGGTCGTCGACCAGGTGGTCGAGTCGAACATGCCCTCGACCCAGGGATGGTCTGAGTTCATCGACTGCCTGAACAGCTCGGGTGCGGCCTCCTGGGTGGTCACCGCAATTACCATTGCCTGTGCTGCTGCCTGTGCGGTCACGGCCGGGGCCGCATGTATCGCATGTATTGCTGCCGCTGCGGGTACGACTGGTGGCGTGGTCGGTTACTGCATCAACGAAGGATGGTAGAGGAGAGGAGGTGATTGGCAAATGAAGGATCGCCTCTCCCATTTCGGCTTCGCTGTTCTGGTGTCCTGTAGTGTTCTCTTCGCTGCGTATGCACCCTTCCAGTGGTCGGGAATTGTCGGCTATGCGGTCGCTGCAGCCGCCCTGATCATCTGGGCTTACTACGCAGGAGGAAAGTACCAGGAGCACAGAGCAAAGAAGCGGATGGCGATGAATTCGTCGCACTCCTCGTGAGGCTAAGCGCTCGGTAGTCACCAAGGAGTTACGGCGAACGCCAAGTCGCCTGCCCCGCCCGGAGAACCGGGCGGGGCTCTCGTGTTCCCTGGGCTTCCAACTGCCGTGATACGCGTATTGGCCTGGTGCTCCCGAAGCTACGGCGAGGGGCAAAGTAGCGGACGCTGCCAGCGATGTACCGGTGTGTCAGCCCACCGGTACACCGGTGTATTGGTGTGCCGGTCCACCGGCGCTGTAGGGGTGTTGGGCCTGGCCAGCCCGGTAGGGGAGCGAGGCGCCTCCTGGGCGCCCCGCAGGGCAGGGTCCGGCCTTCCCGGTGCGCCGGGCCCCGCCTCGGGGGCATCGCCGGGTCGTGCGCGGTTCTCCCCACGGAGACGTCCTACCTTTGCCGCCCCGCTGTGCGCGGCTCCCGCACCGGCACGGGCGTGACCGTTCCGTGATCTCCGGGGCGTTCTCCCGCCAACGGCTGTAGCTTTCCTCCTCGCCCCCTTTTGGCGAGACGTTGCGTCTCGGCTCCGGTGAGGCCCACTTGCCGGAGGCCAGAACCGGGCCAAACCAGCAGCGGACGAGCACATTCCGACGCCACGGCGGTGCTCACTCAGCACCCTCCATCTCTCGGGCCCGTTGCCGCCAGTGTTCGGCTTCCTGCACCCGCCCCGCCTTCCCCAGCGAGATCCCGAGGTTGACCATCGCGTTGGTGTGGTCCTGTTCGGCCAAGGAGCGCCAGGCTGCTCCGGTGATGTCGGCCCGTCCGGCACGGTAGGCCGTGACACCGATGGTGAAGCGGTCCTGGTCGGTGGCCATATCCAGGGCCGTGCGCCACACCGCTTCGGGCAGGGGGTCCTGAGTGGTGAGGTAATCGAAGGCCCGCCACCGGCGGCCTTCGTGGTCGGCGGGCACCAGCAGCACGGCTTGGCCACTGCGTGGTCGGGTGGCCCATGCCCAGGCCTGGTCGGTCTCCTCGGGCAGGGGCGGCGGGTGGGGCAGGTAAGCGGTGTGGGCGGTGTGGAGCTGTTCTCGGGTCAGTGGGCTCGACACCCCAGCCTGGGCCAGGCCCATCACTGCGGCCACCAGCGCGTACCCGCGTGGGTGGCCGCTGTCGGGACCGCTTTCCCAGGCCTGTTGCAGGTGGGGCCCGCGGCCAGCTGCTCAGCCACCCCGAAGCGCTCATCGGCGGCGGCCCGGACCAGGCGCTCATCGTCGCTGGCGCGGGCACGCTCACGCTCTTGCCGGCTCCAGTTACGCCGGACGGTGACCGGTGGGGTTTTGAGCGCCGCATAGCCCACCCCCTCGGCGGCAGGGGTGTGGTCGGTAGTGCTCGGGCGTAGAGCCTCCAGCCGTTCCCGGCGGATGGTGGCGGCCACCACCGCGCCGGCGGCACCTCCCGCCCGTGGACGGTTCCGGCCCGCGGACGGCTGCGGACGGCCGGCGGAAAATGGGTGGCCCCTCCGCGCCGCCCTGGTTACAGTCCGGAGACTGTGCGCACACTTCCCCAGCCCACCGGCGTTCCCGAACACCGGTCGGCCGACCGGTTCCTGTGGTGGCTCGCCCTGGGTGAGCGGCGCGCGCTGCTGTGGTCGGGGACGGCCACGGGCGCCTTCATGGTCACCGGCGTGCTCATCTCCGCCACGCTCGGCGCCGCACTCGACTCCGGGCTCGTCCGAGGGGACATGGGGGCCCTGCTCGGCTGGTCGGGCGTCCTCACCGCGCTGGTCGGGGCCGCCGTCGTGCTGGTCCCCGTCGCCCACCGCGCCGAGTGCTTCAACTGGTACGCCTCCGCCTACCGGACCATCCAGGCGGTCACGGAGCACTCCGTACGCATGGGACCCACGCTCACCCGGCGCCTGCCCTCGGGCGAGGTCGTGGCGGTGGGCACCGAGGACATCGACCGCATCGGCGGCTTCTACGAGCAGGCGGGGCAGATCCTGTCCTCCCTCGTGGCGGTGGCCGCGGTCAGCGCGCTGATGCTCACCTCGCACGCCGCGTTCGGCCTGGTCGTCCTGGTGGCGGTACCGCTCATCATGGCGGGGATGGTCCCCCTGCTGCGCCTGTTCTCCCAGCGGCAGGAGCACCAGCGCGACCGCCAGGCCGAACTCACCACCCTGGCCACCGACCTGGTGGCGGGCCTGCGCGTGCTGCGGGGTGTGGGCGGCGAGCGCACCGTGGACCACCGCTACCGGGCCGCCTCGCGAAGGGTCCGTGCCGCCGCCATGCGCGTGGGCTGGGCGGACGCCGCGCTGAACGCCGTGCGCGAACTCCTGCCGGGCCTGCTGCTGGTCGGGATCGTCTGGTACGGCGCGCGCCTGGCCCTGGCCGGGGAGATCACCGTCGGCCAGCTCGTCGCCTTCTACGGCTACACCGGCACGCTGTCCGCGACGGTGCGCCACCTGATGCACGCCCTGTCCCTGCTCGTCTCCGCCCGCGTGGCCGCGGGGCGCGTGGTGCGCGTGCTGGGCCTGGAGCACGACCACCCCGACCCCGGGCACCCCGAGCGGGAACCGGCCGGCCCCTGCGACCTGCACGACCCGGGCAGCGGCGTGACCGTCGCCGCACGGCGCGTCACGGGCGTGGTCTGCGCCGACCCCGCCGACGCCACCGCCGTCGCCGAGCGGCTGGGCCGCTACCGGGACGAGGAGGGCGCGGACGCGGTGCTCGTCGCCGGCTCCACGGGCCGGACCGTGCGCCTGCGGGACCTGCCCCGCGCATGGGTGCGCCGCCACGTCCTCGTCGCCTCCAACGACGCGCACCTGTTCTCCGGAACGCTGCGCGAGGAGCTGTCCCCGGACCACGGCGTCTCCGACGAGCGCCTCGCCGAGGTCGTGCGCGCCGCGCACGCCGACGACGTGGTGCGCCAGTCCGCAGCCGGACTGGACGCGCTGCTCACCGAGCGCGGCCGCGAGTACTCCGGCGGCCAGCAGCAGCGGCTCCGCCTGGCCCGCGCCCTGGCGCTGGACCCGGAGTTCCTGCTACTCGTGGAGCCCGCCTCGGCCGTGGACGCCCACTCCGAGGCCGCCATCGCCGCACGGCTGCCCGTGGAGCGCGCGGGCCGCACGACCGCCCTGGTCACCACCAGTCCCCTGCTGCTCGACCACACCGACCGCGTGCAGTACGTCGAGGAGGGCCGCCTCGTGGCCGAGGGCGTCCACCGGGAACTCCTCGCCACGTGCGACCGCTACGCCGCCACCGTCCTGCGCGCCGTCCCCACGGAGGGGAAGACATGACCCGGACCGCCGACCGCGCCGAGCCCGCCGGTACGGCCGGAGCACCGCGGGAGTACCACACGACCGGGCTGCCGGTCGCGTCCGTGCCCACCGCGTGGGCCCGACTGCGCCGCGCCGGGCGGGAGCACGGTGCCCAGTTCTCCGTCGTCGCGGCCCTGTACGGTCTGGCCGCGCTCATGGCGCTGGCCTCACCGTGGATCCTCGGCATGATCATCGACACCGTGCGGGCGGAGGGGGCCTCCTCGCGCATCGACGTGCTCGCCGCGCTGATCGTCGTGTCGCTGGTGCTGCACGCCGGGTTCACCCTGGCGTCCGTGGCGGCCTCGATCCGCTTCGGCGAGACCGTGCTGGCGGAGCTGCGCGAGGAGTTCGTGCGCGCGGTGCTCCGGCTTCCGCTGGGGGTGGTGGAACGCGCGGGCACGGGCGACCTCGTGGCGCGCACCGGTCGCGACATCGGCCACCTGAGCCACACCGTGCGCTTCTCGGTGCCGGTGATGGCGGTCAGCGCGGTGACCCTGGTGATCGTCGTCGCGGCGATGGCCGTCCTGCATCCGGCCCTGCTCCTGGCGTGGGCGCCGTCCCTGGTGGTGCTGTGGGTGTCCACGCGCTGGTACGCCCGCAGGGCGCCGAACGGGTACGTGCGTGAGCTGGCCACCTACTCGGATCTGACCCAGGGCGTGACCGACACCGTGGAGGGCGCGCACACGATCGAGGCGCTGGGTCGGCAGGCCCGCCAGATCGCGCTCAACGAGCGGCGGGTGGGCCGCGCCTACGCGGCGGAGCGGTACACGCTGTGGCTGCGGTGCGTCTGGTACCCGCCGCTGGAGGTCGGGTACATGTTCCCGATCGCCCTGACCTTCCTGGTGGCGGGACTGCTGTACGTGGACGGTTCGCTGAGCCTGGGGGAGATCGCCACGGCGGTCTTCCTCAGCAGGCAGATGGGGCGCCCGGTGGACCAGCTGCTGGACCAGGTGGACAGCCTGATGATGGGGTTCACGAGTCTGCGCAGGCTGCTGGGCGTGGAGCTCGCCGAGGAGCCCTCCGCGTCGGACGCGCCCTCCACCGGGAGGCCGGGGGAAGTCCGGTTGGAGGACGTGCGGTTCGCCTACACGGACGTGGAGGTGCTGCACGGGGTCGACCTCGTCCTGCGACCCGGGGAGCGCCTGGCCGTGGTGGGACCGAGCGGCGCGGGCAAGTCGACCCTGGGCAAGCTGGTCGCCGGTGTGCACCCGCCGACGTCGGGGAGCGTACGCGTGAGCGGGGTGTCCATGTCGGGGCTGGCTCCCGAGGCGCGGCGCGGACGGGCGATCATGCTGAGCCAGGAGAGCCACATGTTCCGGGGGACGGTCGCCGAGAACCTGGCGCTGGCGCTGGACCTGCCCGAGGGAGCCGCGGAGGTGGACCGGGGGCACCTGTGGGAGGCGCTGGCCGCCGTGGACGCCGACGACTGGGTGCGCTCGCTGCCCGACGGGCTGGACACCCGGGTGGGTTCGGGCAACGCCGCGCTGGACCCGGCCCGCGTGCAGCAGCTCGCCCTGGCCCGCGTGGTGCTGGCCGATCCCGACGTGCTGGTGCTGGACGAGGCGACCTCCCTGATGGACCCGCGCTCGGCCCGCCACCTGGAGCGCTCCCTGGCGGGGGTGCTGTCGGGCCGCACGGTGGTGGCCATCGCGCACCGGCTGCACACCGCGCACGACGCCGACCGGATCGCGGTGGTGGAGGACGGCCTGATCAGCGAGCTGGGCGGCCACGACGAGCTGACCGCCCGCGGGGGCTCCTACGCCTCCCTGTGGCGCGCCTGGCACGGCGAGGACTGACCTTCTCCCCGGCCGGACCCGGCGGGCCTCAGGCCGACCACTGGTCGGGGCCGGGGGACCCGGACGTGTCGAGCTCGACGTCGAAGGGCTCGGGCATGCGGGTCTTCTCGCCGAAGTCCACGGTCGTGGCGTGGTTGTACCGGCCGTTGCCCGGCTGCTCGTAGAGCGTGACCGAGGGCCCCGTCTCGTCCCAGGGCGTCGATCAGCAGGTAGTCCCATCGCGACGGCCCCACCGCCGGGGCGGCTTCCTGCACAGCCGGACTCATTTCGCCTCGCACCTTTCGAACAAGGCCGCGCTGACGCTCCGTGCGCCCGTCCGCCCGACACTTCGCGGACCAACTCCGGCTTTCCGCGAAGGACAGTGCCGACCTTGCCCGTTTGGCCTGGAAACAGCGAAACCGGGCGACCCCGAAGGGCCGCCCGGTCGTCGCGGGCGAGGTCGCGTATCCGGACCTCAGACGCCTGCGGGCCCGAGGGCCCGAGGTCGCACGGACCTGCTAGAAGTCCATGCCGCCCATGCCACCGGTCGGGTCGCCGGCGGGAGCGGCGGCCTTCTCCGGCTTCTCGGCGATGACGGCCTCGGTGGTCAGGAACAGACCAGCGATGGAGGCCGCGTTCTGCAGAGCGGAACGGGTGACCTTGGTCGGGTCGATGACGCCGTCCTTGAACAGGTCGGTGTACTCGCCGGTGGCGGCGTTCAGACCGAACCCGGGCTCCAGGTTCCGGACGCGCTCCGCCACGACGCCGCCCTCCAGGCCGGCGTTGACGGCGATCTGCTTGAGCGGCTCGGCGATGGCGCGGCGGACGATGTCGGCGCCGATGGCCTCGTCGCCCTCCAGGTCCAGCTTCTCGAACGCCGGGACGCTGGCCTGCAGCAGCGCGACGCCACCGCCGGGCAGGATGCCCTCCTCGACCGCGGCCTTGGCGTTGCGGACGGCGTCCTCGATGCGGTGCTTGCGCTCCTTGAGCTCCACCTCGGTGGCGGCACCGGCCTTGATGACGGCCACGCCGCCGGCCAGGCGGGCGAGACGCTCCTGGAGCTTCTCGCGGTCGTAGTCGGAGTCGGTGCGCTCGATCTCGTTGCGGATCTCGTTCACGCGACCGGCGATCGAGGCGGCGTCGCCGGCGCCGTCCACGATGGTGGTCTCGTCCTTGGTGACGACGACCTTGCGGGCGCGGCCGAGCATGTCCAGCTCGGTGCTCTCCAGCTTGAGGCCGACCTCCTCGGTGATGACCTGGCCGCCGGTCAGCACGGCGATATCGCCGAGCTGGGCCTTGCGGCGGTCACCGAAGCCCGGGGCCTTGACGGCGACGGACTTGAAGGTGCCGCGGATCTTGTTGACGACCAGCGTCTGGAGGGCGCCGCCCTCCAGGTCCTCGGCGATGACCATCAGCGGACGGCCGGCCTGCAGGACCTTCTCGACGATCGGCAGGAACTCGTTGTTGTTCGAGATCTTGGAGTTGACGATGAGGATGTAGGGGTCCTCAAGGACCGTCTCCATGCGCTCCAGGTCGGTGGCGAAGTAGGGCGAGATGTAGCCCTTGTCGAAGCGCATACCCTCGGCGAGCTCGAGCTCCAGCCCGAAGGTCTGGCCCTCCTCGACGGTGATGACGCCTTCCTTGCCGACCTTGTCCATCGCCTCGGCGATGGTCTCGCCGATCTGCGGGTCGCCGGCGGAGATCGAGGCGGTGGAGGCGATCTGCTCCTTCGTCTCGATGTCCTTGGAGAGGTGGCCGAGCTCCTCGTTGATGCGGGACACGGCGGTCTCGATGCCGCGCTTGAGACCGACCGGGTTGGCGCCGGCGGCGACGTTGCGCAGACCCTCGCGGACGAGCGCCTGGGCGAGCACGGTGGCGGTGGTGGTGCCGTCACCCGCGACGTCGTCGGTCTTCTTGGCGACCTCCTTGACCAGCTCGGCCCCGATCTTCTCCCAGGGGTCCTCGAGCTCGATCTCCTTGGCGATGGAGACACCGTCGTTGGTGATGGTGGGGGCGCCCCACTTCTTCTCCAGGACGACGTTGCGGCCCTTGGGGCCGAGCGTGACCTTGACGGCGTCAGCGAGCTGGTTCATGCCGCGCTCAAGGCCGCGACGGGCCTCCTCGTCGAACGCGATCAGTTTGGCTGCCATTGAGTTCTTGTCCTCCCGTGACCGGGCTGATACGCGATGGGACGAGGCGTGCGCCCGCGACGGACGACCGCGGAACTCCCGGCAACCCTGCTGCCGGACACCGCGGTCTCGCAGCCTCGCTCCGGTTAGCACTCAGTGAAGGCGAGTGCTAACCAGATCCATTTTTAGCACTCGACCCCCGAGAGTGCAAACGATGTGGTCACGATTTCCCCCGCACCCATTCCAGCATCTACCTGCACGAACACCACATGGAACCCCGGTTTTCCGCGCTCAGCGGACAGCGGACCGGGAGAACCGGGCCGAATCCGCCCGGCGGGGAGGCCGACGGGCTCCCCGCCGGCCTCCCCTCGGCACCGCGTGTCGACGGCCCCGGGCCGGGGTCCGGAGCCGGGATCAGGAGCTGAGGCGGCGCATCGCCCGCGAGCCCACCGTCAGCGCCGCGACGGCCAGCACGGCCGCCACCGCCCAGCCGATCGCGACCGGGGCGCCCCACTCACCGGCGAACAGCGCCCGCTCGGCGTCCACCACGTACGCCACCGGGTTGGCGCGCGAGAGCGCGTACAGCCACGAGGGCGCCAGTTCCATCGGCAGCAGCACGCCGGACAGCAGCATCAGCGGCATGATCACCGTCTGCAGGATCGGCGCGAACACGTACGTCTGCCTCACCGCCATGGCCGTCAGGTACGACAGTGTGGCCAGCCCGGTCCCCAGGACCGCGAGCAGGAGCAGTCCCACGACCGCGCCCGCGGCCGAGACGCGGAACCCGAACGGGATCACCATCACGATGACGAGCACCATCTGGAGCAGCATGGTCGCCACGTCGCGCAACACCCGGCCGAGCAGCAGCGACACCCGGCTCACCGGGGTGGCCAGCAGCCTCTCGTGCGCCCCGGAGGCCATCTCCGGCAGCAGCGCGAACCCGGAGAACCCGGCCGTGAACAGGGCCAGCATGACCAGCAGTCCGGGGACGAACCACTGCCACGGGCTCTCGCCCCGGGCTCCGGCCAGCCCCGTCAGCAGGGGCGCGAACAGCACCAGGTACAGCACCGGCTGCAGCATCCCGAAGCACAGCATCAGCGGCCTGTGCAGGATCGGCCGCATCTGGCGGGAGAAGACGGTCGCGGTGTCGCGCAGGAGGCTCGGCCCCCGCCAGGCCCTCCCGGCCGTCTCCACGGACCCTCCGGTCCCCTCGTGAACGCTCACGCCTCCTCCTCCCGCAGGCTGCGGCCGGTCAGGGTCAGGAACACGTCGTCCAGGGTGGGCCGCTGCACCCTGACCGTGAGCAGTGGGACTCCGGCGGAGTCCAGCGCGCGCAGCAGCTCGGGCAGCACCGCGTCCCCGCGCTCCACCCGCAGGCGCACCTCGGGGTCGCGCCCCACCGCCGTGACGACCTCCGCCGCCCCGGAGGTGAGCGTCCGCTCGGCGACCCCGGCGCCGGTGCGCGCGTGCTCCTCGTCCGGCACCGCGAAGGTGACCAGGTCCCCGGAGACCCTGCCCTTGAGCTCGTCGGCGGTGCCGTCGGCGATGACCCTGCCGTGGTCGATGACCAGGACCCGCTCGGCCATGTCGTCGGCCTCGTCGAGGTAGTGGGTGGTGAGCACGACCGTGGTGCCCAGCCGCTCGCGCAGCCTGGTGATGTGCTCCCACAGGTTGGCGCGGCTGTGCGGGTCGAGTCCGGTGGAGGGCTCGTCCAGGAACAGCAGTCCGGGTTCGTGGATGAGCCCCATCGCGATGTCGAGCCGCCGGCGCTGGCCGCCGGAGAGCTTGGCGGCCTCGCGGTCGGCGGCGCCGCCCAGCTCCAGCAGGTCGAGCAGCTCGTCCGCGCGGCGGCGCGCGGTGCGCCGGTCGAGCCCGTACAGCAGCCCCTGCGTGTACAGCTCCTCCCCCGCCCGCTGGTCGTCCCCGGCGCCGTGGCCCTGGCCGACGAAGCCGATCCCCCGCCGCACCTTCGCGGGGTCGGCGCGGACGTCGTGCCCGGCCACCACGGCCGTTCCCGAGGTGGGCTCCAGCAGTGTCGTGAGCATGCGCAGCGTGGTGGACTTCCCGGCCCCGTTGGGCCCGAGCAGGGCGACGAGTTCGCCCTCCGCGACGTCGATGTCGACACCGCGGACGGCCTCGACGACCTCCTTGCCGACCCGGAAGTTCCGGGTCAGCCCACGTGTGTGGATCATCCACTCCCCTTCCTATTCAAACTTGAACACGGAATGAGTGTGCACCACGCGGAGGGGATATTCAAACTTTAATAAGAGTAGCCTCCGGTCCGCCCGCGCGCGGACGGGTTCCCTCGCCGGTCAGCGGCCCGGGGCCGTCCGGCGGACGCCCCTCAGGGCTCCGCCGGCGGCAGCCCGAAGGCGTCGGGGCCGTCGTCGGCCATGGTGTACTCACCGGCCCGCAGGGAGGCGATGAGCTCGCGCGTCCACCGGACGTCGGCCTCGATCGTGCCCCTCCACAGGCGGAACAGCTCGCGCACGTGCCCCGGCTCGCCCCAGTCCTCGGAGGGGAGCAGGTCACCGCTGGTCTTCTCCAGCAGCTCCAGCCGCCGGCGCAGCAGGTCGACGGCCTCGGCGCGCGGCAGCGAGGTCATCAGGGTGATGGCCGCGAACAGCATCGCGGGGTCGTCCCTGCGGGTCAGCCCGCGGCGCAGGAGGCGGTGGATCTCCTCGACGCCGTCCTCGGTGATCGCGTAGGAGGTGCGGTCGACCACCTCGTCGCCCTCGGCGACGAACTCGCGCAGCTTGCCCTCCTGGGAGAGCTTGCGCAGGGCGTGGTAGATGGAACCCCACTTGACGTTGGCCCACTCCTCGGCGCCCCAGGACAGGAGCGCACGGCCCACCCGGTACCCGTGGGCCTGCCCCTCCATGCGCACCACACCCAGGACCAACAGCCGCGTCGCCGACATCTCCACCCTCGTTCAACCGCAGATCCCACCAGCCTACGAGGATCGGCGGGGCGCACCGGTGCGCCTGCCCGGGCGGCCACCGCCGCGGCCTCCGGAGGTACCGGGCGGCGGGCGGCCGGATCCGGGCACCCACGGGCACACGCCAGGGACCACGGGTCCGGACCGCACGGGACCCTCGGCGGACGGAGGAGGGGCGGCCCCGCGCCCCCTTCCGGGACCGGAGCCGCCCCTCGCACGGGCATGCGGGGCTCATCAGCCCCCGGCGACCGCCGGGATGATGGAGATCTTGGCGCCGTCGGCGATCTCGGTCTGCAGGCCCTTCTCGAAGCGCACGTCCTCGTCGCCGACGTAGACGTTGACGAAGCGGCGCACCTTGCCGTTGTCGTCGAGGATGCGGGCGCGGATGCCGGGGTGGTTGGCCTCCAGGTCGTCGAGGACCTCGGCGAGGGTGCCGCCCTTGGCGGTCACCTCGGCGGCGTCGTCGGTGTAGGTGCGCAGGATGGTGGGCACGCGGACGCTGGCGGTCATGGCGGACTTCCTTCTGGTGGGAGACTGCGGAGCTGCTGGCCGGTCCGGGCGGCGGCGGGCCGGATTCGCCGGCCGACCGGTGGAACCGGGTTCTGTACGGTCCGCCCTAGGCGAGGCCGGCGCCGGTGAAGGCGCTCAGGGACGGCTTGATGGTGGCGGTCACCCCGGCGTCGACGGCGTTCAGGGTCTTGAGCCCGTCACCGGTGTTGAGCACCACGGTCTCGGCCTTGGGGTCGAGCCTGCCCTCGCGGACCAGCTTGCGCAGGACACCGGTGGTGACGCCGCCCGCGGTCTCGGCGAAGATGCCCTCGGTGCGGGCGAGGAGCTTGATGGAGTCGACGACCTCGTCGTCGCCCACGTGCTCCACCGAACCGCCCGTGCGCTGGGCGATGTCCAGCACGTACGGGCCGTCGGCCGGGTTGCCGATGGCCAGCGACTTGGCGATGGTGTCGGGCTTGACCGGCTGGATGACGTCGATGCCCTTCTCCCAGGCCTGCGCCACCGGGGAGCAGCCCGTGGCCTGGGCGCCGAAGATCCTGTACGGGCGGTCCTCCACCAGGCCGAGCTTGACGAGCTCCTGGAAGCCCTTGTCGATCTTGGTGAGCTGGGAGCCGGACGCGATCGGGATGACGATCTGCTCGGGCAGGCGCCAGCCGAGCTGCTCGGCGATCTCGTAGGCCAGCGTCTTGGAGCCCTCGCCGTAGTAGGGGCGCAGGTTCACGTTGACGAAGCCCCAGCCCTCGCCGACCGGGTCGCCGATGAGCTCGGAGCAGAAGCGGTTGACGTCGTCGTAGTTGCCGTCGATGGCCACGACCTTGCCGCCGTAGACGGCGGCCATGACCACCTTGGCCTCCTCCAGCCCCGCGGGGATGAACACGCAGGACTCGAACCCGGCGCGCGCGGCGGCGGCGCCGACCGCGCCGGCCAGGTTGCCGGTGGAGGAGCAGGACAGGGTGGTGAACCCGAAGGTGCGCGCGGCCTCCACGGCGATGGCGACCACGCGGTCCTTGAAGGAGTGCGTGGGGTTGCCGGAGTCGTCCTTGACGTGGAGGGAGTCCAGGCCCAGCTCGGCGGCGAGGCGGTCGGCCCTCACCAGCGGGGTCAGGCCGGGGGCCATGTTGGGCAGCTCGGCGACGTTGGCCGGGACGGGGAGCAGGGAGCGGTAGCGCCAGATGCTCTTGGGGCCGCTCTCGATGTCCGCGCGGGTCACGGCCTGGAAGTCGTAGGCGACCTCCAGGGGGCCGAAGCAGGCCTCACAGGCGAACCGGGGGGTGAGCTCGTAGCGCTCGCCGCACTCGCGACAGGAGAGCGCGGTACCGGGTCCGAAGGAGCGGACGGAGGTGGGTTCGGTGGCGGCAATCGCCATGGCGAGGCGTCTCCCCTCATCTTTCCTGGCGGACACCTTGTCCCCAGGCCGGAGTTGGCACCTGCCCCAGCTGCCTCGCGGGTTCGCGAGCGTCGCACGCTGGGATGGTTGCCGGGGCTTCGCAGGGCCGGTCCCTCCACCCCTCTGGATGAGCAATATGAAGTTGTGGGCGGGTCCTGGCGGATCCGCACCGTCACTGTAACGGACCCGTTGACCGGTTTTCCATGCCTGGTGACCTGTACAACACGAACGGACTCACATGGTGAGACGGCCCCGGTCGGGAGGGTCCGGACACACGTGCGGTGCCTCGCGTCTGTGACGTGTGCCCCGGTTGGCCTGCGACGGGTTTGGGGCGGGTGTCGACAGGCGAGACCTAGGGTGCGCCCCGCGCCGGGCGTGCCCCGCCCGACCCCGCCCGAGCCCAGCCGTACCATCCGAGAGGACGACCACGTGGACAAGGCACAGATCCTCATCGCCTCCAACAGGGGACCCGTGTCCTTCTCGACCGCCGACGACGGCTCCCTGGAGCACCGGCGCGGTGGAGGCGGCCTGGTCTCGGGGATGATCTCGGTGGCCACCGAGATCGACAGCATCTGGGTGTGCGCCGCGCTGTCGGACGCCGACCGGCGGGCCGCGGAGGAGGCGCCGCAGGCGCGCCTGGACCGCGTCCACGACCTGGGCGGCATGCGGGTCCACATGCTCGACATCCCTCAGCGGACCTTCGACGGCGCCTACACCGGGGTGGCCAACTCGACCCTGTGGTTCGTGCAGCACATGCTGTACGACACCCCCAACAAGCCCTCCTTCGGCTCGCACTTCCGGCGGATGTGGGAGGACTACACCGCCTACAACAACGCGTTCGCCGAGGCCCTGGTGACCGGCGCGGCCGAGGGCGCCCGCGTGGCCGTGCAGGACTACCACCTGGCACTGGTGCCGCGCATCCTGCGCACCCGCCGCCCCGACCTGCGGATCGCGCACTTCTCGCACACCCCGTGGGCGCCCCCGGAGTACTTCCGGATGCTGCCCGGGCAGGTCGCGCGCGACCTTCTGGAGGGCATGCTGGGCGCGGACCGGCTGGGCTTCCTGAGCCCCCGGTGGGCGGACGCGTTCCTGCGCTGCTGCGCGGACATCCTGCGCGCGGACGTGGACTTCCAGAACCGCACCGTGGAGTACGGCGGCCGGATCGTCGGGGTGGGCGTGCACGCCCTGGGCGCGGACGCGGAGGTGCTGCGCGAGAGCGCCGCCGAACCGGCCGTGGCCGAGCGCCGGGACACCCTGCGGGAGGCCGTCGGCGACACCAGGCTCATCGTGCGGGTGGACCGCACGGAGCTGTCCAAGAACATCGTGCGCGGCCTGGAGGCGTACCGGGAGCTGCTGACCGCCCATCCGGAGTGGCGGGGCCGGGTGACGCACCTGGCGTTCGCCTACCCGAGCCGGGGGGACGTGCCGGAGTACCGCGAGTACACCGACGCGGTGCTGCGGACCGCCAAGGAGATCAACGCGGAGTTCGCGACCGCCGAGTGGACCCCGCTGATCCTGGAGGTCAACGACGACTACCCGCGTTCGCTGGCGTCCTTCCAGATGGCCGACGTGCTGCTGGTGAACCCGATCCGGGACGGCATGAACCTGGTGGCCAAGGAGGGCCCGGTGCTGTCGGAGCGGGACTCGGTGCTGGTGCTCTCGCGCGAGGCGGGCGCCGCGGACGAGCTGGGCGAGCACGCGCTGCTGGTCAACCCCTACGACACCGTGGAGACCGCGGAGGCGCTGCACAGGGCGCTGTCGATGCCGGAGGAGGAGCGGCGCGAGCGCAGGGAGCGCCTGGCGGAGGCGGCGGTCGCGCTGCCGCCGCGGCGGTGGTTCCAGGACCAGCTGCGCTCGCTGGGCTGATCCGGCCCGGCGCGCTCGGGGCCCCTCGGGACCGGTGCGGTCGGATCCGGGTCCGCGCGGCCCGGCACACGGGTCCGGGGGCGGGGCGCGCCCGCCCGTCCCGGGACCCGGCACGCACCCCGGCCGCCGCGGGGGTCAGTCCCCGGCCGTGTCCTGCCCGGCGTCCCTCCCGTCGGCCTCGGCCAGGAGCCGCCCCACGATGTCGGACTTGGCGTCGGCGTAGTCCTGGATGCGTTCCCAGGTGCGTCCGGCCAGTTCGCGTTTGACCGCGGCGTAGCGCTCGCGCGCGTCGGCGTCGTCGATGAGGAGGTCCCGGAAGCGGCGCATCCGCTCCGCCTCTTCACAGCCCTCGCCGAACACGTGCAGGTTGAGGTTGACCTCGGAGCCCTTGAACACGCGGTGCTCGTACCAGTCGGGCTCCCTGATCACGAGGGAGTAGCCGGCGGCCTCGAGGTCGGGCATGTAGGCGGGCTCGTCCGAGGAGTCGGCGACGACCAGCAGGAGGTCGACGCAGGGTTTGGCGATGAGGCCGGGCACCGCGGTGGAACCGACGTGTTCGAAGAGCAGGACGCGGTCACCGAGGGCGGCACGGACCCTTCCGGCCTCGCGTTCGAAGAGGTAGGGCCACTTGGTGTCGTACTCGACGAGGCGGACGCGTCCGTCGACGAGGTTGCGGAACTCGGGTGCGGTTCCGGTCCGCGGCTCACCTCGTGAGGGCAGGGAGGACACTTCAAGGGGTGACATTCTCCAAAGCCTTGTCCCCCGTGCGTGCCCGCGTCAAGACCGTCCGCCGTTCCTTACATATGCACGTGCGCCCGTAACATGACTGTTCGTGGAGCGCCCGTGACGTGCGGCGACCACGCACCGTGTCCGGTTCCGGCCGCGGGCCCGCCGTACGGCAGGCGCGGCCGACGCGCCGGCCGGTGTTCCTCAGGGCCTTTCCGCCTCGCTCCGGTCCGTGTCCGGGCGCCCCAGGAGCGGAAAACCCCGGCGCCTACGGCGAAGCCGCCCGTCTCCCCGCGCACCCGTCCGCGCCACCTCCGAGGCCCCGCGAGCGCCCGGACAACCCCCAGGGGCGAAAAGAGCCGGTTCGAGGGCGGGCCCTACTCGGGGACCGAGACCACCAGGATCAGTGAGCCCTCCAGCGCGGGCAGTTCGCGCAGGTGCCCGAAGCGGCGGTCCCAGGTGCCGTCGGCCAGGTCGCGGGACAGGTGCGCGGTGAAGCGCTCGTGCACCGCCTCGTCCACGAGGCTCCACGCCGAGCACGACAGGCGTGCGCCCTCCTCCAGGAGCCCCTCCGGCCTGCCGTAGTAGGCCTCGTTGAACCCGTCGGAGCAGTCCAGGGGCACGGGGAGCGGTACGACGGTGGCGGTACCGCCCAGGCCCGCGGCCACGTCGCCGACGGCGGGGTAGCGCCGGGCCTCGGTGTCCAGGACCTCGGGCGCGTACTCGTTGAGCCAGAAGTCGCGCACCAGGTCCGGATCGCAGGTCAGCACCGCGACGGGCCCTGTGGTGACCCGCCGGGCCTCGGCCAGGCCCGCCGCGGGGTCGCGCCACTGGTGGACGCTGAACGTGGTCATGGCGGCGTCGAAGGACCGGTCGGGGAAGGGCAGGCTCTCGGCGGTGGCGTCGACCGCCGCGGGCAGTGCGTCCGGCCGCTTGGCGCGCATGCCGGCGGAGGGCTCCACCGGGGTGACCTCCCGGTCGAGGGGCTCGTAGGATCCCGCGCCGGCGCCGATGTTGAGGACCGTGCGCGCGTCGCCGAGGGCCGCGTGCACCGCGGCCGCGATCCTCGGGTCGGGACGGCGGTGGTCGGTGTAGGTACGGGAGATGGCCCCGTAGTCGGCGTCGCCGGCGCTGCCGTCGGCCGTTCGTCCCATGCGCGCTCCGCTTCCGGTCGGGGCGCGCGGGGGCGGCGGCGCCCGGTCGCGACGACGCTATCCGTGCGCCGGGGCCGGACACCAGTGCCTTCCCCGCCTTCTCCCGGGCCCGCCCCGGGCGGGGGACCGCGGCGGCGTTCGACCTCGGCCCGGTCTACCTGCCCCGGGTCCTGCGGCGGCGACCGCCCTTCTTGCGCCGGCTGGCGGGCGGGGCCTCGGCGGCGCGCTCGGCGGCGATCCTCTCGTCCTCCTCCTGGCGCTCGGCCTCCACGCCGTAGGGGTCGGCGGTGGAGCGGCGCACCCACAGGACCACCAGGAGGACGCCGAGGAGCAGGACGGCGCCGACGGCGGCGAACCACGCCCACACCGGCACGGCCCCCGCCGGCCCGCCCTCGTCGACGAGGTCCTGGTCGATCATCGGGTCGCTCTGGGCAGCGCTGGTGGCCTGCTCCTGCGCGGAGGGCACGTGCAGGGCGGGCAGGCCCTCGGGCCCCGAGCGGGAGCCCTCCACGAGCGCGTCACGGATCTGGTCGGGGCGCAGGTGCGGGTGGTCGGAGCGCAGCAGGGCGGCGGCGCCGGCGACCATGGCGGCGGCGTAGGGGGCGCCGGTCACCTCGGTCTGGCCCACCTCCGCGTTCGCGGTCGTCAGGTCCGCGCCGGGGGCGGTCAGCATGACCGACCCGGTCTCGGGGGAGTCCGGGACGAGTTCGCCGTTCTCGTCCGTCCCGGCGACGGTGAGCACGTTGGGGTCCTCCTGGCCCCCGGCCGGCCCGACGACCAGCGAGCCGTTGTCGACCGCCTCCTGGGTGGCGTCGGTCAGGTCGGCGGCCCCGCCGGTCTCGGGCAGCAGGATGACCTGGGCGTCCTCCTGTGAGGCGAAGCGCACGGCCTCTGGCATCCGGTCCCCGGTGGGCAGCACGAGCAGGGAGGCCTCGGGCGCCACACCGAGCACGCCGCCGTCGGCGTCCAGACCGTGCCCGTGGGCCGCGGCCAGGGCGGCCGTGGCGTTGCCCGCCCCGACGTCGCCGTCGTTGGCGCCGAACTCCGTGACCAGCCGGACGTTGTCGACCAGGTCCGGGTGCTCCTCGTTGACGGAGGCTCCGGGGAGCGCGATCGTGACGCCCTGGCCCTGGGTGTCCTCCCACAGTTCCTGGGCGGCGATGGACTGCAGTCCCCACTGCTCGGGCCGGAAGTCGGGCACCAGGTCGGCCGAGGCCGGAGCCGCCGCCAGGCCGAGGACGACCGCGGTGGCGGTGGTGCCGGCCGCCCAGGCCGCGGCGGTCCCGCCACGGGTGTGGCGTGTGTGTGTCCTGTTACGGCTGTTGCCCCCGAGCACGTCAGGCTCCCTCGAACGATGCGGTCGACGTTCCACGCGGCCCCACGGACCCCCGCAATTCTGTCATGAGCACAGGTTTCAGGCGTGGACAAGTGGCTTGGGGGTAGGAAACGTAACTGTATCCCTGGTGCCAGTCCTGCGCTCTCGGCTCCGCATCCGGCATGTCGAGTCGCTAGCATGAGTCGGGCCGATCCGGACAAACCAATTTCCCGTCCAGGGGGTGTCCCATGCCGAATATCGGTCCGACCGAGGACGGTCAGTCGGCTCTCGCCGAACGCGAACAGCGCATCCTCGCCTTCGAGCGCCAGTGGTGGAAGTTCGAGGGTTCCAAGGAACAGGCGATCCGTGACGAGTTCGGGTTCTCCGCGACCCGCTACTACCAACTGCTGAACGGACTGGTGGAGCGCCCCGAGGCGCTCGCCTTCGACCCGATGACCGTCAAGCGGCTGCGCCGCCTGCGCGCCGACCGCCGCCGCCAACGCAACGCACGCCAGCTGGGCATCCAGCTCTGAGCTCCTCATCGCTCCCCGCCTTCCCGGTCATCCGTACCCACCAGGCGCCGGAGGACGACACCATCCGCGCGTGAACCGCTTGCACCGGCGTGCCGCCCGGGCCACCCCCGCTGAGCGGCACCGGCGAACCGGCCGTGGGAGCCGCCCGCATCCGGGCCGGCCGCGGGAGGGACCAGTCCGCACGGGTCCGTCGGAGTGCGCCCGGAGACGCCCGCCGCGGGCGAGCGCGTACCGAACATCACGCGACCTCCGGTGAAACACGGGCCGCACGCACGGGTAGGGGTCCCCTCCGGGCGGGAGCACGTCGGTAGTCTGGCGGCCCCGCCCGGTCCGCACCCGCGGCCTCACCGGAAAGGTCCTCCATGTCTTTGCCCCAGCCCGGCACGGACGCCGGACGCACCGCGCTCGACGCCCTCCTGGACGCACCCGCGAGCACGCTGGCCGCCTTCGACTTCGACGGCACGCTCGCGCCCATCGTGGACGATCCGCGCACGTCCGCCCCCTACCCGGGGATCGTGGACGGGCTCGCCGACCTGGCCGGACTGATCGGTTCGGTGGCGGTGGTCACCGGCCGCCCCGCGGAGACGGCGGTGCGGCTGGGCGGGCTGGACCGGGTCCCGGGCATCACCGTGCTGGGCCACTACGGCGCCGAGCGCTGGGTCGGCGGCCGTGTGGTCGCCTCCCCCGCGCCGCCCGGGGTGGAGGTGGTGCGCGAGGAGCTGCCCGGCCTGCTCGAGGAGCTGAACGCTCCGGAGGGCACCTGGATCGAGGACAAGGGCCGCTCCCTGGCCGTGCACACACGGCGCACCGCCGACCCCGACGACGCCCTCGCCCTGCTCACCCCCGCCCTGAGCGAGCTGGCCAGGCGTGCGGAGCTGCAGGTGGAGCCGGGCCGGATGGTCGTCGAACTCCGCCCACAGGGTGTGGACAAGGGCGCCGCGCTCACCGCGCTCGTCGCCGAGACCGGGCCCCGTACCGTGCTCTACGCCGGTGACGACCTGGGCGACCTGCCCGCCTTCGACGCCGTGGTGGCGCTGCGCGCCCAGGGCGTCGCGGGCCTGACCGTGTGCTCGTCCTCCGACGAGGTCGCCGCCGTGGCCGAGGCCGCCGACCTGGTCGTCGCCGGCCCCGCCGGGCTGTCCGAGCTCCTGCGCGGCCTCGCGGACGCGGTCCGCGGCGCCTCCGGCGTGTGAGCGCCGGTCCTCCCCGCTCAGGGCGAGGACTCGTGTGCCTGGGGCGTGAGCGCCGACCGCGCCGCCGACCGCAGGTCCACCAGGCCGGTCCGGTCGCGCCCGTAGTGCACGGCGTTGGTGAGCATCCCCACGTACCTGCCGCTCTCGGGGTGCATGAACAGGCTCGTCCCCGTGAAGCCGTTGTGGTAGACCACCCCCTCCGGGGTGACCAGCCAGCCCAGGCCCCGCCAGAGCCGGGCGCCCGCGTCCACGTGCGGCTGCCAGCTCATGCGCACGTAGGAGGAGGGCACCGGACCCCTGCCCCCGTCGTGCAGCCGCAGCACCTCCCGGGCGAACGCGCCGAGGTCGATGGCGGTGGTGAACGCCCCGGCGTGCCCGGCCACCCCGCCCATCAGCGCGGCCGACTCGTCGTGCACCACGCCCCAGGCGGGCGCGGCGCCGGGCAGGCGGCGCTCGGTGGGCGCGACCCCGGGTGAGCGCGCCAGGGGGCCGAAGGTCGTGGACCGCATGCCCAGCTCCTCCCACAGGTCGTGGGCCAACCGGTCCAGACCGGTGCCGTAGAGGCGCTCCAGGAGCAGGCCGAGCAGGATGAACCCCCGGTCGATGTAGCGGTATCCGGGCTCCTCCAGCGGGTCGGCGAGGAGCGCCTCGGCCAGGTCCTGCTCGGTACCCGCGTACCTCTCCAGCCAGGTCACCGGGTTGAGTCTGCTGGTGTGGGTGAGGATCTGCCGTGTGGTCACCTCGGCGCCGGGGAGGTGGTCCACGTCCAGGTATTCGGACATCGGGGCGTCCAGGTCCATGATCCCCTCGGCGATCGCCTGGCCGACCAGCGGCCAGGTCGCCATCACCTTCGTCAGGCTCGCCACGTCGTAGGACACGTCCGGAGCCGTGTCGTGCTCCGCGTCGACCCGGCCGACCGCGACGAACTCCCACATGCCGCCGGTACCGACGACGGCCGTGCCGCCCGGCAGCCACCCGGCGTCCACCATCACCTTCAGGACGCCGCGGATCTGCGCCCCCGTCTCCGTCAACCAGTCACCATCACGCACAACACGCCTCCCCCCGGCTGGTCTTGTCACCCCGGCGGATACCCCGTTACCAGGTCGTTGTCACACGGGCTCGCCAAGTGTTCAGGACGAAACCCTCGCAGGTCATAGCCGTAATGAGGGGCCGAGCGCCCGGCGGAGTAGTCTGGCGCCCGAGAATCCCCGAGGGAGGACGATGAGCAGCCAGACCCCCGTACCCGCCGGTTTCCGCGGCGTGGCCGGAAACATCGGGATCAAGGACCCGAAGGACGACTTCTTCGCGGTGGTGTCCGAGGTCCCCGCCAACGTGTCCGCCGTGTTCACGCGGTCCCGGTTCGCCGGACCCAGTGTGCTGCTCAGCCGCCGTGCGGCGGCGGACGGCCGCGCGCGGGGGGTCACGGTGATCTCCCGCAACGCCAACGTGGCCACCGGCCGGATCGGCGACGACTACGCCCGCGAGGTGCAGGAGCGCGTGGCGCGCGCGGCGGGCGTGGCCCCCGAGGAGTTGCTGGTCGCCTCCACCGGGGTGATCGGCCAGCCCTACCCGATGGACAAGGTGCGCGACCACCTGGACTCGCTGCCCGCCGGGTTCCCGCCGGCCGACCTGGACCGCGCGGCGGCGGCGATGATGACGACCGACACCCGGCCCAAGACCGCCTCCGCGAGGGTGGGCGGGGCGACGGTGACGGGCATCGCCAAGGGCGTCGGCATGATCGAGCCGAACATGGCGACCATGCTGGCCTGGTTCTTCACCGACGCCGAACTGGAGCAGCCGGAGCTGGACGCGCTCTTTCGCCGGGTGGTGGACCGCACGTTCAACGCGCTGAGCATCGACACCGACACCTCCACCAGCGACTCGGCGGCGGTGTTCGCCAACGGACTGGCCGGCCCGGTGGACGCGGCCGCCTTCGAGGCGGCACTGCACGAGGTGGCGCTGAAGCTGGTGCGGATGATCGCCTCCGACGGCGAGGGCGCCAGCAAGCTGATCGAGGTGCGCGTGACGGGCGCGCGCGACGACGCCCAGGCCAAGCGGGTCGCCAAGGCCGTGGTGAACTCCCCGCTGGTGAAGACGGCCGTGCACGGCGCGGACCCGAACTGGGGCCGGGTGACGATGGCGGTCGGCAAGTGCGAGGAGGAGACCGACATCCTCCCCGAGAACGTGCGGATCGCCTTCGGCGACGTGGAGACCTATCCCGCGGAGGCCACGGACGAGGTGCTGGAGCGCGCCGCCCAGCACATGAAGGGCGACGAGGTGGTCATCAGCGTCGGCCTGGGCATCGCCGACGGCGCCTTCACGGCCTACGGCTGCGACCTGACCGAGGGCTACATCCGGATCAACGCCGACTACACGACCTGAGGGGCCGGGCCGGCCGCGGTGCCCCCTTCCGCCGACCGGGCGGCGGGCTCGGGGCCGGCGCTCCCGGCCCGGCCCCGCGGCCCCAGAGTGCGGTCGAGGTGCCGAGGGGCACCCTCGCCGCGGCCTCGGCGGCCCTCCTCCTCGTGGCGGCGGCGCTGCTCGCCGTCCTGGGCGCGGCCCTGGACACGGACCCGGCCGCCCTCCTGCGCGCTCTGGTCGCGGCCGCCCTGGCGGCCGCCGGAGGGGTGGCGCTGATCCGCCGGGACGCCGCCGGGGACCACGGGGAGCAGGACCTCCTCCGCGACCGCGCGTGACGGGTCTGGCAGCGCCTGTACCACTGCCGCCGCGACGACGTCGCCTTCGGCCCCGCCACCGGCTCCCACCGCCCTCCGGGCGCCATGCGCCGACTCATCGAGGAGACCGGCGGGGGCTGACGGTGCCCGTGCCTCCTCCGGGGCGGCGGCACGGCGGCGCCGCCCGCGCCGGACCGGCGAGCACGCGGCCCCGCCGCGGGAGGCGGAAACGGCGGGGAGCTGGGGCCCGGGGGTGGTGGTCAGCCGAGCAGCGCCGGAAATCGTTGCCACGGGCCGGAGACGAGCGTGTCGCACACGTACCCGTCAAGGCACAACAGCGCTACTTTGGACGCACTGTCTACGTATGAAACAGAGTGAGCCCCCTATGGCAGATCTTCCCATCGACACCAGCGTGGCCCATTCCGCACGGGTATGGAACTACTGGTTGGGCGGCAAGGACAACTATCCGGCTGACCGGGAGGTCGGCGACCACATCCAGGCCACCTTCCCCGGGATCGTCGCCGCTGCCCGCGCCGACCGCGCCTTCCTGTACCGCGCGGTCACCCACCTGGCCGGGGAGGAGGGCGTCCGCCAGTTCCTCGACATCGGCACCGGCCTGCCCACGGCCAACAACACCCACGAGGTGGCCCAGGCCGTCGCCCCCGAGTCCACGATCGTCTACGTCGACAACGACCCGCTCGTGCTCACGCACGCCCGGGCCCTGCTCACCAGCGATCCGAGGGGCGCCACGCACTACATCGACGCGGACCTGGGCGAACCGGGCCCCCTCCTGGAGCAGGCCCGCGAGTACCTGGACTTCGACCAGCCGGTCGCCCTGCTCATCATGGGCACGCTCGCCCACGTCCCCGGCGACGCCGAGGCGGTCTCCCTCGTCCGCGCCTACGTGGACGCGCTCTGCCCGGGCAGCTTCTTCGTCACCAACGACAGCACGAACACGAGTCCGGAGATCGTCCAGGCGGCCGACCACTGGAACGCCAACGCCTCCTCCCACATTCACCTGCGCGCCCCCGAGCAGATCGAGCACTTCTTCGACGGGCTGGAGCTGCTGGAGCCCGGCGTGGTGTCGGTGCCCTTCTGGCGCCCCGAACCGGCCGAGGTGGGACACACCGTGCACGTGGACCAGTACGGAGGCCTGGCCCGCAAGCCCTGACCCCGGCGGGGCCGCCGCGGCGGACGCCGGCCGGCCGGCGTCCGCCGGCCGGCCGCATCGCGTCGGAGGGACTGCGTTCCGTCCCCACGGCGGCACGTCCGCCCCGGGGCCCGCCCAGGACGACCGGGAGACTACTGCTCCGCCGGCTTCGGGGCCGCCACCGCGTTGCGCTCCGACCGGTCCAGCACCACCGCTCCCACGGCGACGACCACGCCCATCGTGATCATCGACCACGCCCACGGCAGATGGGCGGACCGCACCTCCGAGCAGCCCACCGACCCCACCAGCGCGTCGCTGAACCCCCTGTCCGACGCGAACGAGGGCCCGCAGTCGGAACCCGCGGACTCGACCGGGACGATCCCCAGTACGAACCCGCCCAAGACGAGCGCGCACCCGAACAGCACCAGCAGCTTCGTTCTCTGGGACACCACACACCTCCACATTGGGGGAAAGCACCAGAGCGGGTGGCGCGGAAGGGACACAAGTGTGCCAGAGACCGATGGTTCGTAGCGCAGCGCACGCATACCACCGATGAGGAGCGCACCGTCGCCTTCCTCGACGAAACCTTCGGCGTACTGGCCGAAACCAGTCATGGACGGGCCGCTTGCGGCTGAGGCGTGGTGAGGCATGCGCGGTCCCAGCAGGAACGGGACCGCCCCCATCTCTTCACCACCGAGGGCAAGCCCTCGCGGAGGGCGCACGCCCCGAGGGGCACCGTCAACCGGTGGCCTCCGGGTGGGCGGCGGCCCTCACCGCCTCCTTGGCCTGCTCCGGGCCGGACGCCGCCACCGCCAGCTCCGCCAGCCTGCGGCAGTCGTCGTGGGTGTGCAGGGCGAGCGCGTGGCGCACGGCGGGCAGCGCGGGCGCGGACATCGACAGGCTGGACGAGCCCAGCCCCACGAGCACGAGCGCCAGCAGCGGGTCGGCGGCGGCCTCGCCGCACACCCCCACGGGACGGCCCGACCGCTCCCCCGCCTCGCCCACGGTCCCCACCAGCCGCAGCAGCGCGGGCTGCCAGGGGTCGAGCAGGTCGGGCAGCGCGCCCAGGGTCCGGTCGGCGGCCATCGTGTACTGCGCCAGGTCGTTGGTACCGATCGACACGAAGTCCACCCGGGGCAGCAGCCGGTCGGCGAGCAGGGCCGCGCCGGGCACCTCGACCATCACCCCGACCTCGGAGAGCCCGGCACGGCGCGCCAGGGCGGCGAACTCGGCGGCCTCGTCGGGCGTGGACACCATCGGCGCCATCACCCGTACCCGGGCCGAGGTCTCCCGGGAGGCGGCGGCGATCGCCGAGAGCTGCTCGGTGAGCAGCCCGGGGTGCGCGCGCGAGGTACGGAAGCCCCGCGTGCCGAGCGCGGGGTTGTCCTCCTGCCCCGTCTCCACGAAGGCCAGGGGCTTGTCCGAACCGGCGTCCAGGGTGCGCACCGTGACGACGCGCCCGGCGAAGGCCGCGAACAGGGCCGTGTAGGCGGCGGTCTGCTCGTCCTCCGTCGGCGGCTCCGACCGGTCCAGGAACAGGAACTCGGTGCGCAGCAGCCCCACGCCCTCGCTGTCGTGCGCACCCGCCTTGCGGGGGTCCCCCTCGCCGACGTTGAGCAGCAGCGCGACCGGCGCGCCGTCGGCGGTCCGGCCGGGTCCGGTGGACTCGGCGAGCAGCGCGCGTCTGCGCTCGGCGCGCCGCCGCATCCGGTCGGCGAGCTCCTCGTCGGGGTCGGCCTCGACCGTGCCCGCGTCGCCGTCCACCGCCACCACGGCCCCGTCCCGGAGGTTCCCGGCGCCCTCGCAGCCCACGACGGCGGGGATCCCGAGTGCCCGGGCCAGGATGACCGTGTGGCTGGTGGGACCGCCGTGGCGGGTGACGATGCCGAGCACCCGCTCGGTGTCGAGCTGGACGGTGTCGGCGGGCGCGAGGTCGTCGGCGACCAGCACGTACGGGACGCCGGGGTCGGGCAGCCCGGGCATCGGCAGCTCCATGAGCAGGGCCACCGCGCGGTCCCGGATGTCGGCGAGGTCGGCGGCGCGCTCGGCCAGGTAGCCCCCGGCCGCCTGGAGCAGCTCCTGGTAGGCGCCGCAGGCGGAGTGCACCGCCCACGCCGCCGGATCCCCCTCCTCCGTGCGCTCACCGACACGGCGCGCGAGGTCGGGGTCGCGGGCCATGAGCGCCTGGGCGCCGAGCACCGCCGCCGCGTCGCCCTCCAGGTCCGCGGCCCGCCGGTCGAGCAGGTCGGCCACCTGTTCCAGGGCCCGGCGGGCCCGGTCGGCCTCCTCTCCCGGGTCGCCCGCCGTCGGCCGCCGGTCGGGCAGGGAGGGCGGGGGCGCCATGCGCGCCACCGGGCCGACGGCGGTGCCGGGGCTGGCGGGGATGCCCGAGAGCCGGTCGCCGCCGGATTCGGAGGGGAGGGGGTCGGTCTGCGCCATGGTCGCTCCGTACGTCGGTGATGGCCGGGGGACGGCCGTTGTCGAGGATGTCCTTCCCCGGAAGGCCCGCGGGTCCACCCGGCGGGCCTTCCGGGGCCGTTCCCGCGGCTACGGCTGGATGGTCACCTTGATCGCGGTGCCCGAGGCCACCGTCTCGATGGCCTTGTGCACGTCGGACAGGGACATCCGCTCGGTGATCAGGTCGGCCACCGGCACGGCGCCGGAGGAGATCAGCTCCAGGGCGCGGCGGTTGTGCTCGGGGCTGGAGCCGTTGGCGCCGAAGATCCGCAGCTCCCGGTAGTGCACCGCGTTGGCGTCCAGCTGGATGATCGGCGCGTCCTTGGGCAGGCCGCCGAAGAAGCTGATCCGGCCGCTGCGGGCGACCATGCGCAGCGCGTCCTCCTGGGCGCGCCCGGAGGCGGCGGCGGTGATGACCACGTCGGCGCCCCGGCCGCCGGTCAGGCGGAGCACCTCCTCCACCGCGTCGGCCTCCTCACCGCAGATCGCGGCGTCGGGCTCGACGATGGCGGCGGACATGTCCAGGCGGCCCCGGTTGAGGTCCACCAGGTAGACCTTCGAGGCGCCGCGCGCCCGGGCCAGCCGGACGTGCAGGCAGCCGATGGGGCCGGCCCCCATGACCACCACCGTGTCGCCCTCGCCGACCCCGGCGATCTCCTGGCCGTTGAGCACGCACGCCAGCGGCTCGGCGACGGAGGCCTCGGCGAGGTCGATGTCCTCGGGCACCCGGTTGACCCCGTCCACGGCCAGGACCGCCTCGGGGATGACCATGTACTCGGCGAAGCCGCCGTCGTAGTGGTAGCCCATGGACTCCTGCCGGGAGCACACGGTGAACCGGCCGTCGGAGCACTCCGCGCAGGTCCCGCACGGGATGGCGGCGATGACCTGGACGCGGTCGCCCTCGGACCAGCCGGTGACGCCCTCGCCCACCTCCACGATCCGTCCGGCGATCTCGTGGCCGATCACGCGGGGCGGGCGGATGTGGTGGTGGCCGTGCCGGGAGATCTTCACGTCCGTGCCGCAGGTGGAGCAGTTGACGACGGCGATCTTGATCTGTCCGGGTCCGGCGGTCGGCTCGGGGGCCTGCTCCAGTCGGATGTCACCGGGCGCGTAGAAGCGGGCGACGAGCATGTTCGGGCCTTTCTGGTGGTGCCCCGCCGGGCCGGGTCGCGGCCCGGCGGGTGATGGGTGCGCTCAGCCGTTCGGGTCCTGGCCGAGCAGGTCGACGACGTCGGAGGGGGCGGTGGCGGCGCGCAGCCGCGCGGCCTTCGCGGGGTCGGTGAGGATCCCCGCCAGCGAGGACAGCACGCCCAGGTGCTCGTCCCCGGAGGCGGCGATGCCGATGGCCACGTGGACGGTGGACCCGCCCCAGTCGACCCCGTCGGGGAACTGGACCACGGCCAGCGCGGTCCGCCTCACCAGCGCCCGTGAGGCGTCGGTTCCGTGCGGGATGGCCACGCCCTCGCCCACGAAGGTGGGGATGGAGGCCTCGCGCTCGTGCATGGCCCCCACGTAGCCGGGTTCGACGGCCCCCAGCTCGACCAGGAGGGCGCCGCACTGGTCGATGGCCTCGGCCCGGTCCGCGGCGGTGCGGCCCAGCCGGACCGCGTCGGCGGTCAGCGCCAGCTCACTCGGCAAGGGTGCTCCCGTCCCTGACGGCCTGCTCCAGGCGGGTGAAGGCGGGGTCGCCCATGAACATCTGGAAGCCGATGACGACGGTGTCGGGCACCCGTTTGCGGGCCCGGTCGACCAGGCCGGCGTGGCACACGACCACGTCGGCGCCCTCGGGGATCCGGTCGACCGGGGAGTGTTCGACGCTCACCCCGTGCGGGGACAGGGACCTGCTCAGCTGCGAGGTGAGCAGCACGCTGCTGCCCATGCCGGCGTCGCAGGCGACGACGACCTTCCTGATGTCGGAGCCTTGGATACTGCTCATGAGGTGCTCTCCTGGTTCTCTGTTGCCTGCTCGGCCTCCTCCTCGCGCCGGGCCCTGCGTTCGGCGCGGCCGAAGCCGAGCAGGAGCGACGCGAGGACGAAGGAGACGGCGGTGCCGACGGCGACCCCGGCCAGGACCGCGAGGTGCTCACCGCGCGGGGTGACGGCCATGAGGGCGATGATGCTGCCGGGCGAGGGTGTGGCGACCAGCCCGGCGCCGAGCACCAGGAAGGTGGCCAGGCCCGACATCCCGCCGCCGATCGCGGCGAGGATGAGCTTGGGCTGGGCGAGGATGTACGGGAAGTAGATCTCGTGGATCCCGCCGAGGAAGTGGATGACGATCGCGCCGGGCGCGGTGGCGCGGCTGACGCGGGGGCCGAAGCACAGGCAGGCCAGCAGGATGCCCAGGCCCGGGCCGGGGCTGGTCTCGATGAGGAACTCGATCGCCTGCCCCTCCTCGGCCACCCGGGCCACGCCCAGCGGGCTGAGGACGCCGTGGTTGATGGCGTTGTTGAGGAACAGCACCTTGGCGGGCTCGACGAGGACCGAGACCAGGGGCAGCAGCGACAGGTCGATGAGGAACTGGACGCCGTTGCCGAGCCAGCGGGCGACGACGGTCACCACCGGGCCGATGGCGTAGAGGCCGACGACGGCCATGATCCCGCCGAGGATGCCCGCGCTGAAGTTGTTGACCAGCATCTCGAAGCCGGGGCGGATGCGCGGCTGGACGAGGGCGTCGAACCTCTTGAGCAGGTAGGCGGTGAGCGGGCCGATGACCATCGCGCCGAGGAACATCGGGATGTCGGCGGAGACGATGACGCCGACGGTGGCGATCGCGCCGACCACGCCGCCGCGCTTGTCGTGGACGAGGTGGCCGCCCGTGTAGCCGATCAGCAGCGGCAGCAGGTAGCCGATCATCGGGTCCACGAGCTGGGCGAGGTGCTCGTTGGGCCACCAGCCGTCGGGGATGAACAGGGCGGTGATCAGTCCCCAGGCGATGAACGCGCCGATGTTGGGCATCACCATGCTGGCCAGGAACCCGCCGAAGCGCTGGATCCCGGAGCGCACCGAGGCGAGTGCGCTGCTCTGCTGTGTGGTCAAGGGGGACCTCCTGGGAGGTGCGGCGGGCGTCTGCCGCGCCGGGGTGAGGGGTGGGTGGTGGCGGTGTGGGGGTGGAGTAAGGGAGTGGACGAGGAAGGCGGGTGGGGAGGGAGTGAATGGTGTGGGGTTCGGGACGGACGTACTGGGTGGGGATCGAGGATGTCGGGCGCTCCGGGGTGGTGCGGTCCCGGGCGGGGACCGACGGACGGCACCCCGGAGGCCCTGTCCCGGTCAGACCACCCGGACGCGCGGCCCGGCGGCCTCCAGTTCCTCGGCGAGCCCTGTCGCGAGCCCGGTGTCGGTGATGATCGTGTCCAGGTCCTCGACCACGGCGAAGCGGGCGAAGTGGTCGTTGCCGACCTTGGTGTGGTCGGCGAGGAGGACGCAGCGGCGGGCCGAGGCGATCATGGCCCGCTTGACCTCGGCCTCCGCGGGGTCGGGCGTGGTGAGCCCGCGCTCGACGGAGACGCCGTTGGTGGCCATGAAGGCCACGTCCACGTAGGACTCGGCGAGCGAGCGCAGCGCCCAGGCGTCGACGGTGGCCTGGGTGCGCGTGCGCAGGCGGCCGCCGAGCAGCATGAGGTTGATGTTGGTGCGCGGGGCGAGTGTGAGGGCTATGGAGAGGGAGTTGGTGACGACGGTGAGCTCGCGGTCGGAGGGCAGCTGCTCGGCGAGGCGCCCGGTGGTGGAGCCGGCGTCGAGCAGGATGGCGCCCTCGTCGGGGAGTTCGGCCAGGGCGGCCTTGGCGACGCGCTCCTTCTCCTCGGTCAGGACGGAGTCGCGCACGTTGAGGGCGGGTTCGAAGCCCAGCCGCTCGACGGGGATCGCGCCACCGTGGACCCGGCGCAGCACCCCGTGGCGTTCGAGTGCCGTGAGGTCGCGCCGGATGGTCTCATAGGTCACGTCGAACTCCGCGGCGAGCCCCGTGACGTCGACCCGGCCGTCCCGCCGGGCGCGTTCGAGGATCGCCTTCTGGCGCTCTTCCGCGTACATGTTGGATCACCTGTGTTTCGGTGTGGTTTTCGGTGAGTTTAATGGTGTTGTCTGGGACACACAAGGGGTACCTCCACCCAATATCCCAGCCACACCACACCCGACCCCCGCCCCGTACCACCCGGCCGAGCAGGGAGGATCATCCGACGACGCGTCGGCCCCTCGACACCGCCGACGAAGGAGGGGGCGGCCTCCGGAAGCCCTCCGGCGACCGCCCCGCAGAACCGAGGACGGGACACATGAGTGTTGACACACACAGACAAACACACATAATCAAAGGTAGTCCAACATCCGGACCGGGCCGGGCGCAGACACCCCGAAAAGAGCACCCATGATCCTGACCCTCACCCCCAACCCCAGCGTGGACCACACCTTGGAGGTGGGCCGCCTGGTGCGCGGCGAGGTCCTGCGGGTGGGCTCCACCCGCGCGCAGGCGGGCGGCAAGGGCGTCAACGTCGCCCGGGCCCTGCGCCGCGCGGGCGTCGCCACCCGAGCGGTCCTGCCCGTGGGAGGGGGCGGGGGCGCCGAGCTCACCGCCCTGCTCGGGGACCTGCCCTGCGTCACCGTCCCCATCGAGGGCGAGACGCGCGCCAACATCGCCGTCACCGAGGCCGACGGCACCACCACCAAGCTCAACGCCCCCGGCCCCGTCCTGTCCCCCGAGGAGACCGGCGCCCTGCTCCGCGCCCTGGAGGAGGAGTTGGGCCGCGGTCCCGACTGGGTGGTGGCCAGCGGCAGCCTCCCCTCCGGAGCACCCGACGACCTGTACGTGCGCGTCGCCGAACTGGCCGCCTCCCACGGGGTCCCCCTCGCCCTGGACACCTCCGGCAAACCCCTGGAGGCGGCGGCGCGCGCGGGGTCGGTGTCCCTGATCAAGCCCAACCACGACGAACTGGCCGAACTGGTCGGGCGGGACCTGCCCACCGTCGGCGCGGTCACCGACGCCGCCCGCGAGGTCCTGGACCGGGGCGACGGCCGCGCACTGGTGACACTCGGCGGACACGGTGCGATACTCGTTGGCCCCGGGCACACCTGGTGGGCGCGCGGTCCCCAGGTCCGCACGCGCAGCACGGTGGGTGCGGGCGACTGCGCCCTCGCCGGGTTCCTGGGCGCGGACGGCTCCCCCGACCAGCGGCTGCGCCGCGCGGTGGCGTGGGGAACGGCCGCGGTGTCCCTGCCCGGAACCACCGTCCCCTCACCCGACGACGTGACCACCGACGCGATCACGGTGGTGGCCGACCCCGACCCGCGGTGGTCGGTCGACACACTCTGACCGGGCCGGAAACGATCCCGGCCCGCCCGACGACCCCCGAGGACTGACATGCCCCAGCGCTCCGTGGCCATCGCCTCCCAGCTCGGCCTGCACGCCCGCCCCGCCGCCCTGTTCGTCCAGGCCGTCAACGAGTCCGGCCTGCCCGTCATGGTCTCCCGCGAGGGCCACAAGCCGGTGGACGCGCGCAGCGTGCTCGCGGTGATGTCGATGGGCGCCAAGCACGGCGAGACGGTGACCCTGACCTGCGAGGACTCCGAGAACGCCGACAAGGTCCTGGACGGACTGGTGGAGATGCTGTCCAGGGAGCTGGACACCTGAGCCTCGGCGGCCCGCCCCGCGCGGGGCGGGCCGCCGAGGCCGCGGCCACGGGCCCTGGCCATACCCCCGGGCCGCGGCTACCGTGCTCCCATGGACACCTCACGTGACGACACCGCCATCGGCCCCTCGGGGATCTGCAGGCGGGGGCAGCACGACTGGAAGCACGATCCGCCCGGGGCGAAGCGGCAGATCTGCACCAGGTGCCGGTCCATGTCCACGACGAACTACTGCGACTGCGCCGAGTGCGCCTCCGGCGGCTCCGAGGGCTGACCCCCGGGTGCGGGTTCCGTTCCCCTGAGGGAGGGAGTCCTCCCCCGGCCTCCCCGCCCGGCCTACTCCTCGCCCGGCGTGACGCGGTGGACCTTGTGCTGGGCTGCCTGCGCGCGCGGGCGCACCACCAGGAGGTCGATGTTCACGTGCGGGGGGCGGGTGACCGCCCACACGATGGTGTCGGCGACGTCCTCGGCGGTCAGCGGATCGGGGACACCGGCGTAGACGGCCTCGGCGGCGCCGGCGTCGCCGCGCAGCCTGTTGAGGGAGAACTCCTCGGTCCTGACCATGCCGGGCGCGACCTCCAGCACGCGCACGGGCTCGCCGCACAGCTCCAGGCGCAGCGTGGCGGCGAGGGTGTGCGCGCCGTGCTTGGCGGCCACGTAGCCGCCACCGCCCTCGTAGACCACGTGCCCGGCCACTGAGGAGACGACCAGCACGGTGCCGTCGCCGCTGTCGACCAGCTTGGGCAGCAGGGCCTGGGTCATGTTGAGCACGCCGATGACGTTGACCTCGTACATGGCGCGCCAGTCGGCGGGGTCCCCGGTGGCGACGGTCTCCGTGCCGATGGCGCCGCCCGCGTTGTTGACCAGCACGTCGCAGGCGGGCAGGGAGTCGGCGAAGGCGTCGACGGCCGCGCGGTCGGTGACGTCGAGGACGTGGGCGCGGGCGCTGCGGCCCTCCTTGGCCAGCTCCTCCGCCAGCGCCTCGATCCGGTCGGCGCGGCGGGCGACGAGGACCACGTCGTAGCCCCGCGCCGCGAGGCCGCGCGCGGTGGCGGCCCCGATCCCGCTGCTGGCTCCGGTGACGACCGCGGTCGCTGTCATGGTGGCTCCTCCCGGGGTTGGCTGTCGCGCAGAGCGTATCCGGTGGCCCCTCCCCCGGCCCGGCCAGGGACGTGACTCGCCCGGACCGGGAGGCGGGCGGAGCGGATCAACGGCCACCGTGCTTCCATGAGGGTTGCCCGCCGCTCCGCCGTGTTCTCCGGGAACGGCGGGCTGCGAGCGGCACGACGGATACGAGAGAGGGGCGGGCCGGTTGCGGGGCATCGAGATCCGGGAGCTGGAGTGCTTCCTCGTCCTGGCCGAGGAGCTGCACCTCGGGCACGCGGGCGAGCGGCTGGGCGTGTCGGCGGACACGGTGGACCAGTTGGTGCGCTCGCTGGAGGACCGGGTCGGCGCTCCGCTGCTGGACCCCGCCAGCCGCCGCTGCGGCCTCACCCGCTTCGGCGAGGAGTTCCTCGACAACCTGCGGCCCGCCTACCAGAACCTGGCCGCGGTGGTGGACGGCGCCCGCGAGCGCGCCCGGGGCGGACCGCTGCGGGTGCGCCTCGGCTTCCAGGGCACGGTGCACGGACCCGTGGCCGAGGCGGTCCGCACGTTCGAGGAGCGCGAGCCCGGCGCGCGGGTGGAGATCATGGAGATCAAGCTCTCGGACGTGTTCGGCCCGCTGCGCGAGGGCGAGGTGGACGCCGCCGTGGTCCTGCTGCCGGTCCGCGAGCGCGACCTGGTCGTGGGCGCGGTCTTCTCCCGCCAGCCGCAGCGGCTCGCGCTGCCCGAGGACCACCCGCTCGCCTCGCGGTCGGTCATCGGGGTGGAGGACATGGCGCGGGTCCCGCTCATCCCGGTCCGGCGGGCGCCCGACTACTGGCTGCGCGTCCACTCCCCCACCGTCACCCCGCTGGGCAGGACCATCCACCACGAGCAGGCCGTGGACACCCTGCGCGAGGGGCTGTCCCAGGTCGCCGCGGGCCGGGGCGCCATGCTGCTGTGCGGGGACACCGCCGACCACGGGGACCGGGACGGCGTCGTCCTGGTGCCGGTCAGCGGCCTGCCGGAGTCCTCGCTCGGGCTGGTGTGGCCGCGCGGGGACCGGAACCCGGGGGTGCCGGTCCTGGCCGCCGCCCTCACCGAGGCCCTGGCCTAGGGGGCCGGCCACAGACGTCGCGGGCGTGGAAACAGGGGGTTCCACGCCCGTTGATCCTGTACCCGTAGCGAGGTCGGGCGCCCGGACTCGCTACAAGTACAAGAAGCGTCACGCCGGTCAGGACGGGACCGACGGCGACGGCGGCCGCCACCCCCGTCCGACCAGCAGCGAGAAGGCGAGAACGAGCTCGGACATCATGAGGACCACCAGCACGCCGGTGATCCAGCCCGGGAGGCCGAGGCCGAACACATGGGCCGCCCCGTCGACGACGTAGGCGAGCCCGCCCAGGCCGACCAGGGTTCCCAGCACCGGCGGCGGCCCGGCCTTGAGCACCAGCCACCCGAGCACCGCGAGGTGGGCGCCGAAGAACACCAGCACGACCGGATAGCCCGCCTCGAACAGTCCCAGGTGCGCCGCCGCGAGGGCCGCCCGGTCCGGCTCCGCCATCCCCGGCGCGGCCGCGGCACCATCGGTCAGCAGACGGCCGGCGGCGACGTATTCGAGCAGCAGCGCGCCGACCAGGGCGGTGTAGACGAGCCGCAGGCTCATCGATACCAGGGCCAGGCCGGGGCTCACCCGGCGCAGGAGCAGGAACAGGAGCACGGCGACCGGAACGTCGAGCAGGAACGCGACCAGATAGCCCGCGAGTCCGGCGCGGAACAGGCCGGGGGACTCCGTGACCGCTCGGAGCGTCGCCATCGGATCCGCGCTGACGACCAACCGCTCCCGGACCCCGAGTTCCGCGAACATCGCGCAGCAGGCCATCGCGACCAGCATCGCCCCACACGTTCTGGCCAGACGGACCGAGGAGGCACCCGTACCGGTTTCCCCTCCGGGTCGAATCGTGTCCACGACAACCATCCTTACAGGTGTAAGTCTGCGAATCCCGGCCAACCTTACACCTGTAAGGCCATAAAGTCGCCCCCCGCGGAGGAGACCGTGGTCGCCACGGCCCGAGGGCGGCCGCACGGACCGGCTCCACCCCGCCCGCCCGCCGCCTCCGGTCCCCGCGATCGGGGAAAACCCGTGGCCCCGGAAAGCCGCGGTTGCTAGCGTGGGCGAAATTTCCGCCCGGAGCCGCCGGGTTCCCCGAAAGGAAAAATACGCACATGGCAGCGGGTCATCCCCGGGAATCGTCCCTGCTCGCCCGATACACCGCTTTCACCCTGCTCGGCGCGACCGCCGATTTCCTTTTCGGAGCGGTTTTCGTCACGGTCCTGCTGGACCGCGGGGCCGAGCCGTGGATGCTGGGCGCGATGCTCGGCTCCGCGAGCCTGGTGGCCCTGCTGGTCGAGGCGCCCAGCGGGGCGCTCGGGGACCGGTACGGGCACCGCAGGCTCCTGGCGGTGGGCCTGGCCGTGTGGGGCGCGGGCTTCCTGCTGATGGGGTACGCGGACGGGCTCGCGCCGACGCTCGCGGGCATGTACCTGTGGGCGATCGGCTTCCACCTGCACTCGGGGACGCTGGTCGCGCTCGTGGTCAACCGGATCGGGAGCCGCGACCGCTCGGCGCGGATCGCGCGCACCGTGCGGCTCGGCCAGGTGTCGGGGCACAGCGGAGCGGTGCTGGGCGCGGCCTCGGTCATGGTGGCGGGGACCTGGCTGCCCGCCGACACCATGATGGCGGCGGGCGGCGCGGTGCTGGTCGCGCTGGGGGCCCTGACACCCGTGTGCTTCCCCCGTTCACCGGAACGCTCGGAGCGCGGGTTCGGCGCGATCGTCCGGGAGTCGGCCCTGCTGGTGGCGGGCAGGCGCTTCGTGCCGCTGGTGGCGCTGTCGGTGGCCTCGGTCTCGGGCCTGGCCGCGCTGGTGATCTCCTGGCAGCCGATGCTGAGGGACGCCCATGGCGAGGACGTGCGCCTCAACGGACTGGTGCTGCTGGTGATGATGGCCGCCATGACGGCGGGCGCGGCGAGTTCGGGATTCGTGGGCCGGAGCCGTCCCCACGTGTGGGCGCCCCTGTTCGCGGCGTCGGCGGGCCTGCCCCTGGTGCTGGCGGCGCACGGGCTCGTCCCGCTGCTCGCGGGACTGGTGGCCTCCGAGTTCCTGATCGGGCTGACGGTGGTGCTGTCGAACGTGTGGCAGCAGTTGATGTTCTCCGACGCCAACCGGAACACCATGTTCTCGATGCTGGGGATGGTCGGCAACGCCGTCAGGATGCTGACCGTGCTGTCGTTCGGGTGGCTGTGGGGCCTGCTCGGGATGGAGTGGGCGGTGACGGCGGTGGTCGCGTTCAGCCTGGTCGCGGCGGTCGCGGCCGCCGTGTCCTCCCGGCTCCTCCCGGAGTCGGCCCGGTTCGCCGACCACCCCTCGGACGATCCCGAGCCCGACGGTAGGGCGGCCTAGCGCCGCGGCCGGGACCGCGGCGGCGGCCCTCCTTTCCGGCACGGGAATCCTGTGACTTTCCTCATGGAAAATCCGGAAATGGATCGGCAGGTTTTCGATGAGTGCGAGTCGCCCTTCGGCTGGAAAAGGCAGATTGGTAACATTCGCCTCGATCCGAAAGGAAGGAAACATCCCCCGCTCCGGAGTCATCGAGAACGGGGAACCGTCGCCCGGCTCCGCCGGGCCACTGACGACGCACGGAGGAAGCATGAGGCTGGCCGATCTACTGCGGGAGCGCCCGATCGTGCAGGCGCCCATGGCGGGCGGAGCCGCCACACCCGAACTGGTGGCCGCCGTCACGGGGGCCGGCGGCACCGGATTCCTGGCCGCCGGCTACCTGCCGCCCGACACCCTCGAGACCCGGATCCGTGCGGTGCGGGACGCGGGGATCGTCGGGTTCGGCGTGAACGTGTTCGTCCCCGGCCCGCCCTCCGACCCGGACGGCCCGGCCTCCTACCGGTCCCTCCTGGAGACCGAGGCCAAGCGCCACGGGGTTCGGGTGGGCGAACCGGTACACGACGACGACGCGTGGGCCGCCAAGATCGACCTGCTGGTGGAGGCCGCCGTACCGGTCGTCAGCTTCACGTTCGGCTGCCCGGAGGCCGCCGTCCTGGAGCGGCTGCGGGAGGCGGGCAGCGCCACGGTGGTCACCGCGACCACGGTCGAGGAGGCGCGGGAGGCCGTGGAGCGCGGCGCCGACGGCGTGTGCGCGCAGGGCGTGGAGGCCGGCGGACACCGGGGCTCCTTCGACCCGGCCCGGGGCGGGGAACGGCCGCTGCGGGAACTGCTGCCGGAGGTGGTCGCGGCGGTGGACGTCCCGGTGATCGCCACCGGTGGGCTCATGACCGGCGCCGACGTGGCCGCGGCCCTGAAGGCGGGCGCCGCCGCCGCCCAGCTGGGCACGGCGTTCCTGCGGTGCCACGAGAGCGGCGCCCACCCCGCGCACAAGGCGGCGCTGGCCGACCCCGCCTACACCGAGACCGCGCTGACCCGGGCCTTCACCGGCCGCCCGGCGCGGGGGCTGGTCAACCGGTTCGTCTCCGAGCACCCGGAGGCCCCCTACGCCTACCCGGAGATCCACCACATGACCAGGCCGCTGCGCGCGGCCGCCGCCAGGGAGGGCGACACCGGCGGGATGGCGCTGTGGGCGGGCACGGGCTTCCGGCGGGCCGAGGACGCGCCGGCCGCCGAGGTGGTGGCGCGGCTGCGCGGTGAGGCCGCCGAGGAGGGCGTCCGGGTCTGAGCCCGCAGGATCCACCGGTGCGCGGACACCACGCGGCCCCGGGCGCGAGCACGGGGCCGCGTGGGGCGGCAAGGGCGAGGAAGCGCTCCCCGCGCGGGGCGGGGCGGGTGGTGTCAGGCGCGGTATCAGGCGCCGTTCACGCGGGCGCGTAGGTGAGGCAGTCCGCCTGCTGCTGCTCGAAGCCGACGGAGATACCCGGAGCCTGGCACTCCAGTTGGACGTTGTGCCGGCAGTCGGCCATCTTGCAGGCGCCGACGTGGCCGGTGCTGGCGGGGTCGCCTCCCTGTTCCCGAACACCGAAGAAGGTGTCGCACTGGGCGTGGGTGGAGTTCCCCACGGTGATGGCCAGCGCATGGCAGGTGTGTTCGGTGTTGTAGGCGCAGGCGTCCACCTGGCACGAGTTCACCACGGGCATGTCCACAGCAGTCCCCCAAAGCGTCGATGGCGCACCAGAGGCTGCCAGGCGGAGGGCTCTCACCTGCGGAGGAACGCTCCGGGTCAAGGGGAACCCGACGAAGCCTTGACCGTGGCTTGGTGCGGGCACGGCTTCAGGGGCGGCTTCGGGTGCAGGTTCCCCAGGCGCCCACTAGATGTCCTGCCCACGTGGCCGACAGGAGCGTCCCTGCACCGCCGGCAACAGCACAGGGCCGGAACTGCGGAGCCCTCCCCCGGCAGGGCGGGCGCCGGGCAGCTTCCGCTCAACCCGCAAGAGGAGCAGGCCCTCGCGCCATACACCGCGAAGGCATCCCGCCTCAACGCTGCGCTCTTCGCCCCCTTCAGAGCGCCCTCCGAAAATGAATCCAAGAAATTCGAGGGCAGAATCACCCTCCTTCCCTCTGCCCTTGACGGCGTACACAACCAGGAAAAACATGATGCGCAGGGCACCGATCACCAAATACATGGACAGCAGTGAGACCTTCGAGGGAAGCGGACACAGAAACCCCTCAGCACAGACGACCCAAGTTCACCTCGATGAGTAAAGCATATCCCCTCCCTTTCCGCACCGAGGAGCTGAAAATGAAAAATAATGCAACCCCGACGTCGGTTCATCATTTCATCGGACCTTTGCCTCCGCCGCTGCCGACGCGCTCGCATCACCACGGGGCAGTGACACCTCTGCCTGCCGGTGCCACGAAGCGAGAAAAAATGCAAGAAGAAAAATCCTCGGACCGGCCCACCCAGCAAGCCCCGATCGGTATAATGCCCCCCGCGGAACAGGACAGGCGCCAACGGCAGCATCCCGCCCCCAGCCGCCTCCCCCTGCCATGGCGCTGACGTGCCGCAAGAGGGAGCCGGCCTTCCCTGCCGCACCGCATGCATGCTCGCACAGCCTTGCCGGTCCACTGCAAAGCCGGGAAAAAATGCAAGAGGGCTACCCCAGAAAAAGCTACACAGAACCCTCACCGATGTGGAACACTTGACCCCGGCGACTCCTTGCCCTGCAGTTGCCCCAGATCTCCTGCTTTCGTTTCCATGCGAGCACAAAGGGTGAACTATGCCTTCCCTCCCCGTGAACCCCGCCACAACCGAAGTCGCCGCATTCGCGGATTTCCTATCGGAGTTCTTCGCGGCTCGAGGGCTGCAGCAGCACGGAATGGCGAAGAGGATCAAAAGGGAGCGGGCCTGCCGCCCCGCCGACCACTACCGGCTCGACACCGTGTCCGAGTCGACTCTGAGCCGCATTCGAAGAGGGGAGATCAAGCGGATGCCGCGCCGGGAAAAGTTCAACATGATCGTACTGACCGGCCTGCACATCGCCTGGACCACGGCGGGGAAGCATGGTCCTGCACCGGGGTTCCACGACGTGGAGCGGATCTGGGAGGAGTGGCAGGAGTTCCGGAAGAAGGCATTGGCCGCTTCGGGCAGAGTCCCCGGCACCGAGCCGGCGCCCTCCGTCCCTCCCCCTGCGGACACCAGTCGCACAAGCACCGACCTGTCCGACGTCGAACAGCTCAGGTACGGGAACGCCTACGGCGGTGTCGGCGTCATTCTCCTCAGCGCAGCCCGCTCCTCGGAGCGCAGGGCCGCTCTCGTCCTCGGTGTGCTGCGGGTCCTCGACGGCCACCACAAGGAAGGGGCGGACTGGCTACGATCGGCAAGCTCCCTGGGGAGTGCCCCGGCAGACGACCTGCTGCGCATCTCTGCACCGGCAGAGCGCCGACAGGCTGCCGTCGAACAGGCACTTGAACTGGCTTCGTCGCCCCGCAGCGGGTCCAGTGCAGAGGAGAGCGTCCTCCTGCTCGAGCGAGCGGCCCGGTCCGGCAGCCGAAAAGCTGCTGGTCTGCTGGCAGCCCACTACGACAGCCTCGGAGAGGTGGGCCACGCAACGCGCTGGAGCCGTGTAGCCGCCCAGGTCGGCTAGTTAGCAGACGGCAAGGACACAACACAGTAGAGGGGAACACATGCGCCCTGCATGGCACGATCCGGACCTGCGTGTCGGAACGAGGATCAAGGTAGCCCTCTGGCTCCTGGACGAGGTGGGTGAGGGCAATACCTTCACCAAGGCACAGCTCCGTGAGGCTTTTCCGGGAGTCGAACAGGTCGACCGCCGGATGCGCGACCTCAGGGACGACGGATGGGCCATCAACACCAACAGGGAAGACCCCGGACTACCCCCCAATACGCTCTGCTTCGCCAAGGCCGGCGACGACGTATGGGATCCCCGCGCCTCGCGCAGGCGCTCTGAGCCCAGCCTCAGCAACAAGGAGCGGGCAGCGGTGATGGCTGCCGACGACTTCATGTGCACTGTCTGCGGCATCGCCGGCGGAGAGGCCTATCCCGACTCCCGGCGCGGGGAGACGGCCCAGCTGTCGGTGAGCAGCAGGGAGGAGGTCCTGCCGGATAGGACCTCCCAGCAGCAGTTCGTCACCGAGTGCAAGCGGTGCAAGGCCGGCCGGGGGCCCCGTGCGGAAGGGCCCCGACTCGCAGAGGTCCTGGAGGCGGTCGACTCGCTCGGTACCGCAGAGCGCGAGGAGTTCGCGCAGTGGGTCAAGAGGGGTCGGAGGCTCCCCCGGCGGGTGGAGCAGCTGTGGACCGAGTACCGCCGCCTGCCGTCCGAATCACGGGAGGCCGTAGCAGAACGGCTGCGCACACAACAGTGACCCGCCGCGGAGAGAAGAGCCAGGGGGCCCGACTCCGGGCATCAGACCGTTCCAGGCCGGCCCCCAGACAGACTTGGAGAATAGGCCGATGACGCCGACAGCAATCGCGGAGACGCCCCGCGGCCCCGAGATCCGTGCCATGGTGGAGGCACGCCTGCAGGAGGCGCGCAGGGCCGGCGGCGCTCCTGAGACAGAGCGGATCAAGTGGCGCGGGCAGTCCGCCAACTTCGAGGTCGTCACCATGCCGGTCGCCGACCTCCTCTACAACCCGCAGACCCACCGCATCCGCGCCCAGCGCGCCCACGACCCCCTGCGCGACGCCGAGCTGGAGAAGGATCCGTGGTCGTCTGAGAGCCAGGCGTACCTGCACACCCTGCTCGTATCCAAGCCGGAAAACCCGGACGCACCGGACCCGGACTTCGAGAAGCTCAAGGACGACCTGAAGAAGTACGGGCAGAGGGACGCCGGGATCATCACGCCCAGCGGGATCCTCGTCAACGGCAACACACGCCGCGCCGCCCTCAAGGAGCTGACGTCTCCCAACATACGGGTAGCCGTACTCCCGGCTGACGCCACATGGGCCGACATCGCCGAGGTCGAACTGGACCTGCAGCTCAGCAAGGACCGCCGCAGGGACTACTCCTACATCAACCGGCTGATCGCCGTCCACGAGCAGTTCACGAACGGGCGCTCCGTGAAGGAGATCGTCAGTGACTTCCGCACCACCCAGAAGACGATCGATCGGGATCTGTGGGTATACCACTTCATCACCGACGCGATCGAGCGCAGCCGGACCGGACTCGCCGACGGCAGCACGGCGAGTATGCGCCTGATGGACTTCGAGAGGCACCAGGAGTCCTTGGCCGAGCTTTACCGGGTCTGCCAGACAGTCAGCCAGGACGAGGCCGACGTGCTCAAGGAGAGCAGGCTGCTCGCCATCCTCTTGGACTTCGCCAAAACCAAGATCCGGTCTATCAAGGGGAACTTCCACGACGCCTACCTCGCTCCCCGCCTCGGAGAAGCTTTCGCCGCTCCCGAGGAGCCGGCAGAGGAAGGGCTGGGGCTGCCCGGGTTCGATGCCGAACCCGGTCTGGACCTCGGCGGCGAAGACGTCCAAATCCTCCGAGCACGCGCAGCAACCGACCTCGTCCTCGCTGTCAAGGCCAAGCAGGCTGCGGCTCCGAGGCTTTCACCTGCAGAGCGTACCGAGGTCACCGATCTCTTCAATGAAGCGCGCTCCGCTATGGAGTCCGGTATCGGGGAGGCAGAGGCAGACATCCGGCGGGCCGAACGGAAGCTCGCAGCAGCAGAGACGCTCCGCGAAGCCACCAAACTCATCCGGGAGTGCACGCAGCAGGTCGCCCAGGCCCGCAGCCACAACCTTCTGGAGCACCGCGCCCTCGACGACTCGCTCGAAGAGCTCGGAACCGCACTCAAGCAGCTGTCCCGGCACGCCTCCCGAGGCGTGGAGCAGCCCGGCCAGGGGCTGGCATGGCTCCAGGAGGCGGTTGCCGAGCTGTGAAGGAGAACTCTGGCACCCCCACTCTGCGGCTCGAACTCGCCCCCGCCGGAACCGAGGTGCTCCTGAAGTCGGATGCGGCCCATGCCCCGGAGCTGGGGCGGCTGACCTCCCGGTTCCGCAGCGCGTTCCACCAGACGCCCACGTCCGTCCAGGTACCCCTCGACGACTTCCTGGTGAACATCAAGGTGCTGCGGTCCTGGCCGTCGCAGGACGTGAAGTGGGACGACGCGGTCACCGCCCTGGTCAAGGACTCCCTCCACGATGCCAAGGGGGCTCAGGAGCAGCTCTCCGGAAGCGATCCCCTCCGTGCCAGCGTCACTGCCGACGAGATCCCGGGGCTGCTGGCCCCGGGTTGGAAGTCGGAATTGACCGTGTTCCAACGAAGGGACATCAGCAAGCTCCTCTCCATGCGCCACGGTGCGAACTTCAGCGTCCCCGGTGCCGGGAAGACACGGGTGGCGCTGGCCGACTTCTATGCCTCCCGCCTTCGGGGAGAGGTCGCGCGCTTGCTCGTCGTAGCCCCGAAATCCGCATACGGGAGCTGGGAGGAAGAGGTATACCTGTGCTTCGACGAGCCCCCCGCCGTCCACACAGTCGACGGAGGGCCGCTAGACCCGCTTGCAAAGATCGTGCTGGTCAACTATGAGCGCCTGCCCATAGCCCAGAACGCCTTGGCGAAGTGGCTCAGCACTGAGCCGTCGATGCTGGTCCTGGACGAGGCGCACCGCATGAAGCGGGGAGCGAAGGGGGTCTACGGTACCGTGTGCATGGCCCTCGGACCGCGCGCCCGGCGAAGGCTGGCCCTCACAGGGACGCCGGCGCCCAACGGCGTTAAGGACCTGCAGAACATCTTCACCTTCGTCTGGCCGGGGCAGGGTGCACGCACAGTCGAGCGCGCTACTGCCGGCCGCAGCCTCCGCGATGCCAGCGCGACCCTGAAGCCGTTCTTCAGCCGGACCACCAAGCAGGAGCTCAACCTCCCACCGCTGGACGCCCGGGTCGTCCGCGTTCCCGTCACGGGGCTGCACCGCGAGATCTACACCGCGATCATCGGCGAGGAAAGCCTCAAGGCTGCCGGACAGGGGCAGGGGAACGAGGAGTTGGAGAAGTTCGGCCGGGTGTCCATGTACCTCATCATGGCTGCGACGACCCCCGCGCTGCTCTCGGCCGGAGCCCACAAGCACGAGCCCCTGCCCTATAACCTCCCCCCTCTGCCGACTCCGCAGGGCAAGACGCTCGCCGAGCTCATGGAGCACCTTCCCCGCTACGAGGAGTCCCCCAAGTACAGGAAGGCCTGTGAGATCGTCGCCGCCAATGCCGCACGGGGGCGAAAGACGATCGTGTGGTCGACGTTCGTCCGCAGCCTGACCACGCTCCAGCAGATGCTCCGCGACTATGCACCTGCAGTCGTGCACGGCGGCACTGCTGACAGGGCCGAGCAGATCGACCGGTTCCGCAAGGACCCCGGGTGCATGGTGCTGCTGTCGAACCCTGCCACGCTCGGAGAAGGCATCAGCCTCCACCAGGTATGCCACGAAGCCGTGTACGTAGACAGGGACTTCACCGCCGGCCGGTTCCTGCAGAGCTTGGACCGGATCCACCGTCTCGGACTAGCACCCGGTACAGAGACGAACGTGAAGGTCCTGGTAGCGGAGAAGACGATCGACGAGGTCATCGAGGAGCGGCTCGCCGACAAACTGCACTTCATGGGCACCGTCCTCGACGACCCGGGTGTCGAACAGCTTGCCGACCTGAGTGACGAGCCTGCTGCTACAGCCGGCCTGGAGCGTTCAGATCTGAGAGCTCTGAGGAAGCACCTAGGTGAGGTCTGACAGGAAGCGGCCCCGGCACAACCGGACCAGCGTTACTCTTCGATGCGGCGCCAGCTGAGAGTGAGATCTGCTGCGCGACTCGGGCAGAGAGCTTCTTCCGCACAAGTTCGACGGTCACCGGTATGACGGTTTGCTGATGGGCGTGGGCGTCCCTGTGCAACAGCCTTGGGACGGGGTCCGCTTGCCTGCGACGTGTGTGGTGGAAGAGGTGGGCCTCGCGACGGGTGCACAGAGCCCCGGTGGGCCGCTTATAGATTGGCTCTGTGCACCTCTTCGACATGGATGACGACACTCCCCATGCAGCCTCGGGGCCGGGCACAGACTCAGAGCTCGAACTCGCCATGGCTGAGCTGCTGAAAGCGGATACAGACGGCAAGCGATTCGCTGCTGCGCTGAGGCGCAGCTTCGACATGCTGCTGGACGGCCAGCACACCGGTCGCTTCCGCTGGGAGGAGCTCTACAAGACAGAGAAGACGCACTGCGGCACCGTCGTGGAGATCAACCTGCAGCGGGAGTTCGACTTTGCAGGCGGCACAGACCTCGACTACCGCATCGCCGGTACGGACGTGGACTGCAAGTACTCCCAGCAGATGGGGGGCTGGATGATCCCTCCCGAAGCCGTCGGCAAGCTGTGCCTCATCCTGTGGGCGAACGACAAGCAGGGGAAGTGGTGCGCCGGCCTGGTGAGGGCTCTCCCCGAACACCTCAACGAGGGAAGCAACCGCGACTCCAAGAAGACCTTGAACAAGGCAGGCCGGAGCACTGTCCGCTGGCTCTTCAAGGACGCCCCTCTGCCGGAGAACGTACTGCTCCGGCTCCCAGCCCGGGATATCGAAGCGATCTTCTCCCCCTCTTCAGGACAGACCCGGGTCAACGAGCTGTTCCGACGGGCCCAGGGGAAGCTGATCAGCCGCAACGCCGTAGCCACCGTTGCCCAGCAGGAGGACTACATGAAGCGGGTTCGAAACAACCAGGGTGCCCGGGGCAGGCTCCGGGAGGAGGGCATCATCATCCTGGGCCAGTACCGGAAACACACGGCGATCGCTGAGGAGCTCGGCCTCCCGGTCCCCGGACGGGGCGAGTTCACCAGCGGCCGGGTCGTGCGTGTGCCTGAGGGCTCGAGCCGTTCCTGCTGCTCGGTCATCGACGGCCAGAGGTGGGCCCTCGCCTCTGAGAACGACCCTGTAGAACCAGCCCCGGAGCTACCGCGCGTATGAGCTCGCACAGCACTTCCCATCCCTGGTCGCCGCCGAAGGGCTCCTGGGCCTCCTCGGCTGCCAACCGTCGCAGCATGCGGGGCAACCGCAGCCGGGACACGAAGCCCGAGCTCGCCATCCGCCGCCTGGTGCACGCCGCCGGATTGCGCTATCGGGTCGCGGCCAAGCCCCTGCCCAAGATGCGGCGCACTGCCGACCTGCTCTTCCGGCCCACCAGGGTGGCGGTGTTCGTGGACGGGTGCTTTTGGCACGGCTGTCCCGAGCACTTCGTCCCGCCGAAGACCAATCCCGGCTACTGGGAGGGCAAGATCGCGGGGAACATCCGCCGCGACCGCAATACCGACGCCCAGTTGGAGGAGGCCGGGTGGCTGGTGCTGCGATTCTGGGAGCACCAGGACCCGGCCGAGTGCGCCGAGGCCGTGGCTGCAGCCGTCTCAGCCCGTAAGGGTCAGCTGCAGCGGGCCCGTGTGCTCGACTAGGGCCTGTTTGGGAAGTCAGAGCCATTCGTTGATGGCAGCGATCTGGACGGTGGCCTCGTAGCGAAGGGCGAGCTTGTCATAGCGCGTGGCCACCGCCCGGTTGCGTTTGAGCCGGTTGATCCCGCACTCCACCGCGTGCCGGGCCCGGTAGTCG
>NZ_LWLB01000007.1 GCF_001905145.1 Nocardiopsis sp. TSRI0078
GGCGGTTTTCGGTGTTCCTGGCCGGGGTGAAGCCCGGTGTGCTTCCGCGTTTTCCTTGGAAGCGCCCTCCGAGCTTACCGGCTCGAGAACACTGCTCGAACCAGTTCGTTTCGGAGAGGGTTCCCGAAACCCGAGGACTTCCTCGGGGCTTCGGGGGGCATCCGGCACGCCCGCGCAGATACGCGTTCGCTTCGCTCGGAAGAGGTGTCGCAGCCCCTCGCGGCCTTGGACCGGTCGGTGGCGACTCGGAGTACATTACCCACAGCCCGCCGGTCTGGCAACTCGAACCTCTGGTGACCTGGGTCACACACTGGTCAACTGGTCACACACTGGCTCGGTCAGTTCAGCAGCTTCCCCGTGCCGGTTCCCGGGGCGGCGTACAGCCACTCCACCTCCAGCTCGACGGCCGCGACCGTGGCCGGCGCGTAGGACGCCAGGGCCTCACCGCCCACGAAGGACGCCGCCAGCTGCGCCACCGTCGGGTTGTGCGCCACGACCAGGACGGTCTCCGCGTCGGCGTCGACGTAGTTCACCAGTTCCAGGAGCGTGTCCACGCCCGCCGAGTAGGCGGCCTCGGAGTAGTCCACCTCCGGCCGCGACGCCAGGTCCATCGCGCCCAGTACCCCGTCCAGGGTCTGCCTGGTGCGCATGGCCGCGGAGCAGATCACGTGGTCCGGCGCGTACCCCCGCTCGGCGAGCAGGCGGCCGACCGCCTCCGCCTGGCTCCGCCCCCGGTCGGTGAGGGGGCGGTCGAAGTCCTGGAGCCCGTGTCCGTTCTCGGCCCTGGCGTGCCGCATGAGCAGCAGCGTGCGGTTCCCGCCGCCCATGCCGCTCACGAGACCAGGCTCGTCGCGACGGCGGCGAGCACGCCGATGAACCCCACCATGATCGCCACGATGACGAACAGTCCCTTCATCCCGGACACCGGGCACCACTCCTTCGGTAGTCGACGCGGCCGACGGTTCGTCCGCGTGGCTCCAGGTTAGGCGCGGTCCCCGGCACGGGTGCGGCCGCCCGGAGTCCCCGGACGGCCGCACCCCGGCTCCCCGTTTTCCGCTACTTGCCGTCCCCGGCGCGGGCCTCCTCCCGACGCTCGTCCGGGTCGGTGCCGGTGCTCTCCTTCGCACCGGTCTCCTCGTCCCGGCCGGCCTCCTCCTGCGGGGTGGCACCGCCGTCCCCGACCTCGGGGGCGCCCTTGGGAGTGGACCGGCCGCCGGTCTCGGCGAGCTCGGTCTCGGTGCCCGAGCCGCGGCGCTTGGACCACAGGACCGCGCCGACGAGCACGCCCACGGCCACCACGGTCACCACCGTCCTGAGGACGACGTCGTCCGCGTAGATCACCACGCTGGGCGCCACGATCAGCGCGACGAGGTTCATGACCTTGAGCAGCGGGTTGATGGCGGGGCCGGCGGTGTCCTTGAAGGGGTCGCCGACCGTGTCGCCGATGACCGTGGCCTCGTGGGCCTCCGATCCCTTGCCGCCGTGGTGGCCGTCCTCGACGAGCTTCTTCGCGTTGTCCCAGGCACCACCGGAGTTGGCGAGGAAGACCGCCATGAGCACACCCGCGGCGATGGCACCGCCGAGGAACGCGCCCAGCGGCGCGTAGCCCAGGGCGAAGCCGACCGCGATCGGCGCGAGGACCGCCAGCAGGCCCGGGGTGACCAGTTCCCGCAGGGAGTCCTTCGTGCAGATGTCGACCACCCGCGCGTACTCGGGCTTTTCCGTGCCGTCCATGATCCCCGGACGGGTGCGGAACTGGTCGCGCACCTCCAGCACCACGCGGCCGGCCGCGCGACCGACCGCCATGATGGCCAGTCCGGAGAAGAAGAACACCACGCTGGCGCCGATGATGACGCCGACGAGCACGTCGGGCCGGTCCAGCGAGAGCGAGAACGCGTCGGTGTCGCCGAGCTGCGCCTGCACCGAGGTGCGGAAGGCGCCGAACAGCGCGGTCGCGGCCAGGACCGCGGTGGCGATGGCGATGCCCTTGGTGATCGCCTTGGTGGTGTTGCCGACGGCGTCGAGTCCGGTGAGGATCTCGGCGCCCCGGCCCTCCACGTCGCCGGACATCTCCGCGATGCCCTGGGCGTTGTCGGAGACCGGGCCGAAGGTGTCCATCGCCACGATGATGCCGACGGTGGTGAGCAGACCGGTTCCGGCGAGGGCCACGGCGAACAGGCTCAGGGTGATGGAGCCGCCCCCGAGCAGGAACGCGGCGTAGACCGCGCCCGCGATGAGCAGGGCGGAGTAGACGGCCGACTCCAGGCCGACGGAGATACCGGAGAGGATGACGGTCGCCGCGCCGGTCTCGGAGCTCTCGCCGATGTCGCGGACGGGGCGCCGGTCGGTCTCGGTGAAGTAGCCGGTGAGCAGCTGGATGGCGGCGGCGAGCACCAGGCCGATGAGGACCGCGGCGATGGCGATGAACCTGGGGTCCGGGTCGGTTCCGGCCGCCTCGATCTCGGCCAGGACGTCCGGGCTGACGCCGGACAGCCCGTCGAAGCCGGCGGGCAGGTACCAGAAGGAGGTGCCGACGACGAGCAGCGCGGAGATGGCCGCGGAGATGAAGAAGCCGCGGTTGATCGCCGACATCGCCGTCTTGTCCCGGGCGCGGGGGGCGACCAGGAAGATGCCGATCATGGCGGTGAGCACACCGATCATGGGGACCAGGAGCGGGAACACCAGGCCCTCGGTGCCGAAGGCGACCCGGCCCAGGATCAGCGAGGCCACGAGCACGACCGCGTAGGACTCGAAGAGGTCCGCGGCCATGCCGGCGCAGTCGCCCACGTTGTCGCCCACGTTGTCGGCGATGGTGGCGGCGTTGCGGGGGTCGTCCTCGGGGATGCCCTGCTCGACCTTGCCGACGAGGTCGGCGCCGACGTCGGCGGCCTTGGTGAAGATGCCGCCGCCCACACGCATGAACATGGCGAGCAGGGCCGCGCCGAAGCCGAAGCCCTCCAGGACGATGGGGGCGTCGCCCCGGTAGAGGAGGACGACGGCGGCCGCGCCGAACAGGCCGAGGCCGACGGTGATCATGCCCGCCACCCCTCCGGTGCGGAAGGCGATGCGCATGGCGGTGCGGTTGGCGGCGTCGTCGCCTCCCCGGGCGGCCGCCGCGACCCGGACGTTGCCGCGTACGGCGAGCCACATGCCGATGAAGCCGGTCGCCGACGACAGCAGGGCGCCGAGGGCGAAGAAGACCGACCGGCCGATGGCGATGGCCCACGAGTCGGCGGGGAGCATGAGCAGCAGGAACGGGATGAGGACGACGAAGACCGCGAGGGTACGGAACTGGCGTTTGAGGTAGGCCCCCGCTCCTTCCTGCACCGCGACCGCGATGCCCCGCATCCGCTCTGTGCCCTGTTCTGCGGCGAGGACCTCACGTACCAGCACTCCCGCTACGGCGAGTGCCAGAAGCGCCACCACCATGACGATGATGACGAGGGTGAAGTCGGTGCCTGCCAGTGATAGGGCCATGCCGCTTTCAGCGGCGAGGTTGAGCCCAGACAATCCGTCCTCCTTGAGACGGGCACGACCTTTTCGGCCCCGTCCACCAAAAAAGCGCGGAACGGTTCGCCGCGTGGGCGCCGGTTCCGTGCGCGGCTGTGGACGTACCGCCGTCCGGAAGGAGCCTGAGCTGGCCCGACGGCACGCTTGGCGGGGTCGAAGCGGTGCCACCTTTGGTTGTGGTGCGTACCGCCCGTGCCATGTGCTCACAGGCGGTGATCCGGGGATTCTACGCAGCACACGGAACAAAGGTCAGGTCCGGTTCGGGATTTCTTCAAGACAATCCGAAGATGTGATCTCCCGGTGATCTCAGGAAGAGGATAAATGCCTTTATCAGCAATATTTGACTTACATGACATCGCATAATGCAGTAACACGATGTTAACGCTAAAGCCTACATAAGGCCATAAAACAGGAATTAGCACCACTGGCCACACACGCCCCGTCGGTCCCAGGGGGTACTGCGGTCCCAGCAGACTGAGGAGACCGCCGGCGGGGGCACGGCGGCCGGGCGGAGCCCGCTCCGTCGGCTACCGCCCGAGCAGGCGCATCCCGGAGGGGTCGACGCCCTCGCCCGGCTGGACGCGCCCGGCGTCCAGGTCGTCGGCCAGGGCCCGGGCGAACGCCGCCACACCGGCCACGTCCACCCCGTGCGGGGCCTCCGGTCCGAACGGCTCCACGCGGTCCGCGCCCCGCCTCAGCAGGCGTGCGGCGCCGACCGGGTTGCCGCGCTGCGCGTGGGTGAGGCCCACGGCGGTCTGGGCGAGGCCGCGCCACAGCTCCCGCTCCGAGTCGGGCGAGGACTTCCACACGGCTTCGAGGACTTCGTGGGCGGTGAAAGCGTACCCTCCGTCGAGCAGGCGCTGGGCCTCTTCCAGGCCCTCGGCGGCGGAGAACACGGCGTCGTCGGGGACGCGCTCGACCTCGCCCTCGCTCCCGTGCGGCAGCGGCCGCCCGTAGCGGTCCCGGGGGCGCTGGTTCTGCGCCTGCCCGGTGGCGTTGCGGTCCCGGCCGCCGGGGAGCCGCCCGGTGCGCCCGTTCGCGGATTCCGTCGCCATCAGTGCCTCCCCGCCGTTCTCCCTCTCCCGCGAGGGCTCCGTCCGCGTTTCCGGGGAGATCTCCGCCAGCCACTCCACGAGCGCGCGGGAGACCTCCTCGGGACGTTCCTCGTGCGGAAAGTGTCCCGCACCCGGAACCTGCCTCCAACGGTAGGCCCCCGTGACCGTGCGCCTCGAAGCGCGTGCCGTCTCGGGCGGGCAGACCAGGTCGAGGGCCCCGTGGACCTGGAGGACGGGCACGCGCACGGGCGTGCGCATCCGGGCGTTGTAGCGGAGGCCGTCGGCGCGCCACCGCGACCGGAAGATCCAGCGGTGGAACTCCAGGGAGCAGTGGGAGACCTTCGGGATGGCGAAGGCGCGGCGGTAGCGCTCCTCGACCTCGGGGTCCGGCCAGCCGGGACCGGACCACTCACGCAGCAGGTCGCCCAGGCGCACGCACCCGTCGGTCAGGAGCCGGTGCTCGGGGAGGACGGGCAGCTGGGCCTTGAGCATGTGGCGGACGCCCGGCCCTCCGGCGGCCAGGACCCGCGCGGCGCCTCGCGGGTGCGGCGACGACACCGCGGCCAGGGCGCGCACGACACCCGGGTGGTAGGCGGTCATGGTCCACCCGACGAGGCCGCCCACCCCGTGCCCCACCACGGCCGCGTCCCGCGAGCCGAGCGCCCGGACCAGGCCGGCGGCGTCCTGGGCGAGGGTGACGAGGTCGTAGCCGCGCGGGGTCTTGTCGCTGGCGCCGTAGCCGCGCAGGTCGACGGCGACCGCGCGGTGGCCGGCGGCGGCCAGCGCGGTCAGCTGGGACCGCCAGGCCCACCAGAACTGGGGGAAGCCGTGCAGGAGGAGCACGAGCGGCCCCTCACCGGCCTCGGCGACGTGGAAGCGCGTGCCCGCGGCGCTGACGGTCCTGTGGGTCCAGGGGCCGTCGACGTAGGCGGCCGAGTCGTCCAACACCGTGTGGGGCTACCGCATCACCGGAGCGGACACCCGGACGGAGTCGTCGGTGTCGACGGCGTCCCGGGGCGGTCGGATGTCGCCGCGCAGGATCCCGGTGAGGCGTGAGGTGGTCAGCGCGGTGCGCCGCAGGCCCTCACGCTTGCGGAAGTTGATGAGGGCGAACAGCCCGAAGGCCACGATGAGCAGCAGGTAGGCGAGCGTGACGATGCCGAGGCAGGCCCACGCGGGCAGACCGAACACCTCGTGCAGGGCGAAGGCGACGGTCACCGAGAGAAGGATGACGAAGATGTGGGCGAGGACCCCGACGATCGCGAAGCCGGCGACGCCCTTGCCGATCCGGACCGCGTCGGCCTTGGCCTCCATCTTGGCCAGCCTGATCTCCAGGCTCACCAGTCGGGAGATGTTGCCCGTGGCGTCTGAGACCAGTTCGCTGATGGAGCGGTCGGTGTCCCTGGTGGCGCCAGGCTCACCGGTACCCGGCTTGTCCGCCATCGTGGGGGTTCCCTTCTCTCGGTCCGAACGCACGGATGATCTTCCGCATCCTCGCACATACCCGATCTCCCGTGCCTCTCACGGCACGCGCAACACCATCACCGGGTTTCGTCACACGGATGAGTGGGAGAGGGCGACGGCGCCCCGGCCCGTGGCCGGGACGCCGTCGGTCGGGAGCGTGCCCGTGCGGTGGACGGTCCGACCGGACCGCCCGGTCAGTCCCCGTGCTTGGCGGACGGCAGCTGCTTGGCGATGACCTCCATGATCGAGGAGTCGGTCAGCGTGGAGGTGTCGCCGACGGTCCGGTTCTCGGCGATGTCGCGCAGCAGGCGCCGCATGATCTTGCCGGAGCGGGTCTTGGGCAGCTCGGGGACCGCCAGGAGCCGGGCCGGCTTGGCGATCGGTCCGAGCGAGGTGCCGACGTGGTTGCGCAGTTCCTGGACCAGGTCCTCGGGGACCTCGTCCCCGCCGCCGCGCAGGATCACGAAGCCGACGATGGCCTGCCCGGTGACCTTGTCGGTGGCGCCGACGACCGCGGCCTCGGCCACGCGCGGATGCGAGACCAGTGCGGACTCGACCTCGGTGGTGGAGATGTTGTGGCCCGAGACGAGCATGACGTCGTCCACGCGGCCCAGCAGCCACATGTCGCCGTCCGTGTCCTTCTTCGCACCGTCGCCGGGGAAGTACAGGCCCTCGAAGCGCGACCAGTAGGTGTCCTTGTAGCGCTCGGGGTCGCCCCAGATGCCGCGGAGCATGGACGGCCACGGCTCGCGGACGACGATGAAGCCGCCCTCGCCGTCGGGGACGGAGTTGCCCTCCTCGTCCACCACGTCGGCGACGATGCCGGGGATGGCCCGCATGGCGGCGCCCGGCTTGCCGGCGGTCACGCCCGGCAGGGGGCTGACCATGATGGCGCCGGTCTCGGTCTGCCACCAGGTGTCCACGACCGGGGTGCGGTCGCCGCCGATGTGCTTGCGGTACCACATGTAGGCCTCGGGGTTGATGGGCTCGCCCACCGACCCGATGACGCGCAGGCTGGACAGGTCGAACTTGGCGGGGATGTCGTCGCCCCACTTCATGAAGGTGCGGATCGCCGTGGGCGCCATGTAGGCGATCGTGACCTTGTACTTCTCGATGATCTCCCAGAAGCGGCCCTTGTGCGGGGTGTCCGGGGTGCCCTCGTACAGGACCGTGGTGGCCGCGTTGGAGAGCGGGCCGTACACGATGTAGGAGTGGCCGGTCACCCAGCCGATGTCGGCGGCGCACCAGTAGACGTCGGTCTCGGGCTTGAGGTCGAAGACCGCCCAGTGGGTGTAGGAGGTCTGGGTGAGGTAGCCGCCCGTGGTGTGCAGGATGCCCTTCGGCTTGGCCGTGGTGCCGCTGGTGTACATGATGTACAGCGGGTCCTCGGCGTCGTGCGCCTCCGGGGTGTGCTCGGTGCTCTGGGAGTCCACGACGTCGTGCCACCACACGTCGCGGTCGGTCCACTCGACGTCCTGGCCGGTGCGCCGGACGACGAGGACCCTCTCGACCGCGGGGCGGTCGGCGACCGCGCCGTCGACGGCGGGCTTGAGCGCGCTCGGCTTGCCGCGGCGGTAGCCGCCGTCGGCGGTGACGACGAGCTTGGCCTGGCTGTCGTCGAGGCGCTGGCCGAGGGCGTCCACGGAGAAGCCGCCGAACACGACCATGTGGACGGCGCCGATGCGGGCGCAGGCGAGCATGGCCACGACGGTCTCGGGGATCATCGGCATGTAGATGGCGACGCGGTCGCCCTTGCCGACACCGAGCTCGGTCATGGCGTTGGCGGCCTGGGACACCATGTCCTTGAGCTCGGCGTAGGTGATGGTGCGGGTGTCGCCGGGCTCGCCCTCCCAGTGGTAGGCGACCCGCTCGCCCAGACCGTTGGCCACGTGGCGGTCCACGCAGTTGACGGAGGCGTTGAGCTTGCCGCCGACGAACCACTTGGCGTAGGGCGGGTTCCACTCCAGGGCCGTGTCCCAGGGCTGGTCCCACTGCAGCCTGCGGGCCTGCTCCTCCCAGAAGGCGAGACGGTCCTCGGCGGCTTCGGCGTAGGCCTCGGCCTTGACGTTGGCGTTGGCGGCGAGGTCCTCCGGCGGAGGGAAGCTGCGCGTCTCGTGGAGAAGGTTGGACAGTGTCTCCTGGCTCGGGGGAGTGCTGTCGGCCACTGTGATTCTCCTTACGTAGGCTGTTCACACCCAATTAATCATGTGGTGCAATACCGCGTGAACAACCGGGCCGCCGTACAGCGGCGGGGGCCTCCGGACGCGCGGCGAACGGACGGCGAGCGGTCGTCCGCCCGCGACGAGCGGTCCCGCGGCGCCGGTGGGGGCGGGGTGGAGGCGGCCGGTGTTACCGGCGCGTAGTGTTGTTTCCCGTGAACCCATCGACTTCTGCCTCCGCGTCCGACCCGCTGGCCCGGATCGCCGAACTGCCCGGTGTGGCGGATGCGGTCGCCGATACACGAACCCTGGTCGACCGCCTGCTGGGACACCGCGTGCTGCGCCGCCGCAGCAGCGACGTGTCCATGGAGTCCGCCCTGCGCGGCGCGTGCGCGTCGGCCGCGCTGGAGGGCGCCGAGGTCTCGATCGACGAGATCCGCGAGGGGCATGTGTACGACACGCGCATCAAGGGCGCGCTGCGGGTGTCCGGAGAGCTGGGGAGCCTGGTGGCCACCTGGCCGAAGGCGCCGCGCCAGGCGCTGGCCCGGCTGCACACCCTCGCCGCGGCGGACGCGGTGTCCGAGGACGCGCTGGGCCGCCCGCGGATGGCCGGGGAGCGGGTCGAGGACCCGCTGGAGCTCGGCCCGGCACCGGCTCCGGAGGTGGCACTGGCCCGGTTGGAGGGCCTGTACTCGCTGCTGGGCGCCCGGACGTCGGTCCCCGCCCTGGTGACGTCGGCCCTGGTGCACGGCGAGCTGATGGCCGTCCGTCCGTTCGGATGGGGCGACGGCCTGGTGGCGCGCGCGGCGGAGCGGCTGACCCTGGTGGAGCGGGGCCTGGACCCCAAGTCGCTGGTGCCGTCGGAGCTGGGCCACCGGACGCTGCGGGACGAGTACGGCCCGGCTCTGCGCGGGTACATGGGCGGCACGCCGGAGGGCGTGGCCGAGTGGGTCGTGTACTGCTGCCGCGCGGTCCGCGCCGGCGCGCAGGACTCGCTGGCCACCTGCGAGGCCCTCAAGCGCGGCTGAGTCCGCGTCCGCGGGCGCGCGGGCGCGTGCGGAAGCAGACCGGGCCCAGGCCGCCGCGGACGCTCAGCCCGCGCTCCGGGTGCGCGGACGCGCGGAGGAGTCGAGGCGGGCACGGGGCGGGTACCGCCTTTGCCGGGGACGACTGCGCGCCTTCCGAAAAGGCGGGAAGCCATTCGCTTCCAGACAACGAGCAGTGACAACAAAGGGTATCGTTTCGATCACGCTTTCCGGTGTGCGAATGGCACGGGATTGCGACAAACCCGCGCACAGAAAAACCTCGCGCACAAGCGGGACGACGCCCCGTCGCTGTCTCGCGGGGCGCCGTCTCCGACGCGTTCCACCGGGTTAGCAGGCGTCCGCATTCCTAGTCCGACCAGGCAGCTCATCAGGCTGTCCGGCCTGGACGGGCCTCACGGGGCCAGGTGGCGCGTGGGTTCCCGGCCGGCGCGTCGGGGTGGTTCTGAAGCCACCAACTGCTTTCTTTCTACGCCGGGGCTCCCGGTTACGGAAAGAGGGTTGGCCCAAGTTTTCCCCCTGGATTCCCGAACCCATACACAACATCACGTGATACCGTCTGTGCCGTCGTTCCCCGAAAGGGCGGTCGGCGCCGCGCGCCCATTCCGCGTATCCGGCGCAGGCGCCCGCTTCGGAGAACGGTCGCGAGTCTGGCTCTTTCGACGGTCGCGGGAGGACCTCTCTCCACAGACCCTCACCGGAGAGCGGACCCGGTCCGACCCCCCGGGACCGGAAACCGCGTGGTCGCCTTCGCGCCCCCCGTGCAGGCCGGCCACCGCGTCCGCTCCTCTCGCCTGTCGGGCGGGAAAGCGTATTCGCCCCCGTATACGCTTCCCGCCCGTCAGGTGAGCCCGTGCCCCCGCACGGGGCCCACGGCCCCCGGTTCCCCGCGCGGCCCCCGAGATCCCCGCGCACCCGCGCCCGCCGGAGTTTTCCACAGCCTCCGGACGGGGCTTTCCCCGTGCCGCCGGGTCGGCGAAGGTCGAGGAAGACCCCGATCCGGAAGGTGCCATGGACGTCCAGCGCCGTCCCCTGCTCGCGACCGCCGACCCCCTCCTCCTCGACGACCTCCTCAGACTGGCCACGGCGGCCTCCACCGAGGTCACCGTCGCCCACACCCCCGACCGGGCGCTGAGCCTGTGGCCGCGCGCCCCGCTCGCCGTGGTCGGCGCCGACCTGCACGCGGCCCTGCGCGACGCGGACCCCCCGGCGGGCCGCCACGTGGTCGTGTCCCGCGACCCGCGGGCCGCGGCCACCGGGGGAGCGCGCCTCCTGCTGCTGCCCCGGGACGAGTCCATCCTGGTGGACCTGATCGCGAGGGCGTCGGCCCCAGCCAGGGCGCCGGCTCCCACGGTGTCCGTGGTCGGCGGCCGGGGAGGCGCCGGAGCCAGCATGGTGGCGGTCGCCCTCGCCCTGGCGGGTGAGCGGACCGGGCGCTCCACCGCACTGCTGGACGCCGACCCGCTCGGGTGCGGCCCCGACCTCTACCTCGGCTGCGACCACGATCCCTCCACCGACCCGCGGCGGCGGACCGGCTGGGAGGACCTGCTGAGCCGGAGCGGCCGGGTCCGCTGGCGCGACCTGAGCGTCGGGCTCCCGGGCACTCCCCGGGTGTCGGTGCTCACCTGGACACGCGGGCGGGAGCCGACCGCGCCGCTGCCGGCCGGAGCGGTGCGCGCGGTCCTGTCCTCGGCGAGGGAGGGCACCGACCTGGTCGTGGCCGACCTGCCCCGGTCCTTCGACCCGGCCACCACCGTGTTCCTGAACCGCTCCGACCTGGTGCTGCTGGTGGTCCCGGCGGACGTGCCGTCGGTGGTGGCGGCGACCAGGCTGCTCTCCCGGCTGCGGGACGAGGCCCGGACCGTGCGGCTGGTGGTGCGGGGCGCCCGGGCCGAGCTGAGCGCGGACGTGGTGGCCACGACCCTGAGGGTGGGCCTGGGCGCCGACCTGCCCTCCGAGCCGGGGCTGGCGCGCCTGATGGCCGCGGGGAGCGCGCCCGCCCGCCGCTCCCGCTCGCCCCTGGCCCGGTTCGCCGACCGGGTCGTGTCGGGCCTGCCCTCACCGGAGGGGGTCCGGTGAGCGCGCTGGTGGAGGCCGTGCGCAACCGCCTGGTGTCCTCCGGGGTACCGGTGAGCCCGTCGAGCGTCGCGGCGGCGCTGCGCGCGGAGGGAGGCCTGCTGGGCGACACCGAGGTGCTGTCCATGACCCGCCGCCTGGCCGCCGACCTGTCCGGCACGGGGCTCCTGGAGGAGCTCATGGCCTCCGGGGCCACCGACGTCCTCGTCAACGGCCCCGACGAGGTGTGGGTCGACGACGGCGGCGGCCTGCGCCGGGCCGGGGTGCGGTTCGAGTCGGCCGACGAGGTGCGCCGGCTGGCCCAGCGGTTGGCGGCGCAGGCGGGGCGGCGGCTGGACGCGGCCGTGCCGTACGTGGACGCCCGGCTGCCGAGCGGTGCCCGGCTGCACGCGGTGCTGCCGCCGGTGGCGCCCGCCGGGACCTGTGTGTCCCTGCGCCTGCCGCCCCAGCGGGTGTTCACCCTGGAGGACCTGGCCGGGCGCGGGACGGTGACCCCGTGCGGGGCGGCGCTGCTCCGGGCCCTGGTGGCGGCCCGGGTGCCGTTCCTGGTGAGCGGGGGGACGGGCACGGGCAAGACCACCCTGCTGTCCAGCCTGCTGTCCCTGGTGGACCCGGGTGAGCGGATCGTGCTGGCCGAGGACTCCCCCGAGCTGCGGCCCGACCACCCGCACGTGGTCCGGCTCCAGACCCGCCCGGCCAACATCGAGGGCAGCGGCGAGGTCTGCCTGGAGACCCTGGTCCGGCAGGCGCTGCGGATGCGTCCGGACCGGCTGGTGGTGGGCGAGGCGCGCGGACCGGAGATCGTGTCCCTGCTGGGAGCCCTGAACACGGGCCATGAGGGCGGCGCCGGCACCCTGCACGCCAACGGTGCCGGTGACGTGCCCGCGCGGGTGGAGGCGCTGGGGTGCGGGGCCGGGCTGGACCGTGCGGCGGTGCACAGCCAGCTGGCCGCCACACGGGCCGTGGTCGTGCACCTGGTCCGGGACGCGGGGGTGCGGCGCCTGGCCGAACTGCGGGTGCTGCAGCGCGATCCGGACGGGCTGGTGCGCGCGGTGCCCGCGGTGTCCTTCGGCCCCGGCGGCGTCCGCCGGGAGTATCCGGGAGTAAATGAGGTGGCGGCCCGGCTGGGTGACGGGTGGCGGCGGTGACCGCGCTGGTGGTCTGCGCCGCGGCCCTGGTGCTGCTGTACCTGGTCCCCGGACCGCCGCGGAACCGGTTGGAGGCCGTGCTGGCCCGCCCCCGGCGCCAGGTGCGGCGGCGGGTGGCGTGGAGGACGCCGGCGGCCCGCTCCGGTGAGGGCGCCGAGCGCCGCCGCGCGGTGGTGGTGCTGTGCCGGGTGCTGGCCGCCGAGCTGCGCGCCGGTCAACCGCCGGGCGAGGCCCTGCGGGTCTCCGCCGCCGAGGTGGGCCCCCTGGTGGGCGCGGTGGCCGACGCGGAGTCGCTGCGCCGCGAGGCCGGCCGCGACCCGGACCTGTGGGCGCTGGCCTACCTGGCGGTGTGCTGGGAGGTGGCCGCCGACACCGGGGCGGGCCTGGCCGAGGTGGTGGACGCTCTGGCGGAGAACCTCACCGAGCAGGAGGAGCAGCGCGCCGAGGCCGCCGCGCGCACCAGCGGCCCGCGTACCACCGCGATCGTCCTGACCGGTCTGCCGCTCGTCGGCGTGGTGATGTCCTCCGGTCTGGGCGGGTCACCGCTGGCGTTCCTGTTCACCACGCCGCTCGGCCTGGCGTGCCTGGTGTCCGGGGCGGCTCTGGACGCCCTCGGGGCCTGGTGGACCCTGCGCATGGTGCGCTCGGCGACCGCCGTCCCCTGAGCCGATCCGGGCTCCCGGTACCCCCCGGTGGCCCCGCCCGCGCCGAACGACGACTCCGGCCACGGTGGTGGCCGCCCGGAAGGGAGAACGGATGTTCCTGACGGCCGCCGCGGCATTCGGATCCGCTGGTGTGTGGGTACTGCTGGGAGGGGGACCGGCACGCAGGCTGCGGCCCTCCTCCGGTCCCCCGCGCACGGGGCCGCCGGTTCGGCGGCTGGGCCTGTCCCTGGCGTGCGCGTCCTCCCTCGCCGTGGCGACGGCCCTGTTCGGGGTGCTCGGGGGCCTGCTCGCGGCCGGGGTGTGCGTGGCCCTGTGGGCGCGTGCCCGCGGGGCCGGAGCCCGCGCCGACCGGCTTCCGGTGAGCGCGGACCTGCCCGTGGTGATCGGTCTGCTCGCCGCGGGCATCCGCTCCGGGGCGACGGTGCCCGCCTGTCTCACGGCGGTCTCCCGCGCGGCGCGGGGCAGGCTGGGCGAGGAGCTGTCGGCTGTGGCCGAGCAGTTGCGCCTGGGGGCGGACCCCGCCGAGGCGTGGCGGCGCCCGGTGCTCCCCGAACCCCTGGTCGCGGTGGGACGCGACCTGGCACGGGCCGCGGACACGGGGGCGCCGGTCGCGGACCTGCTGGACCGGCACGTGGCCGACCTGCGCCGGACCCTGCGGGCCCGGGGGACGGCCCGGGTGGAGCGGTTGGGCGTGCTGGTGGTGGCGCCGCTGGGGCTGTGCTTCCTGCCCGCGTTCGTGCTGATCGGGATCGTCCCGATGGCCGCCGAACTCCTGTCCCGGGCCCTGGGCGGCTGAGCCCGCCGGGGGCAGGGGTCCGCCGCCGGGGCGACGCCGCCGCCCCTCGTACGGGGCGGGCAGGCCCGGCCAGCCGACGGACAGGCGCAGGGTCGGCACGGCGACGCGCAGCACCAGCGGGCTTACCGGTGGAGACGCCGCCGACGGCCCGGGACACGGTGTCGGCCGGGTCCGCCGCCGTGTGGCGGGCCCCGGCTCAGCGGCCCCCGGCTCAGCGGCGGGTGGCGGTGTGTGGCGCGGACGGGGCTGTACGGGGGAGGGTGCGCCCCGGGCCGGGCGGTGCCGCACGGCAGGAGGGCGCACATCAGCGCGAAGACGGGTGCGGGGCTCGCTTCGCCTGCTCGGGGGAGACGGCGGCCGGCCCCGCGCGGGCGCGCGCCGTGACGGGCCGGTCGACGAGGGAGGAGGGGACCGCGACCACCACCTCGACGGTGGAGCCGGTGAGGGCACAGGACCGGAGGGAGGCCCCGTTGGCCTCGGCGGTGTCCCGGGCCCGCGCGCAGGCCTGTTCCGTTCCGTGGACGGCCCGGGCCGCGGCCGCGAGCGCGGCGAGGTCGGCGGCGGCGGTGGCGCGGTCCCGGTCGAGCCGTGCCGTGGCCGTGGCGAGGACGGCGAGGGTGGCGAACCAGAGCAGTGCGCCCAGGGCGGCCCACCAGACGGTGGCGGATCCGGAGTCGGAGCGCACGGGGTCAGCTCCCGGGTTCGAGGGGGACGGCGGCGCTGCCGTCCACCTCCACCGGAAGGGCGGCCAGGGGGCCGAGGCGGGGCTCGGCCCGTACGGTGACGCGGGCCATGCCCCCGTCCTCGGACAGGTGGACGTGCGCGCCGTCGGGCGCCGCGGCCAGGGCCAGGGCGCGGACCCGGTCGTGGTGCTCGCCCCGGGCCAGGGCCCGCGCGCCCACACGCGCGGCGTCGGCGCAGGAGAGCTCGGCCGACGCGGCCCCGACGGCACCGAGGGCCACACCCAGGACCAGCAGCAGGGAGGGCAGCGTCATCGCCGCCTCCGCGGTGGCCGAGCCGCGGTCACAGACCCGAGCTGAGCGCATCGACCACGAGGTTGGTGAGGGCCTCGCTGACCGCTCCGCTGGTGAGGACGGCGTAGAGGACCCCGGCGAAGGCGACGGCGGTGATCGTGCAGAAGGCGTACTCGGACGTGGTCATCCCGGCGTCGTCCACGGCGGTGCGCGGACACGGGCGCGTGAGAGCGAGCATGGTGGTCTCCCTGGTCGGGGGCCGGCGGGGTGCCGTCCCTCCTCTTCCAGGTTCGGGCGGCCGGGAGCGATGCGAAAGCCCCGCCCCCAGCCTGTGGAAAACCCCGCGGCCCCGCCGGGGCGCGCCCGTCGCCCGGCCGGGTCCGCCCGGGCGGGGGCGGATCCCGTCCACAGCCTGTGGACGGACCGCCCCCCGGAGGGGGAGACAGCCCGCCGGACGGGTCAGTCCGCGCCGTCGCCGGCGAGCACCTCGTCCAGCAGCCGCAGCGCCCCGGCCTTGCTCAGCGGCTCGTTGCCCGTACCGCACTTGGGCGACTGGATGCAGGACGGGCAGCCCTGCTCGCACTCGCAGTCGGCGATGACCGCGCGGGTCGCGGACAGCCACCTCCGCGCCGCCGAGTACCCCCGTTCGGCGAAGCCCGCGCCGCCCTCGTACCCGTCGTAGACGAACACCGTCAGCCTGCCCGTGTCGCCGTGCACGGAGGTGGACACCCCGCCGATGTCCCAGCGGTCGCAGGTCGCCAGCAGCGGAAGCAGGCCGATCGCCGCGTGCTCGGCCGCGTGGGCGGCGCCCAGCAGCCCCACGTCCTCCCCGCGCAGCCGCGCCTCGCCCTCGGCGGGCAGGGTCCACCACACCGCGCGGGTGTCGAGGGTGCGCTCGGGCAGGTCCAGCGGCTGCTCCCCCAGCACCGAGCCGGTGCGCACGTCCCGCCTGAGGAAGCCCACCACCTGTCGGACCACCTGGACCTCTCCGAAGTACACGGTGGCCCCGCTCGGCCACCGCTCCTCGCGCAGCACCGACCGGACGGTGATGTCGGTGGTGTCGCGCGCCCATGTGCTGTAGGGCGGCTCGGCGGAGTGGACCAGCGCGATCCCCTCGTCGAGGTCGAGGGAGTCGACCAGGTACGTGGACCCCTGGTGCAGGTACACCGCGCCGGGGTGCACGGTGCCGTGGGCGGCGGGCTCGTCGACCTCCCCGAGCAGCTGTCCGCTCTCCGAGTCGACGATCTGTACCGGCGAACCACCCGATCCCCGGATATCGGCCAGGTCACTAGCTCGTTCGTTGCTGGTCCAGAACCAGCCCCGTGGGCGCTTGCGCAGCAGTCGGCGCTCGACGAGTTCGTCGAGCCGCTCCTCGGTCGTTCCACCGAAGAGCGCGAAGTCGTCCTTGGTGATCGGCAGCTCCTGGGCGGCCGCGCACAGGTGCGGACCCAGGATGTGCGGGTTTTCCGGGTCAAGAACAGTGGCCTCTACGGGACGACCGAAAATGGCCTCCGGGTGGTGCGCCAGGTAGGTGTCCAAGGGGTCGTCCCGGGCGATGAACACCGCCAGTGAGTCCTCCCCGCGGCGCCCGGCGCGTCCCGCCTGCTGCCACAGCGACGCCAGCGTGCCGGGCCACCCGGCGATGAGCACCGCGTCCAGGCCGCTGATGTCCACCCCCAGCTCCAGGGCGTTGGTGCTGGCCAGGCCCAGGAGCTCCCCCGAGCGCAGCGCCTCCTCCAGCTCCCGGCGCTCCGAGGCCAGGTACCCGCCCCGGTAGGCGGCCACCCGCCCGGCCAGAGTGTGGTCGCCCCGCTCCGACAGCAGCCGCTGGGCGGTCAGCGCGACCACCTCCGCGCCCTGGCGGGAGCGCACGAACACCAGCGTACGCACGCCGTCCCGTACCAGGTCGGCGAGCATCTCGGCGGCCTGGGAGGGAGCCGTCCGGCGGATCGGGGCGCCGTGCTCACCGGTCAGGTCGGTCAGCTCCGGCTCCACCAGCGCCACGGACATCCCCGGACGCGGCGAGCCGTCCTCGCTGACCGCCGTGACGGGTACCCCGGTCAGCCGGGTGGCGCTCTCGGCCGGGCTGCCCGAGGTGGCCGAGGCCAGCACGAACACCGGCTCCGAGCGGTAGCGGGCGCAGACCCGGCGCAGCCGCCGCAGGATCTGCGCGACGTGCGAACCGAAGACGCCCCGGTACCTGTGGGCCTCGTCGACCACCACGTAGCGCAACCGGCGCAGGAAGCGCGACCACGCCCCGTGGCGGGGCAGGATGCCGTGGTGGAGCATGTCCGGATTGGTCAGCACGTAGTTGCCGTGCTCGCGCACCCAGGAGCGCTCCTCGGGGGAGGTGTCGCCGTCGTAGACGGCCGCCCGCATGTCCGGAACGGCCAGGTCCGATATCCACCGCAGCTGGTCCTGGGCGAGCGCCTTGGTGGGGGAGAGGTAGAGCACGGTTCCGCCCGCGTCGACCGCGTCCACCGCGGGTAGGAGGAAGGCGAGTGACTTTCCCGAGGCGGTACCGGTGGCTATGATCACATCACGGCCCGAGCGTGCGAGGTCGGCGGCCTCGGCCTGGTGGGACCACGGCCTGACGATCCCCCGGTCGGCGAGCCTGCCGACCAGGTGGGGAGCGGTCCAGGCGGGCCACTCCCCGCTCACCCCGCCGTTGCGGGCCACGTGTTCGATGTGGGTCACCTGCGGGTACCGGGTATCGTCACGCCACACGCCGGGAAGCACGGGCTCCGGTCGCCTCATCCGAGACCCTCCTCACTGGACACGTTCGAGGCCCTCAGGCGCCCTCCGACGAAGGGGGAGGCACCGGGACGTCGGTTTCAGTGTGACATCCGGGGGAACAGTGGCGCGGTGTCACGGTTTTTCTGTGCATCACAGGAAGACGCACTCGACATGCGTGGTTGAATGCGTGCTGGTGGGGTAACGCCCGGCAGAGATCATTCGCGATTTTTCGCGGTTCGGCGCTGGAGGACTAGTGGACTTGAAGCTTGATCATTACACCGAGGGCGACACCGAGATCGTCGTCGTTGAGGGTGAGATCGATGTCTATACCGCGCCCCGGCTCCGTGAGCTGCTGATCGACCTGGTCAACAAGGGCAACTTCCATCTCGTGGTCAACATGGAGAAGGTGGAGTTCCTGGACTCGACGGGCCTCGGCGTGCTTGTGGGCGGGCTCAAGCGCGTCCGGGCCCACGACGGGACCCTCGACCTCGTCTGTACCCAGGAGCGCATCCTGAAGATCTTCCGGATCACCGGTCTGACCAAGGTCTTCGGTATCCACAGCTCGGTGCAGGAAGCCATCGACAAGCGTTCGGCGAAGTAGCCCAGAGCGAGCGATGGCAACCATCACGCTCACGATCAGCGCGCTCCCGGCCCACGTGCGCACGGCGCGGCTCATGGCCGCGACCGTGGCGCGCCGGGCGGGTATCGCCGCCTCCGCGATCGACGAGATCAGGCTGGCCGTCGGCGAGGCGTGTTCCCGGGCGGTGGCGGCGCACAAGCTGCACTGCCCGACACAGCCGATCCTGCTCCAGCTGATCGACGGCAGCGGGTCCGAGGCGCCGGACTCCCGCACCGACGCCGCGAGCCGCGTCCTGCGCGTCAACGGAAGCGCGGCGCAACGTTTCGAGGTCGTCGTCTCCGACCGTGCCCCCGCCAAGGACACGGAGGAGAGCGCCGGCGCGTCCATGCTCGACGGGCTCTTCCTGGACGGTGACGACACACCCCCCGGCGGGATCTCCGGATTCTCCCCGGGACTGGGCCTGGCGGTCATCACGGGCCTGGCCGACGAGGTGAAGATCGACCCCAGCGACCAGGGCACCGTCGTGCGGATGAGCTGGCCGCTGGCGGCGGAGCCTCCCTCCGACCCGCGTTCGAACTAGCTCCGGCGGTAACCGACGCACACGGGGGCCCCTCTTCCGGGAGGGCGCCCCCTCCTCGTCCTCCCCGTGCTCCGGCGGCCGGATCAGTCGCAGGTCTGGGAGGAGACCTCCTCTGTGGCCTCCAGGCCCTTGCGGACGTTGCCCGAGATCTCGTCCGCCGTGAGCACGTACCCCGTCTCCGGCTCGTTCGTGGCGGCGGCGAACACCACCCCGTACACGGTGCCGTCCGGTGCCAGCAGCGGCCCGCCGGAGTTGCCCGGGCGCACCACCGCGCGCACCTGGTAGATCTCCCGGCTCACCTGCTGCGAGTGGTAGAAGTCCGGCCCCTGCGCCGTCTGGCGGGCCCTCACACGCGCTGGGACGGCTGTGAAGCCGCTGTTGCGCGGGAAGCCCGCCACCACCGCGTCGCCGCCCCTGGGAGCCTCGTGGGTGAACTCCAGCGGCTCCAGTTCCACATCGGGCACGTGCAGCACCGCCAGGTCCTGCTGGGGGTCGAACAGAACCAGGGTGGCGTCCAGCTGGTACCCCTCCCGGGTGACCACCCGCAGGTCGTCGGTGACCCCGGCGACCACGTGCGCGTTGGTCACGATCCGGCCCTCGGAGTAGACGAAGCCGGTGCCCTCCACGCGGCGCTGGCAGGACGGAGCGGTGCCCAGCACCTTGACCACGCTGCGGCTCGACTCGATCAGCTCCGGTGTGGTGAGCACGTCCGGGTCCGGCGGCTCCACCTCGGCCAGCTCGCCGGTGCCCAGGCCGCTGAACACCTGCGGGAAGGCGCTCTGGTCCACGACCCGGCGGAACGTGGAGAACCCGTTGTGCGCGGCCTCGGGCATCAGCGTGTCCACCGACTGCAGGATGCGCGAGTCCCTCACCTGCCCGGCCACGAACGGCAGCGCCGAGTTCGCGACCGTGCTGCCGATGAACCAGGCCACCAGCAGCACCGACACACCGCTGACCACGGCGCCGCCCATGGCGTCCAGGACACGGGCCGAGTCCCACGTGACCCTGTTGCGCACGAGGGTGCCCACGTAGGAGCACAGGAACTGGCCGAGCGCGGCGGACAGGAACACCACGGCGATGGCCAGCAGCGCCTGCCTGCCGGGGTCGACCACCCACTCCTGGATGAGGCCCGGGGCGGCCAGCGCGGCGAGGACTCCTCCGCCGATGAAGCCCGCGAAGCTGAAGACACCGACGATGAAACCCTGTCGGTAACCGGTCACCGCGAACAGCAGCAACAGAACGACCAGGATCACGTCGAGCACATTGCCCTCCAAGAGTGAGCGTTACCCGACGGGCCGCAGGCCGTTCGGGGTGGCTTCGAACACGTCGGTGAGACCCTCGTCGCGCCAGGGAAGTTCCCAGCCGCCCAGACCGAGCAGGCTGTCGATGATCGCGCCGGTGAAGCCCCACACGAGCATGCCCTCCACCCGGAAGCCGGGACCCCAGTGGGGCCCGCCGCCGTAGCGCACCATGACCCTGTTCGCCGGTTCGGCGAGGTCGGCGACCGCGACGCGGGAGACGGCGGCGACCTCCTCCAGGTCGGTGGGGCGCACCTCGCTGGGCTCGCGCCACCAGCCCAGGACGGGCGCCACCCGGAAGTCGCTGAAGCTCAGGTAGAGCTCCGGCAGGCGGCCGACGACGTCGACCCCGGCCGGGACGAGCCCGGTCTCCTCCTCGGCCTCGCGGAGCGCGGCGGCCTCGGGGGAGGTGTCGGACGGCTCGATCCGGCCGCCGGGGAAGGCGGGCTGTCCGGAGTGCCTGCGCAGACCGTCGCCTCGCTGGATCAGGAGCAGGTCCGGCCCCCGCGCCCCCTCGCCGAAGAGGATGAGGACGGCGGACTCGCGACCGCCGTCCTTCGGCGGCCGCATGGGCGGCGGCACGGTCATCGTCGTGGCGGCGTCCGCGAGTGCGGTCAGCCACTGAGGAGGCGGGTTCATACGCGGGACCTGTTCCGGGGGTTGTCGCGCCGTCGGATGGGTGGTCGGGAGCGCGTGCGCGAAGCGCCCCGCGTGGACGCGGCGCCCGCGCCGGCCGCGTGGGCCCCGCCGCGCGGGGGGACGCGCCCGGAGGAGGTCGTCATATGGTCGGACCTTCCCCGGCGCCGGCGGGCGGGAATGCCGCCGCCGCGCCGGGTGCCGCGGGCCCCGGGGGCGACGGCGGGGTCGATGTGCGCACACTCACCTGATCAGAGTACAAAGTACCGGCGTGTGCCCGCCCTGATCCGCCTCCCGCTCCCCGGGGAGGAGCCGCCCCTGGTGGGGAGCGGCCCGCCGGGGAGGCTCAGGAGAAGGAGCGCATCCGCAGCAGCTTGGTGGCGGTCGCGGTGTCCGTGGGGCCCTCGCCGAAGGAGGGGCACAGGCGGGCCAGTCCGCAGGCGCCGCACGCGGGCTTGCGGGCGTGGCAGACCCGGCGGCCGTGCCAGATCACCCGGTGCGAGAGCATCGTCCAGTCCTTGGGCGGGAAGAGCCCGCCGACGGCGTGCTCGACCCTCACCGGGTCCTCCTCGTCGGTCCACCCGAACCGGCGGACGAGCCGCCCGAAGTGGGTGTCGACGGTGATACCGGGCACATCGAAGGCGTTACCGAGCAGTACGTTTGCGGTCTTTCGTCCTACACCGGGTAGTTTGACCAGGTCGGGGAGGTTCCCCGGAACCTCCCCGCCGTGCCGGTCGCACAGCGCCTGGCCGAGCCCGATGAGGCTGTTGGTCTTGGCCCGGAAGAAGCCGGTCGAGCGGATCATCTCCTCCAACTCCTCCCGCCTGGCCGAGGCGTAGGCCTCGGCGTCGGGGTAGCGGGCGAAGAGGGCGGGGGTGACCTGGTTGACCCTCTTGTCCGTGCACTGCGCGGACAGGATCGTCGCGACCAGCAGCTCCAGCGGGTTCGTGAAGTTCAGTTCGCAGTGGGCGTCCGGATACAGCTCGACGAGCTGCCGGTACATCTTGCGGGCACGGCGGACCAGCGCGAGTCGGCTCTCGCCCGTGGGAGTGGCCGCCTCCGCCGTCGCGTCTGGTGTGTCACGGGGCATCGTCACAGGGTAGGCGCCCGGCGAGGGCACGGACGCGTCCACCGGCCCGGTGCACGGATGTTCCGGCGTCCCGCCGGTGTTCGTGCTGGTGACCGGACCCGCGGCCGGAACTATGTAACCAATGTCCGGTGGCGCGGCGCGGTCGGCCCTGGTACAGAACTGAAGACGACTAGGATCTCAGGGGCTGGCGTCGGCTGTTGTGGGCACGTTGTCTCTCGGCGGACAAGCCGAGATAACACCCTGGTTTCACGCCGGGGTGCGATATACGTCACACTGTTGGCGGTCAGGTTTTAGGAGGACGTGTGGTGGACGAGATCAACGAGGTGCTGCGGAAGGCCCCTCTGTTCGAAGCTCTGGACGAGGAGGACACGGCCGCGCTCCGCTCCTCGGTGAACGAGGTGCGCCTCGGCCGCGGCCAGACCCTGTTCAGCGAGGGTGACGAGGGCGACCGCCTGTACGTCATCCTCAGCGGGAAGGTGAAGCTGACCCGTACGGCCGTGGACGGCCGCGAGAACCTGCTCGGGGTGCTCGGCCCCAGCGAGATGTTCGGGGAGCTGTCCCTGTTCGACCCGCGCCCGCGCACCGCGAGCGCCGTGGCGGTCACCGACTCCGTGCTCGCGGGACTGGGCCACGACGACCTGCGCCCGTTCCTGTCCAGCCGCCCGCACGTGTCGCTGCAGCTGCTCAAGGCGCTGGCCGCCCGCCTGCGCCGGACCAACGACGTGATGGCCGACCTGGTCTTCACCGACGTCCCGGGCCGTGTCGCCAAGGCCCTGCTGGAGCTGGCCGACAAGTTCGGCAAGGAGGGCGAGGACGGCCTGCACGTCCACCACGACCTCACCCAGGAGGAGCTCGCCCAGCTGGTCGGCGCCTCCCGCGAGACGGTCAACAAGGCCCTCGCCGAGTTCGCGCTGCGCGGCTGGCTGAGGATCGAGGCCAAGGCCGTCGTCCTGCTCGACGTCGAGCGGATGCGGCGCCGCGCCCGCTAGGCGCGCCCGCCAGGGCACCCGCACCAGGACGCCCCAGGCCTGAACGCTGTGTGGCCGCTCCTCCCCTCGGGGATGGGCGGCCACAGCTGTGTCCGGGCCCCTCCCGGCCGCCTGCGGGGACCCCTCCCGGTTCCCGCCATGGGGGCTCCCTGGATGGTGATGTCAAACTTCCTTGACATGATGTCCGCACATCTTTACATTCGAAGATGTCAAAAATCTTTGACATCACATCGGGAGCGGACATGCCCTTCGAAGAGAGACGCCTCTGGGTCTACCTCGCGGTCGCGGTGGTCGTACCCGCCGCCTACCTCGTGTTCATCCTCGGGGAGGCACAGGGCACGGCCGTGGCGGAGATCGCCTACCAGCCCCCGCTGCTGACGGCCGCCGTGGCGTCGGTCGTCACGACGATCGTGCTCAACGCGGTGGTGGCCGCCCTGGGCCACAAGGACGCCCACCTCAGGGACCAGCGCGACCGGGAGATCGACCAGCGCGGCGACCGGGTCGGCTTCGTCGTGATGTCGGCGCTCACGGCGGTGCCGCTGAGCCTCACCTTGCTGGAACACCCCCACTTCTGGATCGCCAACACGATCTACCTGGCCTACGTGCTCTCCGCGGTCGTCTCCTCGATCGTGAAGCTCGTCGCCTACCGAAAGGGCTTTTGACCGTGGGGAAGACGACCAGGGTCACCAACAGCATCCGCGCCCTGCGCTTCAGCCGGGGCGAGATGACCCAGGCCGAGCTCGCCGACCGGATCGGCGTGACCCGGCAGACCGTCATCGCCATCGAGAAGGGGCGCTACTCCCCCTCGCTGGAGATGGCCTTCCAGATCTCCCGGGCCCTGGGAGCGCCTCTGGAGGAGGTCTTCCAGTACCCGGACTCCGACACCCCGCGGTGACGCGGACGCCCGGCTCCATCCCCTCCCTGACGTGGAACCCCAAGAGACGAGGCCCCTGATGAAAGCGATCGTCTGTCCCCGCTACGGCACCCCCGACGTCCTCGAACCGCGGGAGGTCCCCACACCCCGGTACGGAGAGCACGACGTCCTGGTCAGGGTCCGCGCGACGACCGTGGCGCGGGACGACTGCTCCTTCCTGTCCGGTGAGCCGTTCGCGGCCAGGCTCTACTCCGGCCTGCTGCGCCCGAGGTTCTCCGTCCAGGGCAGCCTCTTCTCCGGGGAGGTCGACGCCGTCGGCGCGGGCGTGACGCGCTTCGCCGAGGGCGACCGGGTGTTCGGGCTCAGCCCGAGGGACTTCGGCACGCAGGCCGAGTACCTCCGCGTGCCCGAGGACGCGGTCATGGCCAGGCGCGAGAGCGGGATGACGCACGAGGAGGCCGCGTGCCTGCTGGAGGCCACGACCGCGCTCACCCTCCTGCGCGATGTCGCGCGCGTGCGCGGCGGCCAGCGCGTCCTGGTCAACGGGGCCTCCGGCTCCGTGGGCTGCTACGCGGTACAGCTGGCCAAGCACCTCGGCGCCGAGGTCACCGGCGTGTGCGGCCCCGCGAACACGGAGGCTCTGTACGCGCTGGGCGCCGACCGCGTCCTCGACTACACCCGGGACGACTTCACACGGGGCGCCGAGCGCTACGACGTCGTCCTCGACGCCGCGGGAAGGAGTTCGTTCACGCGGTGCCGGAGGGTCCTCACCCGGCGGGGCGCCTACCTGTCGGTGAACCCCACCCCGGGAACGCTCCTCCATGTCCTGCTGACCTCACCGGGACGCGGCAGGAGGGCGAGGTTCGCCGCCACCGGCCTGATGCAGCGGCCGGAGAACCTCGTGTTCCTGGACTCGCTGTTCGCCTCGGGCGGGATCCGCGCGGTCGTGGACGGCAGCCACCCGCTCGAACGGACGGCCGACGCCTACCGGCGCGTCGAGCGGGGCGGCCGCATGGGCAGCGTGGTCGTCACCGTGTGAACGGACGCGGGATCCGGCCCCGCGGCCGTCAGACCTCGACGCCCTCGGGCAGCTCCTCGCGCGAGGCCAGGTAGCGCAGCTGGGCGCGCACCGACGAGACCGCGGCGAACCGGATCTGCTCGGTGACCTCGGGGTAGACCCCGTCGACGATCTCCTCGACCCTGGTCGCCCCCGCGCGCACCGCGTCCAGGACCTGGCGCAGGCGCGACTCGCGGTGGTCGATGTAGGAGTCCAGCACCGCGGCCGGGGACGTGAGGATCGGTCCGTGCCCGGGAAGCAGGGTGCGCACGTCGTACTCGTGCACGAGGTCGCGCAACCGGTACAGCGAGTCCATGTAGGGGCCCAGGCCGTCGTCGCCGTCGATCACCGTCGTGCCGTGACCCAGGACCGTGTCGCCGGTCAGGAGGGTGTTGTCCGCCTCCACCATCAGGCACACGGAGTCCTCGGTGTGCCCGGGGGTGGCGACCACCCGCACCTCCAGGCCGTCGGCCTCCAGGACCTCGCCGTCGGACAGGCCGCGCCCGCCGACCCGTGACCCGGGGTCGACCGCGTGCACCGGCGCGCCGGTCAGCTCCGAGAAGTACCGGGCGCCCTCGCCGTGGTCGGGATGACGGTGGGTCACCAGGGCCATCAGGACCTGGGAACCCTGCTCCTGCACGGTGCGCGCCACCCGTTCCAGGTGGCGCTCGTCGTGGGGGCCGGGGTCGACGACCACGACCCCGCGCGCGCCCGGCTCCCGAAGGATCCAGGTGTTGGTGCCCTCCAGCGTCATCGGGCCGGGATTGGGGCACAGCACGCAGCTGGCGCGCAGTGTCCCGGAGCCGTCGATCCTCATCGCACCTCGCTTCGCTCGCCGGGCCGGGCCGGGGCGGACGGCCGGGGTCGTGGGACCCGCCCGAGCGGTCCGCGCCGTGGCACGGGGTACCTCAGGGGGCCGCGCCGGGTCTCGGCAGAGGGTAGTCGACCCCGTTCGGCGCGACGACGCGGAGCCGACCGTCGACCTTGCGGACAACAGGTTCAATGGGGACGATATCCCGTCGCGCCTCCCGGACGCCCCGCAGGGTCCGGCAGTCCGCGAGCTCGGCGCAGGAGACCGCCGTGGGCGGCAGCATCGGCATCCGGCCCGCCTCCCACTCGGAGGCGACCCCGGCCGGATCGGTCCAGCGGGTCAGGTCGGCCTCGCCGCCCACGTCCCGGGAGGCCTGCCCCGGCGGGAGCTCGGCGGCGAAGAACCAGGTGTCGTAGCGGCGCGGCTCGCTGCTCGGGGTGATCCACCGCGACCACGCGCGCAGCCACTCCGAGCGCAGGACGAGGCCGCGCCGGGACAGGACCTCGGTGAAGGAGCGGGAGCGGTCGATCAGGCCGAGCCTGTCCCGCTCCCAGTCCTCGGTGGCCGTGTCGAGGGTGAGGGCCTCCTCGTCCGCGTGCCCGGGCTCGCTCGCCAGGAGGACGCCGGTCTCCTCGAAGGTCTCCCGGACCGCCGCGCACACCAGGGCGCGCGCCATCGGCACGTCGGTGCCGAGCGTGCGCGCCCACTCCTCGGGGCCGGGACCGGTCCAGGGCACCCCGCCGTCGGCGTCGCGCTCGTCCACCCCGCCTCCGGGGAAGACGAAGGCGCCCGGCGCGAAGCCCATGGAGCGGACCCTGCGCATGAGCAGGACCTCCATGGGAACGTCCGCGCCCGCGCCGCTCCGGCCGGTACCGTCCGCCGCGGAGCGCCCGCCCGCCGCGGGCCGCAGGAGCATGACCGTGGCGGCCGGACGGGGACCGGCGGCGTCGGCCGCGGCGCCGTCCCGCCCACCGCGTTCCGGGCCGCCCCGTTCGCCGTCGTCCGGCGCAGAGCCGTTGTGCATCGACGTACCCTCCAGGGTCTCGGGATCGGGAAGCCGCGCCGCGGCCCGGGGCGGTTCACCCCGAAGGGAGCGAGACGCTCAGCGGACCTCGACGATCATCTCAACCTCGACCGGGGCGTCCAACGGCAGGGCGGCCACCCCCACGGCGGCCCGGGCGTGCACGCCCGCGTCGCCGAAGACCTTCGCGAGCAGGTCGCTGGCGCCGTTGACCACACCGGGGTGACCCGTGAAGTCGGGAGCGCTGGCCACGAAGCCGCCCACCTTCACCACCCGGACCACGTTGGACAGCTCGCCGACCTCGGCCCGCACCGCCGCGACGGCGTTCAGCGCGCACAGCGCCGCCAGCTCCCGCGCGGTATCCGGATCGACCTCGGCCCCCACCTTGCCCGTGGCGGGCAGTTCGCCCTCCACGAACGGCAGCTGGCCGGACACGTACACGTGGTCGCCGCTGCGCACCGTCGGCGTGTAGGACGCCACCGGCGCCGCCACCTCGGGCAGGGTCAGGCCCAGTTCGGCGATGCGCTCCTCGGGGGTGGCCATCACAGTTCCCGCTTCATGTACGCCACGTACTGCTGGTTGCGGGGGTCGGTGCCCTCCGGCAGCGGCGCGGGCACGACCGAGACCAGCTCCCAGCCGTCGGCGCCCCAGTTGTCCAGGATCTGCTTCGTGGCGTGCGACAGCAGCGCCACGGTCTGGTACTCCCACTTGCTCATGCGTCCTACCCCTGTTCGGTCACCGGTGCCCCGCCCGACTGGCCGGGCGCCGCACGTCAACGCCGCCACCCTACTCACCCGCGCGCCCTGCCGCGTGCACGCCGACGCTGCTCCGGGACCCCATCCAGGGCGCCCGCATAGACTGCCTGGAGTGAGCGAGGGCGAGCACGGACCGCAGCCTCCGGGTGGGGCGCGCGCGAAAGCACGACTGCACATCGTCACCGGGAAGGGCGGGACCGGCAAGACCACGGTGGCCGCGGCACTGGCGCAGGCGCTGGCCTCCGGTGGCGGAAGGGTGCTGCTGGTCGAGGTGGAGGGCCGACAGGGCATCGCCACCCTCCTCGGCGGCCCGCCGCTGCCCTACGAGGAGCGGGAGATGGTCTCCGTGCCCGGCGGCGGCACGGTGTGCGTGCTGGCGGCCGACGCCGAGGCGGCGCTGCTGGAGTACCTGGAGATGTTCTACGGGATGCGCAGGGCCGGCCAGGCGCTCAACAGGCTGGGCGCCGTGGACTTCGCCACCACCATCGCCCCCGGCCTGCGCGACGTCCTGCTCACCGGCAAGGCCACCGAGGCGGTACGGCGGCGCCGGGGCTCGCGCCGCAGGCCCTCCGACGCCCCGCCGACGGCCCCCTTCCACTACGACGCGGTGGTGATGGACGCACCGCCCACCGGCCGGATCGCCCAGTTCCTCAACGTGAACTCCGAGGTGGCGGGGCTGGCCCGGGTGGGGCCGGTCCGCAACCACGCGGACCGGGTCATGGAGGTCATCCGCTCCGAGCAGACCCGCGTGCACTTCGTGTCCCTGCTGGAGGAGATGCCGGTCCAGGAGACCCGGGACGGCGTCGCCGAGGTCCGCGGTCTGGGGCTCAGGGTGGGAATGGTGCTGGTGAACATGGTGCGGCCTCCACTGTTGGACGAGGCCGACCTGGCCGCCGCCGCGGACGGGGGCCCCGACCTGGACGCGCTCTCCGCCGGGCTGGAGGAGGCCCGACTTAAGGACCCCGGGGAACTCGCCGCGGCGCTGGCCGGGGAGGTGCGTGCGCACGCGGTGCGGGTCCGGCTGGAGCGCCGGGTGCGCTCCGGCCTGGAGGAACTGGGCCGGCCGGTGCTGGAGCTGCCCCTGCTGGAGGGCGGTGTGGACCGCGCCGCCCTGGACGTCCTGGCGCGGCGGCTGACCGAGCAGGGGGTGCGCCGGTGAGCCCCGCGCCGCACGAGCGGCTGGACGTGGACGCGCTCGTGGACGACCCCGGGACGCGGATCATCGTGTGCTGCGGCGCGGGCGGGGTCGGCAAGACCACCACCGCCGCCGCGCTGGGGCTGCGCGCCGCCGAGCGCGGACGCCGGGCCGTGGTCATCACCGTGGACCCGGCGCGGAGGCTGGCCCAGTCGCTGGGGCTGGAGTCGCTGGACAACACCCCGCGTCCGGTGCCGCTGCCCGAGGGGGCCGCGGGCAGCATGCACGCGATGATGCTCGACATGAAGAGGACCTTCGACGAGGTCGTTGAGCAGCACGCGGACCCCGACCGGGCCCGGCAGATCCTGGACAACCCCTTCTACCAGACCCTCTCCACGAGCTTCTCGGGCACGCAGGAGTACATGGCCATGGAGAAGCTGGGCCAGCTGCGCCAGTCGGAGGACTGGGACCTGATCGTGGTGGACACCCCGCCCAGCCGGTCCGCCCTGGACTTCCTGGACGCGCCCGAGAGGCTGGGCCGGTTCCTGGACGGGCGCCTGATCCGCTTCCTGAGCGCACCTGCCAGCACGGGCGCGTTCCGCCTGCTCGGCGCCGGGTTCAACCTGGTGACCTCGGCGATCGGCAGGATCGTGGGCGCCCAGCTGCTCGACGACCTGCGTTCCTTCGTGGCGGCGTTCGACACGGTGTTCGGCGGGTTCCAGGAGCGCGCCGAGCGCACCTACCGGCTGCTGCGGACGCCGGGGACGGCGTTCGTGGTGGTGGCCGTGCCGGACACGGACGCGATGCGCGAGGCGTCCTACTTCGTGGAGCGGCTGGCCACCGACTCCATGCCGCTGGCCGGGCTGGTGGTCAACCGGACCCATCCGCTGCCCGGGGGTCCGGCGGCCGGCCTGGGTGCGCGGGAGGCGGTGGCGGCCGCGGAGTCGCTGGAGCGCTCGGGCTCGCACCCGCTGGCGTCGGCGGCGCTGCGGCTGCACGCGGAGAGGGTCCGCACCCGCGAGCGCGAGGGCCGGCTGCGGGACACACTGCTGTCCTCGCACGAAGGCGTGCGCGTGGCCGAGGTGGCCGCCCTGCCCGAGGACGTGCACGACCTCGCGGGCCTGCGCGGGATCGGCGAGGCGCTGGCCCGCGCCTCCCGGGACCGCTAGGTCGTGTTTTCTGCATCATTGGGCTCGCGTCCACCAGGCTGCCCCTCGCTGCGCCTCTGCGCTCGTGAAGCACGACCAGGCCGAACTTCGCACCTCGTCTTGCGAGAGACTGCCCGGACGGCCGCCCGCTGACCCGAAAGCCTTCCAAAGAACACTCCCCAGGCCAGACCGGCCTTGCGCCCCCGGAAGCGCGGGAGCGAACCGGCGGCGGTGCTCCCGTTCCCGGTGGCGCCGTCGGCGTCCGGGAGCGCCGCCGGGAACGGGGGAAGCCGGGAATCCGCCCGCCGCGGGTCAGGCCGCGGACGTGCGGCCGGTGTGCGCGGCCGCGTAGTCGGCGAGGTCGCCGCCGCCCTCGCGGTCGGCCTCCTCCAGGAGCGGCTCCCACCTGGTGACGCCGGGGTGCTTGCGCAGCAGCGCGCGCCGCTCACGCTCGGTCATGCCTCCCCAGACACCGGACTCCACCCGGTTGTCGAGGGCGTCGGCCAGGCACTCGATACGTACCGGACACCTCTGGCAGATGAGCTTGGCGCGGTGCTGCGCCGCGCCCTGGACGAACAGCGCGTCCGGGTCCCCGCGCCGGCACAACGCCCTGGTCGTCCACTGGTCGGTCCACATGCCCTACTCCCCTGTGTGCGCGCCCGCCCGCGTGTGTCAGCGGATCGCCGGGACACGGGGCTCCCTGTGTGTCCCGAGGGGACGGGGAGGACAGGTAGGCTCCCGCTGCCGCGTGGGGTGCGTCGAGTCCACCCCCGTTGCCTAGAAGTTACGGATCTGTGCGCCGCGCCGACAGAACCCACTCGACCCACTTTTCGTCCAACCGAATATGGCCCGCTCGGGCCATTGCGTGGGGCCTGGCGGCCCTCCGCGACCGGACACACGAACCCTCGCAGCACCGAACCGTGTAGCGATTGGTCTGCGATAAGCATGAAAAGATGGCATGGGGGCACAGCCCGTGGGACGGCGCGGGCATTTCCGTGCGTTCGCACACTGTCCGTGCCACATCGCACCACTTCGGGCGTTCGTGGTCACTTAGTCTGATGGGGTGGGTCAGGGGACATTGCTTCAAAGAATCAGCCAACTGGTCGTCGTCGGCGCCGTCGCGGGACTCCTCGTCGCCGCGCTCGCCCTTCCCGCGGTCGGGGGTCTGGGGATCACGGCCCGCAACGTCGCCAGCAACTTCCTGAACATGCCCGGCAACCTGGAGACTCCGCCTCCTCCCCAGAGGTCGACGATCTATGACAGCGAGGGCGGTGTCATCGCCGAGATCTTCGACCAGAACCGTGAACTGGTCGAGATCGAGGACGTCGCGCCGGTCATGGTCGACGCGATCCTCGCCATCGAGGACGCCCACTTCTACGAGCACGGCGGCATCGACGTGGCGGGCACGTTCCGCGCCGCCATACGCACCCTGAACGGCAACACCCAGGGCGCCTCCTCCATCACGCAGCAGTACGTCAAGAACGTGCAGATCGAGGCGGCCACCTCCCAGGAGGAGCTGGAGGAGGCCCGGGAGGAGACCGTCGCCCGCAAGATCCGGGAGCTGCGCTACGCCGTGGCCCTGGAGCAGCGGATGAGCAAGGACGAGATCCTCGAGGGCTACCTCAACATCGCCTACTTCAGCGACGGGGCCTACGGCGTCGAGTCCGCCGCCCAGCACTTCTTCCAGGTGCCCGCCAGCGACCTGGAGCTGCACCAGGCCGCCACCATCGCGGGGCTGGTCCGCTACCCCTACCTGTACAACCCCCGCTTCTTCCCCGAGCAGACCACCGACCGGCGCAACGTGGTGCTCGACCGCATGGTGGCCACCGGCGCCATCACCGAGGCCGAGGCGGCGGAGGCCAAGAAGGAGCCGATGGAGCTGGATCTGTCCACGCCGCCCAACGGCTGCGTGCCCAGCGACCAGCCGTTCTTCTGCGACTACGTGGTCCAGGAGATCGAGAAGGACGAGCGCTTCGGCCCCAACGAGACCGAGCGCGCGCGCTGGCTGCGCACCGCGGGCCTGCAGATCCACACCACCCTCGACCCGCAGACCCAGGGGGCCGCCCAAGCGGCCGTGGACGAGTGGGTGCCCCGCAAGAACGAGTCCCGCAAGGTGGGCGCGGAGCTCGTCATCGAACCGGGCACCGGCCACATCCTCGGCATGGCGCAGAGCCGCAACTACGGTCCCGACGAGAGCCAGCTCGGCGAGACCTCCATCAACTTCACCACCGACGCCGACCGAGGCGGCAGCAGCGGCTTCCAGGCCGGGTCGACGTTCAAGGCCTTCACCCTGGCGGCCGCGCTGGACGAGGGGCTGCCGTACAGCACCTCGTTCAACTCCCCGTCCAAGGTGTCCGTCTCCGGGCAGCGCAGCTGCAACGGCGGCTCGCTGAGCACCTGGACGCCCAGCAACGCCGGCGACACCAACTCCAGCACCACGCACAACATGCTGTCCGGGACCAAGGCCTCGTCCAACACCTACTTCGCGCAGCTCCAGAAGCGGGTGGGCATCTGCGACGTGATGAAGATGGCCGAGAACCTGGGGCTCAAGCGCGCGGACGGCACGCTGTTCACCGAGAACGAGAACTCGCTGGCCAACAGCAGCTTCACCCTGGGCAGCGAGGAGGTCTCCCCGCTGCGGGTGGCCAACGCGTACGCGACCTTCGCCTCGGGCGGGATCTACTGCGAGCCGCAGGCCATCACCAAGATCGAGGACCAGCAGTCGGGCACCACGATCGAGATCGAGCCGGAGTGCTCGCGGGTCCTGGACGAGGAGGTCGCCAAGGGGGTCAGCTACCTGCTGACCCAGCCCTTCAACGGCGGCACCGCGGGCAACCTCCACATCGGGCGTCCGGCGGCGGGCAAGACCGGCACCACCGACGGTTCGGCGGCGGCCTGGTTCGCCGGGTTCACCCCGCAGATGGCGGCCGCGGTCTTCGTCGGCGACCCGCGCGGCCCCCAGCAGCACCCGCTGCGCAACGTCACCATCGGAGACGACTACTACAGCGTGGTCTACGGCGCGACGATCCCCGGCCCGATCTGGGAGGCGACCATGAAGGGCGCCCACGAGGGGCTGGAGGTCAAGCAGCTGCCGTCGCCCCCGGCGAAGTTCGGCTCGACGTCGCTCCCCCGGGCTCCGGAGCCGGACGAGGAGGCCAACCCGGCCAGTGACGACGGAGGCGTGCCGGACGTGGTCGGCCTGTCGGAGGGGGACGCGGTGAGCACTCTGGAGGCCGCCGGCTACACGGTGAACGTGTCCGGGACCCGGATCCGCTCCGCCGAGCCGGAGGGCACGGTGGCCGCGGTCAACCCGGACCCGGGAACGCGTCTTCCCGAGGGGGCCACGGTGAACGTCTTCCTGAGCCGCGGCGGCGAAACGGCCGCCGGCCGGGAGGACGACGGGGACTGGTTCCCGGTCCAGCCCGCCTCCACTCCCACGGTCAGGGAACAGGAGTAGGCGAGGCGGCCAGCGCGAAGGGGGCGGCGGTGCGGACACCGCCGCCCCCTCGCGTACCGGTCGGAGCGCGGTGGGCGCGGGACCCGCACCACGCGAAGCCGTGCCCGCTCCCCGGTCAGGACGGCGGGACGCCGGGGAGCCGGATCATCCGGCGAGCTGGCGCTTGACCTCGGCGGCCACGCGGTCGCCCGCCGCACGGCCGGCGGTCCGGGGCTTGACGAGCTTCATGACCTGGCCCATCGCCTTGGGGCCCTCCGCTCCGGTCTCCGCGACGGCCTCGGCCACCAGGGCGGAGAGCTCCTCGTCCGTGAGCTGCTTGGGCAGGTAGTCGGAGATGACCTCGCTCTCGGCCCGCTCGGCCCCGGCCTGCTCGGGCCGGCCGCCCTTCTCGAACGCCTCGGCCGCCTCGCGGCGCTTCTTGGCCTCGCGGGTCAGCAGCCGGGTGACCTCCTCGTCGTCGAGGGAGCGCTGGGCGGTACCGGCCGCCTCCTCGGTGGAGATGGCTGCCAGGACCATGCGCAGGGTCCCGGTACGCACCTTGTCACGCGCCTTGATGGCGGTGGTCAGGTCGTTCTTGAGGCGCTCTTTGAGTTCGGACATGGACCGATCCTACGGCGGCGGGCGGTCGGCCCACCAACGGTTTGCGCACCGGTGCACCGCCGGGTCTGCGACGATCATGACAACAACGAAGGAGGAAGATGGGCGCCGACAACAGACGACTCCTGCGCCGGGTGGGGCGCGCGGCCGCGGTGACGGGCGCCGTCGGAGCGGCGGGACTGGTCTACGCCTCGGTCATCGAGCGCAACTGGTTCCGGCTGCGCCGCTACGAGCTGCCCCTCCTGCCGCCCGGGAGCCCGCGCCTTCGGATCCTGCACCTGTCCGACGCGCACCTGACGCCGGGCCGGCGGATGCTCATCGACTGGATCCGGGGGCTGGACGCCTACGAGCCGGACCTGGTGGTCAACACGGGCGACTCGCTGGCCCACCCTGACGCGGTGGGCCCCTTCACCGAGGCCCTGGGGCCGCTGCTGGAGCGGCCGGGCGCGTTCGTGTACGGGTCCAACGACCTGTTCTCGCCGCAGCTGAAGAACCCGGCCCGCTACCTGTGGCGGACGAGCAGGAGCGACTACAACAAGCGCCGGGTGCCGGACCTGCCCTGGCGCGAGCTGGGCGCGGCCATGTCCGCGTCCGGGTGGCTGGACCTGAACAACCGCAAGGGGTCGCTGGAGGCGGGTGGACTGGACGTCGCCCTGGCCGGTGTGCACGACTCGCACATCAAGCTGGACCGCTACGAGGAGATCGCCGGACCGGCGGACCCGTCGGCGGCCCTGCGCCTGGGAGTGCTGCACTCCCCGGAGCCGTCCAACCTGGACCGGTTCGCGGCCGACGGCTACCAGCTGCTCCTGGCCGGGCACACGCACGGGGGGCAGCTGTGCCTGCCGTTCTACGGGACCCTGGTCACCAACTGCGGGATCGACCGCAGGCGCGCCTGGGGGCTGCACGGGTACGGGGACGCGTGGCTGCACGTGTCCGGGGGCCTGGGCACCTCCCCGTACGCGCCGGTGCGGTTCTGCTGCCGCCCGGAGGCCTCGCTGCTGGACCTCGTGGCGGCCTCCTGAGGGCTGTCCCACTCCGACCGGAAAAGCGTGCGCGAGCACTCCTCACGTCCGCTAGACTTGTGGACGTTGCTTCGGGGTGTAGCGCAGCTTGGCAGCGCGCTTCGTTCGGGACGAAGAGGTCGTGGGTTCAAATCCCGCCACCCCGACCAGCACGAGGGCCGGTCCTACGGGACCGGCCTTCGTCGTGTCGGGGGTCGGCCCGGACGCGGCCCCCGAACACCGCTCCACGGGCCCGCCCCGCCCCGGGTCCGCGCCCCTCTCCCCGAGCGCGAAAAGCCGTCGACGGCGGGCCGGAAACCTGTGATGCTGGCGCCCGAACGGACCGGTGATCCGAACGGAGGCACATGACCGGCTACGCCATCGGGCACCTGCGGCCAGCGGACCTGCACGACGAGGTCATCGAGTACATGGAGCGCATCCAGTCGACCCTGGATCCCTTCGGGGGACGCTTCCTCGTGCACGGCGCGCCGGTCGAGGTCAGGGAGGGCGCCTGGGAGGGCGGGCTCGTCCTCATCGGCTTCCCCTCCATCGAGGACGCCCGGAGTTGGTACGACTCGCCCGCCTACCAGGAGATCATCCCCCTGCGGGCCGGGCACGTCGACGGGGAGATCATCCTCGTCGAGGGGGTGGGTCCGGACCACGACTCGGCCGCGTTCGCCCGGTCCCTGCGGGAGGGCTGACCGCTCCCGGGGGTGCGGCGGCGCGGGCCGCGTGCCCGGCGGGACCGCACCCGAAGGTCCTGGGCCGCTGCCGCCGTCCGGGGCCGGGCGGCCCCGTCGAACGCCGGTTCCCCGGCCCGGGCGGGGGCGCCGGACCGGGGAACCGTCACACGTCTGACAGATGTCGTCCGCGGTGCTCCTAGCGGATGTTGACGTCCACGCAGGAGTAGAAGGCGTTGCTGGTGTCGGCGACGTTCCACCTGGCCAGGATCGTGTGCCTGCCGTTGTAGCCGGACAGGTCCACGGTGTGCCGGACGGTCGACGGCGGGCGTGCGCCGTTGTCGTTGAAGTTGGCGATGCGGTGGCCGCCGATGAAGTACTCCCAGTTGGCGGTGGAGTGCATGGCGGTGAGGGTCCAGGTGAAGGTCAGGGAGGTACCGACCTGGGTGACGTGCCAGCCGTGGTTGTCGTCGTCGAGCTCGGAGAACCGGGAGTTGCCACCGGAGCAGCTCATCAGGCCCTTGGGGCCCTCGACGCTCTGCGGCTCCCACTTGATGCCGCCGCACTGGACCATGACCGCCGCGCACTGCGCCTGGCGGCTCATGGGTGCGGAGACGTAGCCGTGGGCGCTGGCGACACCCGCGGGCATCAGGGTGAAGGTCAGCGCGGTGGCGGCGGCGACGGCCGCGAGGGAGCGGACTCTGCTGCGGATCTTCATGAACGGGGGCCCTTCTTTTGGGTCACGATCCCGGGTCGGGGGTCGTAGCGGGGTGACCCGGACCGTTACCGGTCCAGGCGGGCGGAGGCCGTCCATCGGGGTCCGGATATCCCCCGTGCGGACGGCGGACGGCACTGTCCCGGAAACTCCGGGCGTCCCCGGCGTTTCCTTCCACCTGTTGCGAAGACCGTAAGAAGGTCGTCACTACACGTCAAGACTCCCGTCACGGAGGGGAACCGGGTGCCACCCATACCAGGTGGGAAGCCCACTCACCCGCCCTCCCGGACTGGTACTGCCGACGCGCCCGCACCCCTCGGGCCGCCAACTGGAAAGACACCTTCCAGTAAGGAGCGGTGGTCTGTCCGGGGACCCTGTAGACCAATGCCGCCGACGAGGGCCGAACGGACCGTACCTGTCCCCGGAGATATATTTTTCTTCCCCGGCCCTCCGAGGGGCCCGCCCCCGGAAAACCGTGGCCCCCGACGGCCCGTGACCCTAGGCTCGCGGGCATGTCCCCTGCCTTCCTCCCCGGACTGGAGCTGTCCCGGGCCCTGTACACGGACGCGGTCGCCCCGCTGCTCGCCTCCGGGCGCCGTCCGGTCCCGCACGCCGCCGCGCTGCTCGGCCCGGGGTCCGAGGTCCTCGGGTTGGACACCGAGCGCTCCACCGACCACGGGTGGGGACCCCGCCTGCAGCTCTTCGTGGCCGACCCCGGCGAACGCGCGCGTGTGCGGGACATGCTCGACGACGGCCTGCCCGACCGGGTGCGCGGCTGGCCGACCCGGTTCGCCCCCTGCGACGGCCCTCCCGGGACGTGGCTGCCCGACGCCGACGCACCCGACGGCCGCCACCGGGTGGAGGTCCTCGACACCGGCGACTGGTTCCGCGGGTACCTGGGCTTCGACCCGCGCGCCGGGGTGAGCACCACCGACTGGCTCGCCACACCCGCCCAGCGGCTCGCCGAGGCGGTCGGCGGCGCCGTCTTCCACGACGACGACGGCGAGCTCACCCGGGCCCGGGAGCGCCTGGCCTGGTACCCGGACGACGTGTGGCGGTACGTGCTGGCCTGCCAGTGGCAGCGCGTGTCCCAGGAGGAGCCCTTCCCCGGCCGCTGCGCGGAGGTCGGCGACCTCCTGGGCGCCCGGGTGGTCGCCGCCCGGCTGGTGCGCGACCTCATGCGCCTGGCCCTGCTGCTGTCCCGCCGCTACCCGCCCTACTCCAAGTGGCTGGGCAGCGCGTTCTCCCGCCTGCCCGAGGCGGAGGCGCTCTCCCCTCCGCTGTCCCGCGGCCTGGACGCGGACGCCGGGGCCCTCGCCGAGGCCTGCTCCCTGCTCGCCGCCTGGCAGAACCGGACCGGCCTCGCCGAACCCCTGGACACCGGTCTGCGGCCGTTCCACGACCGCCCCTGGCCGGTGCTGGACTCGGCCCGGTTCACGCGTGCCCTGCTGGAGCGGATCGAGGACCCGGAACTGGCGGACCGGCCCCCGGTCGGCGCGGTCGACCAGTTCGTCGACAACACCGACGCCCTGACCAGGCCGGAGGTGTTCCGCTCCCTGGAGCCGTGAGGCCCCTTCCGGGGCATGCGCCGGGCCGGTGGCGGATCCGTCGGGGCCGCAGGTGCCCCGACGTGCTCAGGGGATGCCCCCGAGGCGTTCCTTGGGCGCCTCGGCCCCGCCCCCCCGGCGGGCGTGCCCCTTCCGTTCCGATGGTCCGGGGTGCCGTACGATCCCAGACATGGGCCGATCGTCCGATGAATCACCCCTGCGACGGACCAGCGGGGAGGCCTGCGCCCTCGGTGGCGCCGGATACGCCGTCCTGCTCCAGATCGCCCATCCCAGCGTCGCCCGGGGCGTGCACGACCACAGCGACTTCTCCACGCGGCCGTTCAACCGCCTGCTCGGCACCCTCTACTTCGTGTACGGAACGGTCTACGGCACCGAGGAGGAGCGCGAGCGCCTGCACGCCATCGTGCGCGCGATACACCGCAAGGTGAACGGGCCGGGGTACCGTGCGCTCGACGACGACCTCCTGCTGTGGGTGGCCGCCACCCTGTACGAGTGCACCTCGCGCCTGAACGCGATGGTGTTCGGAGAACCCGGCGATGAGGAGCGCGCCCTGCACCTGCGCGAGGCGTCGGTGCTCGGCACCGCCCTGGGCCTGCCCGAGGAGAGGTGGCCGGCGACCCTGGAGGAGTTCGACGCCTACTGGGAGGGGGCCATGGCCGGGCTGCGCGTGGGAGAGGAGGCGCGCGCCGTCACCGAGCAACTGTTCCACCCGGCGTCCCTGCCCCTGCGGCCGCTCATGAGGGTGCAGTCGCTCCTCACCGGCGGACTCCTGCCGCCCCACCTGCGCGAGCAGTTCGGCATCCCCTGGTCGGACACCCGCCAGCGCCGCTTCGACCGGGTCGTGCGGGTGGCCCGGGCGGTGTATCCGCGCGTTCCCCGGCCCGTGCGCTTCCTGCCCGCCACCCTGTGCCTGTGGACCATGCGTCGCGGACTGCTGGGACCGCGCTGGCTGGGGCCGCCGCGGCGCCGACCAGGGCTGCGCGGAGCGGGGGGGAACCGTCGGCTGAGTCCGCCGAGCCGGCTCGGTCGGCCGGGTCCGGCCCGGACCGTCAGCCGAGGGCGGCGGACAGGCCCTCCAGGGCCTTCCTGGCCTCCTCCGCCTCGGCCAGGCCCAGGTCGGTGAAGACCTCCTCCGCCTCCTTCAGGAGTTCCCGTGCCCGGTCCGCCGCCATGGTCGGTGCGGGCAGCCGGCCGAGGGCGAGCGCGGCGCGGGCGACCATGTAGCGCTCACTGCGCTCGGTCGCGATGGCGTGGGCCTTCTCCAGCTCGACCGCGGCCTCGTCGTAGCGGCCCGCGGCGGCGTAGGTGATCCCCAGGTCGGTGCGGATCTCGGCGTCGCCGCTGCGGAGGCCGGACTTCTCCGAGAGCACCAGGGCCTCGTCGTGGGACTCGGCCGCCCTCTCCCAGTCCCCAGCCGCCCGGTGGGCTATACCCAGAGCGTTGTGCACGTAGATCTGGTTGTCCACCAGGTGTAGGCGCTGGGACAGCCCCAGCGCCTCGTTCAGGTCACGGAAGGCGGTGTCCAGGTCGCCCAGTCCCACACGGGCCTCACCCATGACACGTTTGGCCTGGGCCCTGGCCTCATCCTGGTTTTCTCCCTTGGCCTTCGCCATGGCCTGCTCGGCACAGTGCAGTGCCTCGGTGTGCTCACCGAGCGCCTGCTTCACCACGGCGAGGCCGCCCCACTGCAACGCCTCCAGCCGGGTGTCCCCCAGCTGGGCAGCGTGGTCCAGTACACCTTGGACGGCCTCTGCGGCGTCCGCGAGACGGCCGACACGTTCGTAGACCATGCCCAGATTGGCCAGCACCCGCACCAGCCCTCTGCTGTCGCCGGTCGAGTCCAGCAGGTTCCGAGCCTCCGTGAGGAGATCGAGGGACTCGTCGAAGCGCCCCGAGAGGCAGTGGGCGATGCCCAGACCGATGAGGGTCACCGCGCGCCCGCGCCGGTTCCCCTGCTTGTCACTGATCTGCAGCGCCCGCTGGTGGGAGCTGATCAGCAGGCCCATCTGGCCGTGGAGGGCGTAGAAGCGCCACACCGCGTCGGCCATGCGCCAGGCGTACTCGCCGTTGTCGTGTGAGGCGAAGTACTCGATCGTCTCCGCCAGGTTCTCCTGGTGCAGGCTGAACCAGTTCTCCGCGTCCTCACGTCCTGCCAGTTCCGTTCGATAGCCGGGACGCACCTCGACATCCTCGTGTCCCCGTGGCCCCAGGAGGTCGGCGGCGTGCTGGGCGGTCGCCATGTACTGCTCCGCCAGGCGGAGCTTGGCCGCGTCGATCTCCTCCGTGGACAGGACCATGGCCGCGCGGTCCCGGGAGAAGGCACCGATGAGGTCGTGCAGGCGGTACACGTCACCCTGGGGCTCCTCCAGCAGGCAGACCCCGACCAGCTCCTGGAGGATGTCGTCGGCGCCCTCCACGGTCATGTCCAGTAGGGCGGCCGCTCCGCCGAGGTCGATGGTGCTGCCGATCATCAGGCCCAGGAGGAGGAAGGCCCGGCTCTGGTCCCGGTTGAGGCTCTGGAAGGACAGGTCGATGGCGGACTCGACGCTCTGCCCCTCGACCTGGAGTTCGCGGAACCTGCGGTTCTGCTCACCGAGCCGGCGGGCGACGTGCGCGAACGACCACTTGGGCCGGCTGAGCATGCGCCCCGCGACCACGCGCAGGGCCAGGGGGAGACCACCGCAGATACGGACGATCTCCCGCGCCTGATCGGGCTCGCGCTGCACGCGCTCCTCACCCAGGACCCGGCCGAGGAGTTCCAGGGAGGAATGCTCGTCGAACACGCCGAGGGAGAGGAAGCGGGCACCGCTGAGCCCCGAGAGCTCGTTGCGCGTGGTGATCAGGGTCATCGACCCCGGAGAGGACAGCAGGAGCGGGCTGACCTGGGCGTAACTGGCGGCGTTGTCCAGGACGAGCAGCGCCCTGCGTCCCATGAGGGTGGCCCGCCACAGCGCCGACCGCTCGTCGAGGGTTTCCGGCACGGCCTCGGGCTCGACCCCGACCGCGCGCAGCAGGGCGCCGAGCGCCGACGCGGCGTCGAGCGGTTCCCTGTCCGTGGTGTAGCCGTACAGGTCGATGAACAGCTGACCGTCGGGGTAGCGCTTGGCCGCCTCGTAGCCGAACCGGACCGCGGTGGTCGTCTTGCCCTCGCCGCCGCTGCCCGTGATGACGCAGACCTGGGCGCGGTCCTCACCGGCACGGGCCACCTCGTCCAGCCGCCGCAGGGACTCCTGGCGGCCGGTGAAGTCGGGAAGGTCCCTGGGCAGGTCGTTGCGCACCACGAAGCGCGTGCCCGGTTCCCCTGAGGACGGGTCCTCCGCCCCCTCCTCGGGCGGGTCCTCCCGGAGGATCCGGGTGTGCAGGGCGACCAGCTCCGGCCCCGGGTCGACGCCCAGCTCCTCCGCGAGCCTGGTCCGCAGCTCCTCGTAGACGGAGAGCGCCCTGGCACGCTCGTTGTCACGCCACAGGGCCGTGATGAGCAGGTGGTGCAGGCGTTCCCGGAACAGCTCCTCGCTGACCACGGGGGTCAGCCGGGAGACCACGTCGGAGTACCTTCCCAGCTCCAGGGCGCAGGTGGCCCAGGCGATGACCGAGGACCAGTACTCCTCCTTCAGGGGGGCGACCACGGAGTGGTCCAGGTACTCCGAGCCGACACCGGAGAAGGGCACTCCGCGCCAGCACTCCAGTGCCCGCTCCAGCAGCTCGATCGCCGCCTTGGGCTCAGCCGCGGCGGCTCTGTCCTGGAGGTTGCGGAAGCGGTGCAGATCGACGGAGTCGGGCTCGACGTCGAGGGTGTAGCCGCCGGAGGTCGTGGCGATGGTGCCGGGGAGGGCGCGGCGCAGGTGGGAGATCTGGACCTGGATGACGGAGCGCGCGGTGCGGGGCGGGTCGTCGTTCCACAGGTAGCCGATGAGCTGTTCGATGGTGACCTCGCGGCCCAGGTGCACCAGCAGTGCTCCCAGCACGCAGCACTGGCGCGGACCGCCGACCGGAACGGGTCGGCCGTCGGACCAGACGGTGATGGGGCCAAGCACGCCGAATTCCACAAACAGCAACCCTAGCAAGGGCCATTGGCGAGAAAAGGGAATACGGACATGCCAACGGCTCCGAGTACCCCCTCCACTCAGGTACTCGGAGTGACCGTCGGAACACCCGGAAAGGAGTTACTCCTCCTGGGCGGGCTTCTCCTCAACGGGAGCGTCCTGTGCCGGCTGCTCCTCGGCGGGAGCGCTCTTCGTCGGGTCGGGCTCCTGGAAGGGCCGGATCTTCGCCTCAGGGGCCGCGTCCGCGACGATCGCCTCGAACTCCTCGTCCACGGTCAGCATCTTCGGCACTCGAACTCCTCGTCTCACGGCACTCGCGTAGAGCCGTAACGTCGCCCTACGTCTTCTACGAAGCATCAACGGACCCCGCCTTCCGGCGGACTGGCCACCCGTGGCGGGTTCCGCCTCAAAGCACACCACGGGTGGCGTGTGTCCAACGAACGTCGCACTGGTCGGAACCGCGAGCCGTCCTCTCGCGGAACCGATCGCGTCGAACGTGTTCCACACTAGAGAGATACTCTTCCACTGCGCTTTCAGTCTTCTTTCAGCGCCGAAACCGGCGCAGCGGCAGGGATTGTGGGGGCCGCGCCATCATTGACCGCCAAGAGCCGCGAGGGCCAGTGTCTGGCCGGTTGCGGACAGTGAGAAGTGGTCCGCACCTGCCGTGACACCCCTTGTGCGGGCGGTACTGGCACTCCCCCATGAAGGCCTCACGGGGAGAAAGATCCCGGTCACGGCGAAAGCGCCCACGCTTCCCATTACTTCCGCGAAACGGGCGTCACAAACCGCTGACATTCGTACGCCCGTGGCACCCTTTTGGGAACCGCGTTCCACGAGTGACATTCTCAACTCCCTCGGAAAGTTCTTCCGGACGGGGCGTCAGGGAAGCGCCTGTACGGGTCACACGGCGATCAGGTCACCGGAACGCCGCCGGGGCAGGCCCCGGTCCGGCCATGTCAGTCCGCGCCCGGAGAAGGCCGGCGCCGGGGTGCCACCGGTGCGGCCGCACGGCGCAGGGCCGGTGGCGCCGTGCGGGGTGGGGCGCGTACACCGAAAAGCGGGGACTGTGGAAGATCCGGGTACGGGCCGTAGGTTCTAGGGAGTGGCCGGATGGACGGACCCCGGCGGTTCTGGAGGGCGCGGAGTTGGAGGACGTGATGCTGGACGGCGACGGAAACGGCTGGGTGAGCCTGCCGGACGGATCCCGCAGATGGGGGGTCTACGGCGCGGCCGGTCTGCTGCTGTACGCCACCGACATGGCCGGGAGGGGCCACGTACTGCTCCAGCACCGGGCCGGGTGGACCCACATGGGCGGCACCTGGGGGATCCCCGGTGGCGCCCGGAACCGGGACGAGACCCCCCTGGAGGCCGCCGTGCGCGAGTTCCGGGAGGAGGTCGACGGCGACCTGGCCGAGTACACCCTGCTGGGCGTGCACGAGCAGGATCTGACCGTGTGGCGCTACGACACGTTCCTGGCGCGGCTGCCGGAGCTGACCCCGTTCCGTCCCGGCAACTCCGAGAGCCGGGAGGTGCGCTGGGTGCCGGTGGACTCGGCGGATTCGCTTCCCCTGCTGCCCGCGTTCCGTACCGCCTGGCCGCACCTGTGCGCGGACCTGGCCTCCGCGACCGCGGGGAGGGCGGGCGACCGGGGCGCCTCCGCCGCCGACTGACCCCGAAGCCCCTCGGGGCCCTCCGCTCCCGCGTGAAGCGGCCCCGCACGTACGCGTCGGCACGCGGTGGCGGGTGCGTGCGCACCAAGGAATCAGTATCGGACACGTGAATGTCGGATATAAGCACGGCCCGGAACACGGACCAGGGTCCCGTGGGGAACCCGGAGACCCGTCCCGGACGTTGTCGGGGTACTGCGCGCAAGTAGGGGGAATGTCAGGGACGGGCCCTGATGTACTCGGAAGCCCCGGCCTTGCATGCTGGAGGGGACGGCCCGGCGAAGAGCGGTCGTCACGCTATTCGACTGGAGCAGTGGACATGACGCTGGAGCGCGGTAACGCATTCACCCCCGTCGCCTCGGCGACGATGATCTGGCCCTGGACCACCTCCGTGCTGGGCGGCGCGGCCGGTGGGGCCCTCTTCTTCCTCCTCAACCTGGGCTCCGGCCTCGGTGCCATCGCCTCCGGGCTGACCGCGGCGGTGATCTTCTTCTCCCTGGTCGGCGGCGTGGGCGGCGTGATGAGCAGGAAGTCCGACCGCCGGGGCAGGCGCTACGCGGCCTCCTACCCCTTCCGGTACGCGGCCGTACCCGCCGGAATCGGCGGTGCGGGCTTCGCCCTCGTCAGCATCTTCACGGGTTCGATCATCGGCGGCATCTTCGGCGGACTGTTCGTCGCGGCGGCGATCTGGATCACCGTGGGGCTCATCGCGATGGTGGTGGGGGACAAGAACGCCTAGGCTCGGTGTTTTCCGCCTGAGGCGGGAGTACGACACTCACCTACGGGAGCAACCGGGCGCCGATGACTGAATCTGCTCGTCAGAAGATGGTCGAGCGGGTCCGCGGGCTCCTCCGCATGGCGGAGGATCCCGCGGTTACTGATGCCGAGAGCCAGGCGTTCACCGCCAAGGCCGCCGAGCTGATGACCCGCCACGCGATCGCCGAGGCCGAAGCTCGCGCTGAGAGGGGCGAGGAGCCGGACGCGATCAGCCGCATGGACTACACCGTGTCGGGGGTGGGGGGCCACGGTAAGGCGCGGGTGCGGGCGCTGGCCGACATCGCCGCCGCCTACGGCTGCCAGTCCGCGGTACGGGGCAACACCTCGGAGAACACCGAGCGCGTCATCATCCTGGTGGGCACGGTCAACGCGCTGGACGCGCTGCGCATGCTGCTGCCGTCGATCTCCATGCAGATGGAGGCGTCGGCGAAGTTCATGAGCTCCTCGCACGTGACCGACATCCGGGAGCTGCGCAACTACACGCGCTCGGAGCTGGAGACCGAGCGCAAGCGCTACTACCGGTCGTTCGTGCGCGCCTACGGGCAGGCGGTGGCCGAGCGCATCCGCGAGTTCCGGGCGCGGCTGCAGGAGATGTCCTCGACCGAGGAGTCCGAGGACTCGGTGGAGGGCGTGGACGCCGCGCGCGGAGCGGAACTGGTGCTGAAGGACGACGTGCACCGGGTGAACGAGGAGTTCCACAAGCAGTTCCCGCAGCTGCGCAAGCACCGCCCCGAACGCACGCACAGCGCGGCGGGATATCGGGCGGGCTACCGGCGGGGGCGCCAGGCCGAACTGGGCCTGGACACCCCCGTGGGCCGTGGTGGATCGTCCACACTGACCGAAGGCGAGTAGGCCCTTTCGCCGTTCGGTGCGAAAGTTTTCCACAGGCTGTGCACAGAACCGCTCCCGTGGACGTTTTCGCATGTCAGAGCCAAAATGCGAAGGTTCCGCGGGAGTGGTTCGGTTGTGCCGTGGGGGTGGTTACCCGGGGTTATCCACAGGAAGATCGGCCTCCTGTGGATAACTTTGTGGATAACATCGCGGTCCGGCAGAGAAAGGGACCAAAACCCCAGTTCAGGACACCCGCAAAGGCTGTACCAGATAGCGGAAGGACGGCTCCTCGCCCTCCTTGGCCGGCGTGTCGGTGAACACCGCGGGTTTGGTCGGTTCGGTGAAGTTGAGGTGCGCGGTGTCGCTCTCCATCCCCGACAGTCCGTCCATGAGGTAGTCGGGACGAAAGGCCAGGCGCATCGGGTCGCCCTCGTAGCCGACCCCGATCGCCTCCATCGCCTGGGCGTCCTCGCCCGAGCCCGCCTCCAGCACGACCTCGCTCCCGGAGAAGGCCAGCCGCAGCGGGGTGCTGCGGTCGGCCACCAGCGCCACGCGCTTGACCGCCTCCATCAGCGGTGCCACGGCCACCTCGGCGCGGGCGGAGAACTCCTTGGGGAACCAGGCGGCGTACTTGACGAACTCGCTGTCGATCAGCCGGGTGGTGGTGCGGCGCTCGCCGTTCTCGAAGCCGATCATGCCCTCGCCCGGGGACAGGCTGACGCCCTCGCCCACGCTGCTCGTGGACAGGGCGATGTCCACGTTGGACCGGGTGAGCAGGCCCCGCACGGTGTCGCTGAGCGTGCGCGCGGGCACCAGGGCGGACACGTCCAGGCCCTGGTCCTCGGGGCTCCACCACATCTCGCGCACGGCGATGCGGTAGCGGTCGGTGGCGACCACCTTCAGGGTGTCGCCGGTGAAGTCGAGGTAGGCGCCGGTGAGCATGGGCAGGGTGTCGTCGCGACTGGCCGCCGGGGTCACCTGGCGCACCGCGGTGGCGAAGGCGTCGGCGGAGACCGAGCCGATGCGGCCGGGCATGCCGGGCAGGGTCGGGTAGTCCTCCAGCGGCATGGTGATGAGGGTGAAGCGCGCCGCGCCCCCGGAGATCAGCAGCCGGGAGCCGTCGGTGTCGATGTGCACCGAGCCGGACGGCAGGTTGCGCACGATCTCGGCCAGGAGGCGGCCGGGGACGAGGGCGGAGCCGGACGCCTCGGAGAGGACCTCCACCGAGGCGCGGGTGGAGACCTCGTAGTCGAAACCGGACAGGTGCAGGGAGGAGCCGTCCTCGGAGAGCTCCAACCGGATACCCGCGAGCACCGGAACGGCGGGCCGGGCGGGCAGGGCCCGGGCCGTCCAGGCGACCGCCTCGGCGAACGCGTCGCGGTCCACTCGAAGTTTCACGGTGAGGCCTCCTCGTAGCTGTCGTTGCCGACAACGTACCCAGCCGTACCGACAAAAGCCCCTGGCAGGACCGACGGAGGCGCGATCCGGCCAGGGACGGTGACGGTGGGACCCGTGAGGCGCTACTTGCGGTTGGGGCGCAGCGTCCAGACGATGCTCATGCGACCGGTGACGGTGCCGTCGTCGGTGCGCAGCTCGATCTCGACGGGGAACTCGGGGCGCTTGCCCTCGTCCAGCTCGGCGATGACCTCCTCGCGCGAGCGGCCCAGGGTGGCCTCGGCGGTCAGGTCGCCCATGGCGAGCTTGAGGAAGTGGATCTCGGCCGTGGTGGGGAGGGGGAGGGCCCGTTCGAGCTGGTCGCCGAAGGTGGCGATGACGACCGCGCCGGAGGCGGACTCGGCCACGGTGAACATGGCTCCCGCGTGGGGGCCGCCGACGTGGTTGTGGTGGTCGGCGTTGTCGGGCAGGCGCATGACGGCGCGCCCGTGGTCCAGTTCGGTGAAGGTGAGCCCGAGGGTCCGGGTGAAGGGCACCGCGGCCAGGAAGCCGGCCTTGACCTGCTCCGCCGTCTCGGCGTTCATGTTTGCCATACCTCCTAGGTTACTGCTGAGTAACCTGGAAGCGCCACCCCGGAAAGGCAGGCGGGGACGGGCTTCGCGGGCGGGCAACGCACGGGGAGTGCTGTGGGCTACCATGACTGGCGGAGAGTTCCTCTCCACCTGGAGGGTTCGCATAGCGGCCGAGTGCAGTGCTCTTGAAAAGCACCAAGTCCTTGACGGGACTTCGTGGGTTCAAATCCCACACCCTCCGCAGAATCAGGAAGTCTCCCCAGGTGGGAGGTTTCCACGGAACACGGCGAAGGCCGGTGGTCCGGGCCCGTAGCACATTCATCGCACACGGCCCGGGTAGCCACCGGCCTTCTCCGTTCCCCGGGTCAGGCGGCGAGGACCTGCCGACGGGCGGCGTCCATCGCGTCGGCGACCTCGTCCAGGCGGTCGGGGAAGAGGTGCCCGTACCGGTCCAGGGTCATCGTCGCCGTCTTGTGGCCGAGCATGGCCTGTACGACCTTGACGTCCGCGCCGGCCGCGATGGCGAGGGACGCGGCGGTGTGGCGGAGCTTGTGGGGGGTCAGGCCCAGGCCGTCGAGCTTGGCCGCCTTCACCGCCAGGGCGAACTCACGGTTGCGCCAGTTCCGGATGCGCAGCGGGGCGCCCCGCCTGGTGGTGAAGACCAGCGCGTCATCCGGCCGCCCCTCCACGAAGGACCGCAGTTCGGGAACGAGGGACCGGGGAACCGGCACGGTCCGGAACCTGCCGTTCTTCGGAGGCTGTTCGACGAGCCTGCCGTCCACCTCGGCGAAGGTCACGACCACCCGGACCCGCCGCCGGTCCAGGTCCACCCTTCCCACGCGCAGCGCGGCGGCCTCACTCCACCGCATGCCGGTGTAGGCCAGGAGCAGGACGAGCGCCCGGCTCACCCTGGCCGAGGCGAGTTCCTGCCCGTACTTGGTGCGCAGCGTCAGGGAGGCGTCGGCCAGCGCCTCCACCTGGGCGTGGTCGAGGTAGACGTGTTCGGCCTCACTGGGCTTGGGCAGCGGTACGCCCTTGGCCGGGTTGAAGGGGATGCGCCGGGGGACGCACCAGCCCAGGACCATCGACAGCACGACGTGCGCGTGCCTGGTCTGGGAAGCCCCCAGGTTGCTACCGCCCTCGTCCCGGGGCTTCTGGAGACGGGCCACCCACACGGCCACGTCCTCGGAGTGGACTGCCGAGAGGCGCAGGTCTCCCCAGCGCGGCAGCACGTGGTTGTCCAGGAACGCCCGGTACTGCCACCACGTGGACCGTTTGATGTCGGTGCGGGTGATGAGCCACTTCTCCGCCATCTCCGCCACGGTGACCTTGGCGTCGTGGGGGTTGCGGTAGGAGCCCTCGTGAAGGCTGTTCTCGATCTCGGTCCGCTTCTTCTCCGCGTCCGGCTTCTTCTGGAAGACGCCGCCGCTCTTGATCTTCCCGGAGGGGTCGTAGTAGCGGACCCACCACCGGCCGGGCGGAGTGCGCTTGGACGCCTTGGCCTTGCTCACCGCCTCCGCGTACGCCTTGTCCTTGGTGCGGTCGTAGACCCACGCGCGAGCCATGGGGGTGTCTCCTTTCCGTGGGTTACTGGGCCAGGACCCAGGCGTGGACCTCGGCGGGCACGTAGCGCACGTACCGGCCGACGCGGTGGGAGGGCGGACCGTCGCCCCTGTAGCGCCACTCGTAGAGCGTCTTGGGCGGAACGCGCAGGAAGGAGGCCGTGTCCTTCACCGACCACAAGCCGTGGTCCCGACGCTGTTCCGGAACGGCCGGGGTCGCCGTCGTCGCGCTCATGCCGTCCTGCTTCCGTGGATTGCCGAAAGATCGTTCCGCCGTGCCGCGTCGAGCTGGGCGCGGCGTTTGAGTGCTTCACCGACCGCGCGGAGAAGGCGTTGCTCCCGAGGGGCCACGTCGGGATCGGTGGGTCGGGCCAGTTCCCAGGCGAAGGAGCCCGAGGAGATCGAGGCCAGCACCGGGGGACGCGGGTTGTCCTCGTCCGCCTGGTCCTCGTTGGCGGGATCGACGCCGAGGGCGTTGAGGACCCAGGCGAGCCGGTCCGCCTTGTGGTCGGCCAGGGTCTTGCCGGACCACTTGCGCGAGACCAGGACGCGCCGTCCCGCGTAGCCCAGGTGTTCGCGACGATGAGCCTTGGACCGGCAGAACCCGGGGCGCTGCCCGGCCTTGGCCTCGTCGGGTTGGATGCCGTAGCGCAGCCAGTTGGAGCACCGGGGCGAGCACGGCTCGAAACGCAGCGCGCCCAACAGGCGGTCCACGTGCTGTTCCTGCCGGGTGGTCTCCACCTGGTGGCAGTCGGCGATGTCCTTGGTCAGGTACTTGGCCAGGTAGCGCACACACCGGGACGCGTCCTCGGACCCGGCCACGACCCCTTTGGCGTCCACCTGACGGCCGAACCGCACCACGTGGAAGGGTTCCGCATCAGGGTCGTCATCCAACCCGTCCAGCGCCTCATCCCACGTGGGCAGCACTTCACCCGTGGCCGGGTCGAGGTAGGTCCCCGCGTCCTCGTCCCAGAGGGGCAGGTGATCACCGTCGAAGCGGACCGTGTCAGCGGCGGGCCACCACACCTGGTGGTAGGTCGCGGCGGCAATCTGGCGCAGCTCCGCCCGGGGGATGGTGCCGCGTGTGGCCATGTGCAGATGCGGAGCCAGACGCCGTTGGGGCTCCACGGCCGCGAAGTACTGCACATCGAACCCGGCCACGCGGCGCAGGTTCTGCACGAACCGGTCCACGAGCTTGGAGAAGTGCAACGTGTCCCGAGCAGCCCGCCGATAGTCATAGGTGGAGGGATCGACCGGGGTGCCGTCCGAACGCACCCGCCCGTAGGAGTCCAACGTCAGGGTGATGAACAGCGAGGGCCGGAACACCTTCCCCGAGGCCGGATCAGTGAAGGCCCGCCCGACCGTCTTCCTCGTCATGGGCCGCTTGGGCAGGTCGGGCACGTCCTGACGGCGCTTGGTCGAGCGCACCCGACGCGACCCCAACGAGCCCGAGGAGTCACCGGAGCGGGTGACCGAACCGCGTAGCCCGGAGGCGGTGATCTCCTCGTCCAGGTCCGCGATCGCCGCATCCAGCGCCGAGAGCTGTTCGGGGTCAGCGGCCCCGGTGGCGGCGAGGCGGTCCCGTTCGGCGGTGACCATCGCCCGCTGTTCCACCCAGGCCCGTTGCTGATCGGTGGGCGGGTCGGGTTCCACCACGGGTTCGGTGGCCAGGTGCCAGCCCTCTTCACACTGGGTGCGTCGAAGCGATCTCTTGCGCTTGGCACAGGCCGGGCACCGCGATTCCAGCGTGGACCCGCACGGAACGTCGATGACCTCGGTGGCACCGGTGGCGATGTTCGTGCGTCGAAGGGAGACCGGGCGGATGCACACGCCGTGGTCGGCGGCGACCTGTTCGGCCACCTCACGCGCGAGCGGTTGCGCGAGGCGTTCGGCCCGGGTTGTCTTACCGGTAGGCGTCGGCATCAGCCCACCCCCACAACCACAGAGCGGAAGGCCCCCACCGCATGGAACCCCAACCACCACGCAAGTGGCCTCTCATCGTGTGGGCAGTTCTCCTTGCGGCGAATATCGTCCTGGTCTTCCTGGGCGTCCACGCTCTGTACATGGTCGGACGGCCGGGTGCCCTGGTCATGGCGGCGCTCTGGGCAATAGTCAGCACAGTCCGAGTGGTTCAGGAAAGGCGTGTCTACATCGAGGCCCGACGCGAATACCTTGCTCATCACTCGGCCTTCCAAGAACCCACGCCGTAGCCCTCGGCCATGGCGGTGATGTCCTCATCCGACACGTACGTCGCCCGCACCCGCACCGGGGAGGGGGAGTCCTCCACCCTGACGTAGGCCACACCAGGAAGCGTGGGGTCGATCAGGTGCGCCTCAGCACCGCGTTCCCGAGCGCCCTCACCGAGGACCATGTCCACCTGTGATGCCTCGTCCAGGCGCAGCGCCACCTTGTCCGGGAACAGGTTGCGCAGGTTCATGACTTCCTTGCGAGGGTCCTGCAACGCGGCCAGCACGGCGAAGCCGACCGAGCGTCCCTGTGAGGTCAGGGTGGCGATGGCGTTCTCCGCGCGGCGCCGCACGTCCCGGTCGGGGTGGTAGGCGGTCAGAAAGGCGACCTCATCGAGGAGCACGACCACGAAAGGGTCAGCCGTCGTCGGGACGTGGGAGCGCTGTTTGCCCGCGTAGCGTTCGGCCCGCTCCTGCATGTCGGTCACCGCCTTTTCGAGCAGGGCCACCGCGGATTCTCCGGTGTCGGCGTAGTGGGCGAACAGGTCCCGTCCGTAGGCCAGCTCCATGCGCTTGGGGTCGATTGCCCACACCTGAGCTGTGCCGTCCGCTAGGGCAGGGAGCATGGCACGGACGGTGGACCAGATCACCGATCCCTTGCCGGCCCCGGTCACCCCGACCACGAGCACATGCGTTCCGTGCAACCGCAGCAACCACGGCGAGCCGTCTTCCCGCTGTCCGACCGGGAGCGCGTCCAGGTCCGGGGCGTCAATGATGGGAAGGGCGTTGAGGGGTTCGGCAAGGGTGTCGCGGCGGGGGAACTCCAACGTGATGTCCCGAGGCCCGTTGACGACCACGCGGCAGGAGGGGGCGGCGAACCCGTGCGCCAGTTCAGTGACACGGTGCTCGAAGTCAGCCGGGGCAGTTCCGGCGACCAGGGATACCCGGACGTAGTCAGCCCAGGCATTGCAGGAGACCCGGCGGATACGGGGGAGGTAACGGCGTTCCTGGTAGGACTCGGCCAGGCCCGAGATCACCAGCACCGGCTGCCAGTGACGCCGGTACACCGCCACGTGCCGCCACCACGCCAGCAGACGGAGAGTGACCCAGGTCCGGTAGGAGTCCGGCCAGGTCCGCCACCACACCAGGGACACCACAGCAGCGGCACCCCACAGACCGGCGAGGCCCGGCCAGCCCAGCCACCACCAGGCCCCCGCCGACGCGACCAGGCAGGCAACCATGACGGGGAATCGGAAGGGCAGGGTGAGCAGGAACCGCACCAGACGCCAGATCCACGAGGTGAGCACGACGATGCCGGGGGTTTCCACGATCGGGGTTGTCCACCGCACCCCCTGAGCCGGAGTGGGCAGGGTCGGAGAGGACTGAGCAGAACCAACCTTGGGCTGTCTCATCATCACAGGCCACCGCCCCTCTGGTCTTCGATCTGGGACAGGAGCCGGTCACGATCAGCACGGGCACGGGCGGCGAACCGCGAAGCCGCCGGGTTCTCGTCCCGGTGGGCGAGGGTGGCGAACACGCGGGCCTTGAAGTCGAAGAACTCCGCCCGCTCGGCGTCGGTAGTAGGCGGGGGGTTGGTCGCGTCGAGCAGCAGGCGGACCAGTTCCGGACTACTCAGCCCGGACAGGTCACGAGGGAAATCGGACATACTTGAAGACACCTCTTCACGAAGCTTGTGCAAGGGCTTGGGGAGGGGTTCAAGGGGCGGCCGAGGTGTTGCAGCACCAGGCCGCCCCGCTTTCACGTCTGGGGCAGGGTCAGGAGGCGTCCTTGACCGGAGCGCGACGACCACCAGCGGCAGTGCCGGGAGCCTTCACGCCACGGGCGCGCAGCGAGTACGCCACCCGGGGACGGCGGCCGTTGTCGTCGATGTAGGGCATGACCGCCATCGCTTCGAACTCGATCGGACGGAACGGCAGACCCGGAATCTCGTCGGGCAGGGTGGGGCAGACCTCGGCGGCGACCTTGACCTTCACCGACTTGGCCTTACCGCGCGCTTCGGGGTCGGCGTCGATCACGTCCACCGCCCACAACGGCAACCCCGTGTCCTTGTCGAGCTGGGGACGCTTGGTCTCGAAGTCCGTGATCGCCTCCACCCCCAGGGCGAAGGCGCCATGCGGGAACACCGTGCCGAACGCCACCGGCAACGCACCCTGAATAGCCATCTCTCAGCCTTCCTCTCATGTCCACTCAACCACTCGATCGGTCAAGTAGAGGCTCAGAATAACCGGCCACACTTGATCAGACAAGTAGATAAGTGGCCGGTCTTGGAGCCGCGTCTACACGGCCGGGTAGGAGTCCTCCAGTTCGTGCAGGTCACCGGGGAGGACGACCTCGGCGACCGCGATCACATCTCCGGATGCGTCGAGTATCCGCGCGGTGATGCCCAGCACCGGGGTGCCCTCGTCCAGCCCCAGGGGTTCACGTTCAGCGCTTGTGGCCAGGCGTGCGCAGAGCCGTTCGACTACTTTGGAGGGCCGGAGCTGCTTGACCATCTGCACGTGTTCGCGTGCGCCGATACTGATCGGCTGCTCTTCGCCCAGGTCGGTGCCCTCGGCCACGTCCAGGGGGAACCACAGGGTGACCAGCTCGCTCGGTTCTCCCTCGTCCAGGACCAGGCGTTGACGCATGATCGCCGGAGAGCCCTCGGGCACACCGATCGCCTCAGCCACAACGGCGGGCACCGGGAAACGTCCAGCGGTCAGAATGCGGCTCTTCTTGACCTCCTCAGAGGCGTCGAAGGCACTGGCCCCGGCATGGGAGCGCTCGGAGGTCTGTTGTGGGACGCCGCGTACGAAGGAGCCTCGTCCGTGTTCGCGTTCGATCCAGCCCTGCATGCTCAGGATCTGCAAAGCGCGTACGACCGTGGAGCGTCCGGCCCCGAACTCGCGCACCATCCGCGACTCCGAGGGAAGCATCTCCCCCACCGGATAGGTACCGTCTTCGATGCGCTCTTGGATCGCCCGCACGATCTGTACGTACTTGGGCGGAGCGAACTCCAGACTCGACATGATGTCCACCTGGTTACTCTAGTACTCGTGTGGTCGAGTAGCTTACTTAGGTTGACTGTCCCTGTCAGCAGGTGGGGGCACATATGAATCCCACCGCTGGCCAGGAAGCGCGGCGGAAAGCACACCGCAGAGGCGTACACGTCGCCGTGAAAGAGGGGAAGGCCCGCGTGCCCTGGGCCCCGTGGTCTCGAAGAGACGTCAGGGCACGCGGGGGTCTGAGAAGCGCTGCTAGAAGGGCCGCCAGTACTGAGCGCGCTGCACGGTATAGACGGTGAGGTTGTCCACCGTCGCCCCGCACACCGCCCGGCGTTCGGCCTCCACGAGAGCCGCCGCGACCAGCGTCACGTCATGGCGGGCCGCCTCGTCCGCTGAGGAGAGCACCGGGGGCACGACTCGGCGGACGTGGTTGCACGCCGCCCCACCCACGTCGTGCCAGAGCCCGACGACGTAGGTCAGCCGCAGGCGCCGCAGCGCCATAGCCGGAGGCAGCACGCACCGGTACCGCTGCACCACCGCGGTTCCGTCCGGACCAGGTGAGACGGCTTCGTAGGTGATGGACTCCCAGTCCTCACAGGCCACCCGCACCCGCACACCCTGTTCCCGTGCCCACTCGGTCAGCGTTTCGCGGCCAGCTATAGGCCCATATGCATCCGTGTTCATCGCCGCACCGCCCCGACCGCGATGGCCGTGCGCACCAGGTCACGCAACTCGGCCATGTCATCGACGACGGGGGTCGGACGGGCGATCTGCGCCAACAAGTCGATCCCACGCCGATCCCGTTCGGCCCGCTGGGCGCGGCGCCGGTTCTCCAGGTGGGTGTAGGGGCCGCGTTGGAGGGAGTAGGCGCGGGGGTCGCCTGCGTCCATCACGATGGGGTCCGGCGCGGGCCACAGCTCCACCCGCGCGGGTGTGGGCAGGTAGTAGGGCCGGGGGCCGGTGCGGTGGTGCCTGCCGTGTCGTTTCGGTCGAATCAGAGTCACCCAAGCCCGAATCAGGGCGATAAGGTCGCTCACGTCAGCCTGCTTTCTCCAGGTTGGCCGCGCCCCCGGATGCCTAGCCCGCGTCGCGGGGGTCTGCTGTCTGTCGGCGGTTGCGCCTGTGACCGGTAGCCATCCGGCCGGAGCGTTCTCCGCCCTTGTGTGTCAGGAGTCCGTACCGGTCCCCCGGCACGCGGTGCATGCCACTACTCGTGTCGCCGGTTCCCGTGTGGTTGAGGAGCGCAGTACGACCAGGCGCCGGGAGCGGACGGTTTTGCGCCCACGCCCACGGCAGGACCTGCACCGCTTCGGTTCTGAGACGGCGACGGCATCCACGAAGCACGCTCCAGGGGACAGGCGGCGCGCTACTTCGCCAGGTCACCAGCGCACCGTTCACACCAACGGGACTACAAGCCAACACATACACATGGGGCAGACACATACACTCATGTATATGAGTAGTGAGATTAGGTTGCCTTACTCATGTACATGAGTCAACCCTGTGGAGCAAAGAAGCGGGTCTACGGCACTGGGTACCGGGCGTCTCAGTCCGTGGCGGGGATCCGGTAGTCGAGTACGAACTGGTCAGCGGCCATGATCGTGTCGCACACCTCCACCACACGGCCGACCGTGGTCACGGCGTTGCGTGTCAGATGGATGATCGCAGAGCCGGGACTCAGACTCAGCGCACTCGCTTCCTGCTTGGTGGCCAAACGCGCCCGCACGGTCTCGGTGTACTCGGAGAACTCGTGACCGTGCTCTTCCAGTCGGGCGTAGATGCCACCGCCGCCAGGGTTCTCCTCGAAGAGTTCGGGGATGTCCCGCGCCACGTCCCACGGCAGGTAGGACGTCGCTTCCTCGGTGGGTGTGCCGTCACTGAAGTAGAGCCGGCGACGGGCAAGGACCTTGTCGCCCTCGTCCACGCCCAGGCGCTCAGCGATCTCGGTGGGAGCAGGGACAGGACCGATGGAGAGGACCTGAACGGTGGGCTTGACCCCGGCCTGTTCGGTCTCGGCGATGTAGGCCGCCTTGCCCGCACGACGGTGCGAGCGCCGGAACCGATCCGAGGACTTGCGGGTGACCGGAGGACGGGACTTCACGAAGGAGCCCCTGCCCTGGAAGGTCTCCACCAGACCAGTCGTGCGGAGCTGGGCCACGGCCTTGCGGACCGTGCCCGAGGAGACGCCGTAGCGCTCCATCAGCGCGGTCTCACTCGGGATCTCCTCAGCGGGAGCCAGGCGTCCGGCTCTGATCTGCTCTTCGATGTCGTCCGCGATCTGGAGGTACCGGGGCTTCGCGGACCGCGCCCCTACAGTGCTCGCCATAGTCCTTCTGTTCCTCCTATGCTCCTGCACATGAGTAACAGCACCGGAGACAAGCCGTCAACGCCGTTGCACTCCGTGTCCGTGGCGGGAGCCGTCATCCGCGAGGACGGGCGGATGCTGGTGATCAAGCGCAGGGACAACGGCAACTGGGAGCCGCCGGGCGGCGTGCTGGAGTTGGACGAGACCCCGCAGGAGGGTGTTGTCCGCGAGGTCCTGGAGGAGACCGGTGTCCACGTCGAGGTGGACCAGCTCACGGGCGTCTACAAGAACATGGCCCGCGGAATCGTCGCCCTCGTCTTCCGTTGCACGCCTTCCGGAGGCACTGAGTTCCCAACCTCCGAATCCGTGGCCGTCGAGTGGATCACACCTGAAGAGGCACCTAAACGAATGCATGAAGTCTACGCAATCCGACTACTAGATGCCCTCGAAAAAGAAGCCCCCTGCGTTCGTAGCCACAACGGAGCACGACTAGCATCCGAAAATTAAAACCAACAGGAAAAGGTAGTTAAAAAATAAAGATCACCAAAACACTATACACCCTTCAATCGACAGAAATTTTAAATGGAGTTGACTTTGTCAACGTCTTCTCCAGATAGCCTACCTTCCACAAACCCAAGAATAAGAACATAGGGCTGAAGAAGTGGGTCAATGAAACGGTACTTTGTCTGCCTTCCTTCACCCCTTGTGTCAAAGATTGGCCCCCGGGAATAGTCGCAAAAAGCCTGAAGGTGGCGAATAAAATCAGCCGTTCGTCGGTTCTTTTTGGTTAGGACACTGTAAGGTTCACGGACAGCCGAAGGAAGAAAATATCCCAGGTCATCCGTTTCCGCCAAGGCGCAAGCCAAAAGAACGATCTCATATAGGGCATCAGAACGGTGGCTGGCCGTAGCATCACGATACTTTTGAACAATAGTGTGTGAAGTGCGCTCTACTGCGGCCTGAAGGGCTTGTATATAGTGAACATTCTGCACCTCATCCTTGCCATCCAGGACTGCAAACTCACCCATTAGCCCACCAATCAGGTGAACGTAGTAAGGCAATCCTTGCGAAAGTTCTACACATCGCCTAGCAATCCTACCTGGGACAGTAATTCCTGCAGAGGCAAGACCCTCATTAAGAACTTCAGTCAACTCATCCGACCCCATCCTAGGCATCGGAATCTGCGTGAGCGCACGCTGAATAGACTGATGTCCGCTAATCAAACCTCCCACATCATCAGAAACCCCCACAATAACAACTGTTACAGGGGCCAGGTTATCCGACAGATTTTTTATGAGATCAGAAAAAAGCTCCCTGGCAACATAATCTGGGATCCTGTCAAATTCGTCAATCACAAGAAAAACAGGCGTAACCCTGCCCACTATATTAAGAACCCTGTATGCATCGAATGGAGAAACTTCATCCGCGGTACAGATGGACTCAACCCTCGAAATAGCTTCTGACAAGTCCCGCTGATTTCCTCCGGGGTAAATATCAGATTCCACAAGCGCCTGGGCGTAAAACTTCCTCCAGACAGATGCAAAACTATCATCGGCGCTGCATTGAATCCGAACACCGAAATGCCTAGGTGGAATGTTTGCAACAATGCTTCTTGCCACATGAGCAAGGCTAGTTTTTCCAACTCCGGGCTCACCGAAAACTACAGCATGCTGACCGAGACCCCGCACGGCCGCAAGCACAGAACTGACCTGCTGACCTCGACCCTTTAGAAGACTAAACGTGTCAACGGGAGCACCCGGACGAAAATGCTGACCAAGAGCATCGAGCTTCTCTTGAATTTTATGATCAGGGTGCGCATTTTCTTCATTTGACATTTTTGCAACTTTCTTCTATCGATACCCCGAAAACCAGGCAAGGAAAATCTATTCCTGAATCATTGGAGAGTAGAGGTTTCAACAAGTCCCAGTTGCTCTAAGCCAAACCCCAACTCTCCGCTTCCACCTCATTCCTTATTCAACACCATCCCAACTATCCTACTCTAGCACCAACTACTTCATGATGACCTATCCCCCGCTTACTGGCTTGTCAACCCAGCTATTGCCGAGTTGTACTTGAAGAGATCAAGGCGGCGGCGCAAGCGCCGCCACGGCGGCACGCCGCCCGGCGGGGGCTGCGGGCTGGCGCCCGGTCCCCCGCTCGTTCGGCGATCGCACGTGCGCAGTCCCTGGAGGCTCCCTACGGAAGCGTCTGCACCAAGCACTGTCTGGCGGTACCAAGGGGCTCACGCCCCCTGGACCCCCTGAACCCACACGGAACCTGGCGCGACACAGGGTGCGCAGAAGACAGAGTCCGAACGCGCCAGAACCCGCGTGGAACCTCTACTACGGTCGCCCCCGGTTGAGAGGGCTAAGGACAGTGGTTAGGCGTTGTGCGGGAACGTCGCCGCCAGCCATTCACGGACGGCCTCTGGCGTGCTGTGTCCCCGGGAGGTCAGCAGATCCGTGATGTCCTTGCCGCAGATCAGGACGACCGGATGCTTGTCCTCCCGCACCTCTTTGTACGCCTGACGGTCGAAGTAGGACGTGGTGACGAAGACTCCGAACTGTCGGTGCCGCAGCCGGGAGATGAGCCGGGATGTGTCACGCACCCCGACGCCGTTGGTGGGCGCATAGCACTTGGCCTCCAACGCAAACTCCACCGCGACCCGGTCAGCCATCGGCCCCAGTTCGTACTCTCCCACCGCATCGCGCCCACCGTCACGGCTGGGACGAGTGAGCTCCGTCCGCCCGGTCGAGGGCGCCATCATGCGCCACAGCTCGACGGCACAGGCCTCGAAGCCGTGCGGATCGTCCTTGAAGCGCGAGACGACCTCAGCCAGCAGAGCTGCTTTGTCCTTGCTGGGTTCCTGCTCGGCCTTGGTGCGGACAGTGGTGGTGGAAGGAGCCTGGAGTGGCGTGTACTGGCGACCGTTTACCCAGTGCCGCCACGGTTCAGGAGAGTTGGGCCCGCTAGAGCACCCCGCCAACACCTCTTCGATCCATGCGCGGGTTACAACGGGGACATCCAGGACCGTGAACACGGCCCGGTAGTTCTGGAAGCGCTGCCCCTGCGTACTCCGCCAGATCGCGACAAGCTCTTCATCCGCAGGCAGACCCGCCGCCCCGGGAACGGCCAGGCCGCGGAAGCAGACGTCGCGGCCGCGGCCGGTGTTCTGGAACAACAGGAACGGGAAGACCTGTGACCGATCCTCAGCGGTGCCGTTGGCCCACGTGAAGGTGTCGCGGAGAAGGACGTTGCCCTTGCGTGGCGTGTCGTGGAGTTCGCTTCCGGGCTTTTTGTTGTCGCCGTAGTACGTGAACAGCCCTGTCTGGGGGTCCAGCTCGTCGGGCCAGTCGGGGTCCTTGCCCGAGCTGCAGAGTGCGCAGAGCCGGATGTCCTGGCGAAGAGGCGACCCCTTGTACCGAAAGCCGCCCGAGTTGCCCACGGGAACCAGCTTCCCCACCGGATCATCGCCCGCAGTTCCTTGCGAGCCTCCTGCGTAGACCGCGTCCACGACGAGATCCTGACCTGTGAGCGCGGCGAAGGGGACGATGCTGTCTTGCGGCTGGGGCATGTACGGCAGACTACTTCCGCCCGCTGACAGACCCTGTCGGCAGACGGGCTACCGCGCGCACAGCTATCACAGCGCACGACTCCGCCATCCATGCATGGTCCAGAACAGTCCTTCCGTGGTGCGCTGACGTCACAGTCCCATCGCACATTCATTGCACATGGCTCTGCGAAGTCCCCGGAACCCATGGGAAGCCCTCGGAATATCAGCCCAGGTCACAAGGGGATTCGTCGCTTTGTCGACAGGTCGTTAGGGTCCCCCGGTGCAACGGGACTTCGTGGGTTCAAATCCCACACCCTCCGCAGGTACCGGGGCCGGTGGGCCCGGGCCGTGGCGCATGAGTTGGCCACGGGTCGGGGGCACCGGCCCTCGGTATGTCCGGGGAGCAGGGGTTGCGTGAGCCGTTCAACCGGGGTTGTCCTACCGGGAGGCCGTAGGTACCAGCCCCCACGGTGCCGAGGAAACGGAGTGCCCATGCGTATCGCCGGAATCGCGAACCTGCTGATGGCACTCGTATGGGTGCCGATCGCGGTCTTCGAGCCCTACGAAGGTGACGGCCTGGTCGGCTTTTTCCGCATCTTCAACGCGGTGGTCTTCTCCGCGTTCACCGTCGTATGGATCGCCCTGGAAGTGGTCCGGTACCGTGCCCGGAAGAAGAACGGGCAGCATCAGACCATCTCCCCTACCGGCGCGAGGGCCGCTCCGTAGCCGGTCGTCAGGTGAAGAGCGCTGCGCGCACCGACGTGTGGGTAGAGGCCCGCGTGCCCTGGCCGCCGTGGTCTCGAAGAGACGTCAGGGCACACGGGGGTCTCTGGAGGAACCGCCGGCACACGTCACGACAGGCCGCGGTCGTCCGCCGAGGACGGCGCCGGGGTAGGACCCGGCGAATATGTTTGCACACGGCTCCGTCAGTTCCGCGGCACAGGTCCGGAACACGGCTATACGTGCCCTCCCCGGCCGCTATCCGTCGCGGCCGGAGCCCGCGAACCGCCAGGGCTCGGGAAGCAGCCCGCCCGCGCGCAGGTGGGTGTCCAGCAGCGACAGCAGCCGGTCCGCCTCGCGCAGGGCCGCGTGGGCCTCACCCGCGTGACGCGGACGGGACCGGAGCGCCTCGGACAGGGAGTCGTACAGCCCGGTCGGAAGGTCCGGTCCGGGGGCGTCCCGCGGAACCGGCGTGCTCATGCGACCATCCCCGGTCCCGTCAGGAGGTCCCCGCCCCTAAAACGGCTCCGGCGGATCTCGTGGGCCAGGTAGTACCCCCGCACGAAGGCCTCCGGGGGATCGACCACGGGCAGGGGCTCCCGCGAGGTGTCCTCCGGAGCCGGGCGCGGAGCGGGGATCACGGGAACCGGTGCGCTCGCGGCGGTTCCGGGGTCGGCCACGTAGCGACGCACCCGGGAGGCGCGGCGCCTGCGGGCCTCGGCGCGCAGTTCACGGGCGAGGACGAGCGGTGCCGCATGGAGCCCTCGAGCTGGGCGGATCACTCGCAGGAATAGGGACAACAGAGCCATAAGGTGGTGCATGTCGGCGCTCCCGAAAGCGTTGACCACGGCCCCGGACGCGTTGGCGCGCGTCGCGGGGTCCCGCTGTAGGCGGGGGCTTCATAGTACCTCCTTGTATCTCCTTGTATCTATACGTAGGAAGACGTATCTCTTGGAAGGAGCTCGAGTCGGCACGAATAGCTTCATGCCCATGGAGTTCGACCCTGACGCCGAGATCGATCCGGAAGCGCCGCTCACGGAGTACAAGCAGCTCGCGGGCATCCTTCGGGCACGGATAGCACGAGGAGACTGGGAGGCCGGTCGCCGTATCGCCAGCGAGACGGACCTGACCCAGCAGTACGGCCTGGCCCGCTCCACGGTGCGGCGTGCCATCGCTGTGCTCGTGGAGGAAGGGCTGGTGTTCACCGTGCCCCAGCGCGGCACGTTCCGGAAGTAACTTCGCCAATCCCACAGGTGGGGTGCGGCCACCTCCCGACCCGGGCTTGCACCGGGCGTCCGGACCCGGTTGCCTTACCGGTGAGGGCCTGTCCACCCATCCCCCGCGGCCCCGGAACCAGAGGTGACATGGAACGCCTGCACGGCTTGCTCAACCTCGTCATCAGCGCGTGCTGGCTCTTCCTCGGCGTGAGGAGGCTGCCCTCGGAGGAGAACTCCTCAGCACTGGTCTACCTCGGGTTCGGTGCCCTGTTCCTGGGCATCGGTGTCGTCTGGCTGGTGCGAGCGCGCAGAGGGAAGACCAGGGACGCCGACCGCGTGGTGCCTTCCACCGCCGACTAGTGTGCTGGCCGCAAGTGTTGCCGGTGTGACGGGCGGGCTCCGTCCCCCGTTGATCCTGTACTTGTAGACACTTTCGGCGCCGAAACTCGCTATAGGTACAAGATCACGGCGGAGGGGACGGTCCGACGCACCCTTCCGGTCACCGCGCTCGGGGCTTCGGCTCCAGCGGAGGCATCGTCCCGCCGCATCGGGGAAGGTTGCTGGACATGTTCGGACGACTGCACACCATGGCCATCGACTGCCCCGAACCCGGCGCGCTCGCGGACTTCTACGCCGAGCTCCTCGGGCTGCCCGTGACCCGCAGGGACGAGCACTGGGTGGTGGTCGGGCAGGAGTGGCCGCGGCTGGCCTTCCAGTACGCGCCGGACCACAGGCCGCCCGAGTGGCCCGACCCCGAGCGGCCGCAGCAGATGCACCTCGACGTGTGGGTGGAGGACATCGACGCCGCCGAGGAGAGGGTGCTGGAGCTCGGAGCCAGGCGACTGGCGGTCGTCGAGGACGACCCCGACAACCTGTTCCGGGTCTACGCCGACCCCGCGGGGCACCCGTTCTGCCTGGAGTACCCCGCGCGGACGCCCGAGCCGCCCGGCTAGTCCTCCTCCTCGGCGTGGTGGGGAAGGATCACCACGGGGATCTCGGAGTGGTGCAGCACCCCCTGGCCGACAGAGCCCAGGAGCAGGCCGCGCACGGTCCCCCGGCCGCGCGAGCCCACGACGACGGCGTCGGCACCCTCGGCGGCCCGGAGCAGCGCGTTGACCGGGCTGTCCTGGGTGCGCACCACGCTGACCTCCACGTCCAGGCCCTCGCGGCGCTCGTCGGCGGCGTCGGCCAGCATCCCGGCCACGAGCTCCTCGGACTTGCGGTCGAACAGCTTCTCCTGCGGCTCGTAGCCCATGGCGGTCATCGCGACCGGATCGTAGGGGTAGGGCACCTCCCAGCTGTTGACCACGACGAGCTCGCCCCCGCTCTCGCTCGCCAGGTCCACTGCCAGGTCCAGCGCCCTGCGCGCGTTCGTGGAGCCGTCCACACCGACCACGACCCGGTTCAGGGAGGTCGTCGCGGGCCGCCCCTCGTGCGAGGGCACCACCACGACGGGGCAGGGCGCCTGGGCCGCGACCCGGACGCTCACCGAACCCACGAACATCGACGCGAACGCGCCCAGGCCCCGCGTGCCCACCACGAGCAGGTCGTGGGGGCGGCAGTGCCGCAGCAGTGCCAGCGGCGCCTCCTCCAGCGCGGTCTCCGTCTCCACGGTCACCGACGGCTGGAGTTCGCGGACGCGCTCGGCCACCCGGTCCATCACCTCGGTGGCCTGCTCCGAGATCTCGGCGGTGGGGTCGAAGCGGGTGGGCCCGGGATCGGCCGACACGACCATCGGCATCCCCAGCGCGTACACGGCCAGGATCGGCGCGCCCCGGCGTGCGGCCTCGGCGGCCGCCCAGTCCAGTGCCGCACGGGAGTGGTCGGAACCGTCGATTCCCACGACGACCTTGGACGGATGCTCCTTGCTGCCTGCCATAGTTCCCCCTCAACGCGTGCTCTGCGGACACATACCCCGCCGCGCGGCACCCCGGCACGGCACCCGCCGCGGTCCGTCACCGCCGCGGGAGGCACGGTCACTCGTCCCCGGACTCCGGCGGCAGGACGGCGACGGGCACCGTGGAGTGCTGCAGCACCCCCTGGCTGACCGACCCCATCACCAGTCCCCGGACTCCCCCGCGGCCACGCGAGCCCACGACGAGCAGGTCCGCCTCCCGGGACGCCTCCACCAGGGCGTCCACCGGGTTGGACTGCGTCCGTACCGCGCTGATGTCCAGGTGCTCGGTCCGGTCGTCGACCACCTCGGCGAGCAGCCCCGCGACCACCTCCTCGGACTGGCGGTCGAACGTCTCCTCGTGGAGGGCGCGGTCGTCGGCGGACAGCGACTCGGCGTCCGCGGGCAGCGGCACCTGCCAGCTGTGGACCACCACGACCTCGGAACCGCCCACCAGGGCCTCGTGCAGGGCGAAGCGCAGTGCGCGGCGGGAGGACTCGGACCCGTCCACGCCCACCACGACGCGGTTCCGGCGCGGCGGCGGCTTCTCCAGGTTGGGTACCACCACCACGGGACAGGGCGCGTGCGAGGCGGCGCGCACACCGACCGAGCCCAGCATGATCGCCCGGACCCCGCCCAGGCCGCGCGAGCCCATCACGATGACGTCCCCGTGCCCGGCCTCGTTGAGCAGGACGGCGGGCGCGTCCTCCGGCGCCAGGACGGTCGCCACCTCCACCTCGGGCCGGGCACGGTGCACGTACGCGGCACCCGCGGCGAGCAGGTCGTACCCCGCCTGCCGCAGGTCCTCGACGGCGAAGTTCCCCGAGGCGCCGTAGGCGCCGATCACCACCGGCATGCCCAGGCCGTGCACGATCCGCAGCCGTGCCCCGCGCCTGGCCGCCTCCTCGGTGGCCCAGGCCAGGGCCGCGTTGGCGGCGGGCGTGCCGTCCACGCCGACCACGACCGAGGGCGGACGTCCCTGTGCGTTCATTCGCGACCCCTTCCCTTGTCCTTCCCCTGTCCGAAAGCGGATCCCGGAAACCAGTGAGGGGCCGCGCACACCGCTCCCAGCCCTCACCTGCGCCAGGCGAACGCCTCCCCCACGGACGCCGCCAGCTGGAGGTAGGAGTCCCGCGTGGCGGGCGCGAGCTGTTCGAGGTCCACCTCGGCGCCCTCCTCCAGGTGCCCGTCCCACGGCACCCGCACCACGTCGCGGCACCGCCCGGCGAAGTGCTCCTGCAGCCGGTTCAGGTCCACGCTGCTCTTGCTGTCGGACCGCACCATCGACAGCACCACCACCGCGCTGCGGACGAGGGCGCCGTGGCCGTGCGCCTCCAGCCAGTCCAGGGTGGCGCTGGCGCTGCGCGCCCCGTCCACGGAGGCCGAGCTGACCAGGACCACCTGGTCGGCCAGCCCCAGTACTCCCCGCATCGCCGAGTGCAGCAGCCCGGTGCCGCAGTCGGTGATGCAGATGGAGTAGAAGTGCTCGACGATGCGGGCCACCTCCCGGTAGTCGGAGTCGCTGAACGCCTCGGAGACCGCCGGGTCGCGGTCGGAGGCCAGGATCTCCAGACGGCTGGGTGCCTGCGAGGTGAACCCGCGGATGTCGGCGTAGCGCGACACCAGGTGGCGCTCGTTGAGCAGGTCGCGGATGGTCGCGGCGGTCTCCAGCCGCACCTTGTCCGAGAGCGTGCCCCGGTCGGGGTTGGCGTCCACGGCCAGTACCCGGTCGCCGCGCAGGGACGCCAGGGTGGCGCCGAGGGCGACCGTGGTGGTGGTCTTGCCGACACCGCCCTTGAGGCTGAGCACGGCCACCCGGTGGTGTCCGGTCGCCACGGGCGTGCAGGCACGGGCCACCAGCTCGCGCCGGCGCAGCACCTTGGCGGACTCCCCCGGGTTGACCAGGCCCAGGGTGGCGGCGTGCACGGCCCGCCGCCAGCCGCCGCTGGGGCCCTGGCGCCGGTTGCGCACGAGGGTGGCGGCGTTGAGGGAGTCGGAGGTCTCCTGCTCCCGTCCTCCTCGCCACCGGTCCGGCGGTCCCGCCGACGGACTCGCCGGAGACTCCGCCTCCGAGGGCGCCGCCGGCCTCGCGGGGGGCGTGAGGCCGGCACGCGGCCCGGTGAGCGTGGGCGGGGGCTCGGGGCGGCTCCGCGGGGCCCCCGTGGGCCCGGGCGGGAAGGGGCCGTCGGGCTCGGGAGGGCCGCCGCTCGTCCGCGTCCCGGGGACCGTCCCCGCGACGGGAGGCGGTCCGGACCCCGGCCCGGGCTCCGTCCCCGCACCGGATCCCGGGTCCGGTGCGGCCGCGTCCGTTCCGGCCCCCTTCCGGTCCTCCCGGCCTGGGAGCCCACCGCGGTCGGGCTCCAGCGGCGGCAGCTGCTCGGGCTCGGGCACGTCGGAGTCGTGGCGCGGCCCGCGTGGCGACAGCGGGTCCGGCTCCCCGCCCGGCCTCGCGGGGCGCTGGAGCCACTGCCGCTGCGGACGCCCGCGCGAGGAACCCGGCAGCAGCCGGACCGTGCTGCCCCGCATCTCGTCCTCGGCGTCGTCGGAGTCCTCGGAACCCTCATCAGCCGCAGAGGCTCCCGAGGTCTCGGGCACCTCAAGCGCGTCAGGAACCTCAGGAAGTTCTGACACCTCAGGGAGCTCACGCTCCTCAGATGTCTCGACCGACCCAAACGGCTCCGAAAGTCCGGGCAGCTCCGAGGGCTCGGGCACCACGGACGGCCGGGACGGCCCCGGCCCCGGTTCCCCTCCCGCGTCGGCGTCCCCGCCGGCGCCCTCGTCCCCGCCGTCCTCGGGCGGGTCCTGGTGGCCCGTTCCCTGGTACGCCGTCCCCGGCACCGGGAACGGCGTGTCCTCGGGCATCCGGGCGTAGGGCGGCGGGGGCGGAGCGGCCCCCTCGAACCCGCCGAACCACTGCTCCCGGGGGGAGGGAGCGGGTGCCGCCGGATCGGGCGGGGCCCCGGCGCCCGCCTCCTCGGACTCCTCCGGGCCCTCGGCCGGACGCCCCGGCCCGACCCGCTCCTCGCCCTCCGGTACGGGACCCGCCTCGGCGTTTCGGCCCGACCCGTTCTGTTCCTGGTGTGCCACCGGAGTTCTCCTGCTTCAAGGGGGTGTGCTGTGGAGGGAGGGGTACCGCAGCGGGGAAGGGACGGATCCCGCTCCCTGGGATCACTCCTACCCTCCCGGCCCCGCCGGAGTACCCCCGGGGCGGATGAACAGAGTGATCCGTTGACTGCCGGGGAACCTCCCCGGGTACTGTCTGGCTCATGCACGCGATCCGTATCACCGAACCGGGCGGCCCCGAGGTCCTGTCCTGGTCCGAGGTTCCCGACCCCGTCCCCGGCGAAGGGGAGGTCCTTGTGGACGTGGCCGCCAGCGCGGCCAACCGGGCCGACGTGGCCCAGCGCCAGGGCAACTACGCACCGCCTCCCGGGGCCTCCGAGTACCCGGGCCTGGAGTGCTCGGGCACCGTCGCGGCGCTCGGCCCCGGCACCGGGGAGTCCGGGTGGTCCGTCGGCGACCCCGTGTGCGCCCTGCTGTCCGGGGGAGGCTACGCCGAGAAGGTCTCCGTGCCGGTGGGCCAGCTGCTGCCGGTGCCCCGGGGCGTGGACCTGGTGGAGGCGGCCGCGCTGCCGGAGGTGGCCTGCACCGTGTGGTCCAACCTGGTGATGGTGGCGGGCCTGCGCGCCGGGGAGACCGTCCTGGTGCACGGCGGCGGCAGCGGTATCGGCACCTTCGCCGTCCAGTTCGCCCGCGCCCTGGGCGCCCGGGTGGCCGTCACCGCGGGCAGCCAGGAGAAGCTGGACCGCTGCCGCGAGCTGGGCGCCGAGATCCTCATCAACTACAGGACCGAGGACTTCACCGAGCGCATGCGCGAGGCGGGCGGCGCCGACGTCGTCCTCGACATCATGGGCGGCTCCTACCTGGACGCCAACCTGCGCTCCCTGGCCACGAACGGCCGCCTGGTGATCATCGCGCTGATGGGCGGACGCAGCGCCGAGGCCGATCTGGGCCGTATGCTCGTGAAAAGGCTTTCCGTACAGGCGACGACCCTGCGTTCCCGCCCCCGGGAGGAGAAGGCGGCCATCGTCTCGGGAGTACTCGAACAGGTGTGGCCGTTGGTAGAACAAGGAGTCGTCCGCCCCGTCGTCGACCGCTCGGTCCCGATGCGGAACGCGGCGGAGGCGCACCGCGTCATGGAAACGAGCGCGCACACCGGAAAGATCCTTCTCACCCGTTGACGGCGTGCCGGTGATATCCAGGTAAGGGGACTGATGAGCAGCGCAGACAACCCGAACGAACTGCCCCATGTACTGGTCATGGGGGCCGACCAGCGTGAGGGCCAGGAGGAGGACGGCGCGGAGGAGCCCCGCTCCCTCGCCGACATGGTGGAGCAGCCCGCCAAGGTGATGCGGATCGGCAGCATGATCCGCCAGCTCCTGGACGAGGTGAAGGCCGCTCCGCTGGACGAGGCGAGCCGGGCCCGCCTCAAGGAGATCCACACCTCCTCCATCAAGGAGCTGGAGGACGGCCTGGCCCCCGAGCTCATCGAGGAGCTGGAGCGGCTGACCCTGCCGTTCGCGGAGGGCTCCGCGCCCAGCGACGCCGAGCTGCGGATCGCGCAGGCACAGCTGGTGGGATGGCTGGAGGGCCTGTTCCACGGCATCCAGACGACCCTGTTCGCCCAGCAGATGGCGGCCCGCGCCCAGCTGGAGAACATGCGCAAGGCCCTGCCGCCCGGCGTCTCCGGCCTCCAGGCCCAGGGTCCCGGCGGCCCCGGCGGTCCGGGCGGGGAGCCGCACGGCTCCGGCCCGTACCTGTAGCGCATGAAGGACACGGAGCCCGCCCCCTGACCGGGGACGGGCTCCGTCGCGTACCGGCCTACTTCCTCCTGGCGACCGGCTCCAGGACGTCGAGGCCCAGGTAGGGGCGCAGCGCCTCGGGGACCGTCACCGAGCCGTCCTCGCGCTGGTGGTTCTCCAGGATGGCGACGATCCACCGGGTGGTGGCCAGCGTGCCGTTGAGGGTGGCGGCGAAGCGGGGCTTGCCGTCCTCGTCCCGGAACCTCGTGTTGAGGCGGCGGGCCTGGAACTCGGTGCAGTTGGAGGTGGAGGTCAGCTCCCGGTAGGTCTCCTGGGTGGGGACCCACGCCTCGCAGTCGTACTTGCGGGCGGCGCTGGTGCCCAGGTCGCCGCCGGCGATGTCCACCACGCGGTAGGGCAGCTCCAGGCTGTCCAGCATCTCCCGCTCCCAGGCGAGCAGCCGCTTGTGCTCCTCGTGCGCCTGGTCCGGGTGGGTGTAGACGAACATCTCCACCTTGTTGAACTGGTGCACCCGGATGATGCCGCGGGTGTCCTTGCCGTAGGAGCCCGCCTCGCGGCGGAAGCACGGCGACCAGCCGATGTAGCGGTGGGGCAGCGCGTCGGCGGGCAGGATCTCCCCGGCGTGGTACCCGGCCAGCGGCACCTCGGAGGTGCCCACCAGGTAGAGGTCGTCGTTGGGCAGGTGGTAGACCTCGTCGGAGTGCGCGCCGAGGAACCCGGTGCCCTCCATGGTCTCGGGCTTGACCAGCACCGGCGGGATCATCGGCGTGAAGCCCGCCTGGACGGCCTGGTTCATCGCCATGTTGAGCAGCGCCAGCTCCAGCCGGGCGCCCACACCGGTGAGGAAGTAGAACCGGGCGCCGGAGACCTTGGCGCCGCGCTCCATGTCGATGGCGCCGAGCATCTCGCCCAGCTCCAGGTGGTCGCGCGGGGTGAAGTCGAACCCGCGCGGGGTGCCGACGGTCTCCAGGACCTCGAAGTCGTCCACACCGCCCTCGGGGGCGCCCTCCTCCACGAGGTTGGGCACGGCGGCCAGGGCGGCGTTCAGCTCGTCGGCGAGGCGTCCGGCCTCGGCGTCGGCCTCCTTGACCTCGGCGGCCAGCGCCTTGGCCCGGACCAGGAGCTCCTCGCGCTCCTCGGGGGAGGCCTTGGAGACGGACTTGCCCACGCTCTTCTGCTCGGCGCGCAGGGTCTCGAACCGGGACAGCGCGGAGCGGTGGCCGGCGTCGAGTTCGAGCAGCCGGTCGGCGACGGAGGGATCCTCCCCGCGGGCCCGCTGCGAGGCACGGAGTCGTTCGGGGTCTTCTCGAAGAGCGCGAAGGTCGATCACGCCTTGCAGGTTACCGCCCGGGTCCGATCTCCCCGACATCTTTTCCACAACCGCGTCATGGACGTGGGGAAACGGCGTCCTCCCCGTGACAGGACCTGACGAGGGGAGACGGCGATGGGGCCGATGAACGAGATGACCGCCGAGGACCTCGCCTCCGTGTCGGAGGTGCCGAAGGCCACGCGCCCGGGGGACGTCGCGCTGCGGCTGGCCCTGTGCCTGGAGCTGCTGCACCGCGCCACCACCCTGGAGGAGGCGGCGCCGGCACGCTCGGGGAGGGCCCCGTGGCACGGGTCCGCCGCCCCTCACGTTCCGGCGGCGGGGCACCGCGCTCCCCGTCTGAGCGGGGGAGTCGTCACCGGCCCGGGGGTGTGGGGACGGGAGGAGTGCTGGGAGGGGTGCCATTCGCACATGACGATGGTGGCGTCGTCGGTGAGCCGGTCCTCCTGGTGGGCCAGGATGGCGTGGACGAGGCGGCGCAGGGCCTCGGGAGCGGACTCCCCGGCGGAGAGGGCGCGGATGACGAATCCGGCGAAGCGCTCCTCCCCGAACAGTTCACCGGTACGGGGGGAGCGGGCTTCGGTGACACCGTCGGTGTAGAGCAGGACGCGGTCGCCGGGTTCCAGGTGGTACCGGTGGATCCGGTGCTCGGTGCCGGGGAGGTCGCGGCCCAGACCCAGAGGAGGCTCGGGGTCGCGCTCCAGCGCCCCGGGCACCGGTTCGTGGTCGCGCAGCAGCAGCGGTGCGGGGTGCCCGCGGTTGAGCCAGCTCAGCTGTCCGCTGACCAGGTCGAGGCTGGAGAAGACGCCGGTGACGTAGCGGTCGGGAAAGACCTCGCTGACACTGGTGTCGACGATCTCCTCCAGGTTCGCGCCGTTGCGGCGGGCGTTACGGTAGGCGGCCAGGGCGACCGAGGCGATCAGGCCGGAGACCAGGTCGTGGCCCATCGCGTCCAGGATGACGGTGTACAGGGTGCTGCTGTTCAGCGTGTGGTCGAAGGCGTCTCCGTGCAGGTTGTAGGCGGGCTCCAGGACCGCGCTGGAGGTGACCGTATGGCTGCCGACGGTACGCGGTGCCAGGGAGGCCCACACCATCTCGGCGGGCAGTTGCATCGGAGCGACACGCTTCGTGGAGGTGTAGGCGTCGCTGTAGAGGCCCTTGGTGGTCACGATCATGGCGATCAGGGGTGACAGCGACCGGTAGAGCTCCAGGGCGGCGGTGTCCAGGACGGGAGCCTGCACGCTCAGCACGCCGACCCGCTCGATACCGTCCAGCACCGGCAGCCACAGCGTCAGGTCGCCGCTGTCCGAGGTGGCGATCCGGGGTGACATGGTGCGGTAGCACCAGCCCGCCAGACTGCTTTCGACCGCCACGGACCTGGGCTGCTCGGTCCGCTCGTCGGGTAGTGCGACCAGGGTCTGCTGCTGGACGTCGGCCAGGTACACGGTCAGTCTGGTGACTCCCAGTGCCTCGCCGTGCCGACGCAGCAGCGCGGGCAGCTCGTCGGGGGCCATCCGGTGGCTCTCCTGCAGGATCCGGCCCAGCACCATGTCACCCCGGCCGGTCGTCCCCTCGCTCGTTCGTCCGCCCATCCGTCATCCGTGCGGGCACGCGCTCCGTCGCCTCACACGAGGGTCCCGGCCCGTACCCCGGCCGGCCGCGCACACGCCTCCAGCACCCCCGTGTTCCGCGTCCCCTACCCATCCGCCTTCCGGAGCGCGGACCGCTCCCCGCCGGGCCCGGCCTCCGCCGGTCCGCCTCGCTCCAAGGTCACATCCAACGCATGTCCCCCGGCAACCCGCCACACCCGTCCTAGGCGAAAGGGTGGTACGGGCGCCCCGGAGACGGGAACGGGTCCGCGAGGACCGGGGAGGAGGCCTCCGGCCGGTCCGCCAGGCGGTGTTCCTCGGGCCCTCGCCTCGCCCCGCCCCTCGCCCGCCACCGCCCTCGAACGACGGCCTTCGGCCACGGCCCTCACACGGCACCCGCCCGCGGCACCTCCAGCGACCCCGCGTGCGCCCGAACAGCCCCCCGGGACCCAGGGCCCGGCTCGGAGAACAGGCTCTAGTCGACCCGGCCGGCCCGGACGCGCGCCAGCCACCGCTCGGCCTCGACGAAGTCGGCGTCGGTGGCCGGGCGGGGCCGCAGCGGCGGGTTGGTCACGGCGGCCCGCCCGTCGCGCGGGTAGCTGCCCAAAAAGCGCACGTCACGGCACACCCGCCGGATGCCCATGAGCGCCTCGCCGACCCGGGCCTCCGACACGTGCCCCTCGGCGTCGATGCAGAAGCAGTAGCTGCCGAGCCCGTCGCCGGTGGGGCGCGACTCCAGCCTGGTGAGGTTGACCCCGCGCACGGCGAACTGGTTGAGCACCTCGATCAGGGCGCCGGGGTGGTCGTCGGCGATGAAGGCGACCAGGGACGTCAGGTCGGCCCCGGTGGGATCGGGCAGCGCGCCGGGCCGGGACAGGTAGATGAAGCGGGTGGCGGCGTCGGACCGGTCGCCGACCCCCGAGGCCAGGGCGCGCAGGCCGTACCGCTCGCCGGCGATCACCGCGCAGATCGCGGCGTCGTAGGGCGCGCCGGGCTCGGACACGGCACGCGCGGCGGCGGCCGTGGAGGAGACGGTGTGCGTGTCGGCGTCGGGAAGGTGCCGGGCGAGCCAGCCCCGGCACTGGGCGAGGGCGTGGGGGTGGGTGGCCACCCGCTTGACGTCCTCCAGGGACGTCCCGCCGCGCGCGAACAGCGCGAACTCGACGGGTATGGCCGTCTCCCCGGTGATGAGCAGCGGGGCGCCGTTGACCAGCTCGGCGATGGTGGCGGTGACGCCGCCCTCGACCGAGTTCTCCAGCGGGACCACCCCTCCGTCCGCCGCGCCGGAGCGGACCGCGTCGAAGACCGACGCGATCCCCTCGCAGGGCACGCGGGCACCGTCGGGCGCGTCCGGGCGCAGGTCGCGCAGCGCGGCTTCGGTGAAGGTGCCCTCGGGGCCGAGGTAGGCGTAGCGGTTGGGCATGCAGCCAGGCTATACGGCGCCGTGGCCCGGGTGCGGCTGTCCGTTGCGGCCCGTGGGGCGCAGCGCGGTGACGAAGGGCTCCCGGTCCCCGTCGCCCCGTGCGGCCCCGGTGCCCGGTGCGGTCCCGGAGGGCGCGGCACCCGCGTGCGCGGTCCACTCCCCGCCGTCCCCGCCGTTCTCACCGGTCCCCGCGGCCGGGGGCGCGGAGCGGGCCGGGGTGCTCCCGGCCGTCATGCTCGCGCCGATCCCCTCGCCCAGGCGGGCCGAGCGGACGACCCGGTACTCCTCGGGGCTGAGCAGGATGTCGGACTCGCCGCCCACCACCGGCTTGGCGTAGGTGCGCGTCTCGGTGCGCCCGTTGATGGAGGTGACGACCACACCGTCGCCCTCGCTGTTGAGCAGTGCCAGGGAGAAGGAGCGGGCGCCCGACATCTCCTCCAGGGCGTCGTAGTGGAGTACCGCCACGTCGCGGACGGCGAGCGGGTCCACGCCCGAGGCGCCGACCTCCGCCGTCCGCTGGGCGATCATCCGGGAGTCGTTGTCGGCCACCCGGGTCCTGGACAACGCGTACCCGCCGAGGGCGAGCGCGCCCAGACCCGAGAGCATTCCGGTCAAAGCCAGGATCGTAGTGAACACAGGGCGAGCGTATAGCTACGCACTGAATCCATGGGGTTACTTGAGGCGATTTCGCCAACTCATGTGACCGACTTTGCCCGCCAGTTGCCAACCGGCCGTACGCGCGCGCTCCCGGGTCCGGTCCCACTGGCGCCGCGCCGTGGGCCGCAGCTCGCGCACCGCCAGCGCCCGCGCCACGTCCGCGAACTGGCGGGCGCGGTGCAGCTGTGCGCGCAGGTCGGTGCCGGTGGCCCGGTGCTCCAGCGGCACCTCCACCTCCAGCACCCGAAAGCCGGCGTGCAGCACGTCGATGGTCAGGCCGGTCTCCACGCCAAAGCCCGCGGCCAGCGGTTTGGCCGCCTCGAAGGCGGCGCGTGTGATGCAGCGCTGGCCGTTGAGGGGCTGCTCGGGCTCCCACCCGGTGGCCTTGCGGACCCCGCCGCGTGCGAGCCGCACCACGAACCCGTGCCCGCCCAGGCGCGTGCGCGTGGCGGGGAAGAGGGCGATGGTCATGTCGGTCTTGCCGCCGGTGACCGGCTCGATGAGCGGGGCGGCGTCCGCGGCGGTGGCCTCCAGGTCGGCGTCCAGGAACAGCAGGTGCCTGGGGGGACGGGCCGCTTCCTCCCCGTGCGCCTCGATGAGCCGGACGCCCTCCGCGCCCGTCTCCATCGCCGCTCCCTTACCGCGGTTGCGGCCGTGCCTGAACACGCGGGCTCCGGCGTCGAGGGCGACGTCGGCCGTACGGTCGGCGGAACCGTCGTCGACCACGACGACCAGGTCCACTCCGGGCAGGGCGCGGGCGGCCCTCACGGTGGCGCCGACCCGTGGAGCCTCGTCCTTGGCCGCGATCACCACGGCGACCCCGGTCCCCTCCGGACCGCCGTTCTCCCCCCGGAACACGCGCGCCCGCCTACGGGGCCGTGCCGGTCCCCGCGGCCACCGGCGACGCGTCGAGATCGGGATGGATGACGAAAACCTCGTCCAGGCCGGTCACCTCCAGGACCTTCGTGACCGCGGGCATGGGCGCCACGATCTCCAGGTCGCCGCCCTTGTGGCGGGAGCGCTTCATGGCGGAGAGCAGCACGCTGATGCCCGTCGAGTCGCAGAACTCCACCCGCGACATGTCGACGAGCAGCCGCCGCGCCCCTCCGTCCAGGGCCCCGACGAGCTCGCTGCGCAACTGGGGTGCCGTGTACAGGTCGACCTCACCGCCCACGGTTACCACCGCGACGTCTTCCTGAGACCGGCTTGATATCTTCAACTCCACAGTCGTGACTGTAGCGGCCGCGTCACCCGCGGGCCACCTCAGCGACGGTGTTTCGCGACATCGGAGGCGTTCCCGGGCCACGCGGCACGGGCTTTCCCCGGATACGGAACCGGCCGGCGGACCCGCTCAGATCAGGGCGCTCCGGGCCCTCTCGTCCTCCCGGTCGTCCAGCCGCAGCTCGACGACGTCGGCCGCGTCCGGGCAGGAGATCTTCCCCAGGCTCTCGGGCAGGCCCTCGGCCGTGCCCTCCTCCTCGTCAGCGGCCCCATCGGCGGGGATCTCCAGGACGGCCCACACCGTGGTGGTGGTCGCGTCCATCTCGGTGCCCCACCGCCCCGACAGGGTCTGGACGATGCTCAGACCCCGGCCGCCCAGGCCGGAGACGGAGGGAGGCGCCACGCGGGGCATGGTGCAGGATCCGCCGTCGCGCACCGCGATCTCCACCCAGCCGCCCGACTGCGATCCGCGGTCCGCCTCGGCGCGCCAGGACACGCCGACACTGTTCTCCGGGTTGCCGGGGGTGGGCAGGGGCCTGGCGTGGCGCAGGGCGTTGCTGACGAGTTCGCTGAGGACGAGGGCCGCGTCGTCCACGCGCTCCTCGTCGACCTTCATGGCCCGCAGGTCGCGGCACAGCCGCTGCCTGGCGTCGGTCACGCTGGCGGGGGTGTAGGGGAGCGTGACGCTCCGCTCGACCTGGTGCGGGCGGTCCCCGGCGTCGAGTGGGGTGTGGTCTCCTGACACGTTGAATCCCTGCGCGTTCGTGCTCTCTCGGGCGGTCCGGAACCCGCCCGATGTGTGCCAGCGAATTCCACCAGGGGTGGAAATGCCCCGATCACCTCGGGAGGAAACCCACCGCGAGGTGAATCACCGGGTACGGCTCGCACGTCGGCGCGGGGATCGCTGACGTGGCAGGGGTTCTGGGCTTGATGATGTTTTTGTTGTTTCCTGTGACTCAGGTTGCCTGGGGGACGGCTCGGACCGTGTAGGGGTCCGCTCGGCGTCCTCCGGTGCGTCCTCGCGGTACAGGGGCACCGTGAACCGCATGCGCGCCCCGCGCTCCAACCGCTGGGCGGTGACGTCGCCGCCCTGGTCCCGCGCCAGCTGGCGCACGATGTACAGGCCGAGGCCGAGACCTCCGAAGCCGGAGTCGGAGTCGTCGCCGCGCACCCCGGACTGGACGAAGCGGTCGAAGATCCGCTCCTCGTCGCCCGGCCGCAGCCCCACGCCCTCGTCGTCGACCACGACCGCGACGGCGTCGTCCTCCTCGCGGGCGCTGACGTGTACGCGCCCGCCCTCGGGCGAGAACTTCAGGGCGTTGTCCAGAAGCTGGTCCATGATCATGCTCGTGGCCAGCGGGTCCCCGGACGTGGGCGGGAGCGGCGGCAGCGCCTCCAGGGTGACGTCGTGCCGGTCGGACAGGGGGCGGAAGGCGCTGACCGCCTGCCGCAGCACCTCGGGCAGGTCGAACCGGTCGCGGCCGGCCCGCATCTGGCCCCGGGAGACGTCCGAGCCCAGCTGGAGCCGGTCCACCAGCGTGGCCAGGGCGGAGGAGCGCTCGGCGATGGTGCCGACCGCCTGGTACTGAGAGTCCGGGCTGAGCCGGGACCACTTGCGCAGCAGCGTGGTGGCGTAGCCGTGGATGACGGTGATGGGGGTGCGCAGCTCGTGCCCGCTCGTGGCCAGGAAGGCCTCGCGTTCGTCCTCCATGGCCTTCTGCGCGGTGATGTCGCGAAAGTCCACCACCCACTCGCGAGTGCGCGGGATCTGCGCCATGAGGATCTCCAGCCAGCGCCCGTCCTTGAGCCGGTGCTTGACCGGCTGCCCGTGGCAGGCGGGCAGCGGGAAGGGCGGGTGGCGCCCCTCCACCACCTCGGCCCCGTAGCCGGTGAGCTCCACCGCCGAGCGGTTCCACTTGAGCACCCGGCCGCCGAAGTCGAGCACGGCGATCCCGTCGGCGCTGGAGTCGGCCACCGCCTGTTCGTGGACGCGCTGGCGGTTGAGCTCCTCGTAGGCCAGCGCGTTGCCGATCGCCACGCCGGCGTGCGCCGCGAGCAGTTCGAGCAGTTCCAGCTCCACGTGGCCGACCTTGCGCTGGCTGTAGAGCGCGTACAGGGCCCCGTAGGGCCGGCCGTGCACGTTGGACACGCCCAGAGCGATGGTGTGCAGCCCGGGCAGGTCGGCCCAGACCAGGTCCTGCAGGCCGCGGGTGTCCTCGTTGGCCAGCAGCACGGACTTGCCGCTGCGCAGCAGCTCGCCGAAGAGGCTGTCGTCCAGCGCCGCGCTGAACCCCCGCAGGTCCTCCGACAGCTCGGAGATGCTCACCAGCTCCACGCGGTCCTCCTTGAGCAGGACGAAACCGCCCGCGTCCGCGCCGGTGAGCTCGGTGATGCCGCGGGAGATGCGGTCGAGCACGGTCCTGCGGCTGAGGTCGGCGTTGATGTCGACGACCACGTCGGTGAGCCGCCGCACCAGGCGGGCCCGCTCCATCGCCGAGGATCGGGCCTGCACGTCGCTGTCGGAGGGGTAGAGGCTGAGCACCCACCCGGCGACCCCGCCGCCGGCGTCGGGCACGCGGTTGGTGTTGATCCGCACGTCGATGACCACGCCGTCCCTGCGCACCCGGCGCGTGTGGATGGACAGCGGCGTACCCGCGCGCACGTGTTCGAGCACCGCGCCGTGCTCGGCCTTCAGCTCCGCGGGGACGATCGGCAGCTCCTCCCCGAGCACCTCCTCCTCGCGCCAGCCGAACAGGCGCTCGGCGGCCGGGTTCCAGAGGGTGACTCGGAGTTCGCTGTCGACACAGACCACCGCGTCCGCTGACGCGGCCAGCACGGCTTCGGCGCTGAGGGGCGCGCGCTCGGAACTCACGACGTCATAGTGCCACCCGGAGGCCCCCGAGGGGCAGTGCTTTGCGCAATCGGCGCCAAATCGACGGAGCCGGGCCTCGGACGCCCTGACCGGAAAGGGTTCACCGGGCCGCGCCCGCGGAGCACGACACCGCTCCTGGCGGCACCGCAGAACAGCGGGAGCGGCGCCGGACGCGGGGCCGACCGGACGGCGCATCCCACCGGTCACACCCCCGACGTTTCCGGCCAGCGCGCCCGAGGGGGCAGGAAGGTCAGATGACGCGGGGCTCCGCGCCGTCCTCCGCCGCCAGGTCGCGGCCGGCGTGCTGCCAGGCCTGCATGCCTCCGGCGACGTTGACCGAGTCCCACCCGGCCTGGTTGAGCGCGGCGACGGCCTGAGCGGAGCGGCCGCCCACACGGCAGACGACGTAGACCCTCCGGTCCTGCGGCACCTCGGCCGCGCGCCGGCCCAGCTCGCCGAGCGGGATGTGCGTGGCGTCGGGCGCGTGGCCCGCGTTCCACTCGTCGTCCTCGCGGACGTCGAGCACGTAGGCGTCCCCGGGCACCTCGGTGACGTCGGCCTCCGGGACCTCGCTGCCGAACATGTGACCCCCTGTGTCTGCGTACTTCGTAAAATGTGAGAATCCGGGGAACCCGGTGGGTTCTCCCCGCGTCCGAACCATATGGCTCAGTACACCTTCGCGACGGCCCTGCCGACCCGCCTCGCCGCTCTCGCAGCCCTTGGCCTGCTTATCACGGCCTGCGGCAACGAGCCCGCCGAAGTGAACGCGCCGGCCCCCCGGACCGACGAGACCACCAATCCCTCCGACCCGGCCGAGGACCCCTCCGGCGACGCCGAGGTCCGACTGACGATCGAGCGCTCCCTGAGCGACGATGAGGCCCTGACCCCCGAAGAAGGCTACGAGGAAGGGGTGTGGACCCTGACCTGCGGCCCCGTGGGCGGCGACCACCCCGCCCCCGAGGAGGCGTGCGAACGGATCGAGGAGGTCGGCGCGGAGCCGTTCGTCCTCGACACCTCCGACATGATGTGCACCATGCAGGTGGGCGGCCCCGAGGTCGCCCACGTGACCGGCCACATCGACGGAACCGACATCGACACCCGGTTCGACAAGCACAACGGTTGCGAGATCGAGCGCTTCGAGACCGTGGAGGCGGTGCTCAACCCCTGACCGGGGCGCACCGGTACCCGGCCACCGGCCGGCGGGAGGGGGAGTCGGGCCGCACGGCCCGGCTCCCCCTTCCTCCGTACCGGGGTCAGGCGGTGGGCGCGGTGTGGGGCGTGTCCCAGAAGGCGACCTCGTGGCGCATGCCCTCCAGGAAGAGGCGCTCCGCGCGTTCGGGGTCGGGATCGGCCTCCTCCAGCATCCTCCCGTAGTGCTCGGTGAGGGTGGTGAACTCCGGGTCGGCGTAGGTGTCGACCCACCGGCGGTAGCGCGGCTCCTCGGGGCGCTTCTCCGCCAGGGCGAGCCCGAGCTGGTTGTAGCCCCACATGCAGGGGTAGACGGCGGCGAGCCCGTCGCGGTAGTCCGCGGCGGCGTCGAGCAGCCACGCGGTGTAGGCCGCGCAGGCCGGCCCCTTGTCGCGGGTGGTCAGGTCCGCGCCGAACTCCCCGGACAGGGAGCGGTGCAGCTCCAGCTCCTCGTTGAGGGTGCTGTGCGCGATGCCCACCAGGTCGGCGAGGTGCTCGTCGGGGGCCTGCCAGGCCAGCCGGGAGAAGGCCCGCGCGTAGTCGAGCAGGTAGAGGTGGTCCTGTTCCAGCCAGTACCGGAAGGCGCGGTCGTCGAGGTCGCCCCGGGCGATTCCGGCGACCGTCGGGTGCGCCAGCTGTTCGGCGACCAGCGGCCGCCCGATCTCATGGAGTCGTTCTGTGATTCCCACGCCCGGAGTGTCCCATCCGCCGGCTCGTGTCCTCAATGCGCCCTGTGTTCCCGATGCGGCCCGCGTCCCCCGTGGCCGATCAGGCTGACCAGCGGGTTTGTCGAAAGTTTCGGCAGGCAAGCGCTTCCCATTGATAGCCCCGACGAAACCTTCCATTTCTTCACCAGCCAAAACTTCCCCTGAACCCCAGCTCACGGCACACCTGTGACTTATATCTCTCGCAGGGGTTGACCAGGTCATCGCGAATACGTACATTCTCGTTCAGTAAGTTTCGATACTAGTTTCGAAAGTTTCGAATGACCAGTGCCCGACCTCCACCAGTCGACGGACCCCCTCTCCGCACCCCCACCGAGCACAGAAAGGCACACCTACATGACCGGACCCTCTGACCACGTCGCCGAACGGGAGGACGCCGCCGAGAGCTGGCGGGACCCCTCCCTCCCGGCAGCGACGCGCGTCGAGCGACTGCTGGGGTCGATGACCCTGGAGGAGAAGGTCGCCCAGCTGCACGGTGTGTGGGTGCGCGCGGACGCCTCGGGGGAGGCCGTCGCACCGCACCAGCACGACCTCGCCCAGGAGCCGCCCGAGTGGGAGCGGGTGATCGCCGACGGCCTCGGACAGCTCACCCGTCCCTTCGGCACCGTCCCGGTGGACCCCGTCGCCGGACGCGCGTCGCTGGCCCGCAGCCAGCGGGAGATCATGCGCGCCAACCGCTTCGGCATCCCCGCCGTGGCCCACGAGGAGTGCCTGGCCGGGTTCGCCGCCTGGACCGCGACCATCTACCCGGTTCCCCTGGCCTGGGGCGCCAGCTTCGACCCCGACCTGGTCGAGCGGATGGCCGCCCAGATCGGGGAGAGCATGCGCCGGGTCGGCGTCCACCAGGGCCTGGCGCCCGTACTGGACGTGTCCCGCGACCCCCGCTGGGGCCGCACGGAGGAGACCATCGGCGAGGACCCCCACCTCGTGGCGACCGTCGGCACCGCCTACGTACGCGGCCTCCAGTCCAGCGGGATCGTGGCCACCCTCAAGCACTTCACCGGGTACTCGGCCTCCCGCGGCGGCCGCAACCTGGCACCGGTCTCGGTCGGCCCGCGCGAGTTCGCCGACGTGCTGCTCCCGCCCTTCGAGATGGCCGTACGCGACGGCGGCGCCGGATCGGTCATGTCCGCCTACAACGACAACGACGGGCTGCCCGCCGCCGCGGACACCGGCCTGCTCACCGACCTGCTGCGCAAGCGGTGGGGCTTCGAGGGCACCGTGGTCGCCGACTACTTCGGCATCGCCTTCCTCCAGACCCTGCACCGCGTCGCCGAGTCCACCGCCCGGGCCGGGGCCCTGGCCCTGACCGCTGGTGTGGACGTCGAACTGCCCACCGTGCACTGCTACGGCGACCAGCTCACCGCCCTGGTCCGCGCGGGCGAGGTGCCCGAGGATCTGGTCGAACGGGCCGCCCGGCGCGTGCTGCTCCAAAAGTGCGGGCTGGGCCTGCTCGACGCCGACTGGACCCCCGAACCCGAGGACCCCGACGCCCCCGTGGACCTGGACCCCGCCGAGCACCGCGCCCTGGCCCGCGAGCTCGCCGAGCACTCGGTGGTGCTGCTGTCCAACCCCGGCGACACGCTCCCCCTGGCCGGCGCCGGGGACCTGGCCCTGGTCGGCCCGCTCGCCGACACCGCCGACGCCGTGCTCGGCTGCTACTCCTTCCCCGCCCACGTCGGCAGGCACCACCCCGACACCGCCGTCGGCGTGGAGATCCCCACCCTGCTGGAGTCCCTGCGCTCCGAGCTGCCCGGTACGAGCGTCGAGCACCGGGCAGGGTGCTCGGTGGACGGCGACTCCACCGACGGGTTCGACGAGGCCGTGCGGGCCGCCTCCCGCGCCCGGGTGTGCGTGGCCGTGGTCGGTGACCGCTCCGACCTCTTCGGCCGGGGGACCTCCGGCGAGGGCTGCGACGCCGAGGAGCTGCGCCTGCCCGGGGTGCAGCAGGAACTCCTGGAGGCCCTGGCCGACACCGGCACCCCCGTCGTCGCGGTGGTGGTGTCCGGACGCCCCTACGCGCTGGGACCGGTCGCCGACCGGCTCGCCGCCGTCGTCCAGGCCTTCCTGCCCGGGGAGGAGGGCATGCCCGCCCTGGCCGGCGTGCTCTCGGGGCGGGTCAACCCCAGCGGGCGCCTGCCGGTGTCCGTGCCGCGCTCGTCCGGCGGCCAGCCCACCACCTACCTCGGCCCCGACCTGGCCCACCACAGCGACGTCAGTTCGGTGGACCCCACCCCGCTCCACCCGTTCGGGCACGGCCTGTCCTACACCCGGTTCTCCTGGGAGGACCCGCGCGTGGACGGCCGCCCCGCCCCCCGGGACGAGGTCCCCGTGACCGGCACCGACGGGGAGGTCACCGTCGGCTGCACCGTCCGCAACGTCGGCGGCACCGCCGGCACCGAGGTCGTCCAGCTCTACATGCACGACCCCGTCGCGCTGGTGGCCCGGCCCAGGAGGCGCCTGGTCGGCTACGCGCGGGTGCACCTGGAGGCGGGCGAGGCGCGGGCGGTGGACTTCACCGTCCACGCGGACCTGTCCTCCTACACCGGGCCGGACGGGCGGCGCGTGGTCGAGCCCGGCCGCCTGGAGCTGCTGCTGTCCGCGTCCAGTGAGGACGTCCGGCACACCGTCCCGGTCCTGCTCCAGGGCCCGACGCGCGTGGTGGACCACACCCGCCGCCTGGCGTGCGGCGTCCAGCTCGACCCCGTCGACCGGGAACAGGAGGTCGCCGCACGCGGATGAGCCCCCGCGGCTGAGCACTCCTCGAACACCCCCCACACCCCCCGCTCACAGAGGAGACAACCACACATGAGCACCCCCTCCCCGGCTGCCGCCACGCCCGCGGGCCCGGTCCGCGTCGCGCTCGTGGGCACGGGCAACATCGCCCGGTTCCACGCCGAGGCGCTGCGCTCCCTGCCGGAGCGGGCCGAGATCGTCGCCGCGGTCGACGTCGACACCGAGGCCCTGTCCGCGTTCCGGTCCCGTTTCGCCGTTCCGACCGGATACACCGATCTGACCGAGATGCTGGACCGGGAGCGGCCGGAGCTGGTGCACGTGTGCACGCCGCCCGGCCTGCACCGCCCCCAGGTGGAGGCCTGCCTGGGGGCGGGTGCGTCCGTGCTGGTGGAGAAGCCCCCCGCGCTGAGCCTGGCCGAGGCGGAGAGGATGGCGGCGGCCGAGGGCGGGGAGCGGGGGCCGTGGCTGGCCACGGTGTTCCAGCACCGCTTCGGCTCGGGCGCCCGGCGGGTACGGGCGCTGGCCCGGGCCGGCGTGCTGGGGCGTGCGCTGGTGGCGGCCTGCCACACCACGTGGTTCCGGCCCCAGGAGTACTTCGACGTGCCGTGGCGGGGCAGGTGGGAGACCGAGGGCGGCGGCCCGACCATGGGGCACGGCATCCACCAGATGGACCTTCTGCTCTCCCTGCTGGGCGAGTGGACGGAGGTGTCGGCCGTCGCCCGCCGCCAGGCGCGCGACGTCGAGACCGAGGACGTGTCGCTGGCCCGGGTGGACTTCGCCGACGGCGCGGTGGCCAGCGTGGTCAACAGCCTGGTCTCCCCCCAGGAGGAGAGCCGGATCCGGATCGACTTCGAGAGGGCCACCGTCGAACTGGTCCACCTGTACGGCTACGGCGACTCCGACTGGCGGATCACCCCGGCGCCCGGGTTCGAGGAGGAGGTCACGGCCGCCTGGGAGGGCGGGGAGCGGGGGACCGACAGCGGTCACCGCGCCCAGATCGCCCAGGTGCTGGCGGCGCTGCGCGAGGGCGCCGCGCCGCCGGTGACCTCCGCCGAGTCGCTGGACACGATGCGCCTGGTGGCGGGGATCTACGCCTCCGCCTTCCAGGGACGGCCCGTCGCCCCCGCCGACCTGGGACCGGAGTCCCCGTTCCACACCCGTATGGACGGCGGGGGCGTCCGGTGGTGACGCGCGCCGGATCCCGCCGCCGGGCCGGCGGACGCCGTCCGGCGGCCGCCACGAGGGGGGCACCGTGCTCCACTACGTGATACGCCGCGTGCTGTACATGATCCCGACCCTGTTCGCCATCTCGATCGTGGCGTTCCTGGTCATCCAGCTGCCCCCGGGCGACTACCTGACCGCCTACATCGCCGAGCTGTCCGCGCAGGGGCAGGGGGTGGACAGCGCGCAGATCCGCGCGCTGGAGGAGAGGTACGGGCTCGACGACCCCTTCTTCGTCCAGTACTGGAACTGGGTCTGCGGGATCGTCCTGGACGGCGACTTCGGGCAGTCCTTCCAGTACAACCGCGAGGTGTCCGGCCTGATGTGGGACCGGATCGGCCTCACCCTGGCCCTGGCCGTGGTCACGCTGCTGCTGAGCTGGGCGATCGCCTTCCCCTTCGGGGTGTACTCGGCGGTCCGCCAGTACTCGCTGGGCGACTACGCGGTGACCTTCGTCGGGTTCGTCGGCCTGGCCACCCCGAACTTCATGCTCGCGCTGATCTTCGCCTGGGTGTCCTACCGCTACTTCGGCGAGAGCGTGGGCGGCTTCGTCTCGCGCGAGTACGCCGACGCCGCCTGGAACCTGGGCAAGGTCCTGGACGTGCTGTCCAACCTGTGGATACCGGTGCTGATCATCGGCACCGCGGGCACCGCGGCGCTCATCCGGGTACTGCGCGCCAACCTCCTGGACGAGCTGCGCAAGCCCTACGTCACCACGGCACGCGCCAAGGGCCTGCCCGAGTGGCGGGTCGTCCTCAAGTACCCCGTGCGCATGTCGCTCAGCCCCTTCATCAGCACCATCGGCTGGATCCTGCCCACGCTCGTGGGCGGCGAGGTGATGGTCTCCATCGTGCTGAGCCTGGAGACGACCGGCCCGCTGCTGGTCGAGGCCCTGCGCAACCAGGACATGTACCTGGCGGGAAGCTTCATCCTCGTCCTCGGCGTGCTGACGGTCGTCGGCACCCTGCTGTCCGACCTGCTGCTGGCCTGGTGGGACCCGCGTATCCGCCACCACCACGTCGAGAGGGTGTGACCCATGGGAGCACTGCCCGACCGCCCCGCTCCCCCGGAGGCGTCCCGCGAACCCCTCACCGGGGCCGGGGCCCCCGACACGGAGCCCCGGACCGCCGGGGCCCCGCCGGGGGACGTGCCCCAGCGTGTGCTCGTCTGGCGGCGCTTCCGCCGCAGCAGGCTGGCCGTCGCCGGCGCGCTCGTGCTGTGCGCGCTCCTCCTGGTGTCGGTGTTCTCCGAGTTCCTCGCGCCCAGCACACCGGACGCCTACAACGCCGAACGCACCTACGCCCCGCCGCAGCGGCTCCACTTCGCGGACACCGCGGACGGCCTCGACCTGGGCATGTACGTGTACGACTACCAGGTGGAGCGCGACCCGGAGACGCTCGCCAACACCTACACCGTCGACGAGTCCACGAGGATCCCCGTCGGCCTGTTCGTGCGCGGCGAGCCCTACGAGCTGTGGGGCCTGATCCCCTCGGACGTCCACCTGATCGGCGCCGCCGACCCCGACCAGGACGTCTACCTGCTGGGCGCCGACCGCAACGGCCGCGACATGGCCTCCCGGATCATCTACGGCACACGGGTGTCGATGTCCATCGGCCTGGCCGGGGTGGCGCTGTCCTTCGTCCTCGGCCTCGTGCTCGGCGGACTCTCCGGCTACCTCGGCGGGCGCGTCGACAACGCCATCCAGCGCGTCATCGAGTTCCTGATGTCCATCCCCACCATCCCGCTGTGGATGGGCCTGTCCGCCGCCGTGCCCCGCGACTGGGGATCGGTGCAGACCTACGTCGCCATCACCGTGCTCCTCTCGCTCATCGGCTGGACCGACCTGGCGCGCGTGGTGCGCGGCCGGTTCCTGTCGCTGAGGCAGGAGGACTTCGTGACGGCCGCACGCCTGGACGGCTGCGGCACCGGCCGGATCATCGGCCGCCACATGCTGCCGTCCTTCACCAGCCACATCATCGCCTCACTGACCCTGGCCGTGCCGTTCATGATCCTGGCCGAGACCTCGCTGTCCTTCCTGGGGCTGGGGCTCCAGCCACCGGTCGTGAGCTGGGGCGTGCTCCTCCAGGAGGCGCAGAACATCCACTCGATCGCGGGCGCCCCCTGGCTCCTGCTGCCCGGTGCCGCGGTGACCGTGGCGGTGCTGGTGCTCAACTTCGTCGGCGACGGCGTCCGCGACGCCGCCGACCCGTACAGGTAGGGAGGTGGCCGCCGTGACGACCGACACCCGCGACGACGTCGTCCTGGACATCCAGGGCCTCCGGACGTACTTCACCACCGACGACACCGTGGTCCGCGCCGTGGACGGGGTGGACCTGTCGGTCCGCCGGGGCAGCACGCTGTGCGTGGTCGGCGAGAGCGGCTGCGGCAAGAGCGCCATGGCCCGCTCCGTGCTGCAGCTGGTGGAACGGCCCGGCCGGGTGGTGGACGGCAGGGTCCTCCTGCACCCGGCCGAGGGCGGCGGCGAGCCCGTCGACCTGGCCGCGCTCCGCCCGACGGGGAGGAGGATCCGCTCGGTACGCGGCCGCGAGGTCGGCATGGTCTTCCAGGAACCCATGGCCTCGCTGTCCCTGGTGCACACCGTCGGCAACCAGATCGGCGAGTCCCTGCGCCTGCACCGGGACCTGTCCCGCGGGGAGGCCCGCGCGCGCTCCGTCGACCTGCTCGAACGGGTGCGGGTGCCCGGTGCCGAGCGCGTCGTGGACTCCTACCCCTTCCAGCTCTCCGGCGGGATGTGCCAGCGGGTCATGATCGCGATGGCGCTGGCGTGCGGCCCGCGCGTGCTCATCGCCGACGAGCCCACCACCGCCCTGGACGTGACCACCCAGGCCCAGATCCTCGACCTGTTCGCCGACCTGCGCCGCGACACCGGCATGGGCCTGCTGTTCATCACCCACGACATGGGCGTGGTCGCCGAGATCGCCGACGAGGTCGCCGTCATGTACCTGGGCACGGTGGTCGAGCAGGGCCCGGTGGACGAGGTCTTCCACGACCCCCGGCACCCCTACACCCGCGCCCTGCTGGAGGCCGTCCCCCGGATCGGCGCGGCCCGCTCGCGCCGCCTGCCCACCATCAGGGGCACCATCCCCGACCCGGGCCGCCAGCCCACCGGCTGCGTGTTCCGGACCCGCTGCCCCGAGGCCGTGGAGGGACTGTGCGACACCACCGTCCCCCCGGTCACCTCCCCGGGCCCCGGCCGCCGGGTGCGCTGCCTCCTGGACGAGGGGCCCGCACCCGAGGACGCCCCCGGCGGGGGAGACGCCGTCCCGACCGGCAAGGAGACCACCGATGCCGACTGAGACACCGACCGGCCCGCAGGCCCCCGCGCCGGCCGGACCCTTGGCCGCCCCCGCGTCCGGAGCCCCGGACGGAGCGCGGACCGAACCCGTCCTGAGCGTCCGCGGCCTGGAGGTGAACTACCCCGTGCGCGGACGCTCGCGGCGCGGCCCCCGCCACGTGCGGGCCGTCGCCGGGGTGGACCTGGACGTGTACCAGGGCGAGACCCTCGGCCTGGTCGGGGAGTCCGGGTGCGGCAAGACCACCCTGGGATCGAGCATCATGCGCGCTCGGCCCGAGGCCTCCGGAAGCATCCGCTACCGCGCGGCCGACGGCCGCGTCCTGGAGGCCCTGGACCTGTCCGGCGACGACACCGCCGCCTACCTGCGGGAGGTGCGGATGGTCTTCCAGGACCCGCACTCCTCCCTCAACCCCCGGATGACCCTGCGCGACATCGTCGGAGAGCCCCTGCGCATGCTGCTGGGGCTGCGGGGGGCGGAACTGGAGGCGCGCGTCCGCGAGGTCCTGGAGCGGGTGGGGCTGCACCCCGAGCACCTGCGCCGCTACCCGCACGCGTTCTCCGGCGGCCAGCGCCAGCGCGCGGCCATCGCCCGCGCCCTGGTCCCCGGCCCGCGCCTGGTCGTGGCCGACGAGGCGGTCAGCGCACTGGACACCTCCGTGCGCTCGCAGATCCTCAACCTCCTCCAGGACCTCCAGGACGATCTGGGCCTGACCTACCTGTTCGTCTCGCACGACCTGTCGGTGGTCGAGCACGTGTGCGACCGGGTCGCGGTCATGTACCTGGGCCGGATCGTGGAGGTCGCGCCCACCGGCGACCTGTTCGGGAAGCCGCTGCACCCCTACACCGAGGCGCTGATCTCCGCGGTGCCCGTCCCCGACCCGCGGCTGCGCGGCACCCGCGAGCGCGTCCGGCTCACCGGAGAGGTGCCCGACCCCTCGCGGCCGCCGGCCGGGTGCGCCTTCCACCCCCGGTGCCGGTACGCCACCGACCTGTGCGCCGACGAGGCGCCCGCGCCGCGCGCGACCGCGCCGGGCCGCACGGTCGCCTGCCACCACGCCGAGGAACTCGACCTGCTCGGGATCACCGGTCCCGACGCCACAGGCACCAACCCCCCGGCCCGCGCGACGCGGGAACCCCCCACGAAACAGGAGAAGAACCCATGAGACGACGGACGGCAGGCGGTACGAGGCGGTGGACGGGCGCCACCGCGGGCGCGGCGGCGGTCGTGATGACCGCCGGGTGCTCCTTCTTCTCCTTCGACCCCGACGTCGAGGGCGAGGGAGCCGCGGGCGGCACCGGCGAGGCGCCGATGCTCGCCGAACTCGTGGAGTCGGGCGACCTGCCGCCGCTGGAGGAGCGGCTGCCCGACGAGCCGCTGGTGGTGGAGCCCCACGACCGCGTCGGCGTGTACGGCGGCGAGTGGAACACCGCCATCCTCGGCGTGGGCGACTGGCCCTGGCTCGGCCGGACCGTGGGCTACGAGAACCTGAGCCGCTGGGACCCGGAGTGGGAGGAGGCGATCCCCAACCTCGCCGAGTCCTGGGAGTACAACGAGGACGCCACCGAGCTGACCTTCACCCTGCGCGCGGGCCTGCGCTGGTCCGACGGCGAGCCCTTCACCTCCGACGACGTCGTGTTCGCCTTCAACGACATCTTCAACAACGAGGACCTGACCCCGGTCGCGGCGTCCGAACCCGGCACGGCCGAGAAGGTCGACGAGCAGACCTTCACCATCACCTTCAGCGAGCCCGACGCCCTGTGGGCCGGGTCCGACCTCCTCCAGTACCAGGTGGTGACCAAGCCCAAGCACTACCTGGAGCGGTTCCACATCGACCACAACCCCGACGCCGACGAGCTGGCCGAGGAGGAGGGCTACACCGACTGGGTCGAGATGTTCGAGGACAAGGCGGGGGTGATCGACAGCGCCCGCTACTGGCAGAACCCCGACATACCCACCATGTACCCGTGGCAGGTCGTGGAGCCGCTGGCCGACTCCGGGCGCATGGTGCTGGAGCGCAACCCCTACTACTGGAAGGTCGACACCGAGGGCAACCAGCTGCCCTACATCGACCGGGTCGTCTTCGACATCCTCCCGGACGAGGAGGTCATGCTGGTCAGGGCCCTCAACGGCGAGTTCGACATGCACTCGCGGCACTTCAACACCCTGGAGAACCGGCCCGCCCTGGCCGAGGGGCGCGAGGCGGGCGGCTACGGGTTCTTCGAGCTCCAGCCCGCCGAGATGAACACCGCGATGATCTCCCTCAACCTCACCCACGAGGACGAGGAGCTGCGGCGGACCTTCAACGACCGCGACTTCCGGGTCGCGCTCTCCCACGCCGTCAACCGCCAGGACATCATCGACGTCGTCTACCGGGGCCAGGGCGAGCCCTGGCAGGGCGCGCCCCGTGAGAACAGCCCGTTCCACGACGAGGAGCTGGCCAAGCAGTACACCGAGTACGACCCCGACCTGGCCAACGAGATCCTCGACGAGGCGGGGTACGGCGAGCGCGGCTCCGACGGCTTCCGGCTGAGTCCGCGCGGCGAGAAGGTGAGCTTCACCCTGTCGGTGCCCACGGGCTTTCGCCCGGACATCGTGGACTCGATGGAGATGGTCGTGGGCTTCTGGCAGGAGCTCGACATCGACGTGGAGCTCAACACCGAGGACCGCTCGCTGTGGCAGAGCCGCCGGGAGAACAACGAGCACGACGCCAACGTGTGGTCGGGCGACAACGGCATGATGGACGCGATGTACGACCCGCGCTGGTACGCGCCCACCCAGAGCGGTGAGTCCAACTTCGGCATCCCGTGGGCCCAGTGGTACGTCTCCGACGGCCAGGACTCGCGCGCCCAGGAGCCCCCGGCCGAGGTGCGGGATCACCTGGAGCTCTACGACGCCGTCCAGGCCGAGCCCGACCCCGAGGCCCGTATCGAGCTGATGCGCGAGTTCCTGGCGGTCTCCCAGGAGCAGTTCTACGCCATGGGAGTCAGCCTGAGCCCGCCCGGCTACGGGATCGTCGCGAACCACTTCCACAACGTGCCCGAGTCGATGTACTCCTCCGGCAACTACAACGACCCCGGCCCGACCAACCCGGAGCAGTACTTCATCGAGGAGTGAGCACGACGCACTCCCTCCCACACGGCCACAGAAGGGTTGAGGACATGACCGCGAACACCGAGGCGACCACGGCCGACGGCGGCGAACCCGCCGCGAGCGGCCTGGGACTGGTCCACGAGCAGGGGCGCTCACTGCGCCTGACCCACGACGGCGGCGAGCTCTTCCGCTACGTGTACCGGCCCTGGGACGTCCAGCTGGAGGCGCCGCGCCCCTACCTCCATCCGATCCGCACCCTGGGCGGGGACACCGTCAGCCTCTACCGGCCGCACGACCACGTGTGGCACAAGGGGATCGCCTGGTCCCTGCCCAACGTGGGACCGGCCAACTTCTGGGGCGGCCCCACCTACCTCCGGGACTCGGGGTACCGGCAGCTCGCCAACGACGGCTCGACAGAGCACCGCTCCTTCGACCGGATCGAGACCTCACCGGAACGGGTCTCGATCGGTGAACGGCTGGAGTGGGTGACCGAGCAGGGCGAGACCTGGTTCTCCGAACGGCGGGGGCTGCGGGTGACCGCGGCCCCCGACCGGGGGGCGTGGACCCTGGTGTTCACGACCTCGTTCACCAACCTGACCGGCGGGGCGGTCCCCTTCGGCAGCCCCACCACCGAGGGGAGGCCCAACGCCGGGTACGGAGGGCTGTTCTGGCGCGGACCCCGCTCCTTCAGCGGGGGCCGGGTCCACGCCGAGGGACGGGAGGGCGACGACGACCTCATGGGGACGCGCTCGCCCTGGCTGGGCTTCGTCGGCCGCCACGACGGTACGAACGGGGCGTCCACGCTGGTGTTCGTGGACGCCCCGGACAACCCCGGCCACCCCGTGAAGTGGTTCGTGCGCAGCGGGATCTTCGCCTGCGTGTGCCCGGCGCCGTTCTTCGACGAGGTGGTGACCGTCGACGCGGGGGACACCCTCGCCTACCGGTACGCGGTCGTCGTCGCCGACGGCGACCGGGGCGGGGAGGGCGCCAAGGTCCTCGCCGACATGGGCCTGGGAGAGCTGGAACGGGAGGCGGACGAGAGCGCCGCGGCGGGCGCCGCCGGGAACGCGGGACCCGGGGAGGCGCGGTGAAGGGTCCGCGTGTCCCCGGGTTCCCCGGCGGCACCGCCGTCTCCCACCTGCGGGTCTACGACTGGCCGGCGGCCGACGGGCTCGCGGGCGGCTCGCCGCACCTGCACACCGCCTCGGCGGAGGGGTACGTGGTGCTGCGGGGCGAGGGCGTCCTGGAGAGCCTCAGCGGAGCCGGGTTCCAGCAGACCCCGCTGCGTCCCGGCAGCCTGCTGTGGTTCACGCCGGGGACCGTGCACCGGCTGGTCAACGACAGCGGGGACCTGGAGATCCTGGTCGTCATGCAGAACGCGGGCCTGCCGGAGTCGGGTGACGCCGTGCTCACCTACCCCGCCAAGGTCCTGATCGATCCGGACGCCTACCGCCGGGCCACCGTGCTGCCCCAGGCCGTCACCTCGGCCGAGCGGGCGGCACGGGAACGCCGCGACCTCGCCGTGGAGGGCTACCTGGAGCTGCGCGCGCGGGTGGAGCGCGAGGGCCCGCGGGCTCTGGAGGGGCTGTACAGGGCCGCGGTGGAACTGGTCCGCGAACGGGCCGCCGGGTGGCACCACCACGTCGAGCGGGGTCCGGTCCACCAGGCGCGGACCACCGTGCGGCACCTGGAGGCGCTGGCCGACGGTGACGGGGAGCACCTCGTGGAGTCCGCCGTCTACACCGCCGACACCCCCTCCGGGCCGCTCCGCAGCGGTATGTGCGGGCACCTGAGGGTGTGGGACCTCGACGGCGCCAGGAGGGTCGGCTGAGCGAACCGGGATGAGAGCGGATCGGGGGTCCGCGAAGCCGGGGCCGGTACCGGAAGCGTCCGGGTAGGGGGCGCTGCCCGGTGCCGGCCCCTTCCGGTGCCGCGGCGGCGCCTCGTGGAGGCTCCCGCGGCGCCGTCGCGCGCCCCGGGACGCCGCTGCGTCCGGGCCCTTGGTGCCCCCCCGGCAGGAACCCCGGGAACGCGAGAACCCGGCGAGGGGCGTCTGGCGGCCTCCGCCGGGTAGCGTGGTCCCACGGGTCCCGAAGAGAAGTCGCGGGCCGCCGACAAGCCGACCGGAGGCCAGCGAGCAGCAACCCGCGGTGTCCGGGGGCACGGGGGTCGTCCCCCGAAAGAAAAAGCGGGCCGCCGGCAAGCTGACCTGAGGTCAGCGAGCAGCAACCCGCGTAGAGTGGGCGAGGAGGGATTTGAACCCTCACATCCTTTCGGACACACGGACCTGAACCGTGCGCGTCTACCGTTCCGCCACCCGCCCGAGTGACTCGTATGCAGTTGTGTTGCCAGGTGATCCGGGCTTTCCGTCCGGTTCCCCCTGGCGACATGAACAAGGCTAGCACGGTCTGGAGGTGGGTCGCACACGCATTCCGGTCCGCCGGCCGCGGGGCCCCGCGGGGCCCTCCCGGGGGTGCGCCTGAAACCAGGGGGCCCCTGACCCGGTTACGATCGTCTACACATACGAAGTGGAGTACAAAAGGGAGGTACCTCGTGGGAGTGCTCCAACGCTTCGAGCGCAGGCTTGAGGGCATGATCGAAGGCACCTTCGCGATGGCCTTCAAGTCCGAGCTCCAACCGGTCGAGGTGGCGAGCGCCGTCCAGCGTGAGATGGACGAGCGTGCGGCGATCGTCGCCCAGGGCCGCACCCTGGTCCCGAACGACTTCATCGTCGAACTGGCCGCCAGCGACAAGGAGCGCCTGGAAGTCTACGCCGACAGCCTGGGGCAGGAACTGTCCAAGCTGGCACGCGACTACGCGACGGAGCAGGGCTACTCCTTCGTGGGTCCGGTACGTGTCCACTTCAGGTCCGACGAGGGCCTCAAGACGGGCCGCTTCCGGATCCGCTCCGGCGTCGTCCGCGGCACCATGGTCGGCAAGGACGGCGAGGTCCGCCAGCCCGTGGTCGATCCCGGCCCGTCCGGGGTCCAGCACCAGGCAGGCCGTCCGCGCCTGCTGATCTCCCCCGGCGGCGCCGCCACCGAGGGCAGCATCTCCAGCCACGGCATGCAGCAGTCCTTCGAGCTGACCACCCCGGTGACCCTCCTCGGTCGCGGCACCGACTGCGACCTCCGCCTGGTCGACAACGGCGTCTCCCGCCACCACGTGGAGATCCGCCTGGACGGCGACGAGGCGATCCTGGTGGACAAGGGATCGACGAACGGGACCTTCGTCAACGGGCAGCAGGTCAGGCAGGCCCGCCTCGTGGACGGAAGCAGGATCAGCCTGGGCCGTACCACGATGACGTTCCGCCGCGACTGACACCCCGGCGGGACCGACCGATCAGACCCGACAGGACCGCAACCAACAGCGTTCCGTCGGCGTCTGACAGGTCGAAATCCCGAGGCAGGCCGAATGCGGACCCGCTGTCGGATATCCGGCCGGGAGGGTAGTCTCCGCGAAGACCTGACCGATCGGGCACAATGGTCGCGGCCGAAAGGCGCGACCGGCGACCTCGACACTCACCGACACGAAGGTGGGGAAGAACGGTGGCGGCGCAGATGACCGCCACCCCGGCCGAAGCACGACAGGGGCTGAAGAGCAGTTCGATGTCCAACTTGACCCTCATATTGATCAAGATCGCGTATCTCGCGGTGCTTTGGCTGTTCGTCCTCACTGCGATCGGTGTGATCCGTACGGATCTCTTCGGCTCCTCCAAGAAGAAGCCGCGGAGGAAACCCCGTCCCGCCCCCCGCTCCGCCCCGCGCCGGGAGGCACCCGCCTCGTCGCACCCGCCCCGGCCGCCGCGCTCACGCCGCAACGAGCCCACCGCCCTGGTCGTGACCCAGGGCTCGCTCAAGGGGACCACCGTCGACCTGGGTTCCCAGCCCATCCTCATCGGACGTGCTCCGGACTCCACGCTCGTCATCACCGACGACTACGCGTCCGGACGCCACGCGCGCGTCTACTCCGACAACGGCCGCTGGTTCGTGGAGGACCTCAACTCGACGAACGGCACCTACCTCGGCCAGCAGAAGCTGAACCGCCCTCAGCCCATCACGGTGGGTCAGCCCATCCGTATCGGCAAAACCGTCCTGGAACTGCGCAAATGACAATCGCTCTCCGATACGCGGCGTACTCCGACGTAGGATGCCTCCGCGAAGGCAACGAAGACTCCGGCTACGCCGGCCAGCACCTCCTCGCGGTCGCCGACGGCATGGGCGGTTACGCGGGCGGCGAGGTGGCCAGCTCCATCGCGATCTCCTCGATCCGCCGCCTCGACTTCGAGTCCCCGAGGTCCGACGAGATGGCCGAGGTGCTCCAGCAGGCCGTCGAGCAGGCCAACGCCTCCCTCTCGCGCAGGATCATGGAGGAGCCCCAGCTCGAGAACATGGGCACCACCCTGACGGCCATGCTCTGGGCCGGTTCCCGGGTGGCGCTCATCCACATCGGCGACTCCCGCGCCTACCTGATGCGCGGATCCCGCTTCGAGCAGATCACCCACGACCACACCCTGGTGCAGACCCTGGTGGACGAGGGCAAGATCACCGAGGAGGAGGTCGCCACCCATCCGCAGCGGTCCCTCATCCTGCGCGCCCTGGACGGCAAGAGCCCGGTCGACCCCGACATCTCCATCAGCGAGGCCAAGCCCGGCGACCGCTACCTGCTCTGCTCCGACGGGCTCTCCGGCGTGGTGAGCAAGAAGACCATCCACGAGACCCTCGCCACCGAGGCCGATCCGCGAGGCGCGGCCAAGAAGCTCATCGAGCTGGCCATCCGCGGGGGCGGCCCGGACAACATCACCGCGGTCGTCGCCGACGTCATCGAAACCGAGACCGACCGCGAGGGCCCCACCAGCTCCGCCCAGATCGTCGGCGCCGCCGACCAGCGCCGCGAGCACGACGACCAGGGCAACGACAGCCCGGCCAGACGGGCCCAGGAGCTGCGCGGCGGCGGTGACACCGCCGAGATGGACCCCGTGCGGGACGAGGTCCCGGCCGAGGCCCCCTACGCCGCGGCCCCCGGACACCACGAGCCCTACGACGACGACTACGACGACTACGAGGCCCCGCCGGCAGCCCGGCGGGGCCGTCCGGAACCGGAGGGCGGGTACCGCACCAGGCGCTGGTGGCCGATGGTGCTGGTGTTCGTGGTCGTGGTCGCCGTCGTCGCGGGCGCCACCTACTATTTCGGCCGCCAGTACGTGGACAGCCAGTACTACGTGGGCCCCTCCCCCTCCGGGGACACCGTCAGCATCTACCAGGGCATCAACACCGACATCGCGGGCTTCAGCCTGTCGGAGGAGATCGAGGACACCCGGATCTCCCTGGACTCGCTCCCGGAGGCCGACCGCGGCGCCGTGGAGAACACCCTGCCCGCGGAGAACCTGGACGACGCGCGCGAGCGCGTCGACATGCTCGGCCAGGACACGGCGACCGAGGAAGGGTCCGGGTGAGTCGGCTTGAGTAGCACCTCCGCTCCCGAGGCACCGACCGCGTTGCCGCCCGTCAAGCGGCGCAACGCCGAACTGGTCCTCATCGCCTTCGCCATCGGCATCACCATGGCGGGCATCGCGCTGGCGGGCATCAACCTCAACGGCCGGGTCCCCGCCGCGATATGGACGGTGGGCCTGACCTTCGGCGCCTTGTCGGCCGCCGCCCACGTGGCGATGCGGTTCCTGGCTCCCTACGCCGACCCGCTGATCCTGCCGTGCACGCTGTTCCTCAACGGGATCGGCGTGGCGATGATCTGGCGGATCCAGGCGGGCGAGGCCGAGGACATCGAGCGCGCCGGCGTCGGCATGCAGCTGGTCTGGACGGCGGTCGGCCTGATCTGCTGCTTCCTCATCATCATCTTCCTCAAGGACCCGCGCGTCCTGCAGCGCTACACCTACATCAGCGGCCTGGTCGCGATCATCCTGCTCGCGCTCCCGGCCATCCCCGGCCTGGGCAAGGAGGTCTACGGCGCCCGCCTGTGGATCGGCATCGGCCCGTTCACCATGCAGCCGTCGGAGTTCGCCAAGATCGCGCTGGTGGTCTTCCTGGCGTCCTACCTGATGAGCAAACGCCAGGTACTGCAGATCGTCGGCAAGCCGATCAAGCTGGGCCGCTTCACGCTCATCGAGCTGCCCCGGGCCCGCGACCTGGCGCCGATCCTGGTCGGCTGGGTACTGGCCATCGGCATGCTGGTGCTCCTGCGCGACCTGGGCACCTCGCTGCTGCTCTTCGGCACCTTCCTGGCGATGCTGTACGTGGCCACCCAGCGCTCCTCGTGGGTGACCATCGGCCTGGTCCTGTTCGCCGGCGGAGCGTCCGTGGCCTATCTGCTCTTCTGGCACGTCCGGGCCCGCGTCAACATCTGGCTCAACGCCTTCGACCGGGAGGTCTACGACGCGGTCGGCGGCAGCGCGCAGCTGGTGCAGGGGCTGGTGGGCATGGCCTACGGCGGCCTCTTCGGCACCGGCCTCGGCGCGGGGGAGCTGTACAGCACCTTCGCCGCCGACAGCGACCTCATCCTCGCCACGATCGGCGAGGAGCTGGGCGTGACCGGACTGCTCGCCATCCTGCTGGTCCTCGGCCTGCTGGTGGAGCGCGGCATGCGCATCGCCCTGGCGGCCACCGGGGCGTTCAACAAGCTGCTGGCCAGCGGCGTCGCCTTCCTTCTCGCCTACCAGGTCTTCATCGTCCTGGGCGGGCTGACCCGGGTCATCCCACTGACCGGTTCCACCACACCGTTCATGGCGGCCGGCGGCTCCGCCCTGATGGCGAGCTGGATCATGATGGGCATCCTGCTCCGCATCAGCGACAACGCCCGCCGCCCCGCACCACAGGCCATCCAGGACGAGGGCGCGACCCAGGTGATCCAACGATGAACACACCGATCCGCAGACTCAGCATCTTCTCGCTGCTCCTGCTCCTGGTCCTGATGCTCAACGTCACCTGGATCCAGGGCTTCCAGGCCCAGGCCATCCGTGACGATCCGCTCAACACGCGCAAGTTCAGCGAGCGCCTGAGCGAGGCCCGCGGCCCCATCCAGGTGGCGGGGGAGAACGTGGCCGAGTCGAACAACATCGCCGAGGAGGGCAAGCCCCCGCGGTACCAGCGCGAGTACGTCGGCGGCGGCCTGTACACGCCGGTCGTCGGCTCCTTCCGCACCTACGGCGCCTCGGGCATCGAGGCCACCGAGAACTCGCTGCTCGACGGCTCCGACGAGCGCCTGGCGGTGCGCAACTTCCGCGACATCATCACCGGCCGCGAGCCCGAGGGCGCCCAGGTCCAGCTGACCCTGGACCCCGAGGTGCAAAAGGCGGGCTACGAGGGTTTCCAGGCCCTGGGCGGCAAGAACGGCGCGGCCGTCGCGCTCGACCCCGGGACGGGGGCGATCCTGGGCGCGGTCTCCTTCCCGTCCTACGACGCCAACGACGTCTCCAGCATCACCGACACCGAACAGGCCGTGGAGAACTACACGGAGCTGGAGAACGACCCGCGCAAGCCACTGCTGAACCGGGCCCTCAACGAGCGCTACCCGCCGGGCTCGACGTTCAAGGTGGTGACCGCCTCGGCGGCCATGGAGTACCTGGACGCGGGTCCGGACAGCACCATGGACGCGCCCGACAACCTGGACCTGGGCAGGAACCTGCCCAACGCCACCCCGGGCGGCACCTGCAACGGCGGCCAGCCGGACACCCTGGCGCACTCGATCAAGATCTCCTGCAACACCTCGATGGCCAACTGGGCGATCGAGGTCGGAGGCCAGAACCTGGCGGACCAGGCCGCCGCGTACGGGTTCCACCCCAGCGCCGAGGCGGCGGAGTCGGCGGAGGAGCTCACCGTCCCGATGTCGGTGACCCCGAGCTACGCCCCCGTGGAGACCGACCCCAACATCCTCGGACGCGCGGGCATCGGCCAGTCCAACGTGGAGGCGACCCCGCTGCAGATGGCGATGGTCGCCTCGGGTGTGGCCAACTCGGGTGAGGTCATGCGACCCTACGTGGTGGACACCGTGCGCGACTCGGACCTGTCGGTGGTCACCCAGACCAGTCCGCAGAGCTACTCCCAGGCGGTCAGCGCCAGCACGGCCGAGGAGCTCACCGAGATGATGCTCGGCGTCACCCAGGAGGGTGGCTCGGGCACCAACGCCGCCATCCCCGGCGTGGAGGTCGCCGGCAAGACCGGTACCGCGGAGACCGGGGAGGGCAACGACACCCACAACTGGTTCATCGGCTTCGCCCCGGCCGACGACCCGCAGATCGCGGTCGCGGTCGTGGTCGAGTTCGGAGGCGGCAGCGGTAACCAGCTGGCGGCCCCGATCGCCCGTCAGATGATGGAGGCAGCGGTTCTGTAGTGGACGCCTACGAGCCATCTCCCCAGAACGGTCCCGGTGGGCTCACCGGGACCGTTCTGAGTGACCGTTACCGCCTGGAGGAGCAGATCGGCTCCGGCGGCATGGGCACGGTCTGGAAGGCCACCGACACCCTTCTCAGCCGCCCCGTCGCGGTGAAGCTGCTGCATCCCTCGCAGATGGCCGAGCCCACGGCCAGGGAGCGGTTCCGTACGGAGGGCCGGATCACCGCCGGCCTCTCCCATCCCGGGATCGCCCAGGTCTACGACTACGGCGAGGAGGAGGGCCGCGCGTTCCTGATCATGGAGCTCGTGGTCGGCGAACCGCTCTCCCAGGTGCTGCGGGAGAACGGACACCTCACCCCGGACCAGACCCTGGACTTCGTCTGCCAGGCTGCCCAGGCCCTGGCCGCCGCGCACGCGCGCGGCGTGGTGCACCGCGACATCAAGCCGGGGAACCTGCTGGTCACCGCCGACGGCCAGCTCAAACTCACCGACTTCGGCATCGCCAGGGGCGACATGTCGGTCACCCTCACCCAGACCGGCATGGTCATGGGCACCGCCCAGTACATCTCGCCGGAGCAGGCCTCCGGCAGGCCCGCGACCTCCTCCTCCGACCTCTACGCGCTCGGGGTCGTGGCCTACGAGTGCCTGGCCGGGACGCCGCCGTTCACCGGCGACACCCCTGTGGCACTGGCGCTGGCGCACACCCGCGAGGATCCGCCGGAACTGCCCGACGACATCCCGGCGGACGTCGAGCACCTGGTGTCCTCACTGCTGCTGAAGGATCCGGAGGAGCGTCCCTCGTCGGCCAGCGAGGTGGCGCACCTGGCCGCGGTGATCCGCTCCAACTCCGGCACCGGACCGCCGACGCCCGCCGCGGGGTTCGAGGGCATGGCCCAGACCGCGGTGGTGGGCGCGGTCCCCGAGCCCGTCTCGGGCGCCGTGCCGCGCCGGAGCGGCGGACAGGCGACCGTCCCCCCTGACCTGGGAGGGGACTCCGCTACCCTGTCCGGAGGGCGGGAGCGCCGCATCAGCGCTTCCGTGGTCATGGCGGTGATCACCGCGACCGTCCTGATCGCGGCCGCGGTACTGGCGGGGTTCGTGTTCGGCGACAGGAGCCCGGCCAGCAACGTACGCGAGGCCGTCGACCCTCCGCCCGCGACCTCCTCCCCGTCCTCGGACGACACGGACAACCCCGAGGACGACACCACCTCGGAGGAGGCTCCCGTGGTCCCCGACGAGGAGACCGGCTGGTCCACGGACCCCCGGGAACCCGTCGAGAGCCCCGCCCCCGGGGAGGGAGAGGACGAGGCCAGTCCCTCCCCCGAGAACGGGGACGAGGACGGGGACGAGGACGGAGGCGGGGACCAGGACGGCGATCCGGGCAGGGAGAGCCCTCCGCCGGAGGATCCCGGCAACGAGAACCCCGGTGATCCTCCACCGCCCACCGGCGGAGGAAACGGCGGGGACGACGGGGGCAGCGGGGGCGGCGGAGACACTCCTCCGGGCAACGGCGGAGGAAGCGGCGAAAGCGGAACCACATCATAGACACCATGAGCGAGAGACGTTCAGGGTAGGCGGCGGCCCGCGGGCGGCCTCCGGAAGACACGAGGATCAGTACACGACATGTCCCAGCCCCGGCTCCTTGGCGGACGCTACGAGCTCGACACCATCGTCGGGCGCGGCGGCATGGCCGAGGTCTACCGCGCACGCGACCTGCGCCTCGACCGGCTCGTCGCCATCAAGACCCTCAAACACGACATGGCCCGCGACCACGTGTTCCAGGCGCGGTTCCGGCGGGAGGCCCAGTCGGCGGCCTCCCTGAACCATCCCGCCATCATCGCGGTGTACGACACCGGCGAGGACATGATCGACGGGGTGTCCATCCCGTACATCGTCATGGAGTACGTGGACGGGCGGACCCTCAAGGAGCTTCTGGACGACGACCGCCGCCTGCTGCCGGAGCGCTCGGCGGAACTGGTCGACGGGATCCTCAAGGCTCTGGAGTACAGCCACGACAACGGGATCGTCCACCGCGACATCAAGCCCGCCAACGTGATGCTGACCCGCAGCGCCGAGGTCAAGGTGATGGACTTCGGCATCGCCCGGTCGATGGGGGACGACCAGGCGACGATGACCCAGACCTCCCAGGTCATCGGCACCGCCCAGTACCTGTCCCCGGAGCAGGCGCGCGGCGAGCGGGTGGATCCGCGCAGCGACATCTACTCCACCGGCTGCGTACTCTACGAACTGCTCACCGGCCGCCCGCCGTTCACCGGCGACTCCCCCGTCTCGATCGCCTACCAGCACGTGCGCGAGGACCCGATCCCGCCGAGCGAGGTGGACCCGCAGGTCCCCGAGTGGCTGGAGGACATCACCCTGCGGGCGATGACCAAGAACCGCGAGGAGCGGTACCAGAACGCGGCCGAGATGCGCGCGGACATCCAGCGCGGTCTGGCCGGGATGCCCACCCAGGCGGGCACCATGGCCATGGCGGCGGCCGGGGCCACGACGGCGATGCCTCCCGCGCCCGGCGACCGGTACGACGACTACGACGACTACGACGACGGCTACGACGACCGGTACGACGACCGCGGCAAGGGCGGAGCCGGCAAGACCGCGCTGTGGGTCCTGCTCGGCGTCGGCGTGATCGCCTCCCTGGCGCTGGTGTTCTTCCTGATCAACATGAACCCCGGTCCGGAGACCGCCAAGGTGCCGGACGTGGCCGGGTCCACGGCCGAGGAGGCGCAGACCGAGCTCGGCGATGCGGGCTTCGACGACACCAGGGTCGAACAGCGGGCGGACGCGGAGGTCGAGGAGGGCCGGGTCATCGAGACCGACCCGGCCGCGGACGAGGACGTGCCGCTGACCGAGGAGATCGTCCTGTACGTCTCCAGCGGGCCGGACGCCGTCCAAATCCCGTCGGTGGAGGGCCAGAGCGAGTCCGAGGCGACGAGCACGCTGGAGGGCGCGGGCTTCGAGAACATCTCCACCGAGCCGCAGGCCCACGACAGCGTGCCCGAGGGCAACGCGATCGGCACCGACCCTTCCGCCGGCGAGGCGGTCGCCCCGGACACCGAGATCAGGCTGCTGGTCTCCTCCGGCCCCGACGAGGTGGCGGTCCCCGACCTGCTCGGCATGACCCAGTCGGGCGCCCAGTCGGCCCTGGAGCAGCGCGGGCTGAGCGCCTCCTTCACGGAGGAGCCGAGCACGGAGGGCCCGGTGGGCACGGTCATCAGGCAGGACCCCCAGAACGGGCAGTCGGTGGCGCCGGGGAGCACGGTGAACGTCGTGCTCGCGGCCGAGCCGGAGACGGAGGAGCCCCCGCCCGGCAACGGCGAGCAGTCGCCCCCGGGCAACGGGGAGGAGCCCCCGCCCGGCAACGGCGGGCAGTCGCCCCCGGGCAACGGGGACGGGGACGACGACGACGGCTTCGAGTTCCCCTAGCCGAGGCGGCCGGACGAGGGCCGAGGCGGTCGGGGACGGCCGGACGAGATGGCGGGTCGTGTCGCACGCGGGTGCGGCACGGCCCGTCCGCGTACCGGGGTGTACCCCTTCCGTGGTGCGGGGCGACCCGCCGGCCGTACCTCCCCGTGGTGCGGGGCGACCCAACGGTGACGGGGGCCTCTTCTGGGGCGTAGACTGTGCTTTCGTTGACGAACCCGCCCCACGTACTGGAGCAGCGACCGTGCCCAAGTCCCGCAGCGATCGCAAGAAGAAGGCCGTCTACACGCCTCCTCCTTCGAAGGAGAAGCCCAAGGTCAGTCCGCGCTGGCTGGTCCCGACGATGCTGGGCTTCTTCGCCTTGGGCATTCTCTGGATCGCGGTCTACTACATCGCGGGTGCCCAGGTCCCCTACATGCAGGACTGGCACAACTGGAACCTGCTGATCGGATTCAGCGGGATCATCGTGGCCGTCATCCTGTCCACGCGCTGGCACTGACCTCGCGGCGGTCGGCGGGCGCGCCCTTTCGAGGATCGGCGCGGGTGCTCCCCCCACGTGGACACACGCACCCGCGCTGAGCTGAGTTGAACAGCACCGACACACGTTTTCCACAGGGTTATCCACAGGCTGTGGGTAGCTCTCCTCGTCATGCCCGCAGGCGGTGGCGCCGCTCGCCGTACACGCGGGACACGGGAGAGCGGGCGAAGGGCGACGGGAGACGGTAAGGGCCCCGGAGGAGACTCCCCCAGGGCCCGTCCGGCCGGTGTCCCCGTCGTCAGCCGAGGACGATCAGCGGCGCCGTGGCGACCAGGGCCGCGAGCAGCGCCGCGAACGCCAGCGCCAGCAGGACGTGTGTGACCGTGCGGGCCGTGTTCCCCGAGGACCTGCCGGGCAGGTAGGCGAACACGGCACCGAGGAGGAGCCCGGCGACCAGTCCGCCGATGTGCGCGGTCCAGGAGATGTTCGGGACCACGAAGGTCAGAACGAGGTTGACCGCCAGCAGGACACCGATCATGCGCAGGTCCAGGCCCAGCCGCCTGCCGATGACGAACACCGCCCCGAAGAGGGCGAAGATCGCGCCGGAGGCGCCGACCGAGAACTGGTAGGGCTCCACCAGGAGGCTGAGCACCGACCCCGCGAGCGCGCCGAGCACCCACAGGGCGAGGAAGCGGCCGTGTCCCAGCCAGCGCTCCAGCTGCGTTCCCAGGATGTACAGGGCGTACCCGTTGAACAGCAGGTGGAAGATGCCGCCGTGCAGGAACGCGGCCGTGATCAGCCGGTGCCACTCGCCGGCGATCACCCCGAGGAGGGTTCCGTCCTCCGTCTGGCCGAGGCCGAGCATGGCGAAGTCCCAGACCAGCGGTGAGGCACCCGCCTGGCCGACCGGCTGGGAGGTGCCCAGCTGGGCTATGAACCCCGCCACCATCATGCCCAGGAGCGCCCACGTCACGTAGGGCTTGGCCACGGCCCTGCCCCCGAACGCCGTCCGTGCCCGGCGCATCCCACGGTTCCCCTCCGAGACGCAGCCGGGGCACTGGAAGCCCACGGACGCCTCGACCATGCAGTCCGGGCAGATGGGCCGCTCGCACCTGCTGCAGCTGACTCCGGTCTCCCGGTCGGAGTGCCGGTAGCAGGTGCGCGAGGCCCGGGGTTCCGGTTCCGGTGAGGCTCCGGACGGCGGCGGGGGTGCGCTCATGAGCGGGTTCTTCCTCCTCGGGATATGAGCACCGTCGCCGCTAGCGGCTGATCTCGATGCTGTTGACCACCACGTCCTCGCGCGGGCGGTCCTGGGAGTCGGTGGCGACCTGCGAGATCGCGGTGACCACCTCGGTGCCCTCGACGACCTCGCCGAAGATGGTGTGGCGGCCGTCGAGCCAGTACGGCTTGTCCACGGTGATGAAGAACTGCGAACCGTTGGTGCCCGGGCCCGCGTTGGCCATGGCCAGCAGGAACGGGCGGTCGAAGCGCAGGCTCGGGTGGATCTCGTCCTTGAAGGTGTAGCCGGGGCCGCCGCGGCCGGTACCGAGCGGGTCGCCGCCCTGGACCATGAAGCCGTCGATGACGCGGTGGAAGATCGTGCCCTCGTACAGGCTGCTGTTGGACGGCTTACCCGTGGTGGGGTCCATCCACTGCTTCGTCCCCTCGGCCAGGCCGATGAAGTTGGCGACCGTCTCCGGCGCCTCCTCCTCGAACAGCTTGACGACGATGGTTCCCTTTGAGGTGTTCAGCCGCGCGGTGGGCTGACCCGTGGAGTCCGACACCTACGTGCCTTTCGGTCGACTTCGTTTACGTGCTCACGTTACCCGTCCGCGTCCCGGGCTCGGCCTGCGCCGGTCGCCGCGGCAGCGGGGTTCGTCCGGTGCGGTGGGATCTGTGGGGGTCTGCTCGATTTGGCGGAGGCCTGTGGAGGTCTGCTGGGTTCGGCGGGGAGTCGCGCGGTTCGGTACGGGGCCCGTTCGACTCGGTGCAGGGTTCGTTAGATCCGGCCTGGACCTGCGCGGTTCGGTACGGGGTTCACTCGGTGCGGCTCGGGGCCCGTTCGGCGCGGCGGGGTTTCGGACTCGCACAAGGGGAAGCCTTGGGGGCAAACGCGAGGAGAAAACCCGCCGGGCAGTGTCGAAACGTAGATCACACCCGGAGAGGACGTATGTTGAGATAACACCCGGGTAACGGGTAAGGACGACGGGGAATCCGCCCGTGTGGCACCGATCGTCGGCCACCCGGGTGGGGACCGCAGAACCGGTGAATGATCGAAGGAGCTGACGACGTGCCTATCACTTCCAAGCGACGCAAGGCACGCAAGGAGGCGGAGATTACCCTCGCCCTCGCCCGCCTGCAGGACCTGGCCAGGGAACAGGCCGACAGGATCGGCCCGTACGCCGACCAGGCGCGCGACCAGGCCGCCCTGAAGCTCCTCCAGGCCCGCGGATGGACCGCGCCACGGCTGGAGAGCGCCGCACTGCGTGTGGAGGACACCGTGGCGCCGCGCGTGGCCGGGGCGCTCAGCGCCGCCGCGCACCGCGTCAGCCCGGTCCAGGGCCGTCGCGGACTGCGACTGGGGCGGCGCCGGAACAAGCTCGGTGTCTCCCGCGGGGTCCTGATCGGGGGCGCCGCCGTGGTCGGCGGTCTGGTCGTGTACTCGCTCGTCCGCCTGCGCCAGGCGTCCCAGGACGCCGAGTGGCAGGAGCACCTGGACCAGGCGCGCGACCAGGTCCGCGAGACCAGGGAGAACCTGGAGGAGCGGGCGTCCAAGACGGCCGAGAAGGCCGGGGAGGGCGTCGAGGAGACCGTCAAGACGGCCAAGAGCAAGGGCAAGGAGACCGTTCGCACGGCCACGGGCGGCAACCGGGCCAAGGAGAACGGTCAGCCCGGCCGCTAAGGACGCCGTGATGGCGGACGACGAATGACGGATGCCGGTTACCGGACGGCGGACACCGGATGCCGGACGGCGGATGACGGATACCAGATGCCGGGTGTCGGAACGAAGACGAGATAACGACGGGATACGGGCCGCCGTGTCGGATGGGGCAGGAGTCCCTCCTGCGGGCCGGTCCCTCCCCCCGCCGGGGCGGTCCCTTCCGCCCCGGCCTCGTCGTGTCCGGGACCGCCGTGTCCGGACTCCGCCCCGAGGGACCGCGCTCTGGGGACCGTCTGCTCCGGCGCGCCCCGTTCAGTCGTCCTTGAGGACGCGGAAGAACATCGGATAGCGCCAGTTCCTGCCCATGAGGCTGGCGATGGTGGCGACGGCCGGAAGTACCGTCCAGCCCAGGGCCACGGCGAGCGTCACCAGGAGGGGTGCGACGAGCCAGAACAGGAGCACGCTCACGAGCCCGGTGACGATGCAGAAGATCTGGAAGTTCAGCGACTCCATGGCCTGGCGGCGCACGTAGGGCGAGATCCTGTCACTGAGGAGGAAGAGGACCAGGGGCGCGACGACGGGGAAGAAGTAGTTCCCGCCGTGCCCGACTGCGGCCACGACCCGTTCGGCCGGTGTGCTCGGCAGGGGCTCGCGGGGGTCGGTTCCCTCCTTGCCGCCCTGGCTCCTGAATGCTCCGAACGGGCCCGCGGGCGCCGCCCGGGGAGCTCCTGAGGGCGTGACCCCCAGGTCTTCCGTGAGGGGGACGAGGTCGGCCCCGAACTTGGCCCGCATGGCCTTCTCGGTGCGCTCGCCGAACTCCTCCTCGTCGAGCTGGCCGCGGCCGAACGCCTCCCGGAGAACTCCGATGACGTCGTCGCGTTCGGCGTCGGTGAGGCGGATCTGCGGCCTGGCCTGCGGTTCCCAGGGGCGCCTCGCCGGGTACTGAGGGTCCTGCACAGCCACTCCCACTCCCAACGGCGACGGGAGTACGGCACTGATCGGCCGTACTCCCACCATGATGCGCCGTAGGGACGGATATGGGTATCGGGGCCGTCCCTGATCCTCCCCTGAGCCGCCCCTCCCCCCTGCGGCGGAGGACGCCCCCGACTTTCGTCTACGTCCGTCCACGTCCTCCGCGGGGCGGCGCCGGGGCTCCCCTCCCGTCCCCGGCGGCCGGCTAGCTCCGCACGGCGACCGCGACCTCCTGTCCGGCGCGTTCGCGCTCGCGCTCGTAGCGGCGCTCGGCACTGGTGAGCAGCTCGTACCAGTTGGTGACGTCCTTGCGTCGGCGCAGCAGGGCGCGGCGCTCGCGTTCGGTCATGCCTCCCCAGACCCCGAACTCGATACGGCTGTCGAGTGCCTCGGCCAGGCACTGTGTACGGACCGGGCAGCCCCGGCAGATCAGCTTGGCGCGGTTCTGAGCCGCTCCCTGCACGAACAGAGCGTCAGGGTCGATCTCCCGGCATTTGGCACGGGTCGCCATCTTCTCATTCCACATGTTGCCCCACTCCCAAGATCAGCATGTGTGGTGATCGGAAAATCCGTCGACTGGCGCGACCGTCGACGGGCGAGGAGACGCGGGCCGATCCGAGGACGGTGTCACGTGGCCGTGCGGGGGGCCGCACGTCCCGTCTTCGGGGGTTGATCGTTTCGGCGCGCTGTCTTCCTCGTTGTCACTGGTGTCGAAACTACGGTTCGTCCTAGTTCACCAACAGACCCCAAGAGGCCTATTTCTCATATGGCCCAGTAGGACCATTGCACTTAGAGGAAGTGTCATCATACACACACGCAGAGTGACCGCATGTGGTAGAAGCGGACTCCCGGGACCGGAAGGAAAGGCTGCTCCCCGGTCTTTCCCCGACAAGCCGGATGACCTGGGGGTTCGCGCCTGCTCCACGACGGGCTCCCCAGCAGGGAGTGTCCGGGCGAAGGGGACTCTGGGTCATCCACCTCACCCGAACGGGCTATACGGGCCCCGGGGACGCACCCGACGCATGGCTCCATGCGCCACCCATTTCCCATCCGTGGGGACGAACCGGAACTACTGATTAGTAACCATGGAGGAAGCTATGCAGGCAGCCCCAGAAGCAATCATGGAGGTGCCCCTGGGTGGCCATGGGGTAGCGATGAGGCGACTATGGAGAAACGTCAGACTCTGACCGGGATATCCCTATTTGAGATGGACAAGGGCTCCATGGATCCGGACAGGAGTTCCAGAGTCCGGCCTTCTTCGCGAGCGATTTGCACGGTGCGTTTCAGGGCAATCCTGGCCGGATCCGGCCTTTACCCGGGAAGGCCTCGGAAGGGGATTCACGGGAGGGGGCCGGCGGAAGGGCCTTCACTGCCCTTCACTCCGGAAGAGCCGGCGTTCGAGGGAGGAGAGATGGCAGGAAGGAGGAGGGGAGGGAGGGAAGGGCGAGGCGGGCGGTGGGCGCCGACGCCGAGGTGCGGAAGGCTGCTACGCCGGCGGGCGACGACCGCGGGGGCGACGTGCCGGCCTTGGGTGGACACGAAGAAGGCGACCCCGCGAGCAAGTGGAACCTGCGGGCGGGGTCGCCTTGGGACGAGTGGAGCCAAGGGGAGTCGAACCCCTGACCTCCGGTATGCAAAACCGGCGCTCTGCCAGCTGAGCTATGGCCCCTCGGAGCCGGGCGTGAGCCCTGGCCACCATGCAGAGCATACCTTCATTCGAGGCGGTCCCGCTCACCGAGCAGGGCCGTCCGGTCGGGGCCGCGACTCCGGGACCAGAAGCAGCACAAAGCCGTGGGTCGCACCCCGGGATTGTCGGCCCACCCACGTCTTCGTGTCACTCAGGAGCTGGCCGGGACGGCACACGCGGCACCGGCCCTCGGTCGCCCGGTGGATACCTCGCGGCCGCCGATAAGGCGCTCGGTCAGCCCTCGCTGGCCGCCGTGGCCTCGGTCCACAGGTCAAGCTCGGCGCGGTCCGCCTGGATCTTGCGGTAGACGGCGAAAGCCCCGAGGGCCACCAGCACCAGAACGATGATCTTCTTCACTGTCCGGACCCTTTCGGTGATTCGATGTGTGTACACGGGCTCCCGCACGGGACGGGGGCTCCGCAGAGAACTTTATGAGGTTGTCACCACGCAGACTAGCAAGCTGTCGGTAGCGTTCCCTGCCACAGTGGACCGTTTTCCACCAACTTCTCGGAGTGATCCGTGAAGCGGTGCTTCCGAGGCCTCAGGTCAGCAGTGCCATCCGTCGGAGGACTGACAGCGTGGCCTGCGGAGACGCCGCGATCCGGGTGAGTTCGGACCACACCCGCTTGCAGGCGTCGACCGACTCCTCGGCCTCCACGATCGAACCGCCCTGGGTGGCCTCGACGTAGGCCAGGGCGGCCTCGTCCTCGTCGAACTCCAGCACGGAGAAGGGCCCGGCCACCCCGGGGTGCGGGCCGGCCGAGGTGGGCAGCAGTTGCACGGTCACCCGGTCCGACTCGGTGGCCAGCTCCACGATGCGGGTGGTCTGCGCACGCAGTAGTTCGAGGTCACCGGACACCCGTTGGAGGGCGTCCTCCTCGACGATGGCGTGGTACCGGGTCAGGCCGCCCTGGTCGAGGAGCTCCTGGCGCTTGAGGTAGGCCGCGACCATCCGCTCGACGGAGCGCTCCCCGTGGCCCATGGCCCGCGCCACGGCGGCGGTGTAGTCGGGGGTCTGGAGGAGGTCGGGGATGAGGATGCCCGCGTAGGACTGCACGGAGAGGGCTCCCGCCTCGTTGCCGACGTACGCGGACGGGAGTACGTCCTCGTACTCGGTCCACCACGGGCGCAGCCGGGATTCGCGGACGAGGGTCAGGATGGCCTCGCGCTGCCCGCCGGTCACCCCGTACAGGCGCAGCAGGGCCGAGATCTCCATGACGGAGGGCCACTTGCGGATGCCGGTCTCGATGTGGCCCAACTTGGCCGGGGACCACTCCAGTTCCTCGGCGACATCGCTGAGGGTCATGCCCGCCTGCACCCGGTGGCGGCGAAGCTCGGCGGACAGTCGTCGGCGGCGAACCGTGGGGCTGGTCATAACGCTGATCCCGGTCCTGGTTCTGGTTCTGGCACTGGGGTGGCTCAGGGTTGGTACTGGGCTTGGTGCTGATGCTGAGGGGGTTGGTGCTGATGCTGGTGCGGTGCTGGGTCTGGTTCCGGCGCTGGTCCTGGCCCTGTGTCCTGACCCCGGCCCCGGTCTCGACCTCGGCCCCGGTCTCGACCTCGGCCCTGGTTCCATGACACAGAGTTGGCGGGGATGTACCACCAGCGAAACACGGCATCTAACATCTAGCAATGCGTTTCTAGGAAACAGCTGCCGATTCGATGCATTACGGCGTCCGGAAACTCGGAGGGCCGGAAGGCAAACCCACCGTTTGGCACGAAAGCACCCAGGTGCAGAGGGGTCGCGACCTCAGAAGCACCACACGTAAACCGTTTCCACATGCGCCACATCAGCATCAGGAGAGTCTGCTTGGGAGGCGCTTCTCATCCCAGCATTCACAGTTCCTCAGCTCCTCTCCCGGGCCTGGACGGGTGCTCATGAGGAGACTGGTGAGTGCTGAGTGGATGCCGGGCGGGTGCGGGGCCCCAGGTGGATGTGGGGAGGCGCCTGGGTGAGTGCGGGGAGCGCCAGGGCGGGTGCGGGGGTGCGAGGTGGATGTGGGGAGGCGCCTGGGTGAGTGCGGGGAGCGCCGGGGCGGATGCGGGGGTGCGAGGTGGATGATCGGGGTGGGTGCAGGGATGCGAGGGTGGGCCGACCGAGGCGCCGGGTGGTCCGTTCGGGTTCCATCCGGTCCTTGCCCACATCCTTTGTCGTCCTGCCGTCCCGCGATCGGAATGCGGTCAGAATGCGAGCAGGAAAGGAGGAGAGGGACACGAAGGGGGAAGGCGAGGAAGGAGGCCCCGGGAAGGGGCGGGAAGGCCGGGCAGGGGAGCGAGCCGGCTCGGAGAGGGCTGAGGCCGAGAAGGCTGAGGGGGCTGGAGGGCTGAGAGGGCTGCCGTGAAGGAAGCCGGTCCAGGCCGCGGAGAGCACAGAGGGCACGGAGGCCAAACCACTGAGTGAGAGGCCGAAGGAAGCTGAGGGAGGAGGGCGGGAGGGAGTGGGAAGGTGTCCGTTGTCTCCTGACTCGTATGTCTCATCCTGATGCCAGTGTGAGGAAACAGCGTACGATGCTTGAGGTGCCCGCCCCGGCGAGCGTAACCGTACACATAGAGGAAACCCATTGAGCTACCCCATTAACGACGCAGAGCAGCTGATCGCGAACGCGGAAGCGGAGATGCCGCCGAGCACCCGATCCCGTCTCATCGCGAAACTCCGGATGGGGAAGCACATCGACGACGCGGCCGGCGAGCTCGGCATCAGCTCCACGCAGGTCTTCTCGACCGCACGTATCCTCACGGCCTTCGGCGACCAGCTCGACTCCACCCTCACCGAGCAGCGGGACCCGTCCCTGCCGCACGGCACCGTCACGGGGTACAACAAGCGCTGCCGCTGCCCGGAATGCCGTAGCGCCCTCCAGCAGCGCGTCTGAGGCGCCCTCAGAAGGGCCTGGGCGAGCTGGCGGTCCTTGGGCGGCCTGGGCGGCGGGTCTGGTGCGTCCTGGGCGGCCGAGGCGTCTGAGCAGTCCGGGTATCTGGACAGGCGGGATGGCTCGGAGAGCCCGGACGGTCCCAACAGCTCTCTGGAACCTTCCTCTTCCGTCCGACCAAGCCGACCGGGCCGACCACCTGCGCTAACGCCTCGTTAACCGAGACTTCTCAAACCAATACGGTCCACACAGGCTTACCGGCCCCCGGTTGGGGAAAACCGCTGAACATGAACGAGCACGTGGACTGGTCGGCGATGAGCGAAGAGGACTTCGTTGCGCTGCTGCGGCAGCTCATCGACATCCCCGAGGTCGACGAGGACTAGACGGACACCGCACCGATCGGCACGGGTCCCCCGCCCCGGGCCCGAGCTCCCTTCACCCCCAGGCGCACGGTGATGCCGTGACTGCGGCGACATCGTGAACGAGCGTGACCACGATGGTCGGCATGCGCGGAGGAGGGTCTTCCGCGACCTGTGTCCTCGTGCTGTGCCTGTGCACCTGTGGTGACCATGCTCGCGGCGGCGTGCAGCTGCTCGCTTTGAATGCTCTTCCTGGACTCCGCTGGGGTGGTCCTGCTCTGAAAGGCTCCACCTGAACCCGTTGGGGTGGCTTGCCGTTGGAGTTGTTCGTCAGCCCCGGGCTCTACCGGCGCGTGCCCTCAGCGGCGCACGCGGAACCAGCGAGCGCACGGTCAAAGCCCACGGAGAACCCTGCCCCCGACCCAGGAGCCGGCCACCACCCGTGGAGCCACCACCCCTCAGGACGAACCCCTGCTTTCACACACGCACAAGCGCAGACACAAAAAAAGAGGGGGCCGCCCACAAGCGACCCCCCCTTCACGAAAAACCGTGGCAGCAACCTACTCTCCCACCCCACCACAGGGCAGTACCA
>NZ_LWLB01000008.1 GCF_001905145.1 Nocardiopsis sp. TSRI0078
ACGGGGTCGCCGCCGGGGGCGAGCGCGGCCAGTTCCACGAGCAGGGCCCTGTCGGGGGCCAGGGCGCGGGCCGCCGCCAGGGCCAGGCGGGTCTTGCCGACCCCGCCGGGGCCGGTGAGGGTGACCAGCCGCCGCACGCCCACCAGGGAGCGCAGCGCGTGGAGGTGTTCGTCCCGGCCGAGCAGCTCCCCGCCCGGTGAGGGCAGGGGCGGGAGCCCGCCCTGAGCGCCGGTGTCCCCTTGGGCGGCCGCGTCCGGTACCGGGCCCGGGTCCCCGGCGGCCGTGGTGCCGGCCGGGGGCACGGAGGGCGGCAGGGGGCCCAGGGCCGGGTCCTGGGCCAGGACCGCACGGTGCGCGGCCGCCAGAGCGGGCCCCGGGTCGATGCCCATCTCGTCGGCCAGGCGGAGGCGCACCCGTTCGTAGGCGGCCAGGGCCTCCTGCTGGCGGCCGGCGCCGTAGAGGGCCAGGACGCGGGCGGCGTGCAGGCGTTCGCGATAGGGGTGGCGGGCCGCCGCGTCGGCCAACTCCGCGGCCAGTGCGGCGTGCTCGCCCAGCTCCAGGCGTGCCTCGGCCAGGTCCTCCAGGGCGGTCACCCGCAGCTCCTCCCAGCGTGCCGCGGCGGACAGGGCCGGTTCGGTGTCGGCGAACTCGGCCAGCACGGGGCCGCGCCACAGGTCCAGGGCACGGGTGAGCAGGTCGGCGCGTTCGCGTGGGTCCGTGGCCCGCGCGGCCCGGCGCAGGAGGTCCTCGAACCGCACCGCGTCGACGTCGTCGGCCGCCAGCAGGTAGCCGGGGGCACGGTGGCGTACCAGGGAGCGGGCCCCGGGTTCGGCGCGGTCCAGGTCCGCGCGCAGCTGGGAGACCCGGGCCTGCAGGACGGCGGCGGGACGCGCGGGCGGGTGGTCGCCCCACAGGTCGCCCACGAGGCGGTCGGCGGGTACCAGCCGTCCTCCGGCCAGCAGCAGGGAGACCAGCAGGGCGCGCACCTTGGTGTCGCGGACCCGAACGGACTCGCCCTCGTCGGTCCGCACCGTCAGCGGACCCAGCACCCCGAAACGCATGCGGCAACCGTAGCGATCCCGTGGGACACCCGTGGCGGCGGGAGCCACCGTGGTCCCAGCGGGGCGGCGCAGGGCCGCCCTCCGAACGACGAGGTGGACACGATGGGCGACTACAGCGGTAAGCGGGCCGTGGTGATCGGCGGCACGTACGGCATGGGCATGGGCGTGGTCGAGGCGCTGCTCGCCGGAGGGGCCGAGGTACTGCTGACCGGACGTGGGGAGAAGGGCCTGGAGGAGGCGCGCGGCCGGTTGGGGCCGAGGGCGCACGTGGTGCGCGCCGACGTGGCCGACCCGGCCGCCACCGACGCGCTGGCCGGGGAGGTGCGCTCCGTACTGGGCGGGATCGACCTGCTGCACGTCAACGTGGGCACCGCCGAGTTCGCTCCGTTCGACCAGGTCACGGAGGAGGCCTATGACCGGATGTTCGCGGTCAACACCAAGGGGGCCTTCTTCACGGTGCAGCGGCTGGCGCCGCTGGTGGCCGACGGAGGGGCGGTCGTGTTCACCACGTCGGTCACCAACGTGACCAGTTCGCCGGGGATGGTCGTGTACACGGGCGCGAAGGCGGCGGTACTCGGCTTCAGCCGGGTGCTCGCCTCGGAGCTGCTGCCCCGCGGCATCCGGGTGAACACGGTCGCACCGGGCTTCACCGACACCCCCACGATGGGGGTCCGCGACCTGACCGACGCCGATCGCGCGGAGTTCATGCGGGTGGGGGACGAGGCCACGCCGATGGGCCGTCACGGCACCGTCGCCGAGGTCGCCCGCGCCGTGCTCTTCCTCGGATTCGAGGCCACCTTCACCTCGGGCGCGGAGCTCCCCGTGGACGGCGGCCTGGGCGCGGGGCTCGGACCCGGCCTCTGAGAACCGTGTCCGGGCCGGGTGGCTAGTCTGACTCGGTGGAGCTTCGACAACTGAGACACTTCGCCGCCGTGTGCGAGGAACAGCACTTCACCCGGGCCGCCGAACTCCTCGGCATCACGCAGTCGGGCCTGTCGGCGTCGGTCCGCGCGCTGGAGAGGGACCTGGGCACGCAGCTGCTGCTGCGCACCACCCGGCGGGTGATCCCCACCCCGACCGGGCGGCTGCTGCTCACCGAGGCCCAGCGCATCCTCGCCGCCGCCGACGGGCTCAGGGAGATGGTCGCCGACCACCACGGGGTGCGCGGCACCCTCTCCCTGGGCACCGAGCAGTGCATGGGGGTGGTGGAGGCGGCCCCGCTGCTGCACGGCTACCGCTCCCGGCACCCCGAGGTGGCCGTCAATCTCCAGCAGGCGGGCACCGGACAGCTGTTGGACCAGCTGCGGGCCGGGCGCCTGGACGCCGCCCTGGTGGCGGGGACGCTGCTCGCGGAGGAGGGGGTGGACCTGCGGCACATCACCGAGGAGCCGCTGATGCTGCTGGCCGCCCCCGACCACGCGCTCGACGGCGAGGACCTGCTGCCCCTGCTGGCCCGGGAGGACTACGTGGACCTGCACCCGGGGTGGGGCGCGCGCGACTGCGCGGACAGGGCGTTCGGCGAGTTCGGCATCACCCGCCGTGTGGCGCTGCAGGTCAACGACGTCTACACCCTGCTGGACCTGGTGCATCGCCGGATGGGGGTGGCGGTGGTACCGCGCCCGGTCGTGGACAAGCCGCAGGCGGCGGGGCTGTGGAGCGTGCCGCTGCCGAGCGGCACACGGTGGAGGGTCGGCCTGGCCACGCCCAAGGGCGCGAAGCCCTCCACCGCCACCCGGGCCTTCCTCGACCTGCTGCGCGGGGAGCACCCGATTGATGACTCCGACTCATGAATCCCACAGGCATCACCTGTTGGACATGTGCGAGCCCTGCGGGGCATGGTGACGGAAGCGGCGCGCACCGGCGCCGCCTCCAGCCACATGTGGGGAGCAAGGATGTCCGAGCGGGTACAAGGGGTGATCTCCCGTGCCAAGGGAGCGCCCGTCGAACTGACCACGATCGTGATCCCCGACCCGGGGCCGGGCGAGGCCGTGGTCAGGATCCAGGCGTGCGGGGTGTGCCACACCGACCTGCACTACCGCGAGGGCGGCATCAACGACGAGTTCCCGTTCCTGCTCGGGCACGAGGCCGCCGGTGTGGTGGACTCCGTGGGCGAGGGCGTGAGCACCGTCAAGCCCGGTGACCACGTGGTCCTCAACTGGCGCGCGGTGTGCGGGGACTGCCGCGCCTGCCGCCGGGGACGGCACCAGTACTGCTTCGACACGCACAACGCCGAGCAGAGGATGACGCTGGAGGACGGCACCGAGCTCTCCCCCGCCCTGGGCATCGGCGCGTTCGCCGAGAAGACCCTCGTCGCCGCCGGGCAGTGCACGAAGGTCGACCCGCAGGCCTCCCCCGCCGCGGCCGGCCTGCTCGGCTGCGGGGTCATGGCCGGTATCGGCGCCGCCATCAACACCGGGGGCGTGGGGCTCGGCGACTCGGTCGCCGTCATCGGCTGCGGCGGCGTGGGCAGCGCCGCGGTCGCCGGCGCGCGCCTGGCCGGGGCCGGCCGGATCATCGCCGTGGACCTGGAGGACCGCAAGCTCGCATGGGCGAGCGGCTTCGGCGCCACCCACACCGTCAACGCCTCCTACACCGACCCGGTCGAGACCATCCGCGACCTGACCGGCGGTTTCGGCGCCGACGTGGTCATCGACGCCGTGGGCACGCCCAAGACCTACGAGCAGGCCTTCTACGCCCGCGACCTGGCGGGCACGGTCGTCCTGGTCGGCGTGCCCACTCCGCAGATGCGCCTGGAGCTGCCGCTGCTGGACGTCTTCGGACGCGGCGGCGCGCTGAAGTCCTCCTGGTACGGCGACTGCCTGCCCTCGCGCGACTTCCCCATGCTCGTCGACCTGTACCTGCAGGGCCGTCTGGACCTGGACGGCTTCGTCACGGAGGAGATCGGATTGAACGACGTCGAGGAGGCGTTCGCCCGCATGGAGCGCGGCGACGTCCTGCGATCGGTGGTGATGTTGTGAGCCTCGAACGAGTGGAGCACCTGACCACCTCGGGAACCTTCGCCCTGGACGGCGGCGAGTGGGAGGTCGACAACAACGTCTGGGTCGTGGGCGACCGCGACCAGGCCCTGGTGATCGACGCGGCGCACGACGCGAACGCGATCCTCGGCGTGGTGGGCGACCGCGAACTGGTGGCGGTGGTGTGCACGCACGGGCACAGCGACCACGTCAACGCCGCCCCGGCGCTCGCCGACGCCACCGGCGCGCCCGTCCTGCTGCACCCGGCCGACCGGGTGCTGTGGGACATGACCCACCCCGACAGGGCGCCCGACGCCGAGCTGTCCCAGGGGCAGACCATCAAGATCGCCGGGACCGAGCTGACCGTACTGCACACCCCGGGGCACGCCCCGGGCGCGGTGTGCCTGTACGGCCCCGAACTGGGCGTGCTGTTCAGCGGGGACACCCTGTTCCAGGGCGGCCCCGGTGCGACGGGGCGGTCCTACTCGGACTTCCCGACGATCGTGGAGTCCATCCGCGACCGGCTGCTCAGCCTGCCGGAGGAGACGGTGGTCAACACCGGTCACGGCCCGTCCACCACGATCGGTGCCGAGGCCCCCCACCTGCAGGAGTGGATCGACCGGGGTCACTGAGGCCTGCTCCCCTGACCGGTCCGGACGGCACGGCCGCCGAGGCGCACCACGTGTCCCGGCGGCCGCGCCGTCCGGGGCGCGTCAGCGCAGGAGCAGCTCGCCGACCGCCTCGCCCTCCAGCACCCGTCCGGTGGAACGGAAACCGAGCTTGAGGTAGAAGTCCTCCGGACCGCCCTCGCCCGGCACCCACATCACGGTGACGCGGTCGTTGCCCCGGCGCCGGGCCTCCTCGCACACGGCCTGGACGGCGAACCGGCCGTAGCCGCGGCCCTGCCTTCCCTCGGCGATGTTGAGCCTCCAGATACCGCACCGGAAGTCCGGCTCCCGCTCGTCGGGCTGGAAGTTGGCCATGACGAATCCGACGGCCTCGTCGCCGTCCATGACCAGCCGGGGCCACGCGGTCTCACGGGCGGCGTAGGCCTCGGCCAGGGAGCGCTCCACCGGGGCGACGAACCGGTTCTGGTCCTCGCGGACCTTCACCTCGCAGGCGGTGACGACGTTGTCGGGGGTGATCTCCGCCAGGCGGAGGGAGGAGGGTTCCATGGGGGCACCCTACGTTCGGGCTCCGTCGAGGGCCACGGCTTTTCGCCCGCTCAGGCGGGCCGGGACGCGGTGAGGCCGCTGCCGTGCTCCATGGCGGTGATCAGCGCGGGAACCAGGTGTGCGGAGCGCTCCGCGAGCCGGTCGGGGTCGAGGAAGACGCGCAGCGCCCCCGGCGCGAGGCTGGCCAGCGCGCGCCGGACCAGGGGCTGGTCCGAGCGTTCGCGCAGTCGGGCCACGGTACCCGGCCAGTGCCGCTCCTGGACGGCGCCCAGGGCCACGGCGGTGAGCCAGAGCGCGAACAGCGGACCGGATCCGGTGCCCAGGCGGTCGGCGCACGCCCGGCGCAGCTCCCCCGGCCCCGCGCCCCATTCCCCCAGCACCTCCAGGGTGGGCCGGTGGGCCCCGGGCACGTCGTGGGCGGTGTCGATGACCACGGCCTCGCAGGTGTTCCAGCGCAGGAACGGCAGCAGCGGGGGGACGTCCAGGACCGTCCCGTCGAAGCGGGCGCCCTCCGCGGCGAAGCAGACCGAGCGCCGGATCCCGTGGCCGTCGTTGCCCTTGAGGCTGGGCAGGTCCTCGTGCTCGACCAGGTTGGGCACCGCGGTCAGGGCGGGGACCCCGCGTTCCCGCAGGAACCGCAGGGCGGCGCGGTCGTCGGAGCGGCCTCCCGCGTCCTTCATGAAACGCCCCATGTCGACCGCCAGGTCCCTCGGCAGGAGCAGGGCGGGCGTGGGCATGTAGGGGTTGATGACGGGGACCGCGCCGGATCCGGCGAGAACCGCCCACCGCGCCAGGTAGGCGGTGCGAGAACCCCATTCCACGAAAAGGGAGACCGCGGCTCCGGGGTGCCTTTCCACGATTCCGCGCACGGATTCGGGAAAGTCCGCGCACACGCGCACGTCGTCCTGGAGGACCAGGTGGTGGGTGGAGTCGAAACGGGCCGCGTCGGAGAAGGCGGCCTGGGAGGCTCGCAGGGAGCTGGGAGGCCCCTCGGGCTCGGGATCCGGGGCCAGGGCGGCGTCCGCGATCCCCAGGGAGTCCAGGACCCGGCGTGCGTGGCGGCTCCTGCGGGGATGGGTCATGACCGAGGCGGACAGCACGGCGGAGGAAAGGGGTTTCGGCATATCCACAGAATAACCGAGAAAACCCCGGAAACAAGCCGACCGGAGAAGAATATTTATCCCCCGAAATCCCCTACCCCGCCAGGATAACACGCGGGTGTTCGGCAATTCAATTTCCTTTTCCGGGGAGGGGAGGCGGCCCCGGTCCGTGCCCCGGAGGGGCGGTTTCCTGGGGGATGCCCCGGCGGGGCCTGTCCGGGGTGGATCCGGGTCGGGTCCCGGGGAGAATGCCGGTATGCGTGTCGCGATCCTGGGCCCCCTGCGAGTGGTCGCCGACGGCCGGGCCGCGGACGTCGGCGGGGCCCGTCTGCGCGCCCTGCTGGCCCGGCTCGCGCTGGAGGCGGGGCACCGGGTCGGCCACCGCGCCCTGGCCGACGCCATGCCGGACATGCCGATGATCGCCCAGGTGGCCGTGGGCACGGCGGACCTGCTGCTCCGCAGGGAAGAACCGGAGCGGGCGGCGCGGGTCCTGGGAACCGCGCACGCACTGCGCGGCGGCCCCAACCCGCGCCATCCGGACGTCGACCGGCTGCTCCGCGACCTGCGCGCCCACCGCGCCGCCTACGACCGCGCCAGCCGCCTGGCAGCGGAGGAGGCCCTGGCCACGATCCGCGCGGAGCACGACGACCTGACCGCCCGCTAGCGCTTTCCGTCGGGCTCCCTACGCCGGGGCCCTCTCCTCCCTCCTCCCCTCCTTCCTCAGGAACTCGTCGCGGCAGTCGGCGCAGCAGAACGCGTGCAGCGTCCCCTCCCGCTCCAGGGTGACGGTGCCGTCCTCCAGCGGAGAGATCACCCCGCACAGCGGGTCCCGTACGGCGCGGCCCTCGGCGAGGTCCTCCCGGTAGGGGTCGCTCATCAGCTCCACGATCGCTGCGGAGTCGACCGCCCCGCCGAACACGCCCATGCTGCCCTCGGTGACCCCCATGACCTGCACCTGGACCACCGGTTCCCGGTAGGGCCGCTCGGAGTCGGACTCGACGTCGGCGACGACCCTGGTGGCGTAGGTGACCAGGGCCTCGCTCATGGCCTTGCGCCACGGGCCCGGTACGTGGAAGCGCACCATGCACCGGGGCGCGGCGTCGGCGCCGAGGGCGTGCTGGTCGACCACCCACACCCGCGGCTCGTGCACCACCACCTGGAACAGGGAGCCCAGGACCTGCTCCCAGCCCTCGTAGATCTCCTCGCCCTCGGTCAGCTCGGCCACGGTCCCCAGGCGCTCGGCCAGGCGGCGGAGCCGCTCCGGGTCGAGGGTGCACCTGGGGACGAACAACTCGATGAACATCATCGGAAAACACCTCCGCCACGGACGGTGCCGCACCGTCCTGTCAGGAGGCTGCCGAGGCGCTGTCGGGTGCGGGCGGGCCCGCTCGTATTGAGCACAGCGGGGATGCCAGTGGAAACGCAGCCGACTGGTTCTGGCACTGATCTTGTGGTGCGGTGACAGTCCGTCACTCAGATGGGGTAGAGGACTCGGATGCGCAGGAGGTCGAAGTTCGCGCGGCCGAACATCTGCCTCTTGAGCATCTTGATCTTGTTCACGGTGCCCTCCACTGCTCCGGAACTGTGGGGCAGGCTCAGGCCCGCGCGGACCGCCGCGTGGTCGTGGCTGAGACTGCGAGCGAAGGAACCCAGCGCGGGAAGGCGTTCCGTGGACGCGGCGGTGATCCACCCATCCAGCCGGTGCCCTTCGCGGTGAACCATCATCTGCGCGAAATTGCGGACGTGCCTGGCCAGAGCATCGAGTTCGGGGCACTGGTCGAGGACTGCCTTGAGCCGCACTGCGTCATCGGGATCCAGGCCCTGCGGATGGGACATGATCCATCCGGTGACATGGCGCGGCTTCGGCGGCGGAGCAGGGGCAGGAGTGACTGTCTCCTGGCCGCGAAAGGCTTCCATGTAGCGCTGAACACTTCTCACACATCCGGTCCAGCCTTGCGCCTTGATCTCCTCATGGAGCTGGGCGGCGTTGTGGCAGCCTTCGTTCCATCGGCGAGCCAGGTAGGGCTTGTAGTCGTCCAGCTTGGTGGGGCGGTGGAGGGCCCCGATCAGCAGTTCATCGGGGGTCGCGGCGTGGGCGAACCGGCGCACGGTGCGGAAGACCAGCCCGAGTTGGCGGGAGATGGCGTTGAGAGAGGCGCCCTCGGCCAGGAGGGCGTGTACGGCCGCGTGGCGCTCGATGGTTCTGGTGACCAGACGTCGTTCACGGCCGTTCGCGTCACGTGCCTCTGGGCGCGGGGTATCCGGCGGCTCTGCAGCCTCGGTCTCAGCGGAGGGCAGCGGAGCTTCGTCCAAGCAGGCCCGGTGGGCGCGGACCGTCTTGTCGACCACCTCGGTGAGGTTGTGCCACAAGTGGAAGCGATCAGCGACCTGGAGGGCGTCGGGGGCTCCGATGCGGGCCCCATCGGCATAGGACCCGGAACGGTCCCGGCAAATCACCTGCGTCCCGGGATGGTCCTCCAGCCACGCCGCGAACGTCGCAGAGGTCCGCCCTGGCAGCAGGTCGACGGGCCGATGGGTGTTCATGTCCACAAGGACCGTCCCGTAGACATTCCCGCGTTTGAGGGCGAAGTCGTCCACGCCGAGGACCGAGGGTGCTGCGGCCAGCTCAGAGCCGGGTAGTGCCCGCAGCGAACGCAGCAGCGTCATCCGGTTGACCGGCATCCCCAGCAGCCGCGCCAGCCGTGCGCCCGCGCGCCCGGCGAGCGCTCGTGCAATCGCGGTCATGGCTTCCTTGCGCGGCAGGCTGAAACGGCCATGCGGACAGGTCAGGCCCGGTACCTGCTCCGCAAACGTCATCGCCGGACAAGCGAATTCGGGGCAGAGGAATCGGCGGATACGCAGCCGGATGACGACCTCGGCTCCACCGACCGCAGTGTCGCGGACCGTGCGTTCGTAGCGGCCGTGCACGCGAGCGGACCCCGTGCCACACCTTGGGCAGACCCCGACAGTGGCGCGCGCCCGAGCGGTGATCCGGAGCGTCGCTGACGCGTGCTCTACATCCTCCACCACAAGACCGGCCAAATGCGGGAGTAGTTCCTTGATCCCCTGAAGTTCACACGCGGCTCAGGATCACAGACTTCCGTGACTCTTCATGAGAAAACGACAAGATCGGGACTCGGACCCCGCATCGCTTTCCTGCAGGCGCGTCTTCAGCACGTGCTTCACTGCTCTACCGCGGTCACCGCGTATCCGGGCACGGAGGGCCACCGGACCGTCAGCACCACCGACTCTTCTTCCGCGGCCCAGGAGTGGTCGGTTCCGCGTCCCCACACGATGTAGTCGCCCTGCTGTTCCAGGACGATGTCGCGGTCGGGGAGTTCAACGCGGAAGCGACCGCTGATGAGTACCAGGAGAGCCGTCCGCTGTTCACCCCTGACCCACTGCGCCCTGGTGTCTCCACGCGGATGGACGCCCCACTTGATCTCCACGGCCTCGCTGTAGCGAGGATCGTCGGCGTCTTTGAAGTGTCCGAGAAGCCATCCTCGGTCCAGCACCGCGTCCTTGCCTGCATTACCTACGTACACACCGTCGTTCACACGGTCGGACGCTAGCAGCCACTCCGGTCACCGGGGAGGCCGACCTCTACGCATCCGAGTCCTCTGCTCCATCTGAGTGACGGACTGTCACCGCACCACAAGATCAGTGCCAGAACCCATTTCTGCTGCGCTCAACAGCTCGGGGAAGTGACGAGGTGGACAGGAGGGGCCGACCGCCCGCCCCCGGCGCTTCCCCTCCTGAGACGTCCGGAGAACCCCCGGTCTCACTCGGCACGGATCACGAGCGGTTCCTCGAAGGACCACACGTCCTCCACGTGGATCTCGGTGATCTCGGTGCCCTCAGGGGCGTCGAACACGGCCGTACCCGACACCTGGTTGCCCGGGTTGACCTGCTCATGCAGCAGGGACTCCTCCTGGAACAGCATCGTGCTGGACGAATAGGTGTTCCCGTCCGCGTCGACCAGGCTGACCGCGGAGCCGTCGAAGGAGGTGGCCTCGTTTCCGGTGTTCTTCACCGTCATACTCACGATCGTGAACTCGCCCTGGGCCCGCTCCCGGACGAAGTCGTCGCCGTAGACGTCGGCCGTCTCGATTCCGTTGACCGTGACCTGCCACTGTCCGACCGTGCCGGGCTCTCCGATGCCCACGGACTCCGCCGAGGCGTCACCGCCCTCCTCCGCCCCGCCACCGGGCTGTCCCTCGGGCGCGGTCCCGTCAGGGTCGCCGGAGAGGACCACCACCGCACAGGCGACGGCGAGGACGAGGAACAGCAGCGCGGCGACACCGCAACCGAGCAGGATCCAGGGCCAGGAGTTGCGGCTCCGCGGCGGCTGCCGCCCGTAGGGGGGCTGCTGCGGATACCGCGGACCGTTCGGCGGTTGTCCGTACATGGCGCACCACTCCCCCAACGGAGGCTCCGGAAAGGAACACGGAACTCCTCCCTTGCCTCCAGGATCACGCACGCGACAACACCGGGAGGGCACATTCCGGCAAACAACCTCCGAAGGGCATCACCGGGAACGTAAAACTCCACGGAAAACCCATATTCGAAAAGGGCGGCCCGAACGCGGAACGGGACGGGGCGGGCGGATACGGAGCGGGCCAGGGCTCCCGGGGCGCTGGGCGACTCCGGCGCGGCGTGGCACGATTGTCAGGTGACCGACAGACCCGCCACAGCGCCGCATCCGCGCGACCTCGCGCTGCTGCGCCGTGTCCGCGACCGGATCGACCGGGAGTACGCGCGGCCGCTGGACGTGGAGGCGCTCGCCCGCGGTGTGAACATGTCGGCCGGGCACCTCAGCCGCCGGTTCCGGCAGGCCTACGGGGAGTCGCCGTACTCCTACCTGATGACGCGGCGCATCGAGCGCGCGATGGCGCTGCTGCGCCGGGGCGACCTGAGCGTGACCGAGGTCTGCTTCACGGTCGGCTGCTCGTCGCTGGGCACCTTCAGCACCCGTTTCGCCGAACTGGTCGGCGTGCCGCCCAGCGTCTACCGGCGCCGGGCGGAGCGCTCGACGGCGGGGATGCCCTCGTGCGTGGCCAAGCAGGTGACCAGACCGGTCAGGAATCGAGAAGCGCCGATCACCGGGCCGTGACTAGCGTGATCGCCATGGACATCACCATTCACCAGAGCTTCCTTCCGCACAACGACCCGGACGCCTCCCTGGCCTTCTACCGCGACACCCTCGGTTTCGAGGTCCGCGGCGACGTCGGCTACGACGGGATGCGCTGGATCACGGTCGGCCCCGTCGGCCAGCCCGGCACGTCCATCGTCCTGGAGCCTCCGGCCCCGCCCGGCTGCGGCATCACCGAGGACGAGCACCGCACCATCACCGAGATGATGGCCAAGGGCACCTACTCCGGCGTCAACCTGGCCACCACCGACCTCGACGGCACCTTCGAGAAGGTGCAGGCCGGCGACGCCGAGGTCGTCCAGGAGCCGACCGAGCAGCCGTACGGCGTCCGCGACTGCGCCTTCCGCGACCCCGCGGGCAACCTGATCCGCATCCAGGAACTGCGCTGATCCGTCCGGTGACCGCGCCGCGACCCGCCCGGGCCACACCCGTGGAGGCGGCCGCGCACGACACCGGTGGCAACACCCCGAGACACCTCACGACCGATGGGCGCCGCCCCGCTCCCGCGCGGCACCGCTGGTTCCGCGTCCCCCGCACCGTACCCGGACACGGTGCGGGGTGGACGGGCGACGGACGCCCCGTCCGGCGCCCGTCGGACCGGGCCGGGCGACGCCGAGGGAGACCGCGAAGGCGGCCCCGCGTAACAGATGGAGACACGATGAGCATGGCCACGAGGACGGACACGCGGTCGCCCGCGACGCACGTCGCCGACAGCCACGACCTGATCCGCGTGCAGGGCGCGCGTGTGAACAACCTCGACGACGTCAGCATCGAGATCCCCAAACGCCGGCTGACGGTGTTCACCGGCGTCTCCGGTTCGGGCAAGAGCTCGCTGGTGTTCAGCACGATCGCCGCGGAGTCGCAGCGGATGATCAACGAGACCTACAGCGCCTTCGTCCAGGGCTTCATGCCGAACCTGGCGCGTCCCGACGTCGACGTCCTCTCGGGGCTGACGACCGCGATCATCGTCGACCAGGAGCGGATGGGCGGTGACCCCCGCTCCACGGTCGGCACCGCCACCGACGCCAACGCGATGCTGCGCATCCTCTTCAGCCGGCTCGGACAGCCGCACATCGGCTCCCCCCAGGCGTTCTCGTTCAACGTCGCCTCGGTGCGGGCGAGCGGCGCGATCACGGTCGAACGCGGCGCGGGCAGGACCAAGGCCGTGAAGCAGACCTTCACCCGCACCGGCGGCATGTGCACGCGCTGCGAGGGCCGGGGCACGGTCTCCGACATCGACCTCACCCAGCTCTACGACGACACCAAGTCGATCGCCGAGGGCGCGTTCACCATCCCCGGCTGGAAGTCGGACAGCTTCTGGACGGTGCGGGTCTACGCCGAGTCGGGTTTCGTCGATCCGAACAAGCCGATCCGCGAGTACACCGAGAAGGAGCTCCACGACTTCCTCCACAAGGAGCCGGTCAAGGTGAAGGTCGAGGGCGTCAACCTCACCTACGAGGGGCTGATCCCCAAGGTGCGGAAGTCGTTCCTCTCCAAGGACCCCGACGCGATGCAGCCGCACATCCGGGCTTTCGTGGACCGGGCGGTCACCTTCACCACCTGCCCCGAGTGCGACGGCGCCCGGCTCAACGAGGCGGCCCGGTCGTCGAGGATCGACGGCGTCAACATCGCCGACGCCTGCGCCATGCAGATCAGCGATCTGGCCGAGTGGGTCCGCGGCCTCAATGAGCCGGGGGGTACCCCCCGCGCGCACGGTGGCGTCGGCCACGCGCGGGAGGCAGTGGCGCCGCTGCTCACGACGCTGGGAGAGACCCTCGACTCGTTCGTGGAGATCGGCCTGGGCTACCTCTCGCTCGACCGCCCGTCGGGCACGCTGTCGGGCGGCGAGGCGCAGCGCGTCAAGATGATCCGCCACCTCGGCTCCTCGCTCACCGACGTCACCTACGTCTTCGACGAGCCCACCGCGGGCCTGCACCCCCATGACATCCAGCGGATGAACAACCTGCTGCTGCGGCTGCGGAACAAGGGGAACACGGTGCTCGTCGTCGAGCACAAGCCGGAGACGATCGCGATCGCCGACCACGTCGTCGACCTCGGCCCGGGAGCGGGCACGGCGGGCGGCACCGTCTGTTACGAGGGCACCGTCGAGGGACTGCGGACCAGCGGCACCCTCACCGGGCGCCACCTCGACGACCGGGCAAGGCTCAAGCCGGGGGTGCGCACCCCCGCCGGAAAGCTGGAGATCCGCGGCGCCGCGTCCCACAACCTGCGCGACGTCGACGTCGACGTCCCGCTCGGGGTGCTCTGCGTGGTCACCGGCGTGGCGGGCTCCGGCAAGAGTTCGCTGATCCACGGATCGATCCCCTCCGACGCGGGCGTGGTGTCGGTCGACCAGGGCGCGATCCGCGGCTCGCGACGGAGCAACCCGGCGACCTACACCGGGCTGCTCGACCCGGTCCGCAAGGCGTTCGCGAAGGCCAACGGCGTGAAGCCGGCGCTGTTCAGCGCCAACTCCGAGGGCGCCTGCCCGGCCTGCAACGGCGCCGGGGTGACCTACACCGACCTGGCGATGATGGCCGGTGTGGCCCTGCCGTGCGAGGAGTGCGACGGCAAGAGGTTCCAGGCCGAGGTGCTGGAGTACCGCCTCGGCGGTCCAGGCGACGGCAGGGACATCAGCGAGGTTCTCGCGATGTCCGTCACCGAGGCGCACGCGTTCTTCGGCGGCGACGGGGCGAAGGTGCCCGCGGCCGCCAGGATCCTGCAGCGGCTGGAGGACGTCGGGCTCGGCTACCTCAAGATCGGCCAGCCGCTGACCACCCTGTCCGGCGGCGAGAGGCAAAGGCTCAAGCTGGCCACGCACATGGCCGGGAAGGGCGGCGTCTACGTCCTCGACGAGCCGACCACCGGCCTCCACCTCGCCGACGTCGAGCAGCTGCTCGGTCTGCTCGACCGGCTCGTCGACTCCGGCAAGTCGGTCATCGTCATCGAGCACCACCAGGCGGTCATGGCGCACGCCGACTGGATCATCGACCTCGGCCCCGGCGCCGGCCACGACGGCGGCCGGATCGTCTTCGAGGGCACACCCGCCGACCTCGTCGCCGACCGCTCCACCCTCACCGGCGAGCACCTCGCGGCCTACGTCGGTACCTGACCGGGGCCCGCGGGCAGGGGCCGCGCAGGTTCGTCCCTTTGGGCCGGGCGCCGGGACGCGCCCGGCCTCCTCCGGCCCCGCCGCCACGGCGGTGCGCTTCGCGCGCCGCGTGCGTCGGCCACCGCGACCGGCGGCCCCGGAAAACGGCTCGACGGCTCAGCGGTGTCCTGGCACGGTGATGCACCATGACGATCTCCGAGACTGTGACCGCCGCGGACGTGCAGCTGATGCAGGGGCTGGCGCAGCGTGTCACCGCCACCCGCCCGGACCTGCTGAACAGCGACGCGACGTTCGGCGAGCTGGCCTGGAACTGGGGCAGAGGACACGCCCGCGACGGAGCAGGCTGGTCGCGTCGGCTGTGGTTCTCCGGCGGGGAACCGGTGGCATGGGGTTGGGCCCGTCTTCCGCGCCGGGTGAGGCTGAGCGACGGGTCGGTGAAGGACGTCACCGGCGCCTACCTGGCGTATCAGGTCCACCCCGACCACGCCGGGCTGGTCGACGAGGTGATCGACTGGTACGACGATACGGCGGCGGGCCTCGAGCGTACGGTGATGCCGAGTGCCGCCGACGGATTCGCCCTGAAGCGGTGGGCGGCGCACGGCTATGGGACCGACCCGGCCTCGCTCGGTGACACCGGGTCCTGGACCCAGCTCAACGAGCGGGACCTCACCGACGTGGAGCGGCCGGAACTGCCGGACGGGTTCCGGTTCCGCACCGCCGACGAGGCCGGGCCGAAGGCCGCGGTCCAGGCCCATGTGGACGCCTGGGCTCCCTCGGCGTACACGGCCGAGAGCTACCAGGGCGTCCGGCGGACGGCCGCGTACCGCGGCGACCTGCACGTCCTGGTGGAGGCGCCGGACGGAACGATGGCCTCCTCGACGATCATGTGGCTCGACGAAGCGAACAGGACCGCTGAGTTCGAGCCGGTCGGGACGCATCCGGACTACCGGCGCCTGGGGCTGGGAAGGGCGATGCTCCTGCACGGGATGCGTCTGGCGCGGGCGGCCGGGGCCACTCACATGACGGTCGCCTGCCTGGGTGCGCCGGGGCATCCCGAGGCGCGCGGTCTCTACTACAGCGTCGGGTTCAGCGAGTGCACGCGGGACACCCCGCTCATCAAAGCCGGATCCGCGAGCTGAGGACCGGCCGTTCGGGCAAGCGCTGGTCAAGCCGTGTTCGCCCGGGCGACGACCTGACGTAGGCGTGGCGGTCGCGCCGGATACCGCCTGCCACGGCACAAGGGCGTGTCCGGTGGATGCCGCCGCTGGGAGGGTGCCGCGCGCACAGCGCTTCCGTCGGGGATGGTGGAGGGCGACGGGCGGGCAGCGCGGCAGGGCGTGCGTCCGCCGAACACGCCCTAGCAGCACCCGGAGGGCGGACGGCGGCCCCGTGCGCATGGGCGTCGTCACAAAGGCGCGAAACCCTCCGTCAGCACGGGCTTCCAGCACCGTAATTCGGATCACGCGGCTCGTTGGGTAAAGCCGGGATGGCATGCTCCTAGCCTCGTGTTGGCGAAAGAGATTCCCTCACGGGACTTCTGCCGGCGCCCCGCCCGAAGGCGGTTCACGGCGCCCCCGCGCACCGCTTGTCTGTACTTCTCCCTGCGTTGGAGCCCTTGGTGACCCTTGCTTCCGCACGCCCTGAGCGCCGTGCCCAGACCGTCCCGGACACCCGGAACCTCCCTACTTCCCAGAACCCCCTGATCGGCGACGTGCCGCCGCAGGCCGGTGCGCCCGGGCGCGACGAGGTAGCTCGTGACCGGAAGGCGTCCCAGACGCGCCGCCGCACGCTGCTGCTCGTGTTCGTCCTCGGCGTGCTGTCCGCGATCGGCCCGCTCGCCACCGACCTGTACCTGCCCGCGCTGCCGCAGATCTCCTCGGACCTGGGCACCAGCGAGGCCAGAGTCAAGCTCACCCTGACCTCGGTGATGGCCGGGCTGTCCCTGGGCCAGCTCGTCATCGGCCCGCTCAGCGACCGGTGGGGACGCCGCATGCCGCTGCTGGTGGGGATCGGGATGTTCACCGCCACCACCTTCGCCATCGCGATGGTGAGCAGCGTGGAGGTGTTCAGCCTGCTGCGCTTCCTGCAGGGGCTGTCGGCCGCGGCCGGACTGGTCATCTCCCGCGCGGTCGTGCGGGACGTGTTCGACGGCGACGCCGCCGCCACCTTCTTCTCCCGCCTGGTCCTGCTCTCCGGACTGGCTCCCATGCTCGGCCCGATCCTGGGCGGCCAGCTGCTCGTCCTGGGCCCCTGGCAGCTGCTCTTCGCCGTGCTCGGCGCGACCGGGCTGGCGACCTTCGCCCTGGTGCTGTTCGGCCTGCCCGAGAGCCTGCCGGCCGAGCAGCGCGAGCGGGTCAGCCCGCGGGCGCAGATGCAGGTCTTCGGCCGCCTGCTGCGCGACGTCCGCTTCATCGGCCCGACGATCACGCTCGCGCTGAGCTTCGCGATGAGCTTCACCTACATCTCGACCTTCTCGTTCGTGTCCCACTCCCGCTTCGAGGCCAGCGCCCAGGAGTTCAGCCTGGTGTTCGCGGTGACCACGCTCGGGATGATCCTCGGCAACCAGGTCAACGTGCTCCTGATCCGCCACGTCGAGATCTACCGCCGCCTGTTCCTGGGCCTGGCCGGATCGATCCTGTCCGTGGCCTCGCTCGTGGCGCTGGACGCCTCGGGCAACGCGAGCCTGATGACGGTGACCGCGGCACTGTTCGTGATGATGGTGTTCACCGGCCTGGTGTCGCCGAACGCGACCGCCCTGGCCCTGGACGGGCAGCCGCCGAAGATCGCCGGAAGCGGTTCGGCCCTGCTGGGCACGCTCCAGTTCGGCATCGGTTCCGGCCTGGCCTCGACCCCCGGCATGACCGGTTCGGTCACCATGGCCAGCATGACCACGGTCATGCTCGCCACGGCCATCGGCGCGGCGGTGGTGTTCGCCGCGTTCGCCTTCCGCGTCCGGCGCACCCCGCTGGTCGCCGCCTGAGTGCCGGTGCGAACCACTAGCATGGTCCGTCCACGTCGGCGAGTCCGAGGAGTTCACCGTGTTCCCCGATCCCCAGGCCCGTTCCCTGACGAATGAGGCGCCCGGCGCGTGGAAGGAGGTGCTCCCCCACCTGGAGGAGTCCACCGGAACGTGCTGGCTGACCGTGGCACGTGCGGACGGCCGCCCGCACACCCGGCCGCTGCTGGCGGTGTGGGTGGACGGCCGACCGTGCTTCGCTTCGGGCGGGGGCACCGCCAAGTCGCGGCTGCTGGCCGCCTCCCCCGAGGTGAGCCTGGCGTTCACCACCGGGCGGATGGACGTGGTGGTGGAGGGCGTGGTCGAGCGGGCGGTGGCCCCCGGCCTGCTGGAGCGGGTCGCCGCCGCCTACGCCGAGCGCCACGGGTGGGCCCCGGTCCCCGGAGACGGTGAGCTGACCGGCCCCGAGGGCGCGCCGACCGCCGGTCCCCCGCCCTACCGGGTGTTCACGGTCTCCCCGTCGACGGTGTACGCGTTCCCCGTCTCCGAACTGCCGCACGGCCCCACCAGGTGGCGGTTCGACGTGTGGCCCTGACCCGGGGTCCGGCTCCACGGGCGGTGAGGGCACACGGGGCGCTGCGGGACACACGGTCGACCCGAGGCCGCGGGACGTGCAGGAGAGCACGAGAGCGGGCGGGTACCCGGTTCCGGACGGACAAGCGGGTCCGGACACCGGGTACCGCCCCGGGTGCAACGCTTCGCCTCGCGGGTAGGTCTTCGACGAGAACAACGCCACCTCCTCACACCGACCCCCTGGAGGCAGAGAGTGCGCGTACGGATCGTTCTTTCGACCCTTGTCGTCCTGTGGCTGCTCGTCGGGTTGATCGCCGCGTTCCAGCGCGGTCTGTTCACCAGTGACGAGGCCTCGTGCTCGACCCTGGGCCACACCGTCGGAACCATCTTCGTCGGGCCGCTGAACTACGTGGGCGTGAACCCGACCATCGAGTGTCCGCCCCTTCCCGAGCCCTCCGAGTAACGGCATAGGGCCTGCCGCGGCGCCGTGCCCCACCGGGGTACGGCGCCGACCCGTGTCCGCGGCTCCCGGGCGGACCGGTCTCCTCCCCCCTGGCGGGTTCTCACCGGATTCTTGCCCGCGCCGCGTAACCTCTCCTGTCCGACGACCACACGAGGCCAGGAATCCAGCGTGCCCGAAGAAACCTCCGGTACCGCCTCCCCGGCGGCCCACGTCCTCATCGTGGAGGACGAGCCCAACATCCTCGAACTGCTCACCGCCTCCCTGGAGCTGAGCGGTTTCACCACGCGCGGCGCGTCCGACGCCGGGGCCGCCCTGGCGGCGCTGGACGGCTTCACCCCCGACATCGCCGTCCTGGACGTGACCCTGCCCGGCCGCAGCGGCCTGGACCTGGCCGGCGACCTGCGCGGGGTCGTGCCTGGGCTTCCGGTGCTCTTCCTCACCGCCCGCGACACGGTCCAGGATCGCGTGGCCGGCCTCCGTGCCGGGGCCGACGACTACGTCACCAAGCCCTTCAGCCTGGAGGAGGTCGTCCTGCGGCTGAGCGCGATCCTGCGAAGGTCGGGCGGACCGGAGTCCGGCGGCGCCGAGCCCCTGCGCTACGCCGACCTGGAACTGGACGAGGAGGGGCACGAGGTCCGCCGCTCGGGAACGCCCGTCCGGCTCTCCCCGACCGAGTTCGCGCTCCTGCGCTACCTGATGCTCAACGCGGGCAGGGTCGTCAGCAAGCCCCAGATCCTGGACCGCGTCTGGGGCGGGGAGAGCGACGACATCCGGGTGGTGGAGACCTACGTCAGCTACCTGCGGCGCAAGGTGGACGCGGGTCGGCCCGCACTCATCCACACGGTGCGCGGCATCGGGTACATCCTGCGCCTGGCCTCCGGGGAGAACCGTTGAGCGGCCGTCGACCGCGCCTGTGGCCCAGGAGCCTGGGAGGCAGGCTCACCCTGGTGGTGCTGTGCCTGACCACCGTGTGCCTGGTCGCCTTCGGTACGGCCGGGACGCTCCTGCTCCAGCGTTCGCTGACCGAGGAGGCCGACCACCGGCTCCGCGCCCTCCCGGTCCCCGGGCAGGCGGGCGGGGGGTCGCCGCCCCTGGACGAAGCGCAGCCCCCGCCGCTGCCCACCGAACTGCGCACACTGGTCGTCGGTGCCGATGGCGGTGTGCTGGAGAGCGTGGGGCAGACCGACTCCGACGAGGGCCTCCCGGACGTCTCGGCGGTCCCGGTGGGTGAACTGCGCGAGCGGGCCGGCGAGCCCCTCACCCTGCCCGGGACCTCGGGAGAGGACAGTTGGCGGGTCCTGACCACCGCCCGCGAGGACGGCACCGTCCTCGTCGCCGCCCAGTCACTGGCCGGGATCGAGGACACTCTCGACCGGCTCGTGCTCATCGAGGCCGTGGCGGGGCTGGTGGTGCTGTCGGCCGTGGGGTTCGGGGCGGCGGCGATCGTGCGCTTCCAGCTGCGGCCCCTGCGCGAGATCGAGTCCACGGCACAGGCCATCGCCGCGGGCGACCTGGACCGGCGGATCCCGTGCCAGGACCCCGCCACCGAGACGGGGCGGCTGGGCCGCTCCCTGAACACCATGCTGGGCGAGCTGTCCCGGGCCCTGCGCGAGAGGGACCGCGCCGTCGAGACGACGCGGCGCTTCGTGGCGGACGCCTCCCATGAGCTGCGTACCCCGCTGTCCTCCATCCGGGGGTTCGCCGAACTGTACCGCCAGGGCCGGGGCCGGGGTCTGGTCGCCGAGGACACCCGCACGGACCGGTGGATGTCGCGGATCGAGGACGAGGCCGAGCGGATGGGGAGCATGGTGGACGACCTGCTGGTGCTGTCCCGCTTCGACGAGGCCCCGCCGCTGGAGCGCTCCGACATGGAGCTGGCGTCGATCGCCGAGCGGGTGGTGGCGGCGGCCCGGGCCCGGGCTCCGCACACGCCGGTGGCGCTGGAGGCCGACGGGCCAGTGCGCGCTGTGGGGGACGCCGACCGGATCCGCCAGGTGCTGGAGAACCTGGTGGACAACGCCCTCACCCACACTCCGGAGGGGACACCGGTGCACGTGTCGGTGACCCGGACCCAGGACCCGCCGGCTCCCGGGCCGGCCCACGTGGGCGCACTTCCCCCGGGGGTCTCGGAGGTCGCCGTCATCACGGTACGCGACGAGGGCCAGGGGCTCTCGCGCGAGGAGCTTCCCCACGTGTTCGACCGCTTCTACCGGGCGGACGGCCCCCGGAAGCAGGCCGGTGCGGGGCTGGGCCTGGCGATCAGCGCGGCCTTCGTCGCCGCCCACGACGGTTACGTCACGGTCGAGTCGCCTCCGGGAGGGGGCAGCGTCTTCACCGTGGTCCTCCCTCTGGGCTGACCAGCGGGTCCACGCCCCTGACCACCTTCCCGCCCACGTGCCTGCGGCCCCGGTGGGGGCGGCGGTACGCGAGGCCTCGCGTACCGGTCACCGCCGCGGGTCCGGCGCGGGAGGAGGGACAGGGGATCCGTTCGCACCGGGCGGGTGTGCCTCCAACCGTCGGAAGGGGGCCGGACGACCGTACACGGGGAACGCCGCCCACGGCCATATGGGCCATGGGCGGCGTTCGGGGTCCGGCACGGGCGGGGGACACGGGATCCGTCCGCACCGGACGGACGTCAGGACTCCGATGTGCCTCCGGTGTCCTCGGCCCGGCCCGGCGTCCCGGTCTCCTCCTGCGGGGTCTCCGAGACGGCGGCGATCCGTTCGGCCAGCTGCTCACCCGCGGCGGTGGCGCCCTCGTCCCCGGCCGCCTCGGCGCGGGACACGGCCGACTCCAGGAGTTCGGCGGCGGTGCCGCTCTCCACCAGTTCGGTGTGGAGGTCGGCGTAGGCCTGCTCGTAGAGCCGCTGGAAGTCCTCGTTGGCGAGGAAGCGGTCCTTGAGCGCCCCACTGCCGCCCATGGACATCCCGCCTCCGCCTTCGGGGGCCTCCCCCGCCTCACCCTGACCGGGCATCGGCATCCCCTCGGGAGGCTGCGTCCCCTCGGGGATCTCCATGCCCTCGGGCGGTTGCCCGCTCTCGGGGGCCGCGCCGCCTTCGAGCGCCTGTGCCCCCTCGGGCGCACCGCCACCTCCGCCCATACCGCCCATGCCGCCGAAGGACAGGTTCAGGTCCCACGACAGGACGGTGAACCGCTCCTGATCGATGTCGTACCACAGGTAGTAGTTGTTGCCCGGGCCGTCCATACCGTCGCTGTTGGACACCAGGGTCTGGAGCGCGAGGTAGCGGGCGAAGGACTCCACGTCCAGATGCTCGTCCAGTTCGCGCGCGAACTCCTCGTCGTCGGACTCCTCGACGAACCGCAGCAGGTCCATGACCGGTTGCAGGTCGTGGGTTCCCTCACCGTTGATCTGGTTGAAGCTCTGCCCGTAGTCGGTGGGGTCCCCGCCCAGGTAGTCGAAGGAGCCATCGGCGCGTCCCTTGTAGAGGATCCCGTTCCCGTACTGGGAGGCCCACGAGGCGTCGGGGTGGTCCAGGAGCAGGCGCGGGACCGCCTCACCGTCGTTGACCGCGAAGGAGGTGAACGCGTAGTCCTGCGTGGTCTGTCCGTCCGCCGCCGTCAGGTCCAGGGCCAGGGCCTCGTTGAGGGCGGTGTCGGACGTGGACGTCGCCGGGCGCAGGGCGATCTCGGTGTGTCCCTGGTAGGCGCGGCCGGAGACGAACTCCTCGAAGCTGATCAGCCAGGGAAGCTGCTCGGGCTCGTCCTCGGACAGGGTGACCGACCCCGGACCGAAGCCCCCGCCGGCGGCGTCGCCCCCGATGGTTCCCCCCTCCGGCGCGGTGTCCTGTTGTGCCTGCTGCTGGGCCTGGGCCGTCTCGCCCTGCTGCTGGGCCGTTCCGCCGACCGGGGCGCGTCCTTCCGGCATCCCCGGCCCTCCGGCGCCCGTTCCGTCGCCGCGCAGGCTCATCAGGGTGGAGTTTCCCTTGAGGCGGAGCCCGACGTCGTTGACGGTCGTGCCGTCGATGACGACGTCCGCGCTGATGAACTCCTTCTCGCCCTCCTCCCGGAAGGTCGCCATCATGTCGGCGTACTCGGCGTCGTTGAAGGCGACCTCGATGGTGTGCTCACCGCCGTCGAACAGGTCCCCCTCGCCCTCGATGTTCTCGGTGACGGCGTCCTGTGAGACCAGTTCGGAGGTGATGTAGGGCCGCACCCTCGCCTCGCCGAAGACCAGCACCAGGGCCAGCAGGGCCGCGCACACGACCGCCGCGGTCCTCCAGTGCTGGCGGAGGCGGACGGGGACGCGGTGCCGCAGGCGCGCCGACCTCCTCAGGCGCGTTCCGGATCCTTCGTCCTTCATCGTGATCACATGTCCGTCTGGTCGTATCCGGTCAGGACGGTCGCCTTCTGGCCGGAGTTGATGCCGCGCAGGCGCTCGATCAGATCCCCCGGCTTGACGCCCCTCTTCAGACGTGCCGTGTAGGCCATCTCCAGCAGGGACCCACCGCGCACGGTCTCGGTGCTGATCAGCTCGTACTCGTCGGTGGAGCGGATGAGCACGTCGTCGATCGCGGGGCCGTGGTCACTGCCGTCGGCGGGTACCTGGACCTTGACCACCTGGCGCTGCACGTTGAGCGCGAACCAGTTGAAGCGGTGCATGAGCAGGATGACCGCGCAGATGACGAGGGTGGCGATGACCGCCAGGGTGTAGAAGCGCGTTCCGCAGGCCATGCCCACGGCCATGACCAGGAAGATGAACCCGACGTCGCGGGTCTCCTTGATGGCGTTGCGGAAGCGCACCACCGACAGCGCGCCGACCAGGGCGAAGGCCCGGGCGATGTTGGAGCCCACCACCAGCATGATCAGGGCGATGAGCATGCCCAGGATGATCAGCGTGTGGACGTAGCTCTGGCTGTAGGAGATGTTGCGGTGGGTGGCGCGGTAGGTCCAGGCCACCGCCAGGCTGGTGACGAGGGCCAACACCAGGGACAGGACCACGTCCATGACGCTGAACGTGCCGGACAGGTCGGTGATGCCGAAATCAAGGTTCATGGTGCGGTTGGTGCCTTCGGTACTCGGTGGAATCGGTGAGGTCGGTCGGGAGGACCGGAGGTTAGGGAAGGGGAGGATCAGCGGTGCGCGGCCCCGGGCACGTCCTTCCGAGGCGTGCGGGACGGGCCGGGTCCTACACCGCCACGTCCTCCTCGGGCACGTGGAAGACCGAGCGCGGTGCCAGGCCATGGGCCTCCACGCTCTGGCAGTACTTGGAGACGCGCTGGACCTGGAGGCCGAACCGGGCGGCCATGTCGGTGACCCAGTAGGGCGCGCGCTCGTTGGCCTTGACCTCCATGACGGCCAGGCCGGGGCTGATGATGTGGCGGTTCTCCGCCTCCGCGCGCAGGTCGAAGTCGCGGTCGCGTCCGCGGACCCGGTGGTCCAGGGTCACGCGCAGTCCCAGGTCGGAGTCGACGCCGACGTAGGGTTCGCGCCGGTACCCGGTCATGGCGGTCGGGCGCAGGTCCAGGCGGTGGATGAGGTCGAGGACCTCGTCGACGAAGGCCTGGTCGGCTCCGGGGTGCTCCACGCGCACGCGCCGGTCGCACAGGTCCCGGGCCAGGCGGTACGGCAGCATGACGCGCCGTTTCTGGGTGACGCGGTTGACGCGCTGCTTGATCTCGACGGACACGGGCGTGTCCTCGTCGGCCGGGCCGGTCTCGCCGTAGCGGCGGACGCGCAGCTTGCGGCGGAACCTGAGCCCCTCGATCTTCTCGTGGTAGAAGCGCAGCCGCTGGGTGTCGTAGTACAGGCTCCACACGCCGTAGCCGTCGGCTCCGGCGTTGTGGTCGGTGCGCATGCGCGCGGTGAGTTCGGCGCGCACGTCCGCGACCTGCGACACGGGGACCAGGTACTTGAGCTCGTAGCGGTTGAAGGCGTGCAGTCTGCTCGGTGCCCTCAGCCGGTCCCCGGCCGCGGTGTCCCCCGTTGCGCTCTCCGCGGCGCTTCGGCCGGTTCTGGCGGTGGTGGATGCGAGTGCCACGCTGCCTCCTCTCATCCGGTGGTGATGACAGGGGGAACAACATCCGACGAGTGTGGGAGGAGCCGGAGAACTTCCTGAGAGGTTCCTGAGAGGACGGGGGCCGAACCCCTGGTGAGCGGTCGGTCACGGGTTCGGGTGAGAGTTCGGTGAGAACACCGTGCCGGGCGCCCGGCAGCCGTTCGGCGCTGGGCGGCGGGCCGGGTGGCGGAGTCGTTCGCGTCGACGTCCGAGGGCTGCCCCAGGGCGAAGGAGACCGCCCCCGCGACGGCGTGGGCGGGCAGCGCGTTCCTCCGGTGGGCACGCATGGCCTCCCTCGCGACGGGGTCGGTGATGTGCCCGGCGGGCTCGCTCTCGACCACCCCCAGGGGAGACGGTGGTCACCCGGATGGAGGGTTCGGGTCCGGACCGCGGCCCCGCGGTGATCGCCCATGTGGCGAACGTGGTCCCCGAGGACACCACCGGGGCCGTCTCCTTCCTCACGGCCCCCGGCCGACGGGTCAACGGCCAGATCCCCTACGCCAACGGCGGCATGGCCTGGCCCCGGACCGGAGCGTAGGTACCGGCGATCTCGGTGAGCACCCGCTCCCTGGCCTCGGAGGCGGAGTGGATGCCCACGAGCACGTAGTAGGCCAACCCCTCGGCCAGCGCCACGAGCGAGACCGCCCTCTCCCGGCAGTCGAGCTCCCGCGGCACCTCGCCCGCGTCCTGTCCGCGGGCCAAGAGGTCCGTGACCTGGCCGTGGAAGCGCTCGTAGTCCCGGCGCATCCGCTCGGCGATGTCCTCGTCGGACAGCGCCAGTGCGGTGAAGGCCTGCCGGACGCGAAGATGGGTGCGCGTCACGGCGTCGTGGGGGATGAGTTCGGTGAGCACGGTCGTGAGCACCTGCCTCGGGGCGCCGGCCCGACCGACCCTGGCGGCTATACGCGCGGCGCTGAGGGCGTTGCCGCGGTCGAAGGCGGCCTCGATCATCTCCCGCTTCGTGGGGAAGTAGTGCTGGACGCGGCCGGCGGAGACCCCGGCGCGCGCCGCCACGTTGGACTGCGTCACGGCCGCCAGTCCGCGCTCGGCCGTGACGGCCAGGACGGCGTCGGCGATCTGTCGGCGGCGCTGCTCGTGTTCGGCCCCGGGGCCGCGGGTGGATGCGTTCAAGGCGTTCGCGGTGTCGGCGCACACCTACGCCACGGCGGTCCTGGGGCCCGCGGTCGTCGTCTCCGTCGGCGCGGGGCTGTTCACCACCCCGCTGACCAGCGTGGTGACCTCCGGGGCCACCGCGGCGGACGCCGGATCCGCGTCCGGCCTGATGAACGCGGCCAAACAGGCGGGCGGCGCCCTGGGCCTGGCGCTGCTGACCACCGCGGCCGCCTCCGTGTACGCCTCCGCATGGCGGACGGGCCCGTACGGTCTGGTCTTCCTCCTGCTCGCGGCCGTCCAGCTCGCCGTGGCGGGACTGGCCCTCGCCCTTCCCCGGGACGAGCCCCGCGCGTGAGCGACCGCGGCGCCGGACCGGTTCCGGCGCTCCTGCGCACGAGAGGGTAACCAGGGTCACCCCGTTTCGGCCCGGGAGCGAAGGCACGGTGCATCCCCATCGGAAGGGTGCCCTGACCTGCGGTGTCCCACGACGGCCCTCTCCGAGGACACGTCCGGCGACGGCCCGGGAAGCAGGCCCGGGAAGCAGGACCGCAGGGTCAAGGAAAGTGGAGACGCATTATTACCACACTTTGGGGTAGTGCACCAGATAGGAGCGAAAAAGTTCTCTGTTCGTAATGCTTGGCCTATGTCGCGAGGACCACGCCGCATCCGGCGGAACGGCCGCGATGGGAGAGAGGAGACCTGCGATGAGGATCATGAGGATGGCGAAGAAGCGCCTGGCAACCGGCGGGAGCCTGCCGACGAGGCGCCCGGGGGTGCGCGATCCCCTGGCCCGGACGAAGCCGGCGGGCGGGCGCCCCGGGGCGCGAGACCCCCTGACGCGCGCGAAGAAGCTGGCCAGGAAGGCGAACTCGCCGAAGGGGCGAAGCACGCTGAACCGTGTGACACGGAGCCTCTCGTCCGGCAAGCGGCACACCCGGCCCCGCAAGGGGCCCATGCGGTGGCTCAGCTCCCTGGCCAGGCCCTGAGGGTTCCCCGTGGTCCGGGTACGGAGCCCGGCTCACAGCCGACGGGCCGCTGGACACGGGAGCGCGGAAACGACGACGCGGGGGCGGGTCCCATGAGGAGCCCGCCCCCGCTTCCCCGTTCTCGACGCCGGAGACGGAGAACCCCCGTGCCCGCGAACAGCGGGCATCCAAGGGGCCTCATGCTGAGCGCGGCGAACACAGCGACGGCCGGCGCCGACGAGGCATGGCGGCGAGGGCGGGGAGAGGAGGTACGGGCGGGCCGCTGCCCGGTTACGCTTGCTCCGCATGGCCCACACCGAGACCGAGAGCACAGCGGAGCTCGTCCGGGACCTGCTGCGCGACCAGCACCCCGACCTGGCCGACCGCCCCTTGGAGGTTGGCGCGCGTGGTTGGGACAACCAGCTGTGGCGGCTCGGTGACGACCTCGCCGTCCGGTTGCCCCGGCCAACGTTCTCACCGCGGGCGGCACCTTCTGCGGTGTGATCGACTTCGGTGACCTCTTCGCAGGCGATCCCGCCTACGACCTCGCCGCCGCATGGCTCCTGCTGCCGGACGGCGCCGCCGGACGCTTCTTCGCCGCGTACGAGCCGGCCCGGACGCAGCGGCCATGCGCCGTGCCCGCGGCTGGGCGGTGCTGAAAGCCCTCGCCTGCCTCCTCATCGCGGACGCCGGCGTCCACGGCCGTCCCGGCGACAAGCCCACCTGGGGTCCACCCGACCAAGCCTCGCTGCGGCGCCTCGTCGCGACGGCCGGCCGCTGACCGGTCGGTCCTACCCACGTGCTCGAACACCTCCGGGGCGCGGCGCGGTGCCCGCCGGCCGACCGCGGTGAGGCGGCCGGGGCCGAGCGCGAGGCCGAGGACGACGCACCGGGGACCTCCGGACGGCGACGGTACCGCATACGTCGACGACGGTGCTGGGTACGACAGGGAAGGCCTTCCGGAGGTGCTCATGACTCAGTCGGTCCTCGTGGGTGTGGACGGTTCCGAGACGGGCCTGAGGGCGGTGGACTGGGCCGCGGCGGAGGCCGACCGGCGGGGCTGGGGCCTCTCCGTACTGACGGCCTATCCCTCGCCCGAGGCGGTCTTCGTCTGGCCCGAGGAGGAGATCAGGAAGCACGCCCGTGCGGTCCTCGACGGGGCGGAGGAGCGGGCGGCCGCCGTCGCCCCCTCCCTGGGCGTGGACAGGGAGGTGGTCATGGAGAGTCCGACGTTCGCCCTGCTCCACCGGGCCGAGGAGGCGGCCATGGTCGTGGTCGGCCTACGGGGACGAGGGGGATTTCGGGGGCTGAAGGTGGGATCGGTGGCCTACCGCGTGGCCGCGCACTCCCCGGCACCGGTCACCGTGGTGGGGCCCGAACCGGTGCCCGACGGCCACACGGACGTCATCGTGGGAGAGGACGGATCGGCGCACGGCGAGAGCGCCCTCGCCGAGGCCTTCGCGAGCGCGGCCGCCGGCACGGGGCGTGTGCGCGCCGTACGGGCGTGGAGTCCGCCGCTTCCCCCGTGGCGATGGCGCTCCCCCTGTTCTCGGACCCCGGCGCGGTCCGCGCGGCCGAGGAGGAGTCCCTGGAGCGGGCGCTCGGTCCGTGGCGCACCAGGTATCCCGCGGTGGACGTTCACACCGAGGTGGTCGAGGGGCGTCCCGTTCCCGCACTGGTGGAGGCCGCGAAGGAGGCGCGCCTGGTCGTGGTGGGGGCGAGCGGCCGGCACGGGCTGCCGCGCTTCGCCCTCGGATCCACGGCGCACAGCATGCTGCACCGCTCCCCCTGCCCTGTCACCGTCGCCCACACCCGGTGACGGGGGCCGTCCACGCGGACACGCTCCCGTCCCGGTACGCTCTCGGAGGAGCCCCGCCCACACCGCGGGCAGCGAACGGGAAAGGGAGCCGGACGGCGTGGCATTCGACGCATCCTCGATCCGTGCGCTCTCCTTCGACGGAGACCAGACGCTGTGGGACTTTCGCGCCGCGATGCGACGGGCCCTCGCCGAGGCCGCCGCCTTCCTCGCCGGCGAGGGCCTGGCCCATGAGACGGGCGCGGTGTCGGCGGACTGGCTGGCGCAGGTGCGTGACGAGGTCGCCGGCGAACCCGGATTCGCGCGGGAGAGCATGGAGCGGATCCGCCTCGAATCCTTCGTGCGCGCGGTACGGCGCTGTGGCGGCGACCGGGGACTCGTCGCGGAGGTCCACGACAGGTACATGCGCACGCGGTTCGGCGCGATGAGGCTCTACGCCGAGACGGCGCACGTGCTGGAGGAACTGCACCGCGGCTATCCGTGCGTCCTGGTGACCAACGGCAACAGCGATCCGGGACGGCTGGGCATCGGCGGCTACCTCGCCCACCGCGTGGTCGCGGCCGAATGCGGATTCTTCAAACCCGATCCCCGCATCTACGCCCACACGGCCCGGCTGCTGGCCCTGCCGGCCGCGTCCGTCCTCCACATCGGGGACCACCCCGAGGAGGACGTCACCGCCGCAGGCCGGGCGGGGATGAGAACGGTCTACCTCGACCGCGCCGGCAGGCCCCTCCCGCCCGGGCAGCGCGCCGACGCGGAGCTCGCGTCCCTGGCCGGTCTGCCGGAGCTGCTGCGGCGCGGGCGGTGACCGCGCCCCCGCGGCCTGGCTCCACGCCGGGTGACCGGGTCGAGGGGCTTCCCGAGGTCAGGGGCGCGGAGACACCGCGACGTAGACGGTGTTGGACGCGTCGTCCTCCTGCAGGGGGTTGGGAAAGCTCACGACCTCGGCCCGCGCGCTCTCGAACACCTCCCCGAGCAGGGCGGTGAACTCCTCGTCCGGCGCGTCGTTGGACCACAGGGCGAAGACACCGCCGGGCAGGAGAAGGGTCCGCGCGAGGCGCCGCAGCCCCTCACGCGTGTAGAGGCCCGCGTGGGAGGGGTGGAGCAGGTGGCGCGGCGAGTGGTCGATGTCGACGGCCACGGCGTGGAACCGGTCCGCTCCCAGCCGCGGGGCGGGTCCCGAACCGGCGCCGACCGTGGCGAAGAAGTCCCCGTGCACGAGGCTGCAGCGGGGGTCGGCCACCAGTTCCGCGCCCGCGGGGATCAGCTTCTCCCGGTGCCAGTCGATGACCTCGGCCATCGCCTCCACCACGACCAGGGAGCCCACACCGGGGTTCTCCAGCACCGCCTGCGCCGTGTAGCCCAGTCCCAGGCCGCCCACGGCCACCCGCAGGTCCGTTCCGGTGAGCTCGGCCAGGGCCAGCCGGGCCAGCTCGACCTCGGCCGCGGTGAACAGGCTCGACATGAGGAAGTCGTCGTCGAGCTTGATCTCGTAGACCTCCTTGCGGAAGAGGGGGTCGTGGCGGCGGCGCAGGCTGAGTTCGCCCATGGGCGTCGCCCGCCAGCCCAGCTCCTGGAAATGAAGGCCCATTCGTACTCCCTGGTCGGTTCGCTCAGGACGCGCTGACCATGGCCGTACACGTCGTCCGGGACCCTGAGGCCCCCGACCACCCTAGCGTCGGGAAGGGGCGTCCGTGACTCCCCGTGTCCGGGGCGTCCCCTCCGGCTCCCGGACGGGGCCGCGGACGGCCGCGGAACGCAGGCGGGCGGCCCACCGGAGTTCCGGCGGGCCGCCCTCTCACCGTCGCGGGCGCCGCGGGGTCAGTGACCGCCGCTGAGGGTTCCGGACAGTTCCTTGTGCAGGTGTGCGCTGGGCTCGTTGAGGCCGGTGATCTGCACCTCCACACCATGGCGGCGGAAGTGCTCGGTGACCTGGTCCAGCGCGGCCACGGCCGAGGAGTCCCACACGTGCGCGTTGGACATGTCCACCACGACCTTGCTCAGGCCCTGCTCGGTGTAGTCGAACCGGTTGACCAGCTCACCCGTGGAGGCGAAGAACACCTCGCCGTTGACCGAGTACACCCGGGTGCCGCCCTCGGGGTCGAGCACGCTGGTGACGTCGGCCTGCATGGCGGCCCGGCGGGCGAAGGAGATCATCGACACGATCACGCCGACGATCACGCCCAGGGCCAGGTTGTGGGTGGCCACGACCACGGCCACGGTCACGACCATGACCAGGGTCTCGGTCCAGGGCATGCGCCTGACGGTGGAGGGGGCGATGCTGTGCCAGTCGAAGGTCACGATCGCCACGAAGAACATCACCGCGACCAGGGCGGCGATCGGGATCATGCCCACGATGTCGCCCAGGCCCACGCACAGGATGAGCAGGAACAGGCCCGCGAGGAACGTCGAGACGCGGGTGCGGGCCCCGGACTTGACGTTGATCATGGTCTGGCCGATCATCGCGCACGAGGCCATGCCGCCGAAGAACCCGACCAGCACGTTGGCGATGCCCTGGCCGCGCGCCTCGCGGGCGTGGTTGGAGGTGGTCTCGGTCTGGTCGTCGACGACCTTGGCGGTCATCAGCGACTCCATCAGCCCCACCAGCGACAGCGTCAGCGCGTAGGGGGCGATGAGGGTCAGCGTGTCCAGGGTGAACGGGACGTTCGGGATCAGCGGGACGGGCACGGTGTCGGGCAGCTCTCCCATGTCCCCGACCGTCTGCGCCGGGATGCCCAGGGACAGCGCGGCGACGGTGAGCACGACGATGGCCACCAGCGGCGCGGGGACCGCCTTGGTCAGCCGGGGCAGGCCGAAGATGATGGCCAGTCCGACGGCGACCATGACGTAGATCGGCACGCCCACGTCCGCCAGGTGGGGCAGCTGGGCCAGGAAGATGAGGATGGCCAGGGCGTTGATGAACCCGGTCATCACGCTGGGCGGCACGAACCGCATCAGCTTGGCCACCCCGGCCAGGCCCAGGACCACCTGGAAGAGCCCGGCCAGGATCGTGGCGGCGATGAGGTAGTCCACGCCGTACTCGATCGACAGCGGCGCCACGACCAGCGCCATCGCGCCGGTGGCCGCGGAGATCATCGCCGGCCGCCCGCCCAGGAAGGCGATCGAGACGGCCATGACGAAGGAGGCGTACAGCCCCACCCGGGGGTCGACCCCGGCGATGAGGGAGAAGGCGATGGCCTCGGGGATCAGGGCCAGGGCCACGACCAGTCCGGCCAGCACGTCGGCGCGCAGCTGGGCGGCTCCGGGGATCCTGGACCTCAGGAACCGGGGGGTCTTCACAGGCAGATTCATGGAACCCATCAGGTTTCGGGCAGCCCACAGCGAGGACCGCGTGTTCGGGTCAGGTGTTCGACGACGGCGCGGGCGAGCGCGCCCCGGACCTGGGGGGTCGGATGCGCTCAGGCGCCTGGGATCCGGTGTGGCACCCGTGGTGCCCCGGACGCGGCTCCGTCGCCGCGGACCCGACCGTGTCCGTGGGACAGGCCGGGAAGAGGGCGGTGATTCCACGACCATCGCGGGGAATCGACCTGGCCCCAACCTTACTGTTACGTGAGGGTTCGAGTCACGCAGAGTGCCTGAGACAACTGTCACAGGAGAGGACCATCACCGGTTTTTGCTGCTGAACCCCGAGGATCCACATGACGGGCGCTTTTCCGCCCTGATAACCCAAAGTGATTTTCTGGGCGGCATCCCGGGACGTTCACACCTGTTACCAGGCAGGGCGCTTCACCAGGCGGGGCGTTCCCGGACCTTCGGCCCGGCAAGGACTCCGCACGGCCTCGACCACCACCACGGGGAACGCCCTCAGGTGGCGGCGTTGTTCCTGGACCGCTGCTCGCGCAGCCTCTCGGCGAACTCCTCGGCCATCGCCAACTGTGTGCGCAGGGTCTGGCAGCGGGCGACGATGGCCGCCTCGAAGGCGTCGAGCCTCTCGGTCAGGTCCTCCCGCTCCTCCCGGCCGGTCTCCTCCGCGTTCAGCCGGTCGATGGTCTCCAGCAGCTCGCGGGTCTCCTCCAGGCTGAACTCCAGCGGCTTCATCCGCTTGATGAGGTTCAGGCGTTCCACGTCCGTCTCGGTGTAGAGCCGGAAACCGCCACGGGAGCGCGCCGAGGGTTCGACCAGGCCGACCTCCCCGTAGTAGCGGATCGTGCGCAGGGACAGGCCGGTCCGTTCGGCGACCTCACCGATCTGCATGTGCTGCCCCCCGGGCATCGCGGCACCCCTTCTCCTCAAGTCCGTCCGACGTCGGGGCCGCCGTCCGTCGACGACCACCGGTTGCGCAACCGTAGCGCGCCCGCGCGCCGGAGGGGTTCCACACCGCGGCGCGGGGCCCGCCAAGGGACACGGTGGGCAGGAGCGGGGGCCGGGCCGCCGGGGGGGCGGGCGCCCGCCCCCCCGGGGCGGTCGGCGCCCCGGATCAGGGCCGCTCCTCCCCCGCGGCCGGAGCGGGCACGTCGCCCGGCCGGGCCCCCGGCGCCTCGTCGCGGTGCCGGAGCGAGAGCAGGTAGCCCAGTACGAGCACGATGGACGTGCCGATGGCCGTGTACCAGGTGAACCCGACGAGCTCCGGCTCGAAGAGGAACAGCCAGGCCATGGTCACCACGGCGACACCGAAGGCGATCATGGCGTCGGTCTGGCGCGCCCTGCGGACCCACAGTCCCAGGAAGAACGCGCCGAGCAGGCCGCCGTAGGTCAGACTCGCCACGGACAGGCCCAGTTCGACGACGGGGTTGTCGGTACCGGTGAACATCGCCGCCGCACCGACGAACACCAGCCCCCAGCCGAGGGTGAACAGCCGGCCGAGCCGCAGCCCCTGGGAACCGGTGAGCGTCCGGTGGGAGAACCGCTCGTACAGGTCCGCCATGGTCGAGGACGACAGCGCCGACAGCGACGAGGACAGGGTGCTCATCGCCGAGGCCATGATCCCGGCGAGCAGCAGGCCGGACAGGCCGACGGGCAGCCCCTCGACGATGAAGGTCGGGAAGAGCTCGTCGGAGTTGGCGAGCCCGAGCCGGTCGACCGAGGCGCCCTCGAAGTAGGAGTACAGGGCGAGGCCCACCGTGAGGAACAGGGCGAACTGGCAGAACACCACGACGGCACTGCCGATCACCGCCTTCTGGGCGTCGCGCAGGCTGCGGCAGCCCAGCAGCCGCTGCACGATGATCTGGTCGGCGCCGTGGGAGGCGGTGGACAGCAGGGCGCCGCCCAGCACCGCGGTGACCGTCGCGTACGGCGCCGAGACCGGGTTCGACGTGAGGTCGAGGAACTGCGTCTTGCCCGCGTCGGCCGCGACCGCGAGGAAGTTCACGTCGAGGCTGTTCACGATGACGACCAGGGCGGCGGCGCCCCCGACCACGTACAGCCCCATCTGCAGCACGTCGACCCAGACCACGGCCCTGATCCCGCCGATGAGGGTGTAGAGGACCGTGACGGCCCCGAGCAGCGCGATGATCGCGAAGTAGGACAGCTCCAGCCCGTAGGAGTCCAGCACGATCTTCATCGGGATGGCCGCCGCGAACAGCCGCACCCCGTCGGCGAGCAGCCGGGTGAACAGGAACGCGACCGAGGCCGTGCCCTGCATGCCGCGGCCGAAGCGCGTGCCGAGGTAGGAGTAGGCCGTGGTCATCTCCCCCCGGTAGTAGCGGGGCAGCAGCACGAAGGCGACGACCACCCGTCCGATCAGGTAGCCGATCGCCACCTGCAGGAACGTGACGTTGCCCAGGTAGGCCACCCCGGGGATGCTGATCACGGTCAGGGCGCTGGTCTCGGTGGCCACCACCGAGAGGCACACCGCCCACCAGGGCAGCTGCCGGTTGCCGATGAAGTAGTCCCTGGTGTCACGCTGCCGGCCGGACAGCCTCAGGCCGAGCCATGCCGAACACAGCAGGTACACCACGATGACCACGAGGTCGATGGATTGCACTGCGGGCCTTTCGGGAGTGGGGGCGGGGGATGGGAGGGTGCGGGCCGTTCACAGGTCCCGCACCTGGACGCGCAGGCGCCGGGGGGCGGCGGCCGCCGGTTCGGGGAGCCGGAGCGGGCCGGCGCCCGGGGTGATGCGTCCCGCCACCGGCGCCCGGCGGGCACCGGTACAGGCCGGCACGGACCCGGGGAGCCCGTGCCAGGTGAGGAAGCCGACCAGCGCGAACAGGTAGGCCTCCTTCGCGTCGCCGTCCAGTCCGAGGTCGTCGGATAGGCCGAGCCGCGCGGGGTGGAGCCGGGCGGCGAGCCGCTCCGTCAGGACCGGGTTCCGGACGCCGCCTCCGGAGGCGACCACCTCGGCCACACCGTGGGGGCGCAGCGCCTCCGCGACGGTGATGGCGGTGAGTTCCACCAGGGTGGCCAGCAGGTCCCCGCCTTCCGGTGTGCCGGTGCGCCTCAGCACCTCGTCGAGGTAGCCGGGACCGAACAGCTCCACCCCGGTGGTCTTGGGCGGGGGCAGGCGGTAGTACGGCTCGGAGAGCAGGTACTCCAGCAGGACGGGGTCGGGGCGGCCGGAGCGGGCGAGCGCCCCGTCCGCGTCGAAATCCGCGCGGCCTCCGGTCACCCGGCGCGCCGCGGCGTCGAGCAGGGCGTTGGCGGGGCCGGTGTCGAAGGCCTCCGGCGGCGCCCCGTCCCGCACGACCGTGACGTTGGCGATGCCGCCGAGGTTCAGTGCGGCGACCGGGTCGGCGCGCCCGCCGAGCAGGAGGGTGTCCAGCAGGGCGGCCAGGGGCGCCCCCTGGCCGCCCGCGGCCACGTCGGCCGTCCGCAGGTCCGACACCACGGGCAGTCCGGTGGCCTCGGCGATCCACGCGGGCTGGCCGAGCTGGAGGGTTCCGTTCACCGTGGCGCCGTCGACCCAGTGGAACAGGGTCTGGCCGTGCGAGGCGACCAGGTCGGCCCCTCCCCCGGCGAACTCGTCGATCCCGCGCCGTGCCGCCTCGGCGAACTCCTGCCCGACGCGTGTGTCGATCCGGCACACGTGCTCCAGCGTCGTCGGCGCCGGAGGGAGCGCGCCGCGGATCTCCTCCCGAAGGTCCGCCGAGTAGGGCGTGGTGCGGTGACCCAGCGGGGTCAGGCGCACCAGGGTCCCGTCCAGGTCGATGTGTGCGGCGGCGACGTCGATCCCGTCGGCCGAGGTGCCCGAGGACAGTCCGATGACGATCATGCGGTGTCACCGACCCGGTCCATGACGAACCCGCGGACACGTCCGACACCCATCCACACCTCCGGCCGGAGAACGGCTACCAGCCGTATACCCGACGTGGCGGCCGCCTCAATCCCCCTCCGGGCCGAAAAGGGCCGGGGAGGAGTCAGCGCGCCCGGGTGAGCCGGAACGGGTCGGGGCGCACATGGGCCAGCTGGGGGGGGAAGCCGGGGCCGCGACACGAAACGGCCCCGCCGAGCGGATGCTCGACGGGGCCGCGGGGAATGTCAGACCGGTGCGGCGGTCACCTCTCGGCGGTCGCACAACGCGGCTCCTGCCGCCCGTGGGCGCGGTATTCCGCGAAGGCTCTGAGTGGCGCCCGGGGACACTTACGACCGCACTGGCCTGTGCTGCCTGCAACGAGCGGGCACGACCCGTTATTCCAGGTGGTCCGCCAGATCGCCCTCGGTTCCGTACCGCCGGCCTCCCCCGGAGGCGGGCCCCCGGCCCGGTGCGTCGGCCATCCGCGAGGCCTTGGCCGGACGTGGAGATGCGCCGCCACGCCGACCGGCTCGCCCGCACGGGCCACCTCACCGTCGTGCCCGACCCGTACGGCGAGGACGGCATGTGGCGCCCGACGGCCCCCGGCCCCTGCGGGTCCTGTTGCGCGCCACGGGTTCCGGCCCGGTCCCCGAGGCCGGCGAGGACGCCTGGCGGCGCATCGACGCCTTCTTCACCGAACACCCCGGAAGGACCCGGTAGGGTCCGCCGGGACCGCCGCACCGGCGGGCCCGGCGCCCGGGAGGGGCGCGCGGGCCATCACGGCTCCCGGCTCCTCACAGCTCCCGGGCCAGCAGCGGGATCTGCCCGCCCGCCAGGACGGCCTCGACCTGGCGTTCGGAGAGGTCGTGCCGCAGCCGGTAGTCCTCCCCCTTGGTCTCGTTGTGCAGGGTCAGCTCCCGCGATCCGCGCAGGGTGGTGGAGAGGTCCTCCATCACCAGCACGTCCCCGGCGTCGATCCGGTCGTGGTCGCCGGGGTCGGTGAACACCAGGGCTAGGACGCCGAAATTGGCCAGGTTCTGCCAGTGGATGCGCGCGAAGGACTTGGCCACCACCGCGCGCAGGCCCAGGTACCGGGGGGTGATGGCGGCGTGCTCGCGTGAGGAGCCCTGCCCGTAGTTCTCCCCGCCGACGATGAGGTGGCCGGTGTCGTCGGCGGTCTCCAGGGCGCGCCGCGGATAGTCCCGGTCGATGCGCGTGAAGGTGAAGTCGGCGAGCTTGGGCACGTTGGACCGGTAGGGAAGCGCCGCCGCCCCCGCGGGCGAGATCTCGTCGGTGGAGACGTCGTCGCCGACCTTCAGCAGGACGGGAGCGCTGATCCGGTCCGGCAGCGGCGGGAAGTCCGGCAGGGACGAGATGTTGGGGCCCTTCACCAGCTCGGCGCGCTCCTCCTCCGGTTCGGGCGGCGGGGCGAGCATGCGGGTGTTGACGCTGTGCCGGTCGGGCAGGCGCAGGTCCGGGACCGGCAGGTCGAGTTCCTCCGCCAGGTCGCGGGGGTCGGTGATGGTCCCGGTGAGCGCGGAGGCCGCCGCGGTCTCCGGCGAGCACAGCCACACCGCGTCCTCGTCCGTCCCCGAGCGCCCCGGGAAGTTCCGGGGAAAGGTGCGCAGGGAGTTCTGCCCGGAGGCGGGCGCCTGCCCCATGCCGATGCAGCCCAGGCACCCGGACTGGTGGATACGGGCTCCCGCCGTGATGAGGTCGGTGACCGCGCCCATACGGGTGAGGTCGGTGAGGATCTGGCGCGAGGACGGGTTCACGTCGAGGCTCACCGAGGAGTCGACCTGGCGCCCGCGCACCATGGCGGCGGCCACGGCGAAGTCGCGCAGCCCCGGGTTGGCCGACGAGCCGATGACGACCTGTCCGACGCCGGTCCCGGCGACCTCGCGCACCGGGACGACGTTGCCGGGAGAGGAGGGCCTGGCGATCAGCGGCTCGATCTCCGACAGGTCGATCTCATCGGTCACGTCGTAGTGCGCGTCCCGGTCGGGGAGCAGTTCGGTGAAGTCCTCCTCGCGCCCCTCCTTGCGCAGGAACTCCCGGACGGCGCCGTCGGAGGGGAACACCGTGGTGGTGGCGCCCAGCTCCGCGCCCATGTTCGCGATGACGTGCCGGTCCATCGCGCCGAGGGAGTCCAGGCCGGGACCGTGGTACTCGATGATGCGGTTCACCCCGCCCTTGACCCCGTGGCGGCGCAGCATCTCCAGGATGACGTCCTTGGCGGAGGTCCACGGCGGGAGCTCCCCGGTCAGCCGCACGCCCCAGATCTCGGGCATGCGGACGTAGAGCGGCCGGCCGGCGATGGCCGTGGCGGCCTCGAACCCGCCGACCCCGATCGCGAGCATCCCCAGTGATCCGGCCGCGCAGGTGTGGGAGTCCGAGCCCACCATCGTCTTTCCCGGTATCCCGAAGCGCTGCATGTGCGTGGGATGGGAGACCCCGTTGCCGGGTTTGGAGTACCAGATGCCGAAGCGGCGGCACGCCGACTCGAGGAAGACGTGGTCGTCGGCGTTCTTCTCGTCGGCCTGCAGGAGGTTGTGGTCCACGTACTGGACGCTGACCTCGGTGCGTGCCCGGTCCAGGCCGAGTGCCTCCAGTTCCTGCATGACCAGGGTTCCGGTGGCGTCCTGGGTGAGGGTCTGGTCGACCCTGATCCCGACCTCGACCCCGGGTGTCATCTCGCCGGAGACCAGGTGGGAGGCGATGAGTTTGTGCGCGACGCTGTCGCCCATGGCGACCCCCTTCCGCTCATCGGGAAATCGGTACGCGCGAACACCTGGTCACGTTGATGCCCGCTGCGCCCGTTTCCATGTCCCGGGAGGCGGTGTGCTGGGCCATGCCGGGGAGTGCGCGCCCCCGGTCGCGGCCGGTGCGCTCGAGGGGCGGGGTGCCCGGGGCGCCGTGTACCCGCGGCCCCGGGCGGTCCCGCTCAGGTGGTGTCGCCGATCAGGCCCTTGACGAAGGAGCGGTAGTCGCGCAGGGTGAGCCGGAGCGATTCGGTGTCGGTGCCCTCGCCGTCGTTCCAGGCGGCGCGGAGCGCGGAGCGGCGCTCCTCGATCGCGGAGACCACGGCGTCGGCGACCTCCGCCGCCAGCGCGTCCGCCTCGCGGACGGAGTCCTGGGGGTCGTCGACGAACGCGCCCTGTGTCCTGTTCCAGTGCTGGCGCACCCTGTCCAGGTCCATCCCGCGCGGCCGGGGCAGCCACGGCCGTCCCGAGCGGTCCGCGGTGGCCCGCTGCCTGGGCGCCCGCCTGGGCCCGGCCTTCTTCGCCGGGGCCCTTCCTCCGCCGGCGCCGGTGTCCGTTCCGGCCTCGGCCGCCTCGGCCCCCTTGGCCGCCTCGGCCCCCTTGGTCGTCTCGGCCGCCTCGGCCGCCTCGGTTCCGGACCGCTCCGGCGCCGTCCTGCGGCCGGGCCCCGCCGTGCGTTCGGTCATCTCCGCCTCCTCGTTCCCTCGTCCGTGCCCGTGGTCTCCGAACGGTTGTCGCGGGGACGGAGCACCGGCGCTCCGTGCCCGCGGAGTGCGCCGGTCGTGCGCGCGCAGGGTCCACCGGACTCTGCGCGGCCCCGCTCCCCCGGGCCCGGTAATGTCGTCGCTCACCGTTCTCCCTCCGGTTCCTTCTCCCGCCGCCTCGCCGCGGACCGCGGTTCGCCCAGCAGGGCCTCCACCAGCCCGCGGTGGGCCACCAGCACCCCGCGCAGGTGCTCGGTACGCGACCGTTCCGGCTCGGCGGGCTCTTCGGTCCCCTGCGCGCGGCGCACGCCGGCGACCGCGGCGGGATGGTCCGCCGACAGGTCCCTGAGCCGCCGCTCGAAGCCCTCGTCGGGCGGGGGGTCGGGGTAGCCCAGGTCCGCCATGACCGTGCCCACCAGGGCGCGGGCGTCCCGAACGGCGCGGGCGGGATCGTCCACGAAGACCTGCTGGACCTCGTCCCAGGCCTCGGCGTGCGCCTCGCGCTCCTGGGGGGTGAGTTCGCGCAGTTCGACGTCCTGGCGGCGGCGGAGCCGGGCGGACAGGTCGCGCTCGGCGGCCGACGTGTCGCCGTGGTCCCGCACGGCGTGGTCGTATTCGGTACCGAAGTGTTTCCTGAGCCGGGTGGTGCGCAGGGCCGGCAGGAGAAGGGAACGCGCGGCGATCGCGGTTCCTCCGGCGAGGGCGACCACCGCCAAGGCGACCAGGGCGACGGTAAGGGTTCCGGTCTCCATGGGGGGGTACCTCCTGTCCGCCTGTCCTTGCCCCGAAGAACCGCCCGAAAACTCGTCCGCGTTTCAGTTGGGGCACCTGTGGCTGGAATGACGGAAGGGGCCAGACTCAGCAGCCGCTCCGGAATTCTTGTAGGTATCCGGCCCATATTGACCACTGGCCCTAATCCGATAGCGATCCGCCCGACTCCACCGTGTCGGGGCCGCACTCCGGCCAAGGTGGACGGTGACGTCCTCGGCGGGCACGACAGGTGCTCTGGTGCGTGGCGGGGCGCGGGAAGGGGCCGGCTCACGCCCTCCGCGAGAAGTAGGCGTTGGACGCGGGCAGGAACAGGAGCACGGGGGAGGCCGCCCCCGCCAGGGCCGGGACGGCATCGGCGAGGAGGCCGTGGACCGACAACGCCCCCTCAGGAGTCGTCCACGCGGCGCCGTCCATGTTGACGGTGGCCAGGCCCAGGAGCGTGAGAAGGGCGCCGACGGCGGCGAGCAGGAGGCGCGCCCAGGCACGGCCCTGGCGTACCAGGACGGCGAGGAGCACGCCCATTGCCGCGATCAGCAGCGTGAAGGCGCCGGACACGGCGGCCTGGCGCAGCCCTCCCCCATCGCCCGCGGCCGCGCGCATGCTGTCCAGCCCCGTGGGGGCGATGAGGAGCACGTCCAGCACCCACAGCGCCAGGTCGGCGGCGATCAGTGCGAGCAGGAGCAGAAGGCCGCCTCCACCGTCCTGGGGCGCCCGGTCCTCTCGGCGGGGGTACTGTTCATCGGTCCTCGTCTTGTCGCCGGTTCTTCGGCCGGGGAGGGGGACCGGGGCAGGGGTCGCCTGAATGACGAGGGACTCTGCAGCAAGCGTTCACGGTCGACCATCGGCCCAGGCAGGCCGCGCCGAAGCGGCGTCGGCTGCTCCCGGATGTGGAGGAGGTCCGCGGTCGGGTCGCGGTGCCGGTGGACGCCTCTTGGAACCGGGGCGCGGACACACCACCAGGTCGACGCGGAGCTTCTCGTGAGAGGCTGGACGGCCATGGACGAAGCGTCGGATGATCAGGCCGCCCGGACGTTTCTGGCGACGGTCCACGTCGGTGACCTCCGTAGCGGGACCGTAACGGAGGTGACCCGCTCTCACGGGATGAGGGTGGCCCTGGACGGGTTCGCCGGACGCCCGCTGGGCGTGGTCGGACCGTTGGACCTGTCCTGGCGCCGGTTTCCCGCCGCGGCCGTGGAGGTCGGCCGGAGGATCACGGCTGAGGTGGTCGCCGTCGATCTGGGCGAGGGCCGGGTACGGCTGTCGATGGCCGCCACCGAGAACCCGGAGCCCTGGGGGTCCCTGCAACGGCTCCACCTCGGTGAGACCCTTTCCGGCACGATCGCGTCGACCGAGGAGTTCGGCGTGTTCGTGGCGCTGGACGACGGCCCCGACCATCCCGTCTTCCCCGGCGTCGGGTTCATCGTGTTCCCCGAACTGTCCTGGCGACGCTTCGACGCGGCTTCGGACGTCGTGCATGTCGGTCAGCGTGTCCTGTGCGAGTTCCTCCGCTTCGACACATCGAACGGAGAGGCCAGGCTGTCGTTGCGGGCGACACAGGCCGATCCCTTCCAGGCGTTCGCCGACGGAGTGGTCGAGGGCCAGGTGCTGCACGGGCACGTCACCAAGCTGGTCCCGTTCGGCGCCTTCGTTCAGGTCGCCGACGGGATCGAGGGACTGGTCCGTCTGCGGGAGCTCACCGAAACGCCCGTGGAAGCCCCGGAGGACGCCGTCCGGGTCGGCGACGAGGTCACGGTGGTCGCCATCGGGATCGATCGCGAGGGACGCAGACTGGCCCTTTCCCGGCGGCAGGCCCCCTCCGGTCTCCGATGACCTCTTCGTGCCCTACCGGGAACGACGGGGAGGCCGTGGTGCGCGCCGTGGCCGTCTCCCACCACGCCCGCGGGGCGCTCTCGTGCGTGGTCGGTGCCCGGCCGCTCAGCGGTCCTCGCTGCTGCGCGGTGCCTCGCCGCCGCTGGCCCGCGGGGGATGGATGTGGAGCCGGTCTATGTACCCGGCCTGGACGATGGTGCCCCACCCGTCGCCGTGAACCTCGTTTCGGCCGACCACCGGTCCCGGAGCGGGCCGCGCGGTTCGCGCCGGACCGCGGGGAGGCTTTCCCGGGCTCAGCCCCGGCCATCGTCGCGAGGCCTTGTGGCTCAGGACCCGCACGAGGAGATCAGCGGTTCCCGCGGCGACCTTGCAGGTGAACAGGCCCGCGGCGATGGCCAGGAGGAACTGGAGGAGCGTTGCGGGACCGAACTGGAGGGCGGGTTCGCGGGCAGGCTCCGCCAGGTGTAACGGCTCCAGAAAGATGGGGCCAGAGCGCTGAGAGCCAGGACCTCGATCGTCGCGGGTGCCTTTCCGTGCGCCTGCCGGGCGGTCCCGGCGAGCATACAACGGGCGAAGGCCGGTGCGCGAGAGTGCCCGCGTACGCGCATCCGGCGGGGCGGGGCGGGTCCGTCCGCCCTCCTGGGGCCGCTCACGGAACGCGAGAGCCGCCCTTCCGCGCCGGGAGGCGTCAGGGTCCGGCCGTGCCGCCCCCGTACTCCTCCAGGAGGGCGTCCGTCTCCTCCGCGGTGGGACAGGTGGCCGGGCCCCGGCGGGTGACGGCCAGGGCGCAGGCCGCGTTGGCCCGGCGGGCGGCCTCCAGCGGGGCCAGACCGTCGGCCACGGCGGCGGTGAACACGCCCACGTGCGCGTCGCCCGCTCCGTTGGTGTCCACGGCGCGTACGGGGAAACCGGGGACCCGCTGGGGTACGCCCCCGGGCTCGGCCACCACGCAGCCGTTCGCGGAGTCGCGCACGACCACCACACCACCGGGGCGGATCCGGTGGACGAGGAGCGGGGCGGCCCCCTCGGGGTCGGCGCGCCCGGTCATGGTCGCGGCCTCACCGGCGCTGAGACTGAGCAGGTCCACACGGGCCAGGACCCGGTCCAGGACCTGCGCGGGCAGGTCTCCCACGACCGGCGCGGGGTCCAGGACCAGACGCGTCCCCTCCGGGAGTTCACCGATCCAGGCGAGGAGGTCATCGGCGCGCGGTCCGGGGAGCAGGGAGTAGCCCACGGTGTAGACGAAGTCCCCCGGTCCGGGCCGAAGAGTGCGCAGTTCGTCCAGGGACAGGTCCATCTCGGCGCCCAGGCGGGTGACGAAGGTCCGTTCGGCGTCGCCGTCGACCAGGGCCACGCAGAAGCCGGTGTCCGCGTCGGGGTCGGGGGCGTGCGCCACCGGCACCCCCTCCGAGCGCAGCGCCGCACGGGCCAGGTCTCCGTGCGGCCCGCTCCCGTGCGCTCCCGCGTAGACCACCTCCATGCCCGCGCGCGCAGCGGCGGCGATGACATTGAAACCGCCTCCGGCCAGGGTGTGCGCGGAGGAGGCGAACACCCCCTCGCCGGCCCGGGGAAGGGCGTCGACCGCCATCACGACGTCGATGATCACCGGTCCCACGTGGAGGAAGCGTCCGGGCATGTCAGGGGACTCCTTTCACCTGTGCGACCGTGCGATCATCCCGTGTCCGTCCGAGGCGGGCGCCACCGGGTGTCGGCTCGGCGCGGTACGCTCCGTCGGAATCCCGTCCGATCGAGAAGGGCCCCATGACCCGCCACACGCCTCCCCGTCCGGTAGAGGTGGAGGAGTTCCTGCCCGAGCTGCGTGGTCGGCGACGACAGGCGCTACGGCTGCACCCCAGGCCGGGTGACCCGGGCCGCGGGCAGAGCTCGGTGGGCGGGCCTCTCCTGTGGCCGGCCGGGGAATCCTGGCCCACCTGCGCCGAAGAACACGGCGCCTCGCTGGAGGATGCACCTCCGGAAGGCGCGGCACCGCTGGTGCCGATCGTCCAGCTGTTCCGCCGCGACGCACCGGACGTCCCCTTTCCCGAGGGGACGGATCTTCTCCAGGTGCTGTGGTGCCCCTACGACCACGAGCCGTCCTTCGGCCCGCGCCCCCGTGTGCTCTGGCGCGGCTCAGACGAGATCCGTGACGTCCTCGACCGGTACCCGGTTCTTGACGACCCTCCCGAAGGCACGGTCCCGGTGCCGTGCGTGGTCCATCCGGAACCGGTGACGGAGTATCCGGGGTGGAGGAACATGGGGCGCGATCTGCACACCGCCCTGTGGGACCGTGCGGCGCGGATGGAGGAGCAGACCGGGTGGAGTTACGAGGAGCACCTGTCGGAGGCCCCGGGAATCAAGGTGGGGGGCTATCCCGACTGGGTCCAGGATGCCTGGCGGATGGTGTGCGACGGGTGCGGGGCGGAGATGGATCCTCTGCTGACCGTCGCCAGCTGGGAGTACGACCCGGGTTCGTGGAGAAGCTGGCTCCCTGTGGAGGAGCGGGCGGGCGTGGACGAGCACCACGGCCCCTTCAGCTTCGAGGACGCTGGCAGCGCCCAGGGCGCTGCGGGACTGACGCTCGGAGACGCGGGCAGCGTGTACGTCTTCGAGTGTCGCAAGTGTCCGGAACGCCCGATCAAATACGGTTTCGACTGCTCATGAGACGAGGCCGTGGAAAGGCCCTCCCCCGGTCGCCTGCGGCCGTGACCGGACCCCTCCGCACCGAGGCGCACACCCCGCGCACAGGCCCGCGGGGGCGGACGCGCACCGGCCCGAGGCGGGCCGACCAGGGGCCGGCGCCTCATACAGTGAGAACTTCACCCCGGGCGGAGGAGATCCTCGACGGCCCGTGACCGAACACCGACCCCGCTCAGGCGGGAACGCCCCGGAGGGGAACTCCTTGTACCTGGCCCGCGTCAACCTCGACCCCAAGCGCAGCACCGGCATGGACCAGTGGGCGGCCATGGGGCGGGCCGTACGCAGAGCGGTCGATCCCGACCCCGAGTCCGACGCCCGCGTGCTGTGGGCGCGCACCTCGCCGAACACGCTGGTGGTCAGCTCCGACACCGCCCCCGCCTGGGGCAAGATCCCCGGTGCGACCTCCGCCGCGATCCACCCGATGCCGCGGCACGCCGAGGGCGAGACCATCCGCTGGGAGCTCATCACGGCGCCCACCGGCCAGCGCGGGACGGGGTCCGCCGAGGAGGGGACGCGCCCGCGCGGCAAGCGGGTCCCTCTCCCGGAGGAGGAGTTCGAGGCCTGGTTGGACGGCAAGTTCGCGGGAGCGGTGAGCATCACCTCGGTGAGGTGGAAGCACCTGGGCGGCAGGCCCGCCCGGTACCACTTCACCGGGGAGGCCGTGGTGCAGGACAGCGAGGCACTCCAGGAACTGTGCCTGAACGGTGTCGGCGCGGGCACGGCCACGGGAGCCGGACTGCTCCTCGCCAGCCCACTGGCTCCGCAGTAGGCCGGGCACGGGGCCCGGCCCGGCGAGGGACGGGGCTGTGAGGGGCGGGGCCGCGCCAAGCCCGGCCGAGGTGACGCCGAAGCCGGCCCGCGAAGGCTCCGGCGTGTGCCGGGCCGGGGCCTCCCCCGAGGCGGACGGGACCGCGGAGCGCCGTGCTCTCGGCAAGCGCCGAGTGTCGGACCGCCCGCGTAGTCTCTGCGCGGATCCAGAGGTGCCGACTCCCCCGCGTCCGGCCCCGCCGCCCCCTCACAGGTTGGAGCCCCCATGGAAGAGCACGCGTCCGCTCTCGTCTTCCTCACCGAACGGCAGCGGGCCGGAGCGGAGTCGGGGGAATGGAAGCCGGACCACCGCCTGGTCGTCGGGTTCGAGCCGGGCGGGGCCGTACCCCTCGCCCAGCTCGGCTGGCGGGACCTCGACGGTACCGAGTCGGTGGTCGGGTTCGATCCCGCCATGACCACCTTCACCGGCGTGCGCACCACACCGGACGGCACGTCCCACGTGTGGCGCGGCCGCCTGGCGGAGCGGCTGTCCGACCGCCCCGGCCACCGGTTCAGGGTACGGGGCGGGCAGGGCCCGCAGGAGGACCTGCGGCTGCTCATCGAGGACGGCGGCGCACCGGTCGCTCGGGCCGACTGGGCCGACCGGGAGGGTGGCGGCGGCGTGGTCCTCCTTCGCACGGTCGACCCGGACCACACCCGGGACGCGGGCGAGGTCACCGGCCTGGTGAGCGAGGTGAAGGCGGGCAGCGAGCACACGGCGGCGGACGAGGTCGCCGTCAACCTGCTCGACGACGCGTCCACCAAGTGGCTGTCCTGGCGCTCCGCCGACCGGGTGGAGTTCACCATGGCCGAGCCCGTCCGCATCCGGCACTACGTCCTGGCCTCCGCCAACGACTTCTCCGACCGCGACCCCCGCGACTGGGAGCTCAAGGGATCGGCCGACGGGCGGACGTGGGTCACGCTCGACACCCGCTCCGACGAGTTCTTCCCCGGGCGGCACCTCTCCCGCGACTTCCACGTGACCGGCGCCGCGGCCAACGCGCCCTACCGGTACCTGCGACTGGAGTTCACCCGCAACTGCGGCAGTTCCCAGACCCAGCTCAGCCGGGTGCGGTTCTTCTCCGCAGACCGCACCCGCACCTACGAGGCCTTCTCGGGACACCGCTACACGGCTGGGGCGGCTCCGACGCCGTACGCGGGGACCGCCGTCGACCTGGTGGCCGACGCCCCGTGCACCGTCGAGGGCTGGCGGTCCTACCTGGCCGGGTACAGCGCCGACATGCTCCGCGTCCTGGACGACGACGAACTCTCCACCACCACCGAGGAACAGCGCTCCGCCTCCTGGCTGGGCTACGACGGCGCCACCGAGGAACAGATCACGGCCCTGGAGGACCGGCTGGGCACACGGCTGCCGCCCGGCTACCGCTCCTTCCTCGCCGCGTCCGACGGCTGGAGCACCATGGGCGCGTTCATGTACAGCCTGCGTACCACCGCCTCCGTCGGCTGGCTGGGCGATCTTCAAGGCGGGCACGTGCCGCACGAGGCCCTTCTGGAGCGCGAGGAGCTGGTCGGACCGGTGCTGCTGGTCTCGGACGAGGGCGACGCCCAGTACTGGCTGCTGGACGCGGGCGAGGTCTCCCCCGACGGCGAGTGGGCCGCCTACGTGTGGGCGAGCTGGTATCCGGGGCTGGGCGAACGCCACCGCTCCTTCGCCGACCTGGTCGCCGCCGAACGCGCCTCGTTCGAGGAACTGAGCAGGTCGGAGGGCCGCCCGGTGCGTCCGGAGGGAGCCGAGGAGCTCCTGGACCAGGGGCGCCGGGCGGCGCTGAGCGGCCGGGTGGACGAAGCCCTGGACGCCTTCCGGCGGGCCGAGGAGAAGGGTTCCGGTGCCGCCGCCTACCTGAAGGTGGTGCTCTCGGCCTTCCTCGACGTCCGCGGGACCCACCACAAGCTGCGCGGCCTGATGCACCGCCCCCACGTGGTGGCCGAGATCGGCACCGAACAGATCGCCACCGAGGCGGTCGCGCTCTTCCTGCACAGCGCCGGCCTGGACACACCCGGCCGCGCGGCTCACGCGGTGCGCGTCCTGGACGAGGCCATGCCCGGTCTCGGCCTGCCGTCGACCGACCGGGAGCGGGAGGCCTGGCTCGCCGAGCACCGGATGCCGGAGCCGCCCGCCTTCGAACGCGCCCTGGACACGGCACGCGCGCTGGCCTCCCGCGGTGCCGCCGACGACGCCTGGGACGTGGTCGAGAAGGCCCTGACCGAGTGGTATCCGGTCTCACCCCACCGGATCGCCCCGGTGGCGCTGCTCACCGACCCCGCCCTCCACGGGGTGGTCACCCCTCGGCGGGCCCGTGAGGTGGTGTTCACTCCGCGGGGAGAGCACGCCTTCCCCGGGACCTGAGCCCGAGGCGGCGCCGGGACGCGTGGAGGGGACCCGTGGTCCGGAGCGGACCCCTCCTGCGGCCCCGCGGTGTGCGGGCCCCGCGGGCCCCGGCGCCCATGGGCATCCCCGCGGGCCGGGTGCTGCGACGACCATCGGGCTCCGAGGGCAGGCCCCGCCCCGGGGGCCGGTCCGGGTTCCTCCCGCAGCGCCCCGGCCCGGCGGAAGCGGTCACAGGAAGCTCTCCATGTCCTGGGCGAACTCCTCGGGGGCGATGTCGCCGAGAAAGAGCAGCTGGAGGTTGGTCAGCAGGGCCTGCGCTGTGGCGGAGGACATGGCCTGGTCCCACGACTGGGTGAAGCTCGGCGCCTCGGAGACCAGATCGTGGGTGAAGGTGGCGAACTCGGCGTGCTCGCTCGCGCGGAGCCGGTCCTCGATGCCCCGGACCGCGGGCACCTGTCCGGCCTCGATGAGCCCGTCCACGTACTCGTCGGAGGCGACGGTCTCCACGATGAAGTCGATCGCCTCGTCGGGGTGGGGGCTGTTGGCGTTCACGGAGAAGTAGTTGCTGGGGTTGCCGACGACCGCGCCGGGCTCTCCCTCACCGCCCTCCACGACGGGAAAGGCGGTGTATCCGAGATCGCCCTTCTCCAGGAACCCGGGGTTGCTGTTCTTGTGCCGCGAGATGTCCCAGCTGCCCATGAGGAACATGGCGGACTCCCCGGCCGCGAGCATGGCCGAGGCGCTGCCGTTGTCGTAGTCGAGGGAGGCGAAGTCGGTGCCGAAGGCGCCGCGTCCGACCAGCTCCTGACACATCTGCATGGCCCGGATCATCGCCGGGTCCCGCCAGGCGCCCTCCTCGCCGTCGATGACGGCCTGGAACGTCTCGGGCCCTCCCAGCCGCTCAGCCAGATAGGCCAGCCACATCAGCTGGGTCCATCCCTGGGCGCCGGGCAGGGTGATGGGCGTGACGCCCCGCGCCTTGAAGGTGTCGACCGCCTCCAGCAGCTCGCCGTAGGTGCGGGGCGGCTCGACGCCCGCCTCGTCGAAGACGGCCCTGTTGTAGTAGAGAACGACGGGTTGGACACCGAGCATCGGGACCCCGTAATAGGACTCGTCGACCCTGGCGACGTCGAGCACGCTGGGCAGGAAGGCGTCGCGAAACTCCGGGCGGGCCTCCAGGGCCTCGGTCAGGTTGAGGGCCCGCCCCTCCCGCGCGTACTCCGCCAGGTTGCCGCCGCCCCAGTTGAAGAACACGTCGGGGCCGCTGGGCGAGCCGAGCGCGACCTGGAGCGTCTCCTTGTAGGAGTCGTTGACGTAGGTGAGGAGTTCGGCGGGGATCGCGCCGGAGGCGTTGTGGGACTCGATACTCCGCTCCAGGACGGCGTTCACCGCACCGTCCTCCAGGGCCCACACCTGGATGACGTCGTTCCCGCCGTCGGGTTCGTCCGTTCCGCAGGCTGTGGTCAGGAGCAGGGTCAGGGCCAGGGAGGCAGCGCTGATCACGCGTGCCCGGGACATGCTTGTCATGGCTGGCTTGTTCTTTCGTGGGGGGAATCGAAAGTTATCGGAAAATAACGGGGCCTTTCGAGAAGAACGACGCTAAGTTGCGCGGAAGCGCCCCGTCAAGGGAGCACTCCATCACGGGTTGGCTGCGAAGAATAGGGTCGAAAATTTTCGAAGACCTCTTGGAGGCATTTCGAATCGGCCGCACGCCCGGCCTCCCCGCCGGGATTCGGGACGGGGAGCTCGGGCTCCGCTGTTCAGAAGCCGTGCGGGAGCCACCCCTGACGACGAGGACGGTTGACGCGCGGCTCTTCGGTACGCGGTGCCCTCCACAGCCGTGGCGGCCCGCGCAACGGAAGCAGGCGGCGCAGGCCTCGCCCGGGCCGCGCGTCCTCGACGGCGCGCAGACCGCGGTGGGGGCACGGGACGGCGCTCCGGGCGGTGTCGGCTCCTGTTCCTGCGACGGGGCGCGTCCTCAGGGCGGCGGGTTCACGGCGACCGGGCCGTGACGGGGACTCCCCCGTCCGGGCCCGCCAGGGGCCGGACCCGCCTCGGGAGCGCGAGGTGTTCCGTGGCGGGTCCGCCACCCGCCTCGGAACCACTGTCGCCGTGCCCGGCTGGTCCTTCGGGCCGAGGGCCCTCGGCGGACTTCAGCCGAGCTGCTCGGCCAGGGCGACGATGATGCCCTCGGGGCCGCGGACATAGCAGAGCCGGTAGCTGTCCTCGTACTGCGCCACCTCGCCGACGAGTTCGGCGCCGTGGGTGCGCAGGCGGGCGAGGACGTCCTCCACGTCCTCGACGGCGAACATGATGCGGCGCAGGCCCAGCGTGTTCGCCGGTGCGTTCTCCGGCTCTCCGGCGATCACCGCCGGCGTGTGGAACTTCGTCAGCTCGATCCGGCCGTGGCCGTCCGGGGTCCGCATCATCGCGATATCGACCCGGACGCCGTCCAGCCCGACGACACGGTCCACCCACCGTCCCTCGGCCGGTGCCTCGCCCTCCAACTCCATACCGAGTTCGGTGAAGAACGCGGTAGCCGCCTCAAGATCGTCGACGACGACGCCGACGTGGTCCATTCGCTGAATCGTCATGGCCCGAGCCTAGGGACCGGGTCGGACACTCGGCCGTGTCGGCGGAACGCGTCGTCCGGGGACGCGCCGGCGAGTCGACCAAAGGCCGGCGGGCCGCCCTGCCTCCGCGTGTCCCGCGAGTGGAACGCCGGCTGCCCGAGAGCGGCTTCTCCCTATTCCAGTACCAGAATAGACCCGTGGAACTGACACCCGCCGAACTGACCGTTCTGGATCTGATCGTCGAACGCCCCCGGCACGGCTACGACCTGGAACAGGTCATCGAGCAGCGCGGCGTCCGCCAGTGGACGGACATCGGGTTCTCCTCGGTCTACTACCTGCTCACCAAGTTGGAGGAGCGGGGCCTGGTCCACCTCCCGGAGGCCCCCGCCACGGCGAAGTCCCGCCGCGTGTTCCACGCCACCCGCGCAGGAGGACAGGCCGCCGAACGCGGCGCGCTCGCCCTCATCCGGGAACCACGACCGGTACCGCACCCGCTGCTGGCGGGCCTCGCCCAGCTGCCGCTGCTCTCCGAGCGGGAGTACGCCGGGGCGCTACGCGCCAGGCTGGCCCAGCTGGAGGAGCGCATCACCGCGGTCCGGGAGGCCGAGCAGGCGCAGTCCCCCCTCGCGCCGGCGGCGCGTGAGGTGTTCTCGTACTCGCTGAGCCTCCTGGAGGCGGAAAGGTCGTGGCTCGCCGTCCGAGTCCGGGTGCCCGATGACGAACAAGACTGACTTCAAGAAGACCCTCGACTCCTACCAGGCGAGACGGGACCGGTTCCGGATCGTGGGGGTGCCGGACCTGCGGTACCTCATGATCGACGGCCACGGGGACCCGAACACCTCGCCGGCCTTCGCCGCGGCGGCCGAAGCGCTCTACCCGGTGGCCTACAAGTTGAAGTTCGCCAGCAAGCGGGACCTCGGGCGCGACTACGTCGTCATGCCCCTGGAGGGCCTGTGGTGGGCCGAGGACATGGACGCCTTCACGGCGGCGCGCGACAAGTCGCGGTGGGCCTGGACACTGATGATCATGGTCCCGGACTGGATCGACCAGGACATGTTCGCCACCGCCGTCGAGCGGGCCGCGGCGAGGAACAGGCCCGCGCGCCTGGACGAGGTCCGCCTGGAGACGCTGTCCGAGGGCCGTTGCGTGCAGACGCTGCACGTCGGGTCGTTCGACGGCGAGGCGGACGTGCTCACGCGGATGCACCACGGGTTCATCCCGGACAACGGCCTGCGCATGGTCGGCAAGCACCACGAGATCTACCTCAGCGACTTCCGCAGGACCGCGCCGGAGAAGCTGCGCACCGTCCTCAGGCAGCCGGTCGCCACCGCCGCCTCGGACGGGTAGCGTCCGCCTGCCCGGTGTCCGGATGCGGCCGGGAGTCATCCGGTCACCGCCGTGGCAGTGGTGTGACAGTCGTACGGCAGACCGCCGTGGCAGCGTTGCCACACACCGACACGAAAGCAGGGGAGCGCCCGAATGCAGCAGATCGTCAACCACGAACAGCACCGGATCTGGAACGGTACGGACGGCCGCCACTGGGCCGAGCACCACCAGCGGTACGACACCATGGCCGCCGGCTTCACCGGCCCCTCCTCGACGCCGCCGAGATCGCCGGCACCCACCATGTGCTCGACATCGGCTGCGGCACCGGCCAGACGACCCGGTCGGCCGCCCGGCGGGCGTACCGCGGGCGTGCCGTGGGCATCGACCTCTTCGAGCCGATGCTCGGACGCGCGCGTCATACCGCGGCCGCCGAGAGCGTCGGCAACGCGGAGTTCGAGCTGGGCGACGCCCAGGTCCATCCCTTTCCCTCCGGTGGTTTCGACGCGGCCATCAGCCGGGCCGGGGTGATGTTCTTCGCCGACTCCGTCGCCGCGTTCGCCAACATCGGCCGCGCCCTCCGCCCCGGAGGCCGGCTCGCCTTCGTCTGCCACCGGGACCCGAGTGAGGAGGTGGAGGCGGTCTTCGCGGCGTTGGCCGAGTATCTGCCGGCACCGGACTCGGACGTCTCAACACCGGGAGTAGTCGACCTCGCCGATCCCGACCGCATCCGCACGGTGCTCGGCCAGGCCGGTTTCGTCGAGACGACCGCCACCCCACGGAGATCCTGAGCGTCCTCGGCGCGGACACGGCCGACGCCGCGGACTTCCTCCTCGCCGGACAGCTGCGCGACGCCGTACACGGCATGGACCGGTCCGCCGCCGAGCGGGCACGGCGAGCGGTCGCCGCCGCGCTCCGCGGCTGCGAGAGCGGTGGTGCCGTCCGGATTCCCGCACGCGGATGGCTGGTCACGGCGAGGAGCGGCCTTTGACCCGCACCCGTGTCCTGGGGGGCGGTGAAGACCACCACCCTCCCACCGGCTTCCCCACCCCCTTCCCCCGGGACCGGGGAGAGCCGCGCCCGCAGGAGCCGGCGCGGCTACGGCCACTTCTGCCGCCAAGGCCGCGCACAGGAGTGCCCCTTTGGCAGAGCCTTGTCGGCGACGCCGCGCGGCGCGGCCCTTCATCGCGTCGGACCCCGGGATTCCGCAAAGACGAAAGAGCCCCGTTTCACCAGTCACCGTGTGAAACGGGGCTTGTGTCCGTGGGCGGCAAGAAGTCGGATGGGGAAGATTTCTGGACGCCCGGCGGATCACCGCATTGCCAGGGAACCTAGCAGTGCCTGGTTATGGTGTGGACGGATTCTCCCACCCCCTTGGAGAACAGCTTGCTGCCCTTCCCCGTGGGCACACGCCAGCAGACAGTACGTTCTCCCCCGTTGACCTGGTAAACGTGAACGGTGACGTACCGCACATCGCTGCAGTGGTTGTTGTAGTAAATCCGGGTGCTGCTGACGCCGTTGTCCCAGGAGAAGTTGAGGTTTCCCGACTCCCACTCGCAGGAGAAGGACCGTCTCTCCACCGCGGCCGCCTCCACCGAGGTCGTACCGCTTGCCCCAGAGGACTCGCTGGCGAATGCGGCACCTCCGCCGAAGAACCCGGACAGAACGAGAGCCCCGGCGGCTCCGGCGACCGACAAGCCCTTGATGATCTTCATGTTTCCTCCACCGGTCCGTGCGTCCCGCGTGGCGGGCCTGCCGCCACGTCTCCTGGGGACGCACCAGTGACGGCAACACCCGGGAGGCGTCGTGTCCGCCTCCACGCTTTTGGACCTGTCGGAAGATAAACACATTGGTCAATTCCATTCAATGGTTGAACATTGACGAGGTATCGAAGTTCGGTGGATGTTCACCATCAGGAAAGGTGCACACCATACCCCCGTGCACGATCAACTCAGACAAAGGACCTGACCAGGGGCACAACTGTGGGAGTCTTCCGCAAACGTGTTTTTCAGCAGTCCGGAATGCGTGAGAACGCCGAATGGATCGGCACCGCCAAACCCGCGCCCCACTACCACTCTGTTCCGTTCCGGGAGCGATGAAAGCGCTGGTGTGTGCCGGGAGCGCCTCCCGTCACTCGTGCGGGGCTACTGGTCGAAGCAGGTGCCCGGAGCTGGACGCACATCGGTTCCTGACGGTGAGTCGGGGCTGGCCGAGCCATAGGTGACAGCGGACCTGCTGCCTCATCTGAGCGAGGAAGTGGTGCCGCTCCGCTGCAGGGAAGCCCTGTTGTTCGCCGACATCGGTCTGGCCCCATTGGCGGCTAGAGCACCTTCCGGGCGCCCGGAAGGGCGCGCACCGCGAACGCCATCGCCCAGCAGAGCGGTACCGCGAGGACGGCCAGGAGTGCGAACTTCGCCACGGCGGGGGCCTGCACGCCGCTGAGCGCGTGGCCCAGCGCGACCAGCACGACCGGATGGACCAGGTAGACGGTGTAGGCGTGCGTCGACAGGAACCGGCGGCGGCGTCCCTGGTGACCGAGGCGCTCCCGAAACAGCACCAGCAGACCCAGGATGATGCCGACGGCGAGCGTCGAATCGAAGGCCGCCATCACCAGGGACTGCCAGGTGCCGTGGCCCAGGAACGCCGTTCCCCCGGAGGAGCCGATGGCGAGGAGGATGATCCCGACCGCGGCGACGGCCGCGGCGGCGAACCCGATCCGGCCGGTCGGCCTGGAGAGGCCCTCCAACCAGCCGCGCCGGGCCGCGGTCAGCCCGACGGCGAACAGCGCCGCGTACTGCGGCAGGTAGGCGGGCGTGGGCAGGCCCAGAACCGGAAGAGGGACGCCCATCGGTATCACGATGCGCCACAGATAGGTGACGAGGGCCAGCCCGATGGTGAACCCGACGATCGCGACGGCGCCGGGCGCCCGGCCCGTGACCGGGGCCGCCCCGGACACGCGCCGCTCCTTGCCGGCCAGGTGTCGCCAGAGAACGTAGAGCGCGCTGAACACGAGCAGTACTTCGACGAACCACATCGGCCCCGGGGTGAACGAGTGCAGGTAGTACTGCCAGTAAGGCAGCTCTGCCCCCTGCTGGGCGGCGACGTCCCTCGCCGCGGTGTAGGCGCCAACGGTCACCAGGGGGCGGAGCAGCAGCAGCCAGACCAACAGCGGGACTCCCAGGCGCAGTAGCCGTTCCCCGAGGAAGCGCCTGGTTCCCTTGCGGTCATGGGAGCCGGGAACGAAGAGCCCCGAGATGAGGAAGAAGGCGCCCATGAAGAACGTCTGGTTGAGTAAGAGCAGGACGTCCAGGAGCACTCCAGAAGGGTCGGTCCCCGTCTCCACGTAGTACCAGCGCGGGATGCTGCTGTAGGTGATGGCGGCGTGGTGGAGCACCACGAGCACTGTCAGGGCGGTACGCAGGTTGTCGACGTAGAGGAGCCGCGGACGGGTGGTGGGCGACGCGGTCGGCCGGTCGGTGGGCTGGGTCATCGGTCCGCCTTCTCATCAGGGCGTTCGGTACGGGTGGCGTGCTCGAACAGGTCGGCCAGTTCGTCGGCGTGCGCTTCCAGGTCGTGCTCCGGGTAGGTCACCCAGTAGCCGAACATGCCGTCGATCGCGGACTGCACGGTGACGCTCATGACGCGGGGGTCGAACTCGCGGAACTCGCCGGTCTGCTGGCCGCGGCGGAATATCGCCTCCCGCCCTTCGTAGACCTGTTCGCTGAAGGCGACGCCGTAGCGCCGCTCGCCCTCGGGGGTGCGGAGGTTGTTGAAGATCTCCCCGAGAGCGAGCAGTTGGGCGCGGTGGTCCCGCATGTACTCGGCGACCGAGAGGATGTTCGCTCGCAGCGCGCCGGTCGCCGTGGTCTCCTTCTCGGTCCGTGGCAGGACGAACTGAGCGATGTCGAGGTAGACCTGCTCGACGATCTGCTCCATCAGCTCGGTCTTGCCGGCGAAGTGGTACGAGATCACGCTCTTGCTGATGCCGGCACGCTCGGCGACGCGTGCCAGCGAGGTGTTGGCGTATCCCAGCTCCGAGAAGGTCTCGATGGCGCTCTCGATGATCTGTGTGCGGCGAGCCTCCTCGATGAAGGACGCTCGTTTCTGACCGACCGGCCTGTTTTTCGATTGCATGGACGGAAACTAGCACAAGCGACCGGACGGCATGGTGCGAACGGTGCGGGAGTTTCGCACGGGGAAGGAGTTATGCCGCGTGCGATCGTGGTCTGGTGGGTCGGCGGACCGGTCGCGGTCGGGGGTGCAGCGGTGCTGGGCTCCGGCGGTCCCAGAAGAGGGCTTCGGTCCCGCCTGGTTGTCGGCCTTTCGTCACCTCGCTCGCAGGCTGGCGATCGAGGGTGTCGACGAAGATGGTCCGGTCCTCCGGATCGCCGAGACGGATGGCGTGTTCGACGCCGCAGACGAGTCGCTCGACCTGGGCGTCGTCAGATCGGGGTGGACGGCGTCCACCCGCTGGGCGCGTGCGAGCACACCGCGGAAGCCTTCGAGGACCGCCGAGGTTTTGAGAACAGCGACCTCCGGGCCGGAGTTCTCAGCGGCGAGCAGGGCGGCTTGGAGCCCGCCGGCCTCCAGGTGCGGGTCCAGCACGGCGCGGATCGCCGACTCGAAGGCGCTTCCGGGGCCGGGGTCGGCGGAGGCCTCGCGGGCGATCCCGTTGTCCGCCGAGCACCGTATTCGCACCACACTCCGCAGTGCTCTGTCCGAGGCGGTGCGCCATCCGAACCTACCGGTGTCGGTGAACATCACCTCTCACGTCCGCCTGCTCTCGTACTCACGAAAGAAGCCGCTGGTGTGAACGGCCGATCGAGTGCGCCAGTGGCAGATGGACGGGTTCGTGCCGGGAGAGGACACCGGACTTCCCAGTCACAGTTGTGACATCGTCACCATGGCATCGTCATTCCACTGGGTCGACTTCGACGCTGGGCTGAAGGAGTTCCACCGTATTCTGCGCCCGGGTGGCTGGTTCGTCGCTCTCGGGGTCACTCGACTGATCGAAGTCACCCGGTGTTCGTACGCATCGAGGACGGACTCAAGCGCATAGGTCCGGATATCGAACGGGCTTCCGCGGGACGGGGCGGGTTCGTGGAGACTTCCGCTGACCGTTTCCGTAACTGCGACGGGTTCGACGAGGCGATTCACCTCAAGGGACGGAACTCCAGCTGGCAGGATCTTGCGCAATACCTGGACTTGTGGCGCTCGGTCAGCTTCGTGGCGTTTCTGGCAGGGTGAAGCACGTATGAACGAGAACGAGGGTTGTGTTCGTTGCCGTGGGACGGTCGCCCCGGATGGTTGCTGTTGGGATTGTGGAGCGGCTCAGCCGTCGTTTCGCTCCCATGTGGAGGCCACGGTCGACGGTGGTGCGGCGGGTGTCAGCGACCGTGGGCTGCGCCGTGGTGTGAATGCCGACGCCATGAGCCTGGTGGTCAAAGGTGAGTGGACGGTCGGGGTCGTCTGCGACGGTGTCTCGATGTCGCCCCGGTCGGATCGTGCTGCTCAGGTCGCGGCGGCGGTCAGTGCGAGCACCGTGGTGAAACGGCTTCAGGAGGGAGCCGTTCCCGAGGCGGCCTTGGAGGATGCCGTCGTGCGGGCGGGACATGCGGTTACCGCCTTGGCGGCGTCGGCGGATATGGCACCTGCCTGTACGTACGTCGCGGGCGTCGTTGGCGAGGGAGGCATGTGGGTTTCCTGGGTCGGTGACAGTCGCGCCTACTGGTTGCCGGATGAGGGGTTGGGGTTCGTACTGACCGAAGACGACACGGGCGAGCATGATGCGCTCGTCGCCTGGTTGGGCGCGGACGCAGAGGAGCCGGTTTGGCGGGACCGGAGCTATCGGCCGCCGGGTCCGGGGCGCCTGCTGCTGTGCACGGATGGGCTGTGGCGATATCTGCCTTTGGCCGAGGAGTTGCGCTCCGTCACCCCACCCCATAAGTCGGATTCGGGGTTCGATGGCGCTCTTTTGGCTGATGCGCGGAACTTGGTCGGCCATGCACTCGATGCTGGTGGCCATGACAACGTCACCGCGTTACTGATCCCCGTGAATGGACTTGTGGGCGGTTGACGCGCCCAGACGGCCCTGGGGCGGGGTGAGGGGCGTTGGGAGTGGACGTGGCCGTGTGGGGCCGTGTCCGCCCTTGACGGGCGGACGCAGGGGCACGCCGCCACCAGACCAGGGCCTCCTCGTACTCATTCAGGTTTTCCAGCTTTACACCGAGGCGGATCATGGCGTCGATCTGGCCGGCGTGGGCGGCACGCTGCATCCAATACGTGACCTTCTCCCCAATCTTCGAGCAGGGAGCCGAGGAAGTACATGGCCTCAGGGAGGCCAACGTGAGCCGCGCTCCGGTACCAGGTCAAGGCCTCTTTGGCCTCGCTCTGCCGCGCCAGAAGGACGCCGAGATTGTGCATGGCTTCGGGGTCACCGCTTTCAGCCTTCTCGCGCCACATCTGCTCGGCGTCGACCCGCTTTCCGACCAACAGGGTTCCGGCGAAGTAGGTGTCTTGGTTGTGGGGCTCTCAGGGGTCACGAAGGGAGAGGGCTGGCTGGCGGGGGTGGCGGCATTCCACAGGCCCAGAAGTCGGTCGATCTCGGCGTTGGCGTCGGCGCCGTGGATCTTTTCGGCCAGGACTTCGGTGATCATCTCGACGGCACCCTTGGCGGGCAGATCCGGTTTGGTGAGGGTGTCGTGGATCTTGGTGTGGGACATGGGCACCCCCTTGTCGTCCAAGGCCTGCCGGATCTGGCGGGAGGAGGGCCAACCGGCTCGGTGGTGCAATTTATGCAGCGCGCGGTTGAGCTCACCGAGCGGACTCATGGGAATGATGGGGCGCTTCCAGGGGCGAGGCACGCCGGCCTTTCCGTATTAGAGATCGTCTCATTTGGTGAGTCTGCGGTAACAGATCAGCGTGTAGGCGATGCCGGCGAAGGCCAGGAAGTGGTCGGCCTTGCGCTCGCAGCGGCGGCGCGGACGGCGGCATCCGGGCAGCCAGACCATAGTGCGTTCGACCTGCCACCGGTGCCGAGCCAACCGCTGCTTCGTCAACGGTCGGCTCGGGTTGCTGCTGTCATCCTAGGACCTGGATGACTGGGAGCGCTGTCTGGACGCGCTCCATGCGGAGGAGCGGGTCGAGTGGCCCTCGGGCGACCGGACCGGGTGGGTGGTGGTGCCCAAGGACCCGGTGGAGGTGACCGTGCACGACACACCGTCGACGCAGACCACGGTGCGCATGCCGATCGATGTCACGGATGCGTGGCTGGAGGAGAACCGGTTGCGGCTGGAGCAGGTCCGTCAGGCGCGTCAGTTTATTGGGAAGTCAGACTCCCACCGAGCGGTTCCCCTCCATCCTCACTGTTTATTGGAGGCTCGGAACCAACGCTTCGCCCTCTGATGAACCAGCCTGCTGCCGGTAGAAGCCGTCCTCGAACTCTGCCGGCGGGACCAGGCCGATCTCGCCGTGCAGGCGGCGGTGGTTGAACCAGTCCACGTACTCGGCCACCGCGATCTCCACCTCTTCCAGGACTTTCCACGGGCCGCGGTTGCGGACCAGCTCGGCCTTGAACAAAGAGTGAAACGCCGCGGCCGGGACTACCCGATCCTTGCGGGAACCGGTGCAAAAAGACTGACAGTCGTCACAGTCCCCGATCGATCCCATCGAAGGCACCAACCCCGACTCCTTGGCCCGCCGGGTGAAGGCCCACGACCCGAACTGCGTGAGTTCAACCAGCCGGTGCCACTAGGTATCGGACATCACGAGTCCAAGCTGGGTAGGGGGCGACTCCATCGCGGCGTGCAGGGGACTACGGGTATTCGCGCAGGGGCCGAATCGGATCCAGGCCAGCTCCCGCGCCCGGCGCCGGTCGAGTGTGAGCAGACTGCGCACGCCCGGCGCGAATGCCGCCGGCCCGTGCCGGGTGGCCGCGCGCAGCCGTCGCCAGCGCCGCGAATGCGCCCGGTGGCTGCGCTCGGTCACCCGCCGCCCCCGGGCGTTCTGCCCGTGCCGGGCCTCCTGCGGAGTGGCGTCGATCATCAACACGTGCACCTCGTACCGGCGGAGTCGGCACAGCAGGGCGAGCAGCACGCGGACCGGGCTCCGAGTCCCGCACTCGTGCACCACCACCGGGCCGCCGCGCAGCGCCGCGGCCATCCGGGCCAGGTGCAGTACGTGCACCACCCAGCGCCACAGTGGGTAGGGGACCCGACCGAGCAATGGTCCCAGCTGGTACCGCGACTGTAGCGAGTCGATCACCCGCACACCCTCCGCGGTGAGCACGGTCCGCTCCTCGTTTCCGTGGAGACCGAACAGCCGCCGCAGCAGGGTGCTCTTCCCGGCCCCGGGTACCCCGGCGACCAGGACCAGGGACCGCCGGGGGTAGATCATGCCGCGCACTGTCGCGTCATTCACCGTGGGCACATACCGCGCCGGCCCTTGGAACATCTTCGGTAGCTCCTCAAAGCCGACCTTCGCGCCGGTGGGGCGCGGCTCTACAGTGGACGCGTCACCAATGTCATGACGCTACCGGGTATCGACGAGTCCGAAAAACGCAGGGCATACCAGAGCCTCCATCACACCCGGCACGAAACAAGTGGAGCTGAAAGTCGTCCAGGCGGTGCTGGGACACGCGAGCATCGTGCTGACCATGGACACCTATGCCAGCGTGCTGCCGGAGGTGGCGCGGGAAGCAGCGGAGCGGACCGCGTGGCTGATGTTCCGGGACGCCAGACCGGTCGGCATACGAAGAGGCGGGGTCGACGGGGCCTGGTGTTGGCCCCACCTGGGTCCCACCCTGGACCCACCGGCAGGACGACCCCCTCAGGTTCTAGCCAGACAAGGCTATGACCTAGGGTTTTGTGGCGCACCCGGCAGGATTCGAACCTGCGGCCATCGGATTAGAAGCAACTCCCCCGGCCGGAGACCCGGAACCCGTCTCTCCATGCCGCTTCGGAGAACCCGTCGCCCCAGGGCCCGCCCTTCGCCACGGTCTCCACACGAAGAACCGCGGGACTCACCCGCGGTTTCCGGGATCCGCCTCCCCCAGCACCGTGTGCACCGCCCGTGCCGCCCCTCCCCCGCCGGCCAGGGGACCGACCGAACCGCGCCACCGCGATCCGGCCAGCCGGCCGGCAGAGGAGCCGATCAGGAGGTGCGGTCGCGCAGCTCGCGCTTGAGGATCTTGCCAGAGGCGTTGCGCGGCAGCTCGGCCACCACCCGCACCTCCTTGGGCGCCTTGAACGGCGCGAGGCGGGCGCGTACGTGCTTCACCAGGTCGTCGGGCAGGGTCTCGGGGTCGGCCTCGTCGGTGGGCACCACGAACGCGGTCACCGCCTCGATCCACTTGTCGTCGGGAGCGCCGACCACCGCGGCCTCGGCCACCCCGGCGTGGGTGTACAGGGCGTCCTCCACCTCGCGGGAGGCCACCAGGACGCCGCCGGTGTTGATGACGTCCTTGATCCGGTCGACCACCTCGATGTAGCCCTCGGTGTCGATCCGCACCAGGTCGCCGGAGTGGAACCAGCCGTCCCGGAAGGCCTCCTCGGTCTCCTGCGGCTTGTCCCAGTAGCCCTGGCACAGCTGCGGCGACCGGTAGACCACCTCTCCCAGCTCGCCTGGTTCGGCGTCCCGGCCCTTGTCGTCCACCACCCGCAGTTCCACGAACAGGGCGGCCCGTCCCGCGGAGGCGGGGCGGGCCTCATGCTCCTCCGGTCGCAGGACGGTGGCCAGCGGACCGATCTCGCTCTGTCCGAAACAGTTGTAAAAGCCCAGTCCGGGCAGGGCGGAGCGCAGCTTGTCCAGAACGGGCCCGGGCATGACCGAGGCGCCGTAGTAGGCCTTGCGCAGGCTCGACAGGTCACGGCGGGCGAAGTCGGCGTGGCCCGCCATCGCCACCCACAGGGTGGGAGCGGCGAAGAACGCCCCGTGCCGGCCGCTCTCGATCCGGGCCAGCAGGTCGGCGGGGTCGGGCGCCTCCACCAGGGTGTTGCGGGCCCCGACCGCCAGCCACGGCATGAGGAAGACGTGCATCTGCGCGCTGTGGTACAGCGGCATGGCGTGCAGCGGCTCGTCGTCGGCGGACAGGTCCAGACCCACCACGCAGGACAGGTACTCGTGCACGAGCGCGCGGTGGGTCATCATCGCGCCCTTGGGGCGGGAGGTGGTCCCGGAGGTGTACAGCAGCTGCACCAGGTCGGTGTCAAGGACCTCCACGTCCAGTTCGGGCACCGGTCCGTGGAGGCTGTCGGCGAGGAGCGAGCCGGGGCCCTCCCGCAGCTCCAGGACCTGTTCCACCCCCGTGTCGGCTCGCAGGGCGTCCACGGCCGAGCGCAGGGCCGGGTCGGCCAGGACGATGGCGCTTCCGGACTGCTCCAGCAGGTAGGCGAGCTCCTCTCCCTGGAGGGCGAAGTTGACGGGCACGTGGACCAGGCCCGCGCGGGCACAGGCCAGGAACCCGATGAGGTAGGCGTCGGAGTTCTTCCCGTAGGCCGCCACCCGGTCGCCCCGGGCGGCGCCGAGGCCGAGCAGCCGTGCGGCGGCACGGGTGACCGCCGCGTCCAGCTCGGCGTAGGTCCAGGTGCGCTCGCCGAAGACCAGGGCGGTGCGTCCGGGGGTGCGCGCCGCACTGCGCCGGAGGAGGTCGCCGACGGTGCTGGATGTGGTGGAACTGTTCATGGCCCTGCTTCCCGTCCGTCCGTACGGCTCCCGTGGGGCCGCTGGCACGAACCCATCCTGTTGTGGGCGGGCCGCACTGGCAACACCTCGCGGGCTCCCGCGCGCCCCGGCGTCCGGGCCGCTTCGGGAGGGGCCCCGCCCCTTGCCACCAGATATCCCACGGTCATACGTTTTGCGGTGTTCGTGAACCACCGGGTTGGAGAGCCATGAAGATCCTTGTCGTGGGAGCCGGAGCGGTCGGCGGCTATTTCGGCGCGCACCTGGTGCAGGCGGGCCGGGACGTCGACTTCCTCGTCCGCCCCGCACGCGCCGAGCTGCTGCGCGAGCACGGCCTGAGCATCCACGGCGTGGACGGCGGTGTGGAGACCGTTCCGGTCCGTGCCGTCACCGCCGACCAGCTGGAGGCCGACTACGACCTGGTGATCGTGGCCGTGAAGTCCTACGGGTTCGACGCCGCGCTCAAGGACCTGGCCCCTGCGGTGGGACCGCGGACCGTGGTGCTGCCCCTCCTCAACGGCATGCGGCACATCGACGCCCTGGTCGAGCGCTTCGGCGCCGACCGCGTCTACGGCGGGGTCGCCATGGTGATGACCCGTCTGGGCGAGCGGGGCGAGATCGTCGAGGTCGGCAGGATGGGCCAGCTGATCTACGGGCCGCTGGGCGAGCGGCCCGCCATCGGCCTGGACGACGTCCACGCGGTGCTGGACACCGGGACCCACACCGCCACGCCCACCGTCGACATCCGCCAGGAGATGTGGCACAAGTGGGTCTTCCTGGCGAGCCTGGGCGCGTGCACCTGCCTGATGCGCGCCCCCATCGGCCGCGTCAACAGCGCGCCGGGCGGACAGGAGTTCACCTCCGGGGTGTTCGAGGAGGCCATCGCCGTGGCCACCGCCTCGGGCCACCCGCCCGCGCAGGAGGCCCGCGACCGGGCCAACGCCACCATCGCCAACACCACGGCCACGACCACGACCTCCATGTACTGGGACCTGACCCACGGCAACCCGGTGGAGGCCGACCACATCATCGGCGACCTGGTCACGCGCGGGCGCGAGCTGGGCGTGCCCACGCCGCTGTTCTCGCTGGCGTACACGCACCTGAGCGTGTACGAGGCCGGCCGGGAGTAGGCTCCCGCCACCGCCCCGCGCACCGTTTCCGCCGGGTCCGCCCTCGCGGCGCTCCCCCGGCGGACGGCTCCCGCCGGGGGCCCGCCCGGCGCCGCGCCCCTCGCACCTCCGCCTTGGACGGCCCCGAGCGGGCGGGCGCGTGGCCGGCTCACTCCGGGGGGTCCTCCCGGAACCTCGGGTCCAGGTGGTCGGTGACGAGGGCGGCCAGCGCCCCGGGGTCCTCCAGCCAGGGGAACGCGGTGCGGGTGGAGCCGCCGACCACGTACGCCCCCGGGACGTCGCGGGACAGCGCCGTGCGGAGTGAGGTACCCAGGCCGGCGAGTTCTCCGGAGTAGACGGTGAACCGTTCGGGGGCCGCGCTCAGACGGGTGAACCAGTCGTGTCCGCTCGGCGGCGCGGCGCCGTGGGCCCCCGACAGGTCCCACGGCATCGTCCGGGTGAGCCTTTCGGTGGCGATCTCGCGGAGCAGGCGGCGGTCCTGCTCGTCCAGCGTCTCGCAACGGCCCAGTGAGTGGTCCACCATGGCCGCGACACCCTCCTCGGGCAGGGTCCCGTGCTGGCGCAGCTGTTCCTGGTAGGGGGCCATGGCCAGCAGGAAGTCCGCGACCTCCGCGGTGGGCTCGGGGGCCCGGAAACCGGGACGGCCGACCAGCACCTGGGGGTCGGGGTCGACCAGCAGGACGTGTGCGGCGCGGTGGTCGGCGACGAGTTCGGCGCCCGCGTCGGCCGCGCTGCCGGAGGCGACCGCCAGGTCCACGCCCGTGTCGGGCAGGACGGTGCGCGCCGCGGCCCCGATGTGCTCGGTCAGGTCGGCGGGGGCGAACCGGCCGATGGGCGGCTGTTGCACCACGAGGGCGCGGACCCAGGACGGCAGCGCTTCGGTGAGGCGCCACCACACGCGCCGGTCACCGAGGTCGTGGAGGAAGCAGACCACCGGGGCCTGGGCGTCAGGCATGTCGTCCCTCCTGGGGCGGGGTGCGGGCATGCACCACCGTGCCCGCGCCGGCTCGTTCCACACGTGCTGTGACGCTCCGCCGGGCCGGCCGGCCCGGCGGGCGAAGTCGGAGCGAAGTGGAACCGAAGCCGGCTCGAAGCCGCCCGTGCCACAGTCCTTCAGGCGTCCGCGAGGAGCGGGTGCCCGCAATCCAGAACGGAAAGTTTTCCATGTTCAAGAAGTTCCGGAACGCCGCACTGCTCACCGCCGCCCTGGCCACCGGCTCGCTGGCGCTCGCGTCGCCGGCGGCGGCCGCGCCTCCCGTGGCGCCCTACAACGGCGCCTGCGGCAGCGGCTACGGCGTCGTCAACCACGCCGGCATCGGCAGCAAGGGCACGGTCTTCGTGACCTACAACAACTCCACCGGCTACAACTGCGCGGTGACCGTCCGGGCCAACCCGGGCGCGGCCGTCGAGATGGTGGTCAGCATCAAGCGCACCAGCGACCCGGCCAGCGCGGCCAAGATGGACAGCGGCTACTACACGACCTACGCCGGCCCGGTCTACCTGCACGCGGCCGACCAGTGCGTCGACTGGATGGGGCGCATCACCGGCTCCCCGGGCGGCGACCGCGGCACCAACTGCGGCTGACCCGCCCCTGTCGGGCGGTCCCGTGCGAAGTTCCGGACGGGGCCGCCCGTTGCGCGCGCCCTCTCCTCCAACACGATTTACGAACGCCAAGGAAACAACCCTCAAACAGACCGAAAATCAAACTCCCAGGTCATCTCCGCAATATATCGGACGTGCACCGCATTCTCCCCAAAATAATTGGACGATGCCACAAAAAGTGGCATGTGCTCCGCGACGCTGCGCAGTGAAATATTCATCGTGCGTAAGGGGACTCAGGAATGGAGATCAATCTGTCAAGGATTCGGTACAGATTGCTCGGTTCTGTCGAAGTTCACGTCGCGGGACGTCGGGTCGAGACAGGAGGACCGAAGCGGCGTACCGTCCTGGCGGCCCTCCTCCTGCAGCCTGACATCGTCGTCCCCGACGACCGGCTCATCGACCTGGTCTGGGGCGAACATCCGCCGCGCAGTGCACGCCCCCAGCTCCAGGGCCACGTGCACGGGCTCCGCAAGGCCCTGGGCGCGGACACGATCATCCGGAGCGGCTGCGGCTACCGCATGGCCGTGGCGGCCGAAGCCACGGACAGCTGCGTGTTCGAGCGCCTCCTGGCACACGCGCGCTCCGAGCGCACCGCCGACCGTCTCGACGAGGCGGCCGGGGCCCTGCGCACCGCGCTGTCGCTGTGGACGGGCCCGGCGCTCGGCGGAGTCGAACCGGCGCTCGCCGCCCACGCCCGTCCCGTGCTGGAGGAGAGGCGCCTGCACGCCCTGGAGGAGCTGCACGGCGTCGAGATCGACCGCGGCCACGGAGAGCCGCCGCCGTCCCCGAACTGCGCGCCCTGTGCGCGGAGCACCCGCCCCACGAGCGCTTCACCGGCCTGCTCATGTCGGCCCTGCACGCCTGCGGGCGCACCGGAGAGGCGCTGGAGGTCTACGCGGCGCTGCGCGAGAGGTTCGCCGACGAGCTGGGCACCGACCCCAGCGCCTGGCTCCGGCAGCTCCACCTGGACATGCTCACGTCCGGTCGAGGCGACGAGCACGCACGCCGTCCGCGCGACGTCCGCCAGGTCCGTCGGCTCCGCCCCGCCGGGCTGCTCTGCGGGGTCGGCGGTCTCGTCGGGCGTTCGGCGGAGCTGGCCTCACTCGACCGGGCGCTGAGAGCCGACCTGGAGGCCGACCGCTCCCCCACGGTGTTCCTCCTCACGGGGGTCGCCGGTGTCGGTAAGACCGCGCTGGCCCTGCACTGGGGCCGCAGAGCCCGGAAGCACTTCCACGACGGCCAGCTCTACGTCGACCTGCGCGGGTCCGCCGCCGAGGGAGGGGCCACCCGCCCCGACGACGCGCTGCGACAACTCCTGCGCGGTCTGGGAGCGGCCTCCCACCGCCTGCCGACCGACACCGGCGAACTCGCCAAGATCTTCCGGTCGGTGACGGCCGACCAGCGACTGCTGTTCCTGTTCGACGACGCCGCCTCGTTCGAGCAGGTCGCTCCGCTGCTGCCCGGGGGCCGGGGCAGCGCGGTCCTGGTCACCAGCCGGCGCCCGCTGACCGGGCTGGTCGCCCTGTTCGGCGCCCGCCACCTCCCGCTCGACGTGCTGTCGGAGGAGTCCTCGGTGGAGTTGTTCCTGTCCGTCGCGGGGATACGGCCCCAGGCCTCGGAGCTCGCGCTGGTCACCCGGATCGCCGACCGCTGCGGGCGGCTGCCGCTGGCGCTGAGGCTGACCGCGGCCGCCCTCGCCCTCGGCGGCTCCCCCTTCGGCCGGTCCCGGAGCGGCCCCGGCACCGTCCCGGGGCCGTCGGCCGAGCGACCGGTCCTGGTCCCCTCGGACCCGGCCGCCGGGTGAACGGCCGGATACGGCCTCAGGCCAGCGCGCGCAGGGTCTCGGCGACCGGGGTGGTGGGGCGGCCGATCAGACGGGAGAGCTCGCCGGTGGTCATGGACAGCTCGCCGTCGCGGATGTTGGCGTCCAGGGCGGCCACGAAACGCGCGGTGCCCTCGTCCAGACCTGCACCGGTCAGGGCCGCCACGTGCTCCTCGGTGGTGAGGTCGCGGTAGAGGACCTCGCGCCCGAGCAGCTCCCCCAGGGTCGCGGCGAGCTCGGCGTGGGTCCACGCGGTGTCGCCGGAGAGCTCGTGAACGGCGCCGGCGTGCGCCTCGGGGGCGCGGAGCACGGCGGAGGCGGCCTCGGCGAAGTCCTGCCGCGAGGCGCTGGCGACCCGGCCCCCGCCCGCGCTTCCGGCGAAGGCGCCCGTCCCGCGGGCCTGGTCCAGCTGCTGCGCGAAGTTCTCGTTGTACCAGCCGTTGCGCAGGACCGTGTACGCCAGGCCCGAGGCGGTGAGGACCTCCTCGGTGGCCTTGTGCTCGGGGGCCAGGACCAGCGTGGTGTCGGTGGCCTTGAGGGCGCTGGTGTAGACGACGTGCCCGACACCGGCCGCCCTGGCGGCCTCGATCGCGTTGCGGTGCTGGTCCACCCGCTTGCCGACCTCGCTGCCGGAGACCAGCAGGAGGGTGTCGGCGCCCCCGAAGGCCTCCTTGAGCGAGGCGGGGTCCTCGAAGTCGGCGCGGGCGGTGCGCACCCCCCGGTCCGCGAGAGCGGTCAGCCGACCGGTGTCGCGCCCGGTGGCGGTGATCCGCTCGCCGGGGTGGCCCTTGGCCAGGAGGTCCTCCACGACGAGGCGACCGAGGTGGCCGGTGGCACCGGTGATGACGACGCTGCTCATGGGACTCCTTTCGTCCGGCCGGCTTCTCCGGCCGTGCGTGGGTGCCAACCATGCTGCTCACCGGCACATTCCGAAAGTCGTGTACCCACCTTTTGGTAAGTTGGTGCCATGAACTCCTCCTCCGGCTCCCGCACCGGCGCTCCGACCGGGGGCCAGGTGCTGTCCGCCGCCTGCCCCTCCCGCCGGCTGCTGGGCGACATCACCAGCAAGTGGGGGGTGCTCGTCCTCATCGCCCTGTCCAGGGGCCCGGCGCGCTGGAGCGGGCTGCTGCGGACGATCGGCGGGATCAGCGAGAAGATGCTCGCCCAGACCCTGCGCACCCTCGAGGAGGACGGCCTGGTCCTGCGCGAGGCCAGGCCGGTCGTCCCGCCGCACGTGGTCTACAGCCTCACCGAGGAGGGGCGGCAGGTCACCGGCCTGCTGGTACCGCTGGTGGAGTGGGTGCAGGACCACGCCGCCGACACGGAGCCGCTCCCCTGACGGAGCCCCTCCGCCCCTCGGGGCGCGCCCGGCGAGGAGTACCGCCGACCCGGCGGACCACCGCCACACGCGTCGGCGGTCACGCCGCGACCGTGTGTTCGCAGTAGTGGAGAGCGGCCGTCCTCAGCGTCTCGTACGCCTGGCGGTCCCCCGCTCCGGCCTCCGCCAGGGCCCTCCTCCCCAGACCGCTCACGACGGGGTCGTCCGCGGAGGCCAGACCGATGCCGCGCTCCACCTGCCACCGGTCGTCGCGGACAGGCGGCATCGCCGCACCCGCGGGGACCTCTCCCCGGCCGACTCCGCACGCCCGCTCCACGGAGAGCCGGGGGAGCTCGCCGTCATCGATCCGGCGCAGGGCATCGGCCGCGATCTCCCGGCGCTCCTGCGGTACGTGCGTGGAGAAGGTGTTGGGGGGCTCCGAGCAGAACACGACGAAGGGCAGCAGAAGGACGATCCCGCTGACGACGGCGGTGGGCCATGCCCGGCGGGGCCTGCGGACGGAACGGGGCCGCCGTCCCGCGCGCGACGCCGACCACGCCGCGGCGGCGGCCGCCGCGAAGCACAGCGGCACCGCGGACGCGAAGTAAGCGTAGGAGAACGTCATCGCCGTGGGAAGGAGAACGTTGCCTGTGGCCAGGTAGAACACGAGCACGAACACCAGGAGGAACAGGCTCGCGACGACCATGGTCATCACACCGGTCGCCCCCAGGACACGCCCGGAGCGGCCCCGCCCTCCGTCGTTTCCGCCGAGGCGCCGGCCCAGGAACACCGCCGCGGCCAGGGAGAACACGACCAGCACGACGAGGATGCCCCACACGGGCGGCCCGGGCTCAGTCCCGTACAGGGCGACCGCCGCGACCGTCGTGGCGGTGGAGGCCAGTACGACGACGGTTCCGGACGCGACCGGAAGCATCGGGTGCCATACATGTGTGGACAGACCTGTTCCGTCCGCCGCCGCGGTCTCGGAGCGTCCGCGTTTCAGGAACCGGAACCAGGCCAGTGCCGGACAGGCGCACGCCCATCCGACGGCCGCGAACACGCCCGCATCCGTGAGGAGGAAGAAGACCGGGCTCGCGAATGCCCATATTCGGCGCAGGCGTCCAAATTTCGGCATCGCTCGGACACTATCTCTGTTCCGTTCACGGTGGAGTGCGAAAAAGCGTGGTCAGGCAGTCGGAAGCAGCGTCCACGAAAAGACGTACTCAGTCCACCCGTACATTCGACGGCACCGGAGACCGGCCCATGGCACCAGAACCCCTGGATCACGCGGGGCGGGCCCGAGCTTGTCCCACGCGGACGACCGGACCTACCATCTGCGTACGAACGCAGGTGGCGGAGGACGCGGGCCCACCGGGGCCGCCGGAGGGGGCGGTCGCCGTGCCGCCCGGGGAGGCGCCCCGCCAGGGACGCGCTCCCTCGCGTCACCGGCCGCAGGCGGCAGGAGGGGAGCCGATGGATTCCGCGAGCGGACGCACCAGAGGCACAGCGCCGGAGGCCGGCTCCCCGAGCCCGCGCGTACGCGCCCGGTCGGGCAGGACGCCCGGCCCGAGCAGGGATGAGCTGGAGGCGGCCCGGGACAGGGTGGTCCCCGACGTCCTGGCCGAAGACCTCGACGTGCTCTTCTGCGGCATCAACCCCGGCCTGGCCTCGGGTGCCCTCGGGCACCACTTCGCCAACCCGGGCACGCGCTTTTGGCCCGCCCTGCACGGATCCGGCTTCACTCCGCGCAGGCTGCGGCCCGACGAGGAGGACGAACTCCTGTCGCTGGGCCTGGGGATCACCAACGTCGTCTCCCGGACCACGGCCCAGGCGAACGAGCTGAGCCGGGAGGAGACCGTGGAGGGCGGGCGGACGCTGCGGCGCAAGGTCCTGCTGTGGCGTCCCCGGTGGCTGGCGGTCCTGGGCGTCACCGCCTACCGGGACGCCTTCGGCGACCGCGGCGCGAAGGTGGGGCCCCAGGCCATGGAGATCGGGGGCACACGGGTGTGGCTGCTGCCCAACCCCAGCGGAAGGAACGCCCACTGGCAACTGGGGGCGCTCACCGAGGAGTTCGCGCACCTGCGGCGGGCCGCCGGGGTACCGGACCGCTCCGCCGCGAGGTGAGGGGCCCGGAGGGCTCGGACCGCGGTGGCGCCTCGGCGCTCGGCGCTCGTCAGTGGTGCCGGCGGCAGAGGCGGAGACCGCGGCCACCGCCGTCGGCGGCGGCCGCCGGTCGGGCCACGCCCTCCAGGACCGTCGGAGGACCGTCACCGGTCATGTGGTCTGCGCCCGCGGGCCCGATCCTCGCGGCCCAGCGTGCGGCGAGCCCGTCCAGTCCACCGGGAGCGGCGCCGGCGGGCGCGCCGGAGGCCCCTGACCTGCAGACGCGGCGCGGGGACCCGGTCCCTCGGAGACGGCGGCCCGCACCCGGGCACGCGTACCCCATATCGCCCCCGGGCGTCCCCGGCCTTGTCCTGTCCGCTCTCCCAGCTCTACTATCTGCGTATGAATGCAGATAGTAGAAAATGCGGGCTCGACGAGAACAGCCCCTACGTCGAGTACGCCGTGGAGATCCTGACCCTGCTGGCCGACGCCACCCGGGTCCGGATCATCCTGGCCCTGCGCGGGGGCGAGCTGTCCGTCAACGAGCTCGCCGGCCGCCTCGACAAACCCGGCCCCTCGGTCTCCCAGCACCTGGCCAAGCTCCGCATGGGCCGGGTGGTGGCGTGCCGCCGGGAGGGCAACCGGATGTACTACAGCCTGGCCAACGAGCACGCCCGCCAGCTGGTGGCCGACGCCGTCTACCAGGCCGAACACGCCCTGGACGTGGAACCCGCCCACCACCGCGCCAACGTCGCCCCGCCGGCCGGCCGGGACCGGGACGGTGACGTGTGACCGCCACCACCGCCCCGCAGGCCCCGCCCGAGCGCGCCCAGCCCTCTCCCCCGACCCTGCTCGCGACGGGGATGCGCCTCGGCGAGGTGCGCTGGGCCGCCGCCGCGCTGGTCCTGTTCCTGGCCGGATGGGCCGCCCAGCTCCTGGGCGCACCGGCCTGGCTGTGGTGGGGCCTGTACCTGGCCTGCTACGCCGCAGGAGGGTGGGAGCCCGCCCTGTCCGGACTGCGCGCCGCCCGGGAGCGGACCCTGGACGTGGACCTGCTGATGATCGTGGCCGCCGTCGCCGCCGCCTCCATCGGCCAGGTCTTCGACGGCGCCCTGCTCATCGTCATCTTCGCCACCTCCGGCGCGTTGGAGGCCGTGGTCACCCAGCGCACCGCCGACTCCGTCAGCGCCCTGCTCACCCTGGCCCCCGAACGGGCCGTGCGCCTGGCCCCCACCTCCGGCGGCGAGCGCGAGGAGGACGTCGACACCACCGAACTCCGGGTCGGCGACACGGTCCTGGTCCGGCCGGGCGAGCGCGTGGGCGCCGACGGCACCGTCGTCGAGGGCGTGAGCGAGGTGGACCAACAGGCCATCACCGGGGAGTCGGTCCCCGTGCCGCGCGGACCCGGCGACGAGGTGCTCTCGGGCACCATCAACGGCACCGGCGCGCTGCGGATCCGGGTCGGCCGGGCGGCGCGGGAGTCGGTGATCGCGCGCATCGTGGCCCTGGTCGAGGAGGCCTCGGCCACCAAGGCCAGGACCCAGCTGTTCATCGAGAAGGTCGAGCAGCGCTACTCGGCCGCCGTCGTCGCGACCACCCTCCTCGTCCTGGGCGTCCCCCTGCTGATGGGACAGGGCTTCGAGGAGGCGCTGCTGCGCGCGATCGTGTTCATGATCGTGGCCTCCCCGTGCGCGGTGGTGCTCTCCACCATGCCGCCGCTGCTGGCCGCGATCGCCAACGCCGGACGCCACGGTGTACTGGTCAAGTCCGCCACCGTCATGGAGCAGATCGGGCGGACCCGGGCGGTGGCCTTCGACAAGACCGGCACCCTCACCCGGGGCCTCCCGCGGGTGAGCGCGGTGGTCCCCGAACCCGGGCACGGCACCGAGGAGGTGCTCCTCCTGGCCGCGGCGGCCGAGCGCTACAGCGAGCACCCCCTCGCACGCGCCGTGCTGGCCGCGGCCGAGGAGCGGGGACTGGACGTGTCGGGGGCCCGGACGGAGGACTTCGCCTCGCTGCCCGGTCTCGGTGTCCGCGCCACCGTCGACGGACGGACGGTGCGGGTCGAACGGGCCGCCGCCGGCCCCGCGGACTCCGGCGGGCCGGCGGGCACCCGGGTCACCGTGACGGCGGACGGACAGGTGCTGGGCGGCATCACCCTGGCCGACGCCCCGAGGCCCGAGGCCGCCGGCGCCGTGGCCGCGGTGGACACCCTCACCCCCGAGCCGGTACGGCTGCTGACCGGCGACAACGCGGCCACCGCCGCGCACGTGGCCGCCGCCACCGGTATCTCGCGGGTGCACTCCGGTCTGCTCCCGCAGGACAAGTCCGCCCTGGTGCGGGACCTGGAGCAGGGGGGAACGCGGGTGCTGCTGGTCGGCGACGGCGTCAACGACGCCCCCGCCATGGCCGCGGCCACCACCGGGGTGGCCATGGGCCGGCGCGGCTCGGACCTGGCCCTGGACACCGCCGACGCCGTCATCGTCCGCGACGATCTGAGGACCCTGCCCCGGCTGATCGCGCTGTCGCGGCGCGCCCGCCGGTTCGTGGTCGCCAACCTGTGCGTCGCGGCGGTGTTCATCGTCGTCCTGGTCGCCTGGGACCTGGTCGCCACCCTGCCGCTGGCCCTGGCCGTCGCGGGGCACGAGGGCTCCACCGTGGTCGTCGCCCTCAACGGTCTGCGACTGCTGCGCACCCGCGCCTGGACGCGGTGATCCCGGGAACGCGCGCTCGGAGGCAGACTCCGGGGCCACGGACTCCGATCACGGCCTCGGAGCACGGGCCCGGAAGCCTCGGCGCCGGATCACCGGTCCGGCGCGTCGCGGCTCGGTCGGCACCGGCCCACCACGATAGGAACGGTGACCGGAAGGGAAGGAGCACAGAGGGGGCGCTTCCCGCGCCGTGCCGCCGAGAGCACGCCCGGGCCCGGCCGAGCGGGGCCCTCCCGGTCCCCGCGCACCGCGCGGAACACACCCTTTTCGGACAAGAGGCGAGGACATGGCTGAGGAACGAACACCCTCCCCCAAGGTCGTGGTGGGCGTCGACGGATCGGAGTCGGCCCGCGGCGCGCTGGAGTGGGCGGCCGCCGAGGCCGGGCACAGGGGGCTGCCGCTGTACGTCGTGCACGCCCTGTCCATGCCGCTGGTGATGTCGGTCTACACCACACCCACCCGCTTCCACCCCTCGCACGAGATCGCCGAGCAGGGCCGCCGTGTCCTGGAGGAGTCCGCGGAGCACGCGCGGGAGCTGCGGCCCGGGCTGAGGGTGGAGACGGAACTGGCCCTGGAGGACCCCTCGCAGGCGCTGCTGCTGCGCACCGGGCGGAGGGACACGGTGGTCGTGGGCTCGCGCGGGCTGGGCTCGGTGCGCTCGGCGCTGGCGGGCTCCTCCGGGATACGGCTGGCCTCCAGGGCGGAGTGCCCGGTGGTGGTCGTCCCCCGCCACCGCAGGCGCCCCGCCACGCCCCCGGGCCCGGAGCGGATCGTGGTCGGCGTGGACGGCTCGGTGGACTCCCGGCGCGCCCTGGACTTCGCGATGCACCGGGCCGCGACGCACGAGGGCTCCTCGGTCGTGGTGGTGCACAGCTGGAACGTCCCGCTGCCCTTCGACACCGAGTCCCTGGCCGCGTCGGGCTGGACCCCGCCCGACGACCTGCTGGAACGCCACTCCGAGGAACTGGTGTCCGGGGTCCTGGCCGAGGTCGTGGACGACGCCACCGAGGACGTGGACGTCAGCGCCGTGCGCACCCGGCACGGCCCGGTGCAGGCGCTGGTGGAGGCGGGCGCCGAGGCCGACCTGATCGTCATCGGCTCGCGGGGCATGGGCGGTCTCCGCGGCCTGGTGCTGGGCTCGGTCAGCCAGGGGGTCCTGCACGACGCCACGGTGCCCGTCGCGGTACTGCCAAGGCACGCGGAGGCGCACGGCTGAGTCCGGTGCGCCTCCGCGCGTTCGCGCCGTCCACCGTGGGCGGCCCGCTCCCGTACGGTCCCGGGCCGGGGCGCCGTGCCCGACGCGGCCGGTCCCCGGGGCACGGCGCCCCCGCCCCGTCGGCTGGAGGTACCCGGGCCCGGCCGCCGTCAGCCGCGGGAGGCGTTTCCCGGTGCGGGGGCGATCTCGGCGATGAGCCCCTCGACGCGCGTCCTGATCTCGTCGCGGATGGGCCGCACGGCCTCCACCCCCTGGCCCGCGGGGTCGGTCAGGGTCCAGTCGAGGTAGCGCTTGCCGGGGAAGACGGGGCAGGTGTCGCCGCAGCCCATGGTGACGCACACGTCGGAGGCCTCGACGGCCTCGGTGGTGAGGACCTTGGGGTGCTGGTCGGTGATGTCGATGCCGGCCTCGGCCATGGCCTCGACCACGGCGGGGTTGAGCGCGTCGGCGGGCGCGGACCCCGCGGAGCGGACCTCGACGCGGTCCCCCGCCAGGTGGGCGAGCCAGGCGGCGGCCATCTGTGAGCGGCCCGCGTTGTGGACGCACACGAACAGGACGGACGGCTTGTCGGTACTGGTCATGGTGCCTCTTCTTCCTCGGATGCGGTGGCGGTCGAAGCCACCGGCGGGGCCGGGGCCGGGGCCGGGGCGGCCTCCGGGGTCGTGGGTCCGCCGACGCGTGCGCCGGTCCCGCCACGGGTCCCGCGTGGAGCGTCGACCGGCACACCGCGGGGGACGGGGTGGACCGTTCACCTCGTATCAGCTGAAGGTGATGCGATAGTATCACCGCATGCTGATGTCAGTCGATTCTGATGTGATCAGGGCGGTGGCCGATCCGCTGCGGTTGCGGATCGTGACCCTGCTCGCCCGCGAGACCCTGTGTACGACGCACCTGATGAACGAGACCGGTGCGCGCCAGACCAACCTGTCCAACCACCTGCGGGTCCTGCGCGAGGCCGGGGTGGTGGAGACCGAGCCGTGCGGGCGTTTCACCTACTACCGGCTGCGCCCCGAGGCCCTGGAGTCGCTGTCCGGGGCACTCGCCGAACTGGCACGGACAGCCCGATCCACCGGCGCCCACGAGAACAGGAGGCCCTGCTGATGGCCGCCACCGACGAGACGACCGGAGCCGCCGACTCCTCCGTCGTGGCGAGGCTGTCCACGCTGGACCGGTTCCTGGCGGTGTGGATCCTGCTCGCCATGGCCGTCGGCCTGGGCCTGGGGCGCCTGGTCCCGGGCCTGGACGAGGCCCTGGCCGCCATGGAGGTCGGCGGGATCTCCCTGCCCATCGCCCTGGGCCTGCTGGTGATGATGTACCCCGTGCTGGCCAAGGTCCGCTACGACCGGCTGGACACCGTCACCCGCGACCGGCGGCTGCTCGTCTCCTCACTGGTGGTCAACTGGCTCGTGGGCCCGGCGGTGATGTTCGCGCTGGCCTGGATCTTCCTGGCCGACCTGCCCGAGTACCGCACCGGACTCATCATCGTCGGCCTGGCCCGGTGCATCGCCATGGTCATCATCTGGAACGACCTGGCCTGCGGGGACCGCGAGGCCGCCGCCGTGCTCGTGGCGCTCAACTCCGTCTTCCAGGTACTCGTGTTCGGGCTGCTGGGCTGGTTCTACCTGGACCTGCTGCCCGGGTGGCTGGGCCTGGACACCGGCGGCCTGGACGCCTCCCCCTGGCTGATCGCCCTCAACGTGGTGATCTTCCTCGGCATCCCGCTGGCCGCGGGCTTCCTCACCCGCACGCTCGGCGAGCGCCGCATGGGCCGCGAGCGCTACGAGGCCCGCTTCCTGCCCAGGATCGGCCCGTGGGCGCTGTACGGGCTGCTGTTCACCATCGTCCTGCTGTTCGCGCTGCAGGGCGGCACGATCACCAGCCAGCCCCTGGACGTGGCGCGTATCGCCGTCCCGCTGCTGGCCTACTTCGTGATCATGTGGTTTGGCACGTTCGCGTTCGGCAAGGCGATCGGGCTGGGCTACGACCGCACCGCCACGCTGGCCTTCACGGCCGCGGGCAACAACTTCGAGTTGGCCATCGCGGTGGCCATCGCCACCTTCGGGGTCACCTCGGGCCAGGCGCTGGCCGGGGTCGTGGGACCGCTCATCGAGGTGCCGGTGCTGGTGGGACTGGTGTACGTGTCCCTGGCCTGGCGCAGGAGGTTCACACCCGCACCGCGTTAGCGGCGGTGGTCGAGGCGGCCGGGGCCCGCACACGGTTCGGTGTGCGCGGGCCCCGGGGAACCGGGGCGGGGTGCGCGCACGCGGGTACACGACGACGGGGAGAGGCAAGAGCAGTGGGAACGAACGACGCGGAACACGTACACGACGTGGCGGTGGTCGGCGGCGGACAGGCCGGACTGGCCGCCGGGTACTTCCTGCGGCGGGCGGGTCTGGACTTCGTCGTCCTGGACGAGCGCACCGGCCCCGGCGGCTCCTGGAACGAGTACTGGGACTCGCTGCGGCTGTTCTCCCCCGCCGGGCACAGCATGCTCCCCGGCTGGTGGATGCCCGCCGAGGAGGGGCACGAGTATCCGAGCGCGCGGCACGTGGCCTGGTACCTGGCCGAGTACGAGCGCCGCTACGGCCTGCCCGTGCGCCGTCCGGTCCACGTGGAGCGGGTCGAGCGGGCGGACGGTGCTCTGCGGGTGTTCGCGCGGGAGGGGACGTGGCGGGCACGGTACGTCGTCAGCGCCACCGGGACCTGGCGCGCGCCCCACGTCCCGCGGGTCCCCGGCCGGGGGGAGTTCGCGGGCGAACAGCAGCACACCGTCGACTACCGGGGGCCGGAGGGGTTCGCCGGGCAGCGGGTGGTGGTCGTGGGCGGCGGCAACTCCGCGGCGCAGATCCTGGCCGAACTCTCCCAGGTCGCCGAGACCACCTGGGCCACTCTTCGCCCGCCCCGGTTCCTGCCCGACGACGTGGACGGCCGCGCCCTGTTCGACATCGCCACCCGGAGCCAGCGGGCCGCGAGGGCCGGTCAGCCGGTGGAGGGCGTCGGCGACCTGGGCGACATCGTGGTGGTGCCGAGCGTGCGCGAGGCCCGCGAGCGCGGCGCCCTCAAGGCCGAGCCGATGTTCGAACGGCTCACCCGCACCGGGGTGGCCTGGGCCGACGGCACCGCCCTGGAGTGCGACGCGGTCCTGTGGTGCACGGGTTTTCGCCCGGTCCTGGACCACCTCGCTCCCCTGGGCCTGGCGGACGACCGGGGCCGGATCGCCCTGGAGGGCACCCGGGCCGTGGCCGAACCCCGCCTGCACCTGCTGGGCTACGGCGACTGGACCGGGCCCGCCTCGGCCACCCTCATCGGCGCCGGGCGCACGGCCAAGGCCGCCGTCGCCGAGATCACCGGCGCCCTCGCGCGGGAGGGATAGGGCGCCGGGAACGCGGGACCGCTGGTTCGCCCGGGCGACGCGGGGCCCCTCCCCGCCAAGCCCTCGGGATGGGTGGATCAGCGTCCGGTTCAGGCCAGGATCCGCCGCAGCACGCGGCGCGCGTCCCGGCCGACCCCGCGCAGGGTGGCCGAGGAGAAGCTGCGCTGGAACTCCAGCCCCACGTAGCCCAGCCCCGGAACGGTGGTGGAGACCCCGCCCCTGTGCAGCGGACGCCCGCGCTCGTCCAGCGCCCCGGTGGGAGTGAGGTGGTCCAGGGCGGGCCGGTAGCCGGTGGCGAGCAGGAGGGTGTCCACCCTCTCCACCGTGCCGTCGGCCCAGATGACCTTGTCGCCCTCCAGGCGGACGAACATCTCCCGCCGGTCGGGGTTGCCCGAGGCGAACGCCGCCCGGTACCGGCCGTCGTCATTGACCAGGGTCGGCCCCCTCTCCCACACCCGTCGCAGCGGTGCGGCGTCCAGGCCGCCGCGCACGAACCACCAGTGGACGTCCCGCCCCAGGGGCCGCTGGTTCGCCCAGGCCACGGGCCGCCTGGTGGCCAGGCTGACCCGGGCCGCCCCGGCGAGTTCCGCGGTGATCTGCACCCCGGAGTTGCCTCCCCCGACCACCACGACGCGCCTGCCCCCGAAGGAGGCGGGGGAACGGTACTCGGCGGAGTGCAGCACGGTGCCGGTGAAGTCCTCCAACCCCGGCAGTGCCGGACGGTGCGGACGGGAGAAGCCGCCGGTGGCGGAGACCACCGCCGCGGCCCGCACCCGGAAGCCGTCGACGGTGGTGAGCAAGAAGCCTTCCTCGGAACGCTCGACCTCCTCCACCCTCCGGCCGCAGCGGATGTCGGCGTCCAGACGGCCGGCGTAGTCGCGCAGGTAGTCCGCGATCTCGTCACGCAGCGGGTAGCGGTCCGGATCGCCGGGCAGGGGCAGCCCGGGCAGGGCGGAGAAGCGCGCGGGGGAGAACAGCGTCAGACTGTCGTAGTAGTGCGGCCACGAGCCGCCCACGTGGTCGGCGGCCTCCAGCACCAGGGGGCTCACTCCACGGCGGTTGGCGGCGTGGGCCGTGGCCAGGCCGGCCTGCCCGGCTCCGACGACCACCAAGGGCGCGTGTTCCATGATCGGACTCCTCTCACTACGGGGAACGGGGGCCGTGCCGCCCCGGGCGGGGCGGCACGGTGGGGTGCGGCCGGGGTCAGGACGGGGCCGGACGCGGGCGGGGACCACTGGCCAGCGCGGTCGCCGCGCCCGCGGCCGCCAGGCCCCCCAGCACGGCGAACGCCGCCGGATAACCATCCAGGACCCCGGCCAGGGCCGCGCCGACCCAGGGGGCCAGGGCGACGGCCAGCATCAGTGGCAGGTGCATCAGGCCGCTGACCGCGGCGTAGTCGCCGGTGCCCCAGCGGTCGGCCACGGCGGTGGCCTTCAGCAGGGTGAGGACACCGCGCGCCATGCCCGCCAGCACCGCGACGGCCAGGAGCACCGCCCAGGGGCCGGGGACCAAGGCCAGGAGCAGGGTCGTGGCCGCGCAGGCGCCCAGCACGGCCACCGTCCGGGGAACGGGAGCCGACCTTCGCTCCAGGGGCGCGTAGACCAGGCGGCCCAGCACCTGTCCCACACCTCCCAGGCCCAGCGCCCAGGCCGCCGTCGCGGCGTCCGTCCCCCGGGCCGCCAGGAGGGGGACCAGGTTGACCACGACCGCGTACACGGTCAGCGACCCCAGGGCCAAAGACGCGGTCAGCGCCCAGAAGGCCCTGCTGCGGGCCACGGCCCGCACCGTCGCCCCCGGCGCGCCGGAACCCCCGTGCGCGACCGGCGTGCTCCAGGCCGAGGGCAGGGCGAAGGCGTGCAGCGGGACCACCACCAGGGCCAGCACGGCCGCGAGCACCAGATAGGCGCCGCGCCACCCCCACGCCTGCTCCAGAGCAGCGGTGAGCGGGGCGAAGATGGTGCTGGCCAGCCCGGCGGCCAGGGTCAGCGCGGTCAGCGCCCGTACCCGCCCCTGCTCGTACCAGTGAGTCAGGGCGGCGAAGGCGGGCGGGTAGAACAGCCCGGACATCGCCGCCCCGGCCGCCAGCCAGGCCGCGCCGAAGAGCCACAGGTCCCCTGCCGACGCCAGTACCGTCAGTGACGGGACCGCCACCAGGGCGGCGGCCGTCATGACCGGGCGGGGACCGCGGCGGTGCAGCCACCGCCCCACCGCGACCGAGCCCAGGCCGGCCACGACCTGGGAGGCCGAGAACAGCGCGGTGACCGTGGTCAGGGTCCAGCCGGTGTCGGCGGCGATGGCCGGGGACAGGACCGGAAAGGCGTAGAACAGCACTCCGTAACTGGTGGTGACGGTGACGCACAGGGCCACCAGCCCCCGGTGCGCCCGCGCGGCGGTCAGAACCCGCGCGGGCGCACCGAGGGCGTCGGAGATCACGCCTGTCACGCCACCGGGGCCGGCCGGCCCAGGTCGACCGTCTGCGGGACGGGGCCGCAACAGCCGCCCTGCGCCTGCGCCTCCTCGGGGGTGTCGGCCTCGTCGAACAGGCCCGCGCCGCCGCACACCCCCGTCTCGGGCAGGGTCAGCTCCACCCGGGCCGCGCCCTCCCGGTCGCCGGCCAGGTGGGCGGCGATGCTGCGCACCTGCTCGTACCCGGTCAGGGCGAGGAAGGTGGGGGCGCGCCCGTAGGACTTCATCCCCGCCAGGAAGAACCCCTCCTCGGGGTGGGCCAGCTCCCGGGCTCCGTGGGGGTAGACGGTGCCGCAGGAGTGCACGTTGGGGTCGATGAGCGGCGCCAGCCCCACCGGTGCCTGCAGCGTGGTGTCCAGCTCCAGGCGGATCTCCGACAGCGGGGCCAGGTCGGGGCGGAACCCGGTCAGCACCACGGCCTCCTCCACCGGTTCCAGCTCGCGTCCGCCCTCGTCCGCCAGCACCAGGCGCCCGTCCCGCGCCGCTCGGACCTCGGCGGTGCGAAACCCCGTGACCACCCGGATGTGCCCGGCCTCCACGGCCTTCCTCGCGCGCTGCCCCAGGGCGCCGCGCGCGGCGAGCTGGTCGGCCGCTCCCCCGCCGAAGGCGTCGCCGACCTCCCCGCGCCGCAGCACCCACACGGCGCGGGTACCGGGCTCCTCCTCGGCCAGCGCGGCCAGGGCGACCAGGGCGGTCAGCGCCGAGTGGCCCCGGCCCACGACCGCCGTGGTGCGGCCCGCGTGGCGGGCGCGCGCCGCGGGGCCGGCCAGGTCGGGAACGCGGTAGGACAGGTGCGCGGCCGCGGCCGCCTCGCCCAGCGCGGGCAGGCCGTCGCCGCCCGCCGGGTTGGGCGAGCCCCAGGTTCCGGAGGCGTCCACGACCGCGCGGGCCAGGATCCGCTCCTCACCGCGGTCGGTGCGCACCCGCACGGTGAAGGGCTGCTCCTGCCGTCCGGCGTCGACCACACGGTCCCGGCCCAGGCGGCTGACGCCGGTGACCTCGACGCCGAAGCGCACCCGCTCCCCCAGGGCCCCGGCGAGCGGGGCCAGGTAGGCCTCGGCCCACTCCCGGCCGGTCGGATAGCCCTCGTCGGCGGGGCGCCGCCAGCCGGTGGCGGTGAGCAGCCTCTCCGCGGCGGGGTCGATCAGGTCGCGCCACATGGAGAACAGGCGCACGTGCCCCCATTCGCGCACCGCCGCTCCGGCGCTCCCACCCTTCTCCAGGACCAGGACGGGCAGCTCGCGCTCGGCCAGCTCCGCCGCCGCGGCGAGCCCCACCGGGCCTGCGCCGATCACCACGACCGGACGTTCCTCGACCATGACACACCCTTTCATCGACTGGTGTCTATGGATCAGAACCATATAGACACCGATCGATGAAAGCAACATCGACTTCCATCGATATAGATCATCGCCGATAATGGGGGCATGACCGTGACGAGCTCCGCACCAGTGCCCGCGCCCGAGACGCTCCCCGCCCAGGACGCCGAGACCTACGCGGCGTGGTTCGCCTGCCTGGCCGAGCCGATGCGCGTGCGCCTGCTGCACACCGTGGCCGCCTACCCGGGATCGATCAGCGTGGGCGAACTCGCCCGCGCGGTGGGCATCCGCCAGCCGACCGCCTCCCACCACCTGCGCAAACTCGCCGAGGTCGGCTTCGTGACCCTGACCAGGGTGGGCACCTCCACACGCGTGGCCGTCAACCCGATGTGCTGCACCGGCCTGCCGCACGCCGCCGACGCCGTCATGGGCATGCTCAACGCCCGCCCCTGCTGCCCCACCGACCTGCCCGCCGACGTCACCACCCGGGCCATGGCCGAGACCGACCTGGAACGGGTGCGCGACATCTACGCCCAGGGCCTCGCCACCGGCCACGCCACCTTCGAGACCGAGGTGCCCGAGGCCGGCGCCCTGCTCGCCGCGTGGCTTCCCGGGCACCGGTGGGTCGCCGAACACGACGGCCGGGTCGTGGGGTGGGCCGCCGCCTCGCCCGTCTCCGCCCGCGAGGCCTACTCCGGGGTCGCCGAGACCTCCGTCCACGTCGCCGAGGACGCGCGCGGCCGGGGCGTGGGCAAGGCGCTGCTGTACCGGCAGGTCACCGAGGCCGACACCCGGGGGCTGTGGACCCTGCAGACCTCGGTCTTCCCCGAGAACCGCGCCGCTCTGGCCCTGCACCACCAGGCCGGTTTCCGCACCGTCGGCATGCGCGAGCGCGTCGCCCGGCACCACGGCGTCTGGCGGGACACGGTCCTGCTGGAGCGGCGGCGCCCGGAGGGGGAGGAGTACTCCGCCGACCCCGCGGCCTGCGTCTGCGCTCCCGGGGAGGCCCCGCGCCCCTGACCCGGAGGGCGGCCGTCCCGCCAGGCCCCCGGCCGCGGGAGCAGGCGGGCCGCCCGCCTGACCGGCCCCGCCGAGGCGGTGGCCCCTCAGCCCACGATCGGCCGCTCCTGGGGCAGCTCGTAGACGCGGGCACGGCGGCGCAGCGCCAGGGCGGAGGCCAGCGTGATGGGCCCGATCCTGCCCACGAACATCAAGAAGACGATGACCAGCTCACCCGTGAGCGGCAGGTCGCCGGTGATACCGGTGGACAGGCCCACCGTGCCGAAGGCCGACGTCGCCTCGAACAGGACCTGGTCCAGCGTGAACGGGGTGACGGTCATCAGCGCCAGCGTCGCCGCCAGGACCAGTCCCAGCGCCAGCAGCACCACCGTGGTCGCCTGGGAGGCGGTGCCCTCGGTCAGCCGGCGGCCCGCCATGTGCACCGTCGGCTCCCCGCGCACGTTGGCGCGGACCACGAAGGCCAGCACCGCGAAGGTGGTCACCTTGATGCCCCCGGCCGTGCCCGCGCTGCCGCCGCCGACGAACATCAGGAGGTCGGTGATCAGCAGCGTCTGGGTGTTCATCGCCCCGAAGTCGAGGCTGTTGAAACCCGCCGTGCGCGGCATCACCGCCTGGAAGAAGGCGGTGAGGAGCTTGCCGCGCAGGTCCAGGCCGCCCATGGTCGCCGGGTTGGCCCACTCCAGCGCGAGGAAGGCGGCGAAGGCGACCACCAGCAGGATCCCGGTCATCGCCAGGGTGATCCTGGCGTGCACCGACCAGTGGCGGTGCTCCCCGCGGCGCCGGGTGAGGCGCCACAGCTCCACCCACATGGGGAACCCGAGCCCTCCGGCGATCACCGCCAGGGCGATGGGCACCGTGATCCACGGATCCTCGGCGAAGCCCGTCATGCTGTCGGAGTACAGGGAGAACCCGGCGTTGTTGAAGGCCGAGACCGCGTGGAAGACCCCGGTGTGGACGGCCTCGCCGAACGGCAGGTCATAGCCCAGCCACCAGCGCAGCGTCAGCACGAGCGCCAGGACCGCCTCGAAGACCACCGTCACCGCGAGGATGCCCGTGACCACCTGGCGCACCTCGCCCAGGGTGACCACCTTGGTCTCCGACCCGGTGCGCAGCGCCATCCGCAGCCCCAGCTGCCGTCCCACGACCAGGGTCAGCACGGTCGCCAGGGCCATGATGCCGAACCCGCCGACCTGGATCAGGGCCAGGACCACCGCCTCGCCGAAGGCCGACCAGTAGGCTGCGGTGTCCACCACCACCAGCCCGGTCACACTGGCCGCCGAGGCGGCGGTGAACAGCGCGGTGGAGAAGGGCGCCCGCTCCCCGCCGTCCGTGGCCGGGGGCAGTGACAGCAGTACCGCGCCGACCAGGACCAGCGCGCCGAAGGCCGCCACCGTCAGCTGGGGCGGCTGGGCCCACCCGGCCAGGCCGCGCGTCCTCCGGCCGGCGGCGTTGACCCCGACCAGGGCCCGTGAGGCACGCGAGGCCGCGGAGGGCTTGCGGGTACCCGTGCTCACGCCCCGCCGGTCCGACCGCCGGAGTCCGCCGGCCCGTTCGCCCCGCCCGGCCGGAACCGGTAGCCCAGCCCGGGCTCGGTGAGGAAGTAGCGCGGGCGCGGCGGGTCCGGCTCCAGGCGCTGGCGGATCTTGGTCATGAACACCCGCAGGTAGTTGGTCTCGCGCCCGTAGGAGGGTCCCCACACCTCGTTGAGCAGGTGCTTGTGGGTCACCAGGCGGTCGGGGTTGCGCGCCAGGACCTCCACGATGTGCCACTGCCGCGGCGTCAACCGCACCGGGGCACCGTCCTTGACGACCTGTTTGGCGGCCAGGTCGATCGTGAAGTCCGCGGTGGCCACCGGCTCCTCGTAGTCGGGCGCCGCGGAGCGGCGCATGGCCGCGCGCACCCGGGCGAACAGCTCGTCCATGCCGAAGGGCTTGATCACGTAGTCGTCCGCGCCCATGTCCAGCGCCTCGACCTTCATCGCCTCGGTGTCGCGCCCCGAGAGCACGACCACCGGCACGTCCGTCCACCCGCGCAGCCCCCGCAGGACCTCCAGGCCGTCCATCCCGGGCAGTCCCAGGTCGAGCAGGAGCAGGTCGGGGCGGTGGCGGGCGACGATCCTGAGCGCGCGCTCCCCGGTGTCGGCCAGGTAGGCGGTGTAGCCGCGGGCGCGCAGGTTCACCTCCAGCGTCCTGAGGATGAGGGGGTCGTCGTCCACGACCAGGACCGCGGGCGCCCCGCCGCCCGCGTCCGCGCCGGTCTCCGTGTCCATGCTGGTCCGTCCTGCCCGTCCGGGTTCCCCGGCCCCGGATGGGGCCTGTTCACGATGGTAGGAGCGCCGCGGCCGGGCCTTTCCGGCGGTGCGTGCGCCGGATCGACTCTGCGCGGGCGCGCCACGCGCGGACAAGTGCGATAACGCTCCCTTAGCACCGGCGGGGCGGGAATTAGCGCCCCTTTAGCAGACGAATGTCCGAAACCGTCCCCGTGGCCGGGGAGGATGGGGCGGGAAGGAGGTACACGATGACACGCGGCCACCTGCGCGTCTACCTGGGCGCGGCACCCGGCGTGGGCAAGACCTACCGGATGCTGGACGAGGCCCACAGGCGCCGCGACCGCGGCGCCGACGTGGTGATCGGTTTCGTGGAGAGCCACGGCAGGACACTGACGCAGGCCATGGTCGACGACCTGGAGGTCGTCCCGCCCGCGGTGCTCACCCACCGGGGGGAGCGGTTCGAGGAGATGGACCTGGACGCGGTGCTCGCCCGCCGCCCGCAGGTCGTGCTCGTGGACGAGCTCGCGCACAGCAACGCCCCGGGGGCGCGCAACGCCAGGCGCTGGCAGGACATCGAGGTCCTGCTGGAGGCGGGCGTCACGGTGCTGTCGACGCTCAACGTCCAGCACCTGGAGTCGCTCAACGACGTCATCGAGCAGATCACCGGGGTCCGCCAGAGCGAGACCGTGCCCGACGCCTGGGTGCGCGAGGCCGACCAGATCGAACTCGTGGACATGACCCCCGAGGCGCTGCGGCGCCGGCTGGCGCACGGCAACGTCTACGGCCTGGACAGGGTCGACGCCGCGCTGGGCCGGCACTTCCGGATCGGTACGCTGACCGCCCTGCGCGAGCTGGCGCTGCTGTGGCTGGCCGGACGCGTGGACGACGAACTGGAGCGGTACCGCACCGAGCACGCCGCGGCCTCGGACTGGCACCCGCGCGAGCGCGTGGTCGTGGCCCTGACCGGCGGCCCCGGCGGGGAGGCGCTCATCCGCAGGGCCGCCCGCATCGCGGGCCGCAGCAGGGGCGCCGACCTGATGGCCGTGCACGTGTCCCTGGGAGACGGCCCGGTGGGCGCCGACCCCGCCCTGCTCGCCCGGCAGAGGATGCTCGTGGAGGACCTGGGCGGCACCTACCACCAGGTCCTGGGCGAGGACGTGCCCAGCGCGCTGATCGCCTTCGCCCGGGGGGTCAACGCCACCCAGCTGGTGGTGGGCGCGAGCAGGCGCGGCAGGCTCGCCAACCTGCTGCGGCCGGGGGTGGGGGTGACCACCACGGCCGTGTCGGGGCCGATCGACGTCCACCTGGTCACCCACGAGGAGGCGAACAGGCGGCCGCGCCGGCCCGGGCCGGGAGCGGTCTCGCGGCGCCGCCGGACCGCGGGGTACGCACTGGTGGCCGCGGCCCTGGCGCTGCTGGCGTTCGGAACCGGCGTGCCCCGGGGCGAGGACTACCTCAGCAACGGGATCCTCCTGGTCTTCGCGACGGTGACGGTGGCGGCGCTGGTCGGGGGGCTGTGGCCCGCGCTGGCGGCGGCCTTCGGCGGGTTCGTGCTGCTGAACCTCCTCTTCACCGAGCCCTACCAGACCCTGCTGGTGAGCCATCCGCGCAACGTGCTCGCCCTGGTGGTGTTCGTGGTCGTGGCGGTGGCGGTGAGCGTCGTGGTCGACCATGCGGCGCGGCGCACCCGGGAGGCGGCCCAGGCCAGCGCCGAGGCCCAGACGCTGGCCACCATGGCCGGAAGCGTGCTGCGCGGTTCGCGCCCCCTGGAGGCCCTGCTGGAGCGGTTGCGCGAGACCTTCTCCCTGGAGTCGGTGGCCCTGCTCGAACGCAGGCCCGGCACCTCCGCGCGCCCCGACAGCCGCCAGGACCCCGGGACCTGGGAGGTGGTCGCCTCCGTCGGGGACCGGCCGTGCGAGGCCCCCGGCGAGAGCGACGCGGACGTTCCCGTGGACGAGTCGCTGACCCTGGTGCTGCACGGGCACCGGCCCCGCGCGGGCGACCGGCGCATCATCGAGGCGTTCGCCGCCCAGGCCGCCCTCGCCCTGCGCCAGGAGAGGCTGGCCAGGGAGGCGGCCACGGCCGGGCCGCTGGCGGAGGCCGACCGGATGCGCACCGCGCTGCTCGCCGCGGTCAGCCACGACCTGAGGGCGCCCCTGGCCTCGGCCAAGGCGTCGGTGACCAGCCTGCGCAGCCGGGAGGTGCGCTTCAGCGAGGAGGTCCAGGCCGAACTGCTGGCCACGGCGGACGAGTCCCTGGACCGGTTGTCCCGCCTGGTGACGGACCTGCTGGACATGAGCCGCCTGCAGGCGGGCGTGCTGGGTGTGACGGTCACGGACCTGTCGCTGAGGGAGTCGGTGTTCTCGGCCCTGGACGAGCTCGGAGAGCAGGGGGACGCGGTACGGGTCCGGGCTCCCGGGGGGCTGCCCCCGGTCGTGGCCGACCCCGGCCTGCTGGAGCGGGTGCTGGCGAACGTGCTGGGCAACGCGCTGCGCTTCAGCCCGCCCGGCCGGCCTCCGACGGTCACCGCGTCCTGGACGGGCGACCAGGTGGAGCTGCTCGTCGCCGACCACGGTCCCGGCGTCCCCGAACAGGAGCGCGAGCGCATGTTCGTCCCCTTCCAAAGGCTCGGGGACACCGACAACGAGAGCGGCCTGGGCCTGGGGCTGGCGCTCTCACGCGGGCTGATGGAGGCCATGGGCGGCTCGCTGCGGCCGGAGACGACCCCGGGAGGCGGGCTGACCCTGCGCCTGGCCCTGCCCGTGGCGCAGGCCCCCTCCCGGTGACGGCCCTGGGGCGGCGTCCCCGCGTCCGGGGAGCGGCACGGCCCCGCCCGGCCGGACGGGGCCGCCCTCAGGCGGGCAGGTCGCGGCGGCGCCGCGCCCACACCCCCGCGGCCGTGAGCGCGGCGGCCAGGGCCGCGAGCAGCGCATGGGCAGCCGGGACCGACCGGTAGTAGGGATTGACCTGGGCGAAGGGCGAGACCAGCAGGAACAGCGCCTCCGGCACCAGCCCGGCCTTGACCGCGACCTCGGTCAGGATCCCCACGGCGAGCACCGTCCAGCCCACCGCCGCGCACAGGCGCGGAACCGCCCCGTGGGCCAGGACGGTGGCGCCCACGACCACCCACACGGCCGGGGCCGAGGACGGGGTCAGCGCGGTGAACCGTACATGTAGCACTCATTGCGGGCAGGCTTCACCCCACTCTTGCGAACAAAGATCCAGAATGTTTTCATGGTTTCAAGCCACTCCACGGAACGGAACCTCCATGGACCTGCTCACCGACTTCCTCGCCTGGGCCTGGCCGCGCCACCTCAACCCGCTGAGCTGGTACATCCGGCCGCTGTTCTTCCTGCCCATCGCCTACTTCTGCTGGACGCGCAGGCCCTTTCCGCTGGCTCTGACCATCGCGGCGATGCTGTCCAGCTTCTTCTGGTTCCCCGCCCCCGAGAGCATCGACCCCGCGATGGCCGGGGTCCTGGAGATGGAGAGGGAGCTGTTCACCGACCCCACTTGGGTCACCTGGGCGACCCTGCCGCTGGTACCCGCGCTGCTGGGCTCGCTGTGCGCGGCCTTCTGGTATCGCTCCCTGGGCTGGGGCCTGGTCGTGACCAACGGGGGCCTGGCACTCAAGATCGCCTGGACCGTCGCCAACTCCGGACAGGACGGGCTGGCCACCCTGCTCCCCCTGGGCCTGGGCATGGCCGTGACGACCGGGGCCGTGGTCGCCGTGGCACGGTGGCGCTCGATCCCCCTGTCCCTGACCGGGCGCCGGGGCGGGAGGCGGGAGAAGCCCGCACCGGCCGACGCACGGTGACCGGGAACCACCGACCGAGAAGGTAGGACCACCATGCCACCCGCGTTCTCCGCACAGGAGAAGGAACGCATCACCGCCCTGCTGCTGGAGTCCGGCCGCGCCCTGTTCACCACCCGGGGCCTGCGCAAGACCTCGCTGGAGGAACTCGTCGCGCCCGCCGGCATCGCCAAGAGCAGCTTCTACGTCTTCTTCGACTCCAAGGAGGCCCTCTACCTGGAACTGATGCTGCGCCAGATGGCCGAGGTCAAGGAGCGCGTCATCGACGGAGCCCTCACCAGCACCGGCGACGTACGCGAGGGGCTGCGGCGCTTCCTGCGCGCCAGCCTGGACGAACTGGAGTCCAACCCCCTCTACGGGCGGCTCATGACCCACCCCGAGGAGATGGACGCGGTCGTCCGCAAGGTCGACCCCGCCCGGGTCGACGCCTCACCCGACAACCCCGCGAACGCCCTCGGAGAGTTCGTCGCGGCCGGGCGCGAGAGCGGGAACCTGGTGGAGGCCCACCCCGCCGCGATCATCGGCGTCCTGCAGGCGGTCCTGCTCCTGCCCATGAACGCCGACCGCCTGGCCGCACCGGAGTACTACACCCAGACCCTCGACCTGCTGGTCGACATCGTCGCGCGGGGACTGGCCCCCCGGAGGGAATGACCGGCATGCACGCCCTCCTCCTCACCCACGGCACCCGCGGAGACGTCCAGCCCTTCCTGGCCCTGGCCAGGGCCCTGGACGCGGCCGGACACACCAGCCTGGTCGCGGGCCCCGCGGCCTCCGCCCCGCTCGCCGCCGAACACGGCGTCCACTACCACCCCGTGGACGACGGCCCCAACACCCTCATAGGCGACCCCGAACTGAGCGGTGTGAGGGACACCGGCCTGCGCGGGCTGCGCGGCGCCGCCCACACGGCCACCCTCCTGCGCAGGATCACCCCGCTCATGCGGCGGGTCCACGACGACATGGCCCGGGTCACCGACGGGGGCGCCGACCTCGTCGTGCACCTCCCCGGCATGCCGGGAGGGCACATCGCCGAACACCTGGGCGTGCCCTCGGTCCCGGTGGCCCTGCAGCCCTCCTGGGTGCCCACGCGCGCCTTCCCCGCCCCGGGCGTGCCCTGGCCGTCCTGGCTGCCGGACGCGCTCAACCCGGTGACGTACCGGCTCACCGCCCTGGCCCTGCGCGGCCAGCGCGCGGTGGCCGAGGAGTTCCGCTCACGAAGGATGGGCCTGCCCCCGCGACCCGGCCGCCACGACCCGCTGCGCCAACCCGACGGGACCCCCTCCACCGTCCTGCACGCCTTCAGCCGCCACCTGCTGCCCCCGGACGCGCACTACCCGCCGCAGGTGCACACCACCGGATTCTGGTTCCCGCCACCGGACCGGGAGTGGGAGCCCCCCGCCGCACTGGAGGACTTCCTCGACGCCGGAGACCCACCGGTGTTCGTCGGCTTCAGCAGCCTGCCCACCGCCGACCCGGCCGCCACCGGACGCATGGTGGCCGCGGCCGCACGCCGGGCCGGGGTGCGCGCCGTCCTCGCCTCCGGATCGGGCGGCGTCACCGCCGACGCGGGCCAGGACCACGTCCTGACCATCGACAAGGCCCCGCACGAGCGGCTGTTCCTCCGCTGCTCGGCGATCGTGCACCACGGCGGAGCGGGAACCACCGGAGCCGCACTCGCCTCGGGCCGACCGCAGGTGGTGTGCCCCTTCTGGGGCGACCAGCCCTTCTGGGCCCGGCGGACCCACGCCGCCGGAGCCGCCGCCGCCCCGCTGCGCGGCCAGCGGCTGACCGAGGACGCGCTGGCCCCGGCCCTGGCCCGCGCGGTCGGAAGCGCGCGGACCGTGGAGCGGGCACGCGTCCTGGGAGAACGGGTACGCGCCGAGGACGGCACCCGCACGGCCGTCCGCCTGCTGGAGCAGGTCGCCGACCGCCGGGGCACCGTATGAGTCACAGCCCGTGCAGCACACGCCAGGTACGCCGCACCAGCACCGCCGACACCACCGCGGTCACGACCGCTCCCCCGGCCAGGCACCACCACGGCCCCAAGGGACCGGAGGCGTACCCCGGAAGGGCCAGGGCCGGCCACGCCGGAGGAAGGACGAGCAGGAACAGCCCCCATGGCCGCGGCAGCGCCCACAGCACCACCGGGACCAGCACCATCACGGCGCCGATGCCCTTGACCACCACGAGGGCCTCGACCTTGTTGGCCGCCAGCGCGGTCATCCCCGCCAGCAGCAGGGCCGCCTGCGCGGACGCCAGGACCAAAGCCACGACCGTCCCCGCGGACCAACCCGACGCCATCAGCCCGCTCAGGGGCAGGGCCACCGCGAGCCCGACCAGGGAGGCCGCGGTGACGGCCACCAGACGGTAGGCGAGGTAGGCCCGCAGCGAGAGCGGGGAGACGCACAGGACCAGCAGGACGTTCTCGTCCCGGTCCTCGACCGCGCGCAACCCGCCCACCACCCCGAACATCATGGGAACGTGCAGCAGCACCAGCGCGGCCAGGACCGCGGGAGTGTGGGCCACCAGGTCGAAACCGTAGGAGGCGGCCAGGAAGTCCGCGACCGGCGGGAACCCCACACGGATGAGCAGGGCCAACAACACGGGCGCCACGAGCATCACCAGCATCAGCGGCCCCCGGCCGGTGCCGAGGAGGTCGACACGGACGAATCCCGCCAACGCCGGAAGGGCGCCCCTCCCGGTGGCCGAAGCCCTCCCCGCGGCGCGGCCGCGCCCCCGCCCCGACGCCCCGCGCCGGGACACGGCGGCGCCGCCCCCACCCCCCTCGACACCCCGGCGGGCGGCCTCGGCCGCCACCGCCACCCACACCAAGGCGTAGAGCACCCCCGCGGCCACGAGGAGCGGATCCGGTCCCAGGGGGCGCGGACCGATGCCCCACAGGATCAGGTCCGCCCCCACGGTGGTCGGCACCAGGTAGGTCAGCGGGTGCGCCACGACCCCCGAGACGTGCAGCAGCGGAACCAGCACCAGCGGCGCCACGACCGGGGCCGCCAGCAGGAAGCCCGACAGGTCCCGTGCGCGCGCCCCGGCCACCAGGCACACGGTGAGCAGCACCAGGGAGGTCAGCGCCACCCCGGCCAGGGACATCCCCAGCGCCCAGCCCGTCTCGGCGGTCCGCCCCCGCACCGACACGGCCACCATCGGCACGGCGATGAGCAGGGACAAGGCGGTGAGCACCACGAGCTTGGCTGCGACCGCCTCGGTACCGCGCAACGGGGTGGCGGCCAGGGCCTGGCGCGCCCCCTCGGTCCGCTCGAACAGCAGCAGGGCCACCACGAACAGCGCCCCGAACCCCGCCGTGTCGACGAAGAGCAGGTAGGGGACCACCACACGGGCCGTGTCGGCCGGAAGCGCGAACAGCACCAGGGTCCACACCGCACCCAGGCCCGCGGCCATGGGCACGACCCCGTAGCGCCGCTCCACCCGCCACTCCAGCACGGTGGCCGCCCACAGGCGCCTCACAGTTTCTCCCGGGTCACCGCGGCGAAGACCTCGTCCAACGACGCCTCCCGCGTGTGCAGGGTCTCGACCTCGCCCCGCGCCAGCAGCCGCTGCAACTCGGTGTCGCCGGTCAGGGCGTCCATGGGGAACTCCCGCGACCCCCGCCCCCGCACCTCGGCCACGAGCCCGGGCCGCCCGTGGCCCATCCTGAACCCGCGCGGGGTGTCCACGGCCGCGATCCGCCCCCGCACGACGAAGGCCACCCGGTCGCACAGCAGGTCCGCGGTGACCATGTCGTGCGTGGTGAGGAAGACCGTGGCGCCCGCCCCGGCCGCCCCGCGCACGACCTCGCGCAGCAGGGCGGCGCGCACCGGGTCCTGCCCCGAGGTGGGCTCGTCCAGGAACAGCAGGTCGGGCCGGTTGACCAGCGCCCGGGCCAGGTTCAGGCGCATGCGCATCCCCTTGGACAGGTCGTCGACCCGCCGGTCGGCGGCGTCGGACAGGTCCACCCTGGCCAGGAGTTCGTCCGGATCCTCGACCGGCCCCCGGTAGAGCGAGGCGAAGGCCGCCAGGTTCTCCCGCGCGGTGAGCCTGCCGAACCCCGCGGGCAGCTCGAACCCGACCCCCACACGCTCGAAGTAGTCCTGCCCCCACCGGCGCAGCGGACGCCCCAGGACGCGGACCTCACCCTCGTAGCGGCGCAGGAGGCGGGTCAGCACCCGCTGGGTCGTGGACTTGCCGGCCCCGCTCGGCCCGAGGAAACCGAAGACCTCCCCCCGGGACACCGAGAAGCTCATCCGCTCGACGGCGGGCGCCCCGCCTCCCGGATAGCGGACCCTCAGGTCCTCGACGGTGACGACCTGCTCGGCCATGGACGCTTCTCCCAAGGGGCGGGGCGACGGCCTCGGCGGGGCCGCCTGACACCCCATTGTCCACCGCCGTACCCGGGCCTGCCATGCGGCCCGGTAGCCCCGCCGCCCGGGCCGCATGGCAGGTCCGGGGGACGGGGCTACCGGGTGGGGGCTACCGGGTCGGCGCCCGCCGGGCGACATGGTCGGGCACCTCCACACCCGGCGCCAGCCCCGGGTCCGGCTCAGGCTCGCCGAACACCTGCCGGACCGGCAGCACACCCGCCCACAGCGGCAGGCCGTGGTCCTCCTCCTCGTCCACCGGCGGACCGGTGCGCACCTTCACCGACGCCTCCTCCAGCGACAGCGCCAGCACACGCGTGGCCGCCATCTCCCTGGCGCTGGGCCGCCGGACCACGTCCCACCGGCCCGGAGCCAGCTGCTCGGTCAGCGCGCGCAACCCCTCCAGCCGCTCCCGCTCGTCCGTGACCACGCGTGGCACACCGTAGACCACGGCGGAGCGGTGGTTGACCGAGTGGTGGAAGGCCGACCTGGCCAGCACGACACCGTCCAGCAGGGTCACGGTGACGCACACCTCGCCGCCCGCGCGCAGCGACCGCGCCCCGGTGGAACCGTGCAGGTAGAGGGTGTCGCCGATACGCCCGTACCCGGTGGGCACCACCATGGGCGCGCCGTCGACGACCACCCCCAGGTGGCAGACCATCCCCGCGTCCAGCAGGGAGTACAGATCCGACCGGTCGGTCCGGGCCTTGTGCTTGCCGCGGCGGATCCTGGTGCGTTCTGTGGTGGAGAGCATGGCGTTAGCCTAGAAAGCAAGTGGATACCCCACCATGGCCACTTCTTCCCGAAAACGAAATACCACTTTGCCCCGACGCCTCGCCGAACCGGCCTTCCACCTGGACCGCTCCGCCCTCGAGCCCCTCACCGTCCAACTGTCCGACGCACTGCGCGAGGCCATGTCCGGGGGGACGCTCGCCCCCGGCGAACGCCTGCCCTCCAGCCGCGCCCTCGCCGCGCAGCTGGGTGTGAGCAGGACCGTGGTGACCGAGGCCTACCAGCAGCTCTACGCCGAGGGATGGCTCGAGGGGCGGCACGGCTCGGGCACCTTCGTCGCCGAACACGACGCCCTGCCCGTCGCCGCGCCGCTCCGGGTGGAGGCCCCCGCCCCGCGCTGGTCCCGGGAGCAGGCCCGGCAGCGCGGCATGATCGACCTGCGCCCGGGCGCGCCGTGGGTGCGCGACCACGACCGCGCCGCCTGGCGCAGGGCCTGGCGGCACGCCGCCGAACAGCCCCCCGACGACGACCCCGACCCCCGGGGCCTGCCCCGCCTGCGCGAACTCCTCGCCGGACACCTGCGCCGGACCCGGGGCGTGCGCATCGGCCCGGAGAACGTCATGGTCACCCGCGGCACCGGCAACGGCCTGGACCTGGTCGGGGCCGCCCTGCTCGGCGCGGGCGCCCGGGCGGGCGTCGAGGAGCCCGGCTACCAGAAGGCCCGCACCATCCTGGCCGCGCGCGGGGCGCGGGTGCTCCCCTGCCCGGTCGACCACGACGGCATCCTCACCGAGGAACTGCCCGGCGGCCTGTCCGTCGTCCACACCACCCCCGCCCACCAGTACCCGCTCGGCGGACGGCTGCCGATCCCCCGACGCGAGCGCCTCCTGGCCTGGGCCCGCGCGAACGGGACCACGGTCGTGGAGGACGACTACGACGCAGAGTTCCGCTACGACGTGGCTCCCCTGCCCGCCATGTACGGCCTGGACCCCGGCCGGGTCGTCCTGCTCGGCACGCTCTCCAAGAGCCTGTCCCCCGACGTGGGGATCGGCTGGATCGTCGCCGAGGCCCCGCTGCTGGAGCGCCTGGCCCAGACCCGGCACGGCCTGTCGGACCGCACGAGCGTGCCGGTCCAGGCCGCGACCGCCCTGCTGCTGGAGCGCGGCGACCTCGACCGGCACCTGCGCCGGATGCGCCTGGAGTACGCCCGCCGCCGCAGGCTGCTGCTCGACCTGCTCCGGACCCGCCCGACCGGGGACACCGCGGGCCTGCACGTCCTGCTCCCGCTGCCCGCCCACGCCGTGGCCCCGGTGGTCGCCGAGGCCGCCGAACGGGGCGTGCTGGTGGACGACACCTCCCGCAACAGCCACGGGGCACCGACCGTGCACGGGCTGGTCCTCGGCTACGGCGCGGCGCACCCCGCCGACCTGCGCCGCGCCTGCACGGTCCTCAACGAGGTGATCGCCCGCCACACCGGGAGCGGCCCGGCCCACCCGCACGGTGAGGAGTAACTCCTTCCAGCACCGGTCCCCGCCCCCGGCACCCGATCTTCGTAACGCGTGCACGAGTGGTCCGGGTGGCCCCGGCTCCCACGTGTCGGGGCAACCGGAGCGCTCCCTGCCTTTTCCGCACGGCAAAGGTACGGAACCGACACCTCGGGTACCGCCTATCTCCCCCGAGCGCCCCTGGCACCGGCAGTAGTCGAGGACTCGGTGTCCATCCGTACCCGAACACGCCACCACGGCCATGTCAGTGCCGCCCCGATCAGCGCTCCGGCACTGTTGAGGAGTACGTCGTCCACCGAGGTGATGTGCCTGGTGCCCAACACGTACTGAAGTGCCTCCACACCGGCCGACACCGCCGCCGCCACGACCGCCACTCGCGCGAACCCCGCCAACCGGCGCCTCCACGCCAGCGGGAGCACTGCTCCCAACGGCACGAACAACGCGATGTTCCCGCCGTTCTGGTAGAGCCCGGTCATGCTCCCCAAACCCGAATCCGACATGTCGGAGAAGGGCACAAGGGAGATTCCGCCACTACTGCCCGGGTTGAACAGGGTGAGGACGAGGATGGGAAACAAGGTAGCCAGGGACAGCACGTCGAGCACGCTTTCCAGGGCCGCACGTTTGCACGGACGGCCCCGCCGCACGCGAACCCAGGCCACCACAGCGGTCACCAGTGCGACGACGGGGGAAAGAACGATGGAGGCTTCCAACGCGGTCGCCACCGAGGAAAGAACCATGCGGGCCACTCCACCACACCGCGTCGATCACCATGGGAACCGGCGACGACACAGCGGCGGACGAACCTCCCACCGCGCCTCGGCGCCCGCTCAGAGGTCCGCTGTCCGGCTCCACCACGGCACACGACCCGGCAGTTCACCGAGGCCCTCATCGGCCAGCCGGGTCCGTGGCCGGACCGCCCCGGGGACGCCACCGGTCACGTGTCCTGTGGCCGGGCCCCGGGAGGGCCCGGCCACCACACCGGGGGCGGCCCGGAGCGCTAGTCCTCGGCCCAGACACCCAGTTCGTTGCCGCTGGGGTCGGTGAAGTGGAAGCGGCGCCCGCCCGGGAAGGCGTAGGGGCCCTTCACCACGCGCCCGCCCGCGGCCTCCACTGCCTCGGCGGACCGGTCCAGGTCGGTGGAGTACAGCAGCACGAAGGGGCCGCCCGGCCGCACCTGCTCGCCCAGGGCGAGGCCGCCCACCTCGGGTGCGTCCGCACCCCGCGGGTTCTGGATCCCCGTGTACTGCGGCCCGTAGTCGTTGAACCGCCATCCGAAGGCCTCGGAGTAGAAGCTCCGCGCCTGGTCCAGGTCGGTGACCGTGAGCTCCAGGTAGTCGATGGCATGGTGCCTGTGTGATCCCTGTGTCATGCGCCGATTGTCCGCCGCGGGTACGACAAGCCGGGTGCGCCCCGCCCCGGGACACCGTCCTCCTGGTCTCGGGCGTTCGCCGGATGTTCGCTGTATCGGTCCACATGGCGTCGGGGGACACATCCCTCCTTGTAGAGCAAAGAGAAAAGCTGCTGCCTTTACGATGTAGATCTATTTCTGTGGCGCCGGGGAGCACGCGACGGCCGGCGGCACCCGCATGCGACACCCGCGCGGCCGAGGGACGGCCAGGGAAGCCGCCCCGAGGGCCGGTCCGCCGGTGGCGGCCAGGGCTGAGGCGTGGTGCCGTCGGTGCGTTCACCGGGGGTCCTCTCAGTGGGCGGGATCCGTGAGGCCGTGGAGCGGGGACCACTCCCGTCGGCGTACGGCCCACATACTGCGACCGATCGCAGTAACGCGCCGGCAACAGCGCGTATCGGAACGCGCTTTCCGCCAACGGGCGCAGAGCGGGATCCCCCGAGAAACCAGGAGGGGCGCAAACCCCGCACGTCACCGCTTCGACGGAAGGGTATTGGCGAGGCTAACCTCACCTCAGGGTGTTTTCCGCCCGTATGTCCAGGTGAGGAAGAAAGAGGTCCCGTGCGTATCGAACAGCCCGGCCGCCGCGCGATGATCCGTACCCGCGTGGTGCGGACCGAGCGCCTCAGCAAGCACTTCGTCACCGTGACCCTGGGCGGTGCGGAGCTGGCCGGCTTCGACTTCCTCGGCCGGGACCAGTTCGTGCGCCTCTTCCTCCCCCGGGAGGGGCAGGACCGGCTGCACATGCCCGCGGACGCCGACAAGCGGTGGGTGGAGCAGCTCTACGCCATGCCCCCGAGCCGTCAGCCGCACGTGCGCAGCTACTCGGTCCGGCGCTTCGACGCCGACGCGCTGGAGATGGACATCGAGTTCGTCGACCACGGCGACGCCGGTCCCGCCTCGGCCTGGGCGTCCCGGGCCGTCCCCGGCGACGAGGCGGGGCTGCTCGCCGACGGCGTGTACTACCTGCCCTCCGAGGACGCCGGCTGGCAGTTGCTCGTGGGCGACGAGAGCGCCGTGCCCGCCCTGGTGTCGATCCTGGAGCAGGCCCCCGAGGACCTGAGGGCACTGGTGTACCTGGAGGTGCCCTCCGCCGACGACGTGCGGCCTCTCCCCGACCTGCCCGGGATGCGGGTGCACTGGCTGCCCCGCACCGACCCGCACGCGGTTCCCGGACGGCTGGCCCTGGACACGGTCCGCACCGCCGAGCTGCCCGAGGGCCGCCCCTACTGCTTCGTGGCCGGGGAGAACACCCTGCCCACCGAGCTGCGCCGCACCCTGGTACGCGAACACGGCGTCCCCAAGGACGACATCGCCTTCATCGGCTACTGGCGCCACGGCAGGTCCGCCATGGAGTGAACCGCAGCGGGGGCCACGCCCCGCGGCCGCCGTCGGTCCGAGCCCGGCGACCGGCCGGCGGCGGTGCGCCCGGCGATACCGCGGCCGCACCGCCGGGCCTCAGCGACCCGGCACACGCCTCAGCAGGCGCCCGCGGGGTTCCACGGGCTGAACATCCCGGCGGGGTTCTTCTGCCAGAACCACACGTGCAGCGTGTAGTTGACCGGCAGGCCCGGGGCCTGCGGCTCGGAGGGCCCGTCGAAGGGCTGTCCGAAGAGGTGGGGGGCGGTCGTCGTCGGTGGAGACGTCCTGGTCCTCGTCGACGTAGAAGTACTCCACCGCGACGAGCTTGCGGCCGCCGTAGCCGTCGGGCTGGTAGACCAGCGCCTCGGGCTCGCGCGCGTCCAACTCCCGGTCGATCAGGTTCCGGTCGGCGTAGTGGTAGCCCATCACCCCCTCGGGGCTCTCCACGCACACGTCGTCCGGCAGGTAGCCGTCGGCGGTCGCCCGCTCCTCGTCCTTGTACTTGTTCAGGGCCTTCTTCGCCGCGACCAGTTCCTGGTGCACCGTCCCGTCCGCGTGTGCGCCCACCGGCGCGAGCACCGCCGGCGCGGCCCCTGTCAGAGCGGCGGCGAGTCGGTGCAGGGCTGGTGACATCGTGTTCCTCCTGGCTGTGTGCACCCTGCGCAGTCACGCCCTTCCGGGAGCGGGCCGGGGGCGCCGCATACGGAGGCGGTGCCCGCCCTGCGGGCTCCCGGACGGGGGCCGCGGGTGTTCGTACGACCGACAGCCTCTCGGCACACGCCCCGGCGGGATCGCCCGGCACAGTGGCCCTTGAGGAAAAGCCGACGCGGAATTGACCGGTCCCGGACGCCGCCTCGAAGGGCGTGCCGGCCGTTGCGGCCCCCGGGAAGCGCGCCGGGAACGGGCGGCCCGCCCCCGGCGCGCGGAAGGCCTCAGGCCCCCGCGTCCGTCAGGTCGGTGCGCCCCGCCAGCTGCGCCACAGGGCCGCATAGCGCCCCCCGGCGGCGACCAGGTCGGCGTGCGCGCCCTGCTCGACGATCCTGCCCCCGTCCATGACCACGACCCGGTCGGCCGTCTCAGCCTGGGTCAGCCGGTGCGCCACCACCAGGGTCGTGCGTCCGGCCGTGGCCGCGGCGGCCGCCCGCTCCAGGCGCCGGGCGCCCGAGCTGCCCGCCTCGGCGGTGGCCTCGTCCAGGACGGCCACGTCCGGGTCGGCCAGGACCAGGCGGGCCAGGGCCAGGTGCTGGGCCTGCTCAGCGGTCAGGGTGTGCCCGCCCTCGCCGACCACCGTCTCCAGGCCCTCGGGCAGGGCGCACACCCACTCCAGGGCGCCGACCGCGTCCAGGGCGGCCTCCGCCTCGTCCGCGGTGGCCCCGGCGCGGGCCAGGCGCAGGTCCTCCAGCAGGGTGCCGGCGAACACGTGGGTCTCCTGGCTGACGAGGAAGACGTGTTCGCGCACCCGCCGCTCCCCCAGTTCCTCCAGGGAGACCCCGCCCAGGTACACGCTTCCGGCCGTGGGCGTGCGCAGCCCGCCGACCAGGGCGGCCAGAGTGGTCTTGCCCGCGCCGCTGGCCCCGACCAGGGCCACGCGCTCGCCCGGGGCGACCTCCAGCGACACCTCCTCCAGGGCGGGCGGGCCGCCGGTGCCGTAGGAGTGGGTGACCGCCTCGACGCGCACCGAGGAACCCGCCGGGCCCTCCTCGGTCCCCGGCTCCGCCTCCGCCGGAAGGTCGGCCACGCCCGCCAGGCGGGCCAGGCTCGCCCCGGCCGACTGCACCTCGTTGAAGTTCATGGCCAGGAAGCTCATCGGGCCGAACAGGCGGTGGAAGTACAGGGCGGCGGCGGTGACCATGCCGACGGTGGCCATGTCGCCGCGCACCAGCCAGAACCCGACCACCAGCACGGAGGTCAGTCCGACGCACTCGGCGCCGTTGAGCCGCGATCCGAACCGGGTGAAGAGCCGGAACACCGCGACCGTGATGTCCATGGCGGCGCGGGAGCGGTCGCGGACGCGGCCCTGGTGCTCGTCCTCCAGGCGGTAGGCGCGCACGGTGCCCCTCCCGTGCAGGGCGCCCATCATCGCGTGCGAGCGCTCGCCCATGGCGACGCGCTCGCGGGCGTAGTAGGGGCCCGAGCGCGGCAGGTACCAGCGCACCGCCAGCACGTACACCGGAAGGGAGAGCATTCCGGCCAGGCCCAGGCGCCAGTCCAGGGCGGTCATGCCCGCGGCGGTCAGCAGCACGGTGGCCAGGGCCACGACCACGTCGGGGCCGTTGCGGGCGATGCTCGTGGTGACCACGGCGACGTCGTCGCCCACGCGGGAGAGCAGGTCACCGATGCGGACCCGTTCCAGGCGGGCGGCGGGCATGCGCAGCACGCGGTCCATGACGCGTTCGCGCAGACGGGCCAGGACGGTCTCGCCGACCCGGCTGACCAGCCAGCCGCCCACGCCCACCAGCAGGCCGCCGAGTACGCCCGTCACGGCGATCAGGGCGGCCGAGGACAGGACGGCGTCCAGGCCCCTGCCCGCGGAGATGTCGTCGACCATCCGGCCCAGCACCCACGGGGCGACCAGTCCGGCGGCACTGCCCGTGAGCACGGTGGCCAGGGCCAGCGGGGTGCTCCAGCCCGTGCGGCGCACCCCGTCGCCGAGCACAGCCCAGGTGCGGCGGGCCGAGGCGGTGGGGAGCAGGTCGCCGTGTGCGCCCGCCGGCGCCTCCGGGGTCCGCGGGGTCTCCACCGCCGCGCTCATCGCAGCACCGCCTCTCCGTAGTACCGGTCCTGTTCGACCAGGCTCGCGTGTGTTCCCGTGCCGCGGACCCGCCCCCCGGCGAGGACCACGACGCGGTCGGCGCGGGCCAGCAGCGCCGGGCTGTTGGCCACGACCAGGGTCGCCCCGGCCGGGTTCCGGTCCGCCCGGGCGGCGGCCACGCCCCGTGCGATGGCCTCCTCGGTGACCGCGTCCACGGCGGTGGTGGGGTCGTGCAGTACCAGCACGGGAGGGTCGGCGGCCAGGGCGCGGGCCAGGGCCACGCGCTGGCGCTGGCCTCCGGAGAGGTTGGCGGCGCGGTCGGCGACCGGCCGGTCCATGCCCTCGGGGTGGCCGCTGACCAGGTCCTCGGCCGCGGCGGCGCGCAGGGCCTCCAGCAGTCGGCCCTCGTCGGCCTCCGGGCGGGTGGTCAGGTTGGAGCGCAGGGTGCCCTCGAACAGGGTCGCGCCGTGCTCCTCCACCAGGACCGTGCCGCGCAGGGCGTCCAGGCCGAGCTCCTGGACGGGGACACCGCCCACCGTGAGCGCACCGCGCACCTGTCCGGGGTCGGCCCGGCCCGAGAACAGTTCCAGCAGTGCCTCGGCGTCGCGGGGATCGGTGGTGAGCACGCCCACCAGCTCGCCGGGGGCGAGTTCGAGGTCCACGTCGCGCAGGGTGCGGTAGCCGACGCCGGACAGGGCGACGACCGGTTCGTCCCCGCAGGCGCGCTCGCCCGGGGTGAGGGCGTCGGGCGCGTTGAGCAGGCGCACCAGCCGCTGCGCCGAGGCGCGCGCGGTGGCGAAGAGCTGGCCGACCATACCCAGTCCCTGGACGGGTTCGGCCAGGAACTGGGCCAGGCCGACGACGGTGACGAGTTCGCCGACGCTGAGGCGGCCGTTGAGCGCCATCCACCCGGCCGCGCCCGCCACACAGGCGAGGAAGAGGGCGCTGGCGGCGGTGACCAGGCCCCGGTAGAGGCCGTTGCTGGCGGCGGCGCCGACCGAGGCCTCCAGGGCGCGGGTGCTGGCCGCCCGGTAGCGGTCGGCGGCGTTGTGCCGGGCGCCGATGCCCATCAGGACGCGCAGGCCGCTGACCAGGTCGGTGGCCAGGGCCGTGGCCCCGGCCGCGGTGGCCTGCTTGGCCTCGCTGCGCCGGGTGATGCGTGCCGCGGGGAAGCGCAGCAGGAACATGAGCAGGGGGACGCCGACGAGCACTCCCAGGCCGAGGGGGACGTCCACGGCCAGCAGGGCGATGGTGGTGACGGCGATGGCGACCGCGACGGCGATCGACACCGACCAGGCGCGTACGTACAGGGCGGCCTGCTCGGCGTCGGAGGTGGCCACCGACAGCACCTCGCCCGCGCGCAGGCCGCTGCGCTCGCCGCGGGGGTCCAGGGCACGGCGGGCGGCCTCCACCCGCAGCAGGTGGGCCTCGTTCTCGGTGGCGCGCAGGGAGAAGCGGGCGCCGGTGCGGTAGGCCATGGCCAGGACCGTGAAGAGCACCGCCATGCCCGCGACGCAGACCGCCAGGGCGCGGGCGTCGCCGGGGACGACGGCCCGGTCGATGGTCAGGCCGATGGCGACGGGGACGAGGGCCTCGGCGACCTGGTGCAGGGAGAGCAGGACCACGCCGAGGGTGATGTGGCCGCGGTTGCGCCGCAGGGTGCGTCCGCGCAGGGCGCGCACGCTGTCGGGGACGGACCGGGCGGTGGACGCGGGTGGGGCGGTGGGGGTTTCCGGAGCCGGTCGGTCCCGGTCAGTGCCGGCGGTTCCGGCGGGGGCGGCGGCGCTCACGCGGCGCGACCTCTCGGTGCGGAGCGCGCGACCCCGTGCAGACGTGTACTCATCCGGTGTTCCCTCTCCTGCTGCCGTGTCGTGCCCTGGGCCGGGCCGGTGCGCCGGTCGACGCCGCCGGGTGGCCGCTCTCCGGCCGGGCCGGCGCGGCCCGCCGCGTCCGGCCACGGCGCCGCCGCTCTCCCCGGAAACGGACCCTGGACCGCCACATCAACCTTGGTTAGGCTAACCTTTCCCAGAACGACAACGGTCACCGCGGCTGGAAACCGGCAAACCGGATTCTCCATGACCGCCCACCGCGGAACAACCAGAGGGGCCCTCGCCTTGCGCATCAGGCATCCGAGCCGCCGCACCATGATCCGGACCAGGGTGGCGCGCACCGAGCGCACCACCGACCACTTCCTCACGGTGACGCTCACCGGTGAGGAGCTGGCCGAGTTCGAGTTCCTGGGCCTGGACCAGTGCACGAGGATCCTCTTCCCCAGGCCGGGCCAGGACCGGCTGCACCTGCCCGGCGCGGCCGAGGACGACGGGTGGGTGGACGCGTTCCGCTCCATGCCCGACGACCTGCGTCCGCACGTGCGCAACTACACCGTCCGGCGCTTCGACCCCGACGCGCTGGAGATGGACATCGAGTTCGTCGCGCACGGGGACGAGGGCCCGGCCTCGGCCTGGGCGCTGGCCGCCCGCGAGGGCGACGAACTGGGACTGTACCCGGAGGGGGTCTACTACCTGCCCTCCGAGGACGCCGACTGGCACCTGCTCGTGGGCGACGAGAGCGCCGTGCCCGCGCTGCTGTCCATCCTCGAACAGGCGCCCGGGGACATGCGGGGGCAGGCGTTCCTGGAGGTGCCCTCCGCCGACGACGTGCGCCCGGTACGGGCCCCGTCCGGAGTCGAGGTGCGCTGGCTGCCCCGCACCGACCCGCACGCGGTTCCCGGACGGCTGGCCCTGGAGACCGCGCGCGGGGTCGAGCCGCCCGAGGGGCGCCCCTACTGCTTCGTGGCCGGGGAGAACACCCTGCCCACCGAGCTGCGCCGCACCCTGGTACGCGAACACGGCGTCCCCAAGGACGACATCGCCTTCATCGGCTACTGGCGCCACGGCATCGAGGCCTATCCCTGAGGCGCGGGGCGCCCGCGGGAGACCGCACCGGTGCCCGAAGAGCGCCGCCGCGGACCCGTGTGACCCTCACCACGCGGCACCTCCTCCCAGGTCACCGCGCACCGGGCGGGAACCGCCGCCCGCCTTCGGCACCGGCGCTCTCCGGGCGCACCGGGGCGCCCGGAGAGCCCGCACGCGGACCCGCGCACAGGCTTGCGCAACGGCGCCGACTCCTCCACCATGGCTTTTGCTTAGGCAAGGCTAAGCTCAATTTCCCGACGAATGAGGCTCCATGAACCGCGGTCCGCTGATCCGCGGCGGCTCGATCGCCGCCGGTGCGCTGTCCCTCCTGCTGCTCGCCGCCTGCGGCGGCCAGACCACCGGCTCCGCGCAGGAGGGGTCGGACGGCGCTACCGCCGAGGGCTATCCGGTCACCGTCGAGACCCTGTACGGCGACGTGACGATCGAGGACGAGCCGGGCAACGTCGTCGCCCTGGGCTGGTCCGACGCCGAGACCGCGCTCGCGCTGGGCGTGCAGCCGGTCGGCGTGGCCGACTGGCAGGGCTACGGCGGCACGGGCGTGGGCCCCTGGGCGGCCGACCTGTTCGAGGAGGAGCCGGTCGAGGTCGGCACCATGGAGCCCAACCTGGAGGCGATCGCCTCCCTGGAGCCCGACGTCATCCTCGACACCCGCTCCGACAACAGCCAGGAGCGCCACGACCTGCTCTCGCCGGTGGCCCCGGTGGTGGGCCCGCCGCCCGGAGTCGAGGTCACCTACGGCACCACCTGGCAGCAGCAGACCCGCCAGGTCGCCCAGGTACTCGGCAAGGAGGAGAAGGGCGAGGAGGCCGTCAAGGAGCTGGAGGACCGCTTCGCCCACATCCGTGAGGACAACCCCGGGTTCGCGGACACGACCATCGCGGTCGGCGCGTACTACGACGGCCAGTACGGCGCCTACGTCCCCGGCGACTCGCGGGTGGACCTGCTCCAGGACCTCGGGTTCCAGTACAAGTCCGAGATCACCGAGATGGCCGACGGCGCGTTCTACGTGGACCTGAGCCCGGAGCGGGTGGAGGTCCTGGACGCGGACCTGACCGTCGTCTTCCCCATCGGCGACACCGCGGAGTTCCTGCACGAGGACCCGGTCCTGCAGAGCATCCCCTCCGCCGAGGACGGCCGCCTGATCATCCTGGACGACCCGGAGCTGGCCAACGCCTTCTCCAGCGGCTCGACCCTGGGCATCTCCTACGCGCTGGACGGGATCGTCCCGCTGGCCCGGGAGGCCCTGGCCGGCTGAGGACCCCGCACCGAAGAGGGGACGGGCCCCGCGGAGCGCGCGCTCCGCGGGGCCCTCGCCGTTTTCCGGACCGCTCCGGGTACCACGGCGGGCCCTCACCCTCCGTGGCGGCGAACACGGAACCGACATCCCACAGAAAACTCACATACCTCTCAAGTCACATGCTTCTCGTGGGAGCGGTCCCGAATTCTCGCCAACACCCCTTGCCCGCACGCGTCCGCGTACGTACAGTCACTTAACACGCATTCAGTGGGCACTCGCCCACGCAGGGTCATCCCTGCGCAGACCCGTACGGAACCCGCTAATCCGCGCGTGTCCGAGCGTTGGGCCGCCCTGTCCCCGCTCTCTCCGAAGGACATCATGAGCAGAAGGAAGAACGCCCGCCGCGCCACCACCGCCTCCACGGCGGTGGCCGCCTCCGTCGCCCTCGCGGCGGCGGTCCTCACCGCACCGCACTGGACCGGGAACACCCCGTCCGAGGCCAACGCCGACCTGAGCGCCGCCCCCGGCGACCTCGTCTGGTCGGACGAGTTCGACGGCCCCGCCGGCACCGCCCCCAACCCCGCCCACTGGAACCACGAAACCGGCGACCACGGCTGGGGCAACAACGAACTCCAGAACTACACCAACAGCCGCAACAACTCCGCCCTGGACGGCAACGGCAACCTCGTCATCACCGCACGACAAGAAACCGACGGCACCTACACCTCCGCCCGCATCACCACCCAGAACAAGATCGAACACGCCTACGGCCACATCGAGGCCCGCATCAAGATCCCCCGCGGCCAAGGCATCTGGCCCGCCTTCTGGATGCTCGGCTCGGACTTCCCCGACACCCCCTGGCCCCACTCCGGCGAAATCGACATCATGGAGAACGTCGGCCACGAACCCCACATGGTCCACGGCACCGTCCACGGCCCCGGCTACTCCGGCGGCGCCGGCATCGGCGCCTCCTACACCCACCCCCAGGGCTGGTCCTTCGCCGACGACTTCCACACCTTCGCCGTCGACTGGACCCCCGGCTCCATCACCTGGTCCGTGGACGGCAACGCCTACAACACCATCACCACAGCCGACGTGGGCGGCAACCCCTGGGTCTACGACCAGTCCTTCTTCATGATCCTCAACGTCGCCGTCGGCGGCCAATGGCCCGGCTACCCCGACGAAACCACCCAGTTCCCCCAACAGATGATCGTCGACTACGTCCGGATCTACGAGAACTGATCCGGTGAACGAATCCCGTCCCCGGCGGCGCCGGGGACGGGATCAGGGGCGGGATCGAGGACGGGGACGGGTCAGGGGCGGAAGAGCACCTTGAACACGCCGTCCTGCTTCTTCTGGAACTTCTCGTAGGCGGTCGGGGCGTCGTCCAGGGACAGGTGGTGGGTGGCGAAGTCCTCCACGCCAAGGCGGTCGGCGTCGTCCAGCAGCGGCAGGATCTCCGGTGTCCAGCGGCGCACGTTGGCCTGCCCCATCCGCAGCTGGATCTGCTTGTCGAAGAGCGTCATCATCGGCATCGGGTCGGCCATGCCCCCGTAGACGCCGATCAGCGAAATGGTTCCGCCGCGCCGCACCAGGTCGATGGCGGTGTGCAGGGCGGTCAACCGGTCGACGCCCGCCGTCTCCATCATCTTGGCCGCGGTCCCCTTGGGCAGGAACGAGGCCATCCGCTGGGCGAACTTGGCCGAGCCGTGCCCAGCCGCCTCCATGCCGACCGCGTCGATGACCGCGTCCGGGCCGCGGCCGTCGGTGCGGTCGCGGATCTCCTGGACCAGGTCGTCGGTGCCCTCGGAGGAGTCGAACACCTCCGTTCCGCGGGAGGCGGCACGAGCACGCCGCTCGGACACCGGGTCCACGCCGAACACCTGTCCCGCGCCCAGGTGGCCGGCGACCCGGCAGCACATGTCGCCGATCGGCCCCAGGCCCAGGACCGCCACCGACCCGCCCTCGGGCACGTCGGCGTAGCGGACCGCCTGCCATGCGGTCGCCAGCACGTCGGAGAGGAACACGTAGCGGTCGTCGGGTCCTTCCGGGGGCACGGGGATCGCGGTGTTGTCGGCGTGCGGAACCCGCAGGTACTCGGCCTGTCCTCCCGGCACCGATCCGTAGAGCTCGCTGTAGCCGAAGAGCGCCGCGCCCATGCCCTGTTCCTTCACCTGGGTGCTCTCGCACTGGCTCTGCAGGCCGCTCCGGCACATGACGCAGTGGCCGCAGGAGATCTGGAAGGGGACGACGACCCGCTGCCCGGGAACCAGGGAGGTCACACCGCTGCCCACCTCCTCGACCACGCCCATGGGTTCGTGTCCGAGGATGTCCCCGGGGTGCATGAAGGGAGTGAGCACCTCGTACAGATGCAGGTCCGAGCCGCACAGCCCCGAGGTGGTGACCCGGATGACCGCATCACCGGAGTCCTCGATCCGGGGATCGGGGACGTTCGCGGTCCCGACGTCCCTCGTACCGTTCCACACCACTGCCTTCATGATTCCCCCTGATCTCACGACGGTCGCGGTCGGTCGTGGCCGCCCACTACCCCGGGTACACCGCGGAAAACGGTCTCCGTAGCTCTCGGAAAAGAGCGATCGGTTTTCGCTACGGTGGGTAGCGGACATCCACTGTCCGTACCGGTACCGCGTCACGGCGGCCGTCCGCGGAGCACCTGGCCGGTTCCCGGCCGCCGGGCGGACCCACCGCGTGAGCGGACTCGCCGCCGCCCAGTGCCGAGGAGGCCCCCATGGCCGCGAGGACCACCGCCCGTACCCTGCTGGCGGGCGCGGTGGCGCTGCTGCTCCTGTGCGGATGCGTCGTCACCGTCGCGGACCCCGAACCGGAGGAGCGCACCTTCACACCGGGGTCGGACCGGCTCACGATCGTGGTGGACAACGGCGACCTGGACGTCTCCCCCGCGCAGACGAACGAGATCCTGGTGAAGCGCTGGGTGTCGGGCCGGTCCGTCCTCGGCGGCCCCAACGCCACCTGGGAGCTCAACGGGGAGACCCTGTCGCTGCTGTCCGAGTGCGACCAGGAGAGCGCCTGCCATGCCCGCTACCAGGTACTCATCCCCGAGGGCATCTCGCTGACCGTCGAGGGCGGCGACGGCCGTGTCGAGGCCACCGCGTTCGGCAAACCGCTGACGATCAGCACCGACGAGGGGGCGGTGGAGGTGCAGAGGGTCTCCGGTCCCCTCACCCTGAGCAGCGAGGAGGGCGACCTGCGCGCCGGCGGGGTGCGCTCGCGCACCCTGAGGGCCGACACGGGGAGCGGAAGGATCGACGTGTCCTTCATCAGCGCTCCCGACGACGCCCGGGTGACCACGGAGGAGGGGAACGCGACGCTGGAGTTGCCCGATGCCGCCTACGACGTGGACGCCTCCGGCGGAGGGGAGGTCGTCACCGAGGTGGACACGCACGAGGACAGCCCGCACAAGATCGCCGCCGAGACGGACGGCGGCCGGATCCGGCTGGTCCCCGTCGACTGACCCCCGGTGCCGTGTACCGGCGGCACGCGACGCGTGTGCCGGAGCCACCGGGCTCCTCGCGCGCCGGACGGCGCCGTCATCGCGGCCGAGGGGCCGGTTCTCCCCGCCCCGCCGACGGCATCCGGCGGTGGGCCCGCCGAGCTGCCCGGCACCCTGACCGACGAGGACGGCGGCCCGCTCGCCGACCAGGTGGTCGGCTTCTTCCGAGACCCCGGTCCCGGCTTTGGCAACCCAAGGTTGCTCCCCGCGAGTCCCCGTGCCGGACGCGCAGTGCCAGAATGCGGTGTGTGAGACACCAGCACTCGGACACACCGGACCCCGCGCAGGACTCTCCCCAGGTCGGTCCGCCCAAGACCAGCGCGGCCGGCCTTCCGGCCGTCCTGAACAGCGTCCGCCAGGTCGGCGAGCACGCGGGCGTGCGGCGCGGACTGCCCGCCATGCTCGCGGTCAACCAGAAGCGCGGCTTCGACTGCCCCGGTTGCGCCTGGCCCGAGGGCGACAGGCGGCACCGGGCCGAGTTCTGCGAGAACGGCGCCAAGGCCGTCGCCGAGGAGGCCACCGCCAAGGCGCTGACCGCCGACTTCTTCGCCGCCCACCCGGTCGCCGAGCTGGCGGAGCGTTCCGGGTACTGGCTGGGCCAGCAGGGCCGCCTCACCGAACCGATGTACCTGGCCGAGGGCGCCACCCACTACGAGCCGGTCGGCTGGGACCGCGCCCTGGACCTGGTCGCCGAGGACCTCCGGGCGCTGGACTCCCCCGACGAGGCCGTGTTCTACACCTCGGGCCGCACCAGCAACGAGGCCGCGTTCTGCTACCAGCTGTTCGCCCGGGCACTCGGCACGAACAACCTCCCCGACTGCTCCAACATGTGCCACGAGTCGTCCGGCTCGGCGCTGACCGAGACGCTGGGCGTGGGCAAGGGCAGCGTGTCCCTGGAGGACCTGCGCGAGGCCGACCTCATCATCGTGGCCGGGCAGAACCCCGGCACCAACCACCCCCGCATGCTCTCCGCCCTGGAGAGGGCCAAGAGGTCGGGGACCCGGATCGTCACCGTCAACCCGCTGCCCGAGGCGGGGATGCGGGAGTTCCGCAACCCGCAGCGCGCGGGCGGACTGCTCGGGCGCGGCACCGAACTGACCGACCTGTTCGCGCAGATCCGCCTGGGCGGCGACCTCGCCCTGTTCGGCGCCCTCAACCGGCTGCTGCTGGAGGCCGCCGAGCGCGGTGAGGACGTCCTGGACCGGAGGTTCGTCGCCGCCCACACCCACGGCTTCGAGGAGTTCGCCAAGACCCTGCTCGACGAGCCGGACGAGGAGTTCTGGCCGCGCACCGAGCGCGCCACCGGCCTGGACCGGGAGCTCATCGAGCGGATCGCCGCGATGGTCACCGCCTCGGAGCGGATCGTGGTGTGCTGGGCGATGGGCCTGACCCAGCACCGGCACTCGGTGCCCACCATCCGCGAGGTCGTCAACTTCCTTCTGCTGCGCGGCAACGTGGGCCGCCCGGGCGCGGGCGTGTGCCCGGTGCGCGGCCACTCCAACGTGCAGGGCGACCGAACGATGGGCATCTTCGAGCGCCCCGCCGACGCGTTCCTGGACGCCCTGGGCGCCGAGTTCGGGTTCGCACCGCCGCGAGAGCACGGGTACGACACCGTCAACGCCATCCGCGCCATGGCCCGCGGTGACGTGCGGGTGTTCTTCGCGATGGGCGGCAACTTCGTCGCGGCCACCCCCGACACCCTGGTCACCGAGGAGGCCATGCGCCGGGTGGGGCTGACGGTGCACGTGTCCACCAAGCTCAACCGCTCGCACGTGGTGACGGGGACGCGGGCGCTGATCCTGCCCGCGCTGGCGCGCAGCGACCGCGACATGCGCGATGGCGGATCCCGGTGGGTGACGGTGGAGGACTCCATGGGGAAGGTGCACGCCTCCCACGGTGTACTGCCTCCCCTGTCGGAGGGCATGCGCTCGGAGGTGGACATCATCTGCGACCTGGCCGAGCGCGTGCTGGGCGACTCCCCGGTGGCCTGGCCGGAGCTGACCGACTACGACCGGGTGCGCGAGCACGTGGCCGCGGTCGTCCCGGGCTTCGAGGACTTCAACGCACGCGCCCGGCGGTCCGGCGGGTTCACCCTGCCGCACGCGCCGCGCGACGACCGGCGCTTCCCCACCGCGACCGGGCTGGCCAACTTCACGGTGAACGGCACGTACGCCCCCGAGGCCCCCGAGGGGCGCCTGCTCCTGCAGACGCTGCGCTCGCACGACCAGTACAACACCACGGTGTACGGCCTCGACGACCGCTACCGGGGTGTCACCGGCGGTCGCCGGGTGGTGCTGGTCAACCCCGAGGACGCCCGTGAGCTGGGGCTGGCCGACGGCTCCTACACCGACCTCGTGAGCGAGTGGCGGGACGGCCGTGAGCGGCGCGCGGCGCACTTCCGTGTGGTGCACTACCCGACGGCGCGCGGGTGCGCGGCCTCCTACTTCCCGGAGACGAACGTGCTGGTGCCGCTGGACTCCACGGCCGAGACCAGCAACACGCCCACGTCGAAGTCGGTGGTGGTGCGCTTCGAGCCCGACTCCGGAGCCCCCTAGGGCGGCCGGGGCGGGCCGCCTGCGGCCGCCCCGGCGGGGGTCGGGGTTTGCGGGCGGCTCCGCAGTACCGGTCGACCGCCACGGGCTCGCCCGCCTCGGCCTCGGCGGGCCGCCAGAACGGCGCCGGGACCACGCCGGGCTGCCGCGGTTCGGGTCCGTCGAACAAGCCCGCGACCCCCTCGGGGCTGCGCAGGTGGTACGGCGCTCGCTCCGTATCGTGCTGCTCGCGAAAAGCGCCGCGCAAGAGGGATCACCGTGTCCACAGGCCTTCCCGGCGGTGGGGCCGCCCACGGCACGAAGCCCTCGCGGCCCCGCCCCGCCTTCCCCGATCCCGTCCCCCGGTGCGCGGGGGCACGGAGGTCCGCTCGTACCCTGGTGCGATGCCAGCTATCTACCTGATCCGCCACGGGAAGGCCTCTCCGGAGGCGGAGGACTACGACGAGTTGAGCCCGACCGGCTACGAACAGGCCCGGCTCCTGGGCGCCGAGCTCAAACGGCGCGAGCTGCCGGTCCGCCGGGTCGTCACGGGCGCGCTGCGCCGCCAGCGCCAGACCGCGGCCGCGGCCCTGGAGGAGGCGGGGCTGGGCCTGGAGCCCCTCGGTGACGAGCGCTGGAACGAGTACGACCACCTCGGCCTGCTCGGCTCCCACCCGGCCGGGACGGGTTCCCTCCAGGAGCGGCTCGACGCCTCCCTGAGCGCGTGGATCGAGGCCGGGGGCAGCGGACCGGGCACCTGGGAGGGCTTCCGTTCGGGGGTGCGCGCGGCGCTGGACGACCTGGTCTCCGGGCTGGGCCGGGGCGAGACGGCACTGGTGTTCACCTCCGCCGGGGTCATCGCGACGGTGTGCTCGACCCTGCTCGGCACCTCCCCGTCCGGGTTCCTGGCGATGAACCGCGTGGTGGTCAACGGCTCGGTGACCAAGCTGCTGCACGGCCGCGGCGGCACCCAGCTGCTGTCCTTCAACGACCACGCCCACCTGGAGCAGGGCGGTTCCGCGTTGATGACCTACCGCTGAACGCGTGCCCGATGGAAACCGACCGGTCGGTACCTCCTCGCGGGCGGTACCGGCCGGCCTCCCTCACCCCGCCTGGGCCCCGCCCGCCGCCTCCCGGCGCTCGGCGCCACGCCGCAGCACCGCGCGCAGGGCCAGCTCGTAGCCGAAGACACCGCATCCGGCGACGTAGCCCGCGGCCACCGGCGCGGTCACCGACGTGTGCCGGAACTCCTCGCGCGCGTACACGTTGGAGATGTGCACCTCCACCACGGGCGCCTCGACCGCGTCGATCGCGTCCCGCAGCGCGATGCCGTAGTGCGCGTAGGCGCCGGGGTTGAGCACCACGCCGGCCCAGCCGCGCGCCTCGTGGATCCGGTCCACCAGAGCGCCCTCGCTGTTGCTCTGCGCGCACACCACCTCCACGCCCAGCTCCCTGCCGAGGGAGGCCACGCGCCGCTCGACCTCCTCCAGGGTGGTGGTGCCGTACTGCGCGGGGTCGCGCGTCCCCAGGAGGTTGAGGTTGGGACCGTTGAGCAGCAGGACGGTGCGGGACGGGTCGGACACAGCGGACATGCGGGTCAGCTCTCCTTCTCGAGTCGGTGGCAGCCAGCCTAGAGGGCCCGGGCGAGGAGCCCATGGCCCCGGTCACCCCGGAACCGCACGGCAGGTAGCATACCGACCAGTCGGTCCACGATTCCTAGGAGGCGACCCGTGGCGTCCACCCTGCTGTCCGCACGCGACCTGCAGTTCCTGCTCTACGAGTGGCTCGACACCGAGGCGCTCACCAGCCGTCCCCACTACGCCGACCACTCCCGCGAGACCCTCGACGCGGCTCTGGAACTGGCCGAGCGCGTGGCCACCGACCACTTCGCGCCGCACAACAAGGCCAACGACGCCAACGAGCCCCACTTCGACGGCGAGCGCGTCCACGTCATCCCCGAGGTGGGGAAGGCCCTGGAGGCCTACGCCGAGACCGGCCTGAGCGCCGCCGGGATGCCCGCCTCCGTGGGAGGGGGCCAGCTCCCGCACGCGGTCTCCAGCGCGTGCAGCGCCTACTTCCAGGCCGCCAACCTGGGCACCTCCGCCTACCCCTTCCTCACCGCGGGCAACGCGCGCCTGCTCCTGGCGCACGGCAGCCCGGAGCAGATCGACACCTGGGTGCTTCCCATGGTGGAGGGGCGCTTCACCGGCACCATGTGCCTGTCCGAGCCGCAGGCGGGCAGCTCCCTGGCCGACATCACCACCCGCGCCGAGGCCGGGGAGGACGGCACGTACCGGCTGTTCGGCAACAAGATGTGGATCTCCGCGGGCGACCACGAGCTGACCGAGAACATCGTGCACCTGGTGCTCGCCAAGATCCCCGGCGGCCCGCCCGGGGTCAAGGGCATCTCCCTGTTCGTCGTGCCCAAGTACCTGCTGGAGGACGACGGCTCGATCGGCGAGCGCAACGACGTCGTGCCCGCCGGACTCAACCACAAGATGGGCTACCGGGGCACCGTCAACGCGCTGCTCAACTTCGGCGAGGGCCGCCACACCCCCGGCGGGCGGCCGGGCGCGGTCGGCTACCTGGTGGGCGAGCCCCACCAGGGGCTGCAGTACATGTTCCACATGATGAACGGCGCACGGATCGGGGTGGGCGCGGGAGCCACCGCCGTCGGCTACACCGGCTACCTCAAGTCCCTCTCCTACGCCCGTGAGCGCCTTCAGGGCCGGCCGCTGGGCGCCAAGGACCCCGCCCAGCCGCAGGTGCCGATCATCGAGCACACCGACGTGCGCCGGATGCTGCTCGCGCAGAAGAGCTACGTCGAGGGCGCGCTCGCCCTGGTGCTGTACTGCGCCCGGCTGGTGGACGAGACCGCCAGCGCCGAGGACGAGGACGTCCGCCGACGCGCCCACCTGCTTCTGGACGTGCTCACCCCGATCGCCAAGAGCTGGCCCTCCCAGTGGTGCGTGGAGGCCAACAGCCTGGCCATCCAGGTGCACGGCGGGTACGGCTACACCCGCGAGTACGACGTGGAGCAGCACTACCGGGACAACCGGCTCAACCCGATCCACGAGGGCACCCACGGCATCCAGGCCCTGGACCTGCTGGGGCGCAAGGCCGTGCTCGACGACGGCGCCCGGCTGACGCTGCTGCTGGAGACGGCGCGGGAGACCGTGGCCCGCGCCCGGGAGCTGGGCGGCCCCGAGGCCGAGTACGCCGAGCTGCTGTCGGCGGCCCTGGACCGGACCGCGGAGACGGCGGCGGCGGCCTGGGCCGAGGGCGACCCGGCCGTGGCACTGGCCAACGCCACCCCCTACCTGGAGGCGGTGGGCCACGTGGTGGTGGCGTGGCTGTGGCTGGAGCAGCTGGTGGCCGCGCACGGCCGCGAGGGCGGCTTCTACGAGGGCAAGCGCGCCGCGGCGGCCTACTTCTTCCGGCACGAGCTGCCGCGCACCGGCCCGCAGTTCGACCTGGTGGCCTCCCGCGACCGCACCGTCCTGGACGTCTCGCCCGACGTGCTCTGAGGGGTCGCGGAAGGGGGCGGGCCGCCGCGTCCGGGGCCCGCCGACGGGTGGGGGCGCGCGCCCCGTCCTGGACGGCGGTGTGCCGGAGGTGGTCTCCCCCGCCCCCGCCCGGTCCCGGGCGCCGGGGTGCGTGCCCCGTTTCCACCGCGCGGGCTCCGCGGCCGGTTCAGCTCGTGACGTGCCGCTCCAGCCACTCCAGGAGGGGGCGCAGCGCCCGCCAGTCGGCGCGGACGGTGTCCAGGAGCGCGGGTGAGCACAGCTCGCCGGAGCGCTCCACGTGGTGCTCGGCCCCCAGGGAGCGGTAGCGCAGCAGGTGCACGCGCGGGTGGTCGCCGCCGTAGCCACGCGGGTGGGTCTTGAGGGTGTCCCCGACGAGGTCGAAGCCCTGACCGGCCAGTTCGTCGACGATCCGGTCCAGGCGCGGGCCCTCGCGGCCGTCGTCGACGCCCTCGCGGAAACGCTGGACCTGCGCGCTCGACATCGCGTGGTAGCCCGCGCCGACCCACAGTCCGTCCAGGCCCAACTGGAGGTAGCGGCCGACCGTGCCCTGCCCCTGACCGGCCAACCCCACGTGGGTCTTGTAGGGGCTCTTGTCGTGGGAGAAGCGCGTGTCACGGTTGGGTCGGCCCACCTTCATCGGACCGAACTCCTCCTCCAGCGCTCCGGCCAGGGCGCGGGCGGGCTCGCGCACGGCGCGCACGTAGACCTCGTGGTGGGCGTGGAAGTACTCCTTGGAGTTGTCGCGGGCCAGCCCGTCGAAGAACGTGAACGTCTCCTCGGTGAAGCCGGTGAAGTCCATCCCTCTCCTCACACGATGGTGGCCGGTGCGCCCTTGGCGCCCTACCCCGCGGTGGTCCCCCGAACCCGCCGGCCAACAGCCTCCGACGACCACCGTCCCGTCGGCGGCCGTTCCCCGGTAGGGGCCGGCGTCGGCCATCGCGCTTCCCCCTTCCCCGGGAGGTGTACCCGCGCGTGAGGGGCCCGGTCCCCGCGACCGCACCATCCTGGACGTCCTCCCCGACGCGCTCTGGCCGGGGGCCGGTCGGCAGCACTCGCCCACAGCACGCACAATGAAGGAATCCCCTCCCCTCTCTCCAGGACGGACCCGCGGGTTCTCGTCGAACCGATCTCCTGAGGAAAGCCGTGAAGAATGATCTGCGCGCCCATGTCGCCGTGGGCCACCACGCCGAGCGGGCCGTCCCCTGGACCGTGCTCCTCGCGGTGCCGGGGCTGTGGATTCCGGACCTTCCCGCCTGGGCCCTGGCACTGGGTTTCGCGCCGATGTACGCGGCCATGGCCCTGCACTGGGCGACCCACCGCGGCAGGTTGTGCGAGCTGTGCGCGGCCGACATCCCCCTGAGCGGCTCGGAGGTCGCCGAACGGTGGCGGCGCCCCCTGCGCACCTTCCACTGGGTCGCCGAGCACATGGGCCGCGCCGCCCTGGTGGCCGCCGCCGTGGTGATCGCGCTCGGGTTCCTCGTCCCCGCAGCGGGGGTCTCCCTGTTCTTCGTGCTCGTCTCGACGGGCCTGCTGTGGGCCATGCGGCACTCGCGTGTCGCGGTGTGGTGCCCCTGGTGCAGGCACGGGGGCGGTGAGGACGAGGAGACGCCGGTGGTGCCGCCCCGGCCCACGGTGACCGCCTGATCCGGCCCCCGGCCGTCCCCTCCCCGGGCCCCGCCGGGGGCGGGGTTCAGCTCCTGGCGGGGCGCAGGCGTCCGGTCTCGGGTACGTCCAGCACGAACACGTGCCCGTAGTCGGCCTCCTCGTAGCCGAGGTCGACGTTGGCCACCCGTACACTGCGCGGACCGACCTCCAGGATCCGCACCGCGATCGGCTCCCCGCGCCCGGGCAGGCTCAGCAGCCACGGGTCGGCGAGGTAGGACAGGCCGCGGGCGTCCAGCGCGGCACGGGCGTCCTCCTCCCCGACGGGGCCGTCCACGGGGTGGCCGAGGAGCGTGACCGGACGGTACCTCTCCCCGCCCACGGGTTCGAGGTAGCCGAGCACCTCCCCGTCCTCCTCCCGCCGGTGGGCGTGCCAGTGTCCGGGGATCACGCCTGCCCCCTCCATCCCAACCGTTCGTGGGCGTAGACCCTCATGGCCTCGCTCTGGTAGTCGGCCAGGCCCGGGGCGACCCTGTCGTAGATCTCGCGCCAGGGCCCCTCCTCGGCGTAGACGTGGCCCAGGTTGGCGAAGGCGTTCGCGTCGGGTGTCCACGTACGGTTCACCGTCAGGTAGTGGGCGTGCACCTCGCTCTGGACCACCGGGTCGCCGGCCGGGGTCCCGGCCGCCATGTGCACGGCCATCCGCCCCATCTGGGCGGCGACCTCCGCGCGGCCCCGCGCCCAGTCGTCCTCGGTCAGTCCCTCCGTGGCCCGCATGGCCTGGCCCCACTCGTTCGGCCACTCGGTCCGGGCGTGCTCGGTGTAGAAGGAGGTGTCGAATCCGGCGAACAGCTCCTCGGGCCGGTTGGCGGCCTCCATGGCGTCTCCCTCCTCCAGTGCGTCGACGGTGCGGCGCACGGTGGCGGCGAGGGTGTCGATGCGGTCGCGCTCGGCCAGCAGGCCGCGCAGGTGCTCGCGCAGCGCCTCGGCCTGGCCCCGGTGCTCGTCGAGCACCCGGGCGATGTCGGCCAGTCCCATGCCCAGCTCGCGCATCAGCAGGATGCGCTGGAGCCGCAGGAGCTGCTCGTGTCCGTAGTGGCGTATCCCGCCGGGGCCGGTCCACGCCGGTTCCAGCAGCCCGATCCGGTGGTAGTGCCGGAGTGTTCGGGAGGTGACCCCGCTCATACGGCACACCTGCGCCATCGGCCAGGACATCGCGGCCTTCCCCTCACCGGGCCGGTCCGTCCGACCCGGGAACGACGTTAGGGGTTGACGTTACGTCAACCGCAAGCCGTCCGCGGTCGGTCCGGACAGTCCGGGAGGAGAGGCTCAGCCCACGTAGCGCCGGGCCTTGGACTCCCGGCGGGGCCCCTCCAGGGCGCGCAGTCCCCGCTCCACCCCGGGCGGGACCGGCCTGCGCTCCCTGAGCACCCACGGCAGGCCCGCCAGCGCCTCGGCGACGGCCATCGCGCTGGAGCGGTCGCGCGGCACCGACCGCAGGACCGACCAGGTGTGCCGCCACGCGCCGTCGGCGGGGCGCCGCAGCCAGGCGGTCCACAGGGTGTTGCGGATGCCCAGGCGGCGTCGCCGGGAGGGGTCGCGTACCGGGGAGGCGGCGTGGTGGGCGACCGTCTGCTCGTCCCAGCACATCCACCACCCGGCGGCGGCCAGGTCCAGCGCCAGCAGTTCCTCCTCCCCGCCCAGCCACAGGCGCGGGGAGAAGCCCCCCACCTCCTGGAAGGCACGGACGCGGAACACGGTGACCCCGGCCAGCACCCCCAGCAGGGCGGGCCCGGGCAGCCAGTCGGGGCCCGGGACCGGCGAGTGCCGCAGCTCGGGGGTGAGGGGGTCCTCGTGTCCCCCGGGTTCGACGAGCAGGCGCGCCGTCACCGAGCCCAGGCCGGGGTGGGCGTCCAGCAGGTCGGCCGCCCGTTCGAGGGAGCCGGGCTCCCACCAGGTGTCGTCGTCGCAGAAGGCGACGTAGGGCGTGTCCAGGGCCTCCACGCCGACGTTGCGGCCCACCGAGCCCAGGTTGGCGCCCGCCCGGATGAGCCGTACCCACGGGTGGCGCCCGCCGACCGCGTCGGCCGTGCCGTCCGTGGAGGCGTTGTCCACCACCACGGTCGGCGGCGGCCCGGGCAGGTCCTCCAGGCGGTCCAGGGTACGCAGCAGCTCGTCGCGGCGGTCGCGGGTGATGACCACGATCCCGACGCGGGCGTCCTCGCTCATGCCTCCTCCAGCAGGGACAGGTCGCGTTCCACACGCGCGGGCACCGGGCGGCGCCGCGCCACCGCCGCGGGCAGGACCCGCAGCGCCCCGGCCAGGGCCGCGCGGGAGACCGGATCGCGCAGTGAGCGCCCGGCCAGCCGCGCCGTCCGGGTCAGGACCAGGCCCGGACGGCGGCGCAGCCAGACGGTCAGCAGGGCGTTGCGCTCATCCAGCGTCCGCCGCCACCTGCCGGGCGGGCGCACGGAGGAGGGGTGGTGGTGCACGTGTACGTGTTCCAGGTGGCACAGGCCCCAGCCCGCCGCCGCGAGGTCCTGGGCCAGGAGCGCCTCCTCCCCGGCGAAGAACAGCAGCGGGTCGAAACCGCCCACCTCCTTGAAGGCCTCGCGCCGCACCACGGCCGCGCAGGCCAGGAAGCCGAGTATCCGCGGCCCCGGCAGACCGCCGCCGGGCAGCGGGCTGCGCGCCAGCGCCTCGTTGACCGGGTCCGGCCTCTCCTCCTCCCCGACGAACACGGACGCCGCCACGAGTCCCAGGCGCGGGTGGGCGTCCAGGGCGTCGGCCGCCGCCTCCAGCGCCCCCGGCGCCCACCAGGAGTCGTCGTCGCAGAAGGCGACGTAGGGCGTGTCCGCGCGCGCCACGCCGGTGTTGCGGGCGGCGCACCCGGCGTTGCGGGGCTCGCGTACGAGTTGGACGTCGGGGAACCCGGAGCGGACGGCCTCGGCGGTGCCGTCGGTGGAGGCGTTGTCCACGACCACCACGGGCGGCCGGGGCCGCAGCCCCTCCAGGTGCCGCAGCGTGCGCAGCAGCTCGTCGCGGCGGTCGCGGGTGGCCACCACCACGGTGACCCGCGAGTGCTCCGGGTTGCCCACTCTGTCCTCCCTGTCGTCCTCGGTCCCTCGCCCGGCCGCCTCAGTTGGCGGGTGTGGCCCCCTCCGCGAGGCCGTCGTAGCGGGAGCGCTGTTCCACGAAGTAGGCGACGGTGCGCCGCAGACCCTCCTCCAGGCGTATGCGCGGACGCCAGTTCAGCACCTCGTCGGCCAGGCGGATGTCGGGTCGCCGGAAGCGCGGATCGTCCTCCGGGCGCTCGACGAACGTGATCCCCTCCCGCGCGCCGGTGACGTTCAGGACGATGCGGGCCAGGCTCAGCACGGACAGCTCCTCGTCGCTGCCGATGTTGATCGGACCCGTCGCCTTGCTGTCGGCCAGGGCGAGCAGGCCCAGCACGGTGTCCTCCACGTAGCACAGCGACCGTGTCTGGTGGCCGTCGCCGGCCACGGTCAGGGGCCGGCCCTCCAGCGCCTGGGTGACGAAGGTGGGCACCATCCGGCCGTCGTCGGCGCGCATGCGCGGCCCGTAGCAGTTGAAGATGCGTGCGATCCCCACGTCCGCCCCGCGCGCCCGGTGGTGGGCCATCGTCAGGGACTCGGCGTAGCGCTTGGCCTCGTCGTAGACGCTGCGCGGGCCGACCGGGTTGACGTTGCCCCAGTAGGTCTCGCGCTGCGGGTACTCCAGCGGGTCTCCGTAGACCTCGCTGGTGGAGGCCAGGACCAGGCGCGCGCCGTACTCCTCGGCCAGTGCCAGGACGTTGCGGGTGCCCAGGCTGCCCACCTCCAGCGTCTCCACCGGAAGGCGCAGGTAGTCCGGCGGCGAGGCGGCCGAGGCCAGGTGGAACACCGTGTCCACGGGTTCGTCCAGTGCGAGCGGTTCGGTGAGGTCGGCCTCCCTCAGTTCGAATCGCGGGTGCCCGGCCAGATGCCCCACGTTCTCCGCGCGGCCGGTGGCGAAGTTGTCCAGGCACACCACGTGTGTGCCCCTCTCCAGCAACCGTTCGCACAGATGGGAGCCGATGAATCCGGCACCACCGGTGACCAGGGCCTTTCCTCTCGACGCGGGTTCACGCATCGTCGCCCACCTCCTCGGAGGGTCTCACCACTTGCCTGGGTCTGTTGTTGGAGGGCTGGGTCGGCGGGGCGTGTCCGGGCGCCGCCGGGCTTCCGGCGGCGCCCGGACACGTGGCCGGAGCGGAGCAGCCGGAACCGCCTAGGGCCAGGACGGCTCCTGCGAGGGGCAGACGACCAGCTCGCGCACCTCGCAGCCGGGCGGCTGGCGCAGCGCGAACACCACCGAGCGGGCCACGTCCTCGGGCGCGTTGAGCTTGGCGTCGGGGCCGGGCTTGTACTGGTCGGGCCTGCCGTCGAAGAAGGACGTGCTCATGCCTCCGGGAACCAGGAGCGTCACCCCGACCTGGCCGGCGAGTTCGGCGGCCAGAGCCCGGGTGAAGCCCACGACCCCGAACTTGGAGGCGCAGTAGGCGGTGGCGTCGCTGAGCGCGCGCAGGCCGAGGGTGGAGGCGCAGTTGACGATCGTGCCCTCGGAGGAGCGCAGGTGCGGCAGGGCCGCGCGGGTCACGGCGGCGGTGCCGAGCAGGTTGACCTGGACGACCCGCTCCCAGTCGTCGGCGGACACGTCCGTGAGCGTGCCGCAGGCGTCGGTCCCGGCCGCGTTGACCAGGGCGTCGATGCGCCCGTGCTGGACGACGACCTGCTGGACGGCGTGTTCGACCGCCTCGCGGTCGGCCAGGTCCACCTGCTCGAAGGGCAGGTCGTTGCCGGGGTGCTGCCTGTCGAGGATGATCGGGTGCCCGCCCTCGGCGGCCACGGCCTCGGCCGTGGCGGCTCCCAGGCCCGAAGCGCCTCCGGTGATCAGCGTGTTTCCGAGTGGACGCATATCTCCCCCGTTTCCTCATGTCGGTACTCGTCTGTGGTGACCGGCTCGGAGCCGGTGGTCTGTGGGCGGTCGGCGCGGAACCGGCCGTCTAGCGGATGGGCACGTTGTCGCGGCCCCGACCGCGTATGCGGGTGATCAGCCCGGTCGTGGAGTGGCCGGGCAGGAGCGGCACGGTGACCACCTCTCCCCCGGCCCGCCGTACGACGGGTGTCTCCGGCAGCTCCTCCACGTCGTAGTCGCCGCCCTTGACCCACACGTCGGGCCGCAGTTCCTCCAGGGCGCGTTCGGGCGTCTCCTCCCCGAACACGACGACCTCGTCCACGCAGTCGAGCGCGGACAGCACCCGGGCGCGGTCGCGTTCGCCGACGACGGGCCTGCCGGGACCCTTGAGCGCCCGCACGGAGGCGTCGCTGTTGAGCAGCACCACGAGGCGGTCCCCCAGGGCCCGGGCCCGCCGCAGCAGGTCGACGTGGCCCGCGTGCAGGACGTCGAAGCAGCCGCCGGTGGCCACGACCCGCTCGCCCCGTCCGCCGACCGCGTTCCGCGGAGCGGGCGTGCGCGGGGCGGGCGCGCCGGGACGCGGGCGGGTGTGGGCCGAGGCGCCGCCCCGGGCCACGAAGGCCGACGCCGAGCCGACCCCGTGGCGGACGGCGTCGCGCACGTGAGCTCCGTCGGCCAGTGCCGTGGCGCACGCCGCGGCGAAGGCGTCGCCCGCCCCGCAGGTGTCCTCCGGCGCGTCCACGGGCTCGCCCGGCACCAGGGCGTACTCCCCGGCCCCGCCGGCCCATGCGGCCCCGTGCGCGCCGAGGGTGACGGCCACGGAGCGCGTCCCCCACACTCCGGCCAGTTCGCCGGCCCGATGCAGGGCCCGCTCGCCCCCGTCCTCCGACACCTGGGCCTCGACCGCGTTGGGCGTGGCCAGGTGCGCTCCGGGCAGGGGCGCCGCACCGCGCGGATGCGGGTCCCACACGAGCGGGACGCGGTCCGCGCACGCGGCCAGGGCCTCGCGCACGGCGCTCTGGCGGGTGAGTCCGTGCCCGTAGTCGGCCACCAGCACGGCCGAGGCGTCCGCCAGGGCCCGCGCCACCGCGGCGCCGGACGCGGTCTCCTCCACGCCGTCGCATCCCTCGTCCAGACGGGCCACCGTGCGCCCGTTGGCCTGGACCCGGGTCTTGGTGGGCGTGCGCTCCATCAGGGGCATGCCCACGAGGGCGACCTCCCCGTCCAGGAGGGCGGCCAGGTCGTCGGCGGCCGCGTCGCGGCCCACGGCGGTCACCAGGACCACCTCACGGCCGCCCTCGCGGGCGCACAGAGCGGCCAGGGCCGCGCCGCCCGGCCGGTACCAGGTCTCGGTCCCCTCCAGCACGGGCGCGGGCGCGTCGGGGCAGTCGCGCCGTGACACGCCCCGCATGTCCACGTCGAGCAGGGCGTCGCCGACCACCACCACGGGTCCTTCGGCGGCGCTCACGTGGCGGCCCTCCGCGCCGGGACGAACACCCCGTGCTCGCGCGCCGCCAGCTCCCGGTCCACCGCGGCGCAGAACACGTGGACGAGCGCCAGGTGGACCTCCTGCACGGTCGAGGTGCTCGGCGCGGGGACCGCGACCGTCTCGTCACTGAGCGACTCCAGGGCGCTGGGGCCCGGACCGGTCATCGACCAGCAGGTGACGCCGAGTTCGTGCGCGGCCTTGGCCGCGGCGACGACGTTCTCACTGTTGCCGCTGGTGGACATGCACACCAGCAGGTCGCCGGGCCGGGCGTGTGCGCGCAGCTGGCGCGCGTAGACCTGGCGGTACCCGTAGTCGTTGGCGATGGCGGTGACGCTGGAGGTCTCCGCGTGCAGCGCGATGGCCGACAGGGGTGCGCGTTCGTCCTCGAAGCGCCCGGTCAGCTCGGCCGTCAGGTGCTGGGCCTCGGCCGCGCTGCCGCCGTTGCCGCAGGCGAACAGGCGCTGCCCGCCGCTCAGGGCCCGCGCGGCGCGGCCGCCCCACTCCTCGACGAGGGCCGCGTCGGTGTCGTCCAAGGCGGAGCTGAGCCGCCTCAGGTGCGCGTGCATCACTCCTCACCTCCCCAGGCCGTGGTGCCGACCGGCGTGCTGCTGACCGTGCGGGGCGCCGGAACGCCGGCCACGGCCGTGCCGGTCACGTGCAGGTAGCACTCCTCGGTACGCCGGGCCACCTCCGCCCAGGAGTAGTGCTCCCGGGCGCGCTCAGCCGCAGCGTCGGCGAAGGAGGACCTGGCCTCCTCGTCGGAGAGCAGCCAGCGCACGGCGCGACCCAACCGCTTGGGCGACCGGGGCGGCACGAGCAGGCCGGTCTCCCCGTGCACGACGGTGTCCACGTGGCCGCCCACGCGTGAGGCCACCACGGGGGCGCCGCAGGCCATCGCCTCGACGGTGGAGATCCCGAAGGGCTCGTACCAGGGCACGTTGACGGCCACGTCGACCGACCTGAGCAGGGCGGGGACCTCGTAGCGGTCCACGCACCCCAGGAAGCGGACCCGGTCGTCGACGCCCATGCGCTCGGCGACCATGCGCAATCGCACCGCCTCGGGCTGGGTCCACAGGCGGTCCAGGTCGGCGCCCCCCGCGATGACCAGTTCGGCGTCGGGCACCTCGGCCAGCGCGCGGATCACGGTGTCCACGCCCTTGCGCCTGACCAGGCGGCCCAGGCTGAGCAGGCGCGGACGGTCGCCGCGCGCGGCGGCGGGTCCCTCCGGGGTGAAGCGGGAGGTGTCCACACCGCAGGGCACGACCGCGACGCGCTCGGGCGGGACGCCCCACTCACCGAGTTCGCGGCGCTCGTCGGTGGAGGTGGCCACGACCATGTCGCACTGGCCGGCCACGGCGCGCTCGGTCGGGATGCGCTCGACGGGGCTGGTGTCGTCCGAGCCCTGGTGGCGGTGCTTGACGGTGCCCAGGGCGTGGAAGGTCTGGAGGACCGGCAGGCCCAGGGTGTTGGCCGCGCGCAGTGAGGCGAAACCGCTCATCCAGAAGTGGGCGTGGACGACGTCGGGCCTGTGGATCCGCCAGGCCGCCCGCAGCCGCTGCGCGAACTCGGGCATGTACCGGGGCAGCTCGTCCTTGCTGATCGGGGCCGCCGGTCCGGCGCGCACGTGCTCCACCCGCACTCCCGGCCCCATGGACACGGTGTCGGGTTTCTCGGCGTCGGTGCGGCGCGTGTAGACGGCCACCTCGTGTCCGCGCGCGGCGAGCGCCGCGGCCAGCTCGGCCACGTGGACGTTCTGGCCGCCCGCGTCCTCTCCGCTGATCGCCGCCAGCGGGCTGGCGTGTTCGGAGACCATGGCGATCCTCATGACGTCACCTCCTGTAGCACCCGGTCCCAGTCGTCGAGGAACCTGGTGAGCCCGTAGCGGCGCAGGGCCGCCGCGCGTGCGGCCCTGCCTGTGCGGAGGGCGAGGTCGCGGTCCTCATGGAACGCGTGCAGTGCCTCCGCGAGTACTCGGGGGTCGGTCGAGACGGTGCCCGCCTCCGGTGGTACGGCCTCGTGCGCCTCGGTGGTTCCCAGGACGGCGACGGGGAGGCCGAGCATCATGGCCTCGATGAGGGAGAGGCCGAGCGAGGTCCACCGCAGGGGGTGCGCGTAGGCGCGGCGGCGGGCGAGCTGGTCGTGCATGGCGCCCTGGGGCAGGTCCTCGTGGGCGCGCAGCCGCGAGGCCGGCAGCCCGAAGTGGTCGGGGACCCCGGCCACGCCCATGCCGAACAGGTCCAGGGGCACCCGCTCGGCGAGCGCGGGGAGCAGGTCGGTGCCGGTGAAGCGCCAGCGGCGCAGGGGCTCGTTGAGCACCACGCCCGCGCGGTCGATCTCGCCGGTGTAGCGGTACCCGGGGTCGGGCACGCCGTGCTCGACCACCCGGGTGGGGGCGCGCCCGCAGTCCCAGAACAGGTCGTTGAAGTGGGTGACGTGGACGACGGGGATGTCGTCGCGGTCGGCCACGGGGTGGCGGGTGACCGGCACGTCGTCGCGGGGGGTGTTGTGCTCGACGTAGACAGCGGGCACGTCCCTGCCGAGGGTGCGGCCCAGGAGCCTCTCGGCCAGGGCGATCTCGTGCGGGCGCTGGAGGATGACCAGGTCGGGTTCGCTCCCGCGTATCTGCTCCCAGGGCGTGTCCACGGCGTTGCGGGGCCAGTCCCACGTCCGTGCGCGGCCCCGCCCGTCCGGCCCCCGGTCGGGGGTCACCGGCAGCAGGCAGGTGTGCCCGCCGTGGACGAACGCGGTCGTCCACGATCCGTGGACGTGCCAGAGCAGGATCCGCAGGACGCGCCGGGGCGTCCGGGCCTCGCCCTGGGACATGTCGGCCGGAGCCGTCCCGACCTCGGCGGTCGGGGCCGGGCTCGGCGTCGGGTGGTGGACGGTCATCGCTCCCCCAGGAGTTCGTCGACGGCGGTCAGGACGTCGTCGGAGGACACGGAGTTCAGGCAGGGGTGCCCGGGCACGGGACAGGTCCGGGCCCGCGTGTCGGCGCAGGGAGCCCGCTGGTCGCCCAGGATCCGCACCGGTGTGCCGTAGGGGGCCCATGCGGAGGCGGGCACGACCGGGGAGAAGAGCGAGACCACGGGCGTGCCGACCGCTGCGGCCAGGTGCGCGGGGCCGGTGTTGCCCGAGACCAGGACGGCGGCGCGGTCGAGCAGGTCGGCCAGTTCGGCGACGGTGGTGCGCCCGGCCAGGTCCGTGCCGCCGCGCGCGGCGACCTTCCCGGCCAGGTCCGCCTCACCCGCCGAGCCGGTGACCAGGACCCGGTGTCCGCGCCCGGCGAGCGCGGCGACGGTCTCGGCGGCCAGCTCCGGCGGCAGCTCCCTGGAGGGCGCGTCCGCGCCGACGTGGACCACCGCGTACCCGTCCGGCCCGGTCAGCTCCCGGGTGTCGGGCAGCGGACGGCGTACGTCCAGGCGCCCGGTCTCGCCGGCCGCGGGCGGGTACCCGGCGGCCTCGGCCAGGGACAGCATCCGCTCGGCCTCGGGGATGCCGTGGGCCACGTGGTGGCGTACGTCGAGCAGGCTGCCCGGGTAGTCCTCGCTGACGGCGCAGATCCGCGCCACCCCGGCCATGCGCAGGATCAGGGCCAGCGGCAGGGCCGACTGGTGGAAGGAGGTCAGCAGAACGGCGGCGTCCGCGCCGACGCGGGACAGGCGCTCCACGAGGCCGGTGACCTCCTCGCGGTCCACCGGAGGCGGGTCGGCGGCGATCCAGGGGGCGCACCAGGTCATGACCTCGTCCACGCCCGGCAGCAGCGCGGCGGCCTCGGCTCCCCGGGGACCGGCCAGGTAGACCACCCGGTCGGCGCCGTGGGCGACGGCTCGTACCGCCGGCCCCGACAGCAGGACGTCGCCCATGCTGTCCAGTCGTGCCACGAGCACGGTGCCACCGCTCACGGAGCGCCCCCTCCCAGGAGGCGCAGGACGGCGGCCTCCAGGTCGGGTACGGTCTCGGGGGCGGCCCGGCGCTCCGCGTCCAGGGTCGCCGCGGTGGGCACGAGCACCCCGCGCGCGCCCGCGGCGCGGGCGGCGTCGACGTCGGCCCCGATGTCGCCGACCAGCGCGCACTGGGAGGCGAACAGCCCCAGTTCGGCGGCGGCGGAGTGGACCATGCCGGGTTCGGGCTTGCGGCACCGGCAGCCGTCCTCCTCGCCGTGCGGGCACACCTGCCAGACGTCGAAGGGGCCGAGCAGTTCGTCCACGCGCCGGTTGACCGCCTCCACCTGGTCGGGGATAAGCAGGCCGCGGGCGATCCCGGACTGGTTGCTCACCACCCCGACGGCGAGTCCGGCGCGGCGCGCCAGGTCCAGTGCCCGCGCGGCGGCGGGCGTGGGCCGGACCTTGTCGGGGTCGCCGTTGTAGGGGACGTCCTCGACCAGGGTGCCGTCCCTGTCGAACAGGATCGCCCGGACACCGGTGGCCGGGCGCGCCCCGGCGTGGCGGACCTCGCCGCGCAGCCGCTGCCAGCAGGCCAGCGGCGGGATGAGCACGCTGGTCACCGCCATGTCGGCGACCTCGGCGGCGGTGGCGGGACCGCCGAGGACACGCCGCCCGGCGAAGGCGGCGGTGCGCGCCGCCCACAGGGCGCCGAGTGCGGTGGCCGTCCTGCGGTGCCCGGCCAGCGCGGCCCCGGCCGCGGCCGCGAGCGCGGCCGTGGTCACGACGTGCCCGCGCAGACCGCCGGGCCCCTCGCCGACCCGGTCGCGCCAGCCGCGGCCGTGCAGGCGGTCCATCAGGGCGTTGTCGGCGTTGCCGCGCTGGGCGGGGAGGCTGGACCAGCGGCCGCCGCCGCGCAGCGGGTGCACGCACTCGCGCTCGCCCCGGACCAGGGCGTATCCGGCGTCCATGACCCGCAGGGCCAGGTCGGTGTCCTCCCGGTAGGCGCGCGGGAAACGCGTGTCGAATCCGCCGACCGCCTCCAGCGCGCTCCTGCGGTAGGCCATGTCGGCGGTGATCCACCGGGCGCCCTCCAGGGCCAGGGTGGCGCGTTCGGCGTCCGTGGGAGCACGTCCCTCGGGGTCGGGCACGATGATGCGCCCCTGGCTCGCCCCCGTCTCGGGGGGCAGGGAGGCCAGGTCCGCGCACAGGCGCTCCGGCCAGTCGTCGGGCGGGGCGACGTCGTCGTCCAGGAAGGCGATCCACTCGCTGCGGCAGGAGTGCCATCCGGCCTGGCGTGCGGAGGCGGGGCCGCCGCCCCCGGTACGCAGGACGCGCACCCGGGCGTGGTCGGTGCCGGGCAGGGGCCCGGTCTCCGTCAGGGGCCGGTCGTCGGCGACGACGATCTCCTCGGGCGCCGCCTCGGACGGCGCGTCGAGCAGGGGCCTCAGCACGCGGGGCAGCGTCCGGCGCCCCACGGTGGGCACGACGACCGCGTAGCGGGGCGCGCTCATCGGTACACCCTCTCCCTCGGGTGGCGGCGGACGACGAACGGTCCGATCGCCAGGACGTCCACGGGCGCCGAGCCGAAGCACTCCAGCGCGTCGCGCGGCGAGTCGACCATGGGGCGTCCGGCGGTGTTCAGGCTGGTGTTGACCAGCACGGGCAGGCCGCTGCGCGCCTCGAAGCGCTCCAGCAGGCGCGAGGTGAGCGGGTCGTCGGAGGGTGAGACGGTCTGGACCCGGGCGGTGCCGTCCACGTGGACCACAGCGGGTATGCGGTCGCGCCAGTCGGGGTGCACGTCGTGGACGAAGAGCATGTAGGGGCTGGGCAGGGGGCCGCCGGAGAAGATCTCCGGTGCCCTGCGCTCGGCCACCATCGGCGCGACGGGCCGGAACTGCTCGCGGCCCTTGACCCGGTTGAGCCGTTCGAGGTTGCCGGAGTTGGCGGGGTTGGCGAGCAGGGAGCGGTGCCCCAGGGCGCGGGGCCCGTACTCCGAGCGGCCCTGGAACCAGGCCACCAGGGCGTCGCCCTCCAGGGCCTCGGCCACGGTGTCGGCCAGGTCGTCGGGGCGCTCGAACTCCACGTCGGCCTCGCGCAGCAGGTGCCACAGCTCGTCCTCGTCCCAGGAGCGGCCCAGGTCGGCGCCGGGCATGGGCGCGACGTGGTCCTCCACCAGCGAGGCCAGGTGCAGTGCGCCGCCCAGCGCGGTGCCCGCGTCTCCGGAGGCGGGCTGGACCCACACCTTCTCGAAGGGGCTCTCGCGGGCGATGCGGCTGTTGGCGACGCAGTTGAGCGCCACCCCTCCCGCCATCGTCAGGTGCGGGCTCCCGGTCCGCTCGTGCAGCCAGCCGAGCACCCCCAGGAGCGCCTCCTCCATGGCGGCCTGCACACTGGCGGCGAGGTTGGCGTGCTCCTTGGCGGGCTCCTGGCCGGGCACGCACCGCTCGGCGAAGGAGCTCCAGTCCACGCCGGAGGCCCGGACCAGCCCGTCGCCCTCGTAGCGGATGCGCTCGCGCAGCCGGTCGAGCATGGTGGGCTCGCCGTAGGAGGCCAGGGCCATCACCTTGTACTCGTCGCTGGAGCGGTGGAAGCCCACGTGCTCGGTGAGCTCCTCGTAGACCAGGCCCAAAGACTCGGGCAGCGGCTGACGGGCCAGGACCTCCAGGCGCCCTCCGGTGTAGACGCCCGCCAGGTGCGAGGTGCTCTCGCCGCGCCCGTCGGCCACGAACACCGCGCACTCGCCGCTCCCGGCCCCGGCAGGGGCCGCGAGCCCGGTGGAGGCCGCGTGGGCGACGTGGTGGGGTACGTAGCTGACCTTGGCCGGGTCCAGGCCCGGCAGGGCGGTGGCGAGGAAGTGCGGCGCGCGCTCGACGTAGAACGTGCGCAGCCGCTCCCAGCCGCGGTCCTGTCCGGGCCCCTCGGGGTCGGACAGGGCGGGGTCGTAGGAGTAGGTGACCGCGTCCAGATCGGCCGGGCGCAGGCCCGCGTGCTCCAGGCACCAGCGCATCGACTGCACCGGCAGTTCCCAGGCCGAGAAGGGGACCGCCTCCTTGCCGTGCTTACGCCGGGAGAACCTCTCCTCCTCGGCCGCCGCGACGGTGTGACCGTCCACGACGAGCGCCGCCGCCGGATCGTGGAAGACGGCGTTGACACCGAGGATTCTCATGACCGCTCCCTCCTGGACAAGTCCGTGCACTCGTACGCTGAGCGCACTCACTCGACTACCAGTCGAAGCGACGACTAAACATGGGGCGGAAGCAGGCACACGCGTCCCACCTGCCCCGGCAATGGGCACGGGGACGGGGACCGGCCGTCGGCACCGGACGCGTGAACGGCCCGCCGACACCGAACGCGTGTGCAGGAGCCGACACCCCGTTGACATGCGGTGGAACACCATGTTTGCCCCGGTGGATGCGGGCTATGGGACGGGTGAGGCCGAGGAGTGTTCCGGGCTCCCTCGCCCGCACCGGCGAGGCCGCCTCCCGGGCGCGGGACCGCCCGCAGGGACACGACCGAGGCAGAAACCGGCAGAAAGGAGCAGGCCATGCCGCGAAGCATCGACGAGGTGATGAGCACCCCGGTCCGCACCGTCTCACCGGACACGTCGCTGCGCGAGGCCGCGGAGATCATGCGCGACTCCGACGTGGGCGACGTGGTCGTGACCCAGGACAACAGGATCATGGGCATCCTGACCGACCGCGACATCGTCGTGCGCTGCGTGGCCGAGGGCGGTGACCCCGAGCAGCACACCGCCTCGGACATCTGCAGTTCCGAGTTGGCCACGGTGCCGCCCCAGAGCGGTATCTCCGACGCGGTGCACATCATGCGCACCAGCGCCGTGCGCCGCCTCCCGGTGGTGGACGACGACCGTGTCGTGGGTGTCGTGAGCATGGGGGATCTGGCACGTGCCGTCGACGAGGACTCCGCTCTGTCCGATGTCAGCGCCGCCGACCCCAACCGCTGAGCGTCCCGCCGGGGACGTGCTCCCGCTCCCGCCCGGCCGAGGAGGCCCGGGCGGGAGCGGGCCTTCCCTGCTGGTGTCGCGGGCACTGGGGCTCGGTGACTTCGCCACCGCCGTCCCCGCGCTGCGCGCGCTGGAGGGGGCACTGCCCTCGTGGCACCGGATCCTGGCGGGCCCCTCGTGGTACCGGCGCCTGGTCGCGCTGGCCGGGCTGCGCTGGGAGGTCCTGCCGACCGCGCCGCTGTGCGTCCCGGACGGGGCCTCCGCCCCCGACCTGGCGGTCAACCTGCACGGCAGGGGGCCGCAGAGCACGGCGGCCCTGGCCTCCCTGGGGCCGGAACGGCTGTGGACCCACGGGCATCCGTCCGCACCGGAGTGGCCCGGCCCCGAGTGGCCGCAGGGGGTCCACGACGCCGAGGTCTGGTGCCGCCTGCTGCGCCTGCACGGTGTGGCGGCCGATCCGGACGACCTGAGGTGGCCGCGTCCGCCGGAGTGGTCGGACGGGCCCGGACAGAAGAACGCGGTGGTCACGGGGGACACCGCCGTCGTCCATCCCGGAGCGGCCTCGGAGTCGCGCCGGTGGCCCGCGGAGCGCTTCGCGCGTGTGGCCGGGCACCTGGCGGCCTCGGGGCTGCGCGTACTGGTGACCGGATCGGAGCGCGAGGCGGCCCTGGCCGAACGGGTGGCCGAGGCCGCGGGGCTCGGGCCCAGGGCCGTCCTGGCCGGGCGTACCTCCCTGGACCTGCTGGCGCGCCTGGTCGCCGAGGCCCGGCTGGTGGTGTGCGGGGACACCGGTGTCGGCCACCTGGCCACCGCCTACGGCACTCCGTCGGTACGCCTCTTCGGGCCCGTGTCCCCGAGGCTGTGGGGCCCCCGGGTGGACCGGGACCTCCATGTGTGCCTGTGGTCCGGGCGGCTCGGCGACCCGCACGCCACGACGCTGGACCCGGGCCTGGCGGCCATCGGCGTCGACGAGGTCCTCGCCGCGTGCGACACCGCGACCGCTGCGGCCGCCGACCGCGCGAACGGGCGGGGGGTCCACGAACGACGGGCTGCCGGCGAACCCTGATTCCTCGTGGAGAGTGCGCCACGCCTCCCGGCGGGAGGCGTGGCGCACTCTCCGCACGCTCCGGTCCCCCGCCGGCCGCAGGTGCGGACCGTCCCGGTCCCGGGTCCCCCAACACCCGGACAAGCTTCCTCCAAGTCGTGGTCCCGCGCTTTTCGGAACCGTACTCATGGGCACGTACACGCTGCGTACCACCGGCCCCGAAGCCGCGTCCGCCGGGCAGGCCGCCGAAGCCGCCGCCCTCCAGCGCCGTCCACACGAACACACCCGTGGACACCGCGTGCCGGAGGGCGACCGGACATCACGCGACGACGCGGACGAAACCGGCCCCGGGCCTCAGCGAAGTCCATCGACGAGTGAGGTCTTAGTGTCCGCCAACACCGAAGCCGTGGATGCCTCCTCGACCTCCTCCGCCTCGGCGGAGGAGCTCCTGGCGGCCCTGAAGGCACTGTCGAGCCAGGACCCGCGCGCCATCGTGCTGTGCGAGCGCGTGATGGACCTGTACCGTCCACTGGTGCAGCGGATCGCCCGCCGCTACGACGGCAGGGGCGAACCCTACGAGGACCTGAAGCAGACGGCCATGCTCGGGCTGGTCAAGGCCATCCACGGCTACGACCCCGACCGCGGGAAGCCGTTCATCTCCTATCTGCTGCCCACGGTCACCGGGGAGATCAAGCGCCACTTCCGCGACCACACCTGGGCCGTGCGCGTACCGCGGCGGCACCAGGAGAACCGCAGCCAGCTCAGGCGCGTCACCGGCGAGTTCCAGCAGACCCACGCGCGCACGCCCACGACCGCGGAGCTCGCCGGGGCGATGGGGATCTCCGAGGCCGAGGTACGCGAGCTGACCCAGGTCTCGGCCGCCTACCGCTCCCTGTCCCTGGACGCGCCCGACGCCTCGGGCTCCGGCCGGGGGGCGAGCGTCCCGCTGGAGGACCACCTGGGCAGCGAGGACGAGGCCCTGGAGCGGGTGGTCGAACGCGAGTCGATCAAGCCCGCCCTGGCGCGCCTGCCCGAGCGGGAGCGCAGGATCCTCATGCTGAGGTTCTTCGGCGACCACACCCAGTCCGAGATCGCCGAGGCGCTGGGCTACTCCCAGATGCACGTGTCCCGGCTGCTCGCGGGGGTCCTGGACCAGCTGCGCAGGGAGGTCGTCCCGGACCCGGCGCGCGGGGACGGCGGCTCCTGACCCGGCCGACCGCCCCCGACGCCGCCGTTCAGTCCCGTGCGGCCTCGGTGAAGAAGCGGTGCACGGTGCAGGTCAGGGGCCTGCCCCGCACCAGCCCACCGTGCAGTCGCCGGAGCGCTTCGCGGTAGGTGTGGGCGTCGAAGCCGGGTACCTGCCACGGGACCATGCGCAGGTAGAACACGAGCGCACCGACGTCGAGGAAGCGGCGCAGCGCCCTGGCCTGCCGGGTGCGGGTGACGGTCAGACCCGCCTCCTCCAGCCCCGTGACGGCCGCGTCCAGGTCCCAGCGCGCGTCCCGGTCGGGCGGAGGCCCCTCCAGGAGGGCGCTGAGCTCGTAGCCGTCGTTACCGCCGACCTGCTGGTTGGCGAAGACCCCGCCGGGCGCGAGGACCCGCCGGACCTCCCCGGGGTCGTAGGCCTCGTGGCGGTCGAGCACCACACCGAACCGGCCCGGGGGCAGGGGCAGGCTTCCGCCGGGACCCGGCTCGACCACCTCCACCCCCAGGGGCGACAGCCTGCCGCGCGCGACGGGGACGTTCGGCGGCCAGCCCTCGGTGGCCCGGGAGCCGGGAGGCAGCGGAGCCAGGCCGGAGAGGAACTCGCCTCCCCCGGTGCCCAGGTCCAGGACCGGACCAGGTGCCGCGCGTACGAGTTCCCGGGCGCGGTCACCATAGGACCAGGGCAGCGGTTCCTCGACCATCCGGCCGTCCAGGAAGCGGAAGTCCCATCCCGAGACCGGGCGCCGCACGGCCTCGTCCACCAGGTCGTCGAAGTCACGCATGGGCCTCCCCCTTCACGGTTCCGTGGGTCCCGACCATTCTCGGGACCGCACGGGGCTCTCCCAACCGGATGGACGACACGGGGCGACACCGGTGACGCGTTCGGACGTACACGGTCGAGACCGGACGCGGACGCCCGCCGGGGGCCGGTGTCCGTAGCGTCGGGGGCATGACCGCACAGAACCGCCCCGCTCTCGGCCTGCCGTGGACCGCCCTGGTCGGGCTGGCCCTGCTCGCAGTACCCCGCGTGGTACTGCACGACCTCGACCTCATCCAGGAGGGCACGTTCGTCAACGCCCTGTTCGTGTTCGTCCCGCCGCTCGTGTGGGTGGCCGCGGCCGTCCTGGCGCGGGTACCGAACCCGTTCCTGACGCTGCTGGTGGTCGGCCTGTTCCACGGGGTCCTCCTCGCGCTGGGCCACCAGTTGCTGTGGAACATCTCCTGGGACGGGAACCCGCCGACGCTGGGCGGCAACCTCGGCGACCTGCCGTCCGTCGTGCACACGGTCGTCGTCCGTGGCTTCGCCGTGGTCAGCAGCCTGGTCACCGGCGCGGTCGTCGGCGCCGTCACCGGTCTCGTCGCCTGGGGGGTCGACAGGGCCGTGCGCCCCCGGTCCCGCGCGTCCTGACGGCGGCGTACCCGCTCAGATGGCCTCGCGGCGCTGCAGGTAGGAGAAGGCGCCCCAGCCGGGCAGCACCGGAAGCCAGAAGGTCAGCAGCCGGAACAGCAGCACCGCGGGCAGCGCGACGGCCGCGGGGACGCCGACCACGGCGGTCATACCGCCGATCATGGCCGCCTCCACCGCTCCCAGGCCGCCCGGCGTGGGAGCCGCCGAGCCGATCGCGTTGCCCGCCAGGAAGACCACCGCGACCGCCACCAGGCTCACCCGGGTCCCCGGGTCGGCGAAAGCCAGCACCGAGAAGTGCAGGCACAGCACGAACGCCACGGTCAGCAGCAGCGTCCCCCCGAGGCCCAGCGCCAGGCTGGACGGGCTCTGCAGCATGTCCAGCAGCCGGGGCAGCACTCCGCGCAGGTAGGGCCGGACCCGGTCGGCGACGGCCCACCTCAGTCGGGGGACCAGCAGGGTCATGCCCACAGCGGCCGTTCCGGCGATGCTGATCACCACGACGGTCGGGGACGGCGTGAACCCCGTCCAGTACGAGGTGCCGGTGAGGTAGGCGCACACCAGCAGCAGCGGCACGTGCACCATGAATCCGACCAGCTGGGTGAGGCCCACCGCAGACAGGGCCAGCGAGGCGGGCGCCCCCGCCTTGGTGACGAACCGCGTGTTGATCGCGATCGACCCCAGCCCGGCGGGCGCGGCGATGCGCACGAACGAGCCCGCGTACTGGACCATGACGGTGCGCCACCACGGCAGCGGCACGGGAACGAAGCCGATGAGGATCATCGCGGCGGAGAGCGTGCACACCACGGACGCCACGACGGCGGCCGCCGCCCACCCGGGGTCGGCCTGGCCGATGGTGCTGAAATCCACCCCGGTGAGCTGGTACAGGAGCACCAGGCCGACGGCGGTCACGACGATCACGCTGACGATGGTGCGCGGCCGCATCCGTTCCAGGCGCGCCGGTTCGGAGGGCGCCTCCGGGGCGATGCCCACCACGCACTCGCGCAGCCGCCCGAGGAGCCCCCGGTCCCCGCGCAGGCTCGCGCGCAGCGCGTAGGGCAGGCCCGCGGGCTGCAGGAACGGCAGGACCGCGGCGGTGGCCGGAACCCCCAGCGCGCGTACCGCGGAGTCCACGGCCCGCTCCGCCCCCACCCGCATCGCCAGCAGGGTGACCATGGCGGCCTGGTCCAGCGCGGTCTGGAGCTGGGGGGCGGCCACCGCGCCCCGGTCCAGGCCGGTGAAGACCGCCCGTTCGGGGGGACGGCCCATGACGCCGACGGTGGCGCCGTTGAGGTTGCCGTGCGCCAGCCGGTACCGGTGCAGCAGTCCGAGCTCGTCCCAGCACAGGTCGAGCAGTTCATCGGTGAGCTCCTCGTCCTCCAACTCGTCCAGGGCGCGGAAGGCCGGCAGCTCACGGACCAGCAGGACGGTACCGGGGCCGAGCTCACCGACGGCCAGGACACGGGGAACGGTGACCCCGGCCTGGCGGGCGGAGAAGCTCATCAGCGCGGCGTGCTCGGCGCGGCGGCGCACGCCGTAGAGTATCCGGGGCGCCACGGGGCCGCGCAGGAAGAGCAGGTCGCGCAGGCGCCGCCAGAACCCGGTGGTGCTCTCCGAGCTGAGCACGATGAGCTCCCCCCTGCGCCCGTCGTCGAGTTCGGCCAGGTAGCGGGGGTTGCCCTCCGCGTCGTCGTCCGCGCGGACCACGTCGGTGGCGCTCACGCCGAACCGCCGCAGTTCTTCGTGCAGGCGTCCGTCGGCCCGGGGCGGCGGTCTCTCCCCGAGGGCGTAGCGGACCAGGGCCGCGCAGGTGAGGCCGACCAGGACGGTCAGGGCGAGGGCGAGGAGGCTGGCGACCCCGGCCAGGAGCGCGCAGACGGCGACGGTGGTGCTGCCGGCCCACAGAGCGGAGCGGACCCGGGGCATGCCGGCGGGCATGGTGCGGGCGAAGGCGAGGACGGCGGCCACGTAGCCCAGGGCGGCGCTGGTGAAGACGTCGTCGGGTGCGAGCACGTCGGGGAGCCGTTCCGGGCCGATCAGGGCTATGAGGGTGGCGTTGACCAGCGAGGCGAGGGTGTAGGCGGCGATCCCGGCGGTGACCGGCCGGGCCAGCGGCCGCGGCCCCGCGGTGAGCAGGACCCGCAGGACGACGTAGCTGACCAGGACGATGAGCAGCAGGTTGGCGCCCACGGCGGCGAGCAGGAACAGGCCGGTGGGCAGCAGCGCGCGGAGCCGGTCGGGGTCGGTGGCCTCCACGTCTCCGGTGGCGAGCTGGACGGCGGCCATGATCGCCGCCACCACGAGCAGGCCGACCGCGCCCACCAGGAGGTCCACGGGCCTGCGCGGGGCCCGCGCGGTGCGGGGGGTCTGGGAGGGAGCTTCGTCGGTTCGGGGTGTCACGTCCCCCAGAGTGCCCGATCGACGGGGGCCGGGGGGCCAGGGGCGGGGGCGTTTCGCGCGACCGGGACCGGCCGCACGGCACCGGGTGCGCCACCGCGCGCGGGAAACGGGCGGGTTCCGGCACGTGGCGGCGCCCACCGCCGGGCTCTTCCTCCGGTGCGGGCCGGGTGGCGGGGCACCCGGCCCCGCCGTCGGTTCCGACCGCTCAGCGCTTGCGCTGGTAGCGGCGCTGGAAGCGCTCCACGCGGCCCGCGGTGTCCACCACGCGGGTCTGGCCCGTGTAGAAGGGGTGGCTGGCGCTGGAGATCTCGACGTCGATCAGCGGGTAGGTGTTGCCGTCGCTCCACTCGATGGTCTTGTCGCTGGTGGCGGTGGACCTGGTGAGGATGGCGAAGTCACCCGCGCGGTCGCGGAAGACGACCGGGTGGTAGTCGGGGTGGATTCCGGGCTTCATGTGTCCCCCTGTGGAAGTCGGTCGGTGGAGGGGCCCGGTGGCGGGCCCCGCGGTCGATGAGTACCGCTCAGCGCTCCTCGCGGAAGTCGACGTGCCGGCGGATGCTCGGGTCGTACTTGCGCAGGGTGAGCCGGTCGGGCGTGTTGCGCCGGTTCTTGCGGGTGACGTAGGTGTGGCCGGTGCCGGCGGTCGACCTGAGCTTGATGATCGGTCGGGTCTCGTTACGTGCCATGGATGCCTCCTCCGGGTTCCACACGTGACAAGTCGATGATAACCGTTTTCATTCCTGATCTGGCCGGTCGAAGGCCGGCGAGGGAGTGCGCCGCACCCGGGGAGGCTCCGGAGCACGGGCCCACGGCCCGCCGTACGCGCGACCACCACACCACGTCGACCCGGGACGGTGTCGACTCGACACACCGGCGGGCGTGACGTTGGCCTGTTCACAGGCCTACCCCGTGCCCTTTCGGCCGACACCGGGAGCCGCGCGGCCGGCCCCGGGCGCGGAGCCGCCCCTCCCCTCCCCTGGCGGACTGACCGAATACGTTGCCGGTGCCTGGAGTGCTCCACCCCCGGATGATCTTGTACCTAGAGCGAGGTTGAGCGCCCAAACTCGCTATAGGTACAAGATCGCGGCTCATGGGGCGGGCCGGTGCACCTTCGCGGTCACCGCACTGACTCCGGGCCGCCGCCTACCTCGGTGTTCCCATGCGCGCGCCGTCATGGCGGGTCGCCGTGCACGGTGCGCACGGTCGCGTAGAGCAGCATGTCGCGCCGCCGGCCGCCGATCGGCTGGTGACTGCGCAACAGTCCCTCGCGGACATAGCCCACACGCTCGGCCGTCCGCACGGACGCGGCGTTCCACGGCTCGATGTAGGCCTCGATCCGGAACAGCTCCGGTACCTTCCAGCCGAAGGCCGTCAGCGCGGACAGGGCGTCGGCCGCGACCCCGCGCCCCCGGGAGGAGGGAGCCACCGAGTACCCGACCGTGGCCCGGCCCACGGCGAGGTTGTGCAGCCAGAGTCCGCAGGTGCCCAGCGCGGCGCCCGTGCGGGCGTCGGCGACCGTGAACGACAGGCCCGCTCCCGCCGTGTACCGGTCGTGCTGCCGGTGTACCCAGGCCAGTGCCTCGGCGGGCGAGGCGTTCGGAGTCAGGGACCCGGTCATCGGGACGTACGGGTCGGTCGACAGCTCGCGGACCATCGGGGTGTCCGCCACACTCGGCCGGCGAAGCACGACACGGCCGTGCGCCGGCGGTGTCACCGGCCATGGCGGGAGCGCGGAGGGGGTCACGGGCCCAGTATCGACGCCGTCCCGTCACACCGGCAACGTGCGGACGGCACGCCGCCGATGCCCCTTCGCGCGGGACACCCGGTCATGGGGCGGGGGCCGGAACCCGGGCCGCAGGGACCGTAGGGAGCCCTCAGGCGGGTCCCGGCCGGCGTCCTCCACGGAGCACGCGCATCTGAGAGCAGGTCGGACGGGGCACCACGTCAGGCATTGCGGAACCCCCCATGGGCGGTGAATGCGGTGGTTTCCTCCGTCACGCGGGACGCGAGGAAGCAAGTTCACTCGCAGATGCCCCATGGGATGAGAACGACGGCGAAGAATGCTCGTTCGAGCAGGAACAGCAGACCATGCGCCCCCGTGACGGCACGGAAAAGCACATGATCGACCTATGGCCGACCACAGCATTTCCACACGGCTGAATCTGCCCTACCGTGCTCTTCCTCAGTGGTATCCCCGGGGGAGTCCTGTGGCCGTGCGTCGTTGAGGGCTGCCGCCGCACGCACGATCACCGGGTCCTCGACGGTTCACCACCTGCCGGGGCGCCATGTCGCGGCCGTCCGGGCCGAGGCCGTCCCCGCCGCCAGTCCGGCCGCGAGCGCTAGGGCGAGGGCGCCCAGGGTGATGGCGGCCAGGGTGTCGGGTGGGGCGGCCGGGACCTGGCGGTTCTGCTGGATGACCGTGCCCAGCGGCAGGCTCAGCGCCGCGGACAGGATCGCCGCGAGGGCCATGGGAGCGGTGAGGAAGCCCAGCGCGATACCCAGGTGCCAGCGGCTGCGGCCGGTGAGCACGCTCAACGGGGCTGTGGAGCGTGCCGCCTCCGCGATGTGCCCGCCCGCGCTGATCAGCCCGGCGGTGGCCAACAGAGCCAGGCCGTAACCGCCCAGGAGCACACCCACTGCGACAGGCGCGCGTTGGCCGGGGTCATCTCCAGTGAGGCCGGCCGGTCGACCCCGGTGGTGGGCCCCAGCACGGGGTGGAGGGTGTTGCGGACCTCGGCGAGGGTGAGGGGGTCCTCCCGGGGTGAGAGCACGGCCAGTTGTTCCACGCTTCCCTCGGCGGGTGGGGCCGGGGAGGCCTGGATCCGCACGTCGCTGCCGGCCTGCCAGTCGACGAGTGTGGTGACGCGGATGTCGCCGGTTCCCGGCTCCACCGGTGTGGGCTGTTGGGGGCAGTCCAGCTGTAGGGAACGCAGGGTGGAGCAGGGGGCCCGCAGCACGGTGGGGCCCTCTCCCTCGTCGGCGGTGTCGACGGCCATGAGGCGCGCCCGCTCGGGCAGGGCCCGGGCCGCCTCCATGACGCGCTGGGCGGTCAGGTCGTGTGCCGACACGCTCAGGGCGCTGTCGGCCAGGCGTTCGTCGGTCTGGCGGGCCTGCACCGAGGTCAGGGTCTCCGAGGCGAGGAAGTAGTGCATGTTGACCAACGTGACCACGCCGATGACCACCGGGGCGACCAGGCGGGCCAGGACCCCGGGGCGGTGCTGGCACCAGCGGCCGGCCACGATCCAGGTGGGGCGACCGGTGCGCAGGCCCCGATGGGCCGCCGCGGCCCCGACCCAGGCCAGCAGGGCCGCCAGCGCCGAGGGCGCGAAGGCCAACGCTCCCAGGAGCCCAGCCGCGTAGACGGGTATCGTCCAGGGGCTGCCCGGGGGGATGAGGGCGGCCGCCGAGGTAACGACGGTGAACAGCGCGAACAGGGCGATCTTCCAGGTCGCGACGCGATCGGTGGCCGGGCGCGGCCGGGTGGTGCCGCGTTGGGCCCGGCGGGCGTGCAGGGCGGCGTAGCCCAACGCGGCCGAGACGGCCGCGACGGCCACCGCGACCGCAAGGAACCACCACATGCGCCGGACGTCAGCCGCGCGCACGATGTAGTCGATCCCGGGCACCGTCACGTCGGCCAGCAACACGGGCACGGCCATCGCAGAGCCGAGGGCGGTACCGGCCAGGATCGCCGGCAGACAGGAGGACAGACCGGCCAGGAACTGGTGGCGGGTGCGCGCGCCCAGCGCGTTCAGCAGGGCGGCGCGCCGGTCGCGCCCGGCCGCGGCGAACCGTGCGGCCACGACGAACAACCCACCCGCGGGCAGGACCACGAACACCAGGTAGACCGCGATCATGAGATCCTGGGCCGCGGGGGTGAGGGTGATCTTCTCCCCGAAGGGGAAGATGCCCGGCGGGCCGAACCCGGCGATCGGATACATCCATCCGTCGGGGACCGCGGCGTCCTCAGGCATCCCCACATAGGCCAGGCGCTCGGTCGGGGAGAGCAGCCCCTGCGGTCCGATGGTCCCGGCGTACTCGCCGTAGCGGTCCCGGACCCCGGGACCGGTGTCCGCCAGCGCGGGAGACAGGTACACCTGTCCCGGGCCAGGCCAGGAGTCCAGACCCGGCGGCGGGGGCGCGGCGGGGTCGATGGGGTCGAGGTAGACCACCGAGTGCTGCCACCGCCCCGCGTGGTCGGGGCTCTCCCCCCACCAGGCCGTGGCCCGCTCGGGCGAAGCAACGATGATGGGCTGGCGCATGGCGTCGCGCAGGTCGCGTCCGTCGAAGGTCGCCGCGATCACGGCCAGGCCCAGCAGCACGGCCGTGAGGGCGGCCGTGGCGATGGTGAGCACGATCTGGCGGGTGCGCTGGGACACGCCTCCGGTGCGGGTCCGCCCCAGTGTCAGCAGCTGCCCGGTCAGGCTCGGTGCGCTGTCGCGGCTCATCGCCCCACCTCGCTCAGGCGTCCTTCCCGCAGGTGGAACACGTGATCGCTGCGCTCGGACAGGTCCCGGTCGTGGGTGACCACCACCAGCGCGCACCCGCGCTGGGCGGGCAGGGCGAACAACAGGTCGGCGACCTTGTCGCGGTTGTCGGGGTCCAGCGCGCCGGTCGGCTCGTCCGCCAGCAGCAGCGAGGGATCGGTGATCAGTGCCCGGGCCACGGCGGTGCGCTGGTGCTCACCTCCCGAGAGTTCGCCGGTGGTCTCGGCGGCGGTGGTGACGTCCAGGTCGGCGAGCAGGGTGCGGGCCCGCTCGACGGCCTCCTCGGCGCCGAGTCCGGCGAGCAGCCCGGCCAGGGCGACGTTGTCCACCGGGGTGAGTTCGGGCAGCAGTTCACCGTCCTGGAACACCATGCCGATGTCGCGGCTGCGTACCGCGGCCAGTTCCCTGCGGCGCATCCGGGTGATCTCGCGTCCGGCGACGCGGATGCTTCCGGATGTGGGTGCCGACAGTCCCATGACGCAGGCCAGCAGGGTGCTTTTGCCGCTGCCGCTGGGGCCGGTGACCACGGTCGAGGTGCCGCGGCGGGCACTCAGTTCCACCTCGTCCAGCAGGAGGCGGCCTGCGACCGTGTAGCTGACCCCGCTGAGTCGCAGCGGTGGCACCTCCTCGGAGGCGCGGTGCGGGGCCGGTGCGTCGGTGCCGTGCGGCATGTGTTCTTCTCCGAGCGGGGTCTTCTCACGAAACTGCGGACGAGGCGCTGGGGCGGCGCGTCCCTCAAGGGCCGAAGGCGGCTTCGCGTGCGGCCGAACCACCGGACAGGCGCCGGGCGCCACCGAACCGGGCACCCTGGGCCCGGACCACCGAGGTCGCGGGCCCAGCGGACTCACCCCTGTGAGGGGGATCCGTCGCGGACCGGGCGCCAGTACTGGCGCCCGCCCTCCTCCCGTACGACGACACCCAGGCGTGCGAGCTCCGCGCGCAGTTCAGCGCTGTCGTCGGCGTCCTTGTCCCGCAGCGCGGCCTGACGGGCCCGCAGGACGGCCTGGGCGTGCTGTTCCAGGCCCGGCATCCCGTCGACCCAGCGCTGGAACTCCTCCCGGTGCGGATCGCCGTCGTGCCAGGGGTAGCCGTGCGCCTCGAACGCGGCGCGGAGCCGCTTCCCGCCGTGGTCGGTCCGCTCCCGGGCGAGCTCGGCGGTGTCCGGCCCGAGGAGGACCAGCTCCCGGCCGTCCAGGAAGACCGCGCGCACCCGCGCGCGTTCGAACGTCGTGGTCCTGCCCGAGCGGGTGATGCGCACCCCGTCCTCGGCCGCCTCGACGGCCACCATGTCGTCATAGGAGGAGAGGGCGACGAAACCGCCCGCCAGGACCCCGAGGACGACCAGGACGACGGTGAGGACCGGCCCGTCCAACCGGGCCAGGAGGGCGGTCTGCTCCTCTCCGGGGACGAACGGGAGCTGGTGGACCCACGCGGGCACGTGGGCGAGCCAGCCCGGCACCCGGGACAGTGTCCAGCCGAGCCCGGCACCGAGCAGGGGGAAGAACGTCCACAGGAACACATGCGTGGTCCTGCCCTCGCGGACGACGGACGGCGGTCGGTGGGTGTTCATCGTGTCCTCTTCCTGTTCCGGATCCGGTCGACCACGACGCGCCCCCCGCGCAGCACCACTCCCACCCGGCGCAGAGCACCGAGGTCGGCCAGCGGGTCTCCGCGGACGGCGACGAGGTCGGCGGCGCGCCCGGGGACGACCGCGCCGACGTGGAGGGCGCCCAGCGCGCGGGCGGGCGCCGAGGTGGCCGCGACCAGTGCCCGTCGCGGGGCCAGGCCGCAGGCGGTGAGCAGTTCGATCTCACGGAGCAGCCCGGAGCCGGCGCGCACCGAGGGCATCCCGGCGTCGCTGCCCGCGAGGAGCGTGCCTCCCGCGTCGGCGAACTCCCCGGCCCGCTCGCGCAGGACCGCCGCGGTGCGGGGGTCGCCGACGGCCTCGGTGACGGCCAGGGTCGGGGTGAGGGTGACGCCGCGCCGCACCGCCTCCGAGAGCAGGTCCTGCGGCCACCCGTCGAGGGGTCCGCGCGCTTCGAGGTGGTGGAGGTGGTCGACGCCGGCCTCCAGCAGTTCCTCCAGGTCGGTCAGGTTCCCCCAGTGGGCGGCGACCGGTGTGTCCTGGAGGTGGGCCTCGTCCACGATCGCGGCCAGGACGCCCGGGTCGAGCGGCTCCAGGCTCCGGCGGCGGGGGTCGCCCCGGTCGTGCACGACCTTGACCAGATCGACGGGGTCCTTCCCCGTGACGAGCGCCGCCACCTGCGCGCGGGCCTCGTCCGGACCGCGGGGCACGCGGACCCAGTCGTCGCCGGGCGCGGCGCCGACGGTGGCGACCGGGTGTCCTCCGGGAGCGGTGAAGAGCGGTCCGGCGATCAGCAGGCGGGGACCGGTCAGCGTGCCGTCGGCGGCCCTGCGCCGGAAGTCGTGGACCCAGGCGTTCTCGTCGCCCAGGCTGCACGCCGTGGTGACCCCGTGGCGGAGGAAGCCGCGTCTCTTGCGCGGCTGGAAGCGGAGCCAGTCGGCCACCGCCCCGGCCCGGGCCAGTGGACCGGGCGGCCCTTCTCCCCTCCCGGTCTCGGGAGCACCGAGGTGGACGTGGGCGTCGACCAGTCCGGGGAGGACGGTGTGCCCCGCGAGGTCCAGGACCCGGGCGCGGGGCGGCACCGGCGCACCGGGGCCGACCGCGGTGACGCGGCCGTGCCCGACCACGACGACGGCGTCCCCGTGCGGCTCCAGGTCCTCACCGACGAGGACCGTGGCCCCGGTCAGGGCGATCGCGTGGTCTTTCATGGCGGCCTCTCGGGGGTGTTCTTCGGTGGTCGACCACTTCCTAGTTGAGCATATAGGATTCTGTACATGCAACCAGCCGATAGTGGAGACGGGGGAGGACAGCGGTCCTTCATCGAGGAGGCCCGCCGCCGCCAGATCGTCGCGGCGGCGATCGCGACCATCGCCGAGGAGGGCTACGCGCGCGCGTCCTTCGTGCGCATAGCCGCGCGGGCCTCGGTCAGCCCGGGCCTGATCACCTATCACTTCAAGACCAAGGAGCGCCTGATACGGCAGGTGCTGGAGCATGTCCACACACGTTTGGACCGCGCCATGGAGGGAGGGCCCGAGCCGCTGGCCGGGTTCGAGGACGGGCTGCACCGCATCGTCGCCGGCCACGTCAGGTACTGCTCGCAGCACCCGGAGGAGATGGCCGCGCGCCAGGAGATCATCGGTGCCGCGGTGCCGCCCGCCGTCCGCGGGTGGATCACCGAGAACGAGGCCTCCGGGCGCGCCGAGCTGGTCGGGTTCCTCACCGAGGGGCAGCGCCACGGGGAGTTCCGGGACTTCGACCCGGAGGTGTTCACCGACACCCTCTTCGCCGCCCTGGGCTCAGCGCCCCACAGGCTGCGTCGCAGGCCGGCCGGGGAGCACGAGGCCTACGCCCGGGAGCTGGCCCGCCTGTTCGCGGCCGCCGCGACCGGCCGGGCACCCTCGCGGTGAGCGGGACGGCCGCGGCTTCGGTGCCTCGGGGCCCGTGCCCGTCCGAGGTCCTCCCGGGGCACGGGGAAGGGGATACGGGCCCGGCCGACGGGCCCGGACACGACGACGCCGGTGCCGCCGCGGGGTTCCACGGCGGCACCGGCGTGCGGTACCGAAGAGCCGGGCCGTCCCGGGGACGGCCGGAGGCCGAAGCCTACGCGGCGGTCTTCTTGTCGCGCTTTTCCCTACGCTCGGCACGCAGGCTGCGGGCCTCGTCGGGGTCCAGGACGGGGGCGGCGTTGAGCAGCTGACGCGTGTAGTCACTACTCGGCTCCTCATACACCGAGTCGCTGTCACCCATCTCCACGACCTCACCCGCACGCATCACCGCGACCCGGTCACTCACCTGACGCACCACCGCCAGATCATGCGCCACGAAGATGTACGTCAACCCGAAGTCGTCCTGCAACTCCGACAACAACCGCAACACCTGATCCTGCGTCGACACGTCCAACGCCGACACCGGCTCATCACAGATGATCAGCTTCGGCTTGAGGATCAACGCCCGCGCGATCGCGATCCGCTGCCGCTGACCCCCCGAGAACGCATGCGGGAACCGGTTGTAGTGATCGGGCTCCAACCCCACCCGCTCCAGAAGCTCCTGCACCTGACGGCGCACCTTCCGGCCATCACGCTCACCCTGCACCCGCAGCGCCGTCCCGATCGCGTCCCCCACCGTCACCCGCGGATTCAACGACGAATACGGGTTCTGGAACACCATCTGCATGTCCCGACGCAACGGACGCAGCTCCCGCTCGGACATGTGCGTGATGTCGCGGCCCTCGAACTCCACCCGGCCCCGGGTGGGCTCCAACAACCGCATCACCATCCGCGACAGCGTGCTCTTGCCCGAACCCGACTCCCCCACGATCCCCAGGGTCTCCCCCCGGAACAGATCGAAGGACACACCCTTCACAGCCCAAAAGTCCGTCGTACGCCCCCACACACCACCACGCACACCGAACCGCTGCGCCACATCCTCCACTCGCAGGAGCGGGGTCTCCTCGGAGGAGTCCGTGCCCGTGGCGGCCGGGGTGGCGGTCGGGGTGAAGGCCGAGAACTCGCCCGCCTCGGTGACCCTGCCCTCGCGCTTGTCGCGCTCGGCCCGGTCCTGGGCACGGCGCTGTGCTCGGGAGAGCTCCACGCGCGGCACCGCGGCCAGCAGCGCCCGCGTGTAGGGATGCTCCGGCTCGGCCAGGACCGTGCGCACGTCACCGCGCTCCACCGCCACACCGTGGCGCATGACCACGACCTCGTCCACCGAACCGGCGACCACCGCCAGATCGTGCGAGACCAGGATCAACCCCATCCCCAGGTCCGTGCGCAGCTCGTCCAACAGGTCCAGCACCTGCGCCTGCACCGTCACGTCCAACGCCGTCGTCGGCTCATCGGCCAACAACACCTTCGGATCGCACATCAACCCCATCGCGATCACCACACGCTGGCGCATACCACCGGAGAACTCGTGCGGATAGGAGTTGATCCGCTTCTGCGGATGGGGAATCCCCACCCGGTCCAGGGACTCCACGGCGCGCTTGTGCGCCTCGGCCTTGGTGGCCTTGGGGTTGTGGATCCGGTAGGCCTCGATCAGCTGGTTGCCGATCGTGTACTGCGGGTGCAGCGACTGCATGGGGTCCTGGAAGACCATCGCGATGTCGTTGCCGCGCATCCGCCGCAGCTTCCTGTCCGAGGCGCTGACCACGTCCTGGCCCGCGACCTCGATGGACCCGGTGATGCGCGCCCGGCTGCCCCGGTGCAGGCCCATCAGCGCCAGCGAGGTCACGCTCTTGCCCGAGCCGGACTCGCCCACGATACCGAGGGCACCCCCGGCGGGCACCTCGAAGGACAGCCCGTTCACCGCGTGAACGTCGCCGTCCATGGTCGGGAACGTCACCCGCAGGTCGTCCACCCGGACGACGGGCTCGGTCGAGGCCATGTCACTTTCCTTCGTTAGAGCTGGTCTGTTCAACGCTGTCGGGCGTCAGCCGGCGATCCGCACGCGCGGGTCGAGGACCGGGTAGAGCAGGTCGACGACCAGGTTGCAGACGACGATGAAGACGGCGCCCATCAGGGTCACACCGAGCACCACGGGCAGGTCCTTGCCGACGATCGCGTCGATGGCGTAGGCGCCGATGCCGTTCAGGGAGAACACCGTCTCGGTGAGGATCGCACCACCGAGGACCAGGCCGACGTCAAGACCGAAGATGGTCACGATCGGGGTGAGCGTGGGGCGCAGCGCGTGCTTGAAGATCACGCGGCGCTCGCTCAGGCCCTTGGCGCGGGCGGTGCGGATGTAGTCCTCCCCGAGGACCTCCAGCATCCCCGCACGTGTCTGACGCGCGTACTGGGCCGCGTGCAGGAACGCCAGGGTCACCCAGGGCAGGAACATCACCTGGAACCAGGCGACCGGGTCCTCGCTGAGGGGAACGTAGCGCGAGACCGGGAACAGCTCCCACTTGTGCACGAGGAAGGCCAGGGCCAGCAGGCCGGTGAAGTAGATCGGCATGGACACGCCCACCAGGGCGGTGCCCATGGCCAGGCGGTCGAAGAAGCTGCCCTTCTTGACCGCGGACAGAACGCCGACGGCCACGCCGCCGATGATCCAGATGATCGCCGCGCCGAAGGCCAACGAGGCGGTGACCGGCAGGCGGTCGAGCAGTTGGGGCAGCACGGGGCTGTTGGTGGTGAAGGAGTAGCCCAGGCAGGGCGCGGCGCACTCCACCGTCTCCCGGCCGAAGGTGAACTCCTGGCCGAGCAGGAGGCCGCGCACGAACTCCAGGAACTGCATCGCGACGGGCTGGTCCAGGCCCAGCCGTTCCACGGTGGCGTCGAGCGCCTCCGGGGTGGGCGCCTTGCCCACGTACATCGCGGCCATGCCGCGCGGCGTCACGCCCGCCCACCGGGGCAGGACGTAGAAGATCCAGAAGGTCACCGCCGTGACGACGGCGAGCAGCAGCAGTCCCGCGCCCAGGCGGCGGAGAATATAGTTCAGCATCGCGGTCAGCGGCGGGGTCCCACGGGGCCGTGGACCCCGCCGCTTTCACCTGCCTTCTCGTACTAGTTCAGGCCGGTTGGGGCTCTAGCCCCGGTCCACGCCCAGGGCCATGAAGTCGTACATCGCGTACGCGGACGTGTGGTAGACGTTGGTCAGCTCGTCCGAGCGGTAGTACAGCGCACGGTCGAAGACGACCGGCAGGATGGCCGCCTGCTCCATGACCAGGGTGTCGATCTGCTCGTAGATCGCGGCGCGCTCGGTCGGGTCCTCGGTCTGGAGGGCCTTGTCCCACAGCTCGTTGACCTCGGGGTCGTCGAGCTCGGAGGTGTTGTAGTTGCCCGTCTTCTGGATGGCGTCGCCGTCGGTGATCTTGGAGGCGAAGCCGTAGCCGGTGGCCCAGTCCGGGCTCCAGCCGGAGACGCTCAGACCGATGTCGTTCTCACGGACGTAGTCCTGCGAGCCGGCGTACTGGGCGAAGAAGTCCTCGGCCGGGAAGGTCTGGATGTCGATCTCGATACCGACGCGCTTCAGGGACTCCTGGAGGGACTCGGCGGTGGCGATGTCGTTGGGACGACCGTCGCGGACGGCGATGGTGGTGCTGAAGCCGTCGCCCTCGCCGCACTCCTCCAGCTTGGCCTCGGCCGACTCCAGGTCGCCCTTGTTGTCCTCGGACGAGTACAGGTTCGACTCCGGGTTCGAGCCCGGGATGGTCGGCGGGAGCAGGTTGGTGGCGATGTCGCCGCCGCTCTCGCCGCCCCAGGCGCGGTGCAGGCTGTCGCGGTCGGCCGCGTACATGATCGCCTGGCGGCAGGCCACGTCCTCGATGACCGGGGTGTGGATGTTGACGTAGCGCAGCGCACCGCTGAACGGGTTGTCCAGGTTGGACTGGGCGTCCTCGTCGGTGAGCAGGGTGCTCTTCATCGCCGGGCCGACGCCGACACCGGCCAGGTCGACGTCGATGTCGCCGTTGACCAGGCGCTGGTCGATCTCGTCCTGGTCGATGCCGATCTGGACGGTGACCTCGTCCGGCAGGGCCGGGCGGATCGGGTCGGTCTCGGCGTCCCAGTGCTCGTTGCGGACCAGGTCGAGCTTCACGCCGGGCTCGTAGTCGCCGTCGAACTTGTACGGGCCCGAGGAGACGACGTGCTCCTTGTACAGCGCACCGCGGTCGGCCTCCACCGGCACCGGGGCGGTCTGCGACTGGGTCAGCACGTACGGGAACTCGGAGAAGGAGTCCTTGAGGTGGAAGACCAGGGTGTGGTCGTCCGGGGTCTCCACCGCGGTGAAGGTCTCCAGCGGGTTGTCGACCTCGTAGACGTTGAAGGGCTCCTGGTCCAGGTGGGCCTCGAAGTAGCGCGGACCGTTGGGCAGCTCTCCGCCGTTGTAGTTGGAGCGCGCGATGGCGTACTTGATGTCCTGCGCCGTGATCTCGGAACCGTCCTCGTACTTGAGGCCTTCCTGGATCTTGACGGTCCACTCGGTGAAGTCGTCGTTGGGCTCCGGCATACCCGCGGCCATGTCCGTGGTCAGCTCGGAGGACTCCTCACCCGGAGCCGGGGTGAAGGCCAGCAGCGTACGGGCGTAGTAGCGGCTGAAGTTCCAGCTGAAGCCGTAGTAGGTGTCGCCCGGGTCGGTGGAGTCGAAGTCCGTGGCGATGGCGTAGCGCAGGGTGCCGCCGGTCTTGTCCGAGGGGTTGACGACCTCGGTCGCCCCCTGGTTGAAGCTGGCGTCGGACTCGGAGCCTCCGCCCGCGGAGTCACCGCCTCCGCATGCCGAAAGGAAGATGGACGCCGCCGCGCCCAGCGCGACGAAGCCGAGGGTGCGTTTCCTCAAGGGACTGCCTCTCATACGAACCTGATGGGGATGATGGGATCAACCTGTCGTCGGATCTCATGCCGTGGTGGCAGCCGTGCGGGGCGGCCACCGGCCGGGATCAGTCGGAGGTCTTGGGATCGAAAGCGTCTCGGAGTCCGTCACCGAACAGGTTGAACGCGAGCACGGTGACGAAGATGGCCAGACCCGGGAAGACGACGAAGTACGGCGCGTTCTCGTACAGGGGTACGGCGTCGGACAGCATCTTCCCCCAGCTCGGGGTGGGCGGGTTGATCCCGACGCCGAGGAAGCTCAGCGCCGCCTCGAAGAGGATGTTCGTCGGGATGAGCAGGGTCGAGTAGACGATGATCGGCGTGACCAGGTTCGGCAGGATCTCCCTGAACAGGATGTGCCGGTTGCTGGCACCCAGGCTCCTGGCGGCCTCGACGAACTCCCGCTCGCGTAGGGAGAGCGTCTGTCCACGGACGATGCGGGCGATGTAGGGCCAGTTGAAGAAGCCGATGATGAAGACGATGACGCCGATGCGCAGACCGTTGCCGGTCAGCCCGAGGACGCCCTCGGGGATGACGCCCACGAGAGCGATGGCGAAGAGCATCAGCGGGAAGGCCAGGAAGACGTCCATGGCCCGGCTGATGACGGTGTCGATCCAGCCGCCCTTGTACCCGGCGACGATGCCGAGCAGGGTGCCCAGGACCACGCACAGCACCGTGGACAGGAAGGCCACCAGCAGGGAGATCTGGGCGCCGTAGACGATGCGGCTGAACAGGTCGCGCCCGGTGACGGGCTCCACGCCCAGCAGGTGCTCCGCGCTGATCGCACCCCAGGGATCGGTGTCGAACGGACTCGGATTGGCCGGGTCCTTCATCGGCAGGCCGGTGCTGGGCTCGATCAGGTCCTGGTGGAACTGGGTGGGCGGGGCCCCGAACCACTTGGCCAGCAGGGGCGCACAGATCGCGGCCAGGATGAGCAGGACCACGACCACGCCGGAGACCATGGCGACCTTGTCCTTGCGCAGCCGCTGCCAGGCGATCTGGCGCAGGGACCGGTTGTCGGAGTCTCCGCGGACCTCACGGGCCTGCGTAGCGACGTTCACGGCGTCGGTCTGCTCCGCCTGCTCCGCCGAATCGGGGGCATGCGAGGGCGCGCTCATCAGGCCACCACTCTCCACTCATACGCTTCTGGCCGAGGAGAACGGAACAGAACCCACGTGTGGAACCGCCGGGGATGACCTGCGGAGCTCACAGTGGGGCCGGCCGGTTCTCGACGCTGGCTGGCTTGGGCGCTGTGTCGGCGCGGCGGGTGGTGACCCGTCAGCGCAGACCCCGGTCCGTGCGGGTGTGCCGCATCACCTGAGAGGTTGGACACACCGGGACCGATACACCCGGGCTGTTACACAGCGACCAACTTACTCGCCCGTCGAGTGCGGAGCGTCCAATATCCGATCATGTATCTAAATCGTGACAAACAATGTCAAAAGGCTTATATAACAACAAAAGCTGACACAGTTCGCATTCATCGGATGACCGGACGCGAGCTGGGACGATGCCCGGTGGCGTTGGACCAACGATACGTCCGGATGCGCACCGGTTCGTCCGCCAAAGAGGAACGCTATGGCAAGTGCTATGTGGCATAGCGTGTCAGCGCCCATCCGAAAAGCGACGACGGCCCCGCGTCGGCGGGACCGTCGTCGTCCGTCCGTCGTGGGCGGGCCCTCCCGGGCGCCGCGCGGGCTACTCGATACCGCGCTTGCGCAACAGCTCCTCGATGTCACCGAAGTCGGAGAGGTCGTCGGCGGCGCCGGACTTCTTGGGGGGCGCGCCCATCTGGCCCTTGGCGTCCCCGGCCCCGGCGGCCGTACCGGGCCGGGCGCCCTCCCCCGCGGCCCTGGGCGCCTTGTCCCGGGGCCGGGTCCCCGCGCCGCGGGCGCGCATGACGCCCGAGACCACGTAGAGCACCACCGCCACGCCCAGCAGGACCACGCCGGCCCACACCGCCGGGTTGAACAGCAGGCCGACCAGGATGCCGAAGATGCTCATGACGAACTGCCAGACGGCGTTCATCAGCCCGATCAGACCGGCGGCCAGCGGCAGCAGCGACCACGCCACCCCCCGCAGGCCGGCGGCGGCCCCCTTGGCCCGCCACACGACGAAGGAGATCACCAGTCCCACGAGGGTGAGGCCGCCTCCCAGGACCAGACCGGTCATCCATGTCAGATTCTCAGGCATGGGCCCAGTCTCCCATCCGGCGCCGGAACGCACATCCGGTCGATCCCTTAGGGCGTGCCCCCGATCCGGCGCCCGCGTCGGGGCTCCCCCCTCCACGCTACCCGTGCGTCCGGCGCCCGGGCGGGCGAAGGGAAGGGGAGGGACGTCCCGGTCGCGCTCAGCGGTCGGCGACCAGCGACTCCAGCCAGTCCAGGTCCACGCCCACCAGGGTGTCCCGGAACACCACGCCCTCGCGCGGCGGGATCTCCACGTGGTTGGGCACCGCGACCGTGACGCACCCGGCGTCGGCCGCCGAGGCCACGCCGACCACCGAGTCCTCGAAGGCGACGCAGCGCGCGGGATCGACCCCGAGCCGCCGCGCGGCCCTGAGGTAGGGGTCGGGGTCGGGCTTGTTCGCGGCGACCTCGTCCCCGGCCACCGAGTCGTCGAAGTTGTCCAGGCCGATCCCGTCGATCGCCGCCTGCACCAGCGGGCGCTCGGTGGAGGTCACCAGGGCCACCGGCACCCCGGCCTCCGACAGCATGGTCACCAGCGCCTTGGCCCCCGGGCGCAGCTGGGCGCCTCCCGCGAGCTTGGCGCGAAACCGTGCGTACAGGCGGTCGGCGACCTCGCGCGGGGTGAGGTGGTGGGCGCCGGTCAGGTCGATGATGTAGCGGCCCACGGGCTCGGCGGCGTTGCCGACGTTGCGCGCGTGGTCCTCCTCGGTCCACACCCCGCCCAGTTCGGCGACCAGCTCGGCCTCGGACTCACCCCACAGGTGCTCGCTCTCGATGAGGGTGCCGTCCATGTCCAGGAGCACCGCCTGGAGGCGTCTGCCCCCGGGTGCCGCGGCGTCGGAGGTGTCAGGGCTCAGGGTGCTCTGCTCGCTCATGTGTTCGGTGGCGTGTTCCGGCCGGGACCGGCAGGGACACCACGCTCTCCCCTCGTGTGTCATGGGTTCCGGCCCGCCCAGGGGGCACCCCGGTGGTGTGCGTCATCATCGTGCTGGACGCGGGGCGCCCTCACCGTGAAGGGGACCTGTCGGCGTCCTTTCCACACTACGAACTCTCGGACCGCGGCGGGGGGAGAGCTCTCCCACACACGGGGGCCCGGCCCGCCCCCGTGGGAGAGGGGCCGGACCGGGCCCGGCGTGCGGGACCGCGCCAGCCTCCCGGGCGGGCCGGGAGCCGGTCAGACGTTGAAGTAGGTCGCCTCCGGGTGGTGGACGACGATCGCGTCGGTGGCCTGCTCCGGCACCAGCTGGAACTCCTCCGACAGCGTCACACCCACCCGCTCGGGCTCCAGCAGGCGCATGATCTTGGCGCGGTCCTCCAGGTCGGGGCAGGCCCCGTAGCCCAGGGAGAAGCGGGCGCCCCGGTAGCCGAGCTTGAAGAAGGCCTCCAGCTCCGCCGGGTCCTCGCCCGCGAAGCCCAGCTCCGCGCGCACCCGGGTGTGCCAGTACTCGGCCAGCGCCTCGGTCAGCTGCACCGACAGACCGTGCAGCTCCAGGTAGTCGCGGTAGGCGTCCTTTTCGAACAGCTCGGCGGTGGCGCGGCTGATCGCCGACCCCACGGTCACCACCTGGAAGGACACCACGTCCAGCTCCCCCGACTCCTTGGGCCGGAAGAAGTCGGACAGGCACAGGTGGCGGTCCCGGCGCTGGCGCGGGAAGGTGAAGCGCGTGCGCTCGCGCTCGCCGTCCTCGTCCAGGACCACCAGGTCGTCGCCCTCGCTGTAGCAGGGGTAGTGGCCGTGCACCACGGCGGCCTCCAGGAGGCCGTCGGTCTGGATGCGGTCCAGCCACATCCGCAGGCGGGGACGGCCCTCGGTCTCCACGAGCTCCTCGTAGGTGGGGCCGTTGCCGCCGCGCGCGGCCTTGAGGCCCCACTGGCCCATGAAGGTCGCGCGCTCGTCGAGGAAGGAGGCGTAGTCGGCCAGGGGGACGCCCTTGCTGATGCGGTCGCCCCAGAAGGGCGGCACGGGCACCCTGTTGGTGGTCGACACGTCGCTGCGGGCGGGCATCTCCTCGGGCTCGGTCACCTTGAGCCTGGCCCCGGACTTCACCCTGCGCTGGCGCAGGGCGGGCAGTTCGGCGCCCTCCTCGCCGCGCTTGACCGCCATGAACGCGTCCATCAGGCGCAGCCCCTCGAAGGCGTCCTTGGCGTAGCGCACGTGGCCGTCGAACACCTCGGCCAGGTCCTGCTCGACGTAGGAGCGGGTGAGCGCGGCGCCGCCCAGCAGGACCGGGAAGCGCTCGGACAGGCCCCTGGAGTTCATCTCCTCCAGGTTCTCCCGCATGATCACCGTGGACTTGACCAGCAGGCCGGACATGCCGATCACGTCGGCGCGCTCGGTCTCGGCCGCCTCCAGGATCGCCGACACCGGTTGCTTGATGCCGATGTTGACCACGTCGTAACCGTTGTTGGACAGGATGATGTCGACGAGGTTCTTGCCGATGTCGTGGACGTCGCCCTTGACCGTGGCCAGGACGATGCGGCCCTTGCCGTCGTCGTCGCTCTTTTCCATGTGCGGTTCGAGGTAGGCGACGGCGCCCTTCATGACCTCGGCGGACTTGAGGACGAAGGGCAGCTGCATCTGGCCGGAGCCGAACAGCTCGCCGACGGTCTTCATACCCGCGAGCAGGGTGTCGTTGACGATGGCCAGGGCGGGCCTGGACTCCAGCGCCTCGTCGAGGTCGGCCTCGATTCCGGCCATCTCGCCGTCGATGATGCGCCGCTCCAGGCGCTCCCACAGCGGCAGGGCGGCCAGTTCCTCGGCCCGGGAGGCCCTCAGGGACTTGGCGTCCACGCCCTCGAACATGTCCATGAAGCGCGAGAGCGGGTCGTAGTCGCCCTCGCGCCGGTCGTAGACCATGTCGAGGGCGACCTGGCGCTGCTCGTCGGGGATCTGGTTGATCGGCACGATCTTGGAGGCGTGCACGATCGCCGAGTCCAGGCCCGCCTGGACCGCCTCGTGCAGGAACACCGAGTTCAGCACGATGCGGGCGGCCGGGTTGAGGCCGAAGGAGAGGTTGGACAGCCCCAGCGTGGTCTGCACGTCCGGGTAGCGCCGCTTGAGCTCGCGGATGGCCTCGATCGTCTCCAGGCCGTCCCGGCGGGTCTCCTCCTGCCCCGTGGTGATGGGGAAGGTGAGGCAGTCGATGACGATGTCGCCGGTGCGCAGCCCCCATTCGCCGGTGATCTGCTCGATGAGGCGGGTGGCGACGCGCACCTTCCACTCGGCGGTGCGGGCCTGCCCCTCCTCGTCGATGCACAGGCCCACGACGGCGGCGCCGTGCTCCTTGACCAGCTCCATGATGCGGGTGAAGCGGGAGTCGGGACCGTCGCCGTCCTCGTAGTTGACCGAGTTGATCACGGACCGGCCGCCGAGGGACTCCAGGCCCGCCTCCAGCACGGGCGGCTCGGTGGAGTCGAGCATGATCGGCAGGGTGGAGGAGGTCGCGAAGCGCGAGGCCAGCTCGCGCATGTCGCTGACCCCGTCGCGGCCCACGTAGTCGATGTTGAGGTCGAGCAGGTGGGCGCCGTCGCGGATCTGGTCCCGGGCCATCTCCACGCAGTCGTCCCAGCGGCCCTCCAGCATGGCCTCGCGGAACTTCTTGGAGCCGTTGGCGTTGGTGCGCTCGCCCACGGCCAGGTAGCTGGCGTCCTGGCGGAAGGGCACGCTCTGGTAGAGGGAGGAGGCCGCCGCCTCCACGATCGGCCTGCGGTCCTTGATCCCGCGCCCCTGAACGCGCTCGACCACCTGGCGCAGGTGCTCGGGGGTGGTGCCGCAGCAGCCGCCGACCAGGCTCAGGCCGAACTCGGAGGTGAAGGTGTCGTGGGCGTCGGCCAGTTCCTCGGGCGAGAGGGTGTAGACGGCGCCGTCGGGGCCCAGCTCCGGCAGGCCCGCGTTGGGCATGCAGGAGATGGGGATGCGCGAGTGGTGGGACAGGTAGCGCAGGTGCTCGCTCATCTCGGCGGGGCCGGTGGAGCAGTTGAGGCCGATGACGTCGATGCCGAGCGGCTCCAGGGAGGTCAGCGCGGCGCCGATCTCCGAGCCCAGCAGCATGGTGCCGTTGGTCTCGATACTGACCTGGGCGATGACCGGGACGTCCCTGCCCGCGGCCTTGCGGGCGCGGTTGGCGCCGACCACGGCGGCCTTGACCTGGAGCAGGTCCTGGCAGGTCTCGATCAGGATGGCGTCGGATCCGCCGTCGATGAGGCCGCGCGCGCACTGCTCGTAGTGGTCGCGCAGCAGGGCGTAGGGCGCGTGCCCCAGGGAGGGCAGCTTGGTACCGGGTCCCACGGATCCGAGGACGTAGCGGGGGTGGTCGGGGGTGGAGTAGGCGTCGGCGGCCTCACGGGCCACGCGTGCTCCGGCCTGGGCGATCTCGTGGGTGCGGTCCTCGATGCCGTACTCGGAGAGGCCTCCGAGGTTGGCGGAGAAGGTGTTCGTCTCGATGCAGTCCGAACCCACGGCAAGAAAGGCGGCATGGGTGTCGTGGACGATGTCGGGACGGGTGATGTTGAGGATGTCGTTGCAGCCCTCGTGGCCCTCGAACTGGTCGAGGTCGAGATCGTGTGCCTGGAGCATGGTGCCCATCGCTCCGTCCGCCACGACGACGCGCTGGGACAGTGCTTCGCGGAAGGTTGGGCTAGCTCTCATATTTCGCAACTCTATGTCGGGGCACCGCGGCGGCCCAGCTGATGCCCCCGTGACGCGTGGCACTGGGTGGACCCGCGGTGCGAAAGGCGGGTCGGGGCGTCCGGGGACGGCGGCGTCCTTGTCAGTCGCTGTCTGCGAGGTTACCCGATCGCCCGTTCCAGCACGTGAGACGGGTGTCCCACGGAGTGTGACCCGCTCCCTCCACCGGAGTGCGGGCGACGGTTTCCCGGGCGGGTCGGAACCCCGTAGGGTGGACCCCGTCCGCGTGCAGGAAGGGGCCATCGATGACCAAGCTCGTCCGGGAGCTTGTCGAACCTGTGATGGTGGCGGCGTTCGAGGGGTGGAACGACGCCGGAGAGGCGGCGAGTCTCGCCGTGGAGCACCTCTCCAGGGAGTGGGGCGCCTACGAGCTGTGCGCCCTGACGCCGGACGACTACTACGACTTCCAGGTGACACGGCCGCGCATGTCGGTCGTGGACGGCGTGGTCGGCGAGGTCGAGTGGCCCACGACCCGGGTCCAGGTGGCCAGGCCGCCGGGGTCGGGGCGCGACGTGGTGCTGGTGACCGGCCCCGAGCCGAACATGCGGTGGCGTTCCTACACCGCCGACCTGCTGGCGGTCGCCCGGGAACTGGGCGTGCGGCGGGTGGTGATGCTGGGCTCGCTGCTGGCGGACGCCCCGCACACCCGGCCGATCCCGGTGACCGGGATGGCCTCGCCCGTGGACCTGGGCACCGCCCTGGGGCTCGAGGCGACCACCTACTCGGGTCCGACGGGGATCGTGGGCGTGGCCCACGAGACGTTCAGCTCGGTGGGTATGGAGACGGTGTCGCTGTGGGCGGCCATCCCCCACTACGTCGCCCAGCCGCCGTGCCCGAAGGCGACCCTGGCGCTGCTGGCGTGGCTGGAGGACTTCCTGGACCTGCGGGTGCCGCTGGGCGAGCTGCCCGACGAGGCCGTCTCGTGGGAGTCCAACGTCAACGAGCTGACCGCCGAGGACGAGGACATCGCGGCGTACGTGCGCGGCCTGGAGGAGGCCAAGGACACCGCCGATCTGCCGGAGGCCTCCGGGGACGCGATCGCCCGGGACTTCGAGCGCTACCTGCGCCGCCACGACGAGGGCTGAGCGCCTCCACGAGCCGACGGGCCCCGGCGGATCGCCGGGGCCCGCTTCCGTGCGGGTCCGTCCGGGCGCCTGGGCTCAGGCGCCGGGGCGGTCGGCCTCAGAGCCGCAGGTGGCGCCACTCCCCCGTGGCCAGGACCGAGGCCCAGGCACCGGCGATGCGGGCCAGGCCGCGGCGGACCTCGTCCACGACGGCGGGGGCGAGCTGTGTCCCGGCGTCGGGCACGGGCTGGAGGCGGACGGTGACGCGCAGGCCGTCCAGGACCTTCTGGGCCCGGGCGATCGCCTCGTGGTCGGGGTCGGGGCGGCACTCCAGGACGGCTCGGATACCGTCACGCAGGGCGATGGCCTCGTCGAGGTCGGCCAGTGTGATGGGAATGGCGCCCTCGGTGGCCAGGCGGTGCTCACGGAGGAACCGTGCGAGGTCGGCCCGGTCGGTGAGGCCGCCCCCTGTGGAGACGAAGTCCGCGATGAGTTCGGCGGCCGTGCTGCGCCGCGTGGGGGTGGTGGTCGTCATGGAGGCTATCCCACCACGGTTGGGCCCCGGATGCCGGTGTTTGAGCGAGGTCGTGGCCACAGGTGGTCACCGTGCACGTGCACGGTGAGACGGGTGCGCGCGGACGGCGCCGGTTCGCCGGACGATCGTCCTCAGGAATCGAGCAGGGCGCGGACCCCCTCTCGGTCCCGTGGCAGCCCCAGCCGTGCGAGGACGACCGCGAAGTCGGCGGTCCTGTCGCTCCAGAACCCGTCCGCTTCGGCAAGGACGCACAGGTAGGCGCGCTGCACGTCCGTGAGGGACGACGGGTCGCCGACCGGGTCGCGCGGCCCCTCGGCCCTCACGCGAGGCGCGAAGGCCAGAGTGAGCAGCGGACCGGCGTCCCTCTCCGCGGTGAGGGGCGTGGTGAACGGGGCCACCGCGCGCAGCACCGGGAGCAGGCGCTCGGCGCCCTGGGGGCCCGAACGGTCGGCGAGGGCGCGGACGAGGGAGGAGCGGACGTGCCCGTCGAAGAAGGCCGGGCGGAAGGTGAACCAGGCGTCGGCCCCGGCGGGGTCGGCGAGCGCGGCGACCAGTTCCGCGGTGGCGACCGGGTTGCCGCGCTGGCAGGGGGCCAGGGCGGCGCAGGCGCGGATCGCCGGGTCGGCGTGGGTGAGGAACTCGGTGGTGTCGCCGCCGGACCCGCCCAGGGCCAGGACGATGGCCGCGCCCTCGTCCCGGGACTCGGCCATGTCGGCGGCACCGGACAGGTCCGGTTCCAGGCCGCCCAGCCGGGCGAGGGCCGCCGCGGCCTCCACCGCCCGGATGCGCGTCAGGGCGCCGTGGTGGGTGAGGAGGGGCCGGACGGCCTCGTACAGCGCGGGTGCGGCGGCGCGCATGTCCTGTCCCACCCGGCGCATGAGCACCTCCATGACGGGTTCCTCCCGCACCTCGACAGCTTCGTCCTCGTTCTCGGGGTCGAGGGCGTCGTGCACCCGGTCCAACTCGGCCTCGGAGGGGAGGCCGGATTCGGGCTCGCCGTCGAGGAACGCGTGGAGCGCTCCCTCGGCCACGTGGGCGAGGAAACCCAGCAGGGCGTGCCGGAGGGGACCGGCCCCGGCGCCCGTCGCCGCGGAGAGCGGGTCCTGGGTCCGGTCGTCGACTTCGGGGCGGTCCAGGATCCCGGCGACGAACAGAGCGGCGGGGACGGTGGCCGTGTAGACCGTGCCCTGGTGGACGATCGCGCTGTGGAGGTAGTCCGGAGCGCGCGTGCGCTCCTCGCCGTCGCCGGTGAGCAGGGGGCGAGGTACGCGGGGGCGTCGGCACCGGAGCCGTAGGCGTGGAAGGTGCGGGTCCAGTCGGTGGTGCGGAGTACGTCCGGTCCTGTCTGCATGCCCCGGATCGTGGCAGCGCCCGCCGACGGTCCACGGGCGTGGCGCCCGGCGCCGGGGCGGCCGCGTGGCTACACTCGTGCCGCCCCGGGACCGACCGCAGGAAGGCCGCCTCACATGTCGTTCGCCCAGCCGCCCGCCACACCCACGCGCCGGGCGCTGTTGCGCGCCCCGATCTGGCTGTACCGGCTCGGGTTGGGGGCGTTGCTGGGCGACCGGTTCGTGCTGCTCACCCACAGGGGGCGCACCACGGGCGAGGTCCGGCAGGCGGTGCTGGAGGTGGTGGGCGGCAACGACGCCACCGGAACGGTGCTGGTGGCCTCCGGGTACGGCTCGCGGTCGCAGTGGTTCCGCAACATCCTGCGGGAGCCGCGGGTGCTGTTCCAGGTGGGCGGCCGGCGCCGACGGGGCACGGCCACCGTCCTTCCCCCCGAGGAGTCCGGACAGGTGCTGGCGCACTACGCGCAGCGGTACCCCGGGACCGCCTCAGCGCTGGTGCGGGGGCTGGGACACGGGGTGGACGGCGGTCCGGAGTCCTTCGAGCGGCTGGGAGCCGACCGCGAGAACGGCGTTCCGGTCGTCCGCCTGTCCCCCGACGACCCGCCGAGGACGCCCTACCCCGACCTGTCCGAGCGCTGAGCCGACCGCTCACGCGCACGGCCCGGCGGCACCCTCCGCGCCCGTGCGGGACCCGCCGCGGGAACCGCGGCGGCTCCCTACAGCGCCACGCCCAGCAGGGTGTCCACTGTGGCGCGCACCAGGGCGGGCGCGCCGGTGTCGACGCCCCCCTCGGTGAGGGCGGTGTCGGCCCAGGCGTCCACCGCGGCCAGGGCCGCGGGCGAGTCCAGGTCCTCGGCCAGGGCCGCGCGCACGGCGGCGAGCACCGGAGCGGCGTCGGGAGCGGCGCCCAGGGCCAGGGCCGCGCGCCAGCGGTCGGCGCGCGCGTTGGCTCCGGGGAGCTCGGCGTCGGTCCACTCCCACGGCGCGCGGTAGTGGTGGTCGAGCATGGCCAGGCGGATGACGGCCGGGTCGACGCCCTGCTCGCGCAGCTTGGACACGAACACCAGGTTGCCCAGGGACTTGGACATCTTCTCGCCGTTCAGGCCGACCATGCCCACGTGCAGGTGGTTGTGGGCGTTGGGTCCGCCCGTGGCGCAGCGGGTCTCGGCCGCGCCCATCTCGTGGTGGGGGAAGATCAGGTCGCTGCCGCCGCCGTTGAGGTCGAAGGCCGGGCCCAGCCGGTCCAGGGCGATGGCGCTGCACTCGATGTGCCAGCCGGGGCGGCCGCGGCCCAGGGGGCTGTCCCATGCGGGCTCGCCGGGGCGCTCGGCACGCCACAGCAGCCAGTCCAGCGGGTCCTTCTTGTCGGCGCGCCCCGGGTCGCCGCCGCGCTCGCCGAACAGCTCCAGCATCTGGTCGCGGTCCAGGTGGCTGATACTGCCGAGGTCGGCGGCCTCCGCGGCGGAGAAGTACAGGTCACCGTCGATCTCGTAGGCGGCGCCGGTGTCGCGGATGCGCGCGGCGAGGTCGCTGATGAGGTCGACGGACTCCACCACTCCGACGTAGGAGGTCGGGGGGATGATCCGCAGGGCGGCCATGTCCTCGCGGAACACGTCGATCTCGCGGTGGGCCAGGTCGCGCCAGTCGACACCGGTGGCCTCCGCGCGCTCCAGCAGCGGATCGTCGATGTCGGTGGTGTTCTGCACGTAGTCGACGTCGTGCCCGGCGTCGCGCCACACCCGGTTGGCCAGGTCGAAGGTGAGGTAGGTGAAGGCGTGGCCGAGGTGGGCGGCGTCGTAGGGGGTGATGCCGCAGGCGTACATCCCCGCCGTGGGGCCCGGCGTCGTCGTCCGTATCCGGCCGGTGGCGGTGTCGTGGACGCGGAGGGGGCCGCCGGTACCCGGCAGGGGGACGATGTCAGGCGCAGACCATGAACGCATACCGGGAAGCCTATCCGGACGCGCACGTGGCACACCTCCCCAGAAGGGTGGTCGCCACACGTGATGATCGCCCCAGAACGGACGGGAATAGCGCGGCGGGCGGACTCAGCGGTGCGCGGCGATCCTCAGGCGCCTCCTACTGATGAGGACCGCGCCGAACAGCGCCGCGATGGCGCACACCGCGGCCATGCCCTCGTTGCCCAGCCGCCAGTGCAGCAGCGCCCCGCTGACCGAGACCACGTAGAGCAGCCAGTACGCCCCGGTCTCCATCAGGTTGCCGTTACGGCCCTCCATCGTGCCCCCTGCCCTGAACGCGTGCCTCCACGCGAGCCTGACGGCGTGCGCGCCGTCTCCCTCAGAGACGCCCTGGTCACCCTGGGGGTTGACAAGCCCCTGGTGAGCACGAACGTGACGGTGGCCGCGAGGACCCGGCAGGCGGCCGCGGCGGTGGGGTCGGGGACGTGGTGCGCCCGGGCGGGTGGCGGGGCACGGCCGGAGGGGCGGGCGGGGCCCGGGGGCTGCGAGGTCAGGGCCGGGCGGCCGCCGCGGTCTCCAGCAGGTCCAGTTCCTCCCTCGCCTGTGCCAGGTCGGGGTCCTCGGGCGAACCGAACTCGGCGATGTCCGCCTGGATCGCGCGGAGCCGCCACCTCGCCCGGGCCGTGTCACGGCGCCCGGTACGTGCGTACGGAGCCTGGTCGTCGAGAAGTGCACGGTCGTGGGCGGTGATGACGCTCATGGGCGGTCCTTCGGGGTGGATGGGCGGGTCAGGGATACCCCGGGGCACGGTGGGATGCGTCTCCCGCGTCCCGGGTTCACCGTGGACACGATCCCGTCCCGCGCCTACGGCACGCTTCCGGAATCCTTTCGCCCTCCCCCAGGTCAGTGGGGATCGGGAGGGACAGGGCCACGGTGTCCCTGTCCTCTACCCGTTGTCCCGAGCGGAATACATGGCACCGGGCCGCCGCCTTCCGCGCGTGCGGCGCGCCGCACCGGAAGGGAGCCGCACCCCCGAGCCGAATCCTTGTCCCTTTCGTCCTTCACACCTCTTGTGCGGAAGGCTGACTAAACGTAAAGTAACTTAACGTTTCAACCCTCTGAGTGACGCACCGACTCCGAACGGTCGTCACCACCGTGTCCGGCGTACACGCGCCGGGCCCGACTCCGCCCGCCAACGCCCCGCCGTCGCGGGGCCTTCCCCCCGGAGTAGTCCATGCGTACCGCGTCCCCTCCACGTCCGGCCCTCCTCTCCGCGGCCGCGTCCGTCCTCACCGCCGCGGCGCTCCTGTTCCCCGGTACCGCGTCGGCCGCCCCCGCGCCGGAGGCCGGTGCGGCGGCCGCCGGCGCGGAGACCGCCCAGGCGGCGCAGTCCGCCCTGGTGTGGTCGGACGAGTTCGACGGC
>NZ_LWLB01000009.1:0-62370 GCF_001905145.1 Nocardiopsis sp. TSRI0078
TTCCCAAACAGGCCCTAGGCCAGCCCCAGCTCCCGGAGCCGGGCCCCGGCGGCCGCCCGGTTGGGCACGTCGAGCTTGGCCAGGATGTTGGACACGTGCACGCTCGCGGTCTTGGGTGTGATGAACAGCTCTCCGGCGATCTGGGCGTTGGTGCTGCCCACCGTCAGCAGCCGCGCCACCTCCGCCTCGCGCGCGGTCAGCCCGGCCGGCACGGCGGGCGGTGCGGTGTCCTCCACCAGCCCCGAGCCCATCCTGCGCGCCAGGTCCGCCGCGGCGCCGGCCAGCGGTACCGCCCCGCACTCCTCGGCCGCCGTGTGCACCTGCCGTACCCACTCAAGGGCCCGACCCCGGTCCCCGCCCGCCACCGCCGCCTCGGCCGCCCGCAACCGGGCGCCCGCCAGGTGCAGCCGCATCGGCGTGGCCTCCCAGGCCGCCACCGCGGCCGTCCACCGCTCCAGCAGCGCGGCGGGCTCCACGCCGTCCACCGCCGCGACCCGGGCCGCCACGGACATCTGGTAGGCCTGCTGCGCCGTTCCGTGGGCCGGCATCAGCGTCACCAGGTCGGCCACCAGGTCCCGTACCCGGCGTGCCCGCGCCGCCGTCTCCTCCGAGCGGCCCGGCGCCGCGCCCCGCCGCGCCGCCTCGGCCATCACGTCCGCCATCGGCCACGTGTACCCGTGCGCGGACTCCAGGACCAGCCGCTCCAGGGCCCGTTCGGACACCGCGAGCGCGTCGTCGACCTCGCCCGCGACCAGGTCCGTCTCCAGGAGCGCCAGCAGGGACAGCTGCACGATGTTCATCCGCTGCGAGGTCAGGGCGTCCGACCGCCCCGGCGCCCGCATGGCCCGCCGCGCGGCGGGCAGGTCTCCCTGGGCGGCGGCCGACCGGGCCAGCACCGCGTCGACGTAGTAGCGGTGCTTGCTGAGCGGGTGGGTGCGCAGGACCGCCTCGACGATCCGCCGCGCCCCGGCCAGGTCGCCCAGCTCGAAGTAGATCTCCGCGCGGTTCTGGTGGTTGAAGGTCTTGTGGACGGACGCCCAGCCCATCGCCTCGTGCCGGGCCAGGGACTCCTCCAGCACCGCCAGACCCTCCTCGTGGTGGCCCAGCTCGCGGAGGAAGTGTCCCAGGTTGCCCGCTCCGCGCGCCTCCAGGGAGGGGTCGGAGATCTCGGCGGCGTAGCCGATGGCCTCCTCGATCAGCGGACGGCCCCTCTCCAGGTCCCCCGAGTCCATGTGGAGCCCGCCCAGGGTGATGCGGGCGTCGGCGGCCGCGCACATGTCCTCCTGGCCGGCGGAACCGGCGAGTGCGATGGCCTCCTCCGCCAGTGCGCGCGTGGACCTTCCGCCCTCTCCAGCTCCCTCAGGCGCTCCTGTCCGGGCGTCTCGCGCCGGTCACCGCGGTGGACCATGCTCTCCCTGGCCAGGATGGCCACCAGGATGACGTACCCCGGCATGTGCGGCGGATGCAGCTCCAGGGCCGTGATCAGGTCGATGATCCCGCTGCCGCAGGCCTCCTCGGCGCGTGCCAGCCCGCGGCGGCGCAGCAGGCACGCCCGCACCATCAGCGTGTGGTCGTCCCGGTCGTCCTCGGACAGGGTGGCCAGGGCCTCGTCGGCGAGGTCGAGGGCGCGCCGGGGGCGGCCCGCCTCCACGGCGGCCCCCGCCGCGCGGCTGACCACCTCGGCCCAGGACAGGCCCTGTACCCGCTCCCGGGCGTCGGGCACCCGGTCCCACAGGGCCAGGACACGCTCCAGCATGTCGAGCTCCTCCCCGTAGGCGAGGGTGTCGCTCGCGCGCACCGCGGCCCACCAGGCCGCCTGCAGGGCGCTGGGCAGCTCCTGCGCGGCGTTGTAGTGGTGGGCCTGCTCGGCGGCCCGCCGGTCGAGGGGGACGGAGTCGGGGTACTCGTCGATGAGCTGGGCGAAGCGCATGTGCAGCCGGGCGTGGGGGCCGGGAAGCAGCTCGCCGTGCACGGCGTCGCGCAGCAGGGCGTGCCGGAAGCGGTACCCGGTGCGGTCGGCGCGCAGCACGTTGGCGTCCACCAGGGTGCGCAGGGCGGACTCCAGCTCGCGCTCGGCCAGGCCGGCCGCGTGGTAGAGCATCTCGTGCTCGATGCTGCCCGAGACCGCGCCGACCGACGCCACGCGCAGCACCGACAGGGCGGTGTCGTCGAACCGGTGCAGGGGTTCCAGGAGCAGGTCGCGGAACTGGTCGGGCACGTCGTGGCCGTCGCCGCCGGGGTCGCCGACCGACGCCGCGAACGACTCCACGAACAGGGGGACGCCCTCGGTGCGCCGGTAGAGCTCGTCCATCTCGTGGTGGGTGAGCGCCGTGCCCCGGATCGCGGCGGCCTGGGTACCGGCCTCGTCGCGGCTCAGCGGTGCCAGTTCGAGCGCCTCGACGCCGGGTACGCGCCGCAGCTCGGGGAGCAGGCGGCGCAGGGGGTGGGCGCGGTGCAGGTCGTCGCTGCGGTAGGTGGCGACGATCTGCACGCCCGGAAGGTCGAGGTTGCGTACGAGGAAGACGAGCAGGTCGCGGGTGGCGCCGTCGGCCCAGTGCAGGTCCTCCAGCACCACGGTGACACCGCCGGACCCGGCGGCCTGATTGAGCAGGCGCAGGACCTGTTCGAAGAGGATGCCCCGGTTCTCCGGGCGCTGGGCGGGTACCTCGCCCAGTTCCGGCAGGAGTCGGGCGAACTCGCCCACCCCGCCGGGCGCGGCGGTCTCGAAGGCCTCCCGGCCGCGTTCGCGCAGGAGCTGGCGCAGGACGGCGGTGAAGGGGGCGTAGGACAGTCCGTCCACGCCGAGCTGGAGGCAGCCGCCGACGAACACCGACCCCTGGGGCAGGGCCGAGACGAACTCGCCGACCAGGCGGCTCTTGCCGACGCCCGCGTCCCCGCCGATCAGAACCGCTCCGGGGGCCTCGGTGTACGACCGCCCGGCGTGGTCCCGGAGGAGTCGGAGCTCGGGTTCACGGCCCACGAACACGGTGTTGCTCTCGACAAGAACGGGCATGACGCTCATTATGCCCACAAGGTCGGACATCGCGGTTGCCGTCGGGGCTCGCACACCGGCCCCAGACGGCCCGGCCGAAGCGGGAGCGGTGCTCCTCCCGGCGGCGCCCCCGTCCTCCGGCACCGGGGGAGCGGGCGGGAGGCACGTCCGGCTGCGCTGACGGCCGGACGCGGGGAGGCCGTCGCGGTCACAGTGCGGCGTCGCCCGCCTGCACGGCGTCCTTGGCCTCCCAGCGCAGCAGGTCCCCTGGCTGGCATTCGAGCACCTCGCAGAGCGCGGCGAGCGTCGTGAAGCGCACCGCCTTGGCCCGGCCGTTCTTGAGCACCGCCAGGTTCGCGGGCGTGATCCCGACTCGGTCCGCGAGCTCTCCCACGGACATCTTCCGCTTGGCCAGCATCACGTCGATGTCGACGACGATCGGCATCAGATCACCTCTTCGAGCTCGGCCCGCATCCGCGCCGCCTCGATGTCGCGCGCGACGGCCTGGGCGAGCAGCATCCGCAGCACGAGCACGATGAGCGCGACACCCAGGATCGCCACGACGACTCCGCACACCAGCAGGACGATACCCGGGGGGACGGCCTCGCCCGGCGCCAGCACGACCGCGAGCGCGAACGTCAGGACGGCGGCCGTGACGAACGCGCCGATCACGATGTGCACGTACCGGAAGGCGGCGTGGGAGAACACGGTGCCGCGCCGCACCATCGTCACCAACCGCCACACGCAGGCCAGCACGACCTGGGCCGTCACGATGCCCAGGAACACGATCACGAGGACCTGGGCGCGCGGGAACGCGAGCTCCGGGTCGGTCTCACCGAGGTCGACGGCCAGCAGCGGCACCATCACCGCCTGCAGGAACACCGAGCCGGCGAGCAGCATCACGAGCACGGTGCGCAGCGCGAGCACTGTCAGCTTTCCCATTGCGTCTCCCTCAATCGAATCACGATGGAAATCTATCGATATTCGATAGTTATGGCAAGAGGGGGTAGCCGGGGGAGAGGGGCGGAGGGGTGCCGGTGCGGCCCCTGGGTCAGCCCCAGCTCCCGGAGCCGGGCTCCGCGCGGGTGTCCGGGGCCTCAGACGGCGCGGCCGTAGTCCTCGCGGTCGCGCCGTGGACGGCGGCGTTCGAGGCGCTCGCGCCTGCGCCGTGCGCGCTCCTCGGTGCGGGCCCGGTAGACCGCGCGTACGTTCTGCATCTCGCGGACGCGCTGCTCGGTCATCGCCCGGGCGTTGGCGTTCATCAGGTCGCTGTGGAACACGGTGTTCTCCCCGTTCTCGGGCGCGGACTCCGTGTCCCCGCCGACTGGTGTCCACGATCTCCCTAAGACCCCGGGGCGCACATGGGGAGGAATCCCAGTCCTGGGGAGGAACAGGGCATGTGCCGCCCTAAGGCCCCGGAGGAGCGACCCTTCGGCCCCGAGTCCCGGGACCGAAGGGCGTGTCACCACATGCACTCGTGTGATCACCCATAGTTGTCTAGGGGTGTCGGATCCTGAACACGCGGGAGGCGCGGATGACTGGGATGGTCCGGAAGAGCCGGAACACGGTGTACGGGCGGGCGGTCGCGATCGGCCTGGTGGCGGCGGGTGTGTTCGCCGCCCCGGCGCTCGCCGCCGACCGGTCCGGGGAGGCGCCGCAGGTCCGGCTCGCGGGCGGCGTCGACCAGGCCCCCGGGATGGGCCTGACCCTGGACGCGGGCGCGGAACCGCCGCGGCCGGGGCAGGAGCTCACACTGCGCACCACCCTGGCCAACGGCAACGGCGACGCGGTGGAGGGCGCCCTGATCGCCCAGCACGTCCCCGAGTCGCTGGAGATCGTGGAGGTCGGCGGTGACGGGGTGGTCAAGGACGGCATCGTGAACTGGCAGGTCGCCGTGCCCGCGGGGGAGGAGTCGGTGTACACCGTGCGCGTGCGGGTGCCGGAGGGGGCCAAGGGCCGGGAGCGCCTGACGAGCACCGCCTGCCTGCTGCTGGAGCGCGACGCCGACCCGGCCACGTGCGCGAGCGACACGGTGGTCGTCAGGGAGGCGACCGTGGCGTGGCGGATGTCGGAGTACATGGACCGCGACGGCCTGCTGAGGGCCGCGGGTGCGGCCCTGCTGGCGGGGCTGGCCTGGGTGCTGTGGCGGCGCAGGAGTGCCGCGGGGCGCGGGTGAGCCGGGGCGGGGGAGCCCCGGCCGTGGCCCCGGGCCCGCGGCCGGGGTCGGCGCCGCCGGACGCGCTGTGCCGCCGGTCCCGGGGCCGATTGACGACTACAAGGCGTAGTAGTGTTCCGGTATGGACATCTTCTACTCCGCGCTCGTCTTCCTCCACATGCTCGGCCTCGCGGGCATCCTGGCGGGCTTCCTCATGCAGGTCATGACCGGTAACGCCAAGTCGACCAAGGTCCTGCTGCACAGCTCCCTGCTCCAGCTCGTCACCGGACTGCTGCTGGTCGGGGTCGCCGAGATGGCCGACCTCACCGAACTGGACCACGTCAAGGTCGCGGTCAAGCTGGTGGTCGCGCTGGCCGTCGTGGTGGTGGGCGTGCTGAACCTGCGCAAGCCCGCCAACAACCTCGCCGTCATCGCGGGCGTGCTCGCCGTCCTCAACATCGGCGTGGCCGTCTTCTGGTAGTCCCGCCCTCCGGCGGTCCCCGGCGCGGTCCTACGCGGACCGCTCCTCGCCGGTGGTGGTGCGGAGCCCGTGGTCCGTACCGCCACCGGTTTTTTCTGTGCCTTTCAGTAACCTTGCAAGGTTTTTCATGCTGCGCGCAGAAGGCTCCCGCGGCCGTCCCCGCAGTTCACGGCGGCGGCGCCCTGGGGCGCCCTCAGGGCGAAGGCCCTGATGGGTCGGGTGTCCGTCCAGGTGGGAGCGTTGTTCGTCGCGCTGAGTGAAAGACGACATCCCGATGACACGGACTGTTCACAAGAGCGGACTCGTCTGTTACCTTCATCACGCTCACGCAAACTCTTGCAAACACTGCAAGAGGGCGGCGGTGGGGCGGTGCCGCCCCACCGCGAGACTCCCTCCCCCCAAGGAGCGAACATGAACAGAAGCAGACTCGGCTCCCTCGCGGGAGCCGCCGTGCTCGGAGCCGGCCTGCTAGCGGCTCCGGCCGCGGCGGCCCCCGGGGCGTCCGCCCCCGCCGCCCCGGTCCCCGCCGAGGCCGCGGCCACCGAACAGAACGGCGAGACCATCGTCCACCTCTTCCAGTGGAACTGGGACTCCGTGGCCCGGGAGTGCGAGGACTTCCTCGGACCGAACGGCTTCGGCGGCGTCCAGGTCTCCCCGCCCCAGGAACACGTGGTCATCCCCTTCGCCGAGGGCGGCAACTACCCCTGGTGGCAGGACTACCAGCCGGTCTCCTACCAGGTCGACAACACCCGGCGCGGCACCGCCGAGGACTTCGAGGCCATGGTCGCCACCTGCCGCGACAACGGCGTGCGGATCTACGCCGACGTCATCATCAACCACATGACCGGGCCCGGGACGGGCACCGGCAGCAACGGGACCCCGTGGGAGAAGTACGGCAACCCCGACCTGTTCGGCGACGGCAGTGCCTCCTACGGCCGCGACGACTTCGGTCCCTGCTACGAGACCATCAGCGACTGGAACGACAAGTGGGAGGTCCAGAACTGTGAGCTCCTGGACCTCTCCAACCTGGACACGGCCACTCCGCACGTGCGCGAGCAGCTGACCCGCTACCTCAACGGGCTCGTGGCCATGGGCGTGGGCGGCTTCCGGGTGGACGCCTCCAAGCACGTCGCCGAGGCCGACGTCGACGCCATCTTCAGCGGACTCGACGACGTGCCCGGCTTCGGCGGCGAGCCCGACGTCTACCACGAGGTCTACGGTGACCAGACGGTGCCCTACACGGCCTACACCCCGTACGGGAAGGTCACCAACTTCGACTTCAAGAACGACTTCGCCGGAAGGTTCGCCGGAGGCGACATCGCCGGACTGGTCGACATGCCCGACTACGGCGGCCTGACCGCCGACGAGGCCATGGTGTTCGTCGACAACCACGACACCCAGCGCTACACCCCGACCCTCACCTACAAGGACGGGGACCGCTACTACCTGGCCACCGCCTTCATGCTCGCCCACCCCTACGGCACCCCCGTGGTGATGTCGAGCTACGACTTCGGCGACAACCAGACCGAGGGCCCGCCCAGCGTCGGCGAGGTCGACGGCAACCCCGCCGGCTGGATCACCGAGGACACCGACTGCTCCAGCGCCGACTGGGTCTGCGAACACCGCAACGGCACCGTGGCGGGCATGGCCGCCTTCCGTACCTCCACCGAGGGAACCGGCATCGTCCAGCGCGCCGCCGACGGCGCCTCCCGTGTGGCCTTCGACCGCGGCGACCGCGGCTTCGCGGCCTTCAACGCCGGAAGCGGCACCTGGAACCTGACCGCGCAGACCGCCATGCCCGACGGCGTGTACGAGAACGCGGCCGGGAGCGGATCGGTCACCGTCTCCGGGGGCCGGATCAGCGCCGAGGTCCCGGCCGACGGCGCGGTCGCCGTCCACGTGGGGGGAGTCTGCGACGGCTCCGCCGAGTGCGACGGCGGCACCGACCCCGGTGACCCGGGCGACCCCGGGGACCCCGTCGGAAGCAGCGTCTCCGCCACCGTGGAGACCTGGTACGGCCAGGAGGTGTACGTGGTCGGCTCCACCCCCGAACTGGGCTCCTGGAACCCGCTGGACGGGGTGAGGCTGTCCACCGACGCGTCCACCTACCCCGTGTGGTCGGGCACCGTCCCCATCGGCGCCGACACCGAGTGGAAGCTGGTCAAGGTCGACGGCGCGGGCAACGCCGAGTGGGAGTCCGGCGCCAACCGCGTCGGCCCCGCCGGCACCGTCACCTGGCGCAGCGGCTGACGGACCGTGGCGCCCGGCTTCGGAGCGCCACCCGCCCGCCCGGAGAGGACCGGGCGGCCGCGGACCCGAGAGAAACCCGCCGGCCACCACCCGGGCCGCGCCACTGCCGGCCCCGGCGTCCCCGTGCCCCACTCCCACGGCACGGGGACGCCCCCCTTCCCGGTCCGGACTCATCGTCTGCGGCCGACACGCCCAGTGGGCCGGCCGTAAGCGTTGCGGGTGTGGGGCAGGAGGTTCCACGCCCGTTGATCTTGTACTCGTGGCGAGGCCGGGCGCCCAAAATCGCTCCAGGTACAAGATCACGCCGGTCGGGACCGGCCCGGTCAACCCTTGCGGTCACCGCGTCAGTCGTCGTAGAAGACCCGCTCCATGACGGCGCGCGCCCGGCGGGTGGTGCGCAGGTAGAGGTCGGTCAACCGGTCCGACGGGCCCTCCCACACCTCCTCGTCCTCGTCGCCGCCACCGCATCCCATCGCGCCGGCCACCGCGGCGCGCACCCGCAGGTCCGTGGGCAGCGAGTCTCCGCCCCGGCCGCGCACCAGCATCACCATCCCGCGCACCCGCGACGCCAGTTTCCAGGCCTGTCCCAGGACCTCGCCGTCCTCCTCGTCCAGGAGCCCGTGCGCCACGGCCGCCCCCAGCGCCTCCAGCGTGCCCGTGGTCCGCAGGTCCGGGTACTCGTGGGCGTGGCGCAGCTGCGTCAGCTGGACCACCCACTCCACGTCCGACAGCCCGCCCCGGCCCAGCTTGGTGTGCAGGGTCGGATCGGCCCCGCGCGGCAGCCGCTCGGCCTCCATACGCGCCTTGAGCTTGCGGATCTCCAGCACCGCGGAGGAGCCGATCCCGCCCTGCGGGTACCGGAGGGGGTCGATCAGCTCCGTGAACGCCTTCCGCAGCCCCGGATCGCCCGCGACCGGTGCGGCCCGCAGCAGCGCCTGGCTCTCCCACACCTGCGACCAGCGCTTGTAGTACGCGGCGTAGGAATCCAGCGTGCGCACCACCGGGCCGCTGCGCCCCTCCGGGCGCAGGTCGGTGTCCACCTTCAGCGGCGGCTCCGCCGCGGGCATCTCCAGCAGCCGCGCCAGCTCCCGCACGATCGCCATCGCCTGCTTGGTGGCCGCGCCCGTGTCCACCCCCGGCAGGGGATCGTGCACGTACATCACGTCCGCGTCGCTGGCGTAGGTCAGCTCACCGCCGCCGAACCGTCCCATCGCCACCACGCACACCCGCGTGAGCGGCTCGTCCTGCGACGCGGCCACCACCCGCTTCTGCGCCAGGCGCAGCGCGGCCTCGATGGTCACCGCCGCGATGTCGGTCAGCGCCGAGCCCACCTCCTGGACAGAGGAGACCTCCAGCAGGTCGGCGGCGGCCGTGCGCAGCAGCTCGCGGCGGCGCAGCGCGCGCACCGCCGCCACCGACTCCTCGGCCGTGTCGTAACGGCGTTGGGCCGCCTCGGCCTCGGCCGCCAGCACCTTCGGGCTGCGGCGCGCCAGGTTGGCGTCGTCGGACAGCATGGCCACCGCCTCCGGGGCGCGCAGCAGCAGCTCCGTCACGTAGCGGCTCGTGCCCAGCAGCCACGCCATGCGCTCGGCCACCCGCACGTCGTCGCGCAGCAGCCGCAGGTACCACGGGGTGGTGCCCAGGGCCTCGCTCACCTGCCGGAACCCCAGCAGGCCCGCGTCGGGGTCGGGGGCGTCGGAGAACCAGCCCAGCATCACCGGCAGCAGCGTCCGCTGGATCGACGCCCGCCGCGAGACCCCCGACGTCAGCGACTCCAGGTGGCGCAGGGCACCGCCCGGATCGGCGAACCCCAGCGCCTCCAGGCGGTCCCTGGCCTGTTCCGGCGACAGCCGGGCCTCCTCGTCGGGCAGCCTGGCCACCGCGTTGAGCAGCGGCCGGTAGAACAGCTTCTCGTGCAGGCGCCGCACCTCCGAGGACACCCGGCGGCGCGCGGCGGTCAGCTCCTTGACCGGGTCCGCGGTGAACCCGAGCGCCCGCCCCAGGCGGCGCAGGTGCTCGGAGCCCTCCGGGACGGCGGAGTCGGGCATCATGTGCGTGCGCCGCAGCCGCTCCAGCTGCAGCAGGTGCTCCAGCCGCCGCAGGAACCGGTAGGAGTCCGCCAGTCCGGACGCGTCCCTGCGCCCCACGTACCCGTGCCCGGACAGTGCCGCCAGGGCCTCCAGGGTGTTGCCCGACCTCAGCCGCTCGTCGGTGCGCCCGTGCACCAGTTGGAGCAGCTGCACGGAGAACTCGATGTCGCGCAGCCCGCCCGGCCCCAGCTTGAGCTCCCGCTCGGCCTCCCCGGCCGGGATGTGGGCCACCACCCGGCGGCGCATCGCCTGCACGTCCTCCACGAAGTCCGTGCGGCTCGCGGCCCCCCACACCATCGGGGAGATCACGTCCATGTAGGCCCGGCCCAGCTCCGCGTCACCGGCGATCGGGCGGGCCTTGAGCAGCGCCTGGAACTCCCAGGTCTTGGCCCAGCGCTCGTAGTAGGCGCGGTGTCCCGACAACGGGCGCACCAGCGGCCCGTTGCGCCCCTCCGGCCGCAGCGCCGGGTCCACCTCCCACAGGGTGCCCTCGGCGTCGGTCTCCGTCGGGACGCGCATCATCGCGGTGGCCAGCCGGGTCGCCGCACGCATCGCGGCCTGGTCGTCCACCGGCTCCTCGGAGCCGGCCTCCCCGACCGGCTCGGCCACGAACACCACGTCCACGTCGCTGACGTAGTTCAGCTCCCGGCCGCCGCACTTGCCCATGCCGATGACCGCTAGGCGGCACAGCGCCGCGTCCTCGGGGTGTTCGGCGCGGACCACCGCCAGGGACGCGTCCAGCAGGGAGGCGGCCAGGTCGGCCAGCTCCGCGGCGACCTCGTCCACCGTGCACATGCCGGTCAGGTCCCGCCCCGCCAGGCGCAGCACCCGCCTGCGGTAGGCCACGCGCAGGAGGTGCCGGAGGGCGGCGGCGGACCCGTCCTCGGACACGGCGGGGTCGGCCACCGGCGCGGGGCTGTGGGGGTCGGCGCCCACGGTGTGCATCAGCCCCCGGCGCACCTCCTCCGGCTCGGGGGAGCGGGCGGCGTCGGCGCCCCGCAGTTCCCGCCAGTCACCCGGGTGGCGCACCAGGTGGTCGGCCAGGGCGGTACTGGTGCCCAGCACCCGGCACAGCCGGGCACGCAGCTCGCGGTCCTCGCGCAACGCGTCCAGGACCTCGTCCGGGTCGGGATCGGACTCCAGGACCCGGATCAGCCCGAGCAGGGCCTGGTCGGGGTCGGGAGCCGCCGCGAGGGCGTCGATGACGTCGGTGTCGGCCTGGGCGTCCAGGCCGGCCTCCGCCACCAGCCGCAGGGCCCGGATGCTGTCGCTGAAACCGCGCCTGGCGAGTGCGCCTGCCGTCATGTTGGTTCTTCCGTCCCTTGCCACGCGTCCACGGTAACCGTGCGGTCGGCGGGCGGGCGTTCGCGGCCGCACCCGCCGCTTTCTGTTCCCGGCGGCCGGCCGCCGGGAACCCGGAACCGGCTCGGGGCCGGTATCCGCACGAACGGATACCGGCCCCGAGGGGAGCTGCCGGGTATACCCGGCAGCCGGGTGCTGCCTAGATGTCGTAGTAGAGCTCGAACTCGCGCGGGTGCGGGCGCAGGCGCAGGGAGTCGATCTCCTCGGTGCGCTTGAAGTCCACGTAGGTCTCGATGAGGTCCTTGGTGAACACGCCGCCCTCGAGCAGGAACTCGTGGTCGGCCTCCAGGGCCTCCAGGGCCTCGTCCAGCGACGCCGGGACGGTCTTGATGGCCTGGGCCTCCGCCGGGGGCAGCTCGTACAGGTCCTTGTCGATCGGCTCCGGCGGCTCGATCTTGTTCTTGATGCCGTCGATGCCGGCCATCAGCATGGCGGAGAAGGCCAGGTACGGGTTGGCCGACGGGTCCGGCACGCGGAACTCGATGCGCTTGGCCTTCGGGTTCGAGCCGGTCAGCGGCAGGCGGATGCACGCCGAGCGGTTGCGCTGGCTGTAGACCAGGTTGATCGGGGCCTCGTAGCCGGGCACCAGGCGGTGGAAGGAGTTCACCGTCGGGTTGGTGAAGGCCAGCAGCGCCGAGGCGTGCTTGAGCAGGCCGCCGATGTAGTAGCGGGCCGTGTCGGAGAGCTGGCCGTAGCCGGACTCGTCGAAGAACAGCGGCTCGCCGTCCTTCCACAGGCTCTGGTGGCAGTGCATGCCCGAGCCGTTGTCGCCGAACAGCGGCTTGGGCATGAAGGTGGCCGTCTTGCCCGCCTCGTTGGCGACGTTCTTGACGATGTACTTGTACAGCTGCACGCGGTCGGCCTGCTGGAGCAGGGTGCCGAACTTGATGCCGATCTCGGCCTGGCCCGCGGTGCCGACCTCGTGGTGCTGGAGCTCGACCTCGATGCCCGACTCGATCAGCTGCTGCACCATGTCCGAGCGCAGGTCGCTGTAGTGGTCGACCGGCTCGACCGGGAAGTAGCCGCCCTTGTAGCGGGGACGGTAGCCGCGGTTGCCGCCCTCGAGGGTGGAACCGGTGTTCCAGGCGCCCTCGATCGAGTCGATCTCGTAGTAGCCGGTGTTGGACCGGGTCTCGAACTTGACGTCGTCGAAGATGTAGAACTCGGCCTCGGGGCCGAAGAAGGCGGTGTCGGCGACACCGGAGCCGCGCAGATAGGCCTCGGCCTTGCGGGCGACGTTGCGCGGGTCGCGGCTGTAGGACTCCAGGGTCAGCGGGTCGTGGACGAAGAACGTCATGTTCAGCGTCTTGTGCTTGCGGAAGGGGTCCAGCACGCCGGTGCTCAGGTCCGGGAGCAGCAGCATGTCGGACTCGTGGATGGCCTGGAAGCCGCGGATCGAGGAGCCGTCGAACATCTGGCCATCGGTGAACGTCGACTCGTCGACGTTCTCGGTCGGGAGGGTAACGTGGTTCACGCCTCCGAACAGGTCCGTGAAACGGACGTCGAGGAACTTGACGTCCTCTTCTCGGATATAGGCGAGCACCTCGTCGACGCTGCTGAACAAAACGAACCTCCGTGCAGGTGGCTGAGACGGTGGACCGGGGTCCGCCCCATCGCGGACACGTCGGATCGCGCGCCGTCTCCCGGCTTCGTCATCGAAGCTAGGAGGGGGTGGTTTCCGTGCCATGTCTCTATTGTTTCCTGCATGTTACGGAGCCGTCCGTTTCCGCAGTCCACCGCATCCGACCCGGTGATTCCACCACGTACGGAGTCAGAACGGTACGCTCCGCGACGCCGGCTGTGGGCCCCGCCACCCGTCCGCGGAGCCCACGTCACACCGTCGCGACCGGCCCGGACACGGGTGCGCCGGGAACGCGGATACCGTGGGGGCATGAGTGACGAGAGCCGGGGCGCCACCACCGCCCCCGGGGACGACTTCCGGTACCGGGGCAACCGGCTCGGCCTGCCCGAGAGCGGCACGGGCTCGGTGCCCGGGGTCCCCCGCCGCCTGGTCGGCCTCGCCCTGGACTGGGCGCTGGCCCTCATGCTGGCCTGGGCGGCCTACGGCCTGGGCCTGGTCGGCTCGGGCGCGACCTCCGCTGAGGAGGTCGCCCCGATGGTCAACAACACCGCCCTCGTCGTCTTCGCGGCCATGAACATCCTCCTGCTCACCCTCTTCGGCACCACCGTCGGCCGCCGCGTCGCCGGTGTGGGCATCCGCGCCACCGGCGAGCGCTCCTGGCCCTGGTTCGTCTCCATGACGGTGCGCACCCTGCTGTTGTGCCTGGTCGTCCCCGCCGTGGTCTACGACCGCGACACCCGCGGGCTGCACGACAGGGCCGCTGGAACGGTCGCCACCCGCTACTGAGCCCTCACGCCGTGTCCCCGGCGCGTTCGGCGCGGCCCGCACGCGTGTGCGCACCCGCTCCGAGCTGCTGTTAGCATCCGTTCATCACAAGGCCCGGGGACGGACCGAAACCCGCACGGTGTCCGCCCCGCCTTCCCACGCACCTCGCCTCCGTCCGAAGGTTCGCATGGCTGGAAAACGCTCCGCCCCCCGCCCCCCCGGCGCACTCAACGCCATGCGGATGTCCGCAGGGCAGTGGGTCGCCTGTGCCGCCACCGCTCTGGCCATCATCGCCAGCCTCGGCGGTTACGGCTGGTACCAGGGCATCGTCGGCAACATCACCACCACACAGGTGGACACCGACGCCTGGGACCGGCCCACCAGCGTCGAGGGCGTGATGAACCTGCTCATCATGGGCTCCGACATCCGGTCGGGGGAGAACGCCGAGTACGGCGAGGCCGAGGGCGAGCGCCCCGACACCATGCTCATCGCCAGCATCAACGTCGACAACGGCGCGGCCACCCTGGTCAACCTGCCCCGCGACCTCCTGGTGGACCTGCCCGCCTGCGAGGCCGTGGAGGGCTACCCGGGGATGAGCGCGCACAGCGGCATGATCAACTCGGCGATGACCTTCGGCGGCGTGGGCTGCCAGTGGCAGACCATCGAGCAGATCACCGGCGTGCACCTGGACCACTTCGTCATGATGGACTTCGCCGGGTTCAAGGACATGGTGGACGCCATCGGCGGCGTGGAGATGTGCATCCCCCAGCCGGTCGACGACCCCAAGGCCCACCTGACGCTGGACGCGGGGAGGCAGACGCTCAACGGTGAGGAGTCGCTGGGCTACGTGCGCTCCCGCTACGGCCAGGGCGACGGCAGCGACCTGTCCCGGATCGACCGCCAGCAGGAGTTCATGGGCGCGATGCTGCGCCAGGTGCTCAGCAGCGAGGTCATGACCAGCCCGATGACCATCACCAACTTCCTCGGCGCCGTCACCGACTCGGTGACCACCGACGAGGAGCTGACCGTCGACATCATGACCGACATCGCCATCTCCATGCGCGAGGTCGACCTCGAACGCGTCCAGTTCGTCACCGTGCCCAACGGCCAGCACCCCGCCGACCCGAACCGGCTGGCCATGAGGCAGCCCGACGCCTCCGAGCTGTTCGAGGCGATCAACTCCGGCGCCGACCTCGCGGGCGGCGACGAGGAGGAGAAGCCCGAGGAGTCCGGCGAGGCCGAGGCCGGTCCCGAGCCCTCCGAGATCTCCGTGCAGATCATCAACAACGCGGGCATCAACGGCCTGGCGGGAGAGGTCGAGGGCGTCCTGCTCGACCAGGGGTACAACGTCACCGGCGCGGGCAACCCCGTGGACCGGGTTCCGAGCAGCACCACGGTCTACTACGCGCCCGGCCAGGAGACGGCGGCCGACCTGCTGGCCGGCTCGCTGGAGAACGCGGTCACCGAGGAGGTCGCCGGCCTCCCCCAGACCCTGGAGCTGGTCATCGGACAGGACTGGGGCGGCTTCACCGGTGACGACTCCGAACCGGACATCTCCGTCACCGAGGACCTGGGCGGCACCACCGCCGAGAAGAAGGAGGAGAGCGCCTGCTGACCGGATCCGGGCAGCAGGCGCGATCTGACACGGTTCGTACCTTCCGGTAGCATCCGGCCGTTACGTCCGTGTCGCCGCGCGCACAGCGCGCCCTGACCCCACCGCGACCGGACCAGACCTTGTCCCACGACGGATCGCAGGTGCCCCCTTGGCTCCCAGAAACGTGTCCCCGGCCCTGGCCGGGAAGATGAGTCCCGGCCAGTGGGTGGCGTGCGGGGTGACCGGTCTGCTCATCGCGGCGAGCCTGACCGTCTACGGGGGGTACCGCGACACCCTCAGCATCGAGACCGAGGAGATCAACACCGACGCCTGGGGTGAGCGCCCCGAACAGGTCGCGGGCATCCACAACATCCTGCTGCTGGGCGGGGACAACGAGTCGGGCGGCAAGCGCCCCGACGTTCTGGTCATCGTCAACATCAACGTGGACAACGGCACCGTGACCATGGTCAACCTGCCGCGCGACCTGATCGTGGACATCCCCCCGTGCGATCCGGTCGACGACTCCCCCGGATGGCCCGGCGGGCTGCAGCAGATCAACCACGCCGCGACCTACGGCGGTCTGGACTGCCTGGGCAACACCGTGGAGGAGACCACCGACATCCATCTGGACCACATGGTGATGGTGGACTTCGCCGGGTTCGAGAGCATCGTGAACACCGTCGGCGGCGTCGAACTGTGCATCCCCGAGGAGCTGGACGACCCCAAGGCCCACCTGTCGCTGGACCCGGGGACGCAGACCCTCAGCGGTGAGGAGGCGCTCGCGCTGGCCCGCTCCCGCCAGAGCACGGAGAACCAGGACGACATGGGGCGGATCAAGAGCCAGCAGCGGCTGATCGGCGCCATCCTGCGCAAGGTCACCAGCGGCGAGACCCTGTCCAGTCCCACCACGCTCTACGACTTCCTCGGCTCGGTCACCGACAGCATGGTGACCGACGACGGGCTCACCGTGGACAAGATGGCGGAGCTGGCCATCGCCATGCGCGAGGTCGACCTGAGCCGGATCAACATGGTGATGGTGCCGGTCGTCAACTCGCGGACCCACCAGTACAAGGTGGACCCCAAGCGGCCCGCCGCCGACGAGCTGTTCGCCGCCGTCGCCTCCGGTGGCGTGCTGCCCGAAGAGGAGGGCGAGGACGGGGGCGGGGAGTCCGAGGAGCCGGCCGTCGAACCCGGCGACGTGTCCGTGCGGGTGCTCAACGGCACCGCGCGGAACGGTCTGGCCGACGCCGTCCAGGGGCTCCTGGAGGAGAAGGGCTTCACGGTCACCGGGGTGGGCAACCCAGGACCGCGCAACCCGCGGCAGAGCACCATCTACCACGGCCCCGGCCAGGAGGCCGAGGCACAGACCCTCGCCGCCGCGCTCGACACCGTCCGGCTTGAGGAGGTCCCCGAGTTCGGCGGGGAGCTGGAGTTGGTGATGGCGGAGAGCGACTGGTACGGCCTGGCCGGTGACGGCTCCGCCCCGGCCGAGGACGGGGGCGAGGGTGCGCTGGCCGGGCTGGACACCGCGTCCGCCGCCGAGGACACGGTCTCCTGCGAGTAGGCCCGACGACCGCGAGGAAGGGCCCGTGAGCACCCCGGAAGGTGCTCACGGGCCCTTCCCGTGTCCGGGGGGGAGGTGTGCGGGCGGGCTCGGGGCCACGGCCCGGCACGGACATGACAGACTGTGGCATATCGATTATCGTTATTATCGAAAAACGATAAGGAAGGTGTGTCATGTCCAGGTGGTACCACGTCCGCTGGAGCCGGGCCGACAGCGTCATCGTCCAGGTCGTCCTCATCCTCGGTATCGGGCTCACCGGCCTCGGTATGCTCCTCGCCCTCGCGTGGACCGCTTCGCTCCTTCCCCCGGGCGGGGGAGCGGTGCCCGACACCATCACCGTCCGGATCCCGGATGAGGCCTCCGAGCCCCGGGTCGGCGTGGCGACCACCGGCGCCGTCTACGAGACCGGGCCGACCGGGGCCATACGGCTCACGTTCCACGACCCCACCATCGCGGAGCGGCTCCTGCTGGTCGCCCCCGGCATGCTGGGCGCCACCGCGGCCCTCGTGGTGATGGCCATGGTGCTGCGCCTCATCCAGAGCCTGGACAAGGGCGACCCCTTCGTCCCCGCCAACGTGCGCCGCGTCTACACCATCGCGTTCACGGTCCTGGCGGCCTCCGTGCTCGTCCCCCTGACCGGGATGGTCTGCGAGGGGATCCTGCGGTCCCGGGCCCTTGGCACGGACGGGTTCTTCCTCGCGGTGGGCGCCTCCGAGGGAAACGGCATCTCCCTCACCCACGTCTTCGTCGGGCTCGTCCTGGCCGCGCTCGCCGAGGTCTTCCGCCGCGGCACGCGGCTGCGCGAGGACGTCAGGGGGCTCGTCTGATGCCGCCCGAGGACGCCGACGGTATCCGCGTCCACCTGGACAAGCTCCTGGCCGAACGCGGTATGACCCTGACCCAGCTCGCCGAGCGGGTCGGCGTCACCGTCGTCAACCTGTCGGTGCTCAAGAACGACCGGGCCAGGGCGATCCGCTTCTCCACCCTGGCCGCGCTGTGCCGTGAGCTCCGCTGCCAGCCAGGCGACCTGATCGGCTACGAACCCGAGGCGGGGCCCGAGGGCTCCGACTGAGCCCGGCCGGACACGCGAAGGGGGCCGTCGCACCCGTTGGTGCGACGACCCCTCCACGCCTGCCTTGCGGCCCGGGGCGTCTAGCCGCCCATCTGGCCGCGCATGCCCTTGGGCATCTTCGCGCCCTTGGGCATGGGGCCCTTGGGCATCTGCATCTTGGCGGGCAGCGCCTTGAGCCGGTAGTTCAGCTCGGCGGTCCCGGCCTTGTCCAGGTTGCGGGGCAGCTTGACCAGGGTGCGCTGGAGCTTGGAGACCGGCACCTGGTCCTCGCCGTTGCCGACCTTGAAGTCGTAGATGGGGGTGTCGTAGGCGACGCGGGAGACGCGCTTCTTCTCGCCGGCGATCAGCGGCTTGAGGCGGCCCGGGTCGCCCTCGCCGACCAGGATCACGCCGGGGCGGCCCACCACGCGGTGTACGACGTCCATCTGCTTGTTGGCGGCCACACCGGGCTCGACCGACCAGTTGCCGCGCATGTTCTCCAGGATCGCCATCCCCGCGCCCAGGCGCCCGTCCAGCATCTTGTACTGGACGCGCTGCGCGGAGCGGGTGAAGATGATGAAGCCGACCAGGAAGGCGACCGGCAGACCGGTCAGCGGCCACAGGATCCACGAGCCGGTCCAGAGGCCGATACCGACGAAGACCGCGAGGATGACCACCGCGGCGCCGACCGCGAGCGGGATGCTGCGCGGACTCTGCTGGTGGACGACCTTGGCGACCATGCCGATCTGCTTGAGACGGCCCGGCTGCTTCTCGGCCCCGTCCTTGCCCTGAGCCGTGTTCTGGGAACCCTTTTTCGCCATCGTGCTCTCAGGCAGCGCGCGCCGACCTTGGTCGGCGGGGAAGGAGATCCCTGGGCTGCCTTGCCTCCTCTTCGCGGTCGACCTGGGTGCGGCGCCTTGCGGCGCCACCGACGGGGCGCCTCTCCTCACCAGGATATGTGGACGTGCTCCTATGTGAGGAACGGTGGCCCGCGGGCCACCGTTCCAGGTTGGTCACGACTCGGGCGAAAGGCCCGTTACGCGTTGTTCGCCAGGGCGTTGTTCTCGGCGTCCCGCTTCTCCCGCGCCTGCTTGTACAGGCGTCCGGCGCGGTAGGAGGAACGCACCAGCGGACCCGACATGACACCGGCGAAGCCGATCTCCTCGGCCTCCTGGCCCAGCTCCACGAACTCCTCCGGCTTCACCCACCGGTCGATCGGGTGGTGCAGCTTGGAGGGGCGCAGGTACTGGGTGATGGTGAGCAGGTCGCACCCGGCCTCGTGCAGGTCGCGCATCGCCTCGCTGATCTCCTCACGGGTCTCGCCCATGCCCAGGATCAGGTTCGACTTGGTGACCAGGTCGTCCTCGCGGGCCTCGGTGATCACCCTGAGGGAGCGCTCGTAGCGGAAGCCCGGACGGATGCGCTTGAAGATCCGCGGCACCGTCTCGATGTTGTGCGCGAGCACCTCCGGACGCGAGCCGAACACCTCGGCGAGCTGCTCCGGGTCGGCGTTGAAGTCGGGGATCAGCAGCTCCACGCCCGTGTCCGGGTTGAGCTCGTGGATCTTGCGGACGGTCTCCGCGTACAGCCAGGCGCCGCCGTCCTCCAGGTCGTCACGGGCCACCCCGGTGACGGTGGCGTAGCGCAGCCCCATGGTCCTCACGGAGTTGGCGACCTTGGTCGGCTCCATGCGGTCCAGGGCGGTGGGCTTGCCGGTGGCGATCTGGCAGAAGTCGCAGCGCCGCGTGCACTGGTCGCCGCCGATGAGGAACGTGGCCTCGCGGTCCTCCCAGCACTCGTAGATGTTGGGGCACCCGGCCTCCTGGCACACCGTGTGCAGGCCCTCGCTCTTGACCAGGGAGTGGAGCTCGGTGTACTCGGGCCCCATGTGCGCCTTGATCTTGATCCACGGCGGCTTCTTCTCGATGGGGGTCTCGCTGTTGCGCGCCTCCACGCGCAGCAGCTTGCGGCCCTCAGGAGCGATGGTCAACGTGAACCCGTTCCCTTCTGTGCCCCGTGACGGGGACCCTTCCGCCCCTTGTGGGGGCGCTTCGTCCCTGCGGGGACTGGCTCATGGTGTGGTGTGTCATCCACGGGCGGTGGCGCCGGAGAGCAGTTCGGCGCCGTCGGTGTGGCTGTACCCCTCCGCGCCGAGGACGTCCGCCAGGTGGCGTTCCATCAGCGGCCGTACCTCGGCCACGGTCACGTCACGCCCCAGCTCGACGGAGAGCGAGGTGGTCCCGGCGTCGGTGATCCCGCACGGGATGATCCGGTCGTACCACGACAGATCATTGTTGCAGTTCAACGCGAGTCCGTGCATACCGACCCCACGGGCGATCCGGCAGCCGATGGCGGCCACCTTGCGCTCGATCAGACCGCGCTCGGGGTCGGCGTCCAGCCACACCCCGGTGCGCCCCTCCACCCGCCTGCCGGTCAGGCCGTACTCCGCGATGGTGCGGATGATGGCCTCCTCCAGCATCCGTACGTAGGCGATCACGTCCACGGGGTCGGGCATTCGGACGATGGGGTACACCGTCAGCTGCCCGGGGCCGTGCCAGGTGATCTTGCCGCCCCGGTCGATGTCCACGACGGGCGCTCCGGGGTCGGTGATGGGACGATCCCACCTCCCGGTGCGTTTTCCGGCGGTGTAGACGGGCTCGTGTTCCAGGAACAGGACCGTGTCGGCCACCTCATCGGCGACGCGGCGCTCGTGGAGCCGCTTCTGCAGATCCCAGCCCTGGTGGTACGGGACGGGAGTGTCGCCCAGCCATGCGTAAACGAGATCACTCACACACCCACCTTACGCCCCGGTGGAGGGCGCGGGTCTGGCCAGGATGTCGGATAGCGCACGGTCGAGGGTGGGCAGGGAGAAGGAATACCCGGCCTTGTCCAGGCGTTCGGGCAGCACCCTCAGGTCGGTCAGCGCGGTCTCCTCGGCGAAGTCCCCCAGGGCCGCGCGCAGTGCCGCGGCCGGGACGGGGAGGAGCGTCGGGCGGCCCAGCGCCCCACCCAGGGCCCGGGCGAAGTCCGCGTTGCTCACCGGCTCCGGCGCGCACATGTTCACCGGCCCGGTGATCTCGGGATGCTCCAGCAGGAAGCGCACGGCCCCGATGTGGTCGCGCATGGCGATCCAGCTCATGTACTGAGTTCCCGGCCCCATGCGGCCGCCCAGCCCGGCCCGGTACAGCGGCAGCAGCGTGCGCAGCATACCGCCCGAGCGGTCGAGCACCACCGAGGTGCGCATGTGGGCCACCGACAGGCCCGCCTCGACGGCGGGGGCGGCGGCCTCCTCCCAGGCCCGGCACACCCCGGCCAGGAACCCGGTGCCCGGCGGGCTGTCCTCGGTGGCCGGGTGCCCGCCGGTGTCACCGTAGTAGTGCGTCCCCGACGCGGTCAGCAGGCGCGGAGGCGGACCGGCCATGCCCGCCAGCGCCTGGCACAGCGTGCGGGTGCCGCGCACCCGGCTGCGCCGGATGAGGGTGCGCCGGTGCCGTGTCCACAGGGCCGGGCCGATCGGCGCGCCGGCCAGGTGTACCACCGCGTCGGTCTCGTGCAGGGCCACGGTGTCCACCCGTCCCTGCTCGGGGCGCCACTCCGCCTCCTCCACGCGCGACGGATGCCGCCCCCGGGGCAGGTGCCGCACCATGCGCACCACCGTGTGCCCGTCGTCGAGGAGGGACGCCTCCAGCGCCCTGCCGATGAGTCCTGATGCCCCCGTGATCGCCACTCTCATGGTCCAGGGTCTACCCTCAGGGCCCCCGGACTCCCGCGCAGGCGGCCGCCAAAGGCGTGTCCCGGGGGCAGCGGCCGGTTTTTCCTCGGCTTTTTCCGTGAAAGAGCTGCGGGAGGGCTCCCCGGTCTTCTACCTTGAAGGTGGGACAGGAACTCCGCGTCATCGCGGAGCTACTGTGGGCGACGCGCTGTCGGGCTGGCTGCCGCGCGCCCGGCCACAGACCTTTGATGATGGGGATCATCAGGGGATGGTGATTGGTGGGGTAGAAAGGCGGGGCGGTGCCGCGAGGCACCGCCCCGCCGTATTCACGCCGTGCCCGGGCCCCGCGGCTATCCCGGGTAGGGACGGCGCTCCCGGGCCTCGCGCAGGGCCAGCGCCCACCACGCCAGCTGCCGCAGCATCCTCTCCACGGCCGCCTCCGCCTCCGCCATGTCCACCACCGGCTCGCCGTCGGCGCCGAACATCGTCTGTGCGTTGTGCAGGCTGACCGTGTCGCGGATCGTGGCGGTGTGCAGCTCCGAGAAGACCGAGCGCAGCTGCTCGATCGCCCGCAGGCCCCCCGACATCCCGCCGTAGGAGACGAAGCCGACCGCCTTGCCGAACCACTCCCGGCGCGCGGCGTCGATGGCGCTCTTGAGCTCGCCGGGGTAGCCGTGGTTGTACTCCGGAGTCACCACCACGAACCCGTCGGCCGCGTCCACGGTCCGAGCCGACCCCGGGGCCATCGGCCCGCCGTGGCCGTCCGCCGGACTGATGTCGTCCACGTCCAGGAAGTCGAACTCCATGCCCGGGTCGGGGTGCTTGACGGCCCGGTCCACGAACCAGCGCGAGACGGAGGGACCGGTGCGGCCTCTGCGGTTGCCGCCGAGGATGACCGCGATCCGAAGGTTGTCCATGTGGGTCCTTGCTTCTTGGTGCCGTCTCGGCCCACGAAAGAGCGGGCACGTCGGGCGGGCACGCGCGGACCGGCTCTGCCCTGCCGGGAAAGGAGCCGCGCGGCGCACCGTCGGTTCTTCGGGACGCGCCAACGCTAGAACCTCAACAGCTGTTGAGGTCAAATCGGACGGGTCCCGCGGAAGGGGCCCGCCCCGGGGAGGGCTGCGGGCCACAAGACTGCGCCGGGCCGGGAGCCGCGGGGACGGCGCCCGACCCGGCGGGGTCGTACGGAAGGGATCCGGGCAGGGCCCGGGGTGCTCAGGCCAGGCCCAGGTCGCCCTCGAAGGCGCCCTCCTCCAGACGCGCCTTCACCGCCTGCAGGAAGCGTCCGGCGTCGGCGCTGTCGATCAGGCGGTGGTCGTGGGCCAGCGACAGGTACACCATCGAGCGCACCGCGATCACCTCGTCGCCCATGGACGGGTCCTCGAGCACCACGGGGCGCTTGACGACCGCGCCGGTGCCCAGGATCGCCACCTGCGGCTGGTTGATGATCGGTGTGCCGAACAGCGCGCCGGTGCAGCCGGTCTCGGCGATGGTGAACGTGCCGCCGCCCAGCTCGTCCGGGCCGAGCCCGCCGGTGTGGGCGCGCTCGGTCAGGTCCGTGATCCTGTGCGCCAGGCCGCTCAGGTCCAGCTTGCCCGCCTCCTTGACCACCGGGGCGAGGAGGCCGCGCTCGGTGTCCACCGACACGCCGAGGTTCTCCACGTCGTGGTAGGTCACCTCGCGCTTGTCGCTGTCGACCACCGCGTTGAGCTTGGGGTGGGACCGCAGGGCCTCCACCGCGGCCAGCGCGAAGAAGGGGAAGAAGTCCAGCGGAAGGCCCTCGCGCTCGGCGAAGCGGTCGGCGGCCTGCTCGCGCAGGCGGGCGATCTTGGTGACGTCCACCTCGATGACCTGCGTGGTCGTGGCCGAGACGTGCAGCGACTCCACCATCCGGTCCGCGATGGACAGGCGCAGGCGGCTGAGCTTCTCGGTGCGGCCGCGCAGCGAGGCGTCGTCGGCCACCTTGCTCGGCGCCGAGGACGGGGCCGGTGCGGCGGCGCGCGCGGCCTCCTTCTGCTCCTCGGCGGCCTTGAGAACGTCCTGCTTGCGGACGCGCCCGCCCACGCCGGTGCCCTTGACGCGGCCCAGGTCCACGCCGTGCTCGGCGGCGAGCTTGCGCACCAGCGGCGTCACGTAGGCCTCGGTCCCGGAGTCGGTGCCCGAGGCCCGGCCGGTGCCGCTGAGGGTCTCGATGTCCACGGACGGGCCCCCGCCGGCCTGAGCCTCGTCACCGGCGGGCTCGGCCTTGGGAGCGGGCTCCGGCTTCTCGGGAGCGGGTTCCGGCTTCTCGGAGGCGGGCTCCGGCTCGGGCTCCTCGGCGGCTTCGGGCTTCTCGGCGGGCTCGGGCCGCGGCTCGGCCTCGGGCGGAGCGGGCGCCTCGGAGGTGGCCGGGGGCTCGTCGCCGGTACCGCCGATGACGGCGATCTCCGCGCCGATCTCCACGGTCTCGTCCTCGTCGACGAGGATCTTGGTGAGCACACCGGCGGCGGGTGACGGAATCTCGGTGTCCACCTTGTCGGTGGAGACCTCAAGGAGCGGCTCGTCCACCTCGACGGTGTCGCCCACGTTCTTCAGCCACTGGGTGACGGTCCCCTCGGTGACGCTCTCACCCAGGGCGGGCATGGTCACCGACGTCTTCGGACCGCCGGAGGAGGACTCCGACGGCGCGGACGGGGCGGGCGCGGGTTCCGGCTCGGGCTCCTCGGCCGGCTCGGGCTCCTCGGCCGCCGCGGGCTCGGGGGCGGACTCCTCCTCCGGCTCGGGACGGGAGGCCTCGGCGGCGGGCTCGGCACCGCCCTCGTCGGCGCTCTCGCCCTCACCGCCGATGATGGCGATCTCCGCGCCGATCTCCACGGTCTCGTCCTCGTCGACGAGGATCTTGGTGAGCACACCGGCGGCGGGTGACGGAATCTCGGTGTCCACCTTGTCGGTGGAGACCTCAAGGAGCGGCTCGTCCACCTCGACGGTGTCGCCCACGTTCTTCAGCCACTGGGTGACGGTCCCCTCGGTGACGCTCTCACCCAGGGCGGGCATGGAAACGGAAGTCGGCATGGGTTCCTCGTTGGATCTGGGCGCGGTCTCTGCCCAACCCCTTGACTGGGCAGCGCGGATGTGTGCGGGGGCGGGCCTTGGCGGCCCGCCCCCGGGTGGTGCGGTCAGTCGTGGACGTGGAGCGGCTTGCCCGCCAGCGCCAGGTGCGCCTCGCCGAGCGCCTCGGACTGGCTCGGGTGCGGGTGGATCAGTTGCGCCACCTCGGAGGGCAGCGCCTCCCAGTTGTAGATCAGCTGCCCCTCGGCGATCAGCTCGCCGACGCGGCTGCCGACCATGTGGACGCCGAGCACACGGCCGTCCTTCTCGGCGATGACCTTCACCGCTCCCTGCGTCTGCAGGATCTGGCTCTTGCCGTTGCCCGCGAGGCTGTAGTTCATCTCCACGACGTCGTGGCCGCGTTCCTTGGCGACCGCGGAGGTCAGACCCACGGACGCGACCTCGGGCTCACAGTAGGTGACACGGGGAACACCGTCGTAGTCGATCGCGGGCGGGTTCTGCCCCGCGATGTGCTCGGCGACGAAGATGCCCTCGGCGAAGCCCACGTGGGCGAGCTGGAGGGTGGGGATGAGGTCGCCCACGGCGTAGACGTTGCCCACGCCGGTGTGCAGGTTCTCGTCCACCTGGACGAAGCCGCGGTCCAGGGTGATGCCCTGCTCCTCGTAGCCCAGGCCCTCCGAGACGGGCCCGCGTCCGATGGCGACCAGCAGGACCTCGGCCTCCAGGGTCTTGCCGCCCTTGAGGGTGACGGTCACGCCGGAGCCGGTGGTCTTGACCGACTCGAACGGGGTACCCAGCTCGTACTTGATCTTGCGCTTGCGGAAGGCGCGCTCCAGCAGCTTGGAGCTCGACTCCTCCTCCACCGGCACCAGGTGGGGCAGGGCCTCGACGATGGTGACGTCGGCGCCGTAGGAGCGCCACACGCTGGCGAACTCCACACCGATCACACCGCCGCCCAGGACGATGACCGACTCGGGGACGCGGTCCAGGTCCAGGGCCTGGTCGCTGGTCATGACCTTCTCGCCGTCGATGTCCAGGCCCAGGGTCTTGGGCTTGGAACCGGTGGCCAGCAGGATGTTGCGGCCCTTGTAGACGGTGCCGTCGACGGTGACCTCGTCCTTGCCGGTGAGCTTGCCCTCACCCTCCACGACGGTGATCTTGCGGGACTTGACCAGGCCGGTCAGGCCCTTGTACAGGCCGCCGATCACCTTGTCCTTGTACTTGTGCACGGCCTCGATGTCGATGCCCTCGAAGGTGGCCCTGACACCGAAGTTCTCGCTCTCCTTGGCGGAGTCGGCGACCTCGGCCGAGTGCAGCAGGGCCTTGGTGGGGATGCAGCCGCGGTGCAGGCAGGTGCCGCCGAGCTTGTCTTTCTCGATCAGGACGACGCTCATGTCCAGCTCAGCGGCGCGCAGTGCCGCCGCGTAGCCGCCGCTGCCGCCGCCAAGGACGACGAGGTCGAAGGTGCCGCCGCTCTCACTCACGGGAACGAACTCCTTGTTGTGTGGCTGGTGATGGGTGGTGGTTCCGCGGACGGGGCTGGGGAAGACGGGGGGCGGTGTCCGCGTCCGCGGTGCCGGGGAGGGGCGGACGCTCCGGCTCACAGGAGCCCCGCCCCGTCCACGGTGACTACCTGGCGTACTCCTCCGCGATGCGGACCAGCGTGCGCGTACCCGCGCCGGTGCCGCCCTTCGGGGTGTAGCCGTGCGGACCGCCGTGGTTGAAGGACGGACCCGCGATGTCGAGGTGCGCCCACTTGACGCCGTCCTCGACGAACTCCTTGAGGAAGACGCCCGCGGAGAGCATGCCGCCCCAGCGCTCGCCCGCCACGTTGGCGATGTCGGCGACCGAGGAGTCCAGGCCCGAGCGAAGCTCCTCGGGCAGGGGCATCGGCCAGGAGGACTCGCCCGCCGCGCCCGCGGCGGAGACGACCTCGGCGCGCACGTCGTCGTCGTTGGCCATGACCGCGAACACGCGGGTGCCGAGCGCGACCAGCTGGGCGCCGGTCAGGGTGGCGATGTCCACGACCAGGTCGGGAGCGTCCTCCTGCGCGCGGACCAGGGCGTCGGCCATGACCAGGCGGCCCTCGGCGTCGGTGTTGAGGACCTCCACGGTCCTGCCGCCGTAGATGGTCAGCACGTCGGAGGGGCGCTGGGCGGTGCCGCTGGGCATGTTCTCGGCCACGGCCAGGTAGCCGACGACGTTGACCTTCAGGCCCAGGGAGGCGATGGCGCGCATGGCGGCGAGCACGGAGGCGGCGCCGGCCATGTCTGACTTCATCCAGTCCATCGAGCCCGCGGGCTTGAGGGACAGGCCGCCGGAGTCGAAGGTGATGCCCTTGCCGACGAAGGCGACGGTGCGGGTGGCCTCCGGGTGGGTGTGGGAGAGGCGGACCAGGCGGGGCGGGTTGGCCGAGCCCTGGCCCACGCCGGTCAGGCCGCCGTAGCCGCCCTCGGCCAGGGCGCGCTCGTCCAGGACCTCGATCTGCAGGCCGTTCTGCTGGGCGATCTCCTGGGCGGTGTCGGCGAGGTCCTCGGGAACCAGGTCGGCCGGTGCGGTGTTGACCAGGTCACGCGTGAGGTTGACGGCATCGGCCAGGACGGCGGCGCGCTCGGCGGCGTCCCCGGCCTCGGATGCGGGGGAGATCAGGACCAGCTCGGTGGTGGCGTCGGCCCTCCTGCCGTCCCCGGTGCGGTACCGGTCGAAGCCGTAGGCGCCCAGCCGCGCGCCGAGGACGACGGCCTCGGCCTCGGCGGCGCTCTGGGCGGGCAGGGCCAGGGCGACGCGGCCCGCACCCTCCGGGCGCGAGGTCAGGGAACGCAGCGCGGCACCGGCCGCGCGGGACAGGATGTCGGAGTCGACGGGGCCCTCGGCGGGCGCCGGGCCGAGACCGACCGCGACGACGACCGGGGCCTTGACGGCTCCGAGGGAGGCAAGGGTGTGCACCTCCTCGGGGGCGCCGCTCGCTCCCAGGAGCGACAGGGTCTGGCCGAGGCCGCCGGAGAAGGCGGCGTCGACGTCGTGTGCGCCCGACGCGGGCTCCGGAGCATCGCCTCCGGAGTGGTAACCGACGACAACCGCGTCGGCGTCGAGCGAACTGGGGGACTCCGTATTTACTGACAACGACGTGCTCACATCCCTGATGCTAGTCGCCTCGCGTGCTCGGCGGCGACGCGGCGCCCCGGGTCGCGAGGGGGTCTGACGCGGCGCTGCGGGCGGCCCCGGGGGGCGGGGGTTCCCCGGGGCGGCCCCGGCCCGTTCGAGCGGCGAGGGCGGCTCTGGCCGCCGGTGGAGGGCGTCGTGGGCCACCGCCCGGGGGACGGCGCCTGCCCGTGTGCGGAATCCGTGAAACCGGGTGTGAAAAAATGTGATGATCGCGACACCGGGGCCCGGAGCTGCGCGTCGGCGGGAAGCGGCCGACCGCCTCCCGTGTCCACGGCGGGTTCCGCGCACCCGGGGTCGGCGGCCCTCACCCCCAGGCGGAGGCCGCCGCGGCCACCACGAGTACCGCCGTCGCGGCGGACTCCACCAAGGCCCCCAGCACGTCGCCGGTGACACCGCCCAGCCTCCGCACCGCCCGGCGCAGTACGCCGCCCGCCACGAGCAGGCCCGCGACCCCCGCGAGCACGCACGCCGCCGCGAACGCCGGAGCGTGCGCCCAGCCCGTCAGGCACACCGCGGCCGTGAACACACCGGCCGTCAGCGCCCCCGGCCAGCGCACGGTCCCCGCCACGAACGCGCCCAGACCCTCCGGCCGTGCCGACGGCACGCGCGGCGTGCACGCCAGCGCCACCGCGCACCGCCCCACCGCCCCGGCCGCCGCCGCGCCCGTCGGCGCCGCCCACGGCGAGGCCTCCGCCAGCTGCCCCAGCGCCAGCACCTGCGCGCCCAGCACGACCACGAGGGTGACCACGCCGAACGGGCCGATGTCGGAACGCCGCATCACCTCCAGGGCGCCCTCGGGCGGACGGCCGCTGCCCAGCCCGTCGGCCAGGTCCGCCAGACCGTCCAGGTGCAGTCCCCGGGTCGCCAGCGCGGCCAGGCCCACGGCGAGTACCGCCGCCAGCGGCGCGGACAGCCCCGAGGCCGTGCCCAGCACGGCCACCGCGCCGGTCAGGGCGCCCAGGGCCGCGCCCAGCACGGGAGCCCACACCATCGCCCGGCCCGCGACGGAGCGGTCCACCCGCCCCACGCGCACGGGGAACACGGTGAACGTCCCCAGCGCCATCCGCGCGCCGGCGGCCGCACCGGAGACCGCGCCCGAGGGGCCGGGGCCGGGTTCCGGGGAGGCGCCGTGGGCCGTACCGGTCACGGGAACTCCAGGACGCGGCCCGCGGTCACCAGCACGACCTCCTCGGACTCGGCACCCACCCACTGGTTCAGCCGGCCCAGGTGGTCGCGGAACAGTCCTCCGGCACGGGTCGCGGGCACCACGCCCGACCCCACCTCGTTGGTGACCGCCACGACGTAGGCCTGGGTGGAGCGCCAGGCCTCCAGCAGTCCGTGCACCGCGGCCTCCACCTCGTCCTCGGCGCCGGAGGGAGGGTCCTCCTCCCACAGCCCTGCCTCGCCCATCACCCAGGTCAGCCACGTGCCCAGGCAGTCCACCAGGACCGCGCCCCGGGAACGCTTGAGCACCGCCGCCAGGTCGGTGGTCTGCTCGGTGCGCCACCACCACGGGCGGCGCCGCACGTGCCGCTCCACACGCTCGGCCCACGCGGGGTCCTCGACGGGGTCGGGCACCGGGCCGGTCGCCGCGTACAGCACCTTCGGCTCGGCCATCAGGCGCAGCTCGGCCTCGGTGGACTTGCCGGACCGGGCGCCGCCGGTCACCAGGGTCCGGTGTGGGCCGTGCGGCCGCGGCTCCGGCCACACCGCGGGCGGACACGACAGGACCTGCCCGTCGCCCGGCACCAGGGCGCCCCACAGCCGCGCCCGCCGGGCGAACTCCGCGGGGGAGCGGACGCGGTGGTCGCCGCCGACCGCCACGACGGCCGTGGTCACCCCGATCACCCCCGAGCGGCGCAGCTCGCCGATGACCTCGGGGCGCTGCGCCGCGTCCACGACGACCATGTCCACCTGCTGGTCGGGCCGGGTGGAGGAGTAGCCGGAGGAGCCCTCCGCCCGCGCCTCCACCGGCGGGACGCCGGGCAGGGGGCCGGGCCCCGTGCGGGCGTACAGCAGCTTGCCGCCGTCGGGACCCTCCACCAGGACGCCGTCGGGCGTCGGGGACACCGAGTACCCCGGGGGCACCGGGCCCACCGCACCCGTCTCGCGGATACGGAAGCGGTCGTCCACGGTCACGCGCAGGGGCAGGCGCCGTTCGGCGAGGGCCTTGTTGCAGGAGGCGCAGGTGCACTGCGGGGCGGGCCACCCCGAATGGCCGGCTGTCCCGAGAAAACGGATACGCACCCGAAGAGTAAACCTCATGGTCCGCCAAGCCCCGGTCAGGTTCCCCTCCCCCGGAGGGAACGTGCCCGGGGGAGGCCCCCGTCCGGACGCCGAGTGGTTAGGCTCGGGAGCAGGGTCACGGTGACCGGATGCCGTGGCCTCCGCGACGAAGGGGCGGTCGAACATGGCGTGGACCTGGCGGTACTACGGAGCCGAGGGTTCCGGCCCGACGGGGCAGGACCTGCCCTCCGAGACGTTCACCTCGAGGGGCGACGCGGAGAGCTGGCTGGGCGAGAACTGGCAGGAGCTCACCGAGGGCGGAGTGAACCGGGTCGCCCTGCTGGAGGGCGACAAGGAGGTCTACGAGATGTCCCTGGAACCCGTCGAGTAGGCGCTCCGCCGTGTCCCGCCGGGGCACGGCCTCACACGGGTCCGGCGGCCCCGGACCCGGGGGCGCCGGGGCGCCGTCTGCGGGACGATCGGGACATGGTCTCGTCCCTGCGCAGTCTGGCCGTCCTGGAACTGGTCAACGTCCCCCTGTTCGCCGTGGTGCTCTTCCGCTTCCTGAGCGTGCCCGCCTCCCCGGCCAACCTGGCCGGGTTCGCCCTGTTCGCCCTGCTGCTGGTCCAGGGCGGCGCCTACTGGTGGATCAAGGTGCGCCAGCTGCGCACACGGGCACGGGACCCGGAGGGCATGCCGGTCTTTCGCGCCCTGCGGTGGGTGGACCCGCTGCTGCTCCTCGCGGGCGGCGCGGTCGTGGCGGCGGCCCTCGCGGGGGGCGTCCTCTGGACCCGGGTGTGGCCGGGCCTGGGCCTGTGGCTGTTCGCGGTCCTGGAGTACGTCAACTACTTCCACGTCCAGCTGTCCCACCAGACCCGGGCCGACCTGGCCCGGCTGCTGCGGACCGGGCGCCTGCACCGCTCCCACCTGGCCCGCGACATGGCGCGCTGACCGGCCCGCGGCGGGCGGCGCGGGTCAGCTCCGGCCGGAGGAGGGGGAGCTGCGGGACTGCCACGGCCAGCGGTTCTCCAGCTCCACCTCCAGGGAGAAGCTGAGGAAGGTCCGGATGAGAACGATCCCCGCGAGCACCCCGACGGTGGCGAAGGTGGGCGAGACCGCGACCGTGCGGATGATGTCCCCCGCGACGAGGAACTCCAGGCCGAGCAGGATCGCCCGGCCCAGTCCCTGCCGGTAGGGGCGGTAGGCCTCCGCGAACGCCCTGCCGACCACCACGCGGTACACGAACAGCGCCGTCGCCCCCACCGCTCCGACGACGATGACGCCGACCCCGGCGACGTCGATGGCGGTCCCCACTGCCTCGATGACCTGTGCGGTGTCCATCTGCCCCCTCTTCCACGGCTCGTGTGGGGCGACAGCTACCCAGAGCGGAAGGGGGGACACCAGAGGAACGCTCCCCGGACCGGACGCGCGAAGGCCCCGGCCGCCCGGAGGCGGTCGGGGCCCGGTGCGCGGAAGGGGGCGGAGCCCCTGGGGGTGGTTCGGGTGCCGGCGGGGTTCCGGAGGTGCGGTAGGAGGGTTCGTGAGGAACGAGTGAACCCTCCGGAGGCGCCGAAGGTTCCCGCCCTCAAGGCGCCCGAACACGGGGCGGAGCGGAGCCCCCGAGGAACACTGTCTAGCCGCGGATGTTCTCCGGGCTCTTGGTCAGCGACGGGTCGCGCTTGACGCTGTCGCCGAGGATCTCGTCGATCCTGGCGAGCAGCCCCTCGTCGAGCTTGACCCCGGCGGCCCGGACGTTGTCCTCCACCTGCTCGGGACGGGAGGCGCCGATGATCGCGGACGACACGTTCCGGTTCTGCAGCACCCAGGCCACGGCCAGCTGCGCCGGGGACAGGCCCGCCTCGGCGGCCAGCGGCTCCAGCTTCTGCACGCGCTCCAGCAGGACCTGGTCCTCGAGCGGGCCGCGCAGGAAGTGCCCGCTGTTGGGATCGGCGGCGCGCGAACCGGCGGGCAGCTCCTGGCCGGGCTTGTACTTGCCGGTCAGGACGCCTCCGGCGATCGGCGACCACACGATCTGGCCGATGCCCTCGCGCTCGGAGAGCGGGACGACCTCGGGCTCGATGACCCGCCACAGCATGTTGTACTGCGGCTGGTTGGAGACGATCCGGTCGAAGCCCATCTCGTCGGCGATCTTGAGTGCCCGCTCGATCTCCTCGGCACGCCACTCCGACACACCGACGTAGAGGACCTTGCCCTGGCGGACCAGGTCCTCGAAGGCCCGCATGGTCTCCTCCAGCGGCGTGGAGTAGTCGAACCGGTGCGCCTGGTACAGGTCCAGGTAGTCGGTTCCGAGGCGGCGCAGGGAGTCCTCCGCGCCGCGCATGATGTGCTTGCGGGACAGGCCCTTGTCGTTCTTGCCCTCTCCCATGGGCCAGTAGACCTTGGAGAAGATCTCCAGACCGTCCCGGCGCTCGCCCTTCAGGGCGCGGCCGAGCACCTCCTCCGCCCGTCCCTGGGCGTAGACGTCGGCGGTGTCGAACGTGGTGATACCGGCGTCCAGGGCCGCGCGGACACAGGCCTTGGCCGTGTCCTCCTCCACCTGGGATCCGTGCGTGATCCAGTTCCCGTAGGCGATCTCGCTGACCATGAGACCGCTGTTGCCTAGATGCCGAAAGTCCATGCCGAGCACTCTAGTAGGCGGTTGTGGCTCTCCGCGAGGTTCTCGACCGGCTGGGCGGAACCGAATGGGAACGCTCCCATGAAGGGTGCGGTGAAGGGCCGGTGCGAACACCGGCCCTGCTCACGCTGCTCGGCCCGAAGGGTCCGAAGAGGGGGGAGGGCGCCCTAGCGCACTCCGCGCGGGGTGGGGTCCTCGCGGACCTTCAGCCGCGGCTTGGGCAGGCGCAGGCGGCGGAACTGCAGCTGGCGCATGGCCGCGTACATGCCGACGCCCTTGACGCTCGGGTCGTCGGGGAAGTACTCGGAGGCGCGCTTCTTGACCGTGCGGCCCACCAGGACGCCCTCGGCGATGATCGTCACCATCATCAGCGGCCACGCCACGTAGGCCACACCGACCTGGAAGACCGGGTTGTTGATGAACAGCAGGGCGATGATCAGGATCGAGAACGGCAGGAAGAACTCGCTGGCGCTGCGGCGGGAGTCGACGAAGTCACGGGCGAAGGCCCTGGCCTCGCCGAGGTCCTGCTGGCGGTAGTAGCGGGCCTCGTCCTTGGGCACGCCCTTGGGCGCGCTGGAACCCCGTGCGCCCGAAGCGCGTTGACGTTCGAGACGTTCCCGGTAGGCCCGGTAGGCCTCCTTGCGGGTCTCGGGCGCCTTCAGCGGCTTGCGCGGGGCCACCTCGGATTCCCTGCGTTTTGGGGTGGGGACCCCCTTCTTGGGGGTATATCCCTTAGGTTGGGTGGCCTCAGTGGCCTCAGGGCTGGCGGATTCGGCGGTGGCCGAGTCCGGGGCTGTGGAAGCGGAGCGACGTCGGAACACACCCACAGGGTAGCCGCTCGTCGCATTATGGCGACCGCAGGCCAGAGCGCGTAGGGTTGGGCAAAGCGCCCGCTGGGAACAGCCGATGTACGCACCGAGAAGGGGACGGCCACGCCGATGAGCGTGTTTCAGCGACTTTCGATGATCTTCAGGTCCAAGGCCAACAGAGCCTTGGACTCGGTCGAGGACCCCAGGGAAACACTCGACTACTCGTACCAGAAACAGCTTGAGCTCTTGCAGAAGGTGCGTCGTGGTGTGGCCGACGTCGCGACCTCCCGCAAGCGCGTGGAGCTCCAGATCCAGCAGCTGGAGCAGCAGTCCGGAAAACTGGAGAGCCAGGGCCGTGCCGCCCTGACCCAGGGGCGGGAGGACCTCGCCCGCGAGGCCCTGAGCCGCCGCTCCGGCCTGTCCCAGCAGATCGAGAACCTGCGCGAACAGCACGCCAACCTCCAGGGCGAGGAGCAAAAGCTCACGATGGCGGCGCAGCGCCTGCAGACCAAGGTGGACGCCTTCCGCACGCGCAAGGAGACCATCAAGGCCACCTACACCGCCGCCCAGGCCCAGACGCAGATCAGCGAGGCCTTCTCGGGCATCTCCGAGGAGATGGGCGACGTCGGCATGGCCGTCCAGCGCGCCGAGGACAAGACCGCCGAGATGCAGGCCCGCGCGGGCGCCGTCGACGAGCTGCTCGCCTCCGGTGCGCTCGACGACGTCACCGGCACCGCCCGGGACGACATCCAGAGCGAGCTCGACCGCATGGCCAGCACCACCAGCGTCGAGGCCGACCTGGAGCGCATGAAGAGGGAGCTCGGGCAGGGCGGTGGTGACTCCGCCCCGCAGATCGAGGGCGGCAACGGCGCCGGCAACACCGGAAACCGGGAGGGCGCGTGATCGTCCGCATCATGGGTGAGGGGCAGCTCGACCTCACCGACGCCGACCTGGAACTGCTCAACTCCTTCGACTCCCAGCTGGAGTCGGCCATCGAGTCGGGCGACGAGGCCACGTTCCGCCGGGCTCTGCACGACCTTCTGGAGAAGGTGCGTGAGGACGGCAAGCCGCTGCCGGCCGACGCCCTGGAGCCCTCGCAGTTCATCCTCCCGCCGGCCGACGCCAGCATGGAAGAGGTACGGGAGATGCTGCAGGACGACGGGCTCATCCCCGGCTAGGACCGTCTCCGTCCAGGTGCACCGCTTCCGTCCAGGTGCGCCCGGGCAAAGATGAGCGGGCCCCGAAGGCCAGGCCACGGCCGTTCGGAGCCCGGCTCGGTGCCTGCACGCGCGTTCTCAGGCCGCCGTGACCCCCAGGGGGCACGGCGGCCTTCGTCGTACGCGGGGGCTCCTCGCACGACGCGCGGGGCGGGAGGAGCCCGCCGGGAACCGCGGCCGGAGCCCCGTTCGTTGGAGTGGTGGGTGCGAGCGCGGCAAGGGAGGCCGCGGGCGCCGCTCCGGTGGGGGCGGGCGCCGAACACGCTGCGGACCGCCTCGGGCCCTTTCCCACCTGGGCGAACTACACTCCGAGACAGTCGACGCGTCGGGGAGAGGACTAGGCATGGCCGGTTCCAAGTTCAGACCTGACCGGGGGCTGACCACCCGCATGGTGATGACCATGGGCCTTCTCGCCCTGGTCTACATGGCCTTCATCGCCGGACTGGTCCTGGTGGGCCTCAACGTGTGGCTGGTCCTGCTCATCGTCGCCGGGTTCGCGCTGTTCAGCTACTTCGCCTCCGACAGGATCGCCATGTTCTCCATGGGGGCCAAGGAGGTCACCCCCGAGCAGGCGCCCGAGCTGCACGCCGTGATCGACCGGCTGTGCGCCCTGGCGGACATGCCCAAGCCCCGCGTGGGGATCGCCGACACCGACGTTCCCAACGCCTTCGCCACCGGGCACAACAAGAAGTCCGCGGTCATCTGTGTGACGACCGGCCTCATGCGCCGCCTGGAGGGCTCCGAGCTGGAGGCGGTCCTGGCCCACGAGCTGTCCCACGTCGCCCACCGCGACGTCATGGTGATGACCGTCGCCGGCTTCCTCGGCATCGTCGCCGGGTTCCTCACCCAGGCCGGGCTGCGCTTCGCCATGTTCAGCGGGGGTATGCGCAGCAACAACAACGGTCCCGCCCCGGCCGTCGTCGCCCTGCTCGTCGTGCTGGTCAGCGCGGTCGCCTGGGCGCTCAGCTTCCTGCTCACCCGGGCGCTGTCGCGCTACCGCGAGCTGTCCGCCGACCGCGCCGCCGCCTACCTCACCGGGCGCCCGTCCATGCTGGGCAGCGCCCTGACCAAGATCACCGGCGACATGGCCCGGATACCCACCCGCGACCTGCGCCAGGTGGAGCCGTTCAACGCCTTCTTCTTCGCACCGGCCCTCTCCCGCAAGGGGTTCAGCTTCAGCCAGCTGATCGCGACCCACCCGCCCGTGCAGCAGCGCCTGGCCCAGCTGTCCGACATCTCCCGGCAGCTCGGCCAGGGCGGTTGACCGCGGCCGGCCCGACCGGACCCCGACCGGACCGGTCGTACCGGCCGATCCCAGACTCCGAAAGGACCGGGAGAACACGATGAGTTTCTGGCGAGCCCTGCTCGGGCGCTCCGAACCGGCCAAGCCCGACCTCGACGCCCTGTTCGGCCTGCCCTCGGCGTCCGTCACCCTGCGGGCCGCCGCGGGCTTTGGGCCCACCGGTACCGGCTCCGTCGCCTTCCGCGCCACCGAGGGCGCCGCCTTCGCCGACCTGGAGCGCGACATCACCGAGCTGCTCGACAGCGGCGGGGGCCCGCCCGTGGACCAGGTCACCGACGACTACGGCTACACCTGGCTGGTGGTCCGCTCACAGAACGCCCCGGCCTCCGGGGACGAGGCGGCCACCCCCGACATCACCGGCCTGGTGACCGACCTGCACGCCGTCAACTCCACCCTGGAGGCCAACGGGTACGGGCCCTCCCTGCTGTGCTCCCTGGTCGGCTTCACCGACGGCGGCCGCTCCCTGGGACTGGTCTACCTCTACAAGCGCGGCACCTTCTACCCCTTCGCGCCCGCCGGCGGCCAGCGCAGGGACAACGCCCTCGAACTCCAGGCGGAGGCGGCCATCGGCGCGGACCTGCCCATGGAGAAGGACCGCTCCCGCTGGTTCCCCGTCTACGGCGCTCCCGGACTCTGACCAGGGCCGTGCGGGCTCTGACCAGGGGTGCCCCGAACGCGTGAGAATGTGGCCTGGCACACTGGAGCACGTGCGTATCCTCATCGCTCCTGACAAGTTCGCCGGTACCCTCTCCGCGCTCGAAGCCGCCCAGGCCGTCGCCGACGGCTGGCACCGGACCGACCCCTCCGCCCGAACGGAGCTGCTCCCGCTCTCCGACGGCGGACCCGGGTTCGTCGAGGTGCTGCACACCGCCCTCGGCGGCGAGGTGCGGCGGGCCGAGGTGACCGGCCCCCTCGGCACACCCGTGACCGCGGAGTACCTCCTCGACGGCGACACCGCCTACGTGGAGAGCGCCCAGGCCTGCGGCCTCCACCTGGTGCCCGCCGACGACCGCGACCCCGGCCGCACCACCACCCGCGGCGTGGGCGAACTGGTCGCCCACGCGGTCCGCGCGGGCGCCCGCACCGTCGTCGTCGGCCTCGGCGGCAGTTCCACCAACGACGCCGGAGCCGGGTTCCTCGCCGCACTGGGCGCCACCCCCGCCGACCACCTCGGCCACGGCGGCGGCACCCTGGCCGAGCACGTCGACGCCGTCGACCTCGACGCCGCCCGCCGGACCCTGGAGGGGGTCCGCCTCGTCGCCGCCACCGACGTCGACAACCCCCTCCTCGGCATCCACGGCGCCAGCGCCGTCTTCGGCCCCCAGAAGGGCGCCGACCCCGACCAGGTCCAGCGCCTCGACGCGGCCCTCTCCGCCTTCGCGGACCGGGTGGACCCCGACAAGGGCACCCGTGACACCCCCGGCGCCGGCGCCGCGGGCGGCCTGGGCTTCGCCCTGCTCCTCCTCGGCGGCACGGTCGAGTCCGGCATCAGCCGCGTCCTCGGCTCCGTCCGCCTGGCCGAGCGCCTCGACGGCGCCGACCTCGTCATCACCGGCGAGGGCTCCTTCGACTCCCAGTCCCTGCGCGGCAAGCTCCCGCACGGCGTCGCCCAGGCCGCCAGCCGGCACGGCGTCCCCTGCATCGTCACCGCCGGGGCCGTGAAGGTCGGCCGGGCCGAGGCCGCCGACGCCGGGATCACCGAGACCTACTCCCTCGTCGAGTCCGCCGGCTCGGTGGAGGCGGCCATGAGCCGCTCCGCCGAGGAACTGCGCGCCCTGGCCGCCGACATCGCCCGCCGCTGGTCCCGGTGAGCGGGCGGGGCGGGAAACGGTAGGGAAGGAGAGGGGCGGCCGCGCCGCCCGCCCCTCTCCACGCCACCCGCGGACTCCGCGCCCTCTCCGGTGGGGACGGGGGACACGGACGGCGAGGAGCGCCCCGGGAGGGGGATCTCCCGGGGCGCTCCCCGTGGTCGGTGACGGGCGGGCGGGGCCGGCCGTCGCTCACCTAGTCCTGGAGCGAGTGCTCCTCGTAGGCGAGGATCTCGTGACCGTCGTCCCCGTAGTGGAAGATCTCGAAGGTGGCGGCGGTCGGGTCGCCGTTGTCGTCGAAGTCGATGTTGCCGCTGGTGCCCTGGTAGTTGATCTCCTCACCGTCGGCCAGCAGGTCGCGGCACTCGGAGAAGGAGGAGCACTCGGTGCCCTCGGGGCGACTGACGTTGGGCAGCTCGGCCACGTACTCGGACGGGTTCACGCTGCCGGCGGCCTCGGCGGCCAGGGCGATCACGGTGACGCAGTCATAGACCTGCGGGGCGAACTGGAAGACCTCCAGCTCCTCGTTGAAGCTGCGCAGGCCCTCGGAGAACTCGGGGTTGTCCGCGCTCGGGGCGATACCCGTGATGCCGTTGACACTGTCCGGGTTCTCCTGGTTGACGGTCTCGCCCAGCTGCGGGTCGTTGAGGCCGTCGGTGACGAAGATCTGCTCGCCCTCGATGTCGCTCTCCAGGAACTGGGAGATGACCTGCGCGCCCTCCTCGAAGGCGATGAGCGCGACGGCGTCGGGGTCCTCGTTGGCGACGCTGTTGACGACCGAGTCGAAGGTGGTGGCCATGGGGTCGTAGGTCTCGTTGACGACGACCTGGGCGCCGAGGCTCTCCAGCTCCGCCTGGAGGGCCTGGGCGTAGCCGCCGCCGTAGTCGTCGGCGCGGGCGACGATGGCGACGTTCTGGTTGCCGCCCTCGACGATCTTGCGGGCCATCACCACCGCGGAGAGCAGGTCGCTGGGCGCGGTGCGGAAGTAGTAGCCGTTGTCCTCGATGTCGCTCAGCGCGGCGGAGGTGTTGGAGCCGGAGCACTGGACGATCTCGGCACCGGTGATGGTGTCGTAGGTCGCCTGGGTCATACCGGAGGCGGCGGCGCCGATGACGGCGTTCACCTCGTCCGACACGAGGCTGTTGGCGGCCTCGTTGGCCTGGGCGTTGTCGCCCGCCTCGTCACCCTGGACGATCTTGGGGACCTCGCTGCCGAGGATGCCGCCGGCCTCGTTGATCTCGGAGATCGCGTACTCCGCCGCGGTGATCTGGGGCGGGCCGAGGAAGGAGAGGTTGCCGGTCTGCGGGTAGAGGATGCCGTAGGTGAACTGGTCGCCCCCTCCGTCACCGCCGTCTCCTTCGCCGCCCCCGCTGCCACACGCGGTCAGGCCGAGTACAAGGGCCGCGGTTGCGGCAGTGAGGCCTAGGGCCTTCTTGCTTGCCATGATCGTGGTCACTCCGTTCAACCGGCGAAACACGCGCTGCGTGACGCAGCCGTGCCGATGTGCATGTGCGTCCTGATGTCCGCGATGTGTGGCATGACTTAATCAGGAGCGTTAGCGGAGCTTAATCACGGAACTTCTGGATCGGAAAGCGGGGGGCGGCCGTTGGTGCCGACTCGCCGTCAGGCTGTTATGCCTCTGTAGTCATCATTGGGCTTCCGCGCCCGATATTTGTACAGTTCGCAGCTATGCGTGTGCAGGGGGCAGCAAACTGTCGCGACGACCAGGCATGACGAAGCCCGACCGTCAAGAGCTGCGGTCGGGCTGTAGGAAAACTACAGAAGGACTGCACACGGGTGTGAAGTGGTCCTTCCCCAAGCAGGAAAACCCTTGACCGATATACGCGTCCCGTTCCTCCGGACGCTTCCGGTCACCTGCCCGCCTCCCCCTGACCGCCGGGCATCTCGCGCAGCATGCACGTGAGCCGGGAGGTGCACACCTTCCGGTCCTCCTCGTCGGTGATGGTGATGTCCCACGTGGCCAGTGTCCGGCCCAGGTGCACCGGGGTGGCCACACCGGTCACGTACCCCTTGGTGGCCGACCGGTGGTGGGTGGCGTTGATCTCGATGCCGACCGCCACCTTGCCGAACCGGGCGGCGTGGGCGGTGGAGCCGATCGAGCCCAGGGACTCGGCCAGCACGCACGACGCGCCCCCGTGCAGCAGCCCGAACGGCTGGACGTTGCCCTCCACCGGCATCCGCCCCACCACGCGTTCGTCGGAGGCCTCGGTGACCTCGATGCCCATGCGGTCGCCCAGGCCGCCGGTCAGGGCGCCCGTGTCGAGCATCCGGCGCATCGCCTCGGAGTCCGTCGTCATATGTGTGCCTTCCGATCCGCTGGGGCGCCGGCCGCTCCGGCCGGAGGAGGGGCGCTCCGGCCCGGGACGGTCGGCCTTGCCGGTGTTCTCGCGGTGTGGCCGCGAAGTGTCCGCATCGCATCCTAGGATTTGTCTGTGGTGACCAAGCGAGAGACCCCCGACCAGACATCCCAGGCCGGCGCCGGGACGGGCGGCGCAGCCCCCGCCGACGGCGGCGGCCGGCGCCCCCGCCTCCTGCTCCTGGACGGCCACTCGATGGCCTTCCGCGCGTTCTTCGCGCTCCCGGTGGAAAAGTTCGGCACGAGTACCGGCCAGTCGACCAACGCCGTCTACGGCTTCGCGTCGATGCTGGTCAAGCTGCTGCGGGACGAGGAGCCCACCCACATCGCGGTGGCATGGGACCTGTCCGGCCCCACCTTCCGGCACGAGGAGTACGCCGAGTACAAGGACGGCCGCTCCGACACACCGCCGGAGTTCCCCTCCCAGGTGCCGCTCACCCAGGACCTCATGCGGCTGGTCGGCGTCGCCAACCTGTCCGCGCCGGGCTTCGAGGCCGACGACGTCATCGCCACCCTGGCCCACCAGGGCGGGGAGGCCGGGATGGAGGTGCTCATCGCCTCGGGGGACCGCGACGCCTTCCAGCTGGTCACCGACTCCTGCACGGTCCTGTACCCGGGCAAGAGCCTGTCGGACCTGCGGCGCATGGACCCCGCGGCGGTCGAGGACAAGTACGGGGTCCCCCCGGAACGCTACCGCGACCTGGCCGCCCTGGTGGGGGAGAAGGCCGACAACCTGCCCGGCGTGCCCGGAGTGGGCCCGAAGACCGCCGCCAAGTGGATCACCAAGTACGGGTCCCTGGATGAGCTGGTCGCCCACGCCGACGAGCTCACCGGCAAGGCCGGGCAGAACTTCCGCGACCACCTGGACGACGTGCTGCGCAACCAGCGCCTGAACCGGCTGGCCACGGACGTGGACCTGGACGTGGACGTCAGGGCGCTGGGCCTGGGCGAGGCGGACCGGGCCGGGATCGACGCGCTCTTCGACAACCTGGAGTTCGCCTCCAACCTGCGCGAGCGCCTGTACTCCGTGGTCCGGCTGGAGGACGGCGCGGAGCCGGACGGCGCCGAGCCCGCCGAGGGCTTCCGGGTCGACCTGACCGTGGCCGGGACCGGGGAGCTGGCCTCCTGGATCACCCGGCACGCCGCCCCCGGCGACACCCTCACCCCCACGGCGCCCGCCGGACTGGCCGTGGACGGCACCTGGGGCCGCGGTACCGGCAGGGTGGACGCGCTGGCCATCAGCGTGCCCTCGGGGGAGGCGGTGTTCGTCGACCCCACCGCCCTGGACCCGGCCGACACCGAGGCGCTGGCCGCCTTCCTGGCCGATCCCGGCCGTCCCAAGGTCGTGCACGAGTACAAGGGGGCCCTGCTCGCACTGGGCGCGCACGGGTGGACGCTGGGCGGCGTGGTCAGCGACACCGCCCTGGCCGCCTACCTGGTCCAGCCGGGACAGCGCCGCTTCGACCTCGCCGACCTGTGCCGCAGGTACCTGGGCCGGGAGCTGGAGGAGGACGCCTCCGGCGACCAGCTGACCCTGGACCTGGGCGACGGCGGGGAGGCGGGCTCGGGCCGCCAGCACCTGCTGGCGGTGCGCGCGAGCGCCACCCGCGACCTGGCCGGGGTGCTGTCCGCGGAGCTGGACAAGCGGGGCGGCACCCACCTGCTGCACGAGGTCGAGCTTCCGCTGGTGGACGTGCTGGCGCGGCTGGAGCACGCGGGGATCGCCGCCGACCGCGAGTACCTGGAGGGGCTGCAGGGCGAGTTCGCCGCCGCGGCCCGCGGCGCGGTGGAGCGTGCGCACGAGGTGGTGGGCCGCGAGTTCAACCTCGGCTCGCCCAAACAGCTCCAGCAGGTGCTGTTCGAGGACCTGGGCCTGCCCAGGACCAAGAAGATCAAGACCGGCTACACCACCGACGCGGACGCGCTGGCGTGGCTGGCGGCGCAGACCGACAACGAGCTCCCCGCGGTCCTGCTGCACCACCGCGACCAGACCAAGCTGCGCACCACGGTCGAGGGGCTGATCAAGACGATCGCCGACGACGGCCGCATCCACACCACCTTCAACCAGACGGTGGCCGCGACCGGCCGCCTCAGCTCCACCGACCCCAACCTGCAGAACATTCCGGTGCGCACCGACGTGGGTAGGCGCATCCGGCGGGCGTTCGTGGTGGGGGAGGGCTTCGACGAGCTGCTCACCGCCGACTACAGCCAGATCGAGCTGCGCATCATGGCGCACCTGTCGGGCGAGCAGGCGCTGATCGACGCCTTCAACAGCGGCTACGACTTCCACGCGCAGATGGCCGCCCAGGTCTTCGACGTCGGGGTCGAGCAGGTCGACGGGGAGGCGCGCTCCAAGATCAAGGCGATGAGCTACGGCCTGGCCTACGGGCTGAGCGTCTACGGCCTGTCCCAGCAGCTGGGCATCGCACCCGAGGAGGCCAAGCGCCTCATGGAGAACTACTTCGCCGAGTTCGGCGGGGTGCGCGACTACCTCGACTCGGTGGTGGAGGAGGCCCGCAGGGTCGGCTACACCGAGACGATCCTGGGACGCCGCCGCTACCTGCCCGACCTGACGAGCGACAACCGCCAGCGCCGGGACATGGCCGAGCGGATGGCGCTCAACGCGCCCATCCAGGGGTCGGCGGCCGACATCATCAAGGTGGCCATGCTCCAGGTGGACTCGGCGCTCACCGAGGGCGGCTTCGCGTCGCGGGTCCTGCTGCAGGTACACGACGAACTCGTGGTGGAGATCGCTCCGGACGAACGCGAGGCGGTCGAAAAGCTCGTGACGCGGGAGATGAGCTCCGCCTATGATCTGCGTGTCCCGCTGGCCGTCTCGGTCGGCAGCGGGCAGAGCTGGCACGACGCCGCGCACTGAGCCGCGGCGCGGACGAGAGCGCGGACGCGACGCGAGGAGGCGGGAACGGTGACGGCACGTGGTGGAGCCCCCGAAGGGCTGACCGTGGGCTCGGTCACCGTCCCCGCCGACGCGCTCACGTGGCGGTTCTCCCGCTCCTCGGGTCCGGGCGGCCAGCACGTCAACACCTCCGACACCCGGGTGTCGCTGTCGTTGGACGTGGCGGCCTGCACCAGCCTGGGGAGCACGCGGCGCCAACGCGCGCTGGAGCGGCTCCAGGGACGCCTGGTCGACGGTGTGCTGACGGTGACGGTGCAGACGCACCGGTCGCAGGCGCGCAACCGGGTCGAGGCCAGGGAGCGGATGGCGGACCTGTTGGCGGAGGCCACGGCCCCGCCCGCGCGCGAGCGCCGTGCGACCCGTCCCAGCCGCAGGGCCAGGCAGCGCCGCGTGGACGCCAAGAAGCGACGGAGCGCGATCAAACGGTCACGCTCCCGTCCTCCTATGGACTGACCGCAACCCGCCCTCCGAAGATTTTTTTCGGGCGTCCCGGAGGTGCCCCGCAAGCGTGCCCCCGGCGTTCACCCCGAGGCGGTACGCCCCTGCGGACATGGGGGGACCCCCAGTTGATCTTGACCACCATGCTCGGGTAAATTGCCGCCATTGCGACCTACGTCGGGTTGGCGGTCCTGGGTTCCGATTGACCAGGACGCCCTTGTCTCATATTCTGGCTGAAGCGTTGTGGGTTCGTGCGGGCGTCCGCTGTCTCCAGTGAGGGGCAACAGGATGGCGCCGCTTCGGTCAACACTCTGGACCCGGCGGCTGGTGGTCAAGGCGGCTTTGTGTCGTCATGGCCCTGCTTCTCACCTTCCGGACGACGGATCGACGGGCTCGGACCTACGGCGTGCCCATCTTCCTGAATCTGTCCGTATCCGGAGTCCACCCACAAATGACGAGCAGCACCGAGGCCACCTCGACACCCCAGGTAGCGGTCAACGACATCGGGTCCGAGGAAGCCTTCCTCGCGGCGATCGACGAGACCATCAAGTACTTCAACGACGGTGACATTGTCGAGGGCACCATCGTGAAGGTCGATCGAGACGAGGTCTTGCTCGACATCGGCTACAAGACCGAGGGTGTGATCCCTTCCAGGGAACTCTCGATCAAGCACGACGTCGACCCCGGCGAGGTTGTTGCCGTCGGCGACCAGGTCGAGGCCCTCGTCCTCCAGAAGGAGGACAAGGAGGGTCGTCTGATCCTGTCCAAGAAGCGCGCCCAGTACGAGCGCGCCTGGGGCACGATCGAGAAGATCAAGGAGGAGGACGGCGTCGTCACCGGCACCGTCATCGAGGTCGTCAAGGGCGGTCTCATCCTCGACATCGGCCTGCGCGGCTTCCTGCCCGCGTCCCTGGTCGAGATGCGCCGTGTGCGCGACCTGCAGCCCTACGTCGGCCGTGAGCTCGAGGCGAAGATCATCGAGCTGGACAAGAACCGCAACAACGTGGTCCTGTCCCGCCGTGCCTGGCTGGAGCAGACCCAGTCCGAGGTCCGCCAGACCTTCCTCAACACCCTGCAGAAGGGCCAGATCCGCAAGGGCGTCGTCTCCTCGATCGTCAACTTCGGTGCGTTCGTGGACCTGGGCGGCGTCGACGGCCTGGTGCACGTCTCCGAGCTCTCCTGGAAGCACATCGACCACCCGAGCGAGGTCGTCGAGGTGGGCCAGGAGGTCACCGTCGAGGTTCTCGACGTGGACATGGAGCGCGAGCGCGTCTCCCTGTCGCTCAAGGCGACGCAGGAGGACCCCTGGCAGCAGTTCGCCCGGACCCACCAGATCGGCCAGGTCGTTCCCGGCAAGGTCACCAAGCTGGTTCCGTTCGGTGCGTTCGTGCGCGTCGAGGAGGGCATCGAGGGCCTGGTCCACATCTCCGAGCTGGCCGAGCGCCACGTCGAGGTGCCCGAGCAGGTCGTCCAGGTCGGCACCGAGATCTTCGTCAAGATCATCGACATCGACCTCGACCGCCGCCGCATCAGCCTCTCGCTGAAGCAGGCCAACGAGAGCGTCTCGCCGGACCAGGTGGACTTCGACCCCACCCTGTACGGCATGGCCGCGGACTACGACGAGCAGGGCAACTACAAGTACCCCGAGGGCTTCGACCCCGAGAGCGGCGAGTGGCTCGAGGGCTTCGAGGCTCAGCGGGACGAGTGGGAGCGCAGCTACGCCGAGGCGCAGGCCCGCTTCGAGGCGCACCGCAAGCAGGTCGAGGAGGCCCGCGCGGCCGAGGCCGACGCGGCCAACGCGCCCGCCCCGGAGGAGGAAGAGGAGTACACCGGCGGTGGCCAGAGCGCCAACCAGTCCGGCGGCTCCGAGCCCTCCACCAGCGGCGCCCTGGCCTCGGACGAGGCCCTGGCCGCCCTCCGCGAGAAGCTCGCGGGTGGCGAGGCCTAGGCAGTAGGTCCGCGAGGACTCGCTGACAGCCCCGAAGGGCCGTCCCCGCTTTGCGCGGGGGCGGCCCTTCGCCGTGTCCGGGACCGCTTCGGGGGCCGAAGGACTAGTGTCGTGGCGTGTCCCGAGGGGCGGGGCGTGTTGAGGAGGCGACGTGTTCGACATCCACCCGGCCACCCCCGCCGACGCGGGCGAGGTCTTCACCCTCCAGCGGGCCGCGTTCGTCGACGAGGCCCAGGCCTTCGGAGACCCGTTCGTGCTGCCGCTCACCGAAAGCCTGGAGAGGGTGGAGAGGCTGCTGGGGCAGGAGGACACCCTCGCGCTCAAGGCGGTCTCCGGGGCCCGCCTGGTCGGAACGGTCCGGGCGCGGGTGATGGGCACCAGCGCCGTGATCGGCCGCCTGGCGGTGGCCCCCGACCTGCGCCGTCGGGGGATCGCGCGGGCGCTGCTCGCCGGCGTCGAGGAGCGCCTGCGCGAGCGCCACCCGCACCTGGCCGCGCTCACCCTGTCCACCGGCGCGCAGGAGGCCGGACAGCAGCGGCTCTACCGCGGACTCGGATACGCCGAGACCTCGCGGGAGCGGGTCGCCGACCACCTGGTCATGGTGCACATGCGCAAGGAACTCGCTCCGGACGGCTCCGGCGGGGGCGGCGTCGCCGATCGGGGAGCGGCGGTCTAGGGTTTCCGGCATGCTGAAAGTAGGACTCACCGGCGGGATCGGCTCGGGCAAGAGCGCGGTCTCGGCCGAACTGGCGGCCTACGGCGCCACCGTCATCGATGCCGACGCCATCGCCCGGGAGGTGGTCGAGCCCGGAACGCCGGGGCTGGACGCGGTCGTCGCCGAGTTCGGGGAGGAGGTGCTCACCCCGCAGGGGCGGCTGGACCGGCCCAGGCTGGGGGAGATCGTCTTCGCCGACGGGGAGCGCCTGGCCCGGCTCAACGCCATCGTGCACCCCCTCGTGGGCGAGCGCAGCGCCCGGTTGATGGAGGAGGCGGTGGCCTCCGGGACGCAGGTGGTGGTCTACGACGTCCCGCTGCTGGTGGAGAACGGCCTGGAATCGCTCTACGACGTGGTGGTCGTGGTCGACGCACCCGACGAGGTGCGGGTGGAGCGGGTCGCCGTCAACCGGGACATGCCGCGGGAGCAGGTGCGGGCCCGCATCCGTGCGCAGGCCGACCGGGAGGTCCGCCTGGCCGCCGCCGACCTGGTGGTGGACAACTCCGGCACCCGCGAGGAACTGCGGGAGCGGGTGGCCGAGCTCTGGCGCGAACTCCTCAAGCGCGCCTAGGCGCGTTCCACGGTCCGTGGCCGGGCCGGGCCGGGGCACGGCATGGACAGCGTGCCCGCGGCCGGTGGCACGTGTGTCGCTCCGTGGCGCACACCGCGGTCAGCGCCCCTCCCGCGGTCGCCGTCCCGAGGGGCCGCGCCCACCGGTGCCGTCCAGCGTGGTCCTGTCCTCGTGGCCGGGTTCGGCGTCCGAGACCCGCCGCGGGTACGGAACCAACGGGGCCGGAGCCCACACGCCACGCTAGCCGCCTCCCTTCCCGCCCGGCCCCCGGCGCAGGGACTCGGACAGGGACGCGCCGGCGTCCACGGCCTCGCGTACCAGCTCCTCCCGTACCGAGTGCGCGGCCTCCACGCTGAGCAGGCTCTCGTCGATCTCCTCGGTGCGCACGGCGTCCCGGGACGAGGTCAGCGCCAGGTCGGCGTAGTCCGCCGCGCGGTCGGCGATCTCCTGGCACTGCTCCCACTCGCGGTGGGCGGTCACCGCCGCGTGCACGCGCTCGCCGTAGCCGGTCAGCACCCCGATCCGCTCGGCGAGCGCCGCGTGGGCGCGGTCCACGGCCTCCTCCTGAGGTTCGAGCGCCCGGGTGACCTGGTCGGACACCGCCTCGCGCTTGCGCCGCAGCAGCTCCTTGCGCAGGGAGCGCAGGCGTAACAGCTCCTGGGACATCCGCCACTCCTCCTCACGCAGCAGGGGAAGGGTGTGGCCGGCGTCGAAGGAACCGCCCAGCACCCTGGTGCCCTCCTCCACCCGGTCGGTGGCCTGCTGGAGCTGGGCGAACAGGTGCGCCTCGGGCTCGTCGCGGCGGGCGGCGTAGCCGTAGGGGCGGCCGAAGTCCTCGGGCAGCACGTAGCGGCCGGCGTTCTCCGAGGCCAGGCGGGCGACCATGCCCGGGCGCATGATGGCCCCGGTGCCGCCCACGGCGGCGGTCAGGTACAGGGCCGCGGTCGCGGGGTCGCCGGGGACGAAGGAGCCGAGCGGTCCGACGACCTGTTCGAGCAGCAGCCGGGCGCCCGTGACCCCGGCCGCGGAGGCGGGCAGTGCCCAGAAGGCGTGCATGACCAGGTCGGCCCAGTCGTCGGTGAAGGAGCCCCTGAGGGAGATCAGGCCGAGGACGGCCATGGTCGTTCCCAGGCACAGCAGAGCCACGAGGACGGCACCGGCGGCCGGGGAGAGCAGGGCGAGGGCGGCCAGGGAGGTGCACCCCGCGGCGGTGAGCGCGGCCCCCTGCCTCCAGGTGGGGCGGCGGGAGGGTCCGGCCGAGGCCGGGACCAGCCTCTCGGGGCGGGCCCGCATGCGCGCGAGCGCGCGGGGCGGCAGGGCCGGGTCGAAGGTGGGTCTGCGGGGATGGGACACGGCTGGCACCTCCGCTTCGGACACAGGGCGCTGGTTTTCGATGGTAGCCTCCGCGCCCGCGGCCGGACAGGGATGTCACAGGCGGTCTGTAGCGTTGGGAGTGAGGGACACGCGGGCGCGGGGGCGGCCCGCCGTTCGATGGGAGAAGAGGCGACGTGCGACCGGTCAGCGACATCAAACGCAGTGAGGCGCCCTTCGAGGTGGTCTCGGAGATGACCCCCGCGGGGGACCAGCCAGGCGCCATCGCCGAGATCAGCAAGCGGGTGCGTGCGGGGGACCCGCACACGGTGCTGCTCGGCGCCACCGGCACCGGCAAGACGGCGACCGTGGCGTGGACGGTGGAGCAGCTCCAGCGGCCGACCCTGGTGATGCAGCCCAACAAGACCCTGGCGGCCCAGTTCGCCAACGAGCTCCGGCAGATGCTGCCGAACAACGCGGTCGAGTACTTCGTGTCGTACTACGACTACTACCAGCCCGAGGCCTACGTCCCCCAGAGCGACACCTACATCGAGAAGGACTCCTCGATCAACGACGAGGTGGAGCGCCTGCGCCACTCGGCGACCAACTCGCTGCTCACCCGGCGGGACACCATCGTGGTCGCGTCGGTCTCGTGCATCTACGGCCTGGGCACCCCGCAGGAGTACGTGGACCGGATGGCGCAGCTGGCGGTGGGCATGGAGGTCGACCGCGACGAGCTGCTGCGCCGCCTGGTGGAGATGCAGTACTCCCGCAACGACACCGCGTTCACGCGCGGCACGTTCCGCGTGCGCGGCGACACCATCGAGATCATCCCGGTCTACGAGGAGCTGGCGATCCGCATCGAGATGTTCGGTGACGAGGTCGAGCGCCTGCTCACCCTGCACCCGCTCACCGGCGAGGTGCTGGGGGAGAGCCGGGAGATGTTCATCTTCCCCGCCTCGCACTACGTGGCCGGCGAGGAGCGCACCGAGCGCGCCATCGGCTCGATCGAGGCGGAGCTGGGCGAGCGGCTGGCCGAGCTGGAGGCCCAGGGCAAGCTGCTGGAGGCGCAGCGCCTGCGCATGCGCACCACCCACGACCTGGAGATGATGCGCCAGCTGGGCACCTGCTCGGGCATCGAGAACTACTCGAGGCACTTCGACGACCGCGAGCCGGGCAGCCCGCCCAACACGCTGCTGGACTACTTCCCCGAGGACTTCCTGCTGGTGCTGGACGAGTCGCACGTGACCGTCCCGCAGATCGGCGCGATGTACGAGGGCGACGCCGCGCGCAAGCGCACCCTGGTCGACCACGGGTTCCGGCTGCCGTCGGCGATGGACAACCGGCCGCTGAGGTGGGAGGAGTTCACCGAGCGGATCGGGCAGACCGTCTACCTGTCGGCGACCCCGGGACGCTACGAACTGCGCCAGAGCGGCGGCGACGTGGTGGAGCAGGTCATCCGCCCCACCGGCCTGGTCGACCCGGAGGTGCTGGTCAAGCCCACCGACGGGCAGATCGACGACCTGGTGCACGAGATCCGGGTGCGCGCCGAGCGCCAGGAGCGGGTGCTGGTCACCACGCTCACCAAGAAGATGGCCGAGGACCTCACCGACTACTTCGCCGAGCTGGGCATCCGGGTGCGCTACCTGCACAGCGAGGTGGACACGCTGCGCCGGGTGGAGCTGCTGCGGGAGCTGCGGGTGGGCGAGTTCGACGTGCTGGTGGGCATCAACCTGCTGCGCGAGGGCCTGGACCTGCCCGAGGTGTCGCTGGTGGCCATCCTGGACGCGGACAAGGAGGGCTTCCTGCGATCGGAGACCTCGCTGATCCAGACGATCGGCCGCGCGGCGCGCAACGTCGCGGGCCAGGTGCACATGTACGCCGACAACGTCACGGACTCGATGCGCTCGGCGATCGACGAGACCAACCGGCGCCGGGACAAGCAGCTGGCCTACAACGCCGAGCACGGGATCGACCCCACGCCGCTGCGCAAGCAGATCGCCGACATCCTGGACGCGCTCAACCGGGAGGACGTGGACACCGAGGAGCTCATGGCCACCGGCTACCGCAGCTCCGGGGCCAAGGGCGGCCGGGCTCCGGTGCCCGCTCTGGGCGAGCGCTCGGCCGACGTCTCCTCCATGCCGCGGGCGGAGCTGGCCGGCCTCATCGAGCAGCTGAGCGAGCAGATGCACCAGGCGGCGGCCGACCTCCAGTTCGAGCTGGCGGCCAGGTTGCGCGACGAGATCGGTGAGCTCAAACGTGAGCTTCGCGGCATGGACGCGGCCGGGGTGAAGTGACGCCGAGCCCCGTGGGACGGCGGTTCCGGCTCCCGGTGGCCGGGGCCGGGGACGATCGGGGGTATCGGAACGGGAACGTTTAGGGAACAGCGAGGTCGCATGGTTATCTCCGCGTGACATACTCTTGGCTTCGCGCAAGCTGTATGTCGCAATTGCCGGTTATCCGGTTGTGGGGGAAACATGAGGGTTCGGCTCCTGGCGGCCGCGGGCGGTGGCCTGCTGTTCACCTCCCTGCTTCCCGGGTGCGGTCTGGCCTTCGGGCATGAGGACGTCGAGGTGCCCAACGGCGCCCCGGGCACCGAGAGCGCCCGCGACGACGCGGTCATACCCGACCACAACGTCAGCGACGACGACACCCTGATCGTCGTCGACGACGGCGCCGAGATCGACGAGGACTGCGGCGGCCGCGAGGTCGTGGTCACCGCGGACGACGCCGCCGTGGTCCTGCACGGAGGCTGCGGGCTGGTACGGGCCAGCGGCCGCGGGTCCACCGTCGACGTGGGCTCGGCGGACAAGATCGTGCTGATCGGGGTGGACAACATCGTCTCCTTCGCCTCGGGCGACCCCGAGGTGGTCAACCACGGCCGCAACACCACGGTGACCGAGGGCGGCGTCGCCAGGAAGTGACCTGGAAGCGCCGGGATCCGGGAAGGCCGGTGGGCAGGGAGGTTCCGTGTCGGTGCGTTGACCGCCCCGGCATCCGGGAGTGACCTTCGATCCGTTACCGTGGTGCCCGTCCGCTCGCGTCCGCACCGGGGCGCGCGGGTGCCGACGCCGGGCGGACGCGGCGACGCTGAGTGAATTATCGGTTGCAATTGGCGCTTTCGTCTTCTCGGCCGGTTCCGAGGCGGTACGGTCGATTCGTCCCGCCCGCGGTGCAACCGGTCCCGTCGGGGCGGCACGACGGTCAGCGGCGCCGCACGCGCCGTGCCGGATACCGGTCCGGCAGCCGCGTGTTCGGCGTGAGGACCCGCTAGGGGAGGGGTGGATGAGCGGTTATGTCGCGCGGGTGCGACATGATGAGTCGCCCGGGGGCGATGTCGGCCTGGACCCGTTGGTGCGGTCGGCCGCCCAGCGCTGGGCCGCCGCGGACCCGCTGCTGCCCGAACCCGTCAACTTCGCTCCGAACTCCTACCCCCTCCTGACCGTCAGCGACGAGGACGGCCGCGCCGTCGCCGCCGGCACCATGCACTACACCTGGTACCAGCCCGGTGAGGTCGGCCGGATCTGGGGCGTGCCCGACCAGCACTGGCTGACCCCCATCGTCGGCGGCCCCGACCCCGGCCGTGCCCTGGACTCCCTGCTGACCAGCTGGCGCGACCAGCTGGAGGACCTGCCGACCGGCACCGGCTCGGAGTCGGCGGCCCTGGTGAGCTGGCCCGCCCGCGACGTGTGCGGCATCATCCCGCTGCAGCGCCACGGCCTGCAGCCCTACACCGTGCTGGCCGCCCGCCAGCGCCGCCGCGGGGTGCCCCCGTCGCTGCCGCCGCGCGACGTGACGCTGAGGCTGGCCGACCGCAGCGACCTGACCCAGGTGGTCGGGCTCCTGATGGAGGAGCACCGCTACGAGCAGCACTTCGGCGGGGTGTTCCTGCAGTCGGACACCGCCGAGCAGACCCGCAAGGTCGCCGCGCGTGCGCTCAACCGCTCCCGTTCCTGGATCTGGCTGGCCGAGAGGCGCGGCCGCGCCGTGGGGCTGCTGTGGGTGTCCCCGCCCGAGCGGTCCCGGTGGGCCAAGTCCCTGGTCAACGCCCGGCCGATCGCGCACATCGGCTACGGCGTGGTGGTCGCGCAGGAGCGCGGCAACGGGATCGGCACCGCGTTGGTGGGCCAGGCGCACCAGGCCCTGGACAGCCACGGCGTGGGCGTCTCGGTGCTCAACTACGCCGCGATGAACCCTTTGTCGGGCCCCTTCTGGCACCGTATGGGCTACCGCCCGGTGTGGACGACCTGGGAGGTCCGCCCCGCCCTGGCCCTGCGCTGAGCCCCGGTGCGGACCCGGTGCGGGAGCTTCCACTACCCTGTGCGCGAAAGCGCGACGGTGCGTGGAGGGTGAGGCAGGATGACCGCGAACGACCGTGGGCCCCAGGGCGCGGAGCATGTGGAGATCGTCGAGGTGGGGCCGCGCGACGGCCTCCAGAACGAGGCCAGGACGCTCTCGGTCGACGACCGCGTCGAACTGATCGACCGTGCCGCGGCCGCCGGCGCGCGCCGGATCGAGGCGGTCAGCTTCGTCAACCCCAAGCGGGTGCCGCAGATGGCCGGGGCCGAGGAGGTCATGGCGGGCGTCACGCGCACGCCGGGGGTCTCCCACATCGGCCTGGTGCTCAACCGGCGCGGCCTGGACCGCGCGGTGGCGGCGGGGGTCTCGGAGGTCAACGTGGCGGTGCCCGCCACCGACGGCTTCTGCGTCCGCAACCAGGGCTGCACCGTCGAGGAGATGCTCGGCGCCCTCGCCGGCATCGACGCCGCCCTCGCCGGGACGGGCATTCCGCTGAGCGTCACCGTCTCCACCGCGTTCGGCTGCCCCTTCGACGGTGAGGTGCCGCCCGAGCAGGTCGTCGAGGTGGTCCGCCGTGTCGCCGACACCGGCGCCGTGGAGGTCGCCCTGGCCGACACCATCGGCGTGGGTGTGCCCCGGCAGGTGGGCGACCTCCTGGCGAGGGTCGGGAAGGTCGCCGACGGCCGCAGGCTGCGCTGCCACTTCCACAACACCCGCAACACCGGTTACGCGAACGCCCTGGCGGCCGTGGACGCGGGGGTTCGGGTGCTCGACTCCAGCCTGGGCGGTTTCGGCGGCTGTCCGTTCGCACCCGCCGCGACCGGCAACATCGCCACCGAGGACCTGCTGTACATGCTCCACCGCAGCGGCCTGCACACGGGTGTGAGCCTGTCGGGGGCCGCCGCCCTGGGAGCGTGGATGGGGGAGCGCCTGGACAAGCAGCCGCCCGCCTACCTGGGACGTGCGGGAGCCTTCCCGGCCTGACGCGCCGTCGCCCGGGTGCTCGGGGCGTTCCCGGTAGCCCGGGCCGGACGCGGTCAGGCGAGGGCGCCCAGGAGCCGGGCCGCCTCCTCCGCACCGCCGCCGGGTGCCGGACGCCTGCCCGCCCGCAGCCCCACGCGCAGGAGCACGTGCGGTCCCCCGTCCTCGACGCGCAGGTCCAGGAAGGCGCAGCAGCTCCGTTCGGCGGCCACCAGGTCCGCCAGCGCCCCGGCACGGTCGGGGGACAGGCTCCAGACGGTCTCCCTCCCCTCCCGGTGCTCCCGGGCGCCGCGCAGCAGCTCCCGCCAGGCGGTGAGCCGCTCCCGGTGGCCGTCCCCGTCCAACGAACACGCCTCGGCCCCCACGGTGGCCACCTCCTTTTGTTCATAGTTTCATGGATTCACGATATTATGTATCGTGGAGGGCATGCTGCAAGTAGCCACCGAGATCGACGCCCTGGCCCGTTTCGGCCGTGCCCTGGCCGACCCCATCCGCTGCAGGGTCCTGCTGGTCCTGCGCGACGGTCCCGCCCACCCCGCCGAGTTGGCCGAGGAACTCGACATCAGCCGTACCCGGCTGTCCAACCACCTGGCCTGCCTGCGCGACTGCGGGCTGGTCGTCACCGCGCCCGTCGGCCGCCGGATCCGCTACGAACTCGCCGACCCGCGGCTCAGGCACGCCCTGGACGACCTGCGCTCGGCCGTGCTGGCGGTCGAGACCGACCGGGCCTGTGTCGACGCAGACGAGGAGGGCTGCTGCTGATGGACACCGCCACCGACCCCGGCCGCAGGGCGGTCCTCACCAGGAGGGTCCGCCTGCTGGTCGCGGCCACCATCACCTACAACCTCGTCGAGGCGGCCGTGGCCCTCTCCTCCGGGTGGGTCGCCTCCTCCGCCGCGCTCATCGGCTTCGGGCTGGACTCGCTGGTCGAGGTCTCCTCCGCCGCCGCCGTGGCGTGGCAGTTCTCCGCCCGCGAGGAGGCGGTCCGCCAGGCGCGTGAGCGAAGGGCGATGAAGGTCATCGCGGTCGCGTTCTTCGCCCTGGCCGCCTACGTCGGCGTCGAGGCGGTGCGCACCATCCTGGGCGCGCAGGAGGCCGCCCCGTCGACGGTCGGGATCGTCCTGGCCGCCGTGTCGGTGGCGGTCATGCCGCTGCTGTCCCTGGCGCAGCGCCGGGCCGGGCGCGAACTCGGCTCGGCCACGGCGGTCGCCGACTCCAAGCAGACCCTGCTGTGCGCCTACCTGTCCGCGGCGCTCCTGGTCGGCCTGCTGCTGAACGCCGTCCTCGGCTGGGCCTGGGCCGATCCGGTCGTGGCCCTGCTCATCGCGGCCCTCGCCGTGCGGGAGGGCCGCGAGGCCTGGCGCGGTGACGCATGCTGCGCCCCGCCCGGTCTCGCCCTCACGGTTCGGGGGGCGGAGGAGGACGGCCGCTCGTGCGGTTGCCCGGACGGCTGCTCGGACGGCTGCGCCTGCGACTGACCCCGTGCCGGGCGCGGTCCTACCCGAACGGCGCCCGGGCCTTTCCGCCCGGGCGCCGGCACCGCCCGGGACGGGATGGCTCGGCCCCGGGAGGGCCGTGCCCGGAACGTGTGGTGTTCGTCGCAGGGCGGTGGGGCCACAGCTCCCACGGGGGCGGCCGCGGCGGTGGGAGGAGAGGAACAGCGAGGTGTACGGAGGTGTTCCCCGGTATGGACGGACGGGGGGCCTGTTATCCTGGTGCCCCGTGGAGTCCGGCGGCCGGAGCGATGAGCACCCGCCCGCAACCGGACCGCCGCACGGCCGCTCAGTTCGCCCCGAGCCAGCCGTAGCCACTCAACCCACGGGAGCATCACTTTGGCATCCGCCGCGAGTACCAAGCACCTTTTCGTTACTGGCGGCGTCGCCTCCAGTCTTGGCAAAGGCCTGACGGCTTCCAGCCTGGGACGACTCCTCAAGTCGCGCGGCCTGCGGGTCACCATGCAAAAGCTCGACCCCTACCTCAACGTCGACCCGGGGACGATGAACCCCTTCCAGCACGGCGAGGTGTTCGTCACCGACGACGGCGCCGAGACCGACCTGGACGTGGGCCACTACGAGCGCTTCCTGGACACCGAGCTGTCCGCGACGGCCAACGTCACCACCGGCCAGATCTACTCCAGCGTCATCGCCAAGGAGCGCCAGGGCGCCTATCTCGGTGACACCGTGCAGGTCATCCCGCACATCACCAACGAGATCAAGGCGCGCATCTACGCGATGGACGCCCCCGACGTCGACATCGTCATCACCGAGATCGGCGGCACGGTCGGCGACATCGAGTCGCAGCCCTTCCTGGAGGCGGTCCGCCAGATCCGCCACGAGATCGGCCGGGACAACTGCTTCTTCCTGCACGTGTCCCTCATCCCGTTCCTCGGCCCGTCCGGGGAGATGAAGACCAAGCCCACCCAGCACTCCGTGGCCGCCCTGCGCAGCATCGGCATCCAGCCCGACGCGATCGTGTGCCGCTCGGACCGGCCCATCACGCAGAGCCTGAAGTCCAAGATCAGCCTCATGTGCGACGTGGACGAGGCCGGCGTGGTCTCCACCCCCGACGCCCCCTCCATCTACGATATCCCCAAGGTCCTGCACCGCGAGGGCCTGGACGCCTATGTCGTCCGCCGCCTCGGCATGCCCTTCCGCGACGTGGACTGGACCGAGTGGGACGAGCTGCTGCGCCGCGTGCACCAGCCCGACCACGAGGTCACCATCGCCCTGGTCGGCAAGTACATCGACCTGCCCGACGCCTACCTGTCGGTCAGCGAGGCCCTGCGCGCGGGCGGCTTCGCCACCGACACCCGTGTGAACATCCGCTGGGTGGCCAGTGACAACTGCGCAAGCCCCTCCGGTGCCGCCGCCGAGCTGGACGGCGCGGACGGCATCCTCATCCCCGGCGGCTTCGGCGTGCGCGGCATCGAGGGCAAGCTCGGCGCCATCCGCTACGCACGCGAGAACCGGGTGCCGCTGCTGGGCATCTGCCTGGGCCTGCAGGCCATGGTCATCGAGTACGCCCGCGACGTGCTCGGCCTGGAGGGCGCCAACAGCGCCGAGTTCGACGACAAGGCCCAGAACCCGGTCATCGCCACCATGGCCGACCAGACCGACGTCGTCGCCGGTGAGCGCGACATGGGCGGCACCATGCGCCTGGGCATGTACCCGGCCGAGCTGGGCGAGGGCACCGTGGTGCGCGAACTCTACGACGGGCTGGCCGAGGCCTCCGAGCGCCACCGCCACCGCTTCGAGGTCAACAACGCCTACCGTTCCCAGCTGGAGGAGGCGGGCCTGGTGTTCTCCGGGCTCTCCCCTGATGGCAAGCTGGTGGAGTACATCGAGCTGCCCCGGGACGTCCACCCGTTCTTCGTCGCGACCCAGGCGCACCCGGAGCTGCGGTCCCGCCCGACCAAGGCCAATCCGCTCTTCCGCGGGCTGGTCTCGGCGGCTCTGGAGTACCACAACTCCTGACGGAAGGGGCCGGGTCTGGGCGGGGCACGAGTCCTGAGAGGCGGGATCCATGCCCAGTGACGCCCACCCGGACCAGACCACGGGGGCGGACGCGAAGCTCGCGGACGCCCCCGAGTCGTGGCCGGTGCAACGGTCAAAGGAGCGCTTCCGCGGCGCCAAGTGCGCAATGCGCACGGACTGGGTGCACATGCCCGGGGCGGGCGGCGAGGGCACGACCGTGGCCTCCCGCGACTACATGGTCCATCCCGGCGCCGCGGCGGCCCTGGCACTGGACGGGGACGGCAGGGTGCTCCTGCAGCGCCAGTACCGCCACGCCACCCGGCACACCCTCTGGGAGCTGCCCGCGGGGCTGATCGACGTCGAGGGAGAGGGGCCGCTGCCCACCGCCCAGCGCGAACTGGTCGAGGAGGCGGGCCTGCGCGCCGGGCGCTGGCACGAACTGGCCGACTTCTTCCCCAGCCCCGGGTTCTCCGACGAGCGCATCCACGTGTTCCTGGCCCGGGACCTGTCGGTGGTGCCCTCGGAGGAGATCGGCTTCGAGCGCGAGCACGAGGAGGCCCACCTGGTCGCCGAGTGGGTCCCCCTGGAGAAGGCGGTCGACCTGGCCATGACGGGCCGGCTGCACAACGGCGCGACCGTGATCGGCATCCTGGCCGCCCGGGCCGCGGCCGCCGACGGCTTCGCGTCGCTGCGCGAGCCCGGAGCGGACTGACCCGTGGCCGAGCGACCGGAGCCCGCCGGCCCGGAGGAGGAGCCCGATCCGCTGGCGAGGATGTGCTCCGCCTTCCTGGACCACCTCAGCGCCGAACGCGCCCTGGCCGCCAACACCCTCATGGCCTACCGGCGCGACCTGCGCCGCTACCGCGACCATCTGGCGGAACGGGGGATCGCCTCCCCGGACGCGGTGGGGCCGGGCCACGTGGGCGATTTCCTGCGGATGCTGCGGGAGGGGGACGGGCACCACCCGCCGCTCAGCGCCGCCTCGGCCGGGCGGGCCCTGGCCGCCGTGCGCGGCCTGCACCGGTTCGCCGTGCGCGAGGGGTGGTCGCGGACCGACCCGGCCACCGACGTCCCCCCGCCGGCTCCGCCGATGCGGCTGCCCAAGGCGATACCGCTGGAGTCGGTGGAGCGCATCCTGGACGCCGCCGGACCGGCCGGCGCCCCGGCCTCTGGTGACCGCGCCGCGCTGCTGGCCCTGCGCGACCGCGCCCTGCTGGAGGTGCTCTACGGCACGGGCGCGCGCATATCCGAGGCGGTGGGGCTGGACGTGGACGACGTCGCCGACGCCGTGGAGGACGGTGAGGCCGTGGGCCTGGTGCGCTTCCGGGGCAAGGGCGGCAGGGAGCGGGTGGTCCCGCTGGGCTCCTACGCCCGCCGGGCGCTCTCGGGCTACCTGGTGCGGGCCCGGCCGGGTCTGGCCGCCTCCGGCCGCGGCGGTCCGGCGCTGTTCCTCAACGCCCGCGGCGGCAGGCTCACCCGCCAGGGCGGCTGGGGGGTCCTGGGGGCCGTCGCCGAGCGCGCCGGGGTCGAGGGGGTCTCACCGCATACGCTGCGCCACTCCTTCGCCACCCACCTCCTCGACGGCGGTGCGGACATCCGCGTCGTGCAGGAACTCCTGGGGCACAGTTCGGTCACCACCACCCAGGTCTACACACTCGTTACAGTCGAACACCTGCGCGAGGTGTACGCGTCGAGTCATCCCAGGGCACGGCGCTGAGGCGGCCGCGCGGAGCGGGCGGCCCCGCCGCGGGGCGGGGCCGGGCGGCCCGTTTCCGGCCTCCCCCGATTTCCTCCCGGGCCGAAGGCGTGGGATTCTACCCGTACGTTTCGTTGAAGTGCGTCGTGTCGGCGTTCTAGAGTCGCCGCACGGAGGTACGTTGCTGTCGACATATTGAGTTTCCGACGGCGGCCAGGCCCAAGAGCACGGCATCCCTTGGAGCCGTGGCCGGTCCGTAGGGGAGGTCAAGGGTTGTGAACTGGGAGAACGACGAGGCTGCGAGCACCGCACCCGTCGGCGAGGGGGTACTCGCCGACCCGGTGACCAACCCGTGGGGGACGACACGCAACACGGGGGCTGATCTGCACACCACAAGACCCGAGCGGACGTATCCGGAGCCCGAGCCCGTCGATGAACACGGCCCGGCACGGATTGTAGCACTCTGTAATCAGAAGGGCGGGGTCGGTAAGACCACCACGACGATCAACCTCGGCGCCGCCATCGCCGAGTACGGAAGACGGGTGCTGCTGGTCGACTTCGACCCGCAGGGAGCCCTCTCCGTCGGCCTGGGCCGCCTCGATCCGCGCGAGCTGGACCTGACCGTCTACAACCTGCTCATGCAGCGGGACGTGGCGGTCGAGGACGTCCTGCTCAAGACCGACATCGACGGCCTGGACCTGATCCCGAGCAACATCGACCTGTCGGCGGCCGAGGTGCAGCTGGTCGGAGAGGTCGCGCGCGAGCAGATGCTCGGCCGGGCCCTGCGCCCGATCATCGACGACTACGACGTCGTGCTGATCGACTGCCAGCCCTCGCTGGGCCTGCTCACCGTCAACGCGCTCACCGCGGCCGACGGCGTCATCGTGCCGCTGGAGTGCGAGTTCTTCGCGCTGCGCGGTGTGGCCCTGCTCATGGACACCATCCAGAAGGTCCAGGAGCGGCTCAACGAGGACCTGGTCATCGACGGCTTCCTGGGCACCATGTACGACCCGCGCACGCTCCACGCGCGCGAGGTGCTGTCCACGATCATCGACGGGTTCGGCGACAAGGTCTACGGCACGGTCATCAACCGCACCGTGCGCTTCCCGGACGCCACCGTGGCGGGCGAGCCCATCACCAGGTTCGACTCGTCCTCGGCCGGGGCCAACGCCTATCGGGATCTGGCCAAGGAGGTGCTGGCGAGGTGGCCTCTCAGCGGTCACGGCGCGTGACCCTACCCGGAGCGGACGAGCTGTTCTTCCGTTCCAGCGGCGCCGAGGAGGCGCCGGAAGAGACCGAACGCCAGTACACGGCACCGGAGCAGCAGAACAGGAAGGCCGAGACGCCGGCGCGCTCCAAGAGCAGGTCCAAGGGCAGGTCCGGCACGAAGGTGCGGGGCGCGCCCAAGCCGAGCGGGCGCCAGCGCCACGACGAGAAGATCACCGTCTACGTCTCCGCGCCCGAACTACTGGCACTGGAGCAGACCCGGCTGTCGTTGCGGGCCGAGCACGGGCTGGCGGCCGACAGGGGCCGGCTCGTCCGGGAGGCCGTCGCGGTGCTGCTGGCCGACTTCGAGGAGCACGGGTCGTCCAGCATGCTGGTACGCAGGCTGAGCGAGGACTGAGTTCCCGCACCGGTACCGGAGGGGGTACCGGTTCGGCGACGGAAGGGTCGCGGGTGTCACCGGCGGGTTCACGCCGGTGACACCCTTGTTGCATGAGTGAGACGACGTGGGGCCGGTGCCATGGCGGTTGAGGGGACCCGGGCGGACACCGAGGCCGAGGTGGACGAGAACGCCTTCCAGGTGCACCTCGACAACTTCGAGGGGCCCTTCGACCTGCTCCTGGCGCTGATCTCCAAGCACAAGCTGGACATCACCGAGGTGGCGCTGTCGAAGGTCACCGACGAGTTCATCGCGCACATCCGTGCGCACGGTGAGGAGTGGGACCTGGACCAGGCCAGCAACTTCCTGCTGGTCGCGGCGACCCTGCTGGACCTGAAGGCGGCCCGGCTGCTGCCGCGCGGCGACGTCGAGGACGAGGCCGACCTGGCCCTGCTGGAGGCCCGCGACCTGCTGTTCGCCCGGCTGCTGCAGTACCGGGCCTACAAGGAGGTCGCCTCGTTCATGCGGGAGCGGCTGGCCTCGCAGGGGCGCCGCTACGCGCGCGCCGTCCCGCTGGAGGAGCGCTTCGCCGCACTCAGGCCGGACGTGCTGTTCAAGCTGGGCCCCCAGGAGTTCGCGGCGCTGGCCGGGATGGTGTTCACGCCCAAGGAGCCGCCCAGTGTGCCGGTCACCCACATCCACCAGACCAGGACCTCGGTCAGGGAGCAGGGCGAGCTGATGGTCGCGGAGCTGCGCGAGCACGGGCGGCTGACCTTCGCCGAGCTCACCGCGGCCTGCACCGGTACCTTCGAGGTCGTCGCCCGCTTCCTCGCGCTGCTGGAGCTGTACCGGGCCGCCAACGTGGGCTTCGACCAGCCCGAACCGCTTGGTGAGCTGATCGTCACCTGGACCGGCGGTGAGGAGGAGGTCGAGTTGCGCAGCGAGTACGACGGCTCCGACGGCTCCGACGGCTCCGACGGGCCGGGGGAGGCCGGGAGCGCGGACGGAGCGGGTGGACCAGGGCAGACGTAAGGAGCGAGGATGACCGCAGAGGACACGACGGCCGGAGTCCGGGACGAGATGGCCGGGCAGACGGCCGCGGAGGACGCGGTCGGCGGCGCCCAGGCCCCGCCCGCCCTGCGCCGCGACCTGGAGGCGGTGCTGATGGTGGTGGACCAGCCGGTGTCGGAGTACGACCTGGCACGGGCCATGGACGTGCCCGTCACCGTGGTCTCGCGGACCCTGGAGTCCCTGTCCCGGGAATACACCGAGCAGGGCAGGGGTTTCGACCTTCGGGCGGTGGCCGACGGATGGCGTGTGTACACGCGTCCCGAGTGCGCCGACGTCGTCGAGCACTTCCTCCGGGAGGGGCAGGAGGTGCGGCTCACCCAGGCCGCGCTGGAGACGATGGCGGTGGTGGCCTACCGCCAGCCGGTCTCCCGGGGCAGGGTCTCCGCCGTACGCGGTGTCAACTGCGACGGGGTTATGCGTACCCTCGTACTGAGGGGGCTGATCGAAGAGGCCGGGCACGACTCCGAGTCCGGTGCGCTGCTGTATCGGACCACCTCCTATTTCCTGGAACGGTTGGGCCTGCGAGGCCTCGACGAGCTGCCTGATCTGGCGCCGTTCCTCCCCGACGACATCGAAGGTCTAGACGACACCGGTGAGCACACCTAAGAACAGTTCCCGCGGTGCGCGGGACGACGCCCCGCGCGGTGAGCGCGGCGACTACGACAACCGCGGCGGCCAGGGCCGCCGTGACGACCGGGACCGCCGGGACGACCGTCCCCGCGGCGGACACCGGGATGACAGCGGCCGGAGGGGCCGCGACGACCGTGACCGCAGTGGTTTCCGCGGCGGGCGGGACGACCGTGGCCGTGGGGGTTTCCGGGGTGACCGGGACGACCGCGGTGGCAGGGACTTCCGTGGCGGGGACCGCGACGGCCGGGGCGGGCGTGACTTCCGCGACCGCGACGACCGCCGTTCCCATGGTGACCGCGACGGTCGTGAGGGCCGTGACTTCCGTGGTTCGGGTGAGCGTTCCCAGGGCCGTGGCCGTGACGACCAGCGTGGTGGCGGCCGTTACGAGCGCGGCGGGCGCGGTCCGGGCGGTGGCCGCGACGACCGTGGCCGTGGGGGTTTCCGGGGTGACCGGGACGACCGCGGTGGCAGGGACTTCCGTGGCGGGGACCGTGACGGCCGGGGCGGGCGTGACTTCCGCGACCGCGACGG
>NZ_LWLB01000009.1:62422-96722 GCF_001905145.1 Nocardiopsis sp. TSRI0078
GCCGTGGGGGTTTCCGGGGTGACCGGGACGACCGCGGTGGCAGGGACTTCCGTGGCGGGGACCGTGACGGCCGGGGCGGGCGTGACTTCCGCGACCGCGACGGCCGGGGCGGGCGTGACTTCCGCGACCGCGACGACCGCCGTCCCCACGGTGACCGCGAGGGCCGCGGCGGTCGGGACGGTCGGCACGGCGAGGGCCGCTCCTTCGGCGGCGACCGCGGTGGTTTCCGCGGTGGCCGGGACGACCGGGGCCGTGGTGACCGCCGTTCCTTCGGGGGCGGACGCGACGACCGCCGTCCCCATGGTGACCGCGACGGCCGTGAGGGCCGTGACTTCCGTGGTTCGGGTGAGCGTTCCCAGGGCCGTGGCCGTGACGACCAGCGTGGTGGCGGCCGTTACGAGCGCGGCGGGCGCGGTCCGGGCGGTGGCCGCGACGACCGCGGCGGCTTCAGAGGAGGCCGGGACGACCGCGACCGCCAGAGCTTCCGCGGCGGGCGCGACGACCGTGACCGCGGTGGTTTCCGGGGCGACCGGGACGAGCGCGGCGGGCGCCACCTCCGTGGCGCGGACCGGGACCAGCGCGGCGGCCGCGACCGCGACGACCGCCGCTCCCCCGAGGGCGAGCGCGCCGGCCGTTCCGGGAACCGGGGCGGCGCGCCGGCGGGCGGCTTCAAGAACGAGAGCCAGCTCTCCAAGGCGGCCCGCGAGCGCCTCAAGGCACTGCGCGCCGACTACGACCCCAAGGACGAGGACCGCGCCACCGGCGAGGACCGCGACACCTACACCGACGTCAAGGGCGGCATCCGCCTCCAGAAGGCGCTCGCCGCGGCCGGTGTCGCCAGCCGCCGCGCCAGCGAGGAGATGATCGCCGCCGGACGCGTCAGCGTGGACGGCCAGGTCGTGCGCCGCTTCGGCGCCCGGGTCGATCCGGAGACCTCCGAGATCCGCGTCGACGACATGCGCGTGGTCACCGCCCCGGACAAGCTGTACTTCGCCCTCAACAAGCCGCGCGGCGTCGTCAGCACCATGTGGGACCCCGAGGGCCGCCCCACCCTGGCCGACTACACAGGCCAGACCGAGGAGCGGATCTTCCACGTGGGCCGGCTGGACACCGAGACCGAGGGCCTCATCCTGCTGACCAACGACGGCGAACTGGCCAACCGGCTCACCCACCCGCGCTACAAGGTCGTCAAGACCTACATCGCCAAGGTGCCCGGCCCGGTCCCGCACCGGGTCGTGCGCGAGGTCCAAAAGGGCGTTGAGCTGGAGGACGGCCCGGTCGAGGTCGACTCCTTCCGCGTGGTCGAGAACGAGCCGCCCAAGGCGCTCGTCGAGATCCGGCTGCACGAGGGCCGCAAGCACATCGTGCGCCGCCTGATGGAGGCCGTCGGCCACCCGGTCGCCGACCTCGCCCGCACCCAGGTCGGTCCGATCGACCTCAACACCCTCAAACTGGGCACGATGCGGGCGCTGACCTCCCGTGAGGTGAGCGAGCTCTACGAGGCCGCGGGCCTGTAGATACAGTTGACGGCGGCCGTCCCTCCGGGTGGCGGCCGCCGTTCCCCTTGCGGGGGGACGGCCAGGTGAACGACGACAAGGCGGGATCGAACGTGGCGGTACGGGCCATCCGCGGTGCGGTGCAGGTCGACGCGGACGAACGGGATCAGGTGCTGGAGGCCACGGCCGAGCTGGTCTCGGAGGTGATGCGGCGCAACGCGCTGGAGGCCGACGACGTGATCAGCGTGCTGTTCACCGCCACCCCCGACCTGAGGAGCGAGTTCCCCGCGCTGGCCGCGCGCAAGCTCGGCTTCACCGACGTTCCGCTGATGTGCGCGACCGAGATCGCCGTCCCGCACGCCCTGCCGCGCGTGGTGCGGCTCATGGCGCACGTGGAGACGGACCGGCCGCGCTCGGACCTGCAGCACGTCTACCTGCGCGGGGCCCAGGCCCTGCGGTTGGACATCGCACAGTAGTAGGAGGGGCACGGGGCCCGGCCGGACCGTAGGCTGTGGGCACGGGAACACGTCGGAGGCGAAGAGGGCAGTGGGCAACACCAGCAGCGGTCGGCGGACCGGAGAGCAGCGGCCCGGGGTGCGCCGGGTGGTGGTGGTCGGGACCGGGCTCATCGGGACCTCGGTGGCGCTCGCCCTGCGCTCCCGCGACGTCGACGTCGTCCTCTCCGACCCCGACAGCGCCTCTCTCCGCCTGGCCTGCGACCTGGGCGCCGGACGTCCTCTGGAGGAGTCCGCCGACCCCTCCCCGTCGGTCCCCGCGGACGTCGCGGTCATCGCGGCGCCGCCCGCCGTCATCCCCTCCGTCCTGCGCCGCGCGCAGGACCGGGGGCTGGCCCACGTGTACACGGACGTGGCCAGCGTGAAGGCGAGCGTGCTGGCGGAGGCCGAGCGGATGGGCTGCGACATGGCCACGTTCGTCCCCGGGCACCCGATGGGCGGACGGGAGAAGCAGGGGCCCGGCGCCGCCCGCGCCGACCTGTTCCTGGGCCGTTCGTGGGCGCTGTGCCCCACCGGTAAGGCCGACCCGCAGGCCGTCGCGGCGGTCGCCGAGATCGCCCGCCTGTGCGGCGCGGACCCGACGGTGCTGGACGCCGGGGCGCACGACCGCGCGGTGGCGCTGGTCTCGCACGCCCCGCACGTGGCCTCCTCGGCGGTGGCGGCCCGCCTGGTCTCCGGTGACGGAACGGCGCTGACCCTGGCGGGGCAGGGCGTGCGCGACGTCACCCGGGTGGCGGGCGGCGACCCCGCCATGTGGGCCGAGATCCTCACGCACAACGCCGCCCCCGTCGCGGAGGTGCTGCACGAGATGGCCGCCGACCTGGCCGCGACCGCCGACGCCCTGCGTGCGGCGGCCGGGCGGGAGGCCGACCCCTCCGCGGAGATCCTGGCGCCGGTACGCGACCTGCTGGAGCGCGGGCGGTCCGGACACGGCCGCATCCCCGGCAAGCACGGCACCGTCCACAGGCCCGACTACACGGTGATCCCGGTGGTCATCCCCGACGAGCCCGGCACGCTGGGCCGCCTGTTCGCCGCCGCGGCGGAGGCCGGGGTCAACATCGAGGACGTGCGCATCGAGCACACCCCCGGCCTGCCGCTGGGCGTGGCGCAGCTGTACCTCCTGCCCGACGCCGTGGACACGCTCTCGCGCGCACTGGCCGCCGACGGCTGGTCGGTGCACCCCGGGGTGTGACCGCCCCGGTGCGGGGCCGCGTGCCGGTGCGGTACGCGGTGCGCGCGCCCACGCCGGGTCCGGGCCGTACGGTCCCCCGCACGCCCGCGTCACCGGTAGGGTTGGGCGTCGGCAACAGTGGAAGCAAGCGGGAGTCAACGGCAGTGAGCGCGCAGGACAGCACCGAGGGCATCGTCATCGCGATCGACGGTCCCTCCGGGTCGGGCAAGTCGAGCACCTCCCGGGGTGTGGCCAGGCTGCGGAACCTGCGCTACCTCGACACCGGCGCCATGTACCGGGCGCTCACCTGGTGGATGCTCTCCAACGGCGTGAACGTCAACGACGAGGAGGCCGTGGCCGCCCTCGTCGAGCGCCCCGTCATCGTCATGGGCACCGACCCGAGCGCCCCCACGGTGACCGTGGACGGCCGCGACGTGGCCGCCGAGATCCGTGAGAAGGACGTCACCGCCAACGTCAGCGCGGTCTCGGCCGTGCCCCGCGCGCGTGAGCGCATGGTGCGCTCCCAGCGCGAGATCATCGCCAGGGCCAAGGCCGAGTGCGCGGGCATCGTGGTGGAGGGCCGCGACATCACCACCGTCGTCGCCCCCGACGCCCCGCTCAAGCTGTTCCTGACCGCCAGTGCCGAGGCGCGCGCCCAGCGCCGCAGCAGGGAGGTCCGCACCAGCGACGTCGCAGCCACCCAGGCCGCCCTGGCCCGGCGCGACGAGCTGGACTCCAGCCGGGCGCACTCGCCGCTCAGGCAGACCGCCGACGCCACCGAGCTCGACACCACCGGGATGACCCTGGACGAGGTCATCGCCCTGGTCTCCAAGCTGGCCGACGAGGCCCGCGACCGGTAACACCGGCCACACCGGCCGACAACACCCCCTTTCGGGGAACACACGGACATCCACGGGGGTTCTTTCCCCGTGGCCAGTACACGGGCGCCGTCGGCGCCCGTCGTCGGCGCGCGTCCCGGGACCACCGGGGCGGGTCGACTCCACGCATCCTCGCGGCACGCATCCTGGGCGCGCGAGGACGAAGAACCGGGAGCAGTACATGAGTGACTTCGACATCCTCGACGTCGGCCATGAGGGCGCCGACGCCGCCGAGCCCGCGGCCCTCCCCGTGGTGGCCGTGGTCGGCCGCCCCAACGTGGGCAAGTCCAGCCTGGTCAACCGCATCATCGGCCGCCGTGAGGCCGTGGTGGAGGACGTGCCGGGCGTGACCCGTGACCGGGTCGCCTACGACGCCGAGTGGCAGAACACCAGGTTCACCCTGGTGGACACCGGCGGCTGGGAGACCAGTGTCAGCGGACTGGCCGCCATGGTCGCGCGGCAGGCCGAGTACGCCGCGCAGACCGCCGACGTCATCCTGTTCGTGGTGGACGCGACGGTCGGCGTGACCGACGCCGACGCCGCCGTCACCCGTGTGCTGCGCTCGACCAAGCGCCCCGTGGTGCTGGCCGCCAACAAGGTCGACGGCAGCATGCAGGAGGCCGACGCGCTCGACCTGTGGCAGCTGGGTGTGGGCGAGCCGTACCCGATCAGCGCCCTGCACGGCCGGGGCACCGGCGACCTGCTGGACGCGCTCGTGGCGGAGTTCCCCGAGCAGCCCGTCGGGGAGGACGACGACGAGGGCGAGGACGGCCCGCCCCGCATCGCGCTGCTGGGCCGCCCCAACGTGGGCAAGTCCAGCCTGCTCAACCGCCTGGCCGACGAGGACCGGGTGGTCGTGGACTCGGTGGCGGGCACGACCCGTGACGCGGTGGACGAACTGGTCGAACTGGGTGGCCGTACCTGGAAGTTCATCGACACCGCCGGTATCCGCCGCCGGTTCCGTGCGCTGCAGGGGGCCGACTACTACGCCACCATGCGCACCGGGACCGCCCTGGAGCGGGCCGAGGTCGCCGTGGTGCTGATGGACGTCAGCGAGCCCCTCGCCGAGCAGGACATCCGGATCGTCGAGCAGGTCCTGGAGGCCGGCCGCGGCCTGGTCCTGGCCTTCAACAAGTGGGACATCCTGGACGAGGAGCGCCGGGTCTACCTGGAGAAGGAGATCGACCGCCAGCTGTCGCGGGTCTCCTGGGCCCCGCGCGTGAACGTCTCGGCCAGGACCGGGCGCCACATGGAGAAGCTGGTCCCGGCGATCGAGACCAGCCTGAACGGGTGGAACCAGCGCGTTCCGACCGGGCAGCTCAACAACTGGCTCAAGGAGCTGGTGGCCGCGACCCCGCCGCCGGTGCGCGGCGGCAAGCAGCCCAAGATCCTGTTCGCGACGCAGGCGGGTGCGCGTCCGCCGCACTTCGTCCTGTTCACCACCGGGTTCCTGGAGGAGAACTACCGCCGCTTCATCGAGCGGCGCCTGCGGGAGGACTTCGGCTTCGAGGGCTCCCCGGTGCACATCAGCATGCGCATCCGTGAGAAGAAGGCCGGTACTCCGGGCCGCGCCTCCAAGGGCAGCATGCGTCCCGACCGCAAGCACCGCCGCCGCTAGGTGCGCTGTTCGGTGGACACACCCTGTCGCGTGACGGGCGGCATCCACCGAACACGCCCCAGGCAGCGCCTCTTTGAAGGGGGTGCCTCCCGTGAGGCACCCCCTTCGCCGTGTCCGCGCCGGCTCAGGACCCCGGGTGAGGGTGGCGCACGCTGCTCCGGGGCGGGGAGCCGGCCGACGGATCGTTCCTCCCCGGCGCGGCAGGCGTCCTGCGGCGCCGGGGCACTGATCCGGGAGGGGAGTGGCGGGGCGCCGGGCAGCGGCCGGTGTGCGCTCTCCCGCATCCGCCACACCACCAGGCCCACCACACCCGCGATCATCATCAGCCATGCCGGTGAGTGCAGGTTCCCCACGGACCGCGCGGGCGACTCGGCGATGCAGGTGGTGGCGCCGCCGTACTCACCGCCCACCGCCCGTGCCGCCGCCCGGTAGCGTGGGGACCGGGCGAGAGGGGGAGTCATGCGCAAGGTCCTGGTCAGCGCCTGCCTCATGGGCCGCAGGGTGCGTTACGACGGGCGTGCCAAGACCGTCGAGGACGACGTGGTCGCCCGCTGGCGCGAGGAGGGCCGCCTCGTGGTGCACTGCCCGGAGGTCGCGGGCGGGCTGCCGGTGCCCCGTCCGCCCGCCGAGATCGAGCCCGGCGCCACCGCCGCCGAGGTGCTCGCGGGACGCGCGCGCATCCTCACCCCCGACGGGCGGGACGTGACCGGCCACTTCGTGGACGGCGCCCGCGCGGCACTGGCCACCGCACGGGCGCACGGCGCGGGCGTGGCCGTGCTCAAGGAGTCGAGCCCGTCCTGCGGGGTCCACCAGGTCTACGACGGCACCTTCACCGGACGCAGGGACCCGGGCGAGGGCGTCACCGCGCGGCTGCTCCGGGAGCACGGCGTCGCCGTCTTCGGCGAGGACGAGATCGCGCGGGCCGCCGAGCACCTGCGCGGGCTGGAACACGCCTGAGGGGCGCCCCGGGACCCGGCCGTCCCGGCGGCGCCCCCGGTTCAGGACCGGACGACCTCGTACCGTGCGCAGGCGAAGTCACCGGCGCGCCGCACGTCCAGCACCCTCAGGTCCACGCGGCCGGCCAGCAGCGGAGCTCCCGCGCCCAGGGTGACCGGGGCGATCGACACGACCACCTCGTCGAGCAGCCCGAGCCGGGCCAGGTCCGCGGCGATCCCGCCGCCGCCGACCAGCCACACGTCGCGCCCGCCGGCCGCCTCGACCACCTCCGCGTGCAGGTCGCGCAGTTCCTGGTCGGTGTCCGCGCCGGCGAAGCGGAGGTCGCCCTCGACCTTGGGCAGATCCCGGTGGGTGAGTACCCACGTGGGGACGCCGTAGGGCCAGGGCTTGTCCCCCTCGTGGCGCAGGATCCACTCGTAGGTGCTCGCGCCGCACAGGATCGCGCCCGCGTTCCGGATGAAGCTCTCGGTCTCCTCCAGGGCCTCGCCCCCGTCGGCGGCGAAGAGCCATTCCAGGGAGTGGTCCTCGGTGGCGATGAAGCCGTCCAGGCTCGTCGCGGTGTTGTAGACCGTCCTGCTCACTGTGTACCTCCGTCGTGGTGTCGGTCCTGCAGCCATGCGATGGGATCCCCGTGGTCCACCTCCAGGCCCGCCGCGCGCAGCATGTGGCGGACGAGCTGCCTGCGGTGCGCGGAGTAGGTCAGTACGTGTGCGACGACGCTGCCGAGGACGAAGCTCTCGGGCGGGTCGCACAGGGCGTCGATCAGCCGGTCGCCCCAGGCGCCGCGGCGTCCGATGTCGTCCACCGTGGCGATCCAGCGCGCGCCGACGCGGGTGTGCCGTTCGAGCAGGCCCGCGGTGTCGTCCGGGCCCGGTTCGGGGAGGTCGGCTCCGTCGATCGAGGCGAGCCACACCTCCTTGGCCCGGACCAGGTGTTCGAGCACGGCGCGGACCGACTCCTCGGGCCCGTCCCACTCCAGGACGGTCTGCCCGGGTGCCCGCACCCGCCGGTAGGCCTCCTCGGAGAGCCCCCCGGCCATGCGGATCAGGTGTGCGGTGTCGTCCACGTCGTGGTGGATCTGGAGGGCGATCAGGTCCGTTCCGGCTCGTTGCCTCGGTCTCTCCTCGACCCACAGGTGGATCGGCGGGTGGAAGTGGATGCCGTTGGGCGCGGGCAGCCAGGTGCCGCTGCCCGGCGTGGTGGAGCCGGGCGGGCGCCCGAAGGCGCGTCCGAAGGCGCGGATGAACCCCTCGACCGACTCGTATCCGGCGGCGAAGGCGGCGTCGGTGACGCTGCTTCCCTGGCTGATCTGCCAGGCCGCGCGCTCCAGGAGCACCCTGCGGCGCAGCGCGACCGGGGATTCCCCGGTGTCGCGGGTCAGCCTGCGGGTGAAGTGGAACGGCGAGGCGAAGGCGTGGTCCGCCATGTCGGTGAGGCGGGTGTTCTCCTCGTCCAGGACCGCGTCGAGCAGTTCGCGCAGGCGGTCCCGTCCCGGGGTGGGCTCGGTCATGCGACCAGTATGTTCGCGCGGGGGAGGCGGGCGCCTGACCGATCTTGCCCACCCGGGGGGAGTGGCGGGCGCCCGTACCGCGTCGGCGGAGCGGCCTTTCCGGAAAGGCCGTGCGCCGCGCCGCCCGGAGGGTTCCGGGAGGCCGTCCGGGCCGCTGGTTCCGGGCACGGAAGCCGTGGTGCGGGAGGCCCCGCGAATGCGGTAGAGTCTTCCCGTCGGCGGCGCCGGAGACGGCGCCCGCGCGGCGAACGGGACGTAGCGCAGTTTGGCAGCGCACTTGACTGGGGGTCAAGGGGTCGTGGGTTCAAATCCCGCCGTCCCGACAGAGGAATAGCAGGTCAGCGAGGGGTCCACTATCAGGTGGACCTCTTTCTGCGTTCCAGGTGGGGTAGAAGTGGGGTTGAACCGGGGCATGTGGGCCGTTAGCCCACGTCGTTGAGGATGTCGTCCATGGCCTTGGCCGCGGAGCGGCGCACCGGCCTCAGCTGGTGGCGGTAGACGCGTTCGGTGGTGTCGGTGCCGTCGTGTCCCACGAGCAGTGAGATCTCCTCGATGCTCACGCCGTGGTCCGACAGCAGCGACACGAACGTGTGCCGCAACTCGCGCGCGGTCCAGTCCTTGTCGTTGAGTCCTGCCTTTCCGATGATCCTTCTCAGGTCCCGCAGGACGTTGTGGCGGTCTAGTGGTGTCCCGTTGCCGGTGCAGAACACCAGGCGGTGGTCCTGCCACAGTCCGGCCGCCGCGAGGCGTTCACGGGCTTGCATCACCCGGTGGGCGTTGACCGCCGTGACCGCGATGGTCGGCAGCTCCAAGGACCTGCGTGACCGACGGGTCTTGGTGTCCCCGTCGCCGCGTACCGACGTCCACACGTGGATCGTGGGAACCTCGCCCGCGGTGTCGATCTGGTCCCAGGTCAGGGACCGGAGCTCCTCGGTCCGCGCCCCGGTGACGATGGACAGCACCAGGTAGGCGTACCACCTGCTGCCCTCGGCCGCGCGGAGCACCGCCACGGCCTGGTCCAACGTCATGGACTTGGACGCACGCCCGGGCCGGTCGCCCTTGAGCCTGCCCCGCTGGTCCAAACGGACCAGTTCAGCGACGTTGCGGGCGACCATCTCCTGGACCTGTGCGTACCGGATGGCGCGCTCCAGCAGGTTGAGCACCAGCCGCAGCGTCCGCGACGACAGGTGTTTCTTCCTGCCCCGCAACCAGGTGAGCACATCGGCCACCCGCAGTTCGGCCAGCAGGTACCGGCCCAGGTAGGGGGTGATGTGGGTATTGGCGAGCTGTGTGTAGTTGTCCCGGGTGCCGGGGCCAGGTCCGCGATCTGGTCCCGCAGGAACTCCGCCATGCAGTCGGCGACGGTGTAGTAGGCAGGGGAGCTGACTCCCTGATCTACATTGTCAAGGACGTCCAACAGCTTGTCGTAGAGGGCGTTCTTGTTCTTACTGCTGACCTTCTTGACCTGAAAGCGACCGGTGTGCGGATCCTGCCGGAGGCGGATCTCCGCCCGCCAGAGCTTCTTGATGCGGTCGAAGTAGACCGAGACGTCAGGCCGGTCGGCCAGGGACGCCCTGGTAGGCTTGCGTGACTTTCTGGGCACCACTCCTCGTCTTTCCCGGGAACGGTCCCGTACAGCTTAGGCCGACGCCTGACCCTCTACGAGGCTGTTGATGTAGGTTTCCAGCGTTGAGCGAGGGATGAGCCTGCGACGCCCCACACGGACAGAGGTGAGCTGGCCGGCGGCGATGAGCTTCTTGACGGTGGTGCGCCCGAGACTGAGCGCTTGTGCTGCCTCTTCAACCGAGTACGCGAGCTTCTCGTCCAACTCGTGCTGTCCTTCCTCGTGATCATTGCTCTCATCTACTGGTTGCGATCATTGGGGCAGCTTTGGCTCATGCAGCAGCAGAGTCGTGCTGGGTAAATGCGTACGTAGAGTGGGAGCATGTGCGCCTTCTCGAGAAGAGCGCCTGGGTTCCTGAGGGGCACCAAGGCAGGCGGGTGCTGGGCATTGGCCTCTGTGATCCCTACCGTGTCAAGGTAGTTCCGGCTTCGCAGCGACCTGTGCCGATGAGCATTCGCCCAGGTCCGAGGGTTCCGTTGAGGGATCTTCACGGCGGTTGGGAGCCGTTGGGAGAGGTTCGCGTCTCCCAAAAATCCCCCAGTGCGGGGTGGGAGACGCCCGTCTCCCACCCCGTCCGGTAGGGCGCTTTCGGCCCCGTGAAGATTCCTCGGTCACCAGGAAAGGGTGATCGGGATGGAGTCCTCCCGCTGGTCACGATGGGTCACCATCGCGGCTGTTCTGCTGCTCGCGGGTATCGCCGCGGTGGTGTCCTACTCGCACATGTACGAACTCGCGCTGCGCCACGGTGAGCCGGAGTGGCGCGCGGCCCTGTTCCCGCTGTCGGTGGACGGGATGATCGTCGGCGCGTCGATGACTCTGCTGAGCGATGCCCGCCACGGCCGCAAGGGCGGTGTTCTGCCCTGGACGCTGCTGATCGTCGGCTCCGGTGCGTCCCTGGCCGCCAACGTCGCGGTGGCCGATCCCACCATGTGGTCACGGATCATCCACGCCTGGCCGAGCTTCGCGCTCATCGGTGCGTACGAGCTGCTCATGCGCGAGTTCCGCACAACCGCCAAGAGCGTACGCACCGCGTCCGCAGTCCATGAGCAGGCACCGGAGAAGACACGGGAAGCTCAGGACACCGTGGCAGGAGAGGCGACGCGTACTACTGATCTCCAGGTCTTGCGCAACACGGACGAACAGTCCGCTGGGGCACCAACCCTGTCCCCGTTTCAGGAACGAGCTTGGAGCTGGGCACTGGAGCAGCAGCAGGAGACAGGAGTGCTGCCGAGTGGCAGAGAGATCGCGGCGCACTTCGGCCGGAAGGAGCGCTGGGGGAGGCTGGTCAAGCAGCGAGGCCAAGGAGAGGGAAGTTCGAGCTTGTCCATGGCATACATGGAACGAAGGCAGGACCTCACGCACACGGAGATTCCATCGTAAAGACGTGTCCTGTGTCGTTGAGTGCCTCTAGTGTCTGGTCTATGACGGTTTCGTGGTCGCCGATCCATCGGCTTACAGGTGAGCCCTTCGGCCCTCTTACGTGGACTATGGTTCAGGAGTTGGTAGTCCAACGCATCGCAGAGACCAGCGACATGGACTACAAGCGGATTCTCCCTGACAAAGGTGACAAGGCATCTGAGGAGTTCGCTAAGGATGTTGCGGCCATGGCGAACAGCGGTGGAGGTGTCCTCGTCTTTGGTGTGGCTGAGCACCGAGGCACTGGCGAGGCGGAAAAGATTACCCCGGTCAGTGTCAACGAGCATCAGCAGCGGCGTCTGCGCCAGTTGGCAGCCTCTCGTGTACATCCCATGGTCACAAACCTACAGTTCGTTCCGCTGACTGAGACGAGTGATCCTTCACAAGGAGTGCTTGTGATGGTGGTTCCTGCTAGTTCTGACGCTCCGCATACCATTGGCCAGCAGGGCCGTCTAGGTATACCGTACCGAGATGGCCCGGAGACGCGCTGGATGAGCGAGGCCCAACTCGAGCGTGCTTATCGTGAACGCTTCACCCGAACAGACAGCCACAGGAATCGGCTCATCTCTGCGGAGAGGCAATTACGCGATCGAATCGATCTCGATGTGTCAGCGTGGATGACGGCGGTGATGATCCCGCAGGTTCCTCTTCCTGCTGTGCAACCTTCTCTCAAGCGGGCAGAGGTGTCACCACTGATCGAGGCCAGCATCCAGCGCAGCAGTGAGATTCTTCCCGTTGCTGATACTCATCGCTATACGTTGCTGAGCGAACTAAGGAACGCCGCGTTGAACCCAGGGGTGGGCTTGCGCAGATGGGTAGTTGAAATGCTCCCGCATGGAGAGGGCCTCGGTAATAAGACTGGCTGGGCATGTGTGGAGCTGTGCCATGACGGTGCGGTGACTTTCGCGGCGGCCTGCGATCCGGAGAAGCTCCTTCCGTGCGAAGGTAAGCATGCGGTCTCTACCGCCATGGTGGAGTCATTCGTAGCGGATGTGGTGGCATTGGCTGAGACCACAGTGCGACAACGCTCCATTCAGGCACCTCTGCTGCTGCGCGTCGACCTGCTTCGCGGTGATGAGAAACCACTCGTAGCTGTGGCTACACGTCGTTTCAGCAGAGGCCTTCAGGCGGGGGAAATGCGTCCTGTCGCTGGTTCGCGAACCCTGAGTGATTTCATTCCGATCGAGACGGAGCTTCCGGTTCTCGCCGATGTCGATTCGCTTAAGACGATCAGCAGAGACCTAGTCCTCGATGTGCTTCATCAGTTCCGTGTGAGTGAGCTCCGTCTGTTTTCGTAGGGTTGCAGGACAAGGGCTGTCTGCAAAACAGGGGAGTCAGGTGTCCTGTCGTTGGAGAGACCGATCCGGACATGATCCCCTGCGTCTACGGCTCCCGTTGCCCGGCCCTCTGATCCAGCCGTCAGGCAACTACCTTCGTGAGGAGGCCCATGCCTTCGTCCGCCATTTCGGCCTGGGTTCGACAAGCCCCTCACTAACGCCTGAACCAGACCGCGCCGAGTGACCGGTCTGTTCTCACCCGCTGCCCACCTACCTGTCAAAGGTGCCGTCTGGCCCACCTGTCTCGTTCTGGCGGGTGGTGTTGGCCCACTCACGCAGCCAGTACGCGTTGGGTGAACCTGCCGTGGGCGTGGGCGGAGACCATGCCAGCCTTGCGCAGAATGCATGACTGATGGCGGACCACCGGGCGCCGGTTTTTTCAACCAGGTGGTAGGTGCGCATCTGCTCGGTGGAGAAGCAGGTGCACGATCCGGGCCCGCGGGGACCCGGACAGCTTCACCGCGCACGCCGCAGTCAATTCCGTCTCTGGCGTTGCGCTCGACGTGGAACGGTTTTCCCCGGAGGGTCTCGGGGAGTCGGAGAACCAGGACGCCCGGCCGTCGAGATCCTGAGAAGTGGCGACTGTTCCCCTGGCGGATCGGGTCGTCAACTCGACGCCTATGCGCGTTGCTGGTTTGCGCCTTGTGGACAGTGGGCGAAGAGCGCGATACGCAGACTCAGGCACAGCCCCAGCACCTGCCGGAGCAGTACCACCTCCGCCGAGCCCGGACCGCCGCACACGGTGGAGCAGGGGCGGTTCGAGCGGCCCAGGCCGAGTTCCCTCACGAAAGTGATCATTCCTGGATACTACCCCCTGGGGGTAGGGGGTATATAAGTGGTTCTGTGGGCTGGCGTCCGGGCCCTTCACGCTGGTGTGGCACGGCAACCCGGTGGTGGCCCGGTCCGAACCCGTTGTTGAACGAGAAGTGAAGAGGGGAACGCTGTGTGGGTCGAGGGTTACGCAGAGGATGAGTTCGACCATGTGCGTGAGGTTTTCCAGGACCTGGTGGACGAGGGCCTGGAAACGGGAGCCGGCCTGTCGGTCTGGCGCGGGGGCCGCGAGGTCGTCCGACTGAGCGGCGGATGGGCCGACGCCGGGCGCCTCCGGCCCTGGAGCGGCGACACGCTGGTCCAGCCCTACTCCCTGTCGAAGGCCTTCGCCGCGCTCGCGGCGCTGGTGGCCGTTCGCGACGGCGCACTGGGGCTGGACGAGCCGATCGCGGCGTATTGGAAGGAGTACGGAGGTCAGGGAAAGGAGCGCACCACCCTGCGCCACGTGCTCACCCACCAGGCGGGCCAGCCCCGTTTCCCCGCCTCCGCCGCGGACCTGGACCCGCTCGACGACGCTGGGCTGCGCGCGAGCCTGGCGTCCGCGGCACCCGAGTACGAGCCGGGCACTTGTATGGGAGAGCACGCGCTCACCTACGGGCACCTGATCGACGGCGTCCTGCGCGCTGGTGCGGGCACCTCGTTGGAGGAGGTGTTCAACGGGGTCGTGCGGCCCGCGCTGGAGCTCGACGCGTGGTTCGGCGTGCCAGAGCGCGAACTGCCCCGCGTCGCCGATCTGGAGTACGCGGCCCCCGGGTGGGCCGAGAATCTTCCCGCGGCGCCGTGGCTGGCGGTCCCCGACGGTGTGCTGGACGTGGGACTGGCGAATTCCCGCGCATGGCGCCAGGCGGTCTTCGGCGGGGTCAACCTGCACGTGACCGCCAGCAGCGCCGCCGGGTTCTTCTCCCGCCTCACCGATGAGGACGGACCTCTGGGCGTGCTGCTGGGACCGCGGCTGCACGCCGAGTACGTCGCGCCCCAGGTCACCGGCCACGACACTGTTTTCGGGACCGGTCTCACCTGGACGCTGGGAACGCTGCGTGACGACGTCAAGATCGCCAAGGGCGGTATCGGCGGTTCGGTCGCGTGGTGGTCACGCAGACACGGCCACGCCTGCGCCTACCTGACCCGCCGTCTGGACGACCACTCCCGCGCGGCGCGGATCGCGGCGGCCCTGGGGGACGATCTCACGATCTCGGAGGCGGAACCGGAGGGAGGGCGGTAGCCCCGGGTGCGCGCGCAGGCGTGCCGACGCTGCGAGCAGGCGTGCCGTGAGCTGATCGACTCCCCGTGGCCCGACGGGTCCTGAAACAGCCGCGCTGGGGCCCTGGGCCAGGAGACCCGGGGCACCAGCGCTGACGGACGGACTGTCGTCACCCGGCGTACTCCTCCGGCGAGGCGTCCCACAGAGCCCCGCAGGAGTCGCAGCACAGGTAGTAGAGCTGGCCGCCGTACTCCCGGACGAGGCCGTTCTCCTCGGCCTCGGTCTTGACGACCATGGTGCCCCGCATGACGGGGCACTCCGCGACCTCGGTCGGATCGAGAGCGGTGTGGTCGGCGGCTGGTTCGTGGCTGTGGCCGTGGTGCGGCTTGCCGGAGGGTTCCATGCTCGTCTTCCTTCGCGGAATCGGTGACGGGTACTTCGTCGGACGGGTGCGTCCCGTCTTGGGTAAATACCCCTAGGGGGTATCTTGGATGTGATCATAGGCCTCTTGGAGGCGCGGTGCAAGGGGTGCCCCCCGTTGTCACCGTGGTGGGTGCGACAGCTTGACTGTTTGGGTAATCTCGCATTCGTGCCCACCGCCGTCCCGAAAGCAGCGCCGCGTCTCTGGACCAGAGTCGTGCTCGTCGTGCTGCTCGCGCTCGGCGTGGTGGCCCTCTCCCTGTGCCACACCGACGCGGTTCCCCACGGAAGGACCGTTGCCTCGGTGGCCGCCTCCGGCCACGGCGGTGAGGAGACGGCCTCCTCGGCCTCCTCCGCCGCGCACGATCATGAGGAGCACTGCGACGAGGCCGGATCCGTGCTGGTCGACCAGCGCACCGGATCGCTCTCGGCCTCCGTCCTGCTGGGGATGGGCGTCTTCGCCTTCGTCGGCCTGCCGGTCCCCGCGCCGACCTCGCGCCCTCTTCCGCGGTCAGCGCGACGGCGCCGAACCCTCCCCCTCGGCGGTACCAGGGCCCTCGTGTCCCTGTGCGTTCGCCGCGTGTAGAACGCCCGGCCCACCTCCACCGGCGCGCACGCGTGTGCCCTCTCAGCGCACACGTTCGTGAGACGGTCAGCCGCACCGGCTGATCCGGTCCTGCCTGAACCCCGCAGCTGGTTCGGCGACCGCTTGTCGCGCCCTTTTCCACCACCCTCGCGTGCGGCGTCCGCGCCCCGTGCCGCTGGCACCCGCGCGCTTCACGGGTGACCCCTCAGTACACACTTCCCCCGGCCATGCCCCGAGGCGTGGCCTCTGACGACGAGGTCCGTATGAAGAACGAGCACCGTACGAGTGCCGCAAGCCGGATGTTCACCACCGCGGCCTTCGTGGCCGTTGGCGGTCTGCTGCTGCCCACCGCCGTGGCGCACGCGGAGCCCGAACCCACCAAGGAGGAGGTCGAGGAACGGGTCGAGGAACTGCTCCAGGAGTCCAGCACGCTCGTCCAGGAGTACAACGAGGCCCAGGAGCAGTACGACGCTGCCGAGACGCAGGTCGAGGACCTCGACGAGCAGATCGGGTCCGAGGAGGAGCGCTTCGAGGAGCTGCGCACGAAGGTCGCCGAGCTGGCGAACACCAGCTACCAGTCCAACGACCCCGAATCAGTGGCCACGGCGCTGTTCGTCGACGACCCGTCCGAGATCTTCGAGCAGTCCGCCGACCTGTCCTACCTCTCGGAGTCGCGCCGAAGAGAGCTGGAGGCCTTCGCCGAGAGCGACGCGCGCCTGATCGCCCTCAAAGACGAGGCGGACAAGGCCTACGACGAGGCGGCCGAGCAGCTGGAGGAACTCGAGGAACGCAAGGAGGAGGTGGAGACCACCCTCGCCGAGCAGGAGGAGCTCCTCGCGACCTTCGACGGGGAGAACCCCACAGCAGCGGGGGAGTCCGCGACGGGCGCGGCGCCCACCTACACCGGATCAGCCTCGGGCAACGCGCGTGCGGCGATCGACTTCGCCTACAGCAAGATCGGCACGCCCTACCAGTGGGGAGGGACCGGGCCCAACGGCTATGACTGCTCGGGCCTCACACAGGCGTCCTGGGCCGCCGCAGGAGTGGGCATCCCCCGAACCACCTACACCCAGTACGACATGCCCAACGCCGTGGCCTGGGAGGACATCCAACCCGGCGACATCCTCTTCTTCTTCCCCGACCTCGGGCACAACGGCCTCTACGTCGGGAACGGAATGATGGTGCACGCCCCCAGCAGCGGCAAGACCATCTCCGAGGTGCGGCTCGCCGACTACTGGGCCCAGCACTTCGTCGGAGCCCGACGCCCCTGACCGCCGCCGGAGCCCGTGCTCGGGGACGGTTTCGGTGAGGTACACGAGCCGTCCCCCTGACGACCCCACCCGTGGTACGGACGATCGGTGGCGTGCTCGGTCCCCGTATCCGTTCCGCGTGTCGTCTCGGGCATCAGTGCTTTCGGTCGCGTCCTCGCCGATGCTGTGTATCCAGACGCGTTCGCGCACGTCAGACCAGTTCGCAGGACCCCACGGTGCCTGTGCCCAACGCGCTCGCACAGAACGTGGCGCCTGTTCGAAGCGCCACGAAGCGAAGCAACACGACAGAGAGATTGACCGACCATGACCGTACTCAAGCGTGTGTTCATGCCCGCCGCGACCGTCTTCGCCACCATCGCGCTCCTGACCGCCTGCGGTGGAACGGAGGAGGAACCAGCTGCTCCGGCCTCGGAGCCCTCCGCAGAGGAGAGCGCGGAGTTCAACGAGGCGGACGTCACCTTCGCCCGGATGATGATCCCCCACCACGAACAGGCCGTCACCATGGCGGAGCTGGCCCAGGGACGGGCCGGGGAGGAGGTGCGGGCGCTGGCCGAGGAGATCCAGGCAGCGCAGGGGCCGGAGATCGACCAGCTCAACGCCCTCCTCGAGTCGTGGGCTCAGGAGCCCGCGCAGGACATGGAGGGCATGGACCACGACGGTATGACCGGCATGATGTCCGAGGAGCAGATGGCGGAACTGGAGGCGGCCGAGGGCGAGGAGTTCGACACCATGTTCCTCCAGATGATGATCGAGCACCACGAGGGCGCCGTCGAGACGGCCCAGACCGAACTCGACGAGGGCACCAACCCCGAGGTGCGTGAGCTGGCTCAGCAGGTCATCGACGCCCAGCGCGCCGAGATCGAGCAGATGAACGAGATGCTCGGGGCTGAGGGCCAGGACAGTGGAGACGACGACGGGGTGTCCCCCTCGGAGGAGGACCATGGCGGGCGCTGACCGGCACCTGCTCCATGGTGGACGACGTCGGCTGAGAGCCGGGTACGGAGTGGTGAACATGAAACAGACGACACGGCTGTCGACGGCCGTGGGCGTGGTGGCGGTCTTGGTCGCCGTGTCGGCCGGGTGCGCTTCAGACGAGTCCGGGGGAGGCGGACGGGACCGGGATGCGGAGTCCGCCGTGGTGGGCATCGACCTGCCGACGGAGGTGTCGCACGTGCACGGAGTCGGGGTTGATCTCGAGGCCGGTGACATCCTGGTCGCCTCCCACGAGGGCCTCTACGTCCTACCTGTTCCAGAGGGGTCTGGAGACGAGCCCGTCGTGCCGGAACGGGTCGGTCCCGGCATCGACCTGATGGGCTTCTCGGTCGCCGAACCGGGGCGCTACGTGGCGAGCGGTCACCCCCACGAGGGTGTCGACATGCCGAATCCGGTGGGTCTGATCGAGTCCCGTGACGGCGGGGCGACCTGGCAGACCCTGTCCAGAGCGGGGGAGTCGGACTTCCACGCCCTGGCCGCGACATCCGAGCGCGTGGTCGGTTTCGACGGGGGACTCCGTGCGACCGAGGATGGAGACACCTGGGAGGCGCTCGACGACGGCATTGAACCGTTCTCCCTGGCGATGGCCGATGGCGGTCGGACCGTCGTGGCGACCACGCAGGGCGGGCTGACGCGCTCGACCGACGGCGGGGCGGCATTCGCTCCCGTCGAGGGGGCGCCGCCTCTGGCGTTGGTCGACTGGGTCCCGGACACGGAGGTCGTCTTCGGCGTCGCGCTGGACGGGGGAGTTCACCGCAGTGAGGACTCCGGTGAGACCTGGGAGGCGACCGGTCAGGTCGCAGGGGAGGTGCAGGCGCTCCACGCCGACGCCGAACAGCTCGTCGTGGTCGCCGACCACCGGGTGAGCAGGTCCACCGACGCCGGGGCCACCTTCCGCTCCTGGTGAGAGCTGGTCCTGGAAACGGCTGGGGCCCGTCGCCATCACTCCCTCGTTCTCGATGAATACCCCCGGAGGTAGGTGTTCGCCATGGCTGTACCTCTGGGGGTGGACGAGGGGCGGCTGTTCGCGTGAGCTGACGGTTTCCTGGGCAGGGCCCCGGACCTACTGGCGGGACGTCCCCCCCAGCGGCGTGGCGCGGTCCCTTCAACGGGTCAGGAGCGGACCAGGCGGGCGATGGCGGCGGAGGCCTCGTCGATCTTCTCCCTGGCCTCGGGGCCTCCGCGGGCGGCGGCGTCGGCCACACAGCAGTGCATGTGCTCGTCCAGGAGTTCCAGGGCGAACGCCTGAAGCGCCCGGGTGGCGGCGGAGACCTGGGTCAGCACGTCGATGCAGTACTGGTCGTCCTCGACCATGCGGGAGATGCCCCGGACCTGCCCCTCGATCCGGTTGAGCCTCTGACGGTTGCGGGTCTTCCTGCCCTTGTCGGCGGCCATGCGCGCCTCCTCGTCTCGTTGCGTCGTGGCGTGTGGGGCCCTCGGGCTGGCCGGTCACCTGGTGCGGACGGGTGGAACGATGCCCCGGACTGTCGCGGTCCGGGGCACCGGCGGGCGCGGCGCCTCAGGCCGCGCGGGCAGCCTCCCCGCGGTCGGCTACGGGGAGCACGGAAGCCGCAGGTGCGTCGTCGTTGCCCTTGAGCGGCTTGAAACCGCGCAGCCTCAGGCTGTTGCTGATGACGAAGACGCTGGAGAAGGCCATGGCCGCGCCCGCGATCATCGGGTTCAACAGCCCCGCCGCGGCCAAGGGCAGCGCCGCCACGTTGTAGGCGAAGGCCCAGAACAGGTTCCCCTTGATCGTGTTCAGGGTCTTGCGGGAGAGCCGGATGGCGTCGGCGGCGGCGCGCAGGTCGCCGCGCACGAGGGTGAGGTCGCTGGCCTCGATGGCCACGTCGGTGCCGGTGCCCATCGCCAGGCCCAGATCGGCCTGCGCTAGGGCGGCGGCGTCGTTGACCCCGTCACCGACCATCGCCACCGTGCGCCCCTCGGCCTGGAGCCGCTTGACGACGTCGACCTTGTCCTGGGGCAGGACCTCCGCGATGACCTCGTCGACGCCGACCTGCGCAGCCACGGTGCGGGCGACCTCGGCGTTGTCTCCGGTGAGCAGGATCGGGGTCAGCCCCAGGTCGCGGAACTGGCCGATGGCCTGGGCACTGGTGGGCTTGACCGCGTCGGAGACCACGAGCACGGCGCGGGCCCGGCCGTCCCAGCCCACGGCGACCGCGGTCCTGCCCTCGGACTCGGCGGCGGCCTTGGCCCTTTCCAGGTCGACGGGCAGCTCCTGGGACCACTCCGCCAGGAGTGAGGTGCGGCCCACCAGTACGGCGTGGCCGTCGACGACGCCCTGGACGCCCTGGCCCTCGATGTTGGCGAAGTCCTCGACGCGGCCGAGCTCACCGGTACGGGCGAGGGCGCCCTTGGCGACGGCCTGCGCGATGGGGTGCTCGGAGGCGTTCTCCAGCGCTCCGGCGAGACGGAGCACGTCCTGCTCGTTCTGGCCCTGGGCGGTGAACACGTCGGTGAGGGTCATGCGGCCGGTGGTGACGGTGCCGGTCTTGTCCAGCACGATCGTGTCGATGCCGCGGGTGGTCTCCAGCACCTCGGGGCCCTTGATGAGGATGCCCAGCTGGGCTCCGCGCCCGGTGCCGACCAGCAGCGCGGTCGGTGTGGCCAGGCCCAGGGCGCAGGGGCAGGCGATGATGAGCACCGCGACCGCGGCGGTGAACGCCGCCGCGACCGAGCCGCCGGTGCCGATCCAGAACCCGAGGGTGAGAGCGGCCAGGGCGATGACGATGGGGACGAAGATCCCGGAGACGCGGTCGGCCAGGCGCTGGACCTCGGCCTTGCCGTTCTGCGCGTCCTCGACCAGTCGGGCCATCTGCGCGAGTTGGGTGTCCGAGCCGACCCGGGTGGCGCGCACGACGAGGCGGCCTCCCGCGTTGACGGTGGCGCCGACCACGGGGGAGTCGGGGCCGACCTCCACCGGCACGGACTCGCCGGTGAGCATGCTCATGTCCACGGCGGAGGTGCCCTCCTCCACCACGCCGTCCGTGGCGATCTTCTCGCCGGGGCGGACGACGAACAGGTCGCCCTCGGCCAGGTCGGCGACGGGGATCCGCTGCTCGGCGCCGTCGCGCAGGACGGTGACCTCCTTGGCGCCGAGTTCGAGCAGGGCGCGCAGGGCGGCGCCGGCACGGCGCTTGGAACGGGCCTCGAAGTAGCGTCCGGCCAGGATGAAGGTGGTGACCCCGGCGGCGACCTCCAGGTAGATGTTGGCCGAGCCGTCGCCGCGGGCGATGGTGAACTCGAAGGGGTGGGTCATCCCCGGCTCACCCGCCGTGCCGAAGAACAGCGCGTACAGGGACCAGGCGAAGGCGGCGATGGTTCCCAGGGAGACCAGGGTGTCCATGGTGGCCGCGCCGAGCTTGAGGTTCTTCCAGGCGGCGACGTGGAAGGGCAGCGCGCCCCAGACCAGGACGGGCGCCGCGAGGGTGAGGGAGGCCCACTGCCAGTAGGTGAACTGGAGCGCGGGGACCATCGCCATCGCGACGACCGGCACCGACAACAGGGCGCTGACGACCAACCGGTCGCGCAGGGGGCGGGTGGGGTCCACGGCGTCGTCGCCGCTTCCGCCCCGGGCGGTGCCGGTCCTCTCCTCTGCGCGGGGTTCGGGGAGGACGGCGGTGTAGCCGGCCCTCTCGACCTGGGCGATCAGGTCGCCGGTGGCCACGGGCGTGCCGTCGAAGACCACGCGGGCCTTCTCGGTGGCGTAGTTGACGGTGGCGGTGACCCCGTCGAGCTTGTTGAGCCGTTTCTCGACGCGGTTCGCGCAGGCGGCGCAGGTCATGCCGCCGATCGCCAGTTCGACCTGGCCCTGTTCCTGTCGTGGGTCCTTGGGCTTCGCGCTCATCTTCGCTCCTGTGGATGTCCGGGGGTACGGCTGTGGTCGTCGGGTCAGTGGGAGTGGCCGGACTCGGCGCCGTCGTCCTCGTCGTGGGCGCCGTCCTGGTCCTCGACTGGAGCGTCGGAACCGTCGACCGCGCTGCCGGCGGTCACGGTGAACTCCGCGGTGCGCACCTCGCCGTCGTGCTTGAAGTCGAGGAAGAGCCGGTAGTCGCCCGTGGAGGGCACCTCGGCCTGGAACGTGATGTCGGGGCCGGGCCCGGTCGCGCCGTCGCCGGGTTCGCCCTCGGGGTGGACGTGCAGATAGGCGAGGTCACCGTCGCGCAGGGCGACGAGGTGGCCGTAGGCGCCGAGGTAGGGCTCCAGGTCGGTGACCTCCTTGCCGTCCTTGCTGACGGTGAGCGTGAGTTCGTTGGTCCGGCCGGGCACGAGCTGGCCGTCGAGGGTGACGGTGTAGCCGTCCACCTCCGCGGTCGGCGCGGGCTCCGGCAGCGGCTGGGGCTCGTGGTCGCCGGGGATCGAGAGGTCCGCGCCGAGGGTGAGTCCCTCCCCGTGCTCCTGCGGGACGAAGTCGGCGAACATCCGGTAGGGCCCGGGGGTATCCAGTTCCAGAGGGATGCTCCAGGTGCCGTCGTTGGCCATCTCCGGGTGCACGTGCTGGAAGCCGGTCATGTCGCGGCCGACCACGATCAGGTGCATGCGCTTGTCGTGCGACTCAGTGAAGGCGGTCACGGGCTCCGCGTCGGGCCCGAGGACGCGGAACGACAGGGATTCCTCCTGGCCCGCCTTGTCGGGGACCTCGACGGGATCGAGTGTGTAGCCGTCCTGGGAGATCTGGAGGCCGGAGGGGACGTGCGCTGTGGTCGTGGGGGTCCTCTGCCCGTCCGACGCGTCGTGTTCGGTGCGGCCGCTGTCCTCGGTCGCGGTCGCGGTGGCGGGAAGCAGGGGGCCGACCAGGGCGCCCGCTCCCATGGCACCGCCGAAGGCCACCGCGAGGCCCAGACCATAGAGCCCAAGCTTGGCTGGAACGTTCATCGTCATTCCTTCGTCTCGTGGCCGGTCTCTCCGACGGCCGTGCGGGCCCTCGGCCCTCTTCGTGTACCGGGACCGCCCTGGGGGCGGTTCCGCCCGTTGGCTAAAGATACGATACCCCCGTAGGGTATCCAAACACCTTCGGTGTCGCAGGCTCGGTCAGGGACCGGGGTTCGGGACTTCGGCCCCTGGCCTTCCTTGTGCCTTTCCGTCCACGGTGCCGAGCCTGGAGCCTCGGCCTGCTCGACCTCGCGGAGTGGAGGGTGCTCGGCGGACACGCCCTAGCGCAGCACCGCCTCCGTGCTGGCCTGCGGGCTCAGGTCGAGCCGTCGCAGGAGCTGGGCGTTCAGGGCCACGACCACGGTGGACAGTGACATCAGCACCGCGCCCACGGCCATCGGCATGACGAAGCCGACCGGGGCGAGCACACCCGCCGCCAGCGGCACCGAGACCAGGTTGTACCCGGCCGCCCACCACAGGTTCTGCTGCATCTTGCGGTAGCTGGCCCGGGACAGCTCGATCACCGACAGCGCCGAGCGGGGGTCGTCACTGGCCAGGATCACCCCGGCGGAGGCGATGGCCACGTCGGTGCCCGCGCCGATGGCCAGGCCCACGTCGGCCCGTGCCAGTGCGGGCGCGTCGTTGACGCCGTCGCCGACCATGACGACCCGGCGGCCCCGTGCCTGGAGTTCGGCGACCTTGGACCCCTTGTCCTCGGGGCGCACCCCGGCGAAGACCTGGTCGATGCCCAGGTCGGCCGCCACCGAGCGGGCCACCGCTTCGGCGTCGCCGGTGATCATCACGACCCTCAACCCGAGGGCGTGCAGGGCGTCCACCGCCTGGCGCGACTCCTCGCGGACCTCGTCGGCCAGCGCGAGCGCGCCGATGACCTCGCCGTCGGCCAGCACGTGCAGGATGATCGCGCCCTCGGCCTTCCATGCCTCGGCGACCGGGAGTTCCTGTGCCCGGTGGGTCCGGAGCATCCCGGGGCCGCCGACGCTGATCCGCGATCCGTCGACCGTTCCGGCCACGCCCACCGCGGTGGAGGCCCTGAAGTCCGTGGCCCGGGGCGCGTCCACGCCGCGACGCTTCGCGGCGGCCACGATGGCGCGGGCCAGCGGGTGCTCGCTGTCGGCCTCCACAGCGGCGGCCAGGGCCAGGACCTCGTCCTCGCCGCGTCCGACGACGGGGGCCACGTGGGTCACCGTGGGCTCGCCCTTGGTCAGGGTGCCGGTCTTGTCGAAGAGGACGGTGTCCGCGGTGCGCATGCTCTCCAGAGCCATGCGGTCCTTGACCAGGATCCCGCCCCGGGCGGCGCGCTCGGTGGCGATGGAGACGACCAGCGGGATCGCGAGCCCGAGGGCGTGGGGGCAGGCGATGACCAGGACGGTGATGGTCCGGATCAGGGCGTCGTCGGGCATGCCGAGCAGTGACCACGCGGCCAGTGTGACGCCGCCGGAGACCAGGGCGAACCAGAACAGCCAGGCGGCGGCACGGTCGGCCAGGCGCTGGGCGCGGGAGGAGGAGTTCTGGGCGTCGGTGACCAGTCGCTGGATACCCGCCAGGGCGGTGTCCTCGCCCACGGCCGTGATCCGTACCCGCAGCGCGGTGTCGGTGGCGACGGTTCCGGCCACGACCTGGTCGCCGGGGCCGCGGCCGACCGGGCGGGACTCGCCGGTGATCATCGACTCGTCCACGTCGGCGATGCCCTCGGTGACCCGGCCGTCGGCGGGGACGCGTCCGCCGGGCCGGACGACGACCACGTCGCCGACCACCAGGTCGGAGGGCGCGACGGTGACCACCTCGTCGCCGACGACCTTCTCGGCCTCGTCGGGCAGCAGGGCGGCCAGCGACTCCAGGGCCGAGGAGGTCTGGGCCAGCGAGCGCATCTCGATCCAGTGGCCCAGGAGCATGATCACGATCAGCAGCGCCAGCTCCCACCAGAAGTCCAGTTCGTGGGAGACTAGGCCCAGGTGCGCGCTCCAGGAGGCGAAGAAGGCCACGGTGACCGCCAGTGCGATCAGCAGCATCATGCCGGGCTTGAGCGAGAGGACCTCGCTGACGGCCCCTGCCAGGAAGGGCCAGCCTCCCCAGAGGTACATCACGGTGCCCAGTACCGGGGAGACCCAGGCCATGCCCGGGACCTCGGGCACGGTGTAGCCGACGATGCCCGCGAACATCCCGCTCAACCCGACCGTGGGCACCGCCAGGGCCAGCATGATCCAGAACAGCCGACGGAACTGGCCCACGTGGTCACCGTGGCCACCATGACCGCCGTGGTGTCCGTGGCCTCCGTGGGCGGTGTGCTCCGCGTGGTCGCCGTGGCGGTTCGTGTGGTGTTCGTGCCCTGCGGTGGTGGGATCCATGAAGGCTCCGTCGCCGTGGTGCGCGCCGTGGTGTTCGTGGCCCGAGTGTCCGCTGTGGGGGGATGGCGTTGTGTTCATGCGGAGAACATATACCCCCTGGGGGTATATGGCAAGGTCTTTTCTGCTGGGAAGGCCGCCTTCCGCCCCTGGGGGGTGGCCGCGGTGGGAGCCCGGCAGTGCTCCACAGCGAAGGAGGTGCGGGAACCGCGCCTCACGCCTGCGCAGCCGGTTCCGCCGGGCGGGTTGCCCGACAGTGGTTCTCTGGCCAGCGTGTTTCCCCCGTCCAGGACACGCCCTGCCCTAGCTTGGTCACGGTGCGGGCGCGACACCGCACTCACCGGAGTTTGCTGTTCGCTGGAGCCGGGTAGCCGCCGGTGGTGACCGACCGGAACAGGAGTGGCAGATGGAGGCTTTCGGCCCGGCCCTCGCCCTCACCGGAGTCGCGATCGCTCTGGTCCTGGGTCTCTACGCGCTCTCCTTCGCGGTGCGCCTGCGGCGTGCGCCGGTGACCGTGGAACCGTTCCTGTCGGGTGCGGCCGTGACCGAGCACGCGGTCTCGCGGTACCACGTGCGCTGGTACGCGGTGACGCTGCTCTTCCTGGCCTTCGACATGGAGATGGTCTTCATGTACCCCTGGGTGCTCGTCGTGGCGGACAAGGGCGTGCCCGCCGTCGTCGAGATGTTCGCCTTCCTCGCCGTCCTGGTCGCCGCGGTCGTCTACGCGTGGCGCGAGGGGGCGTTCCGGTGGACCTGACCGGCTGGCTGCTGCGCCGTGCCGTGCCGTGCGCCTTCGTCGTGACCGCGATCGGAGGGACGGGCGCACGGCTCGCGGTGGAGCGGACACTGCGGGAATGCGGTTGGAAGCAGGCGCTGAGCCCGGCCGAGGCCGACCTCCTGGTGGTCTGCGGGCCCGAACACGCGGACATGGACGAAGCGATCGGCCGGATCTGGGGGCAGATGCCCGGCCCCCGCGCTCGCGTTCGTGCGGAGTCGGCCAACGCCGCCGTACGGCTGCTGGACGAGGCGCGCGTTGACCTACTCGACCTCACCCGACAGCGTGGCGACGCCGACGAACGCGACCGGACTGCGCGCGAACAGGCGGAGTCGGAATCCGACGGGGACGAGGGGATGCCCATGCCGGGCGGAGTCCCCATGGCCGACCGGGGCGAGGACCGCGACGGGCTGAAGCTCGACCAGCTCCACATCGCCCTGGGCCCGGCCCTGCCCGACTGGCCCGCCGGACTGTCCCTGCGCCTGACCCTCCAGGGAGACGTCGTCCAGGAGGCGCAGACGTCGATCGTCGGCGGATCACCGACGACGGTCCCCTTCTGGAGCTCGCCGCCTTCGGAGGCCGGCTCCCCTCCCGCCCAGGCATCGTTCAGGGCGGCCCGCGCCCTGGACTCCCTACAGCGGCTCCTCGCCGTCAGCGGGTGGCCCACGGCCGTGACCGGCCGTCGGCTGCGCGACGCACTCCTGGAGGGAGGCGGACCGACCGGGGACGTACGGCGGGAGGCGCTCCGCTGGCTGCGGCGGGTGCGGCGCTCCCGAATGCTCCGCTGGTCCACCGACGGGCTCGGCCGGGTCACGGACAGGGCTCCGCGGGCGCTGCGCGGTGACACCACCGACCGGTGGTCGCGTTGGCTCGGCACCGTCGAGGAGACGCTCACCGACCCCCATAGTCCGGGTGTACCGGCCGACGCCTCCTGGGAGCAGGCCGCGCACGCCGCGCTGGAACTGCTGCCGTCGCTCGTGGTCGGACAGGAGCTGGCGGCGGCACGGCTCATCGTGGCCTCCCTGGACCCCGACACCGAGGCGGTCGGCGCCTACGCCCCGGAGCGTGACGCGTGAGCGGGGCCGCGCCGCTGTGGTCCGTCCTGCTCGTGCCCGTACTGCTGTTCGCCTTCGGCTACGGCGCCGCGGCGGGGACGGCCGCCCTCCGTGCGCGGGCCGCGGGAACCGCACCGGAGGCGGGGCTGACCGCTCCGGCGCGGGAGGCGGCCCGTCTGCTCGTGCAGCGGCGGCGGACCGTTCCCGGTGCGGACACGCTGCTGTGGCGCCTGGGCGGGGCGATCCTGCCCGTGGCCGCAGTACTGGCGGCACTGGTGATCCCGCTCGGCCCGACGATGATCAGCGACCTGTCGGTCGGCGTCGTGTGGTTCAACGCCATGGAGGTGCTGGCCTGGTGCGCGGTGTGGATGCTGGGCTGGGGAGCCAACTCCGTGTGGGGCCTGGTGGGGGGGCTACCGCTTCCTCGTCCAGGGGCTCTCCTACGAGCTGCCGCACATGTTCGCCCTGACCGCCGCCGCCCTGGCCGCCGGATCGCTGCGGGTGGGCGACATCGTCGCGGCCCAGCAGGAGCAGGTGTGGTTCGCCGTGCTCATGCCGGTGGCCTTCGCGGTCTACCTGCTCTCGGCGCTGGCCATGACGTTCTGGGGCCCGTTCGATACTCCAGTGGGGCGTGACCTGGTCGGCGGCGCGGCCGCGGAGCTGTCGGGGGTGGACCTCCTGGTCCTTCGCGCCGGTCGGTACATGCTCCTGGCCGTCGCGGCGGCGATGGCGGTGCCGCTCTTCCTGGGCGGCGGCGCGGGCCCCCTCCTGCCCGGTTGGGCGTGGACGCTGGTCAAGACGGCGGTGGTCCTGGGGTTCCTGGTCTGGCTCGGGCACCGGCTGCCCGCGGTGCGGACGGACCGGTTCACCGAGGTGGCGTGGGTGGTGCTGGTCCCGCTGACCCTGGTCCAGGCCCTGGTGGTCTCCGTGTACGTACTGGTGCGTTAGGAGGAGGAGTGGCCGAGACGGTCGTGTTCGCTGTCTGCGCCGTGGGCGCGGTGGCCTCGGGCGTCATGGTGTTCGTGGTGGACTCCATGGCCCGGGCGACCTTCGCCCTGCTGGCGTCGTTCGTCCTCACCGGGGTGGCGATCCTGCTGCTGGGGCTGTCCTACCTGGGCGTGCTAATCATCCTCATGATGGTTATGGAGATGATGATCATGGCCGTCTTCATGATCATGTACATGATGAACCCGGCCGGGCTCATGCCGATGACCATGGTGCACAACAAGGTCGGCTCCCTGGCGGTGGCGATCGGCGCGTTCGTCGTCCTCGCCGCGGGTGTGTTCCTCGTGCCCTGGCCCGAGCGCGGGGGCACGCCCCCCGCGGACCCCACACTGGCGCTCGGTGAGGCGGTCATGGGCGAGTACATGCTCGTCATGATGCTCGTGGGACTGGTGCTGTTCGCGACCATGGTGGCGGCCACCGTGCTCACCACCCACCGGGGCCGCTACGACCGCTACGGCGACGACCTGCGACGCGAGCGCCCCGACGACCCCATCGACGGGGGACTGGGCCGATGATGCTGGAGACCTACCTTCTCCTGGCCGCCGCCCTGTTCTCGGTGGGGCTCTTCGGCGCGCTCAGCCAGCAGTCCGTCGTCATGGTGATGATGGGCCTGGAGCTGATGGTCAACGCCGTCATCGTCGCCGCGGCGGCTTTTTGGCTCTACACCTCACCCGAGCGGCCCGACGGCCAGGTCCTGGTCCTGGTCGCGGTCACAGCGATGGCCGTGGAGATGGCGATGGGCTTCGCCGTCACCACCGCCATCTTCCGCGCGCGCGACGTCGACATGGTCGACATGGCCGCCGACCTCGCCGATCACAGCGGCCCCGTCGACCACAGTAACCACGGGCATCATGGAGACCACGGAGACCACGAGCACCACGGCCACCACGGGGACGGTGACGACCGGTGACGGCGGCCCTGTGGGTGCTGGTGGGCCTGCCCGCTACGGTGGGCGCGGTCCTGCTGGTGTCGGGAAGACGCGCCGACCCGGCCGCCGCGCCCTGTGCCATCGCCGCCACGGCCCTGACACTGGCGGCGGCCGTCGTCGCGGCGGCGACCCGTCCGAGTACGTCCGTGCCGATGCTCCCGGGCGTTCCCGCGGGGTTGGCCGTGGACGGACTGTCGGCCGTCGCGGTGGTCACCGTCGCCGCCGTCGCCGCGGCGGTCGTGCTCTTCGCCTCCGCCGAGATGGGGGAGGGGGAGGCGCGCGGCCGCTTCTTCGGCCTCATGCTGCTCTTCACAGCGGCGATGCTCGTCACCGTCACCGCCACCGACCTGTTGACGCTGCTCATGGCGTGGGAGGTCATGGGCGCCCTCTCCTACGCCCTCATCGGCTACTGGTGGCGGGAGGCCCACCGCGTCCGCTCGGCGACGCTGGCCTTCGTCACCACACGGACCGCCGACCTGGGCCTGTACCTGGCCGCCGGAGCGGCTCTGGCCGGAGGCGCCGGCGCCCTCCAGCTCTCCGGGCTGGCCTCTCTGGAGGGCGGATGGCGGGACGCGGCGGTGGCGGGGGTGGCCGTCGCCGCGCTGGGCAAGTCGGCGCAGCTGCCGTTCAGCTTCTGGCTCTCGCACGCGATGGCGGGCCCCAGCCCGGTCTCGGCCCTTCTCCACTCGGCCACGATGGTCGCGGCGGGCGGCTACCTGCTGGTGCGGACCGCACCGGCGATCGCGGCCACCGGATGGGCGGGACCGTTCCTGGCCTGGACCGGAGCGGTCACCGCGATCCTGCTCGGTGCGGTCGCCCTGACCCAGTCCGACCTGAAACAGCTGCTCGCGGCCTCCACCTGCTCCCAGATCGGGTTCATCGTCCTGGCGGCGGGTGTGGGCGGCATCGCGGGAGGAGCCCTGCAGTTCACCGCGCACGCCGCGGCCAAGAGCCTGCTCTTCCTGTGCGCCGGGGCCTGGCTGGCGTCGTCGGGAACACAGGACCTGGGGCGGCTGCGGGGCGTGGCGCGGCGCCGCCCGCTGGTGGGAGCGGTGTTCACGGTCGGGGCACTGGCCATCGCGGGACTGCCACCGCTGGGGATATGGGTGGCCAAGGACGAGGTGTTGGCGGCGGCACTGGCGGCCTCGCCCGCCCTGTACGCCGCGGGCCTGGTGGCAGCGGCGGTCAGTGCTGCCTACGCCGCGAAGGCACTGGCCCTCGTATGGGCGGTCGGCTCCTCCCAGGAGGAGGGCCGAACTGGGAGACATCACGACGCCACCGCGTCGGCGTCGCCTTCCGAGCGGTCCGCTCTGCTCGCTCTGGCTGTCTCCGCCGCGGGACTCGGGGTGTTCGCTCTCCCGCTGTTGGCGCGGTGGTGGCGCACGCTGCTGGGAGCCGCGGGCGAACCGGAGCCTTCGGTGTGGGAGATGGCGGTGTCGGGCCTTCTGAGCACCGCGGTGGTCGTCGGCGTCTGGCTGGTGTACGCGCGCGGTGCCACACGGGTCACGGCCGGAGCTCTGCCGGGCAGGCAGTGGCTGGGCGACTGGCTCGGGCTGGAACGCCTGGTGGACCACGGTGTCGTCCGGCCGACCATGGCACTGGCGCGGAGCCTGGCTGCCTTCGACGACCGCGTGGTCGCTGGCGGTGTCGGGGCCGCCGCCCGGTCCGCGGCCGCGCTGTCACGGGGACTGGTCGCCTTCGACGACCGTTCGGTGGCGGGTGGGGTGCGCGCCGTCGCGGAACTGGGTGTGTCAACGGCCGGGGCGGCTCGAACCCGCGTGGAGACCGCGGTGGACCGCGCGGTGGGAACGGTCGCAGCGGGTGCACGGTCCGCCGCCTCCTGGGCTCTGCGCCCGCAGACCGGTCTCGTGCACCAGTACTACGCCCAAGCGGTCGTCGCGCTCGCCGCGCTGGCCGCCCTCTTCCTCCTGGTGAGGTGATCCGTGCTCTCGATCGTCGTGTTCCTGCCCCTGCTCGCGGGGTTGGCGCTGCTCGTCGTGCCGCGTCCGCGCGACACCGCCGTAGCGTGGACGTGGGTCACGGTCGCCTCCTTGGACCTCGTGCTCGTCCTCGGCCTGTGGGTGAACTACCCGACCACCACAGGTTCGGCGGAGGGCGCGATGGGCGCCTTCGCCTATGAGACGCACCTGCGCTGGATCCCCAGCATAGGAGCGGGCTACCACGTCGGCGTCGACGGGTTCTCCCTGCCGCTGCTGGCGATGACCGCTGTGCTCTTCCTGGCGTGCGCGGTGCACTCCCTGCGCCAGCGGCGGCGCACCCGTGCCCACGCCGTCCTCTTCCTCTTCCTCCAGACGGTCTCGATGGGCCTGTTCAGCGCCCTGGACCTGCTGCTGTTCTTCGTCTTCTTCGACCTGTCCATCGTGGGGATGTACTTCGTCATCGCCGGATGGGGGCACGGCCGGGCGACCCGCTCGGCGACGCAGTTCTTCCTCTACACCTTCCTCGGATCCCTGGCACTGCTGCTGGGCTTCATCGGCCTGTACGTGGCCTCCGACCCCCGCACCTTCGACATGGTGGAACTGACCCGCCAGAGCCCCCTGGAGGGACAGGAGCTCGCCGGAGGGCTGGTGCTGCTCGCCATCGGAATCGGCCTGGCCGTCAAGACGCCCACCGTCCCCTTCCACACCTGGCTGCCTCCCGCGCACACCGACGCCCCCGCGGTCGGGTCGGCGATCCTGGCGGGTGTGCTGCTGAAGATGGGCGCCTACGGGTTCGTGCGCATCGCGATGCCGATCCTCCCCGGGGCCTGGAGCGAGTACGCGATGGTCCTCGTGGTCGTCGGTGTGACCTCGGTGCTCTACGGGGCGCTCGTCGCGCTCGCCCAGACCGACTTCAAACGCATGGTCGCCTACACCTCCGTCAACCACATGGGCTACGTCCTCCTCGGCCTGGGCGCGGCCGGACTCGCCACGGCCGACGAAGCACGGGCAGCCACCCTGGCCGTAACCGGCGGCGTCACGCAGATGGTCAGCCACGGACTGCTCACCGGAGCGCTGTTCCTGCTGGCCGGTGTCCTCCACGACCGGGCCGGCACCTACGACATGGGCTCCTACGGCGGCCTGGCCGCGAAGGCCCCGCTCTTCGCCACCCTGGCCGCCCTCGCGTTCTTCGGATCCCTGGGCCTGCCGGGCCTGTCCGGGTTCATCGCCGAGTTCCAGATCTTCGCGGGCAGCCTCGGCCCGGTTCCGGTGCCCACGGCACTGGCGCTGCTGGGCATCCTCGTCACCGCGGCCCTGTTCCTGCGGGCCCTGCAACGACTGTTCCTGGGCGGCCCCGGGCCGCGCACGAGCCGGATCAGCGACCTGTCCGTCCGTGAGACCGCCGCGATCGCGCCGCTCCTGGCCCTGTCCGTGGCCATCGGTCTCCTCCCGCACTTCCTGCTCGACCGCATCGAACCCGCGGCCCGGGCCCTGGCCGCTCTGGTGGCCGGATGAGCGGTATGGGGGAGATGAACCTGGCCGCTCTGCTGCCCGAGATGATCCTGGCCCTCGCCGCGGTGGGGGCTCTCCTGCTCGGGAGCTGGACGCCCCGCGAGCGACAGTGGATCGTACGGCTGTTCGTGGCCGTCGCCCTCCTCAGCGGGCTGGCGGCCACGCTCCTGGCCGCGGCGGGAGCGTCGGGGCCGACTTCCGGCGTCCACACGGTGGACACCGCCACGCACGCGGTACGCGCCGCCGTGCTGGTGGGAACCCTGGCCACGGTCCTGCTCGCCGCCGACACCTTCGCCGACCACCCGCGCGAGTCGGAGTTCTACGTCCTGCTGCTGCTCGGCGCCCTGGGAACGGTGGCGCTGGCGGGCGCCACCGACCTGCTGGTGCTCGCCGTGGCCTACCTCCTGGCCAGCATCCCGCTCTACGCGCTGGTCGGTTTCGCCAAGGACGGTCCCGGCACCGAGGCCGCCCTGAAGTTCTACCTGCTCGGCGCCCTGTCGGGGATCCTGCTGCTCACCGGTGCCGCCCTGCTGCTCGGCGCGGGCGGCACGACCGGCTACGCCGGACTCGCGGGCGCCCTTCCCGGAGCGCCCCGCGCCCTCGTGGCCGCCGGTGTCGTCGCGGTGCTGGCGGGGCTGCTGTTCAAAGCAGGGGGAGTACCCCTGCACTTCTGGGTGCCCGACGTGACCCAGGGCGCCCCGGTGCCGGTCGCCGCCTTCGTCACCACCGTGCCCAAGATCGGCGCGCTGGTCGCCCTGTACCGGTTGGGGGACCAGGTTCTGGCCAAGGCTCCGCTGGACTGGGCCTTGCTGGCCGGGCTCCTGGCCGCGGCGTCGATGACCCTGGGCAACCTGGGCGCCTTCTTCCAGACGGACGCGCGGCGCCTGCTGGCCTACTCCACCGTCAGCCAGGTCGGCTACCTGCTGATGGCGGCGGCCGCGGTGGGCGGACGCGCCGGACTGGCCGAGCCGGGGCTGCTGTTCTACCTGGGCGCCTACCTGGCGGCCAACCTCGGGGCCTTCGCCGTCGTGTGCGCGCTCCGGGCCCGGACGCTGGAGGAGCACACCGGCCTCTTCCGCCGCCACCCCTGGCTCGCGCTGAGCCTGGTCGTGTGCCTGCTCAGCCTCGTGGGCACCCCGCCCACGGCGGTCTTCGTCGGCAAGCTCGCCCTCTTCACCGCGGCCCTGGACGCGGGCCTGGGCCGGCTCATGGTGCTGGCCGCCGCCAACACCGTGGCCAGCCTCTTCTACTACCTGCGGTGGATCCTGCCCCTCTTCCGGGCCTCCGCTCCGGCGGAGGCGGCGAAGACCGCGTCGGCGCCGTGGAGCACGGGTGTGGCGATCACAGCCGCGGTCGCGTCCCTGGGCATGGGCATCGTGGCGGGCCCGGTCCTCTCCCTGCTGTGAACCGGGGCCATCGGCGCCGGTCGTCCCCTCCTCAGTTCCTGGAGGTCACCCGATGACGGGCGGACAGTGCGATGACGGGCAGGAGCGCCAGGGACAGCACGCCTCCCGCAACGGAAAGCAAAGCGTAGCTCCCGGTCGCCACGACCAGTCCCGAGGCCAGCCCGCCGCCCGTCCCGGCGATGGCCACGTCCACCATCCCCTGGGTTCTGGCACGGGTGGCCAGAGGCACGCTGTCGGTCACGATCGCGGTACCGCTGACCAGGCCGAAGCTCCACCCCAGGCCGAGCAGCGCCAGCGCGAGAGCCAGCAGTGCCACCGAGTGGGGCGGGGCGAGCGCAGCCAGGAGCCCGGCGGCCAACAGCGTCACTCCTGAGGCGGCGGCCACCGGCAGGCGGCCCAGTGAATCGCACCATCTGCCGGGCCTGGACAACCCAGTATGACGGGCCTCATGAACCGGCCTCGACCGCATCCTCGTGCAGGGAGGCGGTGGAGACGATTGGCCCTAGCTCCGATGGTGGCGTGTTCCTGGCACCGTTGAGGCGTCGTTCGTTGCGAAAAGGAAGCGTCTGCCTGAGGGGCACCACTGAGCGCTTTTCATCCTG
>NZ_LWLB01000010.1 GCF_001905145.1 Nocardiopsis sp. TSRI0078
GCGGCTTGGGAAGCGCATCCCCTTCGTCCCCGGCCGGGAGGACGTGCTCGTCCTCCTCCATGATCTCGTTGCACAGGCCGACGCACTCGTCGCAGATACAGATGTGGCCCGGGCCGGCGATGAGTCTGCGGACCTCGCTCTGGTCCTTGCCGCAGAACGAGCACTTGAGCAGGGGCCCGCTGGCACCGGTGCGTGTCACTAGAAACGTTCTCCTCACGCGGGCCTCGCCCGGGTGGATCGGCGGGGTCGCCCCCGAAGCCAGATGATCTCAACATCCGAAATCTCAAGGTATCCCCTGCCGGGGCGGGCCGCAAAGCAGCGCCGTCGCCCCTCCACCGGCCGGCCCGGACACGCCCGCCCCACCGGGAGTCAACTGGTGTTGACTTCGCCGTGGCGTCAACCTAAGTTGACTATCAAGGGGTGGACCGCTTCTCCACCAGCGGCGACGCCGCCCACGGGCCGGGCTCCCTCCCCGGAGCCGCGTGAAGGGGCGGGACGGACGGGCGCCCGCGTCCACGGAGCCGCACGGACGAGGAACCCAAGGGCCGGGCACGGACCCCGGCGGACGGAGGAGACCATGCACGTCGCGTTCGACGACCACGGGCCCGGACCCGAGGACTTGTACCTGTGGACCGCGCGCGGTTTCACCGTCGCGGACGCCCGCCGCTGGATCGGCGCCGGATTCGCCCTGGGCGCCGCCGAGCGCTGGCGGGACAGCGGCGTGTACCGTCCCGGCCCCGCCCTGGAGTGGCGCGCGGCCGGGACGACCCCGCACACGGTCCGGCCCCTGCTCCGCGCGGGGATGACCCCGCGGGACGCCGTGCGCTGGCACGAGCTGGGCTACTCCCCCGACGAGGCGGCCGAGCGGCACCTGGCGGGTGAGCGCCCCCGGCCCCGGCGGCTGCTGCGGGCCCTGCTGCCCGCCCGGCGGCTCCCCGGCCTGGACCTGAGCGAGGAACAGGCCGAGTCCATGGACGCCCTGCTCTCGGCGGGGGTGCCGGCGGCCGCCGCACGCGCCTATCTGGACACGGGGTGGGACGGCGCCGACGCCGTGCCGTGGGCCCGCGCCGGGGTGGACCCCGTGCAGGCGGGGGTGTACCGGGAGATCGGGTTCTCCCCGGAGGAGGGCGCCGCGCTGGCCGGGAGGGGCCGCGACGCCCTGGCGCTCATGTGCGAGTGGTGGGACGCGGGTGTGCCCCGCGGCGAGGTCGCGGCCTGGGTGGCGGCGGGGTTCGGCTCCGCCGAGGCGGTGCGGGCCCGCGCCTCGGGCACGGGGCCGACGGGGGCGCGGGTGCCGCGCCCCGGGCGGTCGGCCCCGTAGGGAAGGCTCCCTCCCGGTGATGGCCCCTCCGGGTGACGGATCCTCCGTGCACCGGGGCCGGGCGCGCCCCGGTGGAGGCCGCCCGGACCGGCCCCCTCCTGCGGCCTCGGGAACCACGGCTCCCGAGGGGCCCGGGCCGCCTACCGGCAGCCCGCCTCCGTGCCGAGGGCCGGTTCGAGCACGGCGACGGCGTGGCCGGCGCCGCGGGCGTCGGAGCGTGCCACGATCCGCCCGGAGCGGACGCGGACGGCGGCCTCGGTGGTGTCATCGGCCTCCGGCACGCCCACCGCGGCGGCGGTCTCACCGGACTCGTCGAACACCAGGCGCAGGCCCGGCCAGGCCCGCTCCGGGAAGGACCGGCGCAGGCAGCCGCACAGGTCGGCCACCGCCGTCCGGGCCAGCGGGATCCGCACGGCCGGATCGTCGGTGACCACCACGGCGGTCACGGCCGCCCCGGCGGGAGCGGAGCGCACCGCCTCCTCCACGGCTTCGAGGCGGTGCGTGCCCAGGACCACGACGATCCCGTCCTCGGCGAGGGACACGGTCCGGCGTCGGACCGCGTCGAAGGCCTCCGGCGGCGACCACTCCTCGTCGGCGGGCAGTGCCGGGGCGGTGTAGGCGATGTGCGGCGGCGGCCAGGCGTCGTCCACGTCCAGGTCGGCCAGCCGCTCACAGGCACGGACCACGGTGAAGGGGTCGACGAACCCGGGTGCGACGCCGACCATCTGGCTGGTCCCGTACAGGGTGGTGAGCACGGCCTCGGCCACCCTCACCCGGCGCCCACCGGGTTCGGGCGGGGGTTCCAGCGCCTCCAGGGACAGCGCGAGCAGGAGGGCGTCCAGGCGCATGAGCTGGGCGAAGGCCTGCCGGGTGGGCTCGTCGGCCAGGATCTCGGGGGTGAGCCCGGCGCCGGCCCGCAGGGGCGCGTCGGTGACGGGGAGCCGGGAGGCCCATGCGCGGGCGAGGGCGCCCAGCGCGGTGTGGGCGGTGTGGCCGGGTTCGGGGCGGACGGTCTCGGCGGCGCGTTCGGCCGCCTCGGCCAGGACCGAGAAGTACAGGGCCCGCTTGCCGGGGAAGTTGGAGTAGACCGCGCCCCGGGTGAGCTCGACGCGCTCGGCGATGCGGTCGATCTTGGCGTCGCGGAAGCCGTGCTCGGCGAACTCGTCCCAGGCCGCGGCCAGTACGCGCGTCCGGTTGCGGGCCTGCCGCTGCGCCCTCGTGAGCCGGGCCATCGTCCTCCCTCGCTTGGCGTCCGCCCATCCTATGGCGAGATGTCCCGGACACCCGGATACACGGGAGATCCCGATGCCGGCGTCATCCGGAACGGGCCGCCATCCGGCGCCGGACGCGCACCGGGAGGGTCGGTCACGCGCCCGGGGAGGACGGGAGCGGCGCGAGCGTTCAGGAGCGTTCGGCCAGCCACCGCGCGCGCAGCCTCAGGTGCCGGGCGTCGGCGAGCGCGTGGTGCAGGCCCGACGGCTGCGGCGGGAGCTGCGGGTCGCCGAGCCGCACCGCCTCCTGCTTGAGGTCGAAGGTGATGACCGGGACCTCCCGCGGCACGGCCTTCATCGTTCCCCACAGCTGGCACAGCAGTACGTGGTCGTAGGAGCCGTACCACGCCCACAGCTGCGGTTCGGGCGTGGCGCGGAGGAACTCGTGGACCATGCGCGCGATCTCCCGGCGGGTGCGCACGTGCGGGTGGTCCGCGTCCAGGACGGTGCCCTCCGGCCCGTCGCGCAGGGGCAGGTGCGGCCAGACGTTCTCCGACAGCCACGGATGCGAGCGCACGAGGTCCTGGTCGAACTCGCCGCTGACCGCGTACAGCTCGCGGCCGTCCTCGGCCACCATGCCGATGCTGACCAGGACCAGGGGATGCTCCGGTCCCCGCTCGACGAACTCGGTGTCGTAGTACACGCGCATGTGTCCACTCCCCTCGGGGCGGCCGGGCGGACCGGGGTGCCCGCACCGTACGGATCGGCCCCGGCAACCGTCGCACACGCTCGGGCCCCGCGTCAGCGGACGGCGTTCCGTGAAGGTGCGCCGTCCAGCAGGTGTGTCTCTCAGGGATCTCTCATGTTGCCCTGGTTCGATGGGGGCCGATGAGCAAGAACACCATTCTCGTGGTGGACGACGCGCCCAATATCGTCGACCTCGTCGCCACGGTCCTGAGCTTCCACGGCTTCCACGTGGTGACGGCCACGTCCCTGGGGCAGGCGCGCCGTGCGCTGGCCGACCACGACCCCGACCTGCTGGTGGTCGACGTCATGCTGCCCGACGGGGACGGCTACACGCTGTGCCAGGAGGTCCGCGGGGCCAGGCCCGACACCGGCATCGTCTTCCTGACCGCGCGCGACGCCCCCGGGGACCGCATCGCCGGGCTCACGTACGGGGGCGACGACTACATCACCAAACCGTTCGAGATGGACGAGCTGGTCGCCCGTGTCCGCGCCGTCCTGCGCCGCCTGCGGCCCGGCTCCGAGGGCCACGGGCCTCCCGCGCACCGCGTCCTGCGCGTGGACGACGTCGAGCTGGACCAGGACCTGTTCGAGGTCCGCCGCGCCGGGGAGCCGGTCCGCCTCTCGCGCACCGAGTACGAACTCCTGCTCTACCTCATGGACAACGCGGGCCGGGTGCTCTCCAGGGAGCAGATCATCGACCACGTGTGGAGCGTGGACTACGGCGGCAGCTCCAACATCGTCGACACCTACATCGGCTACCTGCGGCGCAAGCTCAACGCGCTGGGGCCCAACGTCATCCACACGCACCGGGGCTTCGGCTACACGATGCGCGGCCGCGGGGAGCAGGCGTGAGCCCGCGGCGCCCGGCCGGGCCCGTGGAGGCCCCGTGACCCTGCGCGCCAGGCTCATCGCCCTGCTCATGGCGGTCACCGCCCTGGCGCTGGCCATCGCGACGTCCGTCGGCGTGCTCACCCTGCGCGCCTACCTGACCGACCGGCTGGACGGGCAGCTGGAGATCATCGCCGAGTTCGTCCGCGCCCGGCAGGACGAGATCCTGGCCAACGACCCCGAGGCGCTGATCGGCGACGTGAGCGCTCCACGCGAGCTCCTCGTCGAGATCGAGTCCGACTCGGTCGTCCACCGGGACCCCACCTTCGACTCGTCCCTGCTGGACGCGGCCTCCGGGCGCGTGGACGAGGGCACCCCGACGACCGTCGAGCACGAGGGCTCCTCCTACCGGATCACGTACATGGAGCTGCCCCGCCACGAGGCGCGCCTGGTGGTGGCCCTGCCGCTGGAGCCGGTGGAGGCGGCCGTCGGTCGCCTGGTGCTGACCGGCGCGGTGACCTCCGTCCTGCTGCTGGCCGTGTTCGGCTCCATCGCCTCCTCCGTGCTGCGCTGGGGACTGCGCCCGCTGGACGACGTCGTGGACACGGCCGAGGCGATCGCGGACGGCGACACGGACCGCCGGGTCCCGGTGGACCCCAGGCGGCTCCGTACCGAGACCGGGCGCCTGACCGTGTCGATCAACCGCATGCTCGCGCACCTGCAGTCGGCGATCCGGTCGAGGACGGAGTCGGAGGAGCGCATGCGCCGCTTCGCCGCGGACGCCTCCCACGAGCTGCGCACCCCTCTCACGGTGGTGCGCGGGTACCTCCAGATGCTCGCCGAGGGCGTGGTCACCATGCGCGAGCGCCCGGACGTGGTGCCCCGGGCCCAGGCGGAGGCCGAGCGCATGTCGCGCCTGGTGGAGAACCTCCTGTACCTGTCACGGCTCGACGAGCGGGCCGAGGCCCCGCCCCTCACACGGCCGTCGGTGGTGCCGCTGGCGGAACTGGTGCGCGACTGCGTGGCCGACGCGCACGCCGCGGCGCCCGAACGCCTCATCCGCACCGAGATACGGGACGAGTGCCTGGTCACCGGCGACCGGGACTCCCTGCACCAGGCGCTCGCCAACGTCCTGGCCAACGTGCTCACCCACACACCGTCCGACAGCGACGCGGTGGTGCGCCTGGAACGGGTCGACGGACGGGCCGTCCTGGAGGTCTCCGACTCCGGTCCCGGTATCGGGCCCGAGTCGTCGGCCTTCGCGTTCGAGCGCTTCTACCGCGATCCCTCCGCGCACGAGCGCGAGGGCAGCGGGCTGGGCCTGTCCATCGTCAAGGCGGTCATGGCCTCCCACGGGGGCGGCGCCCGCCTGCGCTCCACGGTCGAGGAGGGCACGACCGTGACCCTCACCTTCCCTCCGCGCGACGCCTCCCCGGGAGATGGAAGTGACACACGCCTCACGCCGCCGGACGGGTTCACAGCTGATTCTCATCCTCCTCGCAGGTCTTCCTCATCCGAGGGCGGTGGCCTGGGTCCATGGCCCGCGGTCCGCCGGCCGGGCGGCCGGAACACGACACGAGAGAGGCGGAGCATGGCGACCCTGCTGTACCGAATCGGATCCTTCTCCTACCGCAGACGGTGGTGGGTGCTCGGAGCGTGGCTCGCGCTGATCGCGGTCGCCGCCACGGCGGCGCTGACCTTTCGCACACCGATGAGCGACACCTTCGAGATTCCGGGCACGGAGTCCCAGGAAGCCGCGGACATGCTCGCCGAGCGCTTCCCCGAGCGCGGCGGTGGGACGGTCACCGTCGTCGTGCAGGCACCGGAGGGCGAGCAGCCGACGGCCTCGGAGGAGTACCGGGAGGCCGTCGGCGCCACCGCCGAGGAGCTCCGGGACGTGGAGGGCGTGGAGAGCGTCACCGACCCCTTCGGCCTGCTCGCCGACGCTCGTGAGGCCTACGGTGACGCCCTCGCCGAGGCCGAGCAGGAGGCGCGCGACCTGGCCCGTCAGGAGGCCGAGGGACAGGTGCCCGAGGGCACCCCCGGCCGGGACGCCCTCATCGCCCAGGCGCAGGAGGAGGCCGCGGACAGGGTCGCCGAGCAGAGCCCCGCCTTCGACGAGGAGGAGGCCCTCGAACAGATCCCGCTGTTCTCCGACGACCAGCAGGCGCTGCTGCTCCAGGTGCAGCTGGCGGAGCCCGACAGCGACGTCGACCAGGAGACGGTCGACGCGATCCTCGACAGCGGCGACGCCGCGCGCGACGCCGGGCTGACGGTGGAGTACAGCGGCCAGTCGCTGTCCATGGGAACCCCGGTCATGGGCGCCGGGGAGATCCTGGGCGTGGTCGTGGCCCTGGCCGTGCTGATCCTGAACTTCGGGGCCCTGGTCCTGGCCGGCATGCCGATCCTCATCGCCCTGGCCGGTGTGGGCCTGGGCATGGCCTCCGTCTTCTCCCTCGCCTCCGTGCTGGACCTGACCAGCACGGCGCCCATCCTGGCCGTGATGCTCGGCATCGCCGTGGGCATCGACTACTCCCTGTTCGTCCTGTCCCGCCACCGCCAGCAGCTCGCCGAGGGCATGGATCCGCACGAGTCGACCTCGCGGGCGATCGGCACCGCGGGCAGCGCCGTGGTGTTCGCCGGGGTCACCGTGATGATCGCCCTGGTGGGCCTGAACGTGGTGGGCGTGCCCTTCCTCGGCGTCATGGGCGTGGTCGCCTCGGTGACGGTGTTCACCGCCGTGCTGGGTGCGATCACCCTGCTCCCCGCGCTGCTCGGCTTCCTGGGCACCGGGATCGGCGCTCTGCGGCTCCCGGTCCTGGGACGCCGCTCGGAGGCCTCGCTGACCGCGGGTGAGACGCTCAGCAGCAAGTGGGCCCGGTTGCTGGTGCGCCACCCGGTGCTGCCCGTGATCGCGGTGGTGCTGGCCCTGGGCGCGGCCGCGCTTCCGGCGGCGGACCTGCGCCTGGGCCTGCCCAACGACTCCACGGCCGCGGAGGACACCACCCAGCGCCAGGCCTACGAGATCATCAGCGACGAGTTCGGGCCCGGCTACGCCTCACCGCTGCTGCTGGTGGCCGACCTGCGCGACTCCTCCGACCGTGGGGCCGCGGCCGAGGAGATCGCCGAGCGCGTGGAGGGGCTCGGCGGCGTGGAGGACGTCTACGCCCCCGCCTACAACGAGTCCGGGGACACCGCGATCATCACGGTGCTGCCGGAGGAGGGGCCGTCGAGCACGGCCACCGAGGACCTGCTGCACGACATCCGCGGCGAGCGCGGCGCGATGGAGTCCGACACCGGAGCGGCCATCTCGGTCACCGGGGCGACCGCGGCGGGGATCGACATCTCCGAGCGCCTGAACGAGGCCCTGCCGCTGTTCCTGGGCATCGTCGTGGGACTGGCGCTGATCCTGATGATGCTGGTGTTCCGCTCGGTGCTAGTGCCGCTGAAGGCCGCCCTGGGGTTCGTCCTCAGCGCGGGCGCGGCGCTGGGGCTGACCGTGGCCGTCTTCCAGCAGGGGCACGGCGCGGAGCTGCTCGGCGTGGAGAGCTCCCCGACGCTGCTGGCCTTCCTGCCCATCCTGCTGCTGGGTGTGCTCTTCGGCCTGGCCATCGACTACGAGGTCTTCCTCGTCTCGCGGATGCGCGAGGAGTTCACCCACGGGGCCGAGGCCCGCGAGGCGGTGGTCACGGGCTTCCGGCAGGGCGCCCGGGTCGTCACGGTGGCCGCGGTGATCATGGTCTCGGTGTTCGGATCGTTCGTGTTCGGCCACGACGAGATGATCAAGCCGATCGCGTTCGCCCTGGCCGTGGGCGTCCTGGTGGACGCCTTCCTGGTGCGGATGACGCTCGTCCCGGCGCTGATGTCGCTGTTCGGCCGCGCGGCCTGGTGGCTGCCCCGGTGGCTGGGCCGGTGGCTGCCCTCGGTCGACATCGAGGGGGAGGAGCTCGCCCGCGCCGGTGAGGACGCGGCCCCCGAGACCGTCGGGGCCCGCACCCGCCGCTGACCCGCCGCGCTCCCGTCGCCCCCGCCCGACCCCGGGCGGGGGCGCGCCCGTGCCCGTCGGGACGGGGCCCGTCCCGACGGGCACGGCCGCAAGCGGGGCCCACCGGGAGCGGGCGCGGTCCGGGGTCAGCCGAGGCGGTCCGTCCACTCCCGCAGGCGGGCGAGGAAGGTGCGCCCGGTCGGCGGCGGATCCTCGACGAGCACGGTGGCGTGGAAGGCGTGCGGCATGCCCTCGTACAGGTCGACGCGGGCGTCGGTCCCCGCCGCGGCGGCGGCCTCGGCGAAGCGCCGCGCGTCGTCCAGGAACAGCTCGTCCCCTCCGACGGGCAGCAGCAGCGGCGGCAGGCCGCGCAGGTCACCGTGGAGGGGCGACTGCGGCGCCCGGTCCGGCGCCGCCCCGGCCAGGTACTGCGGCAGGATGTGGCCGGTGGCCGCGCCGCTGAGCAGGTCCTTTCCCTCGTTCTCGGTGAGCGAGGGGCTGGCCATGGTGAGGTCGGTCAGCGCCGAGACCGGGACCGCCCCGGCGGGGAGGTCGGTCCCCTCCTCCTTGAGGACCAGCAGCGCCGACAGCAGCAGCGTGGCGCCCGCCGACTCCCCGGCCAGGATGATCCGCGACGCGGGAACCCCCTGGGCGAGCAGGGCCCGGTAGACGGCGGCCACGTCCTCGACCGGCGCCGGGAACGGGTGCTTCGGCGCGAGCCGGTAGTCCACGCGCAGGGCGGGCCGCCCGGCGGCCCGGGACAGGCGGTGGGCCATGACCCGCTCCGTCCCGGGGTTGGTGTACTCGAAACCGCCCCCGTGCACGTACACGAGCACGCCCCCGCCGATCCCCGCGCGGTCGGCGTCGACCCAGTCGCAGGGGACACCGCCCGTGTCCGGAAGGAGGGCGCCCGTGCCCGCGTCCCCGGACGGGGAGACCGAGAAGACGGCCCCCGAGGTGAACAGCTCGCGCACGGCGGCGCGTTCCTCGTCGGTGGCGGGCACACGGACGGTGGTCGCGTCAGTGGTGGAGATAACGTTCTTCCTTTCTGGTGTGGCGCACGGAGAATCTGGATCCGGTGCACGGATAAAGACGTGTCGGCGATCCGTGGAATGGCGCACGAAGAAAACAGGAACGGCCTGGAAAGGCGGTTCCCGGACATGGATCGCGGACACGGCCGAAGGGCGGTGGACGGACACGGCGCGCGGGCGCCGTCGGCCGTCGCCGGAAAGGCTCGCACGGAGCACGCGGCCGCGCGGGGGGCCGTGGTGTACCGGGCCCGGGCGCGGAGGGCGTGCGCGGAGAAGGCTCTAGAGGAGGTCCTGGAAGCGCGTCACGGCGGCATCAACTCCTCGAGGTCGGGTACCGCCCGGCGTCCTGCCGTCCTGTCGTCCCGACGGCGCCGCACGGCACGAAAGCAATTTATTCCGCACCCCGAAGAACTGTCAAGCAGGCCTCGGAGAAATCCGCGAAAGGGGATTCGTCCCATTGCGCGGTCGTCGCCGGTCGTCAGGACCGGGCACCCGCGGTCGCCACCGGCCGCGGCACGCGCGGGTACGCGCGCCACCGTCCACCCGGCACCGCGGCGGTGGCGCACAGTTCAGCCTCCGTCCTCCTCGCGGTCATCCGGGGCGGGCACAATGACCGCCCTCCCCGTACGACCCCGACCACGTGAGAGCGAGTGCCCGTCCGTGTCCCTCCCCACCTCCCCCGACGGGACCGGGCGTGTACGGCCCGCCGTCGCCGGCACCGACGGCCACCGGCCCGAGATCGACGGCCTGAGGGCCGTGGCCGTGCTCCTGGTGGCCGCCTACCACGTCTGGCTGGGGCGGGTCTCCGGCGGCGTCGACGTCTTCCTGATGCTGACGGGCTTCCTCATCACCGCCTCCCTGGTGCGCGCGGCCGCCGGCGGGACGATCCGCTACGGCGCCTTCCTGGGCCGGCTGGCCGCGCGCCTGGTGCCGACCGCCGCCGTCGTCGTCCTGGCGACGCTGGCCGCGACGCGGCTGCTCCTGCCCGAGACGCGATGGCACGACGCACCGGGGGACGCGGCCGCGGCCCTGCTGTACCACACGAACTGGCACCTGGCGCTGGGCTCGGTGGACTACCTGGCGCGCAGCGGCGACCTCGACCCCCTCCAGCACTTCTGGTCGCTGTCGGTGCAGGGGCAGTTCTACCTGGTGTGGCCCGCGTTGATCGCGGCCGCCGTGTGGACGGCCCGGCGACGCGGACGCGACCCGCGCACCCTGCTGCTCGTCGCCCTGTCCGCGGTCCTCGTGCTCTCGTTGGCCTACTCGGTACTGATGACCCGGGCCGACCAGCCGTGGGCCTACTTCGACACCGGTGCCCGGCTGTGGGAGTTCGCGCTCGGCGGGCTGCTGGCCCTGCTGCTGCCGCGGACGAGGCCGCCACGGGCGGCGCGCGTGGCGCTGGGCTGGACCGGCCTGGCGGCGCTGGTGCTGTGCGGGGTGCTGCTGCAGGTGTCGTCCGCCTTCCCCGGGTACGCGGCGCTGTGGCCCACCCTGGCCGCCGCGGCCGTCGTCGTGGCCGGGACCTCCGGTTCGGCCCTCGGAGCCGACCGGCTGCTCACCCTGCGGCCGCTGCGCTACCTGGGTTCGATCTCCTACGCGCTGTACCTGTGGCACTGGCCCCTGCTGGTGTTCCACCTGTCCGTCACCGGACGCGAGCTCGCGACCCCGTGGGGCGGGGCGGCCGTCCTGGCGGTGTCGGTGCTGCTGGCGGCGGCGACCACCCCGGTGGCCGACCGGCTGGCCGCGCTGGGGCGCGGAGGCGGGAACCGGGCGCCGCTGCGCGGAACGGCGGTGGCCCTGGCCTGCCTGCTGCCCGTACTACTCACGGCCGGTGCCTGGGCCGGGCACCAGTCCGCCGAACGCGCCCGGTGGGAGGAGCTGCTCGCCGACGGCCGCAGCTACCCGGGGGCGGCCGTGGCCGACAGTGCCGGGGTGCCGGACCTGCCGGTCTACCCGCCGCTGGCCTGGGCCGCGGAGGAGGCCCCCGTGACCTACGCCGACGGCTGCAACCAGACCACCGCCGACGCCGAGGTGATCACGTGCGTCTACGGCTCCGACGACCCGGTGCGTACGGTGGCGCTGGTGGGCGGCTCGCACGCGGCGCACTGGTTCCCCGCCCTGGAGAGCATCGCCCTGGCACACGACTGGCGGCTGCTCAACATCGTCAAGGGCGCCTGCCTGTTCACCGACGCCCCGCAGACCTACAAGGGCGAGCCGTACACGTCGTGCACGGAGTGGAACCGCGGGGTGATGGCCGAGCTCGAACGGCTGCGTCCCGACACGGTCTTCACCACGGGCACCACCACCAGCCTGGACACCTCGGCCGGCTACGGCGAGGAGCAGGTCGTGGACGGCTACGTGGACCGGTGGCGCGAGCTGGAGGAGATGGGGATCGGCGTGGTCGCCGTGCGCGACACCCCGAGGTTCCGTTTCGACGTGCCCTCCTGCCTGGCCGGGTCCGACCCGGGGGAGTGCGTCTCGGCTCGGGAGGAGTCGATGGCGCCGGTCTCACCGCTGGAGGGGCTCGCCCTGCCCGCGAACGTGACGGTGCTGGACCTGACCGACCGGTTCTGCGGGTCCGGCGTGTGCCGTCCCGTGATCGGCAACGTCCTCGTGTACTGGGACAACGGCCACATCGGCGCGACGTTCATGCGCACCCTGGCGCCGGAGCTGGAACGGCGGTGGGCGCGGGCCGAGGGCTGGTGAGGCCCGGGACCGCCCCAGAGGAAACGACGGAGCGACCCGGCGAGCGCGGTCACGCGCGAACAGGATCGTCCCGGATTCACGCGCGAGCAGGATGGCTCCGGAGTGGAGTGGTGTTTTGTGCCGGGTTCTTCAGAAGACCCGGAACCAACGCTTCGACTTCCGCTGAGGCGGACTCATCCTGGTAGAAGTCGGCTTCGCACTCCACTGGCGGGACCGGTCCGGTCCCGCCGTGCAGGTGGCGGTGGTTGAACCAGTCCACGTACTCGGCGACCGCGAGCTCCACCTCGTCCAGGTTCTTCCAGGACCCGCGGTTGCGGACCGACTCGGCCTCGAACAAGGAGTGGAACGCCTCGGCCAGGGCGCGCTCCTGCTCTGTGTCCAGGAGGGGTTCGGCGCCACAGGGGCGAGCGGCCAGCGCGGCGGGCCCCTGGTCCTTCCAGGCCCGGTGCCATTTGTGGACGGCTTGCCTGCTCACGCCGAGCAGGCAGGCGATCGCGGCTTGGGACAGCTCGCCCTGGTCGAACAGCCCCGCTGCGATCAGGCGTCGTTTCCCGTACTCGGCGGGGGTACGGGGTGAAGCGGGAGAGAACTCCATGAACAGGGTTTTCCCGGCTCGCGTGAACGCCAATCCACACATCAAAGCTCAGTAGATGGGGCCTGGGCGGCGCAGACACAGATGTTATCATCACGCCATTCGAAATCTGAGGAGATGAGTTCCGTGAACAGCAAGAACAAGGGCGATCAGCGCGGCCCGAACCCCCGAAAGGACTACTCCGTTCCGCCCGAGGGCATGGATCTGATGGAATACCTGGACCTGAGGGAGAAGGCCGAATCCTATATTAGGATGGTGGGGTATCTCTACGTGGACCTGGCCTTCCACGAGGAGAACCCCGAACAGAAAGAAAAGTACGAAAATGAGAGCAAGCGGCACTCGAAACTACTGAAGTCCATGAAATGGATGGAGGTGGAGGTTGCGAAGCCGATCGTCGCTGAATATCCAGAACTCATCCGCCGGCTTCGCGAAAAGGTAAAGCAGAGTGAATCGTGAGCCACTCCAGTGACCCTCGGGAAGCCGCCTGGATTGAGCTGCGCAAGAACCAGCGCATCAGCGACCTCATTCCCGAAGATGTTCCCGCTCGCTCGGCCGGTAAGAAACCGCGGTTCATCATCATCACGGGTCAACAGGCCGCGGGTAAGACGAAGACCCAAAAAGACGTGACCAGCGCTCTCGGGGAGCAGCCGGTCGCGTCCTACGACGGCGACGACAACGCCGAGATCCATCCACGGTACGCGCAGATCATGCGGGCCAACGGCCTGCAGGGCCAGTCCGCCGTTGAGCGGAGGCTGCCCACCGACCTCCACGAGGAGCTGATCGGCCACCTTCGCGGTGACATGGGCGGCCCCAAGTACGACGTGGTCGCCAGCCACCCCTTCGGACAGCCGGAGCACGCCGACTACTGGCTCGACGCATTCCGCGATCGGGGGTATGAGACGACCGCGGTGTTCGTCGCGACCCACGAGTCGAACAGCATGCTCGGTATCGCCCACCGCTACCAGAAGGACCGTGATGACCCTACGAAGGGGTACGGGCGGTGGGTCGACCCCCGTCTTCACGACGCGTCCTACACGAACAACCCCCACATCGCCCACTACCTGGAATCCACGGGCAAGGTCGACCACATCTACGTGACCGACCGCAACGGCGAGGTCCTCTACGAGAACCACCGCACCCCGGACGGGTCCATGCAGAACGATCTGGGTGCCCGCGAGGCGATCATCGAGGAGCGCGGCAGAACCCCCACTCCCCAGGAGATCGCGCGCTTCGACTCCATCGTCGCCTACATGCGCAGCACGGATCCCGCGGTGCGTACCGAACCGGTCGATGACATGGTCACGATGACCGTCGACTACGCGGAGCAGGATCACCGGGACCTGCGGAGTAAGGGGACCACGGTAGCGGCGCCCACGGCGTCCGGGCCGCGCAGGAGGATCGGTGAGGCGCTCCAGGAGCAGTTCCAGGACACGACCGCGGTGCCGGAACCGGCCAAGACCGGTGCGGTGTCCAGAGCCGCGCGCATCGCCCAAAGCGGACAGCTCCCCTCCGGCACCTCCAGAGCCGCGCGCATCGCTCAACGCGGAACCGTCCCGTCCGGCACGCGCTCGCAGAACACCGGCAGTACACCGGAACCGAGCAACAGCTCACCAGACAGCGGAAGTGACCGCGGTATCGAGTTCTGAGCAGCCCCCGCGGTGGCTACCCATCGGATCGAGTGGGTAGCCACCGCGTGACGGGTCCAACGCGGCTTTGAACAAGTCCGACCCATGTCAGCTCGTGTGAACACAGGTGAGCATTCAGCTAGTTGCCGTAATCCGGGCATAGCGGACGGTTGGTCGCGGGTTCGGGGAACCGACTACGCAGCAGCGGCCGTGGCGGCATGAGCGGTCGATGGCCTCTTCCTCCGACACGCTACTGGAGCGCGCTCGCGCGCGTGGACCCTGGGCAAGCCAACTACAACCCGTGGGGCGAAGCCCCACACCGGGGGTCTGGGGGTCGTCCCCCAGAAGGAACGACCAGACGACCCGGCGAGGAGGACGCAGTCCCCCGAGCAGAGTCGTCTCGGAGTCGAGTGGGCGCGAAGGGACTCGAACCCCTGGCCTATTGCTTGTAAGGCAATTGCTCTAACCAACTGAGCTACGCGCCCGTGTGTCGGAGGAGATCATACCGCTTTGCGAGGATCCTCGCGCCTGGGTCTCAGGCGAGCTCGTACAGGCGCTTGAGGTACTCGTCCACGTCGCGCGGCTCGGAGGCCGCGGTGAGGACCGACCAGCGCACGACGCCCTCGGCGTCGATCAGGAAGGTGCCCCGCCGAGCCGTGCCCCGTTCGTGGTCGAACACCCCGTAGGCGTCGGCCACGCGGCCGTGCGGCCAAAAGTCCGACAGCAGGGCGAACGGGAAACCCTCGCGGTCGGACCAGGTGCGCAGGGAGAAGACCGAGTCCACCGACACCGCCAGGACGGTGGCGCCGAGCCCGGTGAACTCGGCGTGGCGCTCGCTCAGGTCGGCGAGTTCGCCGGAGCACACGCCGGAGAAGGCGAGCGGGTAGAAGACCAGCAGGACGGGGCGGCCGCGCAGGTCGGCCGGCGAGACGTCCTGGCCGTACTGGTCCTGGAGGGTGAAATCGGGCGCGGCGGCGCCCACGGGGACGGTCATGGAACACCTTCGTCGACTGGCGTCCCGCCGGTCGGCGGGCGCCCCTCAGCGCCGCGCGTCCTCCTCTGGGACGCGCGGCACCGGATGCCTCACCCTTCTCGGGTGGTGTCCGTCACCGCTTGGGGACGACCAGGCGCGTACCCGACCAGTCGGCACCGACACTGACCGCGCTGGTCTGTGACAGGCCAGACGTCGTCGCGGCCTCGGCCACGTCGTTGGGGGACACGTGCAGCTCACGTCCCGCCTTCGGGGTCAGCACCAGGATGGTCCCGCCGTCGGCGATGGTGGTCACCGTGTCCATCAACGCGTCGGTGAGGTCCTCCTCCTCGTCGGACCGCCACCACAACAGTGCCGCGTCGACGTCACCGTCGAAGTCCTCGTCGACCAGCTCCTCACCGGTGAGTTCGGTGATGGATGCGCGCAGGCCCTCGTCCACGTCGTCGTCGAAGCCGAATTCCTGCACCACCTGACCCGGCTTGAATCCGAGTCGGTCAGCCAAGCCACGTTCGCTCTGTGCCTGGCCCGCGGTCGCGCTCACGAAAGTTCTCCTCCACAGATGGTTTTTATCAATCTTGCCTGCACGAAGCAGTTGTCACAACGATGCCGGGCCATTTCGCCGCCCGTCACGTGGGTCCGCGACCATCGCTGATGGCCTAGTTCACACGCTAGCGGCATGTTCCGTCAACGCGCTGCCAAACCTGTCCGCGTTCCCTCCGCTCAGGAGGACGACAGGAAGGACAGCCGTACCCGCCGGTCCGGGTTGTCCACGTTCAGGTCGACGACCGCGATGGACTGCCACGTACCCAGTTCGAGTCTTCCCGAGATCACCGGGACGGTGGTCTGGGGAGCGATGAAGGCGGGCATCACGTGCGATCGCCCGTGACCGCGCGAGCCGTGCTTGTGGCGCCATCTGTCGTCGGCCGGGAGCAGGTCGTCCAGGGAGGCGAGGAGGTCGTCGTCGGACCCCGCCCCGAGTTCGATGATCGCCACACCCGCCGTCGCGTGCGGGACGAAGACGTTGAGCAGTCCGTCGCCCCCGTTCTCTGCGACGAAGTCGCCGCACTGGCGGGTGATGTCGGTGATGCTCTCCGATCCACCGGTGTGCAGCTCAAGGATCTGTGTCCGCATAGCGCCACCTTCGCGCAGGCGCGGCGCTCGTGCAACCATCGCGGTCCCGGCCGTGGGCCCCGCGCCCCCCCGGGGGGACGGACCATACTCGTCCACCACATGTGCGAACCTGGTCGAATGGAGGGAAAACGGTGACTGCTTCTTTACGTCTGGGTCCGCTGCTCAGGCATCCGGGGCCGACCACGGCCACGGTGTGGGTGGAGACGGACGCCCCCTGTCTGGTACGCGTCGTGGTCGACGGCGGCGTGACGGCGGCCGCGCGGACCTTCACCGTGCACGGCCACCACTACGCCGTGTGCACGGTCGAGGGCCTGCCCCCGGGGGCGGTCCTGCCCTACGAGGTCTTCCTGGACGAGGACCGGGTCTGGCCCGAGCCCGACAGCCCCTTCCCGCCCAGCACCGTGCGGACCGTGCGCCCGGACGCGCCCACGCGGCTGCTGTACGGCTCCTGCCACACTCCCACGGGCGACACTCCCGAGGGCGTGGTCCGCTACGGTCCCGACATGCTGCGCGCCACCGCGCGGCGGCTGGCCCGCGAGCCGGTCGAGGACAATCTGGCGCTGCTGCTCATCGGCGACCAGGTCTACGCCGACGAGGTCCAGGACTCGATGCTCGACTTCCTGCGCCGCGCCCGTGAGCGGGAGGGCTCCGAGGACACCCCCGTGGACGAGGTCGTCCACTACGACGAGTACGCCGAGCTGTACCGGCAGGCCTGGAGCGACCCCCAGGTGCGGTGGCTGCTGTCCACCGTGCCGACCCTGATGGTCTTCGACGACCACGACATCCGCGACGACTGGAACACCTCCGCCGCCTGGCGTAGCGCCATGGACGCGCAGCCCTGGTGGCGCATCCGCATCACCAGCGGCCTGGGCTCCTACTGGGTGTACCAGCACGTGGGCAACCTCTCCCCCGAGGAGAGGGACAAGGACCCCCTGTGGGTCGCCGTGCGCGACTCCGAGGGCGACGCCGCCGACGCGGTCGACGCCTTCGCCTGGCGGGCGCACACCGAGCCGTCGGGGTACCAGTGGGGCCACCGCCACGACATCGGTTCGGTCCGGGTACTGGTGGTCGACACCCGGTGCTCCCGCGCCCTGGACGAGTCCGACCTCTCCCGCGGGTCCCGGTCGATCCTGGGCCCGCATGGCCACGACTGGCTGGACGAGCACCTCACCGGCGGCCCCGACCACGTGGTGGTCGCCTCGACGGTCCCGGTCCTGCTGCCCCACGCGGTGCACCACCTGGAGAGCTGGAACGAGGCGGTGTGCGCGGGCGCCTGGGGCGGGTGGGCGCGCGGCCCGGCCGAGAGGCTGCGCCAGGGCATCGACCTGGAGCACTGGGCCGCGTTCCGGTACTCCCTGCGCCGGCTGTCCGACGCGGTCGGGGAGCTCTCCCGGGGCGAGCGCGGCCCGGCCCCGGCCACCGTGCTGTTCCTGGGAGGGGACGTGCACTTCTCCTACATGGCGCGCGCCGGGCACCGGGAGGTCGACGGCGACGGGACCCGGGTGGCCCAGCTGGTGTCCTCCCCCCTGTGCAACCAGGTGCCGCCCAGTATGCGACGCCTGGTCCACCTGTCCGTCAGCCGGCCGCTGCGCCTGATCGGGCAGGCGCTGTCCCGGTCGGCCCGGGTCCCCGAACCCGACCTGTGCTGGAGCCTGGAGAACAGGCCCTACTTCGGCAACACCATCGGAGAGGTCGCCTTCGACGGCCGCAGGGCACAGGCCGCCTGGTACCACTGCGCCGAGGGCGGTGCCGACGCCCTGCCCCGGGTGCGCGTGCAGGCGAGGATCTGAAGACCCCGCCTCCCCCGCCCCGCGAGGTCCCCGCCCGGCGGAGCGGTCGCACACGTGCTCGCGGTCCCGGGCGCCCCGGCACGGGCGCCCCTCCCCCGCCCCGCACGGACGTCGGGGAGGGGCCCACCCGTGCCGCCCGGCGCGCTCGGGCCGAGCGCGCCGGGAGCGCGTCAGGGCTTGTTGGGGGTCGGGCGGCGGGTGGAGCGGGCGCCGCGCCGGGTCCTGCGCACCGCCAGGCCGAGCGCGCCGCTGCCCTGTGCCAGGAGGGACCGGGCCCGGTTCACGGTTCCGCGAGGGGCTCGGGAGGAGGCGTCGGGGCCGGAGCCGCCGTCCCCGCCACCGCCCGTACCGCTCTCCCGGCCGGTGCCGGTACCGCGGTCGGCGTCCTCGTCGCCGGACTCCCGCGCGCCGTCGGCGTCCGCCCCGGCACCGTCCAGGTGCGCAAGCACACGGGTCGGCCTGACCTCCCGGCCCGGGCCCAGGTGGGGCATGACCTCGGTCGGCTCCTCCTCACCGCCACCGTGTCCGGATCCCAGGTGCGGGAGCACCTCGGTCGCCTCATGGGCCGACCGGCCCCCGTCCGGCGACGGGCGGGTGCGCTCCGCAGAGGAGGCCTCGGTGGAGGCGTCGTCGCCGTCCGCCCGCTCGCTCTCCTCGCGCACGGCCTGCTTCCAGGCCTTCTCCTCCTCCTGCCGGCGCTGTTCCCGCCTGGCGTTCTCGGCCTGCCAGGCCCGCCAGGAGTTCACCAGGGGTGTGACGACCGGCCAGGTCACCTTCGCCGGGCGCGACAGCGCGTGCCACAGGTAGGCGGTGGTGCCCCACGCCTCCATGGCCCTGCGCGCCCTGGTGATGGTGAAGAAGGTGGGCATGGCCAGCAGCAGCTGCGGCCAGGCCAGCACCAGCGCGGCGAACAGCGGGTACATGCCGCCGCCGATCACCGCGGCGGCGGCGCCGATCACCACCGGGATCAGCGCCAGGGCGATCCGCAGCCCGGTGAACTGGCGGAACCGGTGCAGCGACCGGCGTGCGGACGCCGGCGGCGCCAACCCCTCGGGAAGGGGCGTGGGATGCACGATCAGTGCCAGCAACAGCGTTCCCACACCCACGCTCGACGCCAGCAGTATGGTCCACCCCGAGGCGGAGAGCGTTCCGCCGACCAGGAGGTAGACCAGCCCCAGCACGGGCAGTGGCGCGGGCAGCCAGAACAGCGCCCGTCGGCGCAGCTCGCCCTCCTGCGTGGGCTGGAGTACGAAATCGATCACAGGACGAAAGAACCGGGAATCCATCCTCGGTCGCTCTGCCACAGCGTTGACCCCCCAAGAACGTCGTGACGAGGCGGTGCGGGGGCCTTCGCCCGAGGATGATGTGTCAGCCTCAACGGCCCCGTCGGCCACCCGCCCGCCACAAAGCTATCCGTTTTCATGTAGTCCCCGGGCGCACACGGTCGGTTACAGACATGCCCGGTGCAGGTGAAACTTCCGTAAGTGGACAGACATGACAGGCAACGATCAGATTACGCCCTACGGTTCCCTCGTGTCCCGGTGTTGACCGATTTCCCACACTCCGCGGTCCGAATCAACCCTCCCGGGTCCGGATCAACCCTCCTGCGCCTCGGAGAGGCGCCCGAGGGCGACGGCCACCCGCAGGACGAACGACCCGCGTCCGTCGGAGGGGGTGCGCCCGGTCAGCTCGGCGATCCGGCTGAGCCGGTAGCGGACCGTGTTGGGGTGCACGAACAGCATCCTCGCGGTGGCCTCCAGGGAGGAGGCGTGCTCCAGGTACACCGACAGCGTGTCCAGCAGCGGGGAGCCCGCGCCGAGCAGGGGGACGTACACCTCCTCCACCAGCTGCCGCCGGGCCTCGGCCTCGCCCTGCAGCGCGCGCTCGGGCAGCAGGTCGTCGGCCAGGACCGGACGCGGGGCGTCCGGCCAGGCCACGGCGGCGCGCAGCCCGTTGACCGCGGCACGCACCGAGGCCCCCGCGGCCCGCAGGTCCGGGACGGCGGGGCCCGCCACCACCGGCCCGGAGCCGAAGAGCCCGGCCAGCGGCTCGGCGGCCGCGCCCGGCAGGTCCCGTACCGGGTAGCGGTCCCCCACACCGACCACCACGACCACGCGCCGGCCCTGCATGCCGGCCAGCACGTCGTGTCCGAGGCGGCGCGCGGCCGCGCGCAGGTCGTCCAGGACCTTGTTCCCGTCGTCGCCGTCGCCGGCCTCACCGGCCACCGCGATGACCGGCGTGTGCGACCAGCCCAGCGCCGAACCCCAGGTCTGGAGCCCGTCCTCGTGGTCCCCGTGCAGCAGGGCGTCGACGATCAGCGCCTCCAGCCGGGCGTCCCAGGCGCCCCGGGCCTCCGCCGCCCGCGCGTAGACCTTCGCGGAGCTGAAGGCCACCTCGCGCGTGTAGCGCAGCACGGCCTCGCGCAGCTGCTGTGCGCCGCCGGGAGCGGCCAGCTCCTCCACCTGGCCCTCGACCACGTCGATGACCACGCGGATCATGTCGACGGTCTGCTGGAGGGAGACGGAGCGGGTGAGCTCGCGCGGCGCGGTGCCGAAGACCTCCACGGTGATGGCGGGGCGCCCGCGCTCGGGGTTGCGGAACCAGTCGACGAAGGCGGCCACACCGGACTGGGCGACCAGGCCGATCCACGAGCGGTCCTCGGCCGACATGCGGCGGAACCAGCCCAGGCGCTGCTCCATGCGCGCCACGGCGGCCGTACCGAGCACGCCCATGGAGCGCTCCAGGCGGCGCACGGTCTCGGCGCGTACGCGCTCCCGCTCCTGGTCCGTGGGGGCCGGCGCGTCCGCGGCCCTCCCCCTCGGGGTCGCCGGAGCGGTCTGGTCGTCGTCCTCGGGCTGGTGGGGTTCGGTGTTCACACTCCCAGGTTCGCATCCCCACGTGCCCCGGTCAGCGGCCTGTCCCGCGTTCGCGGCGGCCGGAGGCGGCCACCTCCCCGCCGCCACCGACGAACGCGCACACCGCGTACCGTCGGAGGTGATCTCTCCCACCTGGTCTGCGGCTTGAGGACACGCACCCGGCCCCGTTTTGTGGGGTCCCCACAAACGGTGGCGAGTGAACTTCGTGCCCCTCCCCCTCTGACTGGTGATCCTCTACAGGGCAAGGTTGATGTCGTGCTTGTTATCGTTGCTCCCGGCCAAGGCGCCCAGGTTCCCGGCTTCCTCTCCCCGTGGCTCGAACTGCCCGGTGTCTCCGCGCAGTTCGAGGCGTGGTCCGAGGTGACCGGACTCGACCTGGTGCGCTACGGCACCACCGCGGACGCGGAGGAGATCCGCGACACCGCCGTCGCCCAGCCCCTGCTGGTCAGCGCCGGCCTGGTGGCGGCCTCCGCCGTGCTCGGCCCCGTGTCCTCCCCCTCCCCGGCGCTGCCCGCCGAGAGCTCCCTGGTGGACGCGGTCGCCGGTCACAGCGTCGGCGAGTTCACCGCCGCCGCGATCTCCGGCGTCCTGTCCCCCAACGAGGCGCTGGCGCTGGTCGCCGAGCGCGGCCGGGGCATGGCCGACGCCGCCGCGCGGACGGAGACCGGGATGACCGCGGTGCTCGGCGGCGACCGCGAACAGGTGCTGAAGGCCCTCGCGGACGCCGGTCTGACCCCGGCCAACGACAACGGCTCCGGGCAGATCGTGGCCGCCGGCACCACCGGGCAGCTCGCCGCGTTCGCCGAGAACCCGCCCGAGCGGGCCCGGCTGCGCCCCCTGTCGGTCGCCGGCGCCTTCCACACCGAGCACATGGCTCCGGCCGTGGAGCGGGTGCGCAAGGTCGCCGCCACCCTGTCCCCGTCCGACCCCACCGTGCGCCTGCTCTCCAACGCCGACGGCGCGGTGGTCGGCGGCGGCGCCGAGTACCTGGACCGGCTCGTCTCCCAGATCTCCTCCCCCGTACGCTGGGACGCGTGCACGCGGACCCTGGCCGACCTGGGGGTGACCGCGATGATCGAGCTCACCCCGGCGGGCACGCTCACCGGTCTGGCCAAGCGCGCGCTGCGGGGCGTCGAGCTCCTCGCGGTGAAGACCCCCGACGACCTTGACCGCGCCGGCGCCCTCATCAAGGAGCACGCCGGGTCCCCCGCGGCCACCGACCAGGAAGGCTAACCATGTTCAGCTCCCCGAGCGCTCCCGGAGGGGCGGCGATCGTCGCCCTCGGCGAGTACCAGCCCTCCCAGGTCCTCACCAACGCCGATCTGGAGGCGCGCGTCGACACCACCGACGAGTGGATCCAGAGCCGTGTCGGCATCAGGGAGCGGCGCATCGCGGGGCCCGAGGACACCGTGGCGAGCATGGCCGTCGCGGCGGGCGGCAAGGCCCTGGCTGCCGGCGGGCTGTCCCCCGAGGACGTCGACCTGGTGATCGTGGCCACATGCACGGTCCAGGACCAGATCCCCAACACGGCCGCCACCGTGGCCGCACGGCTGGGCATCACCGCCCCCGGCGCCTTCGACCTCAACGCCGCCTGCGCGGGCTTTTGCTACGCGCTGGGCGTGGCCTCGGACATGGTCCGCGGCGGCAGCGCCCGCAACGTGCTGGTGATCGGGTCGGAGAAGCTCAGCGACTGGGTGGACTGGGAGGACCGCGGCACCTGTGTGATCTTCGCGGACGGCGCCGGGGCCGCGATCGTCTCGGCCTCCGAGGAGCAGGGCGTGGGCCCCGTGGTGTGGGGTTCCTCCGGCGAGCGCGCCGACAAGATCTACCTGCGCGACCACCGGTACCTGTACCAGGAGGGCCAGGCGGTCTTCCGGTGGACCACCACCGAGCTGTACAAGGTCGCCCTGGAGGCCATGGAGCGGGCGGGTGTGGAGCCCTCGGAGCTGACCGCCTTCGTCCCCCACCAGGCCAACCTGCGGATCGTGGAGTCCATCGCCAAGAAGCTGGGCGCGCCCCAGGCACTCGTGGCCCACGATATCGTCACCGCTGGCAACACCTCCTCCGCGTCCATCCCTCTCGCGCTCTCGCGCATGATCGGGCGCGGGGAGCTGCCGTCGGGGAGCACCGTACTCACCCTGGGCTTCGGAGCGGGGCTGGTCTACGCCGCTCAGGTGATCCGCATCCCCTGAGCACCGCCCGAGCCCGCGGTCAACACCGCGTGGGCCGGGACCATCGAATCCGGCCCGCACGGTGTCCCTGAAGCGACACCGAACCACCAAGCAAGGAGAAACACGACATGGCTCACAGCGAGCAGGAGATCCTGGCAGGCCTCGGCGAGATCATCGAGGAGATCGTCGGCACCGAGGCCACCGAGGTCACCCCGGAGAAGAGCTTCGTGGACGACCTCGACATCGACTCGCTGTCCATGGTGGAGATCGCCATCGCCGCCCAGGACAAGTTCGGCGTGGAGATCCCGGACGACCAGCTCAAGGACCTCAAGACGGTCCAGGACGTCATCAACTTCATCCAGAAGTAGCGTGTCCGGGCGCCGGGACGCACCCCGTCCCGGCGCCCCACCCGCCGCCACACGCGGCCTCTGCCTCACATACGCCAACGCCTCCCGGCACCGTGACCGGGAACGACCCACGAGAAGGGCGATCGGATCATGTCCAAGACCGATGTCGTCGTCACCGGCCTCGGCGCCACCACCCCCCTCGGGGGTGACGTCGCGACCACATGGTCCGCGCTCCTCGACGGCCGCTCCGGCATCACCGCGCTGCCGGAGGAGTGGCACGAGCAACTGCCGGTGCACTTCGCCGGGCAGATCGCGCAGGAGCCCTCCGAGAAGCTGCCCCGGCCGCGTCTGCGCCGCCTGGACCGCACCCAGCAGTTCGCGCTGATCGCCGCACAGGAGGCCTGGCAGGACGCGGGGTCCCCCGAGGTCGACCCGGTCCGCCTGGGCGTCGTGGTCTCCAGCGGTATCGGTGGCATCCTCACCATCCTGGAGCAGTACGACACCTTCCGTGAGAAGGGCTGGAAGCGGGTCTCCCCGTTCACCGTGCCCATGCTCATGCCCAACAGCCCCGCCGCCGCGATCAGCCTGGAGTACACCGCCCGGGCCGGTTCGCACGTGCCGGTGAGCGCCTGCGCCTCCAGCGCCGAGGCCATCGCCAACGGTGTGGACATGATCCGCTCCGGCCGCGCCGACGTGGTGATCGCGGGCGGCACCGAGGCGGCGATCCACCCGCTCAACATCGCCTCGTTCGCCTCCATGCGCGCTCTGTCCACGCGCAACGACGACCCGCAGAGGGCCTCCCGCCCCTGGGACAAGGACCGCGACGGCTTCGTCATGGGCGAGGGCGCGGGCATCCTCGTCCTGGAGTCGGCCGAGCACGCCGCCAGGCGCGGCGCCCGCGTGTACGCCCACGCCTCGGGTGTGGGATACACCAACGACGCCTACGACATCGTCCAGCCCGACCCGGAGGGCGTCGGGCAGGCCCGGGCCATCACGGTGGCCCTGGACGACGCCGACCTCACGCCCGCCGACATCGTGCACGTCAACGCGCACGCCACCTCCACCCCGGCCGGAGACGTCGGGGAGACCCGCGCCATCCGCTCGGCCCTGGGCGACTCCGCCGCCGACCGGATCGCGGTGACCTCCACCAAGTCCATGACCGGCCACCTGCTGGGCGGCGCGGGCGCCGTGGAGTCGATCGCCACCATCCTGGCCCTGCACGACGGGCGCATCCCGCCGACCATCAACATCGACGAGCTCGACCCGGACGTGGTCGTGGACATCGTCCGCGACAAGCCCCGGGACATGCCCGCCGGTGACGTGGCCGCCATCAACGAGTCCTTCGGGTTCGGCGGCCACAACGTCGCGGTGGTCTTCCGCCGCGCCTGACCCGACGCCGGCAGGGACCGCCGCGCGGCGCCCACGGCGACATCCCCCTGTGGCGTCCTCCCCGCCGCATCCGGGTTCCGGACTCCACGGACGCCCCCGCCGACCGGCGGGGGCGTCGTCGTGTGTGGGGCCTCGGGGCCGTAGGACAGGGACGACACCGGCCGCGGAACAAGCTGTGAAGGTGAGTTGAACAGCCGAGAAGAGGCCTTCAGGTAGGACCGGTTCCCGGTCACCATGAAGGTTGTGTCTCCTCTGCATCCCCAACACACTCCCCCGGCGCAGCGGAAGGAACCCGGTCCGCCCCTCCACCGCTCTCCGCGCGCCTCCGTCTACCGACCCGTCGTGGACCTGGACTCGGGCTCCGTGGTCGCCGTCGAGGTCGACGCCGTCCCGCCGCCGGCCGTACGGGGTTCCCACGCGGAGGTGACCGTCCAGGAGGAGTCGGCGGTGGCCGAGTGGCTCCTGTCCCTGGTGAGGGACGCGGCCGCGACCGAGAGCCTGCTTCCGCTGGTGCTGCCGCTGCCCGCGCGGATGCTGGCCGGCGAGGGGTTCGTGCCCTTGTTGGAGAGCCGGTTGCGCCGTGCGGGCCGCCGCCCGCGCGACATCACCCTCATGCTCAGCGCCGACCTGGCCGAGCTGGCGAGGGCGACCGTGGTGTCGGGGACCTCCCGCCTTCGGTCGGCCGGGTTCCGGTGCGGGTTCGGCACGGCGATGGTGCGGCCCGACCTGGTGGTGGAGGCCGCGCCGTTCCTCATGCGGATCGACCCCGAGATCGTGTCCGGGGTGGCCGAGGACCAGCGGCACGCCACGGTGGTGGAGGGCCTGGCGCGGATCGGGCGGGGCAGCGGGGTGTACGCACTCGCCTCGGGCGTGCTCTCCGCCGATGACGTGGTGCGGCTGCGTCGCTGCGGGATCCGTGTGGGGACGGGCCCGTTCTTCGCGGACCAGACCTGGCGGCCCGGGGAGCGGGTGGCCCCGGTGCCCGAACCGACCGCCGGACAGGGCGGCCAGGAGGACTCCGGCCCCCGGGTCACCGAGTTCATGGTGCCGCCGGTGGGGGTGGACTCCGACGCCACCGCCGAGCAGGTGCTGGAGTCCTTCACCGGGAACCCCGCGCTGAACAGCGTCATCCTCATCGACCACCGGGAGCGGCCGGTGGGGGTGATCGACCGGACCAGGTTCCTGCTGTCGGTGACCGGCCGCTACGGGCACGCTCTGCACGCCAAGCGCCCGGCTCTGCGGCTGGCGGAGTCGCCGCGCACGGTCCCGGCGTGGATGTCGGCGCTCGCGGCGCTGCGTGTGGCCGGCCAGGACACCGAGCGGGTCTACGACGACCTGATCGCGACCAACGCCTACGGCCAGTGCCTGGGCGTGGTGCACATCAGCGAACTCATCCAGTCGCTGTCGCGCAGCTGATCCCGGTCGGGGCGCGGCCCCGCTCCTTCGGGACGCGGACTCCGCGGACGCGGGTCAGTCCACGGGTTCGGGGCCCTTGGTGCCCGACGGGCTGCTGGTCGGCGCCCCCTCCGCGGGGTCGAAGCCGTTGTAGGCCGGCTCCCGCACGCCGCCCTCCTCGATGCTCCTGGCGATCTCGGCGCGGGTGGCCTCGTCGTGCAGGTAGTCCAGCCGGGGGCGCTTGGGCATGCGGCCGTCGCCGGAGGAGCGGCCCATGGCGCGGCGGCGCAGCCACGGCACCAGGTACTGGCGCGCCCAGCGGCGGTTCTCCCTGCGGCGCAGGATCCTGGGCAGCTGCTGGGGCGGGGTGGTCCACGGATCGGTCCAGGACTCGGGCGGGCCCATGGGGAAGCCGAGGAGGTCGGCGATGCGCGCGGCGACGATCTGGTGTCCCGCGCCGTTGAGGTGCAGGCGGTCCTCGCTCCAGGCCCGGGGGTCGGTGAGGGCGTTGAGCGCCCACAGGTCGACGATCTCGGTGCCGGTGCGCTCGGCGACGGCCCTCATGTGCATGCTGAACACGGCGATGCGGCCGCGGTAGTAGCGCAGGACCGGGATCCACCCGGTGTCGTGACCCGACAGGATCACCACGCGGATACCCGCGTCGCGCAGCTGGCGGATGCCCCACTCGAACTGCTCGGCCAGCCGGTCGAGGTCGTTGCCCGGGCGCAGGACGTCGTTGCCTCCGGCCAGGACGGTGACCAGGTCGGGCTTCCACTCGAGCGTCTGGGCGAGCTGCTCACCGAAGATGTGCCGCATCCGGCGCCCGCGCACACCCAGGTTGGCGTAGCGGAAGTCGGGGCTGACCGTACCCAGGTGCTCCGCGAGGCGGTCGGCGAAGCCCCGGTACTCGCCACCCGGGCCGCTGTCGTCTTCCATCCCCTCGGTGATGCTGTCGCCGATCGCCACGTAGGACCGGATGGCGTCCGGTCTGCTCAGGCGAGCGGCCGCTGGGGGATTCGTTTCAAGGTCTGTCACGTCAACCAATCATCCGGCTCGACCGTCCCACGCCTGGGCAGCGCCGGGGGCGCGCGTGTACGGCAATCCTGGTGTCGGGCCGCAGCCTGGCCACCGACCCGTGTCCGAACACCGTCGACCCCTGATCGGCCGCCGGGCGCGGCCGCCCGGCCGAAGGTCGTTCGGGCGAGGACAGTGCCCGTCCAGCATACCCACCACCGGTGACGGCCCGCCTGGGCCGAAAGCACGTCGACGCGCTCCAGTGTCCGCCTCATCCTGCGCGGTGCGCGGCACGCCCGTGTTGCCCGGAAGGGGCACGGGCGTGAAGGCGCCGTGAATACCGACGACCGATTGGTCCGTGAGGAGCACAAAGTCCACTATGAGGTAGATCACATACCCGCACGGGTCGCGGGCGCGGAGTTCCCCTGTGGCGGCGAACACACACCGTGTTCACCGGCGACACCCCCGGACCAGGCATACCCGGGGGTACCCATGTGGCCCGCAGGCACGTACGATCTCGGGGAAGTGCTCACGGCACCCCTGTCCCCCGGCTCGCCGTGCCCACCCACGGCGCACCGGACCGGCTCCGCCGTCCGGCCCCACGCGGGTGAGGGGCGCGTACTGTGGTGCATCGAACCGAAGGCCCGTGCGGTTCCTCCCCAATTCACGTGCAGACACCAGGAGGTCGAGGTCCCCAGCGGATGAACGCCGTCTCTCCGATCTGCCTCGTCGACCTCGCGCCCGCGCTGCGGTGGTCGAAGTCGCCGGATGTGGCACCCCTGCTCCACCACGACCGTCTGATCGACGGCTGGTGGCACTCGCTGCCGGTCGCGCGCGTCCTGGACATCGCGGGCCCGCCCTGGCTCGCCCACGGTATCGCCCGCCTGGCTCTGGAGCAGTGGGCCCACGTCCCCCTGGCCGAGTTCCTGCCGAGCCTGCGCGCCCAGCCGGTGGACTGCTCCGAGCTCTCCGAGCCCGTCCGCGGCGCGGTCGTCGCCACCGCCGGGGACTGGGAGCACCTCGTCTCCGCCAGTCCCCAGGAGATCGCCGGGTGGCAGCTTCCCGGCTGCGGCGCCATGGACGTGGTGAGCACGGTGGCCTGGCGCGCACTGCGGCCCTGCTGCGAACTGCCCGCGGGGCCCACGCCCTCCCCCGCGCTGATGATGGAGGCCGTGCGCACCATCGCCCACTGGATGCCCGACTCGGCCCCCGAGCACGTGCGCAACGCGCTGGACTACCTCAACGCCGCCACGGGCACCGACCGCGACGCGGGCTCCGAGGGCGCCGGATCCGACCCGGCCCCGCCGCAGACCCCGGCCACCCGCGCGATCCGCACTCTGAGGGCCCTGCGCGCCCAGCGCGCCGAGAACCACGAGCCCGAGGCCGAGGCCGACGACCAGTCGGCGGCCTCCACCGCCATGGTCAGCTCCGCCGCGATGATCCCCAGTTCCGCCCTGAGCTCCGAGGCGGTGGGCGGCGACGGTGCCCAGGCCGGCGGCGCGGGCGACCTGCGCTCGCAGTTCCGCAGCTCCCTGCTGGGCCCCGGGCGCACGCTGCGCCGCCCCAGCTTCGGCCCGCCCAAGGCCACACGCTCCGACCACGTGGAGGAGCGGCCCCCCACTCCCGCCCTGGGCCAGCACCCGCTGGTGGACCTGGTGGAGGAGATGTTCCGCTCCTGGCCCGAACTGGAGCGCACCGTGGCCGCCGAGCGTCTGTTCGCCACCGACCCCATCAGCATCCGCGTGCTGTCGGAGCAGATCGCGGTGGACGTCACCGAGATCCGCACCGCCCAGCGCAAGGTCGAGGAGCGCCTGCTGCACTGGCTCAACGCTCCCGAGGGCGCGGCGATCACCAAGCACCTGCGCGAGCTGTCCGAGCAGCTGGGCTCGGCCACCACCATCGACCGGCTGATCAACGCCCACCCCGACCACCCGGTGGACGTGCCCACCCTGCACACGCCCCTGTGGCGGGTGATCATCACCCTGTTCACGGACCGGCGCATGCACAACGGCTGGCTGATCGCCGACGACCCCAACCGGTTGCGCTGGCAGACCCGCGAACTCCTGGGCGACTCGCCCAGCATGACCGAGGCCGCCATCCGGCTGGGCCGGATCGGCATCCGCCAGCAGGAGATGCGCGCCTGGCTGCTGAGCACCCCGGGGGTGAGCCTGAGGGACGGGCACGTGTTCGTGGACCCGTCGGTTCCCATGGAGGTGCCCACGGGCCACCCGGGCCACACCGCGCCGGAGGACTCGGGGGCCACCACCGAGAACGGGCTGCCGATACGGCGCCGTCCGGACGGGCAGCCGCCCTCCCAGCCCGAGCCCGTCCACCAGCAAAGACCCGTGCACGACCAGGGCGCCTCCCTCGGCACCGCGGTCCTGGACCCGCACCGCGTCGTTCCGCTCGGTCCGCCGCCCGGGCAGGCCCACGGTGCTCCGCCCGGGGTGCCGGCCGCGTCCGCCCCTCACCCGCCCTCGCCCTCACGGCCCGGCGCGAGCGACCCCGCCATGTCGGCACGCTGCTTCCGCGCGCCGGACGGGCGCTGGTGGCACCGCATCGACATCACCGCCGACCACCTCAACGGCGCCCCCGTGGCCGTCCCCAACGGCTACGCCACCCACCTGGGCCTGCAGCCCGGGCGCCTGCTGTGCCTGACCGCGCCGGGGGCCGACCTGCTGGTGCTGGTCTGGCGCGACCAGCCCGCGTTCGACTCCCTGCGCCCGCTGCTGCGCCGCCAGGCCGCTCAGCCCGGCGACCGCATGTTCATCACGGTGGCCGGCGACCGCCTGGACGCGCGCAAACTGCCCGCCACCGACCTGAGCCGCTACTCTCCCGCCGCACGTGCCCTGCACCTGAGCGGGTACACCGCGCCCGCCTCCACCGAGGAGGCCCTGAAGATCCTCTCCCGCCGCATCACCGACAACGACGACGAGTCCCCCGCCGACCCGCAGTCGCTGATCGACCTGCTGTCCCTGCGCGGGGACAACGACATCGCCGCGGAGTTGCGCGCGGGCCTGTTCGCCACGCACTAGACGGTATGTAGGAGCGCTTCACCCCGAATGATCTTGTACTTGTAGCGAGTCTGGGCGCCCGAACTCGCTACAAGTACAAGATCACGGCTCATCGGGCGAACCGGTGCACCTTCGCGGTCACCGCACCAGCCGGGGCCGGGATCCGTCACCGTGCCCGCAGGGCGCGGACCAGGCGACGCACGCCCCGGGCCGCCTCCTGGGCTCCCGCGGTTCCGGCGAAGCCGAGCCGCAGGTGCGGCGCGGGCGGCTCGGCCGGGAAGTAGGCCCGTCCCGGGGCCACGGCCACCCCCTCGCGCAGGGCCCCCGCCACGGTCTCCGACTCGTCGGCCCCCTCGGGCAGCCGCAGCCACAGGTGGTAGCCGCCGCGCCGGGTGGAGGGCTGCTCCAGTTCGGGAAGCTCGCGCACCAGGGCGTCGGTCATCGCGGCGCGCCGCTCGGTCAGGCCCGCGGCCACGGCGCGCAGGTGCCTGGGCCAGGCCGGGGAGCCCACGAGCTCCAGGGTGGCCTCCTGGAGCGGGCGCGGAACGAAGAAGCTGTCCACGACCTGGATGGCGCGCAGGCGGCGCAGAACCGGCCCCCGGGCGGCGAGCGCCCCCACCCGCAGGCTGGGCGAGGTGGCCTTGGTCAGGGAGCACACGTGCACGACGGTACCGTGCTCGTCCTCCGACGCCAGGGTGGGCGGCAGCGGCGCGGCGTCGGTGTGGGCGAGGCGGCGGGCGAAGTCGTCCTCCACGACGAACGCGCTCGCGGCGCGGGCGATGCGTAGGACCTCCGCCCGCCGCTGCGGGGCGAGCACGGCCCCGGTCGGGTTGTGGAAGAGCGGCTGGCACAGGAGCAGGCGGGCACCGGTGGCGGCGAAGGCCTCCTCCAGCAGGTCGGTGCGCAGCCCGTCGGCGTCGACGGGGACGGGCACCGGGCGCACCCCGCAGGCGCGGGCCGCGGCCAGCAGACCGGGGTAGGTGGGCGACTCCACCAGGACGGAGGAGCCCGGCGGCGCCAGCGCCCGCAGGGCGGTGGTCAGAGAGCTCTGGCCCCCGCCGGTGACCAGGACGTCGGCGGCGTCCAGGGGGCCGGAGGGGCCGGCGATCTCCCGGGCGAACCAGCCGCGCAGCTCCTCCAGGCCCTCGACCGGCGGCTGCGCCCACACTCCCGGGCGACGGGCCGCGCCCGCCAGTGCGCTCGCGAGCGCGCGTTCGGGCCGAAGCGACGCGTGCAGGTAGCCGCCGTGAAGACCGATCACGCCCGGCAGGGGCGCGGAGAGGGTGGCCAGGACCCCGGTGTCGTCGACGGAGCGGGGCAGGCCCTCCCCCGGTGCGGTGGCCGGTTCGGCGCTCAGGACGACCTCCTGCCAGGAGGTGTCGGTGTCCTCGGGGGCGCGTGCGGGACGTTCGCGCCGGGCCCGGAAGGATCCGGCGCCGGGCCGGGTGACGAGGAAGCCCTCGGCGGCGAGCTGGGCGACGGCGCGGGAGACCGTCACCGGGCTCACGCCGTACTGCTCCACCAGAGCCCGGCTGGAGGGCAGCTTCTCACCGGGAGGATAGCGGTCGAACGCCAGGCGCAGCCGCTCGCACAGATCGGCGACACTGCTACTCTTTTTCATGAGAGCAAAGAATAGCGCTACTGTCATGGATCGGGTAGCGGTGCGCGGTGGGAGCCTGTGGGCCGCGCTGGGAGTCCTGGCCTTCTCCTTCACCTTCCCCGCGACCCTGTGGTCCCTCGACGGCTTCGGCCCCTGGACGTCGACGGCCCTGCGCTGCTCCCTGGCCGGGCTGGTCGCCGCCGGGTGCCTGCGCGCGGCCCGGGTCCCCCGTCCGGTCCCGGGGCAGATCCCGGCGCTGCTCGTGGTGGCGTCCGGGTGCGTGATCGCCTTTCCCCTGTTCACCGCACTGGCCCTGCGGACGACGTCGGCCGGGAACGCGGCCGTGGTGGTCGGCGCCCTGCCGCTGGCCACGGCCGCCTACTCCTCCGTGCGTACGGGCACGCGCCACTCGCCCCTGTTCTGGGCGGCGGCGGTCACCGGGGCCGTCGCCGTCGTCGCGTTCACCCTCGTGCGGACCGGCGGCGCACTCGGCGTGGGCGACCTGTACCTGTTCGCGGCGCTGGCCGGGGCGGCCGCCGGCTACGCCGAGGGCGGGCGACTCGCGGGCCGCGTTCCGGGCTGGCAGGTGATCTCCTGGGCGCTGGTGCTGTCGCTGCCGCTGACGGTGCCCCTGTCGGCCGCGGCTCTCGCCCTGGAACCCGCCCACGTGACGCCGACGGCGCTGACGGGACTGGCCTACCTGGCCCTGGTGAGCCAGTTCGGCGGGTTCGTGGCCTGGTACCGCGGCATGGGGCTCATCGGCGTGGTGCGGGCCAGCCAGGTGCAACTGGCCCAGCCCCTGCTGACCCTGGTGTGGGCGGTGCTGCTGCTCGGCGAGCACCTGTCCGCCACCGCCCCGCTCACCGCGGCCGTGGTCCTCGCCTGTGTGGTGGTCACCCAACGGGTCCGGTGACCCCGGGCCGGGCCCGCACGGGTGCGCCCGCCCGTACGGACGGGTCCGCACTGTGACGCGCCCGCGTTCCGTCCGGTTCGGCGGTCGCCCCGATCCCCCGCTGCGAGCAGCCGGAGGAGGACCGCGACCTCGACGCTACATCCGCAACCCGCGGAACCTGGCGCACTACGTGCACCACGACCACCGTCTGACCCGCCGGGAGGACGCGTGGGGCGGGATCCGGCCGATCCCGCCCCACGGCCGCCTCCCCGGCCGCGGGCGGCGGTGGCCGCAGCCCCTGGCACAGGATGCCCGGATTGATGTAGGTTAGCCTTACCTAATTGCTTCGAGGTGGTCCTTCATGCCCTCTTCCGCACCACTGCCCTCCCCCGCCGACCGGGCGCGTTCCCTCCTGGCCCGGGGCAACCCCGCGACCGCGGCCTCCTCCGCCCGGCCGCCGGCCGCCGCCCCCCTCCGCCTGGCCGAGACCGTCTGCCACGTCCATCCCGGCGGCGAGGTGAGCCTGCTGCTGCCCGAGGGCCACCCCCTGCTGGGCACGGACGGAGGCGCCGCGCCCGGTGACGACCCGATCGTCATGGTCGAGTTCACCGACCTCGCCCCCGTCGACCTCCGCGACCCCGTCCGCGCCATGCTCTGGATCAGCGGCACGCTCACGGCACTGGAGACCCGCGCCGCCAGGGAGCGGGCGGTGGAGGTCGTGCGGACCGATCCCGACGACCGGCTCCTGGAGATCGGTCACGGCGCGGTGATGGCCCTGCTCCGTCCCACCCTGCTGGTCCACTCCGACCCCGAGGGCGCCCGTCTGCTCCACCCCCAGGAGTTCGCGGCCGCCCGCACCGACCCCTTCAGCCGCTGGGAGGCCTCGTGGCTGCGCCACGTGGACGCCGACCACCCCGAACTGGTCGAGGCGCTGGCCGAACACGTGCCACCGCACCTGCGCGCCGGCACGCCGCGTCCGCTGGGCGTGGACCGCTTCGGTGTGCGGCTGCGCATGGAGGGCGCGGACGGCGACCACGACATCCGGCTGGCCTTCCGCAGGCCCGCCCGTACCGCCCACGACATCGCGATCGGGGTGCACGAGCTGGCCGGCCGCTCGCCCTTCGGCTCCGACCTGCCGTGACGGCGGAGCCCCGGCACACGAACGCGGGCGGGCCGGAACCCTCCAGGTCCCGGCCCGCCCGCACGTCGTACCGCCTCAGACGTTGAAGCCCAGCATGCGCAGCTGGTCACGCCCGTCGTCGGTGATCTTGTCCGGACCCCACGGCGGCATCCAGACCCAGTTGATCTTGACGTCGCGCTCGAACTCGTCCAGGGCACTGGTGGCCTGGTCCTCGATGACGTCGGTCAGGGGGCACGCCGCGCTGGTCAGGGTCATGTCCAGCGTGATGGTCGTGTCGTCGGCGTTCACCCCGTACAGCAGGCCCAGGTCGACGACGTTCACGCCCAACTCGGGGTCGATCACGTCCTTGAGCGCCTCGCTGATCTCCTCGGCCAGCGCCTCCGCCTCCGGAGAGAGGGGGGCGGTCTCCGCGGCCTCGGCGGCCTCGGTCGTTGTCGTCTCGTTCTCGCTCATCAGACGGTTTCCTTCTCCAGCGACTGGGACACCGCGTCCTTCCAGGCCATCCACCCCAACAGGGCGCACTTGATCCGCGCGGGGTACTTGGACACCCCGACGAACGCCACCGCGTCCTCCAGGACGTCCTCGTCGGGCTCGCCCTTGCCCTTGGACTGCATCAGCTCCGTGAAGGCGTCCAGGGTGGCCATGCCCTCGGCGACGGTCCGGCCGATGAGCAGGTCGGTCAGCACCGAGGTGCTGGCCTGGCTGATCGAGCAGCCCATCCCGTCGTAGGAGACGTCGCTGACGACGGCCCCGTCGTCGAGGACGTCGGCGCCCTCGGCGGGGGTCAGCGCCACGCGGAGCGTCACCTCGTCCCCGCAGGTGGGGTTGATGTGGTGGGCCTCGGCGTTGTGCGGGTCCCGCAGGCCCTTGTGGTGCGGATTGCGGTAGTGGTCCAGGATGATCTCCTGGTACATCGCGTCCAACTGCATGGTCGTCCTCGTTCTAGGGCCGGGTTCCGAAGAACTGCTGCGCGGCCCTGATGGCCTCCACGAGCGCGTCCACGTCCTCTGGCGTGTTGTAGAGATAGAAGGACGCACGCGTGGTCGCGACGATACCCAGCTTGCGGTGCAGCGGCCAGGCGCAGTGGTGGCCCACGCGGACCTCCACTCCCCGGTCGTCGAGCACCTGGCCCAGGTCGTGCGGATGGATGTCGTCCACGACGAAGGACACCGCGCCACCGCGGTCCACCGCCTCGGTCGGGCCGACGATCCGCACGCCCTCGACCGCGCCGACACGTTCGAGCGCGTACTCGGTGAGCGCGTGCTCGTGCCCGGCCACCCGGTCCATGCCCACCTCGGAGAGGTAGTCACAGGCCGCGGCCAGGCCGACGGCCTGGGGCGCCATCGGCACCCCGGCCTCGAACCGCTGGGGCGGGTCGGCCCACGTGGAGTACTCCATGTGGACCACACCGATCATGGAGCCGCCGGTGATGAACGGCGGTATGGCCTCCAGCAGCTCCCGGCGCCCCCACAGCACGCCGATCCCGTTGGGACCGAGCATCTTGTGCCCGGAGAAGACCAGGAAGTCCACTCCCAGGTCGGACACGTCGACCGGCATGTGCGGGACCGACTGGCAGGCGTCCAGCACCGTCAGCGCACCGACCTCGCGGGCCCGCTCGACCAGGGGCCGGACCGGGTTCACGGTGCCCAGCACGTTGGACTGGTGGCTGAACGCCACCACCTTGGTGCGCTCGTTGACCAGGTCCCCGAGGTCGGAGAGGTCCAGACGGCCCTCCCCGGTCACCGGGAACCAGCGCAGCGTCGCACCGGTGCGCTGGCACAGCTGCTGCCAGGGCACCAGGTTGGCGTGGTGCTCCATCTCGGTCACCACGACCTCGTCGCCGGGCCCGACCTGGAAGCGGCGCAGCTCCTCGTCGGCCGTCGCGGAGTTGCTCAGCGCGTAGGCCACCAGGTTGACGCCCTCGGTGGCGTTCTTGGTGAACACCACCTCTCCGGCGTCGGCCCCGATGAACCGGGCGATGGTCTCCCGGGCCGCCTCGTAGGCGTCGGTCGCCTCCTCCGCGAGCTGGTGCGCGCCGCGGTGCACCGCCGCGTTGTGGCGTTCGTAGAACTCACGCTCGGCGTCGAGCACCTGACGGGGCTTCTGTGAGGTGGCGCCGGAGTCGAGGTACACCAGCGGCCGTCCGTCGCGAACGGTCCGGGAGAGGATCGGGAAGTCCTCCCGGATCGCCGCGACGTCAAGCAGGCCCGTCCCGGCCCGGCCGAACTCGCGGACTGTGGTCATGGGTTATGCGCCCGCCTTCACGAAACGCTCGTAGCCCTCGGCCTCCAGCACGTCGGCCAGCTCGGCGCCGCCGGACTCGGCGATGCGCCCGCCCGCGAAGACGTGCACGAAGTCGGGCTTCACGTAGTTGAGGATCCGGGTGTAGTGGGTGATGAGCATGACGCCCATCTCGCCGCCCTCCTTGGCGCGGTTGACGCCCTCGGAGACGATCTTGAGCGCGTCGACGTCCAGGCCGGAGTCGGTCTCGTCCAGGATCGCGACCTTGGGCTTGAGCAGCTCCAGCTGGAGGATCTCGTGGCGCTTCTTCTCACCGCCGGAGAAGCCCTCGTTGACGCCGCGGGCGGCGAAGGCCGGGTCGATGGCCAGGTTCTTCATGGCGCCCTGCAGCTCCTTGGAGAACTGGCGGAGCTTGGGGGCCTCGCCGCGCACGGCGGTGACCGAGCTGCGCAGGAAGTTGGACATGGACACGCCGGGGACCTCGACCGGGTACTGCATGGCCAGGAACACGCCGGCGCGGGCGCGCTCGTCGACGCTCATCTCCAGGATGTTCTCGCCGTCGACCAGGACCTCGCCCTCGGTGATCTCGTAGCGCGGGTGGCCCGCGATCGCGTAGGCGAGGGTGGACTTGCCCGAGCCGTTGGGGCCCATGATGGCGTGGGTCTCACCGGAGTTGATGGTCAGGTCAACGCCCTTGAGGATCTCCTGCCGCTCGTCCTCACCGATGAGGACGTCGGCGCGCAGACCGCGGATTTCGAACTTCGTCATTTCAGGCCTCAGGAATTCTTCTCATCCAGCGACACGAGCACGTCGTCGCCGTCGATCTTCACGTCGTAAGTGGGGACCGGCTGGGTCGCGGGCGGGTTGATGGGCGCCCCCGAACCCAGGTCGAAGCACGATCCGTGCAGCCAGCACTCGATGGTGCCGTCCTCGACCTCGCCCTCGGACAGGCGGACCTCGGCGTGCGAGCACACGTCGCGCACGGCGTAGATCTCGCCCTCGCTGCGCACCAGGGCGATGGGTGTCTCGTCGTCGGTCTCGACTCCCAGGGCCCCCTCCTCGGGGATCTCCTTGAGCTCGGCGACCTTCACCCAGCGACCGGACTCACTCATGCTCGGCCAGCTTTCGCTCGACCTTGGCCATGATCTCCTCACGCAGCTCCTCGACCGGGATCCGGCCGATGAGCTCCAGGAAGTAGCCGCGGATGACCAGGCGGCGCGCCTCGTCCTCCGGGATGCCCCGGGAGCGCAGGTAGAACAGGTGAATGTCGTCGAGGCGGCCGCTGGCGGAGGCGTGCCCGGCACCCTCCACCTCGCCGGTGAAGATCTCCAGGTTGGGCACCGAGTCCACGCGGGTGTCGTCGGTGAGCTGGAGGTTGCGGTTGTGCTCGTAGGAGTCGGTACCGGTGGTGCCCTCGCCGATGATCACGTCACCGATCCACACACCGTGGGCGTCCTTGCCGCTCAGGGCGCCCTTGTACTCCACCCGCGAGCGGGTGTTGGAGATGTTGTGGTCGATGAGCGAGCGGTGCTCGTGGTGCTGGCCGTCGCCGGTGAAGTACAGGCCGTGCAGCTCGGCGTTGGCGCCGCGCCCCTTGTAGGCCACCTTCGGGGAGAGCCGGACCAGGTCGCCGCCCAGGGTGATCACGATCGACTTGAACGTGGCGTCCTTGGCGACCTGGGCGTTGTGCTGGGAGACGTCGACGGCGTCGGTGTCCCAGTCCTGCAGGCTGACCAGGGTCAGGCGGGCGCCCTCGCCGACGTGGACGTCCACGCTGCCCGCGCGCACGCCCGTGCCGGTCTGGTTGAGGACCACGACGGCCTCGGCCAGCGGCTTGACGTCGATGACGAACTGGTCGAAGCGCGTGCCCCCCTGGGCCTCGCGGTCGACCGTGACGGGCCGCTCCGGGGCCGCGCCCTGCGCGACCGTGATCACGGTGGCCTGCTCGAAGGAGGAGTAGGCCTGGGCCGTGACGCGGTCCGCGGGGAAGCCGGCGGTGCCGAGGCGCGCGTCGTCGCGGCCGACAGTCTCGACGGTGACACCCTCGGGGGCGTCGATCTCGACCTTGTCGGTGCCGTCGGCGACGGCCTTGCCGTCGTGCAGGCCCCTGAGGCGGCGCAGCGGCGTGAAGCGCCACTCCTCCTCACGGCCGTGGGGAACGGGGAAGTCGTTCACGTCGAAGGACCCGTGGGTGGCCAACTTGGAGAACGGGATCTCCCCGAGGCCGTGGCTGTGGGCCTTGGGTTCGGTGCTCGGGCTGGTCAACTTAACCAACCGCTCCTTCCATCTGAAGCTCGATCAGCCGGTTCAGTTCCAGCGCGTACTCCATGGGCAGCTCGCGCGCGATGGGCTCGACGAACCCGCGCACGATCATGGCCATGGCCTCGTCCTCGTCCATGCCCCGGCTCATCAGGTAGAAGAGCTGGTCCTCGCTGACCTTGGAGACGGTCGCCTCGTGCGCGAGCTCGGCGTCGTCCTCACGCAGGTCGTTGTAGGGGTAGGTGTCCGAGCGGCTGATGGTGTCGATCAGCAGCGCGTCGCACTTGACGGAGGACTTGGCGTGGTCGGCGCCCTCCTGCACCTGCACCAGCCCCCGGTAGGAGGCGCGGCCCCCGCCGCGTGCCACCGACTTGGAGACGATGGTGGAGGAGGTGTTGGGCGCGCAGTGCACCATCTTGGACCCGGTGTCCTGGTGCTGCCCCTCACCCGCGAAGGCGATGGACAGGGTCTCGCCCTTGGCGTGCTCACCCATCAGGTACACGGCCGGGTACTTCATGGTGACCTGGGAGCCGATGTTGCCGTCGATCCACTCCATGGTGGCGCCCTCTTCGGCGACGGCGCGCTTGGTGACCAGGTTGAAGACGTTGTTCGACCAGTTCTGGATGGTCGTGTAACGGCAGCGGGCGTTCTTCTTGACGATGATCTCGACGACCGCCGAGTGCAGCGAGTCCGACTTGTAGATCGGCGCGGTGCAGCCCTCGACGTAGTGGACGTAGGCGCCCTCGTCGACGATGATCAGGGTCCGCTCGAACTGGCCCATGTTCTCGGTGTTGATCCGGAAGTAGGCCTGGAGCGGGATCTCCACGTGCACGTTCTTGGGCACGTAGATGAAGGACCCGCCACTCCACACGGCGGTGTTGAGCGCGGCGAACTTGTTGTCGCCGGCCGGGATCACCGACCCGAAGTACTCCTCGAAGATCTCCGGGTGCTCCTTGAGGGCGGTGTCGGTGTCCAGGAAGAGGACTCCCTGCTCCTCCAGGTCCTCACGGATCTGGTGGTAGACGACCTCGGACTCGTACTGCGCGGCGACACCGGCGACCAGGCGCTGCTTCTCCGCCTCGGGGATGCCCAGCTTGTCGTAGGTGTTCTTGATGTCCTCGGGCAGTTCCTCCCAGGAGGTGGCCTGCTTCTCCGTGGACCGCACGAAGTACTTGATGTTGTCGAAGTCGATCTTGGACAGGTCCGCGCCCCAGTCGGGCATGGGCTTCTTGTCGAAGAGCCTCAGGGACTTGAGGCGGAGCTTGGTCATCCACTCCGGCTCGTCCTTCTTGGCGGAGATGTCGCGGACGACCTCTTCGTTGATGCCGCGACGTGCCGAGGCACCGGCAACGTCGGAGTCGGACCAGCCGTACTCGTATGTTCCGATCCCCTCGAGCTCGGGATGCGCGATAGACGTCATGCGCGGACTCCTCCTGGACTCAGACGTCCTGCTGGTGAACTGAGCCGTCCGCCGCCTGGCGGACAGCCTTGGACGCGGGGGTGCCGTCCTCCCCGCTCGCCGCGTCGCCCCGCGGGGTGACGTGCGTGGTGCAGACACCGTCGCCGTGGGCGATGGTGGCCAACCTGCGCACCGGGGTGCCCAGAAGCCGCGCGAAGGCCTCGATCTCGGCCTCACAGAGTTGCGGGAACTCGGCGGCCACGTGCGCGACGGGACAGTGGTGCTGGCACAGTTGGTCGCCGCCTCCGGGTGCGGGCGCCCGGCCCGCGGTGGCGGCGTAGCCGTCGTTGGAGAGGGCCTCGGCCAGCAGCCGGACGCGTTGCTTGGCGGGAACCGCGTCCAGCATGGGCTTGTAGCGCCGCTCCAGGTCGGCGACCTGACTGCGGGCGAACTCGCCGACGGCCCCGGGACCGGCCGTCTCGGCCAGGAAGCGGAGCGCGCTGGTGGCGAGGTCGTCGTAGGCGTGGACGAAGGCGTCGCGTCCGGCCTCGGTGATGGCGAAGACACGCGCCGGACGACCCCTGCGGCGGCGTCCGCCGTGGGGCCGGGCGTCGCGGGCCTCGACCATGCCCTCACTGGTCAGGTTGTCAAGGTGGCGGCGGATGGCCGCCGGAGTGAGTCCGAGGCGCTCTCCCAGGGAGGAGGCGGTGATCGGGCCCTTCTCCAGGATGAGCCGGGCGACCCGGGCGCGGGTGCCGGTCTCGGCACCGCGGTCCGGTCCGGCCAGGGGGCGGGGCACGCCTTCGGACACGGGGTTCCCCTCCCTCCTCGGAACACGGCTCACGTTTTTGACAACATCAGTGTGGCGTAAATAAGTCCGCCTAGGCAAACCCCGACCCATGCCTTTTCTCACGAAGGCCAGCCTTGCCTAACAGCGGTTTCACCCGCGTGACGCACTCGGGATGTAACCCCGGACCGGGGTCGGACCATTCCGGGCGACCGCATTCTGGGACGGCGGTCCCGCCATCCGGACGTCCCGCGCTCCCCGCCCCCTGCGCCCCCGGCGCCCGGCCCGGGGCGGTGAGCCGCTCCGCCTGGCCGCACGTAGACTCAGGGCCCATGGACACAGCCGCGGTCGAGGTCGTCGACCTGGTCAAGCGCTACGGCGCCACCACCGCAGTCACCGGCCTCACCTTCAGCGCGCGCCGGGGCGCGGTGACGGCGCTGCTCGGGCCCAACGGCGCGGGCAAGACCAGCACCATCGAGGTCTGCGAGGGCTTCCGCCGCGCCGACGGCGGGCGGGTGCGGGTGCTGGGCCTGGACCCCGTCGCCGACGCCGCCGCCCTCAAGCCCCGCGTGGGGGTGATGCCCCAGTCCGGCGGGGTGCCCACCGGCGCCCGCGCGGCCGAGTGGCTGCGGCTGATGGCCTCCTTCCACGCGCGGCCGATCGAGCCCCGCCTGCTGATGGAGCGGCTCGGCCTGACCTCCGTGGCCGCCACGCCGTTCCGCCGCCTGTCCGGCGGCCAGCAGCAGCGCCTGTCGCTGGCCTGCGCCGTGGTCGGGCGCCCCGAACTGGTCTTCCTGGACGAGCCGACCGCGGGGCTGGACCCGCAGGCGCGCATGGCCACCTGGGACCTGGTGGCGGCCCTGCGCGCGGCGGGCGTGGCGGTGATTCTGACCACGCACTACATGGAGGAGGCCGAGCGGCTGGCCGACCACGTGGTCGTCATCGACCGCGGCGCCCTGGCCGCCGAGGGCACCCCGGCCGAGCTGACCGGGGGCCGCCGCGAGGTGTGCTTCTCCACCAGCGCGGCCGTGGACACCGCGCGGCTGGAGGCCGCCCTGCCCGAGGGCAGCCGGGTCGGCTCGCAGGACACCGCCGACGGCCGCCGCGAGTACACGGTGACCACCGACGACCCCGACGCGCTCGGCCCGGAGTTCCTCGCCACGGTCACCGCCTGGTGCGCCTCGGCCGGAGTACTGGCCGAGGACCTGCGCGTGCGGCGGCGTACCCTCGAAGACGTCTTCCTCGAACTCACCGGCCGGGAACTGCGCGAACAATGACCGAGCACACCTTCACCGCATCCGCCCGGGCGACCGACGCGCCCGCGACCGGAGGCGACGACGCCTCACTGTTCACCCCCGCGCCCGGAGCCGCCCCGATGTGGCGGATGGTCGCCTCACAGGCCGGCATGGAGCTCCGGGTGATGCTGCGCCACGGCGAGCAGTTCCTGCTGACCATGGTGATCCCGGTGCTGCTGCTCGTGGGGTTCAGCCTCACCTCGGTGCTGGACGTGGGCGAGGGCGCCCGGGTCGACGCGCTCACGCCCGGCGTTCTGGCGCTCGCGGTCATGTCCACGTCGTTCACGGGCCTGGCCATCGGCACCGGCTTCGAGCGCCGCTACGGGGTGCTCAAGCGGCTGGGGGCGACGCCGCTGTCCCGGTTCGGGCTGCTGGCCGCCAAGACCCTGGCCGTACTGGGCGTACAGGCGATCCAGGCGGTGGTCCTGTGCGCGGTGGCGCTGGCCCTGGGCTGGTCGCCCTCGCTGACCGCGGGGGGCGTGCTGGCGGCGGCGGCGCTGGTGCTGCTGGCGACCGCCGCGTTCAGCTCGCTGGCCCTGCTGATGGCGGGCACGCTGCGGGCCGAGGCGACCCTGGCCGGGGCCAACCTGGTGTACGTGCTGATGCTGGGCCTGGGCGGAGTACTGTTCCCGACCAGCAGCTTCCCCGCCCCGCTGGAGCAGGCGGCGTCGGTCCTGCCCGTCACCGCGCTCAGCTCGGGGCTGCGGGCGGCCCTGGCCGGGGGCGCCCCTCCGGGCCCGGGCGCCTTCGCGGTACTGGCCGTGTGGGCCCTCGTCGGCGGCCTGCTGGCCAGCCGCCTCTTCCGCTGGGAGTAGGGCCCCGCCCGTCCCCGCCCACCGGGCCTGGCTCTAGCATCGGAGCATGTTCGACGTCGACGCGGTGACCGCCATCCTCCACGAAGCGGCGGAGGAGGTGATCCTCCCCCGCTTCCGGGCCCTGTCCGAGGGCGAGGTCGTGGAGAAGTCGCCCGGGGAGATCGTCACCGTGGCCGACCGCGAGGCCGAGGAGCTCATCAGCGACCGGCTCCGCGCGATCGTCGACGCGCCGGTGGTGGGCGAGGAGGCCGCCTCGGCCGATCCCGCGCTGGTGCGCGCGCTGCGCGAGGAGCCCACGGCCTGGCTGGTCGACCCGCTGGACGGCACGAGGAACTTCGTGAACGGCCGCACCGAGTACGCGGTGATGGCGGCCCTGGTGCGCGGGGGCGAGACCGTGGCCGCCTGGATCGTGCAGCCCTGCGCGAAGCGCTCATACGTCGCGGAACGGGGCGCGGGCACCTGGCGTGACGGGGTACGTGTGCGCCGGTCCCCGGCGCCCGCCTCCCCGGCCGGCATGCGCGGTGCCGTGCTGACCCGCTTCCTCGGCCCCACCGCGCGGCGGCGCGTGGAGGAGGCGGCGCCCGGGTTCGCCTCGGTCGGACCGGGGACGCACTGCGCCGGGGTGGACTACCCCCGCCTCTTCGAGGGCGAGCTGGACTTCGTGCTGTTCCACCGGACCCTGCCCTGGGACCACGCGCCCGGCGCCCTGATGCTCACCGAGGCGGGCGGGGTGTCCCGGCGCCCGGACGGAAGCGCGTACCGCCCCGGGGACGACGCCCTCGGACTGCTCGACGCCGCCGACGAGGCGTGCTGGAAGACCGTGCGCCCCCTGCTGGTCGGCTGATCCCCGGGCGGGCTCAGCCCACGGGCAGCAGCCGCCACTGCTGGTGGGCGTGCCCTCCGTCGGGTGCCTGGGCGACCCGGGTGCCGTTGTCCGGAGCCCCGCCCTGCCCCTCCAGGGCCTGGCCGGTGGCGCGGTTGACCAGGCGGACCACGCCCGGGCCGACCTCGATCACGGTCCAGTGCTGGTTGGGCGATCCCGTCCGGGTGAGCAGCGCCGCCCCCGGCTGGGCCGCGGGGTCGGAGGGGATCTCCAGGAGCTTGTCGCTGCCGATGCCCTCGACCTCGTAGAAGCCCCCCTCGACGGGGACGAACCGCCACTGCTGGTTGGTGTCGTCGTGGCGGTCCCAGAGGTGGATGGGGGCGCCGTTGGCGGTGGACTTGTTGGCGACGTCCATGACGCGGTCGCCGTGCACGTTCTGCAGGGCGTAGACGAGTTCGGGGTCCAGCCCCGCCGGATGGACGACCGCCTCCTCTGTCTCCTCCTCGGCCGGCGCCTCGCTCTCCTCGGGGGCGCCGGGCGGCTCGGCGAGCAGACCCGCCTCCACGCGCATGTCCGGCTCCTCGGCCTCCGCGCTCTCGGTCGCGAGCAGGCCCGCGGTGTAGCCGCCGATGACGGCGACCAGGATCAGCGCCAGGGCTCCGGCGACGAGGGGCCAGCGGGGTACGTACCGTTCGTGGACGCGGGAGGAGCGGGCACGGCGTCGGGACATGTGAGGGACTCCAGCGGGCTACGGGGGTGGGGGGCGTGGAACGTCCACGGCCACGAACCATTTCACACCACTTGGCCTGTTTTGCGCATGCTCACCCTCTGTTGTCCACGGCGGACTCGATAGTGTCCGGCCCATGGAAGCGATCGGAGTTCCCTGGTTCATGGCGGTCCGGCACCTCGGGCCCCCGCTGCTCCTGCTCGCCGTGGGCGGCGCGCTGCTGGTGTGGCGGCGGCCGGCGCGGCCCGGGCTGGTGTGGGCCGCGCTGGGGACGAACCTGGGCGCCGCGGCGCTGCCGTACCTGTGGATCGGGCTGCAACTCCTCACCGACCGGGCGGAGCAGACGGTGTACGGGCTGGTCATGACGCTGGTGCAGCCCGGCGTGGCGACGGTCGCCTGGCTCCTGCTGCTGGCCGCGGCCGTCGCCCGGCGGCCGGACGGGAGCGGCCGGGACGGACGGGACGTGTCGGCCGACAAGGGCGGGAAGGCGAAGAGGGCGCCCGAAAACATAGGATGATTTCCCATGAGCACCCCGAACCGCCCCCAGGCACACCTCTCCCCGCGGCGCGCGGCGGAGGCGGTACCCCCGGTCTGGCTGGTACTGGTCGGCATCGTCTCGGTGCAGACCGGCGCGGGGGTGGCCAAGAACCTGTTCGACGCGCTTCCCCCGGCGGCGGTCGTGTGGCTGCGACTGCTGACCTCCGCGGTGCTCCTGGTCCTGGTGGCGCGCCCGGTGCTCCGCGCGCGCTCACGCACCGACTGGCTGGTGGTGGTCGGCTACGGCACCGCGCTGGCGATGATGAACTTCCTCATCTACCAGGCGTTCGCGAGGATCCCGCTGGGGATCGCCGTCACCATCGAGTACCTGGGGCCGCTGGCCATCGCGATCCTGGGCTCGCGGCGCCGGATCGACCTGCTGTGGGCGGGCATGGCCGGGCTGGGCGTGGTCGCGCTGGGACTGGAGTCGGGGTCGATGGACCCGCTCGGCATCGTGTTCGCGGCCCTGGCGGCGGCCGCGTGGGCGGGGTACATCCTGCTCAGCGCGGCGACGGGCCAGAGGTTCAGCGGTGCGTCCGGGCTGGCGATCGCCAGCGTGGTCGGCGTGGTGGTCATGGCCCCGATGGGCGTCGCCGAGGGCGGCGCGGCCCTGCTGGACTGGCGCCTGCTGCTGTTCGGCCTCGTGGTCGGCGTGCTGTCCTCGGTCGTGCCGTACACGCTGGAGCTGAGCGCCCTGCGCCGCATGCCGCCGCGGGTGTTCGGTGTGCTGATGAGCCTGCAGCCCGCCGCCGCGGCGCTCGTGGGGCTGGTGCTGCTGGGTGAGCTGCTGACCGTGTGGCAGTGGTTCGCGGTGGCGTGTGTGATCGTGGCCAGCGCGGGCTCCACGCGCACCTCGTCAGGGCGCGACGACGACGGACGGGGGGCCGACGAGGCCTCCGCGCGGTCCCCGCGGGAGGATCCCCGCGACCGCTGAGGCGGGCACCGGCGGGCGCGCTTCCCGCCGCTCACGGGAGCGGGCCGCGGTGTCCCCGATGGTGGCGGCCTGGGGTACCTGGTGACGTCCTGGGGTGCTCCGTCCGGAAACCACGGAGGAAACCGAGATCGTCACCATGTGTTTCCTAACGCGCACAAATGGTTATCTGTCCAGGTGGGTCGACCAAACGGCCGACCGACGCGTTCGAAGGGGGAGCCATGCGCACCACCGCCAAACTGATGATGACCGCTCTGTTCACCGCCGGCCTGCTCGGCATGGGGGTCGGCACCGCCTCCGCCACGAGCGACGACTACCAGGCGTGCATTGACGAGCAGAACGCCCTCGGGTTGGTCAACCTGGACCTGAACCTGCTCAGCCAGTGCATCGCCCACGACAACAACTAGCCACCCCGGGGGGCGCCCGCCCGCGGGCGCCCCCTTCCACGCCCCGGGACGGCCGCGTCGGCGCAGGTGGAAGCTGCGGTGGGGCTGGGCAACAGCTCCCGGAGCGATGTACTACAGTCTGTCGTATGTCTGTTTCCCCGGCCTCCGCGGTGCTGGCCGCGAACACGGTCCCCCCACTCGCGGCGGAGGACATCGCCCTTCTCGGAGTCCCCCTGTGGGGCTGGCAGATCGCCGTCGCGGTCGCCGGAGTACTCGCGCTGGTCCTGCTGGCGCGCACCATCTGGAACCCCACTCCGCGGTCTCTGCGCGCCTGGACGTTCGGCAACATCGTCGTCAACGCCGGGATCGCCGTCACCGGCGCCACCGTGCGCGTCACCTCCTCGGGACTGGGCTGCTCGGAGTGGCCCAAGTGCACCCCCGAGAGCTTCGTGCCCGTCAACACCGGGCACGCCGCCCTCAACGCCGCCATCGAGTTCGGCAACCGGACGCTCACCTTCGTCGTGCTGGCGGTCGCCGTCATCACGTTCGTCGCCGTCATGCGGACGAGCCCGCGCCGCCGTGACCTGGTCCGGATGGCCGCCATCGTGCCGTTCGGCGTCCTGGGCCAGGGCGTGGTCGGCGGCATCACCGTGTGGAGCGACCTGCACCCCGCCTCCGTGGCCGCGCACTTCCTGCTGTCCATGGTGGTGGTCTTCGTCACGGTCGCCCTGTACGTGCGCTGCCGGGAGCCCGAGGGCAGGCCGCGCGTGTCCGTCGGCCCCATGCTGCACGCGCTCAGCGTCGGCCTGGTCGTGGTCGGCTTCATGCTGCTGATCGCCGGAACCGTGGTGACCGGCACCGGCCCGCACGGCGGCGACGCAGCCGCCCCCCGCTGGACCTTCGACCTGCCCGCGGTCACGCGCCTGCACTCCGCGCTGGCCTGGCTCACGCTGGCCGGCGCCCTGCTGGCCACCGTGATCGCCTTCCGCGGAGGCGCCCGCCGGCCGGTCCGCACGAGCAGCGCGTTCCTCCTGGCCGTGGTGGTCCTCCAGGGCGTGCTCGGCTACACCCAGTACGCGCTGGGCCTGCCCGAGACCCTGGTGGTCCTGCACGTCCTCGGCTCGACCCTGACCTGGGTCGCGATCTGCCGCCTGTACTTCTCCACCACGCGCCTGACACCTCCGGGACAGGAGTTCAGCGAGGGCCCCGCTGACCCTGTGGTCCGTGACGCGGAACGTAGTCCTGCTGAGCCCGCGCCTGGGCGATGACGTGCGCGAAGTCGGCCCGGCGCAGGAAGCCCGAGTCGGTGGGGCTCTCCGCCCAGCCCGGGGCGACCGGCTGGGGCAGCCGCCCCAGGAAGGTGTCCCGGGCCACGTGCATCAGCGCCAGGAAGGAGTCCCGGCGCGTCTTCCAGTCCCCGCGGGGCCGCCCCGCCTCCAGCTTCTGGTGCAGCAGCGCCAGCTCGGTCGCGGCGAGCTGGTACTCCCTCATCGCCTCGCGGCCCCTGCGCCCGGCGTTGCGCGCCGCCCACTCGCGGGCCCGGCGGCGCCCCTGCAGGGAGCTGAGCATGGCGATGTCGGCCGGGGTGACCAGCCCGGTGGAGACGTAGGGCGGCAGGTGGCGGGCGATCGCGCCGATCTGCCGGTGGCGGTCGCGGGTGGCCAGCACCAGGATGCACACGAGCACGGCGAACAGCACCATGTAGGCGACGGCCAGGCCGTACCAGCCGAAGTAGGTGGACCCGTTCCACATGCCGTGCAGGAGCACCGCGGCCGTCCATCCGGCGACGGGGGCCGCGAGGCGCAGGGGACCGGTGCGCATGGCGGCGTAGGCCACGCCGATGCCGACCATCGCGGTGTAGACGGGGTGTCCGAACGGGGCGACCAGCCCGCGGATGGCGAAGGTGGCCACCAGGGTGCCGTCGAAGAACGCGCTGAGGAAGTACAGGATGTTCTCGGTGAAGGCGAAGCCGGTGGCGACCATCCCGGCGTAGACGACCCCGTCGGTGAAGGTGTCGAGCTCGTTGCGGCGGCGCCAGAGCAGGATGAGCAGCACCATGCCCTTGGCGCTCTCCTCCACCAGGGGCGCCACCGCCGACGTGCCCAGGAAGTCGCCCAGGTCCCGGCCGAACAGCGGAACGGTGACGTGGGCCAGGCCCCAGCTGTTGAGCAGCAGGGAGACCACCACGGCCACGCCGGCGCCCCAGGCGAAGGCGAAGAACAGCACCCATCCGGGCTCGGGCTCGATCCGGTCGAGCATGAGGATGAGCGGCACCAGGATGCACACCGGGATGACCGCGGTGACCAGGCTGACGGCGAAGCCGAGCCCGCCGTCGATCCCGGCGGCCGCTCCCCCGGCCAGGGCGAGCAGCCACAGGTAGACCAGCATTCCGATCATGCAGAGCACGCTGACGGTGGTGCCCGTGATGAGGGTCAGCGAGTAACGGGAGCGGCGGCCCTGCAGGATGGCCTTGCTGTCGAGACGGGGCATGGGCACCGATCGTAGCGGGAGACGGGGCGACCGCGGATCCCGCCCCCGCGTGACCAGCGCGGGGCCCGCGCACACCCCGGCTCCCGGCGGTGCGGCCGCGCCCGGGATGGGGCAGGATCGAGGCGGGACGAGACCGCGAACACCGGAACAGAAGGGGCCGCACGCATGGACCGGGCGACCACGACTCCGACCACCACGGGCCCGCTGTGGCTCCTGCGTGTGGCCGTACTCCTGCACCTGGCCGCGATCCTGTGGGAGGGCGCGACCGCCGGGCAGCTGGTGACGTACAACACGGACGCACTGCCGCTGCACTACTACGGCGCCTTCGGGGTGCACACACTGGCCGGGCTGCAGGCGCTGGCCGCGGCGCTGTACTGGCAAGGGTCCGGACGCGGCGCGGGGCTTCCACGGACGGTCCTGCTGGTCAGCCTGCTGGCGTTCGCGCTGGGATTCGCGCAGGCGGCACTGGGCACCTACGGGCCGCTCCAGGTGCACGTCCCCCTCGCGCTGGCCCTGACGGGGGTCGCGGTGTGGTCGGCCGTGCTCGCCTGGCGCGGACGCTGAGGCCCCGGGCCTGCCCCGGCGCTCCTTCGCACCGCTGCCCGCGCCCCGGTGCGCGCGGCGGGACCCGGCTGCTTCCTGGCGGGGGTCCGCCGCGGGTGGCGGCCGAAAGACGGCTGTGGCGGCGCCCCCGGGAACCGGAGCGCCGCCACAGGAGGGTCCGGGGCGTCAGCCCAGGACGCCCGCGATCAGCGGGTCGACGGTGACCGCCACGAACAGCAGCGCCAGGTAGGCGTTGGACAGGTGGAAGAAGCCCATCGTCTTGAGCCTGGCCCCGGTCACGCCGGCGCGGGAGCGGTTGAGCAGGCGGTGCGCCTGGAAGACCAGCAGCGCGCCCAGGGCGACGGCGACCGCGCCGTAGAACCAGGTGGTACCCGCCACCGGCCAGAAGGCGACCGACACGACCGCGGTGGCCCAGCTGTAGAGCACGCACTCCAGCAGCACCCGGCGGTCGCTGGCGACCACGGGCAGCATCGGCACCTTGGCCTGCGCGTAGTCCTCCTTGTAGCGCATGGCCAGCGTCCAGGTGTGCGGCGGCGTCCAGAAGAACACCACCAGGAACAGCACGAACGGCGCCCAGTCCAGGCTGTTGGTCACGGCGGCCCAGCCGATGAGCACCGGCATGCACCCGGCGATGCCGCCCCACACCACGTTCTGGGCGGTGCGCCGCTTGAGCAGCATCGTGTAGACGAAGATGTAGAACAGGATCGCGAAGACCGACAGCACGGCCGAGAGCAGGTTCACCAGCAGGGCGAACCCGGCGGTGGAGCCCACGGCCAGCACCAGGCCGTAGACGAGCGCGCCGCGCGGGGTCACCAGCTCCATCGCGCCGGGGCGCTGGCGGGTACGGCGCATCTCACGGTCGATGTCGCGGTCGATGTAGCAGTTCATCGCGTTCGCGCTGGCCGCCGACATGGTGCCGAAGAGCAGGGTGGCCACCGCGGTCCACAGCGGCGGCACGCCCCCGGCGGCGACGAACATCACCGGGATGGTGGTGATGAGCAGCAGCTCGATGACGCGGGGCTTGGAGAGCGCGACGTAGGCGCGGACGTACGCGCCCAGGGAGGCGGCCCCGTGGGAAGCCTCCCGGGGCCCGGCACCGTCCGGGTTCGTTCGCGGAGCTCGGTTGGTCAGGGCCATCAGTACCGCGTCCCCACGGCCGGACGGCTCGCTCGCGTCCCCACGGGGGGCACCGGCTCGGTTTCAGACACGCGGATACCTCGACAACTCTAGGGATTTCGACACTGCTCGCCACGCGGGGTCGAGCAGACCGACAAAGTGTCAGGATCGGCCGAAACCCCGTCAACGACATACTGTAGTACTTCCTCACGGGGGCCGGGGACCAGCCCCCTCACCGGGAGAACTCCCTGATCCCCCCGGGGGGGGACGGTCGCGGACGGGGGCCACCGGGTGTACAGCAGGGTCGCACACGCCCCGACACGCTTCCAGCCTGCCACGCACCGTCCGGAGGCGGCCACGGACCCCCGACCTTCACCGAGAGTGGCCAACTAACAGCGCTCCGAATCGGAAAGGGCGGACATCACCTTCCTACCTGCCGGTAATGAGAGGTGTCGGGCAACGACATCCACGGAGCCGGACGATAGGCTCGGCAGTGGCCGAACCTGTCGTGGTTCTCAGGCCGCGACGGCCGTCGTTCGGGGGACGACAAGGAGGACACGTCCGCGCCCTGCAAGCCGTGCGCGGACGCGCCCTCCCCCGCCCCCTGCGGTCCCGCCCTCGGGCGGGCCGATCCGGCAGTGCCCGGCGACGGTTCGAAGACCAACGCAACCGACACACCCCCGCGCCCCGGCCACCGGAACGCGAGGGGTGGCCCGAGAAGGAGAACGAAAGTCCGTGAACGCCCACACCCCGCAATCCCTGGAGTGGTCGGACCTCGACCTCCGCGCCGTCGACACGGTTCGGGCGCTGGCGATGGACGCGGTCGAGAAGACGGGTAGCGGGCATCCCGGCACCGCTATGAGCCTGGCTCCCGCCGCCTACATGCTCTTCCAGAAGGTCATGCGGCACGACCCCTCGGACCCCGAGTGGACGGGCCGGGACCGCTTCGTGCTGTCGATCGGCCACTCCAGCCTCACCCTGTACATCCAGCTCTACCTCGCCGGGTACGGGCTGGAGCTGGAGGACCTCAAGAACCTGCGCCAGTGGGACAGCCGCACGCCCGGCCATCCCGAGTTCAGCCACACCCCCGGTGTGGAGACCACCACCGGCCCGCTCGGGCAGGGCGTCGGCAACGCGGTCGGCATGGCCATGGCCGCCCGCCGCGAGCGCGGCCTGTTCAACCCCGAGGCCGGTCCGGGCGCCAGCCCCTTCGACCACCACGTCTACGCGTTCTGCTCCGACGGCGACGTCCAGGAGGGCGTGAGCCACGAGGCCAGCGCCCTGGCGGGGACCCAGAAGCTGGGCAACCTCATCATGATCTGGGACGACAACCGGATCTCCATCGAGGACGACACCCGCATCGCCCACTCCGAGGACGTCGCCGAGCGCTACCGCGCCTACGGCTGGCACGTCGAGGAGGTCGACTGGACCGCCACGGGTGAGTACGTCGAGGACGTCGACGCCCTGTACCAGGCGATCCTGCGCGGCAAGGCCGAGACGGGGCGCCCGACCTTCATCCGCCTGCGCACCATCATCGGCTGGCCCGCGCCCAACAAGCAGAACAGCGGCGCCATCCACGGTGCGGCCATCGGCGAGGCGGAGGTCTCCGCCACCAAGCAGGTCCTGGGTCTGCCCGACGAACCCTTCCACGTCGACGACGAGGTCATCGAGCACACCCGCCGCGCCGTGGAGCGGGGCCGCGAGGCCCGCGCCGCCTGGGAGGTCGAGTTCAAGGCCTGGCACGAGAGCGCGGGAGAGAGCGCCGAGCTGTTCGACCGCCTGGTCGAGGGCAGGCTCCCCGAGGGCTGGGAGAAGGCGGTTCCCTCCTTCGAGCCCAGCGAGAAGGGCATCGCCACCCGCAAGGCCAGCGGCGAGTTCCTCTCGGCCGTCGCGCCGCTGCTGCCCGAGCTGTGGGGCGGATCGGCCGACCTGGCGGGCTCCAACAACACCACGCCCAAGGGCGAGCCCTCCTTCCTGCCCTTCGACCGCGCCAGCGAGATGTTCCCGGGCAGCCCCTACGGGCGCGTGCTGCACTTCGGCGTGCGCGAGCACGGCATGGGCACGATCCTCAACGGCATCGCCCTGCACGGCCCCACCCGCCCCTACGGCGGCACGTTCCTGGTCTTCAGCGACTACATGCGCCCCGCCGTCCGGCTGGCCGCGATCATGCAGCTGCCGGTCACCTACGTGTGGACGCACGACTCCATCGGCCTGGGCGAGGACGGCCCCACCCACCAGCCGGTCGAGCACCTGTGGGCGCTGCGCGCCATCCACGGCCTGGACGTGATCCGCCCGGCCGACGCCAACGAGACCGCCGTGGTGTGGCGGTCCGTCATCGAGAGGGGCGACCGCCCGTCCGCGCTGGCGCTGACCCGTCAGAACGTGCCCACCCTGGACCGCGAGGAGTACGCCTCGGCCGAGGGCGCGGTCAAGGGCGGCTACGTGCTGGCCGAGGCTGACGGGGACGCCCCCGAGGTGATCATCATGGCCACCGGAAGCGAGGTGCAGATCGCCCTGGAGGCCCGCAAGGCCCTGCAGGAGGCCGGTACGCCCACCCGCGTGGTGTCCATGCCGTGCGTGGAGTGGTTCGAGCGCCAGAGCGAGGAGTACCGCGAGCAGGTGCTGCCGTCCTCGGTGCGCGCCCGCGTGTCGGTGGAGGCCGGGATCGCCATGGGCTGGCGCGAGTACGTCGGTGACGCCGGCGAGTCGGTCAGCCTGGAGCACTACGGCGCCTCCGCCTCGTACCAGGTCCTGTACGAGAAGTTCGGACTCACCTCCGAGGCCGTCGTCGAGGCCGCCCGCAAGAGCCTCGCCAAGGCCGGAAGCTGACCCCGGCGGGCCCCGCCGGACACCCCGGCGGGGCCCGTCCCGCTTTTTGACGTGTGCGACCGGGGGCGGCACCTTGTCCGCCCCTAGGAAGGCGTGAGAACCCATGAGCAACGCACTCCGAGACCTGTCCGAGGCGGGCGTGTCCGTCTGGTTGGACGACCTCAGCCGGGAGAGGCTGCGCAGCGGCAACCTGGCCGAGCTGATGTCGACCCACCACCTGGTCGGCGTCACCTCCAACCCCACCATCTTCGACAAGGCGCTCGCCGAGGGCGACGCCTACGACCAGCAGGTCCGCGAACTGGCCGTGCGGGGCGTCTCGGTGGAGGAGGCGGTCCGCATGATCACCGCCTACGACATCCGCTGGGCCGCGGACACCCTGCGCCCGGTCTACGACTCCACCGACCGCGTGGACGGGCGCGTCTCCCTGGAGGTGGACCCGCGCCTGGCCAACGAGACCGAGCGCACGGTCGCCGAGGCCAAGGCGCTGTGGTGGCTGGTGGACCGGCCCAACATGATGGTCAAGATCCCGGCGACGGCCGCGGGCCTGCCCGCGATCACCCAGGCGCTGGGGCACGGCATCAGCGTCAACGTCACGCTGATCTTCTCCCTGGAGCGCTACCGCCAGGTGATGGGCGCGTTCCTGGAGGGGCTGGAGCTCGCCCGCACCAACGGCCACGACCTGTCCCGCATCCAGTCGGTGGCCTCGTTCTTCGTCAGCCGCGTGGACACCGAGGTGGACAAGCGCCTGAAGGAGATCGGCACCGACGAGGCGCTGTCCCTGCGGGGCCGGGCCGCCCTGGCCAACGCCCGCCTGGCCTACCAGGCCTACGAGGAGGTGTTCGCCTCCCCCGAGTGGAAGGCCCTGGAGGCGCACGGCGCCAAGCCGCAGCGGCCGCTGTGGGCGTCCACCGGGGTGAAGGACCCCTCCTACGAGGACACCCTCTACGTCAGCCAGCTGGTGGCGCGGGGCACCGTGAACACGATGCCGCAGGCCACCCTGGACGCCACCGCCGACCACGGCGAGATCACCGGCAACACCGTGCTCGGCACCTACGAGCAGGCCCAGGCCGACTTCGCCGCCCTGGAGAACGCCGGCGTGGACCTGACCGACGTCTTCGCCGTGCTGGAGCAGGAGGGCGTGGACAAGTTCGTCAAGTCCTGGGACAGCCTGCTGGAGGAGCTGTCGGCCAAGCTCAAGAAGCTCTCCTGAGCCGCGACGCCCTCCCCGGGCCGCCCGCGTCCGCCCGTTCGCGCGAGGACGGGCGGACGCGGGCCCCGGCCATCCACCGGACACTCTCGACAGGAAGACGAGACCCGTGAAAGAACCGGTGATGCCCGGAGCGGTGCCCAACCCGCTCCGCAACGCCCTGGACCGCAGACTGCCCCGCATCGCCGGACCCAGCGTGCTGGTGCTCTTCGGCGTCACGGGCGACCTGGCGCGCAAGAAGCTCCTGCCCGCCATCTACGACCTCGCCAACCGGGGACTGCTGCCGCCGGGCTTTGGCCTGGTGGGCTTCGCCCGCCGCGACTGGGAGGACCAGGACTTCGCCGAACAGGCCTACCAGGCGGTGCGCGAGCACGCGCGCACCCCCTTCCGCGAGGACGTGTGGCGCCAGCTGAGCGAGGGGGTCCGGTTCGTCCAGGGCGAGTTGGACGACGACGACGCCTTCGACCGCCTGGCCCACTGCGTGCACGAGATGGACTCCGCACGCGGTACCGGCGGCAACTACGCGTTCTACCTGTCCCTGCCGCCCAAGCTGTTCCCGACCGTGGTCAGGCAGCTCAAGCGGTGCGGCCTCGCCGAGCCCCGGGAGGACGAGGAAACGAACGGGGTACGGCCGTGGCGGAGGGTGGTGATCGAGAAGCCCTTCGGCCACGACCTGGAGAGCGCACAGGAGCTCAACGCGGTGGTGGACGACGTGTTCCCGCCGTCGTCGGTGTTCCGCATCGACCACTACCTGGGCAAGGAGACGGTCCAGAACATCCTGGCGCTGCGCTTCGCCAACACCCTCTTCGAGCCCCTGTGGAACCGCAGCTACGTGGACCACGTGCAGATCACCATGGCCGAGGACATCGGCGTGGGCGGTCGCGCGGGCTACTACGACGGCATCGGCGCGGCCCGCGACGTCATCCAGAACCACCTGCTGCAGCTCCTGGCCCTCGTGGCGATGGAGGAGCCCATCTCCTACAGCGCGGACGCGCTCCGGGCGGAGAAGGAGAAGGTGCTGGCGTCGGTGTCGCTGCCCGAGGACCTGGAGACGGGCACCGCTCGCGGCCAGTACGCGGCGGGCTGGCAGGGCGGTGCGTCGGTGCGCGGCTACCTGGAGGAGGAGGGGATCCCCTCCGACTCGGTGACCGAGACCTACGCGGCCCTGAAGCTGGCGGTGAACACCCGGCGCTGGGCGGGCGTGCCGTTCTACCTGCGCACCGGCAAGCGGCTGGGCCGCCGGGTGACGGAGGTGGCGCTGGTGTTCCAGGGGACGCCCCAGCAGCTGTTCCCCCGCTCCGACGTGAGCGAGCTGGGGCAGAACGCCCTGGTCCTGCGCATCCAGCCGGACGAGGGCGTGACGCTGCGCTTCGGCTCCAAGGTGCCGGGGGCCAGCATGGAGGTCCGCGAGGTGAGCATGGACTTCGCCTACGGGCAGTCCTTCACCGAGGCCAGCCCCGAGGCCTACGAGCGGCTCATCCTGGACGTGCTCATCGGCGACCCGCCGCTGTTCCCGCGCCAGGAGGAGGTCGAGCTGTCCTGGCGGATCCTGGACCCGGTCGAGGAGTACTGGGCCAAGGAGGGACGTCCCGAGCAGTACGGTTCGGGCACCTGGGGCCCGGAGTCGGCCCATCGGCTGCTCACCAGGGACGGACGCCAGTGGCGGCGCCCGTGACCGGCAACGAGACCGTCGGGAGGGACCGATGACGCTCTATCTACCGCGCACCACCACCTCGCAGATCACCGAGGCGCTCATGGCCGAGCGCCTCAGCGTGGGCGGCGGTGCCATGAACATGGTGCTGACCCTGGTCATCGTCACCGACGAGGCCGACCACTACGACGCCGTGCGCGCCGCCACCGAGGCGGGCCGCGAGCACCCCTCACGCGTGGTGGCGCTGATCCGGCGCGACCCCGAGGCCGAACCGGCCATCGACGCCGAGATCCGCCGCCCGGGCACCGCCGGCCCGGGCGAGGCGGTACTGCTGCGGCTGTACGGGCCTCTGGGCGAGCACGCCGACTCGGTGGTCACCCCGCTGCTGGTGCCCGACGCACCGGTGGTGACGTGGTGGCCGGGCGTCGGCCCGGTCGACCCCGCCTCCGACCCGGTGGGGCGCCTGGCCCAGAGGCGGATCACCGACGCCCTGCGCGCCCCGGATCCGCTGAGGGACCTGGTGGAGCGGGTGGCCCACTACAGCCCGGGCGACACGGACCTGACCTGGACCCGGCTGACGCCGTGGCGTTCGCTGCTGGCCAGCGCCATGGACCAGCCGTGCGGATGGGTGACCGCGGCCAGGGTGACCGCCGAGTCGCACTACCCGAGCGCCGAACTGCTGGCCGCGTGGCTGACGGACCGGCTGGAGGTGCCGGTGGAGCGCGGCACCTCCAACGGCCCCGGGCTGACCGAGGTCCGGCTGACCACCGACCAGGGGGACATCGTGATCTCCCGGGTGGACGGCCAGGTGGCCACGCTGTCGAGGTTCGGTCAGCCGGACCAGACGGTGGCGCTGGCACGGCGCAGCGCCCCCGGGGCCCTGGCCGAGGAGCTGCGCCGTCTGGACCCCGACGAGATCTACGAGAGCGCGGCCCGCCACCTGGGGCCGCTGCTCGCTGGAAGCGGAGCATGAGGATGAGCGAACCGGAGATCGTCCGCCACTCCGACGCGGGAGCGCTGGCCGACAGCGTCGCGTTGAAGCTGGTGAACATGATCGTCCAGGCCGAGTCGGACAAGCGCGACTTCCACCTGGTGCTGACCGGGGGCGGGATCGGTATCCGCGCCCTGGAGGCGGTGCGCGACCACGCCAAGGAGGCCGGGATCAGCTGGTCGCACGTGCACCTGTGGTGGGGCGACGAGCGGTTCCTGCCGGACAAGGACCCCGAGCGCAACGAGACCCAGGCGTGCGGGGCGCTGATCGACGCGGTCCCGGTCCCGCCGCACAACGTGCACCCGATGCCCGCCTCCGACGGGATGGACGGCGACCACGTCGGGCACGCGGCCACCCGGTACGGCCGTGAGCTGGCGGTGGCCGCGCGCGGCCGGGGGCCCGTGCCCGCCTTCGACGTGTGCCTGCTGGGCGTGGGCCCGGACGCGCACGTGGCCTCGCTGTTCCCGGGCCTGCCCGAGGTGCGTGAGGAGGAGGCGTCGGTGGCCGCGGTGCACGACTCCCCCAAGCCGCCGCCGCAGCGGATCTCCCTGACCCTGCCCTCGATCCGCGCCGCCCGCGAGGTGTGGGTGCTGGCCTCGGGTGAGGGCAAGGCCGAGGCCGTTCGCCTGGGCCTCGCCGGGGGCAGCGTGGACGAGGCCCCCGTGGCCGGTGCGCGCGGCGCGGAGCGGACCGTGTTCTGGCTGGACGAGGCGGCCGCCTCGAAGCTGTAGCCGCGCCCGATGCACACGAGCGCCCCGGCCGGGTCCGGCCGGGGCGCTCGTGTGCGCGGCGCCCGCTCCCCGACGGGCGGTGCCCCTCCCGGGGAGGGGCGTCCTCAGGCGCGGGCGAGCTCGCGCACGACCGTCATGTCGTCGAAGGGGACGAGGTCGCCGCCGACGCTCTGGTGGGACTCGCTGCCCTTGCCCGCGACCAGGACGACGTCCCCCAGGCCGGCCGAGGACAGCGCGAGGGCGATGGCCCCGCGTCGGTCGCCGACCCGCTCGAAGGGCGTCCCGGTCGCCTCGATGCCCGGGGCGACCTGGTCCATGATCGCCTCCGGGTCCTCGTACCGGGGGTTGTCGGAGGTGAGCACGCACAGGTCGGAGTAGGTGCCCGCGATCTCGCCCATCCGGGCGCGCTTGGTGGTGTCCCGGTCGCCGCCGCAGCCGAAGACGGTGAGCACCCGGTGCGGGGCGAACCCGCGGATCGTGCACAGGACCTTGTCCAGCGAGTCGGGCGAGTGGGCGTAGTCCACGATGACGGAGACCCCGTCCCGGGTGCCGAAGTGCTCGAACCGGCCCGGGATCTGCGGCATCCGGTCGAGGGCGTCCACCAGGCCGCCCAGGTCGTGCCCCAGGAGGTGGCAGGCCGCCACCGCGGCCAGCGCGTTGGAGACCGAGAAGCGGCCCGGGACGGGGATCGCCGCCGGGTACTTGCGGTCGCCGTGGTGCAGGACGAACCGTGTCCCGGAGGCGTCCACGACCAGGTCGGTCGCCCGGTAGTCCGCGTCCGCCTCGATGGCGTAGGTGGTCACGGCGCCGGGCATCATGGCCGGGATCGCGGCGCCCACGGGGTCGTCGGCGTTGACCACGGCGCGCCGGCACATGCCCGCGAACAGGAGCATCTTCGCCTCCCGGTAGCTCTCCATCGTGCCGTGGTCGTCCAGGTGGTCCTGGCTCAGGTTGGTGAAGATCCCGACGTCGACGAAGGAGCCGTCCACCCGGTGGTTCAGCAGCCCCATCGACGTCGCCTCCAGCACGACGCTGCCGCTGCCCCGGTCGCGCATACACGCCAGCAGGTACTGGAGGTCCGGTGACTCCGGCGTGCTCAGCACCGACCTCGGCATGGGGACGGGGTCGCCGCCGGTCCGTGCGCCGGAGGTCCCGATGACCCCCACCCGGGCGCCCTCGGAGATCCTCAGCAGCGACTCGTACATGGACGACACCGACGTCTTGCCGTTGGTGCCGGTGACGGCGACCACGTCCATGGCGCGCCCCGGTTCACCGTGGTAGCGCGCCGAGACGATCGCCGTCGCGATGCGCGCGTTCGGCACCCGGACCACACACGTGCCGGCGCCCGTCGGCCGGTCCCCGTCCGGGACCGGGAACGGCCCCTCGACGAGCACGGCGACGGCCCCGCGGGCGACCGCCTCCCCGAGGGCCTCGGGACCGCCCTCGCGGTGTCCCGGCAGGGCGATGTAGAGCGAACCGGGCACCACGCGGTCGGCGTCCAGGCACGGCCCGGAGGTGATCGGCGTGTCCTGGTCTCCGTGCAGTACCTGGTGGTCGTGGCCGTGCAGCAGTTCGCTCAGCTTCACAAGGGTCCCTTCGAGAGTGGCGCGGCCGACGCCGTGGGCACGGCCGCGTCCGTGGGCGCGGTCGACGGAGCCGACCGGCGGGGAGGGTGGTGCGGGACTGGATGGGAGGGCCCGGCGCGGAGGCCGGGAGACGGGGCGGCACACGGTGTGCGCGAAGGGGGTGGCGGGCCCGCGGGGGCGCGGGCGGGACGCACGTGGGCGCCGGAGACTACGCGGAGAGGTCGCTAACCATGGCCGTGCAGGGCCGTGAGGCCGGTGCGGGGCGCCTCCGGCAGGACGGAGGTCGACCGGCTGACGGTCGAGGAGCCCGCGGTGGCCGAGCCCAGGACGAGGGCGGTCCGGAACGGACCCTGCTCCACCGCGTGCGTGTCGGCCATGACAGGAGTGTACGCGCCCGGTCGCGGCCCGAGGGAGGCGGAAGGGCTGGGAGGGGCTGAGGAGGGCGTCCCTGGCCGCGCGGGGCACCCTGGGGCCGCGGGGCGTGTCCGGCCGCGTACGCGGCCTCGGGTACCGGCCGGAGGACAGGTGGGTCCGGGCCGGGGGCCTCGTCGGTGAGCAGGTAGGCGTCCACGGGCCTGTCCACGCGGTCGCTGCGTCCCGCGCCGTAGATGGTGTGTCCGGCGCCCTCGTGGGTGACCAGGACGGCGTCCTCCAGCCGGTCGGCCGGCAGTGGGGGGTGGCAGGGTCCGCGCGGGTGCCGATGACCACGGCCGGGGACGCGTCCGGTTCCGGGGTCAGAGCAGGCTGACGTCGGTGTCGAACAGCGGGGGCAGCGCGTCGGGGGAGGCGACCGCCACGAGGGGGCGCAAGGGTTCGCCGAAGGTGATCCGTCCCGGCTCCCGCTCCGGCTCGGCGTGGGCGATCCAGTCCACCAGTTCGACCGCGCGTCCGACGTCGCCTCCGGGCCGGGCCAGGGCGATCACCGTTCCGGCCACGTCGCAGCGCGTGCCGAGGTGCACGGTCGCGGCGAACACGCTCTGCGCCCACGCGCCCCGGCCGACCTCGTGCGCCCGGCCGCCGGGGGTCCGGCGCCGGTACCGGCCCGGCGCGGTCAGGCCCACCGCGCGGTCGTCGAAGGTGAGCACCAGGCTGGGACGCTCCTGGGCGGTCAGGCACTCCTCGGGGTCGGTGAGGGAGGCGTCCATCCACACCCCGGCCCGGCCGCCGGCCGCCCGGACCAGGGCGGCGCGGGCGGCGTCGAGCAGGCCGGTGTCCACCTGGGTGCGGGCCGCACGGCACACCCGGTCGTCCAGGGACAAGGACGGGCTCCCGGCGCCCTCCCCCGGCCGGTCGCCGGTCAGCGGCGTGTACCCGGGCAGGACCAGGGACCAGTCCACCCTGGCGCGGCCCCGCAGGGGCAGCGCGCCGTGGGTCAGGCAGACCACGGCGCGCCTGCGCGCCAGCTGGTAGGTGGCGCAGGCGCCCGAGCGCCGGGCTGCCAGGGCCAGGCCCAGGCTCATCGCCTTGGTCCCGGTGGTGATGTCGGCGATGACCGGGGGCGGCGGGTCGGTGTCCCGCTCCCGGATGATCCAGTCGCGGGCGACGGCGGCGACCGCGTCGGCGTCGAAGCCGTCCACGGGGTCGGGGGTGAAGCGGACCCGGTCGCGGTACCCCGCCTCCCTCAGACGTGCGGCGTCGGCGGGCGGAGCTCCGGGGTGCTCGGCGGCGTGCAGGGTCCGGGCGGCGGACTCGCGGACCCCGTCGCGCACGCTCTGCCGTGAGGGCAGGATCAGCGTGCCGGCGGGCCGGTGGGCGTGTACCGCGGTGAGGGTGCCCAGGCGGCTGCCGCCCAGGGAGGTGACCAGGACGGGGCGGTCGCCGGGGCCGGGGTGGTGCTCGGGCGGCGGGGGCGCGGCGGGCTCCGGCGGCGGGGGCACGGATCCGGATCCGGTGCGGGCGCCGGGGGCCGGTGCTCCCGGACCGGGGAAGAAGGCCCTGCGGATCTCCTCGAAGGAGGTCAGCCGCGACAGCAGGTCGTCCAGGCTCCACACGTGCACGTTGCGGGCGCTCAGGGCGGGGTTGTAGGCGGTGACGCGCTCCCGCAGCCCGGGGACGGAGGGGCCGGTGTGGACGAACAGCACCTGGGCGGCGGTACCGAAGACCCGGCGGGCCTTGGCCACGGTCCACCCGGCGCGGGCCACGACGTCCTCGGGGCGGGTCTTGGCCTCCACGCACAGCACCCGGTGCCGGTAGCGCACGATGGCGTCGAAGTCGGCGATGGACCCGTCGGGGTGGCGGGGGTCGGCGACCTGTCGGGCTCCGATGACCTCGGTGTCGGAGTGGCGGCGCGTGTGGCGCAGCAGGTGGGACAGGACGCGGCCCTCGGCGACGACGCCGCGCCGCACTGCCGGGGACAGGTCGGGAAAGCGCGCCTGGAGGGCCTGGCGTCCTCCCTGCACGAAGAGGCGGACGGGTTCGGGGTCGCGGTCCTCCAGCCAGCGGGCGCCGTGGATCCCGGCGAGGGTGCACAGGTCGACGCCGTCGCTGACCACGGGGCGCCCGGGGTGGGAGCCGTCGAAGGTGCGCAGGGTGTCGCGTGCGGCGTCGAGGTAGTGGCGCCAGCGGCGTGTGTGGGGGTGGCGGTCCTCGGGCAGGACCCGCTCGTGCAGCAGGGCCGCGGCCACGCTCATCACCTTGGTGCCGCCGGTGTAGTCCAGGAACCAGGGCTCACCGCCGCCCGCACGGTGCAGGGCGGCCATGGTGTCGGTGACCGCACCGAAGTCGTGGGGGTCGGGGCCGACGCTCACCACCCGCACGGACTCCGGGGAGGCCAGCCGCTCCACGGCGGCGGCGACCCGCCGGGCGAGGTGCCGGGTGCCGTCGCTGGCCACCAGGGCCAGGTGGTCGGCGGGGAGGGTGAGCGCTGACAGCAGCGCGGGGGTGGGGTTGCGCCCGACGAGCACGGCGGCGGCACGGGGGCTGTCCACGGCGTCCCTCCCGGGAAGGGGGTGCGGTCGGCGACCACGCTACTGCGCACGCGCGGCGTCCTCCCCGGGAACGCCCCGTTCCCCGCGGTCCCGGCTTCCGCCGCCGGTCCCGGTGGCCGTCCCCTCCTCCCCGCGCCCGCCTCAGGCGCTCACCGGCCTCCCCCCGGGCACGGGCCTGTCCTGGGCCCGGCCGCCGACCCGTACCGGGGAGCCGCTGACCACGAAGGAGCGGCAGGCGGTGACCACCCCGCTGCCGTCGCGTACGAGGTCGGAGGGCACGAGCAGGTCCCGGCGCTCGGGATGGGCGGAGACGACCACGGAGGAGACGATGAACCACACTCCCTCCTGCGGTTCGGGGAGGTCGGCCCTGGTGCGCTTCTCCGCCATCAGCGGCACCCCGGCCACCTCCAGTCCCACGGGGACGCGTACGGCCTCCACCCGGGCGGGCCGGACCGCGCCCGGCCAGCGCCGGATGACGCGCGACCTCTCGTCCACGACTGTCACCACATGCGGCGTCAGGTTGACCACCCGCATCCGGCGACCTCCGTTCCTCTCGCTCCGGATGGCCGGACGGACGCCCGGTCCGTCCGTGACGTGCCCCGTTCCGGGACCCTCACCGCAGTCTCTCGGACACATCCGCGCCCGCCAGGGCACCGTGGCGCACCGAAAACCCGGGAAAGGTGAGGCCATTGTTTCTGATGTCCATTCCATTGGCTTTTTTGGGCGTTTATACAGCTTGGTACGAGAGTCCAATCATTGACATTTCCGCCGCAGCACACCTATTTTGGAGTGCGGCCTCCCGTTGACGCGGGGGTGCCGCCTGAGGTCTCACGCCTCTTTACACACGCGCTTTCCCGGAGGGCTGGGGAAGCGTCCCGGCCCCGGACCACCGGGGAGAAGAGTTCGTGAGCACGCACCACTGCTCCGCCTGGGAGCTGTTCGGTTCCACCTCCTTCCTGCGCGCCTTCACGCGCGTGCTGGGGTGCGGGCCCTGCTCCGCGGACGGAACCGCGCAGGGCTGCTCGGGCCATTCCGAACAGTTCTGCGACTACGTCGACCTGTGCGCCGAGTACTGCCCGTGCCCGGTCCACGGAGGCGACCCCGACAGCGTCGTCGCCGTGCGCATGCGGCGCGCCGCGCCCGGCGGCACCGGCGTCGACCGCACCGCCGCCCACCGGCTGCGCGACGCCCTGGACGACGTGCGCCGGGACCGCTCCTACAAGAACCTGCGCCGCGTCTACCCCCGGGCCGCCGCCGACGGCCGGGTGCGCTGCGCCTTCTCCGAGCGCCCGCGCCGCTGGGCGCAGCGCCGCGACGTGGCACGGATCGCCACGGACCTGGTCGACCAGGAGGCGCTGGCCATGCTGGTGCTCACCGCGGGCTGGGGCAACCCCGCCGCCGACCTCCCCGAGGACATCCACCCGGGCGAGACGGTCTCCTTCACCGAGGACGGCAGCGCCGTACCCGTCGCCGACCTGCGCGGACGCGCCCTGACCGCGGTCAGGGAACCACCCATGGTCTCCACCGCCACCGGCGAGTACCTGCTGCGCAAGCTGGCGGAGCTGGCCTCGGGGCGCGACGCCGACCCGGGCCGCACCCCCGACCAGCGGCGCCGGCTGCTGCTGCGCGGTCTGCTGCCCGGTATGAGCGGCGAGGACGTCGCCCGCAGGCTCACCGGTGTCCTGGGGCGGATGGCGGTGAGCATGCCCACCCACTTCCGGCTCGTCCAGCAGGCGCGCGGCCGGGCCCGCAGCGCCCCCTACTCCCCCGTCCCCGACGCCCCCGAACCGGCGGCGGAGGAGGACTCCGGACGGCGCGAGGTGCTGGACGTGCGGGAGCGCGCGTGGCTGGAGCGGGCCGCCCTGGAGCTGACGGCGCGGGCCCGGGGGGCGCGCGCGGACTTCGAGGCCGATCCCCAGGGCGCGCTCGACACCCTGCTGTGCGCCCTGCTGGAGGAGGGATCCGTTCCCGCCCTGTGGGCGCGGGCCCAGGACGACCCCGACACGCGCGCGGACCTGCTGGACGCGCTGGCCGAGACCATCGACGGCTGACCGGGGCGGCGGCCCGGGCGGGCCGCCCCTCACGTCCGGCCGGGCCGCCCGGCGTCGCGGAACCGCCGGGTCAGCGGGGGCAGCACCGGGTACTCGGCGAACTCGCGCAGCGACATCACCGCGGTCTCCTCCCAGGGCAGGCGGCCCCTCCACCGGCTGGCCAGGCACACGTCCACCGCCTGCTCCACCTCCCGCCACCGGTCGGGATCGGGCCCGCCCGGCAGCCGCCTGCCCGTCAGCGCGGCGCCGAACGCGTCCAGGAACCCCTGGACCCGGCTGCCGTCGGCGCGTACGACTCCGGCGACCGGGCCCGGGTCCAGGGCGCGGACGCGCCGGTCCACCAGGTACAGCTCCGGCCGCAGGTGCACGCTGCCCATGCCCAGCGACTTGCCCATACCGATCTTGTGGGCGTGCTCGGGGTCGGCGGGGTCTCCCCCGTCCACGGGGTTGTCGAGCAGCAGGGCGCGCAGCAGCACTCCGAGTTCGCCGTCGGTCAGGTTGGTGAAGATGACGCGGGAGTGGAAGGTGAGGCCGTCGCGGAGGGGGACGATGTCGCGCTGGGTGTCGCGGGGCGGTTCGGCCCGCGAACCGGGCGGCAGCACCGCCAGGCCCAGCTCCTCCCGGGCGCGCGCGTCATAGCGGACCGGGCTGCCCAGCTCGGCGCGGTGCCGGTGCAGGTACGTCTTGTACCCGCCCAGGCGCACCCGGCCCTCGTGCGACCACGTGATGATGTCGGGCCGCTCCCCCGAGGCCGCGTCGGGGCCCTGCACCAGGTAGTTGGCGAAGCAGCCCCGCTGGGGCGAGAGCAGTTGGACGCGCAGGGCCGCGCCGTCGGGGTAGTCGGGTTCGGGGTCGGTGCTCAGCGCGCTGCCGAAGGACACCCGCCCCTTGGAGGCGCCCGCCTCGCCCGCGAAGGTGTCGGTGTCGCCGAACAGGGCGCGGCACACGTCCACGGTGCGGCCCGCCAGCACGGCACGGTCGGGGTCCCCGTGCTGGGGGCCCAGGACGGGCGCGGGCAGGGCGCGGCGGACCGGGTTGTCGTCGCTGACGGCGATGCGGTAGCCGCCGGAGCGGCCGAAGGAGACCACCGCGCCGGAGGAGTCGAGGTCGAACCAGACCGGTTCGAGGCCGCGCCGGGGCAGTCCGCCGCCGCCGGCCCCGGCGACCGGCTCCCGCCCCGGGTCGGCCGGGCCCGTGCCGAGGGTGTCGGGGAAGGCGGCGCGCTGGTAGCCGGTGACCTGCTCGGCCGACTCGAACAGCTCCACCATGGCGTCGGGAACGCGCAGGCCCCCGCGCAGATCCGGGGGGCGGGGGAAGAGGTAGGCGTTGCGGCGCTCACCGGCGGCGACCCCGGTCAGGACGAGCAAGGCGTGCACCACGCCTCCCCCGCCGAGGCCGCGGGCCGAGGCGGCGCGGGCGTCGAGGTGGGCGCGCGCCTCCCCTGCGGTGGGCGCGACGGCGGCCACGCGCCGCTCCCCTGGCAGGTGGACCGCGTGCACCCACCGGTACTGCAGGTGTCCGTGCTGTTCGTGGGTGGTGGGGACGTAGGTGCTGCTCCTGGGCGGGTCGGGGAAGTCCTCGACCCCGAAGTCCCACGTGCGCAGGCTCTCGCGCAGGACCGCGAAGGGCACCTTGAGGGCCTGGCCGGGTTCGCCGGACAGGGCTGTGGCGGGGACCTCGACCACGTACCAGTGCCCGTCGGAGGCCGAGTGGAACAGGAAGCCCTGCTTGGTGCGCAGCCCGGCGCGGCGCCTCCGGTAGTGGGAGTGCTGGTGGGCCATGACCTGGCGGGCCCGGGTGGACAGGGCGCTGTCGGCGCTGTCGGGGTCGATGCGCACGGGCGCGCGGAAGAACAGCATCGGGGTGTTGACCGGGCCGGTCTCGCCGCTGGTGAGCATGCGCACGGTGTTGCGGACCAGGCCGCGCAGGGTGGAGCCGGGGATGGCGGGCAGTCGGCGGTCGCCGTGGGGGAAGCGCAGGGACGCGCTCACCCGGCCGCGCTCGGGGGTCTGGCCGACGAAGGCGGGGGTGAGCGTGGTCAGGGTCAGGTCGATCCACCCCGAGTGGGTGCCCGGCACCGTGCGGTCGTGGCTGCGCAGGAGATCGTCGGCGGAGTGGTCCCCGTGCAGGTCGAAGGCGGGCATGGGGGTGTCGGCGAGCCGCACCAGCCCGTAGGGCGCGGTGGCGTGGAAGCGGCCGTCCCGGTGCGCGGGAGCGGGCGCGCCGCCGGTTCGCGCGGCGGCCTCGCGCGGGTTCACCACGGGGTCCCCCTCTCCCCGGTCTCGTCGCCGGTGCCCACGTCGAACTCCGGTCCGGTCGGCTTCGTGCCCGTGCGCATACCGGTGAGCCGGTGGAAGGCCACCCCGACCGCCCCGGTGGCGGGGTCCTCGGCCCAGTACTCGCGCACGGTCAGCCAGGTGCCCGAGCTCTCCAGGGCGGCCCCGCCGTCGGCCCCGGGGCGCAGACGGCCGGAGAAGTCGGCCCACTCCACCGGGAGGACAGCGCGGGTGCCGGAGGGCTCCCGGGTCACCGCGAGGGGCACCTCGCCCTCCAGGGTGCGGCTGTACTCCGGGCCGTTCCAGCCCTGGAGGAGGAAGGAGCGGTCGCGCGGACGCAGCCACTCAGGGAGCGGTCCGGGCGCGTCGGCGCTGATCCATCCGGCCCCGGCGCCCTCGCCGACGCGGACCTGCGCGTGCGGGCCGAACACCAGGACCTCCAGGATCCGCCAGCGCTCGCCCTCCGGGCCCGGAGGAGGCACCTCGCCGATGGGCGGCTGGTCCGAGCGGCGCCACCTCCCGCCCGGGCAGGCGCCGGTGACGCGGCCGTCGCCGAGTTCGGCGAGCAGCCACTGGGGACGGCCGGGCGAGCCGGGGACGTCCCCGGTGCCCGTGTCGAGCAGGCGGCACCGCCGGCCCCGGACGAAGACGTCGGTGAGGACCTCGTCGACCTGTTCCCCGGTCAGGCGGTGGACGGCCAGGCCCCGCGGGCTCGGGGGGTCCTGGTTCACCGGGATGCCTCCTTCGTGCCGTCGTCGGGAGCGAGCGCGGTGCGCAGGGCGGCCAGCCAGCCGCGTGCGGCGGCGGCCTCCGCGCCCTCGGGTTCGAACACGGCGGCGAGCAGGTCCACCGTTCGCGGCGGGCCGCCGTCGCCGGGGCGGGTGGTCAGGCGGGCCCGGGTCGCGCTCAGGCGCCCGTTCCCGCTGCCCGCGCCCGCGCCGAGGGTGTCGAAGGGTACCGTGGCCAGCTCTCGCACGAGGAGGGTGAGCAGGCCGCGTACCGCGTCGTCGGGCTCGCTCACGTCCACGACCGCCTCGGCGCTGCCGCCGCAGTGCAGGTCCGTGGTGAACAGGCGGCCGTCGACGGCGTCACCGAACAGGGAGTCCACGGTCAGGCGGGTGGTGGTCAGGGGTGCGCCGCCGGTGAGGACGGGGATGGCGCGCAGCCGGATGCGGGAGGGGCGCGGCCGGCCGCGATGGTCGGTGTCGGCGCCCCACCAGCGCCCGTGCCAGTCCCTCCAGCGGTCGGGCGGGGCGCCCAGGTGTTCGGCGGCGTCACGGGCCAAGCGGCCGCCGATCCGTTTGAACAGGGCGAACAGCGCGGTGTCGCCGAGGACCGGGGCGAGGTGGAGGTCGGCCCGGTCCGGGTCGGCCACGGCGGGGCGGTGCCGGTGCGCCCGGTCCGCCTCGCCGATCCGCTCGTGGGCGGGGTCGTCACCGACCATGAGCAGCCCCGGGCGGAGGTCGCGCGCCGGCGGGACAGTGGGATCGGGCCGCTCGGCGACGACCAGGGTCAGGTGGAGTTCGTCGCGGTGGCGGCGGTCGGGCCGATCCGCGCGGGCGGCCAGGTGTGCGGCGGCCGCCGCGCGGCCGGAGGCGCGCAGGCCGTCGGTCAGGGCGGTGGCCAGGTCGGCCGGGGCGTCGGCGAGCGCGTCGGCGCCGTCCCTCCAGCGCCGGTCCCAGGTCCGGGCGTGGTAGGCGAACCAGTCGTCCTCGTCGGCGAGGTCGTGGCGGCGGGCCGCCCAGCGGGTGGCGCGGACGGCACCGTAGCCCCGGCCGGTGCGGCCGCCGACGCGGATCCCCGGTCCGGGGGCGCGGGGTCCGCCCAGGCCGTCGGCGGCCAGGAGCAGCAGGGTGAGCAGGCGGACCTCGTCGGCGGGGGCCGGCACGTGCAGGCGCATGTGCGCGGTGAGAACGGTGCCCGCCGGCAGGATCTCCCACCGCCAGACGCGTCCCGGCCGGACGGTGCCCGAGGCCGGGTCCACCCGGGTACCGGTCCGGACCGCGACCGCGGCTTCCCCGGGGAGTTCGGCGGGGGCGTCGTCCACGTCCAGGGCGCTCGTGGCGGGCGCGTCCCGGTCGGCGGCGGTGCCCGCCCGCGCGGCGCCCATGAGCGCGCGGACGCCGTCGGGGTCGCCGGTGCGTGCGGCGAGTTCGTGGCGCAGCAGTCCGGCCAGGGTGGTGGCGCGCAGGCGGGGCACGCCGGTGCCCGGGTCGCGGTCCACCCGCAGGTCCACGTCGCCCTCCTCGGTGTGGCGGGGAGCGGCCCGCGCGGCGCCGACATGGGTGTCGGAGAGCAGGCGCAGCCGGAGGGAGATCTCCCAGAGCAGTCCGGGTCCGCGGGGACCGCCGCTCACTCGGCGCCTCCCCCGTCGGGACGTCCCCCGTCCTGTTCGGCTCGCAGGACGCGGGCGGCCTCGGCCAGCCAGGAGGAGACCAGGGCCAGGGTGAGGCGGGGGGCGGCGCGCCCCTCCCAGTCGCGGGCCCGGGCGGAGAGGCCGCTGGGGTGGTCGCCGGACGGGAGGCCGTCGGACAGGGTGAGGTCCACGGCCGCGATCGCGCGGGCGTAGGCCGGGCTGTGCGCGGGGTCGGGCCTGTTGTCGGACCACCAGTCGGCGGCCGTGGACCCGGAGAGTCCCTCCAGCCAGGAGCGGACGGTGACGGTGCCCTGTCCGCCGGGGCGGGTCAGGCGTGCGCGGGCCAGCGCGCGTACGGCGCGGTCGTGCGGGAACCTGTGGGCGTCGGCGGAGTCGGCGTCCGCGTGTTCGTGCGTGTGCCCGGTGACGGTGCGTTCGAGGGCGGCGAGGGCGCTCTCGGGGGTGTGGCGGGGATGGACGGCGATCTCGTGCAGGCGGCTCAGCAGGTGGGGGGTGAGCGGGTACAGCAGGCGCGCCGACGCCCGGGCCAGGGCGCGGGCGTGGTCGCGGACGGGCTGGAGGGCGGCGCTCCACAGGAGCGCTTCGTGGAGGGCTCGCAGCTGGTCGTCCCACTCGGGGAGAGGGGGCGGCGCGGCGGGGACGGCCCGGCCGTCGGCGAGGGGGACGGTGCCCGGGGGCCGGCCCGCGAGGGGGGCGGCCACGGGGGCAAGGGGTCGGGGGCCGGGAGGGGGCGGGGGCAGCAGGGTGAACTGGCCGTGGCCGTCCACGACGCGCTCGCCCAGGGGGTGCGCCTCCAGGTCGCGGACCTGGTCGGCGGTCAGGTCGCGGTCCAGGCGCAGGCGGACCACCGCGCCCGGGAGGGCCGCCCAGCGCTGGGCCATGGGCCCCTGGTAGCCGCGGTGGTAGGCACCGACGAGTCCGGCCTCCACGTGGTCGGCCAGGACGTGCGCGCGGGTGCCGGGCAGGCGCCGGGCGAGGAGGTCGAGCACGGCGGGCACCAGGGCCCGGGGACAGGCCTGGCCGTCGGCGCCGACCAGCAGCGCCGGGGAGAGCAGGAGCAGGTCGACGGGGGTTCCGGCCGCCCAGGAGCGCGCGTGGACGGAGTCGACCCGGTCCGGTGACAGGAGCCGGCCGGGGTCGGCGGGGGCCACGCGGACACCGCCGTGGGCACGGGTGCCGCCGGAGCCGAGAGTGAGGGTGCCGTCGGCCTCGGCGAGGAAGTCCGTGATCTCCTCGGCGAGCCGCCTGAGGGAGGCGTGGTCGGGTGCGCGCAGCTGCCAGCGGGCCTCGAAGACCTGGCCGGGGTCGAGGCTGGTGGTGAAGAAGGGAACGCTCCGGTCGGCCCCGCCCGTACGGGAGCGGCCGAGGTACTGCTCGGCGGTGGCGCGCACGGCGGCGCGCAGGGAGCGGTCGGGGGTGAGGGGGTCGCGGACCGCACGGTAGGGCGTGGCGGGGTCGGTGTCACCGAAGACGTCGACCGCGGTGTCGCCGTCCTTTCCCGGTGTGTAGAGGTAGGCGGGGGCGGGGTAGGCGACGGCGGCCCGCCGGGAGGGGCGGGGGTCGCCGTCCGGTTCAAGCCGGGGGTGGGCGGGGGCGAAGCGGACCCGTTCGCCCCGGGCCACCCAGTCGTGGAGTTCGCGGTCGCGGCCCGCGCGCCGCAGGGCGGCGGCGAGCATGCCGCGCTGGGCGCGTCCGCCGATGGTGTGCTCGGAGTCGGTACGCAGCGGGTCTAGGGAGGTGCGCACCGCCAGGGTGTCGGTGAGGACGAGGCGCAGCGGCAGGTAGCCGCTCACCGCGAGGACGTCCACGGGCCCGTCCCCCTTCCGCGTTCCGGTGATCGGTGGCCGCACCGTGGTGTGCGCGCCGCCGGCACGGACGCGCCCGGGGGCACGGTGCGGGTACTGGATACGAGAAGTATTCATGTTCTCGCCGTGGCTCCGCATCCCCGCGGCCGGGGCACCGCGGGTCCGGCCGTCCTCGTGCCGGGTGGAGGAGGGTTCATACGGGGGAGACCTCCCGGTCCCCGCGCCTGTTCGCGGGCGCGGCCAGGCGCAGGGTCACGGCGTGCGGGTCGGTGTCGCCGGGTCCGGCCAGGCGCACGTCCACCCGGCCCCGACCGCGCGTGCCCCGCAGTCCGATCCGGGTGGTGGCCAGGCAGGCGCGGGCCAGCAGCCGCCAGTGCTCCTCGCCCGGCGGGGAGGCCCAGGTCAGCGCCGCCGTCAGGGTCAGTCCCGGAAGGAGTACCCGGTGGGTGCGCAGACGGCCCGGTTCGGGGGCCCCGTCCGGACCGACCCCGGTCCCCGACTCCAGGGCGGTGTAGGCGTCGGTGACCGCACGGCGCAGGGTGGAGCGCACCGGTTCGGCGCGGCCGGCGAGCGCGCGGGCGACCGCCGTGCGCACCTGGTCACCCAGGACGGCGTGGCCCACTCGCAGTATCCGGTCCGCTCCGTGGGAGCGCCCGCGGCCGAGGACCTCGTCGCGGGCCCCGGCGAGCCCGGGCGCCACCGCCAGCGCGCCGGCCGCACCGTCGCGCAGCCGCGCGGCGAGGCGGTGGCGGGGCAGGTAGGGCAGGCCGTGCCCGTCGGTGACCACGTCGGTGTCGGCGCCCGTACCGTCCGCGCTGGCCCCGACGAACAGCGCGGGCGAGGCCAGGTGCACCAGGACGCGGTCCGGGCGGCTCATCGGGGTCTGCTCCCCGGACGGGCCGCCCGGACCTGGGGGCCACCGGCCCCTGTCCGCCCCTGTGGTCGGGGCCGGTGGGGTGGGAGGGCCGCCGCCAGGCCGGGGTCGAGGTGCAGGTCCATCACCTCGACCGCGTCGAGCAGGCCGCCGGGTGTCCATCCCCGGGGCAGCTCGACGGGGGCTCCCGTCACACGGGCGCGGCGGGCGAGTTCGGGACCGGGGTCGGTACCCGACTCCAGCAGGGGGACCAGCGCGGAGACCAGCCAGCCCCGGTGGCGGGTGCCGCCCTCGGCGAGCAGGCTGCCCGGGGCGGTGGCGGACAGGTAGCGGTCCAGGAAGCGGGTGAACCCCGTCCCGGTCAGCGGCAGACCGGTCCGCGGGCCGGGTGCCCGGCGGGCCTGGTCGAGGCGGCGCAGCACCCGGTCGACCCCGTCGAAACGCGTCGTCCAGGCCACGGCGTGCTCGTCGGGGGCGTCGGGGGCGCCCTCCATGAGTCGGACGCGGTGCTCCTTGGCGCGGCGGCACATCGCCTCGCACAGGTCGTAGCCCAGCGACAGCGGCGCGCCGACCGGCTGGACGGCGATGCCCACTCCGACCGTGGGCACGAACGTGGTGTGCGCGGCGCCGTCGGGCCCGGTGACGGTACGGCCGCCGCCGGGGCGGTCGCCGTGGGCCTCGGCCAGCGCGCGGTGCAGGCCCACGCGGGGGTCGCGGGGGTCGCCGACGAGCGCGGGGGCGGCGTCCAGCCAGTCGATCGCGTAGCGCGCCAGGCTCAGGGCGAGCCGGGCGTCGCACAGGACGGTGAGGTCGTCCCCGGCGACCACGACGGGGCGTACCGGCACGTCCACGGGCCCGGGCGGCACGTGGTGGAGGGCGATGGGCCCGGCGGTACCGGTGCCGTGGATGAGGGGCCGCCGACCGGGCTCGGCGTGGACGGTGGCCGCCACGGCGTGGACCAGGGCGCGGGCCAGCCCCTCGACCAGCCCGAGGACGCGGGTGGACAGGCGCCGCTGGGCCAGCGCGCCGGAGCCGGGTACGCCGGGGTCCCCCGCGCGTTCGCGGTAGTGGCCCAGGATCGCGCCGAGGCCGTTGACGTCGATGTGCACGACCGCGACGCGGCTGACACCGCCGTGGTCGCGGCCCAGCCGGTCGACCTCCATCGGCAGGCTGAGGGAGGGCGCACCGGCGGCGGTGGCGGCGTCGGCCAGCCAGGCGGAGCCATGGGCGCGGTGCCAGCGGCGACCGATCCCCCGCGCGCGTGCCACGTCCGCGGCCACCCGTTCGTGGACGTCGTCGTGGCCGTCCTGGGCGCGGCTGGCGTCCACCGACTCGGCGGGGCCGCCGCTGACCGAGCACACGGCGGTGATCCCGTACCCGTGGGCGGGAGTGTGCAGGGCCGACATGTACCGCCGCGCCTCGCGCAGCCGCGCGGGCAGCACGGCCAGCGCCCCGTCCACCCCGGCCGGCCGCCCGGCCTCCCCGTCACGCTCCGACGTGGGCCCACCGCCGCACCGGGTGCGCCGCCAGGCCGCGGGTGCCCCGGCCTCGGTGGCCGGGGGCGCCCCGAGGGTCCGGGGCCACGGGAGCGGACCGTAGGGCACGTGCGCGACCACGGGGGTCAGGTCACCGGCGCGGTCACGCAGACGGCGGGTGTAGCGGGCGGTGAACTCGCGCGCCGAGACCGCGTCCGGGAAGACCGCCGTGAGCGCTCCTCCGGCGTCACGCAGCACCACGCAGTCCGGCGGCACCAGGTCGGCGATCCCGTGCTCGGCGTCGGAGGTGTCGGTCAGTTCCGCGACCAGGGCGGCGCGCCCGACCGCGTCCAGGATGCGCCTGCCGCTGTACACGTAGGCCTGGATACCGCGCAGGTCGACACCGACCACCACACCGCTGGACGGAGGCCTCCGCGCTTCCTGGCCGACTCCGGTGGGGCGGCGCCGCTGGGGGGTGCAGGTCACCGTGTCGGGCTCCTTCTCGGCGGGGTGTGCGGGGTCGTGGCGCGAGGCCGTACGGGGCCGTGCCCCCACCGACCCCTCTCGGACGGTGCGCCCCGGTGCGCTGTCCGAGAGAGCTGGATGCACAGACCCGCACCGGCACGGAGGTTCCCCATGATCCCGCACACACCCGAAGCGGTCACACGCCGGCGGCGCGATCCGTCCGCTCCCGGCACCGACGCACCGCCCCTCGCCCCCGGGGACCTCGTGCCGCACCTGCGCGGCCTGGCCCGCGCCCTGCGGGACCGGGGCGCGGACCGAACGGCGCGGGGACCGGCGTCCTCCCGGTGAGCACGCGCGCCGGTCGCCCGCCCGTCCACGGGGCGGGCGCCCGCGGTGGCGGCGGACCGGGCGGAGCCGACCGGGCACCGGCCCCCGCCCGCCGTCCTCGGGCGGGAACCGGTGGGTTCGCGGACCGGCCGGATCAGTCGAACAGGGTACCCCCGAACTCCTCGGCCTCGGCGACGGCACCGGCCCGGGTCCCGCCCACCCGCAGGGGGGCGCGGCGGGGCACCCGGCGCGGGTTCCGCCGGCGCCGGGCGGACACCTCGGCGGGCGCCCGGCCGCTGGTCACCGTGTCCACCCGCACCGAGCCGAAGCCCTGTGCGGTGTACTTGCCGACGCCGGTCAGTTCCAGCAGCTCCAGGAGCGCGGCGAAGGCGTCGGTGTGGCGGCGCTCTCCCCCGGCCAGCTCCAGGCGCAGCCCTCCGTGCCAGCCGAGTACGGTGCGGTTGTCGGCGTGGCGGTGCTCCGCCAGCCGCACGTCCTCTCCGGGCAGGGGTGCGCGGCGTACCTGGGCCAGGCCGTCGAACACGAGGTCGAGCCAGGACTCGGCGAGCGCGGTCGGCGCGAACCGGGCCACGGCGCCCACGGCCCCGCTGCCGCCGACGATCCCGCCTCCGGAGCGGTGCACGGCGCCGAAGAGGCGGCGCGGGCTGGGCCAGATGTGCGGGATGCGCTCACCGGAGGCGTCGCGGGTGGTCATGACGACGGGGGTCCGGCTGCGCACATCCGCCGAGCGCACGGCGCGGACACCGCGCGGCTCGGTGAGCATCCGGGCGTAGGTGCGGTCGAAGGTGCAGGTCGCCGAGAGCGGTACCAGCAGGTGGTCGCCGACGCGCTGCGGTTCGCCGACCAGCTCCTCCGGCGACAGCGGGGGCGGGACGTCGTCGTCCAGCCAGGTGAGCGTCCAGTGGTGCAGCCGGTCGCCCAGAGGCGAGGGCCAGCCGTTCATGGCCCACCGCTTGGCCGCCGTGTGCTCCTCCGGGGACTGCGGCCACCAGCGGTTGAGCAGCCCGTGGCAGTCCTCGGGTCTGATCGGCCGCGCCGTGTCCGCCAGGTTCCGCAGGATCACGGTCCACCGCCTCGGCACGGGCACCACCCCTTCGCATGGTCGTGGCAGCGGCCGACGCACGCCGCCGAGGACTCCTCTCGGACAGTCGCGGACGCGTTCAGCCCCCGGCCATCTCCAGCAGGCGCAGCACGGTGCGCCAGTTGCGGCCCGTGGTGGTCCCCTCGACGCGCCCGGCCACGAGGGCGGGCAGTCTGGCGTGTCTGAGCCCCTGCTCGTGGAGGGTGTAGACGTGGGAGCCGACCACCGCCATGCGCTCACGCGGATACAGGGACAGGTCGATCCCCGCCAGGCTCTCGGCGTCCGGAGCGGAGGAGCAGAACAGGACGAGGAACCCGGCGGGGTCGGCGACGTCGAGGGGGTTGGCGTCCACGGCGGCGCGCAGCTGCGCGCCGGTGCGCACGACCGTCGGCACGTCGAGCCCGAGCTCGGTGCCGATCGCGGCCCGCACCTCCTCCGCCACGGCGGCGGGATCCCTCTCCCCGGCGGTGAACACCGCGTTCCCGCTCTGCACGTAGGTGGCGACGTCGCCGTAGCCGAGCCCGCCGAGCAGGGCGCGCAGGTCGGCCATGGCGACGCGGCGGTGTCCGCCGACGTTGATCCCGCGCAGCAGCGCGACGTACCTGGTGCTGGTCATGCACGCCATTGTGCCCCTCCCCCGAAGGGCGTACAACTGTTCGAAGGGGGGCTGTGGGCGGCCGTGCCGCCCCCGTTCGCGGAGTCCCCGGGGCGGCGGGGGCCGTGTGTGCGTACGCTGGTCCACGCGTACGCGGAGCACCCGTCCCGACCGCTCCGCTCCCCGAACCGACCCCGGAGACACCGTGCCGCGTCTGAGCCACACCTTCGAGATCACCGCAGTGGACGAGGAGGTGGTCGCGCGGATCGTCGCCGCCCTGCACGAGGTCGCCCGGAGCTGCCGCTTCGACGGCCGCGGCTGGCTGCTCACCCCCGACGAGGAGGCCTGGGCGCGCCTGGAGCAGCGCGCCGACGAGCTCGGACTCGTCGGCCGCGAGGAGGCCGGGGAGCCGCGGGGCGGCGCCGGGACGCCGGCCGGGGACGACGGGTCGGCCGCGGCGGCCCCGGAGACCGCGCTCCAACTGCAGAGCGGACGCCATCTGGCGCCCCGCAGCCACTACCTCGTCGCCGAACTGTCCCCCGAGGGCGTGCCCGTCGACCCGGCCCGCGACACGGAGAAGGGCTGGAGCGGCACCGGCCTGACCATCACCTCCTGGGACGAGGCGGGCACCTCCTCGATCGACTTCGCCATGCCGGACACCGTCGGCACGAACGAGCCCCCCGTGACCTGGGGAACCGTCGCCCACGACGCGCGGGCCGGACTCCTGACCTGGACCGTGCAGGTGCGCGTGCCCGGGCGCGGCACCTGGCTTCGGTCGGCAGGAGGCACCCTTCGGTTCGACACGGGCGCCTGGTACACGGCGGTCGCGGAGGGCGGGGACCCTCCGGCCCGGCTGCACGCCACGCACGCCCTGGCCGACGTCCGCGCCTGGCTGGCCCCCACCGCCGGGCCCGACGGCCGGTGGTCGGTGGAGGCCGTGCTCGACGTGCGCGGCCGCGGCGTGCTCCGGCCGCTGGTGGCGGCGGCCTTCTGGGCGGTCACCGCCTCCTTCCGCAGGCAGGACAGGCGGGCCACCAGGCGGGGCGCGGGGGAGCCGACCACGCGCGAGCGCCTCGACCGGGCCGCGCGCTCCTGGGACCGGATCGCCCGCAACGCGCCGCGGATCCCCGAGCTGCTGCGCGAACTGGCACGGGCCATGGCGGAGGCGGGCCCCAAGCGCTGACTCCGGGCGGGCCGGGCGCTGCGGCCGGGATCCGCGTCCCCCTCCCCGGCCGGGGCGTTCAGTCCTGGTCGGCGCCCCAGCCGGTCAGGGAGCGCACCCGCAGCTCGGTGAACCGGGCGGTGTCGCGCTCGGACGAGAGCAGGCTGCCCACGACCGCGCACGCGAATCCGACCGGTACCGCCAGCAGCGCCGGGTTCTCCATCGGGAACAGCTGGATGTCGACCCAGGCGGGCAGCACCGACAGGTTCTCCCCGGTCACAGGGTCGGTCCTGCCCGACATCACCGGCGACAGCAGCATGAGCAGCAGGGTGGCCGACAGCCCGCCGTAGACGCCCCACTCCACGCCCCTGGTGTTGAAGCGCCGCCAGAACATGGTGAGCACGATGACCGGCAGGTTGGCGGCGGCCGCGATGGCGAAGGCCAGCCCCACCAGGAAGGCCACGTTCTGTTCCCGGGCCTGGACGGCCAGCAGGATGGCCGCGCCGCCGATCAGGCAGGCGGACAGGCGCGCCGCTCCCACCTCCTGCGACTCGCGCGGGCGTCCCCACATGAGGATGTGGCCGAACAGGTCGTGCGCCACGGAGGAGGACGAGGCCAGGGTGAGGCTGGCGACGACGGCGAGGATGGTGGCCAGGGCGACCGCCGACACCAGCGCGAGCAGCACGGCCGCGCCCACCGGGCCGGCGGTCAGCCGCCCCAGTTCCTCCGCGAGCATCGGCACGGCGGTGTTGCCGGAGGGGTCCATGGCCGCGATGCGCTCGGAGCCGACCAGGGCGGCGGCGCCGAAGCCCAGTGCCAGCGTCATCAGGTAGAAGACGCCGACCATGGTGATGGTGCGGTTGACCGACGTGCGCGCCGAACGGCCGTCGGGCACGGTGTAGAAGCGGATGAGGATGTGCGGCAGCGCGACCGTGCCCAGGACCAGGGCCAGCCCGAGGCTGACCAGGTCGAGCTTGTTGAACAGGGTCTGGGCGGGGTCGCCCGGCTCCTCCACCCCGAAGCGCAGTCCCGGTTCCAGGAAGGCCGGCCCGTGTCCGCTGGCCTGGGCCGCCCCGTCGAGCAGAGCGCGCGGGTCGAAGGAGAACAGGGCCAGCACCAGCACGGTCAGCAGCCCGGTGACGGACAGCAGGACGACCGCCTTGGTGATCTGCAGCCATGTGGCGGCCTTCATACCGCCGTACATGACGTAGACGATCATCAGCACGCCCACGAGCACGATCGCCCCGGTGCGGGCGTGGTCGGCGCTGACGCCCAGGAAGGTCCCGCCCTCGTGCAGGCCGAGCAGGACCGCGACCAGCGCGCCCGCTCCCACCATCTGCGCGACCAGGTAGAACACGCACACCGTGACCGTGGAGACGGTGCAGGCCAGGCGTACCCGCATCCGCCGCATGCGGAAGGCGGGCAGGTCGGCCATGGTGAAGCGGCCGGTGTTGCGCACCAGCTGGGCCATCGGCAGCACCAGCAGCCAGGCCATCAGGAAGCCGATGGAGTACAGGAAACCGTCGTAGCCCTGGAGGGAGATCATCCCGGCGATGCCCAGGAAGGAGGCGGCGGACAGGTAGTCGCCGGTCAGGGCGAGTCCGTTCTGGGCGCTGGAGAACCCGCGCCCGCCCGCGTAGAAGTCGACCGCGCCCCGGGTGGTGCGCCGGGCGCGGACGGTGATGACCAGGGTGACCAGGACGAACAGGGCGCACAATCCGACCGTCCAGGCGTGCGTGGCGCCGAACTGGCCTCCCGTGCCGCCGTCCAGGGTCTGCAGGAGGTCGGCGGCGGAGAACGTCCCCCCGTCTCCGCCCCGGGCGGTGCCGCCCCCCGTGGCGGCACCGCCCGCGGTCTCTCCGGTGGCGCTCATCGGCGGACCGCCGTCCCGTCGACGGCCTCCTCCTCGCGGGCCTGCTCCCGCAGTTCACGGGCGAGCGGGTCCAGTGAGCGCCCGGCCGAACGGCCGAACGCCCAGGCGAGGACGAACGTCAACAGGAACTGCCCGATTCCCATGGCCAGCGCCACGTTCACCGAATCGGCGATCCGCGTGCTCATGAAATCACGCGCGTAAGCCGAAAGCAGCAGATAGGAAAGGTAACTGAACAGGAATACCGCGACCAGCGCCCCGCTCCGGACCGCGAACCTCCTCCGGAGTCCCACGAAACGCGGGTCGACCGACATGCGGTCGCAGATCAGCGCCCTGTCGGCCCGGGCACGCCGTCGGCCCGCCACGGCCCAGCTCACCTCCGGGCCGGAGACCTCTCCCTGGTCACCGGCACTTCTGTACGTGCCCTCCAGATACTCGACCACGGTCCTCCCCCTGATCCTCGTCGAACACCGCTCCCCACGGCACCCGTGTCCCCGTGCGCGCCGGGCGGGATCCGCCACCGCCGCACACGGGCGGGAGGACCGAACCCGGCGGTTCCTCCCGGATAGGGCAATACCCTAGCGACGCCCTCCGCCCCGTGTTCGCCGAACAGGGGAATCGACGTACGGAAAAGATAGGGACCGAACCCGGGAAAAGGACGAAAAAGCGGAAAGCAAACACCCGGCGCCATAACGCTCGAACCGTCTTCCGCGCCCACTTCCCCTCTTCCACGTCCGCGCCGAAGGACACCCCGATCCTTCCGAACGGCACCGCGCGAAAGGCCGGGCGGCCGGCAACCGCCGGCGCCGCGCCCGCGCGCGGACTCCCTGGTCACCCCGTCACACGGATCGGACACGGGCGCACAGGCCTTCCGAAACTTCGCTAGGCTTCGGGGCGACCCCGAACCCGTGACGGAACGTCCGGCATGCAGCCGGTTCACGCTTTCGTACAGGTGTATGATTACGGGGTCCGCTCTGTTCACGCGATACCGAAGGGAAATCCCCGCCGTGGTCACCGAGGTCTTCACGCTCAAGTACTGCGACCCCCACGCCGTCCGTGAGGAGAAGGTCGAGGCGACTGAGGTCATCCAGTTCGCCTGGGAGGGCTCCGTCCGCGAGGTCGACGCGTGCGCCGACTGCTTCAAGGAGTACGAGGCCCGCCTGGAGCCCCTCGTCGACTACTCGCGTCCGGTGAAGAAGCGTCGCGCCACCAAGAAGGCCGCGGCCTCCGCGCCCGCCGAGGGCGCCCAGAGCGCTGACGGAACCGCGGGCAGCGAGTCCGCCTAGGAACTTTCCGGGGAGCGGGCTCCTTCCGTGCCCCGGGAACAGACCTCATCGCGTCAACCGCGAGCGGGGGCCGGCGCCATCCCGGTGGCGCCGGCCCCCGTTCCACGCGCGGGCCCCTCCCCGCGCCGCGGCCCGCGGCCACGGTGCGCCGGGCTTCCCCACCGCTTCCGTCAGCCCTGGCCCATCAGCCGCGCCAGTCGGCCGCCGCGCCGCACCCCGCCTCCCACCGCGTTCCGCAGCGCCCCCGCCACGGGCAGCCGGGCCTGCACGTACCCGCCTCCCGCATCCCGCGTACGCACCGACGCTCCGAGGCGGCGCATGATCCGCATCATCCCCGTGTTGGCCAGCGTGGTCTCCGCGCGCACCTCGGCCAGCCCCCAGTCGGCGGCGGTGACCGTCAGCGCGCGGGTCAGGGCGGTGCCCACCCCGCGTCCCTGCCAGGGGTCCTCCACCAGGAGGGCGATCTCGCCCACCCCCGGATCGAGGGTGTACATCAGGTGCCCGAGGGCGACCGGCTCCTCCTCGCCCGACGGGCGCACCATCAGGGTGAGGCCGCGCCCGGAGTCGCAGAACACGCGCAGCATGTGCGGGCTCAGCTCGTCCATGCCGGCGAGGTAGCGGTTGCGCACGGTCCCGGCCGAGCAGCGGCGGTGCAGGGCACTCAGCGCGGGCGCGTCGGTCTCCCGCACCTGGCGCAGGGACAGCTCCACGCCCTCGGCGGTGCGTACGGTCCGGTCCGCGGGAACCGGTCCGGCCGAGGGCATCACCGAGCGCACCAGCGCGTCGGCCCGGCTCGACTCGGTCCAGGTGAAGGGGTGCGAGGCCCGGCGTACCAGGACGCCCCGCAGCGGGCCCACCGGCACCAGCATGGCGGTACCCGGGTCCGCCTCCCCCTCGCCCCGGGCGTGCGTCAGGTTGGTCCAGTGCGCCTCGTCGGCCAGCAGCAGCTCGGCCAGGGCGTCGGGCAGCCGGTTGGGGTGGGACCGCAGCCGTTCGGTGAGCAGCAGCGCGCGGGTGACGTCGTCCCCGACCTCGCGCCGGTGGGCGGGGACGGCGGTCACCGTACCGGTGGGACTGTGCCCGGCGACCGTGCGCAGGGCGGCCCCGTGGTCGCCGGGCAGATCCACGACGAACTCGTCGACCACACCGGACACGTCGGTGTGCAGGGACAGGCCGACGATGTTCCCGCCGCAGCCCGCAAGGGCTTCGACGACCCGGGCGAGGCCGCCGGGGCGGTCATCGACCGCCGTCCTGATACGCCACAGGCTCACCGCGAACCTCCTGGGGGTCGGGGGCGGTGCCTCCGCCGCCGCGGAACGGCGCTGTACCGCGGCGGCGGACGCGCACCGACGTGACTCCAGGTTCGGTGCCTCAGGTTTCGGTGAGGTTAGGCGGCCGTTGAGTTCGTGAGGACCTTCGGCGATCCGCGCGTCGCACTCCGCCGCCCGCCCCGGTTCAGGGGCGTCCGGAGACCAGTTCCCCGTCCTTCCAGACCGCGGCGACCTGCGGCACGCCGGGGCGGTAGGCCAGGTAGAGGTGGTTGGGCGCGTCCAGCATGACCAGATCGGCGCGCGCTCCCGGGGCCAGGTGGCCCACGTCGGTGCGGCGCAGCGCCCGCGCACCGCCCGCGGTGGCCGCCCACACCGCCTCGTCGGGGGTCATTCCCATGTCGCGGACCGCGACCGCGATGCAAAAGGCCAGGCTGGAGGTGAAGCAGGATCCCGGGTTGCAGTCGCTGGCCAGGGCGACCAGGGCGCCGGCGTCGATGAGCGCGCGGGCGTCCGGGTAGGCCTGGCGGGTGGAGAAGTCCACGCCCGGCAGCAGGGTGGCGACCGTGGGCTCGGGGCGATCGGCGGCCTGGACCAGGGCGTCCACGTCCTCGGCGGCCAGATAGGTGCAGTGGTCGACCGAGGCCGCGCCCAGCTCGACGGCCAGGCGCACGCCCGGCCCCTCGCCCAGCTGGTTGCCGTGCACGCGGGGCAGCAGGCCGCGTTCCATCCCCGCGGTGAGGACGCGGCGGGAGGCCTCCTCGTCGAAGGCGCCGCGCTCGCAGAAGACGTCGACCCACCTGGCGTGCGGCGCGCAGGCGTCGAGCATGGGGCCGGTGACCAGGTCGACGTAGCCCTGGGGGTCGTCGGCGTACTCGGGCGCGACCACGTGCGCACCCAGGAAGGTGACCTCGTCGGTGACGCGGGAGGCCACGGCCAGGCAGCGCTCCTCGTCGGCGACGGTGAGGCCGTAACCGGACTTGACCTCCAGGGTGGTGGTGCCCTGGGCGCGGGCCTCGCGCACCAGGCGCCGGGCTCCGGCGAGCAGGTCGGCGTCCGCGGCCTCGCGGGTGGCCGCCACGGTGGTGCGGATGCCGCCCGCCGAGTAGGGCCGACCGCTCATCCGCGCGGCGAACTCGCGGCTGCGGTCGCCCGCGAACACGATGTGGGAGTGGCTGTCGACGAACCCCGGGATGACGCAGCGCCCCGCGGCGTCGACCCGCGCGTCGGCGGCGGGCGCCTGGGCGCGCGGCCCCGACCAGGCCACCCGGCCGTCCTCGATGACCAGGGCGGCCTCCCGGACCTCGCCCACGGCGCCCCGGCCCCGCGAGGGGTCGTTGGTGACCAGGGTGGCGATGCCGTCGACGAGGACGCTCTCGGGTACGTCGTTCATGCGTGCAGCTCCTTGATGGCCGTGTCGAGTTCGCGTGCGGTGTCGGGCACCAGGGTGTGGACGCCGTCGCGGACGGTCCAGCGCCCGTCGGCCATCACGTGCCGCACGTCGGCGGCGGTGGCCGCGAAGACCGCGGCGTCGGCGGCCCGGGCCGGGTCGGCCCCGGCCAGGCGGGCGCCGTCCAGGGGGACGTTGACCAGGTCGGCCCGTGTTCCGGGGGCCAGGGCACCGGCGTCGGGCAGCCCCTCGGAACGCGGAGGTTCCTGTGGAGGTCCTCCACGAAGCACAGGGACCCCGTGCGCGCCCGGCGTCCCGTGTTCGGCGCGGATCCATCCCAGCGAGGCGTGCCCGTGCGCGGTGGCGGCGTGCAGCAGCGCACCAGCACCCAGGGTGCCGCGGCGGTGGGTGCGCAGGCGCTCGTGGAGCTCGACCGCCCGGGCCTCCTCGAACATGTCCGTCACCACGTGCTGGTCGGTGCCCAGGCTGAGCGGGGCGGGCAGTAGGTCGCCGGTGCGCGGCAGGCCGTCGGCCAGGTCGCGCTCGGTCGTGGGGCACAGGCACACGGTGGCGCCGGACGCGCGGACGTTCGCGACGTCGGCGTCGGTCAGGTGGGTGGCGTGCACCAGGCTGGTGCGCTCGGTGAGCGCGCCCGCGTCGGCGAGCACGGCCGTGGGGGTGCGGCCGTGGGCGGCCAGGCAGGCGGCGTTCTCGGCGGGCTGCTCGGAGACGTGGACGTGCAGCGGGGCGTCGTGCTCGGCGGCGAACGCGGCGACGCCGGGAAGCTGCTCCGCCGGGACGGCCCGCACCGAGTGGGCGGCCGTGCCCGTGCGCGCGTGGTCGCCGACGGGGGCGAAGGCGGCCAGGCGGTCGGCCCAGCGGTCCGTGTCCCCGTCGCCGAACCGCAGCTGGGCTCCGGCCAGCGGCTGGTGGTCGCCGCGGGCGTCCAGGCCGCCGGACAGGTAGCACACGTCCAGCAGGGTGATCCGGATCCCGGCGTCGGCCGCCGCGGCCGCCAGGGCGTGGCCCATGGCGTTGGGGTCGGCGTAGCGGGCGCCTCCGGGAGCGTGGTGGAGGTAGTGGAACTCGCCCACGCAGGTGATCCCGGCCAGGGCCATCTCGGCGTAGACCGCGCGGGCGAGGCGGCGGTAGGTGTCGGGGTCCAGGCGGTCCGCCACCCGGTACATCGTCTCGCGCCAGGTCCAGAAGGACCCGCCGCCCGCGTGGGTGCGCCCCCGCAGCGCCCGGTGGAAGGCGTGCGAGTGGGCGTTGGCGAATCCCGGCAGGGTCAGCCCGGACAGGATCTCGGCGTCGGCGGGCGCCGGGACCCCCGCCTCCACCGAGGCGATCCGGCCGTCGGCCACCTCCACGAGCACGCCGTGCTCGGGGGTGCCGTCCCCGGCGCCGGTCCACGCCCACTCGCACCACACGCGGTGGTCACGCGCTCCCCGGAAGCGCCTGTCGCCCGTCGGACGCGCGCCCGGCGCGGTCCCCCCGGCCGTACCGTTCGTGGTGGTCACGGGCTCTCCCTCCCGACGGGGCGGGCGAGCAGGTCCTGGAGCACGTCGGCGAGGGCGAGCACCCCGGAGTGACAGTCCTCGGGACGTGCCCACTCCTCGGGGGAGTGCGACACCCCGGTCGGGTTGCGCACGTACAGCATCGCGGTGGGCACGTGGGCGGCGAGCACCCCGGCGTCGTGCCCGGCCCCGGTCGGCAGCACCGGGACCCGCGGGTCGGGGGCCCGGTCGGCGACCACGGCGGCCAGCCTGTCGCGCAGGCCGTGCGCGAACGACACGAGCGGGGTCAGGGACTCGTTGGTCATCGCGTGGTCCACGCCGTGTTCGCGGGCGGCCCTCTCCGCCGCCCCGCGCACCCCCGCGACGACCGCGTCGAGCGCGGCGCCGTCCGCGGCCCGGGCGTCCAGCCAGGCGCTGACCAGGGAGGGGATCGCGTTCGTGCCGTTGGGGGTGACCAGCGCCTTGGCGACGGTGGCACGGGCGTCGTGCTCCTCGGCCAGGGCCCGCGCGGCCAGGACCGTGTGCGCGAACGGCAGCATGGGGTCGCTGCGGTCGGCCATGCGGGTGGTCCCGGCGTGGTCGGCGCGGCCGGTGAAGTCCATCCGCCAGCGCCCGTGCGGCCAGATCGCACTGGCCACGCCCACCGGGTGGCGGGTGTCCTCCAGGGCGCGCCCCTGTTCCACGTGCAGTTCGACGAACACGTCCAGGTCCGCCAGGGCCCCGGGGTCGGCGCCGATGGCGTGGGGGTCGTGCCCGGCGGCCTCCATGGCCCGGGCCCAGGTGGTCCCGGAGGCGTCGGTGAGGCCGCGTGCGCGCTCGGGGGAGACCTCCCCGGCCGTCAGGCGGCTGCCCAGGCAGGGGACGCCGAACCGTCCGCCCTCCTCCTCGGCGAACACCGTGACGGCGAGAGGGCGCTCGGGGACGGTGCCGCGCCGCCGCAGCTCGTCCACGGCGGCCAGGGCGCTGACCACGCCCAGGGGCCCGTCGAAGGCCCCTCCACCGGGGACCGAGTCCAGGTGGGAGCCGGTGGCCACGGCGCCCGGGCCGGGCGCGCCCCACCAGGCCCACAGGTTGCCGTTGCGGTCGGCGCGCACGTCCAGGCCGCGCGCGGCGGCGGCCTCGGTGAACCAGGCGCGCGCGTCGGTGTCCGCGCCGTTCCAGGCGTGGCGGCGGTATCCGCCGCCGGGGTCGCGGCCCACGGGTGCCAGGTCGGCCCACATCCGGTCGAAGGCCTCGGGGCCGGGGACGGTGTACTGATCGCTCACAGGGTGTTTTCCCACGTCGGAACGGATGGTTTCACGTGCTCCGCGCTCTCGGGCGCGGTCGGCCGGGGCGCGGCGCGTACCGCGCCCCGGCGGGCCTCACTCGCCCTCGCGCATCGGAACGCGGATGCCGTGCTCCCGTGCCACGCGGTCGGCCTCCTCGTACCCGGCGTCCACGTGCCTGACGACGCCCATGGCGGGGTCGTTGGTGAGCACGCGCTCCAGCTTGGCGGTGGCCAGGTCGGTGCCGTCGGCGACGCTGACCTGGCCCGCGTGGATCGAGCGTCCCATGCCGACGCCGCCACCGTGGTGAATGGACACCCACGAGGCACCGGATGAGGTGTTGACCAGGGCGTTGAGCAGCGGCCAGTCGGCGATGGCGTCGGAGCCGTCCTTCATGCCCTCGGTCTCGCGGTAGGGGGAGGCCACCGAGCCGGTGTCCAGGTGGTCGCGGCCGATGGCCAGCGGCGCGGAGACCTCTCCGGAGGCGACCAGCTCGTTGAACCGTGCTCCGGCGGCGGCCCGCTCGCCCTGGCCCAGCCAGCAGATGCGGGCGGGCAGCCCCTGGAAGGCGACCCGCTCCCCCGCCATGCGGATCCACCGGGCCAGGTGCTCGTTGTCGGGGAACAGGTCCAGGACCGCCTGGTCGGTGCGGGCGATGTCGGCGGGGTCGCCCGACAGCGCCGCCCACCGGAACGGCCCCTTCCCCTCGCAGAACAGCGGCCGGATGTAGGCGGGCACGAACCCGGGGAAGTCGAAGGCGCGGGCGAAACCGCCGCTGCGCGCCTCGTCGCGGATGGAGTTGCCGTAGTCGAAGACCTCGGCGCCGGCGTCCTGGAAGCCGACCATGGCCTCCACGTGCGCGGCCATGGACTCGCGGGCCCGGGCGGTGAACTCCTCGGGCTTGGCGGCGGCCAGGCCCCGCCAGTCCTCGAAGGCCACTCCGGCGGGCAGGTAGGCGAGCGGGTCGTGGGCCGAGGTCTGGTCGGTGACCACGTCGATCGGGGCCCCTCGCGAGAGCAGCTCGGGGAAGACCTCCGCGGCGTTGCCGAGCACGCCGACCGACAGCGGGCGCCGCTCGTCGCGCGCCCGCTCGGCCAGTTCCAGGGCGTGGTCCAGGCTGTCGGCGCGCACGTCCAGGTAGCGGTGCTCGATACGGCGGTCGATGCGGCTGGAGTCGCACTCGACCACGATCGCGACGCCGTCGTTCATGGTGACGGCCAGCGGCTGGGCGCCGCCCATGCCGCCGAGTCCGGCGGTCAGGGTGACGGTTCCGGCCAGCGTCCCGCCGAACCTCTTGGCGGCGACGGCGGCGAAGGTCTCGTAGGTGCCCTGGAGGATGCCCTGGGTACCGATGTAGATCCACGAGCCGGCGGTCATCTGCCCGTACATGGTCAGGCCCCGGGCCTCCAGGCGGCGGAACTCGGGCCAGTTCGCCCAGTCCCCCACCAGGTTGCTGTTGGCGATGAGCACCCGGGGCGCCCACTCGTGGGTGCGCATGATCCCGACCGGGCGGCCCGACTGCACGAGCAGGGTCTCGTCGCCCTCCAGGTCGCGCAGGGACGCGGTGATGCGGTCGAAGCTGCGCCAGTCGCGCGCGGCACGGCCGGTGCCGCCGTAGACGACCAGGTCCTCGGGGTGCTCGGCGACCTCGGGGTCGAGGTTGTTGTGGAACATGCGCAGGGCGGCCTCCTGCTGCCAGCCCTTCGCGGACAGTGCGGTGCCGCGCGCGGCGCGGACGGTACGTGGACGACTCACGCGATTCTCCTTCGGGGGTCAGGCCAGCGGGGCGACGGACTCGGCGGCCTCGACCACCGAGCCGTCGGTGACCAGGGCGGTGGCGGCGTCGATCTCGGGGGCCAGGTGGCGGTCGGGGCCCGGGCCGGGGACCTTCTCGCGCACGGTGCGCAGCACGGCTCCGGTGGCCGGGCCGGGCTCCAGGGGCGAGCGCAGGTCCAGGGCGCGGGCCGCGGTGAGCAGCTCCACCGCCAGCACGCCGGCCAGGCCGTCCACGGCGCGGCGCAGCTTGCGGGCCGCCGACCAGCCCATGGACACGTGGTCCTCCTGCATGGCCGAGCTCGGAATGGAGTCGACGCTGGCGGGCACGGCCAGGCGCTTGAGCTCGGAGACGATGGCGGCCTGCGTGTACTGGGCGATCATGTGCCCGGAGTCCACGCCGGGGTCGTCGGCGAGGAAGGCGGGCAGGCCGTGGGAGCGCGACACGTCGAGCATGCGGTCGGTGCGCCGCTCGGCGATGGATGCGGTGTCGGCGACCGCGATGGCCAGGAAGTCGAGCACATAGGCCACGGGCGCGCCGTGGAAGTTGCCGTTGGACTCCACGCGGCCGTCGTCCAGCACCACCGGGTTGTCGATGACGCTGTCGAGTTCGCGCCCGGCCACGAGCAGCGCGTGGGCCAGGGTGTCGCGGGCGGCTCCGGCGACCTGCGGGGCGCAGCGCAGCGAGTAGGCGTCCTGGACGCGGTTGCAGTCGGGCCCGCGGTGGGAGGCCACGATCGGCGAGTCGGCCAGCATCAGGCGCATGTTGGCGGCGGAGGCGGCCTGGCCGGGGTGCGGGCGCAGCCGCTGCAGCTCCTCGGCGAAGACCCGGTCGGTGCCCAGCAGCGCCTCGACGCTCATCGCGGCGGTGATGTCGGCGACCTTGAGCAGGCGTTCCAGGTCCATACAGGCCAGTACGAGCATGCCGAGCATGCCGTCGGTGCCGTTGATCAGTGCCAGGCCCTCCTTGGCGCCCAGCTCCACCGGTCGGATGCCGGCCTCGTGCAGAGCCGTGTAGGCGGGGCGGACCTCGCCGGAGGCGTCGCACACCTCCCCCTCCCCCATCAGGGCGAGGGCCACGTGCGACAGCGGCGCCAGGTCGCCGGAGCAGCCCAGGCTGCCGTACTCGTGCACGACCGGCGTGATCTGCGCGTTGAGCAGGGCGGCGAGGGTCTCGGCGGTGGCGGCCTCCACACCGGTGTTGCCCGAGGCCAGGGTGCGCAGGCGCAGCAGCATCAGGGCGCGCACGACCTCGCGCTCCACCTCGGGGCCGGTTCCGGCGGCGTGCGAGCGGATGAGCGAACGCTGCAGGCGGGCCCGCAGGTCGGGGGCGATGTGACGGGTGGCGAGGGCGCCGAAGCCGGTGCTGACCCCGTAGGCGGGAACCTCGCCGCGGGCGAGGGACTCGACCCGCTCGCGGCCGTGCCGGAGGGCCTTGCGGGACTCCTCGGAGAGGGTGACGTGCGCGCCGCGGCGGGCGACGTCGAGGACCTGGGCCGGGGTGAGGGGGGCACCGCCGACGACGACGGAAGGAACTGCTGTGGACATGCCCCCATTTGATCGCCCATGAGGCCCCTGGTGAAGGGCTGACACGAGGGTTCCGTCTGACATGCCAGACAGCAGGGGCGCCTACCCGCCGGGCTCCCGCCCGGCTAACGGATGACCCGCACCTCACACCGCAGCCCCGGGGCGGAAACCAGACGGACATCCCCTGTCACAAGGGCACAGTCCAACGCCTCCGCCACAGCGACGTAAGCCGCGTCATACGCGGTGAGATCGGAACGGAGCTCCCAGATCCTGTCCGCCACACCTCCGACGGGCTCCACGTGCGCGATGGCCTGCAAGCTGCAGAGCTTGCGTGCTGCCTCAGCGTCGCTGACCGACACCCTCTTCCCGAGCACGAGTCCTCGCAGGGCGTTGAGGAACTCCACCCGTTGGTGGTTGGGGGCGTACCACTCGCTGTCAGCACCCAGAACCCGTCGCGCCATGGTCGTGGAACGCCCCGGCGCTCCGAGATAGAGGTCGATCAGGACGGACGTTGCGAGACAATCGGAGCATGAGCCTCGTTCCGGCGGCCACCCGCGCACTGCGCCTGCTGCGCTTCCTGGCGACCCGCCCGGGGCCGGTGTCGGCCTCGGCGATCGCCGCCGAGCTCGGTGTTCCCCGCTCCAGCGTGTACCAGCTGCTGGAGGCCATGGCGCAGGAGGGCTTCGTGACCCACCTGCCCGAGGAGCGCCGCTGGGGCCTGGGGGTGGCCGCGTTCGAGATCGGCTCGGCCTATCTGCGCCACGACGGCGTGGAGCGCCTGGCCCGTCCGCTGCTGCACCAGCTCACCGAGGCCACCGGTGCCACGGCCCACCTCGGCGTGCTGCACGGCGCCGACACCCTGTACCTGCTCAAGGAGCAGCCCCCGCACGCCCCGACGCTGATCACCGGGGTGGGCGTGCGCCTGCCCGCGCACCTGACGGCGTCGGGCCGGGCCATGCTGTCCCGGCTGCCTCGCGCGCAGGTGCGCGCCCTGTATCCGGACGCGGCGGCGTTCACCAGCCGTACCGGGCGCGGCCCGGCCACCCCCGGGGAGCTGCGCCGGGTGCTGGCCGAGGAGCGGCGCCAGGGTTGGTCGATCGAGGAGGGCCAGGTCACCGAGGGCTTCGTGTCGGTGGCCGCGGCCGCCACGGACCACAACGACCGTCCTGCGGCGGCGATCAGCCTGACGGTGCCCAGCGCGCGTCCGGTCACCCCCCAGGCGCTGGCCGGCCGGGTGCGCGACGCCGCCGCCGAGCTGACCCGGCGCCTGGGCGGGCACGCCTCAACGTAGCGGCGGGGTCCGCTCCACGACGGAGGGCAGGGGCGCGGTGCGCTCCACCATCCTGAGGATCCTCTCCTTGAGCTCCTTGGGCACCTGGACGTAGAACTGCGTGGGCGCGTCCACCGCCTCCAGTCCCAGGCTCTCGGCGTCCTCGGCCCAGTTGGGCAGCTCGGCGTCGGTGCGGTGGGTGTCCAGCACGAACTCGATGAAGTAGGTGAGCCTGCGGCCGCCGGTGTGCACCTCCCGGATGCGCCGGATCTCCGGCCAGGCGACGAAGGTCCCCTCGCCGGGGAACCACCACTTGCGTTCCTGCAGGACCGTGACGCCGTCGCTGTCGGCGCTGATGCCCTGCCTGGTGATGCGCTGCGGCAGCCCGCGCATCACGAACACGTTGCTCCCCGGGCCGACGAAGAACATGACCAGGGCCGCCGAGACCCACAGGGACACCGAGCCGACCGTGGTCTCCTCGCGCAGCACGTGCCAGAACGTGGACCCGAGGACCACGAGGAACCCCGCGGTGAGGGCGGCGGAGAAGTAGGCCGCGGTCATCCACATCCGCGCGTTCGGGCCGCGCAGGCTGACGTACCTGCGCAGGTGCGAGACGCTGCCGGGAGGCCGGGTCAGGTCCGAGGGGAGGGCGGGGGGCGCCGCGGAGGAGTCCGGTGGTTCGGGGGAGGCCATACGCCCATTCTTCCAACTCCCGCGCGTGGTCCGCGCGCAGGAGCGGCCGTCCGGCGGCCGTGGTCGGCCAAAGCGCGGGCGGCCGCGACCCCGGGCCGTTAGAGTCCGGTGCATGAGGCCGAACACGAACGAGTACGACACCGAACTGCGGGTGAACGGCGAGGTCGTCGTCCTGGACGGCATGCCCTACCAGGGACGTACCGTGCTTCCGGAGGGACCGGACCGGTTCGCCTGCCTGGAGCGCTGGGCCAAGGGGGTCGCCGAGATGCTGGGGGAGCCGGTGACCTGGCGCGCCGAGGAGAAGGGACAGCTCGCCGGGCGCGGAACGGTGCAGCCGGGTCCCGGGGCTCAGAACCGCCGGGCGCTCTGAGCTCCGCACTTGGCGCACTGGAACTTGCGGTCGTCGCCGAGGATCCAGTCGTGGTCCCCGCCGGTGGGGCACGTAGACATCGACACCATCTCCTCACAGGGGCTGTCGGGGGTACGTGGCGATCACTGTATTTCCCACCAACCACACCAGTCCCGAGAATGAGAAAGTTCGTCCCTGCGCTCACGTATGGGAGGGGTCGACCCCACCTCGTCCGGAGGGGGTCCCGGACACACGCGGGGCCCGTCGCGATCGCGACGGGCCCCGGCGAAAGCCTTGGGGGGCTAGGGCCTGTTTGG
>NZ_LWLB01000011.1 GCF_001905145.1 Nocardiopsis sp. TSRI0078
CACCCTCCTCCACCACCGCACCTACCAACTCCTCTTCGCCCTCCACCTCCTCGGCCCCACCCACTACGGCGTCGACACCCCCACCACCACCCCCCACCAACTCCTCATCCTCGCCCCCAGCGCCCTCACCCTCACCCTGGGCTACCTCCTCCTCCCCCTCACCACCGACATCTACCTACGCTTCAACCGACTCCTCCTCTCCCCCTCCGAAAAAGCCCGACTCACCGCCCGCGTCGCCCACCTGGCCACCAGCCGCGCCAACACCATCGACACCCAGGCCGCCGAAATCCGCCGCATCGAACGCGACCTCCACGACGGCGCCCAAGCCCGCCTCGTCGCCCTGGGCATGAACCTCGGCATGGCCGAACACATCGTCGAACAAGACCCCCAAGCCGCCCGCACCATGCTCACCCAAGCCCGCGAAACCACCCGCCACGCCCTCACCGAACTCCGCGACCTCGTCCGCGGCATCCAACCCCCCGTCCTCGTCGAACGCGGACTCCACGGCGCCGTCCACGCCCTCGCCCTCACCCACAACCTCCCCATCACCGTCACCATCGACCTCCACGGCCGCCCCGCCGACCCCGTCGAATCCGCCGCCTACTTCGCCATCGCCGAACTCCTCACCAACACCGCCAAACACGCCCACGCCACCCACGCCTGGGTCCACATCAACCACGGCCAGAACCGCCTCGTCATCACCGTCACCGACAACGGCACCGGCGGCGCCGACCCCACCCCCGGCAGCGGCCTCGCCGGCATCCGCAGGCGCCTGGACGCCTTCGATGGCACGATGAACATCACCAGCCCCCCGGGCGGCCCCACCATCGTGACCCTGGAGATCCCGTGCGCGTTGTCCTCGCCGAAGACCTTGCCCTCCTCAGAGAAGGCCTGACCCAACTCCTCCAAGCACACGACTTCACCGTCGTCGCCGCCCTCGACAACGGACCCGACCTCCACACCGCCCTCACCCAGCACAAACCCGACGTCGCCATCGTCGACGTCCGCCTACCCCCCACCTTCACCGACGAAGGCCTCCAAGCCGCCATCGCCGCCCGCACCCAGATCCCCGGGCTGCCCATCCTCGTGCTCTCCCAACACGTCGAACAGCTCTACGCCCGCGAACTCCTCTCCGACGACACCGGAGGCGTCGGCTACCTCCTCAAGGACCGCGTCTTCGACATCGGCCAGTTCATCGAAGCCGTCCGCCGCGTCGCCGACGGCGGCACCGCCATGGACCCCGCCGTCATCTCCCAACTCCTGGCCCGCCAGGACCAGAGCGGACCCCTGGCCCAACTCACCCCCCGCGAACGCGAAGTCCTCGCCGAAATGGCCGAAGGCCGCTCCAACTCCGCCATCGCCGGACGCCTCTACATCACCGAAAAAGCCGTCAGCAAACACATCAACAACATCTTCACCAAACTCGACCTACCCCCCTCCTCCGACGACAGCCGCCGCGTCCTGGCCGTCCTCGCCTACCTCAACGGCCAATGACACACAAAGGGCGGGCCGAAACGACCCGCCCCACAAACAACACCCCAGCGCCCCAAGCCCTACCTACGACGGCTCACGACGCACCCGGTACAAACCATCGATCTCCTCCGAGAACGCCCGCAACACCGCCTCACGCCGCAACTCCCCCGAAGGCTGCACCAATCCCGACTGCACCGTGAACTCCTCAGCCAACACATGGAACGACCGCACCGCCAAATGCCGCGGCACACTCCGATTGGCCTCATACACCAACCCCTGCACCTCACGCAGCAGATCACGATCCCCCGCGATCTCCTCCGGCGCCATCGACAACGGCCGACCGTTCACCAACCGCCAGTACTCCAACTGGTCACGCACCAACGTCACCAGCGCACTCGCGAACGGCCGCCCCTCCACGATCACCAACACCTGACTGATCAACGGATGCGCACGCAACCGCGCCTCGAACTCCGCCACCAGCTCAGCGTCACCGCGCTCCTCCACCGGCTCACCCACAGCAGGCAACACCTCGGTCAGCTCATCCCCCGACGGCTCCACCGCACGAGACCCCCGCACAGGCCCACGCACCACGAACCGCCCCGGAACCTCCACCGTCGCCGCCTGCGGCCGCAACCGGCCCACCACCCTCACGAACCCGTCCGCGTCCACCTCCACCGCGAACCCCGTCGCCAACCACCCCTCACGAAACGCACTACGCGAAGCCTCCCCGTCACCCCAGTAACCCGAGAACACCCCACCACCACGCACATGGGCCTCACCCTCACGCGAGACCCACAACTCACGCTCCCCGACAACACGCCCCACCGTCCCCGGCACACGATCCCCCACAGCACCGGACACGAACACACCAGCGGTCTCAGCCGTACCGAACGCCTGCACCACCGGAACCCCCACACCCCCGTAGAAGGACTCCAACCGATCCGACAGGCCACCACCCCAGCACACCGCCAGATGCACCCGACCACCCAGCATCTCCCGCACCCGCGCGAACTGCCAGTCATACATCGACCGCGACAACCGCCGCCAGGCACCCTTCCTCGGCGCCCGGTCGAACTGCACCGCCGTGTCCACCGCAGAGTTGAACGTCCCCAGAGAGTCCCACCCCGTCGAACGCGCACTCCCCTGCTCACGCTCGAAGATGCCCTCCAACAACCCCGCCGAGCACACCAGCACCGTCGGCTTGAACGCCTCCGCCTGCGGCAACAGACCAGCCGCACCCGTCAACCCCACACGCACACGACCCACCATGCACGCCACCAACGACGCCAACCCCGGAATCTGCGACAACGGCAGATCCAGCAGAGTACTCGCCCTACCCGCAGGCAGCTCCGACATCCGCGGCCACATCCGGTCCACCAGATCCGCCGCCGACGACAGCAACGCCCCGTGCGACAGCACCACACCCCGCGTCGACCGCGAGACCGTACTCAACGGATACAGCACCACCGCCGCGTCCTCGGCCACCGTCGCATCCCGCCGGAACCGCACCGAGGACGCGTCCATGTACGCACCCAGCCGCACCACGTCGGCCAGGCCCTCCTCCATCCGCCACACACGGCCCAGATCCGGCAACTCCCGCTGCAACCCCGACACCACACGCAGCAACCGGTCACCCTGAACCACCGCCGCCGCCGGACGCGTCTGACGCACCACATGCGTCACCCGCTCCGCCGACACCGACCTCGCCAACGGCACCAGCACCGCCCGCACCGACCACACCGCGAACGCCAACCGCACCCACTCCTGGTGCGAACCCGACACCACCAGCACCCGGTCGCCCTCACCCACACCGGCCGCGACCAGACCCTTGGCGACCGCCGTCACCTCCGTGGCGAACTCACCAGCCGTCACACGCTCCCAACGGCTCCGCTCCCCCCGCACCGAGAACACCTCGGCACGCGCATCCTCGGTCGCCATCCCATAGACCAGCTCGCCCAGCCCGGAAAGACCCCGAGCCCACGTCCCAGGAGTGACACTCGGCTCGCCCATACCCACTCATCCTCTGCCACATCGGAAGGCAGGCACACCAGGCCCACCTCAATCGGGGAATTGCGACCTACTGTGCCCATTTCCCCATCACACGGCAACCCGGAGAACAGCGAACCACCAAACCCCACACCCCCTGGGGTCATCCGACCTTTGAACGCACAGACCACACATACGCCGCCAACGCCAACCCCGCGGCAGAGGCCATCACCACCGACATACTCACCAACGACGGCTCACCCGACGCCGTCAACCCCGCCAACGACGCCACACCGCCGCCCAACGAGAACTGCAACGCACCCATCAGCGCCGAAGCCGTCCCCGCCACCGCGGCAGGCTGACCGTCCAACGCCGTCACCGTCGCATTCGGCATGATGAACCCGACACTGAACATCATGAACGCCAACAACGCCACGACCACCCACAAAGCAGCCGCACCGACCAGCGCCAACACCACCAGCACACCCACCGACACCAGCGCCGCAGCCAACCCCAGGCCCAGACGCCGCAACGTCTCCACCCGGCCGACCAACAACCCGTTCGCCTGCGTCCCCGTCATCATCCCCAACGCATTCACCGCGAACAGCCCCGCATACAACTGCGGCGAAGCACCGAACTCCGTCTGCGCCACGAACGAGAACGCCGACACATACGTGAACAGCATCCCGAAACTCAAACCCAACGTCAGCACCGGACCCACAAAACGCGGCTGACGCACCAGACCCACCACCGTCGACATCAGCGCACGCGGCCCCTGCCGACGGCGATCCTCCACCGGCAGACTCTCCGGCAGCCACAGCAGCACCAACACAAAACTCAGCGCCGCCATCACCGCCAACACCCAAAAACTCACCTGCCACGGGCCCACCAGCAACAACTGCGCACCCGCCAACGGAGCCAACAGCGGCGCCAACATCATCACCAGCGCCAGACGCGAGAAGAACCGCACCGCGCCATCGCCCTCGAACAGGTCACGCACCACCGCACGCGCGATCACCGCACCCGCGGCACCCGCCATACCCTGCACGAACCGCAACACGATGAACAGCGTCACGTTCGGCACGAACACACACAGCACCGACGTCAGCGTGAACACGGCCACACCCGCCAGCAGAGGACCCCGCCGCCCGAAGGCATCGCTCATCGGCCCGATCACCAGCTGTCCCACCGCCAGCCCCAGCATCATCGCCGTCAGCGTCAGCTGGACCCGCGCCTCACTCGTCCCCAGATCCCGGGTGATCTCGGGAAAGGCCGGGAGGTACATATCCGTCGCCAACGGCCCCGTCGCCGTCAGCACGCCCAGCACCATCACCAGCAAAGCGACCGACCTACGCGAAGGCGTCCAGGGTCGGCTCCGCACCGGGGCCGACTCGACCACCCCCCGTTCAGGGGCCGTGGAGGGGGAATCAGGGGACTGCACAGGCACTCCAGTTCGCAGAAGCGGAAAAACCGAAAGGGAGGACTTCCCGACGGCGGGACCAACCACTCCATACCAACATCCCGACCCCGCGCACCGCCTCCTCTCCAAGCCCCCCAATACCTGTGATATCCGTTACGACCCGGACCGTTACCTTACGAGCCGGTCCAGCAACCGCACGACCTCGACCTCCGGATCCTCCGTCAGACCACCGTGGATCGGCCCCGGCTGCACGATCGTGCTCCGCGGCGCGGTCAACCACCGAAACCGCTGCCCCGGCCGCTCACGGCCGGCCGCACCCGCACCGGCACCACCACGGCACATCACCTCGACCGCCTCCAGCGCACGCCGCACACCGGCCACGTCCACCCCCGGATCCACGGCCAGCAACCGCCCCTCGTCCAACGCCGAACGAGCCCCCAGGAACCCGCGCTCCTGGCAGTACACGATCACCCCGGCGTTCACACACTCACCGCGCTCCAACCGCGGCACCACCCGCAACAGCGCGTACTCGAACACCGCGCGATCGCGCTCCTCACCCACGCGGCCGGTCGTCACCGCATCGCTGTAACGCCTCACCCCGTCACCTCCGGCAACCAGGAACGGTCGGCCACCCGCGCCAGCAGGAACCGCACATACGCCTCACGAACCTCATCGGGAGAGTCGAACCCGGGCTCGTCCACCAGCCACTCATCAGGTACCAGATCCACCACACGGCGCAGCATCCCCTCGTCCACCAAAGGCGCCAGCGCCGCGTCCGCGGCGGCCAGGTCCGGAGAGGACCCCGAGAGCACGTGGTCGGAGGCGTCGTAGGCGCGGCCGACGAACCTGTCGGCGTTGGCCCAGTTGTGATGGAAGATCAGCGTCGCGCCATGGTCGATCAGGTACGGCCTGCCGTGCCACAGGAGCATGTTCGGGTTGCGCCAGGAGCGGTCCACGTTGCCGGTCAGGGCGTCGAACCACAGCACCCGCCCGGCGAAGTCCCGGTCCACCCCGAAGGTCAGGGGGTCGAAACCGAGCGATCCCGGCAGGAAGTCCATCCCCAGGTTGAGCCCGCCGCTGGCCTTGAGCAGCTCCTGCACCTCGGGGTCGGGCTCACTGCGGCCGATCACCGCGTCGAACTCCACCAGGACCAGTTCGGGAACGGGCAGCCCCAGGGCCCGGCCCAGCTCACCGGAGACCACCTCGGCCACGAGCGTCTTGCGCCCCTGGCCCGCTCCGAGAAACTTGACCACGTACATCCCCAGGTCGTCGGCCTCGACCAGCCCCGGGAGCGAACCTCCTTCGCGCAGCGGCAGTACATACCGCGTCGCGATCACCTTTCTCAGCACGCGGACCAGCATAGGCACCATCCGGTGCGGACCCGCCCCGCCTCCCGCACACCCACGGGGCGATCCCGCGCGGCGAGAAGCTCTGAGCCGAACACAGGCGGGTGCTCCGACCGGACCCGGCGTTGCCGGGCACACCCCTTCCTGAAGCGCCCGGTAAACGACGCTGAACACGTTCCAGGCACCCACCGGATACGGACACGACACGCCGACGTGCCTCTGAAGAGGTTTGATAGGTCGGGCGGCGTAGCCGCACAATGTTCTATATTATTCAAATCTTTTTGGAAAAAAGAACTGCCACCTTTACGACGTAGATTTTTAGTAGACGAGCAGAGAGGGCCCGGGTCCGAAGCCCGGGCCCTCTCACGGCCTCTCACACGCTCTAGAGGTTGTCCTGGGGCGAGTCGCCCCACTCCCCCTCACCCTCCCCCGGAGACGGGATCACCGGCGTGGACGGGCTCCCCTCCCCGTCCTCCTCAGCCGGGGCGGACCCCTCCCCCGGCTGGCCCCCCGGGCTCTCCTGCCCCTCCGAGGGCGGCGCGGACCCCGGCATCTCCGGCGGGGAGAACTGCAGCATCCACCAGTACAGCAACGACACCAGCAGCAGGAGCAGCAGCAGAACCAGGCCCAGGCCGCCGATCAGCCACCAGTTGCCCTCCCCCGCGGCCACCGCGCTGTCCCGGCGCCCGCTCCAGGGCGCCCACCGCACCGACGCCGCACCGCGCGAACCCGCCCAGTGGGGCATCACCACCGGGCCCCGCGCGGCCACCCGGCCCGACCGCGCCGCCGCCTCCAGGAAGTCCTGCGCCGAAGCGGACCCCCCGTGGGGCACCGCCACCCACAGCGCCGAACGCCCGTGCGTACGGGCCGCCACCACGTCGGGGCTGGCGCGCACCGCCTCCGCGAAGCGCTCGCGCGCCGTACCGTCGCCGGCGGCGCCCGAGTCCAGGACCGCCACGCTCACCTGGTCCCCCGAGCCGTCCCGGCCCAGGTAGACCACGCCGAGGGAGGAGTCGCCCAGCCGTCCCAGCAGCCGGTAGCCGCCCAGCTGGCGCGGGTCGCCCTCGTTCAGCCCCATCGTGGGAACCGCCATGTCCTTTCCCCTCTCTGCCCGCCCCGTCCGTCCGCTTCGCCGCGTTGTGTACCGGACTGGTGCCCGCGGAGCGGGTAGTGTCACCACAGGTGAGGATCCACAACCTATCCGGTGCCCCCGCGTCGGGGCTCCCTGCTAGGAAGGCGGGACATGGCAGAGACCGGAAACGGCTCCGCGCCCTCCCAGGGCCCCGAGAGCAGCCCGGGCGAGCCGACCAGGCTGCTGCGCGCCGCACTGCACGAGGTGTCCACGGTCATCGTGGGACAGGAGCGCATGGTGGAGCGCTCCCTCATCGCCTTGGTCGCCAACGGCCACTGCCTGATCGAGGGCGTGCCCGGCATCGCCAAGACGCTGGCGGTCTCCACCCTGGCCCAGGTCACCGGCGGCTCCTTCACCCGCGTGCAGTTCACCCCGGACCTGGTGCCCTCCGACATCATCGGGACACGCATCTACCATCCCTCCACCGAGAAGTTCGACGTGGAGCTGGGCCCGGTCTTCGCCAACTTCGTCCTCGCCGACGAGATCAACCGCGCCCCCGCCAAGGTGCAGTCGGCCCTGCTGGAGGTCATGGCCGAACGGCAGGTGTCCCTGGGCGGCACCACCTATCCCCTCCCCTCCCCCTTCATCGTCATCGCCACACAGAACCCGGTCGAGTCCGAGGGCGTCTACCCGCTGCCCGAGGCCCAGCGCGACCGGTTCCTGATGAAGGTCAACGTCGGACACCCGCGCGCGCACGAGGAGATGGAGATCCTGCGCCGGATGTCTAGCACCCCGCCCACCGCGCACCAGGTGCTCGACCCCGTCACCCTGGGCGAGCTGCAGGCCGACGCCCAGCGCGTGCACGTCCACCAGCTCATCGCCGACTACGTGGTGCGGCTGGTCATGGCCACCCGGGAGCCGGAGAACCACCAGATGCCGGACCTGCGCCAGGTGCTGGAGATGGGGGCCAGCCCCCGCGCCACCCTGGGCCTGGTCTCGGCCGCGCGGGCCCTGGCGCTGCTGCGCGGGCGCGACTACGTGCTGCCCGACGACGTGCGGGTGCTCGCCCACGACATCATCGCCCACCGCCTGGTGCTCACCTTCGACGCCCTGGCCGACGGGGTCACCGCCGAGCAGGTGGTCGACCGGATCCTGTCGACCGTGCTCGCGCCGCGGGTGATCTGGGACGAACCGCCCAGTGGAGAGACCGCCTCCTTCGCCTCCCCGAGGTGAGGACCATGACCACTCCCGCGATCGGCACCGACCCCCGTCTGCGCGCCGCGCTGCGCCGCCTGGACCTGCGCATCGTGCACCGCCTGGAGGGGCTGCTGCACGGCGAGCACCTGGGCCTGCGCCTGGGGCCGGGCTCGGAGGCCGCCGAGGCCCGCGTGTACCAGCCGGGCGAGGACGACGTACGACGCATGGACTGGTCGGTCACCGCCCGCACCACCACGCCGCACGTGCGCGACCTGGTCGCCGACCGCGAACTGGAGAGCTGGACCCTGCTGGACATGTCGCCGAGCATGGACTTCGGCACGGGCCTGCGCACCAAGCACGAGGTGGCGGTCGGCGCGATGGTGGCGGCCAACCTGCTCACCCAGCGTGTGGGCGACCGGTTCGGCGCCCACTTCCTGCACCAGGGCAGGATCCGGCGCTGGCCCGCCCGCTCGGGCAAGGAGGCGCTGCTGGCGCTGCTGGCCACGGTGGCCGCGGCGCCGACCGGTGACGAGCGCGCGCCCTCCCCGCACCAGTCCACCCTGGCCGACGCTCTGTCGGACCTGGTGCGCACCCGCCGCCGCCGCGGCCTGCGGGTGGTGATCTCCGACTTCCTGGACACGCCCGCTTTCGGCGGCGAGGTCGCCTGGGAGCGCCCTCTGCGGCAGCTGGCCACACGCCACCAGGTGCTGGTGGTGGAGGTGCTCGACCCGCGCGAGCTGGACGTGCCCGAGATGGGGGACGTGGCCCTGCGCGATCCCCGCACGGGCAGGGTGCGCGACGTACGGCTGACCCGGGCCGTGCGCGAGCGCTACCGCCGGGCGGCCGCTGACCAGCGCACGGCGGTGCGCGACGCGCTGCGCCGGTGCGGGGTGCACCACCTGTTGCTACGAACGGACCGGGACTGGGTACTGGATACGGCACGGTTCGTCATCCACCAGAGGCGTACCGCGCACCACATGGCCCGCCGCACCCCGGCGACGCCCGGCTGAGCGAGGGGGCCGCCATGGGACCGAACGAGGGCGGGAACCGACCCGCGGGACAGAGCCTGATGCGACGGGGGACTGAGCGATGACCTTCCTGGAGCCCCAGCGGCTGTGGTGGCTGCTCCTCATCGCCGTGCTGATCGGTGCCTACGTGTTCGCGCAGACCCGGCGGCGCGAGTACACGGTGCGCTTCACCAACCTGTCGCTGCTGGACCAGGTGGCACCGCACCGCCCGGACGTGCGCAGGCACGTCCCTGCGGCGCTGTTCACGCTGACCCTGGGAGTGCTCATCACCTCGATGGCGCTGCCCGCGATGCCGGTGGAGCAGCCGCGCGAGCGGGCCACGATCATGGTGGCCGTGGACGTGTCGCTGTCGATGGCGGCCACCGACATCGACCCCGACCGCCTGAACGCGGCCAAGAAGTCGGCGCAAGAGTTCGTGGACACGCTCCCGGACCGGTTCAACGTGGGGCTGGTGGCCTTCTCCTCTACGGCGACGGTGGTCTCCTCGCCCACCCACGACCACCAGGCGGTGATCGGGTCGATCGAGAACCTGCGGCTGGGCCCGGGAACGGCGATCGGCGAGGGTGTGTTCGCCTCGCTGGAGGCGATCCATAACTTCGACGAGGAGGCCGAGGAGGACCCGCCGCCCTCGGCAATCGTGCTCCTGTCGGACGGGGAGAACACCAGCGGGCGCGACATCGCGCAGGCGGCGTCGGCGGCGGCCGAGCAGGAGGTGCCGGTATCGGCGATCGCGTTCGGCACCGGCGCGGCGATGATCGAGATCGACGGCTACCAGGTGCCCGCCGACATCGACAAGGAGGCGCTGCGCGGCCTGGCCCAGGACACCGACGGCCACTTCTACGAGGCCGAGAGCGAGACCGAGCTCGACGAGGTCTACGAGAACATCGGCTCCTCGCTGGGCACCGAACTGGTGCACGAGGAGATTGTCACACGGTTCGTGCTGGTGGCGATCGTGCTGTCGATGGCCACGGCGGTGACGTCACTGCTGTGGTTCCAACGGCTTCCGTGAGCCCCGGACACGTCCCGGACCACTCCCTATACCCTCGTTAAGTGAGCTGGGTCACATCCCTTTAGGCGGGGTTTACACCTTTTCTGTCATGTCCACAGGTTAGCGTTGGCATGTTTTGTCCTGCCCATTCACTTGAGGAACGATGCCGAACACACCCGCAGCACCGACGGCGATCTGCTTCGACCTGGACGACACCCTCATCGACGACCTCGCCGCGTCGTCCACGGGGCTCCGCGCGGTCATGGAGCGGCTCGGCCACCCCGACTTCGGTGCCGCGCGCAGTCTGTGGGACGTACAGACCGAGATCTCCTTCGGCTCCTACCTGCGCGGCCGCCTGAGCCTGGAACAACAGCGTCGCGAACGCATCCGCGCCCTGGCCGTCCAGGCCGGACACGGCGACATCGCCGACCAGCACTGCGACGACCTCTACCGCCTCTACCTGGACGCGCACCGCTCGGCCTGGCAGGTCTTCCCCGACACGATCCCCGCGCTGAACGCCCTGGCATCGGCCGGATACCGCCTGGCCGTGGTCACCAACGGCATCGAGTCCCTCCAGCACGCCAAGCTGCAGGCACTGGAGCTGACCCCCTACTTCCACGCCGTGGTGTGCGCCGACACCGCCGGAACGGGCAAGCCCGACCCGCGCATCTTCCACACGGCCGCCCAGCGCCTGGGCGTGGACCCCACCGCCTGCTGGCACGTGGGCGACCAGATCCAGGCCGACGGCGTGGGGGCCGTGGCCGCGCGCATGCACCCGGTCATGATCGACCGGCAGGGCCGGCAGCGCTTCGAGTCCGTGAGCACCGTCACCAGCCTGGACGACCTGCTGCGCATGGTCGGCCTGCCCAGCGCGGTCCCCGCGGCGGGATCGCTGTGACCCCTCCCTCCGCCGGCGAACCGCAGCGGCGCGTCACCGCGCACCTGGTCACCGGGACCACGGTGCTCGGCACCCGCGTGCTGTTCGGACAGGACCCGGCGGAGGCGGTCCGCGACCTGGGCGGCCTGCCTCCGGACACACCCCTGCACGCCGTGGACGTGCTCACCGAACTGGTGGAGGCTCCCGACGGCACGCCCCTGCACGTCGACCGCGTGGTCTTCACCGAGCCCGGAACCCGGGCGGCCTGGCCCTCGGCCGCGGCGGGAAGCGGCCTGCCGCCCTCCCCCGCCGAACTGGCCGCCGGGGAGACCCCGCCCGAGGACCGCCTGCGGCTGCGCCGCCTCGCCTCCTACGGGATCGTCCACGACCCCGACGACCGCGTGCTGCTGAGCCGCATCGCCGAGGGCTTCCCCGGCGCCGGGACCTGGCACCTGCCGGGCGGCGGCGTGGACGCGGGCGAGGACGTGCGCGCCGCGCTGCGGCGCGAGGTGGCCGAGGAGACCGGCCAGGACGGCCAGGTCGGCGACCTGATCACCGTCTCCAGCCACCACCGGCACCAGCCCGGCGGCCACGAGATCTACTCGGTGTGGGTGTTCTTCCACGTGTTCGTGCCCCGGCCGGGACCGGCCAGGGTGCTGGAGGAGAACGGCTCGACCGCCGACTGCGGCTGGTTCACCGCCCAGGAGGTGTCCCGGCTGCGCCTGTCCACGACCGCTCAGCGCGGCCTGGCCCACCTGGCACGGCACAGACGCCCCTGAACCCCCTCGGGCCCGGGAGCGCCCTTCCGCGGCCCCTCAGAAGCGCAGGGCGAACCGCTCACGCAGCCACCACAGGCCGGCTCCCAACGCCAGGACCCCCATACCGGTGATGACCGCGGGCAGCGGCAGACTGCACGCCAGCACCACGCACCCCACCAGCCCGGTCAGGGGCACCACCAGCGGCGGCCGGGGCTCGTCGGCCCCCAGCCGCAGCGCCGAGGCGTTGGTGATGGCGTAGTACACCAGGACGCCGAACGCGGAGAAGGCGATGGCCCCGCGCAGGTCGGTGAGCATCACCAGACCCACCACCAGCACGGCGACCAGCAGCTCGGCCCGGTGCGGCACCCCGAACCGCTCGTGCACGGCCGCGAGGGAGCGGGGCAGGTGCCCGTCGGCGGCCATCGCTGCGGTGGTCCTGGAGACCCCCAGGACCAGGGAGAGCAGGGCGCCCAGGCTCGCCACCGCGGCACCGGCGACCACGACCGGGGCCAGCCAGGCAAAACCCGCGACCTGGACGGCGTCGACCATCGGGGTGTCGGTGGTGGACAGGCGCTCACGGCCCAGCACGATCAGCAGACCGGTCCCGATGACCAGGTACAGCAGGAGGACGCCGCCCAGGGCCAACGTGATGGCACGGGGGATGGTGGTCTCGGGGTCGCGGACCTCACCGCCCAGGGTGGCCACCCGCGCGTACCCGGCGAAGGCGAAGAAGACCATCCCCGCCGCGCCCAGCACACCGAAGGAACCGGGCCAGGGCCCCAGGCCCTCCACCTGGGCGACGGCCGCCAGGCGCCCGCTGAGGACCATCGCCACGATCGCGGCGGCCAGGACGAGGAGGACCAGCACGAGAAGGACCTTGACCACCAGCGTGGAGCGCCTGACGCCGCGGTAGTTGAGCGCGGTGAGCGCGAGCACGGCGGCCGCCGCCACGGGCTTCTCCCAGCCCGGCAGCAGGTAGGCGGCGAAGGTCAGCGCCATGGCGGCGCAGGAGGCGACCTTGCCGACGACGAAGGACCAGCCCGCCAGGTAGCCCCACAGCTCGCCCAGGCGCTCGCGCCCGTAGACGTAGGCGCCGCCGGACTCGGGATGGCGGGCGGCGAGCCTGGCCGAGGAGACGGCGTTGCAGTAGGCGACGGTGCCCGCGATGAGGATGGCCACGGGCAGCCAGGCGCCCGCGCCGAGCGCGGCCGGGGCGAAGACGGTGAACACTCCGGCGCCGAGCATCGCGCCCGCGCCGATGGCGACGGCGTCCACCGTGCCGAGGACACGGGCGGGTCTGGCCTGGGGTCCGGAAGAGGTGGGCAACGGATCTCCTTGCGTGAGTGCTCCGGCGCGCACGCCGGCGGTAACGCGCCTTGCCCCGGGCACTCCCGGTGAAAGCGCGGCGCTACCCCGGGCCGTGGCGGCGGACCTCGTGTGCCCGGCTGGCGCACCCTCCCCCCGACACGGCCTGGTCGGGCACGGCGGCGTTCCGGCCCCCGTGGAGCCGGAACGGCCCCTGGCCGCCTCCCGGCGGTGGCCGTACCCGACTTCCGAGTGTGCCCGATCCCGGTGACCGGCGGGCGCAAACGGCTCATGGCGAAGGTGACCACTTCCGGTCCGCACGGTGTCGGCGCGGTGCCCCGCACCCCAACGCCCCCAACCCACGCCAAGGGCCCGGACCGGCGACCGGTCCGGGCCCGAGTACACGGGCGGCCCTCACGGAACCAGGCGGCGCCTCCCCGCCCTCAGGTGGGCCGCCACGGAAGGCCGCTGTTGTCGTTGATGTCCTCGGCGGCGACCTGGCGGAGCTGGCGCGAGAGGTCGGACAGGGCACGCGAGACCGCGAGCTCCTCCCCGATCTCGGGCACGTCCAGGTCCGTGGGGTGCTTGCGGGCCATCCCGTGCCCCCTCAGCGCCGTCCCGTCGTCGGCGACCAGGCCCACCTCGGCCCAGGTCCGCGCGCTGTCGCCCTCGCTCTCCTCGGCGACGACGACGTCGACGTTCCAGCGCTTCGTCGTCTGCATGGCATCGACCCCCTCCGCGTCCGCGCCCGTACCGCCGGGCGGGTGTTCCACGTGCGCGTCCGGCCCCGGGTAGACCAGCGCGTCGTGCCCCTGCTCCGCGTCGGACCAGTGCACCTGGTACGGAGGCGATCCCCCGCGCCCCCGGACTCCGGTGACCACGCCCGTCCTGCGGTGGGTGTCGGCGCGCGGGCTCTCGACCACCAGCCGGTCTCCTACCTGTGCTCGCATGGGTTCCCCCACAAACGTCGGATACCTCCATCTTCACCACTCCCGGTACCCGCGACCGGGAGCTTGGCGATTTCGTTCATGTGGGGATACGAGGTTTTTGCCCGGTACGGTGCGCCGCCCGGGTCCTGGTAGCGTCACGGCGTGGCCCAGCACTACTTCGACTCCGACCCGGGCGCCGCCAGCCGCCCCTCCACCGCAGACCTGGTCCTGCCGGACCTGCACCTGCGGCTGCACACCGACCGGGGCGTGTTCTCCCCCGACAAGGTCGACCTCGGCACACGGGTGCTGCTGGAGACGGTCCCCGCGCCTCCCGCCCGGGGACACCTGCTGGACCTGGGCTGCGGCTACGGCCCCATCGCCCTGACGATGGCCTCACGCGCCCCCCGAGCACGGGTACTGGGCGTGGACGTCAACACCCGCGCCGTGGACCTGGCCCGGCGCAACGCCGCCGAACACGGCCTGGACAACGCGCGCTTCACCGTGGTGGGGCCCGAGGGCGCCCCGGCAGCGGACACGGCGGCGAAGGAGGAGGGCGGGCAGGACGCGGCGGCACCCGCGGCCCAGGACCTGCTCGGCCCCTTCGACGCGATCTGGTCCAACCCGCCCATCCGGGTGGGCAAGGACATACTGCACACGATGCTGCGCACCTGGCTGGGACGGCTCACCCCCCAGGGCGTGGCCCACCTGGTGGTACAGCGCCACCTGGGCTCGGACTCGCTGCAGAAGTGGCTGGACTCCCAGGGGCTGCCCACCGAACGCGTGGCCTCCCGGGCGGGCTTCCGGGTGCTGGCAGTACGGCGTTCCGCGGCTTGAGACACCTTTTGCCTGGATGTGCCGGGGTCACCGCGTGCACGCACACGCAGTGACCGGTACGCTGTGGCGAACAACAGACCACCGGGACCAGCCCGGGCGCACCCGTCGAGGAACACACCGCAGTTGAGCACGCAGTTGCGTCCCACGGACGTCAAACGCCTGAACCGCCAGTGGCGCAGGCGCACCGAGGGGCGCCTCGCCCTTCTCGTCGAATCGGTCACCCAGCCCTTCAACCTGGGATCGATCCTGCGCACCTGCGCGACCTTCGGCGTCGACCACCTCTGGCTCACGGGCAACAGCGCCGACCCCGGCGACCCCAAGGTCGGCAAGACCGCCCTGGGCACCGCCGCGAAGGTGGAGCACACACGGCTCTCCTCCACCCCCGAGGCCCTGGCCGCCGCGCGCGGCGACGGGTACAAGGTGGTGGCGGTCGAACTGGCCGACGGCGCGGTCCCGCTGCACGCCGCCCCGCTGGAGCCCGACGTGTGCCTGGCCGTGGGCGCCGAGGACCACGGCTGCTCCCCCGCGCTCCTGGCGGGCGCGGACGCCATCACCTACATTCCGCAGATCGGACGTGTGGGATCGCTGAACGTGGCCGTGGCCACGGCGATCGCGCTCGCCGAGGCCCGCCGCCGCGAGTGGGCCTCCTTCGGCGGCGAGGCCGACGCCCCCGCCGGACACTGAGCGCCCGGGGAACTTTCACCCCCGGCCCTTCGTCCTTATCTTCACAGCAGGCCACTTCCGTCACACCGTCAACGCGCGCAAGCGCAGAGAGAGGAACAGTGGACCCGTCCCGAAGTACCGGCAGCATCCTCACCGGATGCTGTGACCCAGACGACGAGCCCCCTTCTACGAAGGGCGCGCACCTTCGTAGGAACCATGCCGCGAAGCGGACCCAGGCGGTGCGTGCCCGATGATGAGCACCGTCCTCAGTATCGCCTTCGGGGCTCTGGTGGTCTTCCTGATCACCGTGGCGACGGGATACTTCGTCGCCCAGGAATTCGGCTTCATGGCCGTGGACCGCTCACGCCTGCGGGCGCGGGCCGCGGCCGGTGACACCGGGGCCAAACGGGCCCTGGACATCACCGGACGCACCTCCTTCATGCTCTCCGGCGCCCAGCTGGGCATCACCGTGACCGGGCTGCTGGTCGGCTACGTGGCCGAGCCCATGATCGGCCAGGGCGTCGGCGAACTCCTCGGCGTCGTCGGGGTCCCCACGGGGACCGGCGTGGCCGTGGGAACCGTCCTCGCCCTGCTGTTCTCCACCATCGTGCAGATGGTCTTCGGCGAGCTCTTCCCCAAGAACCTGGCCATCGCCCGGCCCGAACCGGTGGCGCGCTGGCTGGCGCTGTCCACCAGGATCTACCTGAGGATCTTCGGCCCGGTCATCTGGCTGTTCGACCAGGCCGCGATCCTGCTGCTCAAGGCGGTGCGGATCGAGCCGGTGGAGGACGTGCAGCACGCGGCCACACCGCGCGACCTGGAGAGCATCATCGCCGAGTCCCGGGAGAGCGGTGACCTGCCCGCCGAGCTGTCCGCGCTGCTGGACCGCACCCTGGACTTCCACGACCGCACCGCCGGGCACGCGATGATCCCGCGCCCGGAGGTGACCACCGTGGAGGAGGGCGACCCCGTCAGCCGCGTCGTGGAGCTGATGGCCTCCGACCACTCGCGCTTCCCCGTCCTGGGCGACGGCGTGGACGACATCGTCGGCGTGATCTGCCTGCGCGACGTACTCGCCCTGGGCGACCGCGACCTGGCCGACGTCAAGGTCAGCGAGGTCGCCCGGGAGACGGTGATGGTGCCCGCGTCGCTGCCGCTGCCGGTGCTGCTGGACCGGCTGCGGGAGGCGGGCGAGGAGTTCGCCTGCGTCGTGGACGAGTACGGCGGACTGGCCGGGGTCGTCACGACCGAGGACCTGGCCGAGGAACTGGTCGGCGAGATCGCCGACGAGCACACCCCGGAGGAGGAGTCACCCGCCTACCTGGAGGGAGAGGGCTCCTACCTGGTCCCGGGCGCACTGCACATCGACGAGGTCGAACGGCTCATCGACCACGACCTGCCCCCGGGCGACTACGAGACCGTGGGCGGCCTGGTCATCCACGAGCTCCACCGGCTGCCCGAGGTCGGCGACCAGGCCCGGATCCGCCTGCCCCGCCCGACCAGCGCACACGAGGAAGACCCCGACATGGCGCTGACCCTGACCGTCAACACCGTGCACAGGCACGTTCCGCACACGGTGGAGCTGCGCCTGCGCGAGGCGGCCGAGAGCGAAACGGAGGTGCGCGCGTGAGCGACATGAACGTGTGGCTGGCGCTGGCGCTGACCGCGGCCATCATCGTACTGAGCGCCTTCTTCGTGGCCATCGAGTTCGCGCTGGTGGCGGCCCGCCGCTACCGGCTGGAGGAGGCCGCGGAGACGAGCGTGTCGGCGCGGGCCGCCCTGCGCAGCGCACGCGACCTGTCACTGCTCCTGGCCGGCTCGCAGCTGGGCATCACCCTGTGCACACTGGCGCTGGGCGCGATCTCCAAACCCGCCGTCCACCACCTGCTGGAACCCCTGTTCACGGGCCTGCCGCACGCGGTGTCCTCGGTGGTCTCGTTCGTGCTCTCACTGGTCCTGGTGACGTTCCTGCACCTGGTGGTGGGCGAGATGGCGCCCAAGTCCTGGGCGATCTCGCACCCGGAGAGGTCGGCGACCCTGCTGGCCGTGCCGATGCGGGCCTTCATGTGGCTCACCCGCCCGCTGCTGCTGATGCTGAACGGCATGGCCAACTGGTGCCTGCACCGCGTCGGCGTGACCGCCGTGGACGAGCTCTCGGCCGGACACGGCCCCGAGGACGTACGCGAACTCGTGGAGCACTCGGCCAAGGCCGGGGCGCTGGACGCCGAACGGCGCGACCAGCTGGCCACCGCGCTGGAGGTCAACTCGCGTCCGCTGGACGAGATCGTGACCCGGCGCGAGGAGATCGCCTCGGTCTCCCCCGACGCCGGCGTGGAGGAGATCAAGCGGGTCTCGCGGGAGTCCACGCACCTGCGCCTGGTGGTGGTGGACCGCGGCGAGCCGGTGGGCGTGCTGCACGTGCGCGAGGCGCTGACCGGCGCACGGGACACGACGGCGGCCGACCTGATGCGCCCGGTGCTCACCCTGCACTCGCAGACGCCGATGTACGCGGCGATGAGCATCATGCGTGAGAGCCGCAGCCACCTGTCCCTGGTGGAGGCGGACGGAGAGGTGATCGGCCTGGTCACCCTCCAGGACATCCTGGACCGCCTGCTGCTGCTGGAGACGGCCGCCTAGGACCTGCACGTGGCCGTGGGACGAGGGGCCGGGAAAGGGCGTGCGCCCTTTCCCGGCCCCACCTCGTAGGAGGGCGGGGCCGCGGGGCCGTGCCTTCCGGCGCGCGGCGGCTACGCGTGGGGCGCCTCCCCCGGCCTCCCCCCAGCGGTCGAAGAGCGCCCGTCCGACGGGCAGCAGCACGACCGAGGACATCACCAGGACGAGGAAGATCCCTCCCAGCCGGTCGTATCCGGCCTGCCTCTCCTCCTCCGCGGCGGTGGGGGGGATCGTGCTCCTCCGGGGAAGGGGCGACGCGGAACTCGGCTATCGGTTCGCCGGAGGATGTGCCCGTGACCACGCACGTGCCCCCGCAGGGAAGGCCGACGTCGATCTCCGCACCGGTCACGGCATAGGTGCCGTAGACGCTGGTCCAGTCCCCGCCGGGGAGGGTCTGCCGGGGGCCGACAGCAGGCTGTGGCCCTCGAGCGCGGCCGCCTCCGACAGGGGTCCGCCCCGCACGGGGTGGAAGTTCGAGATCTCGATCCGGAAGGAGTCCGGTAGGGACCGCGACACGGCGTCGGGGTCGCGGCCCGCGGCCTCCAGCATGCTCCGCATCTCCTCCTCGAAGAAGGCCCAGTTCTCCCCAAGCTACGGCGAGGGGCAAAGTAACCGGTGAGTAGCTACAGCGGCCCTGAGAGCAGGGCGTGTGTGGCGGCGTCCTCCTTGCAGGACAGGCGCTGGTCGATCCCCATCGCCCGCAGCTCGCCCAGCACCCTGGCCACGTCCCGGCGGTCCCGCCAGTCCTTGGTGTAGACGCAGATCAGCCGGTCCTTGCCAGGTTTGTCGTCGGTGGCAACCTGGGCCCTCCACCCCAGGCGTCCGGCCTCGGTGGCCTCCACGATGGCCGCCCACACCTCGTTTACCCGCTCGGGGGCGGTGAAGGACATCCACTTGCCGGTGAACCCGGCGTTGGCCTTCTCCGCACTGGGCAAGTGGACGCGCCGCAACAGCCGTCGCTTGTCGCTGGCCTGTACCGGCCCCTCAAGGAGCTGGGTGAAACAGTCGAAGCATGCCGCCGATCTACTCGTGGAATCGGGTCAGACGCTCGCTCAGGACCCGGTCGAGCGCCGCCCGTCCCGCCGGGCCCCACGCCGGCTTGCCGCCGGGCAGGCCGCGGTCCCCGTTCTGGCCCATCAGCATCAGGAAGAGGCTCTTCAGCGCGGCCAGCCCGCGGGCGCGCCGAACCGTCGCCTCGTCAGCCTCCGCGTAGGCGGCGAAGAAGCGTGCGGCCGCGCCCGCCGGCAGCAGCACCCAGGCGGCCGCCAGGTCCGACGCCGGGTCGCCGACGAACAGGTCGCCGAAGTCGACGACGCCCGCCAGCGTCCCGTCCGCGACGACGACGTTCGCGGGATGCAGGTCGCCGTGCACCCACACTGGCGGACCCTCCCATGCGGGGGCCGCGACGGCGTCGTCCCAGACGGCCCGGACATCGGCGGCGTCGGAGCCGATCGCGTCAGCGTCGACGGAGTCGAAGAACTGGTCGAAGCCGTTCGTGCAGTCCTTGGGGTGCGCGCCGCGGCCCGTATCAACCGGTGCGTCGGCGGGCGCTGGCACATGCAGCGCCCGGAGGAACGCCGCCAGGGTGTCGGCCGCGTGCTCGCCGCGGGTGATCGACCCGTGGTCCAGCGGCAGGCCCGGCACCCACGTCATGACCGTCCACATCTTGGGGAAACGCTCGGAGGGCGCACCACCTCGCACCGGGACGGGGCTGGGCAGCGGCAGGCGTGGGGCGAGCAGCGGCAGCCACCGGCGCTCCTTGAACTGGGGATCGGGGTCGGTGTCCATGCGCTGGATCCGCACGGCCAGCTCGTCCCCGAGGCGCCACATCTGGTTGCCCCAGCCGCCCTCCACCTCGCGGAGGGGCAGCTCGGCCAGGTCCGGATGCTGGTCCCGCAGCAGGTCGCGGATGAGACCCGCGGTGATCTCGATCTCGGTCATGCGGAGCAACCATATCGGCGAGCTGGTCCTCTTCGTCCTCGGTGGCCGCGTGGGTGCCGTACCTGTCGCGGATCTGGCTGCGGTGGTACTTCACCGACCGGGTGTTCCAGGGATACTTGCCGAACAGCGCCGCCTCCACGCCCACCTGGTCGGCGACGAAGGGCACCGCCGCGGCCGGGATCTCCTCGGCGCAGGAGGGGAAGCGGCCCTCGATCTAAGAACTTCAGCTTGAGCGCGAACCCGGGCCGGGTGGCGCCGCTCTTGTCACCGAGCAGCTTGCGGTCGCCCTCTTCCAGGGTCCACTCATCGACGAGCTGTCCAGGGGTCCAGTCCTGGCGCATGAGGGGTACTCCGCGATCGTGTGCGGTCAGTCGGCAGCGCGCACGACCGCGGACAGATGCCCGGTTACCGGCGGGTTCACCTGATCCGTGACCTCGGACCGCCCCTCGCCGTGGCTTCGGGAGAACTGGGCCAGGAAGGAGGATCGTTCCACCGTCAGTGTGAGGGTCTCCTCCCTGTCCCCGGAGACCGGATGGACGTACGGGGACGTGGAGGTGTACTCGGGTTCGTCGATGACGAAGTCCAGTTCCCCGACGAAGCTGACGGGGACGGCGGCGCCCAGGTCCGGCGAGTTCCCCGGGACCGTGAGCAGCGGCCCCCGGACGGATCGGAGCAGCCGCTGTACTCCCACACCACGCCCGGGTCCCGGGTCGGCCCCGGAGCGCCCGCCGCGACGCAGCACGACAGCGCCAGACCACCGGCCACCCCGCGAACGCGCGCACACGAGGGGGAGGGCGCGCGGCGCACGCCCTCCCCCCTGTACTGCGGCGGAGCCTAGGCGGTCTTGGCCGTCAGCTTCACCTCGATGTTGCCGCGGGTGGCGCGGGAGTAGGGGCACATCTGGTGGGCGCCCTGGACCAGCTCCTCGGCCTTGGCCTGGTCCACGCCCGGAATGGTGACGATGAGCTCGACGGCCAGGTCCAGGCCCTCGTCGGTCTTGCCGATGCTGACCCGGGAGTCGATGGTGGAGCCGTCGACGTCGACCTTCTCCTTGCGGGCGACCGCCTTGAGGGCGCCGTGGAAGCAGGCGCCGTAGCCGATGGCGAAGAGCTGCTCGGGGTTGGTGCCGACGCCGTCGTCACCGCCCATGCCCTTGGGCACGGACAGGTCGACCTCCAGGCGGCCGTCATCGGTCCTTCCGTTGCCCTTGCGGCCCTCACCGGTGACGGTGGCGTTGGCGGTGTACATCACGTCGTATGCCATGTTTGCCTTTCTCGTTGACGACACGTGGTCGCTGTGGTTGGAACGGTCGGTCCGGGAGGCGCCCTCAGCAGGAGGCGTGCCTGGAGGAGGTCTCCACCGAACGTGTGATCTGGTCGAGCGCGTCCCGTAGCGCCGCGGCCCTGCCGGGGGGAAGGTCGGCCGCGCACAGGACCCGGTCGGGAACCCCCTCGGCGCGCGCCCGCAGCTCCTCGCCCCTGCGCGTGGCCGAGACCTCCACGACGCGCTCGTCGGTGGCGCTGCGCTCACGGGTCAGCAGACCGGCGCCCTCCAGACGGCGCAGCAGCGGCGAGAGCGTTCCCGAGTCCAGGTGCAGGGCGTGGCTGAGCTCCTTGACGGTGAGCGTCCCGCGCTCCCACAGCACGAGCATGACCAGGTACTGCGGGTAGGTCAGCCCCAGCTCCCCCAGCAGCTCCCGGTACAGCCCGGTCAGGGCGCGGGAGGCCGCGTAGAGGGAGAAGCACAGCTGGTTGTCCAGGGCGAGGGGGTTGCCCCCTTCCGCTTCGGCCACGGTCTTCCCTCCCACCCGTACGGGGCCGTCGGTCGGGCACCACCGTAACAGAATTCGGTTGAGCGCAACATGATAGGGCGCAATATTTTTCCGCCGACCCGTGCCCGCGCCCCGTGAAGGGCGCGGGCACCACGTGCTCACAGGAAGCGGACCCCCTGGGCCAGCGGCAGCTCACCGCCGTAGTTGACCGTGTTGGTCGCCCGGCGCATGTAGGCCTTCCACGCGTCCGAACCCGACTCACGGCCGCCGCCGGTGTCCTTCTCCCCGCCGAAGGCGCCCCCGATCTCCGCACCGGAGGTACCGATGTTGACGTTGACGATCCCGCAGTCCGAGCCGGCCGCGGACAGGAACCGCTCGGCCTCGGCCTGGTCCTGGGTGAAGATCGCCGACGACAGGCCCTGGGGCACGCCGTTGTGCATCCGCACGGCCTCCTCCAGGGTGCGGTAGGACATCACGTACAGGATCGGCGCGAAGGTCTCCTCCCGCACCACCTCGGTCTGACCCGGCATGCGCACCACCGCGGGCTCCACGTAGTAGGCGTCGGCGGCCTCCTCCGCCAGACGCCGACCGCCGCCGACGAGCACCTCGCCGCCGTCGGCCCCGGCGCGCTCCAACGCCTCGCACATGGCCACGTACCCGCGCTCACCCACCAGCGGGCCCACCAGGGTCGACTCCTCGAAGGGATCGCCGATCCGGTCGCGCAGCTGCTTGTAGGCGTCCACGACGCGCCGGGTGACCTCCTCGACCACGTCCTCGTGCACGATGAGGCGCCGCAGCGTCGTGCAGCGCTGGCCCGCGGTACCGGCGGCCGAGAACACGCTGCCGCGCACCACCAGGTCCAGATCCGCCGACGGAGCGACCACCGCCGCGTTGTTGCCGCCCAGTTCCAGCAGGTAGCGGCCCATACGTGCGGCCACCCGGGGCGCGACCGCACGGCCCATCGCGGTCGACCCGGTCGCCGACAGCAAAGACACCCGCTCGTCCTCCACCAGGGCCTCTCCGACCTCCCGTCCGCCCAGCACCACCTGGTGGACCTCCGAGGGCGCACCCACGTCGGAGGCCGCGCGCATGAGCAGGCCGTGGCAGGCCAGCGCGGTCAGCGGCGTCAGCTCCGAGGGCTTCCACACCACGGTGTCACCACACACCAGGGCCACACACGTGTTCCACGACCACACGGCCACGGGGAAGTTGAACGCGGTGATCACACCGACCACGCCCAGCGGATGCCAGGTCTCCATGAGCCGGTGGCCGGGCCGCTCGGAGGGCATGGTGCGCCCGTACAGCTGCCGGGACATGCCCACGGCCAGATCGCAGATGTCGATCATCTCCTGGACCTCGCCCAGGGCCTCGGAGCGGATCTTGCCCGCCTCGATGGTCACCAGCTCGGCCAGGTCGTCCTTGTGCTCGCGCAACAGCTCACCGAGCCGGTGGACGAGCCGCCCGCGCACGGGGGCGGGGGTGTCGCGCCAGGAGGAGGCGAAGGCCTCGTGGGCCGTGGTGACGGCCCGCCCGACGGAGGCGGCGTCGTCGTGCCCCAGCGGGAAGAGCTCCCGCCCGGTGATGGGCGTCCTGGCCGCGCCGGCGGGCCCGGCGGACCCGTCCGACCCACGCGGCCGGTCCAGGCCGCACCGTTCCAGGGCGGCCCGCGCGCGCTCGGCGAGGGACTCGGTGTCGGGGAGGGCGAAGGTGCGCATGTGTTTCTCTCTCCGTTGAGAGGGGCCAGCGGTCACCACACACACTGCCAAGTTCGACCCCCCCGGTCCAGCCCCGGTGTCGTGGTCGCGGGCCGCGCGACACTCCCCGCACCAGCCGGATCCGGGCGGCGTTAGACTCACCTGGCCCCTCCCCGAGGCGACCGAACACCCTGCGAGAAGACAGCGACCCCGTGCACCACCACACCAGCCCCGAAGAGGACCGCGCCGGCCTCCCCGAACCGCGCACGATCCTGACCCGCTCCGGCTTCAGCGCCGCCGACCCCCTGTTCAGCGCCGACCTGCGGACCAGTGCGGACCTCTCCCAGGCCCGGGAGGCGGTCGCCGCGCACGCCTCCCGGCTGTGGACGGAGGCCGCCCGCGACGGAGCCGACGACCGCCCCCTGTACTGGGCGCGGCTGGTACTGGCCGCCAGGCTGCGGTCCTGGCAGCCGGGCTTCCCCCTGTCCGAGACCGAGCGCGCCGGCCTGCTGCACCTGCTGGAGACCGGATCACGCGGCGTCGCCGACCTCGACTTCCCGCACGGCGACCGGTGGATCCGGGTGATCGTGACCGGCTTCGACCCCTTCCACCTGGACGAGGACCCGGCGTGCTCCAACCCCTCCGGGGCGGCGGCACTGGACCTGAACGGGTGGACCTTCCCCGTGGGCGCGCACACGGCCGTGGTACGCACCATCGTGTTCCCGGTGCGCTGGGCCGACTTCGACGCCGGCCTGGTGGAGGAGGCGCTGGCCCCGTGGCACGGGCGCGCGGACGCGATCGTGACACTCAGCCGCGGACGGCCCGGCCGCTTCGACCTGGAGGTGTGGAACGGTGCCTGGCGCGGCGGGGGCGAGGACAACCTGCGCGTGTCGCGCACAGGCCGGGTCCCCGTGCCGGACGCCCCGCAGTGGACGCGCTCCTCACTGCCCCACGAGCCGATCACGGCGGCGACGGAGCAGAGCCCCTACCCCGTGGTGGTCAACACCGAGGTCGCCGAGATCCCGGCAGGCGGCGGCGAGACGGTGGTGCGCCCGGACGGCCCCACCCCGGAGTCGACCGCGCGTGGCGGAGGCGGCGGGGACTACCTGTCCAACGAGATCGCCTACCGCAACACGCTGCTGCGGGACGAAGCCGGGCAGCGGACCCCGGCCGGGCACGTGCACCTGCCCAAGGTGGCGGACCCGCGGGACAACGCCGCGGTCCTGGCCCAGGTCCGCCTGATCGTGGCGGCCGTGGCCGCCGACGCGGCACAGACCAGGGCCGGGGACGGCGCCCAGGCCGAGGACTGAGCCCGCCCCGCCTCCCGGCGGCCCAGGACCCGCCCGGCACCCGCCGCGACCACGGAAAGGGCGCCGATGGCCGAGCCCTGACTCGCGGGCTGCTGCGGTGGCTGGAAGCCGGGGCCGCCGTACCAGCCTCCCGGGGGCGGAGGAGGACCTCCGGGCGGCGGAGGGGATGGTTTCCGCCGCCGGGCGGAGGCGGGTAGCCACCGCTGCCTCCGCCGGGAGGGAGGTAGCCACCGGTTCCGTGACCGTAACTCATGGTTGCCTCTCGGAGGAGTCCGTAGGCGGTCGCCCCGGCAGGGTGTGACGCCCCATCAGTGTCCCAGGTTCACCCTGATACCCAGACGCCCCTCTTCGCGACACAGAGTCACCGTGTCGCCGCTCAGTGATTCACACACGGGCGGGCCGCTCGGATATGGTCCCCTGGTGGCTCTCACCTCTCTGCGACGAACAATCTCCGTCTGCGCCGCCCTGGGCCTGCTCCTGGTCCCGGGCTGCCATGCCGTGGAACAGGCCCTACCCTACGCCGAGGCGGTCAGGACCTCCCCCGACGACATGGCCGGACTACAGGCACGGACAGTGACGGTGGACACCGACCACAGCGTGGTGAGCTACCGCTATCCGATGCTGGGCGGCGCCCACCCGCTGACGGTGGAGACGCGTACCCGCATGGCCCGGCGGCAGACCGCCTTCCTGGAGGAGCTCCCGGACCGGGGCACCCCCGAACTGCACCAGGACGCGACCATCCTGGCCGCCTCCCCCCACCTGGTGGGCGCGCGGCTGACCGCGACCACCTCGGCCGGAAGGGACCGGACCTTCGAGGCCTCCACCCTGTGGTACGACGCCGAGAGCGGCGAGGTACTGCCGTGGACGTCGCTGTTCCGCGACGAGGAGGCGATCCAGCAGGCCCACCTGGCACTCGCCGAGGTACTGGAGGAGGGCTACAACCTCCCCCCACAGCAGCTGCCCGGCCTGGTCGGCGAGGTCGCCCGCGGCGAGGGGGCCGAAGACGGCGCGACGGCCAGGGCCGAGAACCCCGACAGCAGCGCCCCGCCCTTGGACGGCCCGCCCGGCGAGGAGGGCGGCGAGGACGAGGGCCCGGGCCTGTCCGACCCCGAGCGGGCCCACGAGGCGGCCCAGCGCTGGGCGGGCTCGCCCCTCCAGGACCTGGCCTTCAGCACCGCGGGCGGCCTGGCCGTGCGGATGGACCCCGCCGACGTGCCCGCGGCGGGCCGGGTCGACGAGGTACTGGTGCCCGTGGCACCCGAGGACACCGAGGGACTGCTGTCCGAACTGGGCTATCAGGCCCGGGAGGCGGCACTGTCGGGCAACAACGCCGACGACGACCTGCCGCTGGGCGAGGAGCTCAGCGCACAGGGCCACACCCTGGACTGCGCACGGCTCAAGTGCGTGGCGCTGACCTTCGACGACGGCCCCGGCGAGCACACCGACGCCCTGCTGGACATCCTGGACGAGTACGACGCCCGGGCCACCTTCTACGTCCTGGGGTCGCTGGTGGAGGAGTTCCCCGACCCGATGCGGCGGATGGCCGAGGAGGGCCACGAACTGGGCAACCACACCTGGAAGCACGACGACCTCGCGCGGATGTCGGGCACCGAGATCCGCAAGGACATCAAGCGCACCAACGAGGCCGTGCGCGAACTGACCGGCTCCCTTCCCCGGACCATCCGGCCGCCCTACGGGTCGCTGGACGGGACGGTGCGCCGTTCGGTGGACCAGCCGTTCGTCCTGTGGGACGTGGACACGCTGGACTGGAAGAACCGCGACAGCGACGCCGTCAGCGGGCACGCACTGGACCACACGGTGCCGGGGAGCGTGGTGCTCTTCCACGACATCCACGAGACGTCGGTACAGGCCGTCCCGGCGGTGCTGGCCGGACTGCACCGGCAGGGCTACCACTTCGTCACGGTCACCGACATCTTCGGGGACTCGGGCCTGGAACCGGGCGACGTGTACACCGACGCCCGCCTGCCCTGACACCACCGCCCCGCCCCGGCGGCGCGCGCAAGCGGCCCCCGGCCCCGTCCGCGGAGCCGGGGGCCGCGCCGTGGGCGGGGCAGCCCCCGGCGGGGGCACGGGGAAATCCGCCACCCGAAATCGGGAACACGTAAGAAGAATCGGCACCTCCCGTGAAGGCAATGGGATAGGTTGCGCTCTCGAGGCCGGAAAACCTCTTTCACAAACCATTACAAATGGGAAGAATCCCCTTTTCCTATTTTTGTCCCAACCCATTCCCGCACGGAGGAACAAGAAGTGGCACCAGCGAAGACCGAGGCCGAGGAAGAGCAGGGAACAACACCCAGGGGAACCTTCGTCAACTGGCTGACCTCGACCGATCACAAGATCATCGGATACATGTACATCATCACCGCCTTCGCCTTCTTCCTCCTCGGCGGGGTCATGGCGGTACTCATCCGCGCCGAACTGCTCCTCCCGGGCATGCAGGTCATGTCCAACGAGCAGTACAACCAGCTGTTCACCATGCACGGCACGATCATGCTGCTGATGTTCGCGACCCCGCTGTTCATCGGATTCGGCAACGTGATCATGCCGCTGCAGATCGGCGCGCCCGACGTGGCGTTCCCGAGGATGAACCTGTTCAGCTACTACCTGTTCCTGTTCGGCAGCCTCATCGCCATCAGCGGGTTCCTCACCCCCGGCGGCGCCGCCGACTTCGGCTGGTTCGCCTACACGCCGCTCTCGGGACCGGTCCGCTCACCGGGGCTGGGCGGCGACCTGTGGGCCCTGGGCCTGGTCGTCTCCGGTCTGGGCACGATCCTGGGCGCGGTCAACTTCATCACCACCGGCCTGTGCATGCGCGCGCCGGGCATGACGATGTTCCGCATGCCGGTCTTCACCTGGAACATCCTCCTCACCAGTGTCCTGGTGCTCATCGCGTTCCCGGTCCTGACCGCGGCCCTGGTGGCCCTGGCCGCCGACCGCATCGTCGGCGCACAGGTCTACCACCCCGAGCACGGCGGGACGATCCTGTGGCAGCACCTGTTCTGGTTCTTCGGCCACCCCGAGGTGTACATCATCGCGCTGCCGTTCTTCGGCATCGTCACCGAGGTCATCCCGGTCTTCTCGCGCAAGCCGATCTTCGGCTACAAGAGCCTGGTGGCGGCGACGATCGCCATCACCGGCCTGTCGGTGACGGTGTGGGCCCACCACATGTTCCCCACCGGCGCGGTGCTGCTGCCGTTCTTCTCGTTCATGAGCTTCCTCATCGCGGTGCCCACCGGCGTGAAGTTCTTCAACTGGATCGGCACGATGTGGCGGGGCCAGATCACCTTCGAGACGCCGATGCTGTTCGTCATCGGCTTCCTGGTGACCTTCCTCTTCGGCGGTCTGACGGGTGTGCTGCTGGCCTCGCCGCCCATCGACTTCCACGTCACCGACTCCTACTTCGTGGTGGCCCACTTCCACTACGTGGTGTTCGGCACGGTGGTGTTCGCGATGTTCGCGGGCTTCTACTACTGGTGGCCCAAGTTCACCGGCACCATGCTCAACGAGGGACTGGGCAAGTTCCACTTCTGGCTTTTGTTCCTGGGCTTCCACGGCACGTTCCTGGTCCAGCACTGGCTGGGCGCCGCGGGCTTCCCGCGCCGCTACGCCGACTACCTGGTCTTCGACGGCTTCACCGAGCTGAACCAGATCTCCTCGGTCTCCTCCTTCGTCCTGGCCGCCTCCACCCTCATCTTCTTCTGGAACGTCTACATCACCGCGAAGAAGGCCCCACAGGTCGGGGTGGACGACCCGTGGGGATACGGCAACTCCCTGGAGTGGGCGACCTCCTGCCCGCCGCCGCGGCACAACTTCACGTCGCTGCCGCGGATCCGCTCCGAGCGCCCCGTGTTCGACCTGAACCACCCGTACGCGGCGGCCACACCCGCGAGCAGCGGACGCGACAGCTCCCCTGAGCACTGACCCGGCGGCGGGGCGGCGCCTCCCGCCCCGCCGCTCACAGGAGCCTGCGCAGCAGCTTCTCCTTCAGGTCGGTGATCGGCGCGTAGGCGACCTTCATCGTGTCCATGAACAGCGACTTGTCGAGCACCGACTTGGTGTGCGAGAAGGTGTCGACCGAGGCGACGGAGTGGTAGGCGCCCATACCGCTGTCCCCCACACCGCCGAAGGGCAGCTCGGGAACGGCCAGGTGGGCGATGGGCAGGCCGAAGGCCAGGCCGCCCGAGGAGGTCTCGGTGGCCAGCCGGCGCTTGGTCTCCTCCGAGTTCGTGAAGCCGTACAGCGCCAGCGGCTTGTCGCGCTCGTTGACGAAGGCGATGGCCGCGTCCAGGTCGGGGACCTCCACGATCGGCAGGACCGGCCCGAAGATCTCCTCCGCCATCACCGGGGACGCCGGGTCCACCCCGCCCAGGACGGTGGGGGCTATGTAGAGCTCCTCGCGGTCGTGCTGTCCCCCGGCGACCACGGTGCCGCTCTCCAGCAGCGCGACGAGCCGCGCGAAGTGGCGCTCGTTGACGATGCGCCCGTAGTCGGCGCTCCGGGCCGGGTCCTCCCCGAACATCTCGGTGATGGCCGCGGCCAGCTCCCGCTGCAGGGCCTCGGCGGTACCGCCGACGGCGAGCACGTAGTCGGGGGCCACACAGGTCTGCCCGGCGTTGGTGAACTTGCCCCAGGCCAGACGGCGCGCGGTGGTGGTCAGGTCCACGCCGGGCTCGACGATGGCCGGGCTCTTGCCGCCCAGCTCCAGGGTGACGGGGGTCAGGTGCTTGACCGCGGCGGCCATGACGATACGGGCCACTGCGCCGTTGCCGGTGTAGAAGATGTGGTCGAAGCGCTCCTCCAGCAGGGCGGTGCTCTCGGGGACACCGCCCTCCACGACCGCGACCGCCTCGGTGTCCAGGTAGCGCGGCACCAGCTCGGCCAGGGCCGCGGAGGTGGCGGGGGCGAGCTCGCTGGGCTTGACCAGGGCGGCGTTGCCCGCCGCGATGGCGCCGACCAGGGGCGCCAGGGACAGGTTCACCGGGTAGTTCCACGGCGAGACGATCAGCACGGTGCCCAGCGGCTCACGCACACGGCGCGCCTTGGCCGGGGCCAGGGCCAGGGGCACCGACACCCGCTGGGGGCGCAGCCAGGAGGCCAGGTGCCTGAGGGTGTGGTCGATCTCGTTGACCACGAAGCCGATCTCGGTGGTGTGCGCCTCCACCGGGCTCTTGCCCAGATCGGCCTTGAGGGCCCGCTCCAGGGCCGGGCACTCCTCGACGAGCAGTCGGCGCAGGGCGCGCAGCTGGGCACGGCGCCAGGCGATCGGCTTGGTGCGGCCGGAGGCGAACGCGGCACGCAGGCGGGCGACGGTCGGGGGGATCTCGGTGGTCAGGGTCAGCGGCTCACCGGGCCCGGGGGCGGCGTTCTCGACGTCCTGGGCGCTTGAGGTGTTCGTCATGGAGTGATGTTAAACGAAACACTTTCGTTTCGAAAGAGGGTCTGGCATAGGATCCCGAACATGACCACGGACCATCTGCCGGACGCGCCGCACGCCCCCCACCGGGGGAGGCCACGCGACGCCAGCCGGGACCGCGCGCTGATGGACGCCACCCTCGCCGAACTCCAACTGCACGGCTACAGCGGCCTGACCACGGCCGCCGTCGCCAGACGGGCCGGTGTCTCCACCGCCACGCTCTACCGGCGCTGGCGCTCCAAGGAGGACCTGGTCCTGGGAGCCTCCCATGCCTGGGCCGAGGAACTGGGCCCCGACCACGACACCGGAAGCCTGCCCTCGGACCTGGCCGCCCTCCTGCACGACAAGGCCGCCGCCCTGGACGGCCCCTCCGGGCGCCTGCTGCGCGCCGTCCTGGGCGAGGCGGCACACAACCAGGCACTCGCCGACGTGCTCATGGAACAGTTCGTCCTACCGCTCCAGACCCGTGTCGAGGCGGTCCTGAACCGGGCCGCCGACCGGGGCGAGATCCCACCGGGGCAGGACCCGCTGGTGGTGGGCGAGATGGTGATCGGCCCGATGGTCAGCCACACCTTCCTCATCCCGCACACACCCGGCTCCCGCCCCGGCACGGAGATGGCCGAACGGCTGCTGCCCTACCTGCTGCGCGCCCTGGGCGCACGTACCGCCTAGACCCGGACACGAGAAGGCCCCGTCCACCGGACCGGCGGGCGGGGCCCCGCGGACGAACCATTCCGTCACCGCAGGACAGAACGCGTCCGGTCCGCTTCGGACACACCGGCAACGTCCGCCCATGCGCTGGAGGACCGGCCGCCCGAAGGCGTCGCGAGGACTCCTGGGTGAACCTGGACCGAGCCGTGATGCACGGTTCGGAGGTCGTTTCGAGCTGTATCGATTGACTTTTGACTATTGAGAACCATCACCTTTACGCCATAGATCTTTAGGTGATCGGTGTGGTCGGGCGGCCTTCGGCGGATGCCGACGACGACCCACCTGCCGCACGGAGCGCGAAGCCCGCGCTCCCCGTGCGGACCCCGGCTGTGGCCGCTCCGCCAGTCATCTGGGAGTCAGGACGTACTCGCCGAGAGCTCGCTCGGAAGCGGCCCCGCCAGTTCCCCGATGCCCGGCCCCCTCCCCCACCGGGCTCGGGTAACCGGAGCGCGGTCGGTGCAGGGGCTCGTTCGGCGCCGACCGGCAGGGATTCCCGCGCTCCCGGACAGTGGTACTTCGCCCCAGGGGGCGGGGGAGCGCCGCTGTGAGCTCTACCAAGTGCCTGGCCGGGGACGTGCGGAAGGCTCCACCCCCCTGGGGCGGACCACTGGCTTTTCCCAGGGCGGACCCGGCCGCGCCCGCCTGCGGCGGATCGCGGCCGGGCCGGGGAGCGCACTCCGGCTACCGGGCCGGGAGGATCCTGCCGGTGACCTCGCCGAAGTCGACCCTGGTCCCGTCCGGCCCCGGGGCGGTGGCGGTGATCGTCACCTCGTCGCCGTCCTCCAGGAAGGCGCGCTCGGTGCCGTCGGGCAGGCGCAGCGGCTCCTTGCCGCTCCAGGTCAGCTCCAGCAGGCAGCCGCGCTGACCGGGCTCGGGGCCGCTGACCGTACCGGAGGCGTACACGTCCCCGGTGCGCAGGGACGCCCCGTTGACCGTCATGTGCGCGAGCTGCTGGGCCGCGGTCCAGTACATCTGGGCGAAGGGCGGGTTCGACACCACGTGCCCGTTCAGCCTGACCTCAAGGCGCAGGTCCAGCCCCCAGGGCCGGGACCCCTGGAGGTAGGGCATCGGCTCGGGGTCCTGGGCGGGCTGCTCCACCCGGGCGGCCTCCAGGGCGGAGACCGGCACGATCCACGGCGACACGGACGTGGCGAAGGACTTGCCCAGGAACGGGCCGAGCGGCACGTACTCCCAGGCCTGCAGGTCGCGGGAGGACCAGTCGTTGAGCAGGAACACCCCGAAGACGTGGTCGGCGAAGTCGTCCACCTCCACGCGCTCGCCCATCGCGCTGGGCGTCCCGACGACGAAACCGACCTCGGCCTCGATGTCCAGGCGGACCGAGGGCCCGAAGACCGGCGCGGGCTCCGTGGGCGGCTTGCGCTGGCCGGTGGGGCGCACGATGTCGGTGCCCGAGACCACGACGGTGCCCGAGCGGCCGTGGTAGCCGATGGGCAGGTGCTTCCAGTTCGGGGTGAGGGGCTCCTGCTCGGGGCGGAAGATGCGGCCCACGTTGGTGGCGTGGTGCTCCGAGGCGTAGAAGTCCACGTAGTCGGCCACGGTGAAGGGCAGGTGCAGCCGGACCGTGGAGCGGTCCACCAGGTGGGGGCGCACCGCGGTTTCGTGGGCCGGGTCGGTCAGCCACGAGGTCAGGGCCGCGCGGACCTCGTCCCACACCGGGCGCCCGGCGGCCAGGAGGCCGTCCAGGTTCGGGCCGGAGACGGTCTCGGCGAAGGGCGCGTCCAGGGCGCGGGCCGCGGCGCCCAGGTCCAGGACGTACTCGCCCACGGCCACACCCGTGCGCGGGGCGGGGTCGGCGTCGGTGCCGAACACCCCGTAGGGCAGGGTGGCCAGGCCGAACTGCGCGTCCGGTGCGAGGTCGAGCCAGCTGTCGGGCATGGCGTTCGCTTTCTGAGAGTGGGCGGTCAGCGGGTACGGGATGCGGGCAGCGCCCCCAGGACGACGAGGTCCTCCAGGGGGTCGGTGACGCTGCACGTGCCGAAGGAGCGGAAGCTGCGGCGCACCCGCTCGGCCTCGGCTTCGGTGAGCTTGGCGGCGAGCGCGGCCAGTCGGGAGCCGTCGCGGTCGGCCAGGACGTGGGCGGCCTCCCGCTCGGCGGCACCGTCGAGCAGGGCGGCGGTGGCCAGCAGCACGTTGAGGAACCCGTGCTGCTCGAAGCCCTCGGCGGTGGTGTGGCGCACGGCGTGGTGCAGGCCGGCCGTGCACTTGAAGGGCAGCTCCAGATCCACCGCCGCGTGCAGGAACGCGGCCAGCTCCTCCTCGTCGGGGTGGGCCTCGTGGGTGAGCCCGCCGGTGCGGAACTTGGCGCTGTGGCCGGTGCCCGCCAGCGCCTCCAGGTCCGCGCGCACCCGGCCCCGGCGGGAGACCTCCACGAACCCCTCCGCCCCCTCGGGCAGGTGGGCGCGGAGCCGCTCAGCCACGGCGGCGGCCGCGCCGGGCTCCGCGGCGGCCTCCACCCCGGCCAGCCGCAGCGCCGGATCGGCCAGGACGGACTCCACGGCGGGCGCCACACCGTCCGCGCCGCCGGGGACGGTGACCGCGACGGCGAGCGGTTCGGGCGCGCCCTCCTCCCGGGCCAGGACGGCGCGCAGCTCACCCACGCGGGCGTCGGAGACCAGGAACGGTCCGACGTACTCGGCGCGCGGGCCCGCCCGGTGGGCGCGGTGGGCGGGCAGCGCCCCGCCCATGGGCGCGTTGCCGGGCGGGAAGAGCGCCGCGTCGTCGAAGAGCCCGCGGTACAGTGCCGCGCTCACCGCCGCTCCCTCCGGCCGCCGGCCCAGCTCCAGGCGTAGACGCCGTCGTCGGCGGCCAGGCCGCCCTCGCCCAGGTCCAGCGGACGGAAGGTGTCCACCATGACGGCGAGCTCGTCGAAGGCCTCGGCGCCGATGCTGCGCTCGTAGGCTCCGGGCTGGGGCCCGTGGGAGTGGCCGCCCGGGTGCAGGGAGATGGACCCCTGGCCGATCCCCGAGCCCTTGCGGGCCTCGTAGTCGCCGCCGCAGTAGAACATGACCTCGTCGGAGTCGACGTTGGAGTGGTAGTAGGGCACCGGGATCGCGCCGGGATGGTAGTCCACCTTGCGCGGCACGAAGTTGCAGATGACGAAGTTGTGGCCCTCGAACACCTGGTGGACGGGCGGCGGCTGGTGGACGCGCCCGGTGATGGGCTGGAAGTCGTCGATGTTGAAGGCGTAGGGGTACAGGCACCCGTCCCAGCCCACGACGTCGAAGGGATGCGCGGGATAGGTGTAGCGGGTGCCGGAGATACCGCCGGGGCCGTCGCCGCGGTGCTTGATGAGCACGTCGACGTTCTCGCCCTCGGCCAGCAGCGGCTCGGAGGGGCCGCGCAGGTCGCGTTCGCAGTAGGGGGAGTGCTCCAGGAACTGCCCGTACCGGGACAGGTAGCGCTTGGGCGGGGCGATGTGGCTGTTGGCCTCCACCACGTAGGCGCGCAGCGGCTCCTCCCCGGTGGGCACCCAGCGGTGGGTGGTGGCCCGGGGCAGGACGACGTAGTCGCCCCGTCCGACCTCCAGCAGGCCGAAGACGGTCTCCACGCGGGCGGTGCCCGACTCCACGTACACGCACTCGTCGCCGATGCCGTTGCGGTACAGCTCCGAGGGAGCACCGGCCACGACGTAGGAGATGCGCACGTCGTCGTTGCCCAGGACCAGGCGGCGCGACTCCACGACGTCGGCGGCCTTCCACTCCTGGTCGGAGAAGAGGTCGTGCAGCCTCAGGTGGCGGGGCACCATCGGCGCGTTGCGGGTGCGGGCCTGGTCGGGGACCTCCCACTCGGCGGCGTCGACGATGGCCGAGGGGATGGCCCGGTGGTAGAGCAGCGAGGAGTCGGCGGAGAAGCCCTCCTCCCCCATCAGCTCCTCGTAGTACAGGCCGCCCTCGGGGGTGCGGTGCTGGGTGTGGCGGGTGCGGGGCACCTCGCCGACCTGGCGGTAGTAGGCCATGGCGGTGTTCTCCCTTCCGTGTCGGGTGGATCCGGGTCAGGCGGCCGGGGCGGGCTCGTCACCGCGCGGGCCGGTGCCGGGGGTGTCCTCGGCGGCGGTCCCCGCCGGTCGGCCGACCCCCTCGGCGGACGCGGGGAGGCGGGGGGTGAACCCCAGCGCGGCGCGCACCGCCGCGCGCACGGCGGCGGCCCCGCCCGCGACGACCGCGGCCACGTGGGCGTCGGGGCGCACCAGCCACACCTGGCCCGGTGCGGGTTCCAGGGCCTTGGTGAGCGCGCCGGTGGTGTCGATCGCGTCCAGGTACAGGGCGTTGACGGGGGCCTGGGTGGCCTCGCGGGCGGCGGTGAGCACGCCCTCCAGGAACGCGCCGGGCTCGCGGCCCTCGGGGGCGGGACCCGCCAGCAGGGTCAGGCCCTCGCGCAGCAGCGGGCGGATGCGGGTGGGCGCGTCCTCGCCGGGCAGGCTCACGGGGGCGTCGGGCAGGATCACCCCGGGGCAGGGGTCGGGGACCTGTCCGCGCGGGGGCCGTCCGCCGAAGGGGCGTTCGGGGCAGGGGGTGGTCAGGGCCGAGTCGGTGTACCAGAACGGTTCGGCCAGGCGCCCGGAGTCGACCCTGGCGCGGGCCGCCTCCTCGGTCAGCGCCTGTTCGAGCACGGTGACGCGGGTGCGGTGGGCCTCCTCGTCGTGGGGGACCAGGAAGCGCATGGTGGCGCTGGTGACGTCGGCGTTCTCCAGGGCCGCGGCGTGGCGCTCGTCGTGGTAGCTCTCCAGCAGCTCCTCGCCCGCCCACCCGGCCAGGACGTAGGCGAGCTTCCACGCGGCGTTCTCGGCGTCCTGGACCCCGGAGTTGAGTCCGCGGGCGCCGAAGGGGGCGACCAGGTGGGCGTTGTCGCCGAGCAGCAGGACGCGGCCCGCGCGCATGCGCTCGGCCACGCGGGTGTGGAACCGGTAGACCGAGTGCCAGACGATCTCGTAGGGCCGCTCGCCGATGATCTGGCGGATGCGGGCGTCCAGGCGGCCGCTGGCCTCCTCGGCCGCCAGGTCGAAGTCGGCGGGGACCTGCCAGTCGATGCGGTAGACCGAGTCGGGGCAGGGGTGGATGAGCACCTGGCGTCCGGGGTTCCACTCGGGATCGAAGTAGAAGCGGCGCTCGCGCTCCCAGCCGTCGAGGTCGGCCCGGATGTCGCAGATGAGGAAGCGGTCGTCGAAGGTGGTGCCGTCGAAGGCCAGTCCCAGGGCCTCGCGGACCACACCGCCGTGGGCGCCCAGGCACGACAGGGCGTGGGAGCCGCGCAGGCTCACCGGCCCCCGGGGGGTGTGGCACTCCACGGTGACGCCGTCCTCGTCCTGGGCGATGCCGGCGACCCGGTGGTTCCACAGGACCTGCACGCCCGCCTCGGCCATGCGCTCGTCCAGGACCTCCTCGGTGCGGGACTGGGAGATGTTGACGAACGGGGGCAGGGACGAGGCCGCCGGGTCGGCCAGGTGGACGCTGAACAGCTCGCGCCCGCGGTAGAAGGTGCGCGCGGTGTCCCAGGTCAGGCCCTCCCTCGCGATGGTCCCGGCGCCCAGCCAGTCCCAGACGTCGAGCACGTCGCGCTGCTGGCAGATGGCCTTGGACCCGACGGCGTCGCGCTCGGGGCGCCCGTCCACGACCAGCACGGGGACTCCGCGCCGGGCCAGTAGCAGGGCCGCGGTCTGGCCGACCGGCCCCGCACCGAGCACCAGGACGGGCTCGGCGGCGGGGTCGGCGGGGGTGCGTGGAGCAGGGGGTCGCATGTGGTGGCTCCGTTCGGCGTGGGCGCCCCGCGTGGGCGCTGACGGGAGAAGGAGGGGGTGGGCGGGCCCTCAGCCCTGGAGCTGGTCCCAGACCTGCCGGTCGCGCTCGGCGGTCCAGACGACGGGGCGCTCGATGCCGGAGAACTCGTCCCACAGGCGGGAGACGTCGAAGGGCAGGCAGTGCTCGAAGATGGGCCAGTGGCCGTAGTCGCCGACCAGGGCGGCGTGGGTGGCCTCGAAGGCCTCCTTGAGGGTGCCGCCGCGGCCGTGGACCGCGCCGACCTCGGCGATCATGACCTTGAGGAAGTTGCGGGTCTGCTCGATGGCGGCGTCGACCTCCTCGCGGCCGCGGCTGACGGCGCCGCGCCCGCCGACGAGCATCTCCGCGCCCAGGGCCTTGACGCCGTCCAGGGTGCCCCCGGCCCAGTCGTGGTGGAAGGCGTCGCCGGTGTAGAGGGCGGCCTGGGCCTCGACGAGGTCGCCGGCGAAGAGGATCCTGTGCTTGGGCAGCCAGGCGACGACGTCGCCCTCGGTGTGGCCGCGGCCGAAGTACTGCAGGACCAGCTCGCCGCGGTCTCCGCCCAGGTCGATGGTGGTGCGGTCGGCGAAGGTCTGGGTGGGCCAGGTCAGGCCGGGCACGGAGTCGGCGTCCTTGGCCAGGCGGGGCATGCGGCCGAACTCGCTGGCCCAGTCCTCCTTGCCGCGCTCGCGGATGAGTTCGTGGGTCTTCTCGTGGGTGAGGATGATCTCGGCGTCGAAGGCGCTGGCGCCCAGGACGCGGACCGCGTGGTAGTGCGAGAGCACCAGGTAGCGGACGGGCTTGTCGGTGTGCTGGCGCAGCAGGGCGAGCCAGTCGCGCGCGGCGGCGGGGGTGGCCAGGGCCTCGAAGGCCACGAGGAAGTCCTCGCCCTCGATGGCGCCCACGTTGGGGTCGCCTTCGGCGGTGAGGGCGTAGACCCCGTCGGCCAGGACCTCCAGGGTCTGCTGCTTGGCCTCGGTGTCGGCGGATGAGGCGAACGGCTTGGCTGCCATGGTCGAAGGACCCTTCACTCGCTCCGGGCGGCGCTTGCCGCCCAATTGATCAAAGGTTTGATGATTATGACCATAACGTGCCCCAGGCCACAGCACCAAGAGGCGTGAGCCCGACTGGCGCGTGATACAGATCACACACCAAGGCTACTCTTCACCCGCCCGGGGGCCGCCACCTGCGGCTCACCGGTCCGTCGCACCCTCCCCGCGAGCGCGCACCGGTCCCATAACCCGCCGCCTCCGACGGATGCGCCCATTCGCAGAACACCCACATCACGCCATAACCGCCTCACACGGGCGCCGGGGAGGAAAAACGCGGTAAACAGCGCCCGTACTCCAGGCACTAGGGTGGTCGCCGTGACCCATGACACCTCTCCCCCAGGCGATCTCACCTTCTGGTCATTCGTGGACTACGCGGTACGGAAGGCCGAACAGGAACTGCCCTCCGTCAACACCGACGCCATGCGCATGGTCCTGACGCTCAACCGGGCCACGAGCATGGTCATCTACGACCTGGAGTCCTCCGTGCACCGCCCGCGCGGGCTCACCTGGCCCGGGTTCAGGGTGATCTTCGCGCTGTGGCTGGCCGGGCCCATGGAGGCCAAGACCACCGCCGAGATCTCCGGCATGAGCCGTGCCGCGCTGTCCGCGCTGCTCAACACCCTCGAACGCGACGGGCTCATCGTGCGCGAGCGCGCCGTCCACGACCGGCGCGCCCTCCAGCTCAGCCTCACCGAGGCCGGATACGGAGCGATCCTCGGCGGCTTCCGCGCGCACAACCGCCGCGAGAGCGCCTGGGCCGAGGCACTCGAACCCGACGAGCGCCAGGAACTCGTACGCCTGCTCAACAAGCTCATGGCGGGCTCCACCGACGCCAAGGCCAAGTTCCGCAGCTGAAACCCCCGAGGCCCCCAGGCCACGGGCAGGGCCGGCACCCGTGCGCCGCCGTCCCGGCGCGACCCGCCGGCCCCGGCACGCCCCGGCGCACCCGGAGAACACAGTCCGCCCGGAGCCGGAATGGACCTTGAGCGGCGCCCTCCCCGCTGTGAGCATCAAGGGCATGGACGACTCCGACCGCGCCCGCCTGCGCTCCGCCGGGCAGCAGTTCTCCGCCGCGAACACCTACCTCAACACCGCCACGCACGGCCTGACACCCCACCGGGCACTGCGGGCCCTGGAACGGCACACCCACGAGGTGGCCTCCGGCCGGTTCTCCCCCGCCGACACCGACCCCCGTATCGAGGGGGTCCGCGCCGCCTACGCCCGCATGGCCGGTGTGTCCGCCGACCGCGTGGCCATCGGCAGCCACGTCGCCCAGCTCGTCGGCACGGTGGCCGCCGGCCTGGCCCCGGGCTCGGAGGTGCTGCTCGCGCGCGAGGAGTTCACCTCCGTGACCTTCCCGTTCCTGGCCCGCCAGAAGGACGGCGTGCGGGTGCGCGAGGTCCCCCTGGCACACCTGCCCGAGGAGGTCGGCCCCGGCACCGCGCTGGTGGCCGTCTCCGCCGTGCAGTCCATCGACGGCGCCCTCGCCCCGCTGCGGGACCTCACCCGGGCCTGCGCCGACCACGGCGCACGGCTCCTGGTGGACACCACCCAGTCCGCCGGATGGCTGCCGCTGGACGCGGACCGGATCGACTACACGGTGTGCTCCACCTTCAAGTGGCTGCTGGGCACACGCGGGGCCGCCCTGCTGACCGGCACCACCGAGGCCCTGTCCGCACTCGGACCCCAGGCCGCGAACTGGTACGCGGGCGGCGACCGGTGGGACTCGCTGTACGGGGGGCCGCTGCGGCTCGCCGACCAGGCCCGCCGCCTGGACCTGCCGCCGGTGTGGTCGGCCTGGATCTGCCTGGAGGAGTCCCTGGCCCTGCTGGAGGAGGTGGGCGTCGAGACGGTCGGCGAGCACGACGCCGCCCTGGGCGACCGCTTCCGCGAGGCCATGGACATGGAACCGGCCGGGTCGGCGATCGTGTCCCTGCCCGTGTCCGAGGACGCCAAGGAGCGCGCGGCCCGGGCGGGGATCGTCACCGCCGTCCGCGACGGGCGGATGCGGGCGGCCTTCCACCTGTACAACGACGAGTCCGACGTGGACCGCCTGGTCAAGGCGCTGAAGGGCTGAGGAGGCGGTTCCGGTCCCGCGCGCCGCGGCGCGCGGGACCGGTCGCCGTGTCAGAAGACCAGGCCGCAGAACGGCGCCCGGGAGCGGTGCAGCGCGGTGTCGAGGCGCTCCACCGCGCCGGGGGTGTGCTCGGTGAGCAACCCCGCGCGCAGGTAGCCCTCCAGCGACGTCTGGCCCAGGTGGGCGGCGCCCAGGTGGGACACGTCCAGGCTGACGTCGGGGGCGGCGTCGGTGGCCTCCACCCGGGCGCCGCCGGTGCCGGCCCTCAGGTGCCAGCGCCCGGCGTTCCACGGCGCGAACCGGTCGGTGACCTCCAGGACCGCCTCGACGGGCCCGGCGTAGGAGCGCTCGGACAGGGCCCCGGGCACGTCCACCAGGCGCACCCACAGGGACGTGTGGAGCGTGGGCACCGCCCGCCCCCTGTCGACGAGCAGGTGGTGCAGCGGGTCGTCCACGGCCAGGGAGTCGAACACGACCTCGCTGGTCAGGTCGCGGTTGAACAGGTGCTCGTACAGAGCGGTCCAGGCGGCCGGGGCGGTGGCGGTGATCTCCTTGACGTACACCTCACCCTGGGATCCGTCCCGCTCCCACCTGCTACGGGTGTGGTAGAGCGCGTACCCCAGCGGCCCGTCGGGGCCGCCGGCCACCACCGCGCGCAGCGGCCCCCTGCCGCCGCGCTGCTCGGGCAGGTCCCGCAGCACCCGGTCCCACCAGTGTCCGGCGCGCTGGAACTGGCCGACCTGGACGGCGGCGACCTCGCGGTGCACCCGTTCCAGGTCCGGGCGCACCTGCTCGGGGTCGGCCAGGCGGATCCGCAGGGAGGGGTCGCGGGGCGCGTCGGCGCGCAGGCGCGCGTGGGGTTGGCGGACGCCGGTCTCCATCTCCGTGGCCGCGGGGCCGTAGCCGAACCGGCCGTAGATGGCGCCCTCGGAGGCCCACAGGGCCGCGTAGCGCTCCCCTCGCGCGTGGATGTCGGCGAGCTGGCGGCGCATGAGGGCGCTGAGCACGCCCCGGCGGCGGTGGGTGGGCCACACACCCACACCCGTCACACCGGCCACAGGACGCGGCCCGCCCGGCATGGCCATCTCGAAGGCGAAGTCGTTGACCGCTCCCACGATCTCGCCGCCGTCCACGGCGACCAGGACGCGGTCATAGCCCTCGGCGTCCAGCAGGGGCCGCAGGTAGCGCTCGCGCTCCTGCGGGGGCTCCGAGGACAGCAGCGCCTCGCCGACCACGCGCATCACCTCGACGTACTCGTCGCGGTCGGTGCCCCGTACGGTCCACTCGGGGTGGGAACTGGAATGGGTCGTCATTCTCCAAGCCTGTCAATTGCGCCGTGGCCCGGGCCACGGCTGGTGCGTGCGGTGTCGGTGTCGTTCTGCTCAGAAGCCGGTGCCGCAGAAGGGCGCCCGCGGCGCGTACAGGGCGGTGTCCAGCCGTGCGGCCGCACCCGGGGTGTGCTCGGTGGCCGAACCCGCGTCCACGAAGGCCGTCAGGGCGACGCGTCCCAGGTAGGCGGCGCCCAGGTGGGACACGTCCAGGGTGAGGTCGGGGGCGGCGTCGGCGGCCTCCACCCGGGCGCCGTCGGCGTCGGCCCTCAGGCGCCAGCGCCCGGCGTTCCACGGCGCGAACCGGTCGGCGACCTCCAGCACGGTGTCCACCGGAAGGCTGTAGGGGCGCTCCGACAGGGCTCCGGGAACGTCCACCAGGCGCAGCCACAGCCCGTCGGAGCCGTGCCTGGCCAGCCGCCCGGGATCGGCCAGCAGGGTGGTGAGGGCGTCGTCCTCGGGCAGGCTCTCGAAGACCGTCTCGGCTACCAGGTCGCGGTCCAGGAGGTATCGGTACAGGGCGACCCGCGCGGCCGGGGTGGTGGTGACCAGCTCGCGCACGAGGACCTGCCCCTGGGGAAGATCCTCGTCCCGGCGTTTGACGAGGCTGTGCAGTGCGTACCCGCGGGGCCCGTCGGGTCCGCGCACCAGGGCCACGAGCAACCGCTCGTCCGGGCGTTCCGACTCCTTGAGCAGCAGGCTCCAGAAGTTGGAGGTGCGGGCGAACCGCCCCACGCGCCCGGACAGGGCCCGGCGGTGCATCCGCTCCATCTCCTCCCGGGCCGCAGCGGGTTCGGTCAGCTCCACGGTGAGTGAGGGGTCGCGGGGCGCGTCGGGACGCAGGCGGGCGTGGACGCGCTGGACGGTCGCCCTCATCTCCCGGAAGGACACGCCGTAGCCGAACCGGCCGTAGATTCCGCCCTCGGAGGCCCACAGCACGGCCAGGTTCTCGCCCCGGGCGCGGATGTCGGCGAGCTGGCGGCGCATGAGGGCGCTGAGCACGCCCCGGCGGCGGTGGGTGGGCCACACGCCCACACCCGTCACACCGGCCACAGGACGCGGCCCGCCCGGCATGGCCATCTCGAAGCCGTGGGCCATGGCGGTGCCCACGATCCGGTCGCCGTCCAGGGCGAGCAGGGTGCGGTCGTGCTCGGTTATGGGATGGTCGCGTTCACCGTCCAGGAGCTTTTGGGCGGAGATGTTGAGAGCCTCGGCGAAGACCTTCAGGGCCTCGGGGTGCTCCTGCTCCGTCCCGCCGCGCACGGTCCACACGGAGGCGTCGTCGCGGGAGGAACCGTACTGTCGCGCACCTGTCATGGGACGACTCTCCCAGCCGCCCCGACGTCGGCGCCAGTGTTTTTCCGGCGGCGCCCGGGCCCCGCCGGACACGGACGGTCCGGTGTCCGGCGGGGCGGGGAAGGCGGGGAACGGGTGCCACCGGGCCTTCTAGAACGGGCGGTCGCCGACGATCGCGACGCGCTCGGCCACACGCGGGTGCGGGTGGTAGTCGTTCACGGCGTAGTGCTGTGTGGCGCGGTTGTCCCAGAACGCGATCGAGTTCGGCTCCCAGGAGAAGCGCACCTGGTACTCGGGCGCGTGCGCCTGCTGGAAGAGGAAGCGCAGGATCTCGTCGCTCTCCTCCCGCTCCAGGCCGACGATCCGCGTCGTGAAGGAGACGTTGACGAACAGCGTCCGGCGGCCGGTCTCGGGGTGCGTGCGCACGACGGGGTGCTCGACCGGGGGGAAGCGGTCCTGCCACTCCAGGAGCCGCTCCTCGTCGAGGAAGCGGGCGAACCCGGGGATGACGTCGTGGACGGCGGTGCGCCCCTCGATGCGCTCCTTGACGTCCCGGGGCAGGTTGTCGTAGGCCGCGGCCATGTCGGCCCACAGGGTGTCGCCGCCCGTCGGCGGAACCTCCACCAGCCTCAGGACGGCGCCCATGGCGGGCGCCTCACGCCAGGTGACGTCGGTGTGCCACACGTTCTCGTAGCTGGGCGGCATCGCGCCCTTGGCGAAGCGGGCGACGTGGGCGTCCTCCCCCTGGTCGATGAAGGGGTTGGTCTCCAGCTCGCCCCACATCCGGGCGATCTCCTGCTGGCGCGCGGAGTCGATGGGCTGGTCGCGGAAGAAGATCACCTTGAACTCCAGCAGCGCCCGGTGGAGTTCGGCGCGCACCTCCTCGTCGATGTGCGCGCGCAGGTCCACGCCCTGGATCTCGGCGCCGATGAGGGGGCCGAGCGGGCGGACCCCGAACAGCTCGTAGGGGCGGGACTCCTGGTCCGGGGCGAGGCGGCGCAGGGTGCGCGGGCCCTCCACGAGGGCGTTGTCGACGGCCGCGCTGTCACGCAGGCCCTGCGACGCGTTCTCGATGGTCACGGTCATGGTGCGTACCTTCCTGTGGGCATGGGCGGGGGTCGGGAACGGGCGGTCGGGGACCTTCCGGGGGGAGCCGCGGTACGGGGCCCGCCGCGCCGATCGCCGGTCGCGGCCGACGGCGTGCCGGTACGCGCTCAGGTACGCGCTCGGGGGCGCGGGTCCAGGCGTGGGGGGCGCCGGTCGGCGCGGCCGCGGGCGCGTTGAGGACACGCGGCGGGAGACGCCGCCGCGGGGAGGACGCGGCTCAGCCGCGGGGAGGGGAGCCCAGGCGCCCGCGACGCAGGATGAGTCCCGGCGTGCCGCGGCGCACCCTGTCGATCCGTGCGGACCGATGGGCGGTCGGGCGGTTAGACGGGAGGGCGTCCATACCTGTGAGGGTGGTGGACCGGCCGCCCTCCTGTCAACACACCCGCGGTCGGCGGGAGATCGGCGCACGCGGGCGGAGGCGCGCCGGGGCACACGCCCCTCGCGGGCCGTCTCGGCGAGTAACACGCGGCGCCACGGGGCACCTCTTCCCTGTGACACCTACGACCTCCTCCTTCCAGGCCCGATCCGACCAGCCGGGCGGCCGGCCCAGACTCGTCCTGGGGGTGGACGCCGGGGGCACCGCCACCCGGGCGCTGGTGACCACGCTCTCGGGGGAACGTGTGGGCCGGGCCCGGGCCGGGGGAGCCAACCCCAACGCCCACGGCGCCGACAGGGCCGCCGAGCACCTGGCCGAGGCGGTCGGGGCCGCCCTGGAGGCGGCCGGACCGGGCGCGCGCGGTGCCGTGGCCGCCGCCGTGGTCGGCCTGGCCGGGGTGTCCTCACTGCGTGACGAGGACGTGCGCGCGCGTATGGAGCGGGCCCTGGCCCTGGCGGGTCTTCCCCCGGGTCTGGGGGTCTTCACCGGCGACGACGAGGTCGCCTTCGCCTCGGGGACCCCGGTCGCGCACGGAGCGGTACTGATCGCCGGGACCGGGGCCATCGCCACCCGCATCGACGAGCGCAGGCGGACCCGCTCGGCGGACGGGATGGGATGGCTGATCGGCGACGAGGGCTCGGGCTTTTGGATCGGGCACCAGGCCGCGCGGGAGACGGCGCGGCAACTGTCCCGGGGCGGTCCGCTCAGTCCGCTGGCACGCGCGGTGGCCAAGCGGGTCATCCCGGGCCAGCGTCCGGAGGACGGGCCCGACCACCTGCCCCAGGAGCACGCCCGCAACTTCGCCCGGACCCTGACCGCCGCCGCCCCGGTCACGCTCGCCGAACTCGCGCCGCTGGTCAGTGAGGCCCACGCGCTGGGCGACCCGGCGGCCGAGGTGATCGTGGAGGCCGCCGCCGGGCACCTGGCGCACTCGGTGCACCAGGTGCGCGCCCCCGGGGAGAGGCTGCCCGTGGTGCTGGCCGGCGGGGTGCTGGCGGGGTCGGAGCCGGTGCGTTGCGCGCTCGTCCGCAAGCTGGAGATGGGCACGGCCGGGTCCGCGATCGCCATGGCCGGGTGCACGGTGGGCGGGGCGGCCTGGCTGGCGGCCCTGCGGGCGGGGGCGCCCGAGGACGACCACCGGCTGCACGCGGTGTTCACCCGGTCTGATGGGGGCCACGGCCGCGACCACACCGACCACTCCACGCAGGTTTTGCCCCGGTAGGTCCCTGTGCTCTACGGTATGCCTTACTTAGGTTCGCCTAACTCAATTCGGCAGAAGGGGGCGCCGTGGCTCAGCGGCAGGGACGACCCGCCAGGACCGTCCACACGGGGCGGGTGGAGACGGTCGAGCGGCTCACCCCGCACATGATCCGGGTCGTACTCGGAGGGGAGGGCCTCTCGGCCTTCGCCACCGGCGACCACACCGACAGCTACGTCAAACTGCTCTTCCCGCCGCCCTCGCCGGGCGACCCCGAGCCCTTCGATCTGGAGCGCCTGCGTGCCGAGCGCCCCCGCCAGGAGTGGCCGGTCACGCGCACCTACACCGTGCGCGGCTGGGACCCCGGCTCCCGAAGGCTCACCCTCGACTTCGTCCACCACGGCGACGCCGGCCTGGCCGGCGTGTGGGCGGCCAACGCCAGGCCGGGCGACCGGCTGCGCCTGCTGGGCCCCGGCGGCGGCTACTCCCCCGACCCCGAGGCCGACTGGCACCTGATGGCCGGGGACGAGAGCGCCCTGCCCGCCATCGCCGCCGCCGTGGAACGCCTCTCCCCGGGCGCCACCGCCCACGTGTTCGTCGAGGTCGGGGGCCCCGAGGAGGAACAGGACCTCGGCGCGGGCGAGGGCCTGCACGTGCACTGGCTGCACCGCGGGGACCGCACCGTCGGCTCGCTCCTGGTCCCCGCCGTGCGCGCGTTGGACTTCCCCCCGGGCCGCGTCCACGCCTTCGTGCACGGCGAGGCCGCCTTCGTCCGCGACCTGCGCCGCCTGCTGCGCGTGGAACACGGCCTGCCCAAGGAGCAGCTGTCGGTGTCGGGCTACTGGCGCCTGGGCCGCGACGAGGACGGCTGGCAGGCCTCCAAGGTCGAGTGGAACCGCGGCGTGGAGGCCGAGGAGGAGGCGGCCCTGGCCGCGAACGGCTGACCGCCCCGCCCTCTCACAGGTCCAGTTCCTCCAGGGCGACGAGGTAGGCCTCGTTGAACGTGGGGAACTGCGGGATCGTGTCGACCAGCGCCTCGACCGTCAGGCCCGTGCGGATCGCCAGCGCCGCGGTGTGGATCCACTCCGCGGCCATGGGCGCGAACGCCCACGCCCCCACCAGCACCCCGCGCCCGCGGTCGGCGACCAGGCCCAGCGTGCCGCGCGGGTCGGTGTCATAGGTCCAGGGCCGGGCCAGGGACCCGGGCAGGTCGACCTCGGCGGTGGCCGTGTCGATCCCCCGCTCCCGGGCCTGGCCCGCGGTGATCCCCACCCCGGCGACCTCGGGGTAGGAGAAGACCACGCGCGGCACGGCGGTGTAGTCGGCGCCGCGGTCCCCGCCCAGGATGTTGTCGGCGACCACACGCCCCTGGTACTTGGCCACGTGGGTGAACATCATCCGGCCGGTGACGTCACCGACCCCCCACAGCCCCGGCGCCGCCCGGCAGCGCTCGTCCACCACCAGGGCGGAGCGGTCCAGCTCCACACCGGCCTCCTCCAGCCCCAGGCCGCCGGTGCGTGGGCGCCGCCCGGTGGCGAGCACCACCACGTCGGCGTCCACGTGCGAGCCGTCGTCCAGGGCGGCCCGCACCCCGCCGCCGTCGCGCACCACCGAGGAGACCTGCGTGTTCAGGCGCACGGTGATGCCGTCGCGTTCGAGCTGGTCGCCGACCAGCCCGCACAGCCGGGGCTCCTCGCGGTCCACCAGGCGGGGGCCGCGCTGGACCACGGTCACTCTCGAACCCATCCGGGCCAGGAACTGTCCCAGCTCCACCCCCACGGCGCTGCCGCCCACCACGAGCGCGCGCCCCGGGACGTCGGTGAGGGTGGTGGCCTCCCGGTTGGTCCACACCACCGAGGTGTCCAGGTCCCCCAACCCCTCGATCGGCGGGCGCAGGGCCTCGGACCCGGTGGCCACGACCACGTGGTCGGCGGTGACCTCGGTCCCCTCCACCTCGATCCGCCACGGGTCGCGGCCGGTCAGGCGCCCCGGCCCCCGCAGGACCAGCGCGCCCTGGTCCTGGTACCCCCGCGCCTGCGCGGAGTCGTCCAGGTGGCGGATCATCCGGTCCCGGTACGCGCGCAGCCCCGACCACTCCAGCTCCGGGCGGGAGAGCCCCGCGGCGCCCTCCGCCTCCTGTCCCACCTCCGGCGGACGCAGCAGCACCTTGGTGGGGATGCACGCCCAGTAACCGCACTCGCCGCCGATGAGCTCGCGCTCGATCACCGCCACCCGCCTGCCCGCGGCGAGCAGCCTGCCCGCGACGGTCTCACCGCCCGGTCCCATGCCGATGACGACCGCGTCCACGTGTTCCATACGCCCCCGCTCCGCCCGCGTCCCGATCACCACGATGGTGTCCCCGCCACGGGCGCGGAAGGAACCGACACGCCGCCGCGCGCTCCCGGGCCGGCCACCGCCACGGCGCCGGGAGGGGCGGCCGAGGGGCCGCGCGGGCCCGCCCACGCCCCGCCGTGCGGCGCGTCACAGGGCCAACGGGCGGCCGACGCGCCCGGGACGTGGTGGAATGGTCGGTCGGCACCGGTCCCAGCCGACCCGGAAGGAAAGCCCTCCCCGGCACACACGCATGTCCACCCAGACCCTGATCCTCGTCCTCGACCTCATCGGCATCCTCGCCTTCGCCATCGACGGGTCGCTGACCGCCGTCCGCACCGCGCGCGTGGACATCGTCGGCGTCCTGACCCTGGGCATGGTGACCGCCCTGGGCGGCGGCGTCATCCGCGACCTGCTGCTCGGCGTGACCCCCGCCACCTTCCAGGACTGGCGCTACATCTGCACCGCCCTGCTGGGCGCGACCACCGCGTTCTTCCTCAGCCGCCAGCTCACCCACCTGACCAAGCCGATCCTCGTCTTCGACGCGGCCGGACTGAGCCTGTTCGCCGTGATCGGCGCGACCAAGGCCCTGGAGATGGGGTTCGGCCCCCTGCAGGCCACCCTGCTCGGCGTCGTCACCGGCGTGGGCGGCGGCACCATCCGCGACGTCCTGCTCAACCGCGTACCGACCGTGCTCAGCGCGAACTCGCACCTGTACGCCACCCCGGCCCTGCTGGGCGCGGGCCTGGTCGCCATCTCCTACACCGTGGGCCTGACCTGGGGCTGGATCGCCGTGGTGGGGGCCCTGCTGTGCTTCACCGTGCGGCTGCTGGCACTGCTGTACCGGTGGAGCGCGCCCAGCCCGCCCGGCGCCCCGCCGCTGTGAGAGGCCCCGGCACGGGCCCGGCGGGCACCGGTACGGGCGGTCCCGGCCCGGCGGGCATCGCCCTCCTCAGCCGCCCCCGCCCCGCGGCTCCAGGGCCCGGGCCGCGACACCGCGCAGGATCGCGACCATCGCCGGAACCGGATCGGGCGGACGGCGCCGGTGCACGGCGTAGATCTCCCGGGCCAGACGGGCGTCGCGCAGCGGACGGCTCACCCACCCGCCCCGGCGGGCCGACCCCAGGATGCTGAGCGGAATGAGGGCCACCCCCACCCCGGCCTCGATGAGCGCCAGCGCCACCTCGTAGTCACGGGTCTCGTAGGCCACCCCCAGGCGCACCCCGGCCTCGGCGGCGGCCGTGTCCAGACTGACCCGGTTGTGGATGCCCGGCGCGCCGCAGATCCACTCCTCCCCGGCCAGATCGGCCAGCGACGGGTCGCGGTCGGTGATCGGATGACCGGTGGGGGCGACCACCAGCAGCGGATCCACCAGGACGCGCTCGCGGTGCAGCCCGCCCGCGCGGGGCAGGGGCACGCCCGGGTAGCGGTGGGTCAGCAGCAGGTCCAGCTCACCGGAGGTGACCAGGTCGTACCCGCCGGGGGGCTCGATGTCGGACAGCGACAGGCGCACCTGGGGGTGCTCGTGGCCGAACGCGGCCAGGGTCGCCGGCAGCAGGACCTTGCCCGCGCTGGCGAAGGCGCCCAGCGACAACCGCTCGGGGGCCGCGCCGGCGAAGGCGCGCACGGCCGTCTCGGCCTCGCGCAGCTCCCCCAGCACCCGCTCACCGTGTTCGAGCAGGACCCGGCCCGCAGCGGTCAGGACGGCACCGGTACGGCCCCGTTCCACCAGACGGCAGCCCACCTCGCGCTCCAGCTTGGTGAGCTGCTGGGACAGGGCCGGAGGGGTGAAGGAGAGCCGCTGGGCCGCGGCCGCGATCGACCCCGCGTGCGCCACCTCCACGAGCACGCGCAACCGATTGGCGTCCAACACCACGACCACACCCCCGAACAACACCCGACACAAAGCTCTGCTTAACGATCTTTAGCAGACCCAACTTTAAGTTAATAACCAGTAGCGGCACAGTGGGAAACATGAGCCCCACGACCGCGCACGCTGTGCCCACGGCCACCGACGTCCGTGCCGCCGCCGAACGCATCGCCCCCTACGCCCGCCGCACCCCGGTACTGCACACCGAGGTCGACGGACGGCCGCTGACGCTCAAACTGGAGCACCTGCAGCGCACCGGTGCCTTCAAACTGCGCGGAGCCCTCAACGCCCTCCTGGGCGGGCCGCACACCGACCGGGTGATCACCGCCTCCGGCGGCAACCACGGCCTGGGAGTGGCCACCGCCGCCCGCGTGCTCGGCGTCCACGCCACGGTCTACGTGCCCGAGACCGTCCCCGAGGCCAAGGCCGCGCCCCTGGCCGCCACCGGAGCCGAGATCGTCCGGGTCGGCGAGCACTACGCGGTGGCCGCCGAGGCCGCCCGGGCCCGCGCCGAGGCCGAGGGCGTGCGCTACCTGCACGCCTTCGACGACCCCCTCGTCGTCGCCGGCCAGGGCACGATCGGGCTGGAGATCGCCACCGACGCCCCCGAGTGCGACACCATCGCCGTCGCCGTGGGCGGCGGCGGACTCGCCGCCGGCGTCCGCCTGGGCGCGCAGGGACGCCGGGTCGTGGGCGCCGAACCCCGGGGCTGCCAGAGCATGCACGCCGCGCTGGCCGCGGGTCACCCCGTGGAGGGCACCGTGGACTCGGTGGCCTCCTCCGCGCTGGGCGCCGCCGCCCTGGGCCAGGTGCCCTTCGAGGTGCTGCGCGAGCACCCGGTGACCCCGGTACTGGTCAGCGACGCCGAGATCGTCCAGGCCCAGGACCGCCTGTGGGAGGAGTTCCGGATCGCCACCGAACCGGCCGCGGCCGTGCCCTTCGCCGCCTGGCTGGCGGGCCGGGTCCCGGGCGAGCGCCCCTGCCTGGTGGTGTGCGGGGCCAACGCCCAGTGGCGGCGCGCCGACTGACCCGCCCGCGCACTCCCCAAGCCCCGACAGGCCGCCGTGCGCCCGCCGCCCGGGCGGCGGGCGCACGGCACCGGCCCACCACCCGGCCCCCGCCCGGTGACCTGGGGCACTCTCCCCCCTCCCCGCGCCGTTGTTACCGACCGGTCGCCCTTACATTGGACTCCGGCATCCGACCATCCGTGAGGGAGACCACGTGCTCTACGGCGCGTTGCGGCAAACAGCATCGGTGCTCGCCCGCACCCTGTGCCGCCCGACCATCCAGGGCCGTGAGAACGTCCCCGCAACCGGCGCGGTCCTGCTGGCCAGCAACCACCTGTCGTTCGTGGACAGCGTGGTCATCCCCCTGTCGGTGACCCAGCGCCGGGTGCGGTTCCTGGCCAAGTCCGACTACTTCGAGGGCACCGGCCTCAAGGGACGCCTCACCAGGACCGTGTTCTCCTCCCTGGGAGCCATGCCCGTACAGCGCGCCGACGCACGCGGCGCCATGCTGTCCCTGGAGACGATGCTGGACCGGCTGCGCGAGGGCGAGGCCTGCGTCATCTACCCCGAGGGCACCCGCTCCCGGGACGGGCGCCTGTACCGGGGCCGCACCGGCGTGGCCCACCTGGCCATGGAGTCCAAGGCCCCCGTCGTGCCGGTGGCCGTGACCGGCACCCAGGACGTCCAGCCCGTCGGCGCGTCCATGCCGCGCCCGCGCCCCTTCACCATCCGCTTCGGCACACCGATGGACTTCTCCACCGGCTACGACCACCTGCCCCCCGGCAAGGCCCGGCGGGTCATCACCGACCGCGTCATGGACGCCATCCACGCCATGTCCGGCCAGGAGCGGGCCAAGGAGTACAACTCCTTCGGCGGCGACGAGTGACCGCGGCCGCCGCTGCCCGAGAACCGGGCCCGCCGCGCCTCGATGCGGTGACCGCGAAGGTGCACCGGCCCGCCCCACGAGCCGCGATCTTGTACTTGTAGCGAGGTTGGGCGCCGAAGTGCGCTACAAGTACAAGATGGTCCGGGGGTGGAGCACTCCAGGCACACCGGCAACGTATCCGGTCAGTCCACTAGGCTGCGCACCATGCGTGTGCTGCTCCTGTCCGACACCCACATCCCGCGCCGCGCGCGCGACCTGCCCGACCAGGTCTGGCGGGAGGTCGAACGGGCCGACACCGTGGTCCACGCCGGGGACTGGTGCGACCTGGCCAGCCTGGAACGCCTCCAGGAGCGGGCCGGGCACCTGATCGGCGTGTACGGCAACAACGACGGTCCCGACCTGCGCGCACGGCTGCCCGAGGTCGCCCACGCCACCCTCGAAGGAGTGCGCCTGGCCGTCGTCCACGAGACCGGTGACGCGCGGGGACGCGAGAAACGCTGCCAGGAACGCTTCGCCGACCACGACGTGCTGGTGTTCGGGCACTCGCACATCCCCTGGGACACCACCGCCCCCTCCGGACTGCGACTGCTCAACCCCGGCTCGCCCACGGACCGGCGCCGCCAACCCCACCACACCTACATGACGGCGACCCTGCGCGACGCACAGGTACACGACGTCCACCTGCACCGGGTGCGCTGAAGGGGCCCGGGGCCGCTCCCGCCCTCAGAAGGCGAGCACTCCGACGATCCCCGCGTAGACCACGATCAGCAGCACGCCCTCGAAGCCGATCCGGCCCCAGCCGCGCACCTGGCGCAGGATGAGCCCGGCCAGCAGCACCACGGTCATCAGCAGCGCCCCGGCCGTCAGGAACAACTCGTCCGCCGTGGCGGCGTGGAACAGCGATCCCCGCCGGTAGAAGGCGTCGCCCACGGCCAGGTTGAGCACGTCCAGGCTGTTGCCGCCGATGACGGCGGCGACGGCCAGCGTCATCGCGCCTCTCCGGACCGCCGCGACCGCCGCGACCGTCTCGGGCAGGGCGTTGACCGCGCCCATCGCCACCGCGCCCACCAGACCCGCGTTGAGCCCCGTGGCCTCCACGATCGTCGCTGCCGCCCGGGCCAGCGCCCACCCGCCCACGGCCACGACGGCGCCCACCACGAGGAAGCGCGCCCACAGCACGCTCGTGCGCGCACCGGCCCGCTCCCCTCCCCCGTCCTCGGGGACGTCCACCACCGTCTCGGTGGTGCGCACGGCACGCCACATCGGATGCTTGTGCTCCTTCTGGATCAGCCAGAGACCGCCCGCGTAGAACAGGACCAGCCCGACCGAGGCCGGATGCACACCCACGAGCACCACGTCCGGGCCGAAGGCCGTGAGCATCGCCAGCGTCAGCAGACCGATCAGCATGCAGCAGAAGAGCAGGTTGGCCGAGGAGGCGGCGGCGTGCTCCAGGTTGGCGCGCCGGTAGAAGAAGTCGGCCACCGCCAACGCGAGCGTCTGCGCGGCGATACCCCCCACGGCGTTGCTGTAGGCCAGCCCGGGATGGTCCACCGAGGCGCTGACCGCCGTCATCACGATCCCCGACAGGGAGGTGGCCAGACCGAAGAAGACCGCGCCGAAGACCGCCTCCCCCCACCCGGTGCGGTCGGCCAGGACGTCGCCCAGCGCCGCCATCCTGACGCTGGCCACCACCGTCACCACGGCCACCAGGACGAAGAGCCCCGCACTCCATCCCAGCGGCCAGGGTGGGGACAGCGCCTCCAGCATCTCTTCCTCGCTCCTTCACACGTTCCTCGGTCCTTCCGGCAACCCCTACCGCCTACCCCGCACCCGTCCGGCTATCCCGCGGCCCCAGGCGCGGTAGACGGAGAACAAACTCTCCTCCAAGGGCGCATACGTCTCAGGTGCCCGGGTAGCGGCCCAAAAACAGTCCGTGTTGCGACCACATCCCCCAGTGATGAGGCGAAAGCATGTTCCGACACACCAAACACCTGCAGTTCGAGGCCAAGCCCGAGGCGCCCGACGCGCTTTTCGCGGCGAAACTCCAGGAGCTCATCGGCGGCGCCTTCGGCGAGATGACCGTCACCATGCAGTACCTGTTCCAGGGCTGGAACTGCCGCATCGAGGGCAAGTACAAGGACCTGATCATGGACGTGGCTACCGAGGAGATCGGCCACGTCGAGATGCTCGCCACCATGGTGGCCCGCCTGCTGGAGGGCGCCCCGGCCACCACCGTGGCCAAGGCCGTCGAGGACCCGGTGGTGGCGGCGATCGTGGGCGGTATGAACCCCCAACAGGCCATCGTCGCCGGGGGCGGCGCCGTACCCGCCGACTCCGCGGGCACCCCTTGGAACGGCAAGTACATCGTGGCCAGCGGCAACCTGCTGGCGGACTTTCGCGCCAACGTCGCGGCCGAGGCCCAGGGCCGTCTCCAGACCGCGCGCCTGTACAACATGACCGACGACCCCGGCGTCAAGGCGATGCTCCAGTTCAACCTGGCCCGGGACACCGTCCACCAGAACATGTGGCTGGCCGCCATCGAGGAGCTGCAGGAGGACGGCCTGGAGGGCGAGGTCGCTCCCAGCGCCCTCTTCGACGAGGAGAACCAGGAGCACGCCAACACCATCTGGGGCCTGTCCGACGGCACCGCCGCCGCCCAGGCCCGCTGGGCGAACAGGCCCGCCCCCGACGGGCGGCACGAACTGCGCTACCTCGACCAGCCCGAACCGCTCGGCGGGAAGGCCTCCGCGCCGCCCGCGGACCCCGAGCTGTACGGGACCAACGGCGAACCCAGCGGTGAGGGCTCGACCAAGGGACCGTCCAAGGCCACCAAGGGCGAGGGCTTCATGGGCAAGCTCAAGGACACCCTGGAATAGCCCCTCCGCACGACCGGGCACGCGCGCCCGCCCCCAGGGACGGGCGGACACGCGTCCCGCCGGACCACGCCCGGCAGGCCGACGCCCCGGGCGTGGTCCCGTTCCCGGACGGCCGGGACCGTCCCGCGAGCGCTGCAAGGAGAAGCCGGTGCAGGAGTCATCGACACACGCGAACCGGCGGCCGCCGCCCGCCGACCCGCCTCCGCTGCCCGGACCGCCACTACTCAGGCAGGACTGGCGCGGGGTGGTCCTCACACACTGGGCACTCCCACCCGAACAGGTCACGCCGCTGCTGCCCCCGCACACCCGGCCCGACGTACTGGACGGGGCCGCACACGTCGGACTCGTGGCCTTCCACGTCCCCTCAACCACGGCCGCCGGGATCCCGGTCGGCGGATTCGGCGAGGTGAACGTACGCCTGTACTCGGTGGACGGGTACGGCCGCCGGGGCGTGGTCTTCCTGTCCATGGACGCCGACTCGGCCCACAACGTCCTGGCGGCGCGCGCCCTGACGAGCCTGCCCTACATGTGGTCGGACGTCTCCCTGCGCTCCGAGGGCGACGCGCACGCCGGCGCGGTACGCCGCCGGCTGCCCCGGGGCGGGGCCCGGGGCAGCTGGCGGGCCACCGTGGGCGAGCGCCTGGACCGCCCCGGCCCGCTGGAGCACTTCGTCACCGCACGATGGGGCCTGCACACCCGCCACGCGGGCCGCACCTGGTGGATCCGGGTACGGCACCGGCCCTGGCCCCTGTACCGCGCGCACTCCTGGGCCTATGAGGGCGACCTGCTCCAGGCCGCGGGCGTACACGTCGGCGACCGCGAACCCGTGTCGGTGCTGTGGTCACCCGGCGTGGACACCGTCGTGTGCCCGTCCCTGGTGACCGCACCCCGCACCTGACCCCGGTCGGCGCCCCGGGCCGCGCACCCGCCCTCAGAGCAGCACCTTGTCCGGCGTGATCGGCAGGTCACGGACCCGCACACCCGTGGCGTGGTACACGGCGTTGGCCACGGCCGCTGCCGTACCCACGATGCCGATCTCGCCCACGCCCCGCGAACCCATCGGGGTGGCGCGCAGGTCCTCCCCCTCCAACCAGTCCACCCGCAGATCGCCCACGTCGGCGTTGGTGGGGATGTGGTACTCGGCGAAGTCCCCGTTGGCGACGTGGCCGTAGCGCGGATCCCGGAAGCTCTCCTCGTGCAGCGCCATCGACATCCCCATGACCATCCCGCCCAGGAACTGCGAACGCACCGTACGCGGATTGACCACCCGCCCCACCGAGAACATGCCGAACATGCGCGGCACCCGGATCTCACCCGTGTCGGCGTGCACGCGCGCCTCGACGAAGTGCGCCCCGAAGGAGTAGACCGCGTACCCCTCGTCGACGGTGTCCTGCGCCGCGCTCGCCCGCGCGCTCGCGCCCGGCGCCGGGGAGTACCCGTGCTCGGCCCGAAAGGCCCGGGCCGCGGCCACGATCGCCGTACCCCAGGAGCTGGTACCGCTGGACCCGCCCGCGACCGAGGCCGTGGGCAGGGCCGTGTCGCCGATCCGCAGCCGCACCTCCTCCGCCGGGCACCCCAGCGCGTCCGCCGCGATCTGGGTGAGCGCGGTCCAGGCCCCGGTACCGATGTCCACCGCGCCGATACCCACCTCGTAACGGCCGTCGTCGCCGTAGCGGACATGGGCCACCGACCCCGGGTTGAACAGGTGCGGATAGCTCGCCGCGGCCACACCGGTACCGACCAGCCAGTCGCCCTCACGGCGGACTCCGGGAGCGGGGTCGCGCCCGTGCCAGCCGAAGCGCTCGGCGCCCTCGCGCAGACACCTGACCAACTGCCGGTCCGACCACGGAGCGCCGCTCTGCGGATCGGTCTCCGGCTCGTTGCGCACCCGCAACTCCACCGGGTCCACCCCCAGCTCCTGGGCGAGCTCATCCATGGCCGCCTCCAGCGCGTACATCCCCGGCGCCTCGCCCGGCGCCCGCATCCAGAAGTTGACGGGCACGTCCAGAGCGGCCATCCGGTGGGTGGTGCGGCGGTGGGGCGCGGCGTACATCCACCGCGAGCACATCGCGCTCTGCTCGGGGAACTCCTTGACCGTCGAGGTCTGCTCCACCGAGTCATGGACCAGCACGCTCAACCGCCCGTCCCGGTCGGCGCCCAGGCGCACCCTCTGGATCGTGGGGGTGCGGTAGCCGACCAGGCAGAACATCTGCTGCCGGGTCAGCGCGAACTTGACCGGCCGCCCGGGCAGGGCACGAGCGGCCATCGCGGCCAGGACGTCGTGGGCGTGCGCCTCCCCCTTGGAACCGAAGCCGCCTCCCACATGCGGTGCGACCACCCTGACCCGCTCCGGCTCCAGGCCGAACACCGCGGCCACCGACGCGCGGACCACGTGCACGCCCTGGGTGGAGTCGTAGAGGGTCAGGCGCCCGGCCTCCTCCTCCCACAGGGCCACGGTGGTGTGCGGCTCCATCGGGTTGTTGTGCTCCGTAGGCGTGCCGTAGGTGTGGTCGACCAGGACCTCGGCGCGCTCCAGCGCCGCCTCCACCTCGCCCTGCTCGGTGTCGGACGCGGGCCCGTCCTCGCTCTCGGGCCGGTACAGCCCCCCGTGGTCGCCGGTCAGCACCACGTCGTGCGGCGACCGCTCGTACTCCACCCGCACCAGCCCGGCCGCCTGCCGGGCGGTCTCGGGGGTGTCGGCGACGACCGCGGCGACGAACTGGCCGTGGAAGGACACCTCGTCGGACTGCAGGACGGCGAACTCCCGGTCACTGGTGTCGGCGAGCCGCTCGGCGTTGCCGGGGGTCAGAACGGCGCGCACCTCCTCCAGCGCCTCGGCCTCCGAGGCGTCGACACCGGCGACGCGCCCCCGTGCACAGGTGGACAGCACCGGATGCAGGTACAGGGGGTCGTCGAGCGGATGCTCGTAGGCGTAGGTCGCCCGCCCGGTGACCTTGTCCGCGCCCTCCAGCCGGGTCAGCGGCCGGCCCATGGCCTGCGGCTGCGACGTCTTGGTCATCGTGCCTCCTCAGCGGTCAGCTCGCGCAGGACCAGGGCCAGGGTGTTGACGGCCATGGGGACCTTGAAGGCGTTGTCCGGTCCGGTGCGGGCGACGGCGAGTTCGGCCCGCCCGGCCTCGCGGAAGGCCTCCTCGGTCGCCGGACCCCCGCGCAGCACCTCCTCGGCCCGGTGGGCGCGCCAGGGCGCGTGCGCCAGACCGCCGAAGGCCACGCGCACGTCCACCACGGTGCCGTCCACGACGTCGAGCGCGGCGGCCACCGACACCAGCGCGAAGGCGTAGGAGGCGCGGTCGCGCACCTTGCGGTAGGTCGACCGCATGGCCGACGGCAGGTGGGGCAGGTCCACGGCGGTGATCAGGTCGCCGTGCTCCAGGACGGTGTCGCGCTCGGGCTCCGCGCCCGGCAGCCGGTGCAGGCCGGGCATGTCCACGGTGCGCTCACCGGCGGGACCGAGCACGTGCACCCGCGCGCCCAGGGCGGTCATCGCGACCGCCATGTCGGAGGGGTGGGTGGCCACACAGTGCTCCGAGGCGCCCAGGACGGCGTTGTAGCGGCCATAGCCCTCCACCGCCGCACAGCCCGTACCGGGTTCGCGCTTGTTGCAGGGCATGGCGCGGTTCTGGAAGTACACGCACCGTGTGCGCTGCAGGAGGTTGCCGCCGGTGGTGGCGGCGTTGCGCAACTGCCCCGAGGCACCCGCCAACAGCGCCTGGGAGAGGACGGGAAAGCGCCTGCGCACCTCGGGGTGGGCGGCCAGGTCGCTGTTGGGCACGGCCGCGCCCACGCGGATCCGCCCGTCGGGCAGCTCCTCGATCCGGTCGCTGAGCAGCTCGCGCACGTCCACGAGCGCGGTGGGCTGAGTGATGCCCAGCTTCATACGGTCGACCAGGTTGGTACCCCCGCCGAGATAGGCGGCCTCGGGATCGCCCGCGACCGCGGCGACGGCGGCGGAGGCCTCGGCGGGCCTGCTGTAGTCGAACGGTCTCACCGGGCGGCCTCCCTGATCGCGGCGACGATGTTGACGTAGGCGCCGCAACGGCACAGGTTGCCGCTCATACGCTCACGGATCTCCTCGTCGTCCAGGCGCACCGGCGCGTCCAGGTCCTCGGTGACGTGGCTGGGCCAGTCGGCGGCGGCCTCCTCCAGCATGCCCACCGCCGAACAGACCTGACCGGGCGTGCAGTAGCCGCACTGGAAACCGTCGTGGTCGACGAAGGCGCGGGCGACGGGGTGCAGCCGCCCCTCCTCGGAGAGCCCGGCCGCGGTGGTGACGCTGGCGCCGTCGTGCGCGACCGCGAGGGCCAGGCAGGACACGACGCGGCGCCCCTCCAGCAGGACCGTGCACGCTCCGCACTGGCCGTGGTCACAGCCCTTCTTGGGCGAGGTCACCCCCAGCCGGTCACGCAGCGCGTCCAGCAGGGTGGTTCGGGTGTCGACGGTGAGTTCGTGTTCCTCACCATCGACATGCAGGGTGATCGTGGCCTCCAACGGCGGTGTCCTCCCTCGTGTGCGGTCAGTGTCCTCGGCCCCTCCACGCACCGCGTCGAAGGCTCGTCACAGTCTGTGACACCTTCGGGGCCGCCGGAAGCCGACACGGCGCGGTCCCCGCTACCGGCGCGGCGCGGGCGCCCCTTTCCGGTTCAGCCCGCGGCGGGTTCCAGAACCGCCCGCGCCCCCGGCAGCCGCCCGTGGTCGAGGTCGTCGAAGGCCTCGGGGGCCTCCTCCAGCGGATAGGTCCTCGTGCGCTGGCGCACCCTGCCCCGGGCGGCCAGGCTCATGAGTTCGTCCAGGTCGTTGTAGCTGCCCACCAGGTTGCCCACGACGGAGATCTCACGGGAGACGAGCTCGATGGTCGGAACGTCGAGCGCCCCGCCGTAACCGACGACGAAGTAGCTCCCCGCGTCGCGGGTCATGGCCACACCCTCCTTCTCGGTGCCGCCCTCACCGACGAAGTCGAGCACCACCTGCGCGCCCCTGCCGCCGGTGATGTCGGCGACCGCCTCGGCCTGGGTGCCGTCGGCCCGTACCGTGTGCGCCGCCCCCAGCTCCCCGGCCACGCGCAGCGCCTCCTCCGAACGGTCCACGACGGTCAGCTCGGCCGGGCTGAGCGCGGTGAGCACCTGGATCCCGATGTGGCCCAGTCCCCCGGCTCCGACCAGCACCGCGTGCGCCCCCGGGTACAGCAGCGGGACCGCCCTGCGCACGGCGTGGTAGGCGGTGAGCCCGGCGTCGGCGAGCGCGGCCACCTCCACGGGTCTCAGCCCCTCGGCGAGCTTGACGCAGGAGCGGGCGTTGGTGAGCAGCAGTTCGGCCATCCCTCCGTCGGTGTCGATACCGGGGAAGGAGGAGTTCTCGCAGTGGACGTCGTCGCCCGCACGGCAGGGACGGCACAGCCCGCACGTGACCAGCGGATGCAGGATCACCTTGTCCCCGACCAGGACGTTGGTGACGGCCGGACCGATCTCGACCACGGTCCCCGCGTTCTCGTGCCCCAGAACGTAGGGCAGGGAGACTCCGCTCCTGTCCGCCCACTGGCCCTCGACGATGTGCAGGTCGGTGCGGCACACACCGGCGGCGTCGACCTGCACCAGGACGTCCAGCGGCCCCCTGGCCCTCGGCTCGGGGACCTCGTCGACGGAGGGGCCCTCACCGTACTCGTGTACCCGTACCGCGCGCATACCGCCCCCTGGGGTCCTCCGGCTCCGAGCGCCGGACGTGGAAAAGCGTCTCCCCAGGCGCACTGACCGCGGTCCGCACCGTCCAAACCTGCCGCACCGCCCGGTGACCGGGCGCGCACCCCGTGCTGCCGGGCTCGGTCACCGCAGGGCCGCACCGCCCGGCCCGCGCACCGGTCCCGCCGAGGTCAGGGCTTCCTGCCGGTGAGGGCGATGAGCCGCTCCTGGGTACCGGCCCCGGGGCCGGCCTCCACGGGCGCGTCGAACATCGGCCCCGGCCCGAACCCCTGGTCGCTCGCCCAGGCGTGGACCTCCTTGACCAGCTCCGGGTCCAGGTCCTCGTCCACCCCCAGGGCACGCGCCAGGTCCCAGGCGTGCACCGTCAGGTCGAAGGTCATCTGCCACAGGTAGAGCTCGGCGGGCGCGTCACCGAAGGACAGGTGCACCGTGCTCTCCAGGGAGGACGGCGCCAACCAGGCCGTACGGGCCTCACGGGAGGCCACCTCCCAGGTGGTGACGGGCTCCTCCCCCAGGTTGTCCCCCTCGAAGCGGTCGCCGACCTCCTCGATCCGCGCACCGCCCAGCAGAGTCGGCACCCAGAGCTGCTCGGTGGTCAGGTGGTTGACCAGGTCGTGCACGTCCCAGTCGGCGCAGGGCGTGGGCAGCGCCCAGTCCGTCAGCCTGATCGCGCGGACCCGTCGGTCGAACTCCCCCATCGCGGTGCCGTGCAGGTCGATCAGTCGTGCCATGAGTCTCTCCCGGGGCGGATAGCGGTTCTGCGCCGCCCCTACCCGGCACCGCGGCGGTCCGAACCCGGACCCGCGAAGACGGCGGGGGCCGTGCACGGAAGGACATCCCTTCCGCGCACGGCCCCCGCCACGGCCTTCGACGGCTCCTAGTGGGCCGCCGGAGCGCCCTCCGCGGCGCCCGCCCCCACCCGGCGCACGAAGAACGTCATGGCGAAGGCCACGACCGAGACCACCGCACCGAGAAGGAAGGCCGCGTGGACACCGACCGCCTGGGCCCCGACCTCCGTGGAACCGTCGGCGAGCAGGCCCGCCGAGGTCGCGGACATGACCGCCACGAACGTCGCCGTACCGGCCGCACCGGCGACCTGCTGCACGGTGCCGACCACGGCGCTGCCGTGCGAGTACAGCTCGGGCCGAAGCGACCCCAGCGCGCCGGTGAGCAGCGGTGTGAACATGAGGCCCAACCCCCCGCTGAGCAGGACGTGGGCGGCGACGACCAGGCCGACCGGCGTGTGGGCGTCGAAGAGGGTCATGCCCCACAGCACCAGGGACACCACCGCCGCCCCCGGGATGACCAGGGGGCGCGGGCCGAAGCGGTCGTAGAGGCGTCCCACCACGGGAGCGAGCAGACCCATCATCAGACCGCCCGGCAGCAGGGTCAGACCGGTGACCAGCGTGTCGTGGCCCAGCACGTTCTGCATGTAGACCGGCAGCATGATCAGGGTGCCGAACAGGGCCATGAAACTGATCATGACCAGGACGATCGAGACGGAGAACTGCCTCGAACGGAACACGCGCAGATCGAGCAGAGCCCGGTCCCCGCGCTGCAGACGCAGCTGGCGCCACACGAACAGCACCAGCGCGACGGCCCCGACCCCGATCGCCGCGGCGGGCGGGACCACCGCGGTGGCCTCGCCCTCGCCCAGGCCCGAGAAGCCGTAGACGAGTCCGCCGAACGCCAGCGCCGACACCGGGAGCGAGAGCAGGTCGATGCTGGCGGCGCGCGGCTCGGTGAGGTTGCGGATGAAGAGCGCTCCCAGGACCAGGCCCAGCACGGCGATGGGCAGGACGAGCCCGAACATCCACCGCCAGTCGAACACGCTGAGGATGAGGCCCGCCAGCGTGGGGCCGACCGCGGGCGCCACCGACATGACGATGGAGATGTTGCCCATGGTGCGACCGCGGCGGTCCTGCGGAACGAGGTTCAGCACGGTCGTCATGAGCAGCGGCATCATGATGGCCGTTCCCATCGCCTGGACCACACGGCCCACGAGCAGGAAGCCGAACCCGGGCGCGAGGAAGCACAGCAGTGTGCCCAGGCTGAACAGCGTCATCGCGGCGATGAACACCTGGCGCACGTGGAAGCGCTGGAGCAGGTACCCCGTCGCGGGGATCACCACGGCCATCACGAGCATGAAGGCCGAGGTCAGCCACTGCCCGGTGGCGACGGAGATACCCAGGTCCCGGGTCAGGGCGGGCAGGGCCACACCCATGATCGTCTCGTTCAGGATCACCACGAACGCCGATATCAGGAGCAGCGGGATGACGAAGCGGTTGGCGCGCGTCTCGTCGCCGCCGTGTGGTCGGACCGAACCGCCGTCGGCCTCGGGTGAACTGGGCTGCCCTGTCACAGGTGTCCTCGTCGTGGTAGTCGGCCGGATGCGTACGGGAAGCACGGGGGTCTTCCGGGAACCTCCCCAGAGCAGTCCCAACGCACCAGAACGTCCTACCGTTCCCGAAACGGTGGTGTCGTGCGCCATAGCCGCGCGGGCCGCACGGAAGGCGCCGGACGGTCCGCCGCCCCGCCGCGGGTACGGCCTCAGTCTCCCATGAGGGCGTCCTCGGACACCCCCCGGCAGGCGGCCCCGGCGAGCGCGACCGCGCAGACGTCCTCCAGGACGCCGCCGATCCAGCCCGGACGCCCGGTGCCGTTCCAGTACCGGCGCCACCCCACACCCGCCGCGGCGCCCACCGGGGCGGCAGCGGCCGCGACCACGGCCCCCAGGGCGGCCGATCCGCCGAGGGAGCGGGCCAGCAGGGCCCCGCCGGTACCCGCGCCGGCGATCCTGGCCACCAGGCTCGGCCCGGCGAGACGGCTGGGAATGCCCGGGATCTTGTCCCCGGAGAACTCCCCGAGGACGACCAGCGCCATGGACACGCGCTTGCCGGGCCCCGAGGCGGCCCACAGCGGCGCGCTCCCGAGCGTGCCGCGCGACCCCGTGGCGAGGCCGAGCGCCGCCGTACGCACCATGTCCGGTCCCGAGAACGCCCCCATGTTCTTCCCCTCCCTGCCGCGGCCGCCGTCCGCGGCCCTCGCCACCCCGGCTATCCCGATCGGCCCTCGCGAAACCTCGCGCCGATCCGGCCGGACCCGGCGGTGCGCGGCTCCCGCGGTGCTCGGCCCGGCGGCCGAACGGCCCCGAGAACGGACCCCGACACGGACTGGGCCTACCTCACGCGTTCCGGTCCGCATAAATTGGGGGCATGACCCCCTCGTTCCCCGCGACCGGACTGTCCCCCGACGACGCCGCCCTGGACACACTCGTGCGCGCCGCGTTCGGCGGGAACGCCCGCGTACGCGAACAGGCGGCACTCGCCGGAGGCACCTACAACACCGTGCACCGCGTCCTCCTGCACGACGGCCGCCGGGCGGTGCTCAAACTGGCGCCCCCTCCCGACCGCCCCCGGCTCACCTACGAGCACGGCATCATGGCCACCGAGGCGATGGTGTACGAGCGGGCCCGCCCCGTGGCGGGCCCGCTCGTACCCGAGGTCCTGCACGCGGGCACGGTGCCCGGCGACCCGCGCCGCGAGTACCTGTTCCTCGGCCACCTGCCCGGAACGGCCCTGGACGGCGTCCGGTCCGGCCTGGCACCGGAGCGGCTGTCCCCGGTCCGCCGCGAGCTGGGACGGGCCGTGGCGGCCCTGCACACCGTCACCGGGCACGTGTTCGGCTACCCGGCACAGGCGGGGCTGCGGGCCTCCACCTGGCCGGAGGCGTTCGGCGCGATGGTGGAGGCGGTGGTGGCCGACGCCTTCCGGTTCTCCGTCGCGCTGCCCGGCGGCGGGGCGCGGATCCTGCGGCTGGTGTCGGCCAACCTCGCCCACCTGGCCCCGGTGCGCACCCCGGTGCTCACGCACTTCGACCTGTGGGACGGCAACGTCCTGGTCACCGGCACCGACCGGGCGGACGGGCCCGGGCTCTCGGGGGTCGTCGACGCCGAGCGCGCCTTCTGGGGTGATCCGGCCGCCGAACTGGTGTCCCTGGCGCTCTTCGGCGACATCCGCGGCGACACCGCGTTCCTGGAGGGGTACCGCGCGGCGGGAGGCCGCGCGGACTTCACACCGGACCTGCTGCGCAGGCTCACCCTGTACCGGGTCTACCTGTACCTGATCATGTTCACCGAGCCCACGCCGCGCGGCCACGACCGCGACACCGCGGCACGGACCCGCGCGTTCGTCGGGCCGCTCCTGGAGGACGACCTGGCTCGGCTCGCCACTCCGCTGGTCTGAGTACCGACCCGGTTCCAGTTCCTCGAGTCAGGATGCTTAACGCGAAGCAGCACCTTTACGACGTAGATTTATAGCGTAGTGGGAAGGGCCGGAGGGAGAACCCCCGTCATGCCTCGCCGTCGAACCGCGCGCGTGCACGCTCGACACGGGGCATGCTGACGGTGGTCCAGCGCAGGAGCGCGTCGATCAGCTCTTGGAGCGTCTTTCCCAACGGCGTGATGCGGTACTCGACGGCGACGGGCCGCGAGCTCACGACGACGCGTTCGACCATCCCGTTGCGCTCAAGGCGCCGCAGAGCCGCCGTGAGCGACTTCTGTGTCACGACGGGGATCGCACGGCGCAGCTCGTTGAAGCGCGAGGGCCGCTCGCACAGCTGGTCGAGCACATGTAGCGACCACTTGTCGAGCACCTGGTCGAGCAGCTCACGGTGCGCCCCGGTGATCTGGCCGTCGGGCGCGGAGTGGGCGGTTTCCTGCATGACACCTGGTTTCGTTGTAGTTCCCTGCGTATACCAAGTAGACCTTGTATACCTACCGTTGACAAGTGAGGGAACCTCCCATGACCGTGCAGCTGTTCACCCCCGAGGGCATGATGCAGCCCGTGCCCTACCACCACGTCGCGGTCGGCACGGGCACCCGTCACGTGCACGTGGCCGGCCAGATCGCTCGCGACGCCGAGGCGAACCCCGTCGCACCAGGTGATCTCACCGGCCAGGTCGCACAGGCCCTGCGCAACACCGCGCTCGGGCTGACCGGCGCCGGGGCGGGCTTCGCCGACGTCGTGCGCCTCAGGTTCTTCGTCACGCACTGGAGCCCCGAGAGGATGGACGACTTCATGGCGGGTGTCGAGCGCGTCGCCGACGAGCTCGGGATTCCGCAGCCGTGGCCGCCCGTGTCACTCATCGGCGTCGACTACCTGTTCGAGCCTGACGTACTCGTCGAGGTCGAGGCGTTCGCCGTCCTCGACTGACGAAGGGCGCGACACGGCCCCGCGCTCCGACGAGCGCGGGGCCGTCGGCGCCGGTTGGGCGGCGACGGCAGGAGCACCTGGACCGCCGTGGCACAATCCGCGGGCATGAGCGATGTCGTCGTCCGTCCGGCCCGGCCCGAAGACCTGGACTCCGTCGCCGAACTGCGATGGCGGTGGACATGTGAGAACCACGGAGAGCCCGACCTCCCCCTCGCCGAGTTCGTGCCTCGATTCGTCGACTGGGGGAAGAGGAACGACGCCTCCCACCACTGCTTCGTCGCGGTCCTGGACGAGTCGGTCATCGGCATGGCGTGGCTGGCGGTCACACGGCGAGTGCCGCAGCCGCACGCGTTCGAGCGGGCCTCGGGCGATGTGCAATGTGTGTACGTACTACCGGAGCAGCGTGATGACGGCCTGGGCGGCCGGCTGGTCGAGGCGGTGCTGGAACTGGCCCGCGAGCTCGCGTTGGAGCGGGTGAGCGTCCACTCCAGCGACCGGGCCGTTTCCGCCTACTCCCGTCACGGGTTCGCCGTGTCCCCGCGCCTGATGCAGACCGAACCCGATGCGGATTCTCGTCCCTGACGGGCGGGGGCCGCCCCACCTCTCGGATGGGACGGCCCCCGCCCGCGTGGCGGAGGCGGGACTAGGGCCTGTTTGGGAAGTCAGAGCCATTCGTTGATGGCAGCGATCTGGACGG
>NZ_LWLB01000012.1 GCF_001905145.1 Nocardiopsis sp. TSRI0078
CAACTTCTGGGGACCAGTTCAGTCCGCCGGGGAGTGCGGGCCTTCGCCGTGTCCGGGGTCGACCTCAGTACGTCTAAGGCGTGTTCTCGAACAGGCGGATGGCGGGCGGGTCCGTCTCCGTCGGCGGGACCTTCAGGGACTTCAGGGCGAAGGACATGATGTCGTTGAACACCGGCCCGGCGGCCTCGCCGCCGTAGTAGGTCTCCTTCGGGTTGTGCAGGACCACCTGGACCACGACCTGCGGGTCGTCGGCGGGCGCGAAGCCGGCGAAGGTGGCCGTGTAGCCGCCGCCCTCGTAGCTTCCCGTCTCCGGGTTGATCCGGTTGGCGGTGCCGGTCTTCCCGGCGACCCGGTACCCCTCGATGCGGGCCTCGGGCGCGGTGCCCTCGTCGCTGGTGACCGCCTCCAGCATCAGCGCGAGCTGCTCGGCGGTCTCCTCGCCGACCACGCGCCTTCGCTCGGGCTCCTCCGCCGGGGTGAAGCGGCCGTCGGGGTCCACGGTCCCGGCGACCACCCGGGGGGCCACCCGCACGCCGCCGTTGGCGATGGTGGAGTACACCGACGCCATCTGCACGGCGTTCACCGACAGGCCGTGGCCGATGGAGACCGACGGAAGCTGGGTGCCCCACCAGTCCTCGGGGTCGGTCAGCAGGCCCGCCTCCTCGCCGGGCAGCTGCAGCCCCGTCGGCTGGCCGAGCCCGAAGTCCTTCATGTAGGAGTGCAGGACCCCGGCGCCCACCTGGTCGGCGATCTTGATGGTGCCGACGTTGCTGGACTGGGCCATGATGCCGTTGACCGTGAGGCGCTGGGTGCCGTGGTCGGTGGAGTTGCGGAAGGTCTGGTCGAGGTACTCGATGCTGTAGGGCACGGTGTAGACCGTCTCCGGGGTGGTGACCCCCTCCTCCAGCGCGGCACCCAGGGTGATGACCTTGTTGGTGCTGCCCGGCTCGAAGGTCTCGGCCACCGCGCCGTTGAGCCACTCCTCCGAGCTGCTGCTGGAGATGTCGCTCGGGGAGTAGGTCGGGTAGTCGGCCATGGCGAGGATCTCGCCGGTGCCGACCCGTTCCACGATGACGCTGCCCGCCTCGGCCTCCAGCTCCTCCACCCTGTCGGCGAGGGTCTGGGCGGCGTACCACTGGATCTCCTGGTCCAGGGTCAGCCGCACGTCCTGGCCGGGCACGGGCTCCTGGACCAGGCCGCCCGCCATGGGGATCTGGGTGCCGTCCATGCCCACCTCGACCCGGCGCTTGCCCGCCTCCCCGGCCAGGGTGTCGTCGAGGTAGCCCTCCAGCCCCTCCAGGCCATGGCCCTCGGCGCCGACGAAGCCGACCAGGTCGGCGGCTCCGGTCTCCCCCGGGTAGGCGCGCTCGTAGGAGACCTGCGAACCCAGCCCGGACAGGCCCAGCTCCTCCAGGTCCTCCCACTCCCCCGGCCGGACCTCGCGGGCGATCACCTCGTAGCGGCCGGGCTTGGCGTCCACCTTGGCCGCGACCTCGTCCCTGTCGAGGTGGAACCGGGCGGCGAGCTCGTCGATGAGCCGGGTGCGCTCCTCCGGATCGACCTCCTGGGGGTCCACGAAGACGGTGCGCACCTCCAGCGACAAGGCGAACGGCTTGCCGTCCGCGTCGGTGATCTGGCCGCGCAGGGTGGGGATGTCGATGGTCTGCAGGCGCGTGTTGGAGGCCGCCTCGGCGTAGTGGTCGGCCTCCAGCCCCTGGATCTGCACCAGGCGCCCGGCGAAGAGCAGCAGGATCACCAGGATCAGTACCCCGCCGACCTTGATGCGCCCGTGCGGCCGGCCCCTGCGGAAGGTGCGGCGCAGCAGCGGCGGGGGCGGGGGTGGGGACGCCGGGCGGCGGCGGACGCGTTCGCCGCCGCGCGCCTCGCGCGGCACCCGTCCCCGGGAGCCCGCGGACGAGCGGGGACGCGCTCCGCCGTCGGGGCGCCGCGGTTCGCGCTGGGGGCGCTTACTGGGCCGAAAGCCCGAGCGGCTGGCCGCTCCGGGCCTGCGGGGGTCTCGGGGGCGCCGGTCCCTGGGTGTGCTCACTCACCGCTCCCTGCGTTCCCTGTGACCTCACCGCGCCCGGGGTCGAGGAAGCGCGGTGCCTCCCCCTGCTCCATGCCCATGGCCTCGGCCTCCTCCGCGATGCGCTCGGGGCTCTGCAGGCGGGCGACGGTGTCGCTCAGCTCCTGCTCCTCGTAGGACATCTGCTGGTTCTGCTCCTGGAGGTTGGCGATGGTGAAGGCCCCCTCGGCCACGACGCCGCGCAGCACGAGCAGGCCGACCAGGGCGCCGCCGAGCAGGCAGAGGATGAGCAGGACGAAGGGGATGCGCGGCGCCCGCGCCTGGGCGCCCGCCCTGGCGCGTGCGCGTTCCGCGGTCGGGGGCGCGGGGGCGCGTCCGGGGGCCGCGGCCCCCGCCGCGGCCTTCCTGCCGCGGGCGGGTGCGCGGCGCGTGTCCGTCCTCGTGCTCATCTGGTCTCCCTACTGCCGCGGCGGCCGCACGCGTTCGGCCGCACGGAGGCGGGCCGACTGGGCGCGCGGATTGCGTTCGTTCTCTTCGTCCGTGGGGAGTTCGGCCCCCCTGGTGAGAAGCCGGAGCTCGGGCTGCCGGTCGGGGAGGGGGACGGGCAGGTCGGCGGGGGTGGTGTCGGTGGACAGTGCGGCCAGCGCCCTCTTGGTCATCCTGTCCTCCAGGGAGTGGTAGGACAGCACGGCGATGCGCCCGCCCATGCCCAGGCGCGCGACGGCCGCGGGCAGGGCGCGTTCGAGGATGGACAGTTCGGCGTTGACCTCGATGCGCAGACCCTGGAAGGTGCGCTTGGCGGGGTGGCCCCCGGTGCGGCGGGTGGCCGCGGGGATGGCCTCGCGCACCAGCTCGGCCAGCTCGCGGGTGGACTCGATGGGCGCCTGGGCGCGGCGGCGCTCGATGGCCCTGGCCACACGCGAGGCGAAGCGCTCCTCGCCGTAGGTGCGCAGGACGCGGGTGAGCTCGGCGAACGGGTAGGTGTTGACCACCTCGGCCGCGGTGAGGGACTGGGTGCGGTCCATGCGCATGTCCAGGGGCGCGTCGTGGGCGTAGGCGAAACCGCGGTCGGTCTCGTCCAGCTGCGGCGAGGACACGCCGAGGTCGAGCAGGACCGCGTCGGCCTCGGCCGCGCCCGCCTCGTCCAGGGCTCGCGGGATGTCGGAGTAGACCGCGTGCACGAAGTGGGTGCGGTCGGCGTGGGGGGCCAGGCGTTCGGCGCTGCGCTCCAGGGCGGTGGTGTCGCGGTCGACGCCGACCAGGCGCATCTCGGGGCACGCCTTGAGCAGTGCCTCGGAGTGGCCGCCCAGGCCCAGGGTCCCGTCGACGAGCACGGCTCCGGGCCTGCTCAGGGCGGGGGCGAGCAGTTCCACGATCCGGTCGAGCATCACGGGTACGTGCAGGGGGTCGAGTCCGGCACGGGCCGCCGCCACGCGCGCCTCGATGCCTCGTTCGCCGTCCGGGCGGGCGCCGTCGTCCCCCGAGCCGCCGTGCTGCCGGATGTCCCCCATGCGCTGCTGTTCCTCCACGCTGTCACCGTCTTCCCCCGAGTCGCCGCGGCCGCACCATGACCGGTGCGCGCTCCACGGTGTCCCTGCGTGGCCCGGCGGATTCCGGCGGGCCTCCGGACACGGCCGCTATTGTCCACCTTTCGGCGGACCCGCGTTCACGACCTGGCACCGGGGAAGTCGCGCCAGCTCGCGGGACACCGCGCCCGGAGGCCGTTGCCGGACTCCGGCTTGCGAGGGTGTGGACTGTGTGCTGGTCGGACCGGCGGCGACTTCCGCCGGGGTCACAGCACCCCGGGCAGCACCTCCTCCGACAGCTGCGCGAACGCGGGCTCCTGCTCGGCCTCGTAGTCCGACCACGCCCCGGCGTCCCAGATCTCCAGGCGCGTGTTGGCGCCGATCACGACGCATTCGCGGTCCAGACCCGCGTACTCGCGCAGCTTGGCCGGAATGGTGACCCTGCCCTGCCTGTCGCAGCTCTCGTCCGAGGCGCTGGCGAAGAGGACCCTGCTGTAGTCGCGGACCGCCTTGGCGGTGACCGGGGTGCTGGCGAGCGCGTCGGTGATGCGCCGGAACTCCTCCGTCGGAAAGACGTAGAGGCAGCGTTCCTGGCCCTTGGTGATCACCAACCCCCCCGACAGCTCGTCGCGGTACTTCGCGGGAAGGAAGAGCCGTCCCTTCTGGTCGAGGCGCGGCGTGTGGGTGCCGAGGAACACGCTCCCACCTCCTCTCCCTCGAAGCGGAGAATTCACCCTCTCCACGTTGCTCCACCTTACTCCACTCTTCCCCACCGTCAACAGCTCCAATCAGGATTCAGACCCCGAAGAATCGATAAATGCGCAGGTCAGGACGCTGAGCGTGGAGGTGGGGGAGAGTGGAGCGCGAAGTGGGGGCGTGGAGTGTCGCCGGGTCGGCCCGAAGCGGTGTGCGGGTACCGCACGGGCGTCCTCCGACGACCCTCGCACTCCCGGCCCGGGCCACGTGCGGGTTTCGGGGAGGAGGCCGCGGTCCGCCGGTGCGCTGACCAGCGTCCCCGGCTCCCGCACGAGGGGGGGAAGTGACCCTGATTGGCGCATATTGTGCTCTCGCGGGTGGCTGGTGCGTATCCTGGTGGTCCTCCTTGGGCCACCCGGCCAGGGTTGAGACCGACCAGGGGGAACCGGGGGGCTTGCGAGCCTCGGTTCCGCAGACCGACACACGGAGCCATAGGGAGCGGGAGGGGTCTGGTGTCACTCGGCACACACCACGGCGGTCGCGGGGGCGGCGTCCAGGAGGACGTCGGTGAGATCGTCGCCGTGGCCGACCGCGTCCGCGGCGCCATCGAGACCGTCATCGAGGGCAAGCCGGAGGTCCTGCGCCTGGCGCTGACGGTCCTGCTCGCCGAGGGCCACCTGCTCATCGAGGACGTTCCCGGCGTCGGCAAGACCATGCTGGCCAAGGCCCTGGGCCGGGCCGTCGACTGCTCCGTGCAGCGCGTCCAGTTCACCCCGGACCTGCTGCCCAGCGACATCACCGGCGTCAGCGTCTACCACCAGGACCGGCGCGAGTTCGAGTTCAACCCCGGGCCGGTGTTCGCCAACATCGTGCTGGGCGACGAGATCAACCGGGCCTCGCCCAAGACCCAGGCCGCCCTGCTGGAGTGCATGGCCGAGCGGCAGGTCAGCGTCGACGGCCAGACCCGCACCCTGGAGCGGCCGTTCATGGTGGTGGCCACCCAGAACCCCGCCGACATGGAGGGCACCTACGCCCTGCCCGAGGCCCAGCGCGACCGGTTCATGGCCCGCGTCTCGGTCGGCTACCCCGCCCCCCAGGCCGAGCTCGACATGATCGACTCGCACAGTTCCCGCTCACCGCTGGACGGCCTGGCGCCCGTCACCAGCGCCGCCCAGATCCGCGACCTCGCCGACCGGGTGCACTCGGTACACGTGGCCCCGGGCATGCGCCGCTACGTCGTGGACCTGGTCAACGCCACCCGGACCGCCCCCGAGCTGCGTCTGGGCGCCTCTCCCCGCGCGACCCTGCACCTGGTGCGGGCCGCCCGCGCCTACGCCGCCCTGGACGGACGGCACTACGTCGTTCCCGACGACGTGCAGGCCCTGGCCGTGCCGGTGCTCGCGCACCGCCTCCTGCCCGGGCCGGAGGCGCAGATGGAGCGGCTCTCCCCCGAGCAGATCGTGGCCAAACTGGTCGCGCGCCTGCCCGTCCCCGGCCCCCAGTAACCCCGCTCCCCCGACACCCCGCCCCTTCGTCCCCTGTTCGCATCCGCCCCGAGAGAGGGTCCATGCGCCCGCACCGAACCCTCACCGCACGAGGCGCCTGCATGCTCGCCTTCGGCCTGGTCGCCCTGGTGTCCGGTCTCCTCGTGGGACAGCGCGAGATCGTGGGCGTGGGCGTGCTGCTGGTCGCCGTCCCGCCGCTGTCGGCGCTGACGGTCCTGGGCGCCGCCTCGCGCCTCGTGCACAGCCGTACCGTGACCCCCGCCCGGATCCGGGCCGGATACGACGCCCGGGTGCAGGTGCGCGTGGGCAACTCCTCGCCGACCTGGCCGGTGGCCTCGGTGTCGGTGTCGGACACGCTGCCCGTCCCACTGGGTGTCGAGCCCCGCTACACGGTGGGCTACCTGGGGCCGCGCGCCGTACGCGACGTCGGCTACCTGGTACGGCCCGCCGTACGCGGGAGCTATCCCATCGGCCCCCTGCGGGTCGGGGTGACCGATCCGCTGGGGTGCGTGCGGGTCAGCCGCCACGTGGGCGCGCCCTCGCACCTTCTCGTGACCCCGGTGACCGTCCCGCTGGGCCCGCTGGGCGCCGCCGACGGGTCCGCGGGCGAGGACTCCCCGCGCCGTTCGGTGAGCGGCGCCGGGGAACAGGACCCGGTTCCGCGCGAGTACCGGTACGGAGACGACCTGCGCAGGGTGCACTGGCGATCCACCGCCAAGCACGGTGAGCTGATGGTGCGCCGGGACGAGCAGCACTGGCGCGAGAACAGCACGGTCCTGCTGGACACGCGGCGCGGCGCGCACGGCGCCGCGGGCCCCTCGGGGTCCCTGGAGACCGCGGTGAGCGTGGCCGCCTCCGTGGCGGTGAACCTGCTCGGAAGCGGGCACGACCTGCGCTTCCACACCGAGCGGGGCCGGATGGAGACCGCGACCGCGGCCGGCGTCCTGGACGGCCTGGCCGTCACGGAGCCCTCCGACACCGCGGGTCTCCTCGGCGGGATCGGCATGATGGCCGACGCCCGAGGGACCGCCGGCCTGGTGGTGGCGGTACTGGGCGCGGTCGGCCCGGAGGAGGCCGCCGCGCTGTCCCGGACGGGCGGCGGGCTCCGCGTCGCCGTACTGTGCGTGCACGCCGCCTGGCCCGGACCCGACACCCTGGGCGGGGTCCGCGACGTGCTGGCCGGCGCCGGGTGGCACGTCATCGTCCTGTCCTCCGCCGCCGAACTGCCGCCGCTGTGGAGCCGCGCGACCGGGTCGACCGCGGCGGCGCCCACCGCGAGGACCGCACGCACCGGCCCGCACACCCCCGGGAGGGGACCGCGTTGAGAGCACTGATGCCCCTGGGTTCCCTGGCCTGCATGCTGATGGCACTGCCCCTGCTGGGTTCGCTCGTGCGCGGCGGGACGTGGTGGGTCCCGGCCTTCGTCATGATGGCGGCGGTGGCCGGCGTGTCCGCGCTGTACCGGTTGAGCCGGTGGAACACGTTCCCGGTGCCGTTCCTGCAGGCGCTCGTGGCGGCTCTCCTGGTCACCCCGCTGTTCGCCGGGCACGTCGCCCCCCTCGGGCTGCTGCCCACCGACCAGGTGCTGGCGCACCTGGTGCTGGCGTTCGAGCAGGGCGTGGACACCATCAACGGCAGCACGCCGCCGGTCTCCTCCTCCGCCGGGGTCATGCTAATCATCGCGCTGGCCCTCACGATCCTCACGGTCGCCGCGGACTTCCTCGCGGTGACGGCACGCTGCCCCGGCATGGTCGGCGGCCTGCTGCTGGCGCTGGTGTCGGTGCCGCTGATCGTGGACGACTCCGGAGTGGGCTGGCTGCCCGCGGCCGCCTGCGCGACCGGCTTCCTGCTGCTGCTCGCGATGGACATGTGGCTGCGCGGCCACGAGTGGGGGATGCCCGTCCCCGAGCCCGGCCGGCACGGTTCCCGAGCAGGGGCCCTGGGGGCGGTGCGCAGGGCGGTGACGGTGTCGCTGGCCTCGGCGGCCGCGGTGCTGCTGGCTCTGACGGTGCCGCTGGCGCTGCCCTCGCTGCGTACCGACGCGCTCCACACGATGGCCGACGGAACCTACATCGGCACGGGCGGCGACCTCATCACCACCACGCACCCGCTGGTCTCCCTGCGCCGTGATCTGGCCTTCTCCGACCGCACGGTGCTGACCTACCGGACCGACACCGAGCAGCCCGAGTACCTGCGCACGTACGTGCTGGACGAGTTCGACGGCGTGAACTGGACGATGACCCCGGTGAACGCCTCGATCGACGCCAGGGTCGACGGAGAGCTGCCGCTGCCGACCGGGTGGGGCTCGGCTCCCTCCGATGGCGTGGTGACCACGCGGATCTCGCTGGACTCGGAGACGCCGCGGATGGACTTCCTGCCACTGCCGTACTGGGCGCGCACGGTGAGGGCGACCGGTGAGTGGTACGTCGATCCCAGGAGCCTCATGGTGTTCACCACCGACAGCGCTCCCACGGGTCTGAGCTTCACCGTGGAGACCGTGGACCGGGTGCCGACGGCCGAGGAGCTGTCCGACACCGGGAGCCCGCGGTCGCTGCCGGGCGACTACCGGAACCTGCCGCGCGGGCTGGACCCGCGTGTGCAGGAGCTGACCGACGCGTTGACCGAGGGGGCGCGGACCCCCTACGAGCGGGCGGTGGCGCTGCAGGAGTACTTCACGGGGGGCGCGTTCACCTACGACCTGGACCCGCCCGCGGTGCCCACCGACGCCGATCCGCTCGTCCACTTCCTGCTGGAGGACCGGGTGGGCTACTGCGAGCAGTTCGCGGGGGCGATGGCCGTCATGGCCCGGCAGGCCGGCATCCCGGCGCGGGTGGCGGTGGGCTACACCGCGGGCGAGCGCCTGGGCGACGGCCGGTGGTCGGTGTCGTCGGGCGACGCCCACGCGTGGCCGGAGCTGTACTTCGAGGGAGTGGGCTGGGTGCGCTTCGAGCCGACCCCGGCCGCGGCCGACGGGCAGGGCTCGGCGTCGGTGCCCGACTACGCGCGGGGCTCGGAGGAGGGCTCGGACGGCCCGGGCACCGTCCCCGAGGAGCCCGACCTCCCGTCCGACGAGGCGCCGGAGCGGCCCGAGGACGACGGGGCACCCGAGGAGGTGCCGAGCCGGGCACCCGAGGAGAGCGAGGAGCCCGAGGACGAGCCGACCTCGTCGGCGGCGCCCGGCGACGACGCCGGGACCGGCACGGGTCCGGCGTGGCTGTCCGCGGCGGGTGCCGCGGCGGCCGGGCTGCTGCTGTTGGCGCTGCCCGCTCTGGTCCGCGCCCTGGTGCGCTGGTCCCGGATGTCCGCGCTGTCGGCGGGTGCCGCCGGAGCCTCGGGGGCGCACAGCGCCTGGCGGGAGCTGCGGGACACGTGCCTGGACCTGGGCGGTACGTGGGCTCTGGCGGAGAGCCCGCGGGCCACGGCCGAGCGTCTGGCCCGTTCGGGACCGGCGCCGAGGACGGCGGAGCCGGGAGGACTGATGTCGGGTGCGGCGCCGGGACCGGTGTCGCCGCAGGCCGCGGAGGCGCTGTGGCGCCTGGCCCTGGCCGAGGAGGCGGCGCGTTACGCGCCCTCGCCCAAACCCCCGGAGGGGCTGCGCGAGGACCTGCGGACGGCCCTCGCCGGGCTGGTCGCGGTGGTCGGCCCGGCGGCACGCGTCCGCGCGGTGCTGCTGCCCCGCTCACTGGCTCCGTGGCGCCGTCCGCGTCCGGCCCCGGGCCCCGAGCCCGTGACCCCGTAGCCCCGGCCGCGCACGCCGCCGGCTGACGTGCGGGGTCTCTCCCAGCGGCCCTGTGGTCCTGCTTCCGGTGGCACCGTCGGCGCCCCGCGGCGGCGCCGGGAGCGGGACCGCTCCGGGCGGGCGCGCCCGGTGGGCCTTCCCGGCCGGCGCCGCGAAAGGCCCGCGGGGGAAGCCGCTTCGGGACACGAGAACGTGGTGGGGCCCCGCACGATCATCGTGCGGGGCCCCACCACGTTGTGCTCCGTGCCCGGAGGGACCCGCTCCGGGCATCCACCGGCAAGAGGGTCGTGACCAGGTGCGCGGGGCGGCCGAGAGGCGGTCCGAGGACTACTCCTCGCCCTCCTGGCGGCGGCGCCAGCGCTCCTCGAAGCGGTTCATCATCCCGGGGCGGTTCCCGCCCTTGCGCTTTTGCTTGGGTTCCGCCGCGGCTGCGGCCTCGGCGCCGCCTCCCGATGCCCTGCGCCAGGCACTGGCCCCCCACAGGAAGCACAGCAGCATGACGAGGAAGCCGAGGACGCTGATGGCGACCTGGGCGACTGTGGACTGGAGCATCAGCCCCGTCATCAGCAGAACGACACCGACGACGAATCCGAGTCCGGCCTTGATGATCCAGCGCTTGTAATGGACCGCGGGGTTCGTTTGGCGAACAGTGTTCGCGAACTTCGGGTCCTCGGCATACAGCGCCCGCTCGATCTGGTCGAGCATGCGCTGCTCGTGTTCAGAGAGCGGCACGGCGCCTCCCTACGGCAGTCCCCGGTTGGGGTGACGGGTACTGGTGAACATTCTCTTGGTCAGTGGTATGCCCAGAATACGGTGCGCTAGCGCTCGGTGGAAAGAAAAGCTGCGTGCGTACCTGACCCACAACGGCCACGATACCCTCGCCCTGAATCGGAAACACCGGCTTCCATGCCTCTCTTGTACCCTGACTCCGGTCCTACCCTTGGAACGTTCCGCAGGCCCCGGAAGTTGCCGCATCATACGTCGTCTTCGTCACGCTTGGCCAACACGGCCGACTGTATCGCTCCCGGGCCGAAACGTGCCGTGACGCGGTCCATGACCCGTTCCACGTCCCTCCAGCCCGAATCCTCCTCTCCCAGGGCCAGTTGGCGGTGCGCCCGCTCCACCGGGACGACCCCCTCGACCCGCACCCCCACCAGGCGCAGCGGCACCCCGCGCAGACCGGATGCGGCGTACAGCTCGCGGGCGAGGGCGTTGATCTCGCGGGCCACGTCGGTGCTCTCGGGCAGGGTCCGCGACCGGGTGATCGTGGAGAAGTCGCCGCGGCGCAGCTTCACGCTCACCGTGCGCCCCGCCTGACCCGACGCCCTCAGGCGGCGTCCCACCTTCTCCGACAGCCTCAACAGCTCCCGGTCCACCACCTCCGGGTCGGCGACGTCCTCGTCGAAGGTCTCCTCCGCGCCGACGCTCTTGTCGGGGGTCTCGGGTACCACCGGGCTCCGGTCCACGCCCCGGGCCAGCTCGGCCAGCCTGGTCCCGGCCTTGTCGCCCAGCTCCATGCGCAGCATGTCCTGCTCGTAGCGGGCCAGTTGGCCGACCGTGCGCACGCCCAGCCTGGCCAGGGTCTGCTCGGTCCGGTCCCCCACCCCGGGCAGCGCCCCGACCGGGAGCGGGTCCAGGAAGCCGCGCACGTGGGCGGTGGGCACCAGCAGCAGGCCGTCGGGCTTGCAGTGCGTGGAGCCGAGCTTGGCGGTGAAGCGGGTGGCGGCCACCCCCACGGAACACGTGAGGCGCTGCTCGGTGCGCACCCGTTCGCGGATCATCGCGGCGATCCGCACCGGTCCGCCCAGGCGGCGGCGCGCGCCGGACACGTCCAGGAAGGCCTCGTCCAGGGAGAGCGGCTGCACCAGCGGGGTCACCGAGCGCAGGATGTCCATGACGGCCTCCGACACCCGCCGGTAGGCGCGGCCGTCGGGCGGGAAGACCAGGGCCTCCGGGCACAGGCGCGTGGCCCGCGTCATGGGCATCGCCGAGTGCACGCCCCGCGCGCGGGCCAGGTAGTCGGCGGAGGAGACCACGCCGCGCGGGCCGGTGCCGCCCACGATGACGGGGCGCCCGCGGGCCTCGGGGTGGCGCAGCTGTTCCACGCTCGCGAAGAACGCGTCCATGTCCAGGTGCAGGATGTGGCAGTCGGCGTCCGGTCCGGACCCGTCCGCGGGGAAGTCGGCGCCCAGCGCCGCGATGCCGCCCGGGGTGACCATGCCCCGCATCGCGGCACCGCGTTCCAGTTGGCGTCGGCTCATGGTGTCAGGTTATGTCCTGCCGGTACGTGTGCCTCCTGCGGGCCCGGAACCGCTGTCCGCGTCCCCGGGCGCCTCCCGTCGCGCCGGCGGGGTTCAGCCGCGGTGGGCGACAACGTGCAGCTGGGTGGCGATCCCGATCAGCTCGGGGTACTCGGCGGCGGCCTTCTCCAGCTCCACCAGGTGCTGCCCGGCGTGGGCGTCGCCCTCCCAGGCGTGCCCGGGCACGATGTCGGCGAACACCCGGACTCCGCGGACGCTCTCCCCGGTCAGTCCCGCGCCGCCGACCAGCTCCAGGACCTGCTGGCGGGTGAACCGGCGCGGCATGGGGTCGTTCCCGCCCCAGCGGCCGTCGGGGTCGCCGAGCAGGTGCTGCGCGTCGGTGATGTGTCCGGCCAGCGCGCGGTGCAGGGCGCCCGCGACCGCGTTGGTGACCAGCAGGCTCACCGCACCGCCCTCACGGGTGATACCGACCACGTCGCGCAGCGCCGCCGCCGGTTCGTCCACGTACTCCAGCACGTTGTGCACCAGTACGAGGTCGGCGCTGCCGGGCTCGAACATGGAGGCCAGGTCGCGGGTCTCCCCCTGGACCCCGCGCACGGACACGTCCCGTTCCGCGGCGCGGCGCTCCAGGGCGGCGAGCGAGTCGGGGCTGGGCTCGACCACGGTGACCCGGTGGCCGAGCTCAGCGAGCGGAACGGCGGCACCGCCGGTGCCGCCGCCCGCGTCGACGATCTCCAGGGAGCCACCGTGTCCGAGCCGGGACAGCAGTTGCACCAGGGCGTCCCACACGACGGCGGTCCGCGCCGCGTTGGCCGCCCGTCCGGGTCCGGTCGCCCCGCCCGCGCCGGGACCGCCGCCGGCGGCCGCGGTCGCGCTGGTCCTGTCAGTCACCTGCGTCCCCTCAATCCAGGTTGCCCCGACGGCCTCCGCTCGCCGGTGTCAGAGCGAGAGCGTCGACTTGTTCTCCATCAGCCTGGACAGGAGTCCGCTGACGAAGTTGGGCGACTCGTCGGTGGACAGCTCCTTGGCCACGCCGACCGCCTCGGCGATCGCCACGCCGTCCGGGATGTCGTCGGCCCAGAGCAGCTCGTAGGCGCCCATCCGGAGGATGTTGCGGTCCACGACGGGCATGCGCTCCAGGGTCCAGCCGATGGCGTAGGTGTTCAGGAGCTCGTCGATGCGCTCACGCCGCTCGTCGACCGAACGGGCCAGGCCCTCGGTGAACTCGTTGATCGGCGGCTCGGGCTGGGCCCGGCGGCGCTTGATGACGTCCTCCACCGAGATGCCGCGCACCTCCGACTCGTAGAGGACCTCGACCGCGCGCCGCCGCGCCTTGCGCCGTGCTCCGCTCATCAGTTGACTCGCCCGAGGTAGTCGCCCGTGCGGGTGTCGACCTTGATGCGCTCGCCGGTGGTGATGAACAGGGGCACCTGGATGGTGGCGCCGGTCTGGACGGTGGCGGGCTTGGTGCCGCCGGTGGAGCGGTCGCCCTGCACGCCCGGGTCGGTCTGGGTGATCTCCAGCTCGACGGCGGCGGGCAGCTCGATGTAGAGCGGGTTGCCCTCGTGGGTGGCCACCGTGGCCCTGGTGTTCTCCAGCAGGAAGTTCCTGGCGTCGCCGACGACGGTGTCCGAGACCGGGATCTGGTCGTAGGTCTGGGTGTCCATGAAGATGAAGGACTCCCCGTCGTTGTAGAGGTACTCCATCTCGCGGCGGTCGACGTTGGCGAACTCGACCTTGGCCCCGGCGTTGAAGGTCTTGTCGACGATCTTGCCCGTGAGGACGTTCTTCAGCTTGGTACGGACGAACGCGCCGCCCTTGCCCGGCTTGACGTGCTGGAACTCCAGGACGTTCCAGAGAACGCCGTTCTCGAGCCGCAGGGTCGTGCCGTTCTTGATGTCGTTCGTCGTGGCCACGTCGGTCGTCTCTCCAAGGGGTCTGACACGTCGGGAACCGGGCCCGCGGGGTCCGGTCGGTGGTCGGTGGGGCTGGGCGCGGGCACCTCGGGAAGCCTCCCGGGTGCGCCGGTACGCATGTCGCCTGTGTGCAGTCTAGTGGCTTTGTGGAACACGGGCGTCGCCCGTGACCGCGCGGTACGCCTCGTCGAGCAGCTCGGGGGCGGGACCGCTGAGGATGGCGGGCCGGGCCAGGCCGTCCAGGACGACGAAGCGCAGGGTGGACCCCCGCGCCTTCTTGTCCACGCTCATGGCGGCGCGCAACTCGGGCCACGCCTCCGGGGCGTAGGAGGTGGGCAGGCCCACCGACGACAGCAGGGAGCGGTGGCGCTGGACCAGGTCGGCGCCCACGCGGCCGTCCAGGCGGGCGAGTTCGGCGGCGTAGACCATGCCGATGGAGACCGCGTAGCCGTGCCGGAAGGTGTAGTTCTCGGCACGTTCGATGGCGTGTCCCAGGGTGTGGCCGTAGTTGAGGATCTCGCGGCGGCCGCTCTCGCGCAGGTCGCCGGAGACGACCTCGGCCTTGACCCGGATGGCGCGCTCGATGAGCTCGCGGGTGTGCCTGCCCTCGGGAGTGGCGGCGCCCTCGGGGTCCTCCTCGACCAGGTCGCAGATGACGGGGTCGTCGATGAATCCGGCCTTGACGATCTCGGCGAGGCCGCCGACGTAGTCGGCCCGGGGCAGGCTCGGCAGGGTGGACAGGTCGCACAGGACCCCGGCCGGGGGGTGGAAGGCGCCGACGAGGTTCTTGCCCTCGGGGGTGTTGATGCCGGTCTTGCCGCCGACCGCGGCGTCGACCATGCCCAGCAGGGTGGTGGGGACCAGGACCGAGCGCACACCGCGCAACCAGGTCGCCGCGACGAACCCGGCCAGGTCGGTGGCCGCTCCCCCGCCCACGCCGACGACGGCGTCGCTGCGGGTGAAGCCCCGCTGTCCGAGCCGGGACCACAGGTCGGCGGCGACGGCGGCGGTCTTGGCGGCCTCGCCGTCCGGGACGGGCATGGCGTGGGCCCGGTACCCGGCGCCCTCCAGGGCGCCGAGCACGGGGCGGGCGATCCCGCCCAGGCCCTCGGGGTGGATGACGGCGACCTGTGCGGCGTGGCCGACCAGCGAGGGGAGTTCGGAGAGGACGCCGCTGCCGACCACCACGTCGTAGCGGCCGGTGGGGTCTCCCACACTGATCCGTGTCACGGTCACTGCTGGGCCTTTCCAGCGCCCTGTCCGGCCAGCGAGGGCAGGATGGCGTCGACGATCTCTTCGGGGTGGTAGCCGGTCGTCTCCACGGTGACGGTGGCCAGGCGCTCGTAGACGGGAAGGCGCTCGTTGAGCAGCTGGCGGAGCCGGGTGCGCGGGTTGCCCGCGAGCAGGGGGCGGGCGACGTCCATGCCCACACGCTTGGCGGCCTCGCCGAACTCCACGTGGAGGTAGACCACGTGGTGCCCCTCCAGGTCCTTCTGCGTGGCCTCGTCGAGGACCGCGCCGCCGCCGACGGCGATCACGCCCTCCCAGGCCCGCAGGCCCTCCGCGACCACCTCGCGCTCCAGGGCGCGGAAGTGCTCCTCGCCGTCCTCGATGAAGATGTCGCCGACGGGCTTGCCCGCGCGCCTTTCGATCTCGGTGTCGGTGCACAGCAGGTCCGCGTCCAACCGCTCGGCCAGGGCCCTGCCGACGGTGGACTTGCCCGATCCGGGCGAACCGATGAGCACCGCGATCGCTTTTGCCACGCTCTGCCTGCCTAGGGAATCCGTGGGTCCGCCCCCGCCCGCGCGGGGAGCGGCACCGTGTTGCGTACTCGTCTCTGTCTAGCAGACCGGGCGCTCCCTCGCGTGGAACATCCCAGCACGTGGACACCCCGGCGCGCGGAAGGCCCCGGTCCGGGGCCGGGCCGCCCGGACCACGTCAGGGCTCCTCGTCCCCGCGCAGCAGGACGAGGGCGAGCACCGTCGTCCACGTCAGTCCCGCGAGGAGCGAGAGCCGCTGGCAGCGCCCCGGTGACCAGGAAGTTCGCGGTCTGGGCCCATCCGGCTCCGGTCAGCGCCAGCGAACCGACGGGATGGCGCGGCGGAAGGTAGTCGGGACGCACTGCTCCCGCGACGGTGAACACCGCGACGAAGAGGGGGCCCGCGACCGCCCCGCACCACAGGAGCCTGCGTGTCAGTGGCATGGGGGCCGCCTTCGTCGGGGGGACTCTCCACATCACGGTAGAGGGCCCCGGACTCCGGCGGAAGGCGGTCCGCGGGGAGCCGGAGGGACCGTGGTGGCGCCCCCCGACCCGCCCCGGGGGGAGGCCGGGGGCGCGGACTCACCGGATGGTGAGCGAGTCCAGGTAACCCCTGAGGTTGCGCGCGGTCTCGGGGACCGAGTCGCCGCCGAACTTCTCCACGGCGGCCTCGGCGATCACCAGGGCGACCATCGCCTCGGCGACCACACCGGCGGCCGGGACCGCGGTGACGTCGCTGCGCTGGTGATGGGCCTGCGCGGGCTCGCCGGTCTCGGTGTCGATGGTGTCCAGCGCCCTGGGCACCGTCGCGATCGGCTTCATCGCGGCGCGCACCCGCAGCGGGTCTCCGGTGGTCATACCCCCCTCGACGCCGCCGGCGCGGTTCGTGCGGCGGCGCACGCCGTCCGGGCCGGGCTCGATCTCGTCGTGCGCGGCCGAACCCCGGCGGGCGGCGGTACGGAACCCGTCGCCGACCTCCACGCCCTTGATCGCCTGGATGCCCATGAGCGCGCCGGCCAGGCGCGCGTCCAGGCGCCGGTCCCAGTGCACGTGGCTGCCGAGGCCGGGCGGCAGGCCGTAGGCCAGCACCTCGACCACGCCGCCGAGGGTGTCACCGGACTTCCTGGTGTCGTCGATCTCCTCGACCATGCGGGCGCTGGTCCGGGAGTCGAAGCAGCGCACCGGGTCGGCGTCGACCGCGTCCAGGTCCTCCGGGCGCGGCTCGGGCGCGTCCTCGGGCACCGCGACGGGTCCCATGGACACCACGTGGCTGAGGATCTCCACGCCCAGCGCCTGGCGACAGAACCGGCGGGCCACCTCGCCGACCGCGACGCGTGCCGCGGTCTCGCGGGCGCTGGCGCGCTCCAGGATGGGCCGCGACTCCTCGTGCCCGTACTTTTGCATGCCGACCAGGTCGGCGTGCCCGGGGCGGGGGCGGGTGAGCGGCGCGTTGCGCGCCACGCCCTCCAGTTCCTCGGCGGGGACCGGGTCGGGCGACATCACCTTCTCCCACTTGGGCCACTCGGTGTTCCCGACCTCGATCGCGACCGGTCCCCCCTGGGTGCGGCCGTGGCGGATGCCTCCGACGACGGAGACCTGGTCCTTCTCGAACTTCATCCGGGCGCCACGTCCGTACCCGGCGCGGCGGCGGAGCAGCGCGGCGGCGATGTCGTCAGAGGTGACGGACACACCGGCCGGGAGGCCCTCCAGAATCGCGACGAGTGCGGGTCCGTGGGACTCCCCCGCGGTCAGCCAACGCAACATGTGCACGATCCTCCCACGGATCGGTGCGCGGCGGCGCACCCGGGCTCAGGGTTGCGGCAGGAGGGGCCCTCCGGCCAGGACCGTGGCGAGGGCGGCGGCCAGCATGAACGGGCCGAGCGGCAGCGGATCCCTGCGGGTGAGCCGACGGAGCGCCATGAGGAGGAGCCCCACCAGCGAGAATGCGGCGAAGGCCCAGAAGACGGCGACCAGGGCACCGAGGGGGCCCGCGGCCCAGCCCGCGTACAGTCCGGTGAGCCCGGACAGTTTGACGTCGCCGAAGCCGAGTCCCGTGCGGTGCACCCGCCACAGCAGCCAGTACAGCACCGTGACCAAGGCCATGCAGGCCAGCGCCTCCACGAACCGGTCGGCCTCGGGGCCGCCGGGCGGCAGGAGGACGGCCGCTCCGACCAGTGCCGCGGCCACCGGGTAGGCGGGGGCGACGACGGCGTCGGGCAGGCGCATGACCCGCAGGTCGATGACGGACAGCAGGACGCCGACGGCGACCAGCCAGAGCACCGCGGGAAGGTCGAACGGGCACCAGTGGGGCCGGGCCAGGGCCCAGAGCCCGACGGCACCGAAGAGGAGGGCGGTCGTGACGACGACCGCGGGGTCGGAGCGAATGACCTGCTCGCAGTGGGGGCAGGCCCCGCGTTTGCGGAACGCCCGGGCCTCCACGACGGGGAGCCAGCGCAGGAAGCGGAGTTCGGCACGGCAGTGGGGGCAGCGGGGCGGCGGCGGCCCTTCGTCGTCCTCCTCCGGCGGCGGACGCTCCCCGGGCCCGTCCTCGGCGCCCTCACCGGGTCCGCCCCCGGCGCCCTCACCGGGTCCGCCCCCGGCGCCCTCGCCGGATCCGTCCTCGGCGTCCGCGGGGAGCGTCGCGGCGTCGTCCTCGTGCTCCGCCGGGAGCGGGCGGTCCCGGCGCGCCGCGAGCGCGCCCCGGGGGCCGGGGGGCCGCGGTGTCCGCGCCGGCCCGAAGAGGCCGACCAGGCGGCCGTTGAGCTGGCCCACCGCCGCACCGAGCAGAACGAGGAGGACGGCGGTGACGGTCGTCCACAGGTACGGGTGGAGCACGAATGCCGAGGGGATGGGCATGCTGGGAAGCTATCGTTTCGGGCCCCGCGGCGACACCACCAGGTCCGGCCTGTGGACAGCACCGAATCCGGACGGGCGGCTCCGCACGCGCGGGGGCGCCGACGCCCCCGCTCCGGGGTCACTCCTGGTCGGACGCCCTCCGGCCCGGCTCCTCGCCGGCCGCATCCTGCCCGGGTTCCCCGCCGTCGTCCCGCCGGGCGCGCACGACGGCGCTCAGCTCGATGCCTCCGGGCAGCACGTGCCGCAGCTCGGCGGTGAGCCGCTCGGCCACGCGTCGCAGGACCTCGTCGTCGCGCTCGTCGAGTTCGAGGCGGATGCCGATGTCGCCGCGCTCGGAGGGGTGGATGCGCACGCGCTCGATGCCGAACTCGGTGTGCGTGACCCGGTAGACGAGCGCCAGGACCTGCGGGTCCTCCTTGGGCTCGGGAACGACGCCGGTCTCGGCGAGCATGGTGAGGAAGCGGCCCTGGACGGTGTAGGGCACCGGCCCGGCCACGTCGACCACCAGGGCGTCCGCGTCCTCCTCCACGGCCGCCTGGCAGGCGTCCTTGGTGGTGAAGGGCACCGGTCGCGCGTCCGGACGCCAGCGGCGGACCGCGTCCACCGAGGTGAAGGCGAGCATGCCCCGGCGCCCGTCCTTGCCCGTCATGATCGGGACGGCCACCTCGCTGTGCTTGTCCTTGGTGAGCCCGCCGACGCCCTCCTCCGTCTCGGTGGCCACGGCGACCACCGGGATGAGCACACGGGAGCCGCTGAGCGCGGCCAGCACCTGGCGGTCGCCGGTCCGCCCCGACGCGTGCTCGCGCAGGCGCGCCTCGACCTCGGGGTCGGCGCCGCCGTCGTCGTCACGGAAGTTCTGGGCGCCGGTGATGGATGGTCTGCTCACGGGCACCGACTCTACCGGGGGCTGGTGGACGGCGTGCCCTGGGTCGCGCCGGCCTGTCCGCGGGGAGGGGTCCCGTCGTCCTCCAGGGCGTCGATGATCGCGCCGAGCTGGGAGACCTGTTCACCGGTGAGCTTGTCGAACATCAGGGAGCGCACGCACTCGGCGTGTCCGGGCGCGGCCTGGTCCAGGAGCTCGGAGCCCTTCTCCGTGAGCACGGCCCACAGTCCGCGCCGGTCGTCGTCGCAGTGTTCCCGGCGCACGTAGCCGTCGCGTTCGAGTCTGGCGACCTGGTGGGAGAGCCTGCTCTTGGAGACGATGACGCTGTCGGCGAGCATCCGCATGCGCATGCGCTGGTCGCGCGCCTCCGACAGGTGCACGAGGATGCCGTACTCGGTGAGCGAGAGCCCGGTGCGCGCACGCAGGTCCTTCTCCAGCTCGTCGTAGATCCAGGCGTTCATCCTGAGGAAACCACGCCAGACGTGCTGTTCCTCGCCGTCGAGCCACGTGGCCTTGTCCATGGGGATCATCGTAGTGGCGGCTTCCGTCGGGGCCTTGCACGAGCGCTCCGGAATACCTATCCTCTTCCAGGGAAGATACTTCTAGGTTACCTTGTTACTCAGCAGTGAGCAGGGCCCGGCCCCGGGTCCTCCGACCCGTGAGGGAGACACCATGGCAGCGCAGGAACTGAAGCCCGGCACCTGGAAGATCGACGCCGCCCACAGCGTCGTCGGCTTCTCCGTGCGGCACATGATGGTCAGCAAGGTACGCGGCCGGTTCGAGAAGTTCGACGCCACGCTGACGGTCCCCGAGGACCCCACGCAGTCCTCCGTCGAGGCCACCATCGACGCGGGCTCCATCAACACGGACAACGGCGACCGCGACAACCACATCCGCTCGGCGGACTTCTTCCACGTCGAGCAGCACCCGCAGTTCACCTTCCGCTCCACCGGCATCGAGGCCAAGGGTGAGGACTTCGTCCTCAAGGGCGACCTGAGCATCAAGGGCAACACCCGGCCGGTCGAGATCACGCTGGAGTTCAACGGCTCCACCATCGACCCCTACGGCCTGACCCGCGCCGGCTTCACCGGCTCCACGCAGATCAGCCGCAAGGAGTTCGGCGTGGACATCGAGATGCCGATGGACGGCGGCGGCGTGGTCGTCGGCGACAGGATCACCATCGACATCGACGCCGAGTTCACCCGCCAGGACTGAGCGGAGCCGGGTCCGGGCGGAACCGGCGAGCCGCACGGGGCCGTGGAGACGGGACGGCATCCATCCCTTCCGGAGTTTTGACGACACAGCGTCACCATCTCCGGAACCCCTCGGATATCGTCGGCGGGGGAGGGCTGCGCGCCCTCCCCCGCCCGCGTTCGCCCGTGTGCTCCCCACCCGTCGGCCAGGAGGTCCCGTGTCCTCGTACCACCCCTTCTCCCCGGAGGTCGTCGCCGCCGTCACCGCCCACATGAACGGCGACCACCCCGAGGACACCCTGCTCATCTGCCGCGCCCTGGGCGGCCTTCCCCAGGCCACCGCCGCCCGCATGACGGGCCTGGACGGCGACGGCGGCGACTACGCGGTCACCGTGGACGGTACCGAGCACACCGTCCGCATCCCCTGGTCCCGGCCGCTGACCGAGCGCGCCCAGATCCGCGCGGAGGTCGTGCGCATGTACCAGGAGGCCCGCGAGAGGCTCGGCGCGGCCCCGCGCGGAGGGCACTGACGCCTCCGCGCCCTCCGGCCCCCTTCCGGATCACACGTGTGCGGCGGAACTCCGCGGAGCCCTGAGGAGTCGAACGGAAAGAGCAGGGACGACACATCCCGGACCGGTGCCGCCGACGGCACGCGCGACGGGCCGCGTCGGCCTACTCTGGAAGAACCGTCGATCCCCCGCCCGTAGACACGACACCAACGCCTATCCGAAGGACGGCCCCGGCCTCCATGGTCATGCCCGACCCCGGCGACGACAACGCGCCGACCCAACGGATCGAACCCACCGCGCCGACCACGCGGACCGGACCCGGCGAGGGCTCCACCCGAGCGGGAGCCACACGCTGGGTCACGCGCGTCCTGCGTCCGGGATCCGCACGGCGGGGCGACACGGAGCCCACACGCGTCACCGCCCCCGGCGCGGAACGCACCAGGGTCCTGCCCGGCCCCGCCCGAGCGGAGCGCTCCGCCGCCCCCGCGGCGAGGACCGGTGGCCCGCGGTCCGCTCCCGCCGTCCCCGGCGGCGGCCGCGGTGACGGCCCCGCCCCCTGGTGGCGGACCCTGTTCGGCCCCCTCCTGGACTGGATGGCCCGCCTGGTCTCACGCGTGGTGGTCGGCCCCGCGGGCGACCTCGACTACGCGGTCCCCGCCGAGCTGCGCCGCCGCTACCGGGTGCTCGACCACATCGGTGCGGGCGGCGAGGCCGTCGTCTACCTGGCCGAACCCACCGACTCCCCCGGACGCGGGCTCGCGCTCAAGGTCTACCGGCCCGGGCACGACATCAACCGCGAGCTCCTCGACCGGCTCCGCGCCCGCGGCACCGCCTCGCCGCACGCGCCCGCCATCCACGGCTACGGCACCGCGGCCAGCACCTGGGGCGAGGACCTGGCCTGGGAGGCGCAGGAGTACTTCTCCCACGGGACGCTGCGCGCCCTCATCGACCAGGCCCCCCTGGAGGAGGAGAGGGCCCGCGCCGTGGTCTCCGCGGTCGCCGAGTGCCTGCACCACTGGCAGCACGAGCTCCAGCACAACCACACCGACGTCAAACCAGAGAACCTGCTGGTGCGGTCCCTGGATCCGCCGGTCGTCGCGCTCACCGACTTCGGCGGCGCCGTGCGCGCCACCATGAGCCGCGTCTACGGCGGGCTGGCCATCACCGAGGACTACGCGGCGCCCGAGGTCGTCGAGGGCCGCCGCGAGGCACCCGCCGCCTGGTGGTCCCTGGGGGTGATGGCGCACGAGCTGGTGACCGGGCGGCGCCCCGAGCGCGGCGGCAACTGGCTGACCGCCCGCAACACCGAGGTGGACATCTCCGCGATCACCGACGAGCGCTGGCGGCTGCTGGTCCGCGGCCTGCTCGCGCCCTCCCCGTCCGCGCGCTGGGGCCACGACGAGGTCGTCCAGTGGCTGGCCGGTGAGCGCCCCCAGATCCGCACGGCGCGCCGCCTGCGCCCCATCGACTTCGCGGGGGCCCACCACGAGGACCCGCCGAGCCTGGCCTTCGACCTGCTCGACCGCTCCGAGACCGGCGCCATGTGGCTGCGCAGCCACTGGCCGCAGCTGCGCACCTGGCTGGACCGCGAGGTCAACGACTACACCTTCGACCGCGCCTACCTGACCGGCCTGGACGAGTACCCCGAGCGGGCGCACGTGGCGATCAGCGCGCTGGCCGCACGGTACGTTCCGGGGATGCCGCCGCGCTTCCGGGGGCACGAGATCAGCGCCGACGGGCTTTTGGCCCTGGCCACCGGCGAGGCCAGCCGGCACGCGGTGGTACGCGAGGCCGTGACCTCGGGCGCGGTCGGGCTGGGCGCCCAGCACTGGTGCCCGCACCCGGGCTGCCGTTCGGGCGGTTCGGGCCGGTGCGCGCTGCTGGAGCGCGTCCAGCACGAGGTGCCCCTGATCATGCGGCGGGTGTCCGAGACCGTCGACCGGCTGGTCGGCCCGGGCCCGGACGCCCCGCGGAGTCCCGACACCCACGAGACGGACACCGCGTGGGCGCGGGCGGTCGAACTGGTGCTGGTCCCCGAGTCCGCGTCCCGCCACCGCTCCCTGCTGCGGCGCCAGTCCTGGCACCCCCGCCTGCGCAGCACCGCCCCGCACGCCCCCTGGTGGGCTGAGCAGCGGCGCCTGGCGCTGCGCGACGGCACCGGGAGCGATGCCCTGGCGACCCGGAGCGCCCTGGTCACCGCCGTGCTCCTGCTGCCCGAGGCGGTCCGGGTGGGCGGCGCGATCGCCGAACGCGAGCGCGCCGACGGCAGGGCGCGCCGCCAGGACCGCTGGGCGTCGTTGGCCGGTTCGGCCCGTGAGCGCTGGTCGCAGGTGCGGGAGGGGGTCTCCACCGCCAGACGGCGCAGGGCCGCGGCCGCCACGGCCCCGACCAGGCCGGACGACCCGGCGGTCCCCCCGTACCCCTACGGCCCCGAGGGCGCGCGGGAACCCGCGCCGAGCCCCCGCAAGCAGGAGCGCCAAAGGCGCCGGGCCGACCGGACCATGGGCCAGATCCAGCGGGCGATGACGGCGGGCAGGTGCCGCCGCTTCGCCTACCCGGCGGCCCTGCTGGGCCTGGTGGACGGCCTGGGTCGGGCACTGCGCCCGCCGGAGGGCTTCTACCCCGAGAGCGAGTTCGTGACCTCGGCCTACACCGGCCTGTTGGAAGCCGACGACGGCGCCGTCCTGGGATGGTTGTCGGAGGCGGCCGGCTCGGTGACCGGGCTGCTGCCGGGCGGCACGGGCGCCGCGTGGTGGTTCCCGGTGCTGCTCTCGGTGGTGCTGGTGGCGCTGGTGCGCTCGGCGGCCAGCCGGAAGCCCTCCTCCCGAGCCCGCCGACGCCTGGGGGCGTTCCGCCTGGCCGTGGTCGGATCGCTGTTCATGGTGGTGGTGCTGCTGTCCACGGGCCTGGTGGCTCTGGGCTCGGGCGTACTGATCCCCCTGGACGGCCTCCTCGGCTGAGCACGCCGGGGCCGGGCCCCGCCGTGCCGGGCGCGGCCGCCGGGGTGCTGGTGGGCTATGATCGGCCGGTTCGGCGTACGGCCGGACGACATGACGGGAAGGCGAGTGACAGGTGGGTGACGTGATCGAACTGCACGCCGGAGAGTACCGGGCGGGCATCGACCACACGGGGGCGGCTCTGCGATCACTCACCTGGCGCGGCCGGGACGTGGTCTGGCCCTACGGTGAGGACGGCCCCACCGCCTTCCAGGGCCAGGTGCTGGCGCCGTGGCCGAACCGGGTGACCGAGAGGGGCTACCGGTTCGACGGAGCCGAGTACCGCCTCGAACCCGACGACCCGGCCACGGGCACGGCCATCCACGGCCTGGTCCACGACCGGACGTGGTCGCCGGAGGCGGTGTCGGGGGACGCTGCCACGCTGCGCCTGGACTTCGAGGGCACGCCCGGCTTCCCCTTCCCCCTGGAGTTGGCCCTCACCTACCGGCTCACCGGGGACGGACTGGAGGTCACCGCCACCGCCCGCAACCGGGGCGGCTCGCCGGCCCCGTTCGGACTGGGCTTCCACCCCTACCTGACCCTGGGCGAGCCCCTGTCGGCTCTGGCCGAACGGGGCGAGCTCACGCTGGAGGTCACCGCGGGCACCCGGCAGCCGGTCGACGGGCAGATGCTGCCCTCGGGCTCGCCCGTCCCGGTGGACGGCGGCCCGCTCGACTTCCGCCCGCCGGGCCGCGAGCTCGGCGACACGGTCCTGGACACCGCCTTCTCCGCCCTGGAGCGGGACGGCGACGGGCGCGCGTGGGTGCGGGCGAGCGGCCCGGAGCACCGGGTGTCGCTGTGGTGCGACCACAGCTTCGGCTGGTTGCAGCTGTTCAGCGCCGACACCCTGGGCGGGGCCGACCACCGGGCCCACCTGGCGGCCGAGCCGATGACCTGCCCGCCCAACGCGCTGGCGAGCGGCACCGACCTGATCGTGCTCGCGCCGGGCGGGTCGACCGAGCACACGTTCGGCATCACCGCCGAGGCCCTCTGACCGTCGTCCCGGGCCGCGGCTCACCCCGAACCGGAGGGCTCGCGGCCAAGCACGCCGCTGAGCCGCTCCAGGTCCTCCACGGTGTCGATGTCCTCGGCGCTGGCGATGTCGTCGCAGGCCACGGCGGTGACCAGGTGCGAGTACGCCCGCAGGAACGGGCGCGCTCCCACGTCGTGCAGGGCCATGGCGTAGACGGTCGACCAGTGTTCACGGCCCAGCAGCACCGGGTTGCGCTGGTTGCCGTGGTAGGTGGCCACCGCGGCGCGGGCGCCCTGCTCGTGCGCGCGCACCAGGCGGCGCACCGCCTCGGGGGTGACCAGGGGCTGGTCGGCCAGCGCGATCAGCACGGCGTCCACCGTGCCGGGCAGGGCGTCGATCCCGGCGCGCACCGAGGACCCCATACCGGTCCGCCAGTCGGGGTTGTGCACCGTGTGTGCGCCGCCGACCGCCGTGTCGGCCGCGCCCAGCACCACCATCACGGGCGCGCACCCGCCCTCGGTCAGGGTGCGCACGCCCCGGTCGACCAGGCGTTCACCGCCCACCTCGACCAGCGCCTTGGGGCGCCCGAGTCTGCTCCCGGACCCCGCCGCCAGCAGCAGGCCCGCCACCCGGCCGGCCCCCGTCCGCTCCTGGTCCTGCCCGTCCCCAGTACCCATGACGCGATGATGCCACGCGAAGGCGCGCCGGACGGGCCGCCTGGCGCAGACGGTCCGGACGCCTCACACGGCGGCTTCCCCTCCCCCGCGATGACCAGGCACTTCAGCCTGGGGCAGGTTTCGGTTCACTCTTCGGAGTGACCGAATCCGGCCGGAATCAGGGACGTCCTCGGGGTGTCGTGGTGGATCCGGCCGCTGGTCTCGCGCAACGCGCGGCCGCTGCCACCCCACCGGTCGCGCACCAGCTCCGCGGCGATCGACACGGCCGTCTCCTCAGGGGTGCGCGCCCCCAGGTCCAGGCCGATCGGCGAGTGCAGGCGCTCCAGCGCCTCCTCCGCCACCCCCGCCTCGCGCAGCCGCTCCATCCGGTCCTCGTGGGTGCGCCGCGACCCCATCGCACCGATGTAGCCCGCACGGGTGCCCAGGGCGGCCCTGAGCACCGGTACGTCGAACTTGGGGTCGTGGGTGAGCACGCAGATGGCGGTGCGCTCGTCGATCTCGTCGGCGATCTCGTCCAGGAACACGTGCGGCCACTTGACCACCACCTCCTCGGCGGTGGGGAAGCGCTTGGCGGTGGCGAACACCGGACGGGCGTCGCACACCGTCACCCGGTAGCCCAGGTAGGTGCCGAGGTCGGCCACGGCCGCCGCGAAGTCGATCGCGCCGAACACCAGCATGCGTGGCGCGGGCGCGAACGACTGGACGAAGACCTCCAGCTCGTCGCCGCGCCGCTGCCCGTCGCTCCCGTAGCGCAGCAGGCCGGTGCTGCCCTGGGCGAGCATGCCCCGCACGTCGTCGTCGAGCGCGTCGGCCAGCCGGTCGCTGCCCAGGTCGCCCTCGGCGTGGCCGGGCCAGACCACGCGGCGCCGCCCCACCCGGCCCTCGTCGGAGGGGTCGGAGACGATGGTGGCCACGGCGACGGGCTGGTGCTCGTCGATGGCGCCGATCACCGAGCCGAGCTGGGCGTAGGTGGCCCGGCTGATCGGCTCGACGAACATGTGCAGGGTCCCGCCGCAGGTCAGCCCCACGCTGAAGGCGTCGTCGTCGCTGACCCCGTAGGTGCGGCGCACCGGCACTCCCGTGCGGATGGCCTCCAGTGCCTCCTCGTAGACCGCGCCCTCCACGCAGCCCCCGGACACGCTTCCCACGACCTCACCGGAGGCGCTGACCAGCATCGCCGCACCGGCGTCGCGTGGGGCGCTCTTGTAGGTGTCGATCACCGTGGCCAGCGCGAACGTCTCGCCTGAGGCGTACAGGTCGGACACGGCCGCTCGGATGTCGCGCACGCGGTACCTTCTTCCACGTTCCGTCAGGTGGCTCCCAGTACCAAACTACGTGTCCCACGCAACACCGCGGGAGCCCCCGATCATCAAGAATCCGGCGGCTCCCTCAGGAGGTTCCTACGAGTGGCCGGGCTCCTGGGCCTCGCCGCGGTCGCGCAGCAGCGCCCGGAACTCCGCCAGGCCGCGCCGGGCGGTTCCGCCGTCGGCGCTCTGGATGCCCATCACCGCCAGGGTGGTGCCGTCGGACAGGTCCATCGAGGGCCAGGGCTCGCCGACCGGCATCCGGATGTCCACCACCTCGGCCCACGTCAGAACGTGGGTGCGGATGCTGTTGACCACCGTCACACCCTCCTCGGAGGCCACCAGCCGGGGCCGGGCGAGCAGGTGCAGGGCGGCGGCGATGGCCAGGCCCGTCCCCACCATCAGGAACCGGTCCATGGGCCCCCACTCCCCCGGCATGATCGCGGCGAGCACCGTCAGGGTGGCCACGATCAACAGGGCCAGGCCGTAGGCGACCCACCGCACCGCCCGGGGTCGCCACGTCCTGGGCAGGACCGGCTGCTTCGACGCCTCGTCCACGGGCTGTTCCCTCGTCCGCACCTGCTACTCCACTCCTGACCGGCCCGCGTGCCCGGACGACCGTCCGGCCGGCGGGAACGCCGTTCCCGCGCGACCCGGCCCGGTCAGCGGCGCAGTCCGCGCAGGACCACCGCCGTGTCCAGTGCGGCCAGCGCGGCCTCGGCGCCCTTGTTCTCGACGCTACCCGGCAGGCCGGCACGGTCACGCGCCTGCTCCAGGGTGTCACAGGTGAGCACACCGTTGCCCACGGGGGTGGAGTGGCGCAGGGCCACCTCGGTCAGGCCGTGGGTGACCGACTGGCACACGTAGTCGAAGTGGGGTGTACCGCCGCGGATGACCGCGCCCAGAGCGATCACGGCGTCGTGCTTGCGGGCCAACTCCTGGGCGACCACCGGGATCTCGACCGCCCCGGCGACCTCCACCACGGCGGGCGCGGCCGCACCCGAGGCCTTCACCACGTCCAGGGCGTTGGCGAGCATCGGCTGCACGACGGGGGCGTTCCATCGGGTCACGACGATGCCCACCGACATCCCGGAGGCGTCCACGCCCTGCTGGTCCGGACGTCCTTCACCACTCATGGGTCCTGCTTTCTGTGTGTGCTGTGGAGGGGACCGCCCGGGCCGCCGGCCGCGGGTCCGCACCCGGCCCGCCCCGCGGGGTCCCGCCGTTGTCCGGGAGCGGCCTCAACGGGCGACGTCGGTCAGGTCGTGGCCCATACGGTCGCGCTTGGTGCGCAGGTAGGTGAGGTTGTCCTCGGTGACGAAGGAGGGCATCCCCACCCGTTCGCCGACCCGCACGCCGTGGCGCTCCAGCCCCTCGGCCTTGTCGGGGTTGTTGGTCAGCAGCCGCACCGAGGACACGCCCAGGTCGAGGAGGATCTGGGCGCCGGCGCCGAACTCGCGTGCGTCGGCGGGCAGGCCCAGGCTCAGGTTGGCGTCGACGGTGTCCACGCCCTGGTCCTGGAGGCTGTAGGCGCGCAGCTTGTGCAGCAGTCCGATGCCGCGGCCCTCGTGCCCGCCCAGGTAGACCACCACGCCGCGCCCCTCCTCGGCGATGCCGGCCATGGCGGCGTCCAGCTGGGCACCGCAGTCGCAGCGGTGGGAGCCGAACGCGTCGCCGGTGAGGCACTCCGAGTGCAGGCGGGCCAGGACGTCGGTGCCGTCGGACAGGTCGCCGTAGACCAGCGCGACGTGCTCGGCGCCGTCGGCTGTGCCCCTGAACCCGACCGCGCGCCACTGCCCGTACTTGTTGGGCATGCGGGTCTCGACCATGCGGGTGACCAGCGGCGGGTGCGCCTCCTCGTCGGTGAGGACCTCGCCGAGGGTGGCGCGGTGGGCGGCCAGCTGCTCCACCGACACCAGCTTGAGCCCGTGCTCGTCGGCGAACTCGCGCAGCCGCGGCAGGCGGGCCATGGTGCCGTCGTCGTTGACGACCTCGGCGAGCACGCCCGCGGGGCGCAGGCCCGCCAGCCGGGCGAGGTCGACGGAGGCCTCGGTGTGTCCGCGCCGGGCCAGGACGCCGCCCGGACGGGCGCGCAGCGGCAGGATGTGGCCGGGGCGCACGAAGTCGGCGGGACGGGTGCGGTCCGAGGCCAGCAGGCGGATGGTGCGGGCACGGTCGGCGGCGGAGATGCCGGTGGTGACCCCCTCGCGGGCGTCGACCGTGACCGTGTAGGCGGTGCGCAGGCTCTCCTCGTTGCGCGCGGTCATCAGGGGCAGGTCGAGCCGGTCCAGGTCCTCGCCCTCCATGGGCACGCACACCACGCCGGAGGTGTGGCGGATCATGAACGCCAGGAGTTCGGGTGTGGCGAGTTCGGCGGCGAAGATGATGTCGCCCTCGTTCTCGCGGTCCTCGTCGTCCACCACCACGACGGCCCGCCCGGCGGCGAACTCGGCGATGGCCTCCTCGATCGGGTCGAGGACGACGGCCTGGTCGATCTCGGTGGTGGCCGGGGTGGCGTCGGTGACGGTCATTGCCGCTCCCTGGGTGACTCGTGGGTGGAGATGGTGTGTCGGGTGGCGGCCCGACCGGGCGGGTCCGCCTCCTGGGGCCGTGTGCCGGGGTTCACGCCCGCGGGCGGATCCGGGCCACGGCGGTGATCCGCTCGACGTACTTGGCGATGACGTCCACCTCGATGTTCACGGCGGCGCCGGCGGCGAGGCTCCCCAAGGTGGTGGCCCGCAGGGTCTCGGGGATCAGGCTGACCTCGAAGAACTCCTCCTGCGCGTCGGGCTCGCTGACCGCGGAGACGGTGAGGCTGGTGCCGTCGACCGTGATGGAGCCCTTCTCGACCACGTACGGGGAGAGGTGGGCGGGCAGCCCGAAACGCAGAACGTCCCAGTTGTCACCGGGATTCCGGGAGAGCAGGCAGGCGGTGCCGTCGACGTGGCCCTGGACGATGTGGCCGCCGAGGCGGCCGTCCACGCGGGCGGCGCGTTCGAGGTTGACCGGGGAGCCGACCGTGAGCGAGCCGAGCGTGGAGCGGTCCACGGACTCCTTCATCACGTCGGCGGTGAAGGTGTCCCCGCCGCTGCCGACGACGGTCAGGCACACGCCGTTGACCGCGATGGACTCACCGTGGCCCACGCCCGCGCTGACCAGGGGTCCGCGCACGGTCAGCAGCAGGGCTCCGCCACCCGCTGGTTCGATGGAGACGACCTCGCCGAGTTCTTCCACGATTCCGGTGAACACGCCCTTGCCTTCCCTTCGCCTGACGGCTCCGGGGAGTCAGGGGTGTGGAACGGGTCCACGGCAAGGCGGTACCGGCTCTACCGCGTGCAAGGGGCACAGCGGTGGACGGACCGTCCCGACACGTACTGCCTCCCATCCGGACTTTCACCGTCGGTACCGGAGTTTCACCGGTTCAACCAGCCGATGGATTCGGCCGGGTCGCGGACTGTCACCGCCGGTTCGGAATTACACCGACCCCGGAGCACGTGTTTGACTGTTGTCTCAACTGTCTCGGATCCTAACCGCTCCCCAGCCGGAGCGCATAGTCGGTGTGACACGAATCATCCGCGTTCTCCCCTGTCAGAGGCATCGGCGGAGGTGCCTCCGGGCGTGTCACCTGCGGCGGCCCGTGCCCCGGGCCGCCCGGCCAGACCGCTGCGCACGAACATCTCCGGGGCGAGGTAGGAGCCCCAGAAGGCGATCCCCGCGTAGGCGACGAACGCCACGGCGGACGCGGCCAGACCGGTCAGGCCGCCGAAGACCACGTCGACGGCCACCTGGGCCAGCACGACCACCGAGATGCCGAGGACGAAGCGCGCGACCCGTGAGACGAGGGCGCCCCGGGCGCTGTACCAGCCGCGCCCGGCGAGCAGGGTGAAGCCGGCGATCCCGCCGAAGAGGGCGCCGGCGACGGTGTACAGGCCGGTGAGGGTCTCCCCCGCCGGGTCGACCGGGGTGGCGCCGGTCCATTCGACGGGAACCGCCCAGTCGCCGCGCACCAGCAGCTGCCACAGGGTCGCGGCCAGGCAGGGCAGCAGTGCGGCGGCGAGGGCGTAGCCCGTCCAGCGGACCGTGCTCAGTCCCAGCCACCAGGCGGTGATCCGCTCCTCCCAGCGCAGGGCCGCCCACAGCACGGCCGCGCCCAGCAGCAGGCCGGCCAGGACGTCGCTGATGAAGTGCGCGCCCAGGTAGACCCGGGAGAGGGCGACGAGCGCGATGACGGCGACGGCCGCCCACAGCACGGCGCGGCGGCCGGACCGGAGGCCGAGGTAGCCCCAGGTGACCGTGGCGCCCTGGGTGTGCCCGGAGGGGAGGCCGAAGCTGCCATGGGTCGCGTGGGCCTTGATCCGGGCGTCGAACCAGGAGGGGCGGGCGCCGTAGAGCACCGACTTGAACAGGTAGTTCAGCGCGCCCGAGGAGGCGACCACGATGAAGAGCCGGGCGCCCAGCCCGGGGCTGAGGCACCAGAAGACCAGGGTGAGCACGACGATGGCGACGGTGTGGGAGCCGAGGTGGGTGAGCGCCTCCAGCGGAGGGGCGAGCCAGTCCCCCAGCCCCTGGAGCCACAGGATGGGGGTGGTCTCCGCCTCCCACAACACGTCCAGTGCCACGTGCTCGGCCGTCCGGGTGTTCAACGCGTACTCCCCCAAGGGTCCGCGCCTGGCAACGCGCTCACGCCGCGCCGCTCCCCCACACGCACGGACGCGGAGGGGAAGACGGAGCCGCGACCAAGCGAGATCAACGACTACGAGTCGCACAGCCTAGGGCCGGGGGCCGTACGCGCACCACCCGCGCGCGTGTCCGTGTCGGGATCGTTGCGCGCGGTCGGTCCGGAAGGCGTGTGCGTGCCGGCCCGGCCGGGCTCACGTGCTCCCGGAGGCCTTCATGGCCAGGGAGCGCAGCGACTCGACGGCCCCCGCCGGGTCCTGGGCACCGTAGACGGCCGAGCCGGCGACGAAGACGTCGGCCCCGGCCTCGGCGGCGCGCTCGATGGTCTCGGCGCTGACGCCGCCGTCGACCTGGAGCCAGACGGAGGCGTCACGGCTGTCGAGGAGCTCGCGTGCCCGGCGGATCTTGGGCAGGACCATGTCGAGGAACTTCTGGCCGCCGAAGCCGGGTTCGACGGTCATGAGCAGGAGCATGTCCATCTCGCCGATGAGGTCGGCGTAGGGGTCGACCGCCTCCGCGGGGTTGAGGGCCAGGCCCGCGCGGGCGCCGAGGCGGCGGATCTCACGCAGGGTGCGCACGGGGGCGCCGGCGGCCTTGGCGTGGATGGTGACGCTGCCCGCGCCCGCCTCGGCGTAGGCCGGGGCCCACCGGTCGGGCTCCTCGATCATCAGGTGGCAGTCCAGCGGGGTGTCGGTCGCCTTGGCCAGGGACTCGACGACGGGCAGGCCCAGGGTCAGGTTGGGGACGAAGTGGTTGTCCATCACGTCGACGTGGAGCCAGTCGGCGGACGGGGACACGGCGGCCGCTTCGTCGGCGAGGTGCGCGAAGTCGGCGTTCAGGATGCTGGGTGAGATCTGGATGGCCACGGGTGCAGTGTAACCACGCTGCTCGGAGCCGTGCGTACACGGCCGGGCGGACTCCGTTTCCCCTCACGGGAGAGGTGGGAGACCCCATCTCGTGCCTTTACGACGTAGATCAGCAACGTGGGCCAACGGAGTCTCCCCGGAGCGCGGACCGGGAGCCCCGGGGCCGGGGTCAGGCCTGCCCGCCCTTGCGAAGCAGCGCCAGGAACATCGCGTCGGTCCCGTGGACGTGCGGCCAGAACTGGACGTACCCTCCCTCGGGGCCGGCCGCCAGGTCGGGCACCTCGTCCAGGTAGTCGGCGGCGCGCAGCAGCGTGAGGTCGCCGCGCTCGGAGAGGATCCCCCGGACGATCGCGTCGGTCTCGTCCAGGTGCGGCGAGCACGTCACGTAGGCGACCACCCCGCCGGGGCGGACGGCCTCGGCGGCGCTGTCCAACAGACCGTGCTGGAGGGACGACAGGTCGGCGGCCGAGGACTCGGTGCGCCGCCAGCGCGACTCCGGACGGCGGCGCAGGGCGCCCAGGCCGGTGCACGGCGCGTCCACCAGCACGCGGTCGAAGGCCCCCGGACGCCAGGCGGGCGCGGTGCCGTCGGCGACCACGACCCGTCCCGCGTCGCGCGGGGCCCGGCGTACCGCTCCGGCCACCAGGCCCGCGCGCGCGGGCTGCACCTCGGCGGCCAGCAGGCGGGCGTCGCGCTGCCCCGCCAAGGACGCCAGCAGGCCGGCCTTGCCGCCCGGTCCGGCGCACATGTCCAGCCAGCGCGCGTCGTCACCGTGGGCGTCGACCCTGGTCAGGGCCAGGGCGACCAGCTGGCTGGCCTCGTCCTGCACCGCGGCGCGGTTCTGGTGCACCTCGCGGATCGAGGCGGGATCGCCCTCGGGCAGGTAGGCGGCGAACGGCGAGTAGCGGGCCTCCTCGGCACCGGCGGCCACCAGGTCGGCGACGGTGGCGCGACCGGGCTTGGCCACGAGCGTCACCCGGGGGCGCTCGTTGTGCGCGGCGAGCAGGCGCTCGGTCTCGACCAGGCCGTCCTTGGACCTCTCCCCCAGGGAGCGGGCCAGCTCCTTGACCACCCAGCGCGGATGGCTGTGCACGACCGACAGGTACCCGCTGGGGTCGGCGGCGCGGTCGGGGGCGACCACGGACATCCAGCCGTCCAGGTCGCGGGCGGAGACCCTGCGCAGGACCGCGTTGACGAACCGTCCGCGGTGGTGGCCGACGACCCTGCGGGCCAGGTCCACGGTCGCGCTGACGGCGGCGTGCGGCGGGATCTTGGTGGACAGCAGCTGGTGGGCGCCCAGGCGCAGCAGCGGCAGCGCCTCGGCGTCCACCGAGGCGAGCGTGCGGTCCACACAGCGCTCCAGGACGGCGTCGTAGGTGCCCTGGCGGCGCAGGGTCCCGTAGGTCAGCTCGGTGGCCAGGGCGGCGTCGCGGCCGCTGATACCGCGCTCGGTGAGCAGGGAGGGCAGCAGCAGGTTGGCGTAGGCGTCGCGCTGGTCGACCGCCCGCAGCACGTCGTAGGCGACCCGGCGCGCGGGGTCGCGGGGCGCGGGCGGCGGCCCGGACCTGCCCTGACCGCCCTGGCCGGGCCTGCCGCCTCTGCGGGGGCGGCGGTACGGGGATCGGGACTGCTCGCTCAACGTGTGTGCCTCAACAAACCGGGGACGGGTCCTGGCGGGCTCCGGCCCGCCAGGTCGAGACTACGGCAGCTCAGCGGCCCAGGCGGTCGTCCTCGGTGGGACGCACGCCACGCGCCCAGTCGACCGCGGCCATGGCGCGCTTGCCCTGGGGCTGCACCTCGCCCAGGGCGACCGGGTGGGTGCTGGTGCCGACGACGACGCGCCTCTTGTCGGCGTGCAGCTGGCCGGGGTCGAGCGCCGGGGTGTCGGCGTCGGGGAGCGGGGTGACGGGGCCGAGCTTGAGGCGGCCGCCGCGGAAGGTGGTCCAGGCGCCGGGCGCGGGGGTGCAGGCGCGGGCCACCCTGTCCACGCGCAGGGCGGGGGCGGTGAAGTCCAGTTCGGCGTCCTGCGGGGTGAGCTTGGCGGCGTAGGAGACCCCGTCGGCGGGCTGCTCGACGGGGCTGAGCCGCCCGGCGGCGATGCCGTCGACCGTGCGCACGAGGAGTTCGGCGCCGGCGACCGAGAGCCGTTCGAGGAGTTCACCGCTGGTGTCGGTGGGACGCACGTTCTCGGTGAGGGTGCCGTAGACCGGTCCGGCGTCGAGTTCCTTGACGATCTGGAAGGTGGAGGCGCCGGTGACGTCGTCTCCGTGCAGGATCGCGTGCTGGACGGGCGCCGCGCCGCGCCAGGCGGGCAGCAGGGAGAAGTGCAGGTTGACCCAGCCGTGGCGGGGGACGTCGAGCGCGGCCTGCGGCAGGAGGGCACCGTAGGCGACGACGGGGCAGCAGTCGGGGGCGATCTCGGCGAGCCGTTCCAGGAACTCGGGGTCGCCCGCCTTGGCGGGTTTGAGGACCTCGATGCCCTCGCTCGCGGCGAGTTCGCCGACCGGGCTGGCGGAGACCCTCCGGCCGCGTCCGGAGCGGGCGTCGGGGCGGGTGACCACGGCCGCGACCTCGTGGCCGGAGTCGATCAGCGCCCGCAGGGACGGCACCGCCACCCGCGGTGTTCCGGCAAAGACAAGCTTCATGCGTGGTATCCCCTCCACTGGCCCGGGAGCGCTCACCGGCGTCCGCGGCCGGAAGGCCCCGTGCGCGGGGCCCGGCCGGGAGGCGAGGAGCCCACGAGCACGGTCTGTCGGGTTCCCAGTTCTACCAGTCGCCGGGAGCGGGGCCCGCCCGCGAGGGAGCGGTGTCGCCGCACCCGTGGAGGCGCCGGGACCGCGGCGCGCGGGAGCGTGCGCGGGTCGGTGTCGCAGGCCTCTGGTAGACAGAAAGCGATGACGACGCAGCCCGGCCAACCCGACGGGGTCCTCTTCGACCTTCCGGAGAAGAGCGAGGCCCCGGCGGCCAGGAAGTCCCGCCGCCCGGCCCCGCGCAGGCCCGCCGAGCGGCTGCCGGTCGCGCGCGTGGTCGTGGACACCCCGCTGCCCCACCTGGACCGGTACTTCGACTACCGGGTGCCCGCCGACATGGACGAGGCGGCGGTGCCCGGCTGCCGGGTGCGGGTGCGGTTCAACAACCGCCGTCTGAACGGCTTCCTGGCCGAACGGGCGGAGGCCTCGGAGTTCGCGGGAAGACTGGCCTACCTTGAGGCGGTCGTCTCGCCGGAGCCGGTGCTGACCCCCGAGATCCTGGAACTGGCCCGCGCGGTCGCCGACCGGTACGCGGGCACGCTGAGCGACGTACTGCGCCTGGCCGTGCCGCCCCGCCACGCCCGCGTGGAGAAGGAGGAGGCCGAGGCCGTCGAAGCAGCGGAAGCCTCCGGCGCCGCTCCGGAGGGGTCCGGGGAGCCGGCGGCCGCGGTGGACGGGCCCTCCGGCCGGGAGACCGCCGGGGCGGGCCCGGAGGGGGCGGAACCCGGCGGTGCCGGGCCCGGCCCCTGGGCGGACTACCCCGAGGGCCCCTCCTTCCTGCGGGCGCTCCGCGGGGGCCAGCCCGCCCGTGCGGTGTGGAACGCCCTGCCCGGCACGGACTGGGTGCAGGCGGTGGCGGTCGCCGCGCGGGAGGCCCTGGCCGCGGGGCGCGGCACGGTGGTCGTGGTGCCCGACGGCCGCGACGTCGAGGCCGTCGACACCGCGCTGGACCTCCACCTCGGCGAGGGCCGGCACGTGGCGCTCACCGCCGACCTGGGGCCCGCCGAGCGGTACCGGCGGTGGCTCTCGGTGCTGCGCGGGCGGGTCCGGGTGGTGGTCGGCACGCGCGCGGCGGTGTTCGCGCCCGTCCGCGACCTGGGGTTGGTGGTGCTGTGGGACGACGGCGACGACGTGCACGTCGATCCGCACGCCCCCTACCCGCACGCGCGCACGGTGCTGTCGATGCGCGCGCACCGCGCGGGCGCAGGTGCCCTGATCGGCGGGCACACCCGCACCACCGACTCCCAGCTGCTCGTCGAGTCGGGGTGGGCCCATCCCCTGACCGCCGACCGCGCCACCCTGCGCCGCCGCGCGCCGGTGGTGCGTGCGGCCGGGGACGACCGGGAGCTGGCCCGTGACGAGGCGGCGCGGTCGGCGCGGATGCCGAGCCTGGCCCTGCGCGCGGCGCGCGAGGCCGCCCGCACCGGGCCCGTGCTCTTCCAGGTGCCGCGCCGGGGCTACCTGAACACGCTGGCGTGCGCCGGATGCCGCGAACCCGCCCGCTGCGACTCCTGCCGGGGCCCGCTCGCGGTGCGCGGCTCGCACGCCATGCCCTCGTGCGGCTGGTGCGGCCGCGTGGCCGGCCAGTGGGCGTGCCCGGAGTGCGGCCTCACCCGCATGCGCGCCGTGGTGGTGGGCGCCCGCCGCACCGCCGAGGAGCTGGGCCGGGCCTTCCCCTCGCTGACCGTGCGCACCTCGGGCCGCGAGGAGGTCCTGTCGCGGGTGGCGGACGCGCCGTCGCTGGTGGTGGCGACCCCGGGCGCAGAACCGGTGGCGGAGGACGGGTACGCGGCGGCGGTGCTGCTGGACGGCTGGGCGCTGCTGAACCGGATGGACCTGCGCGCCTCGGAGGAGGCGCTGCGGCGCTGGTTGAACGCGGCGGCGCTGGTGCGGCCGGGCGGCACGGTGGTGGTGTCGGCCGACGTCTCGCTGCCGGTGGTGCAGTCGTTCGTACGCTGGGATCCGGCGGGCTTCGCCGAGCGCGAGCTGGCGGAACGCCGCGAACTGGGCTTTCCCCCCGCGGTGTCGATGGCATCGGTCACCGGCGGCCCGGAGCACGTGCGCGAGCTGCTCGACCAGATCCGGCTGCCCGAGGACACCGAACTGCTGGGGCCGGTGCCGGTGGGCTCGGACCGCGCGGTCGGCCCGGACGGCACCCACCAGACGGAGCGCGCGCTGCTGCGGGTGCCCCGCACCGGGGTGGGGGCGCTGACCCGGGCGCTGAAGGCGGCGGCCTCGGCCCGCAGCGCGCGCCGGGACGAGCACCTGGCACAGGTGAGGGTGGACCCGCTGCACGTGGTCTAGAGCCCGTGCGGTGCGCTCCCCCGGGGAGAACCGGTGGAGAAACCGCCGGAGCGCGTGGAGACTGTCCGCCATGGCAGACTCCACCGCGGGCCTCTTCGACTCGGTGGCCGACGTCTACGACGAGTCGGTGCCCTTCTTCGCCTCCTTCGCGCGACGGCTGACGGCCTGGGCCGGGCCGCCGCCCGGGGCACGGCTGCTGGACCTGGGCGCCGGGCGCGGAGCCGTGTCCCTCGCCGCCGCCGAGGCGCTGGGCCCCTCGTGCGCGGTCCTGGCCGTGGACGCCTCACCCCGGATGGTCGACGCCCTGGCGGCGCTGCCGGTCCCCGGACTGCGGGCCCGCGTCATGGACGCCGCCGCGCTCGACCTTCCCGACCGCTCCCGCGACGCTGTGCTCAGCGGGTTCCTGTTCCACATCCTGCCGGACCCGGGCGCGGTGCTGCGCGAGGTGGCCCGGGTGCTCCGGCCCGGCGCGGCCCTCGCCTTCTCCACCCCCGGTCCCAGCTCCGACGGAGGATGGTGGGCGCGTTACGGGGAGGTCTTCGAGGAGTTCAGGGCCGCGCACGCCCTGGAGGCGCCCGCCGGGATGGGCGGGCCGCACCCTCCGTGGGAGGAGCTCGCCGAGCGGGCCGGGCTGCGGTACACGCGCACGGCCGCCGTGGAGGTCGAACTCCCCCTCGACGGGCCCCGGGCGCACTGGGACTGGCTGCTCTCGCACGGCAACCGCTGGCTCCACGACGCCTTGGACGAGCCCCACCGCCGCGCCCTCGAACGCAGGGTGCTGCGCAGCCTCGAGGAGCACCACCCCACACGGGGGCACAGCCTCATCGCCGGAGCCGTCTTCCACGAGTTGACCAGGCCCTGAGCCGCGCGCGGCGCCTCCCGTTCCGCGGCGGGGCGGCTCAGCGCCCGTGGTCGGCGCGGTACAGGTCGCGCAGCACAGCCACCTCGGCGCCGTGGTGGATGACCTCCCGGTTGATGTGGAGCACCAGCGCGACCATCGGGAGGTCGTCCCACTGGGATGACTCGGCGCCGCCCACGGGGGCCGCCAGGCCGTCCTCGTCCAGCGCCTGGACGTGCTCGGACCAGGTCTCGTAGGCGTGGCGCAGCCGCTGCTTGGCGTCGGTGGCGGTCGCGGGCCAGTCGATGCCCCGGCTCGTGGCGGTGCGGTCGCCGAAGTGCCAGTTGATGCGGGTCTCCAGCACGTCCACGACGATGTGCCCGAGCCGCCAGGCGATGGTGGTCACCGGCGGCGGATCAGGTTCGGGCACGACGAGGTCGGGCTGGTGCCGCCCGTCCCGTACCTCGCGGACGGTCCAGGCGTCGGGCACCGGCTTCCAGAGGAACTCCTCGTCGGTGAGCCCCTCCAGCCTGGGCCACAGGGAGAAGTCCCAGTAGAACTTGAGCTGCGCCAGGACCTCGCCGGTCCAGTTCACCGCCATCGGCGCGTTCCTCCTCCCCGCTCGGGTGCTCGTCGGCCGAGTCCCGCCAGGATTCCGGTGCCCTGGCCGGACACGTCCTCGTCAGGGTAGGGCCACCACCCGATGTCGGCGACTCCCGGCTCGATCGGGCCGAAGGGGGACAGGGCCCGCTCGACCACCGCCCGCGGGACCGGTGAGGCGAGTGCGAGGTAGCCGCCGCCGCGCATGAGGGCGTGCAGGTCCCCGATCCCGGCGGGCGGGTCGTCGGCGGGGAAGGGCCGGGTCATCAGAACGGCGACGGGCTCGTCGAAGTCGACGAGCCCGGAGGTGCTGAGGCGGCGCAGGAGCGTGTCGGACCCGGAGCCGTCCCCGGAGAGCACGGTCGCGCCCGCTCCGGAGAGCATGCCCGCAGCGCCGTACGGGGCGACGTGGACCACCGAGGCCCCGGGGTCGGCGGTGTGGACGCGCTCGGCGGTACCGGGTACGGGGCACCCCCAGTCGACGAACTGACGCACGCCCGCGTCGGCGCACAGGTAGTCGATGACCCGCCCGAGGAAGGCCTGGTGCGGGCGGACGTGTCCGGTGTTCGGCAGGCCGGGCGGCTCGCCCCCTCGTGCGTCGAGGTTGACCACGCGCGGGCGCCGGCCGGGGACCGGTACGGGTTCGCGTCCGCGGAACATGGCCCTGAGCGGACCTGTCTCGGGTCCTCGGACGTTGGTCACGATCACGCTCCCCCAGCCGGTTCGCTCGCGGGAGGCAGGGCGCGCCGCGGAGCGGACCGGTCGGGTCCGGGCAGCGTCGCACCATGCCGTCAGGGCCCGATGGTACCGCCTGGGAACGTGATCCTCAGCACACGTGTGAGTGTTATGCGCCCTATTTCGCCGTTTATGGAGGCCTGTGGTCCAAGGGAAGTCATTGGGTGCTCTCCGCGGGGTACGTCCGGGGTCCCTCCCCCGCGCCGGTCAGCCTGCGTGCGGGCGGCCCCGCGCACAGCCAGGCCACCACGGCGACCATCAGCGCGGTCGCGAGCAGCAGTCACAGCGGCCCAACGGGCCACGGGCACCCCAGGAGCTCCATCCCGGCGAAGGCCAGGGGCACCGCCGAGGCCAGGGCACCGGCGACGGAGGCACCGACCGCGGTCATGGCGGCCTTCCGGCGCAGCGGCGACCGGGTCCGGGGCGGGGCCGTCCCGAGGGCGCGCAGGGCGCCGGTCTCCACGCGCCGCACCGGCCTCTGGGCGGACAGGCGGTCGGCCGCGCAGGGTAGCGCGTACCCGGCCGGCTCATCGGCCGCCCCTCCGCGCCAGCAGGACCAGGGTGACCAGTGGGACCAGGCCGCGGCACCGCAGGCCGAACCGGCCGGCTCGCGGCCGCTCAGGGACAGGGTGGCGTTGGCGGTGGCGAGCACCACGAACACGGTCCCGAGCAGGCGAGCAGGACCTTGTTCCCGGGCGTGTGCGAGGGCCGCGGGGCCGGCTCGGAAGGGGAGGGCCGCGTCCGGGCGGACGCGGCGCCGACGCGGTGGGGGTCTGCGGACATGGCTGCTCCCGGAGTCGGAGGTGCTGGGCGGCCACGACCGGCGGACCGCCCGCCGTGTCACCTCCGACGCTACGGAGCTGCGCTCCGGCGCAACATCCCGCGCACTGGCCGACCCCTGCTGCAGCCGGCCGTACCCAAGGGGACCCGCCCCGCCGCAGGGGGCCCGGCGGGGTGGGTCCCTCCCCCGGGTCGCAACAGCTTGTCAGAACACCCGGTCGGGATCGGGCACCGGGACCAGGCGACCGTCGCAGTCGGCGTACTCCCAGCGCGGCCCGTGTGCGACCAGGTCGGCGACCGCGCCGACGAGCCGGTCCACGTGCTCCCAGGTGGTGCCCACGCCCAGGCTCGCCCGCACCGCCTGGTCGTGGCCCCCGGGCAGCAGGTGTCGGGTGAGCGGGTGCGCGCAGAACAGCCCGTCGCGCACCCCGATCCCGTGCTCGGCGGACAGGGCGGCGGCCAGCAGGCCGGCGGGCAGGCCGTCCACGGTGAACGACACGATCCCCACCCGGGGGTGCTCCTCGCCCCACAGGGTCAGCTCGGTGACACCGTCGATTCCGGCCAGCCCCGCGCGCAGCCGCTCCAGCAGCACCGACTCGCGGATGTGCAGCAGCCCCTGCGCGTCGGGGGTGAGGGTGTCGCACGCGGCGGCCAGCGCCACGGCGCCCAGCACGTTGGGGCTGCCCGCCTCGTGCCGCGCGGGCAGGTCGTTCCACACCACGTCGTGCTCGGTGACCAGCCGGGTGGCGCCGCCCCCGGACAGGTAGGGGACGGCCTCGCGCAGCCAGTCGGCGCGTCCGGCCAGCACACCGGACCCGAAGGGGGCGTAGAGCTTGTGGGCGGACAGGGCGACGTAGTCGGCACCCGTCTCCTCCAGGCTGAAGGGCAGGTGGGGCACGTACTGGGCGGCGTCCACGACCACGCGCGCGCCCTCGGCGTGCGCGGCCTCCACCAGTTCCTCCACCGGCCAGATCTCACCCGTGACGTTGGAGGCGGCGGTCACGCACAGCAGCCGGGGCCCCTCGGGTGCCCCGCGCAGCGCGGTGCGGGCGGCCTCCACCGCGGCGCCGGGGGTGGCGGGCAGCGGCAGGCGCACCACGTGTCCGACGCGGGAGGCGGGGTGCTCCCAGGGCAGCAGGGCGGCGTGGTGCTCGGACTCGAACACGACCACCGTGCAGTCCTCGGGCACCGAGCGGGCCAGCAGGTTGAGGGCGTCGGTGGTGCCGCGCACGAAGACCACGGCGTCGGCCGGACGGGAGCGTGCGCCCACGAAGCGGGCCACGCTGCGTCGTGCGCGCTCGTAGGCCTCGGTGCTGACCTGGGAGTGGTGGCCCGCGCCGCGGTGCACGCTGGCGTAGCGGGGCAGCGCCTCGGCCAGGGCCTCGGCCACCGGGGTCAGGCAGGGGGCGCTGGCCGCGTAGTCGAAGTTGGCGTACTCGACGTGCTCTCCGGTGACCAGGGGGACGCCCTCCTCGGAGGCGACGATCGTGCACCGGTCGGTGCCGGACGAACGCGCCGAGCGGGCGGAACGGGCGGTCTGGATGGAGCTGACAGTGGTCATGGGACACCTCGCCTACGGGTCGTGGGACCCGCGGGGGTGCGCCTCACGGCGACACCTCGGGGTCCGCGCTTGTCCGACACGGTCGTGTCGGGACCTGGTCCTCACCCGGGGCACCCCACCGCGGAAGGAGGGTTGCCGGCCAGCAAGCCGGGGCTTGACGCTGGCACTCGTGACCTGCGAGGCAGGTTAACACAGTCGTCCCCCGGTGGACAGTGCGCGTTCCGTGTGGCCCGAACCACCGCCCCGCTTGACAGCCGCGAACGCGGTGGGGACATACTTGTCCCTGCCTGCCCTCACGCCGCGGGTGTCCGGTTCTCCCCGGCCGCCCTCCAGGCGCGAGACTCCAGTGCGTTGGAGTTTTCGCGTGCCCGCGAGCGAGAGGTGTGCATGGTGCAGGGCAACGACCGTATTCAGCAGGTCTTCCGCAATCCCAGGGTCGTCCTGGTCTCCGGCTACGCCCGTCTTCCCGACTCGGTGGCGAGCCACTCCCAGTACCAGCGCCTCGGCGTCGTCCTCGCCGTGGACACCGCGGACGGCCGCATCGTCGCCGCGGACACCACCCTGCTCACCGACCTGGCCAAGGACTTCTTCCGCGCCCTGGTCGAGGGATCCTCGGTGACCGAGGACATCGCCGAGCTCGTGCGGCGGGTACAGACGCGGTACGCGGGCCAGTCCGGTGCCGCGCTGACCACCGCCCTGCGCCGGTGCCTGGAGACCTACGGCCAGCTGCGGGAGGGCGACCAGCTGCCCGGCGGCCCCGACGGCGAGGAGTGACCCCGTGACCGACACCCGTTCCGAGTCCGGCTCCCCCGCTCCGCTGCCGCTGGCGGGGGTGCGCGTCGCCGACCTGTCCCGGGTCCTGGCGGGCCCGTACGCCACCATGCTGCTCGCGGACATGGGCGCCGAGGTGGTCAAGGTGGAACAGCCCGGGCGCGGCGACGACACCCGCTCCTGGGGGCCGCCGTGGGCGGGGGCCGCGAAGGCCCCTCCCGGGGGGCCCGGTGCGGACGAGCGCGGTTCCGGGGGGTCCGGGCCGGGCGAGGCCGCCTACTTCCTGTCGGTGAACCGCAACAAGCGCAGCCTGGCCGTGGACCTGAAGGACCCCGAGGGCCTGGCCGCCGTGCAGGAGCTGTGCGCGGCCTCCGACGTGGTGATCCAGAACTTCCGGCCGGGGGTGATCGACCGGCTCGGGCTCGGCTACGAGGCGGTCAGCGCCCGCAACCCGGCCGTCGTGTACTGCTCGGTGAGCGGGTTCGGGCCCGAGCACGAGCCGAGCACGCGCCCCGGCTTCGACATCGTGGTGCAGGCCGAGAGCGGCCTGATGGCCACCACCGGACCGGCCGAGGGGCCGGCGAGCAAGGTGGGCGTGGCCCTGACCGACGTGCTCACCGGGCTGAACGCGGCAGTGGGCGTCCTCGGGGCGCTCATGCGTGCCCGTGCGACCGGCAGGGGCGAGAACATCAGCGTGTCGCTGATCAACTCCACCCTGTCCGGCCTGGTCAACCTCACCCAGCAGGCGCTGGTGACGGGGGTCGAACCCGCCCGGGTCGGCAACGCCCACACCACGATCGTGCCCTACCAGGCCTTCCCCACCGCGGACGCGGAGATCGTCGTCGCCGCCGGGAACGACGCCCTGTACCAGCGGCTGTGCGCGGCCCTGAACCGCCCCGACCTGGGCGGGGACCCCCGCTACGCCACCAACCCGGGGCGGGTGGAGCACCGGGAGGAGCTGGTCACGGAGCTGTCGGCGACCCTGCGCGCCCGGTCCGCCGACCACTGGATGGAGATCCTGGTGGGGGCCGGGGTGCCGGTGGGACGGGTGCGCGGTGTGCTGGACGCGCTGCGCACCGCCGATGACAGCGGCGACGACGTCCTGCGAGCCGTGGAGCACCCCACCGCCGGGCTGGTCGAGCAGGTCCGCGCGGGCTTTCGGCTGGAGAACAGCCCGCCGCCGCTCACCGCGCCGCCGCTGCTGGGCCAGCACTCCCGTCAGGTCCTCACCGAACTGGGAGTGGACGGGGCGGCCGTGGACGGGATGATCCGGCGCGGCGCCGTCCAGCAGCCCGACCTCCCCTGAACCGGGACCGCCCGCGCACACGTCCTTCCGCACACGCACACGAACGACACGAGAATCCCGCATCCGCCTCCCCGACCGGCCGCACGGGCCGGACGCACCACGAAGGGACACCACCATGAGCGACTCCCGCAAGCCCGCCGCCCCGGACCCGCGCGACTTCCTGGCCGTGGACGCCGAACTGTCCGACACCGAGCGGGACGTCCGCGACGCCGTGCGCGGCTTCGCCGAGCGCGAGCTGGCGCCGAACGTGGCCGACTGGTTCGAGGCGGGCACCCTGCCCGACCCGCGCGGGCTGGCCAAGGCCTTCGGCGACCTCGGCGTGCTGGGCATGCACCTGGAGGGGTACGGCTGCGGCGGGTCCAGCGCGGTCGCCTACGGCCTTGCCTGCCGCGAGCTGGAGGCGGTCGACTCGGGCCTGCGCAGCTTCGTGTCGGTGCAGGGGTCGCTGGCGATGGCGGCCATCCACAAGTTCGGCTCCGAGGAGCAGAAGAACGCGTGGCTGCCGCGGATGGCCGCGGGCGAGGCGATCGGCTGCTTCGGCCTGACCGAGCCCGACTCCGGCTCCGACCCGGGGTCCATGCGCACCCGCGCACGCAGGGACGGGTCGGACTGGGTGCTCAACGGCACCAAGATGTGGATCACCAACGGCTCGGTCGCCGACGTGGCGGTGGTCTGGGCCGCCACCGACGAGGGGGTCCGCGGGTTCGTGGTGCCCACCGGGACCCCCGGGTTCTCGGCCAACGTCATCCACAGGAAGCTGTCGCTGCGCGCGTCCGTCACCTCCGAGCTGGTGCTGGAGGACGTGCGGCTGCCCGCCGACGCGCTGCTGCCCCTGTCGCGGGGGCTGGGGTCGCCGCTGTCGTGCCTGAACGAGGCCCGCTACGGCATCGTGTGGGGCGCGGCCGGCGCCGCCCGCGCCTGCTACGAGGCGGCGCTGGAGTACGCGAAGAGCCGCGAGCAGTTCGGTCGGCCCATCGCCGGGTTCCAGCTCACCCAGCGCAAGATCGCCGACATGGTGGTGGACGTCAACCACGCCAACATGACGGCGCTGCGGATCGGACGCCTGAAGGACGAGGGGAACTGCCACCACAACCACGTGAGCTTCGGCAAGTTCTCGTGCGTGGCCGCCGCCCAGCGCGTGGCCGCAGCCGCGCGCTCGGTGCACGGCGCCAACGGCATCACCCTGGAGTACCCGGTGATGCGGCACATGGTGAACCTGGAGACGGTCGCCACCTACGAGGGCACCGAGGAGATCCACGCGCTCAGCATCGGCCAGTCCGTGACCGGGATCTCCGCGTTCCGCTAGGAGGCCGGGGTAGGAAAGCCGGGCGGGGACGGGCGTGTCCCCCCGCTCCCCGGTGTCGCCGGCCGCGCGCAACCGCCAGAATGGGGAGCATCCGAGCGAGGGAGTTGCCGAGATGGGGAACGAGCCGACGAAGCGGTTCGAGATGACGCGGCTGCGGCGGACGGCCAACGCCTGCGTCAGCGGCTTCGTCAAGTACGGGGTGTGCCTGCCCGAGTTGCACCTGCTCACCACGCGTGGGCGCAAGACGGGCTTCCTGCGCACCATCCCGCTCAGTGTGCTGGACAGCGACCGGGGCCGGTTCCTGGTCGCGCCCTACGGGGAGGTCGACTGGGTCCGCAACCTGCGCAAGGACGGCTTCGCGACGCTGCGCCAGGGAGGCTGGATCGAACTGGTCAGCGTGCGTGAACTGGGCGCCGAGGAGGCCGCCCCGCTGCTGAAGGAGTACCTGGACCATCCGCGGGCCGCCGTGGTGGGACTGTACTTCGAGACGCCGCCGGACGCCCCGGAGGAGGCGTTCGTCGCCGAGGCCGAGCGTCACCCGGTCTTCGAGATCGTGCGTTCCACCACGATCCGCATCTGACCGGAGGGCTTCGCACGGGCTCCGGGCGCCCTGGCGCCCGGAGTCAGTTGCGGACGCGGTAGACGTCGTAGACGCCGTCCACCCCCCGCACCGCGCGCAGCACGCTGCCCAGGTGGGCGGGGTCGGCCATCTCGAAGGTGAAGCGGCTCTGCGCCACCCGGTCGCGGCTGGTCTGGACGGTCGCGGACAGGATGTTGACGTGCTGGTCCGACAGCACCCGGGTGATGTCGGACAGCAGCCGGGACCGGTCCAGGGCCTCCACGTGCAGCGCCACCAGGAACATGGAGTCCTCGGTGGGCGACCAGTCCACCTTCACCATGCGGTCGGTGTCCAGGGTCGCGGTGTTCACGCAGTCCCTGCGGTGCACGGACACCCCGTTGCCCCGCGTGACGAAGCCGACGATCTCGTCTCCCGGCACGGGCGTACAGCACTTGGACAGGCGCGCCCACACGTCGGCGTCGCCCTCCACGACCACGCCCGGGTTGCCGGACTGGCGCTGGCGGAGCGCCGCCTTGCCGGGCAGGGCCGACTCGGCGATGTCCTCGGTGTGGCTCTCCAGCCCGCCCATCGACTCCACGAGCTTGCCCACCACGTGCTGCGCGCTGACCTGGCGCTCGCCCACGGCCGCGTACAGGGAGTCCACGTCCGGATAGCGCAGGTCGCTGGCCAGGGCGATGATCGCCTCGCCGCTGAACAGGCGCTTGACCGGCAGCTCCTGTTTGCGCATGATCTTGGCGATCTCGTCCTTGCCCTGCTCTATGGCGGCCTCGCGGCGCTCCTTGGTGAACCAGTGGCGGATCTTGTTGCGGGCGCGGGCGCTCTTGACGAAGTTCAGCCAGTCCCGGCTGGGCCCGGCGTCGGGCGTCTTGGAGGTGAGGATCTCCACCGTCTCGCCGTTGTGCAGCTCGTTCTCCAGCGGCACCAGGCGGCCGTTGATACGGGCGCCCACGGTGCGGTGGCCGACCTCGGTGTGCACCGCGTACGCGAAGTCGACGGCGGTGGCGCCCTGCGGCAGGGAGATGACGTCGCCGCCCGGGGTGAAGACGAACACCTCCTGCACCGACAGGTCGAAGCGCAGCGACTCCAGGAACTCGCCCGGGTCCTTGGTCTCCTGCTGCCAGTCGATGAGCTGGCGCAGCCACTGCATGTCGGAGCTGCCCCTGGGCTTGCTCTCGCCCCCGCTGGTGCGGTCCTCCTTGTACTTCCAGTGCGCCGCGATGCCGTACTCGGCGCGCCTGTGCATCGCCCGGGTGCGGATCTGCAGTTCGACCGGGTTGCCCGAGGGCCCTATGACCGTCGTGTGCAGCGACTGGTACATGTTGAACTTGGGCATCGCGATGTAGTCCTTGAACCGCCCCGGCACCGGGTTCCACCGCGCGTGGATGGTCCCCAGGGCCGCGTAGCAGTCGCGGACGCTGTCCACCAGGACCCGCACGGCGATGAGGTCGTAGATCTCGTCGAAGCCGCAGTTGCGGGCGATCATCTTCTGGTAGATCGAGTAGTAGTGCTTGGGGCGCCCGCGCACGGTGGCCTTGAGCTTGGACTCGCGCAGGTCGGCCGAGACCGCCTCGATGACCTCCTGGAGGTAGACGTCGCGGCGCGGGGCGCGCTCGGACACCAGGCGGGCGATCTCGTCGAAGCGCTTGGGGTAGAGGGTGGCGAAGGCCAGGTCCTCCAACTCCCACTTGATGGTGTTCATGCCCAGTCGGTGGGCGAGCGGAGCGAAGATCTCCAGGGTCTCTCGGGCTTTCTTCTCCCGTTTGGCACGGGATGGCAGGTAGCGCAGGGTGCGCATGTTGTGCAGGCGGTCGCACAGCTTGATGACCAGTACCCGGATGTCGCGGGCCATGGCCACGACCATCTTGCGGACGGTCTCGGCCTGGGTGGCCTCGCCGTACTTGACCTTGTCGAGCTTGGTGACGCCGTCGACCAGTTCGGCGATCTCGTCGCTGAAGTCGGCGCGCAACTCATCCAGGGAGTACTCGGTGTCCTCGACGGTGTCGTGCAGTAGGGCGGCGGCCAGGGTGGCCTCCTGCATGCCCAGCTCGGCGAGGATCGTGGCGACGGCGAGCGGATGGGTGATGTAGGGGTCGCCGCTCTTGCGCTTCTGGTCGCGGTGGTGGTGGGCGGCGACCTCGTAGGCGCGCTCGATCAGCCGCACGTCCACCTTCGGATGGGTGGCGCGCACCGTCTTGATCAGTGGTTCGAGCACCGGGTTCATCGTCACTCCCCGCTGGGCGCCGAGTCGGGCGAGCCTTCTGCGTACTCGCACCGTGGAGGGCGTGGTGGAGGGGGGCGGCTGCCGCGTGGCCCCCGCTCCGGAGACGTCGGAGGGCGCCGCTCCACTCGCGGCGCCCTCCGGGCGGTCCTCCTGTGGTCTTGTGGCGGCGCTTGGCACACCGGTGCCGTCCGCGTGCCCTCCCGGCCTGGTCGGCCGCGGCTCCTGGGGGGCGTTCTGCCGTGTCTCGCTCGCCGCTACAGCCCCGGTCGAAACCACTTCGCTTGGCATGCCTACCTCCCGCGGATCCGCCCGGGTCGCGCGGGCGCCGTCGGCGCCGCCCGGCTCCACCGGTGCACGTGCGTGTCATCAGGGCCAGTCGTGACGTGGCCGCCGCGGTACCTCTCCCACCAGTCTAGTGGGACCGTACCCGCGGGTACGGGGAAACGGTCCGGTCCTTCCCGCGACCGGCGGGTGTGACGCAGGCCACCAGGGGTGTCACACCTGGTGGTGGAGTACGTCAACGATGACGGACCGTCGCGCATTCCCTGTGGGAGGACGCCGGTCGTGGCGCGGGTCGGCGGGATCAGACCGAGAGGAGGGCGTGCAGCTCCACGTCGGGCATCTTCTCGTGCCCCCGGAGCGCGGAGAGCTCCATCAGGACGGAGAATCCCACGACCGTACCACCCGCCTTGCGGATCAGGTCCACCGCGGCCCTTCCGGTGCCGCCGGTGGCGAGGACGTCGTCGACGACCAGCACACGGCTGCCCGGGGTGATGGCGTCGGCGTGGATCTCGACGGTCGCGGTGCCGTACTCCAGATCATAGGCCTGAGCGATGGTGTCCGCGGGCAGTTTCCCGGCTTTGCGCGCGGGAACGAAGCCGGAGCCCAGCGCCATGGCGACCGGGGCCCCGAAGATGAAGCCCCGCGCCTCCAGTCCGACCACGTGGTCCACCCCGGCGTCGCCGTAGGGCGCGGCGAGGCCCTCCACGGCGGCGGCGAGGGCCTCGCGGTGGTTGAGCAGCGGCGTGATGTCCTTGAACAGGATGCCGGGATGCGGGAAGTCCGGGACGTCGCGGATGTGGGCCCGGATGAGGTCCAGGCTCGGGGCGGTGTCCGCGGTCGCGGTGTCGTCGGGCATGTGCGGTGGGACCTTCTGCTGGAGGTCTCCCTGGAGACCTGTCGGGCGGATTCGGGCCCGACACGGCGGTACCGACCCCCGGGGCGGGGGCCGGTACCGAAGTCTGTCGGGCCGTGGGGCCTTGCGGCGGGGCCTGCCGCCCGCGCGCGGGCGCGGGCGCCGTCCGGGCGGCGGGGAGGCTAGCCCTTGGGCTTGTCGTCGTCGCCGAAGTCGGGACGGTCCTCCACCGGGGTGTCGTCGGCGGCCGGGGTGATGACCTCGCCGATGCCGGCCTTGAGCATGCGGATGCGGGTACCGGGCGCGATCTCCAGCACGACGTCCTGCTCGTGGATCTCGACGAGGGTGGCGAAGATGCCGGCCTTGGTCATGACCTCGACGCCGGGGACCAGGGAGTTCTGCATCTTCATCTCCTGCTGGCGGCGCTTCTGGTTCGGGCGCCAGAACAGCAGCCAGAACACCACGAGGATCAGCAGGAACGGGAACAGCATGCCGAGGAGTCCGCCCGTGGGCTCTCCTTCGGCTGCGAGGTGGTAAAGGCCCTGCACGGGGCGTCCTTCCTGACGTTTCGTCGTGTGGCCGACGGCTGTCGGCTCGGACACCGCAACGGCCACCTTCTTCGCGCCGGTTCGGACCTGTCGCGGTCCGAGCCGTACCCGGCACGTACAACGCGCCAAAGGACCGACTCGTTCCGCCGGTGTCGAACGACACGTACGGAGCGTTGCCCCGTATCGGCTGGTTCGTCCCAGCTTACGTGGCGCCGGTCACCGGTATCCCACCGGTCGAGATCGGAAGTGTTAACGGTTCGGCCCCGGATTCTCGCGCGTGCCACCCATTGTGCCCGCACCAGGGCCCTGTGTCAGCGCCCCCGGTCAGGGAGCCGACGTGCCGCCGTTCCCGGAGCCGCGCGCGGAGGAGTTGCCGTTGGCGGCCGCCGCGCCGAAGGCCGCGTCCGGCGGAGGTGTGAGCCCCATGTGCGCCCAGGCCTGCGGGGTGGCCACCCGGCCGCGCGGGGTGCGGGCCAGGAAGCCGGACCGGACCAGGAAGGGTTCGGCGACGACCTCCACGGTCTCGGCCTCCTCCCCCACCGAGACCGCCAGCGTGGACAGGCCGACCGGGCCGCCGCGGAAGCGGTTCATCAGCACGTCGAGGATGGCGCGGTCCAGCCGGTCCAGGCCCAGGCTGTCCACCTCGTACAGTTCGAGCGCGGCGCGGGCGGTGGCCAGCGACAGCCGGCCGTCACCGCGCACCTCGGCGTAGTCGCGCACCCGGCGCAGCAGCCGGTTGGCGATCCGGGGCGTGCCGCGCGAGCGCCCGGCGATCTCCCGGGCGGCGTCCTCGTCCAGGGGCGCGCCGAGCAGGCCGGCCGAGCGGTACAGGATCAGTTCCAGCTCCGCGGGCGTGTAGAAGTCCATGTGCGCGGTGAACCCGAAGCGGTCGCGCAGCGGGGCGGGCAGCATGCCCGCCCGTGTGGTCGCCCCGACCAGGGTGAACGGGGCGATGTCCAGCGGGATGGCGGTGGCTCCGGGGCCCTTGCCGACCACGACGTCGACCCGGAAGTCCTCCATGGCGACGTAGAGCATCTCCTCGGCGGGGCGGGCCATCCGGTGGATCTCGTCCAGGAAGAGCACCTCGCCCTCCTGCAGGGTGGAGAGCACGGCGGCCAGGTCGCCGGAGCGCTCGATGGCCGGGCCGGAGGTGATGCGCAGCGGGGCGCCGAGTTCGGCGGCGATGATCATGGCCAGGGTGGTCTTGCCCAGGCCCGGGCCGCCGGACATCAGGATGTGGTCGGGTGCCCGGTTGCGCCGCTGGGCGCTGTGCAGGACCAGGGAGAGCTGTTCCCGCACGCGCTCCTGGCCGACGAACTCGTCCAGGGCGCGGGGGCGCAGCGCGCCCTCGACCTGGTGGTCGTCCATGCTGGCGTCGGGTGAGACCGCTCCGCGCTCGTAGGCGGCGGCCTCGTCGGTGGCGGATCCGCGGTGGGATTCCTCGTGGGAGTCGTACACGGGAGTTCCTCGTCCCTCCTAGGCGCGGCTGAGCCTGCGCAGGGCGCTGCGCAGCAGGACGGCGACGTCGTCGGTCTCCTCGGCCTCGGCGGCCACGGCGGCGGCCGCGGCCTCGGCGTCCTTGGCGGGCCAACCCAGGTTGACCAGGCCGGACACGACCTGACCGCGCCAGGCTCCGTCTGGCTCGCCCGCGGGCGCGGCCGCCTCGGCACCGGGAAGGGTGCCGTCGTCGAGCACGGGGGCGTCGAGCTTGCCGCGCAACTCCAGGACGATGCGCTGGGCGCCCTTCTTGCCGATGCCGGGCACGCGGGTGAGCGCGGCGGTGTCCTCGGTGGACACGGCGTGGCGCAGGCTGGAGGGGCTGTGGATGGAGAGCATGGCCAGGGCCAGGCGGGGACCGACGCCCGAGGCGGTCTGCAGCTGCTCGAACAGGTGCTTCTCGTCGTCGTCGGCGAACCCGAACAGGGTCAGGGAGTCCTCGCGGACGACGAGGCTGGTGGCGACGGTGCCGGTCTCGCCCACGTGCAGGCGGGACATGGCGGAGGGGGTGCACTGCACGGTCATTCCGACCCCGCCGACGTCGATCACGGCGCTGCCCGCGCCGCGTGCGGCCACCCGGCCGGTGAGGAACGCGATCATCTCGTGTGGGCACCGGGGACGGTGCCCTTCTCCTTCCTGGGGGCGTGGCGCTACCGGCCGCGGGTGCGGCGGGCCAGTTCCACCTTGCGGGCGAAGTCCTGCTGGGCCTGGGCGACGCGGGCCTGGGCCCCGCCGCGCCAGATGTGGCAGATGGCCAGGGCGACGGCGTCGGCCGCGTCGGCGGGCTTGGGAGGTCCGTCGAGTCCGAGGATACGCGCCACCATGGTGCCGACCTGCGCCTTGTCGGCGCGGCCGCTGCCGGTGATGGCGGCCTTGGCCTCGCTGGGGGTGTGCATGGCCACGGGCAGGCCGCGGCGGGCGGCGCAGACCAGGGCGATGCCGCTCGCCTGGGCGGTGCCCATGACGGTGCTGAGGTTGTGCTGGGCGAAGACGCGCTCGACCGCGACGGCGTCGGGCCGGTAGTGGTCCAGCCACTCCTCGATGCCGCGCTCGATGCCGACGAGACGCTGGGGCAGGTCGGTGTCGGCGCTGGTGCGGATGGCGTCGGCGCCGAGCAGGACGAGCGGTCGGCCGATGGCGCCCTCGACGACACCGATGCCGCACCGGGTCAGTCCCGGGTCGATCCCCAACACGCGCACGCGTTCCACCCTCATCTTCTCGAACGTCAGTTCGCACCATGCTAGCGGCGGGCACCGACCCTTGCCGTCGACCCGGCCGCGTGTCGGTGCGCGGGCTCCGGCACGGAGGGAGGGACCGCTCCCCGCCCGGCCCCTCCGCCTGCGGCGAGGCCCCCTGGGGACAGTATCCGCCCCGAGCCCGGCGCGCGCACGTCCCCGCGGCCGGCCCCGGAAAAGGGGTGGACCGCGCCGGAGGGGCGTGCTAGGTTGTACTCAAAAAGAGAAAAACTCATCATGAGAAGAACTTGGCGGTGCACGTGACCGAGGAAGAACCGCGACGGGAGCAGGGCGAGGACCGCTTCCTCGCCGACTACGACCCGCACGCCTTCGCGCCGGCCGCCGTCACCGTCGACGTCGTCGCCCTCACGATCCGGTCGGGAGAGCCGCACGTACTGCTGACACGGCGCGCCGCCCATCCGCAGCGCGGCTGGTGGGCCCTGCCGGGCGGGTTCGTCCGGGCACAGGACGGACCGGACGGACCCGCCGACCCCGACCTGCCCGACGCCGCCCTGCGGGTGCTGTCGGAGAAGACCCTCCTGCCCACCGAACTGCACCTGGAGCAGCTGGGCACCTACGGCGCCCGGGACCGGGACCCGCGCATGCGCGTCTTCTCGGTCGCCTACATGCTCCTGGCCCCCGGCCTGCCCGACCCCCGTACCGGCCGCGGCACCGAGGAGGCCGCCTGGGTCCCGTGGCGCGAGCTCGGCCACGGCGACGGCGCCCGCGCCGGCCGCGAGCTGGCCTTCGACCACGGCCGCGTCCTCGCCGACGCCGTCGAGCGCGCCCGCTCCAAGCTGGAGTACACCGCGCTGGCCACGGCGTTCCTGCCGCCCGCCTTCACCATCACCGCGCTGCGCGAGGTCTACCAGGCCGTGTGGGGACAGGACCTGCACGCCGCCAACTTCCACCGCAAGATCCTGGCCACCCCCGGGTTCGTGGAGGACACCGGCGAGCTCTCCGAGCGCGGCGGCGCGGGCGGCGGGCGGCGGGCGCGGCTGTACCGGGCGGGCGGCGCGGCCCTGCTGCACCCGCCCCTGCTGCGGAGCACCCAGTGAGCCCCCGCCCCCCGGGAGAGAGCACATGAGATCCGGCCGGGACACCGCCGACGACTTCGACACGGCCCTGCGCGCCCTGGCACTGGCCGAGGATCCGACCGCCCTGTTCGGCCCCCTGCCGAGCAGCGAGGGCCCCCCGCCCCCGGCCGCCACCTCCGCCCACCGGCGCCTGGCCCGCCTGCTCCACCCCGACCGGGCTCCCGCGCGGCGCGGGGCGGAGGCCGCCGCGGCCTTCACACGGCTCACCGAGGCCTGGTCCCGCTACCAGGACATGGCCGGGGGCGGGCTCGGCCTCGACGACCTCACCCTGGCCACGCGCGCCCACACCTACCACGTGCGGCGGGGGCCCGGGCCGCTGGCCGCCGGCGACATCGCCGATCTGCACGAAGTCCGCTACAAGGACGGCGGCACGTGGCGGGAGGCGGTGCTCAAACTGCCGCGCTCCCACCGGGACAACGACCTGGCCACGGCCGAGACGACCGCCCTGCGCCGCATCCGTGAACGGGCCCCCGCCGGGTCCCGGGCCTTCTACCCCGAGCTCGTCGAGCAGATCCGCCACCGCGACGCCGCCACCGGGGCCGAGCGGCGCGGCAACGTCCTCACCCGGCTCCGGGGCTTCCACAGCCTGGCCGACGTACGCCGCGCCCACCCCGACGGCGTGGATCCGCGCGACGCGGCGTGGATGTGGCGGCGCCTGCTGGTCGCGGTCGGCAACGCCAACCGGGCGGGGGTCGTCCACGGCGCGGTCGTTCCCGAACACGTCCTGATCCATCCCGGACGGCACGGTCTCGTCCTCGTCGACTGGTGCTACTCGGTGACCTCCGCCGCCGCGCACACCGCGCCGCACATCCCGGCGATGGTCCCCCACCGCGGGGACCTGTACCCGGAGGAGGTCCTCGACCGTCGGCCCGCCGTGCCCGCCACGGACGTCCACATGGCGACCCGCTGCGTCGAGTACCTCACCGCGGGCCGCCTGCCCCGGCCGCTGCGCGCCTTCGTCCGCGGCTGCACCCTGCCCGCCCCCGAACGGCGGCCCGGCGACGGGATCCGGCTCCTGGGCGAGCTCGACGAGGCGCTGGAGCGGGCGTTCGGTCCGCGCCGGTTCCGCCCCTTCCACATGCCCGCCACCGTCTGACCACCCCTTTTTTTCCGGCCCCGCCCGACCGCCCCGCCCCGCGGTCGGCCGCAAGACCCGCACACCACCGAAGGAGTCCCCATGGGAAGCAGCAGCTGGTCCACCGACGCCTACCACGCCCGCGCGGCCTACAACGCCGCCGCGGGAGCCAGCAGCTTCGGCTACACCGACGACGTGGCCTCGTCCTTGCCTCGCGACGAGTGGAGGGTCCACGAGTCCCTCGACCCGAAGGGCGTGGCCCTCCGCGAGAGCCGCGACTCCGCCGAGCACCCGGACTCGCTCGCCATCTCCGTGCTGTTCGACGTCACCGGGTCCATGCGCAACGTGCCGCGCGTGCTCCAGACCAAGCTGCCGGACCTGTTCGGCCTCCTGCTGCGCAAGGGCTACGTGGCGGACCCGCAGATCCTGTTCGGCGCGGTCGGCGACGCCACCTGCGACCGCGCCCCGCTCCAGGTCGGCCAGTTCGAGTCCGGCAACGAACTGGAGGACGACCTGGGCAACATCCTGCTGGAGGGCGGTGGCGGCGGCCAGGTCACCGAGTCCTACGAGCTGGCCATGTACTTCATGGCCCGGCACACCTCCATGGACTGCCTGGAAAAGCGCGGACGCAGGGGCCACCTGTTCCTCGTCGGGGACGAGACGGCCTACGGCGCGGTCAAGGCCAGGGAGGTGCGCGAGGTGATCGGCGACGACCTCGACGAGGACATCCCGTTCCCGGCGATCCTCGCCGAGCTGCGGCGCAGCTTCGAGGTGTACTTCGTCATGCCGACCGGCAGCGGGCACTTCCACAACCCGAAGGTCCGCGGCTTCTGGGACACGTACCTGGGACAGAACGTCATCTACCTGGACGACCTCGACGCCGTGTCGGAGACCATCGCGGTCACCGTCGGGCTGGCCGAGGAGGCCATCGACCTGGAGGAGGGGCTGGCCGACCTCGCCGAGGCGGGGTCCGGCGCCGGCGACGTGGTCGGCAGGGCGCTGCGCCCGCTGTCGGACGCGCGCGGCTCGGCCGTGGTCTCGGGGGCGCCCGACGGCCTGGCCGGCGGCCCGGACGAGGGCGGGGTGGACCGGCTGTGACCACCGCTCCCCCGCCGTGGGCCGACGGGCACGCCGCCGTCGTCGACCTGGGGTTCGGTGACGCGGGCAAGGGCGCGACGGTCGACCTGCTGTGCGCACGGCGGCGCTTCGGCGCCGTCGTGCGGGCCAACGGGGGCGCCCAGGCGGCGCACAACGTGGTGGCCCCCGACGGCCGCCACCACACGTTCTCGCAGTTCGGCGCGGGCACGCTGGCGCCCGACGGCCCCGTGCCCACGCACCTGTCGCGGTTCGTGGTGGTGGACCCCCTCGCCCTGGCCGCCGAGGCCGTGCACCTGGCCGCGATCGGCGTCGCCTCCCCGTTCTCACTGGTCACGGTGGACCGGCGGGCGCTGATCAGCACGCCGTGGCACCGCGCCGCCAACCATGCGCGGGAGCGGGCGCGCGGAGACGGGCGGCACGGCTCCTGCGGGATGGGCGTGGGCGAGGCCATGGCCTACGCCCTGGCCCGCCCGGAGGACGCGCCGACCGCCGGCGACTGCGGGCACCCGGCGCGGCTGCGCCGCAAGCTGCGTCGCCTGGCCGACCACCTGGACGCCGTGCGCCGGGAGCTCGCCCGTCCCGGGACCGGGGCGGCGGAGACCGGGGAGGGAGGCGGGCCCGCGGACGGCCTCGCGGGCGCCCCGGCGAACGGCCCCGCGGACCCCGACATCGAGGAGTGTGTGGAGGCCTGCCTCGCCTTCGCCCGGCGGGTGCGGCTGGTGGACGAGGGGTACCTGCCCCGGCTGCTCGCCCGCTCCCCCGTGGTGTTCGAGGGGGCCCAGGGCGTGCTGCTGGACGAGTGGCACGGCTTCCACCCCCACACGACCTGGTCCACGACGACCACGGCGAACCCGCTCACGCTCCTGGCCGAGGCCGGCCGGCCCGGCGACGTCCGCAGGATCGGTGTGGTGCGCACCTACACCACCCGGCACGGGGCGGGCCCGCTGGTGTCCGAGGACCCGGGGCTGGGCGCGGTGCTGGCGGAGCCGCACAACGGCGCACACCCCTGGCAGGGGGCGTTCCGGGTGGGCCACTTCGACGCGGTGGCCCACCGGTACGCGGTCGCGGCCACGGGCGGGGTGGACTCCCTGGTGGTCACGCACGCCGACGCTCCCGCCCGCGCGGGCGGGAGGCTGCGCTGGTGCACGGCCTACACCGCCCCGGACGGGTCGTTCCTGGAGCCGTCCCCCTCCGAGGCACCGGATCCCACCCGGCCGGGTAGCGCCGTGGACGGCGCCTCCCACCTCGCACGTCAGGAGCGGCTCACCCGGGCCCTGCTGGCGGCCCGGCCCGTGCTGTCGGCGATGCCGGACTCCCCCGCCGAGGCGGTCGGCGAGGCACTGGGGCTGCCGCTGGAGGCGGTGACGGGCGGGCCGACCCGCGCCGACGCCCGCGTCCCGTCGCGGTCCGGCCGCCCTGTTCCGGTGAGCGCCCGCCCCTGACGGGCGGCGGTGCCGGGGGCGGCCGCGTCGGCCGGATCCCACCGTCGCCGCACGGGTCCCGACACGTCGGTCGGCATGTCCTCAGACGACGGTCAGGTGGTAGGTGGTGTCCACCCAGAAGCCCAGGCCGTTGTCCGCCTTGATCTCCAGCACGTATCCGCCGGGGCTCAGGGGGGCGATCGCGCCCCACAGTCCCCAGCTGTGCCTGCGGACCCACAGCGGGCTGCGGAACACCCCCTGGAACTCCTCCAGTTGCAGGGGAACGCCGTTGAGGTGCGCGTCGGCACGCAGAACCGGCATGGCCACCGGCTCCTTGGAGTGCTCGAAGGAGTACTGCATGTTGAACACCGGGAAGAACAGGGGGCGCCCCGTGGGAACCTCGCATCGGCGCACGACCCTGCCCCCGTAGGTACCGGCGAGGAACCACAGGTCGTCCGGCTGGTTGTGGGCCGCGTGCCGTCCGGTGGTGTCCTCGACCGGGTCACACCCCTCCGGCGCCGACCAGACCCACTTCCACCAGCGAGCCGAGAGTGCGACGCCCTCACGGGCTCCGACCCGCCACATCCCGCCGTCCGGCACGACCTCGCCCATGGCACCTCTCTCCCCTGTCCGGCGTCCACCGTGAACGCCCTCGCTGCGCGGATCGTACCGATATCGGGAGGGCGCGCCGACACGCGGTATCCCGCGGAACGTGTCCTCGGGTGCCCGCGAGCGGACGTGCGTTAGCGTGGCAACGTGACCTCCATCACCGAACCCAGGGTCCGCGACTTCCTGCTCCAGGGCACCCGCACCGGCATGCTCGCCTACACCGCCTCGGACGGGCGGCCGCTGGCGGCGCCGGTGTGGTTCACCGTCGAGGACGGCGAGGTCGTCTTCAACACCGGCGGGAAGACCGCGAAGGGCCGCTCGATCGCCCGCGACCCGCGCGTGACGCTCACCGTCGACCTGCCCGAGCCGCCCTACGCCTTCGTCCAGGTGCAGGGCGAGGCCCGTGTCTCGGAGGACCTCGACGAGCTGGTGCGCACCGCGACCGCGATCGCCCGCCGCTACGTGGGGCCGGAGCAGGCCGAGGAGTTCGGACGGCGCAACGGCGTTCCCGGCGAGCTCGTGGTGCGGGTACGCCCGACCAAGGTCGTCTCCGCCTTCGACATGACCGACTGAGCACCGTCCCGGCCCCTTCCGGAACCAGGGCCCCGCGCCACGGGATCCGCTCCCTCCTGGGCCCCGCCGGCCCTCCGTCGGTCCCGGCCTCCCCCGGCCCCCGCGCTGAGCGGAAGGCACCGGGCCTCAGCCGGTGAGGTCCGCGCGGCGAGGAACCGGGGCGGGCACGCCTGTGGCCGCGGCCCCGGAAGGGGGCGCGGCCACAGGCGTCGGGTCCGGCGGGTCAGCCGATCTCGGCCATGACCTCGTCGGGGATGTCGGCGTTGGTGTAGACGTTCTGCACGTCGTCGGAGTCCTCCAGCGCGTCCACCACCCGCATGACCTTCTTGGCGGTGTCGGCCTCGACCGGGACCTCCATGGTCGGCAGGAAACTGGACTCGGCGGAGTCGTACTCGATGCCCGCCTCCTGGAGCGCGGTGCGCACCTCGACCAGGTCGGTGGCCTCGCACACGATCTCGAAGGACTCGCCCAGGTCGTCGACCTCCTCGGCACCGGCCTCCAGCACCGCCAGGGTCACGTCGTCCTCGGTGGTGCCCTCCTTGGGCACGATCACGACGCCCTTGCGGTTGAACAGGTAGGACACCGAACCGGCGTCGGCCATGTTGCCGCCGTTGCGGGTCACGGCCACGCGCACCTCGGAGGCGGCGCGGTTGCGGTTGTCGGTCAGGCACTCCACCAGCAGCGCCACGCCGCCGGGCGCGTAGCCCTCGTACATGATGGTCTGCCACTCGGAGCCGCCGGCCTCCTCACCGGAGCCGCGCTTGCGGGCACGCTCGATGTTGTCGAGCGGAACCGAGTTCTTCTTCGCCTTCTGAATGGCGTCGTAGAGCGTCGGGTTCCCGTCGGGGTCCCCACCACCGGTACGCGCGGCCACCTCGATGTTCTTGATCAGCTTGGCGAAGAGCTTGCCGCGCTTGGCATCGATGACGGCTTTCTTGTGCTTGGTGGTGGCCCACTTTGAGTGGCCGCTCATGAATGTCCTTTCACGATGTCGACGAAGAGGCGGTGGACGCGCGTGTCGCCGGTCAGTTCGGGATGGAAGGACGTGGCCATCAGGCCGCCCTGTCGTACGGCGACGATCCTACCGGCCCCGTCGGGGCCGGGGACTTCGCCGAGCACGGTGACCCCGGCTCCCACCGACTCCACCCAGGGGGCGCGGATGAACACCGCGTCGAAGGGGCCGCCCTCCAGTCCGTCGACGTGTACGGCCGTCTCGAACGACTCGGTCTGGCGTCCGAACGCGTTGCGGCGCACCGACATGTCGATCCCGCCGACGGTCTGCTGGTCGGCGGTCCCGCCCAGGAGCCGGTCGGCGAGCATGATCATCCCGGCGCACGTGCCGTAGGCGGGCATCCCCGCCGCGATCCGCTTGCGCAGCGGCTCCAGCAGGCCGTACCGGACGGCCAGCTTGGACATGGTGGTGGACTCCCCTCCGGGGATGACCAGTCCGTCCAGGGTGTCGAGCTGGTCGGGGGAGAGCACCTTGACGGTGTGCGCGTCCAGTGCGTCGAGGACGCGCAGGTGCTCGGCGACGTCACCCTGCAGGGCGAGGACGCCGATGGTGGGTCTTGCGGTCAAGAACGGCCTCACTCGTGTGGCTCGCGTACTGGCTGGGCGGGGGCGGGGCCGCGTGGCACCGCCCCCGGGGTCGTCCGCCGGCCGGCGGACGCGCCGCCCCGGTGCGCGCGGGCGCGCCGAGGGCGGGTGCTACCAGCCGCGACCGGCGTAGCGCTGGGTGTCGGACAGGTCGTCCAGGTTGATGCCGACCATGGCCTCGCCCAGGCCGCGGGACACGCGCGCGATCACTGCGGGGTCCTCGTAGTGCAGGGTGGCCTGCACGATGGCGTCGGCGCGCCTGGCCGGGTCGCCGGACTTGAAGATGCCCGAGCCCACGAACACGCTCTCGGCGCCGAGCTGGCGCATGAGCGCGGCGTCGGCCGGGGTGGCCACGCCTCCGGCGGAGAACAGCGGCACCGGGAGCTTGCCCAGCGCCGCGACCTCCCTGACGACCTCGAAGGGGGCGCGCAGCTCCTTGGCGGCGCCGAACAACTCGGCCTCGTCCAGCGTGCCCAGGCGCTTGATCTCGGCGCGGATGGACCGCATGTGGCGGGTGGCCTCGACGACGTTGCCGGTACCGGCCTCGCCCTTGGAACGGATCATGGCCGCGCCCTCGGCGATGCGGCGCAGCGCCTCGCCCAGGTTGGTGGCGCCGCACACGAAGGGGACGGTGAACGCCCACTTGTCGATGTGGTAGGCCTCGTCGGCGGGTGTGAGGACCTCGGACTCGTCGATGAAGTCGACGCCGAGCGACTCCAGGACTTGGGCCTCGACGAAGTGCCCGATGCGGACCTTGGCCATGACCGGGATGGACACGGCCCCGACGATGCCGTCGATCATGTCGGGGTCGGACATGCGGGCGACGCCGCCGTCCTTGCGGATGTCGGCCGGGACGCGCTCCAGGGCCATGACAGCGACGGCACCGGCGTCCTCGGCGATCTTGGCCTGCTCGGGCGTGACGACGTCCATGATGACGCCGTTCTTGAGCTGCTCGGCCATGCCGCGCTTGACACGCTCGGTACCGACGGCGTTGTCGGAGGTGTTCGATGCGTTGTTGGCCACGGTTGTGGACTCCCGTTGTGTTGTTCTGCTGAAGGGCTGCGGTTCCCGGACAGCGCCGCTTCCTCCCGGCCGTGCCGGGCCCTGCGGGCGGTGCCGCGGTCGCGGGCAGCGGAGTCGGCGGCCTCACGCGGCGGTACGCGGACACCGTCGGCGCCACGCACCCTGGTCGACCAGCCTCCCATCCTACTTCCACCCCCTTTCGGGGGTTTTGGCCAGATCGGTGTTTTCGGGGCCCGCTTCCTTACAGGGTGTCGGGCCCGACCGGCAGGAGCGGCATGCGCGGCGGCTGGTCGTCGATCTCGAAGAAGTCCGGCAGCGGCGCCGTACCCGCCAGCCGGAACGCCCGCACGAGTCTGGACCGGCGGGCGCGGCGGGTGTCGGAGACGGCGCCGTTGTAGAACGTGCGCGCCATGTGGACGCCCTTGGCCGCCGCCTCCACCTCGGCCAGCTGGGGCCTCAGCAGTTCCCAACGCTCGGTGGTGCCGTGGGATTCCAGGGAGGCGCGCAGCACGCGGGAGAGCGTGCTCTCGGCCAGGTCGTGCTGGCCCTCCCCCGCGTCGCGCGCGGCCCCGGCCGCCCCGGCCAGCTCACCGAACGCCCCGGGGTCGGCGGCGGCCAGGGCGAGCGCGGCGTCGCGGCGCCGGAGCAGGGCGGCCTCCAGCCCGGCGCGGGCGGTGTCGACCCGGTGGTGCAGGCGGTGCAGGCGGGTGGCCCGCCAGGACAGGTAGAACCCGAACAGCGCCAGCGCCAGGAGGGTCCCGACGATCGCGATGACGAAGAGGGCGTCCTCGCTCAGGGCCGTTCACCCCGCTCGGACAGAATGGTCACGGTGTCCCCCGGTGCAGCAGTGCGGTGGCGCGGGGCCCGGTGTCCAGGCGCACCCCCTCGGGGCGGCCGTGTCCGGCCCCGTCCCACATCAGGACGGTCTGGTAGACGTGGGCGACGTCGGCGGCGACCGTGTCCCAGTCGTAGGCGCGTACCGCCCGGCGGGCGGCCAGGGACAGCTCGGCGCGCCGGTCGGGGGCCTCCAGCAGCGCCCCGGCGCGTTCGGCCAGGTGGGCGGGGTCGCCCACGGTGAACAGCTCCCCGGCGGCACCGCCGTCCAGGACGGCGGAGAAGGCCGGGATGTCGCTGGCCACGATGGCCGCGCCGGCCGCCATCGCCTCGGTCAGGACGATACCGAAGCTCTCCCCGCCCAGGTTGGGCGCGCAGAACACGTCGGTGGAGTGGTAGGCGCGCACCTTGTCGGCGTCGTCCAGGCGACCCAGCAGCACGACGCGTTCGCGCAGGTGCTCGGGAACGGCGTCCATGGCCGCCGAGGGGTCTCCGGGGCCGGCCACCAACAGGCGCAGGGACGGGCGTGCGGGCGCCATCAGCGCGAAGGCCTCCAACAGGACGCCCAGGCCCTTGCGGGGTTCGTCCAGGCGCCCCAGGAAGCCGATCGAGCCGCCCTCTCCCGGCCATCCGGGCAGCGGCTCGGCCCGGGAGAACCTGCGCACCGCCACCCCGTTGGGGATGAGCACGGCGTCCCCGCCGAGGTGTTCGACCAGGGTGCGCCGGGCCGCCTCGGACACGGCGATGCGCCCGTTGATCTTCTCCATCGCCGAGCGCAGCGCCGGGGAGCCGACCGCCATCGCCCGCGAGCGCGGGTTGGAGGTGTGGAAGGTGGCCACCAGCGGCCCGTCGGCCGCCCAGCACGCCAGCAGCGAGACGCTCGGCGAGGAGGGCTCGTGGATGTGCAGGACGTCGAACCCGCCCTCGGCGATCCACCGGCGCACCCGCGAGGCGGCCCTGGGGCCGAAGCTGAGCCTGGCCACCGAACCGTTGTAGGGCACGGGGACCGGCTTGCCGGCGGGAACCAGGTAGTCGGGCAGGCGGGCCCCGTCGGCGTCGCCCACCGGCGCCAGGACCGACACCTCGTGGCCCATGCCGGCGAGTGCCTCGGCGAGGTCGCCGACGTGCTGCTGCACCCCGCCGGGGACGTCCCAGGCGTAGGGGCAGACCAGACCGATACGCATGGCCGCGTTCACCCGTTCCGCTCGTGGCGTTCGAGGGTTCCCGCCCCGCCGCGCCCGGCGGCCCCGGGCGGCTCGGCCGCCGCGGCCCGTTCCCGGCAGGCGCGGTCGCGTTCGTGGTCGGAGCTGAACACCGGTTGGAGCATGTGCCAGTCCTCGGGGTGCTCGGCGATCGCCCCCTCGAAGACGCGGAGCAGTTCCTGGGTGGTGTTCCGGACGCGCTCGGAGCGGGTGGCTCCCTCCGCGACGGGGATCTCCTCGTGCACGCGGATGTTCCAGTACGGACCGTCGTACCAGAGCGAGACCGGCATCAGGGCGGCGCCGGTGTTCAGGGCCAGGGCCGCGGGTCCGGAGGGGACGCGGGCGCCCTCCCCGAAGAACTCCACCTCCAGGCCGGTGCCGCCGACGTCGCGGTCGGCGAGCAGGCACACCAGTCCGCCGTCGCGCAGCCGCCGGGCCAGGGTGCCCACGGTGCCCGAGCCGCCCCCGGTCAGCGGCAGCACCTCCATGCCCAGGGACTCCCGGTAGGCGGTGAAGCGCTGGAAGAGGCTCTCGGGGCGCAGCCGCTGGGCGACGGTGGTCAGGGGGATGCCGTGGAGGGTGATCCAGGCGCCGGCGTGGTCCCAGTTGCCCATGTGCGGCAGGGCGGCGACCACGCCGCGGCCGGACCGGATGTGCTTCTCCAGCACGTCGATCCCGGTGGCGCGGGTGCGGTCGAGGATGTACTCCTCGCCCATCGCGGGGAGGCGGAACATCTCGTAGAAGTAGCGCATGTAGGAACGCATACCCGCGCGCGAGAGCGCACGCGTCTGGGCGTCGGTGGCCCCGGGGCCGAGCAGGCGCCGCAGGTTGCGCTCCAGGCCGCGGGTCCCGGCGTCGTGGGCGCGCCAGGAGCGGTCGGCCAGTCGCTGGAACACCGCCCGCCCCACGCTGTCCGGCGCGCGGCGGACCATCGCCCAGCCCGCGGAGTAGGCCAGGTCGGCCATGCGTTCGTCCACGTCGTCTCCCCCGTCGTCCCGGTCTTGGTCAGGCCCCGCCGCCGGCGTCGCCCGCCCCGGTGGCGTCGTCGGCGAGGTCGGGGGCGTTGAGGCGGGCCCGGGTCTCCACCAGGCGCTGCAGGACGGTGATCAGGCTCATCCCGGCGAGCAGCCACAGGCCCCCGGCGAGGATGTAGGGCACGCCCAGCTCGCTGAGGCCGACGGCGACCAGGATGACCACCAGGCGCTCGGTGCGCTCGGCGACGCCGACGTCGCAGTTGACGCCCAGGCCCTCGGCCCGGGCCTTGATGTAGGACACCATGAAGCCGCTGATGAGGCAGAAGAGGGTGAGGCCCGCGAGCAGGGGGTCGTCGCCCTCCCCGATGAACCACCACAGGAGCCCGGCGAGGATGGAGGCGTCGGCCACCCGGTCCAGGCTGGAGTCGAGGAAGGCGCCGAACGCGCTGGCGCTGTCCCTGGCCCTGGCCACGGCGCCGTCGAGCATGTCGAAGAGGGCGAAGACGGTGATGACCACCGAGCCCGCGTACAGCTGGCCGCGCGGATAGAAGTACAGGGCGCTGACGACGACGCCGGTGGCGCCGACGATCGTGATGATGTTCGGTGTGAGGCCGAGGCGGGCCAGGCTCCGGCCGAGCGGAGCGGTGACCCGGGAGGTGATGGGGCGAAGGATTCTCAGCATGTCTTCTTGGGATCGTAGGGCGGGAACGGTCGCGGGGGTGGGAACCGCACCGGTGGGGGTGGCGTGCCGTCGGGCGCCGTCCTGGTGGAGCGGGGCGCGTGCCGGTCCTGCGGCCCCGGTCTCCTAGTCCCCGGGCCAGAGTTCGGCCAGTCGGGCCCGGGTCTGCTCCAGCATCTCGGGCAGCACCTTGGTCTGGCCGACGACGGACATGAAGTTGGTGTCGCCGCCCCAGCGGGGAACGACGTGCTGGTGCAGGTGCGCGGCGATCCCCGCACCCGCCACGGTACCGAGGTTCATGCCGACGTTGAAGCCCTGCGGCCCGTAGGCGGCGGTCAGCGCACGGATGCCCGCCCGGGTGAGCGCGGCCACCTCGGCGGTCTCGTCCTCGTCCAGGGAGGTGTAGTCCGCGGCGTGGCGGTAGGGGCACACCAAGAGGTGGCCGCTGTTGTAGGGGTAGAGGTTGAGCACCACGTAGGCCGACTTGCCCCGGGCGACCACGAGGCCCTCGGGGTCGGGCAGTCCGGGGGCGCGGCAGAAGGGGCAACCGTCCTCGGGGCGGGAGCCGGTGGGCTTGTTCTCCCCCTTGATGTAGGCCATGCGGTGCGGCGTCCAGAGCCGCTCCCAGCCGTCGGGGCTCCCGGTCCCCGCGCCGGGAGGGTCCTGCGGACCGTGTCCGTGCTCGTTGTCGGCACCGCTCATGGCTCGTCCGTTTCCGTCGCCTGTCCGTACTCTCTCGCGCTACCAAGCATAGGAGCGCGCCGGGGAGGGCGCACCGGAGCCGGTGTGCTGTGGACGACCGCGGCCCGGGGTGCTCCGGCGCGTCCCCCGGCGGCGTTCGCGGGGGCGCGAGGGGCCGCGGGGACGGCCGTGCGTAGTCTCGGTCTCCGTGTTGACTCTGCACCCCGCCGCTCCGGCGGACCACGAGGCACTGACCGCGTTCCTGCGCGGGGTCGACCTGACCCTGAGCGGACTCGACTCCCCCTCGGTACGCCTGTGGGTCGAGCGGGACGCCGACGGGGCGATCGCCGCCACCACGGGCTTCGAGCTCAGCGCCGACGGGCACGACGCGCTCATCCGCAGCGTGGCGGTCCGCAAGGACCGGCGCCGCGCGGGCGCGGGATCCGCGCTGGCCAGGCACGCGGTCGAGCGGGCCGCCGCGTGCGGCGCCCGGCGGGCGTGGCTGTTCAGCCGCCGCTCCGGCCCCTTCTGGCGCAAGCTCGGCTTCGGGCCCGCCGACCGCCGTGAGCTGGCCCGCAGGCTCCCCGACACGTACCAGGTGCGCCTGTTCACGGAGACGGGCCAGCTCGACCGGGAGGTCGCCTGGTGCAGGCCCCTTCCCTGACGCTCCGCCCGCGGCCGCGGGCGGGGTGCCGGGGCGTTGGCCGCCGTGCGGCGGTGGACGGGGCCCGGCCGGGCCTGTTCTTCGGACCGGGTCCTTGTCGCCCATGGGGTTGTCCGGGCGCCCGCGGGGCTCGGGAGGCGGCGCGGGCGGGTGCGCGGGCAGCGGGCGGGCCCGCCGTAGGCGCCGGGGTTCCCGCTCCCGGGGCGAGCCGGACACGGACCGAAGCGCGGCGCAAAGGCCCCGGAGGACACCGGCTAGAGGCCCAGCAGTGTGCGCAGGTGGCGCGGGGGCGGGCTGCCGTGGGCGAGCATCGCGTCGTGCCTCTGGCGCTCGGTGAGCGAGGGGCGCGCCGCCGCCAGGTCGCGGGAGATGTCGCCGACCTCGGCGTAGCCGACGTAGTAGGTGGACAGCTGGGCGCTGGTGAGCTGGGCCCTGCGCCACTTGCCCACGGCCTCGCCCTCCTCCTGGTGGCCGCGCTGGGTGAGCAGGGAGATCGCCTCGGACTCGGTGAGGTCGCCGGTGTGCAGGCGCACGTCCAGGATCGCGTTGAGGATCGTGCGCAGGCGCATCTTGAGCTGCACCAGGCGCAGGGCGAGGTCCTCCCGGTGGTCGCCCGACCAGCCGTGGCGGGCCATCGCCTCCTCGGCGTAGACCGCCCAGCCCTCCACGAAGGTACCGCTGGACAGGACGTTGCCCACCCGGGTGCCTCCGGTGTGGCGGACCGCGTGGGCCAGCTGCAGGGCGTGGCCCGGCACGGCCTCGTGGACCATGAGGTTGCGCAGCATGCCCTCGTGGTACTCGCGGAGGAACGACTCCCGCCGCTCGGCGGGCCAGTCCGCCGGCGGCGGGGACACCGCGACCAGGGTCGGCTGCTCCCTGGCCCGGGGGGCGAGCGGGCCGGGGGGCTCGCAGTAGGCCACGGAGATCCCCCGGCGGGACTCGGGCATCGGGACGATCCGCACCGGGTCGTCGTGGACCGTCACCATGTCGAGCCCGCGCACCCGCTCGTTCAGGTGCCGGAGCGCGTCGGCGCAGGCGGGGCGGACGGTGTCGGCGCTGGTGGCGTTCTCGTCGGCGAGCGCGGAGAGCACCTCGGCCACCTGTCCCCGGTGGCGCGGGGCGCCCTGGTACTCGGCGGCGGCCTCGGCGATCGCCTCCTCGGTGGCGAGCAGGTCGCTCTCGGCGCGGACCAGGAGCGCCTCGGGGGACAGCTCGGAGTCGAGCGTGTACCACAGCTGGGCGGCGAAGTCGCGCTCTCCCAGGCGGGGGTCGGCGGTGGCGCCCTCCAGCCGGCCGCGCAGCCAGGCCGTGTACTCCTCCACGGCGGCCAGGGCGGCCTCGCGGGCAGGTTCCACCTCAAAGGCCGCGGACGGCTCCTGCGCGGCCAGGGCGGGCACGTCGGAGAGGAGCATGGCGCGGGCCCCGTCGGCCTGCGCCAGGGCCGTCTCCACGTGCACGCGGGGCATCCCGGGGCCCTCGGACAGGCGCGAGCGCGCGGTGGCGAGGTAGTCGGGGAGCGCGGCGCAGCGCGCGGCGAGCGCGGAGAGGCGTTCGGGAAGGGGGAGGGTGTCGCGTTCCAGGAGGGCGTGAAGGGCCTCGCCGGGCGAGTGCAGGAGCGGGTCCCACGTGTGCGGCCGCAGCTCGGCGGTGTGCCACAGGTCGGCGCTGACGCGTGCGCGCAGGACCTCCAGGTCGACCAGGTCGCCCTCGGGGATCAGGTCGGCGTCGATCTCGTCCAGGGAGCCGAGGGCGTCGGTGAGCAGGGCGGCACGGCGCATGTCCGCGTCGGCGGAGTGGTCTGACAGGCGGGAGGCACCCCGGGTGTCCCCCAGGTCCAGCGCCCACTCGGGGGCGTCGTCGAGCAGGGAGTCGAGCACGCGCTCGGCCACCTCGCGGAACCGCCGGGTCATCGCCTCTGCGTCGGGCTGGGAAGAGCTCATTGCGCCATGATGCCAGCACGGACGCCCGGTTCCCGACCTGCGGGAACCGGGCCGTGCTCTGTGCGGGACCCCGGCCCGGGCGGCCCTCCTAGCGCCAGGAGTTCTGGCCGCCCGTGGAAGTGGGCTGTCCGGCGGCGCCCTCGGGGTCCCCCACCGTGATGGCGTGCTCGACGAGGGTGATGAGCGTCGACTTGGTGGAGGCCCGGTCGCGGGCGTCCACCTGGACGATCGGGATCTCCGGACTGAGCGTCAGAGCGTCCCGGACCTCGTCCGCGGCATGGGGGTAGTAGCCGTCGAAGCCGTTGATCGCCACGATGAAGGGCAGACGCGCCTCCTCGAAGTAGTCGATCGCGGGGAAGCAGTCCGCCAGACGGCGGGTGTCCACCAGCACGACGGCACCGATCGCGCCCTTGACCAGGTCGTCCCACATGAACCAGAACCGGTGCTGTCCGGGGGTGCCGAACAGGTACAGGATCAGGTCGGAGTCCAGGGAGACACGGCCGAAGTCCATGGCCACGGTGGTGGTCTGCTTGTCCGGCGTCTTGGCGAGGTCGTCCACCCCGACGCTGGCGCTGGTCATGACCGCCTCGGTGGTCAGCGGCACGATCTCGGAGACAGAGCCAACGAATGTCGTCTTCCCGACACCGAAGCCCCCGGCGACGACGATCTTGACCGACGTCATCGCGTTCCCCCCAGCACCGCCTTCCTCGGCTGGGCTAGAGCTTGCGAAGTCCACTGAGCACCCTTTCAAGCAGGTTGGTGTTGGGACGGGCATCGTTGTTGAGCGAGGACCTGATCTGGACCAGTCCCTGCTCGGACATGTCCGCCACAAGCACCCGCGCCACACCGAGCGGCATCCGCAACAGCGCGGAGATCTCCGCCACGGAACGCCATTCTCGGCACAGGTCACTGATCGCCTGCCATTCGGGCGTCAGCGTCCCAGACTCGTTACGGGCCGCCGCGGTGGCCGAGATCAGAGCTTCCAGGGGAAGCTGCGACTTCGGTTTGGTGCGGCCCTTGGTCACCGCGTAGGGGCGGACCAGAGAACTGGGCGCGCTCCCCGCGGCGGGTCGTTGTTCATACGGTTGTTGGATTGGTCGGGGAACATCTCCGCCGCCCGGAACCGCCGGCATTCCCCCCGTGGGGGGACCGCCCGGCTGTTGTCCGAACCACGAGGCGCTCCCGGCATCTCTACTGTGAGGTGCCACCACTTCCTCCTGTCGGTGGTGGTTCAGTGGATTCCCGAGGTGCGCGCCGTTGGTGTCAGCGCCCGCCCCGCCCGCTCGACGAGCAGAGTCATCTCGTACGCGACCAGACCCAGGTCGCTTTCCGCCGCCGCCAGGACCGCGAGGCAGGAGCCGTCGCTGATGGCCATGATGAGCATCAGCCCCCGCTCCATCTCCACGACGGTCTGGGCGACCGCGCCGCCCTCGAACACCCGGGCCGCGCCCTGCGTCAGGCTCGACAGGCCGGAGGCGATCGCCGCCAGCTGGTCGGCCCGGTCAGCCGGGAAACCCGCCGAGGAGGCCAGCGGAAGGCCGTCAGAGGAGACGACGATCGCGTGGGCGACATCGGGGACCCGGTCGGCAAAGTCAGTGATCAACCAGTTGAGTTCATTCACCTGTCGACTCATCTGATCTCCTGTCCAAATTCGCCGGCTGGTCTGTGGGCACTGCTACCGCCGGCACAGCATGTGACAGCACTGCCTCTACGAACTGCCCGGCCCCTCCCGAGGGGGCGACCGGGAGTCTGGTGTTCTGCTCTCGTCAAGCTACGGGTGTGGCGCGTCCGAGAAGCTCGGTCGATGCTATTGCATCCGGCGCCCGCGGATAAGAGGGACCCCGTCCCACCAGGTTTCACTGGAGTCATCCCTCCGTCGAGCCCTCACCGAGCCGGTTCCGGCCCTCCCGGACACCCTTCTGGAAGCCCGAGAAGCGGTTGCGGACACGGTCCGCGCTACGTGTGGGCATCTGCTTGAAGTTCTCCGGCTTGGGTGCCGTCCCCGGAACAAGGTTTGCCTTGGGAACCCGTTTTGGCAAGCCGGAGGTGGTCAGCCCGCCCGCGAGGGGCTCGGCCGCGGTACGTGCGGCCTTCCAGCCGCGGTCGGCGGCCGAGTTCCACTCCTGCTCGGAGTGGGTGCTCTGCTCGGCGCGCGCCGCGCCCCGGTCGACGCCGTTGCTCCGCCGGCCCTGTTCCGGCGAGACCTGCTGGATCGGGCCGGTCTCGGTGGTGTCCACGGTGGGACCGCCGCTGCGGCGCTTGAACCAGTTGGACTCGATCGCGTCGAAGATCGGCAGCGAGTCGCCGTCCTCGCCCGCCGGGGACGGCGGCACGACCGTGTTGTTGGGCCCCTGGGCACCGCCGTAGCGGCGGGAGAGGTAGGCGGTCGAGCCGTAGCCCTCGCGGGAGTCGGCGCCGGCGTCGGAGCGCCAGTTCCCCGTGTCCGAGGACGACGGAGCCTGCGAGGCGCTCCTCCAGTCGGAGGAGACGGCCGGGAAGGTCTCGGTGTCGTCCCCGCGGGCCGGGGCGGCGGGACGCTCGTGGGTGCCGGTGTCCCGGCGGAACACGTCGCCCGTGCCGCTGTCGGTGCCGGGGCGCTCCTGGGACGGCGTCCCGGTGTTGCCGAAGGCGTCGTAGGAGTCCTGCGACCCCACCGGGTGGCGGAAGGCTCCGGTGTCGGTCACCGGACGGCGGAACGATCCGGTGTCGGTGGTGGGGCGGCGGAACGAGCCCGTGTCGGAGGGCCTGCTGAAGGACCCGGTGTCGGAGGACCGGCCCACGGAACCGCCGTCGCCGAAGGGCGAGCCGCCCGCGTCGGAGCGGGGGGCCGGGTCGAAGAGGCTGCGTCCGCCGCTCTCGGGCTGCGGGCGCTGCGGCTCCTCGTCCTCGGGGACCTCGTAGGGGTCGACGACCGTGCGGCCGCTGTCACCGGCGTTGCCGGTGGTCCCGGCGCCTCTGGTGGTGTCCCACACCGAGCCCGGGTCCGACGGGTTGCCCCACAGGTCCTGTCCGCTGGGCGGGTGCTCCTCACCGCGGGCACCGCCGGGCTGGCGCTTGGGCAGTCCGCCCAGCTCGCCGGGGGCGGGGCCGGTCCCGTCCTCCTGGGTCTGCCAGGGATCGCCCGGCTCGGCGGGCGCCGGGGTGGAGGCGAAGGCCGCCTCGGCGTCGGCGTAGGTGTTGGGCGCGCCCGAGGTGAGCTCGGGACGGCTGTCCGCACCGCCCAGGGAGTGCTGCCCCTCGACGGGGGTGATCAGCAGGTCCGGCGGGAAGATGACGCGGGCGGTGGTCCCGCCGCCGTGCGCCTCCTCCAGGCGGAGCTTGACGCCGTGGCGGTGGGCCAGGCGCGAGACCACGAACAGGCCCATGCGGCGCGAGACCGCGACGTCGATGACCGGCGGGGCGGCCAGGCGGGCGTTGATCGCCTCCAGGTCGTCGGCGGCCATGCCGATACCGCTGTCGGTGACGTCGACCTGGACGCCGCCGTCGTCGAGGGTCTTGGCGCTGACCAGGACCTCGGTGTCGTGCGGGGAGAACGAGGTGGCGTTCTCCACCAGCTCGGCGACCAGGTGGATGACGTCGTTGACCGGGCGTCCGAGCACCGAGATGTGGGAGGGGGCGCGCACGTTGACGCGCTCGTACTGCTCGACCTCGGAGACGGCGCCGCGCAGGACGTCGACCAGCGGGATGGGCTGGGCCCACTTGCGGGTGTTGTCCTGGCCGGACAGGACCAGCAGGTTCTCGTTGTTGCGGCGCATGCGCGTGGCGAGGTGGTCCAGCTGGAACAGGTCGGAGAGGCGGTCGGAGTCCTGCTCGGACTGCTCCAGACCGTCGATGAGGCGCAGCTGCCGCTCCACCAGGGTCTGGCTCCGGCGGGACAGGTTGACGAACATCGCGTTGACGTTGCTGCGCAGGGCGGCCTCGTCGGAGGCCAGTGTCAGGGCCACGCGGTGGACGTCGTCGAAGGCCCGGGCCACCTCACCGATCTCGTCGTGGGTCTCGACCTCGATCGGTGCGACCCTGACGTTCTCGGGGACCGTGCCGGCCTCCTGCATCCGGTTGATCGCGTCGGGCAGGTCGCGCTCGGCGATCCGGCGGGCGCCGTCCTCCAGGGTGCGCAGCGGGCGCACCAGGGAGCGGACCACGAGGGAGGTGAGGACGAAGACCGCGAGGAGCACGCCCGCGACGACGACGAGGTCCATGAGGGCTCGGCCCATGGCCGCGTCGCGCAGCTTGTCGGCCTCGACGGCGATGCCCTCGGCGATCCCCTCCTCGACCTTCTGGAGGCGGTCCAGGGCGGTGTCGGCGATCTCCCTGTAGTCCCCGGGGCCGTCGTTGGCGGTCACACCGGTGAGGTTGTCGCCGCGCTCGGCGCGGTACATGACGCGCATGCGCATCGTGGAGACCTGGCTGACCTCCAGGCCGGTGAAGTTGTTGTCGAAGATCGAGCGCTGTTCGTCGTCCGCGGCCTGGACGAAGTTGGAGATCTCGTTCTCGTAGCGCGCGCGGCTGGAGTCGATGGCCTCGGCGATGCCGCCGGTCATCGTGTTCCGGGACAGGGAGTGGCTCATCAGCGCGGTCTCGTACGAGAGCTGGTCGCGCGCGTTGGACAGCGCGGTCAGCGTGCGCACGCTCTCGCGCAGGGCGGTGTCCCCGGTCGCGTCCGCGATCGTCTGGTTGAACTCGGTCAGCGAGCGGCTGATCGTGCGGTACTTGGTGACGACCGGCAGGACGGTGATACGCGTCTCGTCGACCTCGGTGCGCAGGGAGTCCAGCGTGGAGACCTGGCTGCGCATGGTGGACAGGCGGGTGGAGGCGTTGCCCTCGACCTCGCCCAGGTCCTCCAGCTTGGCGCTGAGGGACTGCTGGAGGTCGCGGGAGGCGTCGCGCTCCTCCTCCATCTGCTGGCGCAGGTCCTCCGACCGCCGCTCGGGGTCGGCGTTGTCGGAGATGTAGATCGCGCTGACGGAGCGCTCACGTCCCAGCTGGTTGGCCAGCTGCACGATGAGGACGCCCACCTCGGCGCGGTTCTGGATGTGGGCGTGGGTGACGGTGGACACCGCCGCCTCGTAGACCCGCAGACCACCGAGCGCGAGTGCTACCGCGGTGGGGATGACGATGAGGGCCACCAGTCGGGAGCGCACCCGCCAGTTACGTGGCCGCCACCAGTCGGCTCTGCGCTGGGGCGTGGCATCGGCATGTTCGGCCTGCGCTGCCTCGCTCTGCGCGCTGGCCCCGTTTTTCGTCGCTCGTGTCGACACGGACCCTCGCAACCTTTCGTGTCACCGCTTCGAGCGGCTGGTTGGACCCCAGGGGCCGACCACTCCGACCGAAGAATCTTCGGGAAAGCCGGTATAGACCAAGGTCCACCGAACCGGGAGCGGTGGGGAATGTGGGGAGATGTGAAGACTGTCCGCCGGACTCGCCTGGGAGGAGAAGAGCCGCACACCCCAAGGTTTCCGTGTAGGTGCGCGTGCGGTGGATAGCGTACCAATGGGCGCGAAGGACTCGCTTCGGCGGTTTGACGGCGATCGGCAAGATCATCTTCGGCTGCCCAGTCCCATAATGCCCACAATGTCGGCATTATGACCAATCCACCAGGTCAGACATGGGGACCGAAACCCCAAGGGGTACCGAGGTAACTTTTTGGACACACCGCCAGCTTCCCCATCAACACCGCCCTGACATGACATCGTGACAAGACGTATACGCAGGTCCCGGGGAGGAAGCGGAAATGCGTCCCTCGTCATGCCCTGACTCGGACACGCTCGGTGACAATTCGGAGGCGAAGGGTTCCACGCGCGTGCGGACCCGGGGGGTCTTCCGTCACACCTTTTCGGTCAGTGCCGCGCTTCCGGTGGGGATCGCGGTGCTGCTGGCCCTCTCCACCGCCGCGCCCGGGGGCGCCGACGATTCCGGACCCGCCGGGGCGGCCGCGCAGGGTGACGTGCGGGTGGAGCTGGCCGTGCTGCGCGCGGGCATGGAGACCCTGCGCCAGGAGGCCTCCGCCAAGATCGAGCGCTACCAGGCCGAGCGGGAACGCCTGGAGGAGCTGACCGAGCGCAGGGAGGCCGCCGACGAACGGGCGCGCAGGGCCGACGAGCGCGGCGAGACGGCGCGCCTGGCCGCGGCCCGTCAGGCCGCCACCGCCTACATGGGCGGTGACCTGGGCATGGTGAACGCCTGGGCCGGCCCGGAGGGCCCCGCCGGGATGCTCGAACGCGGCGCCTACCTCTCCCTGCTGGGCGCGCACCGCGAGGCCGACGTGGACCGGGCCGAGGCCGCGCGCGTGGCCACGGACACCCTCGCCGGGATGGCCGAGACCGCCGAGCAGGAGCAGACCGAGGCGGTCGAGGCCGCGGCCGCGGCCCGGGAGGAGGCCGTGCAGGCGGTCGCCGACCAGGAGGCCGCGGTCGAGGAGCTGCTGGAGGAGCAGACCCGGCTGGAGGCCCGGCTCGCGAAGGTGCGCGACACCGGGGCCGAGGAGAAACGGCGCGAGGAGGCCCTCCTGGACGCGCGCTCCGCGGCGGGGGGAGCGAAAAGCGACAATGACCATCGGCACAATGCCGAAAAGAAGGAAAATGACGGGGAAACGTACTCCGCGGCGGGAAATACGGACCACGGGTGCACCGGGGGTGAGACGGCCGTCCACGCCAACGGGCGCATCCCCGAGTCGGTGCTGTGCCCCCTGCCCCAGCCCGGCGAGCGGCTGCGGGCCGACGCCGCCGAGGCCTTCATCGAACTCGACGGCGCCTACCGGCGGGCGTTCGGTCGGCCGATGTGCGTGGCCGACTCCTACCGGCCCTACCACGAGCAGGTGTACCTGTTCCAGAAGATGCTGCCCGGTATGGCCGCCACACCCGGGAGCAGCCGGCACGGGCTGGGCGTGGCCGTGGACCTGTGCGGCGGCGTGAACCGGCTGGGCACGCCCGAACACGAGTGGATGCTGGCCAACGCCCCCGGTCACGGCTGGGACAACCCCGCCTGGGCCCGCGGCGGCTTCGAGCCCTGGCACTGGGAGTTCACACCCGCGTAGGGGCGGTACGCGGCGGGCCGCCGGCACCGGCGTCCGCCGCCGGGAGCCACGCCCCCGCGGGGCGGCCGGTCCCGCTCAGACCTGGGAGCCGACCCGGACCTCGAAGGTTCCCAGCGCGTCGGCGTCCACGAACAGCTCGTCGTCGGCCTCCAGCGGCGGGGTGGCCACCGGCAGCAGCGCGCGCACGCCCGCGGAGCCGGACGCCAGCCACGCGTGGGCGGGGTCGACCAGTCCGCGGCCCAGCTCGCGGTCGTCCACCGAGGCGCTCATCCGCAGCGGCCTCCCCGGAACCTCGTCGGCGGTGACCAGCACCGGGCCCAGGCTCAGCTGCACCGGCCGCCCCGCCCGGTCCAGCCACAGGCAGGCGGGTGTGTAGGCGCTCGCGGGGTTCCCTCCCCCGGCGACGGCGGCCACGCCCACCCTGGCCGAGCGCGCGCCGGAGGGCACGGCGTCGTCCGCACCGCGCACCAGTTCGGGGGCGACCTCCCACACGTCCTCGCCCGCCCGCACGGCCACCGGGGCCGTCGGCACCACGGGGGCGCACATACGCGCCTCCGGTTCGACGATGATCTCGATCGGCGCGTCGACGGCGCGCCCGTGGGCCGCCTCCAGGGCGTCGCCGCCCGCCTCCAGCAGGTCGGCGAGGCGCTCGGAACCGGGACTGCCCAGTACGTCGCCGTCGTCCAGGGCCCCGAGGCGCTCGCCGCCGCCGCTCGGCGACAGATAGGTCACCCAGCGCATGTACGTCTCCTTGTCCACCGCGGGAGCGGCCTCGCTCAGTGGGCGGCGGTCGGGCTGTGCTCCTTGCCCGTCCCCGCGCAGCCGCGGCAGGGCTCGTCGATCCGGAGCCAGACGATCACCCCGCTGCCGTCCCGGTGCGGCCGCTCCGGCCGCCACCAGCCCGTTCCGGAGCAGAACCGGCAGTCGAGGCCGTCCTGCTCGCACCATCCGCACGAGGAAATCGCACACCGGACGTGTGTCGGTTCCCGCATCGGGTCCATGCGCTCCCACCGTCTCCCGCGAAATCGCGACCAGCCTCGCACAGCGGCCGCGTGCGCGTCCAGCGGGAAGCGGCGCGAACGGGCGGGTCAGAGCCCCTCCCCGGCCCTGCGCCCGGCCCGTTCAGCCGGACGCGCGCGCCACCAGGTGGGTGTCGAGCATGATCGTCTCGGTCTCCCTCCCACGCGGGATCGCCACGTCCACCAGGAGCCGCGCCATCTCCTGGCCCATCTGCACCGTGGGCTGGTGGATGGTGGTCAGCGGCGGGTCGCAGTGCTGGGCCATGACGGTGTCGTCGTGACCGACCAGGGCGATGTCCTCGGGGACGCGCAGGCCGCGGGAGCGCAGCACGCGCAGTCCTCCGATGGCCATCATGTCGGAGGCCACGAACACCCCGTCGGGCTCCGCCCCGCTGTCCAGCAGCCGCTCCATCGCCGCCGCTCCCCCGTCCACGCTGAAGTCGCCCTGGACGACGAGCCTGTCGTCCACCCCGATCCCGGCGGAGGACATGACCTCGCGGTAGCCGCGCAGCCGCTCCACGCCGGCGTTCATGTCCTGGGGTCCGGTGATGGTGGCCACCCGTCGGCATCCGCGTTCGAGGAGGTGCCGGGTGGCCGCCTTGGAGCCGCCGATGTTGTCGATGTCGACGCAGAAGGGCGCGGGCTGGTCGGGCGAGTGGGGGCGGCCGCCGTGCACGACGGGCACGCCGGACTCGGCCAGGCGGGCGGAGAGCGGGTTGTCGCGGTGCAGGGACACCAGCAGCGCCCCGTCCACGTGGAAGCCGCTGAGGTAGTCGCCCACGCGCTTGTGCTCGGACTCGGTGCGGGCCGTGGTGAGCATCAACTGCAGGTCGCGCTCGTGCAGGACCGAGCTCACACCGCGGATGATGTCGGCGAAGAAGGGGTCGGCGAACAGCCGGTCCCGGGGTTCGGAGACGACGAGCGCGACCGTGTCGGTGCGCCTGGTGACCAGGGTGCGCGCCGCTTGGTTCGGGCTGTAGCCGAGTTCGGCGATCGCGCTGTGCACGGCATCCCGGGTACGCGGGCTCACCTGGGCGGAACCGTTGATCACGCGCGAGACGGTTCCGCGTCCGACCCCGGCGCGCTGCGCCACCATCTCCAGCGTCGGACGCTTCCGACCGTCACCGATCTTGACCACTTTCGGGGCTCCCTCTGGGATCGTGTGCCGCGGCCCGGCGCCTCGCACCGGGCCGCGGCGTGTTCGGCGGGCGTTCTTGTCATACCCACCGGAAACGACTGTGTGGGGTGTCCCGTGAGACACCCCACCGTCGTCCGTGGTTCACCGGCTCTAGCGCTCGGGGAAACTCCCCGTCCTGGCCAGCTCGGCGTACCAGTGCCCGCTGTCCTTGACGGTCCGCTTCTGGGTCTCGTAGTCGACGTGCACGATCCCGAACCGGCGGGAGTATCCCCACGCCCACTCGAAATTATCCAGGAGCGACCAGGCGAAGTATCCGCGCAGGGGCACTCCGGCCTGGACGGCCTCCTTGGCGGCCCTCAGGTGGCCCTCGTAGTAGTCGACGCGGTCGGTGTCGTTGACCTCGCCGTCCTCGGTGACGGTGTCCTCGAAGGCGCACCCGTTCTCGGTGACGTAGAGGTCGATGCCGCCGCTCTCCCCGGCCAGGCGCAGGAGCACGTCGTACAGGCCGGTGGGGTCGATCTCCCAGCCCATGTGGGTGACGGGCAGGCCCTGGGAGACGTGCACCTCCTCGGGCTCGGCGCCGAGCCAGGCGCCGCCCTCGCCGCTGACCAGGGCCGGGTCCAGGCCCTTGGCGGAGGCGGCGACGAACTCGGGCGAGTAGTAGTTGACGCCCAGGAAGTCCAGGGGGGCGGAGATGATGTCCATGTCCCCGTCGACGAGGAAGGAGAAGTCGCTGACGTCGGCCAGGTCCTCCCTCACGTCCGCCGGGTAGCGGCCCTTGAGCAGGGGGTCGGTGAAGACGCGGTTGCGCACGCCGTCGGCGCGGCGGGCGGCGCGGGCGTCGGCGGCGCTGGGCCCGTGGGGGCGGATGACCGCCTGGTTGTGGGCCAGGCCGACCCGGGCCGGGTTCCCGGTGGAGCGGATCGCCTCGGCCGCCAGGCCGTGGCCGAGCAGCAGGTGGTGGGCTGCGGCCAGGGCCGCGGCCTCGTCCTTGTGGCCCGGCGCGTGGTGGCCGTTGTGGTAGCCGAGGAAGGCCGAGCACCAGGGCTCGTTGATGGTCATCCAGTTGCCGACGCGGTCGCCGAGGGCGTCGGCGACGACCTGGGCGTAGTCGCGGAAGCGGTAGGCGGTGTCGCGGTGGGGCCAGCCGCCCGCGTCCTCCAGCGCCTGGGGCAGATCCCAGTGGTAGAGGGTGGCCCAGGGCTGGATCCCGGCCTCCAGGAGGGCGTCCACCAGCCGGTCGTAGAAGTCGATCCCGGCCTGGTTCACCGCGCCCGCGCCCTCGGGGAGGATCCGCGGCCAGGCGATGGAGAAGCGGTAGGCGCCCAGGTTGAGGCGGCTCATGAGCGCGACGTCGTCGGCGTAGCGGTGGTAGTGGTCGTCGGCGGGGTCGCCGGTGTCTCCGCCCAGGATCTTGCCGGGGGTCTCGGCGAAGGTGTCCCAGATGCTGCGGCCTCGGCCGTCGGCGGTTGTGGCGCCTTCGATCTGGAACGAGGCGGTGGCCGCCCCCCAGAGGAAGCCCTCAGGGAAATCGTTGCGGTTGCTCACTGCTGGTGTACGCCTTCCATGACGAGGGGACATCGTTTTGGGAGCGCTCCCATAAAAGAAACAGAGAAGTACCTTGATGTCAATCAAAGCACCTGGCACCGCAACCCAACCGTTACGGGCCAAAAGCGGTGGTGGCGCCGGTGTCCTCGCTCCGGCCCCGCGCTCCGCGGCCCCGGTTCGCGGGCCGCCGCTCCCCGGCGTCCGCCGGGGCGTGTCCCCCTCGGACCTCTGCGAGGAGCCGGCCCGTACGGGTCGTCGTCAGGCGGCTGTCAGGCGCTGTTCGACCGGCTCCTCACCGAGGTCCCGTCCGTCGCTCCCTCTCCGTGCCGCCGGCCGGCCCGTGGAGGCGGGAGGGCCCCGCGGACCGGCCGGCGTCTCCGGTCAGCGCCGGGACAGCCTGCGCACCAGCAGGTCGCCCAGGCTCTGCGCGATCTGCACGATCGCGATGAGCAGGATGACGGTGGCCCACAGGTAGTGGTCGTTGAAGCGCTGGTACCCCTCGCGGATGGCCAGGTCGCCCAGGCCGCCGCCACCGATGGCGCCGGCCATCGCCGAGTAGGAGATGAGGGTGACCACGGTCATCACCAGCCCCGCGATGAGGCCGGGGAGCGCCTCGGGCAGCATGACCTTGCCCACGATGGTGGAGCGGCGGGTGCCCATGGCGTGCGCGGCCTCGATCACCCCGCGGTCCACCTCCCGCAGGGAGGTCTCCACCAGCCGGGCGAAGAACGGGATCGCGCCGATGCTCAGGGGCACGACCGCGGCCGTGGGTCCCAGGGTGGTGCCCACCAGGAGGCGGGTCAGGGACAGCACCGCCACCATCAGCACGATGAACGGCAGCGAGCGGCCGACGTTGACGATCCCGCTGAGCACGGTGCGCACGGCCGGGGCGGGGGTGAGCCCGCCCTTGTCGGTGGTCACCAGCAGCACGCCCAGCGGCAGGCCGGCGAGGACGCTGAAGACGGTCGCCCACAGCACCATGTAGACGGTGTCCAGGGTGCCCAGCCACAGGTCGGGCCACATGGAGGGCCACGCCCGGACGAAGGCCGCGACGGAGTCCCAGGCGCTCGCGCCCTCCGTCGCCGCGGCGAGGATGAGGGAGGGATCGGTGGTCACTTCGCGGCCTCCTCGACCAGCAGACCGTGGTCGGACAGGTAGGTCAGCGCCTGGTCCCGGCGCTCGCCCCGCAGGTCCACGCTCAGGCGGCCCACGGACTGCCCGGCGACCTCCTCCACACCGCCGCCGAGGATGTTGACGTCCACGTCGAAGCGGCGGGTGAGCTCGGACATGAGCGGCTCGTCGAAGGAGCGCGGGTAGGTGACGTAGACCGTCTCCGGTCCGCTGTGGGCGGGCAGCGGGAAGAGCGACCGCGCCAGCAGCGAGCCGGGGGTGCCGATGAGGTCCAGGACCCGTCCGGACTCGCGGAACCCGCCGGCCTCCATGATCGCCGCGGAGTCGCAGATCCGCTTGATCACGTTCATCTCGTGGGTGATCAGCAGGATGGTCAGGCCGAGCTCGTCGCGCAGGCGGCGCAGCAGGGTGAGGATGGACTCTGTGGTGTCGGGATCGAGGGCGGAGGTGGCCTCGTCGCTGAGCAGCACCTTGGGGCGCGAGGCCAGCGCGCGGGCGATGCCCACCCGCTGCTTCTGCCCTCCGGAGAGCTGGGAGGGGTAGGCGCGCGCCTTGTCGCCGAGCCCCACGAGTTCGAGGAGCTCGCCCACGCGCGCCCGGCGGCGGGCGCGGTCGACGCCGGAGACCTCCAGGGGAAAGCCCACGTTGCCCGCGACGGTGCGCGAGGACAGCAGGGCGAAGTGCTGGTGGACCATGCCGATGCCGCGGCGGGCCGCCCGCAGGCGAGCGCCCCGCAGCGCGGTGAGCTCCTCGCCCGCGACGCGGACCGTTCCCGCGTCGGGGCGTTCCAGGAGGTTGACCGAGCGCAGCAGGGTGCTCTTGCCCGCGCCGCTCTGGCCCACGACCCCGAAGATCTCGCCGGGCTCGACGTGCAGGTCGACCCCCCTCAGGGCCTCCACCCGGTGCTTCTTCAACCTGTAGGCCTTGTGCAGGCCCACTGCGTCAATCACGGTCTTCCCATCGACGTCTCAACGGTGGTGCCACGACACGGCCGCCTGGCGGCGGTCGGCGCCACACGGTGGTGTCCGCCCAGGTGGGCGTCGTGGGCGCTTGGTCGTATGCGGGATACCTCACGCTTTCAACACAACCATGAGCGCATGGGTCGGTTCGCCGGAATCGCACCCTGTGGCTAGGTTATGTGGGCCACACCAAGGCCCTCACCGCACGGTGGAATCGTCCCGTCTCTCCCGAATCCCCGTACGAGTGCCTACACTCATGACCATCCCGTTACCTCCCGCCCCCGCCCGCAGGCGCGCGAGAGGCCGGGGCCGCGGACGCACCGGTAGCCGCGGGCCCCGCCCGGGGAAGACGAGAAACAGTGCCCGCCCCGCCCCCGCCGTCCGCGGGAGGGCGCGAGCGGGTTCAAGGAGCGACCACACCGTGCAGTCCGACCACCAGAGCCGAGTGGACGATTTCGCCGACTTCTGGGCTCCCGATCCCACCGACCCCGCCTGGGTCGACCGGGCCGAGGCCATGGCCGCCGCCCTCCCCGCGCTCCTTCGTCCCGGCCGCGCGCGGGTGGCCGCCCTCGCGCTGGCCCTGTTCGGGGCCTTCCTGGCCCTTCCCCAGACAGCCGTCTCGGCGCTGCCGGCGGAGCCCGAGAGCATGAGCTCCCTCAAGGAGCGCGCCGAGGCCCTGGGCGAGGAGTACAACGGCGACCTGCGGGACATGGAGGGCGTCATCCAGGAGGCCGAGCTCGCCCAGGAGCGCGCCGAGGGCACCCGGGAGGACGTGGAGGCCGCGCGCGAACAGGTGCGGGCCCTGGCGGTGGCCACCTACACCAGCGGCGGGGTCGACCCGTCGATGTCGCTGTTCGTCGAGACCGAGCCCGACGAGGTCATCGACCGGGCGGTGGTGATCGACTACCTGTCCACCAGCAACCAGGACAAGATCGACCAGCTCGCCCAGGCGCTGAGCCGGGACGAGACCGCCCAGGAGGCCGCGGAGGAGCGGCTGGAACAGGCCGAGGAGGACCTCCAGGAGCTGGAGGACCGCCGCATGGAGGTGCAACGGCTGATCGCCGCCCACCCCGAACAGCCCATGGGCGGCCCGCTCAACATCACCCCGCGCACCGAGCAGATGCGGGCCCTGGTCATCGAGAAGTTCGGCGAGGGCAGGGACGTGGGCGGTGTGGGCTGCTACCGGGCGGTCGGCGGCTGGGTGGTCGGCGAGCATCCCAAGGGCCGGGCCTGCGACTTCATGCTGAACCCCAACGGGAACATGCCCTCACAGGAGCAGGTCGACCGGGGCTGGGCGATCGCGGAGTGGGCCAGGGAGAACGCCGAGGACCTGGAGATCATGTACGTCATCTACCGCCAGCAGATCTGGGACAGGCGCCGGGGCGACACGGACTGGCGTGCGATGGCCGACCGCGGCAGCGTCACCCAGAACCACTTCGACCACGTGCACATCTCGATGTGGTGACTCCGGGCGGTCGGCGACCCCCGGTACCCGCCGGGGCCCGTCGGCCGCCCGCGTCGGAGACTCCCCCGGCGGGGCGGCTGATCCGACGCCTGAGCGCGGTCAGGAGCACCGAACACCGGAAAGGGCTCCTTTACCCCGAACGAGGCGTGTGCGTCCACCGCACGGAATCACGATTGCGTCACGCGCACGAGAGCTCCTGCACAACCGACACAAAACAGTGACGATTCCCCCCTCCGACCCCGGTCCGACCTGCCCCCGGGCCCTTGGTCACAGCTAGGATGCACACGTTCCGGCCCGGTCCGAGGAACCCCTCGACCCCCTCCGGCCTCCAACAGAACTGGTGGCCGGCGTCCCGGTCTGCCGGAACCCTCCTCACGCACACGGGGAAAGCCCCGCCCCACGCCCCCGCTTTCGCCCGCGGCAGGGCCGCGCGGGAAGTCGTGAGAACCCATCGGCGCACACACGCGTCCCAGACAACACGGTCAGCACACACGGGCGAGGGGAGCCATGAGCGAAAACGGACCTTACAACCAGCCACCGCAGAACCCCTACGGTGGCGGGGACAACAGTGGGGGCCAGCCGCCCTTCGGTCAGCCCTACGGCGACCCCAACACGGGCGGACAGCCCGGCTACGGTGCCCCCGGGACCGGCGGCCAGCCCGGCTACGGCGCCCCCGCGGGCTTTCCCGGTGCACAGGAACAGCAGATGTACGCGGGCGGCCAGCCGCCCTACCCCGGCGGTCCGGGCGGTCCCGGCGGCCCCGGCGGCCCCGGCTACCCCCCGCAGCAGCCGCAGCAGCCGCAGCCCCAGGGCGGCGGCAGCAAGGCGGGCCTGTGGGTCGTGATCGGCGGCGGTGCCGTGATCATCGTCCTGGTGATCGCGGTCGTGGTCATGCTCGTCACCAACGGCGGCGGCAGCGACCAGGTCGCCCCGCAGCCCGACCCGGGCCCCTCCCAGGGGACCGAGGAGACCACCGCCGAGGGCGGAGGCGAGGAGGAGCCCGCGCCCGACACCGACGCGGCCCCCGCGGGCGAGCCGCCCTACTCCGTTCCGGCCGAGCCCTGCAACGCCTTCACCGACCAGGTGGTCTCCGACTTCCTGATCCCCGACGGCGGCGACAAGTCCGTCCACGACGAGAGCTCCACCTGCAGCACCCTGGACGCCGCGGTCCCCGAGGGCAACCCGGCCGAGGGCTACGCGGCCTTCGAGATCGTCTACGAGACCCCCTACTCCGCGTCCGACTCCGTCGAGGCCGCCACGAGCGACTTCAAGGCCAGCGTCCAGGAGGCCACCGGCGAGGACCCCTACCTCGACTACTACAAGGCCGAGGACGTGAAGGAGAGCAAGGAGGTGGACCTCGGCGACGAGGCCCACTACGTCCTCACGAAGTACGACTTCCTGGGCGACAAGGTCCCCCAGGCCGTGATGATGATCCGCAGCGCCAACCTCAACATCCGGATCGAGTACCAGCTGCACCCGCCCTTCGGCGAGGAGGACTCCTCGGAGGACCTGGTCATGCCCGACAACGTCGAGGAGATCATGCTCAACGCCGGCGCCGACGCGCTGGCCGTGGTCGGCACCTGACCGGTTCCCGGACGGCATGACGTGAGGAGAGGGGGCCGCGGCGTTCGCCGCGGCCCCCTCTCCCGTGCCGCCCCTCCGGTGGGGCGGCCCGGTGGCGGGGGCTCAGGCTCCGGGCAGGTCGGCGCGCACCCGGCGGGCCGCCTCCACCATGTTGCGCAGGGCCCGCTCCGCCTCGTCGTAGCCGCGCGTCTTGAGGCCGCAGTCCGGGTTGACCCACAGGTTCCCGGCGTCGATGTGCGCGACCGCCAGCCGCAGCGCCCCCTCGATCTCCTCCACCGAGGGCACCCTCGGCGAGTGGATGTCGTACACGCCCGGCCCGATCCCGCGCCTGTAGCCGCGTTCGCCGAGGTCGCGCACCAGCTCCATGCGCGAGCGTGCGGCCTCCACACTGGTGACGTCGGCGTCCAGGGCCTCGATCCCGTCGACGATCAGCCCGAACTCCGAGTAGCACATGTGCGTGTGGATGGTCGTGGACGGCGACACCCCGGAGGTGGCCAGGCGGAAGGAGCCCACCGCCCAGTCCAGGTACTCCGCGCGCCGCTCCTTTCGCAGCGGCAGCAGTTCGCGCAGGGCCGCCTCGTCCACCTGGATGTGGCGGATCCCGGCGCGCTCCAGGTCGGCGGCCTCGTCGCGCAGCGCGAGGCCCACCTGGCGGGCGGTCTCGCCCAGCGGCTGGTCCGTGCGCACGAACGACCAGGCGAGCATGGTCACCGGACCGGTCAGCATGCCCTTGACCGGCTTGTCGGTGCGCGACTGGGCGTAGGTGGTCCACTCGACCGTCATCGGCTCGGGGCGCGAGACGTCGCCGAACAGGATCGGCGGGCGCACGCACCGCGAACCGTAGGACTGCACCCAGCCCTTCGACGTGGTGGCGTAGCCCTCCAGCTGTTCGGCGAAGTACTGGACCATGTCGTTGCGCTCGGGCTCGCCGTGCACGAGCACGTCCAGGCCGATCTCCTCCTGGAGGGCGACGACCCGGTCGATCTCCGCACGCAGGAGCTGCTTGTAGCCTTCCTCGGCCAGCTCTCCCCGGCGGTGCGCGGCGCGGGCCCGGCGCAGCTCCGGGGTCTGCGGGAACGACCCGATCGTGGTCGTGGTGAGCGGGGTCCGCGTGGGCGCGCCGCGGTCCCGGGGCCGCTCGCGGGCCTCCGGGCCCAGCGCGTCCAGGCGTGCGCGCACGCGGGGGTCGGTGAAGGCCGGGGGCCGGACGCCGCCCTCTCCCGTGTACTCGGCCTCGGCCCCCTCGGAGAGCACACGGCCGAGCAGGGCCGCCTCCTCCGCCTTCTGCCTGGCGAAGGCCAGGGCCCCGCGCAGCTCGGGGGCCAGGGAGGTCTCGGCGTCCAGGTCCAGGGGCACGTGCAGCAGGGAGCACGAGGTGCTCACGGTGAGCTCGTCGGTGAGGGCGAGCAGGGTGCCGAGCGCGGCCACGGCGGACGGGACGTCGGTGCGCCAGACGTTGCGTCCCTCCACCACGCCCGCGACCAGGCGGGTGGAGCCCAGGCCGGAGACCTTCACCAGGTCGTCCACGCCCTCGTCGTCCGTGACCAGGTCCAGGCCCACGGCCTCGACCGGGGAGTCCTTGAGGACACGCAGGGCGGGCGCGCCGATGGAGCCGAAGTAGGTGGAGACCAGCAGGGAGGGGCGGTCGGAGAGGGAGCCCAGGCGCTGGTAGGCGCGCTCCAGTCGGCTGACGGCGGCGCGTCCCTCGTCGGTGGCCAGGATCGGCTCGTCCAGTTGGACCTCGGTGGCGCCGGCGGCCCTCAGCTCGCCGAGGAGCCGGGCGTAGGCGTCCAGGAGCTGGTCGAGCAGTTCGAGGGGCTCCCACCCCTCGGGTGCGTCGTCCGCGGCCTTGGCCAGCATCAGGAAGGTGAGCGGTCCGACCAGGACCGGACGGGTGTGGAAGCCCGCTTCGGCGGCCTCGCGGAACTCGGCGACAGGCTTGTCACCGACCAGGCGGGGGCGGGTGCTCGGCGAGAGCTCGGGGACCAGGTAGTGGTAGTTGGTGTCGAACCACTTGGTCATCTCCAGCGGCGGCGCGCCCTGCTCGCCGCGGGCGAGGGCGAAGTAGCGGCGCAGCTCCCCGTCCCGGTGCTCCGCGGCGGCGGGCGGGGAGAAGCGGGAGGGGACCAGGTCGAACAGGACCGCGGTGTCCAGGACGTGGTCGTAGTAGGAGAAGGTGTTGGACGGGATGTCGTCCACGCCGGCCTCGCGCAGCTGGGCGTAGACGCCCCGGCGCAGGTCGGCCGCGACCGCGTCCAGTTCCCGGGCGCTGGTCTCGCCCCTCCAGTAGGACTCGCTGGCGCGCTTGAGCTCCCGGTCGGGGCCGATGCGCGGGTAGCCGTGCACGGTGGAGCGCACGGAGGGCCGGGGCGCGCCCGGAGGGGCGAAGGCCCCCGAAGGCCTGGGTGTCTCGGGCATGAGCTTCTCTCCCTCGTCGAAAGCCGGGTACCGGCCGCGAGGCGAGGAGCGGGAACGCCGACGAACGCGCCGTGAGCGCGTACACCCGCCCCCAGCCCTCCCTCGGGGCACGGGACCACCGGCGGCGCGCGTGCGCCGCCGGGTGGAGGCAGGTCTTCGGACTCGGGGGCGCGGGCGGTGCGGACACCGCTCCTCCTACTGGCCGCCGCTTCCCGGTTCCCGGCCTTTGCGACCGGATCACCAGTGCTTATGGCGACGCTCGTTCCCCCATACCGCTGCGGGGCAGTCCCGGATTCGCACCGGGTTCCCTCTTGCGACACGCCCCCTCCCCCGCCGGGCGGCGCCCGGACCTCGGGATGGCGCGTGTACCTTCCACGGCTGCAAGTATAGGGAGCGCCCCCCTTCGCCCCTGTACCCGGCGTACACCCCTTGTGTCCGGCCCGACGGCGTGAACCCCCGCCGCATGACCGGCGTCACACCCGATGTGAAGCGTTGCGCGGGCGGTCCTCCCCTGTCGTCGCCCGCGGACGTTCGTCTGACGATGGACGTGGAGATCCCCTCGTGAACAAGCAGTTCCGTTCGACCATGGCTCCGGACCACCCCCTGATCACGGTTCTGGTGGCGCTCCTGGTTCTGGCAGGGATGGTGTTACTGGCGATCAGGCCCTCCGACGAGGCCGACCCACCGGCGGACGAACGCCCGGCGTCCTCCGCCGAGGAGGAGGCACCGCCCCCGGCCGAGGGCGAACCCGACGGGCTGACCGTGGTGGACGCGGCGGACGTGGTGGGCGCCGGGGAGGCCGAACTGGCCCACGACGGCGGGGTTCCCGTCTCGGTGACCTACCCGGTCATCCCCAACGCAGAGCCGCTGACCGACTTCCTGGAGCGCGAACTCGGCCGCGAGGCGCACGCCTTCGAGGCCGCGAACCCCGGCGCGATCTCCTTCGAGGCGGAGTGGAACCTGACCGCCGCGGGCGACGGTCTGGTGGGGGTCAGGATGACCCGGGTCGAGACCGACTCCGAGGGGGCCCGGGAGGGGTACACCACCTACTGGTACGACACCGCCACCGCCGAGCCCCACCCCTCCACCGCACTGATCGCCGGACAGGAGGAACTGGAGGAGCTCAACGCCCTGGTACGCGAGACGGCGGGCAACGGCGACGGCGACTCCGCCGATCCCGGCGTCATCCACCCGATCAGCTCCCTGTACGACTCGATGGGCTTCAACCCCGACGGGGACCTGGTCGTGGAGTTCGACGCCGGGCAGGTCGCTTCCGCGGCGAAGGGCCGTATGCACGCGGTGATCGACGCGGAGAGGGCCGGGGCGCTGCTGTCCGAGCTGGGCGCGCGCGTGCGCGACGCCGCGACCGTGGGTGTGGAGGGCTTCGAGATCCCCGCCCCGCCCCAGGTCGCCGCGGACGGCGCCGCGGACGGCGGTGGGGACGGCCCCGCGGTCGGGGAGCTGGACCCCGTCGACGAGGGCGTCGACTGCTCCGACCCCGACACCAAGTGCGTCGCGCTGACCTACGACGACGGCCCCGGCGGGCGCACCCCCGAACTGCTGGACGTGCTGGCCGAGCACGGCGCGCGGGCCACGTTCTTCGTCACCGGCTACCCCGTCCTGGAGCACCCGCACACGGTGCGGCGCGCCTACGCCGAGGGGCACGAGCTGGCCAACCACACCCTGGGCCACCCCGACCTGGCCGGTCTGAGCACGGACGGGGTGCGTTCGGACCTGGACACCGTGCAGGCGCTGGTGTACCGGGAGACGGGGTACACCATGGACCTCATGCGTCCGCCGTACGGCTCAACCGACGAAGGTGTGGCGTCGGTGGCCGAGGACATGGGCCTGGCCCAGATCCTGTGGAGCGTGGACACCCTCGACTGGAAGGACCGGAACGCCTCGCTGGTCCGCGACCGGGTGCTGGGGGGCGCCTCGGACGGGGCGATCATCCTCATGCACGACATCCACGGCACCACCATCGACGCCTCCCGCGCGGTCATCGAAGGGCTGGACGCCCGCGGGTACACCATGGTCACCGTGTCCCAGCTGCTCGGGACCACGGCCCCCGGCGAGGTCTACGTCGACGGTGTCCCCGACGCCCCCGAGAAGGACGCGCGGGAGGACGCCTAGGAGGGACGGCTGCCGGGAGGCGGGGCCGACACTCCGGGGAGAGGGGACCGGCGCGTCGGGCACGGGGCGCCGAGGCCGTGAACGGGCGGGGGACAAGCGCGTCCCAGGCGCCTCCCCCTCCCGTGGAGGTGACCGCATGCGGTCACCTCCACGGGACCGGGCACCGCGTCCTCTATGTTGCTCCCAGCAGCCGCGTTAGCACCCGCACAGGGATGAGGGAGTCCGGTGTTGTCGTCGACCCGAGTTCATCCGAGCGAGACCGTCAGGTGTCCGGTGGGCGAAGGGCGCGGACCGCGGGAGCGCAGACCCCGGCGGACCGCGGCCGTGCTGGTGGCGCTGGTCCTGCCCTTGACGTCCTGCGGTGCCCAGGAGGCCACATCGGGGACCGAGGGCCCGGAGCTGATCACGGTCCTGCTGGACGCGCCGGGTGGGAAGGTCACCGAGTGGCGGGGTGAGGCGGACGACTTCGGGGACCACCCGTACAAGCCCGAGGGCCTGGAGGTCGACGTCGCCTACCCGCGGTTCGAGGGGGCCGAGCCCTTCGCCCAGGGGCTGGCCGCGCAGGTGGACCAGGAGGTACGGGACTTCCGCGGCGGCAGCCGGCAACCGGTGAGCCTGGAGATCGGGTGGGAGGTGGTCGCCGCCGGGCACGGCGTGCTGGGCGTGCGCCTGGTCCGGACCGAGGAGGACTACCACGGGCTGCGCCAGGGATACGGGACGTACTGGTACGACGTGTCCACCGGCCACACCGCGTACGCGACGGAACTGCTGGCCGACGACGCGGCGCTGGAGAGGCTCAACGGGATCGTGCGCGAGGCGTTCGCCGACGAGGAGGACGTGGACGTGGAGGGCCTGCACCCGGTGATGCGCACGTACGACTCGATGGGGTTCAACACCGACGGTGACCTGGTCGTGGAGTTCGACGACGGGCACCTGTCCCCTGTCGTGGAGGGCCACCCGCCGACGTCGGAACCGGGCCGGATGGTCGCGGTCGTGCCCTCGGAGCAGGCCCTGCCGCTGCTGTCCGACCTGGGTGGGCGGGCGCGGAAGGCGTCGCTGGCCGAGGAGCCCGTGCTGGCCGTCAAGGCTCCGGTCACCGAACCGGACTCTCCCCCGGCGGTGCCGGGGGTGGTCTCGGCCGGCGCCCCGGGCGTGGACTGCGCGAAGGACAAGTGCATCGCCCTGACCTTCGACGACGGCCCGGCCAGGGCGACACCGCACCTGCTGGACCTGCTGGCGGAGGAGGACGTGAGGGCGTCGTTCTTCCTGAACGGCGACCCGACCCTGACCCGGCCCGGTGTGCTGCGGCGCGCCTACGCCGAGGGTCACGAGATCGGCAGCCACAACGACCTGCACGAGCACATGCCGAAGCACTTCGCCGGAGAGGAGCTGGCCGGTCAGGTGGCCGCGGTGAGCGCGATGGTACGCCGCCAGACGGGGCACACCGTGAAGCTGTTCCGGCCGCCGTTCGGGGACAGCTCGCCGAAGGTGCTGGGAGAGATCGGCAGGCAGGGCATGGCCGAGATCCTGTGGAGCCAGGACAGCGAGGACTGGACCGACACGAGCCGCGACGAGATCGTGGAGAGCGTGGTGGAGCAGGCCGAGCCCGGCGCGGTGGTGCTGCTGCACGACACCCTGTCACCGACCCTGGCGGCGGTCCCGGAGATCATCGAGCGGCTACGCGGGCAGGGGTACGCGTTCGCGACCGTCAGCCAGGTCTACGGTGGCCCGGAGATCGGTGAGAGCTACCCGCCCGAGGGCCTGGCCTGACGGTCGCGGCGAAGGCCGCGGGGTGGGCGACCGCCCTCGGAGGAGGGCCGGCGCCCCGCCCTCCCGCGCCGCGCGACGGGGCTGGGGAGCGTTCTTCGGGGCCTTTCCGCCGCGCTTCGGTCCGTGTCCGGCTCGCCCCGGGAGCGGGAGCCCCCGGCGCCTACGGCGGCGGCCCGCCCGTCGCCCGCGCCGCCTCCCGAGCCCCGCGGGCGCCCGAACAACCCCATGGGCGAAAAGGACCCGGTCCGAAGAAGCAGGCCCTAACCGCCGGAGGCTGCGGAGTCCGGCCGCCGGCCGGTGTCCGCCGGGGCGGGGACGTCGGCGCCGACGGCCTCGCCGATGGAGCGGTAGCCGGAGGCGCGGACCAGCCGGGCGAGGCCCCGGTGGATGCGGCGGGGCCAGAGGGGGCCGCCGTAGATGAGGCCGGTGTAGCCCTGCACGAGGGTGGCGCCGGCGCGGATGCGGGCCCAGGCGTCCTGGGGCGTCTCGATACCGCCGACGGCGACCAGGGTGACGCGGTCGCCCACGCGGGCGCGCAGGCGGCGCAGCACCTCCAGGGAGCGCCGCTTGAGCGGGGCCCCGGACAGTCCGCCCGCACCGGCCGCCTCCACCTGGTCGGCGGAGGCGGTGAGGCCCTCGCGGGAGATGGTGGTGTTGGTGGCGATGATGCCGTCGAGGCCCTCGGCGAGGGCGAGGTCGGCGACGGCGTCGATGTCCTCGTCGGCGAGGTCCGGGGCGATCTTGACCAGGAGGGGCAGGTCCGGGTGGCCGGACTCGGCGAGGGCCCCGCGCACGGCGGCCAGGAGCGGGCGCAGCTGCTCCACGCCCTGGAGGTTGCGCAGCCCCGGCGTGTTCGGCGAGCTGACGTTGACCACCAGGTAGTCGGCGTAGCGGGCCAGGCGCCGGGCGCTGACGGCGTAGTCGGCGGGGGCCTCCGCCTCGGGGGTCACCTTGGTCTTGCCGATGTTGACGCCGAGCACGGGGCGGCGTCCGCCGCGCCGGTGGTGGAGGCGCTCGGCGACCAGGGCCGACCCCTCGTTGTTGAAGCCCATCCGGTTGACGATCGCGCGGTCCTCCACCAGCCGGAACAGGCGCGGCTTGGGGTTGCCCGGCTGGGGCTGGGCGGTGACGGTGCCGATCTCCACGAAGCCGAAGCCGAGCGCGGCCAGCCCGGAGGGGCTCTCCGCGTTCTTGTCGAAGCCCGCCGCGAGTCCCAGCGGGCCGGGGAACTCCCGGCCCAGGGCGTGCACGGTCAGCTCCGGCTCACGCGGCCCGAGCACCCTGCCCATCGCGGCGGCGACGCCGGGGAGGGCGGCCACACCGCGCAACGCGGCGAAGCTGAGCTTGTGGACCTTCTCCGCGTCCATGTGGCGCAGGACCGATCGGAAGACAATCTGGTAGAGCACGGTCATCCGTTTCCGTCGCCCTCGCGCTCTGCGAGGTAGCGTTCGAGTTCCGCGCCGAGCTCGTCGGCGGTGGGCAGCTTGGCCTCGTCGTCGGCCAGCGGGAGCGTGGGACGCTCCTCGGGGTCGGTCCGCGAGGACATGATGTCGTCGTACTGGCGCTCCAGGTTGGCCACGACACGCTGGACCTCCTCGGAGGCCGCGACCTGCTCGGCGATGTCGACGTCGGTCGTCCGGGCGGCCTCCTCCAGTCCGCTGGTGGGCAGCGCCAGGCCCGTGGCCCCGGCCACGTACTCGGTGGCGGCGATGGCGGCACGCGGATACTGGGACTGGGCCAGGTAGCTGGGCACGTGGACGGCGTAGCCGACGAAGTCGTGGCCGCTCTCCCCCAGCCGGTACTCCAGCAGCGCGGTGGCGCTGCCGGGCACCTCGACGCGGCCGATCCACGGGGTGTGGCCCTCGACCAGCTCGGGGCGGGTGGAGTGCGGGGTGACCGTGACCGGCCGGGTGTGCGGAACGGCCATGGGGATGCCGTGGGTGCTGATGGACAGCGTGACGGAGAAGTGGTTGACGAGTCGCTCGACGGCGGCGGCGAAGGCCTCCCACTCGCGGTCCGGCTCCGGGCCGTGCAGGAGCAGGAAGGGGGCGTCCTCCTCGTCGTGCATCCGGTACAGGGCCAGCTTGGGCGCGTCGTAGGCGGTCCAGGTGTTCTCGACGAAGGTCATCGTCGGACGGCGCGACCGGTAGTCCACGAGGCGGTCGGTGTCGAAGGTCGCGACCTCCTCCGCGGTGAACCGTTCGAACAGCGACGTGACCATCTGGCGTCCGGTGTGTCCGGCGTCCACGAAGCCGTCCAGACAGACAAGCATCGCCAGCCCGGCGACGTCGTCGAAGCCAGGGTGGAGTTCGTACAGGTCTGCGGAATCACGCACCGGGTTCTCGTCTCCAAAAGGGTCGGGGCCGCAGGGTCCGCGTTCACCCGGTGGCCGGAACACGGCCGGGTGGGCCCGGCTTGGTGCTGCCTGGGGTGTTGTGCCCTGCTTTTCCACAATACCGATCCGGTTCCCCCAGGACCGAGCCGTGGGACCACCCTCACACCCCCACACCCTCCCCCCACACCGGATCGGTGGGATCCGCCCCCCACACCGGATCGGTGGGAGCCGGCCCCCCAGGACCGAGCCGTGGGACCACCCTCACACCCCCACACCCTCCCCCCACACCGGATCGGTGGGATCCGCCCCCCAGAACCGAGCCGTGGAACCACCCCCACACCCGAAGGGCCCCGCCACAGCGGGGCCTTTCTCCGTCAGCGCAGGTCGGCCACACGCAGGGAGCGCAGCCGGTTGAGGACGGCGGCGACCTCGTACCGGCGCGGCAGGACGTAGTCCCCGCCGAAATCGGAGCCCAGCAGCGTGACACCCTTCCTGTCCAGGGCCTCTTCCAGGGAGTCGAGCGCCTCGGCGAGGGTACGGGCGCCGTCCAGGTGGCGGCCGCCGACGAGTTCGCGAAGGGCGAGGCCGGCCCCGGTGATCTGGCCGGGGTCGGCGAACTGCTCGATCGCGCGCACGTCGATGTCGCTCTCGCCGAACACCAGCACGTCCGTGTCACGGCGCTTGATCTTTCCCCGGCCGCGCGAGGTGGTGTCGTCCACGGAGGCGGGGTCGACCACCCGGGCGCGCGGCAGGGTGAAGTCGGCGTCGACGCGCTCGTGGGCCAGCTCACGGGCCCGCTCGGTGACGTCGTGCGGGTGGTAGGCGTCGAGCATGACCACCTGGTCGGCGACGTCGAAGTAGTCGCCGCTGCCGCCCATGACCAGGACCGTGGAGACGCCGTGCTCGCGGTACAGGGGCCGGACGAGGTCGATGAACGGGACCAGGGGCTCGCGGTCGCCGTGGACGAGGGCCTGCATGCGCTCGTCGCGGATCATCAGGTTGGTGGCGGTGGAGTCCTCGTCCACCAGCAGCGTGTGCGACCCCGCCTCCACGGCCTCGCAGATGTTGGCGGCCTGCGAGGTGGACCCCGAGGCGTTCTCGGTGCGAAAGTCGCCCGTGTCCGCGCCGGTGGGCAGGTTGCGCACGAAGGGGCTGACGTCCACGCGCTCGACCCGTCGGCCCTCCTCGGCACGGATCTTGACGGCGTCGTCCCTGGTCACCACGAGTTCGCGTCCGTCCCCGGGCACGTGGTCGTAGACGCCGCGCTCCAGGGCGTGCAGCAGCGTGGACTTGCCGTGGAAGCCGCCTCCGACGATGAGGGTGATGCCCTCGGGGACACCCATGCCGCTCACGGTGCCCCGGTGCGGCAGGTCGACGCTCACCCTCAGGCTCTCGGGCGGGCTGAAGGGCACGGCGCCCCGGGTCATGGGCTCGTCGCTGACGCCGCTGCGCCGGGGCAGGACGGCTCCCTCCGCGACGAAGGCGACCAGTCTCCGCTCCGCGAGCTGGGCGCGCAGGGCGACCGTGTCGGCGACGGTGTCGGCGAAGGCGACGGCCTCCTCGGCGTCGATCTCCTCCCAGTCCAGGTCGTCGACCAGGTCGGGCAGGGTCCGGCACAGCTCGCGTTCTGCGGTGCGGCCGTCGATGCGGCGGCCGTGGCCGGGCAGGTCGATACCGATGCGCAGGTCGATACCGCCGTCGGTGAGCTGGCAGGAGGATCGCTCGATGACCTCCTGGCCGCCGGTGTCGATCTTGAGCAGCGACCCCCGCAGCAGTCTGCGGGCGCGCCGCCCCAGGTAGTCGGCGGTGGCGCGGCGGCGCACCGGGTCGCCCCAGGCGCTCTTGGGGATGCCGGCGTCCGGGACGAGCACCCGCACGCGCGAGGGCGGTGCGAACGGGTCGGACTGGACCCGCTGCACGGTCAGGGTGAAGTCGCCGAAGTCCCAGTCGCCCTTGAGGGACTTGTAGCGCCCGTAGGAGGCCCCGTCCATGCGCAGCAGCTCACTGGAGAGCCTGGCGTCGTCGCGGACGCCGCGGATGGGCTCGGGCTCGGGCTTGCGCCCGCCGCCGCGGCCTCCTCCGCCGCCGTACCGGCGCCCCTGGCCGCCCCCGTACCGTCCCGTCATCACTGTCCCCCTGGGGTGTCGCTTCTGCTGCTCCGGCCAGGTTAGGCGTTTCGCGGATCCTCCGCAGAGGGCCTGTGGACGACCCGGGGCACCGGCAGACGGCGCGGGGAGCGCTTCCCGGATACTGAGCGCATGCTGATGATGGATGTGATCCTGGACGCCCGTCCCGCTCCCGGCTTCGACCTGTGGCCGACGGCCCGGATCCCCGCCGGCCGCGCGTCCGTGCTCTCCGGAAACCTGGCTCCGGCCGAGGTGGGCACGGCCCTGGCCGCGTGGGCCGACCGCAACCACGACGACGAGGACGGCGAGGCCCTCGCGTCGGCGCCGACCACGGTCGACTACCTCCGCCGCGCCCTCGCCAAGGAGCCGTCCATCGCTCCCGGCGGCCTGCGCCTCCGGCACACCGGAAACGGGATCACCTTGTCCCCGGGCTGCTGCTGCGGCCTGGAGGACTGGCGCGAGTGGCTCTTCCTCCTGGACGGCGATCTGCCCTGGACGGGGCACTCGCCCGATCCACGCATGGAGCACCACGGTGACACCGTACGGATCTGGCCCGACGAGGACGATGCCACGGGCGTACCCCTCGTACTCCCCCTCGCCGAACTGCCCGGTCTGCTGCGGTCCGCGCAGCGTGAGATGACCGCCTTCCTCACCCTCGTGGAGCGCTGGGCCGGGCACCACGCCCCGGGAATGGGGCCCGTCCTGCGCGCCAGACTCGACGCGGACCTGCACATCACCAAGCCCCTGCCGTGACGAGGAAGCGCTCTCCCGGTACCCGCGCGCCCGGGGCGGCGGAGGGACCCGGAGGACGAAACCGGCCCCGGGGGGTGCCGGGGCCGATCTCTCGGGGGTGCGCCACACGCTCCTCCGGTGCCAAGGGGGTGCACCGGGGAGTGCGGCGGGCACCTCCCCGGGAGGGGTGGGGAGGTGCCTCGGTTCAGTTTTACCGGAAGTCGGGGCCATGCGCGGGGAAAACCCGGATTTCGTCGGCCCGAGGTGCGCTTTCGACGGTCACAGGAACCCTTCCGGCGATGGCTGTGCCTGGTCGGCCCTGCGGACCGGGCCCCTCACCCCTCCAGGGCCACGCGCAGGGCCCGGTCGTGGTCGTCCACGGGCTCGTCGGCGAGATCGTCGACGAACACCGCGACGAGCTCCCCTCCTCCGTCGGCGACCCGGTCGAGCAGTTCCCGCCAGTGGTGCAGGTTGGGGTGCTCGAACTCCGTGCACGCCTCCGCCGGGGCCAGCTCCGCCACGGCCGCCCCCAGCTGGTCGGCGGAGACGGGGTGGCTGGCGGTGCCGCGCCGGTGACCGACCGCCCGGGCCAGGACCACCGCGGGCAGGTGGTTGCCGCCCTTGTTGGCCAGCGCGAACACCGTCCGCCCGCCGCGTACGAGGCCGACCCCGTAGGCGGCGGGCCTCCGCCAGTCCGGGTGCTCGGCCTCCAGGCGCTCGCGGACGGCGACGATCTCCTCCTTGGTGGTCCACCGCTCCGCGGAGGGTTCCTCCCGCCGGTCGCGTTCCGCCTGGATGTGCAGGGTCCCCGTGGCGACGGACACCGCCCGGCCGCCGATCAGCACGCGCTCGCCCCGGTCCTCCAGGAGCAGGTCGCCGCCGCGCGCGGAGGCCTGGTGCGCGGTCAGCGCGCTCCGGCCCAGGCGCTCGGCCCAGAACGGGGTGAGTACGGTGTGCGCCCTGCCGGTGACCGGGTCCTCGGGAACGCCGACGTTGGGGGCGAAGACTCGGGAGACGAAGTCGGGGCCGTCGCCACCGCGGGCGGTGGCGATCACCAGGTGGTACGGCAGTCGGCCGAGCGCGGCCGTGTCGGGGGCCAGGCCGCGCACGGTGCCCTCGTCGGCGAGTTCGACCAGCAGGTCGTCCTCCCCGCCCAGGCCCACCCACAGGGGCTCGGCGCCCAGGGCCTCGGCCAGTCCCGCGGGCGCGTCCACCTGCTTCGGGGGCTTGGCGGGAAAGTCCATCCACAGGCGCCCGTCGCGCTCGGTCACGGTGAGGACGCCGCTGCGGGTGGTGAAGCGGTAGGGGCCGGGGAGTCCGCGTTCGGCGAGGGTGTGGGCGGTGGCCAGGGTCGCGTGCCCGCACAGGTCGATCTCGACGGTGGGCGTGAACCATCGCAGCTCGTAGTCGGCGCCCTCCTCGTCCACGGGACGGACGAAGGCGGTCTCGGACAGGTTGAACTCGGCGGCCACCCCCTGCGCCCAGCTGTCGGGGTAGTCCCCGTCCAGGACCAGGACGGCGGCGGGGTTCCCGGCCAGGGGCCGGTCGGTGAAGGCGTCGACCACGCGGTACTCAGGCATGGGGCCAAGACTAGGAGTGCCCCGGGGGCGCGCCAAGGTCCGGTCGGCGGCGCGGTGGACCCTTTCCCGCGGTGCCCGGGAGGCCCCTACAGGGGCGGCTCGTCGAGGATGAACATGGTCTGCGTGCTCTTCACCTCGGGGAGGCGCTGGAGGCGTTCGAGGACGAAGGTGCGCAGGGCCGCGGCGTCGGTCACGCGGACCAGCAGGAGCAGGTCGACGTCCCCCGAGACCAGTGCGGCGTGGTCGACCTCGGGGATGTCGCGCAGGTAGCCGCGAAAGCGCTCCCAGGAGTGCTGTTCGATGCGCACGGACACGTAGGCGGACAGGGCCGTGCCGTACTTCTCGGGGTCGATGACGGCGGTGAACCCGCGGATGACGCCCTCGCCGCGCAGGCGTTCGAGGCGGGAGTAGGCGTTGGCGCGGGAGATGTGCGCCTGTTCGGCGACCGCGCGGATGGACATGCGTCCGTCGTCGCGGAGCAGGGAGATGATGCGACGGTCGGTGTCGTCCAACTGCACGGCCATGTGTCTTACCTCATACCGCTCACACGATGATCGAATGAGAACATCCGGGTCGCCGGGCCGCACTACTGGGCAGTTCGTCCAGCATCGGCGTAGGGATATCGACAATATGGGGTTATTCACCTCATATTCAAGACATGAAGCACACCGATGAGCGATCTCGTCAGGCTCCTCCACTCCCCTCGACGGAGCCCGTGCGCCTCGTGGACCGGCACGGCCGGCGTGTGGAACACCCGTTGTTCACCGCTCCCGACCCCGCCCGGCTCGCCGACCTCCACCGCGCGATGGTCATCGGACGCCGCTTCAACCAGCAGGCCGGCACACTCGCCCGCCAGGGCCGCCTCGCCGTGTACCCGTCCTCGACGGGGCAGGAGGCAGCCCAGGTCGGCGGTGTGCTGGCCCTGTCGGAACAGGACTGGCTCTTTCCCAGCTACCGCGACAGCGTCGCCCTCATCACCCGCGGGGTCGACCCGGCACAGGTCCTGACCCTCTTCCGCGGCGACTGGCACTCCGGGTACGACCCCCGCCGCCACCGTTGCGCGCCGCAGTGCACCCCGCTGGCCACGAACGCCTCGCACGCGGTGGGGCTGACCTACGCCGCGCGCCGCAAGGGCCACGACGTGGCCGCCCTCGCGCTGATGGGCGACGGGGCCACCAGCGAGGGCGACGCCCACGAGGCCTACAACTTCGCCGCCGTGTGGAACACCCCCGTGGTCTTCCTCGTACAGAACAACCACTGGGCGATCAGCGTGCCCCTGCGCCGGCAGACCGCCGCCCCGACCCTGGCGCACAAGGCGATCGGCTACGGGATGAGGGGCTACCACGTGGACGGCAACGACGCCGCCGCGGTGCACGCCGTGGTCTCCCGGGCACTGGCCGAGGCCCGGGCCGGGGGCGGGCCCGCCATCGTCGAGGCGGTCACCTACCGGGTGGACCCGCACACCAACTCCGACGCGCCGCAGCGCTACCGGGACGAGTCCGAGGTCGCCTACTGGGTCGAACGCGACCCGCTGCTGCGCACGGAGGCCCTGCTGCGCGCGGAGGGCGTACTCGGGGACGCCGAGGAGACGGACCGGGTCCTGGCCTCCTTCGGCGCCGACGCCGAGAGGGTCGCCGCCCTCGTGCGCGAGCGCATGGCCGGGGAGGACGCGCCGGACCCCGACTCCCTGTTCACCGACGTCTACTCCACGGTCCCGCCCCTGCTGGACCGGCAGCGCCGCGAGCTGGCCGCCGAGCTGCGGGAGGTCTGAATGACGCGTGCCCCCGGTGGTGACGCGCCCGCCGAGGTGTCGATGGGCGCGGCCCTCAACCGGGCCCTGCGCGACGCGGTCGCCGGGGACCCGGACGTGGTGGTGTACGGCGAGGACGTCGGGCCGCTGGGAGGGGTGTTCCGGGTCACCGACGGCCTGCACGGGGAGTTCGGCGACGAGCGGGTGTTCGACTCCCCTCTGGCGGAGTCGGGCATCGTGGGCACGGCGATCGGCATGGCCATGTACGGCCTGCGCCCCGTGGTGGAGATGCAGTTCGACGCGTTCGCCTACCCGGCCTTCGAGCAGGTGGTCTCGCACCTGGCCAAGACGCGCAACCGGACCCGGGGCGCGGTGCCGCTGCCGGTGGTCGTCCGGGTGCCCTACGGCGGCGGGATCGGCGGGGTGGAGCACCACAGCGACTCCTCCGAGGCCTACTACACCCACACCCCGGGCCTGCGCGTGGTCACGCCCGGGACCCCGGCGGACGCCTACTCGATGCTGCGCGAGGCCATCGCCTGCGACGACCCGGTGGTGTTCCTGGAGCCCAAGCGCCGCTACTGGTCCAAGGAGGCCGTCGAGCTGCCGGTGCGCACCGAGCCGATGGACCGGCCGGTGGTGCGCCGGCAGGGCACCGACGTGACCCTCGTCGCCTACGGGCCGATGGTGGAGACCGCCCTGGAGGCGGCCGGGGCCGCGGCCGGGGAGGGGCGTTCGATCGAGGTCGTGGACCTGCGCCAACTGGCCCCTCTCGACGACTCCGTCCTCGTGGAGTCGGTGTGCCGCACCGGCCGCGCCGTGGTGGTGCACGAGGCCTCGGTGTTCGGCGGGTACGGGGCCGAGGTCGCCGCCCGCGTCACGGAGCGGTGCTTCCACTACCTGGAGGCTCCGGTGCTGCGGGTGGGCGGGCTGGACGTCCCCTATCCCCCGCCGAGGCTGGAGGGGTACCACCTGCCCGACGCCGAACGGATCCTGGCCGCGGTGGACCGGCTCCAGTGGGAGTCGGAGTGGGTGGAGGGAGGCCCCGGGTGAGCGAGCGCGTCTTCGCCCTGCCCGACCTCGGCGAGGGGCTGGCCGAGGCGGAGGTCCTGGCCTGGCTGGTGTCGGTGGGCGACGAGGTCGCCGTCGACCAGCCCGTGGCCGAGGTGGAGACCGCCAAGGCCTCCGTGGAGGTGCCCTGTCCCTACGCGGGCACGGTCACCGAACTCCACGGCGCGGTGGGCGAGGTGGTCGCGGTCGGCGCTCCCCTGCTCACCGTCGCCCCGCGTACCGCACAGACCTCCGTGCCGGACGCCCGGGAGGGGTCCGGACCCGCAGGCGGCAACGGCGCCGCCACCGAAGCGGGTTCGGGAGCCGTCCTGGTGGGTTACGGCACGGGATCGGGCGCGCGGACACCGCGTCGGCGCGCCCGCGGGCGGGACGGGCCGCCACGGTCAACGGCGACCGGCGGCCCGCCCGCGTCCCCGGCCGGGCGCGTCCGCGTGGTCTCGCCGCTGGTACGGCGCCTGGCGCGCGAGCACGGGATCGACGTGGCCTCGGTACGCGGTACCGGGGAGGGCGGCCTGGTGCTGCGCCGGGACGTGGAGTCGCTGGCCGCGGCACGGGAGCCGGCGTCCGCGTCCGCACGGGAGACCGCCGCTCCCGGACCCGCGCGGGAACGTCCGGGGACCCACCGCAGGCCGCTGCGCGGAGCACACCGGGAGATGGCCGAGCGCCTCTCGCGGTCGCGCCGGGAGATCCCCGAGGCGACCGTGTGGGTGGACGCGGACGCGACCGGCCTGCTGGAGCTGCGTAGGGAGTTGAACGAGGCCGGGCCGGACCGCCCGGTGAGCGTACTGGCGCTGGTGGCGCGGTTCGCGGTCGCGGGACTGGCCCACTTCCCGGAGCTGAACGCGCACTTCGACCACGGGCGCCGCGAGGTGGTGCGCTTCGACGCCGTGCACCTGGGGTTCGCGGCGCAGACGCCGCGCGGCCTGGTGGTCCCGGTGGTGCGCGACGCGCACCGGTCGACCACACGTGAGCTGTCGGCACGGCTGGGCGAGGCCGCCGAGGCCGCCCGTGCGGGCACGTCGGCACCGGAGGACCTGCGCGGCGGGACGTTCACAGTGAACAACTACGGCGTGTTCGGCGTGGACGGCTCCGCGGCGATCATCAACCACCCGGAGGCGGCGATCCTGGGCTTGGGCCGGATCCTGCGCCGTCCATGGGTGGTGGGCGAGGACGTGGTGCCCCGCCCCGTGACGGAACTGACCCTGGCCTTCGACCACCGTGTGTGCGACGGAGGCGTGGCGGGCGGGTTCCTGCGGTTCGTGGCGGACTGCGTGGAGCGCCCGCGCCTGCTGCTCGGCGACGTGTAGGACGGCCGGTTCGGGGGCCGCGGCGCACCGCCGCGGCCCCGTCCGCTCCGCGGGGCCCTTCGGGGAACGGTTCCCCGGAAGGACCCCGCGGATGGTCACCTGCCGCGCAGCCTGTCGACCACGGAGCTCAGGCGCGAGCCCAGGCTGTGGCGTCCGCTGCTCGGGGCCGTCAGGCGCCCGCCCTCGTCGTCGGCACCGGCGTGCGCGCCCGTCGGGCGGCGGGTCCAGGCGAAGAACAGGGCGATCAGCAGGGCCGGGATGAGGGCCAGGGCCAGCAGCCCTGTGCCGCCCATGACCCCGTCCGAGCCCATGAGCTGGAATCCGGAGAGGTCGTTGGCGGCGGTCTCCGCGGTCACGCCGCCGTCACCGCCGTCGTCGCCCTCACCGTCGTCGGCGGCGCCCTCCTCGGTCTGCTCCTTCCTCGCGGCGTCCTGCCCGGAGCCGCCGTCGGTGTCCTTCTCGGGAGTCGCCTCCTCCGAGGGCTCCTCCGAGGGCTTCTCCCCGGATTCCCCGGCGGACTCCTGCTCCTCCTGGGGCAGGGCCTCCTCGGGGATCGGGGAGACCGCGTCCTCGCACTTGTTCCCGGGCTGCTGGAAGGGGTGCGGGGCACCCTCGGTGCCGTGGCCGTCGCCCCACTCGGTGATGTAGTACTCCACCTCGAGGTGGCCGTTGCCACCGCTCACGGTGTAGCTGGACTCGTCCCACGTCTCGCCGGTGATCTCGGCGAAGGTCTTGCCGTCCATGTCGAGCAGTACGTCACACCCCTGGGAGGGGGCGCCCGGACCGCGGTCGCCGATGAAGAACTCGGCTTTCTTGCCCTCGTAGACGATGTAGCCCTCGGTGCCGAGCGGCCAACTGGGGCTGGAGAACAGGCCCTTCTGCATGGGTTCCCCGCTCGCGGGGGCTCCCGTGTCTCCGTTGATTCCGGAACCGTCGTCCCAGAAATAGGTCGCGGTGACTTCGCCGTGCTGAATCGGAGTGTCTTTACTCATGAAGTGAAAGCCGGGTTGACGACAGGGCCGAGAAGACCGCGGACACGACGCGCCGAGTACGCGGGCACGCTGGGTGCGCCCCCGCGAGGGCGTGTCATGACAGGGGTTCTCCCGCGTCGCTGGCGGCGAGGACGGGCGGGAACGGGAGGTGTCTCCGCTGGCACGGGCACGTGGATTCGTGCGGCCCTGTTCCCGGGAAGAGGTCTCGACTCCCTTGCGGCACATGGCCGGTCAAGGGCTCGGCATCGGTTCGCCAAGAGGCAATAACGAACCGATCACGAGGGACCCTAACCCACCCTTTGAGTAAAGCGTGCGACCTTGCGGGTAAAATGACTTTGCGTGTCTGCCGCAATACGTTACGAATAGGGACGTACAAGGGTCCGGAAAAGCGAAAAACCCCTTGTGGGAAGGGGTTTACGGACCCGCCCGAGGACGGCGGGCGGGTCCGTTCCGTGGTCCTCGTCATACGACGGCACCCGCCCGCGCGGGCGGGTCGGAGTAGCCCGGAACCGCGCACACACCGGCAGATCGGGGTATTCCTGAGCAGACCACGCCAAACGCAGGCAAAGGTGGCAAAGACCACGCCACCCAGGTGTTCGGCGGAGGCCGACGACGGCCGGAGCGCTCCTGGCGCCGGGCGGGGGCGCGCCTTCCCGAGGAAGGGCCCCTCCCCCGCCCGGCGGCGGCCGAGGAGCGTCAGGTCACCTGCGCGCGCCGGGCGAAGCGCTCCTGGCGCCACTCGCCGGTCTCCACGACCTCCAGCAGGGCCGCCGCGGCGTCCCATACGTCCACGTAGCGCAGGTACAGCGGGGTGAACCCGAACCGCATGACGTCGGGGGCCCGGAAGTCGCCGATCACGCCGCGCTCGATGAGCGCCTGCACGATCGGGTACCCCGCACCCTCCTCCGGCTGCACCAGGGCGACCTGGCTGCCGCGCCGCCCGTGCTCCGACGGCGTGATCGAGGAGATCCCCGCCTTGGCCGCGCGGTCCAGGAACAGGTCGGTCATCGCCAGGCTCTTGGCGCGCACCTGCTCCATGTCCGCCCGGGCCCACACGTCCAGGCTCGCCTCCAGGGCGGCGTCGGCCACCAGCGGCTGCGAACCGCTCAGGAATCGCGACACCCCCGGCGCGGGCTCGTAGCCGGGGCTGAAGTCGAACGGACGGGCGTGCCCGTGCCAACCGCTGAGCGGCTGGTCGGCCACGGCGTGGTGGCGCCGGGCAGCGTACAGGAACGCGGGGGCGCCCGGACCGGCATTGAGGTACTTGTAGGTGCACCCCACCGCGAAGTCCGCGCCGCTTCCGGACAGGTCGACGGGAACCGCGCCCACGCTGTGGCACAGGTCCCAGACCACCAGGGCACCGTGTTCGTGGGCCAGGCGGGTGATGCCCGGCATGTCGCGCAGGACGCCGCTGCGGTAGTCCACGTGGCTGAGCAGCAGGACCGCGACGTCCCCCGCGGCCAGCGCCTCGGCCATCCCGGGACCGTCGGGGTCCACACGCCGCTGGGTGGCGCCCGCGAGGGCGACCGCGCCCTCGGTGACGTACAGGTCGGTGGGGAAGTTGCCCCGTTCGCCCAGCACGACCGAGCGGTCGGACATGCGCAGCGCCGCGACCAGGGTCTTGAACAGGTTCGCCGAGGCGCCGTCGCCGACGACCACCTCGTCGGAACCGGCCCCCACCAGCGGTGCGATCTTGGCGCCCAGGGTGCGCGGCTTGTCCCACCATCCGGCATCGTTCCAGCTGCGGATGAGGTCGCGCCCCCACTCGCGTTCGATCATGTCGGCGACCCGGCCGGGGGTGGAGCGCGGCAGCGCGCCCAGCGAGTTGCCGTCCAGGTAGACCACACCCTCGGGGAGGACGAACTCCTCCCGGAACGCGGCGAGGGGGTCGGCCGCGTCGAGCGCGACGCAGTCCTCACGGGTGGCGGGGATCATCGGGTCCTGCTTCCTCTGGGCGGGGCGAACGGGGTCACGGGCCGGCGGCGCCGCGGAGGAACCGCGGCCCGCGGGGAACGGGGGTGCGAAGAGCGGGTCAGATGGTACTGCGCAGGGACCACAGCTCGGGGAAGACGTCCTGCTCGGCGTTGCGCGCCAGCCAGGTCAGGCCGTTGGAGCCGCCGCTGCCGGTCTTGCCGCCCATCGTGCGCTTGACCGCGACGAGGTGGCGGTGCCGCCACCCGGTCACGCGCTCGGCGACGTCGAGCAGCGCCTCGGCCAGCAGGAACAGGTCGTTGCCGGGGTGGTCGTCGGCGTAGACGGCCTTCCAGGCCGCCTCGACCTCGGCGCTGGGCTCGTAGGGCCGGGTCCAGTCGCGCTCGGCCCGGTCGTCGGGGACCGACAGGCCGCGGCGGTGCAGCAGGCGCAGCGCGGCGTCGTAGAGGCCGGGGCGCTCCAGCAGGTCCGTGAGCTGGTCGACGACACCGCTCATGGCCTTGTGCGGGCGGATCATGGCGGCGGACTTGTTGCCGAGCAGGAACTCCAGCTTGCGGTAACCGTAGGACTGGAAGCCCGAGGCCTCGCCGAAGGAGTCGCGGAAGCGGTTGAACTCGGTGGGCGTCATGTCGGCGAGCAGACCCCAGGAGTCGTTGAGCACGTCCTGGGCCTTGCACGCGCGGCGCAGCCAGGCCAGGGCGCCGGGCACGTCGTCGGCCTCCAAGGCGTCGCGGGCGGCCTCCCAACGCTCCTGCACGAGGGAGAACAGCAGTTCCATGACCTGGGTGGCGATGATGAACGCGGACTCGGCGGGCTCGTCGGTGCGCGGCCTCTGCAGGCCCAGCAGGGTGTCGATACCGGTGTAGTCGACGTAGGGGGTGTTCTGGTCGAAGGACAGGGTCGGTCCGTCCTGCCCGGATCCGTCCCGCCCGGATCCGTCCTGCCCGACCCCGTCCCGCTGCGCCCGGGCCGCCTGGGCCGCATCGGCCTCCTCGGCGTACGGGCACTGCTGGGCGGTGGTGGAGAGCATGGGAACCCCTTGTCGGACTCGTGTGAGCGGCTGTGCGGTCACGGCGCCGCGGGGAGGGAGCGCCCCCGCGCACGGCACCGTACGTGTGAGATCACATCATCGGACAGCCACACCCCCGAGAGGAATGGTCACCGGACACGCAATCCGGGCGTTGATTTAGCATTCGTAAGTGAGAGCGCCCCTCGACTTTGGGAGCACAAAGCATGGCCTCACGGTTGGCGACCCCGTTGGACAGCGTTGACCAGCGCATCCTCTCCGAGCTCCAGCAGGACGGGCGGTTGTCCTACAACGAGCTGTCCCGCCGGGTGAACCTGTCGGCGCCCGCGGTGGCCGACCGCGTACGCCGCCTCACCGACCGCGGGGTGATCACCGGCTACCACGCGCACGTGGACCCGGCCGCCGCGGGACTGCCGGTGACCGCGCTGGTGCGCATGGAGTGCTTCGGCGCGCACTGCCTGCTGCGCGAGCACTCCTCGCTGGAGCTGCCGGAGATCCTCCAGGTCCACCGGGTGACCGGGGACGACTGCTGCGTCCTGCTCATCGCGGTCCGCTCCATGGAGCACTTCGAGGAGGTCATCGACAGGCTCGCCGAACACGGCCGCCCCTCCAGTACCATGGTCATGTCCAGCCCGGTGCCCTGGCGCGCCGTGACGGCGCCCGTGTCGGGGCGCCCCTGAGCGGCGGTCCGCCCCGGGCAAGCCCCATGCGGGCCCGACCCGCGCGAGAACGCGTGCCCCACCGGTTCGCCTAGTGGGCTGACCGGATACGTCGCCGGTGTGACAAGAGTTTCCGGTCACCCCACTAGAGTTCTGTGGTGAGCGTTCTCATCGACACACCCCTCTGGCCCGGACCGCGCGGCTGGCTGTTCGCCCATCTGGTCAGCGACCGCTCCCACGAGGAGCTGCACGCCTTCGCCCGCGCCCTCGGCGTGGGCCCCCGCGCGTTCGATCGCGACCACTACGACATCCCCGAGCACCTGCACGCACGCGCCCTGGAGCTGGGCGCCGAGCACGTCGGCAGCCGCGAGCTGGTCACCCGTCTGCGCGCGTCGGGGCTGCGGCGGCCCAAGCCCGCACGGGCACGCGGCCGCGCCTGAGCATCCCGGGCCGGGGTCGGTCGGGCCCCGCTGCGCCCGAGGCGCGGCCCGCTCAGGGCGGGGGCTCCTCCTCCGGGGGCAGCGCCTCCAGCCGGTCGAGCTCGGCGAGCATGTTCACCCGGGCGCGCGCCTCCCAGTGCGCGCGCCCGAACGGGGTGTGGAACAGGTGCGGCGCCTCCAGCAGCGACCGCAGCACCCCGGCGCGGCCCGCGCGGAACTCCTCGTCGGGAACGTGGCGGTACTCGGCGCGGATCGCCGTCGTGTAGGCCAGGTACTCGTCGGCCGGAGCGGCCAGCACGGACAGGTCGGCGTCGCAGACCACCGCACCGTCGGCGTCCCACCTGCCGGGCCGGTGCGTCGCGGTCACCCCGACCAGGCGCGCGACCTCGCGGGCGAACGCGGGCCCGGCCCCCATCAGGGACAGCAGCCGCTCGGCCAGTTCCGCGCTCTCCCTCTCGTCGCGTCCGGGGACCCCCTCGTAGACGGCGTCGTGGAACCAGACCGCGTAGCGGACGCGGTCGGCGTCGCGCGCCTCGTTCCGCAGGAGGCCGACCGCGCGCAGCGTGGCCTCCAGGTGGGTGAGCGTGTGGTAGCGGCGGTGCGGCTCACTCCAGCGGCCCAGGAGCTCGGCACCGACCGCGACCGCCTCGGGGGTGTTCCCGGCGAGCTCGCGCCAGGCGGCCTCCATCCGGGCCTCGACCTTCCGGTTCGGCGGCGCACCGCCGGGGCTGTGGGAGCTCATGTCCCCATTCTCCCCACACGGTCGCTCCGGACTCAGGTGAGGGAGGTGTCCACGAGCCCGGCCTCGTAGGCGAGGATGGCCGCCTGCACCCTGTTGCGCATCTCCAGGCGGTTGAGGATGGCGCTGACGTAGCTCTTGACGGTGCCCTCCACCAGGAACAGCCGCTCGGCGATGTCGGCGTTGGACAGCCCCGCGCCCACCAGGGCCAGCACCTCGCGCTCGCGCTGGGTGAGCTCCTCGATCCGTGCCGCGGCGGCCGCCTCCCGGGCGGCCCGGGCCCCGCCGAACCTGGCGATCACCTGCCGCGCCACCTGCGGGGACAGGTAGGCGCCGCCGTCGGCGACGGCGTGCACCCCGCTGATCAGCTCGCGCGGGTCCCCGGCCTTGAGCAGGAAGCCGCTGGCGCCGCCGCCGAGCGCCTGGGAGACGTAGCCGTCCTCGCCGAAGGTGGTGAGGATGACCACGGCGGTGGAGGGCGCGGCCCTGCGGATCTCGGCCGTGGCGGCGAGGCCGTCCATCCGGGGCATCCGGATGTCCAGCAGCGCCACGTCGGGGCGGTGGGAGAGCACCATCTCGACGGCCTCGCGCCCGTCCGCGGCCTCGGCCACCACCTCGATCTCCGGGTCGCTGCGCATGATCGCCCGCACACCGGCGCGGATCATCGCCTCGTCGTCGGCGAGCAGCACCCTGATCACGTCTGTTCCCTCCTTGCGGCGTCCGGTTCGGGGGTCCCTGGTCAACGTAGCGGCGCCTCTCCCTTGGTCAGCAGGCGCCCCTCGGCGAAGCACACCTGGTAGAGGACCGTCTCGGCCGCGAAGAGCCCCGTGTCGCTGCGGTAGTAGCTGCACGTGGCGCCCGGGGGGACGGCGTCCTCCTCCAGCATCCGGGCGTCCACGTACATCGAGGCCGCCGGAAGCACCTCCTCCACCTCGGCCTGGCTGTCCCCGACCCTCAGGGCGGCGAACTCCTCCGGGGCCAGCGCGGTCTCCTCCATGTTCCCGGCGGTGATCCAGCCCAGGACGAGGCCGACCGTCACGGCCGCCATGACCGGCAGCAGCACCAGGGCCAGCGACCAGCCGCGCACCCTGCGCCGGGCGGCCGACTGGAGCTGGTCGATCTCGGCGCCGCCCTCCGTCGAGGGCCCCGCCTCGACGGTGCCGTCCAGCGGCATGACCGCGCAGACCTCCCAGCCTCCGCCGCCGTCCGGTCCGGCGGCGAAGGAGCCCCCGGTCAGGCGGACGCGCTCGCGCAGGCCGATGAGTCCGCGCCTGCCGCCCTCCTCCGCCTTCGGACGCCGCCCCCGGGGCGCGGAGTTGACCACCCGGACCTCCACCCGCTCCCCGTTCGCGGTGAGCCACACGGTCACCTCGGAGCCGGGCGCGTACTTGGCGGCGTTGGTGAGCGACTCCTGGACGACCCGGTGGACCGCCCGGTCGACCATCGACGGCAGACCGGCGGTGTCGCCGTCGCGTACCAGGGCGACCCGCATCCCGGAGTCGCGGACCCGGCCGACCAGGGCGGCGACGCCCTCGTCCGCGGGGGACATGGGGACGGGTTCGGCTTCGGTGCGCAGCACGCCGATGATCTCCCGCAGGTGCTGGGTGGCGGTGACGGCTGTGGCGCGCAGCTCGGCGGCCGAGCGGCGGTGCTCCTCCGCCAGGTCGGGGGTGACCTCCAGCGCTCCGGCGCGCAGGGCGATGAGACTGAGTTCGTGGCCCAGGGAGTCGTGCATGTCCTGGGCGATGCGGGAGCGCTCGCGCAACCGGACCTGGTCGACGGTGAGCCGGTGCTCGCGTTGGAGCTGCCTGGCGTGTTCCCAGCCCGCGGTGGCCAGGGCGACGTGCTGGCGCCGGTAGACGCCCACCAGCCAGGGAAGCACGACGCTGAACACCATGGTGCTCACGGTGGTGGTCCACACCATCACGTCGTCGGGCCTGGTCAGGACCGCCGCCGCCAGCCACAGCACGGTGCCGGAGACGAAGAGGGCCACCGCGGACCACACGTCGGGCATGCGGCGCCCGACCAGGTAGGCCACGCAGAGCACCAGGACGCTGAAGCCGTACACCCAGAACGAGCCGAGCAGGGCCACGACCAGGGAGAGCAGCGGGTAGAGGCGGCCGAGCACGACGACCAGGGCGGTCAGCGCGGCGCTGGCCACCGCGGTGGCCAGCGCCTCGTCGGCGGGCAGGTGCCCGGAGGCCCACCGGAAGAGGACCTCCACCAGGCACAGGGCGGTGATCGCGGCCCCGAACAGCACGTCGCGCAGGACGGCGCCCCTGGTGGGCCAGCCCGCCAGGGGACGCAGTGCACGCTGGACGAACGCGCGCGGTTCGGACAGATCCATGCCGGTGAACCTACACACTCCGCCGGCGGGGCGGCACTGCCGAAAGTCAGGGTGGTGCTCCGTCCCTCCGTCGGAACCCGCGGTCCTCCCCGGCTCCGCCGGGCCTTCCCCGGGCGCTTCACGAAGGGGAGGAGGGAGCGGGAACCGGGCCCACCGCCGGGAACCGGCCATATCATGGGATGAATTTCGGCCCTCCCGCGATTGCCCGCGCCGCACCGCCGTGCTGGGATCCGGGAGGCGGGAACCACAACAGGACGAGGGACGGATGTCACCACTGCAGACCCTGCGGCGCATGCACGACATCGCCGGATGGCCGCTGCTCCTGACCACCTTCCTGGCCCGCCTGCCCATCTCCATGTCCCTGATCGGGCTGCTCACACTGGTCACCGCCACGACCGGCAGCGTGGCCGCGGCCGGTGCGGTGACCGGCGCCTTCGCCCTCGGCGAGACCGTGGGCGGCCCCGTCATCGCCCGCTTCGCCGACCGGCACGGCCAGCGGGTCCCCGTGCTGGTCACCGCGCTCGTGGACGCCGTACTGATCACCGTGCTCGTCTACGCCGTCCTGGCCGGGGCCTCCGCCCCCGTCCTGGCCGCGCTGGCCGCCGTGGCGGGTATGTGCATGCCCCAGATCGGCCCCATGGCCCGCACGCGGTGGGTGGTGCTGATCCGGCGGGCCGGGCACCGCGGCGTGCAGCGGGAGCGCTCGCTGGCGGCGGCCATGTCGGTCGAGGGAGTGCTGGACGAGGCCGCCTTCGTCCTCGGCCCCGCGCTGGTGGGCCTGCTCACCGTGGCCCTCTCACCGTCGGCGAGCGTCCTGGGCGCCGCGGCGCTCATCGGCCTCTTCGGGGCCGCGTTCGCCCTGCACCCCACCGCGCCGCCCGGAGCCCCTCCCGCCCCCGGCGCCGAGGGCCGCATCGCCACGCCCGCGCTGCTGGTACTGACCGTCCCCATGTTCTGCCAGGGCCTGTTCTTCGGAGGCATGTCCACCGGTGTGACCGCGTTCGCCGCCGCCTCGGGGCACGGCGACCTGTCCGGGCTGATGTACGCGGTGATGGGCGCCAGCAGCGCCGCCGCGGGGCTGATGATGGCCTCCCTGCCCGTGGGGTTCGCTCTCACGGTGCGCACCCGGGTCGCGGCGGGCGCGCTGTTCCTGCTCACACTGCCGCTGTACCTGGACCACGGCGCGGTCGGTCTGGCGGTGTCCGTCTTCGTGCTGGGCGCGGCGATCGGCCCGCACATCGTGAGCCTGTTCGGGCTGATCGAGCGGGCCGCCCCGGCCAGCCGCCTGTCCCAGTCGATGGCCGTCGTCCTGAGCTGCCTGATCCTGGGCCAGGCGCTGGGGTCGACGGTCTCGGGCGCCCTCGCCGGCGCCCACGGCCACCAGGGGGCGTTCGCGCTGGCCACCCTGGGCGGGCTGGTCTCCTTCGCGGTGGCCACGCTGGCCATGCGCACCCGCTGGTACGGCCCCACGGAGGGCGGATCGCCCTCCCCCGAGGCGATGACGGAACCCGCGCAGGAGGGCTGAGAGGGGCACCTTGCATGAACAGGGTGATCCCGGGAACATCGGGCGTTAAACCCGCGTTAAAGAGGCGCCCATCGTTCAGACTCCGACCTAGGCTCGATGATCGTGCTCGACCTACTGGCCACCATCGGCCCCCGCCGCAAAGAGGTGCCCGTGCCACAGCTCAACGGGCTCGCCCGCGTCACTCTGTCGGTCCGCGACCGCGACGAGAGTGTGCGCTTCTACCGCACGGTCCTGGGCTTCCAGGTCCTGGGCAAGCGCGATCACGAGGGCACACGGCGCACCGAGTGCCGGCACCCGGCCTCGGGACTGCTGCTGGCGCTCATACAGCACCGAGACAACTTCAAGGGCAGGTTCGACCGCAGGCACTGCGGCCTGGACCGCCTCACCCTGGGTGTGGCCAACCTGGGCGAACTGGAGGCCTGGGAGGAGCGCTTCGCGGAGATGGACGTGGAGCACTCTCCGGTGATGCACGGCGAGGAGGGCTCCACACTGCTCTTCTACGACCCGGACGGCACCGAACTGGCCCTGTTCGCCCGCGCCGAGCTCGACGCCGACGACAGCTGAGGGCGCGGCCGGGCTCCACGGCAGGGGCCCGCACCGTCGGACGGGCGCCCCGGCGCGGGTGACGGCGGGGGCGGCCGCGCCGCAGCCGTCCGTCCCCCGGCCCCGTGGAACTCCCTACTCCACCCCGACCAGCTTCAGCCGCACGTCGCGCTCGGCCAGGTCGTCCACGGCGGAGCGCGGCAGCCTGTCGTCGGTGATGATGAGGTCGAACTCCTCCAGGCTGGCCACCCTGAAGGTGCCGAACTTGCCGTACTTGGTGCTGTCGACGGTGAGCACGCTCTTGGAGGCGATCCGCAGCAGCGCCTGCTTGGCGACCACCTTGGCCTCCGAGGGTGTGGTCGATCCGCGCTCGGCGTCCCAGGAGCTGCTGGCGATGAAGGCCAGGTCCACGTTCACCTGGCGCAGGAAGTCGGCGGTGAAGCGGCCGACCGAGGAGTGGTCCGAGTGCGAGACCACGCCACCGGTGTGGATCAGCTCGATCCCCGGGTACTCCATCAGGTGGCCGACGACGTTGAAGTCGCTGGTGATGACGGTCAGGCCGACCTTGTCGGTCAGCAGCGGGACCATCTGCAGCGTGGTCGTGCCCGCGTCCAGGTAGATGGTGAAGTTCTCCCGGACCAGGTCGGCGGCGGCCCGCGCTATGGCCCGCTTGGCGGGCACCTCCAGCTGGGCCTTGGCCAGGTAGGAGGGCTCGCTCTTGAGCCGCGCGGCGAGACGCACCCCACCGGTGACCGACAGGACCTTGCCGTCGTTCTCCAGCGCCTGGATGTCGCGCCGAACCGTCATGTGGGACACGGACAGCATCGACGTGAGCTCGTTGATGCTCAGCACGTGGCGCTCCTGGAGGAGCTTGAGGATGTGCTCTCGTCGCTGGTCCGGAATCATCGTTCGCCTCACACTCAGGGGACGGCCATGGGAACGCCGTACGGTCACGACGCCGTGTAACAAAGTTTCCCAGTTCGCCGCAGCGCGTCGGCGCTCGCGGGGCGTGAATCCGCTCGCAATCGCGGCGCCGCGTGTGCGCGCCGCCGCCTCGCGCGAGATCCGGCCGTGTCGCCCGGGCGGACGTTTTTCCTGTTTACACCACGTGGAGCGGAAGTCTTTGCCACCCTTGGCACCATGACGTTGTCCATCGCACTACGCGGAGACACCGCACGCTTCCCGGGAAACACCCTCCCGGCCCTGCGTTCAGCCTCGCGCGCCGGGGCGGACCTGGTCAAGATCGACGTTCACCTGACCTTCGACGGGTACCTCGTCCTGATCGACGAACGAGTCGCGGCCGCCCCCGGTTCCCCTCCCCGTCCCGTGGGCGAGCTGACCCTGGCCGAGCTGGCCGCCGCGCGCGAGGACGTGGAGCGGCGCGTGCCCACCCTCCTGGAGGTCCTGGCCGAGTTCGAGGGCGACGCTCCCCCGCCCCTGCTGGTGGACGCCGGCGCGCCGGAGGCCGCGCTCGCCGCGGACACCCTGCTGCGCGGGCGCGGGTTCGGCGACCAGGTGCTCTTCACCGGTTCCACCGAGACCCTCGGCGCGCTGCGCGCCCGCAGCCCCGACGCCCGGCTGATGCTGGCCTGGGACCAACCGGGGATGCCTCCCGAGGACGTGACCCGGTCCCTGCGCCCGAACTTCCTCGGTACGCACTACACGCTGCTGACCCGGGAACTGGTCGAGGAGATACACCGTTCCGGCTGTCTCGTCACGGCCTGGACGGTGAACGACTTCCCGGAGATGGCCCGCGTGATGGGAATCGGCGTGGACGCGCTCGCCACGGAGCGGATCGAGGACCTGGTGTCGCTGACCACGGGCCGCGAGCGGGGGGAGCCGGCCCCCGACCCGGTCTGAGGCGGACCGGTGCGTTCCCGCGCACGGGTGTTCGCCGGGGACGGCCCGCAGGAACCGGCGATGTCCGCGCTGACCCGTCGCATCCCGGCCGGGACCGGCCCGGCGAGCCTTCGCGGTCACCGCGCTAGCTCCCGACCAGCTGGTACAGGTCGACGGACTCGGCCAGCGCGCGCAGGCCGGCGTCGCCGGGGTGGAGGTGGTCCCCGGAGTCGTAGGCGGGCCGCAGGCGGGTGTGGTCCTGCGGGTCGCGCAGGACGGCGTCGAAGTCCCACACCCCGTCGAAGGGCGACAGCGGGTCGTTGCTCTGGGACCGCAGGTAGGTGTTGACCTGCTGGCGTGCCCGCTCGACCTCGGCCGTGCAGCGCCGCTCGCCCGCGCACGGGGCGAGCGTGGCCACGAACACCCGCAGGTCGTACTCGTGGGCCAGCCGTGCGATCTGCCCGATGCCGCTGATCACCGCTTCGGGCGAGGTGCCCCAGCGCAGGTCGTTGATGCCGGCGAAGACGACGACGGTGTCCGCGCCGTTCTGGACGAGGGCGTCCCTGTGGAGCCGGCGGGTCATCGCGACGCCGCCGGGGTTGGTGGAGACCCCCTCGCCCGGGTAGCCGTCCCTGACCACGTGGTTGCCGGACACCCCGAGGTTGAGCACGCCCGGGTGGGGCAGTTCGGGCTGCGCGGCCAGGCGGGCGCTGAGCACGTCGGGCCAGCGGGCGTGGGCGTCGCGGGTGGAGCGGACGCCGTCGGTGATGGAGTCGCCGAGCGCCACGACCGCACCGGGTCCGTCGAGCACCTCCACACCGGTGAGGAAGGGCCACTGGCCCACCTTTCCGGTGAACGGCTCCCCGCTGGGATCCAGGGTGTGGTCGCCACTGCCGGGCTCGCTGGTGTAGTTGGTGTCCACCGAGGCGTAGTGCACCGGCGCTGTGGTCACCCGTTCGGGCAGGTGGACGCTGACCAGGAGGTCGGTCTGCGGCGGCACGGAGATCCCGGCGGGGTCGCTGAACACCTGTCCCCCGGCCGGGAGGACGGTCTCGGAGCGCCCGCCGAAGGTGAGCGGGACCGCGGCGCCGTCGGTGGCCGCACCGGTGCCGCGCAGTGCCAGGGAGGCCGCTCCCACGGTGACGGGGGAGGTGGCGAAGGTGTTGTCCAGGCGGATCCGCACGTCCCCGCCGCCGGTGGTGGTGCGTACCGACAGCCGCAGGGTCTGGTCCTCCCAGGGGCCGACCTCCATGTAGCCGGAGGTGGCCCGGGCCCAGGTGCCGGTCCACTCCGGGTCCGCCGCGCGCCCGCCCACGGAGAACAGGTGGATGCGGCCCCCGCCGTCGCCGGCCTCGGGCAGCACCACGTGGGAGATCTCGCGTGCGGGGTCGACGGGCACGTCGCGCGCGTACAGGCGCACCGTGCCGAGCCCGGGGTCGGGACCGGAGTCGGAGTTGGCGTAGGGCAGGGTGAGCGCGGCCTCGCTCGCGGGTCCGGCGGTCCAGTCGGGGACGGACAGGGCGAACTCCTGCTCCTCCCCGTCGGCGTAGACCACCCGGCCGGTGCCGTGGACCTCGGCGTCGGTGTCGGCGGCGCCGGTGCCGCCCGTCCCGGCCCCGCCGGTGCGGGTGGCGGTGGCCAGGAAGGTGAGTGACCGGTAGCGCCCGGCGTCGAGCCGGACGGACTGGCCGTCGGAGACCAGGTGGTCGGGACGCCCGGGGGCGTAGTCGGGCAGTCTCAGGGGCGCGCCGAGGAGGACGACCTCGCGTCCGGGAGTCCATCCGGCCGAGGCCAGGGTCTGCGAGGACAGGCTGTTGCCGGAGCCGTCGAGGTCGACGTTGGCGGAGGAGCCGTCCCGGGATATGCCGATCCGGTCGATGAGGGCGGCGAAGGGGGTCCCGGCACCCTGGTGGTTCGTCCGCTCGGACTGCTTCGGGGGTTCGGTGCCGACGCCGTAGGAGACCGTGACGGTGACGACCGTCGCGAGGAGCACCGCCGCCACGGCCGCCGCCGCGCCGCGCAGCAGGTGGGAGGCGGGATTCCCACGCCGGCGGTGCGTGCCGCTTCGCCGTGATGTCCCGTCCGATCCCAACACTCGCCTCCCCGAACGCACTTGTCCACCGAACTGTCGGACGACGCCGGGCACGCGGTGGTTGCCGAGACGTGGCGCACCCCGCCCCTTGGACCGGCCGTCAGTGTAAACGAGCACACTCCGCGCGGCGGGGAGGTTCCGGTGGACCCCCGGGCGGCGTTTCGCACCGTGTCCGGCTCGCGCGGAGGTTGGGAGAACGGGTGTCCGTGCCCCGGGAATGTGCGAAAGTCATGCTTGTCCACTCCATGGAGCCAGGCCTTCCGGGACCGCGTCCTCAGAGGAAGCGCCACGCCCCTCCCGTCGAACCCCCGAACCCAGAGAGGCCCGCATGACCTGGCACACCCGTCCCATGGCCGCGTTCGACGTCGAGTCCACCGGCCTGGACCTGGACCACGACCGGATCGTCACCGCCGCCCTGTGGCGCATCGATCCCGTCAACCGCGCCAAGGACGTCACCACCTGGCTCGTCGACCCGGGCATCGACATCCCCCAGGAGGCCACAGACATCCACCACATCACCACCGAGCAGGCCCGCGAGCACGGGCGTCCCGCCGCCGAGGCGGTACCCGAGATCGGCGCCGCCCTGGAGAAGGCCGCCGCGGACGGCCTGCCGGTGGTGGTCTACAACGCCCCCTACGACCTGGGACTGCTCACGGCCGAACTCCAGCGCCACGGCTCCGGGGTGCGCCTCGACGGGCTGCTGCGCGTCCTGGACCCCCTCGTGCTGGACAAGCACCTCGACACCTTCCGGCGCGGCTCGCGCAAGCTGGTCGACGTGTGCGCCCACCACGGCGTGCGCCTGGACGCCGACCAGGCGCACGGGGCCGCCGCCGACGCGCTGGCCGCCGCCCGGCTGGCCTGGAAGCTCGCCACCACCCACCCGGAGCTGGCGGACATGGACATCGACGGCCTGCACACCGCGCAGGCCGCCTGGAAGGCCGAGCAGGCCGCCAGTTTCCAGGCCTACCTGCGGCGCAAGGACCCCGAGGCGGTCGTGGACGGCTCCTGGCCGATCGCCGACCGCACCTGAGCACCGGCCCGGCCGCCTCCCCGGGCGCACGGCGGTCAGGAGGGCTCGAAGCACCAGCCCGTCTCCGCGAGGGCTCGCGCCCGTGCCTCCACGACGGCCGTACGGGCGTTCCGTTCGTGCTCGTCGGTGTGCGAGGCGGCGGCGGTAACCTGGCCGGGCCACTTGCGGTAGAGGAGTCCTGTCCGTGCCGTGAACCAGCCGCGGCTCACGGCGTTGAGGGCGAGGAGGAGCCCGGTGTCCTCGGACGCCGGCAGCGCCATCCACCCGCCCAGGGCCAGGAGCAGGTCGCGGCGTACGCACAGGGTCGCCGGATGGACGGGCAGGCGAAGTCCGTGCGCCTTCCAGGAGTCCAGGACGGCGCCCCGCTCGACCGGGCCCTCCGGCGGATCCCCCTCATGCCCGACGGTGGACCCGTCGGGCATGAGGTCCAGGGCCCGCGAGGTGGTCCAGCAGGTTCCGGGTGTTCGCGTCAGGGCCCCGATGTCCCGGGCCAGCGCGCCCGGCGTCAGCCGGTCGTCGGCGTCCAGGACCTTGACGAACTCGCCCTCCGCACGGGAGAGCGCCATCGTGCGCGCCGTTCCGGCACGGCCCGGCCGGCCCCGCCCGAAGCTGACGCGCGGGTCGTCCGGCACGTACGGCCTGACGGCGTCGGTCTCCCCGTCCTCCTGCACGACCCACTGCCAGTCCCAGCCGTCCGGGAGGGCCTGCCCGGACAGGGACTCGTACGCCTGCGGCAGGAACCCGGCGCCGGGGGCGTGCACCGCCGTGACGACGGAGACGGTCCCGCCCATGGTCACCACCGTTCCAGGCAGGTCGTGAAGACGGCCTCGGTCCGGTCGCCCGGAAGGACGACCTCCGACCAGTCCACGACGCGGCCGTCCGTGTCGACGGAGGTCTTCCGGAGCACCATCACGGCGGCGTCGGGCGGCAGCGCGAGCTCCCCGGCCTCCTCGGCGGTGGGGGGCCGTGCGGTGACCCGCTCCTCGACCCGGTCCACCTCGATGCCCACGGTGTACAGCTGGCTCTGGGTACCGCCGGGCCACGGTTCCCCGGACGCGTCGAGCAGGTCCGGGTTGGACGCCACCATCGCGTGTACGAGGTAGGAGCGCGTCATGTTGAAGGGCGCGGCCTCCTCCCGGTAGCGCGTCCGGTAGAGGCGTTCCACCAGCCTGGTCCCCACGCGCACATGGAGGGCTCCGGCCAGTTCCTCGTCGGCCTCCACCTCGTGGTACTCGGCGTGGAACACGAGGTCGTCCGCGGTGAGCCCGGTGTCGCGTTCCGTGGCGCCGGTCGCCACGCGCTCCTCCTGGCTCGTCCGGGCACGGTCCTTCTCCCACTGGTGCCGCTCGCTGGTCCTGCGCACGAGGCGCCGGGGTCCCCGTCCGCCCGCCCTTGTCCGAACCATCCTGGACCCGCCTTCCGTCGGCCGACACGCGCCGCCCGAGCCCTCGGGAGAGGCCGAGGCCCGTAGCTCCTTCCGAAGGAGGCGCGTCCTTCCGATCTATTCCGACGGCGGCCCGTTGTCCAGTCACCTCGCCAGCGCGACGCGACACGGGGCCGGACAGGGCAGAAACCGCGCCCGCCCGCGTCCGAGCCGCTCACCTGGCCGTGTGCTCCCCATGCGGGTGCCGCCGACCGTCCCCCGCTCCCACGGCTTCGCGGGGTGACTGCCGCCATGGGGCGAGAGCGGCGGACAGGCGGGCCATACTGTGGCTCCCCGAGGAGCAGGGGGTGCCGGGCCGAATCAGGGTCCACTCGCCCGGCGCCCCTGTGACCTACGAAGTGCGCGTGTCTCCACGTGGCCGAATCCGGGGAGTTAATCACCACAAGTGGCGGAATGGGAAGGACACATCCTTGATGTCCTACTTCGTATTCACGCCCGCCACCTTGACGAGGGCGAACGCGAATCACGGCACGGGCCGAGGCCGGTTTCCACGACTTCCGAGCCGCTAACGCGGCCGCGCATTCCCCGCGGCGGCCCGGAGCGGGCCGTATCCGGCCGTGGGACGATGGAGGGCGAAGAAAGCGCCGCTGGCCTGTATTCGCAGGTCGGCGGCGCTTTTTCCGTGTCCGGAGTGGGTAGGCCGGGCAGGACTCGAACCCGCGACCCAGGGATTATGAGTCCCCTGCTCTAACCAACTGAGCTACCGGCCCGCCGTCGTCGGCAAACGTCATCCTAACAGGGTGTGTCCTCCGTTTCCGCGCCGTAAATCCGTTACCGGGCGGAGCCCGCGGCCGCTGGTGGAAGGGCCCGGCCACCCCACCGGCGGACCTGGCTCGCGGTCCGCGGGGACACGAGGTCTAGGGTGGTGAGGTGCGCGGCGCGCACCTGGACGACCCCAGCGCCCGGTACCGACGCCGCGTCGAACCCGTTGGTAACATCGCGGGTCGCACAACGTCGTTCAGGAGAGTTCACGCCATGTCCAAAGCACCCGTCAACATCACCGTCACCGGCGCCGCCGGCCAGATCGGCTACGCGCTGCTGTTCCGGATCGCCTCCGGCCAGCTGCTCGGCGCCGACACCCCGGTGAAGCTGCGCCTGCTGGAGATCCCGCAGGCCGTCAAGGCCGCCGAGGGCACCGCGATGGAGTTGGACGACTGCGCCTTCCCGCTGCTCCAGGGCATCGACATCTTCGACGACGCCACCCAGGCCTTCCAGGGCGCCAACGTCGCCCTGCTGGTCGGCGCCCGCCCGCGCGGCAAGGGCATGGAGCGCGGTGACCTGCTCGAGGCCAACGGCGGCATCTTCAAGCCCCAGGGCGAGGCGATCAACGCCGGCGCCGCCGACGACATCCGCGTCCTGGTGGTCGGCAACCCCGCCAACACCAACGCCCTCATCGCCCAGAGCCACGCCCCCGACGTCCCGGCCGAGCGCTTCACCGCGATGACCCGCCTGGACCACAACCGCGCGCTCACCCAGCTCGCCAAGAAGCTCGGCGTGTCGATCAACGACATCAAGAAGCTCACGATCTGGGGCAACCACTCCGCCACCCAGTACCCGGACCTGTTCAACGCCGAGGTCAACGGCACCAGCGCCGCCAAGGCCGTGGGCGACCAGTCCTGGCTGGAGAACGACTTCATCCCGACCGTCGCCAAGCGCGGCGCCGCGATCATCGAGGCCCGTGGCGCCTCCTCGGCCGCCTCCGCCGCCAACGCCGCCATCGACCACGTCCACGACTGGGTCAACGGCACCCCCGAGGGCGACTGGACCTCCGCCGCCATCCCCTCCGACGGCTCCTACGGCGTACCCGAGGGCCTCATCTCCTCCTTCCCCGTCGTCTCGCGCGAGGGCAAGTGGGAGATCGTCCAGGGCCTGGAGATCGACGACTTCTCCCGCTCCCGCATCGACGCCTCCGTCAAGGAGCTCGTCGAGGAGCGCGACACCGTCAAGCAGCTCGGCCTGGTGTAGCACCCGGCCCCCGGACCCGCGCGACCCGGCGCGGGGTCGGCCCGGACCGCGCGAACGGGCACGCCCTCCGGGGGCGTGCCCGTCGCCGTCTCCGGAGCCTCCGGCCGGTTCGGGAACGCCTGGAGCGGGCTCCGGCCGCGGGCGCACGGCTCTGTCCCGGAGGGCTTCGGAGAGCAGGCAGTATAGAGACTGTGAGTCTCATCGATGTACTTCCGGCCGAACCAGAACCCGACTCCCTCTTCGAGGCGTTCGCTTTGTGGGCCGAGGAACGGGGTCTCACCCTCTACCCGCACCAGGAGGAGGCGCTCATCGAGGTCGTCTCCGGGTCCAACGTCATCCTCAACACCCCCACCGGCTCGGGCAAGAGCATGGTGGCCACGGGCGCGCTGTTCGCCGCCCTGGCCCGCGACGAGTGCGCGTTCTACACCGCGCCCATCAAGGCTCTGGTGTCGGAGAAGTTCTTCGACCTGTGCAAGATCTTCGGCACCGAGAACGTCGGCATGATGACCGGTGACGCCAGCGTCAACGCCGACGCGCCCATCGTGTGCTGCACCGCGGAGGTCCTGGCCCAGATCGCGCTGGCCGAGGGCGCCGACGCCGACATCAACACCGTCGTCATGGACGAGTTCCACTTCTACGCCGAGCCGGACCGCGGGTGGGCCTGGCAGGTGCCCCTGCTGGAGATGCCGCAGGCGCAGTTCCTGCTGATGTCGGCGACCCTGGGCGACGTCAGCCGCTTCGAGGAGGACCTGGAGAAGCGCACCGGTCGCTCCACCGCCGTGGTCGCCTCGGCCGAGCGCCCCGTTCCCCTCTACTACGACTACCGGGTCACCCCGCTGCACGAGACGCTGGAGGAGCTGCTGGGCAGCGGCAACGCCCCCGTGTACATCGTGCACTTCACCCAGGCCCAGGCCGTGGAGCGCGCGCAGTCGCTGACCAGCATCAACATGTGCACCAAGGAGGAGAAGGCGGCGATCGCGGCGGAGATCGGCAGCTTCCGCTTCACCACCAGGTTCGGCCGCAACCTGTCCCGGTACGTGCGGCACGGCATCGGCGTGCACCACGCGGGCATGCTGCCCAAGTACCGGCGCCTGGTCGAGCGGCTGGCCCAGGCCGGGCTGCTCAAGGTCATCTGCGGCACCGACACCCTGGGTGTGGGGGTGAACGTACCCATCCGCACCGTGCTGTTCACAGCCCTGAGCAAGTACGACGGGACCCGGGTACGCCGCCTGCGCGCCCGCGAGTTCCACCAGATCGCCGGACGGGCCGGACGCGCCGGGTTCGACACCGTGGGCAACGTGGTGGCCCAGGCGCCCGAGCACGTCATCGAGAACGAGAAAGCGCTGGCCAAGGTCGGGGACGACGCCAAGAAGCGGCGCAAGGTGGTGCGCAAGAAGGCCCCCGAGGGGTTCGTCGCCTGGGACGAGGCGACCTTCAACAAGCTGATCGAGGCCGAGCCGGAGCCGCTGACCTCCCGCTTCCGCGTGAGCAACGCCATGCTGCTGAGCGTGATCGCCCGGCCCGGGAACTGCTTCGCCGCCATGAAGCACCTGCTCACCGAGAACCACGACGACCGCAGGACGCAGCGCCGCCACATCCACGAGGCCATCGCCATCTACCGGTCGCTGCTGGACGGCGGGATCGTGGAGACCCTCCCCGAGCCCGACGAGCAGGGGCGCCCCGCCCGGCTGACCGTGGACCTGCAGGCCGACTTCGCGCTCAACCAGCCGCTGTCCACGTTCGCGCTGGCCGCGCTGGAGCTGCTGGACAAGGAGTCGCCCACCTACGCGCTGGACGTGCTCAGCGTGGTGGAGTCCACCCTGGACGACCCGAGGCAGATCCTGGGCGCACAGCTCAACAAGGCCCGCGGCGAGGCCGTCCAGCAGATGAAGATGGACGGGATCGAGTACGAGGAGCGCATGGAGCGGCTGGAGGAGGTCGACTACCCCAAGCCGCTGGAGGAGCTGCTCAGCCACGCCTACGACGTGTACCGGCGCGGCCACCCGTGGGTCGGCGACCACCCGCTGCGGCCCAAGACGGTGGCCCGCGACATGTACGAGCGGGCGATGACCTTCACCGAGTACGTGGGCTTCTACGAGCTGGCGCGCTCGGAGGGGCTGGTGCTGCGCTACCTGGCCAGTGCGTACAAGGCGCTCAACCAGACGGTGCCCGACGACGCCAAGACCGAGGAGCTGCGCGACCTCATCGAGTGGCTGGGGGAGCTGGTTCGCCAGGTCGACTCCAGCCTGCTGGACGAGTGGGAGCAGCTGACCAACCCCGAGACGGAGGTCTCCGGGGACGAGGAGCCCGCCGAGGAGAAGGTCCGTCCGGTGACCACCAACACGCGGGCCTTCCGCGTGCTGGTGCGCAACGAGATGTTCCGCCGCGTGGAGCTGGCCGCCCGCCGCCGCTACGCCGAGCTGGGCAGGCTGGAAGGCGACGGGGAGTGGGACGCCGAGGACTGGGAGGAGGCCCTGGAGGAGTACTTCGAGGAGCACGACTCCATCGGGATCGGCCCCGACGCACGCAGCCCGGCGATGCTGCTCGTCGAGGAGGAGCAGCCGGAGCTGTGGCGGGTCCGCCAGATCCTCGCCGATCCGGCGGGGGACCACGACTGGGGCATCAGCGCGGAGGTGGACCTGGAGGCCTCCGACGAGGAGGGACACGCGGTGGTGCACGTGGTGGACGTCAACCGGCTCTGACCGCTTCCGCCCCGCCTGGCGGGACCGGGGTCATCCCGTCAGGTGGGCGTTGACCTCGCGGACCCCCGGGGCCAGGTCGGGGCGCTCCACCACGGTCCGGCCCGCCGCGCGCAGGCGCTCGGCTCCGTCGCAGTCCACGAACAGGGCGGGCTCGCGCCAGGCGAAGACCACGCGCGGGACCGGCGTGGCCAGGATCAGGGCGCTGCAGGGCAGCGGCCGGGAGGAGCGGGAGCTGCACGGTTCCAGCGAGGAGTACAGGGTGGCGCCGGCCAGCCGGGGGTCGTCGGCGTCCACCTCGCGCAGGGCCGCCTCCTCGGCGTGGTCGCTCGGGTCGTCGCGGCGCGAGTAGCCCTCGCCCAGGACGGTGCCGTCACCGGCGACCACGACGCATCCCACCGAGAACGCGGTGCCCGAGGGCGGACAGGAGCGGGACAGCTCGACGGTGCGGCGCAGCCAGTACGCGTCGGCCTCTCCCCCGGCCGGGGGCGGACCGCTCCTCACGCCTGCTCCGCGGAGCCCAGGCGGTAGCGCAGGACGGCCACGTCGCCGAGCGCCCGCGCCTCCACCAGCCGCATCGGCGCGTCGGGGGTGTGCACGAAGGGACCGGGCACGACGAAGCGCGGGGCGCCCTCCTCCCCCACGAAGAACGGGGCGACCGCCAGTCGGAGCTCGTCGGCCAGCCCCGAGGTGAGGAACAGGGTGTGGATGTGCCCTCCGCCCTCCACCAGCAGGCGGGACACCCCCCGGTCGGCCAGGTCGGCCAGGATCGCCTCTGCGGTGGGGGGGTCCCCGGCGTCCACCACCTCGGCGGGCGGGTCGGCGGCGGGCCTTTTCTCCAGCGCGCGCCGGGCGGTCGCGACGCCGGCGCCCCCGGTGTAGACGACGGCGCCGGCGTCCCCGGTGGAGAAGAAACGGGCTCCGGGGGAGAACTCCCCGCTGCGGGTGACCAGGGCCTTCAGCAGGTTCCCGGTGCGCCCCTCACCGCGGCGGCGCTCGCGCAGCAGCGGCGAGCGCACCAGGAGGCGGGGGTCGTCGGCGCGCAGGGTGCCCGCGCCGACGAGGATCGCGTCGCATCCCGCGCGCAGTTCGTCGATCTCGGCGAAGTCGGCCTCGTTGGACAGGCGCAGCCGCTGGGGGCCGGTGTCGTCGATACGTCCGTCGACCGACATGGCGCAGCTGAGGATGGTGTAGGGGCGGTCCATACCTCCAGGCTAGGGCGTGTGCGGTGGATGCCGCCCGCCGTGCGCGCCCCGCTCGGGCGGCGCGCCCCGGTCGGGCGGCGGATTCCTTTCGGGAGCGGCGCACCGTTCGCCCGGTACACCGCATTTCCACGGCGAAGCGTGAATTGCCGCAGGCAGCGACCGCGGAAGCGGAATTTACCGCCGACCGTACGGTACGCACTTTTCCCGAACGGCCGCGCAAGGGCGTGTGATCTCACGAGGGCGACTCGGCGGCGCTTCCCCGGGGGGCACCGCAGTCGCACCATCGCACACGCGAAGCCGCGGAGCCCGCCTCCGCGGGCTTGCGGGCGTCTTCCTCGCCCCCAATTCCTCGCATAATGGACATTAGGCATATAAGTCCTAGCACGCCCAAGCGAGTCCTTCCACGTACCGCGCGACACTTCCCGGGCACGCCGAGCGACGATTTCTTCGACCTGTGACTGTGACTCGGTTAACAACACCGCACACTCGGAATACAATCCAGAGGTCGACCAGACTTCCCCACCTCAGACAAGAGGAAGGCGATGCCTCGATTCTCCTCCCCCGATTTCCTCAGGCAGGCGGGGGGCAAACACGTCAGGGCCAATCCTCCCCCCCTCCTCGACCTGGCGCAGCCCAGCGTGGCCCGGCTGCACTCCTTCCACCTCAAGGGCAAGGACCATTTCGAGGTGGACCGGGACCTGGCCGCCAAGGCGGAGCGGGCCGCGCCGGGGTTCCAGGACCTGGTCCTGGGCGAGCGGGCCTTCCTCCAGCGCGCCGTCCGCCACCTGAGCGCGGACCTGGGCATCCGGCAGTTCATCCAGTTCGGTGCGGGGCTGCCCGCGCCCGGCGACCCGCACGAGATCGCGCACGAGAGCGTTCCCGGGGCCCGGGTCGTCTACGCCACCGACGACCCGGTGGTGCTGACCCACCACCGCGCACTGCTCCGCAGCGGACGCGCCACCACGGCGGTGGACGCCTCCCTCACCCGGCCCGGCCAGTTCCTGCGCAGTTCCGGGATCCGGGGCTTCGTCGATCTGGACGAGCCCGTGGGCCTGCTGCTCACCGGTGCGGTCTCCCACACCTCCGACGCCGACACCCCGGCCGAGCACATCGCGGTCCTGCGCGAAGCCCTCGCTCCTGGCAGCCACATGGTCCTCAGCCACTACTGCCGCCCCGACCCGACCGTCTTCCCGAAGGACGCGGCGCGGGCCGAGCAGCTGGAGCGCGTCTTCCTGGACCGCCTGGGATCCGGCCGCTGGCGCTCCCGGAAGGCCATCGAGGCCTTCTTCGAGGGCTGGGAGGTCTGCGAGCCCGGTGTGATCGAGGTCCAGCGCTGGCGCACGCTGCCCGTGGCCCCGCCCGTGCCCGGCTGCTACCAGATGCCGCAGCGCAACCGGCGGCTGATCCTCGGCGGCATCGGCAGGATCTGAACCCCTGCCCCGTTCCCTCTCCCCGCGTCGGAGCCGTGCCGGACCGGCAGCGGGCGAGGGCCGCCCCCTCCGGGCGGGCCCCGGAGTGTTCCAGTGCACCCGTGGCCGACCCGCCGCGCGCGGCGGCCGTGTCCGAGCCGTGGATGCCGGGCCGGGAGCGTCGACGCCACGACGACGTGGGCGTCCCCGTCCGAGAACAGCCGTGGCGGAGCCCGAGGCAGGAGACCCTTCGCGCTTTCCCCGGCCCGCTCGAACGCACCCTCTCCCCCGCCGTCGCGGTGGGCGCACAACGACGACAGGGCCCCTCCCCTGGTGGGAAGAGACCCTGTCCCTACTGCTCCCGCGACTGGACTCGAACCAGTAACCTGCCGGTTAACAGCCGGCTGCTCTGCCGATTGAGCTACGCGGGATCGCGTGCGCCGGAAGGCCTCGGGCCCTGGCGACGCCCTCTAGCCTAGCGCCTCCTGAAGGGTGCTCGCGACGCGTTTTCCGCCGCGCTCCCCCTCACCCGCCCCGGGCCGGGTGAGGCACGCCGGAGGCCCGGGTTCCCGTGGCCGTCGCGGCGCCCCGTGCTCCGAGAAGGGGCCCCGCCCCGCGGGAGCGAACTCCTGCCGGGGCGGGACCGCCGGGGTGTGCGGAGGGGTCAGGGGCTGCTGCAGGTGACGCCATCGGGTTCGGTGGCCGGACCGCCGGTGGCGACGAAGCCGAAGGTGACCGTGCCGTCGGCCGCGACGGCGCCGTTCCAGGGGGTGTTGCGCACCGTGACGGATCCGCTGGTCCCGGTGCTCTCCCCGTTCCAGAGGTTGCTGATGGACTGGCCGGAGGCCAGGGTCATGTCGACGGACCAGCCGTCGAGCGGACCGGTGCCGTTGTTGCGGACCGACACCTCGCCCTGGAAGCCACCGGACCAGCTGTTGACCGTCCGGTAGTCGGCGGTGCAGGCGCCGTTCGTGCCCTCACCCGGGTCCTCGTCGCCGGGATCCCCGTCCCCCGGGTCCTCGTCACCCGGGTCCTCGTCACCCGGGGCCCCGCCGCCGTCGCCGGTCAGGACGGGGGTCTGCCAGTCCCGCCACCCGGACAGGTCGCCGGACTTGCCGGACGAGATCCTGAACACGCCGGGGGCCCGGCCCGTGTCCAGCAGGAAGGCCTCGATGCTCTGCCGCAGGGGACCCTGCCACTCGGACCTGGTGGCGCAGTGGGTGCCGTCCTGGACGTCGGACCAGTAGCTGATGTTCTCCCTCGCGCCGAGCGCCGCGTAGACCTCCGCCCCGCCCAGGGCCGCCACACTGCCGGACCGGGCGCCCAGCCAGTCGACGTGGGGGTTGTCCATGACGAGGAGGCCCCGCGGCGCGATCATGCCCACGATCTCGTGCGTGTCCACCGGCAGCGTGCTCGGGTCGCCCGTGTGGGGGCCGAAGGCGTCACCCAGCCACGGCTGCTCTCCGTAGGCGCTGTCCAGGGGCTGGGAGCCGCTCTCCTGGGCGATCCCGCGGAAGGCGGGGACACCGCCGGTGCCGGACTCGATCGGCATGGTCAGGTCGATGCGCTGGTCGAAGGCCCCGGCCACGAAGGCGCCCTTGCCGTACCGCGAGCAGCCCGTGACGCCGGTCGCGTCCGCCTGGAGGATGGTGCCGCCCGACTGCTCGATGACGTCGATGATGCGGCTCGTGCCCCAGGCCCAGGCCATGAGCAGCCCCGTGCCGCTGGAGGAGCCGTAGACGTCGTAGAACGCGCCCTGCTTGTCGCCGCGTGAGGTGCCCTCGGCCCCGACCGAGAAGGGGTCGTAGCTGATGACGGCGGCCCCGGCGGACTTGATGGTCTCCGTGTCCGCGCCGAACCCTCCGTAGACGACGACGGCCGGAAAGGGCCCGGATCCGCTCGGCAGGTCGACCGACGCCGAGAAGCTGGTGCTCCGTCCCTGGTCCGTCACGTTCACCGTGATGTTGGACGAGGAGACCGTTCCCGTGACGCTGTCCGGCGGCGCGGGCTTCTCGCCGTAGACGGAGCGTTCCGCCAGTTCGTGGATCTCCGCCCGCCGGCACTCCCACTCGGCCCTGGTGGTGACGCGCGTGCCGTCCAGCTTCGTGAAGGGGTCGGGGAGCCGGGACTCGAAGACCTGGGGGACGGAGCCGGGTACCGCGCAGTCGGCACCGTTGTGCTCGTCGGCGGCCGCGGCCGTCTGCGGATCGAGGGTGGTGGTGGCCAGGCTCGCGGCGACCGCGAGGGCCAGGGCCGTCCACACCCGGGGGCGATGTCGGGGAAAGCGCATGGGGACCTCCGAGAGGCAGGGTGCGCGGCCGCGGGGAGGCCCCTTTCCGGAGGACACGGGGCGTGCATCCGTCGGCGCACCGAACGGGGGGTGGTCGGTCCCGCCTGGCGAGGGCGCCACCGCGGACGCGGTGGCGGGGAGGGGACGTGTGGACCCGCCGGTGGGGGTTGCTGTGGGTCGCGGGACGGAACCGGATCGTGACCCCATACTAAGAAGAACTTCCGGCTTTTCTCCAGGAGAGGAACGGAGTTCTTCCGGAATGTTTCGGGCCAGACGTGCCGAACGAACGGGAAGGGCATGGTGGTCAGGAAGAACGTCCGTGGTCGGCGCGCCACGGCGTTTGTCGCCCGAAACGGCGACAGGGCCCCTCCCCTGCCGGGGAGAGACCCTGTCCCTACTGCTCCCGCGACTGGACTCGAACCAGTAACCTGCCGGTTAACAGCCGGCTGCTCTGCCGATTGAGCTACGCGGGATGGCGTGCTCCGCGGCCTCTCGGGGGCCGTGAAGACACCTCTAGCCTAGCGCCCCCGCGGAGTGCTCGTGACCGGTGTCCCTCACGTGTGCCCGGTCCCCTCCGGGGTAACGTCAAAGCAGGATCACGCCGATCGTCTCCAAGGCTGAAGAGGTACCCCATGCGCTACCGGATCACGTTCGCCGCCGGACTCGCCATCGGTTACGTCCTGGGGGCGAAGGCGGGCAGGGCCCGCTACGAGCAGCTCTCCCGCACCGCCCGCAAGGTGGCCGACAGCCCCGTCGTGCAGGAGGTCGCCGGACTCGTCGGCGCCCAGGTCAGCAACGCGGGCCGCACCGTCTACGACAAGGCCGTGGACCGGATGCCGGTCACGTCGCTGCGCGACTTCCTGGCCCGGCCCACCGACGAGGAGATCGAGTTCGTCGAGTGGGAGGCCCGCAGCTCCAACGGCACCCAGCCGCGGGGCGACAAGGGCGCTCCCGGCGGAGAGCGCTAGTGGCCCTGTTCTCCAGGGGCGTGCCCGCCGGGGTGCGCGCCCGGCTGGGGCGGGGCGAGCGCGTGCTCGCGCACGCGCCCGTCGTCGCCCCGGCCGGGGAGGACGCCCCGGTCCTGACCGCCACCACACGCGCCCTGCACCTGCCCGACGGCCGCGCCGTGCCCTGGCAGGACATCGACCAGGCCCGCTGGACCCCCGACACCTTCACGTTCCTGGAGGAGGGATCGGGTGAGCACACCGTACGCCTGCGTTCGGGCCCCGGCACCGACGGTGTGGACTACCGCCGCCTGGCCGAGACCGTCTCCGAGCGCGTCACCGCGACCATCCTGGTCAACCGGTTCGTGCCCTTCCCCCGCTCCGACTCCGCCACCGGTTTCCGGCTGGTGGCGCGCCGCCCTCCCGGCGGCACCGACGTGGCCTGGCGCATCCACCTGGGCGAGGGCGTGGACCCGCGGGACCAGCGCCTGCCCGACGCCGTCTCGCGGGCCCTGGACGCCCTCCACGACCAGATGGGCGTCTGACCCCCGGGCCTCAGCCCTTGTTCCCCTCACGGTTCTTCAGGCCCCGCGCGAGGACCTCGGCCAGGTGCAGGGCGCGCCGGTCCGTGCCCTGCTCGATCTGGGTGCGGCAGCTGTAGCCGTCGGCGAGCACCAGGGTGTCCGGCGCCGCCCCGCGCACACGGGGCAGCAGCTCGCGCTCACCGATGGCCGCGGACACCTCGTAGTGGCCCTCGGTGAACCCGAAGTCGCCCGCCAGCCCGCAGCAGCCCGAGTCGAGCACCTCCCCGTCGATCCCCGCGCGCGCGATCAGCGCCCGGTCGGCGTCGAAGCCCATCACCGCGTGCTGGTGGCAGTGCACCTGGGCCATCGCCGAGGCCGGGATCCGGGGCGGCTCCCAGTCGGGCGCGTACTCGTTGAGGAAGCCCGCCAGGGTGTGCACGGCGGCGGCCACCCCCTCGCTCTCCGGCCCGGGGAGCAGCTCCACGAGGTCGTGGCGCAGCGCGGCCGTGCAGCTGGGCTCCAGCCCCACCACGGGCAGCCCCTCCTCCACCAGCGGAGCCAGGGCCCGTACCGCGCGGCGCATCACCGCGCGGGCCACGTCCAGCTGGCCGGTGGACACCCACGTCAGACCGCAGCACACCTGGCCCCGGGGCAGCACGACGGTGAACCCGGCGTCCTCCAGCACGCGCACGGCGGCGGCGGGAACGTTCGGGTTGAGGTGGTTGCCGAAGGTGTCCGGCCACAGCACCACCCGGGGTCCGTCGGTGCGGGCCCCGCCGCGCGCCGCGCGGCGGCGGAACGCCCGGGTGAAGGTGGTGCGGGCGAAGGAGGGCAGGTCGCGCTGCGCGGCCACCCCGGCGGCCTTCTTGGCCAGGCGCGAGACCCCCGGCAGCCTGGTGGCCCGGTTGGCCTCGGCCGGGGCGAGCGAGGCCAGGCGCGCCCAGACCGGCAGCCAGCCCATGGAGTAGTGGGCGGCCGGGCGCACCCTGCCCCGGTAGTGCTGGTGCAGGAACTCGGCCTTGTAGCTGGCCATGTCCACGTCGACCGGGCAGTCGCTCAGACAGCCCTTGCAGGACAGGCACAGGTCCAGGCTCTCGCGCACCTCCTCCGAGCGCCAGCCGTCGGTGATCACCTCGCCCTTGGCCATCTCGAACAGCAGGTGGGCGCGCCCCCGGGTGGAGTGCTTCTCCTCCTGGGTGACCTGGTAGCTGGGGCACATGACGCCCGGCCCCTCCTGGCGGCGGCACTTGCCGATGCCGGAGCAGCGGCGCAGCGTCTTGGCGAAGTCGCCGCCGTCCTCGCGGTAGGCCATGGTGACGTCCGTCAGCGGGAGGGGGGAAGGGGACTGCGCCGAAGGCGTCCGCCGGGGGCGGTGGAGGGCGGCGGGCGGTCCGGTGTCCACCCTCACGTCGGCGTCGAGCGGCAGCGGATCGACGATGATGCCGGGGTTCATGAGGCCCGCGGGGTCCCAGATCCGCTTGAACTCGCCGAAGGCCCGGATGAGGCGCTCGGGGTACATGCGGGCGAGGAGTTCGGAGCGCGCCTGCCCGTCGCCGTGCTCGCCCGACAGGGAGCCGCCGTGCCTGACGACGATCCCCGCGGCCTCCTCCATGAACTCCCGGTACTCGCGGCGGCCCCGTTCGTGCGTGAGCTCGAAGTCGATGCGCACGTGCAGGCAGCCGTCGCCGAAGTGGCCGTAGACCACGCCGAAGCGGCCGTGGCGCTCCATGAGCCGGTCGAAGTCGCGCAGGTAGCCGCCCAGGTTCTCGGGCGGCACGGCGGCGTCCTCCCAGCCCGACCAGGCCTCGGCGCCCGAGGGCGTGCGCTGGGTGAGCCCGGCGCCCTCCTCGCGGATGCGCCAGAGCGCCTTCTGGTGGGCGGGGTCGGCGACGACGAGGGCGTCCTGGGGGCGTGAGGCGGCGGGAAGGCCGGCGAGCATGGCCTCGGCCGCCTCGGCGGCCCGCCCGGGGTCCTGTCCGGCGATCTCCACCAGGAGCCAGGCGCCTCCCCGGGGCAGCGGCACGCGCGACCCGGAGCCGTGGCTGTCCAGGGCGGCGACCATGCGCTGGTTGATGCCCTCGACCGTGAGCGGATGGTGGCCGAGCAGGTCGGGGACGGCGTCGGCCGCCGCGGGGGCGTCCGGGTAGCCCAGGACGGCCAGCGCGCGGGCGGGCGGGCTCTCGACCAGGCGCACGGTGGCCCCGAGCACGAACGCGCAGGTGCCCTCGGTGCCCACCAGCGCGGCGGCGACGTTGCGGCCCTTCTCCGGCAGCAGCCGGTCCAGGGCGTAGCCGGACACCCGGCGGCGGAAGTCCGGCATGGCCGTGCGCAGTTCGGCGCGGTAGGTGTCCACGAGGCGGGCCAGGGCCGCGTGGATCTCGCCCTCGCGGCCGGGACGGCGCGCCAGGTCCCGCAGTTCCTCGTCGCTGCCGCAGGAGCCCACGGTGAGCCTGGTGCCGTCGCTGAGCAGCAGGTCGAGGGAGACGATGTTGTCGGCGGTGGTGCCCCAGGCCACCGAGTGGGAGCCGCAGGCGTTGTTGCCGACCATGCCGCCGATGGTGCAGCGGCTGTGGGTGGAGGGGTCGGGGGCGAAGGTGAGCCCGTACTCGGCCGTGGCCTTGCGCAGCTCGTCCAGGATGACGCCGGGCTGCACGGTGGCGGTGCGGGCCTCGGGGTCGATGTCCTCGATGGCCCGCAGGTGGCGGGAGGTGTCGATGACCACGCCGGTGCCGATGGAGTTGCCCGCGATGGAGGTGCCCCCGCCCCGGGGGACGACGGGCACATCGTGCTCGGCGCAGGCGCGGACCGCCGCCACGCAGTCCTCGACGGTCTCGGGGACGACCACGGCGAGGGGCACGCGGCGGTAGTTGGAGGCGTCGGAGGTGTAGAGGGCGAGGGTTCCCGCGTCGAAGGCGACCGTGCCCCGGACACGGCTCTCCAGATCGCGGCGCAGGGCGGCGACGTCGGTCGGTTCTGTGGTGCTGTGCGGGTCGGCCATGGTGCACAGCGTGGCGGGTGGACCGTGGCGCCGCAAGCATGCCGCGCGGGCCCGTCCCGCCGGGCGGGCCCGGGGCCCGTGCCGGGCTCCGGGAGCCTGGCACGGACCCCGCCGGGGTCAGCCCCCGAGGGACTCGTCCATGGCCCGGACCAGTTCGCCCTCGGGGTCCATGTCCAGGCTCCACACCATGAGCCCGCCCAGGCCCCGCTCCCGCACGTACTCGCCCTTGAGGCGGATGACCTCGGGATTGTCGTAGGTCCACCACTCGTCGCCGTCGTAGACCCAGTAGGCGCCCGCCTCCTCGTCCAGGAAGCGCCGCCCCTCGCGCTCCTGCAGGTCGGAGAAGGCCATGGTCGGCCCGTCGTAGGCGTCGTCGGCGGGTCCGTCCGCCGCCTGCCCTCGCCCGTCGTCGGCGGGGTCGACCCCCTGCCAGCCCCGTCCGAAGGCGGGGACCCCCACCACCAGCCTCTCCCGCGGCGCGCCCATGTCGAGGTAGCTCCGGACCGCCCGGTCGACGCTGTCGGCGTCGGGGTCGAACCCGGGGCTGTACAGGTTCGAGTGGTAGGCGGTCTCCTCGCTCCACGGTCCGGCGAAGTCGTAGCCCTGCACGGTGGCGAAGTCGACGTGGTCGAAGATCTCGGCGTCGTAGGCCCCGCTGGCCGTGGCGCCGCCGGGCAGCGACACGGACAGGGTGTAGTCCTCGCCGGTCTCCCGGGACAGGGCGTCGAGCTGGCGGCGGAACTCGGCCACCAGGAGGGTGAAGTTGGCGGCGTCGTCGGGGTGCTCCACGTTGCCGGAGCGGCCACCTCCCCCGGGCCACTCCCAGTCCAGGTCGATGCCGTCGAAGATCCCGGCGGCCACTCCGTCTCCGCCCTGCGGCTCGTCCTCGAACACCGGCAGGTCGCCGCGCAGCCACAGGTCCAGGCAGGAGGCCGCGAACGCCTCCCGCGACCCCTCGGTGCGGGCCGCGGTGGAAAAGTGCGTGGACCAGTTCCACCCGCCCAGGGACAGGCTGGCCCCCAGGTGGGGGTGCTTCTCCCGGAGCAGGCGCAGCTGGTGGAGGCTGCCCGCGAGCTCCTGCTCGTAGTCGTCGGCCCGTCCGTCGACGCTCTCGTCCGCGTCGTACCGGCGCTGGTAGAGCTCCCAGGGCTGGTCGTGGTTGCCCGGGATGCGGCACAGGCCCTGCGGGCCGACGTCGCCGAACGCCCACATCAGCCGGGTCAGGTGCTCGGGGGCGCCGCTGTCGTCCAGCTCCTTGACGGTGAAGTCGCGGTTGGCCACGTTCCAGTCGGCGAAGTACCCGATGCGTTCGAGCTTCTCTCCGTTCACCACCGCGAAGACCCCCGTGATCAGTACCGCCGCGGCCACGGCCGCGCCCAGGGCGAGCAGTGGACGCCGCCGGAGGCGGGACCCGGTGCCCGGTGCGGGCGGGAAGGCGTTCACACCTTCGACCCTAGACGCCATGCGCCGCCGATCCCGGGGTTGTCGGCAGGTCGGCCACATCAGGCCGCCGCGGAACCCGCGCGGGTGCCCGCACGTTGGTGGTGGGCGTCCGGCGGACGCCCGTTCCGGGCCGCTCAGCCGCCGGTGAGGAAGTCGCGCAGGGTCCCGGCCCGCGAGGGGTGGCGGAGCTTGGCCAGCGTCTTGGCCTCGATCTGGCGGATGCGCTCGCGGGTCACCCCGAACTCGCGCCCCACCTCCTCCAGGGTGTGCGGGTGGCCGTCGGCCATCCCGAAGCGCAACCGGATGATACGCCTCTCCCGGTCGGACAGGCCGGCGAGGATGAGCCCCAGCTGCTCCTGGAGGACGGTGAAGGAGGCCGCCTCGACCGGGACGACCGCGTCGGAGTCCTCGATGAAGTCGCCGAAGTCGGACTCCTCCTCGCCGATGGGCAGCTGGAGGGAAACGGGTTCCCGTGCGATCCGCTGGATTTCCAGAACGCGTTCCCCGCCGAATCCGGCGGCCGAGGAGATCTCGGCGATACTGGGTTCGCGTCCGAGTTGCTGGTGCAGTTGGTGCTGGACCCGGGCGACTTTGTTGATCGTCTCGACCATGTGCACGGGAATACGGATCGTGCGCGCCTGGTCCGCGATCGCCCGTGTGATGGCCTGCCGTATCCACCACGTCGCGTAGGTGGAGAATTTGAAACCCTTTCGGTAATCGAACTTCTCCACGGCGCGGATCAGACCGAGATTGCCCTCCTGGATGAGGTCGAGGAAAAGCAGTCCCCGGCCCGTATAACGTTTGGCTATGGACACGACGAGGCGCAGGTTGGATTCGACCAGGCGCCGCTTGGCCCTCTCGCCCTCCTCGACCAGCGCGGTGAGCTCCTCCGCCGTGCACGCGCCCGCGGCGGGGTCGCGGTGGCGCGCGTACAGGCCGACCTCGATCGCCTTGGCCAGGTCCACCTCCTGCTCGGCACTCAGCAGCGGCACCCTGCCGATCTCACGCAGGTAGAGCCGTACCAGGTCCGATCCGGAGCGCCTATCGCCGTCGGCGGGGGGTCCGGCCTCCTCGGACTCGGCGACCTCCACACCGGCCCGGGCGAGGTGGGCGACCGCCTGGTCCAGGTAGTCCGGGGGAAGGTCCAGCCGGCTCAGGGCCGAGGCGACCTGGCCGCGGCTGACCGGGCCCCGGCCCGGCTCGGGGAGCAGCCGGACCACCTGTTGAATGGACGGCGTTTCCTTGGTCACAACTGTGGGAGGCACCACACCATTGTGCCCGCCCGGGTGCCGGTAAAGGGAGAACTATTATTGTCACCCCGGCGCTACATGCCGCTCGCCCGCTCCTCCTGGAGAGCGCGTTTTTGCTGCTGAAGCGCCATGAGTTCGGTGAATACCCGGTTGTGCTCCTCCGCCTGGGAGGCCGCGTCGAGCCGGGAGAGCAGAGACTTCAGGTTTGACTCGCGCCGATTGATGGAATGAGTCTTGACTGTGCCCAGTATTTGCCAGGCGTAATGCTCGTCGAGTTCTCCATAGAACTCCAGCTGCTCGACCGCCAAACGCGTGAGGAAATCACGCTGCGTGTCATTGGGCGCGGCCTCGCGCAACTCGTTCACCCACGCCGCGGGGTCGTGCGCGGCGGCCACGCCTCCCCGCTCCGCGATGAGCTTGAGCACCGCCCTGTGCTGGGGGACGGTGAAGTCCTCCTCGGTGAAGGCGTCGAAGCCGACGGCCAGCCAGGGGTACTGCACGGCGATCTTGAGGGCCTGGCGCTCACGCTGCACGGAGGGGTCGCCGAGGTCGTAGGGGGCCTCCCGGGCGTCCGGGCTGGGGGCGGGCCGGGCGGGGGCCTGCGGGCGGGCGCCCCTGCCGCCGCCCCGGCGCAGGTGCTGGTTGACCCGGCGCAGCACGAAGGCCTCGTCCAGGATGCCGATCCAGCGGTCGAGGTTCCTGCCGTAGTCGCGGCGCACGCCCTCGTCCCGGATGCTGGCGACCACCGGCGCCGCCGCGTCCAGGGCGGCCATCCTGCCCTCGGGCGTGGACAGGTCGTAGCCCTCCATGACGTTGCGGATCATGAACTCGTACAGGGGGGCCCGGTCGTTGACGAGGTCGATCACCGCCTGGTCCCCGTGCTGGAGCCGCAGGTCGCAGGGGTCGAGCCCGTCGGACTGCACGGCGACGAAGGTCTCGGAGGTGAACCCGTGCTCCTCGGCGAAGGCGCGCACGGCGGCCTTCTGCCCGGCGGCGTCGCCGTCGAAGGTGAACACCACCTCGCCGGTCTGGTGGGAGCGGCCCAGCAGCATACGGCGCAGGATCTTCACGTGCTCCTCGCCGAAGGAGGTGCCGCAGGTGGCCACGGCGGTGGTCACACCGGCGACGTGGCAGGCCATGACGTCGGTGTAGCCCTCGACGATGACCGCCCTGCCCTCCCGGGAGATGTCCCGCTTGGCCAGGTCGAGCCCGTAGAGCAGCCGCCCCTTGTGGAAGATGGGGCTCTCGGGGGAGTTGAGGTACTTGGGCCCGTCCTCCTCGGGGTCGAGTTTGCGGGCCCCGAAGCCGACGACCTCGCCGGTGACCTCGCGGACGGGCCACAGCAGCCGGTTGCGGAAGCGGTCGTAGGCGCCGCGCCGCCCCTGGCTGGCGAGCCCGGACTCGACCAGCTCCTTGTCGGTGAACCCCTTGTTGCGCAGGTGGGAGGTGAGGTTCTCCCAGCCCGCCGGGGCGTAGCCGAGGCCGAAGTGCTCGGCGTGCACCCGGTTGAACCCGCGCTCGTCCAGGAAGCGCCGGGCGGTGACCGCACCGGGCGAGAGGAGCTGTTCGGCGTAGAACTCGGCGGCGGCCCGGTGGGCGTCGAGCAGGCGCTGGCGCTTGCCCGTGTCGTGCCTGGCGGTGCTGCGGCCGCCCTCCTCGTAGCGCAGGGTGACGCCGATCTGTCGGGCCAGCGTCTCGACGGCCTCCGCGAAGCTGAGGCTCTCCATCTTCTGCACGAAGGAGATGGTGTCGCCGCCCTCGGCGCAGCCGAAGCAGTAGTAGAGGTTCTTGGAGGGGGTGACGTTGAAGGAGGGCGACTTCTCGTCGTGGAAGGGGCACAGTCCCTTCAGCGAGCCGCCCCCGGCGTTGCGGAGCTGGAGGTACTCCCCGATCACGTCGGCGATGGGGGTGCGCTCGCGTACGAGTGCGATGTCTTCGTCTCTGATCCGGCCTGCCACGGTCTCCAGGGTAGTTCTCCCCGCCGACCCTGCGACCGCCGTCCACGGGCCCGGGGCGGCCGGGCGGGCGGGGCCTGCGGGCGGTCCGGTGTTCACACGGCACGGGGTTCTGTGACGGGCTCCCGTATCCCCGGTTCGGGCGGCCCGTGAGGTCATACTCCGCGGTGACGACGTGACCTCGCTACGTGGCGGATCCCCGAGGATAACCGTGGGGAACCCATGGAGAGACCACCGGCCGGCCGGATCGCGACGGCGGCGGCGCTGGTGCTGTGCGCGTCGGCTCGTTCCGGGTCGGCGGCCCCGAGGGGAACGACATGGTCCGGCGCACCGACGGCAGCGCGGTGCTGAACGTGCCCGTGGGCCGGTTCGACGGCGGCCTCTTCGTCGCCCAGGACGGGGAGGACCAGCCCGACGCGACCGGTCCGGACGGCGAGGTCCGCGAGCAGACCAGCGTCGAGTCCGCCCGCTGGGACGACATCGCCGCCGGCTTCGAGCCCGCGCTCACCGTGGATCCCCGCGGCCGGCATCCCCGCCGGCAGGGCCGTGCCGGCGGGGCTTCCGCACCCGCCCGGGTTCCCCGCTCCGCCACCGGGCGGCCACCTCCCGGTCGGCTCGGCGCCGGTTCGCCCTGGCAGCGTGGGAGCCCCACTGGACGGTTCCGAGGAGGATCGGCACAGGTGCGTGGAATCCCCCACACGTCCGGCCGTGGCGCGTTCTGGTTCGTCGTGGTCGCGTCGGTCGTCGCGGTGGCCCTGGCCGCGGCGCTCGGCTTCGTCGTCCTGAACCGCCTGGCCGGTGGCGACCCGGTGCTCGTGGAGGGCGTGGTCGGCTCGGAGAAGGTCGAGCTGTTCGAGGACGAGCTGGTCGTGGAACGGTTCGCCGAACTCGGGTACGAGGTGCGGGTGCGGCCCCGGGGCTCGCGGCTGATGGCCGAGGAGGCCGACGGCGCGGACTTCGTGTCCCCCGGTTCGGGTCCGGCGTCGGAGCACGTGAGGGAGCTGCACGGGATCTCGACCGAGTACCGGCTCTTCAGCACGCCGATGGTCCTGCTCAGCTACCGGCCGATGGTGGGTGCGCTGGAGGCGGCCGGGGTCGCCGAGCAGGCCGGGGACGGGACCTGGTCCTTCGACCTGGCCGCCTACCTGGAGCTGACGCGGGAGCGCACCCGCTGGCGCGACCTGCCCGGGGACGCGGTCGGCTCCAGCAACCGCAACGAGGTGCTGGTGCGCACCACGGACCCGCGCACCTCCAACTCGGCGGCGATGCACGTCGCGGTCCTGTCCTACCTGCTCAACGGTGAGGAGGTCGTCGCGCCCGGAGGGGTGGACGGCGAACTCACCGGGACGCTGTCGCGCCTCTTCCTCGCCCAGGGCCAGCCGCCCGAGTCCTCCCAGCAGCCGTTCGAGCAGTTCCGCGACCTGGGTCCGGGGCACACGCCGCTGCTGTGGGCCTACGAGTCGCAGTACGTGGACGCGATGGTCAACGGGCCCGAGCTCGACCAGGAGGCGGTGGTGCTCTACCCGGGGCCGACCGTGTACGCGGTGCACACCGCCGTTCCGTTCACGGAGGAGGGCGACGCGGTCGGGCGGCTGCTCGCCCGGGACCCGGTGCTCCAGGAGCGCGCCGCGGCGCACGGGTTCCGCACCGAGGGCGGCGCCCACTTCGACGACCTGGTGGCCGAACACGGGCTGCCGGTGCGCACCCGGGTCGCCGACGTGGTGAACACGCCCACCTACGAGGCCCTGGAGACCCTGCTGACGGGCATCGAGGACGCCTACGACAGCAGCGGGGCGCGTCCTCCCGCCCCCGAGGAGGCGGCCCGCGGCGGCGGCGCCTGAGGCCTGCCGGCGAGCGCCCGCCCGGCCCCGGACGTGGTGGAGGACGGCGGGTGGGCGCGGCCCTTGAGCACACGCGGGCGGAGCCCGGAGAAACACTGCCCAGGACAGGAGAGCGGAGCGGGAATGGCCTCTGGAAGCAAGCGCGGACGGATCCGCGGCGTCTGCGCCCCGGTGCTCGCGGCGGCCCTGGCGGCGGCGGGCTGCTCCGCCTCCGAACCGGACCCCGACGTGACGCTGCGGGTTCTGGCCGGAAGCGAGATCGCCGACATGGAGCCGCTGCTGGAGGAGGCGGCCGAGCGGACCGGGGTGGCGGTGGAGCTGGAGTACACGGGCACGCTGGACGGTATGGCCCGGATCGCCGCCGGGGACCGCGAGGGTGAGACCGGGGAGTACGACGCGGTGTGGTTCGCCTCCAACCGCTACCTCACCCTGGACGAGGGGGGCCGGTCCGCCGTGCACGTCCAGACCCCGGTCATGGTCTCCCCCGTGGTGCTGGGCGTGGCCGCCGACCGCGCGGAGGAGCTGGGGTGGGACGACGGCGGCGAGGTGACCTGGGCGGACGTGCACCGGGCGGTCGCGGAGGAGGGCTTCACCTACGGGATGACCAACCCCGGTGCCTCCAACTCGGGCTTCTCGGCGCTGATCGGGGTGGCCTCCGCGATGGCCGACACGGGTGCGGCGCTGCGGTCGGAGGACGTGGAGCAGGTGGGCCCGGAGCTGTCGGAGTTCTTCTCGGGGCAGGAGGTGACGGCGGGGTCGTCGGGGTGGCTGACGGAGGCGTTCGTGCGGCGCGCGGAGCGGGGCAGGCCCGTGGACGGTCTGGTCAACTACGAGTCGGTGATCCTGTCGCTGAACGCCTCCGGTGCGCTGGAGGAGCCCCTGACTGTCGTGTACCCGGCCGACGGCGTGGTGACCGCCGACTACCCCCTCACCCTTCTGTCGGACCCCTCCGAGGAGGCGCTGGACGGATACGAGCGGCTGGTGGAGGACCTGACGTCGGTGCGGACGCAGCAGCAGATCGCCGACCGCACGCGGCGGCGGCCGGTCACGGCCGGGGCGGAGCCGTCCCCGGCCCTGCCCCCGCTGGTGGAACTGCCGTTCCCGACGAGCCGGGAGGTCGTCGACGGCCTGGTGTCGGACTACTCCGCCGCGCTGCGCCGTCCGGCGCGCACCGTGTACGTGCTGGACGTGTCGGGGTCGATGGAGGGCGACCGGCTCCGGGAGCTCCAGTCGGCCCTGAGCGCTCTGACCGGTACGGACGGCGGTTCGCTGACCGGGAGCACGCAGTCCTTCCAGGAGAGGGAGGAGGTGACGCTGCTGCCCTTCTCCACCGAGCCCGCGGACCCGCTCACCTTCGTGATGGAGCCGGGGTCGGCGGAGGAGGCCGGTGCCGAGCTGGCCGAGGCGGTGGCCGGCCTGGAGGCCGAGGGCGACACGGCCGCCTACGACGCCCTGGTGCGGGCGTACGGACTGCTGGAGGAGGGCCTCACGGGGCCGGGCGACGACCGCCTGATGTCCGTGGTGCTGATGACCGACGGCGAGGTGAACCGGGGCACGGGTCTGGCGGGGTTCGGCGACTCGCTGTCGGCGCGGCCGGACGCGGTGGCGGGGGTACCGGTGTTCACCGTGCTGTTCGGCGAGTCGGACGTGCCGGAGATGGGCGAGCTGGCGGAGCTGACGGGCGGCCGGGTGTTCGACGCCCGGGAGGAGGACCTGGAGCAGGTCTTCCGGGAGATCCGGGGCTACCAGTGACGCCCAGGACCTCCCGGAGGCCTCCCCCTCCTCAGGAGTTCGCCCGTTCCCTGTCCGCGAGGGGAGCGGAGCCGCCGCCGGACCCCCTCCCGTCCCCGCCCGGCTCGGAGGCGGCCGGGGCGGCGGGCCTGGTGTTGACGCGGCGCTTGTTGTAGATGTCGAAGGCCACCGCGAGCAGCAGCACCAGTCCCTTGATCAGCTGCTGCCAGTCCACGCCCAGGCCGATGAGCGACATGCCGTTGTTCAGCACGCCCATGACCAGCGCGCCGATGACGGCTCCGATGACGGTGCCCACGCCTCCGGAGGCGGAGGCGCCGCCGATGAAGGCCGCCGCGATCGCGTCGAGCTCGAACATGGTTCCGGCACCGGGCGTGGCGGCGTTGAGCCGCGCCGTGAAGACGACCCCGGCCAGCGCCGAGAGCACGCCCATGTTGACGAACACCCAGAACGTGGTGCGCTGGGTCCTGATCCCGGACAGCGCCGCGGCCTGCTCGCTGCCGCCGACGGCGTAGACGCGCCTGCCCATGGTCGTGGAGCGCATCACGAACGAGTACCCCGCGATGAGCGCGACGAGCAGCAGGCCCACGATGGGGAGCCCGTTGTAGTCGGCCAGCACGTAGGTGAACGCCAGGACGGCCGCGACGGTGAGGACCGAGGCGGCGGCGGTGACCGGCGCGGGGGCGACCGGCAGCCCGTACCCGCGCGAGCGCGACCGCGAGCTCCACTGGATCCACACGATCAGGGCGGCCCCGAGGGCGCCCAGCAGCAGGGTCGGCAGGTGCGGGCCGTCGCCGCCCTGGCCCGGCAGGAAGCCGCTGGCGATGCTGCGCAGGTTCTGGGGCAGCGGGGCGACGGACTCCCCGCCCAGGACCGCCAGGGTCGCGCCGCGGAAGACGAGCATCCCGGCGAGGGTGACGATGAAGGCGGGGACGCGCACGTAGGCGACCCAGAAGCCCTGCCAGGCGCCGATGAGCGCACCGATGACCAGGGCCAGGGGGACGACGGCGACCGTCGGCAGCCCCCAGGAGGTGAGCATGATCGCCGACACCGCGCCCGTGAACGCCACCACCGAGCCGACGGACAGGTCGATGTGCCCGGTGACGATGACCAGCATCATCCCGATCGCCAGGATCAGGATGTAGGAGTTCTGCATGATCAGGTTGGTGACGTTGAGCGGCGTGAGGAGCAGTCCGCCGGTCAGGATCTGGAACAGCACGATGATGGCCACCAGGGCGATGGCCATACCGTACTGGCGGGAGTTCCCCCGCATCAGCGCACCGCCGAGCTGTGCGAGGCGGGAGGTCGTGGTGGGCTCTTTCACGGGTGTCCCCCGGTTCGCGTCATCAGTCTCATGAGGGTTTCCTGGTCGGCCCCCCGGCCGGGGACCTCTCCGGTGATGCGCCCCTCGCACATCGTGTAGATCCGGTCGCACATGCCGAGGATCTCGGGGAGCTCGGAGGAGATCAGCAGTACGCAGGCGCCCTCGGCGGCGAGCCGGCGCACGATCAGGTAGATCTCGTACTTGGCCCCGACGTCGATGCCCCGGGTGGGTTCGTCGAGGATCAGGAGCTCGGGGCGGGTGAACATCCACTTGCCGAGGACGACCTTTTGCTGGTTGCCTCCGCTGAGGGTGCGCACGACCTGGGTCGTGCCGTGGCTCCTGACCCGCATCCGCTCGCTCATCCGCGCGGCCTCCACGGCCTCCAGGCCCGGGTCGAGGACCCCGCGCGCGGAGACGCGGCCCAGGGCCGCGAGCGTGGTGTTGTGGCGGATGTCGTCGTCCAGGACCAGGCCGAGCGACTTGCGGTCCTCGGGCACGTAGGCGATCCCGCCGCGGATGGCCTCTGCGACGCTCCCGGTGGCCAGTTCGGCGCCGTCCTTGAGGACGCTGCCGCGTACGTGGCGCCCGTAGGAGCGGCCGAACAGGCTCATCGCGAACTCGGTGCGCCCGGCGCCCATGAGTCCCGCCATGCCCACGACCTCTCCGGCGCGCAGGGTGAGGTCGACCCCGTCCACCACGCGCCGTCCGGCCTGGACCGGGTGGTCCACCGTCCAGTCGCGGACCTGGAAGCGCACCTCACCGATCTCGCCGGTCCGCGGGGGGTGGCGCTGGTCCAGCTCGCGGCCGACCATCCCGCGGATGATGCGGTCCTCGTCGATGGAGGGGGTGCCGTCGGCGTCGCGCTCCACGGCGAGGGTCTCGATGGTGCGGCCGTCCCGCAGGATGGTGACCTCGTCGCAGACGCGCACCACCTCGCCGAGCTTGTGCGAGATGAGGATGCACGTCACGCCCTGCTCACGCAGGTCCAGGAGGAGTTCGAGCAACCGTGTGCTCTCCACCTCGTTCAGCGCCGAGGTCGGCTCGTCCAGGATGAGCAGCCGCACCCGTTTGGCCAGGGCCTTGGCGATCTCCACGAGCTGTCTGGCGCCCACGCTCAGCGCGGAGACGGGCGTGGCCGGATTCTCGTCCAGCCCGACCCTGCGCAGGAGTGCGCGGGCCCGGGCGTGGGTGGCGCCCCAGTCGACCACGCCGTACCGGGCCTGTTCGTGGCCGAGGAAGACGTTCTCGCTGATCGACAGCTGCGGGATGAGGGCGAGTTCCTGGTGGATGATGGCGATGCCGGCGCGCTCGCTGTCGGCGACGCCGGAGAAGGCGCAGGGCTCGCCGTCGACGAGGACCTCGCCCGTGTAGGAGCCCGTCGGGTGGACGCCGCTGAGCACCTTCATCAGCGTGGACTTCCCGGCGCCGTTCTCCCCCATCAGGGCGTGGATCCGGCCGTGCCCGACGCTCAGCGACACCCCGTCCAGGGCCCGTACCCCGGGGAACTCCTTCTGGATGTCGCGCATCGAAAGGAGCGGCCCGCCCCGGGAGGCGGGCCGCCGCTCCTCCTGTCTCATTCGAGTTCAGACTCCTCGTAGTAACCGCTGTCGACCAGGGCCTCGCGGTAGTTGTCGGCGTCCACCGACACGGGTTCGAGCAGGTAGGAGGGGACGACCTTGACCCCGTTGTCGTAGGTCTCGGTGTCGTTGACCGGGACCTCCTCCCCCGCCAGGAGCGCCTCGACCATGTCGACCGTCTGGGCGGCCAGGGCCCGGGTGTCCTTGAAGACGGTCTGGGTCTGCTCGCCGGCGATGATCGACTTGACCGAGGCGGCCTCGGCGTCCTGGCCGGTGACGACGGGCAGCGGCTTCTCCCCGGTGCCGTAGCCGACCGCGCGCAGGGACTCGATCACGCCGAGGCTGATGCCGTCGTAGGGCGACAGGACCGCGTGCACCTCCTCGTCGGAGTAGTTGGCGCTGAGCAGGTTGTCCATGCGGTCCTGGGCGATGGAGCCGGACCAGCGCTGGGTGGCGATCTGGTCCATGGAGGTCTGGCCGCTCCGTACCACGAGGGTGCCGTCGTCGATGTGGGGCTGGAGCACCGACATCGCCCCGTCGTAGAAGTAGTAGGCGTTGTTGTCGTCGGGTGAGCCGCCGAACAGCTCGATGTTGAACGGCCCCTCCGCGTTCTCCAGGTCGAGGGCGTCCACGATGTACTGCCCCTGGAGGACGCCCACCTGGAAGTTGTCGAAGGTGGCGTAGTAGTCGACGTGCTCGCTGCCGCGGATGAGGCGGTCGTAGGCGACCACCGGGATGTCGCTGGAGGCGGCCATGTCGAGCACGTCGCCGAGGGCCTCGCCGTCGATGGCGGCGATGACCAGGACGTCGGCGCCCCTGGTGATCATGTTCTCGATCTGGGCGACCTGGTCCTCCACGACGTCCTCGGCGTACTGGAGGTCGGTGCCGAAGCCGCGGGACTCGAACTCGGCGACCATGTTGTCGCCGTCGTTGATCCAGCGCTCCGACGACTGGGTGGGCATGGCGATGCCGACGGTGCCGTTCTCCCCGGAGCTCTGGGCGGCGTCGCCGACGCCGTTGCAGGCGGTGAGCAGCAGCAGGGCCGTCCCGAGCAGCGCCGGGATGAGCGCCTTCCGATGGTGGTGTCGCATGTGCGTGTCCTCTTCTCTTCCTCGGCGTCCTCAGTTGTCGCCGGCGGTCAGGGTGAGCGCCGTCCAGGAGACCGGTGGCAGGGTCACGGTGAGGTGCCCCTCCTCCAGGTGGACGGACTTGTTGTCCTGGGGAACGACCCGGTCGGGGTCGTCCATGGTGTTGGCGGCGTACACGTCGTCGTCGGCGAGGGTGAGCGCGCGGGCCACGCCGGTCGGGCCGAGGTCGCGCAGGTCGGCCCGGAGGGTGAGCGGCTGGTCGGTGGAGCGGTTGACGAGGAAGAGGGCGGCGCGCCCTGTGTCCGGGTCGGAGGTGACCGCGGCGTCGACCACGGGGACCTCGCCGTACCGGGCGGTCTCCTGCACGGGTGCGGTGACCTCGGTGCGCAGCACGTGGCCGGAGGCGGAGGCGGCGGTGAGGGCGAAGGGGTGGAAGATGGTCTGGCGCCAGGCGGGGCCGCCCGGCTCGGTCATGATGGGCGCGATCACGTTGGCGAGCTGGGCCTGGCTGGCGGCGGTGACCCGGTCGCTGTGCCGGAGCAGGCTGATGAGCATGTTGCCGACCACGACGGCGTCGGCCACGTTGTACTGGTCCTCGATGACGCGGGGCGCGACCCTCCAGTCGTCGGTGGGCTGCACGGCGGCCTGCTCCTGGTGGCGGCTCAGGTACCAGACGTTCCACTCGTCGAAGGACAGCTGGATGCGCTTGGGGTCGCGCAGCCTGGCGCCGACGGCGTCGGCGGTGGAGACCACGGAGTCGATGAAGTGGTCCATGTCCGTGACCGCGCCGAGGAAGCTGGCCAGGTCGCCGTCGTGCTCCTCGTAGTAGGCGTGCAGGGAGATGTACTCGACGGCGTCGTAGGTCTCCTCCAGGACGGTGGCCTCCCACTCGCCGAAGGTGGGCATGCCCGACCCGGAGCTGCCGCACACGACCAGTTCCAGGTCGCGGTCGGCCATCTTCATGGCCCGGGCCGCCTGGGCGGCCTTGCGGCCGTAGGAGCGGGCGTCGAGGTGGCCGATCTGCCAGGGGCCGTCCATCTCGTTGCCCAGGCACCACATGCGGATGCCGTGGGGGTCGGGGTGGCCGTGGGCCGCGCGCAGGTCCGACAGGTGGGTGCCGCCGGGGTGGTTGGTGTACTCCAGCAGGTCCAGGGCCTCCTGGAGCCCCCGCGTGCCGAGGTTGACGGCCATCATCGGCTCGATGTCCAGGCGCCCGCACCAGGTCGCGAACTCGTTGAGGCCGAACTGGTTGGTCTCGATGCTGTGCCAGGCCAGGTCGCGGCGGACCGGGCGCTGGTCCTTGGGACCCACCCCGTCCTCCCAGCGGTACCCGGAGACGAAGTTGCCGCCCGGGTAGCGCACGGTGGTCACGCCCAGTTCGCGGACCAGTTCGGCGACGTCGCGCCGGAAGCCGTCGGGGTCGGCGGCGGGGTGCCCGGGTTCGTAGATGCCCGTGTAGACGCAGCGTCCCATGTGTTCGACGAAGGAGCCGAACGTGCGGCGGTGGACCGGGGCGACGGGGGTGGCGGCGTCGATGCGGAGGGAGGCGTTGAGCATGGGGGTCTCCGTAGGTTGTTCGGTGGCCCGGCCCGGGCGTACCCGGGCCGGGCGCGGTCGGTCGGCGGGTCTACCGGACGTAGGGCCAGCCGTCGGCGGTCCAGTGCAGCTTCCGGACGGCCATCCGGAAGTCGAAGTCGGGACCGAGGTCGGTGTCGTAGTAGTGGTAGGCGAGCAGGCCGCCGGAGACCGACTGCCCGCCCGAGCCGGTGATGGTGCCCTCGTCGGCGACGATCACGGTGCCGCCGCCCTCCAGCAGGGGGACTCCGTCGGCGTCCACGTACGGGCCGGTGACGTCGGTGGACCGGCCGACGGCGACCTTGTAGTCGCTGCCGACGCGGCAGCAGTGGTCGAGGGAGACGAAGAGGTAGTAGTGGCCGTCGCGGTGGGTGATGTGGGGCGCCTCGACGGCGTTGGGCGGTTCGCGGCGGTCGGCCAGGTGCAGCACCTCGGCGCCCTCGGCGGCCCTGCCGCTCGGCCAGTCCAGCTCGACCATGCGGATACCGCTCCAGAACGAGCCGAAGGTCAGCCAGTGGCGGCCCTCGGCGTCCTCGACGACGCCGGGGTCGATGGCGTTGTAGGGGTCGCCCTCGAAGGACTCGAACACCGGGCCCCGGTCGACCCACGCGTAGCCGGGGTCGTCGGGGTCCAGGGTGGTGTTGGTGGCCAGGGCGATGACCGAGCGGTTCGAGCCGAAGGTGGAGGCCGCGTAGTACAGGTAGTAGGTGCCGTCGGAGTGGTGGATCTCGGGGGCCCAGAGGGTCTCCACTCCGGGGATCGCCTCCGTGAGCCAGGCGGGCTTGGTGTCCCAGACGGTGCCGGTGTAGGTCCAGTGCCGCCCGTTCGGGGAGCTGCGGATCTGGATGCCGCCGTCGCCGATCTCGGGGTGTCCGGTGCCGAAGACGTACCAGTCCTGGCCGCGGCCGCCCCGGTACAGGGCGGGGTCGTGGACCCTCAGGCCCCCGGCGAAGGGGTGGATGTCGTCGGGCTGGTGGCCGAAGACCGGAAGTCCGGGGTTGTTGGGCGGGACGTCCCAGTCGGCGCGTGCCGCGGAGGCGGGGCCGGTCAGGGCGCTGGTCAGGGAGGTGGCCAGGGCCGCGGCGGTGAGGACCGCCGCGATCCGGGTGAGCGGACGTCGCATGGGAGGGGGCTCCTGGGGGGTCGTGGGAGCGGGTCGGGGTCGGTGGAGCGGGTCAGCCCTTGATCCCGGCACCCGCCACGCCCGTGACGATGTGCCTCTGGAAGAGCAGGTAGACCACGAGCAGGGGCAGGGCGCCCAGCACGGCCGAGGCCATGACCTGCGCGTACTGAATGCCGTACTGGCCCAGGACGGTGCCCAGGCCCACGGGCAGGGTCATCATCTCCGGATCGTTGATCACGATGAACGGCCACAGGAAGTTGTTCCAGGCTCCGATGAAGGTGAAGATGCCCACGGCGGTGAGGATGGGCCGGGACAGCGGCAGGATGACGCTCCACAGCACGAGCAGCGGTCCGGCGCCGTCCATCTTGGCGGCGTCCTCGTAGTCGCGCGGGATGGCGTCGAAGAACCGCTTGAGGATGAACACGAACACCGGGGCGACCACCTGGGGCAGGGCCACGCCCCAGTAGGTGTCCACCAGCCCGAGCTGGGTCATCAGCACGAACTGGGGCACGATGAGCACCTGCGGCGGGATGAGGATGCCGCCGATGACCAGGGCGAAGAGCCAGCCGCGGCCGCGGAAGTCGAACCGGGAGAAACCGTAGGCGGCCAGCACGCACACCACCAGGGTGAGCGCGGTGACGATCGTGGTGGTGATGAGCGAGTTCATCGTCCAGCGGATGATGTCCCCGCGGCCCAGGACCTGCGCGTAGGCCTCGAAGGTGGCGTTGGGGGTGAACCAGCTGGGCGGCATGACGGTGGTCTCGCCCTCGGGTTTGACCGAGGTGGCGAAGGCCCACAGCAGCGGGACGAACCACAGGAGCCCGGCCAGGGCGGCGACCGTGTACAGCGCGGCCGAGCCGACCGTGACGCGCCGTTTCCGGGAGGGCCGGGGCGTGCGCGCGGGGGCCGAGGCGGCGCGCTGCGCGGAGGTGGTGGCGGGGGCGGCCATGGTCAGCCCTCCTTCCGGGAGAACAGGCGGAACTGGGCGATGGAGGCGGCGATGATCAGGACCATGAAGATGTAGGCCATGGACGAGGCCAGGCCCACGCGCAGACCCACGAAGCCGGAGTCGTAGATGTACTGGATGACGGTACGGGTGGCGAAGTTGGGGCCGCCCATGGTCATGAGGTAGATCTGCTCGAACACCCGCAGCGATCCGATGAGCTGGAGCACCGCGATGAGCGCGGTGGTGCGGGCGAGCATGGGCAGGGTGATGCGGGCGATGCGCTGCCAGACGCCCGCGCCGTCGATGGCCGCCGCCTCGTAGACGTCCTTGGGGATGGACTGCATGGCGGCCAGGTAGAGCAGGTAGTTGAAGCCGACCTGCCACCAGGCGGTGGCGATGACCACGGAGAACATCGCCGTGTCCTCGCTGAAGAGCCACTCGGGGCCCGCGACGCCGAACCGCTCCAGGGTGCCGTTGAACAGCCCCAGGCTCGGGTTGTACATCCAGTTCCAGATGAGGGTCATCACCGCGACCGGGAGCACGAACGGCGCGAAGAAGGAGAGCCTCAGGAACCATCCGAGCCTGCGGGCGTGGTCGGTCAGCAGGGCCAGGCCGAGCGCGAGCAGGACCATCAGGGGCACGCTCAGGACCGTGAACCACAGCGTGTTCCACAGGGAGCCGTACAGGTCGGGGTCGGTCAGGCTCTCCCGCCAGTTGTCCATCCCGACGAAGGAGGTCTCTCCCCCGGCCAGGCTGCGGTCGGTGAAGGCGTAGCCGAGGCCGACCACGGAGGGCCACAGCAGGAACAGGGCGTAGAAGGCCAGGAAGGGCAGGACGAACCACAGTCCGGTCCACGTCGTGGGCCTGCGCCGGACGTCGACGAGGCCGCGGGGGGCGCTGGGCGGGGTCCCGGCGAAGGTGCGGGGCGGTGGGGCGCTGGTCTGGCTGGTCATGGTGGGCACTCCCTTCCCTACACCGGTGATGGGACGGTCAGCAGGTCGCGGATGGTCCGTTTGAGCTGGGCGAGGGCCTGCTCGGGGGTCTGGGTGCCCTGGTGCAGGGTGGTCAGCGGGCCGGCGGCCTCGTCCTGGAGACGCCCGGCCGATCCGCTGAACCAGGCCTGGGGCTCGAACTGCACGTTCTCGGCGGCCTCGCGGTACTCGGCCTGCGGCTGGAGTTCGTCGTACTCAGCGCTCTCCACGACCGGTTGGTAGGCGGGGATGTGCCCGCCCTTCGCCCAGGTGAGGCTGTGGCGTAGCATCCACGCGGCGTACTCCACGGCGGCCCGGGTGCGCCCGGGGTCGCGGTCGCGCTGGTGGGGGAACACGTAGCAGTGGGAGTCGCCGCGAGTGCGGTGGTTGCCGAACACGGCCGGGAACTGGGTGGCCGAGAAGTTGGTCCCGGCGGCCTCCAGCGTGGGGATCTCCCAGTTGCCGTGGATCATCAGCCCGGCCCGTGCGTTGACCAGGTTGGCGGCGGTGTCGGCGTCCCGGGAGTGGCGGGGGGAGAGCCCCTCCTCCGAGAGCCGGTAGAGCACCTCCATGGCGGCCAGGGCCTTGTCGTCGTCCATCTCGTAGTCGTCCTCGCCGAAGACGATGTCGCCGTCCTGCTGGCGGTAGAGCGCCCAGAAGTTGGACCAGGGGTTCCAGGTGTCCAGGGACAGGCCGTAGGTGCCGGTGACGCCCTGGATCTCGCGGAGCAGGTCGAAGTACTCCTCCGTCCCGGAGACCTCCACGAGCCGGTCGTCGGAGTCCAGGACGCCCGCCTCGCGGCACACGTCGAGGTTGTAGTACTGCACGAGGACGTGGGTGTCGATGGGGATGGCGTAGAGCCGGCCGTCGAAGAAGCACTTCTCCCAGATGTTGGGCAGCACCACGGTGTCGTCGATGCCCGCCTCGGCGAGCATCGCGGGGTCGATCGGGTCCAGCAGCCGGCCCGGCGCCAGGCTCTCCAGGCGGGAGACGTGCACGGTGGCGATGTCGGCGCCCCGGCCGCCGGCCGCGCCCATGGCGACCTTGGTGTAGAAGGGCGCGCCCCACGTGAAGGTGGTGGCGCGGAAGTCGATGCCGGGGTGCTCGGCCTGGTAGGCGCCGTGCATCTCGATCATGCGGTTGCCGTCGCCGCCGGCGAACAGGTTCCACTGGCGCAGCCTGGTCTTCCCGCTGATCAGGGTGTCGGGTGGCGCGCAGCCCGTGGCGGCCAGTCCCGCCGCGGCCAGGGCCCCGGTGACGAAGGCCCTGCGGCCCGGTCCGGCGGGGGCGGCCGGAGGCGGTGCGTGGTACGGGGGTGATGCGTCGCGCATGGTGTTCTCCTTGCGCTGAAGGGGGTCGAAGGGCTCCCCGGAGCCCTTCGGTGGGGGGTGGTGACGCGCCGGGGCGCTGGATGATCCGGGTCAGACCCGGACGTACTCGATACCGGAGAGCTCGCACAGGACCCTCCAGTCCTCGGCGCGGGCTCCGGTGTTCATGACCATGTGGTGGGTGCCGCCCGCGCGGAGCCAGGAGTCCATGCACGCCCGCACGCCCGTCTCGGGGCGGAACTGTCCGTAGGGCATCTCCAGGGACGGCAGTTCGGGCGCGTCGACGACCTCGCCCTCGGCCACGACCAGTCGGAACTCCTCACCGCCGAGGGCGACCAGGGAGGCCAGGGTGGCCGGACCCGGCCGGTAGCGGAAGAGGATGGTGGGCGGGTCGGCCAGACCGCCGATGCCCAGCGGGCGCTTGATCAGCCGGACGGGCTCGTCCTCGCGCGCGACCCTCCAGTTGCCCTCGCCCATGTGGCTCATGAGGATGGAGTCGCTGGGGAAGTCCATCGCGTACATCTCGGTGAAGTGGCCGTCTCCGGCGAGCTGGTGGCCCGCGTAGACGACCGAGGCGGCCAGGACGTCGCCCTCCCCGGCGAACCCGTACCCCTTGGCCATCAGGGTGGAGGCGGCGGCCATCGGCAGCCGGGCGAAGCGTCCGTCCTCCCCGATCGCGTCGAAGTGGGTGGAGTAGGCCCCGCAGCCCGTCTCCTCCAGCAGCCGTTCGATGCCCAGCTGCATGCGGGCGTGGTCGACGCGCTCCTCCTTGGACAGGCGCCCGTCCACCTCCAGGGCCGTGTCCTCCCAGTCCATGAGGCCGCGGACCGCGTCCTCGGGCAGGTCGGCCATCGTCCGGTGCAGTGCGCCCGGTGCGATGACGTGGACCTCGGGGCCGAGCTTGCGCAGCAGTGCGGTCTCGTCCACCCGGGCGTCGCCCATGCCGTTCATCGGGTAGCCGAACACGCCGACCCGGAGGGAGCGCAGCGCGCTGACGGCGCGCGCCGCGCGGGCCCAGCGGTCCACGCGCGCGGCGAACTCCGGGCTCTGCCACTCGCCGGTGATGACGTCGAAGGACAGGCCGGCGCGCACCATGGCGTTGGCGGTGTCCTGGGCCCCGTGGATGCCCTGGTTGTAGGTCATGTCGTCCATGTCCCAGGAGGGGCTGACCGCGGGGTCGGGCTGGATGTTGGCCAGCGCGACGGGCAGCCTCATCCGGCTGAACATCCGTGTGACGCGCAGGGAGGGTCCGTAGGTGAGCATGACGACGAGGACCCCGTCGAGGCCGTCGGCCTCGAACGCGCGCATCGCCTCCTCGGCGTCGGCGCGGCCGCGCACCGGCGGGCTGACGGTCCACTCGGCGACGCCGGAGAGCTTCTCGGCGACCCGGGAGGCGTAGGCCGCCTGGTGTTCGGTGATGCCGGGGATCATGTCGTCGTAGAGGGGCTGCATGATGCCGAGCAGGCCGATGCGGGGTTTGCGCGTCTGCACCGGCGGGTGCTCGGTGGGCGGGGGTGTGGGTACGGGCACTGTGACTGTGCTCCCTTGCTTCCTTATTGGCCGTAGACGTTCTGGTAGCGGTCGTGGAGCGCGTCGATGTGCTCCTGCGGAAGGCGGTGGAGGGGCCCGCCCTGGCGGGCGATGTGGACCGTGTGGGCGACGTCCTCGCACATCACGGCGGCCTTGACCGCCGCCTTGGCGTTCCCGCCGACGGTGAACACGCCGTGGCCGCGCATGAGGACGGCGGGCGAGCGGTGGCCGTCGAGGGTGGCGACCACCCCCCTGCCGATGTCGTCGCCTCCGATGAGGGCGAACGGGCCGACGGGGATGTCGCCGCCGAACTCGTCGGCCATCGCGGTGATGGCGCAGGGGATGGCCTCGCCGCGCGCGGCCCAGGCGGTGGCGTAGGGGCTGTGCGTGTGCACGACGCCGCCGACGTCGGGGCGGGCGCGGTAGATGTGGGCGTGGGCGGCGGTGTCGCTGGAGGGCTTGTGCCGCCCCTCGACGACCCGGCCGTCCAGGTCGCAGACGACCATGTCCTCCGGGGAGAGGTCGTCGTAGGAGACGCCGCTGGGCTTGATCACCATCAGGTCGGCGCCGGGGACGCGGGCGGAGACGTTGCCGCTCGTCCAGGTGACCAGGTTCCACCGGGTGAGCTCGGCGTGCAGGGCGCACACGTGGGCGCGCAGGCGCTCCACCTCGTCGCGGTGCCTCCCGGGAACCGCCGGGGACGTGTCGGTGGTCATCGGTCTCCCTTCTCGGTGCCGTCTGCGGCGGCGGTCAGGACGGAGTTGCGTAGGGCCCGCAGGCGGTGCAGGCTCCGGCTGCCGCCCCGGCCGAAGTGGTCGTGGAGTTCGGTGTAGACCTCGTAGAGCTCGTCGTAGGCCGCGGTCCTGGCCGGGTCGGGATCGACGGTCCCCTCGCGGACCCGGCCCATGGCGGCCGAGGCCGCGTGGATGTCGGGGTGGGCGCCCGCGGCGACGGCGGCGTGGATGGCGGCCCCGACGGCGCAGCCGTGTTCGGAGGCCACGATCTTCAGGGGGCGGCCGAGCACGTCGGCGTAGACCTGGAGGACGAAGGGGTTGCGGACCATGCCGCCGCCGATGGTGATGTCCTCCACCGGCACCCCGGAGGAGGCGAAGGCCTCGACGATCGTGCGGGTGCCGAAGGCGGTGGCCTCGACCAGGGCCCGGTAGACCTCCTCGGGCCTGGTGGCCAGGGTCATGCCGACGAGGACGCCGGACAGGTCGTGGTCGACCAGGACCGAGCGGTTGCCGCTGTGCCAGTCCAGGGCGACGAGGCCGTGCCCGCCCACCGGCGCCCCCGCGGCCTTGTCGGAGAGCAGTTCGTGGAGGGACAGGCCGCGCTCGCGCGCCTCCTCGTGGTAGGCGGGGGGCACGTAGGACCCGGCGAACCAGCCGAAGATGTCACCGACGCCGCTCTGGCCCGCCTCGTAGCCCCACGTCCCGGGGGTGATGCCGCCGTGGGCCAGGCCGCACATGCCGGGCACCTCGGCCAGGACGTCGGAGTTCATGACGTGGCAGGTGCTGGTGCCCATGATGGCGAGCATCCGCCCGGGGCCGGTGGTCCGCGCGGTGGCGGCGGTGACGTGCGCGTCGATGTTGCCGACGGCGACGGGGACGCCCTCGGGCAGGCCGGTCCAGCCCGCGGCCTCGGCGGTGAGGGAGCCCGCGCGCTCGCCGAGCTGGGACAGGGGGTGTTCGAGCTTGTCCCGCACGAAGTCGGTGAAGCGGGGGTCGAGCGCGGCCAGGAAGTCCGTCGAGGGCCAGACGCCGTCCTGGTGGATGCCCTTGTACCCGGCGGTGGCGACGTTGCGGGTCTCCCGCCCGCACAGCTGCCAGACGATCCAGTCGGCGCCCTCGATCCAGCGTTCGGTGCGCCCGTAGGTCTCCGGATCGTCGCGCAGGACCTGGAGCGCCTTGGCGAACTGCCACTCGGAGGAGATCTTCCCGCCGTAGCGCGCCAGCCACTTCTCCCCGCGCTCGGCGGCCAGGGCGTTGATCTCGTCGGCCTCGGGCTGGGCGGCGTGGTGGCGCCACAGCTTGGGCCAGGCGTGCGGGCGCCGGGACAGGTCGGGGAGCTCGCACAGGGGGGTGCCGTCCGCGGTCACCGGCATGACCGTGCAGGAGGTGAAGTCGGTGCCGATACCGATGACCTGACCGGGTGAGGCTCCGGAGGCGCGCAGGGCCTCGGGGACGGCGGTGCGCAGGACCTCGCGGTAGTCCTCGGGGCACTGGAGCGCGGTCTCCGGCTCCAGGGGGTCCTCGGATGCGGGCAGGCGGTCCGTGATGACGCCGTGCCGGTAGGCGTGGGCGGCGGAGCCGAGTTCGGCGCCGTCGCGGACCCGGACCACGACGGCGCGGCCGGAGAGGGTCCCGAAGTCGACTCCGATGACCACCGGGTCGGACGGAGGTGAGTTGTTAGCGTTCACATTCTGGCCCAAGGGGAGTCCTTCCAGGAGGGGTGGACAGGGGCGGGAGGGACGGGAAGGGGGCGGGGGACGGGCGCGGACGGGGTCAGGGGGTCACGGCGGCGGGGGTCCGCTGCTGCCCCGGACCCGCAGCCGCGCCGGAACGACCCTGCGCTCGGTCGCGGAGGGGCCCGGCGAACCGTTCCGTTCGGTTCCGATCTCGCCGAGCAGCAGCGCCAGACTCTCCTTGCCCACCTGGGCGAAGTCCTGGAAGACGGTGGTCAGGGAGGGGGTGAGGAACTCGGCCTCGGGCACGTCGTCGAAGCCGACCACGCTGACGTCCCCGGGCACGCGCAGCCCCGCCTCGTGCAGGGCGCGCAGTACCCCTATGGCCATCTGGTCGTTGCCCACGAAGATCGCCGTGACGCGCTCCCCCTCGGCCCGCCGGGCCACCAGCGAGCGCCCCAGCGCGTAGCCCGACCGGGGGCTCCAGTCGCCCTGGAGCGGTTCGGGGGCCGGCGCGCCGGCCTCCTCCAGCGCCCGCCGCCAGCCGACCACCCGGGCCTCCGACTCCAGCCACAGGGGGTCGCCCTCGATGTGGTGGACGGTCGTGTGTCCGAGCTCCAGCAGGTGGCGGACGGCGTCGTGGGCGCCCTGGACCTGGTCGACGCAGACGACGGGAAGACCCGACCCCTCGCCGCCCTCGACCGCGACCAGGGGGTGGGGGCCGGGCAGCGCGGCCAGGGCATCGACCAGGCTGCGCTGGGGGGCGATCGCGACGCAGCCCTCGACCGACTGCTGGACCAGGTACTCGGCGGCCGCGACGATCCCGTCGGGCGACACGTCGTCGAGGCTGACCATGCTCAGGAAGTAGCCCGCCTCGCGCGCCGCGCGCTCGATCCCCGACAGGGTCTGGGCCGGACCGAAGAGCGTGGTGTCGAAGGCGATGACGCCGAGCACGTTGGTGCGGCGGGTGACCAGGGCGCGCGCGGTGGAGTTGCGGTGGTAGCCGAGCTCCTCGATCGCGCGCCGGACCCGGAGCACCGTCTCCTCGCGGACGTTGGGGTGGCCGTTGACGACCCGCGAGACCGTCTGGTGGGAGACGCCGGCCAACCGGGCCACGTCCGCCATGACGGGGGTACGGCCACCTGGTGGATTCACCTGAACGACACCTCCGGGCCATGAGGGGGAAACACCTGTGATGTGAGCAACAGTGTTAACGCTCACATGGAGGAAGTCAACCCCTCGTTCCCAATCGTGAGGAACCGTTTCCGCCTCAGCCCACCAGGCGGGCGTGCAGGGAGGTCGCGGAGGTGTCGGTGAGCGAGGCGACCTGGTCGATCACCACGCGCAGCGCCGCGGTGTCGTCCCCGGCCTCGGCGAAGGCCGCGCGGAACTGCGGGTCCAGGCCCTCGGGGGCGTTCTTCCACAGGGCGCCGACCAGTTCGGCGATCAGGCGGCGCTCCTCGGCCTGGTAGGCCAGCGCCTCCTCGCGCGAGAGCACGAAGTGGGCGGCGACCGCCTTGAGCAGGGCGCACTCCAGCAGGGGGCGGCGGGGCACGATGAGGTCGGCGCCGTAGCGGGTGAGCCGACCGGGGCCGTACGCGGCGCGGGTGGCCTCCTCGGCGGCCCGGCAGAAGCGGCCGATGAGCTCGCTGGTGAGGTTCTTGAGGGCGGCGAGGGAGGGCAGGTCCCCGGTGAACGCGCGGGGCCAGACGGGGTCGGCGACCAGGTCGGTGAACACCTCGTCGAGCTCGGCGGCCTCGGCGTCGCAGTAGTGGGCGGCGGCGATGCGGACGATCTCGGCGCGCTCGGCGCTGCCGTGCAGGGCGGACGGGTCCACCAACCCGGCGTGCAGGGCGTCCTCGACGTCGTGGACGGAGTAGGCGACGTCGTCGGCCCAGTCCATGACCTGGGCCTCGAAGCAGGTGCGGCCCTGGGGCGCGTCCCTGCGCAGCCAGGTGAACACCCCGATGTCGTCGGGGTAGCAGTTGAACTTGCGGGTGTGGCCGCCCTCTCCCCTGCGCCAGGGGTACTTGACGGTGGCGTCGAGGGTGGCGCGGGTGAGGTTGAGCCCGGCGCTGCGCCCGTCGGGTTCGATGACCTTGCCCTCCAGCCGCACGAGCAGGCGCAGGCTCTGGGCGTTGCCCTCGAACCCGCCGCAGTCGGCGGCGGCCTCGTCCAGCGCGCGTTCGCCGTTGTGGCCGAAGGGCGGGTGGCCGAGGTCGTGGGAGAGGCATGCGGCCTCCACCAGGTCGGGGTCGCAGCCCAGGGCCTGGCCGAGTTCGCGGCCGATCTGGGCGCACTCCAGGGAGTGGGTGAGGCGGGTGCGCGGGAAGTCGCTCACGCCGGGCTGGACCACCTGGGTCTTGGCGGCCAGGCGGCGCAGGGCGGCGCTGTGCAGGACCCGGGCGCGGTCGCGCTCGAAGGGGTCGCGGGCCCGGTTCTTGCGGTTCTCGCGCGCCCGGCGCTCGGTGTCCTGCGGCGTGTAGCCGGGGGCTCCGCCCTCGCGGGGGTTGTTCCTCATCGTCTGCGACCCTACTTCCCAGCAGCGACAACACGTGCCGTCCGCGCTGGTCAGGCGGCGTTGACGTCGATCTCGCTGCTGTCGTTGAAGATCCAGTAGTACCAGAGCGCGGCGGTCTCCCTGGTGATGTACCAGAGCTGGGTGCGCCGCTCGATGACCGCGGGACCCGAGCGCGAGGGCGAGGTGCCCGCCTCGATGCCGTGGTCGGCGGCCATCTGCTCGGACCGCAGGCTGTGCCAGGGGTCCGAGACGAGGATGGCGCTGTCCCAGGCGTGCTCCTCGAAGACGAGCGAGACGGCCTGGATGCTCTGGAGCGTGTCGCGCCCCTCCTCCACGGCGATGATCTGGTCGGCGGGGACGCCCACCTCGATCAGCCAGGCGCGCCCCGACGCCGCCTCGGTGAAGTTGTCGGCGGGCTGCTTGCCTCCGACGGTGACGATGACGGGCGCGACGCCCTCCAGGTAGAGGACCTGGGCGTGCCGCAGCCGGGCCTCGAAGACGGGCGAGGGGACGCCGTTGTACTGGCTGGCGCCGAGCACGACGATGGCGTCGGAGGGGGTGCGGTCGTCCTGGCGGGCGGTGTACCAGACCCAGCCCCAGGTGGCGGGCGGCAGGGCCAGGACGGTGAGCAGCAGGAGGGTGACCAGCCAGCGCAGGCGGAAGCGGCGCCTCCTGCGGCGGGGCCGGCGAGGCGGCCTGGGCGGCTCGGGGCGGGCGCCGCGGGGTTCGGGCTCCGGGGCGGGCGGGAGGTCCTCATCGGGCAGGTCCGGCGCCGTGGGGCGCAGGGCCCGGCCCCGGCCGGGGGGCCGGTCCCGGACGAAGCGCCGGGTGAAGGCGGCGCCGCCGGGTGCGTCGCGTGCGGCGGCGCCCCGGGTGAACTCACTGGTCCGGACCGCGTCGGCGGGCGCCGGGAGCTCCTCGCGCCGGAACTGCCGGGTGGCCTCGCTGTCGGGGTCGCGGGAGAACTCGCGGGTGCCGTCGGCGCCGTCGGCGCCGGGGACGGGGGTGAGGGCCTCGCGGATGAAGACCCGGGTGGCCTCGTCGTCGGGAGAGGAGGCGGTGGCGGGATCCTCCCACGGCTCCTCGCCGCGGCCGTCGTTCGCCGTTCGCACCGGCTCACCTCCGCACAAATCTTCGGTCGGGGACGTGCACCCCCACTGGGACGGCCTCCGCCCGCCGCTGGTTCGCAGCGGTCTCGGCCGAGGGGACCGTGGCGGAGGTGGTGTCGGCGCGCCGCCGTCACCGCGTGTGGGGAGGCTTGCGGGAAACGGTGGCCCTTCTGGCGGCCAGAATACATCACGGACAGGTCACGGCTGTTGTGCGCCGTGACCGCCGACCGGGATGAGTCTAGAGCTTCTCGCGTGTGCTCCCGCACGTGCACCGGATCCCTGTACGAACCCGGACGCGGTGGCCGGGAGCCACCGCGTCCGGGCCGCGTCCGGATCGGTCAGGAGGCGGGGCGGCCGGCGGCCCGGCCCGCCTCCAGGCGGGCGACGGGTACCCGGAAGGGCGAGCAGGACACGTAGTCCAGACCCACCTGGTGGAAGAAGTGCACCGACGCGGGGTCGCCCCCGTGCTCACCGCACACCCCGAGCTTGATGCCCGGGCGGGCGGCCCGCCCCTCCTCGGCGGCGATGCGGACGAGGCGGCCGACCCCGTCCACGTCCAGGGACTCGAAGGGCGACACCCCGAACACGCCCTTCTCCAGGTAGGCGGAGAAGAAGGAGGCCTCCACGTCGTCGCGGGAGAACCCCCAGACCGTCTGGGTGAGGTCGTTGGTGCCGAAGGAGAAGAACTCGGCGTTCTCTGCGATCTGGCCGGCGGTCAGGGCGGCCCGGGGCAGCTCGATCATCGTGCCGACGGGGAAGTCGAGCTCGACACCGTGCTCCCGGCCCACCTCGCGCAGGACCCGCAGCGCGTCCTCCCGGATGATCTCCAGCTCCTGCACGGTGCCCACCAGCGGGATCATGATCTCGGGGCGGGGGCGGCCGCCCGCGGCGATCCGGTCCACGGCGGCCTGGGCGATGGCGCGCACCTGCATGGTGAACAGACCGGGCACGACCAGACCCAGGCGGACGCCGCGCAGGCCCAGCATCGGGTTCTGCTCGTGCAGCTTGTGCACGGCCTGGAGCACCCTCAGGTCGTTCTCGTGGCTCTCCCCGCGCGCCTCGGCCACGGCCACGCGCACCGACAGCTCGGTGATGTCGGGCAGGAACTCGTGCAGCGGCGGGTCGAGCAGGCGCACGGTCACCGGCAGGCCGTCCATGGCCTCCAGGATGCCGCCGAAGTCCTCGCGCTGCAGGGGCAGCAGCGCGTCGAGGGCCTGCGTCTGCTCCTCCTCGGTGTCGGCGAGGATGAGCCGCTCCACCAGCTGGCGCCGGTCGCCCAGGAACATGTGCTCGGTCCGGCACAGGCCGATGCCCTGCGCGCCCATGCGGCGGGCGCGGGCGGCGTCCTCGCGGGTGTCGGCGTTGGCGCGCACGCGCATGCGGCGGGCGGCGTCGACGTAGTGCATGAGCCGGTCCACGGCGCGCACGAGGTCGTCCGCGCGGTCGGAGGCCGGATCGATCTCGCCCTCGAAGTAGCGCACGACGGGCGAGTCCACCACGGGCACCTCGCCGAGGAAGACCTCGCCGCTGGCGCCGTCGATGGAGATGACGTCGCCCTCCTCGACCACCTCTCCGCCGGGCGCGGTCATGCGCCGGTTCTTGGTGTCGATGTCGAGCTCCTCGGCGCCGCACACGCAGGTCTTGCCCATGCCCCGGGCGACCACGGCGGCGTGCGAGGTCTTGCCGCCGCGGCTGGTGAGGATGCCCTCGGCGGCGATCATGCCCTCCAGGTCGTCGGGGTTGGTCTCACGGCGGCACAGGATGACCCGCTCGCCGCTGCGCGACCACTTGACGGCGGTGTAGGAGTCGAAGACGGCCTTGCCCACCGCGGCGCCGGGCGAGGCGTTCATGCCGCGTCCGATGCGCTGGACGCCGGCTCCGGAGGCGGCCCCCTCGTCGAAGCGCGGGAACATCAGCTGGGCGAGCTGGTCGCCGTTGACGCGCTGGACCGCCTCGTCCAGGGTGATCATGCCCTGGTCGACGAGCTGGTCGGCGATGCGGAAGGCGGCGGCGGCCGTGCGCTTGCCCACGCGGGTCTGGAGCATCCACAGCTTGCCGCGCTCGATCGTGAACTCGATGTCGCACAGGTCGCGGTAGTGGTTCTCCAGGGTGTCCATGATGCCCATCAGCTCCCCGTAGCTGCGGGCGTCGATCTTCTCCAGGTCGGCGAGGGGCACGGTGTTGCGGATACCGGCCACCACGTCCTCGCCCTGGGCGTTCTGGAGGTAGTCGCCGTAGACGCCGGGCTGCCCGGAGGCGGGGTCGCGGGTGAAGGCGACACCGGTGCCCGAGTCCATGCCGAGGTTGCCGAAGACCATGGAGCAGACGTTGACGGCGGTGCCGAGGTCGGCGGGGATGCGCTCCTGGCGCCGGTACAGGACGGCGCGGGGGGCGTTCCAGGAGTCGAAGACCGCCTTGATGGCGAGGGTCATCTGCTCGCGGGGGTCGCCCGGGAAGGAGCTGCCGGTCTGCTCCAGCACGACCTCCTTGAAGCGCTCGACGAGCCGACGCAGGTCGGCGGCGTCCAGTTCCAGGTCGCTCGCGACGCCCCTGGCGGACTTGACCTCGTCGATGGCGTCCTCGAAGAGCTCGCCGTCGATGCCCTGCACGGTCTTGCCGAACATCTGGATGAGGCGCCGGTAGGAGTCCCAGGCGAAGCGCTCGTCACCGCCCTGGGCGGCCAGACCGACGACGGACTCGTCGTTGAGGCCGATGTTGAGGACGGTCTCCATCATGCCGGGCATGGAGAACCTGGCCCCCGAGCGCACGCTGACCAGGAGCGGGTCGTCCGGCTGGCCGAGACGGCGGCCCATGGCCTTCTCCAGCTCCTTGAGGTTCACCTCGATCTCGGCGTCGAGCCCGGCGGGCACGCTGCCCTCGGAGAGGTAGTGGCGGCACGCCTCGGTGGTGATCGTGAACCCGGGGGGAACCGGCAGGCCGAGGTTGGTCATCTCGGCGAGGTTGGCCCCCTTGCCGCCAAGGAGGTCCTTCAGGTCCTTGTTGCCCTCGGTGAACTTGTAGACGTACTTGGCCACGGGGGTGCTCCCTCGTTCGTCGACGACTCAGCGCTGGGTCGGCGCCTGTGCCCGGATGGCGCGACTCTTCCACACTCTGCGACCTCGCTCCTTCATGAAGCCCCTTTTTCTGATGTATTCCCAGCTCAGGACCATCAAAAAGGTCTATACCAATGGTCCAGCAAAGATCGCCGGAGCCCCCGCCCCGAGTGTGGGGATCCGGACCCCGGTGGCCGTGACTGCACTGGTCAGCGGGGTGACCACGCCCACACGGGCCTCCCGACCCGCAGAGCACCGCCCCGGGAACGGAACCGACCAATCCCACGCCACCACCGCCACGGGAGGCGTCCTGTGCCACGGAACACAGGACTACCAGTGGGTAACCTACGGATCCGTAGGTTAGGCTGCCGACAGGCCCGCAGCGGGGCGGACCGCGGGATGGAGGAATGCAGCGTGTCGGAGGAACACAGGCGGGACACCGGAGGCGCGGAGACCGGCCCGACCGACCCCGCGTCCCACGACGAGGACGGCCAGCACAAGGGAGCCGCCGCGACGGCGGCCGGGGAGCTGCTCGAAGCGGTCAAGCCGCGGCTGCGCGGCTGGCTGCACCTGGGAACCGCTCCGTTGGCCCTGGCGGCGGGCATCGTCCTGGTGGCCCTGTCCCCCACCCCGACCGCGACGGTCGCCAGCGCCGTGTACGCGCTCAGCTCGGTGCTGCTGTTCGGCACCTCGGCGGTCTACCACGTGGGCCGCTGGTCGACGGGGGCGCAGAAGGTGCTGCGCCGCATGGACCACTCGAACATCTACCTCATCATCGCGGGCACCTACACACCGTTCGTGCTGCTGGTGCTCGAAGGCACGCTGCGCACCGCCATGCTGGCGCTGATCTGGGGCGGGGCGATCGCCGGGGTCGGCTTCAAGCTGCTGTGGCTCAACGCGCCGCGCTGGCTGTCCACCGCCCTGTACCTGGCCATCGGCTGGGTGGCGGTGCTGTTCGTCCCGGACCTGGTCGGCGGCACCCATCCGGCGACATGGATCCTCATCCTGGTGGGCGGGGTGCTCTACAGCGTCGGCGCGGTGGTCTACGCGCTCAAGCGGCCCGACCCGGCACCGCGCTGGTTCGGCTTCCACGAGATCTTCCACTCGCTGACCATCGCGGCCTTCGTCTGCCATTATGTCGCGGTGTCGTTCGTCGTCTACACCGCGGGCTGAACCAACGGGGCACCGCGACCGGGTGTGCCGTTCGTCGTCTACACCGCGGGCTGAACGATCCTCACCACGCCCCCGCGTGCCTCGGGCCCCTCCCCTTCCGGAAGGGACCCGAGGCGCGGGGGTGTGGTCGTCGTCCGTGTCAGGCGAAGCCGAACAGCGGCGGGAACACCAGCACGACCAGCCCCGCCCAGACCGCGTAGACCGGAAGGTAGGCCGTCTGCCACCGTTCGACCGCGGCGAACGGACGCGTGCCCCGCACGAAGCCCGCCATCAGCCACGCCGACCACACCAGGTGCACCAGCAGCACGAGGTTGAGCCCCAGCGCGGCGGTCTTGTTGGCGGTGAACCCGAACTCGGCGATGCGCGTCAGCATCGCCGTCAGCGCGACGGCGTCCACCGCGAGCGCCGCTCCGACCAGCGCGAGCTGGAGCCAGTCGAAGACGCCCGCCGGGGCCATCGGGTCACGGGCGGAGATCGAGTACAGCAGCAGGAACAGCACCAGCACCAGAACGGCGTCCATGAGGATGAGCAGGCCGCGGTCCACCGTGGTCAGCGGACCGTTCACCAGGAGCGCCACCAGGTCCGCGGCCAGCATCAGGACCGCCAGCGGCGTGAAGACACGGGTCAGGACGGGCGCGATGTTCTCCACCACGCTCTTCTTGGCCTCCACCAGCCACGCGGCCACCAGGAGCGCGCCGGGCGCGCCGAACGGCAGGAGCCAGTCCTCGAAGAACGGCTCGAGGTCGACGTCGACCAGGGCGAGCACGGCGAAGGTGAGGCCGACGAGGACCATGGACCCCAGCATGATCAGCACCAGGTACATCACCAGCTCGCCCATGAACCGTACGAAGTCCATGCGCCGCTCGTGGGACCGCCAGTTCCCTCCCGTGTGCAGGACGCCCACGAGCAGCCACAGGAGGACCGGAGCGTGCGTGAACGCGAGTACGGCGGTCATCCCGGGTGAGGGGACCGGGCCGGGGAGCGCCTCGAACGGGTAGAGGTTCACCGCCAGGGCCGGTACCGCCGCGACGGCGGTCACCGCCGCGCACACGCGCCACGTGACGCGCCGTTTCCAGGCGAACCATCCCGCGAGGAACGGGAGCACCACGAAGGCGAGGTTGCGGATCTGCGCGATCTCACCGTCGACCGACGTGAACAGGAGTTTGACCGCCAGACCCGCGCCGAGCGCACACGCGAGCACCACACCGAGCTCGCGCCAGCGCGAGAGGCCGCCCGCGCCGTCCTCGGCCTCGGGGACGAGGACCAGCTGTTTCCAGAGCCGCTGGGAGTGCTCGCGCGCGAACTCCCGCGACACCTCGTCCAGGTTGCCCATGCGCTTGACCGCGACGAGGAAGGCCTCCTCGTCATCGAGGCCGTTCGCCCCCAGGTCGGCTATCTGTTCGCGCAGGTGGTCCTCCATCTCCTCGACGTCCGACGGAGAGATGGCGCGGCGGCGGCGCACGAAGCCCCGCCACTGGTCGATCTGGTCCTCCAGGACCTCCCCTCGTGCGGCGTCGCTCATCAGGCGATCCCCTCTGCCGCGGTGCCCCCGAGGAGCGGAGGATGCGGTGTGGCCCGCCACACCTGCTTGAGCGCGTCGGCGACGACACTCCACTGCTTCTGCCGCTCGGCCAGCACCTCCAGTCCTGCCTCCGTGATCGCGTAGTGCTTGCGGCGGCGGCCCGCGTCGGACGTACGCCAGGACGCCTGGACGTGACCGTTGCGCTCGAGGCGGTGCAGCAGGGGGTAGAGCATCCCGTCCGTCCACTGCATCCGTCCGCCGGAGAGCTCGTTGACGCGTTTGACGATGGCGTAGCCGTAGGACTCGCCCTCGGCCAGGATGCCCAGGACGAGCGGCGTGGCCGACGCCGCGACCAGGTCCTTGTCGATGTGCACGTGTACTTCCCATACCTAGTTCCGCTAGGGGTCGTTACCCTAGCAGAACTAGGCATTGCAGAACGAGGCGTCGAGGCGGGCGCCCCCGCCGTGGCCATGAGGGCGAGCGCCCACGAGCCGGAGGAGGAATTCGTCGTCACGATTCACTTACGCGGTAGGACAATCCGCACCAAACAGCCAGGTATCGCACAGGCCCTACCACTAGGTTGAGACCCAGGAACCCTCAGCCGTGTGCGGCCGAGGGAGCCGAGGAGGCGGCCGGAGACCACGTCCCCCCGGGTCCGGCCGTCTCACTCCCTCCAGAACACGCGACGGCGCCCGCCACCCCCGAAGGGGCGGCGGGCGCCGTCGTCACGTCCTCGGGCCTGGCCCTAGCAGCCGGGCAGGCGCTCGAAGAGGTAGGTCTCCACACGGTCCAGGGACACGCGCTCCTGGGACATGGTGTCGCGCTCGCGCACGGTCACCGCGTCGTCGTCCAGGGTGTCGAAGTCCACCGTCACGCAGAACGGGGTGCCGATCTCGTCCTGGCGGCGGTAGCGGCGACCGATCGCGCCCGCGTCGTCGAACTCCACGTTCCAGCGCTTGCGCAGCCTGGCGGCCAGGTCGCGCGCCTTGGGCGACAGGTCGGTGTTGCGCGACAGCGGCAGCACCGCGACCTTGACCGGGGACAGGCGCGGGTCCAGGCGCATGACGGCGCGCTTTTCCAGCTTGCCCTTGGCGTTGGGGGCCTCGTCCACGTTGTAGGCGTCCAGCATGAACGTGAGCACCGCCCGGTCGACACCGGCCGCGGGCTCGATGACGTAGGGGATGTAGCGCTCGTTGTTCTCCTGGTCGAAGTAGGACAGGTCCACGCCGGAGGCCTCGGAGTGCGTCTTGAGGTCGTAGTCGGTGCGGTTGGCGATGCCCTCCAGCTCGCCCCACTCGGCGCCCTGGAAGTTGAAGCGGTACTCGATGTCGACCGTGCGCTTGGAGTAGTGGGACAGCTTCTCCTGCGGGTGCTCGTACAGGCGCAGGTTGTCCTTGGCGATGCCCAGGTCGACGTACCACTGGTGGCGGATGTCGATCCAGTGCTGGTGCCACTCCTCGTCGCTGCCGGGCTTGACGAAGAACTCCATCTCCATCTGCTCGAACTCGCGGGTGCGGAAGATGAAGTTGCCCGGGGTGATCTCGTTGCGGAACGACTTGCCGATCTGGCCGATGCCGAAGGGCACCTTGCGGCGCGCGCTCTGCTCGACGTTCTTGTAGTTGACGAAGATGCCCTGGGCGGTCTCCGGGCGCAGGTAGGCCAGGCCCTTCTCGTCCTGGACCGGGCCCAGGTAGGTGCGCAGCAGCCCGTTGAACATGCGCGGTTCGGTGAAGGAGTCCTTGGCGCCGCAGTTGGGGCAGGCGATCGCGGCCAGGCCCTCGGCGGGCTCGTGGCCGTGCTTGTCCTCGTAGGCCTCGATGAGGTGGTCCGCGCGGAAGCGCTTGTGGCAGGACTGGCACTCGGTGAGGGGGTCGACGAACGCCGTCACGTGGCCGGAGGCCTCCCAGACCTCGCGGGCCAGGATGACGCTGGAGTCCAGGCCGACGATGTCCTCGCGCTCCTGCACCATGGCGCGCCACCACTGGCGCTTGACGTTGTTCTTGAGCTCGACGCCGAGGGGGCCGTAGTCCCAGGCGGCGCGCAGACCTCCGTAGATCTCACTGGAGGGGTAGACCAGACCCCGGCGTTTGGCGAGGTTGACCAGTGCGTCCATTGCCTCTGACTTGGCGGCCATGGGTGACTCTCCATCCGGCTGGGTGTCGGTGGATCGCGGTTCGCGATACATCGGTTGTCGTGTGGGGCGGTGGACGTGCGTCGGAACCCGGGATCGGTACCGGCGGACGACCGCGTCCACCCAGGCTAGAGCACCCGGCAACCGCGAACACACGCTTTCCCCGTGCCCTGGAGGCGGGGCGGTTCAGGACGGGGCGTCACCGCCGGTCACGACCTCGAACGCGGTGGGCTCGTCGATGGCGCGTGAGAGCAGCGGCACAGCGTTGACCTTGACGTCGAAGTCGGACAGGGCCCGGCGGTAGAACCCGGCCCCCTCCCACTCGGTGACCACGGTCCACAGGCAGGGGTCGTCGGCGGCGCGGCCCACCCGGTGGCCCAGGAAGCCGGGGCGGCGGGAGAGCACCTCGACCGCCGCGGCGGCGTCGGTCTGGAAGGCCGCGGTGTCGGCCTCGGGCACGGAGTAGCGGGTGATGACGATCACGGGATCATTGTGGCCCACCCGGGAGCCGGCGCGGCGCGGGCCCCGGGGCGGGCCGGCCCCCGCGCCCACGGCGAAGGCCCCGGAGGGGCTCCCCTCCGGGGCGTCCGCGCCGCCGTGCCCTCCGTCAGTCCCGGCCGAAGACCCGGTCGACGACGCGCGCCGCCGCGTGCCCGTCGTCGAGCGGGCAGAACCGCTCGACGAAGGCCCGGTAGGCGGCCCCGCTGCGGGCGGCCACCTCGTCGATGTCCAGCAGGGCCTCGACGACCTCGTCGGACCCGGTCAGCAGCGGCCCCGGCGCGGTCTCCTCGAAGTCGAAGTAGAACCCGCGCAGGTTGTCCCGGTAGCCCTCCAGGTCGTAGGTGAAGAAGAGCATCGGGCGGCCGGTGTTGGCGAAGTCGAACATCATCGACGAGTAGTCCGTGACGAGCACGTCGGTGATCAGGAACAGTTCCATGATCTCCGGGTACAGGGACACGTCGTGGACGAAGCCCTCCCCCACGACCGGCACACTGTCCACCACCCGGGGGTGCCGGCGCACGAGCAGCACGTGGTCGTCACCGAGCTTGTCGTACATCCGCTGCAGGTCCAGGTGCAGGTCGAGCTTGTGCTTGCCGCGCGTGTAGTACTTGTCGTCGCGCCAGGTCGGCGCGTACAGCACCACCTTCTTACCCTCGGGCAGGCCGAGCAGCCTGCGGGTGCGCTCGGCGATCGCGTCCCGGTCGGGGGCGAAGAAGATGTCGTTGCGCGGGTAGCCGGTCTCCAGGATCTCGCCCTCGAAGCGGAAGGCGCTGCGCAGGATCGGGGTCGCCCACGGGCTCGGCGAGACCAGGTAGTCCCACTGCCGGGTCTCCCAGGCGAGCTTGTCGAAGTAGTCGCGCGACTTGCCGCGGATGTTCTCCACGTCGAAGCCGATCCGCTTGAGCATCGATCCGTGCCAGGTCTGCACGACCACCTGGTCGGGGCGGCGGTGGAACCACGCGGGCTGGCGGGAGTTGGTGACCAGGTAGCGGCTGCGCGCCAGGGCCTCGTAGTACTCCCGGCCCCGGTGGCGCACCGGGACGAGGTCGTCGGGCAGGCGCACCTGGCCGTCGGCGACCAGCCACGACATCGGGTAGTCCGCCCAGCGCTCCCGCCCGCGCAGCTCCGCGTAGACGCTCTGCGGGCTGTCGGAGTACTGGCGCCCGGTGTAGGTGTCGAAGAGGATGCCCTCGGTGACGGGCTCCCGGCGCTGGGCCGGGTAGTGGTGCTCGCGCAGCTCGCGCTGGGCGAAGGCGCCCCGCTCGAAGGGGCGCAGGTCGCTGCCGACCTGGAGCACGGGGATGCCGCGCCCCTGGTAGGAGAGGACGTAGGCGCGCTCCCTGGTCTGCATCTCCAGCGGCAGCTCGGGGATGAGCGCGTCGGAGAACTCCACGCCCACGTCCGTCGGGCCGCCCTCGGCCGCGGGGCCGCCGACCCGTCCCCACAGCTGGTAGGTGCCCGCGGGCAGGGACAGGGTGCCCGACAGGGTGGCGACGTCGGCCGGGGCGAACCGGGCCGTGAAGCGCCGGCCGGAGCGCTCCACCGCCAGGAGGTGCTCCTCGTCGCGGCCGCGCGCCCTGGCGACCAGGCGCAGCTCGGCGCGGTCGAGGAACTCGCCCTCCAGCAGCAGGGCGCGGCCCTGCCAGCGGGCCCGGTCGACCGTGGGGCGGGCGTGCCCGGCGCGCAGCCTCAGGTGGCCGGTCGGCGTGCGCTGCACGGCCAGTTCCCGGCGGACGCCCTCGTCCGCGTAGGCGGTGGTGTCCGCCTCGTCGGGCAGGACCAGCGGAACGCTCCGCTCCCGCGGGAGGACCAGGTGGACGTCCCACTCCTCCTGGCGGATCACGCCGCCGCACTCGACGACGCCGCGGTCGAAGAGCTCCTCGGCGCGCACACGCGCGGTGAGGCGGCCGCCGTGGACGGAGACCGGGTAGGTGAGCACGGCGGTGCCGGGGCGCCGTGTCAGGCGCAGCTCGGCGGCCCGGACCGCGGTCTCGGACACCAGTTCGCCCTCCAGCTCCAACTCCCTGGTGCGGGTGTCGAAGCGGTGGCCGGTGACGCGGACACGGGTCGGTTCGACGCCGACCACCAGCTGGCGGTCCCTGTTCCAGTACGGCCGCACCCACACGTCCTCGTCCACCTGGTGGTAGCCGGGCCGCTCGGGCGGGCCGGGGACGGGTCCCGAGACGAACTTGCGCCGGGTGATCCTCCGGTTGAGGATGACCAGTTCCAGTTTCCAGTCGCCGGGTTCCCAGGAGCCGGAGGCGCGCAGCCTGCGCGGATCGAGGACGGCGGTGAAGCCGCCGTAGTCGTGGCGGGCGGCGTCGGCGACGTCGGGCAGCCGGTACTCGGCGGCGCGCCGGACGCGCACGGGCACGCGGACCCTGCGTCCGGTGGCGGTGTTGACGGCGAAGGCCACCACGTGCTGCTGCCAGCGCCTGCGGGCGCGCAGGTGGCGGATGCCGATCCGGCCGCTGACGTGCAGGCGGCCGTGCTCCCAGCGGATCTCCTCGGTCTTCTGGCGGACCCGGATCTCCTCGTCCAGCCGGTACACCTCGCGGGGCACGGCCCTGGCGGGGTCCTCGGACTCGAAGAAGGGGTAGCGGACGTAGTAGCCGAGACCGCGCCGCACGACGGGGGCCTTCTTGATCTCGACGCTCTTGGCGAAGGTCGCGACCTCCAGGATGTCGGAGACGCGCCGCTTGCGCACCAGGTGGTACAGGAGGCGGTCGAGGACGCTGAGCCCGCGCAGGAGCCGCACCGGCACGTGGTCGAGGTAGTCGTTGAGCAGGTCGACGGCGACCGCGCGGACCTGCTCGTCGGCCTCGTCCAGCTTCAGGAGGAGTTGGTGGAGTTCGCCCCGGAGGAGGGTGCGGTCCCACAGGTCGCGGTCGGGGCCGTGCAGGTCGGCGGCGAGTTCTCCCATGGCGGTGAGGCGGCGGGTCAGGGCGGTCTTGTCCAGGGGGACCCGCGCGGCCTCGTGCTCGCGCCTGAGCAGGACGGGCCCGGGCAGGACGTCGACGGTGCGGGCGGACAGGAGTGCCCGGCGCAGGCCGAGGTCGGCGTCCTCGGGGTCGAGGGAGTGGTCGGCCAGGGACTCCCAGAACCTCCTGCTCCAGAGCTTGTTGCCGAGGGTGCCGTCGGCGACCAGGCCGGGGACCTCACGGGGGTTCTCGGCCACGCGGTGCCTGGCGCAGGACCTGCGGTGCGCCTTGGAGGGGGAGGCGCCCAGTTCGTTGAACTTGTACACGTTGCCGGCCACCAGGTCCGAGTGGGTGTCGGCGGCGCTGCGCAGGAGGTAGTCCAGGGCGTAGCCGGTGAGGGCGTCGGAGCCCTCCAGGAAGAGCAGGTGGGTGCCGTGGGCGGCGGCGGTGGCGCGTGCGCGCGCGGCGGGCCGGTCGGGGGCGGGTCCGCCGGGCAGGAGGGCCACTGCGAGGCCGGGGGGCGGGGACCCGGCGAACGCGGCGGCGACGGCGCGTGCGTCCTCGCGCGCGGACTCCACGGACTCGTCCCCCTGGTCCCCCTCCTCGGCTCGGACGGGGTTTCCGGTCTCCTCCACGGTGTCGTCCTCACCGTGGGAGCCGGAGTCCGCGCTCCCGGAGGCGGCTTCGGGCCCGGGAGGTGTCCCGTCCGCGGCCGCACGGCCGCGGACGGGAGCGAGGAGGACTTCGACGGGCGCCGCGGACTCGGGCGCTCGGGCCCCGCCCCGGTCACCGCCGTGTTGGCGGGCCAGGGAGTCGAGGCAGTTCTGCAGGTGGGGCTCCGTGACGTCGAACGTCACGACGACAGTGGCTTGGGGCACGGAAGTCGACACCCTCCGAGAAAGTGGTTACTAAGGGCAATGTGGTCGTAACCATAAGTGTCACCCGCGTTCGCGGGACGAACGGCGGCTCAAAGTGATTTCTTTGTTACCCCGGATGTGCGGAGCCCCGACGGGTTCCGCCGCACGGAGCGGGGGCGCGCGGCAAAAGGAGCCGCCCCCGGGCGCCCGGCGGCGCGCCGGGGCCCTGCACTAGGGTTCGGGAGACAGGCACCACAGGCCCGGCGGGCCCGCCGACCGTCGCCCGGGGGCGGGTGCGTCCGGCCGACGGACCCCCCGGCGGCGGCACAGGACCAGAAGCGGATACGGACAGCATGGCCCCTCCCGAACACGGTGACGAGAAGCGGCGTCGAGACCCGGACCACCCCCCGCCCGAGGGGAACCCCCTGTACACGCCCGGCGCGGGCAGGCTGCGCCGGTCGGTGGAGGAGCGCAGCGCGGTGCCGCTGGTGTGGCTGCACCAGCGCCCCCGGTGGCTGGCACCGCTGGTGCTGGGCGCCCTGTTCATCGCGGGCCTGATGGCGCCCGGCCTGGTCGGGGCGCTGTGCCTGCTGCTGGCGGCGGCGTTCCTCGCGTGGCTGGCGTTCCTGACGTGGCCCTCCCTGGACGGTCGGCTGCGGATGGCGCGCGTGCTCACGGTGACGGTCGTGCTGGTGCTCGCGGCGGCACGCGTCCTGGGCTACTGATCCGCGGACGCGCCGGAGGCCGGGACGGGGCCGCCCCGGACCGGACCGGCGCGCTCCCGCGGCCCCGCCGCGCCCTGACGACGCGTCGTGTCCTCCCGGTGCGCCGTGAATCCGCCATATTTTGACAACCGTTTTCGTTTTCGTGATAATGGGACGGTGTCTGACCAGTTCACGGACGTCGGGGCCGACGTACCGCTCGCCTTCCAGGTCGTCGACGCACGTGTGGCCTACGACGGAGTCCCCGTGCTCGACGGGGTGGACGTCGGCGTACCCGCAGGCCAGACCATGGCCGTCCTCGGCCCCAACGGGTCGGGCAAGTCGACCCTGATGCGCACGATGCTGGGCATCGTGCCCCTCACCTCCGGACAGGTCCTCGTGCACGGCGCCCCGCTGCGGCGGTTCCGCGACTGGCGGCGGATCGGCTACGTGCCCCAGCGGCTCACCGCCGGAGGCGCCGTTCCCGCCACCGTCCGCGAGATCGTCGCCTCCGGACAGGTCGCCTCGCGCCGCCGCCTGTCCCTGTCCACCCGCGCCGACCGGACCGCCGTCGACGAGGCACTGGAGACCGTGGACCTGGCCGGCCGCGGCCGCGACTCGGTGCGCGAGCTGTCCGGCGGACAGCAGCAGCGCGTACTCATCGCCCGCGCGCTGGCCGGACGGCCCGACACCTTCGTCATGGACGAGCCCATGGCCGGTGTGGACGCCGAGAACCAGCAGGCGCTGGCCCGCACCATCGCCCGCCTGCGCGAGCGCGGCTCCACCGTGGTGCTGGTCCTGCACGAGCTGGGCCCGCTGGAGAACGTGATCGAACGCGCCGTGGTGCTGGAGTCCGGACGTGTCGCGCACGACGGCGCCGCGCCCGAGCCCACCGGCGAGTGCGCGCGCCCCGGCCACGAGCACCAGCACCCGCATCCCGACCCCAACGCCCCCGAGGCCGTGGAACCCACAACGGCCGCGGAGATGATCCGACTCGAGGTACCCGGCCGTGACTGAGCTGCTCGACTACGAGTTCATGCGGCGCGCCCTGATCGCGGCCGTGCTCGTGGGCCTGGTGACCCCGGTCATCGGCACCTACCTCGTCCAGAGACGCCTGGCCCTGCTGGGCGACGGGATCGGCCACGTCGCCCTGACCGGGGTGGCCCTGGGCCTGCTCACCAGCACCTCCCCCGTACTCACCGCCGCCGTGGTGGCCACCCTGGGCGCCGTCCTCATCGAACTGGTGCGCGTGCGCACCCGCACCAGCGGGGACGTGGCCCTGGCGCTGCTGTTCTACGGCGGCATCGCGGGCGGTGTGCTGCTCATCGGCCTCACGCCCGGGGCGAGCAACGCCACGCTGGTCTCCTACCTGTTCGGTTCGGTGAGTACGGTGGAGGAGGCCGACCTGTGGGTGGTGGGCGTACTCGCCGCCGGGGTGGCCGCGGTGGTGGCGGTGTTCGGCCGCGAGCTGTTCGTCCTGTGCCAGGACGAGGAGGTGGCGCGGGCCCACGGCCTGCCGGTGCGCTTCCTGAGCGTGCTGCTGGCGGTGACCGCCGCGCTGACGGTGGTGATCGCCATGCGGGTGGTGGGCGTGCTCATGGTGAGCGCCTTGATGATCGTCCCGGTCGCCGCCGCCCAGCAGCTCACCAAGAGTTTCCGGGTGACCATGCTCCTGGCCGTGACGATCGGCCTGCTGTCCTCGGTCGGCGGCCTGGCCACGTCCTTCTACGCCGAGCTCTCGCCGGGCGCGACGATCGTCGTGCTGGCCCTGGCCGTCTTCTGCGTGTCGGTGGCGGTCGGGGGTGTGGCGCGCCGCGTCTCCGGGCGCCGGGCCCTGGCCACCCGCCGACCCGCCGGGGCGGGTGCGGCCGGTACGATGCCCCAGACTGATCGGGGGAGGGTGACATGAGTACACGACGCGAAGCGGTACGCCAGGCTCTGAGCGGGTCCTCCGGTTTCCGCAGTGCCCAGGACCTGTACGCGGACCTGCGCGCCGAGGGTTCCAAGATCGGGCTGACCACCGTCTACCGGGCGCTGCAGGCACTGAGCGACTCCGGCGAGGTGGACGTGCTGCGCACCGACGAGGGCGAGGCCGTCTACCGGGCGTGCGACACCGAGAGCCACCACCACCACATCGTGTGCCGGGTGTGCGCGACCGCCGTGGAGATCGAGGGTCCGACCGTGGAGAAGTGGGCCGCCGAGATGGGCGCCAAGCACGGCTTCACCGGCGTGACGCACACCGTCGAGGTCTTCGGCACCTGCGCGAGCTGCTCCTAGGGCGGGCCGGGTCCGCCCGGCACTCCCCGGCGGTGCGCCCGGTCGCGGCGCCGGCCGTCCCTAGTCGTGGTACAGGCGCAGCGGTTCCAGGCTGGGGCGCTTGGGGCTCACGTTGTCCCCCGAGGAACGGCCGGTGAGGCGGCGGCCGATCCACGGCACCAGGAACTCGCGGGCCCAGAGCAGGTCCTCCTGGCGCGCGGCCCGCCAGTCGCGGGGCTCGGCCACCGGCCAGGCCTCCTTCCAGTCGCCCTCCGCCGGCACCCCGAGCACCTCGCACACGCGCAGGGCCATGCGGCGGTGCCCCTCCGGGGACAGGTGCAGGCGGTCCCAGTTCCAGGCGCGGGGGTCGTCGAGGATGCGCATGCTCCACACGTCGACCACGTCGCAGCCGTAGCGGTCGGCGATGGCCCGCAGGTGCATGTTGTAGGTGGCGATCCTGCCGCGCATGTGGCGCATCACCGGCTGCCAGTTGGTGTCGAATCCGGTGAAGACGACGATGCGCGCTCCGGTCCGGCTCAGCTCCTCCACGGCTCCGGCGAAGGACACGGCCACGGCGTCGGGGTCGCTGCCGGGGCGGATGATGTCGTTGCCGCCCGCGCACAGCGTGATCAGGTCCGGTGCGAGCTCGACGGCCCGGGGGACCTGTTCGGCGATGATCTGGTCGATGAGCTTCCCGCGCACGGCCAGGTTGGCGTAGCGCACCTCGGCGACGTGGTCGGCGAGGTGCTCGGCCACCCGGTCGGCCCAGCCCCGGTAGCGGCCGTTGGGCACGCTGTCGCTGTCCGGGTAGGGGTCGCTCATGCCCTCGGTGAAGCTGTCACCGAGGGCGACGTAGGAGATGATGTCCTGCTGCGCCGCGTCCGTCCCAAAACCGCTCATGGTGAACGATGATGCAACTCCGCGCCCGGGTTACGCGACAGTAGGTTGATGCTTCTCCGGCTTTTGGGTGCCACGTCACACCGGGAGGGTCAGCGGTCCTTGGTGATCCGGGTCAGTTCCGGGTACTTGGCCGTGACCGAGTCCCCCGAGGAGCGCCCCGTCAGGCGGCGCCCGATCCACGGGCCGAGCGACTCCCTCACCCAGGTCAGGTCGTCCCGGCGCGCCCGGGCCCAGCTGACCGGCTCCAGCGCGGGCCACGGCTCGTCCCAGCGCTCCTCCACCGGCACGCCCAGCACCTCGGCCACGCGCAGGGCCAGGCGGCGGTGCCCCTCCGGGGACATGTGCAGCCGGTCCTCGTCCCAGGCGCGGGAGTCGGTGAGCACCTTCATCGGCCACTGGTCCACCAGGAAGCAGCCGTACTTGTCGGCGACGGCGCGCACGTGCATGTAGTAGCGCGCGAACAGGCCGATGGTGCCGCGCATGTAACCCGTGGTGACGTTGACGCCGGTGAACAGCACGACCTGGCTCCCCGCGCCTCGCAGGCGCCCGACCGTGTGGTCCAGGATCCGGGCCATCCGCTCGGGGTCGCCGCCCGGGCGCAGCAGGTCGTTGCCGCCCGCGCTCAGGGTGACCACGTCCGGGGACATCGCCAGGGCGGGCGGGACCTGGTCGGTGACGATCTGGCGCATCAGCTTGCCGCGCACCGCCAGGTTCGCGTACCGGATCTCGCCCAGGTGGTCGGCCAGGTGCTCGGCCAGCCGGTCCGCCCAGCCGCGGAACCGCGCCTCCGGACCCGGGTAGGGGTCGCCCACGCCCTCGGTGAAGCTGTCCCCCACCGACACGAGCGACATTCCCGGCCTGAGCACCGAACCGTCCTGCGATGACATCACTGCTTCTTCTCCTCCGGTACGGGGTTGGGCACGGCTCCGCCGTAGCGGCGGTCCCGGCTCGCGTAGATCTCACAGGCCCGCCACAGGTCGCGGCGGTCGAAGTCGGGCCAGAGCGTGTCCAGGAACACGAACTCGGCGTAGGCGGACTGCCAGAGGAGGAAGTTGGACGTGCGCTGCTCACCGGAGGAGCGCACGAACAGGTCCACGGGCGGCACCTCGGGGGCGTACAGGTGCTGGGAGAGGGTGTCCTCGGTGATCTTGTCCGGGGAGACCAGCCCCGCCGCGGCCTTGCGGGCCAGTTCGCGCGCGGCGTCGACGATCTCGGCCTGGCCGCCGTAGTTCACGCAGAACTGGAGGGTGAGCCCGGTGTTGTCCTTCGTCATCTCCTCGGCGTCCCGGAGCTCCTTGATGACGCTCTTCCACAGCCGCCCCGCGCGCCCGGCCCACTTGACGCGGACTCCGCGCGCGTGCAGGGCGTCGCGGCGCCTGCGGATGGTGTCGCGGTTGAAGCCCAGCAGGAAGCGGACCTCGTCGGGGGACCGCTTCCAGTTCTCGGTGGAGAAGGCGTAGGCGGACAGGTTGGGGATGCCCATCTCCAGGGCGCCCTCGATCACGTCGAAGAGCGAGGCCTCACCGGCCTTGTGCCCCTCGGTGCGCGCCAGCCCGCGCTCCTTGGCCCAGCGGCCGTTGCCGTCCATGACCACCGCCACGTGCCTGGGCACCAGGGCGGCGGGCAGTTCGGGGGGACGCGCGCCGCTGGGGTGCGGAACGGGCGCGGTGTACTCCCGCCGTTTACCGGTGTCGAAGCTGAACAGACTCAAGAACGCTCCACGTGGCGCAGTGATCGGATGCCGTTCTCCAGGTGCCACTGCAGGTAGGCCGCGACCAACCCGCTGCACTCGGAGCGGTGCCTGCCCTCGCTGGCGTCCGCGCCGTCCCAGTCCCCTCCGAGCAGGGCCGACATCAGTCGGACCGTGTCCGGGGAAGGGTGCACGGAGCCGTGGGGACGGCACACCGAGCAGACCATACCGCCAGCGTGGACCGCGAACGCGCGGTGCTCTCCCCTGCTGCCGCAGCGGGCGCACTCGTCCAGCGCCGGGGCGTACCCCGCGACGGCGAGTGAGCGGAGCAGGTAGGCGTCCAGGACCAGCCGGGAGTCGTGGCTGCCCTCCCCCAGGGTACGCAGGGCGCCGATGAGCAGGAGGAACTGGCGCAGCGCCGGGTCCTTCTCCACGGAGACGACCTTCTCGGCGGTCTCCAGCATCGCGGTCGCGGCGGTGTAGCGGGCGTAGTCGGCCACGACCGCCTTGCCGTAGGAGCGCACCGTCTCGGCCTGGGTGATGACGTCCAGGGTCCGACCGGTGTGCAGCTGCAGGTCGACGTGGGTGCACGGCTCCAGCCGGGCACCGAAGCGGGACTTGGTGCGGCGCACCCCCTTGCCGACGGCGCGTACCAGGCCGGTTCTTCGGGTCAGGAGGGTGACGATGCGGTCGGCCTCGCCCAGTTTCTGGTTGCGCAGGACGACACCCTCGTCGCGGTAGAGACTCACTCCCCCATTGTCGCGGATGCCGCGGACCGTCCACGCGGCCGGTCGGCTCCGAAAACCCCATCTTGACCAGCTTTATTACAGTTTGGTTTCCCTTTTCGGGATATTTGCTCTACTCTCACGCGCTAGGCGCTCCATGTCGGGCCCGCCGCCCTTCCCCCGCGGCACTCCGGCGCCACCGCGCGCGTACGCGCGCTCCCGACACCGGCCACCGGGAACCCGTGTGGCCACGGGCACGAGCAGCACGGGCTGCGGAAGGACGCCTCCCGCCACCGGGGAGGCCCGACCCACCCGCGGTGTGTCCGACCGATCCCATCCCAAGGAGAGCGACATGGCGCGTGGTCGCCGAGGCAGGCGCAGGATGAGCGCCCGCGGACACCGCTCCAACCGCCGCGTACACCGGCGCCGCGGGGTACCGCTCGCGGTCTCCCTGGCCGCCGTACCGGTCGGCCTGGTACTGGCGGGTGCGCTGCTGGTCACCGGCGTGGGCGAGGACCTCGACCCCTTCCGGAACACGGCGGACGGCCAGGCGTCGGGGCAGACCGGGGCCTCCGTCACCGAGTCCCCTCCCGAGGCCTCCGAGGACGACGACTTCTTCGCCCGACCCCCCGCGACGCCGGAAGGGGGACAGGAGCAGGAGCCGACGCCCTCCGGCGACAGCGGGCCCCGGAGCGCGGACGTGACGGCCTCCTCGATCCCGGAGGAGGACTCCGGCGACGGGGAGGGCGACGGCGGTGGCCGCGACGGTTCCGACTCCGGCTCCGGCGGCGGGGGCACGGGCGGGAACGCAAACCCGGGCGGGAACGGCGGCGGGGGCCGCGGTGAGGACGGCGGCATCTCCGGCGCCTCCGCCGGCGCGGTGGCCGACCAGGTCGTGTCCCTGGTCAACGCCGAGCGCGCCGATGCCGGGTGCGGTCCGCTGAAGGTGGACTCGCGGCTGACCGCCGCCGCCCAGGAGCACAGCGAGGACATGAACCGGCGCGACTACATGAGCCACGAGAGCCCCGAGGGCGAGGGGCCGGGCGACCGTGCCCGCCGCCACGGCTACGACGCCTGGGGCGCGGAGAACGTCGCCAAGGGGCAGACCAGCCCCGAGCAGGTCATGGAGGCGTGGATGAACAGCGAGGGCCACCGCCGGAACATCCTCAACTGCGACCTGGTCTCGATCGGTGTCGGCGAGTCCGGCAACGCGTGGACCCAGATGTTCGGCTGGAAGTAGACCGGGCGCCGGGCCGCCTCCCCGTGCGGGGGGCGGCCCGGCGCGTGCGAGGGGAGTGCGACGGCTGCCTGCGAAGGAGTGAGGAGGCAGCCGAGGTGCCCGGCCCCGTCCCGCGTTCACGCGGTCTTCGTGGCGGGCGCCGCCGCACGCGCCTCCGGACGGTCTCGCCGTACACCGCGCACCGCATGGTGGCACCGGGAGGACCCCAGCCGCCACGGGTCCAGGGGGCCGCCGCCCTCGACGGGCCGGGGCCCGGAGCCGCCGCGGCGAGGCGGTCGGCTCCGGGCCCCGGTACGCCGCCGGACGGGCGGCGAAGGCGTGTCAGACGCGGCCGATGGCGCTGCACAGGGCCTTCAGCGAGGCCGTGGTGATGCTGCTGTGGATTCCCACGCCCCATACCACGCGGCCGTCGATGTCGGCCTCCACGTAGGCGGCGGCGCGGGCGTCGCCGTCCCCGCCCATGGAGTGCTCCACGTAGTCCATGACGCGGACCTTGATGTCCACGTCGGCCAGGGCGTCGCAGAACGCGGAGATCGGGCCGTTGCCGGTACCGGCCAGCTCCCGGATCTCGCCGTTGACGCGGGCGTCGGCCTCGATCCGGTACGTGCCGTCGCCGTCGGTGGAGGAGCGGTGCGCCAGCACCGCGACCGGACCGCCGTCGGACAGGTAGGTGTCGGAGAAGATCTCCCAGATGCGCTCGGCGGCGAACTCCCCGCCCTCGGCGTCGGTGAACTTCTGGATGACCTGGGAGAACTCGATCTGCAGGCGGCGCGGCAGGTCCAGCGCGTGGTCGCGCTGCATGATGTAGGAGACGCCGCCCTTGCCGGACTGGCTGTTGACCCGGATGACCGCCTCGTAGTTGCGGCCCACGTCCTTGGGGTCGATGGGCAGGTAGGGCACGTCCCAGGCGTCGGCCTCCTCCTGGACGGCGAAGCCCTTCTTGATGGCGTCCTGGTGGGAGCCGGAGAAGGCGGTGTAGACCAGGTCGCCGCCGTAGGGGTGGCGCGGGGCCACGGGCAGCTGGGTGCAGTGCTCGACGGTACGGCGGATCTCGTCGATCCCCGAGAAGTCGATCATCGGGTCCACGCCCTGGCTGAACAGGTTCATGCCCAGGGTGACCAGGCAGACGTTGCCGGTGCGCTCCCCGTGCCCGAACAGGCAGCCCTCGACACGGTCGGCCCCGGCCATGACGGCCAGCTCGGCCGAGGCCACGCCGGTGCCGCGGTCGTTGTGCGGGTGCACCGACAGGACCACGTGCTCGCGCCGCGACAGGTTGCGGCTCATCCACTCGATCTGGTCGGCGTAGACGTTGGGCGTGGAGCGCTCGACGGTGGCGGGCAGGTTCAGGATGATCTCGCGGCCCGGTCCGGGCCGCCAGACGTCCATGACGGCCTCGCAGACCTCCAGGGCGAAGTCCAGCTCGGTGTCCACGAAGATCTCGGGCGAGTACTCGTAGCCGAAGTACTCGGTCCCCTCCAGGTACTGCTCGGCGAAGCGCACGACGTGCCGGGTGCCCTCGACGGCGATCTCCTTGCAGGCCTCGCGGTCCACGCGGAAGACGACGCGCCGGAAGGTGGGGGCGGTGGCGTTGTACAGGTGCACGGTGGCGCGCTTGGCGCCGACCAGGCTCTGCACGGTGCGCTCGATCAGGTCCTCGCGGGCCTGGGTCAGCACCGAGATCTGCACGTCGTCGGGGATCAGGTCGCCCTCGATCAGGGACCGGACGAAGTCGAAGTCGGTCTGGCTGGCGGAGGGGAAGCCGACCTCGATCTCCTTGTAGCCCATCCGGACCAGCAGCTCGAACATCTCGTGCTTGCGGGCGGGGTCCATGGGCTCGATCAGCGCCTGGTTGCCGTCGCGCAGGTCCGTGGACAGCCAGCGCGGCGCCTCGGTGATGGTCTTCGTCGGCCAGGTGCGGTCGGGCAGGTCCACCGGCGCGAAGGGCGCGTAACGGTGGAAGGGCATGGAACTGGGCTTTTGCTGCGGCACCATCTCGGTGGCTCCTCGGGTGGTTCTGGCGCGTGGTCACGGTCGACCAGGGCAAGCCGAATTCCCGCGGCGAGGGAGTCGACCTTTTAACGACCCCCGCCGCGGCCACTAAGGAGGAGCAGCTCGCGCAGCATAACGGTCATCACGCTAGCAGACCGGCGCGAAATCCTGGTACCTCACGTCCGCATAGTGGGACGCATGTCACCTGAACTGGGCATCCTCCGGCCGGCGCGGTGGGGCGACGCCGCCCGCGCCACTACAGGTACCTCGATTTCGAGAGACCCTCGACAGGTCTGTACCATTTCAGTGAACCCTTCAGTGCTAGGGGGGTTGTTGCAGATCCCGCCGACGGGACCCAGGGTGCGGCCAACACCCGAGGCCGCCATCGGGCGCGCCGCACAGCGCGCCGGTGGCCGGGCCGGTACCGTCGGCGGGATTTCTCTTCCGCGCGGGCCCTCAGCCCTCCAGGGCCGGGTAGTCGGTGTAGCCGCGATGGTCGCCGCCGTAGTAGGTGGCCCGGTCGGGCGCGTTGAAGGGCCCTCCGGCCCGGATGCGGGCGGGCAGGTCGGGGTTGGCGAGCCAGGCCGCGCCCACGGCGACGGCGTCCGCCCGCTCCTCGGCCAGGGCCGCGGTGACGGGACCGAGGTCGGTGCCGGAGGCGGTGTTGAGCACGAACGCGCCCGCCCACTCCTTGCGCAGCCGCTGGGTGTACTCGGCCGACCCCGACTCGGTCAGGTGCAGATAGGCCAGCTCGGAGGAGCGGTGCCGCAGCCCGTCGAGCAGGGCGAGGTACTGCTCCAGGGGGTCGCTCTCGCTGATGCCGTTGAAGGCGGTGCCCGGGGAGACGCGCAGGCCCGTGCGGTCGGCGCCGATGGTGTCGGCGACGGCGTCCACGGCCTCCACCGCGAAACGGGCCCTGTTCTCGGCGCTGCCGCCGTAGTCGTCGGTGCGCCGGTTGCTGCCGTCGGCGAGGAACTGCTGGATGAGGTAGCCGTTGGCTCCGTGCACCTCCACCCCGTCGAACCCGGCGGTGACCGCGTTCCGGGCGGCGGAGGCGAAGTCGTCCAGGGCCTCGGCGATGTCGGAGGCGGTCATCTCGCGCGGCACCGGGTGCGGAAGCATCTTCTCGCCGTCGAACAGGGAGGCACCCGAGCGAACGGCGGACGGGCCGACCGGCAGGCCTCCGTCGGGGTAGAGGACGGGGTGGCCGATCCGGCCCGCGTGCATGATCTGCGCGAAGATGCGGCCCCCTCTCTCGTGGACGGCGCCGGTGACGCGCTTCCACGCCTCGACCTGCTCGGCGCTGTGCAGACCCGGGGTGTCGGTGTAGCCCTGGCCGCGGACGCTGGGCTGGACCCCCTCGGTGATGATCAGTCCGGCCGAGGCGCGCTGGGCGTAGTACTCGACGGTCAGGTCGCCCGGGCTGCCGCCACGGGAGCGCGAACGGGTCATCGGGGCCATGAACAGGCGGTTGGGCAGCTGCATCCGGCCGATCCTGACGGAATCGAACAGGTCGCTCACGGTGTACTCCGTAGGTCTGGGTCGTGAGGGTGGTGCCCTCGGGAACGCCCTCACGGTAGAAGGGGCCGCTTTCCGGCTCCTTGCCGGGCCCTGTCCGTCCGCTGTCACGACGGATGTCCCGCCGCCCGGAGGGGGCGCGGAGGCCGTGTGGACAGGGTTCCCGGTATGCGGTTCGGGGTGCTCGGGGAACTGGCCGTGTGGACCGACGAGGGCGACCCCGTCGACATCCCGGGGGCCAAGGTCCGGGCTCTGCTGGCCGTGCTGCTGGTACACCGGGGCGAACCGGTCCCGGCCGACCGGCTCCGCGAGGAGCTGTGGGAGGAGCCGCCGCCCGACCCCGCCGCGGCGCTGCAGACGGCGGTGTCGCGGCTGCGGCGCGCCCCGGTGCCCGTGGCCGGATGTGGCCACGGGGCGCGCCCGTGTACGCGGACGCGGAGCGGGCTTCACCTGCCCGGGTGGTCAAACAAGTCAGTTCGCCACGCATATGACGGAAAGTTAGCCATATTGACAGAACGTATGGCTTTCTCGTGCAATAACGCCACGTATCCGACGCCTCACCCCCGCTCACGGAGGCATCGTGGCAATCAATCCCCTTTCCAGAACCCTCGTTCCCGCGGCCGTCGGCGCCCTGCTCCTGGGCACCCTGGCCACAGGCGCCGAAGCCGAACCGGCCTATGACCTCTACGAGGTCCACGGCGTCCGCACCGCCCAGGAGCGCACGGCGATCGCCGCCACCGGCGCCGCCATCGACCAGGTCGGCGACGACTCCGTCCTGGTCACCGCGACCCCCGACGACGCCGCGGAGATCGGCCGGCTCGGACACGGCGTCGAGGAGTTCGACCCGCCGGTCCCCTTCAACAGCCCCGACCCGGGCTACACCACCTACGCCGAACTGCTCGGCGTCGTCGACCAGGTGGTGGCCGACCACCCCGGTATCGCGGAGAGGTCGGTCATCGGCCGGTCCCACGAGGGACGCGACCTGGTCGCGGTCAAGATCAGCGACGACGTGGACACGGACGAGGACCAGCCCGAGGTGTTGTTCGTCCACGCCCAGCACGCGCGCGAGCACCTCACCGTGGAGATGGCCGTCCACCTGATGCGCATGCTCACCGACGGGTACGGCAGCGATCCACGGATCACCGACCTGGTCGACAGCCGCGAGATCTGGATCCTGCCCAACGTCAACCCGGACGGCAGCGAGTACGACATGTCGGGCACCCGCTGGCGGAACTGGCGCAAGAACCGGCAGCCCAACCAGGGCTCCTCCGCCCTCGGCACCGACCTCAACCGCAACTGGGACTACATGTGGGGCTGCTGCGGCGGCTCCTCGGGCGACCCGCGCAGCATCACCTACCGGGGCCCGTATCCCGAGTCCGCGACCGAGGTGCGCGTGATCGCCGACTTCGTGCGCGGCCGGGTCGTCGGCGGAGAGCAGCAGATCACCGCCGCCGTCGACTTCCACACCTACAGCGAGCTCATCCTGTGGCCGTTCGGCCACACCTACTCCGACGTCGCCGAGGGCATGACCCGGGAGGAGTACGAGACCCACGCGGCGCTGGGCGAGTACATGGCCGACGCCAACGGCTACACGCCCCAGCAGTCCAGCGACCTCTACGTCACCGACGGGTCGATCAACGACTGGCTGTGGGGCGACCAGCGCATCGTCAACTTCACCTACGAGATGTATCCGAGCAGCGCGTGGGAGGGCGGCTTCTACCCGCCCTCGTCGGTGGTCGAGCGCGAGACCGCGCGCAACGAGGAGGCCGTGCTGCGCCTGCTCGACTACGCGGACTGCCCGTACCGGATCATCGGCGCGGAGGCGGCCCACTGCGGCTGACCCGACGGATCCGGCCCCGGGCGCGCGGCCCGGGGCCGGCCCCCGTCAGAACTTCCCCTCGCAGGCCCGCTGGACGTCGTCGACACCGAAGTCCTCCACGTGGGTCTCCTCCGGGGCCTCCCGGAGGTAGCCGTCCGCCTGGGCCCCGTAGAGCACGACGGGGCCCGCCCCGTTCCACTTGAACTGCAGCTGGCAGTCGCCGCTGACGTCGTAGGTGGCCCACCAGAACCCCTGGGAGTCCGGTGCCGTGATCCTGAGCTCCTCGCCGGGGAGCCCGTTCTCCACCAGCAGTTGCCGGAACTCCTCCTCCGAGCCGCCCTCGGGGGAACAGGCGGAGAGGGTGAGCGCCGCGGCCGCGGCCGCGGCCGCCGAGAGGAAACGCGCGTGGGGGGACATGCTTTTCCAACTTCCGAGAGTGCCGACGACGGTCCGTTGTGTCCGCCGCTCTCTGACACGGCGGCCCCGTCGTCCACGTGTTTCCCACGTTTCCCCAGGTCCGCGCCGGAGAAAACCCACGCCGCGACACACTCCGGACACAACACCGTAACGAGCGGTTCATCCGTGCGCGCGATCCCGGCCGGTCCGCCGCGGCGGACCGGCCGGGATCCCTCCGGGGAGGGCGGTCAGGCGCCGGGGAGCGGCTCGAACTCCTTGACCGCGTCGATCGCCGGGCCGTGCGGGGTGTTGGCCTCGCGCTCGATCATGATCTCGACGAGCACCGGCCGCGAGGTGGCCTGGGCCTGCTTGCGGGCCCACTCCAGGGACTCGCGGATCTGCCCGGGCTCCCACACGCGGCGTCCGGAGCAGCCGTAGGCCTCCATCAGCTTGACGTTGTCGGTGCCGTACTCGTCGTAGTGGATGTCCACCTGGTAGTTCATGTCGAACGGGATCGAGGCCTGGCGGATCAGGCCCAGGTACTCGTTGTTGAGCATGATGATCACGTAGGGGACGTCGTACTGGGCGGCCACGGCCAGTTCCTCGACCATGTACTGGAAACCGTAGTCGCCGACGATGCCGACGACCTCGGCGTCGGGCTCGGTGTCCTTCAGGGCCTTCTTGACGCCGATGGCCGCGGGGATCTCCCAGCCGAGCGGGCCCGCCTGGCCGCAGATCTGGTAGTGGCGCGGCTTGTGCGCCTTCTGGTGCTGGCCGCCCCAGATCTGGTAGAGGCCGATCGCGGTGACGAAGTAGGTGTCCTCGTCGAAGACCTCGTTGATCTCCTTGTACACGCGCGGGGCCTTGACCGGGACCGTGTCGAAGTCCTCGCGGCGGGTCAGGGTGGCCTTGAGCTCGCCGATCCGGTCGATCCAGGGCCGCACCTTCGCCGTCGCGCCGCGGCGCCTCGCGGCGGCCAGCAGCTCGCGGAGGAACACCTTGGCGTCGGAGACCACCCCCAGGTCGGGTTCGAAGACCCGACCGATCTGGGTGGCCTCGACGTCGACGTGGACGAACCTGCGCTCGCCCCGGTAGACGTCGATCTGGCCGGTGTGGCGGTCGGCGAACCTCGCGCCCACGGCCAGGACCAGGTCCGACTCCAGGAAGGACGCGTTGCCGTAGCGCTGGGAGGTCTGCACGCCGGTCATCCCGGAGTACAGGGGCGAGTCCTCGTCGAAGGAGCCCTTGCCCATGAGCGTGACCTGCACCGGCACCTGGAGGTGGTCGGCCAGCTCGCGCAGCTCCTCGGAGGCCTCGGCCAGGATCACGCCGCCGCCGGCGAGGATCAGCGGGCGCTCGGCCTCCAGCAGCATGTCCAGCGCGCGCTCGACCCGCGGCAGGTGCGGCTCGACCGTGTTGACCGCCAGCGGGGCGTCGATGGAGGGGTCGTAGTCGATCATCTGCTGGGCGACGTCCAGCGGGATGTCCACCAGGACCGGGCCGGGGCGGCCCTGGCGCGCGATGCGGAAGGCCTCGCGGAAGACCCAGGGCGCGGTGGCGGCCTCCTTGATCTGGACGGCCCACTTGGTGACGGGCTTGGCGATCTCGACGATGTCGACCGCCTGGAAGCCCTCCTTGTCCAGCAGGTCGGTGCGCTGCTGGCCGGTGATGCACACGATCGGGACGGAGTCCGCGATGGCCGTGTACAGACCGGTGATCATGTTGGTCCCGGCGGGACCGGAGGTGCCGATGGCCACGCCGACCCTGCCGGTCGTGCGGGACCAGCCGTCGGCCATGTGGGTGGCGCCCTCCTCGTGGCGGACGGTCAGGTGCTCGATACCGCCGACCTGCTCCATCGCCTTGTAGAGCGGCAGGATGGCCGCCCCGGGGCAGCCGAAGGCGGTGTCGACGCCCTCGTCCTTGAGGACCTCCACGACCGCGTTCATCGCGGGCATCTGTGGCATGGGAAGTAAACCCTTCGGTACTGGGGCCCGTGGGTGCCCGGCCGCCCCGGGGCGTCGTCCGTGCGCTCCGGGGTCGGGGACCCTCGGAACGCACGGACACGGGGGGCGGCGGACGGAGCCCCGCGAAAGAGGACAGTGCTAGGGGGCCGCGCCCGCGGTGTCCCGGGTGCGGCCAACACCGGGGACATCGACGCGGGGCGGAGCTTGTGCGGAGCGGGCGGGGCCGCTACCGGCCGGAGAGCTGCTCGACGATCTTCAGCAGCGCGGAGTGGTCGAGCGAGCCGTGGCCCTGGTTCTTCAGCGCGGCGACGTACTGCGCCACCTGCGCGCCGAGCGGGATCGCGACCCCGGCGGCGTGCGCGGAGTCGGTGACGATGCGCATGTCCTTGTCGTGCAGGGCGATGCGGAAGCCCGGGGCGAAGTCGCGCTCGCGCATGGCCCTGCCCTTGCGCTGGAGCACGGTGCTGCCCGCGAGCCCGCCGCCCAGGACCTCCAGGCCGGACTCGGTGTCCACCCCGTGCGCCTCCAGGAAGACCAGCGCCTCGGCCAGGAGCTGGATGTTGCCCGCGACGATGAGCTGGTTGGCGGCCTTGACCGTCTGGCCGGAGCCGCTCGGACCGACCAGGACGGGAGTGGTGCCCAGGACGTCGAAGACGGGCCGGGCCGCCTCGAAGTCGTCCTGGTCTCCACCGACCATGATGGAGAGCTTGGCCTCGACGGCACCGGCCTCGCCACCGCTGACGGGGGCGTCCAGGACGCGCAGGCCGCGTGCGGTCCCGGCTTCGGCGACCTCCCGGGCGACGTCCGGCCGGATGGTGCTCATGTCGATGACCAGGGTGCCGGGCTTGGCGTTGTCGTAGACGCCCCCCTCGCCGAGCATGGCCTCCTGCACGTCCGGGGAGTCCGGGACCATGGTGATGACGGCGTCGGCGTCGGCGACGGCCCCCGCGATGCTCCCCCCGCGCAGGCCGCCCTCGGCCACCAGGGCGTCGACGCGGTCTTCGCTGAGGTTGTGCCCGGTGACGGTGTAGCCGGCGCGGACGAGGTTGACGGCCATGGGCAGGCCCATGATGCCGAGACCGATGAAGGCGATCTTCTTGATGGGCACGTCGGCCCCCTTCGTGGCTGGTGTTCGTGTGGCTGTTCGAATGCTGCGTGGCTGGTGTTCGTGCGGCTGCTCGGTGCCGCGTTCCTGTGGTCGTCCGGTACCGCGCGGGGCCGGTGCTCGTGCGGCTGCTCGGTGCCGCGCGGCCGCCGTGGGCCGGATGGCCGTGTCACGTCCCCGGTGAGGCGCTCCGGGTGCTCAGTCGAGCCAGCCGAAGCTCTTCTCGCTGGGGACGGTCGGCTTGTACTCCAGGCCGACGAGGCCGTCGTAGCCCGTGTTCTGGGCGGAGGTGAGCAGGTCCTCGATCGGCAGCCGTCCGCTGCCGGGCTCCCCGCGCCCGGGGGTGTCGGCGATCTGGATGTGTCCGAACTCGGCGGCGTGGTCGGCGACCACCGCCGCGGCGTCGTCGCCGTTGACCACGAGGTGGTACAGGTCCGCGAGCAGGGCGACGTTGTCGGCGCCGGCCTCCCTCGCCCGGGCCACGAACGCGAGTCCGTCCGCGGCGGTCTTGAGCGGGTAGCTCTCGGCGCCGCTGATGGGCTCGATGAGCACGGTGCCGCCGACCCCGGCCACGGCCCGGGCGGCCGCGAGGGTGTTCTCCAGCGCGGTCCGGTCCTGTTCGGCGGGGTCGGTTCCGGGCTGGCGCAGCCCGTAGAGGGCGTTGAACCCGGTGGCGCCCGTGCGCTCGGCGATGCGCACCACGACGTCGATGTTGGCCTGGAACTCCGCGCTGCGCGAGGGGTGCGAGAGCACGCCCCGGTCGGGGCCGGGGAGCACCCCCGCGAAGAAGTTGAGGCCGGTGAGACGGACTCCGGCCCCGTCCAGGGCCTTGACGAAGGCGTCGACCTCGTCCTGGGGCGGGGTCGGGCTCTCGAACGGCCACCAGAACTCGACGGCGTCGAAGCCCGCCTCACGTGCGGCCCGGGGGCGCTCGTGGAGCGGGAGTTCGGTGAACAGCAGGGAGCAGTTCACCGTGTACCCGAGGGTGTGGCTCATACCTTGCCTCCAGCTCCTACTTTCGCAATGTGGAAAGTAGTTTTCGCTTTAAGGAATGATTGAAGTGTGCGACGGCCACCCCCGCTTGTCAACCACCCTTCTCGCATCCCGACGGACGCCGACCGCTCCGCCCGCCGGCGCGCCGCCGCCCCCGATCGGCCGCCGCGCCCCTCCCCGCCCTTGGTACGGAGATACGGATCTTCCTGGTGCGATGACACGAATCTCCTCGCTTCCAGACGATTGCGCCGGGGGTGTTGACAGGGTCACACTGCTATCAACTAGAGTCCCTCCAATCCGCCATGCGGAATTATTTGTCTGTACTACGAAAATCTCGGAGAGCGTTCCACGGGGCCCACGGGCCGAGGACCGCGGGCACGCGCCGAGCCACGGGAGAGCACATGCCCGAGACCACCCCGCAGGAGCGGGTGACCGGACCCGACCCGGGCCTGGACCGCCTGAACAAGCTGCCGGAGGAGGAGTTGCGCGCGCGGCTCGCGCAGTGCCTGAACGTGGACCGCTGGGTCGGGGCCCTCGTCGCCGAGGCGCCCTTCCCCGACCGGGCCGCCCTGCTGGCCTCAGCCGACCGGCACGCGCGCTCGATCACCGCCGACGAGGCGGCCACGGCCCTGGCCCGCCACCCCCGTATCGGGGAGAAGGCCTCGGGCGGCGACACCGAGTCCGCCTGGTCGCGCGGGGAGCAGTCCGTCTTCGCCTCCGCCGGGGACGACGCCTCGGCGCGCGTGCAGCGGATCTTCGCCCACGCCCAGCGCGAGTACGAGGACAGGTTCGGTCAGATCTACCTGGTCTGCGCCAGCGGCCGCTCCAGCCGCGAGCTCCTGGCCGACCTGGTCGACCGCCTGTCCAACGACCGCGGCACCGAGCTGCGCGTGGTGGGCGACGAACTGCGCAAGATCGCCGGGCTGCGCCTGGTCAAACTCCTGGAGGACGCATGAGCCATGTGACCACCCACGTGCTCGACGCCGCCCTGGGGCGTCCCGCCCGCGACGTCCCCGTGCGGCTGGAGGCCGCGGCCGACGGCGACCGCAGGTCCTGGAAGACCGTCGCCGAGGGGCGCACCAACGACGACGGGCGCGTGCCCGACCTGGGACCCGACCAGCTCGCCGCCGGGTTCTACCGGGTCGTCTTCGACACCGCCGCCTACTTCGACGCGACCGGCCAGCGCGGGTTCTACCCCGAGGTCTGCATCGTGTTCGACCTCGCGGACGAGGACGCGCACTACCACGTCCCGCTGCTGCTGAGCCCGTTCTCCTACTCGACCTACCGGGGCTCCTAGCGCCCGTGCGGTGAGCGTCCGCGCCCCCCGGGGTCGTTCGGGCGCCGGCGGGGTTCTGGAGGCGTCGGAGGAGAGTCCGCGAGGAACGGGCCGACTCTCCGAGGGCACCGAGGGTTCCCGCCTTCCAGGCGCACGGACGGGGAAGGGCCCCACGCCGCGGGCGTCCGTTGAGGGCGGTGCGGTGCGGGGCGACGGGCGGGCAAGGCGAAGCGGAGCCCCGGAAAAGCACGACCGAAGGGAGCGGTTGACAGGAGAGGTCCCCACCAAGGTGCGACACCTGAATCTTCGAGTGCGTGACAGGTCCTTCCGCATGACCACAGCGGTCCTCCCTCGTACGCACGGCGCCACATGCGCGCACGATGACGACTTCACGTATCCACACGGATGGAGTTCACCCTGATGGGCATCCGACTCGGAGATAACCAGTACGGCAAGGCCGAGGTCCGCCTCGTCCACGTCAACCGCGACACCGACGTCCACCGGATCAAGGACGTCAACGTCACCTCCCAGCTGCGCGGGGAGCTGGAGTCGGTCCACACCGCCGGCGACAACAGCACGTGCCTGCCGACCGACACCCAGAAGAACACCGTCTACGCCAAGGCCCGCGAGTGGGGCGGCGTCGGCGCCATCGAGGAGTTCGCCCTGCGCCTGGCCCGGCACTTCGTGGACGAGCACTCCTACGTGCACGGGGCCCGTCAGGAGGTCCAGGAGTACTCCTGGGACCGGATCGAGACCGCCGGCGGCCCGCACGACCACGCGTTCTCCCGCCGGGGCGCCGAGACCCGCACCACGGTCGTCAACAAGGACGGCGACCGCGAGTGGGTGGTCTCCGGCTTCGAGGGCCTGACCGTGCTCAAGTCCACCGGCTCGGAGTTCCACGGCTACCCCAAGACCAAGTACACGACGCTGCCGGAGACGACCGACCGCATCCTGGCCACCGACGTCACCGCCCGCTGGCGCTACGTCGGCGTGGACCACGACTTCGACGCGGCCTACGCCTCCATCCGCGCCCTGTGCCTGGAGGCCTTCGCCGATACGCACAGCCTGGCCCTGCAGCAGACCCTCTACGAGATGGGCAGGGCCGTCCTGGAGGCCCACCCCGAGGTCGCGGAGATCCGCTTCTCCATGCCGAACAACCACCACTTCCTGGTGGACCTGTCCCCCTTCGGCCTGGACAACCCGAACGAGGTCTTCTTCGCCGCCGACCGGCCCTACGGCAAGATCGAGGCCACCGTCGAGCGCGACGACGCCCCCGACGCCGGAGACGCCTGGAAGGCCGTACCGGGCTTCGTGTAGCCCCTGGTCCCCGGGGCCCGCCGTGCGGCCGGGCCCCGGTCCCTCCCCTGCCATGCCCGGGGGTCCTCCCCCCGGTCCCCGGCCCGCTCACCGCGGCGGGCTCCCCGGCCTCGGCGTGCCCGGACCACGGGCCGCCCTGCCGGTGCGACACCACCGGGCCGTGTGCCCGAGATCCCGGCCCCCTCCCGGGTGGCCGCCAAGCGCAAAGGCTGGAAACTGGCCATGTCGAACAGTCCGTCCACGAAGGACCCGGCCACAACGAACGCCTCACCCCCCGCCCGCCCCGAGGACGAGAAGCTGCCCCTGCGCCTGCTGCTCGTCTACGGGCTCCAGCACATCCTGACCATGTACGCCGGCGCGGTGGCGCCCGCCCTCGTCATCGGCGCCTCCGCCGGACTCGCGAACGACCCGGCGGCCATGGGCATCCTGGTCAGCGGCGCGCTCCTGGCGGCGGGCTTCGCCACACTCCTGCAGACCGTGGGCCACCGGCGCGTCGGCGCCCAGATGCCGATCGTGGTGGCCTGCTCCTTCGTCCCCGTCAGCGCCATCACCGCGCTCGCCGCGGGCCAGAACGGGGAGAACCTGCCCGTCGCCTTCGGCGCCTCCCTCGCCGCCGGGCTCTTCGCCCTGGCGCTGACGCCGTTCTTCGGGCAGCTCGTCCGCTTCTTCCCCCCGATCGTCACGGGCACCATCATCACCGTCATCGGCGTCAGCCTGATGCCGGTGGCCGCCCGGTGGATCATGGACGGGGCCACCCGCACCCTGGAGGACGGCTCCTCCGTCCCGGCCGCGCCGACGGCCAACCTCGCCCTGGCGGGACTGACCCTGGGGGTCATCCTCGTCGGCTCCCGGGTTCTCCCCGGCATCTGGGGGCGGCTGTCCATCCTGCTGGGCCTGCTCGTGGGCACCCTGGCGGCCCTCCCCCCGGGCATGGCCGACTTCAGCCGGATCGGCGAGGCCGACGCCGTGTTCGACCCGACCTCGCTGTTCTACTTCGGCGCGCCCCGGTTCGAGGCCGCCGCGATCATCACCATGTGCGTCATCATGCTCGTGGTCCTGACCGAGGGCGCCTCGCACATCATCGCGGTCGGTGAGATCACCGGTTCCGAGGTGGACGCCAAGCGCATCTCCGCGGGTCTGCGCGCCGACGTGAGCGGCTCCCTCATCGGACCGATCTTCAGCGCCACCCCCACCAGCTCGTTCGCGCAGAACATCGGCCTGCTGGCCCTGACCAAGGTGCGCAGCAGGTACGTGGTCGCCACCGGGGCGGGCATCCTCATCGCACTCGGGCTGTTCCCCGTGCTCGGCGGCGCCATGGCCGCCATCCCCACCCCCGTGCTCGGCGGGGCGGGCCTGGTCCTGTTCGGCAGCGTGGCCGCCAGCGGGATCAAGACCCTGGCCAAGGTGGACTTCACCAACAACCTCAACCTGGTGCTGGTGGCGGCCTCCATCGGCGTGGCGGTCATCCCGCTGGCCTACCCGACCTTCTACGCCCACCTGCCCGAGTCGGTCGAGCTGATCGCGCACTCGGGCATCATCGGGGCGGCCGTCGTCGCGATCGTGCTGAACGTGTGCTTCAACGTGGTCGGCCGCGGCCGGGACACCGCCTCCCCGACCGCCATCGACACCGAGGAGATCGGCAGCGCCGGCCCCGGCGAGGCCAAGTACACCGACCAGGCGGGCGCGGCCTACCGGCGCGACGGCGCCGAGGACCTGGGAGAGCCCCGGCCCTGACCCCCGGACGGGGGGAGGGCCCCGCGTGCGGGGCCCTCCCCGTGCCGGTGGGGGCGGGACGCGCGTCCCGTCCCCACCGGCACCGGCAGGGACGAACACGACCGACGCAGACGAACACAGACGGCACGGACACCGGTGTTCCGTTCAGAAGGGCTGAATGGTATCCCTGGGAACGTGACCGACTGGGATCTGCGCAAGCTCCGCGTCCTTCGCGCCCTGGAGGAGTTCGGGACCGTCAGGGCCACGGCCGAGGCCCTGAACATGACCCCCTCCGCCGTGTCCCAGCAGCTCTCCTCCCTCTCCCAGCAGGTGGGGGTCGCGCTGCTGGAGGCGCACGGGCGAAGGGTCCGCCTCACCGAGGCGGCGCACGCCCTGCTCCGGCACACCGACATCGTGCTCGCCCAGCTGGAGCGGGCCGAGGCCGAGCTGGACGGCTTCGCCCGGGGCGAGGCCGGGCACGTGCGCGTCGGCGCCTTCGCCACGGCCATCCCCAGCCTCGTGGTCCCCGCGCTGAACACGCTCCGGCGCGATCACCCCGGCCTCACGACGAGGGTGCACCAGGCCGAGGCCGCCGAGGTCTACGACCTGCTCTCGGCGGGCGAGATCGACATCGGCCTGTCGCTGGCCGCCCAGGCCCCCAACGGCCACGACGGCCGCTACGAGCGGCGCGAACTGCTCACCGACCCCCTGGACGCGGCCCTGCCCGTCCACCACCGCCTGGCCACCTCCCGGGCCCTGCGCCTGCGCGACCTCGCCGAGGAGCCCTGGATCTACGGGGCGGCGGGCCCCTGGCGCGACATCACCGTCGCCGCCTGCGCCCAGGCCGGCTTCGTGCCCGAACAGGCGCACGTGGCCTCCGACTGGAGGGCCATCCTCGACATGGTCGCGGCGGGCATGGGCGTCGCGCTGGTCCCCCGGCTGGCCGCCGCGGACGACACCCCCGGCGTCAGCCTGCGGGTCCTGCGCTCCGACCAGCCGCGCCGCCACGTGGTCTGCGCGGTGCGCTCCGGCTCGGGCGGGCGGCCGCAGACCGCCGTGGTGCTGCGCGCCCTGGCGGACGCCGCGGCCGGGCTGGGCGGCGACATTGTTCAGCCCACCTGAACAGAGTGATCGGAAAGTTTCGCTAGACGTAACAGTTTCTCTCTTGGGACTCTGGAAGACATCCGACAAGTCCACCTTTGGGAGAAACATGAGCGGGGCCCAGCCCACCGATCCACGTGCCTACAACGCCCAGCCCTACTCGGGCGGCGACCCCTACGCCGACTACCGCCACACCGACCTCGACTTCTCGGCCCGGGTCGACCTGGCCGACCGCCGCCTGGGCGCCGGCGTCGTCGCCGCCAACGACGAGTTCTTCGCCCACCGCGAGAACCTGCTGCGGACCGAGCCGGCCGTGTTCGATCCGCACGCCTTCGGGCACAAGGGCAAGGTCATGGACGGCTGGGAGACCCGCAGGCGCCGTGGCGTGAGCGCGGACCAGCCGCACCCCGCCGACGACGACCACGACTGGGCCCTGGTCCGCCTCGGCCTTCCCGGGGTGGTCCGGGGCGTGGTCGTGGACACCGCGCACTTCCGCGGCAACCACCCCCGCGAGATCAGCGTCGAGGCCACCCGCCTGGCGGGCACCCCCACCACCGACGACCTGCTCAAGGCGGAGTGGACCGAGATCGTCCCCCGCACCCCCGTGTACGGGCACGCCGCCAACGGCTTCACGGTGGAGGCCGAGCGCCGGTGGACCCACCTGCGCCTCAAGCAGTTCCCCGACGGCGGCGTCGCACGCCTGCGCGTGTACGGCGACCCCGTTCCCGACCCCGACTGGCTGACCGCCCTCGGCGGCTTCGACGTGGCCGCCCTGGTCAACGGGGGCACTGTCGAGGACGCCTCCGACCGCTTCTACTCGTCGCCGGACAACATCATCTCCCCCGGGCGCTCCCACAAGATGGACGACGGCTGGGAGAACCGCCGCCGCCGCGACACCGGCCACGACTGGGTGCGCTTCCGCCTCACCGCCCAGGCCTCGGTCCGCGCCCTGGAGCTGGACACCTCCTACTACAAGGGCAACGCCGCGGGCTGGGTGACCGTCCTCGGCAGGGACGCCCACTCCGACGCCCCGGACGAGTGGTTCGAGATCGTGGGCCGCACCCGCCTGGAGCCCGACAGCGCCCACCGCTTCGTCCTGGACGCCCCGGTCACCGCCACCCACGTGCGCACCGACGTCTTCCCCGACGGCGGCATCGCACGCCTGAACGTCTTCGGCTCGCTGACCGGGACCGGCACCGCCGAACTCCGGCGCCGCTGGGACGCCCTCGGCGGCTGAGGCCCGGCAGCCGCGACGACGCCTCCGGGCGCCCCCGTCGCGGCTGCGGTTCCTCCTCCGCGCAACCGGGGCGGGTGGCACCGGCGTGCCACCCGCCCCGGTCCGTGGAAGGGGCCCGGAGTCCTACTCCCGCACGAGCATCCGCCCGGCCGTACTGTCCGGGCCGACGTCCTCGCCGCGCAGGACGGTGCGCCGCACGCGTCCGAACAGCTCCGCGCCGTCGTAGGGGCTCACCGGGTTGCGGTGCCGGAGCTCACGCACGTCCACCCGGAAGGACTCCTCCGGGGCGAGCACCGCGAAGTCGGCGTCGTGGCCCGGGGTGAGGCCCCCCTTGCGACGCAGGCCGGCCACACGCGCGGGACCGGCGGACATCCACCGCACCACGTCCTCCAGCGGCACGCCCCGTCGGCGCGCCTCGGTCCACACCGCGGAGAAGCCGACCTGGAGCCCGGACACCCCGCCCCACGCGGTACCGAAGTCACCGGTGTCCAGGTCCTTGAGGTCGGGGGTGCTCGGCGAGTGGTCGCTGACCACGCAGTCGATCAGCCCGTCCGCGAGCGCCCGCCACAGCAGGTCGCGGTTGGCGGAGTCCCGGATGGGCGGGCAGCACTTGTACTGGGTGGCTCCGGCGGGCACCCCCTCCGCCTCCAGGGTGAGGTAGTGCGGGCAGGTCTCCACGGTCAGCGGTACACCATCCGCCCGGGCCTGGGCGATCAGCGGCAGCGCGGAGGCACTGGACAGGTGCAGCACGTGCACCCGTGTCCCGGTGGCCCTGGCCGCCTCGATCACCCGGGCGATCGCCGCGTTCTCGGCGGTGTCGGGCCGCGAGGCCAGGAAGGCGGCGTAGTCGCGCCCAGCGGCGGAGGGCGCGTCCTCCAGGACGGAGGGGTCCTCGGCGTGCACGATGAGGCGGCCGCCGAACTCCCCGATCGCCTCGGCCGCCGAGAACAGCTCCTCCGGGGACAGGTGGCCGAACTCCTCCACCCCGGACGGGGACAGGAACGCCTTGAACCCGTACACCCCCTCCTGCCAGAGCGCGGCGAGCTCCTTCGTGGCGCCGGGGCGGCTGTTCTCGGGCACGGCGCCGCCCCAGAAGCCCACGTCCACGGCGAGCTTGCCCTCGGCTGCGGCGCGCTTGGCCTCCAGTCCGCCGACGGTGGTGGTCGGCGGCACGCTGTTGAGCGGCATGTCCACCAGCGTGGTGATCCCGCCCAGGGCGGCGGCGCGGGTGGCGGAGGCGAAGCCCTCCCACTGGGTGCGGCCCGGCTCGTTGACGTGCACGTGGCTGTCGACCAGTCCGGGCAGCAGCACCTCGTCGTCGGCCAGGACGATCTCGCGGCGGGCGATGAGGGCGGCGTCATCCCCGGACAGGACGCTGGCGACGCGCCCGCCGCTCACCCCGACGGTGACGGGGCGCTCCCCCTCCGGAGTGAGGGCGCGGCGGGCGCGGACGGCGAGATCGTGTCGGGTCATCGGTCCTCCTGTCCGACGCGTCGGCTGGCCAGGGCGGCGAGCGTACCGGTGTCGGTTCCGGTGGCCTCGGCCACCTCGGCCTCGTCCAGCGCACCGCAGCGTATCCCGCTCACCAGGGCCGAGGCCAGTGCCTGGGCGGTGGCGGGCTCGTCCAGCACTCCCCCGGAGACGGCGCCCAGGTAGGAGCGCAGGCGCGCCGCCGCGGGTGCGAAGGCCTCCCGGTAGAAGACGTAGGTGGCCAGGTATCGGGTGGGCAGCTGGTGCGGGTGCAGGTCCCAGCCCTGGTAGAAGCCGCGCTCCAGGGAGCGGCGGACCAGGGAGGCGTGCAGCAGCCAGGCGGCGTGCACCTCCTCGGTCCCGCCGACGGGCAGCACGTTGGTGGAGCCGTCGGAGAGCCACACCCCGGTTCCCGCGGCGGCCACCTGCATCACGGCCTTGGCGTGGTCGGCGACCGGGTGGGCCATGCTCTGGTAGGCGGCGGTGATCCCGCAGGCGGCGCTGTAGTCGTAGGTGCCGTAGTGCAGGGCGCTGACCCGGCCCTGGCCGGCGCGGATCATGCGTGCGACGGCGACCGTGCCGTCGGGCAGCAGGATCGACTGCGGGGTCTCGATCTGCAGCTCGAACCGCAGGCGGCCCTCAGGCAGGTCCAGGCGCTGCTCCATCTCCTCGGCGAGCCAGGCCATCGCCTCGACCTGCTCCACGGAGGTGATCTTGGGCAGGGTGAGCGCCAGCCCGTCCGGCAGGGCGCCGAGCTCCTCCAGGAGGGTGTGCAGGAACAGGGCGAGGCTGCGGGTGCCGCGCGCGCGTCCGGCGGCCTCCATGCCCTTCATCCGGACTCCGAAGACGGGCGGGGCCTGTCCGGCCCGGGCGTCGGAGCACAGGGCCTTGGCCGCCGCGACCACGTCGTGGTCCTCCTGCGCGTCGCCCCGGTCGCCGTAGCCGTCCTCCAGGTCCACGCGCAGGTCCTCGACCGGCTCGCGGACGAGCTTGTCGCGCAGGCGGGGCAGGACCCCGGCGACGGCGTCCTCCTCCACGCCGGTGGCCTCGGACAGGGCCGCGGCGTCGGGCGCGTGTTCGTCCAGGCAGGCCAGAGCCGCCTCCCCCCACTCCCGGGCCAGGCCGGTCCGGATCCGGTCCGCGGGCACGTAGACCGTGTGCACGGGCTGCCGCCCTCCGGAGGGCCCGGGGTAGTCGAGGGCGAGCCGGGCGTCGGCGTCGGCCAGGCGCGCGTTCAACCCGGCGGTGAGCACGTCCAGCCCCGACACGGGGTCCGTGCGCGGGTTCTCGGGCCGGTCCTCTTCCACGTGTGTGTCCTTTCCCCCAATATTTTCCCTATCGCGGATACTAACTTTTGCTATCCGGAATAACAAGAAGCACAGGAGTGTCCGCGAAGGAGAGCGAAGCGCCCGCAGAAGCGGACCGCCGCCGCCCCACGTGCTATAGAAGAAGTGATGCCGGGAACCGCCCTCGCATCCACGAAGGCAGGAACCCGAACCCACGGCCCTCAGCATGGGAGCACGATCGTTGTCAGCCCCACATACCCCTCTACACATCGATGAGCAGGGAAAACGCGAACGTTCCAGCGGCGTGCAGTCCCTCGACCGGGCCTTCTCCCTGTTGGAGATCATGGCGGACGCGGGCGGCGAGACCTCGCTGAGCCAGCTGGCCGACTCCTCCGGGCTGCCCCTGCCGACCATCCACCGCATCATCCGCACCCTGGTCGGCAACGGATACGTGCGCCAGCTCCCCTCGCGCCGCTACGCGCTGGGACCGCGCCTGATCGGCCTGGGCGACAAGGCGTCGCAGATGCTGGGCACCTGGGCCCGCCCGCACCTGGCGCAACTGGTCGAGGACCTGGGCGAGACGGCGAACCTGGCGATGCTGGACGGCGACAAGGTCGTCTACGTGGCGCAGGTGCCCTCGCAGCACTCCATGCGCATGTTCACCGAGGTGGGCCGGCGCGTACTGCCCCACTCGGCGGGCGTGGGCAAGGCCCTGCTGTCCCAGCTCGACGACGAGGAGGCACTGGCCACGGTGCGCCGCACGGGCATGCCCGCCGCCACCGAGCGCACCATCACCGACCCCGGCAGGTTCATGGACGAGCTGCGCCGGATCCGCTCGAACGGCTTCGCCATCGACGACGGGGAGCAGGAGGTCGGCGTGCGCTGCGTGGCCGTCCCGGTCGTGGGGGCGCCCTCGGGGATGGCGGTGTCGGTGTCGGGGCCCGAGGCCCGCGTGAGCTGGGAGTTCGTGGACCGGGCAGCGCCCATCGTGCGCCGCTGCGCGGCCATGCTGGCCACCGACCTGAACAACCAGGCCTAACCGGCCGGCCGTGACCGTCGCCGGTGCGGCGTACGGGCCCGGCCGCAGACGGTCCTGCTCCTGGTGCCGCTCGCGGCGCCCCGGAGTACCACCAGGAGCAGGGCCACGGCGCGTGGGACGGGCCGGAGCGCGTGCCCCGGCCCGCCCGGAGGCGGGAGAAGGCCCCGGACGGGCACCGCCTACGTCTGCTGGTCGAAGCCCAGCCTGCGCAGCTGCTTGGGGTCGCGCTGCCAGTCCTTGGCCACACGCACCCGCAGGTCCAGGAACACCCGTCGGCCCAGCAGGGCCTCGATCTGCTTGCGGGCCTGCGAACCCACGTCCCGCAGCCGCGAGCCCTTCGAGCCGATCACGATCGCCTTCTGGCTGGGCCGCTCCACGTACAGCGACGCGTAGATGTCCACCAGTTCCTTGCCCGGACGGGTGTTCTCGCGCTCGTACATCTCGTCCACGACCACCGCGATGGAGTGCGGCAGCTCGTCGCGCACGCCCTCCAGGGCCGCCTCGCGCACCAGCTCGGCCACCAGCATCTCGTCCGGCTCGTCGGTCAGGTCGCCGCCGGGGTACAGCGGCGGCCCCTCCGGCAGGTGCGAGCACAGCACGTCGGCGACCGTCTCCAGCTGGAAGTCCCCCTGGGCGGACACCGGGACGATGTCGGCCCACTCCCCCAGCTCGTCGACCGCCATCAGCTGACGCCCCACGGCGTCCCTGCCCACCAGGTCCGTCTTGGTGACCAGCGCGACCACGGGGGTGTTCGTCTGCTCCGCCAGCTCCTTGGCGATGTAGGTGTCGCCCCGACCGATCGGCTCGTCGGCGGGCAGGCAGAACGCGATCACGTCCACCTCGACCAGGGTGGACCGCACCAGCGAGTCCAACCGCTCGCCGAGCAGGGTGCGCGGCTTGTGCAGGCCGGGCGTGTCCACGATGATCAGCTGCGCGTCGGGCCGGTGCACGATCCCGCGCACCGTACGACGGGTGGTCTGCGGCCGGCTGCTGGTGATCGCCACCTTCTGCCCGACCAACGCGTTCATCAGGGTGGACTTGCCCACGTTCGGGCGGCCCACGAAGCACGCGAACCCGCTGCGGAAGCCCTCCGGGTGGGAGGGCATCTCCAGCGGTACCCGCAACTTCTCCAGGTCGAGCTCGTTCATCGATCCTTCTCAGCGCCGGGTGATGCTCGCGGGCACCCCGTCCGGGGCGGCGATCACCACCACCTGGGTCTTCAGGTCGTCCGCCACCGCGCGGTCGTCCTCGGTCAGCTCCACGGCCTCGGTGACCACCGCGGCGGCCTCCAGAGCCGAGGCCTCGCTGGAGACGGCCGCGGCCACGGCGGCCTGGAGCGCGCTCAGCCGCAGCGAGGGCAGCGACACCGTCGTGGCCACGTAGGTGCGCCCGGTCTCGTCGCGTACCGCCGCGCCCTCCACCGCCGCGTTGCGGGCACGCGAGGCCCGCGCGAGGGTCACGAGCTTGGCGTCCTCAGGGTCCAGCCCCGTCGTATCCGTCACTGGTCCATGCTCCTCATGTCGTCGTTCTCGGCCTGGGACGCCTCCCCGGCGCCGTGGGGCAGGCGCTCCACCAGGACCGTGGTCATCCGGTTCCGGCGGCTGCTCTTGCCCTCAAGGGTGAGCCTGAGACCAGCGTATTCGGCCTGGGCCCCGCCGACCGGCACCCGGCCCAGCACGAAGGCCACGAGTCCGCCCACGGTCTCCACGTCCGGCACGTCCAGGTCCCGCTCCGGGAACAGCTCGTCCAGCTCACCCAGCGGCAGGCGCGCGGTCACCCGCACCCGGTCGTCGTCGAGCCAGACCACCGGCGGGATCTCGTGGTCGTACTCGTCGGTGATCTCACCGACGATCTCCTCCACGATGTCCTCCAGCGTGACCAGCCCCGCCGTGCCGCCGTACTCGTCGATGACCACGGCGACGTGGTTGCGCTGCTTCTGCATCTCGCGCAGCAGCTCGTCGATGGGCTTGGTGTCGGGGACGTAGGTCGCCTGGCGCATCACGTCCCCCGCGGTGAGCGGCACGTCGCCCCGGCTACCCGCGGCCGCCGCCCAGCGGTCGCGCAGCCGCTCCACCAGGTCCTTGAGGTAGACGATGCCCACCACGTCGTCCTCGTCCTCACCGGTCACCGGGATACGCGAGTACCCGCTCGACAGGGCCAGGGCCAGCACCTCGTCGGCGTCCTCGTCGCGGCCGGTGAACACGATGTCGGGGCGCGGCACCATCACCTCGCGCACGGAGGTGTCGTCGAGCTTGAAGACCGAGTGGATCATCTGGCGCTCCTCGGGGTCGATGACCTCCCCCTGCTCGGCCAGGTCGACCAGCTGCCGCAGCTCCACCTCGGTGCTGAAGGGGCCCTCGCGGTCGCCCTTGGCGCGCGGGGTGAGCGCCCGGCCCGCCCCCACGAGCAGCTGGGCGATCGGGCCCACCACGACCTGGACCGGGTGGACGACGGTCGCGCTGGCCCGGGCGACCGGCCCGGAGAACTGGCGGCCCAGGATGCGCGGGGCGATCGCGATCAGCACCGACTCCACCACGACCATCGCCACGGCGGTCAGCGCCAGCGCGGGCCAGCCCAGTCCGAGCAGGAACACCATGCCCACGGCCGCGGCCAGCACCGCGCACACCTCGCACACCACGCGCAGGAACAGCAGCACGTTGAGGTGGCGGGTGGGGTCGTCCATCACCCGCTCCCAGCGGCGGTCGGCCTCGGCGGCGCGCTCGGCACCGCTCACCGCGGGCAGGCCCACGGACATGACGCGCGTGACGGCCACCTCGGCCGCGACCAGGAAGCCCGCGACGGCGGTCAGCGCGAGGGCCACCGCGAAGGCGGTGAGCCACTCGACGGGCTCCCCCGTGGTCAGCGGGGCGACGTCGGGCCACTCCGACGGGCTCATCGGGTGCTCTCGTCCCCCTCGGTCCCGGCCGCCTCGCGCTCACGCCAGGCGGCGAGGATCTCGCCCTGCAGCCCGAACATCTCCTTGTGCTCGTCGGGCTCGGCGTGGTCGTAGCCCAGCAGGTGCAGGATGCCGTGGGTGCACAGCAGGTCGATCTCGGCCTCGGTACTGTGCCCGGCCTTCCTCGCCTGGCGCTCGGCGACCTGCGGGCAGATGATCACGTCACCGAGGACACCCGGCTCACTCGTGCGGCCGGGACCTCCGGGACGCAGTTCGTCCATGGGGAAGGAGAGCACGTCGGTGGGCCCCGGCTCGTCCATCCACCGCACGTGCAGGTCGGTCATCGGGTCCTCGTCGACCAGCACGACGGACAGCTCGGCCAGCGGGTGGACGCGCATGGCGTCGAGCACGTGCCTGGCCAGGCGGGAGAGCCTCTCCTCGTCCACGCTGGCGACGCCGGACTCGTTGGCGACGTCGATACTCATCGGTTGCGGCTGCCTCACTTGGGATCGCGGCGGCCGGGCGGCGCGCCCGGCCGGTGGTACGGCGCGCCCGGACGGCGCGCCCGTGGCACTCGAACCGGTGGGCCCACCTCGGCGGGCCCACCGGTTCGAAACGCCTACCGGCTCAGTCTGCCTGTTCCTCGGGCCCGGTACGGCCCGTCTCCGGCTCCGTCGGGGCGTCGGCGGGCCCGCGCCGCTCGGATCCGCCCCGGGAGCGGCCGCCGCCGGGGCCCCGGCGCTCCCCGCGGGAGGCGTCCTGGGCGGCGTCGTAGCGGCCGTAGGCGTCCACGATCTTTCCGACCAGCTTGTGCCGGACGACGTCGTCACTGCTCAGGCGGCAGAAGGCGATGTCGTCGATGTCACTGAGAATGTTCTCGATGGTGCGCAGTCCGCTGGTCTGCCCGCCGGGCAGGTCGACCTGGGTGACGTCACCGGTGACCACGATCTTGGAGCCGAAGCCCAGCCTCGTGAGGAACATCTTCATCTGCTCGGGCGAGGTGTTCTGGGCCTCGTCCAGGATGATGAAGGAGTCATTAAGCGTACGCCCGCGCATGTACGCCAGGGGGGCGACCTCGATCGTCCCGGCCGCCATCAGCTTGGGGATGGAGTCGGGGTCGAGCATGTCGTGCAGGGCGTCGTACAGCGGACGCAGGTAGGGGTCGATCTTGTCGTAGAGGCTGCCGGGCAGGAAGCCCAGCCGCTCCCCCGCCTCCACCGCCGGGCGGGTGAGGATGATCCGGTTGATCTCCTTGTCCTGGAGCGCCTTGACCGCCTTGGCCATCGCCAGGTACGTCTTGCCGGTACCCGCGGGACCGATGCCGAACACCACGGTGCGCCGGTCGATGGTGTCGACGTAGCGCTTCTGGTTCAGCGTCTTGGGCCGGATGGTCTTGCCCCGGTTGGACAGGATGTTGGTGGTCAGCACCTCCGCGGGCCGCTCCGCGCCGGGAGAGCCCAGCATGTGGACCATGCGTTCGATGGTGTCGGGAGTGACGTGGGTGCCGCTCTTGGCGAGCTCGATCAGCTCCTCCACGAGGCGGACCACCACGGCGGTCTCCTCGGGGCTGCCGCTGATGGTGAACTCGTTGCCGCGCACGTGGATGTCGCTGTCGAAGGCCCGCTCCAACGCCCTGAGGAGTTCGTCCCCCGAGCCCAGCAGGCTGACCATCGTGTGCTCGTCGGGCACCACGACCTTGACCTGTGTGTCCCGTGGCGGGTGCGTGTGCGTTGTCTCGGACATGGTCTGGCCTGGCGGCCGCTGTCCCTACCCTTCGGTCGGACGCCTGCCGCCCCTTTCGGGCGGCGCGTCTCGTGGACGGTTCCCGACACCGCGGACGACGGCGTCGGCCCGGACTCCTCGCCGGCGTTCCCAGCGGTCACACCGAACCCTCGAAGCCCACGGCCCCGAGTCTATCAACGCGGCTCCACCCCGCTCGATCGGTTATTTCCCGGCCCTCTCGGGGCTCTGGAGTGGGCACGGGCGCCCGCGGGACCACCGGGACGCCGGGCCGCCGCCCCGGCGCGTCCGGGCGGGGCCGGAGCGGACACGGCCTACCCGGGGGGCCAGTTCAGGCCGCGGCCGCCGAGCAGGTGCCCGTGGAGGTGGAAGACCGTCTGCCCGGCACCGCTGCCGGTGTTGAAGACCAGCCGGTACCCGAGGTCGGCGACGTCCTCGGCGGTGGCCACCGCGTGCGCCTCGCGGACGATCTCGTCGATCAGGCCGGTGTCCGCGGCGGCGGCGGCGTCGGCGGTGGGATAGTGCTCGCGCGGGATGATCAGCACGTGGGTGGGCGCCTGGGGGTTGATGTCGCGAAAGGCCACCGTGCGCTCGCTCTCGCGGACGATCTCGGCGGGTACCTCCCCCTTCGCGATCTTGCAGAAGAGGCAGTCGTCCTGGGCCATCGAGAACCTTTCCGTCCGTGCGGCCGCCGTCATGGCCGCCGCCTCACGTTGTCCGGGACCATGATGCCGCAGGTCGACCGTGGACGAACTACTGGAAACAACCTTTTCGTGATCTTCCGGAAGCCTGTTCGGCGTTGGCCTGAGTTCCAGTCGCGATAGGCTTTCCACCCGTGCGCGTCAGACCGTCGGCTCCGTCCGGCCGCGGCCGTGTTCCCACGTGTTCGGATGCAAAACGCACGTCTACCTGGAAAAGAAGAGGTATGCCCTTTCGTAAACCCCGCGACAAGGGTGTGCGTCGAACTGATGTGACGACAGAAACCATGGTGGCTGGAGCCACCACGGCCCCCCTCTCGGTGGAGTGGGACGCCGACCACGCCGTGACGGAGCTCTACCGGGAGCACTATCGTCCGCTCGTTCGGCTCGCCGCACTGCTCGTCCGCGACCACGCGACCGCGGAGGAGGTCGTCCAGGACTCGTTCGTCGCCATGCACAACGCGTGGCGCCGCCTGCGCGATCCGAACAAGGCACTGTCCTACCTCCGCCAGGCCGTGGTGAACAAGGCCAGGTCCGTGCTCCGCCACAGGGCGGTTGTGGAGAAGCACGCCCCCAAGGCCCTGCCCGACGCACCCAGCGCCGAACATGGCGCTCTGAACATGTTGGAGCGCGAAGCCGTCATTCGCGCTCTGCGCAAACTACCCAACCGTCAGCGAGAGGCCATCGTGCTCCGGTACTACGGCGACCTGTCCGAGGCACAGATCGCGGATGCCATGGGGATCAGCCGGGGCGCGGTCAAGAGCCACACGTCCCGCGGTATCTCCGCGCTCCGCTCTGTTCTGGAGCAGACGACATGACCAGCCCGACAGATCCGACGAACGACCCGTTCGAGGAGCAGCTCCGCCAACTGCTCAAAGCCGAGGCCGACACGGTCACGACCTCGCCCGAGGCGTTGAACCTGATTCGTGAGCGCACCGAGCGCAACCGCGGTTCGATCTGGTTCGGCCTGCCCTGGCTGCGTCCCGCGCTGGCCGTGGCGGGGGCCACCCTGATCGCCGCCTCCGTGATCATGTCCAGCCCCCAGGTGCGCGACCACGTCCTGGAGATCGTCCCCGCGGGCGCCGACCGCGAGGGCACGCTCACCGACCAGGGGCGGGGCGACGACGTTCCCGTTCCCGAGGCCTCCACCGGCTCCGTCGACGGGGCCACCCAGCCGGAACCGGCTCCCCCGGAGAAGCCGACGGCCCCGCCCAGCCCCGAGGTCGAGGAGGCGGACCCCACCTCCGAGGAGGCCCCGGAGACCGCATCCACCACGTGTCCGAGGCCCGTGGAGAAGCCCTCCCCGACGGCGGCCGGCGGCGGGGACGGCGAGGGGGCCGCGGCGACCGGCGGCGGGAAGGACTGCGAGCCGTCCGAGAAGCCCAGCCCCGACACCGGCGGTGACGGCGGTGACGGTGACACTGGCGAGACCGGCACCGGCGGCGACACCGGTGAGGGCGGGACCGGCACCGGCGGCGGCACCGACGACGGTGGGAGCGGCCCCGGCACCGGTACCGGCGGCGGTGAGGAGACCGGCGGGACCGGCGGCTCCGACACCACCGGCGACGACACCACCAGCAAGACGGTGACGGGGAACTGACCGACCCGCACACACGCTGAGAGGCGCCCCCGACCCTCGGGTCCGGGGCGCCTCTCGGTGTCCGCGGCCTCGCCGTCCTCGGGCGAGGGGTCCGGGACGGCCTACCAGCGGCCGGTGCGCGCCTGGAGCACCGCCAGCGCCGCGACCCCGGCCGTGGAGGTGCGCAGCACGCTCGGGCCCAGCAGCGCCCGGACCGCGCCCGCTCCGGTGAACGCGTCGAGTTCGGCGTCGGAGAAGCCGCCCTCGGGACCGACCACCAGGACGACTCCCTGTCCCTCGCCCGTGGGCGGTTCCAGCTCGGAAAGGCGGCTGTCGCCGTCCTCGTGCAGCACGATCCCCAGGTCGGCGGCGGCCAGCAGGTCGGCCACCGCGGAGCGGTCCGCGAGGTCGGCGACCTCGGGCAGCCGTCCGCGCCGGGCCTGTTTGGCGGCCTCTCGGGCGGTGGCACGCCACTTGGCCAGTGACTTGGCCGCCCGCTCGCCCTTCCAGCGGGTGACGCAGCGCTCCGCCGCCCAGGGCACGACCGCGTCGACCCCGGCCTCGGTCATCATCTCCACGGCCAGCTCGCCGCGGTCGCCCTTGGGCAGCGCCTGGACCACGGTCAGACGGGGGCGGGGAGCCGGCTCCTCCCGGCGCTCCACCACCGCGCAGACGATGTGGTCCCTGTCCACGGCGGCCACGGTGCAGCGGGCGACCAGGCCCCGGCCATCGGACACATCGACGGTCTCGCCCTTCCGGACGCGCCGCACCACGGCGGCGTGACGGCCCTCGGCGCCGCCCACCGTCACCTGGTCGGCCGCGAGCTCCGCGGTACCGACCAGGAAGACCGGCGGTGTCACTTGGCGCCGAAGGCGTCGCGGATCTTGGAGAAGAAGCTGCCGTGTCCGGGACTGAAGCGGCCCGGGGACTGGTCCTCACCGCGCAGTTCGGCGAACTTGCGCAGCAGCGCCTCCTGCTCCTCGTCCAGCTTGCCCGGGGTCTCCACGTCCACGCGGATGCGCAGGTCGCCCCGGCCGCCGCCGTCGAGGTGGCTGACGCCCTTGTTGGGCAGGGTGATGACGTGGCCCGAGTTGGTGCCCGGGCGCAGGTCGATGTTCTCGGTCCCGTCCAGGGTGTCGAAGGCGAAGGACGCGCCCAGCGCGGCGGCCGTCATGGGAACGGTCACCGTGCAGTGCAGGTCGTCGCCCCGGCGCTCGAAGGTGGGGTGCGGGCGCTGGATGATCTCCAGGATGATGTCGCCCCGAGGTCCGCCGTTGGGGCCGACCTCCCCCTCGCCGGCGAGCTGGATGCGGGTGCCGTCGTCGACGCCCGCGGGGATCTTGACGGTCCGGGTGACCTTCTCGCGCACACGGCCCTCGCCCGCGCAGTCGCCGCACGGGTTGGTGATGACCGATCCCTGGCCCGAGCACTGGGGGCAGGGGCGGGAGGTCATGACCTGGCCCAGGAAGGACCGGGTGACCTGGGAGACCTCTCCCTGGCCGTGGCACATGTCGCACGTGGTGCGGTGCGACCCGGCCGCGGTCCCCTCGCCCTGGCACGTCTCGCACAGGATGGCGGTGGGGAAGGTGATCTCCTTGCTGACCCCGAACGCGGTCTCCACCAGGTCCAGCTCGACGCGGATCTTGATGCTGCGACCGCGGCGAACCCTCTCCCGGGGGCCGCGCCCGCCGGGCTGGCCTCCGCCGAAGAACGCGTTCATGATGTCGTCGAAGGCGAACCCGCCCGCGCCGCCGAAGCCTCCGGCGCCGCCGCCACCGCCCGGGGCGTACGGGTCCTGTCCCATGTCGAACATCCGACGCTTGCTCTCGTCGGAGAGGACCTCGTAGGCCTGGGTCACCTCTTTGAAGCGCTCCTGGGTGGCCGGGTCCGGGTTGATGTCCGGATGCAGCTCGCGCGCGAGCCGCCTGTAGGCCTTCTTGATCTCGTCCTTGGACGCGTCCCGACGCACCCCGAGAACCTGGTAATAGTCTCTGGCCACTGAGTTACTGTCCTGCCAAAATCTGTCCGATGTACCGAGCCACGGCGCGTACTGCTCCCATCGTCCCCGGGTAGTCCATCCGGGTGGGCCCCACCACGCCGATCTTGGCGAGCGACTGGTTTCCCACACCGTAGTCGGCCGAGACGACGGAGGTGGACCTGAGTCCCTCGTGGAAGTTCTCCGCGCCGATGCGCACCGTGAGCATCGACGGGTCCTTCGCCTCCCCCAACAAACGGATGAGGACCATGTTCTCTTCCAGTGCCTCCAGGACGTCCCTCAGGCTGGCGGCGAAGTCGACGGCGGCGAGGTTGGCCGTCCCGGCGAGGACGATCTTCTCCTCGTGCCGCTCGACGAGGCTCTCCAGCAGGACGGAGAGGACCGACACCGCCATCTGGCGGTGTTCGGGCGGGACCTGGGAAGGCAGGTCCTCCACGGCGTCGGGCACGTCACCGAGATGGAGCCCGGAGATGGCCCGGTTGAGCATGCCGCGGAGGTCGTTGACGGCGGTTTCCTTGATCTCGCCCAGACCGTCGATGACGCGTTGTTCGACACGGCCCGTGTTGGTGATCACGACCATCATGACCCGCTGTCCCCCGAGGGGGATCAGCTCCACGTGCTGGACCGACGAGCGGGTCAGCGAGGGGTACTGGACGATCGCGACCTGACGGGTGAGCTGGGAGAGGAGCCGCACGGTGCGGGCGACGATCTCGTCGAGGTCGACGGCGCCGGTGAGGAAGGACTCGATGGCGCGCCGCTCCGCGGACGAGAGCGGTTTGACCGAGGAGAGCCGGTCGACGAAGAGCCGGTACCCCTTGTCCGTGGGCACCCGGCCGGCACTGGTGTGCGGCTGGGTGATGTAACCGTCCTCCTCCAGGGCGACCATGTCGTTGCGGATCGTCGCCGGGGAGACCCCGAGCCGGTGACGGTCGGCCAGGGCCTTGGACCCCACCGGCTCGTTGGTGTTGACGAAGTCCTCGACTACGGCACGCAGGACCGCGAGCTTGCGCTCATCCAGCAACTCGCCACCTCCTGGCACTCCATGGTCCTCAGTGCTAATTCTATGCCCGGCCGCAAACCCGGTCGGCTACCCGCGGGTAGAACAACGGGAACCGGCCTCTTCCTTCCTTCTTCCCACGGGATCGGCGGCACGCACCACCGCGGCCGGGAACCGGGGCCCTCCACCAGTAGACTGCACGACCGTGGCAACCAAGGGAACCAGCCGTTACGGCCGCGACGTGCTCGCCGGGGACTGGCGCAGGCCCGGGAAGAGGGCCGTGCCCGAGATGCCCCTGGCCCGGGACCTGGTCGTGGAGGACGCCGACGAGACCTTCTGCGGAGCCGTGGTGGCCTGGGACAAGGCGACCGTGACCCTGGAGGACCGGCACGGCCGCCGCCGGGTGTTCGACCTCGCACCGGCCGCCTTCCTGGTCGAGGGCGAGCCGGTCACGCTCGTGCGCCCCGCCGCTGCTCCGCGGGGGCCGCTGCGCAGCGCCTCCGGGTCGGTGGCGGTGACGGACGCGCGGGCGCGCACCGCCCGGGAGAGCCGCATCTACGTGGAGGGCGTCCACGACGCCGAACTGGTGGAGCGGGTCTGGGGCCACGACCTGCGCGTCGAGGGGGTGGCCGTCGAGTTCCTGGAGGGGATCGACGACCTGCCGTCGATCGTGGCCGACTTCTCACCCGGGCCCGGCAGGAGGCTGGGAGTCCTGGTGGACCACCTGGTCCCGGGCTCCAAGGAGACCCGGATCGCCGAACGGGTGCGCGGCGAACACGTGCTGGTCGTCGGCCACCCCTACGTCGACGTGTGGCAGGCGGTGCGGCCGCGCGCCGTGGGCATCGCGGAGTGGCCCGAGGTACCGCGCGGTGTTCCCTGGAAGGAGGGGGTCGTGCGGGCTCTGGGGTGGAGGATGGAGACGGGCGAGGCGTGGCGCCGGATCCTGGGATCGGTCCGTACCTATGCTGATCTGGAGCCGGCCCTGCTCGGCCGGGTGGAGGAGCTGATCGACTTCGTCACCGGACCGCACCCCGACCTCCCCTAGAAGCACCGCGCGAAAGGAACGGCGGCAGGACCTAGGATTCTGCCCAGAGCGAGGTGTCGGCGCCGCCGGCGCCTCGGGTCCCCCGCCTCCGGCCCTGCGCGGTCGTCGGTACAGCCCGGTAGTACAAGAACCGCCCCCCACCAGCGGAGCCAAGGAAGAGCATGAGCGAGACCCCGACGAACCCCCCTTCCCCGGAGGACCCCCACCAGGGGAGGCAGCCGGACAGCGGGCAGGACGGGCAGGACGAGCACGGACAGCGGTCCCAGGAACCGGACCAGGAGAGGCGCCAGCCGGAGTACGGGCAGCCGTCGGGGGCCCATCCCGCCTACGGACGGCCCTCCGGTGCGCAGTCGCCGTACGCGCCCCAGCCCGACCAGGGACAGCAGCCCCCGCACGGACAGCCCCAGCAGCCCGAGCACGGCCAGCCTGCTCCCGGGCAGCCGTCCGGGGCGCAGCCGGGCTACGCGCCTCCCCCGGAGTACGGCCAGCAGCCCCCGTACGGACAGCCCCAACAGTCCGAGTACGGCCAACCCGCCCACGGACGGCCCTCCGGCGCGCAGTCGCCCTACGCGCCCCAGCCCGACCAGGGACAGCAGCCCCCGTACGGGCAGCAGCCCTCCGGCGGCCAGCCCGGATACGGACAGCAGCCCAGTTTCGCTCCTCCCCCCGGCTCCGAGCAGCCCGGGTACGGCCAGCAGCCTCCGTACGGGCAGCCCCAGCAGCCCGGGTACGGGCAGCCGTCCGGGGCGCAGCCGGGCTACGCGCCTCCCCCGGAGTACGGCCAGCAGCCCCCGTACGGACAGCCCCAGCAGCAGGGCCACGGCCGGCCCGGGTACGGCCAGCCGCAGCCCCAGTACCCGGGGGCTCCGGCGGCGTACGGGCAGCCGGGTGCTCCCGGCCTGCCCCAGCAGCAGCCCGGCGGCGACAACGGCACGCTGGTGGCCATGCTCGCCCACCTGTCGGGGTTCGTGATCGCCTGCCTGGGCTGGATCCCGCCGCTGGCGGTCTACCTCGCCAAGCGCAACCAGTCGCCCTTCGTACGCCATCACGCGGCGGAGGCGGCGAACTTCCAGATCACGCTGCTGATTCCGTACGCCATCGCCTGGGTCGCCTTCATCGGACTGGGTATCTTCTCCCCAGAGCTGTCCTGGATCGGTTCCCTCCTGATCGCCCTGATATGGATCGTCGCCATCGTTTTCGGCGTCATAGGTGCCAGCGGCGCGAACAAGGGGACGTGGTACCGCTATCCGGTGAGTATCCGCCTGCTGAAGTGATCCCCGCCCGCACGTAGTCCGACGCATCCGCACGAAGGAACCAACGATGTCCTACCCCAGCAATCCGCCAGAGGATCCCTACGGCCAGGGCCGGCAGCCCGGCCAGGGGGAAACCGGCGGCCACCCCTCCCAGCCCGGACACCCCGGCGGGGGGCACCCCGGCCCACAGGGCCAGCCCGGTTACCAGCAGGGCGGCTACCCGCCCCCGCCCGGACAGCCCGGCGGCTACCCGCCCCCGCCCGGGTACCAGGAGCAGACCGGCGGCTACGAGGCCGGCCACTACCAGCACCCCCAGGGCGGTTACGGGCCCCAGGGCGGATACGGCCCCTCCTCGGCCACGACCGGCCAGCCCAACCCCGACGAGCGCCAGATGGGCCTGTTCGCCCACCTGGGCGGCGGCCTCCTCGGCTGGCTCGTCCCGCTGATCATCTACCTGGTCAAGAAGGACGAGTCGCCGTTCATCCGCGACCAGTCGGCGCAGGCGCTGAACTTCCAGCTCCTGATCCTGATCGGCTACCTGGTCTCCAGCATCCTGATGATCGTCATCATCGGTGCCCTGACCTGGTTCGTCGTCTGGGTCGTGTCCATCGTCTTCGGCATCCTGGGCGGCATGGCCGCTAACCGGGGCGAGTGGTACCGCTACCCGTTCAACGTCAGCTGGATCAAGTAGGGCCGTACGCGGCGCACTGGGGGTTCGGCCACCGGCCGGACCCCCTCGCCGTGTCCGGGCACGGGCCCTCGGCCCTCATGTGAGATCGCGCACCACGGCGTCGGCGAGCAGGCGCCCCCGTCGGGTGAGGACCGCTCTGCCCTCCCTGTGGGCACCGGGGTCCAGCAGACCCTCGGCCACGGCCCTGGCGGCGGCGTCGCGGCCGTGCGGCTCCAGCAGGTCCAGCGGGCAGCCCTGTTCCACGCGCAGTTCCAGCAGGATGCGCTCGAATCGGCGCTCCTCCCCCGTGAGCACCTCGCGGGCCAGGCCGGGGCTGTCCCCGGCGGCCAGGCGGGCGGCGTAGGCGGCGGGGTGCTTGACGTTCCACCAGCGGGTGCCGCCGACGTGGCTGTGCGCGCCCGGCCCCACGCCCCACCAGTGACCGCCGGTCCAGTAGAGCAGGTTGTGCCTGCTGCGACCCTCGGGGGTACGCGCCCAGTTGGACACCTCGTATGCGGTGAACCCGGCCGAGGAGAGGATCTCGTCGGCCATGAGGTAGCGGTCGGCCATCGCGTCGTCGTCGGGCTCGGTGAGCTCTCCCCTGCGGACCCGCGCGGCCAGCCGGGTGCCCTCCTCGACGATGAGCGAGTAGGCGGAGACGTGGTCGGGGCCGGCCGAGACCGCGGCCTCCAGGGAGGCGCGCCAGTCGTCGTCCCCCTCGCCGGGCGTGCCGTAGATCAGGTCCAGGTTGACGTGCTCGAACCCGGCCCGGCGGGCCCACTCCACGCACTGCTCGGGACGGCCGGGGGTGTGGCCGCGCTCCAGCACCCTGAGCACGTGGGGGCGGGCGCTCTGCATGCCGAAGGAGACCCGGGTGAACCCGGCCGCGCGCAGCCGCGCCAGGTAGTCGGGGGTAACGGTCTCGGGGTTGGCCTCGGTGGTCAGTTCGGCGTCGGGGGTGAGCCCGAAGCGGTCGCGGACGGCGGCGACGATCCGGCCCAGGTCCTCGGCGGACAGCAGGGTGGGCGTTCCCCCGCCGACGAACACGGTGCTCACCGGCGGGCGCTCCCCGGTCAGGACCCGGTCGGCCAGCTCCACCTCGGCGACGGCCTGGTCGGCGTAGTTGTCGCGGGAGGCGGTGACGGCGCCGTCCCGGGAGACCAGCTCCTCGGCCGTGTAGGTGTTGAAGTCGCAGTAGCCGCAGCGGGTGACGCAGAAGGGCACGTGGACGTAGAACCCGAGGGGCCGGTCGCCGAGTTCGGCGAGGGACTGCCCGGGCAGTTCCCCGGTGCGCGGTACGGGATCGCCGTCGAGGGCAACGGAAGGCATGTCCCCAGTGTCGCCGACGGGACGGCGTGCCCTGGTCGGAGTGCCCGTGCGTCCCGGGCCCGCCGGCCGCCGCGGACCTCAGACCCGGGGGCGGTCGGCCCGGTGGTCCGCGGAGGCGGCGTCGACCGCTGAGATCCGTGTGGTGGCGGGGGTGCGCTCCCGGGCGGGGGCGATGGCGGTGGAGCCGCGGACGACCAGCTCGGGGTCGAAGACGTACTCGGTGTGGGAGACCGGGTGTCCTGCGATCTCGTCGCACAGGGCGCGCACGGCGGCCAGCGCCATGGCGTTGACCGGCTGGCGGACGGTGGTCAGCGGGGGGTCGGTGAAGGCGATGAGCTGGGAGTCGTCGAAGCCCACCACCGAGAAGTCCCGGGGGACGCGCATGCCGCGCTGGCGGGCGGCGCGGATGGCGCCCAGGGCCATCATGTCCGAGCCGCAGACCATGGCGGTGACGCCGCGCTCGATGAGCCTGGAGGCGGCGGCGTGGCCGCCCTCCACTCCGAACAGCGACAGCTCCACGAGGTCGTCGCCGTCCAGGCCGTGCCGGGCCAGGGCCTGGTGGTAGCCGTCGAGCTTGCGGCGGACCGGCACGTAGCGCTCGGGACCGCTGGTGAAGCCGATGCGGGTGTGGCCCAGGGCGACCAGGTGGTCGACGGCCAGGCGTCCGGCCTCCCGGTCGTCGCAGGAGATGAACGCGGCGGGAATGGTCTCGGCGAACCCGTTGACGAGCACGATCGGGAGCCTGTGCGAGACCAGGGCGTGGTAGCGCTCATGGGAGGCGGTGGTGTCGGCGTGGCGCCCGGAGACGAAGAGGATGCCGGAGACGTTGCGCTCCAGGAGCAGTTCCACGTACTCGTCCTCGGTTATTCCGCCGGGGGTCTGGGTGCACAGCACGGGCGTGTACCCGCGCTGGGCGAGGGCTCCCTCGGCGGCCTGGGCGAACATCGGGAAGACCGGGTTCTCCAGCTCCGGGATGACCATGCCGACCAGCCCCGCCGAGCGCTGGCGCAGCCGGGCGGGACGTTCGTAGCCGAGTACGTCCAGAGCGGTCAGGACGGCTTTGCGCGTGTCGCTTCCGACACCCGGCTTGTCGTTGAGCACCCGCGAGACGGTCGCCTCGCTGACGCCTGCGTGCCGCGCGATGTCGGCAAGTCGTGGACCCATAGGCGCAACTCTAGTCGAGATCGGCGTCACATGGCCGAAAGGTGGCGGTAATCTTGCGCAAGAACTTGCAGTCGCCCATAGGGAAGGACCCCCACTGATGGAGCCTCAGTCGCACTGGTGGCGTGACGCGGCCATCTACCAGATCTACGTGCGCAGCTTCGCCGACTCCAACGGTGACGGGGAGGGCGACCTCGCTGGTATCCGTGAGCGCCTCCCCCACCTGGCCGAGCTCGGCGTGGACGCGATCTGGCTGACACCGTTCTACGTCTCCCCCCTCGCCGACGGCGGCTACGACGTCGCCGACTACCGCGACGTCGATCCGCGCTTTGGCACCCTGGAGGACTTCGACGCCCTCCTGGCCGCCGCCCACGATCTGGGTATCCGCCTGATCATCGACGTCGTGCCCAACCACTCCTCCTCCGCCCACCGGTGGTTCCGCGAGGCCGTGGCCGCCGAGCCGGGCGACCACGCCCGTTCGCGGTACATCTTCCGGGACGGCCGGGGGCCCGAGGGGGAGGAGCCGCCCAACAACTGGAAGTCGATCTTCGGCGGCCCGGCCTGGACCCGCCTCAAGCGGCCCGACGGCACCCCCGAGCAGTGGTACCTGCACCTGTTCGACCCCGAGCAGCCCGACTTCGACTGGACCAGCCAGGAGGTGCACGACGAGTTCGACGACGTGCTGCGCTTCTGGCTGGAGCGGGGCGTGGACGGCTTCCGCATCGACGTCGCGCACGGCATGGTCAAGGACCCGGAACTGCCCGACATCGCCGAGGACGCCAAGGCCGACCTGCTCGACGGCAGCACCACGCTGCCCTACTTCGACCAGGACGGCGTGCACGAGATCTACCGCCGCTGGTCGCGGATCGCGGCCGAGTACCCGGGCGACCGCGCCCTGGTGGCGGAGGCGTGGGTGGAGAGCGCCGACCGGGTGGCCCGCTACCTGCGTCCGGACGAGCTGCACCAGGCGTTCAACTTCGAGTACCTGACCGCGCCGTGGGACGCCGGACGGCTGCGCGAGGTCATCGACGGCTCCCTGGCCGCCAACGGCGCGGTGGGCGCGACCACCACGTGGGTGCTGTCCAACCACGACGTGACCCGGCACGTGACCCGTTTCGGCGGTGGCGAGCAGGGGCTGCGCCGGGCGCGCGCGGCGACGCTCCTGATGCTGGGGCTGCCCGGTTCCGTGTACCTGTACCAGGGTGAGGAACTGGGCCTTCCCGAGGTCACCGACCTGCCCGAGGACGCGCTGCAGGACCCGACGTGGGAGCGTTCGGGCCGCACCGACCGCGGCCGTGACGGCTGCCGGGTGCCGCTGCCGTGGGAGGACGGAAGCGCCCCGTACGGGTTCGGTCCCGAGGGCAGCGTCCCGTGGCTGCCGATGCCCGAGGGCTGGGGCGCCCTGTCACGCGCCTCGCAGCGCGGTGTGAAGGACTCGACCCTGGAGCTGTACACCAGGGCCCTGCGCCTGCGCCGGGAGCTGGACGCGCTCGGCGACGGGTCGATGACCTGGCTGGACGCCCCCGGGGGCGTGCTGCACTTCGAGCGCGGACCCGGCGTGCGCGTCGCGGTCAACCTCACCGGTGAGGCCGTGGAGATCGCGGCTCCGGACGAGGTGCTCGTGGCCAGCGGCCCGGTCGACGAGCCGTCCGGGAACACCCTGGCGCTGCCCGCCGAGACGGCGGTGTGGCTGCGCGGCTGACCCCGCGCGGGCGGTACCGGGACGCGTACCCGGTACCGCCCCCTGTTCCCTCCCCGCTTCCCCATCCCCCGTCCGTCCGGCGGCGCCCTCCCTCTCCCCCGAGAACGCCGGGGCCTCGCCGCATCCCCCGGAGGCCGTGCCTTGAGGTCCCATCCCCCCTCTTCGTCTCACCCGTCCCCCCTCCCCCGCCCGCTGCCCCTGCTGTCGGCCGCCTGCGGCGCCCTGCTCGTCCTGACCGCCTGTTCCGCCGACACCGGTTCCGGCCCCGACCAGTCCGAACGTGTCCTGACCGTGTGGGCCGACGACGGGCGCGCCGTGGCGCTGACGACCTTCGCCGAGGCCTACTCGCGCACCTCCGGCACCCGGATGGAGGTGATCGTGGTCGAGCACGAGGAGCTGCGCGCCAGTTTCGTGAGCACGCACACCAGCGACATGGGGCCCGACCTGGTGGTGGGCCCGCACGACTGGACCGGCGAGCTGGCCGAGGCGGGCGCGATCGTCCCGGTCGGTCTGGGGGCGGAGGACGCCGACGCGTTCACGCCGGGCGCCCTGGAGGCCCTCACCTACGAGGGGCTCGTGTACGGGGTCCCCTACGCCACCGAGAACGTGGCCCTGCTGCGCGACACTGGCCTGGTACCGGAGGCCCCCGAGACCTTCGAGGAGCTGGTCGAGGTCGGAACGGCGCTGGTGGGGGCGGGCCGGGCCGAGCGCGCGCTGAGCCTGCAGGTCGGCCAGGAGGGCGACGCCTACCACCTCCACCCGCTGTTCACCTCCGCCGGCGGCTACCTGTTCGGCGAGGACGAGTCGGGCGATCCCGACCCCTCGAACCTGGGGGTGGCGGCGCCGGAGTCGGTGGAGGCCTTCGAGCGGCTGGCCGGGCTGGGCGAGGCCGGGTCGGGAGTGCTGACGCGGGAGACGGACGCGGCCAACGCGACCCTGCTGTTCACCGAGGGCGCGGCGCCGTTCCTCGTCACGGGGCCGTGGAGTGTGGCGGCGGTCAAGGAGGCCGGGGTGCCGTACGCGATCAGCCCGGTGCCGCCCTTCGCCGACGGCGGTCCGGCCCGCCCGCTGATCGGCGTGCAGGCCTTCTTCGTCTCCTCGGGCTCCTCGGACCCGGGACTGGCGGAGGAGTTCGCGGCCGGCTTCACGGCCGACCCGGAGCTGTCGGTGACCCTCTACGACGCCGATCCGCGGGTTCCGGCCCTCCTGGCGGCCCTGGAGGAGGTCGCGGAGCGGGACCCGGACCTGAAAGCCTTTCAGCAAGCCGGAAAGGGCGGTCTGCCGATGCCCGCGATCCCCGGGATGGACGCGGTGTGGGGCCCGTTCGGGCAGGCCGGCGCGGACGTCATCGGAGGTGCGGACCCGGCGACGGCGCTGGTCGCGGCGGAGGCGCAGATCACGGCCGGGTTCGAGTAGTCGGTCATGGTGTGTTCAATGGTGTTACTAAACTTCTGTTCATCACACGGATGATCAGCCTGGCGTCACGACGCCGCTACGCACCGCTGGATGTCACGCTCCCGTTTCCGCTACGTTTCCACATCTTTATGCAGGAGCTTCGCAAAGTCTTTCAAAGCTTGCAAGTTATTGCTAGCGTCACATCACCACGCATGCCCGGCCCGGGGCCGCCGACGAAGAGCATGCGCGACCTCCTCAGTACGGCCCCCCGGAAGGAAGACACCATGAGATTCCGCAGCGCACCAGTGATCACCGGCATCGCCGCGATCACGCTGCTGGCGACCGCGTGCGGCGGCGGTGGCGCCGACGAGGGCGGCGAGAACGCGGCCGAGGGCACCCTCGTCATCTGGTCCGACCCCGAGCGCGCCGACGCCATCAAGGCCGCCGCCGCCGAGTTCGCCGAGGCCAACGGCATCGAGGTCGACGTCCAGGGCCTGGCCTTCGGCGACATCCAGGGCGACCTCCTCAACGCCCACCAGGCGGGGAACGCCCCGGACGTCTTCATCGGCGCCCACGACTGGACCGGCAACCTGGTGCGCAACGGCGCCGTCCAGCCCATCGAGCTTCCCCAGGACCGCGCCGCCGGCCTGGACGAGACCTCGCTGCAGGCCCTCAACTACGACGGACAGCTCTTCGGCGTGCCGTACTCGCAGGAGAACATCTTCCTCATGCGCAACGCCGACCTGGCGCCGGAGGCCCCCGAGACCTTCGAGGAGATGGTCGAGGTCGGCACCGAGCTCAAGGACTCCGGTGAGACCAGCGAGGTCCTGTCCATGGCCGTGGGCCAGGAGGGAGACCCCTACCGGATGAACGCCCTGTTCACCTCCGCGGGCGGCTACCTCTTCGGCCAGGACGAGGAGGGCGACTGGGACCCCGCCGACCTGGGCGTGGGCTCCGACGAGTCGGTCGAGGCCATGGAGAAGATCGCCGAGTACGGAGAGGCCGGGGAGGGCGTGCTGCGCCGCTCCATCACCGTCGACAACGACGCCTCCCTCTTCTACGAGGGCGACGCCCCCTTCTTCGTCGCCGGCCCGTGGAACATCGCCGACGCCGACGAGTCGGGCATCGACTACGAGATCAGCCCCATCCCCGGCTTCGAGGGTGAGGAGCCGGCCAGCCCCTACATCGGCTACCAGGGTTTCTTCGTCACCGAGGGCAGCGCCAACAGCGCCCTGGCCCAGGAGTTCGTGACCAACTACGTCACCGACACCGAGTTCGTCCTCAGCCTCTACGAGGCCGACCCGCGCATGCCGGTGCAGACCGAGGCCCTGGAGAAGGTCTCGGCCGACGACCCCAACGTCGCCGCGATCAGCGAGGCGGGCGCCGAGGGCATGCCCATGCCGTCCATCCCGGAGATGGGCGAGACCTGGGAGCCGCTCGGCATCGCGCAGGCCGCCATCATCGGCGGTGAGGACGTCCGCGAGGCCATGGAGGGCGCCCACAACACGATCGCCGAGCAGATCGGCGAGTAGTGGTGGCAGCCAAGAGAGCCGACGGACCGGGCGCCTCCGGGCAGGGGGCGCCCGCCCGTCCGCACCTTCCAGGAGGCCGGTTCGCCGGCAGCGGATCACTCGGCGGGCAGCTCGTCAAGATCGCACTGCTGGGCCTGTTCACCGCCCTGGGCGTGTGGGCGGTCCTGCCCCTGTACGTGGGGGGCAACTGGTGGGGTATCGGCCTGGTCGTCGCCGTGGTGGGACTCGTCTACTGGGTCTACCTGTCCAAGCGCGCCGTCCCGGCCAAGTACCTGCTCCCGGGCGTACTGTTCCTGGTGGCCTTCCAGATCCTGCCGGTGCTCTACACGATGAGCACCTCGGTGACCAACCTCAGCGACGGCCACCGGGGCGACAAGGAGCAGGCCATCGCCTCCATCGAGGCGTACTCGGTGACCAGTTCCGAGGACGCCGAGGAGTACACCCTGACCGTGGCCACCACCGGCGCTCCCGAGAGCGGCGACCTGGTCTTCCTGCTCACCGACGCCGGGGGCGGGACCTACGCCGGGACCGAGGAGGGGCTCAGCGAGCTCGACGGCGCGACCGTCGGGCCCTCGGGCAAGGTGACCGAGGCCTTCGGTTACACGATCCTGTCCCCCGCCCAGGTCAACGCGCGCAGCGACGAGCTCCAGGAGTTCGCGGTGCCCACCGGGGAGGGCACGGGCATCCGCTCCAGCGGGCTGTCCACCGCCTTCGAGGGCAGGGCGACCCGCGTGTACGACGAGGCGTGCGACTGCGTGACCGACACCCGGACCGGGGTGGTCTACCACGCGGACGACGAACGCGGCGCCTTCTACAACGAGGACGGCGAGCGGCTGGCGCAGGGCTGGCAGGTCGGCGTGGGCTTCGACAACTTCGCCCGCTTCCTGTTCAACCCGACCTTCGCCTCCTCCTTCTTCACCATCCTGGTGTGGAACATCGCCTTCGCCGTCTCCGTCACCTTCCTGGTGTTCGTGCTGGGGCTGGCGATCGCGCTCACCCTGCACGTGCCCCGGCTGCGCGGCAAGGTCGCCTACCGGGTCCTGGTGGTCCTGCCGTACGCGATGAGCTCGCTGGCGATGTTCCTGCTGTGGCGGGACATGTTCAACACCGACTTCGGCCTGTTCAACCGGGTGCTCGGCCTGGAGGTGGACTGGCTGGGGGACGCGTGGTCGGCCCGGGCGGCGGTGATCCTGGCCAACGTGTGGCTGGGCTACCCGTACATGTTCCTGGTGGCCACCGGCGCCCTCCAGGCCATCCCGCGCGAGCTGGGCCAGGCGGCGCAGATCGACGGAGCGGGACCCTGGCAGTCGTTCCGGCACGTCACCCTGCCGCTGCTGATGGTCGCGATGACGCCGATCCTGATCTCGACGTTCGCGTTCAACTTCAACAACTTCAACGCGGTGTGGCTGATCACCCAGGGCGGGCCGTTCTCACCGAACAACCCGACGGCCGGCGCCACGGACCTGCTCATCACCTACACCTACCGGCTCGCCTTCAACGAGGCCACCGCCCAGTACGGGTACGCGGCGGCGCTGTCGGTGATGATCTTCCTGATCGTGTCGGTGATGTCCGTGGTCAGCCTGCGCAGGAGCAGTGCCCTCAAGGAGGTGGACTGATGGCGGTCGACACCCCCGGCACGGTACGCGCGCCCTACCGGCGCGGCACCGGAGTCCGTCTGAGCCTGTGGGCCCGGAGGAACGGATGGCGGCATCTGGTGATGCTGGTGGCCGTGGCCTTCGCCCTGTTCCCGGTGATGTTCGTGGTGTCGGCGGCGCTCAACCCGCTGGGCACCCTGTCCAGCGCGCAGCTGTGGCCCTCCGGGGCGAGCCTGGGCAACGCCGTCGACCTGTTCGAGAACACCCCGTTCACCACCTGGTACGCGAACTCGCTGTTCTTCGCCGTGACCAACGCCGCCGTGACGGTGCTGTTCTCGGCACTGGCGGCGTACGCGTTCAGCCGGATGCGCTTCCGGGGACGCCGGGTGGGGTTGATCGGGCTGCTGGTCATCCAGATGTTCCCGCAGTTCCTGGCGATCGTGGCGATCTACCTGATGTTCTCCAACATCGGCGACTACTATCCCGCGATCGGCTTCGACACCCGGTGGGGGCTGCTGCTGGTGTACCTGGGCGGCGCCCTGAGCATCAACACGTGGCTGATGAAGGGCTTCTTCGACACCGTGCCCAAGGAGCTGGACGAGTCCGCGCAGATGGACGGCGCCTCGCACGCGCAGGTCTTCTTCCGGATCATGCTGCCGCTGGTCACGCCGGTGCTGGCGATCGTGGCCCTGCTGGTGTTCATCGCCACCATCAACGAGTTCCTGCTGGCGAGCGTGTTCCTGCGCGACACCGACGCCAAGACGCTGGGCCTGGGGCTGTACCAACTGGTGGCCTCGCAGCGCAACGCGAACTTCGGCATGTTCGCGGTGGGCGCCATCATGCTGTCCCTGCCCACCCTGGCGGTGTTCTGGTTCCTCCAGCGCTACATCACCGAGGGCCTGACCGCGGGAGCGGTCAAGGGCTGAGGCGGCCGTGGGAACGTGGGAGGGGCGCCCCGGCGGGGCGCCCCTCCTCCGCCGTTCCGAGCCGGCAGATACCCCAGGGGGTTCCGCGAGGGGCGTACCGGGTTCTGCAGGAGGAGCCGAGCCGCGATGGGTACTGCGCCGCAGGCGTCCGTCGAGGGTGGTGGCGGGCGACGGCGTGGGCACGGGCGTCAGGCGTAGGCGACGACGCTGTGTTCCCCGAAACCCGGATCCCGGTTCTTGGCGCCCCGAGCCCTTCGTGAAGAACCACGGCCGAAGGCCGACCGTTGAGGGTGGTGGAGGGTGACGGGCGGGCCTGCGAGCACGCAAAAAGCGCAGACTACTTCTTCTTCTTGTCCTCGGCACCGCCGCCGTCGGTGGACAGGGCGGAGATGAAGGCCTCCTGGGGTACCTCGACCCGGCCGACCATCTTCATCCGCTTCTTGCCCTCCTTCTGCCTCTCCAGCAGCTTGCGCTTACGGCTGATGTCACCGCCGTAGCACTTGGCGAGCACGTCCTTGCGGATGGCGCGGATGTTCTCGCGGGCGATCACCCGGGCGCCGATGGCCGCCTGGACGGGCACCTCGAACTGCTGCCGGGGGATGAGCTCGCGCAGCTTCTTGGTCATCTCCACGCCGTAGGTGTAGGCCTTGTCCCGGTGCACGATCGCGGAGAAGGCGTCGACCGCCTCGCCCTGGAGCAGGATGTCGACCTTGACCAGGTCGGAGAGCTTCTCGCCGATGGGCTCGTAGTCCAGGGAGGCGTAGCCCTTGGTGCGGGACTTGAGGTGGTCGAAGAAGTCGAAGACGATCTCGGCCATGGGCAGCACGTAGCGCATCTCCACGCGGTCCTCGGACAGGTAGTCCATGCCCTGGAGCTCGCCCCGCCGCTCCTGGCACAGCTCCATGATCTGGCCGATGTGGTCGGCGGGGCTGAGCAGCGTGCCCTTGACCATCGGCTCGTAGATCGCGGCGATCTTCCCGGACGGAAACTCGCTGGGGTTGGTGACCGTGTGCTCCTCGCCGTCCTCCATCTCCACGCGGTAGATCACGTTGGGTGCGGTGGAGATGAGGTCGAGGTTGAACTCGCGCTCCAGGCGGGCCCGGGTGATCTCCAGGTGGAGCAGGCCGAGGAAGCCGCAGCGGAAGCCGAAGCCCAGCGCGGCGGAGGTCTCCGGCTCGAAGGCCAGGGAGGCGTCGTTGAGCTGGAGCTTCTCCAGGGCGTCGCGCAGCACCGGGTAGTCGGTGCCCTCGATCGGGTACAGGCCCGAGAACACCATGGGCTTGGGCTCCTGGTAGCCCGCGAGCATCTCGGTGGCGGGCTTGGCCAGGGTGGTGATGGTGTCACCGACCTTGGACTGGCGCACGTCCTTGACCCCGGTGATGATGTAGCCGACCTCGCCCACGCCCAGGCCGTCGCACTTGGTGGGCTCGGGCGAGCTCACGCCGATCTCCAGGATCTCGTGCGAGGCGCGGGTGGACATCATCTGGATGCGCTCGCGCGGGCTGAGGTTGCCGTCCACGACACGGACGTAGGTCACCACTCCGCGGTAGGTGTCGTAGACCGAGTCGAAGATCATCGCGCGGGCCGGGGCGTCGGCGTCGCCGACGGGCGGCGGGATCTGGTTGACGATCTCGTTGAGCAGCTCCTCGACGCCCTCGCCGGTCTTGGCGCTGACCTTGAGCACGTCGGAGGGCTCGCAGCCGATGATCCCGGCGAGCTCCTCGGCGTACTTCTCCGGCTGCGCGGCCGGGAGGTCGATCTTGTTGAGCACCGGGATGATGGTGAGGTCGTTCTCCAGCGCCATGTACAGGTTCGCCAGGGTCTGCGCCTCGATGCCCTGCGCGGCGTCCACCAGCAGGATGGCGCCCTCGCACGCGGCCAGGGAGCGCGAGACCTCGTAGGTGAAGTCGACGTGGCCGGGGGTGTCGATGAGGTCGAGCGTGTAGGTCTGGTCGTCGAGCGCCGTGAAGGGGATCCGCACGGCCTGCGACTTGATGGTGATGCCGCGCTCGCGCTCGATGTCCATGCGGTCCAGGTACTGGGCGCGCATCTGGCGGTCCTCGACGACCCCGGTGATCTGGAGCATCCGGTCGGCCAGCGTCGACTTGCCATGGTCGATGTGCGCGATGATGCAGAAGTTGCGGATCAGCGCGGGATCGGTCCAGTTCGGCTGTGCCACCGTGCTCCGTTCACAGGTTGGGTCCGGGTCGTGCGCGCCTCACGGCGCCGCCGCCCCGCCGCGGCGTGGGCCAACGGCATCGTCCATCATCCCACGGCGGCCGGGTCGTCCTCCCCTGGGACGGCCGCGCTCTGTGCGGCAGTATGGGGCGCGGGCGTGGGACTCGTGTCCAGATTATGCGACCCGGCGCCGGGAACGGGCCGCATCGGAGCGTGCGGCGCTCAGGACTCGGACGTGGGAGGAGCGGGCGGGTGAAGTGGCTGTTGACACGACTGCTGGCCGGTGTGGCCGCGGTCGCGGTCGTGGTGGTGGGAGCGGGGGGCCTGCTCGCCCACCAGTTCTCGGGGGAGCCTGCGCCGTGGGCCTCCTCCCGGGGCGCCGACGCGGCGTGGGTGGGCTCGTGGGAGGACACCGGCGCCCTGGAGCGGGTTCTCGGCACCGGCGGGGTGGACACGGTGTACGTGTACGCGGGCGACATCGACTCCGGGGGCGCCGTCGAGCGCGTGGAGGACACCGGAACGCTGCTGTCCTGGTTGGAGCAGGAGTACCCGGACGTGCGCGCGCTGGCGTGGCTGCGGCACGTGGAGAGCGGGTCCTCGCTGGTTCGGGACCGGCTCGGCGAGGAGGCCCGCGAGGCGCTCGCCCCGGCGGTGGCCGAGGTGGCCGCGGACGGGTTCGCGGGGGTGCACCTGGAGATCCGGCCGGTGACCGTGAACGACCCGTCGATCCCCACGCTGGTGTCGATGGTGCGCGATGAGCTGGGCGAGGGCCCGGTCCTGTCGGTGCAGTCCCACCACGTGGAGCTGGTGCCGGGCGGGCGGGTGCCGTCCTTCCTCATGGAGCGCGAGGAGAAGTACTGGTCCAAGGGGTATCTGGCGCGGGTGGCCGAGCACGCGGACGAGGTGGTGCTGCCGGGCGTGGGCGCCGGGATGCCCGGGGACGCGCTGTACGGCGGGTTCATGGTCCGGCAGGTGACCGAGGCGGTGACCGCCCTGCGCGGGCGCGAGGACGTGGCCGTGCGGTTCGGGCTGCCCACGCACGGCGGCGGCGAGTGGGCGCCGCAGGACCCGGAGGAGTCGCTGGTGACCGCGCTGGCCGCCGTCCGGTTGGGGGTGACCAGGGCGGAGCCGCCGGAGGGGATGACCGTGGGGGTGGCGTTCTACCTCGGTGACGAGGCGACCGAGAAGGACGTGGCCGCCTACACCACGGGATGGCTGCTCTCCTGAGGGTGCGGCGGGCGCGCCCCGGGGGCCGTACGGGCTCCCGCAAGGGCACGTGTGCGCCCCGTGCGGGTCCGAGCGGTGCCTCGTGTGAGGCATACTGGAAGTCCGTGTCTCGGACTTCCACGTTCGAATTTTGAGCCCCGTGGACTCACACACCCGGCGCCGGTACCCATGCTGGCCTCTCGCGGAACGGCTGCCCGCGAGCTGAGCCGCTGGTCCGACCGGCGCGATGATCAGATTAACTTGGAGCACGTTTTCGCATGGCGAACATCAAGTCGCAGAAGAAGCGCATTCGGCAGAACGAGAAGGCTCGTGTCCGCAACCAGTCGGTGCGCTCCTCGCTGAAGACGGCCATCCGCAAGTTCCGCGAAGCTGCCGAGGCCGGGGACGTCGAGAAGGCCACCGTCACGCAGCGCACCGCCGCGCGTGCGCTGGACAAGGCGGCCAGCAAGGGCGTCATCCACAAGAACCAGGCCGCGAACCGCAAGAGCGCGATCGCCAAGCGTCTGCACGAGCTGCAGTCCGCCTGAGGAACGACCTCGCAGGCCCCGGCCCGGTGCTCGTCACCGGACCGGGGTTCTTTTTCCGTCCGGCTCGGAGCACCGACGCCATAGGTTGTCCACAGCCCGCGATCGACTGCTGACACGGCGTTCCCGGCTTCCTAACGTAGCCTTATGACCGCTCAGCGCCGTTCCCGGCGCCGCTCCCCCGTGCCCGACCAGCAGGACCGACTCCGCGCGCTCACCCTGGACGCCTCCCCCGCCGCCCGGCGTCTGCGCGCGCGTATCCCCCGGCCGCCGACGGAGTCCGCGCCGCCTCCCGGCGGCCCGCCGATCCCGAGCGCGCCCTACGCCGTGACCGCGCGGACCCCGTACCGGCCCCCGGACTCCGGGGGCGCCCCGCCCCGGGACCACGGAGCCCGCTCCCCGGGCGCGCTCCTCCGGGGCCGCGGTGCCCGGCCCGAGGAGGCCGCCGTTCCCGGCCGCGCGATCCGGCCCTCACCGGGGAGCAACACCCAAGGCCGCGGTGGGCGACCCTCCACCGAGGACCGCACCCGGTCCGACGAGGCCCGCGCACGGGACCGCACGGCCCCCTCCCCCGACGAAACCCGCACCCGGCCCCACGACGCCCGCCCCGCCCCCGGGGAGTCCTCCGCCGCCCCCGGCGCGTGGCCCGGGCGCGACCCGGGCGGCCTGCTGCCGCCCCCGTTCTCCGACACCGAACCGGAAAGGTCCGCCCGCAAGCCGGACGAGCCCACCGCAGACGGGTCGTCCCGGAAGACCGGCCCGGACCCGTGGCGCGATCCGGCAGAGGGGCGCCACCGGCGCCCGGAGCGTTCCCCGTCGGGGTACACGGAGTTCGGCCCGGAGCCGGACTCGCTCCTGGAGCGGCTGGCCCGGCGGTGGGCGCCCAACGCGGTGCTGTCCCGCCGTGCGGTGCTCGCCCTGGTCGTGCTGGGGGCGCTGGCCGTCGCGCTGGTGCTGGCACTGCACGACCGGCCGACCACGGTTCCCGCGCCGGAGATGGTCACCCGGGCCGCGGCCGCCGACCCTCCTGCCGGGGAGGGCGGTGGCGCCTCCGAGGCGACGGAGGACTCCTCGGCGCCGGAGGCCGCGGCTGCGCAGGAGGACCTGGTCGTGCACGTGGGCGGTGAGGTGGAGGACCCGGGACTGTACACGCTGCCCCCGGGGTCGCGGGTCGCCGACGCGGTGGAGAAGGCCGGCGGCGCGCTCTCGGGGGCCGACCTCGACCTGCTCAACCTGGCGCGTCCGCTGGTCGACGGCGAGCAGGTCCTGGTGGGCGTCCCCCCTCCCGCCGGCGGATCCGGGGCCGGGGCGCAGGGGGTCGGCGGGCCGGTGAACATCAACCAGGCCGACAGGGCTCTGCTGGAGACCCTGCCGGGCGTCGGCCCGGTGATCGCCGACAACATCATCGCCTACCGGGAGGAGCACGGCCCCTTCGGCAGTGTCGACGAACTCCTCAACGTGAGCAAGATCGGCGAGAAGGTGCTCGACAGCCTCGCGGCCCACGTGACGGTGGGGTGACCGGGCGGTGGTGACGTGGCTGGGAACGGACGCCTACGGACTGGACCGGCCACCCGACCTCCGGCTCCTGGTACCGGCGGTGGCGGCCTGGCTCGCCGCGCTGGCGGCGCTGGCCGTGCCGCCGTGGACGGCCTGGGCGTTCGGCGGGGCGGCGGGGTGCGCCGCACTCGTCCTGTTCGCGGTGGCCCGCCCGCCGCTGGAGGCGGTGGCGCTCACCGTCGTGGCGTCGCTGGCCTGCGCGGCCACGGTGGCGGCGGTGGCCGGCGTCCACGTGCACCGGGTGGCCGGGAGCGCGGCCCTGGAGGCGTCGGAGCACCGGCGCGAGACGGAGTTCGGGGCGGTCGTGAGCGCCGATCCGGGTTCGCGGTCGGGAACGCCCCGGCCGGGGCGGGCGGAGTGGGTGGTCGGGGCCAGGACCTCGTGGGTGCGGACGGGGGACGGGGTCCGTGCCTCCCGGGCACCGGTGGTGGTCCTGGCCTCGGGCGGGGGCTGGCACGAACTGCTGCCCGGCCAGTCCTTCCGGGCGCGGGGCGTCTTCCTGGACACCGAGGACGACCCGCTCACCGCCGCGCTGGTCCTGGTGCGCGGACCGCCCGAGGAGGTGGGCTCACCCGGTCGGTCCCAGGCCCTGGCCGGGCGGGTGCGGGCGCGGCTGCGCGAGGCCGCCTCCGTGCTGCCCCAGCCCGTGCGCGGGCTCCTTCCGGCACTGGTCGTCGGCGACGTGTCCCTGGTGCCTCCGGAGACCGCCGAGGACTTCCGGGCGACGGGGATGACGCACCTGCTGACCGTCAGCGGGGCCAACCTGGCGGTTCTGACGGGTCTGGTGCTGGCGGCGGCCAGGCTGGTGCGGGCCCCTCCGTGGTGCTCGGTCCTGGGAGGCGCGGCGATGATCTGGGTGTTCGTCCTGGTGTGCCGGCCGGAGCCGAGTGTGGTGCGCGCCGCGTTCATGGGATCGCTGGGGTTGCTGGCCATCGCCACCGGACGCGCCCATGCGGCGCTCGGCGCGCTGAGCGTCACCGTGGTCGGGGTGCTGTTCGTCGCCCCGGGGCTGGCCGCCTCCTTCGGGTTCGCGCTGTCGGCGCTGGCGACCGCGGGCATCCTGCTGCTGGTACCGCCGTGGACACGGGCGTGGTCGGGGCGCCTGCCGCGCCCGGTGGCGGAGGCCCTCGCCGTGGCGGTGGCCGCCCAGGTGGCGGTCTCCCCCGTGCTGGTCCTGCTGTCGGGCGAGCTGTCGTGGGTGGCGGTCCCGGCGAACGTGCTGGCCGCCCCGGTGGTCGCGGCGGTGACCGTGGCGGGGTCGGCGGTGGCGGCCCTGGCCGCGGTGTGGCCGGACGCGGCGGCGGTGGCGGTGCACCTCCCCGGGCTGGGGGTGTCGTGGATCGCGGCGGTGGCCCAGGCCGGGACCCGGATCCCCCACGGCGCGCTGCCGTGGCGCTCCGACGTGGCGGGGGGCCTGTTCCTGGCCGCCGTGCTGGCGGTGCTGGTGTTCACGCACGGGCGGTTCCGCCGCGTGGTCGCCGCCGTCGTGGCGGCCGTGCTGGTCCTGGCCCTGGCCGCCAGGTGCGTGCCGGGCGGCTGGCCGCCGCCGGGGTGGGCGCTGGTGGCGTGCGACGTCGGCCAGGGCAGCGCGTTCGTGCTGTCGGCGGGCCGGGGCTCGGCGGTCGTCTCCGACACCGGCGAGGACCCGGAGGTGGTCGACGCCTGCCTGGAACGCCTGGGGGTGCGCGAGGTCCCGCTGCTGCTCCTGAGCCACGACCACGCCGACCACGTGGACGGCACCTCCGGAGTGCTGCGGCACCGGCGGGTGCACACCGCGCTGGCCCCACCGGGGTTCGGCGACAGCGCCACCGGCCGGCTGCTCGCCGGGGCCGGTGTGGAACTGTTGGCGGCCGAGCGCGGACAGCGGCTGAGGGTGGGGCCGTGGATGCTGCGCGTGCTGTGGCCGGGTCCGGGCTTCTCGGGTTCGGTGAACGACGCCTCGGTGGTGGTGCGGGCGGACGGGGCGGCCCTGTCGGTGCTGCTGACGGGCGACATCGAGGAGGAGGCGCAGCGGAGCCTGCTGCGGGGGCCGGACGCGGACCTGCTGCCGGTGACCGTCCTGACCGTCCCGCACCACGGGGCGGGCACCCAGGAGCCGGCCTTCCTGGAAGCCGTGGACCCGGTGGTGTCGGTGACCTCCGTCGGTGCGGACAACACCTACGGGCATCCGGCGCCGTTCACGTGGAGGACGCTGGAGCGGGTGGCGCGGGTGAACCTGCGCACCGACCGGGACGGGGACGTGGCGGTGCTGGACGGCAGCGGTTCCGGGCCGGGTGCGGCCGTGGTGCGCGGACCCGGTCCCGCGCGGCGGAGGCGTCCTCCCCGCACCGCCCGTCGCGCGACGGTGCGCGCCCGCCGGACGCGCTCTGTGCGCCCGGTCGGTCGGCGGGGCGTGGCATGCTCTGTTGTATGCCTGCACCCGCCCTGCTCACGATCATCGTCGGGGACGAGGAACTCCTCGTCGACCGGGCCGTCGCCTCCGTCGTCGCGGCGGTCCGCGAGGCCGACCCCGAGGTGGACGTCCACGACCTGGTGCCCGCCCAGGTGGGGATGTCCACGCTCGTCGAGGTCACCTCGCCCTCGCTGTTCGGCGACCGGCGGGTGGTGGTGCTGCGCTCGTCCCAGGACCTGACCAAGGACCTGGCGGCGACCGTCACCGACTACCTCAAGGACCCCGCCGACGACGTCAACCTCGTGCTCACGCACGCGGGCGGCAACAAGGGCAAGGCGCTGCTGCAGGCCGCGGTCAAGGCGGGCGCCCAGCGGGTGGACTGCAAGGGGCCGAGCAAGCCCGCCGAGCGGGTGGCCTTCGTCAGGAGCGAGTTCTCCCGGGCCGGGCGCCAGATCACCGCCGACGCCGCGCAGGCGCTGGTGGACTCGGTCGGCAGTGAGCTGCGCGAGATCGCGGCGGCCTGCACCCAGCTGGTCGCCGATACCGAGGGCCGGGTGGACGCCGCCGCGGTGGCCCGCTACCACTCCGGCAGGGCGGAGGCCTCCGGGTTCACGGTGGCCGACCGCGCCGTGGAGGGCCGCCTGCCCGAGGCACTGGAGCAGCTGCGCTGGTCGCTGGCGGTGGGCACCGCTCCGGTGCTGATCAACAGCGCCCTGGCCGGTGCGGTGCGCGGGATCGCCGTGGCCGCCCAGCCGCCGCGCGGCGTCTCCGAGGCGGAGCTGGCCAAGCGGGCCAAGGTGCCGCCGTGGAAGCTGCGCACCCTGCGCCAGCAGGCCCGCGGGTGGAGCCCGGCGGGGGTCACCCGGGCCATGGCGGTGATCGCCGAGACCGACGCGCTCATCAAGGGTGCCGGACGCGACCCCGAGTACGCGCTGGAGCGTGCCGTGATCGAGATCGCCCGGGCCCGCGCCAGAGGTTGAGCGGCGGCCCCTCGGACGGGGGCTGGTTCGGGCGTCGGCAGGATTTGGGAGGCATCGACGTGCCGCCGGCGAGTATGCACCGCGGGCGTCGTTCGAGGGTGGTGGCGGGCGGAGCGAAGCGGCCCCCGGAAAGCACTCTGCCTCAGCGGATGGTCCGGCCGCCCTGCCACACGCGCAGGGTGTTCAGGCCCATCGACCAGGCGAACGCCCCCTCGTGGTCGGCGTCCCACTGGACCAGGTCGGCCAGGCTGCCGGGCGCGAGCACACCGCGGTCGCCCAGGCCCAGGGCGCGGGCGCTGCCCACCGTGGCGGCGTGCAGCGCCTCCTGGACCGTCATCTCGAACATGGAGATGGCCAGCGAGATCACCAGCGGCATCGACATCGTCCCGGACTGTCCGGGGTTGTGGTCGGTGCCCAGGCCGATCGGCACCCCGTGGTCGAGCAGGGTCCGCACCGGCGGGGTGCGGCGCTCGTGCAGCGAGGTGGTCGGACAGGCCACCACCGGAGTGCGTGTGGCGGCCAGCGCCAGGACGTCCTCCTCGTCGGTCTCGTGCAGCAGGTCCACCGACGAGCAGCCCATCTCGGTGGCCATGCGCACGGCGCCGTGCCGGGGCCGGGAGCAGGCGTGCAGCGTGGTGCGCAGCCCCACCGACTGGCCCACGCCCAGCAGCATGTGGGCGTCCTCGGTGGTGAACTGCTGGTTGTCGCAGTACACGTCCACCCCGTCGGCGCCGGCCAGGGCGGCGTCGCTGAGCCAGGAGGCCGCGGTGGCCACGTACTCCCGGGGGCGTCCGAAGAACTCGGGCGGCACCCCGTGCGCGGGGAAGAAGGTGACGTGCAGGCGCGGCATGCCCGGCTCCTCCTCCAGGGAGCGCAGCAGGCGCACGTCGGCCAGTTCCCCGTCCCTGGTCAGGTGGTAGCCGGTCTTGGCCTCCACGGTGGTGCTGCCGGTCAGCACCCAGTGCCGGAGCCGCTCGCGGACCGCGTTGCACAGGGTCCACGGGTCGGTACCCCGTGTGATGGTCACGGTCGTGGAGACACCGCCGCCCGCCGCGAAGATGTCCCCCTTGGACGCGCCCTTGGCCCACATGTTGACCTCGGCGTAGCGGTCGCCCGCGTACACCGGGTGGCAGTGGGCGTCGACCAGGCCCGGGGTGATCATGCCGCCGCCGATGTTGACGACGTCGTCGACGTCGGTGAGGTCCTCCACCACGCCCGGAATGCGCTGGGGCAGCTCGGCGGCGGGGCCCAGCCAGGCCACGCGGTCGTCGTCCATCAGGAGCGCGGCCTTGGTGAGCAGCTCGTTCCCGGTCCACAGCCGTCCGATGTTGCTGAGGAGTACTACCGCCATGGGGTCGCCCGTCCTCGCCGGTCAGATCCGCAGCTGTGGCCGGGGGACGCGGTCGTGGGATACACGGACTGGCATGGCGACCTCGTATCTGGAGCGGTCCGACAGAGCCGGTGGGGGCGGCCGGACGGCCGCCGCGGTGCCGGACAGTGGGGGAGTGTCGGCTGTCGCCGGGACAGCGGCCACTGACGGCCAGTGCTCCAAAACCGTAGTCCATCCGCGGACTCCGTGTACACCTTCCCTGGGGACGAATGCGAATGTACCGGAGCAGAATTCGCGAGTGGCCGGAGTGACACGCACCACGGACGCCCGTACCGGGGCGCGGAGGCGCCCCGGCGGCACGCGCGTGACACGCCTGGGGCAAGCGCGGCGGTCCTTCGGACACGGCCGAGGGCCGGGGCGCCCCTCTCGGAGCGCCCCGGCCCTCGGCCGTCACGGTGCGCGGCGTGCCGCGCGGTCCTCAGACCGCGCTGGGCGTGTACTCGTTCAGCCTGGCGGCGAGCAGCTCGGGGACGAAGGCGTGGAGCGCCGTGCCCTCGGCGGTGTGCTCCTCGCTCAGGATGCGCCCCTCCTCGTACACCCGCGCGACGAGGTCGCCCCGGGAGTAGGGGACGAGCGCGCGGACCTCGTGCGCCAGCTCGGGCAGCGCGTCGGCCAGCGCCTCCACCAGTTCGGGCACACCCTCCCCGGTGCGGGCCGAGACCTCGACCATGTCCGGGTAGCGGGTGCGCAGCGTCCTGAGCACGTCGGGGTCGGCGGCGTCCACCTTGTTGACCACGATGAGCTCGGGCACGTCGCCGGCCTCGATGTCGGCGAACACCTCGCGGACCGCGCTGATCTGGCTCTCGGGGTCGGGGTGGGACCCGTCGACCACGTGCAGGACCAGGTCGGAGTCGGCGACCTCCTCCAGGGTGGAGCGGAAGGCCTCCACCAGCTGGTGCGGCAGGTGCCGGACGAAGCCGACGGTGTCGCTGAGCGTGAATCCGCGGCCGTCGGGCGTGCGCGCCTGGCGGACGGTCGGGTCCAGGGTGGCGAACAGGGCGTTCTCCACCAGGACGCCGGCGCCGGTCAGCCGGTTGAGCAGGCTCGACTTGCCCGCGTTGGTGTACCCGGCGATGGCCACGGAGGGCACCTCGCGGGTGCGCCGGACGTCGCGCTTGACCTCGCGCGCGGTGCGCATGTGGGCGAGCTGGCGGCGCAGCTTGGCCATCTTGTCGTTGATGCGCCGGCGGTCGGTCTCGATCTTGGTCTCACCGGGACCGCGCAGGCCCACGCCGCCGCCCGCACCGCCACCGCCGGAGCCGCCCGCCTGTCGGGACAGGGAGTCACCCCAGCCGCGCAGCCGCGGCAGCAGGTAGTTGAGCTGGGCGAGTTCGACCTGGGCCTTGCCCTCGCTGCTGCGCGCGTGCTGGGCGAAGATGTCCAGGATCAGGGCGGTACGGTCGATCACCTTGACCTTGACGACGTCCTCCAGCTGGCGCAGCTGGCCCGGGGTGAGCTCCCCGTCGCAGATCACGGTGTCGGCGCCGGTGGCCTCGACGATGTCGTGCAGCTCGGCGGCCTTGCCCTTGCCGACGTAGGTGGCGGGGTCGGGCTTGGAGCGGCGCTGGGTGAGGCCCTCCAGTACGAGGGCGCCCGCGGTCTCGGACAGGGCCGCCAGCTCGACGAGCGAGTTGTCGGCCTCGGCCTGGGTGCCGTTGGTCCACACGCCGATGAGGACGACGCGCTCCAGCCGCAGGGAGCGGTACTCGACCTCGGTGACGTCGGTGAGCTCGGTGGAAAGTCCCTGTACGCGTCGCAGCGCGTGACGCTCGGCGAGTTCCATCTCGCCCTGGTCGGGGACGTTGTTCGGGTCGTCGTAGCGGTCGCCGCCGGTGGCCTGGGCCTCGCGGGACGCGTCTGTTGCGTTGACCCCGTCCCCGACGGTGATCGCCTCGCGGAACGCGTCCTCGGCCTCGTGGCCGTGACGGGCGCTTCCGCGGGTGTCAGCTGTATTCATATCCCTCCAGGTGGGTCAACGCGATCGCCACCGTGATTCTTCCCGTGGCCGGGCCGTGGCGGTGCCCTGCCGGGTCGATGGTGACACCTCGTCTCCGCCGGGGCACCTGAATTATCGCAGGGCGCGCGGCGGAGTACGGTACCGCGCGCGGAGCCGGAGCCAATCCTTGCCGCCTTCGGCCAAGAATCACGGAACTTGAACTGAGAAGTTCTTAGGGTCTTCCCATACCGGGAAACTTCCCGGTCACGTGAGACACACGCGACGTTGACCGCCTGACCGACCGGGCGGTACCTTCATTTCCACATACCAGAAGCTAGTTTCGTATTGCGGAAGGTTTTCCATGGGCGCCACGCACGGGGTCGAAGTCACCGGCCCCCTCCACGAACGGTTCGACGAGATCCTCACCGAGGACGCCCTCGCCCTCGTCGCCGAGCTGCACCGCACCTTCGAGGGACGCCGCCAGGAGCTCCTCGCCGCGCGCGAGGCCCGCCAGGAGCAGATCTCGGCGGGGGCCGACCTCGACTTCCTCCCCGAGACCAAGCACATCCGCGAGGATGACAGCTGGCGGGTCGCCCCGCCCGCCCCGGGCATCACGGACCGGCGGGTCGAGATCACCGGCCCCACCGACCGCAAGATGACCATCAACGCGCTCAACTCCGGCGCCAAGGTGTGGCTGGCCGACTTCGAGGACGCCAACACCCCGCTGTGGGAGAACATGATCGGTGGGCAACTCAACCTGCGCGACGCGCTCGACCGCAGGATCGACTTCACCTCGCCCCAGGGCAAGACCTACGCGCTGAGGGAGGACGACGAGCTCGCCACCATCGTCGTGCGCCCGCGCGGCTGGCACCTGGACGAGAAGCACATCCTCGTGGACGGCAAGCGCGTCAGCGGCGGCATCGTCGACTTCGCGCTCTACTTCTTCCACTGCGCCCAGCGCCAGATCGACAAGGGCAGGGGCCCCTACTTCTACCTGCCCAAGATGGAGAGCCACCTCGAGGCCCGTCTGTGGAACGACATCTTCGTCCTGGCCCAGGAGCGCCTGGGGATCGCGCGCGGCACCATCCGCGCCACCTGCCTGATCGAGACCATCCCGGCCGCGTTCGAGATGGAGGAGATCCTCTACGAGCTGCGTGAGCACTCCGCCGGGCTCAACGCGGGCCGCTGGGACTACCTGTTCAGCATCATCAAGGTCCACCGCACCCGCGGCCGCGGCTTCCTGCTCCCCGAGCGCAACGCCGTCACCATGACCGCGCCGATGATGCGGGCCTACACCGAGCTGCTGGTCAAGACCTGCCACAAGCGCGGCGCGCACGCCATCGGGGGCATGGCGGCCTTCATCCCCTCCCGCAGGGACGAGGAGGTCAACAAGGTCGCCTTCGCCAAGGTCCGCGACGACAAGTCCCGCGAGTCCGGCGACGGCTTCGACGGCTCCTGGGTGGCCCACCCCGACCTGGTCCCGGTCGCCATGGAGATCTTCGACGGCGTCCTGGGCGAGCGTCCGAACCAGCTCGACAAGCAGCGCCCCGAGGTGGAGGTCTCCGCCGCCGACCTGCTCGCCGTCAGCCGCACCCCGGGCGGCGTCACCCTCGCCGGCCTGCGCGGCAACATCAACGTCGCCCTGCAGTACCTGGCGTCGTGGATGGGCGGCAACGGCGCGGTGGCCATCCACAACCTGATGGAGGACGCCGCGACCGCCGAGATCTCGCGCTCCCAGATCTGGCAGTGGCTGCACAACGACATCACCCTCGACGACGGCCCCAAGGTCACCGTCGACCTGGTCAAGCAGATCATCGACGAGGAGCTGGCGACCATCCGGGAGTCCCTGGGCCAAAGCTTCGACGAGAACCTGTTCACGCAGGCCACCGAGCTGTTCACCGAGGTCGCGCTCGCCGACGACTACGTCGACTTCCTGACGCTCCCCGCCTACGAGCGCATGCCGTAATTCCGGCAGGTATTTCACAAAACGGAAAATAACGTCCACCGTGCCCCTTGCCTCGGCAGGGGGCACGGTCGTACTTTCGCCTTGCGAGCTCGCATCCGGCGGGAGCGGGGCCACCCGTGTCGGCGCCGGTGGAACCGGGAGGCCTCCATGTCCGAGACCGCGACCCCGACGAGGGCCCAGGCCGACGTGGCCTCGCTCGTCCCGCGGCTGCGCCGGATCTGCGGCGAGGACGGGGTCCTCACCGACACCGCCCGGCGCCGCACCTACGAGAGCGACGGCCTCACCCACCACCGCACCGTCCCCGGCGCCGTCGTCCTGCCCACCACGGCCGACCAGGTCGCCGCCGTCGTGCGCCTGTGCGCCGAGAACGGCGTGCCCTTCGTCCCGCGCGGAGCGGGCACCGGCCTGTCCGCGGGAGCGCTCCCCCACGCCGAGGGCGTCCTGCTCGTCACCTCGCGCATGCGCCGCGTCCTGGAGATCGACGTCGAGAACGAGTGCGCCGTCGTCGAACCCGGTGTGGCCAACCTCGACGTCACCCGCGCCGCCGCGCCGTACGGCTACTACTACGCCCCCGACCCCTCCAGCCAGCAGGTGTGCTCCGTGGGCGGCAACGTCGCCGAGAACTCCGGCGGCGCCCACTGCCTCAAGTACGGGTTCACCGTCAACCACGTGCGCGGACTGGACATCGTCACCCCCTCCGGCGAACAGGTGAGCCTGGGGGGCAAGAGCCCCGGCGCGCACGGCTACGACCTCATCGGCGCCTTCGTCGGCTCCGAGGGCACCCTGGGCGTGGCCACCCGTGTCACCGTCGGCCTCACCCGGTCCCCGGAGCGGACCGTCACCCTGCTCTTCGCGTTCACCTCGACGGACGCCGGCGGGCAGGCGGTCGGCTCGATCATCTCCGCCGGGGTGCTGCCCTCGGCCGTCGAGATGATGGACGCGCTGGCCATCGAGGCCGCCGAGAGGGCCGTGGCCTGCGACTACCCCGCGGGCGCCGCCGCCGTGCTGGTGGTGGAGCTGGACGGGCCCGCCGCCGAGGTCGACGCCCAGCTCGCCGAGGTCACCCGGCTGTGCGCGGAGGCGGGCGCCTTCGAGACCCGCACCGCCAGCGGAGCCGACGAGCGCGCCCGGATCTGGAAGGGCCGCAAGTCGGCCTTCGCCGCCGTCGGCCGGATCAGCCCCGCCTACATCGTCCAGGATGGCGTCGTCCCGCGCACCGCCCTGCCCGAGGTGCTGCGCCGCATCACCGAACTGTCGGCCGCGAGCGGCATCCGCGTCGCCAACGTCTTCCACGCCGGGGACGGCAACCTGCACCCGCTCGTGCTGTTCGACGACGCCGAGCCCGGCGCGGGGGAACGGGCCGAGGAGGTCTCCGGCGCCATCCTGGACCTGTGCATCGAACACGGCGGGTCCATCACCGGCGAGCACGGCGTGGGCGTGGACAAGGCGTGCAAGATGCCGCGCATGTACGGCCCCGACGATCTGGCCACCTTCGACCTGTTCCGCCGGGCCCTGGACCCGGACGGGATCGCCAACCCGGACAAGCTGCTGCCCACCCCGCGCCTGTGCGGTGAGCAGCCCGGCGTGCGCCGGGGGCCGCACCCGCTGGTGGAGTCGGGAAGGGCCGAGCAGTTCTGAGCACCGGGGCACGCCGGGCGGGACACCAGGACACGAGAGCAGGGGGACGCGCGTGACACTCGTCGGGGAACCGGGCGCCGGGAGCGGCGCCCTGAGGGAGGGGACCGGCGCCGACGCGGTGGGCGGCCTGGTCCCCGCACGTGTGGCGCGCCCCGACGGCACCGAGGCGCTGGGGCGGGTCATGGCGGCCGCCGCTCGGGAGGAGCTGGCCGTCGTCGCGCGCGGCAACGGCACCGCCCTGGACTGGGGCGGCCTCCCCCGCCGCCTGGACCTGCTCGTGGAAACCGCCGGCCTGTCCTGGATCGAGCACATCGCGGGCGATCTGGTGGTGGAGGCCGGCGCGGGCACCCCCGTGGACGAGCTGTACGGGGTGCTGGCCGCCGCCGGACAGCGGCTGTCCGCGGACCCGGTGCGCACGGGCGGCACCGTGGGCGGGATGGTCGCCACGGGTGTGAGCGGTCCGCGCCGCCTGCTCGGCGGGGCGCTGCGCGACCTGGTCATCGGCATGACGGTGGTGCGCGCCGACGGGGTGGTGGCGCGCAGCGGCGGCCGGGTGGTCAAGAACGTGGCCGGGTACGACCTGGCCAAGCTGCACACCGGCGGGCTGGGCACCCTGGGCGTGATCGCCTCGGTGGCCTTCCGCCTGCACCCGCTCCCGCCGGCCCTGCGCGTGGTGAGCCGCGCGCTGCCCTCCCACGAGCACGCCGAACGGGCGCTGGAGGCGCTGCGGCGGAGCACGGTGGTGCCCTCGGCGGTGGAACTGGACCGGCCTCCGGAGGGGCCGGCATGCCTGCGGGTGGTCCTGGAGGGAACCCCGGACGGCGTCGAGGCGCGGGCGGCCGAGACCTCACGCGCCCTGGGCGGGGAGCCGGAGGTGGCCGACTCCCTGCCCGGGGGCTGGGGCGTCCTGCCCTCCGAGGGCACGCTCGCGCTGGTGTCGGTGCCGCCCGCCGAGAGCGTCCGGGCCGCCGCACGGGTGGGCGGGCTCTCCGGCGCGGCGGGGGCGCCCGCGCACGTCACCGGTTCCCTCCCCGCAGGCGCGCTGTACGCGTCCTTCCCCCCGGGTGCCGGTGCCGGGGCCGTGGGAGCGGTGGCCGACGGCGTGCGCTCCGTCCCCGGCTGGTCGATGGCCCTGCTGCGCGCCGAACCGGACGTCCACACCGCCGGGGTGGACCTGTGGGGCGAGGTTCCCGGCCTGCCGCTGATGCGGGCGGTCAAGGACTCCTTCGACCCCGGCCACCGACTGGCCCCCGGGCGTTTCGCGGGCGGCATCTGAAGACCACGAGTACCAGGGAGGGCCCGTGACCGACCTACCGGCCGACGCCGCGAACGAGACCGCGGGGGCCGCGGACGAGGCTCCGGACGAGCGCGAGCGACTGTTCGGCGAACTCCTCGACGACTGCGTCCACTGCGGGTTCTGCCTGCCCACCTGCCCCACGCACGTGCTGTGGGGCCAGGAGATGGACTCACCGCGCGGGCGCATCCACCTGATGGAGCAGACGCACACCGAGGACGTGCTCACCGAGGCCGCCGTCGGGCACTTCGACAACTGCCTGGGCTGTCTGGCGTGCGTGTCCGCGTGCCCCTCGGGGGTGGCCTACGACGCCCTCATCGAGCACACCCGGCACCGGGTGGAGACCGAGTACGACCGGCCCCGGAGCGAGCGGGCGCTGCGGGGCGCGGTCTTCGCGCTCTTCCCCCACCGGAACAGGCTGCGGCTGCTGCGCGGCCCCCTGCGCGCCTACCAGGCCAGCGGCGTGTCCTCCCTGGTACGGCGGTCGGGACTGCTGGACCGGATCTCCCCGTCCCTGGCCGCGATGGACCGCGTCGCACCATCGCTGTCCTCTCCCCCGCCCGCGCTGCCGGAACGGGTGCCCGCCGTCGGGCGGGCGCGGGCCCGGGTGGGCATGCTGGTGGGCTGTGTGCAGGGGGCGTTCTTCCCCGAGGTCAACACCGCGACCGCGCGCGTACTGGCCCTGGAGGGCTGCGACGTGGTCGTCCCCCGCTCCCAGGGCTGCTGCGGCGCCCTGTCCGGACACGCCGGGCGGCTGGAGGAGTCCGCCGGCTTCGCCCGGCGCCTGATCGAGGTGTTCGAGCGCGAGCGCGTGGACCGGATCGTGGTCAACTCGGCGGGGTGCGGCTCCAGCATGAAGCACCTCGACCGCACCCTGGCCGAGGCGGGCGCCGACGAGGCCTGGGTGCGCCGGGGCCGGGCCCTGGCCGAGCGGGTCGTGGACCTCACCGAGTTCCTGGTGGACCTGGGCCCGCGGGCCGAGCGCCACCCCCTCCCCCTGCACGCGGCCTACCACGACGCGTGCCACCTCTCCCACGGACAGGGCGTCATCCGGCAGCCCCGCGCCCTGCTCGCGGGCATTCCCGGGCTGCGCGTGTCCGACCTGCCCGACAAGGAGGTCTGCTGCGGCTCGGCCGGGGTGTACAACCTCCTCAGACCCGGGGCCGCCGTGGAGCTGGGCGACCGCAAGGGCCGGGACGTGGCCTCCACCGGCGCGGACGTGCTGGTCTCGGGCAATCCCGGATGCTCCCTGCAGATCGCCGCCGCCATGAGGCGCGCGGGTTCTCCGATCGCCGTGACGCACACCGCCCAGGTACTGGACGCCTCCCTGCGCGGCCTGCCCGCGGAGCGGCTGTCGGGCCGTGCCTGAGCCGGGGCCGACGGGGCTCGGGGCCGGGGCTCAGGCCAGCGAGGTCTCGCCCTCGGCCACGATGACGGCGGGGCCGCGCAGCCGCGCGCCGTCCGGGGCCAGGAGCACGGTGCACTCGCCCCCGAGAACCCGCACACGCCAGGTCGCGCTCTGGCCGGCCGGCGTGGCGGCAGCGGCGGCCGCGACGATCCCGGTACCGCAGGAGCGGGTCTCGCCGGAGCCGCGCTCGTACACGCGCATCTCCAGCACGCCCGGGGCGACCCTCCTGTAGACCTCGACGTTGGCGCCGTCGGGGAAGGCCTCGCCGTCCAGCACCGGAAGCTCGGTCAGGTCCACCTCGGCGACGGGTCCGGACACCTCGCAGGCCAGGTGGGGGTTGCCCACGGAGATCTGGGTGCCGTGCACGACCTGCCGGGCGAGCTTGGCGGAGGAGGTCCCCTGCACCTCCACGAAGCCCATGTCCACGGTGATGTCGCCGTCGTCCCCGACCTGTGCCTCCTTGGCCCCGTCGCGGGTGCCCACCTCGAAGCGGTCGCCCCGGACCAGCCCCGCGTGCAGCAGGTAGCGGGCGAAGACCCGCACCCCGTTGCCGCACATCTCGGCGATGCTCCCGTCGGCGTTGCGGTAGTCCATGAACCACTCGGGGCGCTCGGCCGTACGCGCGGCCGGGGCGAGGGTCTCGCCGAAGGCGCGCGTGCGCACCACGCGCAGGACGCCGTCGCCCCCGATCCCGGCGCGACGGTCGCACAGCAGGCGGACGGTCTCCTCCGTGAGGTCGAGCTCCCCCTCCGGGTCGGGGAGTATCACGAAGTCGTTCTCTGTTCCGTGGCCCTTGGCGAATCGCATGACGACCATCCTAGGTGCGACCGCCAACCCCGCCCCACTTCGCGCCTTCGCGCCGCCGGCGCCTCCGCCGGACGGGTCGGGGCAGGCCCCGGGCCGAATACGCTGGGGGGATGATCAAGGTGATCGCGGTCGTCGGCCCGACCGCTGTGGGCAAGTCGGACCTGGCCGTCGAGATGGCCCTGCGGCTGGAGGAGCGCGTCGGACGCCGGGGCGAGGTGATCAACGCCGACTCCATGCAGCTCTACCGCGGCATGGACATCGGTACCGCCAAGCTCACCGAGGACGAAAGACGCGGAGTCCCCCACCACCTGCTCGACGTCTGGGAGGTCGGCGAACCCGCGGACGTGGCCAGCTACCAGGCCATGGCCCGCGACCGCGTCGAGGAGTGCACCGACCGCGACGTCATCCCCATCCTGGTCGGCGGTTCGGGCCTGTACGTGCGGTCGGTCCTGGACCACCTGGAGTTCCCCGGCACCGACCCGGAGGTCCGCGCCCGCCTGGAGGCCGAGTTGGGCGACGTCGGTCCGGGTGTGCTGCACGCCCGCCTGGCCGAGGCCGACCCCGCGGCGGCCCGCGCCATCCTGCCCGGCAACGGACGGCGGATCGTACGCGCCCTGGAGGTCATCGAGCTGACCGGCGAGCCGTTCACCGCGAACCTGCCGGACCACACCTCCTTCTACCCGTGCACGCAGATCGGCCTGTCCGCTCCCCGCCCCGAACTGGACGAGCGCATCGGCACCCGTGTGGACCGCATGTGGGAGCGGGGCCTCCTGGAGGAGGTCCGCCGGCTGGACAAGCAGGGACTGCGCGAGGGCCGGACCGCTTCGCGCGCGCTCGGGTACGCGCAGGCACTCGCCCAGCTGGACGGAGAGCTGTCGGCGGAGGAGGCCAGGGAGGCCACCGCCCAGGCCACCCGCCGTTTCGCGCGCCGCCAGGAGTCGTGGTTCCGTCGCGACCCGCGGGTGCGCTGGCTGCCCTACGACGCCTCCGACCTCGTGGAGCGCTCCCTGACCCAGGTGGAGCGGGCGCTGGCGGGGGCCGTGGAGGAGCCGGGAGAGGCGCTGGTGGACGTGTCCACCTGGGTGCCCAGCTCCCAGCGCGGCGCGGAGTAGCCGCCTCCCACGCACGAGAGGGGGCCGGGCCCGGCGGGGCCCGGCCCCCTCTCGTGTCCGCTCCCCGTCTCCCCCGGCAGGTCCCTTGCCCCCGGGTGTCCGGTCGCCTACCTTGACTGTATGACCAGATTTCATATCTGGTCACGGAGTCAGAGGGTGGAGGTGTGGGGATATGGTCATCGCGACAACACGCGTGGTCAGCCGTACCGCGCCCACTCTCGACTCACAGGAGTACACCGTGGCCCCGTCCACCGACACGTCCGTCACCGAACGCGAACTGCGCGCCGACCGCATCCTGGACGCGGCGGAGGCACTGGTCGTGGCCTGGGGGCACCGCAAGGTCACCATCGAGGACGTCGCCCGTCGGGCGAAGGTCGGCAAGGGCACCGTCTACCTGCACTTCTCCACCAAGGACACGCTGCTCATGACGGTCGTCATGCGCGCGCAGCTCGACATGATCTCGCGGCAGCTGGACGCCATGCGCCGCTCGCCCGAGAACATCCGGCCCAGCGAGATCGCACGCAACCTCTACCTGCTCCAGCTGGAGTCACCGCTCCTGCGGACCCTGTTCGCCGGCGACACCGAGTCCCTCGGCGACCTCTCACGCAGCGCCTCGGCCGTGGCCGGCGGCCTCGTCCAGGAGCGTATGGAGGCCCTGCGGACCGCATGGGGGCTGCTACGCGAACACGGCGTGCTGCGCACCGACCGGCCCTTCGACGACCAGGTCTACGCCTTCACCGCGGTCGTCCTCGGCCACATGGTCGCCGCCCCGCTGCTGGGCGAGGCCCGCTTCCACGTGCCGGACCACACCACCCGCGCCGACCTCATCGCCCAGAGCATCCGGCTGCTCATGGAGGAGGACGTCCTCCCGGAGAGCGCGCACAGGGCCCATCCCCGGGTCGTGGAGGTGTTCTCCCGCCTCGCGGAGCGGATCCGCGACGAGATCGAACGGCAGAAGCAGACCGCACGCACCACCTAGACCAGGAGGACCCATGACAGCCACGTCCCCGTCCGACGACCCCATCGATCTGCGCTCACCCGAGTTCGCCGCCGACCCCTTCCCGGTGATCGACCGGGTCCGTGAGGCGGGCGGAGCGGCCCCGGCCCTGTTCGTGGACACCATGGAGGCGGTCCTCTTCGTCGACGACGAGGACGTGCGCACCATCCTCGGCGACCGGCGGTTCGTCCTGGATCCCGCCAACGTGTCCCAGGGACAGGTCAGCGCCAGGCGCTCCGACGCCCTGAACGCGATGGGCATCAGCCCGGACCTGGTCACCTACCTGACCGAGTCGCTCCTGGACAAGGACGGCGACGACCACACCCGGCTGCGCAAGCTGGTCTCGCGCACCTTCACCGTGCGCCGGGTCAACGAGCTGCGGCCCAAGGTCCAGCGCGTCACCGACGAGCTGCTGTCCCGGCTGCCCGCCCTCGCCGACGGGGACGGGGTCGTGGACCTCATGCCGCACTTCTCCTACCCCCTGCCGATCGCGGTCATCTGCGACCTGGTGGGGGTCCCGGAGGAGGACCGCGCCGCCTGGCGGGAGTGGAGCACGCAGCTGAACAGGTTCGACCCCACCCGCGCCGAACTGATGAACGACACGCTCGGCGCGATGATCGACCACATCAGGGGCATGCTCGCCCAACGCCGCGCCGAGCCGACCGACGACCTGCTCGGCGCGCTGGTCCGGGCCCGGGACGAGGACGGTGGCCGCCTCAGCGAGAACGAGCTGATCACCCTGGTGTTCACTCTGGTCATCGCCGGACACGAGACCACGGCGCACCTGCTGGGCAACGGTGTGGCGACCCTGCTCGCCCACCCCGACCAGCTGGAGGCGCTCAGGTCCGACCCCGGGCTGCTGCCCTCGGCCGTCCACGAGATGCTCCGCCACGGGGGCACCGCCGTGGTCAGCAAGGCCCGGTACGCGGCCGAGGACGTCCAGCTCAGGTGCGGCCGCCTGGCCGCGGGGCAGCGGGCGATCGCGGTCATCGCGGGCGCCAACCGCGACCCGCGGGTCCACCCGGACCCGCACCGGTTCGACATCACCCGCCACCGGGGGAAGCCGGGTGAGGCGCACGTGGGCTTCGGCCACGGCATCCACTACTGTCTGGGCGCGGCCCTGGCCCGCCAGGAGGGTGAGGTGGCCGTCGGTTCCCTGCTGGCCGCCCACCCAGGCCTGTCACTGGTTCCCGGCCGGGAGCCCCGGCGCATGTCCTCCCCGGGCGCGCTGCGGATGGACAGCCTGCCCGTACGGCTCCGGTGAACCCGTTCGCCCGGTGACGACGGCGGCCCCCGGCGCGTGCGCGCCGGGGGCCGCCCGCGTCCATGCGGCGGTCAGGCCTCGCAGCAGCCGCCCGCGGCGGCGGGCTGCTCGGCCGGGACGCCGACCCGGGGCATGCCCAGCAGCACGTCCGGCCTCCTCTGCTCCACCGGTCGGCCGTTGCGGGCCGCCCAGGCCTCACCCGCACGGGTGCGGCGCAGGCTCCGGACCCCGGAGTCGGCCACGAGGTGGTGCGGGGCGGCGTAGGTGACCTCCACGGTCACCGTGTCGCCGGGGCGCGGCTCCTCGCCGTCGCCGACCGCGAAGTGCACCAGGCGGTTGTCGGGGGCCCTGCCGGACAGGCGGCGGTGCTCGCCGTCCTTCTTGCCCTCGCCCTCGGAGACCAGCAGCTCGACCTCGCGGCCGACCAGTTTCTGGTTCTCCTCCCAGGAGATCCGGTCCTGCAGCTCGACCAACCGCTGGTACCGGTCCTTGACCACCTCCGGCGGCACCTGGCCGTCCATCGTGGCGGCCGGGGTCCCGGGACGCTTGGAGTACTGGAAGGTGAACGCCATGGCGAAGCGGGCCTCGCGGACCACGTGCAGCGTCTCCTGGAAGTCCTCCTCGGTCTCGCCGGGGAAGCCCACGATGATGTCGGTGGTGATCGCGGCGTGCGGCATGGCGGCGCGCACCTTCTCCACGATGTTCAGGAAGCGCTCCTGGCGGTAGGAGCGCCGCATGTCCTTGAGGACCTTGCTGGACCCCGACTGCAGCGGCATGTGCAGCTGCGGCATGACGTTGGGGGTCTCGGCCATGGCCTCGATGACGTCGTCGGTGAAGTCGCGCGGGTGCGGGGAGGTGAAGCGGACCCGCTCCAACCCCTCGATACCGCCGCAGGCGCGCAGCAGCTTGGAGAAGGCCTGCCGGTCGCCGAAGCCGCTGCCGTAGGCGTTGACGTTCTGGCCGAGCAGGGTGACCTCGCTGACGCCCTCGTCGACCAGCGCGCGCACCTCGGCGAGCACGTCGCCGGGGCGGCGGTCCTGCTCCTTGCCCCGCAGCGCGGGCACGATGCAGAAGGTGCAGGTGTTGTTGCAGCCGACGGAGACCGACACCCACGCCGCGTAGGCGGACTCGCGGCGGCTGGGCAGTGTGGAGGGGAAGTGCTCCAGCGACTCGGCGATCTCCACCTGCGCCTCCCTCTGGACGCGGGCGCGCTCCAGCAGGGTGGGCAGGGAGCCGATGTTGTGGGTGCCGAACACGACGTCGACCCAGGGCGCGCGGCGCACGATCTCACCGCGGTCCTTCTGCGCCAGGCACCCCCCGACGGCGATCTGCATGCCCGGGTTGGCGTCCTTGACCGGGCGCAGGTGCCCGAGGTTGCCGTACAGGCGGTTGTCGGCGTTCTCCCGGACCGCACAGGTGTTGAAGACGACGATGTCTGCGGTGGTGTCCTCGGCTGCGCGCGCGTACCCAGCGTCCTCCAGCAGACCGGAGAGGCGCTCGGAGTCGTGGACGTTCATCTGGCAGCCGTAGGTCCGCACTTGGTAGGTACGACTCTGGCTCACGGCTCCAGGCTATCCCGTACCGCGGACCGCACGGGGCCCGCCGGCGCACCGGTGCGCGGGGCCGCCGCGGGCCCGGCACCTGCCGGTCCGCACGTGCCGGCATGGGGCGACACGGGCGGGCCGCCGGACACGGGGAGGCCGCGCGCGCCCGGAGAAGGCCCGTGTGAGACGCTGAAGCACGGAATCACGACAGGGAGCGACAAACACGCACCTAATCGTCTAAACGGGTAACAGTTTCGCCGATCACGCCGTAACAAGTCTGCTACTCCGCAGTCGGGCGGCGCTTTTGTGATGACACGGCAATATGGACCCGTTAGGTTCCCAACATGACCTCAACTCCTCTCGTCGTGCTGGAGAACGTCAACAAGCACTTCGGCGACCTGCACGTGCTCCGCGACATCGATCTGACGGTTAACTCCGGCGAGGTGGTAGTCGTCATCGGGCCGTCCGGCTCCGGCAAGTCGACTCTGTGCCGCACGATCAACCGCCTGGAGCCCATCGACTCCGGGACGATCACCCTGGACGGGCAGCCGCTGCCCGCCGAGGGACGCGGCCTGGCCAAGCTCCGCAGCGACGTGGGCATGGTCTTCCAGTCGTTCAACCTGTTCGCGCACAAGACCGTGCTGCAGAACGTGACCCTCGGTCCCACCAAGGTCCTGCGCATGGGCAGGGCGGAGGCCGACAAGCGCGGCATGGAGCTGCTGGACCGCGTACAGATCGGCAACCAGGCGGACAAGTACCCGGCACAGCTCTCCGGCGGCCAGCAGCAGCGCGTGGCCATCGCCCGCGCCCTGGCGATGAACCCCAAGGTGCTCCTCTTCGACGAGCCCACCTCCGCCCTGGACCCGGAGATGGTCCAGGAGGTCCTCGACGTCATGACCGACCTGGCCGGCGAGGGCATGACGATGGTCGTGGTCACCCACGAGATGGGCTTCGCGCGCCGCGCCGCCAACCGGGTCGTCTTCATGGCCGACGGGCAGATCGTCGAGGAGAACACCCCGGACGAGTTCTTCACCAACCCCCGGTCCGAGCGGGCCCAGGACTTCCTCTCCAAGATCCTGACCCACTAGGTTTCCCCGCGTTCTTCGCACGAACCAAGGAAGAGGTACCCCAACATGCGAGTTCGTCGCATCAGCAGCATCCTGGGCGGCACCGCGGCCCTGGCCTTCGCCCTCAGCGCCTGCGGCACCGCCGACGTCGGCGGCGGTGGCGGTGGCGGTGACGAGAGCGGCGGCGAAGGCGGCGGTGAGACCATCACCATCGGCGTCAAGTACGACCAGCCCGGCCTGGGCCTGTACGAAGGCGACGCCCCCGTCGGCTTCGACGTGGACGTGGCCACCTACATCGCCGGCGAGCTGGGCTACTCCCCCGAGCAGATCGAGTGGGCCGAGGCCGCCTCCGCCAACCGCGAGTCCTTCCTCCAGCAGGGCACCGTCGACATGGTGGTCGCCACCTACTCGATCACCGACGAGCGCCGCGAGGTCGTCGACTTCGCCGGCCCGTACTACGTGGCCCAGCAGGACATCCTGGTCAACGCCGACAACGAGGACATCCAGGGCCCGGACGACCTCGAGGGCAAGGTGCTGTGCTCGGCCTCCGGCTCCCGGTCGGCCCACAACATCGTCGACGACATGGGGATCGACGCCGAGCTGCGCGAGGCCGGCAACTACTCCGAGTGCCTGTCGCTGCTCGGCAACGGCGCCGTCGACGCGGTGACCACCGACAACACCATCCTCGCGGGCTTCGCCGCGCAGAACCCCGGCACCTACCGGATGGTCAACGACCCCTTCGGCGAGGAGCGCTACGGCGTCGGCCTGCCCGCCGGCTCCACCGAGCGCTGCGAGGAGGTCAACGCGGCCATCACCAAGATGTGGGAGGAGGGCGCCGCCATCGAGGCCCTGGAGAAGGCCTTCGGCGAGACCGACTTCGACTACGAGGAGACCACTCCCGAGGTCGACGCCTGCCAGTAAGGCCCCTCATCCGACCGCACGCCCCGCGGCGGGGCCGGATCCGTCCGGCCCCGCCGCTCGGCCCTTGACCAGCTGGGACCCATGGAAGCCTTTCTCAGCAATATCGACAGGGTTGTCGACGGTTTCTCATGGACCGTCCGGCTCACCCTCCTCAGTGCCCTCTTCTCCTTCGTCCTGGGCGTCCTGCTCACCGCCATGCGGGTCTCCCCCGTCCCGCTGCTGCGCGGCCTGGCCACCGCCTACGTCGAAGGCATCCGGAACACGCCCCTGACCCTCGTCCTGCTGTTCTGCGGGCTCGGCCTGAACAGCGCGCTCGGCCTGAGCCTGTCCGGCACCGTCGCGTGGGACGTCTTCTGGTGGGCGGTGATCGGCCTGTCCGCCTACACCGCCTGCTTCGTCTCCGAGTCGCTGCGCTCGGGCATCAACACGATCCCCCTCGGCCAGGTCGAGGCGGCCCGCTCGCTGGGCCTGACCTTCACCCAGAACCTGCGGCTGATCGTCATCCCGCAGGCGCTGCGCGCCGTCGTCGGCCCGCTGGGCAGTGTGCTCATCGCGCTGACCAAGAACACGACCGTCGCCTCCGTCGCGGGACTGGGCGTCCAGGAGGCGTCCCGGGAGATGAAGCTCATGTTCGACCAGGGAGTCGCACCGGTCCTGCCGACCTTCGTCGGCTTCGCGATCGGCTTCCTGATCCTGACCCTGCCGACGGGCTACTTCTTCGGGTGGCTCTCCAAGCGTGTGGCGGTGGTCCGGTGAGTACCCAGAGCTCCGTCCTCTTCGACACGCCCGGCCCCCGGGCCCGCGCGCGCAACACCGTCTACACCGTCATCACGCTGGTCCTGTCCGTGGTCGGCCTGGCGGTCCTGTACCTGGGGTTCAACGACTACTTCCGGGGGGAGAGGCCGTCCCTGCTCGACCCGGCCACCTGGGCGGTCAACCCCTCAGGTGAGTGGACGGCGGCCAAGTGGGAGCCGTTCCTGCGGCCGGGCACGTGGACCGACTACGTCCTCCCGGGCCTGCAGAACACGCTGACCGCCGCCCTGACCGCCTCGGTCCTGGCCATCGTCTTCGGCCTGGTCTTCGGCGTCGGGCGCCTGTCCGAGCACTGGTGGATCCGCGTCCCCGCCGGAGCCGTCGTGGAGTTCTTCCGCGGCATCCCGCTGCTGATCCTGATCTTCTTCACGATGGCACTGCCGATCGTGGCCTACCAGCTGTTCGACATCCCCACCGGCACCTTCCAGGTGACCGCCCTGGCCGCCGTCGTCACGGGTCTGACCCTGTACAACGGCTCCGTGCTGGCGGAGGTCTTCCGCGCGGGCATCCTCGCCGTGCCCAAGGGCCAGTCCGAGGCGGCGCAGGCCATCGGGATGACCAGGAGCCAGAACATGTGGCTGATCCTGATCCCGCAGGCGATCACCGCGATGATGCCCGCCATCGTGGCGCAGCTGGTGGTCCTGCTCAAGGACTCCGCGCTGGGCTACATCGTCGCCTTCCCCGAGATGCTGCGCAGCTTCACCCTGCTCGCGACGCGCGAGGGCAACGTGATCCCCGCGGCGATCATCTGCGCGGTCATCTACATCGCCATCAACCTCTCCCTGAGCCGGGTCGCGATCTGGTTGGAGCGCCGCAACTCCCGCCGCGGCCGCGTCTCGGCCAAACCCGCGGACGCCGAGGACGCGCCGGTGAAGGCCGACACGGCCACCGGCCCCGCAGGCGCCGTCGCGGTGGAGCCCACCGTGCAGGAGCCCCTGCCGGACACCCTCCGCGAGGACGGCTCCGCCGAGCCCGGCGACGGCGGCACCGAGCCCGGCGACGCCGACGGCAACGGCCCCCGGGACGGCCGGGACTGACCCCTCACCCCCGGCCGTACGGCCCCGTCCGCGCCCCGGGGCGCGGACGGGGCCGTCGCCGTCTGCACGCCCTCACCGGTACTGCACAGGAAAGCGTCTGAGGGCTAGGGTCGACATGTCATCCGATCGAACCCACGACCCTTCCTGAGCGGACATGTCTGAACTGTCGAGCCCCTATGGCTCCTGGCCATCGCCCATCAGCGCCGGTGACGTCGCCCGAGGAGGGCGGCGCCTGGCGTTCCCGTCCGTCGTGGGCGGCGCGGTCTGGTGGGAGGAGGGCCGTCCGGAGGAGGGGCGGACCACCCTCATGCGGCGCGACGCCGACGGGACGGTGACCGAGCTGCTGCCCGCCCCCTGGAGCGCGGGCACCCGGGTGCACGAGTACGGGGGACGCGCCTACCTGCCGGTCCCCCGCCGCGACGACAAGGCCATCGCCCGCATGGGCGTGGTGTTCTCCTCCTCCGCCGACCAGCGCCTGTACCTGCTGGAACACGGATCCCGGGAACCGGTGCCGCTCACCCCCGACGACGGGGCGTCCTCCCGCTACGCCGACCCCGCGCTGAGCGCGGACGGGCGCGGCGTGCTGTGCGTGCGCGAACGGCACGAGGACGGCGCGGTCCACCGCTCGATCGTGTCGGTGCCGCTGTCCGGCCGGGGCGCGCAGGACCCGTCGGCGGTGCGCGAGCTGGTCTCGGGCGCGGACTTCTACGCGTCGCCCACACCCTCGCCGGACGGGGCCCACCTGGCGTACGTGCGGTGGAACCACCCCAGGATGCCGTGGGACGGCAGCGAGCTGCGGGTGGGCGCCCTGGACGGGTCCGGGCTGTCCGGTGAGTACACGCTCAAGGGCGGCGTGGACGAGTCGGTGGTCTCCCCGGTCTGGGCGGACGACGCGACGCTGTACGTGGCCTCCGACTGGCCGGGCTGGTGGAACCTGTACCAGGCCGGGATGACCGGGCAGGCGATCGCGCTGTACCCGGCCGAGGAGGAGTTCCACGCGCCGCCGGGACGGCTGGGCGACCGGTCCTTCTGCGTACTGGACTCGGGCAGGATCGTGGCGCTGCACGGGCACGCGGACATGACCCCGAGCGTGTACGACCCCGACACCCTGGACCTGGCGCCGGTGCGGACCGGGCTGACCACGTGGTCGATGCTGGACACCGACGGGCGCACCGTGGTGGCGGTGGCCTCCTCGCCCACCGAGCCGCAGTGCCTGGTGCGTCTGGACCCCGGCTCGGGGAGCGTGGAGGTGCTGCGCCGTGTCACCGAGAAGCTGCCGGACGCCGCCTACCTGCCGGTTCCCCGGAGGGAGACGCTGCCGGGACGGTACGGGGCTCCGGTGCACGCGAACGTGTATCCGCCGACCAACCCCGACGTCGTGGCGGAGGGGCCCGCCCCGTACGTGGTGTGGGCGCACGGCGGACCGGTGTCGGCGAGCACGCTGGCGTTCGACCCGGTCAAGGCCTACTTCACCAGCCGGGGGATCGGCGTGGTGGACGTCAACTACGGCGGCTCCACCGGGTACGGGCGCTCGTACCGCAAGCGCCTGCACAAGGAGTGGGGCGTGGTGGACGTGGAGGACTGCGTGGCCGCCGCGCGGGCGCTGGTCGAGCAGGGCGTGGCCGACCCGGATCGGCTGGCGATCCGCGGGCCGAGCGCGGGCGGCTACACGGCCCTGATGGCGCTGACCGGGGACACGTTCGCGTGCGGGGTGTCCCTCTTCGGCGTGACGGACCTGCTGGGGTTCGGCGAGACCACGCACGACTTCGAGTCGCGCTTCCTGGACACCCTGGTGGGGACGCTGCCGGGGTTCGCGGAGCGGTACCGGGAGAGGTCACCGGTCAACCGGGCCGCGGACATCGACGTCCCGGTACTGCTGCTGCAGGGCCTGGAGGACAAGGTGGTGACGCCGGACCAGGCCACGGCGATGGCGACGGCGCTGGGGCGGTGCGAGTCGCCGTACGCGCTGCTGGAGTTCGAGGGTGAGGCGCACGGGTTCACCGCGCAGGACGTGCGCGTCCGCGCGCTGGAGGCGGAACTGGCCCTCTACGCGCGGGTGTTCGGCTTCGAGGCGGACGTGGCGCCGCTGGAGCTGGTGACCGCGCCTCCGCCGACGCGCCCGGAACCGGAGCCCGAAACGCGCTCGCAGGCGCCCGAGCCGGCCGGGGAGGCCGGGACGGAGGCCGCCGGAGAGGGCGGCACGCCAGGAAAGGACGGGGACGCCGGGGAAGCACCGCGTTCCGCCGGAGCCGCCGTCACCGACTGAGCCGGGGCACCGGCCCCGGCGGGCACCCACACGTGCGCGGTCGCCGTCGGGGCACGCTCAAGCGGGGACGGCCTCCTCGTCCGTGACCGCCTCCCCGGCGCGGTGGACCGGCTCAGAGGTCGGGGTCGTACAGGTCGGCGTCCACACCCTCGTGTTCGAGCTCCTCGCGGATCACCCGGTAGGACAGGCCCGACGGGTAGCCCTTGCGGGCGAGTGCGCCCAGGGCGCGGCGGATCCGGGTCTGCTTGTCCCTGCCCCGGCTGGCGGCCAGACGGCGGCGGGCCAGGTCACGGGCGGCCTCCTCCTCGTCCTGGTCGCTGAGCTCGCCGACGGCCTCCTGGACGGTGTCCTCCTCCACGCCCCGGGTGCGCAGCTCCCGGGCCAGCGCGCGGCGGGACAGGCGCCTGCCGTGGTGGCGGGAGGAGACCCAGGCCTGGGCGAAGGCCGCGTCGTCGATCAGCCCCGCCTCGCTGAACGTGCCCAGGACGGAGGTGATGACCTCCTCGGGGAACTCCCTGCGGTGCAGTGCCCGCTCCAGCTGGGCACGGGTGCGCGGGGAGTGGGTGAGCATCCGCAGGACCAGGGCCCGGGCCCTGGCCTCGGGATCCTCCCCGGACGGGCCGCGCCCGCCCGGGGAGGGACCGTCCTCGGGGAACCCGGGTTGCTGGGGCCGGTCCTGGGACCGGCTCCCCTCACGCATCCGTCGTGGGCGCCTTGGTCGTCCTGGCCGTGGCGCGCTTGGCGGGGGCCTTGGCGGCGGCCGAAGCCGGGGCCTCCTTGGCGGATTCGGCGGTGTCGGCGGAAGCGCTGTCGGCGACCGGACCGGAGGCGCTGTCGTCGCCCCTGGAGGGCACGCCCAGCTTCTCCTTGATCTTCTTCTCGACCTCGTTGGACACGTCGACGTTCTCGCGCAGGAACTTGCGCGCGTTCTCCTTGCCCTGGCCCAGCTGGGTGCCGTCGTAGGTGAACCAGGCGCCCGACTTGCGCACGATGCCGTGCTCCACGCCCAGGTCGATGAGGCTGCCCTCGCGGGAGACGCCCACACCGTAGAGGATGTCGAACTCGGCCTGCTTGAAGGGCGGGGCCACCTTGTTCTTGACGACCTTGACGCGGGTGCGGTTGCCGACCGCGTCGGTGCCGTCCTTGAGCGTCTCGATGCGGCGCACGTCCAGGCGCACCGACGAGTAGAACTTCAGCGCCTTGCCGCCGGTCGTCGTCTCGGGCGAGCCGAACATGACGCCGACCTTCTCGCGCAGCTGGTTGATGAAGATCGCGGTGGTACCGGTCTGGTGCAGCGCGCCGGCGATCTTGCGCAGCGCCTGGGACATCAGGCGGGCCTGCAGGCCGACGTGGCTGTCGCCCATCTCGCCCTCGATCTCGGCGCGGGGCACCAGGGCCGCCACGGAGTCGATGACGATGACGGAGATCGCGCCCGAGCGGATCAGCATGTCGACGATCTCCAGCGCCTGCTCGCCGGTGTCCGGCTGCGAGAGCAGCAGGTCGTCGGTGTCGACGCCGATCTTCTTGGCGTACTCGGGGTCGAGCGCGTGCTCGGCGTCGACGAAGGCGGCGATACCGCCCATCTTCTGCGCGCTGGCCACCGCGTGCAGGGCGACGGTCGTCTTTCCGCTCGACTCGGGCCCGTAGATCTCGACGATGCGGCCCTTGGGAATGCCTCCGATGCCCAGGGCCACGTCGAGGGCGATCGCCCCGGTGGGGATCGCCTCGATCGGCGGGCGCTCGTCGTCGCCCAGACGCATGACGGAGCCCTTGCCGAACTGCCGCTCGATCTGGGCGAGTGCTGTTTCGAGAGCCTTGTCTCGGTCTCCGGATGCCACGGGATACCCCTGTTGTTGGGTCGATGCCTTTTTCTTCATGATGAGCACGACGCTACGCGGCCGGTACGACAATCGCGACGTCCGACGTCCGCCTGTGGATATCCACACTACCCGAACCTGTGTTCGATGTGACGTACGAAACGTGTACTCGTGTGAGGTCAGCGCATGGACGCGGGGATGTCGAAGGCCTCGCACACCGCGCGCCACACCTCCTTGGCCCCCACCCCGTCGGCGAGCGCCTGCTGGATCGTGCGGGACCCGAGGCCCTCCAGGACGTAGTCCTTGGCCAGGCTCTGCGTGTAGGCCTCGCCGAACTGCTCGTGCATGTTGTTCCAGAAAACCGTGAGTCTCATCGGGCCCAGTATCGGTGATCGGCGCGCCCCCACCGCCCCTTCCGGGTTTTTGTCACGGCCCGCGGGCACACTGGCGGCATGAGCCGTGCGCCGCACCCCCTCGAACGCTTCGGACCGGCCACCCGGACCTGGTTCGAGCAGGCCTTTCCCGCCGGTCCCACCCCCGCGCAGACCGGTGCCTGGGAGTCGGTGTCGCGGGGAAGGAACACGCTGGTGGTGGCCCCGACCGGCTCGGGCAAGACCCTGTCGGCCTTCCTGTGGTCACTGGACCGGCTGACCTCGGCGCCGGTCCCCGAGGACCGCGCCCGCCGCTGCCGGGTGCTGTACGTGTCCCCACTCAAGGCCCTCGCGGTGGACGTGGAGCGCAACCTGCGCGTCCCCCTCGCCGGGATCGCGGCCGCCGCCGAGGCCGCGGGGCGCGAGCTGTCCCCGGTCACCGTGGGGGTGCGCACCGGCGACACCCCCGCCGGTCAGCGGCGCGGGCTCGCCAGACGGCCGCCCGACGTGCTCATCACCACACCCGAGTCCTTGTTCCTGGTCCTCACCTCGCGCGCCAGGGAGGGACTGGCCGGTGTGGAGACGGTGATCGTCGACGAGGTGCACGCGCTGGCGGGCACCAAGCGCGGCGCGCACCTGGCGCTGAGCCTGGAGCGGCTGGACGCCCTGCTGGACCGCCCGGCGCAGCGGATCGGGCTGTCGGCGACCGTGCGCCCGACCGGGACGGTGGCGGAGTTCCTCGGCGGCGCCGACGTCGTCTCGCCGCCCGACTCCCCCGGCATGGACCTGCGCGTGGTGGTGCCCGTTCCCGACATGGACGATCCCGGAGCGCCGGAAACGCCCCCCGCGCCGCCCGGCGACGGCTCCCCGGGCGGCGGGCCCCGGGGCGGCGGGTCCCTGTGGCCGCACGTGGAGGCGCGGGTCCTGGACCTGGTCGAGTCCCACCGCTCCACCATCGTGTTCACCAACGGCCGCCGCACCGCCGAGCGGCTGTGCGCCCGCCTCAACGACCTGCACGCCGAGCGGCACGGCCGGGAACTGCCGCCGGAGGAGGTGCCCGCTCAGGTCATCGCCCAGTCCGGAGGCAGCCGCGGCGGCGCCCCGGTCCTCGCGCGGGCCCACCACGGATCGATGTCCAAGGCCGAGCGCGCCCTGGTCGAGGACGACCTCAAGGCGGGGCGGCTGCGCTGCGTGGTGGCCACCTCCAGCCTGGAGCTGGGCGTGGACATGGGCGCGGTCGACCTGGTGGTGCAGGTGGCCTCGCCCCCGTCGGTGGCCGGCGGCCTCCAGCGGGTGGGCCGTGCCGGGCACCGGGTCGGCGAGACCTCGCGCGGGGTGTTCCTCCCCCAGTTCCGGGGCGACCTGCTGTCGACGGCCGTGGTGGTGGAGCGGATGCGCGCGGGCGACATCGAGCGCCTGGAGATGCCCCGCGCTCCCCTGGACGTGCTGTCCCAGCAGATCGTGGCGATGGCCGCCATGGACGACTGGCCCGTGGCCGGGCTCGCCGGCCTGGTGCGGCGGGCCGCGCCCTTCGCCGGGCTGACCGACCCGGTACTGGAGTCGGTCCTGGACATGCTGTCGGGACGCTATCCCTCGGACGAGTTCGCCGAGCTGCGCCCGCGCCTGGTGTGGGACCGGGAGGCGGACGTGGTGCGGGGACGGCCGGGCGCGCAGCGGCTGGCGGTGCTCAGCGGCGGCACCATCCCCGACCGGGGGACGTACGGGGTGCACCTGGCCGCGGAGGGCGCGGACCCGGGGCGGGGACGGGCGCCCACCCGGGTCGGCGAGCTGGACGAGGAGATGGTCTACGAGTCAAGGGTGGGCGACGTGTTCGTGCTGGGGTCCACCTCGTGGCGGATCGAGGGGATCACCGCCGACCGGGTGCTGGTCTCGCCCGCGCCGGGGCGGCCGGGGCGGATGCCGTTCTGGAAGGCCGACGCGCAGGGCCGCCCGGCCGAGCTGGGACGCGCGGTGGGCGCGCTGGCCAGGAGACTCGCCGAGGCGGAGCCGGAGGAGGCCCTGGCCCTGGCCGAGGAGGTGGGGCTGGACCCGTGGGCGGCGCGGAACCTGGTGGCGTACGTGGCCGAACAGCGCGAGGCCACCGGCCAGGTGCCCGACGACCGGACCGTGGTCGTCGAGCGCTTCCGCGACCAGGTCGGCGACTGGCGCGCGGTGGTGCACTCGCCGCTGGGTGCCCGGGTGCACGCGCCCTGGGCCCTGGCGGTCGCCCGCCGGGTGCGGACGCGGTTCGGAGCGGACGCGCAGGTCGTGCACGGCGATGACGGGATCGTGCTGCGGCTGCCGGACACCGAGCAGGGCGGGATCGACCACGCGGGCGGGCTGGCCGACCTGGTGGCGCCCGACCCCGGGGAGGTGGAGGAGGCGGTCACCGACGAGCTGCCCGGGTCGGCGCTGTTCGCCGCCCGCTTCCGCGAGTGCGCGGCGCGGGCGCTGCTGCTGCCCCGGCAGCGCCCGGACCGGCGCATGCCGCTGTGGCAGCAGCGGCTGCGGGCCTCGCACCTGCTGTCGGTGGCGGGCCGGTACGGGTCGTTCCCGATCGTGCTGGAGACGGTGCGCGAGTGCCTGAGGGACGTGTTCGACGTGCCCGCCCTCGTGGAGGCGCTCACGGACATCCGGGCCCGGCGCACACGTGTGGTCGAGGTGCGCACCGAACGGGCGTCGCCGTTCGCGCGGTCGCTCCTGATGGAGTACACGGCGGCGTTCCTGTACGAGGGTGACGCCCCGGCCGCCGAGCTGCGGGCACAGGCGCTCACCCTGGACCCGTCGCTGCTGTCCGACCTGCTGGGGCGGGCGGACCTGAGGGAGCTGCTCGACCCGCGGGTGGTGGAGCACGTCGGCGCCCTGCTGCAGCGTACGGCCGAGGGGGCGGGCGCCGGGGACGCGGAGGGCGCGTCGGACCTGCTGCGCGAGGTCGGTCCGCTGACCACGGCCGAGGCCGCCGAACGCGGTGTCCGGCGGGAGTGGCTGGAGGGGTTGGAGTCCGCGGGCCGGGTGGTGCGGATGTCCGTGGCGGGCGCCGAGCGGTGGTGCGCGGTGGAGGACGCGGCGCGGCTGCGCGACGCCCTCGGCGCCGAGCCGCCCGCCGGTGTGCCCCGGGCCCTCCTGGAGCCGGTGGAGGAGCCGACACGCGACCTGGTGTCGCGGTACGCGCGCACGCACGGGCCGTTCACCTCCGCCGAGGCCGCCGAGCGCCTGGGGCTCGGGCGCGACGTGGTGGAGGGCGTGCTGCGGGAGCTGTCCCGCCGGGGACGGGTGTCCGGCGGCGGCTTCCGGCCGGGCGGGACGGGCATCGAGTGGTGCGACGCCGAGGTGCTGCGCCGGTTGCGGCGCGGCTCTCTCGCACGGCTGCGCCGGGAGGTGGAACCGGTCGGTCCGGAGGCGCTGGCCCGGTTCTCCCCGCTGTGGCAGCGCGCCGTGCCGGGTGAGCGCCGGCGCGGTCCGGACGCGGTGTTCGACGCGGTGGAGTCGCTGCGCGGGGCGAGCCTGACGGCGTCGGCGCTGGAGTCGCTGGTGCTGCCCGCTCGGGTGGAGGACTACGCGCCCCACCGGCTGGACGAGCTGACCCAGGCGGGCGAGGTGGTGTGGGCCGGAGCGGGGGCGCTTCCCGGCCAGGACGGGTGGGTGTGCCTGCTCCCGGCCGACGAGGCTCCCCTCCTGCTGCCCGAGCCGGTTCCTCCCGAGGAGGGCACGCTGCCCCACGCGGTTCTGGAGGTGCTGCGCGAGGGCGGAGCGCTGTTCTTCCGCGACGTCGCCGACCGGGCGGCGAGGACGGCGGGCGGCTCCGCGGTCACCGACGGGGACCTGGTCGAGGCGCTGTGGGAGCTGGTGTGGTCGGGCTGCGTCACCAACGACACCCTGGCACCGCTGCGGGCCGTGCTGGGGACCGGGCCCGCTCCGCGCCGCTCCCCGTCGCGGAGGTCGTCGCGCGCGGTGGGGCGCCGGCCGGTGATGCCCACCCGGTCGGGTCCGCCCACGGCCGCGGGGCGGTGGTGGGTCCTGCCCGAACGCGAGGGCGATCCCACGCGGCTCGCCCTGGCCCGCCTGGAGGCGCGGCTGGAGCGCCGGGGCGTGCTGGTGCGCGGGTACCAGGGCGGACGGATCTCGCCGGAGGAGTACCGGATGCTGCGGACCCTGGAGGAGTCGGGCCGGGTGCGCCGGGGCTACTTCGTGGAGGGGCTGGGCGGTGCCCAGTTCGCCCTGCCCGGCGCGGTGGACCGCCTGCGGGCGCTGTCCGGGGGCGGGGCGGGCGCCCCGGTGGTGCTGGCGGCGACCGATCCGGCGAACCCGTTCGGCACGGACCTCCCCTGGCCGCCGGGAGGGGACGGCCAGGGGCGGCAGGCCAGGCCGGGCCGGACGGCGGGCTCCCTGGTGGTGGTCGACGACGGACGGCTGACCCTGTACGCGGGCCGGGGCGGCCGCTCGGTGCTGACCTTCGGTTCGCCGCCCGACCTGCTGGAGCGGGCGGCCCGTGCCCTGGCCGGGGCGGTGCGGGAGGGGCGCGTGGCGTCGTTGACGGTGGAGCGCGCGGACGGGGCGGAGGTGTTCGGCAGCCCCCTGGACACCGCGCTCGTGGCGGCCGGGTTCCACGTGACCCCCAAGGGGCTCCGCCTGCGCCCATGAGCCGGAAACGACTGGACGCGATGGCCGGAACCGGCCAGGATGGCGCCCGTCCGGACGAGGCTGGGAGGCAGGGTGGAGCACACGGGGATCCGACCGATGCGGCCGGAGGACACCTCGCATCTGGTGGAGGTGTCGCTGGCGGCGGACACGGTGTTCGCCGGGGCCGGTGTGGTCCTGCCTCCCGACGATCCCGGGGAGATGCTCGCGCACGCGGAGCGGGTCCTGGTGGCCGACGACCCGGTGGCGGGCGCCCCTGTGGTCGGCCTGGCCGCGACCGTGACCGTGGACGGCCGCCCGCACCTGGAGCAGCTCGCCGTGCATCCCGACCACGGCAGGCGCGGGGTCGGCGGCGCCCTGCTGGAGGCGGTGTGCGCCGAGGCGGCGGCCGCCGGCCACACCAGCCTCACCCTCACCACCTTCCGTGACCTGCCGTGGAACGGCCCCTGGTACGCGGACCGGGGCTTCGCCGTCCTGCCCCGCCTGGAGTGGGGCCCCGGCCTGGAGGGGGTGTGGGAGGCCGAGGAGCGGGCGGGGATCCGGGTGCTCCCGCGCGTGGTGATGGTGCGGGACCTGTCCCCACCGGGCTGAGGAGTACGGGCCCGGCCGTCCCGGGCCGTCGCACACCTACAATCAGACGCGCTCGCGTCCCCCCGCACCGGAGGCCTTCGTGCACGATCCCGGACATGCCCCGCAGCGCCAGGCACCGGCGGAATCGAACGACGCTCCGTCCGGGGCGGCACCGCCACGGCCCGGGCACCCGCCCCGGCCCGCCGGTCCGCGGACACGGGGCCCGCTACTGGTCGGGCTCAGCCTGGTGTGCACGCTGGTGGTCGCGGCCGCCGGGCTGGCGCTGGTCCAGCGGCTGTCCCCGCCCGGCTCCGGACCCGCCACCGCGGCCTCGGCGCCCGGAAAGGCCACGGAACCGGAGCAGCCCGCGGACGCGGCGCCCACAGAACCCTCCCACGCGCCGGTGGAGTACTCCGACTTCAGCGATGACGGCGTCGTCATGCGCTACCCCCGGGAGTGGGCCACCGTGTACGTCATCGTGGACGCGACGGCCGAGGACTCCGGCGTCCTCTCCAACTACGAGTTCTGCTCTCCGAGCGGTGACCACCGGATCAGCTTCACCGTCTTCTCGCTGGAGGGCCTCCGGCCGCGCACGGCCCGCGAGTACCAGCGGGACGCGGAGACCGTGTTCCTCATGGAGGAGCCGAACGTCTCGGACTGGCGGCGGCTCGCCCTGGAGGACGACCCGTCCGCGCCGTCGGGATGGGACGCCTCCCGCATGGAGGCGACCTACCGCGGCGGAGACTGGGCCCGGCCCGACCGGTGGATGCTGTGGAGGTACGCCCTCGCCACGGAGGAGGGCAGGGGGTACCACCTCCGGTTCGACGTTCCCGCGTCGGAGCAGGAGGAGTACGCGCCGGTCGTGGAGGAGGTCTTCGACTCCTTCGAGCTGGTGCTCTGAGGAGTCCCGCGCCGGGCGGCCGCTGTGCCGCGGCCGGGTGAGGAGGGGCCGGGGCACAGCGATGGGAGGGCTCCCAGGGACTCCGGCGCCGGTCACACGGTGGAGGAGAAGACGTCCTCCCGGGCGCGTTCGAGGGCGTGCAGGAGCGCGCCGCGCACGACCGGGCTGCCCTCCACCCCGCCCAGGGCCACCTCGGTGGTGTTGGGCGCGATGCGGGCGGTGGCCTCCTGGACCCGCTCGGCGAGCTTGGCGCCGCCCGCGCGGGCGACGTCTCCGCCGAGCACCACCAGGCCGGGGTCGAGGATGACCGTGACGGCGGCCACACCCCGGGCCAGGCGCTCGGCGAAGGCGTCCAGGAAGGCGTCCCCCCGCGAGGTCCCCGCGGCGGCGGCCGCAGCGACGACCTCGGTGACGTCGGTGCCCTCGATGCCGTACCCGGCGGCGAGCTCGACCACCTGGCCGGCCTTGACCAGGGCCTGGAAACCGTGCGGCAGTTCGCGGTTGGCGCCGAGGCGCAGGGACTCGTAGCCGCCGGACAGCCCCACGTCGGCGGGCATGGGGGCGCCGGGCACGGGCAGGTAGCCGATCTCGCCCGCGCCGCCGGAGCGCCCCCGGTGGATGCGGCCGTCGATCATGGTGGACATGCCGACACCGCCGTTGGCGCTGAGCCAGATGAGGACGAACTCGGCCACGCCCGCGGCGGCGCCCTCGGAGTGCTCGGCCAGGGCGGCCAGGTTGACGTCGTTCTCGATCACGACCGAGCGCTTGAGGTCGGCGCGCAGGGCCTCCAGGACGCCCTCGTGCCAGGACATCAGGTCGAAGGAGAAGCGGATGTCGCCGGTGCGGGGGTCGACGACGCCCGGGGTGCCGATGACGCAGGCGCGGACCTTGCCCAGGGGGACCCCGGCGGTGTCGGCCAGGCGCATCACCGCGGTGTGCACGAGCGCGACGGGGTCGTCGGAGGCGCGGGGGTCGACGGTGACGTCGCTGATGATCCTGCCCGTGATGTCGGCGATCGTCGCGGTCACCCGCTGCGCGCTCACGTCCAGGGCCGCGACGTAGGCGCTCTCGGGCACCACCGCGTACAGGGCGGCGTTGGGCCCCCTCCCTCCCGCCTGGCTGCCCACCACTCGCACCAGGTCCCGCTCCTCCAGCCGCGCCAGCAACTGGGATGCGGTCACCTTGGACAGACCGGTCCTCGTTCCCAGCTGCGTCCTGGTCAAGGGCCCCGCGGACAGCAGTAGTTCCAGCGCCGCGCGATCATTGAGCTGGCGTAGCAGCCGGGGCGTCCCTGGACGTTGAGACATAACCGTGACACCTCACCCTGTTTTTATTAGGAAAGTTTCCTGTTAATTTAGCTCACAACCTCACAGGAGGTCACGTCCTGGCAGGCCCGCTTTCCGGGCCCTTCCGGTACCCGCGCCGGCGGGGCGGCCAACGTGCTATCCCAGCACAACCCCCACGAAGACGTCGAGTCGCGGGGTGGTCCCTCGATCATCCCAGGTCGATTCGAGCACAGGCGTCGAACCCCAGCGCGCCGTGCGAAGGGAGAAGAGGTACACATGAGGTTCCCCAAGATCGCCGCGGCCACGGCCGTGGTCCTGCTCGCCGCGGCATGCGGCGGCAACTCCGAATCCGGCGGCGGCGGTGAGGCCGACAGCCTGACCGTCTGGGTCATGGGCACCTCCCAGGAGCCCCTCGTCAAGTACTTCGAGGACACCGAGGCGCGTTTCCAGGAGACCCACCCGGGCGTCTCCGTCGAGGTGGAGTTCATCCCGTGGCCCGACGCGCAGGAGTCCATCACCAACGCCCTCGCCGGCGGTGACGCCCCCGACGTCCTGGAGGTCGGCAACGACCAGGTCTCGAACTGGGCCGCTCAGGGCGCCCTGCTGGACATCACCGAGCAGGTCGAGAACTGGGACGCCGCCGCGGGCATCGACGAGAAGGCCCTGGAGTACGGCACCTACGAGGGCGTCCAGTACGGCGTTCCGTGGTTCTCGGGCGTGCGCACCCTGTACTACCGCGCGGACTGGCTGGAGGAGCTCGGCCACGAGCCGCCGAAGACCTGGGACGAGCTGGTCGAGGTCGCCGAGGCCATCGAGGACGAGCAGGGCGTCCCCGGCTTCGCCGCGCCGACCGACTTCACCAACGGCATCGCCAGCTTCATCTGGAGCAACGGCGGCGAGATCGCGGAGCAGAACGGCGACGAGTGGGAGGGCAGGCTCACCGACCCCGCCACCGTCGAGGCCATCGAGTTCTACGCGAGCCTGACCACCGACGGGATCTCCCCCCAGGACTACGTCGGACAGAACGAGCTCATCGCCCTGGCCGACATGGCCAACAGCGAGCTGGGCATGTACATCGACGGCGGCTGGGCGATCGGCTCCATGGAGGAGCAGGCCGCCGACCCGTCCGTCGTCGAGAACATCGCCGCCGCGCCGATCCCCGGCGCCGACGGCATCGCCCCGGCCTTCGCGGGCGGCTCCGCCCTGACGGTGTTCACCACCACCGAGCACCCGGACCTGGCCTTCGACCTGCTGACCGTCCTCGGTGACGAGGAGGGCGGCAAGGGCTACGCCGACGTCGCGGGCTTCTTCCCGGCCTACCCGCACCTGCTGGAGAGCGACGAGTACCAGGAGGACCCGGACCGCGCCGCCGCCGCCACGCAGATGCAGAACACCCGGTTCTTCCCGACCACCCCGCGCTGGACCGCGGCCGACCAGGACAGCAAGATCCTGCCGGGAGCCGTCCTGGAGATCGTGCAGGGCGGTGACCCCGAGAAGGTCCTGGAGGCGGCCAACGAGGAGCTCACCTCGATCCTCAACGAGCCGGTCGAGTAGCCGGAACCGACTCACTGTGCAGAGCTGCGCGCGGGCGGGACCCGCATCCGGGTCCCGCCCGCCGCGCCCGGCCCACGCCTCGATTGAGAAGACCATGCCACGAACCGTCGAACCAGCGGCCGAACACGAGGCCGAGAGGCCCGTCAGGGCCCCCGCGGCCGAACCCGCGCCGCACCGCCGCAAGCTCCCCACCCCGTACCTGCTCATCGCCCCGGCCCTGATCCTGCTCGCGGTCGTGCTGCTGTGGCCGATCGTGCAGATGGTGTGGTACTCGCTCACCAGTTTCACCACCCGCAACCTCCTGCCGAACCAGCCCGGCCCCGCCTGGAACGGCTTCGCCCACTACCAGACGCTGCTGACCGACCCCGAGTTCTGGACGATCCTGCGCAACACGGTCCTGGTCTGCGTGCTGATGGTCGGCATCACGATGGTGCTGGGCACCCTCGTGGGACTACTGCTGCACAAGCTCCCCCAGTGGTTCTCGGCGTTCGTGTCCCTCGGCATGATGCTCGCCTGGGCCACCCCGGCGCTGAGCGCCTCGCTGGTCTTCCGCTGGCTGTTCCTGCCCGAGCGGGGGCTGGTCAACGTCGTCCTGGACCGGCTGCCCGACTGGCTGGTGGGCAGCGGGTGGCTGGAGTACAACTGGTTCCTCGAACCGGGCTCGCTGTTCTTCATCCTCGTCACGGTGATCGTCTGGCAGTCCTTCCCCTTCGTCTCCGTCTCCGTCCTCGCCGGACTCAAGAGCATCCCGCACGAGCTGTACGAGGCCGCGAGGATGGACGGCGCCAGTGCCTGGAAGGCCTTCTGGAACGTCACGTTCCCCATGCTGCGTCCGCTGTTCGCCCTGCTCCTGGTCCTGCAGATCATCTGGGACCTGCGGGTGTTCACCCAGCTGTACATCCTGGCCAACAGCTTCCAGAACAAGGACGTCTACCTGCTCTCGTACTACATCTACCAGCAGGGATTCAGCGCCAGCCCGGCCAACTACGGCATGGGCTCGGCGATCGCGGTGGTCATGACCGTGATGATCCTCGCGGTCACCGCGTACTACCTGCGCATCATGATCCGCCAGGGGGAGACCCGATGACCGCGATCGACAACACCACCGGCCCCGCCGCCGTCCGTGAACGCGCCGGGGGCTCCGGCAGCGGCGGGGCGGACCGCTCCGGACGCGTCTACCGCCGCAGCCCGCTGCACCGCCTGCGCCCGGCACCGCTGTACCTGGCCGGTATCGCGGTGTTCCTGTTCTCCGTCTTCCCGGTCTACTGGATGGTCGTCACGGCCTTCAAGCCGGTGGGCGAGATCTTCACCCGCGACCAGACCGTCTTCCCGGACGCGCCGACGCTGGAGCACTTCGACAGGGTGCTCAACGGCCAGCTGATCCCGGGCGTGAACTTCTGGCAGTTCCTCGGCAACAGCCTGTTCGTCACCGTCGCCGCCGTGGCCATGGGGGCGTTCCTGTCGCTGCTGGCCGCCGTGGCCGTGGCCCGGTTCCGCTTCCGGCTGCGTACCACCTTCATCATCCTGCTGATGGTGATCCAGATGGTGCCGATGGAGGCGATGATCATCTCGATCTTCATCAACTTCCGCCAGCTGTCCGACGTGAGCGGCGTGCAGCTGCTCGGCAACCTGTCGGGCCTGCTCATCGTGTACACGGCCGTGTCCCTGCCGATCACCATCATGATGCTGCGGGGCTTCGTCGCCGCGGTGCCCAAGGAGCTGGAGGAGGCCGCGGCCATCGACGGCGCCGGCCCCTGGACCGTCTTCTGGCGCATCCTGATGCCGCTGGTCGCGCCGGGCCTGGTCGCGGCGAGCATCTTCGCCTTCATCACCGCCTGGAACGAGTTCATCGTCGCCCTGACGTTCCTGGGCCGCAGCACGGACAGCTACACGCTGCCGCTGACCCTGTCCTACTACTTCGGCCGCTTCGGCACCGAGTGGGGACCGATCATGGCGGCCTCCACCCTGCTGACCATCCCCGTGATGCTCTTCTTCCTGTTCGTCCAGCGGCGCATGGTCTCCGGCCTGACCATGGGCGCTGTCAAGGGCTGACCGCCCCTCCTTCCGGGGGCGGGTCCCGCGCCAGAGGCGCCGCGGGACCCGCCCCGGGCACGCACGCCCCCGACACGTACCCGCTCCCACGCCACCCGTCTGCCCCTCCCCGGGCACCCCTTCGCTCACCGAACGGAGTCCGTCATGCCGTACGACCCGACCCTGGCGCGCCTGGCCAACGCCACGCTGCTGGTGCCCTTCGAGTCCTACCAAGCCCCGCGCTGGGTCCTGGATGGTCTGGCGGACGGCATCGCCGGTGTCTGCCTGTTCCACAACAACCTCGACGGTCCGGACCAGGTGACCGCGCTGAACGCCTCCCTCTCCGAGGCCGCCGACACCCCCCTGATCTCCCTCGACGAGGAGGGCGGCGACGTCACCCGCATCGGCCAGGCGCGGGGCAGCGACTACCCCGGCAACGCCGCGCTGGGCGCGGTGGACGACCCCGCCCTGACCCGGGCCACCCTGCGCTCCCTGGGCGGGCGCCTGGCCGAGCTGGGCTTCAACCTGGACCTGGCCCCGTCGGTGGACGTCAACGTCGCCGACGACAACCCGGTGATCGGCACCCGCTCCTTCGGCTCCGACGCCGAACTGGTGGCCCGCCACGCGGCCGCGGCCGTACTGGGACTGCAGGAGTCGGGCGTGGCCGCGTGCGCCAAGCACTTCCCCGGACACGGCGCCACCTCCCAGGACTCCCACCACGTGCTGCCGCGCGTGGAGGCCGACGCCGACCTGCTGCGGCGCCGCGAGCTGCTGCCGTTCCGGGCGGCGGTGGAGGCGGGGGTCCGGTCGATCCTGACCGCGCACATCGAGATGCCCGGGCTCGGCGGTGACGGCCCGGCCACGCTCACCCCGCACATCCTCAACGACCTGCTCCGCGGTGAGCTGGGCTTCACCGGCACCGTGGTCAGCGACGCCATGGACATGCAGGGCGTCAGCGGCCGGATCGGCATCCCCGAGGCCAGCGTGCGCGCGGTGGCCTCGGGGGTGGACCTGCTGTGCCTGGGCAGGTTCGTCTACGCCGACCAGGTCGAACTGGTCCGCACCGCCCTGGTGGACGCGGTCCGCGAGGGCCGCCTGTCCGGGGAGCGCCTGGAGGAGGCGGCCGCGCGCAACGCCGAGCTGCGCGCCTGGATCCGGGAGTCGGCCTCCCGGCGCGCCGCCGCCCCCGAGGCCGACGGCGTGGGCCTGGCCGGCGCCCGCCGCGCGGTGCTCGTGGACGGCGACCTGCCGCCGCTGAGGGACCCGTACGTGGTGGAGGTGGACGCTCCCTCGGGCATGGCGGTGGGCGAGGTCCCGTGGGGGCTGGGCCCCTGGTTCCCCGACGTCGAGCGGGTCTCCCCCGAGGAGGCGCACGCCGAGCGGCTGGCGGCCGACTCCCGGGGCCGCGACCTGGTCGTGGTGGTGCGCGACGCGCACCGCTACCCCGGCGCCCAGGCTCTGGTGAACCGCCTGCTCAGCGTCCGCCCCGAGGCCGTGGTGGTGGAGATGGGCCTGCCCATCTGGCGCCCCGGGTGCCGCGCCCACGTGAGCACCTACGGCGCCGCACACGTGAACGGCCTGAGCGCGGCCGAGCTGCTGGGGGGCGCGGTGGGCGCCCCCTCCCCCTCTCCCTCCCCCGGCAGGAGCTGACCCCCCTCCCCCGGGCACGGGAGCCGCGGGGCCCGTCCCGGGCGGGCACGGGCCCCGCGGCCGTCACGTCCCCGACGGACGGAGGGGGACGCGTCGGCGCGGGCGGGCCCGGGACGGAAACGTCACCGATGTCCCCGAAACCCGGTCGGAGAAGTACCCTTACCCTGAAGCACTCCGGCCGTCGGCACACCTGATCGGCGCCCGGTGCCCCATTCGCCCTTCTAACCACGGCATAATCACAGCATGCGCCTTTCAGCCCGGGTCGACTACGCGCTACGCGCGGCGGCGGAGCTCGCCGTCGCCGAGGAGGGGCCGGTGACGGCCGAGCAGCTCGCGCGCGCGCAGGCCATCCCCGGAAAATTCCTCGAGAACATCCTCACCCAGCTACGCCGTGCCGGCCTGGTGCGCAGCCAGCGCGGCCCCGTGGGCGGCTACTGGCTGGCCCGCCCGGCCGCGGAGATCTCCCTGGCCGACATCATCCGCGCGGTCGACGGACCGCTCGCCAACGTGCGCGGGGAGCGGCCCGAACACGTCGACTACGACGGTGCGGCCCGCAGCCTGCAGCAGGTGTGGATCGCCCTGCGCGCGAGCGAGCGCGTCATCCTGGAGGGCGTCAACCTCCAGCACCTGGTGACCAACGAGCTGCCCGCGACGGTGCGCACCCTGGCCGAGGACCCCGAGGCCTGGGTCAACCACACCCACCGCTGACCCTCCCCCGCCGCCGATCGCGGGCGGCGGGGACCCCGGACACGCGAAAGGAGCCGACCGCGAGGTCGGCTCCTTCACATGGTCACGATGGCGATGGACGGACAGTTCCGAGGCGGGGTCAGACCCCCACCATGTCGGCGACTTGGGGAACGCGATCCGGTACCGGGTCGATGCCGAGGTCCTGGGCGGAGACGGGGTCGGTCGTGACCGAGTCGCCCAGCAGCGCGGCCTCCTGCAGCTCGGCGAGGGCAAGCTGGTCGGAGACCTCCCTCAGTACCTGGGAGAGCGGGACGCCGAGCGCCCCGCAGATCGAGGAGAGCAGTTCGGAAGAGGCTTCCTTCTGCCCGCGCTCGACCTCCGACAGGTAGCCGAGGGATACACGTGCATCGGCCGACACCTCGCGGAGGGTGCGGCCCTGGCGCTGCCGGAGCCGCCTGAGCACGTCACCAAGTAGGTGACGAAGCAGGACCATCATTCGCGCTCCCTCCCACCGGTAGCGACCTTCATATACAACACCGTACCTGCCCCACGCCCGATTCGGGCACCTCTTGCCGTCCTGTTCGCTGGAGGGGGAACCTCGTCCGGGGGTGGTTTTGTTCCCCGGGACGAGGGGAGGAGGGACCAACCGAAAGGTTCAGGCCCGGGTGCTTCCCTCCGCGCTCCCGCGAACGACCGAGTCCAGGAGCGACAGTGCCCCCTCGACCGTTCGGTATCGGATACCCGCACGGTCCCCGGTGAAACGGAACTGGTGGACACGGGTCTGATCACCCGGCGTGGCGACGGCCACGTGGACGGTGCCGACGGGCTGTCCGTCCTGGGCGTCGGGGCCGGCCACGCCGGTCACCGCGACGCCGTAGTCGGCCCCCAGCAGTCGGCGGACGCCGATCGCCATGTGCTCGGCCACCCCGGGGTGGACGGCGCCGTGTTCGGCCAGGAGGTCCTCGGGCACACCCAGCACACCGGTCTTGGTGTCGGTGGCGTAGGCGACCACGCCGCCCCGGTAGGAGCCGGAGGCGCCGGGAACGGCGGTCAGGTGGGCACCGATCAGGCCGCCGGTCAGCGACTCGGCGGTGGCGCAGGTGGCGCCGCGGTCCAGCAGGGCCCGGTGGGCGGCCCCGGCCGCGGTGAGCGCTTCGGGCAGGAACTCCAGCTGCTCCGGGCCCGGGCGGGCCCGGTCCTCCTCCCGCTTCACCCCGCGTGCCCCCTGCGGGCGCGGACCGCGCGGACGGCCTCGATCACGTAGGTCAGGCCGGTCCACAGCGTGACCGCGAGCGCCGCGCCCATCACCACGTGGGCGAACCAGGTGAGGACCCCGCTGAGGGGGAGCACGTGCAGGGGGAACAGGTAGACGCTGATCGCGACGATCTGCAGGACCGTCTTGAGCTTGCCGCCCTGGCTGGCGGGCATGACCACGTAGCGCAGGACGGCGAAGCGCAGCGCCGTGACGCCCCACTCGCGGACCAGGATGGCGAGGGTGACCCACCACCACAGGTCGCCCTGCAGGGAGAGCACCACCAGCGCGGCGCCGGTGAGCGCCTTGTCGGCGATGGGGTCGGCGATCTTGCCGAAGTCGGTGACCAGGTTGCGGCGGCGGGCGATCTCGCCGTCGACGCGGTCGGTGATGGCGGCCAGCACGAAGACCGCGAAGGCGGCGAACCGCCACCAGGAGCCGTCCAGGAACATGAACCACACGAAGAGCGGCACCATGACCAGGCGGCTCATCGTGAGGATGTTCGCGATGTTCCACAACGGGACGCGGGGGGCGGGCGTGGCCGCGGGCTCGTGGTCGCTCATCTGTCCGCGGCTTCCGGCTGGGCGTCGTCCTGCTCCGCGACGAGGTCGGCGCCGGCCGACTGGACGACGGTGGCGCGCACCAGGTCGCCGACGGCGAGGCCCTCGCCGTACAGGATCGTGCTGCCGTCCACCTCGGGCGCCTGGTGCTCGGCGCGGCCCTCGTAGGCGCCGTCCTCCAGCACCGACTCCACCAGGACCGTCACCTGCGAGCCGATCCGCTCCTCGGCGCGCTGGGCCATCAGCTCCTCGGAGAGCCGGTTGAGCCGGTCCACGCGCTCGGCGACGACCTCGTCGGGCAGCTTGCCCTCGTGGCCGGCGGCCTCGGTGCCGTCCTCGTCGGAGTAGCCGAACACGCCGATGGCGTCCAGGCGGGCCTCGGCGAGGAAGGAGACCAGGTCCTCGAACTCGGCCTCGGTCTCGCCGGGGAAGCCGACGATGAAGTTGGAGCGGGCTCCGGCGCCGGGGGCGCGGCCGCGGACCGTGCCCAGCAGCTCCAGGAAGCGCTCGCGGTCGCCGAAGCGCCGCATACGGCGCAGGAGGGTGCCGCTGGCGTGCTGGAAGGACAGGTCGAAGTAGGGGACCACGCCGGGCGTGCCGGTGAGGACCTCCACCAGCCCGGGGCGGACCTCGGCGGGCTGGAGGTAGCTGACGCGGACCCGCTCCAGGCCCTCGACGGCGGCCAGGCGGGGCAGGAGCTTCTCCAGGGCGCGCACGTCGCCCAGGTCCTTGCCGTAGGAGGTGGAGTTCTCGCTGACCAGGAACACCTCGCGGACGCCCTCGCCGGCCAGCCACTCGGCCTCGCGGACGACCTCGTCGGGGTGGCGGGAGATGTAGGCGCCGCGGAAGGTGGGGATCGCGCAGAAGGTGCAGCGCCGGTCGCAGCCGGAGGCGATCTTGAGGTTGGCCACCGGGCCGCCGGTCAGGCGGCGGCGCGGGATGGCGGCGCGGTAGGGCAGCTCGGTGCCCTCGGCCCCCGCGGAGTCGGAGAAGTGGCCGGGCACGTGCGCCTGGGAGGCGTCGCGCTCGGCCGGGCTGATCGGCAGCAGGGTGCGCCGGTCGCGGGGGTCGTGGGGAACCAGGGACCGCCCGGCCACGACGTCGTCGAGGCGGTCGGTGATGGCGGCGTAGTCGTCGAAGCCGATGACCTGTGCCTCGGGGAGGGCCTCGGCGAGCTCGGAACCGTACCGCTCGGCCATGCACCCGGCGGCGACGACCTTCCCACCCGTCGAAGCGGCCTCCAGGAGGGTCTCGATGGAGTCCTGTTTGGCCGCATCGATGAATCCGCAGGTGTTGACGAGGGTGACGTCGGCCTTGGTGTCGCCGTCGACGAGGTCCCAGCCGCCGGCCGACAGGCGCCCGGCCAGCTCTTCGGAGTCGACCTCGTTACGCGCACACCCCAGGGTGACGAGTGAGACAGTACGGCGCGATGACATGGCTTCCAAGCGTGTGGGAGAGCTTCGAGTGGTGCGGGGGCCGGACCGGCGACGGTTGGGCCATGTCCGGGCGCGACGTCGCATGGCGCCGCCCGCGGCCCCCCACACTACCCTGACCGGCCCACCCGCCCGTACCCCGGCCCGGGTTCGCACCCCCGGACGGCGGTGCCGTCACCGGACCAGTCCGTCCGCGCCGATGGTGACCTCCTTGGCCTCCCCCGGCAGTCCGAGGGGTTCGAGCTCCTCGCCGTCGACGGTGACACTGACCGCCCCGGCGTCGCCGATCCACAGGTTGAGGTTCTCCTCGGCCACGTACTCCTGCTTCTCGCCCTCCAGCAGGAAGCCGACGTACAGGCTCTCGTCGTCGGCCCCCGTGACCTCGATCCAGCTGCGGGAGGAGGCGCTGAGCCCGACGGTGAACTCGGTGGCCTCCGCCGGGGCCGCCTCGCCCGCCTCCGCCGCGCCGCCGGGGTCCACTGCGGAGCCGACGGTGCTCTCGCCGACGGAGGAGTCGAAGGCGGCCCGCAGCGGGTTGCCCGCGTCCCAGTCCTGCCACGTGCGGACGCCGATGAGGACGGACAGGACGACGATGGCGGCGACCATGGCCCAGGGCCAGTGGCGCCGGACCGCCTCGATCCGCCGGTGTCCCGTGCCGAGGGGACGCGGCGTGGGCCTGCGGCCGCGCGCCCTGCCGGCCCCGGCGTGCCTGCCGCCCCGGAACACGCCGTTCGCCGGCCTGCCGTACACGGGGATCCCGTTCCTCGGCCCGCCGTGCGCCTGGTGACCGTCGTGGGGCTGGTGGCCGTCGTGCGCGTGGGGCCCTCCGTGCACGTACTCCTCATCGGGGTCGTGGTAGCCGTCGTGGTACCCGTCGGGGACGTGGTACCCGCCGCTGTACGCCTCCCCGGTCCCACGGGGCTCGGGAACCCGCCCGGCCCCGGCATCGCGGTGCTCCTTCCCCTTGGACCGGCGGCCCAGGATCTGCCCGCGTTCGAAGTGGCCCCAGCGCTGGGCGCCGACACCGGAGTCGTCGTCGCCGAAGCGGTGCGTCGGCGACGGGGACCGCGCGTCCTCGCGCGCGGCCGCCGCGGCGCGCGCCGCGGCGGCCGCGCGGATCCCCTCGGGCGTGGCCGCCGGGTGGCGCTGCGGAGGAACGAAGGCGGGTATGGCACCGCTGGCGTGCTCGCGGTCGTACTCGGCCAGGAGCGGTGCCGGGTCCAGGCCGAGAGCGCGGCAGATGCCGCGGATGTGTCCGCGTGCGTAGAAGTCCCCGCCGCAGGGGACGAAGTCCTCCTGCTCGATGCCCATCAGGACGGTTTCCCGGATACGTGTACGGGCGCTGAGGTCCGCGACCGTGTGACCCGCCGCGACTCGGGCGGCGGACAGGGTCTGGCCGATCGTCGCCATGCGCACTCCCCCCGCTACTGTGCGTTTATACCGGGACCTACTCTGCCTTCTCAAGGGGCGTTTACGCAGGTCACCACGCCCCATGAAGCCCCCAAGATCACACCAAATCGGGCAGGCCAGTTGCTAAGGGATGCGAGTGGAGGTTCGGGAAAGTCCGTGACACCTGGGCCATCGGCCCCCGGCGGCCCGGGGCCCGGCCCCGGAAAGCGGGTCAGGAGCCGCGGATGTCCTGCAGGACGGCGGGCAGGTCGTCGGGGGTGACCAGCACGTCGCGGGCCTTGGACCCCTCGCTGGGACCGACCACGTCGCGGCTCTCCATGAGGTCCATCAGGCGGCCCGCCTTGGCGAAGCCGACGCGCAGCTTGCGCTGGAGCATGGACGTGGACCCGAACTGGGTGGTGACCACCAGTTCGACGGCCTGCAGGAGCAGGTCGAGGTCGTCGCCGATGTCCTCGTCGATCTCCTTCTTCTTGGTCTCGGGGGCGGCCACGTCCTCGCGGTAGCTGGGCTCGGCCTGCTTCTTGCAGTGGTCGACGATCCCCCGGATCTCCTTCTCCGCCACCCACGCGTTCTGGAGGCGGATGGGCTTGCCCGCACCCATCGGCAGGAAGAGGGCGTCGCCCTTGCCGACCAGCTTCTCGGCCCCGGGCTGGTCGAGGATGACCCGGCTGTCGGACAGGCTGGAGGTGGCGAAGGCCAGGCGGGAGGGCACGTTGGCCTTGATCAGGCCGGTGACGACGTCGACGCTGGGCCGCTGGGTGGCCAGCACCAGGTGGATGCCGGCGGCGCGGGCCAGCTGGGTGATGCGCACGACGGCGTCCTCCACGTCGCGGGGGGCGACCATCATCAGGTCGGCCAGCTCGTCCACGATCACCAGCAGGTAGGGATAGGGCTCGTACTGGCGCTCGCTGCCGGGCGGGGCGGTCAGCTCACCGGTGCGCACGGCGGCGTTGAAGTCGTCCACGTGCCGGTACCCGGAGGCGGCCAGGTCGTCGTAGCGGCGGTCCATCTCCCCCACCACCCACTGCAGGGCCTCGGCGGCCTTCTTGGGGTTGGTGATGATGGGGGTGATCAGGTGAGGGATACCCTCGTACATGGTCAGCTCGACCCGCTTGGGGTCGACCAGGATCATCCGCACCTCGTCGGGCGTGGCGCGCATCATCAGGGAGGTGATCAGCCCGTTGATGCAGGTGGACTTACCGGCACCGGTGGCACCGGCGACCAGCACGTGCGGCATCTTGGCCAGGTTCGCGACCACGTTGGAGCCCTCGACGTCCTTGCCCAGGCCCACCAGCATGGGGTGGTCGTCCGAGGTCGCCGCCGGTGACCGCAGCACGTCGCCCAGGCTCACGATGTCCTTGTCGGTGTTGGGGATCTCCACACCGATCGCGGACTTGCCGGGGATGGGCGACTGGATGCGCACGTCGGCGCTCTTGACGGCCAGGGAGATGTTCTTGGCCAGGGCGGTGACCTTCTCGACCTTGACCGCCGGGCCCAGCTCGATCTCGTAGCGGGTCACCGTCGGGCCGCGGGTGAAGCCGGTGACGTCGGCGTCGATGTTGAACTGGGTGAGCACCCCGGACAGGGCCGCCACGACCTCGTCGTTGGCCTTGGTGCGCGGCTTGACCGGGCTGCCGGGCTTGAGCATGGTCGGGGCGGGCAGCTCGTAGTCGCCCTCCACCACGCGGGAGGGGATGGTCAGCTGCTCGGCGGTGGCGGGCGCCGGCGTGGGTTCGGGGACCTCCACCTTCTTCTTTCGCGCGGGCTTCCTTCCCGCCGCGGCCTCCTCGGCCGGCCCCGCCCCCGTCTCCTCGGCCAGGGCCGGCGGGGCTGCCTCCTCCTCGTCCTCGGGCGCGGGGGCCACGGACCCGCCGGACAGCACCGGACTGTCGTAGGGGCGCTCGTGGTTGCCCGCCACGGTCGCGCCGCCCCTCTTCCCGGGCTTGCGCCTGCGCGGTCCGGAGGGCTTCCCCGCCGTGTCGGCGCCCAGGACGCCGAGCCCCGAGTCGGGCCCGCCGTCGCGCTCCAGGAGCACGGCGAACAGGGTCTGCAGGCGTTCGGGGATGCGCCGGATGGGGGTGGCGGTGACCACCAGGACGCCGAAGACCAGCACCAGGAACAGCAGCATCCCGGTCAGCCAGGGGGTGACCACGGCGCTGAGCGGCCCGGAGGCGACGAAGCCGATGAGCCCGCCCGCCTCCTGGAGGGCCTCCAGGCCGTCGGAGGGCTGCGGGATGCCGCGGGCGATGTGGATCAGGCCGAGCAGGCCCAGCGTGATCGCGGTGAAGCCGATGAACAGCCGTCCCGCGTCGCCCTCACGTCCGCTGCCGGGGGTCCGCATCAGCTTGACCGCGATCGGCAGGAACAGCAGCGGCAGGATCGGGGAGAACGTGCCGAAGCCGCCGGCCACGACCATGCGGGTGTACTCCAGCAGCAGCCCCTCGCTGCGCCACCACACGGCGGCGGCGATGAGGACCCCTGCGGCGAGCAGGACCAGTCCGACTCCGTCGCGGCGCAGGTCGGGGTCCAGGCCCCGGGCACTGCGGCCGACCGCGCGGGCGGAGCCGCCGACGGTGTGCGCGACCAGCTTCCACAGCACCAGCAGGAACTGTCCGAACATGGTGACGGCGAAGGCGATCGGCCCGTCGGGCATGCGCTTCTTCGCGGCGGGCCTGCGGGCGGCGGGCTTCTTGCGTCCGGAGCCTCCGGAGGAGGCGCGCGTGGCCATCGGGGGTCACCTCCGGGAGGACGGGGTCGTTCGGACGGACGGGCAGGACGGCCCGCCACGGCGAGCAGCCTACTGAAGTGTCCACGCCGTCCGCCCGCAACGGGGCGGCGTGTCGTCCGAACGGGTCGGCGCGGCCGTCCCTTCCGCCCGGCGGCCGGGACCATGCGGCACGGGGCCCGGGAACGCGGGCGGCCCGGGCGCGCCGTGACGCGCCCGGGCCGCCCGCCCACCGTGTTCCGTCCGGGTCAGACCTCGACCAGGACGGGGATGATCATGGGCCGGCGCCGGTAGGTGTCGTTGACCCAGCGTCCCGTGCTGCGGCGGATGAGCTGCCGCAGCTGGTGGGGGTCGTTGACCCCGTCCCGCGCCGCCTTGTCCAGGGCGTCCTGGATCCTGTCCACGACGTCGTCGTAGGCGTCGGCTCCGATGCCGGCGCCCCGGGTGTGGACCTCGGGCTCGCCCAGGATCTTGCCCGTGGTGGAGTCCACCGCCACGACGACGGAGACGAAGCCCTCCTCGCCGAGGATGCGGCGGTCCTTGAGCGCGGCGTCGGTGACGTCGCCGACCGAGGAGCCGTCCACGTACACGTAACCGGCCTGCACCGCGCCGACGATCTTGGCGCGGTTCTTGTACAGGTCCACGACCACGCCGTCCTCGGCGATGACGATGCGGTCGTTGGGAACGCCCGTGAGCCTGGCCAGGTCGGCGTGGGCGCGCATGTGCCGCCACTCGCCGTGCACCGGCATGAAGTTGCGCGGGCGCACCATGTTGAGCACGTACAGCAGCTCGCCCGCGGGCGCGTGCCCGGACACGTGCACCAGGGCGTTGCCCTTGTGCACGACCTTGGCGCCCCAGCGGGTCAGCCCGTTGATCACCCGGTTGACCGAGTTCTCGTTGCCGGGGATCAGGGAGGAGGCGAGCAGGACGGTGTCGCCCTCCTCGATCCGGATCTGGTGGTCCCGGTTGGCCATCCGGCTGAGCGCGGCCATCGGCTCGCCCTGCGAGCCCGTGCAGATCATGAGCACCTCGTCCGGGCGCACCTGGTCGAGCTGCTTGACGTCGATGATGGTGTCGCCGGGAACGTTGAGGTAGCCCAGGTCGCGCGCGATGTTCATGTTGCGGACCATGGAGCGGCCCACGAACGCGATCTTGCGCCCGTGCTGGACGGCGGCGTCGATGACCTGCTGGACGCGGTGCACGTGCGAGGCGAAGCAGGCCACCACGATGCGCTTCTCGGCCTGCCGGAACACCTTGTCGATGGCCTCGGTCAGGTTGCGCTCGTTGATGATGAAGCCGGGCTGCTCGGCGTTGGTGGAGTCCGACAGCAGCAGGTCGACGCCCTCGTCACCGAACCGGGCGAAGCCCGCCAGGTCGGTCAGGCGGCCGTCCAGCGGCAGCTGGTCCATCTTGAAGTCGCCGGTGTGCAGCACCGTTCCGCCCGGGGTGCGGATACCCACGGCGAGCGCGTCCGGGATGGAGTGGTTGACCGCGAAGAACTCCAGGTTGAAGGGGCCGCACTCGTGGCGCTCCCCCTCCTCCACCAGGACGGTCTCCGGCTTGATGCGGTGCTCGCCCAGCTTGGCGGTGATCAGCGCCAGGGTGAGCTTGGAGCCGATGATCGGGATGTCGGGCCGCTCGCGCAGCAGGAACGGGACACCGCCGATGTGGTCCTCGTGCCCGTGGGTGAGCACGACCGCCTCGACGTCGTCGAGCCGGTCCCGGATGTGGTCGAAGTCCGGCAGGATCAGGTCGACGCCGGGCTGCTCCTCCTCGGGGAAGAGCACGCCGCAGTCCACGATGAGCAGGCGGCCGCCGTACTCGAAGACCGTCATGTTGCGGCCGATCTCGCCGAGGCCGCCCAGGGGGACGACGCGCAGGGCGCCCTCGCCCAGGGGCGGCGGCGGGCCCAGTTCGGGGTGCGGGTGACTCATACGGATCCCTCCGTGAGGCGCTCGACGCGCACGGCGCTGGCGGGGACGGCCTGGTGCGGGGCCAGGCCGATGGGGCCCTTGACGCCCGCGGCGGCCAGGTCCTCGCGCAGGAGGGCCTGGAGCTCGGACGATGCGTCGGCGAGCGGTGTGCGCACGGGGCCGGACGGCAGCCCGAACAGGTTGAGGACGGCCTTGGTGGTGATGACGCCCTGGGTGCGGAACATGCCGGTGTAGACCGGGGTGAGGCGGCGGTGGATGGCCAGGGCCTGGCCGACCTCGCCCTTCTCGAAGGCGTCGATCATGTCGCGCAGGTCGGAGCCGACGATGTGGCCGACGACGCTGACGAACCCGGCGGCGCCGACGGACAGCAGCGGCAGGTTGAGGATGTCGGTGCCGCAGTAGAAGGCCAGGTCGGTGCGCTCCATGACCCAGGAGCTGGCGCCGAGGTTGTCCTTGGCGTCCTTGTTGGCCACGATGCGCGGGTGCTCGGCCAGGCGGACCAGGGTCTCGGAGGCGATCGGCGTCCCGGTGCGGTGCGGGATGTCGTAGAGCATGACCGGCAGGGCGCTCGCGTCGGCGATCGACGTGAAGTGCCGGATGAGGCCTTCCTGCGGCGGCTTGTTGTAGTACGGGGTGACCGCCAGCAGGCCGTGCGCCCCCGCCTTCTCGGCCGCCTGGGCCAGCCTGATGCTGTGGCGGGTGTCGTTGGTACCGACCCCGGCGACGACCGTGGCGCGGTCGCCGACGGCCTCCACGACGGCCCTGAGAAGGCGGTCCTTCTCGTCGTCGCTGGTCGTGGGCGACTCGCCGGTGGTGCCGCTGATGATGAGTCCGTCGTTGTGCTGCTCGTCGACGAGGTAGGTGGCCAGTCTGGCCGCGCCCTCGTAGTCGAGCTCCCCGTCTTCGAGCATCGGGGTGACCATCGCGGTCAACATCTTGCCGAACGGGCGGTTCTTTGTGTCCACCATCGTGTGTGAAAGGCGTGCGGACCGCCGCCCGCGGGCGGTGGGGTCCGTGGTAGCCCCTCCTCCTCTCGGTGTGCGTCGGCAGCTGTGGATGTCCCGTGTCTTCCGTGCACGGGTGGGCGGCGCTGCGTGTCCGCCACCGCGACCGGCGTGTACGCGACGGTTGCGGGGAAGATCTGTGGTGCCCCTGGGGGCGCGGGATCGGAGTCCCGCCGGGCCACCGTCCTCGTGGGTCGAGGTTGATGGCTCCGAAGCTGTGAACCTACCCGCCCCGGGCCCGTGCCATCCGGCCGGGCCCGGGGTCCGCACGCAGTTCAGGGCGGACGGGAGGGTGTGGGAAAGGCTAGTCGTCCCCGCGGTCGGGGAGGAACATGCTCAACAGCCAGCTGACGATGGTGACGACGATCGCACCCCAGAAGGCGGGCCAGAACCCCTCGATGTGGAAGGGCAGGTCGAACAGCCCGGCGATCCAGTTCGTGAGCAGGAGCAGGAGTGCGTTCACCACCAGGCCGATCAGGCCCAGGGTCAGAGCGTAGAACAGGCACCCGACCGCTTTGACGATCGGTTTGATGACCGCGTTGACCACGCCGAAGATCGCGCCGACGGCGAGGTAGACCAGGATCTGGCCGACCGTGTCCTGCGCCGTGACATCGATCCCGTCGATCAGGAAGACCGCCGCCCAAAGGGCGAGCGCGTTCACGATAACTCTGATAATGAGGCTCACAACGTAGATGTTCCCATGCCGTGGCAAGGTCCCGAAACTCCGGCGTAGGTGACCTTGCCTTCAGGCGTGTCGCACGCCCCCTCGAAGGAGACCCCGCCGTGTCCAGTGCCCAGTTCGTCCGTCCCGCCCGCGCCTCCGACGTGGACACCGTCGTCGACGTCCAGGTGGCCTCCTGGCGGGCGGTGTACGGGGCACTGCTGCCCGAGGACGTGGCCGGGGCCCTGGGCGGCGAGGAGGCCCGTGCGCGGTTCCGTGAGCAGTGGACCGCGGCCCTGCAGTCCCCGCCGACCTCCAGGCACAGGCTGGTGGTGTCCACCGACGAGGTCGGCGGGGTGCGGACGGTGACCGGGTTCGCGGCGTTCGGCCCGGCCGGGGACCCGGACCTGTGGCCCGCCACGGACGCGGAGGTGTTCGCCCTGCACGTGGACCCCCCACGGGCGCGCCAGGGACACGGCAGCCGCCTGGTGAACGCGTGCGTGGACCACCTGGTGGACGACGGCTTCGACACCGTGCACGTGTGGGTGCCCGAGGCCGACAACGCGCTCCGCGCGTTCTTCGAGGCCTCCGGGTGGCGCCCGGACGGCGCCCGCCGCGAGATCGACATGGGCAGGATGCTCCCGATGGTGCGCCTGCACGCGGCGATCTCCCGCTGAGCGGGCCCTCCCGTCCCGGTGTCCGGGCCGGTACGGGTGGACGCGGGTTGGGGGCCGCCCTGGGCAGGGACTACCTTGGGGTGGTTGTCCCGGCGCGCACCGGATGGTACGCGCCGTCGTCGAGCGGGGAGGGACCGGCGCGTGGCCACGGTCAGTGAATGGGTCTCGGGGCTGCGCCCCCGTACGCTTCCGAACTCCGTCGTGCCGGTGGCGGTCGGCACGGCCCTGGCCTTCGCCCTGGACGGATTCGTCTGGTGGAAGGCGCTGCTGGCCCTGGTGGTGTCCATGGCGCTGCAGGTCGGCGTGAACTTCGCCAACGACTACAGCGACGGGGTGAAGGGCACCGACACCGAGGAGCGGACGGGGCCGGTCCGGTTGACCGCGACCGGCCTGGCCGCGCCGAGGCAGGTGCTGGCCGCTGCCCTGGGCAGCTTCGCCTTCGCCGGTGTGGTCGGTCTGGTCCTGGTGGCGGCCTCCTCGTGGTGGCTGCTGCTGGTGGGCGCCCTGGCGATCGCGGCGGCCTGGTACTACACCGGCGGCCGCGCCCCGTACGGGTACCGGGGCCTGGGCGAGGTCTCGGTGTTCGTGTTCTTCGGCGTGGTGGCCGTGGTGGGCACGGTGTTCGTGCAGCTGGGCTCGGCGCCGTGGCAGGCGTGGGTGGCGTCGGTGCCGGTGGGGCTGCTGTCCTGCTCGGTACTGGTGATCAACAACCTGCGCGACATCCCGACCGACCGCGGGACCGGCAAGATCACCCTGGCCGTGCGGCTGGGCGACAGCGGCACCCGCCGCCTGTACGCGGGCGCGGTCGTGGTCGCCTACGCGGCGGCACTGGCGCTGACCCCGGTGTCCTGGTGGACGCCGCTGGTGCTCCTGTCGGTGCCGCTCGCGGTGCCGCCGCTGCGGCGCGTGCTGGGCGGCCAGGTCGGCCGCGACCTGGTGCTGGGCCTGGGAGAGACCGGGAAGCTGCAGATGGCCTTCGGCGTGCTGCTCTCGGTCGCGCTGCTGCTGGGCTGACGGCGCCGGCTCCCGGGGCCGGGCAGGCTCCGGGGACTTCCGGCAGTCGGTATCGGGGTGTTCGCCTATGTGTGTCCCCGTGTACCTGGGTAACCTCTCACACCAACAGCCGCCGCCCCCGGACAGGCGCGTACGACACGGCAGGGAGAGATGACACCGTGCCCAGTGAGGACACCGCCCCCGACCCCCTCGAACAGGCTCCGGACCCGCAGGCGTGGGCTGAGCGCTCGGCCCGACAGGCCGCCGCCTTCGACGCGATCGGGGAACGCTACGACGAGGCGTTCCCCAGGAAGGAGGGGCAGGAGGACCGGGTACGGCGACTGCTGGACCTCCTACCGCCCGGCGCCCACGTACTCGACCTGGGGTCGGGTACGGGCGTGCCCACGACCAGACAGCTGGTGGCCGCCGGAGCTCGGGTCACCGGCTACGAGATCTCCGGACGGATGATCGAGATCGCCCGCCGGAACGTGCCGGAGGCGACGTTCGTCCAGGCCGACATCCTCGACCTGGAGCCGGCGGAGGCCTCCTACGACGCCATCGTGGCGTTCTTCTCCCTGCTGTGCCTGCCCAAGGCGCGCATCCCCGAGGCGCTGAGCCGTATCCGCGCCTCACTGGCGCCGGGCGGGCTGCTGTGCCTGTCCATGGTGGAGGCCGACCTGGACGACACCGCGATCCCGTTCCTGGGCTCCGACATCCGGGTGTCGGGCTACCCGCGCGAGGAGCTGCGCCGGGTGGTGGAGGGTGCCGGGCTGGTCGTGGAGGACGAGCGCGTCGTCTCCTACGAGCCCGAGGGCGCCCGGCCCGAGGTCCAGGTGTTCCTCACCTGCCGCCGCGGCGCCTAGCACGCGGACGGAGCGGGCGCCGCGGGGCCGCGTCCCGGACCGGGACGCGGCCCCGCTCACGCGCGCGGTGCCTGCGCCGTGGCCGGAAGGCGCGCCGCCGGCGGCGACGCGAGCGCTAGTCCAGGTCGAGGAGGGCGTCCAGGCCCACGGTGAGCGGCGCAGGCAGGTCGGCCACCCCGCGCACGCCCAACAGCACGCCCGGCATGAAGGAGGTGCGGTTCATCGAGTCGTGCCGGATCTTGAGGGTCTCCCCGTCCGTGCCGAACACGACCTCCTGGTGGGCGATGAGCCCGGCGATGCGCAGCGCGTGCACGCGCACGCCCTCCACGTCGGCGCCGCGGGCGCCGGGGATCTCGGAGGTGGTGGCGTCGGGCATGGGTGCGGACGCGGCCTCGCGGCGGGCCTCGGCGACCAGCTCGGCGGTCCGGTAGGCGGTGCCGCTGGGGGCGTCGGCCTTGCCCGGGTGGTGCAGTTCGATGATCTCGGTGGAGTCGAAGTACGGCGCCGCCTTGCGCGCGAAGTGCATCATCAGCACGGCGGCGATGCCGAAGTTCGGGGCGACCAGCACCTTGGCTCCGGGCGTGGCGGCCTGCATGGCGCGCACGCGCTCCAGCCTGGCCTCGTCGAAGCCGCTGGTGCCCACGACGGCGTGGATCCCGTGGCCGATGAGCCACTCCAGGTTGTCCATCACCACGTCGGGGTGGGTGAAGTCGACGACGCAGTCGGCCCCCCGCACCGCGTCCCGTTCGTCGGCGCTGTCCACGCCCGCGACGAGTTCCATGTCGTCGGCGCCCTGAACCGCCCTGACGACCTCTGACCCCATGCGCCCGTCGGCGCCGAAAACTCCTACCTTGAACACGGCACGAGCGTACCGGAGAACGGGGTGGTCAGCGGACCGAGGCCAGGGCGAGCGCGAAGTCCCCGTCCGGGTCGGTCCACCAGTGGACGAGGTCGAACCCGGCGGCATCCAGCTCGGCGGCCAGGCCCTCCCTGCGGAACTTGGCCGAGATCTCGGTGAGCATCTCCTCCCCGGCGGCGAAGTCGACCTCCAGGTCTAGGTCGGCGACCCGGACGCGCTGGTCGGTCCGTGAGCGCAGCCGCATCTCGATCCACTCCCGCTCGGCGTTCCAGCGCGCCAGGTGGTCGAAGGCGCCGGGGTCGAAGTCGGCGCCGAGCCGGTGGTTGATGACGCTGAGCACGTTGCGGTTGAATGCGGCGGTCACCCCCTGGGCGTCGTCGTAGGCGGCGACCAGGCGGGCGGCGTCCTTGACCAGGTCGACGCCGAGCAGCAGCGAGTCGCCGTGGTTCAGGACGCCGCGGATGTCCCGGAGGAAGGCGGCGCGCGGGCCGGGCTCCTGGTTGCCGATGGTGGAGCCGAGGACGGCCAGGAGCTGGCGCTCACCGGCCGAGGCGACCGGCAGCAGGCCGAGGTGCTCCTCGAAGTCGCCGACGACGGCGTGTACGTCCAGGCCGGGGTGGTCGTCGGCGACACCGCGTGCGGAGGAGGCGAGGAAGTCGCCGCTGACGTCGACGGGCACGAAGCGGGTGAGGCGTCCGTGGCGGCCCATGGCGTCCAGCAGGAGCCGCGTCTTGACCCCGGAGCCGGAGCCGAGCTCGATGAGCGCCTCGGCGTCCGCCGCCTCGGCGACCGCGTCGGCCCGCAGCGCCAGGATGGCGCGTTCGGCGCGGGTGGGGTAGTACTCGGGCAGTGCGGTGATCTCCTCGAACAGGGCGCTGCCGCGCTCGTCGTAGAACCACTTGGGCGGAAGCCGCTTGGGGTGCGCGCCCAGCCCCTCGGCCACGTCCGCGCGCAGCGCCTTGTCGAGGTCGTCGGCGGTCAGGTTGCGGTCGATCCGGAACATGGTGCCTCCTGCGCTTCGGGCCCGGGGCCCGGTACGGGTGCGGTGTACGGAGGGTGGGCGGGCCTCCCCTCAGCCCAGTGGATGGATCTCGGTGCTCTCCGCCGTGGCCACGACCACCGAGTCCTCGGGGACCTCGTGCCAGCCGGGCGCGTCGTCGAAGGGCTCGGACGCGAGGAATACCCCTCCGCCGGGCTCGCGCAGGGTGAACAGGGTGTCCCCCGCGGCCGTGCCGACGAGTGCCTCTCCGTCACTGGCCAGCAGGTTGTAGCGGCCCCCGGAGTGCTCACGGGCCTGGCGGACCACGCCGGCCAGGGTTCCGGCCAGGTCGCCCGACGCCCGCCACAGCCGCACGGTGTGCGCGAACAGGGGCGCGGAGTCCAGCGCGGCACGTGCGTCCAGCACCCCTCCGGGCGGAGGCGAGGAGAAGGCCGCGGCGAGCGCCTCGTCGTCCTTGACCGCGCCGTTGTGGCTGAACAGCAGCCGGTCGGCCCGGAAGGGCTGGGCACCCGACTCCTCGGAGCCGAACCCGGGGGTGGCGTCGCGGACGGCGGCCACCACGCACCCGGAGGTGATGGCGCGGGCGGCGTCGGCGAAGGAGGCGTCGCCCCACATGGGCATGGCCCGGCGGTAGCGCAGCGGTCCGGCGTCCGCCCGGGGGTACCAGCCGACGCCGAACCCGTCGGCGTTGACGGTGCCGTACCGCTGCATGCGCGGCGCCCAGGCCTGGACGTACAGCGAGTGGGGCGCCGCGTACAGCAGATCGTGCACCGTACGCGGCGGCCCCAGGTAGGCGAGGTGGCGGCACATCAGGCGGGTTCCGCGTCGCGTGCGCAGCGGAACCCGCTGAAGATCTGCCGCCGGAGCGGGTGGTCCCAGTTGCGGAAGGTGGACCGGGCGGCGGTGGGGTGGGTGGCCCAGGAGCCGCCGCGCAGCACCTTGTACCCGTCGTCGAAGAACACCTCCGAGTACTCGCGGTACGGGAAGGCCCAAAACCCCGGGTAGCCGGTGAAGGTGGTGGAGGTCCACTCCCACACGTCGCCGACCAGCTGCTGCACGCCCAGCGGGGAGGCGCCTTCGGGGTGGCTCCCGGCCGGGGCCGGTCCGAGCCTGCGCCGGCCCAGGTTGGCGTGGCGGGGCCCGGGTTCGGTGTCCCCCCACGGGTAGCGGCGGGAGCAGCCGGTGCGCGGGTCGAAGCGGGCGGCCTTCTCCCACTCGGGTTCGCTCGGCAGCCGTTTGCCCGCCCATGCGGCGTAGGCCTGCGCCTCGTGGAAGCTGACGTGCTGGACGGGTTCGTCGTCGGGCACCATCTCGCGGCGGCCGAACCTGCGGCGGGACCACCCCTCGCCCTCGCGGGTCCAGAAGGCCGGGGAGGTGGCGCCCCTCTCCTCCCGCCACTCCCATCCCTCGCGGGTCCACCAGCGGCGGTCCTGGTAGCCGCCGTCGTCCATGAACTCCTGGTAGGCGGCGTTGGTGACGGGCGCGGTGTCGATCCAGTAGGGGCCCAGGTCGACGGTGCGGGCCGGGCGCTCGTTGTCGTAGGCCCAGGGGTCGTCGTCGGTGCCCATGGTGAACTCGCCCTCGGGCACGAGCACCTCCTTGCGGGCGGGCGGGCGCAGCGCGGCCACGTCGGCGGTGTCCTCCAGCAGGACGGGCGCGCCCTTGCGGAGCTGGTGGGTGGCGAGCATGGTCTCGCCGTGCTGGTGCTCGTGCTGGATGACCAGGTGGTAGACGAGTCCCGCCTCCAGCAGGGAGAGCCTGTCGTCGGGGGCGCCGCGCGGTCCGGGCACGCCGAGGTCGACCGAGTCCAGGACGTCGAGCACCTCCCTGCGCACCCGCTCGTTGTACTCGCGGGCCTCCTCCGGGCGCAGCAGCGGCAGGCTGACGCGTTCGGCGCGCGCGTTCTCGAAGGCGTCGTAGAGGCCGTCGATGTCGGGGCGCAGCGCCTCGCGCTCCCCGGCCGCCCTCAGCAGCCACTGCTCCTCGTAGTTGCCGACGTGCGCAAGGTCCCACACCAGCGGCGACATCAGGGGCGAGTGCTGGGCGAGCAGCTCCTCCTCGTCGAGGGCGTCGAGCGTCAGCCCGTTGCTGCTGTGCCTGCTGCGTTCGAGTTCGGCTGCGATGCGCTCCTTGGCGCGCTCCTGTGCGTGGTTCACCGTGCTCCTCCAGCGTGTCCGGAGTCGGGGCTCGCGGATCGTTCCGCGGGGTGTCGCCCTTGCGTCGGGCGCGGTGCGGGCACGCGCGGCCGCGTGCCGGCGGGGCTGGACCCCCGCCGCGTGTAGCGGTCGGCGTAGTCGTCGACCAGGGCGGACAGGGACGCGGCGCCCATGCGCGGCAGGGCCTCGACGGCGGCGTCGAAGCAGTCCCGGGCGCACCGGGCGACGTCGGGGTCGGCGATGCCGTGCTGTGCGGACCGCATCCACAGGCGGCGGTCGGGGAAGCGTCCCCGGCACAGCCTCTCGGTGGACTCCTCCGCCACGGCCCGGGCGCGGGGATCGTCGACCAGCGCGGCGGCGAGCGCCACCGGGACCGGCCACCAGCGCAGGGGGAGCGCGTCGATCATGCGCAGCTCCCACCAGCCGCGCGGGCGCACGGGCGGGAAGAGTGTGCTGAGGTGGAACTCCAGGTCGGCGCGGGTGACCGGGCGCGGCCCCTGCCCCTCGATCCACTGGGCGAGGGTGACGCCGGGGTCCGCGGTCCAGGGGGTGCCCGTGTCGGGGCACGCCGGGACCGCCATGACGTTCGCGGCCAGCGCGTACTCGGCCCACGCCGTGGCGGGGTCGGGATGGCTGCCCTGGTCCAGGACCGGCCGGGTCCGGGTGGCGTCGATGGTCGCCCAGATGGCCCACCGGGTGGACTCCCAGCCGGTGGGGCGGCCCCGCCAGAGGGCGGAGTTGGCGAAGGCGGCGACGAGCACGGGGCCGAGCCGGTGGCTGAGCTCCCAGCGGGCGCGGACGTCGGCGGCGTCCGCGCCGTTGTCCAGGCACACCTGGAGCGAGGCGGTGCTGCACATCATGGTGCGGCCGCCGGTGTACCCGTGGTTGCCGAAGAACCGCTCCATGGCCGCGTAGCGGGGCTGCCGGAGCTGGAGCCGGGGCGGCCGTACGGTGTCGAGCGCGGTCTCGACCAGGCGTAGTCCGGATTCGGCGAGGGTCTTGCCGATGTGGCCCAGATCGGTGGAGAGCGCCTCGTGCGCCCGGGCCGGGCCCGGGAGGGCGGGCGAGCTGAGTTCGAGCTGTCCGCCGGGTTCGAAGGTGATCCTGCTTCCCGCGGGCGGGGGGCCGCTGGCCTCCATCAGCTCCGCGAGGCGGTCGACGGAAACGGGTGCGTCCGGGTCGTCCGGGTCGGTGACCAGCCATTCGGTCTCGACCCCGACCTTTCCGGGAGGGCCGGTCTTGAAGCAGACCCCGTTGATGTACTCGTGGACGTCTTCCGTGGTCATCCGGGCCATGGGCTACTCCCTCGACAGCGGTCACCCCCGCCGGGTGACGCCTGACGCCTCCAAGGTCCTGCCCACGACGCCGCCAGACGGAACGCATGGAATGCCCACGAATCTCCGAAGAGGTCGGGACACTCCCAATGCGGACGATATGCACCGGTGTCGGGAGGCCAGGTGGTAGGGGTCTTCGCGGTGGGTGGGCACGCTCCCACCCACCGTTCTGTGATGACGGTCACACCCCGGTGGGCTCCCGGGGCCATCCGGCGGCGGGCCGCTCCTCCCTGCCGGAGACGGCGCCGGCCTCAGCCGGTGCCCGGCTCCCGGCCGCGGACCCGGCCGGCCGTGTCGGAGGCCGACCAGTGGCAGGCCACCCTCCGTTCGGCTCCGCCCTCCAGGATCGCCGGGTCCACGGTGCGGCACCGGTCGGCGACCCCCGCGCGCTCGGCCTCTCCCGAGGCCAGCACCGGGCAGCGCGGGTGGAAACGGCATCCCCTCGGCACGCGCTTGGGGTCCGGCGGCTCACCGGACAGCACCACCGGCTCGCCCTCCGCGTCCGGCAGCACCGACAGCAGCGCCCGGGTGTAGGGATGGGCGGGCGCGGCCAGGACCTCCTCCACCGTGCCCAGCTCCACCACCCTGCCCAGGTACATCACCGCGACCCGGTCGGCGATGTTCCACGCCAGTCCCAGGTCGTGTGTGGCCACCAGGGCCGACAGCCCCAGGTCGGCGCGCAGGTCCAGGAGCAGGCGCAGGATCTCGCCGCGCACCGACGCGTCCAGGGAGGCCACCGGCTCGTCGGCCACCAGCACCTCGGGGTCCAGCACCAGCGCGCCCGCGATCACCACGCGCTGGCGCTGGCCTCCGGACAGCTCGTGCGGATAGCGGGGGAAGAAACGCTCCGGCGGACGCAGGCCCGCCTTGGCCAGCGCCGCACCGACCCGGTCGGACTCGTCGGCGGTGGTGCCCTCGTGGATGCGCAGACCCTCGGCCACGGACTCGTAGACGGTGCGGCGCGGGTTGAGCGAGCCGGTGGGGTCCTGCTGCACCAGCTGCACCCGGCGCCGGTAGCGGCGCATGTCGCGGGAGCCGTATCGCAGCGGGACGCCCTCGAAGACCACGTCTCCGCCCGTGGTCGGCTCCAGGCCCAGCAGGGCCCGGGCCAGCGTGGTCTTGCCGCAGCCGGACTCCCCCACCAGCGCCACGATCTCCCCCGCGGCGATGTCGAGGTTGACGCCGTCCACGGCACGGGCGGTGCCCCGGCCGCCGCCGGGGGCGAATCCGGCCGCGAAGGCGACCTCCACCCCCCGGGCGCTCAGGACGGGTGCGGTCCCCTCCCCGGACGTCGGCGGGGTCTCGTGGGAGTCGGTCTCGGTGGTGCTCAAGGGCGCTTCTCCTCGGTGGGGTCGGCGGTCGGCGCCGTGGGCGCTCCCCCGTCCCCCGTCGCCGTCAGCGGTCGGGCGGGACCCACGTGCACGCACGCCGCCTGCCGGGTGGAGGCGCCCTCGGCGTCGGGGTCCACGGGCCACAGGGGTGGGTCGACCGTGGCGCACACGGTCTCGGCCACCGCGCAGCGCGGCCGGAACACGCAGCCCGGGGACGGGTCCGCCGGGTCGGGCGGGTCGCCGGGCAGGCCCCGGGGCGCCAGGCGCGAGGCCGGGTCGCCGATACGGGGGAAGGCCGCGCTGAGCGCTCCGGCATAGGGGTGCGCGGGCTCGTGCACGACCTCCCGGGCCGGTCCCTGCTCCACGATCCGGCCCGCGTACATGATCGCGACCCGGTCGCAGGTGGAGGACAGCACGGACAGGTCGTGGCTGATCATCAGCATGCCGATGCCGTGCTCGGCGACCAGCCGCCGCAGCAGGGCCAGGATCTGCGCCTGGATCATCACGTCCAGGGCGGTGGTGGCCTCGTCGGCGATGACCAGGCGGGGCTCGCACGCCAGCGCCATGGCGATCATGACCCGCTGGCGCTGGCCGCCGGACAGCTGGTGGGGGTAGTCGCGGTACCGGGAGTCGGGCAGGCCGACCTGCTCCAGGAGCGCGCTGACCCGGGCGGGCACCTCCCCGGCGGGGACCGTGCCGTGGACGGCCATGGGCTCGGCGATCTGGTCGCCGATCCTGCGTACCGGGTTGAGCGAGTGCATGGCGCCCTGGAAGACGATGGAGGCGTCCGCCCAGCGGACCGCGCGCAGGCGGCCCCAGCGCATGCCGAGGACGTCCTCGCCCTCCAGGAGCACCTCGCCGGTGACACCGGCGGTCCCGGGCAGCAGGCGCAGCAGGGCCAGGGCGACGGTGGACTTGCCGCTGCCGGACTCCCCCGCCAGGCCCAGGGTGCCGCCGGGGTCCAGGGCCAGGTCCACACCGCGTACGGCGGGGACGTCGCCGCCGCCGGTGCGGTAGGTGACGCGCAGGTCGCGGACATCGAGCAGGGAGGTCAACGCTGCTCCCGGAGTCGCGGGTTGATGACGGATTCGAGTGCCCGGCCGCACAGGGTGAAGGACAGCGCGACCAGGGCGATCGCCAGACCGGGCGGGACCATGTACCACCAGATCCCGGAACTGATCGCGCCGGCGTTGCGGGCCGCCTCCAGTACGCCTCCCCAGGACACGGTGGTGGGGTCGCCCACGCCGAGGAAGGCCAGGGTGGACTCGGCGATGATCGAGGTGGCCACGAGCAGGGTGGTCTGGGCGAGCACGACCGGCATGACGTTGGGCAGGACGTGCCAGGCCATGACGTGGGCGTGGCCTCCGCCCAGGGCGCGGGCCCGCTCCACGTAGGGACGGGCCTCCACCGCCAGGGTCTGTGCGCGCACCAGCCGGGCGGTGGCGGGCCAGACGGTGAGGCCGATGGCGATGATGATGGTGCCGGTGCCGCGCGGCAGCACGGCCGCCAGGGCCACGGCCAGGACCAGGGTGGGCAGGACCAGGAACCAGTCGGTGACGCGCATGAGCACCGAGGACACGATCCTCCCGGCGGTGCCGCCGGAGGCGCCGAAGTGCCCGGCGGTCATCCCGACCAGGGTGCCCAGGACCACGGAGACGGCCGTGGCCAGGAAGCCCACGGTGAGCGAGACGCGGGAGCCCCAGACGACCAGGTCCAGGATGGAGCGGCCGAAGTTGTCGGTGCCGAGCGGGTACTCGGCGCTGGGCGGCTGGTAGGCGGCGCCGGGAGCGCCGGTGATGGTGAGCTCGGCCTGGTCGACGAAGAGCGGGGCGGTCAGCGCCAGGGCGCCGATGGCCAGCAGCGCGGCCAGTCCGATCAGCCCGGCGCGGTTGCGGGCGTACTCGCGGGCGAAGCGGCGCAGGGCCTCACGGCGACGCCTGCGGGCGAGGGCCCGGGGGGTGGGCGGCGCGGCGCCGCCGGCCCCTCCGGTCCGGTCGGTCCCGCTGGTCTGCGGGGTGCCGGGCGTCCCGGCGGGGGCGCTCACGGGCGCACCCGGGGGTCGAGCAGCGGGTACACCAGGTCGGCGAGAAGGTTCATGAGGATCACCGAGGCCGCGAAGACCACGAACAGGCCCTGGACGAGGCCGAGGTCGGGCACGCGCAGGCCGGAGTAGAAGAGCTGTCCGAGGCCGGGCCAGGAGAACACGGTCTCCACGAGGATCACGCCGGACACGACCTGGCCGAGGTTGAGGAAGACGAGCGTGACCGTGGGCAGCAGCGCGTTGGGCACGGCGTGCCTGCGCCGCACCAGGGTGTCGCGCAGGCCCTTGGCGCGTGCGGTGGTGAGGTAGTCGGCGCCCTTCTCGTCCATGAGCGAGGAGCGCATGATCATCAGGTACTGGGCGTAGATGACCGCGACCATGGTGGTGACGGGCAGCACCATGTGCCGGGCGGTGCTCAGCGCGGTCTCCAGGGCTCCGTCGGCGCCGGGGGCGACCATGCCGCCGGTGGGGAACAGGCCGGGCACGAACCCGCGCCCGGAGGCCAGGAACACGATGAGCAGCAGGCCGAGCCAGAACGTGGGCACCGACCAGAAGAACAGGGCCACGGCGGTGTTGACGCGGTCGCCGCGGCCGCCCGGCCGCCACCCGGCGCGGGCGCCCAGGAACAGTCCCAGGAGAGCGGCGACGACCGTGCCGGTCCCGGCGAGCAGGACCGTGGGCCCGAGCCTGTCCAGGATGAGCTCGGCGACCGGCTCGCGGTACTGGAAGGAGGTGCCCAGGTCGAGTCGGAGCAGCCCGGACGCGTAGTCCAGGAACTGCCGCCACAGCGGCTCGTCGAGGCCGAACTGGCGGCGCAGCTCCTCGCGCTGTTCGGCGGTGACCTCGCGCCCCTCGGTCATGGCGCGGACGGGGTCGCCGGGCAGGATCCGGAAGAGGAAGAACCCGGCGACGACCACGGCGGCCAGGGAGGCCGCCGCGGTCGTCAGGCGTCCGGCCACGTAGCGCGCGACGCGCCCGGCCCGGCCGGCCCCGGCCGGCTCCGGCGGGGCGGGGGCGTCGGCCGCCCCGGCCCCGGGCGGACCGTCCGCCGTGGTGGGAGTACTGGTCACTCGCGGTCCTCCATGGTGGAGCGTCGACGGAACAGCAGGAACCCCCCGGCCGCGACGAGGACGAGCACGACGGCTCCGACGCCGACCCAGACCCCGGTGGAGGGCCCGGAGGCGGAGGCTCCGGCCTCGGCGGAGGCGGGTTCGGCGGACCACCAGGCCCAGTAGCCCTCCTGGCCCCAGATGTTGCCGCCCTCGGCGGGCTCGTACTGGATGGAGGCGATCTGGTCGGTGCGGTAGGCCTCCATGATGTCGGGGTAGGCGAGGACGTTCACGACGGCCTCGCGGTAGAGGACCTCCTGGAGCCGGTGGACGAGCTCGGCGCGCGCGGGGCGGTCGTACTCGGCGAGCTGGGCCTCGTAGAGCTCGTCGTACTCCTCGTCGCAGAAGTAGGCGTCGCCCTGCATGGTGCCGGGTTCGGTGGGCAGGGCCCCGCAGGTGTGGATGCTGAGGACGTAGTCGGGGTCGGGGTTGACCGTCCACCCGGTGAAGATGAGGTCGTACTCGCCGGCGTAGAGGGCGTCGCTGAGCACGCCGGGGTCCACGGTGAGGTTCTGGACCTCGATGCCGATGTCGGCGAGGCGCTCGACCAGGATCAGTCCGGCGTTGACGTTGGCGGGGCGGTCCTGGTGGACGTGCATGCGCAGCCTGAGGCGGTCGCCGTCGGGTGAGACGCGCACTCCGTCCGCGCCCCGCTCGTACCCGGCCTCGTCGAGCATGGCGTTGGCGGCGTCGGGGTCGAATCCGAGGTCGGCCCCGCCGCCCTCCGGCGCCCAGTGGAAGTCCTCGTAGCGGGGAGGGATGTAGCCGCCCGCGGCGACGGCCCGGCCACCGTGCGCCTTGTCGACGATCTCCTCGTTGTCGACGGCCATGACGATGGCCTGGCGCAGGGTCCGGTCGGCGAGGGCGGGGTGCCCGTCGCCGAACTCGTCGCCGTCCTGGGTCACGGCCCCGGGGTTGATGGTGAAGGCCTGGAAGCGCTTGCCGTCGGCGAAGTTGACGTGGATGTCCTCGGCGGACTCCAGGGCGGTGGCCTGGGCCTGGGTGAGCTCGTAGACGAAGGAGATCTCGCCGCTGCGCAGGGCCTCGACCGCGGCGTCCTTCTCGGAGTAGTAGCGCATGACGATCCGGTCGAAGCCGGGGGCGCCGCGCCAGTGGTCGGGGTTGGCCTCCAGGGTGATGGACCTGCCCCGGTCGTGGCCGCTGAGGACGAAGGGGCCGCTGCCGACGGTCGGGAAGTCCTCGTTGCCGTACTCGGCGAAGGCCTCCCCCTCCTCCTCCAGGACCGGCTCCCAGACGTGCCGGGGCACGATCGGGACGTTCAGGGAGGCCATGGTGGCCTGGGGCTCGTCCAGTTCGATGACCACGGTGTGGTCGTCAGGAGCGGTGACCAGTCTGAAGTCGGCGACGTAGTTGCCGTTGGCCACGGCCGCCGCCTCGTTCTCCATCATCGTGGTGAAGGTCCAGGCCACGTCGTCGGCGGTGAGGGGCTCGCCGTCGGAGAAGGTGACGTCGTCGCGCAGCCGGAAGGTCCAGGTGAGGCCGTCCTCGCTCGTCTCCCAGGACTCGGCCAGGGCGGGGGCGGGCTCGTTCGTCTCGGGGTTGGTGGTGGTGAGGGAGTCGTAGACGTGGCGAAGGATGTTGGTGGTGACCGCGAGCTGGGCCGTGAAGGGGTTGAACGAGTCCACCTGCTGGGAGATCGCGACCGTGAGGGTGTCCTGACCGCCCTCGTCCGCGGCGGCGGGGGCGGAGGCGAGGGCGGGGGTCGCGGCCAGGAGCAGGGCGGTGCCCGCGGCGGCGGCGCGGCGGAGGGGGGCGCCGCGGGGCCGGCGGAGGCCGGGTGATCGGAGGAGGCCGGAAGGGCGGTGGTGGGAGTTCATGTGCGGCCCCTGTCAGAGGATCGTGTGGTGGGCGGCGCGCCACCGCTCACCCTGGGGTTGGTGGTTGTTTACCAACACGCTGTGATCAACGTCAATGATCTACGGGGAGCGCCGTGACATTGGCATACATTCGCCCTCGGGGGCCGGTGTCGGAGTGGTCCGTGTGCACCGCGTCACGGGCGGGACGTTCACACCACCCCGCGTTGGCAGCGAATGCCTTACTCCGCTACGGTTCCGGCCATGATGGGGCACTCGCACGCACTGAGCGGCGTGGTCGGCTGGATGGCGGTCGTTCCGCTGGTCCAGGGCACGGAATTTCTCGGACTCAGCTTCCACCTGGGCCCCGGTGAGGTCATCGCCGGTTCCCTGGTCTGCGCCGGCGCGGCCCTGCTGCCCGATCTGGACCACAAGAGCGCCACGGTGACCAAGACCTACGGCAAGGTCACCGAGACGCTGAGCGGCATGCTCGGCTTCCTCTTCGGCGGACACCGCATGGGAACGCACTCGTTCTTCTTCGCGGTCCTCATGGGCGCGCTGGTGCAGCTGCTGGCCCTGTGGTCGGAGATGGCCGTCCAGGTCTTCGTGTTCCTGCTGATCGGTATCGCCCTGCAGGGCCTGGGGTTCGGCCTGGACAAGAACCGCGTCGCCTCGGGGGTCATCAACGCGCTGGCCACGGGAGGGATCACGCTGGCCCTGTTCACCGCCGGGGTGAACTACAGCTGGCTGGGCCTGGCGGTGGCCTTCGGCGTGGTGCTGCACTTCTTCGGCGACATGATCACCAAGATGGGCGTGCCGATCTTCTGGCCCTTCTACAAGAAGCGCTTCGGCCAGAACAAGGGCTTCGTCACCGACGGCCCCGTCGAGCAGAAGCTGGTCACCCCGCTGCTGACCATCGGCGTCATCGTGGGGACGATCTACCTCTTCGACTGGCCCGCACTGCTGCCCGAGTACTAGTCGCGGCCGACCGCCCCGGCGGAGGGTCCGGACACGGTGCCGGGGTCCGGGCGCCCCGGGGCGCGCTGTCCTAGGCTGGCGGGCGTGACACGATCCTCAGAGAACCTGACCCCGGCACTGCACGCCTACATCGTCGACCACAGCGAACCCGTGGACGAGGTGCTCGCCGACCTGGCCGAGGAGACCGCCCGGCTCTTCCCGGACCACCAGGGCATGCAGATCGGCCCCGAGCAGGGCGCCTTCACCACCCTTCTCACCCGGATCTGCGGCGCGCGCGACGTCGTGGAGGTCGGCACCTTCACCGGCTACTCCTCGATCTGTTTCGCGCGCGGCCTGCCCGAGGACGGCCGCCTGCTGGCCCTGGACATCAGCGACGAGTGGACCTCCGTCGCCCGCCGCTACTGGGAGCGCGCCGGGGTCACCGACAAGATCACCCTCAGGCTCGGCCCGGCCCTGGAGTCCCTGCGCGCGCTCCCGCCGGAGCCCCAGTTCGACCTGGCCTTCGTGGACGCCGACAAGGAGGGCTACGTCGGCTACTGGGAGGAACTGGTCCCCCGCGTCCGCCGGGGCGGCCTCGTCCTGGCCGACAACACCCTCTCCCACGGGCGTGTGGTGGACGCCACCGCCACCTCCGCGGCGGTGCAGGGCATCCGCGACTTCAACGACCGCCTGGTCGCCGACGAGCGCGTCGCGCAGGTGCTGCTGCCCATCGGAGACGGCCTCACCCTCGCCCGCAAGCACTGACGCCCCCGGCGGCGGCCGCGGACACCGATATCCCACAGTCGTCCACAGAACGGGATTTCCCCGAACGCCGCGCGCCCGTCTTCGGTAGTGTCCGGTGCCATGCGCCTGCTGCACACCTCGGACTGGCACCTGGGCCGCTCCTTCCACAGGGAGAGCCTCATCGACGCCCAGGCCGCCTTCCTCGACCACCTCGTCGACACCATCCGCGAACACCGGATCGACGTCGTGGTCGTGGCCGGCGACCTCTACGACCGCGCGCTCCCCCCGGTCGACGCCGTCCGGTTGTTCGACCGGGCGCTCAGCCGTATCCGCCGGACCGGGGCCCGCGCCGTCCTCATCAGCGGCAACCACGACTCCATGGCGCGGATGTCCTTCGCCACCGGCCTCATCGACGCCTCCGGCGTCCACCTGCGCAGCTCCCTGGAGGGGGTCGGCACCCCCGTCGTCGTCGACGACGAGCACGGCCCCGTCGCCTTCTACGGCATCCCCTACCTCGAACCGGAGCTCGCCCGCCACCAGTGGGACCTGCCCGGGCGCGGCCACGCCACGGCCGTCGGGTACGCCATGGACCTGGTCCGCGCCGACCTCGCCGAGCGCCCGGGCACGCGCTCGGTGGTCCTCTCGCACGCCTTCGTCACCGGCGGCGAACCCTCCGACAGCGAACGCGACATCTCCGTGGGCGGCGCCTCGCACGTGCCCGTCCCGGTCTACGACGGGGCCGACTACGTCGCCCTGGGCCACCTGCACGGACGGCAGACCATCACCCCGTCCGTGCGCTACTCGGGCAGCCCGCTCGCCTACTCCTTCTCCGAGGAGCACCACGTCAAGGGCTGCTGGGTGGTGGAGCTGGACGCCGGCGGCCTGGCGGGCGCGGAGTTCGTCGAGGCGCCCGTCCCCCGCCCGCTGGCCCGGATCCGCGGCCGGATCGAGGACCTGCTCACCCGGCCCGAGTGGGACGCCTACACCGGCCACTGGCTCCAGATCACCCTCACCGACCCCCGCCGCCCGGCCCACCCCATGGACCGGCTGCGCGAACGCTTCCCCCACGCCCTGGTCCTGGACTTCGCCCCCGAGGGCGGCACCCCCGATACCCGCCCGGTCGCCGCCTCCGTCGCCGGCCGCAGCGATCACCAGGTGGTCGCCGACTTCGTCGAGTGGGCCCGCGGCACCCCCGCCACCCCCGAGGAGGAGGCCCTCGTGAACACCGCCGTCGAGCAGGTCCGGCTCCAGGAGGGGGCGCGCTGATGCGGCTGCACACCCTCACCATCGAGGCGTTCGGCCCGTTCGCGGGCACCGAGAAGGTGGACTTCGACCGCCTCAGCTCGGGCGGCCTCTTCCTGATCCACGGCCCCACCGGAGCGGGCAAGACCTCCGTGCTGGACGCGGTGTGCTTCGCCCTGTACGGCAGCGTGCCGGGCGCGCGCGGCAAGGACCGCTCCCCCAAGAGCGACCACGCACCGCCGGACCGCCTCCCCCGGATCACCCTGGAGTTCACCGTCCGGGGCCGCCGCGTCCGCATCGAGCGCAGCCCCCGCTGGGAGCGGCCCAAGAAGCGCGGGACCGGCACCAAGGTCGAGAACGCCAAGGTCCTCGTCCAGGAGCGGCTCAACGGCCGCTGGGAGGGCGTCACCAACCGTCCCGACGAGGCCGGGCAGTTCGTCGGCGACCTGGTCGGGCTCACCCTCGAACAGTTCTGCCAGACCGCCATGCTCCCCCAGGGCGACTTCGCCCGGTTCCTGCGCGCCAGGTCCGACGACCGGCGCGACTCCCTGGAGCGGATCTTCAACACCCGCGTGTTCCGCGACGTGGAGGAGTGGTTCAAGGGGCACGCCAACAGGCTGCGCCACGAGGTGGAGGCCGCCCGCGACCGGGTGCGCGCGGTCGCGGGCCGGATCAACGAGGCCGGCCGGTCCACCGCCCCCGATCTGCCCGAGGAGCTGTCTGCGTGGGCTGCCGAGCTGGCCTCCGTCACCGCCGCGACCGCACGCGACGCCGTGACCGTGGCCGGGGAGTTCACCGGGGCCCGCGAGGACGCGCAGCGGGCCCTGGCCGAGGGGCGGGAGCTGCGCGACCGCCAGGAGCGGCTGGCCTCCGCGCGCAGGCACCGCGCCCGGCTCGCCGAGCACACCGGCTGGCGGTCCGGGATCGACACCCGGCTCGACGCGGCCGAGCGCGCCGAGTCGGTGCTGCCGTTCCTGCGCGCCCGCGAATCCCGGCGCACCGAGCTGGACAAGGCCGAGATGGCCGTCGCCGACCACCTGTCGCTGGTCGGCGGCATGCCCGGGATCGACGCCGCGGACCTGTCCCCGTCGGGGCCCGGCGCCGGCCCCGAGGAGGCGCTGCGCGGCGCCGAGCGGGAGCGCCGCGACGAGCTGGCCCGTCTGGAGCTGCTGCGCGGGGACGCCGAGCGCCGCCGGGCCCTGGGCCACTCCGTCACCGCGCTCACCCGGCGTCTGGGCGAGGTCCGCGACCAGTTGGACCACCAGCGCGGACTGGTCGCCGACCTGCCGGCGCTGGTGGAGCGGCTGACCGCCGAACTGCGCGGCCTGCGCGACCGGGCGGGCCGGGCGGAGTCGGCCGAGACCGGCCTCGCCGCCGCCGAGCGGCGCCGGGACGCGGCCGTGGAGTCCGAACGCCTCGGCCGGGAGCTGGAGACGGCCCGGGAACGGCACCGCGCGGCGGTGGACGCCGCCCAGGAGGCCCGCGACCGCGCCCTCGAACTGCGCGAGCGCCGGATCACCCACATGGCCGCCGAGTTGGCGGCCGGCCTCTCCGAAGGCGAGCCGTGCGCCGTGTGCGGATCGGCGGAGCACCCCTCCCCCGCCCGGCCCTCCGACGGGGGTCTGGTGTCCGCGGAGGAGGAGAAGCGGGCCCAGGCGGCCGCCGATGACGCCGCCGCCCGGCGCACCGAGGCCGAGAACGCCGTGGTGGCGCTGCGCGAGCGGCGCGACGCCGCCCGCGAGCGCGCCGAGGACCGCACCCCGGAGTCCGCCCTCGAGGAGGTGCGGGCCCACGCCCTGGCGCTGTCGGAGGCCCGGGAGGCCGCAGGGGAGGCGCACCGGGTGGAGGAGGCGCTGGAGAGGGCCGTCGGCGACCTGGAGGGGGCCCGTGCCCGTGAGGGCGACCTGGTCCGCCAGGAGAGCCGGCTGGAAGCCGACCGGGAGAACGCCGTCCGCGAGCACGAGAGGCTGACCGCCCAGCTGGACCGGGCGCGCGGGGACGACGCGGGGCTGGACGAGCGGATCACCAGGCTGAACGGCGAGGCCGACCTGCTCCGCGCCGCCGCCGAGGCCGCCGTCGGCCGCGACCGCGCGGCCGAGGAGCTGCGCGCGGCCGCCGCCGAGGCCGAGCGGGCGCGGGCCGACGCCCGGTTCGCCGACGAGGCCGGGGTGTGGGAGGCCGCCGTGGACGAGGGGCAGCGGCGTGCGCTGCGCGAGCGCGCCCGCTCCTTCGACGACGAACTGGCCGCCGCCGAGGCCGCGCTGGCCGACCCCGGCCTGGTCGCCGCGGAGGGACTGCCCGCCCCGGACCTGGAGGCGCTGGAGGCCGACGCCCGGCGCGCCTCGGAGGCCGCCGACCGCGCGGTGGCCTGGCGGAGCACGCTGGAGGAGAGGGCGCGCCGGCTCACCGAGCTGCGCGAGGACCTCCGTCGGCAGCTGGCGGACTGCGAGCCGGTGCTGCACCGCTACACGGTGGCCGAGGGACTGCGCGGCCTGGCGGCGGGGACCTCCCCCGACAACACCGACAACGTGCGCCTGTCCGCGTACGTGCTGGCCTCCCGCCTGGAGCGGGTGGTGGCCGCCGCCAACGACCGCCTGGTGACGATGTCGGACGGCCGGTACGAGCTGCGGTACACGGTGGACAAGGCCGCCGGTGACGGACGCGCGCGTTCGGCCGGCGGCCTGGGCATGCGGGTGGTCGACGCCTGGACGGGGGTCGAGCGCGACCCGGCCACGCTCTCGGGCGGGGAGACGTTCTTCAGCTCGCTGGCCCTGGCCCTGGGGCTGGGCGACGTGGCCGGTGCCGAGGCGGGCGGCGCGGACATCGACACGCTGTTCGTGGACGAGGGTTTCGGCACCCTGGACGAGGACACCCTGGAGGAGGTCCTGGACGTACTGGACCGGCTGCGCGACGGCGGCCGCGCCGTGGGCGTGGTGAGCCACGTCGCCGACCTGAGGCAGCGGGTCACGACGCGGCTGAGGGTGGTCAAGAGCGCCTCCGGGTCGAGGGTGGAGCACGTGGGCTGAGCGTTCGGCTCGGGAGCCCGAACGGTGCCCGTGGTGCGCGCGGCCTCCCGCGCGCACCCACCCCGGGTCCGGGCCCCTCCGGACCGGTGCGACAATGACCAGCGTGAATTCGCTGGTCGACATCGCCGTGTTCGGAATCGTGGGCGCCATCATGATGGCGGCCCTCATCGGTCTGCTCCTCGTGCTCCCGGGAGGTGCGAGCGGGACGACGCCCAAGGGGCGGGTGGCGTTCGGGACCGCCTCGGTGGTGCTGCTGGTGGCGCTTCCGACGCTGGCCGCGGCCGACTCGCTGTCCGCCGGGGCCGGCTTCTGGACCGCGTTCGCCGTGGCCAGCTGCGCCGTGGCCGTCGTGTACGCGGTGAACGTGGGGATGCTGCCGCTGGTGGCGCGCCGCCGGGCCGCGGCCGGGGGCCGGTCCGCCCTCGCCTCGCTGCGGCCGTCCCTGCCGGTCCTGGCCGTGGGCCTGCTGGTCTGCCTGGCCCTGGGGCTGCTGGGCGCGTCCGTGTCCGCCCTGATCGTCTGATCCCGCCTCCGAAGGCTCCGCCCCGACGTCCCCGACGCCCCGTGCCCTGCCGGTGCGGGGCGTCCCGCGTCGCGGGCTCCGTACGGTGCCGGGGCTCCCGTGCTCGACGGGGCCCGAAGCGGCGGCGGGGGCACACCTTCCGGTGCGCCCCCGCGAGGGTCCGGCCGGGCGCCGGTCCCCAACCGTCCTGTCAGGCCTGTTCCTCGGGCTCCGCCCTCGCCCCCGGTACGGGCCGGTCCCGCGGCTCCGACGCCTCCGGGGCCTCCGAGGCCTCCTGGGCCCCTGATGCCTCCGGGGCCGCGGTGCCCGTGGCCGGGCCCGTACCGCGCGAGCGCCGGTCGAGTTCGGCCAGGTAGGCGTTGTAGGCGTCCATGTCGGCGTCGTCGGAACCGCCCCGGCGGCTGTGCCGTTCGCGGCGGCGCTCCTCCTTCTCGTCGTCGCGCGCCCACTGACGGACCAGCGCGATCATGACCAGTGCTGTGGGGATCTCGCCCAGCGCCCAGGCGACGCCGCCGCCCTTGTACTGGTCCTCGGCCTGCCCCTCCAGCCAGGGCACCTCGAACTGGCCGTAGAAGTCCATCGCCAGCGGCGCCGACTGCATCATGATCGTGATGCCGAAGAAGGCGTGGAAGCCCATCACCACCAGCAGCAGCAGGATCCGCAGCAGGAAGGGCACCTTCCTCGGGGCCGGGTCCACGCCCACGATGATCCAGTAGAAGAGGAAGCCCACGAGGAGGAAATGCACGCCCATGAACATGTGGCCCAGGTGGTCGTTCATCAGCGTGGCGAACAGCGGGGTGAAGTACAGCGCGTAGGGACTGAGCACGAACAGCGGGGCGGCGACCGCCGGATGCGTCACCACCTTGGAGTAGCGGCTGTTCAGGAACAGGTTCAGCCACTCGCGCGGCCCCCGGTCCCCGCGCCGCGCGGCGGGCCGGAGCGCGCGCAGGGCCAGGGTGACCGGCGCGCCCAGCACCAGCAGGATCGGGGTGAGCATCGACAGCACCATGTGCTGGATCATGTGCGTCGAGAACATCACCATCGAGTAGGTCGCGAACCCGCTCAGCTGGGTGGCGACGATCGTCAGCAGCCCCGCCATGAAGGCCACCGTGCGCCCGACGGGCCAGGTGTCGCCCCGGCGCCGCAGCCGCACCACACCGGCCGTGTAGAGCCCGCCCCCGAGCACCACGAGCATGATGAAGAACAGGTCGGGGCGCCACAGCGTGAGCAGGGTCCCGGCGCTCATGGGCGGCGGGACGGGAAAGCCGAGGATGATGGTGGCCGGGTCGACGGTGCTCTCCAGCGGCGGGGGCGGCGCGGTGCGCCCCAGTCCGACGGCCACGCCGATGACGGCGGCCATGACGAGCACCTCGACCAGTGCCACGCGCAGGAACAGCGGGCGTCGGAAGGCCTCTCCCGCCGCTCCCGCGGGCGCGTCCCGGAGGCGCTTGAAGGCGAACTCGCGCTGCATGTAGCCGAAGACGCCCAGGACCGCGAACAGGATGGTCTTGACCAGGATGATCAACCCGTACTCGGTGGTGACCAGGTCCCCTGCGGAGTACAGGCGCGCCAGGGCGCTGGCCACACCGCTGACGGCCACACCGACGTAGGCCCACAGGGCCAGGCGGCTGAACCGGTTGGCGGCCGCCGACGGGTCCTGCGCGTCCCGGCGCACCGCGTGGTAGGTGAGGGCCGCCAGGCCGCCCACCCACACGCTGATGGAGATGACGTGCATGGCCAGCCCGGTCACGGCCAGTTCGTGCGATCCGGAGGAGGCCGAGTGGCCGGTCAGCGCCGGGGGCGTGACGGCGACCAGCGCGAGGACGAGCAGCCACAGGCCGCCGGTGGCGCTGGTGGTCGTGCGGCCGAACAGGGCGATGCCGGTCGTGAGCAGGACGACGAACATCAGCGCGATACCGCCGGAGACGGACCCGGCGTAGGCGGTGACCTCGTCGATGCTGACCTGTCCGGCGGTCTTGGCCAGGAACTCCGAGGCCTGGAAGTAGAGGGTGAACACGGCGGAGACGGCCCAGGCCAGGGCCGCCCAGGTGGCACCCTGCACGTAGCCGACCGCCTGTGGGGACAGCCTGCCCTTGTGTGAGGGCAGCAGGACCGCCGCGAGCAGCAGCAGGCCGATGGCCGCGACCGCGGCGGCGTCCATGGCGGTCTTGGCCAGCGGCAGGCCCCAGCGGACGGCCTCGCCGGCGTCGGGCAGGCCCGGGATGACCTCGGGGAAGGCGGCGCCGCCGAGAACGAGGGTGAGGCTCAGACCGATCAGGCACAGGGCCGCGGCGGCCGTGGCGAAGAGGGGGACGCGCCCGGTGCCCGGGGCGTCGTCATGGTGTTCCTGGGGAGGGGATTTCGGGTTCAGTGCGGGAGGAGCCACGCGCCACTCCGTCGTCGGTCTCGTTTCGATGGCTGGTCAGCGCCCTTGGCCGTGTGACGCCTCGCTGCCGTCCAGTCGTTTCCGCAGGGGCCGCGCACGGAGGAACACCTCGACCAAGGTTAAACGGTCTACTACGCGGCGTCGGACTCGGGCGGCTCCGGCGACCGCTCCGGCAGGCCCCGGGCACACGGCGTGCCCGAGGGGATGTCGCGTTTCCCCCTCGCCGAAGGGCTTCGCGCGATACGCTCGTCCTCCGGCCGAGAACGGTATCCCCCGCTCCCCGCTTGACGCCCCTCCCCCGTGCCACGGCTCCTCCCGTGGCCCCCAGAGCACATCCTCCCGTCGCAAGCGTAGTGAAGGGGACGGCGATAACCGTGTTCGACAGTGTGGTCAGGTCCAGGCGCGTGGTCACCGCCGAGGGGGTCGGACCCGCCTCCGTCGGGGTGCGCGACGGCCGGATCGAGGCCGTGGACTCCTATGGCGCGGACATGCCCGCGCGCGAGGTGACCGACCTCGGCGGCGTGGCGCTGCTGCCCGGAGCCGTCGACGTGGACACCGGCGTGCACGTACCGGGACAGGGCCTGGCCGAGTCCTACCGCATGGTGGGCGAGACCGCCCTGCGCGGCGGGGTGACCTGCGTCGTGGCCTCACCCGCACCGGCCCGGCCCGCCATCACGTGCGCGGACACGCTCCGGGTCCACCAGCGCGCGGCGGCGTCCTCGCCGGTGCCGGTGCTGTTCCTGGGCGGAGTGACCCCGGGCACCGGCCCGCTCGACCTGGCCGACCTGCAGGCGGCGGGAGCGGTGGCCTTCCGCTGCTCCCTCTCGGACGGGGGAGCCCCGGACATGGCGTCGCTGGACGACGCCCGGATGCGCAAGTCGATGGCCGAGCTCGCGGCGCTGGACAGCGTGCTGCTGGTGCACGCCGAGGACGCCCGGGAACTGGGCGCCCCGCCGGTGTCGGCGGAGCAGCGGCCGCCCCGGGCGGAGCGGCGCGGGCTGGAGCGGGTGATCGCGGCGGCCCGCGTGGTGGGAGCGCGCACGCACGTGGGCCCGTTCACCGCGGCCGAGTGCGCCGCGCTGCTGGCGGCGGCGGGGCCGATCGGGGTGGAGTTGTCGGCGCGGACCTGTCCGCACTACCTGTGCCTGCCCTCGGAGGCGCTGGCGCCGGAGTCGCCCGCCCACGCCTGCCGTCCGCCGGTGCGCTCGGACGCCAACCGCAGGGCCCTGTGGAGCGCGCTGCTGGCGGAGGACTCGTCGATCACCACGGTGGGTTCGGGGCACCTTCCCGCCCACGGCCTGTACACGCTGGAGTGGAGCCTGTCCGCGCTGTGGACGGCGGCGCACCGGCGCGGCCGCGGGCTGGTCGAGCTGGCTCGGTGGACGGCCCTGGCTCCCGCGGAGCTGCTGGGGCTGGGCGGTAAGGGGCGGATCACGGCGGGCCGCGACGCCGACCTGGTCGCCTTCGACCCCCTCGCGCGGGTGGTGGTCCCGCCGGTGGACCCGAGCCCGTACGCGGGTAGGGAACTGACAGGCCGCGTGGAACAGGTGTGGGTCTCGGGACGCAGGACCGTGCCGGAGGACGTCCCGGACGGCTTGCGGGCCGAGGGCCCGTGAGGAGGCCGCCGGGCGGGGCACTTCGGTACGAACCCGTACACCGGGCGCGGACTCGTGTCCCACCCCACACATCCTTCTTACATCCTGTCAACAAGGTTGCCGACAGCCATGCATGTTGACGATGGCGGCGAAGGGCATCCGCAGGTCACAGTGGGGATATCAACGGAGATACCAGTAGGAGGAACCGTGCGCATCGGCGTGCCCCGTGAGATCAAGAACCACGAGTACCGGGTGGCCATCACTCCTGCGGGGGTCCACGAACTGGTCAGCCGGGGCCACGAGGTGGTCGTCGAGCGCGACGCGGGCCTCGGCTCCTCCATTCCCGACGCCGAGTACGAGGCGGCGGGCGCCCGCATCCTGGACACCGCCGACGAGGTGTGGGACGCGGGCGAGCTCATCCTGAAGGTCAAGGAGCCGATCGCGGCCGAGTACCGCCGCATGCGCGAGGGCCAGACCCTCTTCACCTACCTGCACCTGGCCGCGTCGCGTGAGTGCACCGAAGCGCTGCTGGAGCGGCGGGTGACCGGTATCGCCTACGAGACCGTGCAGATGCCGGACGGTTCCCTGCCGCTGCTGGCCCCGATGTCGGAGGTCGCGGGGCGCCTGGCCACGCAGGTGGGGTCGGTGACCCTGCAGCGTCCCAGTGGCGGCCGCGGTGTGCTCATGGGCGGGGTCCCGGGTGTGCGCCCGGCGCGGGTGACCGTGATCGGCGCGGGCGTGTCCGGCCTGAACGCGACGCAGGTCGCGGTGGGCATGGGCGCCGACGTGACCGTGCTGGACCTGAACGTGAACAAGCTGCGGCACGTGGACTCGATCTACCAGGGCCGGGTCAAGACCGTGGTGTCCAACGCGTTCGAGCTGGAGCAGTCGCTGCTGGAGTCGGACCTGGTGATCGGCGCGGTGCTGGTGCCGGGGGCCAAGGCGCCCAAGCTGGTGTCCAACGAGCTGGTGTCGCGGATGCGCCCGGGCGCGGTGCTGGTGGACATCGCCATCGACCAGGGCGGCTGCTTCGAGGACTCGCGTCCCACCACGCACGCCGACCCCACGTTCCAGGTGCACGACACCGTGTTCTACTGCGTGGCGAACATGCCGGGGGCGGTGCCCAACACCTCCACCCACGCGCTGACCAAGGACACCCTGCGCTACACCGTGGCGCTGGCGGAGAAGGGCTGGCGGCGGGCCCTGAACGAGGACGAGGCGCTGGCCGGGGGCCTGAACACCTTCGACGGCGACGTGGTGTCGGCGCCGGTCGCCGAGGCGCACGGGCTCAAGCACCGCCCGCTGGACGAGGTGCTGGCCACGGGCTGAGACCGCGGGCTCCGGGGCGGGGCCGTCCGCGGCGTCGACCGGCGCCGCGGGCGGCCCCGCCCTCGTGAGGAGCCCGCCGCCGCTGCGGAGGGCCACGGGCACGGCGGCCCGCACCGCCCCGACGGGGAGGAGGCCCGGTGGACCGGTGTGCCCGGCGCCGTTCGGGGCACACAGCCGAAGAGGCGTTCCGCGCCCGGGACGCACTCCCGGTCGGACCCGAGGAGCGGTACCGTCGAAAGGACAGCCCGCGTCCGGCCCGGTGGCCGGACGACCGGCGGGAGGACGAGCACCGAGGTGGGACAGCGTGGCACACACCGGCTCGACGACCGCGACCCGGATCGTCGAACTCGAGCTGATCCGGCTGCGGCCCCAGACGGGTGAGCGGGGCACCGGCGCCGACGGCCCCGTCCTGGTCCGTGTGGCCGACGGTGAGGGCGTCAGCGGCTGGGGGGAGCTCCCACGCGCCACCGGACCCCAGTGGGAGTCCCTGGTCTCGGCCTTCGCCCCCGCCCTGCTGCGCCACTCCTGGAGGCGGCCCACCGAGGCGGGTGAGGCATGGGCGGACCTGCCCTGGGACCCGGCGGTGGCCAGCGCCCTGGACACCGCCTGCTGGGACCTGTGGAGCCGCCAGCGCAGCACGCCGCTCTCGCACGCCCTGGGCGGGGAGCGCACCGCGCTCACGGCGGGGGTGTCCCTGCCCCGGCAGGTGACCGTGGAGTCGGTGGTCACCGAGGTCAACCGGCAGGTCGGGGCGGGCTTCAGGCGGATCCGGCTGGAGATCGAGCCGGGCTGGGACGCCGACGTGGTGCGTGCGGTGCAGAGCAGCTTCCCGTTCCTGGTCCTGCAGGCCGACGCGGGCGGGCGGTACACCGAGTCACCCGCCGACCTGGACGCGCTGCGCGCCATGGACGGGCTCGGCCTGCTGGCGATCGAGGACCCCTTCGCCCCGGGCGAGCTGGCCGCACACGGCCGCCTGGCCTCGGAGCTGCGCACCCCGGTGGCGCTGGGCCGGTCGCTGGAGTCGGTGGAGGACCTCACCGAGGCGATCCGCGCCGAGGCCGGCAGCGCGGCGAACGTGGACCTGACCCGGCTGGGCGGCCTGACGGAGGCCCGCCGCGCGGTGGACCGCGCCGTGGACGCCGGCTGGCAGGTCTGGTGCGGGTCCTCAGCTGTGACGGGGGTCGGCCGGGCCGCCGCGGTCGCGCTGGCGTCCCTGTCGGGAGCGACCCTGCCGGTGGAGATGCCCGGCGCCGGGAGCCGCGGCCGCGACCTGGTGGTCCCGCCGGTGCGCGCACACGACGGTGTGGTCCCGGTCCCGTTGACGGAGGGCGGCCTGGGACACGGGGTGGACCGCGCGGCGGTGGCCGGACGCACCGCGCGGGCCCTGCTGGTGGACGCCGACGGCGCGCACGAGGCCCTCGTCGAGCGCGGACGCGGCGACGGAGCCTCCCGCGGACGGGGGCGCTGATCCCGCGGGGCCTCCCGAAGGGGTTCCCCCGCCCCCTTTAACCGAACAGCGTTAGGTAGAGTTGCGGCACCGTCCGGCTCCCGTTCCGGACCCGACGACTGTGGAGGCGCGGTGCGCGTATTCGCCGACATCAACGAGGTCATCGCATCCCAGGGCGAGCACCTGGGCTACACCGACTGGGTGACCATCGACCAGGAACGGATCTCCCTCTTCGCCGACGCGACCGGGGACCACCAGTGGATCCACCTCGACCAGGAGAGGGCGGCGGCGGGTCCGTTCGGCGGCACCATCGCGCACGGGTTCCTGACCCTGTCGATGCTGGCCCACTTCTCCCAGTCGGCCATCTCGCTCACCGAGAAGCCCAGCATGTCCATCAACTACGGACTCAACAAGGTGCGCTTCCTCCAGCCGGTCCCCTCCGGCGCGCGCATCCGCGACGGCATCGAGCTCACCTCGGTGCAGGAGTCCCCCAAGGGCTACCTGGTGGCCACGACCCACACCGTGGAGATCGAGGGCCAGGAGCGCCCCGCCCTGGTCGCCGAGTCGCTCGGCCTCTGGGTGCCGTAGGCCCTTCCCCGCTGACGGCACGAGCGGGGCGGGACCCCCGGGGGCGCCCGAACACGGGGCGAAGCGCAGCGGAGCCCCAGAACAAGCACCACCTCAACGGGCGATCCTGCGCAGCACACGGCGGACCAGGTCGGGGGTGAACCAGCGCAGCTTGCGCTCGGCCCTCTCCGCACGGCGCCGCATCCTCCTGGCCTCGTTCTCGGCGCGGGCCAGGCGGTGGCGCAGAAGGGCCGTGTCACCCTCGGCGGCTCCGGCCTCCTCCGCCGGGGCGGAGGAGGCCGCGAAGATCTCCTCCCCGGACATCCAGTGGATACCGCAGACCTCCTCCACCAGACGGTCGCACTCCTGCGGCCCGGCCCCGGGGGCCAGGTGGCGGGCCCTGGCGTAGGCGGCGGTGCGCTCCATCCGCAGCGCCCCTCCCCCCTGCGCGTCCCCGGGCGGAAGCGAGCGCAGCAGGCCCGCCCCCGTGCGTTCGGCCGTCCGCAGGAGCTGGCGGAGGGCCCCGGGCGCCGGTCGCGCTCCGACGGGCGGTCTCAGCAGGAAGGGCACCCGCGGATCGTGCTCGGGCTCGGATTCGGTGAACCGCACCCGGGGGTCGCCGCGGAAGAGCTCCCTGACCAGCCGCAGGTCCAGGTTCTCCTCCTCCAGCAGAGGCCTGCGCCCCTCCGTGAGCACCTCCCACGGACCGACGAGCCACAGCCGGATGTCGGGGGTGGTGCCGGACAGCAGCGCCGAGGCGGTGGCCTCCACGTCCTCCAGAGAAGCACCGTCCACGTCCACCACCGCCTCCAGCACCGGTACCTCCCACAAACGCCCCGAGCGCTGGTTGCGCAGGTGGTAGTAGGGCATGCGGTTGGCCACGAACGGCATCCTGTAGCGGGTCCCCGCCTCGCGGCGGGTCTGCATCTGGGTGCGCCCCAGGTGCCAGCTGCTGGTGTCCAGGTCCGGGACGAAGACCGCCCCCTGCTGGGAGGCGCGGTAGCCGAACTCGCTGTCGCCCCCCAGGATGAGCTCGGCGTCCATCCCCCCGGCCCTGTCGAACAGCGTGCGGTGCAGCGAACCAGTGGCGCCGATGAACACCTTGTACGCCTTGTGGTGGGCGGTGAGGAGCCGGTCGCTCCTGTTGATCGTCCGCTCCACCCAGTGCGGTTCGGCGCTCTCACGGTCGAACAGGTCCGCCGCCCTGCCCGCACGCACCTGCTCGGCCACGTACTCGGGATTCATCGTCTCGGGGTCGAAGTCCACGAACATCTTGTGGCCCATGACCACCGCGTAGTCGACCAGGTGGTGCCAGCGCATCTGCGACTCGACGTGCTCGCGGTAGACCAGCATGTCCGCGTCCAGACGCAGCACCACCTGGCCGGAGGAGACCTCCACACCGCTGTTCACGGCGTGCGCCGAGCCCCAGCCCCCGGGCGCCGAGGTGACCAGCCGGGTGTTCTCCGGACGCACCGGCGGCAGGGTGAGCGGCTCGGGAGAGCCGTCGTCCACCACGACCACCTCCATCAGGTGCGCGGGGTAGCTCTGCGCGGACAGGGAGGCCAGCACCATCGCGAGCTTCTCCGGATGGCCGTGCGCGGGGATGACCACCGACACCGACAGCGTCGGGGTCCACTCCCCCAGCGGCGGCGGCTGGAGCACCGAGTAGTCGTTGCGCCACAGCCGGGGCGTGGAGCCGCCCTCGGAGCCGTGGGGACCGGCGCCGCGGATCTCCGTCACCGGGTCCGCCTTCGCCCGGCGCCGACCGGGCACCAGGCCCGATCCGGGAGCGTTGTCTGAGGTGGTCAACGGTGTCCTCCCGTGTACTCGGTCATTCCTTCGGGCTGTCCCAGGGGTTCGGGGACCCCCTCCATCAGGACGCTGGGGCACCAGCCGGACCACTGCCTGGTGCTCTTGCGCACGAAGTAGCCCGGGTCCTCGTTCCAGGTGTGGCCCTCGGCCACGCGGCGCAGCATGTAGCACAGCCCGTGGGCGCGGTAGATGCGTCCGCCGTTGCGCCGCACGGCCAGGAGGAGCTGGCTGTCGATCGCCCGGGGCAGGGGGCGAAAACCACCGACCTCCTCCAGCACCGAGCGGTCGGTGAGGATGGTCCCTCCCGCCACATGGGGCGAGGGAAGCTCCGAGTGGTAGCTCCTCCACGCGGTCAGGTCCAGTTCCTGGAGGTAGACGTAGTCCGTGCTGCTGCCCACCAGGTCGGCTCCGGAGTAGGTGCGCGCCAGCATCAGGTCGGCCAGGTGCTCGGGCCCGTACCAGTCGTCGTCGTCCCACTTGGCGATGACCGTCCCCGAGGCGCGGTCGACGGCGTCGTTGAGCACGGCCCCGAACACCTGGTCCGCCGGTGCCTCGTGCACGGTGACCCGCGTCCCCGTGGCCGCGAACTCGGTGATGGCCGCGCGCACCTCGGGCAGTTCGGCGGAGAAGCCGTGCAGGGTCAGGACCACCTCGAAGCGCACGTGGCGCTGTCGGGCGATCTGGGCGAGCGCGAACCCCACCATCTCGGGGCGGCGGGTGCACATGACCACCGAGACCAGGGGGTCGGGCGGCAGCGGGACCCCGGCCCTTCGCGCCAGGGAGCGCCAGCGGGTGAGCTGGCCGTGGGTGCGCAGGGCGGCGCGGCGCAACCGGATGCTGTGCTCCTCCCGGACGAGCGGGTCGCGCAGCTCCTCCTCCCCCACGGAGGTCAGCAGGCCGGTCAGGGTTCGTCCGAGGGCGCGCGCCCAGGCCGGGACGGGACCGCTGACCGTCGGTACGCCCGCGGCCGCGAGGGAGGCGACCGCGCGCACCGCGGCCGCGGGTCCGCTGTGCCCGGACCAGTCCACCCGGACGCCGCGCAGATGGCGGATCCGGCCGATGTCCAGGTCGGTGACCGTCCCGTTGCCGGGAAGCGCGGCCAGGACCTTGTTCCCGTCACGGATGACCGCGCGCCGGTCGTGGACCGTGAGGTCGCCCATGGGGCCGCCGGACTTGCGGGTGAAGCCGCAGGGGTTGATGACGCGCTCGTCGATGGGGGCGACCAGCTCCGCGGGGTCGGCCTCCCGTACGCGCAGCGGACCGCCTCCGCCGACCTCCGACGGGTGGCGCCCGCCCTCGGCGCGGGTCAGCCTCTCCCAGGAGCCGGCGGCGGTGGTCTCCAGGTCCAGGCAGGGGACGGCCTCGTCCTCCCATGCGGGCAGCGGCCCGCCGTCGTGTGTGCGCACGACCAGGTCGACGACCGGGGTGACCCGGCGCAGCGGGACGGGGCCGGTGGCGCTCACCCCCGAGGCCGAGGCGTCGCCGGAGCGCCACAGGGCGCCTTCGGGTCCGTGCAGTCCGCCCAGGGGCACGGGCCTGGGGCCGCGCCTGCGGCCTCCCGTCCCGTGCAGGATGTTGTCCAGGGCCGAGGCGGTGTCGGCGCCGCCGGGGAAGAACAGCTCGCAGACCCAGCCGCTCTTGCCCGTACGGCGGAGCCGCAGTTCCTGCAGGCCGTGCCATTCGTCGATCCCGGGGGGCGCGGGCAGCAGGGGGCCCTGGTGGCCCGGCATGTCGGCCACGGCCGCTACCAGGTGCACGGCGGGCGGCAGGTGGACCGCGGTGGTGAGGGAGCGGCGAAGGTCGGTGAGGCTGGCCGCGACGACCGCCAGCAGCCCCACCTCCGTCGCCTCGCCCGGTCCGCCCACGCCCCGCACGCCGACCGGCTCGCCCATGGGGCAGGTGTCCAGGTCGACGATCCGGTCACGGGCCCCGAGCCGGAGCCAGTCGAAGTAGACGCAGCCCCGCCCCTGGAAACCGGTGTGGCACAGCACCGCGGGTTCGCTCCCGCGTGTGCGCAGGCCCTGGCGGAGTACGGAGGTGATCATGGGGCGACCTCGGTGGTGTGGGAGGCGGAGCCGCGGCCCGTGGGACGCGCACCAGTTCCGGGTGCCCAGAGTAGTCAAATAATCACTGATCGCACCCGAGAGGCGGCGGTGTGTCGTGGACGACCGACACACCGCCGGTCTGGGCGCGCCCTCTCCCTCCGTCCGGAGGAGGCCTCCGGGGCCGGGTCAGCGGGCCAGCTTGCGCAGCGCCCTGCGGGCCAGCCCGGGGGTGAACCAGCGCAGCTTGCGCTCGGCCCGCCTGGCCCGCGCACGCATCCGCTCCACCTCGGCGAGCGCGTGGTCGAGCTTGCGCCGCAGTGCCTCGGGGTTCTCCGGCTTGGTCTGTGCCTCCTCCTCCGAGGCCACGAAGTCCTCCCCGGGCATCCAGTGGGTGCCGTAGACCTCCTCCACCCGGCGGTCCAGTTCCTCGGGCGCGGCGTCCGGCCACAGGTGGCGCGCCCTGGCGTAGGCGGAGATGCGCTCCATGCGCAGGACGCCGTCGCCCCGGGTGGCACCCGGCGCGGGCGCGCACAGCAGCCCCGCCTTGTTCTTGTTGGCCGCGTCGACCAGGTCGGCGACCGCACGGCTCCGCAGCGCCACCCCGGCGGGCACGCGCAGCAGGAAGGGCACCTGCGGGTCGTGGCCGGGTGCGGCCCCCGCCAGGCGCACCCGGGGGTCGCCCCGGAAGGTCTCCCGCACCAGCCGCAGATCGAGCCGCTCCTCGTCCAGCGGGGAGCGCCGCTCCTCGTCCAGCTCGCCCCAGGGGCCCACGAGCCACAGCCGGATGTCGGGGGTGGTGCCGGACAGCAGCGCCGAGGCGGTGGCGTCCACGTCCTCCAGGGCGGCGCCGTCCACGTCCATCACCACGTCGACCAGCGGCACCTCCCACTGCCGTTCGGGGCGCCTGCGGCGCAGGTGGAAGTCGGGAACCCGGTTGGCCACGAACGGCATCCTGTAGCGGGTGCCCGCGTCGCGGCGGGTCTGCATCTGGGTACGCCCCAGGTGCCAGCTGCTGGTGTCCAGGTCCGGGACGAAGACCGCCCCCTGCTGGGAGACCCGGTAGGCGAACTCGCTGTCGCCGCCCAGGACCAGTGCCCCGTCCAGACCGCCCGCGGCATCGAACAGGGTGCGGTGCAGGGAGCCGGTGGCACCCACGAACACCTTGTAGGCCAGGCGGTCGGCGGTGCGCAGCCCGTCGTGGTTGGCGATCGTCTGCTCCACCCAGTGCGGGTCGGCGCTCTCGCGGTCGAACAGCTGGGCCGCGCGCCCCTCGCGGACCTCGGCGGCCACGTACTCGGGGGTCATGGCGGAGGGGTCGAAGTCCACGAACATCTTGTGGCCCAGGGCGACCCCGTAGTCGACCAGGTGGTGCCAGCGCATCTGCGACTCGACGTGCTCGCGGTAGACCAGCATGTCCGCGTCCAGACGCAGCACCACCTGGCCGGAGGAGACCTCCACACCGCTGTTCACGGCGTGCGCCGAGCCCCAGCCCCCGGGCGCCGAGGTGACCAGCCGGGTGTTCTCCGGACGCACCGGCGGCAGGGTGAGCGGCTCGGGAGAGCCGTCGTCCACCACGACCACCTCCATCAGGTGCGCGGGGTAACTCTGCGCGGACAGGGAGGCCAGGACGAGTGCGAGCTTGTCCGGGTGCCCGTGGGCGGGGATGACCACCGACACCGACAGCGTCGGGGTCCACTCCCCCAGCGACGGCGGCTGGAGCACCGAGTAGTCGTTGCGCCGCACGCGGGGCTGGCCCCGGTGGTCGATCTCCGCCCGGGGCAGGACGGACGCGCGGTCGTCGGAGACCGGTTCCTGGGTCGTGTCGAGCTTGGTCAACGGATCTCCCCCGTGTACTCGGTGGCGGGCTGGCCGAGGGGCGAGGGCTCGCCCTCCAGGAGTGCGCTCGGACGCCAGCCGGACCACTGTTGGGTGTGGTTGTGCAGGAAGAAGCCCATGTCCTCGGACCAGGTGTGCCCGCCACCGGTGCGGCGGAGCACGTACCCGAGTCCGTGGGCGCGGTAGATGCGCCCGCCGCCCCGGATGACGGCGATGAGGAGCTGGGTGTCGATGGCGCGGGGCAGCGGCCGGAATCCCCCGGTCTCCTCCAGCACCACCCGGTCGGTGAGGATGGTGCCCCCGGCGATGAACCGGGTGGCGGCCTCGGACCTGCGGTTGCGCCAGACCGTCAGGTCGACCTCCTGGAGGTAGACGAAGTCCTGGCCCACGCCGACGAGCTCGGCACCGGAGTAGGTGCGCGCCAGCAGCAGGTCGGCCAGGTGGTCGGGGCCGTACCAGTCGTCGTCGTCCCACTTGGAGATGAGGTCGCCGGAGGCACGGGCGACGGAGTCGTTGAGCACCGAGCCGAAGACCTGGCCCGCGTCGGCCTCGTGCACGACCAGCGGCAGCCCCGTGTCCCTGAACGCGGCGACCGCGGATCTCACCTCGGGCCGGTCGGCGGGGAATCCGTGGAGGGTGAGGACCACCTCCAGGTCCACGTCGCGCTGCCGGGCGATCTGGGCGAGCGCGAACCCGACCATCTCGGGGCGGCGCGTGCACAGGATGACCGAGACCCGGGGCGACCGGGGCAGGGGGATCCCGGCCTCGGTGCCCAGGGCCCGCCAGCGGGAGCGCTGTCCGTGGGTGCGCAGGGCGGCGCGGCGCAGCCGGACGCTGTACTCCTCCCGACGCAGTTGGTCGCGCAGGTCCTCCTCGCCGGCGCTGGTGATCAGGTCCGTGAGCGGCGCGCCCAGGCCCGCCGCCCAGGCGGGCACCTCGCCGCTGAGCAGGGGCACCCCGCCGGCGGCCAGAGAGGCGACCGCGCGCACGGCGGCGCTGGGCCCGGTGTGCCCGGACCAGTCCACCCTGACCCCGCGCAGGTGGCGCAGCCGTGACAGGTCGACGTCGGTGACGGTGCCGTCGGCAGCGACGGTGACCAGGTCCCTGCCGCCCTCCCGGACGACGGCGTGGGCGCCGTGGAGGGTCAGGTCGGCCAGCTTCCCGTCCTTGACCCTGGTGAACCCGGTGGGGTTGACCGTGGTCTCGTCGATGGGCGCGACGGCGTCGACGGCCGCCTCCCCGGTGCGCGCGGCGGCGGCCGCCCGGAGGTCGGCGTGCCCGTCGGAGGCGATCCGCTCCCAGGAGTCGGCGCCGGTGGTGGAGCGGTCCAGGGCCGGGACGACCGGGTCGGTCCACCCGGGCCGCCCGCCGTCGTCGGACACGCGCAGCGCCAGGTCGCCGACCGGGGTCACCCGGCGCAGCGGGACGGGCCCGGCCGCGTCCACGCCCCGCACGCTGGTGTCGCCGGGCCGCCACAGGGCGGCCTCGGGCCCGTTGAGGACGGCCATCGGCGCGGTGGCCGGTCCCCGGCGGCGGCCGCGTGTGCCGTGCACGACGGCGTCGACCACCTGGGCGGTGTCCACCCCGTTGGGGAAGAACAGCTCGCACACCCAGCCGCTCCTGTCCGCGCGGCGCACCCGTACCTCCTGGAGTTCGCGCCACTGGCCCATGCCCGGGGAGGCCGGGATCGGAGGTTCCTGGTGGCCGGGGGTGGCGGCCAGGGCGACCACGACGTGCACGGCCCGGGGCAGTTGCACCGCGGCGGTGAGCGCGCGGTTCAGGTCGGTGGGCGTGGCGGCCAGGACCGCGACGAGTCCGACCTCGGCCTCCCCGTCCCGGATCCAGGCCCTCGGGAGCTCCAGGGGTCGGCCCAGGGGGTGGGCGTCCAGGTCCAGCAGGAGGTCGTCGTGCCGTAACGGCAGATCGGCCAGGGTGGAACGGGTGCCGGCGCCCGCGTGGCACAGCACGGCGGTCTCGGTGCCACGGGCGCGCAGGGCGTGCCGCAGGGCGGTGGTGATCATCGGGTGACCTCGGGTGTGTCGGTCGGACTCCGGCGGGAGCCCGTCGGGTGGTGCGATGCCAGGCCGTGAGGGAGGGGGCCGTGAGAGACGCGGGGAGCGGGAGCGGCCGGGCTCAGACCCCCTTGCGGCCGAAGACGTGGGCGCCCTTCTCCGCGGCCTCCTCGGTGCGGTGGAGTTCGGGGTACTCGTCGAGCCAGCGGTCCCCGAGGCCGCGCTCGTCGGCGCGCGCGGCGTCGTCCAGGACGATGACGGCATCCTCGGTGCAGCGCGGCAGCAGGACGGGTACGGCCGGGTAGCGGGCCTGCAGGCCGGTGGCCTTGGGCGGGCCGTCGACGAACACCAGTCCGATGTCCTCCAGGTCGGTGAAGGCGGAGGTGTCGTACCAGCGGTCAGCGGTCGTGCGCTCCTGGCCGTCGACGGTGACCGCGGTGCTCTCGGTCTCGACCAGCGGGGCGTGGCGCACCTCGACGATGTCGTCGAGTCCGTGCGCGGCGACCAGCTCCCGGCTGAGCTCGGCGTAGCGGGCGTCGTGCTCGATCGCGACGAGCCTGCCACCGCCCGCGCGGCGCAGCGCGTAGCCGATCCAGACGCTGGAGGCGCCGCTGCCGCACTCCACGACCAGCTTCGGGCGCAGCCGGTCGATGTGGCGGACCAGGACCCTGAGCACGTCGGGGGAGGCCGCCCAGCCGCGCAGGGGCGGCATGAAGGTCGCGGTGTCGAGGTGTTCGCGCAGCTCGGTCCAGGCGACCTGCTGTTCGTAGTCGTTGCGGCCCTGCACGGTGACCGCGTTCCTGATCTCGCGGTTCATCCGGGGGAGCGTGTGCTCCTGGAGGTGGGCGAAGCGCTCGTGGACGCCCTCCAGGGCGCGGACGTTCTCCAGGCGGTCCTGGCCGAGCGTCTCGGCGACCCTGCGGCTGTGGGCGTCCATCGCCGTGGTCACGCTCTTGGACAGGGCGCCCATGCGGCGGGACAGCAGTAGTACGCCCAGCCCGAGGGCGCCCACCGCGGCGCAGAGCAGGCCGAGGAGGGTGAGGGTGGCCACATCGGCCCAGTCGATCACGCCCGCCAGCCCCAGTGCGGCGGGGACACAGAGCACGGCGGCCCCGACCACCGCGCCGGTGGCCAGGATCGGACGGAGACGACTGCGAATCGACCGCATGGACGGATACCTCCACGGGAGTTCCTGACGCGGCGCCGCCGAGCGCGGGCCGCGGGGGGACGAGAGGGGAAGGAGCCGGTTTCCCCGTGTCGGACCACCGGTCCGCCCGCTCCTGCCGGAGGCGGTGACCGGCGAACCGCTCAGACGCCTCCGACCTTAACGCTTCGGGGAAATAACGGATGCTCCGTGACGGAAATCGAAACCTGGAGTACACGCAATTCCCCTGTTGTTCACCCCCCACTCATGAATTCCTCATCTTTGTGCATCCGGTGTTCTGCTCCCGTTTCGCGTGGTCCGCCGCCGCCCCGCGCGGCCCCCTCCCCCTTCCGGCCGCGGGGGCCGCGGCGCGGTCCGCCCCACGCGGAAGTCGCCCGGGCACGGGCACGCCGCCCCCTGGCCGGGGCGGACCCGGTGGTGGGCCGCCGGGCCGGCGGCGGGGCGCGGCGGAGACCTCGGGCGTAAAGGACCGGGACGCGCGCGGCGGGACGGGGATCCGGCCCGCCGCCGAATTCATCGACGTATTACCGCCGCCCTCCGGGCGGGCCCGGGTGAATGCCGCCCGAGCCCTCCGCGCAACGGTCCGGTGACGGGCGGATGTCACCTCCCGGGAGGACGCGCGCGCCCCGGCGAAAAGCGCGTCACATCACGTTGTGCCGCACGCGCAAGGAGATTCCTCCATAAAAGTGATGATTGGGAGGAGGCGAGTGGGGAAGTGCTGGAGGGGGACGGTGGGACGGCGACACGGAAGGTCGTCCGCGAGGGCCCGGTGCCCGTGGCGACACGGTCCGCACGCTCGGTGACCGCGGGGATCCGGATACCGCGGTCCGGCGAACCCGGTTTATTCCCGGGCCGGAGTGTAAACAGCCTGACATCGGGTGCGCGGTCGACTGACTGATAGCTTGCTGCCTAGCGATCCCATCGCTGGTGAACACGACGAATCTCGTCATTGGAAAGGTGCGTCAGAAGAGATGTCTGCGCCGTACTCGCTTCCCGAACTGCCCTACGACTACGCGGCCCTGGAGCCGTGGATCTCCGGTCAGATCATGGAGCTGCACCACGACAAGCACCACGCGACCTACGTCTCCGGTGCCAACACGGCCCTGGAGAAGATGGCCGAGGCCCGCGAGAGCGGCGAGTTCGGGACCATCCCGATGCTGGAGAAGAACCTCGCCTTCAACCTGGGCGGCCACGTCAACCACTCCGTCTTCTGGAAGAACCTGTCCCCTGAGGGCGGTGACAAGCCCGAGGGCGAGCTGGGTGCCGCCATCGACGACCAGTTCGGCTCCTTCGACGCCTTCCGCGCCCACTTCACCGCCGTGGCCACCACGATCCAGGGCTCGGGCTGGGCGATCCTGGCCTGGGACGCCCTCGGTCAGCGCCTGGTCATCGAGCAGCTCTACGACCAGCAGGGCAACACCGCCCTCAGCTCCGTCCCGCTGCTGATGCTGGACATGTGGGAGCACGCCTTCTACCTCCAGTACAAGAACGTCAAGGCCGAGTACGCCAAGGCCTTCTGGAACGTCGTCAACTGGGCCGACGTCCAGGAGCGCTTCAGCAACGCCCGCGGGATCCAGATCGGCTGACACCCGCTGCTCCCGTCCGGTGCGTCCGCCGGACACGGCGGAGGGCGGCACCGCGCGTGGTGCCGCCCTCGCGCGTGTCCGGGCCCGCCCGGACGGGGCGCACGGCGTCCCCGCCCGCCTCCGCCGGTGCGGGAGCCGTGCCGGATCAGACCACCAGGCGGACCGGGTCCTCGGCCACCGGGCCGTACCGGTCGAGTTCGCGCCAGGCCCGGGCCAGCCGCCAGACCAGTTCCTCCCGGGTGGCCCGGTCGTAGGCGAAGGGCAGACGGAAGCACTCGGAGTAGCGGCCGTCGGCGGAGGCCGACATGATCGCCCCCGGGACGAGCTCCACGTCGTGGCAGAGCGCGACCTGTACGTAGGCGCGTGCTTCCACGCCGGGCAGGCGCACCCACAGGGCCGCCCCGCCGTCGGGGCGCTTCCACTCCCAGGAGGGCAGGGCCTCGCGCAGCAGCTTCTCCATGTGGCCGAGCGCCTCGCGCAGCATGTCGGAGCGCTGCCGGGAGAGCTCGTCGTAGCGCTCCAGCAGGCGCACGGTCACCGCCTGGTCGAGCAGGGGGCCGGCCAGGTCGGCGAGGACCTTGCGGCGGCTCAGGCGCAGGGCCATCTCGGCGGGCGCGCGCAGCCAGCCCAGTCGGAGCCCGGCCCAGCCGATCTTGGACAGGGACTCCACGGTGATGACCTCGGCGCCGCGCGGAGCGAACGCGGCCAGCGGCGGGGGCTCGTCCGCGGCGCGCATGCCGGTGTAGGCGGAGTCCTCCAGGACGGGTACGCCGTGGCGCGCGGACAGCTCGCCCAGCTCGCGGCGGCGCGCCGCGGACATCATCGTGCCGGTGGGGTTGTGGTACGAGGGCATGGTGTAGATCAGGTGGGGCATGTGCTCGGCGATGGCACGGCGCACGCCGGTCCCGTCGATGCCCTGGTCGTCGAGGGGGACGGGGAGGAAGCGGGCGCCCCGGTCGCCCATCAGGTCCAGGCAGCCCGCGAAGCCGGGGTCCTCGACCACGACGGGCGAACCCTTGCGCAGATAGAGCTGTGAGACCAGGTTGACGGCCTGGTGCGCGCCGGTGGTGACCACGATCTGGTCGGGGGTGGTGGGCAGGCCGCGGCTGCCGTAGTGGTCGGCGATGGCCTGGCGCAGGGCGGGCAGACCGCTCGGGTGGTAGGAGCCCTCGGCCATGAGCGCGGGCAGGTCCTCGGCCACGACCTCGCGGATGGCCTCCTCCACGCCCGGGAGGGCGGGGGTGGCCAGGCAGGAGGCCGGGATGAGGCCCTCCTCCCGCTGGAAGAGGTTGCGGTACATGGGGTTGCCGGTGCCGTTGGCGGTCCAGCCGTCCGAGCGCACGGGCGCGATCCGGCTGCTGACGCGGGTGCCGCTGCCCTGCCTGCTGTCGAGGATGCCCGCCGAGCGCAGGGAGTCGTAGGCGGAGACCACGGTGGTGCGGCTGATCCTGAGGGCGGTGGCCAGGGCGCGCTCGGACGGCAGGCGCTCACCGGGGGTGAGGGTGCCCTGGTCGACGAGCTCGCGCAGGGCGTCGGCGAGGCGCCGGTAGAGGGGGCCGCCGCCCCGGGACCAGGCCCCGAAGAGGTCCGCGAGTTCTGCGGCGTTCCGAGAAGAGTCCATTTTCCCCTCCATTGGATCTACTGGGGCTACCCCCGGACTTCCATACTGGCATTCGACAGGGGATGCCACCAGAGCCAATGTGGACCCCTTGACAAGCAGTCCAATTTCTTGGGAGTCCTCATGCAGTTCCTGGTCCGGCACCAGCGCGTTTCCGCCGCCCACTCCGCCGCACACCGCCCGCGCCGGGGCAGGGAGCACGTTCGGAACCTCCGCGTCGGCTCGCCGGTCCTCGTGGAGGCGCGCACCGTCCGGGGCGACCGGCGTTTCCTCGGGGAGTTCGCCGCCGCGCTGCGCGAGCGCGCCCGGAGCAGTCCCGGGCACCTGGAAGAGGTCCACTTCTCCGACGAGGGAGACCGGATACACCTGGTCGCGCTGTGGCGCTCCCCGGCGGACCTCAGGTCCTTCGTGGAGGAGGCCCACCCGGACGTGCTGGCCCTGCGTGCCCGCAGCGGTGCCTTCCCCGAGGTGGAACGCGTCCTGTGGTGGTCCGCCGCCGGGGCCCCGGTGTCCCGGGAGGAGGCCGGGGAACGCGCCCGGCGGCTGCGTGGGCACGGCCCCGGCCCGCGCGCGTTCACACTGGCCTCGCCGGTCCCCGCTCCGGCGTGAGGGCGCCCGTCCACGCACCGCCCAGGCACGGGGCCAGGAAGCGGCGGGCCGCGTCCGCGAACGCGGGCGCGGCCAGTGCCCCGCTGCCCTGCGGCAGCACGCCGGCCAGCGGTCCGGCGCCCATGGCGGGCAGGTCGGCGAGGTTGCAGCGCATGGCCAGGTCGGGGCGGTCCGGCCAGGACCCCACCACCACACCGGCCGGGGACAGGCCGCGGGTGCGCAGGGCCTCCGCGGTCAGCGCGGTGGCGTTCAGCGTGCCCAGGTCGGGCCGGGCCACCACCAGCACCGGCGCGGACAGCAGCACCGCGACGTCGGCCAGGGTCTGGCCCTCGGCGTTCAACCGCACCAGCAGGCCGCCCGCGCCCTCCACCAGTACCAGGTCGTGCGCGTGGGCCAGGCGCCACACGGCGTCGGCGGCCTCCTCGGCCCGCACGGGTGCCGCGCCGCACCGGGCGGCGGCCGTGGCCGGGGCCAGCGGGTCGGGGTAGCGGGCCAGTTCCGCCGTCGTCACACCCGGCGCGAGGCGGGCCACGGTGTCCGTGTCTCCGTGCCCGGCCCGCCCCACCCCGGTCTGGGCGGGCTTGAGCACGGCCACCCGCCGTCCCCTCGCACGTGCCAGCGCGGCCACCGCCGCCGTGACCACCGTCTTCCCGACCTCGGTCCCGGTCCCGGTCACCACCAGGACGCTCATCGCGGCCCCTCCCCCAGTGAGGCCCGTACCGCCGCGACCATCCCGGCGGCGATCGCCGCCACGTCCTCCGGGCCGCACACGTAGGGCGGCATCGCGTACACGTGGTTGCGGAAGGGCCGCAGCCACACCCCCGCACCCACCGCGGCGCGGGTGGCCTCGCCCGTCCGCACCGGCGCGTCCAGCTCCACCACCCCGACGGCGCCGAGCACCCGTACCTCGCGCACCCCCGGCAGGTGTTCGACGGGGGCGAGGCCCTCGCGCAGACCGGCCTCGATCCGTGCCACGTCGCCCCGCCAGTCGCCCCCCGTCAGCAGCTCCACCGAGGCCAGCGCGGTCGCGCAGGCCAGCGGGTTGCCCATGAACGTGGGCCCGTGGGCGAGCACCGGCACCTCCCCCGTGGCGATGCCCCTGGCCACCCGGCCCGTGCACAGCGTCGCGGCGAGGGTCAGGTAGCCGCCGGTCAGCGCCTTGCCCAGGCACATGACGTCGGGCGCGACCCCCGCGTGGTCGGCGGCGAACAGCTCGCCGGTGCGGCCGAAGCCCGTGGCGATCTCGTCGAAGACCAGCAGCAGTCCGTACGCGTCCGCGATCCGCCGCAGCTCGCGCAGGTAGCCCGGGTGGTGGAAGCGCATGCCGCCCGCGCCCTGCACCACCGGCTCGACGATGATCGCGGCCAGTTCACCCGCGTGCTCGGCGGCCAGGCGCTCGAAGGCGGCCACGTAGTCCGGGTCGGGCCCCGTGTCGAACCCGGCGGGCGGTGCGGGCGCGTACACCTGCGCGGGCAGCACGTCCCCCCACAGGGAGTGCATTCCGCCATCGGGGTCGCAGACGCTCATGGCGTGGAAGGTGTCGCCGTGGTAGCCGCCCCGCCAGGTGAGGAAGCGGCGCCGGCCCGGGTTCCCCGTCGAGCGGTGGTACTGCAGGCACATCTTCATGGCCACCTCCACCGACACCGAGCCGGAGTCGGCGAGGAAGACGTGCTCCAGCGGTTCCGGGGTGACCTCCACCAGCGTCCGGGCCAGCTCGGCGGCGGACCCGTGGGTGAGCCCGCCGAACATGACGTGGCTGTAGGCGTCCACCTGGCCGCGCACCGCCGCGTCCAGCACCGGGTGGCGGTAGCCGTGGATCGCCGACCACCAGGACGACATCCCGTCCACCACGTGGTGCGTGCCCTCCTCCGACCACAGGGTCAGCCGCGTCCCCTCCGCCCCGGTCACCACATACGGCCGCTCCTGCGCGGGGACCGTGGTGTAGGGGTGCCACAGGTGGGCGGTGTCCGCGGCGCGGACCTGCTCGGGGAGGAAACGGTCGGTGCCTGTGCCGGTGGGAGTCGGGGCCATGGTGCCTCATTGTTCACTTACCGCACGCACGTGTGCCCGTACGGTCCCGCCAAGGAATCCACGCGGATCTTTGTGGGCTTCCACGGGTGACGCGCGCATGCGCCGACCGGCAGAGTCGTAGGCGCCTCCCTGGCACGAAGGACCGGGCCGCCCCAGCGGGATTGGCCGCCGCTGGGTCGGCCCCTTCCAGGGCCGCACCGCTCCCCGCCCCTGCCCGAACGATCCGGAGTGTGCCCGACACGACCCGAGGAGGCCGCGCCCGCATGCCGAGTTCCGCCACCGGTACCGCCCCGTCCCGCCGCCCGTGGACCCTGCGCGCCGCGGCCCGCACGCGCTCCGCACGGGCGCTGCCCCCTGGACACCCCTTCGCGTGGCTGGACGGGGCCGCCCGCAGGCGCGCCGCGGCCGGACTCACACGGCGCACCGTGCCCCGGGGCGCCGACGACGGCCTCCTGGACCTGGCGGGCAACGACTACCTGGGGCTGCTGCGCCACCCGGACGTGGTGCGGGCCGCCGCCGACGCCACGCGCGTGTGGGGCGCGGGCGCGGGCGGGTCGCGCCTGGTCACCGGGGACACCGCCCTCCACCACGAACTGGAGCGCGAACTCGCCGGCTTCTACGGCGCGGAGGCGGCGCTGGTGTTCTCCTCCGGGTACGCGGCGAACCTGGCGATGGTCACCGCGCTGGCCGCCCCCGACGGCGGCACCCCTCCCCTGGTGGTGTGCGACCGCCACAACCACGCCTCCCTCATCGACGCGACCCGGCTGGCCAGGGCCTCCGGCGCGCGCGTGGCGCTCTTCGACCACGCCCGGCCCGACCTGGCCGCCGAGGCGCTCGCGGCCGCCGGGGGGCGTGCCCTGGTGCTGAGCGACACCGTCTTCTCCGTGGACGGCGACCTCACCGACACCGCCTCCCTGGCCCGGGCGGCCCGCGAGCACGGCGCCGCGCTGCTGCTGGACGACGCGCACGGCCTGGGCGTGGTGGGCCCCGGCGGGCGCGGCACCGCCACCGCCGCCGGGCTGCGGGGCGCGGACGACGTCGCGGTGTCGGTGACCCTGTCCAAGGCGCTGGGATCCCAGGGCGGCGCGGTGCTGGGGCCGCTCCGGGTGATCCGCCACCTGGTGGAGACCGCGCGCACGTTCGTCTTCGACACCGGCCTGGCCCCGGCCCCGGCGGGCGCGGCCCTGGCCGCGCTGCGCGTGCTGCGCGCCGAGCCCTGGCGGGCCGGGGCGGTGCGCGAACGGGCCCGGGCCCTGTCGGAGGGCCTGCGCGGGCGCGGGCTGGAGACGAGTACGCCCGACGCCGCCGTGGTGTCCGTGACGGCGCCCTCCCCGGAGGCCGCCCTCAGATGGCGGGCGGACTGCCTCAGGGCGGGCGTGCGCGTGGGGTGCTTCCGTCCCCCGTCGGTGCCGGACGGCCGGTCCCGGCTGCGGCTGACCGCCCGGGCGACCCTGGACGAGAGCGACGTCGGCCGCGTTCTGGACGTCATCGAGACGAACCGCCCCAGGTAGTCTTTCGGGTGCACAGAACCCGTCCGTGACGTGGGAGGCAGCAGCGGCCGTGTCAGCACGTGGTGAGGACCCCGAGGTGCCGGAACCGCTCCCCGGCGACCCCTCCGCCGCCGACCCCGCACGAGGCGACGACCGTCCCGGCTCCGGCGGAGCCCCGGAGGGCGCCGACACCGCCGGTCCCGGCGGAGACGACGGCGACGGCCCTGACGGACCCGGCGACGGAGGCGACGACGGCGACGCAGGCGGCGACGGTGACGCTGGCGGCGGGCGGCCCCGCAGGAGGCGGCGCCGGGGCCGCGTCGCCGCCGCCGTCTCCCTCGTCCTGGTCCTGGCCCTGGTGGCCACCCTCGCTCTGCCCTTCACCCGCGACGGCCTGGTGTCCCTGTGGTGCGACCTCACCGGAGGCGTGTGCCCGGCCGAGGAGTTCCCCCCGATCACCGAGGACGAGGAGAGCGACGGGCGGGTCCGGATGGAGCCGGAGAAGGCCGCCCTGTGGGGCAACTACGTGGCTCTGGGCGACTCCTACTCCTCCGGCGACGGCGCGGGCGACTACGATCCCTCCACCGCCGAGGCGGGCGGCTGCTGGCGTTCGGAGCACGCCTACCCCCAGGTCGTCGAGGACGAGTTCGACTTCGCCGGCTCGCTGGCCTTCTACGCGTGCAGCAGCCACAAGGGCTCGGAGATGATCGACCAGATCGGCACCCCCGAGTCGCAGATCGAGCGGGTCACCGAGAACACGTCCCTGGTGACCCTGGGCATCGGCGGCAACGACCTGGGGTTCATCCCCGTCCTGCGCACCTGCATGATGCGGATGCCGCTGCTGGAGAGCAGCGTCTGCGTCGAGCAGGAGGAGGACATCGAGAAGCGGATGGACACCTTCGAGAAGACCCTGACCGAGATCCTCGGGGAGGTCCGCGACCGCGCGCCCGACGCACGCATCCTCGTCCTGGGCTATCCCCGGCTGTTCCCCGAGGACCCGCCGGGCATGTACTACACCCTCTCCAGAAGCGACCAGCTGTGGCTGAACGGGCTCGCCCAGCGGTTCAACGAGCTCATCCGCGACGTGTCCTACCGGGTGGACGGCGACGTGTACGGCTCTCGGGGGACCGGCAGCGTCGAGTACGTGAACACCTTCTCCGCCCTGACCGGGCACGAGGTGAGCGCCGAGGACGCGTGGCTGAACGGGATCGTGCTCGGCCAGCTGGGCGAGGGGCTGCGCGTGGACCGCGCCAGCTTCCACCCCACCGCCCAGGGGCAGATGTCCATCGCCGAGCGGGTGCGCCTGCAGATCGTGGAGGGCCCGGAGCGGGTGCTCTACGTGTCCCGGGAGACCCTGGACGGCGTCGACCCGGACCAGTTGAGGTCGGAGCTGGGCGGTCCGTTCGACCCCGCGCTCGATCCCGGGGCCTCGGAGGCGCCCGAGGTCCCGGACGCCGCCGACGGCGCCTCCGAGTCCCCGTGACCTGCCCGAGGGGACGGGCGCCCCGCCCGTACCCGGCGGGGCACCCTGTCACGGCCCGTCCTCGGCGCCTGGTCCCGCCTCACGCCGAGGACGCCCGCGTCCCGACCGCTAGCGGCCCTCCCTGAGCTTCGCGATCACCTCGGCGAAGCGGTCCAGGCCCCAGTTGAGGTCCTCCTCGCTGATCACGAGCGGCGGCGACATCCGTACGGTGGAGCCGTGCGTGTCCTTGACCAGGACGCCGTGCTCGGCCAGCCGCCTGCACAGCTCCTTGCCCGAGGCCAGCGACGGGTCGACGTCGATACCCGCCCACAGCCCGATGCTGCGCGCGGACACCACGCCGTCGCCGACGAACTCCTTCAGACGCCGTCCCAGCACCTCGCCCAGACGGCGCGCGTTCTCCAGGTAGGGGCCCTCGGACAGCATCCGGACGACCGTCCGCCCCACCGCGCCGGCCAGCGGGTTGCCGCCGAACGTGCTGCCGTGCTGGCCCGGCCGGATCACGCCGAGCACGTCCTCGTCGGCGACCATGGCCGACACCGGCAGGATGCCGCCGCCCAGCGCCTTGCCGAACAGGTAGGCGTCGGGGACCACCCCGCTGTGCTCACAGGCCCGGACGGTGCCGGTGCGGCCCAGTCCCGACTGCACCTCGTCGGCGATGAACAGCACCCGTTCGCGGTCGCAGACCTCCCTGACCCGGGGCAGGAAGTCCTGCGGCGGCACGATCACGCCCGCCTCTCCCTGCACCGGTTCGATGAGGACCGCCGCGGTGGTGTGGTCGATGGCCTCCTCGATGGCGGCGGCGTCCCCGTAGGGCACCGTACGGAACCCCGGCGTGTACGGCCCGAAGCCCGTCCTGGCCTCCGGGTCGGACGAGAAGGAGATGATCGTGGTGGTGCGTCCGTGGAAGTTGGCGCCCGCCACGACGATGGTCGCCTCGTTCTCCGGGACGCCCTTGACCTCGTAGGCCCATTTGCGGGCCACCTTGATGCCGGTCTCCACCGCCTCGGCACCGGTGTTCATCGGAAGGACCTTCTCCTTGCCGACCATGTCGGCCAGGGCACCGACCCACGGGCCGAACTGGTCGTTGTAGAAGGCCCGGCTGGTCAGCGTCACCCGGTCGAGCTGCCGGTGCGCCGCCGCGAGCAGGTCGGGGTTGCGGTGGCCGAAGTTCATGGCCGAGTACCCGGCCAGACAGTCCAGGTACCTCCTGCCCTCGACGTCGGTCACCCAGGCACCGTGGCCCTCGGCGATCACGACGGGGAGTGGGGAGTAGTTGTGTGCCGACCGCGCCCCCGCGAGCGCGATGTGGTCCGTGCTGGAGAGTTCCGCTCCGCCGGGGTCTCCGGCCGAGTCATGCCGTCCCAGGTTCTGGGTGCTGCCCATCTAGCCGCTCCGATCACCATTGACCGATGTCAGACAAGTGATACCCACCGCCGGGCCCGGTAGCGCCCCTTCCGGCGGGATCCCCAAGAGTTGAGCAGATGATCCGGTGAGCCCACAAGAGGTGGTGCGTATCACAGCTCCCGGGCACGGCCCGAAACCCCGGGGCGCACAAGCCCCGCCCACCCCCTGAGCGGGACTGTTGCCAGCACCGTGACCTGGGATGACACCCCTGGTGACGCGCTCCACAGCCCCGACGACGATCGGGTGGTCCCCCGGCGGGTACCGTCGCACCAACAGCCACTCCGCCGCCGCGAGCCCCGAGCCGTGGACGGCCCGTCGATCGTGTCAGGGAGGCCAGGCGTGTCCATCCCCGCGTCCACGGACGTCCCCTTCTCCCTCTCCCGGCTGTTCGCCGCGGTCGCCGACGCCGTCCCCGACCGGACCGCCCTGGTCTCGGGTTCCCGGCGGCTCACCTACCGCTCCCTGCACGAGCGCTCGCTGCGCCTGGCCCGGCACCTGGTGGAGACGGGCGTGCGCCGGGGGGAGCACGTCGCGGTCCTGGCGTTCAACCGCGCCGAGTGGGTGGAGTCCTTCCTGGGGATCCTGCGCGCGGGAGCGGTCCCGGTCAACGTCAACTACCGCTACGTCGCGGGCGAGCTGCGGCACGTCCTGGCCGACTCGCACGCGGTCGCACTCGTCGTCGAGGACTCCCTGGCCCCGACGGTCGCCGTGGTCCGCTCCGACCTGCCCAGGCTCCGGCACGTACTGCTCGTCGCGGACGGTTCCGCGCGCGAGGCCGAGGGGGTCGACTACGAGCAGGCCCTGGCCTCGGCCCGCGGGGACACGTCGCTGCCGCCCACCAGCGGCGAGGACCACTACCTGCTCTACACCGGCGGCACCACGGGCTATCCCAAGGGCGTCCTGTGGCGGCAGGCGGACATCTTCCGCGCCGCGCTGGAGCGCCGTGCGCCGGGCGCGCCCCGCGCACGGACCCCGGAGGAGGTCGCCGAGCGCGCCACCCTCTGCTTCCCGCAGCGCATGCTGGTGCTGGGGCCGCTGATGCACGCGGCCGGGCAGTGGAACGCGCTGAGCATGCTGCTGTGCGGCAAGCGGGTGGTGCTGTACACCGACCGCAGCTTCCACCCGGACCGTGTGCTGGAGACGGCGCACCGGGAGGGCGTGCACACCGTGCAGCTGGTGGGCGACGCCATGGCCCGCCCGCTGGCCCGCCACCTGCTCACCGAACCCGGGCTGTGCCCCGAGCTGACCTCGGTGCGCTCCGGCGGCACCCCGCTCACCCCGGCGGTGCGCGCGCTGTGGCACGCCTGGCGCGGGGACGTGGCCCTGGCCGACTCCTACGGGGGGTCGGAGACGGGCGTGTGCGGTTCGGCGACCGCGGCCGAGCAGGACGGCGGCGGCCAGGAGGAGGCCCAGGCCCTGTCCGGAGCCTCCGACAGCCGCAGTTTCACCATGGGCGGCAGCATCGCGGTGCTGGACGACTCCCTGCGCCCGCTGCCGCCGGGGTCCCCGGAGGTGGGGCGGATCGCGCGCACCGGCCGGATCCCGCTGGGCTACTACAACGACCCCCTGGCGACCGCCCGCACCTTCCCCACCGACGGCGAGGGGCGCCGCTGGGCGCTGTCCGGCGACTTCGGGACCCGTGCGGCGGACGGCTCGATCGTGCTGCTGGGCCGGGGCAGCGTGGTCATCAACACCGCCGGGGAGAAGGTCTACCCCGAGGAGGTGGAGGCCGCGCTGAAGGCGCACCCCTCGGTGGAGGACGCCATCGTGGTGCCCGCCCCCGACGAGCGGCTCGGGCAGCGGGTGACCGCGCTGGTCTCGCTGGCCCGGAACGCCCGGCTGGAGGAGGCCGAACTGCGCGCGTACTGCCGCGTGCGGCTGGCGGGGTTCAAGGTGCCGCGGACCGTGCACTTCGTGGACCGGGTGCGGCGCACGGCGGTCGGCAAGCAGGACTACCGGTGGGCGGCGTCGGTCGCCCGTGTGGACGCGCCGGCGCCCGACACGGTCGGGCCGGACCCGCTCTCACGCTGAGGAGCACGGTGCGCGGGCGCGGCGGGCCGCGGCCCTCCCCGAGTCCGCACCCCCGCACTGCGGAACTCCACACCCCAGCGGTAGGGAACCCTTCATTTCGGGCACAGGGTCAATATGCTCCTACCCAGCCGAAACAGGGGTTCGGCGCCTTTCGGACAGCCTCCGGCCCGTCCCGCCGCCGTTAGACTGGCGTCTCCTGGTTCCGGGCCTCACGGTCTCCTCTCCCCCGCCCCGGCCCGGTCGGTGCGCCCGGCCGGTACCGGCGGATTTCATCGCGTGTCCAGTCGGGACCGTGGATCACGTGGACAACCCCTGACTCACCCTCCACCCGTGCACACTGTGCGCGTGGGGTGGCACCACTAGGACGGAGGACGGCGCCCTCGCCCGGGTCCCGATCCGGGCGGCGCCCAACAACCCAGATGCCAAAGTCAGTAGGCAGCTACATCTTCAACGCCGTGCGCGGAGCGGCCGTGGGCACCTCCGAGGCGGTGCCCGGCATCAGCGGCGGCACGGTCGCCCTGATCGTCGGACTGTACGACAAGCTCATCGGCGGCGCCGGCCACATGGTCAGCGGCATCAAGCGCTACGTCACCGACGTCCCGCGCGGACGCGGCAGGGAGCGGTCCCAGGAGCAGTTCCGCCAGGTGGACTGGAGCGTGCTGGTCCCGGCCCTCGTCGGCATGGCGGTGGCCCTGGTGCTGGCGCTGCTCCTCATCGCGCCCCTGGTCGAGGAGCACACCCAGTACGCCTACGCCCTCTTCTTCGGGCTGGTGCTCGCCTGCCTGTGGGTCCCCTACACCGGTGCGGGCAGGCGGTGGCGGGCCTGGCACTACCTCCTCGCCCTGGTCGTGGCCGCACTGTTCTTCTTCCTGACCGGGCTGCCCGGAGCCAACCTGCCCGCGCACCCGGCCGTGCTCTTCCTCGTCGGTGCCGTGGCCGTCTGCGCCCTCGTCCTGCCCGGCATGTCGGGCTCGTTCATCCTGCTGACCGTCGGTCTGTACGAGCCGACCAAGGACGCGGTGGAGCACCTCGACTTCGTCTACCTGGGGGCCTTCGCCCTCGGTATGGTCACGGGCCTCTCCCTGTTCGTGAAGTTCCTCCAGTTCCTTCTGGAGAACTACCACCACGTCACCCTCGTCGTCCTGACCGGGCTCATGGCCGGGTCGCTGCGTGCACTGTGGCCGTGGCAGACCGAGGAGCGCGAGATCCTGCCCATGACCGAGGTCCCGCTGACGCTGGCCTTCGCCGCCGTCGGCTTCGCCGTGGTGACGGCGGCCATCGTGTGGGAGCACCGCAAGCGCGGCCGGATGGCGGAGGCCGAACACCACCAGGCGCCCACCCGCGTCTGAGGACGGGAAGGACGACCCCATGGCGACGAGTCCGTGGACGGCCGCCCCGGCGGCGGAGGGAGCCTCGGCCCACCAGTACGAGGGCTTCGTCGGGTGGGTCCTGAACCTGATGAACACCCTGGGCGAGCCGGGCGTGGGCGTGGCCCTGTTCATCGAGACCTTCTTCCCCCCGGTACCCAGTGAGGCGGTCCTGCCCGGTGCGGGGTTCCTCGCCTACTCCGGGGAGATGAACGTGTGGCTCGCCGTCCTGTGGGCGACGGCCGGCGGCCTGGTCGGCGCGTGGGGCTTCTACGGGATCGGCGCGCTCCTGGGCCGTGACCGCACGGCGCGACTGGTCCGGAGGACTCCGCTGCTGGAGATCGAGGACTTCCACAGGGCCGAGCGCTTCTTCGCCCGGTTCGGCGCCGCCGCGGTCCTCCTGGGCCGGTGCGTGCCCGTGGTGCGCAGCTTCGTCTCGATCCCCGCCGGGGTCGAGCGGATGCCTCTGCTCAGGTTCTCCCTGTACACGGTCATCGGTTCCACGGTGTGGAACACGGTCTGGATCGGCCTCGGCTTCGCCTTCGGGCCGGCCATCCAGCCCGTCCTGCTCCGGTGGAGCGGCCTCATCAGCAACGCCGTACTCGTGGTCATCGGCCTGCTGGTGCTGTGGTTCGTCCTCGTCCGTGTCCGCAGGCGGGCCAGGGCCCGCGGGTTCGAGGGCACCTCCGGCTGAGGACGCCCGGGGCCGCCCTCCGGGCGTCCCCCGCCCCGGGATACCCTCCCTGGAGAACACCCACAAGCACATACGGAGTGGGGGCCGCCGCGGCCCCCGCGGCGCGGGGTGCCGGGACACCGTCCCGGCTGAGAGCACACCCGTCGAACCTGCCCTAGTTAGCACTAGCGAAGGAACGCCCATGAGCGCGTACAACATCGTGTCCGTCGCCGGCAGCGACCCCAGCGGGGGCGCGGGGATCCAGGCCGACCTCAAGGCCTTCTCCGCGCACGGGACCTTCGGGATGACCGTGGTCACCGCGCTGACCGCCCAGTCCACGCGCGGCGTCACCGGGGTCCACCCGGTCCCGGTCGAGTTCGTCGTCCGGCAGATGGACACCCTCTTCGGCGACGCCACCGTGCACGCGGTCAAGGTGGGCATGCTGGGCACCTCCGAGGTCACCGGGGCGGTGGCCGAGGCGATCGGGCGCCACGCGCTCGCGAACGTGGTGGTGGACCCGGTGATGGTCGCCAAGAGCGGCGACCGGCTGCTGGAGTCCTCCGCCGTCGAGGCGCTGCGGAGCGAGCTGCTGCCCCGCGCGGACCTGATCACCCCGAACCTGCCCGAGGCCGCCGACCTCCTGGAGGAGCCCGAGGCCGCCGACCTGGCGGCGATGCGCGCCCAGGCCGTGCGGCTGCTGGACCTGGGGCCCCGCCGGGTCCTGCTCAAGGGCGGTCACCTGTCCGGCGGGGAGAGCGTCGACGTCCTGGTCTCCCGTGACTCCGACCCGGTCGAGTTCCGCGCCCCGAGGGTGGCCACCCGCAACACGCACGGCACCGGGTGCACCCTGTCCTCCTCGATCGCGGCCCTGCTGCCGCAGCGCCCGGACGTGGCCGCGGCGGTGGGCGACGCCAAGGCCTACCTGACCGAGGCCATCCGGCGCGCCGACGGGATCGACGCGGGCGGCGGCCAGGGACCGGTGCACCACTTCCACGCCTGGTGGTAGGAGCGGCGCATCGGCGAGGACGCGAGCGCACGAGGGGACCGGCACGGAGCCGGTCCCCCCTTTCCGCCGTCCCCCGCCCTACGGGGGAGCCGGGTCCGCTACTTGGTCACGTCCTCCATGATCACGTCCGGGTTCCTCCAGTCCGGGTGCTCGAAGAACCTGCGCGTCTCGGCCGCGATGACCGGGGACAGCAACAGGAGCCCGATGAGGTTGGGCAGCGCCATCAGGCCGTTGGCGATGTCGCTGAACAGCCAGACCGAGTCCAGGCTGGCGATCGAGCCGATGAAGATGACGGCGATGAACACCAGGCGGTAGGGCGTGACCAGCTTGCGGCCGGCCAGGAAGACCACGCACCGCTCACCGTAGTAGGCCCAGCCGAGCAGGGTCGTGAAGGCGAACACGGCGACCGCGACGGCCACGATGTAGGTGCCGACCGGGGCGAGCCCGGGGCTGAGGTTGCCCAGGCCCTCGGCGACCGCGCTGCTGGTCATCAGGGAGCCGTCCTCCCGCTCCGGCCCCGAGGCCTGCCAGACACCGGTGGTGATGATGACCAGGCAGGTCATGGTGACCACGATGATGGTGTCGATGAAGGTCTGGGTCATCGAGACCATGGCCTGGCGGACCGGCTGCCTGGTCTTGGCCGCGGCGGCGGCGATGCCGCCGGTGCCCAGGCCCGACTCGTTGGAGAAGATGCCGCGGGCGAAGCCCTGCTGGATGGCGAGCATGATGCCCGCGCCGGCGAAGCCGCCCGCCGCGGAGGTGCCGGTGAAGGCGTCGGTCACCACGAGCTGGAGCGCGGGCAGGATGGCCGCCCAGTTGACGGCCAGGACGACCAGGCAGGCTCCGACGTAGAGGATGATCATGACGGGCACCAGGGCGGAGGCGACCCGGCCGATGCTCTTGATCCCGCCGAGGATGACGGCGCCCGCGATGACGGTCAGCGCCAGGCCCACCATCCACGGCGCCAGCGGCGTGATGTTGGTGATCTGGTCGGCGACGGCGTTGGACTGGGTGCCGTTGCCGATACCGAAGGCGGCGATGGCCCCGAAGACCGCGAACGCCACGCCCAGGGTGGTGCCCAGGCCGCCGCGGATCCCGTACTTGAGGTAGTACATCGGTCCGCCGCTCTGCTCGCCCTTGGCGTCGGTGCGGCGGAACTTCACGCCCAGGAGGGCCTCGCTGTACTTGGTGGCCATGCCGATGAGGCCGACGACCCACATCCAGAACAGTGCGCCGGGGCCGCCCACGCCGATGGCGAGTGCCGCACCGGCGATGTTGCCGACGCCGACGGTGGCGGCGAGGGCGGTGCTCAGCGCCTGGTAGTGGGAGATGTCCCCCTCGACGGACGCGTCCTCCTTACGGCGGACGAGTGCGAGCCACAGTGCGTGCGGCAGGCGGAAGAGCTGGAGCAGGCGCAACCGGATCGTGAGGAACATGCCGACGACGAACAGCAGCGGGATGAGGACGAAGGGCCCCCAGATGATGCCGCTGACGATGTTCGCCATTTCGAGGAGTTGGTCCACAGGGGATCTCCCTATCGGTGAGTGTGTGGGGACGGGGTCGCCGGTACTGCGGTGCGGGGGGATCCGACGCCCTCGCGATCGCGTCGGCACTGGTGGAAGCCTTGCGATACCGGCAAAGAATCGCACCGACGCGTAACGAACGAATCACGCCTGTTCCACATGCCGGTTTCTTCGGGAACTCGCACGCTTTCCCCGCGTGCGCGCTCTCAGACGCCGCGCTCGTCGTCCTGCGCCAGGGCGAGCCTGCTGAGGACGGCCGCGGCGTCGGAGGGATCGGCTCCCCGCCCCACCGCGACGCCGAGGAGATAGGTGGTCAGGGGTGCCGCGGGCCGTGCCACGGAGTGGGCGGCGTCCCTCGCCAGGTCCAGCACCCGGTCGACGTCCGCCTTCTGGAGCGGCTCCGTACCGGTCAGATCCAGCTCTCTTCTGACCACTTCCGCCCATTCGGTGAGGGTCACCGCATGACTCCTTAGAGCAACAAATCAATTACGTGAGGCGATCATAGCCACCGGGTGATCACCCGGCGGACATACGGGCGCACGGGCGCCGTCACCGCCTGCTCGGCCAGTCCACGCCCGGCCTTCGGACACGGTTCCCCCGCGCCTGAACCGGGGTTCACCACCCGAGCCTAGCGTCGAAGGCAGCCATCCCCCGGCGTTGGGAGCCACTCGCATGTCCCCGACCGAGACCCGTAGGCCGCTTCGCGTGGCCATCGTGACAGAATCCTTCCTTCCGCAGGTCAACGGGGTGACCAACTCCGTGTGCCGTGTCCTCGACCTGTTGGCCGCACGGGGCCACGAGGCCCTGGTGCTGGCCCCCGGCCCCGGCCCCTCCTCCTACGCGGGCTTCCCGGTGGTCCGCATGCCCTCCCTGCCCCTGCCCTTCTACCGGGACTTCCCCGTGGGGCTGCCCGCCCGGCGCACGATGACCGCGGCGGTCCGGGCCTTCTCCCCCGACGTCCTGCACCTGGCCTCCCCCGCCCTGCTCGGCGCGGCGGCCGTGGAGACCGCCCACCGGTGGGCGCTGCCGACCGTGGCCGTGTTCCAGACCGACCTGCCCGGTTTCGCCGGCCGCTACCGCCTGCCCGGCGGGGACGCGCTCTGGTCGATGCTGCGGCGCACCCACGCGGCCGTGGACCGAACGCTGGTGCCGTCCTCGGCCACCATGGAGGCGCTGTCCGCCCGGGGGTTCCCGCGGTTGGACCTGTGGCGGCGCGGGGTGGACACCCGCCTCTACAGCCCCGCCCGCCGCGACGGGGAGCTGCGGCGCGAGCTCGCCCCGAACGGGGAGGCGGTCGTGGGCTACGTGGGACGGCTGGCCCGGGACAAGCGGGTGGACCTGCTGGCGCACGTGGCGCGGCTGCGCGGGATCAGGCTGCTCGTGGTGGGCGACGGCCCCGAGCGGGCCCGCCTGCGGCGGCGCCTGCCCGACGCGGTCTTCACCGGTCAGCGCACCGGGGAGGACCTGGCCCGCCTGTACGCGTCCATGGACGTGTTCGTGCACACCGGCGCCGACGAGACGTTCTGCCAGTCCGTCCAGGAGGCCCTGGCCTCGGGGGTCCCTGTGGTGGCGCCGGCCTCGGGCGGGCCGCTGGACCTGGTGGTCCCCGAGCACAACGGGCTGCTGTACGCCCCCGACTCGGTGCGCGAGCTGCGTGTGGCGGTGGGTCGGCTGGCCCACAACCGCGGGGTGCGGCGGCGGATGGCCGAGGGGGCCCGCCCGTCGGTGGAGCACCGTACGTGGGAGGCGGTGGGCGAGCAGCTGATCGACCACTACCGCGCGGTGATCGCTCCCAGCCGGGAACTGGCCGCCCGCGGCACCGGGGCGGACATGGTTCCGGCCTCCCCCGGAAGGAGCGGCCGGGGGAGGCCGGAAGAGTGAGCGTCCGCCCCGCCCCCTTCACGGGGCGGACGCGGACCTAGCTGACCGCCTGCGGCTCGTGGCCCGGGGGCTGCGCGAGGACGGAGCCGGCCGTCTCGGTGAGCAGCTCGGCCAGCACCTCGGCGAGGCGGTCCAGGTGGGTGCGGATCCACGGCAGCGCCAGCGGGTCGGTGGCGGACAGGGCGGCGTAGCGGCGCTCCTCGGTGTCGCCGTAGAGCAGGCTGGTGGCGACCCGCATGCGCAGGGCGCCGGCGCCCTCCCCGAACTCGGCGGCGGGCAGCACGCCCATGCCGAAGCGCTCCAGCAGCAGTCCGGTCAGCTCCGGGCCGGTGGTCACGCCGTACCGGTCGGCCAGCTGTTCGCGGACCGGTTCGAAGTCGGGGTAGAGGTAGAAGGCGGCCCGGGGCGCGGAGACGACCGCGCCCGCCCGGGCGAACTCCGCGGTGACCGCGTCGGCGACGATGCCGTGCAGGCGGCGGCTGCGGTCGACGTGGTCCAGGAGCTCGGCGGGTTCGGTGAAGGCGTACGCGGCGGCCTCCTGGACGGGGGCGGACGGGCTCGACCAGATCTCGCTGGCCACGCCGAGCAGTCCGCCGCGCAGGCGGTGGCCGGTCTCGGAGTCGGGCAGGCGCATGACTCCGATACGCCAGCCGCCCAGGGCCAGGTTCTTGCTCAGGCCGGTGGAGATGACGGTGCGCTCGGGCGCGTACTCGGCCGGGCTGTACACCCGTGCGGCCTCCTCGCCGGAGGTCGCGGGGTGGACGAGGTCGCGGTAGATCTCGTCGGAGATGATCACCAGGTCGAGCTCGCGGGCCACCTCGCACAGGCGGCGCACGGTGTCGGCGTCGGCCACGGTGCCGGTCGGGTTGTCGGGCAGGGTGACGATGACGGCGTTGACCGTGCGGCCCTGCTCCCGGGCGGCGGTGACGGCGGCGTACAGCAGGTCGGGCTGGGGGACCCCGCCCTGCCCGGTGGCCGTGGGGACCATGACGGGCCGCTGGCCCACCAGGCGGCTCTGCGCCGCGTAGCTGACCCAGCTGGGCGCGGCGATCGCGGTGTCGCCGCCGATCTCCAGCAGGAGGCTGTACAGGAGCGGCTTGCTGCCGGGCCCGGCGATGACCAGCGCGGGGTCCGTGGGCAGGCCGCGGCGCTCCCAGTACCCGGCGGCGGCCTCGCGCAGGGCCTCCGATCCGGCGACCGGACCGTAGGCGTTGGCTCCGTTTCCCGCGGTGAGCCGGTCTCTCATAACCGGGTGGACCGGGAGTCCGGCCTCACCGAAGCCCAGGGGAAGCACACGTACTCCCTGGCGGCGCTTCTCGGCGAGGGCCTCGTTGACGGCGAGGGTCGCGGACACAGTGACGGTCATCGATGACTCATCTCCGACTTGTCGTGTAATGCGTGGTCACACCATGAGTGAGGACTGTCACCACCACACTGCCCAGATCCAGACATCAGTACAAGCGAGTCTTTTCGATGCTGAGCGTAAGCTCTTCTTATGCTCGATCTTCGCCGCCTGAAGGTCCTCCGCGAGTTCAGCGTCCGGGGCACGATCGCGGCCACCGCGAGCGCCCTGGGCTACACGCCCTCGGCGGTGTCCCAGCAGCTGGCCGCGCTGGAGAGGGAGACGGGTGTGGCCCTGCTGGACCGGTCCGCCCGGGGCGCCGAGCTGACCGATGCCGGGCGGCTCCTGGTGAGCCAGGCCGAGGACATCCTGGCGCTGGTGGAGGCGACCGAGTCGGTGCTCGCCGAGCGGTCCGACCTCGCCCTCGGCGTGGTCACCGTCACGGCCTTCCCGACCGCGGCCGTGGCGTTCGCGCCCCTGCTCGTGCCGCGGCTGCGCCGGCACGAGGGGATGCAGCTGCTGCTGCGCCAGACCCTGCAGGCGACGGGGACCCAGCAGGTGCGCTCACGGGAGGTGGACGTCGCGCTGGTCGACGACTGGTCCGGGCAGCACCCGGGGCGCGGCCCGGACAGCGGGCTGCGGCACATCCACCTGATGCGCGATCCGATGGTGCTGGCGGTGCCAGAGGACCATCCGCTGGCCGATCCCTCCGCACCCGTGGTGCTGGAGACGCTGCTGAGCGAGTCGTGGATCGTGACGCCCGAGAGCGAGCGCTCGCGCTACGGCATGGACCGCCTCCTGTCCGAGGTGGGCGGCCTGCCCGCCTCGGCCTGGGAGTTCGAGGGGCTGGGAACGGTCCTGAGCCTGGTCTCGCGCGGCATCGGCATCGCCGCGGTCCCGGCCCTGGCGATGGCGGGCGGACCGGCGGGGCTGGTCTACCGCAGGCTGCCCTCCGCCGCGCCCGAGCGGCACGTGTACGCGGTGGTGCGCTCGGTGAGCGCGCGCCGTCCGGCGGTGCAGGTGACCCTGGCCGCCCTGCGCGACGCCTCCCGGCAGGTGAGCGGGGAGATCACCGGGACCACGGTCGCCTAGCGGACTGGCCGGAAGTGTCGCCGGCGCGACGCGAGAGGTTTCACGCTCGTCGATCTTGTCCTTGTAGCGCGATGGGGCGGGCGGTTTCTCGTGTCTGTTGCGACAACCACTTGTCCCCAAGGCGTCGAACCTCGCTATAGGTACCAGACCAGCAGCGAGGGGGAGAGCTGTGCAGGCTTTCGGTCACCGCACCGGCCGTAGCCATCCCCGGTGAGGCGTGCCGGACACAGACGCGCGGCCCGCTCGTGGCGGGCCGCGTGTCGGTTGAACCGTGTTCGGTTGCAGGGCGGTGTCCGTCCGGCACTCGCGCGCCGCTCACCCTTGGCTCTCTCTTCGGCGCGTCCGGTCGATCCGCCGGCGCAGTCTGCGGCAGACGTGCAGTGCCCGGTCACGGTCGTCCCGGGCGTTCCACCAGCGCGCGTAGGCTTCCAGTCTCCTTTTTCGCAGTGCCTCCAGCTCGGCTTCCATCCGGTTCACCCGGTGTTCCAGGTCGATGCGTTCGCGTTCGAACACCGACATGTCACGCTCGTGGAACCCCGCCTCGCGTTCGGCGCTGACGAGCCGTTCGGTGAGGCCTTCGGCGGCGTTGCCGCCGCGGGCGATCCAGCGTCGGCCGGACTGTGCACTGATGCCTTCGAACCACACAACATCTGGTGTTTCCCGCAGGGGGACAACATCACAGGTCGCTACGCAAAGAATACGGAAAGTGGCAAAGGGCTCAGACCCCCACAAACAACGCATTTCAGGTATGCCGGAGGATCGGCGTCCCACCACAGAACGCTCCCTGGGCGACCGACCTCCCACGGCGCACAGGGCGCGCACAGGGCTTTCGGGTGCCACCGGCCCCGTCCGACAACCGGGGCGACCCGGGTATCCGCCACCTCATGCGACGGTCAACACGCCACCGCGCCCAGGAGGCGACGGGGTCTCCCCCCGCGCCACACACCTGCGGGTGGCCGGCCCCGGCTCCCGGGGGCAGGCCCAGGACGCTCCCGACCCGGCCCCGGGCACGCACCCGCGGATCACACCGCGACCGGCCGCGGCCGACCGGCGGCCACCCGCTCGACCCACAGAGGCACCGGGGGCGCACCCCGCAGCCGCCTGTAGGTGTCCTCGAACCGCCCCAGCGACCGGTGGTGGTCGTGCCGCAGCGCGATCTCCCGGCTGGCCGCGCCCATGGCGCGCCGGTCCTCCTCCGGGCCGAGCACGGTGAGCAGCCGGTCCGCCAGACGCGCGTCGTCCCCCGGCGGGAAGAGGAAACCGTTGCGCCCCTCCTCCACCAGGTGCGGCAGCGCCATCGCGTCGGCGGCCACCACCGGCAGACCAGTGGACATCGCCTCCAGGGTGGCGATGCTCTGCAGCTCGGCCACGCCGGCGATGGCGAAGGCGTCCCCCGCCGCGTACACCAGCGGCAGGTCCTCGTCCGGCACGAACCCCAGGAAGAACACCCGGTCCTCCACTCCCAGCTCCACCGCCAGCGCGCGCAGCTCCGCCCCGCGCTGGCCGACCCCCGCCAGGGCCAGCTGGGCATCCCGCTCCGGCACGATCCTGGCCAGCGCCCGGATCGTGTCGCCGATCCGCTTCTCCTCGTCCAGCCGGCCCACGAACACGATCGTGTCCCGGTCGGGCAGGCCGAACCTCCGGCGCGCGACCTCCCGGTCCCCGGCCCGGGGACGGAACCGCTCCAGGTCGATCCCGCACGAGATGTCCTCGACCGTGCGGGCGAACCCCTTCTCCCGCAGCAGCCGGGCCGCGCGCGGCGTCGGCGTGGTCACGTAGTCGGCCTCGCCGGCCACCCGGATCATGTCCCTCCAGGCCAGCGCCCCCGCCGCCTCCTGCATGGGAGCGGGCACCCGTGCGTGCGCGTACAGGTTGTCCGGCATGAAGTGGTTGGTCAGCACCACCGGGATGCCGGCCGCCCGGCCCCTGCGTAGCGCCGCCCGGCTGAGCGGAAAGTGGCTCTGCACGTGCACGACGTCCGGGTCCATGCGCTGCACGATCCTGGCGATGTGCCCGCCCAGCCCCAGTGGGACGGCGGCACGCATGCTGGGCTGGAAGGGTATGGGGGCCGAGCGCATCCGGTGCTCGGTCACCGCGCCGTTGACCGTCACGTACGGCTCGCCGTGTTCGGAGGGGCACGCCACGTGGACGCGGTGTCCCCGTCCCGCCAGCCCCTCGGCCAGGCGGTGGGTGAAGTACCCGGCGCCGTTGACGTCGGGAGGATAGGTGTCGGTGGCGATCAGTACGCGCAGCGGGCGGTCGGACTGGGCCATGGTGGAACTCCTTCGTTCAGCGTGTGGGGGCATGTGGGCCGGTCCCGGCATGCCCCGGGCCCTGCGGGCCCTGCGGGGCCTCGGGGTTGCGGTGGCGCGCCTGCGCCAGCGCGATGGTCCCGGCGATCGCCAGGACGGTGAAGGCCAGCGCGCCCAGCTGGGCGGACGGGGTCTTTGGCGCCCCCTCCCCCAGGAGCAGGGCCCCGATGGCCACGCCGACCACCGGGTCGGTGATCAGGAGGGTCGCGTAGGCGGCCGAGAAGTGCCCGGTCCGGTAGGCGTTCTGCATCAGCAGGGCGCCGAAGACCCCGGTCACCACGGCGAGCGGGGTCAACCAGCTGATGACGCTGGCCCAGTCCGTGTGGGCGTTGGCGGTGATGACCCGCGCCAGCCCGGACGTGGTACCCATGGCCGCCCCGCCCGCGAGGGCGAGCAGGATGGCCCGGGCCGAGCTGTGCATCCAGTGCGCGGTGAGGTGGACGAGGGCTCCGGCGCCGAGAGCGGTTCCGGTGAGGAGCAGCGCCGCGCCGGTGGTCATGGTGGGGGTGTCGGCCGCGTGCGGGAACAGGGAGAGCACTCCGACGAGGCCCGCCATGACGGCGGTCCCGGCGATGATCTGGGAGAGGCCGACCCCGCGACCGGTGAACACGGCCGACAGCACGATGGCGAAGAGCAGGCCCGTCACACCGATCGGCTGGATGATGGTCAGCGGAGCGCTGCTGAGGGCGACCAGGTGCAGGAGGGACCCCAGGACCGCGGCGGCGCTGCCGACCATCCAGCGGGGCTGGCGGAGCAGATGCAGCAGGAAGCCCCCGCGCGCCACCTGGTGGCCCGGGGCACGGACGGCGTCGCGCTCCTGGAGGGCGGAGCCGAGCGCCAGGGTGAAGGCACCCGCCACGGCGAGCAGAATCGGCAGCAGCATCAACGCCACCGTCCCGTACGCCCCGGGGGCGTTCCCCGCATCCTCTGCATCGTGTCCTCCGACGCTCGATTCCGGCCCGCGCGCACCCGGCTGCGGATATGCCACAACGGTACGAACGGGCGTCCCGCCGCGGCGATAACGGCAGCCCCCGTCCGGAGGTGGTGCTCACCCCACCCCCTCTCGGGGCCGGACACCTCCGCGCACCCGCTCCGGCGCGGACCGGTGGCGATCCGCCGCTCCCTCCCGCCTACCCGAGGGGACGGACCTGTCACAGCACCCGCGCGGCGGACCCGGCCGCGAACGGCCGTGGGTCCGCCCCGGTCCGGCCCGTTCCGGTGGACAGGCGGCCTCCGGGGGTGTGCCTCCGCGGAGGCCCATGGCACTATGGCCGGTATTGGTCTAGACCGGATAGGAGCGGTTTCCCGTGCCTGACACCTCCCCCTTCTCCAGCCGTCCCGTCATACCCCGTCCCGTCTCGATGGTCGGAGGCGACGCCGAGCGGCTCGACCTCACCTCGTCGACCAGGGTGTCCGCCGACCTCGAAGCCCGGGGCACGCTCATGTGGCTCCAACGTGAACTCGGGGCGGCCACCGGACTGTCCCTGGCCGCCGGCGACGAGGCCGACGCCCAGATCCGGTTGAGCGTGGACGCCGACGCGGGCCTGGGCCGCGAGGGCTACCGGCTGATCGTGGACGGCGCGGGGGCCATCATCGTCGGCAACGACCCCGCCGGGGTGTTCTACGGTGCGCAGACGCTGCGCCAGCTGCTTCCCGCCGACGCCTACCGCGACGCCCCGCTGGGCGGGGCCGCGTGGTCCCTGCCCGCGGTGAGCGTCACCGACGCGCCGCGCTTCCGCTGGCGGGGGGTGATGTTGGACGTGGCCCGCCACTTCGTCCCCAAGCGCGAGGTGCTGCGGTTCATCGACCTGATGGCCATGCACAAGCTCAACGTGCTGCACCTGCACCTGACCGACGACCAGGGCTGGCGTGTGGAGATCCGCCGCTACCCGAAGCTGACCGAGGACGCCTCCTGGCGTGCCGAGAGCCAGGTGGGCGCCGGCAGGCCTCCGGTGTTCGACAACCGCCCGCACGGCGGCTTCTTCACCCAGGACGACATTCGCGAGATCGTCGCCTACGCCGACGCCCGGCACGTGGCGGTCGTCCCCGAGATCGACGTGCCCGGCCACTCCCAGGCGGCCATCCACGCCTACCCCGAACTGGGCGAGAGCGGGCGGATCCCGGTGGGCACCCAGTGGGGCGTCTTCGAGGAGGTGCTCGCGGTGACCGACGAGGTCCTGGAGTTCTACCGCAACGTCTTCGACGAGCTGATGGAGCTCTTCCCGAGCACCTACGTCCACGTGGGCGGCGACGAGTGCCCCAAGGACCAGTGGAGGGCGAGCGAGTCCGCGCAGAGGCGGATCAAGGAGGAGGGGCTGGCCGACGAGGACGAGCTGCAGAGCTGGTTCATCCGCCGGCTGGACGAGCACCTGACCTCGCGCGGTCGCCGCCTGGTGGGCTGGGACGAGATCCTGGAGGGAGGGTTGGCGGCGGGAGCGACCGTGATGTCGTGGCGCGGCGAGGAGGGCGGCGTCGCCGCCGCCCGGGCCGGACACGACGTGGTCATGAGCCCCACCCGCACCTCCTACCTGGACTACAGGCAGTCCGAGGCCCATGACGAGCCGGTGAAGGTGGGCACCCTGCTGCGGACCGAGGACGTCTACCTGGCCGAGCCGGTGCCCCCAGGCCTCACCGAGGAGGAGGCCCGGCACGTCCTGGGCGCGCAGGTGAACGTGTGGACCGAGCACATCGACACGCCGCGCAGGCTGGACTACATGGTCTTCCCGAGGCTGTCGGCCTTCGCCGAGCAGGTGTGGTCGGCCGGTGAGCGCGACTACGCCGAGTTCGAGCCGCGGCTGAGGCGGCACCTGGAGCGGCTCGACGCGGCCGGGGTGGAGTACCGCCCACTGGAGGGGCCGCGCCCGTGGCACACCCGCCCGGGCGTCGTGGGCTGGGGCTGACGGGCCGCGTCCCCGGGCACGCCCGGGGACGCCCCCAGCACCCTCAGAAGCCTCAGAAGTAGGTGGCCACCGCGTCCACCACGGTGTCCTGCTCGTCCACCACCGGGATGACGTGCCAGCGGTCGAAGGCCGTGCACGGGTGCGAGATCCCGAAGGAGACCAGGTCGCCGGGGCCGACGTCCAGCCCCGGCGGCACGCTCAGGTAGGCGTGGTGGTCGTTGAGGCCGGTCACCTCCATGCCCCCCGCCGCCACGGTGCTCCCGTCAGCGCGCCGCAGCCGGCGCGGGACCGGGAACCCCTGGTCGTGGTTGGCCTCCCGGCGTCCCAGGCCGGCGATCGCCAGGCCCTCCTCCGGGACGGAGGTGACCTGCGCCCACAGCTCCAGGGCCCCGGCCAGGGCCCCGGGCCCCTCCGGCAGGCGGCGGTAGGGGGTCGTGCGCTGGTACAGGCCGTCGTCGTGGGCCACGTAGGCGCCGCTGCGCAGGATCGGGACGATGTCGTCGCGGCCGCCGAGCTCCTCGGCGACCAGGTCGAACCACGCGCTGCCGCCCACCGACAGCACCGGCCGGGCCGTCCCGTGTCCGGCGGCCAGGGCCTCGGCGTCCCCCAGCAGCTCGCGCAGGAACCCGCGGACGCCGTCGGCGCTGTCGAGCGGTCCCTCGTACCCCGCGATCCCGGCCAGTTCCAGGCCGGGCGCGTCGGCCACGGCACGGGCCACCGCGAGCACCTGTTCGCGGGTGCGGCAGCCTGTGCGCCCGCCGGGGATCCCGCGTTCGACCATCACGCGCAGGGGGCGGCCGCCGGGCCGGTCGGCCGCACCGCGCGCCGCGGCCGCCACGCCCTCGGCGGAGTCGGCGTAGAACAGGAACTCGAATCCGGGGTCCCGGTCGAGTTCGGCGGCCGCCCAGCGCAGCACACGCTCGTCCAGCAGCTCGTTGGCGAGCAGGATCCGGCGCACGCCGAACCGGCGGAAGTCCAGGACCTGGTTGGCGGTGGCCGCGGTGATCCCCCAGGCGCCCGCGTCCAGCTGGCGCTGGACGAGGGCCGGGGCCATGGAGGTCTTGCCGTGCGGGGCGAACAGCAGGCGGTGGTGCTCTGTGAACGCGGAGAGCGCGGCGATGTTGCGTTCCAGGGCGGAGGCCCGCAGCACCATGAGCGGCCAGGTGAACGGGCCGGTGAACAGGTGGTCGCGGCGGGCCGCGAACTCCTCCAGGGTGATCGGTTCGCCCGTCCACCACAGGCCCTTGGTACGCCAGTCGACGTGTTCCTGGGGGACGGTCAGCCGGTCGCTCACGTGGTGTACGCCTCCTGTGCCTGTGCCCCGCTCCGGTCACGGCCGGGCGAGCGCCCTCCCGGGGCGGGGCCTCGGTGTGGTCCGGACCGATCATCCCACCGGTCCGGACCGGGGGCCAGGGCGCGGTCGGCGGTCGGGCGCGGTCAGCGGAACACGGACACGGGCGGGTTGACGATCCTGACGGTGGGCCGGGACCCCTCGCGGTGGGCGGCGGCGGCCTCCAGGCCGACGTCGGGGAAGTCGGTGATGAACCCGTCGACCCTCCACTTGAGGACGGCGTCCATGCGGGAGCGCTCGTTGACGGTGTAGGGCATGATCTCCAGTCCCGCGTCGTGCACGCGCTCGACGTAGGCCGCGTCGATGGTGGTGTGGTTGGGGTTGATCATCTGCGCCCAGGTGAACTCGGAGATCCGGCTCTCGGGGACCCTGCCGAGCAGGGCGTGCGGCACGGACGGCATCAGGTCCTTGGAGCGGCGCACCGACTTCCAGTCGAAGCTCTGCACGACGAGGCGCTGGGACCCGCGGGACGATCCGGCCTCCAGCCAGCCCTCGCGCCCGCCCAGTTCGGCGGCGACCTCCTTCTCCACACCGGGGTAGAGCTCGGGCGACTTGAGCTCCAGGAAGAGGTCGAGGTCCAGCTCCTCCATCCGGTCGAGGGCCTCCGCGAAGGTGGGCACCCCCTCACCCTCGAAGGAGGGGTCGAACCACGATCCGGCGTCGAGCCTGCGGATCTCGGCCATGGTGAAGTCGCCGACGCTGTAGGGACTGCGGTCGGGAAAGACGTCCTCGACGTTGGTGGTGCGCTCCAGCGTGGTGTCGTGGAGCAGGACGAGGACGTCGTCCTCCGTGCGCTGGACGTCGACCTCGACGGCCTCGGCTCCGAGTTCGTGTGCCGTGTCCAGGGAGACGAGGGTGTTCTCGGGCGCGTGGCCGGACGCTCCCCGGTGGGCGACCACGGTCAGTGGCCGCTCCGAGGGCGCGTACTCGATGGACACGGGTCTGTCCTGGCGCGGTCCCGCAGGCTCGGGGGCCTGTGCCGCGGACGACGGGCCCGCGCTGACGGCGACGGTGAACGATACGGCTGCGACGACGATCCCGATGCGCTGCACCGGACCTCCCAAGTGCGCGTGTACTGGGCGACTGCTCCCAGGCTGAGTGCGGATGGTGACCGATCGGTTACCACGTGCGGAGCAGCCGGTGATCCGCCGCCCATCATCTGGTGGGCACTCCACGAGTTCGACGACATTCTCACTTAATGCATCCATTTGATGACTTCATATGCCTTCTTTGACTCCACAGCCTCTTGATGATTACGGAGAGCCTGCGACCATCACTAGGAGTAGTCGATGGGAAGGAAGTCTCATGCGCAAGCACCACAAGAGGTGGGTCGCGCTGTTCGGCGCCGCCGCGATCGCGTCGTCGGGGTTGGTCGGGCTCCCGGGGGCGACGGCCGGCGAGAGGGACACGCGGGCGCAGAACCGGCCGGTGGCGAGCCAGAGCGCCTCCTCGTACAGCCTCGACGGTTACGAGATCGGTTACCTGCCCGAGGGGCTGGAGGAGTACGGGATCAGCGCCTCCTCCGTCACCGACCGGAAGGGCAACAAGCAGTCGCAGATCTCCTGGATCCAGGGGCCCGACCAGCTGTTCGGCCGGGTGACCGTACTGCGCTCGGAGAGCATCCAAAGCCTCGAGGACCTTCGTTCGATGCGGTACGGCCACCTGCGCGAGGGGTCGCTGCAGCGCATGGAGCGCAACGAGGCCCTGGAGCACGAGTCCTACCTGTCACAGGAGACCGGCGACCTGTTCTGGATGGAGAAGCCGGGCGTGGCCATGGCCGTGCACCTGCAGCCGGACCGGTGGGGCAGCGGCGAACTGGTCAGGATGGCGGAGTCCCTGAAGCCGGCGGACTCCTCCCCGCAGGATCCCGCGGAGGAGCCCGCCGGGGAGGGGGCTCCGTCCGAGGAGCCCACCGCCAAGGAGTCCGGCCAGGGCGGGCCCGCGGCCGGGGGCCAGGCCACCGGGGCCGAGGGCGTGCAGGAGCCCGCCGGGGGAGCGGTTCCCCTCGACAAGGTCGCGGACGGCACTCCGGCGGACGTCGCGGGCAACGCCCCCGTCGGGCGCCCCGCGGACCCGCGGCCGTCCGACGCCCCGCAGGTTCCGGAGGCTCCGCAGGCCCCCGAGGCCTCCGAAGCCCCGGCCGGGCAGGGCGAGACGCCCGCCGAGCAGGAGCAGACCCCGGCCGAACAGGGGGAGGCCCCCGCGGAGCCGGGCGGACAGGGTGAACAGGGAACACAGGACGAGGGAGCCAGGGTCCGGCAGGCCAAGGAGTGCCTCATCGGCCGGTTCGTGGACTTCGAGACCGGCGGGACCAGCCTGGACCAGTCGGGGATGGCCCCCTCCAGCGGAGCCTTCGTCGAGCGGGTCCTGGCCCAGGACCGGCTCGGCGCCGCCGAGCTCGACCGCCTGCTGGCCACCGCCTGGTACTACGGCGGGGAGAAGGACAAGACCGGCGCGGTCAGCGGCTGCGCCCGGGACCTGGCCATGACACGCGCCGAGGTGGAGGAGGCCGTCTTCGGCCTCTCCTCTCTGATCGCCGAGATCGTCCGGGAGGCCGAACAGCACGGGACCGGCTCCACCCGGACCGTCGAGCCGATCGGCGCCGAGGAGTGGCAGGCGCTGTGGGACTCCCTGCCGTGGAGCTTCCCGGCAGCGACCTCCTGACGGCACGGGGCGGAAGCGGCCCCGGACAGGGCGGTGCGCACGGGCACCGCGCGCGGAGGGCGACCGCCGGAAGCGGCGGTCGGCGCCGCACCGGAGCAACCCGGGGCCGGGTACGACCGGCCCCGGGTTCCCCTTTGCGGGGACCCGGGGCAACCGACGAACCGGACATGGGGCCGCTCATGGGAACAACCCATGATGTACCGTCACCTCAGGTCCGCGGGTGGGTGACCACCGTCACCCACCGGTCGCGAAGCCCCACCCGGGCGCATCCGGCCCGGACCGCGGTGGCGACCCCCGCCATCCCCCACACCCGAGGAGGACCCGCCCAGATGCCCGGTTTCACCACCCGGCCCCAGCTCCGCGGCGATTTCGGCATGGTCGCCTCCACCCACTGGCTGGCCAGCGCCACCGGCATGTCCCTGCTCGAACGCGGCGGCAACGCCTTCGACGCCGCCGTCGGAGCCGGCTTCACCCTCCAGGTGGTCGAACCCCACCTCAACGGCCCCGGCGGCGAGGTCCCCGTCGTCTTCCAGGCCGCCGGGAGCGCTCCCCGGGTGCTGTGCGGCCAGGGCGTCTCCCCCGCCGCCGCGACCATCGACGCCTACGCGGGCATGGACCGCATCCCGGGCAGCGGCGTGCTCGCCGCCACCGTCCCCGGCTCCTTCGACGCCTGGATGCTGCTCCTGCGCGACCACGGCACCATGAACGTCCGCGACGTGCTCGACCACGCCATCGGGCTCGCCGAGCGCGGCTACCCCGTCCTGGACCGGATCGCCGCCGCCGTCGAGACCCTCGCCCCCGTCTTCTCCCAGTACTGGACCGGGTCCGCCGCCGTCTACCTCCCCCACGGCACCGCGCCCCGGCCCGGCTCCCGGCTGCGCAACCCGGCCCTGGCCGCCACCTACCGGCGCGTCGTCGCCGAGGCCGAGAGCGCCGGAGGCGACCGCGAGGCGCAGATCGAGGCCGCGCGCCGGGCCTGGTCGCAGGGCTTCGTCGCCGAGGCGGTCGGGGAGTTCCTGTCCTCTCCCGTCCCCGACGGCTCCGGGGAGCCCCGACGCGCCCTGCTCACCGCGCAGGACATGGCCGACTGGAGCGCCTCCTACGAGGACCCGGTCAGCGTCTCCCACGGCTCCCACACCGTGCACAAGACCGGCCCGTGGGGGCAGGGGCCCACCATGCTCCAGCAGCTGCGCGTCGCCGAGGCGCTGGGCACCGGCCGCGACGTCCTCGACGGGACCAGCGCCGACTTCGTGCACCGGGTCACCGAGGCCGCCAAGCTCGCCTTCGCCGACCGCGAGGCCTGGTACGGCGACCCCGACTTCGTCGACGTGCCCCTCAAGGAACTCCTCAGCACCGACTACGCCGCCCGCCGCGCCGCCCTGGTCGACGACGGCCGCGCCGGCATGGAGCAGCGTCCGGGGCGCGTCGGCACACGTCCGCCCTTCGTGCCACCGCTGTACGTACCGGGCCAGACCCCCGCGGACCGCACCACCGGTGAGCCCACGGTGCGCGACGCGGCCGGTTCCGGCCCCGCCGACCTGCGCGGGGACACCTGCCACGTGGACGTCGTGGACGCCTGGGGCAACATGGTCTCGGCCACGCCCAGCGGCGGCTGGCTCAGCAGTTCCCCGCTCATCCCCCGGCTCGGCTTCCCCCTGGGCACCCGGGCCCAGATGTTCTGGCTCGACCCGGCCTCGCCCAACGCGCTGGCGCCCCGCAAGCGGCCCCGCACCACCCTGTCCCCCACCCTGGTCACCCGCGGGGACGGCCAGGCGGTCCTGGCGATCGGCACCCCGGGCGGCGACCAGCAGGACCAGTGGACGTTCACCGCCCTGCTGCGGATCCTCAACGGCGTGGAGGACCTCCAGGAGGCCCTGGACGCCCCGATGTTCCACACCACCGCCTTCCCCAGCTCCTTCCATCCGAGGGAGACGGTTCCGGGCGGCCTGGTCGTGGAGCCGCGCGTGGGCGGGGAGGTCATCAACACGCTGCGCGGGCGCGGGCACCGGGTGGAGGTCGTCCAGGACTGGACCCTGGGGCGCCTGGCCGCCGTGGCCCGCGACCCGGAGTCCGGAGAGCTGCGCGCCGCGGCCGACGCCCGGGGAGCGCAGGGCTACGCCGCCGGGCGCTGACCTGGAGGAGGACGGAACGTCACGGAACGCGGGGCGGAGTTGGACGGGATGGACGGCACAAGAGGTTTGAGAGCGCTTGCCTGCCTTGATCTGGCCTCTTGCCAAATCGCCCGGTCACTGCTTATGTAGACCCTGTGCGACGGCACTCCGGGAAAGTTCCCGACCGCGTTCCGTCAGAACTCAATACCACCACATCAGGGTTCGTACGCTGTCTCCCCCTCCCTCAGTGACGGCCCTGTTCCCCCTCCTGCCCGAGACCTGCCCCTCCCCTCCCGGCTGGGTTTTTCGGACAAGGAGAAACGAGTGGACCGTGGTGTCACCGGCGCGGTGACACCATGGTCCACTCTCTTTTTCCGCGTTTACCCGGATGTCGGCAATATGCTCGCAACAAAGCCTCTCGGGCGAAAGTATGCGGTGCGCAACCGTTTCTGGTGCTTTGTACACATGGATACCGAGTACCTTTTCCGCGCAGAAGAACACCCCCGCCGGCACGGCGGCCGGAGGGGGTGACGGGAAGGGCGCCGTGTCAGGTGCTGACGCGCACGGCTCCCGCGTATTTGCTGGTCCGGACCGGGGTGACGCGCACGTTCAGCCCGGTCCGCGGCGCCTCCAGCATCATGCCGTCGCCCAGGTAGATGGCCACGTGCGAGATGTAGTCGGGCGCGGTGGGGTCCGTGCGCCAGAACAGCAGGTCGCCGCGCTGGATGTCGTCGAAGGCCACACGCCGGCCGGCGTTCCACTGGTCGTGGGTGACCCGGGGGATGGACACGCCCGCCTCGCGGAAGGCCCACTGGAGCAGGCCCGAGCAGTCGAATCCCACGCCCGGGGTGGTGCCGCCCCAGACGTAGGGGACGCCGAGCTGGCTCTCGGCGTTGGCGATGACCTGCTCCATCACCGAGGGGGCCACGGCCTCGCCGCTGACGAGGGGCTCGGGCGCGTCGGCGACGAGCTGGAGGGAGACGTCCTCTCCCAGGGCCTCGGCCAGGGCCTCGTGCAGCTCCCACAGGTCGGCGTCGGGAGCGGAGACCACCAGGGCGTTGCCCTTGGGCATGCCCAGCTCCTCGGCGCGATCGCGTGAGACCAGCGCGTCGATTCCGGCGATGCCGGAGGTGGCGTGCGTCCACACCTCCAGCGGGACCTCGCCGCGGCCGCCCGCGACGGTGACCTCGCCGCCGACCTCCAGGCCGCGCTCGGTGCCGACGTCGTTGGACAGCGCGATGTGGCCCTCGGCCACGCCCTGCCAGATCTTGTCGGACTCGGCGGAGGGCTCGGGGGCGTGGTTGCGGAAGCTGGAGGGGTCGACGCCGAGCACCGAGGTGGGCTCGCCCTCGATCTCCACGCGGGCGGCGTCGACGGTCAGGACGCTCTCGACGCCCTCGATCCCGCGGACCGCCGAGACGGCCTCGCGGGGCAGGGAGCGGGGGGCGACGGCGAAGTACTCGACACTGCGCGCCTCGCGGAAGGGGGCCACGTAGGCGTCCCGCCGGAGCTGGGAGACGTCGGAGACGTCGGGGGTCCGTCCCCCGGCCTGTCCGTCGCGCTCGCGGGGGTCGGTACCGCTGGGAGAACCGGGGGCGAACTGCTCGCTGACGGGCGGACGGGCCTCGACCACGGGGTCCGCCCAGGCCGGGGCGGCCCCGAGGGCGGTGAAGGCCACCGCGAAGGCTGCCGTGGTGCCCGCACACGTTCTCAAACGGCTCCGCACGGGGGGATCTCACCTTCCTGATGAGCCGTCCGGTGCTGGGGGAGGCCCCGGCGGCGTACGGCCTGTCGATGACTTGTCCGGTCCAAGAATGGGCGCACACGGGCGACTTTGCAAGAAGTCCACGCCGTCCGATACCGGACGTCCACCTCGTGGTCATAAGGACGCATAGTTCTGGGTGACCACCGGCGACAGCGGGAAGCGTACCGGGGTGTCTCCGAAGAGGACGGCGGTGGCCTCGGCCTCCGCCCCGGCGACCGCGCGCACCGCCTCCCCGGCGAGTTCGGCGGGCACGTGCAGGACGACCTCGTCGTGGACGAAGAAGACGATGCCCGCGCCCTCGGGCATGTCCGGCAGGCGCCGGCGCAGCGCGGCGAGCAGCACCAGGGCCCACTCGGCGGCGGTGGCCTGGACGACGAAGTTGCGGGTGAACCGCCCGTGGGCGCGACGGCGGCGCTCGCCCTCGGATCCGGAGACGGTGGCGGGCCACGCGCCGGGGGCGGGCGAGGTGCGGCCCAGCCAGGAGCGGACGATACCGCCGCCCTCGCCCGTGCGCGCGGCGGAGTCCACGTAGTCCAGGGCGCGCGGGTAGAGGCGGCGCATGGTGGCCAGCAGGGGCGCGGCGTCGCCCGAGGTCTGGCCGTACATGGCCGAGAGCACGCCGATCTTGGCGCGTTCGCGGTCGCCGCCCACGTGCGCCGCCAGACGGGTGTACAGGTCCTCCTCCGAGGCCGCGGCGGCGAGGGCCCCGTCCCCGGAGACCGCGGCGAGCACGCGGGGTTCGAGCTGTCCCGCGTCGGCGCGGACCAGGGACCAGCCGGGGTCGGCCTGGACCGCCCGCCGGACCGACCTGGGGATCTGGAGGGCGCCCCCGCCCCGGGTGGCCCAGCGCCCGGAGACGACCCCGCCGACCACGTAGTCGGGGCGGAACCGGCCCAGGCGCCGGCCGTGGGGGCCCGGGCGCTCGCGCACCCAGGTCTCCAGCCACGCCCAGCCGTTGGCCGAGTGCAGGCGGGCGAGCTCCTTGTAGCGCAGCAGGAGCGGGACGACGGGGTGGTCGACCCTCTCCAGGACCCAGGAGCGGGTCGAATCGACGGGGTGGCCGATCCACGCCATCGCCCTGAGGACCTGCGCGGGGGAGTCGGGGTTGACCTCGTGGCCGACGGCCTCGCTGATACGCGCGGCGAGGTCGGCGAGCACGGGAGGGCGCTGCCCCGACGGCGGCCGGGGGCCGAGGAGCTCGGTGAGGATCTCGTCGTGGACGTCGGGCCGCCAGGGCAGGCCGTCGTGGCTCATCTCCACCGCGGCGAGCCCGCCCGCCGACTCCACGGCCGCGAGCAGGCGCATGCGTCCGGGTTCGGGGAGCCGGGCGATACGGTCCAGCTGGTCGGCGTGCACCTCGACCAGGGCGGTGAGGCGGTCGGTGCCCGGGGGCAGGGTGGAGCGGTCGGCCTCGAAGAGGGCGGGCTGGGCGGCGGTGCCCTCCCCGAGGGGGCGGACGGGGTCGTCGGGGACGGGGAGACCGTGCAGGCGGGCCCAGGCCGCGCCCAGGGAGGAGGCCTCGCCGTGGCGTGCGTGGTAACCCAGGAGCAGGGCCTCGGTCAGGGCGGCGTCGTGGCAGCGCGCGACCCTCACCCCGGCGCGGACGAGCTCGGGGTAGACGTCCTCACAGGCCGACCACACCCACCGGGGCGGTTCGGGGCGGGCGTGCTCGGCCCCGCGCACGGCGGCCGCGAGGTCGGCGACACGGCGGACCGGGCCGGGGGCCTCGTCCAGTTCCTGGAGCCAGCCGCCGCCCCCGCCGTCGGCGACCACCGCGATCCGCATCCTCCCAGTGTGTCCCCCGCCGCCGACATTCGGACATGGCACGCGCCCCGGCGGGCGGCCGCCATGGGAACACCCGATCGGGCTCCGGGGTGTGGTCGGGGACCGGAGGGGTTCGTCGACCGGGGCGGAGCGGCGCCCCGAGGAAGGCGCCGCCTACCGGTCGCGGTGGGCACCGGGACGGACCACGTTGGCCAGCTCCTCCCCGGCGGCCCAGCGGGCGAGCTGGACGTCCATGAAGGCCCGGGCGCGCGGGTAGAACGCGGCCGACCCGCCCGCCACGTGCGGGGTGAGGAACACTCCGGGGGCGCTCCACAGCGGGTGGTCCTCCGGCAGGGGTTCGGGGTCGGTCACGTCGAGGGCGGCCCGCACACGACCCTCCTCGGCCAGCAGGGCACGGGTGTCCAGGACGGGTCCGCGGCCCACGTTCACCACGAGCGCGTCGTCGCGCAGCAGGGCGAGCTCGGGGGCGCCGAACAGGCCGCGGGTGGCCTCGGTGAGCGGGGTGACCAGGACGACGACGTCGGCTCCGGGCAGCAGGGCGTGCAGCTCGTCGATGCCGTGCACGTCCGGGCGGGCGCGGCTGGCCACGCGCACGACCTCGGTCTCGAAGGGCCGCAGGCGGCTCTCCAGGGCCCGGCCGATGCTGCCGTAGCCGACGATCATCACGCGGCGGTCGGCCAGGGAGCGCAGAGGGGCCGGGTCCCACCGGCGCTCCTCCTGCGCGAGCGCCCACCGGGGCAGGTCCCGCTGCGCGGCGAGGATGAGCGCCAGGGCGTGCTCGGCGGTGCTGGCGTCGTGGAGGCCGCGCCCGTTGCACAGGGTCACGTGGTCCGGGACCAGCGGGAGCACGTGCTCGTACCCGGCGGAGAGGAGCTGGACCACCTCCAGGGACGGCATCCGCGCGATCATGTCGAGCCGCTCGTCGGCGCCCTGGGTGGAGGGGGTGTAGGGCACCTGGTAGAAGGTCACCTCGTCCAGGCCGCCGGAGGGGGCGGGCCCTCCGGTGTAGAGGTCCACCGCCAGGGAGTCCGGGGCGTTGTCCCTGTTCTGCTCCCACTGCACCAGCGTTCGGCCGCCCATGTCCCCCGTGTCCCTTCCCTCGGTCCTTGTCGGGAGCCACCCTAACGATGCACGGCCCGCCGGGCTCACCCCGCCGACCGGGACAGCTCGTAGCAGGCGATGGCGGCCGCGGCGGTGACGTTGAGGGAGTCGACGTCGCGGTCGGCCATGGGGATGTGCACCCGGGCGGTGGCCCGCTCCAGCCAGCGGGAGGACAGGCCGTCGCCCTCGGTGCCGAGCAGGAGTCCGACCCGGTCGCCGGGTTCGAGGGCGGCCATGGCCTCGCGCATGGGCAGGGAACCCTCGCCGGGGGTGAGCGCCATGAGGTGGAACCCGGCCCCGCGCAGGGTGTCCAGACCGCCGTACCAGTCGTCCATGCGGGTGTGGGGAAGGGTGAACACCGCCCCCATGGACACCTTGACCGACCGCCGGTAGAGGGGGTCGGCGCAGCGGGGCGCGAGCACGACCGCGTCCACGCCCAGACCGGCGGCGCTGCGGAAGATGGCGCCCACGTTGGTGTGGTCCACCAGGTCCTCCAGGACGACGATGGTGCGCGCCCCGGCCAGGACCTCCTCCAGCGGTGGCAGGGCGCGGCGGTGGAAGGCGGCCAGCGCGCCCCGGTGCAGGTCGAAGCCGACGAGCCGCCGGGCGGTGTCCTCACCGACCACGTACAGCGGCGCGTCGGAGGCGGCGACCACGTCGTCGAGCGCCTCGGCGCGGCGCTCGGTGAGCAGGAAGCTGCGGGGCTCGAACCCGGCCGCGGCGGCCCGGCGGATCACCTTGTCGCCCTCGGCCATGAACAGCCCGTGCTCGGCCTCCAGGTGGCGGCGCAGGTTCACGTCGCGCAGGCGGGTGTAGTCGGCCAGGCGCGGGTCCTCGGGATCACTGACCTTGATGACGTCCATGGAGGACGATTATCTCCCGTGCGGGGAGCGGGCCCGTCAGCTGATCTGGTCGGTGAGGGCGCGCAGGCGCTGCCAGCGCGCCTCCTCGCAGGAGCCCTTGCGGGTGAGGGTCGTGTCGATCTCCTGGCCCTCCCAGGTGCCCACGATGGTGGCCTCCTGGGGACCGTACACCTCGTCGGTGCACACGGTTCCCTCACGCACCTCGGTGAACAGCTGCTCGCTGCCCGGGGAGTCGGCCTCCGTCGGAGCGGCGTCATCCTCGGCGGAGGCCTCCCCGCTCCCGGACGCTCCCCCGGTGTCCCCGTGGAGCTCCGCGGCCGCCTGTGCCAGCTCCGCGCAGGCGGCGGGGTCCTCCTCCAGGTCCCCGGTGCACATCAGCGTCTGCACCCAGGCGCGGCCGCGGTCGCTCACCTGGATCTTCAGGTGCCCGGTCGGACCCTCCTCCACGGCCTCCTCGGGCTCCTCGGCCACGTCCGGAGCCGCCTGCGTGGTCATCGCGGTGGTGGTCTGCACGTCCTGCGGCGGCAGCATCGACGGGCCGACGACCACGCCGTAGGCGACCGCTCCGGCGCAGCAGACGCCTGCGAGCAGAGCGGTGCCGAGCGTGCCGCGGCTCCGGTGGTCACGATGCGATGGGGACATGCCAAAAACCCTCGGGGGTCGGTGTCACGGTGCGTCCAACAGGGAGCAGGGGCCGGGTGTGAACGCGGGGGCAACAGCCTAGCGGGGAGCCCCGGGTGCTCCCTGCTGTGCACGGTAACAAAGCGGTCACCCCGTTCGGGCTGCCGGGAAGCCCTCCGGGGAGCGGGGACCGCTCTTCCGCTTGTGCGTTACCAACGAGTAAGGTCCTGGAAAGGAATCGCTCGCGCCTCATGATGTGGTCGTTCGCCCTCCACACCGTGGGACGCCGCGGGGCGCGTGGCGGTTCTCGCCTTCCTACCGCGTGTGCGGGACATCACCCTTCACGACCGCCCCTCGCACCACCGGCTTCCGGGCGGCCACCGGACGGAAGCCGGACGCAGATACGCCCCCGGAGTGCCCGTGTCCAGTGGACGCCACCGACTCGCCTCACCGACCGCCTCGACCACCCGCAGACTCCTCGGGTCACCCCTGGGGGTCACCGCGGTCGTCGTCGCGCTCGTCGCCGCCACCGCGGTCGCGGTCCCGGCCGGCCTGGACATGCTCGACTGCGGCGAGACCCGCTACCTGCGCGTGTCGGCGACCCAGAGCATGGCGCCCGTGCTGCGCGAGGCGGCCACCGAGTTCAACGACGGCCGTCCCAGCTACGACGGCGAGTGCGTGTACGCACAGGTGGACGAGATCGCACCGCACCGGATCATGACCACCCTGTCCGGCGGCCGCTCGGGGGACTCCACCATCGCACCGCACGTGTGGGTGCCCGAGTCCTCGGCCTGGGTCGAGCTGACCCGCGTGTCGGAGGGCGGTATGCACGGCATCGAGACCGACCCGCCGTCCCTGGCCAGCTCACCGGTGGTCCTGGCCGCCCCGGAGGGCGCGGAGGGCGTGCCCGCTCCCGACGACACCAGCTGGACGCTGGTCCTGCCCGGCGAACGGAGCCCCGACCGGCCGCTGGTCATGGTCGACCCCAACCGCGGCGTCGACGGCATGACCGTCATGCACGCCGTCCGGCGCCACCTGGGCAGCGGCGACGAGGCCGACACCGCCATGACCGACTTCGTGCGCGACGTGCAGCGCGACAGCGCGTTCGGCGAGATCGACCTCGGCACCTTCCACACCGGGTCCTCCGCCGCCCGGGAGCGTGTCGCCCCGGTGATCGTCGTCCCCGAGCAGGCGGTGGTGTCCTACAACGCCGACCGCGCCCGGTCCGCGCCCCCGCTCCGGGCCCACTACCCCGTGGAGGGCACCGTCAGCCTCGACTACCCCTACGTCACCACCACCGACGTTTCCTCGCTGCGGTCGGCCGCCGCCGACCTGCACGAGGTGCTGCGCCAGGACTCCTACCGCTCGCGCCTGCGGGAGCTCGGGTTCCGCGACCCCGACGGCACCGCGTCACCGGCCCTGGCCGACCGGCCCGGCCTGATCGCCGAGGAGCCGCCCACCCACGGGGACCTGACGGGCGACGCCCTGCTGGCGTCGGTCACCGACTGGAACAGGCTGTCGATGCCCAGCCGCACCCTGGTGCTCGCCGACACCTCCGCGAACATGGCGGAGGCCCTCGACGGGGAGCAGAGCCGGATGGAGGTCGCCCGGCAGGCGGCGCTCACGGGCCTGTCGCTGTTCCCCGACGAGACCGACATGGGCCTGTGGCTGATGTCGGACGAGTACGGCGAGAGCGGCCGCGACGAGGCCGCGGACATGCACCGGCTGGGCACGGCCGACGGGGACGGCGAGGCCACCCGCCGGCAGGAGCTCATCGACGTGGCCGAGGAGATCGGGGTGCGCGGCGGCGGCTCGCGCCTGTACGACAACATCCTGGCCGCCTACGGCGAGGTGGCGGACCGCTACCACGAGGACAAGATCAACAGCGTCATCCTGCTCACCGCCGGACAGGACGAGGGGTCCAGCGACATCTCCCACGAGGCGCTGGTGGCGGCGCTGCAGGACCGCTTCGACCCCGAGCGCCCGGTCAGCATGTTCATCATCGCCTTCGGCTCCCAGGCGGAGGAGGACGAGCTGCGCCAGATCGCGGCGGCCACCAGCGGATCGCTGTTCGTGACCGAGGACCCCGACGAGATCGGCGACATCTTCCTCAGCTCGATCTCGCGCCGGCTGTGCGTGCCCGACTGCGACAGCTAGGGCGTGTTCCGCGGACACCTACCTCTGCCGCGCGAGGAGCAGCGTCCACGGAACACGCCCTAGGAGCGGGTCCGGCATGGACCGGGTCGCGGCAGCCTGGGAGGAGGGCCGCCCGATCCGACTCGGAGCGGTCTCGATTGGATATCGGAATCGAATTTCGGCCGGACCGCTTCCGAAAAGCAGATGCGAGCGAAACGGACCGAATTTCCCGAGGTAACCGGCCCTGTGCTCAGGTTCGGCGCGGTGGCTCCCCGGGTCCGCCCCAGCGTGACCGGTTCGACCGACATTCTCTCCGCCTGACCCGTTGAGTACCGTTTCCCACCAGTAACACACGTGTGGTCGGTCCACTCACCGGACCAGTGGTGCGGTCTCCCGCACCACCACCCCCGTACCAACACATCCCCCCTGTACGACACGTGTCCGTACACCACCCCGTGAGGAAAGCTGTGGGACGTCACCGCGGAAGATACGCAGAAGAACCCTCCCGCCGCACCAGGCGCCGCCGCGGCCGCGGCGGCGCCTTCGCCGCCCTGGCCGCGGCACTGGTGATCGTGCTCGGACTGGCGGTGGCGGGCGTCTACATGTTCGGCCAGTCCGAGGGCTGCGGCGGGTCCGACATCGCGCTGGACGTCGCGGTCAGCCCCGAGCTGGCCCCCGCCCTCGACTCCGTCGCCTCGGACTTCAACGCCGAGGAGCACCAGGTGGACGGGCGCTGCGTGTACGCGGAGGTGCGCCAGGTCGACTCCGCCAACGTCGCCTTCGGCATCACCGGTGCGGGCGCCACCATGGGAGACACCGACTCCGACGTGTGGATCCCGGACTCCTCGATGTGGCCGCGCCTGGTGCAGAGCCAGGCGGGCGACGCCGTCATCACCGAGACCGGGACCTCCGTGGCCCGCTCGCCGCTGGTCCTGGCCGAGCTCGCCGAGTACGCCGACGAGAGCGGCGACCCCCGCACCTGGACGGACGTCATCCCCACCTCCGCCCCCGGTGAGGCCGCCGGCAGCACGGTCCGCGTCGCCGACCCCGCGCGCAACTCCACCGGCCTGGGCACCCTCTACCTGGTGCAGGGCGTGCTGGAGGAGAACAGCCCCGACGCCCAGACCTTCAACACGCACATGACCGCCGCGCTGCAGGCCCTGCACCAGGGCGCCTCCCCCGACGAGGAGGCCGCCTTCCTCGCCTTCAGCGGGGGCACCGCCGAGGCCCCGCCGGTGATGGTGATGTCGGAGCAGGCCGCGTGGCGGTACAACTCCGCGCACGAGGAGGCCCCCGCCCGGGTCGGCTACGTGGAGGGCGACACCTACTACCTCGACTACCCGTACATCGTGCGCAGCGAGGAGAGCGACGTCACCCGCGCGGCCGAGGCGTTCCGCACGGAGGTGCGCAGCGACGAGGCCCGGGCCCGCATCCTCGAACAGGGCTTCCGCGGCCCCGAGGGCGAGGTCGACACGTCCGTGCTCACCGAGGACGTCGGCTTCGTGGAGGAGCCGCCCTCCGAGCTGGCCACGCCGTCCGAGGGCGCGATCACCGACCTGATCCGCTCCTGGAACCAGCTCAAGATGGACTCCCGGGTGCTCACGATCGTGGACGTCTCCGGATCCATGCTGGCCGAGGTGCCCGGGACCGGGATGACCCGCATGCAGGTGACCAGCGCCGCGGCCGCGGAGGGGCTGCAGATGTTCACGGACAGCTCCGAGCTGGGCCTGTGGGAGTTCTCCACCAACGTCAACGGCGACCTGCACTACCAGGAGACCGCCCCGGTCCGCGAGCTGCAGGCGACCACCGAGGACGGCACCACGCACAGGGACGTCATAGGGGGCGCGCTGGCCTCCCTCGAACCGCTGCCGCAGGGCGACACGGCGCTGTACGACACCTACCTGGCCGCCTACCAGGAGATGTCGAGCACCTACCGGCCGGACCGGACCAACGTCGTCCTCATGCTCACCGACGGGGACAACGACAACCCCGGCGGTCTGGAACTGGACGAGCTGCTGTCCCAGATCAACGACATGGCGGACCCGTCCCGGCCGATCCCGATCATCACGATCGCGTTCGGGCCGGACGTGCAGAACCTGGAGCCGCTCCAGGAGATCGCCGCGGCCACCGGCGGCGCCGCGTACATGACGGAGGACCCGACCGAGATCGGCCAGATCTTCCTCCAGGCGTTCTCCCTGCGGATCTCGGAGAACCAGACCGAGTAGGTTCCCCGACTCCCCCAGCGGCATCCGGGCCGCGGCGTGCGGCGCCGCGGCCCGGACCCGTGTCCGGGGGCGGCGGGCCCGCTCCCGCGGTACGCGCGGGCTCCCGAGCCCGGGCACCGGACGGAACCGGGAGTGACAAGTCCCTGTCCTTCGTCCGAGGGGCTATGGACTTCTCCCCCGTGTTGACGTACCCAGAGAGGTACCGGGGCCCGCCCCGCGGCGGCCGCCTCCCCCGCGACGCCGTGTGTTCGGGGAACGGGAGGGGAGCGGGACCCGTCCGTCCGGGCCCGCCCCGCGCCGGACCCGGCACACGACGACCGGATTGGGGAAGGCCATGGCGCAGGCGTGGATGCCCGGCACCGACAGGCTCGGCGGCGGGACCGCCCGGACACCTCCCGGAATCGGCGCCCCGCGGACCGTGTGGACGGTGACCGAGTCCGACCCCGGGGCCTGGTCCGCGCACAAGGAGGCCCGGCGGATGGTGGACGAGGGGCATCCGGCGCACCTGGTGTGGAACCCGCTGACCGGCGAGGTGGTCCAGACCCTGGCCGCGACCCGTCGCAGCCGGCTGGCGCTGGGCGGCACCCACCAGTACGGACTGCACCTCGACCACGGACACGAGGGACGGGTGTGCCTGGTGGTGGCGGCGGTCGCCTCCCGGGAGGCGCCCTTCACCGACGGCCCGATGCACGGACTGGCTCCGATCCTGGCGTGGCTGGACTCGTGGGGGGTGGAACGGGCCTGGCACGCGGGCCCTCCGGGGAGGGAGGGCGCCAAGGCCGGGGAGGCGGTGCGCCGCTGGGCCCGGGGCGGCCACTTCGGCCACGACCAGGTGCCGGGCTCCTCCGCCAAGGGGCCCGGGAGGCTCGACACCGCGCGCCTGCTGGCCGCCGGTCCGCCCGTGGAGGGGGCGCCGCGAGCCCCGCGTGCCCGCCCCGGGACGCCACGTTCGGCGACCGCGTGAGCACGGGAAAACGGGCGGAAAAAGCACCTAACCCTCGCGAACAGGAGGAATCGGGTACCGCTGGTTCATCGCCGGCCCGCAACCCCTTAGTCTGTCGCCCATGGGTGGATCTATCGAGCCGGGTTGGTACGCGGACCCGCAGGGCGACGCGCAGACGCTCAGATGGTGGAACGGCAACGAGTGGACGCGGCATACCCGTTCCCTGAGCGAGCTCCAGGGAGGTGCCGACGGCTCCGACGGCGGTGAGGCCGCCACCACCCACCTGGGCGGTTCCGAGCCGAGGGACTCACCCTCCGCCGAGGAGGACGACGGAACGATGCGGCTGGGCCCCTCCCCGACGCCCGCGCCGATCGACGACGAGCCCAGCACGGTGCGGATCGACCCCTCCTGGGCCCGGGGCGGGGCCGACGGTCCCGCCGCCCCCGTGGACGACGAACCCAGCACCATGCGCATCAGCCCCTCCTCGGTGCAGGGATCCCCCCAGCAGGACGCCGCCCCCCAGGCCCCCATCGACGACGAGCCCAGCACCATGCGGATCGACCCGTCGTGGACGCAGAGCTCCTCCCCCGCCTCCCCCACTCCCCGGACTTTCGCCCCCCAGCCCCCCGTCAACGACGAACCCAGCACCATGCGCATCGACCCCTCCTGGGTCCGGGGCGCCGCCGAGGGCGAGGAGCCCACCGCCGACCTGGGTGCCACGGGTGCCACCATGCGGGTGGACCCGGCCGACGTCGCGGGCCGCGGGGACGACCGGGGGCCGGCCGCCGACGCGGGCGGTGTGGGCGCGACCATGCGGGTCGACCCCTCCGACCTGCCCGGGCGCGACGACGAGCTGCCCACCGCGGACCTCACCGACGACGAGCTCCCCACGTCGGACCTGACCGGCGGCGGCGAGGACACGCCGCGTACGGCCGTGTTCGACCCGGGAGCCCTCGGCGAGACCCCGCGCACCGCGGTGTTCGACCCCTCCGCGGGCGGGTCCTCCGGAACCGCCGTGTTCGACCCCGGCGACCCGGCGTTCTCGGGCGGCGCGGACGAGGGCGACGGCAAGAAGGGCGGCAAGTTCAACAAGTTCCTGGGCAGCCTCAAGGAGGGGTGGGCCGACCTCTCCGAGGAGCGCAAGGAGCAGCGCCGCCAGGCCGAGGAGGAGGCCGCCAGGCGGCGGGAGGAGGAGGCCCGGCGCCAGGCCGAGGAGCAGGCCAAGAACCCGTCCGGGCAGGCCCCGGGCTCCGCCGACGCACCGGGCGGTGCCCAGCCGGGTGCCCTGCGGACCCCGTCCGGGCAGCAGCCCTCCGCCCCGGAGGCTCCCGGACAGGATCCGGGGGCCCAGCAGACCCCCGGCCAACCGGGCTCCGGCGCCCAGGCGCCCGCCCAGCAGCCTTCCGGCGCGCAGCCCCCCGGCGTGCCGCCCTCGGGTCCGCAGCACCCCGGCGCACAGCCCTCCGGTCCACAGCATCCCGGCGCACAGCCCTCCGGCCCGCAGCACGGGTACTCCGCACCGGGTACGGCCCCGTCCGGGCCGCAGCCGGGCATGTTCCCACCCCACCGGCAGGCCGGGCCGCAGCAGCCGCCGTCGGGCCCCCAGCCGGGACACCACCAGTACCCGCCGCCCCAGCAGGGCGGTTTCCCGCCTCCCGGGTACCCGCCCCCGCCGCAGGGGGGCTACCCGAACGCGCCGGGGCGCCCGCCGCAGGGGCCGCCGCCGGGTCCCCACGGACAGCCGCCGCAGGCGATGGGCCGCCCCGGCCCGCCCCCGGGTTTCCCGCCGACCCCCGGCCCGATGGTCGGCGGCCCCGGCGGCCCCGGCGGGCAGCCGCCGATGGGCGGCTACCCCGGGGGTCCCCAGCGTCCCCAGTGGGGCCAGCCGGGTCCGGGCCAACCGGGTCCGGGCCAGCCCCCGGGCGCGCACCCCTACCAGCAGCGGCCCCCGCAGCAGCCCAGGAAGAAGAAGCGCGGCTGCGGCTGCGGCTGCTTCCTCCTCTTCCTGATCGTGCTCGTCGTCGCGGCCCTGGCCTACCTCCAGTTCTGGAACGTGTGGGACTGGATGTACGAGCTCCTCGGCGTGGGCGCACCGCCCGGAGTCTCGGACAACTGGGTCTGGGACTGACGCAGGCTTCCCAGGGGCGGTCGGACGGCGTTCCGGCCGCCCCTTCGCCATCCCCGGCGCTTCCCGCGAACCCCTAAGCTGACCGGTATGAATGACAGTTTGGTGTGGATCGACTGCGAGATGACGGGCCTGGACTTCGAGAGCGACGCGCTGATCGAGGTGGCCTGTCTGATCACCGACGGGGAGCTCAACATCCTCGACGAGGGTGTGGACGTCGTGATCAGACCCCCGCAGGACGCACTGGACCGTATGGGCGACTTCGTGCGCGACATGCACACCACCTCCGGGCTGCTGGAGGAGCTGGACAAGGGTGTGAGCCTGCAGGAGGCCGAGGACCTGGTCCTGGAGCACATCCGCCAGTACGTGACCGAGCCGCGCAAGGCCCCGCTGTGCGGGAACTCGATCGCCACCGACCGCACGTTCCTGGCGCGTGACATGAAACGCATCGACGAGTTCCTGCACTACCGGATGGTGGACGTGTCCTCCATCAAGGAGCTTCTGCGCCGCTGGTACCCGCGCGTGTACTACGCGAGCCCGGAGAAGAACGGCGGCCACCGGGCGCTGGCCGACATCACCGAAAGCATCCGTGAGCTGCGGTACTACCGCGCCGCGGCCTTCGTCACCCCGCCCGGCCCGAGCTCGTCCGAGGCCCGCTCCATCGCCGCCGACGTGGTCGCCGGAGGCACCGGAACGAAGGCCCGCGAGGAGGCTTCGAAGGACGGCACGGCCGGAAACTGATCGAAGCACTCCCCCGAGTCCGCTAAGCTTGAGACGTACGCAGGGCCGAGAGGTCAGGCGCACGTGGTGGGTGTAGCTCAGCCGGTAGAGCACTTGGTTGTGGTCCAAGAAGTCGCGGGTTCAAGTCCCGTCACTCACCCCAGAGGCGAAAGCCCCTGACCAGCGGAAACGCATAGTGGTCAGGGGCTTTTGCGTTGTCGGGGGTGCACCAGCGGGTGCACGGGGGTGGCAATCTGCCCGGTGGGTGTGCACCGCCCATCCCGTCACTCACTTCGCGGGTGGGGGTGCACCCGGGTGCACGGATCCATGTCGGCACGGCACCGAACCCCCGCATCCAGGACAACAGCGGCGATCAACGGATGGACCGAACACCCCTGCTGGCCTGCGAAAAGATTGTCGAGAACCTTCGCCGATTCCCTTCGCTTTGGCCCCCACCCAAGCGATGGTCCACCCATGGCAACCATCAACCAGCGCACACTGGCCGACGGACGCACCCGCTACTGGGTGAAATGGCGGCTCGGCGGCACCCGCACCGGCGCACCCCAGTCCGAACCCTTCGACACCCACGCCGACGCCCACACCTTCAAACTCCACGTCGAAGCAGCCGGACACCACTGGCCCGAGAACTGGATCCGCCGCCAGGGCTGGGCCCCGGGATGGGTCCCCGGCCACGGCTGGGTCAAGACCGAGGAAGAGGACGACGAACCCGAAACCGAGCCGGTGCTGTTCGCCGACTACGCCCGCGACCTCGTCGACTCCATGACCGGCATCGCCGAACGCACCCGCGCCGACTACCACCGCGACCTGGACATCCACCTGATCCCCCGCTTCGGAAAGGTGAACCTGCGCGACCCCGCCCAGCTCAAACCCAAGGACGTACGGGCCTGGGTCAACCACCTGCGCACCGGCGTCCCCGACCCCACCGCCCCGCGTAGGGCCGATCCACCCAGCCGGGGCCGCAAGAAGGAACCGGGGTGGCTGCGCAAACCCCTCTCACCCAAGTCCATCCACAACCTGCACGGGCTGCTGTTCACCGTCTGCGAGGCCGCCGTGCGCGAGGACCCGCCGCTACGGCCCTCCAACCCGGCCTCGCGCACCCGTCTGCCCCGCGTCGACGACGGCGAGGGCGATCACGACATGTGCTTCCTGACCCGCGACGAGTTCACCCTGCTGCGGGACTCCATGGCCGAGGACGTACGCGACATGGTGGAGGTGTTCGTGCGCACCGGGATGCGCTACAGCGAACTCACCGCCCTGCAGGTCCGCGACATCACCCTCACGTCCGCCATCGGCTCCGACGGACAACCGCTCACCCGGGGGCACCTGGACGTGCGTCGGGCGTGGAAGCGCTGCCCCGACAACACCTTCCGACTCGGTGCTCCCAAGACCCGCAGCTCGCGCAGGCGCATTCCGCTCTCACCGCGCACCATCGATCTTCTCCGCCCAAGGTTGGAGGGCAAGGGCCCGGAGGAGTTCGTGTTCACCACCGAGCGGGGGTCCTGGTGGCGGCACTCCTCCTTCTACGGGCGCAGGTGGGCGCCCGGGGTCAAGGAGGCCCAGCGGCGGGGGCTGGGCAAGAAGCCGCGCATCCACGACCTGCGCCACACCCACGTGGCCTGGTTGATCGACAAGGACGTGCACGTGTTCAAGATCCAGCGCCGTCTGGGCCACACCTCGATCACCACGACCATGGACCGGTACGGGCACCTGGTCACCGACATCGACGACACCATGATCGAGGCCATCGACGGCCCGCCCGCCGGGACCGGTCCCTGGACCGATCCCGGTGATGAGCAGCGCCTGCGTCTGATCTCCTAGAGCCGCTATGGGTCCCGGGTATGCCGGTGGGGCGGGTCGAACACCCGCCCCACCGGTTCACTTGGGCTTCTCGCCTACCGGGTGCGCGGCCACCCGTGGGCGTGGGCGACCCGCCGTCCGAGAGCCACCTGTTGGGCGGCCCTCGCCACGATCTGCTCCAAGTCGGCGGCACTGAAGCGCACGTGCTTGCCGAGCCTGCGGTGCGGCACCCGCCGCAACCGCACCCGTTCGCGAAGCCACGATTCTGGAACCGCGAGCACCCGCGCCGCCTCAGGGATCGTCAGCAACCGTTCCGGTACCTTCTCCTCGCCGTCGTTGTCAGGCCGCCCGATCTGCGCCATGCGCACCTCCCTCGCGCTCGTTGCGCGCAGCGGTGCGGAACTGGCGGCGTTCATCCTCGGAGGCGCCGCCCCACACCCCGTAGAGTTCGCCGCGCTTCATCGCCTCGGCCAGGCAGTTGATCTGCACGGGGCACCAGCGGCACACCCGTTTGGCCGCACGCACCGACCCGCCCTGGTGCGGAAACCACAGATCCGGATCCTGCCCCCGGCAGGCCGCATGTTCCTGCCACCTACCGGACCCGTCCCCATCGTCGTCCCCGGCGGTACGGGCGGCACTGGCCCCTGTGGGGCCGTCAGACGGCCGGTCCGCGCCCGGCGCACCGCCATGGCCCGTGGGGCGCGAGCCCCGGGTTCGGGCCGCCGCGTTGCCCACCAACGGCCCCCGCTCCCCCAGCGATGCCCGTCGTCGCATGTCCCCCATAGCCGTCCCTTCGTGATCGGTCACGATCCGCCCTGAACACCGCCGCCCGGTACCCGACCTCGGCTGTGCGCGGCGCGGCGTGGCGTTGGTGTGCTCGCCCTGATGAACCCCTACGAAGACATTCGCCACCGCGGATGCGACATCCGATTCGCGACCGCGATGCCGCGTCCGCCCAGCGCCGTCACCACTCGTCCGACCGGGCGCGAAGCAGGCCCGCGCCGCTGCGAGAGCAGCGCGGGAGAAGGACAGCGCGCCACCGTCCTCCTCAGCCGGCTGGCCGATCTTGACCGCGCCACGCCACCAGCACAGAGCAGTACGGGAAAGACCAAAGAGCAGTGCTGAGAGACAGGAAGAGCTTCCACAGAAGAGCGCAGAGAGCAGACCGTCTCGGATGATGACGGCCTGGTGATGAGGGTGTGCGGGGGCGTTCACGCCCCCGCACACCCCGGGGCGCCGCCGCCCCACGTGAAGAGGACTACCTACCTAGGTAGACAGCCGGGGCGGCCGGTGGGCCACCCCAAAGCCCGCGCGACCTGCACTGTGACTGTTCTCAGGGGTGGTCCACCCAAGGCCGGAGCACCACGCGGACGCCCGGGCGGAGTAGACACCGGCCCAGTCACCGGCCCCCCGTTGGCCCTGGGGGTTCACCACACCCTCAAGGGCTCACCACTCGCCTTCCTCGACCGTGCGGTAGAGGTCAGCGATCTGGTGCAGGGAGACGAGGCGGGGGTCAGCGGCCGAACGCCAGATCGGTGCGCCCGCTCCCGGCCTCACCAGCCGGTGGTGGGTGGTCAGGTACACCCCGATGCAGTCGGTGCAGTCCCCAGCCAGCTTCTGCGCCGCGTTGTGCTCGCGCTCTGGGGAATGGACGACGAACAGCACCACCGCGGCAGGAGTGCGGTACCGGATCAGGCGCTTGTAGCCATACATCTTGTTCTTGAGCTGGGTCAGGGACTCAGTGCCGGTGTCGTACTCCACGAACGCCCTCAGACGCGCCCCGCCCTGGTGCCAACTCACCCGGGCGTCGGGGCGCACGTCGTAGCCGTAGCGGCGTTCGCACTCGCGTTCGCCGAGCCAGTGCTCCACCTCGGCGCCGCACTGGCGGGCGCTGCGCAGGAAGTCCACCCGGGTCTGGGCCAGTCCCAGCATGTGGTCCAGCTGGGGTGAGTGCGCCACGGCCAGAGCACGATCGGCGCGGAACTTCAGGGCGTCGGGTTCCTTGCCCTGGTGCAGGGCGACCAGAACGGCACCAGTGGGGGACAGGACCCAGTGGTCGGGGGCGTTGCGGTCGTGGGCGTGGCGGCGGAAGCGGTTGAGGACCCCGTACCGGTGCAGGGTGAGCAGGCGGGAGCGGGCCCGGCGTGGTCCGGCGTCGGGGAAGTAGATGTGGTGCAGATGGTGGGTGGTCATCACCCGGTGCTCCCAGAGCCCGGCCAGGATCTGCCGGTCCCGGTCGGTGATCCGGGGCGCCAGGCGGATCAGTGTCTTCTTGTAGTCGCTCACGCGTACCCTCCCGGGGCCGTCGCGGTCCTGTGCTTTTGACTCCCTAAAGAAGCCAGCTGAAGGCCCGGATGCGACACCGGCGGGGAGAATTCTTCCCTCGTGGGTCCCTGTGTTCAGCCTCGAGGGGCGGGTTCACTTCGGGTTCAGAAGGGGTTCAGAGCGGGTTCAGTGGACGCACCGACCCCCGCCAACGCGCGTGGGGCGGCACCACACAAGTGGCACCGCCCCGAGATGAAGGCGGGTTGCTCAGCGGCGTGTGTCCAGCCAGGTCCTCACCAGGCCGGCCAGCTCATCGAACTCCCCCGGCCCGCTCGCGACCACAACCTGCTGCCGACGGTCAGGTCCTCCGCCCGGGTGGCGGAACAGGTAGGGGCGTACTCCGCGCACTCCGTCGTCATCCACACACCAGCCCTGCTCGGAGGGGTGGGGTCGGCGAGGACGCGGAACCCGTACCGGCCCCGGAACCGGGCTTGCCTGCGGGGCACCGAAGGATGCACCTGTCGACCGTGTCCTCTTCCCCGGGGCCGCTGCGGACCTGGACCGGGACGAGGGCCTCGCTTGTTCCAGCGCGCCCCGGTGAGGTGGCGGCAGCGGGCGCCGCTCCTGACGCACCTCCACGGAACTGCACAGCAGCGCGGTGAGTACCGCTCCGAACAGCCACCGCACCTGTTGGGCCCATCCTCGGACGGGTTTGCGGTGCCGACCGCTAGGCTTTTCCACGATCTCCTCCTGCTGATTCCAGGTGGGGATTCAGCCCTGGCCTGGTGCCGCTAACACCGGGCCGGGGCGCCTCCACGTCTTCTGTCTTTGACTGTGTGGGGAGGGCGGGTGTCATTGACCCCGGGGTCGTACGCCACCCGGAACTGCGCTTCCCGCCCACACCACACAAAGGGCACAAAAAGCCCGATCCCTACGGAAAAGGGTGCCGCTTCCACCGGGCTGGTTGATGTTCACTTGGGTGAACGAGGTTCTTCAATACCTGCCGCTCGGAAACGTCATCGCGTTCGGATCACAGGGGCAGGCGGGTCCGGCCGGAACGGTCGAAAGCGGCACGCACCGTCAACGGGCCTCCCGCGTTTCCGGAGAAGTCCCAGTACAGGGCCAGTGCGTCCACCAGCGCCAGGCCGTACCCGCCCTCGGCCAACACGGGTTCGGTCTTCCCTGCGTTGCGCTTGGTGGGCGCGGTGGGCACGGTGGCCTGCTTGCCGGGTTTGGGGCCGTCGTCGCCGACATGGAGCAGGAACAGGCGCGGGCGCCGCTGGATCTCGATCCGCACCCGACCACCCGGAAGCCCCGAGGCGGTGTGGCGCAGGGCGTTGGTGTGCAGCTCGGCCAGACACACCAACAGCGGGTGGGCGACCGAGGGTGTGGTCCTGGTGACCTGCATCGCCCACCGGCGCGCGGCCTTCACGTGGTGGAGGTCGCAGCCGCACACCAGGCCGCTGGTGCCGGGGTCGGTGTGGCGGATACGCCTGGGCAGATCGAGAGAGGTCTGAGCCGGAGTCATGGATTTCCACCGGGTCCTTTCGTGGGGTCGTAGTCACTTTGTGTGAGCCCGCGACGACAGGATGCGGCCCTGGAGAAAAGATCCGTAAGCGCGTCCGGATAACCCGTGAATCTTCCAGGGGCCTCTGGAATCTTCTGGAATTCCCCCACGGAGCATGTCGTGGTGTGGTCCTATGAAGGCATGACCCCTGACGAACGCACCTTGAAGGTTTTCGGGCGCGAGTTGCGTAGGCTGCGAATCGAGGCCGAGCTGACTCAGGAAGCCGTCGCGCGCCGCATCAGCCAGCGGGGAACGGCGATCAGCAACTCCCATGTCTCCGATATCGAGAACGGAAAGGCGATAGCCCGCCCCTGGCTGCGTCGAACCCTCGACGAGACGTTGCACGGCGGCGGGCGTCTGGAGCGGCTCTGGGAGGAGCTGACGGGTTCGGGTCGGCGGGCGTGGTTGCATGAAGTCGCCGAGCGCACCCACACCGCTGACGCCCTGTACGAGTACCAGGCGTTGGTGTTCCCGGTGTATCTACAGACCGAGGCCTACTCGCGGGCCGTGATCCGCTACGGTGCTCCCTGGCTGTCCGCGAACGAACTCGCCGAGCGCGCCCAGCAAAGGGCCCGCAGGGCGCAGCAGATGGCCAAGGCGCTCTCCCCCGTCATCTGGCTCGTGGTCGACCAGTCCCTGCTCATGCGCCGCTACGGTTCGGCACAGGTGCAGTTGGAACAGCTCGAATACGTGGTGGACCTGGTGGAGAAGGAACGCGTCAACTTGCTGGTGGTGCCCGTGGACGAGCCGCGCCACGCAGGCAACAACGGCCCCTTCCGCGTCATCACCTCGGCCGACCAGCCCGAGGTGGTCTACGTGGAGTCGGCTCACCAGGGGCAGATCATCACCGCGACCAACGAGGTGGGCCGTTACCGGATGTGGTTCGCGGCCTTGCAGGGCGTGGCCTGGGGACCGGATGAGACGCTAAGGACCATCCGTAACGAAATGAAGAGGATCAACGGTGACTGAGTGGCACAAGTCGTCCTACAGCGGCGGCAACAACGAGTGCGTCGAAGTCCGCGAACACAACACCGGAGCGGACATGCGCGACACCCAGAACCGCGACCTGGGCCGCCTCTCCTTCAGCGGTTCCGAATGGAGCGCCTTCGTCATCGCCCTTCACCTCACCAGCGAGTAACGCCTACGAGATGGTCTCACCGTTCTCCAGGTAGACAGTTGTGCCCTCCTGGCGTGCGCGTGCGCCATGGGCGACCCTGCGCGCGAGCCGGGGGATCGTCACCGATTCGATCGTGGCCACGTCGTGAAACTCGTATCCGGTCAACTCGGCCGGATCGAGAGTGATCTGGTTCAACCAGCCCTGGTCCAGCACTCCCCCGTCGAAGACGAACAACTGCTTGTCGCCCTCAGAAGGGTTGGGCGCCCAGTCCACGACCAGAAGTCGCCCGATGGGTGGAGCGATCCCCAGTTCCTCCTTCACCTCGCGCACCACGGCCTGGGTCGGTGTCTCCCCGTGCTCGATGTATCCACCGGGGATGTCCAGGTAGTCCTTGTAGGAGGGAACCACCATCATCACCTGACCGAGGTGATTGAAGAACAGGGCACCAGCGGCGACCCTTGGGCGAGAGAAGGATTCTGTGGGATCGGAAGCCATGCCCCGACACTAACGGCCTCCGCGTCAGAACATCCCCATCCGGTGCGCCAAATCCGCCAGCCTCCGATCCCGTCTCCCCGCCTTGGTCCGCATCATGCGCCCCACGATCTGATGGCTCATCACGTGCCGGTGGACATGGGAGGCTGCCAACCTCTCCGCCTCCAGCATGCGCTCAACGGCTGACGGGATCTCGTTGACGTTCGCGAACGCTCCGGCCACGTCGAAGAGGTGGCGTACCCGCCTCTCCCGTGGCAGGGCCGCAGTATTGACACCAACTCCCAGTTCGAGAACAGCGCGCGGGTCTCCAAGGCTGGCGGCAACGGTCACTCTGTGCAGGACCACGTTGGTCGGACCGAACGCCGTCCACAGATGGTTGGCGTCTCGCCCAAGCCGGGAAGCGACGCGTTCGGCTTCCTCCAGGTACTCCATCGCGCTGGCACGATCCCCATTGCGTGCTGCGGCCACGGCTCCCGGCAACAACAGGGTGCCGTAGACGGACAGCAACCGCGCGTTGGTGGGACGATCGCCCTGTTCCCTCCGCAGATACGAAGCGGCTTCCCCTGTCAGCGCGACGGCCGTCTCGTGTTGCCCTCGTGAGTGGAGGGAGTGCACCCCCGAACGCATCAGGGAGCCCTGAAGGGTCAGATCGCCGTAGTCGAAGGCAGCCTTCATACCTCGCTCCGTCGCGATCCAAGCCAGATCTGCTTCTCCGACCTTGGTGAGAATCATCGCGCACGCCTGACAGGCCAGAGCGAGCAGAGCTCCAGCTTGCCGCCTCTGCTCGCCCTCGTAGGCACGCACCGCGGTATGCGCCCGAGCGAGGAGGTCGGGGATCCCACGAAATACCCGGCTGTAGTTGGATGCTTGGTAGGCGCCCATGATCGTTTCCGCCTCGTTTCGAAGAAAACGCAGGTCCGGTCGCTCACCGTTGTTCCCGACGAACGGGAAAACTGAGCTGATCTGTCGGTAATCCATCAAGACTGACCGGATCTGAGCGACATGCGCGTCCGTTTTCTTGTGGTGCCCATGGTGCGTGTGGTCTCCGATCAGAGCGATAACAGGAACGCCGAGGGCATCGGCCAGTGAACTGATCACCGAGAGTCGGTCCAAGGGCGCCCGGTCGTTCTCGACCTTGCCCAGCCAGTCAGCCGTTCTCCCGACCAGACCCGCCAGCACCTCTTGAGAAAGGCCGCGTCGGAGCCGGTGCCAGGCGACCCGCTGGCCGGGGCTGAGCTGAGGGGAACTCGGAGGCATCAGAGCCCTTCCTGAACACCCCGGAATTTCTTTCCGGGTCACGCGGAGGACATGGCCTTAACTTCCTAACACCCCGTCCACCCGTGGAGAAGGCCCGGCCCTCCCTCTTATCTGACATTCCCTCGAAGCTCGTTAACGGACTTGACCAAATAGGAGGCAGTCAATGCGCATAACCTGCCACGAAGCCCTCGTTCCCAGCACGGACTTCGGCTTCAACGTGGTCGAACGCAAGGGTATCGGCCATCCGGACTCACTCGCCGACCTCATCGCGGAAGAGTTCTCCCGCCGCTATTCGCTTCACGGACTCGACCGCTTCGGGGCAGTCCCGAACCACTGGGTGGACAAGGTGGCCCTGGTCGGCGCCGAGGCGGAGGTCGACTTCGGCGGCTACACGATCCGCAAGCCCATCAGCGCCTACCTGTTCGGCAAGGTGACGCGTGCGGTGGGCACCGAGGCCTTCCCCATCGAGGACCTGTTCCGAGCAGCAGTCGAAAACGTGCTGGCGGGGGCAACCGGCAGCGACCAGATCATCCGCTCCGTGCGCAGCTTCGTAGAGAACACCGCAGGCATCGGAGCTGACCATCCGACCTCGTTCTACCGTCCCTCCGTCGTTGACGAGTGCCGTATCGCCACGGGGGGAGCTCTGGCCAACGACACGGCCTTCTGTAGCGCCTACTCCCCCGCCGACCCTCTGGACACCTTGGCGATCGACGTGGAGAACCACGTCAACAGCCCCTCATTCAGAGATGCGTTCCGCGGGCTGGGTTCCGACGTCAAGGTGATGTTGACCAGAGCGGCGGACGTGCTGCAAGCGACGGTCTGCCTTCCGGTATATCCGGAAACGGTCGGCTCGCACCGCGAGTACACGGCCCTGGTGTCCGAGGCATACGACCGTCTCGACGCCTTCGTCAACGAACACCCGGTCGTGCGGCAGCATCCATGGCTCACACGGCTGAGCGTCAACACCAAGGACCAGGGCAGCAGCGCCTATCTGGCGCCGTTCGGCACATCCCTGGGCAAGGGCGACTGCGGGCTCGTCGGGCGCGGCAACAAGGCCAACGGCGTGATCTCCGCCAGCGGCGGCGCGGGTGTGGAGGCCCTGGCCGGAAAGAACCCGGTGCACCACACCGGCAAGCTGTACACGCTCGCCGCCGCACGCCTGGCGGACCGCATCCACGCCAAGCTCGGCGTACCCAACGAGGTCGTGCTCGTGTCGCGCAACGGTGACCGCCTGGATGACCCGTCGTTCGTCGGCGTTCGGCTGGCACGGCGAGGCAACCGCCTCAACCACGGTGCTGTGGAAGAGCTGACCGCCGCGACACTGGCCGAACTTCCGCTGCTCTCCGAGCGCCTACTCACCCTGTCCCCGATGGACCGCTTCCGCGACCCGTCGCTGGCCCTGGAGGTGTGAGCCGATGCCGGACACCGATCTGGCCGAGCGCAGCGTCGTCCTCGTCACCTTGGACTCCTGCCGCTACGACGTCGCGGCGAGCGCACACACCCCGAACCTGGCGAAGCTCGGCCCGCTGCTGCGAGCCGAGAGCCCGGGAACCTACACGCTCCCCGCACACGCCGCGCTGTTCAACGGCTTCCTGCCCCGACCAGTCTCGGGGGCCCTCACACTCGACGGGAACACTGTGGACGCGGTCTGGCGTTCGGCCGCCGCCCGACCCTCGAAACGCCACGCCGCCATCCCCTTCGACGGCCCCACCTTGATGGCGCACTACAGCGAGAAGGACTACCGGGTGGTGGGCGCTGGAGGCGTCACCTTCTTCGACTCCTCGGATCCGGCCAACGGCCTGCCGAAGCTGTTCTCGGAGTTCCACTACTTCGGTCGATCCTCCCGCGCCCCGGCCACACCAGAAGCTCGTGTCGCCGAGCGCGGTGAGGATCTGCCGTTGGCCCACACCCGGACGCTCGCGGACCTGTGCCTGGAGGCCGAACGGTTCTTCCTGTTCGTCAACTGCTCCAGCACACACATCCCCTACACAACCCCGTTCAGTCCCCTCACTGACCGGAACAGAGAACTCCTCCGACACCTCTACCGGCTACACGACTCCCAACAGGCCGCCTCTGACGAGAAAGCCCTGACCGCCGACGACATCGAAGTGCTCCTAGGCATGCAGAGGCGCGCCCTGGAATGGGCCGACACCCGCTTGGGCGACCTGTTCTCACGGCTGAGCACACAACGCCCCCTGGTGGTGGTCTGCGCCGACCACAGCGAGGAATTCGGAGAAGGCGACAGGTTCGGCCACGCGCACCCGCATCCGACGGTCGCCACGGTGCCGCTGTGGTGTGGCGTGTTGGGCGAGGGATGATCCATGGTCGACCTCCAGCCTTGGTTCACGCATCCCGCGATCACCGCGGCTGCCTCCGAGGGAGTCCGGACACGGCTGGGCATCTCCCCCAACCACGCGTCCTTTCGTGTCGGAGTCCTGCGCACCCACCTGCTCACCGCGCTTCTGGCCCACAGGGCCGCACAGTATCTCGGTGTCCGTACGCGGGTGGCGGTTCGGTGGGACGACAGCGACAGCCTGCGCAGCCGCGACGAATACCGATCACGGCTTCTCCAAGAGCTCACGCGGGTGGCTCAGATACCGGTCGAGGACGAACAGCGAGTCTTCCGCCAGAGCCAGCGAGGCGACCGGTACCAGCAGGCCTTACAGCGGCTGGATATCCAAGGTCTCCTGGTGACGAGGCGAGGACTTCCCTGCTTTGATGTGACCGCCGCGGACCGGCTCATGAACGCACGGGGTGTCTGTCCCAAGTCCCTGACCGCCTCCGTGGTCGTGAACACGACCACGGCCCTCGACCCAGCGCAGGAGACGGTCCCGCTCATGCGAAGTGACGGACGGGCACTATGGCACCTGGCCACGGTCGTCGACGACATCGAACAGCGCACGACCCTGATCGTCCGGGGCACCGACAAATGCGACGCCACGCCCGCTCAGGTCCGCCTGTACTGGGCCCTGGCTGAAGGAGGACGCCCTCCGGCTCACCTGTTCCTCTCCAAACTGCTGGAACCGGGGCCTGTCGTACCTCGCGTCGCTGACCTTCTCGGACAAGGCATCAGGCCCTCGACCCTGCGGCACTTCTTCGCGGAGCCGTACCTGGACCAGTCTCGGCCAACTGCTCGGCCGGTCGGCTTCTCCGAGCTGGTGGATCAGATCCGTACGGTTCTTCCCCACCACGGGGACGGTCTCCTGGACGAGCCACGTCTACGCTCCCTGGATCGGAAGGTGTCCGTCACCCTCACTCCAGAGGTGGCCTGTCAGGAACTGGATGACCGGTGTCCGGGGGCATCCCCGGGCGTCCTCAAGTGGATCACCCAGCACTACCCGCGGCCGCTGCTCCAACAGGTCCAGCTGTGTCGGGCACTCACCGATACGGAGATCGAACATGCACCGCCTCCAGCGCAGGCAGAGGAGGCACTGTGGTGGCTGGACGCCTGGTCATGTGGCACGGCCAAGTGCCCGCCTCCGCATACGGTGCGCTGGGTGCTCACCGGACAGCGGGACGGGCCCCGGGCGTCGGAACTGCTGGAGGTCTTTCCTCCGGAGTTGACTGCCGTGCGACTGGCTTCGGCCCGTCAGGCGTTGAGCCGCTCCAGCGCCACGCGCAGGCGCTCCAGCGTGCGCTCGCGGCCCAGCAACTCCAGCGACTCGAAAAGCGGCAAGCCGACCGTACGTCCGGTCACCGCGACCCGCACGGGAGCCTGAGCCTTGCCGAGCTTGAGCCCTTGAGTGGCCCCGGCCTGCTCAAGGGCTCCCTTCAAGGATTCGGCATCCCAGGCCAGGGACTCGTCCGAGTAGGTAGCGATCGCTGCGGTGAGCATCTCCGCGCCGATCCCGGGCTTCATGGCCTTGGCCCAACTCTTGTCATCGAAGACCGGAGTGTCCAGGAACAGGAAGTCCACGTTCGGCACGATCTCGCTGAGCACCGCCACCCGGCTCTGCGCCAGCGGGGCGATCTTGGCGAACACATCCGCGTCGAAGTCCTCGCTTCGCCACGGCACCTGATCGCCCTCCAGGTAAGGGGCGCAGCGTTTAACGAACTCGTCCACGCCCAGGGCGCGGATGTAGTCGCCGTTGAAGGCGCGCAGCTTCTTCTCGTCGAAGAAGGCGGGCGAGGAGTTGACGTCAGCCAGATCGAAGAGCGGAATCATCTCCTCGATCGGCATGATCTCGCGGTCGTCCCCGGGCGCCCACCCCAGCAGCATCAGGTAGTTGACCATGGTCTCGGGCAGATACCCCTCGGCCTGGTAGGACTCCATGGCGACCTTGTCCCGGCGCTTGGACAACTTCTGGCGCTTCTCGTTCACCAGAACCGGAGCGTGCGCCCACACCGGCGGGGTGTGCCCCAATGCCTCCCACAGAAGCTGCTGCTTGGGAGCGTTGGACAGGTGCTCCTCGCCACGGATGACGTGCGTGATGCCCATCTCCACGTCGTCCACCACGTTGGCCAGCACGAACAGGGCGGTGCCGTCGCCGCGGGCGATCACGAAGTCCTCCAGGGCCTCGTGCGGGAACTCCACCCGGCCCCGAATCTGGTCCTCGACCACGGTCGGTCCGCCCTCGGGGATCCGGAAGCGGAGCGCCCGCCCGGTGCCGGCCTCCAGACCGCGGTTCCGGCAGAACCCATCATAGCCCAGGTTGGGGTTGTCGCGGCGGGCCTGGACCTGGTCACGGGTGCAGTCGCAGTAGTAGGCCAGACCTTCCTTGCGCAGGCGCTGGGCGGCCTCGGTGTGCTTGTCGGCAGCCTCAGTCTGGGAGTAGGGGCCCTCGTACTGGGTGGAGTCCACCCCGAGCCAGGACATCGCGGCCAGGATGCCCTCGGTCCACTCGGGGCGGGAGCGGGCGGCGTCGGTGTCCTCGATCCGCAGCACCATGGTGCCGCCGGATTGTTGCGCGACCACCCAGTTCAGCAGCAGGGACCGGGCGTTGCCCACGTGGAACATGCCGGTCGGGGAAGGGGCGAACCTGGTGCGAATCGAGGTGTCAGTCACCCCACAAAGCCTAGCGTGATCGGCTGCTGCGCCGGGGCTGGACAGCGATCGGTCCGAAGAATCTGAAGTCGTGATCAGTGAGTTCACCGGACACGACCCCGTACAGCTCAGTTCCCCTGTTTACTTCACGGGTACTGAGCCCACACGCCCTCGAAAGCGAGCCTTCCCGTGTCCGACACCCCCTACGTCCCGCGCATGTTCCCGGTCTCGATCAAAGGCGTCGTCATCCGCGACGACAGGGTGCTGCTGTTGCGCAACGAGCGCGACGAGTGGGAGCTGCCGGGCGGCAAGATCGAGCTCGGCGAGACCCCCGAGGAGTGCCTGGCCCGGGAGATCGAGGAGGAGACGGGCTGGCCCGTTCAAGTGACCGAGATTCTCGACTCGTGGATTTACCACATCACCCAGGTGGACCGGCATGTCTTCATCGTCACCTACGGGTGCCGCGTCGCCTCCCAGACCCCTGTCGTGGTCTCCAGCGAACACAAGGAAGCCGGTCTGTTCACCGAGGACGAGGTGCCCAGTCTGCCGATGCCCGAGGGCTACAAGCGGTCGGTCCTGGCCTGGTTCACCCGGTCGCATGCATGACCACCGCACCCGTCATCCGATAGCTCTGGCTACTGCCCGATGTACGGCAGACCCTGGAGAGCCAGGGACTCGCGATACTCTGCTGCTACCGAAAGCTGACCGGACTGTCACAGGCAACGATGGGCGAAATCCTGGGATACGGCTTTTCGTATGTCAGCCTGATACCACCTGCATCAGCTCGGAGTAGTCGGTAACAACTTCGTACTTGACGTCCTGGCCGTTCCTTTCATTGAGGGAGGCGAAGAACTTCCTGGCGCATTCGACCTTGGCGTTCTCGACACCCTTGAGTTGGAGGGTCGAGAGTGAACCCTTCGTCTCGGCCACGAAGTAGACGTGCTTCACACTGCCCTCGGTGAACGCAATGGCCCAGTCGGGGTTGTAGTCGCCGACAGGCGTCGGGATGAAGAATCCGCGCGGCAACTTGGCGTAGACGGCAACCTCATTGCTCGTGTCAAGTTCGGTGACAAAGTCACGCTCCACCTTGGAGTCGGTGACGACGTAGTCGTAAATGTGCTTCGTTAGCTTGCCGCCTGCGTGTGTGAGGTCCTGCTTGGTCTGGTTTTCCGTAAAAATCGCTGTGTCGAACCGGTCCTCCAGCGCATCATAGGCCAGGTGCTCGACGATAACGGTTGCCTTCTGCTCGTTGATCAGTCTGGCAGCCTCAGTGATGAACTGCTCCGGGTTGAGTTGGAACTTGCCGAAGGTCTCCGGTGTGACTCCGCTGAGAATGGCAGCGGCAGTACGGCGGGTGAGCTGAGTCTTCTCAGTTATCTCGCCAAGCAGGTCGTACTTCACCTGGGAACTGGTCGGGACTGACTCGGTGTGGGTGGCAGTGCTTGACACATCGAACCCGGCGCCATCGGTGAGGTCGTCGACTTCGAGGGAATCGCGCTGCTTTCCTGCCTGGACAACGTACTGCATCGCGGTGACATTGAGGTGCTTGTCGAGCGCCTGGGCGCATTTCCCGATCAGTTCGTCTGAGTCGAACTCGACCTGATAGACGGCCTTGTGGTTGATCCGACCCCACAGGTCCTGGAACTCCTTCTTAGTGAAGTTGGCCTCGTTGAGCGGGATCTTTTTGGACTTACGGCCATCGGTCGGGCGCGGCAGATCAATATAGAGGGAATCCACCAACGGCCAGACAGAGTCGATGACTGGCTTGAGAACCTCGGAAGTTGGAACAGCGAGCGTGCCAGCTTCTTTGTCTTTCTTGTACGTCTCCGAGATAGTGTCGTCATCGTTGATGTAGTCGTTCTTGATCAGGTACTTGTAGAGCGCCTGCGCGAGTGCCTCTTCAACTACGGACTCACCATTCTGGGTCTGGATGGTCTTACCAACGAAGAACTTGACACTGGCCTTTCGTGGCCGCGCAGCCAAGGACGCGGAGATTTCTTTTTGAAGCCCGTCTACAAATTCGGTGTAGGACTCGTCAGTGACAACGGTCAGTTCGTTGATGTCGTGTACCGTGACCGGGTTGTCCATGCGCTCGCCGTGCTGATCAACAGCCAGACGCAGGCCGCGACCGATCTCTTGACGTCGCGAAACGGTGTTGTCGCTCTTCTTGAGCATACCCATGACGAATACATTGGGGTTGTCCCAACCTTCGCGCAGAGCGGAGTGGGAAAAAATGAACCGCACAGGCTCGGCGAGCGACAGCAAACGTTCCTTATTCTTGAGGATCAGGTCGTAAGCATCAACGTCCTTCGATTGGCCCTTCTCGTCGCCAGCCTTATGCACTGGGCCATCGACTTCCTGTTTGGTCTTCTTGTCGATAGAGAAGTAACCCTGGTGCACGGCACGCACTTCGTCGCGCCGCAAGTACTCCTGGTACGCAGCAGTTGCGGAATCGAGCTCAAGCTCGCCGAGGATCTCCTCGACGATCGCAGTGTACTCCTCCTCGAAAACACGGGCGTAGTCACCGAGATTGTCCTTTCGAGCGTAATCGCGATACTTCGCGACCTCGTCGATGAAGAACAACGACAGCACCTTAACCCCCCGAGCGAACAGCTCCCGCTCCTTGTCAAGGTGCGCCCGGATCACCTCACGGATCTGGATACGCCGCTTGGTCTCCTCGGTCACATCGCAGTCGGCGAGCTGACCAGCGATGACAACGTCACCATTGCTGAGTTCAAGGACATCACGGTTGGCGTCGATGTCGGTGATAAACAAGCCCTTATAGGCTTCGATACCATTAGAGATATCATGCAGATTGGCTCCAACATCGAGGCGCTTGACCTGCCGTTTGATTGGACCGCCTTTGGCCTGCACCTCGATTTCGACGCGAGCCCGCGGCTTGGCCCCCTTGGCGATCTCGATCGCATCAAGGTACAGGTACGCCGTCGATCCGGCGAGCCCTTTCACCGTGATGCCTCGCACCGAAATTTTCTTGACCAGCTTCTGGTTGTAGGCATCGAGGGCATCGAGACGATGGACCTTGGTGTGCTCAACCTTGTGGGTGGCTGAGTAGCGCAACATCATGAGCGCATTGAAACGCGACAGCGCATCCAGCGACTTGAGAGCACTGATCTTCTGAGGCTCGTCAATGATCACAATGGGACGATTCGCACTGATGACGTCAATAGGACGACGCGACTGGAAGTCGTCGAGGACGTCGTAGATGCGACGGTTATCCTTGCCGGTCGCATTGAACGCCTGGATGTTGATGATCATCACCTGCACCCCGGCGTCGGAGCTGAACCGCTCCAGTTCGTGGAGCTGGGATGAGTTGTAGATGAAGGAGCGCGGCTTGGTGCCGTACGTCTGCTGGAAGTGCTCAGCCGTCACATCGAAGGACTTCTTCACACCTTCACGGATGGCAATCGAGGGGACGACGATGATGAACTTCGACCAACCGTAGCGCTTGTTCAGCTCCATGATGGTCTTGATATATACGTAGGTCTTGCCGGTGCCCGTCTCCATCTCGACATCAAGGTTGGGCGCACCGGGCGCAGCTTTGCTGTCTCCCAAATTCCTCGCCAGCGGCAGGTTCCGAGATCGCTGGATCCGATGAACGTTGTCCAGCAACTGCTCTGCTGTCAACGCGATCTCGGCGTTCCGCAGACCGGAGTCTAGCGTTGCATTCGCCTCGAAAAGCGCTGGTGATATGGTCGACTTGACCTTTCCTGGGTCGATCCGGTAAGAGACGCCGTCATACTTCGGTTGCCCGTCAAAGACCTCAACGACCGCGTCGACCGCATCAGTCTGATACTGCTGTACTTTGAATTGAAGCTTCATATTTATCAAATGGCCTTAATGTCCGTTGCCGGGGAGACCTCGCGGAAGACCTGCTCGGCGTTGATTCGAGCGGCATCGGATGTGAAGGCTGAGTCGCGAAACACCGCACGCAGTGGCTCACGCTCCGCGATAGCACGCACCAGCTCGGGACTGACCTCTGTATCGAAGTAGGCGATCAGCGCATCATCTTCAACGACGAAGACTTCGCGTCCAGCGAGCTTTTTAACAGTGACCGGCATGGTGAGTTCGAGACCCCAGTCAAGCAGAACCTGGAACAGCAGATCCTCACCTGAGCGACCGATCTTCACACTGTCTTCCAGACCCATTAGGGCTTGCTGATCGGTCTCGTTCGGTGCGCGAAGGACGTCCGTCATGTTTGTCGTGTCGACGCGCAGCACACGGAAGCCGGTGTCAAGTCCGGTGGGAGTATCGTCGGATCGTTTCATCTCCGCGGCAACGTTTCGCACACGGGTGAGACCCATACCGAAGATGGTGCCGAAGCCAGGCTCTGGTTTCGGTAGAGGTTCCTCGATGGTCACTGAGATAAACCGCCGGTTCCCGCCATCCTCAAGGTTCTGTTTGAGCACCGCGTGCGCGGTGGTCGCGCTTCCACCGAAGAAGTCCAGCACAATATCACCATCGCCAGGCTCGCTGGAAAGGTGGAGGATTCGCTGAATGAGCTCGACGGGCTTAACCGAGTTGAGCACGTTCTCAGTGTGCTCAAAAGGAACGTATTTCAGGAGCGCCTTCTTGGCATCCTGGGTGTGGCCCACTTCCTCGTAGAACCACAATGTCTGCGGCGTGCGCCCATCAGAGACTTCAGAGAGGAAGCGCTTGACAGCCGGGGTGTTATTGCTATCCGGACCCCACCAGATCCGATTGTCTGCATCCAATTCCTTAAAGCGCTTTTCAGAGATAGCCCAATAACGTCCGCGAGGCGGCCCGCTGATCACTCGCCCCGAAGGCGCCGTGACCGGGTAGAGCCCCGCCTCATACGGATTGCGAGCCGTCATGTCAGCTGCTTTCCAGGGGCCGCGCGGATCGCTATCAGGATTTTTGTACCGGGCTTCCATCGCTTCGGTGCGAGGGAGCTTACGGGGTTGCCACTTCTCTTTATCACGAGCGAAGATGAGAATATAGTCGTGGTCTTCTGAGAACCAGCGGGCCGAGTTCTTTGGCGAGTAGACCTTCTGCCAAATGATCTGAGCAACGAAGTTCCGCGCCCCGAAGATTTCCGAGGCGATCCGCTTCAGGTTGTCAACCTCGTTGTCATCGATTGAGATGAAGATGACACCGTCATCCTTCAGCAGGTTCCGCGCAAGCTTGAGACGTGGGTACATCATAGACAGCCAGTCGGAATGGAAACGGCCATTCGTCTCGGGATTGGCGACCAGACGGCGCCCTTCATCGTCCACCTGCCCGGACTTAACGAGATGCTCCGTAGCAGACGCGGCGTAGTCGTCGTCATAGATAAAGTCGCGCCCGGTGTTGTAAGGCGGGTCGATGTAGATGAGTTTGACCTTGCCGAGGTACGACTCCTGAAGAAGCTTCAGGGCATCGAGGTTGTCACCCTCGATGAAGAGGTTCTTGGTGGTGTCGAAGTCGACGGATTCCCCACGGACCGGCCGCAGGGTTTTAGCGATCGGAGCGTTGGCAGCGAAATCCGCAGCTCGCTTGCCAGGCCAGTCGAGCTGATATCGCTCCTGCGAGCCTTCGACGATATAGTGCGACAGCTCTTGGCGTAGCAGATCAAAGTCGACCGCCTTCCTGAGATTACCATCAATATCGAGCGCTTCAGTGATCACGCTCGGGAACAGCTCGGCGAGCTTCTCGATGTTAGCGTCCGTCAGGTCAGGCGACGTCATGCGCAGTTTCTCCACCGGTTACCTCTGCTGTTCCAACTCTGCTTGTTTCGTCTTCAGGGCACGCCGCAGCTCGACCTTGCGGTTGAGTTGCGGCTCGGTACGGATCTTCCGCTCCAGCAAGGCGACCTCGCGTTCGAGCTTGCGCACTGCCTCTAGTCTCGCAGCCACGTCCGACACTTCGTCACCTGGTCGTGCTGATACCGGAGTCAGCGGCTCTACAAGTGCCGCATACAGGGCGGGCAAAGCAATGGCTGTCGGAAGTGGCTTCCGCTCGACGCCTTCGGGTAGCCAGCCGGTGGTGAAGTATGTGCCGACCTTGGAGGTACCGGAGCCGACCTGCTTGTACGCAGCGGTCATACGGATGCGCCGATCGGCCCCCTGACCGTGTGTGATCTCGAAGATGATGGGCGTCTTGACCGCCTTGTCGATCGCGGTCAGGACCGACTCAGCAACGTCGTCGCCCTTCGCGTCGACCTGGAAGACCTGGATCTCAGGGACGGCCGTGCTGCCTGGCAAGTTAATGGTGGCCTCGGCGAGTTTGTAGGCCCACGAGATGCGCCGGACATCGGCGACGAACCCCTCGCGCACTGTGGTGGCTACGGTGCCGTGCTCATAGAACTTGGTCTTCGGGACTGGACGCCCAAACTTGGCGGCCGCTGGCCAGCGGTAAAGTAGGTCCGTCATGCGTGCCCCTCGGAGGGATCGACGATGGCGATGAAGGCGATCAACTCAAAGTCGTCGAGGCCAGCGATCGCCTGCGTGAGCGCAGTTGTGTGACCTTCGGTAAACAGGCTGTCGATGTCGAGCTCCTTAGTGACCTCGACCATCGAGTGGATCGCCACGTTAAGCAGTTCGGAGTACCTGCCCATCTCTGCGCCTTCGCTGGTGGCGGCGTTGAAGACACGGGCGACGTCGGTGACGGGCTGGCTGTAGGGGCGGCATCCAGCACGGATAAGGTCAAGCAGGTGCTTGACCTCGGTGTGGTCAGCGATGACATTGCCGTCATCATCAAGATAGACGAGATAGTGCGGGTGAAGCCGGTTGCCTCGGTTGACGCTCTCATCAGCATTGACGTTACGTAGCGCGAAAAGCACTCCAGGTAGCAAACCTTTGGCGCGGTCGGCGGGTACAACGGCGTGGAGGCCCTTTGGGGCAGTGGCGAGGTCTCCGTACTCCTTCAGGTAGCCGAGGAGGTCCATACGGAAGTCGTTGAGACCGAGGTCCGTGATGGAGACGCCTGTGCGGACGTCCTCGAGTTCAATGACCTCGTCCTGGAGTTTGCGGAGTTGTTCCTTGCGGAAGGCCGCGTCACTGCCTTCGAGGGTAAGGACATTGTCGTCAGCTGTGCTGGCGAGGTCGGCGATCACCATGCGGTTCTCGACGCGTTCCTTGAGGTTGATGTACTCGTCGAGTGAAATATCGGGCCAAAAGTTGACGAGCTGAATCTGGGCGTTGGTCGAGCCGATGCGGTCGACGCGGCCGAAACGCTGGATGATCCGCACCGGGTTCCAGTGGATGTCGTAGTTGACGAGGTAGTCGCAGTCCTGAAGGTTCTGTCCCTCGCTGATGACATCGGTCCCGATGAGCACATCAAGCTCGCCGATCTCCTGGGGCATGGTGAGGTGGCGTTGCTTGGATTTCGGGGAGAAGAGCGTGAGGACTTGCTGGAAGTCGTGGCCGGTGCCCAGGGTCGTCTGTGCGGCGTGGCCGCCCCCGGTGATGAGAGCGGTCTCCAGTCCGACACGGCTGAAGGTGGGCGCAAGTTCGCGATAGAGATATTCGGCTGTGTCGGCGAACGCGGAGAAGACCAGTGCCTTCCGGTTACCGGGGTTGATGGGGCTGGCAGCCTTGTCCTCGATGAGCCGCTTGAGTTCCTGGAGTTTGAGGTCTCGGTCTGGTGTGACCTTGCGCATCTCGTCGAGCAGCTCACGAAGAATCTTCCGGTCATTCCACAGGTCGCGTTGCCAGGATTCGATGTCGATGTCGTCAAGATCGATCTTGATCTTCTCCCCGAACGAGAGAGCCTCGACGTTGGCGGCGTCCTCGTCGTCGACATCAGAAGTGAGGCCGGCGAAGTCCATGTCAGTGTCGGACAGTGATCCGGTGTGTGCTTCGAGTCGGCCCAGGGTCTTGTCAACGGCTCCTTCGATCTTGGCGAGAGTGAGCCGGAACGCCTCGACCGAGCTCTCCAGACGCTTGAGGAGGTTGACGGTCATGAGCTTCTTGAGCCCTTGCTCTCGGCCGAGTTGTCCGAGGTTGGAGCGCGCGGTGCCACCCCTGATGTTGTAGAGATCTTCGTACTTATTGATCCTGCTTGGGAAGACGTAGACCAGCGGCGTGTAGACCGCAAGGGTGAGAAGTTGGAGTTGCCCAAAGATCTCATTGAAGGTGGGAATGTTGGGCAGGTCAGAGAGCGGCTGACGGATCGACTTCGGCTGGAGCCGTTTGGGGAAAGCACCGATCTTGGTGGTGTCGTAGAACGCCTGAATGTGCTTGCGCGACCGGGCGATAGTGACAGAGTCGAGTAGCTCGAAGAAGTCGAAATCGAGCATCCGAAGAATGCGACCCGTGGTCCGCGATTCGGGCGGGAGCTTGGACCACTCATTGAAGACGCGCTGTGCGTCGCTGAACACCTTCTCGACCGTGGTTGATATATTGAGATGCTGAGCAAGGTTTTCAGACTCACCTTCGTAGGCGAGCTGGAGCTGATTCTTGAGGTCGTTGAACCGATTATTGACCGGGGTGGCTGAGAGCATGAGCACCTTGGTTTTCACACCCTCGCGGATCACTTGGCGCATGAGCCGCTGGTAGCGCGACTCTTTCTCTTCAGCGTAGTCGGCGTTACGGAAGTTGTGTGACTCGTCGATGACGACCAGGTCGTAGTTGCCCCAGTTGATCCGGTCAAGGCGCAATCCCATCGACTCACCCCTCGTGCGTGAGAGGTCGGTGTGGGCGAGAACGTCGTAGGTGAAGCGGTCCTTGGCGAAGATGTTAGTCGTCAAGTTGGCGTTATAGTTCGTCCAGTTCTCGGCGAGCTTCTTAGGTGCAAGCACGAGAACGGACTTATTGCGCAGTTCGTAGTACTTAACGACCGCCAACGCGGTGAACGTCTTACCCAGGCCCACACTGTCGGCCAGGATGCAGCCGTTGTAGGTCTCGAGCTTGTTAATGATCCCAGTCGCGGCGTCGCGCTGGAAGTTGTAGAGACTCTGCCAGACCTGTGTGTCTTGGTAACCGGTGCGGTCGTTGGGCAGCACGTCCTCGTTGATTTCGTCGAGGAACTCCGCGAACAGGTTGTAGAGTATCAGGAAGTAGATCCTCGCCGGCGAGTTCTCGGCATATACGCTGGCAATATGCTCGTAGACCGCATCGGTGACGTCATCGAGTTGCGCGGAGTTGTTCCAGATCTGGTCGAAGAGCTGGACATACTGCGCGGTCATAGGGGCATCATCGACTCGGTGCACCATGTTGGAGACCGCGTTACCACGCTCGTAGCCGAGGTCGGCGGTGGTGAAACCTTGGAGCGGCATGTAGGCCGCTTCGTCATCGACAACTGCGAACTGCTGCATCGGGTTGCCGGTCGCGTTCGACCGGAACGTCACCTTACGGCGCACCCAGTCGGCACACTCCCTGGCTATCGCGCGCTGGGTGAGCTTGTTGCGCAACCGGATCTCAAATTCTGAGTTGTAAAGGCTGGACTTCGCTCTCTGTGCTTCGGAAATGAAGAACTTACGCTCTTCCTTGCGAATCCTGTCGGTTACCTTTTCCGTAACGAACGAAGGAGAAGTAAAGATGAACTCCAGTTCACTGACCTGTTCCAACTCTTTGCGCAGCGCCTCGAATGCGTAGATCGAGAATGCCGATGCGGCGATACGCACCTTGGAACCCCGCTTGATCTCCGCCTTGAGGTCGTCGCCAAGCAGAGTGTTGACGTTGTCGATGATCCACATGCTCACTCGTCTGCACTGTCTCGGCTGGCGTCGGTACCGCTGCGGTGTACCCAGTCATCGACCTCGCTGGCCTGGAACTTCCACAACCGGCCAACTTTGTGGACTGGGATGGCCTTCTCAGCGATCCAGGTGTACACGATGTCCTTCGTCACTGCGAGGTGGGCGGATATGTCGTTTGCGGACAGCCAGGGCTCACGCACGGTGGATGCCCCATCGACAATTACTGAACGCAACGTCCACGGCTAGATCCACACCGCCACAGGCTGCTCTCGGGCTTTCGTGTGGGCTGAAACCATCACTGACCCAAACGCGCGGAAGATGCTCCTGAACTGAGGCCCTAAGGACTGTCGAGATCCACGTCCTCAGCAGGAACAGAAGTGCCTTCCGACTGAAGCCTACCGACCTCCATCTCCGACCGCACCCCCCACGACGGAACCGGCATCGTCTCCCACGCTGGCGGGCTGCTGCTCACCGAGATCGTCCACACCTCGGGGTCCCCCACAGAGCTGTGTGGTGCACCCCCAGGGGTGTACCAGGGGGCGTTTTCCGTGCACCCGGAGGGTGCACACCTGCCAGCGGAACGTGGAGCAACACAGCACAACCGGGGGACTACCTCCTCCACTACCTGCGAGTTCTCGCGTTTTCCCAGGTCAGGACACTCCCCCACCACAGTTCAAGTCCCGTCACTCACCCCAGAGACGAAAGCCCCTGACCAGCGGAAACGCAAAGTGGTCAGGGGCTTTTGCGTTGTCGGGGGTGCACCGGCGGGTGCACGGTGGCAAAGATCCGCCCGGTGAGTGTGCACCACCCATCCCGTCACTCACTTCGCAGGTGGGGGTGCATCCGGGTGCCCATACCGACCAGACGTTCGACGCTGACCGCCCCACGACGGAGGCAGGAGAAGCCCCCGATCCCCCGGAAGAACAAAGGCCTCCCGAATCATCACCCGTCCCGAGCTCATCCCCACACAGGCCAAGCAGTCTCTGGACACCACCGAGAATGTCCGAGACTCCGCCGGTGCAGGCCACAATGAGCACACGGTCACCGAGGCCCCGCGTGAGGACGCCTCCCCGAACAGGTCCCGGTACTGCTTCCCGGGTCAGCCGCAGGGGCACACCGGCACTGGACGGTTCGGTGTGGAGGACCGGGTGTCGAACCTCGTACTCGCCAGCGTGCGCTCCGCCATGGTGATCAGGTCGAGCACATCACGGGCCAGGTAGGCGGTCGCACCCCGTTCGATCGACTTGGGCTGGAGGATCCCGGCCCGGCGCAGTTCGTCCAGGGCCGCGCTCGCCGCCGGGAACGAGACACCGAGGATCCTCGACAGGGTCGTCGCCGTGACCACCGGGGCCTCGGGCAGCCGCCCCAGCAGGCGCGCGACGGCCGAGTCCGCACGTGGAGCGGCACGCCGCCCGAGGGACTCTCGGTGAGCGGACAGTTGATCGTTCCACGAAGTGCGAAGATCGTCTATTCGGCCTATGAGCGCCATCGACTGTTCGACCGCGATGGCGCAAGCCTGGACGAATGTCTCCAGCCACGCGTTGATCGATGCGCTCGCCTCCGCGCTCCCTGCCGGCGCGTCGTGTCGATAGACGCCGAGCCCGTCGACACCGTCGGGAATGTAGCGCTGATAGGGCTCGGGGAGGCGTGCGGAGCGCGTCCGGAGTCGGCACTGGACTCCCAGTGCGCCTCTTCCCATGTGGCCATCAGCGTCTTTCTTTCATCGAACCACCGTCCGTCAAAGGATAATGCGCGAAGCTTTGATAGATGAGTGATTCGTTCAAGGATTCCCCTGACCGCATCGACTCCGTTCCCGCAAGGACCACGAGTCCGTCACGGGGTCCGCCCTTCCCCGGTCGGCCCGCGGCGGACCGGGACCATGCGAATGGGGGCGCGTCCCGCACTCCCGTCGCCGTCGGTGAACGGACGGATTGTCTGAACTCCGCGCGAGGGACCGGACCGGCCCCCGCGCGCACGCCGATGGCGGTCCGGAATCCTCCTGCGTGGTGCCCATGCACACAGGCGGTTCCGGACCACCGCGGCTTCCGGCGGCAGAGCCTCCTGCCGGGCTCCGCCGTAGGTGCGTCCGGCATCGGGGACGAACACCCCATCTCCCACCGGCGCGGAACCGTGCCGTCACCGCAGGCGGTCACTGCGCCCTGTGCCAGCCTGCGGCGAGACGGCTCCTTGACCGCTTCCGGGCCCCACCCCACCATGGCGCTCCGGGAGCGGCCCGCCCGACTCCCTCGGGCCACCGCCGATGCGTTCCTCCGCCCGACCGGATGCCGCATCGGGAGAGAGGGGTTCCGTCGTCCGTCAACCGGTTCCCCGCGGTCGGTCGACCGGGGTGCGGTCTCCGACCGGCGTGGTGCTCGGAGGCCCCCGGGCCCTGGGGGCCGCGTCCCCGTCCTGTCGCCGACGGCCGCCCGGAGCGGTCAGGCGGTCGGCCCGTTCCTCCCGCTGGAAACGGACCCGCTCACCCCCGGCCCGGAGCCGGCCGACGGAAACGAGGCCCTGGACACGGACGTCGTCGGTTCCCCCGGCCCCGGGGACGGTGCCGCCGGGAAGGGCGGGCCCTCCCGCGGACCGGGTGAGTGGAAGGTCCGGGGGCCCCTCGCCATGGACGACGGCTCGGCCACCGGGTGGCCCGGCGTCCGCGGCACCGTCCCGGGAGTCGCCCGGGGGGCCGGTCGGACCAGAGGCCGCGCCCGGGGCCGGCGGTGTGCTGTGGTCGACCACCAGCACCGGTGGGTCGTCCGCGACGTCGAAGCGGCGCCAGGCCGTGGTCCCGGACTCGTCGCGTTCCCCGAGCCGCAGGTGGATGTGGGGCTCTCCGTTGTCCACGGCCCACTGGTAGGCCTCGGTCACGTCGAACTCCACACCATCGCTCACGGGGCAGGCGGCCCGGCCGCCCCTGACCCTCCTGGTGTCGAGCAGCGCGCGAACCGCCGGCTGGTCGTTCCAGGTGGCCCCGCCGTCGAAGGGGTCGACCCGGTGCAGCTGCATGGAGGAGTCGCTGTCGCAGTCATAGGACCACACCACCTCGGTGCGCAGCACCGCGGAGTCCACGACGGTGCCGGGTCCGAGCGCGACCGGGAAACGGAACAGGGCCCTGCGGGTGTAGACGCGGTCCCACACGAGGCGCCCCGTGCCCACACTGGCGGTCTCGGCATCGCCGTAGAACCGGTCGGGAAAGGCGCGGTCCACGTAGGTCCACAAGGAGCTGCCGGCCTCGGTCCGGCCGTCGCCGGAGCGCACGGGGGCGGGAGAGCCGTCGGCCACGGAGGGGCCGTCGGATCCGGCCGGGTCGCGGGGTCCCCCCTCGACCGAGGCGGTCCTGCCCGGTTCACCGCTCCGCTCCCCCGGGGCGCCGCGCCCTTCGGAGACGGCCGCGCCATCGATGGCGGCGGAGGCCTCCTCGTCGGCTGCGGCGGGAGCGGCTCCCCCCAGTGAAACGACCAGGGCGTAAGCCGCACAAACCGCCGTCGCACGGGTCAGGGAACGACGCATTACGGTTGGTGCCTACACATTCCAGCTATGACAGAAAAATAATATGGGGGACATCCAAGCCCCTCTCGAACCGCAAGGAAGTTACCAAACTCCCACAGCGCCCCACAAACCCAGGGATATAAATACAGACCAAAACCATAATTACCACCGCTGGTAATACAGGCGCCACACAAACCCGCTCCATCCGAGCAGGCCAAATCGAACGTACGAACGATCTTTGTTCGACGCCCACCAGATATCAGCCCACGGCGGACCGGAAAACAGCCACCCCGAAGGGCGGGCAGGCGCTCACCGCGGCATCCCCTAGTACCGGGGCGGCACCCGCGTCCGCGACCGCTTCGGCACGACCCGCCCTGTCGCGTGAGGCGGCCCGGCCGCCGGGCACGCCCGCGATCCGCCCGCCCTCCTCGCAGACCTCCTCGTCCGAGGCGACGCGAGGCGGAGGAGTGTGGCGGGCGGGAACTCCCCGGTCAGTCGGACACCGGCTTCAGGTTGCCCAGGGAACCATCGATCGCAGAAATCCTGCGAGCTATTTTCGGCATACCAGAAAACGCGTATACACGGGCACAAATTTTCGGGAAGGGGTTTCCGCTGAACCGACAAGGAGCCAGCCCGCCGCATGCCGAGTGAAACCCGGGGCACCGGGTTGCTGACCGCCGGCCTGGCCGTTCTGGCCTTTTCGGTCCCCAGCTCTCCACGTTCTTCCCTCATCGAAAGGGGCACCAAGCCCCACAGGGTGAGGCGGCCACCCCCGGCGGGTGCATAGCGGATCCGGGTGAGGACATATGCGACACGGCCTGTGGGGAGCTGTGGGAAGGGGCCGACCTCGACGCCGCCAGGTTCTCCCGCACACTCCGGAGCCTCGGAGGCACCGCCGCCGAGGGCGAACCGTGGTTCGAACGCGATACGGATCCCTCATCCGGGTTCGCGCCCGGCTGGCCCGGTGCCGGCAAGGTATCCCCCGAGTGGGGCTGCAGGGGCTGGGCCGAACAGGAGCCCGACGAGGGCGTCCGCCTCATAGGGGTGGAGGAGGCCCGGGCGGGTGAATCCGCCACCGCGCTGGGACCAGCCCCGTGGCCGAGGACACCACGCACACCGCTTTCGAGGAGGCCGCCGCCGACCAGCGGGTCCTGAGCACCGAGCCCGCATGGCGCGAGTGCACGGCGGAGGCCGGCTACCCGGGCGAGGACCCCGACACCATCGGCTCGGGCAAGGACACCGGCGTGGACTCGGACGACACCGAGGCGGCCATGCGCAACGTGGAGTGCCGCGAGGGGGTGGAACTGACCCGGACCTACCTGGACGTGCTCTTCCAGATCCAGGAGCGCGAGATCGAGGCGAACCAGACGGCCCTGCGGGAGCGTTTCGAGGAGATGCAGGCCGCCCCAGGGGGGAGGGGGGGGAAGCCCTCCGAGGGCGGCACCCGGGCTGGCGGCGGTCAGTGGTAGAAACCGACGATTCCGTGGTCCTGCTCGGCCGCCTCCCGGATCCACTCCAGGACCGTGTGCACCGACTTGCGCATGGAGTAGTCCTCCAGGGCCTCCACCTGCTCGGTGGTCACGGCGCGCGCCTGCGACGCCGCCTGGCGCACGGCCTCCTTGCTCCACTCCTCGCCGTCCTCCTCTCCCATCCACAGGTCGTCCATACGCACCGCGTCCACGCCCAGGCCCGCCAACACCTTGTCCACCTCGGCGAACCACCAGAACTTCACCGGGGAGAAGGGGGCGTTGAAGAGGAAGCTCCCGTGGCGTTCGCACTGGCTCCGGTAGGAGGCCGGGTTCGCGTGGGAGATCCGCTCGGGGTCGACGCTGTAGGCCATCAGTCCTGAACTCATACCGCGGAATGTACGGACCGCCCACGACAAGGCGGATCGGCACCCGTGGCGGGGCCGTCAGGGTCGCGGATCTCCCCGGGACATGTTCCGGAGAGAGCTACACAGAGTCGTGTCTGTCCCAGCCCAGAAGACCGGACGAACTTCCCACAGTCCATCAGGGGAGACGTCGATGCCACCCCAGAGGACGTACACCTCAGTGGTTTACTACGGCGCGGAACCCATGGAGGGCTTCGCCATGGGCAACGGCTCCGAGGCCATGAGGAATCGACCAGGTACGGATCTCCACTCGGCTGGTGGAAGTCGCTCTGGAACCGGAGGACGGGCAACACACGACCAACAACACCGAGCCACGTCGAACATGTCGACAAGGTACGGAACATGAGGGATCGGTTGAAGACAGTGGCGGACCACGGCTCCATGATGCGTGCGATGACGAGACGACTGATTCCCGCTGCCGTCTGCGTGTCCGTACTCCTACTGCCGACCGGCTGTGGACTCTCCTTCGGTACCAGTCACACCACCCACGACGACGCGCGGGCACTGCCCTACCCCGATCAGGTGGAACGGGTCGGCTGGGAGTGGCGGCCTCCTGAGGGAACCCGCGTCATCGGCACCGTCCCCGTACCCACAGGGGTAGCCGTGGTACTCGATGACGGCTACGTCGTACTCGCCGGGGATACGGGCGAAGAACTGTGGGAGTACCGCGCGGAGGCCGCCGCCCTCGCGGCGTACGCCTCGCGCGACGGCGAATACCTGGCGCTGGAGGTCGAGGAGTCCGAGACCGGTTCCCTGCTGCTTCGATTCGACTCGTCCACGGGCGAGATCCTTGAGGAGTCCGCCCGTGACGAGGCGGGTGGTGACGACGCCGGAGTGGACGACAGCTCCTTCCACCGGTCCGTGGACGAGGGGACCATGGTCGTCCGCTCCTCCGCAGGTCCCGCGCTGACGGCGCTCTCCCTGGAGACAGGTGACCCGGTGTGGACCCGCGAGGAACCGGCCGAGTGCACCACCACCGACGGCCTGAACAGCAGCACCGACGATGCGATCGTCCTCGACGACGTGGTCGTGGAGGCGTTCACCTGCGCACCGAGCGTGGTACGCGACTTCGCCTACACCCGGGAGGAGGGTGACGTCGTCATCTCCGGCCTGGTCGGCCGCGATCTGCGGACGGGTGAGGAACTGTGGCGCTTCGAGGAGGACTTCGGCGTCGTCGCCTTCCAGTCCATCGATCATCGAAGCCTTGCCCCCCTCTCCGACCGGCACCTGGTGGTGAGGACGCTGAACTCCCCCAACATCCTCTTCGACGTGTCGACGGGCGAGGTCATCGGTGAATGGGAGGGCGCGGTCACCGGAGTACTGGAGGACGGGTCGGTCGTGGTCTGGTACGCCCGCGACGGGGAGTACCGGCGTGAGGCCCCCGGGGGAACGACACTGGCCACCCTGCCCAACCCCGCTGAGGCGGTACCGGACACCTCCGACGTCACAGGGCTGGGGGCGGGCGACTCGATCGTCCTGGCAGAGGGCGTCGTCAACTCCGGTGAGCACTCTCTCGGGCCGGACGCGGAAATCTGGTTCCACGGCTGGGACTCCGGAGACGACCCCGTTGTGATCGATGTGAGCCAGGTCGGCGCCGAGGACACTGAAGCACGACCCTCCATTACTGCCGTTCCCGGCGCCGTGGTGCTCGACTATGCGGGAGCGGCGACGACGGCCGTCAGGTGCTTCTGGGACTCACCTGATCACTCCCTTACTACGGCAGGGTTCACGGCCTCGTGGAGGGACGGGCACACCCCAGGCTGAGGAAGAGCGGTCGGCCAGGGACGTGCTCTGTTCGAGAGACCCTTACTGTGCCGTGTGTTGCCGCCCACAAGCGCCTTGGAAAACCCGGAGCACCCGAACGCCTCCGGAACGTCACCGGCATCGGGCATACTCCTGGACGCTGTTCCCCTCGTGCTGACGACCCCGAAAGGGCTCTGTGACTTCCCCGAGCACACTTCCCGAACCAGCCGACCAGTTCATCACAGCGATCGACAACGAGATCAGGGCGATCCTCGCCGACTCGGCCACCAACAAGGACAAGCTCCCCCTCAAGGGCGGAAAGCGTGTCCAGGTCGGTCACGGCGAGACCCCCCACGCATACCTGTTCTCCTGCACACGTTGGAAGGACTCCTTCGAATCCGACCGGTTGCTGGTCCGGCCCTCCAGGTCCAAGGACCCCTGGGATTACGCCACAGCCACCGCCCACCCCAACGGCAAGGTCCTCGTCACCACCCGAACCGACCTCGGAGGCCAGCCCGGCAACGTCCAACTCCGTGAGGACGACACCCACCTTCTGGAGTCCCTCGCCGACCGCATCCGGGACTCCGGACAGCGCCCCGGCCCCGTCAACCCGACCACCGCCGGTTGGATCCTCGGTGGCGGTGAGCCCTCCGTGGGGCGTGTGACCGCCCCGCACCGGCTCATCAGCGGGTACCGGGACATGCCCCTGAACCCGGGGCAGCGCCGGGCCGTGGAACAGGCTCTCGGCAGCGGCATCACCTTCGTGTGGGGACCGCCCGGTACCGGCAAGACCGAGGTGGTCTCCCTCATCACCGAGGGCTCGTACCGTCTCGGCGAGCGGGTCCTGTTCCTCGCCCCCACCAACGTGGCCGTCGACCAGGCCCTGGAACGCGTATGCGAGCGTTTGGAGGGTGAGGAGGACTTCGACAGCGGCCTGGTTCAACGAGCCGGTGACATCGAGGTGGCCTCACTCCGGGAGAGGTTCGGGTCGGTGATCGACCCGGAGATGGTAGTCGGGCGCCTGGGCGCGGACCTGGCAGCTCAAGCCGAGGAACGGGAAGGGTTCCTGAAGACCGCCGGTGAGCAGCGCGCCGCCCACGAACGCCTCGCCCGGGCCGAAGCGGAGCTGGCCCAAGCCCGGTCTCTGGAGCGGGAGACGACCGACGAGGCCTCAGCACGCGAGGCGGAGGCGACCAGAGCCCAGGCGGACCTGGAACAGGTGGCGGAGAGCATCCGGCTCATCGGGACTCCCTCAGGAATATTCGCCAAACGCAAGGCCGAGCGTCTCGCCACCCTGGTGGACCGGCAGGAGCGGCTGGGGTCCACCCTGGGCGAGGCCCTGCGCCACCGTGACGCCGCGACGGGACGCCTCGGCCAGATCGCCCGAACGGTGTCCGCCCGTGTCCGGGAACGGGACGCCGCCCACGAGGCGACGCGCGGCCTCCCGTCCCCTGCTGTGCTCGACGAGCGGATCGGGCAGGCCGAACGTGAACTCGAGGAGGTTCGCGAGAAGCTGGACGGACTGCTCGAAGAGGTCCACTCCAGGTGCCGCGTCATGGGCACGACCCTCGCGAAAGCCCTGCGGTCGCGCAACCTCATGGGTGACGTAGACACCGTGATCATCGACGAGGCGGGCATGGTCGACCTCCCCTCCGCATGGTGTGCGGCGGGGCTGGCGGGCAAGCGCGTCGTCGTGGCCGGGGACTTCCGGCAGCTTCCCTCCATCACCCAGGGATCGGATTCCAAGGCCCTCGGCCCGGAGGAGAAGCACCACTCACGGCAGTGGATGGACCGGGACGCCTTCCACGCCGCGGGGTTGGTGGACTCCACCGGCCGGGTGGGTGACGATCCGCGCCTGGTCAGTCTGGACACCCAGTACCGCATGCGCCCCGACATCTGCTCCGTCGTCAACGAGGTCGCCTACCCCGACGCACCTCTGAACACCGGACGCGGTGACGCCTCCCGCCTGCCGTACTCGCCGCTCATGGACCGAGCGGTGGTACTGGTGGACACCTCGGCCAGGCGGGTCGCGTTGAAGGAGTGGGACAAGCACCAGACCAACAAAGTGCACGAGGCCGTCATCCATGAGCTGGTTCGCGGCCTCCAGTACGACGGGGTCCTAACCGGACGCAAACACGAGGAACCCGGATCACCGGCCGAGCTGATGGCGGTCATCTCTCCCTACCGGAAGCAGGTGAACCATCTGAGGAGCAGTCTGAAGCATCGGTTCGGCGCGGAGTACGAGGGTCTGGCCGACACGGTGCACCGGTTCCAGGGCAGCCAACGCCCACTCGTCATCCTGGACACCGTGGCGGGGGCGGGGAAGAAGCCCGGTCGCTTCTATGAGGGCAGCGGCCTGTCCTCGGACACCACCCGCCTCCTCAACGTGGCGCTGAGCAGGGCCCAGGACCACCTGGTGGTCGTCGCCGACGTGGAATACCTACGGCAGCACCTGCGGCCCAACAGTGAGACGGTGCGCCTGCTCGCCACCCTGGAGCGGACGGCCCAGCGGATCCCGGTGGAGGAGCTCGTTCCCGTCCGCAGCGCGGGTGACCTGAGCGGCTTGAGCGAGGACGAGTTGCGGCGTCCGGCGTTCTTCCCCGCCGACGAGGTGGAGAGGGCTCTGTCCTGGGACTTCGAGCAGGCCGAGAAGAGCATCGAGATCTACAGCGCCTACCTCAACGTGGCTCCGGTCGGGCGGTGGCTCGAGCGCCTGTCCCGGCGCATCGAGCGGGGGGTGCGGGCCATCGTGTACACCCGCCCACCGAGCGACTTCGAGCAGAGTCAGGGTGAACGGCAGGAACGGCTGATCCGACAGATGCGTGAGAAGGGATGCGACGTCGCCGTCAGGCCCCGGATGCACGAGAAGGTCGTGGTCCTGGACGAGTCCGTTCTCTGGCACGGCTCGCTCAACCTGCTGGCCAGTCGCGGTGCCACCGACCTGATGATGCGCCTGACCGACCCCACCGCCTGTGCCCGCGTGCGGCGGATCGTGGACAACGCCTACCAGGACCAGCCGATGAGCCCCCGGAACCGCTGGCAGCCGTCCCCGGGAGACGAGGCCCACCAGGGTCCCGTCCCTGAGGTGGGGAAGGTGGTGAACAACCGCCTGTACGTGAACGTGCCCAAACACGAGAAGGAGATGGCCAAGCGGGAGGTCAGGGCCCAGTGGCACAAGGAGGTCGGGCTCTGGTGGGTCCGACCGGACACACCCCGGGAGAAACTCACCCGCTGGCTGTGAACCCGTCTCGCCCGTACCCGTCCTCGCCCTGGTACGGGCTTCCTGGCTGAACAGCGGGGCTCACAGTCGTTCCAGGGGACCGCCCCGTCCCATGAGGCCGTCGAAGTGGGCGATCAGGCGGCGCACCTGGCCCGGGTCACGGACCAGCACGCCCGTCTCGATGTTGTGGTGCAGGGGTACCCGGTGAGGTTGGCGCGGGCGTCGTCCCGGAAGTCGGTGTCGTCGTGCACCAGGCGGGCGTCGGGGTCCTCCACCCTGGCCCTCTGGCGCTCGATCCAGGCCCGGTATTCGGTGACCAGGGGGCGAGGGCCTGCCCCACGCTCGGGGCCGTGCCGTCCTTCCGTCCCAGCACCGCCATGTCCACGACCAGGTCCGCGAGTTCGGGAAGGTCCCCGTCCTTGCCGGCGGCGGGGACGTCGGTGTGCCGGAGCTCGTGGCCGGGAACGGTGGAGGTGCCCACCCGGACGGCCCTGAGCGGGTCGCCGGGGCCGTCGTGACGGTGACGGCGGTGCTGTGCCCGACCACGAACTCGGCGTGGAAGCGGTGGGTCATGGCCAGGTTGCGGTGTTCGTCGCGGTCGCTCTGGTCACCGCCGGAGAAGCTCTCCGGGCGGGGGACGAACACGGGGCTGTGCCCGTCGGCGGCGGTCAGGGCGAGCTCGGCCTGGAAGAGCCATTTGCTCTGGGAGCTCTCCTTGCCCTGCTGGCCGTTGACGAGGAAGAGGGTGACCAGGCGGCGGCCATCGTAGGAGCGCACCCGGCCGCGCAGGACGACCGCGGGGAGTCCGGGGTCGGGCTCGATCTGCTGGAGCAGCGTGTCGTGTTCGGGAAGGGGGACCCGGACCTCGGCACTGTGCGGATGGCGCCGGTACGGGCGGCCCTCGCCCTCCGGGGTGGCCACGCTCCGGTAGACCGCCCAGGACGCGTGGGCGAGCAGTCCGGTGGTGCCGGGCTCCACGCACACGGTGAAGCCGTGCGTGTTGCAGAACATGCTGGGAACGGAGGGCACCTCGGGCTCGGTGTCACCGGTGTCGGCGTCGGCCATGCTCACCGACTCGTGCACCCCGGACTCGGCGAAACGGTCCGGGTCGTCGGGGGCGACGAGGGCACCGTTGGGCGCGAGTCTGCCGAGGATGTAGCGGTCGGTGACGCGCTCGGTGGTGGATAACTGCTCGTGCTCGTCACCGCCGACCGGTCCGTAGAGGTCGCCTACGACCAGTTCTTCGAGTTCGGCCCGGATCTCACGTGGTGTCGGGGGTGTGAGGGCCCTGTCAGCGCCCATGGCACAAGGCTAGAGGTCGGTGGGGACAGGACGCCGGGTGGTTCCGGGCCCCCGAGGACGGGTGCGGAATGCGTGACCGGTTCGCTGTGGCCGCAACCGGCCAGGGCATCGGCTTTTCGCTGTCACCCCACGTCACAGGCGTTCTCGCGAAGTCCGCACGCTTCACGGAGGCGCTACCCAGAGGTGACTCTTAGCCATTAATCATAACATTCTGGTACACATTGATCCGTTCGCTCCCCCGCGAACGTCTCCCTACTCCCTCATAACCCCTGGAGCCCCCATGTCCGCTGGCACGGGTGTCAACCCGTACGAGGCCATGTCCGAGGCCGACAAGGCCGAGGAGATGTCCGAGTCGATGGTCTACCTCGGGATCGACTTCGAGGCGGCGGTCGAGGACCTCCGGGGGGCGGTGTCCAGCCATGTGGCCGCGGGCCTGGACGACTACGAGGTCGCCACCTTCGAACACATCCAGGCGGTCGCCCGCAACGGGATCGCGCTGGCGGTGAACGTGCAGGGAGCCGACATCGAGATCCTCGACACCGACCACGAGAACTCGGAGTCCTACCAGGAAGGCCTGGAGGCGTTGGACATCCGCATCAACGACGTCAGCTGATCCCTCCCCGGACCTCCTCCCAGAGCCCTCGTAGGAACGGAAATCCCCCGTGTCCATCGCCAGCATGTCAAGCGGCCTTCCCCCGGACATCGACGCCGACGTCCCCGCCATCAACAGCGGCGCCGATGCCCTGGACAGGATCTGCGCCACGATGTACGGCAGAGCAGAAGGCCTCGACGGCCAGTTCAACGGCGCGGCCAACGAGTTCACCGACCTCATCGCCTGGGACATCAGCACCGCCTCAGCCAAGGACCTGATGTCCTGGCAGGAGGCGGGCAGTGCTCTGACCCACGGCGCGGCGGTTCTGCGACTGTGGGGCGAGGACATCGAGGCCTACCGAGAGGTCCGCACGGAACTCCTGGAGCGCTGGGAGAGGGCCAAGGTCGACGCCCAGGCCCGCGTTGACCACCCCATCGCCGACGCCACTGCCAGCGGCGTCACGGGGGGCCTGGCCGCAGGGATCTTCGACGCGGTCACCAACAGCGAGGCGGAACGCGAGGCCCAGGAGGTCATGGCGCTGAACGGGCTCAGCTGCGAGCTCATCGTCGAGCACAACGCGGCCTGGGAAGTGCTGATGGACCAGGCCGACCAGGTCAAGAAGGACCTGAGGAACGGCCCCAGTGAGCAGACGATGGAACGCCTGGTGGAGGCCGGCCACCTGAGCTGGAACCATGCCGGTTTCCTCCCCGCCGGGGACCTCCCCCTGGAGGAGTTCACCGAGAACGCCGACCCGGGTGCCGTCAGCACCTGGTGGAACTCCCTGAGCGAGGCGGAACGGGACGCCGCCATGAACGAGCATCCCGAGATCCTGCGCGACCTGGACGGCATTCCCGCGACCGTGCGCGACGAGTTGAACCGCGAGCATCTGGAAGACGAGATCGAACGTGCAGAGGAAGAGGTCGAACGCCTGGAGGAGGAAGCCGCCGAGATCATCGAGGACCGCTCCGGAGGCGAGAGGACCTTCGACGAGGATGTCGACCCGAAGCTCTTCCCCGATCTGGCCCAAGCAAGGGAGGACCGCGACGTTCTGAAGGAGCTGCGGGAGAGCCTGGACAACGAGAACAAGGAGGAGGGAGAGGAGGACAAGTTCCTCCTGGCCTTGGACCCCACGGGGGAGACGGGACGGGCGATCGTCGCGGTGGGCAACCCCGACACGGCCGACAATGTGGGCACCCTTGTTCCGGGAACCAACACCACCTGGCAGAGCATCGGTACCCAGATGGACCGGGCCGAGTGGCTACAGCAATCAACTGATCTCGCAGCTTCCGAGGGAACCGCGAACTCCGTGATCGCCTGGATCGGATACGACACCCCCAAGAACGCCGGAGCCGCCTCTCCGACCTACGCCGAGAACGCCACAGACCCCCTCAGCAGCTTCCAGGAAGGCCTGCGCGCCACTCACGAGGGAGAGCCGTCGAACAACACGGTCATCGGACACAGTTACGGTACGACGGTGGTGGGGCACACCGCACAGAGCGCAGGCGGGATCGACGCCGACGAGCTGGTGTTCGTTGGCAGTCCCGGCGTCAACGCCGACCATGTCAGCGAACTGGGCTTCGATCCCGACGACGTGCACGCCTCGACAGCAGCAAACGACAACATCAGCTTCACAACCGGTTCCGTCCACGGCGAGGACCCCACCAGTGAAGAATTCGGGGCCACCCAGTTTCCCTCCAATACAGGATCCGAATTCGAAATAAAAAACTTCCCCCTCGGAGCCGCCCACTCAGAGTACTTCAAGGTAGATAGCAAATCTTGGGCGTACATGGGCGAGGTCATCGCCGGGCAGCACTAACAAGGACAGGAACGAAGCGTGTACTGGCGAACATGGTCCAGCTGGGTCGGCATCGTCGTGTTGCTGGTCTCAGGCTGCGGCGGACACGAACAAACAGCACAGTCCACAGACGAAACAGCGACGCAGGAAGAACCGATGGAACAGGCACTGAACACCGAAGAAGCGGTGGAGCGTCTGGAGGAGCACATCACGAACACCGTGGCCGTTCTTCCAGAGACGCTGGAACTCGAACCGGTCGGCCCTGTCATCAAAGGCGCCAGCTGTGACGATCCGACAGACGGAGGCTCACAGGACCGGGTCATGGCCGCTAGAAGCTACTGGCTGACGGGCCTCCCGGTGGAGGACAACGAGGCCAACGCCGAACTGCTCCATCAGTACTGGACCGACCACGGTTACGTCATGGTCCACGACGACCGTCCCGACGACATGTACATCGCTGTTCGAAACGAAGAGGACGCCTTCTCCCTGGCTCTGAGGAGCAATATCGATGGCAAACTCTCCATCAGCGCTTCGTCCCCCTGTTTCTGGCCGGAGGGCACCCCGCCCGCGTAGGGGCAACGATCCCGCGGACGCGCTTGAACGCCGGGGCAGCCGAACACCCGACAGAGAGCGCGGAGCCCTCTCCCTTCTCATGGGCGGCCCCCGGAGTGCGAGCCGCCCTCTTCGACGCCCCCCGCGCGTTCAGGAAGCGACGTGCATCCAGGGGCGGGCGGCGGGCGGTTCGGCGTGTGACTACAGGAGACCGCGTCGGACGGAACAGCGAGCCACCATAGGCGGGTAGACGCAGGTCCGGGTGCTCGGCACCATCGTGGATCCCCGCGAAGAGCGCGGGCAGGCGCGGCCACGCCGCCGCGCGCCGGTCCCCGGCCTCCTCGCCGATCTGGTTGCGGTCGTCCGCCAGCTGATCGTGCACCCGGGTCACCGAGGAGTACTCGGCGTACAGGTCGTCGGTGGGCAGCAACCACTGCTCCTCCGCATACAGCAGGAACACCAGGCGCATGAGCACCGTCAGCGCGCCCTTGTACACCTCGCGCTCGCCCACGTGTTCCAGGGGAACCGGCCGCTGGACCCACGGTCGATGCGGGCGATCTCGGCGACCAGCGGTTCCACGGCCTGCCGGACCCGCTGACCCAGGTCCTCGGTGAGATCGCTCTGCTTCTCGATCGTCCTGGCGAAGAGCACGGCCGTGGAGTCCGTGAAGGTCCTGCCGTCCTTGGCCGTGGCGGGGATCTGGACCCGCCGACTCTCCAGCAGCGCGGTGAACGCCTGGAAGAGGACGGGCTCCTCAGACCACAGGCCGGCGTCGAACACACCCACCGAGGTGGACTCACCCTGGCGGGCGTGCACCAGCGCCCACAACTGGCCATCGGTGACCAGGGACAGCGGAACGCCCGGCCCGCGGCTGCGTGCCGCAGCGGCCTCCACGGGTGAGGGTCGATCGGCGCTCGACTCGGCGGGGTTGGCGCCCCACGGCTCGGAGGATCCGGTGGCGCACACACACGACCTCCAGCGAGAACGCAACCTGCTGTTCGTGGCCTGCACCCGTGCCGGGACACGCTGTCCGTCTCCTACACGGGCCACCCCAGCCCCTCCCTGCCGAAACAGCCCGAACAGGCCGTGTGAAGCTCGAACAGCTCCGGCGTATGGGACGGCTGCTACAGCCACAGCCCGACGCGTCGACCGAATCTCCCCCGCCCGTTTCGGTTCGTGCTCCGTCCATCCTTCGAATCCAGGATTCCCTGACCACTGACAAGATCGTATGGTCAAGGCCTTTCGTACGCCAGGAACGTGCCGGGGGAGCGCCGCACTCCGCCTTGGCGCGGTCGCCCGCTCCGGACTCGGATCGAGGGGTGTCCGAGGTCGGGAGTGAGCCGAACCCGCCGAAGGGCACTGGTCCTATCGCGTCCGCGAGGCCTTCGGGTTCGTCTTCGCCATGACCGGACACGGCCATGCCCCTGCTTCGGAACGAACACCCAGGTGGGGCGGGGCCGCCATCCGAGAACGGATGTTCATGCAGGTCAGCGAAGTTTGTCGTATCCGGGTGATCACTGTTAGCTTCCTTGCCGGTCGCCGACCACCGGCCGCCGACCGTTCCGGGGACCCCGCCGACGCAGTCTCACCGGCGGGTTCGCCATATCCGCCTCCCAGGACCCCCAGGTGCCGAACCGCATTCTCTCCTTCGCCTACACGGCCTGCGTCGCCTTCGCGGCGCTCATCGCCTTCCTTCTCGCCGCCACCGCCGAGCAGACCATGTACGTCCTCGAGGACTCGGAGATGCTGTGGATCACCGAGGACGACGGGACTCACCACACCGACGACGTGGCACGCACCGTTCAGGAGATCGCCGACGAACACGGCGCCGCCATCGGCTACACCGTCCTCGACGTCCACGAACCGTCATCAAGAGCCCACATGTACCTGGCGGTCTCCGACCCCGCATCCCACCACGCGGATTGGTTGGAGGAGGGATACCCGTCCTTCAGCCGCAGCTTCACCGTCGAGACCCACCCCCTCGACGAGTTCGGTGACGTGGGACCCAAGGGCCACTATCTGATCTTCGACGCGCCCCAGGCCGAGCCCGCCCTGCGCGAGGCGCTTGCCGACCACGGCCTGCGCGAGGCCCCGGGCATCCAATTCACCCAGCTGTGGCACTTCTTCACAGGCGGCCGCCTGTTCAACCTCGCGGCCGTCGCACTGCTCGGCACCGTCACCGCCGTCGGTGCCGGGGTCCTGCTCTCCTCCCGCGACTACGCCGTCATGCGCCTGCAGGGCCACTCCTACATGAGCGTCCTGCGCAAGGACCTGCTCAGGACCACCCGTCTGTGCGCGATCGCGCTGCCCGTGGTGACCGCCACCGTCCTGACCTTCCTCGGCTTCTACAACGGCTGGAACCAGCTCGGCTTCTACGTGCCCCTGGCACTGGCTTTCCTGGGAATGCTCGCCGTACCCTGCCTGGCCGTGCACGCCGCGGTGCTCGGCCTGGTGCACACCACCGGCATCCTGCCCGCTCTCAAGGGCCGCCTACCGGTACGCAGCACCACCGCCGCGATCTACCTGGTGCGCGTTCCCGTACTGGTGCTGACCCTGGTCATCGTCGGCTCCATCATCCTCAGCGCGCAGAACGCCCGGGACCAGCGCATCGGGTTGGACCTATACGAGCAGTACGGCGACACCTCACGGCCCGCCCTGAGCGCCAACTACGGCTGGTCCGACCCCGAAGCCGTCGACGACGAACTCGGGCCCTGGCTGCGCAGGGTAGACGCCGCAGGAGACATGGTGCTGGCGGTCCACGTGAGCCCGCTCGAACTCCTGCCCGGTGATCCGGCCAACCCACGGCCACCCGGCGTGGACGACCCCGTCCTCATCGTCAACGACACGTACCTGACCGAGCAGGAAGTCCTCTCGCCGTCCGGGGAGCGTTACGGACCGGGCGAAAGTATCCGCGTCATCGTGCCCGACTCCGCCTCCGCGCATGCCGACCAGCTGGCCGAAGGCGTGACCGGCTGGCTGGAGGCGAACGGCACGGCCGACCGCGACTTCGATATCGAGGTGCTGCCGGCCGCCGACGACCAGACGGTGTTCACCTACGGCTCCAACACCTTCAGCGGACCTCTGTTCCTTCCCCTGCTGCACGAACCGGTCATCATCGCCCTGCCCAACGGGGAGGTCATGTCTGACACCGGCTACGTCAGCCACATGTCCGGAGGAGACACCGTCTTCCCCGATCCGGACGTGGTCGAGGAGTACCGCGCCGACAACCCGCAGGCGTCCCGCTACATCTCCATGGTCGAAATGCTCACCACCAGCGCGTTGAAGGAGCACGCCACCACCCTGACCGCACTGCGCAGCGAGGTGTTCAACCTCGTGGGGGCGAGCGCCGTGCTGCTGCTGACCGCCACGGCCGCGTGCGTCATCCACGTGCGCACCCGCGCGCAGGCCGTCTTCGCGCGGCACATCAGCGGATGGACCTTCGTCGCCATCCACCGGCGGCTACTGGCCGTCGAGGCGATCATCGCTGTGGCGTTCGTGGGATGGGCCACGTGGGACACCGTCACCACCCTGGCCGCGGCCGACGACCCGACCAGACCCCCGTCTCCCGGCCCGATGCCCACCAGCGGGATCGAACCGTTCTACGCCGTGGGCATCGCGCTGGCCTCCCTCGCGATCACCCTCGGCGCGCTCTCCGTCCTCCACCGCCGCATCGTCCGTGAAGGCTCCTCGCAGGCCTGACGCACCCAAGGAACACCATGATCACCCTGAAGAACCTCGCCAAGTCCTTCGGCCAGCGCACCCTGTGGGAGGGGCTCGACCTGACCGTCCGCTCCGGGGAGATGCTCGCCCTGGTCGGCCCCTCCGGCTCGGGCAAGACCACCCTGCTCAACTGCATGGGCCTCCTGGAGGACCCGAGCGGCGGCGACATCGTCCATGACGGCAGGAGGCTCAACCGCCTCGGTCCCGGGGGACGGCGCCGCTTCCGCCGCGACCACCTGGGATACCTGTTCCAGAACTACGCGCTGATGGAGAACGCCACGATCAGGGTGAACCTGGACGTGGCCGGGCGCGACCGCGGGCTCCAGGCCGAGGCACTGGAGCGCGTCGGCCTGGCCGGACGCGAGAGGGAGAAGGTGCACCATCTGTCCGGCGGTGAACAGCAGCGCGTCGCCCTGGCCCGCCTGATGGTCAAGCAGCCCTCCCTGGTGCTGGCCGACGAGCCGACCGGCGCCCTGGACGAGGACAACGGGCGCATGGTCATCGACACCCTGCGGGAGATGGCCCGCGAGGGGTGCGCGGTGGTGGTCGCCACGCACAACGACAACGTGCGCGAGGCCTGTGACGTGGTGTTCGACGTCCAGGACCAGCGCCTCACCACCGCCGTGTAGAGCCGGCGCGTCCCGCGCGGAGGAGCGGGCGGTGTCCCCCGTCCACGGAGAGGGCATGCCCGGTGATGCCCGGCACCGCCCCGCCCCAGGACGCCCGTCCCCCGTACGCTCGGCCCGCTCCCCCGCCCCGTCGACCCGCGGCCCACCCAGACCGGAAAACCCCTCATGCTCCATCGCGGCGTCACCTTCGCCCACGCCACCTTCCTCGTGCTCTCGGCCCTGCTGTCGTTCCTGGTGGTCCGTGAGTTCCTGGAGGCCACGCCCGGCCCCCTGGCGACGCTCGTGCAGGTGCGGGGCGCCGACGAGGCGGCCGGTCGGGACGGCGTCCACGAAGCGGTCGCCTCCTTCACCGAGGAGCACCGGGTGAACATCGCCCTGGAGGTCACCGACCCGCGGGATCCGGGCGGTGTCCGCCACCTGTACCTGGCGGTGGGCGCACCCGAACAGCCCGGCGGATCCTGGCTCGAACAGGGCTATCCCGGCCTCTCCCCCGGATACCGCACCGAGGTCCACTCCTGGGCCGAGGCCGCCGACCTGGACCCGCGTGGGGCCTACCACCTCCTCGGCCCCGAGGAGGGGGCGCACGCGTTCGTCGACGCCGTGTCCGCGTACGGGCTGGACGCACACCTCGCCCCCGCCCACGAGAACGACGAGTGGTTCAAGGTCGCCCGGGACGGTGCCTTCTCCGACGCCTTCGCCATCGCCGTCCTGTACGGAGTGGTCGCCGTCGGCACCGGTGTGCTCCTCAACGCCCGCTCCTACGCCGTCCTGCGCCTGCAAGGCATGTCACCGGCCCGTATCCTCCTGCGCGACCTCGTACAGCTGGCGCGGTTCTGGGCGGTGGCGGCCCCGGGCGTCGCGGCGGCCGCGGCGGGCCTTCTCCTGCTCCACGGCGCCCTGTCCCGCGCCGGGCTGCTCCTGGAGGTGGCCCTGTCCTACCTGTCCGTGTTCACCGCCGTCGGCCTGGCCACGCACGCCGCCGCGCTCGCCCTGGTGCACGTCCCGGGCATCGTTCCCGCCCTCAAGGGCAGGCTGCCCGCGCGGCTGGCCACCGCCGGCGCCTACGCCGTCCGCGTGCCCGCCCTGGTCCTCGTGCTCGGCCTCACCGCGAACCTCGCCCTGAGCCTCCAGGTCCTCCAGGGTCAACAGGAGGGACAGGCACTCTTCGCCGAGGCCGACGGTGTCTCCCGCCTCCACTTCGCACAGAACGTGGACGAGCTGTACGAGCAGGAGACGACCGAGGAGTTCGGCGAGTCCCTGCGCACTCTGGAGGCACGGGGACGACTGCTCCTGGCCGCACCCTCGGACGACACCTCCACCCTCGGTGGGACGTCCCGGTCCCTGCCCGGAGGCCTCGCCATGATCGTCGTCAACGACGCCTACCTGGAACGGCACCCCGTCCTGGGCCTCGCGGGGGAGTCGCACGGCCCCTCCTCCGGGGGCGGGGTGCGCGTCCTCGTCCCGGGGACCCACGCCGACCTGGAGGACGCCCTCGGCGAGGAGGTGGGGCGCCGGCTGCGCGAGTCCTGGGAGGAGGCCGGGGACACGCCCCCGAGGGTCGGCGTCGAGACGGCGCTCAGCCGGCCTGGGCAGCGATTGTTCACCTACGGCGCCACCCCCATGGGAAACCGGAGCGGCATCCCCTTCGTCCAGGACCCCGTGGTCGTGGCGGTGCCCAACGGCTCCGAGATCCTGCGCCCCGCCCGCTACCGCGACTACGCCATGAGCGGCGCCGCCCTCGTCCTCGACGGCGGGAAGGACACCGCCGTGGAGGAGTGGGCGCTGCCCGCCTACCTCGACAGCGTCCAACCCGTGGCCCTGAAGGCCGCCGACGAGTACCGGGATGCCTCCTTCCAGGTGCGCATGGAGGGGTTCGCCCTCGCCGCGGCGATCGGTGTCCTGTTCATCACCGGGATCACGGTGTGCGTCGTCCACGTCCGCACGCACGCCCAGGCGGTCCTCGCCCGCCACCTGCACGGCTGGAGCTTCCCGGCCACGCACCGGACACTGCTGATGCTGGAGGTGCCGCTGGCGGCGGCCTTCGTCGGATGGGCCGGGTGGAACTCGGCCCGGGCCCTGGCACTCCTGCGCGACCCGGCTTTCCCCGCTCCGGCCCCGTCGATCGTCCAAGCCCTCACCCTGGAGCCGTTCCTGGCGGCGGGGACCGCCGCGCTGGGGCTGGGTCTGGTGCTGGCCGTGCTGGCCCTCCTCCACCGCCGCGTCGTCCGCGAGGGCACCGCCGAGGCCTGACACGGGTCACTCGGCCACCGCGGCTCCCACGGAGAGGCAGGCGGGGAGTGCCGATACCGGCCACCGGAAGGTCAGGCGCCGGTGAACCCCCCCGTTGCGGAGTGCCGAGCCCTGGGGTCCGTGTTCGGCACGTCAGGTGACCGCGGCCGCCGACGTGATCGTGCGGGACCGGCCCGTGTAGACGACGACCGCTCCCGGGACCACGAGGACCCCGCCCACTCATTCTGAGAAAGACCCCTGCCCAGGACGTCCTCGACGGTGCTGGGAGCAGAGCCGTCCCAGGGGTGGCTCGTCAGCGTGAACGGACCCGGAGTGTCCCCTGTCCATTCGACCGTGTGGAGGACCTCGTCAGCGGCACTCGGGTTCCAAGGAGTTTCCTCCTCCAAGGGTGACAGCTCCAGCGTGTGCACGGGTGCGCCGTGGGGCCGGTCAGGGCGAGGGTTGAGGGTCCTGCCCGTGCCCAGGAGTACACCGTCTCCGAGAATGCTGTCCCATCTCTCTTCCGGGTTCTGGTCCTCCCAGTGGCCTGTCCCGACCACCTGACCGGTCGCCGTGTCGATGGTGAAGTAGGCCTCGGTCTCGCAAGGTGCCATCGGACGCTGCCAGCGACCCGTTTCAGCAATCTGCGTGTCCACGGCACCGATCCTGTTCGGCGTGTGTCCGGGGCCGTGAGGCGCGGGTCCGTCCCTGAGGGGCGGCCCGGCCAGTGGCCTCCCGACGTCTGCGGGGCGCGCTACGGCCGCTCAGGTATCGGTGGGCAGGAGCCGCACCAGGCCGACCCAGGTGTGCTCGTCCGCCCAGGCCTGGAGGGCACCGACCCTCCACCGCCCGGAGGGCAGTGGGACGGGCGCCTGTTCGGGCAGCCCGCCGCCGGCGTACGCGACGGCCAGCTCGACTCCCGGCGTGGTGGCGTCCATGAGCACGGCGGGGCCGTCCGTCACCCAGACCCCGCACTCCTCCCACTCCGTGGCAGGATCCGCCAGGACCGCCGCGGCCGCGGACCCCAGGCGGGCCTCGGAGTCGGCGGCGAGCCAGCGCAGGAAGACCCGGTGCTCGGGCAGGTAGCAACTCCTGCTGGGCATGTCCCCCAGGACCAGTGCCTGTGCGCCGCCCCCTCCCACTGGGACCAGCCCGGCCAGGCCTTCCACCTCACAGGCCCGGTCGTAGTCGTCCGGGGCGCCTGAGTCCCCGATGATCATCCCCTCGTCCGTGCAGCCGCCCCACTCGGCCAGCGCGGAGGAGGGGACGGCCAGCAGCGGGCCGCCGAACGAACTCACCCAGGCTGGAGGGGTGCGGGATGTGTCGGCTTCGGTGGACGAAGATGCGCTCATGCCGCCAGTGTCCCCGCGGCCACCGACAACGTCCTTCCGGGAGTGGCCTGCTTCCCGCGGACACACGACGCCGGGTGCACCCCGGATGTCCGGTCGGCCACGAAGGGGTGAACGCGCGGGGGAAGGCCCGTACCCGTCTGGACACGGACCCGATACCGGCACGAGTATCGGTTTCCTACCGGGCGGAGAGCACACAAAGCCCGCCATACATGGATATCCGGTGTCTCCGGAAAGGGTCGGGATGGGCGTGGACGGCGTGGACGAGGTCTCCCGGGCCGGGAACGGCTCCATGGCCCCTCGCGGGTGGCGCCCGCGCCGGGTCGGCCTCGCCGTGGGCCTCGCGGTCCTGGGCGCGGGAGCGGTGCTCCAGGGGGTCCCCGACCTGTTCCCGGACCACGAGGGCATGCTCGTCCTGGTGCTCAGCGCGCTCGGCGGCGGGCTGGTCGCCGTCGCGGGGTGGCTGCTGGAGAACCCCGACCGCGTCTCCTCCCGGGCCGAGGCTCCCGCGCTGCGCCGGCGGCTACCCCCGCCCGTCGGCCACTTCACCGGCCACGCCGACCTCATGGCCGAAATGCTGGACGAGTTCGCCCGGTTTCCGCGCGGGGGTGCGCGCCGCCTGGTCGGCCGACCACTGTGGGGGAAGGGTCGGCGGAGCCCCCGCGGCCCGCTGGCCGTCGCGATCACCGGTGAGGGCGGCACCGGCAAGAGCCAGCTCGTCGCGCAGGTCGTCGACGAGGTGGCCGACCGCTTCCCCGACGGCAAGCTGGAGTTCGAGCTCTACGGCGGAGCGCGGCACGAGCCCGCCGAGGCGCGCCCCTCCCCCGGGCGCGGCTCCGGCGGCACCGGTCCGACCACCCCGGTGCGCCGCGAGCCCCGCAGGCCCGAGGACGTCCTCGCCCAGATGATCACCGAGGTCGGGGGGCGCCCTCCGGAGGAGGCCTCGCTGGACGAGCTGGCCGGGCTGTGGCGGACCGCGACCGAGCAGCGCAGGCTCCTCGTCGTCCTCGACAACGCCAAGGACTACGCCCAGGTGGAACCGCTGCTGCCCGCCGGGGCGGGATGCGCGGTCCTGGTCACCAGCCGCAACGACTTCCCCGACGCGGCACGGCCCATGCTGCGCCGCCACCTGGACCCCCTCTCGCACGAGGAGGGCCTGCGGCTGCTGGGCAGGCTGGTGGAGGACTCGCCCCGGCCCCTGTCGGAGGCCGACCGCGCCGCACTGCCCGGCCTCGTCGAGGCCTGCCACGGGTTCCCCCTGGCGATCTGCCTGGTGAGCACGCAGATCACCCAGGAGCGGGGGCCTGGCGCCGCCGACCTGATGCGCCACATGAACGACCCGGCCCTGCGCCTGACCGTGCCGGGACCGCAGGCCATCGCCCAGTCGTTCGCGTTCAGCCTGCAGCAGTGCGAACCGCGGGAGCGGCTGCTGCTGAGCCGCCTGGCCGGCGCCGGGCTGGCGACCTTCGCCGCGTGGTCGGCCGCCGCCCTGCTGGACATCTCCGAGGACGAGGCCAAGCCGCTGCTCCTGCGGATGAGCCACCGCTACCTGGTGACCTACCTGTACGAGGCGGGAGGCTTCGACCGGTTCCAGCTCCACGACCACGTCCGCGACACCCTGCTGACGGCGGGGCCCCGCGTCCTCGGCGTCCCCGAGGAGGAGCTGCCGGGATGGTCGCGTGAGGAGCTCGAACTCGCGGTGGAGCGACTGCTGCGCGCCTTCGACCGGATCGCGGAGGCGGCCGCGCGCCGGGCGGCACCGCACGAGTGGAGTTTCGGCTCCCCCCTGCCCGGCGCGGACCGGGGGGAGCGGGCCGATCCCGCCGCGTCGAGGGTGCCGACCGACCCCATGGCGTGGCTGGAGTCCGAGCGGCGGGGCTTCGAGGTCTGCTTCCAGTGGACCCTGCCGCGCCGAGGCTCCGAGGACGGCCGTCGGCACGGGTGGACCCCCGGGCAGGAGCCGCGCGGGCAGCGGACCACCGGGTACGGGTGGCGGCTCCGCCGGGCCTTCTCCGTCCTGTGCCGGGCCGGACGCGTCCACTGGGAGGCCATGCGGGAGACCACCCAGCAGGCGACCGCGCTGGCCCTGGAGATGGGCGACCCGTTCGCCTACGGGGTCTCGCTGCTCGACCGGGCCGAGGTGGCCAGCGGCCACGGCGACCACGACACCGGCCACGAGCGCGCCCTGACCGCGCTGTACGTCCTGGAGCAGCTGGACTCGGTGGATCCGCGGTGGAGGGCGCGGGCCCACAGGGTGATCGGGGTGAACCTGTACCGCCGCGGCGACCTGGACGACGGCCGGGCCGAGATCGAGGAGGCCGTGCGGATCTTCTCCGACCGGGGCGACCGCTGGTGGCAGGTGCGGACGCTGTGCAACCTGGCCGAGGTCGACCGCTTCCAGGGCCACCATGAGCGGGCCTACGAGCTGCTCATCCGTGCGCAGGAGCTGCTCGTGGGCTCACAGGACGCTCCCGAGCAGTGGACCAGGGTCCGGTTGCAAAAGGGCGAGGTGCTGCGGCTGCGCGGGTTCACGCTCAACGCCTGGTTCGTACTGGACGACGAGCGCGAGCGGCTCTCGCGAGCCCCGAGCGGTGACTGGTACCACGCCCGCTACCTGCGCTCGCTGGGCCAGCTGCCCACCAAGGAGCTCAACCGGGAGGCCGGGGAGTGCGAACTGCTGCTCAGTCCCGCGCGTGAGCGCGACCGGCGCCGTCTGACCGCGCGGGACCCGGAGTGGCCGGGGAAGCAGGGGGACAGGGTGGCCGCCCTGTTCGTCGACGGGGACCAGGGGTACGCCGAGCGCTGCGCCGAGGCGGGCCCGGCACGCGGGCTGCTGCGCCGGCGCGTGCGGCTGCGCGACACCTGGCAGGTCGCGGACCAGATCGCCCGGCTGCGGGAGGCGGAGCAGGCGTTCCTGCGGATCGGTGACGACTGGGGGCGGTGGCGCACGTGCCTCGTCCTGGGCCAGGCGCGGATGGCCCAGGACCGGGAGCGGGGCAAGGAGGAGATGCTGCGGGCCGCCGAGGGCTTCCGGGAGCTGGGCGACAAGTGGTGGCACGCCCGCGCGCACCGCATGGCGGCGGAGTCGCTGCGGCGGGCCGACCGCCTGCCCGAGGCCGAGGAGCTGGCCAGGGTGGCGGTCGAGGGCTACCGGGGCCTCCAGCACCGCTCCGGTCAGCTGCGGGCGATGACGCTGCTGGCCGCGGTCATGTCCGGCCGCGACCTGCTGGAGGCGTGGCGGACGCTCAACGAGGCCGAGGCGCTCGCGCGGGAGGGCGTCCGGCGCGGGGCGGTGCCGGCGTCGCTGCTCCAGGAGATCCGGGACATGCTGCGCGTCGTCGAGCACGGCTCCGGCTCGACCCTCGGCACCGGTCCGGTCCGGCGGCCGGGGGATCCGGCCGGGAGCGCCGGGTCGCGGACCGGGCACCCGGGATAGACCTCTGGAGTGGACGCCCGGGACAGACGCCCGGGTCCCGCCGCGGCCGGGCACCGGAGGGTGTGCGGACGGGTCGTGAGGCCCCGCACCGCCCGCGGTCATCACGGGACCCGCGCGGTGAACCGTCGTTTCGCGCCCGGCCCCGGACGGGGCCGGAACCGGTCCCGAGGAACGCCTGCCTCTCGACGCGCTCCCCGCCCGTCCGGCCGGCGGGGACCGGCGCTCGACCGGGAGACCGCGGCTTCGGCCCGCTGCCCGCGCACCGACAGGCCTGTCTGCGGTTTCCCGTCACCCGTGGATATGTCCGACGGAGACCAGGTACGAAGGGCCTCGGGAACCGAACTCGACCGGGCCGCGCCGCGCGACGGCACAGGCGATAGCCTGACCCGCGTCCCGGGCCGCCCATTCGAGCGGGAAAGCCTGTGGATCTCCTCTTCACGGAGAGCCGGAGAGGAGGCGGCCCCGTGTTCGCAGGGAACACCGGCAGCCCGTCCAAGCCCAGGGAGACTCCCTCCGGAGCGTCCCCACGCCATCCGCTGCTCGGAGACGTCGACACCCGAGAGGGAAACCACCATGTCCGGCGAATACAGCCTCAAGAAACACTTCACGAGTGAGACCGCCACAATCCTGGGCGAACGCATCCGAGGAGCCCTCCCTGACTTCGACACCGCGGGGTACGCGGCCGAGGTCGACCGCCGCGTCCCCGGCCTGGAGCTCAAGGACCGGGTCCTGGTCCTGGCGGAGGGCCTGCGTTCACGCCTTCCCGAGGACTACGCCAAGGCCCTGGAGGTTCTGGGCGCCACCCTCGGGGACGAACTCCCCGAGGGCCAGGGAATGTTCACGGTGAGCTGGTTCCTCATGCCGGTGGCCCGCTACGTCGAGGAATACGGCTTGGACCACCCTGAGGAGTCCCTCGACTTCCTGGAGGCGGTGACACGCTGCCACACCGCCGAATACGCCATCCGTCCGTTTGTCGCGAGGCACCGGGAAACGACGATGGAACGTGTCAGGCGGTGGGCGCTCGACCCCAGCCGCAATGTCCGGCGGCTGGCCAGTGAGGGAATCCGCCCGAGGCTCCCGTGGGCGAGCAGGCTGCCGTTCTTCGTCGAGGACCCCGCCCCCGTGCTCGACGTCCTCGAACTGCTGCGCAGCGACCCTTCGGACTATGTTCGCAAGTCCGTGGCCAACAACCTGAACGACATCTCCAAAGAGCATCCGGAGATCGCGCTCGCGACCGTTCGGCGCTGGTCCCGGGAGAGCCCGACCCCCGAGACCGCGTGGATCGTCAGGCACGCCCTGCGCACCCTCGTCAAGGCGGGGGACCAGGAGGCCCTGGCCGTGCTCGGGACCACGGGAGGCGAACACGTCAGGGTGCACGGTATGACCGCGCGCCCCGCGGCCCTCCGTCTGGGCGACACGCTCACCCTCCGTTTCGCCGTCGAGAACACCGACACACGTGCACACCGTGTGACCGTGGACTACGTGGTCCACCACGTGCGCAAGAACGGGCGGCTCATCCCCAAGGTCTTCAAGCTCTCCGACCTCGACCTGGCCCCCGGAGAGGTCAGGCACCTGGAGAAGGCGCACACGATCAGGGAGGTCCGGACGCGCAGGTACTACCCGGGCGAGCACCTCGTCGACGTCCAGGTGAACGGGCTGACCATGGCCACCGAGAGATTCGAGCTCCTGCCATGAGCGTCCTCCGCGACCTCGTGCGGTGAGGGAGGACGGCGTCTCCCACCTAGCCCGGGAACAGGCGGCCCCGTCCGGGAGCCGCCGCCGGAAGGAGTCGCGCCGATGGCCCCGCGGCCGGCCTCGGCCGCCAACACCCGCATGGACGGGTTCTCAGCGGCCATGCGGGCACGCGGCATGCCGTGGTACGGCCCCGTCCCGGGGCCTGTGGGAGGTGGGCCCGGGCGGGGCCGTCACCGGTGGAGCCTCCCCGAGGGGTGTGCCCGTCCCGTCCACCGCGCGCGGCGGGAGGGCCCCGGCCCCCGCCTCGGCCGTCGGAACCGGCTCCGTCCTCGGCCGTGCGCGGGACCGGCGAAGGTCAGGGACCGTCCTCGGACGCCTGGGCGCCGCCGGTGCCCGGCAGCGCGTCGTCGCCGTCCAGCTCCGGGTACTCCTCGCGGATGCGCCGCGCCACCTCGGAGAAGCCGCCCCGCTCCAGGATCTCCAGCTGGTCGCGGGCGAACTCCGTGCGGGTGGGCCCGCTCCGGAGGGAGTCGATCAGTCCTCGCAGGATCGCGACCTGCACGTCGCGCTCGGCCGACTCGTGGCCGCCGCCCTCGGCGGGCCACCAGTAGCTCTCATAGCCCTCGACATCGACGTCACTGCCCGGGCCGGGGGGCACGGCGTCGTCCTCCCCGTAGTCCGGCGGGTCGCCGAGGGGGTCGCCCAGCGGGTCGAGCTCCCCGTCCGCCGCCGGGCGCGGAGGCAGGACCGGGCCCGCCGGTCCGACCGTGAACTCCTCCCGCTCCTCCTCGGCGTCGCGGACGGCCTCGCGCAGCTCGCGGTCCTTGCGGAGCCCGGCCATGCGGCTCAGCCGCTCGGCGTCCTCCTCCCGCAGGCGCAGGCCCACCTCCTCCGCCCACACCACGATCCCCGCGCCGGTGACCGCGGTCTCCACCGCGAGCCGGGCGGCGAGCTCGCACTCGGCGACTCCGTGGTCCGAGGGGTCCACGCCGCGGGCCAGTTCCGAGGCCCGGGTGACGACCGCCAGGACGGCGGGAGCGACCGGGTTGCGCAGGCGCAGGTCCACGTGGCCGTCCCACCGCCAGTGCACCACGGCGGAGAACACCAGGTCGTAGTCCTGTACGGCGCTGGGCAGCGCGACCGGGCGCACCCGGGTGCCGTGTGCGGCGTTGGAGCCCGCCGGGACCGGGTCGGGGTCTTCGGATACGCCGGGAGGACCCGGCCTCCCGAGGGCGTCGCCGGTTCCTGTGACCGCGACACCGAAGTGCTGGAGGAGGGCTCCCAGGAGCAGCACGGCCGGGATCCACAGAAGTGTCCAGGGGCCGGCCAGGGGGTAGAGCACGCAAGGGACGACGACCACCGCGGTGATGGCCGCCACGAGGCGCGTCGGGATGGCGGGGGTGACTGTGTGCCTCCTCTCGCGGCGCGGCCGTGCCGGGCCGCGTCCGGGTGGGTACGGTGGCGATCGGCACCGCACGAGGCCGGACGACTCCTTCGGGGGACACCCGACAGTCTGCCCCAGATTCGGAGCGGACGTGTCACGAACGGGACCGCACGCCCGCGGGCGAACAGCCGGCCACGGGAGCGTGTCGTACACGCCCCCGTTGGGCGAACAACCGGCTCCGTACCGCCTCCGGGGTCGCCGCCGGTCCCCGGCACACCACACAATGCGGTCATCCCCCATAACGACCGCTCCGGTCGTGTCCCGTCGCCGAGCCCGTTCCTCGGAGCCAGCCCTATGTTCACAGCACCCGCCCGGACCGGGCGCCGGTTCCGCCCCGAGGTCCAGGGGCTGCGTGCCGTCGCCGTCCTCCTGGTCCTCGTCTACCACCTGACCCCCGCCCTGCTTCCAGGCGGCTACGTCGGCGTCGACGTGTTCTTCGTGATCTCCGGCTTCCTCATCACGTCCTTGCTGTACCGCGAGGCCCGCGAACACGGCCGGGTGTCGATCAGCGGCTTCTACGTGCGCCGGGTGCGGCGGCTGCTTCCCGCCGCGACCACGGTGCTGCTGGCCACCGGCGCCGTCGCGTTCCTCGTCCTGCCCGTGACCCGGCTCGCCGACACCGCCTGGCAACTGGTGGCCTCGGCCGCCTACGTGGAGAACCTGTACCTGGCCCGCCAGGCGGTGGACTACCTGGCCTCGGACACCCCGCCCAGCCCCGTCCAGCACTTCTGGTCGCTGTCGGTGGAGGAGCAGTTCTACCTGGTGTGGCCGCTGCTGTTCGTGGTGTGGGGGCTGGCCCGGCGCCGCTGGCGGGCCGAGACCCGCGCGCTCACCGTGCTCCTGGGCTCGGTGCTGGTGCTGTCCCTGGCCTGCTCGGTGCTGCTGACCCAGCGGGAGGCGGCCTCGGCGTACTTCCTCCCGTTCACCCGTGCCTGGGAGCTCGCCGTGGGCGGCCTGCTCGCGGTGGGGCTGGCACACGGCAGCCTGCCGGAGCGCTGGCGCCCCCTCCTGGGCTGGCTCGGCCTGGCCGCCGTCGCGGTCGCGGCGCTGGCCTACGACGACGGCACGCCCTTCCCCGGCTGGGCGGCGGTTCTGCCGGTGCTGGGCAGCGCGGCGGTGATCGCGGCCGAGCAGTCCTCCGGACGGCTGCCGGCGTCCCGTCTGCTGGCCACCGCCCCGGCGCGGTGGATCGGCGACATGTCGTACTCGCTGTACCTGTGGCACTGGCCGCTGATCGTCTTCGCGCTGGTGCTCACCGGACGTGACCGGCTCGGCCCCCTGGAGGCCGTGGCGGTCGCGGCCCTGTCCGTGCTGCTGGCGTGGGGCACCAGGGTGTGGGTGGAGGACCCGGTGCGCGACCGCGGCCTGATCCGCGGCGGCCGCTCCGCCCTGACCGTGGCCACCGCGGGCGTGGTGACGGTGGCCGCCGTGGGCGGCGCGGTGTACCTGCAGGCCGAACGGGAGGGGTCGGTGTCGTTCGACCCCGCGGTGCACACCGGTCCCGCCGCGCTCGGGCAGGCTCCGGACACGACGCTGATCTATCCCTCCCCCGTCCGTGCCGAGGACGACGTGCCCACGCTGTACGAGGACGACTGCCAGGCCTCGCACTCCGAGACCGACCCCGGCGACCCGTGCGTGTACGGCCCCGAGGACGCCCGCGTGGACGTGGCGGTGGTCGGGGACTCCCACAGCGCCCAGTGGGTTCCGGCGCTGGAGGGGCTGGCAGCCGAGCGCGGCTGGCGGCTGTTCGTCTACACCAAGTCCTCGTGCGCGTTCACCGACACGGTGGTGAAGGGTCCCGACGGCGGCCCCTACACCACCTGCGGCAAGTGGAACCGCGCGGTGGTCGGAGAGCTGGAGGAGCTGCGGCCGGACCTGGTGTTCACCAGCTCGTCCACGGCCAGCGGACCGGCCGAGGAGTCCTCCCCCGAGCAGGAGCGGGCCGAGATGGCCGAGGGCATGAGCCGGCTGTGGGAGGACGTGGCTCGGGTCAGCGGCGAGATCGTCGCGCTGCGCGACACCCCGCGCGCACGCAAGGACGTGGTGGAGTGCGTCGCGGCCCACACCGAGGACCCGTCGCGGTGCGATCGGCCCGTGGAGGAGGCCTTCGACGACGCCGACCCCCAGGAGGACGCGGTCCGCTCCTTCGACGAGGGGGTCCACTGGATCGACCTCAGCGACCGCTTCTGCGTCGACGGCGTGTGCCCGGCGGTGATCGGCAACGTGATGGTCTACCGCGACGCCGGGCACATCACCAGCACCTACATCGAACTGCTCACCGACGACCTGGCCGCGCGGCTGGACGAGTCCGTGCGGCCCTGAGGCGCGCACGCCCGCCCCAGGGGCGGGGAGGGCGGCGGTTAGGCTCGTTCCACCCAGACGCACCGCCGTCCCCCACCCCCTGGAGAGTCCGTGCAACCCCCCGCCGTGCCTGCTCCCCGTCCGTCCCCGCCCTGGCCTCGGGCGCCCTCGTCCTCGCCCTGACGGGCTGTTCCCTGTTCGGGGACGCGTCCGTGCCCGACGGCCCCTCCCCGGAGGAGGCCGCGCCCGCCGGGGAGGCCTCGCCCGCCGAGGAGGCCGCCTCGGGCTTCGTCCGGCCGGAGGAGCCCTACGCGGGCATGGACGCCGAGCTGAGCGAGCGCCTGCACCTGCCGGTGTACGACCACCGGCTCGACGAGTACGAGGGGTACGTCGTCAGCAGGGCGGTGGACACCCTGGTCGTGGAGTGCCTGGCCGACCTCGGCTACGAGGCCTCGGTCAACGCCGACACGCGGATGGACCCCCTGACCATGCGGGGTTTCGGGCCCCAGCGCGAGTACCGCCGGTACGGGAGCACCCGTATCGACATCGCCGAGGAGCACGCGTTCGGGCTGCCCGGCGGCGACGGGGGCGACCCCGCCTACCGGATCGGGGGCGACGCGGACCTGCGTGCCGGGGCGGAGGCGGCGGTCAGCGGTCAGGTAGAGGACGTGCGGACTCCCTCGGGCGAACCGCTGCCCGAGGGCGGCTGCCTCACCTGGGCGCGCCGGCAGATCGAGCCGGGCAGCCCGATGCCCTTCGAGACCGGGGAGGACGGCACCCCCGCCGACGTCCCGTCCTCCCACATGCTCGTGGAGGACCTTCTCGGCGAGTCCTTCCTCGCCGCGATGGAGGACCCCCGTGTCACCGCGGCCGCCGCGGCCTGGCAGGAGTGCATGGCCGAGCGCGTGGACGGATACCACGGCACCCCGACCTCCGGCGAGGGCGCGGCCCCCGAGGCCGCGGTCCCCAGCGTGGAGTGCAAGGACTCCTCCGGCTACCTGGACGCGTTCGTCGGCGCCGAGCGCGACGTCCTGGATGGCCTGGTCGCGGAGCACGAGGAGGCCCTCACCGCGCGCCACGACCGGCTCCGGAAGAACCTGGGTGCCTCGCTGGAGATCCTCGGCTGGTAGGAGCACACACGTCACCGGCGGCCGGGCCGCGCGGCCGGACCCGCGTCCAGGGGCGGAGGTAGAGCCGAAAGCGATGACTCGCCCCCGGGGGTTGAGCACCCGGTACGCCTTCCTGGCCCCGCGCGGGGGTTCGCGGTCGTCCACACCGGAACCCGCTACCGCGGTAGTGGGCACGCACAGAACACCGGCGGCGGAAGGGGCAAAGGAAAGACCACAGGACGCCCGAACGCCCCCTTCCCGTCGCCACGGCATTCTTCCGCTTGTCCGATCAGGGACTGACAAACGCGTTCTTATTTCTCATAACCCCAGTTCAGTGCCTATCGTCTGGTTTTATTCCACATCGGTAAATATGGGACAGACACGCGCAGGGGCAAAAGTCCCGTGTTCTCCCCGTCAACGCACCACTGGTGGGTATGCTCGTCGTGTTCCTGAACGGCTGTACCGCGAAAGCGACAGCGGTGAAAGGCGGAGCGATGCGATTACCACCACGGCGAAAGGCGCCGGCCGGGAGATGACGTAGTCCTCCGGGCCCGCCGCGGGGCCGCCCCGCTGACCGGCGCCGCCTTTCCCGTCTCCTCCGGACACCGCCACCCGCACCCCCACCACCCCCTCACCGGACCGTACGACCACGACCACACGAGGGGAGCGGCACCGCACGATGCCCTGGGACGCACAGGACCGCACACGTTACGAGGACGAGGTACTGGTGGCCGCGCGTGCCCGCGGGCTCCCGGCGGACCTGTTCACGCGCTACGGCATCGGCCCCCGCCTGGAGCGGCGGCTGCGCGCCGACCCCGCCGCCTTCACCGAGTACGTCGCCGAGGTGTGCGCCTACTGGCGTGCGCTGCAGGGCCGGCGCCGCTCCCTGAAGAAGGTGCTGGCCGACCTGATCGCCGACCACGAGCGCATGGAGGACGAGGGCGCGCTCACCCACGCCCACTTCCACAGGGTGCGCTGCGAGACGGCCCGGCGCGCGCTGGCCGAGTGGTCCGAGATCGCCGGGAACCTGACCACCGCCCTGCTGGACAGGGACGCCCTCCGGTCGATGATCGCGCCGGTGGGCGTGGCCGAGGCCGACGCCGAGCGCGTCCTGCTCGACCACGGCGTGCGTGTCGTGGACCGGCTGCCCGAACTGCCGGACGCACCGCCCGTACGCGCCTTCCGCGCCCTGCGCGAGAACCTGCGCGTCCGGGGCGTGGCCTTCTCCCCCATGGTGGTCTTCGGGGAGGAGCGCCTGGCCCACGGGTTCACCGTGCTGGACGGGTTCCGGCTCTGCGACGGCACCGCCCTGGACAAGGTCGCCCTGGACGAGGCTGCCCAGCGCGTGCGGCTGGAGGCGGCGACCGACGGCAAAACCGCGGCCGAGAACGTGCTGGAGATCCTGCGGGCCGAGGACGACTCGGCCCTGCGCGAGTCCCTCGTGCTGTGGGAGGTCGTCAGCGACCTGCGCGAGCGCCCGGAGTCCCTGACCGAGTCCGGGCTGGTCCGGCACTGGGTGCACCGGGGACTGGTCGAGGAGGAGGCCATGCTGCTGGCCGCGGCCGTGCGTCACTCCGGCCCCCGCACCGATCCGGTCGTCCGGGCGGAGCGGGACGTGCGCGACCTGCTGGTGGACAACCAGCTGCGCCAGGCGCAGGAGGCCGCCGCCGACCTGCCCGAGGAGCACGACCTGCACGCCCGGCTGCGCGTACGGGTGCGCCAGGTGGAGGAGCTGACCGGGGAGGCGGACCGTGCGCTGCGCGCGGGCGACCGCGAGGAGGCGGCGCGGGCGCTGGCGGCGGCGGTGGACGTGGCGGCCGACGACGAGGTGCTCGCCGCCCGGCTGGGCGAGGTCGAGCCGCTGCCTCCGCGCGGGGTGGAGGCCCGGGTCGACGGCCGGAGCGTGGTCGTGACCTGGCAGCCCAGCCCGAGCCTGGCCGGGACGGTCACCTACCGGGTGACGCGGCGCACCGGACGGGACGGCAGCGCACGGGAGGTGCCGGTGGGCGAGCTGTCGGGGACCGAGATCACCGACACCGGCGCCCCGGTGGGCTCCGAGGCGCGCTACACCGTGGTGGCGGTGCGCGGAGGCCGCGGGGTGTCGGAGGCGGTCTCGACCCCGCCGGTGATGATCGCGCCGGAGGTCTCGTCGCTGCGGGTGTGCGCCGGCGAACGGGAGGTGTCCGGCTCCTGGGAGGCCCCGGCGGAGGCCGTGCGCGTGGAGGTGCTGCGCGGCGAGGGCGCCCCGCCGCGCGGGGCGGGCGACGGGGTACGCGTGGAGACGGACGGAACGGGGTTCCGCGACACCGGCGTCCGCACCGACGTGGAGTACCACTACCGGATCCGGGCCATCTACGTGACCTCGAACGGGCACGCGCGGGGGTCGGCCGGACTCGTTCGGCGGGCCAGTCCGGGCCCGTGCCCGGACCCGGTGCGGGACCTGTCCGTGCGACCGGACGGCGGTACGGACTTCGTGGCCTCGTGGACCAACCCGCCCCGGGGCCGGGTCGTGCTGCGCGTGGGGGCGGAGCCGCCCGAGTGGCCGCCGGGCACGGTGGTCGGCCCCGACGACCTGGACTCCTACGGCCGCGAGGTGGACCAGCGCCCGGTCACGGAGAACGCGGAGGGGACCGCCCGGGCCGCGGGAGGCTCCGGGGCCGCGGGGGTCCCGGACACCGCCCGGAGACCGGACGGCACCGATGCGGTGGAGGCGGCAGCCGCGGACGACGGGCCCGGGGACGCGGGCCCGGGCGCTCCTGGAAGGGGTCCGGCTCCGGGGCCGGCCGCCCCGGGAACGGGCTTCGCGCGGGCGGAGGGCCCGGCCCCCGTGACGCGCGAGGAGAGGGAGGGCGTCCGCGTACTCGGCCCCGCCGACAGGGCCGAGGTCGCCGTCCGCAACAGCCAGGTCCACGCCGCCGGTACTCCGGGCCCGCGGCCGGAGGGCCCCGCTCCGAGCACACCGGAACCGGCGGCAAGCGGGGAGAAGGAGGGCGTGCGGGTCCTGGGCCCCGCCGCGGCGCCCGGAGGCGGCGACGGAGGGCGCGCCGCGGCCCCGCCCGGGGCACCGGCGACCGGAGAGCACCAGGACGCGGGAGCCGCCGCCCCGATGCCGACCGGGGAGGAGGCGGCGTGGGAGGGCGTCCGGGTCCTCGGCCCCGACGAGGGGGCCGGAACCGGCGCCCACGGCGGCGGGCGCCACGCCATGAGCCCGCCGGAGCCCACCGCGCCGGCTTCGGAGGAGAGCGCCCCGGACACCGGCTTCAGCGAGGGGATGTCGTTCGGCGCCTGGACCGACCGGATCCGGGAGACGGGCGTGCACGCGGCGCACGCGGATGACGCGGCGCACGCGGATGATGCGGCGCACGCGGATGGTGCGGCACACGTGGATGACGCGGCGCACGCGGATGACGCGGCACACGTGGATGGTGCGGCACACCTCCCGCGTCCGAGGCGGTCGGCTCCGGAGGAGGACGGGACCGGGTTCGGCCTCCAGGACGACCAGACCCGCGACGCGGCCTCCCCCGGGACACGGGCGGCCGGCCAGGGCCGCCTCCCGCACCCCGGGCACCCGGCTTCGACGGAGTACGGGAACCAGGGGGACGTCCAGGTCCTCGACCCCGCCGAGGGCTCCCTCGACGGGAGCTGGACGGGAACCGGGAACGGCGGGGCGCACGCCCCGCACGCGGACCACGCCCCGGCCTCCGGCGGTGAGAGGGAGGGCGTCCGGGTCCTGGGCCCCGCCGAGACGACCGGGACCGGTGAGCGCACCGACGCGAACCACGCCGCGCACCTCCCGCCGCGTTCCGCGGACCATGGCGCGACGGGCCTCGGGGCGACGGACGCCGGACGCCGCGGTACCGGGCCCGCGGGCCACGCGCCGGCGGCGGCCGGAGACGGCGACCGCCCGCACACCGACGGGCCCGCCGGTGACGGCCGCCCCCGGCAGGCGGACGCGGACGACGACCGGGCCCTGGCCGCGCTGACCCTGGGTTCGGGCACCCACCACGTCCTGGCGGTGACGGTGGCGGGCGACCAGTCGGTGGTGGGCACCTCCGTACGGGTGACCGCCGCCCCACCGGTGCGCGACCTGCACGCGGAGCGCTTCGACACCTCGGTCCGCCTGGGATGGACGTGGCCCGACGACGCCGCCGCCGCGGTGGTCTCCTGGCGCCCCGAGGCCCCCGGAGCCGAGCCCTGGATCGGCGGCGAACTGCGCTGTACCCGGCTCCAGTACGCCTGCGACGGCGGCTTCGAGGCGCCCATGAGCCCGGATTCGGTGCGGGTGGACGTGCGCGCCGTCGTCCCCTTCGAGGGCGGGGAGGCGGTGAGCGCCCCGACGGGCGTCACCGTGCCCGGCCGGGCGGTGCTCGACTACCGCGTGGAGGCGGCCGGGCTGCTGCGCCGGGACCGGCTGGTCCACGTGTTCGCCGAGGAGGACTGCGACATGCCCGAGGTGTCCGTGGTCTACGCCGAGGGCCCGGTCCAGCCGCACTCCGCCGCGCAGGGGCTCGTGCTGGCCGTCTTCCCCGCCCAGCACCTGGCGGCGGGCGAGTGGGTCTCGGTGCGCGTGCGGCCGCCGCGGGGGACGGGCGAGGGCTGGCTGATGTGCTTTCCGTCGGACGAGGACGACCGGGAGGTCCGGCTGCGCCAGCCCCCGGTGCGGGAACTGAGGTGGTGAGGACCCTGGACGCTCTGCGCTCGCTGATCCCCGTGGACGGCCGCCGCCTGGTGTGCCCCTACTGCTACTCGCGGTTCGCCGAGCGGAACATCCGCTTCCGGTGCACCGGGCGCCCCGGACCCGACGGGCGGGTGTGCGCCCCTGTGGAGGACATCGCGGTCCGCGCCCACCTGGGGCGGCGCGAACGGCTGCCCCCCGTGTTCGAGGCCGACGGGCGCCGCGCCCGGGCGGTGTGCCCGGGGTGCGCCTCGACCACCGGCAGACAGGTGTGCGCCACCTGCCACGCCCAGCTCCCGGTGAACTTCGGCCGGATCCGCAGCCGGATGATCGCCCTGGTCGGGGCGCGCGACGCGGGCAAGACCGTGTTCATGACGGTGCTCATCCACGAGCTGATGAACCGGGTGGGCTCCCGCTTCAACGCCTCGGTGGGCGGCTCGGACGACCACACCCGGCACCGCTTCCACGCCGACTACGAGACCCCGCTGTACGAGGAGGCGCGGCTGCTCGGCGCCACCCGGCGCACCGGGGTGACCCGCGAGCCGCTGGTGTTCCGGTTCACCACCAAACGAAGGGGGCTGTCCGGCGGGCGTCCGCAGCACACGCTGCTGTCGTTCTTCGACACCGCCGGGGAGGACCTGACCTCCGCGGAGAGCGTGGAGGCGAACCTGCGCTACCTCAACAACGCCGACGGGATCATCCTGCTGCTGGACCCGCTCCAGATGGAGGGCGCCCGGCGGCTCGTCCCGGCGGGGACGCGGATGCCCGCGCCGGGCAGGGTGGAGAACCGGCCGCTGGACATGCTGGGACGGGTCACCGACCTGCTGATGAGCCGGCCCGGGGCGGCCAACCGGCTGATCAGGGTGCCCATGGCGGTGTGTCTGACCAAGATCGACGCGCTGCACGGCGAGCTGGACGAGGGGTCGCCGCTGCACCGGCCGCAGCCGGCCACGCCGTTCTTCGACGAGTCCGACAGCCAGGACGTGCACGCCCAGATCCGGCAGCTCCTGCACCGGTGGGACGGCGGCGGTGTGGACGGCCACGTGAACAACCACTACCGCAACGCCCGCTACTTCGGGGTGTCGGCGCTGGGCGGCGTTCCCGACGAGGGCAACCGGGTGCGCGGAGGGGTGCGCCCCTACCGGGTGGCCGACCCGTTCCTGTGGATGCTCAGCGAGTTCGGGGTCATCCCCTCGCGCGACGGGGCCTGACCCCGGGCCCGCCGACCCGGGTGGCCCGTGCCCGGGCACCGCGCGGTTCCCGGACGCCGGACGCCTCCGACACGGCGGACCCGGCGGCCGCCCCGTGAACGACCAGACCGACCAGAAGGACGTACCGATGGGCTTCGCTCAGCTGTACTACACCTCGTGCGAACACGGCCTGTCCGGCTACGCCGGTTACCAGTTCAACGCGGCCACCCCCGGCGTGGACCCCCGGGTCCTGAGGGAGGTCGAGCGGTTCACCGTCTACGAGCCGCCGAGGTCGTGCCCGGCCGAGCGCGTGGACGACCATCCGGTCAACCTCTGCTACTCGCCCGACGTGGGAGGGGTTCCGGTGCTGAGCCGGGTGGTCTCCAGCGGGGACGACCCGTCGGGACGGCCGGGCAACTACTTCGCGCACAGCCTGGTGGCCGCCGGGCCGGGGGAAACGGGTCCGCTGCCCGCGGAGCTGTGGGAGGCCGACTTCTGGGCGGAGGCACCGGTGGACGGCCCCGGACCGGCGGAGCTGTCGGAACTGTCGGAGCTGGAGGTGGGCCCCGGCCCCCTGGACCGGGAGCGCACCGACGCGTGGGTGCGGCGCTGGCCCCCCGAGGTGGTGGCGCGGCTGCTGCTCGCCGCCGACGACGCCGTGGACGACGCCCGCCCCCTGGTGCTGGTGGCCGACAGCGCGTCCGTGGCGCACTGGGTGGCGGCCCTGACCCACCTGCTGTCACCGGAGCGGGCACGGCTTTTGTCGTTCGCGACCTACTGCGGCAACCCCGACGAGGCGCTCGTGCACGTCATCGGGGTGCCGCCGGGGTCGGACACCACGCTGTGGAAGGGCCGGTTCACGGTGTACGACCCGGAGTCGGACTCCGTGGACGGGCTGCCCGAGCCCGGGGCCCGGGCGTGGGCGGTGGCCGACCGGCTGGCCAGGCTGGGCACGCGCCGTGCCGCGCAGCTGTGGCTCCGGGCGCGGCCCTACGCCTCGGGCCGGGAGGGGCCTCTGGCCGACTGGCGGCCGGTCCTGGCCGCCGCGGCGCTGCTGGACGAGGGCAGCCCGTGCGGGAGGGACCTGAGGGAGGTGCGCGAGTGGCTTCCGGAGGCGGTGGAGTGGCTCGCCCGGGAGGACGCCGCCGTGCTGGTCCACCGGATCCTGGACGCCGACGCCGCGTCGTCCGCGGGGGCGCGCGCGGGTGTCCGGGAGGGATCGGTCGCGAGGCTGTCCCGCGGGGCGTCCGGAGGGACGTTCGCGAGGTCGGCGCGCGAGGTGCCGGGCAGGCCGCGCGAGGGCGTGTCGGCGCTGGGCGGGCCGACGTGCGGGACGCGGGAGGGGCCCGGCGGAGCCTCCGCGGGGCCGGCGGGCGGCGGATACGACGACTCCCCCGACGGGGCGTACGGGGAACCGGCCGGTGCGCCACCGGGCGGGCCGGCGGGCGGAGGGAGGCCGTGGTCCGAGATCCCGGTGGAGCCGATGGATCCGGCCGACGCGGCGGGGGCGGCTGGAGCGGCGGACGCGGCGGGCACCTCCCTGGATCACGAGGCCCTGGCCGGACTGCAGCGGGTGGCGCACCGCCTGGGCGGCGCGACCGGGGTGACCGAGCGGCTCGAACGCGTGATGGTGCGCCGGTCCCTGGACGACATCGCCGCCGGCAGGCCCGCCCCGCCCGTGGCGCCGATGCGGTCGGAGTCGGTACGCGGAGCGGCCCGGGACCGTGTCGCCGCGCTGCTGGACGGGAGGCGGGGCGAGGTCGGTCCCGACCGGGCGGTGGAACTGCTGCGCTGGGCGCGCGCGGGCGGGCTGGCGCCTCCCGCGGAGAGCCTGGAGCGCTACGGCGGGGACGTCGTCGCCCCCCTGCTGGCCGGTTCCCGCCTTCCCGACCCGTCGATACGCACCCTGATGGCCGCCCATCCCCGGATGCGGCGGGGCGCGGCGGCGGGGCTGGCGGAGCTTCCCCGCGACCGGTTGGCCGCCCTGGCTATCGGACCGGTGGGCGCCCTGTTCGCCGACGACCGCGACGGCTCCAGCGCCCTCCTGCGTGAGCTGCGGCTCCTGGGTACCGACAACCGCACCGACCTTCCGGGGCTGCTGTCGTACGTGGTGTCCGTGCGCCGGGAGGGGCGGAGGGTCGAGGCGCCCGGGATCGCCGGGCACGACGTGGACGAGGACCTGCTCGCCGGGGTCTGGGGGCCGGACCGCGGTCCCCGGGCCGTCCTTTCGACCCTGCGCGCCCTGCGGCCCGGGGTCCTGGTGGCGCCGGAGGTGGGCGACTGGGTGGCCGGGGCGGTGACGTCCCCGCCCGCGGAGGGGCGGGAGCGGACGTGGCGGGAGCTGGTGGACGAGGTGTCCCGGCACTGGCTGCGCTCCCGGCTGCCGGAGTCCGGTCAGCGTGTGGTGGAGGAGTGGTCCCGGGTCCGGCCGACGCTGGTCGCGCTGCGCGCCGGCGGTGACGGGCGGGGCCCCGACCGGCTCGGCGCCGTGTACGAGAGTGTCCGGGACACCCATCCCGTGGTGGAGGAGATCACACGGAGACTGGTGGTGCGGATGCTGTTGGGGTGGCGCGAGTGTGCGTCTTTGGCCGAGGCACTGCGGGACTGCCCGGAGGAGGTGTTCGAGGCCTACTGCACGGCGGTCTCCCTCCGGTTGGCCGGGGAGCGGCCGGACACCGCGATCGCGGCGCTGGTGTACCTGACGGCCAGGCACGAGGCGCTGACCGGCCACGGGCGCTCCCAGTACCTGGACGCGTCGGTGCTCTCGCTCGCCGTGGCCGGGTGGAGGCGGCGCCACGTGGCGCGGATGCGCAGGCGGCTGCCCCGGGAGTCGGGAAGCGGCTTCGACGGGTGGGCCCAGCGGCTGCGCGGGTCCCGTGGACGCGGTTTCCTCAGACCGCGGCTGTGGACGGGCGGGCGGCGGTCATGAGGCGGAGGGCGCCCCAGGGGCCACGGAACGACGACGGCGGCGTGCAAATCGGGGTGGCGCTGCTGGCGGCCGTCGGGGGGCTCCTGGCCCTGGTGGTCGTCTACCTGCTGCGATGGTGGCTGATCGCGGCCCTGGTGAGCGCCGTGGTGGTCCTCGGGGGCACCGCCGCCGTGGTCGGCTGGTGCGCCCTGGTGGCCTTGTACCTGCGCCGCACGCACAGGGTGATGCTCGGCGGCGACCATCCGGCCGAGCCGCCGCCGGGCAGCAGGGACGATCCCGCCCACCGGTCCTACCACGGCGGTCCGGCCTGGTGGGACCTGCGCGCGGTGCTGGGCTGGTGCTGGACCGTCGCGGCGCCGTGGAGCGTGTTCCTGCTGCCGCACCTGCTGCTCCACGCCCTGGTGGTGGGCGCGTACATGGCCGCGGCGTGGACGGTCGTCGGCGCGCTCCGGCTGGCGGACTCCGGCCTGCTGCTGGTCCGCCGGATCCGGATGGTGTGCCCCGGGTGCTTCGTGCGGCTGGGGTATCCGGCGTACCTGTGCGCGCGGTGCGGTCGGCGGCACGGCTCCATCCGGCCCGGCGGGCGGGGGCTGTGGTGGCGGCGGTGCCTGTGCGGGGCCCGTCTGCCCACGCTGCTCCTGCTGGGTTCGGCGGACCTGGACGCGCGGTGCCCGCACTGCGACCGGAGCCTGGAGCACCGTCCGGGCGAGGCCAGGGAGTTCGTACTGCCGCTGTTCGGGGGGACGGGCGCGGGCAAGACGCGGCTGGTGACCGGGATGCACCTCGCGCTGGCGCAGGCGGCGCGCAGGGCCCCGGAGGCGTACGTGGAGCCGGTGGGCGAGGAGGCGGTGCGGCGGCTGAGGGACTGCGAGCGGATGCTGTCCACACGGACCCCGCCCACGCCCCCGGGACGCGAGGTGCGGGGGCTGACCGTGCGGGTGGGTGCGGGTGGCAGGACCCTGCTCATGCAGCTGTTCGACGCGGCGGGCGAGCGGTTCAACCGTTCGGTGACCGCCGAGGAGTTGGCCTACCTGGGCAAGGCGTCCACGTTCGTGCTGGCGGTGGACCCGCTGGGGATCGAGGCGGTGTGGCGTTCGCTGACCGCGCGGGAGCGGTCCCGGCTGGCCGGGGACCGCTCGCACACCCGTGATCCGGAACTGGCGTACGGGGCGGTGCGCGACGAGATCCGGCGGCAGTACCGCATGCTGGGGCACGGCCGCCTGCCCAGGTGGGGCCGGAGCCGCCTGGCGGTGGTGGTCACGCGCGGCGACCTGGTACGGGGGACGGCCGTCGCGCCCGACGGGGTGGGGCCGCGGGAGTGGGCGGAGCGGACCCTGGGCCTGGGGAACCTGCTGCGGGACGCGGAGGCCGACTTCGGCGAGACACGGGTGTTCCTGACCTCGGCCGTCACCGACGGCTCCGGGCTGGCCGACCCCAGTCTCGGCGCCCTGCTGCGGTGGCTGCTGGCCGAGGAGGACGACGCGTTCACCGCGATGCTGGCCGACCCGGAGCCCCCGGCTCCCCCGGCCGCCGGTCCCCGGAGCGAGCGGCCGGAGTCGGAGTACATGGAGGGGACCCGATGACCTACCAGGGCCCGGAGCACCGTGCCGCCCGCCGGATCGTCGCCGCGGCGACCTACACGCTCACGGTGGCGCTGACCGCGGCAGCGGTCGCCGCGCTGGTGTGGCTGGGCATGGCCGTCGTCCAGGGCGTGTGGGCCCACGCCCTCGCCCGCATCGCCGAGGGCTCCTGAGCCCGCCCTGAGAGCGGGCCCGCGGAGGGCCCGACGGTCCTCACCGAAGGCGGCCGCGCGTCCGCGCCCACCCTCCGCGGCTTCGGATCCCTACCCGGACCCGCTCCGGACCGCCCGTGTCCACACGAAAACGACTCCACAACTACACGTAATTAAGTCGTTGCATACGGTTACTCTCCTGGTGCGAAGGGGCACCTTTCCGGACAACTCCACGTCATCGGGACGGGGAGGACCGCAGAGGAGTCTCTCGCATGCACAAGGCAACCGCCGCCACGACCGCTCTGGCACTTCCCGTGGGGCTGGTGCTGGCCGCCGCGCCCGCACGGGCCGACGTCCCCGCCGGTGATACGACGGTGCTGCACGCGCAGATCCAGCCGTTGAACGAGCACGGGGCCGGGGGCACCAGCACCGTCGAGCTCCGGGGCACGAGGGTCACGGTCCAGGTCCACGCGACCGGGCTCGCGCCAGGCCTTCCGCACGCGCAGCACCTCCATATCGGCGGGGAGAACACGTGTCCGCCCGGGACGGACTCGGACGAGAACGGCGACGGGTTCGTCAGCACGATCGAGGGCATGCCCTCCTACGGCCCCGAGGCGGTGTCCCTGACCACCGAGGGCGGCACCGGAGCCGAGCACAAGCTGGCCCTGGACCGCATGGCGGTGGCCGACGAGGACGGCAAGCTCGCGTACCAGCGCACCTTCGAGGTGGACGAGGACGTCGCCGAGCGGATCGGCGACGGCGAGGCCGTGCTCGTCCAGCGCGGCATCGACACCGGGGGCGACGGGTCGTACGACTTCAACGGCGCGGGCAGGAGCGACCTCGACGAGTCGGTCCCGGCCGAGGCGACCCACCCCGCGGCCTGCGGCGCGCTCACGGCGGCGCCCGAACGCGGCATGGACACCGGCCTCGGCGGCACCGCGGACACCTCCGGCGCCGGACTGGTCGGCCTGGGCGCCGCCCTCGTCACGGCGGCGGGGGCCGTGGCCCTCGCCGGGCGCCAGCTGCTGCGCAACCGGACATGACCGTGCTTCCGGGCACCGGCCGACCGGCGGCCGTGACGGCCGCCGCACGGAGCGAACCGGGCGGCCGCCGGGTGATCTGCTCGGCGGCCGCCCGGTTCGTCTCCTCCCTGGGGGTACTGCTCATGGCCGCCGGCCTCTGGCTGGGCGGCACGGCCCCGGGCTCCGACGGCTCCCCGACCGCCGCGCCCGCGGCCTCTGAGGACGAGGCGACGTCCGTCCTGTCACGTGCCAGGCCCGTCCGGCTCACCATCCCGGCGATCGACGTGGACGTCGCGGACCTCGTCGCCCTGGACGTGGACGCCGCCGGGGTGCTGGAGGCACCCGAGGACACCGGCGCGGTCGGGTGGTACGGGCCGGGCCCCTGGCCCGGCCAGGCCGGACCCGCGGTGCTGGGCGCGCACGTGGACTCCGTCAGCGGCCCGGCGGTCTTCTTCCGGCTGCGGGAGCTGGAGCCCGGGGACGAGGTGGCCGTCGAGCGCGCCGACGGCACCGAGGCCGTGTTCCACGTGTACGAGGTGCGGGAGTACGACAAGGACACCTTCCCCACGGACCGGGTCTACGGCTCCACGGGCAACCGGGCCGAGCTGCGCCTGGTGACCTGCGGCGGCGAGTTCGAGCGGCGCAGCGGCGGCTACACCGGCAACGTGGTCGTCTACGCCGAGCTGGACTCCCCGGTGTGACCAGCCCCTTCCCCGCCCCTGGCCCGCGCCTTCTCCTCCGCCTGTGGCACAGTGTCGGCCATCGCGGCGGCGGCCGCGCACCCCGCCGACGCGAGAGGGCGGGGACGACGGTCCGCCGCCGGACCCGCGTACCCAGGGAGGAACACCATGGCGGTCTTCGCCATCACCTACACCTACGCCGCCGACAGCGCAGCCGCGCGCGACGAGCACCGCCCCGCCCACCGGGAGTACCTGGACGGGCTCTCCGGTCAGGGCGTCAACCTGTGCTCGGGCCCCTTCGGCCCCGAGGAGGCCCCCGGCGCGCTCCTGCTCTTTCGCGCCGGGTCCAAGGAGGAGGCCCTCGCTCTGACCGAGAAGGACCCCTTCCGCCTGCAGGGCCTGGTCAGCGAGGTCGCGGCCCGGGAGTGGGCCCCTGTCCTGGGCCCGCTGGCCGAGCACTTCTGAGCCGCCCCGAACCCGCACACCCCGCCGGGGCCGGTCGCACCGACCGGCCCCGGCGCCCGTTCAGTGCCCCGCCTCCGCGGCGAGGCCGTTGTCCCTCATCCACCGGGGGTCGGGGTCGACCAGCTGCAGGACCTCGACGTGGAGCCCCTCCGGGCCCGAGACCTGGAAGCGGCGCTGCCCCCAGGGCTCGCTGACCAGGGGCATGACCACCTCCACCCCCGCCTCGCGCAGGCGCTTCTCCTCGGCGTCCGCGTCCGGGACCAGGAAGGCGATCAGCGACCCCGCCCTCCCCCGGCGCAGGACCTCGTGCGTGGACGGGTGGTCGCGCAGGACGAAGTCGACGGACAGCTTGGGGTGGTCCTTGTGCTGGGTGTTGAGGTACCAGCCGAGGTCGACGCCGACCTCGAAGCCGAAGTGCTCGGTGAACCACTCGGCGCTGGCGCGCGGGTCGTCGCAGAGCACGGCCAGGCCGACGAGTTCGATATCCATGTGTCCTCCAGGGGGCGGCCGCTTATCACTACAGATAAAGTACTACAGTCAAAGTGGTACCACAAGCGTGCATGTCCGTGAACGACGAAAGAGGAGGCCAGGGCCATGCGGCAGAACCCCGAGCGCAGGCGCGCGCTACTGGACGCGGCCATCGACGTACTCGCCGAGGAGGGCGCGCGCGGGCTCACCTTCCGCGCGGTGGACACCCGCGCGGGGGTGCCCAAGGGAACCGCGTCGAACTACTTCGCCAACCGAGCCGAACTCCTGCTCCAGGCGGGCGCGCACGTCCACGTACGGCTGGCGCCCACCGAGGAGTTCATGGCGCGCTTCCTGGGCGCGGCCCCCTCGCGCGAGCAGACCCGGCTGGGGATGCGCGACCTGCTGCGGCGGGTGGAGGCCGACCGCAACGGCTACCTCGCGCTGCTGGAACTGCGACTGGAGGCCAACCGGCATCCGGGCATCCGCGAGGAGCTGACGCGCACCATCCGGGACACCCTGGAGGAGAACGTGCGCCACCACCTGGAGGGCGGCTTCCCCGGGGACCGGGGCACGGTGGTCACGCTCTACCTGGCGATGACCGGCCTGTTCGTGGAGCACCTGACCCTGCCCGACGTGCTCGGCGACGACGACCCGGACGCCCTGGTGGACCGGATGGTGCGCGCCATCGTCCCCGAGGGGCCGGACTTCCCCGGCCCGTCCCTTCCCTGACCCGGCGTCCGTGCGCGGAAGCCGCGGCGGCTTCCGCGCACGGACGCCGCCCCCTCCGGCCTTCCGCGGCGGACGCCGCGCGCGTGCCATACGATAATGATTATCGTTTTCAATCAAGGGAGGATGCCCCGATGGAACCGACGACCCCCATGCCCGTGGCCGTGGTCTGCGGGCTTCACCGCCGTGCGCGCGGGCGGACCGCGGACGACCTGCTGGAGGAGGTGCCCGGGTCCCTGGCCGTCCACCACGACCTCGGCGGGATCGGTGCGGGGGTCGTCCACCGCGTCACACGCGACCGGTGGGGGACCGTGGACCACGACCGCGTCCGCGCGGACCACCCGTGCGCGTCCTGCGCCTTGCGAGAGGACCTCGTGCCCGCTCTGGTACGGCTGGCCGAGCGGGGCGAGCACACCCTGTGCGTGGTGGAGACCTGGGACGGGGTCGAACCCCGGCGGATCGCCGAGGCCGTCGCCGCCCAGGACGCCCTGCGGTTGGCCACCGTCGTCGCCGCCGTGGACACCGAGCGCCTGCTGCCGGACCTGTCCGGCCACGACGACCTGCACGACCGCGGCCTGGGCATCGCCCCGGAGGACGGGCGCACGGTCGCCGAGGTGCTCTCCCACCAGGTCGAGTACCCCACCGCGGTCGTCCTGCACGGTTCCCGACACCTGGACGAGGCCCGCGCCCTGGTGGAACACCTCAACCCGGCCGCCGCGGTCGTCGCGGCGGCCGGCGGGCTCGCGGACCCGACGCACGGCCGGTTCGACACCGGGGCCGCCGCACGGCGCCTCGACCCCGCCTGGGCGCACTACGCCGAACGCGCGGACGGGCGGGTGAGCACCCTGACCTGGACCCGCCGGCGCCCCCTGCACCCCGTGCGGCTGCACGAGTCGCTGGAGCGGATCGTGTCCTCGGGCCTGCGTGGCCGGGGCCGGATCTGGCTGGCCAACCGCCCGGACACCCTGCTGGTGTGGAACGCCCACAACGACGCCCTGCTGCTGGAGAACGGCGGCCCCTGGCTGGACGCCCTGCCCGGGGCCGCGGTGGAGATGGTCTGCGAGACCCGCCGCCTCTCCGCCCTCATGGACTGGGACCCGGTGGTGGGCGACCGCCGCCAGCACCTGGCGTTCACGGGTGTGGACCTGGACGCCGAACGCCTGGTGGCCCTGCTGGACTCGTGCCTGATGAACGAGGACGAGGCGGGGCTGCCGCTGCTCTCCGACCCCTTCGCCGGCGCCCTGTAGCGGAGGGGCGCGGCCGCCGGGTCGGACGCCGGCGGCCGGGAGCGGGATCGTCCGCGGCGAGCCGCCCGGGGCGGCCAGGGCGGGCGGGTCCGCCTCGCGGCGGACCCGGTGCGCACAGGACGGGCCCCGCGTGTGTTCACGCGGGGCCCGTCGCCGGTCCGGGCCCGAAGGCCGCCGGGAGGCGGCGCGGGGCTCAACGCCCCTGCCGCGCGTCGTGGTCGCGGTCGTGCGCGCCCCGCCCGGGAGCGTCGCCGCCCCGGCCGGGCCGGTCGGCCTGCTGGAAGGCCTGCTGTGCCTGCTCCTGGCGCTCCCACCGGACGAAGCGCTCGCCCTCGCCGAGCGCCATGGTGGTCAGCCACACGGCGGCACCGACGTCGTCGGCCAGCCCGGGCAGCAGGAAGAACAGTTCGGGAACGAAGTCGATCGGCGAGAGGATGTAGGCCGCCAGCACGAGCATTCCGAGCAGCTTGGCGGTGCTCAGCTCGGGGTAGCGTCCGCGCAGCTTGGCGCCGATCATCCGCGGTACCGCCCCGGCGCGCTTCCAGACGGAGACGTCGCTGTCGGTGTTCTGGACGACCTGCCAGGCGGCGGCTCCGGCCGCGGCGCGGTTTGCCTTGCGCATCGTTGGTCTCCTCAGGGGCGTGTGGCTTCTCAAGATATGACGCGAAGCCTGTCTGATTCGTTCCCCCGCGCCCACCCGCCCAATCACGGACGTACGCCGTCCGGTGTCCTCCACCGGACCCTCCGGCGTGCCCGCGGCGGCGGCCGGGGGCGCCGGGACCGCGGGAGCGGACACCGCGGGTCCCCTCGCCCCCCGCACCGCCGGGGCGGTCACCCCTCCGCACGGTTCGTCCTTGCGGGGAGAGCCGTCCACAACCTGACCGAGGGCACTGGTGGGACGGGAGGAGGAAGGGCATCCTTGGAGAGGAAGGAACGGAAGGCACACAACGGCCGCAGGAGCCCACTCGGCGCTCAAAGGCCAACACAGAACACGAACAGCCCGAAAACGTTCACATACCAGTCTGTCCACGTGTTGGCCACATGCGGCCAACGCGCACGACACCTCCCCTGAGAGGCGGTGACGCACACGGACACGATCCGATCCCCTTCGGCCAGCACGGGAGTCTCGCCACCCGAGTCACGTCCGCCGACCTCACACCCCCAAACCCCTCCACCACCTCACACCTCGCCTCCAACGGCGACAAACGTGAGGTCTCCCGCGCTCCGCCACACATTCGTTACGATGCGTCCGAGTGGCACCTTCGAAAAGGCCGCTCAGCAGTCTCCCCTCAGTGTGCAGAACCGATGGAGCTTGCCCAGTGTCCAGAGCCCTACCTCGGTCGGCGACGACCGTCGCCCTGTTGGCGGACATCCCCAGCACGGGCCATGTGGGCGAGGCCGGGGCCCGGCGGTTCGCGATGCGCGGAGAGGGCATCGGCGAACGCAGCGCCGCGTTCGTCGCCTTCGCCAGGGAGGAGACCAGCGCGGGCCGCAAGGTCGTGGCCCTCTATCCCGCGTGGCGGTCCTCGGACGCCGAGCGGGCGGTCAACTTCGCCCGCGGCGCGATGCGCACCGACCACATCGCCGGGATCGGCGTCGACCTCTCGCCCCTGGCCCTGTCCCTCGTCGCCGACCAGCTCGCCTACCTCGCCCCCTACCTGCCGCCGGGGATGGTCGCCGCGCTCTGTGACGAACTGCCGCGGCACCTGCTCGCGGGGGCCTGGCTCAGGACGGTCTCCGGCCTGTCCACCATTCCCACCTCGATACGCCAGCACGTGGGCTCCTACGCCCCGACGGTGTCCTTCCTCGCCTACTGCGCGCCCACCCGCCAGGTGGAACGCATGCGCCCGGCCGACGTCGCCGCCACCCTGCCCTTCCGGCCCGTGCAACCGGTCCAGCTGCTGTGCTCCACACCCGACCCCGGCATCACCGGGGTCTTCGACGACCACCTCCCGCAGGCCATCCAACCGGTGGCCACCCGCACCCTGCCCCCGCAGCCCCTGGGCTCCGCGTACTGGGGAACCACCAAGTACGTGGAGTTCGTGGCGCTGAGCGCCCACCCCCAGGCCCTCGCCTACGCCGCCGGATCCATCCGCGCCTCCACCTGCTCCTGGTGCGGCGAGCCCGTGTCGGCCCGGTACTGCCCCTTCTGCTCGGCCAAGTCCGCCCGGGCCTCCACCAGGCCCTCCGCGCAGCGGACCGCTCCCCGACCCGCCGGCGGGCACGGTCCGCACGGCGCCCCGCGTCCCCCCGGCGGCGCCCCGCCCTCCGCCCCCGGGCCCGCGCCCCCTCCCCACACCGGGTGGGAACGCGCCCCGGGACCCGCCCTGGGACACCAGCCCCCGCCGCCCGCCGACGGACCGGAGGGTCCGCCGTTCCCGGGACCGGCTCCGCACCCCGAGACACCCAGGACCTACTCCCGCTAGGGACCGCCACCGCACCCCGCAGGCGAGCGGACGGCCCGCGACGACACTGGAAACGGAAAAGCAACCCCTATGAACCCCCGTCAGCGACGCGGCGTCCTGCTCATGGTCGTTGCCGCTATCGGCGCCGTCGCCGTGTTCGCCTCCGTGTTCACCTACCTCAGCGGCCAGCAGGAGCGCCTCGGCGACTTCGCCACGGTCCTGCGGCTGACCGAGGCCGTCGACGCCTACCAGCCCGTCGGGGAGGACTCCGTGGAGAGGGTCCAGGTGCCGAGCGCGTACTTCGACCCCGAGGTCTTCCTCACCGACCTGGCCGAGGTCGAGACCCCCGCCGACCAGCAGCTCGTCGCCGCCTCCCATCTGGAGGCGGGCGTGTACCTGCAGCGCGGCATGGTGCAGCCCCAGCCCACCCTGACCGCCGGTGAGCGCGAGATCGCCATCATGGTCGACGCCGAGACCGGTGTGGCGGGCAAGGTGCGGCGCGGGTCCTTCGTGGACATCTACGGCACCTTCACCCCGCGCGACCACGGCGAGGCGTGCGCGGTGCGGATCATCACCGAGGTGGAGGTCCTCGACATCGGCGAGCTGCGCACCCAGGAGGGTGAGGGCGGCGGGGTGTCCGGGGTGGTTCCGGTGACCTTCCGGCTGGACCCGGAGTCCGCGCTCCAGCTCGCCTACGCGGAGGACTTCTCCACCAAACTGCGGCTGGCCCTGGTGAGCGCCGACGGCGGCGGCTCGCCCGGGGACGCCGAGTTCTGCAGCGGGGACTTCGACACCCTCGTCGAGGGCGAGACGACCAACGGGCGGCGTACGCCGCATGGGGGGTAGACGTTGAACTTCCGTGTCCTGGCGGGCATGCCCACATCCGAGTCGGAGATGGTGCTCGCCGCGCGTTTCGAGGAACTGGGCAGCGCCGACCTGGTGGCCTCCCGGTCCACCACGTCGGCGCTGATCGACGCCGCCGGGGAGTTCCCCGAGATCGACGTGGTCCTCATCCACCAGGACCTGGGGCCGGCCCCGGTCTTCGACGCCATCCGCGACCTGTCCCACCGCCACCCGCAGCTGGCGATCCTGCTGGTCTCACCCACGATGGACCCCGACACCTTCACCGGGGCCATGGAGGCCGGCGCGCGCGGGGTGATGCCCCACGACTCGGGGATCGCCGAGCTGGAGACCCGCATCACCAAGGCCGCCGAGTGGTCGCGGACGCTGCGCCGCCACCTGGAGTCGGCGTCCCTGGACCTGCCCGCGTCGGGTGTGCGCGGGCGGATCGTGGCGATCAGCGGCGCCAAGGGGGGCGTGGGCACCACCACGTGCGCGGTACAGCTGGCGATGGTCGCGGCCGCCGCCGACCGGGTGGTGTGCCTGGTCGACCTGGACCTGCAGACCGGCGACCTGCCCGCGTTCCTCAACCTGCGGCACCGCCGCTCCATCAGCGACCTGGCGGACGCCGGGGACGACATCACCCCCGGGATGCTCTCGGAGACCCTGTACGTGGATCCGCGCGGGCCGCACGTGCTGCTCGCCCCCGAGCACGGCGAGCGCGGCGAGGACGTCGGCGCCCGCGCCATCCGGCGGATCCTGGGCGCGCTGCGCTCCCGCTACGAGCTGGTGGTGGTGGACTGCGGGTCCACCATGAACGAGGCCACCGCGATGGCCGTGGAGCTGGCCGACAGCGCGATCGTCACCGTCACCCCGGACGTGCCCGCGATGCGCGGCGCCCAGCGGCTGATGGGCATGTGGGAGCGGCTGCAGGTACGCGCGCACGAGGACGTGTACTCGCTGGTCACCCGGCACAGCCGCAAGAACGAGATCCAGCCGGACTTCCTCCAGCAGCTGCTGGGCACCCGGGTGCTGCGCACCCCGGTCCCGGCCGCCTACCGGGCTCTGGAGCCGGGGGAGAACAACGGCGACCCCACCAAGGTGACCGACGAGGGTCTGCGCAAGGCCTTCGCGCGCCTGGCCGCGGAACTGGACCTGCTGAGCCCGCCCCCGGCCCCGGGGCAGGGCGGCAAGGGGGGTTCGCCCACCCCGCCGGGCGGGCTGGGCGGCTTCGCCTCCCTCGCCGAACGGCGCGGTACCACGCCCTCCACCCGCGACGTGTCCGGCTTCCTGAACGCCTCGGGGCCCGACTCGGCCCGCGTGGCGGGCAACGGCCACTCCCCGGTCCCGCCGCTGGGCCCGTCCTACGGCGAGCGCCCGGGGCCGGGCCCGCACGGGGGCGGAGGAGGCCTCGGTGGGTTCGGTGGCTGAGTCCGGGCGACGCCCGGCCCGGTGCGGACGGGGCGGGGGGAGGGGCCCCTCCCCCCGCCGTGGCGACCGCGGCGGGGTCATCGTGGAGTTCGCCGCCACGGTGCCGTTCCTGATGCTGGCGCTGGCCCTGGTGTGGCAGGTCCTGCTGCTCGGCGTCACCGCCATGTACGCCTCGCACGGTGCCGCCGAAGCCGCCCGCCAGGCCGCCGTGACCCCCGACGACATGGCGCGCGTGGACGAGGAGGCGCGCAAGCGGGTCCGGGCGCCCTGGGACGGCCAAGACGTGATGACCGTGGAGATCGTGGAGCGCGACGGCGCCCGCTTCGCACAGGTGACCCTGGCCATGCCGGTCTTCCTGCCCGGGGCCTCCGGGCCGTGGGACGTCACCGGGGAGGCCCAGGTGGTCACCGAGGTGGAGCCCCGGGAGGTGGCACCGTGAACGCGGGTCCGGCCGGACGCCGCCGACCGTCCCGTACCGGCCGGCCGGGCGCGCGCCGAGGCGCCGCGCGGCCGGCTTCCGGGCGGCGGGGACCGCTGCGTCTGCTGTTCGGCGGGCATCCGGGACGGGACGGCGACCGGGGCGGCCCGCTCCTGGAGTTCGCCGCGGTCTTCCCGGTACTGCTCCTGGTCGCCGCCCTGGCGGTCGAGGCCTTCCTGGCCTTCGTCGCGGCCGAGCGGCTGGAGTCCGCGGCCAGGGCCGGGGCGCGGGTGGCCGGAGCCGAACAGCCGGAGGGAGCCGAGGCCGCGGCACGCCGGGCACTGCCGCCGTGGTTGGACGAGGCGGCCGTCACGAGCGGCGGAAACGACCACGAGGGCTTCTACGTGGAGGTGTCGCACCCGCTGCCGATCGTGTTCTCGTCGGTAGGCCTGGACCTGACGCTGACCCGGCGCGTGGACATGCCCGATGTGTGAGGCGGGGGCGGCGCACCGTACCCCGGGGGGAAGGAGACCGGAGCCATGGGCCTGAAGGACCGGCTGGAGGAGGACCGCGTCGTCGAGGGGCGCGCCGACCGCGGCAGCGTCACGCACTGGCGGCGGCGCCTGCTGGAGGAGATCAACCTGGAGGACCTCACCAGGCTGACACTGGCCCAGCGCCGGGTCCGCCTGGAGAAGGTCGTGGGGCACATCCTGTCCCGCGAGGGGCCGGTGCTCTCGGACCGGGAGCGCTCGCTGCTCATCCGCCGGGTCGTGGACGAGGCCCTGGGACTGGGCGTGCTGGAGCCCCTGCTGGCCGACGAGACCGTCACCGAGATCATGGTGAACGGGCCCGACAACGTGTTCATCGAGCGCGGCGGCCGCATGCAGCGGGTGGACGCGGCGTTCAACGGCGAGGAGCAGCTCTACCAGACCATCGACCGCATCGTGTCGCTGGTCAACCGCCGTGTGGACGAGGCCTCCCCGATGGTGGACGCGCGGCTGCCCACGGGCGAGCGCGTCAACGTGATCATCCCGCCGCTGTCGCTGTCGGGCCCGGTCCTGACCATCCGGCGGTTCCCCAAGCCGTACCCGATCGACGAACTCGTGCGGATGGGCAGCCTGGACTCGCCGACCGGCATCCTCCTGGCGGCGATGGTGCGCTCCCGGTTCAACATCGTGGTCTCGGGCGGTACCGGCACCGGCAAGACGACCTTCCTCAACGCGATGTCGGCGTTCGTACCCTCCGACGAGCGCATCGTCACCATCGAGGACTCGGCCGAGCTGCAGCTGATGCAGGACCACGTGGTGCGGCTGGAGTCCAGGCCGGCCAACATCGAGGGCCGGGGCGAGATCGCCATCCGCGACCTCGTGCGCAACGCGCTGCGCATGCGCCCGGACCGCATCATCGTCGGCGAGGTGCGCGGTCCGGAGACCATCGACATGCTCCAGGCCATGAACACCGGCCACGACGGGTCGCTGGTGACCGTGCACGCCAACTCGGCCGACGACGCCATCCACCGGCTGCAGACCCTGGCCACCCTGGGGGACGGCAACATCCCCTACGACGCGATCCGCGACCAGATCAACAACGCGGTGGACGCCATCGTGCACCTGGGCCGCTGGCCGGACGGGTCGCGCCGGGTCAGCGAGATCGCGGTGGTCTCCTCCCAGCGGCGCGAGGAGTTCCGGCTGGACCCGGTGATGCGGTTCGCGGCGATGCCCATGGGGCCCAACCGGGCCGTGGAGGGCGAGTTCCGGCACTTCCCGCTGCCCCGGCACATCGCCGGGCGGATCTACCACGTGGGCGAGGCCATCCCGGCGGCCTTCGGAGTGGCCGCCGAGGAACGGCACCGCGACGACTGGTGAGTCCCTCCCCCCGCGCCCGGGCGGGCGCGCCCCCGACCGTATTGGAGTCCCGGTGAACTGGCAGTTCGTGGCGATCCTCGTCGGCCTGGCCGTGGTGCTGGCGCTGGCGCTGTGGGCGCTGTGGGAGTTCGTGGCCAGCGCCCAGCAGCGGCGGCTGATCGCCGCCCGCAGTGCCCTGGACCAGGCCGAGTACGAGGCGTCCACGCCCATGGCGCGGCTGGACGCGGCCATCTACCGCACCCAGTGGGGCGCGCGCCTGTACCGCAGGATCGCCCGGTCGGGCGCGGAGGTGCGCCTGTCCACGTTCGTGCTCTCGCTGGCGGGCGGGGCGCTGCTGGCGGTGGTCGTGGTCTGGCAGGTGCTGGCGCCGTTCTTCGGCCTGCTGGCGGCGGCCGGGGTGGCGTTCCTGTTCTTCTCCTACCTGAACCGGGCCGAGGCCAAGCGGCGCGAGGAGTTCACCTCCCAGCTGCCCGACCTGGCGCGGGTGCTGGGCAACGCGACCTCGGCGGGCCTGGCCCTGCCCACGGCCGTGGCGATGGCCGCCGACGAGCTGGACGGGCCCGCCGGTGAGGAGCTGGGGCGCATGGCCGAGTCGATGAAGCTGGGAGCCAGTTTCGAGGAGGCCGTCCGGGAGCTGCGCGAGCGGATGCCCTCCCGCGAGCTGGGGGTGCTGCTGTCCACGCTGGTGGTGGCCTCGCGTTCGGGCGGCTCCCTGGTCACGGCGCTGCGCAACATCTCCACCACCCTGGAGAACCGCAAGGAGACCCGGCGCGAGGTGCAGACCATCCTCAGCGAGACCACGAGCACCGTGTGGGCGCTGGGGTTCATGTCGGTGGGCGCGCTGTTCCTGATCAACGCCATCGAGCCGGGCATCATGCGCGTCATGACCACGTCCGTGGCGGGGGTGACGGTACTGCTGGTGGTGGCCGCGCTGTTCGCCATCGGTTTCGTGCTGGTGTCCCGCATCACCAAGTTCGACCTGTGAGGACCTGCCCCCGATGAACGACCTCCTGTCCCTGGTGCCGCTCGCCGCCGCGCTGGCCGGCTCGCTGGTGGTGCTGGTCGCGTGCTACGGCCTGTACCTGACCATGTCGCAGACCCGGGTGGCGGTGAACGACCCGGCCGCGCGCCCGGCGCGGACCAGGTCCGACGACACGTTCGTCCTGCACCGGATCACCGAGGCGATCGGGCGGCCGTTCGCCCGCTCGCTGGAGGCCTCCCTGAGCCGGCGCGTACGGGTGTCCGTCACCGAGCGCATCGAGACGGCGGGGCGGCCCGACGGGCTGACCCTGGAGCGGTACCTGCGGCGCAAGGTCGGCGAGGTGGCGCTGTACGGCTCCCTGGGGCTGCTGATGTTCGCGACGGGCAGCCCGCTGGTCGGGGCGGTGGTGCTGGCCTTCACCGGGTTGACCGACCTGAGCCTGTACGTGCAGGGCCAGGAGCGGGCCGACCGGGTGCAGTCGCAGCTGCCGGACTTCCTGGACGTGCTCGCGGTGACGGTGAGCGCGGGGATGTCCTTCCGTGCGGCGGTGGCACGGGTGGCCGAGTCGATGCCGGGCGTACTCGCCGACGAGTTCACGCTGGCCCTGCAGCAGATGGAGCTGGGCACGTCGCGCCGGGAGGCCTTCGAGCTGCTGCGGCGCCGCAACCGCAACGAGTCGCTGAGCAAGTTCGTGACCGCGATCCAGCAGGCGGAGGAGCTGGGCGCCCCGCTCAGCGACACCCTGGTGGACATCAGCCGGGACATGCGGCGGGCCGACGCCCAGTACATGCGCCGCAAGGCCCAGCGGATGAACCCCAGGGTGACGATGGTGACCGCGGTGACCCTGCTGCCGGGGCTGCTCATCCTCATCGTGGGGTCGATGTTCCTGGGCACCGAGGTCGACCTCGGCGTCATCCTCGGCGGTTGAGGCGCCCGCGCGCGCCGTGGAGGGTCCCGCACGGAGGGCCCCGCGCCGACGCGCTGCCGGCGCCGTGGCCGAAGGTGCGCCGACCCGGTCCTCGCACGGTCGGTCCCGTACCCGTGGACGGGTCCGGCGCGGAAGCGTCCACGGGCACGGGACCGACGGGAGGAGGAGTCCGCCCGTCGCACCGGCGGCGTCAGCGGCCGGAGCCGCGGGCGGGATCAGGCGGGAGGGGGATGGCGGCCAGGGCCGGGAACAGCTCGGCCTCCTCGTAGTCCAGGTGGGCCTCCAGCTCCGCGGTCATCCGCTCCACCTCCTCGCGCAGCCGTGCGGGATCGGCCCTGGTCAGATCGGCGATGAGTGCCTCCAGTCCGCCGCGGAGCCGCTCCACCGCGCGGTGCTCCTCACGGAGCCGGTCGAGCGTCCGCGCCAGGTGCGGCTCGCGCTCCTCCAGGTGGGGGAACATGAACTCCTCACTGGTGTGGTGGAAGTGCAGGGACTCGCAGAAGGCCAGGCAGTGCTGGCGCAGCTGCAGGTTGATCCCCAGCGGCGGCGGGCCGTCGGCGTCCGCCCTGGCGGCGCGCTCCGCGAGGTAGGCCCCGGCCTCGGTGCGCACGTGTTCGAGCTGTCCGCGCAGCCAGGTGTGCACCTCGACGAGCTTGTCGGCGAGGTTGGCGACCTCGGCGCCTTCGACGTGGGCGCGTTCCAGGGCCACGACCGGCAGGACCCGGCCGGTTCCGGCCTGGTAGTCGCCGTAGCCCGGCACCCGGCGCACGATCTCGTCGAACAACCGGTCCCGTTCGGCTCCCTCGGCGGGCACGGCGACGGCGGAGAACTCCTGGGCGCCCAGCTCCACGGCGACCGTGGGGTGGGCGAGGATGTTGTGGTACCAGGCGGGGTGGCGGTCCGAGCCGCCCGCCGAGCCCACGACCAGCAGCCGTCCCCCGACGCGGACGTAGCCGAGCGGGGTGGTGTGCTCGCGTCCGGACCTGGCTCCGACGGTGGTGAGCAGCAACAGGTCGCCGCCCTCGAACATGCCGCCGACGCGGCCGCCGTTGGCGCGGAACTCCTCCACGACCGGGACGTTGAAGTCGCTGACGTGGGGTTCGGGTCGGATGTGCGGGTTCTCGGTCATGTGTCTCCCTGGGGTGGTGGTCATGGGCGCGACCGTCCCCGAAGGCACCCGCCGCGGCCCGGGCGCGTGAGCGCACGGGTGGCGGGCGGACATGGCGGAGGACCCGGGTGTGGCCGGGTGCCGGACAAGGGGTCCGGGGAGGTCGCGATGGGTCTCGGCGCGTTCGGGCGCGGCTCGGGCCGGCGCCGCGGGAACGGCTAGACGCGGTCCGCGGTGTGTGTGCTCACAGTGCGCTCCCCGGTGGTTCAGGTGCCTCCATACCTACCGACCGGCCCACTTCTCTCTGGTCGGTGGCACGCGACACGGGGGTCACCCTACGCCACCCGGAGGCCGGGCACCAGCGGGCTCCGGGCACCGGGAGGCCCCTGCCGTCACATCCGGACGGGCCGCGGGGCCGGAGGTCGCAGGTCCGCAGGTCGAGGGTCGGAGGTCGGCGGTGCCGCGCCCGGTCAGCCGTTGAACGGTGCGGGGGCCTCCGTCGGCCGGACCCGCCCCGGGTCGGGGACGCCCAGGTCCGGATCCCCGTTCAGCTCCACGAACGTGTACCGGGTGTACCACCGCTCCGCCTCCGGTGCGGCGGGGTCCAGGAAGGACACCGGGACGCCTTCGGAGACCGGGCGCCCGTTGAGGACGGCGTCGCCGCCCTCGGTGGAGAAGCCCAGCGGGGTCCCGTCCCGCGTGGCGACCAGTGTGAACACCGTGTCCGCCCCACCCGGGGCACCGGAGGCGGAGAACTCGCCCTCCACCCGGACCGCGGGCACGTCGTCGGGTGCCTCGCCGCCCAGGTGGCCGTAGGCGTCCTGGGCGGGCGGCGGCGCCGTGAAGACCGTCTCCTCCTGGTGGAGGACGGTCCCGTTCTCCACGGCGCGGACCAGGGGGCCGAGGACCCCCTCCGGGGTGAACGCCTCCGCCGAACCGAGCACCCCGGGTTCCGCCCCGTACCAGATCGGCACGCCGTTCCACGCGGTGTTCTCCGCACGCAGCAGGTCGCCGTCGACCATCGTCAGGTCGCTGGTGCGGGCACCGCTGACGGTACTGGTCCAGCGCAGCGCCTCCCGCGGCCCCGACTGGTAGAGCACGCGGTCGAAGAGGGTGGGCGCGACGGCGGTGTCGGCGGGCAGCGGCTGGCCGTATCCCCCGCCGTTGCCCGCGTGGGTGATGAACGTGAGCTCGAAGGACTCCGCGGCCATGAGGGCATCCAGCGAGGCCGACACCAACTCCGTTCCGGTCAGGGGCTCGGATCCGGGGCCTCCGGACTCCCCGGGTTCCTCCTCGCGCCCGGGACCGGCGTCCCCCTCCGCTTCGGAACCCGAACCGGCCGTGAGGGTGTCGGGCTCCCCCGCCAGGGCGTCCAGGAGCAGGTGTCCGCCGCCGACGGCCGCGGCCAGGAACACGACCGCGGCGGCCGCCAGGGCGGGCGTCCCGCCCAGGCGGGCCCCGCGGTGGCGCCCGCGTACGCGCCCGGCGGTTCCGTGCTCGGCGGCTCCGCGTCCGGCACCGCCGGAGGGCTCCTCCGCTCCGTCGGCCCCTTCCCCGGCGCCGGAGGCGGCGCCGTCCCGCTCCGCGGGCCGGTACCGGGCCGCCTCCACGCGCGGCCAGTGGGTACGGACGAGTGCGATCAGGCACTCCGCCCACATGTCCGGGGTCGCCCCCTCCTCCACGCCCGCCAGCAGCAGGCACTCCAGGTAGGCGTCCTCCGCCGAGGGGCGCAGCGCGGGGTCCGCCGACAGCGCCTGGGCCAGCACGGCGCGCAGGCCCTCGGGGACCCCGGTGAGGTCGGCACCGTCCTCGCGGACCCGGCGGGCCGCCTCCGGGGAGAACGCGTCCGCGTCGAACGGCTCCCGCCCGGTCGCGGCCAGCACCACCAGGCACGCCCACGAGAACACGTCGGCTGCGGCATCGGGCGGGGAGCCCGCGCGGCGCTCCGGAGCCAGCCGGCCGGTACCGTCCGCGGCGGCCCGCGGGTCCCCGCCGTCGACCTGGCGGGCGATGCCGTGGTCCACCAGCCGCGGGCCGTCCGGCGTCATGATCACGTTGCCGGGCCTGACGTCCCCGTGGGGCACGCCGGCGGCGTGGACGGAGGCGAGTGCCTCGGCGGTCCCGGCTGCCAGCACCAGGAGGGCGGGCTCGGGAAGCGGCCCGGCCTCGCGCACGTGATGTCCGAGGTCGGGGCCGGAAAGGTACCGGACCGCCGTCCACGGTCGCCCGTGGAGGAGTCCGCCGGCGTCGGCGCCCACGGCGCACACACTCCGGTCGTGGCGGACGGGGACGGTGTTCCGGCCGGAGGCCGCGGCCGGGATCCGCCCGGCGCGGGCGGCCCTGAGGGCGACCGCCTCCCCGGACGGGGCCACGGCGGCGTACACGACTCCCCCGCCGCCGTCGCCGAGGCGGCCGACCAGACGGTGGCCGCCGATCTCGGCGGGGTCACCGGAGGCGAGGGGACGTACGTGCGGCGGGAGGGGGTCCAACGGGTGTGGGGCCATGGGGGGCGCCTTCCACTCTCCGGGATCGGGGGACGTCTGCTGGTCCGGGCCGTCGACCCACGGGTACGCGAACTGTCGGATACCGACCGTACACATTCCCGCACATACGTCGCGCCCGCCCGGTTCACGACCGCACGAGACCTTGCGGGTAGGTCACCCCGTGTCGGGCCACGGTGGATCCGGCGTCCGGTCACGGTCGCCGTCCGGGCACGGCCGGGCACCGACCCGTACGACGGGGCGACGGTCGTTACCGCCGGGTCTCCTCCACCGCCCGGGCGGGCACCGGGTCCCCACAGGAGAGGACCGACTCCAGCAGTCCGGGGAAGCGTCCCTCCAGCTCCTCGTCGCGCAGCGAGATGAAGCACCGCGTCCCCTCGGTCCGGTTCTGCACCAGGCCGGCGTTGCGCAGGATCTTGAGGTGGTGGCTCAGCGTCGACTGCGCGATGGGCAGGTCGATGTCCTTCCACGCCCGCTCCCCCTCCAGGGCGGCGAGCATCCGCACGATCCGCAGCCGGGTCGGCTCGGCCAGCGCGGCGAGGACCGTGACCAGTTCCACCTCGCGGAGGTCGGGGTGCGCGTGCTCCCTGGGAGCCAAGGCGATCCTCCTCGCATGGGGCCTGGCCTGGACCAGACGGGATTTGGCTCGTGGACAGTCGCGAGTGTACCTTCGGAATTCGATGTTCGTCGAACATCGAACGTGCAGGCCAGTCGGTGACGAGGATCCCCGTCCCGGCCTCGCCGCCGGTTCCGCTACGCAGCAGGGGGAAGAGGGCCACCATGTCCAACGTCGCGCTGTCGGTGCTCGACCACGCCAGCATCGCCGAGGGGGCCACTCCCGGTGACGCGCTCCGCTCCGCGCGGGAGCTCGCCCAGCACGTGGAGCGGCTGGGCTACAAGCGCTTCTGGCTGTCCGAGCACCACAACATGCAGGCCATCGCCAGCGCCGCCACGTCCGTCTCCCTGGGATTCATCGCCGAGGGGACCTCCACCATCAGGGTCGGCGCGGGCGGCGTCATGCTGCCCAACCACTCGCCGCTGGTGATCGCCGAGCAGTTCGGCACGCTGGAGTCGCTCTACCCGGGCCGGGTGGACCTGGGCCTGGGCCGTGCGCCGGGTACCGACCCCCGCACGATGAAGGCGCTGCGCCGCGACCACAGCGCGTCGGCGACCTTCCCCAGCGACGTGCAGGAGCTCCAGGGGTTCTTCGAGCCCGCCGAGCCCGGCCAGCCCGTCCGCGCGATCCCCGGCGAGGGGCTGCGGGTGCCGCTGTGGATCCTGGGGTCCAGCCTCTTCGGCGCCCAGCTCGCCGCGCAGCTCGGTCTGCCGTACGCGTTCGCGTCGCACTTCGCCCCCGACGCGCTGTACGAGGCGCTGAAGGCCTACCGTGAGGGCTTCCGTCCCTCCGGGCAGCTGGACGAGCCCTACGCCGTGGCGGGGGTGAACGCCTTCGTCGCCGACACCGACGAGGAGGCCCAGCGCCTGTTCACGACCATGCAGCAGGCGTTCCTGGGCACCCTGCGCGGAGCGCGGGGACGGCTCCGCCCGCCGGTGGAGAGCCTGGACACCGCGTGGCGCCCCGGGGAGAAGGAGCGGCTGGACCACATGCTCCGCTACTCGTTCGTGGGTTCGCCCGAAACGGTCCGCCGCAAGCTCGAACTGTTCGTCGCCGACACGGGTGCGGACGAGCTGATGGTGTCGTCGATGATCTACGACCAGACGGCCCGCCTGCGCTCGTTCGAGCTGCTGGCGGAGGTGGCCGAACTGAAGCGCCCGTAACGGGGCCGCCCCGCCTGCCGGGGCGGGAGGCGGTCGAGGGTGGCGGCCGATCTGCGGGCAGGCGGTGGCGCCGCCCTCCCGGCGCGCAGAACGCCGGGCAGGGTCGGGTAGGCCCTGCCCGGCGTTTCGTGTGGGGGTGGAGATCGTGGCCGGGTGCGGGTGGGTGTCACTCTCCCCCGCCACCACCGCCGCCTCCACCACCACCGTCGCCTCCGCCGGAACCGCCGTCACCGCCACCGGATCCACCGCCGCCGCTCCAGCTGTCGGAAGCGGATCCGCCGCCGTCACCGGAGAACTCGAGGCCGCCCCAGCCTCCGTTGCCGGAGGGACCCGCCTCCGGGCCTGCGCCGGAGGAGTCCGGATCCTGGCAGAGGTCGGCGAACGCGCACAGGTCCTCCAGGAGGACGGAACCGGCGTCCGTGTCCCCCGCATCCCCCGGGTCGCCCGCGTGGACGATGGGGACGGAGAGGTCCTGGCGGGTGTCCGACGAATGCCGGGCCGAGGAGACCCTGCCGTCCCGGGTCCGTGACGCGGACTCGCGCAGCGCGTGGAACCCGGCGACGGCCGTGTAGCGGACCGCCCGGTCACGGGTCATCATCTCCTCGTCGGTGGAACGCGTTCCGTCGGTCTGGGCCGCCGGCACGCCGTACCTCCGCTCGGCCAGTTCGACCACCGCGTTCCCGGCAGGGGTGTTGGGGTTCAGGAACGGGCCCCCGGTCGCCGTCAGAACCGCCTGCACGACCACCAGGGCGGCCGCGGAGGCCAACCCCCCGGCGAGGAAGGTGAGGGCGGTGCTGCCTGGCTCCACGAAGAAGAACGCGCCGGCGCCGCCCGCGGCGACCAGCAGGGAGACCACCCGCATCCCACGGATCGTCCTCGGGGCCCTCGCGCGCGCCCGGAGCGCCCGGCGCAGCTCTGGGGAATCCACGATCAGACCTGACGCGACGAGGTCGTCGCACAACTGCTCCACGCCCCGGCCGACCACGACCCGGCGCACCATCTCGCGGGCGCTGACGCCGACGCGGCTCTTGAAGGCGGCCAGGAACTCTCTGCGGACGAGGTCCCTCTCGTGCGTGTAGGGACGGGAGGGACCGACGAGGGTGAAGAGGCCTCCGGCGGACTGCTGGCGGATGCGGCCCTGGAGGAAGGCGTCCATGACCACGGTCTCCCCCACCCGGACCGGTCCGCCGGAGAGCAGGGCCAGCTCGTTCGGGTGGAGGTCGTCCGGGTCCGGAGGAGTACGGCCGGGCCTGGCGGCCCTGCTGAGCGCCGCCTGGAGGACGAGCCCGCCGCGCAGGACGACCGGGAGCGGAACGGACCCGACCAACAACCCCATGACCAGGGCGACCGTCAGGGGAAGAACCACGCTGCTGTCCATACCGCATCACTCGTCTTCTGTGTCGGGGGCCGTCCGCGGGGACCGGACGGGGGGTCGGGTGCTGGAGGAATGAGGGTCGCAAGGGTCGGCGGAAGAGGACGGGGCTACGGAGGAGCGCACCCAGGGAGTCGCGTCGGGGGACGGCTCCCCTCGTGGCCCTGCCAGAACAGTGACCCTCTCAGAACAAAGGTACCCATCCAACGCCCGAAGGATCGTGCGTATACGGGGTGACCTGGTATTTCCCATCCGCCCATGGCGCCCCGGCAGCACGCATGCCATCATGGTCACCCGCCGAACACCAAACGTGATCCCCCGGCGGGGAAGCGCGGTACCGCATCCGCACGTCCACTCGGTTTCACCTGGCGTACGCCGAACCCTGTGGGTCCTGTGGATAACGTGTGGCCCCGTGATCCACGGGGCATCCTGAAGAAAGATGGCCACATCCGGTCAGAAGCCGGGGTGGTGTCGGTGTTCGTGTCGGATAGTGGGATTCCGTGAACACGCGCCGCCCGCACGAGCCCCTGGTGGATCCGGGCAAGGGTTCACCTGCTCAGGGACCGCAGGGATGTGGTGCCGCAAGACCCCCTCCCCCAAGGAGTTAGCCCCGTGAACAGCTTGACCAGGCTCTGGGTGACGCTGAGCACCTTCCTCGTGCCATCCTCCGAAGAGGAGGACAAGGGCGCCGGGATCGTCGAGTACGCCGCCGTAATCCTACTTGTTGCCGCCATTGCCTTCGCGGTATACCAGCTCGGCCTCGCCGAAAGTATCAGCAACAGCATTCGGGGTGCTGTCGACCGAGTTCTTCGCGGCCCCACCTCCGAAGAGGTTCCTTAGAAGAAACCCTTCAGCACAAGGGGTTTCCGAGAAGCACCAAAGCAACCATGAAGAAACAGGAAGAAGTTGAGATCAGAGTACCGCACTTCCCAGAAGCGTGGCATCCAACCCTCATTTTCCACCGGGTCAGCGATGACAGCAATTCTTCTTCTTGTCTCTGGTTGCGTAGTCACTCCCGAAGAACGCTTACCGGACGAAGAAGCCAATCACGATACACCTCAGGCACCCACCTCTGAGCCTTCCAGCAGCCCCGGCGGCGACCAAGAAGATGTTATTGCCAGCAGCATAACCTCATCAACTGCGATCGGCAGTGATTATCAGATTGACATCTACGCCTTGGAGCGAGTGGGAAACGAACTCCTGAGACTCCGATTTGGCGTTACCAACAAATCAGGGAAGAGCTACTTCTTCGACGACGGCCTGAGCGGAACCAAAAACCCTTACACCGGCGACAGGATAACCCTCCTGGACCCAGGAAACAGGACAAGACACCTCAGCATGGAGCAGAACGATGGAACCTGCTTCTGCTCGGTCCTCAATGAGAACATACCCTCCGGCGACACTGCAGACATGTGGGTAGTTTTTCCAGAACCTCCTTCAGGCGTGGAATCCATGACTATCACCACACCCATCACACCCCCCCTTCTTGATATACCCATCACCGACTCCTCGGAGACAGTTGGAAACTCAGGTCTAGCAGATCCAGAAATAATCCCACTCACCATGATCTCCGATGATACTGACAGCAACACCGGGCGCACGGAAAGCGGAGAAGAAGTCAGTATCATCCTTTCCTCTGACGTACTCTTCGAGACCAACAGTGCAGAACTCAGCCCCGACGCACAGGAGATTCTCGAGCAGGTAGCCATCGAAATCAACGATGCAAGCTCCTCGACCGTCAACGTCGATGGTTATGCTGACAACACCGGAAGCGACTCAATTAACATTCCACTGTCCCAGGACCGGGCAGAAGCGGTTGAAGCAGTCCTCTCCGAACTCGCCACCCGAGGGGGAGTCTCCTTCAAGGTAGAAGGCCATGGTTCAGCTGACCCCATCGGCGATAACGACACGGAGGAGGGGCGCGAGCGCAACAGGCGAGTCAGCGTCACGTTCGAGAAGTAGCGGATACACGATGCAGAAGAACATATTATCTCCTAAACTTTTCATAATTACATCCACGACAGCATTATTCATGTCAACCGGAATCAGCTCAGCAGCACCAGCACCCCAAACAGAAAACCTGGAATCCCTCGGAACCGCCCAGAGCAACGATACGTTGTCATCCAATCTGGTCGCGGAAGTCAACCAGGCCGAGCGAGACGAGGCTGAAGCCTTTCTTTCCGTGACTTGGAGCATTGAGAACACCGGAAGCACTCAATCTTCGTTAGCCTGGCTCAGGGACGGGTCTTATGTCTACTCCGGACAGAACTTTGCGGGAGTGACAGCCATGAACCCCGAAGGAGAAACCCGGTATCGACCCATCATGGACGGGGAAGGATACTGCCTCTGCTCTGGCGAGGAATCCAACGAACTGATCAATGTGCTGGATCCAGGCGAAAAGATCGCTTACTGGTCCCTCTTCTCCGTCCCTGACGACCTTGACACCGTGACGGTCGAGATCCCCAACTTCGAACCCATCGAAGACATCCCCATCTCCTGAACCTCCGCAGATCCGTAGGAGACGGCGTTGCCCACCTCCCACCGCCCCGCACTCGGGGACACCCGACGGCCCTCCCCCACCGGGCCGCCCAGGCGGTCCGACGACCGCAACGGGCCGCCTCGGGTCCGGCGCCGGACCGAGCGGGTCCTGCGCCTCCTACGCCCCGCCAAGGGGGCGACGCGGGACCGCGGCGCGGCGTTCGTCGAGTTGGCGGCGGTCACCGTCCTGGTCGCGGCGATCATGGTCGCGGTCTACCAGCTCGAACTCAGCCAGACCTTCAACAACGGGGTGCGGCAGATGGTCTGCCTGGTCGAGGGCCCGGACTGCGGTGACCAGACGTGGGTGGACGCCGACCGACCCGAGGAGCCCGAGGAGTACGAGTGGGGCGCCGGCGGTTCCAACGCCCTGGAGAACGAGTCCCTCGCCATGGAGATGGCCGCGGCCAGGGACTGGAACGAGAACGAGCGGACGTGCCTGAAGAGCCTCTGGAACGCCATGTCCCACTGGGACCACACGTTCGTCGACACCGAGACCGGCGCCCACGGCATCTCCGGGTTCAACCCGGCCCGGCACGGTCCCATGCCCACGGGGTTCCGGGAGAGCCCGTCGGAGCAGATCTCCTGGGGGCTGGGCTACATCGAGCAGACCTACGGGTCCCCCTGCGCCGCCTGGGTGGCCTGGGAGGACACCCACACCTACTGACGGCCCACCGCCGCCCGTAGGAACGCCGCCGCCCGTGCGCCCGCGTCGGGGCCGACCGGTACCAGTACCGCCCGTTCCCGTGCACCCGTCCGCCGCCGACTCATCCCGGGCCCACCACGTCCTACCTCCGACGACGACGCGTGCCCCTTACACGAACGCCGCCCCCACCTCCGGGCGTGTCGCTTTCGCGGCGCGTGAAATCTCCGCAAAACACCCACAGAAGCCAGTAAATCTTGTGGACCTATCCGGCATAAGGGGCATTTCAACTTAGGCGACGTTCGTAGCCTGTTCGTTCTGCCGTGCCCCTCCCAGGAGGGGTCCGGGGACGGGGAACGTGCACCGCTACCGCCCCGTGGGTCACGGGGCGCGACCGAGGACACGGGGGCTCTGTGAAGATCGCTTATCTGATCAACGACATGTACGGCATCGGCGGGACCGTCCGTACCGTCGCCAACCAGGCGGCGGCCCTGTCCGCACGGCACGAGGTCGAGATCGTCTCGGTGTTCCGGCACCGCGAGGAGCCCGTTCTGCCCGTGCCCGACCAGGTACGCCTGCGCCCGCTCGTGGACGTGCGCGATCACGACAGCAGCCACGGCACGGGGACCGAGGGACGCCCGCTGTACGAGGGCTCGCCGCGGGCCGGCGCGCCCCCGCGGCTCTTCCCGCCGGAGGACGCGCGCGGGCCCACCCACAGCCGCCTGACCGACGACCGGCTGGAGGAGTACCTGGCCACCACCGACGCCGACGTGGTCGTGGGCACCCGGCCCGGCCTGAACGTGGTGATCGCCCGGGCCGCGCCGCGCGGGGTGGTGAAGGTCGGTCAGGAGCACCTGACCTACGACCAGCACTCCGAGGCGCTGCGCCGGGTGATGGAGGAGGAGTACCCGCGCCTGGACGCGTTCGTGACGGTGACCGAGGCCGACGCCCGCACCTACCGCGAGCGGATGTCGCTGCCCGGCGTGCACGTGCTCTCCATCCCGAACTCGGTGCCCGCGCCCCCGTTCACCGCCAACGGCCACAACACCCGCACCATCGTCTCCGCCGGAAGACTCGCGCCCAGCAAGCGGCACGACCTCCTGGTGCAGGCGTTCTCCATGGTCAGCGACGACTTCCCCGACTGGACCCTGCGCATCTACGGGCGCGGCAACCGGCGCGCCTCCCTGGCCCGGCTGGTGCGCTCGCTGGGCCTCCAGGACCGGGTGTGGCTGATGGGCGCGCATCCGCGCGTGGAGGAGGTCTGGGCGCAGGGCGCGTTCGCGGCGACGACCTCCAGCGAGGAGCCGTTCGGGATGACGATCGTGGAGGCCATGCGGTCCGGTCTGCCGGTGGTGAGCACCGACTGCCCGCACGGCCCGGCGTCGATCATCCGCGACCACGAGGACGGGCTGCTGGTGCCGAACAAGTCCGCCTCGGGCGTCGCCGAGGGCCTGGCCGAGCTGATGGCCGACGACGGGCTCCGCCGCCGGATGTCGTCCGCCGCCCTGGTGGACTCCGAGCGCTTCGACCCGGCCAACGTCATGCTGAGGCACGAGGAGCTGTTCTCGGACCTGAGCGGCCGCCCCCTGCCCCGGACGGGGCCGGTGGTGCCCGCGCCGCGCCCGGAGCCGCCCGCCGCCTGCCGCGTACGGGCCGGCGGGGACGGGACCGTGGTGCTGTCGTTCCCCGAACCGCCCGACCGGGTGGTGCTGGTCCGGTCCGGGCAGAGGGTGGCGCTGGAGGTGGACGACGCCGGCGAGGCGGTCGTGGACGCCCGGCGCGAACGCCTGGCCACGTGTACGTGGGAGGTGCTCCGGGTCGACGGCGAGCGGGAGAGCCCGGTCGAGGACGTGGAGATCCAGCAGCAGGGGTATCCCCTCGCACCGGACGGCGTCCGGCAGCTGGCCCTGGTGGTGCCCGCGCGCTCGGCCGAGGGCCGCCTGGTGCTGCACTCGCGGCGATCGGCGCACCACGCGGAGGTGGAGCACGTGGAGTCGGCCGACGGGCTGGTCACCGTGTGGGGCAGGGTGCTGGGGCGGCACGGGCCGGACACCCGGGCCCGCCTGGTGGTACGGCTGCGCACCCCGCCCCGGGCCGTGCGGGAGTTCTCCGCCCCGGTGGACGGCGACGGCCGGTTCAGGGCGGTCGTCGACCCCGCGGAGGTGGTCCGCGGCCGGGACGGGGAGTCGGAGAAGTGGGAGATGCGCCTGGTGCTCTCCGACGGCACCGAGTGCACGGTGGGCCGGCACCTGGCCGGTGTGGCGGGATACAGGAGGATCATCGAGTACCCCGCCCAGAAGGTGGAGCGGGAGCGCGGATGCGGCTCACGGGTACGGCCCTACTACACCGTCAACGACCGCCTGGCCCTGAAGACCTCCCCGCTGGCGCCGGTCCTGGAGGTGGACGACGTGCGGGTGCGCCCCAGGGGGCGCGGCGGGATCCGCTTCGAGGTGCGCCTGGCCTCCCCTCTCCCAGAGGACGCGGAGTGCGCGGTGGAGGTGGTGCGCGGCACCGACGCCGGGCAGCGCTTCCCGCTGAGCGCCGAGACCGTCCGCGCGGAGGAGGGCTGTCGTCTGACGGGGATCCTGCCGCTGCTGAACCGCACGGAGTACGGGAGCGCCTCGGGGCTCCGGGCGTCGTGGCAGCTGCGGCTGCTGGTGGGGCCCGCCGGAGCCCTGGGCCGCCTGGGCGCCAAGGCGGCCCCGGTGCGCACCGCGCGCCGCTGGAACCACGGCCCCTACGTGCGTTCGACGACCGTGGCGCCGCTCGGGTCCGGTGACCTCCAGGTCACCGTCGCCGACGTCCACGTGTGGGAGGCCGTCCGCCGACGGCTGCGCTGACCGCTCCAGCCGACGGCCGCGCCGTCCCGCCCGTCCTCCACCGCCCCCGCGGCCGCGTCCGGCGAGGAGCGGGCCGCTCCCCGGCCGACGCCCTCGGCCGCCTCCCGGCCCCTACCGCGTGTGCGGCTCCTCCCGCCCGGTGCGGATCATGCGCTGGGCGAGGCTGAGTCGTTCCAACAGCCAGTCCGGCAGGTGGTCGGAACTGCGCGGGAAGGACCGGATGTCCTGGTGGAAGCTGCGGGGGTCGGGCTCGGAGTCGAACTCGGGCGGGGCGTCGTGGTCGAAGTGGGCCCCGATCTCCCGCGACTCGCCCACCGTCAGCCGGGCGGTGAACCACGTCCCCTTCCCCGGCTGGTACATCCCCGTACGCAACCGGTCCAGCATCTGGCCGACCTCCGGAAGGAGCAGGTCCCACTCGACGCGGCCGTCCTCCCTGCGCACCGTCACCCGCGACGAGGACATCCTGACGAGTCCCCTGTAGTCGATGACGATCTCGCTCCACCGGCCGCGGACCTGCCCGACCGTGCGGTCCACGACCTCCTGGAGGGTGTCCATCATCTCCTCGGGGGTCATGCCGCCGGGCGACATGCGCGCCCGCGGCCCGGGGCGCGAGACCCCGGCCAGCATGCTCCAGGGGGAGGCGCCCTCCGCCGTACCGGGTACGCGGTCCCCCTCCAGGCGCTCCCGCAGCCAGTCGGGGACGTGCTCGTCGTCGCGGGGGAAGCGCTCCAGGTCGAGCGCGTAGCCGTCGTCGTCCCGGGGCTCGTCGAAGTGGGGCTCGTTCTCGTAGTCGTACCGGACCCGGTACCCCCCGGACCGCTCGACCTCGTAGTAGGCCGTGTACCAGGTACCCGTTCCGGCGGTGTACATCCCCGCCCGTACCTCCCTCATCCGCTCCACCGCGGACAGCGGAGGGACGCAGCCGGTACTGCGCCCTCCCTCGAACATCACCTCGAAGCGGGCGGTCTCCCAGGCGCCGAGCCCCGAGTACACGAGCCGTAGCTTGACCCAGTCGTCGGGGGCCGCTCTGAGCAGGTCCGTCCCGATCCGGCGGAGGGACTCGTCCTGTTCGGCCGGGGTCATCGCTTTTCGGGCGCTCATGTTCTCGCCTTCGCTTCTTCTGCGGCGGGTGGTCATGTCGGCCGGGCACCGCGGTCTGTCCGCTCGGCGCACTCCGGCCAGAGTCCATACTCCTGTGTGCACCCCGGCCTCGGATGGACATTTCTGCAGAAACACACGAACTGTCCCCGCCGGGACCGAGCGGCCGTGTGGCCCGATGTGGACAGGCCCCCGCCCCGCCGTCGGACCGCACGCGCACCATCAGGGCAAACGTCCCTCCATCCGTCCCACAGGCCTTGGCGGCCGTCCACAGGCCCTACCACTTCCCGGCAGGCCCGGATAAGCTGCGCCGGGCGGGGTGTTGTCCGGATGTGGTCACGCATCGGCCGCGCACGTCGCCCCGCCCGCCGACGACCCCCGCTTCCCGCCGGAAGCGCCCCTCTCCCACGGACAAGGCATGGGACTGCGACGGACCCCCTCCCGCCCGGCCCCGCGGCCGCGACGGCGCCTCATGGGCCGCGACGACCACGGGCAGGCCAACATCCTGCTGCTGTTCGGGCTCACCCTGGCCCTGCTGGCGCTGACCCTGCTGTTCGTGCGGGTCGGCGCCGCCAACGACTCGCGTTCACGGACCCAGACCGCGGCCGACGCCGCCGCGCTGGCCGCGGTGAGCGCCCTCCAGGAGCAGGCCGCGCAGGACATCGTCAACGGCGTGTACCCCATGCCGTGGTTCGACGAGGAGGTCGCCGAGAAGCGCGCCGAGGAGTACGCCCGGGCCAACGGCGCCGTGCTCACCGACATCCGCGCCAGCGACAACGTCATGGGGCGCAGCGGCAACATCGTGCGCGTGGAGGTGCGCGGCGCCGTGTGCCAGAAGGAGCTGGAGGAGGACGGCTCCCGGCACTGGAACGACGTGGTCTGCGACGGGACCGAGGACGAGGTCGACACCGTGGTCGGCAACGCCTCGGCCATCGCCATCGTCCAGATCCCCCACCAGTGCGGCCGGGACGCGGGCGACCTGGTCTGCGCGGGCGGGCTCATCACCGACCTCGACTCCGCCAAGCGGCTGATCGACGTGCACCTGATCGACCAGGAGGGCCGCTACAGGTTCGACCCGAGTATCAGCTTCGGAGGAGGGGCGACGGTGGACTGCTCGTCCCTCGGGGCGCTGCACCCGATCATGTGCGCCGTCCACGAGCGCCTCCAGGCCGAGTTCGGCGGTTTCTACCTCAACGCGGGCGGCCAGCGCAACGAACCGGGCAGCGACCACCACACCGGTGAGGCGGTGGACTACATGATGGCGGATCTGGGCGAGGTCCCCTCGGACGCGATGCAACAGACCGCCGTCCAGGTGATCGACTGGGTGATCCAGAACTCGCGGCAGCTCGGGGTCAAGGGCGTGATCTACGACCAGCACATCTGGAACGCGACGCGGGGCGACGCGGTGGGGCCGTGGATGAGTGTGCGGCGCCCCATGGAGGACAGGCACAACAACACCCAGAACCACGTCGACCACATCCACCTGGCGGCGGGTGTCGGCCCCATGCGCTGACCTCCGCCTCCTCCGGCCGCGGAGCCCCGGCGTCGTCCACAGGTCCGGGGAGGGCCTTGTCCGGGCCCCGCACCTGGAAGGCATGACCGTCCGTGATCAGGCCCTTCCCGACCGCTCCCTCCTCCTACGCACCTTCGCTCCCATCGTGGGCCCGCTCTCCCCCGACTCGGTCACCTGCGACGTCACCGCCGCCTACGTGTGGGGCGTGGACCTGTACCCACCCGGCACCCGCGCCACCCGGACCCGGCCGCACGTGTCGGTCCCGCGGGGCGTACGGACGTCCGGCGTACCGGTCGTCGCACACCGCGAACCGGTGCCCGCCGCCGACCGCACCGCGGTGGAGGGCGTGCGGATCACCACCCCGGCGCGCACCGCCGCCGACCTGGCCGCCCGCGCGCCCTCGGTGTACATGGCCACGGCCCGCCTCGACGCCTTCCTCTCCCGGGGCCTGGTCACCAGGAGCGAGCTGGTCGGCGCCACGCACCGGCCCCGTTCCGCGCACCGGCTCCGGCGGCTGCGGACCGCCCTGCGCTACTCCTCGGCGCTGAGCCGGTCGCCCGCCGAGTCCTGGACCCGGGCGCTGGTCCTGGAGGCGCGCCCGCCCCCGCCCGTCCCGCAGGGCCCCGTGGTCACCGACGAAGGACTGTTCCACGCCGACCTGGGCTGGCCGGACCAGAGGGTGGCACTGGAGTACGACAGCCTGGAGTTCCACTCCTCGGCGTCGGCACGGGCCGGCGACCGGATCCGCTACGCCGCCATGCGGGCGCGTGACCGGGAGGTCGTCCCCGTCAGCGTGTACGACCTCCGGTGCCGTCCGGAACAGCTGCGGCGGCGGCTCCTGGGCACCCTCGTCCGGCGGGGCTGGTCCCGTCCTCCCGAGCACCTCCAGGGCATCCGCGACCGTGTGCGCGCCTACGGGAGGACTCCGCCCCGGCTGTTCGACCACCGCCCGCGCTGGTGTCCCCGACCGTTCGCGGGGCCGCCCCGCGGCGGCCGGATGCTCGTCCCCGTGGACGCCGGTGGTCATCACATGCGTGCGACCATCGAACGGAACACTGTGTCACCGCGTCGTACCACCCGTCACCGTTCGGTGCCGGACCAGGACGACCAGCAAACCCCCCGCGATCCCCTACCCCGGTCGCGCGAAGATCCGCAGAAACGAGGCCCGAGGCCGTGTCGATGCCGTCGATGCCGCACAGCTCCGACCCCGACGAGCCGTCCCCCGTCCCCGGAGGACGGCCGAACTGGCTGGTGTCCACCCTCGTGGTGCTGGTCTGCCTGGCCGTGGTGGCCAGCGGATGGGGCGTGGCCAGGCTGACCGTGGGCGGTTCCCTGCGCCCGCTCGGGGCCGCTGAGGCCCCCGCGTCCCCGCACCCCCGCGACGTGTCGGCCGGGGCCGACCCCGAGGACGCCGGGGCCTACGTCGAGGCCGCGGCGGAGCTGGTGGAGGGCTCCCCGGCCTTCCACATCACCTTCCGCGTGTACGACGGGGGATCCGCCCCCCGAGACGGCGGGGAGGCCCCCGTCCCCGGCGCCGGGGACCCTCCCGCCGACGACGCACCGACAGGCACGGGCCCGTACACGGCGGGCCTGGGAGAGGCCGTGTACGCGTCCGGGGCCGAACCGGAGTTCGACCACACCTTCACCACCGAGGGGGGCCGGAGCGTGTACCGCTACGACATGGGAGGCGGACAGCTCATGATGACCGCCGACCGGGGCCTGGAGCTGCTCGACCCGCCCAGCACGGCCGACCGCTACCTGTGCTCGCCCGGCTTCGGCGCCGCCAAGCTGCGCGAGGTGCTCGACACCTCCACCGACCTGGCGCTGACCGGGCTGGAGGAGGTGCGCCTGGAGAGACCGGGACTGCGCAGCACGCACAGCGCCTACCGCTACACCGGCACCTTCACGGCCGTGCTGGGCGGCTACGACCCGGAGGCGGGGAGCAACACGCTCACCACCGTGGAGGACGCCGAGTTCGAGCTGTGGATCGACGAGGGAGGATACCCGCGCAGACTCGACTACCGCGCCGCGGACGGGGTCGGGGAGAGCTACGAGTACCACTCGTTCAGCTGACCCCGGCTCCCTCGGTGACCAGGTCGGGCACGCCGGCGGTGTCGTCCAGCTCGTAGGCGTAGGGCGGGTCGGGCACCTCGCCGCGCAGGACGGGCTGCTCGGAGTCCACGAGCAGGTTGTCCCGGGTGACCACGTTTCCGGGCTGCTCCTCCCCGGTGGACACCGACAGGCGGGTGCCGTCGAAGTAGTTGCCCTCCACGAGCACGTTGGAGTCGTGGGCCGACCGCACCCCGTACTCCGGGTTGGACCGGAAGTAGTTGTTGAACACGTGCACGTGCTCGGCGAACCGGGCGCTCGGGTGCCGGCCCGAGGTGCCGTCGAAGTAGTTGTGGTGCATGGTGACCCTCAGCGCGCCGGGCTCGTCCTCGTCGCCGCCGATGGTGACCGCCGACTCCGCGTCGGTGAAGTGGTTCCAGGACAGGGTGACGTTGTCGGCGCCGTCGGAGACCGAGATCAGGGAGGAGTCGCCGCCCCCGGCGAGCGTGGAACCGTCCACCCACACGTGGTGGGCGCCTCCGCGCACAGTGATCGCGGTTCCCCCGGTCTCCATGCTCAGGTTGGACAGGACGACGTTGCTGGAACCGTCGACCACCAGTCGGCCCCCGGTCAGCTCGGCGCCGCCGTCCACGCCCACCAGGGTCTTGTCCGAGCCGACCCCGACCTCGCCGTCCAGGTCGATCCGACCGCTGACCTCGACGGTGAGCGGCTCCTCGGCGGCCAGATGGTCGGACAGCTCCTCGGCGTCGGAGGCGGTGACGGTCCCGCCCCCCTCCCCGCCGGCCGTGCCCGGGTACTCCTCCCCGTCGCGTTCCAGGGGCTCTCCCGCCCAGCCGACCGGTGCCGGCGCCTCCTCCCCGGGCGTCTCCTGCCGCAGAGAGCCTGCCTCGTCGGCCTCAGGCGTGTCCGGATCCCCGGCCGCGTCGGCCGGTGGTTGTGCGGCGGCCTCCTCCTCGGGGGAACAGGCGGTGAGGGCGGCGCACAGCAGCGCCGCCGCGGCTGCGGCGGCGATCGGATGAGGTCTCATCGAGGGCTTTCCAACGAGAGGAGCGAGGGGTGCGGGGGCGGGGGCGTGCCCTGCGGACGCCGCCCGTCGCGGGGGTCGCGGAACGGGACGTATCGCCCGAGGAGCACGGCATAGACCTTGCCACAGCCCGGTTCCCGGTCCCAACCCAGGACCGTGGTCCCGGGCCCGCACCGGACGCGGCCCCGGTCGGGACCGGATCCGCCCCGTGACCGGCCCGCGGAGCCGCTGAACACGCCGAAGGCGCCAGGCCCCGGCGCCCAGGCGGCCGGCCGGGGCGCACGGGGCACCGCGGGCGGCGTCGTCACACGGTTATCCGATCGTCACCCGGTCACTCGGCGGCCCAGCCGATGTCCTCGTAGACGTAGCTGGAGGCCAGGCCGAACTCCCCCCAGTTGTGCAGGTCCTCGTTCACGACGTACAGGCCCGGGCACTCGAAGAGCGGAACGGTCACGACCTCCTCCCACAGCAGGCGGTCGATCTCGTTGGCCAGCTCGGCGTAGCGGCCGGGGTCGGTCTCGGCCCGGAGCTCGTCGAACCTCCCCTCGATCTCCTCGGTCGAGGCGCGGGCGAGGTTGTTGCCCCACTCTCCGTCCCCGTCGGGCATGCCGTAGTTCTCCTTGGCGTCGCCCGCGTAGGGGTTGGAGCCGACCAGGACGTACGTGGCGACCTCGTAGTTGCCCGGGATGAGGTACTCGGAGAACAGGGCGTTGACCGGTACCTGCCGGACCTCGACCTCGACGCCGATCCCGGCGAGCATGTCGCGGCCGATCTCGGCCTCGTCCAGGGCGATGGCCGTGTCGTCGGCGGCCACCCAGTCCAGGGTCAGCGTGTCGCCGTCCTCGTCGGTGCGGAACTCGTCGCCCTCCTTGAGGGTCCACCCGGCCTCGTCGAGCAGCTCCCCGGCTCGCTCGGGGTCGTACTCGCCATACCCCTCGCTGTTGTCCCGGTAGCCGCGCTGGCTGGAGCGCAGCAGGCGGTTGACCTCACCGGTGACCGGCCAGTCGACCGCGCCGAGGGCGACCCCGGCGAGGGCGTCGCGGTCCAGACCCAGGGAGACCGCGTGGCGGACGCGGACGTCCTCCAGGTCCGGGCTGGCGCCGTTGAGCGAGGCGAACCGGTGGCCGTGGTTGACGGCCCTGGTGAAGTAGGCGCCCTCGCCGCCCCTGAGCAGCTCGTAGCCCGCGGCGTCGTAGCCGAGGTAGAAGCCGTCGATCTCACCGTTGTTGAAGGCGGCGGCCATGGCGCCGGTGCCCATGGCGTCGAAGACGATCTCGTCCAGCAGGGGCTCGGTACCCCACCAGTCCTCGTTCCTCCTGACCGTGATGCGCTCGGTGACGTCGTCGAACTCCACGTCGCCGAAGGGGCCCGCGGTGACGGGGTAGTCCTTGACGTAGCCCTCCTCGAAGAGCTCCTCGTCCTCCATGTACTCCTTGGGGTACAGCGGGGAGAACAGGGAGGGCCACTCGGCGTAGGGCTCCTCGAACCTCAGGGTGAAGGAGTACTCGTCGTCTCCGGGGACGAACTCGGAGACCTGGTCGTACCCGGCGGTGCCGCCGAGCTCCCACTCGCCCTCGCGCGAGCCGCCGACCGTCTCGACCTGGGCCTCGTAGTCCTCGGAGGTGACGGGCTCGCCGTCGGACCACACCGCGTCGGGGTTCAGCTCGTAGGTGACCTCGAGGCCGTCCTCGCTGACCCCGTGGTCGAGCACGAAGTCGGTGTTGGGGGAGGCCGTGCCCTCGGCGTCGTACCGTGTCGGGCTGGGCAGCACCGCGTCGGCCACACGGCGCACGTTGGCCATGTTGCCCTGGGTGTGCCACATGTTGTGCTGCTCGTCGTAGGTGCTGAGGGCCCACACGAAGGTGCCGCCCCTTTCGAGGTCCTCGCGGGGAGCGGGGTTCAGGTCCTCGGCGGGGAGGGGCGCCGGCTGCGTCTGGGCGTCCTCCCGGCCGCCCCCGCCGCAGGCGCTGGTCAGCACGGCCAGGGCAACGGCGGGGGCGAGACGGCGCGCCTTCCCGGTTCGCATGGGGATCTTCCTCCTGTGGGGATGGTTTCGGCCATCGCGCGGGGCGGTGGCGGCCGTGCCTGCCGGGCCGCCGGGTCAGGAGCCCGCCCGCCGCCGCGCGAAGTGGCAGGCGACCGCGTGGTCGCCGCCCGTGGGCTCGACCCGCGGCTCGGTGCTCACGCACCGCTCCCGGTCGGGCTCGGAGAGGGTCGCGAACTTCTGGCACCTGGTCCGGAACCTGCAGCCCGAGGGGGGATCGGCCGGGCTGGGCGGGTCCCCCTCCAGGACGACGTGCGTGCGCGCGCGTTCCCTCTCCGGGTCGGGGATCGGGACCGCCGACAGCAGCGCACGGGTGTAGGGGTGGGCGGGCCGGGCGTGGACGGAGGCGGTGTCGCCGATCTCCACGATCCGTCCCAGGTACATGACCGCGACCCTGTCGGCGATGTACCGGACCACGGACAGGTCGTGGGACACGAACAGGTAGGACAGTCCGAGGCGCGCCTGGAGTCCCTTCAGCAGGTTGACCACGCCCGCCTGGACGGACACGTCCAGGGCCGACACCGGCTCGTCGAGCACCAGCAGCCCGGGTTCCGGGGCCAGGGCCCGGGCGATGCCGATGCGCTGGCGCTGGCCGCCGGAGAACTCGGCGGGGAACCGGGTGGCGTGCTCGGTGCCGAGGCCGACCAGGCCGAGCAGCCCGTACACCCGGCGGGTGACGTCGGCCGGGGGTGCTCCGTGGGTGCGCAGGGGTTCGGCGATGATGTCGAACACCGTCATGCGCGGGTCGAGCGAGCTCATCGGGTCCTGGAACACGATCTGCACGTCGCGCCGCAGCCGGAACCGGCCGGCCCTGCCCAGGACCGCGGTGTCCCGGCCCATGACGGAGACGCTGCCGCGCTGGGGCCTGCCCAGCTCCATGATCTCCATGAGGGTGGAGGACTTGCCGCAGCCGGACTCGCCGACCAGGGCGAGCGTCTCGCCCTCGCGGATGTCGAAGTCGATGCCGTCGACCGCGTACACGGTCCCCACGCGCCGCTTGAGCACCGCGCCCCTCATCAGGGGGTGGTGCTTGACGAGGTCCGTGACCCGCAGCACCTCCGGACGGTCCTCCCGGCGCACGGCGGAAAGCGAGCGCTCCGGGATGTCCGGCACCGGATAGATGTCCTGTGCGGTCCACCCCTGCTCGGCGATCTCACCGGAGCGGATGCACGCCGCCCGCTGCGTGCCGGTGCCGCCGTCGCGCACCCCGGAGGGCGCCGCCCCCGCCCCCCGGGCGCGGATCTCCTCCCGGCGGGGTTGGGAGCCGACCGCCAGGAGTCCGGGCTCGACCATGTCGCACTCGGGCAGCGCGATGGGGCAGCGCGGCGCGAAGGGGCAGCCGGGCGGCGGGGCCGACAGGGACGGCGGCGTGCCCTCGATGGGCACCAGCGCGCCCTGGTGCTCCGGGTCCATGCGGGGCACGGCGCCGAGCAGGCCCATGGTGTAGGGCATGCGGCTGCGATGGTAGACGTCGTCGACGCCGCCGGTCTCCACCGGGCGGCCCGCGTACATGACCAGGACCCGGTCGGCGAACCCGGCCACGACGCCGAGGTCGTGGGTGATCAGCACGATGGCGGCGCCGGTCTCGCGCCGGGCGGTGCGCAGCAGGTCGAGGATCTGCGCCTGGATGGTGACGTCCAGGGCCGTGGTGGGCTCGTCGCAGATGATGACGTCGGGGCGGTTGGCCATCGCCATGGCGATCATGACGCGCTGGCGCATACCGCCGGAGAACTCGTGCGGGAAGGAGCGGTACCGCTGTTCGGCGTTGGGGATGCCGACCAGTTCGAGCAGCTCGACCGCGCGTGCCCGCGCCCCGGCCTTGGGAGCCGTGGGGTCGTGGACCAGGACGGCCTCGGCGAGCTGGTCGCCGACGGTGTACACGGGGGTGAGCCCGGACAGCGGGTCCTGGAAGACCATGGAGATAACCCTGCCGCGCTTGCGCGCCATGGCGCGGTCGTCCAGGCCCAGGATCTCCTCGCCGTGCAGGCGCACCGATCCGGTGATCCTCGTGTGCTCGGGCAGCAGCCCCATGGCGGCCATCGAGGAGACGGACTTGCCCGAACCGGACTCGCCGACGATGCCCAGCACCTCGCCGCGTCCGACGGTGTAGCCGACGCCGCGTACGGCGTGGACGTCGGGGCCGCCGCGGCGCCCGGGAAAGGTGACGGCGAGGTCGGTGACCTCCAGGACTGGGGGGCGGCCGGTGCTGTCGGCGTGCGCGGCCCCGGTGGTCTCGGCGGTGTCGGTGCTCATGGCGGGCCCTCCCCTAGGAGCGGTGTGACGTGGAGTGGGGGTCGAGGGCGTCGCGCAGGCCGTCCCCGACCATGTTCACGGCGAGCACCATCACGATCAGCAGGGCCGTGGGGAGGGCGAACACCCACGGCGCCGTGGTGGCGAACGGGGCGCCGTCGGCGATGACCACGCCGAGGCTGATGTCGGGCGACCGCACGCCCAGGCCGAAGTAGCTGAGCGCGGTCTCGCCGATGACCGCTGTGCTGACCATGATCGTGGCGTCCGCGATGAGCAGCGACGACATGTTCGGCAGGACGTGGCGCAGGATGATCCTGTGCGGGGGGACGCCCATGAAGCGGGCGGCCTGGACGTACTCGCGCTCGCGCAGCGAGACGGTCAGGCCGCGCACCATCTTGGAGGTGACCATCCAGCTGAACGCGGCCAGCAGGACGACCAGGACCAGCCAGCCGCCCCGGCCGGCGAAGTGCTCGGACAGGATCGCCAGGATGACGAAACCGGGCAGTACCAGCGCCAGGTCCGCGATCCACGTCAGGGCGCGGTCGGTCACCCCGCCGAGGTAGCCCGCGAAGGCGCCGACGACGGCGGCGGCCCCGGTGGAGAGGAGCGCGACCAGCAGGCCGATCAGCAGGGATCTCCGCAGGCCCGCGGTCGTCTGGGTGAGGATGTCCTGGCCGGTGCGGTTGGTGCCCATCCAGTGCTCGGGGGAGGGCCCCTCCAGCATGGCCGAGAAGTCGCGCTCGCCCACGCCCCAGCCCGTCAGGAGCGGGCCGGCGAGGGCGAGGGCGGTGAGGAGGAGCAGCAGGGCGAGGCCGACGAGGACGCGCCGGGTCCCCAGCAGTCGGCGTGTGATGTCCCCGGTCCGGCTCGGTGCCCGGGGCACGGCCGGTGCCTGTGCCGGTGCCGTGCTCTCCTCGGTCGTGCTCGTCGTGCTCATGGCCTGCTCTCCAGCGGGACGGCCGCGGCTGCGCGCGGAAGGGGTGGGACATGGCGGCGGAACGCGCCGGAGGCGGCGCGGGGGGCGGGCGCGGTCACACCCGCACCCGGGGGTCGAGCCAGGCGTGGAGGATGTCCGAGAGGAAGGACGCCGCCATGATCGTGACCGCCATGAACCAGGAGACGGCCGCGACCACGTGCACGTCCTGGCGGAAGATGGAGTCGATCAGCCACGCGCCCATGCCGTGCCAGCCGTAGATCTTCTCGGTGAACGTCGCGCCGGACACCAGCGCGCCGAAGGTGAAGGTGAAGTAGGTGGTGGTGGGGATCAGCGCGGTGCGCAGGGCGTGCCTGAACAGCGCCCGGCGTCGGGTGAGCCCCTTGGCCATGGCGGTGCGCACGAAGTCGGCGCCGAGCACGTCCAGCATCATGTTGCGCTGGTAGCGGGCGAAGGAGGCGAACAGCGCGACGGCCAGGACGAGCGTGGGCAGGACCGCGTGGTGGATCCGGTTGCCCAGGAGCTCCCACCACGTCCCGTCGAAGCCCGCCGAGTACTCACCGGAGTAGCGCAGCAGCTGGAGGCCGAGCCCGTCGTTGACGGTGACGGCCAGGACCTGGACGACGATCGCGATGACGACCGTGGGCACCGACAGCACGAGGAACGACACGGCGGTGGCCGCCTTGTCGAAGCGGCCGTACTGGCGCACGGCGGCGTAGGCGCCCACCGCGACACCCAGGGCACTGCCGAGGAGGGTGGCGACCGTGATCAGGCGCAGGGTGACGCCGGCCTTCAACCACATCTGCGAGGCGACGTCGCCGCCCTGGATGGTCCTGCCGAAGTCCCCGGTCACCACGCCGCCGAGCCAGGTGGCGTAGCGCTGGGCCAGGGGCGTCCGGTCGTTGAGGTTCAGCGCGTCCAGCCGGGAGTCGACCGCCTCGGGCGGGGGCGGTGGCTGCATCTGCTCGAAGTAGCCGCGCGGGTCCAGGTTGGTCGCGGCGAGCAGGTAGGCGAAGCTCGTCGCGAGGAGGACCAGCACGAGGTGGTTCAGCAGCCGCCTGGCCAGGAACTTGCCCACAACTACCTCCGATCACAGCCGGGCCGGCGCCCGGCCCCGTTCGCGCGCGGTCGCTTCCGGATGGCGCCTGCGGGCCGTGGTTCGGAGTGCTCCACGGACTGCCGACGGTGGTCGGCGAAGTCGGCTTCGCGACCCAGCGGCCACCGGCGGGGGTGATTCCCGGTGGTACCACAACACCATTGTGCCCGTTTCATGATCGTTGACCGGCAATACCGAGATTCCGAGGGAGCATTGGACACTAGACGGTAACCAGTCCGCCAAGAAAAAACAATGGCACACATTCAACCATCGAACATCAGCCGATTTGTCAAGATTTGTACACATGGCAACGGCGCCGGAGCACGCGACGACCGCAGGCGGCATGACCTGACCGAAGGAGGCCCGCGCACAGAAAAAGCCTTATATCCCTCATGTCAGGGCATGAGACCTCACGGACGCCGCCAGCCGGAAGCGGTCCCGTACTGACGCGGAACTTTTCACACGAAACCCCATTTACCGGCCACGAAATCATTCTTCGGGCGGGTATCGATGGGCCGGTGCGGTGAATCCGCCCCGTGCGGGCCCCTCCTCGCCACGGCGGCGACGGTTCCGCCCGGTACGCCCGTTGTTCCGTGGACGCCGCTCGTCGCGCAGCGGAGCATGTGTCCGCGGAACATGCCCTAGGAGGCGCTCACGACCCCCTGCGGCCTCGCCTCGCCCGTAGGGCGCCCCCACGCCCGCGCGGGCCGGTCCCTCCCCCGCACGACCGGGACCGGGCCGGCCACCGCCGTCGGCCTGATCCGGGGAACCAGCGGCGCCGGGGACCCCGAACCCGCCACCCCCCACCAGGCGCCCAGGGAGCGGGCGGCGTCGCCCGCCATCCCCAGGACGGTCCAGGTCACGGGACCGGTCAGGGCCGCTCCCCTGCCCCGGTGCCAGGAGGCCACGTGCGGCAGGACCAGGGCCGCGCCCGCGACCGCCGCGATCCGGCCCGCGCGGACCGGCGACCGGCCCGAGCGGCCCGAGCGCGTCCCCCGGGACCGGACGGCCGCGCCGCCCACCGCCGCCGCGGCGGCCAGCGGCCACCACGCCGTGCGGGCCGCGTGCGCCCCCGTCCGCACGGTGTGCGCCAGGTCCAGACCGGCCAGCCGTACCGCCTCCGGCAGCGGGGTCCGCGCACCGGCCCTGAGCTCTCCCACCACCGACGCACCGCCCAGCGCACCGGCCAGCAGGGCAGCTCCGGGACGGCCCGAGGCCGCCAGGGCGAGTCCGACCGCGCCGGCAAGGGAGAGTTCGGGACCGACCGCACGACGGCCGTGGCGCCGGGCCAGCGGACCGGCGACCGCGCCCGAGGTGAAGCAGGCACGCAGGTAGCCGCCCAGGCCGGTGGTCGGTGGAGCCCACATCCGGGAACGGGGTTCGTAGCGCACCGACCAGCCGCCACCGGCCAGACGCCACAGCAGGTCGAGCTCGGCGGCGGCGCCCAGACCGGGATCGAGGTCGGAGGCGGCGCGGCGCAGCACCAGGGCGGGCACCGGCCGCAGGGGGTCGGTGTGCTCGTTGGCCGGCCCCGGTCGGCCCTGTTCCGGCGTCCCGTGTCCCCAGGGCAGGACGGGCGCGGGATCGGCACCGCGGTCCGCGCCCGCCCGGCTCTCGGCGACCGCGGCCACGGTCATCCGCATGTGGCCCAGGCAGTGGGAGCGGTCGGCCAGGACGCGGGGCACCACGGCCGCGACGAGGGGATCGCGGAAGTGGCCCAGAGCGGTGTCCAGCCACCCGGCGGCTGGACGCGTGCCCGCCTCGACCAGGGCGACCAGGTCGGCCGAGCACAGGCGCAGCGCCGCCGCGCGGGCTCCGGCTCCCCCCGCCGGCCCCGGAACCACCCGGGCTCCGCGGTCGCGGGCCGCCCGGGCGTCGGGGCCGGTGGCGCCGACCACCACGGGCCGCAGGTTCGGGTGGTGCCGGGCGAGGTGGTCCAGGGTGGCGCCCAGCGCGGTGGGGCCCGCCTGCCCGACGACGGCCACATCGACGGTGTCGGCGGGGCCCGGGGACAGGGGCCGCGGGTGGGCGAGTCCGGCCCGGACCAGGCCGCGGGCGAGCAGGCCCTCGTCCGCTCCCCCGGGCACGGACCCGCTCAGCCAGCGGATCAGGGTGCTGACCTGTTCCGGGGAGAGGCGCACGGCCCGTGGCGGGCATCCGCCCAGGAGGACGTGCCCCTCGTCGGCGAGGCGCACCGCGCGGTCGATCTCGATGCCGGGGCCGGGAGACAGGGGCGAGCGGGAGACCATGCCCACACCCTGTCGCCTGCCGCAGGGCGGCGCAAGGCCGCGGGAGGTACGAAATCCCCAGTGAGTTTACCTAATCGTTATTCAACCTCACAGGCCCCACCAGTTCCCGAACACGGGCGTTATGCGTCCCTGACCGACCGCATAACCAGACCGGGGGCCCTCTTTACCCAGTTCAGAGAGGGTTATCCTGGCCAAGCCAGGTCGACTGGGTTCCCGGGGAGGCACGGAGCGTATGCTAAGCGCCAATACGCCCTTCAGTGTCGTAGGGCACATCCACCACCAGACATGACCGACCGCTTCGGCCCGCTCCCAGGTCCCACCGCCATCCAGGGTGAAGCCCCGCGGCTTCTCCCCATCCCCCTGTCGCCGCTCTCGGACCGCGCACCTCGCGGTACGGGCCGCCTCCCTCCCTGTTCCCGGGGGCTCCGACCTGTGTGGCCGCCGCGCGCCGTGACCCGCTCACACGGGCACGGACGCCTTGCCGAGGGCCCGGCGCCCTCGTTGCCATGCCCGCCGCGAACACACGTCCTCGGGGAGTGAACCCAATGTGTGAGACCGCAGCATCCCGCAGTCGCCCCATCACGTGTCATGCGCACGACCCCACCCCCGGGGACGGACCCCCGCCGCCGGACGCGCTCCGGAACCCGGCCCCCTCGTCCAGTCCGCTCCAACGTCCGGCGAATCCCATGGAAGAGCGACCTCACAGCAAAGACACCGCCTCCGAGCAGGCGCGGCGGCGGTTCCCGGGCCTGCCGAGCCAGATCGCCTACGCGAGGAGGTTCGTCGCCCGCCAGCTGGCCGCGTCGCCGGAGCTGACCACGGCGACACTGCTGACCAGCGAGCTGGCCACGAACGCCATCACGCACAGCGCGTCGGGCATGGCCACCGGCAAGTTCGAGGTGTGCGTCCACCTGGCGCCCGGATGGGCGCGGGTGGAGGTGCGGGACCTGGGCAACGTGGAGGAGGCGCCGCAGCCCCAGCACCGGGGCCCCTACGACACCGACGAGCACGGCCGCGGCCTGGATCTGGTCGAGGCCCTCTCCAGCAAGTGGGGAACCGAGCCGCGCGGCGACGGGATGGGCCGCAGGGTCTGGTTCGAGTTGGTGTGGGACTGCGACGGCGACCCGGTGGCCGCGGACCCGGACTGACCGGCTCCGGGCCTGCACCCGGGACCGCTCCGGTACGCCGCCGCGTCCGGGATGGGCGTTCCCCTCACTCCTCGGCGGCGGCCGAGGGGGTCGCGCCGTCACCGTCGTCGACCGGCGTGTGCAGCCGGTAGCGCTCGTAGAGTTCGCGCGCGTAGTCCTTGGCCTCCTGTGACGGTTCCTCGCCCAGCTCGTCGCGGACCAGGTCGTCAAGGCTCTTGTTCGTTTCGTCCATGTCCCGAAGCCTGCCTGGAGTGCGCGGATAGCACAAATCGACTCTCCGGTAACGGAGAGGTATCAGCGCGGCCGTCGCGGCGGCGGACCCCTCCCCGTACCGGGGGACGGCTCCCACGGCGTCCCCCGGCACGGGTTTCGAAGGCTCTAGCGACGGGAGGAGTCGTCCGTCCCCACTTCCTCGCGCAGCTGCTCCAGGATCCCGGCCAGGAGCCGGGACACGTGCATCTGGGAGTAGCCCAGGCGGTCGGCGATCTCGGACTGGGTGTGGTCGCCGAAGAACCTCAGCATGAGGATCTTGCGCTCCCGCTCGGGCAGGCGCGCCAGGGCGGGCTTGATCGACTCGCGCTCGACCACCCGCTCCAGGGCCTTGTCCTCGCTGCCCAGGTGGTCCTCCAGACGGGCGCCCTCCTGGCCCTCGGAGTCGGAGGAGTCCGGCGCGTCCAGCGACAGGGAGCGGTAGGACTCCGAGACCTGGGCCAGCTCGCTGACCTCGGCCTCGGAGATCCCCATCTCCTCGGCGAGTTCGGCGATGGTGGGAGTGCGTGCGTGGTTCTGCTGGAACTCTCCGGTGATGCGTCGCAGCTTGACCCTGTTCTCCTGGTGCCGCCGGGGAACCCGGATCGCCCACGTGTGGTCGCGGAAGTGGCGCTTGATCTCCCCGGTGACCGTGGGCAGCAGGTAGGAGATGAACGGCTTCCCGCGGTCGGGGTCGTAGCCGTGCACGGCCTTGACGAGCCCGACCATGGCGGTCTGCTTCAGGTCCTCCAGCGGTTCGCCGCGCCCCCCGTAGCGGCGTGCGATCTTGTTGATCAAGGGCTGGTAGAGGATCACGACACGCTCACGCAGCCTGCTCGCCCGAGGGTCCCCCTCACTCAGGTTCCGGAGTTCGGACAGGAGTTCCTCGGCGGAGACGTCCTCGGACGCCCTACGCGGCCTGGGGATCGTGGGCATGTACTCCGTTGTTGTGTTCTGGGACACGTTGGAAGCGGTAGCGGACAAGAGAAAACCCCCCGGTGCTCTGTCCTGATGTGTTCCTGGTGTTACTGCTTGAACAGCAGGTCCCAGCGGCGCGCCCCGCTCTCGGCGGTTGTCGGTAACCCTCCGGTTCGGCGGTGACGACCGTGGTCCGCAGAGTACGTTCCCTCAGAAACGGCTTCAAAAGCCGCAGAGCAAAATTTTGTTGTCGCGCGACAACTATCTGCCCCGCTTACCTACTCTGACCTGCACGGACGCGGTAAAAAAATCCGCGGCCGCCGCACCCGGACCCCTCCCCCGAAGGCCCGTGTGGCGCAACGGCCGCACCCTCCCGCCTGGCGTGTCACATGCCAGCACTACCCCCATACCGCCCGAATCGGCGATAAAACATATCTGTCGCATAATTCACATATCGAACTCTTGTTCGGCTTATATCGGCTGAGTAAAGCTCTGCCGCCCCCACGGAAAGCCCAGCCCGGATCCCGGCGGCACGGCCGCCCCTGCCCACGAAGGGGGCGCCCCGCGCGCTACGCGGGACGCCCCCTCGCCGTCGGTGGACCGCCGGCGTCAGCCGACCGGCTGCTTGACGCGCTCGGTGCCGGGGCCGCCCTCTCCGGCGGCGCCCCTCCCCCGCGCCCGGCGCTCGCGGCGGCGCTCGTCGCGAGCGTGCCTGCGGGCCGCGCGGCGCTGCCTGACCCACTCCACCAGCTGGTAGAGGACCGGGACCAGGATCAGCGTGAGCAGGGTGGAGGTCACCAGGCCGCCGATCACCACGATCGCGACCGGGCCGGAGACGAAGGCCCCGCCGCCCGCCAGGCCGGTGGCCATCGGAACGAGGGCGGCGATGGTGCCCGCGGCCGTCATGAGGATGGGCCGCAGGCGGTGCCGGGCGCCCTCCACGATCGCCTCGCCGAGCGGCATGCCCCTGTTCTGGTTCTGGTTGATCAGGTCCATCAGCACGATGGCGTTGGTGATCACGATGCCGATCAGCATCAGCATGCCGATCAGGGCCGCGGAGCCGACCGGGGTGCCCGTCAGCATGAGCAGGCCCAGCGAGCCGGTCGCGGCGAACGGGATCGAGATCAGCAGCATGAGCGGCTGGACCAGGCTCTTGAACGTCGCCACCATGATCAGGTAGCAGATGACGATCGCGACGAGCATCGCCAGGCCGATCTGGGCGAAGCCCTCGGCCTGGTCCTGGCTCACCCCGCCCAGGCTGGCGGCGGCGCCCTCGGGCAGGTCCATCGTGTCCAGGGACTCGCTGATCCGGGCGCTGACACCGCCCAGGTCGGAGGCGGTCGCGGTGGCCGACACCGTGGTGCTGGTGATCCCGTCGATGCGGGTGAGCTCCGGCGGCCGGCGCACCTCCTCGACCTCGGCCACGTCGGCCAGGTCGAGGGTCTGCCCGCCGGGGGTCACCAGCGGCAGTTCCTCCAGCTCGGCGACCGTCTGCGGAGCCTCCTCCACGCGGATGACCACGTCGCGGCGGATGTCGTCGATGGTGGCGGTGCCCGCGTCGCGGCCGTTGAAGGCGGCCGAGACCGCCTGGCCGACCATGGCCTCGCTCATACCGTGCTCGGCGGCCTCCTCGCCGTCCACGCGCACCTCCAGCGAGGCCTGCGACTCGGTGATGCCGCTGGCCACGTCGTCGGCGCCGTCGATGCCCCTCAGCTCCTCCTCGACCATCCGCGCGGCCTCGGCCAGGGTGTCCTGGTCCTCGGCGGTGACCCGCACCTCGATGTCGGAGCCGCCCATGCCCCCGCTGGAGTCCAGGCGCGGATCGTACTCGGTGTCCAGGTCGGCGAACTCCTCGCGCAGCACGTCGCGGTTGCGCAGCTGGTCGGTCTCCGGGTCGGCGGTGATGGTGTAGTCGATCTGGTCGGATCCGCCGCCCATCATCGGGTTGCCGCCGATGTTGGTCTGGTAGGTCTCGATCCAGGCCATCCCGCCCAGGAGCTCCTCGACCTTGGCGGCCTCGGCGTCGGCGGCCTCCAGGGAGGTGCCGGGCTCCAGCTCCTGCACGACCGTGTAGGTGTTCTGCTCGGCCTCGCCCATCCAGTCGGTCTCGGAGTTGAGGGCCATGGCGATCGTCCCGCCGAAGACGGCGACGGTCGCGGCGAGCGTCACCACCGTGGCGGTCCTGCGCTTGGTGGTGATCCAGCGGATGACCGGCAGGTAGGCGCGCTGCAGCGGGGAGTGCCGCTCGCGCTCGTTCTGCTCGCGTTCGATGTCCTCCTGCGTGGAGTCGCCGACGTCCTTCGGGCGCATGAACCAGTAGCACAGCACCGGGGTGATGGTCAGCGCGACCAGCAGCGAACCGCCCAGGGCGAGCGCACTGGTGACGGCGAACGGCATGAAGATCTCGCCGACCATACCGCCGACGAAGGCCAGCGGCAGGAAGACGGCGATGGTGGCGAAGGAGGACGAGGCCACGGCGACGGCGACCTCGCGCACACCGTCCCTGACCGCACTCATGCGTTCCTTGCCGTAGTCCATGTGCCGCCGGACGTTCTCCAGCACCACGATGGAGTCGTCCACCACGCGGCCGATCGAGATCGTGATGGCCGCCAGGGTCAGCATGTTCAGGGTGAACCCGAAGATCTGCATGCCCACGAAGGCGATGAGGATCGACACCGGGATGGAGACGGCGACGACCAGCGTGGAGCGGATGGACAGCAGGAAGACGAGGATCACGATGACCGAGGCGACCAGGCCGTAGGCGCCCGCCTCGAACATGTCCGTGATGGAGTCGTTGATGAAGGGCGCCTGGTCGAAGACCACGGCGACGTCGGTGTCGGAACCGAGCAGGTCGGCCTGCTCCTCCAGGACGGACTGGACGCCCTCGGAGATGTCGACGGTGTTGCCGTCGGGGGTGGCCATGACCATCAGGGCGATGCTGGGGTCGCCGTCCAGGCGGGTGATGGTGCTGGACTCGTCGGTGACGAGCTCGACGTCGGCGACCTCGGAGATCCGCACGGGCTCGGGCGGGGCGGCCGGAGGCGCTCCGGGCACCGCGGCGGACGCGTCGACGCCCTGGGAGGGCCGGACCCACAGGTCCTCGACCTCCTCCAGGGAGGTGAGCCGTTCACCGGTGGTGACGCTCAGGGTCCGACCGTCCTCGTCGATGGAGCCTCCGGCCATGAGCGTGCCGCTGCCCTCCAGGGCCTGCACGATGTCCTCGGAGGTGATCCCGGCGGAGGCGAGCTCGTCCTCGTCCGGGACGATCTCGACGCTCTGCTCGGGCACTCCGGAGAGGTTGGCCGAACGCACGCCGTCGACGGACTCCAGCTCCGGGACGAGGACGTTCTCGACGGTGGAGGCCATGGCCTGCTCGTCGCCCTCCTCGGAGCTGACGGCCAGGAGCATGGCGGGCATCATGTCCGAGCTCATGGACATGACGGAGGTGTCGACGCCCTCGGGGAGCATGCCCGAGATCTGGTCGACGGCGACCTGAGCCTCGCGGACCAGGGCGTCCTGGTCGCGGCCGTAGTCGAACTCCGCCATGATCTGGGCGGAGCCGGTGCTGGAGGTGGAGGTGACGGTGTCGACGCCCTCCACGCCCTGGAGCGCCTGCTCCAGGGGTTCGGTGACCTGGCCCTCCACCACCTGGGGGGTGGCGCCGGCGTAGTTGCCCATGACCATCACCATCGGAAGCGAGACCTCGGGGAAGAGCTCGCGCTTGGCCGTCACGGCGGCGATGGCTCCGAACGAGAGGACCGCCAGGGTGATGAGCAGGACCAGCGCCCGGTTGCCGAGCGACATGACCGAGAGGCGGCTCACGTGTTCGCCCCTTCCGCTCCTGTGACGGCGGTCCCCGGCTGGGGGAGGCCCGCGGCGCGGGCCCTTGCGGCCGATCTGGACATGAGAGGTTCTCGCTCCTAGTTCACTGCGACCACGGGGGCGTGCCGTGGCGTGCGGGTCGTCCAGCGCTTGTCGGCGCCCGTCCGAGCACACACGTCGTCCGCCGGTTCTGCCGACGGTCGCCGGAACTGCTTCCTGGAACGTGTGGTGGTGGGGATGCCGGTGTTCGTCCGCGGGGTGCGGGACACCCGCGTCGGCCGTGGTGGCCGTGCTTCGCGCATCCGTCGGGCGCTCCACTCACCATACGTCGCGTTATATCTGGAGTTGGGCCGCCCCGGCATGATTCGGGGAACTCTCAGGGGCGCGTCAGCCTTCCGTCAGGGACCTCCCCGACCAAAGTCGGAGCACCCGTCCGGAAGTCGGAGCCCGGAGGCGGCGCGAGGCGACGAAGTGCGCACTCCCCTGCGCCATGGGTGATCACGGCGGCAACAGATGTCACAGCAGAGATTTCCGGTCCGCCGGACAAGGCGATCCGACGCCCTCCGCGGGCTCGTCCGGCCGGTCCACGGGCTCGTGCGGCTGGGCGGTGCCCCACACCACGCGCAGAAGGTCCTCCAGGGCGTGGGTCAGGGACGGGTCCACGAGCTCGTAGCTGACCTGCCTGCCCCGGGCGGAGGTGCGCACCAGGCCGCAGTCACGCAGGCAGGCGAGGTGGTTGGAGACGTTCTGACGGGTGAGGCCCAGTTGCTCGGCGAGGCCGGCGGGGTAGTGGGGACCGTCGAGGAGCGCCAGCAGGAGGCGGCACCGGGTGGGGTCGGCCAGTGCGCGGCCGAGTCGGTGGATGGCGGACAGGCGCTGCTCGGAGGTCAACATGAAAACCATTGTACACAGCTTGCTGTATAGACATTCCAAGCTGTATAAACAGTGATGGCTGAACCATGGGCGCCGCCATCCGCGGCGCCCGCGGACCGGACGGCAGGTCAGGGGGCACCGATGGGTGTGGGACACGGGCACGGGCACGCGGTCACCGCGGGGGCGGCCAACAGCAGACGGCTGGCGGTGGTCCTCGGGATGATGCTCGCCGTCGCCGTGGTCCAGGTGGCCGGCGCCGCGTTCAGCGGCAGCCTGGCCCTGCTCGCCGACGCCGGGCACACCGTCACCGACTCCCTCGGAGTGGCCCTGGCCCTGGCCGCCGTGTGGATCGCCGCGCGGCCCGCCACCAACAGGCGCACCTTCGGCTACCAGCGCGCGGAGATCCTCGCCGCCGCCGTCAACGCGCTGGTGCTGTTCGTCCTGTGCGGGTTCATCGTGGTGGAGGCGGTCGAGCGGCTCCAGAGGCCCGCCGAGGTGTCCGGCCCCGGCATGGTCGTCGTCGCCGCGTTCGGCCTGGCCATGAACGTCGGCGCGCTGTTCGTCCTGCGCTCGGGCGCCCGGTCGAGCCTCAACGTCAAGGGCGCCTACCTGGAGGTCATGGGCGACGCCCTGGCCTCGATCGGCGTCATCGCGGGCGGAGCCGTGGTCTGGGCGACCGGGTGGACGCGGGTGGACACCCTCGTGTCGCTGGGTATCGCCGTGATCATCGTGCCCCGCGCCTGGGCCCTGCTGCGCGAGGCCGTGCACATCCTGTTGGAGGCCACGCCCAGGGACATGGACCTGGGCGAGGTGCGCGACCACCTGCTCGGACACCACGCCGTGCTCGACGTCCACGACCTGCACGCCTGGACCATCACCTCCGGGGTGCCCGTGATGTCGGCGCACGTGGTGGTCGCCGAGGAGTACCTCGGCGACAGCGGCCGGATGCTGGACGAGCTCCACGCGTGCCTGACGGGCCACTTCGACGTCGAGCACTCCACCCTGCAGCTGGAGCCGCCCGGCCACGCCGACCACGAGGGTCCCTGCCACGCCTGACCCGCCGCCCCCGGCCGGGGCGGCCCCTCCGGCCACCCTTACCACCTCCCACCGGGGTTTACGATGCTGGCGGGCCGTCGACGTGCCACGATCGAAGCGTTCTGGCACAATTCCTCGCGGCCATGCAAAAGGAGGAACCGTGGCACCCTTCCCGACCCCTGGCCGGCAATGAGCTCGAAACCGCCCAGAACAGGCATGCGCTCCCTTCTCAGGCCGGTCCGCAGGTCGTCGTTCCTCCCCCGGAGAGCGTCCCTGCTGAAGCGCCGGATGCGCCTGGACTCGGGCTCGACCCGTGAGCCCCGCGGCTGGCGCAAGCCCGCACGGGTCTTCCTCATGGTGTTCGTGGCCGTGGACCTGGTGGGCACGGGCCTGCTGATGACCCCGCTGGCCACGCCCGACGGCGAGGGGCTGACGTTCGTCGAGGCCTTCTTCACCGCGACGACGTCGCTGGCGGTGTGCGGGCTGAGCGTGATCAGCATCGGCGGCGACCTCAACGCCTTCGGCCACGCGATCATCCTGGTCCTCATGCAGGCCGGCGGGATGGGGATCATGACCGTGGCCTCCCTGCTGGGCAGCGCGATGATCCACCGGTTCGGGCTGCGCATGCAGCTCAACGTGCAGGCGGAGACCCGGAGCCTGTGGGTGGGGGACGTGCGCGGCGTGGTCAGCCGGGTGGCGGTGATCTTCGCCGTGCTCCAGGTGTGCACGTTCCTGCTGATCACCCCGAGGATGTGGCTGGGCTACGACATGCCCTTCGGAACGGCCGTCTACTCGGGCTTCTTCCACTCGGTCTCGGCCTTCAACAACGCGGGCCTGTCGCTCTACGACGACAGCATGACCCGCTTCTCCGGCGACGCGCTCATCCTGGTTCCCCTGGCCGTCGCGGTCGTCCTCGGCGGTATCGGCTTCCCGGTCCTGATGGAACTGCGGCGGGCACTGCGCACGCCCCGCCTGTGGAGCCTGCACACCAAGCTCACCGTCACCACCACCATGATCCTCTTCGCGGTCGGGGCGCTGCTGGTGATCGTGATGGAGTGGAACAACCCCGCGACCCTGGGTCGGCTGGACTGGTGGGCCCGGCTCACCGACGGCTTCTTCCACGGTGTGATGCCCCGCAGCGGCGGCCTCAACGTCGTCGACACCGGCCAGATGGAGGACGCCACGCTGCTGATGACCATCATGCTCATGTTCGTCGGCAACGGCAGCGCCGGAACGGCCGGGGGCATCAAGGTCGCCACCCTCGCGGTGATCTTCCTGGTGGTGCTGGCCGAGGTCCGCGCCCAGGACAAGGTGCACGTGTTCGACCGCCAGCTCTCGCCCGAGGTCATCCGGCAGTCGCTGAGCCTGGTGTTCCTGTCCGCGACGGTCGCGGCGTTCACCACCATCCTGCTGGTGCGCACCACCCCCTACGACACGCTGCCCGTGATGTTCGAGGTGGTGTCCGCCGTCGGCGTGGTCGGCCTGTCCACCGGTATCACCGCGGACCTGGCCCCCTGGGTGCAGTGCCTGCTGGCCGTGCTCATGGTGGCCGGGCGGATCGGTCCCATCACTTTCGTGACGGCGCTCGCGTTCCGCGACCGCCTCCGTCGCTACGATCTCGCCAAGGCGCGGCCGATCATCGGCTGAGGCCCCCGGCACAGAAGGAGAGACCCGTGCAGCAGCACAGGAGACCCACCGACAGGCGCGTCCTGGTCATCGGCCTGGGCCGGTTCGGCAGTTCGCTGGCGCTGGAACTGGTCAGCCGGGGATGGGAGGTGCTGGGGGTCGACTCCAGCCCGCGCATGGTGCAGACCTACGCCGACGCCCTCACGCACACGGTGATCGCCGACGCCACCGACGAGGAGGCGCTGCACCAGGTGGGCGCGTCCCAGTTCAACCGGGCGGTGGTGGCCATAGGCACCCACCTGGAGGAGAGCATCCTGGCCACCTCCCAACTGGTGGACATGGGGGTGTCCAACATCTGGGCGAAGGCGACGAGCCGTCGGCACGGGCGGATCCTGGAGCAGGTGGGCGCCCACCACGTGGTGCTGCCCGAGCACGACATGGGCGAGCGCGTGGCGCACCTGCTGTCGGGCCGGATGCTCGACTACGTGGAGCTGGAGGAGGGCTTCTCCCTCGGCAAGACCAAGGCCCCCCGGGCGCTGATCGGCAAGACCCTGCGGGAGACGGGGGTCCGCCAGCAGTACGGGATCACCGTGGTCTCGGTGAAGCGGTTGAATGAGGAGTTCACCTACGCCACCCAGGAGACGGTGCTGAACAAGGGGGACGTGATCGTGGTGGCGGGCAGGACCGACGACGTGGAGCGCTTCTCCGAGTCCACCTGAGCCGGCGCGGCCCCGGGTCCCTCGACCCCCGCCAAACGGACAAATTGACAACCGTTTTCATTTTCCTGAGAATTGACCCATGCGAACTGGGACAACCCTGCGGGCCGCCGCCCTCGGCGCCGCGACACTCATGACGATCACCGCCTGCGGAAGCGGCGGCGAGGGGGCGGACGACTCGGGTGTCTCCCCGGCCGAGGCCGACCTCACCGTGGTCACCGGGGTCTACCCCCTGGAGTGGCTGGCCCGGGAGATCGGCGGTGAGCGGGTGGCGGTCGTCCAGCTCACCGAACCAGGTACCGAGCCCCACGACCTGGAGCTCACCGGCCGCCAGGTAGCCGAGGTCAGCGAGGCCGACATCGCCCTCCACGTGAGCGGCCTCCAGCCCGCCGTGGACGAGGCGGTCGGGCAGGAGGCCTCCGGGAGCGCGCTCGACGTCGCCGACGTCGTGGAGCTGCACCCCGTCGGAGAGGGGGGCCACGAGCACTCCGAGGAGGAGGCGCACGCCGAGGAGGGCCACGACCACGGCGAGTACGACCCCCACTTCTGGCTGGACGTGGACCTGATGGCGCAGACCGCCCAGGCGCTCGGCGACCGCATGGCCGAGGCCCACCCCGAGGGCGCCGACGACTACGCGCAGGGCGTGGCGGACGTGACCGCCGAACTGGAGGCGATCGGCCAGGAGTACGAGGAGGGGCTGTCCTCCTGCGAGCACGACGAGGTCGTCGTCGGGCACACCGCCTTCACCTACCTCACCGAGGACTACGGCCTGGAGCAGATCGGAGTCAGCGGGGTGGACCCCGACACCGAGCCCTCGCCCTCGCAGATCGCCGAGATCACCGACATCGTCCGCGAACACGACATCAGCACCGTCTTCACCGAGCCGCTGATGCCCGCGGCGACCGCGGAGACCATCGCCTCCGAGACGGGCGCGCGGGTGGATGTGCTCGATCCCCTGGAGGGCGTCACCGAGGACTCCCCCGGCGACGACTACCCCTCGATCATGCGCGGCAACCTGGACGCGCTGACCGCCGCGCTGGCCTGCTCCTGACCGACCCCGTCCTCCCCGAGCCCCGCCGGGCCCGCGGCACCCGCCGTGCGCCCGGCGGGGCTCTCGTTCTTCCGTCGGCGAGCCCCGGTCGGGCCCCGGCCGGGCCGCCACCGGTCCGTGGCACGCAGTACCCGGACGCACCCCATCCACCCTTGGGTTACATCGCGCTTACATACCGCCAAACCCTCGGACAAGTGGCGGGGGTCACGCTATGCTTGTGAATATGTCAGTGCCAATGCACGTGCATCTGGCGGTGCATAAGCACGGACACTCCCCTCAAGGAACGAAGGAGCAGCATGACCGCACGCAACGGCATCCCCGCGACCGACCTCACCGGCGCCGCCTGGCAGAAGGCCAAGCGCAGCAATTCCCAGGGAGCATGCGTCGAGATGGCCCGCCTCAACGACGGTTCCATCGCCGTACGCAACTCCCGTTTCCCGTCGGGGCCGGCCCTGGTCTACACCCAGGAGGAGATCGACTGCATGATCCTGGGTGCCAAGGACGGGGACTTCGACAACCTCCTCAGCTAGGGAGGTCCTCCCCAGGCACGTCGGTGCCCTCGGAAAGAGGGAGGGGTTGTCGCCATGCGGTGATCCCTCCTCCGCACGCCGACCCGGTTGCCACGCCCTCGTCCGGGTCGGCCGGAGGCGGAGCGCGTGGGGTCCCCGCCGGGGACCCCACGGTGGGCGCCGGGTGGCGGACCCCCGAGGCGGCCGGTGCCGGAAGGGCCGCGCCGGAAAACCAGAAAGGCCCGCCTCGGCGAGCCTGTCTCGATCTGCGGCTCCTCGTCCCGGGCCCCTCCCGGACGCGGAGCGCGTGCCCTCACTCCTTGTCCAGGTCCTCCAGCATCCCCTTGAGCATGTCCAGTGTCTCGTCGGGCGTGGCCGCCGCGACGCTCAGCCGGGTCATGGCCTTGGTGTAGGCCTCCACCACGGGGCGGCGGTCGATGATCTCGGCGTCGGTGAGCTGCTCCAGGTAGACCATGTCCGCCAGTTCGAACTCCGAGTAGCGCAGGAGCGTGAACGAACCGGCCTCGGCGGCGTGCGCGCCCACCGCGAAGGGGACGATCTGGAGGGTGATGTTGTCGTACTCCTCGCTGAGCTGGATGAGCCACTCCAGCTGACCGCGCATGATCTCGCGCCCCTCCTCGGGGCCGCCGATCGGCCGGCGCACCGCGGCCTCGTCGAGGATGACCCACATGCGCATGTTCTTGTCCGTGCGCAGACGCCGCTGTCTCTTGAGTCTGGCCTCCACGCGCTGCTCGGTGACCTGGTCGGTCTCCACGCCGCCGGAGATGATCGGCCCGCGCGTACTCCTCGGTCTGCAGCAGACCGGGGACGAACTGGGACTCGTAGATACGGATGTGGTCGGCGGCCTCCTCAAAGCCGACATAACGGATGAACCACTTGTGTAGTGACTCCCCGTACTCCTTCCACCATCCGGGCTTGTTGGATTCACGCGCGACTTCGAGGATTTCCTTGATCCTCTTGCGGTCGGTGACCCCGTACATCTTGAGGAGGTCCTCGATATCGCGCAGCTTGAAACCGACCCTGCCGAGTTCCATACGGCTGATCTTGGACGCCGACGCCCGAATCTTGTTCCCGGCGTCCTCACGGCTGATACCACGAGCCTCGCGGAGTTGGCGCAGCTCGTGTCCGATCAGCATGCGGCGCACGGTGGGGCCGCTCCCCTGGCGCAACCGAGCGATATCCACGTTCGCCGCCTCTCCGTCATTCCTCGAACAAGGGTATCCGGGCCGTCGGGACACCTTTGCCATGCGGTCAAGACACTACATGTACACGATAGAGCCCCAGCGCCCGCACGTCCCAGGGCCCTGGTCGAACGATCCTCCAAAGGCTCCGGGAAGGGTCCGCGGCCGCGCCTGGGAGAGTCGGCCGGCCGCCCTGCCGGGAGATCCTTCGGCCGACTCACACGAATTGCGCCCAAACGAACTTGCCGCCGGGCGGTGTGGGAATCACACCCCACTCTTGCGCGAAAGCACTCACCAGGGCAAGCCCCCGGCCGCCCTCCCGGTCGAGATCGGCCGCCCTTCGCTGGGGGAGCTGATCTCCGCCGTCGCGGACCGCGCAGATGAATTCACCGCCGCTGCGCATCAGCGACAGCTGAATACCTCCTTCGCCGCGCCTGGTCAAGGGCAGAGGGCCGCCGTGCCTGACCGCATTGGTGACCAATTCGGAAACGACCACCGCGACATCGCTGGACAAGTACCGCATCTCCCATTCGTGGAGAAGGGCCTCGGAAATCTCACGTGCGGCGCCCACCGCGTGGGGCCGGGGTTCGAAGCTCCACGTGACGGCGTCGTGCCTGTCTCCGCAGACGGGGGTGTTCCAGCGGCGGGAACCGTGCGTCAGGACCTTGAGCCACCAACCACCGGTCGGTTCCGCCACCGCCTCCGCACACTCCATGCCTTCCACTCCTCCCTGACGCACCGCGGCGTGAGCGGCAGTGGCACGCTTTCGAGGATACGCGGTGTCCGCGTACGGGTCCGGCGCGTGCCGCTGCACGGCTCGAATGCACGTGCATCTTGGTCTTGCAGGCAATCGTAGGCCAAGCCCCGACGATGTGCAGGCAAACAGGGAGACCAACTTCGGCCGGTCCGTAAAGCGCGGTGGATACGGGACAATCCCGCCGTCGGACCGCTTCTCCGAACACCCCCCGGCCACCTACCGACCGGTTGGCATGCAGATAGGATTCCCTCGCGCCCACCACGTTAATTCTGGAGGTAACACCATGTCCCCAACGCCCCGTGTGGCCATCGTGACCGGTGCGGCCCGTGGGATCGGTGCCGCCACGGCTGAGCGCCTGGCGCGCGAGGGTCGGGCCGTCGCCGTGCTGGACCTGAGGGAGTCCGACGCCCAGGAGGTCGTGGACCGCATCACCGCCGCGGGCGGCACGGCCCTGGCCGTGGGCTGCGACGTGTCCGACCCCGACCAGGTGACCGCCGCGGTCGACACCGTCGCCGAGCGCCTCGGTCCGCCCGCGATCCTGGTGAACAACGCCGGCGTCCTGCGCGACAACCTGCTGTTCAAGATGTCCGTGGAGGACTGGGACACCGTGATGAACGTGCACCTGCGGGGCACGTTCCTCATGAGCAAGGCCGCCCAGGCCCACATGACCAAGAACGGCTGGGGCCGGATCGTCAACCTGTCCAGCTCCTCGGCGCTGGGCAACCGCGGCCAGGCCAACTACTCCGCGGCCAAGGCCGGGCTCCAGGGGTTCACCAAGACCCTCGCCATCGAGCTGGGCAAGTTCGGCGTGACCTGCAACGCCGTCGCGCCCGGGTTCATCGAGACCGCCATGACCCAGGCGACCGCCGAGCGCATCGGCGTCAAGTACGAGGAGATGAAGGCCTTCAAGGAGGCCGAGATCCCGGTGCGCCGGGTGGGTGTTCCCGAGGACATCGCCAACACGGTCGCCTTCCTCACCGGTGAGGACTCCGGCTTCGTGTCCGGCCAGGTCATCTACGTCGCCGGCGGCCCGCTGGACTAGCGTCGCCCCGCCCCGCCGTGCCCCGTCCGGCTCCCGCCGGGCGGGGCTCTCCGTGTTCCGGGAAGGTCAGCGGCCGGACTCCTCGGCGGGCCGCGGCGCCTCCAGGGCTTCGGTGACCGTGGAAGCCAGCTCCTCCACCAGGGAGACGCCGGCGGCGTAGTCGCTGCTGCCGTCGGTGAGGACCGCGATCAGGTACTCGTGTCCGGATCCGGCCACGTAGCCGACGCTGTTGACGTTCCACAGGCCCGCGTTGCTCTCCCGGGGGGTCCAGCCGTTCTTGAGGCCCACGGTGTCCTCGGGGTCGGCGCCGGCCGAGACGCCCCAGGCCTGCTCGGCGGCGACGGACTCCATCAGCCCGCGCGCGTAGGCGCGGTCCTCCTCCGACAGCGGGCCCCCGTCGCAGTAGAGCGCCCGCAGCAGCCGCACCTGGTCGGCGGCGGTGGTCCTGGTGGCGCCCCACACTCCCCGGGGATCGGGGTCGGTGCCGGTGAAGCCCAGGGTCTCGGCGCCGTGCACGAAGCCGTCGGTGAAGCCGATCCGCGAGTACAGGCCGTTGGTGACCTCGTTGTCGCTGTAGCGGATCATCATGGCGGCCTGGGCCCGCTCGGTCCCGGTGAGGTCGCGCCCCTCCTCCTCCGCGCGCAGGAGCAGCATGGTCAGGATGGTCAGCTTGACCACGCTCGCCGTGGGGAACCGCCGGTGCGCGTCGTGGCTGAAGGTGGTGCCGGTGCGCAGGTCCTGCACGGCGACGCCGAAGTCGGCGTCATGCTCCTCGGCGAGCGCCTCGATCCGGTCGGTGAGCTCCTGGCGCTGGTCCGGGGTGAGGCCCCGCCCGCCGGTGGCGGGACCGGTGCGGGGTGCGAAGGGCACCAGGGGGAGGGCGTCCTCGGAGAGCAGGGCGCGGACCAGGGCCGGATCCGGTCCGGGCGGGACGCTCTCGGCGACCGAGGTGGCGCCGGGCAGGGCGAAGGCCATCAGGACGGTGAGGACGACCGCCGTGGTGAGGGCGGACCAGGTCCTGATCTCGGCGGGGGGACGACGCCGGGGCACGCTGATCACCGGTTCGTTGGAGCGCGGTACTTTCGAGTGGACTGGGGCTCATTATCCACCGAAATGCAGGCGAAGCCGACTATCCGATACTCAATCGGTACCGTTTTCCGTCGTTTCGTTCCCGGGAGCGCGACCCGGCGGACACATCAGGACCGGGTGTCCTCGTCGATCCCCCTGGCCACGAGAGCCTCCCCCGTCGCGTCGGCCATCCGCAGCAGCTGGACGATCACCGGAACCACCAGCAGGTGGGGGCGGCCGGACAGGCCCCGTGCCCGGTAGCCCTCCCGGGCCGCCTGCCAGGCGGCGGCGGCCATCGGGATGGAGCGGATGGTGAGCGCCAGGACGAGGGCGATCCTGTCGGGGTCGGCGCCCACGTGGCGCAGCGGCCGGACCATCCGCTCGAAGAGGTCGAGCATCTCGCGTACGCGGGTGGTGAGGGTGACGAGGTTGGCGAGCAGGACGAGCGCGGCCAGCTGCGCGCACAGGCGCAGGGCCGTCTGCCAGTCGGCGAACAGGACCTGGAACAGGCCGATGGCCAGCAGGAACGGCCACAGCGCCCGCAGCGCGGACCAGGCCCGCCCCAGGGGCAGTCCCACTGCCGGGTAGAGCGCGAGCGCGACGGCCAGGGCGCCGACCGCGACGCGGTGGTCGGCCCAGACGACGAGGCCGACACCGGCCAGCAGCAGCACGAGGAGTTTGGCCCCGGCCGGTGCCCTGTGGAGGGGGCTGTGGCCGGGGACGTACAGGCCGACGGTGTTCACCGCTCGTCCATGAGCTTGGTGTAGTGGGACACGGCGTCCTCGGGCACGCCGTCGAAGACCACGCGCCCGGCGTCCATGACCAGGACCCGGTCGAAGCCGTCGAGCAGGTCCAGGTCGTGTGTGAACAGCACGACCTGCTGTTCGAGCCCTTCGAGGGTGCGGTGCACCATGCGGGTGTTGCGCAGGTCGAGCAGCGTGGTGGGCTCGTCGCAGACCAGTACCTCGGGTTCGGTGACCAGCACCGAGGCCAGGGCGAGGAGCTGCTTCTGCCCGCCGGAGAGCAGGTGCCCGGGGTGGTCGCGGTGACCGTCGAGACCGTAGCGGACCAGGGCGTCCTCGACCCGGCGGTCGGTCTCCTCGCGGCCGAGCTTGAGGGAGCGCAGGCCGATCTCCACGTCCTCGGCGACGGTGGGCATGATGATCTGGTTGGCGGCGTCGGAGAAGACGAAGCCGACCCTGCGCCGGATGTGTCTGGCGTGACGCCGGGTGTCCCACTCCCCCAGCGTCACCCGGCCCTCGTCGGGGACGACGAGGCCGTTGAGGGTGCGGGCGAGCGTGGACTTGCCCGATCCGTTGGCCCCGATCACGCCGACGCGGTGCTCGGCGAGGTCGAGGGTGACGTCGCGCAGCACGGCGCGGTCGTCGTAGGAGTGGGAGACCCCCTCGAGGCGGAGCATCAGGCGGCTCCGCCGTCGTCGCCCACCTCGACGACCGGGCGCCCGGCGGGCGGGATGGGGTAGGCGCGAAAGACCGTGCCGGCGATGAGGGCGGTGGCGACGGCCTTGACGAGGTCGCCCGGCAGGAAGGCCAGCATGGAGTAGGTGGTGGCCAGGACCCCGCTGCCCGCGACGGCGGACATCCAGGGGACGCCGATCGCGTAGACGACGAGGATGCCGCCGACGACGTTGACGCCCAGGCCCGCCCAGAAGCGGTAGCGGCCATGGTTGGCGCGGAGCATGAGGTCGGTGAGCACGCCGATGACCAGGGCGGCGAAGACCCAGCTGACGATGAACCCGGCCGAGGGCCTGGCCAGGACCCCGACACCGCCCATACCGCCCGCGAAGAGCGGAAGCCCGGCCAGGCCGAGGGCGAGGAAGGCGGCGACGGCGAGGGTGCCGCGCTTCCAGCCCAGGAGGCTGGGGGCGAGCATGACGCCGAGGGTCTGGAGGGTGATCGGCACCGGGGAGAACGGCAGCGGGATGGCGACGGTGACGCTGAGCGCGGCGATGAGGCCGGCGAACACGGCGATGAGCGCGAGGTCGCGGGCGGTCAGGCCCTTGTAGCGGACGGCGTTCCTGGTCGTGGGCATGGATGGATTCCCTCAGGGGTGTGGGAGTGGATCACTCCCCATTGTCCGTGATGCCGGTGACCGGAGAAGAGGTCGGGGCGCACAGTTCCGTGCGCCCGGTCGTTGTGGGGTTCGTCCTGAGACACAGGTCACACGCCCGCGGGGCCGCCACGCGGACTCACGCCGCCGTCGACCGCCTTCCCCGGCTCTTCGGACGGTGCGTGGTCCCCGCGATGACGAGTGCGGCGAGCGCGGGGACGTAGAACGCCCCGACCGACAGGATGCCGAGGACGGTCGCGGCGGCAAGAAGGGCGGCGCACACCCGGATCGCGGTGCGCCGGTGCGGCGGCGGGACGACGATCGGAGCCGCGGCGACCAGGGTCATGAGAGCGCCCCACGTGAGCACCTGGGGGATCTGCCCGGTGAGCGCCGTCAGCAGCAGTGTCGCGGCGACGGCGGCCACCGGAGCCGCGAAGAGCACGATGTCCTCTCTCGGGGTCGGGTGGAGACGTACCGGCGCAAACCCTAGTACGGCGGAGCCCCGAACCCCGGGGATGCGGCGGAACGCTCTCCTCCCGGGGCCGCCACGGGCCGGCCCCGTCCTTCCCATGCGGCACGGGACGTGTCACGTCCTCGGAGCCCGTCTCGTCCATGGAGCGCACCCGACCGCCGTCCCCACGAAGAAGGGGCCCTCCGTGTTCGCCGCCCACACCGTGGTCGTCCTGCTCGCCTCGGCCGTCAGCGGCCTGGCCGCCACCGCCAACCTCGCCGGCCACCACCATCCCAGGAACGAGGCGGACAGGCTGGGCGTGCCCCGGTCCTGGATACGCCCGCTGGGCGTCCTGTTGGCGGCGGGATCGCTGGGGCTGCTGGCCGGGTTCACCGTGCCGGTGCTGGGCACGCTCGCCGCCGGCGGCCTCGTGCTGTACTTCCTCGGTGCGCTCTGGGCCCACCTGCGGGTCCGTGACCACCGGTTGGGCCCCTGGGCCGTGTTCTTCTGCCTGTCGGCGGGCGCCCTGGCCGTGAGCCTGGCCCGCCACGGCCCCTGGTGAGTCGGCGGCGTGGTCGGTCCCGCCCGGCGACGGCGTCACCGCCCGTACAGGCAAGGACTCCCGTGCGCCCCCGGCCCTGTGGGCGGTGTGCGACTGCCCGTGTGGAGCGTTCGACGGGCGCGGGAACGAAATAGGCGCAGACGGACCGGACACCGGAGACGGTCACCGGAGGTGGTTCCGGACAGGGAGGACCGGGGGCCGGGCACACCGTGGCACGGAAGCACCGTCCCGGGTGAGCGTCCTCGCGGACCTTCAGGAACGGTCTAGCCTGGTGGACATGCCCGCGACCGTGGCAGACCGACTCCCCGACCAGCTCGTTCTCGACGAACGCGCCGAGAGGATCAGGGACTCACACAGGGCGAGAGTGCGCATCCCGTCCACACCGTCGATCTCGGGTTCACGTACACCCGCGACGGCGTGCGCGAACTCGTGGACGGCGGACGCGACCCCGCTGCGCGCGACGTCATCCCTGGCGAAGAGCGGCCGGACCGGTTCGTGCCTGAGCGCGGGGTCGGACGATCCCCTACCGTTTCCCACTTCGCCCGTGTGGGCGGCGAGGGCGGTGAGGGCCTCGTCCGTCGTGGTACGCGCACCGCCGCGGCCCTGGTGCCAGCCGTCCCACACCTCCCACGCCTGGCTGAGGACGTGGCCGCCGTCCTCCAGGACGATCCTCCTGGACCCGCCCGGCGGCTCGTGGTCGGAAGACCGCAGGCTCATCTGCGCGACCGCGCCGGACGCGCACGTCAACGTCGCGAACAGTCCGGTGGCCCGTCGCGGGTCCCGTGAGGGCTCGTGCGCGGAGAAGCGGGGAACGCAGTGGACGGACTCGACCTCCCCCAGGAGGAAGCGGACGAGGTCCATCTCGTGCGCGCCCATCTCGTGGGCGAGGTAGGACCCGGCGGTGTCGGGGTCGGCGTACCAGTCCGCGGCGTTGTGCCGAGCGTCGTGGAGCGGCGAGCAGACGATGTCGGTGGTCATGGAGACGACGCCGTCCGACCGGTCCAGCAGGGCACGAAGGGCGCGGTTGGCTCCCACACGCCGGTAGTTCTCCGCCACGGACAGCACCCGGTCGTTCGCCGCGGCCGCACCGACCATCGACGCGGCCTGTTCCACGTCGAGTGCCAGGGGTTTCTCCACCAGGACGTGCTTTCCGGCCCGCAACGCCTGGACACAGACGCCGTGGTGTGCCGATGTCGGCAGTACGACGTCGACGGAGTCGAGGCCCCCGTCGGCGAACAGGTCCTCGGCCCGCACGGTGACCGAGGGGCGCGGGAGACCGGCCTGGGTGAACAGGTCGGCGACCCGGTGCGCTCGCGCGCTGTCCCGGTCACAAAGGTGCGTGACGCGCAGACACGGTTCCAGGCGGCCGGTCGCGATGAACGCCCTGGCGTGGCGCTCCCCCATGCTGCCGCACCCGATGATCCCGACCGTGCGCTCGGCCTTGGAACCGTGCTGAGTCCCCTGCTCCCGTTGCCCCACTGTTCGTCGTCCTCCTTCGCGACGGGCGAGCCGGTCTCCCGGCTTCCCTACCCAGGCCCCGGCCAGCAATGGAACCGCATCGGGGCACCCGGCCGCTTCCAGTGCTCCCTGCGACCTGGTCCGTCCGCACTCGCAGATCCGCTCCGGCCGAAAGCCTCTGCCTGGGCCCCAGGCCGATAAGGCTGTGACCGCTTCCTCGCAGGTGAGGGCGCGGTGAGGAGCGCAGCCATCGCCTCGCCGCCGAACGGAACACGGGTAGTCGGTGCCTTCCCCGGATCAGGGTCGGACCGAAGGGTTAGGCTGATCGCACCTCAGGTCCATAGACCCCCGCGAAACACCACACGTATGATCGAAAAGAGCCGTTGACGTGCAAGAAGACCGCGTTCTCGGCCCACACGAGGGCAGGGAGGGAGTGGCATGGCCAACGTGACCGACGTCGCCCGGTACATCCTCGACCGCCTGGGCACCATGAGCGCGATGAAGCTCCAGAAGCTGTGCTACTACTCCTACGGCTACCACCTGGCCTGGGAGGAGCGCCCGCTGTTCCCCGAGCACTTCGAGGCCTGGGCCAACGGCCCGGTCGCCCCTGCCTTGTACGCGTGTCACCGCGGCCTGTTCTCCGTGGCACCGAAAGACATCAAGGGCAACCCCGAGGCCCTGGACCCGGGTGAGCGGGAGTCCGTCGACCTGGTCCTGGGCTCACTCCAGGGCTTCAGCGCGCACCAACTGTCGGCGATGACCCACCGTGAGCCGCCCTGGCTGCGCGCACGCCAGCGGGCTGGTGCCGAGGGGCTCGAACGGAGCATCGAACCTCTGGCGGAGGACGACCTGCACGAGTACTTCGACGCGCTCACGGCGGCCGACAGTGCCCAAGGGTAGGGGCGGGAAGAAGAAGGCTCCCGCGCCTACCCCGCCTCCGGGCAAGAGCCCGCCCAACCCCCACCGGCTCCCCCAGGCCGACAGCTCCCATGAGCGCATGTGCTGGCGTTTCGAACACGTCGACCACGAGGGGCCGTGGGGGTTCTCGGAGGTCGCGGGTGAGGACCTCTGCGACCTGCTGAGGAAACTGCGGGACTTCGAGCGGATGAGCGTCCGCGAACTCTTCCACCAGAGCGGCGGCCTCGCGAAGAGCTACGACCTGGAGGGGCTGCCGAACAAGCAGGCCAAGGAACGCCTGGAGCACCTGCGGCTGGCGGACCAGACCCAGATCTCCCGGCTGAGGATGAACGGGCCCGGCAGGCTGTACGGCTTCGTCGACGGCAACATCTTCCACGTCGTGTTCTGGGACCCCGAACACGCCATCTGGCCGAGCACGAAGAAGCACACCTGAACGGAGCGAACGCCCTTGGCCCCGGTGCGACCAGCGGAAGGGCCTCGGGGCCGAGCCCCGGAGCCGGAGGCGGTGTGCCCGGAAGAGCTGGAGGACACCGCTGACAGCGCTGTGATCGACGCTCGTGCCGACGAGGAGACGATCCCCTTCCGGTCCGAGGACTACGTGTGAGCCGTCAGGCAGTCGCGGCCCCGGCGCGGCGGATGCGGGTGATCGGGACCGGGAGCACGCACACGGGGACGGGCAGGCGCAGCCGGTGGCCGGTGTCGGCGGGGACGCCCGTGTCGGGGTCGATGAGCAGGGAGGCCAGCGAGTCCCCGTTCTGGGCGGCCACGACCAGGTGGTCGGGCTCCTCGCGGTGGCCGCGCACCACGGTGAAGTTGCGCGGCCACGGCCCTCCGGCCGGGGCGCTGGCCACGTGCTCCAGGCGCGCGCCGCCGCCGCGGACGGCGAAGGTGGAGACCGTGTCGGCTCCCCGGTTGGACACGTACACGTGGTCGCCGTTCGTGAGGATCTCGGCGGGGAAGTTGTCGCCCGCGGCCTCCTCGCCGGTGGCGTGGACGGAGCCGAGGTGCTCACCGGTGCCGGTGCCCGGGTCCCAGCGCACGACGTGCACCCGCGAGTCCAGCTCGCCTGCGACGTAGAGGTACTCCCCCGACACCGCCGCGTGGCGGGGACCGGTGCCCGGGGGCAGCGCGACCGTGCCGACCTGCTCGCCGTCGCGGACGACGCGCAGCTCGTCGGTGCCCAGGTCGGCCACGAGCACGTGACGGTCGTCGGGGGCGGCGGCACTGTGCGCGTGCGGCCCCTCCTGGCGGTCGGTGACCGGCCCGCTCCCGGTGTTGGCCAGCTCCACCGCTCCGGCCGTGAACGCGCCGCCCCTCTCCAGTCCGTACACGGTCGCCACGCCGTTGGCGTAGTTGGTGACCACCAGCTCGGAGCCCGTCGCGAGCACGTGGCAGGGCGATCCGCCGCCGGTGGGGGCCTGCGCCAGCTCGGTGAGCCGGGCGCCCCCGTCGATCCGGAAGGCGGTGACGGTGCCCTCGGCTCGCTCGTTGACGGCGTAGACCGTGGCCGGGTCCTCGTGGAAGGCCAGGAAGGAGGGACCCGGGGTGCGAGCGGCCACGCCGCCGTCGGCCATCTCCCCCGTCATGGGGTCGAACCAGACGCGGTGGATACCGGCGCCCTCCCCCGGCGGGTCGGAGTCGGGAGTGTAGGTGCCCACCAGCAGGAGCCGCTTTCCGTCCACCGCTTCGCCCACCAGGAGCCTCGTTTCCCTCGCGCCTGCATCTCGTACCGTCAGTGGTCTAAACCACAGAGCGCATGCTACAGGCGGAGCAACCCCTCAACCGTCGCAGGGCTCCTACTTGTGGCCGGTCGCCCACACCTTGCTGCTCACCGTTTCCCGCCCGCCGCCTCGACGGCCTTCATGACACGCCGGTCCGAGACCGGGTAGGCCGTGCGCAGCTCCAGCCCGGACACGGCCGCGCCACCCGACCGGTTCCCACCCACTGTCACCAACCGTTGCCCGGAATGTTCAACGCGGTTGGTGGTGGGGAGGCCGGGTAGTGGCGCTCGCATGCTGCTAGTGAGGCCGCCGGGCGTTTACCGGGCACAGGAGGACACCTCGTTGCTCCGTGCCGTACTGCGTCAGCGCGGCCAGGTCGCCGGCCGCTCAGTCCTCGACGTCGGTTCGGGCACCGGGGCGCTGGGCATCGAGGCCTTCCGCGCCGGCGCGGCCAGCCTCACCGCGATCGACCTGTCGCGACGCTCAGTACTGGCGAGCTGGCTCAACAGCCGGTTGCACGGGGTCCCGGCGACGGTCCGGCGCGGTGACCTGTTCGCTCCCGTGGCCCCGCACCGCTTCGACCTCGTGCTCGCCAACCCGCCCTACATGCCCGCTCCCGGTCTGCTGCCGCCCCGCCACCGGATGGCGAGGTGCTGGGACGCGGGAACGGACGGGCGGCTCCTGCTGGACCGCATCTGCGCAGGGGTCTCCTCGGTGCTCAACGAAGACGGCGCGCTGCTGCTCGTGCAGTCCGAGCTCGCCGACGAGCAGATCACGTTGGACCAGCTCAAGGAGACCGGCCTGGCTCCTGAGGTCCTCGCACGAGCCCGCGTTCCGTTCGGGCCGGTCCTGCGGGCGCGCGCTCCGGCACTGCGCGCCCGCGGGCTGCTCGGCCCCGACCAGGTGGAGGAGGAACTCGTGGTCATCGAGGCGCACCATGGCTGAGGCCCGTCGCCGGGTCCTCGTCACCGACGAGGGCCCGATCCTCGTCTACGGCCCGATCGACGTGGAGATGCCCGACGGAACGCGCGTGCACAGCGACCGGGCGGTCACCGCGCTGTGTGCGTGCGGCCGCAGCCGGCGCCGCCCGTTCTGCGATACCAGCCACCGCCGCCGCGTACGCGGCGGGGAGGAGAAGGAGCACGACCCATGACCGCGACGATGCCGAGAACACCGACGCTTCCCGCCCCTCGCGGCCCGGTCTCCGAGGCGGTTCTGTCCGCACTGCGCGGAAACCGGCCCGTGCCTCCCGCCGTGGACGGGTCCCCGCCCTACGGCGAGGACCTCCAACTGGCGCTCTACTGCTGCTACGAACTCCACTACCGCGGTTTCCGGGGAGTCGACGCCGACCGCGAATGGGACCCGGTCCTGCTGACGATCCGCGCCGAGTTGGAACGGGCCTTCCTCGGCGCGCTCAGAGACGACGTGCCCGCTGGCGCGGACGTCGAGAGCGAGCTCGGGGAACTCCTCATCGAACACGTCGACGCGTTCGGCGTCTCCCATCACCTACGCCGCCACGGGGAACTGTGGCAGCTGCGCGAGTACGTCGCTCACCGCTCGCTCTACCACCTGAAGGAGGCCGACCCGCAGACCTTCGTCATCCCCCGCCTGGACGGTCCGTCCAAGGCCGCCCTCGTGACGGTGCAGCACGACGAGTACGGCGCGGGAGACCCCGAGCGGGCGCACTCCAAGCTCTTCGCCGACATGATGACCGAGCTCGGCCTCTCCGCGGACTATGGCGCCTATCTCGACTCCGCCCCCGCCGAAATGCTGGCCGAGGTCAACTTCATGTCGCTGTGCGGGCTGCACCGCGGGTTGCGCGCGGCGCTGATCGGGCAGTTCGCCACCGTCGAGCTCACCTCCTCCCCCGGCGCGGACCGGCTGGTCAAAGCCATGCGGAGGCTGGGGTGCGGTCCGGCCGCCGTTCGGTTCTATGCCGAGCACGTCGAGGCCGACGCGGTGCACGAGCAGCTCGTCCGGCGCGAGGTGATCGCACCGCTGCTGAACGCCGAACCCGAACTGGCCTCCGACGTCGTGTTCGGGATCCGCGGCAGCACGTTCCTGGCCGAACGAATGGAGGATCACCTGTTGCGCCATTGGAACCGCGGCGAGTCGAGCTTTCGCGACGGGGTGGACGGGAGGAGACCATGAGACCACCTGGACCAGCGGCGCGGGCCGGCGTCCTGCCGGTCGCCGGCAGGGGCGACGCGGTGCCGGAGGACACGGTCGTGCGCGACTGCCTCCAGCAGACGCCGCCCCGGCTGCCGCCCTGGCTCGGCTACGACGCGGTCGGTTCCGAACTGTTCGAGCAGATCACCGAGCTGCCCACGTACTACCTGACCCGCGTGGAACGCGCCCTGCTGGAGCACCACTCCCCGGAGATAGCCGAGCTGCTCGCCTGCGGGCGGATCGCGGAACTGGGTAGCGGGAGTGCGAAGAAGACACGGCTGCTGTTGGAAAGCTGCGTGCGCCTGCGTGAGACCACCTACCTTCCGATCGACGTCGACCAGAGCATGCTGCGGTCCAGCGGCGCCGCGTTGTGCTCGGAACTGGACCGTCTGGAGGTCACGGGCCTGTGGGGACGCTACGAAGCCGGTCTCGACTGGCTGAGCACCCACCCCGGTGAGCCGCTCGCGGTCGTCTTCCTCGGTAGCAGCTTCGGCAACGCCACGCGCGAGGAACGTGACAGCCTGCTCGGCGAGATCGCCCGCAGCCTGGACCCGGGCGAGAGCTTCCTGGTCTCCGCAGATCTGGACAAGAGCCGTGAGGTCCTGGAGACCTGTTACAACGACCCCGCCGGGCACTCGGCTTTCGCCGGCTTTCGGCTCAACTACCTCACCCAGCTCAACCGCCGCTACGGCGCCGGCTTCGTGCTCGACGACTTCGTCCCGGAGGCCTGTTACAACGCGGACACCTCCACCGTGGAGGGACGTCTTCGCGCCCAAGCCGACCGGACGGTGCCCGTACCGGGACTCGGACTCACACTGCGCATACCGCGCGGGCAGTTCCTCAACGTCGGCTACTCGGTGAAGTTCGACGGCCGGCAGCTGGCCCGCGAAGTAGGGGCGCACGGCTTCCACCTGCGGGCCCAGTGGCGGGACCCTGAGGCGCAGTACGGGCTCTTCCTCTTCCGCCGCCACGAGACCTGATCTGAACGGACACCGCCGACCGCTCCCCCGAGCGCCTTCGTCAAGCGTCGACCGCACCGGACCCGCGGACAGGTCCCCGGGGACCTACTTCCGGCCCGCCGCCTTGGCTGCCTCGATCGCCTTCATGATGCGCTTGTCCGAGACCGGGTAGGCCGTGCGCAGCTCCTGGGCGAACAGGCTGACCCGGTACTCCTCCAGCATCCAGCGCAGCTCCACCACGTCCGGGTCGGCCGCGCGCCCCGCCGGCAGGCTCCCGCGCAGCTTGGCCACGGCCTGGCGCATCTGCTCGACCTTGGCCATGTTCACCTGGTCGCGGCGCGGGTTCTCCGGCAGCTTGTCCAGCCGGTACTCCACCCCGCGCAGGTAGCGGTGGAGGTCGTCCAGGCGCGACAGGCCGGTCCGGGTGACGAACCCGTCCCCGACCAGGTCGCCGAGCTGTCCCTGCACGTCGTTGAGCGAGGGCAGCACGGCCAGGGACGTGGTGCCCTTGACCTTCTTGGACACCTTGCGCCACAGCACCAGCACGCGCGCACTCTTGTCGAGGATCTCGGCGAGGGTGTCGCCGAGGTCGGCGCGCACCCGCTCGGAGAGCTTGTGGAAGTCCTCGCCGTTCCACACCGGGCCGCCCTCGCGGGCGAGCAGGTGGTCGACCGCGGCCGCCTCGGCGTCGGCCAGCATCTTGCCGACCGAGCCGTGCGGGTTGTCGGCCAGGGCGAGCTTGTCGGGGTTGTTCAGCCCCTTGCTGACCGCGTGCGCCACCGAGGGCACGGTGAGCAGCAGCAGGCGCCGGGTGCCCGCCCACATGGCGGCGCGCTGCTCGGCCCGGGTGTCGAAGATGCGGATCGCGACGCTGTCGCCCTCGTCCACCAGCGCCGGGTAGCCCTTCACCTTGGGGCCGAGCGCCTTGCGCTCCAGGGTCTGCTCCAGCGGGCCGAAGTCCCAGGAGGTCAGCCCCTTGCGCTCCACGCCCTTGGCCTCGGCGGAGATCGCCTCGCGCAGACGCGGCTTGAGCTTGGCGCGCAGCTTCTCCAGGTCCTTGGACTCGGCCAGGGTGCGGCCCCGGTCGTCCACCGCGCGGAAGGTGATGCGCAGGTGGTCGGGGACCCGGTCCAGCTGGAAGTCGGAGGGGCTGATCCGCTCCCCCGCCATCTGGGTGAGCTCGGCGGCCAGCGCCTCGGTGAGCGGTCCCGCGTAGGGGTCCAGGCCGCCCCGCGCCCGGGCCGCGTGGTCCGGAACGGGGACGAAGTTGCGCCGCAGCGGCTTGGGCAGGGACCGGATCATCGCGGTGACGAGTTCGTCGCGCAGCCCCGGGATCTGCCAGTCGAACCCGGTGTTCTCCACCTGGTTGAGGAACTTCACCGGGATGTGCGCGGTGACGCCGTCGGAGTCGCTGCCGGGCTCGAACTGGTAGGTCAGCGGGAAGGTGAACTCGCCCTGGCGCCACACGTCCGGGTAGTCGTCCTCGCTGACGGCGTCGACGCCCTCGTTGATGAGCTCCTCGCGGGTGAAGTCCAAGAGCGTGGGATCGGTGCGGCGGGCCTTCTTCCACCAGGAGTCGAAGTGGGCGGCCGAGACCACCGAGTCCGGCACGCGCGCGTCGTAGAAGGCGAACAGCGTCTCGTCGTCCACGACGATGTCGCGGCGGCGGGCGCGGTGTTCGAGGTCCTCCACCTCGTCCAGGAGCTTGCGGTTGTCGTGGAAGAAGTGGTGGCGGGTCTCCCAGTCGCCCTCGACCAGGGCGCGGCGGATGAACAGCTCCCGGGACAGCCCGGGGTCGATCTTGCCGTAGGACACCTTGCGCTGCACGACGATGGGCACGCCGTAGAGGGTGACGCGCTCGAAGGCCATGACGGCGCCGCGCTTGCGCTCCCAGTGCGGCTCGCTGTAGTGGCGCTTGACGATGTCCCCGGCCAGCTCCTCGGCCCACTCCGGTTCGATCTTCGCGACCATGCGGCCCCAGAGCTTGGAGGTCTCCACCAGCTCCGCGGCCATCACGAAGCGGGGCTGCTTCTTGAACAGGGCCGATCCGGGGAAGATCGCGAAGCGGGCGCCGCGCCCGCCCAGGTACTCGTGCTTCTCGGGGTCCTTGAGCCCCACGTGCGAGAGCAGCCCGGCCAGCAGCGACATGTGCACGCCGCGGGGGTCGGCGGCCTCCTCGCGCGGACGCGGGGCCTCGATGTCCATGGAGCGCAGCACCTGCCGGAGCTGGCTGTGGATGTCCTGCCACTCGCGTACGCGCAGGTAGTTGAGGTACTCCTCGCGGCACAGCCGGCGGAACTGGTTGCCCGACAGCTCCCGCTGCTTCTCGCGCAGGTGGTTCCACAGGTTGAGGAAGGCCAGGAAGTCCGACTCCTTGTCGGCGAACCTGGCGTGCGCCTGCTGGGCCTGCTGCTGTTTGTCGGCGGGGCGCTCGCGCGGGTCCTGGATGGACAGGGCGGCGGTGATGACCAGCACCTCGCCCAGGCAGTCGCGCTCGTGCGCCTCCAGGACCATCCGGCCCAGGCGCGGGTCGACGGGCAGCTGGGCCAGGCGCCGGCCCGTCTGTGTGAGCCTGCGCTTGGGGCCGGAGGTGTCGGGGTGCAGGGCGCCCAGCTCGGTGAGGAGGTTGACGCCGTCCTTGATCTGGCGGTGGTCGGGGCCGTCCACGAACGGGAAGGCGGCGACGTCGCCCAGGCCCAGGGAGGCCATCTGGAGGATGACCGAGGCCAGGTTGGTGCGCAGGATCTCGGGGTCGGTGTACTCGGGGCGCGAGAGGAAGTCCTCCTCCGAGTACAGCCGGATGCAGATGCCCTCGGAGACGCGGCCGCAGCGGCCCTTGCGCTGGTTGGCGGAGGCCTGGGAGATCGCCTCGATGGGCAGGCGCTGCACCTTGGTGCGGTGGGAGTAGCGGGAGATGCGCGCGGTGCCCGGGTCGATGACGTACTTGATGCCGGGGACGGTCAGGGAGGTCTCGGCGACGTTGGTGGCCAGGACGACGCGGCGCCCGCTGTGGGAGGACCACACGCGTCTTTGCTCGGCGACCGACAGCCGCGCGTAGAGCGGCAGGATCTCCGTGTTCGGGAGCTTCTTCTTCTCCAGTGCCTCGGCGGTGTCGCGGATCTCGCGCTCACCGCTGAGGAAGACCAGCACGTCGCCGGGGGCCTCGCGGCCGAGCTCGTCGACGGCGTCCAGGATGGCCTGGGTCTGGTCGCGGTCGGTGCCGCCTCCCGGGTTCTTCTCCTCCGGGTCGAGGATCTCCTCGGAGATGGGCCGGTAGCGGACCTCGACCGGGTAGGTGCGGCCCGAGACCTCGACGATGGGGGCGTCGTCGAAGTGGCGGGAGAAGCGCTCGGGGTCGATGGTGGCCGAGGTGATGACGACCTTGAGGTCGGGGCGCTTGGGCAGCAGCTGCTTGAGGTAGCCGAGCAGGAAGTCGATGTTGAGGCTGCGCTCGTGGGCCTCGTCGATGATGAGCGTGTCGTACTGGCGCAGCATGCGGTCGTGCTGGATCTCGGCGAGCAGGATGCCGTCGGTCATCAGCTTGACCAGCGTGCTGTCGCTGGAGGAGTCGGTGAAGCGGACCTTGTAGCCGACGGTCTCGCCCAGCGGGGTACCGATCTCCTCGGCGATGCGCTCGGCGACCGTACGGGCGGCCAGGCGCCGGGGCTGGGTGTGGCCGACGGTGCCCATGACGCCGCGCCCCAGCTCCAGGCAGATCTTGGGCAGCTGGGTGGTCTTGCCGGAACCGGTCTCACCGGCGACGATGACGACCTGGTTGTCGCGGATGGCCTCGGCGATGTCCTCGCGGCGGGCGCTGACCGGGAGCGACTCGGGGTAGGTGAGCTCCGGGACCGCCTCGCGGCGCACGGCCACGCGCAGGGCGGCCTCGTCGATGTCCCCGGCGATCTGGGCGGTGACCGAGGCGCGGCGGCGCTCGTCGCGGATCTTGGCCAGACCGTCGATACGCCGACGCAGCCGGTGGCGGTCCGAGGGCATGAGGTCGCGCAGCCGGGAGCGGAGTGTGTCCGCGGCGGGCGCGGGCGTGGTGGTGCTCATCAGTAGTCAAGGGTAGAAGGGGCGGCAACCGGTTTTCGCCGCCGGTACCGCGCCGACGCGGTGCGGCGCTCCGGCGCGTGCGGGGCCTGGGGCACGTACGGGCCAACGTCCGGCGGGCCCGGGTTGTTCCGGACACGGGCGCCCCGCGCGTTCTCCGCGGCCGCTCCCGGCGCCGCCCCTCCTGGGGGACAGCGGGCTCCCCGGAACGGAGCAGCGCGCTGCTGCCGGCCGCCGTGCACGAAGCGGTGAGCCCGGCTGAGCGGCCACCCGGGTCCGGACAGGGGCGGCACCGGCCCCGAGGGCGTCGTCGACGACCTGCTGGAGCCGCCGGCGGGCGCCGACGGGAAGCGGTGGGCGGGCGGGTCGGCGCCCCCGCCCGCCGCACGGCGGGGGCGCCTACGCGGAAACACCGCCCGATCCCTAACCCACGTACTTCTCCAGCCAGGCATGCACGGCCAGGGCCGTGTCCACGCCGTGCTCCTCCAACATGGTGATGTGGTCGCCTCCCACGTCCACCGCGTCGTGCGGCAACGGCCAGTCGAACCGCCAGTCCTCGCCTCCGATCGGCTCGCCCCTGCCGTCGACCATCTGCTTCTGCGGGCGCACCGTCAGGGTCGGCACGGCGGTGGGAGAGGGCGTCCAGCGCTCGTACAGCTGGATGTAGCGTCCCATCGCGGTGACCCGTGTGCCGTCCATCAGCCCGAACCGGGTCTCCCGTTCCAGTACGCCGGCCTGGATGATGGGGAAGGCCGTGTGGTCGTTCGGCAGGGGCGTGTCCATCAGGACCACCGCTTCGGGCGCGTGCCCACGGGCTTCCATCAGGACGGCGACGTCATGCGTCACCCACCCGCCGGAGGAGCGGCTGACCAGCACGTAGGGTTCGTCGCCGACGGCCTCGCGTACGGCCAGGGCCTGGACGGCCACGGCCGCCTCCGGAGTCCGCGGCAGCGGGTCGCCCGCGGTGAACCCGGGCTGGGGCAGGACCACCACCTCCCTCCGGTCCTGCAGGCCCGCGCCGAAGCGCGCGTACTCCTGGAGGCCCGAGACCATGACCAGGGACGGCAGGCACACAAGACGGGGGCGCGCCGGTCCACGCGCGACGGTGATCGGGCGCGCCCGGGCACCGAAGTCCTCCGGTCCGCCGAAGAGGGGACGCAGGTGGGCCGCGGCCTGGACCATGCGGATTCCGTCGCCGATCCGGCCCTGGCGGCACGACTCGCGAAACAGCGGCACCGCGCCCTCCAGCGGATCGGTTCCGGACGGGGCCGCGACGGCGGCCGGGGAGGAGCCGTGCGCGGGCAGTTCGTCGAGCAGGTGGCGTGCCAGGCCGACCGGTGTGGGATGGGCCAGCACCACGGACGGGGACAGCCGCAGCCCCGTGGCCGCGCGCAGCTCGTTGCGCAGCTCGACGGCGGTGAGGGAGTCCAGGCCGATCTCCAGGAAGTTCTGGTCGGGGTCGAGCCGTTCGCCCCCGGGCCTGCCCAGCACCTCCGCGGTGCGTGTGCTCACCAGCTCCAGCAGCATGCTCTCCCGTTCCTCGGCGCCGGCGGCCGCCAGTGCGTCGGCCAACCCCGGACCGGCGGCCGCGCCCGTGGCCGAGGCGCGGCGCCGGGGCGGCCGGACCAACGACCGGAACAGCGGCGGCAGTTGACCGGTGCGGGCGGCGCGGGAGCGCATGCCCTCCAGGTCCAGCGGCAGCGGTACCAGGTGGGGTTCCTCACAGGCCAGGGCGGCGTCCAGCAGGTCCAGACCCTCCTCCTCGGTCAGCGTCCTGGCCATGCCCAGGCGGCGCAGCCGTGAGATGTCGGCCTCCTCCAAGTGGGAGGCCATCTCTCCGAGGGTTCCCCACAGGCCCCACGACAGCGAGTGGGCCGCCAGGCCGCGGGAGCGCCGGTGGTGGGCCAGGGCGTCGAGGAAGGCGTTGGCCGCCGCGTAGTTGGCCTGGCCGGGGCTGCCCAGTACGCCCGCCGCCGAGGAGAAGAGCACGAACGCGGACAGGTCCAGGTGCTCGGTCAACCGGTGCAGGTGGTGGGCGGCGTCGACCTTGGGCCGCAGGACACCGTCCATGCGCTCGGGTGTGAGTGCGGTGAGTACGCCGTCGTCGAGGGTTCCGGCGATGTGCACCACGGCGCGCAGGGGCCGTTCGGCGGGTACGGCGTCGATGACGGCGGCCAGAGCGTCGGCGTCGGCCGCGTCGCAGGCCGCGAAGGAGACCCGCGCACCGAGGGCCGCCAGTTCCCCGGCGAGCTCGCCGGCTCCGGGTGCCTCCCCTCCCCGGCGGCTGAGCAGCAGCAGGTCGCGGGCGCCGTGGCGCTCGACCACGCGGCGGGCGACCGCGGAGCCGAGCACGCCTGTCGCACCGGTGATCAGCACCGTACCGTCGCCGATGTCGGCGGAGGCGGGCTCCTCCGGCACCGCGGCGCGTGTGAGGCGGGGTGCGTGCGCGGTGGCCCCACGCAGCGCGACCTGCGGCTCACCGGAGGCCAGGGCCCGGGTGAGCACGGCGGCGGCGGTGTCGGAGCCGTCCAGGTCCACCAGTCCGAACCGTTCGGGCTGCTCGGTCTGGGCGGTGCGCAGCATGCCCCACAGCGGGGCGTGGACCAGGTCGGTGACGTCCTCACCGGGGCTCACCGCGACCGCTCCCCGGGTGACGACGACGAGCCGGTGGTCGTCCGTGGCATCGTCGTCGATCCACTCCTGGAGCAGGGCCAGAGCCCGGTGCAGCCCTGCGGAGGCGGCCTCGGGGATGTCCGGGCCCGGGTCCGCGGGCCCCTCCCCGCCCGCCTCCGCCCGTGGCGTATCCGCTCCGGGGACCGGCGGGGCGAAGGGCGCCAGGACCGTGACCTCCCCGGGCAGCTCGCGGAGCTGTTCCAGACCGGTGAGGGGGTGCACCACGGTGCCGGCACGGGCGAGCGCCTCGGTCATGCCGGTGGTGTCCGGCCCCAGGACGGCGAGGGCGGGGGCCGCGGCGGCCTCGGGAAGGTCCAGGGCGGACCAGCCCAGGGCGTACAGCTCACGGGTCCGGGACCGGCTCGCCTCGGCCTCCACGCGCGCGACGTCGACGGGGCGCACGGCCAGAGCCTCGGCGGTCAGGACGGGATGCCCGGCCGGGTCGGTCATGGTCAGCGCGTACTCGTCGGGTCCGACGGGGCGGGCGTGCACGCGCAGGGCGCCGGCTCCGGCGGCGTGCAGGCGCACCCCGGTCCATGCGAAGGGCAGCCGCACCCGGCCGCCGCCCCGGGGACCGGTCAGGGCGATGGCGTGCTGGGCGGCGTCCAGCAGCGCGGGGTGCAGACCGAAGGCGTCGGCTTCCTCGCGGCGGCCCCGGGGCAGGCGCACGTCGGCCCACACCTCGTCTCCGTGGCTCCAGGCGGCCTGCAGCCCCTGGAAGGCGGGCCCGTAGCCGTAGCCGTCCCGGGCCAGGTCGGGGTAGAGGCCGTCGACGGGGAGCGCCTCGGCGCCCGGTGGGGGTTCGGTCGCGGCGGTGACGGGGGGAGCGGCGTCGGCGGTGAGCACGCCCTCGGCGTGCAGGGTCCACTCGCCGGGCTGGTCGGCGGGGCGCGCGTACACGCGGACGGTGCGCCGTCCGGACTCGCCGGTTCCGGACAGCCGCACCTGGATCCGTGTGTCGGTGCCGGGTCGCAGGACCAGCGGGGCGTGCAGGGTCAGCTCGGACACCGACGGCCGGCCCGCGTACTCGGCGGCGTGCAGGACCAGGTCCAGGTGGGCGGCACCGGGCAGGAGCACCGTGCCGCCCACCGCGTGGTCGGCGAGCCAGGGGAAGGCGCGCAGGGACAGCTGCCCGGTGAACAGGTGGCCGCCTCCGTCGGGCAGGTCCACGGCCGCGCCCAGGAACGGGTGTCCGGACGTGTCGGCCCCGGCACCCGACACGTCGGTGGTACGGCCGGGGGCCTGCCAGTACCGGTCCCGCTGGAAGGCGTAGGTGGGCAGGTCCACGGTCCTCGGCGTGTGGGGGGCGTGGGCGCGCGTCCAGTCCACGGCCACGCCGCTCACGTGGGCCCTGGCCAGCGCGGTGAGGAAGTGCCCGTAGTCGCCCTCCTCCCTGCGCAGGGTGTGCAGGACCGCACTGGCCTCGTCCCCCTCCGCCTCCAGGGTCTGCTGTATGCCGTAAGCGGTCACCGGATGGCTGCTGACCTCGACGAACGCGGAGAACCCGGCGTCGTGCAGGGCACGCACGGCCGGCTCGAAGAGCACGGTCTGACGCAGATTGCGGTACCAGTAGCCGGCGTCCAGGGCGGTGCCGTCGATGCGCCCGCCGGTGACGGTGGAGTAGAGCGGGACGCGGGCGGGGCGGGGGCGGATGCCGGCGAGCGCGGCGAGCAGGTCCTCGCGCAGCTCCTCCACCTGTGACGTGTGCCCGGCGACGCCGTCGACGACGCGGTGCGTCCTGATCCCCTCGGCCTCGCAGGCGTCGGCCGCCTCGGCGACGGCTTCGCGGTCGCCGGCCACGACCACGCTCTCGGGGCCGTTGACGACGGCGATGGACACCCGGCCCTTCCAGGGTTCGATGCGTGCGGCCGCCTTGTCGGGGGACAGTGCCATGGTGGCCATGGCCCCCCGGCCGACCAGCGAGGTGAACAGGCGGCTGCGGGTGGTGATGATGAGCGCGGCGTCCTCCAGGCTGAGGGCGCCGGCCACGTACGCGGCGGCGATCTCCCCCTGGGAGTGGCCGACGAGCGCGGAGGGGCGCAGCCCGTGCGCCTGCCACAGGTCGGCGAGGGCGACCATCACGGCGAACAGCACCGGCTGGACCACGTCGATGCGGTCCAGGCCGGGGGACCCGGGCTCGCCGCGCAGTACCGACGACAGCGTCCAGTCCACATGGGGAGCGAACGCCTTCTCGCACTGGTCGATGCATTCGGCGAACTCCGGAACGGTGTCCATCAGGGACACGGCCATACCGGCCCACTGCGACCCCTGCCCGGGGAAGACCAGGGCGGTCTTGGCCTGTTCGCGCACGCGCCCGCGCACGACGGCGTCGGTGTCACGGCCCTCGGCCAGTGCCCGCAGGGCGTCGCGGAAACCGTCGTTGTCGGAGGCCAGGACCACCGCGCGGTCGGACAGGACGGCGCGTGCGGTGGCCAGTGTGTGCCCCACGTCGGCGGGCGCCAGGTCGGGGTGGGCCTCCAGGTGGTCGGCGAGCCGGCCGGCCTGGGCCGCCAGCGCCGCGGTGCCGCGCGCCGAGACGGGCCAGGGCACCAGGGCGCCGGCCGCGGGCGGTGCCGCGGCGTCCGGATCGGGGAGCGGTTCCCTCGGGGGCGCCTCCTCCAGCACGGCGTGGGCGTTGGTGCCGCTCATCCCGAAGGAGGAGACGGCGCCCCGCCTCGGGCGGTCCTGCCTGCGCGGCCAGGCCAGGGCCTCGGTGAGTGGGGCCACGGTCCCGGACGACCAGTCCACCCGGGGCGTGGGCTCCCTCAGGTGCAGGGTGCGGGGCAGCCTCTCGTTGCGCAGTGACAGCACCATCTTGATGACGCCGGAGACTCCGGCCGCGGCGACGGTGTGACCGATGTTGGACTTGAGCGAGCCCAGCCGCAGCGGGTCGTCGGGGGTGCGCGCCCGCCCGTAGGTGGCGATGAGCGCCTCGGCCTCGATGGGATCTCCCAGGGCCGTGCCGGTGCCGTGGGCCTCGACGGCGTCGACCTGGTCGGCGGTGATCCCGGCGGCTTCCAGGGCCTGCTGGATGACCCTGCGCTGGGCCGAGCCGTTGGGCGCGGTGAGCCCGCTGCTGGCACCGTCCTGGTTGACGGCCACGCCGCGTACCAGTGCCAGGACGGGGCGTCCGTGGCGCCTGGCGTCGGAGAGGCGCTCCACCAGCAGCACGCCGCAGCCCTCGCTCCAGCCGGTACCGTCGGCGCCGGCGTCGAAGGCCTTGCTGCGCCCGTCCGGCGACAGCGCGCGCTGCCCGCTGAGGCCGGCGAACACGGCGGGGTCGGTGACCACGCTGACACCGCCGACCACGGCTCGGTCGCACTCGCGGGCGCGCAGTGCGGCCACGGCCCCGTGCAGCGCGGTCAGGGAGGAGGAGCACGCGGTGTCGTAGCTGACCGCCGGACCCTCCAGCCCGAGGGTGTAGGAGATCCGGCCCGCGGCGACGCTGGGGGCCGTGCCCGTGACCAGGTGGCCCTCGCTGCCGTCGGTGGCGTCCACGGCGCGTGGGCCGTAGGGGACGGCGACCACGCCGACGAACACGCCGGTGCGGGTGCCGCGCAGGGTGGTGGGGTCGGTGCCGGAGCGTTCGACCGCCTCCCATGAGCACTCCAGCAGCAGCCGCTGCTGGGGGTCCATGGCCTGCGCCTCCTTGGGGGAGATCCCGAAGAAGGCGGCGTCGAAGCCGGCCGGGTCGTCGAGGAAGGAGGCCTTGCGCGTGTAGCTGCGGCCGGGCTGGTCGGGATCGTCGTCGAACAGTCCGTCCAGGTCCCACCCCCGGTCCTCGGGGAAGGCCGACGCGGTGTCGCGTTCGGCGAGCAGCAGCTCCCACAGGTCTTCGGGGGACTGGACGCCGCCGGGATAGCGGCAGCTCATGGCGGTGATCGCGATTGGTTCGGTGGCGGCCTCGGCCAAACGCCGGTTCTGCTCGCGCAGGCGCTCGTTGTCCTTGATGGAGTCACGCAGCGCCCGGACCACCCGTTCGTCCGGGCGGCCTTGTTCCGTGTTGTGCATCAGTGTCCTTCGATCGCTCTAGTCTCGGCCGTACACCATGCGCATGAGGTCGTCGACGCCCATGGCGTCCACGTCTTCGGCGGTGGAGGCTTCGCCGGGACCGGTGTCGGCCGCCTCGGCCGTGTCCAGAGCGAGCAGGGCCTCCAGCAGTCCGGCCTCACGGAGCCGGTCGACGGGGATCCGGGCCAGCGTGGCGCGGACACGCTCGTCGTCGGCCGCTCCCGCCTCCGGTCCGGGATTCCCGGGGGCCAGTTCCACGCTCAGGTGGGCGGCCAGGGTCCGCGGGTCGGGGTGGTCGAACACGGTCGTGGCCGATACCTCCAGGCCGGTCGCTCCACTGAGCCGGGTACCCAGGCGGACCGCGCCGAGCGAGTCCAGGCCCATCTCCAGGAAGCCCTGGTCGGCGGGTACGTCACGGAGCGAGGCGTGGCCGAGCAGGACGGCGGCCTCCCCGCGCACCAGGTCCAGCAGGACCTCGGCGCGCTCGCGGTCCTCCAGCGCGGCCAGGTCGGCGCGTGAGACGGAGGCGGCGGGTGGTGCGTCCGCCGCCGCCACGGCTCCGGTCTCGACCACGACGCGGCGCCCGTCCCCGGCCGGGGGGCTCATCCAGTAGCGCTCTCGCTGGAAGGCGTAGGTGGGCAGCGCGATCGTCTCCGAGGGAGGCAGGTAAGCCTCCCAGGCCACGTGCGTGCCCCGGACGTGCAGGGCGGCCAGCCCCGCGGCGAACTCGTGGGACTCGGCGCGGCCGCCGCCGAGCAGGGCGGTGGCTTCCGCTCCGCGGTCACCGGCCAGGCAGGTGTCGATCATGGAGCTGAGCACGCCGCCGGGCCCGACCTCCACGAACTCGGTGACCCCGACCTGGCGCAGGTGGGCGACGCCGTCCGCGAAGCGGACCGCCTCGCGCGCGTGCCGCACCCAGTAGCCGGGCTCACGAATCTCCTCCCCGGCGCGGGTACCGGTCAGGTTGGACACCAGGGCTCTGGTGGGCCGGTGGTAGGAGACCCGCCCGGCCGCCTCGGCGAAGGCGTCGAGCATGGGGTCCATGAGCGGGGAGTGGAAGGCCCGGGAGACCGCCAGGCGCTTGGTGCGGCGCCCCCGCCGGGCGAAGCGTGCGGCCAGCCCGGTCACGGTCTCCTCGTCCCCGGACAGCACGACGCCGTCGGGTGCGTTGACCGCCGCGAGCGAGGCCCGGCCACCGGAGTCGGCGACCGCTTGGCGCGCCTCCTCCTCGGAGGCCTGCACCGCGACCATCGCTCCCCCTTCGGGCAGGTCCTGCATGAGCGCACCCCGCGCGGCGACCAGGGCCGCGGCGTCCTCCAGCGTGAACACGCCCGCCACGTGCGCGGCGGCCAGTTCGCCAACGGAGTGGCCGATGAGGTGGTCGGGCACCACCCCCAGGGACTCGAGCAGCCGCACCACGGCCACCTCGACCGCGAACACCCCGGCCTGGGTGTAGAGGGTCTGGTCGAGCAGAGCCGCCTGGTCGGTGCCCTCCTCCGCCCACATCACCGAACGCAGCGGGTGCGGCAGGTGACGGTCGAGCACGCCGGTCACCTCGTCGAGGGCGCGGGCGAAGACCGGGTGGGTCTCGTACAGGTCGCGACCCATGCCCGGGCGCTGGGAGCCCTGGCCGGAGAAGACGAACGCGACGGAGCCGCCCGGTTCCGCGCGCCCGCGCACCAGGGCGGGGTCGGACCGCCCCTCGGCCAGAGCGCCCAGAGCGAGGGTGAGGCCGTCGGCGTCCGAGGCCAGCACGACGGCACGGTCCTCCAGGCGGGTCCGGGTGGTGGCCAGGGACCGGGCCGCGGCGGTCAGGACGCGGCGGTCCTCGGAGGCGCCGGCCGCGGGTCCACCGGGTGACAGGTGCTCGCGCAGGCGGGCGGCCTGGCTCCGCAGGGCCGCATCGCCGCGCGCGGAGACCACGAACGGCAGTGTCCGGGGACTCGGCGCGGGAACCGCCTCGTCCCCCTCCGGAGGCTCGGTGTGCCCGACCGTTCCGGTCGACGGTGCCTCAAGGACGACGTGGGCGTTGGTTCCGCTGATCCCGAAGGAGGACACCGCCATCCGGCCGGGGCGCTCCGCAGCGGGCAGGGCGGTGGCCCTGGAGACGACGCGGACGGCGTCGTCGTCCCACTCCACGTGCGGGGAGGGCCGGTCCGCGTGCAGGGTGGGCGCGACGGTCCCGTGTTCCAGGGACTGCACCGCCTTGATGATCCCGGCCACCCCGGCGGCGGCCTGGGTGTGGCCGATGTTGGACTTGAGCGAACCCAGCAGCAGCGGGTGTTTGCGCGCGCTGCCGTAGGCCTCGATGAGCGCCTGGGCCTCGATGGGGTCGCCCAGGCTGGTACCGGTGCCGTGCGCCTCCACCGCGTCGACTCCGTCCGGGGAGATCCCGGCGTCGTGCAGCGCGGACCGGATCACCCTGACCTGGGACGGGCCGTTGGGCGCGGTGAGTCCGTTGGAGGCGCCGTCCTGGTTGACCGCGCTGCCCCGGACCACGGCGAGCACCCGGTGCCCCTTGCGGCGTGCGTCGGACAGGCGCTCCAGGACCAGGGCGCCCGCGCCCTCGGAGAACCCCGTGCCGTCGGCGCCCGCTCCGAAGGCGCGGCAGCGGCCGTCGGAGGACAGCCCCTGTTTGCGGGTGAACTCGGCGAGCACGCCGGGGGTCCCCATGACGGTGGCGCCACCGACCAGCGCCAGGGAGCACTCCCGTTCGCGCAGGGCGCGCACCGCCAGGTGCAGGGCGACCAGAGAGGAGGAGCAGGCGGTGTCGACGGTCAGGGCAGGGCCCGAGAGCCCCAGGGTGTAGGCGATACGGCCGGAGGCCACACTGGGCATGGTCCCGGTCAGCAGGTGCCCCTCCTCGGGCGCCTCGGACAGACGGGGACCGTACTCGGTGGGCATCAGCCCCACGTAGACGCCGGTGGACGTCCCCGCCAGGGCCGAGGGGTCGATCCCCGCGCGTTCGAGGGCCTCCCAGGTGACCTCCAGCAGCAGCCGCTGCTGGGGGTCCATGGCGGCGGCCTCCTTCGGGGAGATCCCGAAGAACACGGCGTCGAAGTCGGCGGCGCCCTCCAGGAAGCCGCCCTGGGACATGGCGGACAAGGGGTCGGAACCGCCGAGGACGGTGTCCAGGTCCCAGCCCCGGTCCTCGGGGAAGGGGCCGACGGCGTCGGTCCCCTCCATCACCAGGTTCCACAGCGCTTCCGGGGAGTCCGCTCCTCCGGGCAGCCTGCACCCCATCCCCACGATGGCGACGGGGTCGGACCTGTGGTCCAGTTCCCGGTTGCGGCCGCGCAGGCGCTCGTTCTCCTTGAGCGCGGAGCGCAGGGCCGCGACGAGTTTGGCGTTCTGGGGGTCCTGGGAATTAGCGGTAGCCATCAGCCGTCTCCTGTTCACCATCGGACACGGATTCCTCCTGGCTCAGGGCCACGTTCAGAAGGTCCTCCACGTCCATGTCATCAATGTCGCTGAGGGTGTCCTCGGCGGACGCGGGGGCCCCGGTTCCCGCCGTGGGCCCCGCATGCTCCGGAGCGGAGGCCGACGGCGGGAACAGCAGGTCCTCCAGGAGCCGGGCCAAGGCACGTGGGGTCGGGTGGTCGAACACCGCGGTCGCGGGCAGGCGCAGGCCGCAGGCGGCGCCCAGGCGGTTGCGCAGCTCGACCCCGGTCAGAGAGTCCATCCCCAGCTCGCGGAAGGGCCGGTCGACGGGAACTCCCGATCCCGTACCGTCCCGGGACAGCACGAGCGCGGTGCTCTCGCGCACCTCGCTCAGGAGCAGGCGCTCGCGCTCGACCGGTGTCAGCTCGGACAGGCGACGGACCGACAGCGGCGGCTCCGTGTCCTCGCCCGCTCCCCGCGGGCCGCCGGCGGCGCCCCCTTCCGCGAGCCCGCGAAGGATCGGCAGCGCGGAGGCCTCCTCCAGGTTGAGCAGAGCGGGGACCAAGGCCTCCTCCCCCAGGTAGAGGGCGGTGTCGAACGCGGCCAGTGCACGGTCGGCGGGCATCGGCAGCAGCCCGGCGCGGCCCAGTGCGCCCAGGTCGCCCCCGTCCAGGTGCGAGGTCATACCGGAGGCCTCGCCCCACAGGCCCCAGGCCAGGGACAGGGCGGGCAGTCCGCGTTCGTGGCGCAGGCGGGCCAGCACGTCGCAGTAGGCGTTGGCCGCGGCGTAGTTGGCCTGCCCGGGGCTGCCCAGGGTTCCGGTGACCGAGGAGAACAGGACGAACGCGCCCAGGTCCAGGTCGGCGGTCAGCTCGTGCAGGTTCCACGCGCCGTCCACCTTGGGCCGCAGGACCTCGTCCAACCGCTCGGTGTCCAGGGACAGCACGGTGGCGTCGTCGAGCACCCCGGCGGTGTGGACGACGGCGCGCAGGGGCCGATCGAGCGAGCCGAGCAGCCGTGACAGGGCATCGCGGTCAGCGGCGTCGCAGGCGTGGACCTCCACGGTCGCGCCCAGCCGCCGCAGCTCGGCGGTGCGCTCGTCCTGGCCCCGGGCGGCGGCGCCGCTGCGGCTGAGCAGGGCCAGGTGGCGCACCCCGTAACCGGTGACCAGGTGGCGGGCCAGTTGGTGGCCCAGGGTTCCGGTGCCCCCGGTGATCAGGACGGTTCCGTCCTGCGGGAAGGGAGCGGGAACGGTCAGGACGGTGGCCGCGTCCGCGCGGGGGGCGGCCGGCGCCCGCCCCGCCTCACGGAGGTCGTGGACGTCCAGCGGCGGCGGGCTGAGCGTGCCGGACACCGACAGCTCCATCACCCGGGCGAGCATCTGGCCGATACGCTCGGGATCCAGGTCGAGCAGCCGGAAGGACTCGTAGCCGCGCCCGGGGTGGCCGGCCGCGGGGTCGCCCGCTTCCTCGCACGAGCCGGTCCCGGTCATCTCCACGTAGCGTCCGCCCGCGCCACCGCTCTCAGAGGGTGAGACGAGCAGGTCCAGAAGGGTTTCCCGATCGGTTCCGACGAGGGGGTCGAGGACCGCGTCCACCCCCCTGCCGCCGTTGGCCTCACGCAGGGCGGTGGCGAACCCCCGGTCCCGTATCGAGAACAGGGACTCCTCGGCGACTCCCAGCCGGACCAGGTCCGGCCACTGGTCCGGGTCTGCGGTGGCGAGCACCCGGGCGCCCATGTGGCGGGCGAGCTGGACCGCCGTCGGCCCCGCCCCGTGGGCGGCCGCGTGTACCAGGACGCTCTCGCCGGGCCGTACCGCGGCCAGGTCGACCAGGGCGTGGTAGGCCGTCAAGGCATCGAAGGGGACCACGGCGGCCTCCTCGAAGCTCCACCCGTCGGGCATGCGGGTGATTCTGCGCCGGTCGGCGACGGCCATCGTCCCGAAGGCGTCGTCGAACAGGCCGGTGACGCGGTCTCCGGGGGCCAGGTCGTCCACCTCGGCGCCCGTCTCCAGGACGATGCCCGCACCCTGCACGCCCAGGTGTCCGGCGACGGGCTTTCGCGAGTCCGCGTCCCCCTCACCGGTCCCCGCGGCGCGCCCGTCCGGATCCGCGGAGGCGGACGGGCCCGCCGTGTCCTTGGGGGCCGGCCCCGCGGCCCGCACGGCGATCCGCACCTCGTGCGCGCCCAGCGGGGAGGAGGCCGCCGGAGCGGCTGACAGCACCGGCCCCCCGTCCCCGCGGGCGTCCAGCCTCCAGGCGGGGGCGGGCGGCACGGGGGCGTCCTCGCCGTGCGCCGGAACCAGGCGGGGCACCAGGACACGGCCCGAGCGCAGCGCCAGTTGGGGTTCGTCCAGCTCCACGGCCGCGGGCAGTATCCGGTGGGAGTCCTCCGTTCCGTCGGAGTCCACCAGTACGAACCGGTCTGGGTGCTCGCGCTGGGCCGATCGCAACAGGCCCCACACCGGCGAGGCGGCCGGGCCGCCGAGCCGGTCCTCGGACGAGGTCGCCATGGACCGCCACGTCACCAGGACCAGGCGCGCATGTGCGAACCGCTCCTCGGACAACCACGTGTGCACCGTGTCCAGGACCGCGTGCAGGCCCCCGTACACCGCTGAGGGGACCGGTTCGTGATCGGCGTAGACCGCACGCGGGGGCAGTTCGGCGTAGACGGTGTCGGGGACGGGATCGTCGGGGCCGAGCGAGTCCAGCGAGGCCAGGTCTTGGGGGACCTCCGCGGCCGGGGCCGGGGTGTCCACGGTCTCCCAGCACACCCGGTAGAGCCCGGGCTCCCCGTCGGGTGAGTGCGGGAGGGACTCGACGTCGACGGCCCGCAGGACCAGCTCGTCCGCGGAGACCACCAGGCGCCCGTGCTCGTCGGAGGCGGTGAGGCGGTGGCGGTCGGCACCCAGCGGTTCCAGGGTCACCCGCAGCTCGGCGGGCGGCGGGGCGTCGCGTACGGGCACCCGCACCCCGCTCCAGGCGAACGGAACCAGGGGCGTGTCGCCGTCTTGGGCGCCGAACAGCAGGACGGCGTGCAAAGCGGCGTCCAGCAGTGCCGGGTGCGGCCCCTGAAAGGCGCCCGGACCGGCGCCCTCGGGCAGGGCGACCGTGGCCAGCAGGGTGTCGTCTCCGTGCCGCCACACCGAGCGCAGGCCCCGGAAGGTCGGTCCGTAGGAATAGCCGCGCCGCGCCAACCGCGCGTAGTCCGAGTCGGGGTCGAAGGACACCGTGACGGCCTCCGGCGGCGGCCAGGCCTCGCCCGCAGCGGTGGTGTCCTGGCCCGTGTCGGGCTCCAGCACACCGGAGGCATGCCGGATCCACTCCCCCGCGTCCGGACCGCGTGAGTGCACGCCCACCGCCCGGCGCCCGCTCGCGTCGGGAGCGGCGACGCTCACCTGCAGGGAGGTCTCGGCGCCCCGCGCCACCACCAGGGGCCGCTCCAGGGCCAGGTCGGCCACGGTCCCGACACCCGTGCGCGTCCCGGCGTGCAGCACCAGTTCGAGCAGCGCCGTCCCGGGCACCACGGCCCTCCCCAACAGTCCGTGATCGAGTACCCACGGATGGTCGGTGCCGCGGATCCGGCCGCTGAAGACCGTGCTGCCGTCGACCAGGTCGAGTCCCTGCTCGTCCAGCAGCGCCGTGGCGCGGGCCGCGCTCCCGGCCGTGACCGGCTCCACCCAGTGCCTGCGGCGGTTGAAGGGCGGATCGACCATGTTGACGGGGGCGCCCTCGTCGACCACGCCCTCCAGCACCAGGTGGGCGTTGGTCCCGCTGATACCGAAGGAGGACACCGCGGCCCGCCGCGGACGGCCGGTGTCGGGCCAGGGCTCGCCCTCGGTGAGCAGGCGCACGCCCGCGCCCTCCCAGTCCACCTGTGAGGTGGGGGTGTCGGCGTGCAGGGTCCGGGGCAGGCGACCGTGGCGCAGGGCCTGCACGGTCTTGATCACCCCGGCCACGCCGGCCGCGGCCTGGGCGTGGCCGATGTTGGACTTGAGCGAACCCAGGCGCAGGGGCTCATCGCCCTCCCCCCGCCCCCTTCCGTAGACGTCGATGAGCGCCTTGGCCTCGATCGGGTCGCCCAGGCGCGTACCGGTTCCGTGCGCCTCCACCGCGTCGATCTCGTCCGGGCCCAGTCCGGCGTCGGCCAGGGCCCTCTCGATCAACCGCTTCTGTGCCTGCGGGTTGGGCGCGGTGAGGCCGTTGCTGGCCCCGTCGGAGTTGACCGCACCGCCCCGGACCAGGGCCAGGACCGGGCGCCCGGCCCGCCGGGCCTGGGAGGCGCGCTCCAGGAGCAGGATTCCGGCACCCTCCGCCCAGGCGGTGCCGTCGGCGCCCTCCCCGAAGGCCTTGCAGCGCCCGTCGGGGGACAGGCCGCGCTGGGCGGCGAACTCCAGCAGCATGCCGGGCGAGGCCATGACGGTCGCGCCCCCGGCCAGCGCCATGGCGCACTCGCCCCGGCGGATCGCCTCCGCCGCCTGGAGGAGGGCCACCAGCGAGGAGGAGCAGGCGGTGTCGATGGTCAGGGCCGGACCGCTCAGTCCCAGTACGTAGGCGATGCGGCCCGAGGCCACGCTGAGTGTGGAGCCGGTGAGCCGGTAGCCGCCGTCGTCGCCGTGCACCGGATCGGCCAGACGTGGGCCGTAGTCGCTGGGCATGGCCCCGACGAAGACTCCCACGCTCTCGTCGCGCAGGTCCTCGACGGACAGCCCGGCGCGCCGGACCGCCTCCCAGGACGTCTCCAGCAGCAGCCGCTGCTGGGGGTCCATGGCGTCGGCCTCACGCGGGGAGATCCCGAAGAACTCGGCGTCGAAGAGGTCGGCGTCGTACAGAAAGCCGCCCCTGCGCGTGTAGGTGCGCCCCGGAGTGCCAGGCCGGGGGTCGTAGAGCGCGTCCAGGTCCCAGAACCGGTTCTCGGGCAGGTCGCCCGTGGCGTCCACGCCCTCCTCGACCAGGCGCCACAGCTGTTCGGGCGATGAGGCACCACCGGGCAGCCGGCAGGCCATGGCGGTGATGGCGACAGGGTCGTCCTCGACGGCGGAGCGCGCCGGTGCCGCCACGGCGGCGGGCCGCCTGGTGGATGCGGGCCGGGAGGGCGCCCGGGCCGTGATCTCGTCCCGGCCCAGCTCCGAGGCCAGGTAGGCGGCCACACCTGCGGGGGTGGGCACCTCGAACAGGACCGTGCCCTCCAGATGGACCCCTGTCGCCTTCCTCAGCTGGTCGCGCAGTTCGAGCATCATGATGGAGTCGAAGCCCAGGTCGCGCAGAGCACGGTCCTCGTCGCCGGGGTCCAGTGCCGTGCGGTCCAGGACACGCGCGGTGCGCTCGTACACCAGTTCCCGGACCGACGTCCTGCGCTCGTCGGTGTCGGGGGCCTCCGTCTCCCCGGGCGCCCGCACCGGAACCTCGGCCCCGGCCGCGACCGCACGGCGTCCCACCAGGAAGTCGGGCCAGTAGCGCTCGCGCTGGAACTGGTAGGTCGGCAGGTCGGTGCGGCGCGCCCCCGTGCCCTCGAAGAGCACGGACCAGTTGACGTCCACGCCGACGGCGAAGGCCTGGGCCGCCGCCGTGAGCAGCTGGGCCTGATCGCCCTCCCCGCGTCGCAGGGTCTTGAGCGCGTGTCCGGACACACCCGCCGCCTCCAGCGAGCGCCGCACCCCGTAGGAGAGCACCGGGTGCGGGCCCACCTCGATGAAGACACGCCGTCCGTCGGCGATGAGCGCGTCGACGGCGGGAGCGAAGAGGACCGGGCTGCGCAGCGCCGTGTACCAGTACCCGGCGTCCAGGGCCGGCCCGTTCCCGTCCAGCCGCGTACCGGTGAGGGTGGAGTAGAACGGGATCCGGGGTTCCTGCCAGTCCACCTGCCCCAGGGACTCGACGACGAGGTCGCGGATGCGCTCCACGTGCGCCGAGTGCGAGGCGTAGTCCACGTCCACCAGGGCCCCGTGCACGCCCCGGTCCACACAGCGCTCCACGGCCTCACGTACCGCCCGGGGACCGCCGGAGACCACCACGGCCTCGGGACCGTTGACGGCGGCCACGTGCAGGTCGGGGATGTCGGCCGCGAGTTCCTCGGCCTCCCCGGCCGCGATTCCCAGTGAGGCCATACCGCCGCTGCCCGCCAGTGCGGTCAGCGCCCGGCTGCGCAGCGCTATGACGCGGGCGGCCTCCTCCAGGGTCAGTGCCCCGGCCACGCAGGCCGCCGCCAGCTCTCCCTGCGAGTGCCCGACGACCGCCGAGGGCCGCACGCCCAGTACCTCCCACACGCTCGCCAGGGAGACCATGACCGCCCACAGCACCGGCTGCACGACGTCCACCCGGGTGCCCTCACCGGTCAGCGTGGGCGCCTGCGGATCACCGCGCAGCACGGCCGCCACCGACCAGTCCGTGTAGGGGTCCAGTGCCCGCTCGCACTCGCGCAGCCGAGCGGAGAAGGCCTCGGCGAGCAGGCCCTCGCCGTTGAGCAGGTCACGCCCCATTCCGACCCACTGGCCGCCCTGTCCGGGAAAGACCAGGACGGGGCCGGGTCCGCCGGTGCCGGGCCCGGTGTCGGTGCCGCCCTCCAGGTGGACCGAATCCAGTTCGCGCGCGCTGTCGTCGCCGGGGGCGAAGACCACCGCACGGTGCTCCATGACGTCGCGTGTGGTGACCAGGGACAGTCCCACGTCGTGCGCCCTCACGCCGGGGCGCGAGGACACGTAGGCGTGCAGCGCGGAGGCCTGGGCTCGCAGCGCCTCCGGAGTACGGGCGGACAGCACCCAGGGCACCGGGTCGAGGGAGCGCTTGGTCACCGTCTCGGGGGTGGCGCGGTCGGGTACGGGTGCCGGGCCCAGGACCAGGTGGCAGTTGGTGCCGCCCATGCCGAAGGAGGACACCCCCGCCAGCGGAGTATGCGTCGGCCAGGGCTCGCGCCGGGTCTGTACCGACAGCCCCAGCCCGTCGAGGTCGATGCCGGGGCCGGGTTCGTCGAAGTTGCGACTGGGCGGAATCTGCTGGTGGTCCAGGCTGAGCACCGTCTTGACCAGGCCGACGATGCCCGCCGCTCCCTCCAGGTGCCCGATGTTGGTCTTGGCCGAGCCCACGCGCAGCGGCTCGTCGCGGCCCGGGCCGAAGACGCCGCCCAGCGCCGCGGCCTCCACGGGGTCGCCCGTCGGGGTACCGGTACCGTGCAGTTCCACGTAGGCGACCTGACCGGGGTCCTTTCCCGCGTCGGCGTAGGCGGCACGGACCACGGCCTCCTGACCGTCCACGGTGGGACGGGTGAGGAACTCGCCCGCCCCGGAGTTGTTCACGGCGCCGCCGTGGATCACCGCGTGGACCCGGTCGCCGTCGGCCAGGGCCCGGCCGAGCGGTTTGAGGACGACGACGGCGCCGCCCTCCCCCCGGACGTAGCCGTTGGCACGGGAGTCGAAGGTGTAGCAGCGCGCGTCCGGGGAGAGACCGCCGAACTTCGCGACGTTCTCCGTGCTCTCGGGGACCAGGATGAGGTTGACCCCGCCCGCCAGCGCGATGTCCGAGTCTCCCCGGCGCAGACTCTCCACCGCCAACTGGACGCCGACCAGCGAGGAGGACTGTCCGGCGTCGACGGTCATGCTGGGCCCGACCAGCCCCAGGGCGTGGGAGACCCGGTTGGCGATCATGCTCCGGTGTGTGCCCGCGAGCGTGTGATGGGTGGTCGAACCGGGCCCGCCCCGGTCGTACAGGAGCGCGTAGTCGGAACCGATGGCACCGGTGAACACGCCCACGCGCAGACCGCGCAGCGTGCCGGGCGCCGTGCGGGAGCTCTCCACCGCCTCCCAGCTCAGTTCGAGCATCAGGCGCTGCTGGGGGTCCATGGCCAGTGCCTCGCGCGGGGAGATCCCGAAGAAGGCGGCGTCGAAGTCCTCGGCGTTGTCGAGATAGCCCCCCCAGAGGCCGTCCCGTTCCGCGGAGTGCTCTCCCAGGCGGGCCGGCGGCGGGGAGATGGCCTCACGGCCCTCGCACAGCAAGCGCCAGAAGGCTTCGGGGGTGCGTGCTCCGGGGAGTCGACAGGAGAGTCCGACGACGGCGACGGGCTCCCAGGGGCCATGGTCCGGGGCTCCTACTGAACTGCCGCTCACGATCGCTGCCTTTCACTCGCGACTGCCCTGCTCATCCGGGGGCTTCGGACTGTCCGGGTCCTTGCAGCCGAACTCCTCGGTTGCTCGTGCAGGTGCACACGTCTCGGTATTGCCTGGCCACGCCAGGGGCGGTTTTTCGATGTGACAGCCGATCCCCGGGTCCAGGGACGCTCGCCGCGGGGGCAAGAAATGACTTACCTCACTCACAACGAACGAATGGGGACTAACGGGCATCAACCTGAAAGAGCGTAACGGTAGCTCACAAGCACTGACAATAAACTCGTCATTTTCGGTCATGCAATTAGGACAGCCGCATGTGGGATTAATGTGAACGGAACAGTGGCGTGGAACACAAAGGACCCGGCGCCCCAGGGGCACCGGGTCTTGGCCGTGAGGCTCGCACACGACCTCAGTCGCCGTGTCTCGCCTTGACCTCCTCGACGTAGCGCAGAGCGACCTGCGGGTCAAACAGCCAGTTCTTGAAATCGGAGGGGTCGTCCCACGCCTGGACCCACCGGTCGGCGATCTCCGAGTACTGGGCGGCCGCCCCCATCACCGCGCCCACGTGGGGAGGAAGGTCCTGGTCCCACAGCGTGGAGACGAACTCCGCCCACCGCTGGTTGTCCTGACCGAATTCCCAGAACCGGTCGAAGGCCGCGACGAGGAAGTCCTCGTCGAAGGGCTGGTCGCCGTGCTCGATGATCGATTCCAGGTAGGCCTGGGCACACCGGGTCGAGTTGTTCCACGTCTCTCCGGTGTAGGGGTCCATCGTGACGACCACGTCGGCCATGCCCAGGACCCGACCCCCGCTGGGCAGCTTGCCCACGGGGTTGCGGACCTGCGGCGTGAGCTCCTCGACCAGCGTGCTCCTGCCGTCGATGAGGGTGGCGTCCTTGATGCGTTCGAAGGCGTGGGGTGCGTGCTTCCTGAGCAGGTCCTTCATCCGCCGCAGCTGCTCCTCGGGCCTCGGACGGTCCGGCCAGGCGTCCATCGGCCCGCCTTTTCGGTCCACGAGCAGGAGGTTGTGGCAGGGGCCGTCCTGGCCCAGCATCGGCATGAGCATCAGGTTGCCCGCGGTCTGGGCCGTGGCCGCCCAGCTGATGTTCTCGTCTCCGTCGGGGTCGGGCCACACGTCGTAGATGTGCGCCTGGGCCAGCGACCTGGGCCGGGCCCCGCTGAAGCGGCTGGTGTCGTTGTCGAAGAGCTGCCCCAGCTCGCCATGGCCCACCGCGACGATGATGAGCTCGAACATGCGGGAGAAGTAGTCGAGGTCGGTGACCGTGACTCCGTGGATGACGACCTTGCCGCCCCGGTCCTCGAAGAACTCCAGCCAGTCGGCCATCTTCACCCGCCGGTCGACCGAGACCGAGTAGCCGTTGCCCGGGTGCGAACTACCCTTCAGGAAGCTCACACCCCCGTCCGCGGTGTAGACGAAGAGCTTCTGCTCCCGGATCTGCGGAGCCAGCGCGCTCCAGAAGTCGAGATCGAACTCGCGCTCGTGCTCCAGGGCGGTGGGGAAGGTGAACTGCGAGACCGACGGCTTACCCGTACGGATCTCCATCGAGGACTGCCCCGTGATCACCGTGACGTCGTAGCCATGGGTCAGGAGCCCGTGAGCCAGGTGTAGGCCGGCGTGGCCCGCGCCGACGATAAGGATCTTGCGCATTGTCGCTAACTTTCCTGGGGAATCTGCGGGGCAGTGGAGAGGGCTGGGCTCCCCGGCCGTCAGGCGACGGGCGCGCTGGTGCGGTTGTGCTCCAACGCGTACCTGAGCAGCGTCTTGAGCACCTCTCCCCCGGACAACCGGTTCCGTGCGTCGAAGTCGATGATCGGTACCTCCGGGCTGACCTCCAGTGCCTCGCGGACCTGCTCGGAGGTGTAGTCGAGGTGGCCCTCGAACTTGTTGAGCGCCACGATGTAGGGGATGCGCTTGTTCGTCTCGAAGTAGTCGACGGCGTCGAAGGAGTCCGCGAGCCTTCGGCAGTCGACCACCACGACGGCGCCCACGGCGCCGCGGACCAGATCGTCCCACATGAACCAGAAGCGCGCCTGGCCCGGTGTGCCGAACATGTACATGACCAGCTCGTCGTCGATGGTGATGCGACCGAAGTCCATCGCGACGGTGGTGGTCGTCTTGTCGGGTGTGATCGAGGTGTCGTCATGGCCGATGCTGGCCTCGGTCATGATCGCCTCGGTCGTGACAGGGGGAATCTCCGACACCGAGCTCACCAAGGTCGTCTTGCCGGCACCGAAGCCGCCGGCGATGACGATCTTGCTCGACATCTTCTTGCGATTCGACCGCTTGTCACTGGAAAAGTCGTTCGAGACCACGAAGAGCCCTCTCCAGAACCTGGTTTTCCGATGGACTGCTGCCGGTGATGGTCGGGTGGATGTACACCAGGTCCTGTTCAGCCAGGTCACTGACCAGGACCTGGGTGACGCCCAGGGGGATGTTCAACTCGGCCGAGACCTCGGCCAGCGACCGGGTCTCCCGGCACAGCTTGTAGATACTGATCGACTCCGGCATGAGGGTGCCAGGAGGCTCCTGCCCGGGCTCGGACGTCGAGACCAGGGTCTGCACCATCAGCGGATGCCGTGACCGTGTCCGCCCACCCGTGAAGGTGAACGGGCGGACACGGTTACTCCTTCGCCTGCGGAAGCTCATAGCCGAGGCAACCTCATTCCTCCCGAACGGTTACGTTCACCGTCGTCAGTTCTGGATGACCTCGCGCAGCTGCGAGCGCAGCTGCGGCGTGAGCACGTGGGCGACGTTCTCGACGAGCTTGGTCATCTGGAAGCCGACGATCTTGAGCTCGGTGCCGGGGGCCGTGAGGACCGCCATGCAGGAGCCGTCGCTGATCGCCATGATGAACAGGTGCCCGTGGTTGAAGCGGACGAGGAGCTGCTCGCACTCGCCCCGCTGGAAGAGGCTGGCGCCGCCGACGGCCAGGCTGTGCAGGCCGCTGGCGATGGCCGCGAGCTGTTCGGCGTGCTCCTCGGGGAAGTCGCTGGAGTGGGTCAGGACCAGACCGTCGGAGGAGACCACGACGGCGTGCTCGACACCGCGCACGTCCCGGACGAACCGGTCGATGAGCCAGGAGAAGTTCTCAACACTGTCGTTCACGGATTCAGTCATCGCTGTGCCTTACCTGCCTGGGCCGGGTGTGGTGTTCGCTGAGATGGGGGATGCGGGCACGCACCGGGAGGGGCGCCCGCGAACGGGGTCGGAAGAACCGTCACTTCTGGTCGTCCTCCGGCTTCTCGGCGCCCTCGCGCGCCTCGCGCTCGCCGTCGAAGAAGTCGCCGAGCTCGTCGCGGATCTGCTCGGCTCTGGCCTCGCCGCTCAACTTGGGCGGGGTGTTGTCGCGGGCCTTGGGCTGGTCGTCCGGCATCGGTCCCGGACGCGGCATCATCCGCAGGGGGGAGCCGTGCGGAGTGGCGCTGCGCCGGGGCAGACCGGCGGAGGTGACCGCCGAGTTGCCGCCCGCGGGCGGCTTGGCCGCGCCGTTGACGGAGTTGGCCGAACCGTTGACGGAGGGCCGGGCGGGCGCGGGGACGGCCGGGGCGGCCGGAGTGCTCGTCGGAACGGTCGACGTGCGGGCCTGTCCGGGGGTTCGCGGAGTGGCCACGCGCAGCAGCTCCTTGGGGATGATCGTGTAGGCGCTCACCCCTCGGAACGAGCGGGACTCGAGCCTGGTCCTCAGCCCGTGCTTGCGGGCGATCCGGCTGGCGACGTAGAGGCCCATGTGGCGGGGCACGTCGTCGTCCAGGACGGGATCGCCGCCCAAGCGCTCGTTGAGCTCGGCGAGCTGGGCCTCGGGGATGCCCACGCCCTCGTCCTCGACGACGATCATCAGGCGCCCGTCGTCCATCTCCTGGGCGCTGATCACGACCTGGGAGTGCTCGGGCGAGTTGGCGGTGGCGTTGTCCAGGAGCTCGGCGAGCAGGTGGCTGATGTCGTCGGCCGCCATACCCGTGATGGAGGCCTGGGGGATCTTGCCCATCCGGACCCTGGGATAGTCCTTGATCTCGGAGGTGGCGGCACGGGCCACGTCGAGCAGGGGGACGATCTCGTCGTGGGCGTCGGACTCGCCGCCGTCATGTCCTGTGAGCACCAGGAAGTTTTCCCCGTTGCGCCGCATACGGGTCGCGAAGTTGTCGATCTGGAAGAGCTTGTCGAGCAGGTCGGGGTCCTGGGCGTCGGTCTCCAGGTCCTCGACCATCTCCAGCAGTGCGTCCACGAGCGACAGGTCGCGCATGGCCAGGCCCGCGAGGGCCTCGTTGAGGAGGGTGTGGTCTCCACCGGAGACAGCCTCCTGGAGACCGCCCTTGGCCTCGGCGAGCGCGTCCGCCTGCTTCTCGGCGGCGGGCCCGGACCCGGCCTTGTCCGCGGCGGACTCGGCCTCGGCGGGCTCCTCCTCGGGCTCGGGCCGGGGGTCGGCGGCCTTCTCGAGTTCCCGCTTCCCGTCGGTGTCGGCCTCGTCCGGCTCGGCCCGGGTCAGGGCCCGGTCCCCGTGCGCGTCCTCCGAGCCGGCCGACTCGGCGTGCTCGGCGAACAGCGTGCTGGCCGACTCGGCGCTGATCACCTTCGGCTGCTGTCCCGCGGTGAGCACGATGACGTGCTGGACGGGCTGGCCGTAGGGGTTGTACTGGCCCGGGTAGAAGACCGGCTGGCCCTGGAAGACGTAGCCGGGGGGCTGGAAGGGCGCGGGATAGGCGCTCTGGTAGGTGACCAGGGGCTGGGGCGGGTACGGCGCCGGGTAGGGGCCGGGCTGGGCCTGCGGGTAGGGGGCGGGCTGCTGGTGGGGGTAGGGAGCGGGCTGGCCCTGCGGGTAGTGGGCGTAGCCGCCGTACTGCGGCGGCGCGGGCGGGTACCCCTCCGGCCGGGGCGCCTGCGCGTGGGGAGCCGGGTGGGGGTGGTGCTGGTCCTGCCAGCGCTGCTCGTGGGGGTTGCCGTACTGCGCGCCCGGGGCCTGCTGGTAGGGGCCGCCGTACGCCGCGTAGGGGTCGGGGCCCGCATGGCCGGCGCCCTGCTGCGGTGCGGCGTACCCGTGCTGCCCCTGGACCGGCGGGGGCGCGGGAGCGGCGGGCCGCTCCCCAGGCGCCTGGTGGGGCTGGGGAGCGTACTCGTACCCGCCCCACGCGGCCGCCTGCGGAGGCTGCTGGGGCGCCTCCCCCTCCTGGGGCGCTCCTCCCGGTGCCTGGTGGGCACCGGGAGGCTGGGCGGCGGGCGCCTCGGAACCCTGGGGCTGCTGGGCTTGGGGCTGCTGCCCTTGGCCCTGGGGCGGCTGGGGCTGCCCCTGAGGCTGGTGGGCCTGCTCCTGGGCCTGCTGGGCCTGGGGCTGCTGGCCCCGGGCCTGCGGGGGCTCCGGGGCGGGAGCCGCCGCGAACGGTTGCGTGTGCGCCGCGGGGGCCTCGTGCCGCTCCGCGCGCTCCGGCTGGGAAGGAGTGTCAGTCATGGCGTCCGTGGTGGCGGGAATGTGCGGGGGGCGTGGTTCGGGCTCGTCGAGGCCAACACCGCGCCACTGGCCGACCGGGGTGGCCCCGGTGTCGACGTCGTCGACGTTCACCCGCCGGGTGGTGTAGGGGTTGGGAACGCTCACCCTCGTGGAGGGGCGGTACCCGTTCTCGGCGGAGCCGGAGAAGGGCCCGGTGGCAGGCGGGACGGGATCTGTACCGCGTTCGGCGGCACTGGACTCGGGAGCGTCCCCGGCCGTGTGCTGGCCGCCTTCCCGGTCCGAGTCACGGCCGGGGTCCTGAGAGTGCGGATGCACGGGATGATGCACGGGATTTCCTTGCTCGGTCTCCGGGGAGAGGTGTTCCTGGGCCCTGATCATGCGGGAGATGGCCCGGCGGAACCTGCCCTCTCGTCTGGCTCCTTGCCCGTCCTCCGCCGGTGGTCTCGGCCCGTCCCCGCGAGGGCGGGGAGCGGAGCTGTCTCGCGGCGACGGCGCCTCTGCCACAATCTCGTCTCCTCGTGTGCGGGTGGGGCGGATCGGCGGTGGTCCCGCACCACCGCCCTGACCTGGGAGATGGCCGTCTCGGGGACCGCGGCGGGGCCCGTGGCAGCCGGGAGCCCCGTACGCCGGGGGAACGCCTCTGCGGGGACTGCGCGCCCCCGCTCGGGCGGGGACCAGAGGGACATGACACCCCATCCGGCGACAAGCATCCTTGTCCCGCACAATTCCTGTACTTCCACCGAGAACCGTCGTTCGGTTCGTCAGACTAACAAAGGACGGCGGACTTGGCAGACGAATCGGGGAAGCAGCGGAAAAGCACCCGGGCAGACCCTCCTGACGTGCGCGAACACCCTGGAGGGAGTGCCCTGACACCGGTTGCTTTTGTGAGATTTATGGAGTCATGTCTGTTTACGGTCTGGTGTCAGCAACCTGCGCCGCCAGCCCTACGGACCGAACCCGGTCTGCCCGGCACGTGCGTTGACCAGCGCGGACATGTTTCCCGGGGGTTGTGCGTTGTCCCGAATCATCTGGTGTGCCTCTCCGATCTCATCGAATTCCACGATTCTTGTCACACACGGGTCGAGCAGGCCGCCCCCGACGAGGTCGATCACCCTCCGGCACTGCGCCGGGGAGGCGAAGTGCGATCCCTGCAGGCGCTTGAGGCGCATCCACAGGAACCGCAGGTCCACGTCGGCCTGGAAGCCCGAGGTCGCCCCGCAGATGACCACCATCCCCGCGCTGTCGCACAGGTAGAGCGAGGTGGGCAGGGTGTCGGCTCCGGTGTGCTCGAAGACGATCCGGGGCGCGCGCCGCTCCCCCAACTCCTCCCAGAAGCGCTTGCCGAAGGCCCGGACGCCGCGCGTCCAGGCCGCGTAGGCCTGCGTGTCCTGCTCGTCGGGGACACGGCCCCAGTGGTCGAAGTCGGTGCGCAGGATCGTGCCGACCGCGCCCAGCTCGCGGCACGTCCGCGCCTTGGCCTCGGTGGAGACCACCGCGACCGGTCTGCCGCCCACCTGGCGCGCCAACTGGATGGCCGAGGTGCCCAGGCCGCCGGCCCCGCCCCAGACCAGCACGGGGTCGCCCGGGCGGACCACGTTGGGCTCCCAGCCGAAGAGCTGGCGGTAGGAGGTGGCCGCGCTGACCAGGAAGCCGCCCGCCACGTCCCAGGGCAGGTTCTCGGGTTTGGGGTGGCACTGGAAGTCCCGTACGAGGGCGAACTGGCCGAAGGAGCCGAAGTTGCTCTCGTAGCCCCACACCCGCATGCTCCGCGAGGCGATGGGATCGCGGCCCAGCCGGATGTCCTCGTCGCTCTCGTCCCACTGGCCGGGGGAGATGATGACGTGGTCGCCGACCTCGACGCCGCGCACCCCCTCCCCCACCGCCCAGACCACGCCGGAGCCGTCGGACCCGCCGATGTGGTAGTCCTCGGCGGCCCCGGCCTTCTCGCGCATGGCGATGACGTCGACCGGGTGGCCCATGGCCGCCCAGACGTTGTTGTAGTTGATGCCCGCGGCCATCGTGTAGACGAGGACGTGTCCGGGCCGGAGCCCGGGCACCGGGACGACCTCGTGGGCGAAGGCGTCGCGGGGTTCGCCGTAGCGCTCCCGCCGGAGGGTGAAGGCGTGCATGCGGGCGGGCACGTGGCCCCGAGGGGGTGTCTCTCCGAGGTCGTACAGGTCCTTGTGCATGAGGGGCGGTTCCTCTCGGCTGCCGGGCGGGGAAGGGAACTGGGGGCGCCGCGGGGAGAAGTCCTTTGGTCGCCAGCTCTGAGCTGGGAATTCGGCGCATTCTCCGGACTTTTCCCTTGGGCACAGACATCCGGCCGCACCACCGGGGCGGCGCTGACCAGCAGTTTCGGCACCACCGGGGCGGAGTCGGGAGTCCCGGGGAATCGATTCCGGCGATGACGGGCAGCGCTCCACCGCCACCCGTCACGCGGCAGAAAGTACCTTCCCACCCTCCGCTCTGACATAAACGACCATTTCCCGACAAAAAGAAAATTCGCGCACGAAGAAGGGGCGGAACCGTCCGGTCCCGCCCCCGTGTCCCGGCGGCCCGGGAGCCGGGCCGCCTCCGTCCTACTGCCCGGCCGGCTTCAGCTCGCCCTGGACCAGTGCCAGCATGATGTGGTTGTCCATGTAGATCTGGTTCTCGTCGGCGGGGTGCTCCTCGGGGAAGGACTCCACCCGGACGCCCTCCAGAGCCGGTGCCAGGTACTTGTACGTCCAGATCGGGATACGCGGCAGCAGCTCGTTGAAGACGATCGCCATCGTCTTCAGGGCCTTGGTCTGCTCCTCCTCGCTCTCCGCCGTCTTGGCGGTCTCGACGAGCTCGGCCAGGTCCACCTCGCCCTGGCTGGGGCTCTCCACCCGCAGGTCGAAGGACTGGCCCGGGGAGTCGCCGGTGCCCGCGTTCTCCACGAGGTAGTTCATCTGGAAGGCGCCCCAGTAGCTGGGGATCTCCGGGTTGCCCCAGTGGCGTACGGCCACCTCGAAGTCACCGGCCGCCCAGATGCCCCACGGGTTGTCCGCGGGCACGTTGCGGGCGGTGGTCTTGATGCCGAAGCCGTTCCAGGCCTCCTCGACCTGGGTGGCGGTCAGCTCGAAGTCGCCCCAGCCCGCGACGCCGATGATCTCGTAACCGGCCTCCTCCCCCTCCGGGGTGTGCCAGATCCCGTCCTCCTTGGTCCAGCCCGCCTCCTCCAGCAGCTCGGCGGCCCGGTCCAGGTCCTGGTCGTAGGTCTCGAACCCCGCGAGCTCGTCGGCGGTGAAGATCTGCTCGGCCTGGAGGTCGACCAGCCCGGCGTAGTAGTCGACCCGGCTGTAGGCCTCGCCGCGCGCCACCTGGCCGATCTGGTCGCTGTCGAGGATGTGCTTGAGCGCCTTGCGCACCCGCACGTCCTTCAGCTCGGGCTTGGCCGCGTAGTTGAACATCAGCCCGCAGCCGTCGTAGCCCGGGTGCTCGATCCAGCGGAACCCCTCCACGCCCCGGAAGGCCTGCTGGTCGGCGGCGGAGGTGGCCAGGGTCGAGTAGTCGACCTCGCCCTGCTGGACCAGCAGGGAGGCCTGGCGGTTGTCGCCCTTGTGGATGACCACCTCGTCGAAGCCGACCTGGGCGCCCTGGTAGCCGGTCTCGTCGCGCACCAGCGTGATCCGGGCGTCGGACATCTGGGCCCGGTCGAACTTGTAGGGGCCGCTGGTGATGATCTCCTCGGGCTTGAACTCGATGAACTCGGCGTTGAACTCGGTGTGCTCGTCGTCGCCCTGGCGGACCCCGTCGGCCACCATGGCGATCGCGCGCTCCCCGAAGTCCCCGTAGGTGGACTTGGAGAAGATGCGGTGCTTGACGACCTGGATCTCGATACCCGGGAACGGGTTGTCGAAGCGCGCGCGGACACTGAGGTCGTCCAGCTGCTCCAGCTCGGTGACCTGGGGGAAGCCCACCGACCACGCGGGCGCCTCCAGGACCCGGATGGCGTAGTTCTGGTGCAGGTCCTCCGCCGTCAGGTCGGTGCCGTCGCTCCACTTCAGGCCCGGGCGCAGGGTCACGATGAGGTCGTCGCCCTCCCAGACGCTGTTCTCCAGGAGCAGGTAGTCCCACTCGTGGGTCTCCCAGTTGTAGAACGCGCCGGAGGGCAGGAAGAGGTCGGCGTAGACGGAGTTCATCAGCAGCGCCCCGTCCTCCACGGCCACGTTGCGCGTCTGGGCGTCCAGGTCGAAGTCGAAGACGCCGGTGAACCGGCGGGTGTCGTCGGAGCCCGTGTCGCCGCCCGCGCAGGACGACAGCAGGCCGGCCCCGGCCGCGCCCGCCGCGCCGAAGCCGACCGCTCGGAGCAGGCGCCGGCGGCTCAGGTCGCTGGTCAGGGGGTTGGGGGTGGAGGTCATTGACGCTTCCTTTCCAGTAGGACGGCGAGCAGACCGAGGGAGAGCACGACCAGGCCGATCACGACGGTGAGGGCGCTGATGACGGACTCGGCTGTGCCGGGGGGCGTGAGGAATGCGGTGAGGGCACTGGTCAGGGTGAGGAAGGCTCCGGCGATGAGCCCGAAGCGGCCGACGACGAGGAGCACCCCTCACCCCCCGCCGACGACGTGGCAGGCGAGCAGCCGGCCGTGGCCGGGCTCCAGCGGGGGCCGGACGGTGTCGCAGTCACCCTGTTCGTAGAGCGGGCAGCGCGGGTGGAAGTCGCACCCGGGCGGCAGGTCGGTCAGGTCGGGGATGTCGGCGCCGCGCAGCCGGAAGCGGTCCCGGTTCCGGGCGAGGTCGGGGTCGGGTTCGCACACCGCGGAGACGAGCGCGCGGGTGTAGGGGTGCCGGGGGTCGTTGACCACGCGCGGGGTGGGCCCCTGCTCGACGACCCTGCCCAGGTACATGACGGCGATCTCGCCGTCCCAGGCGAAGTACTTGGCCACGGCCAGGTCGTGGGTGATGAACAGGAAGCCGACGCCGAGTTCGTCGCGCAGCCCGCCGAGGGTGTTGAGCAGGCTGACCCGGATGGACACGTCCAGCATCGAGGTGGACTCGTCGGCGATGATCACCTCGGGCCGCATCGCCAGGGCCCGGGCGACGGCGACGCGCTGGCGCTGCCCGCCGGACATCTGGTGCGGGTACCTGTCGAGGTAGTCCCCGGCCGGGGTGAGGTCGACCCGCTCCAGCAGTTCGGCGGTGGCGCGCCGGGCCTCGCTGCGGTCCCCGACCAGCCTGTGGCGGCGCAGCCCGGCCGAGACGGTCGAGTAGACGGTGCGCACGGGGTTGAGGGAGGCGTAGGGGTCCTGGTGGATGTACTGGACCGAGCGGCGGAAGCGTGCGCGCTCGCTCCTGTCCATCGCGGCGACGTCCCTGCCCCGGAAGGACACCGAGCCGCGGGTGGGGGCGGCCAGCCCCGCGGCCACGCGGGCGCTGGTGGTCTTGCCGCAGCCGGACTCCCCCACCAGGCACAGCACCCGGCCGGGGCGCACGTCCAGGTCGATCCCGGCGACGGCGGGCACGTCGCCGCGCGGGGTGGGGAACACCTGGTGCACGCCCCGGAGGCTGAGCACGGCGTCCCCGGCGTCCTGGCCGGGTGCGTGGGGGGTTTGGGGAGCGGTCCGGGGGTCGGCTGGGACGGTCCGGTCAATCACGGGTGACCCCCTCGGCGAAGAGTTCGTGGGAACGCAGGCATGCGGCGGCGTGGCTCATGCCCCCGGTGCGGGTCCTGAGCACGTCGAGCGTCGGCCGGGTGGAGGCGCACCGCTCGGCGGCGTGCGCGCAGCGCGGCGCGAAGGAGCATCCGGGGGGCAGGGCGTCGATGCCGGGCGGGCCTCCGGGCAGGGACTCGGGGATCCTCAGGTCGCCCGTGACCGGGGGCACCGAGTTGATCAGCGCCGAGGTGTAGGGGTGCCGGGCGCGGTGGAAGATGTCGCGGGTGGTGCCGGTCTCGACCATCCGGCCCGCGTACATGGTGCCGACCCGGTCGGCGAGTTCGGCGGCCAGTCCCAGGTCGTGGGTGATGAAGACCATCGCGAAGCGCAGTTCCTCGCGCAGTTCGGCCAGGCGCTCGACGATGGAGCGCTGGGTGAGGATGTCCAGCGCGGTGGTGGGCTCGTCCAGGATGAGCAGCTGCGGCTCCAGGGCCAGGGCGAGCGCGATGAGGGTGCGCTGGCGCATGCCGCCGGAGAGTTCGTGCGGGAAGCTGTCCAGTACACGGGCGGGGTCGAGCCGGACCGCCCGGAGCAGCTCGGCGGAGTGTTCGAGGATCCGCGCGCGCGGGCGGCGGCGGCCGTCGTGGGCGCGGAAGGTGTCCAGGAAGTGGTCGCGCACCCTGAGCACGGGGTTGAAGGCGTTCATGGCGCCCTGGAAGACCATGGCGGCCTCGTTCCAGCGGAAGCGGCGCAGGTCCTCGCGGGCGAGGGCGCGCACGTCGGCGAGGCGGCCGTCCTTGCGGCGGAAGAGGATCTCCCCGGCGGAGACGACGCCGTTGCGCGGCAGCAGCCGGAGCAGGCCGAGGCCCAGGGTCGTCTTGCCGCAGCCGGACTCCCCCACCAGGGCCATGGACTGTCCGGGGTAGAGGTCGAAGGAGACGTCGCGGACCGCGGTGACCTGGCTCCTGCGGCCGGTGCGGTAGCCGACGTCGACGCCGCGCACGGAGAGCAGGGCCCCCTCGGCGGGCGGTGCGGCGGGCTGGTCGGTCACGTGGCTCACCTGTCCCGGAGTCGTGGGTTGAGGGCCTGCTCCAGGGACCGGGTCATGGTGACCAGGCCGATCTGGAAGAGCATGATCATCACCATCGGGGCGACGAGGAAGGGCGCGGCCCGGGGCAGCAGGAAGGCGTTGTTGTCCCAGGCCTGCTGGATCATCAGGCCCCAGTTGTCGGCGGTGCTGGGCAGCAGGCCGAGCAGGTACATGCCGACCACCGCGTAGATCGCGTTGGTGACGGCGATGATGAAGTTGACGAAGATGTAGCCCGCCATGTTGGGCAGCACCTCGACGAAGAGGATGCGCGCGGTACCCAGGTCCTGGAGGCGGGCGGCCTCGACGAACTCGCGTTCCTTGAGGGTGAGCACCTGGGCGCGGATGGAGCGCATGAGGTAGGGCCAGGTGACCAGGCCGATGATGAGCGAGACCGTCAGCGGCGAGGCGGTGCGGTAGAACGACGCGATGACCAGCATCAGCACGATGAAGGGGATGGTCATCGTGATGTCGGTGAGCTGGAGCAGGAAGTGGTCGACGCGCCCGCGGACGTACCCGGCGACGCCGCCGAGGACGACGGCGATGGCCACGGTGATCAGGGCCGCGACGAAGCCGACCCAGATGGGCTCGCGTCCGCCCAGCACGAGCTGGACGAAGGTGTCCTTGCCCTCGTGGTTGGTGCCGAGCCAGTGGTCGGCGCTGACCGGTCCCCAGATGCTGGTGACGTCCGTGGGGTTGTGGGTGTCGACGAACAGCGGCCCGACGAAGGAGAAGGCCAGGACTCCGAGGACGAGGCACAGGCCGACGAACCCGCTCGTGCTGCGGGTGACGCCCTGCCAGATGGCTCCCCAGACCCCGGCTGCGGGGGCGGTGGTGGTGGCTGTCATGTGAGGGGCTCCTCGGGGTGCGTTCCGCGGGCGCCGCCCGGCGGGGCCGGTGTCCGCGGAACGGGGCCTAGTTCCGGATGCGCGGGTCGAGGCGGCTGTAGAGCAGGTCGGCGGCGAGGTTGGCGATCACCACGCAGGAGGTGATGATCACGAGCAGTCCCTGCAGGAGCGGGTAGTCGCGGTAGTTGACCGCGTCCAGGAGCAGTCCGCCGACACCCTTGTAGACCAGGACCTGTTCGACGAAGATCGCGCCGCCGACGAGGGTGCCGAAGGAGATCGCGATCTGGGCGACCAGGGGCAGGACCGCGTTGCGCCCGACGTAGGAGAGGGCGATGCGGCGGTCGTACAGGCCCCGGGCGTGCGCGACGGTGACGTAGTCCTCGCTGAGCACCTCGGTGGTGGAGGCCTTCATGATGAGCATCCACGTGCCGATGATGGCGAGCACGTAGGTGAGGATCGGCAGGGCCGCGTGGTAGAGGGCGTCGCCGACGAACTCCGCCGTGAGGCCGGGGGCGACGCCCGGGCTGATCGTGCCGCGCAGGCCGATGGGGTCGAACCACTCCAGGTACATGCCGCCGCCCACGACCAGGACCATCGCGATGAGGTAGTTGGGGACGGCGCCCAGGACCGAGGCGAGGACGCTGAGCACGTGGTCCAGGAGGCGGTTGCGCCGGTAGGCCATCACCATGCCCAGTGCCAGGCCGAGGACGATGGCGATGACGGTGCCGACGCCGATGCTGAACAGCGTCCAGGGCAGGTAGGCGCCGATGGCCTCCATGACGCTCTGACCCGGCCGGTTGATGGTCATGCCCATGTCGAGGGTGACCAGGCCGACGAGGAAGTCCCACCACTGCTGGTACAGGGGGGCGTCGGGGTCGTAGGCCAGCGAGCCCGCCGCGATGGCGCGGGCCTCCTCGATCGTCATGCCGCCCTGCGTGAGGCGTCCGGCCATCACGTCGATCGGGTCGCCCGGCATGGCCCGGCCGAGGAAGAAGGTCACGTTGGCGACGACGAACACCACGACGACGGCCTTGCGGACCTTGACGAGTGCGTGGTGGCGCCAGATCCGCCGAGGGAGGGGGTCGCGGGCGTCGGCGCGGGCCGACGGGGCGTTCCCGGCTTCCTGCGGCGGTGGGGAGGCCGCGATTTCTGTGGCCACGGGGCTCCTTCGGGAGGTACGTCTGGGGGAACCACGTTTCTATTAGGAAAGTTTCCTAATAGAAGAGCACGGTAGCCCGTCCCGTGTGGCCCACGCCACCTCCGTGACCAAACGGCGTCCTGCGCGCGACAGGATCGGCATCACAAAAAGAACAAAAATCGATAAACCGTCACATAAAGATGTCCGACGGTTGGCCGCATCCGGCCACTCACGCACACATATGACTTTTGTTGGTGTTGCGCACGTACGGGTGGTTCGTACGTTTGCTTCCCCGATGCACACGACCCCGTTCCCCCGAACGGGCCGAGATCGCGGAGGCACCCCCGTGCGCGGAACACGCGCGAACACCATGACCGCAGGCGTCCTCGTGACCGTCCTGGCCGCGTCCCTCGCGGCGGCCGCCCCGGCCGCCGCCGACCCCCTGGACTCCCCCGCCGACGACTCCGCGCTCGCCGAGTTCCACGACCAGGAACTCGCGTGGGCGCCCTGTACCGAGGAGGTGCTCCAGGGACTGGAGTGCACCGACGTCGAGGTCCCGCTCGACTACTCCGACCCCGATGGTGAACGCATCACCGTGGCCGTCAGCCGTGCCCGCGCGAGCGACCCCGACCGGCGGCGCGGCATCCTGCTCACCAACCCCGGAGGGCCGGGCGGACCCGGCCGCGTCCTCGGCGGCTACTACGAGGGCACCCGGGTGGGCGGGGTGTACGACGTCATCGGCATGGACCCGCGCGGCACCGGCGCCTCCTCCCCCCGGATGGACTGCGGGAACGACCCCGTGCCGGTCTACCCGCGCCCGACCGACGCCGAGATCTCCGAGGCGACGCGGGAGGCGATCCGCTACCAGCGCGAGTGCCAGCGGGCCCAGGGCGGCCTTCGCCCGCACATGACCACGGCCAACACCGCCCGGGACATGGACGTCATCCGGGCCGCTCTGGGCGAGGAGAAGACCAACTACCTGGGCTACTCCTACGGCACCTATCTGGGCGCGGTGTACGGGAGCCTGTTCCCCGAGCGCCTGGACCGCAGCGTCCTGGACTCGCCGGTGCACCCCGACGGCGTCTGGCGGGAGATGTTCCTCATGCAGGCCCCGGCCTACAGCGCGAACATGGACCGGTACACCGCGTGGGCCGCGCGGCACGACGACGTCCTCGGGTTCGGCTCGACGCAGGAGGAGGTCCACGCGACCTTCGACGCGACCTCCGCGCGGCTGCGGGAGGAACCGCGCGACGACCTCCCCGGCCCGGCCTACGACAGCCACGCCTTCGACTTCGAGGTCGGTCAGATCTCCCGGTACCAGCAGTTCTGGGACCTGAACTCGGACTATCTCGGCTACCTCGTCCGCGGCGAGCCCTTCCCCACGGCGCTCGTGTCCGAGCTGGAGGCCCTCGCCGAGGAGGAAGAGGAGGACGTCACCCTCACGAACCTGGACCTGCAGACGGCCGTCCTGTGTGAGGCCGAGTGGCCGGGACGGGTCAGCAGGTACCACGCGGACGCGCGCGAGTACCGGGAGGAGCACCCGTACGGGGTCGGCGCCTACTGGTCCGTTCCCCATCCGTGCACCTTCAACACCCTCGACCGCCCCGAGCCCCCGGTGGAGCTGGAACGCGACGGCTACCCCGAGCCGCTGCTCATCGCCGGCGAGTTCGACGCCAACACCCCCTACGAGGCCGGGGTGGCCATGGCCAAGAGGCTGGAGGGCCCGCTGGTCACCGTCGCGGGCGACGGCGGACACGGGTTCTACCTGCCGGGGGGACTGGAGTGCGTGGCCGACCCGGTGGAGGCCTACCTGGTCGACGGCGTGGTCCCCGAGGACCTCACCTGCCAGGGTCTGCCCCCGGCGGAGATGGGCACGGAGCCGGCGGCGGAGCCGGACGCCGAGCAGCTGGCGCCGCTGAGGGAGGAGCCCGTCCTCGGCCCGGTCGCCTGACCCCGTGAACACAGGCGGCCCGCACCACCGGAGAACCGGTCGGTGCGGGCCGCCCCCGTGGGCGAGGGGTCTAGAGACCGGAGCCCGCCAGCGTGCCGGTGGTCTGGCCCGCCGGGTCGTAGACCAGGCAGAGGACCTCGCGGTCGCCCTGCACGTTCCAGCCCTCCTCGGTCGGGAACCAGGGGGTGGACCGGAGGTCGGAGGTCTCGGGGGCGGTACCGACGAAGCCCTCGAACGCGGCGTGGCACACGTCACCGGCCATCGAGGAGACCAGGTCGAAGCCCGGGTAGGCGCCGCTCTCCTGGAGGTCCTCCGAGTGGTAGATCTCGTAGTCGTGCGGCTCCGAGCAGTCGATCTTGGGAGCCTCCGAGAACGCGCCCTCGTCCGTGACCTCGTTGGTGCAGTCGCCGACGAAGAGCGAGAAGACGTCGGTGTCCTCGGGGCCGGACGGCTCGGTGGTCTCGGTCTCCACGGGCTCGGTGGTCTCAGTGGTCTCGGTCGGCGACGCGGTGTCCACGGGTTCCGGCGAGAGCGTCTCCCCGTCGTCGGTGAAGGCGGGGGGCAGCAGGGGCAGGCCGCAGGCCGTGGCCGCCAGGGTGGCTCCGGCGGCCAGGGTCCCGAGCATGACGCGGCCGAGCAGTGGACGGCGCGTTTCGGACAACATGGAGACTCCACTGGGTCGTTGAGGTACTCGCGCCGCCTCGGGGGACAAGGCCGGCGACACCTGTTCCAGATGCACGGGACGCGGGGAAGGTTCCATCCCGGGCCCGGACGGATCAGGTCTTCCTGTGCGCTCCGGGCGCGACGCGTCGCGCGTCACCGCAGGTGTCGGGCACGGGGGACAGGGAGACGAAGGCGGGTCAGGGCCTGTCGTCGGGCCGGAGGTACCGGGGTCAGCGGTTGGTGCCCTCGAGGGTTGCCGGTGACCGGCTCGCCGCTCCCGCCGGGCTCGACGGTACTGACGTGGCGGAGGATCTCGCGGTCGTTCGTCTCGGCCCGGGTCTGCGGGTCGGAAGAAGCCGGGCGCCAGGGCTGGGAACGGGGCGGGACAAAGGCCCCCAGGGGTCTTCGGAAGGATCCGTCCGGACGGCGCGAGGGCCCCGGTCGGAATCGACCGGGGCCCTCGCCTCGTGTGCGTCATCAGGGACTCGAACCCCGGACCCGCTGATTAAGAGTCAGCTGCTCTGACCAACTGAGCTAATGACGCCTGTTGTTCACCGCCCGGCTGCTCGCCCGCGGCAACGGTGTTCACTCTACCCGAACCGCGGAGTCCCCGATGCCGGAAAGCACCCGGTGTGGGGCCGATGTGGGGCACGCCACCTGGACGTCTCCCCACGACGGGAGGGGGCGGTGGAGCGGACACGAAGAAGGCCCCGGGGAGAACGGTGTCCTCACCCGGGGCCCTGTGCTGTGCGCCATCAGGGACTCGAACCCCGGACCCGCTGATTAAGAGTCAGCTGCTCTGACCAACTGAGCTAATGGCGCCTGCCGCTCACCGGCGCCGGCCCCGTGGGCCGCGCCTTGGCGACGTCGTTAACTCTAGCAGGACCACGAGGTGGTCGCGAACCGTTTCGGGACCGGACGAGGAACCGGTCCCGTGCCGCACGTCCTCTCCCCGGGGAGAAGGACTCCCGGGAGGAGGGTCAGGCGAAGGCCAGGACCAGCGCGATGATCACGGCGATGACCAGGACCACGCCGACGGCGGCGAGCAGGATCGGCAGGATCGGGCGGCGCGCGGGCTCCTCGGGCTCCGGGTTCTCGTCGACGAAACGACGGAAGTGCTGGGTGTTCCCCGCGGGGTCCATGTTGGGATCGTTGTTCTGTGTCATGGGGTTGACACTAGCGACTCGTGTGGGTGATGAGCACCCCCGTAGGCAGATCCGACCGATTTCATGACCTTGGGGTGATGATGCGCGGGCGCCCGTACCTGTGAGGATCCGCATGCTCCGTACGCGGAGGTGTTCGCAAGCCCGCACGAGAGCCCCTGGAATCCTCCCCCACCGGCACCGCGCGAAGCGGCGGCTTGGAGGGCACGTGCGACGGACGGGACGGAGCCCCGGCTGCCCGTCCACGGACATGCCACCACTCCTCACCCAGGTGAAAGCCGAACGTAAGACCCCTGTCCGACACTCGTCTCGGGAGGGTGGGATCCGGCCGGTACTTCCCCGCGGCCGTGTCGGCCCTCCTCGGGCCCGGCACGCAGCACGGCGGCCATCCGGGCCGTGGGAGTGACCCCGCGTGCCGGGTCCACCCCCTCCAGGAGACGCACCAGCTCGGCCGCGGACCGGTGCGGGTGGGTGTCGAGCCAGACCGCCGCCATCCGCAGCGGCAGTGGCAGGAACCCCGCCTGTCGGGCGAGGCGGCGCAGCACCGGCTCCGTGCAACGGCCCGGGCCCGCGTGCGCGCGCAGCAGCTCCACCGCGGCGTCCGGGGTCAGCGGCCCCACCGGCACGGCCCGCAGGCCGTCGCGCACCAGCAGCTCGGTCAGCCAGTACCGGCTGGTGACCACCGCCGCGCAGCCGGTCCCACCGGGCAGCAGGGGGCGCACCTGGCGGGAGGAGGAGGCGTTGTCCAGGACGAGCAGGACGCGCCGGTGCGCCAGAAGTGTGCGCGTCCGCGCCGCCGCCTCCTCGACGTCCATGGTGGGGGCGTCGCGTGCGCCGGAGGCCAGGGAGCGCACCAGGCGGCGCAGCACCTCGGCGGGGGCGCGCGGTGTGCCGTCGCCGCCGCGCAGGTCGACGTAGAGCTGCCCGTCGGGAAAGTGCGGAGCGGCGGCGTGCGCCCAGCTCAGGGCGAGGGCGCTGGCGCCCGCGCCGGCGGGTCCGCGCACCAGGACGCCTCCGGGTGCGGCGCCGCGCGGATCGACCAGCCGGTCCAGCTCGGCCACGGCCTCCTCGCGCCCCACCAGGGCGGCGGGCGCGGCGGGCAGTTCGGCCGGGGAGAGCGCGGCGGGTGTCCGCACGGGTGCGTGGACCCGTCCGGAAGCCCTGGGGGCCGGGAGGGGCGCGTCGGCCTCGCCGCTTCGCCGCTGTCCGCCCTCCTCCGTACCCGTGCCCGGGGCCGGGGTGTCCGGGGTGGAGGTGCCCGGGACTGGGGTGGCCTCGCGGCCCTCCCCGGCGAAGGCGTCCGGAACGAAGGCGCTCGCACCGGCTCCCCACACGGAGGCGTTCGCACCGCGTACCTCCGCCGGGGTCCGCTGGCGCGGGACGCGGGCGCGGTCGGGGTCGAGGTCTCCGCGCAGGATGCCGTGGAAGGTCTCCTGGAGCTCGCGCCCCGGGTCCGCTCCGAGGCGTTCGGCCAGGATGTCGCGGGTGCGGGCGTACACGCGCAGCGCGTCGCTGGAGCGGCCGCTGCGGTAGAGGGCGACCATCTGGACGCGGATGAGGGGTTCGCGCTCGGGGTGGGCGGTGGCGATGGGGCCGATCCGGTCGGCCACCCGCTCGTGCTCGCCGTGGGCCAGGGCCGCGCCGAATCCCTCCTCGGCGGCCCGGAGGAGTTCCTCGTTCAGCGGCGCGACGTCGCGCTCGTGCAGGACGGGGCTGACGACGTCGGCCAGGACCGGTCCCCGCCACAGCTCCAAGGCGCGGACGAACAGCTCGGCGCGGGCACCCGTGTCCCCCCGGGAGGCGGCGTCGGCGGCTCGGCGGACCAGGGAGCGAAACCGCAGCAGGTCGGACTGCTCCTCGGTGAGGTCGACCCTGTAGCCGCCGTCCCCGCCCGTGATCAGGGGGGTGCCGCAGTGGTGGTCCAGGAGGGCGCGGACGCGGGCCACATGGACCTGCAGGGCGCTGCGCGCGGCCGGGGAGGGCGGGGTCCCCCAGACGCGTTCGATGAGGTGGGCGGTGGTGACGGTGCGCCCGGAGTTGAGCAGCAGGGAGGCGAGCATCGCGCGGCGCTTGTCCCCGCGCAGGCGCAGCGGGACGCCGTCCACCTCGGCACCGAACTGTCCGAGCAACCGGACGCGGAGCCCGCGGGCGGTGTGTCCGGCCCCGGCGGTCGCGTCGCGCCGCCGCTTTGCCGGGTCGCTCAGCGGCACGGCACCATCCCCCCTGCGAGGCGGACGCGTGTGATGCGGGTGAACCACGGCGCCTCCTGGGTCCAGAGTGCCCCCTGAGCAGGGATATCGCAATCGGGCTCAGGTACTTGCCGCTGCGGCCTTCCCTTGGAATCCTGGATTCTCCCGATTTCTCCCCCTGCCTCGTTGACTCTGCACCACGACCGAAAGAAACTTTCCTCCATGGCGGAAATCCCGAAGGACTCGGACGGCCGACCGGAGACCCGGGACGTCTCCGCGCCACCCGTTCCCACGACCGTCCTACGCATACGGTCGCTCCTGCCCTCCCTCGCGCCCGCCGAACGGCGGGTCGCCCAGCACGTCGTCGACGATCCCGAACGGGCCGCCGCCTCCTCCATCACCCAGCTCGCCAAGGACTGCGCCACCTCCGAGGCCACGGTGATCCGGTTCTGCCGCACCATCGACTTCGGCGGCTACCGGGAGCTGCGCCTGGCGTTGGCCACCGAGGCCGGCCAGGCACGCGGCGCCCGTGCCGTTTCGCCGGAGCTGTCCAGCGACATCAACCCCGACGACACCCTCGTCACGGTGGTCCAGAAGATCGCCTACACCGACGCGCGCGCGGTGGAGGAGACCGGCGCCTCCCTGGACGTGGAGGTGCTGCGCACGGTCATCGACACGATGGCGGGCGCCCGGCGCATCGACGTGTACGGGGTGGGCGCGAGCGCGTTCGTCGGCGCCGACCTCCAGCAGAAGCTGCACCGGATCGGGTTGACCTCGTTCGCGTGGTCGGACGCGCACGTGATGCTCACCAGCGCGGCGCTGCTGGACGAGCGCGACGTGGCCATCGGCATCTCCCACAGCGGCACCACCATAGACACCGTGCAGGCGCTGACCGAGGCAGGGCGGCGCGGCGCGCGGACCGTGGCCATCACGAACTTCCCCCGCTCGGCGATCGGGTTCGCCGACCACGTGCTGACCACCGCGGCGCGCGAGACCACGTTCCGGTCGGGGGCCACGGCGAGCAGGCTGGCACAGCTGACCGTGGTGGACTGCCTGTTCGTGGGTCTGGCGCAGAGCCGCTACACCGACAGCCGCACCGCGCTGGAGACCACCTTCGAGGCGGTGCGGGGGCTGCGGATCAACGACGACCGCAGACGCCGCAGGGGCGAGGGCCCCGGCGGCAGGAGCACGGACGGAAACGACGGCTGACCCGGTACGCGTCGGCCCCGTCGCCCGGATCCGCCCGACCGCGGGTCCGGACGCGTCCGACGGATGGGCGGAAAGGAACGGCACGGGTGCGGATCGAACAGGAGAGCGCTGTGCACGACAGCCGGAGGGACACCCCGCCGGACGGCGGCGACGCCCCGGAGGAGGACCGCGCTCCGGGGGAGGTCGCCGCCCCGGAGGAGGACGGCGGGGCCGTGATCGTGCGCGCGCCCACCGAGGCCCGCAACTCCGGTACCCACGACATCGACCTGCTTCCGGCGCTGGACGTGCTGCGCCAGATCAACGCCGAGGACGTGACGGTCCCCGCGGCGGTGGGAGCGGCCCTGCCGGAGCTGGCGCGGGCCGTGGAGCTGGGGGTGGCCGCCCTGGAGGCGGGGGCGGCCATCCACTACTTCGGCGCGGGCACGTCGGGGCGGATCGCCGCCCAGGACGCCGCCGAACTGCCGCCGACCTACGGTGTTCCCGCCGACTGGGTGGTGGCCCACCACGCGGGCGGCGGTGAGGCGCTGGCGCGGGCCGTGGAGGGGATCGAGGACGACTGGGAGGCGGGGCGCGCCGACGCGGCCGGGATCGCTCCGGGCTCACTGGCGGTGGGGCTGGCCGCCAGTGGCCGGACCCCGTACGTGGGCGGTGCCCTGGAGGCCGCCCGGGAGCGCTCGGCGTCGACGGTGCTGATCAGCGCGAACCCGCGGGCGCCGCTGGCGGGGGGCGTGGACGTCCACGTGGGCATGTCCACGGGTGCCGAGGTGATCGCCGGATCCACCCGGATGAAGGCGGGCACCGCGCAGAAGCTGGCGCTGAACGCGTTCTCCACCGCGGTGATGGTGCGGATGGGGCGCACGTACTCGAACCTGATGGTGGGGGTGGACGCCACCAACCGCAAGCTGCGCGGCCGCGTGGTGACCATCCTGACGCAGGCCACGGGCATGGACGAGCGGCTGTGCGCGGAGGCGCTGAACGCGGCCGGGGGCGACACCCGGGCGGCGCTGGTGTCGCTGCTGGCCGGGGTGGACGCGACCACGGCCTCGCGTGCGCTGGGTACGGCGCGGGGCCGGGTACGCGCCGCGCTCGCCGAGCTGGGCGTGGCGGAATAGGGGGTCCGGCCGCGCCGGAGTGAAGTCCGGGCCGGCCCGGAGCGGGGCCGGGGCGTCCTGGAGCCGCGCCGGGGCAGGGACCCGGCACCCTGGAACAGGCGAAGGCGGGTCCTCCACAGGCGCGAAGAGCACCTGGCACGGTGTGTGGAGTGCGGCGTAGGCTCGGCCCGGGGGCGCCGCACGCCGCCGTTGGCGGAGCTCGGCACCCCCGTATTCGAGTCTCCCGTGCCGCCCGCCCGCGCCGCCACCGCCGGCGCATGGCTGTGGACGGCCCCGGGCGGCCCCGGCCCGCCCGGATCAGCCGTTGTCGAGCACGGCGTCGATGAGTCCCAGCGGCGGGGAGCCCAGGTCGAGCAGCGCCCGGTGGAATCGGGCGAGGGTGAAACCGTCCCCCCAGCGCTCACGCGCCTGTTCCCTCAGCCGCAGGATCTCCAGCTTTCCCCAGGTGTAACGGCCGTAGGTGGGGTCGAAGGTGGCGCGGCGCGCCTCCGACAGGGCCGCGGGCCCCTGCAGCGGTGTGTCCTCGGCGAAGCGGGCGGCCGCCTCCTCCACGGTCATGGTGCCGCTGTGCACCCCGATGGCCACGGACAGGCGGGTGACCCGGATGAGCGCCTCCACCCACACGCCGATCTCGTAGTGGTCGGCGGTCCACGCGGCGTCGCCCAGGCGTTCGGCGGCGTAGGCTCCGAAGCCCTCCTCCGCGCACATCTCCTCCACGTAGTGCGCCCAGCCCTCGGCGAAGGTCATGGAGTGCAGCGCACGGCGCACCGGCCCGGGCGCCCGGCGCAGGGCGCGGCCGTGGGAGAAGTGGCCCGGGGCGACCTCGTGCACGCTCACGGCGGGCAGGGTTGTGTGGCTGAACATCTCCAGCCACTCGTCGGCCTCCTCCTTGGTCCAGGAGGCGTCGGGCGGGGTGATGAAGTAGAACGAGGGCGTGTCGGCCTCCCACGGGCCGGACCACGCCATCATCGCGGTGGCCCAGCGCTGGGAGGGCGGGGAGACGTCCACGCGGCACTCGCCGTCGCCGTGGGGCACCAGGTCGCGTTCGGCGGTGAACTCCAGCGCCAGTTCCGTCCAGCGGCGGGCGGCGTCCAGGACGCCGTCGGTGTCGGGGTGCCGGCGGGTGAGCTCGCGGACGAACTCCATGGGGCCGCGGCCGGGGGCGAGGCGTCCGGCGGCCTCGGCGAGGCGGGTCCGCAGGCGGTCGCGTTCGGCGTCGGCGCGCGCGGCCAGGTCGGCGAGGTCCACCTCGACGGCCTCGCCGCTGCCCATCAGGCGGCCGAGCGCCTCGGCGCCGAGCCCGGCGCTCCCGGGTCCCTCCTGCGCGGCCCGCTCCATGTGGGAGACCAGCCGGGCGTGCGCGGCGAGGGCGGCCTCGCGGACGTCGGCGGGCAGGTCGTCGGGAAGTCCGTCGGCGACTCCCCGGACGGCGCCGAGGAGGGCCTCGGCGACGGGCGCGGGCACGCGGTCCAGCGCCTCGATCGCGTTGTCGACCACGCGCGGCCACTCGGCCAGGTGGGCGATGCGTGCGGCGTCGCGATCGGCCTGCGGGGCGTACTCGCGGTCGTAGCCGGAGAGGTCGAGTTCGTTCAGGTGGTAGAGGGGGTTGGCGCGGTGGAGCCGGAGCTCGCCCAGCTCGTAGCGGAGCGCGTTCTCGAAGGCGGCCAGGTGGGCCTCGTCGTGAGGGTCGTCGAGGGGGTCGCCGCCGAGGCGGGACAGCGCGTCCCGGACCCCGTCCGGCGACATGTCGGCGACCTTCCCGTCGTACTCGTGCATACCGGAGCCCTCGCGCATGTTCCCCGGCATGAGGTCGGCGAGGGCTCTGAGCCGTGCGGGCAGGTCGTCGTGCTGTGACTGGAAAGGCATGCGGCGACTCTAACCGCGCCGCGCGCCGGGAGGACAGCCGGTTTCGCGGACACGGGATTCCACGGTGGGCGAAGGGCTCCGGGGGACGGTGGTTCTCCCCCTCCCGGTGCCGTGCCGGAACTCCGGAGCGGGCCCGGACGTCTTCCCGGGCGTGACGACCTCAGACTCCGGCGCTTCCCGGGCCCCCGTTCCCGACGACGGTTCCGGCGGTTTCGGCGGCTCCCGCAGGCGACGGCTGCGGCTGCGGCACCTCGCCCTGTTGGCCGTGTTCGCGATGGTGGCGGGGTGCGCGCCGTTCCTGTGGGTGCTCTCCTCCACCTCCGACCACCGCCACACCGCGCAGACCGTGCCGGAGCGCCCGGTCGCGCTGGTGCTGGGCGCGGGGGTGCGCCCCGACGGCCAGCCGAGCCTGCTGCTGGCACGGCGTCTGGACACCGCCGCCGGACTGTACTTCGACGGGAGGGTGGACGCCGTCCTGGTGACCGGGGACAACAGCGTCGAGCACTACAACGAGACCGACACGATGAGCGAGTACCTGGTGGAGGCCGGGGTTCCGCGGGAGCGGATCGTGGGCGACTACGCCGGGTTCTCCACCTGGGACTCGTGCGCGCGGGCCCATGAGGTGTTCGGGGTGGAGGAGGCCACGGTGGTCACCCAGGACTTCCACCTGCCCCGGGCGGTGCGGCTGTGCCGGGCGGCGGGGATCGACGCGGTGGGCGTGGCCGACTCCAGCCTGCGGGAGCGTACCTTCGCCACCGTGTACGGGTGGCTCCGGGAGGTCCCGGCGGCGGTGGCGGCGCTGGGCACGGTGGTGCTGCGGCCGGATCCGACGTTCCTGGGCGACTACGAGACGGGGGTGGACGACGCCCTGGCCCTGGAGCGCGAGTGAGCTCGCGGGGAGTGTGAGGGCAGCACGAGGCCGACGGCTCCTGGGGCCCCCGTATCCAGGAAACCGCAGCCCGGAGGTCGGCGGTAGGGGCCGTGGACGGTTGTGGACGACCGGCCCGTCGGAACGCCCCGCCGGAGTGCCCGTCACGGCGTCCGCGCCCCGATCCGGTGCTCCGGTCCCGACGACGCGGTCACGGTGGCACGGGCGCCCTCGGCGGACCGCCGCCGCTCGGCGGTCCGCCACCGCGACGGGCGCCCCGCGGCTCCGGAAGCCCCGGGGCCTGCCGGAGCCCGTGCGCCCCGAGGGTCGGCGTGCGCCCCGGAGGCTAGCGGCCGCCACCGAAGAGGCGTCCGAGCAGCCCGCCGGGCTGGGGCGCGGAGGGCGCCTGCGGCCGCGGGTCCGGCGCCTGCTGCGGCTCGGGGTCGGGTTCCACGCCCACCAGCTCGCAGAACTCCTCGGCGTTGTCCGGCAGCGCCCACGCGGCCAGGGTCCGGGTGAACTCCTCGTCCTCCCACGCCGGTGCGGGCAGCTCGGCGATCGCCCACAGGACCTTGAGGGTCTCCTCGTCGTAGTCGGCGTTGGCGTGCTCCTCGGCGGTGTGGCCCTTGCTGCGGGGACCGAGCACCATCTCCAGCCCCGCACCGGTCACCAGGGCGCGTGATTCGTCCTCGCCCTTGATCAGGCCGGGGAGGATGTCCAGGCGCAGGCGTCGGGCGCGGTCACCGGCGCGGCCCAGCGCCAGGAAGCCCAGGACCTGCGGGGAGCGGCCGCCGCAGTGCGGCCAGGACTCGTTGAACAGCCCCTCGTAGCCGATGGAGGTGCCGCCGCCGCGGCCGATGCGGCGCAGCGCCTCGCGCGGGGTGTTCTCGCCGTGGATGAGCACCATCGCCACCGAGGCGGCGAAGGAGTTGTACAGGTTCCCGCCCGCCATCTGGTGGGTGAGGCCGACGGAGGTGTCGACGTCCGAGGGGTCGGCCAGCCGGCCCAGGGCGAACAGCTCGGCGGGCAGCGGCTCGCCGCTGTCCATCCCGTTCATCACGTCGCGCAGGTTCGTGGGCGTCTGCGGGGTCGGGCGCAGGTCCTTGGCGAGCAGGATCTGGGAGGCGCCGGTGATCTCGGCCGCGATCCGCTCGGCGTCGGCGGTCAGGAAGCCCAGCAGGTAGCTCACCCACTCCCCCGCGCGGTCCATGCCGCCCCGGTTGGCGCCGCCCCTGAGCAGCGTGACCAGGTCGGGAATGCGGGCGCGGACGGCCTCATAGGTGTCCAGCTCGGCCCGCAGGAGCTCGGCGCCGCCGGGCTGCTCCATGACGGCGAGCCGGTTGCGCATGCGGTGGTGGTGCTGCTCGTCCGGGGCCTCCTCGGCCCAGGACCGGTACTGCTCGCGGACCTTCTCCGCGTCGTTGGAGGTCGCCCAGGCGACCTCGTCCTGCCACTGGTCGAGGCCGAGGGGCTCGGGGAAGCGGTCCTCGGCGTGCCCGGCCACCAGTTCCAGCAGCAGGCTCAGGGGGCGCCAGCGGTCGGGGGCCGGGGTGGACTCGGCGCAGGCGATGTCGACCAGGAAGTCGACCGCCTTGGGCGCGGCGAGGTGGCCTGGGGCGGGGAAGTGGATGATGTCGTGGAGGTCGGAGAGTGCGCCGTCGCTTCCGGCCAGCTGTGCGAGCAGTTCGGGGATGCGCGCACCGCCTTCGGGGGCCAGGGCCGCCCAGTCCACGTTCTCCGCGCCGCCGTGTGGGTCGTTTTCCGTGGTCGCGTTCATGGTGCCGATTATCCCGGTCCGGGGACCGCGGCCGTACCGCCCGGGCCTAGGCACTGTTTTGTGAACGGATGAGGTCACGGAGCCAGATCCGGATCGAAGCCACCAACACAGTCCCGTCGAAGATCACGGCCCGCTTGTCATAGCGGGTCGCGACCGCCCGGTTCTGCTTGAGCAGGTTGATACACCGCTCCACGGTGTTTCGACGGCGGTGCTCACACTGGTCCTTGGGTTGGGTGATAGTCGCCTTGATCTTGCGGCGGCGCAGGTGGCCCCGGTTGGCCCGGCTGGAGTAGGCCTTGTCGCCCAGCACCCGTTCCGGACGGGCCCGGGGCCGGCCCACACGGCGGGGCAGCCGCAACGCGGCGATCAACGGCTCGAACATCAGACTGTCCCCGTGCTGGCCCGGGCTGGAGAGCATGACCAGGGGCCGTTGGCGGGAGTCGGCGAGCAGGTGGAGCTTGGTGGTCGGCCCGCCCGGAAGCGGCCCAGGGCCTCGTCCCCGTCCGGTTCCTCCCACTCTATTTCCCCTTTTTCGCCGCTCCGGCGGCGTGCTGATGGGACCGCACGGTAGTGGAGTCGATCCCTACGATCAGCTCCTCGCCGGTAGCGGCGTCGATGCGAAGCCGGTCGGCGATCCGCTGCCAGGTGCCGTCGATGCACCAGCGTCGGTGACGGCCCGCGACGGCCTCCCAGGGGCCGCAGCACTCAGGCAGGTCCCGCCAGGGAATGTCGGCGGGGGCACGGAACAGGATGCCGTTGACGATGCGGCGGTGGTCGGCCCACTTCCTGCCCTTGCGCGGGTTCGGGGGCATGAGCAGGGCGAGCAAGGGTCGGTCGCCCTATGTCGAGCCCGGCAGTGGCCGCGTCCGGGCGCGGTCAAGATATGTCCTATATGCTCAATTTTTCCTTATTTGATCTCTTCTTGGTTTGCTGCAAAGAGTCGGCATCCTCGGAAGCAGAGGACACAGAGTGACTCCAGAACCATCCCCCTCACCCTCATCCCCCGCGTCGTCTTCGGATGGCGAGGCGAACTCGCCCGCGATCCGGACCGGGCCAGAACGATCCACGGTGGTCTTCGTCCTGGTCTCGGTGGCGTTCTCCGCCGCCCTGTTCGTGGAATACCGCTCCGAGGAGCCCGCTCTCATCGACGCTCTCGGGCCGTCGGCCGTGGGCGGCCTGCTGTTGTACTGGGCGCTCGCCGCTCTGCGCAGGCGCAGGCGGGCGAAAAAGGGCCAGGACACGGCGGCGGCCAGGCCCAAGGGCTGGCTGGCGCGTGTGATGGACGAGGAGGCCGCAGCCGAGCGGAAGAGGAAGCAGGAGGCGCGGGAGCGCGCACGGACGCGGATCCACACGCCCACGGAGGCCGAGACATTCGTGGCGAAGTGGCTGCGGAGCCAGGGTTTCCGGGGTGCCCGGGCCACGCCTCCGTCGGGTGACGCGGGGATCGATGTTACCGCCTCGGGTATCTCCGTGCAGGTCAAACGTTACGACTCCAAAGGCGTTGGGCGCCCTGAGGTGCAGCAGCTGGTCGGCGCGGCCCGGGTCGGTGACGTGGCCGTGTTCTTCACCTCCTCGCGTTACACGGACGCCGCCGTCGAGTACGCCGACCAACGCGGTGTCGCCCTGTTCGCGTTCGACTTCACGGGGGGTTACCCGGTGCGCGTGGTGAACAGAACCGCGGAGCAGCTGCTCCGCGACCGCGGTCGCGGGCACGAGTAGGACCGGTCCGGTCGTCCCGGTCGGCCCCGGTCCTACCCGCTGACCCGGGTGAATGGACTCCCGTGTAGCGCTTCAGCGCCGCGACGGCGTGATCGCGCGCGGCCGCACTTCGGCCTCTGGGGCCCGGGGGCGTCGTGGTCACGGGAGTGGTCCAGCGCCCCGCTCCACGCGGTGGCGAGGCGTCCCCGCCACCCGACCCGTCCTCGGCAAGGACGGCAAGACGGCGGTGGTCACCCTGGTGGACCGCCAGACCCGGTTCTACGCGATCCTGGCGCAGCACCAGCCGTATCCGACCGCGATCGCGGAGAAGCCAAACAACCGGCAGCGGGCGTGCCTGGGGTTTTTCACACCGCGGGAGAAGAGCGGCAGTCGCTGTTGGACGCTCAGGGCCACGACTAGGCGCTGTTTTTTGAACGGGTGAGGTCTCGAAGCCAGATCCGGATCGAGGCGACCTGCACGGTCCCGTCGAAGATCGCGGCCCGCTTGTCATAGCGGGTCGCGACCGCCCTGTTCTGCTTGAGCAGGTTGATCGCCCGCTCCACGGTGTTGCGGTCGCGGTAGGCCACCTGGTCGAAGACCGGGGGCCTACCGCCCGCCGACCCCTTGCGCCGGTGGTGTTCGCGCTGGTCGCGGGGTTGGGCGATGGTCGCTTTGATCCCGCGGCGGCGCAGGTGGGCCCGGTTGGCGCGGCTGGAGTAGGCCTTGTCGCCCAGCACCCGGTCCGGGCGGGTGCGCGGCCGGCCCGTACTGCGCGGCAGCCGGAGATCGCCCATCAAGGGCTCGAACATGGGGCTGTCCCCGCGCTGGCCCGGGGTGGTGGCCAGCACCAACGGGCGCCGATGCTGGTCTGCGAGCAGGTGGATCTTGGTGGTCAGCCCGCCCCGGGAGCGCCCCAGTGCTTCGGCCCTGTCCGGTTCGTCCCGGACCCGGTCCCCTTTTTCGCTGCCCCGGCAGCGTGCTGATGGGCCCGCACCGTGGTCGAGTCCACGCCCGCGATGAGCTCTTCGCCGCTGGCCGCGTCGATCCGCAGCCGGTCGGCGATCCTTTGCCAGGTGCCGTCGATGCACCAGCGGCGGTGGCGTCCGGCGGCGGTCTCCCAGGGTCCGTAGCGTTCGGGCAGGTCTCGCCAGGGGATGCCGGTGCGGGTGCGGAACAGGATCGCGTTGATGACCTTGCGGTGGTCGGCCCACTTCTTGCCCTTGTGAGGGTCGGTGGGCATGAGCGGGGCGAGCAGGGCCCGCTCGGCATCGGTGAGTTCATGGCGTCCGGGCACGTTCACCCACCCTGCCAGAGCAGACCCTGCTCCGCTCTCACTTCCAAAAAACAGTGCCTAGAGCCCGGCGTGGGCGGGTGCGGGGCGCAGGAGTGCGTCGCGCAGGGCCTTGACGGCGGCGCCGACCTCGCGGGCGTAGCCGATCACCGTGGAGCGGCGCCGTGCGCCCATGCTGGAGTCCCCCACCCCGACGGCGTCGATCCCGGCGGCCCGCGCGAGGGCGACCGTGCGGGGGAGGTGGAAGGACTGGGTGACCATGGTGGCCGCGCGCACGTCGAACAGGCCGCGCACCCGCACGCAGGTGTCCCAGGTGCGGTAGCCGTAGCGGTCGGCGTCGATCCTGTCGGCGGGCACGCCCTGCCTGACCAGGTACTCGGTCATGGTGTCGGTCTCGCGGCGGGACACCTCGCGGTTGTCGCCGGAGACGATGATCCGCTCGATCCTGCCGTTCTCGAACAGGCGCACGGCCAGGTCCAGGCGGCGGGCGAGCAGCGGCGAGGGCCCCTCGTCCCACGCGGCGGCCCCCAGGACGACGGCCACGGGCCGGTGGGGGACGGTGTCGACTCCCCTGCGGCGTCCGGCGCTGGCCGCGTAGGTCCAGGCGTAGGGGGCCAGTGCCAGGGCGCACGCGCCCGCTCCGACCGCCGCGATCCACAAGCCCACTCTGCCGCCTCTCCTGCTGTCCGGTGCGGACGCGTGGCCGCCGTGCCGGTCGCGCGGGGCCGCGTGTCGCACCCCATCATGGCGCACCTGTGGAAGTGGTGGTATCCGGACGAAGGAGCGCAGACCGCCGCGCGTGTACGGGGGGCGGGCGCCCGGGCGGCGGCGCACGGCTGCTCCGGCCCCGCCGTGCGGGATGCCGGGCTCAGCCGCCGATGGCCCTCAGGCCGGCCCAGGAGAAGGAGCGCTTGTGCCGGACCTGGAGGGAACCGCCCTGGCAGGTGCCGGTGATGACGAAGTGCGGGTGGGACGGCCCGCGGAGCGAGTCCACCCTGGAGCGCAGGACGCCGAACCAGGAGGAGTCCACGTCCACCTCGGCGGTGGAGCCCTCGGGCAGGATCAGGTCCGCCATGCCCCAGGAGGCGTCGACGTGGACCTCGGTGACGGGGGAGGTGAGGGAGGCCTCGCGAAAGTCCAGGCGGGTGACACCGTGCTTGTTGTGCGCCTCGACGCGGTGCGGCACCCGCCACCGGCCCTTGCGGACGGTGACGCTGCCCTGGGAGTGGATGACGAGGGCGTCGCCGCCGTCGCCGTGCTCCGGGGAGCGGCCGCCCGCCGCCGCGGGGGTCCGGCCGACGGGCGCCCCGGCGCCCGTGGGCAGGTCCGCGACGACCGGTTCGAAGTCGGCGTAGGTCTTGGCCGCGTAGGCCGCGCCGAGCCGCTCGTCGAGCTCGTCGAGGGTGATCCGCCCCTCCGCGGCCGCCTCCCGCAGGACCTCGGCCACCTGGTCCCTCTCCGCGTCGGAGACACGCATCCGGCTCATGTCGTTGGAGACCACTGTGCTCGCCCCGGTCCTCTCCGCCTTTTGTCACACCCACGGTAGAACATGGCATGGAAGGAATACAGAGCCGGCGGGACCGGCCACCGCTCCGGCGCTCCCAAGGTCGGTGCCCCCGCGCGCTTTGGAGAGGTCGGGGACTGGGTACCGCTTCTCTAGGGTGGTTGAGGACTCTGCCGGGGTAGGACGGACCCCGGCAGAGTCCTGAACCACACACGGTTCCCCTCCCCGGGGTCCCCTGGAGTACACGATCCCGCACCGGGACGCGTTCTGCACAGAGCGTGTCCGGAACCGGCCACCGGGTGAACCCGGATCCGTCGAGCGACTCGCGCTCCGGGATGTCGTGTGCCTCCCTTCGACCCGTGCTTTTCGGTCCCTCTTGTCGCCGTGCGCGTGGCCCGCTCCCACACCCCCCACGAACACCACCCGGAACAGGCAGTCCCTCCGTCGGCGACCCCTGGGGAATCTGTTTTCGGACAAGCCATAACAAGGCTTACGGACATCGAAGCTCGACGAAGAACCCCAGGTCGCCGCCCCCCTTCGGCACGCCCCCGAAAAACCTCCGCGGAACACTCGAACGCACTTGCGCAAAGACCCTCCTGACCTGCGTGAACACAAGCCCCTCAGAACACCCGGAGCCTGACGGGAATCGCCCCCGGAGCGGCGTTTGCCCAAATTCGGCGGCGAGCATCCTCTCAATAGGCGCGGAGCCGCTCCGATCGGCTCCGCGGCACCATCCGCTCAGCGACACCCATCCGCTCCGACCGCCCCGAGCACACAGACACCACCTGGTCGAAGACCGGAGGAAACCACGACGTGTCCGCCCTCGCGATCGCCCCGACGTTTCTCAGCGACTTCACCCGCCTCACGCCCGACGTCCAGCTCAACACCCTGGCCGTGATGCGCGCCTACCAGGCGGGCGAACGGCCCGACCTGGAGTCCGTCGCGGACGCCGCCGACCCGCGCGTCCGGGTCCTCGACATCGCCCCCGACTGGTCCGGCGTCGTCGTCCCCGCCCCCGACACGGGCGAGGACGAGCGCCCCGGGGACGAACGTCCCGACGGCCACCCGAACGGCACGCGCTACCGCCTGCTCACCGTGCGCCCGCGCGACGAGGCCCTGCGCTTCGCACGCGGCCTGCGCCCCGACACCCCGGTCGGGGCCGCCCCCGGCGGAGCCGACCCCACGCCCACCGGGCCGCCCGAGCTCGCCGGCGCGCTCCAGGCGCCCTTCGACCAGTGGCAGCTCACGCTCCACCCCGACCAGCACCGGATCACCGAGACCCACTACAACGGTTCCGTGCAGGTCACCGGCGGGCCGGGGACCGGCAAGACCGTGATCGCGCTGCACCGGGCCGCGCACCTGGCCCGGCGCGACGCGGCCCTGCACCCCGACGACATCCGCGAGTCGGTGCTCCTGACCACCTACAACCGCGCGCTGGCCCAGTCCCTGGCCGAGCGGCTGGACCAGCTCCTGCCCGATCCCGGCGTCCGCGCCCGGGTGCGCGTGGCCACCATCGACAGCCTCGCCCGCTCGGTCGTACAGGCCCACACCAGCGTGGCGCCCCGCCTGGTCGGCAAGGACGAGCTGGCCCGGCGCTGGCGCGCGGTGGCCCTGGCCGACGGCCTGCCCTTCTCCGGCCGCTTCCTGGTGGACGAGTGGGAACAGGTCATCCTCGCCAAGGGACTGGAGATGCTGCCCCAGTACATCCGCTGCGAGCGCAGCGGCCGGGTGCAGCACCTGGCTCCCGAGCACCGGCGCCAGGTGTGGGAGACCGTGCGGCGCTACGTCGGCGCGATGCGGGTGGAGGGGCTGTGGTCCTACCCGCAGCTGGCCGCCGAGGCCGCCCGGCTCCTGGACCGCGGCGAACCCCTGTTCCGTCACGCGGTGGTCGACGAGGCCCAGGACCTGCACCCGGCCCAGTGGCGGATGCTGCGCGCCGCCGTTCCCGAGGGCCCGGACGACCTGTTCATCGTCGGCGACCCGCACCAGCGGGTGTCCGACAACCGGGTGTCGCTGGCCTCGCTCGGCATCAACGTGCGCGGACGCGGCCACCGGCTGCGGGTCAGCTACCGGGTGACGCAGGAGATCCTGGACTGGAGCATGCCGATCCTGGACCGCCGGGCGGCCCTGGGCATGGACGACAACGCCGACACCCTGGCCGGCTACCGCTCGCTGCTGCACGGCCCGGCGCCGGTGGTGCGCGGCTGCGACGACCGCGCCGAGGAGCTCGCCGCGCTGGGCGACTGGGTGCGGGTGTGGCTGGAGGCTGGGGTCAACCCCGCGGAGATCGCGGTGGCCGGGCGCAACCAGTGGGTGGTGCGCGGCATCGCCAAGGAGCTGGAGGCCCGCGGCGTCCGCACGGCCCCGCTGGAGGGCGGCGGCACCGCCGAGGCGGTGCGCGTGGGGACGATGCACCGGCTCAAGGGCCAGGAGTTCCGCTGCGTGGCGCTGGTCGGGGTCGGTGACCACCTGCTGCCGCCCAAGGCCGCGGTCGAGGCCGCCGACGGCGACCAGGTGGCACTGGAGCACGCCTTCCAGCAGGAGCGGACGCTGTTGTTCGTGGCCTGCACCCGGGCGCGCGACGCGCTGTACGTGTCGCACGTGGGCCGGCCCAGCCGCCTGATCACCGGTACCTGGTAGGACGCGGGCAGAGGACGGGGGCGCCGCGGTGGCGGCGCCCCCGTCGCCGTGTCCGGCGCCGTGCCCGGTGGGGATCAGGTTCCGGCGAACTGCCCGTTGAGGTCCGTGATGTTCATGAGGTCGGTACCGGCCATGGGGTTGTCCACCTCCACGTCCGTGACGACCATGTACGGGAGCAGCAGCGGGGGCGGGAAGTCCGGGGTGAAGGTGAGCGGGATACCCAGGATGCTCACGCGCATGCGGGTGATGTGCATCTCGACGGTCCCGTCCATGACCATGGTGGGCAGGCCGAGGCTCATCCGGGTACCGGCGTCCTCGAACCACAGCTCGGCGCCGCTGAAGTCGGCCCGGCTCATGGTCAGCCGGATGTACTTCCGGGGGCCGTTCATGGTGGGGCACTCCACCACGCCCTCGTAGCGCGCGCCGCTCATCGTCAGTCGGCCGGAGGTCAGCCCGGACGTGCTGATCGCACCCTGGAAGCAGTCGTACTCCTGCTCCAGCGGGACCTCGGGGAGCCGCCCCTCGTCCTGGGCCGCCTGGCAGTCGCGGACGGCGTCCAGGAACTCCTCCTCGGACTCGGTCAGGGCGGTCTCGTCGGTGCGCAGCTCGCACTCCTCCGGGCTGCCCTCCCCGCCCTCCTCCTGCGGCTCCTCCGGCTCTCCGTCCTCCGTCGCCTCCTCGCCGTCCCCACCGCCCTCGCCGCTTCCGTCGCCGCCCGGTTCGGTGGGCCCCGCACTGGGACCGGCGCTCGGGTCGGCGCTCGGAGGCGGGGAGGGCTCGGTGGAGGGGGACGGGGAGGGCTCGTCGGCGGGCTGCTCCTCCTCGTCGCCCGGAGGGGTGAACCAGTCCCAGGGCCAGTCCAGGGCGGGCGCGCTCGCCAGGACCAGGGCCGCCGCCAGGGGCAGGGCGAGGGCGGCCAGCGGCCGGGGCCCCCGCCGGGGGTCGGAGACGGTCTCGTCGGGGGCGGTCCCCCCGACGGCGTCGGTGGCTCCGTCCGGGGCGCCGACGGCCTCCGCGGGAGCGGGGGCGCCGACCGGTCCGGCGACGACGGCCCGGTCGTGAGCGGTGTCCGGTCCGCTCCCGGCTCCCACCCCGTCCACCCGGGTTTCGGTCATGGTTTCGGCGTTGGTGTCGGTACCGTCTCCGGCCGTGGATCCCTCGTCCTCGCCCCCGTCGCGGCCCTGGGGTGCCTCGTGCGCCCCCCTCCGGCGCCGCCGCGGGCGCCGCCGGACGAGGGGCGCCCACGCGAACACGAGCGAGCCGCCGACGATACCGAGCAGCATCCCGATGGCGAACCCGCCGAAGTTGGAGGTCACGAAGGACACCAGGGCGAGGAGGAGCCCGACGATCCCGAAGAAGACGTGCTGTGCGGGCTGCAGCCAGCTCAGCACGCCCAGGGTGATCATCAGCAGCGCGATGAGGGTCCCGGACACGCCGGCGATGCCGGCGTAGATGATCAGGTCGATCGGCAGGACCAGGCTCTGCGCGGCCGGGGCGACCAGCAGCTCGATTCCGGCCGCGACGAGGAGGAGTCCGCCCCAGAACGGCCGGCCGCGCCGCCAGTCCCGGAAGTGTCCCCGTCCCGCTCGCAGCAGGGTCAGTGCGTGGGCCATGGGATCAGAAGCACTCGTGGTCGCCGGGCTTGACGGCCAGGCTCAGACCACTCAGGCGCAGGGATCCGGAGGTGACCGCCCACGTGGTCAGCTCCATGTCGGAGACGGTGATGGAGTCGGCCTGCAGACCGAAGCCGCCCGCGGGTCCCTGACCGCCCTCGGCCTTGTCCAGCGTGCTGGCGTCGCGGCCGATCTCGATGGAGTCGAACGCGGCGTTGCCCCGGAGCTGTTCGATGTCGAGGACGAGGTCGGTGCCCTCGACGGGCTCGGCCTTGCCCGCCTCGATGACCAGGGTGGCCTCGCCGATGGAGAGGTCCCAGAGGGAGGACATGCACAGGTTGGTCAGCTCGGCGGTGCTCACCGAGGACAGGCCGACCGCCCGGGAGGAGCCGTCCACGGACTGGGCGGGGGCGCCGTACTGCGTGAAGCCGTGGCCGACGAGTTCGTCGGCCGACATCTTGAAGTTGTCGCCGGAGACGGCGAACGATGCGGCGAGCAGCCCCTGCGTGGTCATTCCGCCGAGGACGGCGGCGGCCACGAAGCCCGGGACGGCCACGAGGGCGAATCTGCGCCAGAGGGTGCCACCACCGCCTTCGTGCTGCTCAGGCGTTTCCTGGGACGCCTCTGGCGCCTCGCCGGAAGCCTTGGGCATGAGTACCTCCTGTATTCCGCCGCGGGGGGCGGCGAGGGAGAGCGAAACTTGCGCCGGAGCGCGCCACGCGTGTTACATGGAACACAACCTACTCGGCGGTAGTGACGAACATTACAATAGTTGTTGTCACATTTCTAGATGGCGCATTCAACGTTGCGGACTCGTATCCGGCGCATTACGGACCCGCAACTGACCTGGAGAGAGACCAGCCGTGCCCTCAGAGCGCAAGAAAGACCCCACCGCCAACTCCCCCGACCAGGCCGACGACCGCTTCGACTACGACGTCCTCGTCGTGGGCTCCGGGTTCGGCGGTTCCGTGAGCGCCCTGCGCCTCACCGAGAAGGGCTACCGCGTCGGCGTCCTGGAGGCGGGACGCCGTTTCACGCCCGAGACCCTGCCGTCCTCGTCCTGGGACGTGAAGAACTTCCTGTGGGCACCCCGCCTCGGCATGTACGGCATCCAGCGCATCCACCTGCTGCGCGACGTGATGATCCTGGCCGGCGCCGGTGTGGGCGGGGGCTCCCTCAACTACGCCAACACCCTGTACCACCCGATGGACCCGTTCTTCGAGGACCCGCAGTGGCGGCACATCACCGACTGGAAGTCGGAGCTGGCGCCGTTCTACGACCAGGCCCGCCGCATGCTCGGCGTGCGCACCAACCCCACCGTCACCCCCTCCGACGTGCACATGCGGGCGATCGCCGAGGACATGGGCGTGGGGCACACCTTCCGCCTCACCCCGGTGGGCGTGTGCTTCGGCGACGGCCAGGACGGCGAGGGCAACCGGGCCGCTCCGGGCGAGCCGGTGGGCGACCCCTACTTCGGCGGTGCGGGCCCCGGGCGCAGGGCCTGCCGTGAGTGCGGCGAGTGCATGACCGGGTGCCGCCACGGCGCCAAGAACACCCTCACCGAGAACTACCTGTACTTCGCCGAGCGCGGCGGCGCCGAGGTGCACCCCCTGACCACCGTCGAACGCCTGCGCGAGCTGCCCGGAGGCGGATTCGCCGCCGACACCCTCCGGACCGACGCTCCCCGGCGCCGGTCGAAGGCCCGCACGTTCACCGCCCGCCAGGTCGTGGTGGCCGCCGGAACCTACAACACCCAGACCCTGCTGCACCGGATGCGCGACTCCGGGGCGCTGCCGCGCCTGTCGGCCAGGCTCGGCACGCTCACCCGCACCAACTCCGAGGCGCTCGTCGGCGCGATGAGCCGCCAGGTCCCGCCGCCGGAGGACCTGACCCGGGGCGTGGCCATCACGTCCTCGATCCACCCGAACGAGAACACCCACATCGAGCCGGTCCGCTACGGCAAGGGCTCCAACGCGATGGGACTGCTCACCGCCATACAGGTGCCCGGCGGCGGAAGGATCCCGCGCTGGCTGCGCTTCCTCGGCCTGGCGGCGCGCCACCCGGCCGTGTTCGCCCGCAGCTTCTCCAACCGACGCTGGTCGGAGCGGACCATCATCGGCCTGGTGATGCAGTCCCTGGACAACTCGCTGACCACGTCGGTCCGGCGGGGATTGTTGGGAGGGAGGAAGAAGCTGACCTCCCGGCAGGGCCACGGCGAGCCGAACCCGACGTGGATCCCGGAGGGGCAGGAGGCGGCCGGCAGGCTGGCCGAGCGCATCGACGGCTTCCCGGGCGGCACGTGGGGGGACGTGTTCAACATCCCGATGACCGCGCACTTCCTGGGCGGCTGCCCCATCGGCGACAGCCCCGACAGCGGCGTCATCGACCCCTACCACCGGCTGTACGGGCACCCGGGCATCCACGTGGTGGACGGTTCGGCGGTCACCGCGAACCTGGGCGTGAACCCGTCGCTGACCATCACCGCCCAGGCCGAGCGCGCGATGTCGATGTGGCCGAACAAGGGCGAGGAGGACCCCAGGCCGGAGCAGGGCTCCGGGTACCGGCGGGTCAGGCCGGTGTTCCCCGTGTCCCCGGCCGTCCCGGCGGGCGCCTTCGCCGAACTGCGGTTCACCGCGTCGCTGCCGCTGTCGGTGGCCGACTCCACGGCGCGTTCCGAGGGGGCCGGGGATCAGGTGGCCGGAGGGGCCGAACCCCCCGCGGCGACCACGGCGACAGCAGGAGACGACGCCGGGGCGTGAGGGCCTGGCCCGGGCCCGGGCGTCCACAGGGCCGGGGAGGGTCTGGTGGGGCCGGAAGAGCGGTCCTAGGCTGGATTCCGGGGGCGCCGCGCCCGTCACCGGGCGAGGGTGGCGCCCCCGAATCCAGGGTCCTCCGTCCCCTCCTGCGCCCGCAAGACCCTCCACGCGCCTGTGGACACGCTCCGGGTCCGGTCCGCCCACGGGCCGCGGAGCCGGCCGGGGACGGTCTCAGACCGGTCCGGCCAAGCCCTCGGCCTCGGCCGGTCCGCCCCGCTCCTCGTCCGGGCCCTCCTTCTCCAGGTACTCCATCGCCAGGGCGAAGTGCTCCCCCATGACGTTGGTGAGGTTCTCCGCCATCGCCTGCGCCAGGACCGCGTCCACGGCCTGCTGCGCGAGGGGGCGCACGCGGCGGATCAGTTCGGCCATCTCGGCGGTCTCCTCGCTCCTGACCACCGTGCCGGGGGCGTACTCGGCGAGTATGTGGTCGGCGACCAGGCGGACCATGTGCTCGGCGACGCCGCCCACCTTGTCGCGCAGGTTCTCCGCTATGTCGAGTACCGAGTCCACGCTCATGCCCAGCTTGACCAGCTCCACACCGGCGTGCAGCAGCCGGGGGCTGGGCACCCGGAAGCGCAGCCCGTCGCGTTCGAGCACGCGCAGGTCCAGGGCGCGCTTCACGGTCCGCGGCGTCACCCCCCTCCCGAAGAGCTCCCTCAGGTCCCCGAGGGTGAGGTAGTCGGCGATCTCGTCGCTCCAGGCGTCCCCTATGGCCGACTCGAAGCCGAGGATGTCGGACAGGTCGCCGCCGCGCTCCCAGACCCGGAACATCTCGCCGATGTTGGCGAAGGTGTACCCGCGCCGCAGCAGCTGACCGATGAGCCGCAGACGCGCCAGGTGCGCCTCGGAGTAGATGCCGACGCGCCCCTCTCTTCGGGGAGGGGCGAGCAGACCCCGGTCCTGGTACACCCGGACGTTGCGCACCGTGGTGTCGGCGAGCCGGGCGAGTTCGTCAATGCGGTATTCGGCCATGGGTCAAGCCTAGGGACACCCGCGAACCCTACTCGTCAGTAAATTTCCGGCCACACCCCATTGCATTGTGACAATGCTCGTTGTAACGTTCCGGCAATGACTGTGGAGGAGATCACATGACGACCCCCTTGCCGCGCCACCTGCGCCGGCTGCCCGGCCAGAACGCCATCGTCACCGGCGCCTCCGGAGCGTTCGGCAGCGCCACCGTGGCCGTCCTCCGTCACCTCGGTGTGAACGTCGTCGGCATCGACCGCAAGCCCGCCCCCGGCGTCATCGGCTGCGACATCACCGACGACGAACAGGTCCGCCAGGGCGTCGCGGAGGCCGTCGACCAGCTGGACGGCCGCCTGGACCTGCTGATCCACTACGCCGGCGTGGGACCGGCCGTGGACATCGGCCTGGCCCCCGACGCGAACGTCCACCAGGCGCTGGAGGTCAACCTGCTGGGCACCTGGCGGGTCACCGCCGCCGCGATGCCAGCACTGCTCCGGAGCAGGGGCCGCGTCGTCGTCACCGCCTCGCTGCTGTCGAACCTGCAGCTGCCCTTCGCCGGCGCCTACACGGTGTCCAAACGGGCGCTCACCGCCTACGCCGACTGCCTGCGCGCCGAGTACGGCACCCACGTCGGGGTCACCACCGTCTACCCCGGCTACGTCGACACCCCCATCCACGACAGCTCGCGGGCCACGGGCGTCGCGCTCGACGGCCTCGTCCCGGCCGAACGCGAGCGCGACACCGTCATGGCGGTGGTCCGCGCGGCCGGGGCCAGGCGGGCCCCCCGCGACGTGGCCTCCACCGCGATCGGCACCGCCGGACTGCACCTGTTCCGGCACTTCCCCGGCACCACCGAACAGATCGCGTCGCTCCAGGTCGGCCTGCTCCTGTCGGACGGCGCCTTCGGCGACGCGGAGATCGCCCGGGGACTCCACACGCGTCACAACGGCCAGCCGGCCCTGACGGACGCGTCCTGAGGAGGAGGAAGAGAAGATGACCGCAGAGATCACCGCCAAACCCAAACTCACCGACCGCGAGGACATCGCCAAGCGGCTGCTCCGCGGCTCGGCGAAGGCCTCCTTCGACCCGCTCGTCGAGATCGACTGGGACGCCCCCGTCGACAAGGACATGTGGGCGATCCGCCCCGAGCGCGTCTCGCTGTACGGCACCTACCTGTGGGAGCGGCTCACCGAGGAGCAGCGCAAGGAGCTCTCCCGGCTGGAGATCGCCAGCGTCGCCACCATCGGCATCTGGTTCGAGACCATCCTCATGCAGATGCTGGTCCGCCACGCCTACCACAACGACCCGAGCAGCAACCACGTCCAGTACGCCTACACCGAGATCGCCGACGAGTGCCGCCACACGGTGATGTTCGCCAAGATGGTGGACAAGCTCGGCTGGAAGACGCACAAGCTCGACCCCGTCGCCTTCCACCTCGGCAACCTCTTCAAGACGATCGCGCACGGCCCGCTGATCTTCGCCGGGGCGCTGTTCGTCGAGGAGGTCCTCGACCAGCTCCAGCGCGAGGCGGTGCCCGACGAGCAGATCCTGCCCCTGGTGCGCTCGGTCTCCCGCATCCACGTGGTGGAGGAGGCGCGGCACATGCGCTACGCCCGCGAGGAGTTCCAGCGCGACTGGGCCGGACGCGGACCGCTCAACAAGGCCTACAGCCGGGTCATGCTCGGCCTGGTCACCTACTACTCGGCCACCCGGCTGATCAACCCCAAGGTGTACGCGCAGGTCGGGCTGGACCCGCGCGAGGCCTACCGGGTCGCCCGGAGCAACCCCCACTGGATCGGCACCAAGACCTGGGCCGCCCGCAAGGTCGTGAGCACCCTGGAGACCGCCGGCGCCATCTCCGGCCTGGGCCGCTACTTCTGGAGGAAGGCCGGGCTGCTCGGCTGAGCCCCGCCCCGGCGGGACACGGCACCGCCCCGTGCCCGCTCCGCACCACCTCCCCAGACCCCATCGCCGGAGGGCGAAACGCGCCACGTCCTCCGGCGGTGGCCCCACCTCCCGGGGGCGAAACGCGCCACGTCCCCGGGAGCCCTCTCCCCGGAAGGCGTACGCGCCGCGCCTTCCGGGGCGGCAACTCCCCCGGGGGCGCAACGCGCCACGCCCCCGGGGGTCACACTCCCCGACCCGAGCGGCAGTACTCCGGGCCGGTTCGCACGAAGGGACCAGAACGTGACCGAAGCACCACCCCATTTCCGGGTGGCCATCATCGGGTCCGGCTTCGCCGGGATCGGGATGGCCGTCCGCCTCAAGCAGGCCGGTCTGAAGGACTTCGTGGTTCTGGAGCGCGCCGACGAGGTCGGCGGCACCTGGCGTGACAACTCCTACCCGGGCGCCGCCTGCGACGTCCCCTCGCACCTGTACTCGTTCTCGTTCGCGCTCAACCCGAACTGGAGCCGCAGCTTCTCACCGCAGCCCGAGATCTTCGACTACATGAAGCGGGTCGCCGGGGAGCACGGCGTCGACAGGCACGTCCGCTACGGACACGACGTGAGGTCCGCGCACTGGGAGCCGGAGGGCAACCGGTGGCGGATCGAGACCGACCGGGGCACCGTCACCGCCCAGTTCCTGGTCAGCGGGGCCGGACCGCTCGCGGACCCCTCCTACCCCGACATCAAGGGTCTGGAGACGTTCGAGGGGACGATGTTCCACTCGGCGGACTGGGACCACGACCACGACCTGACCGGCCGCAGGATCGCCGTGATCGGCACCGGTGCGTCCGCGATCCAGTTCGTGCCCAGGATCCAGCCCAAGGCCGGGAAGCTGACGCTGTTCCAGCGGACCGCGCCGTGGGTGATGTTCCGGCACGACCGCGACATCACCAGGCTGGAGCACTGGCTGTACCGGAACATCCCGTTCGCCCAGCAGATCGCCCGCAAGAGCATCTACTGGGGCCGGGAGAGCTACGTCCTCGGCTTCGCCAAGAACCCGAAGCTGCTCTCGGTCGTGGAGGCCCTGGGCCGGGCCAACATCAACCGCAGCGTGAAGGACCCCGAACTGCGGGCCAAGCTCACCCCGAACTTCCGGGCGGGCTGCAAGCGCATCCTGATGTCCAACGACTACTACCCGGCGCTGGCCCAGCCCAACGCGGACGTGGTCACCGACGGCATCGTGGAGATCCGCCCGAACGCCGTGGTCACCCGCGACGCCTCGGGCCGGGAGACCGAGCACGAGGTCGACACGATCATCCTCGGCACCGGCTTCCACGTGACCGACCCGCCCGTGGCCCGGCGGATCTTCAACGCCGAGGGCCAGTCGATGGCCGATCACTGGGGCGAGGACGTGCAGGCCTTCCGCGGCACCACCGTCGCCGGGTTCCCGAACGCGTTCGTGCTGGCCGGGCCGAACACCGGGCTGGGGCACACCTCGCAGGTGTTCATGATCGAGGCCCAGATCCGGTACACCATGCAGGCGCTCAAGTACCTGTGCAGGAACGGGCTCGACCGCATGGACGTGCGCCCCCGGGCTCAGGAGGCCTACAACGAGATGCTCGCCAGGTCCATGGAGGGCACCGTGTGGGTGACCGGTGGATGCGACAGCTGGTACCTGAACGAGAACGGCCGCAACACCACGCTGTGGCCGACCTTCACGTGGAACTTCGCCCTGCGCACGCGCTGGTTCGACCCCCACAACTACGACCTGCGGGTCGACCGCTCCCGGGCGCGCGGCTCCCGCCGCTCCGACCGCGTGCCGGCCGTCTCCGGAGGGCGGGCGCGGTGAGCGGGTTCGGTGACGACGAGGAGGAGTACAAGGGCACGGTGACGGTCGTGCTGACCGGCACTGGCGAGGAGGGGGAGGAGAGGACCGTGGAGGTGCACGCCCACCTGGCGGGCCACTTCTCCCCGCTGACCGGCGACTACCGCTGGCGCGGGCGGCTGTCCCCCAGCCCCGAGGTGACCGAGGCCTTCCGCGACGGGACACGGACCGTCGTGGTGCGCACCCCCGACGGCTTCGAGGGCGCCGGCGTCCTGGACGAACCCAACCTGTGGGGCGGGCACCCGGTCAACGGGGCCGGCAGCCCACCCTTCGCGGTCCCCAGCATCGAGATCGACGAACTCGACGGCTGAGCCGGACCGCGCCCCCGGACACCCCCTCGGGCACGCGCCGACCCGAGGGGGCACCCCCGTCAGCTCCCCCGAGTGAGAGGTATCCCCGATGGCAACCCGACACCTGGGCCAGGCCCGAGAACTCCAGGTACGCTCCGCCGACGGCACACTGCTGCACGCCGAGGTGCGCGGCCCCGAGGACGGGCCGACCGTGGTCCTCGCCCACTGCTGGGCGACGTCGCTGGCCTCGTGGGGGCCGGTGGTGCGCGAACTCGACCCGTCCCTGCGGGTGGTGCTCTACGACCAGCGCGGCCACGGCCGCACCCAGACGCCGATCACCCGCGCGGGGTACGGCGCGGAGAAGCTGGCCGAGGACCTGTGCGCGGTCCTGGAGGCGACCGTCCCCGAGGGGCGAAAGGCCGTCGTGGCCGGGCACAGCATGGGCGGGATGACCGTCATGGCGGCCGGTGCGCACCCGGTGTTCCAGGACAGGGCCGCCGCGGTGCTGCTCACCAACACCGGGTGCACGCAGCTGCCCAAGCGCTCGACCGCGATCCCGCTGCCCGGCCCGCTGGGCACGCTCGGCGCGCAGGTCTTCCTGAAGGCGCCCCTGCCCCTGGGGCCGCGCAACGCCCTCACCACCGCGGTGCTGAAGTCCATGGTGATGGGGAGGAAGTCCGACCCGCGCATGGTGCGGCTGTGCATGAGGATGGTGCACGCGTGCGCCCCCGTGTCGCGGGGCGCGTGGGGCCGGGTGATCAGCGAGCTGGAGGCCGAGGAGACAGCCCGGCAGATCTCGGTGCCCACCGCCGTGCTGGTGGGGACCGACGACAAGCTGACCCCGCCCTGGCACGCGCACCACATCGCCTCGCTGCTGAAGGACTGCCGCGAGGTGCGGGAGATCCCCGGCGCCGGGCACATGGGGCCGCTGGAGTACCCGGAGACCCTGGCCGGCCTGCTGGAGGACCTCGCCGCCGAGCACGTGGACGTCCTCCCGGCCGCCGCCTGATCCGCTCCGCGGACGCCCCCGGCTCCTCGCCGGGGGCGTCCGCGTCCTTCGCAGCGCCGTCAGCGGATCCTGTCGCCGTACACGTGGTCCACCGTCATCGTCATGAGCACCCTGCGGTCGGACACCATCACCGACCGGTACTCGTCCCAGTCCGGGTGCTCCCCCGAGGCGAGGCGGTAGTAGCGCACCAGAGCCTCGACCTCGGGGCCGTGGGGATCGGTTCCCGGACCGGTGAGCACCGCCGTGCCCTCGGCGGTGGCCCACGACCAGCCGTCGGAGCTGGTGACCTCCAGCGCGGCCCGCGGGTCCCGGCGCAGGTTGGCCGTCTTGGCCCGCCCCTCGGTCATCGACACGTAGAGGACCCCGGCCTCCTGGTCGTAGAAGGGCATGACGGGGGAGAGCTGGGGGCGGCCGTCCGACTTGATCGTCGCGAGGACGCCGAGCCGGCTCTGCGCGAGCAGCGCGCGCGGGTTGAACGGTGTGGCGGTCATGTCCGGATTCACCTCTCGACCGAGTAATGACTGTTCGTGGCGGTGCGAGTACTGACTGCTCGTGGCGGTGCGGGACCGAAGACCGGTCATGGCCGCGCCCCCGAGGGCTTGCGGAACTGCTCGACCATCGCCGCGTAGCCGCTGCCGCCGTGTCCATCATCCACGGCCCGCTCGGCCAGGGCCCTGACGAACCGCGGAAGCTCGGCGCTGACACCGAGTGACTCGCTCTCGTGGACGAGGTGCTCCATCGCGGACAGGTGGGTGTGGAGGGTGGAGTCGAGGGCCGGATAGGACCCCTCGTCGACCTGCCGTGCGTAGGCGGCCAGCCAGTCGGTCACGGTCGCGGTCCCCCTGCCCGCGAGGGGCGCGAACGCCGCGGCGTCCACGCCCGCCGCGCCGAGCAGCGCCACACCCTGCAGGAAGCCGTTCAGAACGCTCCACATCAGGCCCAGCACGGCCACGTCGTGCAGCGACGACAGGCCGTGGTCCTCACCGAGGTAGGTCGTCCCTCCCCCGCCGAGGCTCCGCAGGGCCGACGCGTGCAGGTCGAAGGCCGACCGCGGTCCGCTGTGGAGGATGACGGCCTCCTCGGTACCGATGGCCTGGGGGACCGCCAGGATCGCGCCGTCGAGGTAGGCGCCGCCCCACCGCTCCGCCCACCCGGCGGTCTCGCGGGCCTGCGCCGACGTGCCCGAGGTCAGGTTCACCAGGGTCCGCCCGGCGAGGTCCTCGCCCAGCGGGTCGAGGAGTTCGTGCACGGCGCCGTAGTCCGAGACGCAGACGATGACGAGCGGACTGGCCGCCACGGCGGCGCCGACCGAGTCGGCGAGCCCCGCGCCCTGGGAGACCACCTGTTCGGCCTTCTCCGCCGTGCGGTTCCACACGGTCGTGGGGTGTCCGCCGCGCAGGAAGGCGCCGGCCAGCGCCTGGCCCATCAGGCCGAGGCCGATGACCGTCACGGGGGTGGGGTCGGCATCGCGGTTCTGCATCATGTGCTCCTCTGGAGACGGCGTGGTGACCATGGCAGAATCATCGACGTTCACACCGATATGAAGGTCAAGGGAGAGCGTGCGTGCTGATCGGGGAGCTGAGCAGACGGACCGGGGTCCACACGCACCAGCTGCGTTACTACGAGGCCCAAGGCCTGCTCGAACCCGCCCGCGGCGCCAACGGCTACCGCGAGTACACCGACGACGCCGTCCTGACGGTGATGCAGATCAGGAGGCTGCTCGAAGCCGGGCTGTCGACCCAGGAGATCGGGGTCCTGATGCCCTGCGCCGACGGCGCCACCCCCGACTTCGAGCCCTGCCCCGAGCTCCTGGACGTCCTGCGGGCACGCATGCACGGGCTGGACGAGCACATCGACACGCTCGTCCGTTCCCGCCGCGTCCTTCGCGACTACATCGACACCACCGAACGGCGTGTGTCACGGCAACGGCGGTACCCCGGGTGCGGCTCCACCGCGCTGGAGCCGTCACCGGTGTGACCGTGCCCAGGCACGGGCGTCGACGCCGGTCCGGCGCTCCCGTCCCCGGAGTCCGCCGGCGCATCCCGAGGGCCTAGGAGCGGATGTCCTCGGCCTGTTCCCGGGTGGTGGCGGGCTCGGTCAGGGTGTGGCACTCGGCGCCTTCCTGGGGGCGCAGGTTCAGGCGCAGGTAGGGGCGCCCCTCGTAGACCGGTCCCGAGGGCCATGTGACGGTCATCTGGTCGGTTCTGGCCGTGGTGAGCACGTGCAGATCGGCGTAGTCGGCGCCGTGGGCGGCGGCGAGGGCGCGCACGGGCATGTCGTCGGACAGCCCGTCCAGGGCCCGGCGTAGATCTCCAACGGTCAGCGGCTGGTTGTTCATGGTTCTTCCTTGAGGGTGGGATCGGGGTGTCGGCGCCGTGGAGACGACGGTTCAGGCGTGTCGGTCAATCCTTGTCGGGGACGAGTTTCCTTGCCGCCGGAGTGATCGCAGCGCCGGGAAGCCGGTGGGACCGGTGCCGTGGGACGGGCCGCGAGCCGCGTAGGCGCGGTCGTCCGACGCCCGCCGGGAGGGATCCGGCCGGGTGGAGTCCAGGGTGCTGGCGCCGTGGAACCGGTGGTCCACGCGCACCGCCCCACCATGGAGCCGGCGGACCCCGGTGAACCCGAACGACCTCGAGTCGCAAGAAGAGCCGAGACCATCACCAGGCTTCCCGAACAGGCCCTTCCCTCCGACCATCCGAGGAAGGCCGATAGCGTCCTGCGCCGACGTTCCTCCGAAAGCGCGGGGGTACATGATCAGCTCCTCAGTCCGCTTCTTCGCCTGCCTCCACCCGGACGAGCGCGCTCCTTCCTCCGCTGGAGCCGGATGAGGCGGGGAAGCATGGAGAAAAGGAAGACGAGGGCAGCGAGTCCCAGGAAGACGATGAGACCGGTAAGGTCCTCCTCCCACCATCTCCACGCGGCCAGGGCCAGGCACAGGAGGAGGCCCACCATCCTGAGGCCGAGGAGGGTGCGCAGCTCCTTCGTGGTCGGGTCCTCCGGGAACTTTCCGTACATGTTCCGCCCCTTCCCCAAAACCTGGCTTCCATGGCCCTGCTTCCCCTCCTCCTGGAGGAGATGGGGAAGCCACCGGACCGCAAGGCCGCCTGCCTGCGTGAACACCTCCATGACGGCCTCTCGGCATATCGGATCAGCTGCCTGTGGTCAGGGGCACCGCGCTTCCCATTGTTCGCGTGGGGGCCGAGGGGCGCTCCGATCGCACGGGAGGCGACCGCGGCCATGCGCCCCGCTCCGCAGAGCGCACCGGCGGCAGCGCCGACAAGCCCCGTCCCGCCCCGGCAACGGTTCTCAGGCCGAGCGGATCAGTGTTGTCGACCGGATCTCCCATGGCGCAGACGCAGAGGTTCTCTTCCTGCCGGGACGGGACCGGCTGGGTGAAATTGAGGGTGGTGGTGCCATGGAAGCGGTGGTTGAAGTGCACCGTTCCGTCCTGGAACTGGTAGGCACCGGTGAACCGAGCGGGCTCAACGATGCAGTTTCGGTCCCTTCCAGGCTCTCAGCTGCGCGCTCGCCGTAGGGGCTGTAGTCGTAGACCACATCCGGCTCCTCGGCCTCAGAGTCCTCGGCCGTCAGGGCGAGCACCGTGTTCTGGTGGTCGGTGGTGTAGTGGAAGCGCTCGTTGCCGTCCCAGGCCACCATGGAGACCAGCTTGCCATCGGGGTCACGCACGAAACTGGTGCGCTCACCTCCGGAGGCGATGTTGGTGACCCCCAGGGCGGTGTTGGACAGCTGCCGCTCGATGCGCTCGCCCTGGTGCACCTCGGTGACACCGCGCATCTGGGTCTGGTCGGTGGTGTCGTAGCTCAGCCACATGGCCAGGTCGCTGTTCTCATCGTCCTGGAGGAACTGGTTGGTGGCGCTGTACTCGAAGCTGCGGTCCCCGCGCGAGGTCATGTTCCCCGCCGCGTCGTGGCCCACATCGGCCCCGCGGGCTGTGGTGACCTGGTCGGCGTCGTTGTAGGTGAACTCCTCGGTCCCGGCGGTGAGCAGGTTGCCGACGTCGTCGTAGGTGTAGTCGGTGGTGCCGTCGCTGGTGAGGCGGTCCAGACCGTCGTAGGTGAAGGTCTCCGTCTGGCCGTTGACGGTGCGTGACTGGAGCTGGTCGCTGTCGGACCCGTCGTTGTCGTAGGCGTAGGTGGTGGTCTCTCTTCCGCTGCTGTCGGAGCGCACGGTTTCGAGCAGGTCGCCGCGGCCGTTGTAGGAGTGCTTGATGCTGGCCTGGTCGGTGTGGGTGGCGATCTGGCGGCCGTTGCCGTCGTAGGCGATCGACTGGAGCAGGTCACCGTCGTGGGAGATGCTGACCACGCGGTCCAGACGGTCGTAGCCGTACTCCAGCGTGGTGCCGTTGCCGTCGGTCACCGAGGTGACCCGCGACAGGGCGTCGTAGCCGAACTCCATGGTGCCCACCGGCCCCGGCTCCGACATCAGCGTCATGTTTCCGGCCCGGTCGTAGGAGTAGGTGGTGGCGTTTCCGCCTGCGTCGGTGACCTGCTCCACCAGACCGTTGGGGTAGTACCAGATGTCGGCGACCTCGATGTCCATCTCCTCCTGCATGGCGGAGGTGAGGTTGCCGCGTGAGTCGTAGGACATCTCCAGTGTGTCGCCGTCCGGGGTGGTCACGCTGGTGGGTTTGGCGGGGTTGGCGGTGTCGGTATAGCCGACCGAGGTGGCCGCCCCCGTGGGCAGTTCGGTGCCGATGAGGTTGTTGAACGCGTCGTAGTCATAGGTCACCGACGGCTCCACCGCGTCGGTGGTGGTGGCCACGTCCGAGTTCGCGGTCCAGGTCTGGGAGCGGGTGTTGCCCACCTGGTCGGTGGACGAGGTCTGCCGACCCTGGTCATCGAACTCCAACGTGGACTCGCCACCTTCGGGGTCGGTGACCGTGGTCTGGGTGTTGAACAGGGCGCTGTCGGCGTAGGAACAGGTGGTGGTGGCCCCTTCTTCCGACCCGTCGGGGACGGTCAGACTGGTCACCTGGTCCTCGTCGTTGTAGGCCACCCGCCACACCGCGCCGGTGGCGCCGGTGATCGAGGTCAGCCGGTTGTCGTCGTTGTAGCCGAACTCGATGTCCTGGCCTGCCCGGTCGGTCAGGGTGGAGGTGTCGCGCCCCTCGCGCCAGGTGTGAGAGGTGGCCGTTTCACCGGTGGGGTCGGTGACGGTCGGGTTCGGTCCTCCCTCCCAGTCGAAGGTGGTGACCCGGTCCTGGGTGTCCACGATCGAGACCAGTTCCCCGTCGGTGTCGTAGCGCATCCGGTGGGTGTTGCCGTTGCGGTCGGCCTGGGAGTACAGCCACCCGTTGGCGGTGAAGGTCCACACCTGGTCCTCGTACTCGCCGCGATGGAAGCGCAGGTCGAAGGAGCCGTCGGAGTTCTCCTACAGTTCGGCGTTGACCCCGGAGGGCGCGGTGAAGGAGCCGTCCTCCTCCTCGTCGAAGACCTCGCAGTACCCGGAGGGGCCTTCGAAGATGACGATGTCATCGAAGGAGGTGTCCAGGCCCACGTCCTGGCCGTGGGAGAGGGTCCACCCGCCGTAGAGAGGTTCGGAGTTGTAGAAGCTGGAGATGGACAGGTCCAGTCCGGTTCCGGCCACGGTCAGGTCCCGGTGGCGCAGGACGAGGTTGCCGTTCTGGGTGTTGACCGCCAGCTCCATGCGGTCGCTGATCTGGTGGCGCTCCAACGGATACCAGTGCTGGATACCGCGGTCGGCGCCGTTGGCACAGGAGAGCCTGCGCACTTCGGGGCCTTCAGCGAAGGTCTGGGCTTCAGGGTCGGCCGTGGGTGGGGGTCCAGGGCTCTGCGGGCGGTTCGCCGCCGACGGGTTCGGTGTCGGCCTTGCCCGGCTCCCAGGTGTCAGGGGCAGGGACGGTGCGGTCGGCGGGTGAGTGGGGGTCGGCCTCGGCCAGGGCCGGGGGTGCGTACAGCAGCCCCAGAACGAGGGTGGACGCGGCTGCGCAAGCCGCCGCTGACAAGGGGACATGCCCTCTCACGAGGGGGATCGTTCCCAGAGTCGTGGTGTACACGGGTGCACCCGGGGTTGGCGGCCTCGGTCTCCGCAAGGTCGCCCCCGGGTGGCTCAGGCACGGCCACGCTACGATTCGCTACTCCATGATCACCATGGGCCCAGGGTGAAGGCCGTGACCCAAGGTGAGAAGGATTCCTGGGAAGTTTGGATGCGCCGCGAGTGGTTATTCGGCGTGGAGAAAACGACGACCTGGCATTTCCACTCAGCGCGTCTGGCTCAGGAAACGCCGGAGCCGAACCGTGTGTCGGTGTCAGGCGGGCTTGGCCGGAAGCGGTCACCCGCGACAACAGTTGCCCGAAGACAAGCGTCTGCCCTGAGTTGGCATGATCACGGACTGTTCCCAGGACAGGAGAAAGCCGCTGACAAGGGATCCGGGCTGAGGAACAGACTCGTTTGAACGGTGATCTCCCCCAGCCCGAAAGCGCTTCGGGCGCCCCGAGCCCTTGCGAGGCTGCCCACCCTCGACTCCAGCAGGACGCAGTCCTCTGGCTGCGTGCTCCCCACCCCCGCGTGGACGGGGAGCACGCACGTCGAGAGACGTGACGGCGGGCGCGCTGGGGACCGTCCCCGCGTGCGCGGCAAGCGTCCGGGCAACTCGCAAGGATCAGTGGTCCGTCCGGGACCGTTCTCTTGCGCGGGAGGAGCGCTGTCCCAGGGAGGCGACGATGCGGTCCCGCGAGGCGGTGACCTCCTCGCGCAGGTCGTCGAGGTCCACCCCGACCAGGCGCCCGTGCGCCTTGCGGATCCGACCGGCCACCATGACCGTCTCGATGTTGCGGGCGTCGGCGCCGAGCACGAGCGTGCCCACCGGGTCATTCAGCGGCATGGTGTTGACGTCACCGGCGTCGACCACGATCAGGTCCGCCTGCCTTCCGGGGGAGAGCATCCCGGTCGACTCGCCCAACCCGACGGTCCGCGCGCCCTGACGGGTGGCGAAGTCGAGCACGTCCCGGGTGGTGATCCGGTCCGGCACCGGTTCACCGCTCCCGTACACTCCCCGCACCGCGCGCATGCGCTGGATGGCGAGCAGCGTCCGCATCTGCGTGAACATGTCGCTGGACAGCGCCACCTCCACGTCGATGCTCAGACCTGGGCGAATACCGACCGCGAGCGCCTCGTCGACCGCCGGAACCGCGCTCTCCAACCCGATCTGGGCGTCCGAGGAGGGCGCCAGTGAGACGGTGGTCCCGGTCTCACCCATGGCCCGCCACGCGTCCGGGGACAGCCCGGTGGCATGGATCAGGCACAGGCCGGGGCCGAGCAGGTCCGTGTCGGCCCAGCTCAGGATCGCCTCGGAGGAAGGGGCGCCGAACACCGCGTCGACGCTCACCCCGAGGCCGAGGACGCGCGCCACCGCCGCCAGCTCCTTGCCGTAGGCGAGGGAGGGGCCCGCGATCTCGTCGGTGGCCAGGGCCGCCAGACGGATCGTGACCAGGCCCTCGCCCGCCCCCTGGTGGTCGGCGCACAGGCGTTCCAGGTCCCCGGGCCACTGGCGGTCCCAGTCGCCGAAGTGCGGACCCATGGAGGCGTGCACGCCCCGGATGCCGGTGTCGGCGAGCGCGCGGATCGCGGCGTCGGAGTGGGCGGCCGTGCGCGAGTTGTGCGAGAAGTCCAGCATCGTGGTGATCCCGGCGTCCAGGGCGGTGAGTGCCGCGAGCCGGGTGCCCACGTACATGTCGTGGGGCGTGTACCGGGGCGCGACCTCGCCGAGGGTGGACGCCACGTACGCGCCCAGGTCGGACACGTCGGGGATGCTGCGGCGCATCTGCGCCTGCCAGGCGTGGCGGTGGGTGTCGACGAACCCGGGGGCGACGACGCGCCCGGCCGTGTCGACCACGGTCGCCCCGACCGCGTCCGGGTGCGTCGTCAGGTCCGCGCCGACGGCGACGATCCGGTCCGCGCGGACCAGGACGTCCCCGCGTTCGAGGTCGCCTGTCCGCGGGTCCATCGTGACGACGGCCCCACCGGTGAACAGCGTGCCGCTCACGGTTGTCCTCCTGTTCTTCTGTCGGATGTGGTCAGCCTCTGCCGGGTGCCGTCAGCGGCGGTGGAAGACGTAGCCCGCGTGGTGGAGCACGTCGTCGGCGAAACGGCCGTAGGCCCAGAACCCCAGGTCGTCCCGGTAGACGATGCGGTCCCCCTCGATCCAGAACGATCCCTGGTAGGCGTGGGGGCTCCCGCCGCGCGCCTCGTCGTAGCGGCCGTCCGCGGTCAGCTCCTGGTGGATGAAGCCCGTCTCGTCGACCCACATGCCCAGGTACGGGCTGTCGGCCGGGCTCTGCCTCGTGCCCGGCTCATCGCGGGGTCCGGTGAGGCGGCGGCCGTTGAACAGGGCGATCTCGCCGTCGATGACGATCGCGGCGGCCTGCTCCGGACGCCAGACCACCCGTTCCAGGGCCGAGGCCCCGGAGGAGTACCCCGAGATCACGGCGAAGGTCGCCGGGTTTCCGGGAGCCAGCGTGCCGACCCGGTCGGAGGGACGCCGGCGCAGCCCGGCGACGGTGTCGTCCTCCACGACGCCCGGAACAATGGTCAGGCCCGTGCAGTCCACGACGACCGCGCCGTCGTCCTCGGCAGCCGTGTGCAGACCGGTACCGACACCGACGACCTCTTCACCGCCCAGCAGCAGGTCGGCACCGGTCAGGTCGCCGATCACCGGGTCGAGCGTGTACACGGTGGCGTTGACGAACATCAGCGGGCGCTCGGGCTCGGCGGCGATGGTCTTCAGCAGGCCCTCGTCGAACAGCGTGGTGCTCATGGTTCACTTCCCGAAGGTGTGTGGGTGTCAGGGACGCTCTCCACCCTCGGCTCCGGGCGCCCCCGGAACCAGGCCGGGCTCTACCTGGGTGCGGCCCACCCTGGCTGACGGGACCCCTTCTCCTTAGGCTGGCGGCATGCCCCACACGGAACTCGGAGCCTTCCTGACCGCCCGCCGCGCCCGCCTCGGCCCGGACGACGTCGGCCTCGCCTCCAGCGGTACGCGCCGGGTGTCCGGGCTGCGCCGCGAGGAGGTCGCCGTCCTGGCCGGGGTGAGCGCCGACTACTACACGCGGTTGGAACAGGGCAGGGAACGCCACCCCTCCGCCTCGGTCCTCAACGCCGTCGCCCGGGCCCTCGGTCTGGAACCCGACGCCCGCGACCACCTGTTCCGCCTGGCCGGGATCTCACCCGAGCACCTTCCGGCTCCCGCCCGACCGCGTGTCGACGCGCACCTGCGCATGCTGCTCGACGCATGGCCGGACACTCCGGCGATGGTCATCGACCGGCGTCTGGACCTCCTGGCGACCAACGCGCTGGCGGACGCGCTGTACGCCGATTTCGCGGAGGCCGACAACCTGGCGCGGATGGCCTTCCTGGACCCGGTGGGCGAGGTCTTCTTCGTCGACTGGCAGCGAACCGCCCGGGCGTGCGTGGCCGGCCTGCGCCTGGCGCTGGGGCATGATCCACACGACCGCCGGGTGCTGGAACTCGTGGAGGAGGCGGGCCGGGACAGTTCCCGGTTCCGAGAGCTGTGGGAGGAGCACGAGGTGCGCGGCAAGTCCCACGAGGGCAAGGAGTTCCGGCACAGCGCGGTGGGTGGGCTGACCCTGTCCTCACACGTGTTCGACGTGCGGGGGCAGGACGGACTCCAGCTGGTCGTGTACCGGGCCGAGCCGGACAGCCCTGATTTCCGGGCGCTGCGGCTGCTGGGCTCCCTGGCCGCCGATCCAGCCCGGCCGCTGCACCGTACGCGCTGAGCCGCTGAGTGCTGCTTCCAGGGACCATCCCCGCGTGTGCGGGGAGCACGGACCTGGACGCCGGGTACCTGGATGGCTCCGGGGACCATCCCCACGTGCGCGGGGAACACCGCGGCCGCTGGTACCTGTACGCGGTCGACCAGGGACCATCCCCGCGTGCGCGGGGAGCACGGCACGTCGGTGAAGCGGGGGTCGGCGAGCCAGGGACCATCCTCGCGTGCGCGGGGAGCACAGTAACTGACCTGGGAACTTACCAGCGACAAGCGATCGTTTTTCCAACTTCTCGAAAAACAGACAAACGGACAGCGCCCGCGGCCCTCGAGAAACCATGCCAGCAGAGTACCGGCAGGGGCATCAACCACACCCCCGCCGATACACGTCAGGCGTACATGGGCGCCGGGTCCAGGAGAAGCAGCAGCTCACCCGGATCACGGGCCTCTGTCAGACCGGCGGATGAAGCGACCCAATAGGACAGCGTGCTCTCGCCGAACCAGATGAGCAGATGCGGGTTGTGCCGCTGCAAGGCAGCAGCGCGGGCGTGCTCGCGGGCGAACTCGGAGCGCTGGCCGCCCAGGCGGGGCAGGCGTGCCGCGCGGCGCCTGCGGCAGGAGGGGTGCTCGCAGGAGGGGCAGAACGGACCGATCAGCGGGCCGCGCCGGGGCAGCGGTGGGAGCGGGCGGTACAGCGGGTCACTGGAGGGCCGGGGCACGGGGATAGGATGCGTCACTGATCCTGCTTTCTGAACATGTGAGAGTGAGCGGAATTCGGGATTGCCGGGGCCCGGGAAGCGTTGCCGCGCTTTCCTGGGCCCTTCTACGTGCAGCGGTGTCGAACGTCTAGGGCCGACTGTTCCAGAGGCTGTCGGCCAGGTCGTAGGCCAGGAAGAACCACACCTGCCGGTAGTCGCAGATGCCGTTGTCGCCCCAGGAGGTGGCGAAGGCGTCGATCATGGCCAGCCCACGCCCGGACTCGGCAGCCAGGTCCAGCCCGCCCGGCGAGGGCCGCAGGTGTGAGCGCTGGTCGAGGGCGCCCGGCTTGCCGTCCCGTGCTCCCTGGTCGCGGCAGGTGAGGTGCAGGCCGGTGCGAGTGCGCTGGCAGGTGAGGGTGTAGACCCCGAAGGGCCGGCCCGAACGCGAGTGGTTCAGGGCGTTGTTGGCCAACTCGGACCCGAGCAGGGTGAACAGGTAGCGGTAGTCGTCGTCGCGTTCGGCGGCGCAGGTGTCCAGGAACGCCCTCACCAGCGGCATGTACTGGGCTGAGCCGACGAAGTCATAGCGACGGGTCCGGTAGTGGGCACGGTCGGCCCGACCGGAGAAGTAGTGGCGGCACCTGGGCGGAACCAACTCCGCGAGGGAGACGGTCACCTCGGGCAGCGGAGGCATCGGGGACTTGGGGGCGGTTGCGAGCATGACGAACAGACTCCTTCGCACAGGAGGGTTGAGCGGGTGGTTCGACGTGCCCGCAGGGATGAGACCTTCGCGTTTCCCGCGCAGCGAGAAGGGGCACGGCGCAGCCTGACCAGCAGCGACTCTGCGTGAGACGCTGATCACTGGCTACACCTTCATCATGATCTGCGATATACATCTTGTCAACGCCAAAGCTCGATATACGAGAATATCCTGAGTAGGCTGCCCCCATGAACCATCCGATCAGCCCCACCGTGCGCCGCCGCAGGCTTGCCCGTGAGCTTCGCCGGTTGCGAGAGGACCGCGGATTCAAGCTCTCTGTGGCTGCCAAGGAAGCCTCTGTCCCACAATCCACACTCAGCAACATCGAGTCCGCCGAAGCCCGTCGTATCAAGCCGCGAGACATCGACGCACTCGCTGATCTCTATGAGGCCTCGGCCGACGTGCGAGCGGCCCTTCACGAGCTGGCTCAGGAGTCGAAGGAGAAGGGCTGGTGGTCGAAGTACAGGGACGTATTCGGCGGCAATGCCCTACCGGACTTCGAGGTCGAAGCTTCGATGATGCGCATGTACCAATGCCAGGTCATCCCCGGGCTGCTTCAGACACCGGCCTACGCCGAAGCAGTCTTCCGTGGAGGAGGGACTCTCTCCGATGAGGAGGTACAGCGCAACGTCGATGCACGCATAAAGCGGCAGCATGTACTGACCCGACACAGCCCTCTGCATCTCTGGGCAGTGATCGACGAGGCCGCCCTTCACCGATTGCCAGGCAGTGCAGAGGTCATGCGTGATCAGCTTCAACACCTGCTCAACATGGCGATGCATCACAATGTGGACATTCAGGTGCTGCCTTTCGATGTTGGCATGCACGCTGCCCTGTCAGGCTCCTTCGTCATGTTGGACTTCCCCAACGAGCTTGATCCGAGCATCGTCTACACCGAAACGTCGACAGATATCCTCTTTGTCCAGGAGAGTGCGTCTGTACAACGCTATGTAGCTGACTTCGCACACCTGAACGCGGCCGCGCTTCGGCCAGCGGAAAGCATCCGGTTCCTACAGCAGAACATGGAGTCCCACGAATAGCATGTCCACACATGAAGGACTGAACTTCTTCAAGTCCAGCTACAGCGGTAACCGTGCCGAGTGTGTCGAGGTCGCTCACATCCCCACCGGCTTCTGGAAGAGCAGCCACAGCGGCGTCAACGGTGACTGCGTAGAGGTCGCCGAGCTGCCCTGCGGCGCGGCCGTCCGGGACTCCAAGAACCCGGCCAGAGGCCATCTCCCCTTCCCCTCCGCCGAGTGGGACGCCTTCCTCACCATCGCGCGCCGCTGACCCCGCGCCCGCCACCCCACCCGCCGCCCTGGAACCCTCCGGTCCCCCTCGCAGTGACGACGCCGGCAGCAACACCACCACGAACAACATCGGGGCCCTGGTGAGGACCACTTCCGTCACCAGGGCCCCGCTGTATGTCTGGAAACCCACCTGTCCCGACTTCTCACAGGCGCTGATAGCTGAAGCACCCTGCGACCTGGACCCTCCCGGGCCCGACTCGGGACATCTGACCACAGGAGCAAGGTAAAGTTCCAGTCGGAAAGTTGAACTATCCGACCGTTGGAGGCACTCTGAAACTGTGCCACCGGGGACGGGAAACCCTGGAACACCCCCAGCCGAGGAAGGCCACCAGCCATGAGTGAGACGAGGGCGAGACGTCGACGCGCGGTGATGCGTCGTAAGAACCAGGTCACCTTGCCTCGCGAGGTCGCGGAAGCTCTTCACATCCATGAAGGCGACGAGGTCGAGTTCGACATCGGGGAGAGCGGTCAGGTCACGCTCAGGGGCATGACTTCTGTACCTGCCGACCAGGCGTGGTTCTGGGACCGCGGCTGGCAGCAGGGCGAACGCGAGGCCAGTGAGCAGATCGCCGCAGGCCAGACCGAGGAGTTCGAGGACGCGGAATCCATGTTCGACGCTCTGGAAGACGAGGAGCGCTGAGAGCACTGGCCACGTTCGCCACCACCCCCCGTTTCAGGGCCGACTTCAAGAAGCTGCCCCGGCAGCAGGCAGAGCGCTTCCGCGCGGTGGTCACCACCGAGTTCGCACCCGATGTGGAGAAAGGACGGTTCCGCCCCGGGCTACGGGTCAAGGGCGTGCAAGGCGCACCAGGGGTCTACGAGATGACCTGGGCACCCGACGGGCGTGCCACCTGGGAGTACGGCGATGAGCGCTTTCCAGGCAAGCCGCACGTGATCTGGCGTCGGGTGGGTACCCACTCCGTCTTCAATCCCGGACCACCCTGATCCCGGCAGTTGCGACACCACGAACAACAGCGGGGCCCTGCTGACGACCACTTCCGTCACCAAGGCCCCGCTGTTCACTGGAAAACCCCGGGCCAGGACTATCCCGCTACCGCCCTGGCTCCTGCTCCCGGGCTCAGACCGTGTCGCGCAACGGCATCGGCACCACGTGCTCGGACACCTCCGAGTGCACCTGGTGCAACCGCGTCTGCACCGCCCTGCGCAGCTTGGCCAGGCACTCCACCAGGGTGATCTCGTCCCCCACCAGGCCGCCCTTGGCCACGACCGGCGTCCCGTCCAGCGGGCCCCCGCTGAGGTGCCCGTGCACCGCCAGCGGCACGATCTCCCCGCCCACGTCGAAGGCGTGCACGTCCAGCTCGTCCAGCAGGCTCGCCACCAGGTCCCCGCCGCACAGGTACAGGCCGCTGGGCAGCGCGTGGGCACCCGTGGTGTCGGCCACCCCCTCGACCACCTCCGCGACCAGCCGCGCGATCCGGACCGGCAGCTCCACCCTCGCCTGGGCGGGCAGCTCGCGCACCTGGTCGGAGGTGTTCACCACCCGCAGCACGCACAGCTCCGGAAAACCCGACGAGGTCAGCTGCTCGGCCAACTCGTCGGCGACCTCGTCCGCGTGGTCGCCGCCGGGGTCGGAGAGCGCCACCGCGTCCACGTCCACGAACCGCACCGCGCCGGTGCGCGCCACGGTGGCCAGCTGCCGCCGGGTCAGCTCGGTGGTACTGCCCACCACCCCCAGCAGCGGCCCGCGCGAGCCCGCCTGGCCGCGCAGGCGCAGCGCGTAGGCCAGCAGCGCCCCCGTGGGCCCGGGGTCGGCCGCCACCCACACGGTCCCGTCGGTGCGGTGCGCGGCCGCCGCGGCCTCGGCGATGTCGGTCAGGTGCTGCTCGGTACTCGCGTCGCACACCACGACGGGCTCGTCGCCGGCGAGCAGCTCGGCGGTGAGCATCGTCTGGGTCACCTGGCGGACGGGCACGTGCCGCACCGGCAGGTCGGTCTGGGCGGCGAGGATGTCGGCGACGACGCTGGTGGTCATCGGGCACAGAGGGTCCATCGCGAGCTCCGTGCGCTCCAGCGGCATCCCGTTGAGCAGCTGCACCCCGTCCTCGGTGATGCGCCCCGACCCCGGGAAGGCCGGGACGAACAGCACCCGCACCCGCGTCCCGGCGGGGACCCGCTCGCGCACGGCGTCGTAGGCGGCCTCCAGCTCGGCGCCGATGTTGCCGCGCAGCGTGGAGTCGGTGCGCTTGACCACCAGCCCCACCGGCCAGACGGCCTCGACCACGTCCGTGACCAGGTCGGCGGCCTGCTCGACGGGAACGTGGCGGCTGTCCAGGTTGGCCACGACCACGTCGTAGTCCCCGGAGACCCGGCTCACGTGCTCGGGGGTCACCGTGGCCACGCGCATCCCGGTGCGGGCGAACCTGGCACCGGTGGCGTTGGCGCCGGTGAGGTCGTCTGCGACCACGAGGACCTGGGCCACGGCACGTCTCCTTCGGCGTTCGTCGGCGTCGGGGTCCGGCGGTATCGGCACGGAGCCCGGGGGGAGGACCTCCCCCAACATAGGCCCACGTGGGAGCGCCGGGGGTGTCCGGGCCGCCGGGGCCCGGACCGGCGGGGGTCAGAGACCGACCACCGTGCCCGTGCGCGCGCTGCGGCGTGCGGCCTCGATAACCTCCAGCCCGTGGATCACCTCGTGCAGGTCCACCGGCAGCGGCTCCCCCTCGCCGACCGCGTCGCGCACCCCCGCGTAGAACTCGGTGTACGCGCCGCGCTCGCTGGGCACCCGGCGGATGTCGCCGTCCACCCCGAGCACTCCCCAGTCCTCCTCGGCGACCACGCCCCAGTCGGGGGCGTCGGGCCGCTCCCCCGCCGTCAGCCTGGCCTCCTGGCCGTCCATCCCGTGGACGGTGAAGGCCCCCTCGTTGCCCAGCACCCGAAAGCGCGGCCCGCCCTGGGCGGTGAGCGCGCTCATCCACAGGTGGGAGCGGGTGCCCCGGGCGTGGTTGAGCGCCAGGAAGACGTCGTCGTCGGAGTTGACCCCCTCGCGCAGGGTGTCGATCTCGGCGTAGACGGAGACGACCGGGCCGAACAGGTTGACCGCCTGGTCGATCAGGTGCGGCCCCAGGTCGTAGAGGATCCCGGCCCCGGCCTCGACCCCGCCGCTCTCGCGCCAGGTCCCCTTGGCCTGCGGGCGCCAGCGCTCGAAGCGCGACTCGAACCGGTGCACCCGCCCCAGGGTCCCCTCCTCGATCAGCTTCCACAGGGTGAGGAAGTCGGCGTCCCAGCGCCGGTTCTGGTACACGGTGAGCACCCGGTCCAGCTTGCCCGCCATGTCGGTGAGCTCCCGCGCCTGCACGGCGGTCAGCGCGAACGGCTTGTCCACCACCACCGCCATGCCCGTCTCCATGGCGGCCTGGGCCAGCGGCGCGTGGGTGTCGTTGGGCGTGGTGACGACCGCGATCTCGTAGCGGTCGGCGTCCGCCCACAGCTCGGCGACGTTGGGGTACACGGTGACGCCGGGGTAGCGCTCCTCGGCGGCCCGGCGGCGGTCGGGGTTGCCCGTGACGACCGCGGACAGGCGCAGTCCCGGCACCGCGTCGATCAGCGGCGCGTGGAAGACCTCGCCTCCCTTGCCGTAGCCGATGAGTGCCACGTGCAGCTCGGGTCCGCCGTTCTCGGTTGTGCTCGGTGCGTCAGCCATGTCACCAATCTAGGACGTGTTCGCCGTGCGACCGCACCGCCACGTGGCCGTGGCCCGTCCGCACGGCTCCCCGGCCTTCGACCGGGGCGGAGGGCGGACGCGGAGCGGAGGCGGTGCCCGCGGCTCCCACGCCGGGGCATCCCCACCCAGAGTGAGGGTTCAGGAACGCTGAACAGGGTGTTTCGCCATCGTTACGAAAGCTATTGCAATATCTGTAGACATTTTCATCTGGAGCGGATTCCATCATGTTCCGGCATGCCCTGGGTCACACCGACCCGACCGGCGGCACCGTCCGGTGCCCGTCGACCATCCGGACACGAGGGAGAAGCCCCATGCTGCGACCAGACCGCAAGTCACGTCGCCGACACCTGGCGGTGACGGTGACAGCCGGAAGCCTCCTCCTCACGATCTCGGGCTGCGGCTTCCTCAGCGGCGAGGGGGGCGGCGGCGGCACACCCGACGCCTCCGACGTCGACTGCGCCCCCTTCGAGCAGTGGAGCGACGTCGAGGGCACGGTCGACGTCTACTCGTCCATCCGCGACGAGGAGGCCGAGCGCATGGACCGCTCCTGGGCCGACTTCGAGGCCTGCACCGGCATCGACATCAAGCACGAGGGAAGCGGCGAGTTCGAGGCGCAGCTGCCCATCCGGCTGGAGGGCGGCAACGCTCCCGACCTGGCGCTGATCCCGCAGCCCGGCCTGCTGGAGCGGGTGGTCGAGGACGGCCACGCCGTGCCCGTGGCCGACGGGGTCAGGGCCAACGTCGAGGAGGGATGGGGCGAGGACTGGCGCGGCTACGCCACCTTCGACGGCGAGCTGTACGGCTCCCCCTACGGCGCCAACATGAAGTCGATGGTGTGGTACTCGCCGACCTTCTTCGAGGAGAACGGCTACGAGGTCCCCGAGACCTGGGACGACATGGTGGCCCTCAGCGACGAGATCGCCGACTCCGGCACCAAGCCCTGGTGCGTCGGCTTCGAGTCCGGCGACGCCACCGGCTGGCCCGGCACGGACTGGATCGAGAACGCGGTGCTGCGCGCCTCGGGCACCGACGCCTACAACGACTGGATCTCCCACGACATCCCCTTCGACGACCCGCAGATCGCCGACGCCTTCGACCTGGCCGACGGCATCATCCGCAACCCCGACTACGTCAACGGCACCTTCGGCGGTGTGGACAGCATCGCCGTCACCTCCTTCCAGGAGGCGGGCCTGCCCCTGCTCGACGGCGGCTGCGCGATGTACATGATGGGCTCGTTCTACTCGGCGCAGTTCGAGGAGGACGTCGTGGTGGCCGAGGACGGCGACGTCTACGGCTTCGTCCTGCCCCCGCTGGAGGCCGGTGCCGAGGTCCCGGTCATGGGCGGCGGCGAGTTCGCCGTCCCCTTCGCCGACCGGCCCGAGGTGGCGGCGGTGCACGAGTACCTGTCCACCCCGGAGTACGCCAACAGCCGCGCCTCCGAGGGCGCCTGGGTGTCGGCCAACAAGAACATGGACACCTCCGTCATCGAGGACCCCGCGTCCCAGTTCGCGGCCGAGGTCCTGCTCGCGCCGGACACCGTCTTCCACTTCGACGCCAGTGACTCGATGCCCTCCTCCGTGGGGACCGACGTCTTCTGGACCGGCATGGTCGACTGGGTCACCGGCAGCTCCACCGACGACGTCCTGGAGACCATCGAGTCGTCCTGGCCCTGATCGGGCGCCCTGACCGGGCTCCCGTTCCCTGACCGCACGGGGCCCGGCCCGAGAGGCCGGGCCCCGTCACCCCTGCAGACCGACAAGGGGTCTCCATGGAGTACTCGTTCCTGTACGAGCTTCCCAAGATCGTGTGGATGCTCATCGGGATCGCCGCCTTCCTGGGCGTCATCGGCCTGATGCTCGTCCTGGTCGACGTGCCGCGCACCCGGCGCGACCGCTGGCAGGCGTTCCTCTTCCTCGCACCGGCCCTGCTCCTCCTGCTCGGCGGGCTCGTCTACCCGGTGCTGCGCACGACCATGCTGTCCTTCCACGACCGCTCCGGCGAGGAGTTCGTGGGACTGGCCAACTACCTCTGGATGTTCCAGCGGCCGGAGATCCTGCTGGTCCTGCGCAACACCCTGCTGTGGGTGGTGTTCGCCCCCACCCTGGCCACCGCCATCGGACTGCTCTACGCCGTCCTCATCGACCGCTCCCGGTTCGAGTCGGTCGCCAAGTCGCTGGTGTTCATGCCGATGGCGATCTCGTTCGTCGGCGCCAGCATCATCTGGCGGTTCGTCTTCGCCTACCGGCCCGCCGAACAGGAGCAGTACGGGCTGTTCAACCAGATCGTGGTCTGGCTGGGCGGGGAACCGAGGCTGTGGCTGCTCGAACAGCCGCTCAACAGCTTCCTGCTGATCCTGGTGCTGATCTGGGTGCAGGCCGGCTTCGCAATGGTCGTGCTGTCGGCGTCGATCAAGGCGATCCCGGCGGAGATCATCGAGGCCGCGCGCATCGACGGTGCCGGCCCCTGGCAGCTGTTCACCCGGATCACGCTGCCCTCGGTGTGGCCGACCCTGCTGGTCGTGCTCATCACCATCACGGTGCAGACCCTGAAGGTCTTCGACATCGTCCGCACCATGACCGGCGGCAACTACGGGACCAGCGTGATCGCCAACGAGATGTACAGCCAGGCCTTCCAACAGGGCCAGCTCGGTCAGGGCTCGGCCCTGGCGGTGTTCCTGTTCGTCCTGGTCGTGCCGCTGGTGATCGTGCAGATCCGCCGCAACCGCAAGGCAAGGGAGCTGGTATGACGACCCCTCCGACGACCCCCGTCGTCGCCGAGGCACCCGGCAGCCCCTCCCGCGACCCGCAGGGGGGCGCGGCCGGCCGGGTGCGCCGCCGGCTGGTCGGTTCGGCGGCCGGCCTCGCAGCGCTCGTGATCGCCGTGCTGTGGACGGTGCCCACCGCGGGCCTGCTCGTCTCCTCGTTCCGGCCCGCCGACCAGATCCACACCACCGGGTGGTGGACGTTCCTCGCCTCACCCGAGGTGACCCTGGACAACTACCGGGAGGTGCTGTTCGGCGGCGGGAGCGACGGGCAGCTGATCACCTACTTCGTCAACTCCCTCGTGATCACGCTCCCCTCCACGGTGTTCGTGCTGGGCGTGGGGGCGCTCGCGGCGTACGCGCTGGCCTGGATCGACTTCCGGGGCCGGGACTGGCTCTTCCTGGGGATCTTCGCGCTGCAGATCGTCCCGCTGCAGATGTCGCTGGTCCCGCTGCTGCGGTTCTTCTCGCAGGGGGTGTCGGTCGGCGGGACGCAGATCCTGCCCGCGTGGGAGCTGACGGGCGCCATGGCCTTCACCAACGTGTGGGTGGCGCACACGATCTTCGGCCTGCCGCTGGGCATCTTCCTGCTGCACAACTTCGTCTCGCAGCTGCCGAAGTCCCTGTTCGAGGCGGCCCGGGTGGACGGCGCCGGGCACGGGCACATCTTCACCCGTATCGTGCTGCCGCTGATCGCCCCGGCGCTGGTGTCGCTGGGCATCTTCCAGTTCCTGTGGGTGTGGAACGACCTCCTGGTGGCGCTGATCTTCACCGGGGGCGACGGCTTCACCGCGCCGCTGACCGTCCGCCTCGCCGAGATGGCCGGAACGCGCGGAGAGGACTGGCACCGGCTCACCGCGGGGGCCTTCGTGTCGATGGTCGTGCCGCTGGCCGTGTTCTTCCTGCTGCAGCGCTACTTCGTGCGCGGCCTGCTGGCGGGCAGCGTCAAGGGCTGAGGACCGCCCCGGCCGGAGCGCGCGGTCCCATGCCGCACCGGCCGTCGGCGGGCCTCACGCCCCCGGCCGCTCCGGGCGCCGCACGAAGCGGCGCCCGGGGCCGCACGGCCGGAGCGGATGCTCCGGCAGCCGCAGGGCCGAGGCGGCCGGTCGGCGCGGAGCCGCCCCGCAGGAGGTCGCCCAGGGGCCGCTCAGCCGCCGCGCAGGGCGGTACGGGCCGCCTCCAGGGCCGTGGTCCGGTAGGCGGCGCCGAACAGGCACACGTGCACCAGCAAAGGGTGCAGCTGGTGCAGGGCCGCCCGCGACCGCCAGCCGGAGGCCAGCGGCGCCACCTCGTTGTAGGCGTCGCGGACCCGTTCCAGGTGGGGCAGGCCGAACAGGGCCAGCATGGCCAGGTCGGCCTCACGGTGGCCGCCGTGCGCGGCCGGGTCGACCAGTACCGCGTCCTGCTCCCGCCAGAGCACGTTGCCGCTCCACAGGTCCCCGTGCACGCGCGCGGGCGGTTCGGGGTCGCCCGCCAGGTCCTCCACCGAGTCGACGACCTTCTCCACCACGCGGGCGTCGTTCGGTGTGAGCGCGCCCTGGTCCAGGGCCCGGCGCAGGTAGGGGCGCAGCCGCTGCTCGGCGTAGAAGCGCGGCCAGTCGTCGGAGGGGGTGTTGTCCATGGGCAGCGGCCCGATGTAGCCGGGCCAGTCGGCGCCGAAGCGGTCGGCGCCGGTCATGTGCATCCCGGCCAGCTGGCGCCCGAGCCGCTCGGCGGCCTGGACCGTGGGTTCGCACTCCTCCACCCACGGCAGGACGAGGATGCGCTCGTCCCAGGCCAGGACGTCGAGGGCGGGCGAGCCGAAGGCGCGGCCCAGCCACTCCAGCCCCCGCGCCTCGGCGGTGAGCACCCCGCTCGACGGGGCGCCCCGGGGCAGGGCCTTGACGAACAGGCGGGTGCCGTCGGCGAGCTCGGCGTAGGAGATGTCCCAGTCGTGGCTGCTCCCGGCCCGGGCCGCGCGCCTGACGTCGCGGTCGAGCAGGACGCCCAGGCGCTCGGCCATGGTGCCGCCGACCGGGTCCCTGCGGCGTCTCTCCCCGGACCCGTCGCCGTCGTCCCCGCCTCCGAACGCCCGCACGATCGATCCCCTCTCCCCCGGCACTACCGCCTCAACCGGACGACGAGCTCGCTGGTGAGGCCCTTGGCCGCGGCCTCCACCATGTTCAGGACGGCGGTGAACCCGTCGTCGCCGCCGTAGTAGGGGTCCGGGACCTCCGGGTTGGGGCCGCTGTCGGGCGCGAAGGAGCGGAAGAGGCGCAGGCGCGACATGTCGAACCCGTACTCGTCGCCGTGCTCGTCGACGGCGCGCCGCAGTTCGTCGACGTTGTCCAGGTCCATGGCCAGGACGAGGTCGCGGGTGGCGAGGTCGGCGGGGTCGAACTGACGGGCGGTGTGGCTGGTGAGGTATCCGTGCACGCGCAGGGTGGAGGCCGCGCGCGGGTCCATGCCGCCGCCCACGTGCCAGTCGCCCGTGCCGGAGCTGTCCACCTCCACGAGCTCGCTCAGTCCTGCCCGTTCGAGGTCGGCGGTGAGGACCTTCTCGGCCATGGGCGACCGGCAGATGTTGCCCAGGCACACCACACTGACACGGTAGGGACCAGCGGGATCACGCGGTTCCGGCAAGCTCATGCCTCTTACCGTAACGAAAAACCGCTGCGCCCACGCGGTCCCGCCCCCGCGCGTTCGCACCGCCCTTCGGGGACGGGGCGGCGGGAGGGGCCGGGAGACGGCGTCAGCCCTTGGGGAGGCGAACCACGCTGACGAAGAAGTCGTCGATCTGGCGGACCACCCGGATGAACTGCTCGAAGTCCACCGGTTTGGGCACGTAGGCGTTGGCGTGCAGGCGGTAGCTGCGCAGCACGTCCTCCTCCGCCTCGGAGGTGGTGAGCACCACCACGGGGATGTGCGCGAGGTCGTCGTCGTTCTTGACCTCCTCCAGCACCTCGCGGCCGTCCTTGCGGGGCAGGTTGAGGTCGAGGAGGATCAGGTGGGGCCGGGGCGCGTCGGCGAACTCTCCCTCGCGACGCAGGAAGCGGAGCGCCTCGACGCCGTCGGAGACCACGTGCAGGCGGTTGCCCAGCTTGTGTTCCTCGAACGCCTCCTTGGTCATCAGGACGTCACCGGGATCGTCCTCGACCAGCAGCACCTCGATGGGATGCACCAACATGACCTCGCTCAAGCTTCAGACCCCTGCCTCAGGGCCCCGCCCCGTGGCCGGGGGGAACCGTACCGCCACCGGTGTCGGGTGGAGCGGACCGGGCGCCGCCGGATCCGTCGTCCGGTCCGGCGCCTTCGTCCTCCTCCGGGGAACCCGTACCCGTGGACTGTCGTGCGGCCGTCGGAGCCGAGTCCTCGGGGGTTGCGGTCTCGGCGTCCTCGGTGCCCTCGACTCCGTTATCGCTGGGAGCGGTTCCGGCGGTTCCCCCCTCGGGGACCGCGTTCTCCTCCTGCTCGGAGTCGACGGGCAAGGACCAGCATATGCGGGTTCCGGTCTGACCGGAGTTCTCTTGCTCTGAGGTTTCGGGCACCTCGGGGTCGCGCGAACCGGTGTCCAGCCAGATCCGCCCCCCGTGGAACTCCACGATCTTCTTGCACATCGCCAGGCCGATGCCCGTCCCCGTGTACTTGTCCCTGGTGTGCAGCCGCTGGAAGATCACGAAGATGCGCTCGGCGTACTGGGGTTCGATCCCGATCCCGTTGTCCGCGCAGCAGAACACCCACTCGTCCTCGCGCCGCTCGGCGCTGATGTGGACGCGGGGGTCCTCCTCGCCGCGGAACTTCACGGCGTTGCCCACCAGGTTGAAGAACACCTGGGTGAGCAGGGTGCGGTCGCCCTGCACGGTCGGCAGCGGGTCCCAGGTGACCTCCGCGTCCACCTCCTCCAGGCGGGTGGACAGGCTGCTCAGCGCGTCGTCCAGGGCGCCGTCCAGGGGAACGGGGGCGAAGTTCCTGGTCCGGCCGACCCGGGAGAAGGCCAGCAGGTCGTTGATGAGGGTCTGCATGCGCTTGGCACCCTCGACCGCGAAGTCGATGTAGGAGTCGGCGCGCTCGTCCAGCTGTCCCTGGTAGCGGCGCTGGAGCAGCTGGCAGAAGCTCGCCACCTTGCGCAGGGGCTCCTGGAGGTCGTGGGAGGCGACGTAGGCGAACTGCTCCAGCTCCAGGTTGGAGCGGCGCAGCTCCTCGGTCTGGTTCTCCAGGAGGGTGGACTGCTCCTGGAGCTTGCGCCGGGCGGAGGCGACCTCCTCCAGGTCGTGCACGATGCGCTCGCGCATGGCGTCCACGTCCCGGCCCAGCCGGACGATCTCCGGCGGGCCGTGCAGGGAGATCCGGTGCGCGTAGTAGCCCTCCGACACCTGGCGCATGTGGCCCGCCAGCTCGTCCAGGGGACGCAGCACCCACTGCTGGAGCATCACCCACAGGAACACCGACAGGAACACCACGACCAGGCCGACCAGGACCAGCAGGGCGACGACCTGCTGGGTGGCCAGGGCCAGGCCGTCGCGGGCCTCGTTGATCTCGGCCTTCAGCTGCTGGGCGGTGGTGTCGCTGATCCGGGTGAGCTCCAGGAACAGGATCCGGCCGCGCCGCAGGTCCTCCTGGGAGATCTCCTGGCCGCTGCTGACCTGCTCCAGGGCGGGCTCGGCGAACTCCTCGGTCCACACCCGGCCCGCGGTGAGCATGTCGTCGACGTTGGCGGCCACCTCGGGGTTGTCCTCGGCCAGCTGGGCCAGGGAGGCCCGGTGCTCCGCCAGGGTCAGCTGGCTCTCGACGTAGGGCTGGAGGAACTCGCGGTCCTCGGTGAGGATGTAGCCGCGCAGGGCGTGGTCCTGGGTGAGGTAGGCCCCGCTGGTCTGCTCGACGGCGCTCACCGCGGGGGTCAGGGAGTCGACCTGCAGGTTGAGGGACTCACGGGCCTCCAGCGCGGCCAGGGTGATGACCGACACCGCCACGACCAGGACCACGGCGACCACGGTCAGCAGGCTGGTGACGCGCCGCCGCAGGCTCCACGACTCTCGGGGGAGGCGTCCGCGTTCACGGCCCGCGCCGTTGACGAAGTGCGTGCCGCCGGTGGAGGCACCACCGCGCACGCCGGTGTCCGGGGCCGGCCCGGATCCCTCGGTCTCCATGGCCGTCTCCTCTCCGGGCTCTCTCACCCGGGCTCTCCGTGGGTGATGAGCAGCATCGCCACGTCGTCCTGGAGCGGTCCGCCGTTGCTGCTCTCCGCCTCGTCCACCAGTCGTTCGGGCAGCCGGGCCAGGGAGGCGTCCTGTGCCAGCACCCCGGTGACCATGCGGCGCAGGCCCGCGACCTCCAGGCGCGCGGGCGGGGCGCCGTCGTAGGCGTCCACGAGTCCGTCGGTGTAGAAGAGCATGGTCGACCCGACGGGGAGCACGATCTCGTCGATGTCGGTCTGCTCGACCGGGAAGACGCCCAGAGGGGGCTGCGGGGTGACCGGGGTCTCCTCCACGGCGCCGTCGCGCAGGACCATGGGCGGCGGGTGCCCCAGGACGCGGAGCCTGACCCGGTCGTCGCCGGTGTCCATGCTCGCCATGCACAGCGTCGCGTACAGCTCCTCCTGCGCGCGTTCGCTGACCAGGATGCGCTCCAGGTTGGGCAGGACGAGCTCCTCGTCGACGCCGCCCATGATGAGGGCGCGCCAGGCGATGCGCAGGCTGACGCCGAGGGCGGCCTCGTCGGGGCCGTGTCCGCTGACGTCGCCGATGATGACGTGGGTGGTGCCGTCCTTCTCGACCGCGTCGTAGAAGTCCCCGCCGACCAGGGCGCGCTTGCGACCGGGGCGGTAGTAGGCGCGGTGCTCCAGCGGCGAGCGCTGGAGGAGGACCTGGGGCAGTAGTCCGCGTTCGAGGCGCATGTTCTCGCGGGCGCGCAGGCGGGCCTCGCGGAGCTGGTTGGCGTTCTCGTCGGCGCGGCGCCGTTCGAGGGAGTAGCGCAGGCTGCGTCCGAGCAGGGAGCCGTCGACCTGCCCCTTGACGAGGTAGTCCTGGGCGCCCGCGGACACGGCGGCGATGCCCTCGTGCTCGTCGTCGAGCCCCGTGAGGACGACGACGGCCGCGCGGGGCGCGCTCTCCAGGACCTCGCGGAGCAGGTCCAGGCCCTGGGCGTCGGGGAGGTTGAGGTCGAGCAGCACGCAGCCGCGGAACCCCTCCAGGTGCTCGCGCGCCTCACCGAGGGTCGGTACCCAGGTGATGCGCGTGGTCAGGGCGGTCTCGTCGAGCAGTTCCTCGGCGAGGAAGGCGTCGCCCGGATCGTCTTCGATCAGTAGGACGTCAACCGATTCGACGTTGGCCTCCACCCGCTCGTTCGCGACGGTGTCGTCGTCCAGGAAGGCACCGTCGTACGAGGCGGCGCCTGTGGCGGAGGCGGCCTGTGCCGCCTCCCCGCCGATCACCGTCACGGGATCGTGCTCTGTTCTCCTGGTATCCACTCATCGCCCTTGGTCTGCCGGTCCGTGGGGTGCTCTCGCGCCGCATGGCCCCGGGGACACCCGGGGCTCTTCCCAACGGCTCGGACCGCACGGCATCCAAACGATAATCGCCCCGGCGACCTGTTGACCAGCGACCGTGACGAGACACATCCGACGCCGACGGACGGAACCGTTGCGCCGTCGCGCCTGCGAGAGAACCCGGTCCCCGCCCGGGACGGGGTCACGGAAGGACTCCCCACACCTGGACGGAACGGGCATATGCGCGTGCGGAAGCACGTGCGCGGTGTGACGGGGGACACGCCTGGAACCAAGCGGAGCCTACCCGAGATCCCACCCGGCCCTCCCCTGACCCGCGCGGACGTGCCCGAGGGCTCGTCCGGCGTGGGGTGGGGACGATTTTTCGTGACAGGTTGTCGTATCCGCCTTGACAGTGGCGGACATCTAAATGACATGATGTCATAAAACGTGCGGCACGGAAGGCGGACGGCACCGATGAGCACAGCGGCCGAGGTCCCCACGACGTCTGTCCCCGACCCCCCGTCGTTCTCCGAGCGGCTCAGGGCCGCGACCTGGAACGACCACCAGGCCGCGGAGGACCACGGGTTCGCCCGGGCCCTCCTGGACGGCACACTCCCCCTGGCCGGGTACACCGGGATGGTCGCCCAGCACTACTTCGCCTACGTCGCCCTGGAGGAGACCGGCGGGCTGCTGGCGGAGGACCCCGTCGCCGGTGGGTTCCACCGGCCGGAACTGGAACGGGTCCCCGCGCTGGTCCGCGACCTGGAGCACCTGCTCGGCGCCGACTGGCGCGAGAGGATCTCCCCCACTCCGGCCACCCGCACCTACGTGGCGCGCATCGAGCAGATGGCCGACCGCCCCGAGGGGTTCGTCGCCCACCACTACACCCGCTACATGGGCGACGTGTCCGGGGGCCAGTTCATCCGCCGCGCGGCGGCCAAGGCCTACGGGCTCACCGACGGGGCCGGCGTCGCCTTCTACGTCTTCGACGGGCTGGGCAGCCTCCCCCGGTTCCGCGCCGGGTACCGGGAGCGGCTCGACTCCCTGGACCTGGACGAGACCACCGCGGCCCGCCTGGTGGCCGAGACCCGGCTGGCCTACCAGCTCAACACCGAGGTGTTCGCCGACCTGGGGCGGGAGTACGTGTCCGGCGCCGCATGAAGCTCCGGCGGCCGCTCCCCGGAAAGCGCCGAACCACGCCGCGGCGCCCCCGCGCCGTGACACCATAGGAGGATGCCCAAGATCACGGCGCCGACCATCGCCGCCCACCGTGCCCGTACGCGGGAGCGCATCATGGAGGCCGTCGACGAGCTGATCCGGACCCAGGGGATCGACCGCGTCTCCATGACCGACGTGGCCAACTCCGCGGGGCTGACCCGCACCGCGCTGTACAACTACTTCCCGGACAAGCCCGCGCTGCTCCTGGCGTTCACCGAGCAGGTCAACAGCGCCTTCGTCGAGCGGTACCGGCGCGAACTGCCCTCCGGGGTGTCGGCGGCACGGCGGGTCTCGTCGTTCGTCCGCCTCCAGCTGGAGGGCATCATGGCGCACCCGCACCCGCCGGCCGCCGAGCTCGGGGCCAGCCTCGGCCCCGACGCCTACCAGGCGCTCGCCGCCCACGTGGCGCCCATGCAGCGCCTGCTGACCGAGATCCTGGAGGAGGGCGTCCTCGCGGGCGAGTTCGACCCCCTGCCCGCCGACCACACGGCCCGGCTCACCCTGTCGATGGTCGGCTCCCAACGCCTGCCGCTCGTCAGCGGCGAGATCGACCTGGACGAGACCCACGCGCTGGTCACCCGGTTCGTGCTCCGCGCCCTCGGGGTGGCGACCGAAACCGTCGACACCATCCTGCTCAAACCCACGGGCACCGCGACCCAGGGTGGAAGAGCGTGAGCACCAGGTCATAAGGGCCGGGACCTAACCCTCCGCCACGGCGCCGGCCGGGCGCCCCCAGGTCGCGGCGGCACGGCCCGTCGGCGAGAATCGGTCCCCCGCTCCGCCCCCGGGCGGCCACCCTCCGACCGAGTGTGAGGCCCTCTCCGACGTGTCCCTCGTGCTGATCCTCCTCGGCGCCGCCCTGGTGGCGGTCGCCCTGTTCAACAAGGTGCCCCGCTACGTGCCCGGCCGGCCCCCGGCGCCCCGCCCCGGCCGCGGCTCCGTGGCCACCGCGCGGCACCCCGGGGTCCCCCCGCGCGTGCGCCTGGTCTCGGCCCGGCTCACCGAACAGGGCAGGGCGCTGCTCACCGCGGTCGGCGGCAGCGCCCTGATCGTGGCGTTCTTCCTCACCCTGTCCGGCGTCTGAGCACGGCCCGGCCGCTCAGGCCCCGACGCGGCCGCCCGCCAGCCGCACCAGCAGCCCGCCCGCGGCCGTGGCGGCGATCCCGCCCGTCACGGCGGCGGCCGTGGCCAGCCGCTCCCGGAGACGGGTGTCGCGGTGCGCGGCCGCCTCGGCCGCCACCCGGTCCGCGGCGTCGAAGGCCCCGCCGCACAGCGCCGGGTCCAGTTCGTGGGGCCGCCACCGCGCCCGCCAGGGGCTCAGCGGCTCCAGCCCGCCGGGCGGCGGCGCCGTACGCGGCTTCCAACGGACCGGCGTGTCCGCCGGGCCGGGGGCCGGAGCCGTCGCCGCGGAGCGCTTCGGGGAGGGTCCGGCGTAGCGCAGCTCGCCCGGGGCGTTGGTGAGCATCTCCGTGAGCAGCTTGGCGCAGGCGCGGGCGTCGCCCAGCGCCGTGTGCTGCCCGGTCGGCCAGTCCCCGCTGAGTTGGAAGGAGGCCTTGGGCAGCGAGTACCGCTCCAGGTCCACCTGCGAGCGCAGCGCGCGCAGCGTGCACAGCCCGGGCTGTCCCGCCGGAAGCCCCGCGGGCACCAGTTCCGAGCCGAGGAAGCGCTGCTCGAAGTCGAGGTTGTGGCTGACCACGACCGCGCCGGACAGCAGCCCGGCCAGCCTGGGCACCACCTGGGCGACGGTCGGGGCGCCGACGGTGTCGCTCTCGGAGATGCCGTGGAACTCCCGCCCCCGCACAGGCGCGCGCGGGTCGACCAGCGTGCTGAACTCCTCGACCAGCTTGCCGTCACCGCGCACACGCACCACCGCGATCTCCACGATGCGCGCGCCCTCGCCCGGTTCGAGGCCGGTGGTCTCCATGTCGAGCACCGCGTACTCCAGGTCCGCCGCCCGCATGCCGACCCTGCGCCGGGTCAGCGCGCCCGCCCGCAGCGTTCCCATCGTGTGCCCCACTCCCTCGTCCTGCCGTGTCAGCCGGTCGTTTCTCCTGGTGTGTACCGGCAACGACCCTACTCCCCGCCTCCGACACGGGCCTTCATGCGGACCCCCGCCGCCGCGGGGGCTCCACCGCCGTTCCCCGTGGTCTGGGCGGTCCGCACCCGCCGGGGATCGGAAGAAAGGTGGATTATGTAACGTTCTTAGGCGTGTCCGCCCAGACGAGGGCACCCCACGCACACCCTGCCCCGACCTCAACGGCGAGGAGAGCCCGCATGCCCCAGAGCCCGCTGCCCGAGTACGTCCCCCTGGCGGAGGCCACCCGGTCCGGGATGCTCGAGAACGTCCACTACGGTGCGGTCGTCGGGCTGTCCCCGGACGGCCGGATCGCCTACGCGCGCGGCCCCGTGCACCAGCCCATGTTCCCGCGCTCCTCCGCCAAGCCCTTCCAGGCGCTGGCGATGCTGCGCGCGGGCGCGCCCTTGGAGGGCCCCTCCCTGGCCGTCGCCGCGGGCAGCCACAGCGGTGAGGAGATCCACACCGTCGAGGCCGGGCGCATCCTCGCAGCCGCCGGGCTCACCGCCGACGACCTGCGCTGCCCGCCGGACGTCCCCGGCGGCGCGAAGGCACGCGAGGAGTTCGTCCGCGCCGGCCGCGAGCCCGAGCGCGTGCTGATGAACTGCTCCGGCAAGCACGCGGGCATGCTCTCCGCCTGCGTCGCCCGGGGCTGGAGCACCGGGGACTACCTCGACCCCGGCCACCCCTTCCAGGTGCTCGTGCGCGAGACCATCGAGGAGCTGTGCGAGGAGCCCGTCGCGCACACCGCCGTGGACGGCTGCGGAGCGCCCCAGATGGCCGTCTCCCTGGCCGGGCTGGCCCGGGGCCTGTGGCGGATGCGCACGGCCCCCGAGGGGAGCCCTGAGCGCGCGGTCGTCGACGCGATGAGCGCCCACCCGCTGTACGTCGCGGGCACCGACCGCGTCGACACCGACCTCATGACGCGGATGCCCGGACTGGTCTCCAAGATCGGTGCCGACGGCGTCCTGGTGCTCAGCGCCGCCACCGGCGAGACCGTCGCCGTCAAGATCAGTGACGGGGACGCGGCGGAGCGCGCGCGTACCCTGGTCGCACTCGACGCACTGCGGACCCTCGGTGTGGACGTGTCCCCCGTCCAGGACCGGCTGCGCGTCGACGTCCACGGAGGTGGCGCCCCCGTCGGCGAGGTCCGCCCACTCTGACGACGCCCTCCTTCGAGGGACCACCACCGGAAGGGACACCACAGTGCGGGAGACGCTGAACGACATCGTCATCGTCGGCGCCGGGATGGCGGGGCTGCACACCGCCGAGGCGCTGCGCGAACGCGGGTTCGACGGGCGGCTGACGCTCCTCGGCGAGGAGGCGCACCATCCCTACTCGCGGCCGCCGCTGTCCAAGGAGGTCCTGACCGGTGTGGGGCTGGACCCCTCCGGGGGCGGCCCCGGCTGGCTGGCGGGCCACAAGGCGCTGCGGCTGCGCGACGAGGAGGTCGTGGACGGGCTCGGCCTGGACTTTCGGCCGGGCAGCCGGGCCGTGGGGCTGGACACCGGTGCCCGCGAGGTGCGCGTGGACGGCCCCGACGGCCCCGGGACGGTGCGCTACGACGGCCTGGTGATCGCCACGGGCGCGCGGGCGCGCCGCCCCGCCACCGACCTGGCGGGCGTGCACGTCCTGCGCACACTGGACGACGCCGAGGCGGTGCGGGAGGAGTTCGGCTCCGGCGGGCGCCTGGTGGTGGTCGGGGCCGGCTTCGTCGGCGCCGAGGTGGCGGCCAGCGCCCGCGCCGTGGGCATGGACGTGACGCTGGTGGAGGCGGCTCCCACCCCGCTGACCCGGGTGGTGGACCCGCGGATCGGCGAGGTCCTGACCGAGCTGCACCGGGAGAACGGCGTGGACGTGCGCCTGGGCGTGGGCGTGACCGGTTTCGAGGGCCGGGAGCGGGTGGAGCGCGTCCGCCTGGCCGACGGCTCCGCCGTCGAGGCCTCCCTGGTGGTCGCCGGGATCGGTGTGCACCTGAACACCGAGTGGCTGCGCGGGTCCGGGGTGGAGCTGCTGGCCGACGGTTCGGTGGCGTGCGACGAGTACTCCGCGACGTCGGTGCCGAACGTGTACGCGGTCGGCGACCTGGCGAACTGGCCGCACCCGCGCTACGGCGGGCGGATCCGGCTGGAGCACTGGACCAACGCGGCGGAACAGGGCGAGGCCGCCGCGCGCAACCTGCTCGCGGGCGAGGAGGGGCGCACGCCCTTCACCCCGGTGCCCTACTTCTGGTCCGACCAATACCGGATGAAGATCCAGCTGCTGGGGCAGGGCGCCCCGGCCGATCAGGTCACCTTCGTGCACGGTTCCCCGGAGGACCGAAAGTTCGTGGCCTTCCTCGGCCGGGACGGCATGCTCACCGGTGTGCTGGGGCTGCGCTCCACGCCGCGGACGATGCGCTACCGGGGGCTGCTGGAGAAGCCGACGACGTGGGACGAGGCCCTGGAGGCCGCGGGGGTCACTCCAGCACGGTGATGGCCCGCTTGGGGCACACGCGCTCGGCCTGGCGGACGCGTTCGCGGGACTCGGCGGCGGGCTCCTCGGTGAGCAGGTAGAGGAAGTCGTCGTCGCGGACCTCGAACACCTCCGGGGCCGCGGCCATGCACAGGGCGTTGCTCTCGCACTGGTCGTAGTCGACCTGGACTCGCATCGTCGCTCCTCAACGCGGAAGGCTGTGTGTCGGCGGGCGCGCCCCTGGGGCGTGCTCGGCGGACACATACCCCGCCGCGCGGCGGACGGCACCCACCGGGCGCGGTCCCGGCGCCCTCCTGGACGATCCTGCTCCCGGCGCCCCCTCCCGGCTCCCGCGGTGTCGCCGGGAAGGACCATCGGCGAAGGCCCGCACAGCGGCTTCGCGTGCACCCCAGAGCTTCGCATTCGGCAACAAACCAGACGCTATGTGAACCGTCGGCGGTCGTGCACGGTCACACTCCCGACGGCGCCGAGCCCCTATGGCGCCGTCGGGAAAGGTGCGTGAGGTGAGCGAGAACGAGACCGCCACGGGTTCCGGGGACACGTCGACGACGGGGCCCGCCCCCGCCCCGCCGGGAACGTCCGGGCCGCCCGGCCCTCCCCCGGGTCCGTACCGGTACGGACCTCCTCCGGACGGCCCCCGCCAGTACGGTCCCCCGTTCGAGCACCTTTCCCCCGGGCAGCAGTACCAGCCCGTCTACCACCAGCCGCCCAGGCCCCGGGTGCCGCTGCCCCGGGCTCCCGCGTGGCTGCCGGTCGCCGTGCTCGGCGTCGGCGTGGTGGCCGCGCTGCTGGCCACCCTCGACCGCCCGGGGATCGGCCTGGTCATCACCGGCGTGGCCGCCGGGCTGACCGCGCTCGCCGCGCTCATGGTGCGTCCCGCCATCCCCGAGAGCGGCGTGGAAGAGGAGGAGCCCGGTTCCTCCGAGGACACCGGGGCCGGAGGCGGCCACGCCCTCTCCCCGACCCTTGAGGACGGCCCCGCCGAGAGGGCGGAGGACGGGGCACCGCGACTCGAGGACGCCTCCGACGACGCCGGGGCCGAGGTCACCGAGACAGCCGAGGCCGCCGACACCGGAGCCCGGGCCGGGAGCGGGACCGCCGGAGACCGCGGGGAGCCCGAGGGCGACCGGGTTCCGGACGGGAGGGACGAGGCCGGGGACCCGGCTCCCGACGGAGAGGCCGGGGACGCGGCACCCGGGGACGGCGGTTCCCCCGAGGCCTTCCCCGCCTCCGAGACCACCGGAGCCGACGGCGGCGCCGGAACCGGCGGATCCGCCGAGGCGGTGGACGCAGGAGGAAGGGCGGCGGGGTCCGGCACCGGCGGCTCCCCCGGAGCACCGTTCCTGTGGAGCACTGACACGGCCTCCGGGCCCGACCGCTACTCCTACACCTGGTCGGCCGTCTACGGCGTGCTCTCCGCCGTCCTACTGTTCACGGCGCTGTTCCGCGACGCGGGCTGGGTGCTCCTCTGGACGCTGACCGCGTCCTTCTTCTTCGCCTCGATGGCCTTCGCCGCGCGCAACCCCGCCTCGCGCCAGGGCGCCGTCGGCGTCCTCACCGGCGCCTTCGCCCTGCTGCGCAACCTGCCCTCCACACCCCGGTTCCTGGCCGCGCCCCTGCGCGGTGCGCGGTCCCGCAACCTGGTCGGACCGGTCGTGCTCACCGTGCTGTTCACGGTCATCCTGCTGCTCGTCTTCGGCCTGCTGTTCGCCCTCGCCGACGCGGTGTTCGCCGGCTACCTGTACCGGGTGTTCTCCGGGCTGTTCTCCGAACCCGGCGCGTTCAACCCGATCGGCGACCTGTTCGCCATGGTGGTGGCCGTCCTCCTCACCGGCGCCGCGGTCCTGGCCGCCCGCCGCCGCCACGCGCCGAAGACCGTTCCCCACCCCGGCCCCGCTGTCACCGAGTCCGACCGGACGCCCCTGCCGGTGTGGGTGTGGACGATCCCGCTCAGCGCCCTGGTCCTGCTGTTCACCGCCTTCCTCGCGGTGCAGGCCGTCGCCATGTTCGGCGGCGAGGACCACGTCCAGCGCGTCGCCGGGGTCACCTACGCCGAGTACGCCCGCCAGGGCTTCTTCCAGCTGGTCGTGGTCAGCGCGCTGGTCCTGGGCGTCATCGCGGTGGCCGTGCGCGTCCTGCCGTCCCGGCCGACCGCCACCCGCACCCTGCGCAACGCCCTGCTCGGGCTGCTGTGCGTGCTCACCCTGGTCATCCTCGCCTCGGCGATGATGCGCCTGCAGCTGTACATCGACGCCTTCGGCCTGACCCGGCTGCGGGCCAGCGCCGAGGCGTGGATCCTGTGGAGCGCCGGGGTGTTCGGCCTGGTGGTCGCGGCGGGCGTGTTCAACACCCTGGGCCGGCCGACGGCCTGGCTGCCCAGGGTCACGGTCGCCCTCTCCGGCGCCGCCCTGGCCGTGTTCGCCTACGGCAACCCCGACCTGCGTATCGCCGAGAGCCACCACGACCCGGACCTGGCCGTGGTCGACACCTGGTACCTGCGCGACCTGTCCACCGACGCGATCCCCGCGCTGATGGAGCTGGAGGAGACCGACCGCGACTGCGCGCTGCTGGGCTTCCAGGACCGTGTGGAGGACCTGGAGGACATGGACCTCGCCTCGTGGAACCTGTCCCGCCACCGGGGGTACCAGCAGCTGGACGAGCTGGGCCTGTTCGAGATCGGCGCCCAGGCGAACCTGGACTGCTCCGTCGACCGCGCGCCCGACCTGCCGGGCCGGTACGACTAGAGGACCGGACACGGAAGGAACGGGACCGCGGCGTGGTGGGCCACCGGTCCCGGGAGGCGCCGCGGCGCCTCCCGGGACCGGTCCGCCTACCGCGCGAAACGGTCGGTCGCCTCGATCAGGTGGTGCAGGATGCCGGGCTCGTTGAACGCGTGCCCGGCGTCGCCCACGATGTGGAAGTCCGCCTCCGGCCACGCCTTGTGCAGGTCGTAGGCGGTACGGACCGGGGTGCACACGTCGTAGCGGCCCTGCACGATCACGCCGGGGATGTCCCGGATCTTCTCCGCCCCGTCGATGAGCTGGTTCGGCGTGAGGAACCCGCCGTTGACGAAGTAGTGGTTCTCGATCCGCGCGAAGGCCAGCGCGTAGTCCTCGTCCGCGTGGTGCTCGCGCAGCGCCTCGTTGGGCAGCAGGGTGACCGTGGACCCCTCCCACACGCTCCACGCCCGCGCCGCCGCCAGGCGCTCCTCCCGGTCCGGGGAGTTGAGGCGACGCGCGTAGGCGGCGATGAGGTCGCCGCGCTCGTCCTCGGGGATGGGCGCCAGGTAGGACTCCCACAGGTCCGGGAAGAGGTGGGAGGCGCCCTCCTGGTAGAACCAGCGCAGCTCGTCCTCGCGCAGGGTGAAGATGCCGCGCACGACCAGCTCGCTGACGCGTTCGGGGTGCTGCTGGGCGTAGGCCAGCGCCAGGCAGCTGCCCCAGGAGCCGCCGAAGACCTGCCAGGTCCGGGCACCGATCATCTCGCGCAGCCGCTCCATGTCCCCCACCAGGGTCCACGTGGTGTTGGTGGACAGGTCGGTGTCCATCCGGCTGGCGTGCGGGGTGGAGCGCCCGCAGTTGCGCTGGTCGAACAGCAGGATCCGGTACCGTTCCGGGTCGAAGAGCCTGCGGTGGTCGGGTGTACAGCCGCCGCCGGGTCCGCCGTGCAGGAACACCACCGGCTTGCCCGCGGGGTTGCCGCACAGCTCCCAGTAGACGCGGTGTCCGTCGCCGACGTCGAGCATCCCCGAGTCGTACGGCTCGATGGGCGGGTACAAGGTACGCAAAGCGAGAGCCCTTTCCTGAACGTTGCCTCCCCGGGCGGCCCCCGGCGGAGGAGGGTGCCGCGGCCGGGGTCGCCGGGAGGGCACCTGGTCGAAGAGCGCCGGTCAGAGCCGGTCGAGGAGCTGGGCCTTCTTGGCGCTGAACTCCTCGTCGGTGAGCAGCCCCTCGGCGTGCAGGCGCCCCAGCTCGCGGATCGTCGCGAAGACCGCCTCGCCGCCGTCGTCGGCCGCTCCCGCTCCGAGCGCGGCGGCCCCGGCCCGGGGCTTCTCCGCCGCGGCGACGTGGGCGTTGACGGTTGCCGCCATCAGCAGGGTCTCCTCGCTGCCCTTGGAGCCGTGCGAGGCCAGCGTGAAGAGGTCGTTGTCCAGCGCGGTGGCCTCGGGGATGGTCACGCCGCGCAGCACGATCCGCAGGTACCCCTCGGTGATGTCGACCGGCGGGTACCACTGGGCGGACTCGATCTCGGACAGCTGGTAGTCGCGGGACTTCTCCTTCTCCTTGACCGTGCTGGCGAGCCAGCCGTCCCACTGCAGGCGCACCCGGGTGCCGTCGAAGGACGCCGACCCCTCGGCGGTGCGCACCTGGAGCGGGGGGCGGGCCACCAGGCCCCTGGCCACCTCGCGCGGGTCGAGCTCCCCGGCGGGGGTCCCCCGGGCGAGGCGGGCCGAGGCGGCGATCTGTTCGGAGAAGTACTCGGCGAGGAGTTCGCCCTCGTGCGGTCCGGTGATCAGCAGCGGAGTGAGCGTGTCATGGCCGGGGACGCCCAGGAGCGCGTAGGGGTCGGTGTCCTCCACCAGCCGCAGCCGCAGCCGCCACCCGTGCTTGCGGCTGCCGCGGTCGAAGTCGACCTCGCGGACGGCGGCCATCGGAACCGAGCAGCCGCCCAAGGACTTGAACAGGGTGGGCACCCTGCGGCCGGAGCCGAAGCGGATACGCACCGTCTCGTCGTCGATCCGCCAGCTTCCGTGGTGTCCGCGAAGTTCCTCCATGTACACCAATCCTAGGCCCAGGCGGATCGGTGCCGAAGAGGCGCCGAAGGCCCGCGCCCGGTCGGCCTCCCGCGTGCGGCGGGACGCCGTGGCGGACTTTCCGGGGAAGGCGCCGGGGCGCCCGCCCGGGGAGGGCGGCGGGAGCGCCGAACCCACGCCGGAGACCATCGGACCGCAGGTCGCAGGCCGTCCCCGGTGAGGCGTCACGGACACGCATCCCGGGTAGGACCAGCGGGGCACACCCGTTCCACCGCCCCTTCCCGGGCGGAGCCGGCGGACAGTGCGGTCGGCGCCCTGTCCCTGAACCGGAGGTCGCCAGAGATGTCGAGAGAGAAGGCCGCCGCGGGTGCGGCGGAGTTCCGCGCCGCACGGGACCTGCTCCTGAGGCACCGCGAGGACCAGGAGAGGGCGCACCGGGAGTTCACCTGGCCCCGGCCGGAACGGTTCAACTGGGCACTGGACTACTTCGACGAGGTGGCCGAGCAGCGTCCGGACCGGACCGCGCTGTGGATCGTGGAGGAGGACGGGAGCCAGGCCAAGTACACCTACCGGCAGATGTCGGAGCGCTCCAGCCAGGTGGCGAACTGGCTGAGCAACCAGGGCGTGCACGCGGGTGACCGGATCATGCTGATGCTCGGCAACCAGGTGGAACTGTGGGAGACCCTGCTCGCCGCGATCAAGCTCGGCGCCGTGGTCGCCCCGACCGCCACCGCCCTGTCCGAGAACGACCTGCTGGACCGGCTGGAGCGCGGCTACATCGCGCACGTGGTCTGCGCGGCGGCCGAGACGGAGAAGTTCGCGTCACTGCGGGGGCACTGGACGCGGATCTGCGTGGGCTACATGGAGGGGTGGCTGAGCTACGCCGACTCCGAGCACGCCGGGCTGGAGTTCCACCCGCCCCACCCCGCGCACCCCGACGACCCCCTGCTGCAGTACTTCACCTCCGGAACGGCCTCCTGGCCGAAGCTGGTCACCCACACCCAGCGCTCGTACCCGGTGGGGCACCTGTCGACCATGTACTGGCTTGGCGTGCAGCCGGGCGACATCCACCTGAACGTGTCCGCGCCCGGCTGGGCCAAGCACGCCTACAGCAGCGTGTTCGCGCCGTGGAACGCAGAGGCGACGGTGCTGGTGGTCAACCAGGAGCGGTTCGACGCCGAACGGCTGATGGACGAGGTGGTGCGCTGCGGGGTGGACGTCCTGTGCGCGCCGCCCACGGTGTGGCGGATGCTCCTGCGGACCGACCCGGCCTCGTGGGACGTGGGGCTGCGCGAGGCGGTGGCCTCCGGCGAGCCGCTCAACGCCGACGTGGTGGAGTGGGTCCGCGAGGCGTGGGGGGTGACTGTGCGCGACGGGTTCGGACAGACCGAGACGACCATGCTGCTCGGCAACGGCCCCGGCCAGGAGGTGGTGCCCGGGTCGATGGGGCGGGAACTGCCCGGGTACGACGTACTCCTGACGGATCCGGTCACCGACGAGCCGTCCGGCACCGGGCAGGTCTGCGTGGACCTGACCGAGGTGCCCGTGGGGCTGATGAAGGGCTACGTCGACGACTCCGACCTCACCCGGTCGGTAACCCGCGGCGGCCTCTACCGAACCGGTGACATCGCCAGTCGGGATTCGAACGGCTACATTACCTATATCGGCCGATCCGACGATGTGTTCAAGGCCTCAGATTACCGGATCTCACCATTTGAGCTCGAAAGCGTTCTGGTCGAGCACGAATACGTGGCGGAGGCCGCCGTCGTCCCCTCGCCCGACCCGCTGCGGCGCGCGGTGGCCAAGGCGTACGTGGCCCCGGTCGAGGGGGTGGCGCCCGACGCCGAGACCGCTCGGGCGATCCTGGCGCACGCGCGCGAGCGCCTGTCGCCGTACAAGAGGGTGCGCCGTCTGGAGTTCGCCGAGCTGCCCAAGACCGTCTCCGGTAAGATTCGTCGGGTGCAGCTGCGCCGGACCGAGGCCGAGCGCGGCACGGTCACCGACGGCACGCGCAACCCGCACGAGTACTGGGAGGAGGACCTCCCGGGACTGGGGGACTGACCGGTCCGAGGACGGACTCCCGTCTCCCGGACGGAAATTGCCATGGCCCCCACAGAAATTCGTCTCACGAAATGAGACGCTTTTTCGGCCGCGGAACCGGTGTGGTCCTTCCCATCATGCGGCCCGTGCCGAAATAGCCGGTGCGGCCGCGTCGCCCGTGTCCGGCCGCGCTACTGTTTTCACGGTGACAGCTTTCGTGGCGACAGCGAAATAAGGACAGACGGGACCCAAGGGGAACACCATGCCGAGCACGAACGACACACGGGTGGCCAGTTACAAGCCGCTCATCGCCCCCGGGGACCTGCTGGCCGAGCTCCCGCTGGGTCCCGAGCGCAGCTCCCTGGTGGAGGACTCGCGCGCCGAGGTCAAGCGGGTACTGGACGGCGACGACGACCGGCTGCTGGTCGTCGTGGGCCCCTGCTCGGTGCACGATCCCGAATCCGCCATGGACTACGCCCACCGCCTGGCCGAGCTGGTGCCCTCCCTGCGCGACGAGCTGTGCGTGGTGATGCGCGTGTACTTCGAGAAGCCGCGCACCACCGTGGGGTGGAAGGGCCTGATCAACGACCCCGGCCTGGACGACACCTACGACGTGCACCGCGGCCTGCGCACCGCGCGCAAGCTCCTGCTGGACATCAACTCGCTGGGGCTTCCCGCCGGGACCGAGTTCCTCGACCCCATCACCCCCCAGTACATCGCCGACGTCGTCTCCTGGGGCGCCATCGGGGCGCGCACCACGGAGAGCCAGGTGCACCGCCAGCTGAGCAGCGGCCTGAGCACGCCCGTGGGCTTCAAGAACGGCACGGACGGCGACGTGCAGGTGGCCGTGGACGCCGTCGGCGCCGCCGCCGCCTCCCACACCTTCTTCGGGGTCGACCCCGCCGGGGCCGGCTCCGTGGTCGTGACCGAGGGCAACCCGGACTGCCACGTCATCCTGCGCGGCGGCCGCAGCGGCCCCAACTTCGGCGCCGAGCCGGTCAACGCGGCCCTGGACGTCATCGAGGGCTCCGGGCTGCCCCGCCGCCTGATGATCGACGCCAGCCACGCCAACAGCGGCAAGGACCACACCCGCCAGCCCGGTGTGGCCTCCGCGATCGCCGCCCAGGTCGCCGAGGGCCAGAAGGGCATCATCGGCGTCATGCTGGAGAGCTTCATCGTCGAGGGCGCCCAGAAGCTGGGCGACCCGGCCGACCTGACCTACGGCCAGTCGATCACCGACAAGTGCATGGGCTGGGAGACCACCGGCGAGGTGCTCTCCCAGCTGGCCGAGGCGGTGCGCCAGCGCCGCAAGAACGCGGGCTGAGACGGGTCCGGGGCGTCCGCGGCGGGGAGCGCGCCCGCCCGGGCGCCCGGAGCCGGTCCGAGGCCGGCCGGGGGCACGGCCTCCCGGCGGCGGCCCGCCGGTCGCCGGATCACTTCCCGGCGGCCTCCGGGGGCAGGGCCTCCAGCTCCACGAGCATCTCCCGGGCCAGCGGCTCCCGCAGCCCGGCGTCCCCGTCCTCCTCCA
>NZ_LWLB01000013.1 GCF_001905145.1 Nocardiopsis sp. TSRI0078
GGGGTGGTTCTGCGCAGTCGGCGCGAGCCTGTGACCTGCACTTTCAGGATGAAAAAGGCTCACTCTTTGTCTGAGCTGGAAGCAACCCTGCGACGTCTTGTTGATTCGTCGTCCGTGGCAGTGACTTCAGGAGACCGCCTCGCTGGAAAGGTCGGAGCGGCGATCACCCGGGACGACGAGCGCCATAAGGAAAAGCAACAGGAACCGCCGCGCCGGAAACCACGACTCGCCCCTCTTCCTCAGATGAAGAGGGCATCCGTCGGTGTGGCTCCTCTGAGCGTTTTCCATGCTCTGGGAAGGGCGATCTCTCTGGACAGGCAGGGATCGGCCCGAGGACTCGCCGAGCACTGGGGCTGCCTGAAGTACGCGCTGGCACTGGACGGGAGCCAGAAGCAGGACCACATGACACTGTCAGCGGAGGGGCGGTCCACCCAGCGCCAGCACAAGACAGTCCAGGCCCACGAACTCGGCATCGGTTTCGGGGTCGCGGCTGTCGAGCACATCCTTCGGGAGCGCTATCGAGACCACCGTGTCTCCATCGTCCCCGCGGAAGTCGCCCTGCGTGCAGGATGGCCGCTGACGGGCCTGCGGTACCGTCCTCGTTTCTTCGCCGAGGTGTGGCGGCCGGGGGAGCGGGCCAAGGTCTTCCCCGTCGTCTGCAAGGGGCACCACGGTCGTCAGAGTTCTTCGTATCCGCAACTGGCCTCCGCTTCGGCCCACGTGGAGGCGGTGCACATCGGCCCGTGGAACGAGACCCCAGCCCTGGTTCTGAGCACGGAACTGAGCATGAAGGGGTCGATCGTCGTACACGCGCTTGCCGCAGGCGGCGATGGGGGAGTCCTTCCGGCAGGGGAGGAGGAGTTGAACTCCTCGTCGCGTGACCTCTCCATGCCCCCTCAGATCACCAAACCTGCCGAGGGCGGTGCCCGCGAGGAAGGTCTGCCCGGCTTTCACGTGCTCCCTCAGCACACCGGGTGGTTCCGGACGGTCCTGGCCCGTACGGACGCCGCCGGACTGGTGGCTTTCACCGGTGACAGCAGTGCCACCGCGCCCCACCTCACCAAGCATCAGGGGCGTGAGTACTACACGCGGCAGTCGCATGCCGCCATCAGTAGTGTCCGAAACATAGAACACACGCTTCTCGATATCCCTTGTGTGGGAACCGAACACGTGTTCCGCCTCAACGGTGAACGCGTCGAGGCCTTCTCCGGACTCGCCGAAGACCTGTTCAACGCCCTTGCACAGGGCCGCGTGGACAAGTACCGGCGCGAAGTCGATGCCCAGTACGCGCGCCATCCCTATGCGCGGTGGGACCGGTCCTGGGAGGGTGCGGTCTCTGTGCGGCCAGACGGGTCCGTGCTGGCGATTCGCCGCCTCAAACCCTAGAGACGCTGTCGGAGAGACAGGAAAACCTGTTGAGGGGCTCTGGCGGAGCAGCGCGGGTCTGGCAGGACGGGATCGCCCTGCAGGGAAGTCTGAGCGCCTTCCGCTCGGGCATTTCAGGGTGAGCAGGTGTGCCGGTGCCACTCAGTCGGCCTTGACCACCCCACCCGCTGCATGACACAGATCTCCACCAAGGCCCCTGCCCGCCACGTGGAAGACGAGAGCGCCCTTGGTGGGGTGGAGGTGGGGTTGAAAGAGGGGCGCCCGTGGGCGCCCCTCAGTGACCGTTCCCGTTGTCTGATGGCCGGGACTCGCGTCCTGGCCGGGGTTTTCGTGTTGCTGAGCGACCTTCCCTGACTTCCAGCGGCTTGGTGCAGCTTGACTGGGGGTCAAGGGGTCGTGGGTTCAAATCCCGCCGTCCCGACAGAGAAGCAGCAGTTCGGCGAGGGGCTCACCTGATGGTGGGCCTCTTTCCGCGTTCCAGGTGGGGGCGGACGGGGGCCGCCCCTGGAGCAGGCCGTGGCTCCGTCACAGAGCGCGGACCGTGAGCACCAGCGGGGTTCGGACGCCGTGCTGCGCGCCGGCCTCGGCCAGGAACGCGGTCAGCCATCCCAGAGCGTCCAAGGACCACTCGGCGAGGGTTCCGTGGACGGTCGCGCGGTGGCGGCCGGGGCCGTTCCACAGGTGGTCGGCGATGCCGGGGACGAGCCCCGCGGCCGCGTCGGCGTCCCCTAGCGCGGGTGCGGTGTCGCACGAGAAGACGCGCTGCTCGAACGTGCGCATCCACGACAGCATCCGGGGCGCCGCGTCGACGATGGAGGGGGCCTGCCCGCCGTCCAGGGTGACCTGGATCCGTCGGGCCAGGTGCGGGTCGGTGCCGGCGAGCCAGTCGGCGTCCTGGAGCAGGCTCAGCACGGCCGGTGCGGCGGTGCGCCCCGCCGCGGCACGGATCGGCGCGGGCACGAGGATCTGCAGTGCGTGCAGGTCCAGGGTGCCGATCCGTGCCGCGACGTCGCCGATGCAGGACAGGAACGGCTGGGTCGGCAACGGCCGGTCGGCCGCCGACCCGGTCAGCGACACCTGGAACCAGAGCCTGCGTGTCAGCGGACCTGGGGTGTTCGCCTCGTCATCCTGGCCGGCGTCGTTCATGCCCCACAGACCGCCGTGGGCGTCGGGCGCGGCATCGGTGAGCCACGCCATCGCCGAGGACCGGGCGAAGAACAGGCTGTAGGCATCGGAGGAAGCGGTGCCCGGATCGCGCCGGGGGTGCACCGCGAGTTCTCCGTGGAGTGCCGCCAGCATCGTGTCCCCGCCCATGCCCGGTACCTCCTTCGGATTCCCTCAGTGCTCGCAGTCGGTGCCGCGGGTGTTGGTGAGTATGCCCGGACGTCGATCACCCCGGCCGGGCCCGCGCCGGCTCCGCGGCGTCGCGTGGGGACGACTTGTTTAATCTACGTCGTAAAGGCAGTCGGGCATGAAGAATCCGGAAGATGGTAGGAGGCCACCGGCAGCCAGACCCGCATGGCGGTCGGTCCGCGCTCGGCCCACTGGTGGTACGGGGAGAGCGTGAACCCGGCGGCGATGGCGCCGCCGTCCCCCGCCTCGGCCCGCCCGCCGTACGGCCAGGTTCCCCCGCGGTCCGTCCCGGCGCCGGCCAGACCGCGGACCAGGACGCGGCCGTCCCGCTCCACGGGCGGCACGGAGGTGTCGACCAGGACACCGTCGAGGTCGACGCCCGTGGGCAGGTCGACCGACTCCGCGCAGTACACGAGTGGGCCCCGCTCCACGGCCACGCAGCCGCGGACGGCGTCGATCCGGGGATCGGGCCAGGTGAAGCGCGGTTCCATCGGAAGGCGGAGGCGGATCTCCTCGCCCGCGGCGAACTCCCGGTCGACGACCGCGAGCCCGGGTTCCACCCGGCGGTGCCTTCCGCCCTCCTCCAGCACCGCGTCCCCGGCCCACGACGGCACCCGCATCCGCAGGACCGCCACTCCCGGCGGCGGGTCCGTGACGCGGACGGTGACGAGTCCGTCGTACGGGTACCCGGTCTCGACCTCCACGCCGAGGACCCGGCCCCCGCCCAGATCCGCGGTGATCCGCGCGGTGGCGTACTGCAGCAGGGTCAGTCCACCCTCCCCGACACCGGCGGCGTAGGCGTGCCACGTGGCGAGGGTGCGGGCGATGTTCGTGGGGCAGCACGACACGTCGAACCACGGTGCCCGGACGCCGCTCTCCGCGCGCGGGCTGACGGCGCCGGGGTCCGGCGCACCCGCCGCCGCGACACGCTGGTGCAGGGGGTTGGCGTAGAAGAACGCCCGGCCGTCGGCGCTCGGCGCGGCCGCCACCACGTTGAAGAACGTCCGCTCGATCAGATCGGCGTAGCGCACGTCGCCGGTGGCCAGGTACAGCCGCCACGACACCATGACCGAGGCGATCCCGGCGCAGCTCTCGCAGTAGGCGCGGTCCGGGGGCAGTTCCCAGTCCTCGCCGAAGCCCTCGTCCTGGTGGCGCGAGCCCATGCCTCCGGTGACGTGGGTGCGCCGGGCCACCGTGTGCTCCCACTGGCCCTCGACGGCCGCCAGGAGTTCCCGGTCGTCGTACTCGGCCGCCACGTCCACGGCCGCCGCCGAGAGGTAGAGGGCGCGGACGGCGTGGCCGCGCCAGGCGTGCGCGGAGCGGACCGGCACGTCGTCCTGGAAGTAGGGGCTGCCCAGGGGGACCCGGTCCCCGCGCAGGGTGCCGTGTCCGCGCCGTTCGAGGAAGATCCGGGCCTGTTCGACGTAGCGCTCCTCGCCGAGCGCGCGGCCCAGCTCCACCAGCGCGGCCTCGATCTCCGGGTGTCCGCACAGGCCCTGTACCCCGTCGGCGCCGAAGGTGTCGCAGACGTGGTCGGCGGCCCGCCGGGCGATCTCCACCAGAGCGTCCGGTCCCGTGGTGCGCAGTCTGGCCACCGCCGCCTGCAGCAGGTGCCCGGTGCAGTACAGCTCGTGCCCCGTTTCGAGGTCGCCGTACCTGGGCGGCCGGCCCGCGTGCCCGTAGCAGGTGTTGAGGTAGCCGTCGTCGTCCTGGGCGCGGCCGACGCGGTCGGTGAGCCGGCGCACGGCCTCGTCCACCTCGGGACGGCCGGTCCTGCCGTACTCCCAGCACAGGGCTTCGAGGAGTTTGTAGACCTCGGAGTCGGAGAAGCACCAGCCGGGCCGGTCCGGGCCCGTCGTGCCCTCGGCGACACGGTCGAAGTTGGCCAGCCAGCCCAGCCGCTCCATCCACTCCTCGCAGTGCCGGAGCGTCGCGGAGGCGTTGGTCTCCTGCCTCCTTCCCCAGAACCCGGGCCCCAGGGTGATCTCGCCGAGGCCGAGCGGGCGGAGCCGGCCACGGGACGGGACGACCGGGCGCCCGCCCGTGGGATCGCTCGGGGCGGCTGCCTCGTGGTCGGTCACACGTGCTCCTCGTGGTCGTGCGGTCGGCCCGGAGGTCCGGTGCCTTCGGCGTGACGGTGTCCGGTGGCGCCGCCCTCCTGCGCGGCGAGCGGCGCCTGGTCGGCCGGGACGGTCCTCACGGCCGTCCCAGAGGACCGCTGGCGAACTCGGTGAGGGTGATGTTGTCGATCACCGGGGCGTACGGGGACCGCAGCAGGAAGTCCGGCCAGGTGTGCGAGGCGTAGGTCCCGCCGTCGAGGCCGGGCCGCTCCTCGGCGGAGAACGTGATGGTGTTCGCCCCCCTCGCCAGTTCCACCGGTACGGTCAGAACCCGGAAGTCGTTCTCGTGGAACGACGGCGGGAACAGGACGGTCCCGGGCTCCGCGCCGTTGACCGAGACGTCGGCGTGCCGTGCGACCGGGTTGGGGTTGTAGTGCGTCGTCGGCGACGTCTCCGGGTTGGAGTACCGGATGCGCATGGCGTGGGTGCCGGCCCCGCGGGCCTGGACGTCGAAGGTGAGCGTGTTCGTGTTCCCCGGTTCGCCGCCGATGCCGGTGACCGCGGTCCCGGTACTGGCCAGGGAGAGCTCCGCGGCCTCCGCGGTGCCGTCGGTCCGGGCCTCCTCGGCCTGGTAGGTCTTTGACGCCAGGTGCCCGCTGGTCGGGGTGATGTCGATGCGGTCGACCAGCAGGGCGGGCCCCGTGCCGGTGAGGGTGACCTTGTTGATCCCGCCGGAGAGGGAGACCGCCACCGAGGTCGGACCGGGTCCGACGCGCAGGATGGCGCGCCCGTTGACGGCGAGGTCGGCCCGGCCGCCCCCGAGGGTGCGCACGTCGATGGTGGCCTCGGCGTCATCGGCCGAGTAGGCCCAGAAGGTCACGGTGTCGTCGGAGCCGAGCTCCACCGCGCCCGCCCCGGACGTGCCGCTCCACCGGAGCCGCGGGTCCCGGTAGACCGGCGTGGCGCCGTCCAGCTGAGCCAGTTCGGCCTGGTAGACGGCGGTGGCCGCGTCCGGGGCGGGCAGGGCCAGGGTGATGCGGTCGATGATCGCGTCGCCCCGGGTGGCACCGGATCCGTCGAGGCTGCGCGCGGCGAGGCTGATGACGTTCTCGCCCGCCTCCAGTTCGACGGTGGTCCCGGTCCGGTCCCAGACCACCCACTTGTACGCGAGCGGCAGGAGGAGCTCCTGCTCGGCCGCGCCGTTGACCCGGAGGAAGACGTTGGTGGGACCCTGCTCCCGGACGAGGTCGTGGGTGTGGAGCGAGTTGGCGAAGACGCTCAGGTCGTAGGCGCCCGCCTCGGGCACGTCGACGGTGAAGTCGAGGACGCCGTCCGACCCGGTCCGCAGTCCGCCGACGTCGTATCCGCCGGAGGTGTGGGACTTCGAGACGTCCGACGGCGACCCCTCCGGGCCGTTGCGGCTGTAGCCGCTGCCGGTGTACTCGGCGTCCTCAGCCTCGAACGAGCCGGTCCACAGGTTCGGCGGGGTCTCCGCGGGAGTGCCGTCGCCGGCCGGGGTGAGGACGACCTCGTACGCCGACGCCTCCCTGAGCTCGGGGAGGGGACCGCCGAAGTCGAGGGCGACGGAGCCGTCCCGGACCGGGAGGACCTGTTCGGTGACGAGTTCGGGCGGGCCCGAGTCGCCGAGCTGCCCGGTCCAGGGGATCTCCCGCACCCACGCGTGGACCTCGGTGCCGAGGACCTCCTCCGGGACGTTCTCGAACTCGATCCGCGCCGCCCCGCCGGCGCCGCCGAACAGCGCGCGGACCCGGGCCTGCTCCTCGTCGAGCGCGGCGAGGCCCTGGAGCGTGTAGTCCGTCCCGGGGGAGGGCGGGGTCACCTCGACGGTGTGCCCCGTCATCCTGCTGTAGGAGTTGTACAGCCACCACTGGCCGTTGGCCCGGTTGGCCTCGACGGAGGAGTCGGAGAGGTTGCCGTTGATGTTCCAGAAGGCGATCATCGCGTCGACCTTCGACTCCTCGATCGCCGACATCCACTGGACCATCTGGCCGGGCACGGAGGTGTGGTAGTTGAACGCGTACTCGTTGATGTTGACCGGAAGGACGGTCCCCTCGTACTCCGTGCCGGAGAAGGCCTCCTCCTCCCACCGGCGGTAGCGCGCGACGGAGGTCCGGACCTGCGCGGGGTGGCTGAGCTCGTGCCAGGTGATGACGTCCGGGACCGTGCCGGCCTTCGCGGTGTGTTCGAGGAAGCCCCTGACCTGGGGGTGGAGGATGCTCGTGTTCGGTCCGGAGATCCGGACACCGCCCAGCCCCTCCCTGATCACCGCGTGTGCCCGGTCCCAGGCGCGGAAGTAGCCGGCGGGGTCGTCGAGCCAGCTGGTGCCGTCGTAGCTCCACTCGCCGGTGCCGAACATGTTCCCCTCGGGCTCGTTGAACGGCTCGATGACGATGTTGTCCAGGTACTCGGGGGCCAGCCGCCGGATCTGGTCGAGCTGGCTCCGGAGCACGCCCATGTAGTGCGAGAGCCGCTCTTCGGGGGTCTCGCCCGGCCACTGGTAGGGGAAGCCGCGGTAGTGGTCCGTGGTGCGGACGTAGACGTCGCCGCCCGTCGCGTCGGCCAGCGGTCCGACGACCTCCAGGGCGTCCGAGCCGGGGTGCTGGGCACCGTCCTGGCCCTTGGTGGCCACGGTGCGCACCCCCATGCCCTCGATGATGTTGGCGGTCGGCAGCCCGGGGCCGTAGAGGCCGTAGAGCGAGCCGGCGGCGCCCCCGTGGAAGGCCCCGGTGTCGGTGCCCAGGTCGATGGAGAGCCATCCGCCCCGGGGCGTGGTGGCCGACGCGGTCACGGGCCGCTCCCCGCCCGTGACGGCTGCTGCCGGGACCGTGCTGTCGGACGGGCGTCCTGGCCTCGGTGGCGGCATCCTCGCTGCTCCTGACTCATCGCTTGCGGTGGGTCCCGTGTCCTCGCCCGGCAGGCGTGCGGGGACGCGTCCCTCCTCGCCCACGTCGTGGGCGTCGAACCGGTCCGGCGGACGGCCTGTCGGACCCCTCGCCGTCCCGGTCGTGTGCCCGGTGCGCGGAGTCCGTGTCCGTGGCGCTCAGTGTTAGCGCTCACATAACGTCGGTCAACCCCGGTTCGGCGACTCTTTACTCATCTGCGACCTTCGGGGGCGGGCGAGTCGGGCCGGGGCGAGGGCATCGAGCCGCCGACCGCCGGGCCCCTGCGTGCCCCGGGCGGCCCCGCCCGGCCACCGGGCACAGGGGCGTGCGGCGTGGCGCGGGACCGGGACCCGCGGGACGGCGGGCCCCGACAGGTACGGGCCGCCCTACTCGGCTTCGCCGTGCGGGGAGCCGGGGGTGCCGGGCTCACCCGTGTCGTCGGCCGTGCCGGTGGCGCTGCCGGCCAGCCACTCGTCCCAGGAGCGCTGCCAGTAGCCCCATCCGTTGTCGACCTCGAGTTCGCGGTCGGTCCCGGTGACGATCAGCGGGTCGCCCATGTAGGAGTTCTCGTAGAACCACTTGGCGTCGGCGGTGGACAGGTTGGGGCAGCCGTGGCTGAGGTTGGCCTCGCCGAGTTGGTCGTTCCACGGGGCGGCGTGGGTGAACTCGCCGCTGTCGGAGAAGCGGACGGCGTACTGGACGTCGAGCTTGTAGCCCTCGGGGCTGTCGACCGGGACGCCCACGGTGGAGGAGTCCATGACCAGGTCCTCGTACTTCTCCATGGTGAGGTGGGTGCCGCTGGTGGTGGTGTACCTCCTGACGTCGGCGCGGCCGATGCTGGTGGGGAAGTCCTTGACCTGCTGTCCGTCGCGTTCGACGGTCATGCGTTTGGTGTCGCTGTCGATGGTGCTGATCTGGGACCGGCCGACGGTGAAGTCGAGCTGGTGGTTCTCGATGCCGTAGACGCCGTCGCTCGCCTGGACGCCGGCCAGGCGCAGGTTCACGGTGACGTCCTGGTGGGGCTGCCAGTACTCCTGGGGGCGGAAGACCACCGTCTGGTCGCCGAACCAGTTCCAGGCCCCCTGCACCGGCTGCTCGGAGACCACCTCCATCGCCGACTCCACGCGCGCCTTGTTCTGTACGGGCAGGTCGAAATCGACGATGACGGGCATGCCCACGCCGACGGTCTGGCCGCTGACGGGAAGGTTCGAACGCAGTTCCAGGCGCCGGCCCGGGGTCGCGGCGAGCGTGGAGAACGCGCTGGTGAACTCGGCCTCCTCGCCGTCGGCGGACTCGGCGGTGGCGGTCACCGTGACATCGGCGCCGGGGGTCAGCGTCCAGTCACTGGTCCACGCGGTCCCGTCGCCGTTGAGGGAGCCGGTCATCTCGTCGGCACCGGAGCCCTCCTGTCCGGCCGTCGCGACCCGCACGTCGATGAGGGTGCCTCCCTCGGCCTCGACGGTGATCGGCAGGTCGGGCCGTACGTCGGTCGCGCCGTCCTCGGGGGAGATCCGGACGGTGACCGGATCGACGGTGTCCTGGGTGTCCTGCGGTTCCTCGCCGCCCGAGGTGTCGGGTCGTGGGGTTGAGCACGCGGTCGCGCCCAGCACGCTCAGGGCGAGCAGACCGAGTGCGAGGCGTCTGTTCGGGGTGGCAGGGGTGGTTTCCGTCATCGTGGATGCTCCGTGTGGGGTTCGGGGCCGCTGCTTCGCGGGGACAGGGACGCCCGGGAGGACGTGGAGGGGCGGGGAGGGCCGGTGGCGGTGCCGCTCGGTCCGGTCGAAGGTCGGGACCGTGGCCGGGGCCCGGTGCGGACAGGAGGCCGTGGTGCGGCGGCTGCGTGCGGAGAACGGGAGGGTGCCCGGGCCGGTCAGATCCGCTGTACGCAGAGGGACAGGAGCAGCCGCGCCCCGCTCCAGGGAACGGCGTCGGCGGCCGGGTGCCGCCACGGGAGCGCGAGTGGAGGGGGCACCCGCGCCAGGGGCGTGCCGGCGCCGAGGCCCAGCAGCACGGCCTCCGCGGTCGCGGAGGTGCGCTGTTCGGCGCCGGCGCTCGGATCCGTCCGACACAGATGGTGCTCTTGCGCGGTGCCGTCGGCAAGGGGAGCGCCGGCTGCCGTCGCCGGTCCGGTGACGGCGGCCCTGTCGGCCTCCGCCACCGCGGCGGTGTCCATCGCGTCCGCGGCGCAGAAGAAGCGGGCGACGAACAGCAGCGGCAGCAGCACGGCCCACGTTCCGAGCCGCCAGAGCTGCCTCGGGATCATCGCCAACACGGCACGAACCCTACCCAAGGAGTCCGGGGACGAACGTCGTCAGGCCGCGCCGCCGTACCGCCGAAGCGTCCTCACGGGGGGTGGAAGCGGTGGGGCGCCGGAGGGCGGGTCCTCTTGCGCCGGGCGGTCACGCGGGATCGGGGACGCGCCCGCCCCAGCTCCCCTCGCCCCGCGTGAGCAGCGCCGTCACCAGGACGCCGAACACGAAGGGGCCGAGGAAGACCGCCGCCATCAGGAGTCCCCGGTCGCCCTCGACGGTGAACAGGTGCCCGTTCAGCAGGCTCTGCGCCGCGGTCTGGAAGGCCAGGTGGAATCCCACGCAGGCCCACACGTCGCGCGTGATCAGCCGGATGCAGCCCAGGACCACGCCCATGCCGAGGAAGAGCGGGAGCCGCTCGGGCACCACGCCCCACCCGGCGTCGGGGATCCACAGTGCCAGGCCGAACACGGTGAAGAGCACGGCCTGGGAGAGCACCGCGAGCCATCCCGGCATGACGGTGTGGAGGTTGCGTTGAAGGTAGCCGCGGAAGACCAGCTCCTCCGGGACGGCCTCGAACAAGAGCACCAGGACCACCAGCGCGGCCATGGTCGCCGCGGTCTCGGCCGGAGGCCGGTTCGCGACGATCCCCACCCACCCCGGAGCCAGGGCCACGGCGAGCCCCAGCAGGCCCGGAACCAGCCAGGACGCCGCACCCACCAGGAACGGCGCCCATCCCCGGCGCGGACCGGTGAGAAGGAGCCCGCTCCAGGGGCGCCGGTCCAGGTGGCGGCGGGCCAGCCACACCATGGGCACGGCCAGCACGAAGACGGTCAGGGCGTTCATCCAGTGCCGGAGGCCGGCCTGGGGCCCCTCGGGGAGGAGGGAGCCGGTCCACGCCATCACCTCCCAGACCAGGAGGGTCGCCGCCATGACGAGGGTGATCCGCAGGAGGAGGTGGGGCCTGCGTCCTTCCGCGGGGGGCGTTTCACTCGGAGGGTTCATGCTCCCAGCCTCCCCGGAGCGCCTCCGTGCCTCCATCGGGTACCTCCCTGGCTTTTCCCGGACTCCCGGACCCGGCGCCGTCCGCGGTCGGCCCGGGCGCCCGGTGACGGGCCCCGACCGGGCCGGTGGTCAGTCGCCGCTCTCCTGCGGACGGGGACGCACCACGGCCACCGGCACCCGGGCGTGGTGCAGCACCGACTGGCTGACCGAGCCCAGCAGCAGCCCGGCGAAGCCGCCGCGCCCCCGCGATCCCACGACGAGGAGGTCGGCGCCCTCGTCCCTGGACAGCAGGGCGTGGGCCGCCTGGTCCTCCACCACCGCGAAGCTCACGGGCACGTCTCCGGTGTGCTCGCCGCGCGCCTCCTCCACCACGGCGCGGACGTACCTGTCGGCGTGCACGGCGAGGTCCTCGCGGTCGGCGGCCTCCCTGGCCGCCCACTCCAGGGCCGCCCGACTCGCCGGCGAGCCGTCCACGCCCACGACGACGCCCGTCGTGTCGCGGTGCGCCGGTGCGTCTCCGCCGTCGCGGGTGCCGTCGGTGTCGTTCATGGCCTGATCCTTAGGGCTGTAGGTGTCTGGGACTGAGGTTCCGGCCTTCCGGGAAAGCATAGGGAGTGTCAACGCCGCCGTTCCCGTGTCGCAGGGCCCTTGGTCCCGAACCCCGGCGCCGCGAAGGGGGCCTTCTCCCCGGCTTCGGGCGACACCCCGGTTCCACGCGAGTGCCTTGCGTGACAACGCGTGAAGCGGGGCACGATGACCTGAGGAAACGACGAAGGGTCGAAGGAGGGGCGATGGGGCGGGAACGCGGTACGGGCGGTGGCGACATCGGGCGTCGCGCCGCCCGGCGCCGATCCGAACTGGGGATGAGTCGGGCCGAGGTGGCCGAGCGCGCCGGGATGGACCCCGGCTACGTGGAGTACCTGGAGGAGCAGCCGGCGCGTTTCAGCCAGGAGTCGCTGTACCACCTGGCGCACGCGTTGCGCACCTCTCCGGAACATCTGCTGGGGGCCGACACCGACACACCGCCCGGCAGCGCCTCCACCGCCGTACCCGACCCGGAGATACGGACGCTGACCGCCGAGGAGTGCCGGGCGCTCCTCGGCCCCGGCGGGGTGGGCCGCGTCGCCTTCGCCGACACCGCCGACACCGCGCCCGTCGTCCTGCCGGTCAACTACGTCCTCAGCGACGACGCGATGGTCTTCCGTACCGTGGCCGACGGCGTCATCGACCGCCACGTGCCCGGTCCGATGGCCTTCGAGGTCGACCGGCTCGACGGCGCCATGAGCGAGGGCTGGAGCGTGCTCGTGGCCGGGCGCGCCCGCCGTGTCGGCGGCGGGGCCGAGCTGGCCGCCCTGCGCGAGCACCACTTCCCGCGCCCGTGGGCGGGCGGTGAGCGTGAGGCCTGGGTCCGCGTCGAACCGGAGCGGATCACCGGGCGCCGCGTCGGCGGGCGCGGTGGGCGTGCGGACGGTGGGCCGGGGCGCCGGTACTGAGCGGATCCCGAACGCCCCACCGGTCCGCGCCGTCCGCACGGGTGCGTCCGCGCCTACTCGACTCCGCCCTCGACCGCCGCGCGGCCGGCCTCGGTCAGGCCGTCGAAGTACACGATCGTGTCCCTGCCGATGTTCTCCACCGCCCCGTCCCCGCCGGAGTACGAGACGCCGGCGAGGTAGCCCTTGCCGTCCACATGGCTCAGGACCGTCTGCACCGTGCTCATGGACCAGCCGGTCTCCCGGGCGAGGTCTCCCACGTTGACCGGAAGATCCCCCTTGCTGGACTTGACGTGCTGCGCGGCCCGGAGGAGTTCTTGTGCGTCGTCTCGGAAAGTCATACCGCTCATCCTCCCGTGTCGCGAAGGTGCGGGCCCCACCGGGACCCACGGCAGCGACACCGTCACCGCGGGTTTGCCGGTCCTCACCGGGGATAGGGGAGTCCCGCCACAAGGCGCACGAAGCCGACCTACGGGAGAAGGCCATGACCCATCTGCTGCGCGGCGCGATGGCCGGGGCCGCCGGGACCACGGCACTCAACACGGTCACCTACCTGGACATGGCGCTGCGGGCCAGACCCGCCAGCACGACTCCGGAGACGACCGTCCAGAGGATGGAGGAGCTGACCGGGGCGCGTCTGTCCGGGGCCGGGCGCGACTCCGAGGAGGACGCCAACCGGCGCTCGGGTATCGGCCCCCTGCTCGGGATCACCACGGGGGTGGTGGCGGGAGCGCTCTACGGCGCCGCGCGCTCCCGCTGGCCGCGGCTGCCGGTCTCCCTGCTCGCGGTCGGAGCCGGCGTCGCGGCCAACGTGGGCAGCACCGCGCCGATGGCCGCGCTCGGGGTCACCGACCCCCGCGAGTGGTCGGCCGCGTCGTGGATCTCCGACCTCGTGCCGCACCTGGCCTTCGGGGTGGTCACCGCGCTGGCCTACGAGTCGTTCGACGACGCGTCCTGAGAGCCGTCCGCGACCGTCCCCGGGGCCGTACGGTGTCCGTGTGGCCCCGCCGGGGCGGCGGGTGACGGTTCCGACGGGACCGGCCGCTCCCGACGGCGAGGGCCGCAGTCACCGCCCGCGCGGCGCACGAAAAAGCCGCCCCCCGCCTCGGGAAGGCGGGGGGCGGCCGGTGTCAAGGCAGGCGTGTCAGCCTCGCCGTGGCACGCACGGGCACCTTAGATGCCGCGGACCTGCTCGGCCTGCGGGCCCTTGGGGCCCTGCGTGACGTCGAACTCCACGCGCTGGTTCTCTTCCAGGTTGCGGAAGCCGCTGCCGTCGATGTTGCTGTAGTGGACGAAGACGTCCGGGCCGCCCTCATCCTGGCTGATGAAGCCGAAGCCCTTGTCGCCGTTGAACCACTTGACGGTTCCCTGAGCCATGTCTGTCTCCTGACAGTTGATGGGTACGAATCCGAGGTTCGAATCCGTGATCGCACTCGAAGTAGCGGCGCGCCCCACCAATCATGGCCGGACAACCGCCCGCGTCGACTCCCGCGAGCGTCAAACACAAGGTCAAACACCTACACAGAAAACTACGATCACTCAGTACAACAACACTCCCCGCCATGTATTCCGCCCCAGGAGCCCCAGTTCAAAAAAATCTGCGGCCGCCCCGGATCCCCGTGTCAGGGCAGGCGGAGACGGATGCGGGAGGTGCCGGCCGGGGCCGAGGCGAGGGTGCCGTCGTCCGTCGCGGCGACCTCCGTCGCGGGGTCCGCGGGTTCGGCGCCGTGCACACCGACCAGGAGGACCCTCCAACCGTGGGCGGGGGCGGCGTCGGCCTCCACGGTGATCCCGTCCCCGGAGCGCACGGTACGGAAGACCGCGGCGGCCGAGCCGTCGGCGGCCGGTACGACGGTGGGGGAGCCGGGCGGCGGGGCCGGGTCCCCGGCGCCGTACACGTGCAGGGTCAGCCCGTCCGTGTAGTCGTAGTCGGGCCGGTCGGACACCGCGCCGACGGGCAGGACGGCGTGGGGCCGCACCAGCAGGGGCAGGGAGTCGAACCCGTGGACCTCGCGGCGCCAGGCCGGCCCCCGCACGGTCTCGCCCGTGAGCAGGTGGGTCCACACGCCCTCGGGGACGTAGTACTCCACGGAGCCGTCCGGGCTCAGGACGGGGGCCACCAGGAGGTCATCGCCCAGCATGTACTGCGTGTCGAGGTGGTGGCAGGTCGGGTCGTCGGGGAACTCCAGCAGCATCGCGCGCATCACGGGCACGCCCCGCTGGTGGGCCTGCACGGCCGCGCCGAACAGGTAGGGCATGAGCCTGCACTTCAGCCGGGTGAACGTGCGGGCCACCCCGGTCGCCTCGTCGTCGAAGTCCCACGGCACCCGGTAGGAGCGGCTGCCGTGCAGCCTGCTGTGCGAGGAGAGCAGGCCGAACGCGAGCCACCGCTTGAACAGCGCGGGGTCGGGGGTGCCCTCGAAGCCGCCGATGTCGTGGCTCCAGAAGCCGAACCCCGACAGTCCCAGGGACAGCCCGCCGCGCAGGCTCTCCGCCATGGCCTCGAACGTCGAGGCGCAGTCGCCGCCCCAGTGCACCGGGAAGCCCTGGCCGCCCGCCGTGGCCGAGCGGGCGAAGAGGACGGCCTCTCCCTCCCCCCGCTCACGGAGCAGCAGGTCGAACACCGTCGCGTTGTAGAGCTGGGTGTAGTAGTTGTGCATGCCCTGCGGGTCGGAGCCGTCCGACCACACGACGTCGGTCGGGACCCGCTCGCCGAAGTCGGTCTTGAAGCAGTCCACGCCCATGTCCAGGAGGGGTTTGAGCTTGTCGGCGTACCACGCGCGGGCCTCCGGGGACGTGAAGTCCACCAGCGCCATCCCCGCCTGCCACATGTCCCACTGCCACACGGTCCCGTCCGGCCGCCGGACCAGGTGCCCCAGTCGGGCGCCCTCCTCGAACAGCGCCGACCGCTGGGCGATGTAGGGGTTGATCCAGACACAGGTCCGCAGCCCGCGGGCCTTGAGCCGGGAGAGCATGCCGACGGGGTCGGGGAAGACGTCCGGGTCCCACTCGAAGTCGCACCAGTGGAACTCGCGCATCCAGAAGCAGTCGAAGTGGAACACGCTGAGCGGCACGTCCCGGCTCACCATGCCGTCGATGAAGCGGTTCACCGTGTCCTCGTCGTAGGAGGTGGTGAACGACGTGGACAGCCACAGCCCGAACGACCACTGCGGAGGTAGCGCGGGACGGCCGGTGAGCGCGGTGTACCTGTCCAGGATCTCCTTGGGGCTCGCCCCGTGGACGACGTAGTACGTCAGGGCGTGGTCCTCGACGCTGAACTGCACGCGGCCCACCGACTCCGAGCCGACCTCGAAGGAGACCGGGCCGGAGTGCGCCACGAACACCCCGTAGCCGCGGTTGGTCAGGTAGAACGGCACGTTCTTGTAGGCCTGCTCACTGCTCGTGCCTCCGTCGGCCTGCCAGATGTCCACGGTCTGGCCGTTGCGCACGAACGGGGTGAAGCGCTCGCCCATGCCGTACACGAGCTCGCGGATCCCCAGCGACAGCTGCCCGAGCATGTGGTGGGCGCCGTCCGCGTCCTCGACGAAGCCGGTCCCCCGGGCGTCGACGCTGGTCAGCGTGGTGTCGCCGGCGCGGAACTCCATCCGCCAGGGGCCCTCGGTGCTCGCCCGCAGCGACAGCGCCCCGCTGGTCAGCTCGACGGCGGAGCCGTCCCGGCTCACCAGGGGAGCGGCGCCGGGGTCGCCGTGCACGTCGAACACCGGCGCGCGCCGGACCGACCCCGCCAGGTGCGTGGTCCGGACGCCGATCACGTCGGGGGCGGGCGACCAGCAGTCGACCGTGACCAGCGGTGTGTTGAGCGTGTCCCCGCGGTGCCGTATCGGGCGCACGGGGGCGTAGAGGGTGAACCGGTCGTCGTGTACTCGGACGTCGCGCGTCTCGCGCGCGTAGTGCGCGCGGACGCCCTCCCTCATCTGCCAGAAGCCGTCGGTGAACTTCATGGGTGGCTCTTCCCTCTCGTCTTCGTCTCGGTCCGCCGGTGGTGCGGGTGGTGGGTCACTTGATCGATCCGCCGGAGATTCCGGCCGCCACGTACTTCTGCGCGACGACCAGGAGTACCGCCGCGGGGATCGAGGAGAGGACGGCCACGGCCATGACGGCGCCCCAGTCGCCGACGTGCGCGCCGATGTACTCGTAGATGCCGAGCGTCACCGGCTTCACCGCGTCGGTCGTGTTCAGCGTCAGCGCGAAGAGGAAGTCCGACCACGCGAACAGGAAGGTGAACAGGCCGCCGGTGATCAGCGCGTTGCGGCTCATCGGCAGCACGACCGAGACCAGGACGCGCAGCCGTCCGCCGCCGTCGAGCATCCCGGCCTCGAGCACCTCCTCGGGGATGGACACCATGAACGCGCGCAGCAGGACGATCGTGAAGGGAAGGCCCAGGGACGCGTCGGCCAGGATCAGCCCGAGGTAGGAGTTGACCAGTTCCAGCTCGACGTAGGCGTTGTACAGCGCGTTCGCCACGACGATGCCCGGGACCATCTGGGTGATCAGCGTGCCGAACACGACCGTGTCCGCGCCGCGCAGCCGGAACCGCGCCAGGGCGTAGGCGGCCGGGGCGGCGACGGTCAGGCAGACCGCGACCGCGCCGAGCGCCACCAGGATCGAGGTGAGCAGGTTGCCCGCCTGCGACTCCCAGGCCCGCTGGAAGTTGCCGAGGTCGAGCGTGCTCGGGAACCAGCGCAGCTCGGCCATCGCGGCGCCCGGCTGCAGCGCCGTGTTGACCATCCAGTACAGCGGGAACAGCAGGACGGCCAGGACGAGGAGCCCGAACACGGTGCTCGCGGCCTCGCTCCGTGCCCTGCGCGTCATGAGCGGTCGCCGGGGCCGCGGGGCGGCGGTTCTGGCCAGGGCGCTCATCGGGCGGCACCTCCTCGGTTGGCGCGCAGGTAGATCACCGCGAACACCATGCTGATGACGATCAGGACGTTTCCGACGACGGCGCCCTGGCCGAAGTCGAGCTGGAGGAACGACAGCTGGTAGGTGAGGGTGCCCAGCGTCTCCGTGGAGTGCGCCGGCCCGCCGTTGGTGAGCGCCAGGATCAGGTCCAGGATCTTCACGGTCGACATGAAGCCCAGCACCAGCACCACGGTCACGACGGGCCGCAGCATGGGCAGGGTCACGCCGAAGAAGGTCCGGACGGGGCCGGCTCCGTCCAGGACGGCCGCCTCGCGCAGTTCCGCGGGGATCTCCTGGAGCCCGCCGTAGAGGATCACCATGTTGAAGGGGATGCCGATCCAGATGTTGACCAGCACGACCGACAGCAGCGCGTGGTCGGGACTGCTCAGCCAGGGAACGGCCGACGACGTGAGGTGCAGTGCCTGGAGCGACTCGTTCAGGACACCGGTCTCCTGGTCGAGGACCCGGCGCCAGACGGTGCCGGCCACGACCATGGGGATCAGCCACGGCAGCAGGAGCAGGGACCGCATGATCCCCGAGAGCGGGAACCGGCGGCTGAAGAAGACCGCGAGCGCCATGCCGATGCCGAACTGGCCCGCCAGCGATCCCAGCGTGAACACGAGGGTGTGCCACAGGGACGCGCCGAACAGCTCGTTGGCGAAGACGGCCCGCCAGTTCTCCAGGCCGTTGAACGGCGCCTTCCCCGTGAAGTACGTGGAGAACGTGTAGTCCTGGAAGCTCATCACCACGTTGCGGATCAGCGGGTATCCGAAGAACAGCAGCATGTACAGCAGCGCGGGGGCGATGAACAGCCACTTGGTGAGGTTGCCGCGCCGTCGCCGCGCGGTCGCCGTCATCGTCACGACCGGCCCTCCAGTTCCGCCTCGACGCGGGCCTGTGCCCTCTCCATCGCCTCCCGGGGGCTCGCCTCGCCCGTGAGCGCCGCCTGCAGCGCGGTGCCGATGGCCTGGGAGTAGGTGTTCCACTCGGTGCCGGCGTGCTCGGTCCTGCTGCGCGCCGTGCGGACCTGGTCCACGAACGGCGCCAGCTCCGGGACCTCCTCGCGGTACCGTTCGGCCGCCTCGGGGTCGACGGGCACGTTGCTGCCCTTGGTCGACCAGTCCAGCTGTGCCTCCGCCGTGGTCAGGCAGGCCACGAGTTCGGCGGCGACACGCTCGCGGCCGGGGTTCTCGGCGTTGACCGGCACGGTGAAGGTCGTCCCGCCGATCGGCGCGACCGAGGTGTCCCCGGCCTCGGGGACGGGGATCTCCGCCACGGCCCAGTCGAGCTCGGGGTGCTCCCGCAGGACCGGCAGCTGCCAGGGGCCGTTCACCATCATGGCCGTGTTGCCCGCGATGAACTGGTCGTTGACGTCGGCCTGCGTCCAGTTGACCACCGAGGGGGAGACCGACCCCTCCTCGACCAGGGAGGCGACGTACTCCAGCGCCTCCACCGACTCCTGCGAGGCGAGCTCCCTCTCGTCACCGCCGTTGGACCACAGCCACGGCAGGAACTGGTAGACGCCGTCCTCGGTGGACAGGGCGCTGACCGCGAGACCGTAGCGCCCGCCCCCGGTCAGCTCGGCGGCGGCGGTCCGCAGCTCCTCCCAGGTCCGCGGCGGCTCGACGCCCGCCTCCGCGAGGAGGGCCGTGTTGTAGAAGAGGCCGAGGGAGTTCACCGACCGGGCCGCGCCGTAGTACACGCCCTCGTAGCCGCCGATGGAGAGAGCGCCCTCGGAGAGGCCCTCCGTGGACAGGCCGAGGTCCTCCAGCGGGACCAGGCCGCCGGCGGACGCGAACTGCGGCAGGTCCGAGCCGTCGACGGAGAGGACGTCGGGCAGGGAGTCCGAGGAGGCCATCCTCAGGGCCTTGGGGACGAGCTGGTCGGCGGGCACGCTGATCTGGCGCACCTCCACCCCCGCCTGGGCCCCGCAGGAGTCCATGGCCTCCTGGTCCCAGGTGTGGTACGGCTCGTCGGTGCTGGAGTTCATGATCGTGTACACGTCCGGGTCGCGCTCGGCCGCGCAGCCGGTGCCCGCGAGGGCGAGCGCCAGGGCGCAGGCGGCCGCGGACACCGGTCGGGGCGGACGGTGGGGGTGTTCGTGCATCGGGGCCTCTTCGGCGGGGATGGGGGCGCAGCGGCCGCGTCGCGGTGCGTGCGGGCGTTGGGAGGCTGTCGCCGTGGGGGTCTCGCGGTGGGTCGGTTCGACGGGTGGTGGGCGCCTTCCCGGCTCAGGCCGGGGGCGCGACCGTGCCTCCTCGGGTGATCTGGGGCGGGATGAGTTCACTGCGCCCGCCGGGGGCGATGGGTCCTCCCTCCGCGGCCGCGACGGCCAGCCGGGCCACGGCGGAGGACATCCGCTCCACGGGCAGTTCGATCCGGGTCACGTCGAGCCCGCCGAGGTCCTCGGGGAAGCTGCCGATGGCCACCAGGGAGACGTCTCCCGGCACCTCGATCCCGCGTTCCCCGAGGTGGTGCAGGATGCCGGGCACGGCGGCCGGATGCTGGACGGCGAGCGCGGTGGGCGCGTCGCCGGAGTCGAACAGCGCGCCCAGCCGCCGGTGCAGCTCGGCGGGGTCCTCGGAGGAGGGCAGGGTGTGCACGGGGACGCCGAGTTCGGCGGCGGCGCGCTCGGCCCCGCGCAGGCCGCGTACGGAGTAGCTGCGGCCCGAGGCGATGTCCTTCCCGACCGTGGACAGGAAGCACAGCCTGCGGTGCCCGGCGTCGTGGAGCAGGCGCAGCGACGCGGCCGCGGCCTCCTCCCAGTCGAGGTCGGCCCAGGGGGCGGCGTCCTCGTCGGCGGGCCGGCCCAGGACCACCACGGGGAACCCCAGCGCGTCCATCGCGCCGATGCGGGGGTCCTCCATCTCGACGCCCATGATCACCGCGGCGTCGGCGAGCCTGCCGCGTGCCGCGCGTTCCAGTCCGTGCGCTCCGGCGTCGTCGTCGCGGACGGTCAGGAGCAGCAGGTCATAGCCCAGGTTTCCGGCGGCGAGGCTCAGCCCGTGCATGAAGCGCCCGCCGACCGGCAGGTAGCCGGACGAGGACAGTGGCAGGGCCAACGCGATCACGCGGGTGCGGGTGCTGCGCAGGGAGCGGGCTCCCGCGTTGGGGTGGTAGCCCAGCTCGTCGATCGCCGCGCGCACCGCCGTCCGGGTCCGCTCGGAGACCTTGCGCGATCCGCTGAGCACGTAGGAGACCGTGCTCGGCGCCACCCCGGCCGTCGCGGCGACGTCCTTGATGGTCACCATCGCGTGTCCTCCTCCTGCGGTGTCGAAGCGCTTCGACAAACCGGCGTGCACATCCGTCGAATCGATTCGACGGATGTGCACGCCATGCTAGGAAACACTCGCCCCTGTGACAACCCCCACGCCGGAACGGAGGGTTCGGCCACCACCGGCGGGACGGAGGCGGCCGGGGCCCGCACGCCCGAGGACCAGAGCCGGGCGGCCCGTCCGGTCCGCACCATGGCGGTGCCCGCGGCGTACCACAGCGCGGTCCCGCGGCCCTCGGGGGAAGGCGCGCGGACCAGCGCGCGGCGCGGCCGCCTCCGGGGAGCAGCGCCCGTCCGGTGGCCGGGGCCAGCCGTCCGGGTCAGCGGGGCGGGACGTCCTCGGGAAGCAGGGCGGTGAAGTCCTCCCTGGTGGCGTTCCGGACGCCGTTGACCAGGCGGCCCGCCTGCCGGGTGATCATCCGCTCCAGCACCTGGCGCGCGTAGCGGGCGTTGCCGAAGTTCGCGTCGCGCGCCACCCCCGCGAAGTGCTCCCGCAGGGCCGCCGTGGTCGGCTCGCCGCAGGTGTACCCCGAATCCGCCGCCATCCGCTCGACGATGGTGACCAGCTCGTCGTCGCTGTAGTCCGGGAACTCCACCTGGTGGTTGAACCGCGAGGCCAGGCCCGGGTTGGAGTCGAGGAAGCGCTGCATCTCGTGGGTGTATCCGGCGACGATGACCACCGCCTCGTCGCGGTGGTCCTCCATGAGTTTGACCAGGGTGTCGATGGCCTCCTGGCCGAAGTCGTTGCCCGACCCGCGCGGCGCGAGCGTGTAGGCCTCGTCGACGAACAGCACGCCGCCCCTGGCGCGCTCGAACACCTCGGCGGTCAGCTGGGCGGTGTGCCCGACGTAGCGCCCCACCAGGTCCGATCGGGCCGCCTCCACCACGTGGTCGCCGCGCAGCACCCCGAGCGCGTGCAGGAGCTTCCCGTACAGGCGGGCCACGGTCGTCTTACCGGTGCCGGGGGGACCGGCGAACACCAGGTGATGGCTCATCGGCGCCACCGGGAGCCCCATGGCGCGCCGCTGCTGCGACATCAGCAGCAGGTTGGCCAGGTCGTTGACGGTCTCCTTGACGCTCGCCAGGCCCACCATGGCGTCCAGCTCCTCGCGCAGGGCCGCGATCCCGTCGGCCGTGCCGCCGAGCTCCTCCTCAGCCGCCTGCCCGAGGTCCTCGGGCAGCAGGAGGGTGAGCGAGTCCGGGGTGTCGGGGATCGTCCCGCCCAGCCGGAACGCCTGGCGGTCGATCATCTCCTCGAACACCTTGCGGGCCTCACGGCCGTTGCCGAACGCCGGGCCCTTGGGTATCCGCTCGAAGTAGGAGAGCAGTGCCTCCTCGGTCTCGTCCGCCATCCGGTAGCTGTGCGAGCCGCACATCCTGCGCACGATCTCCGCCAGTTCCTCCGGCGCGTAGTTGGCGAACTCGATGGTCCGGCTGAACCGGGAGGCGAGACCGGGGTTGGTGTCCAGGAAGCGCTGCATCTCGTCGGTGTAACCGGCGACGATCACCACGACCTCGTCGCGGTGGTCCTCCATGAGTTTGACCAGGGTGTCGATGGCCTCCCGGCCGAAGTCGGGGCCGCTGCCGCCCTCGCCGCCGCTCGCTAGCGTGTAGGCCTCGTCGACGAACAGCACGCCGCCCTTGGCGCGCTCGAACACCTCGGTGGTCTTGATCGCCGTGCCGCCCACGTACTGCGAGACCAGGTCGGCGCGGGCCACCTCCACCACGTGCCCGTAGCGCAGCACGTCCAGTTCGGCGAGGATCTGCCCGTACAGCCGTGCCACGGTGGTCTTGCCGGTACCGGGCGCGCCGCCGAAGACCAGGTGGCGGCTCATGGGCGGTGTGGGCAGGCCCATCTCCGCCCTGCGCCGGGCCATCTGGTTGCGGGTGACGAGCGTCCTGACCTCGTGCTTGACCCCGGCCAGGCCCACCAGCGCGTCCAGCTCCAGCAGGGGGCCGACCTCCTCGACGTCCTCGTCCCCCTCCTCGGAGACGGAGACCTCCGGCATCGGGACGGGTGCACCCGCCAGGTCGCCGAACGCGTCGGGGGCCCCGTTGCCGCGGCTGAGCAGCTCCGCCGTGCGCATGCTCTCGCTGGCGACGGTCTGGCGCAGCCCGGAGCGGCCGTTGGAGCGCACCGAGCAGTCCTCCACCACCACGTCCTCGGCGGAGTGCACGAGGATGCCGTCGGCGCCGTTGCCGAACACCTCGCACCGCCGCAGCGTGGCGCTCGCCCTCGCCGCCACCAGCACGCCGTTGCGGCGGCCGTTGTACACCCGGGTACGCAGCACCGTCGCCCGGCCCCCGGCGCGCACGGCGACACCGTCGCCCGTGCACTCCGACACGTCGCAGTCGCGCACGTCGGCGGACGCGCCCGAGCCGACCGAGATCCCGGCGTCGCGACCCCCGGAGATCTGCACACCTGCCAGCAGGGGCGCCCCGCCCTCCTCCACGGACACGGCGCTCTTGCCGCTGCGGTCCAGCGTCACGTCCTCCAGGCGTCCGCGTCCGCCCTTGCCGAACACCACGCCCTGTCCCCGGGTGCTGTTGATCGCCGTCCCGCGCAGGAAGGGGGCGCACTCCTCGATCACCACACCGGGACCGGTGGTGTCGCTGATCAGTCCGCGGTCGAACTCCACGACGCTGTCGCCGCCCAGGTTCAGCCCCTGGCCGCCGCGCACGACCAGGCCGAGGAAGGTGGTGGAGGCGCGCTCCCCGGCGTACACGGCGTCGCCGCCCGACTCCGCCACCTCGCAGTCGGTGAAGGTGCCGCGCGCACGTCCCGTCAGGTGGACGGCCACGTCCTTGGAACGCACCACGCGCACCCGCGCCACCTGCGGGTCGGACCCGTTGTGCACGACGACACCGCGCCCGCCCACGTCCTCGAACACGCAGTCCTCCACGACCGGACGGGAACGGCTGGACACCGACAGCCCGTCGCCCTCGGTGTCGTGTACGCGCGCGCCCGACAGCGAGGTGGCCGCGCCCTCCTCCAGGGCCACCGCGGGCTTCTTGGTCCCCGAGATCTCGCAGTCCCGGACCGTGCCCCCGGCCTGTCCGCTGGCGAACACACCGTTGCCCCCGGCGTCCCGCAGTACGCAGGAGCGGAGCGTGGGACGCGCCTGTTCGCCGATCACCACGGCGCTGGTCCCGACCTCCTCGACCACGCAGTCCTCGATGACGCTCGGCCCCGAGGAGGTGATCACCACGCCCGCCCCCGCGGAGCAGGTGACGCGACTGTCGCGCATGGCGAGTGCGCCGCCGCCCCGCACCGACACCGCGGTCCAGGACGCCCCCTCCACCTCGCAGTCGGCCATCTCCAACTGCCCGACGGGGATGTCCACGGCCGGGTAGTCGGCGTGGCGTCCGCGCAGGACCAGGCCGGAGAGCTTGACCGCCTCGGCGGCCGAGACCACGGCGCTGCCGGTACCGGTGGTGATCTCCACGCTGCCGAGGCCGTCGCGGGCCATCAGGGTGACCACGTCGCGCAGTACGAGGCTCTCCTCGTAGCGGCCGGGGGCGATGGTGATGAGGGCGCCGCTGCCGGCGGCCTCGACCGCCTCGGTGATCGTCGCGTGCCCGTCCTGCGCGTCGGCGTCGACGGTGAGGAGCTGCCTGGTCATCGGTGTCTTCCTAAGTCGGGGGAGGGTCGGTGGCGGGGCGGCGCGGGACCGCCCCGCCGGTGGTGGTCAGGAACAGGACGCGCGCACGGCCGATGCGGCCACGTGCGCGCTGGTGTGCTCCTGGTCCGCGAGGGCGTCGGCCCCCGCGTTGGTGAGCTGGACGGTGAACTCCTCCGTGGGGGAGGTGAACCCGGTCACCTGGACCCAGCCGCCCCGGATCTGTGCCTGGTCGAACCCGAAGACCGCCACGGCCGACCCCTCGGCCGCGGGGCCGGAGAAGATCTGGTAGCGGGCCTCCCCGGGGGAGACCCACAGCGGGCTCTCGTCGTCGGGCACGTGGACGTAGAGCTCGCACACGACCCCCGCCTCCCCGGGGGTGAACGTCCACGCGGCGTACTGGCCGTTGCCCCGCTCCGGGTCGCCCGAGACGGGAAGGGCCTCGTAACCGCCGTCGCAGCCCTCCTGCGCGTATCCGCCGGGCCGGGTGGCCCAGCTGGAGGTGCCCTCCGCGCTGTCCCAGCGCCCCGCGTTCGTGTAGGAGGCGCCGGGGGAGGCCTGGCAACCGGGTCCTGCGACGGCGAGGAAGGGCTCGGCCTCGGAGGCTCCCGTCGTCGCGACCGCGTCCTCCAGGACGGAGCCGCCTCCCTCGGAGGGGGGTTGCGGGTCCGCTCCGTGCTGGCCCTCGGCCATCCGGGGCTCGGCGGCCTGGCCTTCGGAGGAGGTGCCCGAGGCGCCTTCGGCGCCCTCGGCGCCCGTGGCGGCCGTACCGCCGGAGCCGTCCCCCGCGGTGTCGGCCAGAGTGGCGTCCTGCTCCTGGCCCGCCGTGCCACCGCCCTCCTGGTTCGCTCCGGTCCCCTCCTCTCCGTCGCCCCCCGATCCGGCGGCCTCAGCGTCCGCGGCGGGCGCGTTCGCGCCGTTCCCGTCCGCCGACGCCTCGGCGGCGGTTCCGTCCCCGCCGGAGGGCACGTCGGCTTCACCGCCTCCGTCCCCGGCAGCGGCCCCGTCCCCGGCACCGTCAGCGGAGGTTCCTTCCCCGATGCCCTCTCCGGACACCGCGGCCTCGGCACCGGGCTCCTCGGCGGCGGGATCCTCGGCGGCGGACTCGCCCGTGGGCGCCGGCGCCGCCTCGGAGCCCTCCTGCGCGGCGGGGGCGGCCTCCACCGGGTTCTCCCCGCCCGTGCCGCCGGTGCCCGGGTCGGGCATCGTCGGGGTCGTGGACCCGTCCCCGACCACCTCGGGGATGTAGCCGGTCTCCTGGGGCGCGGAGCCCTGCTGGGGTGCGGTGCCCGCGTCCGCCTGTGCCGCGGCGACCCCGGACTCACCGCCGCCCGAGGCGTCCGCCTCGGCGGTGCCGGGAGCCTGGCCGCCGACACCGCCCGCACCCGAGGCGAGCGGGGTCGACTCCAGGGTCACCCCGGGCACCCCCGCCGTCATGGCGAAGGGAGCGGCGACCATCAGCAGGCCCGCGATGGCGGCGCCCGCCAGGACGGGTTTGCCCGGGCGGTCCAGGGCCTCCTCCTGGCCCCGCGGTGCGGAGGACTCGCTCAGGGCGCCCGTGATCCGGGGAACGGCCGCGGCCTCCTTCGCGCCCTCGGCGGTCCCGGGAGGGGGAGCGGGCGGGTCGTGTACCGGAGAGCCCGCGGGTTCGCTGGAGGCAGCGCCACCCACTCCACCGGAGAGCACCGACTGGAACTCGGACGCCGGTGTGGGGCGGTCGTCGGCCGCGTCGCGCGCCTGCGCGTTCTCAGACATCGGGACTCCTTCTCGGGAGGACCGCACGGCCGCGGGAGCGGCCGTGCGGAGAGGTGGGGATAGGGGTCACCGGCGTCCTCCGCCGCCGGGGCGGGACCCGTTCGCCGGGTCGATGCCCGAGGCGATGTCCTCGTTCACGCCCTCCGCGCGTCCGTAGTTCCCGCCCATCTGCACGGTGTAGTCCGCCAGGTCCTTCTGGGCGGTGACCAGGAAGTCGATGTACTCGCTGATGGAGGTCCTGAGGACCCCCAGGGACTTGTCCATGTCGTTGGCGAACTCGTCGCCGCTGCCCCAGATGTCGCCCAGTGAGTCCAGCTCGTTGTCCAGCCACTGCCGGAGTTCGTAGGTGTACTCGGCGGTGTCGTGGATCTTCCAGCCGTCCCTGGCCAGGCCCTCGGGGTCGGCGAAGAGGCCGCCGTCGCGGTCCGTCATGGTCGTCTCCTGCTCCTCAGCCGTGGGTGTCGTGGGGGTGCCTACTGCCTCGGGTCGTCGGAGGGGATGCCCAGCCGGTCGAGCAGCTTGAGCGGGTCGAGGTCGCCGTTCATGACCTCCTCCGCGCCGGCCACCTCAGGGAGGAAGGGGCCGTAGGCCTCCGAGACGCGCTCGGCCATCTGGCTCCGCGCCTTGTTGACCACCTCCGTGATGGCGGCGGCCAGCTCGGTGGGGGCCATGTCCCGGTAGGCCTGGGTGTGGAACTTCAGCTCAACCAGTTCCCCCGTCGCGTCCACCTTCGCGCCCACCAGCCTGTTCTTGGCCATGACCTCTTCGGTTGCCGACTCCAGGCTTGCGTTTGCGTCCGCCAGCCGGCCCATCGTCCTGTGAAGCTGTGCCAGTTCCTCTTCCATCTGGCGTTGCATCGGCGAACTCATGCCGGGGTGTTCCCTTCTTGTTCTGACCGGGGACGGGACGTCCCAGTGCGGATCTTTGCCCGTCGGCCGCGGTGCCCCAGACCTTCTCGTCCTCGGAGAGCCAGGTGGAGCGCTGCCGGTCGCGGTTGTTGTCCCCCGCGCCGCTGCCCATACCGCCGCCCATCATGGGCGGCATCATCGGCATACCGCCCATACCGCTCGCTCCGGAGCCCGCTCCGGGCTGGCCGCCCAGTGCTCCCACGCCGCCGACACCGCCGCCCGCGGCGCCCTGTCCGCCGGGAGCACCGGAGGCGCCTCCCGCCGGGTACTGGGCGCCGTCAGGGGTGGTGAAGAGCGAGGAGCGGTCAGAGCTGCCCGGGGCGTCGCCGAGGCCGTCGCCGGAGTAGGGGCCGGGGCTGAGGCCTCCGTAGTTGAGTCCCACGTCGTCGGGTGACTGCAGCGGCGGCAGCGTGTCGGGGATCGGCCCGTCCGGGATGTCGAATCCGCCCGTCACCGGTGCGCCGGTCTCGGGGTCGATCGGGTAGGGCTGCCCGGTGATCGGGTCGATGACGTAGGGCTCACCGGTGACCGGGTTGATCGGTACCTCGGTGTCCGGTCCGAAGCCGGGGCCGTTGAGGCCCAGGTCCGGTGGCGGCAGCGGCGGCTGCAATCCGTATCCGTAGTCGTCCGAGGTGCCGGGGCCGTTGAGGCCCAGGTCGGGCGTGGGCCGCGCACCGTACCCGTAGTCGGTCGGCAGCCCGGTCTGCGGATCGATGCCGACCGGTTCCCCGGTGACGGGGTCGATGGGCAGGGCTTGGCCGGTGGAGGGGTCGTAGTTGATCGGCAGTTCGGTGACGGGGTTGAAGGGGAGTCCGGTCTCGGGGTCGATGGGGAAGGGTTGGCCGGTTTCGGGGTTGATGGGGAGGCCCGTCGCCGGGTCGCGCTCCAGTGAACCGTTGTAGCCCCCCGGGCCGCCACGACCGCTTCCCGGCCCGTTGAGGCCGAGGTTGGGCGGGGGCGGCGGTGGCATGAGGGGGCCGTTCATGCCGGGGGCGGGGCCGTTGTTGGCGCCCTGGTCGAAGCCGGGTCCGTTGAGGCCGAGGTTGGGCGGGGCCGGGGGAGGCGTGAGGGGGCCGTTCATGCCGGGGGCGGGGCCGTTGTTGGCGCCCTGGTCGAAGCCGGGTCCGTTGAGGCCGAGGTTGGGCGGGGCCGGGGGAGGCGTGAGGGGGCCGTTCATGCCGGGGGCGGGGCCGTCGACAACTTCGGGGCTTCCATTGCCCGTGGGTCCGTTGAGGCCGAGGTCCGGCGGGGGAGGCGGGGGCGTCAGGACCTCGTTGAGGTCGGGCCCTCCGTCGCCGAGGCCGTCACCGGTTCCGGGGCCGTTGTATCCCAGGTGCGGCGGCGGCGGTGGCGGCGGCGGTGGAAATTCGAAGTTCTCGAAGGGGTTGTCGAACTCGAAGTTCTCGAAGGGATTGTCGAATTCGAAGTCGCCGAAGGGATTGTTGTTGGGACCGTTGCTCCCCACGCTGCCGGGGGTCTCCGTCGGGAGCGGCCGGGGAGGACGGATGGACTGCAGCGCCGTGTGGATATCGGAGTAATCGTTGACCATCTGTGTGTACAGCGTGTTCGCCGCGTCGTAGACGGTCTTGTAGTGGTCCCGGAACATCTTGTAGAGGGTGTTGTTGACGTTGCTGTCGGTGATGTCGTCACCGACGATGCCGCGTACTTCCCCCTGGGGCGTCCCGTCGTCGCCGGTTCCGGCGGCAACGATCCGGATGTCGAACTGATCGCGTGCTTCGACGAACCTCTCCGTCCCCGCAGCGGTGTTGAAATACCACTTGTCGAGTACGTCCTTGATGGTACCCCCGTACGTGTTGATGGCATTATTGGCGCTTTGGGAGAGTTTATACGTGTTGGTCTTCAGATCCGGCCTGATCTTTTCCAACTCCTTTTTGAAGTCGGGGATCTTGTCGTGGATCTGGGTCAGACGGTACGCGAGGTCCTTGAGGCGGTACTGGTATGCCGACGCGGCCGAACCCGTCATGGGCCCGTCCGGGGTGTCGATCTCCTTCCACAGTTTGTTCAGGCTGCCGCCCTCGTCCCCTCCGATGTAGGGGGTCAGCGCCTTGTACAGGCCGTCCAGTCTGTCGATGGTGTCCTGGAGCCGCTTGAGGTCCCAGTGGTCGGACACCATCTTGTACGTCTCGTAGTCGGCCATGGACGACAGGTTGAGCAGCTGCTGGCGGAACTTGTTCTGCTGGCTGTTGGCGTCCTCCCACAGGTGGTCCTGCATGTCGTAGCCGGCGTAGTCGATGCCGTAGGTCTCGTAGGAGTAGGAATAACCCCCATAGCCGGACATGTATGCGGTGTAGTAGTCCTTGTAACTCCACCAGCGGTCCGTGTCGCCCCATTCGAAACCGATGAAGGGCTTGGTGTCCTCGTGGAAGTGGTAGCGGCCGCCGTCCACCCACCGAGGTTCGGTCACCTTGCTGATGGGTTCCATGGGACCGTAGTCTTCTCCGCCGTTGTTGGCGAAGATGTTCATGATCTCGTGCAGCTGTTTTTCAGGAACTTCTTCGGGCATACTGACCTCCCCCGGTGTATCGAGCTTCAGGCTTAGGACTCGCTGTTTTCCTCGTCTTCGTCCTCGTTGTTGCCGTTGCCGTTGGCGTAGCCGTTGCCATAACCGCCCGAGCTGGACGTGCCACCCGTGCCCGAGCCGATCAGGTTGTGGATCTCCTGGGCCGTGAGGCTCTGCTCGTCCTCGAGGTCGACGAAGGCGATGAGGTTCTCCGAGAGCCTGTCCTCGATCTCGGTCAGCTCCAGCTGCAGGTCACTGAGGAACTGGTAGATGTTTCCCATCGAGGTGTCGATCTTCCCCGCGAGCCTTCCGGCTATCGGAAGCCCCTCGGGGTTGCCGAGCCGGTGGTAGCCGCTTCCCTTGCTTCCGCCAACCCCCTCGTACACCGAGAACTCCGTGAGCTGGGCATCGACCTCTTCGCGGAGGGGGGTCACGATCTTCTCGCGGAAATCCCTGATCCTGTCGAGATCGATCTTGGTGCCCTCATCACCCTTGCCGTTCCCGACCCGCCCGTTGTCGTTCCCGTTGTCTTCGCCCTGACCGTTGCCGTTCCCCCCGTCCTCCTCTTCCTCGTCCTCCCGGGTTTCCTCGTCCCCGTCTTCCTCTTCTTCGTTCTCTTCGTCCTCGTCGTCGCCCTGAGCCTCGGTCCGGGCCCTGCTCGTGCCCTCGTCCTCTGGGGTGCCCGTTTCGGAGTCGTCGTCGGGGGCGCCGGAGGAGGTCACCGCGGGCTGGTCGGTCACTTCGGTGGGTTCGGTGCGGAGTTCGTCCGAGGTCGCTTCGGTGGGTTCGCCGGGGGTGTCGCTTGGTTCTTCGGCGGTACCGAGAGTCGGTTCGGTGCGGAGTTCGTCCGGGACCGCTGCGATGGGCTCGGCGGGGGTGTCGCTCGGTTCCTCGACGGGGGGTTCTATGAGTTCGGTCGGTTCGGGGGTCGACGTGTCCCCGGCCTGGGTGTCGCTCGGTTCCTGCACGGGGGGCTCGGTCACCTGGACCGGTTCCCCGGGCACCTGCTCCTCGTCGGAGGCGCCCTGCTCCTCCTGGGGAGCGCCTCCCCTCACCGGAGGCGGGGTGGTGCCCACAGGAACGCCGTGTGCTCCGCCACCGACCGGGTCGGGTCCGCCGGAGCGGTCGGGGTGGTGGTTCTCCCCGTGGTCGGAGGAGCCCTCCTCACCGGGTGTGCTCTCGACCTCGGTGTCCCCGCCGCCGGTCCTGCCACCTCCGGCCTGCTCCTCGTCGCCGGACTGGCCGTCCTGGTCGGTCCTTCCGCCGCCGTCCTCGCGGTCCTGGCCTGACTCCTCGTCGCCGTCCTCGCCGTCCCCGTCCTTCTCGGAGACGGTGATCAGGCCGGTCTCGGGGTCGACCTCCACGTTCCCGTCACCGGGGTCGAAGGAGACCTCGCCGGTCTCGGGGTCCAGGGTGAGCCGCAGGTCGCCGATCTCGATCGTGGTGGGGAGGGCCTCGTCGCCGTCGCCCGGGCCGGTCGTCTCGATCCCGACGGTGCCCTCGGACGGATCGATGGTCAGGCTCAGGTGCCCGGCCTCGACCGTGACCGGCGCCGCCTCGGGGTCGAGGGGCACGTCCCTGTCACCGGGTTCGATGCTGATCGTGCCGGTGCCGGGATCCAGGACGAACCTGAGCTCGCCCGCCTCGACGGTGGTGACGCCCGTGTCGGGGTCGAGGGTCACGACCGGCGCCCCGTCGATCTCGGAGGCGGTCTCGAAGGCGGGGTCGTCGGCGTCGGCGGAGATGGGCTCCACACCGGAGACGGGTTCCGTGACCTCGGTGACCTGGGGGGTCGACGGCTCCAGCAGTTCCCCGAACTCGGGGTCGTCGGCGTCGGCGGAGATGGGCTCCACACCGGAGACCGGTTCCATGGCCTCGGTGACCTGGGGGGTCGACGGCTCCAGCAGCTCCCCGGGCTCGACCGCCGTGGTCGCCGGCGGCTCCGCGAGCACGGCGGGCTCCGTCGGCACGGTCTCGGGGAGGGTCGTCTCGCCTTCGAGTAGGGCCGTCTCCTCGGAGGGCACCCCGGCGGAGACGTTCTGTCGTTCGAGGAGCGTGGTCGGCTCCCCCCGGGCCTGCTGTTCGAGGAGCGTGGCCGGCTCCCCCCGGACCGCCGGGTCGGGTGTTTCGCCCCGGTGGACCTCCTGGCCGGAGATGTCCCCGGACTCGGGGGAGGCCACCGCGACGGTGTGCCGTGCCTCGCCGTCGAACAGGAGCGAGGAGGCGCTGTCCCCGTCCCGCCGCGCGCCGAGGAGCATGACACCGTCGTCGCCGACGGTCACCTCGGAGTCGCCCGGGTCGAGCACCGCCTCCTGGGTGGCGGTGTCCACCTCGACCGAGGAGGCTCCGTGCCGGAGAAGGAGCAGCCCGCTGGCCAGGTCCACACTGACCGGTGCGGACTCCGACCGGTTCGTGTCGGTGCCCTGCTCCTGGAGGGTGGTGTCCTCCTCGGGGTCGGTCGGGTCCGGCTCCTCTCCGGAGAGGGCAGCACGGAAGTCGAAGAGGGGGGGCTCCACGTCAGGACCTCCTCACCGCCCGCAGGGCGGTCGTTCGTCTGGATCGTCGGGGGTGGGGCGGGGCGGGCGCGCCGAGGGGAGTGGTGGGTCGCGCCCGCCCCTGGGAGGGGAGGCGGACTACAGCAGGGCCTGCCAGTTCATGGCCTCGCGCCCGTCGGTGGAGGCGTAGTTGTTGCGGATCTCGTTCAGGGCCGCCTCGGCCTTGCCCAGCAGGAGCTGCATGTCGGCGACGTTGGCCCGCCAGGACGCGACCTTGCGGTCGTACTCCGCGGCCATGGCACCGTCGAGGTCCGCCTTGACCACCTGCATCTGGGAGTCGAGCGACTCGATCTGGTCCTGCACGGCCTTCGTCTGGGTGCGCAGCTCGCTGGTGGCCTCGTCGACGTAGGCGTAGCTGACGTCGAAACCGTTGATGGTCATGGACTCGCCTTCCGGAGAGGGGCTTGTGGGGGTGGGGAACGGCTGCTCGGCCTCAGCCGGGCTGGTTCGGGTTCAGCTCGCTCATCCACCGCGAACCGGTGATGATGGCCGCGTCCTCGGTGGCGTGCATGGCGTGGACGGTGCCGCCGAAGGTGTCGATCATCCGGTTCATGTCGTTGGTGATGAGCCGCAGCTCATCCAGCCAGCCGGTGATCGCCTCGCTGTACTTGTTGGAGGCCGCGCCCTGCCAGGACATGCGCAGCCTGTCGCGCGTGCTGTCCACGTTGGTGTAGATGGTGTCGCAGTTGCCGTGGGCCTCGGTCATCGCGTCCTGGGCGATGCGCTCGGCCTCGTCTGTGGTCCTTGTCCTCTGGTTCACAGGGTCTCCTCTGTTCGTTCCATCAGGGGCAACCGGCGTCCTCGGCGGTGTGCGGGGGCGCCAGGGGGAGGGCGGCCGCCTCCGGGTCGAGCACCGGCCCGGAGGGAAGCAGCCTCAGGAGGGAGGTCGGGACCGGAACGGCCTGGCCGGTCTGGTAGCCGAGCGCGGCCAGGGCGGCGTCGTCGAGCACCGGGTACTTCGCCGCGCTGTCGGTGACGAGGTAGTGGGTGGTGGAGGCTCCTCCGCCGCCCACGGGCTGGGCCGCGGCGACGGCTCCCCGGCCGGAGGCGATGCCGACCAGGTCGGGGGTCGGGCATCCCGGGACGATCCCGGGCTGCTCCTGCACCGGCCACGCCTCCACCCCGGCGGGGTCGTCCATGGTCAGCGACAGCGAGCCGTCGGGGTCCAGTCGCAGGCACGGAACGCTCGAACCGGTTCCGACCAGGGTCGGAGGGGACGCCGGGTGCCGGTCCTCCCGCGGACCGGAGCCCTCGGCCAGCCGGGCGTGCGCCTCTCCCGCGGGCAGGGGCAGCGCCTCGGGAGGACTGTCGGGGTAGGCGGCGCCGGAGACGTCGGGGTCGGCGAGCAGCAGCAGCGCCTGCGTCGTGGTGAGCGGCACCAGGCCGTCCCGGGTGAGCAGGTAGTGCTGGACGTCCTGCTCGGCGGCGGACACGGCGAACACCTGTCCCACGCGCCGGGGCTCGCCCGCCGACGCGCCCGCGTCCTCGCCGGCGCCCGGGACCTCCGGCGCGGTCAGGTCCGGGCCCGTGGGCACGGTGTTGAGGAACGCGGAGGTGACGGGCAGGGCGTCGCTGGTCCCGTAGCCGAGGGCCTGAACCGCGCCGCCCTCCTCGTCCAGGCGCAGGCGGGTGCCGTTCCACAGCAGGTGCGGGGCGCCGTCCGGACCGGAGACCAGGACCGCCTGCTCCGCGGAGGGTGAGACGGGCGCGGGGGCGTCGCCGACCACCAGGGCCGTGCGGCCGCGCTCCCCCTCCGCGTCCTCGGGCAGCAGCGCGCACACCCGCCAGACCGACTCCTCCAGTCCCGCTTCCGTGGGCAGGGCGTCGGGCGCGCCGGCGATGCCCACGGGTCCGCCCACGGGGACGCCCTCCAGGGACCTGGCCGAGACCAGGCTCACGGCGGCGTCGGCGCCCTGGATCAGGCGGGCCGAGGCGTTGTTGTCCACGGGGCGCAGCACCCCGGAGGAGTAGAGGTAGGAGGCCCCGGTGCCGCGGTCCACGATCAGCCGCCCCTCCTGGCGCCAGCTGGTCGCGCTCCCGGGGAAGATGAGGCCGAACACGAGGAAGCCGATGCACAGCACCGCGGCGATCGCGACGCCGATGTAGGTGCCGGTGCGGGTGCGGCGCATGGGGGCGTCGACCGCGTCGGGGTCGCCCTCCAGCATGGCCGTGCCCAGCCGGCCCACGGTGAAGTTGTGGGCCATCACCCTGTCGCGACGTGACTGCATGTCAGCCGCCGATTCCGCGCAGGAGCGAGAACACGCCGAAACCGGCCAGGACCAGGGGCACGATGGCCACCGTCAGCAGCGACTGGATGATCTCGGCGGCCCGGCCCCAGTGGGGCAGGGGGCGCGTTCCCGGCAGGTTCCACGACACCACCGCCAGGATCGCGGAGGCGGCGAACAGGCCCGCCATCGCGAGTGTTCGGGGCAGGGGCTCGGCCGTCCACACCAGGGTCAGCACCAGCGCCGTCAGTCCGATCCAGGGCGGTGCGACCACGAACGACCGCTGCCAGGCCCCGGCCAGCCCGCGTGACTGGAGCAGCATCACCAGCGACACCACCACGCACAGCGTGACCGGCACCCACCCGGGGGAGGCGGCGAGCACGACCAGGCAGGCCGCCAGGACGGCGCCGGTGGACGCGTACAGGGCGGTCTGGAACCGGTCGGCCAGCGCGGCGCGGTCCAGGACCCCGCGCGCCGGGTAGGGCTCGATGCCCTCCTGGAGCTGATCGGGGTTGGAGGGCAGCGGCGGCAGCTTCAGGCCGGAGAGGCGGAAGGCCAGCTGGGGGGCGAACGTGCCCAGGAGCAGCGCGATGAGAGCCACCATCCCCGCCACGGCCGGGGCCACGGCGCCGGGGACGAACATCAGGGCCAGCGCGCCCAGCGCGCACAGCACCTCGGCGGTGAACAGGCCGGCGAAGAAGGGCACGGAGCCCGCCACCACCGCCAGTCCGAGCACGCTGGCCCCCGCAGCGGTCACGGCACCCGTGAGCACGCGCGCTCCGGTCAGGACGGTTCCGGGGTCGCCGGAGGGCACGGACGCCCCGGCCACCGCCATGTACAGGGTGGCCGCCGCGGCCAGGCCGGTGGCGGCGGTCAGGTCGCCCATGGCGCGCGAGGCCGCCCAGGCCGACAGCAGCATGAGGATCGCGGAGCACGCGGCGGACACCGCGGTCAGGAGTCCGGTGCCGCCGCTGACCAGGACGGCCAGGCCGGTGAACAGCACGACCAGGCCCAGCGCCTGGAGCAGGACGCGCGTGGACTCGGGGCGCCACCTGTCGGAGCGCTCGCCCATGCCGGTCGCGACGCCGTCGGTCAGGTCGTCGAAGTGCACCGGCGGCAGCTGGTCGCGGCGGGGGCGCAGGTAGAGGGTCTCGCCGTGGCAGAGTCCCAGGGAGCGGAGGGTCTCGTCCTCCTCCAGGGGTTCGTCGCCCAGTTGCTGGAGGACCCATCCGTCGTGCTCCAGGCCGCTCTCGTCCAGGTCCTCGCCGTTGTCGCCCTCGGCGTAGAGCACGAGGGTGGGAAGGATCTCGGAGAGGGGGACCTCGGTGGGCGCCGCGATCTCGAAGGAGCGCCCGGGGGCGCGGATCAGCAGTCGGCACAGGTCCGGGGAGGCGACATCGTTCATCCGGTGGGGCCCATCATGAGGCGGGGTCGTGACAGGAGCGGAAGTGACGGTAACACTCCGACGGCCCATTTTGGAGGTGTGTTGTTTTAAATTTTGGTATCTGTCACTTTGATTGGCAATAGTAGTGTTCTGCTTCCGGCGTCCGGGTCTGGATACCGGTTGCGGTCCGGGTTTCCGGACCGCTCCCCGTTGTTGCCTGCAAGGGAGGCCCCCGCCCCGTGAGTACGATCCTCGTCCGCCGCCCTCCGCGGCGTCCCGGGCCGGACCTGCCCTCAGGCGAGGTCAGCCTCCAGGAGCCCCCGGAGCTGCCCGAGGCGCAGGCCAACGTTTCGGCGGTGTTCACCTACCTGCCGATGGCCATGACCTCGATGGCGATGGTCCTGCTGTTCATCCGTCCCGGCGCGACGGGAGGGGGAGGCAGCTCCGTCATGCCCTACCTGGCGGGCGGGATGATGCTCGTGGGCGCCGTGGTCATGCTCGGCGGCCAGTACCTGCGCACCATGCTGGAACGCCGCCGCCAGCTCAACGACGACCGCCGCGACTACCTGCGCTACCTCAAGCAGATGCGCACCCGCCTGCGGGGAGTGGTCACCGAGCAGCGCGACGCGATGCTGTGGCGGGCGCCCCACCCGGACGCCCTGTGGTCGATCGTGCGCACCTCCCGGCTGTGGGAGCGGCGGGGCACAGACGACGACTTCGCCGAGGCGCGCATGGCCGTGGGCGAGCAGGCACTGTCCATGGCCATCTCCCCGGTCTCCTCCAAGCCGGTGGAGGACCTCGAACCCCTCAGCGCCCACGCGCTGCGCCGCTTCATCCGCGCCTACGGAACCGTCGAGGACCAGCCGGTCCAGATCTACCTGCGCGGATACTCCCGCATCACCATGCGCGGCGACCTGGACGCCGGCCGCGGCCTCGTCCGCGCCCTCCTCGGCCAGCTCACCGTCTTCCACGCCCACGACGAGCTGCGCGTCGCCGTGTGCGCCTCCGCCGAGTCCCTGCCCCTGTGGTCGTGGGCCAAGTGGCTGCCCCACAGCCAGCACCCCACCGCGCGCGACGGCGCGGGCCAGGCCCGGCTGCTGTGCACGGACGCGATGGAGCTCGAACAGCTCGTCGCGGACCTGGCCGACCGCCCCCGCTTCGACCCCACCGCCGCCCCCAGCCGCGAGGAGCCCTTCACCGTCATCGTCGTGGACGGCGGGCGCATCCCCCCGGGGTCGCGCATGCTGGGCGGAGGCTACCGCAACGCCGTCGTCATCGACGTCGCCGACCCGATGCCCCCCGAGGACGACCCCTACACCCTGGCCCTGCGGGTGGAGTCCGAGCGCCTGGTGATGCTCTCGCGCGACCACAGCGGCCGCGACACCGAGGAGGTGCTGGGCAGGCCCGACTCCCTGAGCCTTCCCCGCGCCACCTCCCTGGCCCGCCTGCTCTCGCCCTACCGGATCGGCATGGTCGTCGAGGTCACCGAGCCGCTCACCACCGACTTCGAGCTGACCACGCTCCTGGGCATCTCCGACCTGCACCGGCACGACTCCGAGCGCATGTGGAGCGAGCTGCACGAGAAGGACCGGCTGCGCGTGCCCATCGGCATGAACGCGGACGGAGCGCCGCTGGAGCTGGACCTCAAGGAATCGGCGCTGGGCGGCATGGGCCCGCACGGCATGCTCATCGGCGCCACCGGCTCGGGCAAGAGCGAGCTGCTGCGCACCCTGGTGCTCGGCCTGGCCCTGACCCACTCCTCCGAGACCCTCAACTTCGTGCTCGTCGACTTCAAGGGCGGCGCCACCTTCATCGGCCTCGACAAGCTGCGGCACACCTCCGCGCTCATCACCAACCTGGCGGACGAGGCCATCCTGGTGGACCGCATGCAGGACGCCCTGCACGGCGAGCTGGTCCGCCGCCAGGAGCAGCTGCGGGCCGCGGGCAACTTCAGTTCGGCCCTGGAGTACGAGAGGGCCCGCGAGACCAACCCGGACATGGAGCCGATGCCCACGCTGTTCGTGGTCGTCGACGAGTTCAGCGAGCTGCTCGCCGCCCACCGCGACTTCATGGACCTGTTCGTGATGATCGGGCGCCTGGGCCGCAGCCTCGGCGTCCACCTCCTGCTGGCCTCCCAGCGCCTGGACGAGGGTCGCATGCACCAGCTGGAGGGCCATCTGTCCTACCGGATCGCGCTGCGCACCTTCTCCGCCATCGAGAGCCGCGGTGTGCTCGGCGTCCCCGACGCCCACCAGCTCCCCTCCTCCCCCGGCAACGGCTACCTCAAGACCGACACCGAGACCCTCACCCGCTTCAAGGCCGCCTACGTCTCCGGTCCCTACCGGGTCAAGCGCCGTGCCGCCCGCAGGAACACGGTCGGCGGCGAGGTGGTGCTCTTCTCCGACACCCCCGTGGCCGCGAACGCCCCCGAACCCGAGCGGCCCGAGGCCCAGGAGGAGGAGAGCGGCGAGTCCCTCCTCGCGACGGCGCTGGCGCGGATGGACGGCCTCGGTCCGGCGGCCCGCGAGGTGTGGCTGCCCCCGCTGGAGGTGCCGCCGCTCGTGGACGAGCTGCTCGCCATGGTCGACATCCGCCTGCCCGCGGGCGGTCTGGCCTGGCGGAACAAGGGGACCACCCTGCGCGTGCCGCTGGGGATCATCGACCGGCCCTTCGAGCACAAGCGCCTGCCGCTGGTCGCCGACCTGACCGGGGCCGGCGGACACGTCGGCATCGCCGGCGGCCCCCAGAGCGGCAAGAGCACCATGCTGGCCACGCTCATCCTCACCCTGGCGGTGTGCAACACCCCCGCCCAGGTCCAGTTCTACGGGATCGACTGCGGCGGCGGCGTGCTGACCTCGCTCAAGGACCTGCCGCATGTGGGCAGCGTCGTCACGCGTACCGACGAGCGGCGCATCACCCGCACCGTCATGGAGATGAACGAGCTGCTCACCCGGCGCGAGACGTTCTTCGCCGAGCACGGCATCGACTCCATGGGCACCTACCGCAGGCGCCGCGCCGCCGGGGAGTTCGCCGACGAGCCCTACGGCGACGTCTTCTTCGTCATCGACGGCTGGGGCACCATCCGCCAGGACTACGCGGACCTGGTCGGGCCCATCGTCCAACTCGTGCAGCGCGGCCTCAACTACGGACTGCACATCGTGGTCGCCTCCCCGCGCTGGGCCGATTTCCACACCGGTGTCCGAGACCTGATGGGCACCCGCTTCGAACTGAGGATGGGCGACCCCGTCGACTCCATGGTCCACATGCGCGCGGCGCAGACCGTGCCCCGCGTGCCCGGGCGCGGCATCACCGACACCAAGCACCACCTCCTCACCGGCCTGCCCCGTGCCGACGGCAACGCCGACTCGGTCTCGCTGTCCGCGGGCATGACCGAGCTCATCGACCGCGTGCGCGCGGCCTGGACCGGACCGCCCGCCCCGCCGGTGCGCACGCTGCCCCCGCTGCTGCGCGCCAACGAGCTGCCCGGCTCCAGGCTCACCAAGGCGGGCGGCCTGAAGGTGCCCCTGGGCCTGGAGAGCCGTCGGATGCAGCCGTTCTGGCACGACTTCGGCGTCACACCGCACCTGCTCGTGGTCGGCGACACCGAGACCGGCAAGACGACCCTGCTGCGCCACATCACCAACGCGATCCGCAGCCACTACGGTCCGACCACCGCCCGGGTCGTCCTCGCCGACCAGCGCCGCCAGCTCTACGACGCCGTACCCAAGGAGATGCAGCTGGGCTACGCGGTGTCGGGCGAGAACGTCAAGGAGATGATGGCCGCCGCCGCGCAGGCCATGAAGGCGCGCCTGCCCGGACCCGACATCACCCCCGACCGCATCCGCAAGCGCGACTGGTGGACCGGCCCCGAGCTGTTCATCGTCATCGACGACTTCGAGATGGTCTCCGGCAGCGGGCCCAACCCGCTGGCCCCGCTCCTGCCGATGCTCAGCCAGGGCGCGGAGATCGGCATGCACGTGGTGCTCGTGCACGCCGCGGGCGGTTTCAGCCGGGCCTCCTCCGACCCCGTCATCCGGTCGCTCATCGACTCCAACACGCCCAGCATCATGCTGTCCGCCCCGCCCTCCGAGGGCATGCTGTTCGGCAACATCCGGGCGCGGACGATGCCTCCGGGCCGCGCCCTGTGGATCTCGCGCCGCGATCCGGTGGAGGTGCAGCTGGCCATCGCCGAGGACGCCGAGGACTGAGCCCCCGCGGCGGGACGCGGAAAGGGGCCCGGGGCACACCATGTGGTGCGCATCGGGCCCCTTCCGCGCGTCAGCGCACCGGTTCGCCGGGGGCGGCCGGACGCCAGCCGCGCGCGCGTCCGCGCTTGACCACCGCCCCGCCCAGGCCGCACAGCACGATGAGCAGGAGCGCGGCGGACACGACGGCCGCCGTGGGCGGCGCGTCCACCGAACCCTCGGGAGAGGGGTCGGGGACGAACCCCTCGCCCGCCACCCCGGCGGGGGTGCCGCCCGGGGCGATGGCCAACGCCGCCAGCGGGTCGACCCGGCCGTGTCCCGACAGCGGGTCCGCGTCCCCCCGCGGGGAGGCGTAGGCCGTGGTGGTCAGCCGCTCGCGCACCTGCTCGGCGCTCAGGTCCGGCTCCCGCGCCATGAGCAGGGCCGCGGCCCCCGCCACGAACGCCGCGGCCACGCCGTCGCCCGCGGTGGCCACGTGGCCACCGCCCGGGCCGGTCCCCACCACCCGGTCGCCCGGCGCGGTCAGGTCCACGCGGGCCAGGTCGCCGCTGGGCAGGACCAGCGGGCCCTGGGCCACGGGCACGCCCTCCACGTCGTGCGCGGCCACGCTCAGCACCGCCGCGTGCTGGGCGGGGTGGCCCGGCATCGGCCCCCGCGACGTGGGGACCGTCGCCGGGGCCACGACCAGCGCGTCGGCCTCCTCGGCGGCGGCCACCGCGGACTCCAGGGCCGCGGACCCCTCCCACGCGCCCGTGCCCACCAGGACCACGCGGGCCCCGGAGTCCACCGCGCCTCCGATCCCGGCGGCGACCTCCTGCGAGGTGGCCAGACCGGTCCGGGGATCCCCCGTCGCCACGGCCGTCACCGACGCGCCCGGTGCCACCCCGAGCAGGCCGCTGCCCTCCACCCGGCGGGCGGCGACCACGCCTGCCAGCGACGTGCCGAACCCGAGGCAGTCGGTGGACTGCCCGCCCTCCACGGCGCCGGCCAGCGCGGGGGCGCCGCCGTCCACCTCCGGGACCAGCAGCGCCACGCCCGCCCCCTCGCCGGTGCTCAGTTCGTGGGCACGCGACAGGCCGAGGAAGTGGTGGGTCCAGGGGGTCTGCTCCACGACGTCCCCGCCGGCGGCCACACACGGCTGGCTGTCGCCCTTGAAGGGGTGGACCTGCGTGAGCGAGACGGGGTCCTGGGGCGTCTCGGCCGCCGCCGGAGCCGCCGGGAGGGGGGCGAGGAGTCCCAGGGCCAGCGCCGCGGCGGCGGTGCGGCGGCGCCTGGAGCGGGCCGTCCCCGGATCGTTGTGTGCGGTCACCTGCTGTGTGCTCCAGACTGTCTGGGGGTCCTCGGGGTGCTCCGCGTCCGGTGGGGCGACCCGGGCGGGGCGCGGGGGTGCGTCCTCCCGCGCGGAGGCCGTGCGCGGGGGGAGGGGCACGGGGGAGGTCCCGTTCCTACGCCGGCCTCCCCGCGATGCGCCGTTTCCGGGACCTGTTCACAGCCGTCCCGTCGGGGCCCTTCCGCGCTGGACGGGACTGTGGTCGTCGCCGCGAGAGGGGCCGCTGTCCGTGCGGGCGGGGCCTCGGGTGGGAGGGCCGACTGCGGTAGCGTACTCGGTTTCCCGTGTACGTTCCATGAGCGTCCGGTGACGGGCCCGCGTCGTTTCCCGGTTCATCGCTGTCGGGGCGCCGCTGGTGACCACGTCGGTCACGGCCCGCGCCACGTGCTTGCCCAGGTAACGATCACTCCGCTGATCCGGGGTTTTTGCGCTGGTTGGCCTTGAAGCGCGCTTTCTTCTGCCGATTCCCGCACGTGTTCATGTCACACCATTTGCGGGTGCGGCTCTGGCTGGTGTCGAAGAAGGCGGCTTGGCAGGTCGGTGATGCGCACAAGGCCAGTCTTCCGTCCCGTTCGCCCGCGATGACGCTGATCGCGTCGGCTGCGATCACGCTGAGGGCGTCTTCCACGCGGGAAGCCGAGCTGAGCCGCCATCGCCGCTCGCCCCCGGACGTCAGGACCGCCGCGGCCCGCCCCTGAGCGCTGCGGTCATTGATGACGTGGACGGCAGAGGCGGGGAGGGCGTGCCGCAACGCGGCCGCCGTCGCGGCGGCGTGGATCGACTCCCTCAGCTCCCGGGCGAGGTCGAGCTGGGCGGTGGTGCAGGAGTCCACGGCGAGGCCGTTCACCGCCAGCCAGTCGACGAGCCGGTGCGGCGTGGGGATGCGCTCCACGGCGTTGCCACGCCGCTCCGTCAGGGTCGCCGTGAAGCTGGTCGCCAGCACGTTGCCGAGGCGGAAGTCAGGGAACTCGGCATCACCACGGTCCTCGGCGGCAGGTTCCCGGCGCACGTCCTCGGCATCCACACGACGTTCGCGAAGGCCCCGCCCGGGCTGACGGCGGTCGAGCGTAGGTGGACCGAGGAAACCCGCGATTTCCGGCGCCACCGCGCGGCGTACGCCAAGCAGCAGGCGACCCGGCCGCAGACCATCGGCTGCTCGCTCGTCGACTCACCGGTCGGGCTTCTCGCCTGGCTCCTCGACAAGTTCGCCGAGTGGTCGGACACCGAGGACAGCCCGTTCGAGACGATTTCCAGAGACCGCGTTCTCGACAACGTCACCCTGTACTGGCTGACGCGGACCGGCGCGTCGTCGGCCCGCATCTACTACGAGAGCCACAACTCGCTGGACCCCGAACTCCGGGTCGACGTCCCGTCGGCGATCAGTGTCTATCCCCGCGACATCGAGAAGTATCCGCGCCCCTGGGCGCAGGAGCGGTACCGGCAGATCGTCCGATGGAGGGAGCCCGAAACCGGGGGGCACTTTCCGTCGCTGGAGGTTCCCGGGTATTTCGTCAAGGACCTGCGAGAGGGCCTCGCGGCGGTGCTGGCCGCTCATCGGTGAACGCGGCCTGGCGAAGACGGCGTGGAGCATGTCGGGGTCTTCCGGACGCTGGACCCCGGCGCCCGCCCGCAGGCGCCCCCGACCGCCCCCTCGACTGCGAAGAGCCCGTTTCCCTCCGGAGCAGGGGCTCCGCGGAAGGAGGGACGAGGGCTCCGCGGGTCGCCGCGACGGGTGCGGTGGCCCTCAGAGCCAGGGGGCGGGGTACTCCGCGCCGGTTTCGGGGTCGCGGGCCAGGCGTGTGGGGGGCCTGCGCTCTTCGCGGGTGATGTTTCCGGACTGGTCGAATTCGCGGGTGATGACGCGGTTGCCCAGGGCGTCGTGGACGATCTCACGCAGGAGCCGTCCTTGTTCGTCCCACTGGTGCCAGGGGCCGATGGGGCCGTGGGGGTGCTGGGTGATGCCCTGGATGACGAGTTTGCCGCTGGGCGCCCAGGTCAGAGTGGGGCCGTCCTCGACGCCCTCGACGAAGGTGTGCATCTGGGCCCGGCCCCGGCGGTCGCGGGTGACGGCTTCCCCGGTGTAGGGCGTGCCCTTCAGCAGAACCCGGCGGCCGAGCCCCTCCACGTCCGCGACGGTGAGGGCGCCGAGACCGACCGCGGGCAGGAAGCCCCCGTGTTCGGGGGGCCGCATGTCCGGGGCCAGCCTGATCCTCCGCCAGGGCAGGAACACCTTCTCCCCGGTGGCGGGGTCGAACCCGCCGAACTGGGCTTCGTGGCGTTCTTCGCTGACGAGGCGGCCCGAGGCGTCCCACCGCCGGGAGAGGCGGTGGTTGCCGGAGACGTCGTTGATGTACTCGAACACCAGGCGGCCCTGGGCGTCCCAGTGGTGGGAGGGGCCGACGGGCAGTCCTCCGGTGGCGAGGTTGCCCAGGGAGACGAGCTGGCCTCGGCCGTTCCAGGAGAGGTCGGGGCCGCTCGCGACGCCGTTGACGAAGGTGCGGGCCGTCACCTCGGTCTCGTCCGCCTCCACCACCTGTCCGGTGAAGCCTCTGCCGTGGAGTACGGCTGCGGTCTCCTCCAGGTGGTCGAGGTCCTCGTCGTCAGCTCTGCGCATCGGGGAATCCGTCGTTGTAGTTTCTGGACCATTCCGGGTGGCCCGGGGGGTGTGAGTTCTTTCCGGAGCGGGGCGCGCGTGCTCCCCTGGTGATCTGGGTGCAGTTCGCGCAGCACGGGCAGATCGAACCGTCGTCCTTGAGGGTGAACCAGGTGTCGAGTTGGAAATCGCTGATCTCCGCGTCGTCGCGTTCCCAGAGGAGTGTGTTGAGCGCCTTGATCTCCGCGTGTCGGGTGGGGAAGTCGTTGTGGGGGTAGGAGCTGGTTCTTTGGGTGCTTTGGCCGTTTCTGTCGGTCACCATCATGGGTTCGCCGGTGAGGGGATCGTACATGGGGTATCCCCTCTCGCTGTACATGGCGTCGATGCGCTCTTTCAGCTTGGGGTGTAGTTGGTCTTCGGGGATGACGGAGAACCTGGCTCTTCCGTTGAGTCCTTCCGCTACGGTTCCGGTGACGCGGTCCACGACGATCGCGTTCACCGCGCCGTTGACTGCCCCCAGGTCGTTCTTGGCGAGGATGACCTCGGTGAGGGGGTTCGCGTCCGGATCCGAGGGGGGCTTTACGTCGGGTCTGCGGAAGGTCCTCGAATCAACTTTGACGGGGATCTTTTCTTTGAAGATATTTTTGATCTCCGTTGCGCGCATGGTGAGCAGGTCGTTCTGGAATCCTTGTAGTGGCTTTCCGTCGACCGTGATTATTTTGCCGTTGTTGTCCTTTCCTGTGCGGTTGTCGGGGATGGTGCCGAGGATTCTTCCGTCGGTGAGGTCGCTCGGGAACCAGGGGTCTCCTTCGGGTTCGCCTTCCAGTCCGAGGATCTCGGTGGCTGGTCTGTTGTCTTTTTCCTGGGTTTCCTGGGTGTTGTCTTGGTTGGTGTTCTCGGCTCCGGCGGACACGTCCGTGTGCCGGTCCTGCCCGGTGGTGTCGGGAACGCCTTCCTGGGACGCGGAGTCGGGTTGCGGCCGTGCGGAGGAGTGACTGCCGTCCCCCTCCGGGGCGGGGCCTCCGCTGCTGCCTTCGGAGCCGTCCCTGTCCTCGGACCGGTTGCCGGACCGGTCGCTGGCTTGGTTACCGCCACCGCTGCCGGACCGGTCACCGCCACCGCCGCTGCCTCCGGACTGGTTGCCGCTGGAGCCTTCGCCGCCTCCGATGCCGTCCTCGTCGCCGTCCTCGTCGCCGTCCTTCTTCCGGCCGTTCCCGTCGGGGGCGTCCTCGGAACCGTCCCCGGTCGTGTCCTCTTCCTTCGCTGTCTGCCCGTCCTCGTCCTCGGGCTGCTTCCGGGGCGGGTCGGACTCGGTCGCCTTGGGCGCTGTCCGGGGGCTCGCGGTTTCCCGGACCCGGTCGCCGTCGACGGCCGGAGCGGGTCCGGCCGCCGTCTCCTCGCCGGAGGAGGTGCGCGTGGTGCCCTGCGCGGAGTCGCCGTCTGCGTTGTCCGCGGGGCCGTTCAGCGCCTGGTCGAAGAACGCGAACAGGTCGGAGTCCGGGTCGGAGGGTTGCTCCGGGAGCGGGTGCTCCTTCTGCTGGGGGATGTCCCCGCGGTCCTGGGGCGGGGTGTGGGAGCCCCCGTCGCCCTCGGCCCGGGAAGGCGGCCGGGGCTGCGCGCCGGAGGTCTGCTGGGGGACCGGCCGGGGCGGTTGCGCGGTCGCCTCACCCCGCGGTCGTCCGGCGGGGGCGGGGGTCACCTCGGCCGGGACGGGGGAGCGCTGTGCCTCCTGCGCGGGGCCGGTCTCCGGTCGGGGGGCGGGCTGGTCTGCGGGGGTGTGGTGCGTTTCCGTCTGGCTGGGGGCGTGCTGTTCCGTGTGGTCGCCGAGCGGGCCGGTGTCGCGCTGGGAAGGTCTGTTCCCGTCCGGCCCGGACGTGTCCGGCAGCGACCACTTGGCCCTCCAGTCCCTCCGTAGCCGGGCCTCCTCCTCCGGTGTCCGCGGCTTCGGCCAGTTGGTTCTCCAGTCCTGGAAGGCCTGGAGCAGGTTGTCCCACTCTCGTCGGTTCGAGTTCGTGGAGGGGCCGGACAGGTCGTCGGCCCGCGGTTGGCGGGGGGCGGGCTGGTCTTCGGAGTCGCGGTGCGTCTCCGGCCGGTCGGAGGAGCTCTGCCGGCCGTGGTCGCCCGTCGGGCCGGTGCCGGACGGGGACGGTTCGTCGTCTGCGGACGGTGCCGGCTGTGGCCGCTGGTTCTGACTCCCCACGGGCCGGTCCTGCTCCCGCGGCGTGCTCGGGGCCGTGGAAGGACCGGGCAGGCCGTCGGTCCACGGGGCCTGGGAGGAGAGCTGTCCTGTCTGGGCGTCGAGCCAGGCGGTGTCGTGGGGGCCGCCCAGATCCATCTCGTACCGGACCCCTTCGGGCAGGGGCGGGCCCACGGCCAGTGCCCGTTCCCCGAGCGACCGCACCAGCTGTCGGCGTTCTTCCCCGCTGAGCGATGACGCTTCCGGGTGGTGCCTGTCGAGCCAGCGGGGGCGCGGTGCCTCCTCCTGGTCGCCGCCGTCGTACAGGCTCTCCGTACCGTCCGTCGCGTGTCCGTCGTCGGGGTCGGCGGCGCGCTCCGGGGCGGGGGCGCGGTGTGTCTCCGGCTGGGCGGAGGGCTGTCGTCCTCCGTGGTCGCCGGTCGGTTCCGCGTCGGGCAGGGCCTGCCCGGCCTCGCCCGAGAAGGACGGGTCCGTCGACACCAGCCGCTGCGACCGGAGCCGCATGTCCCTGAGGTGCTCCGAGGTGATCGAGGAGGTCTCCGAGGAGGTCTCCTGGTCCGGTCGCAAGCCCGTGCCGTGGTCGTGGGCGGTCTCCGGCCGGGTGGTGGAGCCCTGCCCTCCGCGGTCGGAGAACGAGTCCCCCTCCCTCCACTGCGGCGGGGTCAGCGGACGCCCGAGGTCCAGGTCCTCGAAGAACCGGTCCCACTCCTCCGGCGTCCTCGTGGACGGACCGGACTCGGACAGGCCGCCGGTCTCCGGCTCGGGGGCGGGGCCGCTTTTGGTCCGGGGCCCGGGCGCGGGCGGTGCGTCGTTCTGCTCGGCCTCCTTCGGCCGGAGGTTGAGGTCCGAACCGAACTGGTCGAGGAGGCCGGGTCCGGTGCTGCGCCGCCCGGTGCCCTGCTCGGGCCGCTGGTCGCCCTGCTCGGGCTGTCGGTCGCCCCGCTCGGGTCGCCGGTCGTTCCGCTCGGGCAGCTCGATGGCCTCGGGATCGGCGGCGGGGTCCTGGGTGTTCCCCTGCGGCGGGGGCGGCGGCTCCTCCTGGATGGTGTCGAGGGAGGGTGCGCTCTGCGTGCGCGGGCGGGGGAGGGAGGTGGGGGCGGCCAGCCCGTCGCGCAGCTCCCTGAGCGCCCTCTCCCAGTTGCGCTCCGCCGTGTTGAACTTCTCCAGCCGGTCCCGGTAGACGGCCTCCAGGTCGTCGTAGCGCCGCCGGACCCGCGGGTCGTCGGGGGAGGCGATCCGGTCGGCCGCCGCCCCGTCCAGCGGCAGGCGGGCGTCGAGGTAGGCCTTCTCGGCGTCGCCGAGCGCCTTCTGGGCAGCGCTGAACCGCTCGGTCAGGGGGGCGATCCGGGTGGTGTTGTCGGGGGTGAGGACGCCCAGCTTCACCGCGTCGCCGTGGGAGAGCCAGACGGTCACCTTGGCGGAGGTCTCACCCCGCTGCCACCGGGCGGGGCGGGAGGGCTCGGGGGCGGGGGCGCTCCGGTCGCCGAACACGCCGCGCACCTTGGCCGCGGTGTACCTGCCCGCGGCCGCGGTCTTGTCCCCGACGTAGCGCGCCGAGCGCTTGTACCAGGGACCGCGCAGCTCGGATCTGGCGCCGACGGCCCAGGTGGTGTCGATCTCCACCAGGTAGGCGGGCCCGGTGCGGACGCGGTCGGAGTGGGGAGGCTCCTTCGGCTTGCTCCCCCGCGCGGTGTCGCCCCCGGACGTGGACGACCCCGTGGTGTTGGCCGAACCGTAGAGGGTGGCCGTCGTCGGCGGCCCCGTCCCGGTGCGTCCCGAGGGACGCGCGTCGAACCCCATGGTCGTCGTGGACGAGTCGTTGTGGAAGGGGGAGAAGGTCCTGCCCGACTCCGAGGAGTCGGTCAGGCGCGCGCTCGGGTTGTAGTCGATGACGCGCGCCGTCTCCGGCCGGGGCACGGCGCGCACCCCCCACGTGGTCCGGCCCATCTCGATCAGCTCGGTGCCCCCCTCGGTGTTGGCCTCGGGGAAGAGGGCCTTGAGGGCGATCCCGTTGAGGGACTGGTCGATGGCGTTGTTCCGGGAGTTCAGCCCCAGCTTGTCCGCCGCGTACCCGGCCGCCTGCCTGACGGACTCCGGGGTGTAGCGCCCGTCGCGGACGGAGTCGTCGGGCGGAGTCCAGCCCAGCGACTTGGCCACGACGACGTGCGCGAGGTCGCGGACGCCCCTGCCGTTGTTCTCGACGGCCGTGGGCAGGACCACGGCGTCCCTGAAGTCGCCCCGGGAGTCGGGATCCCTGGTCCGCGACCAGTTGCGCATCATGTCGGCCAGCGAGGCGTGGTGGTCGTTGGAGGGGTTCTCCGGCGAGGTCCGGTTCCCCGTCCGGCGCCCGTCGCCGGTCGGCCCGGCGGTGTCGTTCCCGCCGGTGGTGCCCCCTTCCCCCGGAAGGTCGAGGTAGGAGGTCGGGTAGAGCGCCTCCACCCGGCCCGAGTCGCCCGTACCGGTGAAGTCGCGCCGCCCGCCCGAGCCCGGCGTCTCCCGCGTCAGGGAGTTGGCGAACCCCTGCTTGTCGGATATGTGCAGGTCGATCGTCAGCCGCGTGTCCGAGGACACCCGCGCGTAAGGCGTCTCCATGGTCAGCTGGACGGAGCGCTTGTCCGTGTTCCGGGCGATTCCGCCGTTGCCGTGCGCGTTCGCCGCGGAGGCGTCGCCGTACAGGCCCATCAGGTAGGGGCGGCTCGACGGGCTGGCGCCCCCGGGCTGGTCGCCCCCCGACTGGGGCAGCGGTGTCGGGAGAGAGCCCTGTGCTCCCGCCGACGCGGAGCCCTCCTCGCCCTGCTGGAGCCTGTCCCCGTTCTCCCAGCCCTGCCGCTGCCGGTACTCCGTCTTGCCGCCCAGGTACTTGACCTCCGTGTCGCCCCTGTCGAGCCGCAGGTTCACGGTGGCGTCCAGGGAGAGCGGCGCGGTCGTCGGGGCGTTGAGGTCGCCGATCGAGTGGTCGATGGGGCGGACCTTCACCGGTACCGGCGTTCCGGTGTTGGGGTTGAGCCCCGTGTGGGAGTTGAGGGTGTGCAGGATGGTCTCCCGGCTGTCCCTGGTCAGCTCCCATCCCTGCGAGGCCAGGTCGTCGGCGAGGCTCTGGAGGGCCTCGCCGGGGTCGGCCGGCCGGATCATCCTGCCGGAGTCCTCGAAGCCCGGGCGCGGCCGCACGGACGCGGGCCGGTCGGGCTCGGGCTGGGGGACGCGGACCGGCCCGCTCTCGGTCTCCTCGACCCGGTCCTCGACCAGGCCCGCCTGGTGGGCGTCGCGGATGTGGACCAGCCCGGTGACCAGGTCGCGGACGTCGGCCTGCCAGCCCCGGTAGCGCGCGGCGCGGGGGATCGTCGGCCCGATGCTCCAGTTCTTGACGAACTCCATCGCCTGGGTCACGCGCCCCGAGGCGGAGAACGCGTACGACATCGGGATCTTGGGGTGGAACTCGACCGTCTCGGAGAACTTCGAGGTGGGTTTGGTGTTGGTGTAGCGGTCGAACAGGCTCTTTCCCGCGGAGGGGCCGAGCTGGATCAGGGGAGCGCTCGCGGAGTTGGGCGCGGGGGCGGTGCCGTCGGCGGGCTGCCCGGCCGGCTGGACGGGGTTGGTGTTGAACCGGCCCCCGCCGGTGGCCAGGACGGACAGGTCGGTCCTCTCCCCCGTCCTGGTGAACACCTCCAGGGTGTTCCTGTCCTTCCAGACGATCGCGCCGTCGGACTGCTCGAAGCGGTCGACCGAGTCGATGTCGAACCGGGTGGCCGTCGTCGCGCGGACGTGGTGCGGGGAGAGCAGGCCTCCGCTCATCTCCGTACGCGTGCGGGCGCCGCCGGAGGACTGCAGCGCCGGGTTCCCCGCGAGGTTCTCCGGGGAGAGGGCGTTGGCGTAGAACTGCCTGCTGCCCTGGCCCCGGACCAGGAAGTGCCGCAGCTTGCGCTCGAACCCGAACCTTCCGGGGGTGCGCTGGACGCCGTCGCCCCTCTCCCACGGCGGAACGGAGGAGAAGTTCTCGTAGGAGGCGTCGAGCAGGCTGCCCACCCGGTTGCCGTCGCCGGTGGTGAACCGGGTGTTGACGTGCTCGACGGTGGGTCCCAGGTCGCGGATCAGCTCGGCCCGGCGCTGCTGGGGGGTGCGGATGTCGGGGACGTTGCCGTGGTCGCTTCGCGGCTGCCCCCGGTCCTGTCCGGTGGTGTCCGTGTTCGTGTCCGGAGCCGGGGCGGTCTCCGTGTCCTGCTGGTCGGTGGTGTTGTCGTCGGTGCCCGTGGTCTCCGTCGTCGGCGGGGTCGGGACGTCACCGGTCCGGGTGCCGGTGTTCTGCTGCCCCGTGTTGTTCCCCGCGCTGTCCTGCTGTCCGGTGCCGGGGGTGCCGGTGTCCCGCTGCCCGGTGCCGTTCCCCGTGGTGTTCGCCGGCTGCGGGGCGGGGTTGACGGGCGGTGCGCCGTCGCCCCGCCGTCCGCCCGGAGGCTGCTGGTCCCCTCCACCGCCGAACCACCTCCTGACCGTCCCGGTCACGTCGCGCCGCTTGCGCACGCTGCCCGGGTCCGGTGCCGTGTGGCCGTCGATCATCTCCTTGGCCTGCTCGACGGGTATCGGCCGGATCCGCGTGGCCCGCGGGGCGGTGTCGCCCCGGCCGCCGCGCTCTCCGCCCGTGACGGCCTTGGCCGTGTCCATCGTGGCCAGCGCTTCGACCGGCGCGTCGAGCAGGTCGTGCCCGCGGTCGGCCAGCGGCCTGTCACCGCCTAGGACCATGCCGAGGTCGTCGTTCTCGTAGAGCTTCGCGGAGAACCGAGCCGTGGAGTTCCAGACGCTGGAGTCCTCCGCGTACTGGACGACCTCCTCGCTCTGGGTCTTGACGCCCAGGCCCCGGCCGTCCCCCTTGGTCCTGTTCAGCTGGACGGAGACCGAGAACACGCCTCCGTCGCTCGGGTTCTCGGCCGCGTCGATGGTGTCGGTCCGGCGGATGTAGGCGCCGGTGGTGAGCCGGGCCGTCTTGCGCCTCTGCGAGCCGTCTCCGGTGGTGCGCTCGGACGCGCCCGCGTACTCGCCTCCGGTGCCCCTCTTGGTCTCTCCCGCGTGCCTGAGGGCGGAGAAGTCCGCGGTGACGCGGACCGCCACGAACGGGGGGCGCAGCATGTCCTTGCCCGGCTTGAACAGCGCGCTGGGGTCGAACCTCCCCGTGTCGATGAGGTGGATGGGCTGGCCGTGCAGCGTCAGGTCGTCCGTGCCGCTCTTGAACGCGGAGGCGGAGATCGCGTCCATGACCCGGTGGGTGTTGAAGACGGCGGCGTCGTGGTCGCGCCGGAAGGGGCGGTGCTCGCGCGTGGAACCGGTGAAGGGGCCCGTGGTCTCGTGGCCGGGCCGCCGCGCGAAGTTCTTCGGGTCGCGCGCCAGCTCGGGCAGGACCAGGCCCGGCCGCTTGGCGGCCAGGCCGGCCAGCACCTCGTGGGCGATCTGCTGGTAGATGCTGCGCTGCTGCCCGTCGACCTCGCGGTACTGGTTGCCGTCGGGCCAGGTGAAGTCGCGGGGCACGGCTCCGTGGAAGGTGACCGGCCGCTCCTCGGCCAGGTTCGGACGAGGGGGCCGCGGGACCTCGGACCGCTCGTCCTGGGAGCGCTGCTCCCCGTCCTGCCCGTCCCCCTGCCGCTGGTCCTGTTCCCCGCTCCGGGTGCCCCCGTTTTCCTGGTTCCCGTCCTGCCCGTTGCCGGGCTGTTCCCCTGCGGGCTGTTCAGCCGCGGGTCGTTCGCTCCCGTCCTGTTCGCCCGCGGGCCGCTGGTCCCCGGACCGCTGGTCGCCGTTGGTGTCGGGAGCGGCCTCGGGGGTGTCCACCGCCGGAGGCGCCGGCGCCGTGCCGTCCCCTTCCGTCCGGACGGGGGCGGGGGGCGCGGGCACCTTGTCCGAGGGCTCGTCCCCGTTCAGGATGCGGGCCTCCTGGACGGTGAGGATCTCGACGGTGTCGCCCTGGAAGCGGTACACGGTGGGCTCGCCGTCGAAGTGCACGTAGTAGTTGCGCTGGACGTCGTAGGCGGACGACGGGGTCTTGCCGTAGTTGATGCGGTTGGCCGATCCCGACGACGACCGTGAGCCCTCCTCGGTCGCCCGGCCCCGCACACCGCCCTCCAGCGCTATCGCGTCGACGCGGACCTTGCGGGAGCCGCCCGGTACCCCGGCGTCGACGCTCACGCCCCCGCCCAGGCTCCCGCCGAGGACGTCGTGGTGGCGGAGCGTGGTCCCGCTCTCGCGTTCGGACTTGTTGCCCTTGATGTACTTCGCGGGCTGGATGGTGTGGGGCTTGGCGTCGTAGGAGGTGGGCACCGACTGGACGCTCACCAGGCGGGGTGTGCCCGAGGGATCGGTGACGGTGAAGACCGCCGGCCCCGAGGTCATCTTCGGCAGGTTGTTGCGGACGGACCTCTCCGAGAGAACCTCCCCGACCTGGTCGCGGAAGGCGTCCAGCCTCTGCTGCCTGCGCTTCTCGACGAACGCGGGCGTCATCTTGTCCACCACGGGCTGCCACCACCCGCGGTCCTGCTCGGGGGACCAGAGGTGGTCGGCGACCCAGTCGGAGAGGGGCTTGTCGGAGGATCCGTCGCTCAGGCGGATGTCGCCCACCCACACGGGGTGCCCCTTGTCCGCGTGGGGGCCCGCGGGCCTGGCGTCGTCGTCCCGGCCGCGCTGGTGGTCCTCGGTCGCGAAGGGGTCGCGCAGGCGGATCGACTCCGGACCGGCGTTGGCCACGACCTTGCCCGGAAGGACCAGGAGCACCCCGTTGGGGGACTCGGCCCGGGCGTTCACGCCCCGGTTCGCCGGAGCGTCGCCGGGGGCGGGTCCGTCCGCGGGTGCGTTGTCGCGGGCCGGTCCGTTCCCCGGGGCGGGAACGGGGGTCAGGTCGAAGGACATGCTCAGGTCGGCGGCGTAGACCTCGGGCTTGCCCTTGATCTCGTAGCTGGTGTAGCCGTCGTGGATGCTGGCCGTCGTCTCACCGGTCTGGCGCTGGCGCGTTCCGCCCGAGAAGCTGATGGTGAAACGGGGGCCGATGTCGCTTCCGCCCACCGTGCCGAGGAGCAGGGGGGAGACCTGGAAGCCCAGCCCGACGAGCTTGTTGCCGCCGTGGCTGCCGCCGCCCTCGGCCGGGTTGGACTCCCCGGCCTCGTCCACCAGCTTCAGCTCGGTGGAGGCCGATCCCTGTTCCGGCTGTGTGGGCGCGTGGCGGAAGCCCTCGCGGGAGGGGTTGAGCCGCAGGTCCGCCCGCCATGTGGAGCCGTCCGCCCCGGTGACCGTGGTGGAGAACCCCTCCGGCCGGAAGAACGCGCTCATCTGCCTGCGCGCCTGCGCGTCGATCTGCTCCCTGACGGCGTCTCGCGCCGCGGCGTCGACGCGTCCGGCGTTACCGGAGAGGGTGTCGTCCACGAACGAACGCAGGTGCTCGGCGTGGATCATGCTGGAGTTCACCAGGCTGGACGTCAGCAGGTAGCCGATGTCGTAGGGGGCGCCCGTCCGGTCCGGCGTCACGGAGCCCGGGTAGTTCCCGTCCGGGGCCTCCTCCTGTTGTTGCTGCTGTTGCGTATCACCGTCGCTGTTGTCGGTGGTGCTGTCGGCGGTGGTGTTGTCGTTGGTGTTCTGCGGCGGCAGGGGTGGCGGGGGCGCCTGTTGCGTGTCCGCGTCGCTGTTGTCGGTTGTGGTGGTGTTTTCGGTGTTGTTCTGCGGAGGCAGGGGCGGCGGTGGGGGCATGTGTTGCGGGGGTGGCGGGGGTGCCTGCTGCGTGCCCGTGCCCGTGCCCGTGCCGGTGTCACCGGTGTCGGCCGACGGTACCGGCGACTCCGGTACCGCGCTGTCGGTGTCGGTCGGAACGGGTGCGGCGGGCGGTGGGAGCGGCGGCGTCTCCTGGTCCCGCGAGAGGTCGTCCGCGCCCGGGGCGGGGCGCTTCTCGGAGGTGCCGCTGTTCGTGCCGCGGGTGTCGGAGCTGTTCTGGTGCGGTCGCCCGCTTCCCTCCCTCTCCGGTGTCGGAGCGGGGGCCGGGTTCTGGGTGCCTCCGGTCGAGGCCACCGGTGCCGGGGCGGGGAGGGGGTTCTGCTGTCCGGGTGTCCATACGGATCCAGGGGGCGGAGGGGCGTAGGCCGGCTCGGGGCCCGGGTCCTCCTGTTGCTCCTGTTCCGGGTTTTCCCGGTCGGGCGGGGTGGTGTCCTTCGGTTGCTGCTGGGGTGAGGGCTGGTGCTCCGGGGAGTCCTGTTGTTCGGTGCCGTGCGGTGGGAGCGGTGCGGGCGTCTCCTGGTCCGTGCCGTTCACCGCCGTGTTCTGGGCGGTCTGCTCCGTGTCGACCTGCTCCGTGTCGGCCGTGTGACCGTTCCGGTCGTCGCCTCCCTGCTGCGAACGGTCGGCGTCGTCCGGGGTCACGTGGGTCTGCGCGCTCTCGGTGGACGGGGGCCGCTCCACGGTCGGCGCATCACCGTTGCCGGAACCCAGGGGCTGCTCCTGGGGGTTGTCGGTACCGGCCGGGGTGGAGGGGGCGGACCGGTCCTCCTGCTCCTGCCCGTTCCCGGGGGAGGCGGGCGCGGTCCCCGGCTGAGCGGTTCCCGGCTGAGCGGGCCCCGTCTGCGCGGTCGGTGGCGCGGTGGTCTCCGTGCCCGGAGGAGGTGTTCCCTGGGCCGGGGGAAACCGTCCCGCCTCGGGGTTCGCGGGAACGATCTCGTTGAGGAAGTAGACCGTCAGCGGGTCGTTCGTCAGGCCGGGCGGGACCGGGCCCGGAAGGAAGGGGTTGGATCCGAAACCGTGCGGAGAGGACTTCGGGTCCGGGGAACCGTACGGGGCGAACGGGTCCTTGTCGGCTCCGGGGGTCTTGAGGGGGTCGGAGAACGGGGTACGCGTGTCCTCGTCGTCGTGCACGCGTACGGTGTCGTCCGAGGGCCAGCCGAGGTCGTCGGGATCGCCGAATTCGGAGCCGCTGTCGCTCTCGGTGTCGCTGACCAGGTCGGGAACGTCGTCGATGTCGGAGTGGTCGTCACGGTCACCGGCGTCGTCCGAGACGAAGACGGGGGCGCCGTCGCGCCCGGAGCCTCGGTCCTGCCGGTCTGCCCCGCTCCGGTCCTGCCCGTCGGATCCGCCCTGGTCCTGCCGGTCGAAGCCGCCTTCGGGAAAGCCGTTCCCGTTCCCATCACCGGGAACTCCGGACCCCCTCTCGGTGGAGGAATCGCTCTCGGTTCGGGGTGGTGGGGGTGGGGTGGTGTTGGGTTTGTCCTTGTTCTGGAAGAGGTCGGTGGTGGCCAGGGTGGTGTCGGTGGCGCCTTGTTGGATGCCTGCTTGGCTGGCGCCTGCGGTGGCGGACCAGATGGAGGCTTCCCAGCCGCGTCCGTCGGCGAGGCTGCCCAGGCCTTCGCCGAGGTAGCCCTCGGTGGCTCCGCTGCCGATGCTGCCGCCGGTTTGTTGGGCGTAGGCGCTGGTGGTGGAGAAGTAGTCGGCGAGGGGTTTTTGGAGGGTGGCGGGGACGTTGGCGAGGTGGTCGCGCGTGTGCGGGGGCAGGCGGTCGCCGATGGTGTCGCGTAGGTGTTGTCCGAGGTCGGGGCGTCCCCAGTGGGTGGCCAGGGTGTTGGCGTAGTCGCGTCCGAGGTCGCGTGCTGCGGTTTGGCCGAGGTGGTCGCCGAAGTGGCGGGCGAAGAGGTCGGCGAAGTCGTTGCGTGCGTTGGTGGCTTTGGTGGTGTTGTCGAAGGCGCCCGCGCCGGTGGGGCTGGCGGGGTTGTAGGGGGTGAGGAGTTCGTCGTTGTGGCGTCCGAAGAGGGAGGCCAGGTCCTTGTTCAGGGACGGGGTCGGCGGGTGGGGGGAGGGTTCGTTCTTGGGTACGGGCGTGCCCGGGTCCCGGTCGGGGTTTCCTGCCGGTGGTGTGTCGTCGGGCTTGCCGTCCGGCGGGGGCGTGTCGGTGCCGTGGTCGGGCCCGCTTCCCGGGGGTGGTGTGTCGGTGTCGGGTCTGCTGCTCGGCGGAGGGGTCTCCCTGACCGGTGGTGGGGGTCCGTCGGGTCCGCCTCCGGGCGGGGGGCCGTTCGGGGTGTCGCGGAGGGGTGGGCCGTCGGGGCCGGGGGGAGGAGTGCGGGTCAGGGGTGGTGGGTCGGGGAGGTG
>NZ_LWLB01000014.1 GCF_001905145.1 Nocardiopsis sp. TSRI0078
GCAGGATGAAAAGCGCTCAGTAAGCGCCTTTCCTGAAGTTCTGCACTTAATCTCAGGTCAGGACACAGCGGCGGGCGCATGTTAACAAGCACCCCGCCGGGAGTCGGACCGAGGTTTGAAGACCATCCGACCACCCGGCGAGGTCGTGATCAGCGCGCTCACCCACCGTATTTACCCAAGCCCCCATAAGCGACATCACCCAACTCCATTGCCAGCTCGAAGGCCAGCGGAGGACGACCCTGCCAACAGTGAGGATCCCGCTGTCCTTGCGCGGCCTGCCACCCGACCAGATCCCCGCTCTGCTGGACCACGGCCCCGCCACCATGCGCCGCTGGATCAACCGCGACAGCCACAAAGGCATGAACGGGTTCGCGGTCCGCTCCCGTCTGGACGGATCGCACCTGTCCACACGCATCACCACGCTGCTCCGACATCCCGCTACGAAACACTTCCGGACCAGGCCGTGGCTGAGTGGACAAAAGACGTGGTAGCTCCTTCCTCGTCCATGACGAGTCCGAAGCCGTCCGTGACGACTCGGGGAACGATCTCCGCCTCCGCCACCTCGTCCTCACCGGACTTTGCGTCGAGGAGCACCGGCACGCCATTTGCTTCGCCGTAGACCAAACCCTTGTGTGCAGTGTGCAGCGTGGGTTTGATCCGGCCACCGGTGAACCTCCACAGCTCCTCGTGTGTTGAAGTTGCTTCAGGCGCGGCGAAGCCCCGGTTCAGGTCGGGGCTACTGAGTGGCGAGCCCCCCAGGCCACCTGAGAGACGCATGGATAGGCTGGGTGGCATGAATGGCAAGACGCCCCAGGAGATCTCTGCCGAGTTCGCAGCGATGATGCTCGGCGGCACAGTGAGCTATGACCCTCCGCCTGCCGACTCCCCGCTCGGACGTCTGGAGGCCTACGCCGAGGAGCACGGGGAGGATGCAGTGACCCCGGAGATCGTGCGCCTTGCGCGGGAGGGGAAGCTCTAGGTCGCCGTCGCCCTGAGGCTCATAACAAAGCCCCCGGCCTTCCAGGGGGCACTGAGCTAGCTAGTGGTCACTGGCTCCCGACAGTACGGAAGCGCTCTCGCAGAGCCCCCGTGACAGGCATCGTGAGCTCAACCCTGCCAACGGCAACCCTCAGCGTGCCCCCTTCGGGGTTGGAGTGATAGCCGTCGAAGATGTCCGGCTCCAGCTGTACTGACCTGAGAGGTTAGGAACGCGGGAGGGCCGCCGATCGCGGTGTGGAACCGGTGGACCAGCCACCCCAGGACTCACAGTGATGGTAGTGATGCAGCCACCCCGTGAACGCCTCCCGGCGCTCGGCCCCGGGCCGGTAGGGGCGGGCGTAGGCCCATTCGTCGGTCAGGGTGCGGTGGAAGCGCTCCACCTTGCCGTTGGTCTGGGGCCGGTAGGGGCGGGTGCGCTTGTGCTTGATGCCCTGGCCGCGGAGCAGGTCGCGCCAGGTGTGGGACTGGTAGCAGGCCCCGTTGTCGGTCAGCACCCGCTCCACCGCGATGCCCGCCGAGGCGAAGTAGGCGTGCGCCCGCTCCCAGAACCCTGCGGCGGTCTCCTTCCTCTCATCGGCCAGGATTTCGGTGTAGGCCACACGGGAGTGGTCGTCGATGGCGGTGTGCAGGTAGCCGTGGCCGAGCTTGGGGTTGCCGTGGGCGTTGCGCGAGGTGTCCGCCGCTGTGGCGGTGCGGTTGCGTCGCCCCTGGGCTCGTCCCTGGGTGCGGTCCCCTCCCCCGGTGGGGATGTTGCCGAGCTTCTTGATGTCCACGTGCACGAGCTCGCCCGGTTGGGCGCGCTCAAAGCGGCGCACCGCCCGCCCGGAGGCCCTCTTCGCTTGGTGTCAGGCGGGGTGGGTGTTACCAACCTCCATGGTCAGTACACGGCGATCCCAGAACATCCGGTACAAAACCGTTCCACCTACTCGACGATGCCGTGTTCGATCTTGTTGCGGCACTCTTCCGATAGCCCTGTCTGTTCGATGCATTGCTGGATCTGCTCTTCAACCGAGGGCACACCTTCTGTCACATCTGGGGCTTCGGGCTCGGGCGCAGGTGTTGAAGGAGCAGACGGCGGCTCGTAGCGGCTCTTCCCCGTTGCCGTCGCCGTCGCAGGGGGCATGGACTCTGGGCGCGTCTTGGGAGCAGGCGGGCTCTCGGACTGGGTGAAGAACTCCTCTGGCCTTTGCTCCGGCGCCGGGGTCGTTTCACCATCGGCGCCAGAGCTGCAGCCAGCAGTAAGCAGGGTGAGCATCATCGCGAAGAGCAGAACCCTCATACCTGAAAGACGTCTCCAGGTCAGGCAGCGGTTGCCTGAGCAAGCACCGTGAACCTCCGCTGTGCTGCCGCAGCGGCAGAGAAGACCCTGCCCTATATGTGATCGGTGTCCAACGCTCTTGGAGGAGCCACACGGTTTCTTCGGGTTCCCTCCTGACTCGATCAGGAACCTCGGGGATTTTCCAGGTCAATCGTCCCGCGCAGCCTGGCCGGGGAAACGTAGCGCTGGCTCATCGTCCACGCCTGCGGCCGACCAGAAGCCGTCACCGTGTCATTGACTACCGGGGCGTCCAGCTTCACCGTGTCCGGATCTTCGGGGCCGGAGAACAGGAATACCATGTACCCCTCATCCTCCTCTCGTGCCCCTCAGCTTCGATACGGGCGGTCTCGGGCTGGATGGCCTGCTGAGCGTAGAAACCCATGTGGGCCAACCCATCCCGGAAGGAACGGCGGGATTGGCGGATGTAGGCGCCGGTCTCCAGGTACTCGGCATAGGCCAGGCCGGCGGCGACGATGACCACCTCGTCGGTGGTGAGAAGGCCGTCGTCGTCGAACAGGGCCTGCAGTTCCCGCAATAGGAACCGGTCCAGCTCGGACGGGGCGAGCAGGGCATCGTCCAGGATCGCGGTGATGGCGTCGTGCAACGCGGCGAAGTTGAACCACACCACCCGCTGGCCCTCCGGGGAGGCGGTCACCGGCGGCCGTGTCGCATCGGGGGTGAGGACGAACAGCAACTGCCCCGGCCCCTCCCCCAGAGCTTTCAAGTGGGCGCGCAGTTGTTTCTCGTCGACCGTGCCGCGGGCGGTCTTGACCTCGAACAGGTAGGTGAAGTCAGCGGAGATCCGGGCGTCGGGGACCGAGCCCGTGCCTTCTAATCCGATGGCCGCAGGTTCGAATCCTGCCGGATACGCCACAAAAACCAGTTCAGACGGGACGTGCTGCTTCACTTTCGAGGAACCGCCGCACTGATGGGACCAAGGTGGGACCGAGATGGGACCAACCCCGCCTTCACCCTTCGTGCCCGCCCCCGCTGATGCGTCCCGCCAGAATCGCGCAACAATGGTCCAACCCCAGCGAGACGTACCAGCTCCCGTGCCCCCGCCGCGACAGCGCAGGACATCGACCCTCTCTGGCTTTCGCGCCCCTGGTACCGCAGCATCCACACCGCTTGTACACCCAACCCGGTCCAGACATGGCCAACACCCCTGAAACCAGTCTCCCCCGAGCGGAAGCCAGGAGCAGCCCATGTGTGGGGCAGTGCTGGTCAAGCTACTCCCCCCAGCCTTCCTGACGATTACCGAATGGCGGAAGCGATCCCAGGGCCCACTTCGGTGTCCATCCCGTCCGACCCGAGACACCACCTCTCGCACCGGATGAGCCGGTTTCCACCGAACCGCGGACGAGTCAGCGATAGGGCTGTCCGCCACGGGTCGCCAGCACGAGTGCCCGCACACAGTCCTCGCACCCGCACTGCCCCGGGAATTCCCACTCGGGGTCGTGCGCGGCGTCAGGGCGGGTGAGGAGGTAGTCCTCGACCTCCCGGGCCGTTCCCTGGAGACGCCAGGGGCGTCGCCGTCCATGCCTCCATCTTGTGGAGGCATGGCGGACACGGTTCCGCAAGCGATCGTCTAGCTCAAGGCATCAATCTCGGCCACGAATCCGGCAGTTGCCACCAAAGCATGGATTCCGGTCACATCCGTGTAGCGAGTACCCCAAACAAGCTCTGACACAAATAATCCCCTGGCAGAAAAGTCGACCACCGCGGAGGGCTGCCGCGCCAAGGGCTCTGATGCTGTCCTACGCGAACTCCGCTGAGCAATGTCTGCCGGGGCTGAGGCGATCAAACAGATCGATCCCCTCGTCTTGACCAGGGATCTCGAAGCATTTGCGCGCAGGAGTCCGCGGGTACCGGACTCACGTGATCAATAATCGGCCAGCGAATCCCGCCACCGTGGAGTACCCTCGATCAAAAGCCGATCCAGGAGATCACCCCCAGATGAAACTGCGCCCCATGGCCACCCAGGTCGACGTCTCCGGATCGACCATTCTCCGCGACCGCCCCCTGGACGAAATCCTCGATTCCTGCCGGGACGACTCCGACCGGCCCGGGAGCCTCATCGTCCACGGTCCCTCCGGGAGCGGCAAGACCACCCTGCTCACTCAGTCCAACGAGATCATGCGGCTGATCACCCCTACCGCGTTCGTCAACTGCAACGAATACCGCCCGGAGACCGTGCCGGACCTCTTCCGCGATATTCGGGATCAGTTGAGCGCGAAGATACCGGGACTGCCGCGTTGCCACTTTCCAAGGTTGGACCTGGTGCTCACCGCATTGAGCAAGGATCTCACCCCCGTCAGTGACTACACCAGATTCTGGCCCGAGCTGGTCAGACACTGGAGGCAGCAGGTACGTTCCAACCGCGGAGCCCGACGCGAGCGTCGCGACGGCGCCGCCACGTCCGTCAGCCTCGTGGTAGAGGTGAATCTGGTCTTCGTCAAGTTCCAAGTCGGCGCCGTCCGTCCGGTCGGCCCCGCCCTCGCGCTACCGCGCAGGAAGATCGACACCGCCGTGGAGCAGTGGTTCAAGGCCCGGGCCTGGGGCTCGCTCATCAACCCCTATCCGGAACACGCCGGAACCGAGAAGGCGGAACGGGACCGCGAGACCGAGTGGAGGATCCAGACCAGCCACAACGAGTGGCTCGTCCACGCCTTCCTCGCCGATCTGCGCGACCAGGCCGAAGACGCCGACCAGTACCGGCGCGTGGTCTTCCTGGACGACGTCGACGCTTTGAAGCAGCCGGCCAGCAGAGGCGGCGGGCTGCTCGCACTGTTCCGGTCCGCCCAGTCCTCGCCTGCCCACCAGGGTGCCGGCCGGACACCGCTGCTGCTGGTGAGCAGCAGTCCCGAGAAGCCTCTCTTGACCAGGGCGAAGGCGGTCCCGGCCCCGGACTTCAGTCCCACCGAGGTACGCGAGCTGGCGGACCGCACACCGCACCGCATAGACGACTACTTCCCCGAGCTCATCTTCGGACTCACCGGGGGATACGTGGCCGCCACCAGCTATCTGCTCCAAGACCCGGCGATCGATGGACTGCGCGCCTACAACGGCCTCCAGCACCTGCTCCGGCAGAAGCGCGGCGGCGCCGAGGACGCCCCGACACTGAAGGAGCACCTCGGTGACACCCTCATCAAGGCCCTGCTGAAACACTCCGAGCTCGACCTCGCGAGTCGGACGCTCGAAGCGCTGACGATCTGCTCGCTCGCCAAGGACCTCCAGGACGTCGAGTACCTCGTCCGGACCTACGACCTCGGCGAGGACCTCACCGGGCTCGACGACCGCCGCTGGCTGGCATGGAACGAGAACTCCGGGGCGGCACGCTCGGCCCGGGCACTGATGATGCGGTTGCTGCTGCGTCGCTGGCAGAAGGAACCTACATGGGTACGCTGCGACCGCGACGAAGCGTTCCGCCGACTCGCGAGGCGGTCCGACGAGGGCGTGAGCGGTCACACCCCGAACTGGTACTACTACACGCTCGGGTCCGGCGACCTCATGGCGGTGTGCCGGGAGCTCGACGCGCTGCTCGACCTGCCGGGCCGTGAGTCCGAGGTGCTCGACCTCATCCGCCACACCACGTCGGTACCGCAGCCGCCGATCGACGACCCCGGTGCGGACGGCTTCACTCCGCTGCAGCGATACGGGTTCCTCGTCCGGAATCGGGGGCCTCGTCGGTCGGACGGAGCTCCGCTGGGCCACCGGTTGTCGAGGATCCTCCGCATTGTCGCTGGCAAGTGGGTCATCGAGGATCCCTTCGAGAGCATGTACACCAGGGACGTGCACCTGCGCGTGAGGACCGCGTTCCACGAGCTGGGAGCCGTCTGCGAAGACTCCCGCCCGTTCCAGTCCGAGGCCGAGTTCCACGAGAACATCTCGCTGGAGCGCCCGGTGAATCCGCTCGACGCCGATATGGACTTCTGAGAAGGAGGATTCATGGAACAGGGACGATCCTCCATCGGCGGCCTCGAGTTCCCGCTCACCCGAGCCGAACTCGTGCGCAGGATCGGTTCACAGCTCCAACGGCGGCGGTTCAGGCGAACCCGGGCGGCTGTGGTCCTGTCGACGGCCGTGGCGATCGTCGCCACCGTGGTCGGGGGCGTGTTCGGTTGGCCGCACCTGGTCTGCGGGACGGGCCTACAGCAGATCCGGGGCGAATGTGTCGGCGTCAACGACGGCTCCTATTCCTTCGACGCGGGCCTCGAATGGGTCACCGGCCGGATCCACAACATGAACACCGAGGTCGAGGAGCTCGCCGCCTCCCGGGACGACGTCGAGGCCTTCCGTATCGTGATGATGACTTCGTTCTCGCTCGGCGGGAACACGGACCTGAGCGGGGAACAGATCATCCGCGCCGTCGAGGGGACCTATGTCGCGCTCATGCGACAGAACGGGTTCGCGGAGACCGGATCCGGCGTCGAGGTGGTCGCCGAGCAGAGCCGGATCTTCCAGCTCTACCTGGCCAACGAGGGGAGCGTGCAGCAAGGCACCGATGCGGTCGTCGACGACCTCGAATCGATGGTCGACGACGACATCCCCCTGTCCGTGGTCATCGGGCAGTCTTCGACCACCACCGAGACCGAGGAAGTCGCCCGGGAACTGTCCGAGCGCAGGATTCCCATGGTCGCCAGTTCCTCGACCTCCACCACGATCAACAATGTGCACTCGCCCGGGCTCATTCGATCGGCGCCCAACAACGAGGACTTCGCGGCGGCTCTGCGCGACCACCTGGACCGTCAAGCCGAGTCGGACCAGGAACCGGTCAGGGGCCTGCTGCTCGCCGACGAGAACGAGACCGACACCTTCTCGCTGGATCTGGCCGATCAGTTCCGCCGATATCTCGATCCCTATCTCGTCCAGAACTCGCTGACGTTCCACGGCAGCGCCGGCTCGGGGAACACGACCGTCTACTTCGATCACATAGTCAACGAGATCTGCGCGAACCCAGGGACCAACGCGGTGTTCTTCGCCGGACGGTACTCCGACCTGGGGACCTTCCTTCGATCCCTGGAACTGCGCGGTTGCAGGGCCGAATCCGACACCCCGATCACGGTGTACTCCATGGAGCTCGGGTTGCTTCCGGGCATGACCAGGTCCTACTCCGGCACGGAGTGCGAGCCCGCCGACGACGACTCGGCCCCGGAGCACTACCGCCTCGTCCAAGCGAGTGCCTTCGATCCCTCCTGGCTGGAGGAGCACGCTTGGAGCCCGGCGGGATTCCACGACTACAAAACGGCCATCACCACGACGGTGAAGGCCGAGACGGAAAGCACCTCCGCTCCGGAGGACTTCTACAGCGGTTACAGCCTGGTCTACTACGACGCGGCCACGATCGCGGCCCGCGCAACGCTGCTGGGCTTCGAGGCGAGCGACGAGAGTACCCTGGCCGCGAGCGTCCGGAACCACCTGTTCCGGGTCACCCGTGAACCGACCGGCAGCGGACGTCTGGACTATCTGGAGGAGCTGGAGGGCCGGGTGACGGGCCGACACATCCCGATCCTCAGTTCCGACTGCTCGGTGAAGACGCTGGACGCGGATCCGTTCCGGACACCCGACGTCCCCTACGACGAGCTATACCCGGACCTGGCAGACTGATCGGCCGCCGCTCGTTGCACCCCTTACCGTCGGTTCCGGTGTCCCGAACCCTCACGCTGATCAAGTGGGTGCAGGCCAAGCCGTTTCCCACATGCCCATTCCAGACTGTCCAGGGCCCGAGCGTGGAGTGAGGTCGAGCGTGATCGGATGCACTACAGGAATTGTCTGTTCGCCGCCACAGTTGGCGGCCAACCACGCCCGGTAGGGGACCGCGACCCGTTCAGGGATCGCGACCGCCCGGTAGCGTCCCGCCCCGCAGGCGTGCTCCACCAGGTAGTGGCCGCCCTCCCACGCGAGAATCCGGCGCAGGCGGGCTCCGGCTTCGGCCACCTCCCCGATCGCCTTGGCGTCGTCGTCGGTGAGCGGGAAGTAGGTCACGTCCACACTCGTGGGCGGGTAACGAGTTGGTGCGTGACAGCGGGTGAGGCTTCACCGGAGGGCCGTGGCATCCTCTGGTCGTGACGATCAAGGTCAATCGTGCGGTCCCGGCCCATCCCTGGCTCACCGGCATCTCCCAGCACCACCTGGCCGCGCTCATCGAGGAGCTGGCCCGCCCCTGGGAAGCGGTGGTCGAGGGTCGCCGGCACCGGGTCCGGGGTGGCGAGAGGAAGCGGGCTGCCGGGGCGGGCGCCCGGCACCGCCTGGTCCTCGCCGACCGTCGGATGGCCACCCTGATCCATGTGCGCCACGACCTGCCGCACGCGGTTCTGGGCCTGCCGTTCGGTGTGGACCGCTCCACCATCAGCCGTGCCGTCGGCCAAATCCGAGCTCTGTCGGCCGAACGGGGGTACGCGGTCCCCCATCGTCCGGGGGTGCGTCTGCGCACGGTGGAGGACGTGTTCGCCTACGCCCGAGCCGAAGGAGTCGGGCTTCGGTGGACGCCACCGAGGTCCAGGTACGTAGGCCCCGCGCGGGCCGGGGCGGGCGACGGGCGTTCGTCCCGGGCAAGAAGAAGCAGAACACCATGAAGGCCACCGTCACGCGCACTCCTCAGACCGCATCACCGTCGAGCACGCCCTGGCCGACCACAAACGTTGGAAGCGACTGATGCGCTGGACCCACCGGCGGGAGAACCTCCCGGTCACCTATCGGGCCATCGCCGGTCTGGTCTGCGACCGCACCGCGAACATCTGGAAAGCGCCGCGCGCGGGATCACCATGCCTCACCCGCCTATCACGCACCAACTCGTAAGCGCAGCTGCCATTTTGGACTGCGGCCACCGCCTGGACGTTCATGCCGTGCTGCTCGTGCTTGCCCGGATGGAACGGGCGGTCGGCCGTCTCCGCTTTCGGACCCGAATCGGTCCACGGACTGGCTGCGGCGCGGATCCACGTCCTATCCACACCGTACGCCGGGTGCCTGGAAAGGCTGTGGCGCCGGCCAACGGCGACTATGAGGGCGCTGGCATCGGAGTTGCCATGCCCTTCAAGCAGCCGTCGCACGGGTCCGTCCTGACCGTGGACAACCAGGCCTTCGACCGGATCCAGCGGGTCTGCACTGCCTGAGCGAGCGGGGCTTCACGCTGCTCACCCGGCGGTGAAGGCTGCTCCAGCCCGCCACCGCCGGCCCCGGCGGGACCGACGACATCGCCAAGGCCGCACTCCTCATCACCCATTTCGAACACGGGCGCCAGGAATGGAACTCGCTGAGACCACCTAATTTCGCTTCGCCCCCACCAGCCTGCCCCCATCAATGAAACCTTGAATACAAATCACGATCACGCCACGAATCGGAAAAAGAACCCAAAATAGCTTCATGGAGCCTAAGGTCACTGACATCACGACCTGAACAATCCACCCGCCTCCTCACCTCCTCTTCAATAACCTGCCACCGCAGCTCACGCATGAGGAAGGAAACCAATTCGACCACGCTCAGCCGGGTGACGGGAAGCGATCCTGGCACACACCAGAGTCCCGTCACACCCGGGACGAAGCACCTCATTCCCCACCGTTCATGACGGCAAGGCCGATAGCCACGCCTCCCACCAGAGTGATCACAATGGAAATCCACGCGTAGCGCTCGTACCGGACTGCCTTCTCGTGATCGTGCGACCGGCTGAGAGCCATTATCGCCAAGATGACGCTGGGCACCGCGAAGACGAAGAAACAGCTCAGGACCATCAGAATCGCTGTAACCAAGGCGGCGATCGCGCTTCCCTGTCCTCGCGGAGGGGGTGCCGAGTAGACACGGTACGAAGGTTTGGGGGCGGAGCCGGAGAACGGGTCCCGGTAGCCGCCTGGTTGGGCCGGGCGCGTAGCGTGGGGCGGCCCCTGATCCCACGGATCTGGGGGGGCCTGCGGCTCGGCCCCAGGCGCATAAGCCGACTCGCCAGTAGTGTGCGTTGATCCCCACGGGCTCTCTGGTTCCGGTTCGGGCGGTGGGGTAGGAATGGTGGGCTCGGTTCTCGGCGAGCGGAGCTCCTCCAGGAGAACCTCACGGGCCCGGGTAATACGGTTGAACATCTCCGCTGCCCGTGGATCCGGATTCCTATCGGGGTGCCACTGTGGGGCCCTGAGTCGATAGGCCCTGAGCACCTCGTTCTCTCCGGCATCCGGGCTCACCCCAAGCAGCATCCGCGCCTCATCCGGATCGGGAATCAGGTTGGGCATGTCTCAGCGGTCACCCCACTCGTCCCTCTTTGCGCGGTAACACCGCAGGTTCCGATGGCCGGTGGCTTCTCACAGGCCCACGCGTTACTCGGCTTACGGCCGAGCAAGAGTCCCGTTGGTACGTCCTGGTGAAAACGGTGTCGGCGCGAGTCGGGCTCACTTTGTTGTGAGGCTTCTCCATCCTGTTTCTCGGAGTTGAAGCACCAGCACGGCCTGGGTGGTCTCTCCGGCTCGCTGCGGGCACCACCCCACCCCCCACCCAGTCGTATCGGCGTGACCCGCGTCGACCCGTCCGTGGTGGTTGACACCAGCGGATGGCTCCCAGGAGCGCATATGTCTTCGGAAATCTCGATGAGCCCGTAGACGACCTCGCCCGACCCCCGAACGGCGGACCCGTCCAGATCGGCGGAGACGAAGTGGGTGCCGTCCGGCGCCAGGGCAGTGATGGCTTTGACGCACTCGGTCTCGGCGACGGTGAAGTCTTCCACCACACGGGCGGTGTCGACTTGCAGGACGGCGAGTTCTTCGACCTTGTCGTTGCCACCGCCGGAGATTCCGTCCCGACACCAGCCTTCATCGCCTTCGGTGGAGGTCAGGAACGCCCGAGCCCGGGCACATAGCAGGAGCATGCAGGAGCAGATCTTGCGAGCGGTCTCAGTGATAGCTTCCAGGGCCGTGGCAGCCGCACTCAGGGCTCCCTCGGCGTCGTTTGTGGCCATCGGTTGGAAGACTGCACAGGGGATGACGTCCTCAGGTGCGGAGCAGTAAGCGGAGGGAGCGGACCAGAAGCTGGTGATGTCGTGGCCAGTGGTAGAGACGTCCTCGCCGATGGTACGCAGGTCGGTGGTGTCGGCTTGGAACAGGTGGGGCTTGGTGTCGGGAACGAGAACCGTGTCGAGGTCGATGGGGCTAGTGAATCCTGGTCTACCGTTCTTGCCTGTCACTGATCGCTTTCAGCGGAGAGGAAAAGGGGGGCGGAGTTTCGATGGTGATCCGAACGCACTTTTTGTCTTACCAGCGGTCGGTGACAGATCCGACACTCTGGATGGGCGCACGGGAATGAGCGGAAGGCGGGCACAGGCACGGCTTCGCCCAGGTGGAACCCAGTATCCGAGGAAGTTCCGGACGTACGGGCGGTATCTTGTGTGTCGAGAGCCACCGACCGAAAGCGGCCAAAGATGCGTCCCGGACCGAGCTCGGATCTGCGCTTAGCCCAGCCCCGGAAGAGGTCGAACCCCAGCGGGACAAGAGCATCCTACTGATCCGGCCGCCGAGTCAAAGTCGACCTACCCGAGCGGCCAGCGCAGCGGCCGCGCGATAAGGACCTCACGAGGTGCCATCGGACGCCGCCTGCACACAGTTCGTACTCCGTTCGTGCTCCGCAGCTTTGGACCGGGGCGACAGCGGGCGGCACCCCTTGACACGAAACGACAGCGGTGTTCGGATGGATTGGGACGAAACGGCGCCCTGTGGCACGTAGAGGCACGAAAAAATCGCCTTTCTCATCCGATGGCCGCAGGTTCGCGTCCTGCCGGGTGCGCCACAAAACCCCAGTTCAGACGGGTCATGCGAGCCGAACAGACGAGGCACCGGGTCTGGTTCGGGGCCTGACATGCTCCCCGTGTGCTCCGCAGTGCAGGGTCCAGTACAGGTGGGGGCGCACCTCGCGGGGCATTTTGCCATCCCGTGACCGTGGCGGCCATCGCCCGGGGCGCCCCGTGTCCGCCCGCAGTGCCCCGCAGCCGCACTGAATCCCAGCAGGGGCATACGTGTGCCCCCTTCGGGCCCAACAGCCGCCCACACACCCCAGAACACCCGCCCCGCACCGGGTCAGGCAGTGGCCAGCGCTGTCACCGATCGGCGCTAACCTGCCCCGGCACCACACCCTCCCCCACGATCGAGGCACCCTGTGTCCAGCCCCGACCCCACGACGAAGCGCGACCGGCTCCTCACCGCGTTCCCCGAACTACGCGAGCACGGAAAACCCGCGCTCCTACTCCACCCCCACCTGGGAGCACCAACATCCCGGGACAGCTCGGTCGGTGGCCCGCTTCTGTGGCCCGCCGACGAACCCTGGCCCACGTGCGACCTCGTCCACTACGACTTCACCGCCCCCGGGGGAGCCGAAGAGGTCCGCTTCAACGAACCGGTCGCACTCCAGCCCGTACTCCAACTCCTCGCCCGGGATCTGCCCGAGGGACACACCCTCCCCGTGGAGGCCGAACTGCTCCAGGTCCTGTGGTGCCCCAACCGCCCCCCAGCCACCCGACGCCTTCGGCCACGGCTACACCCCCTGGCTCACACTGCGCTGGCGGGACGACGCCTCCACGCTGCGACCACTTCAGGGCCAACCACACGCGCACACCGCTGAGGAGGAGTACACGCTTCCGCCCTGTGCCCTGACCATCGAGGAGATCACCGACTACCCCTCCGACGACGAACTTCCCGAGAACCTGGCCGACCGCATCCAGGCATGGCAGGACGACGTACCCGAGTCCGGACACGTGACCCCCAAACCCAGCTACTTCTACGATGTCGCCCACCGAAGAGGCATGAAACTCGGCGGCTGCCAACGGTGGAGCCTGACCGACTCGGCTCCCGTGAAATGCGCGTGCGGCACCCCCATGGAACTCCTGCTCCAGATCGACAGCATGGAGCCAGGCGGGCTGGAAAGACTCGTGATCGGCCGCGGCTACTCCCTCAGCGTCCACCGCTGCCCAGCCTCACCGAACCACCCCCACAAGACCGTTATGAAGTGATACACATTAATCACAGAAGTAAGCCAAAGGAAGAGAATAGGATCCGCACCGGGAAGTAGAGCGGTCAGCAGGACCGCAGTCAACATGACACGGATTCTTCTGTAAGGCCATGGACACGTCGTTCAAGAGATCGACGGTTCCAACGACTTCGGCGAAGACTTGTACGTCACCTTCGCCCAAGGCGGGGAGCGAACATCCGACATTATCGCCATCCAAGTCAGGGGGATCATCTTACCGAATGAGAAGGGGGTCCTGAATTCCAGTGGGGAATCACACGCAACAGTGGGAATCCAGCGCCATGCCAGTCATCTGCATCGCGTATGGCCCAGAGTCCCACAACCTCTACTGGACCAATGCCACCGAGACTCTCGAGAACGCACGATTCACAGGAAAGCAGTTGAGGTCGACCCCCATTAGCCGGGAGAGTGTTCTAGACATAGCCGACCCTGGTGCGCGGACGCAGCCGGGTCCGGTGCCCAACCAGTGCTGGCGCCACTCCCCTACCATCCACACCACCAGGCCTGTCGCGTCTGTTTCGACGCCCTGGGCCCCGTGCAGCACCGCGCGAGCGGCCTCACGGGAGGCGAACCCACCACGACGCATCCGGTACCGCCGCCCCGGAACATGCTCCAACTCCACCGAGAAGTGCCAGCTCCCATGCCCACGAGACCGCAACCGCGGACACCCACCCCCGACCTTCCTCGAGGTACCAGGCAAACGACACCCACACCGCTTGAACGCCGAACCAGACCCGAACATCACCACCACCTCCAAGCCCAGCCTCGTCCCACACAGACGTGCCCGAAGAAGGCGAATGATGGGAGACGATCCCGGCACACACCAGGGCCTCCAACGACCTCAGCACGAAACACATGCCGTGTAGAACGTCTCAACACGTTTTGCAGCTTCCGGTCGCCGACTACATCGACTGCGGAATCGGGGAATGGCCACCGCTCCGTGAAGCGTGGAGCCTGCCTGAGTGCCCCACGGAAACCAGGCGTCTCCGCTGCGTTCCGCTACCCGGCCCGGGCTCAGGCCACCGCCACTGCGGATGTGATCATGCCGGAGTCGACCGCGTAGACGATGACACCTCCCGGGACCACACGGACCCCGGCCGCCTCCTCCTCGGACAGCTCCCGGCCCAGGACGTTCTCGACCGTGCGGGAAGCCGCGCCGTCCCAGGGGTGGACCGTCAGTTCCACCGCCCGGTCACCGCTCCCCGGCCATGCGACCGCGTAGAGGTCCTCGTCCGTGGTGGCGAACCTCCGCTGCCCGTCCGTGGAAGGAAGCTCCAGCGTGTACTCGGGTTCTCCGCGGGCATCGGTGAGGGTCAGGGTCGGGTCCGACCCCAGGAGCACGCCGTCCCCGATCACGTCCTCCCAGAGGTCCTCCTCCAGCCGTTCCCCACTCGGACGGGGGTCCTCCCACGTTCCGGCGGCGAGTTCCTCACCCGTGCGGGTGTCGACGGTGAGGTACGCGTCGGAGTGGACGTCGTAGCGGTAGAGCAATGAGCCGTCGGAGGAGGCCGTGATAGCACTGCCGGCGGGGTCGTTGGGATTCGCAGCCTCGTGCGTCCACAGCAGGTCACCGGTGACCGAGTCGAAAGCGTGCACCACGGGAATGGTCCCATCGGCTCCGCCGCCCTCACCGAGGCATCGGAGCGAGGCGAGGACCTGGTCGTGTGTGACCTCAAGGTCGAGAACGGTGTCCTCTCCGTCGGGAACACATTCCGGTGATTCCTCGAACCTCCACAGCAGGGCGCCCGATGATGCCCCGTACACCTCCAGCGGAGCACTCGCCCCCGTCCGCACGGCGACGCTCTCGTCTTCCGGGGGCTCCGCGTTCTCGGAGTCATGTGCCACCGCAGCGACCTCGTCCGTCAGGAGCTTCTGGAGGTCCTCGGAACGGTGCAGGATCCGGCCGCTCATCGCATCGAGGGTGACCCTCACCGTCGCGGGGGCGGGGTCGTCATCGGTCGGGGGAGGATACTCCTCGAGTACGAGCGAGTCTCCGTCAGGAGCGACCAGGATCCGGATGTCCGATCCAGGCGTGCGGTACCGCCACAGTTCGTCACCGGTGAGGGGATCCACCACCATCGCCCCGTCCCCGAGCTGCAACAGCGCTCCCGAGGTGACCGCCTGCAGCCCTCGGACCGCGTCCTGCGGAAGGTCCAGTGCACGCGGCACGCCCTCGATCCCGGCCGGAATCTCACGGGCCGGAGGCTCGACGCTCGCGGTGAGATGTTCCGCCCCCGGCCGCGGGGGCCGGAGCGCCCCCTCGGCCACCACGCCGGCTCCGGCGGGAACCACCAGGGTCGACACCAAGGCCAGGAACAACACCACTCCCGCCCCGGGCACACCGTGTTCCCTGCGGTCGAGCAGGATCGCGGCCGCCGCGAAGAGCATCTGGAGGCCGCCCACCGCGGCGGTGACAGCCACGGTCGGCATGAGCCGATACCGCTCCCCGGGAAGGAGTTCGGCCTCCGAGTAGCCGCTCAGGTGGGAGAAGGCGACGGCCACGACCAGGACCGCGACCCCCAGAGCCGCCCAGAGCAGGACCGACCTCACAGTGGAAGCCTCATCGGCCTCCGCCCGCACGTCCCGGAACCAGGAGACCACGAACAGAACCGTGGCGACCAAAGGCCCGTAGAGCACGTACGGCGGAGCCGACACGTGAGGCGTTCCGACCCACGTGAGGACGAGATGGAGAAGGAAGGGCAGGAGGCCGATCAGGCATCCCGACACGGGCAGGCGTCTACGGACTGTCTTCATGGTTCTACTGGTTCATCCTCGGGCTCTGGCCGGCCATGTCAGTTTCGACGTTCAGGGTTGATGTGCGTGTTGCACTCATCGGTGTCATCCGCTCGAAGGTTCCCTCCCTCGAACGAGCTGCTTCCATCATCGAATTGCTCCGTATATTCACCAGCCAGTTTCTCGTCGCTCTCATCGAGAACCTCGTCGGCGAGGAGCTCGATCAAAGAAGCAGGGCTATTCCCACGGGCATCCACCTCCTCGTATGAGCAGGCCACAGATCTTCATAGAAGGCCACGCCGTAAAGGGGTGACTCGACCTGCTCCTGCACCATGGCGCAGGACCCGTTATCATCGCCGATCTTCTCGGCGGTGAGGAGGTCCTGGTCGATGGTGCGCGACAGCGCCGAGGCGTCGGGAGGGCAGTTCAGCAGGAAGACGGTGCGGCCCGCCTGCGCGCTTTGCGCCAGGTCCTCGTGTGCGCTGGTCCGGAGCACCACGCGGCGGGGCCGGTACAGGTGAAGCCAGGTCCTGGTCGCGTTCACCGCCTCGGCGGTCGCTCGCGACAGGTCCTCGGCCCGAAGGCACAGCACGGGCGGCACCGGGATCCCGAGTTCCGCGGCCTCGCTCAGCCGGGCGGCCTTGAACCCCCGTGGTCGGCGTCCAGTCGTTGAGTCAGCAAGTCAGCGGCCACCGGCACACCCGCCCGAGCCGAGCCGCTTCCCAGCCTTCCTGACGATTACCGAGTGACGGGAGGCGCTCCCGGCACACGTCAGGGTCGCCCCTGGATCCCGAGCGAAACAGCCGACCAGCGACGCGGGCCCGGTCGGTATCACCGAAGGCTGTGACGGCGCGCTGTGGTTCGTGGAGACCACAGCAGGCCGGATCGGGCGCCTCACCACGAACGGACGTATCCGGGAGTTCCCACTCCCCCAGCGGGACTCACGCCCCCACGCGATCATCGCCGATCCCAAGGGAGGGTGCTGGTTCACCGAACGGGGCGCGAACGGGATCGGCCACATCACGGCAGAGGGCGGCATCGACCTGTCCGCCCCTTTCCCACACCCGCCGGCGATGATTTCGCCTAGCCTTCCTGGTCTGTCTACGAGAAGCCGTCAGCGAGGAGCCGTCATGAAGTCCGTGCCGCCCCGCCCTGACTGCTTCGGCCCCATACGCGTCTGTAGAACAAGGAAAGCAGGAAGACCATGACCAAGGTGGTCGTCGACATCTCCATGTCCCTCGACGGATACGTCACCGGACCGGATGCCGATTCCTCACAGGGTCTGGGCCGGAACGGGCAACCCATCCAGGGCTGGGTCACATCTGCCGAGCACTCCCCCAAGGACGCCGCCATCCTCGAGGAAGGCTTCCATTCCACCGGCGCGGTGATCATGGGACGCAGGACCTTCGACTTCATCGACGGCTCCCAAGGATGGGAGGGCGACCGCGGATACGGCTACGAACAGGACCAGACGCAGGCCCCGCACAATTTCGTCATCACCCACCGGGCCCCGCAGCGGACCCGCCACGTGGCCGGCTTCACCTTCGTGACCGGCGGTATCTCTTCCGCCATCTCCCAGGCGGCGAAAACCGCTGGGGACAAGGAGGTCGTCATCATGGGGGGAGCCGATGTGGCGGGGCAGGCACTCGCTCTGGGAGCGGTCGACGAACTCCGCGTCCACCTGTCACCCGTTCTCATGGGATCGGGAACACGACTGTTCGACCACATCACGGAGCAGACCCTGCTCACACAGCAGAACGCTGTCGTCACGCCCTACGCAACGCATCTGACATACCGTGTGGACCGCGCTCCGGGCACACGAACCCATGACCGGGTAGAAGGCTGAGACCTGCAGGGCAGAGCGCCGCGTTTCCAGCGGGCCTTCGACCCGATCGGCCACCGGCCCCGGGCACGGAAGAACCCCGCACCAGAGACGCTGGACCCGATGCGCGGCTGGACAGCCAAGAAGGAGGGCCGTCACCCGCGGGTGGCGGCCCTCCGAACGGCAGGGTCCGGTTACCGTCGCCCCACGACCTCGAACTCGAGGACGTCGGTGAACTCGCGGCCGTAGGAGTCGGTCGCGGTCACCTCGGCGGTGTGCTGACCGTTGCGGAGATTCCTGGGCAGGTCGAACCGCCACAGGTGCATCGTCCGGTCGGCGATGCTGCCGCCGTGGACCAGCTGCTGGGAGACCGCGTACGGGTCGGAGTACTCGGCGCCGACGTTGACGGCCTCGCCCTCCATCCGCTGGGTACGCGCAGCCTCCTCGGCCGGCCCGCCGTCGATGCTGACCTCGACCGTCGAGCCGGTGGAGCCGAAGAAGAAGTTGGTCGTCAGCCAGCTGCCGTGGGCCAGGTCGGCGCGGTCGACCACCAGGGGCTCGTCCAGCTCAGGGGCCTCACCGACGGGGTCGTCGTTCCACTCCTGGCGCTCTTCGAACCACTCGCGGTAGGTCGGGGTGTTGATGCCCAGCTGCGTCTGCACGTCGTCGGACTCACCGGTGACGGTGTAGCGCGCCTGGAACTCGTTGCCCTCGATGTCCAGCGTCACCACGCCAGGACGGCCGCCGTCGCGGCCGATCGCCGCCGGGTAGCCCTCCTCGCCGACCGCGCCGGAGTACCAGTCGCCCGAGATCGCGCCCGCGGTGATGTGCGGGAACGGCAGGCCCTCGACACCGAAGATGTCGCGCCAGCCTTCGACGTCGTCGCCGGCCTCGAGGTTCTCGATGCTGTGGCTGTGGCCGGACAGCGCCACGGCCCTGCGGCCCTGCAGCAGCTCGTGCACGCGGTTGACCTGGTCGACCTGGTGCACCGGGGAACCCTCGTCGGCGTAGTTGAGCAGGCTGATGTGGCTGGCGACGACGATGAGCTTGTCGCGGTCGACGTTGTCCAGGTCGTGCTGGAGCCATGTGAGCTGGTCGTCGTCGATCCGGCCGTTGTACGCCGGGGCGCCCTCCGGGTCGGCGCAGCGCTCCTCGATGCCTTCGGGGCTGTCGTCGGCCGCGGTGCACGGGTAGTCGACGGTGTTCAGCGCGATGACGTGCACGTCACCGACGTCGAAGGAGTAGTACTCCGGCGCCAGCTGCGCGCGGAAGGTGTCGAAGGAGTGCTCGGCGCTCGGGGTGTCGAAGTCGAGGTCGTGGTTGCCCGGCAGGAAGCGGACCGGGCCGTTGGTCTCGCTGACCAGGTCCTTGACGTCGGGGTAGAGCGACAGGTCGTCACCGACGACGTCGCCGACGAACAGTGTGCCGCAGCCGGCGTAGTCGTCGCGGTCGGACAGGTCCTTGATGGCACCGGCGCGCGCGTACTCGATCTCCTGCTTGTCGTAGGTCTGCAGGTCTCCGGCGATGACGCAGCTCTGCGCGGCGGAGGCGGTCTCAGCGCTCTCAATGATCGGGAAGTTGACCGCGGACGGCAGTGGGCCGGTCGGCGCGATGCCGCCGTAGCGCAGGTCCGGGGACCCCTCGGGCAGGTGGTTGTAGTGGAACTGCGGGATGTTGTGCTCGTCCAGCGGCACCTGGTAGCCCGAGGGCTGCGTGATCGACACCGTCATGTTGTCGAACGCGGGCAGCCGATAACGGCCCTCACCGTCGGTCCGCACCACTTCGCGACCGTTGGTGACCATGACGCCGGGCAGGCCGGCCTCGCCGCCGTCGCTGGCGCTGTTCTGGTTGGCGTCGACGAACACCCGGCCGGTCAGCACCGAGTCGTCGGCGGCGCCCATCGGTGTGCGGACGACTTCGACCTCACCGCGGTAGGCGGTGTCGTCGCGGCTTTCCGACGGCGCTGCCGCGGCCGAGGTGGGCACCATGGTCAGGGAGCCGGCGATGGCGGCGGCCGTCGAGACCGTCAGCGCGGTACGAAGATAGCGGTGTGCCCTCAGGGCACGCCGCGTTCGCGCATGTCGTGGATATGCCGTTGGCATGCGGTTGCCTCCGATATGCGGGGGAGGGGAACAGAACCGGCCGGGGGGACCGGCGGAAGGCAACCTTTCTCGACACGGCTGAACAAGGACCCAGGTGCCGACCAACAGCCGACCACCGACCGGTGACGAATTGCGCGGCACACTGAGTTTTCTCAGCGAGTTCTTTCTCCATGGGTTGTTAATGACCGGGGCCGCCTGATGATCGCTCCGATCCGGCCTGGGCCCGGAGGCTGCTTTCGGGATGATCGCGAAGTTCGCCCGTCTTCCCTAGTCACGCACCGCCGGGAAAACCCCGCCGCCGAGTCCAGACATCCGCTTCGGACCGTGTACGCACGTCATTTCAGGAAGCGGAGCGCGACTCCGCCCAGTCCGGAGAACCTGACGAGGCGCCGTCGGATGCCATCAGTCACCGATGTGCGCCCCGGTTGTGCTCCGCGGTGCCGTACTGACACGGGACCATGCGGCATCACACGGCCTCAGACGGCACCACCGATCGGACGAGGTCCCTTCCCTCCGAGGGTCGCAGGAGGGTGACCCACGACTGGATCGCCGCGTCCGCCGAACAACCCGCGAAGCCCTGCCCCAGGGACCGTCGGGGCGTGTCGACCGCACACACGTCCCGGCAACAGCACCGCAGCCCAGACCCGAGCCCGGTACGGTGATGTGCCGTCCATGTCACGGGCCCGCCGGGTCGGGGACCGCGCCCTCGACCAGCCAGGGCAGTCGCGTCGCACCCCCGGTCACTCGAAGGAGATAGTCCACCAGCGAGCACTCCTCACGCCACAGGAACCCGCTGTAAGCGATCACCACCGGCCAACCATCCGGTTCGCCCACAGCATGCCAGTACCCCGTCGCCCCGGATTCGGGGTACACGTCCGGGGCTCGTCCACCACCTTTTCCGCGCAGAGACTCCAGGGAACCCACAGGACGAACACAAAATCCGAGAACAATAAAATCCCCCACATTGCCTTCATCTTAGACAGAAGGGAATGTGAGGCCACAACCCCGGAACGCGGGTTCGAAAAGACTCCCCGTGGCCTGGGCGCGCTCACCCGCACCCGAAGGCGACCGACCCGGACATGGCTTTTCCTCACGTTTCGGACACGCCTCCAGTAATATTCACCCTGGCTTGAACCCTGTTCTGGCGCGGCTACCTCGCCACATGGAGCAGACCCACTGCCTGCGAAGGCACGGACCGGACCAGGGCACCCCCGCGCCCTTGCCGACTTTTTCTCCGAACTGCCCGTTTCTGTCGGGGCCCACATCTTCGCCGAACACCGACAAAGCGAGCCAGACCACATCATCGCGCTGACAAAAGCGGTGATTGCAGAAGATGATCAACCCACAAGGACCCAGAACGGCCCCGGATGCCCGGACAAAGCTCTCCCCGGAACCGCCGCGCGTTTTCCGCCACGGTCCTTTCCGTGTCAGCTGGAGACGGGGGAACGCTGTGTCGTACACCGGTGACGGTGCGAGGAGCGGCCATGCGGGCGAGCCGGTGCTGGTCGCGGCCGGGATCGCCGGCCTGGCGTTCAGTGGTATCGGAACGGCTCTGCAGAGAGCGGGGGAGCTGCTGAGCCGGTCGGGCCTGGCCGAACTGGCCCAGGACGGCAGGGGGGAACTGAGGCAGCGGGGCCGGCTGGCGCTGCGACGGTACGCTCCCGCGTCCGAGTCCCACATGGAACTGCCTACTCGGCGGGCCGCTTCCCGGCCCGGTCAGAGCGATGTCTGAGATCGAGGAGCAGATCCTGCCCCATACCCGGGTGGACTCTGCGTCGCAGGAGTTCGCACGGCAGGAGACGGACCGGCTCCTCGCCATCGACGCCGACCTGCTGCCGGTGGCCGAGCAGCTGGCCGTGGCGGTGGCCGACGGCAAGCGCCTGCGCGCCGCGTTCTGCTACTGGGGATGGCGCGCGGCCGGGCAGCCGGACAGCGATGCGCTGGTCAGGGCCGCCGCCGCGATGGATCTGGTGCACGCCGCGGCCGTCGTCCACGACGACCCCATCGGCGAGAGCCCGATGCGACACGGCGTGCCGAGCGCTCATGTCGCCCTGCGCGCCGCGTTCACCGGCAGGGCGCGGCCGCAGGCCGGGGGCCGCTCCCTGGCCCTGCTGACCGGGGACCCGCTGATGTCGTGGGCCGCGCAGCTGTTCCTCCTCTGCGGCCTGCCCGCGGCCTACCTGTCCCGCGCACGCGAGCTGTGGGCGGTCATGGCCAGGGAGCTGATCGCCGGAGAGTGCCTGGAGGTCCTGCGCACCGGTTCCCGGCCCGACACGGGCCGATCACTCCAGGTCATCCGGCACAAGACCGCCAAGTACACGGTCGAGCACCCCCTGCGCGCCGGTGGCGCGATGGCCGGTGCTCCGGGCACGCTGATGGAGGCCTTCACCGCCTACGGACTTGCCCTGGGGGAGGCCCTCCAGCTGCGGGACGACCTGCTGGGGCTCTTCGGCGATCCGAAACGCACGGGCAAGGCGAACCTGGACGACGTCCGAGGCAACCGGCCGACCGCCCTGCTCGCCGAGATCTGGTCGACCGCCACCGCGGCCGAACGCCGGGAGCTACGCGGCCTGCTCGGCCGACGCGGCCTGGGCGCCGACGGCCTGTCGAGAGTGCGGGCGATCACGCGACGCACCGGGGCCCCGACCGTGTCGAGGAGATGATCGCCCAGCGCGTCCAGGCCGCGACCGCCGTCCTCGCCCACATGGAAGCGCTGCGGCTCATGGGAGGCGAACTCGCCGACGCGACGGTGGACGCACTGTTCGCACGCGGGGAGGCCGGCAAGTTCAACACCCTCATGCGCTACTTCTCCACAGCCGGCCAGGACCTGCCCGACGGACTGCCGGACGTCGCCCGCGAATACCTGCACGCCACCGCCACACCGCCGGCCTGGGTCGACTGGGGCGAGATGGAGAGGGCCCGGCTGTTCTCCATCGACGCCAAGGTGCACATCTCCGCCCACCGCGCCGACCGCTGGACTCCACCGCCCCTGACGCTCCGCACCTGAGCAACGGCCCCTTGCGAGCAGCGGCACGCCCGGCACCGGTCCCGGTCACGTACCCGAGCAGATTCGCGCCTTGCCCGCACCGGGCCTCGCCCTGCCGCCGTGGGGGCCTTCCGCGCGTGTCCGCATCCGTATCGCGGACGCCGCAAGCCTGGCCGAGGCCGACCGCGCCTTGCCCACTGAGCGCACCGACCATCTGGAGCAGCAGGGCAGGGCCTGGGGGTCCGCACTCCTCCGAGGCGCTCCTCAGCCGTGTTCCGCAGGTTCTCAGCCCCAAGGCCGGCGGTGGGCCCGAAGAGGATGACCGGCCGCACACCCAGGGGCGGCAGGAGCCGGCCCGGGGACCTGGGGCACGGCCTGGCCGGAGTCGAGCACGGCCATGGGGAACCACCGGCACCCGGGCCCGCAGTGCCGGGCACGCCACCCCGTGCTGCCCCGGCAGAGCCGGCCGACGGGCGAGCGGATCCCCGCGGAGCAGATCCCAGCAGTTCTCCCCGCCCCGGGACCTCCAGGTCGGTGTACAGCGCCGAAATTAGGCGTTCTGCACATCTTGTGGCGATACGTCACTACACATAGCATCATGGCGACCTCACCGGGTCACCAAAAGAATCAGCACCCCACCCCCAGGGAGACCCCCCATGCTGAGACGCATCCTCACACCCCTCCTGATCGCCCTGAGTGCGCTGGCGCTGACGCTGGTGGGCGCCGCACCGGCCACCGCGGCACCCGCTGAGCAGTCCCAGCCGCTGCGCCAGACCGTCCTGTACTACGACGCCAGCCGCGCCGCGGAGTACACCTCCGCCGTCTCCACGGCCGTGCGCGTGTGGAACTCCAGCGTCGGCAACGTCCGCCTGGAGCCCGCCTCCTTCGGACGGCGCGCCGAGATCCGCATCATCGCCGACAACGGCTGGCCCCGCGCCCACCTGGGCCCGGTGCGCCCGGGCGGGCAGGTCACCGTCTGGATGGGCCGCGAGGGCACCGCCGCAGGCTACGACGCGGTGCGCATCGCCGCGCACGAGCTCGGTCACAGCCTGGGCCTGCCCGACGCCAAGCCCGGTCCGTGCTCGTCGCTGATGTCGGGATCCACCGGCGGCGTGAACTGCACCAGCCCCTACCCCAACGCCTCCGAGCGCTCGCGGGTCGAGGCCAACTACGGCAGCGGCCTGACCGGCCAGCGCGCCACCGACGGGCAGCTCCTGGTCGACCGCTTCTGAACAGGCGCACCGGCTCCGGGCCCAACGGCCTCCGGCGCCGACCCGCACCGGCGGGCCGGCGCCGGAGGCGTCGCGCCCGCGTGAGAGCCGGCCGTCGCGGGCGGCCGACGGCCCTCACCCGCCCGGGCCACCGCGGACACGGTCCACCCGGCCCGGGGCCCAGGGCCGGTGGACCCCCTGCTCGGGCCCGCCCGGTCCGGGGGTCCTACCGCCCCTCCTCCTCCGGCCCGGTGCTCCTCGGCCGCCACTTGCGGAGCCGTCCGCACATACCGAAGTGCCGTGGACCGGGAAGCGGCTCGGTACGCACCACGGCGGCGTCGTGCATGATGCCCGGATCGCCCTGGGCCAGCGACGCGAGCTGCCGCCGCGTCAGCTCCAGCTCCTCTTCCACGCTCTCGCGCCAGATCTCCCGCCACGCCCCGACGCGGGGACGGACCACCTCCGCGGCGAGCCGGTGGAACTCCCGCAGTGCCTCCCCGCCGCCCTCCCCCACCGACTCGACGAGTTCCAGGTAGCCCTCCATGGCGAGGTCGCGGCGGGCCCTGGCACGGTGGGCGCGCTCCTCCTCGGAGGCGTCCTGGGGCAGGTGGGCGGCGGCGTCGTAGGCGGCGCGGTCGGCCAGCACGGCACGCGGGAAGGTGAAGACCGCGTCGCCCGCCTCCGGGAGCCCCGAGTTCTGCATGACCACGGTGATCTCCAGCCCTCCGTGGTTGACCAGGCGGTGCACCGTGCCCGGACCGAACCACAGGACGGTACCGGCCGTCAGCGCGTCGGCCGCGACGCCCTCCGGGGTGACGGTGTGCACCTCTCCGCCGCCGGAGACCACGACGTAGGCCTCGGACGACGCGGTGTGCACGTGCGGCGTGCCGCCGTGCAGACCGTCCGGGGCCTCCCAGTCGTAGACCTGGAGGCCGCTGACGGCGGTGCCTCCGGGAAAACGGGGTGTCCTCATGGCGTGTACTCCCTGGCGAGTCGCCCGATCTCCTCGGTGGCGCACATCCGGTCGACGAACACCAGTCGGTGCCGGAGCCTGAGGACCTCGTCCGGTTCGAGGGTCACCGTCTCGTCGAACGACGGCGAGGGGCTGAACACGGGGATGGGCTCCGAGCGCACGAACCACCTGATCGGGGCGGAGCCGCTGGTCGTTCCGGCGAAGCAGAGGACGGTCGCTCCGCCGTCGATCTCGTCGTGCTGTCCGGTGAAGGCGATCCAGTCCGCCCGGGTGCCCATGACGTCGGCGCCGGTGCGGCCGTTCGCCGCGAGCACGTCGCCCCCGGTCCACGCCCGGGGGCCGCGCCAGAACAGTCCGGTGTAGCCCGCGGCGTCGCGGCCCGCGGTGGTGGGGCTGCCCAGTTCGAGGGCGCTGCCCCGCACGTTGGCCAGCTCGGTCGCGAAGTCGAGCGCCCACAGCCCGCGGTCGGAGTCGACGGAGTGGAACCAGTGCGTGCGGGCCTCGGAGATCCACCGCTCACCCCCTGAGTTCAACCAGGTGAGGCGCTCGGTGAGGATGACCTCGTCGTCGCGTTCGTCGATGCCCTCGAAGTGCTCGTGACGGATGGAGCCGACGTTGTCGAGCCATTCGTAGCCGCTGCCGTGCACATAGGTCGGGCCGCCCCAGAAGTTCTGCCCCGAGACATGGGACCAGGTCATCTGGAGGCCCTTGTGCCAGCGGTGGTCCCACGGCCGCGTGGCGGTCAGCGGGGCTCCGCCGAGTGTGCGCAGCGGATGCAGGAAGGGTTTGGGGGCCTCGACGGCCGGAGCGTCGGGGCGCGGCACGTAGCGCGCGATCTCGGTGCCGCCCACCGTGACGGTGAGCGCGTCGTCGTTCCTGGACAGGAGGGGCTTCTCAGGCACTGGTGCTCGGCTCCGTTCGGGTGAGGGCGGACGCGGCGGCTCGTGCGTCGCCTCCGTACATGGAGTGGTAGAAACCGCTCTCGGGGGTCAGCTCCCGACGCCGTACCGTCTCTCCGAGCACGGCGGACTGGTACATCCCCGCGACGAGTTCGAGTGCGCGCCGTCCGTCGTGGCCGCTGGCGCGGGGGCGCTCGCCGCGTTCCATCGAGTCGAGCAGCGAACCGAGCTGGGCCCTGTGCGAACTCGGCACGTTCTCCTCCGGCTGCCAGGAGGCGACCGCTCCCTCCTGGTCGGCGTGCGGCGCCGGCGTCCAGCGCCAGTGCGCGTTGTCGTAGCCGTAGAGGTGTTCCAGCTCGACCGTGGCGTCCTCGAAGTCGAAGCGCAGGTAGCTGGTCTGCCTGGGCGAGAGCAGGCTGTTGGTCACGGAGATCTTCGCCCCCGACTCGCAGCGCACGATCGCCATCGACACGTCCTCCGTCTGGACGGGCCGCGCGATCGTGGACATCACGGACGTGACCTCGGTCCAGTCGCCGAGCAGCGAGAGCATGAGGTCCATCTGGTGGATGCCGTGCCCCATGCTCGGGCCCCCGCCCTCGGTGTCCCACCGGCCGCGCCAGGGGACCCCGAAGTACTCCGGGTCCCGGTACCAGAGGGTGTTGCACACGCCGACGAGCGGGCGGCCGAGTGTGCCCTGGCGGATGTGGCGGCGCAGGCGCTCGGCACCCGAACCGAACCGGTGCTGGAACACGTAGCCCGCGAAGGGGCCGTGCTCGCCCTCGTGTGCGGCGGCCTCGTCGTACTCGGCGAGGGAGAGGGCCGGCGGCTTCTCGCACCACACCCAGGCGCCGGCGTCCAGACCCGCGATCACCGTGTCCTTGTGGGCGACGGGCGGGGTGCAGACGACCACGAGGTCGGGTGACTCGGCGGCGAGCATGGCGTGGACGTCGGTGTACCGGCCCCGGACGCCCCATGCGTCCGCGGTCTCCGCCACGAGCGCCTCGTCGACGTCGACCAGGGCGGCGAGGTGGACCCGGTCGCCCATGTCGGCGAGCGCGGGAAGGTGGACGCCCCTGGCGATCGCGCCGCTGCCGACGACGGCCGTACGGACGGGGGGACTGGGATCGGACACGGGCACCCCTGGGGACTCAGAGAAAAAGTGAACGTTCACTATTTGTGGTGCGGCCTAAGATAGTGATCGTTCACACTCCACGTCAAGGGTGCCTCCCGCACACGGAAGGGGTCCGATGCCCATGTCCGCGACACCGCGGCGGCGACCGACCATCAAGGAGGTCGCCCGCGTCGCGGGGGTCTCCCACCAGACGGTCTCGCGCTACCTCCGCTTCAGCGGAGGGCTCAAGGAGTCGACCAGAGCACGGGTCGACGCCGCGATCAGGGAGCTCGACTACCGCCCCAACCTCATCGCGCGGTCGATGCGCACACGGCGGACCGGGCGCCTGGCGATCCTGCTGCCCGGCATGAGCTCCTTCAGTCCGGACCGGATGCTCGCCGGCGCCGTCGCCACCGCTCGCGCGGAGGGCTTCGTGGTCGAGGTCCTGAGTGTGGACGGCGGCCCCGGGGCCCGGGCCGAGCGCACACGCGAACTCGCCGACTCGGGGCAGGTGGAGGGCGTCCTCTCCCTGGCTCCGCTCGTCTCCGACGCCGGCCAGGAGCCGAACGCGAGCGCACCGGTCGTCGTCTCCGCCGACCTCGACGACGACATGCGCGGTATCGGCGGGCTCGCCGACGGCTCGGTCGTCGCCGACCTCGTCGAGGGCCTGGCCGGGGCCGGCCACCGGCGCTTCCTGCACGTCTCGGGCTCCCTGGGCTTCGCCTCGGCCCGTGAGCGCAAGCAGACGTACCTGACGACGGTCGAACGCCTCGGCCTGGAGTCGTACGGCGTGGTCGACGGCGACTGGTCGGCCGAGTCCGGCCGCGAGGCCGTGCGCTCCCTGCCGGAGGACGGCGGCGTCACCGCCGTCATCGCGGCGAACGACGTGGTGGCCGCCGGCGTGGTCCGCGGAGCCCTCGAACGCGGCTGGAGCGTACCGGGGGACCTCAGCGTGACGGGCTGGGACAACCACCCGGTGGGCGCCTACCTCTCGCCGGCGCTCACGACGGTCGACGTCGACCGCGAGCGGCTGGGTGCCGACGCCATGCGGCGCCTGGTCGCCGCGGTCCGGGGAACGGTGCCGGAGGTGTCGGACGCACCGCTCAACAGGATCATCTGGCGTGAGTCCACCGGCCCGGGGCCGGAACGGGCGTGAAAGGCGCCGGCCTCCTCCGGTACCGGCACCGTCCATGCGTCCGGGGAGGTGGGTGAACGCCCCCTCCCCCACGGCGGGCACGGCCAGGTCCCGGCCGCCTTCCCCGAACCCCTCTCCCACGGCACGCCCGCCCGGCCCGGTCGGGCACGGGCTCCGGGCGCGAAGGAGCCCGCCTGCGCGGGCGCCGGGTCAGATCAGGCCGTGGTCGCGGGCGCCGGTGGCGGCCCGGATCCCCGGGGCGTCCGGCGCCGCATGGTTCGGAAAGTTTCGGAAAAGTCCAGCGTCCACCCCCGTGCCGCCCCAGCCAGTCCGGGGGCCAGGCAGGACGTTCTTCCGGGAGGACCCTGGAGAAGAATATATCCGGAATCTTCCGGAAATTATTGACAACGCAGCGGAGCCGACCGGACACTGTCACTATCGGCCGATCTCACCCAAGGTCAGCCATAGTCACCCAAAGTGACACGCCTCCGGTCGGCGACCGCACGACAACCGGCCGCCCCACCGGGTCGTGTCACGCCTCCTACCCCCCGACCCCCCACGAGGAGGAAGCACACATGAACGACTCCCCCGCCCGCCCGAGGAGCCGCGGGCGCAGCCCCGCCAGACTGCTCGTCGGCCGTGTCTGCGCCGTCGCGGTGGCGCTGGTCACGGCCATGGCGATGCTCCCGGGCACCGCCGCGGCGGCCATCACCTCCAACCAGACCGGCAACAACAACGGCTACTTCTACTCCTTCTGGACCGACAGCCCCGGAACGGTCTCCATGGAGCTGGGATCCGGCGGCAACTACAGCACCTCATGGAGCAACACCGGGAACTTCGTCGCCGGCAAGGGATGGGCCACCGGCGGACGCCGGACCGTGAACTACTCGGGAAGCTTCAACCCGTCCGGCAACGCGTACCTGACCCTCTACGGGTGGACGAGAGGTCCCCTCGTGGAGTACTACATCGTCGACAACTGGGGCACCTACCGGCCCACCGGAACGCACATGGGCACGGTCACCAGCGACGGCGGCACGTACGACATCTACAAGACGAGGCGGACCAACGCCCCCTCCATCGAGGGCACCAGGAGTTTCGACCAGTACTGGAGCGTCCGGCAGACGAGGAGGACGGGCGGAACCATCACCGCCGGCAATCACTTCGACGCCTGGGCCCGCGCCGGCATGAACCTGGGCAGCCACGACTACATGATCATGGCGACGGAGGGCTACCAGAGCAGCGGGAACTCCAACATCACCCTGGGCTCCTCCGGAGGCGGCGGAGGAGGAGGCGGTGGTGGCGGAGGAGGCGGCGGTGGTGGCTGCACCGCGACCCTGTCCGCGGGCCAGCAGTGGAACGACCGCTACAACCTCGACGTCTCGGTCAGCGGATCGAGCGACTGGACCGTGACGATGAACGTTCCGTCCCCGGCGAAGATCAGCGCCACGTGGAACGTCAGCGCCAGCTACCCCAGCTCCCAGGTACTGACCGCCAGGCCCAACGGCAACGGCAACAACTGGGGCGTGACTATCGACCACAACGGCAACTGGACCTGGCCGACGGTCTCCTGCAGCGCGAACTGACCCCCGGACACCCCTGACACCGCACCCGTGGCGCGGCGGCCCCGGCCGCCGCGCCGCACCTGTGCGCACGCTCCCGGACACGGGCGGCGGGCCGCCCGCACGTCACCGCCGCACGCGCCCCGGACACCGCGTCCGACCGGCTCGTGGGGGCGCCGTGGCCGCGGCGCCCCGTCCACGGCCCCGCGGCCCGGATGCCGTGGATGGAGGAAATCCCGCGCGGACCGGGTTCGGATGTCGGATTCACGTGGTCGAGGGGGTGCCGGCTGGCCCGGTCCGGCGAACGCGGCGCAAAGTGGTGCGGTCGCAGTCGGGCGCAGCGTGTCGCGCTGCCGGGAAGGATGTCCGTGAACATGTCACGTGGGAGTGCGCGGGCCGCGCGCACGCGAAGAGCCACGATCGCGCTGGCCTGCGCGGGGGTCTTCGTCGCCTACCTGCCGGTGACCACCGTCATGGTGAGCCTGCCGGCGCTCCAGCAGGCGCTGGACGCCTCCACCGCGCAGCTGTCGTGGGTGTCCGATGCCTTCGTACTACCGGTGGCAGCGCTGATCCTCACCGCCGGGGTGTTCGGCGACGTGCACGGCCGCAAGAAGGTCTACCAGGTGGGCCTGGCCCTGTGCGCGGCCGGCGCCCTGGTGTCGCTGTGCGCCTCCTCCGTGGAGGCCGTGTGGGTCGGGCAGGCGCTGGCCGGGGCGGGTGCCGCCGCACTGCTGCCGGTGACACTGGCGCTGGTCAGCCACGCGGCGCCCGGTCCGCGCGAGCGCGGCAGGTACATCGGCCTGTGGACCACCTGCATGATGGCGGCCATGGCGGGACCGCCGCTGATCGCCGGGGTGCTGCTGGAGTACGCCGAGTGGCGGTGGGTCTTCCTGCTGCCGGTGCCGGTGGCGCTGCTGACCATGGCCGTCGCCGCGCGGCTGCTGGAGGAGTCCCGCGCCCCGGGCGGGCGCGGGCTCGACTGGCCCGGGCAGATCACGGCCGCGGTGGCGGTCACCGCACTGGTCTACGGGGTGATCGAGGGCGGCGCCGAGTCGTTCACGCATCCGAGGACGGTCCTGGCGCTGGCGCTGGCCGCGGTCGGCGCCGTCGCCTTCGTGGTGGTGGAGAGGCGTGCTCCCTCCCCCATGCTGGACCTGTCGCTGTTCCGCAGCCCGGCCTTCGTCGCCTCCACCCTCGCCGCCCTGGTCAGCTTCCTGGGGCTGATCGGCTTCTTCTTCGTGCTGAGCCTGTACTTCGGTGTGGTGCAGCAGCTGAGCACCCTGGAGTCGGGGGTGCGCATGGTGCTGGTCAACGTGGTGTGCATGCTGCTGGGCCTGGTGATGGGACGGGTGATGCAGCGCGTGTCGGCCCGGGTGCTCATCACCGTCGGCCTGCTGGTGGCGGCGGGCGCCCTGGTGAGCCTGACCGCGCTCGGCGCGGACACCTCCCTGTGGTCGGTGTCCTGGCGCCTGTGCCTGTTGGGGCTGGGCCTGGGCATCGCCTTCCCGTGCATCACGGGCACCGCCGTCGCCGCGGTGCCCCCGCACCAGGCCGGCATGGCGGCCGCGGGCAGCAACGCCTTCCGGCAGGTGGGCGGCGCCCTGGGGCCCGCCCTCCTGGGCACCCTGCTGACCGTGAGGGTGGTGCACGCCCTCCCCGCTCGTCTGGACGAGGCGGGCCTGGGCGGTGACCAGGCACAGCGGATCGCCCGCACCGCCCAGGAGGACGGGCTGGGCGCGGTGGCCGGGTTGGACATGGGCGCGGACACCGGCCGCGCGCTGGAGGCCGTGTCCGCGGCGTTCCTGGACGGCCTGCGCCTGTGCCTGCTCGTCTCCGCGGTCCTGCTGGTACTGGCGGCCGTGGCCGCCGCCGTCCTGCTGCGCCGCCCGCGAAGCGCGGACACCGCCGCACCGCGCGTGGAAACCGCCGCGGCGGAGGCGGGGCGCAACGGCCCCGAGGACGAGGGCGCCGTGCGGGCCACCGCCGCCGCGCACCGGGGCGGGACCGAAGCGGCGGGCACCGGCGGGTGAGGCGGCTTCCGGGGAGGCCGGACCTGCCCGCCGCGGCCGCCCCGGGCTCCTACGATGGCACCGACCGGCCGCACCGTCGTCGCCGCGGGCCGCATGCGCGTTCCGCGGCGACCCCGCACAGGAGAACCTTGTGGCGCCCCAGACACTCGACGTGCTCGACCTGAAGCTGCTGCAGGCGCTGGAGCTGGACGGCCGGGCGCCCTTCAGCCGGATCGCACGGGTGCTGGGCGTGTCCGACCAGACCATCGCGCGCCGGTTCGGACGGCTGCGCACCACGGCCCGCCTCCGGGTGACCGGGATGACCGACGACGGCCGCCTGGGCCGGGACAGCTGGATCGTCCGCCTGGGCTGCACTCCCAACGTGGCCGGACCCCTGGCCCTCGCACTGGCCAGACGCCCCGACACCCAGTACGTCGACCTGGCCTCCGGCGGCACCGAGGTGGTGTGCGTGATGCGTCCGCGCACCAGGCGCGAGCGCGACGAACTGCTCCTGGAGCGCCTGCAGCGCACCCCGCGCGTCACCTCCGTCAGCGCCCACTGCATCCTGCACTCCTTCTACGGCGGCCCGCTGGGATGGCTGCGCAAGACCAGCGCGCTGGAGGCCGATGAGGAGGCCGCCCTGCGCCCTCCGGCCACTGAACCCACCGCGGCGCCGATCGTGCTGGACGCCGTCGACGAGGCCCTGCTGGCCGAGTTGCGCCAGGACGGCCGTGCCGCACTCGCCCGGTTGCGGGCGGCCACCGGCCGGTCCGAGGCCGTGGTCGGGCGGCGTCTGGAGCGGCTGCGTGCCACGGGAGTGCTCTACTTCGCCGTCGAGTACGACCACGAGCCCCTGGGCCAGGGCGTCGAGGCGATGTGCTGGCTGACCGTGGCCCCGCACGCGCTCGCCGACGCGGGACGCGCCGTGGCCGACCACAGCGAGGTGCGCTTCGCCGCGGCCGTCACCGGCCCGGCCAACCTCGCCCTGTCCCTGCTGTGCCGCACCACCGGCGACCTGTACGCCTACCTGAGCGAGGGGATCGGCGCCCTGGACGGCGTACGGACGGCCGAGACCACCCTCACCCTGCGCCGGGTCAAGACCCTGACCTACCCGGCCCCCTGACGCGGGCGGGGACGCGGGGCACCCGCGCCGTACACGGCGCGGTCCGCCCCGCCCGGACCTTCGGGCGGGACGGACCGGGAACCGTGTCTCAGTCGGTACCGGAGTCGATGGCGGCGTGGTCGAGCAGACCCACGTCGCCGTCGTCGTAGTCCTGTCCGCGGGCGGCGATCGCCTCGGCGCCGCCCTCGGGCATCGCGCCGATCAGTCCGGTCGAGGCCGCCTGGGCCGCGCCGATCGACGCCGGGGTGGAGCCGTCGCCGACCATGCCGAGCCGGGCGTACTCCTCCAGCTTGGCGCGGGAGTCGGCGATGTCGAGGTTGCGCATGGTCAGCTGGCCGATGCGGTCGATCGGTCCGAACGCGGAGTCCTCCGTGCGCTCCATGGACAGCTTGTCCGGGTGGTAGCTGAACGCCGGTCCGGTCGTGTCCAGGATCGAGTAGTCCTCACCGCGCCGGAGGCGCAGGGTCACCTCGCCGGTGATCGCCATGCCCACCCAGCGCTGCAGCGACTCGCGCAGCATCAGGCCCTGCGGCTCCAGCCAGCGGCCCTCGTACATGAGCCTGCCGAGGCGCCGCCCCTCGCTGTGGTAGGCGGCGATGGTGTCCTCGTTGTGGATCGCGTTGACCAGCCGCTCGTAGGCCGCGTGCAGGAGCGCCATGCCCGGCGCCTCGTAGATGCCCCGGCTCTTGGCCTCGATGACGCGGTTCTCGATCTGGTCGGACATGCCCAGGCCGTGGCGGCCGCCGATGGTGTTGGCCTCCAGCACCAGGTCGACGGCGGAGGGGAAGCTCTTGCCGTTGATGGTCACCGGCCGCCCCCGCTCGAAGCCGATCGTGACGTCCTCGGCGGGGATCTCCACCTCGGGGTCCCAGAAGCGCACGCCCATGATGGGGTCGACGATCTCGATGCCGGTGTCGAGGTGTTCGAGGGCCTTGGCCTCGTGCGTGGCGCCCCAGATGTTGGCGTCGGTGGAGTAGGCCTTCTCAGCGCTGTCCCGGTAGGGCAGACCGCGTTCGGTCAGCCACTCGGACATCTCCTTGCGGCCGCCGAGCTCGTTGACGAAGTCGGCGTCCAGCCAGGGCTTGTAGATGCGCAGGGAGGGGTTGGCGAGCAGACCGTAGCGGTAGAACCGCTCGATGTCGTTGCCCTTGAAGGTGGAGCCGTCGCCCCAGATCTGCACGCCGTCCTCGAGCATCGCGCGCACCAGCAGGGTGCCCGTGACGGCCCGCCCGAGAGGGGTGGTGTTGAAGTAGGCGCGGCCGCCGGACCGGATGTGGAACGCCCCGCAGGCCAGAGCCGCGAGCCCCTCCTCCACCAGGGCCGCACGACCGTCGACCAGCCGGGCGACCTCCGCGCCGTAGTCGGCGGCGCGTCCGGGCACCGAGGCGATGTCGGATTCGTCGTACTGGCCGATGTCGGCGGTGTAGGTGCACGGGATAGCGCCCTTCTCGCGCATCCACGCGACCGCCACGGAGGTGTCGAGACCCCCGGAGAAGGCGATCCCGACACGTTCACCGACGGGCAGAGAGGTGAGCACCTTAGACATGGAAATAAGTATGCATGCAGATGAATGATAATTCAAATCGAAGGTGGGCAGGGGCTTCCCGTGCCCTCCGGCCGCGGACCCGGCCCCGCCGAAGGGGGTCGGCCGCGCCCGGGGAGGCGGTCTACTCCCCGGTGAAGGTGGGCCTGACGCGGTCGAGGGAGGCGGCGATCCCGGCCTGGTTGTCCTTGGTGCCGAGCAGCCTGACCTGTTCGACGACCTCCCGGTCCAGGGCGGCGGGCAGCGCGGCGAGCAGGTCGGCGCGGAGCGTGGACCTCATCGAGCGCACCGCCAGCGGGGCGGAGGCGGCGATGCTGCGGGCGTGGTCCACGGCCGCCCGCCGGACGGCGCCCTCGTCCACCAGCAGGTCGGCCAGGCCGATGGCGTGGGCCTCGGCCCCGGACACCCGGCGGGCGGTGTAGAGCATGTCGGCGGCCCTCTGCCGGCCGACGATCCCGGGCAGGGACACGCTCAGGCCGAAGCCCTGGTGCAGGCCCAGGAGCCCGAAGTTGGCGTGGAAGCGGGTGGAGGGCGCGGCCACCCGGAAGTCCGCAGCGCAGGCCAGCCCCAGGCCGCCGCCCACCGCCGTGCCCTGGACGGCGGCGACCACGGGTACCGGGAGGGAGAACAGGCGCAGCCCCTGCCCGTAGATGGCGCCGAGGGTCCGGACCGGGTCGTCGCCGACCCCGCCCGCCGCGAAGTCCATTCCGGCGCAGAAGTTCCTGCCCTCCGAGCACAGCACGAGGGCGCGGCAGCCGCCGGAGCCGGCCAGCTCCTCGGCGGCGTCGGCGAGTTCCCCGAGGAGGCCGCGGTCGAAGTGGTTGTTGGGCGGCCGGTGGATCTCCAGGACACCGACGTGCCCGTCGACGCGGACGGACAGTTCCTCGCTCATGGGGAGCCTTCCAGGTTCGTTCGGGAGTGGCCGGCGACGAGGCTACCGGGCCGCCCTCCGTCCGCGGACGACCGCGCCCTCCCCGTTTTCCCGCGCAACCCCGCCGACACGGAGCGTTGTCCGAGCCTGGCGGGGTCCAGGTGAGTAGCGTGGCGCCATGAGCGACGAGATCGACACGACCGTCCCGCCCAGCGGCCCCGGCTGCCAGGAGTGCCTCGCGGGCGACGGCTGGTGGGTCCACCTGCGCCGGTGCGCGGCCTGCGGGCACGTGGGCTGTTGCGACAGCTCGCCCGGGCAGCACGCCACCCGCCACTACCGGGACACCGGGCACCCGGTCATCCGGAGCTTCGAGCCGGGGGAGGACTGGTTCTTCGACTTCCGCTCCCAGAAGGCGAGCCGTGGCCCGGACCTGGCGCCGCCGGCCTCGCGCCCGCCGGACCAGCCGGTGCCCGGACCGGCCGACCGCGTCCCGCCCGACTGGAGGGAGCGCGTCCACCGGTAGCGGGGCGGTCCCACACGCTCCACCCGTGCGGCCCGCCACCCGCCTCCCGTCGCCACCGGTCCGGCGTGCGGAGCGGGGCGATGGGTAGCTGCTCCGGCGGAGGCGGTACCGCGGGGTACCGCGCGATCCCCCATCCGACACGGACGCGAGGCGGCAGAGGAAGCATCCACATGAACTCCCTTCACTTGGCGTACGCGGCCATCGGCACGCTCAGCTTGCTTCTCGCACTGTTCAGCAACCGGATCCGGGAACTGCCCCTGAGCGGCCCGCTGTTCTCCCTGCTGCTCGGCGTGGCCGTGGGACCCTACGTGCTCGACCTGTTCCCCCTCTCCACCGAGACACGGGACTCCCTCCTCCTGGAGGGGACCCGTCTCCTGCTTGCCGCCTCGGTCATGACGGCGGCGCTGCGGTTCCCCGTGACCTCCATACGCGGACTGCTGCCCCAGTTCGCGCTGCTGCTGTGCGTCGTCATGCCGCTCGCGGCGGTCGTGACCGGTGCCGCGGCACTGATGCTCGGGCTGCCGCTGGCCCTGGCGGCCCTGGTCGGCGCCTGCCTGTGCCCCACCGACCCCGTGCTCGCCGCGTCGGTGGTGACCGGGGGCCCGGCCGAGCGCGACCTGCCCGCGCGTGTGCGACAGCTCCTCACCGGGGAGAGCGGTGCCAACGACGGGCTCGCCCTGCTCCTGGTGGGGACCGCGGCGGCCGCCGTGCTCCCGCTCACCGGTCCCGGAGACGCGGTGGGGCGCCTGCTGCTGGAGGTCGTGGGAGCCGTGGCCCTGGGCGCGGTCCTGGGAGCGGCCGCGGGCAAGGCGATGGAGGCGGCCACCAGCCGGCGGGAACTGGAGGAGGGGCCCTCGCTCGTCTTCACCCTGCTGCTCGCCGTCTCCGTGCTCGGGGTGGCGCGCCTGGTCGGGGTGGGCGGGGTGCTCGCCGTCTTCGTCGCGGGACTGGCCTACAACTGGACGGTCCGCAGGGGGGAGCGCGGCCCGCAGCAGAACATCGACGAGGCGGTCAACCGCTACCTGGCCCTGCCCGTGTTCGTCCTGCTCGGCACGGCCCTTCCGTGGAACGAGTGGATCGGCTTCGGGCTGGCCGCGCCCGCCTTCGTGCTCGCCGTCCTGCTGCTGCGCCGTCCGCCCCTGCTGATGGCCTTCACCCGGCCGCTGGAACTGCGGCCGCGCGGTGCCGCCTTCACCGGGTGGTTCGGTCCGATGGGTGTCAGCGCGCTCTTCTACGCGGCGCACTCCGCCCACGAGGGCGTGCACGACCCTCGCCTGTTCGCCGCCGTCAGCCTGGCCGTCACGGCCAGCGTGGTCGCGCACGGCATCACCTCGTCGCCCTTCCGCAAGCTGTACGCCCGCTCCCCGGAAGGGGGCGGCCGGGACTCCTGAGCGGGGGCGTGGTGGGCCGGTGAGCCCGGCCGTGCGCCGAGCGGACCACGGGGCCCTCCCGCGTGTGCGGGGCACCCACGTTCCAGAACTCCTCTCCCCCACGTTCACGGAATCCATGAACACCGAGCGTCATAGCCGTTCGTCGAAGACCTGGACGGGTAGCGTGCCGAACCACTCGGATGTGGCTTCAGTGATCGGGAGGTCCGCTCGTGGTCTCGTTTCCCACACATGTCCTCGTGGCGGACGACGGTTCGCCGGAGTCCGACAGAGCCGTCGACACGGCGGCGCAACTGGTGCGCGCCACAGGCTCGTCCCTGTCACTCGTGCATGTCAAAGCGCTGTCACCGACCGTGGTCGGGGTACCGGCCGCTCCGGCCCATGTCGAACGGCTACGCGAACAGGGCCGGGTACTCGTCGGGCGGCGCGTCGCCGAACTCTCCGCCGGAGGAATCGAACCCGAGCACGCCGAGGTCCGGCTGGGCAGGCGAATCGAGGCGGCGGTGACCGACACCGCCATGGAGTGGGGCGCGGGGCTGCTCGTGGTGGGTGCCCGCGGTGGGAATCCGGGACAGCGCTACATCCTGGGCGACGTGTCCGTGCACCTGGTCCGAGAGGCCCGCTGCTCGGTCCTGGTCGTCCATACCGAGGACTACCGGAGCATCTCCCGGACTCTGCCGGAAAACCCCGACCAGGACCACCGTTAGGAGACTTCCGTGCCGGACTTCCGACTGACCCCCCTGGACATGGCGGCCGTCGTGGTGAGTGTGGCCGCGGTCGTGGGCGTCGCCCTCTGGGTCGGGCGCAAGCAGGAGGGGTCCGAGAGCTACTTCCTCGCCGGCCGCACGATGGTCTGGCCGGTGGTCGGGTTCTCCCTCTACGCGACCCAGTTCGGCGGCACACAGTACCTGGGCCTGGCCGGGGCCGGGTTCGAGTCAGGCATCTCCGTGTGGAACTACGAGTGGGTCGCGACGCTCGTACTGCTCGTGTTCGCCCTGCTGATCCTGCCCTTCTACCTCCAGTCCAGGATCACGACGGTGCCCGAGTTCCTCGAACGCCGCTACGACCGCCGGGCCCGCTACGCCTTCTCCGCGTTCACCGTCATCACGGCCATGCTGCTCGACAGCGCCGGCGCGATGTTCGCGGGATCGCTGGTGCTGTCCCTGCTGTTCCCCCAAGTACCGCTGGGGGTGCACATCGCGATCATCGCCCTGCTCGGCGGAGGGTACGTGCTGGTCGGCGGCCTGAAGTCGGTGATGGTCACCGACACCATCCAGGGTGTGGTGCTGTTCAGCGCCGGTGCCGCGCTCTTCGTCACCGTGTTCGCCCAGTTCGACTTCGACTGGTCCGTGCTGCCCGAACTGGCGCCGGAGGGCGGGTTCACGGTCGCGCCGCCGGCCGACGACGACTTCCTGCCCTGGCCGGGCATCTTCACCGGTGCGATCTGGCTGTCGTTCTACGTGTGGGTGACCAACCACATCGTCGTCCAGCGGGTCCTGGCGGCCAAGAACATCGACCACGGCCGGTGGGGCGCGCTGTTCGCCGGAGCCCTGCAGCTTCCCGTGCTGGTCCTGCTCATCTTCCCCGGGGTCCTGGGGCGCGGCATCTACGACGCCGACGAGGTGCCCGACAGCGACATGATCTGGCCCGCCCTGATCTTCGACTTCGTCCCCGTGGGGCTGCGCGGCGTCATCATCGCCGCGCTCCTCTTCGCCCTGATGTCCACGCTGGACTCGGTACTCAACGGCGCCTCAAGCCTCGTGGTCAACGACTTCATCAAGACGCGCAGGCGTGAGTTCACCGAACGGCAGCTGCTCGCCATCGGGCGGATCCTGGTCGGTCTCTTCCTGTTGGCGGCGTCCCTGTGGGCACCGGTGATCACGACCTTCTCCGGCATCGTGGCCTACTTCCAGTCGTTCCTGGGCTACGTGACCATGCCCCTGGTCGTGGTCCTGCTGGGCGGACTGTTCTGGAAGCGCGCGTCCGTCCCGGCGGGTGTGTGGACCCTGGCCGTGGTCCCGTTCGGGCTGCTCGCGTTCTTTCTCACCGAGGTCTTCGGGATGTTCGACATCCAGTTCCTGTACGCGACAGGCATCATGCTCGTGCTGAGTCTGGCGGTGTTCGTGACCGTCTCCCTGACGACCCAGGCGCCGCCGGAGGAGAAGGTCTCCGACATCACCTGGAGCAGGGCGACCTGGCGCAAGGAGACCGAGGACCTGGCCGGAACACCGTGGTACAAGAACTACCGCGTGCTCGCACTGGCCCTCGGCGTGGCCACCGTCTGCTCGGTCGCGCCCTTCGTCTGACGCGGGAGCAGAACAGCGCTCACACCCGTTCGCGGAGGGGTCCGTCCTCCCGGCACGGTTTCCGCCGCGTTCTCCCGCGGGAACGAAGGGGACCACAACCTCCCGTTTCACATGCATGGCCGGACGGACCCGGGGTAGTCGCGGTCACAACCGAGTAACAGCCCGACTCCAAGGAGGCTTGGTGATGCACTCGCAAGAGGGAACAGGCGGGCTCGGAAACAAGGGCGACCGCATGGCCGGGACCGCTCGCGGTACGGCGAGCGAGGTCGCGTCCACGGCCGGGGAGCAGGCACGCTCCCTCGCCGACGAAGCCCGTTCGGAGGCCATGCACGTCACAGGCGACGTCCAGTCCCGGCTCCGTGAGGAGGCCAGGGAGCAGACCCGGCGGACCTCGCAGAACCTGCGCCAGTGGTCCGAGGAACTGTCGTCCATGGCGGACCAGGGAAACCCGCAGTCCCCGGTGAGCGGCGTCGTGCACCAGGTCGCGCAGGGCGGCCGGGGCGCCGCCGACTTCCTGGACGAGCGGGGTGTGGACGGCCTGCTGGAGGAGGCCAGGAGTTTCGCCCAGCGCAGGCCGATGGCCTTCCTCGCCGGCGCGGCGCTGGCCGGGTTCGCGCTCGGACGCGTCCTCAAGGCGTCCTCCTCCGACGGCGGACAGGCCCAGGAGGGCGGATCGCCCGAGGCGATCTCCTCCGGTGAGAGGGCGGGGCCGCCGATGCCGCGGCAGAGCGAGACCGGCTCCAGTGGTTCCGTTCCACCGTTCCAGCAGTCCGCCGCGTCCCGGGAACACCCCGGGCAGCCGCCCGAGGACCCGGGGACGCCGGGGCGGACCCTCTGAAGGGAGCTGACATGGCAACGATTCCCGGCCCGTCCCCGAGCAACAGGGGTGAGGCAGGACCGGCCCCGAGCAGGGACGAGGCAGGAGAGGACCGGTCGCTCTCCGAGCTCCTCGGTGAGGTGACCGGCGATCTGCAGACGCTGTTCCGGCAGGAGATCGCGCTGGCCAAGGCGGAGGTCCGCGAGGAGGCGCAGAAGGCCGGCAAGGCCACCGGCATGCTCGGCGGGGCCGCGGTGGCCGCCTACCTGGCGGTGCTGCTGGCCAGCCTCGCGCTCATGTTCGGCCTGGCCGAGCTCATCGGCCTGGGCTGGGCGGCGCTGGTCGTGGCGGTGCTGTGGGCGATCGTCGGCGGGGTCCTGTTCGTCATGGGCCGCAGCCGCATGCGCGAGGTCTCCCCCAAGCCGGAACGCACCATCGAGACCCTCAGGGAGGACGCGCAATGGGCGAAACACCCGACCAGATAAGGCAGGACATCGAGCGCACCCGCTCCGAGCTGACCCGTGACACCGACCGCCTGGCCAACAGGGCCGACCCGCGCAACATCGTGGAGCGGCGCACCAGGCAGGTCCGGCACAGGGCCCAGCACCTGAAGGAACGGGTCATGGGCTCGACCCCGTCGTCACAGGAGGTGTCCGGACAGATGCGACACACCGCCCACCAGGCGACCGACATGGCGAGGTCCGTTCCGGAACGGGCCGCGCACCAGACGCAGGGCAACCCCATCGCCGCCGGGCTGATCGCCTTCGGCGCCGGGCTCCTGGCCGCCTCGGTCATCTCCGAGAGCCGTGCGGAGCAGCGCGCGGCGCAGCGGGTGGGCGAGCGCGCCGCCCCGGTGATCGAGCCGGCCAAGCAGGCGGTGACGGAGTCCGCCCAGCACGTGAAGGAGCAGGCGACGGAGTCCGCGCGGTCCGCCGGGGAGCACCTGAAGGGCAGTGCCTCGGAGGCCGCGCAGACGACCGGCGAGCACGCCCAGCACCAGGCGAAGTCCGCCGCCGACGAGATGCGCCGTTCCTAGCGGACCGGCACACGAGGGCCCGTGTCCGTTCGGCACCGCCGGGACGCCGACGGCGGTGCCGAACGGAAGGGGCCGGGCCCGCGGAGGCCCGTGAGAGAAGGAGCAGTCGATGGCCGAACGTCACTCTCCGGATCCGGGCAGTGGCCCCTCCTCCCGGGAGGAGACCCGGACACCGACCGAGCCGACCGACATGTCGGCTTCCTCGTGGGGGTCGTCGCTGCGCCGAACCTTCAGTGAGTTCAGCAAGGACGGCCTGAGCGACCTCGCCGCCGGTCTCACCTACTACGCGATCCTGTCCATCTTTCCCGCGCTCCTGGTCCTGCTGTCCCTGCTCGGCCTGGCCGGGCCCGCGGCGACGCGGATCCTGACCGAGAACGCCTCCGCGGCCATGCCCGCCCAGGCGGGCGAACTCCTGACGACGGTCATCGAGAACCTGCAGGGCAACCAGGCCGCGGCCGGCGTGTTCGGCATCATCAGCCTGGCCGTCGCGCTGTGGTCGGCCTCCGGCTACATCGCGGCGTTCATGCGTGCCTCCAACGTCGTCTACGACGTTCCCGAGGGGCGGCCGATCTGGAAGACGCTGCCGATCCGGGTCGGCGTCACCCTGCTGATGGTCGTCCTGCTGACCGTGACGGTGGTGGCCGTCACCGTCACGGGCGGCGTCGCGGAGTGGTTCGGCAACCTGCTGGGCCTGGGACCGACCGTGGTGACGGTGTGGAGCATCGCGAAGTGGCCGGTGGTGCTGCTCATCGTGGTGTTCATGATCGCGCTCCTGTACTGGGCCTCGCCCAACGCCGAGCGCGGGTTCCGCTGGGTCAGTCCGGGCAGCGTGCTGGCGATCGTGCTCTGGCTGCTCGCCTCGGCCGCCTTCGCCTTCTACGTCGCCAACTTCGCCTCCTACAGCAGGACCTACGGCAGCATGGCGACGGTGGTGGTCTTCCTCGTGTGGCTGTGGATCAGCAACATCGCGATCCTGCTGGGCGAGGAGTTCAACTCCGAGATCGAACGCGGACGGGCCATCTCCGGGGGGCAGCCCGCGGACGAGGAGCCCTACGTGGAACTGCGCGACGAGCCCAAGAAGAAGCACCGGCGCTCCGGCAGCAAGCACAAGGAGGAGCAGCGGGAGTGACGGTCCCCGCGCCGGGGACCCGCCCCGGCACACGGCGCCGGCCGGTCCGCCCCCGTCGCGGGGCGGGCCGGCCGAGCTCTGCCGCCCCGGGTGCTCCGGCCTCCGCGGATCAGCCGAGCGCGTTGAGGACCAGCAGGAGCAGGATCGTCAGCGCGGCCGAGACCACGAGGGACAGGAAGCAGCCGAGTCGGTTGCTGAAGAAGACGAACATGGTGCCTGGTACTCCCCTGCGTTGTCGGAAAGGTCCCGGAAGGGGCCGGGCCCGGCTCTTGCCCCCCCTACCCCGTTTTCCGCTCCCTCCGAAGAGGGCATGTCCGCCTTCCGGCGCGGAAGCGCAATGACTTGGGTTCCCACGCGACACATCCTCACCAAACTGGCGTAGGAGCCTTGCGTCCTCCCGGTAAATCGTGAAGGTTTTCTTCTGGAGGCCGGGCCGGGTGCGGGGTGCGGTGAACGTACCGACACGACACCCCTCCCGTCCGGCTCGACGCCCCTGTCAGCGCGACAGAAGCCGGAAGGAACCACGTTGGCGTACCCGAACCGGAGCCGTCCCGCGTCCCGAGCCGCCGGGCCCCGGGCCTCGATCTCCCGCACCGGCGCCCTGTGCGGCGCCTTCGCCGCGGTGCTCGCCGCGGCCCTGGTCCACGCGCCGGCCCCGGTGTCCGTGGCGGCCGCCGAGGCCGTCGACAGCGGGTCCGAACCGTGCCAGACCGACGCCCAGGCCCCGCCCAAGAGACAGATGCGCGCCGAGTGGATCGCCTCGGTGGTCAACATCGACTGGCCCAGCGAACAGGGCCTGACGCCCGAGGAGCAGCAGGCCGAGCTCACCGAGCTCTACGACCAGGCCAGGGCCGACGGCCTCAACGCCGTGTTCGTGCAGATCCGGCCGACCGCCGACGCGTTCTGGCCGTCCCCGTACGAGCCCTGGTCGGAGTGGATCACCGGAAGGCAGGGCACGGACCCGGGCTACGACCCGCTGGAGTTCGCCGTCGAGGAGGCCCACGCCCGCAACCTGGAGTTCCACGGCTGGTTCAACCCCTACCGGGTGGCCATGCACGAGGACCCGGGGCGCCTGGTCCGGGACCACCCCGCCAGGCTCAACCCGGACTGGGTGTTCCCCTACGGCGGCAAGCTCTACTACGACCCGGGGATCCCCGAGGTCCGCGCGTTCGTCATCGAGGCGATGATGCACGCGGTCGAGAACTACGACCTCGACGGGGTGCACTTCGACGACTACTTCTACCCCTATCCGGTGTCCGGTGAGACGGTCCCGGACCGGGACACCTTCGCCGAGCACGGCCGGGGGTTCACCGACATCGAGGACTGGCGGCGCGACAACATCGACCTCCTGGTGGCGGAGATGGACGAGGCGGTGCACGCCGCCAAGCCGCACGTGAAGTTCGGCATCAGCCCGTTCGGGATCTGGCGCAACGACTCCAGCGACCCGGCGGGCTCGGACACCGGCGGCTTCGAGTCCTACAGCCAGATCTACGCCGACAGCCGCAAGTGGGTCCGCGAGGGCTGGGTCGACTACATCAACCCGCAGGTCTACTGGGAGATCGGCCTTCGCGTGGCCGACTACGCGGTACTGGTCCCGTGGTGGGAGCGGGTCACCGAGGGGACCGGCGTACACCTCTACATCGGTCAGGCCGCCTACAAGGCGGGCAACGCGGGCGCCTGGTCCGATCCGGAGGAGCTCGCCCGGCACCTGGAGTTCAACCGCGCCCACCCGGGCGTGCACGGCGACGTCTACTTCAGCGCCGAGTCGCTGCGCACCAACGCCCGGTCCGCCATGGACGTCGTGGTCGAGCGGCACTACGCCCAGCCCGCCCTGATCCCGGTCAAGGAGGACCTCGGGGGCTCGGCTCCCGAACCGCCCAAGGTCGGCGGCGCCGAGCGGGGCGACGGCGGCGTCCGGCTGACCATCCGCCCCGGCCGCGGTCGGGCACCCGCCTACTACGCGGTCTACGCCTTCGACGGCACGCCGAACCGGGGCGGGGCCCCGTGCGGGATCGAGGACCCGCGCGCGATGGTGGGGACCGTGCGCGCCTCCGGGAACGGTGAGACGGTCTTCACAGCGCCCGGCGTCGGGGGCGAACGCACCTACTACGTGACCGCCCTGGACCGGCTGCACCACGAGAGCGGGCCGAGCAACCCGAGGTACGTACCCTGACGCGGGCGCGTGCCCGGCGACGGCCGCGGGAGCAGGTGACCACCGGTCCCCGCGGCCGTCGCCGCGGCCGGGGCCGCCTCGGGGCCGCGGGGCGGGAGCGGGCCGACGCCGGGAGCGACCCTCCCGGTTCAGCCGACCCGCCTGCCCATGGCCGGGTGCTCCCCGCCGGGATCGCCCACGGCCTCGAACCCGCACGCCTCGAAGAACTCCATCCGCTCGCGCACACCCGTGCCCTCCTCGGGGAACAGGAACACCCACCGGACCCCGGCCTCCCGCGCGACGCGCACGAACGCCTCCATGAGCCCCCTCCCGACCCCCTGCCTGCGTGTGCCGGGGTCGACGACGATCGCGAGCACGTACCCGTGCGGGGGCGGGACCGGGGCGCCGGGTCCGGTGTACGCGTCGTCCACCACCCCCTCCAGCCAGCCCACGAGGCGGCCGCGGAGCTCGGCGACCAGCGCCACGACCCCCTCGGGCAGACGGCCGTTCGCGTAGGCCTTCGTGTCGAGGTGCGGGGCGGCGCGCCCGATGAGGGACACGATCGCGGGAGCGTCCTCGGCGACGGCGGGACGGACAGGCATGGAAGCACGGTAACGCGAGGGGCCCCGCCGAGACGGGATCCCTCCCGGCCGGTTCAGCCCTCGGTGATCTCGCGAACCTCGGCGCCGATGGTCCAGTGCTCCGGGTGGGCCGACAGGAACCGGCCGGTCCACTCCAGGGCCTCGGCCCGGTCCTTGGCCCGAAGGATCGCGTAACCGCCGATGACCTCCTTGGTCTCGGTGAAGGGCCCGTCGGTGTAGCCGAGCCTGCCCCCCGGACCAGGTCACCCGGGTCCCTTCCGAGGTCGGGACGAGCCCGGCCGTCTCCACCATGACCCCGGCTCTGCTGATCTCCTCGAACAGGGCTCCCATGCGCTCCTCGAACCCGGGATCCGGGGTCTGGTCGGCGAAGCCCTGCTCGTCGATACGGATCATCGTCAGAAAGCGCGGCATGTCCACTCCTCGTCTGCTGCGGCGGGTCCCTTCCCCGCCTCTCCTCCTCACGACGAGCGGGAGGCCGCCGGATCGACACACGCCGCGGGATTTTCCCGGGATTCCTCGGAAGGGCCCCTCCGGCGCCGGGTCGGGCCGGGCTCCGGACGCGGAGGACACGTAGCTTGGCCGCATGGACATCGATCTGCGTACACGCACGGCCCTGGTGACCGGTTCGACCCAGGGAATCGGCCTGGCGATCGCGACGACGCTGGCGCGTGCCGGTGCCGTGGTGGCGGTCAACGGGCGCAGCGAGGAGAAGGTCGCCCGCGCGGTGGAGGCGGTCTCCGCCGACGTGCCGGGGGCCGAACTGGTGCCCGCGGCAGCCGACGTGACCACGGAGGAGGGCGCGGGGCGGATCCGGGAGCTGCTGCCCGACCTCGACGTGCTCGTCAACAACCTCGGGATCTTCGGCGCCGAGGACGCGCTGGCCATCACCGACGACGAGTGGCGCCGCTACTTCGAGGTCAACGTGCTCTCCGCCGTGCGCCTGACCAGGGAGTTCCTGCCCGGAATGAAGGAGCGGCGGTGGGGCCGCGTGCTCAACATCGCCAGCGACTCGGCCGTGGTGGTCCCGGCCGAGATGATCCACTACGGCGTGTCCAAGACGGCGCTGCTCGCGGTCTCGCGCGGGTTCGCCAAGGAGGCCGCGGGCACGGGGGTGACCGTCAACTCGGTGATCGCCGGTCCCACCCACACCGGCGGCGTGGAGGACTTCGTCTACCAGCTCGTCGACCGGGACCTGCCCTGGGAGGAGGCCCAGCGCGAGTTCATGCGCCTGCACCGGCCGCAGTCGCTCCTCCAGCGGTTGATCGAGCCCGAGGAGATCGCGAACATGGTCGCCTACCTGAGCTCTCCCCTGGCCTCGGCGACCACGGGGGCCGCCGTACGAGTGGACGGGGGCTACGTCGACTCCATCATCCCCTGACGGCGGTCGAGGAGGAGGCGTCGGACCGGGGAGGCCGTCGCCAGGAGGGTCGCCGCGGCCCTGGCCGGGGCGCCGACCAAGGGGGAACGTGGCCGTTCTTCTCCTGCGGACCTTCCGTTGAACCGCGAAGGCGCGGCTTCGGTGGCAGCGGCGGGCCGCGCTGGTGGTGGACGAAGGCTGCGTGCAACAGCTCGGAGAGCGCTCTCCGACCAGGGTCGCCCGGCGCTCACACTGTGCCGGGACACCGTTGGCGCACGGATCCCGAAGGACCGCCGGGCGGCGTCCCCCCGGGGCCCGCGGCCGTTTCCTCAACCGCCCCCGTCCACGGAACGGTGGAGCCGTTCGGCGAGCGCGGCGGTGCTGCGCGCGAACTCCTCGGGCCCCTCGACCGTGAAGGGCAGGCCGGTGAGCGCGAGGACGATGGCGAGCCACTCGTGGGAGTCCACCCGCGCGGTGTAGCGCGCCCGGTCGGGACCGACCGGTTCGAGGGCGCCCTCGATCCGCACGATCCGTGCCGCCACCTCCTCGGCCGGCGCGGCGAACAGGACCGACACCGTGTGCCGGACCTCCGCGTCGCGAAAACCCCGCTCCAGGTGGTCGGCGAGGTGCTCCTTCGGCGGTTCCCTGCGTGTGAAGGGCGCCCGGGTCGGGGTGACCGCGGAGATCCGGTCCAGGCGGAAGGTCCGCCAGTCGTCGCGCTCGCGGTCCCAGGCGAACAGGTACCAGCGCCGCCCGGACAGGACCAGCCGGTACGGGTCCGCCTTCCGGCGGCGCTCGCGGCCGTCCCCGCCCCGGTGGACCATCCGGACCCAGTGCCCGTCCGCCACGGCCTCCCCCAGGTCGGTGAGGACCTCCGGCCGCACGCCCGGCCACACCTGCTGCTCCGGCTCGACCGCCTCGGTCAGGGCGGCCGCCCGCCGGGCCAGGCGGGCGGGGAGCACCTGGCCGAGCTTGGCCAGGGCGCGTTCCGCGCTCTCCTCCACCCCCTCCACCCCGCCGAGCCCGGCGGCGACGATCCGCAGGCCGAGGGTCGCCGCGACGACCTCGTCGTCCTCGAACAGCAGGGGCGGCACCGCGCGGCCCGCGACCAGCCGGTAGTGGCCTCCCGGTCCCCGGAGGCTCTCCACGGCGTAACCCAGCTCGCGCAGCCGGTCGATGTCGCGGCGCAGCGACCGCGGACTGGTGTCCAGGGCCTCGGCCAGGTCGGCGCCGGACCAGGCCCTGCCGGTCTGGAGCAGGGAAAGCAGGCGCAGCATCCGCGCACTCGTGTCGGCCATGTCCACGATTCTGCCCCGTATTGTGGCCGGATTCTGGCCACAAGGGTCCGTAGCGTGGCGCCATGAGCATCGACACGGCACAGCCACGGCCCGTCGCGGTGGACGAGATCATCGTGGAGGGAGCCAGAACGCACAACCTGCGCGGGATCGACGTCCGGATCCCCCGGAACCGGATCACGGTGTTCACCGGGGTCTCCGGGTCGGGCAAGTCCTCACTGGTGTTCGACACCGTCGCGGCCGAGTCGCGGCGCCAGCTCAACGACACCTACGACAGCTTCGTCCGCAACCGTCTGGGCCATCCCGGCAGGCCCGACGCCGACCGGATCGACAACCTGTCGGTCGCGGTGGTCCTGGACCAGCGGCGCCTGTCGGGCAACGCCCGCTCGACGGTCGGCACGGCCACGGACATCGCGCCACTGGTGCGGCTGCTGTTCTCCCGGATCGGTGAGCCCTCCGCCGGGCTCTCCCACGTGTTCTCGTTCAACGACCCGCGCGGCATGTGCCCGGAGTGCCAGGGGCTGGGGACCGTGAACCGCGTGGACGCGGAGGCACTGATCGACCCGGACCTGTCCCTGGACGAGGGGGCGATCCGATTCCCGACCTTCGCGCCCGGTACGTGGCGGTGGAAGCGCTACGTGCACTCCGGCCTGTTCGACCGCGCCAAGCCCCTGCGCGAGTACACGCCCGCCGAGCGGGAGCTGCTGCTGTACGCCGAGGGTGTCCGCCCGCCCCGCCCCGACCCGGAGTTCCCCAAGACGGGGACCTTCGAGGGCGTGGTGCCCCGCCTCGTCCGCAGCTACCTCACCTCCGAGTCCCCCGGCCTGTCCGAGCGGGACCGCGCCGCGCTCGACCGGGTGGTCGGCTCCGGCCCCTGCCCGGAGTGCGGGGGTGCGCGGTTGAACCGGACCGCCCTGGCCTGCCGGATCGGCCCGCACAACATCGCCGAGTGGTGTGCGATGCCCGTCGCCGACCTGGCCGGGGTCGTGGGCGGGATCGACGTGGAGCGGGTCCGGCCGCTGACCGACGCCCTGGTCGAGCGGCTCGGGTACCTGGACCGGGTGGGCCTGGGCTACCTCAGCCTCGACCGGGCCTCGGGAACGCTCTCGGGCGGGGAGGCGCAGCGGGTGCGGCTGGTCCGGCACATGGGCGGGTCGCTGACCGGGTTGACCTACGTGTTCGACGAACCCAGCACCGGCCTGCACCCGGCCGACGTACACCGGCTGACGGACCTGATGCGGCGGCTGCGCGACAAGGGCAACACGGTGCTGGTGGTGGAGCACGACCCCGACGTCATCGCGCTCGCCGACCACGTGGTCGACATGGGTCCCGGGGCCGGCCGCGACGGCGGCCGGGTGGTCTACGAGGGGCCGGTCAAGGGGCTGCTGGACACGGACACCCCGACCGGACGGTACCTGCGCGGTCCGCGCGCCGTGCGCGGGAGGGTCCGGGCACCCCGGGGGAGCATCGAGATCCGCGGCGCGCGCCTGCACAACCTCAGGGGCGTGGACGTGTCGGTGCCGACGGGGGTGCTGACCGTGGTCACGGGGGTGGCCGGATCCGGCAAGAGCTCGCTGGCGGGCGGGGAGCTGACCCGGGTGCGGCCGGACGCGGTCGCCGTCACCCAGGGCGCGGCCGGGGGCGGGAGCCGGTCGACCCCGGCGACGTTCCTGGGCGTGCTGGACAAGGTGCGGGAGCTGTTCGCCCGGCGCAACGGAGTGGCGGCGTCGTGGTTCAGCGCGAACTCCAGGGGCGCCTGCCCCACGTGCCGCGGACGCGGGGTGGTCACCACCGACCTGGCCTTCCTGGACGACGTGGAGACCGTCTGCGAGGCCTGCCGGGGCACGCGGTTCAACGACCGGGCCCTCTCTTACCTCCTGGACGGCCGGACCATCGCCGAGGTGCTGGGGATGACCGCCGTGGAGGCGGCCGGGTTCTTCGGGGAGCCGGAGATCGGTGACGCGCTCGACCGCCTGGTCCGGGTGGGGCTGCCCTACCTCACCCTCGGCCAGTCGCTGGACACGCTGTCGGGCGGTGAGCGCCAGCGGCTCAAGCTGGCCCGGGAACTGGCCGCCCCCGCGCCGGTGTACGTGCTCGACGAGCCCACGGCCGGGCTGCACGGAGGCGACGTGGACCGGCTGCTCTCACTGTTCGACCACATGGTCGACGCGGGGACGAGCCTGGTGGTCGTGGAGCACCACCTGGACGTGGTCGCGTACGCGGACCACGTCATCGACCTGGGGCCGGGCGCCGGGACGCACGGGGGCCGGGTGGTCTTCGAGGGCACCCCGGCCCGGATGGCCCGGTCGGGGACCGGCGCGACCGCCGAGGCGCTGCGGCGGTATCTGGAGGGGGTGTAGCGGGACGGCGGGCACGAGGCCTTCCCCGGGGACCGGGAGCGCAGCGCGGGCGCCGCGGCGTTCCGCCGACCTGATGCGGAGGCCTCTCCGCCGCCGCCGAGGGCCGGCTCGGGGACGCGGCCGGTGTGATCGTGGACACCACCGGTACTCCCCGGCCCGGGCGGCCTCCGAGGTCGCCGCCCGCCTCTCCCGCTGACCAGCGGACCTCCTGGGGAGCGGATGCGCAGGAGGTGCGTTCCGGCCCAGCCTGATCACTCTGCGCACCTGTCCCTTACCGAGGGTTTATCCGGAGAGGGTAGACAGGGGACAACCTACGGAGTGAGTGATCGATGTTCGACGACGTGATCGACTGGTTCAAGGGCCTCTTCGGCGGAGCCGCCGAGGACGCGGTCCAGGGGGCGTCCGACACCCTGGGCGCGGGGATGGGCACCGCGCAGGAGGCGGCGCAGACCTTCGGCGAGGGCGCCATGGGCGCCACCGAGAGCGCGCAGGCCTACGGCGAGGAGGCCCTCGGCGGCGCCACGGAGGGTGCGCAGGCCTACGGCGAGGAGGCCGTCGGCGGCTTCCAGGACGGCGCCGCCGAGGCCTACGGCGGTTTCCAGGAGCAGGCCGACACCGTGAGCGGCGTCGTGGAGGACCCGGGCGGCGCCGCCACCGACGCGGCGCGGGACCACCTCTTCGGCGACACCCCCTGACGAAGGGCCCTCCCCCGGTGGGAGGGCCCCGCCCCCCGTGCCCGGTGCACCCTCCGGTCGGGAAGGCCGCGGCGACGCCCTCCCGCGGCACGTACGCGACCATGGCCTGCTGCTCCGAGGCGGAGTGGTCGGCGGTCGCCGGGACCCGTCCCAGGTCCCGCGGCTCCTCGCCGTCCGGCACGTCCATGACCGTGTGGTCGCGGACGCGGGGCGCCTCCTCGGTGCGGACCGGCACGCCCGCGTCCACGTACATCCCGTACCGCTCGGCGCCCTCCCGGACGCCGTCCACCAGGAGGACCCGACCAGCCTCCAGCGTGCAGGCCACCGCCTCGGCGCCCGCGGCCGCCTCTCGCCCGGTACCGGCCGGGGTCGTCGACGACGGAGAGGCGTTCGCGCGTCCGCGCCGCACGGACTGGTCGGGCGGTCGGACATGCCGATCGACCTGGAGTACGACCTGACCGGAACGCTCTCCCCGACCGTGGAGACGGCGGCCTACTTCGTGGTCGCCGAGGCGGTGACCAACGCGGTCAAGCACGCGGGGACCGAGCGGATCGGTGTGCGGGTCGAAGGCACTGACGAGGAGGGAACGGAGTCCGTGGTGGTACGGGTGGGCGGAGCGGACCCCGCGGGTGGCGGGCTGGCCGGGTTGGCCAGCCGGGTCGAGGCGCTCGACGGTCGGCTGTCGGTGGACAGTCCCGTGGGCGGGCCGACGACGGTCAGGGCGCAACTGCCGTGCGGGTGATCGTGGCCGAGGACTCGGCACTGCTGCGCGAGGGGCTCGTGCGGCTCCTGCAGGACGAGGGGCACCGGGTGGCCGCCTCGGTCGGGGACGCCGACGCCCTGCTGGCGGCGGTCGGCGAGGAGGCGCCCGGCGTGGCCGTGGTGGACGTGCGCATGCCGCCCACGCACACCGACGAGGGGCTGCGCGCGGCGGTGCGGATCCGCCGGGAGCTCCCCGCCGTGGGGGTGCTGGTGCTGTCCCAGTACGTGGAGAAGCGGTACGCCACCCGGTTGTTCGGTGAGAACACCACCGGTGTGGGCTACCTGCTCAAGGACCGGGTGGTGGAGGTCGACGAGTTCCTCGAAGCCCTGGTCAGGGTGGGCGGAGGCGGTGCCGCCTTCGATCCGGAGGTGGTGCGGCACCTGCTCGCGGACAGCAGCCGCGCGGACCCGCTGGGGCGCCTGACCGGGCGCGAGCGCGACGTCATGGCCCTCATGGCCCAGGGGCACACCAACCCGGCGATCGCGGCGACGCTGTTCGTCTCGCAGAGCGCCGTGGAAAAGCACGCCAACGCGATTCTTCGACAAGCTCGACCTGGGCGACACGGCGGGATACAGCCGCCGCGTCCTGGCGGTGCTGCGCTACATGGGCACCTGAGGCACCGGGCCCGTGTGCCCGGCCCGCCCCCGGCGGGCCTCCTGGCCGGCGCGGGCGCCGGACGGCCCGGTGGCGGCCCCTACCCGCGGCTTCGGGCGACGGTTCGCGTGGTCGGCCGGAGGCGGCGTGAGGCCGCGCGGCGGGGAGTGGTTCCCGCCGCGCGGCCGCGGCTGGGGCCCGTCGGGGGTGAGGGTCCCGACGGGCCCTGTCCGGCGGAGGATTCCGGACAGCCGGCAGGGGTGGTCGGAAGGATCAGCCGAAGTTCACGTCACTGCACAGGTAGTAGACCTGGTCCATGTGGGACGCCTGCCAGATGGTGAACACGACGTGGTGACCGGACCGGCCCGAGGTGCTGACGTCGATGTAGGTGTCCAGGGCGGGCGGACGGGAACCGGTCTCCTCGACCAGTTCGAGGTCGTCCCAGCCCAGTGCCTGGGTGGTCGGGTCGAAGCCCTGCTCGGTGACGTAGACCTTGAAGTAGTCCGCGCCGTGCTGGGCCTGGTCGTAGAGGTGGAGGGTGAAGTCGTCGCCGACGTCGGTGGTCTTCCACGGGCCGACCGCGTCCATCGAGTCGTAGCGGCCGCCCTCGGTGTTACCGCCGCTGCACAGGGTGCCGTCGGGGATCTGGCCCTGGTGGTCGCCGCCCACGTTGTTGCGGTACAGGCCGTTCCAGTTCCACATGGCGTTGGGGTTGTCCTGCCACGCCTGCCAGCACATGGGGTCTTCCTGGGCCATGGCCGGGTTCTGGTGGTCGGAGCCCCAGCGCTCCCAGCAGCCGTAGTTGCGGCTGGCGGGGTCGACGATCGATCCGTGTGCGGAGGCGGGAGCGGCCATCGTGGTCAGGCCCAGCAGGGGCAGGGAGGCCAGGACGAGCGCACGGGCGGCCCAGTGGCGGTTGCGGGTGGTCTGACTGGTCTTGTTTTCCATTGCGATCTCCGTCTTTCTCGGCTTGGTCAGCCGACCGACGGGGAGCGCTCCCATGCCGCATGTTACCCAACGGAGCCGGGTCGAAACAGAAGGGAGGGGAAATCCGTGGCGCCGACCGGGTAACCGTCACCGCCGTGTCGGCACCCGCGCGGCTCGCCAGCAGGAAGAACACCGGCGAACACCACCGCCGCGCCCCCGACCGCCCCTCCCTCCCCGACACGGGAGCCGCGACGCGGGCGGCACGGCCGGCGGCCGCACCGGATCACCGGCCCCGTACTCCCCGGGCACACCCGCCAAGGCGGGCGATCAGCTCCACCGCGCCCTCGGCCCCGGCCTCGTCCGCCGGCGGTGCGCCTCGCCACCGGCCGGCACCACGTACGGTCCGCCCTCGCCGCCGGGAATCCACCGTGACGCGCCGGCCCGGGAGACGCCGCGCGCCGGGACCACCCGGGACGGGCCCCGCCGCCGACCGACTGTGACACAGGCCACTACCTGCGAATTCATTCAAAGGGAACGGTGTACCAGAAATACTCGCTTCATATGGTGTTTACATATCACCATTGGCGGGCTACCGTTCAGGAAAGCGTTGGGGTTCCGTAACCCGGAGTCACGGAATCCGGCGCCGTCTCGCACACCTTGTTCACACCTGTCTCCTACAACCCGCTCACCTTCGACTGGGAGCGCTCCCACTCTTCCAGTTCTTTCACTCGGCTTTATCCCCGGATCTAAGGCACGAGAATGCCCCGCTCACCTCCATAAACGCATGGAATTCCCCTTCATTCGTCTGTCGGGCCGTGGCCCCGGCACCTTCCGAACGCTCCTTCTGGCGACCCCCCTTCCACAAGGAAAGAAGAGATGAGCACACCCCCCCGTGGCGCGAACCTACGTTCGTGGACACGACGCGGCCTCGCCGCGACATCCGCCCTGGTGCTCGGCACCAGTCTCGCGGCTATCACCTCCTCACCGGCCAGCGCCGCGGCCGGCTGTGAGGTCGACTACCAGGTCAACGACTGGGGCTCGGGCTTCACCGCGGCCGTGAGCATCACCAACCTCGGCGACGCGGTCGACGGCTGGACCCTGGAATGGGACTTCGCC
>NZ_LWLB01000015.1:0-10580 GCF_001905145.1 Nocardiopsis sp. TSRI0078
CAACTTCTGGGGACCAGTTCACCGGGAGCGGGCCGCCCCTCCTGCTTGCGTGTCTCAGCCCTGTTCCCGTTCCCGGTTCCCCGGGCCGGACGGCTCGGCGCCGACCAGGAACGGGCGCACCATCTCGGGGGTGACGCGCGCGGCGAAGGCCACCGACCCCGCCAGCGAGGCGTCCTGGGCGGTGTAGCCGCCCGCGCCCGCGCCGACCGTGACCTGGAGGTCGGCCAGGGAGGAGCGGCGCTGGAAGAGGGTCTGGGTCCAGGTCCAGCCGATCACCGCCGACCGCTCCACCGTCGCCTGGCTCCGGCGCAGGGAGCCCGAGCGCACGCTCACGCGTTCGCCGTCGTAGCCGTGGCCCAGGGAGCGGTACCGGTCCACCCCCACGAGCGCGCCCAGCACCACCAGGCCCCCGAACACCCAGGCCGGCCACGTCAGGTCCAGGGCCAGGGCGGCCCCCAGGGCCAGCGCGAACGGTCCCACCGAACGCGTCAGGCGGCGGTACAGGGCCGCCCGCGGGTGGCGGTCCAGTCGCCCCCGGTACAGGGCCAGCGCCCGGTCCACGACCGCCTCGACCCTCTCCCGGCGGCCGATCGGCAGCAGCACCGCGCGGTTGGCGGTGTCGCCCAGCCCGGTGACGATGGCACGCAGCCGTACCGTGCGGCGCGTGCGTTCGAGCGGGTTGTCGAGGAGCTCGTACCCGCGGATGCGGCGCTTCTCCAGCGTCACGCTGCGCCGGGTGAACAGACCCCGCTCGGCGACCAGGGAGCCGTCGCGCTCCTTGAGGGTGAAGCCCCAGTGGGTGAGGGAGTAGGAGACCACGGCGAACACCGGCATCAGCAGCACCAGCGCACCGGCGAAGACCACCGCGGACACCATCAGGAACCCGCGGTCGGAGCCGGTGACCCAGTCCACGACGTGGTCGGCGAACACCTCGCCCGCCGCCTGCTGGACCATGCCGAACAGGGTGGCCAGGACCGCGAAGGGTGTGAGCAGGTAGCCCAGGCTCAACACCCCGTACAGGTACCACGAGCGCGGCATGGTGAAGTGGGTGACGGTGTCGTCCTCCGAGGGCGCCGGAGCACCCTCGTGCTCCTCCGCCGTGCCCGTCGGCGCGTCCTGCGCGAGGGGCTCACCGTCCGCTCCGGGGCTCCGGCCGGTGAGCACCGCCCGGCGGTGCAGCAACACCCGCCGCAGCCGGTCGGCCTCGGCCGTCTCCACGGCGTCGAGCTTGCCGTCCTCGGTGGCGCCCGCCGATCCCGCGGCGGCCTCGATGCGTACCACGGCCACGCCCAGCAGCCGGTGCAGCAGGGTACTGGTGACGTCCACACCGCGCACCCGCTCCAGCGGGATGGTGCGCCGGGAGCGGCGGACGAGCCCCCTGCGGATCTCCAGGCGGTCACCGGTCACCTCGTAGCGGGTCGTCCTCCAGGTGACGAACCCGCCCACGAGCAGGGCCACGACGGTCGCGCCCGTGGCGGCCAGCACCCAGGCGTTGAAGCCGCCGACCACCAGGCCCGCGGCGATCGGCAGCAGGAGGCCCCTGAGCTGGTTGATCGGGCCGACGACCATGCTCCGCGGGCTGAGCCGGCGCACGTGCCCGGCCGCAGGCGGGGCCGGAGCCCCCGCCTCCTGCCCGCCCCACCACTCGCGGGGGGCGTCGGACCGCCCACCCGCGTCCCGCGGGTCCTCGTGCGGCGGCCCGCCCCCGGGCGGCGGCCCCTCTCCGGCGGGGCCGGACGCCGGCCCCCGGCACGCGCCTGCGGCGGGGCCGCCGGGGAGGTCCCCGGGGGCGCCGCCGGGGGCGACCCAGCCGCTGTGGCCGGGGTCGTCCGGGCACCTGTGGTTCTCGTCGTGTCCGTCCATCAGGTCGCGTCGTCCCGCAGTGCTCCGGCGCGCACGGCCAGCTCCTCGCTCAGGCGGCGGGCCTCCTCCTCGTCCAGCCCCTCGATCGTGGACGACCCGGCGTAGGAGGCGGTCTGCACCTCCAGCGTCGCCACGTCGAACATCCGCTCCAGCCATCCCTGTGTGTGGTCGACCGTCTGCAGTCGGCTGACCGGGACCAGCTGCCAGGACCGGCTGACCCAGCCCGTCCTGGTGTAGATGACGTCGTCGGCCACCTCCCAGCGGTGCACCCGGTAGCGCCAGGAGGGCACGATCGCCACCTTGAACAGGGCGTACACCGTGTAGGCGACCGGCAGCAGCCAGGCGTTGTCCCGCGCCCACGCCGGGATCCACGCCCAGCCCAGCGACGAGGCGCCCCAGGCGACCGCGCAGACCAGGGCGAAGGTGAACACGCTGGCGATCAGCAGGCGGACGGTCCACACCCCGATCGCGCGTCCGCTCACGCGGTGCAGCGGTGGACGCAGGCGTGCGGTCTCCTCCGTGTCGGGTCCGGGCGGTTCCGGTGCCCCTCCGGGGCCGGAACCGGGGGCGGCGTCGTGCGGCGGGGTGTTCATCACCCGCCCGAGTCTAGGGCTTCGGTCCCCGGCGCCCCCGTCCTCCCATGTTCGGGAACGGTCCGTACCGGTACAGAGGATTTTGTCAGCGTTCTGTCAGACCGGTTCGTCACACTTGATGGCAGACGCTGCACATGGAGGATCTATGACTGACGCCATCCGCGCGGAGGGCCTGGTCAAGCAGTTCAAGGGCAAGCGGGCCCTGGACGGTGTGGACCTGACAGCCAGGACGGGGGCCGTGCTGGGCGTTCTGGGGCCCAACGGGTCCGGCAAGACCACGACGGTGCGCATTCTGGCGACCCTGCTGCGCCCCGACGGGGGCCGGGCCGAGGTCGGCGGGTTCGACGTGGTGCGCCAGCCCCACGAGGTGCGCCGCCTGATCGGACTGACCGGCCAGTACGCGGCGGTCGACGCCGACCTGACCGGCACCCAGAACCTGGTGCTCATCGCCCGGCTGCTGGGTTTTGGCCGGACCGGCGCCCGGGCCCGCGCCGCCGAGCTGCTGGAGCGCTTCGAGCTCTCCGACGCCGCCGACCGCCCCGCCAAGACCTACTCCGGCGGCATGCGCCGACGGCTGGACCTGGCCGCGAGCCTGGTGGGCCGCCCGGCGCTGCTGTACCTGGACGAGCCGACCACCGGCCTGGACCCGCACAGCCGCAACGGCCTGTGGGACGTGGTGCGCGGGCTGGTCGACGACGGGGTGACCGTCCTGCTCACCACCCAGTACCTGGAGGAGGCCGACCGGCTGGCCGACGACCTCGTGGTGCTCGACCACGGCCGGGTGATCAGCCGGGGCACGCCCGAGGAGCTGAAGAGCCAGGCGGGCGACCAGGTCCTGGAGCTGCGCACGGTCGAAGGCCACCAGCTGCCCCTGGCCACCAAGATCATCGAGGCGGTCACCAGCACGCCGGTCACCTCCGACGGGCTGCTCGCCAGTGTCCCGGTCACCGACTCGGGCGTGCTGCCCGAGGTGGTGCGCCGCCTGGACGAGCAGGGCGTGGCGGTCGCCGAGCTGTCGCTGCGCAAGCCCAGCCTGGACGAGGTGTTCCTCGCCCTGACCGGGCACGCCGCCGAGGACGAGGCCGCGGACGACACCGCGAACGAAGGGACCAGAGCATGAGCACCGTGACGGCTACGGCACGGTCGGCGCGGTCCGGGGGCGGGCCCGGTGCCCCGGCGCGGATCACCCCGCTGACCACCGTGCAGAACGGACTCCAGCTGGCCTGGCGCAGTGTCCTGAAGATCAAGGCGAACCCCGAAGAGGTCTTCGGGCTGATGCTGCAGCCGGTCATGTTCGTGACCCTGTTCGTCTTCGTCTTCGGGCAGGCGATGATGGGCGACTGGCAGACCTACCGCGACTTCCTGATGCCCGGGATCATCGCCCAGTCGGTCATCTTCGCCACGCTGGGCACGGGCTTCTCGCTGAGCCAGGACGTGGAGAAGGGCATCTTCGACCGGTTCCGGTCCCTGCCCGTCGCCCGCTCGGCCCCGCTGACCGGGGCGATCCTCGGCGACCTGGCCCGGTACACGATCACCGTGGTGATGGTGCTGCTGGTGGGCATGGTCATCGGCTTCCGCCCCGAGGGCGGCGCGGTCGGCGTGGCCGTGGCGGCCGCCCTCGTGCTGCTGTTCGCCTTCGCCCTGTGCTGGATGTCGGCCTTCATCGGCATGGTCGTGCGCACCCCGATGGCGGTGCAGGCGTTCGGGATGATCCTGATGTTCCCGCTCACCTTCAGCAGTTCGGCCTTCGTCTCCCCGGACGACATGCCCGGCTGGCTGCAGGCGGTGGCGTCGAACAACCCGGTCACCCACGTCGTGGACGCCATGCGCGCCCTGATGCTGGGCACGGGCGAGGCCGCGGGCCCGGTCCTGTGGACCATGGTGTGGGCCGCGATCATCACCGCGGTCTTCTTCCCGCTGGCCGTGTGGGCCTACCGGCGCCGCACCTGAGCCGGCTGAGGCCGCACCCGTGACGCGCCGCCCCGGGCCGGACCCGCCGGGGCGGCGCCCCGCCCGCGCACGGGCGCGCGGGTGTCCCCGCTCCTCGGAGGCGGCGACCGGGGGACGCCCCCGGACGTGTTCCGCGCCTCGGGGCACCGGGGGCTCAGAAGTACCGGTTCTCCCTGCGGGGCCCGGTGTCGGGCACGATCGGGGCCAGCCACTCGTCCACGAGCCGCCGGATCCGGTCGGCGTCGTCGTCGCGTGCCTCGGCGACCAGGCGGTCGTACTCCTCCCCACCCAGCGCGCCGCGCACGTGCCGCCGGGTCCGCACCACGAACGGGGTGGCGGTGTCGGGCACGCCGCGCAGCGCCTCGGAGCGCCCCAGCATCAGGGCCGCCCGGCGCGGCTCCCCCTCGGCCAGCATCATGGCGAACACGTCCAGGACCTCGGCGCACACCGGTCCCAGGCCGCGTGTGGCCAGCCACCACGCGCGTCCGGCCTCCCGCCACGCCTCGTCGGTTCCGCCCGACCTCCAGGAGACGATCGCGCACATGGCCCGCCAGGCCGTCTCCAGGTAGACCGGGGAGAACCCGCCCAGGCCGGCCAGGTCGGCCCCGATCCGGTCCAGGACCTCACGGGCCGCCGCCAGGTCGCCCGTCTCACGCAGCCACTGGGCCTCGCTCAGCCTCAGCAGCACCATGTGCTCCTTCTCGACCGGGGCATCGGAGCCGAACAGCGCCCGCAGGTCGCGGTAGGCCGCCTCCAGGTCGCCGAGGTCGGTGAGGACCTGGGCCCGGCGGACCCGGAACATCGTGGCCATCCCCCGCAGCCCCGCGTCCTCGGTCCTGGCCACTCCCCGGTCGAGGAGTTCGCGGCAGCGCCCGAGGTCGTCGAACCGGTGCACGTCCACCAGATGGGCGAGCGCCTGGCACTCGCCCCAGGTGTCCCCGCACGCGCGAAACCCCTCCAGTGCGGCGCTCGCCCTGTCCCTGGACGGCCCGACGTGCCCGGAGACGGCGTCGAGCAGGGACAGCAGCAGCCGCACCATGGCGCGCATCCACGGGCCGGGCTGGTCCATCGCCGCGGCGAGGCGGTCGTAGGCGGGTCCCACCCGCCCCCGCCCCTCGACCAGCGCTCCGTACACCAGGACGTACACCAGCATGTGGTGCTCCTCGGCCCGCTCCCCCGCCTCGTCGAGGACGGCCTCGACCCGGCGCAGGCGCTTCGTCACGGCCCCGTGCTCCAGGGTCCCGTCGACGGCCCGGTGGAACAGGCAGCTGGCGTAGGCGACGGCGCGCCCCTCGGGCACGTCGTCACCGACCATGTCCAGGACGTGGTCGGCCCACCCGTTGAGCTGGCGCCAGGACCCGCCCAGGGTCCAGTACCACTGGGTGTACTCGACCAGGTCCAGGGCGAGAGCGGTGTCGCGGCGGTCGACGGCCCAGCGCACGGCCGCGCCGCAGTTGTCGGCCTCGGCGTCCAGGCGTGCGAGCAGCTCCCGTTGACGGGGTCCGCGTAGCAGCGGGTCGGCCTCGCGCCACAGGTCGCGGACGTGGCGGGCGTGCGCGTCGCGGACGCGCTCCTCCTCCCCTCCGTGCGCCAGGCGCTCGGCCGCGTAGGCGCGCACGGTCTCCAACTGCCGGTAGCGGGGCGGCATGTCGTCCCGGGGCGGGTTCTCCGCGGTCACCAGTGACTTGTCGACCAGGCTGAACAGGACGGTCCACACGTCGTGGCCGCCGACCGTGCCCTCGGCTCCGGGATCGGCGCAGACACGTTCGACGGCCTCCAGGGTCGCACCGCCGGCGAAGACCGACAGGCGGCACAGCAGTCGGCGCTCGGGTTCGTCGAGCAGGTCCCAGCTCCAGTCGACGACGGCGCGCAGGGTGCGGTGACGCGGCAGCGCCGACCGGGTCCCGCCGGTGAGGAGCCGGAAGCGGTCGCGGAGCCGGCAGGCGAGCTGGGCGGCGGTCATGGAGCGCAGGCGGGCGGCGGCCAGTTCCAGGGCCAGCGGCATCCCGTCCAGCTCCCGGACGACGTGGACGACGTGGGCGGCGTTGTCGGGGGTGAGGCGAAAGTCCGGTCGGACCGCGGCGGCGCGTTCGGCGAACAGGATGACGGAGGGGTAGGCGGCGGCGTTCTCGGCGGCGGCGCCCTCCGGGGGCAGGGCGAGGGAGGGGACGTTCATGAGCTGTTCGCCGGGTACGCCCAGGGGTTCGCGCGAGGTGGTCAGGATCCGCAGGCCCGGGCACCGGGCGAGCAGCGGGGCCACGGTGCGGGCGGCCTCCTCCACGAGGTGCTCGCAGTTGTCCAGGACGACGAGGGCGGGGCGGTCGCCGAGGAAGGAGGCGACCCGTTCCAGGGTCGGGGCGGTGGCGGAGCCGGTGGACCGCGCCTGGATCACGGCGTGCTCGCGCAGTCCCAGCGCGCTGGACAGGGCTTGGGGAATGTCCGCGGCCGTCCTGGAGGCGAGTTCGACGAACCAGCCGCCGCGGGTGAGCAGGTGCGGTGCGCGGGCGGCCAGGGCGGAGGCGGTCTCGATCGCCAGGCGTGTCTTGCCCGCCCCGCCGGGCCCGAGCAGGGTGACCAGGCGCCCCCGGGTGAGCAGGTCCACGGTGGTGTCCACCTCGGCCTCGCGCGCCACGAAGCTGGTCAGGGTGTCCGGCAGGCGCAGGGGCGGGGCGGGCGCGCCGGCGGGTCCGGTCGTCTCCGGGGAGGGTTCCGCGTCCGCCGGACGGGGCGCGTCGAGTTCGCCGCGCAGCAGTCTCAGGTGCAGGTCCCGCGACTGGGGTGAGGGGTCCAGGCCCAGTTCGTCGGCGAGATGGGTGCGGAAGCGGTCGTAGGCGGCCAGGGCGTCGGCGGTGCGGCCGGTCGCGGCCAGGGCCCGTACGAGGAGTTCCAGAGGGCGTTCACGGTGCGGGGCGCGGCGGGCCAGGGCCTCCGCCTCGGGGAGGGCCTCGGTGTACCGCCCCAGGTCGACCAGCGCCGCCAGGCGGTCCTCCAGTGCGGCGCCGCGGGTCTCGGACAGGCGCAGCGCGGTGTCCTCCGCCAGGCCGTGCGCGGTCAGGTCGGCCAGGGCCGGCCCCCGCCACAGGGAGAGCGCCCCCTCCAGGTCGTCGGCGGCGTCGGCGGGCCTGCCCTCGGCGAGGTGGGCCTGTCCTTGCCTGACCAGGGTCTCGAACCGGACCAGGTCCACCTGGCCGGGGTCGACGGCCAGCCGGTACCCGGAGGCGTCGCCGTCGATCACGACGCCCTCGCCCAGCGCGCGACGCAGGCGGGAGACCAGCGCCTGCAGGGCGTTGCCCGCCGCCGCGGGCGGGCTTCCCGCCCAGATCGCGTCGGTGAGCTCCTCGGTGGTCAACCGCCGGCCGGGGCGGAGCAGGAGGAGGGAGAGCAGGGTGCGCAGGCGCGCGCCGCCGATGGGTACGGGCCGCCCGGTCGTGTCGTGGACCAGGAGGGGCCCCAGGATGGAGAACCGCACCGCCCCATGATCACCGATCGCGCGGACGGACGCCCGTGGTCGCGCGGTCCTCACTTTCCCGCTTCTCTCCCGGCTGAACGGAGCGGGGCCCGCGCCCGGGAGGCCCCAAGCGGCGACGGCAGACCGAAGGCCCTCCTGACCACAGTAGGGTTCGCTCTGGAACGTGTTCGCGGTGCCCGTGGCGGCACCCGTGCGTTCTCCACCGAGCCCGGCACCGGGTGTCTCCCGAGCACCGCGCCGGTGGTCACAGCGAGTTGCGCCTCCACGGCCCGAAAGTCCAGCAGGAGTCCCATTGTTCCCGGCCCTCTCCTTCCCCCGGATCACCGGTGCGCCTTGTTCGGCCCACACGCCCCCCGGCACGCGCGCGGGCGCGGTCGCGGCGGGGGCCGCCGCACTGGTCCTGACCACGGGCTGCGGCATCCTCTCCCCCGGCCAGAACGGTGACATGCCCGACGACATCAACGTCACCAGTCCGCTGATGCAGGAGGGGCAGCCGCTCCCCGACGCCTACTCCTGTGACGGCGCCGACGAGGACGTGGCGGACAGCGGGGGTTCCGGTGACGGCGGGACGGGCGAGGACGGCGGAACCGACGGAGACGGTGCCGGAGAGGGCGCCGGGGACGGGGAAGAGGACCAGGCGGCGTACTCGCCGCCGCTGAGCTGGTCGGGGCTGCCCGACGAGGCGGGCTCGATCGCGCTGGTGGTGGACGACCCGCAGGAGGCCCAGGTGTTCTGGGTGGTCTACGACCTGGACCCGGAGCTGGTCGAGCTGCGCCAGAACACCGTTCCCGCCGACGCCAAGCAGGGCCGGAACAGTGTCGGCGAGTCCGCCTACAGCGCGCCCTGCCCCGAGCCCGGGGAGGCCTACGAGTACCGCTTCACCGTGTACGCGCTCAAGGGCCCGCTGGGCCTTCCGGAGGGCGCCCCGCTGAACCAGTCCCTGGAGGCCATCGCCGACCAGGCCGTCGCACGTGGAACCCTGGTCACGAGCAGCGAGTGAGGCAGGTCGTCACGGGAGCCGCGCCCCCGCCGGAACACGGACGAACCGGTGGTCGCGGGCCCGCCGGGATTGCCCGAGGAAGCTCCCTTCTCCCTCTGCACACAGCGCACGACAACGCATACAGTGGGCCTGTGCCCCTCGCCCCATTTCAGATGACCGATACCCGTTCACTCGCCGCGTGGCGCCCTGACCCGAAACCGCACCGGACCTCCTGCATCCTCCCATCCATGCAGGTCGGACACACCGGTCCACCGCGGAACCAGGCGGTCACCGCCTCCCCTCGACCGGCTTTGTCGGTCTCCGGTGCGATCCGGGCGCGGCCGACCTCCCCAAGGTAGTGCGTACAACATGACCGTAACCGTCATCATCATCATCGCCGTCATCGTCGTGCTCGCCGTTCTCGTGCTCCTCCTCCTGGGCATGCGCTCGCTGAGTATCGGCTCCCGCGAAGACGACTACGACGACGAGTACGAGGACCACGACGCCGAGGACCACGACGCCGAGGACGCGGACGCCGAAGGCGCCGACGACCGGCCACGGGGCCGGGGACGGGGCCGCGGCCGGGACGGGGAACCGGCTCCGCGCGGGCGTGCCCGCCGGTCGCGGCAGGACGGTGGCGGCAGGACGGAGCGGCGCCCCAAGGGCAGGCGCAAGCGCGAGGACGACGACTGGGGCGACGACCCCGACTCCCTGTCCGACAACGACTTCTGGTCCAGCCTGAGCGAGGACGGCCCGGCACGGCGCTCCTCGGAGCCCCGGGACGGTTTCGGGGGCGGGGCACCCAACGTCACCGCGTACGAGGACGACGACTACGACGACGGGTACGAGGACTACGACGACCAGGAGTCCGGGCCTCCCGGAGCCACGACGGTCCTGCCCGCGGCCGACGGCGGGAACAGCGACCCCTCCGCGGACCTGGCGTTGCTGGCCAGCCTCGGGCAGAGCAGCGGCCCACAGGCCTCCGAGGAGCGCGAGTCCGGACCGGGGGGACGCCACGGGCAGGGAGCGCACGGCGGGTCCGCGCCGTCCCCGAGGCGGGAGGAGCGCACCGCTGCGCCTCCGGACCAGCAGGCCCGGCCCGCCCCGGAGCTCCCCCAGCCCTCACAGGCCTCCGCGTCGGCGGCCCCGCCCTCCGACGACCCCCTCGGCTCGGGGTCGTGGTCGCCCGGATCCTCCTACTCCCCCTCACACGGCGATCCGCTGGGGACCTCCTCCGGCTCACGCGACCCGTTCGGCGACCGCACGTCCTACGACAGCGCGGCGATGAGCCGGTCGGACCACACGGGGCTTCCCGGCGGGTCCGAGCGTCCGCCCGCCGACCCGCTCGACCCGGGCTTTCGCCCCTCGGCCCCGGCGCCGGACTCGGACGTGGGCTCGCCGATATGGTCCAGCATGGACACCGGCGCGCACCAGCGCTCGGACCTGGGCTTCGGCGGCGGCCAGAGCGGACCGGGCGGGGCACCGGGGTCGGGGGCCGGTAGGGGCGGCGACCCGCTTCCACGTCCCGCGGGCGAGGCGTCCGATCCGCTGACCGGCGGCTACCGCGCGTTCTCGGAGTCGGCCCACGACACCGGAACGCGGTGGCGGCCCTCCCACGACAGCGGCACCCACGACCGAGGGAGCTTCGGCACGCCGGGACCGGGACGGCCGGAGTTCGACACCGGCAACCACACCCGCCCCGCCTACGACACCGACTCCTTCAACC
>NZ_LWLB01000015.1:10836-49529 GCF_001905145.1 Nocardiopsis sp. TSRI0078
CCGGAGTTCGACACCGGCAACCACACCCGCCCCGCCTACGACACCGACTCCTTCAACCTCGACAACTACGACACCGGACCCCACACCCACAGCCCCTACACCAGCGGCACCCACAACCGGGCCGCCTACCCGGACCCCAACCCTCCGCTGTGGGGCGGGCAGGAGAGCGGTGAGGCGTTCGGAGCCCCCGGCGGTTCCGGCGGAACGGGCCTACCGGGAGGGATGAGCGATCCGGGAGGCATGGGCGGCCCCGGTGCCACGGGCGGTGCGAGCGGTTCCCACACCCCGGTACACGGTGTGCCCTCGCCGTTCGACCAGGGTCCCGCGGGTCGGCCCCCCGGTCCCCCCTCCTCCCCCGGCGGGCCCGCGTTCCCCGGTGAGGCGCAGAACCACCCGTACGGCTCCTATCCCACGGGCGGCCACCCCGCCGGACGGGCCCACGGTGACCTGCCCCCGGGATACGGCGGCCATCCGGGAGCGGGCGACCGCTTCGACCCCTCGACGGCCGGCCCCGCGGGCGGCTACCCCGGCACCCCGAACGGCGGCTATCCGACCGGGCCGCAGCAGCCCGAGTACGGCGGCTACCCCGGTGAGGGCTGGCGGCCCGGCGGCGAGGGAGACCGCCCCAGCGGCCCGCAGGCCCCGGCGCAGTACCCGGCCGATCCGCACGACCGGCGCGGCTACGGCCAGGAACACTACGAGGGCGGTTACGAGGACGGCCGGTTCCTGTGACCTTCCCTACGCGCTCCGGTAACACCCGGTAGCGGGCTGCCGGGTGTGACGCCCGGTGCGTTTCATCGCTTCACACCCCCGAGGTGGTGGGCAAACCCCACCGCCTCGGGGTTTCTTCTGTCCGGGTTCTCCCCGCGGACGCGTGAAGTCGGGAAAATGGTTACCAAAACCACAACAGTCCGTAACATCGCGCGCCAAGGATTGGCTACAGTTGGTGATTGACGCGACACTCTACGGGCTCGCTCGTCCCTTCGCCTCCACGAGCGTCCCCCACCCGGACACCGCCGTCCCCGAGCGCCCACGCACCACATGCCTGGTCCAACCCGAACGGAGCAACCATGCGCAACGACGCCCAGGGAGTCGCGCCCGAGAGGCCGCCCGCCGTCGCGGCCGCACCCGGGCCCCGCATCGACCGCACGAGGATCGCCGCCGACGTCGGCGCCTCGCTCGTGGTCTTCCTGGTCGCCGTCCCCCTGTCCCTGGGGATCGCCGTCGCCTCCGGCGCCCCGCTCATCGCCGGGATCATCGCCGCCGTCGTCGGCGGGATCGTCGCCGGACTCGTCGGCGGATCGGTGGTGCAGGTCAGCGGCCCGGCCGCCGGTCTGACCATCATCGTCGCCGATCTGATCATGACCCACGGCTGGCGGACCACCTGCCTGATCACCCTGCTGGCCGGACTGGTCCAGCTCGCCCTGGGCGCCTTCCGCATCGCCCGGGCCGCCCTGGCCGTCTCCCCCGCCGTCGTGCACGGCATGCTCGCCGGGGTCGGGGTCACCATCGCCCTGGCCCAGCTGCACGTGGTGCTGGGCGGGGCGCCCCAGAGCTCGGCCCTGGCCAACATCGCCGACCTGCCCCACCAGATCGCGCACAACCACAGCCCGGCGGTCGCGGTCGGCGTGATCACCATCGCGATCATGTTCACCTGGAACAGGCTGCCCTCCCTGGGACGGTTCCGGCCCGCCGTGGTCCCCGCCGCGCTGGTGGCGGTGGGCACCGCGACCGTCATCGCCACCATGAGCCGGTGGCAGGTGGAGACCGTCGTCCTGCCCGACTCGCTCGCCGGCGCCTGGAACGGTCCGATGCTGCCCGAGGCCGGGCAGTGGCACGGCGTGGCCGTGGGTGTGGCCGCCGTGGCCATGGTCGCCAGCGTCGAGTCGCTGCTCGCCGCGATCGCCGTGGACCGGCTGCACAGCGGACGCCGGGTCATGCTCAACCGGGAGCTGTGCGGGCAGGGCGCGGCCAACACCATCAGCGGTGCGCTGGGCGGGCTGCCCGTCGCCGGTGTGATCGTGCGCAGCACCACCAACGTGCGCGCGGGGGCCCGTACCCCGCTCTCGACCATTCTGCACGGGGTGTGGATCCTGCTGTTCGTCGCACTGTTCGCGAACGTGGTCGAGCTGATCCCGATGCCCGCGCTGGCCGCGCTGCTGGTGTTCATCGGCGTCCAGATGGTCTCGGTCGCCCACCTGCGCGACCTGCGCCGCCACCACGAGGGCAGCGTCTACCTGGTGACCCTGCTCAGTGTGGTCTTCCTGGGGCTGCTCGAAGGGGTGTCCATCGGCTTCGCGCTGGCCATGGTCGTGTCCCTGCGCAGGCTCACCAAGCTGACGGTGACCACCGAGGAACGCGCCGACCGCGTGCACGTCACCGTGCACGGCTCGCTCACCTTCCTGGGTGTTCCCCGGCTCGCGCACGTGCTGCGCACCGTCCCCGGGGGCGCGCGGGTCGACCTGGACCTGCACGTGGACTTCATGGACCACGCCGCCTTCGAGGCCATCCACGCCTGGAGGGTGGACCACGAGCGCACCGGTGGCAGCGTCGACATCGACGAGGTGCACGAGAACTGGTACACGCGCAACTCCACGCTGTCGGCACCCGCGACCAAGACCGGGCCCGAGGGCCTGGCCCGCTGGTGGGCACCCTGGGACATGCGCGGCGACGCCGGCCGCGAGGTCAACCCGCTGGGCCTGTTGGCCGCCGGCGCCCGCGAGTACCACTCCAGTACGGCCGACCGGATGCGGTCGGTGATGACCCGCCTGTCACACGGACAGCACCCGACCGCTCTGTTCGTCACCTGCGCCGACTCGCGGGTGGTGCCCAACCTGATCACCTCGAGCGGGCCCGGCGACCTGTTCACGATCCGCAACCTCGGCAACCTCGTGCCGCCGCGTGAGGCTCCGGGCGACGGGTCGGTGGGCGCGGCGATCGAGTACGCGGTGAACGTCCTGCGGGTGCCGTCGATCGTGGTGTGCGGCCACTCGCACTGCGGGGCGATGAAGGCCCTGCTGGAGAAGGCGCACCTGGAGCCGGGCGAGGCGGGGACCTCGCACATGTGCCGGTGGCTGGCCAACGGCGCGGGGAGCCTGGCGCGCGCGGGCGAGGACTCCGGCGCCCTGGCGGGCCTGCCGACCGCCGAGGCGCTGCGCCGCCTGGCCCAGGCCAACGTGCAGGAGCAGATGGGCAACCTCATGGGGTACCCGGTGGTGCGCGAGCGGGTGGAGTCGGGCGAGCTGGAGCTGTCGGGAATGTACTACGACCTGGAGACGGCGAGGGTGCACCTCCTGGACGCCGGGACGGGTGAGTTCACGCCCGTGCGGGGCGCCCAGGGTGCGAGCGAGCCGGTGCCCCGCCCGAGGCCGGGCGCGGTCGAGGGGGATCAGCTGCTGGACGAGTCCTCTTCGGGGGCGTCGTCGCGGCCGTCCTGCTGAACACCCGACGCCTGGTAGGAGGCGAGCAGGATGATCACCACGATGGCCAGGACCGGCAGGCCGAAGAGAGCCACCCAGAAGGTGGTGGATTCGAACAAGAGTCACCCATTCCCGTGAACGCGGATACCCGTGGGCCGTCGACCCCGGACGTCGGTCCACGGGCGTACACGCTCCGGAACTCGCCCGGGGTGGGGAGCGCAAGGCCAATCTATCGGTGCGCGAGGGCAGGAGGCCATCACCGCCGGGCTGTAGGAATGTAGCCGTGTGGCGCGCCCCGCGCCGATGGCCGCGAACGCCCCCGGAGACGGACGGGCCCGCGCCCGGGCGGGTCGCCGGACGACCGGGCCGACGGGTCTTCCCGGTCGGCCCGGAGCAAACAGGGAGCAGACACGGCCGGCTCTCCCGCACTGCGGCGCAGGTCAGAGACTTGGAGGAGGGGGAGTCGGCCGATAAGCCGGATTCTGTCGGTCCCGAGGGACCGGACGGCCATCCATCTGGGACCGCCGTTGCCGACGGCCTCGGTGCGGTCTACCCGCGGACTCGGGCGGGCCGCCCTCGAACATCCGCGCGGGGACCCTGGGGTCCCCTTTTTGACCTTGCTCCGGGTGGGGTTTACCGAGCCGACCGAATCACTCCGGCCGCTGGTGGTCTCTTACACCACCGTTTCACCCTTACCACCGCGAGCGGTGGCGGTCTGCTTTCTGTGGCACTGTCCCGCGGGTCACCCCGGGTCGGTGTTACCGACCACCCTGCCCTGTGGAGTCCGGACTTTCCTCGAACCCGCGCACCTGGCGCGGTCCGCGGCCGTCTGGCCGACTCCCCTCGCTCCCCATCCTACGCCCTGGCGGGAGCCCCGATCGCCCTGCCGGCCCTCAGTCCAGGTGGGCGGTGTCGTTGAACGAGCGCACCACCATGGGGCCGTCGGCGAACACGTCCACCTCGTTCAGGCACGCGGTGTCCAGGTGCATCCGGGACAGCGCCTCCAACGGGGCGAGCACGGCCTGCTGCACCACCACCTTGATGGGTGTCACGTGCGAGACCACCAGGACGGTGCGCCCCCGGTACCGCTCGACCAGGGCGTCCCGGGCGGCGACCACCCGCCGGGCCACCTCGGCGAAGCTCTCCCCGCCGGGCGGGGCGTTCCCGGGGTCGGCCAGCCAGCGGTCGACCTCGGCCGGTGCCTCGGCCCTGGCCTCGGCGAACGTCATCCCCTCCCAGGCCCCGAAGTCGGTTTCGACGAACCCCTCGTCGATCTCGACCGGAAGCCCGAGCGCCTCGGCGGCGTGGGCGGCGGTGTCCCTGGTCCGCAGCAGCGGCGAGGAGACCACCGCGTCGATCGGCCGCGAGGCCAGGCGCTGGGCCGCCGCCTTGGCCTGCGCCTGCCCGTCCTCGGTCAGCGGGATGTCCTCCCGCCCCGCGAAGCGGCGCTCCACCGACCACGGCGTCTGCCCGTGCCGCAGCAGGACGAGCCGGGTCGGCGCGGTGTCGGGTGCGCCCCAGACGGTGCTCACTGCCCGTCCTGGGGGTTCAGGCCCGACTCCTCGGTGCGGACCAGGATGCGGCGGCAGTCCTCGCAGCGCACGATCTCGTCGGCGGGAGTGGCCTTGATCTCGTTGAGCTCGACGGTGCTCAGAGCCAGCTTGCAGCCCCCGCAGCGGCCGTAGCGCAGCTGGGCGGCGGCCACACCGTCGTACTGGGCGCGCAGCTTGTCGTAGAGGGCCAGCAGGTCGGCGGGGACGTCCTCGGCCACGCGGGCGCGGTTCTCGACCACGCGGGCGCGGTCCCACTGGATTCCGGCCGCGGCGGTGTCGCGGCGGGCGACCACCTCGGTGTGCTCGGCCACGGTCCGCTCCCGCTCGGAGGTCAGGCGGGCCACCTCGGCGTTGAGCTCCTCCGCGCGCTCCATCACCTCCAGGACGACCTCCTCCAGCTCGGCCTGGCGGCGGCCCAGAGAGGCGATCTCCGACTGCAGGTTCTGCAGTTCCTTGGCGTTGGTGATCTGTCCCGACTCCAGGCGCTTGGTGTCCCGGTCGGCGCGGGTGCGCACCTGGTCGACGTCGCTCTCGGCCTTGCGCTGCTGGCGTTGGACGTCGGAGGCCTTGGTCTGGGCCGAGATCAGCTCACTGTCGATCTGGTCCACCCGCTCCTTGAGCCGGGCCGCCTCTGCGACCTCCGGCAGGGTCCGCGCGCGGTGGTCCAGGCGCTGGAGTTCGGTGTCCAGCTCCTGGAGGTCGAGCAGTCTGGCCTGTGTTGCGGGTTCGGCTTTCACGTGTGACGTCTCCTGGGGTGGCTGGGGAAGGCGAGGATGCCGCCCGCGCCCTACTCTGTGCAGTTGGTCGGACCGCCCCGCTGCGGGGCGGCGGGCTCTCAGACGTGCGGGACGGCCTGTGACCAGGCGTCCGTCACCGTCGTAGAAACGCGGATCTCCACGTTAGCCGCATCGGGGCCGGCCGTGCGCCCGAGCGCCTCGGCCAGGTGGTCCGCGCCGTCGGCCAGCCAGGGCCACTCGCTGGCGAAGTGGGCGGTGTCGATCAGGGCGGGGCCACCCGGTTCCTCCACGAACTCCGAGGCGGGGTGGTGGCGCAGGTCGGAGGTGACGAAGGCGTCCACGCCGGCGGCCCGGGCGGCGCCGAGCAGGGAGTCTCCCGCGCCCCCGGACACCGCGACGGTGGTCACGAGGCGGTCCAGGTCACCGGCGACGCGGATCCCGGCGGCGGTGGCGGGCAGTCCCCGCGCGACCTGCTGGGCGAACTCGCGCAGGACCACCGGCCGGTCCAAGGCGCCGATCCTGCCGATGCCGCGGCGCCCCTCGGAGTCGGTGGGGTCGGGGTCCAGGGGGCGCAGCGGCCCGGTGAGGCCGACGGCGCCGGCCAGGGCGTCGGAGACCCCGGGCGAGGCGGTGTCGGCGTTGGTGTGCGCGGTGTACAGGGCGGTCCCGGAACGGATGAGCCGGTGCACGATCCGCCCCTTGGGGGTGTTGGCGGCCACGCTGGTCACACCGCGGAGCATCAGCGGGTGGTGGGTGATGACCAGGTCGGCGCCCCAGGTGAGGGCCTCGTCGACGACCGCGTCGACCGGGTCGACGGCGAACAGGATCCGGGCGACCGGCTGGGCGGGGTCGCCCGCCACGAGTCCGACCGCGTCCCAGGAGGCGGCCCACCCGGGCGGGTAGACCTGTTCGAAGGCCGTGGTCACGTCGGACAGTGTGAGGTGCGCGGTCTCGGTGTTCACGGCCACGAGACTAGCGCTCTCCGTGCCCGTCGGCGACGTGTTCGCGCACCCCGGCCAGGCCGGAGGCGAGGGCGCGCAGTCGCTCGGCGACCTCGGGCGGGGCCTCCAGCGTGAAGGGGGCGCCGAGGGAGAGGACGGCGGCCGTGTACTGACAGACCAGGTCCAGGGAGTCGGCGCTGATCCGGACCCGGCAGCCGTGGTCGTCCAGCGGTTCGACCCCTCCGGGCAGGGGGCCGTGGAAGCGGGTGCGGAAGGCCTCGGCGGACAGCCCCACGGTGACGCGCACGGTGTGGCCGTACACTCCGGCGGCGAAGAGGCGGGTGAGGAAGGCCGCCGGGTCGGGCGCGGGGAGCGGCCTCGGTGTGAACCGCCTGTGGGTGGCCCTCGGGCCGCTGACGCGGTCCACCCGGAAGGTGCGCCAGTCGTCGCGGTCGGTGTCGTGCGCGATCAGGTACCAGTGCCCGCCGTGGGCGACCAGGTGGTGCGGCTCGACCCGGCGCTCGCGCGCGTTGCCCGCCCGGTCGCGGTAGTCGAAGCCGGTGACCACGCGGTCCCGGCAGAGGGAGGCCAGCAGCCCCAGAACGGTGGGGTCGACCCTGACGGGCGCCGCCACGTGCGGCACGGCCGAGGCGGTGTCCCGGACAGCGGCCAGGCGCGGGCGCAGACGGGCGGGCAGGACGCGTTCGAGCTTGGCCAGGGCCCGTGGCGCGCTGTCCCCCACACCGGTGACGGTGACCAGGCCCAGGGCGGTCGCGACGGCCTCCTCGTCGTCCAGCAGCAGCGGTGGCAGGTCGCGTCCGGAGGCGAGCCGGTAGCCGCCCGCGACACCGGGCGTGCCCTCCACCTGGTAGTCGAGTCCGCGCAGGCGCTCGACGTCGCGGCGCAGGGTGCGGGCGCTGACACCGAGCCGTTCGGTCAGTTCCGCGCCGCTCCACTCGCGCCGGAGCTGCAGCAGCGACAGCAGGCGCAGCAGCCGCTGCGGCATCTCCCCGCGTACGGATCCGCTCATGGACGCAGACTGCCAGAGATCGCGGCCGTGATGTGACCGCATCGGTTCCTACGGTGGCCGGCATGAGTGAGAAGACGAACGACACGGACATGGTGCGGGACCTGGCCGGGCGGGTGACCGGACCGGTGCACGCACCCGGGACCGACGCCTACGACGAGGCGCGCACGGGGATGCAGTTGTTGGACCGGCACCGGCCCGGCGCCGTGGTGGAGGCCGCCGACGGCGAGGACGTGCGCGCGGCCGTGTCCTGGGCGGCGGGGCGGGGCCTGCCGGTGTCGGCCCAGCTCACCGGGCACGGGCTCGGCGCCGGCATGGAGGGCGGCGTCCTCATCGTCACCCACCGCCTCGGCGAGGTACGGGTGGACCCCGACCGGAGCACGGCGTGGGTGGGGGCCGGGGCCACCTGGCAGATGGTGGCCGACGCGGCCGCCGAGCACGGCCTGGCACCGCTGTCGGGCAGCGCACCCGGTGTGGGGGCGGTGTCCTACACGCTCGGCGGCGGCGTGGGACTGCTGGCCCGCAGGTACGGGTTCGCCGCCGACCACGTACGGCGCGTCGACCTGGTCACCGTGGACGGCCGCCTGCGCCAGGTCACCGAGGAGGGCGAACCGGACCTGTTCTGGGCGGTGCGCGGTGGTGGCGCGGGCGCGTTCGGCGTGGTCACCGGGATGGAGATCGGCCTGTTCCCGGTCCCGCGGATCTACGGCGGGAGCCTCTACCTCGACATGACGGCCGAACCCGGTGCGCTGGAGGCGTGGCGGCGGTGGACCGGGACGGTGCCCGAGGAACTGACCTCGGGCGTGTCCACGCTGGTCTACCCGGACATGGACGGGGTGCCCGAGGAGCTGCGCGGTCGCCAGGTCGCCCAGGTGTCGGTGGCCTGGTCCGGAGCTCCCGAGCAGGGCCCTGCGGTCGTGGAACCGCTGCGCTCGGCCGCCCCGGTGCTGTTCGACACCCTGCGCGAGATGCCCTACGCGGAGTCGGGCGAGGTCTTCGACGAGCACCGCGACCAGGCGGGCTTCCGGGGCCGCAGCGTGCTGGTGGACCGGTTGGACGAGGAGGCGCTGGCCGGGCTGGCCCGGTTGACGGGGTCGGCGCCGTTCTTCTGCGTGGTCTGGCTGCGCCACCTGGGCGGCGCCCTGGCCCGCGGACCGGAGGCGGCCAACGCGGTCGGACACCGAGGCGCCGCCTACGCGCTGACGGTCATGACCTTCGCCGACCCCGAGGACACCGGGGCGATGCGCGACCTGCGCGAGGAGGCCGCGGCGCTGTTCGACGAGCACGCGGTGGGGCGCTCGTTCACGCTCGGGTTCGGGCCGATGGACGAGGAGGAGGTCCGTGAGGTCTTCGACCCCCGCGACCACGAGCGCCTGACCCGGCTCAGGGCGGAGTACGACCCGGGCGGGATCCTCCACTCCAACCGCCCGATCCCGGCGGGGCGCTAGGGCCCCGGTGCGGCGGCGGGAGCACCGCCGCCGCGCCCCTTCGGGAGCGCCCGGTGTGAGCACCGGCACGGACCGGCCGCTCCACGCGGCCTCTAGGCTTTGGGCGATGAGCAACAGTGAGCAGCAGCGGCCTCCGTCCCCGGTCGGCGCGCACGTCCCGGTCGCGGGCGGCATGGCCACCAAGGGCCTGGCCTACGCCGAGGAGATCGGCGCCGAGACCGTCCAGGTGTTCGTGTCCAACCCGCGCGGGTGGGCGACCAACGGAGGCGATCCGGCGCAGGACGCGCTGATGCGCGAGCGCACCGACCTGCCCGTGTTCGTGCACGCCCCCTACCTGATCAACCTGGGCACCCCCGGCGAGGAGACCGCGGAGAAGTCGGTGCGCTCACTGGAGCACGCGCTGCGCCGCTCGGCCGAGATCGGCGCGCTGGGCGTGGTGGTGCACACCGGTTCGGCCGTCTCCGGCGGTCGGGACGCGGGGCTCTCGCGCACCCGCGAGCGGCTGATGCCGCTGCTGGAGGAGTTGGGCGAGGACGTCCCGCCGGTGCTGCTGGAGCCGATGGCCGGTCAGGGCCAGGTGCTGTGCGCGACCATCGACGACCTGGCCGCCTACATGGAGGTCCTGGAGTGGCACCCGCGCGTGGGCGTGTGCCTGGACACCGCGCACATGTTCGCCGCCGGGCACGACGTCTCCACGGCGGAGGGCATGCGCGCGGCGCTGGACCGCTTCGGCGAGGTGGTCGGCGCCGACCGCCTGAAGGTCGTGCACTGCAACGACTCCAAGGCCGCGTGCGGCAGCTGCAAGGACCGGCACGAGAACATCGGCGCCGGGCACATCGGGGCGGAGCCGTTCGGGGAGCTGTTCCGGCACCCGGTGAGCGCCGGGGTGCCGCTCGTCCTGGAGACCCCGGGCCCGGCCGGCCCGCACGCCGCCGACGTGGCCACGCTGAAGAAGCTGCGCGGGGCCTGAGCCCGCCCCTTCAGGGGTCAGTCCTCCTCGGCCTCGGGCAGGACGGGGAAGAGGTTGACCTGAAGCTCGACGCTCTCGGTGCCGGGGTGGGTCTCGGGGGTCCGGTCCCGGAGTCGTTCGGCCTGGGACCGGAGGAAGCCGTGGAGCGCCTCGGCGAACTCCACGGTCTCCTCCGGGGTCATCCGGACGTGGCTGGTGGAGTCGGTGGCGGCGTCCTTCCACCGCCGCACCGCGGGGGCGTCGGGGGTCTGCGACACCGACGCGGTCCACCGCTCGAACCGCTCCTGCCGCTGCTGGTAGTAGCGGCCCAGGACGCCCTGGACGACCGCGCGGGTCTCGGGCCTGCTGAGGAACTCGTGCCCCCGCATGCGCCAGCCGCCGGGCCGGATCCGCCACCACCGCTCCCGGCCGCCCGCGCGCCCGGGCTCGTCGCCGATGAACCCGTAGCGGGACAGCTGGCGCAGGTGGTAGCTGGTGGCACCGCTGCTCTCCCCCAGGCGCCGGCCCAGGAGGGTGGCGGTGGCCGGGCCGTTGAGCGCGAGTTCGTCCAGGATGCGGGCGCGCAGCGGGTGGGCCAGGCCGCGCAGGGCCTGGGCGTCCACCTGCAGCTGTTCCTCGGTGCCGGGGAGCGCTTCTGAGTCGTCGTTCATGGCGTCACCGTACTGCGGGAGCCCCTGCGCCAACAGGTCATTGCAAACCTTTCTTTGCCTCGTGGGCGCACGTGTGCGCCTCCGAGGGCCCCGGGCGGGGGTCAGCGGCCCTGGTCGGCGTCCAGCTCCGCGGTGGCCTCGTCGGACAGACGGGCGCACTCGGCGACGGCCCCGCGGAAGACCAGGGGCGTGACCACCATGACCAGCCCGCCGACCAGGAAGGGCAGGGCCAGGTCGATGCGGCCCAGCAGGCCGCCCAGGAGCGCGCCGACCGGCGCCAGGCCCCAGCCGAGCATGCGGCTGGCGGCGGCCGCCCGGCCGCGCAGGCGGGAGGGGACCACGGTCTGGAAGAACAGGGAACCGGCGACGTTGGAGACCGTCATGCACAGGCCCATCACCCCCCACACCGCGGCGGCGAGCCAGGCGTGGGGCAGCAGGCCGACCATGAGCAGGCACGCCCCCATCCCCAGGTATCCGCCCATCATGACCGCCCTGCGTCCGACGAGCACCACGAGCCGGGAGGCCGACACCGAGCCCAGGAGGCCGCCGACGGCGATCGAGGAGACGAAGAGCCCGTACAGGGCCTCGGGGACGCCCAGGACGTCCTGGGCGTAGAGCACCAGCACGGACACGGCCATCTGGACGCCGATCATGATCCCGGCGTTGTTGAGCATCAGGGCCCGCATCAGCGGGTGGCCGAAGACGTAGCCGAGGCCCTCCCGGAGCGAGCGCAGGGCCCCCTGGCCCGGTTCGGCCTCCCCCTCGTCCTCGGGTGCGGCGACCAGGGAGGGGGTGCGCCGCAGCATCACGGCGACGGTCGCCACGAGCACGGCGCACAGGCCGTAGGACACCGCCGTCCCGGCCACGGGCAGGACGGCGGCGACGGTGAAGAGCACCCCGGCCACGGGAGCGGCCAGGCACTCCTGGGCCACCAGTCGGCCGCCCTCCAGCCTGCTGTTGGCCCGGTCGAGCAGCCGGCCCGGCACGATGCGGGAGACGGTGATCCGGGTGACCGGGTCGGTGACCGTCTCACAGCAGACCACCACGAACAGCGTCGCGTACATGGCCCAGATCGTGGCCTGGCCGGTGGCGACCGCCGCGGCGAGGACGGCGACGGCCGCCGCGGCGACCGTACTGGAGACCGTCATGGCGCGCAGGCGGTCCACCCGGTCGAGCAGCACGCCCGCGAAGGGGCCGACGAGCAGCCAGGGCAGAAAGCGGGCCACCACCAGTCCGGAGACGGCGAGCGGATCGTGGGTCAGGGTGGCGGCGATGAGCGGCAGCCCGGTGGCGAGCATGCCGTCGCCGAGGTTGGTGAGGGTTCCGGCCGCCCAGAAGCGGTGGAAGGCCCTGCCGAGGCGCTCCTTTCCCGGCGGCGTGGTGGCGGTGGCGAAGGGTTCGGTTTCCATCTCGGTCTCCTGGGGTCGGGAGGATGGCACCACCGTATTCCAAAGATCTCTTTGCAAAGATGCCCATGCAAATATTTCCTCTCATTACAGGAGGGGGTGACTCTGTCACACTGCGCCACGGAGTACGCATCCGCGACCGCCCCGAGCCCGGAAGCCCGTTATGGGCGACAATGGGGACAAGCCCCGGGATCCGGGGCGGGTCGCGGATCAAGGAATGAGGTGTCGCCGGATGGATCCGGTCTCCATGGTCTTCGGAGCCACGATCGCGCTCGGTGGGTTCCTGTTCGGCCGCCTGGTGACCAAGCGCCAGACACGGGAGACCCTCGAACAGCAGCGCCGACAGGAGCAGTCCAGGGCCCTGGGCGGCTCGCAGAACCCCCAGCCGCTCTGCGGGTGCGGCCACCACCTGGTCTTCCACGACCAGCAGAGCAAGAGGTGCCAGACCCAGGTGGTCATCCCCGGCCGCTGGACCGGGCAGGCCAGCTCCACCTACCGCCAGTGCATGTGCCAGGGGTACCGGGGCCCGCTCCCCCTCGACGAGTACTACGCCCCCGACTACCTGAACGAGACCGACGGCTGACCCGGGGTCCGCCGCCTCCGTACGCGAGCGCGAGGGGCCGACGCGCGGTCGTCCACAGGGACTACCGCCGACCGGCCCCTTCCGCTTTCCTGGAACAGGGGGTCCGGAGCACCGCACGCTCCCCGGACCCGCCCCCCGAGACCGCGCGACCGCAAAACCCCGCCCCCCGCACGGCGGCGCCGCACCCGCCGCCTTTGCGGAACCACCCCTTTCGCCCCGTTCCCGCACGCCGGTGCGGGACATCCGCGCACCGCCCCGGCGGGACCGGTGCGCGACCGGCGCCACAGTGCGAGAACCTGGGACACGGGACCCGCCGGGATGACAATGTCCTCCCCCGACACCAGAATGTCCCCGCACCGAACAGCCAGAGAGTGGACGTTGAACCAGTGACGACCCCTGCGACACCCACGATCGACCAGCGCATCGCCGAGGAACTCGGCGTGGGCGCGCACCAGGTCACCGCCGCCGTCGAGCTCCTCGACAGCGGATCGACCGTGCCCTTCATCGCCCGTTACCGCAAGGAGGCCACCGGCGCGCTGGACGACATCCAGCTGCGCGCCCTGGAGGAGCGCCTGCGCTACCTGCGTGAGCTGGCCGAACGCCGGACCACGATCCTGGAGTCGATCCGCTCCCAGGGCAAGCTGGACGAGGAGTTGGAGGCCCGCATCAACGCGGCCGACTCCAAGGCCCGCCTGGAGGACATCTACCTCCCCTACAAGCCCCGGAAGCGCACCAAGGCCCAGATCGCGCGCGAGGCCGGACTCGAACCGCTGGCCGAGGCCCTGCTGGCCGACCCCGCCCTGGACCCGCAGGAGACCGCCGACGCCTACGTCGACCCCTCCAAGGACGTGGCCGACACCAAGGCCGCCCTGGACGGGGCCCGCGCCATCCTGGTGGAGCGCTTCGCCGAGGACGCCGACCTCACCGGCCTCCTGCGCGAGCGGCTGTGGGAGAAGGGCCGCCTGGTCTCGGCCGTCCGCGAGGGCAAGGAGGAGACGGGCGCCAAGTTCGCCGACTACTTCGACTTCTCCGAGGCCCTCACCGACCTCCCCTCCCACCGCGTCCTGGCCATGTACCGGGGCGAGAAGGAGGAGGTCCTCACCCTCACCCTGGAGCCGGAGGAGCCGCCCGCCCAGAACCCCGACGGCACCACGCCCCGCAGCACCTACGAGAACGCCATCGCCCACCACTTCGGGCTCGTGGACCGCGGCCGGCCCGCCGACCGCTGGATCCAGGACACCGTGCGCTGGGCCTGGCGCACCCGCATCCTGGTACGGCTGGACATCGACGTGCGCATGCGGCTGTGGCAGCGGGCCGAGGACGACGGCGTGAACGTGTTCGCCGCCAACCTGCGCGACCTGCTGCTGGCCGCACCCGCCGGGAGCCGCGCCACCCTCGGCCTGGACCCGGGGCTGCGCACCGGCGTCAAGGTCGCCGTCACCGACGCCACCGGCAAGGTCGTGGCCACCGACACGATCTTCCCGCACGCGCCCCGCCGCGACTGGGACGGCTCCATCGACAGCCTGGCCAGGCTGTGCGCCGCCCACTCCGTGGAGCTGGTCGCCATCGGCAACGGCACCGCCTCCCGTGAGACGGACAAGCTCGCCGCCGACCTGATCAAACGCCACCCCGAGCTCAAGCTCACCAAGGTGATGGTGTCGGAGGCGGGCGCGTCGGTGTACTCGGCCTCGGCCTACGCCTCCGAGGAGCTGCCGGACCTGGACGTGTCGCTGCGCGGCGCCGCCTCCATCGCCCGCCGCCTGCAGGACCCGCTGGCCGAGCTGGTCAAGATCGACCCCAAGTCGATCGGCGTGGGCCAGTACCAGCACGATCTGGCCGAGGCGAAGCTGTCGCGCTCGCTGGACGCCGTCGTCGAGGACTGTGTGAACGGCGTGGGCGTGGACGTCAACACCGCGTCGGTGCCGCTGCTGACCCGGGTCTCGGGCGTGACCTCCACCCTGGCGCGCAACATCGTCGCGCACCGCGACGCCAACGGCCCCTTCCGCACCCGCAAGGAGCTGCGCTCGGTGCCGCGCCTGGGCCCCAAGGCCTTCGAGCAGTGCGCGGGCTTCCTGCGCGTGCCCGGCGGCGACGACCCGCTGGACGCCTCGGCGGTGCACCCGGAGGCCTACCCCGTGGTGCGGCGCATCCTGGACCGGGTGGGGACCGACCTGCCCTCGCTCATCGGCAACAAGGACGTGCTGTCGCGGGTGCGCCCCGAGGAGTTCGTGGACGACACGTTCGGCCTGCCGACGGTCAACGACATCCTCGCCGAGCTGGACAAGCCCGGCCGCGACCCGCGTCCGGCCTTCACCACCGCCACCTTCAGGGAGGGCGTGGAGAAGCTGGAGGACCTGGAGCAGGGCATGATCCTGGAGGGCGTGGTCACCAACGTGGCGGCCTTCGGCGCGTTCGTGGACGTGGGCGTGCACCAGGACGGCCTGGTGCACGTCTCGGCGCTCTCGCACAAGTTCGTGGAGGACCCGCGCGACGTGGTCAAGCCGGGCGACATCGTCAAGGTCAAGGTCCAGGACGTCGACATCCCGCGCAAGCGCATCTCGCTGACCATGCGCCTGGACGACGAGGCCCCCTCCGGCGGCGGCAGGGGCGGCCGTGAGGAGCGCGGCGGCCGCGGTGGCGGTGGCGACCGCCGTCGCGGCGGCGGCAGCGGCCGCCGGGGCGGCGGACGAGGCAACGGCGGTGGTGGCGGTGGCGGTGCCCCACAGGGAGCGATGGCCGAGGCGCTGCGCCGCGCGGGCCTCGGAAAGTAGCGCCCCCGCCCGGGCCCTCCCGACGGCGGTCCCGGAGCCGAACGTGCGGGAACGGAGCGCCCCGGTGTCCGCGGACACCGGGGCGCTGCGCGACGCCGAGCGGTTCACGGCCTCCCCCCGCCCGGGCGGATACGTGCGCGGGTGGACGCGATCGTCTCGCAGGGCTCGCCCGCCGCCGCGCTGTCCCCGAGCCTGCGCTCGGGGATCCTGGACGAACTCGCCACCCCCTGGCTGGACGAACCGGACACGCTCACCAGGTTCCGCGGTGCCGCGCGCCGTGGACGAGGGCTCGGCGCACGAGCTGATGTCCGTGGCCGAACCGGCGTTCTCGGCCCGGCTGGCGGCCCTCACCGACCAGGCTCCGCCGCGTTACCCGCTGGCCGAGCGGCACGCCCACCTGAACGAGCTGGCCGCGCGCCTGCGCCCGGCCCTGCCGCGGATCACCGACGAGCGGCTCCTGGCAGGGGGCGCCGGAATGGTGTGGACCGCCGTGGAGTGCCGGGAGCGGCTCACCTGCCCGGCCCGGGCCTGACCCACGCGGACGGGGGCGCCGGGCTCAGACGCAGTCCCGCGGGATCACCGAGGTGTAGATCTTCGTGGCCACACGCCTCGTGCCCTCGTAGGCGTCGAGTGTCGCGTGCAGGTGGAAGTCGGTCGCGGTGGAGGTGAGCACCGTACGGGTCTCGGTCCGCACGGACCAGTCGCCGCGGGCGAAGCCCATCGTCCACGCCGTCTCGCCCCGGACCGAGTCGTAGTCGTCGTGGACATGGCTGTAGCGCTCGTCCGCGCGCCGGGTCACCTCCAGGTCGATGTCGTCGAAGCGCACCGTCCCCAGGTCCTTGACCACGTTCAGCGAGGACTCGTAGTTCACGAGGTCCTGGTTCAGGTCCCACCGCTCCTCGCCCGACTCGATCCGGCTCGTCGTGACGGGGGCGGTGCCCTCGGGTTCGCCGAAGGGCGCCACCTCACGCCCGTCGCCCTCGCTTTCGGCAGGGCGTACCGGAAGGTGGACGCGGGTGTGCTCCCCCTGGAACACGGAGAGGGTCACCGGTTCGGGCGAGGGCCACACGAGCGGCCAGTAGGAGGTGGAGACCGAGATCCTCACCCGGTGTCCGGGCGGGAACGCCTGCGCCACCCCGTTGAGGGGGACCGAAACGCGGTACCTGCGCCCGGGCACCAGCTTCTCCGGCCTCTCGTGGCCGTTGGCGTGGGTGAGGTTCAGCAGCCCGTAGGTCACACGCGTGGCCTGCCCCTTGGGCGTGACGTCGCTCAGCCGTACCGCGATCATCGCGTCGGGCCGGTCCACGGCGAGTTCGAGTTCGACCACCGCGGAGCCGAGGATCTCCAACCGCTCGGGGAGCGGCACGCTGTCGAAGACGATGGAGCCGCCGTCGTCCTCGCGCTGGTCGTAGGGCAGGTCCGGAGGGGCGTTGTAGGAGCACCACTTGCCCGCGTGCTGTCCGGTGGACAGCGGAGAGGACAGGGTCAGGGCGCCCTCCCTCTTCTCCGGCTCCCCCTCTCCGAGCACCCGGCCGGCCCCCAGCGAGCGTGACTCGAACACGATGTTCGGTGACGGCCACTCCCGCTCACCGACCCAGCGCCCGGGCCGCTCCTCGTAGGCGGTGGAGGGGACCACGCTCTCCTGCATCCAGGCCCGCAGGGCGGGCGCCTCCATCACGTCGTTGTCGATGCCCTTGAGCCAGCGGTCCCACCAGCGCACCAGTTCCTGGAGGAAGCCGATGGCGGGGCCGGGCTGGCCCAGGTGCGGGTACTTGTGCGACCAGGGGCCCAGCAGCCCGAGGCAGGGAACCCCCAGTCCCGCCAGCAGCCGGAAGACCGAGTTGGAGTAGCCGTCGGCCCAACCGCTGACGGCCATGACGGGCACCTGGATCGCACCCAGGTCCTCGATCACCGAACCGTGCTTCCAGTACCCGTCCCGGTGCTGGTGCCGCAGCCAGGTGTCGAGCCACAGGCCGCTGTGCTCCAGCCGCTCGTGCCACATCTTCCGCCACTGCCCGCCGACCAGGGCCGGATCGGGCGGGCAGGAGTTGTAGGCGAACATCGTGGAGGCCCAGGACAGGTTGTCCCCCAGCAGGCACCCGCCCATGAAGTGCACGTCGTCGGAGTACCGGTCGTCGGTGGAGGAGGCCGTCATGATCGCGCGCAGACTCTCGGGCCGCCGTGCGGCGACCTGCAGGGCGTTGAACCCGCCCCAGGAGATGCCCATCATGCCGGTGCGGCCGTCGCACCAGGGCTGGTCGGCGAGCCAGGCGAGCACCTCCTCGGCGTCCAGGAGCTCGCGCTCCAGGTACTCGTCGGTGAGCACGCCCCCGGAGTCGCCGCTGCCGCGCAGGTCCACGCGGGCGCACGCGTACCCGTGTCCGGCCATGTAGGGGTGGTGTATCGAGTCGCGTTGCGCGGTCAGGTCGCGCCTGCGGTACGGGATGAACTCCAGGACCGCCGGCACCGGGTCGTTCTCGCTCCCCACCGGGCGCCAGATCCGTGCGGCGAGCCGGACGCCGTCGCTGAGCGGGATCTGGATGTACTCGTCCTCACGGACGTCGTTCGGAAGATCGCTGACGGTCCTCATCGTCACCGGCTCCTCTCTGTGCTCAGTCCTCTTCGGCGATGTCCCGGATCGTGAAGGGCAGCCCCTCCACGCAGGCCCGGTACCTGCGCTCGCACTCCGCGCTGTCCCCCGCGCCCACGAACACGTGGGCCAGGTCGAAGCTGTAGCTGTCCTGGATGGCCAGGTCGGAGAGCCGCTGGCCCCGGCTCACGACGACCTCCACCTTCGTTCCCGGTACCTTCTCCTCCGCGCGCGATGTCCTCCTCGGTGGGCACCGCCGAGACGAGGCCGTCGCGGAAGCGGCGCAGGAACCACTTGGCGGCCACCGCGTACCCCCCTTCGCGTTCCAGCTCGGGCTCCTCACCCAGGGCGACCCGCAGGCCGATCTCGTGGTTGGACACCCCGCGCACGAGCTCGAACAGCCTGGCGTGTGACTGGGAGTGCCGCGGATTGATCTCCAGGAGCCTGATGGCGCCGCTCCGCGGGTCGTGGAAGTACTCGATGTTGAAGGTGACGTCGTCCAGTCCGACCCGGGAGATCACGCGCTCGGTCAGATCGGTCAGGCGGTCGACGACCTCCTCGGGTACGGAGGAGGGGTACTCGAAGCGCAGGAAGCTCGACGTGCCCGGATAGCAGGGGGAGTCGACGATCCCGTAGACGTGGGGAACGCCGCCGCGGACGTAGCCCTCGACGGTGAGCTGGTCGCCCGTGGCCTCCTCCTCGACCATCGCGGCCGTGCCCCCGGCCTCGGCGACCTCGGAAGGCAGCCGCACCCGGTCCATCACCCATTGGAAGGGCTCGCCGAGGCGCCCGGCGCCCGCCCTGATCTCGTCCATCGCCTCGCCGAACCCGGTGTCGTCGGTGACCCGGAAGGCCAGCTCGGAGGAGAAGGACTTCACCGGTTTGACCCACAGGGGGTAGGACAGCCCCTCCGGCTTGGCCGTGGCGTCGAGGTCGACCTCGGCGAACCGGGGGACGGCCTCGGGGATGACGGCACGCTGCTCCAGACGGCTCCAGTACTTGTGCTCGCACCGGACGACGGCGTCCAGGGGCGCGCACGGCAGTCCCCGTTCCCGGCCGAGCAGCGGCACCAGCGAGCTGACCGGGAAGTCCCAGAAGCCGAGGATCGCGTCGACCGTGTCGTCGAAGGACTCCAGCCTCTCCGTCGCCAGGGCGAGCAGGCCGGGCATGTCCACCTCCCGGTCCTGGCCGAGTTCGTCGAGGTCGAGCAGCGGGAGGAAGCGGTAGCCGCGTTCGTCGGGCAGCGAGAGCAGGACCTCGTGGTTCTGTTCGTCGAGACCCAGAACGAAGACGTTCGTGGTCATCGTTCACCTCCGGGGGGTGGTGTTCGCCGGCGGCTGCGTCCGTCCCCTGGCAGATCTCCTCTTCGGAGCGCCCGGCAAGCCCCGGTGACACCCGCACCTACCCATGAGGGGCCGCCTCTCCCGCCCGGTCCGGTCAGATCGGGGAGTTTCCCGGACTTTTACCTCCGACCCCGGCTGCGGGGAAAGCCGTCGGGGCGAAGGCGCGCCGGCGGCCCGGTCGGCGCCTCACCAGACGGGGCGCGGCGGGGGCGGTCACCAGCTGAGCACCTGGCGGGCGCGGTTGGAGCCCGGCTCGGCCTCCCCCGAGCACGTGATCGACCGGAACCAGGTGTGGATGCCCGTCTCCGGACGGTTGGAGGTCGGCGCCGACGGCGAGGAGGCCGGCATGGCCCCGGACAGGCCGCCGTGATCCCCGCCGGAGCGGTCCGCCGGGTACGTACCGGCGACACTCGCGGCGAGGCGCTGGTGTGCATGGTCCCCGGCGACCGAGCCTCCGTCGCCGCGCGGGAGGGCTCGGCCCCCTCCCCCGGGCCGGCCCGCGGACGCGGGCCGGCCGCCGGGTACCGCGCGTCTACCTGGGGGCGAGGGCCGCACCGGCCCACAGGGCGCGCACGGGCGAGGGGTCGTCGGCGTGCACCAGGTCCTCGGTGTTCCACACCTTGACCGCGGTGGCGTCGGCGCTCACGGCGGGCCACCCCGGGTCGCCGGTGGCCGCGAAGTCACGCCAGGCCGCGACCATGCGCTCCGACAGCGCCCGGTGCTCCTCACCGGGCTCACCGTCGAGCAGGAACCTTCCGAAGTCGGTGTCCAGGTTGCCGAACGCGAACGGCAGGTCGAAGGCGTGGCACGAGCCCAGCCGCCCCTGCATGGCGGGGCTCTCCGCGGCCAGCCGGAAGAAGTGGGCGCGGCCCCCGGCCGCGGCGTGGGCCTCGGCCACGCGCGCGGTGTACTCGGCGAACAGGGCGTCGCCCTGGATCGCGGCGTACAGCTCGCGCAGGGTGGCCCCCGGGTGCACCTCGCGGTAGGCGGCCACCGCGTCCTCGCCCAGCCCGAGCCGGGAGGCGGTCACCATCAGGGCGGACTCGCCGTCGATCTCCACGTCCTGCCCCAGCTCGGTGAACAACCGGTACTCGTGGGCGTTGTGGCCGACGAGCAGGTCCACCTCGGATGCGGCGCCGCGCGCCACCGCGTCCAGCGGGGCCTCGGGCAGCTCGGGTCCGCCGACCACGGGCGCGAAGCAGGTGAAGGGCCGGGTGCGCACGCCCCCGGACTCCCGCGACGGGGAGTGGGCCAAAGCGAAGTCGACGGCCTCCAGCAGCCTCTCCGGCGGCAGCGCGGCCAGCGCATCGGCCTCCAGCGGGACCCCGGCGGCCTCGGCGATCCGCTCGGAGACGGAGCGCGCGGTGTCCACGGTGAGCATGTCGCCGGGGACGCTGTGCCCGATCGCCCGCCGGAAGAGCCCCCGGGCCGACGGGGAGGCCATGAGGGACACCACCGACCCGGCGCCGGCGGACTCCCCCGCCACCGTCACGTTGTCGGGGTCCCCACCGAAGGCGGCGACGTTCTCCCGCACCCACCGCAGGGCGGCGGCCTGGTCGAGCAGGCCGCGGTTGTCGGGGCGTCCGGGAACGTGTCCGAAGCCCTCGAAGCCCAACCGGTAGTTGATCCCGACCACGACGAGGCCGCTCTCGGCCAGCCTGGTGCCGTCGTAGGTGACCTCGGAGGCGGCGCCGACGATGTAGGCGCCGCCGTGGATCCACACGAGTACGGGTGCCCGGTCGCCCTCGCGTGCGGCGGTCCACACGTTGAGGGACAGGCAGTCCAGGGACGTCTCCGGGCTCCAGGGCGCGGCGCCGAGGAACTGGGCGCCCTGCGGGGGCGGCGGGCCGAAGGAGGTGCAGTCGCGGACGCCGTCCCAGGCGGAGGCGGGCGCCGGGGCGGAGAAGCGGTGTTCGCCGAAGGGGGCGGCGGCGTAGGGGATGCCCCGGTAGACGGTGACCTCGCCGCTCTCCGAGCGCGGCGATGCGGTGCCCCGGACCCGTCCGGCCATGGTCTTCACTGTGCGTTCGGCGTCCACGTGCGTCCTCCCGATCGGTTCACGACACCCCCACCTAACAACGTTAGGTATAGGGGCGCAAGACCCTGGAATCCCCTTCCGCCCCGGGGAGGGCGCCCACCGCCCTCCAGCACGACGGACCGTTTCCCGACGCTCCCGGACCGGTTGCCGGCCCCACTGGTTTCTGGCCGGTAACATACCATCCGGTCGGTTTGAACGTACGAACGAAGGGTCGCCATGCGCGCCATCCAGATCACCGAGTTCGGTGGACCCGAGGTCCTCACCCCCACCGAACTGCCCGACCCCGAGCCCGGTCCCGGCGAGGTCCTCGTCGACGTCACCCGCGTCGGCGTCAACTTCGCCGACACGCACCAGGCCGAGAACAGCTACCTGTCCCCCGCGTCCCTGCCCCTGGTCCCCGGCATGGAGATCGCCGGACGCACCTCCGACGGCAACCGCGTCGTCGCCCTGTCCTCCAGCGGCGGCTACGCCGAGAAGGCCACCGCGGTCCCCGACATGTGCTTCGACATCCCCGACGGGGTCTCGGACGAGGACGCCCTCGCCCTGGTCGTGCAGGGCGCCACCGCCTGGGTGCTGCTGCGCAAGTCCGTGCGGATGGACCCGGGCGAGTCGGTCGTGGTGCACGCGGCGGGCGGCGGCGTGGGCACCCTCGCCGTCCAGCTGGCCAAGCGGTTCGGCGCCGGGCGGGTCATCGCCGTGGCCAGCAGCGAGGAGAAGCGCGCGCTGGCCGTGGAGCTGGGCGCGGACGCCGTCGTGGACTCCTCCGCCCCCGACATGACCGAGGCGCTGATCGAGGCCAACGGCGGCCAGCGCGTGGACGCCGTCCTGGACATGGTCGGCGGCCGGGTCACCGACCAGAGCGTGCGGGCCCTGGCCCCCTTCGGACGCCTGGCCTTCTACGGGATGGCCTCGCGCGAGCTGCCCACGCCGGTGCAGCCCACCAACCTCATGCGCTTCTCCACCACGGTGAGCGGCATGTGGCTGCCGCACGTGTGGACACTGCCGGGCAACGTGATGGAGCGGGCGATGGCCGAGCTGTTCACCCTGGTGGCCGAGGGGCACCTCCGGACGGTCCTGGGCGGGACCTACCCCCTCGCGGAGGCCTCCCGGGCACACGAGGCGCTGCGTTCACGGGGGACCATCGGCAAGCTGACCCTCGACACCACCGTCTGATTCGGCAACGGGATATGCGCCACCTTTATGGCGTAGATCCACATATGTCCGGTTCGGTGGGTTCAGGCCCGTCCGCGGCGCACCGCCTCGCGGACCGCCGACGCCACCTCGGCGGCGAACCGCTCCACCCGCCGGACCGGATCCTCGTCGGGCCCGAACACGAAGGTGTCCGTCCCCTGCACCGGCACCAGTCCGGTCAGCTGCTCCACCCGCCGGACCGCGGGCCCGTGCAGGAAACCGGTGGAGGCGCCGCCGGCGATGGTTCCCGCCACGTCGTACACGCGGCGGGTCGACGCGGGGTCGCGGCCGGCCCCGGCCGCGCCCGTGTCGGTCAGGGCGTGCATGTCGCGGAGCCTGGCGGGTCCGGCGCAGCCGCCGGAGGACCCGGCCGTCGGCGGCACTGCCCGGACTGCGCGGGGAGTCGGCCTCCGGCGAGGCGAAGACCCCAGAGCCCGCCTGGCGCCCGTGGTCGGTGCCCAACGGCTCTCCTCCGCTCTCGGTCCGCCGGCCGGCCTACTCGCTCGGAGCGTGGTAGACCAGGTCGGAGTAGTCGGGGTGGCGCTGGATCCAGCCCTTGACGAAGGGGCACAGCGGAAGCACCGACAGCCCCCGCGAGCGGGCGTCGTCCAGGGCTCCGCGGACCAGCGTCCCGCCCAGCCCCCGCCCCTCGTGGGCCGGGTCGATCTCGGTGTGGGTGAAGGTGATGAGCTCGCCGGTGAGGATGTAGGCGGCGAACCCCGCCACCTCCTCCTCGTCCCTGATCTCGTAGCGTCTCTGGTCCCGTGCGTCGACCACTTCGGTTGTCATGGCAGCCCTCACTCGTCGGTCCGTGGTGGGACATCGTTGGCCCGCGCCGCCATTGTCCCGCCTCGGCGCGCCCCCGTCCCCTTGCGGCGCGCACCTTCCGGGACATAGAGTCGCCATGCCATACCGACCAGTCGGTTTAAGGAGAACGGAATGACTTCCCGGTTCGGCGGCCGGACCGCCATCGTCACCGGTGCGAGCCGGGGCATCGGCCTGGCCATCGCCCAGCGGCTCGTGGACGAGGGCGCACGCGTGTGCGTCACCGCGCGCAAGCCCGAGCCCCTGCAGGAGGCCGTGAAGGCCCTGGGCGGCCCTGAGCACGCCATCGGCGTCCCCGGCCGGGCCGACGACCCCGAGCACCAGGACGCGGCGATCGCCGCCACCCTGGAGGCCTTCGGCAGCGTCGACATGTTCGTCAACAACACCGGCATCAACCCGGTCTACGGACGGATGGTCGACCTGGACCTGGACGCCGCACGCAAGATCTTCGAGGTCAACGCCCTGTCCGCGATCTCGTGGACGCAGAAGGCCTACCACTCCTGGATGGCCGAGCACGGCGGCGCGGTCGTCAACGTCTCCTCCGTGGCCGGGACCAAGCCCTCCCCCGGCATCGGCTTCTACGGCGCCACCAAGGCGATGCTCACCCACATCACCGAGGAGCTGGCCGTCGAGCTGGGCCCCGGCATCCGCGTGAACGGTGTCGCCCCGGCCGTGGTCAAGACCAGGTTCGCCGCGGCGCTCTACGAGGGCCGCGAGGAGAAGGTCGCCGCCCAGTACCCCCTGGGCCGCCTGGGCGTGCCCGAGGACGTCGCGGGGGCGGTCTCCTTCCTGCTCTCCGACGACGCCGCGTGGGTCACCGGCCGCACGCTCGTGCTGGACGGCGGCATCACCCTGACCGGAGGTGTGTGACATGGACCTGACCGACACCGGAGCCGTCGTCACCGGCGCGGGCAACGGGATCGGCGCCGCGCTCGCGCGCAGGCTCGCCGGAGCCGGGGCGCGCGTCGTGGTCAACGACCTGGACGCGGGCGCCGCCGAGGCCGTGGCCGCCGAGATCGGCGGGGTGGCCGTCCCCGGCGACGCCGCCGGCGAGGCGGGCGTCACCGCGCTCGTGGCCGAGGCCGGGGCCCACCTGGGCGGCATCGACCTGTACGTGGCCAACGCGGGCGTGGGCGTGGGCGGCGGCCCCGAGGCGCCCGAGGCCGATTGGGACCTGGCCTGGCAGGTCAACGTGATGGCGCACGTGCGCGCCGCCCGCGAGCTGGTGCCCGGCTGGCTGGAGCGCGGCCGCGGCCGCTTCCTCACCACCGTGTCCGCGGCGGGCCTGCTCACGATGCTGGGCAGCGCGCCGTATTCGGTGACCAAGCACGCCGCGCTCTCCTTCGGCGAGTGGATGGCGGCCACCTACGGGGACCGCGGGATCACCGTGCAGTGCATCTGCCCGCTGGGCGTGCGCACCAACCTGCTGGAGAGCAGCGGCGAGACCGGGCAGGCCATCCTGGCTCCGGAGGCGATCACCCCCGAGGAGGTCGCCGACGCGGTGATGGTCGGCCTGGCCGACGAGCGCTTCCTGATCCTGCCGCACCCGCAGGTCGCCGACTACTACGCGGCCCGGGCCACCGACACCGACCGCTGGCTGGCGGGGATGCGCCGCCTGCAGGCCAAGGTCTTCGAGGGGGAGTCGTGAGCGGACGGCGTTCCGAGGAGGAGCTTCCCGGTCTGGACCCGGAGCGCCTGCGCGCGTACCTGGACGAGGCCGTGCCCGGCCTGGTCTCGGGACCGCTGGAGGGCCGCGTGGTCGCGGGCGGCAAGTCCAACCTGACCTACGTGGTCACCGACGGCACCGGCAGCTGGGTGGTGCGCCGCCCGCCGCTGGGCCACGTGCTGGCGACCGCGCACGACATGCCCCGCGAGTACCGGGTGATGAGCGCGCTGCGCGACACCGCCGTGCCCGTCCCCCACACCCACGTGCTGTGCGAGGACACCGAGGTGCTGGGCGCCCCGTTCTACGTCATGGAGCACGTGGAGGGCACCCCCTTCCGCACCCGTGACGAGATCGCCCCGCTGGGCCCGGAGACCGTCCGCGGGGTGGCCGAGGCGCTGATCACCACCCTGGGCGACCTGCACGCGGTGGTGCCCGAGGAGGTCGGGCTGGGCGAGTTCGGCCGCCCGGCGGGCTTCCTGGAGCGCCAGGTGCGCCGCTGGCGCAAGCAGCTGGACGCCTCCCGCAGCCGGGACATCCCCGGCATCGACGAACTGCACGAGAAGCTCGCCGCCACGCTGCCCGAGCAGTCGGCGCCCGCGATCGTGCACGGCGACTACCGGCTGGACAACGTGCTGGTCACCCCGAAGGGGCGCATCAACGCGGTCCTGGACTGGGAGATGGCCACGCTCGGCGACCCGCTCGTGGACCTGGGCCTGATGCTCGTCTACCAGAGCCAGCCCGTGGGCTCGGGCGAGCCGCCCGCCACCTCCGCCGAGGGCTACCCCTCCTCCGAGGAGCTGGTGGGAATGTACGCCGCCGCGACCGGCCGCGACGTGTCCCGCCTCGGCTGGTACGTGGCCCTGGGCTGCTTCAAGCTCGCGGTGATCGCCGAGGGCATCCACCTTCGGCACAGCCAGGGGCTGACCGTCGGGGCGGGCTTCGACCGGGTCGGCGAGATGGTCGCCCCTCTGGTGGAGCGCGCGCACACCATGCTCAAGGAGGACTGAATGGACTTCGCCCACGACAAGGAGACCGAGGAGCTGCGCGAGCGGCTGCTGGCCTTCATGGACGAACGCGTCTACCCGGCCGAGGCGGTGCTGGCGCGGCAGCTGGCCGAGCGCGACGACCACTGGTCGACCGCGCCGGTGGTGCGCGAACTGCAGGCCGAGGCCCGCGAGCGCGGCCTGTGGAACCTGTTCCTGGCGGGCCACCCCGAGCACGGCGGCCTGCCCAACCTGAGGTACGCGCCGCTGGCGGAGATCACCGGGCGCAGCCCCCGCCTGGCCCCGATCGCGCTCAACTGCGCCGCCCCCGACACGGGGAACATGGAGGTGCTGACGATGTTCGGCACCCCCGAGCAGCGCAAGCGCTGGCTGGAGCCACTGCTGAACGCCGAGATCCGCTCCGCCTTCGCCATGACCGAGCCCGCGGTGGCCTCCTCCGACGCCACCAACATCACCACCAGCATCGTGCGCGATGGCGACGAGTACGTCGTCAACGGGCGCAAGTGGTTCATCACCGGGGCGCTCAACCCCGAGTGCGCGGTCTTCATCGTGATGGGCAAGACCGACCCCGACGCCGAACGGCACAAGCAGCAGAGCATGGTTCTGGTGCCGCGCGACACCCCCGGGCTGACGGTGCGGCGCGGCATGAAGGTGTACGGCTACGACGACAGCGACCACGGCGGCCACGCCGAGGTGGTGTTCGAGGACGTGCGGGTGCCCGCGGAGAACCTCGTCGGCGGCGAGGGCGAGGGCTTCGCCATCGCCCAGGCCAGGCTGGGTCCGGGGCGCATCCACCACTGCATGCGCAGCATCGGCATGGCCGAGCGGGCGCTGGAGCTGACCTGCCGCCGGGTGCTGGACCGGGTGGCCTTCGGTCGGCCGCTGGCCGAGCAGGGCGTGGTGCGCGAGTGGATCGCCGAGGCCCGCGTGGCCATCGAGCAGCTGCGGCTGCTGGTGCTCAAGACCGCCTATCTGATGGACACGGTCGGCAACAGGGGCGCGCACACCGAGATCCAGGCGATCAAGATCGCCACCCCGCGCACGGTGGAGTGGATCCTGGACAAGGCCATCCAGGCGCACGGCGCCGCCGGGGTCAGCCAGGACCTGCCGCTGGCCGGGTGGCTGGCGGGCGTGCGGTCGCTGCGGCTGGCCGACGGGCCCGACGAGGTGCACCTGCGTTCGCTGGGCCGGGCCGAGCTGCGCAAGTACCGGTAGTGGACCGGCCGTAACCGTTGCGGGTGCGGAGCGGGAAGCTCCACGCCGGACAGGGCCGGCCCGGCGAACCTTTGCGGTCACCGCACCGGACCGCGCCTTCTCGGGGCTCCGCTCCGCCCGCCCGTCGCCCTCGACGGACGCCCGCGGCGCGGAGCCCCTCCTCGTTCGGACATCCCGCATGCGGAAACCGCCCCCCGGAGGCCGAGCAGGCACCCACCACACGGACGGGGGCCGGGGACATGGCGTCCCCGGCCCCCGTCGCGTACGTCCTCAGGCCCCGGGGCGCAGCCCGGCCACGAGCAGGTCGGCGAAGTGGCGGCCCACGTCCTCGCCGGTGAGGGGCCCGCCCGGGTGGTACCAGGTGCTCAGGTGGTGCACCGAGCCGAAGAAGTAGTTGACCACCAGGTCGGCGGGGACGTCGGAGCGGAAGACCCCCTCCTCCTGTCCCTGGAGGACCATGTCGCGGAAGATCTCGTGGTAGCGGCGGCGCTCGGCGCGCACGGCGCGCTGCTTCTCCTCCCTCAGCTGGTGCATGGAGCGGAAGAAGATGACGGTGTCGTCCATGTTGGCGATGCTGGTGACGATGACGTCGGCCGCGGCGGAGCGCACGCGGTCGACCACCGACCCGTCCCGGGAGGCGATCCGCACCAGGTGCTCGGTCTGCATGCGCAGCACCCGCGCGTAGACCTCGTAGAGCAGGTCGTCCTTGGAGCCGAAGTAGTGGTACATGGCGCCCTTGGTGACCCCCGCGGCGGCGACGACCTCCTGCACCGAGGTGCCCTCGTAGCCGCGTTCGGCGAACAGCCTGGTCGCCGCACCGAGCAGGCGCTCGGGGACGGATCCGCCCGCTGTCTCGGTCTCGGCCGCCTGCTGTACTCGCGCCATGTCCTGCCCCACCTCGTACCCCGTCGTCTACCGGCCGGGACAGCATACCGACCGGCTGGTACCTTGCGCACGCGCGCGCTCACGGGCCCGCCCTCACACGACGCGCAGGTCGACCTTGCGCCCGTCGGGATCGGTGAGGACGTGGCGCCCCGGCTCCAGGGGCGGCAGGGCCCGGCGCCCGTCCACGGTGAACCCGAGGCGGACCGCGCCCGTGGAGCGGGCGGCGGTGGCCGGGTAGATCTCGAAGACCATGCCCCCGGGCAGCTCGGCCGCGTGGTGCTCGGGTCCTTCGCCGTGCCTCTCCCGGACGAACCGCAGGCCCAGCCGGGTGTAGAAGGCGCGGCACTCCTCGACCCGGTCGGTGTAGAGGACCAGGAGCGTGGCGTACGGCAGCGGCTCCCCGCAGGACCCGCCCTCACCTGTGCCCTCCCCCTCGGCCTCCTCCAGGATCCGCCGGGCGCGGGCGTACCTGGCGCGCAGTCTCCCGGCCGTGTCCTCGGGCAGCGCGGCCAGGCGGCCCTCGTCGGAGTTGTGGGCGTTGTCGGCGAGCTTGACCAGCCTGCCCAGGGGGTCGGCGGCGGCGCGGCGCACCAGCTCCTCGTAGGGCTCCCCCGCGCGCCGGGTCACCGACTCCACCGCGCGCACGACCTCCTCCGGGCAGCCCCGCTCGCGCAGGTCGTCGGCGGTGACCGGGGTGTCCTCCAGCACGTCGTGCAGCACGCCGGCCATCTGCGCGCGCTCCCCGTGCGCGGCGAGCAGGTCGCGCACCGCGAACACGTGCTCGGCGTAGGGCCGCCCGGCCCGGTCGACCTGCCCGGCGTGGGCCCGTCCGGCCAGGCGCGAGGCCTGCTCCAGCGTCATCTCCACCGTCCGGCCCTCCCTGTGTCACGCCGACCGTACCGCGCGCGGACCCGCAAGGACGCCCGGGCGGCACTGTCGCGCGTGCTGGAGTCCCGGCGCCGGGCCGGGCCCGGGGCCCGCCGGAACGGTGCTTCCACGCGTTATCGTGGCCCTCATGGCGGAGAGCACCCAGACGGACCAGGAACAGGACCAGGACCTGGAGCGCGACGACTTCGTCCGGCGGTTCTCCGAGTACTGGCAGTCGCAGGGGCGCCCCCGGGCCGAGGGGCGCATCGTGGGCTACCTGCTCATCGCCGACCGCGAGGCGGTGGGCGCCGAGGAGATCGCCGACGGCGCCCGGGTCAGCCGGGGATCGGTGTCGCAGTCGGTGCGCCGCCTGCGCGAGATGGGGTTCGTGGACCTGGTCGCCTCCCCCGAGGGCCGCTCTCGCCTGGTCACCATGGACGAGGACGTCTGGGGCGGATTCCTGCGCAACGAGCGCTCCTACCTCAAGCGGCAGCGCGAACTGGCCGCGTCGGCGCTGGAGCGCCTGCCCGGCCTGAGCACCCACGCCCGCAACCGGCTGCGCAACATGCACGACTACATGGCCTGGCTGGACGACTACCACGACACCCTGCTCTCCCACTGGGAGGAGTACAAGGCCCGGCGGGACTGACGGACGTGCCGCCCGCGCCCCGGCGGGGCGGGGCGCGGGCACGCCTCAGGCGCGCTCGTGCGGGATGACCAGGGGCGTGCGGGTGCGCGGGTCGGGCACCACGTCGCAGGCCAGCCCGAACACCTCCTCCACCAGCCGCACGGTCACCACCTGTTCCGGGGGGCCGTCGGCGACCACCCGGCCCCGGTCCATCAGCACCAGGCGGGTCGCGAACCGGGCCGCCTGGGCCAGGTCGTGCAGGACGGCGACCACCGTGCGCCCCTGCCGGTGCAGGTCGGCGAACAGCTCCAGCAGGTCGTACTGGTGGGCGATGTCCAGGTAGGTGGTGGGCTCGTCCAGCAGGACGATACCGGTGTCCTGGGCCAGGACCATCGCCACCCACGCGCGCTGGCGCTGCCCGCCCGAGAGCGAGCCCACCTGGACGTCGGCCAGGTCGGCCAGGCCGGTGAGCTCCAGCGCGCGCCGGATCGCCGTCTCGTCCTGCGGGCTCCACCGCCGCACCAGCGTGTGGTGGGGGAAGCGCCCGCGCGCGGCCAGCGCCCGTACGGTGATGCCCTCGGGGGCGACCGGGCTCTGCGGCAGCAGCGCCAGCCGTCGGGCGACCGCCTTGGCGCGCTGGCCGCGCACGTCCCGGCCGTGCAGGAGCACCCTGCCCGACATGGGCTTGTTCACCCGCCCCAGCGCCTTGAGCAGCGTGGACTTGCCGCATCCGTTGGGGCCGACGATGACGGTGAACTCGCCCTCGCCCACCTCCAGGCTCAGGTCGCGGACGACCGGCTCGGTCCCGTACCCCAGGGTCAGGTCCTCCGCGGACAGCACCGGACTCACAGCACACCCCTTCGCCATTCACGAATCAACAGGTAACCCAGGTACACGCCGCCGAAGGCCATGGTGAAGATGCCGACCGGCAGCCCGCCTCCGACCGGGGACTGCTGCACGACCAGGTCGGCCGCCACCAGCAGCAGCGCTCCGACCAGCGCCGACAGGCCCAGGTTGGGGCCCGGCGCGGCGGAGAGCCTGCGGGCGATCTGCGGCGCGGTCAGGGACACGAACGCGATCGGGCCGGCCACACTCACCGAGGCGGCGGAGAGCACCACCGACAGGGCGACGGCGGCGGTGCGGGTGGGGGCGGCCCGCGCGCCCAGGGCGTCGGCGAGCTCGTCGCCCATCTCGTTGACGGTGACCGGCCCGGCCAGCGCCGCCAGGAAGGGCACCGCCAGGACCAGGGCCACCCAGATGGTGGCGGCGTGCTCCCAGGAGCGGGCACCCAGGCTGCCGTTGACGTAGGCGGACAGGACGCCGGCCTGGTCGCGGGCCATGACCGACACCACGAAGTGGGTGAAGGCCTGCGCCATGGCGGCCACGCCGATGCCGGCGACGATCAGGCGACCGGGGTGGCGCAGCCCGGTCCCGGTCGCCGTGGCCACGACGGCCATGGCCAGGGCGGCACCGGCCAGGGCGCCCAGCGGTACGGGGACGACACCGGGCAGGACGAGGGCGGTGAAGGCCGCGCCCGCTCCGGCGCCCGCGCCCAGGCCGATGACGTCGGGACTGCCCAGGGGGTTGCGGGTGACGGACTGGAAGAGCGCGCCCGCCAGGCCCAGGGCGGCGCCGGTACCCGCGGCCACCGTCAGGCGGGGTCCGCGCAGCCGTTCGAGGACGAAGGTCTCGGTGGCCCCGCCCGCTCCGGCCACGACGGCCGGCAGGCGGGTGAGGGGGACGCCGAGCCCGCCCAGGGAGAGGGTGGCGGCCGCGGCGGCGGCCAGAAGCAGCAGGAGCACGGCCGCCCACAGCAGCGAGCGCGGGTGAACGGGCAGGGCGACCGGTCCCAGCCTCAGCACGGGCGGGGAGGATGCGGCGGCCCCGGCCGGCTCCCCGGCCCGGCCCGGCGGGGCCGTTCTCGTGGTGGAGGGGGTGGTTCGCGTCATGAGGTACTCCGCATCCTGCGGACCGCGTACAGCAGTACCGGTGCGCCGACGAAGGCGGTGACCACGCCGACCATGAGCTCGGTGGGCCGCACGATCGTGCGGCCGACGACGTCGGCGGCCAGCAGCAGGGTGGGGCCCACGAGAAGGGAGAAGGGCACCTGCAGGCGGAAGTCGACGCCGACCAGGGCGCGTACCACGTGGGGTACGGCCAGGCCGACGAAGGCGATGGGTCCGGCGGCCGCGGTGGCACCGGCGGCGAGCATGGTGCCCGCGACCAGCCCGGCGGAGCGGGTCCACACGGTGTTGGCCCCGGTGGCGATCGCGGCCTCCTCGCCCAGGGCCAGGGCGTTGAGGCCGCCGCAGACCAGGAGCGCCAGAGCGGTGCCGGCGCCTATGACGGGCAGCACGGACCAGATGACGTCGTAGCCGCGTCCGCCCAGGGAGCCGACCACCCAGTAGCGGTAGCTGTCGAAGGTCTCGGGCATGCTCAGCGCCACGGCCTGGACGTAGGCGGTGAGCACCGCGGAGACCACCGCTCCCGCCAGGACCAGGCGGACCATGCCTCCGTCGCCGCCCCGGCTGTCCACCGTGTAGGCGGCCAGTCCGGCCGCCAGTGCCCCGGGCAGCGCCCACCAGACCGTGCCCGTGACCGAGGTGGAGCCGAACAGGGCGGTGGCGGTGACCACCGCGGCGGCGGCACCGGCGTTGACGCCCAGCAGTCCGGGGTCGGCGAGGGGGTTGCGGGTGATGCCCTGCATGAGGGTGCCCGCCAGGGCCAGGGCGGCCCCGGCGACCACGCCCAGGAGGGTGCGCGGGTAGCGGCTCTCCACCACGGTGGCGGAGAAGGGGTCCGCGCCTCCGGTGAACACCGCCCACACCTCCGCGGGCGGGGTGGGCCTGCTGCCCATGACGAGGCTGAGCAGGACCGCCCCGGCCAGGGCCGCGGCGCCCGCGCCGAGCATGAGCACGGCGCGGGCGGGGCCCGTCCGGGGCGGTTCCGTGTGTGTCTTCACCCTGACCATGGGATCGGTCAGCCCTCGGCGTTCGCGGCGGCCTCTTCGATCAGGGGCACGTAGCGCTCGATGACCCAGGGCACGGTCAGCGGGTTGATGATCGAGGAGGCGGTGACGAATGAGGTGTCCTCCGCCGCGACCACCGCGCCGTTCTCGATGGCGGGGATGGACGCGTACAGCTCCTGGGCCTCGATCTCGGCGCGGGTCTCGGCGTCGGTGTAGAAGGTGAAGACCAGGTCGCTGCCGGAGAGCTTGTCGGCGTTCTCCAGGCCGATGACGGCCGAGTCGGTGCCCTCCGCCTCGGGGAGGGTCTCCACGACCGGGTCGACGGTCAGACCCAGGTTGCGGACCATGGCGACGCGCTGCTCGTCGGGCAGGAACACCCCGAGGGTGCCGGGGCCGTCGGTGTAGATGTAGGAGAAGGTCAGGTCGGCGAACTGCTCGTTGGCCGCCTTGGCCTCCTCGAACTGGGACTCGATGTCCTCGATGAGGCCCTGCGCCTCCTCGGGCTGCCCCAGCGCCTCGCCGATGATCTCGATCTGCTGGTCCCAGTCGGTGCTCCAGGGCAGGTCCGGGTAGGCGACCGTGGGGGCGATGTCGCTCAGGATGTCGTACTGCTCCTGGGTGATGCCGGACCAGGGGGCGAGGATGACGTCGGGCTCCAACCCGATGACGGCCTCGAAGTCGATGTCCTGTGCGCCGGTGAACTGGGCGGGCAGGTCCTCGCCCGCCTCGGTGACGGCCTCGTGGATCCACGGCATGTAGCCGGTCTCGTCACTGCCCCACTCGTAGCTCTCCATGCCCACGGGCACGACGCCCAGGGCGATGGAGGTCTCGGTGGAGCCCTGGCCGAGGGTGACCACGCGCTCGGGCCGCTCGGGGATCTCGGCGGTTCCGAGTGCGCTGTCGATGCTGACCGGGAACTCGCCGCCGGAGTCCGCGCTTCCTCCGGTGTCCTCCTCCGGCGCGCCGCCGCACGCGGCGAGGCTGAGGGCGAGGAGGGTGGCGACTCCGGTGCCGGCGGCGCGGCGGAGGGTGAAGGCCATGCTCACACTGCTTTCTTCATTACGGGGAGAGGCGCGTCTCAGCCGACGGGCCGTTTCCGCGCAGGGGGAACCCGAGGGGGAACACGGAGGACAGAACGGGAGAATCCCGACAGAACCAAGGTTAGTCTAACCTCACCTCAGCCGGATTTCAAAAGTTCTGAACCTGAAGAAGGGAGTACCGGCCGTGTTCCTGCACTGCACCTGGCACAGCTTTGACCTGCCGTGGAGCTTTCCGGGGCCCGACCTGGGCAGTGGCCGAAGGAACGTTCCGTTCCACCACCACTGAGGAGCAGCATGATCTCCAAGCTTTCCGAGATGGGCGTCAAGTCCGAGATGGCCTACGCAGCCGGATTCGTCTCCATCGGCCTCTCCTTCCTGAGCTGGGCCGTCTCCAAGAAGCAGGAGAACGCCGGCCTGGACCGTGCCGACCGGTGGGGGATCTTCATCGGGGAGTGGCCCCCGACGTTCTTCGCGCTCGGCCTCGCCCTTCAGATGGAGGAGCACAGGAAGAAGTAGCGCGCCGTCCGGCCGTCCGCCGACCCGCGGACAGCCGGCGCGCACGCCCGGTCGGGGCTCCCGGCCGGGCGCTTCGCGTGCCCGGCGCCGACGCCCCCGTACGGGTCGGGAACCGGTGGACGCCGGTTGGCGCTCCGCGCGCCTTCCGGGCCCCCGTCGCGGGGTGTTCGGCGTCAGCTCCCCAGGTGGACGCGGGCCTCCCAGGGCCGCAGCGGCGCGAAGGCCCCCTCGTCGGAGTAGTTGCCGATGAGGCGGACCGGGTCGCGTCCGGCGACGGAGGGGTCCAGCTCCAGCGGCACCGTGTCGGCGCTCCAGTTCGCCACCACCAGCAGCACGCGGTCGTCGAGTGCGCGGGTGTAGGCGTACACCGCCGGGTCCTCCTCCAGCAGGGGCTCGAACGCGCCGTGCACGACGACCGGGTGCTCCTTGCGCAGCGCGATGAGGCGCCGGTAGTAGTGGAACACCGAGTCCTGGTCGGCGACGGCGGCCTTCGCGTTGATCTCCGTGTGGTTGGGGTTGATCCCGATCCACGGGGTGCCCGTGGTGAACCCTGCGCCCGGCGAGGCGTCCCACTGCATGGGCGTACGCGCGTTGTCCCGGCTCATACGGGCGATGGCCGCCATCGCGGTCTCCTCGTCCACCCTCCCGGTCTCCACCACGGCGCGGTGATGGTTGAGCGTCTCCACGTCCCGGTAGTCGGCGATGTCGGCCAGGTGGGCGTTGGTCATGCCCAGCTCCTCGCCCTGGTAGACGTACGGAGTGCCCCGCATCATGTGCAGGGTCGTGGCCAGCGCCGTGGCCGACTCCACGCGGTGGGCCTCGTCGCCGAAGCGCGACACCGCCCGGGGCTGGTCGTGGTTGTTCCAGTACAGGCTGTTCCATCCCCGCTCCCCCAGCTCCGTCTGCCACCGGTTGAGGGAGCGCTTGAGGCGGCGCAGGTCCAGGGGCCGGGGGTCGAACTTGCCGCCGGGCCCGTGGTCGAGGTCCACGTGCTCGAACTGGAAGACCATGGACAGCTCACGCCGCTCGGGCATGGTGTGCAGCAGGGCCTGCTCCACGTCGACGCCGGGCATCTCCCCGACGGTGAGCACGTCGCGGCCCTCGAACACCTCCCGGTGCAGCTCCCGCAGGAACTCGTGCAGGCGGGGGCCGTTGAGGGCGTACTCGGCGAAGACGCCGTGGTCCCCCGCCAGGGGGCCGTCGGGCATCTCGGGGGTCTTGGAGACGAAGTTGATCACGTCCATGCGGAAGCCGTCGGCGCCCCGGTCCAGCCACCAGCGCGCCACGTCGTGCACGGCCGCCCGCACCTTGGGATTCTCCCAGTTCAGGTCGGGTTGGCGGCTGCTGAACAGGTGCAGGTAGTACTCGTCCGTGGCCTCGTCGCGGGTCCAGGCCGGTCCGGAGAAGACCGAGCCCCAGTTGTTGGGCGGGCCGCCGTCGCGGCCGGGACGCCAGAAGTAGAAGTCCCTCTTGTCCGAGTCCTTCGAGGAGCGGGATCCGGTGAACCAGGGGTGCTCGTCGCTGGTGTGGTTGACCACCAGGTCCATCACCAGGCGCATACCGCGCTCGTGCAGCCCGTCGCGCAGCCGGTCCCAGTCGGCCAGGGTGCCGAACATGGGGTGGATGTCCAGGTAGTCGCTGATGTCGTAGCCGTTGTCGTCCCAGGGCGAGGGGTAGACCGGTGACAGCCAGACCACGTCCACGCCGAGCAGTTCCAGGTAGTCGAGCCGCTCGATGACACCGGGCAGGTCGCCCACCCCGTCGCCGTCGCTGTCGTTGAAGCTGCTCGGATAGATCTGGTAGACGACGCTGGACTTCCACCAGTCGGCGCTGCGCTCCAGGGGCATGGACGTCCTCGGGTGTGCGGGGGCGGAGAAGGCCGGGCCGTGGCGGCAGGAGCCGCCGGCGGACCCGGTAGCGGCAGTACCCGGTGCGGTGACGGCCGACACCGGCGGGCGGGATCAGGTTGCGGGGCCGCGGCGGCCGGGCATACGGGAAGGGATGCCATGAGACGAAAGGGTTTCCATGTGCCTGCACGGAACCGGTGAGACCGTCCGCTCCCGGACCGGCCACGCCGCGTCGGCCCCCGCCGGGCCGCCCAGCCCGCCGACCGGCCCGCGCCCGTGGCCGAGGGGCTTTCGGAGGGTGGCCGACCTCAGCCACGTGCTCTCCCCGTCGATACCCTCCTGGGACGAGGACAAGCCCCGGAGGGAGAGGATCGGCGACCCCGTGCCCGAGGGGGAGTTCGGCTTCTACGTGCAGCGGTGGACGTTCGGCGAGCACTCGGGCACGCACCTGGACGCGCCGGGGCACGTGATCGGCGGCGGGCGCCTGGTCCCGGACATCCGGCCGCACGAGCTGGTCGCCCCGGCCGCGGTGATCGACATCCGCGCCCGCGCCGCCGAGGACCCCGACACCACGGTGACGGTGGAGGACGTCCTGGCCTTCGAGCGGGTGCACGGCCGGGTTCCCGAGGGCGCGGCGGTGCTGATGCACTCGGGGTGGAGCGCCCGCTGGGCCCGGGGCGACGAGGCGGTGCGCGGCGTGGCCGAGGACGGCTCCTGGCACTTTCCCGGGTTCGGCCCCGAGGCCTGTGAGTTCCTGTTCTCCCAGCGCGGTGCCGTCGGGGTGGGCGTGGACACCCTGAGCACCGATCCGGGCGACTCCACCGACTTTCCCGCACACGAGGTGGTGGGGCGCGCCGACCGGTGGGGGCTGGAGGCGCTGACCGGCCTGGAGCAGCTGCCGCCGAGCGGGGCGCTGCTCAGCATCGGGGTCATGCCGGGGCTGGACGCCTCCGGAGGCCCGAGCCGCGTGCTGGCCATGTGGTGACCCGGTCCCGGCGCCCGGCTCCCGACGCGGGAGGCGTGCTCAGCCGCGCCGGGGGCGGGGCACGACATCGCCGTCGGGGTGCCACTCCAGCAGCATGATGGTGGCGTCGTCGGTGAAGTTGCCGTGCTGGTGGTCGTGGATGGCGTGGACCAGGCGCCGCAGCGTCTCGGGGGCGGGTTCGTCGGCGGCGGTGGCCCGGATGACGAAGTCGGCGAACCGCTCGGGGCCGAACATCCGCCCCTCGCTGTCATGCGCCTCGGTCACCCCGTCGGTGTAGAGCAGGACCCGGTCGCCGGGTTCGAGCTGGATCCGGTGCACGGCGCGCGGCTCGGCCGCCAGGACGTCGCCGATACCGAGTGGGACCTCGGGGTCCCGCTCCAGGGCGTCCTCCAGCAGGCGGCCGCGCCGCAGGAGCAGGGGCGCGGGGTGGGCGCAGTTGACCCAGGAGAACTCGCCGGTGGACAGGTTCAGGGTGGTGAAGACCCCTGTGCAGAACCGTTCGGGCAGCCAGTCGACAAGCGCCTGCTCGACGCTGGTGGTCAGCTCGCCGAGGTCGGCGCCGTTGCGCCGGGCGCCGCGGGCCCCGGCCATGGCCACCGACGCGGTGAGCCCGGAGGCCAGGTCGTGGCCCATCGCGTCGAGGATGGAGGCGTGCAGGACGTCCTGGGTGATCGAGTGGTCGAAGGCGTCGCCGCCCAGTTCGTAGGCGGGTTCGAGCACCGCGGTGGACACCCCGCGCGAGGTGCCGAGGGTGCGCGGCGGAAGGAAGGCCCGCAGCATCTCGGTGCGCAGTTCCACCGGCCGGGTGCGGGTGCGCAGGACGTAGGTGTCGCTGTAGGCGCGTTTGGAGGTGACCGTCAGGGTCAGCAGCGAGGCGAGCGCCTGGCAGCGGCGCAGGGTGGGCTCGTCCAGCAGCGGTGTCCTGACGTGCAGCACGCCCATGCGGTCGGCCCCGTCGCGCAGGGGCAGCCACAGGCTCAGCTCCCCGTCGTCCTCGACCAGCCGCAGCGTCTCGGAGCGGTAGGCCTCCCCGGCCACGGTGGCGTCGACGTCCAGGGCCGGGCCCCCGGTCAGGGGGATGAGGAGGCGCTGTTGCAGGTCGACCAGGTGCAGGGTGATGCCGCTGAGCCCGATCTGCTCGCCGTAGCGGTCCGCGAGTTCCAGGACCTCGATCGGGGCGCAGTCGTGCACGGATCTGACCAGCTCCTCGAACAACAGCTCGTTCTCGCTGACCGAGGCCGTACCGTCCATGTGACCACCTCCCCCAGCAGTCTCACACCGTGAGCGCGGACGGCGAAGGCTCAGGAGGGCGCGTGTTCCGCGCGCCGGTCCGGGTCCCGGCCGGTCAGGCCGACCGGTCGCGGCGCTCCCGCTCCCTGTGGACACGGGGCACGATGGTGGGGTTGACGTGCTCCTGCACCGACTCCCGCGTGATGATGACCCGCCCCACATCCTCACGCGAAGGCACCTCATACATCACCGACAACAACACCTCCTCGATGATCGCCCGCAACCCACGCGCACCCGTCCCCCGAATAATCCCCTGCTCAGCAATCGCGTCCAAAGCATCCGGCGTGAAC
>NZ_LWLB01000016.1 GCF_001905145.1 Nocardiopsis sp. TSRI0078
CCGGGCGGTGGCCACGCGCTATGACAAGCTCGCCCTTCGCTACGAGGCCACCGTCCAGATCGCTGCCATCAACGAATGGCTCTGACTTCCCAAACAGGCCCTAGGCGGAACCGGCCCGGGGGCGCGTGGGTGCGCCGCCGGGGACGGCCCGGACCCCCGTTCCAGGGGCTGCCCGGCCGGTGGCCCCGAGACCGCCAGCGGCATGAGGCGGTGGGAGCCCGGTCTCCCCGAGACCGCGGGCAGCATGAGGCGGTGGGCCGAAGCCCCGGTCACAGGTCATAATGCGTGTGCGGGGAGAGGGTCCGGGCAGGCTGTCGGCGTGTGCGGAAATACCCCGGAAATATCCGCACGGCAGACTGGCTCTGGGACACTGTGTCCGGCCCGGCTCCGCGTACGGCGGGGCACGGACCGGACCGACCGGCATCGAGGAAGGTTGATCGTGAATCGACAGCAGGAATTCGTGCTCCGCACGTTGGAGGAGCGCGACATCCGGTTCGTGAGGCTGTGGTTCACCGACGTGCTCGGGTACCTCAAGTCCGTGGCGGTCGCTCCCGCCGAACTGGAGGCGGCCTTCTCCGAGGGCATCGGTTTCGACGGCTCCGCGATCGAGGGCTTCGCCCGCGTCTACGAGGCCGACATGCTGGCCCAGCCCGACCCCTCCACCTTCCAGGTGCTGCCCTGGCGCAACGAGCCGCACGGCACGGCGCGCATGTACTGCGACATCCTCATGCCGGACGGTTCGCCGTCCTCGGCGGACCCGCGCCACGTGCTCAAGCGCCAGCTCAGCAAGGCCTCCGACCTCGGGTTCACGTTCTACACCCACCCCGAGATCGAGTTCTACCTGCTCAAGAAGATGCCCGAGCAGGGCGAGTTCCCCGAGCCCAACGACTCGGGCGGCTACTTCGACCACACCCCCCACAACAGCGCGCACGACTTCCGGCGCAACGCCATCAACATGCTGGAGGCCATGGGCATCTCCGTGGAGTTCAGCCACCACGAGGGCGGCCCGGGGCAGCAGGAGATCGACCTGCGGTACGCCGACGCGCTGACCACCGCCGACAACATCATGACCTTCCGGCTCGTGATGAAGGAGGTGGCGATGGAGCAGGGCGTGTACGCGACGTTCATGCCCAAGCCGTTCACCGAGTACCCGGGCTCGGGCATGCACACGCACCTGTCGCTGTTCGAGGGCGACCGGAACGCCTTCTACGAGCCGGGCGCGGACTTCCAGCTCTCCAAGGTGGGGCGCGGGTTCATAGCGGGCCTGCTCCGGCACGCCGACGAGATCACGGCCATGACCAACCAGTGGGTCAACTCCTACAAACGCCTGTGGGACGACCCGGCGGCCTCCGCCGGCATGGGCGGCGAGGCCCCCGCCTACATCTGCTGGGGGCACAACAACCGCTCGGCGCTGGTGCGCGTGCCGATGTACAAGCCCGGCAAGTCCAACTCCAGCCGGATCGAGATCCGCTCGCTGGACACCGCCTGCAACCCCTACCTGGCCTACGCCGTCATCCTGGCCGCCGGGCTCAAGGGCATCGAGGAGGGCTACGAGCTGCCCCCGGGCGCGGAGGACGACGTGTGGGCCCTGACCGACGCCGAGCGCCGCGCGCTGGGCATCCGCCCGCTGCCGCAGAGCCTGGACGAGGCCCTGCGGATCATGGAGAACAGCGAGCTGGTCGCCGAGACCCTGGGCGAGCACGTCTTCGACTTCTTCCTGCGCAACAAGAAGGCGGAGTGGAACTCCTACCGCCGCCAGGTCACCCCGTACGAGCTGGCGCGGTACCTGCCGACTCTGTAGGGCGCGGCCCCCGGGCCCGCGCAGGCCCGGGGGGACCGTCCTCTTCGCACGCGGCGCAGCCGTGCCCACCCGCCCCGGACAGAAGATGACGGCCTTCTCCCAGCTCCGGCCGGGCGACCTTCACCGTAGGTACCTGTGGGATCCAGAGGCACCGCGCGGAGCGCACAGGCCTCCTTCGAACAAGGCTCCGGGAGAAGGGCCTGTGCGCTGGGAGGATTCCGCCGTCCGCGACCGCCCGCACACGGTTCCCGGGTGCGGGGCGGCCGTGCGAGCGCACCCGTACGACCGCCCCGACCCGCCCAGTGGTCAGGGTGTGTACACCTCCGGCCAGGGAGCGGGCTCCATGCCGTCCCCGATGAAGAAGCTCGGGTGCGGCGGCTGGTTGTAGGCGGTGTTCTGCCAGGCGACGGCCACCCGGTACTGGGTGTCGTGCATCAGGGTGGGCATCCGCAAGCCGGTGGGGACGGGCGTGGAGTAGATCCGCAGCGCCCGGTTGTCCTCGGTGCGCCAGAGGACCTCCTCACGCCAGTCACCGAGGATGTCGCCGCTCAGCGCCGGCGTGGACTTGGTGCCGTTGTTGGAGGCCACCCCGGAGCCGGCCAGCAGCCGGGTGTCGCCACCGGTCCCGTACTCGTCGATGCGGGTGCCGTCCAGCAGTTCCCGCAGCGGGTCGCCGTCCCACCAGCTCAGGAAGTTCGCCGAGGAGGGGGCGCGGACACCCGGACGGTCGCCCTCGGCGTCGTACACGCCGTTGATGCCGCCCCCCGTGACCCAGAACTCCGCACCCGGGTTGCCCGGCCACACGTCCGCGGCCACGCCCCGGCCGGGCCCCTCCTCACCGCCGGCGGTGGGCCTGCGCCAGACCACGTCGCCGGTGGCGGCGTCGGCCACGTAGGCGCCCGCCGCGCCTCCCGTGCGCTCGGTGATGGTGAAGACCTCCAGGCCGGAGCGGTCGGGCAGCAGGTCGCCCACGTGCATGGCGTCCCCGTGGCCGTGGCCGGTGCTCCACATCCCGCTGCCGTCGTCGTCGACGGCCATCGAGCCGTACATGACCTCGTCGCGGCCGTCGCCGTCGGCGTCGGCGATGCTCAACTGGTGGTTGCCCTGTCCGGCCCACCGCGACCCGGCGTCATCGCTGTCGAAGGTCCAGCGGCGGGTGAAGCGCCCGTCGCGCCAGTCCCAGGCCGCGATGACCGAGCGCGTGTAGTAGCCGCGCGCCATGACCAGGCTGGGCCGCCGGCCGTCCAGATAGGCGACACCCGCCAGGAACCGGTCCACCCGGTTGCCGTAGCAGTCGCCCCAGGCGCAGACGTCGCCGCGTCCGGGCACGTAGTCCACCGAGTCCAGTTCGGCCCCGCTGCGGCCGTCGAACATGGTGAGGAACTCCGGCCCGCGCAGGATGTAGCCGTCGCCGTTGCGGTGGTCGGCCCCGGCGTCGCCGATGACCCCGCCGGTGCCGTCGACGGTGCCGTCGGCCGTCTTCACGGCGACCTCGGCCCGCCCGTCCCCGTCGAAGTCGTAGACCTGGAACTGGGTGTAGTGCGCACCGGCGCGGATGTTGCGCCCCAGGTCGATGCGCCAGAGCCGCTCTCCGCTGAGCTCGTAGGCGTCGAGCAGCACGGGGCCGGTACGGCCCGCCTGGGAGTTGTCCTTGGCGTTGGTGGGCTCCCACTTCAGGACGATCTCGTACTCGCCGTCGCCGTCGAGGTCGCCCACGCTGGCGTCGTTGGCGTCGTAGGTGTAGCCGCTGCCGCCGGACGGGACGTCCAGGGGAACGTCCAGATAGCCGTCGCGCAGCGCCAGGGAGGTCGCCGAGGCCTCCGCCTCCTGGCCGTCGACCACGGGGCGGACCGTGTAGCGGGCGTCGGCGGCGGCGCCGCCGTCCAGGTAGGAGGTGGCCCCGGTGAGGGGTTGCGGGTTGAGGCGCGTGGAGCCGCGGTAGACGTTGAAGGCGACGTCCTCGGGGTCGGTGGCCAGCAGGCGCCAGCTCACCAGGTTGCCCCGCGTGCCGTGCACGCTCACCAGGCCGCGGTCCAGATCCTCGACCTGGCGCCCCTCTCCGGTGGTGGGCGGATCCTCGTCGTCGGGCGGTTCCTCGCCGGGGGGCTCCCCGGTGTCGCCGGTGCAGACGGTGCCGTTGAGCGTGAAGGACTCGGGCAGCACCGGGGTGCCGCCGTGAGAGCCGTTGAAGCCGAAGCCGACCGATCCTCCGGTGGCGATGGCGGCGTTCCACCCGGCGTCGTCCACGCTGACGCGGTCCCCGGAACCGGAGAACCCGCCGTTCCAGCCGCTGGTGACGCGCTCGCCCGCGGTGAAGTCCCACTCCACGGTCCAGCCGTCGACGGGATCACCGAGGTTGGTGACGGACACGGCGGCGGTGAAGCCGTCGTTCCACTGGTTCTGAACGGTGTAGTCGGCCTCGCAGCCGGCGGCGGCGGAAGCGGGGCCGGTCGCCACGGCGGCGAGCGCGGCGCCCGTGGCGAGGGCGGTCGCGAGGGAGGCGCCGCACCGTGTCCGATGGCGGGTGGCGGGGGGGTTGGGGGGCATGGGAAGGACACTCCTCACCGCATCCGGTGCCGACATGTCGCGGCGGCCCGGATGCGTCGATGTGATGGGAGCGCTCCCGAAAACAACGAGAACGTAACACGGGGAGTAGCGACGCGGCAACGGTCTTTTCTAAACCGATTTACTTCCGCACGGAGGATCTGAGTCCCGGCTGACACGGGATATCTGCCCGTCATACGTCCGGGAGTGAGGAAAGCGGAGCAGTTGGGGGCAAAACGTTTCAAGCCCGGGTCGCCCCCCGGTGGAACGGACGGTTCCGCGGGCCTTCGCCCGCGACGTCCCGGCGGAAGGGCGGGCGGGGTTCCGTCAGGGGTCACGCAACCAGGAGAGCGGGAAGGCGCAGGCCCACGCCACGGGGTTTCGCTCCCTGTGGACAACGCGGGGCCACCCCCGCTTCACCCTGGGCTGCTAACCTCCCGCGGCCGGGGCCGCACCGGCCCGGCCGCCGGAACTCCCCCTGCCCCGGGCCCCGGGCAGGCACAATCCCGGCCTTTCGCACCCCGCTCCCCCGCTGAGAGGATGCCACCATGAAGCCGCGTCCACGCCCGCCGACCAGGCCGGTGGCCTCCACCGCCACCCTCGTCCTGGCCGCGTCCGCCCTGGTGGCGGCACCCGCAGCCGCCGAGGTGTCGCCGTCGGTCCCCCCGCCGCCGGGATCGCACGAGGTGCGCTTCGCCACCTTCAACACCGCGCTGGAACGCCCTGGGCAGGGGGTGCTCGCCGAGGAGCTGGCCACCTCCGACAGCGAGCAGGCGCGCAACGTCGCCGAGATCATCCAGCACGTGCGCCCCGACGTCCTCCTGGTCAACGAGTTCGACTACGACGAGCAGGGGGACGGGCCCCGGCTGTTCCAGGACAACTACCTGTCCGTGGGCCAGAACGGCGCCGAGGCCATCGACTACCCGTACGTGTACTCCGCGCCCGTCAACACCGGAGTGGCCTCGGGCGTGGACCTCAACGGCGACGGCGAGGCGGTGACCGAGCCCGGCAGCCCCGCCTACGCCGAGGACGCCTTCGGGTACGGGCTCTTCCCCGGCCAGTACGGGATGGTCGTGTACTCGATGTACCCGATCGTCACCGAGGACGTGCGCACGTTCCAGACCTTCCGGTGGGCGGACATGCCCGGCGCGCTCCTGCCCACCGACCCCGAGACGGGCGAGTCCTACTACTCCCCCGAGGCCCTGGAGGTCCTGCGGCTGTCCTCCAAGAGCCACTGGGACCTGCCGATCGACACGGGCCGGGGCCGCCCGATCCACCTGCTGGCCAGCCACCCGACACCGCCGGCCTTCGACGGCCCGGAGAGGCGCAACGTCGCGCGCAACCACGACGAGATCCGCTTCTGGGCCGACTACGTCACCCCGCGCGCGGGCTCCTACGTCTACGACGACCAGGGCCGGCGCGGCGGCCTGCCCGTGGGCGCGCCGTTCGTCATCGCCGGGGACCTCAACGCCGACCCCAACGACGGCGACGGCCACCCGGACGCCATCACCCAGCTCCTGGACCACCCGGGGATCACCGACGTGCGCCCGTCCAGCCAGGGCGGCAGGGGCGCGGCCCAGCGCCAGGGCGGGGCCAACGACGGGCACGGGGGCGACCCGGTCCTGGACAGCGCCGACTTCGCGGACGAACCCGGCCCGGGCAACCTGCGCGTGGACTACGTGCTGCCCTCGCGGACCGTTCCGACCCGCTCCTCGGGGGTGTTCTGGCCGACCGTGGACGACCCCCTGTTCCGGCTGACCGGCGACTACCCCTTCCCCAGCTCCGACCACCGGATGGTATGGGTGGACGTGGTGCGCCACTAGCCCGCGCCGGGGGGACCGTCCGGTGGTCCGGCGCGTCGTGTCCGCCCCGGCCGTCAGGCCGCGCCGAGACTGGCGGCCAGGTCGTCGAGGCTCTCCACCTCCAGGTCGAAGGAGTCCTCCGCGCCGGGAGGGTCCCCGACCGGGCGTTCGACGTAGGCGGTCCTCATGCCCGCGGCCTGCGCCCCGCGGAGGTCCCAGGCATGGGCGGCGACCATGAGCAGGCGGTCCGGCGAGCAGCCCGCGTTGGCGATCGCGAGCCGGTAGACGTCGGGGTGGGGTTTGTAGCCGCGCGCGTCCTCGGCCGAGAGCACCTGGTGCCAGCGAAGCCCGGCGTGCGCGCTGATGCGGGTGAGGGCCGAATGGCTGGCGTTGGACAGGCCGACCACCGGGAAGCGCGAGGCGATCCGGTCCAGCGCCGGGACGGAGTCCGGCCACGGTTCCAGCCGCTGCGCGGAGGCCGCCAGCGCGCGGATCGCGTCCGCGTCGCCGACGCCGGCCTCGGCCGCGACGCGTGTCGCCGCCTCCAGGTCGATCGCCGTGCTGCCGACGTACGGGCGGCGGCCCGCGAGGATCTCCTGCTGCTGCTCGTCGATGTACCCGTACCACGCCTCGACGAGCTCGCCCGTCCTCGCCTCGTCGATGTCGGGGAGCAGTGTCCGGAGGCCGCGCCCGATCCCGCCGGGCTCGTCGACCATGGTCCCGAGAACGTCGAAGACGACCATGTCCGTGTCGGGGTGTGGGGCCACGGGAAGTACTCCTCGGAATCTGTCTGTACGGCCCGGAAGGTGCTGGGACCGGGTCGCCGGAGGGCCCGGGGAACTGCCGGGCCCGCCGGTGAGCATAGTGCGCGTGCTCCGTCGCGGCGGGCGGGGTGTCCGCCCGGGCGGCACGGGCGGCCCTCGTCCGCCGCGGTGGCCGCTCCGCACCCCCGACCCCGGTCGCGGAAGGGGTCCCGAGGCCGGGGGCCGGAGTCAGCTGGTGCGCGCGGCCTCCTCCTGGGCCACGGCCAGCCCGGCGCTGATGACCCTGTCCATGATGTCGGCCAACCGCTCCGGTCCCAGGCGCGGGGCGCGTTCGGCCATGCGCTCGACCAGTTCGCGCTCGCGCCGCATGTCGCGTCCGGCGAAGTAGCCGACCGGCTTGAGCCGCTGCACCCGGGCGGCCACGAGGGCACGGCGTTCGAGGAGTTCGGCGAGCTCGGCGTCCATTTGATCGATGCGCCCGCGCAACCGGCGGATCTGCTCGTCCGCGGAGAGGGCGGTGTGCGTCGGGGACGCGGGGGCGGGGTGGCTCTCGGACACGGTGTCTCCCTCGTGTGGGAACGGGCCGCCGTCGGGCCCGGTACGGACGCGGTGCGGCCGTACGTCCCCCGCGGAGCGGATGCGTGGAGAGCGTGTGCGGGACGTCGGCCGCCTGGAAAACGAAAGAGCACCGGGGCCCTGGCCCGGGTGCTCTGTTGCCGACGATCCCTGCTGCCGCCTACGTGCGAGCGGCCGACGGGAGCGTCGGCTGGCTAAACACGTGATAGCGGCGGATCATGCCGATGATCCTACCGGAACCGCCGCCGGGAACGCCACGGCGCGCCCGGGAAGGTCTTCTCTCCGTCCGCGTGGAGGGGGTGTCCGCTGGTCGTCCGCGGTCAGCCGTCCTGGGACCCGGACACGTCCTGGGCGCCGGGCACGCTGACCTGGATCATGAGGGCGGTCGCCTCGGCGGTGACCTCCCCGTGGGCGCGGATCCGTCCGGCCACGAAGACCTTGCGCCCCTCCACCCGCTCCACCCACGAGGTGACCTCCAGCGGGGTGAACAGCGGTGTGGGCCTGCGGTAGTCCACGTTCAGGTTGGCGGTGAGCCCGGGCGCGGTCTCGACGGCGGAGACGCTGCCGACGGCCTGGTCGAGCAGGGCCGCGATCCAGCCGCCGTGCACGAGACCGGGCGGGCCCTGGTAGACGGTGTTGAGGGTGACCTCGCCGCGCAGGCCCTCGGGGGTGCGCTCCAGCAGGAGAGGCGGAGCGGCGGGATTGGTGTCGCCGGCGACGATGTTGGTGATGGTGCCGAACTCGGTGTCGCCGGACTGGAGGTCGCGCTGGACCATGGTGCCGATCTGGCGCCGGGCGACGTTCAGCCCGTCGGTGAGGCCCTCGACGGTGGAGGCGGCCTCGGCGAGGGTGTCGGCGTCGGCCTCGGTGTTGGCGACGGCGTCGAGAAGCTCGTGGACACGGGCCACGAGGGAGCGGAGCTCAGCGGGGATCTGGGCCTGCTCGACCACCGGGAGGCCGAAGGCGCGGGGGTCGGGGCGCTCGGCTACCGATTGCGTGTTGACCGTCATGTGTTCCTCGTCGGATCGGCGTGTGCACGGGCGGCTGGGGGCACCACCACCGAACCGAATCCTACTCGGTAGTATTCCGCCTCGCCTGGCCAGGGCGGTGCGCTCCCCGTCACACGGGACGGAGACGGGGAGCACGGGCGGCGCCGTCAGCCCAGCTCACGCACCATGTGCAGGTGCGGGATCCCGGCGTCCAGGAACTCCTCGCCGTGAGCGGTGTACCCCAGCTGCGCGTAGAAGCCCAGCGCGTGCGTCTGCGCGTGCAGCTCCACCGTTCCCAGCCCGCGCTCGCGGGCGCGCTCCTCCACCGCGCGGACCAGCGCGGCGCCGGTGCCGTTGCCGCGCCCCTTGGGCAGGACCGCCAGGCGTCCGAGGAGGCCCACTCCGCCGCCCAGGTCCACCAGGCGCACCGTTCCCACGGGGACACCGCCGTCCAGGGCGAGGAGGTGGTCGGCGGTGGCGTCGCGCGCGTCCCACTCCTCCTCGACGGGCACCTGCTGCTCGGCGACGAACACGGCTCCCCGGATGACGAACACTGCGGCACGGTCGCGCTCGTCCCGTGCCAGGCGGATCTCGGTCGTAGTCATGCCCGCAGGTTAGCCCGCCGCCCGACCGCTCCCGCCCCACGGGTGGACCCGGACGCCCCCTCGGAAAACCCATGGGCAGTCCGCGGGGCCCGCGCGGGGCGGCGGGGCGCTGCGCGAAGGGCACTCGGCGGGAGGGCGGGGCGCCGGGGCGCGGCCGGATCCCTCGGCGGCGCTGCCTAACCTGGAGGTATGGGCATGCCCGGAGACGTCCACCCCGAGGTCGAGGACCCCGGCGCGGAGCACGCGCGCTACTGGCGCTTCTCCGGGCTGCCCGAGACCGAGCTCCTCACCGCGCGCTTCGTCACCACCGCGTTCACCCGGCACACCCACCCCACCTACACCATCGGGGTGATCACCAACGGCGTCGAGGAGTACTCGCACGCCCGGGGCCGGGAGCGGGTGGGCCCCGGCGGGTTGGCGGTGGTGGGCCCCGGGGAGGTGCACACCGGTCACGCGGGGGTTCCCGAGGGCTGGGGCTACCGGGTGTTCTACCCCTCCCCCGACGTGGTGACCGGCATCGCCCGCGAACTGGGGATGCGGGGCACCCCCGGGTTCACCGAGTCCGGTATCCACGCGCCCGAGGCCGCCCGGGTGCTGGCCACCGCGCACATGGCCGCCGAGCGCGGGGACCGGCTGGCCTCCTCCTCCCTCGCGCGGCAGGGGCTGGGCATGCTGCTGCGCTCCCACGGACGCGAGCGGGTGCCCGACCCGCTCCGGCGCACCGCCCGCCCCGAGGTGGAGCGGGCCCGGCGGCTCCTCGCCGAGCGCCTGGTGGATCCGCCCACCCTGGAGGAGCTCGCCTCCCGGCTGGGCATCGGGCCCTTCGCGCTGTCCCGTGCCTTCCGGGCCGTGCACGGGCTGCCGCCGCACGCCTACCTCAACCAGCTGCGGGTGGAGCGGGCGAGGGCGCTGCTCGCCTCCGGCCGCCGGGCGGGCGAGGTCGCCGTGGAGGTCGGTTTCGCCGACCAGCCGCACCTGACCCGCCACTTCAAGCGCCACCTCGGGGTGCCGCCCGGCGCCTACCAGCGCGCCCTGCTGTCCTCGTGAGGCCCCTCCGCTCCGGACGGGGCGGGCGGGAACACGGCCGTGCGCGGGCCGCCGGGGCGGGCAAGAACGTTCAAGACGCCGGGCGGCCCCTCCGCCTAGCGTCGGGCGCGTGAAAACCTTCTCTCTCCTTCGTTCGCCGGTGGTGCGCGACAGCATGGGGATCGGCGTCGCCGTGGGCGCCGCCGGCCTGGCCTTTGGCACCGCGTCCGTGACCGCCGGACTGTCCCCGGCGCAGTCCGTCTTCCTGAGCCTGTTCATGTTCACCGGGGCCTCCCAGTTCGCCCTGGTCGGGGTGGTCGCCGGAGGCGGCAGCCTGGTCGCGGGAGCGCTGGGGGCACTGCTCCTGGGCGCCCGCAACACCCTGTACGGGCTGCGCCTGGCGGACGTGCTGGGCTGGAGGGGCGCGCGGCGGGCGCTGGCCGCGCACGGGGTGATCGACGAGACCGCGGCAGTGACCCTGGTCCAGCCGGACCGGGAGTCGGCACGCACCGCGTTCGTGACGACCTACGCGGTGCTGGGCGGTTTCTGGGTGTCCACGACCCTGGTCGGCGCGCTGGCCACGGAGCGGGTGAGCGACGTCAGCGCGTTCGGGCTGGACGCGGTGGGCCCGGCGATCTTCCTGGGGCTGCTGTGGCCCCGCCTGCGCGAGGGCGGCGGCCGTACCTGGCTGATCGCGCTCCTCGGCGCGGGACTCGCCTTGGCCGCGACGCCGCTGCTTCCCTCCGGCGTCCCGGTCCTGCTCGCGGCCTCGGCCGCGCTGGTCGCTCTCATCGGCCCCGACACCGGAGCAAACGCCCCGGCCGGATCCTCCGGTGCCCCGCCCCGCGGGGCGGGGTCCGCGTCCGGCCCCGGGGAGAGCCGGCCTGAGGGGACACCGTCCGAGGAGGGCCTGCGCAAGGGGGTCCGGCCGTGACTCTGTGGATCGCGCTCATCGCCACCGCCGCGGGCTGCTACCTGCTCAAGTACGCGGGCCTGGCCGCGCCCCGGCGGCTCCTGGAAGACCCGCGGCTGCGCCGGTTCGCCACCGCCGTACCCATCGCGCTGCTGGCCGCGCTGATCGCGGTGGAGGCCCTGCGCGGTGAGGGGCAGGCGCTGGTCTGGGACACCGCCAGGATGAGCGGCCTGGGCGCCGCCGTCCTCGCCCTGGTCCTGCGCGCGCCCTTCCTCGTCGTGATCGTCGCCGCCGCGGCCACGACGGCGGGTCTGCGCGCCCTCGGCGTCGGCTGAACACTCGGGGGGCCGCCCGCGACCCCGTCTGGGAGGCCGCCGCGCCGCGGTCTCCCGGACGGAGCCCGGTCCCGGCGGCCTCCGCGCCCCCTCCGCCGACGGCCTGCGGCCGTCCACAGGCCGGTGCCCCGTCCTTGACCGGCCCGGGGCGGGCTGTCAAAGTCGGCCGCATACGCCCGGACGCGCCGCATACCGGTGCGCCGCGCCCTGAGGCACCGCGTGGACCTTGCGACGATGGAAGGAACTCCACCCCCATGGACACAGCCGCCGACCGCCCCCGACCGCCCACCGACACCGCCGCGCACGCGGTGGTGGACGTCCTGTCCGCGGCCGGGATCAGACGGTGCTACACCGTTCCCGGCGAGAGCTTCCTGGAGCTCGCCGACGCGATCGACCAGCATCCGCGCATGCAGCTGGTCTCCACACGGCACGAGAACGGCGCCGGGTTCATGGCCGAGGCCGAGGCCAAGCTCACCGGTGTCCCGGCGGTGGCCGCGGCCACCCGGGGGCCGGGAGCGTCCAACCTGGCGGTGGGCGTGCACACCGCCATGCAGGACTCCACCCCCATGGTCGTGTTCCTGGGCCAGGCCGAGACCGACCGGCTGGGCAGGGAGGCCTTCCAGGAGGTGGACCTCACCGCGTTCTACGCGCCCATCACCAAGTGGTCCACCACCGTGCACCGGGCCGACCGACTCGCGGAGACCACCGCACGGGCGCTGCGCGTGGCCACCACCGGGCGGCCCGGTCCGGTCGCCATCGCGGTGCCCGGCGACCTGTTCGGCCGGCGGGTGGGGGCCCAGGATCCGCCGGAGCCGCACGTGGTGCCGCGCCCCGTCCTGGGCGAGGCGGCCCGGGACCGGCTGGCGACCTGGCTGGCCAGGGCGGTACGCCCGGTGATCATCGCGGGGGGCGGCGCACGCGCGGCCCGCGAGGACCTCGTCCGGGTCGCCGAGCGCTTCAACACCGGCGTGTACGCGGCCTGGAGGCGCCAGGACGTGTTCCCCAACGACCACCCGCTCTACCTCGGCCACCTGGGGCTGGGGTGCCCTCCCCCGGTGCTGAACGCACTGTCGGAGGCCGACGCGGTCCTGGTCGTCGGGTGTCGGATGAGTGAGACCACCACGCAGGGGTACCGGCTGCCCGAACCGGGCCCGCACGTACGGGTCGCGCAGATCGACATCGATCCCGGACAGGTGGGGGCCACAGCCGACCTGTGGTTCGGCGCGGTCGCCGACGCCGGGGAGGCCCTGCGCGAGCTGGCCGCCGCCCCGGTGCAGGCGCCCTACCGGGACTGGAGTTCGGCGCGGCGGACGTGGGTGGACACCGCCACCGTGCCGCCCCAGGCGTCCGAGGGCACCGGTTCCCGGCTGCACCCGTGGGCGGTGGTCGCGGGGATGCGCGCGGCGCTGCCCGAGGACGCGCTGATCACCAACGACGCGGGCAACTTCGCCTCCTTCCTGCACCGGGGCTGGTGGTTCCGGCACCCCCGCACCCAGTTGGCGCCGACCAGCGGGGCCATGGGCTACGCCGTACCCGCCGCGGTGGCGGCCAAGATCGCCGCCCCGGACCGGACGGTGGTGGCGGTGGCCGGTGACGGCGGCACCCTGATGACCGGGCAGGAGCTGGAGACCGCGGTGCGCATGGGCGCGCCGATCACCGTGGTGGTGTTCCAGAACGGGCTGTACGGCACGATCGCCATGCACCAGGCCCGCGAGCTGGGCCGGATCGCGGGGACCCGGATCAGCGGGCCGCTGGACCTGGCCGGGTTCGCCCGTTCGCTGGGGGCGCGGGGCGCGACCGTGCACACCCGGGAGGAGCTGGAGAAGGCGCTGGCGGAGTCGGTGGAGGCGGACCTGCCCACCCTGGTCGACGTACGGACGGATCCGGAGGTGATCAGCCCGTCCGCCACCCTGTCCGGCCTGCTGGGCGGCTGAGGAGGCGCGACCGCCGCCCGCGGCGGCCTCCTCGGCCCCTCCGCGGAGCCCCGCGGAGGGTCAGTCCCCGTAGGCGGCGGCCGCCTCGCGCAGGGCGCGGACGGTGGCGCGGATCCCCGGCCGCCGGGAGGCGTCGGTGCGCCAGAACACGTACACCTGGCGCACCAGCGCGGGCTGCACGGGCACCACCCGTACGCCCTCCGGCAGGGGTCCGCGCCCCAGGCGGGGCATGACGGCGGCACCGATCCCGGCGGCGATGAGCGCCATCTTGGTCTGGTGCTCCTCCACGTTGTGGATGATGGTGGGCTCGCCTCCGCGCGCCCGGATCATGCCGTGCAGCCAGTCGTCGCAGACCGATCCGCGCGACCAGCTGATCCAGGGCAGGTCGAGGATCTCCTCCGGGGCGAGGATCTCGCGGTGGGCGAGGGGGTGGTCGGCGGGCAGGGCGATGTCCCCGACGTCCTCCATGAGCGGGGTACGGCTCATGCCGCTGGGCAGGCTCAGCGGGGCACCGACCCAGTCGATGACCATGGCCAGATCGGCGTCCCCCCGGGCCATGGCGGGCACGCTCTCGTGCGGTTCCTCCTCGTGCAGCTCCACGCGCAGGCCGGGATGGGCCTCGCGCAGGGAGGCGAGCGCGTGCGGGAGGAGTCCGCGCACGGCGGTGGGGGCGGCGGACAGGCGCAGGTGGCCCGTGACGTCGTCGCGGTGCGCCTCCAGGTCGGCCTCGGCGCGCTGGACCATGGACAGGATCCTGGCGGTGTGCTCGACCAGGAGTTCGGCGGCGTCGGTGAGGCGGACGCCGCGGCCGTTGCGTTCGACGAGGGGCTGTCCGACCTCGCGTTCGAGTTTGGTGAGCTGCTGGGAGACCGCGGAGTTGGTGACGTGGAGGGCTTCGGCGGCGGCACTGAGGGAGCCGTGCGCCGCGATGGTGTGGAGGACCCGGAGCCGGTCGACACTGAGCATGTAAGCGACTCTAACTCCAGGCTTAAGAAATACGAAGTAGACCTAATACCCCGGCTGGCGCTAGAAACGTCCCATGCCCGCTGTCTCCCCTGTGTCCGCCCCGTCCGGTGCCCCGCGCCGCCTGCGCCCGCTGTCCGACTGGCGTGCCAAGTTCGTCCTCCTCGCCCTGATCTGGGGCCTGAGCTTCCTCTTCATGAAGGTCGCCGCCGAGGCCCTCTCCCCCATGCAGATCGCCCTCGGGCGCATGGTCACCGGGACCGTCCCCCTGCTGGCGGCCCTGCTGCTGCGGGGCGGACGCCTGCCGACCTCACCGCGCCTGTGGGGCCACCTGTTCGTGTCGGCCCTGCTGCTCAACACGGTCCCCTTCACCCTGTTCGGGTACGCCGCGCACCTGATCCCCTCCGCCCTCATGGGGATCGTGAACGCCTCGACGCCGCTCTTCGGCGTGGTGTTCTCGATGCTCCTGCTCTCCGACGAGCGCCCCGACCGCGACCGGGTCCTCGGCCTGGGCATCGGCTTCCTGGGCGTGCTCACCGTGTTCGGAGTGTGGGACTCCCTCGGCGAGGTGTCCGTGGGCGACCGCGACGCCGTGCTCGGCATGCTGTTCGTCGTGGGAGCCACCGCCTGCTACGGGATCGGCACACCCTACCTGCGCCGCTTCGTGGCGGGCAGCGCGCACGGCGCCCTGGAGCTGAGCACCCTGCAGCTGCTGCTGGGCTCCGTCCCGCTGGCGCTGCTGGTCCCGGTGCTCACCGAGGCGCCCACGGGCCTGACATGGCAGGTGGTGGTGTCGGTGGGCGTCCTGGGCGCCCTCGGTACCGGCTTCGCCTACGTCCTGCAGTACGCGATCGTGCGGGAGGCCGGAGCGACCGTGGCGACCACGGTCACCTACGTGGCCCCGGTCGTGGCGATCACCGCCGGAATCGTGCTGATGGGCGAGACCCTGAGCTGGAACCAGCCGCTGGGCGCGGTGGTCATCATCCTCGGCGCCGCGCTGTGCCAGGGGATGGTCCGCACCCGGTACGTCACCGTGCTCGTGCGGAGAGGGTGACGGCATCGTCCGGGACCGGTCCCGGACGATGCCGCCGGGGACGGCCGGTGGCCGACCCCCCGCTCCGGCCGGGTTCAGTCCTCGCGCAGGGCGTCGACGGCGGAGGCGAGGTCGTCGGGGTAGGGACTGGAGAACTCCACCGGGCGGTGCTCGGTGGGGTGGTCGAAGCCCAGCCGTACCGCGTGCAGCCACTGGCGGCGCACACCCAGCCGCGCGGCCAGCGTCGGGTCGGCGCCGTAGAGCATGTCGCCCACGCACGGGTGCCGCAGCGCGGCCATGTGCACCCGGATCTGGTGGGTACGGCCCGTCTCCAGCTTGATCTCCAGCAGGCTGGCCGCCCGGAAGGCCTCCTGCGTGTCGTAGTGCGTCACCGACGGGCGCCCGCCCGCGACCACGGCCCAGCGCCCGTCACCGGACGGGTGCCGGTCGATCGGCGCGTCCACGGTCCCCCGGAACGGGTCCGGGTGCCCCTGGACGAGCGTGTGGTAGCGCTTGTCCACGGTGCGCTCCTTGAACGCCCGCTTGAGCACGCTGTAGGCGGTCTCGCTCTTGGCGACCACCATCAGGCCGGTGGTGTTGGCGTCCAGCCGGTGCACGATGCCCTGGCGCTCGGCGGCGCCGCCGGTGGCCACCTGCACCCCGGAGGCCAGGAGGCCCTCCAGGACGCTGGGCCCGGTCCAGCCGACCGTGGGGTGGGCCACCACGCCGACCGGCTTGTCCACCACGATGATGTCGGCGTCCTCGTGCACGATCCGCATGCCCGGGACGGGCTCGGGGCGCGGGACGGGGGCGGTGGGCGGCGGTGGAAGGGTGATCTCCAGCCAGGCCCCCGCCTGGACGCGGTCGGACTTGCCCGCCTCGGAGCCGTCCACCAGTACGCCGCCGTCGCCGATGATCTCGGCGGCACGGGTACGGGACAGGCCGAACATGCGGGCGATGGCCGAGTCGAGCCGGTCGCCCTCCAGACCGTCGGGCACCGGCAGGCTGCGGGTGTCGCTCACTGGTCTCTCCCCCCTCTCGTGTCGTCCTCGGCGGTGTCGGGTTCCCCGCCGCCTCCGCCGCGCTCGTCCACGACGACGCTGCCGTCCAGGTTGACCCCCCGGAAGGTCAGCGCCACCACCAGGACCGCGCCCACGACCACGCACGAGTCGGCGATGTTGAAGACCGGGAAGTTCCCCACGCTGATGAAGTCGACCACCGCGCCGTGGAAGGGGGCGGGCTCGCGGAAGAAGCGGTCCAGCAGGTTGCCGGCGGCGCCGCCCATCATCAGGCCGAGCGTCACCGCCCACCAACCGCTGCGCACGCGCAGGCCCATGTAGCCGATGGTGAGGACCACGAGGCTGGCGATGCAGGTGAACACCCACGTGAAGTCGGTACCCATGGAGAAGGCGGCACCGGTGTTGAACACCAGGGTGAACTGGAGGACGCTGCCGATGACGTCGAGTCTCTCGCCCTCGGAGAAGGACGCCAGGACCCACTCCTTGGTGAGGAGGTCGACGCCGATCGCGGCGAGCGCGACGAGCAGCAGGAGAAGGTACCTGCGCGGACGGACGCCGGCGTTGTCGGTCGTGGTCATGTTGCTGTCCCCGGAGGGCTCTACCTCAGTCAGCGACGCTCCTCGCGCTGTTTGCAGGTGACACACGGGGGCGTGCGCGGAAGAGGCCCGAAGGCGTGCCTCCCCGACGGCCCGGCCGCATGGGTCGCAGATCCCGTGGGTTCCCGCGTCCATCCGTTCGATCGCCCGCCCGCCTCTGGCGAACAGGTCACGAGTATTGTAGGCCAACGCCGGATCCCGTTCGCGCTGGCAGGCCCCGACCCGGACCCCGCCAGGCCGCCGGCCCCTCCTCCGGGCCGCGGCACGGACCGGATCCCGAGGGCCCGCGCGGCCCACCGGTACGAGGCGGCGCGTCCCTCAGAACTTCCGGTGATACCGCACACGGGGCAGGACCACCCCGTTGATCGGCCCATCCTCGGTGACGGTTCCGTCGGGCTCCCAGCCGTGGGCGGCGTAGAAGCGCCGGGCCCGCGGGTTGTCCCTGAGCACCCACAGGACGGCCTCGGTGTGTCCCGCCGCGGCGACGGCCTCGTGCACGTCGGCGATCAGCCGTCGGTTGCCCCCGCTCCCCCACACCTCGGGGAGGGAGTAGAAGGCCTCCAGTTCGAGCAGGGGCCCGGCGCCCTCCCCGTTCTCCCCGGCGGGGGCGAAGCAGGCGAAGGCCACCACCCCGCCGTCCTCCTCGGCCACCAGCATCCCCGCACCCGGCCAGACGGCCCCGCCGAACCACTGCGACCACCGGGCGCCCCGCCGGGCGGCGTCCATGGCGTCCAGGTAGTCCTGCGGGACCAGGCCCCGGTAGGCGGCCCGCCAGGAACGGATCTGCACCTCGGCGACGGCCGGTCCGTCCTCGGGCGCGGCTCTGCGAATCAGCATGCCCGTATTCTCACGGCCGCGGCCGTGCGCACCAAGCCGTTTTCGCACGTCCGGGGCGTGGCCGGGCCCGTACCGGGTTCACTCCGCGGCCGCGAAACCTCCGTAGTCCTCCGCCAGCGCCGCCAGGTGGGGCTCGTCGAACACCGCCGGACCGCCGTGCGGACCCGTGTGCACCTCGATCACCCAGTCCACGTCCTCGGCGTCGTCCTCGCCCGCGAGCATGTCGCGGTGCACCAGGCACGGCTCGTACCCCTGCTCCAGGAGCTGTTCGGCCAGCTCCTCGGCGTCCTCACGGTCCGACAGCGTCACCAGGACCGCTCCCCGCACGCCCTCCGCCATGACGGCCCTCCTTCCACGAACTGCGCGGCGGCTCCCGCCCGCTGCGTTATCCTGACTCCGATGGTGTCGATGGGGACGAGTAGTGCTGGCCCCGACCGGACGGACACAGCCTAGGAGGGCTGGCCCGGCCAAGCGACCCGGGGGCGGTGGGAGCCCGGGGGCACGACCAGCGCGAAGATCACCCCGGAGCCGCCGGAGGAACAGGCGCCCGCGCGACGGGCACCCCAGTAGAACCGGCACAGCGCAACGAAGAGGGATCCGCCGCCCGCCGTCCAGCGACGCGGCCGCGGTCCAAGGAGGGTGGTACCGCGGGGCCGCGCGCCTCGTCCCTCCGTCAGGAACACCCCTGATGGAAAGGTACGACGGTGGCCAACGACCCCCGGCCCGAATCCCGAGCGCTGCCCCAGCTGCCCGCGCAGATCGACCTGCCCGCCATGGAGCGCGAGATCCTCGGCCGCTGGTCGAAGGAGAACGTCTTCCAGCGCTCGCTCGACCAGACCCGCGGCGGCCCCAACTGGGTCTTCTACGAGGGTCCGCCCACCGCGAACGGCCAGCCCGGCGTACACCACGTCGAGGCCCGCGCGTTCAAGGACGTCTTCCCGCGCTTTCGCACCATGCGCGGCTACCACGTGGACCGCAAGGCGGGCTGGGACTGCCACGGCCTGCCCGTCGAGGTCGCCGTGGAGAAGGAGCTGGGCCTGTCCGGCAAGAAGGACATCGAGTCCTTCGGCATCGCCGAGTTCAACGACCGCTGCCGCGAGTCCGTCCTGCGCAACGTGGACGCCTTCACCGCCATGACCGAGCGCATGGGCTACTGGGTGAACATGGACGACGCCTACCGCACCATGGACCCGCAGTACGTGGAGTCGGTGTGGTGGGCGCTCAAGCAGATCTGGGACAAGGGGCTGCTGGTCCGCGACTACCGGATCAGCCCCTACTGCCCGCGCTGCGGCACCACCCTGTCCGACCACGAGCTGGCCCAGGGCTACGAGACCGTCACCGACCCGTCGGTGTACGTGCGCTTTCCGGTGACCTCCGGCCCGCTGGCCTCGCCCGACCACCCCACCTCGCTCCTGGTGTGGACGACCACCCCGTGGACGCTGGTGTCCAACACCGCCGTGGCCGTGCACCCCGAGGTGGAGTACGTGGTGGCCACCGACGGGAACGAGCGCCTGCTCGTGGCCCGCCCGCTGCTGGAGAAGGTGCTCGGCGAGGGCTGGGAGCTCACCGGCGAGAGCTTCGAGGGCGACGAGATGGAGCGCTGGACCTACGAGCGTCCCTTCGACCTGGTGCCCTTCGACGAGCCCGCCCACTACATCGTGCTCGCCGACTACGTCACGGTGGAGGACGGTACCGGCCTGGTCCACCAGTCGCCCGCCTTCGGTGCCGACGACATGCTGGTGTGCCGCGCCTACGGCCTGCCCGTGGTCAACCCGGTCCGCCCGGACGGCACCTTCGAGGCCGACCTGCCCCTGGTGGGCGGGGTGTTCTTCAAGGAGGCCGACAAGACCCTGGTGCGCGACCTCAAGGACCGCGGCCTGCTCTTTCGCCACGTGGCCTACGAGCACTCCTACCCGCACTGCTGGCGCTGCCACACGGCGCTGCTGTACTACGCGCTCCCGTCCTGGTACATCCGCACCACCGCGGTCAAGGACGCGCTCATCGAGCAGAACCAGGCCACCAACTGGGTGCCGGAGAACGTCAAGGAGGGCCGCTTCGGCGAGTGGCTGCGCGGCAACGTCGACTGGGCGCTGTCCCGCAACCGCTACTGGGGCACCCCGCTGCCGATCTGGGAGTTCCCCGACGGCCGGCAGATCTGCGTGGGCTCCCTGGAGGAGCTGGGCCGCCTCAGCGGGCAGGACCTGTCCTCCCTGGACCCGCACCGGCCCTACGTCGACGACATCGTCATCCCCGACCCGGACGCCGACCCCTCCCTGCCCGAGGAGGAGCGGGTGGCCCGCCGCGTCCCCGAGGTCATCGACGCCTGGTTCGACTCCGGGTCCATGCCCTTCGCCCAGTGGGGCGCCCCGCAACGCGACGAGGAGACCTTCCGGGCCAACTTCCCGGCGCAGTACATCTCCGAGGCCATCGACCAGACCCGCGGCTGGTTCTACTCGCTGCTGGCGGTGAGCACCCTGGTGTTCGGCCGCAACTCCTTCGAGAACGTGGTCGTACTCGGCCACATCCTCGCCGAGGACGGCCGCAAGATGAGCAAGCACCTGGGCAACGTCATGGAGCCGATCCCGGTGATGGACCAGCACGGCGCCGACGCGCTGCGCTGGTTCATGCTGGCCAGCGGCTCACCGTGGACCGCCCGCCGGGTGGGCCACTCCGCCCTGGAGGAGATCGTCCGCAAGGTGCTGCTGACCTACTACAGCACCGTCTCCTTCCTCACCCTGTACGCGAACGCCGGCGAGGGCTGGGACCACTCCAGGCTGGCCGCGGCGCCCGAGCCCGAGGACCGGCCGCTGCTGGACCGGTGGCTGCTGTCGGAGCTGAACGAGGTCGTCCGGGACGTCACCGAGGCGATGGACTCCTTCGACACCACCACGGCCGGGCGCCGCCTGACCGCCTTCGTGGACGACGTGTCCAACTGGTACGTGCGCCGCTCCCGGCGCCGCTTCTGGGGCGGGGCCGACACCCCCGAGGGCGCGGCGGCCTTCGCGACGCTGTTCGAGGCCCTGGAGACCGTCACGCTGCTGATGGCGCCGATCGTGCCGTTCCTGACCGACCACGTGTGGTCGGCGCTGCGCCGCCCCGGCGCGCCGGACTCGGTGCACCTGGCCCCGTGGCCGAAGGTGCGCGAGGACCTCATCGACCCGGAGCTGTCCGGCAACATGGCGCTGACCCGCCGCCTGGTGGAGCTGGGCCGCTCGGCCCGTGTGGACTCGGCGGTACGCACCCGCCAGCCGCTGGCCCGCGCCCTGGTGGGCGCCCCGGGCTTCGCCGACCTGCCGGAGCAGCTGCGCGGCCAGATCGCGGACGAGCTGAACGTGACCGCGCTGGACTCGCTGTCCTCCGTGGGCGGCGACCTGGTGGACTACATCGTCAAGCCCAACTTCCGCGCGCTGGGCAAGCGGTTCGCCAAGCGCACGCCCCTGGTGGCCAAGGCCATCCAGGCCGCCGACCCGGCCGCTCTGGTGCAGCAGGTGCGCGACACCGGCTGGGCCCGGGTACACGTCGAGGACGAGCCGGTGGAGGTCAACTCCGACGAGCTGCTGGTGACCGAGCAGCCCCGCGAGGGCTGGGCGGTGGCCTCCGAGTCCGGTGAGACCGTCGCCCTGGACCTGGAGCTCACGCCCGAGCTGCGCCGCGCCGGCCTGGCCCGCGAGATGGTCCGGATGCTCCAGGACGCCCGCAAGAGGAGCGGCCTGGACGTGTCGGACCGCATCGAGGTGTGGTGGGCGGCCACGGACGAGGCCACCGGGCTGGCGCTCGACGAGCACGGCCGTGCGATCGCCGCCGAGGTCCTGGCCGACACGTTCGCGCCCGGCGACCCGGGCGGGGACCTGTACACCGCCTCCTCCGAGGAGTTCGGTGTGGCCTTCGGGTTCCGCCGGGCCTGATCGGACCCGGCAGCGCGAAACGGGCGCCGCTCCGGTGGGAGTGGCGCCCGTTCCTTTTCGTGTACGGGTTCAGCGGCCGTCGCCGGAGCCGCTGCCCGGGTCGTGCTCCGAGGCGGCGGAGCCGTCCTCCCCGGCCGGGGGGCCGACGGGCACGCGGTAGCTGAAGGGCGCGGAGCGCTCGGAGCCCTCGTCGCCGAAGGTCCCGGTCCCCTCACCGTCGTCCTCGCCACGGGCGGCGCCGTCCTCCTCCGCACCGCGCGCGGCCACCGGCTCCGGGGCCTCGGCGACCGCCTCGAAGGGGGCGGTCTCCGGATCGTCCGTGTCCTCGGTACCGACGCCCGCCTCCTCCGCCTGGTCCCCTGAGGTCTCGCCGGAGGGCTCGCCGGAGACGTCCTCCCCGGTCGCCCGGTCCGCCTCCTCCACCCGCTCCCCGCAAGCCTCGGAGGAGGTCTCGTCGAAGACGTCCCCCTCGACCGCTCCCTCGGAGGAGCCGTCGGGAACGCTGTAGGAGAAGGCGGGCCGCGGGGGGTCGGCGGCCGTGTCGTCCGCCTCGTCCGCTTCCCCGGCCGTCTGGTCCTCTTCCTCCTCCACCCGGTACCCGGAGCCGTCGGAGACGTCCTCCCCGGTCGCCCGGTCCGCCTCCTCCACCCGGTCCCAGGAAACCTCGGAGGAGGTCTCGCCGGAGACGTCCCCCTCGACCGCTCCCTCGGAGGAGCCGTCGGGAACGCTGTAGGAGAAGGGAGAGGCGTCCGGGGCGTGCCCACCGTTCCCGGGGCCGGATTCGGAAGCCGTGTCGGACGTCCGTTCCCCGGATGCCCGGGCCGGGACCTGCCAGCCGCTCCCGTCGGGGGTCTCCCAGCGGGAGGGCTCCTCCTCGGCCGGGGCGGGGCCGGAGGCCGCCGTGTCCGGTTCCGGCCACTCGTGGGCCGTGGGAGTCTGCCAGCGGGGAACGTCGTACTCCGGCTCCTCGTGACCGGAGTCGTCCGGTGGCTGAGGAGGGGGCGGCCAGGAGTGGTGCTCCTGGCCGGGGAACTCCCGCGCCGGTCCGGAGACCGGCGCGGGCACGCGCCCGGAGTGCTCCGGCTCCACGTGTGTGCCCGATGCCGCCGTGTGGGCGGTCGCGGTGTGGACGGACGCCTTCCCCAAACCGTCCGTCCCGAAGCGATCCGGGCCGTCCCCGCCGGACCTTCCCCGGACGAGCGCCCCCAGCAGCAGGAGGGCGCTGATGCCTGCCAGTCCCAGTGCGACGTACACCAGGACGGTCTCGGCGAGAACCAGGGCGGCCGTGATGACGGCGATGGCCGCCAGCACCGCCACGGTTGCGAGGATGCTAAGGATCACGGATCGACCAGGGCCTTTACACGTGTTGTGCCGGAGTCTTCAGTTGTTCGGAACAAGATGCCGCCGGGTACTCAGCGACGCTCGTGCGGAGCCTCGCCCGGGTGGAACCCACCGTGCTGGGCGGGCTCGGGCTGCCCGAACGGGTTGCCCGCCGCGGGGCCGTGCTGCTGGAGAGCGGGCGTACCGCCGGTCTGCGGAGCCATCGTCTGGAAGCCGCCCGTGGTGTTCGGGTTCGGCTCCGCGGGCTTGTTCTCCTCGTTGAGCTCACGCAGCTGGCGCTCGAAGTAGTCCTTGAGGCGGCTGCGGTACTCGCGCTCGAAGCCCTTGAGGACGTTGACCTTGTGCTCCAGCTCCTCGCGCTGCTGGACGAGGCTGCCCATGACCTGGCGGTGGCGCTCCTGGGCGTCGCGGTCCAGGTTCTCCGAGCGGGCGCGGGCCTCACCGATGATCTGGTCGGCCTGCTGGCGGGCCTTGCCGAGGATGTCCTCGGACTCGTGGCGGGCACGGCCGAGGGTCTCGTCGGCCTCGCGGCGCGCGTCGGAGATCGCCTGGTCGGCGGTCTGCTGGGCGAGGGCCAGGACGCGGGCGGCCGTGTCCATGTTCTCCTCGCCGCCCATGGCCAGGTTCGCGCCGGTCATCGGCATCTGCTGCTGGGCCGGGGGCTGCGGCTCGACGGCCTGGGGAGCCTGGACCGGCTCGGGGCGCATCTGCTCGTGCTGCTCAGGGCCCTGCTCCTGGAAGTCCTGCATACCGGCGTTGGGTACCTTGCCCCGCAGGCACTCGGCCAGCTTGCCGCGCAGTTCCTCGTTCTCCTGGATCAGCCGGTCGAGCTCGGACTCGACCTCGTCGAGAAAGGCGTCGACCTCTTCCTCGTCGTATCCCGGTCGGAGCCGGGTGGTACTGAACTGCTTGTTCCGCACATCGGCGGGTGTTAGCGGCATCTTCGTCTCCTTGGCGCGCTTGGAGTCTGTCCGTAGGGACGCTACCTGATCGTGACCTTACGGCAATCCGGATCATGACCAAGACCACATAGCGGAATCGGGGCGGACCCTCCGCCCCCCGTTTCCCTCCCTGCTAAGCAAAGGGCCTGAGCAGGGCCATCAAGATGTACACCCCGATGAAGAGGACCAGGACGCTCAGATCAAGTGCGACGCTCCCCAGGCGTACCGGCTTGATGAACCGGCGCAGGAACCTCAGTGGCGGGTCGGTGATCGTGTACACGATCTCGGCGATCACGAGCACGAACCCCGTGGGGCGCCACGTTCTGGAGAAGGACTGCACCATCTCCAGGATCACCCTCGCCAACAGCACGAAAATGAAGAGCTGCAGCAGGATGATCAGCACGGACACGATACTCACGGTCGTTCCTCGACCCAATCTCTGGACAAATGTGATGTTCTAGCTCTGATTGAAGAACCCTCGCTCGGCGATCCGCGCCTTGTCCTCGGCGGTCACCTCGACGTTGGCCGGGGACAGCAGGAACACCTTGTTGGTGACGCGTTCGATACTGCCATGCAAACCGAAGATCAGGCCAGCCGCGAAGTCGACCAGACGCTTGGCGTCGCTGTCGACCATCTCGGTCAGGTTCATGATCACCGGCGTGCCCTCCCGGAAGTGCTCTCCGATGGTACGCGCCTCGTTGTAGGTGCGGGGATGGAGCGTCGTGATTCGAGCGAGGTCGGCGGTGGAGGCGGTCGTGGTCGTGCCACCGCGTCGTTCACCTGTGCCCAGGTAGCCGCCGGGGTCCGTCACTGCGTCGCCTCGTGCTTCCTCGCCGGGTGGGCTGTCAGCGTCGCGGGCGCGCTGCTCGTCCACTCCCTCGTCGAAATCGTCGAACTCATCATATTCGTCCGCATAGCGGTGATCGTAACGGTCGTCCTCCACGAGGCCGAGGTAGACCGCCATCTTGCGCATCGCGCCGGCCATCTCATGTCCTCCGTCGTCCCCGCGGCCTTCACCGCAGCCGACTCCTCCGTACTGACCCGTCCGGCCCCGTGCTTTCGGGGGTGGGCGCCCATTGGGGCGAATTCCACAGACGGGCTCCAAGGTCTATGTGGGGACATTACCCCACGATCGGTTCCCGGTTGCCGAGCAACGCCGTACCGAGTCGCAGGTGTGTCGCGCCTCGCTCGATCGCCGCTTCGAGGTCCCCGCTCATACCCGCGGAGATCACCGTCGCCCGCGGGTGGCGGTCCCGGATCCGGTCGGCGACCGTGCGGAGCCGTGCGAACGCGTCACCGGGATCGCCCTCGCGGGGGGCGACCGCCATCACACCGCCGAGGGTGAGCGCCTCGTGCTCGTCGACGCGTGCGGCGAGTTCGAGCGCGTCACCGGGGTCGACGCCTCCGCGCGGCCCGATCACCCCCGCCCGCGAGTCCTCGTCGAGGTTGACCTGGACCAGGCAGGTGAGGCGGCGGCCGGCCGCGGCGGCGCGCTCGCCCAGGGCCCGCGCCAGCCTGGCGCGGTCGACCGAGTGCACGACGTCGGCGTAGGAGGCCACCGACCTGGCCTTGTTGGTCTGCAGCTGGCCGACGAAGTGCCAGGTCAGACCGAGGTCGGCGGTCTCAGCCGCCTTGGGGGCCGCCTCCTGGTCCCGGTTCTCCCCCACGTCGGTGACTCCGAGGGAGGCGAGGATCCGTACGTCGGAGGCCGGATAGGTCTTGGTGACGGCGACCAGCGACACCTCCCCGGGGTCCCGGCCGGCCTTGGCGCAGGCCGCCTCGATCCTGGCCCGTACGGCGGCGAGGTTGGCGCGGACCCGCTCGACGCGAGCGGGGTCGGCGTGTGTCACGGTCCTCCTTTCCTGGGACGGATCCCACTGCTGTTACTTCCAGCACCCTCGTACCTACTACACCACGCCGGCCTGCCATGACACGGCGCCTGCGCACCCCTTCCCGACCGGGAAGCGGTGGGGCGCGCGGGATGGGCGGGTCACAGGAACCAGGAAGCATCTGTGTGTCCCTTGTGGCCCTGGAACACATCCTGGCGGCCCGGTACGACAGTCAGGCCCGCCAGAGGAAGGACGCGAACCTTCCGGTCGGCGCGTCCCGGCGGTGGGAGAACAGCTCGGGGCTCTCCAGGGTGCAGCGGCCGTCGGCGCGGACGTCGGTGACGCCCGCCCGGCGCAGCTGGGCGGTGACGGCGGCGCGCATGTCCACTCCGGCGGTGCCCTTCCGGGTGGTGCAGGCCGCCTCGGGGGTGTCGCGCGCGGTCTCGTCCCGTACCCGCGGCGGCACCTCGTAGCATCCGCCGCAGATCGCCGGGCCGAGGAGGACGGTGGTCCTGTCGGGCCGGGCGCCCTGGTCGGCCATGGCCGCGACCAGGTTGGCGGCCACCCCGCGGGCGGTGCCGAGACGTCCGGAGTGGGCGGCGCCCAGCACGCCCGCCTCGGCGTCGGCGGCCAGGACGGGAAGGCAGTCGGCGGACAGCGAGGCCAGGACCAGGTCCGGGCGGGTGGTGACCACACCGTCGCAGGTGCCCACGTCGCCGGGTTCGGTCGCCACGAGGACGTCGGCGCCGTGCACCTGGTTCATCCACACGATCCGGTCGGCGTCGAATCCGAGGTCCCTGGCGGTGGTCTTGCGGTTGGCGAGTACCGCCTCGCGGTCGTCGCCCGAGGCCAGCCCCAGGTTGAGCGAGTCGTAGGGCGGGGTGCTCACCCCTCCGCGCCGTTCGGTGACGGCGGCGCGTATCCCGTGCCCCAGATCGATGACGTTGCCCATCCGTTCGCGTCCTCCCGCTCCTCGGGAGGGGCACGGTCCGCGTCGCGGACCATGGAGCCGGCGCGGTCGCCTTCGGCCCGGCCGGGCCGAAGGGTCGTGCCGAGGAAGGAAGAAAAGTGGCCGGTTCCGGCCCCGCCGTCCCCTCGGTCCAGGACCCTACCACCGCTGTCGCGGGCCCGCCCGGCCGGAGCACCCGGCGGCCGGCCGCCGACGGCCTGCGGCGGAGGTGGTCGCGCCGATGCGCCCGACGAGGCCCCGCCGCGGCGGCCCGGAGACTCACCGCCCCTTCCAGGGGCCCGTGCGAGGCCCCCGTTCCCGGGCCGAGAGGTCCCGGGCGGGGCTTCTACTTGAGGAACTCCGGCACGTCCAGGTCGTCGGGGTCGTCGAAGATGACCCGGCGCCGGGGCGTGGGAGCCTCCCCGCGCCGCTCGGCGGTGGAGTCCGCGACGGCGTGGATGCGGCCGGGCTGGCTCTCCCCGTAGGCGGGCGCCTCCTCCTGAGTGTCCTGCGGCTCCTCGTTCTCGACGGGCTCGGCCGCCGGGGCGGAGTGCGGGGCCTGCGCCGTGAACGCGGAGGCGCCGTGGGCCGGGGTGTGCGCCGCCTGCTCCGGCTCGGCCGGCGCGGGCTGCTCCTGCGGAGCGGGCTCGGCCTCGACCGGCTGCTGGACCTGCTGCTGCGGCTGGACCGGCTGCTGCTGCACGGGCTGCTGCTGCACGGGCTGCTGCTGGGTCTGCTGCGGCTGGACCGGCTGCTGCTGCACGGGCTGCTGCTGGACCGGCGGCGTCTGCGGACGGGCCGCCTCCGGGGCGGGCTCGGCCGAACGGTTCTGCGTGATCCACGGCATGCTGGTGGCCGACGTCCCGCTCGCGCCCGCCTCGGCGGGCGCCGCCGGAGCGGACGACTCCTCCTTGGCGGACGTGATGCCTGCCTTGGGGACGACGGCCTCAGGAGGGTCCACCGGACGGCGCTCCCTCACCACCGCGCCCGCGATCTCCGGTTCGTCGAACCCCGCCGCTATGACGGTGACGCGGACCTCGTCGCCCAGGGCGTCGTCGATGACGGCGCCGAAGATGATGTTGGCCTCGGGCGCCGCCGAGTTCGCGACGAGCTGTGCCGCCTCGTTGATCTCGAACAGTCCCAGGTCGGAGCCGCCCTGGATGGACAGCAGCACACCGTGGGCGCCGTCGATACTCGCTTCCAGCAGTGGTGAGGAGATCGCCATCTCCGCCGCCGCGACCGCCCGGTCGTCCCCGCGCGCGGATCCGATGCCCATGAGTGCCGACCCCGCCCCCGACATGACCGACTTGACGTCGGCGAAGTCCAGGTTGATCAGTCCCGGTGTGGTGATCAGGTCGGTGATGCCCTGCACACCGGAGAGCAGGACCTGGTCGGCGGCCTTGAAGGCGTCCAGCACGCTGACCTGGCGGTCGGAGATGGACAGCAGCCGGTCGTTGGGAATCACGATGAGCGTGTCGACCTCCTCGCGGAGCATCGCTATCCCCGACTCGGCCTGGGTCGCGCGCCGCTTGCCCTCGAAGCCGAAGGGGCGGGTGACCACACCGATGGTGAGGGCGCCCAGGGAACGGGCGATGTTGGCCACGACCGGGGCGCCGCCGGTACCCGTGCCGCCGCCCTCACCGGCGGTGACGAAGACCATGTCGGCCCCCTTGAGGACCTCCTCGATCTCCTCCCGGTGGTCCTCGGCGGCCCTGCGGCCGACGTCGGGGTTGGCTCCGGCTCCGAGGCCGCGGGTGAGTTCGCGGCCGACGTCGAGCTTGACGTCGGCGTCACTCATCAACAGCGCCTGGGCGTCGGTATTGATGGCGATGAACTCGACGCCTTTGAGCCCCTCTTCGATCATTCGGTTGACGGCGTTGACACCGCCGCCGCCGATGCCGACGACTTTGATGACCGCGAGGTAGTTCTGCGGTGCTGCCACGACGAGGGGCCTTTCCGCTCGCATACGCCGTTCCGCCTCCGCCTCCGGTGGCTGTGTGCCACCGGACAACGCCGCCGGACCGGCATCCGGTTCTACAGTGTGCGTTTCGGGTTCCCCGACGAAACGTGCGTGACGCCGTGATCGGGGGACCCCGGGCCGCCGGTTCCGTCTTCCGTCTGACTGGCGGGACCCATGTGGTCCGCCGTGAAACGGGGTGGAACGGTTCCTGCGTACCCGAAAAGCGTGTTTTGCTGCTTTGTTGACGTTGGTTGTGCTTCCCGACAGTAAGCGGACCGCCGACCACGGGCAACCGGTGACGAGTTCAGCCTAACGTCGCACGACACGGGGAAGCGATGTGCGCTCCCGGCGCGTCGCGTCTGGAATGTCCGCGCGGACCCTCCCGCACCCGGACGCGCCCGGCCGGGAGGCGCCCCCGCCGGGCGAGGAGCGGCCCCGCCCGCCGCGTCCCCTCCTTTTCCGGGTCCTGGGCAACGCTTCACCTGACGATGGCCAGGTCGGGGGTCGCCACGTCGTACACACGCCCCTCCTGCGGCGGGTGCTCGCTCATGAGCGCCCGCAGGACGGCGCTCTTGTCGTCCGTGCCCTCCGGCGACCCCCACTCGACGCGGGAACCGTCGCCGAGCTCGACGACGATCGCGTCGGCCTCGGTGGCGTCGATGAGCCGGATCCGGGAGAGGAGGGGGTCCGGAACCCGTTCGACGATGTCCGCGGCCGCGCGGACGCCGCCGTTGCCCTCGATCTCCCCGGTGACCCGGAGCAGCGGGTGGGTGTCGGGGCGGTGCTCGGAGTCCTCGATGCGCACGCCGTCGCCGTCCACGAGCCGGTACTCCTCCCCCACCCTGACGGCCAGCAGGGGCCGGCGCTCGACCACCTCGACCTCCAGGGTGGCGGGCCAGCCGCGTGTGACCGTGGCCGACTCCACCAGGGACAGGGACTCGGCGCGCTCGCCGCTCTGGTCGAGGTCGACCCGGAGCAGGGGGGTGCCGGTGGGCACGCCCACGGCCGCGACCACCTCCTCCGCGGAGACGCGCTCCACGCCGGTGACCGCGACGTCGCGGACCACGAGCAGACGGGAGCCGAGCAGGATCCAGGTGACCACGCAGACCAGGGCGACGACCAGCAGCGCCACGAAGGCGACCTTCCACGGGTCGGACCCCCCGCGCGTCCCGGTCCTCCCGGCGGCCCCGTCCCGCTCAACGTCCACCTGCGCCCTCCCTACTGTGCGCTCGTCCTGCTCCGTGCCCTCCCGCCCCCGTCAGGGACGGCCCGGCGCGTGGGCGGGCGGCACGGCCCCGCGATCAGCCCCGGGCGCCGTCGTCCGCCCCCGCGACGGTGTCCACGATGCGCGGACCCAGCTCGGTGACGTCGCCCGCGCCCATGGTGAGCACGATGTCGCCGGGGCGGACCAGTCCGGCCACCCTGCGTACGACCTCGTCCCTGCCGGGCACGTACCACACGCGGTCGTGGTCCACACGCGAGGTGATCAGCTCGCCGGTGACCCCGGGCTCGGGGTCCTCCCGAGCGGCGTAGACCTCCATCACCACGACCTCGTCAGCCAGGCCCAGCGCGGCGGCGAAGTCCTCGGCGAAGATGCGGGTGCGGCTGTACAGGTGCGGCTGGAAGAGCGCGACGACGCGTCCCCCCGTGTACTCCTGGCCCTCCTCGCGCGCCTGCTCGGCGAAGGACTCCAGAGCCGCCCGGGTGGCGCGCAGGTCGGCCTCGATCTCGGTGGGGTGGTGGGCGTAGCTGTCGTAGACGGCCACGCCCCCGGCCTCGCCCTTGAGCTCGAAGCGGCGGGCGGCACCGGCGAAGTCGGCGATGCCCTCCACCGCCACCTCCAGGTCGTGGCCCAGCTCGTCGGCGACGGCGACGGCGGCGGCCGCGTTGAGCACGTTGTGGCGGCCCGGGACGGCGAGCAGGCCGTCCACCGGCTCGCCGTCCGCGGTCCGGACGGTGAACTCGGTGGTGAAACCGCGTGCGCGCACCCGGGTGATCCGGTAGTCGGCGTCCTCGGCCTCGCCGTAGGTGAGGACCTTCTTCCCGCGCTCGCGGGCCAGCTCGGCCACCTGCCGGGCCCCCGGGTCGTCGACGCCCACGATCAGGGTGCGCTCGACGCGGTCGACGAACGAGGCGAAGCCCGCGTGGATCTCCTCGATGCCGCTGTAGTTGTCCAGGTGGTCGGCCTCGACGTTGGTGACCACGGCGATCTTCGGCGAGAGCATGAGGAAGGAGCCATCGCTCTCGTCGGCCTCCACCGCGATGACCTCGCCCATGCCGGCGTCGGCCCCCAGGCCGGTGGTGACCAGCCTGCCGCCGATCACGTAGCCGGGGTCGACCCCCAGGTGCTGGAGCACGACCGTGACCATGGAGGTGGTGGTGGTCTTGCCGTGGGTGCCGGAGACGGCGATGCCCTCGCGGCCCAGCAGCAGCGCGCCCAGGGCGGCGGCCCGGGGCAGCACCCGCAGGCCCCGGCGGCGCGCCTCGACCAGTTCGGGGTTGTCCTCGCGGATGGCGGAGGAGACCACGAGGGTCTCGGCCGTGCCGAGGTTCTCGGCGGCGTGGCCCACGTGGACGTCGGCGCCCATCTCCTCCAGCTCGCGCAGGGTGTCGCTGTCGCGGGCGTCGCTGCCGGAGACCTCCACCCCGGACTGCAGCAGTACGCGGGCGATACCGGACATGCCCGCGCCGCCCAGGCCGATGAAGTGGGTACGTCCCAGCTTGTCGACGGGGACCGGCTCGGTCGGCCTCACCAGGCTCATCGGGTGTCCTTCCCGTCGTCGTAGAGGACCTCGTCGCCGTCGTCGTCGGGCAGCGGCAGGTCGGGGGTGGGCTTGTCGCCGCGGGCGATGGCCGTGACCTCGCGGGCCAGTTCCATGTCGGCGTCGCGGCGGCCCATCCGGGCGGCCGCCTCGGACATGGCCACGACCCGGTCGGTGTCGGTGAGCACCGGGATGAGCTGGCTCGTGATCCACTCGACGGAGACGTCGGCGTTGCCGACCATCAGTCCGCCGCCCGCCTGGACGATGGGCTCGGCGTTCAGCGCCTGCTCGCCGTTGCCGATGGCCAGGGGCACGAAGGCGCCGGGCAGGCCAACCGCGGTCAGCTCGGCGCAGGTCATCGCGCCCGAGCGGCACATGGCCATGTCGGCGGCGGCGTAGGCCATGTCCATACGGTCCACGTAGGGCACGGCGACGTAGGGGACGCCCGCCTGGGTGAGGTCCTGGGGCTCCTCGGCGTTCTTGGGGCCGACGACGTGCAGGACCTGCACACCGCTGTCACGGAAGGCGTCGCGGGCGGCGAAGGCGGTCTCGTTGATGCGCTGGGCGCCCTGGGAGCCGCCGAAGATCAGCAGGGTGGGCAGGTCGTGGCGCAGGCCGAAGTAGGCACGCGCCTTGTCCCCCATCGCCAGGCGGTCGAGCGTGGTGATCTGCCGGCGCAGGGGGATGCCGACGAAGCGGCCGTTGCGGATCTGGGTGTGGGGGTGCCCCGTGTACACGTGCGGGGTCAGGCGCGCGCCCAGTCGGTTGGCCAGGCCCGGCAGGGGGTTGGCCTCGTGCACGACGATGGGGATGCGCCTGCGCCGCGCGGCCAGGTAGCCGGGGGTGGCCACGTATCCGCCGAAGCCGACGAGGACGTCGGCCTGCAGCCGGTCCAGCTGCTCGCCCGCGGCGCTGAGCGCGCCAGCGAGCTTGCCCGGCACGGTGAGCAGCTGGGGGGTGAGCCTGCGCGGCAGGGGAACGGCCGGGATCAGTCCCAGCTCGTAGCCGCGCATGGGCACCAGGCGGGTCTCCAGGCCCCGCTCGGTGCCCAGGCAGAGGATCTCCGTACTGGGGTCGGCGCGCCGCAGCGCGTCCGCAAGGGAGAGTGCGGGCTCGATATGCCCGGCCGTGCCGCCTCCGGCGAGGGCTACCCTCATCGTCGCCTATTCCTCCTTGGCCGGTCACCAGCGGGGACCGGTCCGCTCCTGTGCTTGGCCGTCGTCCCGCCACCGCGGGGGTTCGCCGTACGCGGACCGCGTGCCGTGGTGGCGCGCCTGGAGGGCGCGGCGCCGCGGTTGTTCACCGAGGCAGCGGCATTCTCCAGGCCCAGCCAGCTTAGAGCCCTTTGCACCCGGCTGGGACCTCGAGCCTCCAGGGCCTTCTGTGCCTGGGGCTCGGTCTTGGCCAGTGCGAGGAGCACACCGAGGGCCGCCATGGTGGAGACCAGCGACGAGCCCCCGTAGGAGACCAGGGGCAGGGGGACGCCGGTGACGGGCAGCAGGCCGATGACGGCGCCCACGTTGACCATGGCCTGGCCCAGGATCCAGGTGACGATGGCGAAGGCGGCCAGGCGCGGGAAGGGCTCCTTGACGCGGAAGGCCACGCGCAGTCCGGCGTAGCCCAGCACACCGAACAGGGCGAGCACGAGCAGGGTGCCGAGCAGGCCGAACTCCTCGCCGATGATGGCGAAGACGAAGTCGGACTCGGCGAAGGGCAGGAAGCCCCACTTCTCACGGCTGGCGCCGATGCCCACGCCGAGGACCCCGCCGGTGCCCAGCGCGTAGAGCCCGTGCAGGGACTGCATGTCGGCGCCCAGCGGGTCGGCGGCGCCCGGGTCCAGGAAGCTGGTGACGCGCGCCATGCGGTAGGGCTCGATGGCGATGGCGATGACGGCCAGGCCCAGGACCAGGCCGAACATGGCCACGAAGAGCCTGCCCGGCGCACCGACCACCCACAGCAGGCCCAGGAAGGTGACCAGGAACACCAGGGCCGTGGACAGGTTGGAGCCCAGCATCACCAGCAGGACCAGCAGGCCGCAGCCGGGCAGCAGCGGGATGAGCAGGTGCCGCCACTCGGTGAGCTCGCGCAGCTCGTCCTTGCGGGCCAGGATGTTGGCGCCCCACAGGGCGAAGGCGAGCTTGGCGGGTTCGGAGGGCTGCACGACCAGGCCGCCGATGTCCAGCCAGCGGGTGGCGCCGTTGATCTGCACGCCCTGGAAGACGGTGAGCAGCAGCAGCGCCGCCGACACGATCATCGCCGGGTAGCCGACCAGCCGGAAGACCCGCTGGGGCATGTGGGAGGCCAGGATCATCAGGGGCAGGCCGATGGCGGCCGAGACCAGCTGCTTCTGGAACGTGGAGAAGGCCGAGCCGGTCTCGCTGATGGAGTCGACCATCGTGGACGAGAGCACCATGACCAGGCCCAGGGCGATGAGCAGCGCCCCGGTGCCCAGGATCAGGTAGTAGGAGGTGAGCGGCCGGTCCAGGGACCGCGCCCACTCACGCCACAGGACGCGCTCGCGCCCCTTCGTCACCGCGCGTCCCGTTGACGCCGCGCGCCCTCTGGGCCGGGCCGTCCCGGGAACCGCCGTCGTCGCCGCCATCCACACCCTCCGCACGATTCAGCGCCTCAATACTGGCGTACGCGCGGGTAGGGAACCGTGGACATTTTCCGCGTGTTGGCCATCTTTGGCCGCTGAGAGGGTGATGGAGGGCATGCCGAAGCCCGCCCGCGCGCTCGTGGTCACGCACGGGCGGGTAGGCGCTACTCAGAGCAGTCGGTCGACGGCCTCGGCGAAGAGGCGTCCCCGCTCGGGGTAGTTGGTGAACATGTCCATGGAGGCGGCCGCCGGTGCCAGCAGCACGGTGTCCCCCTCCTTCGCCAGGGAGGCGGCGGCGGAGACCACCGCGTCCATGACCGTGTGGCCCTCCGGTGCGTCGGCGGCGGGCCCCTCGACCTCGACCACGGGTACCTCGGGCGCGTGCTCGGCCAGGGCCTCGCGCAGGCGGGCCCGGTCGGCGCCGATGAGCACGGCCGCGCGCAGCCGGTCGGCGGCCATCGTCACGAGTTCGTCGACCTCGGCCCCCTTGAGCAGTCCGCCCGCGATCCAGACCACGGAGGGGTAGGCGCCCAGCGACGCGGCGGCGGCGTGCGGGTTGGTGGCCTTGGAGTCGTCGACGTAGTCCACGCCCCCCGCCGTGGCCACGAACGCGATGCGGTGCGGCTCCGGCTCGAAGGCGGCCAGTCCCGCCCGCACCGACGCGGGCGCCACACCCACCGACCGGGCCAGCGCGGCGGCGGCCAGGGCGTTGGCGACGTTGTGCGGCGCGGCCGGGCGCACGTCGGCGAGCGTGGCCAGCTCCTCGGCGGCGCTGTGCGGCTCCGCGACGAAGGCCCGGTCCACCAGCAGGTCCTCGACCACGCCGAGCTCGCCCGCGCGGGGGGTGTCCAGGCCGAAGCCCACCAGGGGCGTGTGCGGGTCGCCGTCCTCCTCGGCCAGGCGCGTGGACCAGGCGTCGGCGGTGTTGGCCACGCGGATGGTCCCGGGCGCGAACACCCGGCCCTTGGCGCGGGCGTAGGGGTCGAGCCCGCCGTGCCAGTCCAGGTGGTCGGGGGCGACGTTGAGCACGGCGGCGGCGTGCGGGCGCACGCTGGAGGACCAGTGCAGCTGGAAGCTGGACAGCTCCACGGCCAGGACGTCGTGGACGCGGCCGTCGGCGCCGGGCAGCACGGCGTCGATGACGGGGGTGCCGACGTTGCCGACGGCCAGGGCGTCGCGGCCGTCGGCGCGGAGCATGGCCTCCAGCATCCGTACGGTGGTGGTCTTGCCGTTGGTGCCGGTGACGGCCAGCCACACCTGGTCGGCGGGCTTGAGCCGCCAGGCGAGCTCGACGTCCCCGATGACCTCGATCCCGGCCTCGGCGGCCCGGACCAGCATCGGGGAGTCCGGGCGCCAGCCGGGCGAGGTGACGACCAGGTCGCAGCCCTCGGGCAGCGGGGTACCGCCCAGGACCACCTCGGCCCCGGCCTCCCGCAGCTGGGCCGCGACGGGGCGGACGGTGTCGTCGTCGCGGCCGTCGACGACGGTCACGCGGGCCCCGCGGGCCAGGAGCGCCCTGGCCACCGGGGGCCCGGACACGCCGAGGCCGGCGACGCAGACCAGCCGCCCCTTCAGCCCGTCCGGGCCGGGGACCGGGTCGTTCGGTGTGTCGGAAGCGTGGTGCGCCATGCCTACCTCGGCATCCATTCCAGGTAGAAGAGTCCGATGGCGATCGCCACGAACAGGCCCTGGATGATCCAGAACCGGATCACGATGGTGGGTTCGGCCCAGCCCTTGAGCTCGAAGTGGTGCTGCAGCGGTGCCATGCGGAACACGCGCTTTCCGGTGAGGCGGAAGGAGGTGATCTGGACCATCACCGACATGGTGATGATGACGAACAGGCCGCCGATGAGCAGCAGCAGGAGCTGGGTGCGGGTGGTGATGGCCAGGCCCACGATCAGGCCGCCCAGGGCCAGGGAGCCGGTGTCGCCCATGAAGATCTTGGCGGGCGGGGCGTTGAACCACAGGAAGGCGATGCAGGCGCCGAGCACGGCGGCGGCCACCACGGCCAGGTCCAGGGGGTCGCGGACCGTGTAGCAGCTGTCGGACAGGTAGGACACGCAGGACTGCCGCAGCTGCCAGTTGCCGATGATGACGTAGGCGCACAGGGACAGGATGGTCGCGCCGGTGGCCAGGCCGTCGAGGCCGTCGGTGAGGTTGACCGCGTTGGAGAAGCCGACGATGAGGAACAGCGCCCAGAGGACGAACAGGCCGATCATCAGCGGGGGGCCGAAGTCGCGGAGGAAGGAGAGGCTGGGGGCGGCGGGGGTGTAGCCGTAGCCGTTGGGGAACTGGGTGACGCCGTAGGCGAAGCCCACGCCGACGACGGCCTGGCCGACCATCTTGGCGCCGCTGCGCAGGCCCAGGCTGCGGCGCTTGTAGATCTTGATGAAGTCGTCGAGGAAGCCGACGCAGCCCATGCCGACGAACAGGAACATGACCAGCAGGCCGGAGGCGGTGGGTCCGGTGGAGGAGGGTTGCACCAGCCACAGCACCAGGTGGGAGCCGAAGTAGCCCACCACCGCGCCGAGGATGATGACGATGCCGCCCATCGTGGGCGTGCCCTGCTTGGTCTTGTGGCCCTCGGGGCCGTCGTCGCGCACCTCCTGGCCGAACTTGAACCGGTACAGGAGCTTGATCAGCGTCGGCATCAGCGCCATGGAGACGACCAGCGCCAGGGCTGACGCGATGGAGATGCCGATCACTGGGCATCACCTTCGGTAATGAGGTCGATGACCCTTTCGAGAGCTGCCACGCGCGATCCCTTCACAATGACGACGTCTCCTGTGCGCAACCGTTCGCGCAGCGCCGCTGCGGCCTCCGAGGCGTCCGCCACACGGACGCTCTCGCCCTGCCACAGCCCCTGCCTGGCGGCGCCCTCGGCGCCGGCGGCGATGCCCTCGGCCGCCTCCCCGACCACGATCAGGTGGGCCACGCCCGTGCGGGCGGCCAGCTCACCGATCCTCTCGTGCTCGACGCGGCCGTTCTCGCCGAGCTCGGCCATGTGGGCGAGGACGGCGATCGAGCGGCGCTCCCGGGCGAGCGCTTCCAGAGTCGCCAGCGCCGCACGCATGGACTCGGGGTTGGCGTTGTAGGCGTCGTTGACGAGTGTGGCGCCCGCGTGCTCGGTGACCTCCATGCGCCACCGGCTGACCGGGGCGGCCGCGGCGAGCGCCTCGGCGACGTCGTCGACGCCCATGCCGAGCTCGTCGGCGACCGCCGCGGCGGCCAGCGCGTTGGAGACCTGGTGGGCGCCCACGAGCGCCAGGTCCACCCGGGCCCGGCTCCCGCCCAGGTGGAGGGTGAAGGAGGGGGCGCCCGTCTCCCGCATGACCACGTCGGTGGCGCGTACGTGCGCGTCCTCCGCCAGTCCGTAGGTGACCACGCGCGCCCGGGTGCGCGAGGCCATCGCGCTCACCCTCGGGTCGTCGGCGTTGAGGACGGCGACCCCGCCGGATCCCCTGCCGTCGGAGCCGGGGGGAAGCGACTCGACCAGCTCGCCCTTGGCCTTGGCGATGGTGTCCCGGTCGCCGAACTCCCCCATGTGGGCGCTGCCGACGTTGAGGACCACCCCGATCCGGGGCGGGGCCACGCGGCACAGGTGGGCGATGTGCCCGATGCCCCGGGCGGCGACCTCCAGGACCAGGTGCCGGGTGCCGGCGTCGGCGCGGAGCACGGTGAGGGGGTGGCCGATCTCGTTGTTGAACGAGCCCGCCGGGGCGACGGTCGGACCCGCGCGGCCCACGACCTGCGCGATGAGGTCCTTGGTGGTGGTCTTGCCGGAGGAGCCGGTGACCGCGACGATCTCGGTCCGCTCCACTCCGCGCCGGGGGTCGCTGAGTTCCTGGGCCGTGTACCGGGCGAGCCGGGTCAGCGCCTCGACCACCCCGTCGTCCCCGCCCTCGGCCAGGAGGTGCGGTGCGTCGACGGGGCGGGAGACCAGGGCGGCCACCGCTCCGGCACCGACCGCGGAGGCGACGAAGTCGTGGCCGTCGACGCGCTCACCGCCCAGGGCGGCGAAGAGCGCTCCGGGCGCTGCCTGCCGCGAATCGATGACGACGGGGCCGTCGACGACGGCGTCGGGGCGCGCTGATCCGCCTAGGGCGGTTTGGGTGATCTCAGCGATCCGATCGAGCGTGAGCGCGATCAAATCCACTCCTCATGTCAGGCCCGGTCCACGGCGCCACAGGGGCGGCTGGCCACCCGGCCGGAGTCAGGTCAGGGGATGGCACCGCGGAAGCCGTGCGCTGCCGCGCCGGGCCTCACCACGGTGTCGGCATGGGCCGCGTCGTGGGCGCCACCGTGGGCGGCACGTGTCGGGCTGCGATTGCCGGACCTACCTTAGAACATATTGGGGAGTCCGGGGTCCCTCCAGGGCCCGTGTGCAGCAATATGCTCCGCTTCGTAACCGTTCGGTCGCCCCGGCGATGCGTCACGGCGCTGTGCGCCCCGGGCGCGGGAGGGGGCGCGGACACGGCCCGCGCCCCCTCCCGCCGGACGGCTCCGGCCGGGGAGCCCCGGCGTGTCATCCCCCGTCAGGCACCCTGTGGACGTCCTGGAGGGCGACGCCGAGCCGCTCGCGGGCGCTCATACCGAGGTGCTCCTCGATCATCCCGCGCAGCACCTCGCGGTCGTCGAAGGGCAGGACCTCGCCCTTGACGTACTGGCCGGTCTCGTGGCCCTTGCCGGCGACGACCACCACATCGCCCGGCTGTGCGCGCTCGACCGCCAGGCGGATGGCCTCGGCCCGGTCGAACTCCACCGTGACGCGGGCCCGCTGGTCCTCGGGGACCTTGGCGACACCTTCGAGCATCGACGAGGCGATGGCGACGGGGTCCTCGGTGCGCGGGTTGTCGTTGGTGATGACCACCTGGTCGGCCAGGCGCGCGGCGGCCTCGCCCATGAGCGGGCGTTTGGCGCGGTCGCGGTCGCCGCCGCAGCCGATCACCATGGTCACGGCGCCCTCGGTCGTGGCGCGCAGGGCGGTCAGGACCGCCTCGATGGCGCCGGGCTTGTGGGAGTAGTCGACGAGCGCGGTGAAGTCCTGGAAGGCGTGGGGGACCTCGCGCGCCACGACCGGCTCCATACGGCCGGGCACGCCGGGCGCGGCGGCCACCCCGGCGATCGCGGTCTCCAGCGGCAGGCCCGCCTCGACCAGGCCGACGATGGCGGCCATCGCGTTGGACACGTTGAAGGGCCCGGGCAGGGCGATGGAGGCGGCCGCCTCCATCCCGCCGGGACCCACGATGCGGAAGGTGCTGCCCGTGGCGCCCAGCCGCACGTCCACGGCCTGCCAGTCGGCCTCCATGGCGTTGGCGGGGTCGGCGTCGGTGTGGCCCTCCACGGAGAAGGTGGTGACGGGAACGCTGCCGTCGGCCTCCACCATGTCCACGAGGGCCCGGCCGAACCGGTCGTCGGCGTTGACCACCGCGATGTCGCAGTACTCGGGGGTGAACAGGCGGGCCTTGGCGTCGAAGTAGTCGCGCAGGTCGGAGTGGAAGTCCAGGTGGTCCTGCGACAGGTTGGTGAAGATCGCGACGTCGTAGCGCGCGGCGCCGACCCGGCCCAGCGCCAGGGCGTGGCTGGAGACCTCCATGGCGGCGGCGGTGACGCCCCGCTCGCGCATGAGGGCGAACAGGCCGTGCAGGTCGGTGGCCTCGGGGGTGGTGAGCGAGGAGACGACGCGCTCGTCGCCCACACGCATCTCCACGGTGCCGATCAGGCCGGTGTGCATGCCGGCGTGGCGCAGACCGGACTCGACCAGGTAGGTGATGGTGGTCTTGCCGCTGGTGCCGGTGGTGCCGATCAGCAGCAGGTCCTGCGCGGGCTCCTTGAAGATCCACGAGGCCGCCCTGCCGAGCGCGGCGCGCACGTCGGGGACCACGATCACGGGCAGTCCGGTGGCGGCCGCCCTCTCCGCCCCCGCGGAATCGGTGAGGATCGCGGCGGCGCCCGCCTCGGCCGCCTGCGCGGCGAAGTCGGCGCCGTGCGCGCGGGTCCCGGGCAGCGCGGCGTACAGGTCACCGGGCCCCGCCTTCCGGGAGTCGTGGGTGATGCCCCGTACGTGTACCTCCCTGTCGGGCACCTCGGGGGGTCGGTCCGCGCCGAGGTCCGGGCGCAGGAAGGTGATGTCCGGCCCGAGCAGCGCTGCGAGGGCGGACAGGGGACGAAGTGGCGTGTGTTCAGGTCGCATTACCGGTGGCACGTGTGGAGGTTAACCGTTGCGGACGACCGGTCGGTAATTTCCACGCTGCGTTCGCCGGAGTTTCCCGAACCGGGCGTTCGGCCCAGGTTACGCCCGCCGCGTCGGACGAGTCGATGACCGCCCGGTGGCCCGTCGGCCACGGGCGGGACGTCGCGCCCTAGTCTGGAGGGGGTCTTCGCATGTGGAGGTTCGGCATGCTCGGAACGGCTTCCGGCGGGCGTCCGCTGGTGCTCGACGGCGGGCTGGCCACCCGCCTGGAGTCCTACGGCTGCGACCTGGGCGGCGGGCTCTGGTCGGCACGGCTGCTGGCCGAGGCGCCGGAGCTGATCCGCCGGGCGCACCGCGACTACTTCGAGGCGGGCGCGGACGTGGCGATCGCCGCCGGGTACCAGGCGAGCGTTCCGGCGTTCACCGCCCGGGGCGTCGGCGAGGCCGGGGCCCGCGCGCTGATCGCCCGGTCGGTGGAGCTGGCGCGGGCCGAACGCGACGCCTTCGGCCGGGGTCTGGTCGCGGCCGGGGTGGGCCCCTACGGCGCGGCGCTGGCGGACGGTTCGGAGTACACCGGCGACTACGACCTGGACGAGGACGGCCTGTACTCCTGGCACCGGGAGCGGTGGCGGGTGCTCGTCGACGCCGGGGCGGACCTGATCGCCTGCGAGACCGTCCCGTCGGTGCCCGAGGCGCGGGCCCTGGCCCGGCTGCTGGAGGAGTCCTCCGGCACCCGCGCGTGGATCAGCTTCTCCTGCCGGGACGGCGAGCGCGTCAGCGACGGCACTCCCCTGCGCGATGCCGTCGCCGAGCTCGCCCCGCTGCACGCCGCCGGGCGGCTGGTGGCGGCGGGTGTCAACTGCACGGCTCCCCGGCACGTCCCGGCGCTGGTGCGTGCCGTCGCCGCGGCCGGTGTGCCGGCGGTGGCCTACCCCAACTCGGGCGAGGCCTGGGACGCGGCGCGCCGGCGCTGGACGGGCACGAGCGAGCCCGGGGAGTTCGGCCGGGCCGCCGCGGAATGGCACGCGGCCGGAGCGGTGCTCGTGGGCGGGTGCTGCCGCACCGGCCCCGAGCACATCCGCTCCGTGCGCGCCCACCTGGACCGCGCCCTCGGCCAGCAGGAGGCTTAGCGCCGGACCCTGTTCCGATGTTCCTCGGCCCCCGGGAAGTGGCCCCTCAAGGGGTAGGCATGACGTGCTCACGTCACCCGCGTGACGTGCGCGGGTTCCAGGTCCTCGACCTGCGGTGAGGCGGTTCCGTGGCCTCCACCCCTGGACACTCCCAGTAACCGAAGGTTGCACGCAGACACGGAAAGGGACGGGTTCGCCATGAAGAACACCAGCCGGACGCTGACGGTCATCGCCCTGGTCCTGGTCGGGTCCCTTGCCGCCGCCAGCCCCGCCGCCGCTGTCGTGGAAACCGTGACCCAGGTGCTCCCCGACGTCGGCGGCCTCGGTCTGCTCACCCTCCTGGGATGAGGCGCGCTGAGGTGCCGGTACGCACCGGGTGAGATGCCCCGGAAGCACAAGGCCCGCACCCCCGTCTGCACTGCTCCCCGGAAGTTG
>NZ_LWLB01000017.1 GCF_001905145.1 Nocardiopsis sp. TSRI0078
CCCGAACCCGAGCCCGAGCCCCGCGGCAGGGGCCGCAAAGACGAGAAGGCGCCCACGGGCCGCCGCGGCGGCGGCCGCCGCAGGCGCGGCGCCCCGGTGGACGACGTCCCCGCCGAGTCCGCGGCCCCGCCCGCGGACGAGCAGCCCCAGGGCCGTCGCGGCCGCCGCAAGCGCTCGCGGCGCGAGGAGGAGGCCACCGGCGGTTTCCTGGCCGACGCCCCCGAGGACAGCGGCTTCTTCGACTCGGGAACCTTTCCCGGTCTGAACAGCTCCGCCGACACCGGCGCGTTCGCCGCGGTCAGCGAGCCCCCGGGCCGCCGTGCCCGCCGTGCGCGTGCCGACCGCGCCGGGGACGCGCCCGCGGAGACCGGCGCGTTCCGTGACGACGACGAGTTCGCCGATGGTGCGTTCCGCGACACCGGCGCGTTCCGTGACACGGGTGCGCCCTCTCCCGACCAGGGGCCCGACACCGGCGCGTTCGCCTCGGAGGCCCCGGAGGAGGAGCCCGAACCCGAGCCCCGTGGCCGCCGTGCGCGCCGCAGGCGCGCGGCCGAGGCCGAGGAGGAGCCCCGGAGCCGCCGCGGCAGCCGTCGCAGGCGGGGCCGGCGCGCGGAGCCCGAGGATCTCGGGGAACCGGAGGAGGAGCCGGAGGAGGACGAGTACGAGGAACCCGCCCTCGCCGACATCGCCGCGGCCTACGGTGGCGGCCGCAGCAGCCGCAGGAAGGCCAAGGAGCTCAAGCGGGCGCGCGCCAAGGCGGGTAAGGGCGGCAGGAACCGCCGCCGCGGGGGCGGCAGGGGCATGATGATCCTGCTGGCGCTGGTCCTCATCCTCGTGATCGCGGGCGGTGGCTACGGCGTCATGCGCACCTACGTCTTCCCGGCCGACTACGAGGGACAGGGCAGCGGCGAGGTCGTCTTCGTCATCGAGGAGGGCCAGAGCGGCACCGCCATCGCCTCCAACCTCACCGACAAGGGCGTGGTGGCCAGCGTGCGCGCGTTCACCAACGCCCTGGAGGCGGTCCCCGAGGAGGAGCGCGGCGACGGGCTCGTCCCCGGTACCTACTCCCTGGCCCAGGGCATGAGCGCCGAGGCCGCCGTGGCCGCGCTGCTCGACCCCGCCAACCGGGTGGGCGGACGCGTCACCATCCGGGAGGGGCTGCGCGCGGAGGAGATCATCGCGGAACTGGCCGAGGGCACCAACCTGTCCGAGGAGGAGCTCAACGAGGCCTATGCCCGGACCGGCGAGCTCGGTCTGCCCGAGTACGCCACCGAGGGCCCCGAGGGCTACCTGTTCCCGGACACCTACCAGTTCGACCCGAACGCGGAGGCGCTGTCGGTGCTCAAGACCATGGTGACCCGGCACCGCCAGGTCGCCGAGGAGATCGACCTGCAGGGAGAGGCGGCCGCACTCGGCTACGACGCCAACGAGATCATGGCGATCGCCTCCATCGTCCAGGCCGAGAGCGGTAAGGCCGAGGACATGCCGAAGATCGCCCGGGTGGTCCACAACCGCCTGGACATCGACATGGCCCTGCAGATGGACAGCACCTGTTTCTACGCCATCGGCGAGTACGGCATCGCGCTCAACGGCGAGCAGCTCAAGAAGTGCGAGGAGGACACCAGCGGGTTCGACACCTACCACAAGAACGGTCTCATCCCCGGCCCCTACGTCGCGCCCGGGCGGGAGGCCATGGAGGCGGCCCTGGAGCCCGCCGAGGGGGACTGGCTGTACTTCGTCGCCACCGACCCGGAGAACGGCGTCACCAAGTTCACCGGCGACTACCAGGAGTTCCTCCGCCTCAAGGAGGAGTTCCAGGAGAACTGGGCGGGGGACTAGTGCGCGCCGCCGTACTGGGCTCACCGGTGGCCCACTCGCTCTCACCGGTCCTGCACACCGCCGCCTACACGGCGATGGGCCTGACGGACTGGTCCTACGGCATGCACGAGTGCGGTGAGGAGGACCTCGCGCCCCTCCTCGCCGGACTCGATGACGAGTGGGCCGGACTGTCCCTGACCATGCCGCTCAAGCGCCGTGCCCTGGAGCTGGCCGACACGGTCACCGACCTGGCCAGGCAGGTGGGCGGCGCCAACACCCTCGTCCGCAGGGGTGGTGCGTGGGAGGGCGCCAACACCGACGTCGCCGGGATCGCCGAGGCCCTGACCGAGGCCGGGGCGGGAGCTCCGCGCGGCGCGGTCATCCTGGGAGCCGGGGCCACCGCGGCCTCCGCCCTCGCCGCGCTGCGCCGGCTCGGCCTGACCTCACCGGTCACCGTGCTGGCCCGCGACACCAGCCGCACCGGGGAGGTGGCCGCGGCAGCCCGGAGGCTCGGCCACCCGCTCAGGGTCGCGCCGCTCTCGGAGCTGGACGAGCACCTGGACGTGGACCTGGTGGTCTCCTCCCTGCCCTCGGGCGCGGCCGACCACCACGCCGACCGGCTCGCCGCCTCGCGCGCCGACCTGTTCGACGTCGTCTACTCGCCCTGGCCCACCCGTGCCGCCGCGGCCGTCGCCGCGCGCGGCGGACGCGTGGTCGGCGGCTTCCCGATGCTCCTCCACCAGGCCGTCGAGCAGGTCCGGCTGATGACCGGGATCGAGGACGTGCCGGTGGAGGCCATGCGCGGGGCGGGTGAGGCGGAGCTGGCCCGCCGGGCGGTACACGCCTGAGCCGGACGGCGTCCCGCAACACCCGGCCCGCGGGTGCGCTGGAACGGTGGGCCGAAGGGGTTCCGACTCCTGATACGATGAGGTATCGACTTGTTCCGGTGTGTCCCACACCGGAGCCGCAAGCGGAGATGATCCTCCCACCTGCCGGGCATGGCCCGCGTAGGTTCCGGTCCGGCGAACCGAGCGTGGCACGCTCTCTTCACCGGGTACCCGTGTCCGGGGTACCCGGCCCGTGTGCCCGCTCCCGCCGGGAATACCGTTCGGATCACCCCGCTTGCACACGCTGGCGGGGTTCTTGCTGTGTGCGGACCCCGACGAGGCCGGGCGGTCCGACGGACGAGGACGGCCCGGCCAGCAGAGCCGTCCACCATCTGGCGGACGGCCGATTCCAGGTAATCCGAGAAAGCTAGGGAGGGGTCCCATCAGCGCCGAGCCCCGCATCAATGACCGCATCCGGGTGCCCGAGGTCCGTCTCGTCGGACCCAATGGTGAGCAGGTCGGAATCGTCTCCGTGCAGGACGCACTGCGTCTGGCCCAGGAGTCCGACCTCGACCTCGTCGAGGTCGCTCCGACCGCGCGCCCGCCGGTCGCCAAGCTGATGGACTACGGCAAGTTCAAGTACGAGTCCGCGGTCAAGGCCCGCGAGTCGCGCAAGAACCAGTCGAACACGATCATCAAGGAGATCAAGCTCCGCCCGAAGATCGATCCGCACGACTACGAGACCAAGAAGGGTCACGTGGTGCGGTTCCTCAAGAGCGGGGACAAGGTCAAGGTGACGATCATGTTCCGCGGCCGTGAGCAGTCCCGGCCCGAACTGGGCCGCCGACTGCTGGCGCGGCTGGCCGAGGACGTCCAGGACCTTGGCACCGTGGAGTCGCAGCCCAAGCAGGACGGCCGCAACATGGTCATGGTGATCGGCCCGCACAAGCGGCGGTCCGACCACAAGGCCGAGGCCCGCGCGGCGGCGGAGGACAAGTCCCGCCGCGAGCAGCGCTCGGGCGCCTAGCGACGGGAAGTCCCCACCGCCCGGTCGCCGGGAAGGCACCGGGTGGTGGGTGGGCTGTGCTCGCACGGTCCGGATGCGTCACACCGGCGCGCAGGGGTCCCCTGCAAAGCAGCGGAAGAACCGTGTCATCCGTCCGTGACGGGTGGCACGCCGACGGAGTAGGAGACGCGGCGACATGCCGAAGAACAAGACCCACAGTGGGGCCAAGGACCGCTTCAAGGTCACCGGCTCCGGCAAGATCATGCGCCGCCGTGCCAACAAGAACCACATCCTTGAGCACAAGACCTCCAAGCGCAAGCGCAAGCTGAGCAACGAGTCGGTGCTCTCTCCCGCGGACACCAAGAGCATGCGCAAGCTGCTCGGCAGGTAGTTCCGAGGACCCTCCCCCTCCCCGGGAGCGCCCGCGTGCCGGACCAGTCGGCGCGGTGACGGCCCCCGGGAGGGAACCACACGAAGCAACACGGCCGCCGGATGCGTCCGAGCCGGACCGGTCGGCGCGCCGTGCGCGCCGGAAGAGACAACGAGGGAGTTCCAGTGGCACGCGTGAAGCGGGCTCTCAACGCCAAGAAGAAGCGCAAGGTCGTCCTCGACCGGGCGAGCGGCTACCGCGGTCAGCGTTCGCGCCTGTACCGCAAGGCCAAGGAGCAGATGCTCCACTCGATGACCTACTCCTACCGGGACCGCAAGGACCGCAAGGGGCAGTTCCGTCGCCTGTGGATCCAGCGCATCAACGCGGCCTCCAGGGCCCACGGCCTGACCTACAACCGCTTCATGCAGGGCCTGAAGCTGGCCGGCATCGAGGTCGACCGCCGTATGCTCGCCGAGCTGGCGGTCAAGGACGACGCCGCCTTCGCGAGCCTGGTGGAGACGGCCAAGAAGGCCCTCCCCGCCGAGGCCGCGGCCTAGGGCTGGAAAGATCGGCGAGTAGCGATGGCGAGCCACGAGTTCACGAGTATCCGCTCACCCAGGATCAAGGGGGTTCGGCGGCTCGCCAAACGCACCTTCCGTCAGCGCGAGCGGCGCTTCCTCGCAGAGGGGCCGCAGGCGGTGCGGGAGGCGCTGACCGCCGCGAGCGGTGGTGACGGGCGGCCCCGCGGGGCCGCCCCCGGCGTTGTCGAGGTCTACGCCACGGCGGAGGCCATGCAGCGCCACATCGACCTGGTGGACGCCGCCCGCGCGGCGGACGTGCCCACCCACAGGGTCAGCCTGGACGTGATGTCGGAGCTGGCCCAGACCGTCACCCCCCAGGGGGTCATCGCGGTCTGCGAGTTCGTCGACGTCCCCCTGGAGCGCCTCGGCGACGTCCGCCTGGTGGCCGTGCTCTCCCACGTCCGCGACCCGGGCAACGCGGGCACGGTCCTGCGCACCGCCGACGCGGCCGGTGCCGACGCGGTGATCTTCACCGACGCCTCCGTCGACCCCTACAACGGCAAGTGTGTGCGGGCCTCGGCCGGAAGCCTGTTCCACCTGCCCGTGGTCGTGGGCGTCCCCGTGGCGCGCGCCGTCGACTTCCTGCGCGGGGCGGGCGCGCGGGTGTGGGCCGCCGACGGCAGCGGTTCCCGCGACCTGCACGGCGTCGCCGACGGCGGCGACCTGGACGGCCCCGTCGGCTGGGTGTTCGGCAACGAGGCCTGGGGCCTGCCCGAGGAGGTCGTCGCGCTGACCGATGGCGCGGTCAGCGTCCCGATCTACGGCGGGGCCGAAAGCCTGAATCTGGCCACGGCCGCCGCCGTGTGCCTGTACACCACCGCACGACAGCAGCGACGTTCCTGAGCGGGCCCGGACGATCCCGGATCACCCCAGGTCAGACCTCGCGTGGTTGCACTGTGTGACCATCGTGTCGTGGTCGGTCCGCCCCCTCGTGAGTGCCGCGACCCGGACACGCGTGCGTGGTTCCCGCGTCCGTCCGCCCAAAGTGCACGTGCACGGGGCCTGAGTGCCGATAGGGTCGGCGGAAGGGGGACCGCGGAGGGGCCCATGCGCGTCACGCGTGGGATCCGGCGTGCCCACCCGGGTCGCGGGTGCGACGCCGTGCCGGCCCGGAGCGTCCGGCAGGATTGACGACACCGCGTGAGTACGCGCGAGACGCTCGGACCGGCGGTCCCGCCCTTGCCGGGTGGCGGACCTCCTGGAGAGGGCTTGTACGCTCTTCTCCCGCCGGACGCCCGATCCCGGGCCGCAAGGCGTACCAGGTGGAAGTGCAGGGTAGACAACCTGCGGTGGTGCCCACGGGGTTGACCACCGGTCAGCGGTCCTCGGCCCAGGAGCCTGTGGTCGTGGACCTTCAAGGGGAGCGGGGAGAGGCGTGGGCAGCGGCCGGCAGGTGGACCACCCGGCGGAGGACTCGGGTGAGGGGACCGCACACCCCCCGGACGCCTCACGCAAGGGCGCGGGCCCGTCCACCGACACTCCTCCCGAGGCCGAGGACGACCGCGAACCCGGTGCCGCCGACCGCTCCGGCGCCCAGGCCACGGCGGTCCTTCAGGAGGTCGACGGCTCCTTCGCCGGCACCGGCCCCCTGCACCCGGACGACCTGCCCGACGGTGTGGTGGTGGCCGACGCGCGCGGCCGGGTCGTGCTCTTCAACGCCCAGGCCGCCCAGCTCATCGGCATCCCCGTCGAGTCGGCCCTGGGTCGCGACTACCGCTCCGTCCTGCCTCTGCTGGGCATAGACGGCAACGACTGGTGGGAGGCCAGCAACCCCTACGGCGGTGCCCGCGACCGCGTCCGCCAGCCCGAGCGCGCCCTCCTGCTGCCCGACGACCGCGAGATCCTCGTCGCCGCGCGCTACGTGCGCGCCCGGCCCGGCGGCGAACTCGTCCGCCTGGTCGTCACCCTCCGGGACGCCTCCGCGCGCGCCGAGCGCACCCGCGCCGACCTGGTCTCCCAGGTGGCCCATGAGCTGCGCTCGCCCCTGACCAGCGTCAAGGGCTTCACCTCCACCCTGCTCACCAAGTGGGAGCGGCTCACCGACAAGCAGAAGCTGTTCATGCTGGAGACGGTCAACGCCGACGCGGACCGCGTCACCCGCCTCATCCACGACCTGCTCGACGTCTCGCGCATCGAGTCCGGCCGCCTGGAGGTGCGTCGCCAGATCGTCGACCTGCCCGAGGCCGTGCGCAGGGTCGTGGCCGGGCGCGTGGCCTCCGGCGAGCCGGAGGAGCGCTTCCGCGTCGAGGCCCGCGGTGAGCTGCCGCGCATGTGGCTGGACCCCGACAAGATCGAGCAGATCCTGTTGAACCTGGTGGAAAACGGCGTGCGGCACGGCGCTGGTACTGTCAGTATCGTGATCGAGCCGTGTGAAGGAGGAGCAGCGGTGTCGGTGCGCGACGAAGGCCAGGGCATAGCGCCCGAGACCATTCCGCGCGTCTTCCGCCAGTTCTGGCGCAGCAAGCGCCGGAGCGGGACCGGCCTCGGACTGTTCATCGTCAAGGGCCTCGTCGAGGCCCACGGCGGCACGATCACCGTCGGACGCGCCCCCAGCGGCGGCGCCGAGTTCCGATTTACCATGCCCGCCGGGACGCCCGAGTTCGTCTGAAGACTTCGGACACTCCAGCCTCCCCGGTGGGCGCCACGGCGTGCTCCCGGTCCCGCAACGGACCCTTGTCCCGGGCATGCCCGCAATCCGCCTGCTTTCCCTGTCGGCTTCGTCCGCCCCGCCGCGGACCGTGACTGCCGCCTGTTCCCCCGTCCTGGTCGGGGACTCCGGCGGCGAGGCAACCAACCATGTCTGCACCGAACAATTCCTTCGACCCGGTCGAGGTGACCCCTCTGCACCCCGACGAGGTCGCCCGCATGCGCGAGGAGGCCCTGGCCGCCATCGAGGCCGCCACCGACCTCGCCGAACTCAAGGAGGTCCGCCTCGCGCACGCCTCGGACCGCTCCCCGCTGGCCCTGGCCAACCGGGAGATCGGCGCCCTGCCCCCGGCCGCCAAGGCCGACGCGGGCAAGCGCGTGGGCGGTGCCCGGCGCGACGTCGGCCAGGCACTCAAGGCCCGCCAGGCCGTTCTGGAGGCCGAGCGCGACGAGCGTGTCCTCATCGAGGAGCGGGTCGACGTCACCCTGCCCTGGGACCGCGCCCCGCGCGGTGCCCGCCACCCGCTGACCACCGTCGCCGAGCGCGTGGCCGACATCTTCGTCGGCATGGGCTTCGAGATCGCGGAGGGCCCCGAGGTCGAGGCCGAGTGGTTCAACTTCGACGCCCTCAACTTCCAGCCCGACCACCCCGCACGCACCATGCAGGACACCTTCTTCGTGGAGGGCCCCGACGGCGGTGAGTCCGGTCTGGTCATGCGCACCCACACCTCGCCGGTCCAGGTCCGTGCGCTGCTCTCCCGGGAGCTGCCGGTGTACGTGGTCGCGCCCGGCAAGACCTTCCGCACCGACGAGCTCGACGCCACCCACAGCCCGGTCTTCCACCAGCTGGAGGGCCTGGTCGTGGACAGGGGAGTCACCCTGGCCCACCTGCGCGGTGCCATCGACGCCTACGTGGAGGGCGTCTTCGGTGAGGGGCTGCGGACCCGGTTCCGGGCCTCCTACTTCCCGTTCACCGAGCCGTCCGCCGAGGTGGACATGGAGTGCTTCGTGTGCCGGGGCGCCTCCGTGGGCAACCCCGACGCGGCCTGCCGCACCTGCTCCAGCGAGGGCTGGATCGAGATCGGCGGCTGCGGCGTGGTCAACCCGCGCGTGCTCACCGCCGCGGGCGTGGACCCCGAGGTCTACACCGGCTGGGCCTTCGGCCTGGGAATCGAACGGACACTGATGTTCGCGCACGGCGTGCGCGACATGCACGACATGGTCGAGGGCGACATCCGCTTCACCTCGGCGTTCGGGAGTGAGAACTGATGCGCGTCCCCCTTACCTGGCTCCGGGAGTACGTCGACCTGCCGGCCGACGTCACCGCCCGCGACCTCGCCGGCCGCCTCACCCTGGCGGGTCTGGAGGTCGAGACCGTCGACGAGCTCGGCTCCGACATCAGCGGCCCCGTCGTCTACGGCCGCGTGCTCTCCATCGAGGAGCTCACGGGGTTCAAGAAGCCCATTCGCTTCTGCCGTGTGGACGTGGGCCGGGCCAACGGCACCGGCGAGCCGCAGGAGATCGTCTGCGGCGCCCGCAACTTCGCCGAGGGAGACCTGGTCGTGGTCTGCCTGCCCGGCGCCGAGCTGCCCGGAGGCTTCCGGATCGGTGCCCGCAAGACCTACGGCAGGATGTCGGCGGGCATGATCTGCTCGGCCACCGAGCTGGGCCTGTGGGAGGACCACACCGGCATCGTCGTCCTGCCCGAGGGCTTCGGTGAGGTGGGCGAGGACGCCATCGGCCCGCTCGGCCTGCGCGAGGACGTCCTCGACATCGCCGTCACCCCCGACCGCGGCTACGCGCTGTCCCTGCGCGGCGTGGCCCGCGACGCGGCCGCGCTGTACGGGGTCGGGTTCCGCGACCCGGCCGACATCGCCGTGGCGGAGCCCGTCGGCGGGGGCCAGGACGCGGAGATCGACCCGGCACTGTGCGACCGCTACGTCCTGCGCGGCGCCACCGGGTTCGACCCCGACGCGCCGAGCCCGCTGTGGATGAAGCGCCGCCTGCACCAGAGCGGTGTGCGTCCGCTCTCCCTGGCCGTGGACGTCACCAACTACGTGATGCTCGAACTCGGCCAGCCGCTGCACGCCTGGGACCGCGCCCGGCTCCGGGGGCCCCTGCGGGTGCGCGCCGCCGAGGCGGGGGAGAAGCTGGAGACCCTGGACCACGTCCAGCGCTCCCTGGACACCGACGACATCGTCATCGCCGACGACAGCGGCCCGGTCAACATCGCGGGCGTCATGGGCGGCCTGAGCACGGAGATCTCCCTGACCAGCACCGAGGTGCTGATCGAGGCCGCGCACTTCGACGCCATGCACATCGCCCGCGCCTCGCGCCGCCACCAGCTGTCCTCGGAGTCCTCCCGCCGCTTCGAGCGCGGTGTGGACTCCGCCCTGCAGCTGGCCGCCGCCACCCGCGCGGTCGAGCTGCTCGCGGAACTGGGCGGCGCCACCGTCGAGACCGCCTACACCCACCTGGACCGGACCCCGCCCCGCGAGCCGATCGAGGTGAGGGCCTCGCACGCGGGCTCCGTCGCCGGTGTGGACTACCCCGAGGGCACCACGGAGAAGTGGCTGCGCGCCATCGGCTGCGCCGTGGAGGCCGACGGGGACCTGCTGAGGGTCACCCCGCCCACCTGGCGGCCCGACATCACCGACCCCAACGACCTCGCCGAGGAGGTCATCCGGTTCGAGGGATACGAGAACATCCCCTCGATCCGCCCGCTCGCCTCGGGCCGGGGCCTGACCGCGAGCCAGCGCCTGCGCCGCGCGGTGGGCCGCACCCTGGCCGACACCGGCTTCCACGAGGTGCTGAACTACCCGTTCGCCGGTGAGCGCGACCTCGACGGGCTCCAGCTGGAGGCGGACGACGACCGCAGGAACGCGCTGCGCCTGGCCAACCCGCTCAACGAGGGCGAGCCGCTGCTGCGCACCACGCTGCTGCCGGGCCTGTTCAAGGCCCTGGTCCGCAACGTGGGACGCGGCTTCACCGATGTGGCCCTGTACGAGATGGGCCTGGTCTACCGGCCCAGGCCGGGGGCCCCCAGGGCCCCGATGCTGCCGGTGGACCGCGGCCCCGGTGCCGAGGAGCTGGCCCGGATCGACGCCGCCCTGCCGGAGCAGCCGCGCCGGGTGGGCGCGGTGCTCTCCGGGCTCGTCGAGCACGCGGGATGGTGGGGCCCGGGCCGGGAGGCCACCTGGGCCGACGCCGTCCAGGCGGCCCGCGACATCGCCCGTGTGGCCGGAACCGAACTGGAGGTCGAGGCCGACCAGCACGCCCCGTGGCACCCGGGCCGCTGCGCCGCGCTGTACGTGCGCGCGGACGGCGAGCGCCTGCTGGTGGGGCACGCCGGTGAGCTGCACCCGCGCACCGTCAAGGCGTTCGGGCTGCCCGAGCGCACGGCGGCGGTGGAGGTCGACCTCGACCGGATCGAGAGGGCCCGCACCCCCGTCACCGCTCCGGAGGTGTCCGCCTACCCGGTGGCCACCCAGGACGTGGCCCTGGTCGTGGACTCCTCGGTGCCGGCGGGCCGGGTCAGCGAGGCCCTGGCCGAGGGCGCCGGCGAACTGCTGGAGAGCGTGCGCCTGTTCGACGTCTACACCGGGGAGCAGGTCGGGGAGGGCCGCAAGTCGGTGGCCTTCGCCCTGCGCTTCCGGGCCGGGGACCGGACGCTGACCGCGGAGGAGGCGGTCGCCGCGCGCGACGCGGCCGTCGCCGCGGCCGCCGAGCGTACGGGAGCGGTCCTGCGCGGCTGAGACGCGTGAGTCGGCCCCGCCTGAGCCCGTGACCGGGCCCGGGCGGGGCCGACCGCTTTTCCGGGCGGGGGAGAACGGGCCGGAAGGAACGGCCGCGACGTCTCGCGTGTTGCCGAAACCTCCGCTCGGTACACCTGGATTCCGGATTTTTTTCGGCGTGTTTCTCCAGGCCAGCAAGGGTTTTGGCGTTCACCCCGAAGGGTAGCCCGCATGAAGTTTGGGTTTCAGGGCATGAATCGTCGTTTTGTCTCTTGCTGCGGAGCGGTCCGCCAGATTAGCCTTCAATCACCTGCCACCATCGGGCGCCCGTGTGCAGGCCGGATCAACCTGAGTTTTCCGTTGCGCTCGCGCGCATGACACGGCTCGGAGGTCGCCATATGACCGAAACGGTTGTCTCGTCCGCACTCGTTCCCCGGGAGCACCGGGAGCCAAGCCGCCTCTGGCACACCTTCTGCGATATGAACACCGTGGCCAGGGGCCCGGAGTTCACGGTGGCCAGGGCCGAGGGCGTGTGGCTCTGGGACGACTCCGGCGATCGCTACCTGGACGGCACCGCCAGTCTCTGGTACTGCAACGTCGGGCACGGGCGTGCCGAGATCGCTGACGCGGTCCACCGGCAGATCAGCACCCTGGACGCCTACACCGTCTACGGTGACTTCACCAACCGGCCCGCGGCGGAGCTCAGCGAGCGCCTGGCCGCGCACGCGCCCGTCACCGACCCGCGGGTGATCCTGACCTGCGGCGGGGGAGAGTCCATCGACACCGCCGCCAAGCTCGCGCGCCGGTACTGGGCGGTCACCGGCCAGCCCGGCCGCACGCACCTGATCAGCCGCACGGGCGGCTACCACGGCCTGCACGGCTTCGGAACGAGCATCTCCGGCATGGACCGGTTCCGCAGCGGTTACGGCAAGCTTCTCGAGGACACCTCGGTGGTGCCCCACGACTCGGCCGAGGCCCTGGAGGCCGAGATCCTCCGGGTGGGCCCCGAGCGGGTCGCGGCCTTCTTCGCCGAGCCGGTGGTCGGCGCGGGCGGGGTGTTCCTGCCGCCGGAGGGCTACTTCGCCGAGGTCTCGCGGATCTGTCGCAAGTACGGCGTGCTGTTCGTCGTCGACAGCGTCATCTGCGGTTTCGCGCGGATGGGCAACTGGTTCGGGATCGAGCGCTTCGGGGTCGAACCGGACATGATCGTCTTCGCCAAGGGCGTCTCCAGCGGGTACCTGCCGCTGGGCGGCGTCGTGGTCGGCGGGAGGGTGGCGGACCCCTTCTACAACGGCGAGGGCAATCCGTTCATGCACGGGACCACCTACGCCGGGCACCCGACGGCCTGCGCGGCGGCGATGGCCAACCTGGACATCCTGGAGCGCGAGGACCTGTTCACGGTGTCACTGGAGGTCGAGCGCCACCTGGACGGCGCGCTGCGCGGCCTGGCCGACCACCCGCTGGTGGCCGAGGTCCGCTCGGGCCTGGGGGTGATGGGCGCGGTGGAACTCACGGAGGAGGCCCTCGTCGGCCGGGGGATCACCACGGCGGAGGTGTTCGCCGAGGCGCGGGCCCGCGGGGCGATCCTGCGGCCGATTCCCACGGCGCTGCTCGTCTCGCCCCCCCTGATCATCACCTGGGAGCAGATCGACCACCTGGTCTCCACCCTGGCGGCCGCGCTGGACGCGGTCGCGGCCCGTCACTGACCATGGGGCCCCGCCGTGTCCCGAGGGGGCGGCGGGGCCCCATGGAAGGTATCCGTCCAGTCCCATACCGGTGTGCTGACCCGGCGCGTGACCACACGCGCCGGGTGTGACGTGTCCGCGGTAAAAACCCTGGGCGAAACGTCCGCTGTCGAGTAAAATTTACTGGGAAGATATTTCTTGTGGGTGAGATGCGCGCCGGCGTCCGCCCCGGGAGGGACAGGAAGCGGGCATGAGCACACAGCAGACCGGAACCGCGACGGGCGCGGGAACCGAACCGAGCGACGACGACCTCATCACCGCGTGGGGGCTGGTCCACGAGGCGATGAACACCGTCCAGCCCAGGCTCCTGGGCGGTATCACCCCCGACGGCAAGGACATGGCCGGGCCCTGGTTCGAGGTGCTCATACGCCTGCAGCGCACTCCCGGCCACCGGCTGCCCATGAGCCGCCTGGCCCGCGAGGTCAGCCTGAGCACGGGCGGGTTCACCAAACTCGCGGACCGCCTGGAGAGCGAGGGCTACCTGGAGCGGGAGAACTGCGCCTCCGACCGCCGCGTCGTCTACGCGGTGCTCACCGACAAGGGCCTGGACTTCATCGGGAAGGCGCGTACCAAGCACGTCGAGCGGCTGCGCGAGTACGTCCTGGGTCCGCTCGGCGGCGACGGCGTCCGGAGGCTCGCCGACATCGCGCGCACCCTCCGTGACAGCTCCTGCTGCTGACAGTGCACCCGGCCTGGAACTGTGGGTAGCCGAATCCGCTCTCCTGCGGGGCTCCACCGCCTGAGAAGGCACGGAAAACATCCCACAAACCGTCGTTCCCGTGTAAGTTGGCGGGAGTTCGTGGGTCCCGTGCGGGGTGGACCGTGAGCACACAGGTTTCGGGGGGAAAGATGGGATTGTTCACCACTGCCGCGCAGATGAGGACGATTCCCCGGTCCTCACGTTTTTCCAACGGATCCGTGTCCTTCTGGTTCCGGGAGACCGGGCTTCCCGAACGCCGCGCCTCCCTGCCCGGCACCGCCGACTACGACGTCTGCGTGGTCGGGGCCGGGTACACCGGCCTGTGGACCGCCTACTACCTCAAGAAGGAGCAGCCGGACCTGCGGGTGGCCGTGGTCGAGCGCGAGTTCGCCGGGTTCGGCGCCTCCGGCCGCAACGGAGGGTGGCTGTCGGCCGAGTTCGCGGGATCGCGCGAGCGCTACGCGCAGTCACACGGCAAGGCCGCGATGGTCGCCCTGCAGCGGGCGATGATGGACACCGTCACCGAGGTCGCCTCGGTGGCCGAGGCCGAGGGCATCGACGCCGACATCGTCCGCGGCGGCATGCGCCTGGTGGCCACCAACGCCGCCCAGCGCGAGCGCCTGGTCGAGGACATCGAGTACCTCCAGGAGTGGGGCTACTGGCCCGACGACATCCACATGGTGGAGGGCGACCACGAGCCCCGGCTGTCGGTGTCCGGCGCGGTCGCCTCCGCCTACTCCCCGCACGCCGCGCGCGTGCACCCCGCCAAGCTGGTCACCGGCCTGGCCCGGGTGGTGGAGGACCTGGGCGTGATGATCTTCGAGGGCACCGCCGTGGAGGAGATCCGCCCCCGCAGCGCGACGGCGCGCCCGGCGGTCGTCACCGAGCACGGCACCGTCTACGCCGACCACGTCGTGCGCGCCACCGAGGGGTTCACCTCCACACTGCGCGGCCAGCGCCGCGACTGGCTGCCGATGAACTCCTCGATGATCGCCACCGAGCCGCTCCCGGCCGAGCTGTGGGAGAAGATCGGCTGGGAGGGCCGCGAGGTCCTGGGCGACACCGCCCACTCCTACGTCTACGCCCAGCGCACCGCCGACGACCGCATCGCCATCGGCGGACGGGGGGTCCCCTACCGCTTCGGCTCCGCCCAGGACCAGGACGGCGCCACCCAGCCGCAGGTCATCGCCGGGTTGTGGCGTGCGCTCACCCGCATGTTCCCCGACGTGGCCGAGGTGCCGGTCGAGCACGCCTGGTCCGGTGTGCTCGGGGTGCCGCGCGACTGGTGCCCGGCCGTGCACATGGACGCCGAGACCGGCCTGGGCTGGGCGGGCGGCTACGTGGGCAGCGGCGTGGCCACCAGCAACCTGGCCGGGCGCACCCTGCGCGACCTGATCCTGCGCCGCGAGACCGACCTGACCCGCCTGCCCTGGGTCGGCCACCAGATCCGCAGCTGGGAGCCCGAGCCCCTGCGCTGGGTGGGCACCCAGGTCATCTACGGGCTGTACCGCACCGCCGACCGCCGCGAGTCCCGCACCGAGGACAAGGCCCACACCTCCCGCTTCGCCGGGATCGCCACCCGCATCGCGGGCCGCTGAGGTCCCCTCGGGCGGCCGGGCGCGCACGCGGGGAGGTCCCGTCCGCGGCGGCCGGGGCCCCGTATCTGCTTGCATAAATTTGCATGGTCATGCATGATGGTCCAGTCAGCTTTGATCAGGGGGCATCACCATGGGACACACAGCGGCCATCGCCGGAGCCAGCGGCTACGCGGGAGGCGAGCTGCTGCGGCTGCTCCTGGACCACCCCGAGATCACCATCGGCGCGGTCACCGCCGGGAGCAACGCCGGGACGCCCCTGATCCAGCACCAGCCGCACCTGCTGCCGCTGGCCGACCGGATCCTGGCGTCCACCAGCATCGAGGAGCTGCGCGGCCACGACGTCGTCTACCTCGCCCTGCCGCACGGCCAGTCCGCCGACATCGCCCAGCAGCTCGGCGACGACACCCTCGTGGTCGACTGCGGCGCCGACTTCAGGCTCAACGACGCCGCCGCATGGGAACGCTTCTACGGCACCCCGCACGCCGGAACCTGGCCCTATGGTCTGCCCGAACTCCCCGGACAGCGCGAACGACTCGCCGGGGCCCGCCGGGTCGCGGTCCCCGGATGCCATGTCACCGTCGCCACCCTGGCCCTGCTGCCCGGCCTGGCCGAACAGCTCGTCGAGCCCGACCTGACGGTCGTCGCCGTCACCGGCACCTCCGGCGCGGGCAGGGCACCCAAGCCCAACCTCATCGGCAGCGAGGTCATGGGCGCCCTGAGCCCCTACGGCGTCGGCGGCACCCACCGGCACAACCCCGAGATCGTCCAGAACCTCACCTCGGTCACCGGTGAGCCGGTCAGGCTGTCCTTCACCCCGGTCCTGGCCCCGCTGCCCCGCGGCATCCTCGCCACCTGCACCGCGCCCCTCAGGCCCGGCACCACCGCCGACCAGGTCCGCGCCGCCTACCAGGCCACCTACGCCGACGAGCCCTTCGTCCACCTGCTCCCCGAGGGCACCTGGCCCAGCACCGCCATGACACTGGCCGCCAACACCACCCTCGTGCAGGTCACCGTCGACCCCGACGCGGGCCGCATGGTCGCCGTCGCCGCCCTGGACAACCTCACCAAGGGCACCGCGGGCGGTGCCGTCCAGAGCACCAACATCGCCCTCGGCCTGCCCGAGGACACCGGTCTGCCGCTCGCCGCGGTCGCACCCTAGGAAGGCAACACCGTGAGTGTCACAGCGCCCCAGGGCTTCCGCGCGGCCGGAGTCGCCGCGGGCCTGAAGGACGACGGCGCCCGGGACGTCGCCGTCGTCGTCAACGACGGCCCCTCCCGCGCGGCCGGAGCCGTCTTCACCACCGCCGACGACAAGGCCGCCCCCGTCCTGTGGTCCGAGCAGGTCCTCTCGGGCGGGCGCGTGCGCGCCGCCGTCCTCACCTCCGGCGGAGCCAACGCGGGCACCGGGCCCCCCGGCTTCCAGGACGTCCACGCCCAGGCCGAGCACACCGCCGGCCTGCTGGACGACTCCGCCGCCGAGGTCGCACTGTGCGCCACCGGCCCCGTCGGGTCCCGCCCGCCCCTGGACGCCCTGCGCCAGGGCGTCACCGCGGCCCTGGCCGAGGCCTCGCGCAGCGGGGGACTGGCCGCCGCCGACGCCATCCGCACCACCGACACCGTCGTCAAGATCGCCTTCCGGCGCGGCGACGGCTACACCGTCGGCGCCATGGCCAAGGGCCCCGACGCCTCCCTGTCCTCGGCGCTGTGCGTGCTCACCACCGACGCGGACCTCACCGCCGACCAGTGCCGGCGCCTGCTGGCCGACGCCGTGGGCAAGACCCTCGACCCGCTGACCGCCACCAACGACACCGTGCTGCTCATGGCCAGCGGTGCCGGCGGCGCCGTCCCCGACGAGGACGCCCTCACCGCGCTGCTGACCGAGGTACTGGCCGAGCTGGCCACCCAGATCGGCGCCGACACCCCCGCCACCGACCACGACCGGGCCCAGAACTCATGATCGCGCGCTCCACCCCCTCCACCGACAACCAGGCGCGGGACGTCGCCATAGACAAGGCCGCCAACCTCATCGAGGCGCTGCCCTGGCTCTCCCGCTTCCACGGCCGCACCGTCGTGGTCAAGTACGGCGGCAACGCCATGGTCAGCGAGGAGCTGCGCGTCCGCTTCGCCGAGTCCATCGTCTTCCTGCACTACGCGGGCCTGCGCCCCGTCGTCGTGCACGGCGGAGGGCCCCAGATCAGCGCCCAGCTCGAGCGCTCCGGGGTGGAGTCCACCTTCACCGCCGGACTGCGCGTGACCACCGACGAGGCCATGGACATCGTCCGCATGGTCCTCACCGGCCAGGTCAACCGCGAGATCGTCGGACTGGTCAACCAGCACGGCCCCTTCGCTGTCGGCATGTCCGGCGAGGACGCCAACCTCCTGACCGCCCGGCGCAAGGTCGTCGAGGTGGACGGCGGGACCGTCGACCTCGGACGCGTCGGCGAGGTCACCGGCGTCGACCCGGGCGCCGTCGCCGCGCTCCTGGCCGACGGCCGCGTCCCCGTGGTCTCCAGCGTCGCCCGCGCCGACGACGGCGGCGTCTACAACGTCAACGCCGACACCGCCGCATCCGCCCTCGCGGTCGCCCTGGGCGCCAGCAAGCTCATCATGCTCACCGACGTCGAGGGCCTGTTCTCCGACTACCCGCACAACACCGAGCTGGTCAGCCGCCTGGACGTCGACGAGCTGCGGGCCCTGCTGCCCTCCCTGTCCTCGGGGATGCTCCCCAAGATGGAGGCCTGCCTGCACGCCGTCGAGGGCGGCGTCCCCCAGGCCCACATCATCGACGGACGCCTCCCGCACTCCCTGCTCCTGGAGGTCTTCACCGACCAGGGCGTCGGCACCATGGTCGCCGACCCGGAGCTGGAGGCCGCCCTGCTCGCCGGAAACGGCCACACCCCGCGCCCCTGGCGCCCCAACGACACCACCGCCACGAACACAGGAGGCGCACAGTGACCAGCGGTTCCGAGCTGCGCGAGCGCTTCGCCGCGTCGCTCATGCCCAACTACGGCGTCCCGCCCGTCGCCCTCACCCTCGGGCGCGGCTGCGAGGTCTACGACGCCGACGGCCGCCAGTACCTCGACCTCATCGCCGGGATCGCCGTCTCCAGCCTCGGACACGGACACCCCGCCCTGGTCAAGGCGGTCGCCCACCAGACGGCCACCCTCGCCCACACCAGTAACCTGTTCGTCCACGAGCGCGAGGTCGAACTCGCCGAGCGCCTGGTCGGCCTGGTCGGCGGCGACGCCAAGGTCTTCTTCGCCAACTCCGGCACCGAGGCCAACGAGGCCGCCCTCAAACTGGTCAGACGCGCCGCCGGACCCGGCCGCCACTACTTCGTGGCCGCCGCCCAGGGCTTCCACGGCCGCACCTTCGGCGCCCTCGCCCTCACCGGCAAGGACGCCATCCGCGCACCCTTCGGCCCCTTCGGCATGGACGTGCGCTTCGTCCCCCACGGCGACCTGGACGCCCTCGCCGAGGCCGTCGACGAGCACTGCGTCGCCGTGTTCACCGAACCCACCCAGGGCGAGGCCGGGGTCGTCCCCGCACCGGAGGGCTACCTCGCCGGGGTCCGCCGCATCTGCGACGACACCGGGGCCGCCTTCGTCCTGGACGAGATCCAGAGCGGCATCGGCCGCACCGGCCGCTGGTTCGCCCACCAGGCCGAGAACGTGCGCCCCGACGTGCTCACCCTCGCCAAGGGACTGGGCGGAGGCCTGCCCATCGGCGCCTGCGTCGGCTTCGGCCGCTACGCCGACGCCTTCCACAAGGGCGACCACGGCTCCACCTTCGGCGGCAACCCCGTCGCCTGCGCCGCCGCCCTCGCCGTCATCGACACCATCGAGAGCGAGAACCTGCTCGCCCACGCCTCCGTCGCCGGCGAGGTGCTGGCCGAGAAGATCGACGCGCTCGACCACCCCCTCCTGGCAGGACAGCGCGGCAGCGGACTGTGGCGGGCCCTGGAGCTGACCGGGCCGCACGCCGCCCACGTGCAGGAGCAGGCGGCCGTGCGCGGCTTCCTGGTCAACGCCGTGGCCCCCGAAGCCGTCCGGATCGCCCCGCCCCTGGTCATCACACCCGAACAGCTCGAACTGTTCATCGAGGCGTTGCCCACCATCCTGGACGCCGCCGAGGCCGCCGCGACGAAGGAGCAGCAGTAGCATGACCCGTCACTTCCTACGCGACGACGACCTCACCCCGGCCGAGCAGGCCCGGGTGCTCGACCTCGCCGACGACATGAAGCAGGACCGCTTCGGCCACCGGCCGCTCGCCGGTCCGCGCACCGTGGCCCTGATCTTCGACAAGCCCTCCACCCGGACGCGCCTGTCCTTCTCCGTCGGCGTTGCCGACCTGGGCGGCAGCCCGCTGGTCCTGGACACGGCCAGCACCCAGATGGGCCGCGGCGAACCCCTGGAGGACACCGCCCGCGTCCTGGAGCGCCAGGTCGCCGCCGTCGTGTGGCGCACCTTCGCGCAGAGCGACCTGGAGACCCTGGCCGCGCACATCTCCGTCCCGGTGGTCAACTCCCTCACCGACGAGTTCCACCCCTGCCAGATCCTCGCCGACCTGCAGACCGTCCGCGAGCACAAGGGCACCCTGGCCGGACTCACCCTCGCCTACCTCGGTGACGGCGCCAACAACATGGCCCACTCCTACCTGCTGGGCGGCGCCACCGCCGGACTCCACGTGCGCGTCGGCGCCCCCGAGGGGCACCTCCCCGACCCGGGGGTGGTCGCCCGCGCCACCGAGATCGCCGAGGGCACGGGAGGGTCGGTCACGGTCACCTCCGATCCCGGCGAGGCCGCCCGTGGAGCCGACGTCCTGGCCACCGACACCTGGGTGTCCATGGGCCAGGAGGACGAGGCGGCCGAGCGCGAGGCGCCCTTCCGCCCCTACGCGATCGACGCCGACCTGCTCGCCACCGCCCACCCCGAGGCCGTCGTCCTGCACTGCCTGCCCGCCTACCGCGGCAAGGAGATCTCCGCCGAGGTCATCGACGGGCCCCACAGCGTGGTCTGGGACGAGGCGGAGAACCGCCGCCACGCCCAGAAGGCCCTGCTCGCCTTCCTGCTCGAGACTAGCGACAAGGCCGGGGCCGAGCGACGATGACGGCGGACAACGGTGGCACGGCGCCGATGACCAAGGCGGCCAGACACGCCCGGATCACCGATGTCCTCACCCGTGAGGACGTCCGCTCCCAGGGCGAACTGGCCAGGCGCCTGGCCGAGGCGGGAGTCCAGGTCACCCAGGCCACCCTGTCCAGGGACCTGGACGAGCTGGGCGCGGTCAAGCTCCGCACCGCCGACGGCCACCTGGCCTACGTGCTGCCCGGCGAGGGCGGCGAACGCCTGCAGCGCACCCGGCCCGACAGCCTCGACCTCGAACAGGTCTCCGGCGCCCGTCTGACCCGACTCGCCGAGGACCTGCTGGTCTCCGCCGAGGCCTCCGCCAACATGGTCATCGTCCGCACCCCGCCCGGCGCGGCCCAGTACCTGGCCTCGGCCATCGACCACACCGACTTCCACGCGATCCTGGGCACCATCGCGGGGGACGACACCATCCTGGTGATCTCCCGCGACCCCGGGGGCGGCGAGGAGCTGGCCGCCGCGCTCCTGCGACTGGCCGATCGCAGACCGTAACCTCGTGGGTGCGGCCCGGACCGCCGCACCGACGAAGCACCGAGGGGGACCCCATGACCGAGCGCGTCGTACTCGCCTACTCCGGAGGGCTCGACACCTCCGTGGCCATCGGCTGGATCGCCGAGGAGACCGGGGCCGAGGTCGTCGCCGTGGCCATCGACTGCGGCCAGGGCGGAGAGGACCTGGACGCGGTCCGCCGACGCGCCCTGGACTGCGGCGCCGTCGAGGCCGTCGTCGCCGACGCCCGCGACGAGTTCGCCAACGAGTACTGCGTCCCGGCCCTGCAGGCCAACGCCCTCTACATGGACCGCTACCCGCTGGTCTCGGCGCTGTCCCGCCCGCTGATCGTCAGGCACATGGCCGAGGCCGCCCGCTACCACGGCGCCACCATGGTCGCCCACGGCTGCACCGGCAAGGGCAACGACCAGGTCCGCTTCGAGGCCGGGCTCGCCGCCCTCTTCCCCGAGCTGGAGGTCCTGGCCCCGGTCCGCGACTCCGGCATGACCCGCGACAAGGCCATCGCCTTCGCCGAGGACAAGGGACTGCCGATCGACGTCAGCAAGAAGTCGCCCTACTCCATCGACCAGAACCTCTTCGGCCGCGCGGTGGAGACCGGCTTCCTGGAGGACATCTGGAACGGCCCCATCGAGGACGTCTACGACTACACCCGGGACCCCGCCGAGCAGCGCGAGCCCGACGAGCTCGTCATCACCTTCACCGCCGGTGTGCCCACCGCGATCGACGGCAGGGAGCTCACCCCGCTCCAGGTCCTGGAGGAGACGAACCGCCGCGCGGGGGACCAGGGCATCGGCCGCATCGACATGGTCGAGGACCGCCTCGTCGGCATCAAGAGCCGCGAGGTCTACGAGGCCCCCGGCGCGATCGCCCTCATCACCGCCCACCAGGAGCTGGAGAACGTCACCGTCGAGCGCGAGCTGGCCCGCTACAAGCGCGGCGTCGACCAGCGCTGGGGCGAGCTCGTCTACGACGGCCTGTGGTTCTCCCCGCTCAAGGACGCGCTGCAGACCTTCGTCACCGAGGCCAACAAGAACGTGACAGGCGACATCCGCATGGTCCTGCACGGCGGCCGCGCCGTGGTCACCGGCCGCCGCAGCGAGGCGTCCCTGTACGACTACGGCCTGGCCACCTACGACACCGGCGACACCTACGACCAGTCCCTGGCCCGCGGCTTCATCGACGTCTTCGGCATGCCCGCGAGGATCGCCGGCCTGCGCGACCGGCGCCGCACCAAGTAACACCCCGGCGGTGCGGGACCGACCGGCCCCGCGCCACCCGCACATCACACGTCAAGGAGACTTCCATGGCCGACCAGCCCGAGGCGCTGCGCCTGTGGGGAGGCCGCTTCGAGGGCGGCCCCGACCAGGCCCTGGCGCGGCTGTCGCTGAGCACCCACTTCGACTGGCGCCTGGCCCGCCACGACATCGCCGGCTCGCGTGCCCACGCCCGCGCGCTGCACCGCGCCGGGCTGCTCACCGCCGGCGAGCTGGAGCGCATGCTCGCGGGGCTGGACCGGCTGGAGGCCGACGTGGCCTCCGGGGCGTTCACCCCCGTCCTGGAGGACGAGGACGTGCACACCGCGCTGGAGCGCGGCTTCATCGAGCGGGTCGGCCCCGAACTGGGGGGCCGGCTGCGCGCCGGGCGCTCGCGCAACGACCAGATCGCCACCCTCGTCCGCATGTACCTGCGCGAGGAGGCCCGCCGGATCGCCGACCAGCTCCTGGACCTGGTGCAGGCCCTGGCGGACCAGGCGGCGGCCCATCCCGGCGCCGCCATGCCCGGCCGCACCCACCTGCAGCACGCCCAGCCGGTGCTGCTCGCCCACCAGCTCATGGCGCACGCATGGCCGCTGGTGCGCGACGTCGAGCGGCTGCGCGACTGGGACCGCCGCGCCGCGGTCTCCGCCTACGGCTCCGGTGCGCTGGCCGGGTCCTCCCTGGGGCTGGACCCCCAGGCGGTCGCGGCCGAGCTGGGCTTTCCCGACTCGGTGGACAACTCCATCGACGGCACGGCCGCCCGCGACGTGGTCGCCGAGTTCTCCTTCGTCACCGCCATGATCGGGGTGGACCTGTCCCGGCTGTCGGAGGAGGTCATCCTGTGGGCGACCAAGGAGTTCTCCTTCGTCACGCTCGACGACGCCTTCTCCACCGGCTCCTCGATCATGCCGCAGAAGAAGAACCCCGACGTGGCCGAGCTCGCGCGAGGCAAGGCCGGACGCCTGGTCGGCGACCTCGCCGGGCTGCTCACGACCCTCAAGGGGCTCCCGCTGGCCTACAACCGCGACCTGCAGGAGGACAAGGAGCCGGTCTTCGACGCGGTGGACACCCTGCACCTGCTGCTGCCCGCCATGACCGGTATGGTCGCCACCCTGACCTTCCACACCGACCGTATGGCCGAGCTGGCCCCCCAGGGTTTCTCCCTGGCCACCGACATCGCCGAGTGGCTGGTGCGCGAGCGCGTGCCCTTCCGGGAGGCGCACGAGATCGCGGGTGCCTGCGTGCGGGTGTGCGAGGAGCGCGGTATCGACCTGCCCGACCTCGGTGACGACGACCTCGCCGCCATCTCCGCGCACCTGACCCCGGCGGTGCGCGAGGTCCTCACCGTGCCCGGGTCGCTGGCCTCCCGGTCCGGTAGGGGCGGTACCGCGCCGGTCCGGGTCGCCGAGCAGCTGGAGCGGCTGCGCTCGGGGATCGACGAGCACCGGAAGGGCTTCGTCGCCTGAGCCCAGCGGACGGCCTGCGGCCGCAGCAGCCCGCCCGTCGCCCTCCACCAACCTCAAAGGACGGCCTGCGGCCGCAGTAGTCCTCCTCACCTTGCTCCCGCCGCCCTCAAGGTCGGGGCCCGCGGTCCTCGCGGCCCCTGCGGTAGGCGGTTCCTCCCGCCTGTTCCGGGCGCGCGTCCACACCGGGCGCGCGCCCGGACGCGTTCGTACGGCCCCCTCCCGCGACCGTGTCCGCGGTGCCCGCATTCTCCTCGCGCCCATTTTGGAATTAGCCCCGCGAGGGCCGTGAGAGTGCGATAGCGTCCTGAGTCTGTGGGCACCAAGCGTGGTATGCCCTGTGCGCACCGTGACGAAGTCTTCGGCCGGAGACCGTCGGCGTACCAGCGCGGTGCACGGTGCACCCACGCTCGACAGGCGTCCGCGACCAGTCGGTGGGAGGAACGCAATGGGGAACACGGGAGGCACCGGCCGAGGCGGCATCAGGGCTCAGATCAACAAGATCGTGCTGATCCCCAGCATCACCTTCCTGGCACTGTTCGTCGTGCTCAGCACGGCCACGCTCGCCCAGGCGGTGTCGCTGCGAGCCGCGGTCGGCGACGGACGGGCCGGAATCCAGCTCGCCGAGGCCCTCATCCGGCTGCAGGAGGAACGCCGGCTGAGCGCCGAGTACCTCGCCGCGCCCGGAGAGGACGGGCGCGAGGCGCTGGCCGAGGCGGCCGAGCGTACGGACGGGGCGCTCGCGTCCGTACGCGACCTGCACGACGACCTCGGCGACCAGGACGATCCGGCCACCGGTCCCCTCACCGAGGACTTCCTCGCGTCGCTGGGCGCCGTCGAGGAGCTGCGTACCGACAACCTCTCCGACCCCGGTCCGGCCGAGGACGCCGTCACCGTCTACAGCACCGCCATCGAACAGGGCATCCTCCTCTACGCCAGCACGGCGCGCTCCCTGGACAACGGGCCCGCCACCGCCGAGGCAGCCGCCACCACCGACCTGATGTGGGCCCAGGAGAGCTTCAGCCACGCCGACGCGCTCATCAGCGTCGTCCTCGCCGGGAACGCCCTGGACCGCGGCCAGCAGGTCCGGATAGCCGCCCTCATCGCCGACGCCCGCCACCGCGTCGACACCGTGCACCCCGGAACCGCCGACGGCCGCGAGCCCCCCGCGCTGGGCACCCTCGCCGGGAGCAGGGCCTGGCAGGACGCCCTCGCCATCGCCGACACCCTCGTCCACCACGAGGCGCCCGCCAGCGACGCCCCCCTCACGTCCGAGCAGGCCCGCGAGCTCGAACCGCCCTCCGGAACCGGCGACTGGCGCGAGCACGCCGACCAGGTCAACGCCGCCATGGGCGACGTGACCACCGAACGCGCGGGCTCCGTCGTCACCGCCACCGAGGACGCCAGCTCCTGGATGCTCACCCTCGCCGTGGGCGGCAGCATCCTCTCGCTGTTCGCGGGCACCCTCGCCTACGGTGTGGCCTCCCGCTCCGCTGGACGGCTCACCTACCGGCTCGCCCAGCTGCGCGCCGACACCCTGGGCACCGCGCGCAGCGACCTACCCCGCATCGTGCGCCGCCTGGAGGCGGGCGACCACGTCGACCTCGACACCGAGATGAAGCAGCTCGACCACGGCGACGACGAGGTGGGCCAGGTCGCCGACGCCTTCAACATCGCCCAGCGCACCGCCGTGGGCGCCGCCGTCAAGCAGGCCGACATCCGCGCGGGCGTCAACCGGGTCTTCCTCGGCATCGCCCACCGCCACCAGTCCCTCCTGCAGCGCCAGCTCCAGCTCCTGGACCGCGTCGAACGGGAGGAGGAGGACCCCGACCTGCTGGAGAGCCTCTTCCAGCTCGACCACCTGGCCACCCGGGGCCGCCGCCACGCCGAGAACCTCATCATCCTGGGCGGCGCCCAGCCCGGCCGCCGCTGGCGCCGCCCCGTCCCGCTCGTGGACGTCCTGCGCGGCGCCATCTCCGAGACCGAGGAGTACGCCAGGGTCCGGCTGACCTCCGCCCCCGACCTGTCGCTGTCCGGTGCCGCCGTGGCCGACGTCATCCACCTGCTCGCCGAACTCGTCGAGAACGCCACCGCCTACTCTCCGCCGCACACCGAGGTCACCATCGCCACCGAGTCCGTTCCCAAGGGCGTGGCCGTGGAGATCGAGGACCGCGGCCTGGGCATGACCGAGGAGGTCCTGGCCGAATCCAACAGAACGCTCAGTGAGGCTCCCGAGTTCGACGTCATGACACCCGGCGCGGACTCGCACCTGGGGTTGTTCGTGGTCGCGCGCCTCGCGGCCAAGCACGACATCCGGGTGCAGCTGCGGCACTCGCCCTACGGTGGGACCCGGGCCGTGGTGCTCGTTCCCAACGCCCTCATCGCCGCCTCCTCCACCGCACCCGAACGGCCCCGCGCCGCCGCGCGGCAGGGAGCCCACTCCACGGTGCAGGAGCCGTCGGGGGCGGAGGAGCCCGCCGACCTGCTCGCCGTGGGTGAGAGCCCCCACCACGTCCGCCCCGTCCTGCGCCCGGTGCCCCGGCACGGCGACGACGGCGGGCGTGCGGCCGAGAGCCCCTCCCGGCCCCCCCTGTTGCGCCGGGTCCCCCCGCCGGCCCCCGAAGCGCCCTCCGCGCCCGCAACGCCCGGCGCGCACCCCGGCACCGACCCCTCGGCCCCCGCCGAGCGGATCGGTAGCGGACCGGGTCGCCCCGGGCTGCCCAGGCGCAGGCGCCAGGCCAGCCTCGCCCCTCAGCTCAGGACCGAACCCGTGTCGGAGCGGACCGCGTCCGCTCCGGCGGGCGCCGACGAGAGGACCCCCGAACAGGCACGGCGGATGATGAACGCCTTCAGCGCCGGAACCCGGCGCGGTCGGGCCGCGGACATCGACGCCGACGTTGACGCCGACAGGCGTGAACACAGCAGTGACGGCCAGGTCGGCGTGAGCGTCGACGATCACATGGGAGAGAGCGACTGACATGGTGGGCAAGAGCAAGGCCGCGGACAACCTGGACTGGCTCCTGGACGACCTGGTCGACCGCGTCGTCGGTGCCGAGCACGCGATCGTGCTGTCGGCCGACGGGCTGTTGCTCGGACGCTCGCGAGGGCTGGTCCCGGAGGACGCCGAGCACCTGGCGGCCCTGGCCTCGGCGTTCCAGAGCCTGGCACGGGGAACGGGGCGGCACTTCGGCGGCGGCGACGTCCGCCAGACCGTGGTGGAGATGGAGCACTCCTACCTCTTCGTCACCGCGGCGGGCGCGGGAGCGTGCCTGTCCGTGCTGGCCACCGAGGACGCGGACGTCGGGCTGGTCGCCTACGAGATGAACCTGAGGGTCAAGCGGGTCGGCCAGTTCCTCACCGCCGCGCCGCGCAGGTCCGACCAGCTCACCGTCACGGGAGGAGCCGGTTCGTGAACACGTCCGACGAACGGTACGGAGCACGTACGTCCGGCCCCGGGGACGGGCCGGCGGGACGGTCGCCGGGCCACCAACCGCCGCCGTGGTACCGGGGCCGAGGACATCCCACCTCCGAGGGGCCGTCGGCGGGGGTCGCGCTCGGCGACGCCCCCGCGGGCCCCCTGGTGCGTCCCTACACCATGACCCGGGGGCGCACCCGCCCCTCCACCGGCCCGCGCCTGGACCTGGTCACCATCGTGGTCACCGCGCGCGACCTCAAGGAGCGCGACAGGGAGCCGGAGCAAGAGGCGATCGTGCGGCTGTGCCACAGACCGATATCGGTGGCGGAGATCTCCGCCCGGCTCGACATTCCCCTGACCGTCGTCAGGGTGCTCCTGGGAGACCTCCTCGCCGACGGCGACGTGCGGACCAGGGCGACCATGACACAGCTTCCCGAGAAGAAAGTACTTCAGGCGGTACTCGATGGCATCCGCAGACTCTGAGACCAGGCCGCAGGAGGCGATCCCGCAGGCGGTCAAGATCATCATCGCCGGGGGGTTCGGCGCGGGCAAGACCACCCTGGTCGCCTCCGTCAGCGAGATCACCCCTCTGAGCACCGAGGAGGTGATGACCGAGGCCAGCTACGGGGTGGACGACATCGGGGGAGTGGAGCACAAGACCACCACCACGGTCGCTCTGGACTTCGGCCGGATCACCATCAACCACGACATCGTCCTGTACCTGTTCGGGACCCCCGGCCAGAACCGGTTCTGGTTCATGTGGGACGAACTGGCCGAGGGGGCGCTGGGCGCGGTCGTCCTGGCCGACACCCGCCGGCTGGACACCTGTTTCCACGCCGTGGACTTCTTCGAGCGGCGCGGGGTACCGTTCGTGGTCGCGGTGAACCGCTTCGAGGGCTCCACCGTCTACCGTGAGGAGGAGGTCCGCGAGGCGCTGGACGTCTCCGCCGAGGTCCCCATCGTCCTGGCCGACGCCCGTGAGCGCGAGTCCTGCAAAGAGGTGCTGGTCGAGCTGGTCACCCACGTGATCCGGGGCCGCGATCCCGTCATGAGCGGCTGATCAGCCCGGGGGCCACCCCGGGCACTCCCTGCGGATTCGATCCGGTATACGTTCGGAGGAACACGCCCATGAAACAGGGTGCCGAACGCTACAATGTCGCGGCAGTGACCACCGGTCCGACCGGGCACCCCCATCCGCCTCTCATCTGAATCCTGGTATGCGAAACTCTGATCGACTTCCTCCACGCGAACTGCCCAAGCGCCGTTCCGGCCGCCACCGCAACCCCTTGTCCTTCGACAACTGGTTCGGTACCCCCGCCCTGATCATGGCGGTCCCAGGCACGGCCGAAGCGGCCAGGTGCGCCGACGGCGAGTCGATCGGTGCCCGCATGGCCGACCTCGTGCGCGCCTACCGCCCCGAGGTCACCATCCGCTACGGGCACACCGAGGGCGACGAGCAGACCCTCGTCGAGGCGCTCGAGGGTCTGGAGGGCTCCGACGACCGCCCCCTGTCCGGCGTCGTCGTCCCCCTGGTCACGGCCCCCCACACGGGGGTGTCCGCCGCGATCGAGGCGGCCGTCGACCGGACCGGCGCCGACGCACGCGTCACCGAGGGCCTGGGCCCGCACCCGATGCTCGCCGAGGTACTGCACCTGCGCCTGGCCGAGGCCGGATACGTGCGCGCCGACCGCATGCGCCTGATCAGCGTGGTCGCCCGCGACACCACCATGGCGGACGGGGTGGTGGTCGGGGCCGTCGGCGGTGAGGGCGCTGTCGGGGCCGCCGGTGTGACCGCCGTGCTGCTCGCCGCGCGCCTGGGCCTGACCGTGCTGCCCGCCGACCTGGAGAACGAGGCGTCGGTCGAGCAGATGGTGGGCCAACTGCGCCAGGGCGGATGCCAGCGCCCGGTGATCGCGCCCAGCGCCCTGGGCCCGGAGCTGCCCCGCGAGAAGCTGGAGGAGCTCGCCACACGTCTGGGCGCCAGACTCGGCGATCCCCTGGGCTCGGACAGCCTGCTGGGCAAGATCGCCGCCCTGCGCTACGCCGAGGTCCTGAACTCCCTGGGGGTGGAGCAGCCGCCCACGGTCGAGGAACTGCCCGCCCCGGTGGGCTCCCGGCACCGTCCGGAGTCCTGAAGGGCCGGCGCCCTGAGAAGCAGGCGCACGAGCGCGACACGCCTACTCCACAGGGCATCACGCGCCCCGAGGGCCGTCCGCACAGCGGGCGGCCCTTCGTCGTTCCCACCGCAGGACCTGCGGTTTCCTCCCCGTGGGGGCGCTGCCGACACACTCCCGGGCAGAGTACGGTCAAAGAAAAGGCAACTGATAGTGATCGTTTGACAGCATAAAGCAAGAATTTTTCGATAGCCTCGGCACGACCGAAAGCCGCCGAGGCACCCTCCCGGAGCCCGGCAACCGCACAGGCTGGAGGGGGCCATGCGCCGAACCCGCGACAACGCGCCCACGATCCGCGGGCAGCTCACCCGTATCGTGCTGATCCCGAGCCTGTGTTTCCTCGCCCTCTGGCTCGTCGTCGCCGCTGTCGGCACGATCCAGGCCGTCCAGCTCATGGGCGCCGTCAACCAGGCGCGCGAGGGAACACAGGTCTTCTCCGACGTGTCCAAGGAGCTGCGCGCCGAGCGCAGGCTCTCCGTGATCTACCTGGGCCGCTACGAACAGAGCGGCTCCGACGCCCGGGCGAGCTCCGCCCTCGACGAGCAGCGCGAGGCCACCGACACCGCCATGGCGGACGCCGTCGCCTTCGCCGAACGGCTGCAGGGCACCCGTGACCACGAGGTCCAGCGCAGCGCGACCGCCTTCCTGGACACTCCCGAGGCCCTGGCGGAGGCCCGCCTGCGCCTCGACGAGCACACCGTCGGGCAGGAGGAGACCCTCATGCGCTACGGCGGGGTCCTGGACTCCGCCACCGGCGCCATCATCGCGCTCGTGCACACCACCGACGGCGGGGAGAACCTCACCGACGCCGTCCTGACCAGCGAACTCCTGAACGCGCGCTCCGCCTACGCCACCGCCGACGCCCTGCTCGCGGGCAACCTCGCCCGGGGGGAGATGAGCTATGAGGAGACGGCGCACTTCACCTACCTCACCGCCTCCTACCGCGACACCCTGGACTCGGCGGACGCGGTCATGCACCCGAGTGTGCGGGCACGCTACGACGCGATGACCTCCCAGCAGTCCTGGACCCGCGCCGAGGAGCTCAGCCGCCGGGTGGTCACCCGGCCTCCCCTCGCCGAGCCCGGACCATCCGGCCCGGACGAGCCGGATGGTCCGGAGGAGCGCTCGGATCCGGCCGACCCCGAGGGCGACGGGTCCGACACCCGGTGGAACACCGACATCGACGTCGCCGCCGACGAGTGGGACGGCTCCTCGGCCCAGGCCGTGCTGACGCTGGACGAGCTGGTCCGGTCCCAGACCGGGCGGACGGTCGACCTGGCCTGGAGAGCCGCCCTGCTGCAGATCTCCCTCGCCGCGGCGGCGGCCGTACTGACCCTGGCCTGCGGCATCGCCGCCATCGCCGTGGTCGGCCGCTCCTCACGCCGCCTCACCGACCGCCTGGCCCGCCTGCGCGGGCAGATCCTGGAGCGCGACGAGGACCTGCCCGACATCGTCGACCGGGCCCAGCGCGGCGAGAAGGTCGACGTCCAGGAGGAGCTGCCGCAGCTGGACGAGTGCGGGGACGACGAGATCGGGCAGGTCGCCGAGGCCTTCGACGCCGCCCAGCTCACCGCCGTGGAGTCGGCGGTGCGCCAGGCCGAGATCCGCCGGGGAGCCAACCGCGCCTATCTGGGCATCGCCTTCCGCAACCAGAACCTGGTCCAGCGCCAGCTGCGCCTGCTCGACGAGATCGAGCAGAACGAACAGGACCCCGAGGCGCTGCGCCGCCTGTTCCGCCTGGACCACCTGGTCACACGGGCGCGCCGCTACTCCGACAACCTCATCATCCTGGGCGGCGGCCAGTCGGTCCGACGCTGGCGCCAGCCGCGTCCGCTCGTGGACGTGCTGCGTGCCGCCATCGCCGAGACCGAGGACTTCGAGCGCGTCCGCCTGGTCTCCGCGCCCCGTGTGCTCATGCACGGCCAGGTGGTCGCCGACGTGGTGCACCTGCTCGCCGAGCTGGTGGAGAACGCCACGCAGTTCTCCCCCGCGGGCACGCCCGTGGACGTCAGCTGCACCCCGGCCGCGGAGGGCCTGGTGGTGGAGGTCGAGGACCGCGGCCTGGGCATGTCCGAGCACGGGTACGCGGAGGCGAGGCGCACCCTCGCCCAGCCTCCGGAGTTCGACGTGATGGCGCTGCCCGACGATCCCCGCCTGGGACTGTTCGTGGTCTCCCGCCTGGCCGACCGGCACGGCGTTCGGGTGTGGCTGCAGCCCTCGCCCTACGGGGGCACCCGGGCGACCACGCTGATCCCCGCCTCGCTGCTGGAGCCGGCGGAGAACACCGTGACGGTCACGGACGCGCTGACCGGCGCGAACACACCGTCGGGCGGTTCGGGCGGTCCCTACGGGACACCGTCTCGTACCGGCCCCCTCCCGCTGCGCGGTTCCCCGCCCGGCGACGGGGCGGCGCACCCACCGGTCGGCCCGGCCCAGAGCGGTCCGCAGAGGCCGGTGCGGACCGGACCGCAAACGCCCGTCCCGAGCGGTCCCCAGACCCCCGTTCCGCCCAACGGGTACGGCGGTCCGCAGCCCTTCACCGCTCCGACCGTGCGGACCGGGCCCCAGGGGACCGTCCCGCCGGTGGTGCGGACCGGACCGCAGAGGCCGGTCCCGCCCAACGGGCACATCCGCCCCGAGGACCCGGCGTACCGGCCTCCCGCTTCCACACCACCGAGGGGGAAAGGTGAGAACTGACGGTGTCCACGGCCACGAGGCGGCCGCCGACGGACCCCCCGAGGAGACGCTTCGGGATCCGGTGCCGAACACCCGCCGCCACGACGGAGAACCCGGGGAGGAACGCTTCCTGCGCCCCTTCGCCGTGACCGCGGGAGATCCCGGAGCCCACGCCGTCCTCGGCCCCGAACACGCGGGGGTCGACATGCTCAGCCTGGTCGTCGCCGCGCGCGTCCCGGGCCGCCACGAATGGCTGCGCCCCGAGCGCGAGGCCATCCTCGACCACGCCCTGCGCGCCCGTACCGTGGTCGAACTCGCCGCCGAGGTGGGCCTGCCGGTCGGCCAGGTCAGGGGCATCGTCGCCGCCATGATCGCCGACGGGTCGCTCCAGCGCTGCGGCCCCTCGCGCCCCCTCGGCCGCCAGGACATCCTGCACGCCGTCCTGGCGGGGCTGTGCTCGCTCTGACCGGGAGGGCCCGCCCCGCCCGCCGGGGAGCGGTTGCTAGCGTGCCGCCATGCGCAGCAGCGAACACATCGGCGTCGTCGGGGCGGGAATCGTCGGCCTGGCCCTGGCACGCCGCCTCATCCTCCGGCGCCCCGGCACCCGCGTCACCGTCCTGGAGAAGGAGGACCGGGTCGCCGCGCACCAGACCGGCCGCAACAGCGGCGTCGTCCACGCGGGGCTCTACTACAGGCCCGGCTCCCTCAAGGCCACCCTGTGCCGGCGCGGCGTCGGCCTGCTCAGGGACTACTGCGCCGAGCACGGGCTGCCCTACCAGGAGGTCGGCAAGCTCCTGGTGGCCGCCGACGCCGACGACGAGGCCCGCCTGGACGACATCCAGCGCCGCGCCGTGGAGAACGGCGTCCCCGGTGTCACCCGGCTGGGCCCGGAGGGGCTGCGCGGGATCGAGCCCCACGCGGCCGGAACGGGGGCCCTGTACTCGCCCGGCACCGCCATCACCGACTTCGCCGCCGTGGCCGAGCAGTTCGCCGACGACGTGCGCCGCTCCGGCGGCCGTGTCCTGCTCGACACCCCCGTGCTGGACCTGCGCCAGGACCACGGCGGTGTCCGGGTCCTCACCGGAGACCCCCGGGGCGAGCGGACCGTGCACCGCTTCGACCGCCTGGTGCTCTGCGGCGGACTGCACAGCGACCGCCTCGCCCGCATGGCCGGAGCCGCCGACGACCCCCGCGTGGTGCCCTTCCGCGGCCAGTACCACGAACTCGTCCCCGAACGCCGCCACCTGGTCAACGGCCTGCTCTATCCCGTCCCCGACCCCCGGTACCCCTTCCTCGGAGTGCACCTGACCCGCCACGTCCACGGCGAGGTCATGGCCGGGCCCAACGCGATCCTCGCCACCGCGCTGGAGGGCTACCGGGCCCGGGACCTGGACACCGGCGAACTCGCGCGGACCCTGTCCTGGCCCGGGTTCTGGCGCCTGGCCCGCCGCCACTGGACCGTGGGGGCCAAGGAGACCCTCGTGTCGGCCTCGCGCGCGGCCTTCGCCGCCCAGGCGCGGCGGCTGCTGCCCGAACTGGCCGCGGCCGACCTGCGCCCGGCACCGGCCGGGGTCCGCGCCCAGGCCCTGGCCCGGGACGGCTCCCTGCTCGACGACTTCCACGTCGACACCCACGAAAGGGTGGTGTGCGTGCGCAACGCACCCTCGCCCGCGGCCACGTCCTCACTGGCGATCGCCGAGTTCCTCACCGACACGTTCGTTCCCTGAGCCCGCGGGTACACAGCCCCGACACGGGCCCGGCGCGTGCCGGGGGCGGGTTCTCCACAGGCCGGAGGACACTCTGGTGGCGGCCTCGGCGGCGCCCCACCATAGGAGACGGCGCTGGTCCGGGAGGGTCCCGCGACCGCCGCCGGAGGTGGACATGCGCGTTGTCCGGTGGGCCGCGGCGTTCCTCGCCGCCGCGCTCGCGCTCGTACTCACCGCGGCTCCGGCCGCCACCAGCCCACGAGGGGGAGAGTTGGACGGATTCACCATCGGGCACCTGCCCGACCAGATCGACGACCAGACCTCGGTCTCCGAGTTCGAGTACGAGTGGGGCGACGTGTCCTTCTCCAGCCGGGTGTGGGAGAGGGCCCTGGAGGGGGGAGGGGCCAGGGTCGTCCTGCAGGTCCTGGTCATGCGCGGTGCGGGGCTCACCGACCTGGCGGCCGTCCGCGACTTCCTCGCCGAGTACCACGAGCGCGCGCCCGACTGGGAGCTCACCGAGTTCGACAACAACGGCCGCGCCGCCCTGCACGGCGAGACCGAGGCCTTCTGGACACCGGCCGAGGGCGTGGCGGTGGAGGTCCGCGACGCCTTCGGCCTCATCGGCCAGGAGGAGCTGCTGGCCACCGCGCGCGGTGTCGGAACCGAGCATCCCGGCTGAGCGGCCGGCCCCGGCCGAGCGGCCTCAGCAGCCGGAGAGCACCTCGCGCAGCGCCGCCTCCTCGTCCGGGTCCACGGTCAGGTCCCACACGTGCTTGACCTCGATCCACGAGACCACGTAGTCGCAGTGCGAGGACTCCAGCGGCGGCAGCCAGTGCGCGGGGTCGTCGTCGCCCTTGGAGCGGTTGGACGAGGCGCTGACCGCCCACAGCTGGGAGGAGTCCAGGTCGTTGGCGAAGCGTCCGCGCTTCTCCGTCGTCCACGCGTGGGCGCCCGAACGCCACCCCTCCTTCAACGCCACCATGTGGTCGATGTCGATGTCCTGTGCCTCTGTGAGGGTCTCCCCGTCGTAGGGGCTGTACCAGGAGCCGGACACCGGCTGGCAGTCCTCGTCGGTCTCCACGTTCTCGCCGTCGCGCAGCAGGACCACCTGGCGGGTGGTGCAGTCGTCCTGGACGCCCGAGTCCCAGTGAGGGAACAGCGCGCGGTCGTACCCGTCCGGGTCGTTCTCCGCCTCCACCCGCAGTTCCTCCAACTGCCGGAGGGCCTGTTCCGCCGGCCCGTCGGGGGAGGCCGTGCCATCGGTCCCCGGAGCTGCGCTGCTCTCCGACCCGGGTTCGACCACCCCCAGCTGGTACAGGACGAACACGGCGACGGCGAGGGCGCCGACCACGGCGGACACGAGACCGCCGATCTTCGACGAGGCCTTCTTGGGCATCAGGTGACTCCACAACGCTTCGCGGACCGCGCACGGGAGCGGCGACGGTCGTGCCACCAGCTTGGCCCATGCCCGCACCCGGCGAGAACACCGCCCGGGCCAGGAGTTCCTCACCGGTGAGGGAGGCGCGTCCGCCGCGGAGGGAGGTTCGGGTCACAGCAGGTCGAACAGGAAGGAACCCACCAGGATCAGGCCGACGCCCGCGCTGTACAGCTGCGCCCGGGCGCGGCTCGGATGGTCCCGGAGCGTGCGCCAGGAGTACAGGAGCGCACCCGCCAGCACCAGTGCACCCTCGACCACGGCCGCCACCGCGGGAGACTCCCACAGTCCCAGCCCCAGGAGCGGCAGCCCGCCCGCGCCGCCGGGCAGGACCACCAGGTCCGGCCGGTGCACCAGCAGGTCCAGGAGCCAGTGGCCGAACACGGTCCCGCCCAGGACCACGCCGGCGTCCCGTCCCCACCGGTCCCGGAGGAACACGTGCGTCAGTCCGCCCACGAGTAACGCCAGCACCAGGTTGCCGACCAGTGCGTGTGAGTACTCCGCGGTGATGAGGAGGGAGCCGTAGCCGCTCAGGCCGGGCCCGGCCGGTTCCCCGCTCTCGACCCCCAGCGCGGCCAACGGCAGGAAGACCAGGTCCGGTAGCTGTGTCGCCACCAGGAGCGCGCCCATGGGAAGTGCCGGGCGCCAGGCCTTGATGATCCCCGCCACCCCGAAGTGTCCGGCCAGCATCGGTCACGGCTCCGTTCCGTCGTTCGTTCGCCCCGCCGAGCCGGGCCACTGCCGAAGGGCGCGCACGAGGCCCTCCACCAGGAGCGCGTAGGTCTCGTCCACGTCCTCGGGGAGCCCGAACCCGCCGTGCGCCTCCACGTCCACGAATCCGTGCAGCGCGCTGCGCAGCGCCCGGATCGCGTGCACCAGCTGGTCCTCGGGGAGCCCGAACCCGCGCAGCACCTCAGCCAGCACCCGCACGGGGTCGGCGGTCAGGACCGGTTCGGCCCCGGCCAGCAGGGGCAACCGCTGCAGGGCGGTGTAGCGCCCCGGGTGCTCGTGCGCGTAGCGGCGGTAGGCCTCGGCCGTCGAGCGCAGCGCGTCGGGGCCGGACCGGCCCACGGCGGCCCGCTGGATCCGCTCGCCGAGGCCGTTCGCGCCCAGCAGCGCCACCTCACGGCGCAGCCCCGCCAGTCCGTCGACGTGCTTGTACAGGCTGGGCGTGGCGACCTTGAGCCGTTTGGCGACCGCGGCCAGGGACAGGGAGTGGAAGCCCTCCTCGTCGCTGAGCCGTGCGGCCTCCTCGGCCACCAGCGTCGGCGTCAGACCCGCCCTAGGCACTGGGCACGACCTTCCCGATCAGCGACTCCAGGGCGGGCACGACCACGTCGGGCCGCTGGGCCTGGGGGTAGTGGCCGCACTCGGGCACCATCACGACGGAGCCGCGGACCACCGAGGCCGCCCACTCGGCCTCGGCGCGCGGGTCCTTCCAGTCGGAGTCCTGCTCGCCCACGATCACCACGGCCTCGGCCCGCAGCTCCGCGGTCTCCAGGACCTCCTCGTGGGGCGCGTAGACGGTGTCGTACACGGCGCGGTACCTGGCGGCCGGGCGCAGCATCCCGAGGACGCGGTCCAGGTGCTCCTGGTGCCCCTCGGGGGTGCGTCCGGTGTTCAGGCTGTCGTAGTAGCCCGCCACCGCCCGCGGGCCCCACGGCCGGACCAGCATGAGCCGCTGCGCGATCCGCATGAACAGGGAGGGAGAGGGCTGGCGGAGGAAGGGCGCGAGCAGGGCGATGCCCGCCACCAGGTCGGGCCGCTCCTTCGCCGCGATGGTCACGGCCGCTCCGCCCACGGAGTTGCCCGCCATCACCACGTTCTCCCCGCCCAGGTCCTCGGCGAGCGCGACGGCGTCGGTGGCCGCCGCCCGGTTGGTGTGGTCGTCGAAGGTGGTGTCGCTGTCACCGTGGCCGCGCAGGTCCATGGCGGCGACCCGGTACCCGGCTTCGGCGAGTGCGGCGCCGACGAACCGGAAGGAGGCCCGGTGGTCGAACATACCGGGCACGCAGACCACGAGGGTCCCCGTGTTCTCCGCTCCGTAGAGGTCGTAGGCGATCCGTCCCTGGGGGCGCTCGAGGTGGTGCATCGTGGGGTCCCTCACGTCCTGGCTCATCTCCATAGCCTTAAAGCTAATGCCATTAGCCAAGCGGGGCAAGGGAAGGGGCCGAGGTTCTTCGCCGGAGCCCGGGTCGGGGCGGGCCGGGCACAGGAGCGCGAGCACGCAGTCCGTGAGCAGTGGCTCGGGGACAGCCGATAGCGTGGAGGCGGGCCGTGAACCGGATGCCCGTCCGCGGCGACCGGCCTACACTTCAAGGCAGATCGAGCCCCACGGGGCCCGCCTACACGACAGAGAGCAACACAGTGACCGACATCATCGACGAACTCCAGTGGCGCGGCCTGCTCGCGCAGACGACCGACCTTGACGCACTGCGCAAGGCGCTCGCCGATGGTCCGATCACCCTGTATTGCGGATTCGACCCGACGGCGGGCAGCCTGCACGTGGGCCACCTCACCCAGATCCTGACCCTGGCCCGCTTCCAGCAGGCGGGGCACCGCCCGATCGCCCTGGTCGGAGGCGGCACGGGTCTCATCGGCGACCCCAAGCCCAGTGCCGAGCGCCAGCTCAACTCGCCGGAGACCGTGCAGGGTTGGGTCGGCAACCTGGCGGGACAGCTGTCCGCGTTCTTGCGCTTCACCCCCGAGGGGGAGAAGCCCGAACCGACCGACGCCGTCCTCGCCGACAACGCCGACTGGCTCGGCGGGATCAACGCCATCGAGTTGCTGCGCGACGTCGGCAAGCACTTCAGCATCAACCAGATGCTCGCCCGGGAGACGGTGAAGAGCCGCCTGGACGGCGAGGGCATGAGCTACACCGAGTTCAGCTACGTGCTGCTGCAGTCCTACGACTACGTGCAGCTCTACCGGCGCTACGGCTGCACGCTGCAGACCGGCGGCTCCGACCAGTGGGGCAACATCACCGCGGGCCTGGACCTGGTCCGCAGGATGGACGGCAACGAGCCGCACGGCCAGGCGCACGGGCTGACCACGAACCTGCTCACCAAGGCGGACGGGACCAAGTTCGGCAAGACCGAGTCCGGCAGCGTCTGGCTCGACCCCGAACTGACCTCGCCCTACGCCTTCTACCAGTTCTGGTTCAACGCCGACGACCGCGACGTGGTGCGCTACCTCAAGACCTTCAGCTTCCGCAGTCGGAGCGAGATCGAGGAGCTGGAGCGCCAGACCGAGGAGCGTCCGCAGGCCCGCGCCGCCCAGCGCACCCTGGCCGAGGACCTGACCACGCTGGTGCACGGCGAGGAGGAGTGCCGCAAGGTCAAGGAGGCCAGCCTGGCGCTGTTCGGTCGGGCGGACCTGTCCGACCTGGACGCCCGCACGCTGGACGCGGCCCTGGCCGAGGTGCCCAAGGCCGAGGTCAGCGGTTCCGTGGACGAGCTGCTCGTGACCGACATGTTCGCGCAGAGCGGCCTGACGCCGAGCAAGTCCGCGGCCCGTCGCGCCGTCCAGGAGGGCGGGGCCTACGTGAACAACGTCAAGGTCACCGACGTGGAGGCCACGCTCAGCGCCGAGGACGTGCTCCAGGGGCGCTTCGTGGTGCTGCGCAAGGGCAAGCGCAACATCGGCGGTGTCGTCCTCAACGGCTGACGCTCCCACCGACACACCGGGCCACGGGCCGGCGCCTTCGCGGGCGCCGGTCCGTGGCCGTGTCCGGTCCTTGGTGCGCCGGGCCCAGGCCGGGCGGGACCGGGTGCCGGCCTGCGGTCGTGTCGAGTCCCGGCCGGAAGCTGGAAGGTTTGTGGGGGATGCGGGTTTGGAGAGGGAACCTCCCGGGCAGAACGCTTCCTGTCTGACACAAACAGCCGACACGCGGATCTGGTGTTGAGGACCGCGTACGTCAAGGGGCCTTCACAAGCCGCCCACACGGGGCGACGGGGTCCCGGATCCCAGGTTCAACCCCTGGTCCGGGCTCTGGTTTGACGCTTGCCCCTGCTCTCCCTATACTCGAAAGAGTCGCTGCGGGACGGCGAGGA
>NZ_LWLB01000018.1 GCF_001905145.1 Nocardiopsis sp. TSRI0078
CCCAAACAGGCCCTAGTTCTGCGAGGCCTTCATGTGGGCCTCGACGGCGGCGCGGTCGGCGCGCAGCTTGGCCAGGGCCTCATCGAGGATGAGCTTGCCCTCCTCCTCGCTGCGGCGTTCCTTCACGTACGCCAGGTGGGTCTTGTACGGCTCGGTGCGCGGCGGCGACGGAGGGTTCGCCTTGTCCTTGCCCGCGGGGAAACCGCAGCGCGGGCAGTCCCACTCGTCGGGCACCAGCGCCTCGCTCGCGAAGCTGGGCACGACCTCGTGCAGGTTCGCGCAGTAGAACGGAACCCGAACGCGGGGGGCGGCCTCACCCCGCTCCGCCTCGCCCATGGGGCCGGCTCCGACACGGCTGCCACGGATGGCACTGCCACTACCCACGAAAAACTCCTTCGGCGAACTCGCTCACCGGATCTCGGGCGAGCTTGACTGTGGACGGGGGGTGCGTCCCACGGGGCGCGGGCTACATCCCCCGGTTGATCAGCAGGCCGAGGACGACGATGGCGAGGATCCAGGCGACCGCGATCCCGATCGTCATGCGGTCGAGGTTGCGCTCCACCACCGACGAACCGCCGAGCGAGGACGTGACGCCGCCGCCGAACATGTCGGAGAGGCCGCCACCCTTGCCCTTGTGCATGAGCACCAGCAGGACCAGCAGCACGCTGAGAAGCATCACGAAGATGGACAGACCGAGGATCACACGCTCACCCGTAGCTCGACCCCGAAGCGGGGGGATGGACACCTCGATCCCCACTTCCCGCCCGCGGCAGCGGCTGTACCGGGCCGATACGGGTGTCGGGGAAGGAGGAGACCGGGGACAATTTCGGATTTTACCGTGCCCATGGCGGCACGGGCGGGGAAACCGCGGGACACGGAAAACCCCACAGCGAAGTCTAGCCCGACCGGAGACCTGTCGGGCACCCGGCCCGTCACTATCGGGCGTCGAGGATGACGGACCGGGTTCCCCGCCCGGCGGTTACTGCTCGCCGAAGCGGATGATCCTGGCGAACTCGTCGGCCTTGAGGCAGGCACCGCCGACCAGGGCGCCGTCGACGTCGTCCTTGGCCATGATGCCGGAGGCGTTGTCGCCCTTGACCGAACCGCCGTACAGGACGCGCACCGCGCCCGCGATCTCGGGCGAGTACAGCTCGGCCAGGCGCTTGCGGACCGCCGAGCACACCTCCTGGGCGTCCTCGGGGGTGGCGACCTCGCCGGTGCCGATGGCCCACACCGGCTCGTAGGCGACGACGAGCCTCTCGGCCTGCTCGGCCGGGACCTCCTTGAGGGCGCCGTCCAGCTGGGCCAGGACGTGCTCGACCTGCCGGCCCGCCTGGCGCACCTCCAGGCCCTCTCCGACGCACAGGATCGGGACGATCTCGTTCTTGAAGGCGGCCTTGACCTTGGCGTTGACCAGGGCGTCGTCCTCCTGGTGGTACTCGCGGCGCTCGGAGTGGCCCACGAGCACGTAGGAGCAGTCCAGCTTGGCCAGCATGGCACCGGAGATCTCGCCGGTGTAGGCGCCCTTGTCATGGGCGGAGACGTCCTGGGCGCCGTAGCCGATCCTGAGCTTGTCGCCGTCGACCAGCGTCTGGACGCTGCGCAGGTCGGTGAACGGCGGCAGGACGACGACCTCGGCGTTGTCGTAGTCCTTGTCGTTCAGCGCGAACGCCAGCTTCTGGACGAGCGCGATGGCCTCCAGGTGGTTGTTGTTCATCTTCCAGTTGCCCGCGATGAGCGGCAGGCGCTGGGACATGTCGGTACTTCCTTCGGGATGGTCGAGGAACTCCCCCGGACCCCGCCGAAAGGGGACACGGCGGGTTCCGGAGCGGACACTGCTTACTTGAGGGCGTCGATACCGGGCAGGTCCTTGCCCTCCAGGTACTCCAGGCTGGCGCCGCCACCGGTGGAGATGTGGCCGAAGGCCGCCTCGTCGAAGCCGAGCGCGCGCACGGCCGCGGCGGAGTCGCCGCCGCCGACCACGGTGAAGGCGCCCGAGTCGACCAGGGCCCGGGCCAGCGCGCGGGTGCCGCCCGCGTAGGGCTCCATCTCGAACACGCCCATCGGGCCGTTCCAGAACACGGTCCTGGTGTCGGCGAGCTTCTCGGCGAAGAGCGCCTGGCTCCTGGGGCCGATGTCCAGGCCCATCCGGTCGGCCGGGATGGCGTCGACGCCGACCGCGTCGTGCGCGGCGTCGGCGGAGAACTTCTCGGCGGCCACGACGTCCACCGGCAGGACGATCTCCACGCCCTCGCGCTCGGCGCGCTCCAGGTAGCCCCTGACGGTGTCGAGCTGGTCGGCCTCCAGCAGGCTGGAGCCGACCTCGTAGCCCTTGGCCTTGAGGAAGGTGAAGACCATGCCGCCGCCGATGAGCAGGCGGTCGGCGGTACCGAGGAGGTTGTCGATGACACCGAGCTTGTCGGAGACCTTGGACCCGCCCAGGACCACGGCGTAGGGGCGCTCGGGTTCGCCGGTGAGCTTCCGGAGCACCTCGACCTCGGTCAGTACCAGGCCGCCGACGGCGTGCGGGAGCCTTCCGGGCAGGTCGTAGACGCTGGCGTGCCTGCGGTGCACGGCGCCGAAGGCGTCGCCGACGTACAGGTCGGCGAGCTGGGCGAAGCGGTCGGCGAGCTCGCCGCGCTCGGCGTCGTCCTTGCTGGTCTCACCGGGCTCGAAACGCACGTTCTCCAGCAGCGCGACCTGGCCGTCCTCCAGGGCGGCGGAGGTGGCGCGGGCCGACTCGCCGGCGGTGTCGGCCGCGAAGGCCACCTCGGCGCCGAGCAACTCGCCCAGGCGGACGGCGACGGGGCGCAGGGAGTAGCGGGGGTCGGGCGCGCCCTTGGGGCGGCCCAGGTGGGCGGCGACGATGACACGGGCACCGCGCTCGCGGAGCGCGGAGATGGTCGGCACGGCCGCACGGATGCGACCGTCGTCGGTGATCCGGTCGCCGTCCAGGGGCACGTTCAGGTCGGCCCGGACGAACACGCGCTTGCCGGAGACGTCGAGTTCGTCGATCGTCCGCATGCTGGTCTCCTCTTGGAATGTGGGGTTGGGCGGTCCCGGGCGGTGGAGCCGGGAGGGACGTGCACGACGGCACCCCTTCGCGCGAACTGCGGGCGAAGGGGTGCCGTCTCACGCGCCGGTGGCCATGAGGGCCGTGGACGCTACAGGCCGGATCCGACCAGCTTGGCCAGGTCGACCAGGCGGTTGGAGTAGCCCCACTCGTTGTCGTACCAGCCGACGATCTTGACCTGGTTGCCGAAGGCCATGGTCAGCTTGGAGTCGAAGGTGCAGGAGGGCGAGGTGCCGACGATGTCGGAGGAGACGATCTCGTCCTCGGTGTAGAGGAGCACGTCCTTGAGCGGACCCTCGGCGGCGGCCTTGAACGCGGCGTTGACCTCGTCCTTGGTGACCTCGCGCTCCAGGGTGACGACCAGGTCGGTCACCGAGCCGTCCGGCACGGGCACGCGCATGGCCATGCCGTCCAGCTTGCCCTGCAGCTCCGGGATGACCAGGGCGGTGGCCTTGGCGGCACCGGTCGTGGTCGGGATGATGTTCTGCGCGGCCGCGCGGGCACGGCGCAGGTCCTTGTGCGGGAAGTCGAGGATGACCTGGTCGTTGGTGTAGGCGTGCACCGTGGTCATCAGACCCTGCTGGATGCCGAAGCTGTCCAGGAGCACCTTCGCCATGGGCGCCACGCAGTTGGTGGTGCAGGAGGCGTTGGAGACGATGTGGTGGTTGGCCGCGTCGTACTTGTCGTCGTTGACGCCCATGACGACGGTCAGGTCCTCGCCCTTGGCCGGGGCGGAGATGATGACCTTCTTGGCGCCGGCCTCGATGTGCTTCTTGGCGTCCTCGGCCTTGGTGAAGCGGCCGGTGGACTCGATGACGACGTCCACGTTCAGGTCCGACCAGGGCAGCTGGGCCGGGTCGCGCTGGGCCAGGACCTTGATGCTCTTGTCGCCGACGCGGATGAAGTCCTCGCCGACCTCGACCTCACCGCTCAGGGTGCCGAGCACGGTGTCGTACTTGAGCAGGTGCGCGAGCGTCTTGGTGTCGGTGAGGTCGTTGACCGCGACGATTTCGATGTCGCTGCCGCCAGCGGCGACCGCGCGCCAGAAATTGCGGCCGATTCGACCGAAGCCGTTGACGCCTACACGGATGGTCACGGAACCAATCCCCTCATATATCGCACATCATTTCCACCCGGGCATTCCCCCACCTGGAACGGGGCCGCGCCGGGACGAACCGGACGGCCGCCATGAGCAGGGTCAACGCACACCGGGTGTTCAGGAAGAGCCTAGCGGAGCACCGGCGGGGAGCCGCGGCCGGGCGCTACCGGACCCTTGTGGATTCGCGACCATCCTGGCACCGCGCGCCGTAAAGGTCTATACCATTGTCGGAAGTTATCCACGAGTTTGTCCTGTTAACAAAGCCGAACACCGGTGTTACGCCGGAGTTGACGGCTCCGGGAGCGCTTCCGGTCAGGGGACCAGCATGTCCGGGGTGAGGTTGGCCTCGGTCCCCTCGATGCCCAGGTCGCTCGCGCGCTTGTCCGCCATGGCCAGCAGCCTGCGGATGCGTCCCGCGATGGCGTCCTTGGTCAGCGGCGGGACGGACAGCTGGCCCAGCTCCTCCAGTGAGGCCTGCTTGTGCGCCAGGCGCAGCTGGCCCGCGGCCACCAGGTGCTTGGGCGCGTCGTCGCCCAGGATCTCCAGGGCCCGCTCCACGCGCGCACCGGCGGCCACCGCCGCCCGCGCGCTGCGCCGCAGGTTGGCGTCGTCGAAGTTGGCCAACCGGTTGGCGGTCGCGCGCACCTCCCGGCGCATCCGCCTCTCCTCCCACGCCAGCACGCTCTGGTGCGCGCCCAGCAGGGTCAGCAGCGCGCCGATGGAGTCTCCGTCGCGCACCACCACCCGGTCCACGCCGCGCACCTCGCGGGCCTTGGCGTGCACCTTCAGGCGGCGCGCCGCGCCCACCAGCGCCAGCGCGGCCTCCGGCCCGGGGCAGGTGACCTCCAGGGACATCGACCGGCCCGGCTCGGTCAGGGAGCCGTGCGCGATGAACGCGCCCCGCCACGCCGACTCGGCGTCGCAGGCCCCGCCCGCCACGACGTGCCGGGGCAGACCGCGCACCGGACGGCCGTTGTTGTCCACCAGCCCCGTCTGCCGGGCCAGGGACTCGCCGTCCTTGATCACCCGCACCACGTACCGGTTGCCCTTGCGCAGGCCGCTGGGAGAGAGCACGACCATCTCGGACTCGTGGCCGAAGACCTCGGAGATGTCCTTGCGCAGACGGCGCGCGGCCACTCCGGTGTCGAGTTCGGCCTCGATCACGATCCGCCCGCCCACCAGGTGCAGGCCCCCGGTGAAACGCAGGATGGTGGACACCTCCGCCTTGCGGCAGCATGGCTTGAGAATGGCCAGACGGCTCAACTCATCCTTCACCACGCCGGTCATCGCCATCGCTGCGGTCCTCCCCGTCGAACAAGCCGACCCGGCACCGCGGGCTCGGTGCCGGGATGTGCCGCCGCGGCCCTGCCACGAGCGGCTTTCTCCGTCGCAGACTACGTGACGAGGCGCCAGGTGCCGACCCCTGCACGGCGTGTTGCCCATCCACCACCCTGGCCGGCGGCGGTCCTGTGGGCCTTCGTGCCGGTGTGCGGTCAATTGCTCCCGGCCTGGGAGGACAGCATCCCGCGCAGGTGGTCGCGCAGGACGAGGGCGTGGTTGTGCTCGGTGTCCCGTGCCGCGTACAGCAGGGTGACGGGTCCCCTCCGCGCCGCCTCCAGGAGCGGGTCCAGCACCTCCGGGCGGGCCTCCAGCTCCGCCCGGTAGCGCTCGGCGAACTCGGTGAAGCGCGAGGGTTCGTGGCCGAACCACCTGCGCAGCCCGTCGCTCGGCGCGGCCTCCCTCACCCAGGCGGCCCCCTCCAGGGCCTCCTTGGACACCCCGCGCGGCCACAGCCGGTCCACGAGGAAGCGGCGGCCCGGCGGCGGGGCCGGTCCCCCACCGGGTCCGCGCGCCGCGCGGACCTCGTCGTGGACGCGCTCCAGGTACACGTGGTGCTCGGCCATGGCGGGGGTCTTCCCGCTCCCCGCCGGCCGAACCCGTCAGTGTGCCAGGATACGCTCGAAGGCCGCCGCGAGCCGGTCGGGGTCGTGGCGCGGGGTGCCGTCGTCGCGCGACAGGTGCGCCAGCTCCAGGCGTCCGCCCAGTCGGCCGACCACCTCCAGCAGGGGCTCGACCTCCTCCACGGCCCCCCGGTCGGCGAGCACCATGTCCACCCCGAGTTTGGGGGCGTGCTCGTGCAGCACCTCCAGGTAGGTCTCGGGGCGGAAGCCGTCGGTCTCGCCCTGCTGGGGCGACAGGTTCAGCGCCACCATGCGCCTGGCCCGGGTGGTGACCAGGGCGTGCGCCAGGTCCGGGACCAGCAGGTGGGGCAGCACACTGGTGAACCACGACCCGGGGCCGAACACCACCCAGTCGGCCTCGCGCACCGCCTTGACCGCCTGCGGGCTGGCGGGCGGGGCCTCCGGGACCAGGGAGATGGAGCGCACCTTGCCGCTGGTGCTGGCGCACGCCACCTGGCCGCGCACCGTGGTCAGCTCCTCGGGGCGCTCCGGGTCGATCCCCGAGACCTCCGCGGCGATGTCCAGCGGCACCGACGACATCGGCAGTACGCGGCCGTGCGCGCCCAGCAGCTGGCCCACCCAGTCCAGGCCCGCCACCGAGTCGCCGAGCAGCTCCCACAGGGCCACGATCAGCAGGTTGCCGACCGCGTGGCCGTGCAGCTCCCCCTCCGAGCGGAACCGGTGCTGGATCACCTGGCTCCAGGTGTGCCCCCACTCGTCGTCACCGCACAGCGCGGCCAGCGCCATCCGCAGGTCTCCGGGCGGAAGGACGCCGAGCTCCCTGCGGAGCCGGCCGCTGGACCCGCCGTCGTCGGCGACCGTGACGATCGCCGTCACGTCGGTGGTCACCCTCCTCAGGGCCGACAGGGAGGCGTGCAGGCCGTGCCCGCCCCCCAGCGCGACCACCCGGGGCGGGCGCCGCCCGTCCTCGTCGGGTGTTGTGCTCATCATGGCTGTGGTCTGCCCCTCGTCCCATGTCCACCGGACGAATCGGACCGTACCACCGGAAACGGTGTACCGACGGCCTCCGCGGTCCCGGACGGACGCGCCGGGCTCACTCCCGGCCGACGTCCCTGTGGACCACGTGCACGTCCACGCCCTGGCCGCGCAGGCGTTCGGCGAACTGCTCGGCCATGGCCACACTGCGGTGCTTGCCGCCGGTGCAGCCCACCGCCAGGGTCATGTAGTGCTTGCCCTCGCGCTGGTACCCGGCGATGGTCAGCCTGAGGACCTCGGTGTAGGCCTCCAGCATCTCCTTGGCCCCGTCCTGGGACAGGACGTAGTCGCTCACCTGGTCGTCCCGGCCGTTCATCGGCCTGAGCTCGGGCACCCAGTGGGGGTTGGGGAGGAAGCGGCAGTCCAGCACCAGGTCGGCGTCCACGGGCAGGCCGTGCTTGAAGCCGAAGGAGACCACGTTGGCGCGGGGCCGCGCCTCGTCGCTCTGCCCGAAGAAGCCGATCACCCGGGCCTTGAGCTGGTGCACGTTGAGCTGGGAGGTGTCGATGACCAGGTCGGCCTCGCCCCGGACGGCGCGCAGGGTCTCGCGCTCGCGGTCGATCCCGTCGGTCAGGCGGCCGTCGCCCTGGAGGGGGTGGGGCCTGCGCACGCCCTCGAAGCGCCGGACCAGGGCCTCGTCGCCGGCCTCCAGGTAGAGCACGCGCGCGATGATGTCGCGCTTGCGCAGTTCCTCCACCGTGGACAGCAGATCCTCGGTGAAGGCCAGCGAGCGCACGTCGACGACCACCGCGACCCGCGGCACGGCGCCGTGCGTGCGCCCCGCCAGCTCGATCATCGTCGGCAGCAGTCCCGGTGGCAGGTTGTCCACCACGAACCAGTCCAGGTCCTCCAGGGCCCTGGCCGCCGTGCTGCGGCCCGCACCGGACATGCCGGTGACTATGACCACCTCGGGCGGTAGCTCTCCGCCCAGTTCGACCGTCATACCTCTCCTCCCCCGTTCTCGGTGTTCCGTTCTGGTGCCCCGTCACCCTCCCCACCCGTGCCGGCGGGGCCGCCGGACAGGTGCGCGTGCACGGACTCGGCCAGTTTGGGGCCGATCCCGGGCACCGCCGCGATCTCCTCGGCTGTGGCCGAGGCCAGTCGTCTCACCGAGCCGAACTCCTTGATCAGGGCCGACCTGCGGGTCGGACCGAGGCCGGGCAGCTCGTCCAGGCTGCTTCCTGTGAGCGCCTTGGCGCGCTTTTGCCGGTGGTACCGGATGGCGAAGCGGTGCGCCTCGTCCCGCACCCGTTGGAGCAGGTAGAGGCCCTCTCCCGTGCGGGGCAGGATCACCGGGTCCTCGTCGCCGGGCAACCACACCTCCTCCAGGCGCTTGGCCAGGCCGCACACCGCGACGTCCTCGATCCCGAGCTCGTCCAGGGCGCGGCGCGCCGCCTCGGCCTGGGGCCGGGCGCCGTCCACCACCACAAGGTTAGGCGGATAGGCGAACCTGCCGGGTGAAGGCTCGTCGTCGCTCTGGTGACCACCGTGGTCCCCGGTCTCCCCCATCCGGGCGACCTCGCCGCTCCTGGAGCTCTCCTCCAGGTAGCGGCGGAAGCGGCGGCGGATCACCTCGTACATGGCGGCGACGTCGTGCTGTTCGCGTCCGCCCTCGCCGCTGCCCCGGATGGAGAAGCGGCGGTACTCGGACTTGCGGGCCAGCCCGTCCTCGAAGACCACCATGGACGCCACCACGTGCTCGCCCTGGAGGTTGGAGATGTCGAAGCACTCGATGCGCAGCGGCGCCTCGGGCAGGTCCAGGGCCTCCTGGATCTCGTTGAGCGCACGGCTGCGGGTGCTCAGGTCCCCGGCGCGGTGGGTCTTGTGCCGGGCCAGTGCCTCGCGGGCGTTCTTGTCGACGGTCTCCAGGAGGGACCTCTTGTCCCCTCGCCGGGGAACCCGCAGGTCCACGGCGGCGCCGCGGTGCTCCGACAGCCAGGCGGCCATGGCCGCGGGATCGGCGGGCTCGTGGGAGACCAGGACCTCGCGGGGGACGGCGGTGCCGGTCCCCCCGCTCTCGTCGGCGCCCTCGGCGGGTCCGTAGAGCTGCCCCAGGAAGGTGCTCATCAGCTCGGCCGGGGAGTCGTCGGTGACCTTGTCCACCACGTAGCCGCGCTGGCCGCGGATGCGGCCGCCGCGCACGTGGAAGATCTGGACGGCGGCCTCCAGCTGGTCGTCGGCCATGGCGATGACGTCGCAGTCGGTGGAGTCGGGCAGGACGACGGCCTGCTTCTCCAGGGCGGCCCGCAGCGCCTCGATGTCGTCGCGAAGGCGGGCGGCGCGCTCGTACTCCATCTCCTGGGCGGCCTCCTTCATCCGCGTCTCCAGTTCGCGGATGAACCGGCCGGTGTCCCCCGCCAGGAAGGAGCAGAAGTCCTCGGCCAGGGCCCGGTGCTCCTGCGGCGAGGCCCTGCCGACGCAGGGGGCCACGCACTTGCCGATGTAGCCGAGCAGGCAGGGGCGGCCGCTGTTGCGGGCGCCGCGGAACACCCCGGGCGAGCAGGTGCGCACGGGGAAGACCCGCAGCAGCAGGTCGACGGTCTCGCGGATGGCCCAGGCGTGGGAGTAGGGGCCGAAGTAGCGCACCCCCCTGCGCTTGGCGCCGCGCATGACCTGCACCCGGGGGAACTCCTCTTGGAGGGTGACCGCCAGGTAGGGGTAGCTCTTGTCGTCGCGGTACTTGACGTTGAACCGGGGGTCGTACTGCTTGATCCAGGAGTACTCCAGCTGGAGTGCCTCCACCTCGGTGCCGACGATCGTCCAGTCCACGTCGGCGGCGGTGGAGACCATCTGCTGGGTGCGCGGGTGCAGCCCGGCGAAGTCGCGGAAGTAGGAGGAGAGCCGGGACCGCAGGTTCTTGGCCTTGCCCACGTAGATGACGCGGCCCGAGGCGTCCCGGAACCGGTACACGCCCGGGTCGGTCGGAATGGAACCGGGCGCGGGACGCAGGAGAGGAGTCGCAGCCATGCCCCCATTCTGGTCGTTGGGAGGGACATACGGCCAACCGAGGCTCGCGCGCCCTCGGGGTGTCGCACCTCACCACGGCGGGCCGCCGCCCTCCCCCCGCTCCTCCGACGGCCCCGTTTCGGACCGGGGAGCGCGCTCTCCCCGCCCATCGCATGCAAGGCAAACGTCACGATTACGTATCCGCATGGTCTAAGTTGGGCGAGGACGTTTGGTATTTCCGACATGGAAGACAAGGGGGCCCTCGCCGTGAGCGTTCAGCAATGGATAACGATCGGCGTCGCCGTCGCCATCGCGGTGCTGCTGGTCTTCGCCGGGCGCTGGGTGCTCAAGCACAAGCTGGGCAGGGTCTGGCGGGTGTCCCGGTACCTGGTCTCGCGTACGACCTACACGGCCTACGGCGCGGCCGCCGTGCTCGGTGCGAACCTTGCCCTGCCCAACCCGGGCAACGATCCGAACGAGGTGAGCTGGAGCACGTTCCGGACCATCGACCACGCGATGAGCATCCTCATGATCGCGACGTTGACGGCTCTGGGCATCAGTCTGGCCTACGCCGCCACGGACATGATCCTGGCGCGCCTGTCGATCGCCAACGGCGACGCCGACCGCAAGGCCCGCCGCCTGCAGACCCAGGTGCGGCTGCTGCGCAGGGTCATCACCTCGATCATCGTGGTCCTGGCGATCGCCGCCATCCTGTTCACCTTCGACGAGGTCAAGGCGCTCGGCGCCGGGCTGCTGGCCTCGGCCGGCGTCATCGGCATCGTCGCCGGTGTGGCCGCCCAGTCCACCCTGGGCAACCTGTTCGCCGGGCTGCAGCTGACCTTCAGCGACGCCCTGCGCATCGGCGACGTGGTCGTGGTCGAGGGTGAGTGGGGCCGGGTCGAGGAGCTCAGCCTGGTCAACGTCACCATCAAGATCTGGGACGAGCGCCGCCTCGTGGTGCCGGTCGCCAACTTCACCACGACCAGCTTCGAGAACTGGACCAAGCAGGGCACGGCGATCACCGCCAAGGTGATGCTGCCGCTGGACTGGGAGGTCCCGATCGAGGAGCTGCGCGAGGAGGCCGGGCGCCTGATCACCTCCAGCAAGCACTGGGACGGGCGCAGCTGGTCCTGCCAGGTCGTGGACATCACCGAGACCGGCGATGTGATGGTGCGGGTGGTGGCCACCGCCGCCGACACGGGCAACCAGTGGGACATCGCCTGCCAGATCCGCGAGCACCTGATCAACTGGCTGGTCGCCAACTACCCCGAGTCCCTGCCGCGCGACCGCACCCAGTTCTTCTCCGAGGACGCGAACGAGGCCTCCTACGCCTCCCAGTTCCCGACCTCGGCGTTCCGGCGCCGCGAGCCCAACGGCGTCAGCGGTCCTTCCGGGGGCGACCCCGGCGAGGCCTGAGCCCCTGTCACGACGCGAACGGCGCCCGGAGCGGATCGCTCCGGGCGCCGTTCGCGTGTTGGGGGCGGGGCGGGCGCCGCACCTCAGGACTCGGCCGCCGACTCCAGGATGATGTCGGTGCCGTCGACGGTGACGACGAACGACTCCAGCGGCTCCTGCGCCGGTCCGGTCACCGGCTCCCCCGTGGAGATGTCGAACTCGCTGCCGTGGCACAGGCAGCGGATGACCTCGTCCACCTCCTGGACGGTGCAGCCCCCGTGCGTGCACGCGGCGCCGAAGGCCCGGTAGTCGTCCTTCTCCGGCTGGGTGACGACCAGCTTGCTGTTGCTGAAGACGGTCCCCGCGCCCTCGGGGACGTCGGTGGTCTGTCCGACCACCTGGCCGTACCGGACCTCCTGGGCCCTGGGCTCCTCGCCGCCGCAGGCGCTCGCGGCCGTGACGGCCGCGGCCGCCCCCGCCGTCCCGAGCAGACGACGCCTGCTCATCCCGCACCCGCACGTCCTCTTACCGGCCACGACCAAACGCTCCTCACCTGCGCCGAAATATCACTACACAATGTAGTAGCCGTGGCGGAGTGCCCGGATCCGGGGTGTATTTCCGGAGGGGTCCTCCCCGGCCGGTCCTCAGAGCATCTTGGCCAGGAACCGCCCGGTGTAGGACTCGGCCACCGCCGCGACCTCCTCGGGGGTGCCCTCCGCGACCACCTCGCCGCCGCCGGAGCCGCCCTCGGGCCCCATGTCGATGACGTGGTCGGCGGTCTTGATGACGTCGAGGTTGTGCTCGATGACGATCACCGTGTTGCCGCTGTCGGTCAGCCGGTCGAGGACTCCCAGGAGCTTGCGGATGTCCTCGAAGTGCAGGCCGGTGGTGGGCTCGTCGAGCACGTACACCGTGCGCCCGGTGGAGCGGCGCTGCAGCTCGGAGGCGAGCTTGACCCGCTGGGCCTCACCGCCGGAGAGCGTGGTGGCGGGCTGGCCCAGCCGCACGTACCCCAGGCCGACGTCCTCCAGGGTCTGCAGGTGGCGGCGGATCGCGTTGATCGGCTCGAAGAACTCCAGGGCCTCGGAGATGGGCATGTCGAGCACCTCGGAGATGTTCTTTCCCTTGTACCGGACCTGGAGGGTCTCCCGGTTGTACCGGGCGCCGTGGCACACCTCGCAGGGCACGTAGACGTCGGGCAGGAACTGCATCTCGATCTTGAGCGTGCCGTCCCCGGCGCAGGCCTCGCAGCGGCCGCCCTTGACGTTGAAGGAGAACCGGCCGGGCATGTAGCCGCGCGTCTTGGCGTCGGTGGTCTGCGCGAACAGCTTGCGGACGTGGTCGAAGACCCCGGAGTAGGTGGCCGGGTTGGAGCGCGGGGTCCGCCCGATGGGGCTCTGGTCCACGTGCACGACCTTGTCGACCTTGTTCACGCCGTTGACCCGCAGGTGGCGGCCGGGTACCTCGCGCGCCCCGTTGAGCTCCTTGGCCAGCGCCTTGTACAGGATCTCGTTGACCAGGGTGGACTTGCCCGAGCCCGACACACCGGTGACGGCGGTGAAGACACCCAGCGGGAAGGTGACGTCGATGCCCTCGAGGTTGTTCTCGCGGGCTCCCCTGACCACCAGCTCGTGTCCCCGGGTGAGGGGGCGGCGGGTGGCGGGCACCCCGATGCTGCGCCGTCCGGCCAGGTAGTCGCCGGTCAGCGACTCGGGGGAGGTGAGCAGCTCGTCCACGATCCCCGAGACCACGACGTGGCCGCCGTGCTCGCCCGCACCGGGGCCGATGTCGACCACCCAGTCGGCGCTGCGGATGGTGTCCTCGTCGTGTTCGACGACGATGAGCGTGTTGCCGATGTCGCGCAGCCGCTGCAGGGTCTCCAGCAGGCGGGCGTTGTCGCGCTGGTGCAGGCCGATGGAGGGCTCGTCCAGCACGTAGAGCACGCCCACCAGGCCGGAGCCGATCTGGGTCGCCAGGCGGATGCGCTGGGCCTCGCCGCCGGAGAGCGAGCCGGAGGAGCGGGCCAGGCTCAGGTAGTCCAGGCCCACGTCGAGCAGGAAGCCCATACGGGCGTTGATCTCCTTGAGCACCTGGGCGGCGATGACCATGTCGCGCTCGGAGAGCCGCAGGCCGGCCAGGAAGGCCGCGCTCTCGCTGAGCGACATCTGGGCGACCTCGGCGATGGACCTGCCGCCCACGGTCACGGCCAGCACGACCGGCTTGAGGCGGGTCCCCTCACAGGTGGGGCAGGGCACCGTGCGCATGTACCCCTCCAGCCGCTCGCGGCCGTAGTCGCTCTCGGTCTCGGAGTGGCGGCGCCTGACCCAGGGGATGACCCCCTCGAACTCGGTGTAGTAGGAGCGCTGGCGCCCGTAGCGGTTGCGGTAGGAGACGTGGACCTGGGTGTTGTGCCCCTCCAGCAGGGCCTTGCGGGCGCGGCGCGGCAGCTTCTCCCAGGGGGTGTCCAGGTCGAAGCCCACGGCCTCGCCCACCGCCTTGAGGATGCGCTCCCAGTAGCCGCTGTTGGGACCGCCCGACCAGGGGCCGATGGCGCCCTCGGCCAGGGTCCTCTCGGGGTCGGGGACCAGCAGGTCGGGGTCGACCTCCATGCGGGTGCCCAGGCCCGAGCAGTCGGGGCAGGCGCCGTAGGGGGCGTTGAAGGAGAAGGAGCGCGGTTCGAGCTGCTCGAAGGACAGGTCGTCGTAGGGGCAGTACAGGTGCTCGGAGAAGACCTTCTCGCGGTCGGGGTCGCCGGCGTCCACGTCCACGAAGTCCAGGACGATGGTGCCGCCCGCCAGCTTGAGGGCGGTCTCGACGGAGTCGGTCAGGCGCCCGCGCGCGGAGGGCTTGACGGCGAGGCGGTCCACGACCACGGCGATGTCGTGCTTGTCGTAGCGGCCCAGCTTGGGCGCCTCGTCCAGGCGGACGGCCCGCCCGTCCACGACGGCGCGGGTGTAGCCCTTGGACTGCAGGTCCTTGAAGAGTTCGACGTACTCGCCCTTGCGTCCGCGCACGACGGGGGCGAGCACCTGGAAGCGGGTGCCCTCCTCCATCTCCAGGACGCGGTCCACGATCTGCTGGGGGGTCTGCCGGGCGATCTCGCGGCGGCACTCCGGGCAGTGCGGAACGCCCACGCGGGCCCACAGCAGGCGCAGGTAGTCGTAGACCTCGGTGATGGTGCCGACGGTGGAGCGGGGGTTGCGGCTGGTGGACTTCTGGTCGATGGACACGGCCGGGGACAGGCCCTCGATGAAGTCCACGTCCGGCTTGTCCATCTGGCCCAGGAACTGGCGGGCGTAGGCCGACAGGGACTCGACGTAGCGCCGCTGCCCCTCGGCGAAGATCGTGTCGAAGGCCAGGGAGGACTTGCCCGATCCGGACAGGCCGGTGAACACGATCATGGAGTCGCGCGGCAGGTCCAGCGAGACGTCCTTGAGGTTGTGCTCGCGGGCTCCCCGGACTACCAGTTGTTCGACCATCGAGTGAGACATCCTTCGGCATCGGCGCACAGGAAGCGGACCTCGGCGCGCGGGCGTCGGCCGACCCGTGTGTGGCTTCGCGGTGTGGCGGTCGAGGGCCCCACCGGGGGCCGTCTCGGCCTCGGAGGCGGGCCGCTGAGGGGCGCGGAGAAGGCCGCGCGGCTCCCCCGCACGTCCAGACTAACGACCGCCGACGACGGTTTCTTCCGCCTCGGAAAAGCAGTGGCACCCCGGCGCCGGAGCGCCGAGGTGCCACCACTATAGACGAACAGTCGTTCGAATCAGGCCGTTTTGCGGTTTGTCCGGGGATGGGCGGTTCGACCCGCCATGCGGTCAGGAGCGGTCGGTCGAGGGGTCCCTCTCCTCCGCCAGCTCGGGGTGCTTCTTCTCGTCGGACCGGGACTTCAGCAGGCTGCCGACGATGGTGATCGTCATGATGCCGAGGATGACGGTCAGCGACAGGCCGATACCGATCTCGGGCACGTGCACGCCGTTCTCGTGCAGGGCGTGCAGGATCATCTTCGCGCCGATGAACACCATGATCGCCGACAGGCCCCAGCTGATGTAGGCCAGACGGTCCATCAGGCCGGCCAGCAGGAAGTACAGCTGGCGCAGGCCCAGCAGGGCGAACGCGTTGGCGGTGAAGACGATGTAGGCGTCCTGGGTCAGGCCGAAGATCGCCGGGATGGAGTCGACGGCGAAGACCAGGTCGATCATGCCGATGGCGACGATGACCAGCAGCATCGGCGTGACGTGCCGCCTGCCGTCGAGCTTCACCGTGAGCTTGGCGCCGTGGTACTCGTCGGCCACGGGCCAAAAGCGCCTGACCAGGCGCACCGCCGGCGTCTGCGTGAAGTCCTCGTCCTCGTCGTCGCCCTTCACGTGGTCACGGACGATCTTGTAACCGGTGTAGATGAGGAAGGCGCCGAACAGGTAGAAGACCTCGCTCCAGGCGTTGATCACCTGGGCGCCGAGGACGATGAAGATACCGCGCATGACCAGCGCGATCACGATACCGACGAGCAGGACCTCGTGCTGGTACTTCCTGGGCACCGCGAAGGAGCTCATCAGGAGGTAGAACACGAAGAGGTTGTCGATGCTCAGGCTCTTCTCGGTGACGAACCCGGCGAAGTACTCGGCACCGGCGGCCCCGCCGCCGAAGTACCAGACACCGAAACCGAACACGATCGCGATGCCGATGTAGAAGACCGCCCACCAGGCGGCCTGCTTCATGCCGAACTCCTGGGGGCCCTTCTTCTTGCTCCAGGGGTGGTCCACGATGGCCAGGTCGATCACCAGGATGACGACCATGGCTCCGATGGTCGCAGCCCAAAGCCACAAGGGAACGTTCACGAACGGACTCTCCTCCGGTCAGTGCGTGCGGGCGGTCTGCACGCACGTCGAACAACCGGAGGTCTCTCCCGCTCGCGCCGTCCGGCGGCGAGCCGACGGCGCCGGGAGGACGACTCTGTCCTCCGTGATGACGACACCGCCGCGACAGGGATACTCCCCTCACGTGACAAGCAAGGGTACCGGTGGATCACCACGCACGGTGCACACCGGACCACGAGCAAGGATGCCATCAAACCCCCCTTGACATAAGTTGCGGCGAAGGTGTTGTTCATCGCACCCCGAGGACATCCTCCCCGATCCGCCAGGTCACGGGATCCGGACGCCCCCGGATCGGTGGCCAAGGGCCCGAACCGGACTCGCTCCCCGTGCGCCCCGGCCCACCACCGCGGTACCTTCCCTGTTCACCGCCGCAGTACCGACTTGTACACCCCTGTTGTCGCCTCCACCGCGTCGTCCTCGGTCGGCAGCGCCTTGGCCGCCTCGCGCGAGCGAGCCCGCATCTCCTCGGCCAGCCCCGGGTCGTCCAGTACCCGCCCCACCGCGGCGGCGAACGCCTCCGGGTCCCCCGGCGGCACCATCAGGACCGTCCCCGTGTACAGGTCCGGGATGCCGCCCACCCGGGTGGAGACCACCGGCAGCCCCGCGCGCAGCGCCTCCATGATCACCAGGGACGGCCCCTCCCACTGGCTGGTCAGGCAGAAGACGTCCGCGGCCGCCAGCAGGTCGGCCACGTCCGAGCGGTATCCCAGCATCCGCACGTCGGCGCGCATCTCCGCGGCCGTGTCGTGCAGGCGCCCCCACAGGGGCCCGTCCCCGGCGATGGCCACCACCGGTTCGGGACTGCGGTCGGCGATGGCGGGCGCCGCCTCCAACAGCATGTCCAGCCCCTTCTGCTCGGCCAGGCGGGCGATGGTCAGCAGCAGGGGCCGGTCGGACCGTACCGCCAGGTCGGCCCGGGTGGTCTCGCGCCCGTTCAGCGGGACACCGGTCTCGGGCGCGGCCACCACCGCCGGCCGGGCGTCCCGGGCCCCCGCCGCGCGCAGCCGCCGCACCAGGTCGCCGGACACGCCCAGCACCGCGTCCGCGCGGCGGGCCACGATCCTCTCCAGCACCGGGTAGGCCGCCGAGAGGGGGCCCCGGACCACCGGCGGCGCGTTGTGCGCGGTCACCACCAGCGGTGCGGCGCCCGCCAGCGCGCACATCGCACCGGCCCGCAGCCCGTGGGCGTGGACCACGTCCGCGCCCCGGGTCAGGGCACGCAGCCGCAGCACGGCGCCGGGGTCGTTCACGGAAGGGGCGGCACCGATCGGAACCGGAGAGAACCGCAGCCCCGCCGAGGTGAAGCCGAACTCGCGCTCGGCCGAGGCCGGGCCGAGCACCGCCACCCGGTGGCCGCGTGCGCGCAGGCCCGCGCCCAGCGAGCGCACGTGGCGCCCCACCCCTCCACTGCTGGTCCCCACGACCAGGGCGATCCTGCTGTTCACCGCTTCCCCCTCCTGTGTCCGAGTACGGTTCCGACCCGGCCGGCGAGTGCCCGCACCGCTGATCGGTCCACCACCGCCGCGACGGCCGCGTAGGCCGCCATCCCCGCGGCGCCGGCCACCACGGCGACCGCCGCCGTCTGCCACACACCCCCCATCGGCAGGACCGCGACCACCGAGCGGCCCGCGATCCACCCGACCACACCGCCGAGCACCGCCGCCACCACCGAGCGCGCGACCCCGTCCAACGCGTCGCGCCCGTGGGTACGCACCACCCCGGCGCACAGCAGCGCGGCGGCCAGGGTCAGGCCGACCGTGCCGGCCGCACCCAGCCCCGCGATGGTCCACCCCGCGGGCAGCGCCCACACCAGGGACACCGCGCACGCCGTCACCACCAGCCATCCCGCCACCTGGGCGATGGCGGCCCGGCGCCCGTGGTGCGAGGCGTACAGGGTCCGGCTGAGCAGGGCGACCAGGCCGAACCCGACCACTCCCGGCGCGTAGGCGAGCAGGGCACGCTCCAGCGGCAGCGGGTCCTGCTGGGCGAAGACCAGGGCCACCGGCCCCGCGGCGGCGGCCAGGGCGGTGCCCACGGCGGCGGTGGCCACCACACAGGCACGGGCGCTGCCCGAGGTCAGGGAGGCGAACCCCCGCCGGTCGTGCTCGGCGTACGCCACCGCCAGGGCCGTGAACGCGCTGGTGGCGATGGGGACGGCGATCACCCCGTAGGGCAGGGTGAACAGGGCCCAGGCATAGGTGTAGAGCACGGCCGCGCCCGCGCCGCCGCCCCAGTTGGCCAGGGCCACCGACAGGAGCAGGCACACCTGCATGGCCACCAGCGGCAGCAGGGAGGCCGCCGCCAGCGAACGCACCCGCTCCCCCACCCCGGCGGGGAAGGTCAGGCGGGGCCGGGGCCGCACGCGCAGCCGCCCGGCGGGCCCCAGGACCGTGAGGAAGAGCGCGGCCACCCCCGCGGTGGTGCCCAGGGACAGGGTGAGTTCGGCCGTCGGCGGCAGTCCCGCGACGTCCTGGCGGTGGTCGGCGCCCAGCGGCACGAAGGCCAGGTAGGCGGCGATGACCACGAGGCTGGACACCAGCGGGGCCAGGGCCGGCGCCAGGAAGCGGCGGTGGGCCTGCAGGACGCCGTAGAGCACGGAGGCCAGGCCGTAGAGGACGATCTGGGGGGCGAAGACCACGAGCATGCGGGCGGAGAGCGCGAGCAGCTCCCCCCGGTCGCAACCGGTCCCCGCCCCGAGCATCAGCGACATCGCCGGAACGGAGGCCAGGGCGAGCAGCGCGGACAGGGGCACCGCCAGCAGCACCGTCCAGGTGATGAGGGCCGAGGCGGTGCGGCGCACCTGCTCGCGGTCGCCGCGCTGGGCGGCGGCGGCCAGGACGGGGACGACCACGGCGGTGAGCGCCCCGCCGATGACGATCTCGAACAGGACGGCGGGCAGCTGGTTGGCGGTGACGTAGGCGGTGCCCAGGCAGGTGTCGCCGACGGTCTGGGAGAACACCACGGTGCGTCCGAACCCCGCCAGGCGGGCCCCCACGGTCACCACCGCGATGAGCGCCGCCGCCGTGCCCACCCCGCGCGTCACCCCGTGAATGGTACGGGACACCGTGACCGTCTCACTCGCGCCTGCCCCACCGGTCGAGGCGGCGCAGGACCGGAACCCGGTCGATGACGCGGGAGAAGCTGACGCGCTCGCTGGCCAGGGTCAGGGCGACCACCCCGCCGAGCAGTGCGGCGCGCAGCGGCCGCGGCGCCCTCGCCGCCGCGGCGGCGCCCAGGGCGGCTCCGAGGGCGTTGGCCCCCGCGTCGCCGAGCATGCAGCGCTCCGCGAGCTCGTCGGGCAGCAGCACCGCGGAGGCGCCCACGACGGGGCCGAGCAGCGGCGCGGCCGGGGAGGCCAGGGCGGGGGCCGCGGCGAGCAGGGCGACCTTGGCGGCGCGGCCGGGGCGCAGGTCGAACAGGTTGAGCAGGTTGGCGCTGGCGGCGATGAGCGCACCGTCCAGGAGGGTGTCCGGCGGGGAGCGGCGCAGCAGGCCGGCCGCGGCGATCCCCGTGGCGCCGATGCCCGCCACCTTGACCATGCCGGTGGTGACCCGCCCCCGCGCGAGCGCGCCCAGGTGTCCGCGCAGTCCGCGTGCCCGCGCCGAGCCCGCCAGGTCGTCGTAGACGCCGAAGGCGGCGGCGCCCGCCGCGGCCAGCGCGGAGGCGGCGCGCACGCGCGGGTCCGGACCGGGGACGAGGGCGGTGGCCGCGCACACCCCGCAGGCCAGGGCCGTGCCCTGGTGGAGGGTGACGGTGCGGCCGCGGAAGTTGGTGCGCTGCCAGCGGCCGGGGGGCACGGGCCGGGAGTCGTCCGGGGCGGGGCGGGGTGCGGGGCGCCCTCCGCCACCGCCCGGCACGGCGGGGCGGCGGGTGAGCAGGGAGTAGGCGGCGGAGGCCGCGGCCGCGCCGGCCAGGGCGCCGGTCAGCCCCTGGAACAGGAGCGGCGCGGGAGAGGGGGCCAGGCGGGGGACGGATGTCGTCACAGGTATCACTTCCCGTCACGGGTGGTGCGGCGGGCCTCGCCGGCACCGCCCCCACCCTCCCCGTCGGAGGACCTCTCGTCGGAGGGCTCCTCCTCGGAGGACTTCTCTTCGGAGGACTCGATCCGCTCGGGCAGCGGGTCGGGCAGGAAGCCGCGGACCCCCTCACCGATGCCGTAGGCTCCCCCGTCCTGCTCCAGGTTCTCGGCCAGGGCCAGGATCGTGATGACCTCGCCCATGGGGCGTCCGGCCACGTCCACCGTGGCGAACGCCGAGTCCTGGGCGCGCGCCTGCGCGAGCATCCCGTCGCCCCGCGCGGAGGGGCCGTCACCGGCCACGGCGACGGCGCCGATCTCCTCGTGCAGTGCGGCGGTGACGGTGCCCAGCACGGCGTTGGCCGTCTCCGGGTCGTCGCCACCGGGCGAGGTGCCGGCCGCGGGGGCGATGACGAGCACGGCGTCGGCCGCTCCGGCGGGGTCGTCCTCGACCGTGATCAGACCGCCCTCGGAGAAGGCCTCCAGGACGGCCTCGGGGTCGTAGCCGCCCTCCCCGTCGCCGCTCCCGCCGTCCTTCTCCCCGTCCGAGGCGGTATCCGAGGCGACCTCGGAGGCCCCGTCGGACCCGGCGTCCCCACCGGAGCCCTCCGAGCCCTCCGTGTCCCCGCCGGGACCGTCCGCGGCACCGGCGTCCCCGTCCCCGGTGCCGGCGTCCCCGTCCTCCTCGTTGACGGCCAGCGCGCGGCCGAGCTCGGCGCCCGCCTTCTCGTAGGGGCTGCCGGTGAGGTCCTCGGGCTCGTGGGCGATCTGCAGGGTCAGCTCGTCGACGAACGTGGCCTTGCCTCCCTCCAGGAACGACCCCGCGATCTGGATCCGGCCGACGACCTCCCCGCCCGCCTCCTCCACGCGATCGGCCAGGGCGTCGGCCATCTTCTGGTCGGCGCCGGGCGCGGCCACCACGACCACGCCCAGGTCGGTGAGCAGGCCGTCGAGCATGTCCTCCGAGACCGCCTCGGCCATCTCGTCGGCGCCGGCGTTGACCTTGTCGGCGACGTCGCGCTCGGTGCGCAGGTCCTCGGTCTGCCCGCGCAGGTCGGCGGTCTCGGACTGCAGGGTGTTGAGCAGCGGGTCCTGGAGCATGGTGGTGCCCAGGACGAGCCCGACGGTGAGCGCGAGGAACACCGCGATGATGGACACCAGGTGATAGCGGAAATCGATCACGACAACAGCCCCGTCAGCCAGTAGGAGAACGCGTCCCAGCGCGCCGCGAGAAAGGTGAGGTAGACCTGGCCCGCCGGCGAGCTGTAGGCGGCGACCACGATGGTGAGCAGGCACGCGGCGACCAGACCGAGCAGCGCCCAGGGGGAGATGCGCGCGCGGTACAGGCGGCTGACGCCCTTGGCGTCGACGAGCTTGCCCCCCACCCGCAGGCGGGTCAGGAAGGTGCTGGCCATCCCCGAGCGGCCCTTGTCGAGGAACTCCTCCAGGGTGGCGTGGGTGCCCACCGCCACGATGAGCGCGGCACCCGAGCCGTCGGCGAGCATCATCGCCACGTCCTCGCTGGTGCCGGTCGCGGGGAAGACGACCGCGTTGTACCCCAGGTCGGTGAGTCTGGGCAGGCCCGGCGCCCGGCCGTCCCGGTAGGCGTGCACGACCAGTTCGGCCCCGCTGGCGAGCGCGCGGTCGGACACCGAGTCGAAGTCGCCGACGATGATGTCGGGCCGGTACCCGGCCTCCATGACCGCGTCCGCCCCGCCGTCCACCGCGATGATGATCGGGCGGAACTCGCGGATGTAGGGCCGCAGGGCCGCGATGTCCTCCCGGTAGTGGTAGCCGCGGACCACGATGAGGACGTGGCGGCCCTCCATGTCGGTCTCGATGGAGGGGATCCCGATGCCGTCCAGGAGCAGGTCCCGCTCGTGCTGGAGGTAGGCCATGGTGTTGGCCGCGAAGGCCTCCAGCTGGATGGCGAGCCCGGCACGGGCCTCGGCCATCGCGGCGCCGACGGTCACGGCGTCCTGGAGGGTGCCGCGGGCGACGACCTCGTCGCCGCGGTACAGGGTGGCGCCCTCCAGGCGGAGCCGTTCGCCGTCGCGGACCCGGGTGAACACCTCCGGGTCGACGTCGTCGACCAGGGGGATGCCCGCCTCGACGATCATCTCCGGCCCCTGGTTGGGATAGCGGCCGCTGATGCTCGTGGCGACGTTGACCACCGCGGACACGCCGCAGCCCACCAGGGCCTCGGCGCTGACGCGGTCCAGGTCGACGTGGTCGATGACCGCGATGTCGCCCGGTCGCAGGCGTTTGGTCAGGTTCTTGGTGCGCCGGTCCGAGCGGACGGGCGCGACCAGCCCTGAGGGAGCGTCCGCACGGGTGCGGCGGAACCGCATGACTGTGGCGCTGAGCGCATCCGATACCTTCATCGCTGGCATACTGTCAGAACTCTACTACGGAGAGTCATAACAGCTGGGAGATCGGCGTGTTCAGGGGCGGGGCCGTCGTCCCCGCCCCCATGGGAAGCGCCGACGACGGTCCTGCTCCGGGCCCTACCCGAAAACGGCCCCGTGTCACACACCGGTAACGGCCGACAGCGGAAAACCCGGGTCAGGCGGCCGGGTAGGCGCGCTCCGGGTCGGCGTTGGTGAGCAGTTCCTCGGCGTGGGCGCGGCCCAGCTCGGAGTCCTCCAGGCCCGCCAGCATCCTCGACAGTTCGCGGACCCGGCCTCCGCGGTCCAGCCGGACCACACCGCTCTCGGTGACCAGGCCCTCGGTGGACTTCTCCACCACCAGGTGGGCGTCGGCGAAGGCGGCGACCTGCGGCAGGTGGGTGACCACGATGACCTGGGCGCGCTGGGCCAGGCGGGCCAGGCGCCTGCCGATCTCCACCGCGGCCTTGCCGCCCACACCCGCGTCGACCTCGTCGAAGACGAAGGTGGGCACCGGGTCGGCGCCGGCGAAGACCACCTCGATGGCCAGCATCACGCGTGAGAGCTCACCGCCGGAGGCGCCCTTGTGCAGGGCCAGCGGCGGGGAGCTGGGGTGCGGGGCCAGCAGCAGCTCGACCTCGTCGCGGCCGTACTGGCCGAACTCCTCACCCGTGGTGATCCGCACGCTCACGCGGGCGTGCGGCATGGCCAGCGCGGTCAGCTCCTCGGTGACCGCGCCGCCGAAGCGCTCGGCGGCCTCGGTCCGGATGCGGGTCAGCTCGGTGGCGGTCTGGTCCATGCGCTCGCGCAGCTCGTCGACCTCGGCGCGCAGCTCGTCGATGCGCTCGTCGTCGCCCTCCAGGTCGGTCAGCCGCTTGGCCGCGTTCTCGGCCCAGGCCAGCACCTCGTCCGTGCTCCCGCCGTACTTGCGCGAGAGCGAGGTGAGCAGCGCGCGGCGCTCCTGGATCTCCGCCAGGCGGGCCGGGTCGGCGTCCACGGACTCGGCGTAGGAGGCCAGCTCGGTGGCGGCGTCGGCGAGGATGTAGGACGCCTCGTCCAGGCGGTCGCCGATCGAGGCCAGGTCGGCGTCGTGCTCGCGCACCGCCGTCACGGCCTGCCGGGCCGCCGAGAGCAGGGCGGCCACGTCGACCTCCACGTCCGAGGCCGGGTCCCCGGCCAGCGCCTCGTGCGCGGTGGTGGCCGCCACGCGCAGGCTGTCGGCGTGCGCCAGCCGCGTCTCCTCGGCCAGCAGCTCGGCGTCCTCGCCGGGCAGGGGCTCGGCGGCGGCGATCTCCTCCACCCCGAACCGGAGCATGTCGGCCTCCTGGGCGCGCTCGCGCGCCCGCTCCACCAGCTCCTCCAGCTCCGCCGACACCTCGCGGTGGCGCCGGTAGGCCACCGCGTACTGCTTGAGCGCCCTGGACAGCTCGTCCCCGGCGAAGCGGTCCAGGGAGGAGCGCTGCCGGTCGGTGCGCAGCAGGCGCTGCTGGTCGGACTGGCCGTGCACCGCCACCAGGTCGTCGGCCAGGTAGGCGAGCAGGCTCACCGGGGCGGAGCGGCCGCCCATGGTGGCGCGTGAGCGGCCCTCGGCCGAGACCGCGCGCGTGAGGATGAGGACGTCGTCGTCGATGTCGCCGCCGGCCTCCAGCACCCGGGCGGCCACACGGCCGCCGGGAGGCACGGTCAGCCTTCCCTCCACCACGGCCCGGTCGGCGCCCGGACGCACGCGCTGGGGATCGGCACGGCCGCCGAAGAGCAGTCCGAGCCCGGTGACGACCATGGTCTTTCCCGCGCCGGTCTCACCGGTGACGACGGTCAGACCCGGTGACAACTCCAAAACGGCGTCGTCAATGACCCCGAGTCCCTGGATGCGGACTTCTTCGAGCACCGATCCCTCTCCTGTAGTTGACGCCACTCCTCCACGCGCGTGGTCCACACGCGTGCACGACGTGCCAGGACACGCGGCCCTGGTCAGCGACCGTGCTCGCCCCGCCCCCGCCAGCCCGCGACCGGCAGCCCGAACTTGGCCACCAGCCGGTCGGTGAACGGCGCCCGGTGCAACCGGGCCAGCCGAACCGGCGTATCGGCACGGGTGATCTCGATTCGTGCCCCGGCGGGCAATTCGACCATACGCCGTCCGTCGCACCAGAGCACGCCCGGCGCCGTGTTCGGAACCACCTCCAGGGCCACCGTGGCGCGGGGACCCACCACCATGGGCCGGGCGAACAGGGCGTGCGCGCTGATCGGTACGACCAGCAGAGCCTCCACGTCCGGCCACACCACGGGTCCCCCCGCGGAGAAGGCGTGCGCCGTCGAGCCCGTGGGGGTGGCGCACACCACCCCGTCGCAGGCCCACCGCGACAGCGGACGGCCGTCGATCTCCAGGACGGTCTCCAGGATGCGGCGCGCCTCGCCCTTCTCCAGGGTCGCGTCGTTGAGCGCCCAGGTCCGCACGGGCGGGGCCGAGTCACCGCGGCCCCCGTTGAAGACCGCCACGTCCAGGGTCATGCGCTCCTCGACGTCGTAGTCGCGGTCGACGACGCTGCGCACGGTCTCGCCGAGGTCCTCGCGCTCGGCCTCGGCGAGGAAGCCGACGTGGCCCAGGTTCACCCCCAGCAGGGGCACCCCGGCCGGGCGCGCCGTCTCGGCGGCACGCAGCAGGGTGCCGTCGCCGCCGAGCACCATGACCAGTTCGGCGCCCTCGGCGGCCTCGCCCGGCGCGACGACCTCGATCGGTGAGAGCTCGCAGCCCTCAACCGCCAGTTCCTCGACCTCGTTCTTGAGCATGCGCACGGTCAGGCCGGCGCGGCTGAGGCTCTCGTGGACCAGCTGTGCGCTGCGTACCGCCGCGGGCCGACCGGTGTGGGCCAGCAGGAGAACACTGCGTCCGCTGGTCATCGCCGTCCCCTTACGTTCGCTCCCCGACGGGAAGTCTGAGTGCTGGCCGGAGGCGTTCGCCGATCCGGCCGGGTCACGTTACCGGACTCCTGAGACACGGTGCCACGATCGCTAACGCGGTCCCTCCTCCACGGCCCTGGCCAGCGCGGCCGGGTCCAGGGGAGCGGCTCCCGCGCGCATCCACAGGAAGTACTCGACGTTGCCGGAGGGGCCGGGCAGCGGGCTGGCGGCGACGCCGGCGGTGCCCAGGCCCAGGGTGAGGGCGTGGGCGGCGACCTCCGAGACCGCCTCGGCGCGCAGCCCGGGTTCGCGCACCACGCCCCCGGCACCGACCCGGTCCTTGCCCACCTCGAACTGGGGCTTGACCATGAGCACGAAGTCGGCCTCCGGGGCGACGCAGTCCCGGAGCGGCTCCAGCACCAGCCGCAGCGAGATGAACGACAGGTCGCCCACGACGAGGTCGGGACGGGGCTCGCCGATCTGCTCCGGGGTGAGTTCGCGGACGTTGACCCGCTCCATCACACGCACCCGGTCGTTGCTGCGCAGCGACCAGGCGAGCTGGCCGTAGCCGACGTCGACGGCGGTGACGTGGGCGACTCCGCGGCGCAGCAGCACGTCGGTGAACCCGCCGGTGGAGGCTCCGGCGTCCAGGGCTCGCCGGTCGGTGGCGTCGAGGGAGAAGGCGTCCAGGGCACCGACGAGCTTGTGGGCGCCCCTGGAGACGTAGGGCGGTTCGTCGGAGGGCGGGCGGACGACGATGGGCTGGTCCTGGCCGACCTGGGTCGCGGCCTTGGAGGCCACGAGCCCCGCGACCTTGACGAACCCGCCCTCGATGATCTCGGCGGCGTGTCCGCGGGAGCGTGCGTGCCCGCGGCGGACGAGTTCCGCGTCGAGCCGGGTGCGTTTTGCCATGGTCACCTAGGATACCGGGGTCATCGGGGGGTGTTCGCGTCCTGGTCGAGCGTCCCGAGCACCCCGGACAGCTCCTGGTGCAGGGTGTCGAAGACCGCCACGTGCTCGGCGGTGGGCGCCGAGTCCAGCGCCTCCAGCCTCTCCCTGGTGCCGCGCAGGGTCTGCTCGGCCAGTGCCTCGGCCTGTTCCTCGGGGTTCACGGCTCTCCCTGTGCTCGCGCTGCTCGGTCTCTGCTTCCCCTACTTCTTCGCGGTGCCGCCCCTGCCCTTGCTGGGGCGCTTGGCGGTGGCGCGTGTCCGGGCGGCCTTGGACGGGCTCTTGGCGGCGGCGCGGGGCCTGCTCTTGGCGGTCGTCTTCTTCTCGGCGGCCGCGGGCCCGTCGTCGGAGCCCGTACCGCCCTCCTGGGCGGGGGCGCCGTCGTCGGCACCGGAGTCCGCGGAGGTGTCCCGGTCGCCCCGGGCAGCGGAGTCCTCGACACCGGCCGCGTCCTGCGCGGACGCGGGCTCCTCGGGCCCGGCCCCGGCCCCGGCCGCCTCCGCGGCCCCGTCCGCCGGAGCCGGGCCGCCGGTCCGCTCGGAGCCGTCGGCCGGGGCGTCGGCGGAGGACGTCGTGGGGAGGGAGGCGGCCGTGGTGCGCACCGGCGAGGACGCCCCGGTGTCGGTGGCGACCAGGGCACGCTCCACCGCGTGCCGGGCGGCCAGGCGGCGTTCGAGCTCGGCGACCCGGCGCACCAGCCGCTCGTGTTCGGCGCGCGGGACGACGTCCATGCTCTCCAGCTGGCGCTCCACCTCGGAGCGGACCAGGTCGGTGATGGCCGCCCGGTTGGACTGGCTGGTCTCGATGAGCTCACCGGCCAGGGCCTGGATGCTCTGTCCCACCCGCGGCGGAAGGCTCTCGTTCCTCTCCGCGGCGGGCTTCTCCGCGGCGGGAGCGGTCGGACCGCCCGCCCTCAACAGCGTCTTGGCGGCGGCGACGGCCTGCTTGCGCGAGAGTTCGGTGAGGCCATTGGCGGCATCGAGGTAGGTGCGTACCGCGTCGACGACCATGATTCACGTACTCCTTGATGGGACCGCGGAAGGTGGAAGGGGGCGCGCAGGAGGAGGGGCCACTACGCGACGGGGGGTCGTGGCCAACGCTACCGGGCGGGAACGGCCTCTGACACGCGAACTCCGGAGGTCGCCCCATTCGTCCCGATGGGCACACCGGGATTCCGCTCCCCGACGGTTGGGGCATGATGTGCGCATGAGCAGCATCGACGCGTGCCTGGACGGTATCGAGAAACTGAACCGGCGCATCCTCGCCCAACCGGAGGAGGAGCGCCGCAAGCACATCCGCGAGCGCTCCCTCAGCGTGGTGGTCCCGGACCTGGAGGCCGTCTTCGACATGCGGCTCACCCCGGACGGCCTCGTCGACGTGACCCACCGCTCCGCGGACCGGTCCGCTCCCCGGCCGCAGGTACGGATCACCGTGGACAGCGACGACCTGGTGGCGCTGGCCGAGGACCGCATGGACGCCGCCAAGGCCCTGCTCGGCCGCCGTGTGAAGGTGGACGCCAGCGTCGGTGACCTACTGCGCATGCGGCGCCTGCTCTGACCCGGCCACCGCGTACCCGAACGCCGGCCCGCGACAGGTACCTTGCTGGGATGCCACGCCAACCTCTCGAACTGGCCCCCTTCCGCGGTCTGCGCTACGCGAGTCCGGACGTGGACCGGTTCATCGACGGAGAGTTCGACCTCGCACGCCTCCTGGCCCCGCCCTACGACATCCCCGGCGCCCAGGAGGCGCGCGAACTGCAGCGCTCCGACCCGCACAACGCGGCGAGGGTCACACTGCCCTTCGAACTGAGCAGGCAGCACCCCGGCGGCACCGTGCCACTCCGCTACCGGGCCGCCGCCGACCTGCTGCGCAGCTGGATCGGCGACGGCGTGCTCGCCCTGGACGGGGAGCCGGCCCTGTACGTGTACGAGCAGGTCACGGCGGACGGGCGGCGCCAGCGGGGCCTGGTGGGCAACCTGCGCCTGCCCGAGGAGGGCGTCGAACCCGCCGTGCGCCCGCACGAGGACGTGGCCGACCCGCCGGTGCGCGACCGGTTCAGCCTCATGGGTCTGGCACGGGCCAACCTCGAACCGATCTTCCTGGTCTACCGGGGCGGCGGCGGTGCCGCCTCCGCGGTGACCGAGGCGGTCTCGGGCACCCCCCTGGTGTCCGCGCGCACCCGCGACGGCGCCGAGCACCGGCTGTGGGCCGTCACCGACCCGGGCAGGCTGCGGCGGATCGCCGACGACCTCGCGGACCGGTCGGCCCTGATCGCCGACGGCCACCACCGCTACGCCGCCTACCGGCGCCTGCGCGAGCAGTACGACGGCCCCGGCTGGCGGTACGGGCTGGCCCTGCTGGTGGACAGCGACACCCACCCGCCCCGGCTGGGCGCCATCCACCGGGTGCTGCCCGGGCTGGACACGGCCGACGCGGTCGAGGCCGCCCGGACGGTGGCCGCGGTGGAGCGGGTCGCGGACCCCTCCGGGCGGATCCTGGCGGGCGTGGAGGCGCCCGCGCTGCTCCTGGTCTCGGCCCAGGGGGAGGCCCACCTGGTGCACGGCTTCGACGAGGGCGTGCTGGAACGGGCCATGCCCGACCACTCCCCCGTGTGGCGCCGCCTGTCGACGGCCGCCCTGCACGAGGTACTGATGCCGCTGTGGCGGGCGTCCGAGGAACGGGTGCGGATGGTGCACGACGACGCGGCCGAGGCGGCCGAGGCCGCCCGGGACGAGAAGGGCACCGCCGTCATCGTGCCCGCGCTGGGGGTGGAGCAGGTGTACGCGGTGGCCGACCGCGGGGAACTGACCCCGCGCAAGTCCACCTCGTTCGGCCCCAAACCGCGTACCGGACTGGTCATGCGCCTGGTGGACCCGGCGGAGTGACCGCCGGACGGGCCAGCCGTACCGCGCGCACCGCGTACACCGCGGCGACGGCGAGCGCGGCCGCCACCACCAGGGTGAGACCGGTCGGGATGACGTAGAAGGTCTGCCCCCACGTGATGTGGCGGCCCTGGGCCAGCAGCGCCAGGAGCCGGTTTGCGGACACGGCGGCGGCGATGACGGCGACTCCGGGCAGCAGGCGCACGGCGGTACGCCACCAGGGGCGTTCGCGGGCGGCCCGGGCCCAGTCCCCCGAACGCCGCACACCCCGGTGGGCGAGGTGGCCGGTCAGCCCGAGGAGGGCGACCAGGACCAGGTCGAGCGCCAACAGCAGCGGGCCGGCCGGGGCAGCGGGCTCCTTCCCGTCGGCGAGGGCCACCAGGCCGTACAGCAGCGCGGAGGCGTCGGCGCTGCCCAGCCCGGTGTTGGCCGCCACGGCGATCCCGTACCCGCTCTCGGTCAGCAGCGCCTGGTGGGCGGTGTAGGTGAACTGGACGCCCCCGTGCGCGACCATCGGCGTGCCCGCCGGGCTCGTCAGGGTGTTCCAGCCCAGTGCCGTGCTCCCGCCGGGCCCGTCCCCGCCGAGCGGCGTGTACGTGGCGGCGACGCCCTCCCCCGACAGCACGCGGGCGCCGTCGGCCCCCTCTCCCCCGTTGCTTTGCATGATGAGCCACCGGGCCATGTCGTCGGCGGTGGTGACCACGCCGCCCGCGCCGTTGAAGTAGCTCTCCGGCTCGGTGACGGCCACGGCCCGGCCCAGGACGGCGATGTGCCCCCGGGACACGCCCGCCGCGAAGACCTCGTCGGCGGTGTCGACGGTGGCGGTGTCGTCCATGCCCAGGGGCGTGAACGTGCGCCCGTCCAGGAACCTGCCGAAGGGCCGGCCGCTGACGACCTCCACCAGGCGGGCCGCCACGTGGTAGTTGGGGTTGTGGTAGTGCTCCTCGGTACCCGGCTCGGCGGCCAGCCCGACGTCGGCCAGCCGGGCGACCGCGCCCTCCAGGTCCTCGGGGACGGGAGCGGCCTTCTCCGGGAAGGCGGTGTCGGACATCCCGGAGGTGTGGGTGAGCAGCTGGCGGACGGTGATCTCCTCCGAGCGCGGGTCCGCGGTGGTGAACTCGGGCAGGTGGTCCACCACGGGGTCGTCGAGCGCGATCTCCCCGTCCTCCACGAGCTGCATGACCGCGAGCGCGGTGAAGGCCTTGCTGACCGAGGCCACGCCCATGGGGGTGTGGGCGGTCATCGGCTCGCCCCGGAGTCGGTGCCGTAGCCCGCCGTGTGCACCACCTCCGTGCCGCGGGTGACGGCGACGGTGGCTCCGGGAAGGGGTGAGCCGTCCAGGTGGTCGTGGACGTAGGCGTCCACCACCCCGGGGGTCAGCGGTCCGGGGTCCGTCGAGGAGGCCTCGGCCGGGGCCGGAGTGGTGCTGAGAAGCACGGAGGCGACGGCCAGACCGGCCGCCGCGGCTGTGGTCGGGAACATGGCACCCATCGTGTTCCGCGGAGCACGTGCGCCACCACGGTGCCTGCCGCAGGAGGACCCTGCGGTTCTCCGCACCCCGGCCCTGCCGCCGACCCGCCGGTGCGCACCGGGCGGCGAACGGATGTCGGCTGGTGCGGTGCCGGTACCTCCGGTACGCATGGTGGTCCGGTCCGTTCCCCTCCACCCGAGGAGCCCGCCGCGTGCACACCGACGCGAAGAACCCCGAAGGCCCGCAGACCCGGGCGTCCCTGGCCCGCGACCTGGCCGCGCTGGGGGTCGTACCCGGCGACACCCTTCTCGTGCACTCCTCGCTCAGCTCGCTGGGCTGGGTGTGCGGCGGAGAGCAGGCGGTCGTCCAAGCCCTGCTGGACGCCGTCGGCCCCGAGGGGACGCTCGTCGTGCCCACCCAGACCATGGACAACAGCGACCCCGGGCAGTGGCGCGATCCCGCGGTCCCCCGGGAGTGGTGGCCGGTCATCCGCGCGGAGGCGCCCGGATTCGATCCGCGTCTGACACCGAGCAGGCACATGGGCCGCGTCCCGGAGATGGTGCGCACCTGGCCGGGCGCGGTCCGCAGCGCGCACCCGCAGACCTCCTTCGCGGCCCTCGGCCCCCGCGCCCGCGCCCTCATGGACCGCCACCCGGTCGGCTGCCGGTTGGGCGAGGACTCCCCGCTCGCCGCCCTGGAGGGAGTCCGGGCCCGGGTCCTGCTGCTGGGGGCGGGGTTCGACTCCTGCACCGCGTTCCATCTGGCCGAGTACCGGGTCCCCCGCCCGCGCCTGGAGGAGTGCGGATGCGCGCTCTCCACCCCTGACGGCGGACGGGAGTGGATCACCTTCACCGACGTGCTCCTCGACGAGAGGGACTTCGAGCGGCTGGGCGCCGACTTCGAGGACACCGGAGCGGTGGAGAGGGGCCCCGTGGGCGGGGCCGCGGCGCGGCTGTTCCCCCTCCCCCACGCGGTGGCGTTCGCGACCCGCTGGATGACCGTCAACCGGGACGGCTGACCCGGGTACGGGCGCCCCGAGCGGACAACCCCCCTCCGGCGGCCGCCCGACGGCCCCGCCGCCGGGCACCGGCCTCCGAAAGCGCTCCCATACCGCCCGCGGACCCGATGGTGCGCCACGGTGCACATACCGGCCGCAGGCGCGCGGTCACGCCCGGCCGGGCTCTGGCCATAGCCTGGGAGACGTCCACTCCCACCGCACGGAACGGGTTCTCCGACATGTCCCTGCTCGCCGCAGACCGTCCCCTGAACGAGATCCACGACGCGATGCTCCTGGACCTGGACGGGGTCGTCTACATCGGCCACCGGGCCGTTCCCGCGGCACCTGAGGCGGTGGGCAAGGCGCGGGCCGCCGGAGCGCGGGTGGCGTTCGTGACCAACAACGCCGGGCGCACCCCGGCACGGATCGCCGAGCACCTCACCGAGCTGGGCGTGGCCGCCGCCCCCGAGGACGTGGTGACCTCGGCCGAGGCCGCCGCCCGCCTGGTGGCCGAGCACTGCCCGGCGGGCTCGGAGGTGCTGGTGGTGGGCGACACCGCCCTGCGCCAGGCCGTGCGCAGGATGGGGCTGCGGCCCGCCTCGGTCGACACCGGCGCGGCGGTGGCCGTGGTCCAGGGATACTCCCGGAACATGACCCGCGACCTGCTCGACCAGGGCACTCTCGCGGTCCGGCGCGGCGCGTTCTACGTGGCCAGCAACGGCGACGCCACCGCGCCCGGCGAGTGGGGCATCACCCCGGGCAACGGGTCCTTCGTCCGGGTCATCGCCAACGCCACCGGCGTCGAGCCCGTCATCGCCGGCAAGCCCATGCGCCCGCTGCACGAGGAGGGCATCCTGCGCACCGGCGCACGGAACCCGCTGATCGTGGGCGACCGGCTGGACACCGACATCGAGGGCGCGACCACGCACGGCGCGGCCGGACTGCTGGTGCTGTCCGGGGTGGCCACCCCGCTGGACGTGCTCGCCGCACCGGAACACCAGCGCCCCCGCTACCTGGCGTGGGACCTGTCCGGGATGAACCACACGCATCCGGCGGTGGTCCGGGAGGGCGACCGGACCCGCTGCCAGGGATGGACGGTGACCGTCACCGACGGAGCACCCCTGCTGGAGGGGGCGGGCGACCGGCTGGACGGACTGCGCGCCCTGTGCGCGGCGGTGTGGGCGGAGGGGTCGGTGGACCCCTCCGGCCCGACCGCACGGGAGGCCCTGTCCCGCCTGGGCTGGTGAGCCCACGCGCCGGGGCCTCAGCACCGCTCCTCCCCGTGGCCCCCGGCCACCCGTACCAGCGTCGCGGTCCGCGCCTCCACCTCGCAGACGCTGCGCACGCCCTCGTGGGCGCGCCAGGTGCGCCGGCGCAGCTCCCCGGTCATCCGGACCACGTCGCCCAGCCGCCAGGCCCCGACCTGCTCGTGCAGGGCGTGGTCGAAGCTCGTGCAGGTGATCGAGTCGACCCGGCGTCCGCCGTAGCGGCTGTCGGGGGGCCGGGCCACGCAGATGCGCCAGGTGGCCAGCCGGTCTCCGCTGGGGAGTTCCCGGATGAGGGGTCGGGCGGTGATCCGCCCGGCCACGAGGATCTCGTTGCGGTGGTCCGGATCCCGCTGGTCCCGGGGGCCGGGCACCGCGTCGGACACAGCGGCCTCCGGAGGGGGCGCCGGCGGGCACAGCCCCTCTGACGGGGGCCGGGAACGCGCGGTGGCCGGGATCGGGGCGGCCGCGGACTCCTGCTGCATGTGTACGTCCTCCCTGGGCTGAGGGGCGAGGGAACGGGCACGACGCTGCGAAGGGGCGCGGAGCCGACGGGAAGGGGCCGTCCGCGTGCGGTGGGGGCGTTGTGCTCCTTCTCAGGATCCCGCCGTAGGGGACGTGGGGAAAGACCCTTCCGGAGGCTGTGGACGGCCGTCCCGGCGCCCTCCGGAAAACTAGGCCGCCCCCGCTCCGGCCTGTCATGACACCCTTGTCCTAGAGTCGGACTCTCTTCCGGTTCGGCCCTTCCCGAGCCGCACGACGACCGAGGAACAGGAGTGCTTGCAGTGCACGACGACGTGGACGTGAGCGGTCTGCCCGAGGGGATCACCCCGCTGGGCGACGACATCTTCGCCATCGACACGATGCTCGCCGGATATCCGGGGATCGTGTCGAGCTACCTCATCCGCTCCGAGCGGCCCTGCATCGTCGAGGTCGGCACCGCCGGTTCCGCGCGGGTCCTGCACGAGGCCGTCACCCGGCTGGGACTGGCGCCCGAGGACCTGGCCACCATCGTCGTCACACACATCCACCTGGACCACGCGGGCGGCACGGGCGACATGGCCGCCCTCTTCCCCAACGCGGAGATCGTCGTGCACGAGCGCGGCGCCCGCCACCTGGCCGACCCGAGCCGGTTGATGCGCAGCGCCGCCATGGTGTGGGGCGACCGGCTGGACACCCTGTTCGGGCGGATGAACCCGACCGAGGGAACGCGCATCCGAGCGGTGGCCGAGACCGGGGAGATCGACCTGGGCGGCGGGCGCAGGCTGGTGACGCACCACGCGCCCGGCCACGCCAAGCACCACATGGGCCTGGTCGACACCCTCACCGGCGACCTGTACGTCGGCGACGCCCTGGGCGTGTACAAGCCGCTCACCGGGGACCTCAGTCCGGCCACGCCGCCGCCGGACTTCGACATGGAGGCCTGCCTGCGCACCCTGCGGCTGTTCGAGGACATCGGTGCCCGGCGACTCATGTTCTCCCACTTCGGCGCGGTCACGTCGGTCTCCGAGACCATCGACCGGGCCGAGGCCGAACTACGGCTGTGGGTGGAGACGGTGCGCGAGTCCCACGGCGACACCGGAGACCTGGACCACGCGATCGCCATGGTCCGGGACAAGGTGGTCTCGCGGTACAAGCCGCTGCCGCCGGAGGTGTCCCCCGGAAGCGCCGAGATCCTGGACACCCTCAGCGGTGCGGAGACCAACGTGTCCGGCATCGTGCACTGGCTGGACAGGCTCGCCGAGGAGCAGGCCGAGGCGCGGCGCAAGGCGGAGGAGGAGCGCGCCTAAGCGCCCGTCCCCTCCGGGAAAACCGGGTGCGGTCGTCCGGTCGCCGGTCTAGCCTCGCCCCATGACGACTGAGATCCGCTCCATGGAGCGGGCCGACATCCCCCGGGTCCTCCCCCTCCTCCGCGCCGTCCACCCCTGCCGTGTGCTGACCGAGGAGGCGGTGCGCTGGCGGATGGACCACCCCTCTCCCGGAGTTCGCGAGACCGTCCTGCTCGCCGTGGAGGGCGAGGAGGTGGTGGGGTTCCTGCGCTCCGTGCTGCGGTCGGGCGGGGAGGGGCCCCGCAGCGGCCGGTCCCTCCTCGCCTCGGTCGCCGCCTCCCACCGGGACACGGACGTGGGCGCCCGCCTGATGGGGGCCTCGGAGCGCCACCTCGTCGGGGGCGGGGCCGAGGTCCTGCGGACCGAGGTCGCCGAGGAGAGCCTCCAGGTCGGCGGGGAGGCCCTCCGCCGGACGGTACTGGACCTCGGGTACGCGCCGGAGGAGACCCACCACATCCTGGGCCTGGACCTGTCCGCGCTCCCCGGCCTCCCGGAAGCTCCGGAGGGGGTCGAACTGCGGCCCTTCAGCGACTACGCCGACGATCCGCGGGAGGTCTACGAGATCGACAGGCTCACCAGCCTGGACGAGCCGGGCCCGGACCACTGGTTCCCGCCCTACGAGGACTGGCGCCAGGACACGTGGGAGCACCCCCTCTCCGCACCGGACCTGTCCCTGCTGGCGCTGGTCGAGGGCGTACCGGCCGCCATCACCTGCTACTTCTGCGATCGGGAGGCCCGGGTGGAGTCGTCCATGACCGGAACCCTGCGAGAGTTCCGGGGGCGCGGCCTGGCCGGGTACGCCAAGGCCGCGGCGCTGCACCGGGCCCGGGAACGGGGCGTGCGGCACGCCTACACCGGCAACCACGAGGACAACGCGCCGATGCTGGCCGTCAACGAACGGCTCGGCTACGCCCCGGTCGGTTCCGAGACCGTCTACGTCAAGCGGCTCAGGGCCTAGCGGGCGGCGCCCCGGGCAGCCCCAGCGCCCGGAGCAGGTGGGCGTAGAGGCCGTCCGCCCAGGAGAGCTCCTCGTCGGAGGGCAGGGCGTCGAAGGCCCGCACCTCCGCGGTCTCGAACTCCCCGGTGAGCGGGGCCAGGGCGGTCACACGCGCGTGGGTGACCACCGTGACGTGTCCGCCGGACAGGACGTAGTAGCCGACGGTCCTGATCTCGCCGAGGGTCGCGCCGGCCTCCTCACGGGCCTCGCGGCGCGCGGTCTCCTGGACGGTCTCCCCCGGTTCGGCGTGCCCGCCTGGGAACTCCCAGGCACGGCGCCGGTTGCGCACGAGCAGGGGGCGGTCGCCGGTGTAGGTCAGGCACACCACCGAGTCGTGGACACGGGGAAGAGCCCCCAGGTGCACGACGGCACCGCCGAGCGGCGCTCGGCCACCCGGCGGTACGGCGTCGTGGAAGGAGCTCAGTCCCGGTTCCTGTCCTGGTAGCCGCGACCGCGCTCACCGTGGTCGCGTTCACGGCCGCGGTCCTCGTGGCCACCGTCACGGTCGCGGTACTCCTGGCCGCGTCCGCCGTGGTTGCGCTCCCGGCCGCGGTCCTGCTCATCCGCGTCGCGGCCCCCGCGCGGGGACGGCGCCTCCTCCGGAAGCTCCTGCTCCTCGGCGTCGGTCCAGACGATGCCGTCCTCGGCGTCGTAGTCGACCAGCTCCAGGCCCTCCAGCGCGGCCAGGCGCTCGTCCGCGTCGGTGACACCGTCGCTGTCCACGGCCGAGGCGCGGGAGAAGTACTCGCGCGCGTCGTCCTCGCGGCCCAGCTCCTCCAGGACGTCGGCGTAGGCGTAGAAGAGGCGGGCGACCCACGGACGGGCGCGCCGCTCCTTGAGCTCGGGCACCTGGAGCTCGGCCAGGGCCGCCTTGGTGTCGCCCATGTCACGACGGGCGCCGGAGGCGACGATACGCAGCTCGATGCGGTCGGCGGCGTCCAGGTCCTTGGCCGCCGGGTCGTTGGCGATCTCCAGCGCCCGCTCGGGGCGGCCCAGGCCACGCTCGCAGTCGGCCATGATCGCGAGGAAGTTGTCGCGGCCGCTCATCCGGCGCGCGGCACGCAGGTCGGACAGGGCCTCCTGCCACTTGCCCACGGTGTAGGCGGCGACGCCGGAGGCCTCCCGCACGCCGGGAACGCGCGACGCCTTGCGGCGGGCATAGGAGGCGTGGGCGTAGGCCCGCTCGGGGTCCTCGTCCAGGAGCATGCCGGCGGCGACGATGTGCTTGCCGATCAGCTCGGCCAGCGACTTGGGCAGCGAGTGGAGGTCGCGCTTGGTCTCCGAGTCCAACTGGGCGTAGCCGGCCTCCTCTGGAAGCTGGGGCGCGATGTCCGCCGGGTCGCGCTCCTCACGCGGACCGCGCCGGTCGTCCCGGCGGTCCCCTCCGCGGAAGCCGCCACCACGGCGGTCGTCCCGGCGGTCCCCGCCACGAAAGCCGCCGCCACGACGGTCATCGCGGCCCCGGGGACCTCCACCGGAGCGGTCGTCCCGCCCGCGGTAGCCGCCGCCACGGCGGTCATCGCGCCCGCGGAAACCACCCCGGTCACGTTCATCACGGCGGTCACGGTCGTCACGGCCCCGGAAACCACCCCGGTCACGGTCATCACGGCGGTCACGGTCGTCACGGCCCCGGAAACCACCCCGATCGCGATCGTCACGGCGGTCACGGTCATCGCGGCCCCGGAAACCACCCCGGTCACGGTCATCACGGCGGTCACGGTCGTCACGACCCCGGAAACCACCCCGATCGCGATCATCGCGGCGGTCACGGTCATCGCGGCCCCGGAAACCACCCCGGTCACGGTCATCACGGCGGTCGCCGCGGCCCTGGTAGCCACCGCGATCACTGCGCCGGGCACCCCCGCCCCGGTCGTCGCGCCCTCTGTGGTCCCGGTTCCCCGAACCGCTGTAGCCGGACCGGGCACGGGGTCCGTCACCGCGGCCCCGACCACCAGGCCCACCGGAGCGGTAACCGCCACGCTCGTTGGCTCCGGAGTCCTCGCGGTCTCCCGATCGGCTGTCCTCAGTCATCCAACCCGTCCGTCAACACTCAAAAGCGCTGCCACCTTGACCAGTAGCAGCGCGTCATAGTACTTCGTACACTCCAGCTTACGACATGGCGTCGATGCTCACCGCCAAAGCACAGGTGCCCTACGCCCCACCCGCCCACATCAGTAAGCGGTACCCGCCCGAAGGGGTGTGGGTAGGGCCTTGGGAGATCCCTGGCCCCGCTCACCCCAAGGACCACTAAGAAGCCGCGCGTCCACTCCTGGGCCCCTCGACCACGCGCGGGAGAGCGCTCCCGGGAGCGTGCCTTCAGCCCTCCGCAGAGGGGGGTGCACGACTGCGGGCACACCGGTCACCGGCAAGTCACCGGCAAGCCCCCAGCGGTGACCGCACACCGCACGGGACACGCACGCCGGAGAACGGACCGGCCTCAAGCAACCAGGCACCAGTAGAGCGCAGGCTGGTGCGTAACCACGCACCCGTAGAGCGTCCAGCCGCGGGCCGCCCCCGGGAAGGGCACCCAGCAACAAACACCCGTTTTCACACACGCACAAGCGCAGACACAAAAAAGAGGGGGCCGCCCACAAGCGACCCCCCCTTCACGAAAAACCGTGGCAGCAACCTACTCTCCCACCCCACCACAGGGCAGTACCA
>NZ_LWLB01000019.1 GCF_001905145.1 Nocardiopsis sp. TSRI0078
CTGCATGGCGAGATCGGTCTGGTCCCGCCGGCGGAGTTCGAAGACGGCTTCTACCAGCAGGGGTCCGCTTCAACACAGGGTGAAGCGTTGGTTCCGAGCCTCCAATAAAACCGGCACGAGACATTCTAACGAGTTGGTGCGTGATAGCGGGTGAGGCAAGAAATGAACGCCTGTGGCATGATCCCGCCGTGTCGATCAAGGTCAATCGTGCGGTCCTGGCCCACCCATGGCTCACCGGCATCCCCCAACACCACCTGGCCGCGCTCGTGGAGGAGCTGGCCCACCCCTGGGAAGCGGCCGTCGAAGACTGCCGGTACCAGGCCCGGGGTGGTGTGAGGAAGCGGGCCGCCAGGGCGGGCGCCCGGCACCGTTTGGTCTTCGTCGACCGCCTGGTGGTCACCCTGATCCACCTGCGCCATGACCTGCCGCACGCGGTCTTGGGCCTGCTGTTCGGGGTGGATCGGTCCACCGTCACACGGGCCGTGGGCCAGATCCGCGCTCTGTTGGCCGAACGGGGGTGCGCGGTCCCCGATCGGCCGGGGGTGCGTCTGCGCACCGTGGAGGACGCCTTTCGCCTACGCCCAGACCGAGGATGTGGAGCTGCGGTTGGACGCCACCGAGGTTCAGGTGCGCCGACCCCAGCGGGTCGGGGCGGGCGACGGGCATTCGTCTCGGGCAAGAAGAAACAGAACACGATGAAGGCCACCATCGTCGCCGACCACCGCGGGCGCACGTTGTGGACCGATGCGATGCGCCCTGGGCGGATACACGACACCCGCCGCGGCCCGCACCAAGGGCATCGATGCCTGCTTCAAGCATTTCCCGGACGTGGAGGTGCTGCTGGACGACGGCTACCTCGGCCTGCGACGCGACCACCCCGGGAAAGCCATCACCCCACCGCGCAAACCGAACAAGAGTGCTCTGCCCGAGTTCCACGAACGGTGGAAACGCCACCGTCACGCGCACTCCTCGGACCGCATCACCGTCGAGCACGCCTTGGCCGACCACAAGCGCTGAAAGTAGTTGACGCACTGGACGCATCGGCGCGAGAACCTCCCGGCCACCTACCGGGCCATCGCCGGATTGGTCTCCGACCGCACCGCGAACATCTGACAAACACCGCGAACGGGATCACCATGCCTCACCCGCTATCACGCACCAACTCGTTAGAGCTCACCTCATTTGGCGAGTCTGCGGTTGTCTCGTGCCGGGTGTGATGGAGACTCTTGGTGCTTCCAGCATCGCGGTGTCCCGGTATCGGTTCAGGGGGTATGCGATTGCGACCCCGTGGACCGTGTGACCTGCAACCTGTTGAGGAGCCGTGGAGAGCCCGTTGCGTTGAGAGGCGCACGGCGGATTCGGAGGGCGGATCACGGAAACCTACCGTGAGTGGTTACGGCAAGGCGCCACGGCCCAGTCCTACGGCACGGATCGCCTCATTGGGCGGTTCCGTTGAGAAGCTCGGGGAGAGCGGTGCCGTGGACGACGTGCAGGCGGCTGACCGCTCGGGTGAGGGCCACGTAGAGGCGGTGGAGGCCCCGGGGTTCCGCCTCGACGATACGGGTGGGTTCGGCGACGATGACGGTGTCGAACTCCAGCCCCTTGGCCAGGGAGGCCGGCACGCATACCAGCCGGGCCGTGTCCAGCGCGTCCTCGGTCTCACCGAGGAGGGCTGTACCGATTCCCTCGGCCGACAGATGCTCGCGGATGGCGGGCATATCCACGTCGGCGGCGATGAGACCCACCGATCCCTCGTCCTTGAGCGCTTCTCGGCAGGCCAGCGCGAGGGCCTCTGACCAGTCAACCGGGTCCGTGGCGGTGATCCGAAGGGATCCGGGGACGTCGCGCACTCCGGTGGGCACGCCCAAACCGGGGGCGATCTCCGGCAGCAGGCGGGCGGCGTAGTCGATGATCTGGGCAGGGGTCCGGAACCCGCGGTCGAGTACGGCCAGGCGGGCGTCGGGCTGGCCCAGGTGTTCTAGCAGCTGCGCCCAGTCATCGACCGCCCACGGGCTGGTGCTCTGGGCAATGTCGCCGAGCACGGTGAGCGATCCTCGGGTGCAGCGACGGGCGATCGCACGTGCCTGCATGGGGCTGAGATCCTGGGCCTCGTCGATGACGATGTGGCCCAGGGTGCCCGGCCGCTCGATCAGGGAGGCGGCCTCGTCGATCAGGGCCAGGTCGGCGCCGGACCACCGGGCGGACTTGGGTCCGCGCGGGCGTCCGGGCATCCGTACCGCGTCCTGCTCCTCGGAGGTGAGTATTCCCTCGGCCGCCCGGGCCAGGCGGTCGGGGTCGGTGAGCAGGTTCAGCACCAGGCGTACAGGGTCGGCCTTGGGCCACATGCGCCGCACTGCGGCGGTGACCGCCCGGTTGCGCCGCACCTGGCCGATCGTGCCCGCGTCGCAGGCCTCACCGGCGCTTTCGATACGGCGCATGACCAGGTGTGCCAGGCGTTGGGACAGCAGGTTCGGGCCCGCGCCGTAGGCGATGCCCCGGCCGCGCAGCTCGGCCACGGCCTCGGCCGTCTCCTCGGGACCGATGCGCCACTTGCGTGAGCCGCGTTCGACGACCAGGGTCTCCTCCAGCGGGCGCACCTGGTCCCACAGGGCCCGTTCGATGACCTCGGCCATGCGGGCCGCGCCCTTGATCCGCGCCGCCCCGGTCTCCTCGGCGCGGCGCACGGGCACCCTGCCGATCAGTTCTTCGACGGTGGTCTGACGTGCTCCGATCTCGCCCAGCGCGGGCAGCACGTTGCGGATGTAGGACAGGAAGGAGCGGTTGGGGCCGACGACGGCCACCCCGCCGTCCCGGCGCAGCCGGTCGCGTTCGGTGAAGAGCAGGTAGGCGATGCGGTGCAGGCCCACAGCGGTCTTGCCCGTGCCCGGCGCTCCCTGCACGCAGAGGGCGGGACGCAGCGGTGCCCGGACCAGTTCGTCCTGTTCGGGTTGGATGGTGGCGACGATGTCGCGCATCGGGCCTGATCTGGGGCGTTCGATCTCCGCTGCGAGCAGGCGGTCGGCGGCGCTCTCTTCCTGGGTGTTGCCCGTGTCACCGGGGTCGGTGAGGAGCTCGTCCTCGTAGGCGGTGAGTTCGGCGCCCTCGGAGAAGCCGTAGCGGCGCCGCAGCAGTACACCTCTGGAGTTGTTGCGGGTGGCTTGGTAGAACGCCGCCGAGATCGGCGCCCGCCAGTCCAGGACCAGGGGTGTGCCGTCGGTGTCGTGGACGTGGCGGCGCCCGATATAGATCCGGTCGGCTCCGTCCGCGGGACCTGTGCGGGTCTGCTCGGTGAATCCGGTGTCGAAGACCGTGCCCCGTGGATAGTCCAGGCGGCCGAAGAACAGGGGCACATCGGAGAAGTCGACGAGGGCTTCGGCACGCCGCTCGCGGTAGCGGACGAGTTGACGGTTGGTGAAGGTGTAGTCGGCGTCCTCGGAGCTGTCCTGCACGGTCGGGGTGTTGACGACGTCCTCGTGCATGCGTCCGAGTGCGGCACGGGCCTCAGCCAGGTAGGCGCGCTCGGCCCGGATCTCGGGGTCGGCGGGTGCAGATGCGGATTCGACCATGGCGTGGGCAACCTCGGAGTGAAGCAGTGATGTGTGCAGACTTGCTTGTTCTTCGGAACCTTTGGCAACTCTACTCTCTCGTTAAGGTAGAGTTTGATGTGGAGGGTCGACCTGCTTCCTTGCGCTCAGCGCCCTCCCGTGGTGGCACGGCCGCGGTCGCCCCTACCGCGGCCCGTGTCACCACGCACGAACTCTGGCCGGCGCTCGGTTGTTCGCACGGATCCCGAGGAGGTAGGGAACATGGTCACCCGAACAAAGGTCGCGGAGTACCTGAAGGGCGCTTTCGACTTCGGAGCGATCAATCGCAGGCAGGTGATCGTCGCCGCCGATCTGCGTGGCGCACCGGAGGAGGTGCGAAGCGTTCTCGCCCAACTCCCCGAAGGCGTGTATCCGGATCTGCGTAGCCTGTGGCCCCACCTACCCGGCGTCGAGCGCTCCGCGTAACTCCCACTCCGAAGACCGTTCCCTTTCCGTGTCCGCGACCACCCACCGAGGTGCGGAATGCGTGGACACAGCACCGGCACGTTCTTCACAGACGAGACACCGAACCGTCCCTCAATCTCTGGGCGCCTCCTCCAAGCACCGCAACCAGGGTTGAGGGATGGCGCCGACACCGTTGCGGGCCCCGGCCAGTGCTCCGGCCATGGCCGCGACGCGACCCCTGCCTCCGTCGACACACGCGGCGAAACGCACGACCTCCGGCAGGTCGTCAGGGGAACGGAGAAAGGCGGCGAGTGCGAGGGGGACCGCTTCGACCACGGTGGCGCCCTCCCCCAGTGCGCGCACCACGTCCCGATGGGTGTACCGGCCTCGGGCAAGGGCGCTCAACCGTGCCAGTTGAGCTCGAAACTCCGGAGCGGTGGAGTAGCGGGCCGCCGTCGACAGCAGGTGGAAGGCGGCCAGCGGCTGTTCTCTGTGCGCGCGACGGGCATAGGCCACCGCGCACGCCTGGAGCGCGACGCCCTCAAGCGCGAGCGTGTGGGCGTGGGTGATGTAGGCACTGTCCCTCGCCAGTTGGACCAGCCGGTTCAGCGGCACAGGCAGAAGACCCACCGGGGCCACCCTTGCGGCGGCGCCGGCCCCGTACGACCCCGTCCCTGCAAAGGCCGAGACGGACGCGTTTTCCCACGGGATGCCGTTGACGACGGAGAGGAAGATCCTGATCTCTCCACCGCCGAATCCCCGGTCGGGGTCGCGTTGCCACGCGTTGGTGAACTCCCGGACCAACCGGTCCTGGTCCACGGTGGCCTGATGGTCATCCGTCCGACTCCGTAGGTGCTCGGCCAGAACGACCATCAGAGAGGTGATGCCGGTAGGTCGCAGGAGGGGTGAGGCTTCCAGCTTCTGCGACGGCGTACTGCCGAAGGCGTCCCCACAGGCGGCGGCGAGCAGGCAGCCCTGGTCACGGTCACGGGAAAGATCGTCGAGGGACCCAGGGGCCGCGGGACGCGGTCCAGGGAGCGAGGAGAACATCGGGTCGTCTCCGTCCGTGGTGGTGGTCTCGAAGAAAACCCTACCCTTACGAGAGGGTAGAGTGCAGAGTGGTAGTGGCGGCGTCTTCGACGACGTGTTCACCGCCCGGACCTCGCGGCGGTACGGCCGACGGCATGGCCCGTCTTCCCTGGCGGTACCGCCGCGGTTCTGACACGGAAGTTCCTCGCGACATTCGCCCTGTGGAGGTGCAACTGATGGTCACCCGAACCGACATCGCCGACTCCCTGGAGGGAGCTTTCAGTTCCGGACCGTTGACGCGGGGCCAGGTCATCAGCGCCGCGGACCTGCACGGCGCGACCGAGGAGGTAATCACCGCCCTGGCGAAGCTTCCCGCGGGGTTCTACTCCCACCTTCGTGACCTGTGGAAGCATCTGGACGACGTGCCGCGGAGTGCGTGATCACCATGTGGCTCTGCAGCCCGGACCACGCGTCGCCGCGCTCGTCCACGATCTCGAGCGGACGCCCCGAACCGATGTCATACGCGCACACCTGCTCCTGGCCCGCCACGGAATCCACGGGGTGGAGGTGCACGCGCCTCAGCGGGCGAGCACCTCGTGCCTGGCCCGTCACCTGCGACGCGCCGGGATAGACGTACTCATCGACTGCGGCGGTACAGGAGCGGATCTGTTGGATCTTCTGGCGCAGAAGTCGGGAGTACCCGCACTGTCCCCGGATGCTCTCACCAGGACGACTGGTGTTGGGACGAACGCTGACCAGAGCGGTCGGGTCAGTTCCAGCCGCGAACTCCGACAGGTGCGGGCAGCGCCTCGGTCAACCAGGTCCACGTGCCGTCGTTCTCGGTGAATCGCCGCTGAAGGGTCTCAACGCGCCCCAAGGGCCAGGAGCGCACCTCACTCCAGACACCGGCGACGTTCTCCTCCAGATAGAGGCAGGACGCGTCGGTGCGCACACGTTGAGCCTGAAGGCTCGTGGAGGATCCGTCGTTCGTCCGGATTCGGTAGTAGGCCATGACAAGCTCCAACATCTCGACGATAGGCCGGAGGCGTGCCCCTCCCCCTCCAGGAGCACAAACGGAAGAGGGTGAGGGGCACGCCGGACTCCCGGCGCCCAGAACATTACCCTCACGTTAGAGTAGAAACTCAAGAATCGTCATCTCGGCAGGATGAGCGTGCTCTCGCCCTCCCCCGCGTCGCCGCGGCGGACGACCGCGGCCGACTGGTACTGGCCGGGCACGGGTTTTTGCTGGTTGGCGCGGGCGAGCATGTCGGCGTCGCACTCCGCGCACAGCGGAATGTAGTGCAGGGAGACGATGGAGAGCTGGGTACCCCGGGAGTACTGGGTCAGTGCCTGCGGCCTCATGTGGATGTCCTGGCCCTGACAGGTCGCACAGGTGTAGGGGGTGTCCCGGTCCCATCTGGCGGCACACACCCCACAGCGGATACGGATGCCTTCCTGCGTGCGCTCACCGACCAGGTCCTCCTCCTCGCCACAGGCCGGACAGGTCATCTGACGTGGCATGAAGCCCTCCTCGTCCACAGACGCGCTACCGTGACGCGCTAAAGAACCAACACCGGGAAAACGAATCTAACGTTAGAGTAGATTCAACGAGGAGGAGTGCCGCGATGCCTGAAGCGGGCCACATGCAGATCGGTGAGGTCGCCGAACGGACCGGCCTGTCCCTGCGCACGATCCGCTACTACGGCGAGGTCGGCCTGGTCGAACCATCCGCTCGCTCCCGTGGGGGCTTTCGCCTCTACACCGAAGAGGACGTCGACCGGCTCCAGCTGATCAAACGGATGAAGCCGCTGGACTTCAGCCTGGAGGAGACCCGCGAGCTCCTGGCCTCCCTGGACCGGTTGAACGCCGCCGAGACCGGACGGGACGAACGCGAGGCGCTGAGCGAGAGGCTCGATGCCTTCGAGGCCGCCATCGTCGCCCGCTGCCAGACTCTGCGCGACCAGCTGGCGATGGCCGAGGAGTTCGCCGAGAGGCTGCGCGAACAGCGGACCAGGAACAACGCGACCACATGAGAACCGAACCGTAAGGAGCGACAGTGACCACAACAGCGCCGGCCGAGGACAAGGCGACGGCCGAGGTCGCGCGCGAGGCGTCCCGGCGGCGGACGTTCGCGGTCATCTCCCACCCCGACGCCGGTAAGTCCACCCTGACCGAGGCCCTGGCGCTGCACGCCGCCGCGATCTCCTCCGCCGGCGCGGTGCACGGCAAGGGCGACCGCCGGGGCGTGACCTCGGACTGGATGGAGATGGAGCAGGACCGCGGGATCTCCATCACCTCCGCCGCGCTGCGCATCGACTACGCCGACCGGGTGCTCAACCTGGTGGACACCCCCGGCCACGCCGACTTCTCCGAGGACACCTACCGGGTGCTGTCCGCGGTGGACTGCGCGATCATGCTGCTGGACTCGGCCAAGGGCCTGGAGCCGCAGACGCTGAAGCTCTTCGACGTGTGCCGCGCACGCAGGATGCCGGTGATCACCTTCGTCAACAAGTGGGACCGCCCCGGGCGCGAGCCGCTGGAGCTGCTGGACGAGATCGAGCAGCGCATCGGGCTGCGGCCCACCCCGCTGAACTGGCCGGTGGGCATCGCCGGGGACTTCCGCGGCCTCATCGACCGCTCCAGCGGCACCTACACCAAGATGACCCGCACCCCGGGCGGGGCGAAGAAGGCGGTCGAGGAAGCGCTCACCCCCGAGGAGGCGGCGCGCATCGAGGGGGCCGAGTGGGAACAGGCCCAGGAGGAGATCGAGCTCCTCGGTGAGATCGGCGCGGACTTCGACCACGACTCGTTCATGGCCGGGGAGTCCTCCCCGGTGCTGTTCGGCGCCGCGCTGCCCAACTTCGGGGTGGGCCAGTTGTTGCACACGATCGTGGAGCTGGCCCCCGCTCCCTCGGCCAAGGCCGGCGACCAGGGTGAACCCCGCCCGGTGTCCAAGCCGTTCTCGGGCCAGGTGTTCAAGATGCAGGCCAACATGGACAAGAACCACCGGGACCGGATGGCGTTCGTGCGCATCTCCTCGGGGCGGTTCGACCGCGGCATGGTGCTCACCCACGCCTCCACGGGGCGCCCGTTCGCGACCAAGTACTCCCAGGCGGTGTTCGGCTCCGAGCGCTCCACCATCGACGCCGCCTTCCCGGGGGACGTGATCGCGCTGGTCAACGCCCAGGCCCTGGCCGTGGGCGACACGCTCTACGACGGGCCCAAGGTGGTCTTCCCGCCGATCCCGAGCTTCGCCCCCGAGCACTTCGCGGTGGCCCGGGCCCAGGACGCGGGCAAGTACAAGCAGTTCCAGCGCGGGATCGCCCAGCTGGACGCCGAGGGCGTGGTGCAGGTGCTGACCTCGGACGTGCGCGGCGAGCAGGCGCCGGTGCTGGCGGCGGTGGGGCCGCTGCAGTTCGACGTGGTCCGCCACCGCATGGAGCACGAGTTCCGCTCGCCGATCGAGACCTCGCCGCTGGACTACTCCGTGGCCCGGCGCACCGACGCCGACTCGGCCCCGGCGCTGCACGCGCTCTCGGGCGCGGAGGTGCTCAAGCGCCGGGGCGACGGCGAGCTGCTGGTGCTGGTGCACAACAAGTGGCGGTTGCGCGTCATCGAGCGCGACCACCCGGACTTGTTCATGGAGCCCCTGCTCGCCGGAGGCGTCGAGGAAGACGCCTACTAGCGCACGCCGTTCCGCTCGCGCGCACCGCTTCGTCCCGCCCCACCTGTGTTCGTTTCCGCACGGCCCCCGCCACCTCTGAGGAGTTGCGCTGTCCTCCGCGCTGTCCACCACCGACACGTCCGCCCCACACCGGTCCACCCCCAGGGTCGTGGCGGCGTCCGCTCTGGTCCTGGCCCTGAGCGGCCCAGGGCAGACCGCAGGTATCGCCGTCTTCGTCGACCACGTCATCGCCGACCTGGACGTCAGCCGCTCGGCCGTCTCCCTGGCCTACATGGTCGGAACCCTGGCAGGAGCGCTCGCGCTGCCCTGGATCGGCCGTGCGGTGGACCGCTTCGGGGTCCAAAGGGTCCTCGCACTCGTGGCGCTCGGCTTCGGCGGCTTCCTCGTCCTGTTGGCCGGCGCACAGGGGCTCCTCGGACTGACGGCCGGATTCGTCGGGGTGCGCGCCCTAGGCCAGGGCGGCATGACCATGATCGCGACCACCGCCGTCGCGATCTCGGTGACACACAAACGGGGAACACTACTGGGATTGACCAGCTCTCTCGGAGCGGCCGGGATCTCCCTGTTCCCCCTGCTCACCGAGCGTGTGATCGCCGTGCTGGACTGGCGGTACACCTTCGTAGCGGAGGGAGCGCTGATCTGGGTCATTGTGCTCCCCCTGGCCTGGTGGGGGTTGCGCGGAGTCAGCCGAACCTCCCAGAAGGCTCCCGCCTCCCCCAGGAAAGAGCAGGATGAGCCCGCGGAACCGGCATGGCCGCTCCGGGCGATCGTGGGGACCACGATGTTCTGGGCGATGGCCGGTGCGATCGCGTGCAGCGGCCTGGTCTCCACCGCTGTGTTCTTCCATCAGATTTCCGTGCTCGGTGAGCAAGGGCTCACCCCCGCCCAGTCCGCCGCCAACTTCCTACCCCAGACCGTCGCGGGTCTGGGTGCGGCGTTGCTGTTCGGGTCGGCCGCCGACCGGCTCTCCCCCAAGATGCTGATGTGTGCGGCCATGGCCATGCACGCCCTGGCCCTGCTCACACTGCCGCTGGTCGCACCCGGGCTCAGCGCGCTGCTCTACGGCGCGGCGTTGGGCGCAGCGGCCTCAGGCGCCCGTGCGGTGGAGAGCGCCGCGCTGCCCTTCTACTTCGGTACGGCGAGCCTGGGCACTCTGCGAGGGCTAACGCAGTCCGTCGCGGTCGCCTCCACCGCCGTGGGCCCCATTCTGCTGTCCCTGGCCCACGGGTGGGCGGGGTCCTACCGGCCGGGGGTCATGGGGCTGGCGCTGCTGTGCGCTCTCGTGGCGATCGCGGTGTGCTTCGCCCGCAGGCCACTTCGCCGCACCGCCTGACCCCGTGGCGCCGCCACGACCACACGAGTGAACAGCAGGTGTGAACATCCCAGGATCCCACCCAAAAAATCACTTTGGGTTATCCCGACGGAAACGCGACTATCGTCTATATCACGGCTTTGATCTGGATAAACCGCCGAAGAAGCTTTGTTGTGACAGTTGTCTCAGTCGCTCTACGTGACTCAGACTCTCACGTAAGGGTAAATTCATTCCAGGTCGCTTCCCGCGCAAGAGCGTGAGTTGACCGCATTCTTTCCCGACCTGCCTCAGGGGCATGGTCGGGTCCGCGGCGACGAGGCCGCGTCCGGGGCACCACGAGTGCCGCACCGGATCCAGGCGTTCGAACGCGCCACGACTCGCGGAGTCACCAACGCGTTCGTCCGCGCCGTCGCCAAACACCTGACCCGAACACCGCGGTCCTTGCTGTGGGCTGCCCGAACCAGATGGGTTCCATGAATCTGCCCGTGAAGACTCCCCGGTCGCTGAAGTCCCGGATTCCGGCCGCAGCGCAACTACGCGCCGACGTGCTGGCCGGACTGGTCGTGGCCCTGGCCCTGATCCCCGAGGCCATCGCCTTCTCCCTCATCGCCGGGGTCGACCCCCGCGTGGGGCTGTACGCCTCCTTCGTCATGGCCGTGTCCATCGCCTTCCTCGGCGGGCGCCCGGCGATGATCTCCGCCGCCACCGGCGCGATGGCGCTGGTCGTAGCGCCGCTGTCGATCGAGTACGGCGTGGACTACCTCATCGCCGCCACCATCCTCGCGGGCCTGATCCAGGTGGGTCTGGGCCTGCTCGGAGTGGCCAAGCTGATGCGGTTCGTGCCGCCCAGCGTGATGACCGGGTTCATCAACGCCCTGGCCATCCTCATCTTCCTGTCCCAGGTGCCGTACCTGACCGGTGGAGACGTCCCGGTCTACGTCATGGTCGCGATCGGGCTGGCCATCATCTTCGGCCTGCCGTACCTGACCAAGCTGGTCCCCGCACCGCTGGTGGCCATCGTCGTACTCACCGTCGCCACTGTCGCGATGAGCATCTCCACCCGCACGGTGGGCGACGAGGGCAGGCTTCCCGAGACCGTACCCGTGCCGCTGATCCCGAACGTCCCGTTCACCCTGGACACGCTGACCCTCATCGCCCCCTACGCGCTGACGCTGGCGCTGGTGGGGCTGATGGAGTCGCTGATGACCGCCAAGGTCGTCGACGACCAGACCGAGACCTCCTCCAACCACGCCCGCGAGGCGCGCGGCCAGGGCATCGCCAACGTCCTGGTCGGGTTCTTCGGCGGCATGGCCTCGTGCGCGATGATCGGCCAGACCATGATCAACGTCAAGTCCGGGGCCCGCACCCGCGTCTCCACGTTCCTGGCCGGGGTGTTCCTGCTCATCCTGTGCGTGGGCCTGGGCGACATCGTGGGCATGATCCCCATGGCCGCGCTGGTCGCGGTGATGATCTTCGTGGCCATCGTGACCTTCGACTGGCACAGCATCGCCCCGGCCACCCTGAAGCGGATGCCCTGGACCGAGACCCTGGTCATGGTCGTGACCGTGGCCGTGGTCGTGGCCACCCACAACCTGGCCCTGGGCGTGATCGTCGGCGTGATCGTGTCGATGATGCTCTTCGCCCGCAAGGCCGCGGTGCACACCGGCCTGACCAGCGTGCTCGACCCCGAGGGCGGCACCCGGGTGTACTCGGTCAACGGCGAGCTGTTCTTCGCCTCCACCGGCGAGCTGGTGGGCCGCTTCGACTACACCGAGCAGGGGCTGACCAAGGTCGTGGTGGACATGTCCAACGCCCACGTGTGGGACTCCTCGGCCGTGGCCGCGCTGGACCAGGTCACCGAGCACTTCCGCAGGCACGACGTGCAGGTGCAGATCACCGGCCTCAACGAGCCCAGCGCCGAACTCCACAAGGAACTGTCGGGCACCCTCACCGGCGGACACTGATCCCAGTCGCACCCAAGACGGGGGCCACCGGGACGATCCCCGGTGGCCCCCGCCGCTGTGTAAGCCCACCAGCCACGGATCCCACCGAAGCCGAATTCCACCACCTGACGCTTCACATGGCCCCGCATCCCGTCAACACACGGTGCGAAGGAGCCGAGAACACAGTCACGGCCCCATGAGGTGGAGATCGTTCAGTGTGCTGGTCCACTCCTCGATACAGCGTACGAGGGCGTCGCGGTCGGACAGCTCCACCATCCTCCTCTGCACGCGCACATCGATGACACGACTCAGCCAGCACTGTCTCTCGTACTCATCGGAGGCCTCGTCGTGCAGAGCGACGTAGCGATCGGCCAGTTCCTGGCTCACTGTCGCGAACATCTTCTGAAGTAGGGCGAGGTCGGCACTGTGGTAGTAACTCACGGTGTTTGCGTCCCGTCGTTTCAGTGAGGTTCCTGGGACGGCGGCCGGTTCCCCGCCCCCTTCGCGTAGGCACAAGGGGCGGGGAACCGGAAGTACAGCGAGCCACCAGAATCCTACCCTTACGTTAGGGTAGGCATGCGGCCGGGGAAATGTACGCCGACCCACCGGGGACGGCTGTGAGTACGTTGCTCGTAGGAACCTGCGCCAACCATCCCTGAAATCCACCGTGAGCATTTTCCCGAAGAGCCGAGGTGGGAAGCGCTGGCGGCCAGCTCCATCCGCGCAACAAGCAGAAGAGAACGATAAGCGCCCGTTTTCAGGAGCTGGACTGGTCGGACGACGCCGATGGGAGAGCTCAACCTCCGCTGTCGCCACGACCTTCTCTTCCGTAAGAAGGTCTACGAGATCAAACTCGGCGACGACTTCCTGAGGTCGAACCTGTTCACCGCGGCCGAAATCGAGCTGGCGCGGCTGGCCCTGGCCGAGCTGGCAGGAACAGGCGGTCTCCACGTCGCTGTGGGAAGACTAGGGCTGGGGTCATACCGCACACACCGTGCTCGAGAGCCCGGACGTCGCCGTACTCGTCGTGGTGGAAGTACTCGCCGAAGTCATCGACTGGCACCGTGGGGTTCGGCACTGGTCCGCCCCTTCATGCTCTTGCTGCCGCGGCGCCCACACCGCTTGCACACAGAACCAGACCCGGACATGGCCATCACTCCAAGCCCATCCTCATCTCGAACAACGAGGCTTGGAGAAGACGCTTGGCAGGAGGCCATCTCGACACACCAAAGCCTTCATCACCCGTAAAAGACAGCTACGGTAGCCGTATGCGCCCGCCTCCAGGAGCCCACCGTGACGATTGCCCAACGGGTCCTCGATTTCCTGAGCAAGAGCGGACGAGGGTGGGATGACGACGAACTCGCCCGGCAGCTCAACGTGTCCCCCCGCCAGAGCATCCACCAGGCATGCCGCAAACTCGAGCGAGAGGGGCACCTGCACCGCTACAAAGGCCCTGACGGCAAGATCGTCAACGCCATCGGCGGCACACAGCCCACCGAGTCATCCATGCCATCCGGCGCTTCGACCGAGCAGCAGCAGGCCGAACGCATCATCCTGGACGAGGCCGGCGCGCTGCTCGGAACCCGGCTGGACCCCCGTAAGATCCTCACGCCCACCGGGGTTCGGGTAGAAGTCGACGGAGCCGACCAGAACCTCACCGTATTGGTGGAGGCATGGGCGCACCAGGGGGCCGTCAAGCCCGCGCAGCGCCACAAAGTTCTCTCTGACGCGTTGAAGCTGGTGTGGATCTCCTCCACGCTCTACCCCAGGCCGCGCATGGTCCTCTGTCTGTCCGACCAAGAGGCGGCACGGCCCTTTCTCGGCGAACGCTCATGGGCGGCAGCCGCCCTGCGCGACCTGGGAATCGAGGTCCTCGTCATCGATCTGCCCGATCACGTGCGCGCTCGCCTGCGTCAAGCCCAGCACCGCCAGTACCGGTAGACACGACCCCTACGACAGGCCTGGTCGGATTTTCCTATCCGCGCACGCCCTAACGCGCAAAAGGTCGCGTGGTACCCCTCCGCTGCGCAGCGCACGGCACAACAACGGTCCCCTGGCCGGCATGGAACCGGTTAGGGAGTTTCCAGGTCGCTGGTGGTGAGCACCCCGGGGCTACGTAGAGCGGCCAGGGACACATACCGCTGGCCCATCGTCCACGCCCACGGACGACCAGATGCGGCCACCGTGTCGTTGACCACCGGCGCCTCCAACACCACGGTCTCGCGATCCGCCGGCCCCGAGAGCAGGAACACCATGTACTCCTGCCCCTCCTCACGGGTCCCGCTCTCCAAGGAGGCGCGGATCAGGCTTGCGGTTCGGGTGTCCCTGCCTCCGTTGCTCTCTCGTCGCCGCGCCTCCTCGTAGGTGAAGGGCACGTAGTCCTCACAGGTGAGGATGCAGGCCAGGTGCGGTTGAATGGCCTGCTGGGCGTAGAAGCCCATGTGGGTCAGCCCTTCCCGGAAGGCCCGGCCGGGCTGGCAGATGTAGGCCGCAGATTCCAGGTACTCGGGGTAGGCCTGGCTGGCGGCCACGACCACCACTTCGTCCGAGGTGACCAGGCCGTCGTTGTCGAACAGCGCCTGCAACTCCCGCAGCAGGAACCGGTCGCGTTCAGAGGGGGCGTGGAAGGCGTCGTCCACCACGGCGGTGATGGCGTCGTACAGGGCGGCGAAATTGAACCACACCACGCGCCTGTCGCCCACGACATCGACGGCGGCGGGTCGTACGGGGTCGGGTGTGAGCACGAACAGGTACCGGCCCGCCCCTTCTTTCAGGTCCTCCAGGTGGCCACGGAGCTGTTTCGCGCTGACCGTGCCGCGGACGGTCTTGACCTCGAACAGATAGGTGAAGTCCGCGGAGATCCGCGCGTCGGGAACCGATCCCTTGCCGGCCTTGGGCTGGTTGGTGAAGGTGACCGTCTCCAGCGTGGCCTCGCCCGAGGCCTTGGCCAGGATCTCCTCGACCAGGGACAGACCGATCCGCTCGAAGACCGCCAGCATCGACGAGGTGACCCTGTTCTCGCCCTGACGGTATGTGGAGAACAGCGGTGTGGACGACACGGGCACGACCTCCTGGGGGTGTTGGTGTCCGCTCTTCACCACGTGACCGGAGGCGGCCCTTGGTCCACGAGGACCTCGCGAGGTGCCATCGGACGTCACCAGGGGCCGGTGTGTGCTCCGATGATGCTCCGCAGTTGCGGACTGGGACGACACCGGGCAGCACCTCTTGATACGAAACGATGGTAGTGATCGGGTGGATAGGGGCGAAACGGCAGCCTGTGGCACGTAGAGGCACGAAAGCGCCGGACTTCTAATCCGATGGCCGCAGGTTCGAATCCTGCCGGGTGCGCCATAAAACCCCAGGTCAGACGGGGTGCGTGAGTCGAACAGACGAGGCGCGAGGCCCGGATCCGGGCCTGAGATGCTCCGTGTGTGCTCCCCAGTACAAGGTCCAGTACAGGTGGAGGCCCACCTCGCGGAGTATTTTGCCGTTCCGTGACCCTGTGGGTCCCTGGTCCGGATACGGCTTCGTGAACCCGCCTTCGGAACACGCTCCGCACCTGCCCCGAGATGTCCTGTGCCCACCAGGTCAGTACCGGCGACACATGTGCCCGTATGCCCCGACCACCCCTTCCGACGGGAACAACCCGATTCGCTGTCCTGTGTCTCGCACCGAACACGTGAGTGCCCGATGAGTTTGGTCGTTCACCGAAGTCTGTACGTGTGAGACCAACTCCGTAGCAGTGCCTCGTGGATCAGCAGACCCCTCTCCTCGAGGGGGTGGTTCCACGGCAGACGGGAGAAGTGTGATGATCGAGCTGGACTTCCTAGCCATCGCTGTGGCGGCCGTGGCGGCGTTCGTTGTGAGCGGCGTGTGGTACGGCGTGTTCGCCAGACAGCTCAAGGAGCTGAGTTCCTCGGCGGAGCCGAAACCACTGGCGTTACTGCTGCCCGTGGAGCTGGTTCGGAACGCTGTCGTCACGACGGTAATGGCCGGGCTCGCCTCTGTGTCAGGAACCGCTGGTCTGTCTGGCACACTGGCGCTGGGGCTGGCACTGTGGACCGGGTTCCCCCTTGTGCTGTTGGTCGGCTCGATCTTCCACGAGAGCGTGCCGTGGAGGATCGCCGCCCTTCACGCCGGTGACTGGCTTGTGAAGCTGCTCGCCATCTCCGCCGTCATCGCCCTGTGGCCCTGAACGAGCGGCCGCGTTCCCACGGGGATCTGACCTGAGCGTCGACAACGGCACAGTGGAAGGCGATAGAGCGCCTTGGGCCTCCGTAACACCAGGGGACCTTTGATCCGATCGGTTACCAGCCCCGGACACGAGGGAACCCCAGGCCAGTCGGGGTAAACCCGTGTGCTGACCTGGGGCCAGTGGTGCCGTGTGGTTCCTGGTGTGCTCGCCGGTTCGGCTATCCGACCGTCACCGGAGCCGGGCCTCGCAGAAGCGCGGCGGTGGCCTCAGCCGCCGCTTTGGCCACGTCCGGGAACACCGACTGGTAGGTGTCCTGGGTGAAATGGATGGTCGCGTGCCCCAACTCGGCCGAGACCACCTTCACGTCCGTGCCCGCCGACAACGCCAACGAGGCCGCCCCGTGGCGCAGCCCGTGCGACGTGATCGGCGGCAGCCCAGCGGCCCTGGCGATGCGCAGGAACCAGTCACTGACCTGACCCGGATGCCACCCCGAACCGTTCTCCTTGGTGAAGGCCAAGCCGCTGTCCGTCCACGCCGCTCCGGCCTGGAGACGGGCTTCGTTCTGGAACCGTTTTCAGGCCCGCAACACCTTGACGGTGTCGGCGTCCAGGGTGATGGTGCGCTGTCCTGCCGCGCTCTTCGGGGTGGAGGTGATCGTCTCCCACGCCAACTGCACGACCTGGACTCGGATGTCGATCTGCCCGTCCGTCAGCCGGGTGTTGGACCAGGGCAAGCCGACCGCTTCCCCCCGGCGCAGGCCCTTGATCGCGATCAGGTGGAACATCGGGTACAGCCACGGGTACTTCCTCGCGTGCACCAGGAAGGCGCGAGTCTGTTCCGGAGTCCACACCATGACCTCTCCGGGCACCGTTGCGTCCTTCTCCCACTGGCGCACCCGGTCCGGAGTCCATACCAGCGGACGCTTCCTCGGACACGACGGTAACCGCACGTGCGAGGCGATGTTCACCGACACCGGCAGATCCGGGCGGCGCACCGCCTCCGACAACGCACTCCGGAGAGTGGCACGGATCCGGTGCTTGGTCGACAGCGAGATCACCCGCCGCCCGCACACCGAGGCCCGCACCTTCGCGTCATCGGACTCACGGCACTCCAGGATGTGGCCGTTGGTCTCTTCGATGGCCGCGAACATGGCCTCGACGTGGCGAGCCTGGAGCTTATCCAGCCGGAGTCGGCCCAGGTGCGGGACGAGGTACTTACGGATGTGCCCGGCATAGGAGGCACGGGTTCCCGCGGCGAGATCGGGTTTGCCCTCCCACCACTCCCCAGCCACGCCTCGACCGTGGGCGGTTCGGTGCGCACGTCCACCGCCATCGCAACCCGCCTGCGCACTTCCTCGAGGTTGGGAAGTGGTCGGCGCTGCTTCAACGCCGCCTGGACCAGGTCGGCAATCTGCACCTCCACCACCGGATCCCTCTCGGCCAGGGCGATGAGTGCCTTGACGTGCTCCAACCCTTTACGGGCCTGCTCCTGGGAAGCCAGGCCGACCCTGCCCAGTTACGGCTTCACCGGATCGCGCCTGGCACACAGGCAGGTACCAAGCTCACTGGACGCCTCACTCATGCATCGAGGCCAGGTCCACACGGCGCGGCGAACATGGTACTCCCAGTCCCTAGGCTCGGAGGGACTCTGGGCCACCACCGTCGCCGTCCCTAATGTCGGTAACGAGTCGAGCGGGGCACCGGTCCTCGCCACTCTCCCTCGATCCCCGCACAGGGATCGACGACCAAAGGAGAAACCGATGACCGACTCCGGCCTCAAGGACTGGTACCTGCGCTACGTGGCGGCGCTCAACGCCCACGAGTTCGACGGCATGGACGAGTTCATCGCCGACGACGTCGTGCTGAACGGCGAACCGGGCACCCGCGACGACGTCATCACGGTCCAGAAGCACGACATCGACGCTGTACCGGACCTCCACTGGGAGGTCAAGGAGCTGCTGTTCGACCGGGACCGGATCGCTGTGCGCGCGATCAACACCGGCACCCCGGCGAAGGAGTGGCTCGGCGTTCCTCCCTCCGGCGCCTCCTTCGAGATCACCGAGCACGCCATCTACAAGGTCAGCGACGGTCGCTTCGTGCAGATGACGGCGCTGCACGACTCGTCCGACCTGCTGCGGCAGCTGGCCGCCTGACCTCAGCCAAACGCAATTTCTTGGCTTTGGAGTCAGGTTCGTGAGCAGGCGCCGACCGGCCCCCGGTAGGCGGATCTGCAGGCGGAGCAACATTGCTGACGCCGTTCCGGCTGGCCGGAGCTGCAACGCGCCATCGTGGGCCTCCGCGGCAGGTGACTTGCCGTCCCCGCATCATCCCTGATGCGGGGACGGCACCCGGCCGATGCCGGCCCATCGCACCCACCCCTTCTCAAGGAGTCTTGTCATGTCGGATTACACGCCTGCCCCGTTCTGGAAACCGCCGCCGCGGAGTTCGCCGCGGCCACCGCCAATCCGCCCTATCTGTCCGACCTGGGCCCCGCCGAAGGCCGCAAGACGGTCAACGAGGTGCAGTCCGGTGAGATCGCCAAGCCGCAGGTCGACGAGGGGTGGATCACCGTATCCGACGGCCCGACCGGCAGTGTCCGGGCCCGTATCGTCCGCCCGGCCGGAGCCACCGGGACCCTGCCCGTCATCCTCTACATCCACGGCGCCGGCTGGGTGTTCGGCAACGCCCACACCCACGACCGCCTGGTCCGCGAACTCGCCACCGGCGTGAACGCCGCCGTCGTCTTCCCCGAGTACGATCTCTCTCCCGAGGCCCGCTACCCCATCGCCATCGAGCAGAACTACGCCCTCGCCCAGTGGGTCGTCCGCGAAGGCTCGAACAACAACCTGGACGCCTCGCGCATCGCGGTCGCGGGTGATTCCGTGGGCGGCAACATGAGCGCCGCCCTTACCCTGATGGCCAAGGAACGCGGCGACGTCCCGCTGGTGCAGCAGGTGCTGTTCTACCCGGTCACCGACGCGAGTTTCGACACCGGCTCCTACCACCAGTTCGCCGAGGGTTACTTCCTGCGCCGCGACGGTATGCAGTGGTTCTGGAACCAGTACACCACCGACCCCGCACAGCGCGCCGAGATCACCGCATCCCCGTTGCGCGCTACCACCGAGCAGCTCACCGGTCTGCCCCCGGCTCTGATCATCACCTCCGAGGCCGACGTCCTGCGTGACAAGGGCGAGGCCTACGCCAACAAGCTCCGCGCCGTCGGCGTCCCCGTCACCGCGACCCGCTACCCGCTACCCGCTACCCGGGCATCATCCACGGCTTCGTCATGCTCAACGCCCTCCGCGGCACCCAAGTCGCCGAAGCCGCCATCACCCAGGCCACCGCCGCACTCCGCTCAGCCCTCCACACCGCCTGAACCCACAGCACGACAGCACTGCGCGGCCAGACCCTCCACGGGGGAGTCTCACGACGAGACGCCGCTCGGTCCCGCCCCAGCAGGGGCACAGAAAGGAAAAGAACCATGTCCGACACCAACCTGCGCGACTTCTACGAGCGCTACGTCGAGGCGCTCAACGCGCGCGAGTTCGACCGCATGGACGCGTTCGTCCACGAATCCATCGTCATGCACAGTGAGCCCAGCTCCCGCGCGGCTCTCGTCGCACAGCTGAACAGCATCGTCGACGCGGTCCCGACTTCCGCTGGGAGATCCAGGAGCTCGCCATCAACGGTGACAACATCGCCGTCCGTGCGATCAACACCGGCACCCCCACCAAGGAGTGGCTCGGCGCAGCTCCTGCCGACAGGCCGATCGAGATCGTCGAGTACGCCATGTATCGGGTCCGCGACGGGAAGTTCCTGTACATGTCGGCCGTCCACGACGCCGAGGCCCTACAGAAGCAGCTCGCAGGCTGACCCGGTCAGGCTCGGGCAAAGCAGAGCCCGAGGCAAGCGGGGTGCCCCAGCCCTCAGGCCGGGGCACCCCGCTCTGTTCAGCGCACTATACGGCCGACGTCGCGGTGAGCGGCACGCCGCTGCCGACGGTCGACCACCGGCGCGCGCGTCCTCACGATCTGCAGCGGGTACTGCTCACGGTCGCCCAGCTCAGCTGTCAGCTGCTTGCGCCAGGAGCGGGGCGTCACTGGCCGTGGGCACACCGAACTGCGTCGCCACGGAGCGCATCGGCCCCCTCGCGGCCATCCACGGAGCTCCAGCGACCGCCACGAGGTCGAGCAGCGAGCCGGTGCTGTCCAGCACGACATCCACGCCACCGGGAGCAAGTGCCGCGACGTGGTCCACACACCGGGCCGAACTCAGTCGACCCTGAACTTGTCGGCGAGCTGGAACTCGAACTCCTCGGGTAGATCGTAGTGGAAGACCTCGGGGGCGTCGCGCTCGACGTGGGCCTTCCAGTAGAGGTCGGCGATCACGTCCGGCTCCGAGTTCGGTCGGCCACTCCCGATTCTCGCGCCCAGGGCGATGTGCGCGACGTGCATTCCCTGGCCGACGAGTGACTCGTTCAGCGCGAGGAGCCAGTTGCGCATGGCAGCGTTCGCGACGTTCGCGTTGGCGACCTGCGGGACGCCCATCGGGCCCGATCCGGCACCGCTCGTACCGATGATGGTGCCGGCACCACGGTCGATCATGCCGGGAAGCACCTGGCGAACAGCGGCGACCGCGCCGAAGAAGTTGGTCTCGAGCTCGGGCAGAACCGCCTCGGCGGTGAGATCGACCGCGGAGACGAGCGGCCGATCCGCTAGGTCCGACAGCGTCGGGGCAGGTGAGTACTCCAGGACGTCAATGGATCCGAAGTGCTCCTCTGCGGCCGTCAGCACCTTCTCGAGGCTCGGGCGGTCAGTGACATCGGCCGCGAAAGCGGCAGCCGGCACCCCTGCGCTCTGGAACCTGTCGACCATGGCCGCGAGTTGCGATTCACTTCGCGCCACGAACGCCACGTTGAAGCCGCCCTTCTCGGCAAACTTCGCACCGCTGGCGAACCCGAGTTGCGGCCCGGCCCCCACGATCGCAATGGTCGACACAGCTCGTCCTCCAACAGCAGATCTGCATGCCCTGGTGGGCGGTGTGCAGGCAGGCGTATCCGGCACCGTTGCGGCGGTCCTTGTCGGTGCTGCCGGCCGCGCGGCCCAGCAAGAACCTTCGACTCATCCACTCGGAATGCCATCGCCAGCACCATTCCGGCGGTAGTGACCGGAACAGGGCAGAACCTGTGAAGCCTCCGGGCTTGTTTGAGCCGTGATACCTGGAAACAGGCATGTCCGGTTCTGAGGGGGCCGGGTCACGGCGACGTGACCCGGCTACCCGACCAGTGGCGCGGTATCGCAACCCGTTACGAGAGGACAGCCACGATCCACCTGGCCGGATTCCACGTCACAGGCATCTTCCTCCGGTCCGCTCGGTGATCCATACGAGAGCCCATAGCCGTGGCCGTCAGGCGGTGAAGCCGCCGTCGATGTTCAGGCTGGAGCCGGTGATGTAGTCGGCGTCAGGCCCGGCGACATATGACACGAAGGCGCCGACCTCTGCGGCGGTGCCGTAGCGGTCGGTCGCCATGACACCGAGCATGGCCTGCGCGGTGGGTCCGTCGGCGGGGTTCGCATCGGTGTCGATCGGTCCGGGCTGGATGTTGTTGATGGTGATCCGGCGCGATGCCAGTTCACGCGCGAGGCCGCGGGTGAGGCTCGCCAGCGCGCCTTTGGTCAGTGCGTAGACCGACTGGTCGGGGAACGGCGTGCGGTCGGCGTTGATGCTGCCGATGTTGATGATCCGCCCGCCTGCGCCCATGTGAGCCAGGGATTGGCGGATCGCGACGATGGCGGATCGTACGTTGATCGTGAGCATTGCGTCGATCTCGTCCATCGTCAGGTCGGTGATCGGCGCGACGGAACCTACGGCGGCGTTGTTCACGAGAATGTCCAGGCTGCCGAACCGCTCGACGGTCCGCGTGACGGCGGCTTCGACGTCCTGTTCGTGCATGCTGTCGGCGCGGATCGGGAACGCGGTACCTCCCGACGCGACGACCGCGGCCGCTACGGCGTCCGCGCGCTCGTCGGACCGGGCGTAGGTGAACGCCACTGCTGCGCCGTCGGCTGCCAGGCGCGCGACGATGCCGGCGCCGACTCCTCGGGACCCTCCGGTTACCAATGCGGTCTTGCCTTCGAGCGCTTGTGCGGTCATGAGTCTTCCTCGCGGTGATGTGGTGCCGGGTCAGGCGCCCGTGACCACGGACGTGCATGGGCGACGAACCGGGCGCTGCGTAGATTGCGGGCCAGCTCGGCGCGCTTTTGGTGGTCATGGTGGTTCCAGGCGGGTTGACCCGGCGCGGTGCGCCAGGACTCACTCAGCGGAGTGTCGTCCACGGTGTCGAAGTCAAACTGGTCGTAGAGCCGGTTCACTGGCGCGACGGCGTCGGGAAAATCGCTTGAGACCGACAGCGCCGGCCGGTCTGCGGTGAGCAAGACCGGTGCCTGGATGTGGGTGAAGGCTTTGGCGACCCTGGACCTCGGCGGCTGCTCCTGTCGCAGCTCGTGCTCGGTCTTCTCACCCGAGTCGATCACTGGAATGTGACCGTCGCGCCACGCCATGTAGTTGTTGGTGTCCAGTACGACCTTGTCGGCCAGTTCCGCGACCCGCGGTCGGTCTGCCGCGGTGAGAGGCATCGCCACTACTGCGAAGTCGCAGCATCCGCCGCGTCCGCCGCCTCTGCAGCGGACGCGCTCGGGCCAGGCTGCGTGATGAGGTGAGCCAAAGTCCCGGGACCCCGTGAGTTCGCCAGGACCACCCCGTATCCGTTCGCCGACGCCGCCCGAGCGATCTGGTTGTCGGTTCGCCGGCTCCGATGATTCCGATCGTGGTCACGGCCGCCCCTCCTCTTTTCGTACTGTTCGGTCGGGAGTTCCAATGCACCTCTAATCGCTACCGCCAGACCAAGGTGGCCTACGTCGTCGACACCTTCGAGCAATCGACCGCGTACGCGGTCATTGAGAGTCTCCTGCGTGGCAGCGCCGACGCTCTGGCGGCCATCGACCACCCCCGCGGCTGTCTCTCCGTTCAGGGTGGCCTGGCCTGCTCGCCGCAGAACGCCGGCGTCTCCGAGGTCCTCGCTGCCGGCCGGGCCGCTACGGAGTGCGTACTCGAGCAGCGGTTGGCGCGAGCGGTTCAGGACGGTGATCTCCCGGCGGGGGTGGGCACCCGAGCGCTGGCGCGGTTCGTGATGGTCCTCAATGAGGGCTTCACGGTCCACGCCGCGGCCGGTGTCGAACGCGACGATCTCCACGCCTCGATCGACACCGCGCTGCGATCTGTCATGGCGCTCTGCTCCTGACCGAGCCTGCCTGGGCTATCGCAACCCGTTACGGGAAGACAGTCACGATCTACCTGGCCGGACTCCACGTCGCAGGCATCTTCCTCTGGTCCGCTCGGTGATTCAAACGAGAGCCCTTAGGACCCGCGTGTCCGGTCGAGGGCGCGTACGACGGTCGCATCCCGCCCCGCGAGCTCCGGAAGCGCCGGTGGAACCGGTGAGGAAGCCAGGTGTCGTCCGCTCCGATTCACCACGCGAGGGCGCCGTAGCGGTCGATGATCCGCCCCGTTCCGGCGCTGGGGTCCTCGGTGGCCAGCGTCACGATGGCGTCGGTTCCCTCGGTCACGGTCTGGGTGCCGCTGTGGCCGTTGAGGTCGGTCGCGGTGTGGCCGGGATCGACGGCGTTGAACCGGACGTCGTCCAACGCCTTCGCGTACTGCGTGGTCAGCATCGTGACGGCGGCCTTGGAGGCCGCGTAGACGGGGGCGATGACCTTCGACTCGACCCGTTCGGGGTCGTGGGTGAGTGCGACGGACCCCAGGCCGCTGGTGACGTTGACGACGGCCGGAGCGTCGGAGGCGCGCAGGAGCGGCAGGAAGGCCGTGGTGACCCGCACGACGCTGGCCACGTTGGTGTCGAGCACCAGTGCGGACTCCTCACCGGTCAGTTCCTCGGCGGACACGAGGCTGCCGGTGATGCCGGCGTTGTTGACCAGGACGTCGATCCGGCCCTCGTTGGCCGCGACGTCGGCGGCCGCGGCCGCGACCGAGGCATCGTCGGTGACATCGATCTGGACGAAGCGCACACCCAGCTCTGTCGCTGCACGGCGTCCGCGATCGACGTCGCGGGCACCGAGGAGCACGGTGTGCCCGAGTTCGGTGAGGCGGCGGGCGGTCTCGAAACCGAGGCCCTTGTTGGCGCCGGTGATGAATGTGGTCTTGGACATGCCCCGAGTCTCACCGAGCCTGCCGCACCCAGCCAGGGAACGGTTGTCGGTAGGACCACCAGTACCACCCAAGCGAGCACGGAGACGGACGTGCGGCTGCTTACGATGCAGTGGTGAACAATGGACATGCCGTCGACAACCAGCTGGGAGCGACACTCCGGGCCTGGCGGGACCGGCTCTCCCCAGAAGCCGTCGGACTGCCGGTGGACAGGGCACGTCGATCGCCGGGCCTGCGGCGTGAGGAGCTCGCCGAGCTGGCCGGTCTCTCCGTCGACTACCTCGTGCGACTCGAGCAGGGCCGGGCCGCCAACCCCTCCGAGCAGGTCGTCAACTCGTTGGCCCGCGCGCTCCAGCTCTCCCAGGACGAGCGGGACCACCTCCATCGGCTCGCCGGGTTCGGGCCGCCGCAGGACCAGCGGGTCGTCGACGACATTCCACCGAGCATGCGACGGCTGCTGACCCTGCTCGATTCCACTCCGGTCGCGGTCTTCGCCGCAGACTGGAAACTGGTCTGGTGGAACCCCAGGTGGGTTGCGCTGTTCGGCGAGCCTACGAGGATCGGGGCCGAGGAACGCAACCTGGTGCGGCTGCGCTTTCCGATCGCCTCGGACCGCGGCCGTTTGACGAGCTGGCCGGTGATCCCTGCCAACGCCGAGGCCGCCGACCGGGCCCTCGTGGCCGACCTGCGCCGAGCCGCGGCCCGGTTCCCCGACGATCCGCGCGTGACCGAGCTGGTGGCCAGCAGGGTCGCCGGCAACCCCCGGTTCGCCGCGTTCTGGGCCGATGCCGCCGTGGGCCGACACGCCGAGGACCGCAAGACGATCCGGCACCCCGACATCGGAGAGGTGAGTGTCGACTGTGACGTCCTGACGGACGGGGACACCGACCTCAAGATCGTCGCCTATACGGCGGTCCCGGGCAGCGAGGACGAGTCCAAGCTCGAGTTCGCCGGCATCATCTCTTCTCCAAGGAGCGACGCGTGAGGACGATCGGCATCATCGGAGCGGGCGAAGTGGGCAGCCAGCTCGCCCGCGCGGCCGTTGCCCATGATTACCAGGTAGTCATCGCCAATTCACGAGGACCGGAAACGCTGACGCACCTCGTCGACGAGCTCGGGCCCTCGGCCCGTGCCGCGACAGCGGCCGGCGCCGCCGAAGCGGGCGACTTCGTGATCATCGCCGTCCCCCTCAAGCTGGTCAACGACATGCCTGCGAAGCAGCTGGCCGGCAAGATCGTGCTCGACACCAACAACTACATGCCCTGGCGCGACGGCCGCTTCCAGGACATCGACTCGGGGGAGAAGACCGTGCACGAGCTGCGACAGGAGCAGTTGCCCACCTCGAAGGTCGCCAAGGCGTTCACCCACATCCAGGCTCCGCGCCTCTTCCTCTCCGCCAGTTCCCCGGGCACTCCCGGTCGGCACGCTCTCTCGGTCTCCAGCAACTACCCCGAGGCGGTGGAGCTGGTCACGCGCCTGTACGACGAGTTCGGATTCGACACCGTCGACAACAGTCCACTCAGCGAGTCCTGGCGAAGCGGCCCGGGCCAGCCTGCCTGGCTGTCGCACGCCCACCAGACGCGCGAGCAACTCGCTGCCAACCTGGCCGACGCGCGCCGGATTGTCTCGTTCCGGGGGTGATGGAGGCTCTTGGCACGGTCTGCGCCACGGGGCGGCCTCGATTGAGCCTGGCCGCCGGGGTGGGAGTCAAGGTGGTGTCTCGTGCCGGGTGTGATG
>NZ_LWLB01000020.1 GCF_001905145.1 Nocardiopsis sp. TSRI0078
CATGCCCGCCGTTACCGCTTTGGTGCTTTCATCCGCTTTCGCGACGATTCCCAAACAGGCCCTAGTGCGGCAGGCGCTCGGCCAGCCAGGCCTCCACCTCGGCGGAGGAGCGCGGCAGACCGGACGACATGACCCTGCGGCCCTCCTCGGTGACCAGCACGTCGTCCTCGATGCGCACGCCGATGCCGCGCAGCTCCTCGGGGACGGTCAGGTCGTCGGGCTGGAAGTACAGGCCCGGCTCGACGGTGAGCACCATGCCCGGCTTCAGGTCGCCGTACAGGTGCACCTCCTGGCGGGCGACCGCGCAGTCGTGCACGTCCATGCCGAGCATGTGCCCGGTGCCGTGCAGGGTGTAGCGGCGCTGCAGGCCCAGCTCCAGGACGCGCTCGACCGGGCCCTCCAGCAGGCCCCACTCGACGAGGCCCTCGGCCAGCACCCGCTGGGACGCCTCGTGGAAGGCCACGAACGGCCTGCCCGGGGCGACGGCGGCGATACCGGCCTCCTGGGCGGCGTACACCAGGTCGTAGACCCGGCGCTGGACGTCGGTGAAGGTGCCCGACACCGGCATGGTGCGGGTGACGTCGGCGGTGTACAGGGTGGTGGTCTCCACACCCGCGTCCAGCAGCAGCAGGTCGCCCTCGCGCACCGGGCCGTCGTTGCGGGTCCAGTGCAGGGTGGTGGCGTTGGGGCCGGAGGCGGCGATGGTGCCGTAGCCGACGTCGTTGCCCTCCACGCGTGCGCGCAGGAAGAACGTGCCCTCGACGTAGCGCTCGGAGGTGTCCTTGGCCTGCGGCAGCGCCTTCACGACGTCGTTGAAGCCGCGCACGGTGGCGTCCACGGCCAGCTGGAGCTGGGCGACCTCCCACTCGTCCTTGACCAGGCGGTGGTCGGCCAGGGTGACGGCGAGGTCCTCGTCGAGCTGGGCGGACTTGGCGCGCGACTCCTCGTCGGCGTCGGCGCGCAGCTCGTCGACCAGGGCGTCGAGTTCGGCGTCGTGGCCGCGCACGATACGGGTGGTGCCCCCACCGGAGCGCAGCGCCTCGGCCAGGGTGGTCACGTCGGCGGTGGCCACGCCGAGCAGGTCGGCGGCCTCGGAGAGGCTGTTGCGGCGGCCGGTCCACAGCTCGCCGTAGCCGCCCAGCCAGAACTCGCCGTTGTCGCGGTTGGAGCGGGGCTTGAGGTACAGGACCACGTCGTGGCCGCCCTCGGCGTCGGGCGTGAACACCAGGCAGCCGCCGTCGGAGGTGTCGCCGGTGAGGTAGGCGTAGTTCGTGGCGGCCCGGAAGGGGTACTCGGTGTCGTTGGAGCGGGTGAGCAGCTGTCCGGCCGGGACCACGAGGCGGTCACCGGGGAAGGCCGCGCTGATCGCGGCACGGCGGCGGGCGGTGTGCTCCGCCTGCTCGACGGGCTCCAGGTCGCGCCGCTCGGTGTCGGCCCACCCGGTGCTCATCCACGCGGCGAGCTCGTCGGAGACCGACTGCGCCTGCCCGTTCTTGCGTGGACTGAACACGGGGGCGTTCGTCTCGTCCTGGGGGCGCTGCTGCTCGCTCACTTCGTGCTCTCCTCGTCGGGTTCGTCGGAGTGACCGCTGGTGACGGCCGTCGCCGCCCATCGTACGGGGGAGCCCGAACACCCGGCCGCCCCGCGGACATAGCGGTCCCCATAACAACACCGCGCGGGCTCCCGTTGTGCCCGTGGCGCGGGAGCGCCCGCGCGGGGCGGACCCGGCCGCTCCGCCGACCCCTCAGACCAGGTCGTGGGCGAAGGGGATGGCGGACGGGTAGGGCAGGTCGTCGATGTCGGCCGGGTCGACCGGTCGGTAGCCGATCCGCTCGTAGAAGGCGACCGCCTCGGGCTGGGAGGGGCCGGTGAACAGCAGGACCCTCGTGTACCCGAGGTCGCGGGCGGCCTCCTCCAGGGCGGCCATCACCCTGCGCGCCAGGCCGCGGCGGCGGTGCCGGCCCGAGGTCCAGATGCGCTTGAACTCGGCGGTACCGGCCATGGCGGCGCGGTCCTTCTTGTAGGGGCGCACGGCCCCTCCGGCGACGACCTCGCCGTCCTCCTCGGCCAGTACGATGCGGCCGTGCGGGGCGGCGAACTCGGTCACCGGGTAGCGCGCCATCTCGTTGGCCGCGCCCTCGGCGCCGTAGCGCTCGGTGTACTCCTCCCGCAGCCCGGCGAGCAGCCCCGCGACCCGGGGGTCGTCGTGGTGTACGCGCAGCATGCGGACGCCGCCGGTCCGCGCGTCCGCCTCGGTGCCCTCGGTGCCCTCGGTGCCGGTGTGTGTCACCGCGCCTCCCCCGCCGTGTGCCGTCCCGGGCCCCCGCCGCATGAGGCGTGCGGCGCCCGATTCCGCCGGAATACTACGCGCGGGGTCCTCGGAGGCACCATGCGGGATCGCTCACCCCGGCCTCCCGGTCCCCGCGCCCCTTCCCCCGGCTTCCCCGTACCGCCCGCGCTCAGTCGGCGTTGGGTCCGTACCTGGAGTCGTGGTCCTGAGGGGCGTCGGGGTCGGCGACGTTGCCCAGGGTCACCGCGACGGGCGGCAGGAAGGCCGCCACCACGCACATGGCCACCGCCCAGCCGGTGCCGAACAGGTAGTAGACGGGCAGCGCACCGGCGAACAGGGCCAGGCACACCCCCATGACGAGGCCGTACCGGCGTACTCGGCGCTTCATGGCCTCCCCCTCACCAGCGGGAACCCCCCACGCTACCCGGACGCGCTCCCGCGGGCCCGGCCGCGCGCTCCCCGTCCCTGGTCAGGCCTCGGCCGGGGTGCGGGGCCGCGTCACGGACGGCGCGCGGAAGAGGGTGCGGGCGCGCAGGGCGCGGAACCCGTTCTCGATCTCGTACCCCGCCTCCAGCAGGCGCTGCCCGGCCTCGTCCGCGCTGCGCACGGTGGCCTCGTCGAAGAGGAGGTTGTAGTAGCGCTCGGGGACCCGGTTCAGGGCGTTGCGCAGGGCCCGCAGCGACGCGGTGGCCGCGGCCCCTCCGCCGGGCGCCTCGGGCAGGACCCCGTAGGCACGGCGCGCCCACGCGGGCAGGGTGGCGTAGGACAGGGCCCCGACCGGGAACCAGAGCGGCTTGAGCGGGGCCAGCCAGGACAGGCGTTCGGGCACATTGGGCCACAGCAGGAACCGCACCGCCCGGCGCGCCTCGGGGGTGACGCGCAGGGCGGGCCGGACCGAGGCGAGGTAGCGGCGCATGTCGGCGAGGCCGCGCGGCACGTCCTCGCGGGACAGGCCCACGTAGGTGGCGGTGTGCGACTGCTCGTCGACGTACCGGTCCATCTCCCGGACGGTCAGCGGCACCCCCGCGCGGTGGGCGGTCTCCAGGTAGGAGGAGACCTCCGCGCAGTGCACCCACACCAGCAGGTCGTGCTGGTCCACCCGGTGGCTGCGGCCGGTGGCCGGGTCGGTGAAGGACAGGGCTCGGTGCACCCGGCGGACGCGCTCGCCGAGCTCGTCGGCCTCGACGGGGCTGCCGTAGGTGGTGACGGCCACGAAGTGGGCGGTGCGCAGCAGGCGGCCGGTGGGGTCGGAGCGAAAGTCCGAGCGCTGCCACACCCCCTGCATGGCCACCGGGTGCAGGGCCTGGAGCATGAGGGCCCGCACACCCGCCACCCACATCGACCGGTCCAGGTGGATCTTCCAGGTGACGCTCTCGGGAGCGGCGACGGTCGGCTGCATCCGGTCTCCTCCGGGCCGCGAGGGGGCTCGCGCCGTGTGTCGGAACTCTGGCCCCACGATACGTCCGGTGCGCCCGCTTCCCCGGGCGGGTCCGGCAGAGGGCCGATCCATGACCCGACCTTGGGCGAACAGGGAAGGGGGACGGGAGCAGGCTGGGTAGTGAGGCCGCCCGCGCCAAGGACGGTCCCGGAAGAGGAAAGGAGCGGGGCCATGTCCGCACCAGCACAGAGCCGCACGCCCTTCGACGTCGACCTCTACACCCGGGCCGTGGAGTCGGCCGACGCCGACGCCATCATGGCCCAGTACAGCGACGACGCCGAGCTGGAGATGTTCGACCGGCGCACGCCGCCCAGCACGCCCGCGGTCCTGCACGGCAGGGACCAGATCGAGTCGGCCGTGCGCGACCGCTGCTCGCGCGAGATGACCCACGAGGTGCTCCAGTGCGTGGCCGACGACGAGCACGTCGCCTACACCGAGCGGTGTACCTACCCCGAGGGCGACCAGGTCCTCAGCATGACCATGCTGGACCTGCGGGACGGGCGCATCGCGCACCAGTCCATGGTGCAGGCCTGGGACGAGGACGCCCGGAGCACCCTCCAGGTGGCCGGGGTTCGAGGAGTCCGAGCAGAGCGAGGAGTTCGAGAGGGGGCGTACCGACCTCGTGAGCGTCGGCGGCCAGGGCGTCGTGCGGATGACCCTGGAGCCCGGCTGGCGCTGGTCCGAGCACCGCGGTCCCGCCCTGGGGACCGACACGTGCACGATGACCCACTGCGCCTACCTGGTCTCGGGCACCATGCACTGCCGCATGGACGACGGTACGGAGCGCGAGATCGGGGCCGGCCAGGTCGTGTTCGTCCCTCCCGGGCACGACGCCTGGGTCGTGGGCGAGGAGACCGCCGTACTGATCGACTGGTGCGCGGCCAACTCGTGAGCGCCGGGCTCCGTAGCCCTCGGAGACCCCGCGCGCCCTCAGGTTCCGGGCGCCCGGGGTCCCTGGGGCTCGGCGCCGGGCTTCCCGGGTTCAGGAGGGGCGGCCGCGGAGGTAGGCCAGGACTGCCTGGACGCGGCGGTGCACGTCCTCGTCCGGCGGCAGGTCGAGCTTGGCCAGGATGTTGCCCACGTGCTTGCCGACGGCGGCGTCACCGACCACGAGCCGGCGGGCGATCGCCCCGTTGGAGTGGCCCTCGGCCATCAGGGCGAGCACCTCGTGCTCGCGCGGGGTCAGGCGCGCCAGCGGGTCGGCGCTGCGGCGCAGCAGCTGGCGCACCACCTCGGGGTCGACGAAGGTGGCGCCCTCCACCACCCGGCGCAGCACGGAGGCGAACTCCCTGACGTCGCCCACCCTCTGTTTGAGCAGGTAGCCCACCCCGCGTCCGTCGCCGGAGTCGAGCAGGTCGGAGGCGTAGCTCAGTTCCACGTACTGGCTGAGCGCCACCACCGCCAGGCCGGGGCGCTCACGGCGCAGCCGGACCGCCGCGCGCAGCCCCTCGTCGGTGAAGTCCGGGGGCATGCGGATGTCGGTGACCACCAGGCCGGGGCCGTGCTCGGCCACCGCCGCCAGGAGCGCGTCCCCGTCGCCGACGGAGGCCGCCACGGGGAAGCCGAAGCGCTCCAGGACCCCGGACAGGCCCTCCCGGAGCAGAACGCCGTCCTCGGCGAGGACGGTGGGCACGGGGACCGGATCGGCGGTGTTCACGTCAGCGGTGTCGGAGGGATCGGTCCGCACGGCAGCTCCACTCGGATTCGGGTCGGTCCGCCCTCGGGGCTGGACAGCTCCATTGTGCCGCCCATGACGGCGACGCGGTCCCTGAGGCCGGTGAGCCCGGACCCGCGTGCGGGGTCGGCTCCGCCCGGGCCGCGGTCGGTGACCTCCACCAGGAGGGTCTCGTCCCGCCCGGGGCCGCCGGGGACGGTGGCGGCGTGCACGCCGGCGGCGTCGGCCCCGGTGTGCTTGCACACGTTGGTGAGGGCCTCGGCGACGACGAAGTAGGCGGTGCCCTCCACGTGCGCGGGCAGGCGGCGGGGGATGTCGGTGTCCACGCGGGTGGGGACGGGGCAGCGGTCGGCGAGCTCGGCCAGGGCGGCGGGCAGGCCCCGGTCGGTGAGGACCCTGGGGTGGATGCCGCGCACCAGTTCGCGCAGCTCGTCGATGAGCTCGTTGGCCTTGGTCTGGGCGGCGGCCACGCGCCGGTCCGCCTCGCCGCCCTCCTCCATGTCCAGGCGGGCCAGGCCCAGGTCCATGGACAGGGCCACGAGCCGCTGCTGGGCCCCGTCGTGCAGGTCGCGCTCGATGCGCCTGCGCTCGTACTCGAAGGCGCTGACCAGGCGGGCGCGGGACTCGGTGACCTGGCTGAGTTCGGCGCGCAGCTCGTCCTTGGGCGGCCCGACCAGCAGGGCGCGGGCGATCACGGCGTGTCCCTGGGCGAGGACCCCCGAGGCGTAGAGCAGCACGGCGAGTACGACCGGGGAGAGCAGCATGTAGGGCACCGCCTCCGCCTGCGTGGTGATGGTGGTGGGGCCGAGGGCGACCTCGGCCTCTCCCCCCGGGCCGACCAGAACCGGCCCCACGGCCATGACCATCGCCGAGGTGAACAGCGCGCCCAGGACCATCATGAACACGAACGAGAGGGGCGCCAGCAGTACCGCGTAGCCCACCTCGCGCCAGGTGGCGCCCTCGGTGTAGCGGGTGCGGACCCATCCCCACAGGCCGGGCGGGGGCACGCGGTGGCCGCTGGTGAAGGGGCCCCGCGTGACGAGTGCGAGGCGCCGGCGCTCCAGGGCGCCGAGGGGAAGGGCGACGAGCGGGGTGAAGACCGCGGTCAGGACGAGGCCGGCCACGAACGCCGCCGTCATGGGCGCGACCGGGAGGGTGTCCCACGGCCTGGTGGCGAGCGCCCCCGCGAAGAGGGCCCAGGGCAGGTAGACCGGCATGGCCACCACGGCCAGGGCGTATCCGACGAACATGGTGTTCACGGAGTGGGCCAGTGCCCGCCAGGGCCACGCGGTCAGGAGGAAGCGCGGACTCAGCAGGGCCCGGAGGAGGGTGCGCGGCCTTCTCCGGGGGTTCTCCTGGGGGTCTCCGCGAAGGGCGCCGCCGGAGGGTGTGAGCGCGTCGAACGTGGTCATGCCCCAACGCTAGGCAGGCCGGGCGGGAGGGGGAATCGGTCCCGCCACCCGGTCGGGGGTGGGGCTGGGCCCACCCCGCGGGCGGGCGCAGGGGCGGGCGCCGGTGGGAACCGCAGGGGGGCCGCTCCCGGTGCCCGGACCGGGGCGCGACCGTCGCAGCTCAGGGCGATAGGGTGGGACGACGTGAGCGCGAAACCTCTGATCCCCGATGTCCTGGCTGCCCGCTACGCGTCCGCGGAGCTGACCCGGCTGTGGTCCCCCGAGTACAAGGTGGTCGCCGAGCGGCGGCTGTGGCTGGCCGTGCTGCGCGCCCAGGCGCGTCTGGGCGTGGACGTGCCCGCCGGTGTGGTCGAGGACTACGAGAAGGTCCTGGAGCAGGTGGACCTGGCCTCCATCGCCGAGCGCGAGCGGGTCACCCGGCACGACGTGAAGGCCCGTATCGAGGAGTTCAACGCCCTCGCCGGCCACGAGCACGTCCACAAGGGCATGACCTCGCGCGACCTGACCGAGAACGTCGAGCAGCTGCAGGTGCGCGACAGCCTGCTGCTGGCGCGCGACCGCGTGGTGGCGCTGCTGGCCCGGCTGGGAAGGCTCTCGGCCCAGTACGGCGAGACGGTGATGGCGGGCCGGTCCCACAACGTGGCGGCCCAGGCCACGACCCTGGGCAAGCGGTTCGCGTCGATCGCCGACGAGGTGCTGGTCGCCCACGGGCGGCTGGAGGAGCTGATCGCCCGGTACCCGCTGCGCGGGATCAAGGGCCCGGTGGGCACCGCGCAGGACATGCTGGACCTGCTGGGCGGTGACCGCGAGGCGCTGACCGCGCTGGAGGACGAGGTGGCCGCGCACCTGGGCTTCGAGCAGCGGTTCACGAGTGTGGGGCAGGTGTACCCGCGCTCGCTGGACTACGAGGTGCTGACGGCTCTGGTGCAGCTGGCCGCGGGCCCCTCGTCGCTGGCGAGGACCATCCGGCTGATGGCCGGGCACGAGCTGGTCACCGAGGGGTTCGCCGAGGGCCAGGTGGGTTCCTCGGCGATGCCGCACAAGATGAACACGCGCTCCTGCGAGCGGGTCAACGGGCTGACCGTGATCCTGCGCGGGTACGCGTCCATGGCCGGTGAGCTGGCGGGCGACCAGTGGAACGAGGGCGACGTGTCCTGCTCGGTGGTGCGCCGGGTCGCGCTGCCGGACGCGTTCTTCGCCTTCGACGGCCTGGTCGAGACGATGCTGACGGTGCTGGACGAGTTCGGGGCCTTCCCCGCCGTGGTCTCCGCCGAACTCGACCGCTACCTGCCGTTCCTGGCCACGACCAAGATGCTGATGGCCGCCGTGCGCGCCGGTGTGGGACGCGAGACCGCCCACGAGCTCATCAAGGAGCACGCCGTGGGCTCGGCCCTGGCGATGCGCCAGGAGGGCGCGGGCAACCAGCTGCTGGACCGCCTGGCGCGGGACGAGCGCTTCCCCCTGGACCGCGCGGAACTGGACGCGCTGCTGGCCGACCGGATCACCTTCACCGGTGCCGCCGCCGACCAGGTCGCGGCCGTGGTGGCCCGGATCGAGGAGGTCACGGCCGCCCACCCGGAGGCGGCCGCCTACTCCCCCGGTTCGATCCTGTAGCGGTTCCCGGCCACGGGCCTCGGGCCCGGGAGGGTGCTCCGGCACCTTCCCGGGCCCTTTCGCCGTGTGCGCCCTCCGCGCCGTTCACGCCTGTGACGCGGTCCGCCCCCGATCGCCACTCCCTCGGACCGTTCGCCTCGGCCGAACTGGCAAGGCCCCTGCTTCCTCCCCCGACGGAACCGACCTCTGCCCGCCGCTCCTGGCCACGGCCAAGACGCCGATGGCCGACGTGCGCGTTGCCGTGTGTGCTCGGTGCCGCGCGTCGCGGGGCGCACGATGCGTATGGCGCAGTTCACTTGTGCGAACACTGGGTTCGGAAGTTAACGCCTATTACGGTTGTCGTGTCGGCATGCCCCCTACGCCCTCCGGAGAACCCAGTGACCGATCCGTCCTCCTTCAGCACCGCGCTGTGGACCGTGCTGATCGTCTCCGCGGTCATCGTCGCCTTCGGTCTGGCCGCCCTGTCCGACATGGCCATGCGCCGCCGCGAGGACCGCGCCGCCCGGGCCGACGGGCACCGGCGGGACTCCGTACACCAGACCCACCAGGCCTACCGGGCCCACCAGCAGGACTCCGTCACGTCCGTGAACGGGCACAACGGCAGCACGCCCACCACCTGAGTCCTCACCCGGTGACGGCGTGCCGCGTCGCCTCCGTCAGGCGGAGATGCCCCCGTCGCTCTTCAGCAGCTGGCCGTTGACCCACTGGCCCCGGGCCGAGCAGAGGAAGTCCACCAGGTCCGCGGTGTCGTCCGGGGTGCCCGGGCGCCCCAGCGGGGTGTGTCCGACGCACTCGGCCCTGGTCCGCTCCGTCATCCAGCCGGTGTCGACGGGGCCGGGGTCAACCACGTTGGCGGTCACCCCCAGGTGGGCGAGTTCGCGGGCGGCGGAGAGCACGATGCGGTCCAGGGCGCCCTTGCTCGCGCCGTAGGGCAGGTTGCCGACGGTGTGGTCGCTGGTGAGGGCGATGATCCGCCCGGTTCCGTGCTCGCCCCGAAAGCGCAGCCCGAACTCGCGGACCAGCTGCCATGTGCGCGCGCGTTGACGGCGAAGTGCCGGTCGAAGCTCTCCACGGTGGTCTCCAGCAGTCCGGAGCCGACCGACTCGCAGTGGCACATGACCAGCGCGCTCACACCGCCCAGCCGCTCCTCGACGGTGTCGAGGACGCGGGCGGGAGCGGCGGGGTCCTCCAGGTCGGCCTCCACGGCCACGGCGCGGGCGCCGTGCTCGGCCAGGAAGGCGAGCACGGCGTCGGCCGCACCGGGTTCGACGCCCCAGTCCATGCGCGCGTCGTAGGGCGTCCAGTAGGTGAAGGCCACGTCCCAGCCCGAGGCCGCCAGTCGGCGGGCGACGGCGGAACCGATGCCGACGGTGCGTCCCACGCCGGTGACCAGGGCGAGCGGGCGGCCGGGAGGGGGGTTCTGTCCAGGGGTCATGGGCGCCATTGTCCTGTGCCCGCCGCGTGCGGGCCACCGGTTTCCCGTGGCCCGGCTCCTCCGGGCACGAGGGCCCCCGAACTGCGCCAGGTGGGGAACCGGTCCTGCGGTCACGCCACCAGGCGGGCGAACACCTCCGGGTCCACGTTTCCTCCCGAGACGACCGCGACCGTCTCCTCCGGACGGCCGGGGACCGTGGCCACGCGGCCCGCGAGGATCGCGGCGGCGGCCAGGGCGCCGCTGGGCTCGGCCACCAGGCGCGATCCGTGGGCGAGGACGGAGACGGCGTGGGCGGTCTCCTCCTCGGTCACGGTGACGATCTCGTCCAGGCGTGCGCGGAGGTGGGCGAAGGTGCGCTCGGACAGGCAGACGCGCACACCGTCGGCCATGGTGCGGCCGGTGCGCTCGGGCGGCCAGGTGACGAGGCTCCCGGTGCGCAGGCTCTCGGCGGCCTCGGCGGCCAGCTCGGGCTCCACGCCCACGACGCGGACGTGGTGGGGGCGGACGGTCCGCGCGGCGGTCGCCACGCCCGAGGCCAGGCCCCCTCCTCCCACGGGCACGACGATGGTCGTCACCTCCGGGGACTGCTCCAGGATCTCCAGCCCCACGGTGCCCTGGCCGGCGATGACGTGGGGGTCGTCGAAGGGCGGAACGAAGGCGAGCATCCCGCTCTCCTGGAGTTCGCGGGCGGTGGTCTCGCGCTGTTCGGGCGGCGCCATGACGACGCGGGCGCCGAAGGCGCGCATGCGGTCGACCTTGACCTTGGTCGCACCCTCGGGGGCGACGACGGTGCAGGGCACCCCGTGTCGGGCGGCCGCGTAGGCGAGGGCCTGGCCGTGGTTGCCCGAGGAGTGGGTCACCACGCCCGCCCTGCGCTGGGCGGGGTTGAGCAGGGCGACGGCGTTGGTGGCGCCGCGGAGTTTGAAGGCCCCGGTGGGCTGGAGGCTCTCGGGCTTGAGGAGGAAGGGCGGCCCGTCGGGCGGCCCCGCCGTCAAAGGAGTGCGCACGACCTGCCCCTGCAGGCGGGTCTCCGCGGCGCGGACGTCGTCTGCGGTGATCAGTTCCATGCGGCGTGTATGCCCGGAAGCGGTCCCGGCACACCAGGGGCCCGCCGCGCCCGGCGCGGGACACGTCGAGGATCCAGGGCCTGTTCTTCGGACCGGGTCTCGGTCCACGGGAGTCGTCCGGGCGCCCGCGGGGCCTGGGAGGCGGCGCGGGCGGGTTCGCGGGGAACGGGCGGACCCGCCGTAGGCGCCGAAGGCCGCCGCTCTTGGGGCACCCGGACACGGACCGCGGCGAGGCGGAGGTCCTGAAGGGGCACTGCCTAGGCGTCCTCGGTGTCCCGCGCGGGCGCCCGGTCTGCCCCGGACATGAGCCAGGGCTCGAAGACGCGCGTCATGAACGGCATCACGACATAGGTCTGGAGGATGACCAGCACGAGGGTGAGCAGGAGCGTCACGGCCGGAAGGGGCAACGCGGAGACCACGGGTCCCAGAAGCCACAGCAGCAGGGTGACGAGCGGGTAGACCGCGAGCCAGCTGACCACGGCCGTCTTGTATCGGGGCGGGCGCAAGGTGCTTTCTCTTCACTGTCGTCGGAGTGCGCGTCCGCGTACCGGACGCGGTGGTGGAGGTCGGCGGGCTCCACGGCGAGCGGGGCACGGGGCGGCTCCCCGTGGCACCCGCGCGCACGGGTGCCCGGGGCCGGCCGTCGAGGCCGGCGCGGACGGGGCGGCACCCGGCTACAGACCCGTCGCCCTCACCCGCCGGGGCGGGCCGTCCACGACGACCAGGTCCAGGTCCGGGTTGCCCTGGACGCCGCCCGTCACCACGGAGGGGTCGATGAGCCCCTCGGTGTGCACGGCATCGTCGGTCGGCACGCCGGTGACGTCGAAGAACGGCTCGAAGACGTCGGAGGTGAGCAGCCCGAGCATCTGCGTGTTGTGCGCGGCGATGGCGAAACTGTGCACGGTACCGGCCGGGGCGTGCAGGAAGTCCCCGGAGGTCAGCAGCAGTTCCCGGCCGTTGACCCACAGCCAGATCCGCCCCGACAGGCACAGGAAGTTCTCGGTGTGCAGCCGGTGGAAGTGGCGGATGATGTAGGGCTGGGGCGCGGCGAGCGTGCTGACCGAGAAGTAGCGTCCGTCGGTGTTGCGGCCCCGCGCGGAGTAGGCGTTGTGGGCGTCCGGCCAGCCGCGGCGGTCCCCGGTGCGCGAGCGGAGGAAGTACGCCTGCGCACCGTCCGGCAGCGTGTCGTCCCAGACGTCCTGGGCCCGCACCCGCCGCAGGTCGTGCGCCTGCGCGCCCGGCAGCAGCGAGGCGGTGGCGCCGGCGGGCGAGTAGACGTGGCGCTCCACGGTCTCCCGCGACCCCACCAGGGCGTCCAGGGCTCCGCTGAAGGCGGAGAAGAACAGCAGCCGGGACATGTGGCCGAGCATCCGGTAGGCCACCGGGGTGCCCGGGGGGACGTGGACGGAGTCGCCGGGCACCAGGACACGGCTCTGCCCGGGCAGCCAGAACTGCACGCAGCCCTCGAACACGTAGTAGGAGCGCTGGTGGGAGGGGAGGCTGTGGAAGGGGGCCTCGGCCCCGCGCGGGCCCAGGACGAAGGCGGCGTCGAAGAGCCCGCCGGTGTCCGGGCCGCGGGCGATGACCGTCCACAGCTGTCCGCCGAGCTCGAGGCGCAGTCCCTCGCCGCTGGCCAGGTAGTACGGGACCGGCTCTCCGGGAAGGGCGTTGACGACCGGGGCGAGGCCGTGCATGGTCTCCAGGTCGGTGCTGGTCATCGGGTTTCTCCTGAGGTGGAACGGGGGCGGGGAGTGGCCACCGGACGGGCCGCGGCGCGGGCTGTGAGGTGTCGTCGGAAGAAGGCGTCGACGTCCTCGAAGCCGAAGGTCGCCGGTTCGCCCGCAGGAGCCCCGGCACCGGGCCCGGACGAGGCGCGGCGCACGGCCGGCGCGGGGCCCTCTGCCTCCAGCCGGCCGTCGTCCATCATCTGGGCGGTCCGGACGTCGAGGCGGCCCGCCGGGTTGAGGAAGCCGTGCCCGTAGCCCTCGACGAGGTAGAGCTCGCTGGACACGCCCGCGGCGGCGAGGGCCTCGTGCAGGAGCTCGCTCTGCCGGTGCGGGACCAGGAGGTCGCCGGTGCCGTGCGAGATCTGGAACGCAGGAGCGGCACCGCTCACCCAGTTCAGCGGGCTGGCGTAGCGGGCCGCCTCCGGGCGCTGCGAGGGCGGGCCGCCCAGGAGGCGGGCCTCGGGCGAGGCGCCGCCCCCTCCGGGGGAGGCGGACTCCGCCTCGGCGACCAGGGCTGCGAGGTCCACGGGCCCGTAGGACTCGGCGACCGCCTGCACGGACGGGTCCCCCTCGGTGTCCTCCTCGCCGGGCAGGGCGTTCAGGTGACCGGTGAGTCCGGCCAGGGCGGCCAGGTGGCCGCCCGCCGAGGCGCCCCACGCCCCGACCGCCCGGGGGTCGAGGCCGTACTCTTCGGCCCGTGTGCGCAGGAAGCGGACGGCCGCGCGCACATCGTGCAGCTGGGCCGGGAACAGCGCCTGGCCGGAGAGCCGGTATTCGATGCTCGCGATGGCGCATCCGGTGGCTCGGACGCGGCGGGGAAGGTCCGGTGCCAGTGTCCGGTCCCCGGTGAACCAGCCGCCCCCGTGCAACCACAGCACCACGGGTACGGGGCGGTCGTCGGAGCTCGGACGGTGGAGGTCGAGGAGGAGGTCACCGGTGTCACGCCGTGCGAATACGAGGCCGGTGTCGGACCTGACGGCCTCGACGGACGGAGGGGAGTCGTGGGACATGCCGTCCATACTGCGGCGGCGGCCTCGGCGGGTCCAGCGCGTTCTCCCGAACGGCCGTGCGGAGATTCCGCACGGTCAGGGCGCCGCTCCCTCCCTGTGGGATGCGCAGAGACGGACGAAGCGCTCCAGCGGTGCGGGGAGGCGCCCCCCGCGCACGTTCAGGTAGGTGGTCACGGGCGCGGCGTCCGCGATGGGCACGAACCGCACACCCGGGTGCGCGTAGGTGGCCGCGGCGGACCGGCCCGCGATGTTGACGCCCTGCCCGGCGGCGCACATCTCCAGGATCTCCTCGAAGTCGCGGGCCACCGGAAGCAGGCTTGGTGCGAAGACGCCGGCGGCCACCGACGAGAACCACTGCGCGGCCGCCTCGTCCTCCACCGCCACGAAGGTCTCCTCCCCGATCTCCGCCAGGGCCACCGACTCCCTGCCGGCGAGGCGGTGCCGTTCCGGGACCACCAGGACGCAGCCCTCCTCCCAGAGGGGAAGGGACTCGAACGCGCGGACCGGCCTCTGGTCGGCCGCGACGACGAACGCGCAGTCCACCTCGGCCTTGGCGAGGGCCTCGTGGCAGCCCATGAACCCCAGGTGCCGTACCTGCCACCGCACCTGCGGCATCTGGCGTACGGCCTCGGCCATGAGCGTCCGGAACTCCGTGCTGGAGACCATGAGGCCGATGCGGACGCGGGGCTCGACGGCCTCCCCCCGGCCCCAGTCCACGACCTCGTCCATGCTCTCGACCGCGCGCCGGGCCAGGGGCAGCAGCTCACGGCCGTGCTCGGTGAGCTCCACGCCACGGGACGAGCGGTCGAAGAGGGGCCGGGACACACGCCGTTCCAGGGCCGCGACCTGCTCGCTCAGCGCGGAGGGGCTGAGGTGCACACGTGCGGCGGCGCGGCCGAAGTGGAGTTCCCGTGCCACGGCAAGGAAGCATCTGAGGTGGTGGATGGTGAAGTCCATGTCTCCGCCGTGTCGTCATGGTCTGTGAGGTGTCACGTCCGCGCCTCTCGTCCGAGGGTCGCAGGTTCCCGATTCTGCCGTGCGCACCACGAGAACCGCAGCCCACCGCCCCGGAGAGCGGGGCCTGGCGGGTACGCCTCTCCGATCACCCCGCACCCTCTCTATACACTCCATGTATACATGTGTTGTATAGTCGTCGTCATGTCCATCGGTAACACTTTGCTCGGTCTGCTCGAATCGGGTCCCCGCCACGGGTACGACCTCAAACGCCTCTTCGACGAACGGTTCGGACACGACCGGCCGCTGCACTACGGCCAGGTCTACTCGACGATGTCGCGCCTGCTGAAGAACGGCCTCGTCGAGGTGGACGGGGTGGAGGCGGGAAGCGGCCCCGAGCGCAAGCGCTACGCCATCACCGACGCCGGCGTCACCGACGTCGGCCGCTGGCTCGCCACGCCGGAGAAGCCCGAACCGTACTTGCAGAGCACCCTCTACGCCAAGGTCGTACTGGCGCTGCTCACCGGCCGTGACGCCGCGGGGCTGCTGGACGTCCAGCGGAACGAGCACCTGCGCCTGATGCGCGAACTCACCCGCCGCAAGACGGACGGAGACCTCGCCGACCGCCTCATCTGCGACCACGCCCTGTTCCACCTGGAGGCCGACATCCGGTGGCTGGAACTGGCCGCCGACCGCCTCGACCGGCTCGCCCGGGAGGTCGGCGCATGAGCGGCACCACGGCAGCCGGGAACACGGGAGCCCTGCTCACCGCCACGGGGCTCCGCAAGTACTTCGGTTCGACCGCCGCGCTGAACGGTGCGGAGTTCACCATCGACTCCGGTGAGGTCGTCGCCGTCATGGGCCCCTCCGGATCCGGCAAGTCCACACTGCTGCACTGCCTGGCGGGCATCCTCGACCTCGACGGCGGCACCGTCCGCTACGGAGGACGCGAACTGACGGCGATGTCCGACGTCGAGCGCAGCAGGCTCAGGCGCGGCGACTTCGGTTTCGTCTTCCAGTTCGGCCAGCTCGTCCCGGAGCTGACCTGTGTGGAGAACGTCGCGCTGTCCCTGCGTCTGACCGGTGTCGGGCGCAGGCGGGCGGAGTCCTCCGCCATGGAGTGGATGGCCCGCCTGGAGGTGGACGACGTCCGCGACAAGCGCCCCGGCCAGGTGTCCGGCGGACAGAGGCAGCGGGTGGCCATCGCGCGGGCGCTGGTGGCGGGCCCGCGCCTGGTCTTCGCCGACGAGCCCACCGGCGCGCTGGACTCGCTCAACGGAGAGCGCGTCATGGAGCTGCTCACGGGCGCCGCACGCAACACCGGGGCCGCGGTCGTCCTGGTCACCCACGACGTCCGGGTCGCGGCCTACTCGGACCGCGAGGTCGTCGTCCGCGACGGCCAGGTCCTCGACGCCACCGCCGGGATCGGGGGTGCGACATGATCAGCCGGTGGTACCGCGACCTGGCCCTGGGTGCCGGGCTCGCCCTGCACGGCGGGCGGGCCGACTGGACGAGGACTCTGCTCACGGCACTGGGCGTGGGCCTGGGGGTGATGGTGCTCCTGCTGGCGTCCGCGGCGCCCTCGGTGCGCGCCGCGGCCCAGGAGCGGGAGGAGGCGCGGGCACCGGTGTATCTGGAGGAGGGGACCCCGGCCGGCGGCGACACGGTCCTCGCGAGCTCGAGGGTCGTCGAGTACCGGGGCGAGATGTTCTCGGGCATGCTGCTCGAACCGCTCGGGGACCCGCCGGCGGACGTGCGGCCTCCGGGGATAGACCGGCTGCCGGCGGCGGGCGAGCTCTACATCTCCCCGGCCCTGCGCGCCCTGCTGGACTCCCCGGAAGGAGCCCTGCTCGCCGAGCGGTTCGACGGCGCCCCGGTCACCGGCGTCATCGGCACCGAAGGCCTGCGGGGACCGCACGAGCTCTACTTCTACCTGGGCACGGACACCCTCTCGCAGGGCCCGGCCCCGAACGCCGTCTCCGGCTTCGGCGCGGACCGGTCGGACGAGGGCATGGCCGCGATCCTCGTACTGCTCATCGTCGTCATCATCGTGGTGCTGCTGCTGCCGATCGCCGCGTTCCTCCTCACCGCGATGCGCTTCGGCGCAGAGAGCCGTGACCGGCGGCTGGCCGCTCTGCGGCTGATGGGCGCCGACAGGAGGATGACGCGGCGGATCGCCGCGGGCGAGTCCCTCGTCGGCGCGCTCCTGGGCCTGGTTCTCGGCGCCGGGTTCTTCCTGGTGGCACGGACGTTCGCCGACGACGTGCGGCTCCCGGGCTCGGGCGTGCTGCCCGCGGACGTCACACCGGTGCCGCTGCTCGCCGCCCTCGTCGCGGTGCTCGTCCCGGTCAGCGCCGTCCTGGTGACGCTCTTCGCACTGCGCAGGGTCGAGGTCGGCCCACTGGGTGTCTTCCGTGAGGGCGCCGACCGCGGTCGGCGGCTGTGGTGGCGCGTGGCGGTCCTGGCCGTCGGCTGCGCCGTCCTGTTCGTACCCGGGCAGGGCGCGAACTCCGAGGGCACGGAATGGGTCGTCGCCGTCGGCGTGTCGGTGGCCCTGGCGGGGTTCACCCTGCTGCTGCCATGGGCCGTCGAGGCCGTGGTGGCCCGCCTGCGCGGTGGTCCGCTGTCGTGGCAGATGGCAACGCGGCGCCTGCAGTTGAACAGCGGGATCGCGGCCCGTACCGTCAGCGGCCTCACCCTCGCCGTGGCCGGGGCGATCGCGCTCCAGATGCTGTTCTCCGCGGTGAACGGCCAGGTGTCCTCCGTCGACGGCGCGGACCCGGGCCGGGCACGGATGCTCGCCTCGGCCACTGTGGAGACCGGCGCCGAGGGCGCGGAGTTCGCCCGCGGCATCGACGGCGCCAGGGGGGTGGAGTCCTCCCTTCCGTTCCTCGTGGCCCACCTTCCCCTGGCGGACGCCCCACCCGGCGCCGACGGGACACAGCAGATGCGGACGGTCGTCGTCGCCGACTGCACGACCCTGGCCAGGCTGGTCACGTTCTCCTCCTGCGCCGAAGGTGACGCCTTCGTCGCGGGTGGCGGAGCGTCGGCCGTGCGCCCGGGGGAGCGGCTGGACCTCGCCAACGCCCGCATGGGCGGTCCCACCGCCGACTCCCGTCCCTGGACCGTTCCGCAGGTGCGTGAGGCCCGGGTCACGGACGCCCTGGCCGGGCAGGCCCACCAGGATCTGTTCCTCACCCCGTCGGCCTTTCCGGTCGAGGAACTGCAGAGCCTCCGGTCCACGGTGCTGATCACCCTCGACGGGAGCGATCCGAACGCCGTCGAACACGTGCGCAACCACATCGGTGTCGACAGCGTGGGGATCGACCTGCGCACCCTGGGCCAGGGAAGCGGCAGCGGCGTGTTGGCGGACATCGGCGACGCGCTCCGGGCCGGTGCCGTCCTGACGATGCTGGTGATCGGGGCGGGCATGGTCATCTCCACGGTCGAGCAGCTGCGTGAGCGCAGGCGGCAGCTCTCGGTGCTGATCGCCTTCGGGACCAGCCGGTCCACGCTCGCCGCGTCGGTGCTGTGGCAGACCGCGATCCCGGTGGTGCTCGGGCTGGTGATCGCCGTCGCCGGCGGGGTCGGGCTCGGCCTCCTCCTGCTGCGGCTGGCCGACCTCCCGGTCAGCGACTGGTCGGGCCTCGCCCCGCTCGTGGGCGCCGGCTTCGGCCTGGTCGCGCTGGTGACGCTGGCGAGCCTGCCGTACCTGTGGCGGATGACGACCCCTGAGGGACTGCGTACCGAGTGACTCCCGCGACGGCGGTCGCCGGGGGCGTCCCGACGCGGTGCCGGGCCGGGTGGCCAAGGGAGAGGCCGCCCGGCCCGGCACTCGGCGGCGAGACCTCAGGGAGGCGGCCGAGGCGGTCGGCGATGAGTGACCGGCACAAGAGCGGTTGCAGCGGTGGAACCGACCAGTGCGTCGAGGTCCGCGAGCACAGCACCGGCGCGGACGTACGCGACACCCGGGATCGCTCGCGCGGCCAACCCGCCTTCACCGCGAATGCGTGGGGCACCTTCGTCAGCACCCTCCGCCCCACCGCCGGGTAGGCGTCTACGGGACGGGGTCGCCGTTCTCCAGGTAGAGCGTCGTGCCCTCCTCGCGGGCGTGTACGGCCTGGGTGATCCTGCGCACGAGCGGCGGGATCGTGACTTCCGCGAGCGCGGCCACGTCATGGAAGGCGTACCCGGTCAGCTCGGCCGGGTCGAGGGTGATCTGGTCCAGCCACCGCTGGTCGAGCACTCCCCCGTCGAAGACGAACAACTGCTTGTCGCCCTCGGAGGGAGTGGGCGCCCAGTCCACGGCCAGGAGGCGCCCGATCGGGGGAACGATTCCCAGCTCCTCCTTGACCTCGCGCGCCGCGGCCCGGGTCGGCGTCTCCCCGTGCTCCATGTAACCGCCGGGGATCTCCAGGTGGTCCTTGTAGGAGGGGACCACCAGCATCACCCGGCCGAGGTGGTCGAAGAACAGGGCGCCGGCGGCGACCCGGGGACGGGCGAAGAACTCCGTGGGATCAAGGGCCATGCCCCGACACTAACGACTCCGGAACGGCCGCACCCCCGCCACCCCAGGGCTTTGCGGCCCTCGACTCCGTTGCCAGGCCCACGTCACGTTCCTCCCTCCAACGGACTGGGACAGGACCACGAGGACGCCGGTGCCTCGTCGTCGCTGGGCAGGAACACCTCCGCGCCCCGGATCCGGGCCGTCTCCACGGAACCCTCCCCGTTCTCCTTGCTCCAGTCGTCCCAGGTGCCGCGAGGCCCGTCCGCCCCATCGGCCTCCAGGCCATGGCCCTACGCCGACTGCACGATCTGGATCAGGTTGCCGCAGGTGTCGTCCAGCACCGCGGTGGTGACCGAGCCCATCTCGAGCGGCTCCTGGGTGAACCGCACCCCGCGCTCGCTGAGCCGGTCGAACTCCGCGCGCACGTCGTCCACGGCGAAGGCGGTGGCCGGGATGCCCTCCTCGACCAGCGCCTCCCTGTACGGCTTGACCGCGGGATGGCCCGCGGGCTCCAGCAGCAGTTCGGTCCCCTCGGGGTTCTCCGGAGAGACCACGGTCAGCCACCGGTCCTCGCCCACCGGGACCTCGGTCTTCTTCACGAAACCCAGCACGTCCGTGTAGAAGCGCAGGGCCTTGTCCTGGTCGTCGACGAAGACGCTGGTCAGGTGAATCCTCATGGTCTGCTCTCTTGTCCGTCGGGCCTGGTCCACCGCTCGGCGATGCGTTTCAGCGGTGCCGTGTTCAGGTCATGGAATTTGTAGCGCCCCTCCCGCCGACTCTCGACCAGTCCGGCGGCCTCCAGCACGGCAAGGTGCTGGGAGACCGCCTGGCGCGACATGCCGAGCTGGTGCTTCATGCTCAGCCGTGAGCAGATCTCGAACAGGGTCTGCCCTGGCCGCTCGGTGAGCTCGTCGAGGATCTTCCGACGGGTGGGGTCGGCCAAGGCTTTGAATATCTCGTCGGCCACACCCACACTATATGCAAGCGTGTACTTGCCTAACAAGCTTCGAACTGTGCTTTTCCGGGAAAGATCCGGGTTCCCGGTCCGCCGGGCACCTCAGAGCCCCCGCCCGGGGCGCCCGGCCCCGAATACTGCCTCACTCCCAGCCGTAGTCGGCCGTCTGGTCGCGGAACATGGTGTGCTGGTGGACCTGGTCGGTCTCCACGCCGGGCTGGTTGGAGTACTCGATCCACGCGGACGGCCCGTCGAGACGGATGTAGGTCCCGACCTCGTCGGGCTCCGTGGAACCGCTCCAGCTCAGGTAGGTCTGGCCGTACTCGGAGACGTACTTGTCGACCAGGGCCTCGGCCGCCTCCTCGTCCAGGTCACCGACCCAGGCGCGCAGCATCTCCGTCACCTTGTCCTGCTGCTCCTGGTCGAGGTCGCTCACCAGGATCCCCTCCTCCTCGGGGAAGGGACCGTCCTCGCCCGGGCCCAGCACGAGGTCGTCGCCCTCGTTCTCGATCTCGGCCCGGGCCAGCTGCTCCCCGCTCAGCGAGGCGACGGCCTCCAGAGCACCGGACCGCTTGTCCTCCAAGGGAGCGTACGACTCGCCCTCATACTCGAACTCCATGGGCTCGGTCCCGGTCAGGGTGGGCGACAGGCTCACGTCGTCCCCCTCATAGGTGATGTTGTACGCCGCGTGGTGGCCGCCGTACTGCACCATGAACTGCTCGGTCTCGCTCGGCTCGCCGAAGAACGCGATGTGGTACAGGTCCTCGCCGAAGGCGAGATCGCCGCCACCCGGCCCCCCACCGCCCTCGGGCGGCTCTTCCCCGCCGGGCCCCTGCCCGTCCGGCGTCCGCCCGTCCGGTGCTTGTCCCTCGGGGGCGCTCCCGGACGTGTCGTCCTGGTTGGCGTCCAGGTAGGCGTCGGCGGCACGGATGTCGAGCAGTTCCCGGTAACCCTCCTCGCTGAGGGCCGCCTCCATGACCGCCAGCGCGGCCTTCTCCTGTTCCTCGTCCAGGTCCGAGAGCGAGATCCCGTTGCGCTCCACGAAGGTGACCGGGAAGTTCGACCACCCCGTCGCCTTGGCCTCGTCGGCGAAGTCGTACACGACGGCCTGGCGCTGCTCCTCCGACAACGTGTCCAGGAATGCGTCGGCCGCCGCCACGACCTCGGCGGTGTTCGCATTGCCGGAGCTCGTGCTCGTCGCGGCCTCGTTGGCGGAGGTCGCCTCCGCCCCGGGGGCGGCGCAACCGGTCAGCAGCAGGCCGACCCCCAAGGCCAGGGCGGTGGCGCCGTGCCGTCCGAACCGCGTCAGGCGCGCGCGGGCTCCGAGCCGCTCGGCCGGTGCGTCAGGCGTGGTGGTGGTCTTCCCGTCGGTGGTCATCGGGTTCCTCGTCGTCGATCGGCTCACGAGGTCCGATCATGGGCTTTCGAGGTAAGTACCTGGTTGGAGGACCGTCCTGATCGGTTGAGAGTCTCGCCGCCGGGTCGTCCGCTTCACGGCTCGGGGCCCGGCCCTTCCGGAATTCCGGATGTGCGGACTCATGCGGGAAACCGATGACTCCGACGGAGATACAGCGGGGGCTCCCCCGCGGTGTGCTGGGGCCCGAGAGGGGGTCCGAGTCCGTGGCCCCTGGGAAAGGGCGCGCTCGCACCGGTCTGGGAGGCCGGGAGGGCTCCGGTGCTCACCGGTGGTGTACTCCTCCTGGTCGACGGGCTGGTGGCCAGAGGGGTCGCCGACGTCCTGAACGGGGCGGGATGACGGCGAACACGGCGCGCGATCGGTGCGTCTCACTGGTGAACCCCCTCCTGAAGGGGGATGCCGGAGAGGAAGGCGGAACGCGTCATGCGCGCACTGACGGTGGCACTGCTGGCCGGGGCCGGGATCGCCCTGGCCTCGTCGGCCGCGGCCGACGAGGACGGTTTCCAGGTCTCCAGCGCACCAGCCGGGGCCTGGGACCCCAATGGGAACTGGGACCCGAACGGTTTCCAGGTCTCCAGCGCACCAGCCGGGACCTGGGAGCCGAACTAGGGCCTGTTTGGGAATCGTCGCGAAAGCGGATGAAAGCACCAAAGCGGTAACGGCG
>NZ_LWLB01000021.1 GCF_001905145.1 Nocardiopsis sp. TSRI0078
CGCCCACCCGCCCGTCCAGTAGGCGACCGAAGGTCCGCCCGGGGACCGCGTAGAAGAGGTGCCCGCCCCACGGCGGGCGGGCACCTCCGTCCCGTGCTGCCCCCGGACCTCCTCCGGGGCGGTCCGGCCCGCCCCGGCCGCCCCGGAAATTTCCGGAAACTTAACGAGAAGTAACCTGCCGCACACCCATTGTCTGCGCGTGACGTCGGTGTTAATTTCGGCCCACGCGCAATGGGAGCGCTCCCGGAAGGTGTGTGCGAAGCCAGGCACACGCTCTTTCGGGCCCCACTTGAGAGTCCACACGTAAGGCCCGCCCCCGAGCCCCGAGCCCCCGAGTGGCAGCGCCGCCACCGGCTCCCTCCGCAACACCCGCACTCCGACCCGGCCGTTCCCCGGAGGCCCCGCCCCCGGCGACGCCCTCCGGCGTCCACGCGAAAGGTGCGGCACGGGAAGGAGAACCCGTCCAAGGAGGACACGTGATCACCCCCCGCCCCGATCCGCGTCGCCCACGCTGGCGCAGATCCGCCTCCGCGCTCTTCGGCGCCACACTCCTGGCCGCCCTTCTCCCAGCGACATCCGCGCAGGCGGCACCGATTTGCACGGTCGACTACGAACTCAACGACTGGGGGTCGGGCTTCACCGCGTCGGTCTCCCTCACGAACGAAGCCGAGTCCCTCTCCGCCTGGGAGCTGGGCTGGGAGTTCTCCGGCGACCAGCAGATCACCAACAGCTGGAGCGCGCAGGTCTCCCAGAGCGGCAGTTCCGTGACCGCCAGCGGCCCGTCCTGGGCGCAGAGCCTCGCCAACGGGCAGACCGTGACGTTCGGCTTCCAGGCCAGCTACTCCGGCAGCAACGAGGCGCCCGCCGCGTTCACCCTCAACGGCCGCGACTGCGCGGGCGGGGACGAGGAGCCCGATCCCGAGGACCCGACCCTGGTCGTGGACCCCGCCTCGGTCAGCCTGGAGCCCGGCGGCGAGACCGCCTTCGACGTCGCGCTGTCCGAGGCCCCCGGCGAGGACGTCTCCGTCAGCGTGGAGCGCACCTTTGGCAGCGAGGCCCTGTCGGTGGCCTCGGGTGCCTCCCTGACCTTCGGCGACGATGACTGGGACACCCCCCAGGAGGTGACCGTCGCCTCCTCCAGCGACGGCTCGGGCGAGCCGGCCCAGGCCGAGTTCACCGTCTCCGCCGAGGGCTACGACCCCGTGGTCGTCACCGCGCGCGAGCTGACGGGCGCGGCCAACGAGTACGAGGAGGAGTTCCTCACCCAGTACGAGAAGATCAAGGACCCCGAGAGCGGCTACTTCCGCGAGGTCGACGGACTCCTCGTGCCGTACCACTCGGTGGAGACCCTGATCGTGGAGGCGCCCGACTACGGCCACGCCACCACCTCCGAGGCCTACAGCTACTACCTGTGGCTGGAGGCGACCTACGGCAGGATCACCGGCGACTGGGGACCCTTCAACGACGCCTGGGCGTCCATGGAGGCCTTCATCATCCCGGGCACCGCCGACCAGCCCACGAACGGCTCCTACGACCCGTCCTCGCCGGCGACCTACATCCCCGAGTCGATCGACCCGAGCGACTACCCGATGCCGTTGAACCCCGACGTCCAGTCGGGCCAGGACCCGCTCGCCCAGGAGCTGAGCAGCGCCTACGGCACCGACGAGGTCTACGGCATGCACTGGCTGCTGGACGTGGACAACAAGTACGGCTACGGCTTCTGCGGCGACGGCAGCGACGACGTCCCCGCCTACATCAACACCTTCCAGCGCGGTTCCAACGAGTCGGTCTGGGAGACCGTCCCCCACCCGTCCTGCGAGACCTTCGCGCACGGCGGTGAGAACGGGTTCCTCGACCTGTTCACCGACGACGACAACTACTCCCAGCAGTGGCGCTACACCAACGCGCCCGACGCCGACGCGCGCGCCGTCCAGGTGGCCTACCTGGCGCACGAGTGGGCCTCGGATCAGGGCAACGCGGACGCCATCGCCGCGAACGTCTCCAACGCGGCGAAGATGGGCGACTACCTGCGCTACGCCATGTTCGACAAGTACTTCAAGGAGGTCGGCGACTGCGTCGGCGCCCAGTCCTGCCCGCCCGGATCGGGCAAGGACTCCGCGCACTACCTCATGGCCTGGTACTACTCCTGGGGCGGTGCGCTGGAGAGCGCCGAGTACCCCTGGGCCTGGCGGATCGGCGGATCCTCCGCCCACCAGGGCTACCAGAACGTGATGGCGGCCTACGCGCTCTCGGAGGTGGACGCGCTCCGGCCGGAGTCGGCCACCGGCACCGAGGACTGGGGCAACAGCCTCGACCGGCAGCTGGAGTTCCTCGAATGGCTGCAGTCCTCCGACGGCGGTATCGCCGGCGGCGCGACCAACAGCTGGGAGGGCACCTACGCCCAGCCGCCCTCGGGCACGTCGACCTTCTACGGCATGTTCTACGACGAGAAGCCCGTCTGGCACGACCCGCCCTCGAACCGCTGGTTCGGGTTCCAGGTCTGGGACATGGAGCGCGTGGCCGAGTACTACCGCGTCACCGGTGACGAGCGTGCCAAGGGCATCCTCGACGACTGGGTGCCCTGGGCCATCGAGAACACCACCGTCGGCGAGAACGGCGAGTTCGCCATCCCCGCCGACATGGAGTGGACCGGCCAGCCCGACACCTGGACGGGCCAGTCCACGGGCAACCCCGGCCTGAGCGTCGAGGTCGTCTCGCACGGCCAGGACGTCGGCATCGCCGCGGGCCTGGCCAAGACCCTCATGCACTACTCCGCGGCCACCGGCGACGCCGAGTCCCGCGAGACCGCCGAGGGCCTGCTGGACGCCCTGATGGCGCACCAGGACGCGCTGGGCGTGGCCGTTCCCGAGGAGCGCGCCGACTACGAGCGCTTCGACGACCAGTTCGACTCCCCGGACGGCGGGCTCTACATCCCCGAGGGATGGACCGGCCAGATGCCCAACGGCGACCCGATCGACTCCGACTCCACGTTCCTGTCCATCCGGTCCTTCTACGAGGACGACCCGAACTGGCCCCAGGTCGAGTCCTACCTCAACGGCGGCCCGGTGCCCGAGTTCACCTACCACAGGTTCTGGGCGCAGGTCGACGTGGCCACAGCTCTCGCCACCCACGGCGAGTTGTTCGGCGACGGCTCCTAGCGGGCCGTGGCCGTGAGGGGGCGGGCGCCCCGGGTGCCCGCCCCCACCCCACCCCCTCCACCGAACGGAAGGAAGAGCATGGCGTTCACCAAGGGGCGAAGACGGCTCCGGGGCAGGGCCGCCGGCGCGGTCGCCCTCGCACTCGCCCTCGTCACGGGCGGCTTCGCCGCCGCCGCGCACGGCCAGGAGAGTGCCCCGCTGTCGGCCGAGGACGCCGTCCGGGCCCAGGCGGCCACCCTGCGGGACCTGGCCGACCAGCGGGGCCTGCGCATGGGCACCGCGGTCGGATCGCAGCACCTGAACCAGTCGGAGTACGCGCGGACCGCCGCGGCCGAGTTCAACTCCGTCACCCACGAGAACGACCTCAAGTGGGAGACGGTCGAGCCCCAGCGCGGACAGTTCAACTGGACCAACGCCGACCGCATCGTGGACTTCGCCCAGCAGAACGGCCAGATGGTCCACGGTCACACGCTGGTGTGGCACAGCCAGCTGCCCTCCTGGGTGGCCAACGGCAACTTCAGCGAAGGCGAACTGCTGGACGTCATGGACACCCACATCAGCACCACGGTGGGGCGCTACCGCGACGACATCGACACCTGGGACGTGGTCAACGAGCCCATCGGGGACAACGCCCAGTTCCGCGACTCGGTCTTCTACCGGACGCTGGGGGAGGACTTCATCGCCGAGGCCTTCCGCATGGCCGACCGGGCCGACCCCGACGCCCGCCTGTTCATCAACGACTACAACATCGACGGGATCAACGCCAAGAGCGACGCCTACTACGACCTGGTCAGGGACCTGCTGGCGCAGGGCGTGCCGATCGACGGCATCGGCTTCCAGGGCCACCTCATCTCGGGACAGGTCCCCTCCAGCATCCAGCAGAACATCCAGCGCTTCGTCGACCTGGGTCTGGAGGTGATGATCACCGAACTCGACATCCGCATCCAGATGCCCGCCACCCAGCAGAAGCTGGAGCAGCAGGCCAGGGACTACGAGCAGGTGGTCAACGCCTGCTACGCGGTCAGCGGTTGCTCGGGCGTGATCGTGTGGGGCGTCACCGACGCCTACTCCTGGGTCCCCGACACCTTCGAGGGCCAGGGCGCGGCGCTGCCCATCGACGACAGCTACCAGAAGAAGCCCGCCTACTGGGCGATCCACGAGGCGCTCGGGGGCGAACCCGACCCGGACCCGACCGACCCGCCGACGGAGGAGCCGACCGACCCGCCGGGTGGTGACTGCGAGGCCGACTACAGGGTCACCAACGAGTGGAGCGGCGGCTTCCAGGCCGAGGTGACCGTCACCGCCGGGTCCGACCTCACCGGTTGGACGGTGGCGTGGAGCTTCGGCGGTGGTGAGAGCGTCTCGCACGCCTGGAACGCCTCGGTGAGCAGCAATGGTTCGAGTGTCACCGCGACCGACGTCGGCTACAACGGTGCCCTCTCCGCCGGGCAGTCGACCTCGTTCGGCTTCGTCGGCACCCACGGCGGAAGCGTCTCGACACCGCAGCCGTCCTGCACCAGCGGTTCCTGACCGCGACCCCGACAGAGGAGAGAGCGACGCCCAGCATGCGGACGTGACCGCCCCGGAACAGGCCACGCCTGCATCATGACCGGGCGCCGGGGGACCGTAGCCGCCTCCCCCGGCGCCCACCACACCCGCTGTCGCAGGACAGCGGTCCCTCCGTAAGCCGACAACGTTGTCATCACTCTCGTCTGGAGATCGCGATGGTCAAACGCCTACTGATCGCCCTGGGGTCGGTCCTGACCCTGGTGGCGGCGCTGTTCGCGTACATGCTGCCCGCCCACGCCGACACCGGCTTCCAGGTCAGCGACGGCCGCCTGGTCGACGCCGCCGGAAACGACTTCGTCATCCGCGGCGTCAGCCATGCCCACACCTGGTACACACAGGAGACCCAGTCGTTCGCCGACATCAAGTCACTGGGCGCCAACGCCGTCCGCGTCGTCCTCAGCAGCGGTGACCGCTGGACGGAGAACGGCGTCGACGACGTGGCGAACATCGTCGCCGAGTGCAAGGCCAACGAGCTGATCTGCCTCCTGGAGGTGCACGACACCACCGGTTACGGCGAGCAGGCCGGCGCCGCCACGCTCGACCAGGCCGTGGACTACTGGCTGCGCGTCCAGGACGCGGTCGAGGGCGAGGAGGACCACATCCTCGTCAATATCGGCAACGAGCCCTACGGCAACGACGCCGCGACCAACCAGGGCTGGGCCGGTGACACCAGCGCCGCGATCAACCGCCTGCGCGACGCCGGATTCGACCACACCCTGGTCGTGGACGCGCCCAACTGGGGCCAGGACTGGCAGGGCACGATGCGCGACAACGCCCGGTCGGTCTTCGACTCCGACCCGCACGCCAACACGGTCTTCTCCATCCACATGTACGGCGTCTACGAGCAGGAGTCGACCATCGTCTCCTATCTGGAGCACTTCGTGGACGCGGGCCTGCCCCTGATCATCGGCGAGTTCGGCCACGACCACTCCGACGGCGACCCCGACGAGAACGCCATCATGTCCCACGCCGAGCGCCTCGGGCTGGGCTACGTCGGCTGGTCCTGGAGCGGCAACGGCAGTCCCGTGGAGTACCTGGACATGGTCGAGGACTTCGACGCCGACCGACTGACCCCGTGGGGCGAGCGCATCTTCAACGGCCCCGACGGGATCGCCTCGACCGCGGTCGAGGCGCCGATCTACGGAGGCGGTGGCGACCCGACCGACCCGCCGACCGAGGAGCCCACGGACCCGCCGACGGAGGAGCCGACCGATCCGCCGGGTGGTGACTGCGAGGCCGACTACAGGGTCACCAACGAGTGGAGCGGCGGCTTCCAGGCCGAGGTGACCGTCACCGCCGGGTCCGACCTCACCGGTTGGACGGTGGCGTGGAGCTTCGGCGGTGGTGAGAGCGTCTCGCACGCCTGGAACGCCTCGGTGAGCAGCAATGGTTCGAGTGTCACCGCGACCGACGTGGGCTACAACGGTGCCCTCTCCGCCGGGCAGTCGACCTCGTTCGGCTTCGTCGGCACCCACGGCGGAAGCGTCTCCACGCCCGCGCTCTCCTGCACGGCCTGACCCGGCCCGTACCCCGAACCGCATCGCACGGCCTGCCCCCCACCCGGGGAGCGGATCCCTACCCCGGCCGCACCGACCGGTGCGGCCGGGCCTCCCCCACACAGATTGGAGTGGTCCATGAGGTCACGCAACGCCATCGCCCTGACCGTGGCGCTCGGCGGACTCGCCGTCGGCACCGCCGTCGTCGCACTGCCCGACACGGCCGAGGCCCACGGCGCGTTCACCTACCCGGCCAGCCGTACCTACGCCTGTTTCCAGGACGCCACCAACGGAAGCTCCGGCGGTGCGCTCGCGCCCACCAACGACGCCTGCGCCGACGCCCTGGCCGAGGGCGGGAACTACCCGTTCTGGAACTGGTTCGGCAACCTCATCAGCAACTCCGACGGCCGCCACCAGGAGTTCGTGGCCGACGGCGAGCTGTGCGGGCCCACGGACAGCTTCTCGTCGTTCAACGCGGTCCGCGCCGACTGGCCGACCACCCGGCTGGAGCCGGGCACCACGGTGGAGTTCCACCACAACGCCTGGGCGGCGCACCCGGGCACCTTCTACACCTACGTCACCGAGGACGGGTTCGACCCCGCCACGGACGCCCTGACCTGGGACTCCCTGGAGCTCATCGACGAGGTGACCGACCCGCCGCTGCGCAGCGGCGGTGTCGAGGGCGCCGAGTACTACTGGGACGTGGACCTGCCCGACAAGCAGGGCCAGCACATCATCTACGTGGTGTGGGAGCGCTCCGACAGCCCCGAGGCGTTCTACAACTGCTCGGACGTGGTCTTCGGCGACGGCACGGACCCCGGTCCCGAGCCGACCGACCCGCCGACCGAGGAGCCCACGGACCCGGACCCCGAGCCCACGGACCCGCCGACCGAGGAGCCCACGGACCCGCCGCAGGGCGAGTACTGCAGGGCCGAGTACAGCGTCGTCAACGAGTGGTCGACCGGCTTCCAGGCGGAGGTCGAGGTCACCGCGGGTGAGAGCGGGGTCGACGGCTGGATGGTGGACTGGGTGTTCGCCAACGGCCAGGAGGTCAACAACTCCTGGAACGCCTCACTCGTCAACCACGACGCCCACATCGAGGCCACCAACAGCGCCCACAACGGCACGCTCGCACCCGGGGAGAGCACCAGCTTCGGGTTCACCGCCACCCACGGGGGTGTGAACACCGCACCCGCGGTGGACTGCCAGGAGTCGTAGGCGGCGCGGCTCCCTGACCTCCTCCCGGGGACCGTACCCCCCATGCGGGGCCGCACCGGCGGCCCGCGCGGTCCCGGCGCCACGGTACCGAACAGCGTTCGGTACCGTGGCGCCATGAACACCGAGAGGGTCTACACCCGCTGCCAGGAACGCATGCTCGGCCTCGCGGACGGCCTGAGCGCGGAGCAGCTCTCCACCCCCGTCCCCGCCCTGCCCGCCTGGAACGTCCAGCAGACCTACGCCCACCTGGTCGGACTCTGCTCGGACGTGGTCGCGGAGCGGGTCGTTCCCCCGGCCGACGACACCGTGACCGCCCGCCAGGTGGCCGAGCGCGCCCACCTCGACATCGCCGGCCTCTGCGCGGCCTGGCGGGAGGAGACCCCGGCGCTGCTGCGGGTCTTCGCCACCCAGAAGCGGGCCCGCTACTCCCTGCCCGCCGTGGACGTGTGGCACCACGAGAACGACGTACGGGGCGCCCTGGGAATGGAGGCCCAGCCCGAGGCCGCCGACGAGCTGGCGGCCTTCAACCTCGGCGCGATGAGCCGCGCGTGGTCCCCGGAACTGCCCGGGGTGCGGGTGCTGGCGACCGACACCGGCCAGGAGTGGGCCTTTGGCGAGGGGGCCGACCTGGAGTGGTCCGCCACGGCCTTCGAGCTGGCCCGGGCGACCACCGGCCGCCGCAGCGCCGCCCAGGTGCGCGCCATGGACTGGAGCGGCGACCCCTCGGCCGTGCTCGACCGCGTGTCGGCGTTCCCGTTCCCGGAGACCGACCTGCGGGTCTGACCGGTTCCGGGCGGCCGTGCGCCGCCCGGGGTCAGGGCCGGTAGGGGATGCGGTCCAGGGGCCGCACCTCGCCCAGTGTGGACCACTCGTTGCGTCCCAGGCGCGCCAGCGGGCGCAGCAGGGACACCTCGGGGTGCCCGTCCACCAGCACCGCCTCGTCCACGGCCGCGCGCACCACCCGGCCGAGTACCACGGTGGAGTCGCCCAGTCCCAGCGTCGAGTGCAGCACGCACTCCAGCGCCGCCGGGGAACCCGCGACCCGGGGCGGGCGCACGTCCGTACTGGCCTCGCGCCCGATCCCCAGCGCGTCGAACTCGCTCACCTCCGGCGGGTAGGCGGTGCCGCTGGCGTTCACCTGCTCCTGCATCGGCTCCGGGGCCAGGTTCACGACGAACTCGCCGGTCCGTTCCGCGTTGCGCAGCGAGTCCTTGCGCCGCACCGACGTGAACTGCACGATCGGCGGTTCGACGCAGGAGACCGTGAAGAAGGAGTGCGGGGCCAGGTTGTCCACGCCGTCCTCGGAGGTGGTGGAGACCCACGCGATCGGGCGCGGCACCACCACGGCCGTCATCAGCTGGTAGAAAGCCCGTCCGGGCAGGTCGTCTGGGGTCCATTCGGTACGCATCGGCACCGATTATGCCGCCTCTCGCCGCACGGGCCGCACGGGCCGCGCGGGGCCTCGTACGGGGAGCGGCGCCGGGGCCCGCGCACACGTACTCTGCCGCGCGACGAGCAGCGTCCACCGAACACGCCCTGGGAGTTGTCGTTGAATATCATCCGTCAGCCCGATCCCGGGGGATGGAGACCTCTGCATCGCCGTCAGCCGGGCCGAGTGATCGGCTGCCTCTCGGCGGTGATGTCAGTGGCTACTTCTACGCTTCCAGCCGTGAACATGGATGATCTTTCATGGCAGGCCAGCAACTGCGGTGGGCTTTCTCCCCGGAAAGTGACTCTCCTGCCGGGGTACGGCCATCTGAACTTGGTGATCCGGGCGGCAGAGGAGCGCATCGAGCGGTTGTGCGCGGAGCGTGCGGCGCAGGAGCTGTCGGTCGGGTGAGTTCGGGCGGGCACTGGAGGTGATGGAGCCCTTCGTCGAGACCGGGCGGCGGACAGCCCTGTGGGTGAAGGCGGAGATCCTGTTGCGGGCGGACCGGGTAGGTGAGGCTCTGGATCTGGCTCGCCCGAACGAGGAGGGCCGCGCTTCACAGGTCGTGTGCCGTAACGTCGCCGAGCTACTCGCCAAGGCAGGATGCGTGGATGAGGCTGTCGGCCTGCTCGTGCCGAACATCGGTGAGTCGTGGATCCGGACGGTCCCGGTGGAGGTCACCGAAGGTCATGATCGTGGCGAGCGGGTGCTGGAGCTGATCGCCCCGCACGCCGAAGCTGCGCGGCGATCCCGCGACGAGGGCCGGTGGGACTACTCCCGCTGGGACGCGCAGGAGCTCCAGGCTCAGGTGCTGGAGCACGCGGGCCGCGTCGACGAGGCGATCCGGTTCCTCGGCGAGGACATAGCCAGGCACCGTTTCCTCTCCGAGAAGACCCTTACCGCCTACGCCGAACTGCTGGTATGCCACGGCCGGCTCGACGAGCTGCGCGAGCTGGCGACTGGGCAGGACGCACACAGCATCCTGCCCGTCTACGCCGGCGCCCTGCGAGACCACGGCCAGGCCGGGGAGGCCGAGGCGGTGATGCGTGAGGCCATCCTGACGACTGGGTCGGCTACCGGTCCTGGCTCTCCTCGGTCTTGTTGCGCGATAGCCGGCTGGACGACGCGATCGCCGTGGTCGAGACCCGCCCCGATCCGTGGACCGGCCCGCGTATCGTCAGAGCACGTCTCCCCAGCGCCGTCGGCCGCCTCGCTGGCGCTGCCGCTGAACTGCGGGACCCCGGCACGATCAAGGCACGTGGGGAACTGTTCGAGGCCCTGGTCCAGCAAGGACGGGCGGCCGGGGCGATCACCACCCACCCCACAGTCGCCGAACAGCGCGCCGTCAAGGCAAAGACCGAATCCGTCCCTCTCAGGGAGGACGGGTACTCCGCGGAGCCCCCTTTCTAGTGCCACATCAGGCGACGTTTGCCCTGCCGATCACCTCGTGCAGGCGGCTGGCACGCGCACGCCTTCAGCTTCGGCCACGAACCGATCGCCTACCTGTGGGTGATGGCCTTCTCAAGGAGCGAGGTGAGGATCGGCTCGGCATGGGTCCACAGCAGGGCACCGCCGATTTCCGGCACGACATGGTGATTGGCGCCGGGCATACGGGTGGCGAGCAGTGCTCCGTTATCGGGCGAGTGGCTGGTGTCCTGCTCGCCGTACCAGATATCGACCGGGACCGTGATCGTGTCCAGGACGAACGGCCAGCGCCCCATAGCCAGAACCGTGTCGCGGGCGTAACCAGCAGCACCTTGAGCAAATGCCTCGTTCAAGGCCCTGCGGTACCCAGATGCGAAGTCAGGGTCCTGATACACGGCAAGGTCGCACTCCGGACTCTGGGCGGTGACCATGTCCCACATCGCATCCGCAGTGAAGCCCGCGAAGAACTTCTCGGCGTCGGCCGGAGCGGACGTAGTCCGCTCGACGAGACCACGCAGGTCCGCACTGAGAACTGAAGCGAACTCCGGTGCGGCGACTTCGTCCGCGCCAGAGACCACGGCCAGCGCCGAGGCGATCCCCTCCGCAGCGCAGGCGAGAGCGAAGGGGGCACCTTGCGAGTTCCCGACCACCGCCGGTCGCCCCAGCCCGCGCAGTGCACAGAGTTGACGCATGTCTTCGGCGAAGTCGGAGAAGGTCCGCCCGGGGGCGGGCGTCGAGAGTCCGAGCCCCGGGCGATCCACGGAGATGAGGCGTACTCCGAGCATCTCGACCGTGCCTGCGCCGAAGCCGAGCCACCTACTCGTGGCCGCACCCGGACACAACAGCACGGGCACTCCGTCCAACGGCCCCCACTCGGCCCAGCCGAGCAGCCGCCCATCAGGCAGAGCGCTCTCTCCCAGGAGAGCAGGAGCGTCAACGTATCTAGTCATGGTCAACATCATGGCCACGGACAGGGTGCCCCGCATCGGACTTTCGCCCTGCCCCTGAACAAGGCGAACGTTGGCTGATGCGGCACTAGCGTGGCGCTGTCACGCCCATGTCAGGAGTGATGCGAGAGTGACGGCCGCCTTGTAGGACTCGGCGGTCTTGTCGTATCGGGTGGCGATGCCACGCCACTGTTTCAAGCGATGGAAGCACCGTTCCACGACGTTGCGATGCGTGTAGGCCTCGCGGTCGAAGGCCGGTGGTCGGCCGCCCCGGCTGCCGCGCCGGGACCGGTTGCGGACCTGGTCGGCCCGCTCGGGGATCGTGTGCGGTATGCCGCGGCGGCGGAGCCAGGTGCGGATCGCCTTCGAGCTATAGCCCTTGTCGCCCAGGACGCGATCGGGCCGGGTGCGGGGTCGTCCCGGTCCGAGGCGGGGTACCCGGATCGTTTCCACCACCGTGATGGGCCGGGTGCAGTCATTGGTGTTCCCGCCCGTGACGACGAAGCCGAGCGGGCGCCCCGATCCGTCGCAGGCCAAGTGGACCTTGCTGGCCAGGCCGCCTCTGGAACGGCCGAGGGCCGGTTCACAAAGCCCCCTTTTCGGGCCCCAGCCGCATGCTGATGGGCGCGGACGACCGTGGGGTTGACAGATACCAGCCAGTCGATGCTGCCTGCCGCGCCTGCCTTCGCCTGGGCGACCCGGAGCATCCCGTCGAACGTACCGTCCGCCGCCCATCCGTGGAAACGGGTATGAAGCGTGGCCCACGGCCCGTAACGCTCGGGCACGTCCCGCCAGGCCGTCCCGGTCTGGAACTTCCACACGATCCCGTTCAGGACCCTGCGGTCGTCCAGCCGCTTCCGCCCTCGCAACAACTCGGGCAGCAACGGTCGGACGAACTCCCACTCGGCATCAGACAGTTCATGGCGACGTATCACGGCACCGTAATCCCCCAGGCAAGATCGTTTGAAGACACCGCCTAGGAGGCCGTGTACCACGCGAGGCCGAAGACCCCGGCCACCCAGGTCCACAGGAGGCAGAACCCCGCGTGGGCGAGGGTGCGCAGCCGGTCCCCCCGCCACAGGGCGGGGGAGAAGTACGCGAACTGGAACAGCCAGCGCAGGGACCAGAACAGCGTCTCGGCGGCCAGCAGGGCGCGGGCCACACGTCCGCCCGCCAGCAGGTCCGGTGCCAGAAGCAGCGGCAGGGCCCCCAGCAGCACACAGGCCGCGCCGATGAAGAAGAAGTGCGCCCCCGCGACCTGCCGGGGCAGCGGCGCCATCCGGCGGACCTGGTCCGGCCAGCCGATCAGCCGGGGCAGCACGAGGTGGAACACACCGAGGGCCACCAGCACCGCCCCCACCGCCTGCAGCTGCCCCTGGACCGAGAACAACCATGCGGTCACCGATCCGGCCTCACCAGGACGAACACCGTGACGAACCCGCCCATGCGCTGCTCGTACGCCAGGCGCAGACCGGCCCGGCGCGCGGCACCCAGCCACCGCGAACGCGGCATGAAGTGGTGGGCCCCGGGTCCGAAGACCGCGATGTTGGCGGCGTCGCGGCAGTGCTCGACCAGGACCAGCGCGCCACCGGGGCGCAGCACCCGCGCCACTTCGCCGAACGCCGCGTCCCGGTCGGCCGCGGCGCGCAGCTCGTGCAGGGCGAAGGCGGCGACGACGGTGTCCATCGAGGCGTCCGGAGAGGGCAGCGCGTCCGCCGTGCACGCCACCGACCCGGGGCGGGGGACGACCCTGCGGCGTGCCCGCCGCAACGACGGCGCCACCACCGGCAGCGCGTCGTACAGGTCGGCGACGGTCTGCTCGCCCCCGGGGTGCAGGGAGCCGATCACGGCGCTGGCCTCGTCCAGTCCGGAGGAGACCACCAGGTGCCGGCCCGGGTGGGCGGGCCTGCCCGCACGGGCCAGAGCCGGCGCCAGCCAGACCCAGGTGTGCAGCGGTGAGCGGTCGTAGACGGCGTGGGAGGCCGCCAGGGAGGCCGCCGTCCACCACGCCCCGGCGGCCCCGGCCGTCCACGCGGCCGTACGGGCGATCCCGCGCAGCCGCCGCCCCGCCAGCGCCCCGCCGACGGCCACGGCGGTGCCCACCACGTACACAGGCCAGTTGTAGGCGACCACGTGCCGCGATCCGGAGGGGTGCCGACGACGGCTCATCCCCGCCTCCCCGCCGGTGTCATCAGCACACCGCGGTGCCACCCGTAGTCCAGGTCCGCCACGTGGAAGGCGTTGGCGAGGACGGGACGGGTCCCCCGGAAGGGGCCGTGGCGGAAGAAGGTCAGCCGCTGCACTTCCACCCTCACCGGACGCGGTCGCCAACTCGTCCGCAGCGCCTTGACCACCAGCACGTCGCCGCTGCGCCCGTCGTGTTCGAAGGTGTAGGGCAGCGGGCCGGCGAAGCGCCGCGCGTCCCGCTTGGTGGCGAACGGGGAGTGCTCGGGCAGGGGCGCGGCGGGCCCGCCCAGGTCCGCACCGACCCTCAGGTCGGCCCGGCCTCCCCGGGAGCGCACCGCGAAGTCCAGGCGGTCACCGACCCGGCGCGTCCCGAGCACGGCGTGTTCGTACCGGTAGCGCGAGAGCACCGCGCCCGCGGCGGCCAGCACCGGACTCGACGTCTGGCTCCGCAGGATACGCAGCCCCCTCAGGGTGCGCACACCGGTTCCGGCCCGTGAGCGGTCCACCGACAACCGGGCGAAGACACGGTAGCCGGTCATCACCTGTTCCCACCCCAGCCGGGAGGGGAGGAACGCCGGACGCAGGTTCCGCAGCGCCACCGCGGCGACCGCGGCGAAACCGTACTCCCTTCCGTCCGGCGCGCGGTAGGTGTCCAGTTCCAGCCCCGGGGCGAGCAGGGGCCGCAGGACATTCGGGGGGAAGGCGTAGGTGAGCACCAGCGAGTCGGTGAAGTGCGCGCGCATCGGCAGCGGATGCCCCTGGATCCTCAACGTGTGCCTCCGGTGGTCGTGACGTACAGGCTTCCCCACAGGGGGCAGCGCTCCTCGGCGGCGCGCAAGGCCGCGGCCGTGTCGCCCGTCCCGCCCACGCTGCGCAGGACGGCGGCCCCGCCCGGCCGTACCGCCCGGTCGACCGCGGCGCGCAGCCGCCGCCGGTAGGCGGGTCCGGGGCCGTCCAGGACGTTGGACAGGGTCACCGCGTCGTAGCTCCCGGCCGACACCGACTCCAGGTGCTCGGCGACGTCACCGAGCACGAACCGCACCGTTCCCGGCGGACACGGAACGCCCACCCGCGGTCGCGGCGCACGCCCGGCCAGCAGCCCCGCGAGTAAGGGGTTGTCGGTGTTGGGGTGGCGGGCGAGCACGCGAGCGACGCGTGCGCGCAGTTCCGTGTCGAAGCGGGCCGGAACGACGTGGCGGAATCCCGGGGCCAGGGCCGCGGTGAGCACCCCGGCCGGCCTGAGGGCCGCCCCCATGAGCAGGCGCAGCCCGGGGCCGTCGAGCCGGGTGCGCCACCACTGGGACTGGACGCGCGGATCGTCCAGGTCGAGGAACGCGCGCAGGGCTTCGACACGCCACCAGGGAAGGACGGCGGCGGCGGTACGGCGCGCCGCGGTGAGCACCAGTTCGGCGCTCCCCGCGACGGCGGGCGCGCCGTCGTCGACACGGGCGCGCGCGTAGGCGAGTTGTACGGGGTTGACGTCGATCGCGGTCACGTCGTGCCCGGCGCGGGCCAGGGCCGCCGCGGTGTCTCCGGCCGAGGCGATGCACAGCACCCGGGCGGGAGCGGCGGGGAAGGCCCGCACCTCCACGCGCGGATCCTCGTACATGCGGCCGAACAGCAGCCGGGGCCCGCGTCCCGGCAGGGCCAGGATGCGCCCGGCGGCCCAGGGGTCGGGGCTCATCCGCGGGCTCCGGCGTGCCGTTCGGCGACGACCCAGGCCAGCGCGACGACCGCCAGGTTGGCGGTCAGCATCCTCCCGGGTTCGTCGATACTGCCGGGGGAGACCAGCAGCCCGCCGAGGTTGAACACCCCGATGAGCGCCGTCTGGACGGTGGCCGCCGCGTACGGCCACCGTCCGGACAGCACCCACAGGCCGACCAGGGCCTCCGCGAGACCGATACCCACCAGGGCCGGGACGACCAGGAGGTCCGGCAGCAGCGGCAGGTCCGCGATGATCGCCCTGTGGTCGGCGCGCCCCGGCCAGACCTTGCACCACAGGCCCTCGTAGAACCACACCAGGGAGACGGCCGCCGCCGGGACGAGTGTTCGCGCGGTCCTTGGGGGGAGGGACATGAGGCTCATACAACCACCCGTTCCGCGCGCTCCGCGTCCGGGGTGGGCGATGGGACCCGAGCCGGATCCTGAGCGGCGCGGACGGCCGCGAGTGCCCGCTTTCGCCTGTATCGGCGTTGAAGGGCCCGGGACGCCGTGCCGACCAGACCAGCGCGGCAAGGCTGTCGACGAGGAACGTTCCACAGCGCCGACTGTCCCGGCGGTCTGTCAGGAACCGAGCCACTCGCCCCGCGTCAGGTCGTGGAACCGGTCGAGTGCCTCGGCCGTCAGCCCGCGTACGAGAAGGCCCGCGCCGTCGTCACGGACCAACACGTCCTGGCCCAGGAACCAGCGCACGCCGGGTCCGTTCCCTCCTTCCGGGTATCGGGGAAAGGGGAGGCGGACACACGTCTCCTCAAGCATTCGCAGGTCCTCTTCGGTGGGCTCGTACAGGAAGCCGCAGACCACGTCCTCGGCCTGCAGGGACTCCGACAGCACGATCTCGATACAGCAGGCGGAGAAGCGCTCCGTCCACGGTTCCCACCGCTCCACGGACTCGTCGGCCAGGTCCGGCCGGACGAGAACCGCCGGGTCCTCCTCCTGGAGGGTCCTGAGCAGGATCCCCCATGAGGCGGCGCCCTGGTTCTCGTGCCGGAAGACCAGGGCCTCCCCGGCGGTGTCGACGTGCAGCTCGGCCGGAGCGAGGAGCCGGTCATGGTTACTGGTGAGATCCGTCCGGCGGGCGAAGAGCCGGTAGGCCTCCCGCAGCGCCGCCGGTAGGCGCAGGCCGAGTCGGTCCTCGGCCGCGTCGAGGTCGGCCTCCCCCCACCCGTCGCTCCCGTCCAGGCCGTCCACCCAGTGAGTGGCGTAGGCGCGGATGAAGTCCCAGGCCCCGTCGCGGCTCTTGAGCCCTCGGGCGAGGATCGGGGCGAAGTCGAACGGTGCTGTCATGCGGGGGATGCTATCCGCGGCGTGCGACACGGGCGGTGGCGACCCCTGTCACGGCAACGGGCGCGAACGGCCCGGTGGCGGAGGATGTTCCCTACCGCTGCCGGGCCTTCGCCGCTCACGCGTCAGCCGCAGTTGCCCCACGTGGTGCGGGTCCCCTGCGACGTGCTGCCGTCGGTCGTGTCGATGGATCCGTGGAACCGGACGCACCGGCCGGCGGCCGACCGGGACACGGCAGCGTAGTGGCCGTAGTTGCCGCGGTCGGTGTAGGCGTCGCCCTCCGGCGGGTTGTAGAGGTACAGGATCGCCGTCGTCAGCGTGGGCGTGCCGTGTGCGTGCGACTTCAGGGTCACGACGCAGTTCTCCTGGTAGGTGTTGCTCCACAGCAGGTAGACGGTGCCCGTCTGCGCCCCGTTCCAGCCGCCGTCGCTCCACCGGCGCACCGGCAGGCTGTCCAGGGTGGCGTAGGAGCCGCTCGCCCAGCCGCACCCGCCGGAGGAGCGCGCGGCGTCGCCGAGTGTGTGCGCCGAGGCGGCGGCGGGGGAGAGGAGGAGGGCGGCCGACGCGATCGCCATGGCGACGGCGGCGTTCTTGATCGTACGCGTGAATGCAGCCAATGGGGGTGTCCGATTCATGGTGGAAGGGATTGCGGATTTCTCGCCGCGCCGGTCGGAGCATGGTGGTGGATTCCCCGAACCGGTCATGGCCGCGGCTGGTCGCCGGTACTGCTCTCGGGAAAATGCCACCGGCCTGGGGGTGGTGGCGTCCCGCAGCGGGTACTTTACCGTGCCCGACGGGCGGGGCGTCCTCTGGCGGCAGCGCGTCGAATCCTCTGGCTCCCAGGTTTTTCCGGCCCGAAAAACTGTTTACCAGAGGACTCTTTTCAACGGGGGTGGCTCTGTCCTGGAGGGTGCGTCTGCGACCTGCGTATTCGGCGCGGAAAGTGCGCGGTCTCCTTGACGAGGGGCTTGCTGCCAAAAGTGCCGGGCGTTCCGCGCTTCTCTTCGTTGAACGTTTGACCGTTGTGCGCTCCGGTGTGCGGTCCGAGGCCGCCCCCTCGGCTTGCCGGTGCGCGGCCCGGCCCACGGGCCTGGACGCCCGTAGGGCCCGGGGACTCGAGGGGCGATGTGTGATGCTGTTCCGCGGCACGGGTACCCGCCCGGAGGAACCGGAGGGTCGGGGAACCCGCGTCGTGCCGGGGGAGTCGGGCCTTCGACGGAACCGAGCAGCGGGAGAGCGGGCGAACATGACGGTGTTCCAGGAAGGGGAGACCGTGCTGGGCTCCTGGATCGCCGCACGGCCGACCGGTTCTCTGGATCTGTCGATGCTGGGCGGGGACCTCGTGCTCACGAATCGGCGAGTGGTGTTCGTCCCGCCCATGAGCGCCCTCTTCGGATTCGCCGGGTACACGCTCGGACACGACGAGATCCGCCAGGCGACCGCTGTGGGCCCCCTGCGGTTGCGTCTGGCCGGGGGGAGCGGCGGCCACCGCGACCTCCTGGTGGTCGCCTCACGCTGGAGCACGGTGTGGTACACGGGCAGCACCCCTGCCCGCGACCGTGCCGTGGTGCGCGTCAACGAGGTCCTCGCCCGCGCGTCGGACTGAGCTCAGGACGGGGTGGAGTCGTCCGCGGAGATGAGGGCCAGGCCCGTCTGGGGGTCCACCCGCTTGCGCAGGTGGGCGGGCGTCTCGGTGAGGACGACCTCCATGGTCGGGAACACGCGCAGCTCCTTCAGGTGCCCGGCCAGGGCGGTGGAGTCCTCGCGCCCCAGGACGATGTGCGCGTGCAGGGCGGCCCCGCCCTGGTTGTCGGCGATGTCACCGATACAGGAGGCGATCTCCAGCTGCTCGTCGAAACTGGTGTACCGGTACTCGCTGGTGTCGCGGTCGAAGTAGCCGAGGGTGACGTGGCTGGCGGCGCCGATGGCGGTCAGGCTCGCGGCGGTGACGCCGTTGGCCTCGGCGAAACCGGTGATCTGCTCGAAAGCCTCGTCGCCCTTGTCCATGACGAGCAGGAACGTGCGCAGCCCGTTCTCCTCCAGCAACCGGGTGGACTTCATCGGTGCCCCCTCCATTGTCCTGACACCGGTCACGCGGGGACCGGCGTGTACGGAGCGATGTCGTAGGCCTTCCGGGGCGTTCGAGGACGTGTGCCGTGTCCAGGACCTCGGCGGCCGTCCTGGCCCCCTGCCCATCGGCCGGGGGTGTACACCACCGGCGAACACCGGTGCCCTCCCGATCTCCCACGCCCTCGGCCTCGCAGGCCGGTGGGGGGCGCACTCCTCCCCGAGGGGCGGCGGCTCGAGGTGCCTGGGCGTTCACGCCGGTTCCGCGGCAGGCGCGCCGGAGGCCAGGGGAAGCGGCACGTTCCTTGGTCGCGTGCATCGGAGGGCACGGGTTCTCCCGCGCTGTTCGGGAGACAGGGCGTCCTCGCGCTCATCACCGCCGGTGCCCTGCTCGTCCTGTACCTCGGTGGTCAGAGTCCACCGCAACGGTCGGTCCTCATCGTCGTTCCCGTCCTCGTAGCCCTGCTGTGGACCGCGAGCAAGCCGCTACCGCGGGGGCGTGCGGCTGCGGGTTGCGACGCCCAGATTCGTGGCGCTACGCACCTCTGGTCGGCGAATCCCTCCGAAGGCCGGGGCCTTCTCGCGTCGTGGGTGGGCGACGGGTCCGGCCCGGACCGGGGTGGGGGAGCGTCCCGAACGGACGTTCGCAGCCTCAGCGCGGGGATGCATTCGAGGAGAAGGGCATGCCCGGGCAGTTCGCCGCCGATGCGCACAGCGGCCCCGTCCCGAACCGCGGAACGGGGCCGCTGCGCAGGGGAGCACCCCTCCGACGCGGAAGCGCCTAGGGCCTGTTTGGGAAGTCAGAGCCATTCGTTGATGGCAGCGATCTGGACGGTGGCCTCGTAGCGAAGGGCGAGC
>NZ_LWLB01000022.1 GCF_001905145.1 Nocardiopsis sp. TSRI0078
ATTCCCAAACAGGCCCTAGGCTTCCCCCGTTACCGGGACGAATCGGAAAGTAGGCCGCGTGTCGACACATACCGCTCAACCGGAGGGCAGCCTCACCGAGGAGGCACGGACCCGGCTCCAGCGCCGTACCGTCCTGACGCTCATGCTCGCCCAGGTGGTCGGCGGCATCGGGATGGGCGCCATGCTCGCCGTGGGCGCGCTCATCGCCCTGGACCTCACCGGCTCCGACGCCTGGTCCGGCGCGGCCACCACCATGATCACGCTGGGCGCCGCGGTCTTCGCCCTCCCCCTGGCCTCTCTGGCGGCCCGGCACGGCCGGCGCCCCGGTCTCGGAGCGGGTTGGGTGCTCGGCGCGCTCGGCGGCACCGTCGTCATCGCCGCCACGGTACTGGGAACGTTCGCGCTGTTCCTGGCGGGGATGGTGCTGGTCGGTGCCGGCACCGCCACCAACCTGCAGGCACGCCACGCCGCCGCCGACCTGGCCTCCGAGCGCAGCCGCGGCCGGGACCTGTCCATCGTGGTGTGGGCCACCACGATCGGCTCGGTGACGGGTCCCAACCTCATCGGTCCCAGCGGCGCCGTGGCCGCCCTCTTCGGGTTGCCCGAGTTGCTGGGGCCGGTCCTGTTCACCACGGCCGGATTCGTCTTGGGCGCGGTACTGACCTTCGCGCTGCTGCGCCCCGACCCGCTGCTCGTGGCCACCGCGGCCCGCACACGTGCGGGCGCGTCCTTTGGGGTCCGGCTGTCCGTGGCCGGGGCCCTGCGGGTGATCGCGGCCAGTCCCGGCGCCCTGCTCGCGGTGGTCGGCATCGTGGCCAGCCACACGGTGATGGTCGCGGTCATGACCATGACCCCCGTGCACATGTCCCACCACGGCGCGGCGCTGACCGTGATCGGTCTGACCATCTCCCTGCACATCGCAGGCATGTACGCGCTGTCCCCGGTGGTGGGTTGGCTCACCGACCGGCTCGGCCGCGTCCCCCTGCTGCTGGCGGGACAGGTGGTCCTGCTGGCCGCCGCGGCGGTGGCGGGCACGGCCGGGCACGACGAGACCCGGGTGACGGTCGGGCTGGTCCTGCTGGGCCTGGGGTGGTCGTTCGGCCTGGTGTCCGGGACCGCGCTGCTGGCCGAGTCCCTGTCGGCGGAGGTGCGTCCCCGGGCGCAGGGGGTCAGCGACCTGGTCATGAACCTGGGCGGCGCCGCGGCCGGGGCGCTGTCGGGCGTGGTGCTGTCCCAGACGGGTTTCGGCGGCCTGAACCTGTTCGCGGCCCTGTTCACCGTGCCGGTGTTCGTGCTCGCCGCACGTGCGCTCCTGGTGCGGGGGGACCGGGCTCCGCACCCCGGCTGACCCGTACACGCGCTCCCGGCTCCCGGAGCCGGGAGACACATCCGGACCTTTACCGGAAACGCCCCGGGATCTCCACGGAGATCCGCGTTCGTGTGGTTACCGTGCAGACGTGATGTGTCCACCGGCCCCGGTGGGCGGGTTCCGCTGACGGAGGGGTGTTCCCAGTGTCCGATCGCGACGAGGACGTACCGGGGAGGAGGCCGGGGCGGCATGAGGACCCGGTGAACCACCATCCTCCGGAGGAGTGGCGTCCCGGTGACCCCGGCGATCCGATGGAGAGCGTGCGGCAGCCTCCGGGGGAGCCGCCGCACGCCCACCCCCACCACGAGCCCCCGACGGGCGGGCGGAGCGCGGAGGAGGCTCCCGGAGGCTCCGGGGAGCGGCCCGCGGGGTCGCACGCCTACGGTGAGCGGCCGCCGGAGGGGCGCCACCCGACGGGCGCCCCTCCCGAACCGGTGGGCGGCGAGCTCTCCGAGGGACCCAGCGGCCCCGGCCAGGCCGGGTACGAGCACGCCGGTTACGCGCCCGGATACGGGGAGGCGGACGTGTCCGGTACGGGCCCGGGGACCTCCCCGCCCGGCGGGCAGCCGGAGAACTACAGTTCCGGCCAGGCGCCCGGCTACTTCGAGGCCGGCGGCTACCCCTCCGGCCAGGGGCCGGGATACGCCCCGGGCACCGGGGCGGCCGGGGGCTACGGGCCGGGATACGGCGCCGGACAGAGCTACCCGCCCCAGGGCGGGTACGGGCCTTCGCAGACCCGGCCCACCCCCTGGGGGAAGATCCTGGGCATCGGCTGCGGCGTGCTCCTGCTCCTGCTGCTCCTCGCCGGAGGCTGCACGACGCTCCTGCTGTTCGCGGCGGGGTAGCGGGGAGTCCTCCGGCAGGAGGGGAGCGGGTCGGCGCTACGGGGCCGTGCGGGGGCCGGTCAGGGTGCCAGTGCGGGGTCGCGCAGCCACTCCGACAGGTCCCGCCGGCGCTCTCCGTCGCACTTGAGCGGGCACGTGGTGCAGTACCCGTGCTCCGGGTCGCCCTTGTAGTCGAAGCAGCAGGTGCCGCGCACCGCCCAGGTTCCACGCGGGTGGTCGGGGGCGAAGGGGAACAGGCGCGGGCGCCTGCGGGTCACCGCGCCGGCCCCGACCACGGCCTCTCCCAGCCGGGTGGCCAGATCCCAGGCCTGCTCGGCGTCCCGGCCCAGGTAGCGGGCCGGGTTGAGCATGTAGAAGTGCAGGGTGTCGAGGACCCACCCCCACAGGGTGCGCCTGCCCGACCGCGAGTGCGCGTGCAGGGCTTCGACGAGGGGATCGAACGTGGCGAACAGGGCCTGGGCGGCCATCCGGAGCTGGGCGTCCTCGTCCTGGACGACCACGGTGGCCGGGTGGTCGGCCGCCGGGTCGTCCGGCAGGACCGCCATGCGGGTGCCGACCGAGGCGGGTGTGCCGAACCGTGCCCGGACGGTGTCCCAGGGCAGGTAGAGGGTGTCCGGGCTCAGCAGCGGAGCCCGTCCGGTCAGGTACAGCGACGCCGAGACCATGAAGATCGGTTCGCGCAGGGTGACCCGGAGAAAGTTGGTGGCGGCGGGGAGGCGGTGTCCGGGGCCGTGCTCCGTCCGCAGTTTGTCGAACAGGACCGGTACCCAGCCGTCCGAGGCCAGGGCGCCGGCCTGGTGCCACTGCACGGGGCCCGCCGAGTGGGCCTGGACCTCCTCGGGGGAGAGCAGGTCGGGCAGCGGCGCGAACTTCAGCGGCGCGCAGGCGCCACGGAGTGCGTCGAGCGGGTCTGCAACCACCGCGTGAACCTCCCCTTCGTCGCACGGTGCCGTCATGTCCGAAAGTCCGTGTGGCCGCAGCGACCTCCGGGGGAATAGGTGCATCTGTGCCTCTTAAGTGAGGCTACCCTAACGGTCCCGCGTGCCGCAATGATCACCGGAAGGCTCCGGCGGCTCGCCGGGCGGGGAAGGTGGCAGGTCCGAGTGGGTTCCCGTACGGGGCGGGCCGTGCGGGTCCCGTCGTCCGTGTCGGTTTTGTGAAGTATTTGCTGTTCGGGCGCAGGGGTGGAGGCTCAGGGCGGCACCGGAGGGAAGGACTCCTCCGCTCTCCGGCGCCGCCGGTCCTGACGGGCGGGCCCGCCTCCGACGGCCGGGCCGACGGGTCAGGAGGTGGCGGCTCCCGTGCGCCGCCTGCGCGGGCGGCGGTACTGCAGCCACCACTCCACGAACAGCAGCGGCAGGACCCACGACAGGAAGCTGCTGGCCGGGGCGATCGCCTCCGTCAGCGCGGCCTCGTCACCTCCGTAGGACGCCTCCAGCCGGGGCAGGGAGACCAGGAGCATCACGACGATGACCACCCGGTTGAGGGCGATGCCGTAGAGGAGGGCGAAGCTGCGCAGCATCCACGCGCGGTGGTCGGCGAAGCGGCGCCTGCGCGCCATCGCGTAGCCGAGGACGGTGAAGGACAGCCACAGCACCGCCCAGAGGGTGTTGCTGACCTGCGTGCTGAACCCGCTGCTGCTGACCGGTGAGATGAGCAGCGCCGGAACACCCACGAGCGGGATTCCGGCGAACACGTAGACGCGTCCGCTCCAGCGGTGCATGGCCGGGTACCGGCTGCGCAGCCACGGCCACACCTGGAGGATCACCAGCAGCGTGAGCAGGGCGCCGCCGAAGATGTGGGTGACCAGCACCGGGTAGTGCCAGGCCAGGCTCTCGGGGGCGGGAAGGCGCGCCTGGGCGGGGTCCAGGCCGAGATAGGGCGGGACGGCGAAGACCAGGAAGGCCACGCTGAACAGGGTCAGGGGCAGGATCCAGGGGCGCTGCCACCAGCGGGGCCCCTGGTGTCCGGTGCCGCGCTGCTGCGGCGTTGCGGTGGTGGGAGTGGTCATGGCCGGGTCGTTTCCTCCGCGTGGGTGGGCGTTCTGGCGCGCGAGCGGGGACGCGGCTCGGTAGGCGGCTCGGAGCGGGACAGTGTACGAGATAAACTGTGTATTAAGCACACTAGTGAGTGTAAGTAATACACAGTTCTAGGATGGACGTCAACGACGCAGCCGACGACGGGTGGGGCATGACGGCCGAGCAGCAGCCGACCAACAGGATGGAACGGGATACGGAGCTCATGTGGGGGCTCCGGCAGTCCGAGCCCAGGCGCGGGCCCAAGCCCCGGCTCAGCAGGGACGCCGTCGTGGCGGCGGCGGTCGCCCTGGCCGACGCCGAGGGGCTGGAGGCCGTCTCCATGCAGGGTGTGGCCAAGGAGCTCGGCTTCACCACCATGTCGCTGTACCGGTACGTGGAGAGCAAGGAGGACCTGCTCGTCCTCATGAACGACGCGGCCATGGACACCGCACCTCCCGGACCTTGCGGGGGCCGGGACTGGCGGGCCGGCGTCGAAGCGTGGGTCCACGGCGTGCTGACCATGTACGGCCGCCATCCCTGGGCCGTGTACCTGCCCCAGAACGGCCCTCCCAGCGGTCCCAACGGGCTGCGCTGGATGGAGGCGGGCCTGCGGGAGATCGTCCGCTCCGGCCTGGACCCGCGCCGGTCGGTCCAGATCCTCACCATGCTGTCCACCACGCTGCGAGAGATGTTCCGCATGAACGTGGACATGGAGCGCGCGGCCCGGGCGGCGGGCGCCACGGTGGCCGACACCATGCGCGGCTACGCCGCGGGCCTGGGCAGGGCCGTCACCGAGGAGCACTTCCCCACGGTCGCCAGGCTGCTGCGGGAGGACGTGCTGGAGGACGCGCCTGCGGAGGCGCACGGCCGGGGCCCGGCCGGTCCCACGGACGAACTGGACTTCCCCGTCCGCCGCCTGCTGGACGGTGTCGAGGTGTACGTGGAGCGTCAGCGGGCGGCCGGCGACCCGGACAAGGCCGCCCGGCGGTCCGGAGGCTGACCGGACCGTAAGGGCCGCCGGGAGGCGGCTACCGCACCAGCACCAGGTGGTGCCGCGAGAGCACGGACACGATCTCCGCCGCCCGCGCGACCTCCACGTCCGCGTGCCCGGCCAGCTCGGCCACGGTCAGCGTCCGGTGCTCGGCGACCGCCTCCAGGACCGGCCCGACCACGGCCGGGAACCGGTACCGGCGCCCGCCCACGGTGACCGCCACCTTCCCGTCCTCGTGGGACAGCGGCGGCGGCAGGATCGGCACGAACTCCACCCGGGCGTCCGCGGGCGGAGCGCCCTCCTCCACCGGCCACGGCAGGGAGAACGAGGTCCGGCGCGGGAAGCGGGCGTCCCGCTCGGTCAGGAAGCCGTCCAGGTCCAGCTCCTCGGCCAGCTCGGCCATCCGCGTGACCAGCTCGCCCTGGTGCTTGCGCCGTACCTCCGGCTCGGCGAAGCGCGGCAGGTCCCGTCGGAAGGCCTCCTCCTCGAACAGTCGCCGCACCAGCGCCTCCGCCCACTCCACCCCGGTCGCCCGGGTGAAGCCGAAGGTCAGGTGCATGCTCACCTCGCCGGTCCCGGTCACCGTGTGCCACCAGCCGCGCGGCACGTGGATGACCTGGCCCGGCCGCAGCACGCCCTCCCACACCTGGTGCAGCTCGCCGTCGGCGCCGCGCGGGGGCGTGTGGGCGTGGTCCACGTCGTTCTTCATCGGGTACGGGCGCGAACCCGGGCCGTGTACCTGCCAGTGCTTGGTGCCCTCCACCTGCACGATCACCGTGTCGTGGTCGTCCCAGTGGGTGTCGAACCCGCGCGACTCGCCCCAGATCAGGTACAGGTTGGCCTGTGCGCGCTCGCGCACCAGCCGCATCAGGTCGTCGGCCGCCGCGCCCACCGGCGGATGCATCCGGTCCAGGCTGTCCAGGACCAGGCTCGCCCCCGCCCGCAGCTCCCGGTACAGGGCCTCGGGGCGCACCACCCGGCGTGCGTTGCGCGAGGAGGAGGCCACCTCGGTGTAGTGGTCGACCGGGACCGGCGACCCGTCGCGGTGCAGGCGCAGCCTCGGCGGCTCGGGGGAGCACGTGGCCAGCAGTCCGTTGAGGTCGTCGAAGGTCAGCAGCGAACGCACCGCGTCCGCACCCAGGTCGGCGAAGACGAACTCCTCCGACAGGCGTGTGGTGAGGGCGTCCCGGCCCACGACGTCGCACAGGGTCCGGGTGAACAGGTGGCCGGGATCGGTCATGGCACGTCCTTTCCGTACACGGGGGAGGGGCCCCGCCCGGCCAGGGGGGACCGGGCCGGGCGGGACGTCGGTCAGATGAAGTCGGAGCTGGAGTCGGTTCCGTCGTTGTCGCCGCCCGCGGTGATGTCGCGGGAGGTCACCTCCGCCAGGTCCTCGACCTCGACCTCGATCGGGTCCATACGCACCACACCTCGCTTTCCGTGTGCCGTTTCTCTTGTCAGGACCGCCCCGCGCTCAGCGCGGTGACAGCCCCGTTCGGTGGGCCGCGAACGCGTGCGCGTCGGCGGCCAGTCCCACCGCCCGGCTGACCGCGCGCGGGCCGTGGCCCACGTCTCGCTCGTACCGGAGCAGGACCGGTGGGCGTCCCTCCTCCCGTGCCGCCGCCAGCAGCGCCGCGCACATCTTGCGCGGGTGGGCGGCGTCGGTGCGGGTGTCACCGTGGAAGCCGGTGAGCAGGACGCTGGGGAAGCGCCGCCCGGGCGCGTGCACCGCGCTGTCCAGCGCGCGGTGGTAGGGGGAGTAGGACATCAGGGCGGCGAAGTCGTCGGGGTCGGCGGCGGTGCCGAACTCGCGGGTCCACATGCGGCCCAGTCCCAGCAGCTCGAAGCGGGCCATGTCCGCGAGCGGTGCGGAGGCGATCACCGATCCGCACAGGTTCGGGCGCGCGGTCGCGGCGGCCAGGACGAGCAGCCCGCCCGCCGACCCGCCCGACAGGCACAGCTGCCGGCGTGTGCACAGCCCCGCCGAGACCAGGGCGTCCGCGGCGGCCACCAGGTCCTCCACGGCGCGGGGCTTGGCACGTCCGGAACCGGCCAGGTGCCACTCGCGGCCCGCGTCGCCCCCTCCGCGCACGTGGGCGACCGCGTACCGGCCACCCGAGAGCAGCCAGGCCAGCACGGTCGCGCTGAAGCCGAACTGGCGGGGGCGCCCGAAGCCGCCGTAGGCGTGCAGGATGGTCGGTCCCGGCCGGGACCCCCCGCCGCCCGCGGCGGTGAACACGGTCACCGGGACCCGTGTGCCGTCCTCGGAACGGCACCAGAGCACCGTGCGCTCCACGGCGGGGGAGTCCGGGACCGCGGGCGCGCCGGGCGGCCACGGGCGGGGAACGCGCTCCCCAGGAGGCAGGCGAAGGCCCCGCTGCTGGGCGGCCACGTCCGCGTACCCCAGGTACACCGACCCGTCGGGGGCGGCCTCCGGGTCGCGGACCATGCCCTCCCCGGGCAGGTCCACGGCGTACAGCGGCGCGCCCGAGCGGGCGTCGTGCACGACTGCTTCGCTGACCCCCAGGCGCGTGCGCGACACGAACAGCGCCGGACCGCCCCCGGGCGCGGGGCACGGGGCGAAGGCGTCCAGGGTCGCGCCGGGCTCCTCGGGCACCACCTCGCGCCAGTGCTCCGTCCCGGGCTCCTCGGGGGAGACCGCGCAGATCCGCCGCCACGGCGCGCCCAGGGTGGTGCGCAGGTACAGCAGGCCGTCGGGGCCCATGCGGGCCTCGGTCTCGGCCTCGGCGCCCACCTGGACGGGCCGCAGCACGGGACGCCCCGGCGCGGCGGCGGCCAGGTCGGCCAGCCACAGGTCGGTGCGGTGCCCGGTGCCGTGGCTCTCGGTCACCAGCAGCCATCTGCGGCCCAGGACCCGCACCCCGGGGACGGTGCCGGGCGCCGTGCAGGCGTGGACGAGTGTCTCGGCGCCGTCGGCCACCCGGCGCAGCCACACACCGCGTACGCCCTGTTCGCCGTCGCGGCGCACGTAGTAGAAGGAGGGCGCGCCCTCGGGCACCCACGCCACGTGGGAGTAGCGCACCCCCGGCACGGACGGGCCCGCCGGCGCGCCGGTGTCGGCGCGCAGCACGCGCAGGACACCGCGCTCCACGCCCCCGGAGGAGGTCTGCACCGCCACCAGGTCCCCGTCGGGGCCGGGTTCCCAGGCGTCCAGGGTGGTGCGTCCACCGGGATCCTCGGCGGCGGGGTCGTACAGGGTGCGCGGCGGGCCGTCCCCGGCCAGGACGACCAGGCGCGGGTGCTCGGTCCCGGAGGGGCGCACGGTGGCGAAGGCCGCTCCGGGGCGGTGGACCGGCGTGCTCCACAGGTCGGTGTCCACCAGCGAGCGGATGAGCGCGTCCAGGTGTGCGCGCAGGGGCCAGGCGGCCGCCTCGCGTTCGTACTCGCGGCCCCGCTCCTCCAGCCAGCGCAGGGTCTCGGGGGAGTCGGCGGCCTCCAACCACCGGTAGGGGTCGGGTACGGCCCGTCCGTGCAGTGTGTCGACGGCGGACACCGGGTCGGGGGCGAGGGCGGCTCCGGGGGCTCGGTTGCGCACCATCACATCGTTGGTGCGGGCCGAGCCGGTGGTCAAGGAACAGATCCCTTGCCCCCGAGCACGTGGCTGTGGCCTCAAGGCAAGGTTTGTCGACGCGCGGGCCGGGAAGCGCGCCGACCGTCCTCAGGCCGGACGCAAGGGACCGCCCCGCCGGGTCCCGGAAGGAGGGGAAGGATCCGGCGGGGCGGTCGCGGGCCGACCTAGAAGTTGTCCGGGTGGCCGATGGCCAGCCCGCTCTCCTGGTCGAAGAAGTGCAGCTGGCTCACGTCCACCGACAGGTTGACCGTCTTGCCCGGGCGCACGTTGCTGCGGGGGCTCACGCGGGCGGTGAACTGCGTCTGGCCGCCGCCCAGCGGCATACCGCTCTCGCCCTCGCCCTCCTCGCCCGCGGCGTCCTTGGCCAGGGCCGCGGCGTCCTCGTGGCGCACCGGCGGGGCGTCGACGCCGAAGATCACGTTGATCTCCGTGCCCAGCTCCTCGGTCACGCCCGCGGTCACCTGGATCTTCGGGTCGCTGCTGCCGTCGAGGTCGGCGTCGTTGAAGTCCGAGGGGCGGATGCCCAGGATGATGCTGCGTCCCAGGTAGTCGCGCAGGTTCCGGCGCGAGTCCAGGACGCTCGCCGGGACCGGGAGCTTGTGCTCGGCGAAGGTGAGCACCGCGTCGTCGCCCTCGGCGACCAGCTCGGCGTCGACGAAGTTCATCGCCGGGGAGCCGATGAAGCCGGCCACGAACAGGTTGACGGGGGCGTCGAAGAGGCGCTTGGGGGTGTCCACCTGCTGCAGGCGGCCGTCGCGCAGCACCGCGACCCGGTCGCCGAGGGTCATCGCCTCGATCTGGTCGTGGGTGACGTAGATGGTGGTGACGCCCAGGCGCTCGTGGAGCTGGTTGAGGGAGGCGCGCATCTGCACGCGCAGCTTCGCGTCCAGGTTGGACAGCGGCTCGTCCATGAGGAAGGCCTGGGGCTCGCGCACGATCGCGCGGCCCATGGCCACACGCTGGCGCTGACCGCCGGAGAGCGCGCCCGGCTTGCGCTTGAGGTAGGGCTCCAGGCCCAGCATCTCGGCCGCCTCCTTCACGCGGCGCGCGATCTCGGGCTTGGGGACCTTGCGCAGCTTCAGGCCGAAGGCCAGGTTCTGCTCGACGCTCATGTGGGGGTAGAGCGCGTAGTTCTGGAAGACCATCGCGATGTCGCGGTCCTTGGGCGGACGGTCGTTGACGATCTCGTCGCCGATGACGAGCGTGCCTGCCGAGATCTCCTCCAGGCCCGCGATCATGCGCAGCGCGGTGGACTTGCCGCAGCCGGAGGGGCCGACGAGCACCATGAACTCGCCGTCCTCGATCTTCAGGTTCAGGTTGTCGACGGCCTTGACGTCGCCGCCGTAGATCTTGTCAACACCCTCAAGGGCGATCTCCGCCATGGTTGTCAGCTCCCGGGCCGGGGTCGAGGTGGGGGTGACGCGCATCTCGTGGAGGTCCGCGCCGCCGAACCTGGATCTTTCGGACTTGATCGAACCAGGTCGTTCTACTGATCACATCAGACACGATCCTGATCGAAAAGTCCATACTTGAGTCGATGTCGATCCGATTGCGGCCAGGCGCACGTCCCGTCCGCTCGGCTGGCGTGGCGGCCCCAGGTGCGTTAGCCTGTCCGACGGTTCATCACTTTCTCCCCTCCACGCACTCGGAGCGGCGGCCACGACACGGGCGCCGGGTTGAGGCATCGGGTCGGGGAGTCTGGGTAACCTAACGACCAGTCCAGCACTGGACGGACCGGTTGTGCGGCCCCCACTCGTCCGATCGGACGCTGCATCACGCGCCAGGTGCAGCTGGGATCGGGTGAGGGGCGGAGTACCGCGACCGGGCGGGGGGTTGGACCCGGAAAAGGCCCGAACATCCAGTAGACAACGGTCTTCCGAGCTCGCCGCCGACGGGACGGAGCCGGTCCGAAGGGTGGCTCGGGCCTTTTCCGCGTCCCCCCATATGCTGACCGCGAGCACTCCACCAGCCAGCGGAAAGCGAGCACCCCACGTGGTTGCCGAGCACACCGAGCAGGGCGACGTCCCCGGCTCCGACAGACCCTCGCCGGAACCGGTGGGGCGGGAGCGGACGGCGACCCCGGCACGCTCCTCCACCTCCGCCCCGGCCCCGGGGTACCGCTGGGGGCGCGGTGACCTCCTGTGGCGGGTGCTCGCCGCGGCCGCCTCCGGCCTGGCCCAACTCCTGGCCCTGCCGCCCCACGGCCTGTGGTGGCTGGGACCGCTCAGCGCCGCCCTGCTCGCCTTCGCCGTCGCCGGGGCCCGCGTGCGCCGCGCCGCCTGGCTCGGAGCCCTGTCCGGGGCCGTGCTCATGGTCCCCCTGGTGCGCTGGCAGGACATCTTCGGCATCGACGTGTGGCTGCTCATCGCCGCCGCCGAGACCGCCTACTTCCTCCCCATGGCGATGGGCCTGGCACTGGTCATGCGCCTGCCCGCCTGGCCGCTGTGGACGGCCGCCCTGTGGGTGGCCCAGGAGGCCGTGCGCGCCCGCTGGCCGCTGGGCGGATTCCCCTGGGGCAAGCTCGCCTTCGCCCAGCCGGACACGCCCTTCGCCGGCTACGCGGCGCTGGGCTCCTCCGCGCTGGTCTCCTTCGCCGTCGCCCTCACCGGCGGCCTGCTGCTGTGGAGCGTGCTGCGCGCCGTCGCCGCCCGAGGGGCCGCGCACGGTGGCGGGGACGGCCGGAGCGCGCGGGCGCTGGGCCTGGCCGCCGTCGGCCTCGCCGCCGGCGCCGTCGTCGTCGCGGGCGGCACGCTGGCCCCCGCCGTCGGCCGCCCCGCCGTCGCCGACACCGTCACCGTCGGCATGGTCCAGGGCAACGTTCCCAACGTCGGCGAGATGTCCGTCCTCGGCGAGCGCATGCAGGTCCTCCGCAACCACGCCGACGGCGTCCACGAGCTGGCCGACGGCGTCCGCGCCGGAGAGTACCCCCCGCCCGACATGGTGCTGCTGCCCGAGAACGCCAGCGACATCGACCCCTTCCGCGACCCCGCGGCCAGGGAGATCATCGACGCAGCCGCCGCCGACGCGGGCGTCCCCCTCCTGTGGGGGATGAGCCGCTTCAACGACGACGGCACCCGCCACGTCAGCAGCGTGGTCTGGGACCCCGAGGCCGGCCCGGGGCAGATCTACGACAAGCGCTACCTCGTGCCCTTCGGCGAGTACATCCCCTACCGCGACTTCTTCACGCGGTTCGTGGCCCGCCTGCAGCAGGTCAGCTCCGACGCCGTCCCCGGCACCGAACCCGGCGCGCTGGACGTGGGCGGCACCACCCTGGCCGTCGGCATCTGCTTCGACGTGGCCTTCGACCCGCCGGTGCGCGAGGCGGTGGCCGCGGGCGGACAGGTCATCGTGATCCCCACCAACAACGCCAACTACAACTTCACCGGCCAGACCAACCAGCAGCTGGCCATCACCCAGCTGCGGGCCGTCGAGCACGGGCGCCCGGCGGTGGTCGTCTCCACCAGCGGCGTCAGCGCCGTGGTCGAGCCCGACGGGAGCCTCGCCTACGCCTCGGAGGAGGCCGTGGCCGACGTCCACGTCGCCGAACTGGAGGCGATGGAGGGCACGACCGTCGCCACCCGGCTCGGCGCGGCCCCCGAGGCGCTGCTGAGCGTGCTGGGGCTGGCCGCGGTGGCCGCCTCCGTGGTCATCGGCCGCCGCCGGGCCTGACCGCCTGTTCGCCCGCGGCGTTCCCGGCGGGGGAACCATGGCGCCCGCGTGCGCGTTCCTCCTTGTAGGGAGGACCCGGCCGACGACCCCTGAGGATGGTTCCGCATGCCGCTGCTGACAGTGCTGGCGCTGATGGCGCTGCCGTTCGTGGAAGTGTGGCTGATGATCACGGTCGGCGACTGGATCGGCGTGCTCTGGACGCTGGCGGCCATGGTCTCGCTGCTGGTCCTGGGCGTGGCCGTGCTGCGCCGGGCCGGGACCAGGGCCTTCCGGGACGCAGACGGGGCCATACGGTCGGGCGAGCCGCCGCGCGGCGGCCTGCTCGACCCGCTCATGCTCATGGCGGGCGGCATCCTGCTCATCGTCCCCGGGTTCGTCACCGCCGTGCTCGGTCTGCTGATGGTCCTGCCCTTCACCCGCCCCGTCCTGCGCTGGGCGTTCGCCGGATGGGCGCAGCGGCGCGTGAGGCGGATGCAGGAGCGGATGGGGGAGGAGTTCGTCGTCCGGGGCGCGGGCGCCCCCGGCCAGGGGCCCTCCGGCGGCACGGGCGGGCCCTTCGGCCGCCGCCCCGGCGCCGGCGGCGAGGCCTCCGGGCACGACCGGGGCCGCGTCATCCAGGGCAGCTTCGAACCCGAGGACCCCCGCGACACCGAGCGCTGAGTCCTCCCCGCCACGGTGTCCCCCTCAGGGCGGCGCGTCCCGCGGGGCCGCGGACGCACCGCGGCGACGCCTTCGAAAGCGCCCCCGTCACGACCGACCGTGGAACCGGGCCTGGAGGGCGCGCACCTCCTCGGCCAGGAAGTCCACCGGCCCGTCCACCGCGATCCCGGGGACGACCTCGCCCACCGGCAGCGCCCGCACCGGCGCCGGGGGCACGCCCCACCCCTCCAGCCACGAGACCAGCTGTGCCGAGGAACTGGCGTACACGATCCGTCCCAGCCCCGCCCACCCGTGCGCGGCCGAGCACATGGGGCAGTGCTCGCCCGAGGTGTAGACGGTCGCCGCCGCGCGCTCGGCGGGGGTCATACGGGTCGTCGACCACCGGGCGATCGCGAACTCCGGGTGCTGGGTCCTGTCGCCGCCGGCGACGTGGTTGTGGTCCTCGAAGAGCACCGCTCCGTCCGCGCCCACCAGCACGGAGCCGAACGGCTCGTCCCCCGACTCCAGGGCCCGGGCGGCCAGTTCCACCGCGCGCCGCAGGTGTGGCAGGTCGGTGTCGTCCACCATGGTCTCTCCTCGTCGGACGGCCGGCGGGGACCGGGCACGGTCGTTCGCCCCGCGCGGCTCGGCGGCACGCGTCACGGGGCGCGGTCAGCGCCACGGTAGCGCCGACCGGCGGCCACCGGCCAGGCGGGGACGCCGCCCACCCGCGCGGGGGCCTTCCCTCAGGCCGGGCCGTAGTCGAGGTTGTACAGGGCGTTGTCGTTGTTGAAGACCAGGGTTCCGCGGTCGCCCTCGATGACGTCGGAGCCGAGGAGGTCGTCCCCGTCGGGGGAGTCGGCCTCGTACAGGAACACCTCGGTGCCGGTGCTCGCCTTCCGGTTGACCGGCACCCGGGCCGGGGAGTCGTGGTCGCAGTCCACCGAGTCCGCGGACGACCAGATCCTCCTGCCGTCCACGACGAGGTACAGCTCGTCCCCGTCCGCGCCCCAGTCCTCGGTCTCGTAACAGATCAGCGTGTGCAGGTTGACGGTGGCCGCTCCGACGGCCGCGGGCGCGAAGGGGAGCACCCCGCCGACCACGGCGGTGGCGGCGGTGAGTGCGCAGGCGACGGTCCGGTTCACGCGGTTCTCCAACGTAGGGCCTTTCTGTCATGGGAAGGTGCGTCGCTGGAAGCGGGGCGCGGCGGGGAAGACCCCGCCGTCCAGTCGGCCGGGGACTTCCCCGCCCCCGCCCCGGAGAAAACGAAAACTCTTGCCTCGCGCCTGTCCGGCGCCCGAAGTCTGCTGTTTCGCCACGTATGGGACGCCATCCGGGCATTCCAGGTGCGGGGAGCGGACCGCGAAACGGATGCCGAGCGGCAGGGGAGCGCGGGGACCGGCCGGAGGGCGTCCGGGCGCGGAGGGGCCGGGCACACGGACGGCCGCGCCGGGCGGAGCCGGCGCGGCCGTCGGTGAGGAGGGCTCAGACGGGCTCGGGGGCGCGCTCCTCGGCCTCCTCCCGGCCCTCCTTCGAGGACAGGGCCCCCGAACGGGCGATCATCCGGTCGTCCACCACACGGATCACCGTGATCGCCACGATCGCCACACCCGCCACGGCCAGGCCGGTGAGCACCTTGGCCGGGTCGCTCACGTCCAGGTCGAAGAACCACTGCCCCAGTGGGGTCACCATGGCCAGCGTCAGCAGGCCCACCATGGAACCCACCAGCAGGACCTTCCACCACACGTACGGCTTGGCCACCAGCAGCAGCACCCACAGCGTCGTCGCGCACAGCGTGATCACCACCGCGGTGCGGTCCGCCGGATCGGGCACGGTCCGTCCGCCCAGCACCAGCAGGTAGGTGGTCACCGCCGCGAAGCCCGCCACCATCCCCGAGGGGATCGCCAACCGCAGCGTCCGCATCACGAAACCCGGCCGGGCGATGTCGGTGTTGGGCGCCAGAGCCAGGAAGAACGACGGGATACCGAACGTCACCGCGTTGATCAGCGTCGCGTGGCGGGGGAAGAAGGGGTAGGCCACCGCCAGCAGGCCCACGATGATCGCCAGTGTCATCGTGTACACGGTCTTGGTCAGGAACAGGCCGGCCACCCGCTCGATGTTGCCGATCACCCGGCGGCCCTCGGCCACCACGCGCGGCAGCGTCGCGAACCGGTCGTCGAGCAGCACCAGCTGGGACACCGAGCGCGACGCCGGGCTCCCCGAACCCATCGCCACGCCGATGTCGGCCTCCTTCAGCGCGAGCACGTCGTTGACGCCGTCACCGGTCATCGCCACCGTGTGCCCGCGCTCACGCAGGCCCCGCACCATGTCGCGCTTGCGTTCGGGCGTCACCCGGCCGAACGCCGAACGCTCCTCCACCTCGCGGGCCAGCTCACCGCCGTCCCCGGACAGCGAACGCGCGTCCACCGGCCGGTCCGCGCCCGACAGGCCCAGCTCCCGGCCCACCGCGCCCACCGACGCCGCGTGGTCGCCGGAGACGATCTTGACGTCCACTCCCTGCGTGCCGAAGTAGTCCAGGGTCGGACCGGCGTCCTCGCGCACCCTCTGGTCCAGCACCACCAGCGCCACCGGCACCACGGGACCCGGGGCCTCCTCGGAGTCCACCCGCGCCGAGGCCCGGGCCAGCAGCATCACCCGGTGGCCCTGCGCGCCCAGCCTGGCCGCCTCGGCCGCCGCAGGCTCCTCGGAGGGGAGCAGCACGTCGGCCGCGCCCAGCACCCAGTGCTCCTCGCCCCCGGAGGTCAGGAAGCTCGCCCCGCTCCACTTGCGCGCGGAGGAGAAGGGCGCCAGAGCCGCCACGGGCCAGTCCGGGGCGGACAGCCCCCCGGCCTCGCACCCGTGCGCGATCGCGGCCATGCTCGCGTTGTGGTCGGGGTCGCCGGCCGCCAGCGCCGCCAGCACACGGGACGGAGGCGGTCCGTCACCGTACCCGCCCAGGTCGCGGATCTCCGTCAGCCTCATACCCGCCTCGGTCAGCGTGCCCGTCTTGTCGGTGCACACCACGTCCACGCGGGCCAGGCCCTCGATCGCGGGCAGCTCCTGCACCAGGCACCTGTGCCGCCCCAGCCGGATCACCCCGACCGCGAACGCGATGCTCGTGAGCAGGATCAGCCCCTCGGGGATCATGGACACCAGGGCCGCCACCATGCCGCGCAGCGCGTCCGCCAGCGGGCCGGAGATCCGCCCGCCCGCCGCCGGCTCCTCCAGGGTCACGTGCCCGCCCATGAACAGCTGGCTGTAGACCAGCAGGGCGCCGATCGGGAACAGCGCGAAGGTGATCCACGTCAGGATCCGGTTGATCCCCGAGCGCAGCTCCGAGCGCACCAGCGAGAAGCGGCTCGCCTCCTCCGCCAGCCGTGCCGCGTAGGCGTGCCGCCCCACCTTGGTGGCCCGGAACCGGCCGGTGCCCGCCACCACGAAGCTGCCCGACATCACCGTGTCGCCGGGCTGCTTGACCACCGGATCGGCCTCGCCGGTCAGCAGCGACTCGTCGACCTCCAGCCCGCCGGCCCAGGTGACGGTGCCGTCGACCACGATCTGGTCGCCGACACCGACCTCCAGGACCTCGTCGAGGACGATCTCCTGGGCGGCCACGCGCGTGGTGGCGCCGTCGCGCACCACCCGGGGGCGGGCGGCGTTGACGATGGCGAGCTTGTCCAGGGTGCGCTTGGCGCGCAGCTCCTGGACGATGCCGATGAGCGTGTTGATGAGGATGACCATCGCGAACAGCCCGTCCTGCACGGGGCCGATCACGGCGATGATGGAGAACAGCACCGCGATCATCGCGTTGATCCGGGTGAACACGTTGCCGCGGATGATCTGGGCGACCGTGCGGCTGGCACGTACCGGGACGTCGTTGGTCCGGCCGGCGGCGACGCGCTCGGCGACCTCCCGCCGGGTCAGCCCGGGCTCGTCCGGGGGGCCCTGCGGTCCGGGCCGGACCGCGGGGGCGCCCGCCGCGGCGGAGCCGCCCGAGGATCCGGCGGAGCCGCTGCCCGGCCGCGGGTCGGTGACGGTCGGGGAGGCCCCCTGCGCCCTGTCCGCGGCGCTGTCCGCGTCGGCCTCGGGCCGGTCGGGTTGTTCGGGCACGCACACTCCTGGGGTGGGTACGGGAAACGGGGCGGGGTCCTGCGGGGCACGTCGGACACACCCGCCCGGACACCTCAAGGTTAGGAAGACACACAGAGTAGAAGACTCCGGGCCCGGGCACAGGTACGACCGCCCCCGGGCCGGTGTGGTGTCCGCACCACCCGGGCCCCTGCGGGGACCCGCACCTCTCGCCCGCGGGGCGCACCGCGTCGTAGAGTCCGGGTACCGTTGCGTTCACTTCCGTTCGCCTTCCGGCCGTCCCGCCGCAAGCCACAGCAAAGGTCGTCATGTGCACTGTCATCGTCGGCTTCGATCCCGGCGCGGACACGCCCCTGGTCGTCGCCGCGCTCAGGGACGAGATGTCCTCCCGGCCCTGGGACCGGCCCGCGCACCACTGGCCCGACCAGCCCGGACTGGTCGGCGGCCGTGACCGTCTGGCCGGGGGCACCTGGCTGGCCGTCGACCCCGCCCACGCCCGGGCGGCCGCCCTGCTCAACGGGTGGCCCTGGGACGGGCGCATGCCCTGGGAGGGCACCTACCCGGCCAGCCGGGGAGAACTGCCCCTGCGTGCCCTCGCCCACGCGGGCCGGGCCCCGGAGCGGGACCCGCTGCACGGCGCGGACCCCACCCTGTACGCGCCCTTCCACCTGCTGGACGCCGACGCCCACAGGGTCAACCTGCACAGCTGGGACGGGCGCTGCCTGGACACCCGGACGCTGCCGACCGGGGTGAGCATCGTGGTCAACACCGGGCTGGACCCCGACGACCCGCGCACCGTCCGGCACACGCCGGAGTTCGCGCGTACCCGACCCGATCCGGCCGACCTCGCCCGCGCCCACGGCGTCGAGGAGGTGTGGGGGGAGTGGCCGCGCCTGATCACCGAGGCCGCGGGCTCCGCGCCCCGTTCGGCGGGCACCGACGAGTCCGGCGACCCGACCGGCCTGATCGCCCGCGCCGACCTGGGCGACGGGAAGGTGTGGGCCACCGGGTCGGTGACCCTGCTGGCCCTGGACCGCGAGACCGTGCGCTACGCCTTCACCGACACTCCCGCCGACCCCGGGGCGTGGCGGATGGTCGACCTGTCGCCGCCCCGGCCCTGACACGCGCGGTGCCGCCCGACGGGAAGGCCCGGCGGGCGGCACTCACGGGAGGAGGGGAGGGTCAGCCGGGCAGGTTCCAGCGCTGGACGGCGCTGCCGTCGCAGTCGGCGATCTCCATACGGGTGCCGTCGCTCTGTGCCCTTCCCTGGGGCTGCAGGCAGCGGCCCGACTGCGGGTTGCGCAGGGCCTGGGTCCCGCCGTCATGGGTCCATCGCTGGGCGCCGGTCCCGTTGCACTCCCACAGCTGTACCGCGGTGCCCGCGGCGGTCCCGCCGCCGGCCACGTCCAGGCACTTGCCGAACGCCCGGACCGTGCCGTCGGCGCCCACGGTCCACTGCTGGGCCTGGTTGCCGTTGCAGTGCGCCAGCTGGATGGGGGTCCCGTCGCCCGTCTGGGCCCCGGCCACGTCGAGGCAGATGCCGTTGGAGGCGGTGATCGTTCCGGTGCCCCCGCCGGTACCGCCCCCGTCCTGAGAGTAGATCCGGACGTAGTCGAC
>NZ_LWLB01000023.1 GCF_001905145.1 Nocardiopsis sp. TSRI0078
CGGCCGCGGTGAAGCCCGAGCCCCAGTCGTTGACCTGGTAGTCGACCTCACAGCCGGCCGCGGCGCTGGCGGAGGCCGGTAGGGCGACGGCCAGGGCGGTGCCGACGATCAGGGCCGATGTCGCGGCGAGGCCGCGCCGTGCGCCCGGACGCCTGTCCGGTGCACGCAGGATTCTGCTCATCTCTTGCTTTCCTCGTGGTGGGGGGTGTGCCAGAGGGCCAGAGTGTCGGTACGCGCAAAGGCGGTCACCGACTGACGTGTGGAATCCGTGGGGAGCGAGGGACGTGGCGGTGCGCGGGGCACACGGCCTCCAGGGGTCGCGAGGGGATTCTCCGCATGACTGGGAGCGCTCCCAGAGCAAAGGCGGAGGGGGTGCCGTGGGGAATGGACTGGAAGCGCCGGTCGGTCGTCCACGCCCTCGAATGTGGTCCATCTCATTCGGGAGCGCTCCCATGAGAGTAGCCGCCTCCCGTTCCCGTGTAAACACCCCGTGAACAACCGCGTTCACCCCGGAGCGGGGCCCTACCCCGCCGGGGATCCGCGACCTTTGAGCACCCGGAATAGCGGCGCCCCCTCCCCCGTTCACCGTGGTAACTTCAGATTACTTCTCAGGAAGCTTTTTTCTAGGGGGATAGATGGCGACCCGCACACTGGTGACCGTCTCGGCGGGGATGAGCACGCCGTCCTCGACCCGTCTGCTCGCCGACCGGCTCACCGCCGCCGCGACACGCTCCTTGGAGGAGCGCGGGGAGGACGTGGAGATCCTCACCGTGGAGCTGCGCGAGGTGGCGCACGACATCGTCAACGCGATGACCACCCGTGTACCCACCGGTGAGCTGCGCACGGTGCTGGAGGACGTCTCCCGCGCCGACGCGGTCATCGCCGTCACCCCGGTGTTCAACGCCTCCTACAGCGGTCTGTTCAAGTCGTTCTTCGACGTGGTCGACCCCGAGGACCTGGACGGCAAGCCGGTGCTGATCGGCGCGACCGGCGGCAGCCCGCGCCACTCGCTGGTGCTGGAGCACGCCCTGCGGCCGATGTTCGCCCACACCCGCTCGGTGGTCGCGCCCACCGGCGTGTACGCGGCCTCGGAGGACTGGGGCGCCGGCGAGGGCGGCGGCCGCGAACTCTCCGCGCGCATCGACCGCGCCGGCGGCCAGCTCGCGGCACTGGTGGGCGAGCGCACCCCCGGAGCCGGCGACCCCTACGAGGAGCCCACCCCCTTCGCCGAACTGATGTCGGGCCTGGGCGCCTGACACGCGAACGGCGTCCCCCGCGCACCGCGTGCACGGGGGACGCCGTCGCGCGCGGAAGAGGTCGCCCGCGCGCGGGACCGGCCGTCAGCTCCCGTACTCGGCGCGGATGCGGTCGGCGAAGCGGGCGAGGTCGGCTCCGTGCAGGAAGGCCGAGCGCATGGTGCCGTGGTCGGCCACTCCCCCGCCGGCGATGTCGAAGGCCGTGCCGTGGTCCACCGACGTGCGCAGGATCGGCAGGCCCACCGTCACAGAGACCGTCCCGTCGAAGTCGAAGGTCTTGGCCGCGATGTGGCCCTGGTCGTGGTACTGGGACAGCACGCCGTCGTAGTGGCCGGTCAACAGGCGGTGGAAGACCGAGTCCGCCGGGACCGGGCCGACCACGTCCGCGCCCGAGGCGCGCACCCGCTCCACGGCCGGGGCCAGATGACGGATCTCCTCGTCGCCGAAGGCGCCGTTCTCCCCGCCGTGCGGGTTGATCGCCGCCACCGCCAGGGTCGGCTCGTCGTGGCCGAACACGCGCAGCGCGGTGAGCGCCTCGGTGATGGCCCCCACCTGCTGCTCCTCGTCGATCATGTCCAGGGCGCCGCGCAGCGAGACGTGGCGGGTGGCGAAGAAGATCTTCCTGCCGCGCACCACGAACATCGTGTTCTGGCGTGTGGCTCCGGTCAGTTCACCGAGCATCTCGGTGTGGCCCAGGTGCCGGCTGCCCGCGGCCCAGACGGCCTCCTTGTTGATGGGCCCGGTGACGATCCCGTCGACGCGCCGCTCCAGGGCCGCCCGCGTGGCGACCTCGATCGCGCGGACCGCGGCGGCCCCGGCCCGCGCGTCGACCCTTCCCCACTCCAGCTCGGTGTCGCCGAGCTCGCCGATGTCGAAGCAGTCGATGACCCCCTCCTGTTCGGGAGGCAGGTCCCAGGTCGTGGTGGCGCGCACCTCGGTGTCCAGGCCCCAGACGCCGACCGCGCGGCGCAGCACGGCGGGGTCGGCGACGACCACCCCGCGGGCCGGGGCGCCGGCGGCGGCCTCGGCGAGGGTGCGCACGGTGATCTCCGGGCCGATGCCGACCGGGTCGCCGACGGTGATGGCCAGGATCGGGCGTTCAGTCATGTTCTCTTCCTTGGTTCAGGAGCGGCCAGGGCGAGGATCCCGGCCATGGGCACCCCCTATCCCGGAACCAGGGCGGTCACGCCCGGCAGCGGCGGGCTGGTCAGACCCGGCGCGGCGGTCGCGTCCGCTCCGCATCCTCATGGCCGCCTGCCCGGCGGGGCCCAGGCGCTCCCGGGCGGGGACGGTAGCGCCCGGGTACGGCGGGACTCCGGGACCCGGACGTTTGGGGGACGCGGTCCACGGCTATGTACGAACCGCCGAACACCGTCGCCGGACCGCGGAGCATGCCCTTGAGAAGACAGTTCCTGAACAAGCCGGACGACGTCGTCTCCGAGGCGCTGGAGGGGTTCGCCGCGGCCTGGCCGCACCACGTGCGCCTCAACGAGGATCCCGCCTACGTCGTCCGCGCCCGTCCGGCCACCGACAAGGTCGCGGTCGTCTCCGGCGGCGGTTCGGGCCACGAGCCCCTGCACGTGGGCTTCGTGGGCACCGGCATGCTCGACGCCGCCGTGCCCGGAGCCGTCTTCGCCTCCCCCACCGCCGTGCAGATCAGGGCCGCTTCCATGGCCGCGGACACCGGCCGCGGCGTGCTGCACGTGGTCAAGAACTACACGGGCGACGTGCTCAACTTCCGCATCGCGGGCGAACTCCTGGCCGACGAGGGGGTGCGCAGCGACATCGTCCTGGTCGACGACGACCTGGCCACCGACACCGGCGACGCCGACGGCCCCGGGCGGCGCGGCACGGCGGCGGTCGTGGCGGTCGAGAAGGTCTGCGGTGCCGCGGCCGAGCGCGGCGCGGACCTGGAGACGCTGACCGCGCTCGGACGCCGGGTCGCGGCCCACAGCCGCACCCTGTCCGTGGCGCTGGCCGCGGGTGCCCACCCGGGGCAGTCGCGGCCCTCCTTCGAACTGCCCGAGGACGCGGTCGAGTTCGGTGTGGGCATCCACGGCGAGCGAGCCCGGGAGCGGCGCGCCTTCGGCCCCACGGGCGAACTCGTCCCCCAGATGGTGTCTCCGCTGGTGAAGGCGCTGGAGTTGGGGCGCGGCGAGCAGGTGATAGCGATCGTCAACGGCCTGGGCGCCACCCACGACCTGGAGCTGTACGGCGTGTTCGGCGAGGTGCGGCGGTTCCTCGAAGGCGCCGGGATCGACATCGCGCGCCCGCTCGTGGGCTCCTACGTCACCTCCCTCGACATGGCGGGCTGCTCGGTCACCCTGGTACGCGCCGACGAGGAGATCCTGAAGCTGTGGGACGCCCCGGCCGCCACACCGGCGCTCACCTGGTAGACCCGCCCGCCCCAGACCGCACAGGAGTACCGGCCATGGCAGACCAGCTCAGCCCCGCCCACGTCGAACGGTGGGTCCACGGCTTCGTCGACGCGGTGGAGGAGGCGGGCGACCACCTCACCGACCTGGACCGCCGCAGCGGCGACGGCGACTTCGGGACCAACATGGTCACCGCGCTGCGCCGCTCGCGGGAGGTCCTGGCGGGCGCCGACACCTCCACGGCCGGGGCCCCCTTCCAGGTGATGGGCGAGACCTTCCTCGCCCACAGCGGCGGCACCAGCGGCCCGCTGTTCGGGATGTGGTTCCGCGACTTCGGCAAGGTGGGCGCCGACGCCGGGGCCCTCACCCTGGCGATGGTGGCCGAGGCCACGGCGAACGGGTGGGCGACCTTGGCACGGCTGGGCTCGGCCAAGGTCGGGGACCGCACCATGGTCGACGCCATCGCCCCGGCCTCGGAGGCCCTGGCCACGGCGGTCGACGACGGTTCCGGCCTGGTGGAGGGGCTGCGGTCCGCGGCGGAGGCCGCGCGCCGGGGGGCCGACGGCACCAGCGACCTCCTCGGCCGCCGGGGACGCACCAGCTACGTGGGTGAGTCGGCTCTGGGCAGCCCGGACCCCGGCGCCGTGACCATCGCCCTGTTCTACCGGACGGCGGTGGAGGCCGCCACCGCATGAGGCACGCGGCGCGAGGGCGACGCGCGGACCCCGCGCAGCGGGCCCTGCTCGTTTCCGACAGCCAGGAGGGCGGGTTCCGGCACTGACCTTGTGGTGCGGTGGCAACCCGCCACTCAGACGGGGTCGAGGACCCTGGTGCGAAGGAGATCGGAGTTCGCCCTGCCGGACATCCGCCCCTTGAGCGTCTTGATCTCGTTCACGGTTCCTTCCGCTGCTCCGGAACTGTGGGGCAGGCTCAGGCCGGCGCGGACCGCCGTGCGGTCGTGGCGGAGGCCGCGGGCGAAGGAACGCGGCGCGGGAAGGAGTTCCGTGGACGCGGCGGCGATCTACTCGTCCAGTCGATGTCCCCCGCGGTGGACCATCCGAACGCGATCCTGCGAAGGTCGGTCCGAGGAAGAGGGCGGAGCCGGCTCAGGGGCAACACCGGCAGCGGACCGCACGACAGGCCTGATCGGCGAGGACGCCGCGGGTCGGATGGGGGGACGATGCAGACCTTCTTGCCCCACCCCGCGTTCGCCGAGTGCGCGCGGGCACTGGACGACCGCAGGCTGGGCAAGCAGCGGGTGGAGACCATGCAGGTACTGCGGGCCCTGGTGTGGCCCGCGTACGGGTGGAAACGCCACCCCGCCGTGGCGATGTGGCGCGGCTTCGTGCCCGCGCTGGTGGGTTACGGAGTCGCGGTGTGCCGTGAGTGGCGCCGCCGCGGGTACGCCGACTCGGTACTGCCCTCGCTGCCGGCCTTCACCGGGGGCCGCGTCCCCGAGGAGGAGGAACTGTGGGAGCGCGACCTGCTCCCGCCGTGGCTGGGGGACGGGGCGCTGCACGCCTCGCACCGCTCGGCCCTGGTGTACAAGGACCCGGCCCACTACGGTCCCCTGTTCCCCGGAACGCCCGGCGGCCTGCCCTACGTCTGGCCCCGTCCGGTCTTCCCCCGGTGGCCGCTGCGGCGCGGCGCCACCGAGGCGATGCCGCTCGGGAAGGCCGTGGAGCTGCTGGAGGCCGACGCTCTGCCGAACGAGCAGGCGGCCGCCCTGGAGCGGCTGGTCCGCGGCCGCAGCGCGTCGCTGCGCCTCACCGGACCGGGCGACACCGTGCCCGGGCTGCTCGCCGGACTGTGTACACCCGGCGAGACGCTGTGGCTGGTGCCCGGGTGTCCGCCGCCCAGACCGCAGGGCTGCGCCGACCCGGGCCCCTCGGAGGCGGTCGGGCGGACCAGCCGGTCGACCGCACGCCAGCCCGGGCCCGAGGACGAGGCGGCGATGCACGAGGAGGCCGGCGAGCCGGAGTTCCGGTTCCGCCGGATCGCCCCGGGGAGCGAAACGGAGGTGCCCGTGCCACCCTTGGCCGGGCTGGTCGTCCTCGACGGCGCCGAACTGCCCACGCCGCGCTCGGCCCCGCTGGTGCTGCGCATGCTGCCCGCGGTCGACACCTAGGTGCATTGATCACTGAGGTTGGTGGGGCCGTGCGCGTTACCTTGCCGACGCATCCGAGCCGGGGGACCTCCTCCCCTCGCGCTACGGCCTTCCACCGCGTAAGACTTCAGAGCGAAGCACCGGGAGAACGCCCCCGTCACCGATGGCGGTTCACGCCCTGTGCGGCGGTCCCGGGGCCGGTGCGGCGGTTCAGGCGAGGATCTGGACGTACCCGTCGGTTCCGTGAACACGGATCCGCTGCCCGTCCCGGATCCTCCGGGTGGCCTGGTCCACACCCACGACGGCCGGCAGACCGTACTCCCGCGCGATCACCGCCCCGTGCGTCATGAGTCCGCCCACCTCCGTCACCAGTCCGGCGACGGTGACGAACAGGGGGGTCCAACTGGGGTCGGTGTAGGCGGTGACCAGGATGTCGCCCGCCTCAAGGTCGGCCTGCGCCATATCCGTGACGACACGGGCACGGCCTTCGACGGCCCCGGCCGAGACCGGGAGACCGGCCAGCGCGCCGGACGGGACGTCGTCACGCCGGTACCGGGCGGTGATGGCCTCGCCGTCCGACGTGAGGAGCCGGGGCGGGGTGAGCGCCTCGTACGACCGGAACGCCTCCCGCCTTCGCAGAATGAGTCCGGCGTCCACGTCGTTGGTTCGCACGGCTTCCTCCAGCTCGTGGAACCGGAGGAAGAAGATGTCCTCGTCCTCGCGCAGGGCGCCGGACCGGACGAGGCGGCCGGCCTCCCGCAGCAACGCCTGCTTGTAGACGAAGTAGCGGCTGACCATGCCGTACTTGGGATACTCCCGGTATCCGGCGAAGGCGCGGACGCGGTCGATCATCCGCCTGGTCTCCTCGGCCTTGCGCTCGCCGTCGGGAAGGGCGCTCAGGCGCGCCAGCAGTTCCCGTTCCTTCCGCCGTGCCTCCCGGAGCCCCCGTTCGAAGCGTCGCTCGCCTTCTCCCGGTGCGAAGTTCCTGATGTTGCCGAGGATGATGGGCACGAGTGCGGCGGGCTGCTCGCTCCAGCGCGTTCTGGTGATGTCGATCTCGCCCACGCAGCGCATCCCGTACGTGTCGAGGTAGTCACGGACGGCGTCACGTGCTTCCGGTCCGCCGGCCAGCCCGGCCATCTCGTTCAGAAAGCCGTCGCCCTCGCGGCCCTCGTCCACGACACGGTGCAGGAACGCCACGACGTCCGCGTGCGGCCGGATGGTGTCCGCCACGTCGAGAAGCGCCAATCCCATCTCCGAGGTGACGTTGCGGGGGACGGATTGTGTGAGCGCGTCGGCCGCGTTCTTCTCGCCCAGCCACTCCTCCACGTGCTCATTGAGCCACTGGCCGGCCTCCATCGCCGCCATGACCACCTGGAGGCCCTGCGGATCGAAGAGGATGCGCCTCAGCTCTGCGATGTCGGCCCGGATGAAGTCGAGCAGCGCCGGCCCGGACAGATTCCGGATCTCGCGCCGCAGGGCGGCGACGGAGGCCTCATTGCGTCGGATCAGCTCGCTGACGATGTCGGGATCGGTCGCGACCGGGCCGGGTGCGTCACCGGCGGGTGCGGTGGTGGGTTCTTCGTCCGGAAGCGTTCTGAGGAAGCCGCCGCGGTCGAGGACGGTCCGCAGCGCGTCCCCGAGCAGCGGGTCGGAGCCCCCCAGGGCCTTCAAGAGGCTCGCGCGGCCTGTGGGCGTCGCCAGGGCGGGGGCGACGTCCACGAACAACCGCCCGCCCGCCTCGTGCATCGGCCTCGGGGTCGTCAGCTGCCACAGGGAGAGCCCCAGCGGCTTCATCGCGTCGGTCATCATCTGCTGGTGACCGACGGAGACGTAGACGTGGTTCTCCTGGTCATCGCTCGTGGGGACGGGGAACAGGGTGGTGATCGGCCGGCTCTGGACGATGTGGAAGTCGTCGCCGACCCGGCACCATTCGATGTCCTGGGGTCGGCCGAAGTGCGCTTCGATGCGTCGGCCCAGCCGCACCAGGCGCACGACCTGTGCTTCTGTCAGGGTCGACCGCGTCTGCCGCTGCGGCTCGACCGGTGCGTCATGGGTGCCGCCTCCCGGTGAGGCCTGCACGGACCGGGTCTTGGCGGCGATCGCCGTGGAGACGACCTGGTCGTCGCGCACCGTGTGGACGTCACCGCGGACCTGGCCGGAGACGAGGGCCTCGCCGAGCCCCCAGCCGGCCTCCACGGTGGCGGTCTTGCGGTCCGAGGTCACCGGATCCGCGGTGAACAGGGTCCCGGCAGCGTCCGGGAACACCATCTGCTGTACGACCACGGCCATATCCGTCTTCCGGTGGTCGAAGCCGTTGCGGAGGCGGTAGGTCACCGCCCGCTCGGTGAACAGCGAGGCCCAGCACCGCCGGACGTGCCGAAGGACGGCCGCCGGACCCGTGATGTTCAGGTACGAGTCCTGCTGGCCGGCGAAGGACGCGGTCGGCAGGTCCTCGGCGGTCGCGCTGGAGCGCACCGCGTAGGAGGCGTGTTCATCGAACCGGGTGAGCGCTTCGCCGATCTCCGCGGCAAGGTCGTCGGGCACCGCGACGCCTTCGACGCTGCGGCGTATGTCGGCGCTCAGGGTACGGATCGCCGCGCGGTCGTCCGGTTCCACGCGCGACAGCAGGTCGAACCGGGTGTCGATCGACGGTGCCTCGGCGACGATCCGCCGGAAGGCGTCCGTCGTGATGCAAAAGCCCTCCGGCACGCGGATACCGGAGATTCGCGAGAGCTCGCCCAAAAGCGCCCCCTTTCCGCCGACGTCAGCGACATTCGTCGCGTTGATCTGATCGAAATCCATCACGTATCGCAATTTCTTTGCCCTGCCATTCGTCGATGCGGTGCGCAAGGCAGCAAGTATGGAATATTTTTCAGTGCCTCATGAGACGCGCGGATCTGATATAAAGTGAAAGTGGCGGGGATCGGTCGGCACCTCGTGCGCGGCCCCGGCGGCCAGGCTCCCCCGCGGCCGCCGAGGAGGCCCGGTGAGGCCCGCCCCGCACACGGTCTGCCAGGAGGCTGGCGGTCCCGCCGGCGGCGACGGCCACCACCTCTTCCACGGACACGCCGCCGAGCTCGGCGGGCCCCGCGCCGGTAGGAGCCGGACGTTCTTCCACCGCTTGGAACCGGCGCTGGTCTTCGGCCGCTCTGAGCGCATGTCGGCCCGGTTCCTCCGAGAGGCGTACGCCTTGTCGGCACGCACGCGGCCGGGCCGGACGCGGAGCCCCGCCCCGTATCCGCTTCCCGGGAGCCGTCGGCCTGCCCGTGCGACACCTCGTACGACAGGGCCTTATCCCCGGCAGGAACCGGACTGGCAACAACGCGTCCGGCTTGCAGGAGAATCGGCCTCGAAACAAAGATCGGATCATCACACAGGGGGTCGTGTGCTGTCAGCACTCGGAGTCGACGCCGCTGCTGGATCCGTCCATCGGGCCATGGTCGACCACCCGGAGGGGGTCGCGAGCTCACGTGCGCCCATGCTCCGCGAGTTCGCCGCCCTTTCCGCCGCTGTCGCCAGCCGCCTCGCCCCCCGCCCTCCTGACCGGGTCCGTCGCCACGCCCGCCCCGCACGTCATCGCGTCCAGAACCCCGGTCGCCCCAGCCGACGGCGCCGGATGGAGCCGACCGACACACGACTCCCACCACCGAACCGAAGGAGAACACCCCCTCTTGACCGCAACCGAAACCCCCTCCACCCGGCGGTCCACTGAATCGACAGCCACCCGTGCTCTGCGGTCGGCGGTATGGGCAGGCCCTGTTCTGGCGGGAGCGGCAACGCTCATCTGGTCGGGCAACTTCGTCATCGCCCGTGCCGTCTCAGGCGAGATCCCTCCCGTCCAAACGGCTTTTTGGCGGTGGGCGATCGCCCTGGCCGTCCTGGCGCCGTTCGCGGCCAAGGGCCTGTGGGAGCACCGCCGCACCATCCATCGGCACGCTCTCTACATCGCGCTCGTCAGCCTGCTCGGCGTCACGCTTTTCAACACCCTCATCTACATCGCAGGGCACACCACGTCGGCGACCGATCTCGCCCTCATCGCCGCGGCCTCCCCTGTCGCGATCGCCGTGCTCGCCGTCGTCGGCGGAGAACGCCTCTCGCCCCTGCGCATCACCGGCATGTTCATCGCCCTCGCCGGTGTGGTCGCCCTGATCACCAAGGGGGATGTGGGCGCGCTGCTCCACACGGAATTCGCTTCCGGCGACCTGTGGATGATCGCGGCCATGCTCACCTTCGCCGCCTACTCCGCCCTTCTCAAGCGCAAACCCCAGCAGATCCCCGCCGTGGTGTTCCTCGCCGCGACCGTCCTGTTCGGGCTGGTCATGCTGCTGCCCGCACAGATCGTCTCCCTGGTCGTGGAAGGAGGCTTCACTCCCACCACCGGCACCCTGTCCGCCCTGGCCTATATCGGAGCCGCGTCCTCGGCGCTGGCGTTCTTCCTGTGGAACAAGGCCGTGGAGTCGGTCGGCGCCACCCGCGCCGGAGTCGTCTACTACCTGCAACCGGTCTGCGTCGCCGTTCTCGCCTACTTCACCATCGCCGAACCCGTCACGGGCGCCCAGGTCGCCTGCACGGCCCTGATCCTGGCCGGGGTCGCCCTCTCCTCCATCCGGAATTGATCCACGCCCCCGCACCGCACCGCACCGCACCGAGGAGAGCCGTATGTCCACTACTCCGAAGGTCAACGCCGACGCGCGGTGACCAGCCAGGCACGGGAGTCGAACCACACGCCCTCGCCGGTGTCATGGGCGTCGAGCACGGCCAGCAGCCGTTCGAGAGCACGCGCCGCCGCCGCGGTGTCCAGGCCGGCGACCAGATCCTTGACCATCCGCAGAGCGAACAGGGTGTCACGGGCACCGGCCGCGTCCGGGCCGTAGTAGATCGGCTGGCCTACCTCGGTGGTCTCGACCGCGGTGAAGCCGGCAGCGGTCAGCACGCCGGCCGCGACGGCCGGATCCGCCAGCGAGAAGGCGCCACCACCGAGTCCGGCCGGCACCGTCCGGTCACCGGCCAGCGCCCGCCGGATCGCGCCGAACCACTCCTGGCGGTCCTCGGCCTGCCACACCAGCTGCACCAGCCGCGCACCCGGCCGCAACGCCCACCCGATGTTGGCGAACGCCGCGACCGGGTCGGTGAAGAACATCGTGCCGAACCGGCTGATCCCCAAGGTGAAACCCCCCGGCGCAAAGGGGTGGACCTGGGCGTCGGCCCGCTCGAAGCCGACGTTGCGGACCCCCTCCTCCTCGCTCAGCCGGCGGGCGCGGTCCACCATCGGGCGGGACAGGTCCACGCCGAGCGCGCTTCCCGACGGCGCGGACCTGGCGGCGTCCCGCGTGGTCTGCCCGGTACCGCAGCCGATGTCGAGCACGCGATCAGTGGCCCGGACGTCGGCGGCCGCTCGCAGCCGCGGGTTGTAGCGGCTCAGTTCGGCGTCGTAGTCGAACAACTCAATCACCGCCCGGACCCGCTGGACCGTCGCGGAGTACGCCGCGCACCGCGCCGAGCCGTGCACCCGGTTCGGGCTCCGGCAGCCCCCAGGTCGCGCCGGCGGCGTGCGGCAGTGGGTCGGCGAGGTCGTCGAAGAGCGGCGGCCGGAGTGCCGACCGTAGCCGGTTCATGGGCGGCCTCCTTTCGTGTACCGCACCAGGGCCGGCACGAAGACATCCCCCACCGGCCTCGGCAGGTCGTGTCCGGCCCTTTCCGGGGCCGGCAGTCGCGCTTTCGGGGACCACGTCGCGCAACGCCTCGCGTGCGGCGGCGGCAGGAGTGGGTCGTGGCCGCGGTGGACCACGAGCGTCGGCGCCGCGATGTGGCCGAAGCCGCCTCGGGCCGGTCCGTCGAGGTCGGCGGCGTAGTGGTTGACCAGAGTCGAAGCATAGCTCCTGGCGTGGGCCACGTCACGTTCGGCCGACGCTCGGACCGTGGCCTCGTCGGAGCACGGCGGGCCACCGGCGTTCTCCTGCTCGCGCCCCCGCTCCTGCTGCCCGAACGGACGCACTTGTCCGCCCCTGAGCCCGCCGCGTCGACCGAAGACCTCCGGGTCCCGTGACCCACCGCAACACACCGCTCCCCCGGAAGGACGCCGCGGGCCCGTCGAGCGTCGTCGCGCCCGCACGGTCGCGCCTGTCACCGCGGAGACGGGGATGTCGCCGGCGGCGTCGGCCCCCGTCCCCCACAGCACGTGGACGGTGCGTCTGTGGCGGGACGGGAGCAGAGCACACCTGCCATCGAAGGGAGCGATGACCGATTGACACACGGGAGTGCCGGGAGGCGGTCCCGGCACACGCCCCGGCCTCCATCACGGTCGGCACAAGACACTCCCGCACCAGGTGCGGTCGTAGCGATTCGTGAGCGGCGTCCACGGGGCCGTGGATGCCGCTGTCCGTGCCTCCCACCTGACGAGAGGTGTCAGCCGATCAGCCAGGTCAGTCGGATCAGTCGAGGTAGCGCAGGCCGGCCGACGCCAACTTCTCGCGCATGCCGTAGATGTCCAGGCCCAGCTCGCCGTCCTGGAACCGGGCGCGCTTGGACTGCTCGTTCTCCTCGCGGCGCCGTGCGGCCTCGGCCACCTCCGGGGCGGAGACGCGGGGCACCACGACGACGCCGTCGGCGTCGGCGACGACGACGTCGCCCGGGTGGACCAGGGCGTTGGCCACGGTGACAGGCACGTTGACCGAGCCCAGTGTCGCCTTCACGGTGCCCTTGGCGTTGATCGCACGGCTGAAGACGGGGAAGTCCATCTCGCTGAGCTCGGCGGCGTCCCGGCAGCCACCGTCGATGATCAGGCCCACGGCGCCCCGGGCACGGAAGGAGGTCGCCAGGAGTTCGCCGAAGAACCCGTCCTCGGACTCCGTCGTGCAACCGGCCACGACGACGTCACCGGGGCGGATCTGTTCGGCGACGACGTGCAGCATCCAGTTGTCGCCGGGTTGGAGCAGCACGGTGACCGCGGTTCCGCACAGGCTGGCCTTCGGATAGACCGGCCGGATGTAGGGCCGCAGCAGGCCTGTGCGCCCCTGCGCCTCGTGCACGGTGGCGACGCCGAAGCGGGACAGCTCCTCGACGGTCTCCGGCGCGGCGCGCTCGATGGAGCGGTGGACGACTCCGAGCTCGGTCATGACTCTCCTCGTGCGTGGGTGGATGGGTTCGGACCGGCCCTCATCGGCCCTGTCTCCTCAACCGGGCGTCGAGCCGCGGGTACACCCGGCGGGCGTTGCCCTCCAGGACGGCCTCGCGTGCGGTCTCGGGCAGGTCCGCGCGCTGGAGGTAGCGGCCCGTGTCGTCGAAGTGGTGCCCTGTGCGCGGGTCGATGTCGCGGACGGCGCCGATCATCTCCGAGGCGAAGAGGATGTTCTCGTGCGGGACGACGTCGAGCAGCAGGTCGATGCCCGGCTGGTGGTACACGCAGGTATCGAAGAACACGTTGCCGAGCACGTGCTTTTCCAACTCGGGCCTGCCGAGGGCCATCGCGAGTCCGCGGAAGCGCCCCCAGTGGTAGGGCGCGGCCCCGCCCCCGTGGGGGATGACGAGCCGCAGGTCGGGGAAGTCGGCGAAGAGGTCGCCCTGGACCAGCTGCATGAACGCCGTGGTGTCGGCGTTGAGGTAGTGCGAGCCGGTGGTGTGGAAGGCGGGGTTGACGCTGGTGGAGACGTGCACCATCGCGGGGATGTCGTATTCGCACATCGCCTCGTAGATCGGGTACCACGAGCGGTCGGTGAGCGGGGGCGAGTCCCACAGCCCGCCGGAGGGGTCCGGGTTGAGGTTGATCGCCACCGCGCCGAGTTCCTCGACGGCGCGCCGCAGTTCGGGCAGGCAGCCGGCCGGGGCGGCGCCCGGGGACTGCGGCAGCATGGCGGCCGGAGCGAAGCGTTCCGGGAAGAGTCGCGTCACGCGGGCGATGAGGTCGTTGCAGATCCTGGCCCACTGGACGGAGGTGGCCTCGTCGCCGATGTGGTGGGCCATGAAGGAGGCCCGCGGCGAGAACACGGTCAGGTCGATGCCGCGTTGGTCCATGAGGGCGAGCTGGTTGCTCTCGATCGCCTCGCGCAGCTCGTCGTCGCCGATGCGCAGCTCGTCGGGCTCGGGTCCGCCGTCGAGTGCGGCGATCTGGGCCTGGCGCCACTGGCCGAGGGCGTCGGGCGCGGTGGTGAAGTGCCCGTGGCAGTCGATGATCATCGGTTCGTTTCCTTCATTGATGGGGTCCAGACGCCCAGGGGGACGTAGAGGTCCCCGGCCATGAGCGCTCGTGCGGTGCGTACGAGCGCGGAACTGGTGATGCGGGTGGGGTCGCCGGGCTCCCAGCCGAGCCGTACGCCGAAGGCCCCGCTCGGGTGCTCGATGGAGAGGGTGGCCTCGGCCCCGTCGGTGGCCGGCAGGTCCGCGAGGTCGTGCGCGACCGTTCCCGGGAGCGCGCAGGCGGTGGCGGCGGTGACGGCCGCCAGCACGCCGATCGACTCGTGGACCACCCTGGGGATGAAGCTGCGCGTGGTCACGGCGCCCCCGTGCTGTGGAGGCGAGATCAGCGTCATCTTCGGGTAGTTGCGGTCCGAGACGTCGCCGAGTCCCATGAGCGTGCCGCAGGCCAACCGCAGCGCCTCGACCCGGTCGCGCAGCACGGGGTCCGCGGTGAGCTCGGCCGGGCTCTCCCGCCCGGTGGCGCCGAGCGCGGAGGCGGCGACGATGACGAGGGGCTGGCCGTTGTCGATGCAGGTGACCTCGACCGGCCCCGCGCCGGGAACCTCGACCGTGTCTCGGAGGTTGCCCGTCGGCAACAGGGAACCGGCGATGGATCCCGCCGTGTCGAGGAAGCCGATCGTCACCGGCGAGGAGCTGCCGGGGGCGCCGTCGATGCGGGTGTCCCCCGCGTAGTCGACGCTCCGTACGCCGCCGGCCTGGGGCGTGTGCACCGAGATCTGCGCGACCGCTCCCGTGTTGAGGGTGCGCACCCGCACGGTCGTGGTGTCCTCGGTGGGCACGACCATGCCGGTCTCGATGGCGAAGGGCACGACCGCGGCGAGCAGGTTGCCGCAGTTGGCGTTCATGTCCACGGAGTCGTCGTGGGGTTGTAGCTGGGCGAAGCGGAAGTCGAGATCAGCGCCGGGCTCCGTGCTCGGGCCGACGATGCCGGCCTTGGACGTGAGCGGGTGTCCCCCGCCCAGGCCGTCGATCTGCAGCGGGTGGGGTGAGCCGAGCGCGGCCCGGAGCACCCGGACGAGGGTCTCGTCGTCATCGGGCAGGTCCGCGCGGCGGAAGAACGGTCCGCGGGAGGTCCCGCCACGCATCAGGACGGAGGGGATCGCGAGCTGGTGCCCGCGGACCCGCGTCCCCGGGCGCGGCTCGTGCACCCGTTCCGGCGTGTGCCCCGTTTCCGGCTCGTGCACGCCGTGCGGCACACGGACCTGGCCCGATGCGGCCGGGGCCGCTGCCGAGGGAGCCGCGTGCGCATGGCTGTCCGCACGTCGCTCCTCGGCCGGCGGTGTCTGTGAACGTGTCATCCTCGTCCTCGTGCGGTCGCCCGCGGAGCCCGGCGTGGGCCGCGGAGGGGCGGTGATGGCGGGGAGGCGGGGCAGGACTCGCGCCGCGGTCTCGCGGCGCCAGGCGTGCGGCCCGTCCTCGTCCTGCGTGGTGGCTATTGCTGGACCTGGGGCCAGACGAGGGAGTCGTAGTCGGGTGCCTCGTCGATCAGCTGGGATTCCAGGTGGAAGTCCACCGCCGTGTCGAAGGCGTCCTGCGACACCTGGGACGAGGAGGCGAACTCCTGCGGGAGGATCTCGTTGAGGGCCTCCACCGCCTCGGGGTCGGTGCCTTCGAGGTAGATCGAGAGCAGCTCCGCGCTGGCCTCCGGGTCGCTCTGGATGAACTCCAGTGCCCGGTCGATGGCGCGGTTGAAGGCCTCGACCTCCTCGCCCTTCTCCTCGAGCACCCCGGAGGTGCTGAACAGCGCGCCGTGCAGGGAGCCGGACAGCTCGGGGATGTCGCCGCGCTGCGGCGAGATGTAGATGTCGCCGACCCCTTCCGTCTCGGCCATCTGACCGGTCGGCTGGAAGAAGGCGAGGGCGTCCACCTGTCCCTCGGAGAGGGCGCCGATGGCCGACGAGGGGACGGCGCCCAGGTTCACCAGCGTGGCGTCGGTCTTGGCGTCCAGGCCCACCTGCTCGAACAGGTAGATGACCAGCGCCTCGGTGCCCGAACCCGGACCGGTGATACCGATGTTCCTGCCCTCCAGGGCCTGGACCTTCTCCTCCAGGGAGGCGTCCTCCGCCGGCCCGTCGAAGTCCGAGGCCGTCACGATGTCCACGTAGTAGTCGGTGACCAGTGAGCCGGTGACCTGCGTTTGCGGGTTGCTCTCCGCCAGGTTGAACGCGTCGGTGAGGACGCCCGCGCCGACGTCGATGGAGCCGGAGGTCAGGGCCGCCGCGAGCTTGGCACCGGTACCCATGCGGGGCCGCTCGCCGAGTTCGACGCCCTCGTCGGTGAAGTAGCCCTCCTCCTCGGCGACGTAGAGCGGGAAGAACGCGACGGAGTTGCTGATCTGCCCCACGTTGAGGACGCCCGCGTCGGATTCGGCCGCGTCACCGGCGCAGCCCGTGGCGATGAACAGGCCCGCGGTCGCCGCGATCGCGACCGCCGTCTTGATATGCGTGCTGAGTTTCATGGCGTGACTTTCGGTTGGGTGAGACGGCCGTGGAGAGCCCACGGCCTTGGGGGATGAACCGCACGAGGTCCGCTCGGGGATCCGGGGTACTCGGGACGCTGGGCGCTCGATCCGCGGAAGGGGCCCTAGTCGGCGTCGAGTGGCTTCCATCGGTTGGCCCGGGAGGCCAGAACGCCCACCAGGGTGTTGAGGACCATCGCCAGTGCGGTCAGCACCACGACCGCGGCGAACACGCCCGCGGTGTTGAACTGCGCGGCGGAGTCGTTGATGAGGTAGCCCAGGCCGCGGTTGGAGGCGACGAGTTCACCGATCACCGCGCCGATGAGCGCGTAGGGGATGGACACCTTCAGTCCGGTGATGAGACCGGTCATGGAGGCCGGCAGCACCACCTTGAGCGCGATGTCCTTGTTCGATCCGCCCATGAGCCGGACGGCGTCGATGAGGCCGCGGTCGACGTCGCGGACGCCGGCGGCGGTGTTGAGGAAGACCAGGAAGAACACGCTGACGGCCGCCAGGATGACCTTCATGTCGATGCCGATGCCGAACCACACGATGAACAGTGGTGCGAGCGCCACCTTCGGGATCGAGTACAGCGCCATCATCAACGGCTCGAACACGTCGTAGATGAGGCGGATCGAGGCGAGCACGTACCCGGCGAGGGCACCGGTGGCGGCACCGATGACGTAGCCGAGCACCACTTCCTGGATGGTGATCCAGGTGTGCGTCCCCAGGGTGCCGTCCACGATCCAGTCGCTCAGCTGCTCCCACACACTGACCGGGTTGGAGACGAACATGGGGTTGGCGACCGCCTTGCCGACGAGCTGCCAGAGCAGGAGGAAGACCAGCACCACGCCCAACCGCAGTCCCCACACGGTGGTCGTGCGGCGGTTGCGGTGCCACCAGCTGCGGCGGCGGGCCTCCTTGACGGGGCCGCTCGTGCTCAGGCCGTTGTGCGCGTCGGTGTCGGGAACCGGTTCGGTCATCATCACCGCGCTCCTTTCTTCAACGCAGAGGCCAGGGTGGCGTGCAGTTCCACGAACCGCGGCCGCACCTTGGTCTCGTCGGATTCGCGCGGTCGCTCGAGGTCGACCTGCTGGTCGAGCAGGACGGTGCCCAGCGGGCCCAGGACGACGACGCGGTCGCCGAGCATGAGGGCTTCCTCGATGTCGTGGGTGACGAAGACGATGGTGTGCCCGGTCGTCTTCCACAGCCGCGCCAGCTCGCGCTGGAGTTCGGCGCGCAGCTGGGCGTCCAGGGCGCCGAAGGGCTCGTCCATCAGGATGGTCTCGGCGCCGTTGGCCAGCATGCGGGCCAGGCTGGCGCGGCGCCGCATGCCGCCGGAGAGCTCGCGCGGGTAGCTGTCGGCGAACTCGGCCAGGCCGACCGTGGAGATAAGCTCGCGTGCCTTGGCCTCGCGCTCGGCCTTGTCGACGCCGGCGATCTCCATGGGCATCTCGACGTTGCGCTGCACGCTGCGCCACGGCATCAGCGTGTCGGTCTGGGTGAGGTAGCCGATGTCGGGGGTGGGCCCGCTGTGCGGGCTGCCCCGGTGCAGCACCCGGCCCGAGGTGGGCTTGGAGAGTCCGGAGAGCAGGTTCAGCATCGTGGACTTGCCGCAGCCGGACCGGCCCAGGATGGTGACGAAGGTGCCCTCTTCGATGCTGAGGTTGAAGTCGCGCAGGGCCACCGTGGCGACGTCGTCGCGCTGGAACTCCTTGGTGAGGTGTTCGATCTCCAGGACGACGCTCATGAGGCGACCGCCTGCGCCTCGTGGTGGGCCCGAGGTGCCTCGGGGAGCGGGGCCGCTCCCGCGAGCCATCGGGAATTGTGCACCACCATCAGGCGCACCTCCTCGTCGGTGAAGCCGTTGTCGAGGAGGACGTCGGCGGCCAGCGCGAGCCCGTCCTCCACCGGCGGGTTGAAGGGCTGCCCCAGGTCGGAGCTGATGACGGAGGACTCCGGGCCCGCCGCCCTGATGTTGTCCAGCCACACCTGCCAGGAGACCTTGCCGGTCAGCGGGGTGGTGAGGCAGCGCTCGAGGTAGGCGCCGTGCTCGGCGAGCGTCTTCTGGTTCTCCGCGGGGATGCGCTGCGAGGTGAACTCGGGGTGGGTGACGACGATGCGTCGGACGCCGTGTTCGCGGGCGACCGCGATGACCTTCGCGGACTCGTCTCCGTGCAGGTGCCCGGTGGCCAGGGTCATGTCGTGCCTGGCGATGACGTCGAGGACCTGGCGGGTCGGAGCCGTGACCTCCCCGTCCTCGCCGAGCACGTCGACGGCGGGACTGTCGATCCCCGCCTCGCGCAGGTCCTCCTGGATCTGGGCCCACATGGGCGGCGTGGCGCCCTCGGGGGTCTCCTCCAGGCAGCTGCGCTGGTTGTCGCTGTCCACGGTCGGGAGCCAGACGAACCGGGCGCCGCCGCGTGCGGCGATCTCGACCGCGACGGGGTTGAGTCCGCCCACCGAGGCGTTGAGCGTGATGGCGCCGAGCACGTCGACGTCCGGGTGGACGCTGCGGACGACCTCGGCGCGTTCGGTCGTGGGCGTGTAGTGGGACTTGAGCACGAAGCCCGCCATGCCGTGCTCGAGGAAGCGCGGGGCGAGTTCGAGGTCGCTCACCCTGCGCTTCATCACATCGGGAGCGATGTGGACGTGGATGTCGTAGGCGCCCCGGACGAGCTCGCGGGCGTGTGCGCTGGGTACCTGGTGTTTCATGCCGCCCCTTCGCTAACAAACTGGTGAGCGACATTGTTAACGATCTTGGTGACAACAGTCAAGACCCAGGTCACATCCCTCAGGGCCCAGATCACATCCGTGCACGATGCGACGCCTCTGCGCGCCGACCACCGGAGGGAGGTCGGCGCCGACCACTCATCCCCGCTGGGCGAAGTAGTCCCGCGTGGCCTCGTACACACTGTTCAGATGCGCCCGCATGGCCTCCGACGCACGCTCCGGATCCTTGGCGCAGACCGCCTCCACGATCTCCAGGTGCTCGGGCAGCGACGTGGTCGGGCGGTTCGGCTGCATGGCCAGCCGGATGCGGTACCTGACGTTCTGGGCGCGCAGGCGCTTGACGACATCGGGCGCGACCTTGGCGCCGCTGATGTCCATCACCTCCTGGTGCAGATCGCGGTTGGCCTGCGCGTAGGCCTCACCGTCGCCCGCGTTCACAGCCTCTCTCATCACCTCGCCGATGGCGCGCAGCCGCGCCACGCCGCCCTCGTCGATGCGCTCGGCCGCGCGCGCCGCGCACAGCGACTCCAGGGCCGCGCGCACCTCCACGATCTCCAGCGCCTCGTCCAGGTCGACCGCACGCACGCGAGCACCGCGGTTGCGCACCTTTTCCACCAGACCCTCCACCGTGAGCGCCGCCAGGGCCGCGCGCACCGCGCCCCGGCTGGCGTCGAACATCTCGATGAGGTCCGTCTCCACGAGCCGCTGCCGGGGCGCGAACTCGCCGGCGACGATGGCCTGTCGGAGCCGTGACGTCACACGCTCGGCATCGCTGACGCCGCGGCTCGTGTCCCGGCTCACTGCCTCCTGGGTCATGGTCTTCCTTTCGCTCATCTTGGTATGCATTATTGTAAACAATGTTGTTCACATCAGGGTGGAACTCGCTACGGAGGGCGCGATGACCGTCATCACAATGATCGGCCTGGGCGAAGCCGGCCGGCTCATCGGCGAAGGGCTGGCGCGGGCCGGCGCCCGGGTCCAGGGCCACGACCCCTTCGTCGCGTTGTCCGACACGCCCATCGTGCAGCGTTCCGTGCTGGACGATGCGCTCACCGGCGCGGAGGTCGTCATCAGCCTCGTCGGTCCCGCCGCCGCGCAGAAGGTGGCCGCCGACGTCCTTCCCCTGCTGCCCGCATCGGCTGTCTACGCGGACCTGAACACCCTCTCCCCCGGTGAGAAGAGCGCGATCGGTGCGCTGGCCGCCGGTTCCGGGGTTCCCTTCGCCGACGTCGCGGTCATGGCCCCCGTCCCGCGGGCGGGCAGCCGCACGCCGCTGCTCGCGGCCGGGAGCGGAGCCGAGGCCTTCGTCGAGGCACTCTCGCCCTTGGGCACGCCCGTTCGCGCGGTCTCCTCCGACGCCGGTGACGCCGCGGCCAGGAAACTGCTGCGCAGCGTGTTCATGAAGGGACTGGCCGCGCTCATCATCGAAGCGCTCGACGCCGCGTGCGCCGCCGGAGCCGAGGACGAGATCCGCGACCAGATCGCCGCCGAGCTGGGTGAGAACGGCCGGGACCTGGTGGACCGGCTCGTGGAGGGCACCCGGCAGCATGCCGGGCGGCGCGTGCACGAAATGGAGGCGGTGGCGGCCTACCTGAACGAACTCGGCGTGGAGCACCCGGTCACCGAGGCCACGCTGTCACACCTGCGCCGGTTGAGCGCTTGACTTCCTCCTCCTCGTGAACGGGGAGGATTCCGACCAGACCTCGCGGCCTGGCGGTGCGTTGAGTCGGCCGATGATGGTGCTCGTGCGAGTGATGCCGGTCACGTGTTCTCCCTCGTCGAAGCGGGTGTCGTGGGCACCACTTCACGAAGGAGGGTTTGCCGAGTCGGGCTGCCGATCGTCACGCTGAGGCAACGATCATCGTGGAGGGTTGCCAAGTTCTCGCAGCGCCTTCCACCTATTCGCGCAGATCAAAGCCCGGATGGAATCGACGAGGTCCTCGCGGAGCTCGGCGTGACCCTACGGGACCACCACCGTCAGCGACGGGGCCTGGGCTACGCACCGTTTGGGCAGAACTGAACGGCGTCCGCTACGCATTCGACGCCCTGGGTGTGCCATCTCATGGCATCGGTTCATCGCGGTCAGGCTTGGCGAGCGTAGGACGCGAGGCGATCGGCGAGAACGGTGACGAGGCCGCGCGGTTCATCGGGGCGCTCGATGACGAACGGCCGGTCGAGTGAGGCGAGTACTGGAGGCAACCAGTCGAGCCGCTCCGCCCGCAGCTCGACGCGCAGCCAGCGCTCGGTCGCCCGGTCCTGGCCTGCCGCGTGACCCCGCGCTCCGGCGCCTGACCGGATGACGCCGTCGACGTGGAGCGTGCCACTCACGCCGCCCCGCTCCCGTGGACGTCAATGATGTGGCCGCGACCATTTCCGTCAGCGGTGGTTGACCTGTGTCGCCTTCTGGGCCGCTCGCCGCACGGTGTCGATCAACGGCGATCGATTGACGCGTAGTTCGTCCGGATGAACTGACAGGGCGATACACCCGGTCACGGTCCCCTCCGTACCGAGTACGGGCGCTGCCAGACAGGCCAGTCCGGGCCGGGCCTCCTCGACGTCCAGGGCGACTCCGAAGCGCCGGATCCGCCGCAGTTCCTCGTCGAGTCGGGTGACGGACGCGATCGTGTGCGGCGTGAACCGGCGCAGACCGGGCTCTTCCAGGTACCGGCGCCGGATTTTCGGGCGCGCGGCCGCCAGCGCGATCTTGCCGTGGGCGTAGGCGTGGGTGCGCGGATCGATACCGACGCCGATATGAGGCCGCTCCGCTCCCTGGGCGGTGACGGTCCTGACATCCGCGATCACCAGGCCGTTTCCCTGGAAGGCCACATAGTTGGCCGAAGCACGGGTGGTGCGCTGCAGCCACGCCAGCAGCCCGACGATGCCCTCGTCCAGATCCATCTGCCTCTGGAACGAGCGGTGCAGGGCGGGGACCCGGTAACCGAGTACGTAGCCGCCGTCTGTGCGTACCAGGTATCCCCGCTCGGTGAGCGGGGTCAGCAGGGTGTACACCGTGGACAGCGCGCAGCCGAGACTGCGGGCCAGTGCCTTGGCCGACACCGGCTCGGCCGCGTCAGCGACGAGTTCGAGGACCTCAAGGGTGCGCTCTGCTGCTCGCGGCCCGGTCTGACCGGGCATGGGCCCCGCTCCTCCTCACTCGTCGTGGTGCTGCGCCTGCGCCCGGGAGCGATTTGGCTACCAGCCCCGTTCCCGCCATTGCGGCAAGTGGGGCCGCTCCGTGCCCACCGTGGTGTCTGCGCCATGGCCAGGATATACCCAGGTGGCGTCGGGCAGCCGGTCGAATACCTTGGCTTCCACCCCGTCGAGGAGACTGGCGAAGGCGGCCGGGCCGTTGGAGGTGTTGCCTACGCCGCCGGGAAACAGGCAGTCCCCGGTGAAGAGGTGGGGGTGCCCTCGCGGATCGTCATAGACCAGGACGATGGAGCCTGGCGTGTGTCCCTCAAGGTGGTGAGCGACGAGCTCGATGTCGCCCAGGCGGATCCTGTCCCCGTCGTCGACGAGGACCTCGGTGGGTACCGGGATGCCTTCCGCATCGTACCTACCGGCGTATGTCCGCGCCCTGGTCGCGTCCACGACCGCGCCCAGCGCCTGCCAGTGGTCGTCGTGCCGGTGTGTGGTGGCCACCGCGGAAAGGCCGCGCTCACCTGCCAGTTCCAGGAGCGTCGGGGCCTCATCTGCGGCATCGATCAGCAGCTGCTGACCGGTGGCCCGGCAACGCAGCAGGTACGCGTTGTTGTTCATCGGGCCGACCGCGACCTTCGTGATGGTCGCGGCCGCCAGCTCGCGCACGGCCGGCGGTCCGCCGACCGTCACCGCTCCGCCGCGGTAGGTGTCGTCATGCTTCACGGGGAGAGACCTCCGTCATCAGGTCCCAGCCCTCGCGATCGGGCATCTCGACGCTGACGATCTGCGGGGTTGCGGCGACGGCGTACGACATGGCCTCCGTGCCCCGTGTGAAGTGCTCGGACTCCACGTGTTCACGACCCGCTTCGCCATCGCGGAAGGCCTCCACGAGAAGGAACTCGTTCGGGTTCTCCACGCTGCGGGACCACTCGAAGAACAGGTTGCCCGGTTCCCGGCGGGTGGCCCGGGTGAACTCATCGACAAGGTCCATCCAGTCCGCACTCCGCTCGGGACGGATGGAGAACTTCACGGTTATGAAGATCATCATGACTCTTTCGGCAGGTAGGACGTGCAAGAGCGTTGTTCAGCTCCTTCAACTCTGCCCCACCACCACCCTCTGGCCGCAATGTCCGGCACTGCGATTCCATCCATGCTGGAAATGAGAGCTCCCCACCAGCTGCAGAGGGCGTTCTCCGGGCTGCCATGACCCATGCACGAGCATGCGAAGACACCGGGCCTCAAGCATGCTGATCGCCTTGCCGATGACATCAGCGGACGCGGCCCCGTCAGGTGGCCGACCGGCACGTCCGGTGACGCGCCCTCAGCATCCCTGTACCGGAAGGGTGATGCGCTCTGCTCCTCATGTGTCCACGCGAGTGGAGCGGGGCCGCAGCCGCGATCCGGCCCCGGCGGCGCGAGGGCCGAAGACCTGCGGCTACGGGCGCGGCGCAGCGCCACCTCCCCTGCGGGCATCGCCTACGACGTCTTCTCCTACCCGGCCGGGACCTCGGGAAGAACTCCTGCAGGTTGCGGATCCGACAACTCGGGAGTCATCGCAACCGCGCTACTGCACGGCCCGGAAAAGACAGCGCTGCGGCTCGCGACCAGGCCGATGAGCCCGTCTCGGGTTCGTCGGACTCGCGTAGCGTCAGTGTCCCGGTCCTGGACCATCCGGCGGTACAGGTAGAGGGCGACCGGGTCGTCGTCAAGGAGATCACCGAACCGGTCGGCGAATCCCGGGGCCTCGTTGCCTGGCCCAAGACGATGCGTCCCAACCGCCGGGCACAGGTGTTCGTGGAGTTCTGCCTCGAGCGCAGGGAAGCGCGTCCACGGTAGCGAGAGGCACAGTGCGAACCGGCCGCCGGACGCGACCAGCGTGTCATCGCGTAACACCCGCAGGGACGTGGAGTCTTACGGGTCGGAACGGGGCGCCGGATACCTGCCTTCCGCGTACCGGGCTCCCGTGGCCCGACACCCGCTCGACGACGGTGTCGGAGCCCATCCCGAAACGTGTACGTGAGCACACGGAAACGGGTACAGGCCCCGGTTCACCAGGTGTTCCTCCTACCCGGGCTGAGGGCGGTCATGGGTGCGACCACGTCGTCCAGGGGAGGTGGCATGGATTCGCCGCCCGTCCAAGGGACGACAGTGCCGTCCGGGGCCCGAGGGGCACGCCGCGGTCACGGGTGTGTCCAGGCCGCGGGATCAGCCGTCTTCGGGCGGACCGCCTTCAGGGGCGCCGGACGGGGGTTCACCGTCGCCGGGGCCGCCGGAGGGAGCGCCGCCGCCGGGGCCGCCCATGCCGGATGCTTCCTGTTGGGTGACGCTGCCGGCGTAGTCGTTGGTCGGGTCGCGGTAGATGGTGTGGACGTGCCCCCATCCCGACGTGGTGTACCCGTCCACGTCGGCGCCCGCCGAGCCCTGCTGGTTGGAGAACTCGACGTAGGCGTTCGGGCCGGAGATCTGGAAGTGGATGCCCTCGCCCTGGGTCATGTCGTACTCGGTCGCCCCGGACCAGTTCACGTAGGTCTCGTCGAGCGTCGCCTCGATCTCGGCCAGGGCCTCGGCCGTGGTCTCCTCGTCCGCCAGGCCCACCCAGTTCGCGACCACGTCGAGCAGCAGCTGCTTCTGCTCGTCGGTCAGGTCCGCTCCGGCGATTCCGGTCCCCGTCGGGTAGGAGCAGGTGCCGCCAGGCGCGCAGGTGAGGTTCGCGACCTCCGAGCCCTGGTACAGCTCGGCCTTCTGCTCGTCGGTCAGGCTGTCGTAGAAGGCGAAGGCCGACTCGTACATGCCCGCGAGCGGCTCGACCTCGTTGCCCTCGTCGTCGGTGTAGACGGCGGGTTGGAGGCCCAGGTGCGTGGGCGCGAACGTGATCGAGTCGTCGGTACCGTCCAGCGTGGCGTTCAGCCCGAGGTGGTGGCCGCCGAACTGGAGCTGCCACGCGCCGGAGTCGGACGGGTCGCCGAAGAAGGCGATGTAGTACTGGCCCAGCGAGTCCTCGGTGCTGGAGCTGTTCTCCAGGAGGAACTCGTCACCGCCCATGATGCCGGTGGCGGTCTCATAGCCCTCTTCGCTCAGCAACGCTTCGAGGACCTTCATCGCCGCGGCCCTCTGCTCCTCGTCCAGGTCCTCCAGGTTCAGTCCGGCCCGGTCGACGAAGGTGACCGGGAAGTTCGACCATGACGTGGTCTTGGACTCGTCGTCGTAGGAGTAGAGCAGCTGTTCGCGCTGCTCGTCTGACAGCGTCGCCATGAACGCCTCCGCTGCGGAGGCGGTGTCCGTGATCGTCTCCTCGGTCGTCGTGGACGACGTGTCCCCGGAGTCGGCCGTCTCCGAGGCCGACGATGTCGCGATGGACGATTCCGAGGCGGTGGTGCCCGCGGTGGCGCACCCGCTGAGCAGGAACAGCGCCAGCAGCAACGCCGTCACGACCCCTGCTGCCTTGGTGCGTTTTGGCCGGTGCCAGCCGCTCGCGGTCCTCTGGTCGATGGTGTTCGTCATGGAGACGAAGGTAGGGCGTGAACCTTGGTGTTTCCTGAGAGCTGGGTGAGAACGGAGTAGGAGTCGGCGAGGCCGAGGCGAACGGCTGGTCCAACCTGCCGGTCGGCAACAAGACCGCGACGCGGCGGGCCGTGGCCAGTGGCGCCCTACACGGCCGCGAGGTCGGTCCCCTCGCGGGTCTGTCGGCGCCGCCCGTTGCCACCGACCGCGACGGGCGCGTCGGCTGCGCCCTGACCACCCCGCCGGGCAGGTTCCTGGCCCAGGTGCGCCGGACCAACGAGGTCCAGGGCCTAGAGCCGCTGCTCGACCTGTCCGCGTCGATCGCCTCCGAGGGCAAGGAGCGGTTCCTCCACGGGCCGCGCATACCAGTTCGCTTTGGTGAGCGGCGGCCTCGGCTCGCATTCGCGGAGCTGGTTCGAAGGAAAGCACGTCATCGTCCGAGTGGACGTGGGAACGCTGCCGGAGGGCGTCAAGGTCTCTTGGGTAGCACCATGATCCTTGACACCCTGCGGCATGCGCGCGGGAGTTCGGAAACCCCGGTCAACGGCCTAACCGATGTTCGACCGGCTGACCTCCTCGTAGATCTCGGGCCTCCTGCGACGCAGGAACTCCCCCCAGACGAGCCCCGCGATCCCCGAACCGATGATCACTCCGGGAAGGACCACCACCAGGGCCGAGAAACCGTCGGACTCGATCATCACGTCGAAGTTGAACATGATGAGCACCGCGATGGTCCCCAGACCGACCGCGGCGACCAGCGGAGCGACGGTGCGGACGAACAGCGGGTGTTTCTCAGGCTCCCGGCCGAACCGGCGCATGATGGCCACCGAGGTCACGCAGAGCAGCAGGACCATGCCGAGGCCGGCCGCGTTGGTCAGCCACGTGAACATCGTCATCACCGGGAAGAGCGGGCCCAGTTCGGAGCCCGCGCCCGCCACCGCGAAGACGATGATGAACACCATGCCAAGCGCGCTCTGCGTGAGGGACCCGGCGACGGGAGCGCCGTTCCTGGCGCCGGTGGCGCCGAGGCGGTGCGGCAGCACCCTGGCCCGGCCCATCGAGAAGAAGTACCGTGCGGCGGCGTTGTGGAAGGCGACCAGCGCCGCCAGGATGCTGGTCAGGAAGAGTACCGCGGTGAGGTTGGAGACGATGGCGGGCACATGCTGGTTCAAAAAGACGAACATGAGGTCCGGCCCCCACTGCTGGGACTGCGGCACGATCTCCGAAGGGCCGACCCCGATGGAGAACGCCCACGCTGAGAACGCGTAGAACAGCGCGATGACCGCGACCGCGATGTATGTCGCCCGCGCCACCGAACGCTCGGGGTCCTTCGCCTCCTCAGAGTAGATGGCGCCGGACTCGAAGCCCATGAAGGCGGCAATACCGAAGGCCAGGATGGTGCCGAGGCTTCCGGAGAGCCAGTGCGCTGGCAGAAGGGGGGCTGCGCTGACGCCCTCCGGGGCCACGCCGAACGACAGGAGACTCACACCGATGACGACGAGGAACTCCAGGGTCACGATGGTGGCGAGGACCTTCGCCGACAGGTCGACCTTGCTGACACCCAGGAAAGCGACCAGCAGCCAGCCGCCCAGTGCGCAGGCCCACCACGGGACCGCGGCCCCGAACAGCTCGGCGAGAGTGGAGGACGCTGTGAATCCGAAAACGCCGTAGAGCCCGATCTGCATCGCGTTGTAGGTGACCAGAGCCAGGAACGAGGTGCCGATGCCCTGGCGGACGCCGAGCCCCGCGGTGACGTAGGCGTAGAAGGCGCCGGCGTTCTGGATGAACGAGCTCATCCGTCCGTAGCCGAGGGCGAAGAACACCAGGATCACGCCTAGGAGGAAGTACCCCACCGGGACTCCCCGCGCTCCGGTGACGGCGAAGCTCGTGGTGGCTCCGCCGGCAAGAACGGTCAACGGGGCCGAGGCCGCGATGATGAGGAAAACGAGCGCTGGCACCCCAAGGGTGCGTCTGGCCAGTGTCGTCTCCTCAGGGAGGGGAATCGTCGTGTGACGGGCTCCGTCGTTCATGTGCGTGCTCCATGTCGTCCGGCTTCGGTGCCGCAACAGCCGACAGCCATGTAGGTGTTGAGCCCGGCGGCTCGTGAGGCGGCGGCCGACGCCGTCGCTCGGGTGATCGAAGCGGACGCGGCGTCGAAGACGACTTCGCCGCCCACGACCGTCATGCCCACGGGGATCTCCGCGACCTCTTCGCCAGGGGTGTTGAGGAGGTCGCCGTCGAGCACGACCAGGTCGGCGACCATGCCTTCCGCGAGCGTGCCCTTCCAGTCCTCCGCTCCGTCCTGCCACGCGCCAGCTGTGGTGTAGGTGTGGAGTGCCTGTTCGAGGTCGAGGACCTCGTCCTCGCCGAACACCTCGCCGGTGGCCAGGCTGCGTCGTGTGAGCATGCCCGCGATGCCCTCCAGGAAGTCCGGCGGGACGTTCGGCGCATCGGAGGAGCTGGCCACCACGACGCCGGATGACAGCGCGCTCCGGTAGGGCCACTGATAGTCGGTGCGTCGGCGTCCGAGGACCTCCTCCAGCTGGTGCGAGAGCGATCGTTTGATGCTGGGGTTGAAGTTCACCCCGAGACCGTGGGCGCTGAGGGTGTCGAGGGACCGCTGGGAGACGAAGTCTCCATGGATCACGTAGTGCCGCAGACCTTGGTGCCCCAGCTCGCCGATGACCCGGTCATAGGCATCGACCACAGCGTCGATGGCCCGGTCGCCGCATGAATGCACGCCCACCTGGAACCCGGCGTCGTGTGCGATGCGGATGCGCCGGTGCAGCGCGTCCAGCTGATCCTCTTCGGTGTCTCCGGGAAGGACGAGGCCTCCTAGGCCCCCGGCCTCATACTCCTCCGACATCCATGCGGTCCTGGCTTGGGTGGGGACGCCGTCCGCCCGGATCTTGCACTGGCTGATGGTGAGCCACTGGGGGATCGTCTCCAGTTCCCGGCCTTGGCGAAGAAGCTCATCCAGAGCGGCGTCGTCCCCGGCACTTTCGAGCATGACCGTCACTCGGTGCCGTATGCGTCCGGAGTCCAGCAGGTCCTGGTACCTCTCGACGGTCGTGAGGTCCGTCCCAGCGTCCGTCACGGATGTGATGCCGTGCGCGTGCATCGAGTCGACGGCCAGCGCCAGGCCCTCTCGCAGTTCCTCCTCCGTGAAGTCCGGGACGACGTCTTCGACGAGGTCGACTGCGCTCTCGCCGAGTACCCCTGTGGGCTCGCCGTCGCCGTAACGATGGATCTCGCCTCCGGCTGGAGTCTCCGTGGTGTGGTCGACGCCGGCCAGCTCCAGGGCAACCGAGTTCACCCACACGGCGTGCCCCGACCATTCGTGGAGGATGACCGGGTTCTCTGGGGAGACGTCGTCGATGTCCTCCCTGGTCGGGTAGCGTCCCTCCTCCAGGTATCCCTGGTCCCACCCGTATCCCCGTATCCACTCGCCGGGTTCCGCGTCCTCCACCGCCTGGGCGACGGAGTCGCGTATCTCAGCGATGGACGAGACGTGCTCCCTGCCGAGGGCCAAGGTGAGCGGCGGCTGGGTGGTGCCGTAACGCAGGGGATGGAAATGGCTGTCATTGATCCCGGGGATGACCGTACGGCCACGAAGATTCACCACGTCGGTACTGGCACCGACCATCCGGCGCAGCTCGGAGGAGTCTCCCACCGCATGCACCAAGCCGTCCTTGACGGCGATGGCCTGATGGGGCCGGAACTCACCGGAGAGCGTCAGGACGTTCCCGCCGTAGAGGACCATGTCCGCGTGAGAGCTTCGCCGGGCCCACGACGCCGCGCCGAGGGCACCTCCCAGGGCACCGATGGCGAGACCGGCGCCTGCGCCCTGCAAAAACGTGCGTCTGTGGACTCCCTGCGGTCCTTTCTCTCCCATGTGTCTCCTCATCTCCGCGCCGATTCCCGGGAACAGGTCTCTGATGTGCGGTTCGGTGAGGAACAGTGTTTCCGCATCGCCGGGCCCAGTCTTGTGACTCCATGCACACGAGTTGACGATGCGGGTCAACAGGAGCTTCGAGGCGCGGGACTCCTGTTCTCATGGTGTGCCGGAAGACCTGGGCGGCACGCCGCCGGGAGGGGCGCCCCCAACGGCGGCCGTGCCCACTCCATCGATCCACGCGGCCTCCAAGGTCCGGCTCGCGCCGGGGCCGGCGAGGGCCGCAGGGGCGTTGAGGTGCTGTGCACCCACCTGTCCGCACCGAGAGGCCCGAGCACTTTACAGGCCACGTGAGGCGTGTCACACTCATTCCTCACAGGTATTCCCCAGCCTTGGCGTACGTGTGCGACCGATATTGAGCAATCGCTCAATAATCAGTGACATACGCCCAGCAGGAGGCATCATGCATCGGCGAGACACCGACAACGTCGTTCTCGAGCTTCCCAGCACAGCCATGAGCCTGCCCGCCTGGAGGGCCGCCATCGCCGAGTCCGTGGTGACGCTGGACATCCGTGAGGAGGGCGACCGACCCTTCCGGGGCCACCTGCTCAGGTCCGTGGTCGACGATGTCGGGCTCTTCCAGCTGGTCACCACACCGCATACGGTCCGAAGGACGTCGGCGCTCATCACCGCCGACGACGCCCGGTTCTACAAGATGAGCCTGCAGTTGTCGGGCCGTGCCATCCTGGAGCAGGACGGACGGCGAGCGGTGCTCAACCCGGGGGATCTGGCGGTCTACGACACCCACCGCCCCTACACGCTCCACCTGCCCGAACTCAGCCAGTCGATGGTGATGATCATCCCGCAGGAGCTCGTTGAGCTCATCCCCGAGGAACTCTCGGCGGTCACTGCCATCAGGTTCCCCGGCGACCACGGGTTCGGCCGGATGATCAACCCGTTCTTCGTCGAGCTGGGGAGGAACCTGGACCAGCTCTCCGGCACCTACGCCACGCGACTGGTCCGGTCCGCCCTGGACCTCATGGTCACGATGCTCTCCCAGGCACTGCATGAGCGCCAGGGACACGCGGGCTCTCCAGCGCTGGCCCTGGGGCGGCAGATCCGGGAGTACATCCTGAGGAACCTCTCGGACGAGACGATGACTCCCGCTTCCATCGCGGCCGCGCACTTCATCTCGCTGCGCCACCTCTACACGATCTTCTCCGAGGAGGGTGCGACCGTCTCGGCCTGGATACGCACGCGTCGGCTCAAACTCATCAGGCGAGACCTGGCGGACCCCGTGTACGCCGACAGGCCGGTCTCCTGGGTGGCGGGTCGATGGGGCCTGCAGGACCCGGCCCATTTCTCACGGCTCTTCCGTGCAGAGTTCGGCGAGTCTCCGAGCGCCTACCGCCGTGCTCAGCTGGCCCAGGCCGTCGAAGCCGCCAGTTGAGCGGCGCCGAGGCGCCGACGCATGAAGCCGCTGATCAGGTCGCTGTCGGGGCGGCGACTGCACAGGTGCGGAAGAATCGACGGTATGCCGAAGAGAGTTGATCGGGCCGCGCGCCGCGATGAGATCGTCCGGACCTATCTGAAGATCGCGTCCCGCGACGGCGTGGAAGCCGCGACGACGCGCGCGCTCGCCGCGGAACTGGGCGTCGCCGTCGGCTCACTGTGGTACTACTTCTCCGGCTTTGACGAGGTCCTCTCACGTGCCTTCCAGCTCATCTTCGAGCGGACCGACGAGCGAATCTCCCGCGGCGTGGGGAAGCACCAGGGGCTCGCGGCGATCACGCGGATGCTGCACGAGGTCCTGCCCGTGAAGAAGGACACCGAGGACGAGGCCTACGTGGTTGTCAGCTTCTGGGGACGCGTCCCGGCGAACCCCTCCCTCGGCAGGCTGCAGGTACGGGTGGCCGAACAGTGGCGTGCGCGGATCGCCGACCACCTCTACGAGGCCGTCACACGACACGAGTTGGTGCCGCAGGCGCCCGTCGCCCAGATCACCGACATGCTGATGATCCTGACCACGGGCGCCCAGGTCGAGTATGTCCTGCACACACCGATCGCCCGCAGAGAGAGGCAGTGGCGCGCGGTGCACCACTGCCTCTCTGGCTGGCTGACCGATCAAGGGGCTCGGGCATCGGGCCTCCTGGAACCGACGCGGATTCCTGCCGCACCCGAGGCATGAGGCCGGCCGCGCGGCGAGGGCAGCGCCTCAGCAGTGGCAGGACCGCTCCTCGCCGCCGTCGGACGTGCACCGCCCCGCCGTCTCCGGCGGCACGTCCAGGGTGGGGTTGCGGTCGAAGAAGCCGTTGGGGGTCAGACGAAAGCCGGCGTAGTCCACCGGCATGATCGGCCAGTCCTCGGTCCGCGGGAAGTGGGTCAGCCCGAAGGTGTGCCAAAGGACGATGTCCTCGCCGTCGATCGGGTCGTCCTGGCGCACGTACTCCGGCAGGCCCCCGTGTCCAGGGTTCAGGTTGACCAAACGGCCGGCGGGGTAGAGCTCGTCACGCTCATACCGGGTGACCCAGAGGTGGTGGGCCGCGAAGGCGGCACGACGTCGGATGGAAGAGTCCTCAGCGGAGAGCAGCGTGGGGCTGTCCTCGGTGTGGAGGAGGTAGGAGGTCGGCTGGCCCAGCCGGTTCGCCGTCTCGGTGCTGCTGATCCTCCAGACGCGCCCGACGGAGCCGTGCGCATCGCGGATCGCCTGCTGCTCGGTCCTCAGCCGGGTGATGTCGCGGGTGAAGACGTTGCCCCACGGGTTGTCCCCGCCGCTGGGCACACGGCGGACGTCGATCTCGTCGACCGCGTTCGCGTTGCCGTCCACCGCCATGTCCAGGCGGGCGCAGAACAGGTGCTGGTGCACGGGGGCGCCCAGACCCGGGGCGATCTCCGTGGAGTAGGGGTAGTCGCCGCCGGGATGGGCGTTGGTGAAGACGATACCCGTGGCCTTGCACTCGAGCTCGATCTTGCCGTCGAGGTAGAGGTACCAGTAGAAGCCGTAGTCGTAGTTGCCGACCGTGACGAAGAAGGAGACCACCAGGCGGCGCTGGCGGCGCACCTCACGTGTGCCGGAGATGTCGTCGGAGTGCTTCCACAGGATCCCGTAGTCCTCCTCGTGGATGCAGATGGCGTTCGGCAGCGTCGTGGGCCGACCGAAGTCGTCGGCGACCACGGCGTCGACGTAGGTGATCTCGCCCTTGCAGTCGCAGCCCAGTTCCAGGGCGTTGGCGAGGCGCCCGAACTGGAACTCGCCGACGTCGAAGTAGTTCTGCCAGGCGTTGGTGGGAGAGGGGTCGCCGTAGTTGACGACCATCTCCGCGATCGACCCGCGGTACATGATGGGACGTTCACGCCCCTGGTCCTCGAAGCTGAGCTGGTGCAGTGTCAGCCCCTCGCGCCCGTTGAACCCCAGGCGGACGTTCCATTTCTCCCAGCTGAGCACACCGTCCTCCAAGGTGAAGCTCACGCCCTCAGGCTGGGTGATCGAGATGGGCTTCAGCGATGTGCGATGCCCGCCGTGCACCGCGGGGTCCAGGTAGTCGCCGGACTCCTCAGGCACATGGGTGACGTCCGTCTCGACGACACGCAGTACCTTCCTTTCGGTGAGGTCCACGTGGGCGACCACCCCTCCGATCGGGTGTGCCCAGATGGAGTCCCCCGGGTGGTCCTGCCGAAACGCCAGGGCACGGACGACACGCCTGCCGACCTCGTCCTCGTAACCGAAGACGCCGGCGGACAGGCCGATCACGACCACCTTGTCGAGATCGGTGACTCCGCGTCGGCGGACGGCCTCGATCCATTCCGGGTCGGCCTTGACGATCGGGTCGGCGCCCTCCAGGTCCTCGTTGAAGGACGGTGCGGACCCCTCCCGCGCAGCGTCGATCACCCGGCGCTCGACGATCTGCTCGCTGTCCAGCTCCACGATGAGGTCTGTCAGCGTCAGGGTGCTGAGGTCGGTCACGAGGAGTGAGACCTGGCGGGCGATCCGCTCGCCCGGACTCCAGGAGAGGACCTCGTGTTTGTCCGGCTCGCGAAGCGCCACATAGGAGATGCGGGTGGCTTCGCTGAGCAGTCCTTCTCCGTCCAGGATCTCGCGCGTCCTGTCGATCTCCTCGACCGAGAGAGGGGTGAGCGGATGCCTGCTGTGTTCGTGCGACGCCTTGCCGACCATGGAGCTCCTCCTTGTTTTTGAGCGAACGCTCAACTACAAATATGACACGTTTCACAAGCGCTGCGAAAGGGTGTCATGGAAGACAACCTCCTCCTGCGTCGGACCGCCGCCGGCGCAGTGGTCGTCTCAGGGGTCCTTCACCTGGCCATGCTGGGACACGGTGGCGCGCTGCTCAGGGTGGGCACGGCCGCAATGGCTGTCCTCTGCCTGCCGTGCGCGGGGCGTCTGTGGAGGTCGGACAGCCGCCGGGCGTGGGTGCTCCTCGCTGCCATGGGAACGTGCATGCTGGCCGCCCATGGCTGGCTGATGAGCCGCGCGCCCCTTGTGTCGGCGCCGGTCCGGGAGCCTGGTTCCGAAGCGGTGGCGCACGCCCACGGCGGCGGGCCCGACCTCCTGGTGGATCTGCACGAGCCGCTGATGCTCATCGCCACCTGTACCGCGGGCCTGGAGGTGGTTCTCGCGGGGGCCGCTCTGCTCATGACACAGCGGGGCCGCCGGTCCGCTGGCGCCCCAAGTGTGCACGAACGTCGTAGGTGCCTGCATGGGCAGACAACCTCGGTCTCCGACCGCTGAGCGAACCTGAGGGCAGCGCAACCACTCGTCAAGAAGGAGTCTGGTCATGAACGCACAGAACACGCAGGACGTCCTGTCCCTGTTGGAGCGAGTCCAGCCTGCCGAGGGTGGGCGAGAGATCCGTGATCCTGCCACCGGTGAGCTTGTGGGCCGCGTCCCGGAAGCGACCGTGGAGGATCTTGATGCCGCGGTGGCCCGGGCTCGGGCCGCGCAGCCGGGGTTCGCAGCCCGGGGTGACCGGGACCGTGCCCAGCTGTTGGAGGCGGCCGCGGAGGCGATCGAGGCTCAGGCCGAGGAGCTGGCTGTGCTGCTGTCCCGGGAGCAGGGCAAGCCGCTCAACGGCCCCAATGCCCGGTTCGAAGTCGGTGCTTGCGCGGCCTGGCTCCGGGCCACTGCCGGGTTCCCCATCGAGCCGGAGGTGGTGGTCGATGACGAGTCCGGGCGTGCGGAGCTGCATCACCGCCCGCTGGGTGTGGTCGGGGCGATCGGGCCGTGGAACTGGCCGATGATGATCTCGATCTGGCAGATCGCCCCCTCACTGCGGATGGGCAACACCGTCGTGATCAAACCCAGCGAATACACCCCGTTGAGCGTGCTGGCCCTGGTCGAGGTACTCAACACCGTCCTGCCCGATGACGTGCTCATCGCCGTGCCCGGTGGTGGTGAGGTCGGGGGCAGGCTCACCCGCCACCCCGAAGTCGCGAAGATCATGTTCACCGGTTCCACCGCCACGGGCAAGACGATCATCAAGGCCGCCGCCGAGACGGTGAAACGGCTGACCATGGAGCTCGGCGGCAATGACGCCGGGATCGTACTCGACGACGCCGACCCGGCCGCGATCGCTGAAGACCTGTTCTGGGGCGCGTTCATCAACACAGGACAGACCTGCGCGGCGATGAAGCGCCTCTACGTGCCCGACTCCCTCTACGACCAGGTCTGCGAGGCGCTGGTCGAGGTCGCCCGCAACACTCCCATGGGTGTGGGGCTGGAGGAGCAGAACGTGCTCGGCCCGGTGCAGAACCGCGCCCAGTGGGAGATCGTCGACCGGCTTGTCCGCGCCGCCAAGGAGGCCGGGGCCCGGATCCTCACCGGCGGAGACCCCGATCCGAACGCGGCCGGGTATTTCTACCCGACCACCCTGGTGGCTGATATCGACAACGACAATCCGCTGGTCACCGAGGAGCAGTTCGGCCCTGCCCTGCCGATCATCCGCTACACCGAACTGGAGGACGCCATCGAGTGGGCCAACAGCCTGGAGGTCGGACTAGGTTCCTCGGTCTGGTCCTCCGACATCGAGCGGGGACGGCAGGTCGCCGCCCGGTTGGAGGCCGGCACCACCTGGATCAACAAACACGGTGCCGTCGACCCCCGTGTCCCTTTCGGCGGAGCGAAGGAATCCGGCTTCGGCCTCGAATTCGGCGTCCACGGGCTGCGTGAGGCCTCCCAGCCCCACATCATCAGCTGGTGACACACCAGGTCGGCTGAACACGAGGACACGTGACCGGCATCGGACACGAACCCTTCTCACGGGGGACTTTGGGCTTCTTGTGCGGGTCGAGGCGAATTTCGGCCCGCACACTGTTCTTCACCGGGTCACAGCGCGTCCTCAGCCCTCACTCCTGATCGGACTCGACCTCCTGCGGGTCAGCCCTCCTGATCGCACGGCGTATCACCTGATGTGCAGAGGCCTCCTGTCGAGAGCGCCGCGTTGACCAGCAGTGCTTGAGGAGATCCACCCGCAGGTGCGTACGTGGCTGAGGACTCATCTCATTTGGTGAGGCGGTGGTAGCACATCAGTGTGCAGGAGATGCCGGCGAAGGCCAGGAAGTGGTCGGCCGGTAGCGGCGGTACAGACGGCGGCGTACGGCCAGCCAGGCCATGGTGCGCTCGGTCTGCCACCGGTGCCGGTCCAACCATTGCGAGGACTCCACACCCTTGCGGGCCAGGAGGTGGACGATTCCACGCCTGCGCAGCCATCGGCGCAGGTGGTCGTAGTCATAACCCTTGTCGCCGTGCAGCGTGGCGGGCCTGCGCCTCCTGGATCCACGGCGGGACCGGAGAGGCGGCATCCCGCACATCAGGGGCTGCAGGGCTTGGCTGTCGTGGGTGTTGGCTCCCGAGATCGCCACGGACAGGGGCAGCCCGGACCGCTCGGTGATCCGAAAGCCCTCTTACGAGTTGGTGCGTGATAGCGGGTGAGGCATGGTGATCCCGTTCGCGGTGCTTGTCAGATGTTCGCGGTGCGGTCGGAGACCAATCCGGCGATGGCCCGGTAGGTGGCCGGGAGGTTCTCGCGCCGGTGGGTCCAGCGGATCAGTTGCTTCCAGCGTTTGTGGTCGGCCAGGGCGTGTTCAACAGTGATCCGATCAGAGGAATGCGCATGACGATGGCGTTTCCATCGTTCATGGACATCGGGCAGAGCACTCTTGTTCGGCTTACGGGGTGGAGTGATGGCCTTCCCCGGGTGGTCGCGGCGCAGACCGAGGTAGCCGTCGTCCAGCAGCGCCTCCACTTGCGGGAAATACCGGAAGCAGGAGTCGATTCCCTCGGTGCGGACCGCGGTAGCATCGTGCATCCTCCCGGGCCGCAGGGAGTCGGTCCACAACGTGCGCCCGCGGTGATCGGCGACGATGGTGGCCTTCATGGTGTTCTGTTTCTTCTTGCCCGACACGAACGCCCGTCGGCCACCTCGGCTCGCGCGGGGCCTGCGCACCTGGACCTCTGTGGCGTCCAACCTCAGTTCGACGCCTTCGGCCTGAGCGTAGGCGAACACGTCTTCCAAGGTGCGCAAACGCACCTCTGGACGGTCGGGGACCGCGCACCCACGTTCGGTCAGCAAAGCGCGGATCTGGCCAACGGCACGTGTGACGGTGGAGCGATCCACATCGAACAGCAGGCCCAGGACCGCGTGCGGCAGGTCGTGACGCAGGTGGATCAAGGTGGCCACCAGGCGGTCGACGAAGACCAGGCGGTGCCGGGCGCCCGCCCCGGCGGCCCGCTTCCTCGCCCCGCCCCGGACCCGGTGCCGGCGATCTTCGATGGCCGTTTCCCAAGGGCGGGCCAGCTCCTCGATGAGCACGGACAAGTGGTGCCGCGAGATGCCGGTGAGCCAGGGATGGGCCAGGACCGCACGGTTGACCTTGATCGTCACGACCAGAGCATGCCACGGTCCTCCAGCGAGACCTTCACCCGCTATCACGCACCAACCCGTTACTCCTGCCCAGTTCAAGGAGCCCCTTGACCTACCAGTGGACGGCGTCTCCCCGGGCTGGCCTGAGGACCCGTGCCTTGAAGGGCTACTGCCAGACTCCAACACCCAGGTGGATGGACGAGATGCGTACTACCACGACATCACGTGCATGGAGTACAGCGATGACCATTTTGCCCCAAATGAACTGTGGACGATAGCCACCGCAGACGGGGGCCACCACGACTACCGGATCTCATCCAGCATCGCGAACATGGAAGAGATCATCAATCAAATCCGCATCGAATGATCCGAGCTGGAATCCAATACCCCATGATCGAAAGTGGCGGTTGCCTGATCACGGGAGTGACGGGAGGCGATCCCGGCACGCACCAGGGCCTCTCCCGACCAGCACGGGACAAAGAACTTCCTGGAGAAACCACACAGGAAAGTCGATGTGCTTCACTGACGAAACCCCAAGGTGCGCTACTGAGAAGCGGGCCCCGGAGAGCCATGGCCAAAGGTCATGGACATGGCGATCTCGGCACCTGCGAGGCGGGCTTCCTCGCGCACGTTCGGGTCGGGATGGTGAAGGAAGGGCTCGATCAGCGACCGTGCTCGCGGGTCCTGTGTGGCGCCGAAGATGTAAAGAGCGTATTCGAGGAGTTCGGGTTCCAGCGTCCTCACGACTGAGGCCAGCGGTTCAACAAGGCCCAAGGGCAGGCTGTAGTGATCGAACGCTTCGCAGACCGCGTTCAGGGCGGACTCACGGACTTTGACCACGGATTCGGTGACGGCCAGGCTGGCCAGCCGGCCAACGACCAGGCAGGCGGTGGCCGTGTCAAGCACGGCGCAGCGTAGGAAATCTCCGAGCACCTCGGCGGCGAGGTCTCGCCGGTCCGGATCGCAGCCGGTCAGTGCTTCAAGTGCCACGAGAACGTCCTTCACACGGTACCCACCTTGGCTCTCTCGAGCAGGGCTCCACGTTCCACCTCGCCCTGCCGGTAGGCGGAGCACAACGGCGTACACGACATAGGTACAACCTCCTCGGGGTGTTGGTGGCCGCTCTCCACCGTGTGACGGAAGATGGCTCCCCGCCCACGGAAGACCTCGCGAGGTGCCATCGGACGCCACCAAGGGCCGATGTGTGCTCCGATTATGCTCCGCAGTTCCGCACTGGCACGGCACCGAGCGGCACCTCTTGCCACGAGATGACAGCGGTAATCGGATGGGTAGGAACGAAACGGCACACCGTGGCACATAGAGACACGGAATCGCCGGACTTCTCATGCGATGGCCGCAGGTTCGAATCCTGCCAGGTGTGCCGCAAAACTCCAGTTCGAACGGAGCGCGCGAGTCGAGCAGACCAGGAGCCAAGCCAGCCAAGGAGGCTTGGTTCTCGCTCGGGCCGAATGCAGGATCACCATGGACGCGGCGTACACCAGGCCGTCGATAGTCAGGGGAATCATCATCGGCGCGACCCACGGGGCGTGGGGACATGCAGGCTCATGTGGGCTGCTGCTGTGTGATGTCCCGCCCGGCCTGGCCGGGATGGGATCTGCGGATTCTGCGCGCGGCTGCCGCCAAAGCAAGGTTCCAGGACGGCGTCCAGGCCTCCACCCCAGGCCGGGCCGGTCAGCTCAACGCCTGCACGGGCAGGACACCACCGTGGTGATGTCCGCACAGCGGGGCGGCCATGTTCGTCACTATCCGTGACCAAGCAGGAGACCGTCTTCCGGCCGCCCCGTCCGGATGACCGGGGGACCTTCACGGAACAGAAGGCGCTCGGTCCGGTGAGGGTGGGAGGCACCCGTCTCCCATCGGGGACGGGAGATTCTTGGGAGACGGGAACCTCCCACAACGGGCTCGAACCGCGCTGAAGCGCTCCTGATAGGTTCCCCGACCGCGAGCACAGAGCCCTGGTGCCCGACCCGGTGGAGCACCCCTGCCCCGGTGCGGTGACCGTCGCCCTGCTCCACCGGGCAACGGCGAGGGCCGCCACCGACTGTGGCCCCGGCCGCCGTGGCGGGCCCACACGCCACGGCGTCGGCGGTGTTGACGCTCACACGGATACGCGCTCCGGCCTGCGGTAGTGTGGGACGTCGCCGCGTCGACCACCGTGGGATCGGAATTTCTCCCCGTCCCCGCCCGTTCTCGTTCGTTGGCGATTCCGGCGAGGCAGCTTCTGATGCCCCGCCTCCTCCATGCCGCGCCTGCTGCGCTGGCCGTGAGACCGGGCGGTCGTTCCCGGCGGCCGTCACGCGCGCACAGCGCATGGACCTTCAGATACCGGCCGCGGCACGCCCCGACCGGTGCCTCCATACGAGGAGCACCCTCTACTTCATGTTCTCCACTCTGCGCTCACGCGCGTCCGCGCGAGGCAGACACGCCGATCCCTGGGTCATGGGCGTGAGCAGCCTGCTCATGGTCGCCTTCGTCGCCTCCGCGCTCGCCGCCCCCAAGGTGGTCGGTGCCGCCGTGGACACGGCCTTCACCTGGTCCGCGCGCTGGTTCGGCGCCTACTGGCAGCTGTTGATGCTGGCCACCTTCGTCATCGTCACCATCCTGGCCTTCTCCCGCTACGGCAGGGTCCGCATGGGCGGCCCCGAGGCCCCCGCGTTCAGCCGGTTCTCCTGGATCGCGATGATCACCACCACCCTGCTGGCCGCCGGCGGGGTGTTCTGGGCGGCGGCCGAGCCCATCGCCCACTACGCCTCCCCGCCGCCCCAGTACGCCGACCAGGTCGACGGCGGAGCCCAGGGCGCGGCGATCGCGATGGCGCAGAGCTTCGTGCACTGGGGCTTCATCGGCTGGGCGGTCGGCGGTTCGCTGGCCACCCTGGTCATGATGCGCGGGGTGGAGAAGGGCATGCCGCTGCGCCCGCGCACCCTGCTGTGGCCGGTCATGGGCGAGCGCGTGCGCACGCACTGGATCGGCGCGGTCGTGGACGTCAGCTGCGTGCTCGCCGTGGTCGCCGGGACCGTGGGCCCCATCGGCTTCCTCGGACTCCAGATCTCCTATATCTCCAGTGAGCTGTTCGGGCTGCCGGACACCTACGCCACCCAGGTCCTGATCATCGTGGGCCTGACCGTCGTGGCCGCGGTGTCGGTGCTGAGCGGCGTCCGCCGGGGCATCCAGATCCTGAGCCGGGCCAACGTCTGGGTGGCGCTGGTCCTCATCCTGGCCATCGTCGGCATGGCGTCGCTGCCCTTCGTGGCCGACCTGTACCTGCGGTCCACCGTGGTGCAGGTCCAGGAGTTCCTGCCCATGGCCCTGTACCGGGGCGACGAGCAGTGGCTCGGCTACTGGACCCTGTTCTTCTTCGGCTGGTTCCTCGGCTTCGGCCCCATGATGGCGATCTTCTTCGCCCGTATCTCCAAGGGCCGCACCGTACGCGACATCTACGTCGGGGCGACGGTGATGCCCACGGTGGTGACCACGGTCTGGTTCACCGCCCTGGGCGGCACCGGCATCTGGCTCGAACAGCGCGACCCCGGGACGATCACGGGTCCCTACGCCGAGGACGGCCTTCCCGCCGCGGCGCTGTCCATCCTGGAGGCGCTGCCGATGACCGCGGTGCTCGGCGTGCTCATGGTGTTCGTCGCGCTGATCTTCCTCGCGTCCACGCTGGACTCGATGTCCTACGCCATCTCGGTCTCCAGCATGCGCGAGGGCGAGCCCTCCGGCCTGGTCCGCGCGTTCTGGTGCGGGGGGATGGGCCTGGCCGCCGTCGCGCTGCTCCTGGTGGGTGACGGCGGGATCCAGGCACTGCAGTCCTTCATCGTGGTGACCGCGGTCCCCGTGGGGCTGATCATGCTGCCGACGCTGTGGACCACGCCCGGGTTGCTGCGCACCATGGCCGTCGAACAGGGCATCGTCGCCGCGCCCCGCTCCTCCGACGGGCCCGCCGGGGACGAGGACGGGGCTCCGGTGCGGCGGGTCGGGGAGCCGGTCGGCTAGCCGCCGCCCCACGGAGCCCACGCTCCGGCCTGTGATGCGGGAGGGGACCCGAGCCGCGCTCGGGTCCCCTCCCGCTTCCTGGGGCGGGTCAGGCGCCAGGGGCGGGCCGGTGCGTGCGGTACTTCAGCACCTTCGGGAACACGTCGGGCGCCCTCGCCCGGGGAGGCCGGAACACCTGGGGAAACTGCGGCTGAGGCGGCGCGACGGGGGCCGGGGCCGTGGGCGCCCCCGCGTTCCACGGCCCCGGCCCCGGGGAGGAGCGGCCTACTGCCGCGCGCCCTGACCGGGCTCCTGCCTGCCGGCCAGCAGCGAGGCGTGGGTGGGCGCGTCGGGCACGTGCGCGGGCCGCTTGGCGGCGAACTCCTTGCGCAGCACCGGCACGACCTCCTCGCCGAGCAGGTCCAGCTGCTCCAGGACGGTCTTGAGCGGCAGGCCCGCGTGGTCCATGAGGAAGAGCTGGCGCTGGTAGTCGCCGAACATCTCGCGGAAGGTCAGCGTGCGGTCGATGACCTCCTGCGGGCTGCCGACGGTCAGCGGCGTCTCGCGGGTGAACTCCTCCAGCGAGGGGCCGCCGCCGTAGACCGGCGCGTTGTCGAAGTAGGGCCGGAACTCCTTGACCGCGTCCTGGGAGTTCTTGCGCATGAACACCTGTCCGCCCAGGCCGACGATGGCCTGGTCGGCCTTGCCGTGGCCGTAGTGCTCGAAGCGGCGGCGGTACAGGGAGATGAGCTTCTTGGTGTGGGTGGCGGGCCAGAAGATGTTGTTGTGGAAGAAGCCGTCACCGTAGTAGGCGGCCTGCTCGGCGATCTCCGGGCTGCGGATGGAGCCGTGCCAGACGAAGGGCGGCACGCCGTCCAGGGGGCGCGGGGTGGAGGTGAAGCCCTGCAGCGGGGTGCGGAACTTGCCCTCCCAGTTCACCACGTCCTCGCGCCAGAGCCGGTGCACCAGGTTGTAGTTCTCCAGGGCCAGCGGGATGCCCTGGCGGATGTCCTGCCCGAACCAGGGGTAGACGGGGCCGGTGTTGCCGCGGCCCATCATCAGGTCCACCCGGCCGTCGGCCAGGTGCTGGAGCATCGCGAAGTCCTCGGCGATCTTGACCGGGTCGTTGGTGGTGATCAGGGTCGTGGCCGTGGACAGGATGAGCCTCTCGGTCCGCGCCGCGATGTAGCCGAGCATGGTGGTCGGCGAGGACGCCACGAACGGCGGATTGTGGTGCTCGCCGCTGGCGAAGACGTCCAGCCCGACCTCCTCCGCCTTGAGCGCGATGGCGACCATCGCCTTGATCCGCTCGGCCTCGGTCGGCGTACGTCCGGTGGTGGGGTCGGTGGTCACGTCACTCACCGAGAAGATTCCGAACTGCATGGCCCGCTCCCCTAGCTAGCTTCCAAAGAAGTAGTTTCCTATTAAACTATCATGGCGAACGCCTGGTGCCCCTCCCCTGTTCCTTCCCCGACGCGCCGATCCGAGGGTCAGTGTTCACCCACAGGCACGCTCCGTATCTGTCAAATGTCACCATCCCCTGGTATCCCTGGAAAAGCTGGCACCGGAACGGTCACCGGGTGTCACGGCGACCGGCACGGCTGAGTACGTGAGCACACGTGAAGGAGGAGGGCGCGCACCCCGACCCACGCGCCCGTAGCCCCATGGCCACGACCCTCGACCCCCGACGGCACCTTCCCCACCAGGACCACGACCGGACCGACCGCGAGCCCGTGGTGCTCGCCGACGCCCTCGGCGACGTCATGGCCGCCCTCACCGAGGTCGACCCGGACCTGCTGCCCGTGCACAGGACCGAGGCCTGACCCACCGCGACCGTCACCTCCCGGCGGGCGCCCACGGCTACCAGGTGCGCGCCCGCCGGCCGCCGTCCCCGCACCGGCCGGCTCCCAGCCGGGAGGCGGCCCCTCAGCCGGGAGCGATCCCCTCGGGATGCTCGGGCAGGAAGGAGCGCACCAGTTCGATCGGGCCGCGGATGCGGGAGTTGAACTCGGCCAGCTCCTCGGCGGGCACCCACAACTCCAGGATCGTGCTCCCGCCGACCTGGCGGACCGGATAGCGGGCGGCGAAGCGGGCGTCCACGTGAAACCGCGTGACGTGGCCCTCACCATCGCGTGGCAGGTTCCACTCCCGTGCGATCCGCAGCGCGTAGTCCTCGTTGAGGACCGGGTAGAAGATGGGCTGCTCCGGCAGGCGCGGCGGCCACTCCCGCCAGCCGGACCCCCTGACCAGCGCGAGTTCCGCGGGGCCTGTGGGCCGCCACAGGGTGGTCGTCTCGGACATGGGAACCGCTTCCTTGGGTAGTGCGTGGGCAGGAGCTTAGAGAGAGCATGCATGATCCGCACCCGCTTTTTACCGGACGACCCGAAAATCGGTCCGTACAGCGGGAACACCTCAGTCATACGAAGCGTTCTCTCAGGTGAAGCGCCCCAGACCGAAACTCCCGACCCCGATCGAAGGCCCTGAGAGGCGCTCACCACAATCCATGCGCGGATGCACGCGCTCGTGTCGGTAATGGGGGTTTCCGACACGTATTCAGACGCTGCATCCGCCCTCCCAGCGGCCAGACCGCACTCAGTGCACACTGGCCGCGCCCGCTGTGGCCCGCGTTGGGGGACGTGGGCCACAGCCATGTCCGGGGGTGTGCGGCCCAGGCCGCGCGCCCCCGGACTCTTGTTCTCCGAACCTCTCCCCGGCTCCGCGGGTGTCAGCCGCGACGGTCCAGGACGAAGTCGTACTCGGCGCGCAGGTGGGGTCGGTCGCACACGCTCCCGTCCGGCGCCGGGCCCGCCGGGTGGTCGGTGAAGGGCACGACCAGGGCGTCCTTGGTCCCGAAGACCACGTCTGTCGCGAGGAAGTCCGAGCCCTCGCGGAACAGGTGGGTGATGAGGCGGGCGTAACCGGGCTCGTCGATGAGGAAGTGGATGTGCGCGGGACGGTACGGGCTGATGTCGGTGCGCTTCACCAGGTCGCCCACCGGACCGTCCATGGGGATGGTGTAGCCGAGCGGCGCGATGGTGCGCAGGCAGTAGGTGCCGTCCTCGCGTGTGCGGTACTTGGCGCGCAGCCGCGCCTCGTCCACCTCCAACTGCGACTCGTAGGCGCCCTCGGCGTCGGCCTGCCACACGTCCAGGACCGCCCCGGCCACGGGCGCGCCGTCGGTGTCGGTGACGCGGCCGGTGACGTACAGGGGCGTGCCCTCGATCCCCTCGGACATGTCGTGGCCGAACTCGGCGTCCGGCGAGCCGTCGATGTGGAAGGGGCCCAGCACGGTCGCCGGGGTGGCCTCCTTCGAGAAGCGGTTGTTGAGCTGCACCACCAGCGTGCTCAGCCCGAACACGTCCGAGGCCAGGATGAACTCCTGGCGCTTGTCGTCGCAGGCCTTCCCGGTGGCGGTCAGCCACTCGATCGCGGCCGCCCACTCCTCCTCCGTCAGTTCGACCTCGCGGGCGAAGGCGTGCAGGTGGCGCACCAGCGCGGTCAGCAGCTGGGCAGTGCGGGGGTCGTGGGCGCTCTCCCAGCGCTCCACGGCCAGGTCGGTCAGGTTCTTCTCGGTCACGAACGCCATGGGAATCGTTCTCCCGCAGTTCAGGGGGTCAGTGGATCGGGTGTGTAGGGGGTGGGGTCGACGGGCCTGTTGTCGAGGTCCACCGACAGGAAGACGTCGTTGGCGACGGGCGCCCGCAGCTCCTCGGCGAGCTGGCCGACCAGCCCGGCGGTACGGGCCAGCAGGGCGAAGCCGCGCAGGAGCTCGATGGGCAGGCCCAGGTCGGCCAGGGCGGCGCCGCACACTCCGGCGCCGTTGAGCGGCAGCCTCTTGCCGAGGACCTCGGGGTGGACGCGACCGATCGCCTCGAAGAGGGACAGGTGCGGGCCGAACAGGTCCTCCTCGCGGGCGATGCGCATGAGCGCGGGGGTACGCGGATCGCCCTGCTTGTGCACGTGGTGGCCGAGGCCGGGTACGAAGCGGCCCGCCTCGCGCTCGGCCCGCACCGTGCGCAGCGCGGCCTCGTCCCAGGAGGCGTCGTCGGTGGGCAGGTCGCCGTCCAGGGAGCGCAGTACCCCGTGCAGGAAGCGGCCGGTGTCCTCGGTGACACCCAGGAAGCGCGATCCCCCGCCGAGCAGACCCGCGGCCAGCGCGCCCTGGATCGAGTCCGGTGCGGACAGGTAGGTCAGACGGGTGACGATGGCCGTGGGAGTGAACCCGTGGTCGGCCAGGGCCGCCAGCACCGCCTCGAAGACACGGGTCTCCCCTGGGCTGGGGCGGCGCTGGGTGGCCAGCCAGAAGCTGAGTTCGCCGAACCCGACCTTGCCCATGACGTCCTCGGCCAGGTCCTGACCCAGCAGGGTGATGGAGGTGGGGCTGGAGGCACCCAGGGCGGTGGGGTACCCATCGCGCCCGTGCGGTGCCCGCTTCGCGCCGGAGTCCTGTCGGTGCTCGCTCATGTGGTTTCCTCTCGCTGCTCGGGCTCGGCCAGCCAGGCGCGCAGGTCCGCGCCGTGCTCGTCCAGTTCGGGCGGGGGAAGCCGGTAGGAGGCGGGGGTGGCGGAGAAACGGATCGGGTGGCGTGTGGTGGGGACCGCGCGCTCTCCCTGTCCGACCTCCACCACCGGATCCAGGTCGAAGCGCTCGGCCATGGCGAACCCGCCGTCGATGGTCTGGATCGGCCCGCAGGGCACCCCGGCGGCCACGAGCAGGTCGAACCACTCCAGCGCGCTCCGCTTGGCCAGTCGCTCGACCAGGATCGGGCGCAGTTCGGCGCGGTTGGCGGTGCGGGCGGCGTTGGTGGCGAAGCGCTCGTCGTCCGCGGTCCCGGAGATGCCCAGCACCTCGCACAGGGACCGGAACTGGCGGTCGTTGGCCGCGGTGACGATGAGGTCGTCGTCGGCCGTGGGCAGGGGTTCGTAGGGGAACACGCTGGGGTGGGCGTTGCCCATGCGCATCGGCACGGTCCCGCCCGCCACGTAGGCGGAACTGTGGTTGACCAGTCCGGTCAGCGCCGAGGACAACAGGTTGACCTCGACCCGCTGGCCCTCGCCCGTGGCGTCGCGGTGGCGCAGCGCGGCGAGGATGCCGATGGCGGCGTGGTTGCCCGCCATGACGTCGAACACCGAGATGCCCGCGCGGTAGGGCGTCCCGTCCGGATCCCCGGTCAGGCTCATGAGTCCGGAGACCGCCTGCACCATGAGGTCGTAGCCAGGCACGTCCCGGCCGGCGCCGGAGCCGAAGCCCGTGATGGAGCAGTAGACCACACCGGCGTTGGCTTCCCGGACGCTGTCGTGGTCCAGCCCGAAGCGTGCCAGTCCGCCGGGGCGGAAGTTCTCGATCACCACGTCGGCGCGGCGGGCGAGTTCGCGCGCGGCCTTCGCGTCCTCCTCCTGGCGCAGGTCCAGGGCGATGGAGCGCTTGTTGCGGTTCACCCCCAGGTAGTAGGTGGACACGTCGCCGCGTACGGGCGGTTTCCACGAGCGCGTGTCGTCCCCCGCAGGGCTCTCCACCTTGACCACCTCGGCGCCCAGGTCGGCCAGCAGCATGGTGGCGTAGGGCCCGGCCAGGATCCGTGAGAAGTCCGCCACCAGCAGCCCCGCCAGCGGACCGCCCGGGGTGGTCCCGGTGGCCTCCCCCTCGGCTGTTCCGTCCCGTACGTATGGGTCCCCCGCCATTTCTCATCCCTTCAATGTCCGTCCAGCGGACATATGTCCGCTAAGGGGATTCTGTATCTGCCCCTTCCTCGCGTCAACCCCCACGATGGAACAGCCATGTTCCTTTCAGGATGCACGCAGGAATCAGCGCCCCTGGAGTCGGACCTTCCACCACATCCCTTGACAGAAGTGGCAACCTCACCAAAAGTGGAGTCACACTGGCGACCGCACAGCGGACCGACGTCCGGAGAGGGCGGGGGTAGAGCGGTGCACCAGCCAACAAGACGCTACGGCGAGGAGTCCCCCATGAACAGACAGATCGGTTTCCCCCCAGGCCGACCGGTGGTCCTGCGCGGCGGCACGGTACTGCCCATGGACGACGCGCGCACCGTCCTAGAGAACACCGACGTACTGGTCGTCGACGACCGCGTGGCCGCCGTGGGCCGGGACCTTCCGGTGCCCGACGGCACCGCGGAGATCGACGCGGCCGGAGGACTGGTCATGCCGGGCATGATCGACACCCACCGGCACATGTGGCAGACCGCCATGCGTGGTTACGGGGCCGACTGGACCCTCACCCAGTACTTCGTCTGGTACTACCTGGAACACGGCACGAAGTTCCGCCCCGCCGACGTGCACGCGGGTAACACACTCGCCGCCGTCGAGGCGCTGGAGGCCGGGGTCACCACCGTCGTCGACTGGTCCCACGGGTTGCAGACGCCCGAGCACGCCGACGCGGCCGTGGACGCGCTGCGCTCGGTGCCCGGGCGCTACGTCCTGGCCTACGGCAACATTCACCAGGCGCCCGCCGAATGGGCCACCGCCCCGGAGTTCCGTGCCTTCGTCGAGCGCAACCGCGAGGACGACATGCTCGGCCTGCAGATCGCCTTCGACGTGACCGGCGACCCGGAGTTCCCCGAGCGGCCCGCCTTCGAGGCCGCCCGCGACCTGGGGCTGCCCGTCACCACCCATGCCGGCGTGTGGGGTGCCACGGGGGACAACGGCATCCGGCTCATGTACGAGCACGGCTTCATGGGACCGGAGACGGTCTACGTGCACGCCGCCTCCCTGTCGCAGGACTCCTACCAGCGCATCGCCGCCACCGGCGGGTCGGTGTCGGTGTCCACCGAGAGCGAGCAGAGCGCCGGTCAGGGCTACCCGCCCACCTGGGCGATCCGCGCGCACGGCATCCCGGTGTCGCTGTCGGTGGACACGAGCGCCTGGTGGAGCGGCGACCTGTTCAGCGCCATGCGCACCACCCTGGGCGCCGACCGCTCCCGTGAGCACCTGGAGGCCCAGCGGCTGGGGAACACCGTCACCCACTGCGCCCTGCGCGCCGACCAGGTGGTGGAGTGGGCCACACGCGGCGGAGCCACCGCCCTGGGCCGTGACGACCTGGGCCGGATCGCGCCCGGCTGTAAAGCCGACCTGGTACTGATCCGCAACGACAACTCCCCCGTGTCGTTCCCGATGCTCAACCCGTACGGGCACGTCGCCTTCCAGGCCCAACGCGGCGACGTGCACACCGTCCTGGTCGACGGACGGGTGGTCAAGTACGAACACCGGCTGGTGGACATCGACCTGGCGGCCGTACGCCGGAGCGTGGACGCCACCGTCGACCACCTGCGCACAGCCGTCGGCGAGCAGGAGTGGGTGGTGGGTATGAACCCCGAGATCCCCGAGTCGAAGGTCCTCGACAACCCGTACACCTACACCGACTACCGCGACTCCAGTACCCGAGGCAGGTGAGCGACAACCGGTCGGCGCCGAGCCGCCGACCGGACACCCGCTGGATATGCTGGCGCTTCCACGACACGGACGGGAGACACCATGCCGCGCGAGGGTACCGGCCCCGACTTCATCGAGGCGCTGGCCCGGGGGTTGGACGTGATCCGGGCCTTCCAGCCGCACCAGCCGACGATGACCCTGGCCGAGGTGGCCAAGGTCACCGGGCTGGCCCGTCCCACTGCGCGGCGAATCCTGATCACCCTGCAGGAGCTGGGCTATGTGCGTTCGGGCAGCGCGGGCTACTCCCTGACACCGCGCGTGCTGGAGCTGGGGGTGGCCTACATACGTTCGACCAGCCTGTGGGAGATCGCCCGTCCCCACCTGGAGGAGCTGTCCGAACGCACGGGCGAGTCATGTTCCATCGCCCAGCTCGACGGGTCGGACATCGTCTACGTCGCCCGCGTCGCGGTGCCCAAGATCGTCACGCTGGACGTGCAGATCGGCACCCGCTTCCCCGCGCTGCAGACCTCGCTGGGCAAGGTCCTGCTGGCCGACCTGGCGCCCGAGGAGGCCGACCGGGTACTGGCCGAGCCCACCCGGTCCGGGCTGGTTCCGCTGTGGTGTCCCGACCGGGAGGAGCGCGACACCGTTCTGCGCGAGGTCCGCGCCCAGGGGTGGGCACTGACCGACGAGCACCTGGCCCGGGGCATCCGCTCGGTCGCCACGCCGCTGCGGGACGGACGGGGCCGGGTGTTCGCCGCGCTCAACGTCAACACACACGCCGCCGAGACGTCGCTGGAGCATCTGACCCTGCACCACCTGCCCCTGCTGCTGCGCACGGCGGGCGAGATCAGCGCCGACGTCGCCCGCCTGGAGTCCGTACCACAGGTGACCCGCACGCCCCAGGTGCACTGACCTGGCACGTCGGGTCGCGAACGAGGAAGGCCACGCCATGATCGCCGCACAGATCCCCGCACCCGGCCGACCTCCGGTCCTGACCGACCTGCCCTCCCCGCAAAGCAATCCGGGCCGGGCGGTGGTCGAGGTCCTGGCCGCACCGATCACACCCCTGGACCTGCTGTGCGCCGGGGGGCAGTCCTACTTCGGGGTGCCCGCCACCCCCTACGTACCCGGAGTACAGGGGGTCGGGCGATGGGACGGACGCCTGGTCTGGTTCCCCACCGCCGCCGGGATGGCCCCGGGAGACGGGAGCATGGCCGAACGCGTGAGCGTACCCGAGGACCAGATGGTGGTCCTGCCCGAGGACGCCGACCCCGTTGCCGTCGCGGCGCTGGGCCTGTCGGCGGTGGCCGCGCACATGGCGCTGACATGGCGCGGCGGGCTCGCCGCTGGGGAGACGGTCCTGGTCCTGGGTGCGGGCGGGGTGGTGGGCCTGGCCGCGGTGCAGCTGGCGCGCACCGCCGGAGCGGGCCGGGTCGTGGCTGCGGCACGGTCGGACAAGGGGCGGGAGAGGGCTGCCCGTGCGGGCGCCGACGCGGTAGCCTCCCTGGACACCGACGACGTCGACGCGCTGGCCGCTCTGCTGGAAGAGGCCGCGCAGGGCCCCGTCGACCTGGTCCTGGACCCCCTTTTCGGCGCTCCCGCGGCTGCCGCCGCGCGTGTCCTGCGCCCCGAGGGACGCCTGGTGAACCTGGGCTCCTCGGCCGGAGAGCACGCGCCCCTGGACTCGGGCACCCTGCGCGGGCGCTCCCTGCGCCTGCTGGGCTACACCAACAACGCGCTCACCCCGCAGCAGCGGAGCGCGGCCGTGGACACTGTGGCCCGTGAGTGTGCGCTCGGCAGGCTGTCCGTCCCCTTCGAGCGGGTTCCGCTGGAGGAGGCGGCACGGGGATGGGAGCGGCAGGCCCGAGGGGTCGCGCGAGGACGGATCGTCCTGGTCCCCTGACGTTCTCCCCTCCCTCGTCCGGGAACATGATGGGGTGGGGTCCATCCGGTTCCCCAGGTTCCGGGGTGGTGAGCGACGGCGTGGAACGGGAGGGCGCGATGTCCGAAGACGAGGCGGGTGCCCGGTCCGCACGGCACCCGACGATGGCCGACGTGGCCACCCACGTGGGGGTCTCCCGCCAACTCGTCTCACTGGTGCTCGGCGAGCGCCCCGGCCCGAGCGCGCGGACCCGCGAACGGGTCCTGCGGGCCGCCGAGGAACTCGGCTACCAGGCGGACACGGCCGCGCGCCTGCTGCGCCGGGCGCGCAGCAGGCAGGTGGGCGTGCTCTTCGGCATGGGATACCCCATGGACGCCCACCTGGTCGAGGCGCTCTACCCGGCCACCGCCGAACTGGGGTACGGCGTGGTGCTCAGCGCGATGGCCAGCACCCGCAGCGAACGCGAGGCGATCGACGAACTGATGGGGCTGCGCTGCGAGGCGCTGCTCCTGATCGGCCTGTCCGCCGAGGCGCCGGCGGACCTGGCCCGGGTGGCCGAGCGGGTCCCCGTGGTGGAGATCGGCCAGCGCACCGGCGCGGAGGGCACCGACAGCGTGCGCACCGCCGACGCCGCCGGTGTCCGCCAGGCCGTCGAGCACCTGGTCCGACTGGGACACCGCGCGATCGTCCACGTCGACGGAGGCGGCCTCCCCGGCGCCGACGAGCGCGCGCGGGGCTACGCCGAGGCGATGCGCGAACACGGTCTGGACGACCATGTCGAGGTCCTGACCGGCGACTACTCCGAGGAGGCGGGCGCGCGGGCGGCCCGGCGCCTCCTGGCACGGGACTCCCTGCCCACCGCCGTGGTCGCGGCCAACGACCTGTGCGCCTTCGGGCTGCTGGCGACCCTGGTCCGCGCCGGGGTGGGCGTGCCCGGGGACGTGTCGGTGGTGGGGTACGACGACAGCCGGACCGCGCAGCTGTCCTTCCTGCGGCTGACGTCGGTGCGCCAGGACGCCGAGAACATGGCGCGGCTGGCGGTCCGCTCGGCGGCCGAGCGGCTCGACGGGGGCCGTACCCGCAGCCGCCACCTGCTGCTGGAGCCCTCCCTCACGGTCCGGGACAGCACCGCTCCCCCGCGCTGAGGGGTCGGCCGCCGTGAACGAGGCCCTTCACGACTGGGGGGAGACCGCTCCCCGCACTGAGGGGCCGGCCGGCCCGGACAGGCCGGGACGCCCTTCTCCGGCCACCGCCCCGCTCCGAGGACCCGTCACCGTCGGCGCCGACCACACCGGGAGGCAGATCACACGGCGGGACGGTTGGATTCGCCCCGAACAGGGCCGACACTGGATTTAGCACGTGCTAAATCACCCTCCGTCGTCGTCCGGCGTCCCGAAGCCGGACCTCCCGGGCCGCCCACGGCGCCCGGTGCCCGCGACCCCGGCCCACCTTCGAAGGGGACCCGCCCATGCCTTTGGCCCTGCTCGCCCTCGCCGTCGGCGCGTTCGCCATCGGCACCACCGAGTTCGTCATCATGGGACTGCTGCCCGAGGTCGCCACCGCCCTCGGCGTCCCGGTCCCGACCGCCGGATACCTCATCTCCGCCTACGCCCTGGGCGTCGTGGTCGGCGCTCCCCTGCTCACCGCGCTGAGCACGCGGCTGCCCCGCAAGACGGTCCTGCTCGTCTTCATGGGGCTCTTCCTCGCGGGCAACCTCGCCACCGTCCTGGCCCCCTCCTTCGGGGCCGTGTTCGCCTCGCGGGTCCTGGCCGGGCTGCCCCACGGCGCCTACCTGGGAGTGGGATCGCTGGTCGCGGCGCACATCGCCGGCCCGGGACGCCAGGCGACGGGGGTCTCGCGGATGTTCCTGGGCCTGACCGTGGCCAACATCGTCGGTGTGCCCGCGGGCACGTTCCTGGGACAGGCGTTGGGCTGGCGCGCGGCGTTCCTGGTCGTGGTCGGGATCGCCCTGCTCGCGATGCTCGGCATCGCGGCCTTCGTGCCGCGCCAGCCCTCGCCCCCGGGTACGGGCCTGCGGCACGAGGTCCGCGAACTGGGCCGTCCCCAGGTCGTCCTCGGCCTGGTCACGGCGGTCTTCGGGTTCGCCGGGGTCTTCGCCGTCTACAGCTACGTCTCGCCGATGATGACCGAGCTGGCGGGCATGTCCGCCTCCGGCGTGCCCGTGGTCCTGGCCCTGTTCGGAACCGGTATGACGCTCGGATCGCTGGTCATCGGCCCCCTGGCCGACCGTGCGCTGCGCCCCACGATCTACGGGGCGCTCACCTCCCTGGCCGTGGTGCTGGTGGTGTTCACGGTGACCGTGCACAACCCCTGGACGGCCGCGGCGACGGTTCTGGTCCTGGGCGCCGTGGGGTTCGGTGTGGCCACCCCGCTCCAGGTGCTGGTGATGAACAAGGCCGCCCAGGCGCCGACCATGGCCGCGACCTCGAACCACTCGGCGTTCAACCTGGCCAACGCCGCCGGGGCGTGGCTGGGCGGTGTCGGGATCGGCGCCGGCCTGGGGTATGCGTCCCCGGCCGCCATCGGCGCGGTGCTGGCCGTGGTGGGCCTGGGCATCGCGGTGGTGGCAGGCCTGCTGGACCGCCCGGGGCGGCGGCGGGAGCGGAGCGGACAGGTGTCCGAGACCCCGGAGTTCAGCGCTCTGCCCTGAACCGTCCCGGTACGGCGCCGGGGGAAGAACCGCTCCTCCTCCCCGCCAGGGCGCGGGCGCTCGGCGAGGTGTGTCCCGGTGGTGGCGGTGCCGGCCGGACGCCCTCGCGGCTACTCCACCCGGACGAACCGGATGAGTGTGGAGGGCCCGAACTCGAACTCCTCCCATCCCAGGTCCGTCTCCCCGGCGGACGCCGCGGGCGTGCAGTGGACCAGGGACCAGGGGGAACTCGCCCCCGACAGCCCCGGGACGAAGTCCCTCACCCCCGTACACGCCATCTCGCGGTCCACGAGGTAGGTGATCGCACCGGTGCCGGCGTACCCGAGGGGGGTCTCCACCCGTTCGCTCTCGGTGCCCAGCAGCCCCGCCACCTCCATGGCGCGATCGCAGGTCATCTCCCAGGCGTCCGCGCGCACCTGCCAGGTGCGTTCGTAGAGCTCCACCTCGCCGCAGGCGGGCGCGTGGAACACCTCCCACCCCTCGCCTCCGAGCTCAGGCCCCTGCTGCGGGTCGGCCACCTCCACGGAGCCGCCCGCCTCGGTGAGGTCGGCCTCGACCCGCCAGCGCTCGCCGGTGTACTCCATGCGCACCGGGGCGCCCTCGGCGTCCACCTCGACCAGGCCCCGCGCGGCCTCATCGACCACCGCGCCGTCCACCACCAGCCGTGCGGTGAGCGGACCGGTGTAGACACGGCCGCCCGCACCGCCCCCGGACCCGGCCTCCTCCAGGTCCCCGGATCCGGCCATCTCGCGCAGGGGCCCGGTGACCAGGTGGGGGCCGAGGTCCTCGGCGGTGGCCTCCCATGCGGGGGTGACCGGCTGGGAGGCCTGGCTCTCCCCCAGCGCGGGCCCGTACACGTACAGCCGCCCGTCGCTGCCGGCCGCCGCGACGGAGCCCTGCCCCATCACCTCTCCACGTGCGAGGAAGGTGTCCTGGCCGGCCGCGTAGCGGTACTCGACGGCGGCCCGGCTCTCCTCCAGCACCGCCTCGACGGACCGCCCGGTCCGCGCGGCGACCTCCTCGGCGTGCGCGTCGGTGAAGCGGCGCTCGACCTCGACCACGAAACCACCGCCCTCCTCCAGGGTGGTGGCTGCGGCGGTGACCGCCTCGACCGGAGCGGTGCTGACCTGGTCGTAGACGACGTATCCGCCGGTGGCCACCCCCGCGGTGACCAGCACGCCCGCACCGGCGACCGCCGCCTTGGAGCCCACGAGCGTGCTGAGGGTGCCGCCCGTGGCGCCGGCGGTGGTGGTGCCGGTCCCGGTGGCCAGGCCCACCGCGCCGCCCGACCCCGCGGCCGTCCCCCCGGTGGAACCCGTCGCCGTGCCCGCCCCCGCGCCCACCCCCGTGCCCGCTCCGGTTCCCGCGCCGCCGAGCAGTCCTCCGGCGATGCCGGCCGCGGAGACCATGCCCACGGCCGCCGCCCACCGGGCGGGATCGTGTCCGGCGGCGTCGACACCGCGCCAGTAGTCGCGCAGCAGGGCGCGCAGGGCCTCGGCGGCCGGGACCACGCGGCCGCGGCCGTCCACACCGGCCTCGGTCGGCGGGGGCAGCAGGGCCCGCATGAGATCCACCGCGCTCGGCCGCCGGTCGGGGTCGGTGGACAGGGCGCCCTCCACCAGGGGGCGCAGGCCCTCCGGGACGCCCTCCACGTCGTGGTGTCCGGCGCTGACCCGCTCGCGCAGCTCCTCGGGGGTGCCGCGGCCGAAGGGATCGCGGCCGGTGGCCGCGAGCGCCACCAGGGCGCCCCAGGCGAACACGTCGGCGGCCGGATCGGCGGCCGCCCCGGTATAGCGTTCGGGCGCCACCCAGCCGGGGGTGCCGTAGGAGGCGCCCCGGTCGGTGGCACGCCGGGCGCCGATGGTGGTGGCGATGCCGAAGTCGACGATCTTGGGGCCGTCCGGGGAGAGGATGACGTTGCCCGGTTTGACGTCGCGGTGCGCGATCCCGGCCGCGTGCAGCGCGGCCAGGCCCTCGGCGGTGCCCGCCGCGAACGCGCGCAGCGCCTCCCCCTCCAAGGGACCGAACTCGCGTACGTGGGAGCGCAGGTCACGGCCGGGGACGTAGTCGAAGGCCAGCCAGGGCACGCGGGCGGTGACGTCGGCGGCGTGCAGGTGCGCGGTGCTCACTCCCCGGGCACGGGAGAGCATGTCCACCTCACGGGCGAACGCCTCGCGGTAGGCGCGCTTGCGCGCGAACCTGGCGTGCACGGTCTTGACGGCCACGCACCGCCCGCCCCCGTCGATCCCGCCGTAGACGGCGCCCATACCTCCCGCGCCGATCCTGCCCACGAGCCGGTAGGGGCCCAGCCGGTCCGGGTCGCCCTTCTCCAGGGGCTCGAGCCCCGTCGGCAGGGGGCGCGCGGAAGAGGGGATGGGGGATGGGGTGACGCTCATGGGGGATGGGGGCCTTCGCACTCGTCCGTCTGGGGGTGACGAAGAGTGGGACGCCCCGCGGCCCGGAAGCGTTCCAGGTTCCCCACGACGACGCGGGCCCGGGGAGACCGGGTCGTCCTCCGGACACGCGAGGGGGCCGGGACCGTCCTCGACGGCCCCGGCCCCGCAGCGGCCCCTACCCGCGCTGGGGCAGGGTGCGGCTGCGCCCGCGGAACTCGGCGACGACCTCCTCGCCGCGGCGCACCGTGACGTCGTACAGGCCGCTGCGGCCGAACAGCGTGCGCTCCTGGGCGGTGGCCACCAGCAGGTCGCCCTCGTGGGCCGCGGCCACGAACGTCACGTCCGCCCCGGAGGCCACCGTCACACCCTGTCCTTCCACGTTGCACGCGCACGCGAACGCGGTGTCGGCCAGGGTGAACACGAACCCGCCGTGGGCGATGCCGTGCCCGTTGACCATCAGGGGGCCCACGGCCATCTCCACGACCGCCCTGCCGTCGGTGGCCTCCACCAGCCGCATCCCGAGGTTCTTGGACGCCCGGTCGGCCTCGAACATGCGCCAGGCGGCCTCGTTGCGCCCGCTCACGAGTCGAAGTCCACGGTCACGGCGTCGGTCTCGGGCAGCGCCTGGCAGGACAGGGCGTATCCCGCCTCCACCTCGGCGTCGGTGAGCGCGTAGTTGCGCCGCATCCGCACCTCGCCCTCGCAGACCCTGACCCGGCAGGTACCGCACACCCCGCCCTTGCAGGCGAAGGGCACGTCGGGGCGGTAGCGCTGCGCCGAGTCCAGCACGGGCACCCCCCGCGGCAGGGTCAGGGTGGTGGTGCGCCCGTCCAGGACGACGGTGACCTCGCTGGAGGGCCCCTCCACCTCGGGATCCTCGTGGCGCGCCTGGGGCGGCGGCTCGGCGCCCTCCACGAAGAACAGCTCCTGGTGCACCCGCTCGCCGGGCACGCCCCTGCGGGCCAGCACCTCCTGGGCGTCGGTGACCATGCCGTAGGGCCCGCACAGCCACCAGTGGTCGACGGCGTCGGCGGCCACGACGGTGTCCAGCAGCGCCTCCAGCTTGGCGCCGTCCAGGCGCCCGGTGAACAGCTCGGCCTCGCGCGGCTCCCGGGAGAGCACGTGCACCAGCTCGAAGCGCGCCCCGAAGGCGTCCTTGAGGTCGGCGATCTCGTCGGCGAACATCACCGTGTCGCTGCGGCGGTTGCCGTAGAGCAAGGTGACGTGGGAGTCGGTGCGGCGCAGCAGCGAGGAGGCCATGGACAGCATCGGGGTGATCCCCGATCCGGCGGCGAGCATCACGTGGCGGGCGGCGGTGCCCAGGTCGGGGACGAACCGGCCGGTGGGCGCGCCCACCTCGATCTCGTCGCCCGGCCGGACCTCGTTGACCAGCCAGCTGGAGAACAGGCCGCCGGAGACCAGGCGCACGCCCACGCGGGGGGCCTGGCCGACGGGGGCGCACACGGAGTAGCTGCGCCGCTCCTCCACCCCGTCCGCCTCGCGGCGCAGGGTCAGCGACTGACCGGGGGCGAACGCGAACTCCTCGGCCAGGTGGTCGGGGACGTCGAAGGTGACGGCGACGGCGTCGTCGCACAGGCGCTCGACGGCGGCCACGCGCAGCCGGTGGAACGCGCCTCGGCGGCGCGCGGCCCCGGGCGCGGTCTCGGTGACGGGTGTGGTCACGGTCAAATCTCCTTGACGTGCTCGAAAGGTTCGAGGCAGGACCGGCAGCGGTGCAGCGACTTGCAGGAGGTCGCGCCGAAGCGGGACAGTTCCTCGGTCCGGTCCGACCCGCACAGCGGGCAGTGCGGGACGGTGCGGGTGGGCAGCAGGGTCAGCGGGACGGGGCCGGACGCGCGCGGGGGCGCGCTCCCGGGAGGGGAGATGCCGTGCTCGGCGAGCTTGCGCCTGCCCTCGTCGGTGATCCAGTCGGTGGTCCAGGGCGGGGACAGCTCGGTGCGCACCTCCACCCGGTCGAACCCGGCGGCGCGCACGGCGCGGTCCACGTCCGCGCGCATCTCGGCCAGGGCGGGGCAGCCCGAGTAGGTGGGGGTGATCCACACCGCGACGGTGCCGTCGGCCCCGACCTCCACCCGGCGCAGGATGCCCAGGTCGGCCAGGGTGAGCATGGGCAGCTCGGGGTCGGTCACCGCGGCGGCCGCCGCACGGGCGCGCTCGCGGGCCTCCTCCCCGGTCCTGTTCCGGGCCGTGGTCACCATGTCGCCTCCGGGTGTTCGCGGGCCACCTTCTGGAGTTCGTCCAGCAGGGGGGCGAGCTCGGGGGTGTGCCGACCCCCGCGTCCGGCCACGGCCGCCTCGGGGAAGGGCGCGGGGGCGTCGAGGGTGGCGGTGGTGAGCACCTGGGCCAGGACGGCGTGCACCTCCTCGCGCACGGAGGCCGGGTCCACGCCCACGCCCTGCCCGGCCATGCGGGCCTCCACGGGGTGGGTGGCGAACAGCTCGCCGGTGAGGGGCCACACGTCGGCGACGGCGGCGACCGCGCGCTCGTGCGAGTAGGGGGTGCCGTCGCCCAGGCGCAGGGTCCAGGAGAGGGCGTACTCGCGGTGGTAGGCGAGCTCGTTGACGGCCTTGGCGGCGATGGCGGCGAGTACGGGGTCGCGGCTGTCGGCCAGACGGGTGAACACGGCCAGGCGCGCGCTGGAGAGCACCAGCAGGGTGACCACCGCGCGGGCGAAGTCGCCCCGGGGCGCCTCGGCCAGGTGGACGTTGCGGAACTCGGCGGGGCCGCGCCGGTAGGCGAAGTCGTCCTCGTCGCGTCCGGTGCCGTCGGCCTGTCCGGCGCGTGCCAGCAGCAGGCGGGCCTGGCCGAGCAGGTCCAGGGCGATGTTGGCCAGCGCGACCTCCTCCTCCAACTCGGGCGCGTCGGTGACCCAGTGGACGAGCCGCTGGGCCTGCACGAGCGCGTCGTCACCGAGCATCTGGCAGTACAGCGCCAGGTCCTGGCCGTCCACCCCCTCGGGCAGGGTGGTGTCCACCCCGGCGAGGGCGTCGGTGAAGCCGGTCCCGAAGGCCCAGCGGGCGTCGCCGCCGTGCTCCTCGCTCAGGGCCGAATAGATGTGGTCGCCACTCATTGGTTGTTTCCTTTGTCCCTCGTGTTCGCGCTGGTCCCACCCCTGACCTAGATGTGCGGGACGTCCTCGGGGATGGGGTAGAACGTCGGGTGCCGGTAGACCTTGTCCCCGCTGGGCGCGAAGTAGGGGTCCTTCTCGTCGGGGCTGGAGGCGGCGATGTGCTCGGCCCGCACCACCCAGATGCTCACGCCCTCGTTGCGGCGGGTGTAGAGGTTGCGGGCGTTGTGCAGCGCCATGGTGTCGTCCGGGGCGTGGAGGGAGCCCACGTGGACGTGGTTGAGGCCGCGCTTGCCGCGCACGAAGACCTCGTAGAGCGGCCACTCGGGGCGTGCCGCCCCGGAGCCGGATCCGCCGGTGGCGTTGGTGTCCTTGCTCATGCCGCGGCCTCCTTGGCGCTGTGCTTCCCGGCGTAGGCGGTGGCGGCCTCACGGACCCACGCGCCCTTCTCGTGCGCGGCCCGGCGGCGCTCGACGCGCTCGGCGTTCTTGGGGCCGGCGCCGGAGATGACCTGCTTGAACTCGTTCCAGTCGGGCTCGCCGAAGTCGTAGTGGCCCCGCTCCCCGTTCCAGACCAGCTCGGGGTCGGGCAGGGTGACGCCCAGCTTCTCGGCCTGGGGGACGGTCATGTCGACGAACTTCTGGCGCAGGTCGTCGTTGGTGTCGCGCTTGATGCGCCAGGCCATGGACTGCTGGGTGTTGGGCGACTCGGCGTCGGGCGGGCCGAACATCATCAGCGACGGCCACCACCAGCGGTCCACGGCGTCCTGGACCATGCGGCGCTGCTCCTCGGTGCCCTCCATCATGCGCATGAGCAGCTCGTAGCCCTGGCGCTGGTGGAAGGACTCCTCCTTGCAGATGCGCACCATGGCGCGGGCGTAGGGGCCGAAGGAGCTGCGGCACAGCGGGACCTGGTTGCAGATGGCGGCGCCGTCCACGAGCCAGCCGATGACGCCGACGTCGGCGAAGGTCAGCGAGGGGTAGTTGAAGATCGAGGAGTACTTCTGACGGCCCTCGATGAGGCGCCGGGTCAGGTCGGCGCGGTCCACGCCCAGGGTCTCGGCGGCCGCGTACAGGTACAGGCCGTGCCCGGCCTCGTCCTGGACCTTGGCCAGCAGGATGGCCTTGCGGCGCAGGCTGGGCGCGGAGGCGATCCAGTCGCCCTCGGGCTGCATACCGATGATCTCCGAGTGCGCGTGCTGGGAGACCTGGCGCACGAGCGTCTTACGGTAGCCCTCGGGCATCCAGTCGCGCGGCTCGATGCGCTGGTCGGCTGCGACCTTGGCGTCGAACTCCGCCTGCAGGTCCAGGTCGGCGCCGGGGGGCGCCTGGGCCGTCTGCGTGGTCATTGGCTTCTTCCCCATTCATAACCGAACGTTCGGTCAGTAATTAGTATCCCCGGAATCCCCCGCCCGGGCAAGTCCCCGGGCGGGGGAAGGAGCAGCTAGCTGCCGGTGAAGGCCGGCTTCTCCTTGTTCAGGAAGGCGCGGACCGCTCCCACGTGGTCGGCCGTCTGCCCCAGCTGGTTCTGCAGGTCGGCCTCCTCCTCCAGCAGCTCGGACAGCTCGCGGCCGCCCTGGGCCGCCGAGCGCACCTCGCGCTTGGCCGCCACGAACGCGCTGGTGGGTCCCGACGCCAGCTGGAGGGCCGTCTCCCGGGCGCGGTCGGCCCAGGCGTCGTCGTCCACGACCTCGGTGACCAGGCCCAGCTCCAGGGCGCGCTCGGCGCCGAAGACCGTGCTCAGCAGCAGCAGCTCCATGGCCCTGGCCTGCCCCAGCGCGGTCACCAGGCGGTGGGCCAGCCCCGAGTCCGAGGCCAGGCCGATGCCGGTGAAGGCGGTGCCGAACTTGGCCCGGCGCGCCGCGACGCGCACGTCACCGGCCAGCGCGAAGCCCATCCCCGCGCCCACGCAGGCCCCTCCGATGCCGACCACGACCGGCACCTGGATGTCCTCCAGCGCCAGCACGATGCGGTTGTAGTGCTCGCGCACGGTGTCCAGGGCGTCCTGCGGCTTGTCCTGCAGGGTCTGTGCGTGCTCGCCCAGGTCCTGGCCCACGCAGAAGGCCTTGTCGGACCCCAGCAGCAGCACGGCGCGGGCGGTGGTGGACTCCGCCGCCCGTCGCAGTGCGACCAGCAGCTCCTCCTTGACCTGCCGGGTCAGGCCGGGCGTGTTCAGCCGCACCGTGGCCAACCCGTCGGCCTCGCTGAACTCCACTGCCTTCGGGGCCTGCTGCCCGGCCGCCGTGTCCTCGCTCAACTCTCTACTCTCCCTCGTCCCAGGTGTGGAAGCCCTGGCCGCTCTTGCGACCCAGCTTTCCCTCGGCGACCATACGGCGCAGCAGCTCCGGCGGGGCGAACCGGTCCCCCAGTTCGGCGGCCAGGTACTCGGCGATGGCCAGGCGCACGTCCAGCCCCACCAGGTCGGTCAGGCGCAGCGGGCCCATGGGGTGGCGGTAGCCCAGCTCCATGGCGGTGTCGATGTCGGCGGGCGAGGCCACGCCCTCCTCCACCATGCGGATGGCCTCCAAGCCCAGCGTGACGCCCAGGCGGCTGGTGGCGAACCCTGGGGCGTCCCTGACCACGACCTCGGTCTTGCCCAGGGCGCCGACCCAGCCGCGCACCGACGCCACGACCCCGTCACCGGTCTCGGGGGCGACCACCAGCTCCACGAGCTTGGAGGCGGGGACCGGGTTGAAGAAGTGCATGCCCAGGAAGCGCCGCGGGTGCTTGAGGGCGGCGGCCAGCTCGGAGACCGACAGCGAGCTGGTGTTGGAGGCCAGCACGGTGTCCTCGCCCACGGCGGCCTCGGCCGCGGTGAGCACGGCGATCTTCAACTCGGGCTTCTCGGGTACGGCCTCCACGACCAGGCCCGCGTCGGCGGGGATGTCGGCGGCGTCGGTGACCGTGCCCAGCCGTGCCAGGAAGGCGGCCGGGTCGGCGTCGATCTTGCCGCGCCGGCGGGCCTTGTCCAGGCCGGCCGCCACCCGGGCGCGACCGGCCTCGGCCGCCTCGCCGGTGGCCTCGACCAGCACCACGTCCGCACCGCTGGTGAGGAACTGCTGGACGATGCCGGCACCCATGGTGCCGCCGCCGATGACGGCGACGGTGGCGGGAACGCCCTGCTTGCCGACGCCCTGCTCGACGGGGCCGTGCTCGGTGGGGCTCAACGCTTCTTCCTCTCCAGGAAACGGGTCATCCGGTCGTGCTTGTCGGCGCTCTCGAACAGCACCGCCTGGGTCAGGTCGTCGGCCAGCGGGTGGGGGCCGTCGGCGTCCAGGACCATCTTGGTCATGCGCAGGGCCAGTGCGGAGGAGGCGGCCATACGGTCCACCAGGGCGTGGGCGCGCTCGCGCAGCTCCTCGGAGGGCACGATCTCGGCGGCCAGGCCGTGGCGCAGCGCGGCCTCGGCGTCCAGGCGGTAGCCGCCCAGCAGCACCTGCTTGGCGACCGAGGCCCCGACCAGTTCCCGCAGCCGCCAGCACGCGCCCGCCCCGGCGATGATGCCCAGACCCGGCTCGGGCTGGGCGAACACGGCGGTGGGGGTGACGACGCGGATGTCGCAGGCGTAGGACAGTTCGGCGCCGCCGCCCAGCGCGTAGCCGTCCACGGCCGCCACGGTGGGCACCTGCAGGCGGTGCAGGCGCTCGAACAGGCGGCTGTTGATCCCGGCCAGCGCCTCCTCGCGGCCGCGTTCGCGCAGCTCGGAGATGTCGGCGCCGCCCGCGAACACGGTGCCGTGCCCGGTGAGCAGCAGCGGCCTGGGGTCGGCCTCGATCCGCTCGCACACCTGGTGCAGCTCGGCGATCATCCGCCCGTTGATGGCGTTGCGGGCCTCGGGGCGGTACAGCTCCACCACCACGCGGTCCTCGCGCCAGTCGACCCTGAGGGTCGTGAACTCCCGGGTGTCCTCCTGCTCGCTCACGGGCGCTCCACCAGCAGTGCGGTGCCCTGCCCCACGCCCACGCACAGGGTGGCCAGGCCCCGGGCGGCGTCCTCGCGCTCCATGCGGTTGAGCAGCGTGACCAGGATGCGCGCGCCCGAGCTGCCCAGCGGGTGGCCCAGCGCGATGGCGCCGCCGTCGGCGTTGACGCGGGCCTCGTCCAGCTTGAGCCGGCGCATCACGGCCAGGGACTGGGCGGCGAAGGCCTCGTTGAGCTCCACGGCGCCGATCCCGTCCAGGTCCCACCCCGCGCGGTCGAGCACCTTGCGGGTGGCCGGGACCGGGCCCAGGCCCATGACCTGCGGGGCCACACCTGCCGAGGCGGAGGCCACCACGCGGGCGCGGGGGGTCAGGCCGTGGCGGCGCACGGCCTCGGCGCTGGCCAGTACCAGGGCCGAGGCGCCGTCGGAGAGCGAGGAGGAGTTGCCCGCGGTGACGATGCCCTCCTCACGGAAGACCGGGCGCAGCTTGGCCAGGCTCTCCATGCTCGAACCCGGGCGCGGGCCCTCGTCCGCGGTGACCTCGTGGGTCTGGCCCTTGCGTCCGTGCACGGTGACCGGGACGATCTCGGCGTCGAAGCGGCCCGCCTCGGCGGCCGCGACGGCGCGCTCGTGGCTGCGCAGGGCGAAGGCGTCGCACTCCTGCCGGGTGAGGCCCTCCAGGCGCGCGACCTCCTCGGCCGTCTCCCCCATCGACAGGGTATAGCGCAGGTCGTCGGGGGAGGCGTCGTCCGGTGCCTGGGCGTCGGCCTGCGCGAAGCGCGGGTTGGTGAAGCGCCATCCCAGGGAGGTGTCGGCGACCTCTCCCGGCTTGGCCCAGGGGGTGCCGGGCTTGGCCATCACCCAGGGGGCGCGGGTCATGGACTCCACGCCGCCCGCGACCACCACGTCGGCCTCGCCCGCGCGGATGGCCTGGGCGGCCGAGGCCACGGCGGTCAGGCCGCTGGCGCACAGCCGGTTGACGGTGTAGCCGGGAACGCTGGGGTCGAGCCCGGCCAGCAGCGCCGCCATGCGGGCCACGTTGCGGTTGTCCTCACCGGCCTGGTTGGCCGCGCCGAGGACGACCTCGTCCACGACCTCGCCGGGAACGCCCGCGCGGCGGACGGCCTCGGCCACGGCCGTGGCGGCCAGGTCGTCGGGGCGCACTGCTGCCAGGGCACCGCCGTAGCGGCCCTGGGGGGTTCGCACCCCGTCGACCAAGTAGACCTCGCTCACGTGCGGCCTCCCATGTTAACGACGGTGGTCCAGGCCACCGCCACCTGTGAACTCATCGACACTTCTCCTTGACACGGCTGCCCGGAGACTGCGTTAATGCATTAGTAACCGAACGTTCGGTCAGTAAGCAAGTCGGTCCGCTCCGCGACGGACCGCACCACCCGCCCACGACCCGCGCACGCACCCGCCCGCCCCCTCCAGGACCGCTCCTGGCGGGTCCCGCGCACAGTACATGGAGAGGCCCATGGCAAGCCACGACACCACCATGCGGACGGCCGACGCAGCCCCCCGCCTGGGGCAGGCGCCCTCGCCCGAACTCCTGGACCCGGCCGAGCGCATGAGTGTCGACGAACTGCGCGCCCTGCAGCTCAAGCGCCTCCGATGGACCCTGGAGCACGCCTACGCCAACGTGCCCCTGTACCGGAAGAAGTTCGACGAGGCCGGGGTGCGGCCCGAGGACCTGAAGGAACTCGGGGACCTGCGCCACTTCCCGCACACCACCAAGGCCGACCTGCGCGACAACTACCCCTTCGGGATGTTCGCCGTCCCCCAGGAGAGGGTCAGCCGCATCCACGCCTCCAGCGGGACCACGGGCCGCCCCACCGTCGTCGGCTACACCCGCGAGGACATCGACACCTGGGCCGAGGTCGTGGCCCGCTCCATCCGCGCCGCGGGCGGCCGCCCCGGCCACAAGGTGCACGTCTCCTACGGCTACGGCCTCTTCACCGGCGGCCTGGGCGCCCACTACGGCGCCGAGCGGCTGGGCTGCACGGTCATCCCCGCCTCCGGAGGGCAGACCGCCAAGCAGGTCCAGCTCATCCAGGACTTCCAGCCCGACATCATCATGGTCACCCCCAGCTACATGCTGACACTCCTGGACGAGTTCGAGCATCAGGGAATCGACCCGCGTAGCACCTCGCTCAGGGTCGGCATCTTCGGCGCCGAGCCCTGGACCGAGAAGATGCGCACCGAGATCGAGGAGCGCTTCGACATCCACGCCGTGGACATCTACGGCCTGTCGGAGGTCATGGGCCCGGGTGTGGCCAACGAGTGCGTGGAGACCAAGGACGGCCTGCACGTGTGGGAGGACCATTTCTACCCCGAGGTGCTCGACCCCGTCACCCAGGACGTGCTTCCCGACGGCTCGAGTGGCGAACTGGTCTTCACCTCGCTGACCAAGCAGGCCATGCCCGTCATCCGTTACCGCACCCGCGACCTGACCACGCTGCGCCCCGGCACCGCCCGCCCCATGCGCCGCATGGACAAGGTCACCGGCCGCAGCGACGACATGATCATCCTGCGCGGCGTCAACGTCTTCCCCACCCAGATCGAGGAGATCGTCCTGGGCCTGGACGGCCTGGCCCCGCACTTCCAGCTGGTGCTCACCAAGGAGGGTCGCCTGGACCGCATGGCCGTGCGCATCGAGGCCGCCCCGGACTGCACCCCCGAGCGCCGCTCGGCCCTGAGCAGGGAGATCGTCGCCACGGTCAAGGACAAGGTGGGTGTGAGCGTGAGCGTGGACGTGGTCGATCCCGAGCAGATCGAGCGCTCGGTGGGCAAGTTCCGCCGCATCATCGACCAGCGGCCCAAGGAGTAGCGGGAACGTCGACAGCGCACGTCCGCCGCGGGACGGGTGGGAGGACCCCGCGGCGGACGTGCCGTGCGCGGAGGGCGGACCTGCGGGACGTGAACGCCGACCCGCCCGCCCGGGGACCGGTCCCGGCTCCCGGCCCCGCCCGTGCACCGCGCGTCCGGCGGACCGGTCCGTACCTCAGGACCGACGTGCGCTCCCCCTGCGAACCGTCGACCCCAGGGCGAGCAGTGCCCCGCTCCCCAGGACCGCGGCGGCGGCCAGCGACACCACCGGGAAGCCGGACCCGGCGAGGGCGGCGGCCAGCTGCGGGCCGAGCCCGGCGCCGACGAAGAGGAAGAAGGTGTAGAGCGCGACGGCCGTGCCGCGTGCGGCACCCGCCCTCGCGCCGACGGCTTGGACCAAGGCGGGCGCCGCCACCGCGATACCGGCGACGAAGACGAAGAGGCACACGCCGATGGCCGCTCCCCCGGCGAGGAACGCGCAGACGGCCGACAGCAGGGCCGCGGCGCCGAGCGAGAGGGCCGCCCGCCGCTCCGGAGCGCTCCGTACCAGCCAGGGGGTCAGCAGCGGGACGGCCAGCATCGCCGGGAGCGCGCTGGCGCGCAGGGCCAGCAGGGCACCGTCGTCTCCGGCGAGCGTCGGCGGGCCCGCGACCTGCAGACCGCCGTAGACACCCACGAAACCGGTAAGGACCGTCAACGTGGCCCCGTAGAGCAGCAGGAGCCGCCCGTCGCCCAAAAGGCCGGCCATGGCGGTGAAGGCGCCGACCGGCCTCGCCCGGCCGCCGCCCCCGTTCGGGCTCAGGACCAGGCGCAGTCCGACCGCGCCCAGGGCGAGCGCGACCCCGCCGGCGAGGAAGACCGGCTCCCAGCCGACCGCCTGTCCGACGGCCTGGGCCGCGAGCTGGCCCAGGACCGCCGCGGCGAGGAAGGAGCTGGTCAGCCAGGTGATGGCGGTGACACGGCGGTGCGGGTCGACCCGGGATGCGACGTAGGCGAAAGCGGCGGGGGCGAAGGCCGAGGCCACGAGCCCCTGGACCACGCGCAGGACGAGTGCCGCCCCCAGCGACGGGGCGAGGGGGACCGCGACGGTGGCCACGGCGGTGGCCGTGAGGCCGGCGACGATCGTGCGGCGGGGACCGAACCGGTCGGCGGCGGGCCCGGCGAACAGGAAGCCGACGGCGTAGGCGGCCGCGAACGCGGTGGCCGTCCACGCGACCGCGCCGGGACCGCTCCCCCAGTCGGAGGCCATGAGGGCGAAGAGCGGAATGACGGTGTAGAGCTGGCCGACCACCAGCATGCCCGTGAGGGAGAGCGCCGCGACGGTTGCCGCGAACGACGTACGCGGAGAAGCCGGAGCCTCGCTCGTGGTGCTCTCGTTCTGTCTCGATGCCATGCCCGTACTATTTAAACCAACTAGTTGGTTGTCAAGAGGGGCGCTTCATCCGACCCTGGCTCCGGTCGTACGCCCACCTCGCACGCCGCGACGGGGAACCGCCCGACACCCCCTACAACCAACCGGTTGGTGCTGGATTACGATGTCGTGATGACGAAGAGGACGGAGACGACGCGCGCACTCCTGCTCGACGCCGCACGGGCGGAGTTCGCCGCGTACGGGATCGCGGGCGCGCGCGTGGACCGCATCGCCGAACGGGCCGGAGTCAACAAACAGCGCCTCTACGCGAACTTCGGTGACAAGGAGAAGCTCTTCCAGCACGTGGTGGGCGACGCCCTGGACGAGTTGTCCCAGGCCGTGGCGCTCGACGACGACACGGACCCGGCCGCCTACGTGGCGCGCGTGTTCGACTACCACCGGTCGAACCCCAAACTGCTCAGGCTCCTGCTGTGGGAGGCCCTGCACTACGGTGAGAAGCCGCTCCCGGACGAGGAGAACCGGACCGCCCTGTACGAGGACAAGCTCTCCTCCCTCGCGCAACGGCTCGGCGCACCGCCCTCACTGGACACACGGCACCTGCTGTTGAGCCTCATCGGCCTGGCCGCGTGGCCGCAGATCGCACCTCAGCTCGCCCGGCTGATCGTGGGTCCGGACGTCCACGGGGAGAAGGGCCAGGAGCGCCTGCGGGACCACATCGTCGGATTCGTCCGGAGCGCCACACGAACGACGCCACACGCACCGGAGGACGACACGGACGGCGCCACCTGACCGGCGCCGCCGACCCGGCCCGCGGCCGCATCTTCCACGTCGACCGGTCCGGGCCGTACGTGTGGTCCGCCTCCGGCACGCTGCTCACCATGCCGCCCACCCCCGAGAAGGCCTGCCGACCGCTCAGGCACCTGAGGCTGATAGGGCGCGGGCCAGAGGGCGGCCCGGTTCTCATCCGCCCCGAACACGACCTCCTCACGCGGGTGGAGGTGCCCGAGGACGACGCGGTCGCGGCGCCCCTGGCCGGCCACACACGCCGGCGCGTCCGCCTGAGGAAGCAGCTGTCGCCGCCCGACTGGCTGTGGACCCACGAGGGCGCCCCGGCCTTCCTGCGTTCGCCCCCTCGCCCGCCCCCGGGACCGCACGTCGGCAGACCGTCCCGGTCACGGCCTCCCACCAGCGCATAACCTGGCTGACGTGCCCGCACCAGACACCCGAACGAGTCCAGCAGCCGTACCGCGCACCGCCGGGCCGGCACGGGGCGACGCGGTCGACAGCCGCAGGCTCCCCCTCTACGCCGCCGGTGAGATCGACGTGCCGTTCGTCGTCCTGGGCAGCACCGAGGTCATTCCCCGGGACACGTTCTGGGAGGAGCACTCCCACCCGACGCACGAGCTGCTCTGGAACCAGCGGGGCGCGTCCTCGGCGACGATCGGCAGGCGGGTCTGGACGATCACCCCGACGGTCGGCCTGTGGATCCCGGCCGGTGTCCGCCACTCCGGCTGGACGCCCGCGGGAACGTGGCACCGCGCCGCGCACTTCGGCGTCCACGCGGTGCCCTCGATCTCCGACAGGCCCGTCGCGCTGGAGGTCACACCGCTCCTGCGGCTCCTGCTCGACCGGCTCGACGCCGACGGCCTCGCCCCTGACGCGCGCGCGAGGACGGAGGCGCTGGTGCCCGACCTGCTCACCCCCGCCCAGCACGAACTGATCCTGCGCATACCCGAGTCACCGCTGCTGGCCCCCATCGTCGCCGCCGTGCGCGCCGATCCCGCCGACGACACCACCCTGGCCGTGTGGGCGGCGCGGCTCGGTGTGAGCACCCGCACCATCACGCGCACGTTCCGCTCCGAGACCGGCCTCGGGTTCAGCCAGTGGCTGGCCACCGCCCGCGTGCAGCACGCGGTCGCGATGCTCGCGCGGGGAGAGGAGATCGCCGAGGTCGCCGCGTGTGTGGGGTACCACTCGGCGAGCGCGTTCGGCGTGGTCTTCCGACGGATCACGGGGACGAGTCCGGGGCGGTTCCGCGCGCAGTGACGCCGTGTCGGCGCCCGACCGGGAAGACTCTGTCCGTTTCGCGACAAAAGGTGTCACATCTGCGTGATTGCGTACTCACCAAGGACACCCTAAATTCGGTTAGGCAAACCTAAGCTCTCGCCATCGCCGCGATCGGGGTGACGTGTGTCCCCGTGCCCTGTACCCCCGTCAACGCGACTCCGATCGGCCCCTCCGGGCCGCACGCCCCCGCGTGCGCGCCACGGGCGAGGCGGGAGCCGGACCATGGCACCGCCATGGCTGAGGCCACACGGCCGCAACGGGAAGGAAACCATGCCCCGCGTTTCAAAGCTGGCCGCGCTCTCCACGGCCGCGCTGCTCACCGTCGGACTCGCAGCCTGCTCCTCGTCCTCCGCCGACTCCTCCGGCGGTGAGGGCGGCGGCTCCGGAGACTGGACCCCCGTCACCATCGAGCACGCGCTCGGCACGACGACCATCGAGTCCGAGCCCGAGCGGGTCGCGACGGTCAACTGGGCCAACCACGAGGTCCCGCTGGCCCTGGGGGTCGTGCCGGTCGGCATGGCCGCCGCCAACTTCGGTGACGACAACGCCGACGGCGTGCTCCCGTGGGTCGAGGAGAAGCTCACGGAGCTGGACGCGAAGACCCCGGTGCTGTTCGACGAGACGGACGGGATCGACTTCGAGGCGGTCGCGGACACCCGACCCGACGTGATCCTCGCCGCCTACTCCGGACTGACCCAGGAGGACTACGACACGCTGAGCGAGATCGCCCCCGTCGTCGCCTACCCGGAGACCGCCTGGGGGACGCCCTGGCGGGAGATGATCCGGCTGAACAGCCAGGCCCTGGGCATGGCGGACGAGGGCGAGGAGCTCATCAAGGGCCTCGAACAGGAGGTCGCCGACTCGGTCGCGGAGTACCCGCAGATCGAGGGCAGCTCGGCGATGTTCCTGACGCACGTGGACACCACGGACCTGAGCGAGGTCAGCTTCTACACGGCCCACGACACCCGGGCCATGTTCTTCGAGGACCTCGGTCTGACCACCCCCGAGAGCATCGCGACCGCCTCCGAGAGCACCGACCGGTTCTCCCTGAGCCGGAGCGCCGAGCAGGCGGACGCGTTCAACGACGTCGACATCATCGTCACGTACGGCGGTGACGAGCTCGTGAGCGCCCTGGAGGGCGATCCGCTGCTGTCGCAGATGCCCGCGGTGGAGAACGACGCGATCGTCGGCCTCCCCGGGGACAGCCCCCTCGGCACGGCCGCGAACCCGACCCCGCTGTCGATCTCGTGGGTCCTCGACGACTACCTGTCGCTCCTCGCCGAAGCGGCCGACGAGGCGCAGTGACGACGGACACCTCACCCCCCGCCCCGGGCGCCGCCGCCGCGCGGCGTCCGAGGCGCGGCAGGACCCTCTGGCTGCTCGCCGTGCTGGCCGTACTGGGCGCACTCATGTTCGCCTCGGTCGTCGTCGGCTCCCGCGACGTGCCCTGGCCGGCCGTCGTGGCGGCCTTCGGCGGCTCGGCCGAGGGCTTCGACCAGGCCGCGGTCGCCAAGCGGATCCCCCGGACGCTGCTGGCCGTCCTCGCCGGCGCCGCCCTGGGCGTGGCGGGGGCGGTCATGCAGGGCGTGACCCGCAACCCGCTGGCCGACCCGGGCATCCTGGGCGTGAACATGGGGGCCTCGCTCGCCGTCGTCGCGGGTATCGCCTACTTCGGTCTGGCGTCCGCGACCAGCTTCATCTGGGTGGCGATCATCGGCGCGAGCCTGACCATGGTGTTCGTCTACGCGATCGGCTCCCTGGGGCGGGGCGGGGCGACACCGCTCAAGCTCGCCCTCGCCGGCGCGGCGACCTCCGCGGCCCTGGCGTCGTTCATCAGAGCCGTCGTGATCCCGCGCAACGACATCGCCGACGGAGCCCGGTCCTGGCAGATCGGCGGCGTGGGCGGCGGGACGTTCGACAGCATCACGCAGGCGCTCCCCTTCCTCGCGGTCGGGCTCGCCGCCTGCCTGCTGTCGGCGCGGGCGCTCAACCTCCTCGCCCTGGGCGACGACCTGGCGGCGGGCCTGGGCGAACGCGTCGCGACGGCGCGGGGGGCGGCCTTCCTCGGCGCGGTCGTGCTGTGCGGCGCGACCACCGCCGTCACCGGGCCGATCGGCTTCGTCGGCCTCGTCGTCCCGCACGTGTGCCGCCTGCTCGTGGGTGTCGACCACCGGTGGCTGGTCCCGTTCTCGGCGCTCGGCGGCGCCGCCCTCCTGACGGCGGCGGACGTGGTCGGCCGCGTCGTGGCGCGCCCCGGGGAGGTCGACGTGGGGATCGTGACCGCGCTGATCGGCGCCCCGTTCTTCATCCACATCGTCCGCCGTCAGAAGGTTCGCGCACTGTGAGCACCTCCACCGTCGACGCCGTGAGCGCCTCCACCGTCGAGACCGTCACCCGCGGCCGGGTGCGCCGTGCGTACCGGCGGCGCACGGTGATCGCGGTCCTGGCCGCCCTGATCGTCCTCGTGTTCGCCGTGACCCTGATGGTCGGGCGGACCTTCTATCCGCCCGGCGACGTGGTGCGGGTGGTCCTGGGACAGGACGTGCCCGGCGCCTCGTTCACCGTCGGGCGGCTCCGGCTGCCGCGGGCCGTGCTCGCGGTGGTGACGGGCCTGTGCTTCGGGCTCGCCGGCGTCACGTTCCAGACCATGCTGCGCAATCCCCTCGCCAGCCCGGACATCATCGGCATCAGCGCGGGGGCCAGCGCGGCGGCGACGTTCGCGATCGTGACGCTCTCGCTCGGCGAGACCGGGGTGTCGGTCTTCGCGATCGCCGTCGGCCTGCTGGTGGCCCTGGCCGTGTACGTGCTGTCCTTCAAGGACGGGGTCGCCGGTACCCGCCTCATCCTGATCGGCATCGGCATCTCGGCCATGCTCGAGAGCGTCACCGCCTACATCCTGGACCAGGCGGCCGAGTGGGACCTCCAGGAGGCGATGCGGTGGCTGACCGGCAGCCTCAACGGCGCCACCTGGGACAAGGTCGTCCCGGTCGCCGTCGCGCTGCTCGTGCTCACCCCCGTGCTCCTGTACCAGTCGGGCAGCCTCTCCGCGCTCCAACTGGGCGACGACACCGCCTCGGCCCTCGGCGTGCGCGTCGACCGCACCCGGCTCGTCGCGATCGTCGGGGCGGTGGGCCTCATCTCCTTCGCGACCGCCGCGGCCGGTCCGATCGCCTTCGTCGCCTTCCTCTCGGGTCCGATCGCGGCGCGCCTCGTCGGGCCGAACGGCTCCCTGCTCGTGCCCTCCGCGCTGGTCGGGGCGCTGCTGGTCCTGACCGCCGACCTGTGCGCGCAGTTCGCCCTCGGGACCCGTTACCCGGTCGGGGTGGTCACCGGTGTGCTCGGAGCGCCCTACCTCGTCTACCTGATCGTCCGCACCAACCGCGTGGGAGGCTCCCTGTGACCACGGCCCATTCGCTCCTCGTCGAGGACCTGACGCTCGGTTACAAGGACCATGTCGTCATCGAGTCCCTCGACCTCGCCGTCCCGCCCGGGCGGATCACCGCGATCGTCGGTGCCAACGCGTGCGGCAAGTCCACCCTGCTCCGCTCGATGTCGCGGCTGCTCGCGCCCCGGGGCGGGCACGTGCTCCTCGACGGCAAGGAGGTCCACCGCCTGCCGCCGAAGGAGGTCGCGCGCACGCTCGGCCTGCTTCCGCAGTCGCCGATCGCTCCGGAGGGCATCACCGTGAGCGACCTCGTCGGGCGGGGGCGCCACCCCCACCAGAGGTTGCTCTCCCGGTGGAACAGGGAGGACGACGAGGCCGTCGCCGCCGCTCTGGAGGTGACGCGGACGGTCGGCCTCGCCGACAGGCCCGTCGACGAACTCTCCGGGGGGCAGCGCCAGCGCGTCTGGATCGCCATGGCCCTGGCCCAGCGGACGGATCTGCTCCTGCTGGACGAGCCGACCACGTTCCTCGACGTCAGCCACCAGGTCGAGGTCCTCGACCTGCTCACCGACCTCAACCGCTCGCTCGGGACGACGATCGTGATGGTCCTCCACGACCTCAACCTCGCCGCGCGGTACGCCGACCACCTCATCGCGCTCGCGTCCGGCCGGCTCCACGCGGCGGGCACGCCCGAGGAGGTGCTCACCCCCGAAACGGTGCGGACCGTGTTCGGGCTCCGCAGCGAGATCATCACCGATCCCACGTCGGGGAAACCGCTCATGCTTCCCATCGGCAGGTACCACGGCGTCGTGGAGGGGCAGACGGCGGAGAGCGGATGAGGGAAGCGGGAGACGGAAGGAGGGTCGGAACTCCGTCAGAGGGCGTCGTCGCGTCCGTGCAGCAGGCAGAACTCGTTGCCCTCGGGGTCGGCCAGCACCGTCCACGGGGCGTCCTCCGGCTGTCCCACGTCCACCCTCACCGCGCCCAGTCCCAGCAGCCTCTCCAGTTCCTGGGCGACCGTCAGCCCGTCCGTGACGCACAGGTCCAGGTGCAGGCGGTTCTTGACGCTCTTGCGTTCGGGCACGAGGAACACGTCGATTCCGGGGGACACCCCCTCGGCCGGTGCGAGGCTGATCCCGTCCTCGACCTCCTCCACGACGGGCCAGTCCAGCACCCGGCTCCAGAACGTGGCCACGGTCCTGATGTCGATCGCGTCGATGGCGATCACCTGAAGGCGGCTTCCCATGCACGCACTCTAGAACCACGCGCCGACAACCACGCGAACCGGTCCCTCACCAGGAGGAAGGGGAAATGGTGAGAGGCCGGTCGTGTAGGCGGGGGTGCTACCGACCGCGCACTGCACTGACCGGGGCGGCCCACTCGACGGCGGGGACGTCGAGGCGGCCCTGTTCACGGTCCCGGGTGTCACGGACACCGGTGACCGCGCCTTCGGCGACTTCGACACAGTAGACCGCTGACCTGTGCTTGTGCATAGTTGTGCCTGGAGGATCGAATACCCACCCGCTCCTCGGGCCAGGGCGTTCCCCCCGCGCCGGTCAGGAAGAACCCTGGGACGCGGAGTGGACCGGGCCGTTTCGCCGCCGCAGCGGAACATCCACATCACCCTTATCCCTTTTGTGGGGTCAAGGGTGGAATGCACGCAGCTTCATCGCAAGAAAAACGCCTCGGGACCGGGTCCAGCGGTTCCGAGGCGTAGGCCCACCTGGCCGACCGGATCAGCCTGGCCGCCTCCGAACTGGTCACCAACGCCCAACGCCGCTCCGCCAGCGGTGACACCGGCGGAACCGTCCGCGTGGAACTCCTCCGCACCCGCCTGCGCCTCGAACTCCGCGTCACCGGCGACGGCCCCGGCCGGGGCACGGCATCGGCTTCCCCCGCGTCGCCGACCCCGTCGGCCCCCTGCCGATCGGCGGCCACGGCCTGCGCCTGGTCGAGTCCCTCTCCCCGTACTGGGACCGGCCGGGCCACGCGGGCGGCCCCCTCGCCGTCCGGGCGATGTTGCCACCCTCGTGAGCTGGAGCCGGGACGGCTCGGCCGCGGCCCCCGGACCGGTGCGGCGGAAGTCCTCGTGCAGGGCTCCCGCCACACTTTCGAAGACCCGGCACGGGACCCTCAGAGCAGGTAGAGGAACACCGTCAGTACCAGCCCCGCGACGGCGACCACCCAGGTGTAGGGGATCGTGGACAGCATCGACCTCTCCGGGCGCACACCGGCGTACTGCGAGCTCCACACGGTCTGCGTGCTGGTGGGATCCGACACCCCCAGCACCTGCCCGTAGGAGGCCATCAGTCCCAGGACCGCGGGAGCCGGGTAGATGCTCCCGGAGATCAGCACACCGGCCACCCCGGCGCCGAGCCCGAAGATGTTCATCGGCCCCCGGTACAGGCTCAGCGGCACCAGCACCGCGAAGACCAGCACGAACAGCCACGGGTTGCTCGGGCTGATCGCGGTGACCACCGGGGTGAGCGCCGAGACGGCCCCGGGCAGGTTCACCGCGGCCAGCAGCATGCCGATCGCGATGAACAGCACGATGGGCGGTGCCGCCACGTCGAAGGACCGGTAGAGCGTGCGCAGCGCGGTGGAGGACATCTCCCGCCACGGCACGGCCGTCACCAGCGCGAAGACCACCCCCGCAAGCAGCGAGGGCACGATGGGCACTTCCAGTCCCAGCGCCAGGACGATCGGCACCAGCGGCGTGACGAGCGCGTACCAGGGTGCGTCCCCGCGGCGCCTGCGCCGCTCCGCGGCCCGTTCACGGCGGCTCGGGGGCGTCCCGGCTCCCTTGTCACCGGTCTCCTCTCCCCCCGCGCCCGATCCGGCCGGGACCCGTACCGCCCAGGTGTGCCGGGCACCCTTGCGGCGCATCTCGATGAGAATGTAGGCCAGCCCGCCCGCCAGTGCGATCGGGAACATGCGCAGCTGGAAGTGCTGGACGGTGGAGACCGGCACGCCAATGGCGTCGGACAGGAACTGCCAGTTGATCAGCTCCAGGGGCAGTCCGGCGGCGATACCCACCAGCACCGTCCCCGCGGCGACGGTGGGGGTGACCCCGACCGCGATCATCGCGGGGATGCCCACCACACCGGCGAGCATCGCCGCGGGGGCCGACCCGGTGATGCTGCCGCACAGGATCGCGACGGCGAAGACGCCGACCGCGACCAGGGAGGGCCGCTCACCGCCGAACTCCACGATCTTGCGCACGAGGGTGGAGGCGATCCCGGCCTCGGACATCAGCGTGCCCAACCAGCTGCCCAGGAGGATGGCGACCATGGTCGCGGCCAGGCGCGGGGCGCCCTCCTGGACGACGGTTCCGAGGACGCTGCCCTCCTCGCCGATGAGCGGAGCGCCCGCGATGAGCGCGATCGCGACGGAGAGCAGGACGAGAGCGAAGGCGGTGGGCAGGCGGCGCGTCAGCATGAGGCCGACGCCCACCGCCATGGCGAGAAGGATTCCGAAGGCGGTCACGGGCACTCTCCGGGGGAGGTTCGTGGGGCTGTCCGGTCCGGTTCCGGGCCCCGGTGGGCAAGGGTGGCGGCGATCGCCGCGGTGAGCGCGACCGGGCTGCGGCGCAGCCCCGCGCGGCGGCGGGCGTAGGCGTGCGCGGCGATCTCGTCGGCTCCGACCACGTGTCCGCGCAGGCGCAGCGGCCCCAGGCGCAGGACGACGTGGTCGAGTTCGCGCAGCAGCGCCCGGCCGCGTCCGTCGTGCAGCATCCGGTGGGCGTGCTCGTGGGCCAGGGCGGTCTCGCGCAGGGCCGCGCGTGTGTAGTCGCGGCCCCACCCGGCGGCGCGGGCGACGCGGTGGGCATAGTTGAGGGCGTCGGTGTAGACGACCACCCGGTCCCCGGCGGAGCGGTGTACGAACTCGGCGAGCAGGACCTCCCTCGGACGCAGTCCGCCGGTGGCCCTCTCCGACACCTCCGCGGCCGCGGTGCCCCCGGGCTCCCCGGCGTCCTCGTCGGCCATCCGCTCCCCGAAGCGCAGTGCGGCGGAGGCCCAGGCACGCAACCGGTCGCGGTCGCGGCCCTCGTGCGTGGGTGTCAGGGCGAGCAGGTCGGCGGCCAGGTCCTCGTCGCGGGCGCGTGTGATGCGCGCGTACTGCTCGGCCAGTACCGTGGGCGCGCTCATCGGCGCTTCTCCATCACCGCGACGATCCGCTCGTCGGGGGCGCGCCTGGCGACCTCCGCCGAGGCCAGCGCGACCAGGTGCCCGGGGTCCAGCACGCCCGACAGGTCGGCGAGCTTGGGCCCCAGCAGCAGCCACACGGCCGGCGGCAGGGCCCCGCCGTCGCCGTAGGTGGTGCGCTCCTCCACCAGGTCCTTGATCCGCCCCTCGGCCTCGGCGGCCACCAGCGTGTCCACCCGGGCGTCGGCGCTGTGCAGGCGCACCACGCCCTCGGCGTCGACCACCCGCACATGGGTGCGTTCGCGGGCGAGGCGGCCCAGCGGCCCCCTGGGCCTGCGCACCAGTCCCAGGACCCGGTACTGGCCGGTGGAGGCGTACTCGGTCAGCTCGCCCGGGCCGGCGCCCAGGCTGTCGGCGGCAGCGGCACGTGCGGTCTCGTCGTCGGCGCCGGCGGTGCGGTCCTTGGTGCGCAGTTCGGTGGCTCCCGTGGCCACGGCCGCCACGAGGTTGCGCTGGGGGTCGACGGTGACGTCCACCTCGATCCCGGCCGGGTCGGCGCCCTGGCTCAGTACCGCCCGCTCGGCCTCGGCGCGCACCGCGAGCACGTCGGCGTGGGTGGCGCCGGGGATGATGCGCTCCACCGACTCCCGTACCAGCGCCAGCGCCACCCCCAGGGGACTGATGACCTCGCTGTGCGCGGCGATGCGTGCCGCCAGGCCGGTGCGCCGACCCAGGTAGGGGGTGACGGTGGCCGCGCCGCCGCCCCCGCCGACCAGGGCGCACACCTGCCGGTCCAGGCCGTAGTCGCCCACCAGCTCCTCCACCACCTCGGCGACGCGCTCGGTGGCCTTGTGCAGTACCGCGCGAGCGGCCTCCTCCACACCCGTGCCCAGGGCCTCGGCGAGCGGGGCCAGCGCGGCGCGGGCCGCGTCGGCGTCGGCGCGGGCGTAGTCACCCTCGGGAACCAGCCCGGCGGCGTTGGCCGCGCAGGTCACGGTGAGGGCGAAGCGCTGCCTCCCGGTGTCCAGGACGGCGTGGTCGCCGGGGTCGGACGCCATGGGGCTGATCCGCACCAGGCGGGCGCCCTCCAGCTCGGCCGGATCGGCGAAGCAGGCGTAGGGCAGGCCCGCGATGTGGGCGCTGCGCGGGCCCACGTCGGTCAGGTCCGCCCGTCCGGGTCCCTCTCCCCCGCCGACGCGCACCAGGGAGCCGCCGCCGACGCCGACGGTGCGTACGTCCAGCGCCGACAGGTAGGTCTCCTTGCCGCCCAGGCGGGCGTGGCGGATCTGGACGCGGCCGCGCCGGATGACGCTGATGTCGGTGGAGGTGCCGCCGGTCTCCAGGAACACGCCCTCACTGACCTTCTCGCCCATGAGCGCGCCCGCCACACCCGCGGCGGGTCCGGAGAGCACGGTCAGCAGGGGCCGGTGGCGCATCTCGGGCAGAGACATCACGCCGCCGTCGCAGCGCATCACCATCAGCGGGGCGGTGACCCCGGCCTTGTGGATGCTGCGCTCGACCAGGTCGGCGGTCTGGAGCATGCGGGGCATGACCCCGGCGTTGAGCGCGGCGGTGCGCGCGCGCTTGCCCAACCCGTAGAGCTGGGTGATCTCGTGGGTGGCGGTGACGGGCACCCCGCGGGTGCGGGCCGCCTCCAGTACGGCCAGCTCACCGCGGGGGTCGTCCACGCTGAAGGGCTCGACGGCGACGACGACCTCGGCGCCCTCGGCGAGTACCCGGTCGACGCTGGCCAGCGCCGCCCCCTCCCGGTCGGGGTCGCGCAGCGCGGAGTAGCGCACGGGAAGCGGATGGCCCGAGTCCAGCCTCAGCTTGCCCAGGGAGCGCAGCCGTCCGGTGGCGAAGGCGTCGTAGCCGCTGCCGACGCCGACGATGCCGATGGTGGCCACGTCGCCCTCCAGCAGGGCGTTGGTGGCCTGGGTGGTGCCGTGGGCCAGGAAGCCGACGTCCTCGGCGCTCACGCCGATGTCGTCCAGCAGGCCCTCCAGCGCGGTCATGATGCCGTGGGCCACCCCGTCGGCGTGGTCGTGGCTGGTGGGGACCTTGACCTGTCCGAGCAGGGCGTAGGTGGTGGCGCTGACGGCCACGGCGTCGGTGAAGGTTCCGCCGACGTCGATGCCGATGCGCACGGGGCCTGGTGTGGGGGATGGGGATGGGTCGCTCATGTCGCCCCTTCTGTGGGGAGTCGGGGTGGGCGCGCCGGGACGGTTCGGCCGCCCACCCCCATGGGGATGGTCAGTAGCCGCGGACGTCGGGCCAGTGGCGCTCGACGCCGGTGCGGTCCAGCAGGGAGGTGAAGCCCTCCAGCAGTTCGCCCTTGGCGTGCACGGCGTGCGGTGTGGTGCCGTGCTCCAGGGCGAAGGCGGCCAGCCGACCGGCGGCCTCGCCGATGTTCCACTCGACGGGGTGCAGCCGGAAGCAGCCGTTGGTGATGTGGGTGGTGCCGATGTTCTTGGCGGCGGGGAGCAGGTTGGTCTCGCGTTCGGGCAGCAGCGCCCCGAGCGGGATCTCGAACGGGACGCTGGCGACGTCGACGTAGTTGTCGCCGCCCGTGGAGGGGTGCAGGTCGATGCGGTAGCTGCCCACACCCACCGAGTCGTGGCGGCGCACGATGCCGTGCGGGCCGAGCAGGTCCAGGGACACGTCGTGCTCGGTGACGGTGGTGACCGCGCGGATACGGCGCGACTCGCGCACGTAGGCCGCCTTGGCCAGGCCCAATTCGGCGCCGGTGACGTCGGGCCGGGGCCGCAGCCCCGGAAAGCCTGTGCCGCCGTCGGGGCGGGGTGCCTCGGTCTGCAGCCAGTACAGCACCGACAGGGACAGCTGGCGGGCCTCCTCGTGTGCCTGGCGGACGGCCTCGGCGTCCACCATCCCCTCGATCTCCAGGGCCGGTCTGAGCCAGTAGTCGTTGAGCGGCCAGTTGGCCAGGGTGATGTCGGAGTCGAAGGCGCCGGGCAGGTGCATGCGCCGGGCCAGGATGCGCCGGAATCCCCACAGTTCCTTGTCCCCCGCGTCGGCGCTCTGGTCGGCGTCCACCGCCAGGGGGTCGGTGCCGGGGTTGGGGACGAAGGTGCGCCCCACCGGTTCGAGGGTGCGCGGGTCGGGGGCGGAGAAGCCCAGCAGCGGACCCGGCCAGAAGTCGGGCTTGTAGGAGCGCCAGAAGTCGTACATGGCCGGGCGCTCGACCGTGTGGTCCTCCCCCTCGTGGTGGGAGACGGCGAAGCAGTAGGTGATGCCTTGCAGGTTGGCCGGGTCGGCCGCCTCGGGAGCGTGCGGCTCACCGTGTTCCGAACGCGCCTCGGCGCCGGTGACGTGGTCGAGGCCCGCCATCGGCAGCAGGTCGCCGCTCTCCGTGGCGTCCAGGACGTAGGCGGCGCTGACGGTGTGGCGCCGTCCCTGTTCGTCCTCCAGGACCACGGCCGCCACCCGGTCGCCGTCGGTCACGGCCTCCACGGGCCGGTGCCGCAGCAGCACGGTGACGCGCCCGGCCGCGCGGTGCGGGCCCATCATCTCCTCCAGCACCGCCAGGGCGACCCGGGGCTCGTGGCACAGCTTGCTGACCCGGCCCGCCCCCGGGTTGAGGGTGGGCGAGGCCGCCGCCTCGGCGCGGAGCGGGTAGGCGCGCCGGTAGTGGTCGCGGATGCCCTCGCGCAGGCGCCGGTAGGACCCGGTGGCTCCGAACCGCTCGATCCACGGATGCTCGTCGGGCGGCACCGCCTGCGAGGTGAGCTGTCCGCCGATCCAGTCGGTCTCCTCGGTCAGCACGACGCGGCGCCCGGAGTCGGCGGCGGCCAGGGCCGCGGCCACCCCGCCCAGGCCCCCGCCGACGACGAGGATCTCTGTGCTGGTCTCGGTCATCTTGCGCCTTTCAGGTGTCTCGTGTCCGGGGCGCGGCGACGGTGCCGCCCTCCACCGGCTCGCAGGGCAGCAGGCGCCGGGGAGGCTCCCCGTGGGCGCCCGCGATCAGTTCCAGCAGCAGACGGACCGCGTCGCGGCCCATCGCGCGCATGGGCACGTCGAACCCGCCGTAGGCCGCGCCACCTCCCGGGGCGTGCCCCCGGGTCCCGGTCGACGCGCCGAGCAGGGCCAGGGACAGGTCGCGTGGACAGCGCAGCCCGGCCCGGTCCACGGCCGCCCCCAGTCCGTCCAGGGCCGCGCCGGTGTCGGTCTGCTCGACCACGACGGCGGTGACGCCCTCGTCCAGCCAGCGGCGCAGCAGGTCGTCCAGGTCCGATCCGTCGGTGCACACGACCAGGCGGGAGGGGTCGATCCCCGACGCGCGGGCGCCGCGTACCACGCCCTCCTCGCGGTCGGCCGAGGCCGGGGCCTCGTCGTGCTCGCGCAGGTAGCGCAGCTCGCGGTGGCCCAGTGCGGCCAGTCGCGCCACGACCTGCGCCGAGGCCGAGACGTAGTCGGCGCCCACGTAGGGGATGCCGGGCTCGTCGCGGCGGCCGATGTAGACGAACGGGAACCCGTCCTCGGCCAGGCGGCGGATGGGCTCCTCGGGGACGTGGCGGCCGAAGAACAGGCAGCCGTCGGCGGCGCGCACGCGCCGCACCGCCGCGGGGTCGTCGGCCCGCGCCGCGGCGCGGGCCGATCCGGTGAACAGGATCAGGTCCTGCCCCTGGGCCGCGGCCTCCTCCTCCACCCCGACCAGGATCGGGTAGTAGGAGTGCGCCACGTCGGTGGGGAAGGTGGTGCTGAAGGTGTACAGCCCCAGCATCGCGTTGCTGGCCGAGGCCAGCCGCGTGGCCACGGGGTCGGGGACGTAGCCCAGCTCCTCGGCGGCCCGCAGCACCCGCTGGCGGGTCTCGCGGGCCAGGGCCATCCCGGCGGGGGTTCCCCGCAGGATCAGCGAGACCGTGGCCTGGGAGACCCCCGCCATCCGCGCGATGTCGGACTGGCGTGGGCGGCGCCGCGCACCCGCCCTCCTGACTTCCGTCACCTGTTTCTCCTCTTGGCCGCCGTGCTAATGCGCATTAGTTGATGACTGTGAGCTGCGGCACGCTATGTGTCAAGAGGGGGAGCAGGAGATTTCCAGCGAGGGCCAGAAGGTTTCGTTAATACGTATTAGAACCTTGACTGACGCATCACCCCTGGTGAAGACTTCGGGCCTCGGAGCACCCCCCGACCCGCTCCGGAAGGGAATCGTCATGTCCGACGCGCACCCCCGCCGCACACGGCCCTCCCCCGACCGCCGCACGGTCCTGCGGGGCGCCGGAGCGGCCACCGCCGGAGCCCTGCTGGCTCCGGGCCTGCTCTCCCCGGCGCCGGCGACCGCCGCACGGGCCCCGGGTGTCCTGCCGACCTACACCTTCCTGCGCGAGGCGCTGGACACCGCGTCGCTCGCCTACAACCCCACGGGCGAGCTGATCTTCCCGTGCCTGCGCGGAACGGCGGGCCGACTGCCCGACCCACCCGGACGCTTCCTGCTCTACTACGCCCCGCACGACGCCCCCGGCGGCGTCTGCCTGGCCTACGCCGACAGTCCCGACGGACCCTTCACCGAGTACCCGGGCAACCCGGTCGTGGCCAACGTGTGGGATCCCCACTACCGGGTCAGCCACGTCTCCTCGCCCCACGTGATGTGGAACGCCGAGCACCGCGAGATGTGGCTGTACTTCCACGGGGAGAACACCACCACCCGGCTGGCCCGCTCGCGCGACGGGATCCACTTCGCCTACGAGGGCACCGTGCTGACCACGGCGATGGTCCCGGGCACCACGGAGGCCTCCTACGCAAGGGTCTTCGAACACCCGCTGCCCGACCGGGGATCGCGCTACGTCATGGTGTTCATGCGCAACAGCACCGGCAACCACCGCTCCATCGGCTGGGGATGGTCGGCCGACGGCATCACCTTCGACTTCGACCCCGAGCCGCTCGTCAGCCACGCCGAGGTGGGGGTGTCCGACCTGTCGGGCCCGCACCTGGTCGAGCGCGGGGGCAGTACCTACGTCGCCTACCACACCAGCCGGGGCGACATCCGCCTCACCGAGGTGGGCCGCGACTTCGGCCTGCGCGAACACCTGGGCACGGTGCACACCCCCATGGCCGGGCCCCCGGACTCCGGGCGCAGCGCGGCGCCCTCCTTCGGCTCCGACGGAGGCGTGCAGTACATGTTCTACGAGGCGGGCAGCAGGCTCGGGGCGACCATCGCCATCGCCCGCGCCGACTGAGGCGGACGTCCGGGGCCCGCCGTGGGCGGCGTGCCGCGAACGGGGCGGGGGACGCGCCCCCGCCCCGACAGGTGTCAGGAGACCTTGCGGGCCACGCCGCCGTACTCGGCCACCGGGCGGACCTCGCCCACCTCAGTGGGCTCCGCGCGCCACAGCGCGCAGGAGACCACGCCCGGCTCCAGCAGTTCCAGTCCGTCGAAGAGCGCGGTGATCTGCTTCGCCGTGCGGATGGTGAGCTTGGGCGTGCCGCGCTCGTTCCAGGCCGCGGCCACCTGGTGGGCCCGCTCCCGGTCGATGTCGTCGGTGGGGTGGGAGAGCACGAGGAAGCTGCCCGGGGCCAGCGCGCCCAGGAGCCGGTCCAGTACCGAGCGGACCTCGGCGTCGTCGGCGACGAAGTTGACCACGCCCAGCAGCATCAGCGCCACCGGCCGGGACAGGTCCAGGGTCCGCGCGGCCGCTTCCAGGATGGTGTCCGGATCGCGCAGGTCGGCGTCGACGTAGTCGGTGGCGCCCCGGTCCGTGCCGGTGAGCAGCGCGCGGGCGTGGGCGAGCACCAGGGGGTCGTTGTCCACGTAGACCACCCGGGACTCGGGTGCGATGGCCTGGGCCACCTCGTGGGTGTTGTTGTGGGTGGGCAGCCCGGTGCCGACGTCCAGGAACTGCCGGACGCCCTCCTCGCGCGCCAGGTGGGTGACCGCGCGGGCGAGGAAGCCCCGGTCGGCGACCGCGTTGTCCACGATCTCGGGGAAGAACGAGCGGATCTGCTCGCCCATCTCCCGGTCCACCGGATAGTTGTCCTTGCCGCCCAGCCAGTAGTTCCAGATACGGGCGTTGTGCGGAACGGAGGTGTCGATCTGGGGGGTGGAACCCTCGGGGGTCTCGGGGGGCACGGTCCTGCTTTCTGCGCTCGCTGTGCCGACAAAAAGTGCGTACTCGGACAAGTAAACGGTTCCGAGGGTTTACCGGGCAAGTGCCGGAGCGCATGTGTCGGGGGCCGTCGGTCGTTTCCGGTCCGCCCGCGGGGCGGCCCCGGCCGCGCCGACGCGTTCGCCTGCGCGCACAGGCGCCGGAAGGCGACCCACGACAAAAGCACTCGTGGCCGCGGGGACGCACCGGATAGGTTGCCGTGCGGCGCCCCCGGCGTCCGCGCCAGCACCACAGGAGAAGAGGAGCCGCCAGTGAAGCACTCCACCCCCGAGTTCGCCCGGATCGCGGAGGAGGGAACGGTCCTGCGGTGCCAGGTCGGCTCCGGTGTCCACGGACTCACCGTCTCCGACCAGGGAGACCGCGACGAGCTGGGCATCTGCGTGGAACCGCCCGAGTACGTCATCGGCCTGCGCTCCTTCGAGCAGTACGTCCACCGCACCCGGCCCGACCACATCCGCTCGGGCCCCGGCGACCTGGACCTGACCGTCTACTCGTTGCGCAAGTGGATGCGGCTGGCCCTGGACGGCAACCCCACCGTCCTGCTGCCCCTGTTCGTGCCCGAGAGCGAGATCGTCGCCGTCACCTCCGTCGGCCACGACCTGCGCGCCAACGCCGACCGGCTGCTCTCCCGCCGGGCGGGCAGGCGCTTCCTGGGCTACATGCGCGCCCAGCGCGAACGCATGGAGGGCCTGCGCGGCGGCAAGCACACCAACCGGCCCGAACTCATCGACAGGTACGGCTTCGACACCAAGTTCGCCTACCACATGCTCCGTCTGGGCATCCAGGGAGTGGAGCTGATGAGGACCGGCCGCCTGACCCTGCCCATGCCCGAACCCGACCGCACCTGGCTGCGCGAACTGCGGCGCGGCGAGCACAGCCGCGCCGAGGCCCTGGCGCGGACGACCGAACTGGAGGAGCGGCTGGTCGGCCTGTGCGAGACCTCCGACCTGCCCGAGGAGCCCGACGCCGCCTGGGCCGACCGCTGGCTGGTGCGGACCTACCAGCGGGCCTGGGCCGACCGCTGAACCGGGTACCGGTCGCCGGTTCCGGGGCCGTGTCGACGACCACGCTGGTCAGAGCGGGCACCCGGCGCGGTGGCGGCACACGGCCGGGATAGGGTGATCCTCCGAGGAAGTGCGCGCCGCCCCCGTTCCCCGGACGGCACCGGCGCGGCGTGCGCCACGCACGGCGCACGGGAACAACGAACGCTAAGGAAACACCATGGTCGGAACCGTCGCCTTCGTGCTCATGATCGTGGGTCTGACGATGATGCTCGCCACCGGGATTGTCGCCGCGGTCATCAAGCCTCCCCACCACTAGGGAGTGACGGGTGCGTCCGCGCGGCCGCACCCGTCGGGCGGACCCCACCCGGAAGCGTCCCGCCACTCCCGGTACGGGGCGCTCCGGCACGTTCACCACGTGGAGGGCGGGCGAGGGCACACCTCCCCCATCGGGGACCGCTCCGGTCCGCCGTACGGCGCGAACGCGGCGAGGCGCGGGCGGGCCCGGAAAAACACTTTCGTCCCCCGCTTCCACCCTACGGATCCGGGTGAGAGCGGGGTGAACGGTCGGGCACATCCTAGTGCCGTGTGGGCCGAGGTTCCTGTCGACGGCCACGGGGGCGGTAGCTCGCCGGATCGGCCGCTGGGAGTCGCCTCCTCCGGATTCCCCCGGGTCCGGGGCGAACGCGAGGTCGGCGCACGCTCCCGCCCGGCCTGGGATGGCCGCACCGCGCGGGTCCCGCGGCCGCCGCCCGGTGCCGCCGACCTCCTCGTGACCGTCGGCATAGGCGCTCTTGGGTCTGGAGCCGATCGGTGACGTCGCCCAGGGCCCGCAGCGCTCGGCCTGCCCCGACCGGTACCAGTACCAGGCCGATGACGCCGAGATCATCGTGGACCACCTCTGGTGGAGGACCGTCCCAGGACGGGCGGTGGAGCGTGCGAACCCCGCTCTCCCGCACTCGAAGGACAAGCCGAACGCGCTCGCGGTGCCAGGCACGGCCCCGTGACCGCGGGAGTGCACGACCTAGGGCCGACCCGGGCCGCATGGCACCACAGGTGTGCCCGCGGCCCGGTCGGCCTTGGTCCGGTCGGGTTCGCAGGGGATGGTCGGGGCTCATTGGCGCGGCTGGTCCGAACGCGGGAGCGCCCGGGGAGGGCTCCGAGACCTTCTCCGTGGGCCACCACGGAGCTCCGGAAGCGGGGGTGCCACCCTCCGGTCGTCCGCGCGTCCACATCCAGCCCGCCGGTCCGGTAGGCGTCGTCAGGATCCAACGGCGCGCCCACCAGGACAACCCCACCGGCATCCCGGGGCACATCCGTGCCCGTGTTTCCCTTGCCAGAACGGAGAAACGGAACAGCGTCCGTGCTGGTCGGCGGCCTGCCGCGGGTGCGTTCCGCGCGAGGAGGCCGGTAGCGGCCACGACCGGCACCGGGCCCCGTCCGGGCCGGGTACGTGCGGCCCCGTCCGGGCCACGTGCACACGCTCTCTCCTTCGGGCGGTGGCCGGTTCCGGCCAGATCCGGTTCCGCCCGCGTCCGCCGTGGTGCGGTGCCGCGCGCCGACATACGTGCTCCCCGCGGCCCCGCCCGCCGAGGACGGGTTGCGCGGAACGCCGGACGCCCGCCGTGCGCCCCGCTACCCTCTGAGGGAGTCGGTGAACGCGGAAGGGCCCTCCTGGCCACCAGAACCAGGGACCCGCCCGCGCACTCGGTCCTTCGGATACGAGAAGCCGACCGTGTGACTCCCCGCGCACACCGGGACACATCCCCCGGAGCGCGACAGGGCCGGTCCCCCGGCCCGGGAAACAGTGGACCGCTCTGCCCCCGTGGTGCCGTTTTCGGGTGCCCTTGTCTCGGCTCGGGCCGTAGTTAGGGTTTGACGTATGTCGATATGGTCTCGCGGCGACCGGACCGGAAGGGTCGAGGAGGCCCTTCTGATGCTGGAGGGGCAGGGGATCATCGACGGCCTGGAGATCCTCCCGAGCGAGGCCAAACCCTACCGTGTCCGCGTTCCCGCGGGCATCGTGCACATGGACGAGGACGAGGCGTCGATGTTCGCGTTCGGCGCGGTCGTGGGCGCGTTCGGCAACGTGGCCCGCCAGCACGCCTGACCGCGCCCCCGGCACCGTCCGCGGCGCGCGGGAGCCCTCCTCCTACTCCTCCCACCGGGCGGCGAGTTCGCCGACCCTGCGCGCGCGGTGCGAGGTCAGGAAGTCGCGGTACCAGTGGTAGCTGTCCTTGGGGTGGCGCTCCAGGCGTTCGTAGTCGACGCGGACCAGGCCGAAGCGGCGGTCGTAGCCGAACGCCCACTCGAAGTTGTCCAGCAGCGACCACACGAAGTAGCCGCGCACGTCCACCCCCGCCTCGATGGCCCGCGCCAGCGCGTCCAGGTGGTCGCGCAGGTACTCGATGCGTTCGGTGTCGCGGACCCGGCCGTCCTCGTCGGGCCGGTCGTCCTCGGCCGAGCCGTTCTCGGTGATGAGGATGGGCGGCAGGTTCGGGTAGCGGCGGTTCAGGTCGATGAGCAGGTCGGCGAAGGTGCCGGGAACGACCGGCCAGCCCATGGTCGTGTGCCGGACCTCCTCGATGGCCACCTGCTCGGTGCGGATGTCCACCGCGGTGCGCAGGGCCGGATCGGCCTCGGCGTGGGGGGCGTCGCGCAGCATGATGGGCCGGTAGTAGTTGACGCCCAGGAAGTCCAGGGGCTGGCCGATGATCTCCAGATCGCCCTCGGCGCGGTAGGAGCCGTCGGCCATCTCGCCCCAGACCTCGTCCTCGTTGGAGGGGTAGGCGCCGGTGAAGACGGGGTCGAACCACACGCGGTTGTGCAGCGTGCGGGCCCGTTCCACGGCGGCGCGGTCGGCGTCGGACTCGGTGGCGGGCAGCAGGTGGTCCGGGTTGAGGGTGATGCCGACCTCCCCGGCCCCGGCCGCGCGCAGCTCGCCGACGGCCATGCCGTGGGCCAGCAGCAGGTGGTGCGCGGCGGCCAGGGCGGGCGTGCCCTCGCGGGTGCCGGGCGCGTGGCGGCCCACGGCGTGGCCGACGAAGGCCGAGCAGAAGGGTTCGTTGAGGGTGATCCACCGGTTGACCCGGTCGCCGAGGCGGTCGGCGACGATGCCGGAGTACTCGGCGAAGCGGTAGGCGGTGTCGCGGACCCGCCAGCCGCCCTCGTCCTCCAGAGCCTGGGGCAGGTCCCAGTGGTAGAGGGTGAGGACGGGTTCGATCCCGGCGCCGAGGATGGTGTCCACGAGGCGGTCGTAGAAGGCGAGCCCCTCCGGGTTGGGACGGCCCCTGCCGGTGGGCTGGACGCGCGGCCAGGCCACGGAGAAGCGGTACAGGTCCACGCCCAGGTCGGCGAGCAGGGCGACGTCCTCGCCGTAGCGGTGGTAGTGGTCGCAGGCCACGTCCCCCGTCTCGCCGCGGGCGACGCGCCCCGGGGTACGGCAGTAGGTGTCCCAGATGGAGGGGCCCCGGCCGCCCTCGTGCACGCCTCCCTCCACCTGGTAGGCGGCGGTGGCGGTGCCGAAGAGGAGGCTGGCAGGCAGTGTGGGCTCGTCCATGGGATTCCTTTCTGGGAGCGCTCCCAAGTGTAGGCGATGTGGCCTGCGACACCAAGGGGCCCCAGGTAGCGGAGCAGGCACGCAGAGGAACGGGAGTGCCTGGTTCGCCGGTCCCACGCGGTCTCCCACGTGTCCCGTCCCCGAAAAAGGACGTGGTCCGGGAAACCGGAGGCCCTTTCCGGTCGTCACACTCCGCGGCGCGCCGCATCGTCCTGGCGCGCGTGAGGGAAGGGACGCATTGAGCAACTGGATCGACTACTCGCAGAACCGGAAGATCAGGGACCTGGAGGACAGTCTCAATTCCGCGCACTACCAGATGGCGAGCGACCGCAGGAGGATGCGCTCGGAACTGTCCCGCATCCAGGGCACGCTGGAACAGCGGGTCAATCGCGTCTCCGCCTCCCTCGACGCCTTCATCGAGCTCAGCGACATCCGCGCCACCCTGGCGATGTTCGACGGCGCGGCCCTCGCCCGGCACCGCGTCCTGCAGATGCTCGACGGCGCCGCCCTCCCCCGCCTGGACCTGGCGGACGTTCCCGGGTACTGGCTCACCCCGGCCGCCCGAGGCCTGCACGCGCTGCTGGCCGGCGACACGGGCACCGCACGCGCGCGCTTCGACGAGGCCGCCCGGCGCGACGCCGGGCGCGCACGCCACTTCGCGGCGATGGCCACCGCCCTGACCCGCGCCGAACACGCCCGCGCCATGGGCGAGGGGGTGACCGCCGAACTGCTCCCCCACCTGCCCGGCCCCTCGGAGGAGGTGACCCGGGGCCAGCGCGCCCTGTGGCTGCTGACCGCGGACGGGTCCTTCGGCGACGAGGCCCGCGAGCACCTGCTGCTGTCCACCGTCGGGCACTGGGCGCGGCAGGAGGTGCGTGCTCCCGCCGCCACCGCCCTGTCCGCCTCCCTCACACCCGCCGCCGAGGCGTCCTCCGTGCGGCCCGTCCGGCGCGGCCCCTCCTCCCGCCGGGAGCCGCAGGGGATCGAGCGGCGCGCCGCGGCGGCGCAGCGGATCACCGGCCTGCGCGAGAGCGTCGCCCGCATCACCGCCCTCGGTGGCGAGGGGACGCCCCTGGAGGCGCTCGCCCCCGACGAGGTCAGCGCCGAGTTCCTGGACCAGACCCTGCGCCTGCTCGTGGAGGAGGGCAGCGCGGAGGAGGCTCCGCTGCTCGCCCGCGCCGGTGAGCTGCGCGCGGTCATCGAGGGCGAGGACGGGCCGCGACCGCGGTGGACCGAGACCGTGGGAACCGTCGGGGAACTGCTCGACGACGACCTGGTCCGCCAGGACGCCCCGCCCCACCGACGCACCTTCGCCCTGGTCCTCCAGCGCCCGGCGGTGATGGAGGGCGCCGAGGAGCTGGTGCGCGAGGCCGCCGCGCCGGTGGAGGACGCCACGGTCCTCAGCGCGCAGGGGGTACGGGTGAGGATCACCTCGAACGGCGCGGACCCCGGGGAGCTGGAACGCGCCCGGGACCGGCTGCGCATGCAGTGGGGGTACGAGGGTTCCGCCCCCGTGTACGTGTGGGGCTTCCTGGCCGTGACCGGCCTGCTGGCGGTGCTGGGCCTGGTCTCGGCCAACAGCCTGGCCTGGTTCCTGTGCCTGGCCGCCGCCGCGTGCGCCGCGGCCTCGGTCGTGGCCGTCCTGAGGGGGCGCACCGAGTCGCGGGAGACGGCCGAGGCCGCGGTCCGGCGCCTGGACCGGAGCATCGCCGAGGCCGCCGAGCAGTGGCGGGAGAAGCTGCTGGCCTCAGAGCAGTACGCCGTCACGGCGAGGCGCGAGGCGGGGGAGATCGACCGCCTGCTCAACGCCTGAGGCTCAGGGGGCCGCGGGCCCGGCCACGAGCAGCCGCATCTCCAGCAGGAGGTCGAGGATCCGGCGGGTGGTGAGCCCGGCCGAGCGCAGCAGCGCCTCGTACTCGCGCTCGGTGCGTTCGGCGCCGGTGGTCATCACCATCATGTGCGCGTCCAGGACCGACGAGAGCCAGGGCCGGCCGTCGTCGGGCAGGACGCGTTCGGCGATCAGCACCAGCCCGTCGGGGGCCATCGCCTCCCGGCAGTGGCGCAGCACCGCGCGGGCGTCCTCGTCGGACCAGTTGTGCAGGACCCGGCTGAGCAGGTAGACGTCGGCGCCCGCGGGCACGCCCCGGAGGAAGTCTCCCTCCACCAGCTCGCACCGCCCCGCGTCGACGAACGCGCCCAGGCGGGTGCGGGCGGCGGCCAGCGCGGGCGGACGCTCCACGAGTACGCCGCGCGCCCGCGGCGCACGGGTCAGGACCGCGGCCAGGAGTTCGCCGTCCCCTCCCCCGAGGTCGACGACCACGCGGGCGCCGGTGAAGTCGTGGACGTCGGGGATCGCGGTGGAGAACCGTCCGCTCGCGGCCATCCCGGCCGTGTAGCGCGCGGCGTCCTCGGGGTGGTCCTCCAGATACGTGAACGCGTCGGTACCGTGGGCGGCCTCGAACGCGGGTTCCCCGGTGCGCACGGTGTCGGCCAGGCGCGTCCACGCGGAGGTGAACATGTCGCTGTCGTAGAGCAGGGCGAGGTCGGCCATGCCCGAGGGATGGCCGCGGCGCAAGGCGGCACCGACCTCGGTGGGCCGGTAGCGCCCCCGCTGCTCCCGCAGGACCCCGACGGCCGCGAGCAGGCGCAGCAGGCGGCCCAGCCGGTCGGGGTGCAGGTCCAGTTCCGCGGCCAGGCCGTCGGCGTCGTCGGCGGCGTCCTCGGCGAGGCGGTCGAGCACCCCCAGTTCGACCGCGGTGGCCACCGCCCGGGCGACCCACGGCCCGGTCATGAGCCGCAGCACCTCGCGCTCGGCGGATCCGTTCCCCGTCATCGCCACCATCCCCGTCAGAGCCAACCGTTGCGACGGAAGACAACGTAGAGGCTCAGGCTCGACAGCGCCATGAGAACCAGGGCCAGCGGCCAGCTGAACATCCAGTGGAAGCCGGGCCGTGGCTCGATGTTCATGCCGTACACGGAGGAGATGAGGGTGGGCACGACCAGGATGCCGCCCCAGGAGGAGACCTTCTTCATCGCCTCGTTCTGCGCCTGGTCGATGAGGGCGCTGTTGACCGTCATGATGTTCTGGAGCAGCTGACGGAAGCCGTCGACGCGCTCGCGTACGGCGGCGACGTGGTCGGCGACGTCGCGCAGGCGGTGGTGCATCTCGCCGCGCCTCTCGGCGGGGATGCGGAAGGGCAGGGCCGTGGCGATGCCCCTCCGCCCCTGGGCGGGGGCGAACGGGTCCGGGGCGATGGAGACGACCTCGTAGCGGTCCGGCCGCTCCCGGGGGCGGTCGGGATGCCGGGACAGCGGTTCCATCAGTCCGTCCAGGACCGCGCCCAGCGGTTCGACGGCGCGTGAGAGGGAGATGACCTCGCGGGCGAGGCGGTAGGTGCGCTTCGAGGCCCTGGAGTCACCGCTGAAGACCTGGGTCTCGACCTCGTCGACGTCGTCCTGGAGTTCGGAGACCACGGGGGCGTAGCCGTCCACGACCAGGTCCAGGACGGTGTGGACCACGGCCAGGGTGCCGTGGGCGAGGACACGGGGCTCGGCCTCCAGGAGGCCGCGGACGGTCTCGAAGTCCACGTGGTCGGCGTGGCCGATGGTGACCACGAAGTCGTGTCCGGCGAAGAGGTGGATCTCGTCGACCTCGACGGACTCGCGCGCGGTGTCGTAGCGGGCCGGGCGCAGCACGAGGAAGAGCACGCCCTGATAGACCTCGGCCTTGGGGCGCTGGTGGGCGACGATGGCGTCCTCCAGGGCCAGTCCGGGCAGGCCGAAGAGGCGGGCGACCTCGGTGAGCTGGTCCCGGTCGGGCATGCTCATGCTGATCCAGGCCATGAGGCCGCTCTCCCGTCCCATGACCTGGTGGGCCTCGGCGACGGTGCCGGTCTCGCGCTCGCGGTGCCCGTCGCGGTAGAGGACGGTGCGGACCGGTCCGGGAGAGGTCCGGTCGGGCAGCGCGGCCCGTCGGCGGCCCAGGTCCATGATGCGTTCGGGCGAGGAGTCGGTCATGCGTTCTGGCCTCCTGCTCGGCTTGACGGTACGGACGCGGCCCGGCTTCTCCGGGGCGCGCGGGCTCCCCGTCGGGAGCCGCCCTCTGGGAGCACTGCCCCGTACGGGAGGAGGCAGTCGGGTTCGGACGGGCCCCGCGCACGGCGGGGAGCGGCCTCCCGGCGGGAGCGGGCCGACCCTGGTGCGGCGGACGCGCGGGCACGCCAGGAGCGGGGCACCGGATCCGGGGCGGTGTCAGCCGCGCAGTCCGGAGGCGCGGATGGTGATGTTGAGCCGTCCGTCCAGGCCCAGTCCGGGCGGAGCGGTACCGGGCCGGGTGCGGGGGACTCCGTGGTAGGCCATGCGGGAGGGGCCGCCGAAGACGAACAGGTCGCCGCTGCGCAGTTCGACGTCGGTGTGGGGGCGGGCTCGGGTCTCGGTGTTGCCGAAGCGGAACACGCAGGTGTCGCCGAGGCTGAGGGAGACCACGGGCTCGCGGGAGAGCTCGTCGCGGTCCTGGTGCATGCCCATGCGGGCGTCGGCGTCGTAGAAGTTGACCAGGGCGACGTCGTAGGGGTCGGCGCCTGCCGGGGGCGGGGCTCCGTAGGCGTCCGCCACGGCGCGCGCGGCCAGGTCGCCGAGGAGGTCGGGGAAGGGCTGGACGGGTGCGCCGTCGGGCAGGGTCCGCGTGTAGGAGTACGGGGACCAGTGCCAGCCGAGGCTGACCATCTGAACGCTCATCACCCCTCCGCGCGGCATGGTGTGCCGACGCATCCCGGCGGGTCCGCGCGCCCAGTCGCGGCAGCGCCGGACCAGGTCGGCCTGGGCGTCGGCGGCCAGCCATCCGGGCAGGTGCACGGCGCCGGGCGCCACCTCCACGGGGGGACTTCCGAACAGCGCCTCGTCCATGGCCTCCATCGTGCCACCGCCGTCGGCGGTCCGGCCGGCCGGACGCGGGGGGCGGCAGGGCCCCTGCCCTGCCCGTCCCGCGCGGGCATCGCGCGGGACGGGTGGGATGGACGGATCAGCGGCGCAGCAGTTCGCGGATGTTCACCACGAGCAGCAGCACCACGATGACGGCGATGGGCACGGTGATGGCGATGCGCCAGTTGACGGCGAACGCGACCACGATCCCCACGACGAGCCCGACCACCACCGCGATGACCGCCAGTCCGACGAGGTACTGGACGAACTTGCGGCGGGCGACGGAGTCGATGGCGGCGAAGGCCACGACGACGCCGAGCATCGCGTAGAGGGTGTACTGCGGGTCCAGGAGGAACAGCGGCAGGGCGAGCGAGACCAGCAGGAGCGGGGTGCTCAGAGCCACCCACAGGTGCAGGAAGCGGGTGGAGCGCTGCTGCCCCGAGGAGTAGGGCAGGTGGGGCGCCTTGAGGTGCCCGGTGGGTGAGGGCACCAGGGGCGTGTCGGCCTCCAGGGCCCGCAGGTGGGCGTCGCGCTCGTCGGCGATGAGCACGCGGGTCTCGTAGACCCCGGCCAGCTCCATCTCCAGGGCGGCGATGCGCTCGGCGTACTCGCGGGCGCGCGGGCGGGTGTGGGCCTCGCGTTCGAGGACCATGCGGGCCGAGTCGAGCCGGCGCAGGCGGTCGCGGCGGTCGATGATGTCGGCGTCCAGGGCGCTCACCCGCTCGTCCAGGGAGCGCACGTGGGCGTGCAGTTCGGCGCGTGCGGCGGTCTCGGTGGGGGCGACCTTCTGCAGGCCCGCCCAGGACAGCGGGTCGGCCCAGGAGCGGCGGATGGTGCCGTCGCGTTCGTAGCGGGGCCCGCTGGGCGCGCGCTCGCCCTCGAAGAAGTCTCCGGTGTCGCGCCCCCACAGGCCGCGGAAGCCCTTGAGCCAGGGGGTCTCGTCGTCGATGAGGACGACGGACCACTCGCGGTCGCCGTCGGGGCCCAGGCGGACGCCGTCGCCGCGCGCGTAGTCGACGAAGGGGACGCCGATGCCGTGCCGGTTGAGGGCGCTGTCGGCGCGGAGGATCCGGTGGGTGATCCGCCGCCAGACGCGGATGGGGCCGCGCAGGAAGGCGGGGTCGACCTGGATGAGGTAGTCGCCGGGCAGCATCTGGTGGGAGTGGGAGCCCGCGCCGACGTAGACGACGGGGTGGTCCCCGTCCCGGTGCAGGTCGGGATCCTCCCAGCTGCGGCGCAGGTCGTCGCCGTGGTACTCGTGCGAGGAGGCGCCCACCCACACGGGGCGGGTGGTGCCGTCGGGGTCCTCCACGAGGTAGACGGTGACGCGCTCCCAGTCGGCCTCGTGGTCGTTGACGCCGCCGTAGATGGTCCGCCAGTCGTTCATCGCGTAGAAGAACCAGTACTGGAGGATGGTGTAGCCGCCCTCGCGGGTGACCCGGCCGTAGTAGGTGGCGCCGCCGTTGTCGACGCGCTCCCGGTAGCGGGTCACCGCCGCGAAGGTGACACCGCCGGGGACCGCTCCGCGGATGAGCAGGGAGAGCTTCATCAGGATGTCCAGGACCCGGCCCAGGACGCCGACGGCGGCCAGGCGTCCGCTCTTGGGGATGACCGTGCGGGCCACTCCCCTGTAGCGGCGGGCCTCCTCGCGCAGGGTCTCCTCCTGGACGAAGCGCAGGTGCTTGTGGCGTCCGGGCCACTCCTCCTCGGCGCGGGCGAGGCGGTCCAGGGTGAGTTCTCCGGCGGGGACGAGACGGCTCTCGCGCCCTCCCGGCTCCTCGATCCACAGGCTGCAGTTGCGTACGTAGGCGTCCACGTCGGTGGGGAAGAAGAGCTCCCCCTTGGTGCACATCAGCACCGGCTCGTAGGCGCGGAGGAGTTCGAGATCAGAATTCGCGGCCATGATCGCACCAAGCTAGTGCATCCCGGTGACGCTCCGCGCCGATGAGGCGGGGCGGCGACGGTGACGGATGTCGCTTGTGGGACGGGGCATCGGGGTGTGCGCGGCCTTCGTTTGAACCTCGGGAAATCACTTGCCAACTTGGAAAGTGAGTGCCATCCTTACAAAAGGTTGAACGAACGGAGAGTCGTATGCGACAGGACGAGGCCCTGGAGACCCTGGAGCGGGCGGAGACGGTGGGGACGCGGGTGCGTGCCCTCGGGCGCTGGTACGCGGTCTACGGCATCGGGTACGGGCTGATGAGCATGGTCGTGGTCCTGACGATGGGACTGAGCCAGACGCTCCGGGGTGTGGTGGTCGCGATGGCCGTCCTGGCGGTGTGCCTGACGGCGCTGAGCGTCTACCAGGCACGCCAGCCGGTCAAGCCGCTCGGTTACGCCAGACTGCACGCCTGGGGGATCGGAGTGTGGGGCGCGGTCTACGGCCTGGCGGTGGTGGCGGGCATGTACCTCTTCCCCGAGGACCCCGCCTGGTGGATCCCCATGGCGGCGCTGAGCGCCGTCCCCACCTCGGTGGCGGGCTGCATGGCGCTGCGTCGGAGCAGGAGCGCGGTGTGAACCATCCACGCAGCCGACTGGACGAGGTGATCCACGCCCCGGTGCGCTTCTCCATCGTCGCGGCGCTGGCCTCGGCGACCGAGATCGAGTTCCGGGTGCTGCGTGACACCGTCGAGGTCACCGACTCGGCACTGTCCAAACAGATCACGGTGTTGGAGAACGCGGGCTACGTTCAGGTGCGCAAGTTCCCGGTGGGACGACGCACCCGTACCTCGCTGTCCCTGAGCCGGGAGGGGAGGACGGCCTTCGAGCAGCACGTGCTGGCGCTGCGCGAGATCGCCTCGGGCGCCTCCGTCCGCATCCCCGAAGTCGGGTGATGAGCGGCGGCTCCGCCCCCGCGACGCCGACGGCGAGCCCGTCGGCGCCCGCGTTCCGGTCGACGGCCGGGGCGCGGGGAGCGCACCGCGGCCCTCAAGCCCCCCGGCCGGACAGGACACCGGCCTCGGCCCGGTCCGCGATCCCGGGCCCGACCTCCTCCACCGGAGCCTGTCCACCGGGCCGGAGCCCGTCGGCGGCGACGGGGTGTTCCACCGCCCGGTCGGACACGGCGGGCCGCCGTGCCCGGTCGCCCCGGGCCGCGCCCACGCCCGCGACCACCACCAGGGCCATCCCCGCGACCTGCACCGCGGCGGGCGCCTGACCGATGACGACCAGGCCCATGACCAGGGCGACCGCCGGCTCCAGGCTGGAGAAGGTGCTGTAGGCCGTGCGGCCCATCCGCTGCAGGGCCATCATCTCCAGCAGGAAGGGCACCATCGGGAAGAGCAGCGCGATGAGCAGGGTGAACAGGATCAGGTCCGTGTCGGGGGCCGCGATCATGGCGGGGGCGCCCAGCGGCGCGCTGACCAGGGCTCCGACGGTCATGGTCAGGGCCAGTCCGTGCACGGCGCCGAAACCGGCACCGACCCGCTGGGTCAGCACGATGTAGCCCACCACGCAGACCGCCCCGGCCAGGGCGAAGGCGATCCCGACCAGGTCGGGTTCGCTCTGCCAGGGGCGGGTCAGGCAGAGCACGCCCGCCACGGCGGCGAGGATCCACACGAGCTCACGGCGGCGGCGCATGGCGGCCACGGCCACCACGAGGGTGCCGAGGAACTCGATGGAGGTGGCGGTGCCGAGTTCGATCCGCGCCGTCGCCTCGGAGTAGAACAGCATCATCCCCGCACTCGCTGTGCCCAGGATCACCACGGCACCCAGTTCGCGCCACGTCGCCGCGCGCACGGACCGCCACAGGGAGCGACCGCCCAGGGCCAGCAGCAGGACCGCGGCCCAGCTCAGCCGGAGCCAGGTGACGGTGGCGGGGCTGGCCTGGGCGAAGGCGGTGACGGCCAGGGCGCTGCCGGTGTGCAGGGTGAACATGCCGATGAGCAGCATGAGGGGCGCGGGCACCAGGAAGCGGACATGACGGGGCGAGGAAGCAGGAAAGCGGATCACCCGACCATTGGACCCATCCGGTTTTGTTTCTGTCCACGGACTGATGGTGGATACACCATGTAGTTTTGGTGGATGGATTTCACCCGGCTGCGCCTGCTCGTCGAACTGGAGCGCCTGGGCACGATGGCGGCCGTGTCCGAGGTCACGGGGATGAGCACCTCGGCGATCTCCAAGCACTTCGCCGTCCTGGAGCGGGAGGCGGGCGTTTCCCTGCTGGCCCCCGACGGCCGGCGGGTGCGCCTCACCCCGGCCGGACGAAGGCTGGCCGAGCACGCCGTGGACATCCTGGCCCGGGTGGAGGCGGCGCAGGCGGAGTTCGAGGGCGGGGGAGAGCCGGTCGGCCGCGTCGACCTGGTGATGTACACCACGGCGGCGCCCCTGGTGCTGCCCGCGCTGCGCCGTCTGCGGCGCGACCATCCCGGGATCCGGGTCCACCTGACCGAGCACGAGTCCGAGCAGGCACTGGGCCTCCTCCAGGACGGAGGGGCCGATCTGGGGGTGGTGTACCAGTACAGCCTCCTCCCCCGGGTTTTCCCGGGGACTCTGACGGTGCGTCCGATCGGGAGCGAGGACCTGCTGCTCGTCCAGCCCTCCCAGGGCGCCGACAGCCGCACCCTGACGCGGCGCCGGCTGCGTGAGCTGGACGGTGCCGCGTGGATGGCCAGCCCCTACCGGGGCGACGAGGAGGCGCTCGTCCAGCGCATGTGCGCCGAGGCCGGGTTCACCCCGCGCATCGTGCACCGCATCGACAACCTGGACCTGTTCGAGGAGCTGGCCGCCGACGGTGTGGGCGTGGGGGTGGTGCCCCGGCTGTCGGCGGTGACCCGGCGCGGGGTCGCGCACGCGCCCCTGGGCGAGCTCGGCGGGGTCCGGCGGGTGTACCTGGCGGGCCGCACCGGCGGCTGGGCATGGAAGCCGATCCGGGTGGTGGCCCGGTACCTGCACCAGTCCGCCCAGAGCGTGCTGGACGACGTGCCGCCGCTGCCCGAGTCCCCGTAGGGGCCGGGCACGGCCGGGCCGACACGCTCCCCCCGCTTCCCGGGGCGCACACCCGCCGGGACGAAGGCCCGGGGAGCGCGGCGCCGGGACTAACCGGCGATGGCGAAGGGGCCCACGGACGGGACCGGGACCTTGCTCGCGGCCTCGCGGACGGCGGTCAGCAGGGGTTCGGGCGTGGCGCCGGCGCGCGAGAGCGCGATGATGTGCCGCCGGGCGCTCTCGCGCACCCCGCGCACCACGATCTGCGTGGTGCTCAGACCGGTCCAGGCCAGGCGCGGCATCAGGGCGATGCCCAGGCCCGCCTGCACCAGGGCGAACACGGCGCTGAAGTCGTCGACGGTGTGCACCACGCGCGGCTGGAAGCCCGCCTGGTGGGCGGCGCCGGACACGCACTCGTGCCAGGCGGTGCCGGGCGCGGACAGGATCCAGTCCTGGTCGGCGAGGTCCTCGGCCAGGTGGAGGCTGGTGCGGGTGGCCAGCGGGTGCTGGTAGGGCAGGATCGCGTCGAACATCTCGACCATCACCGGGTCGGTGCGAAAGTCGGGGTCCCCCGTGGGGGGCAGGTGCCCGGTGGACATGGTCAGGGCCACGTCCAGGCGGCCCGAGCGCACCATCTCGGCGCTCTGCTCCGGCTCGGCCTGGACGACCTCGAAGGACCAGCCGGGGTGGCTGGTGCGCAGGCGCGCCAGGGCCGGGGCGATGAGGTCGCTGATACCGGTGGAGAAGGAGCCGACGCGGGTGACACCGCGGTCGCCCTCCGCGTACTCGGCGAGGTCGGCCGTGGCCCGCTCCATCTCCGCGAAGATGACGTGCGCGCGTTTGAGCAGGACCCGCGCGGCGCCGGTGAGCAGGAAGCGGCGGCCGTTGCGCTCGACGAGCGGAACCCCCGCCTCCCTCGCCAGGGCGGAGAGCTGCTGGGAGACCGCCGACGGGGTGACGTTGAGCGCCTCCGCGGTCGCGGCCACCGTGTGGTGGTGGTCGAGTGCCTGGAGGAGCTGCAGCCGCCGAACATCGATCATGCCGTCCAACCTATGGCAAGTACGAACGGGTTTCCGGGCGGTTTCGCTTGTGTTGCACCGTTTTACAGCGTGATTCCGTGCACACCGTCCGCTGTCCGCGCATGGCCCTCGCCCACGGGGCACTACGTGACACCACGGAAAGAAAAAGCGATTTTCTTTCCCGAAGGGCATCTCACGCGCCTCTTTCCTCCGTGTCGCACACGCCCAGATTGGTACCGACACGTACAGTCGGTTCCACAGCTCGAACACGGGCCCCTCCAACGGGACCCCGGAGGGGAACAGCACCCAATGCTGGTGAAACGGGGGAGAAAAACATGCAAAATTCTCTGATGACCAAACCTCGACCCGCCGACGTGGGTGTCCTCCGCTTCCGCTACCTGGGCGTGCACGAGATAGAGGAACTCGCGGACCTGTGGGGCGCCCTCCACCAGCAGCACACGCTGACCGCCCCCCACCTCGCGGACATCATCGGCGAGGTGAGCCTGGAGGAGTCCTGGAGGCGCCGCCGCGCCCAGTACATCTCCTGGCTCTCCGACCCCGACACCATGGCCATCCTCGCCGAGAGCGGCGGCGACCTGGCCGGGTACGCGATGGTGACCGTCCGCGAGAACGCCCAGGGCAGCTGGGACCGCGGTGAGCGCGTCGCGGTCGTGCAGACCTTCGCCATCGACCCCGAGTACACCGGTACCGGCGTGGGCTCCAAGCTGCTGGAGGAGGTGCGCCACCAGCTCGCCGCCATGGGTGTGCGCGACATCGAGTTCTCCGCGCTGGCCACGGCCTCCGAGGACATCCGCTTCCTGGAGCAGGAGGGCTTCCGGCCCTTCGTGACCACCATGGTCTGCCGCGTGGACGGCTTCGGCGCCCACGACTGACCGGACCTCCGCCGCCGTCCGCCGCGTCCCTGCCCCGGGGCGCGGCGGTTGCGCGTCTCACTCCTTCCGGTCCCAGGCCCAGGCGAGCACGGAGAAGGCGCCCAGCAAGGCGACCGCCGCCCACCACCACGGCCCGACGCGGTACACGCACGTGTCGGCGATGCCGAACAGCGGACTCCCGCACAGGCGGCGGAACCCGTCCAGGGACTGCGGGGCGATCACCGGAGCGCAGGCGAGGCACACCGCGCCGACCGCGCCGACCGCCGCGGCAGCGGGCCGCCCGGCTCCGCCCCGGCCGGAGCGGAGCCGCGCCCGGAGCAGCAGGGCGACCCACGCGATGACCGCGGTCATCACCACCCACCCCCACAGCAGGGAGGTCCTCCCGTCACACGGGGGATCGACGTGGTGCAGGGGCACCGACCAGGGATCCGGGGCCCGCGGGACACCCCAGAGGCGGCACTCTCCCCCCAGTACGGAGAGGAGCAGGAGCGCCACGCCCAGGGCCCAGGCGAACAGGGCGGCCACGGACACCGCCAGGAGCAGGCGGAGCACCGCCGGCCCCGCTCCGGACGCGCTCGTCCTCCGGGTGTTCGGTGCGCGAGATACCGATCGCACGGAAAATCCGCTCCCCACGTTCGTCGGCGGGGTCCGCCCGACGCGGCCCCGTCCGGTCCGACGCGTCGGGGCGGACCGCGGTTCGCAGCACGCGCCGGATCGGCCGGAACCGCCGCCGGTGCGCGCCAGGGGACTTCCGGCGCCGTGATCCCGCACCCATGGCGCGCTCGGACATCCGACCTCGCCGCAGGTACGGGATCACGCCGGTCGGAGCCGAGCCGGTGGGCCCTTCCGGCCACAGCGGCACGGGCCGTCGGCGGCCGCGCCCTCCCGGTGCCCCGTGGCGCCCTCCCCCGCTCCGCAGGGGCCGGCGAGACGACACACCCTCCGCGCCGGAGGCGGGCGAACCGCTACGCTCACCCCCGTGGCCTCCTCCGACTCCAACACCTGCAACTTCCCCGGCTGCGACCGGCCGGTGCCCCGCGCCTCCTCCCCCGGTCGCCCGCCCCAGTACTGCGACCTGCCCGAACACACCCGGTGGCGGGCCTGGAAGGAACGCCAGCGCCAGGCCCAGGAGGCCGAGCGCCAGGAGGAGCAGACCCGGGCCGCCCAGGAGGAGGCCGCCGCGCCCTCCCCCGCTCCCGGCGCCGAACCGGTCACCGCCGCGCGTCTGCGCGCCGACGACCTGCTCACCCGTTTCGCGGTCCAGAGCGAGCAGCTGACCGCCACCCTCCGGGCCGCCACCGAGGCGTTCTCCACCATGACCGACCCGGCCGCGGCCGAGGCACAGGTGGAGGCGGCCCGCCTGGCCGGGGCCCGGCACGCCGCCGAGGCCGACAGCGCACGGCTGGAGGCCGAGAACCGCCGCCGGGAGGCCGAACGCGCCCTGCGCGCGGCCGAGGACGCCGCCGCCTCGGCCGTGGCCGCCACCCAGGAGGCCGAGCGCATGGCGGAGGAGGCCCTGGCCGACCGGGACGCCGCCCAGACCGAACGGGGCCGCCAGCAGATCCTGGCCCGGGAGGCCCGGGCCGAGCGCGACGCCGCCGTCACCGAGGCCAACGCCGGTCTGGCCTCCGCCGAGCGCCGGATCGCCGAGCAGGCCGCCAGGGCCCGTGAGGAGCTGGAACATGAGCGCGCCGAGGCCGCCCGGCGCCTGCAGCACGCGCGCGCCGAGATCGAGGGCCTGCGCGCCGAGACGGCCGAGCACGTCCGCCGACGCGACGAGGCCGTCCTGGCCGCCGAGAGCGCCCGGGCCCGCGCCGAGCGCGCCGAGGAGCAGGCCCACCAGGCCGCCCGGACCCTGGCCGCCGAGCGCGAGCGCCTGGACGCCGAGCTGGAGCGGTCCCGCGAGCGCCTGGAGGCGGACCGGGCCGCTGCCGCCGCCGAGCGCGAGCGCCTCACCGCCGAGCTCGAACGCCTGCACGCCGAGCGCGAGCGCCTGACCGGGGAGCTCGACGCCCAGCGCCGCAACGCCGAGATCACCCTGGCCGAGTCCAGGGAGGCCGCCGCGGCCCGCCTGGCCCTGGCCGAGGAGGCGCGCGACCGGGCCGTGGAACGCGCCGAACACGCCGAGCGGCGCGCCGAGGAGGCGGAGGCCCGGGCCGAGCAGGCCGGGAGCGGCGGGAGCACCGGGGCGGGTGGCAGAGCCGCCGCCGAGGCGTGACGGACCTCCCTCCCTGTGTCCAGGAAGTCACCTAAGCACCGGTTCATCCCGGTCTAGGATGGAAATCGTGCGAGATCTGGGAACCACTGGAGACACCGGGCCGATGGACCTGGGTGGTTCCCCCGGCGAAGGACCCGAACGCGTCGCAGTGGGCGCCCGACCCCGTCCCAGGGTCGACCTCAAGGCACTGTTCGGCCTGCAGTCCGGCGCCTGGGCGTGGACCACCGCGGTCAAGGCCGCCCTGTCCATGTCACTCTCCTTCGCCCTGGCCGCGTGGCTGTTCGGCCCCGAGGTCGGCACACTGGCCGCCCTGGGCTCCATGACGGTCCTGTACGAGAAGAAGACGCCCTACGTCTACCGCTCGGCCGCCCTGGCCCTGGTCGGCCTGGGCTTCGTGGCCAGCGTCGCCCTCGGCTCCTTCGCCTCGGCCCTGGCCCCCTGGGCCCCCGTGCTGTCCATCGGGCTGACCGCCGGGGTCGCCACGTGGGTGTGCGCCGCATGGCGGGTGGACAAGCCCGGAGCCCTGTTCTTCGTGCTGGTCGGCGCGATCTCCACCATCGCCCCCGGCGGACTGGCCGACGTCCCCTTCCACGCGGCGGTGGCCGCCGTCGGCGCGGCCATCGGCTGGTCGGTGTCGATGTCCGGCGCGCCCGTGCGCGCCCGCCACCCCGAGTACCGCGCCGTGGCCGGGGCCTACCGCCAGCTCGCGTCCCTGCTGCGCTCCGTGGGCACCCCCGACCTGGACCACGCCCAGCACGAGGCCTCGGTGGCGGTGGCCGAGGCCTGGCGGATCGTCCTGCTGGCGCAGACCCGCGGCTACCGCACCACCCCCGAGGCGGCCCGGCTGCGCTCCCTGCTGCGCTGGGTCTCCGACGTGCACCTGTCCACCACCCAGGTGTGCATGGCCCGCCCCACGCCGCTGCCGGAGAAGGCGGCCGACTTCGCCGAACGCATGGCGCGGGCCGTGGCCGACCCGGCCCGCGCCCCCGAACCCGAGGAGCTGGACGAGCTGCGCCGGGGCATGCGCCCCCGTTCCCTGGAGGCCCGGCTCTACGGCCAGCTGGCCCGGGCCGCCCAGTCCGCGCGCCGCGCCTCCCACGAGGACGACGAGCGGGCGGACGCCCTGCACGACGAGCGCTATCCGGCGCTGTGGGACTCGCTGCGCTCCAGTCTGGGCTCGGACTCGCTGGTACGCCCCACCGCGCTGCGCATGTGGATCACGGTGACCGCGGCGGGCGCGTTCAGCCTGTTCATGGGCCTGGACCACTACTACTGGGTGGGCCTGACCACGACCGCCGTCCTCCAGGCGGGCAACGTGGTGCTGACCATGAACCGCTCCCTGCAGCGTTCGCTGGGCACCCTGGTGGGCGTGTTCATCGGTGCCGCGGTGATCGCGACGCATCCGCCGCTGGCCCTGACCATCGTGCTCGCCGGGGCCTTCCAGGGCCTCACCCAGCTGGTGGTGGGCCGCAACTTCTTCTACGCCTCGGTGCTGGTGACGCCGATGGCGCTGCTGCTGGCCAACACCGCCGCGCCCGACCCCATCACCGACCTGGCCGGGTCGCGCATCATCGACACCGTGGTGGGCTCGGCGTTCGGCCTGCTGGGCGCGCTGCTGCTGTGGCGCAGGGCGTCGGCGACCCGCCTGCCCCAGGCCATCACGAGCGTGCTGAGGATCGCGCGCGAGTGCATCGTGGCGGTCCTGGACCAGGACGTGGAGATCGGCCCGGAGCGCCGCTACCGGCTGCGCCGGGACATGCGGGCGGCCCTGGTGAACCTGCGCGGGGTCTACGACAGCGCGATCGGGGACGTGCCGCGCGCGGCCTCCACCCTGCCGCTGTGGCCGGTGGTGGTGGCCACCCAGCGCACCGGTTACCTGGCGCTGGCGGCGCTGGCGCGGGACATACCCGAAGCGGCCGGCGTCATCACCCTGCAGCGGGTGGACCTGGCCTTCGGGGAGCTGGTCTCCTCGATGGAGGAGAGGCGCACCCCGCGCATGGGCGCCGTACCCCGCCTGCCCGCCTACCCGCGGCTCAACATGGAGCTGCGGGCGCTGTCCAACGCGATGACCAGCGCGGTCGCCCAGGACGAGCGCGCGGCCCGCCAGGAGGCCGAGCGGCGGGCCCAGCGCGAGCGGCACCGGGCCCAAAGGGACGTGGACGCCGACCTCTGAGCCCCCTCAGGGCGGGCGGGCCGGCCCCGGGCGACCGGGGCTTCCCCGGCCAGGCCCCGCTCAGTCCGTGAGGGCGAAGGCACGCACGGGGAAGGCGGCCATCCCGCGGACCTTGGCGGGCACCGCGAAGAAGGTGAAGCCGTCCTCGGGCAGCTGGTCGAGCAGGCACAGGTGCGAGACGACGGGGATCCCGGCGGCCAGCAGGACGGCCAGCGCGGGGCGGGCGCCCTCGGCGGTGGGAGAGGTGTCGTCCACACCGACCGAGTCGATGCCCACCAGGGTGGCGCCGCCGTCGACGAGCGCCTTGGCGGCCGCCTCGGTCAGGTACGGGTGCTCGGGGCCGCCGTAGGCCTCGGTCCGCCAGTGCCGGTCCCAGCCGGTGCGCACCAGCACGGCGCGTCCGTGCACGTCCAGGCCGGAGAGCGCCTCGGGACCGATCGGGGCGGAGGAGGCGATGGTGACGACCACTCCGGGCAGGTCGGCCACGCGGGCCAGGTCCAGGTCGGCGAGGTCGGCGCCGTCCCGGTAGCGGTGGGCGGGCATCTCCACGTAGGTGCCGGTGGCACCGACCATCGTCACGCGCCCGCTGCTGGCTTCGCGGCCGGGGGCGGCGCCGGGGGCCGAGGTACTCTCCTCAACGGCCGGTTCGGGCAGGCCCGGGAAGGTGGTCATCCCGTCGGTGATCTGATGGCTGACGTCGACCAGTTTCGGCATGGCTGTTCTTCCTCGCTTCACGAGCGCGTCGGGAACGACCCCTGACCTGCACCAGAGGTCTAGACCATGAGCCTAGCGCCTGTGACCCCCACCACGGCAGTGTTCCCCCGAACGGATCCGGGGCGGCCGCCCACCGACCCCGCGGCCGCGTCCCGTGCCGCCTGCACCGATAAGCTCGGAGCGCGGACCACGGGAGCCCTCCAGCGCGGGGAGCCCTCCGGACCGTCCGCCCCCGCCGCACGGACCCGCCATTCACCGAGAAGAGCCGACCAGTGTCACTGTACGGAGCCGCCAAAACCGTCATCGCGCCCGCCACCCGCGTGGTGTGGCCCCAGCGCGTGGAGGGCGTGCACAACGTCCCGGCGCACGGCCCGCTGATCCTGGCCGTCAACCACCTGGCGCTGATCGACCCGCTCTTCATCGGCGTGGCCTGTCCCCGGCCGGTGCGCTTCATCGCCAAGCAGGAGCTCTTCGACGAGGGGACCCTGCCCCGGCGCCTGTTCTCCCGCGCGCTGCGGGCCATCGGCCAGCTGTCGGTGGACCGGCGTCCGGGCCAGAGCGCCCAGGAGGCCATGGACAACAGCCTGGCGGTGCTGGAGAGCGGCGAGGTGTTCGGGATCTTCCCCGAGGGCACGCGCTCGCCCGACGGCCGCCTCTACCGCGGCCAGACCGGGCTGGCCTGGCTCGCGCTGACCACGGGCGCCCCGGTGGTGCCGGTGGCGCTGGCCGGGACCGAGCGCATCCTGCCGCCCGGACGGAAGGTGCCCTCCCTCAACCGCGTGGGCGTGCGCTTCGGCGAGGCGGTGGACCTGTCGCCGTGGCGGGGCCGGGCCCACATGGCGCGTCCGCGCCGCGAGGCCACCGACGCCATCATGGACGCCATCGCCAAGCTGTCCGGCCAGGAGCAGGTGCCCAGGTTCGCCGCCTCGGTCAAGGCCGAGCTCGACCAGGGATGAGGCCTCCCGGCGCCGGCGGCCGGCACACCCCCGCCTTCACCCGGTGACTTTCCCCACAGCCCGTTCGGAACTCATGTGCCGGTGACGCGGCGTTGACCCCTGTTTGAGGGCTCCTCCGGGACGCCCGCGAGGTGCCCCGGCCCCTCTCTGCCTGCGATGACCGCTCCCGAGGGACTCCGCAGCGTCGCGGCGGCACCTGGCACCACGAGTGGAATTCTCTACCTTTATAGTAGGGTTTCCCGGTGCCGACACCGGATAGATTAGGCAAGCCTTACCTTTTGATGGCGTCCGACTCTGGCGCGAAGACTTGGAGCTGTGCGATGACGCGACCACTGCGAGTGGGAATCGTGGGTGCGGGCCCCGCGGGGATTTACGCCGCGGACCTGCTCACCAAGGACGAGACCCTGTCCGCGTGCGGCACGTCCGTCAGCATCGACATCCTCGACAAGCTGCCCTCCCCCTACGGGCTGGTCCGCTACGGCGTCGCCCCGGACCACCCCCGGATCAAGCAGATCCAGGGGGCGCTGCACAAGATCCTGGACAAGCCGGAGGTCACCTTCTACGGCAACGTCGAGTACGGCGTGGACCTCAAGCTGGAGGACCTGCGCCACCACTACGACGCGGTCGTCTTCGCCACCGGCAGCGACCGCGACCGGCCCCTGGACATCCCGGGCATCGACCTGCCCGGCAGCCACGGCGCCGCCGACTTCGTCTTCTGGTACGACTCCCACCCCGACGTCTCGCCGTCCTGGCACGTCGAGGGCACCAGCGTCGCCGTGATCGGCGCGGGCAACGTCGCCGTCGACGTGGCGCGCATCCTCGCCAAGAGCGCGGACGACCTGATGGACACCGACATCACCGACAACGTGTACGAGGGTCTGCGCGCCAAGCAGATCACCGACGTGCACGTCTTCGCCCGCCGCGGCATCGCCCAGTGCAAGGCCACTCCGATGGAGCTGCGCGAACTGGACAAGCAGCCCGGCGTCGAGGTCATCGTCTACCCCGAGGACTTCGACATGGACGAGGGCAGCCTGCAGGCCTGCGATGAGTCCAACCAGGTCAAGACCAACGTCAAGATCCTGCAGAACTGGGCGATCCGCGACGAGCGCGGCGACGAGCGCCGCCTGCACCTGCACTTCCTGCACAGCCCCGTGGCCGTGCTCGGCGAGGACCGGGTCACGGGCTTTCGGACCGAGCGCATGGAGCTGACCGGCGACGGCAACGTCAGGGGGACCGGCGAGTACGTCGACCACGAGGTGCAGGCCGTCTACCGCGCCATCGGCTACCTGGGATCGCCCCTGGCCGACCTGCCCTTCGACGAGGAGCGCGGCGTCGTCCCCAACGCCGAGGGCCGGGTCCTGGACCTGGACGAGAAGCCGATCGACGGCGTGTACGCCACCGGGTGGATCAAGCGCGGTCCCGTCGGCCTCATCGGCCACACCAAGGGCGACGCCCTGGAGACGGTCACCAACCTGGTGGCCGACCGCGAGTCCTTCACCCCCGCCGCCGAGCCCGACCCCGTCGCCTTCCGCGCCCTGCTGGAGGAGCGCGGCGTGCGCTACACCACCTGGGAGGGCTGGCAGCGGATCGAGGCCAGGGAGGAGGAGCTGGGCGCCGAGCGCGGACGCAAGCGCCTGAAGCTGCTCTCCCGCGAGGAACAGACCAGCGTCGCACGCCAGGAGTAGTCTCCGGCGCGCGTGCTCCCCGGCCGGTCCCGCACCCCTCTGCGGGATCGGCCACCCCTTCCCCGCTTCCGCCCCCTCCCACCGTGAGATTGCGCATGCGCCTCATCCCCGGGTAGCGGAACAACGGCTCTTCCCGATGGGTTAGAGTCACTGTTGGTCGGTGTGGTAGCAAGTGTCCCCCGGGCCTCAACTATTGCCTTCGCGGAATACCGCGTCCGGCCCCGCCCCCGGGTGGGTGACCGTACGGTCAGGAGCCCCGTTGTGCCCCGCGCCGAGAGGCGACCGCCATGCCGACCCTCATCCTCGTGCCCCGCTCCCACCGAGGTGGGAGCGGGGCATCGTGGTATCTCCAGCAAACGCAGCGAAGGACGGTCAGGCGTGGACGAACGGTCCCCCCGGCAGCCGGATTCCTCCGGGCCGCCCGAAGAAACGGACGAGAACCCGGCGCACGCCCCGCGCCCCGAGAACCCCTACCGCATCCCCCGTCGGCCACAGGGGGCACCTCCCACGGACCCCTTCGGCCCCGGTGGACACCAGCCCCCGCGGCCGACGGATCCCGCGCCCCCGCCCGGGTCTGCGTTCGGTGCTCCTCCTGAGAGCCTCTCCCACGAACGGCCTGACGACGCGTGGGGCGCTCCCCCGCGCGAGGATTCCGCACCACACGCCTGGGCGGACCCGCGCCCGGAGGAACAGCCCGACGACGCGTGGGGCGCTCCCCCGCACGGAGGCTCCGCACCACACGCCTGGGCGGACCCGCGCCCGGAGCAACGGCCCGCCGCCTCCTGGAGCGGTCCGGAGGGCTCCGACGCCCCCGACCGCTCCTGGGACGCGCCCCGAAGCGGTGGTTCCCCCACCGACTCCTGGGACGCCCCCTCGGCTCCGGGACCGAACCGCCCCGAGGGCTGGGACACCCCCTATCCCTCGGCACAGGGACCCGCCGGCGGCTGGAGCGACCACGGCGGCGGGGCTCCCGGCGGTCCCGGTCCCGCCCACGACTCCTGGCAGGAGCCCTCCCCGACCGGGTACGAGGCACCGTCGGGCCGTGACGGCTCCTGGGACGAGGACCCCTATCCCGGCGGGCCCGTCCACCACGGCGACACCCCCTATCCGGGAGGCCCGCCCGAGCCGGAGTACGAGGCCGCGGCGTCCGCGCCACGGTCCGGGCAGCGCCCCGCGGAGGGCTTCGAGTACCTCTACGGCGGCGCGTCCCCCGGCGGACCGGGCGGCCCCGGCCACCCCGACGGCCCCGACTACTCCGGAGCCGAGGGCTACGACCCTGCTCCCCCGCCGCCGCGCAGGTCGCGGCGCGGTCTGGTCATCGGCGTCGTCTCCGCCGTGGTGGTCCTGCTGCTCGTCGGCGGCGCCGCCTCCTGGTACGTCCTGACGATGCCCCGGCCCGAGGAGACCACCGCCGAGTACGAGGCCGCGTGGGAGGCGCAGGACTACGAGCGGCTGGCCGCGGTCACCACCGGCGGCGACGCCGCCTCGGTGCTCAGCGGAATCGACGCGGGACTGGGTATCGAGTCCCTCGACGTGGAGGTCGGCGCGCCGAGCACCGAGGGAGGCGGCGGCAGCGCCTCCTACGAGGTCACGGTGAGCCTGACCAACGCCGGCGACTGGGGCTGGGAGGGCGAGCTTCCGCTGGTCCGCGAGGATGGCGAGTGGTGGGTGGACTTCTCCCCCGAGGTCGCCTACCCCGGCCTGGGCGAGGGCCAGGTCCTGGCCCGCACCGCCGTGTGGGGCGAGCGCGGACACATCCTCGCCGCCGACGGTACCCGGATCGACACCACCGACGTCTCCGGTTCGCTGCAGATGCTCGCGGGCTCCCTGGGCGAGGCCACCGAGGAGGACGTCGAGCGCCTCGGCCCGGCCTACAGCGTCGGCGACACCATCGGCGTCGGCGGGCTCCAGCGCACCTACGAGGAACGGCTGGCCGGTGAGGCCGCCACGACCATCGTGATGGCCGACGCGGCCGCGGCGGAGGACCCCGCCTCCCTGGAGGTCACCGAGGAGAACACGGTGGCCACCCTGGACGGCTCCGACGGCGAGGACATCACCACCAGCATCGACATGGCCGTCCAGGACGCGGCCTCCAACGCCATCATCGGCTCCGGCGACCCCGCCGGGATGGTGGCCCTGCGTCCCTCCACCGGGGAGATCCTGGCCGCGGTGAACGTGCCCGGCGGGATGAACCGGGCCTTCGAGGGCCAGTACGCCCCCGGGTCGACGTTCAAGGTCGTCTCCTACAGCGCCCTGCTGGACAACGGGGTGGGCGTGGACACCCCCATGAACTGCACCGAGGAGTACGACCCGGGCGGCTGGACCTTCACCAACGCGGGTGGCGCCGCCTACGGGGCCCAGTCGATGACCCAGGCGTTCGCGACCTCCTGCAACACGGCCCTGGTGCAGCAGGTCGTGGACCGGATCGACCCGGGCATCCTGCAGGCCAGCGCCGAGCAGTTCGGGATGAACGCGCCCCTGGACGTCGGCGTGCCCACGTTCGAGCCGTCGTTCCCGACGCCGGACGGCAACGTCCTGCTGGGCGCGCAGAGCATCGGCCAGGGCCAGATCCTCACCTCGCCGCTGCACATGGCCACGGTGCCCGCAGCGGTCGCCGACGGTTCCTGGCGCCATCCCGTACTGGTGACCGACCCCGTGCGGGAGGGGATGCCCGAGCCCCGGCCGGTCACCCACGCCGACACGCTGCGGACGATGATGCGCGCGGTCGTCACCGAGGGCACCGCCAAGGACCTGTCCTTCCAGGGCGAGGTGTACGGCAAGACGGGCACCGCCGAGTACGGCACCCCCGAGGACGCGGACGAGGACGGCAACCTGCCCAGCCACGCCTGGATGATCGGCTTCAAGGGCGACGTGGCCTTCGCCGTGGTGGTCGAGGGCGGTGGGGGCGGTTCGTCCGTGGCCGGTCCGCTGGCCGTGAAGTTCGCCAACGCCCTCTGACCTCCCGTCGGCTCCCGCCGACGTGAACGGCGCGTACCGGTTCCGCCGGTGCGCGCCGTTCGTGTTCCCGTACATCCGCGAGGGCGCCTCGGGCGTCGGGTCCGCCGCGGCCGGGGGCGGCCCGGACCCTTCCCTGTTCGGAGCACATGCCCTTCCAGACCAGGGAAAATCGGATCCAAAACGGCCAATTATTACTTTAAGCTATTGAGTTACTACTAAGAGTTAATACGTTCGGTCTCGGGGCAGATGTACGAACGGCGCCAGGAGAACGGTTCCCTCCGGGGTCGAGATGGGGGGACCCGCGCCATCGGCCTGGCAGAGAGCCAGTCCGCCTCGAAAGGACACAGCATGAACCGCAAGTCTCTCACCCGGCTCGCCTTCGCCGCCGTCGCCGTCCCGGCCCTCGCCTTCGGCGCTCCGGCCACGGCTCTGGCCGACAGCTTCTTCTCGGGTGGGTCCAACGCGGCGGGCCCCAAGGGCGCCGTGAGCTACGAAGTGAAGGCGGTCGCCTTCGACGGCCACCACGACAAGGACGAGGACGACGACAACGGCCACCACGACGGCGGTGCCTTCTTCAAGAAGAGCGCCTCCTGGGCCGGCCCCCACGGCGCCGGTATCCACAGCGTCGTCAGCGCTGCGCGCTAGAGATCGGTTCTGCCGGACGCGGCGGTCCGCGGACCGCCGCGTCCGGCGGGCGTGACCCGACCATTTCGAAGGAGAACCGATGACTCCAAGACGACGAGCACTGTTCCTGACCGTCCTGGCGTCCGGCCTGGCCCTGGGTGCGCCCTCGGTCGCGGCCGCCGACGCGAGCTTCCACAGCAGTTTCGGCGCCGCCGGCGTCGAGGGAGCCACCATGACGGTGGTACACAGCCACGCGGACGAGGACGGGAAGGTCACCTACGAGTACGTGACCTACACGGCCTCCATGCACGGCGCCGCGGTGGACAGGACCACCAGCGCGGCGAAGTGAGTTCCTTTGCGGGCGGACGGCCTCCGGTCGTCCGCCCCTGGTATGCGCGGAGGCGTCGCGGCAGGCGGAGCCCCGCGTGCGGAAGGTGGAAGGACATGCGAAACCGGTGGGTGCGAGGCCCCGTCCTCGCGGGACTGGCGATGGCCCTGTGCTGCGCTGGTGTGACGGGGGCGGCCGACCCCTTCGGGGAGGGGGCCCCGCCGCCCGCCTCCGGGCCCGGTGGCGGCTGGCCGCCGCCCTGGGTCAGCGGCTCGGAGGCGGAGCAGGCCGAGCCCTGGCCCGAGGCCGAGGCCGAGGTCGTACGGCTGCTGAACACGAAGAGGGCCGAGGCCGGGTGCTCCGCGTTGGGCACCGACGAGGTGCTCGCCAAGGCGGCCCGTGAGCACAGCCAGGCCAGGGCCGGGGGAGGTTCGGCCACCGGCTCGCCGTTCCTCCACGAGGCCTCGGCCGGCGACCGTGCCCGCGACCTGGGATACGACCGCGTCGCGGGCGAGGTCGTGGCCAGGGGCTTCGAGACGCCCGAGGAGGCCGTGCGGGCCTGGACCAGCCACTCCGGGCACGACAAGGTGCTCATGAGGTGCTCCGCCAAGGAGGTCGGCGCGGGCGTCGTGCACGACGAGGACGGCCCCTTCTGGACCCTGGTCCTCGGCTACGGTTCCTGAACGCGTTCCCCGGCGGGCGGTGCGCCCGGTACCGATGGTGAACGCACGACGGCGTGTGGCGCGCACCCGCACAGGTGCGCGTCACACGCCGTCGCGTGTCGGAGCCCGGGGTGCCGCTCCGAAGGAGGCCCCCGGAGGACCGTGGTCCCCCTGGATCAGGCCGACCGGGCCCACGGGCGCCCCTGCCGCGGCGAAGGTGCCCGCCGTACGACGGTGGTCAGGGCGCTTCGACTGGTTCCGTCCCGTTGGCTCCGGTGTTCGCCGGATCGGTGTCCAGAGGGTCCTCCTCCGGCACCGGGCCACCGGTGGTCTCCGACGTGCTGGCGGGCGCCGGCGCGGACGGTTGCGGTGTACTCGGGGTGAGCACGAACAGCAGCACCAGCAGGCTGGCCGTGACCGCCGCGATCAGGGCGCACGCCACCCACGGCCTCCAGCTGGCCAGGTTGGGATCCGCCGGCGCGTCGGGATCCTCGGATCCGAAGGACTCCATGCGTCCGGCAAGGTCCGGCTCCTCCTCGCTGAGCTGCCGCTCGATCTCCTCGAGGATCCTTCTCTCGTGCTCTCTCAGGGACATGGCACCCTCCTCGGCCGCTGGGGGAAGGACTCTTCGTCGCCAGGTTTCTACAGTCTCCCCAGCGTCAGGGTGAGATATCCAGATGTGCACAGGTTTTCCGTTACTGGTTTCAATATCTCTCACTGGGTAGATTTGTGTGCTTTTCTGCTGTCCGAGGCGGCCCGAGAGGAGGCGCGGGCCGTGTGCCGCGGGCGCCGCCGGGATCAGCCCGGATAGCACTCGACCTCGGCGGCCTTGACCCCCGCCCAGACCTCGTCCCCCCGGGTCAGGCCCAGTTCGGCCAGGGCCGCCGGACTGATGTCGGCGGCCAGGGACGGACGGCCCGCCAGGTGCACCCGCACCTGGTCTCCGAAGCGCTCGATTCCCTCCACCCTCAGCCGCCACACGTTGCGCGGGCTGCCGTGCGGGCGCCGCGGATACAGGGCCACGGCGCGCGGCGGGAAGGCCGCCAGGGCGGGGCCGTGGTGGGCCTCGTGCGCCTCCACCCGGGCGGGGCCGCCGGGCCCGTCGGCCTCCAGGGTGACGGTGGTGCCCTCGGCCGTGCCCCGGAACAGGTTCAGCCCCACCAGGCGCGCGACATAGGCGGTGCGGGGGCGCCGAGCCACCTCGGAGGGCGGCCCCTGCTGGACCATCCCGCCGTTCTCGACGACCGCGACCCGGTCGGCGAGCACCATGGCGTCGAGCGGGTCGTGGGTGACCAGCACCGTGGCGCCGTCGAACTCCTCCAGCAGGTGGCGCAGCCGGGCGCGCACGTCGATACGGGTGCTGGCGTCCAGGGCGGCCATGGGCTCGTCCAGCAGCAGCAGGCGCGGGCGCACGGCCAGGGCGCGGGCCAGCGCCACCCGCTGGGCCTGCCCGCCGGAGAGGCCGCCCGGCCGTGAGCGGAGGTGCTCGGACAGGCCCATGTGGGCGAGCAGCCCGGCGGCGCGCTCGCGGGCCTCGGAGCGGGACAGCCCCTGGCAGCGCGGGCCGAAGGCGACGTTGTCCAGGGCACTCATGTGCGGGAAGAGCAGGTAGTCCTGGAAGACCATGCCGACGGGCCTGCGCTCCACGGGGGCGGCGGTCTGGTCGCGGCCGTCCACACGCACGTGGCCGCCGGTGAGGGGGAGCAGTCCGGCCAGGGCTCGCAGGGCCGAGGACTTGCCCGCGCCGTTGGGGCCCAGCAGGGCGAGGATCTCGCCGGGCCGGACCCGCAGGTCCACGTCCAGGGCGAAGCCGCCCCGGTTCAGGCGCAGCCGCGCGTCGAGTACGTGTGCGGGGGCTTCGGGGAGTTCGTCGGTCGGGGCCATCAGGCGTTCGTCCACCTCTCTCGCAGGGTGGCCAGGACGGCCAGGCAGACCAGCAGCAGGACCAGGCTGAGCACGATGGCCGCCTCGGGGTCGTGCTGCATGGCCACGTACACGGCCAGCGGCATGGTCTGCGTGGTGCCGGGGAAGTTCCCGGCGAAGGTGATGGTGGCGCCGAACTCGCCCAGGGCCCGCGCCCAGCACAGGACCGCGCCCGCGCCGATGCCCGGCAGGACCAGGGGCAGGGTGACGCGGGCGAAGACGGTGACCCGGCCGGCGCCCAGGGTGGCGGCGGCCTCCTCGTAGCGGCGGTCCGCCCCGCGCAGCGCGCCCTCCACGCTGATCACCAGGAACGGCATGGCGACGAACACCTGGGCGAGGACGACCGCGGCGGGGGTGAAGGGGAGGGTGATCCCGAACCAGGCGTCCAGGTACCGCCCCAGGAGTCCGTTGCGGCCCAGGACCAGGAGCAGGGCCACACCGCCGACCACGGGCGGGATCACCAGGGGGACGGTGACCAGTGCGCGCACGAGGCGGCGTCCGGGAAAGTCGGTGCGGGCCAGCAGCCAGGCCAGCGGCACCCCCAGGAGCAGGGAGAGGGCGGTGGCCGCGGTGGCGGTGGACAGCGACAGCCACAGGGCCGACAGCACCTCGGGCTCGGTGAGGCGGCCGCCCATGGTGGACCAGGGTGCGCGCACCAGCAGGCCCGCCAGGGGCAGGACGAGGAAGGCGGCGCCCAGGAGCGCGGGCAGGAGCAGCACCCACGGCGGGCGTCCGGGGCGTGCCCGCAGTGTCCGCGGCGCGCGCCCCCGCGGCGGCGCGGGGGCGGGTGTGTGCTCGGGTGTCACGGCGTCTCGAACCCCGCCGCGTCGAGTGCCTCCACGCCCGTCCCGGAGCGGACCAGCTCCACCCAGTCGGCGGCGAGCCCGGCGTCGGAGGTGGCGGACACGACCCCGATGGGGTAGTCGTTGACCGCTGCTCCGGCCTCGGCGAACCCGATGCCCTCGACCCGCTCCCCCGCGGAGACGACGTCGCTGGCGTAGACGAGCCCGGCGTCGACCTCGCCGAGTTCGACCTTCGTCAGGACCGCGCGCACGTCCTCCTCGTAGGTGTCGGGGGCGACCTCCAGCCCGGCCTCCTCCAGGACCGCGGCGGCGGCCGCGCCGCAGGGGACCTCCTCGGCGCAGAAGGCGACGGTGGCGCCCCCTCCCGCGAGGTCGGACAGCTCCCGGACCCCGGCGGGGTTGCCCGGGGGCACGGCGATGCGCAGGGTGTTGGTGGCGAAGACGACACCCCGCTCACCGTGCTCCGCGGCCCAGCCGGCGTCCAGCCCCTCCCCCTCCACGACCCGGCCCATGGTGGCGGTGTCCGCGGAGGCGAAGACGTCGGCGGGGGCCCCGGAGTTGATCTGCACGGCCAGGTCGCTGCTGCCCGCGAAGTTGAGGACCACCTCGGTCCGCGGGTGCCGGTCCTCGAACTCCCGCGCCAGACCGGTGAAGACGTCGGTGAGGGAGGCGGCGGCGAAGACGTCGAGCCGGCCGCCCGGGGCCTCCCCGGCGGAACAGGCGGTGAGGGCGAGGGCGCCCGCGGTCAGGAGGCCGGCCGTCCGGAGTGCACCGGGCGCGCGGGAGCGGAGGGGATGGTCACGCATGGCGCCCTCCGGCGGTCTCCACGACCACGTTGGTGGACTTGACCACCGCCGTGGCGACGCTGCCCACCTCCAGGCCCAGTTCGTCGGCGGCCTCGCGGCTCATCAGGGAGACCACCCGGTGGGGCCCGGCCTGGATCTCCACGCTGGCCATCACCCGGTCGCGGACGACCTCGGTGACCAGCCCGCGGAAGCGGTTGCGGGCCGAGGACAGGCGGCGTGCCGGGTCCTCGTCGGCTCCGGAGCGCATGAGGGCGGCGAGCTCGCCGCCGTCGATCCGGCGCCGTCCGGAGGCGTCGCGGGCGGCGGACAGGCGGCCGGAGTCGACCCATCGGCGGACGGTGTCGGCGCTGACCCCGAGCAGGGTGGCGGCCTCACTGATCTGGAAGGTCGGCATGAAGCCAACCTACCCTCGCACCTGCCACCCGGAAAGGGCGTTTCCGCCAGCAGATCAGTGATTTTTCGTCCGTGTTCCTGGATTATGCGACATTGCCACAGGACGCGGTCCGGCCTCAGCCGCGCACGTCGGCGACCTCGCCGACCGGCCCCTCGGCCCGGTAGTCGTCCAGGGCGGTGACCACGTACCCGGAGCCGTCCTCCAGCGGGGCGGTGTCGGTCAGCCCGGTACGCCCGGTGACGCCCACGAGGTGGTCCGCGGCCACGGCCGCGCAGCGCGCCTCCTCGGAACCGGTTCCGGCCGTGTCGGCGGGCAGCCGGTAGACGGCGTAGAAGCGGGCGCCCTCGACGACCTCCCACTCGACGTCGACGCGCCCCTCCACGGCCCGGGCGGTGACTCCCCCGACCGCGCCGACCAGTGGCCCCTGGTCCTCGGGGGCGTCGGAGCGCGGCGGCAGCGCGGGACGGACGTAGTGGGCCCCGGCCAGCGCGGCGTAGGCGTCGGCGGCCTGCTCGCGCAGGTCCCTGATGGAGAAGTAGACGTCGCCCTCGACCCCGGGCAGTCCGCCGGAGTAGTCGAGCTGGGTACTGAGCGCGTCCTCGCCGCGCCAGCCGTCCTCGCCCACCCGGTAGGCGGCCTGGCCGATGTACAGGTCCACGCCCGTGCCCTCGACCTCCTGGGACCACCAGTCGGCCAGGGCCTCGTAGTCGGCGGTCTCGAAGCCCCGCTCCCAGTACAGCTGCGGCGCGACGTAGTCGACCGTACCCTCCCGGATCCAGGTACGGGTGTCGGCGTACTGGGCGTCGTAGGACTGCAGGCCCGAGCTGGGCGAGCCGTCGGGGTCGGTGGAGTCGTTGCGCCAGATGCCGAACGGCGAGATCCCGAAGCTCACCCACGGCTCGGTCCGCTCGATCTCCTCGTGGACGCCGGCGATGAGCCGGTCGACGTTGTCGCGGCGCCAGTCGCCCCGGTCGTCGAAGTCCCCGCCGTGCTCCTCCCAGGAGGCATCGTCGTCGAACTCCTCACCGTCCTTGGGATAGGGGTAGAAGAAGTCGTCGAAGTGCACGCCGTCGACGTCGTAGCGCTCCACCACGTCCATGATCACGCGGGTCACCCACGCGCGGACCTCGGGGTTGCCGGGGTCGAGGTAGGCCTCGTCCCCGTAGTCCACCAGCCATGCGGGGTTGCGCCTGGCCGGATGCTCCTCGGCCAGGTTCTCCACGTCGGGGTCCTGGAATCCGACCCGGTAGGGGTTGAACCAGGCGTGCAGCTCCAGTCCCCGCTCGTGCGCCCCGGCCACGGCGTACTCCAGCGGGTCGTAGCCGGGGTCGCCGCCCTGCTCACCCGTGAGGTAGCGCGCCCACGGCTCCAGTTCCGAGGCGTACACGGCGTCGGCCGTGGGACGCACGTGCAGGAAGACCGCGTTGAGGCCCATGCCGGCGGCGGCGTCGAGGTGGGAGTCGAGCTCGGCCTTCTGCTCCTCGGCGGACAGGCCCGGCTCGGAGGGCCAGTCGATGTTGCGGACCGTGGTCAGCCACGCCCCGCGCATCCGGCGCTTGTCCCCCTCGTCCCCGCACCGCACCGGCGCCGCCGCCCCGGCCTGGCCGGCGGCCTCGGGGGACTCCTCGTCGGCGCCCGGCGAGGTGCACCCCGCCAGCAGGGCGGCGGCAGCGGCGGCCGTCGCCGCCCACCGGAGCGCGGCGCGCGTCGAAGGGACGGCACGTGCCACTGGGTCCATGGGGCTGGCCTCCTCCGGGGGTCGTCGCGCACCGCCGTCACCATGGCGCCGCGCCGCGAACCAGATTAGGCCAGGACGTCAATTTTCGGACACGGTTCAGCCAATCCGTGGACAACCCCGCACGTCCCGGCCCCTGTGATCGTCCCCACCGTCCGACGGCGCGCCGGCGCGAGGGGCCGCGAGACCTCGCCTCTCCCCCGAAAACGGCAGAGAATCCGTTTCGTGCACAACTCCGGCACGGGGCCACAGTGCGCGGCGCACCACCTCCCCCTCGGCAGAACCGGACACACCGTCACAGACAAGGTTCTAGACTCGATGACCGTGAACGCCGCCCTGAGCCCGCCCCACCTGTTCGTCCGCACCGTAGCCCTGCCCGAGGACACCTCCAGCCTGGTGCGGTACCTACCCGCCGACTCGCCCCTGGCCTGGCTGACCGGCGGCGAGGGGATCGTGGGCTGGGGACGGGCCGCACGGCTGGAACTGGACGGCGACCCCGGCGCGGCCGACCCCACCGACACCACCCGCTTCACCGAGGCGGCCCGCTGGGTGGACGGCCTCACGGAGCGGTCCGAGGTCCGGGACGAGGTGGACCGGCCGGGCACAGGCCTGGTCGCCTTCGGCACGTTCTCCTTCTCCCCCGCCTCCGGGGGCTCGTCCCTGGTGGTGCCCCGCGTACTCCTCGGACGGCGCGACGGTCGCACCTGGCTGACCACCGTCACCGACCGGCCGGGGGACCACGCGCCCGAGCCGCCGCGCCCCGCCCCCGCTCCGCGGCCGGTGGGCCCGGTCTCCTGGAGCCGGGGGTCGCTGACCGACGAGCGGTGGACGGCCGCCGTGGCCGACACCGTCGAGCGCATCCGCGCCGGAGAGCTCGACAAGGCCGTGCTGGCGCGCGACGCCTTCGCCGACGCCGACTCCCCCATCGACGTGCGCACCCTGCTGGAGCGGCTGCGCCTGCGCTTTCCCAGCTGCTTCACCTTCTCCGTGGACGGCATGGTCGGAGCCACTCCCGAGCTGCTGATGCGCCGCGAGGGCGACCGGCTCACCTCCCTGGTCCTGGCCGGGACCCGCCCCCGGGGCGGGGACGCCGACAGCGACCGGGCCCTGGCCGAGGAACTGCTGGCCTCGGCCAAGGACGTGGACGAGCACCGCATGGCCGTGGACTCCCTGCGCGCCTCGCTGGGACCGCTCACCGAGGAGCTGGACGTGCCCGAGCGGCCCCGCCTGCTCGCCCTCGCCAACGTGCAGCACCTGGCCACCCCCGCGCACGCACGCCTGTCCCCCGGGGTGTCGGCGCTGGACGCGGTCGCCGCCCTGCACCCCACCGCCGCCGTGGGCGGCACCCCCACCGCCGCGGCCATGCGGCTGATCGACGAGGTCGAGGGCATGGACCGGGGCGGCTACGCCGGTCCGGTGGGATGGCTGGACGGGGCGGGCAACTCCGAATGGGGCATCGCCCTGCGCTGCGCCCGCGTGGACGGCGCGCGCGCCCGGCTCTTCGCCGGGGGCGGCATCGTCTCCCGGTCGGACCCGCGCTCGGAACTGGCCGAGACCGAGTCCAAGTTCCGGGTGATGCGCGAGGCCCTCACCGACCACGAACCCCGGCCCTGAGCACGGTTTCACGTTCCCGAAACACGGCACCGCTAGCTTTGCGCGCATGCGCATCGACATGGTCCCCTGGGACGATCCCGACGCCGGCGCACTGCGGGCCGGGCAGCGGGCGGAGATCGCCCAACGCTACGGCACCCCCGACTCCGAGCCCGGTGTGGCGCCCTCGGCCGACGACATCGCGGTGTTCGTGGTGGCCCGCGACGGCCAGGGCACGGCCGTGGGCTGCGGCGGCCTGCGCGACCTCGGCGACGGGGCGGGCGAGGTCAAGCGGATGTACGTACTGCCCGAGCGGCGGGGTTCGGGCGCGGCCCCGCTGGTCCTGGCGGCTCTGGAGGAGTGGGCCCGCGAGCGCGGCTGGAGGTGCCTGCGCCTGGAGACGGGCGACCGCCAGCCCGACGCCGTGCGCTTCTACACCCGCGCGGGCTACACGCCCATCCCGGGGTTCGGCGCCTACGCCGGATCACCGTCCTCGCTCTGCTTCGAGAAGGGCCTCTGAGCCGGAGCAAGGAGAACCGGCCCCGGCAGCCCCCACGATGGAAGCCGGGGCCGGTGGTCTACCGGGCCGGACCGCTACCTGCCCACCTGGCGTCCCGCCTTGTGCCAGATGCACACCACGGACGGGCGGGGCATGTCGCCGTCGGGCCAGGTGCTGGTGGGCGCCTCGAAGGTACCGTTGTCCCCCGGGTGCTGCGGGGCCAGGAACACCGTCCTGCTGTCCTTCGTGATGAAGGGGCCGCACGCCTCGGCACTGACCGGAACGGTCGCGAAGGTCTTGAGCTCACCCCGGAAGCGGCCCTCGACCGGCATGACGTGCAGGCCGTCGTTGATCCCCAGGGAGCCGGGCTGGCCGTCGGTGGAGATCCACAGGTTGCCGTCCTTGTCGAAGGTCAGGTTGTCCGGGGACGAGATCGGCATGACCTTGGACTTGTCGAAGCCCGCGTAGTAGGTGTCGTCGTCCTCGGGGTTCCCGCACACCAGCGGCACGTTCCAGGAGAACGCGGTGGCCGCGGCGTCGTCGCCCTCCTCGACGATCTCCAGGATGTGGCCGTACCGGTTGGGGCCGCGCGGGTTGGGCTCGTCGGCCTGGCCGGGCTCACGCGCGGAGTTGTTGGTCAGCGCGCAGTAGACCTTGCCGGTGACCGGGCTGCACTCGAAGTCCTCGGGCCGGTCCATCTTGGTGGCGCCCGCGGTGTCGGCGGCCAGACGGGTGTGGACGAGGACCTCGGCGACGCTGAAGCCGTCGACGAAGCTCTCGGTGTCGGTGCACAGCGCGATCCACTCACCGGAGCCGTCGAACTCGCCGTCGGCGGGCAGGGAGCCGGAGCCGTCGATCTCCCCGGCGGGGCTGTTGCCGCTCAGGCGCGCCACGTACAGGGTGCCCGAGTCCAGCAGGGTGAGGTTGTGGCGCCGGGAGCCCTCGACGTACTTCTTGGCGCTGACGAACTTGTACATGTAGTCGAAGCGCTCGTCGTCGCCCATGTAGACCACGACCCGGCCGTCCTCGGCCAGGCGGCTGTTGGCGCCCTCGTGCTTGAAGCGGCCGAGCATGGTGTGCTTGCGCGGCTCGGACCCGGGGTCGAGCGGGTCGATCTCCACGATGTAGCCGAAGCGGTTGGCCTCGTTGGGGTGCTTGGCCAGGTCGAAGCGCTCCTCGAAGCGCTCCCAGCGGCGCCCGGAGGGTCCGGTGCCGAGGCCGTAGCGGCGGGTCTCGGCGGTCCCGGGACCGTTGGCGAAGTACTGGTGGAAGTTCTCCTCGGCGGTGAGGAAGGTCCCCCAGGGGGTCATCCCGCCCGCGCAGTTGTTGAGCATGCCCCGGACCAGCGTTCCGGTGGGGTCCTCCGCGGTCCTGAGCAGCTCGTGCCCGGCGGCGGGGCCGGTCAGGCGCATGGGGGTGTCGGTGGTGATCCGGCGGTTGAAGGAGCGCTCGCCCCCGGACAGCACCCACTTGCCGGTGCCGCCCTCGCGCTCCAGCTCGACGAGGGAGCCGCCGTGGGCGGCCATGGTGATGCGGACCTGCTCCTCGGTGGCCGAGGCCCCGTCGGTGTAGTCGGGGAACATGATGTGTTCGTTGGTGTACTCGTGGTTGACCCACATCAGCGCGTGGTCGTCGTCTAGCTGGTGGAAGCCGACGTAGTCGCAGTTGTAGCCGAACTGCTGGGCCTGGGCCTCGGCGCTCTGGCCGTGCACGTCGAACTCGGGGGCACCGGGGAGGACGGGGTCGCCCCAGCGGATGACGACGTGCTGTTCGTAGCCCTTGGGGATGGTGACCTTGTCGTCGGTGTTGGGCTGCACGCTCTTGAAGGTGGGCCGCGGCGAGGGGTGGGGGCGGCCCGGGCCGCGCGGGTCAGCGGCGACGGAGCCGGACACGGCCAGCCCGAATGCTCCGGCCCCGGCGGTAACCGCTCCGGCGCGCAGCGCGGTGCGGCGGGAGAGCGCCTTGGCGAAGATGTCGCCGAAGTAGGAGTTGTCACTGGTGTTGGGTGCGGGGTGGAAACAGGCGTCGCCACAGCGCAGTCGACACGTTGCGCGGGAACGGCCGCCCCCGACCTGACCGATCAACGGCAGTGGGCGGCGGCGGGGCGCGGATTCGGGCACACCTTCTCCTTGGGGATCGTGCTGGTCCGCGTGCTCCGGCCGGTGCGGGTCGAACCGGGACGCGCGGCTTCTCCAGGTCCGGCGGGTTCGCCGCCGGTCGCTCTCGACCTTGGCCGAGGTTCCGCACGCACGGGTGAAACCGAGGTGAACGCCCCTACAACTCCGGCACATTCCCTGGTGTGTCACTCTCCAGGGTTGTATGAACACACACTGTCGGTCCTGGTGGTGATCATGACCTGTGCGGACCCGCCCGATCCACATGACACGCCCGGAAAGATCCCCGAATGTACTTCATGCCCCGCGTTTCGGCGTCCCCGGGCCGGCTTCCGTCCCCGGGGACGCCCCGCTCCTACCGCTTCGGGGACTCCTGGCCGCTGCGGCCGACCGGGACCACCATCGGTCCCCCGGTGACCGGGTCCTCCACCACGACCGCATCCAGGTCGAAGGCCTCGCGCAGCAACTCCGGGGTGAGCACGTCGGCCGGGGTCCCGCTGGCCACCACCCGCCCCTCGCGCATGGTGATGACGGTGTCGGCGTAGCGGGCGGCGAGGTTGAGGTCGTGCAGCACCATGACGATGGTGCGCCCGCCGTTCCGGTGCAGGTCGCGCACCAGGTCCAGGACGTCGACCTGGTGGACCAGGTCCAGGAAGGTGGTGGGCTCGTCCAGTAGCAACAGGTCGGTCCCCTGGGCCAGGACCATGGATATCCACGCCCGCTGGCGCTGGCCGCCCGACAGCTCCTGCAGGGGGCTGTCGGCCAGCTCCAGCAGCCCGGTCTGCTCCAGTGCCTCGGAGACCGCGCGGTGGTCCTCGCCCGACCACTGCCGGTACCAGCGCTGGGAGGGGTGGCGCCCCCGGGCCACCAGGTCGGCCACGGTCAGCCCGTCCGGCGCCACCGGCTGCTGGGGCAGCACGCCCAGCACCTCGGCGACCTCGCGGGTGGGCACGCGGTGGATGTCGCGGCCGTCGAGCTCGACCAGGCCCGCCCTTGGCTTCATGAGCCGTCCCAGGGCGCGCAGCATGGTGGACTTACCGCACCCGTTGGGGCCGATGACGCAGGTGATGGTGCCCTCGACGATGTCGGCGTCCAGGTTCTGCACGACGGTGTGGTCGTCGTAGGCCAGGGTGAGGCCGCGCGCGCTCAGCCGGACCGGGGCGGTGGCGACGGGTTCGGGAGCGACCCGCGCACGGGTCTCTTGTGTGGTCACGCGTGAACCTTCCGATTGCCGCGGACGAGCAGGTGGATCAGGTAGAGGGCGCCCAGGCAGCCGGTGACGATGCCGACCGGGAGCTGGATGCTGAGCAGGTTGCGGGCGATCAGGTCGGCGGCGCAGGTCAGGACGGCGCCGACGAGGGCGGAGAGCAGGACGGGCGGCCGGGGCGTGCGGGCCAGGCGCAGCGCGATCTGCGGGCAGGCCAGCGACACGAACAGGATCGGTCCGGCGGCGGAGGTGCCGAAGGCGGCCAGGAGCACGGCCAGGACCAGCATGGCGGTGCGGGCGTGCTCCAGGCGCACGCCCAGGCCGCGGACCACGTCGTCGCTGTAGGCGAGCACGTCCAGGGTGCGCGCGGCGACCAGGGCCAGGGGCAGCAGCAGGACCAGCGCCACCGCGACGGGCAGCGCGTCCTGCCAGGTGCGCATGGACAGGCTGCCCGCGATCCAGACCATGGCACGGCCGGTGTCGCTGACGTCCCCCAGGGTGAGCATCCACAGGGTGAGGTTCATCAGGACGGTGGACACGCCCACGCCCACCAGCAGCAGGCGGAACCCGTCGATACCGCCGCGCCAGGCGAGCCCGTAGCACAGGGCTCCGGCGGCCAGGCCGCCGAGCAGGGCCAGGGCGGGCACGCCAATGGAGGCCATGGGTCCGCTGATGACGCCGTAGCTGCCGCCGAAGGCCATCACCGCGACCACGCCCGCGCTGGCGCCGTGGGTGACGCCCAGCAGGTCGGGGCTGGCCAGGGGGTTGCGCATGATGGTCTGAGTGATGGCGCCCGCGGCGGCCAGGGCTGCCCCGGCGAGCATGCCCACCACCACGCGCGGCATGCGCACACGCCAGATGGTGAAGTAGTCGTCGTACGTGGTCCCGATGACGTTGGCCCACACCCGGTCGGGCGGGACGAACGTCGAGCCGATGGAGAGGTTGAGCGCCACCAGCACGAACAGGGCCAGGGCGGTCAGCAGGCCGACGGCGACCAGGCGGGGGCGCAGGGGGAGCGAGACGGGGCCCAGGCGGACGGCCCGGCCCCGGCGGGACAGGCGGTCGCCGGCCCGCTGTCGGGCGTCGTCGGGGGCGAGGGTGGAGGTCATAGTGCGAGCAGCCTCCGGCGGCGGACGATGTAGATGAAGAAGGGCGCGCCGAGCATGGCCAGGACCACGCCGACCTGGAGTTCGCCGGGCGGCGCGAGGAAGCGGCCCAGGACGTCGGCGGTCAGGAGCAGGGCCGCGCCCATCAGCGCCGAGTAGGGCAGCAGCCAGCGGTAGTCGGCGCCGACGACGCCGCGGGCCAGGTGCGGCACGATGAGCCCGACGAAGGCGATGGGCCCGCAGGCGGCGACGGTCACGCCGGTGAGCAGGGTGATGGCGAGCAGGCCGGTGGCGCGGGCGCGGCCGATCCGGAAGCCCAGCGCGCGTGCGGTGTCCTCGCCCAGGGCCAGCGCGTTGAGGGCTCGGGTGTTGGCCAGGGCCAGGACCGTGCCCAGGGCGACCACGGGCAGCATGGGGCCGAGGATCGCGGGGTCGCGGCCCACCAGGGAGCCCACCCGCCAGAACCGGAAGTCCTCCATCGTGGACTGGTCGAGCAGGACCAGGCCGGAGGTCACGGAGTAGGCCAGCCAGCTCACGGCGGTCCCGGCCAGGGCCAGGGTGACGGGTGTGGGGCCGCGTCCGGGGACCGAGCCGATGGCGTAGACCAGGACCACGGCCACGGCGGCGCCCGCGAAGGCGAACCCGGCCTGGGTGTACAGGGTGGTGACGCCGAAGAACAGGATGCCCAGCACCACGGCCAGGGCGGCGCCGAAGGTGACGCCGAGGATGCTGGGATCGCCCAGGGGGTTGCGGGTGTGGCCCTGCATGAGGGCGCCGCCCAGGCCGAGGCTGATCCCGGCGAGCAGTCCGAGCGCGGTGCGCGGCAGCCGGATCTCGTTGACGATGATGTCGGCCTCGCTGCCCGCGGTGGAGGTCAGCGCCAGCCACACGGTGCCGGGGCTGAGGCCCCGGGCTCCGATGAGCACGCTGGCCAGGACGGCCAGGCACAGCAGTAGGAGCATCAGTCCCAGGCCCGAGATCCGGCGTGTCCGGCGGGCCGCCACCGCGCCGCCCGCGATGGTCGCCGGCGCCGACGCCGTGGGGGTTCGCGGCGGTCCGGTGGTCTCCCTCACCCGGTCTCCCAATCATGACGAAAGGCCAGGCCAACCTAACTTAGGTTTGCCTAGCCACACTTGGATACTCTAAGTTTGCCACGTCTGGGACGAAGACGACACATCCGCTGAGGATGTGTGTCTTTTTCGTGTCGACAGAGCAGTGTCTCGTTTTCCCCTGATCCCCTGAACCACCGGGAGCCCACATGACCACCCTCGCCCACCTGCGCCGCGCGGGCCTGCCCCTGGCCGTCGCGGCATCCCTGACCCTGGTGACCGCCTGCGGCGCGAGCGGCCCGGAGGAGGACGCCTCGGCCGGTTCCGGGGAGGAGAGCGCCGAGGGCTTCCCGATCACCGTCGAGCACGCCATGGGCGAGACCGAGATCCCCGCCGCGCCCGAGCGGGTGCTGCCGCTGGACTCCACCTACGTGGACGCCGCCCTCGCCCTGGGCGGGAACGTGGTGGGCTTCACACAGATCGCCGAGGGCCAGGACACCCTGCCCGGGTACCTGCTCGAAAGCGACTGGAACGTGGGCAGCGCCGAGGAGGCCGAGTCGGTGGGCCTGCTGTGGGAGATCGACCCGGAGCTGGTCGCCCAGAGCCAGCCGGACCTGATCCTGTCCGCCGAGGTCCGCCACGGCGACGGCTACGACCAGCTCACCGAGGTCGCCCCCACGGTGATGTCGGAGACCACCGGCGCCACGTGGAAGGAGAACCTGCGCCTGACCGGCGAGGCGATGGGCATGGCCGAGGAGGCCGACCGCCTCGTGACCGAGTACGAGGAGCGGGCCGCCGCCATCGGCGAGGAGATCGCCGCGTCCGCGGACGGGGACCTGCCCACCGTGTCGGTGGTGCGCTTCGCCGGTGACGCCGACGGCGTGCGCCTGTACAGCCGCAACTCCTACATCGGCGTGGTCCTGGACGACCTGGGCCTGCCCCCCAGCGAGAACACCGCCACCGACACCGAGGAGATCGTGACCTACCACAGCCCCGAGCGGCTGATGGACCTGGAGGCCGACCACATCCTGGTGTCCACCTACGACGACGGCGTCGGCGAGGTGGAGAAGGACAAGGAGCGCTACACCTCCAACCCGCTGTGGGACGAGCTGGAGGGCACCAAGACCGAGGTGAGCGACGAGTACTGGATCTCCGGCGTGGGCCTGATCGCCGCGCACGCCGTGCTGGACGACGTCGCCGAGATCTTCGAGGTCGACCCGCAGCGCTAGCCCCACTCTCCTCGGGGCTCCGCTTCGCCCCGTGTGCGGGCGCCCGCAAGGCGGGGACCTTCGGATCCTCCCGAACCCCGCCGGCGCCCGGACCACACCCCCACGGGCTGAGCCGTACTCCCGCCACCGGGCGGTCCGCGACGGGGCCCTTCCGACCGGGTCCCGTCCCGGCCGCCTGCCGTGTGCCGCGCACACGGCGTGTCCGAACCACCACGCGCACCGGAGGGATCCTCCATGGAACCGCCCCGCTCCTTCGAGCACACCCCCGCCCTGGCCTCCGAACGGATCCCCGAGCGCGTGCGCCGGGCGGCCCTGGACCTGGCCGCCGACACCGGCTCGGGATACGTCTACGACCCCGCGCTGGCCGCCGACCGGGCCCGCACGCTGCGCAAGGCGCTGCCCCCGTGGGCCCGGGTCTACTTCGCGGTCAAGGCCAACGGCTTCGAGCCGGTGCTCGCCCACCTGGCCGAGGTGGTGGACGGGTTCGAGGCGGCCTCCCTGCGCGAGGCGCGCACCGCCCTGGCCGCGCTGCGCGCCCGACGCGGGGCGGCCGGCGGGCGGATCGGGGTGAGCGGCCCCGGCAAGACCCCCGAACTGCTGTCGGGCCTGGCCCGCCTGCGCGCCGAACGGGGCGCGGACGTGGTGGTCAACGCCGAGAGCGAGCTGGAGCTGCACCGCGTCTCGGCCGCGGCCTGTGAGGCGGGCACGGTGCTGCCGGTGGCCCTGCGTGTCAACCCCGAGCACGTACCGGTCAGCGGGGCACTGGTGATGGGCGGTACCCCGGGGCCGTTCGGCGTCCCCGAGCCCCTGGCCGCCGACGCCGTGCGCACGGCCCTGTCCCTGCCCGGGGTGGACCTCGTGGGCTTCCACGTGCACGCGGTCAGCGGCAACACCGACGCCGCCGCGCACGCCGCCTACGTGCGCTGGTGCCTGGAGTGGGCGCGGCGGACGGCGGACGCTCACGGGGTGGACCTGCGCCTGGTGGACGTGGGCGGCGGCCTGGGCGTGCCCTTCGAGGAGGGCGAGGGCGCCTTCGATCTGGAGGGGTTCGGCGCCGCCCTGGCGCGGCTGCCCGACCCGGGGGTGGAGGTGGTGCTGGAGCCGGGACGCTGGATCGCGGCCCCCACCGGCTGGTACGCGGCGCGGGTGACGGACGTGAAGTCGGCCTACGGCGGCTGCTTCGCGGTGGTACGGGGCGGGATCAACCACTTCCAGCTGCCCACGTCGTGGGAGATCCGCCACAACTTCGCGGTACTGGAGGGCGGCCCGTGGCCTGCCGGGGTGCCCCGGCCCCGGGCGCTCGGGGAGTCGGTGACGGTGTGCGGGGAGCTGTGCACCCCCGAGGACGTGCTGGCCAGGGACGTGCGGGTGGAGTCCCTGCACGCCGGTGACGTGCTGGTCTTCCCCAACGCCGGCGCCTACGGGCACGAGTTCGCGATGCCCGCGTTCCTGGCGCACCCGGCGGCACCCCGCCTGACCGTGGACAGCCGCCTGCCCTGACCGCCCTTGTGTCCTGGGTCACTCCGGGGCCCGCACGCCTTGACATGATTAGGTAAGCCTGCCCTAATTTATGACGGCTCCCGGTGTGCGGCCCCCGCGCGCACCCGGAGCCCGCCCGGAAGTGCCCCGTACCCCCCGACGAAGGAGCCCCTCGTGCCCGTTCCGCCCGCCACCGCCGCCATCGCGACCGCGTCGGCCGAACCGGCCGGGCCCGCCACCGCCTGGAGGGTCGACAACCTCACCGGCGCCGACGTGCTGGCCGACCTCACCCCCTGGGTCGACGCCTACGAGACGGTCTACGCCGACGTCCTGCACCTGCCCGACCACAGCACCCCGCCCTTCGGCGAGCGCCTGGCCTTCAGCGCGAACCGACCGGGCTTTCGCCTCACCGCCTGCCGCGTGGACGGTGAGCTCGCCGCGTTCGCCTACGGCTACGCCCTGCAGCCGACCACCGGCTGGTGGAACGGGTTCGTCCCGCGGCCGGGCGTGGACGCCGGGGACGTCGCCGCCGAGCGCCCGGGCCGGACCTTCGCCATGTGCGAGGCCCTCGTCCACACCCCCTTCCGCGGCACCGGCATCGTGGAGCACGCGATGCCCTTCCTCCTCAGCGGACGCCGGGAGGAGCGCGCGGCCGGCCTGGTGGCCGAGACCAACACCCACGCCCTGGACATCTTCCTGCGCAACGGCTGGCGGCACGTGGGCGACCTCGCACCGCACCCGGGCTGGCGCAGGCACCACTGCCTGCTCATGCCGCTGAACGGCTGACCGGCCCCGGCCCGGCGGGACCGCCCGGCCCCGCCCGCGCCCTCCCCTCCCGCCACGGGTCCCCTCCCCCGCCGGGATCCCGCGCCCCGGACACGCCCCTCGCCCCACTCCGCGCGCGCCCACGATCAACCACGGAAAACTGGAGCCCGACGCCCATGCCCATCACTCCGAGTGTTGACTCAGTCGCCACCGGCACCGAGGCGCCCAGCACCCTGAGCTGTCCCGTGCCCACCAGCGCGGCGACGCTGCTGGCCGGCGGGCTCGCGGGAGCACCCGGCGGACCGGCCACGGTCTCGGCCCTGGTCGAGGCGGCCACCCGCGCCCTGGCCGAGGCCTGCGCCGAACGCGAGGGCCCCATCCCGGCCCGGACCCCCCGCCAGGTCGCCGACGCGGTCCGCGAGGCGCTCGGCCCCGCCGACGGCGCCGCCCACCCGGGCCCCGAGCACACCGTCGCCGCCGACGTCCTGACCCGGCTGACCCGGACACTCGCCGCCGGGGCCGCCGATCCCGCCCACCCCCGCTGCGCCGCCCACCTGCACTGCCCGCCGCTGGCGGTGGCGGTGGCCGCCGACACCGTCGCCGCCGTCCTCAACCAGTCCCTGGACTCCTGGGACCAGGCGCCCGCCGCCACCGCCATGGAGACCCAGGTCATCGCCGAACTCGGCGACCTCGTCGGCTACCAGGGCGAGCGGGCGGGCGGTGTGGTCACCTCCGGCGGCACCGAGTCCAACCTCACCGCCCTGCTCCTGGCCCGCGACCACGCGCTCACCGCCTCCCCCGACCGCGACGCCGGACGCCACGGCGTGGCCCTGGCCGCCGGCGGCGCACGCCCCCGCATCCTGTGCGGGGAGGTCGCGCACTTCTCCGTGCAGCGCTCGGCCGCCCTGCTGGGACTGGGCGAGGACGCCGTGGTCGCCGTCGACGTCGACTCCCAGCACCGGATGCGCCCCGCCTCCCTGCGCGAGGCCCTGCGGCGCCTGCGCGCCGACGGTGACGTCCCGGTCGCCGTCGTGGCCACCGCCGGGACCACCGACCTGGGCGGCATCGACCCGCTGGGCGCCATCGCCCGCATCGCCCGCGAGTTCGGCGTGTGGCTGCACGTGGACGCCGCCTACGGGGGCGGCCTGCTGTTCTCCCGGCGCCTGCGCGGGCTGCTCGCCGGGCTGGAACGGGCCGACTCGGTCAGCATGGACCTGCACAAGCTCGGCTGGCAGCCCGTGGCGGCCGGAATCCTGCTCACCCGCGAGCGCGCGCTGTTCGCCCCGCTCTCGCGCTCGGTGGACTACCTCAACCCCACCGACGACGAGGAGGCCGGATACCCCAGCCTGCTCGGCTACTCCCTGCGCACCACCCGCCGGGCCGACGTGTTCAAGATCGCCGTCACCCTGCGCGCCCTGGGCACGGACGGCCTGGGCCGCCTGGTGGACCTGTGCCGCGACCTGGCCCTGCGCACCGCCGCCCACGTGGTCGGCGAGCCCCGCCTGGTCCTGGCCGCCTCACCCTCCCTGACCACCGTCGTGTTCCGCTACGACGCCGGTGAGCACAGCGACACCGTCAACGCCCGGCTGCGCCGCCGCCTGCTGCGGGAGGGCCGGGCCGTGGTCGGACGCACCCGGTTCGAGGGCCGCGTGTGGCTCAAGCTCACCCTGCTCAACCCCGACACCACCCCGGACGACACCGCGTCCCTGCTCGCCGAGGTCGTCGCCGCGGGCGACGCCGAGGCCGCCGCCCTGAAGGAGTCCCGTTGACCGCCGCCCCGCTCCCCCGCCCCGACGACGACCGCGTGCACGACCTGGTGGGCGTGGGCCTGGGCCCGTTCAACCTGGCCCTGGCCGCGCTCGCCGACGCCGTCCCCGGCCTCAGCGCGCGCTTCCTCGAGGCGCGCCCCTCCTTCTCCTGGCACCCCGGCCTGCTGCTGGAGGGCGCCCGCCTGCAGGTACCCTTCCTCGCCGACCTGGTCAGCCTGGTGGACCCCACCAGCCGGTGGTCGTTCCTGTCCTACCTGCGCGAGCACGACCGGTTGTTCCCGTTCTACTTCTCCGAGCACTTCCACGTGCCCCGCCGCGAGTACGACGACTACTGCCGCTGGGTCGCCCACCAACTGCCCTCGTGCCGCTTCGACGCCCGCGCCACCGCCGTACACCACCACGAGGGCGTGTTCACCGTGGAGTACGCCGACGCCCGGGGCGCGCACTCCACCGTGCGCGCACGCGCCCTGGTGCTGGGCATCGGCACCGAGCCCGTGCTGCCCGAACCGCTGGCCGACCTGGTGGGCGAGCGGGTCTTCCACGCCGCCGAGTACCTGGACCGCGCCCCCGGTCTGGCCGGGCTGGGCGACGTGACCGTGCTGGGCTCGGGCCAGTCCGGCGCCGAGGTCTTCCTGGACCTGCTGCGCTCGCCCGGCAACCGCGACACGCAGGTGAACTGGCTGACCCGCTCCCCGGCGTTCGCGCCGATGGAGTACTCCAAGCTGGGGCTCGAACACTTCACCCCGGACTACACCCGCTACTTCCACGCCCTTCCCCAGCACGTGAAGGACCGGGTGGTGCCCGAGCAGTGGCAGCTGTACAAGGGCATCAGCGGCGACACCATCGCCGAGATCCACGACGTGCTCTACGAACGCGGGATCGCCGGGGCTCCGGTGGGCGCCTCCCTGCGGGCGCACTGCGAACTGGTGGAGGCGCGTACCGACGGCGACGGGTTCGCGCTGGACTTCCACCACCGCGAGCAGGACCGGGGCTTCACCGTGCGCACCGACGCGGTCATCGCCGCCTCCGGCTACGCCCAGCGCAGCCCGGACTTCCTGGCGCCTGTGGCCAAACTGCTGCGGGCCGACGCCCGGGGGCGGCCGGTGATCGGCCAGGACCTGCGCCTGGCCGCCGAGCCGGAGCTGACCGCGCCCATCCACGTGCAAAACGCCGAGTTGCACACGCACGGCGTCGGCGCCCCCGACCTGGGGCTGGGCGCCTGGCGGGCGGCCACCATCCTCAACAGCCTGACCGGGCGCACCGTCTACCGCCTGCCCGGGCGGACGGCGTTCACCTCCTTCGGGGCCCCGGCCGGGGAGGGGCGGTGACCGGTCCGGCCTTCCGGCGCCTGTACCTGCTCGTCATCCTGCTGCACCTGGTGGGGGACGTGGCGCTGAGCCCGTTCTACCCGCAGCTGTTCGAGCGGTTGTTCGGGGTCACCGGCACCGCCGCGACAGGAACCTTCATCTGGGTGTGCCGGGCCGCCGCCCTGGCCGCCATGCCCCTGTGGGGCCTGGCCGCCCGCCGCGCCCCCATGCGGACCCTGGTGGTGGGCGCGCTGGCGGTGGCGGCGGTACTGGAGCTGGTGCTGGCCGCCGCGCCCACGTACACGGCGTTCCTGGTGCTGTCGGCCGCGCAGGTGGTGGTCACCATGGCCTTCACCCTGGCCTATCCGGCGTTCGTGGGCACCGGCCGCGACCGGCTGCGCGACGTGACGCTGTTCGCCTACGTGGTCAACGGCGGTGTCGTGGTGGCCACCGTGCTGGGCGCCGCCGTCATGGCCCTGCCCAACCCGCGCTACGGGATCGCCGCGTGCGCGCTGCTGTACGTGGCCCTGGCGGTGCTGTGCCACCGCCACCTGCCCCGGACGGCCGACCGCACGGCGGTCGCCCCCGCCGCGGGCGAGGGGGCCGCCTCCGGCGGGGCCGGGCACGGCGGCGCACGCACGAGCGGACGCTTCGCCCACGGGGCGACCGGAGGCGGCGCTCCCGTGTACGGCGGGCCCGCACGCGCGGCCACGGCCGCCCTGGCGGCGGTGTGCGCGGCCGTGCTGGCCGCCGAGACCGCCCGCCTGGTGGTACGCCCCTTCTTCACCCTCTACGCGGAGGACGGCGGGACGGGCACCACGATGGCGGCCGTGCTGTTCCTGCTGCCCCAGGCCACGGTGCTCCTGGTCCTGCCGCTGGCGCGCCGGGCGCACGCCCTGCTGGGCCGGGCCCTGCTGCCGGTCGCCTGCCTGGTGGCCGCCCTGGGCCTGCTGGCGCAGTTCTCCACCCCCGACCCGCTCCTGCTCGCCCTGGGGCGCGTGGTGTTCGGAGCGGGACTGGGCCTGGGCCACGTCGCCCTGGACCTTCGGGTGTTCGAGGTCACCGGGGCACGCGGACCGGCCTTCTCGGCGGTGGCCACCGTGCGCGTGGGCGCGACCCTGGTCAGCCCCGTGCTGGCCAGCGCGCTGGCCGGGGCAGGCCTGGGCCTGCCCCTGGCGGCGGGGGCCGCCCTGTTCGGCGCGCTCGCCCTCACCCTGGCCCTGCTGCCCGCGCACCCGCCTCCCGGCACCACCGCTCCCGATCCCGCCCACACGCCCGAGCCCGCGCCCCAGACCACGACCGCGCACCGGACGGAAGACACACAGCATGCCTGAGACCGCACAGACCGCACACGCCTCCCACGACGACGCCTCCGCCGTGACCACCGACCCCGACACCTGGCGCCGCGCCGGCCGGCGCCTGCTCGCCCACATGATCGGCGAGATGGCCTACGAGGAGATGGTCATGCCCCGGCCCGAGCCCGGCGAGGACTCCTGGACCCTGGCCGTGGACGGCGGGGTGGCCTACGCCTTCACCGCCCGCAGGGGCGGGTTCGGCTCCTGGCACGTGGACCCCGCCTCCCTCACCCGCACCACCGACCGCGGCCGTGAGCCCGCATGGGACCCCACCCTGTTCGTCACCGACGCCCAGAAGACCGTGGGCCTGCCCGGCGACTCCCTGGCCGAGGTGGTGCGCGACCTGATGGCCACGCACGCCGCCGACGCCCGCCTGACGGCCGCCTCCCTGGACGCCGCCGACCTGGCCGACCTGCCCTACGAGGACCTGGAGGGATACCAGACCGGGCACCCCTGCATCTTCGTCAACAAGGGGCGCCTGGGCTTCTCCGCCGCCGACGCCGCCCGCTACACCCCCGAGGCGCGCGGCGCCTTCCGGCTGGTGTGGATCGCCGTCCACCCCGACCTGGGCCGCTTCCAGGCGATGGCCGGAACCGACCGCGCCGCCCTGCTGGACGGTGAGCTGGACGCCGACCAGCGCGACGCGTTCGCCGAGCGGATCCGCGAGCGGGGCGGCGACCCCGACGCCTACCTGTGGCTGCCGGTGCACCCCTTCCAGTGGGACGAGGTCATCGCCCCGCTGTTCGCCTCCGAGATCGCCCTGGGGCGCATGGTGCGCCTGGGGCACAGCCGCGACCGCTACCGGCCCTTCCAGTCCATCCGCACCCTGATGAACCTGGACCGGCCCGAGCGGCTCAACGTCAAGGTGCCCCTGATGATCCGCAACACCCTGGTGTGGCGCGGGCTGTCGGGCACCCAGACCGGGTGCGCCCCGCACACCAGCACCTGGCTGCGGGACCTGGCCGGGCGCGACGCGTTCTTCGCGGAGACGGGGGTGGCCATGCTCGCCGAGCGGGCCTCGGCCACCGTCCCCCACCCGGTGTTCGACCGGATGCCGCAGGCCCCCTACCGCTTCCACGAGCTGCTGGGCGCCATCTGGCGCGAGCCGGTCCACCACCACCTGGCCCCGGGCGAGCGCGCCCGCACCATGGCCTGCCTGCTGCTGGAGGGCGCCGACGGGCGCGCGCTGGTCACCGAGCTGGTGGAGCGCTCCGGGCTGGGCGCCGAGGAGTGGCTGCGCCGCTTCCTGGGCGCGCTGTTCCCGCCCGTGCTGCACTACCTGTACCGGTACGGGGCCTCCTTCACCCCGCACGGGGAGAACGTCGTGCTCGTCTTCGACGCCGACGAGGCGCCCGCGCGCATCGCGCTGAAGGACTTCGGCTCGGACGTGGAGCTGCTGCCCTTCGACCTGCCCGAGTACGCCGAGATCCCCGACCACGTACGCGCGGTGCTGCACCGGTGGAAGCCCGAGGAGCTGGCGCACTCGGTGCTCTCGGCGATCTGCGCCGGGCACCTGCGCTTCCTCGCCGACATCGTCCAGCGCCAGCTGGGCGTGCCCGACCGGCGGCTGTGGGAGCTGGCACGCGAACAGGTGCTGGCCTACCAGGAGCGCTTCCCCGAGCTGGCCGAGCGCTTCGCCTGGTTCGACCTGCTGGCCCCGAAGGTGGGCCGGGTCGCCCTGAACCGCGAGCAGCTCATGGGCGGCGGGTTCCACGAGCGGGCCGAACGCGACGCCGAGTTCGACGTCATGCACGGCCTGGTCGACAACCCGCTGGCCGTCCCGGAGGCCGGGCGTTGAGCCGCCCGGCGCCCGCCGAAGGCGCGTCCGCCACGCCCACGACCCCGGAGACACCGATGCACACCCACCCCGCCCCGGGCGACGCGCCGGCCACGGCCCCCGGCACCGCCGACGCACCGCCCTCCCCGGCACCCGCCGGGGAACCCGCTCCGGGTACCGGCGCCACCGTCCCGGCGGAGGGCGCGGCGCCGCCCCTGCCGGTGCCCTCGGAGCTGACCCGCGAGCGCTGGCGCCGGGCCGGCGACCACCTGGCGGCCAAGATGCTCGCCGAGCTGTGCTTCGAGTACGCGCTGCGCCCCGAGCCCGGGAAGGGCCCCTCCGACCCCGACGGCACCGGCCCCTGGCGCGCCCGCGTCCACCCCGGGGCCGCCTACCTGTTCCGCGGGCGGCGCACCACCATGGACGGCTGGCGGGTCGTGCCCGGCACCGCCCTGCGCGAGGACGCCGACGGCACCACCGCGCCCGCCTCGCCCTTCGCCCTGCTGCGCGACCTGGGCGCGGCCGGGATCGTGGACCCGGCCGTGGAGGCCTTCACCGTCGGGGAGCTGACCGCGACCCTGAGCTCCGACGCCCGCCTGGCCGAGTCCGCCGCCACCAGCGCCGACCTGGCCGACCTTCCCCATGCCTGGCTGGAGGGCCACCAGGGAGGCCACCCGTGGATCTTCGCCAACAAGGGCCGGGTGGGCTTTTCCGCCCGCGACCGGACCCAGTACCCGCCCGAGGCCCTGCGGTCCGTCCGCCTGCCGTGGATCGCCGTGCACCGCTCCCTGGCCGAGCACCACGGCGTGCCCGGCCTGGACCAGGAGGCGCTGCTCGCCGGTGAGCTGGGCCCGGACCTGACCGCGCTGTTCACCCGGCGGCTGGAGGAGGCCGCCCGGCGCACCGGGGCCGAGGCCGCCGAGTTCGTGTGGCTGCCGGTCCACCCCTGGCAGTGGGACGAGGTGGTGGTGCCCCTGTTCGCCGCCGAGCTCGCCGAGGGACTGATCGTGCCGCTGGGCGAGGCCGCCGACGACTACCTCCCCCAGCAGTCCATCCGCACCTTCACCAACCTCACCCGTCCCGACCGGCTCAACGTCAAGCTGTCCCTGGCCATCCTCAACACGATGGTCTACCGGGGCATCCCCACCGAGCTGTGCCGGGCGGCGCCCGCCAGCACCCGGTGGGTGCACGCCCTGTACGAGGGCGACGCCTTCCTGTCCCAAAGGTGCCGGGTGATCCTGCCCGGCGAGGTCGCCGCCGTGGCCGTGCGCCACCCGGTCCTGGAGGACATCCCCGACGCCCCCTACCGGCACCGGCAACTCCTCGGCGCCCTGTGGCGCGAACCGGTCACCCAGCGGCTGGACCCGGGCGAGCGCGCCCGCACCCTGGCCGCGCTGCTGCACGTGGACGGCGGGGGGCGGGCGTTCACCGCCGAACTGGTGGAGCGCTCCGGCCTGGACGCCGAGGAGTGGCTGCGCGCCCTGTTGCGCGCCGTCCTGCCGCCCGTCCTGCACCTGCTCTACCGGTACGGGCTGGCGTTCAACCCGCACGGAGAGAACGCCATCGTGGTCTACGACGACCGGGACCGCCCCGTACGGCTGGCCGTCAAGGACTTCGTGGACGACATGAAGCTGCTGGACACCGACCTGCCCGAGTACGCCGGCCTGCCCGCCGAGGCGCTGGGCGTCCTGATGCGCTTCGACGCCGCCGAGCTGACCTCCTCCATCGCCAAGTCCCTGTTCGTGGGACACTTCCGCTACCTGGCACCGCTGGCGCAGGAGCAGCTCGGGGTGGCCGAGGAGCGGTTCTGGGAGCTGGTGCGCGCCGAGATCGACCGCTACCAGGAGGAGTTCCCCGAACTCGCCGACCGGTTCGCCCTGTTCGACCTCTCGGCGCCCTCCTTCGAGCGCGTGTGCCTGAACCGGGAGCGGCTGCTGGGCGGCGGCTACCACGACCGGGCCGAGCGGGACGCCGAGTTCCACATGGACGCCCCGCCCGTCCCCAACCCGCTGCACACCGCCGCCCGGAGCGGAGGGCGCGCGTGAGCCCGCTGATCGGCGACGGACTGCCGCCCCTGCGCGAGACCCTGCCCCCGGTCCCGCCACCGCCGCCCTTCCCGGTCCCGCTGGAGAGGCTGCGCGAGGACGCGGCCTCGGGTGCGGTCACCGACGTGATCGTGGCCCTGCCCGACCTGCAGGGAAGGGTGCAGGGCAGCCGTGTCAACCCGCACGACTTCACCGACCGGGTGCTCGCGCGGGGCTTCGACGCCTGCCTGTACCTGCTGGCCACCGACGTGGAGATGGAGTCGCGGCCCGGGTACGCCACCGACCCCTGGGGCGGCGGGCTGGGCGACTTCGCGATCGTGCCCGACCCCGGCACGCTGCGCTACCTGCCCTGGGACCCCGGCACCGCCCTGGTCCTGGGCGACGCCCGCGACGCCGGGGGCCGCCCGGTGCCGGTGGCGCCGCGCCAGGTGCTGCGGGCCCAGCTGGACCGGCTGGCCGAACGCGGCTGGCACGCCCTGGCCGGGACCGAACTGGAGTTCCTGGTCTTTCGCGACTCCTACCAGGAGGCCTTCGAGGCCGACTACCGGAACCTGACCACCGCCACCCGGTTCAACTCCGACTACGCGCTGCCGGAGGTGACCGAGATCGACCCGCTCATGCGCCGCATCCGCACCGCGATGGAGCGCACCGGCATGACGGTGGAGTCCGCGCGCGGGGAGTGCCACCCGGGCCAGTACGAGATCGTGTTCCGCTACGGCGACGCCCTGCGCGCCTGCGACAACCACGTGGTGTACAAGGCGGGCGCCCGCGCGCTGGCCGCCCAGGCCGGGGTGGCGCTGACCTTCATGGCCAAGTTCGACGGGGGCGAGGGCAACTCCTGCCACGTGCACCTGTCGCTGCGCGACGGGACCGGCTCCCCGGTCTTCGCCGACGACGGCTCGGGCCGCCACGGCATGTCCAAGCACATGGAGCACTTCGTGGCCGGTCAGCTGGCGTGCATGCGCGACTTCGCGCTGCTGTCCGCGCCCAACGTCAACTCCTTCAAGCGCCTCTCACCGCAGGGGTACGCGCCCAACACGGTCTCGTGGGGGCTGGACAACCGCACGTGCCCGGTGCGGGTGGTGGGCTCGGGCGAGTCGGCGCGCATCGAGTTCCGGGTGCCCGGCGGGGACGCCAACCCCTACCTGGCGGTGGCGGGGATCGTCGCGGCGGGGCTGTACGGCATCGACCACGCGCTGCCGCTGCCCGAACCGACACACGGCGACGCCTCGGCCGCGGACCTGCCCCGCCTGCCCGCGTCCCTGGAGGAGGCGGTGCTGGCCTGGGAGTCCAGCGGCATCGCCCGGACCTGCTTCGGCCCGGACGTGGTGCGCCACTACGCGGCCGCGGGCCGCGCGGAGCTGGCGGCGTTCTCGGCCTCGGTCACCGACTTCGAGCTCCGCCGCCACTTCGAACGCGGGTGAGGCCCGCCGCTCCCCGCCGAACCGCCCCGGCGGGGAGCGGTCACAGCGTCCGGGGGAAGCGCAGGCTGCCTCCCGGGTCGGCGATCTCCAGGTCCTCGAACTCGAAGGCGGGCGAGGCGACGCAGGTGGCCAGGGTCTCCTGGGTGGCGAACGGGCGGGCCCTCTGCCAGGTCCCCGGCGGAACCACCACCTGGAGCTCCTGCCCCGCCTCGACGTGCGGTCCCAGGATGTGCCGCTCCTCCTCGGCCGGGGAGGGCCCGGAGCCGCCGAGCCCGACGATGGCCGGGCCTCCGCGGTCGAAGGACCACAGCTGCGCCGAGCGCAGCCGGTGCCACCGGCACCGCTCCCCCGGCCCGAGCATGAACTGGATGGCCGAGGCCGTCTCCCGGTCGCCGTCGAAGCCCTCCGGGCGCGTCCACATCCCGCTGCGCCACAGGCCGCGGAACCAGCCGCCCTCCGGGTGCGGGAACAGGTCCAGCACCTCGGCCGTCTGGCTGCGCTGCTCCACCGCGGTGAACACGCCGGGCGGCTCGCGGCGCAGGTAGCGCACCCCCACCACGGCCTCGCGCGGGATGGGCCCGTAGATGCGCGGGAGGAGCGCCGACTCCTCCACCGCGACGCCGCCGCCCCGGCCCGCCGACGGCTTCGTGGAGAGGGGCTCCCACTCCACCTCGCACGCCAGGCGCGCGGTGTCCACCACCAGGACGCAGTAGGGCTCCGTGGCCGGGCCGTAGAGGCTGTTGGCGACCGTCAGGACGGCCTGCTCGTCGGGGCAGGCGTGCACGAACCCGTCGGTGTGCAGGCTCTCCGCTTCCAGGTCGCCGGTGCCGGACCGCCATCGGGCCAGCTCCGTCATGTGCAGCACATAGTGCATTGCCTCCACCCCGCCACACACGAATCACTGGTACCAGGGACCAGAGCCGCCCCTTGCACAGCTCCTTCCCCACACGACACGCCCGCAATCCACCGTTCCTCCCCCCCTGTCGGGGAGACGGGATCGGGCACGCGTGCCCGAGGGGGCGAGACCTACAGCACGTCGTCCACGGCGGCGTCCACCGCGGACTGCAGCCTGCGGCGCAGCGCGGCGCTGCCTGCGCGGCGCGTGCACACCTCGATCACCCGCAGTCCCTCGCCCAGCAGGGCCTTGGGCAGGTCGGTGGCCCACTCCAGGCGGGTGTAGGGCAGGTCGGCCACGGCCGCCACCCGCTCCATGGACACCCCGTGCGGGGTGCCGAACACCCTCTCGAAGTCGGGGTGCCCGGCCTGCTCCAGGCCGGAGAAGATCCCTCCACCGTCGTTGTTGACCACCACGACCGCCAGGTCCGGGCGCGCCTCCCCGGGGCCGATGATCAGCCCGTTCTGGTCGTGCAGCACCGCGAGGTCGCCCAGCAGCGCGTAGGCCTGCCCCCCGCCGTCGGCCTGGTGGGCCAGCGCGGCGCCGACCGCGGTGGAGACCGTCCCGTCGATGCCGCTCACTCCCCGGTTGCCGACCAGCCGCACCCCGCAGCGGGCGCGCATGGTCGCGTCCAGGTCGCGGATGGGCATGCTGGACCCGGCGAAGAGCAGCGAACCGGCGGACAGGTGCGCGACCAGGTCACGGGCCAGGCGGGGCTCGCTGAGCGTCTCCTCGGCGTCCAGCACCGCGTCCAGCGCCGTCCGCGCCGCCGACTCGGCCCGTTCCCAGGTCCGCGACCAGTCGGTGTGCCGGGGCGAGTCGAGGTCCAGCCCCGCCGGGGGCGCGACGGCGGCCACCACGTCGGTGGCGGTGCGCGCCGGGTCGGAGAAGGAGTTGGGCAGGCTCGCGGCCGGGTCGCCCACCGTCCTCGAACTGACCACCACGTGCCGTTCGGCACGGCGCAGGAACGCCAGCGTCTGCCGGGACAGGTTGGGCCGCCCCACGCTCACCACCAGCTCCGGCGGCGGCCCCGAGGCCAGGCTCGGCGAGGCCAGCAGCTGCCGGTAGGTGGACACCGCGCCCACCCGGCGGGCGTTGGAGGTGGGCTCGGCCAGCAGCGGCCACCCGGTCAGCTCGGCCAGCGCCAGGAACGGCACCGGGTCGTAGTCGCCGTCACCGCACACGATCACGCCCCGCTCCACGTCGGGCAGTGTGAACGGGGCGGGTTCGGCCGCCGGCCCCGGACGGGCGATCCACGGTCTCGCGCCCTCGCGCCCCTCCAGCGGTTCGGGCCAGGGCCGCGCCCCGTCGTCGGGGGTCAGCGGGTCGCGGAAGGCCACGTTGAGGTGGACCGGGCCCGGGCGCCCGCCCACCGCCGAACCCCACGCACGGCAGACCAGCGACCGCCAGTAGGCGACCATGCCGGGAACCGGGTCGGGGGTGCCCACCTCGGCGAACATGCGCACCGCGCCGCCGTACAGGCCGATCTGGTCCACCGTCTGGTTGGCGCCGGTACCGCGCAGCTCCGGGGGCCGGTCCGCGGTCAGCACCAGCAGCGGCACCCCGCTCTCGTCGGCCTCCATCACCGCCGGATGGAAGTTGGCGGCCGCCGTACCGGAGGTGCACACCACCGCGACCGGGCGCCGGGAGACCCGCGCCAGGCCCAGGGCGAGGAAGGACGCCGAGCGCTCGTCGATGCGCACGTGCACCCTGACGTCGGGGTGGGCGACCAGGGCCAGGGCCAGCGGCGTCGAACGCGACCCCGGCGCGACGACGGCCTCGGTCAGGCCGCAGCGGGTCAGTTCGTCGACCAGGACCCGCGCCAGGGCGGTGGACGGATTCATCAACACTCTCGATCGTCTCAATGTGTACCAAGTATCACCATGTGGACCCGCTCCCTACAGTCAACCCCCACCCGGGGCCCGGGATGGACGAACACGACTGTTGCCCGCCACACACACGCACCACACCCCTGCCCCTACCCGAACGCGCCGCGGCGCACCTCGGCGCGCTCCGCGGGGGCGGCGCGGAGGCTATCCGGAGCCGGCGTCCCCGCCTGCGGAACGGGCCGCCTCGGCGCGTGCCCGCCACGCGGCGGGGTCGACCTCCACCGCGCGCAGGCTCTCCTCGTCCACCTCCACCGGCCGCACGGGCAAAAAGCCGTCCGAGGGCAGCAGCGGGTCGGTGGTGACATCGGCGGTCAGCATCTGCATGGTGGCCAGGCCGCAGGCGTGGGGCAGCTCCGGCAGTGCGGCGGCCAGGGCCACCCCCGCGGCCAGGCCCACCGAGGTCTCCACGGCGCTGGAGACCACCACCGGCAGGCCGCACGCCTCGGCCACGCGCAGCGCGGCGAGCACACCGCCCAGCGGCTGGACCTTGAGGACCACGATGTCGGCGGCGTCGGCGGCGCGCACCCGCAGCGGGTCCTCGGCCCTGCGGATCGACTCGTCGGCGGCCACCGGCACCGACACCCGCCGGCGCACCGCGGCGAGCTCGTCCAGAGTGGCGCAGGGCTGCTCGACGTACTCCAGGCCGAACCGGTCCAGCGCCCGCACCATCCGCACGGCGGTGTCGGGGTCCCAGGCGCCGTTGGCGTCCACCCGCACCCTGCCCGAGGGGCCCAGGGCGTCGCGGACCGCCTCGACGCGGGCCAGGTCCTCGGCCTCCTCCTGCCCGCGCTCGGCCACCTTGACCTTGGCGGTGGCGCAGCCGCCCGCGGCGGCGATCGCGTGGGCGCGCTCGGGGTCCACCGCGGGCACGGTCACGTTGACCGGCACCCGGTCGCGGACCGGGGCGGGCCAGCCGTGCCGGGCGGCCTCCTGGCAGGCCGCCCACCAGCGGGCGCACTCGCGCGGCCCGTACTCGGCGAAGGGCGAGAACTCCCCCCATCCGGCGGGCCCGCGCACGAGCATGCCCTCGCGGACGGTGATGCCGCGGAAGCGGTTGCGCAGGCCGATGGCGAAGGCACGCCCCCCGGCGGGCGTGCCCGCCGGGTCGGGCTCCACACGTGTCACGGGCGGCGCGGGAACTTGTCGAACTCCGGGCGGCGCTTCTCCTTGAAGGCGTCGCGGCCCTCCTGGGCCTCCTCGCTCATGTAGTAGAGCATCGTGGCGTCACCGGCGAACTGCTGCATCCCTGCGGCGCCGTCGCTGACGGCGTTGATGGCGCCCTTGACCATGCGCAGCGCCAGCGGCGACTTCTCCAGCATCTCGCGGGCCCAGGACACGGTCTCCTTCTCCAGGTCCGCCAGCGGCACGACGGTGTTGACCAGTCCCATGTCCAGCGCCTCCTGGGCGCTGTACTGGCGGCACAGGTACCAGATCTCGCGGGCCTTCTTCAGGCCCACCGTCTGGGCGAGCAGCCAGGAGCCGTAGCCGCCGTCGAAGGAGCCGACCTTGGGGCCGGTCTGGCCGAACTTGGCGTTGTCGGCGGCGATGGTCAGGTCGCAGCAGACGTGGAGCACGTGGCCGCCGCCGACGCACCAGCCCGCGACCATGGCGATGACGGGCTTGGGCGTGCGGCGGATCTGCACCTGCAGGTCGAGCACGTTGAGGCGGCCGATGCCCTGGCGGGCCACGGCGTCGTCGCCCATGTAGCCGTCCTCGCCGCGGATCTTCTGGTCGCCGCCGGAGCAGAACGCCTGGTCGCCCGCACCGGTGAGGACGATCACGCCGACCTCGGAGTCGTCACGGGCGAGGTTGAAGGCCTCCTGGAGCTCGAACAGCGTCTGGGGCCGGAACGCGTTGTGCCGCTCGGGGCGGTTGATCGTGATCTTGGCGATACCCTCCGCGGTCTCGTAGATGATGTCGGAGTACTCGCCCGACCGCTGCCACTCGATCACGCTGTTCACGGCTACTGCTTCTCCTCACGGGGACACTGGGGACGACGCGGACGCGCCCGGGGTACGGCCGCGTCCAAGCGCCAACCCTACGCATTGTGCCAGGCGAGCCGCCACGCGCGATCGCACCCCCGGGTCGGCCGTGCCCGCGGGGGGGGCGCGACCGCTCCCCGCGGGCGTACCCTGTCGGTCGTGGCACGCGAGAAACAGGCCGGCGCTCCGGCGACACACGCCCCGTCCCGCGGGGGTCGCCCCCTCCACGCGGTGCGCGGGCTGGCCCCCGAGGACCTGGGCGACCTGCTGGCCCGCACCCTGGAGGGGCGGGGGCCCGCCCTGCTGCCGATCCCCGACGGGACCCCCGACGCACGCGTGCGCGAACTGCTCACCGCGATGCGCCCGGCCTGTCTGCGCACCCCCGACGGGGTCACCGAACTCGACGGATCCGCGCCCGCGGGCGCGGACACCGCCCTGGTCGTCACCACCTCCGGCTCCACCGGCGCCCCCAAGGGCGTGGAGCTGTCCTCGGCCGCCCTGCGCTCGGCCGCCCGGGCGTCGGTGGCGCGCATCGGCGCCGCCCCCGGCGACGCGTGGCTGTGCGTCCTGCCCGCCGGGCACGTCTCCGGTATCCAGGTGATGACGCGCGCCCTGGCCATGGGCACCAGGGCTGTGCACGCGCCCTTCTCCGTGGAGGGGGTGGCGGAGCTGGCCCGTGAGCTGCGCCCGCACGTGTCCCTGGTGCCCACCCAGCTGCGGCGGCTGCTGGAGGCCGGAGTGGACCTGTCGGCGTTCGGCACCATCCTGCTCGGCGGCGCCGCGGCCGAACCCGCCCTGCTGGAGGCCGCCCGCGCGGCCGGAGGGCGGGTGCTGACCACCTACGGCATGAGCGAGACCTGCGGGGGCTGCGTCTACGACGGCGTCCCGCTGCAGGGCGTACGGGTACGGGTGGACTCCGAGGCCCCCGGCGAGCCCGGGCGGATCCTGCTGTCGGGGCCGATGCTGCTGAGCGGCTACCGGATCGCCCCCGGCGCCCAGGGCGACCCGGAGGCGCTGGCCGCCGACGGCGAGGGAAGCCGGTGGCTGCGCACCAACGACCTGGGGCGCCTGGACGGGGACGGGCGCCTGCACGTGCTCGGCCGTGTGGACGAGGTGGTCAACACCGGCGGCCACAAAGTGGTGCCCGGCCAGGTCAACGCCCTTCTGATGGAGCACCCCGCGGTGGCCGAGTCGGTGGTGGTGGGCCGCCCCGACCCCGAGTGGGGCGAGAGGGTCAGCGCGGTCGTGGTGCCCGCCGACCCGGACGCGCCGCCGTCCCTGGAACAGCTGCGCTCGTGGGTGCGCGAGCGGCTGCCCTCCTACGCCGCCCCGCGCGAGCTGGAGGTGCGCGGGGCCCTGCCGATGCTGGCCTCGGGCAAGCCCGACCTGGTGACGCTGCGCGGCCCCCGGGCCTGAGCCCGCGGCGGGTCCCGCCGCCCTCTCCGGCACCCCCACCAGCGCCCTTCGGCCACGGTGCGTGTACCGGTGCACTCCGAACACATGGGACCCTGGGGCGCGTCGGGTGCCGCGCCCACCCCCGCGGCGCCCGCGGACCACCGGTGTACGCGGAAAGGCCCGGCCGACCCCCGCACGCCCGGTCCCAGCGCGGTCGACGACGGCCGTGTCCGACAAAAGGGAGGGAACTTCCCAAAGCTCCCCGACGTCTACCTGAGTATCCGGTCTCGGCCCCTCTCCCAAGGAGGTCCGCAGTTGGCGACAGCCATCGGTCCACTCGCTCGTGCCCCTGCGCCCTCCCGCCCGCCGGGTCCAGCCCCTCGTCCGGACCGGTTCCGGGCGTGCTCCTTTACCCGCTTCCCACCGCGTTTGGCCACTCCCGGAACAGTGATCCATGCCACTTCGGCCGATATCCAATCGAGACAGGGAACATTTGACTCCCCGACACGTTGGACATATTGGCGCGTCCAGTCGGCAGGAACAGTCCGCCGCGTGCCACACGCCTTGGAAGGGAGGGAGGTGCCCACATGACGAGCACTGCCCCGGCCGCTTCGGCACCCACCGCCGGAGTCCCCGCTGACATCGCTCGTAGCGACGACGCGGCCGCGGACGCGGCCCTGGCCGATCTGATCACCCGCGGGCGCGCGCAGGGGCACCTGTCCCTCTCCGAACTGCGTACCGCTTTCTCCGAGGCCGGAGTCTCCGCTGGCGACGGCCGATCCATCCTGCGTGAACTCACCGAGAACGGGGTTCGTCTCGCCAACGGGGGCGACGACTCCGCGCCGGTGGCCGATCCTGACGCCGAGGACGACGTGCTGGAAGACACTCTCATCGCCACGGTGCCCGACACCGACGAGGCGGCCAAGGCCGCATCCGGCAAGGCCGCGACGCGCAAGGGCCCCTCCACCCGGAGGAAGGCCCGCTCCACGCGGCGCGCCAACAAGACCGAGACCACCCCCCAGACCACCACCGACCCGGAGACCGGCGAGGCCGACCTCGACGACCAGTCCCCCGCCATGGGCGACTCGGTCCACACCTACCTCAAGGCCATCGGCCGGCGCCAGCTGCTCACCGCGGAGCAGGAGGTCGACCTGGCCAAGCGTGTGGAGGCCGGGCTCTACGCCGAGTACCGGCTCGGCCGGCACGGCGAGGTCGACGAGTCCTTCCCGCTGGCCGAGGCCGAGGTCGACGAGCTGGAGTGGGTGGCCGAGGACGGCCGCAAGGCCAAGTCCCACATGCTGGAGGCCAACCTGCGCCTGGTGGTGTCGGTGGCCAAGAAGTACAGCGACCGGGGGATGTCGCTGCTCGACGTGGTCCAGGAGGGCAACCTCGGCCTGATCCGCGCCGTGGAGAAGTTCGACTACACCAAGGGCTTCAAGTTCTCCACCTACGCCATGTGGTGGATCCGCCAGGCCATACAGCGCGGCTTCGCCGACTCGGCGCGCACCATCCGCCTGCCCGTGCACGTCCTGGAGCTCCTGAGCAAGGTGAGCCGCCTGGAGCGCGACATGCACCAGGCGCTGGGCCGCGAGCCCACCCCGGAGGAACTGGCCCTGGAGCTGGACAAGACCCCGGCCCAGATCGAGGAGCTGCTGCGGGTCACCCGCCAGCCCATCAGCCTGGACTCCACCATCGGCGAGGACGGCGAGACCCGCATCGGCGACCTCATCGAGGACGTGGACGCCTCGGAGGCCTCCGAGGTGGTGGACCGCCAGCTCATGGCCGACCAGCTGCGCAACGCGCTGTCGGACCTGGAGCCGCGCGAGGCCACCATCATGTCCCTGCGCTTTGGCCTGATGGACGGGCGTCCGCGCACCCTGGACGAGATCGGCAAGCACCTGGGCCTGACCCGTGAGCGCATTCGGCAGCTGGAGAAGCAGTCGCTGTCCAAGCTGCGCCACCCCAGCCGCGCCCAGCAGCTGCTGGACTTCGCCAGCTAGAGGCTCGGCCGGACCGGACACCGGGGCCGCTCCCAGAGGGGGCGGCCCCGAGCCGTGTCCGGTCCCGGACCGCATCGGGGAGAACCCCGGTTCGTCCCTGGCATCGCGCTCTCGGCACCCCACGGCCGACACCGCGGTGCGACGATGGGGGCATGACGAGCACTCCCCCGCAGCAGAGGGACGAGGTCGCCGCCGCACTGCGTGCCGGTCGCGAGCTCGGTCCCGAGTACGACGACGCCGTGGCCGCCTCCCTGGTCGAGCGGATCGACGACACCATCGCCGAGCGCGTCCGCCACCACATGGCGGCGCAGGCCAAGGCGGCGCCGGCCAGGACCGGAACGCCCTCCAACACGGTGCGCTTCGTGCTCTCCCTGGTGTGCCTGGGTGTCAGCATCCCCATCTCCGGCATCACCGCCGCCCTGGGCGACCCCGCCGCCCTGCCGCTGGTGTGGCTCGGACTGGTCGCGTTCTACGTCGTCTCGGTCGTCGGCCTGCGCCGCTGACCCTCCGGCCAGGCCGGTCCGGCCGGACCCTTCAGCCGAACACCAGGAACAACAGCGCGGCGACCAGCCCCAGCAGGACCAGGACGACGGCCACCCGTGCGAGGACCGCGCCGGGACGCGGCCGGTAGAGGCCCTTGTTGTCGTCCTCGTAGGAGCGCACACGGCGGTCACCCGCGTAGGCGACCGTGGGGTCGTCGCCGTCGTGGTACCAGTCGTCGCGCCGCCGGTTGCCGCTCAGCTCCGTGGTGACCTCGGGACGCCTCCGGCGCCCGCCCGGGCCCCACTCCGCGCCACGGCCCCGGACGCTCCTTCCGGAGCCGCCGCCCGCGCCACGACCCGGGGTGCCCCTTCCGGAGCCGCCGCCCGTACCACGGTCCGGGACTCCTCTTCCGGAAACGCCCGCACCACCGGGACCACCGCCCGCACCACGGCCCGGGACGCCCCTTCCGGCCCCGCCGCGCGAGGACGCGCCGCCCGACGGGCTTCCGCCCGCTCGTCCACCAGTTCCCTTGCCCACAGGCGCCTCCCTCGGTGCCCGCGCCGCCCGGGGTGGCGGCGCCACTTCGACCCTAGCCGCGGGGGAGGGCCTTCCACGGGGAGGGAGGCGGCCGGTAGCGGCCACCGCGGGGGCCGCGCTCTCAGCTCCTGAGCGCCGCGCGCAGGATCTCCACGGCCTCGTCGTGGTCCAGGCCCACCCGCGAGATCACCTCGGCGTAGGCGCGCGCGGCCGCCAGGGCCTCGGCGCGCTGGTCGTCGCCGCTCGCGGCCACGAAGGTGCCCGACCGGCCCCGTGTCTCGACCACCCCGGCCTGCTCCAGCTCCCGGTAGGCGCGCGCCACCGTGTTCACCGCCACCGACAGCTGACCCGCCAACGCGCGCACCGTCGGCAGCCGGTAGCCCACCGGCAGCTCGCCGTTGGCGGCCGCGATCGCCACGATCGACCTGATCTGCTCGTAGGGCGGTACCTTCGACGTCGGATCGATGCGGATGAAATCCGCCATCTGCTACTGCGCTCCCCACTCACCTGCTGCGGTGTCCGGCCCCGGGACGGGCCGAACACCAACCTACCGCGCACGGACCGCACAGTGACTACGCACCGTGTCCGGCAGGCTCACGCGACCCGGCGCGGCACCCGCTGGATCCCGTGCAGGCGGTGGGTCTCCCGGGCGGTGAGCAGCCGCTCGGCCACCTGCGTGGCCTCACGCACCTCGGGGCGGGCCAGCCGCTTGCGCCGGTAGATCCGGTCCACGTACCCCTTGGGCCCCACCAGTACCCGTTCCCGGGCGTAGGCGGCCCGCATCGCCTCGGTCAGCGCCCCGTCCAGGGCCACCCCGCGCTCGTGGAGCTCCTCCACCGGCGCGTTCCACTCACGCGCCTGCTCCAGGGCCGCCTCCGCCTCGGCCACCGCCCGCAGGAGTTCGGGCAGCTTCTCGGCCAGCCCCCGGTCGGCCTCCAGCATCTGACGCGCCTGTGTCGTGCTCTGCTTGGCAAGTCCCATGTGTGCGCTCCGTACACGCGAGTCGTTATTCGTGGTCACTCTAGAGGTGACGAATATCATCTGGCGACCCGGGTTGTGCGTCGGTGGTGGCCACCCGTCCCCGGATCTGCCACCTTTACGGCGTACTCCCTCGAAAGGACCACAGTGAGCAGGAACTACGCCGGGCTCAGCCGCGAGCGCATCATCCTCGAAGCCCTGCACATCATCGCCGGACGCGGACTGGGCGGCCTGTCCATGCGTCGCCTGGGCGACGCCCTGGAGGTGGAGGCCATGGCCATCTACCACCACTTCCCCCTGGGCAAGGAGCAGCTGTTCAACGCCATCGCCGCCTACGTGGCCTCCCCCGCACCCAGCGGCACCGTTCCCACCGAGCCCGGCGAGGAGGCCGACGAGGAGGCGGACGAGGAGAGCGGCGAGGGCACCGACGGCCGTGTCCGGGAGGAGGCCGAGGACACCCGCCCCTGGGACGTGCGCCTGACCGACTGGGCCCGCGCTTACCGCGCCCGCCTGCTGGAGTTCTCCGGCGCGCTGTCCCTGCTGGTGCACCGCGCCCCGCACACCCCCAGCGCCGAGGCCACCCGCGCCCTGATGCACCGCGCCCTGAGCGAGGCGGGCCTGTCCGGCGACGACGTGGAGCGCGCCGCCGACGCCGTGCACTCCTACTGCGTCGGCGCGGTCGTGCACCAGGTCCGCCACCAGGACGAGGAGGGCGCCCCCGGCGCCGCCGAGGCCGAGGCGCGCTTCGACTTCGGGCTGCGCGCCCTGCTGCGCGGACTGTCCCCGCACGGCGGCTGAGCACGGAGGAAACACGGAAAACTCCACAGAGGTGGAAACCGGTACCACCGGCGTCGCGTCCTAACCGACACAGCGCCAGATCCCCCACACCCCCGAACACCTCCGCTGCCCCCACTCCCCCTGGCGCTCGGGCCGCGGACCCAGGCAGGAGACGAAGACGCTGTGATCCTCAAACGCATGCTCGCCAGTGTCGGCATCGGCGGCGCCACCGTGGAGACCACCCTCGACAACGACACCGTCCAGCCGGGCGGCACCGTCACCGGCACCCTCAGGATCACCGGGGGCAAGGTCGCCCAGACACTGGAGGGCGTCAGCGTCGGTCTCCGCGCCAACGTGGAGAAGGAGTACGAGTACGAGGACTCCGAGGGCGAGACGCACTCGGGCGAGTACACCATCGACGTGGTCGTCGCCGAGCAGACGGTCACCGACGAGGAGAGGGAGCTGGAGCCCGAGCAGGAGTTCGAGCTCGCCTTCGAGATGACCGTCCCCATGGAGGCGCCCGTCACCGCGGTCGGGGGCACGCACGTCCTGGACGGCGTGGGCCTCAACACCCGCCTGCACGTGGACAACGCCCTGGACCGCCGGGACGTGGACCCCCTGCTCATCGAGCCCCTTCCGGCCCAGGCCGCGGTCCTGGAGGCGCTGCACGCGCTGGGCTTCGAGCTGGGGGGCGTCGACCTGGAGAAGGGCGAGATCCCCGGCACCCGCCAGAAGCTGCCCTTCTACCAGGAGTTCGAGTACTCCGGCGCCGGCCGGTACGAGGGCCTGGAGTCGCTGGAGCTGACCTTCCTCACCGACGACGACGGTGTGGACGTGGTGCTGGAGCTGGACAAGAAGCCCGGCATCCTCTTCGGCGAGGGCGGTGACACCCTCCTGCGCCTGAGCGTCGCACACGAGGACACCGACCCCGAGGAGATCGCGGCCAGGCTCCACGAGTGGGTCCACGCCGTCGCCGGCGAGCGCGGCCTGTTCTAGCAAGGGCGCCCGGGCACCACCGGACCCGGGCGCCCACCCCGGTGCGGCCGGACGCCCCCGCGCGCCCGGCCACACCCCCAAGCACGGGTGCCCCTGCCATCCCCGACGTTCCCGGCCACGCACCCACCGGGAAGAGGAAGTATCTATGGTCATCAAGCGCCTGCTCGCCGGTCTCGGATTCGGCGGAGCCTCGGTGGAAACCTCCCTGGACTCGTCCGTGACCACCCCCGGAGGCTCCCTGCGGGGCACCGTCGTCATCGAGGGCGGCGACGTCGAGCAGCGGATCGAGCAGCTCACCGTGGGCCTGCAGGCCCGGGTCGAGTCCGAGTCCGGCGACCACGAGGTCAGCAGCGACATGGAGTTCCACCGCGTACGCCTGGGCGAGGGGGCGTCCCTGGTTCCCGGACAGAGCTTCCAGGTGCCCTTCGAGCTCTTCGTGCCCTGGGAGACCCCCGTCACCGCCCACCGCGGCCGCCACCTGCACCGCATGAACCTCGGCGTCAACACCCGCCTGCACGTGGCGGGCGCGGTCGACCCGGGCGACCTGGACCCGGTGGGCGTCGAGCCGCTCCCGGCCCAGGCCGCGGTCCTGGACTCGCTGCTCTCCCTCGGGTTCACCTTCAAGCACGCCGACCTGGAGCGGGGCCGCATCGCCCACACCAGGCAGCGGCTGCCCTTCTACCAGGAGATCGAGTTCTACTCGCCCAGCCGCTACCAGGGCCTGAACGAGCTGGAGCTGTCCCTGGTCACCGACGAGCACGGCATGGACGTGGTGCTGGAGCTGGACAAGAAGCCGGGCCTGCTCTTCTCCGAGGGCCGCGACACCTTCCACCGCTTCACCGTGAACCACCACGACGGCGCCGGACGCGACTGGACGGGTTACCTGCACCAGTGGCTCGACTCCCTGGCGGGCCGCAGGGAACTGTTCTGATCCCGGCGGGCCCGGAGGGAGCGGGGGCACGCTCCCTCCGGGCCCCGCTCACCGCCCCCCGCGGGGCCAGCGCGTGTGGTGGTTGCTCTGCGTACCGGTCACGTCCCGCTGCGTCCGGGCTCCGCGCTGGTCGACGTGGTCCCCCTGGTAGCCGGTGTTGCCGGCGCCGCCGTTGATGGTGCGGGCCTGTATCGCTATCCCGGTCACGTCGCCGATGATGGTGTTGGACACCCCGCCCTCGGCGCCCTGGCCGCCCTGTCGCTCGTCCAGAGCCCGGACCAGCTCGCGCAGGCCCTCGGCGGCGCGGGGGTTGGCCTCCACCAGCCGGCGCAGCTTGGTCCTCCACTCGCCGACGGCCTCCCCGGCCAGCTCCGGCCGCTGGAGCAGTTCGCCCCGGGTCAGTTCCAGTTCGGCGTCCACCACCTTGCGGGCCCGGGAGGACAGGGCGGCGCATGCCTGCCGCACCCGGGTCCAGGACTGGTCGTCACTGGTGGTCATGGCGGTGACCAGGAGGGTGGTGGCCCTCTCCAGCAGTGCCGTGTCGGTCATGGGGGTACCTGCCTCACACCGTGGAACCAGGGGATGCTCCCCCGCCGTGGGGGCGCCCGTACAGACAGGACACGTTAGCCAAGCCCGCGGTCGTCTACGCCTCCTTTCACCACGCCGCACACCCGTGACCGGAACCGGCCACCGGGAGCGTTCGGGGAGCTTGCCCGGCTCACGGACCCGGGCCTGCTTCGGACGGCCGTCCTCGGGCGCCCGCCGTTCGGGCGAACCGCCTACCCGCGCCCCACCGGGCAGGGCACAATGTCCGCATGCGTTGGCTATGGGTGTGGCTTCTGGCGTCGGTGACGGTCGTGCTCGGGGGCGCCTGGGTCCTGTTCCGGTTCCTCGTGGACCTGAACCAGCTCTCCCAGCTGTCCGGAGTCGGGTCGCTGGCCGCGGGCGTGGGGGCGTTGGCGACGGCCGTGTGGACGGCACGCCGCTCCTCCACCGCGGGCAGGGGCCCGACCGCTTCCACGACCCTCCCGACGCACGGTGGGACGACCAACACGGTGACCGGGAACGTGTCGGGCACCCTCATCCAGGCGCACACGATCGAGGGCGGGGTGGACAGCGCCTCCGACGGCGAGGACCGCGCCGACCTCTCCGGCGGCCTCTTCCACGATCCGGAGACCGGCGGGCACGGGGGCACCCGGGGTCCCGGGAACGAGTGGCAACGGCGTCGCGACGGCTAGGGCGTGTATCGAGAGTGCTGCCCGGGGCCTGAGCTGCGTGTGTGCGAAGCATGAGCACAGCCCGGTGGCGTTTGGCGTGGAGATCAGGAAGGCTAGGGCGCATGGTCTCGGTATTGCAGAACGTGGCGATTGACTGTGCGGATGCCTACGAGCTGGCTCGGTTCTGGAGCAGTGCGACTGGCCGTCCGCTGCATCCGGAGGACAGACCGGGTGAACGGGAGACTCAGGTGCTGCTGGCGGAGGGCCCGGTGCTGCACTTCAACCAGGTGCCCGAGGCTAAGACGATCAAGAACCGGATCCATCTGTGCGTGCGCCCTGAGACCTCGCGCGATCAGGAGGTGGACCGGCTGCTGGGCCTCGGCGCCACCTTTGTCGCCGATCACCGGAATCCCGATGGTTCAGGCTGGGCAATCCTTGCTGATCCCGAAGGCAACGAATTCTGCGTTCTGCGCAGTGAGTCCGACCGAGCCGCCATGAGTCCCTGACGCTCACGCGCCGTCCTGGCCGGTCTCGTATGACAGCCGGTCACAGCCACGCGTTGATAGCTGCGACGAGAACGGTCGCTTCGTAGCGGACGGCGAGCTTGCCGTACCGGGTGGCCACCGCTCGATACCTCTTGAGGCGATTGATGCCGCATTCGACGGCGTGGCGCTCGCGGTAGTCGGTCGTGTCGAACGTCGGCGGGCGGCCACCGCGAGCGCCGAGCTTCCGGCGGTTCGCGAGCTGGTCGACCTTGTTCGGAATGGTGCAGCGGATTCCACGTCTGCGCAGGTAGGCGCGGTTCTTCCGAGAGGAGTACGCCTTGTCCGCGCGGACTTTGCGTGACCGGGTGCGGGGCCGGCCCGCCCCCGGGCGAGGCACCAGGATGCGGCTGAGCACCGCCTCGAACTGCGGGGAGTCACCCCGCTGCCCGGCCGTGATCACGAGGGACATGGGCTTTTGCCCTGTTCGACGGCCAGGTGCAGTTTGGTGGTCAGACCGCCGCGCGAGCGGCCGAGCCCGTGGTCGGCCGACTCCACCTGGACGCCGCCGGGAGGCTCCTTTTGCAGCTCCCCCTTTTCCGCGCGCCGGCGGCGTGCTGGTGCGCCCGGCATACTGTGGAGTCCACGCTGATGTCCCAGGTGATCAGGTGGTTGGCGTCTGCCCGGGCCTGCAGCGCGGTGAAGAGCCGCTGCCACGTGCCGTCCCGCTGCCAGCGGCGGAACAGGTCGTACACCCGCCCCCACGGGCCGTACTCGGCGGGTAGGCCTCGCCAGGGGAGGCCGGTACGCACCCGAAACCGGATGCCGTCGATCAACTGCCGCCGCGTCCATATCGGCGGTCGCCCCGGCTTCTTCCCTGCGGGCAACAGCGGGAGGCCTTCACCGGTTCCACACCGCGATCAGCGGCCCTCCCGCCATGCGCGTACCTAACCTCTCAGGACAGAACACCTAGGACGCCCGGGCGCGCCGGCGCACCCGTTCGGCGCGCAGCTCACGCGCGTGTTCCGGGTCCAGGACGGGGGCGGCGTTGAGCAGCTGACGCGTGTAGTCACTACTCGGCTCCTCATACACCGAGTCGCTGTCACCCATCTCCACGACCTCACCCGCACGCATCACCGCGACCCGGTCACTCACCTGACGCACCACCGCCAGATCATGCGCCACGAAGATGTACGTCAACCCGAAATCGTCCTGCAACTCCGACAACAACCGCAACACCTGATCCTGCGTCGACACGTCCAACGCCGACACCGGCTCATCACAGATGATCAGCTTCGGCTTGAGGATCAACGCCCGCGCGATCGCGATCCGCTGCCGCTGACCCCCCGAGAACGCATGCGGGAACCGGTTGTAGTGATCGGGCTCCAACCCCACCCGCTCCAGAAGCTCCTGCACCTGACGGCGCACCTTCCGGCCATCACGCTCACCCTGCACCCGCAGCGCCGTCCCGATCGCGTCCCCCACCGTCACCCGCGGATTCAACGACGAATACGGGTTCTGGAACACCATCTGCATGTCCCGACGCAACGGACGCAGCTCCCGCTCGGACATGTGCGTGATGTCGCGGCCCTCGAACTCCACCCGGCCCCGGGTGGGCTCCAACAACCGCATCACCATCCGCGACAGCGTGCTCTTGCCCGAACCCGACTCCCCCACGATCCCCAGGGTCTCCCCCCGGAACAGATCGAAGGACACACCCTTCACAGCCCAAAAGTCCGTCGTACGCCCCCACACACCACCACGCACACCGAACCGCTGCGCCACATCCTCCACCCGCAGCAGGGGTTCGCCCCGCTCCTCCTTCGGCTCGGGGGTGAAGGGTGCGAAGGCCCTGTCCGGTTCCTTCGCCCCGGCCTCACCCGCCGCGGTCGCCCCCGTACTGCGGCGCTGCTCCTGCCGGGTCCGCTGCGCGCGCTCCGCGCGATCGCGTGCCCGTCTCTGTGCTCGGGAGAGATCCACGCGCGGCACCGCGGCCAGCAGCGCCCGCGTGTAGGGATGCTCCGGCTCGGCCAGGACCGTGCGCACGTCACCGCGCTCCACCGCCACACCATGGCGCATGACCACGACCTCGTCCACCGAACCGGCGACCACCGCCAGATCATGCGAGACCAGGATCAACCCCATCCCCAGATCCGTGCGCAGCTCGTCCAACAGGTCCAGCACCTGCGCCTGCACCGTCACGTCCAACGCCGTCGTCGGCTCATCGGCCAACAACACCTTCGGATCGCACATCAACCCCATCGCGATCACCACACGCTGGCGCATACCACCGGAGAACTCGTGCGGATAGGAGTTGATCCGCTTCTGCGGATGGGGAATCCCCACCCGCTCCAGCGACCTCACCGCCCTGGCACGGGCCTCGGAGCGCGACACCTCGGGCCGGTGCACGCGCAACGCCTCCACCAACTGGTTTCCCACGGTGAACTGCGGGTGCAGCGACTGCATGGGGTCCTGGAAGACCATCGCGATGTCGTTGCCGCGCATCCGCCGCAGCTTCCTGTCCGAGGCGCTGACCACGTCCTGGCCCGCGACCTCGATGGACCCGGTGATGCGCGCCCGGCTGCCCCGGTGCAGGCCCATCAGCGCCAGCGAGGTCACGCTCTTGCCCGAGCCGGACTCGCCCACGATACCGAGGGCACCCCCGGCGGGCACCTCGAAGGACAATCCGTTCACCGCGTGAACGTCGCCGTCCATGGTCGGGAACACCACCCGGAGGTCCTCCACCCGGACCACGGGCGAGGCGGACGACGGTACGGACTCACTCATGGAACTCCCTCGAACGCGGCGCCGACCGGACGCTAGCCATGGATGCGCACACGCGGGTCGATCAGCGGATACGTCAGGTCCACCACCAGGTTGCAGACGACGATGAAGAACGCCCCGAACAGCGTCACGCCCAGGATCACCGGCAGGTCGCTCTGCGTGATCGCGCTCACCGCGTACCGGCCGATGCCGTTGAGGGAGAACACCTGCTCGGTCAGCACCGCGCCGCCCAGCACCAGACCCAGGTCCAGGCCGAAGATCGTCACGATCGGCGTCAGCGTGGGACGCAGCGCGTGCTTGAGCACCACCCTGCGCTCGCTCAGGCCCTTGGCGCGGGCGGTGCGGATGTAGTCCTCGCCGAGGACCTCCAGCATCCCCGCCCGGGTCTGGCGCGCGTACATGGCCGCGTGCAGGAACGCCAGGGTCAGCCACGGGAGGAGCAGCCCCTGCGCCCACCTGAACGGGTCCTCGGTCAGCGGGACGTAGCCCGGCGTGCCGAACAGCCCCCAGGCGTGCACGAGGAAGGCCAGGGCCAGCAGGCCGGTGAAGAAGATCGGCAGCGACACCCCCGCCAGGGCGAACGCCATCGCCAGGCGGTCGAACAGGCTGCCCTTCCACACCGCCGAGACCACACCGACCAGGATCCCGCCCACCAGCCAGATCACCCCCGCCCCGAAGGCCAGCGACGCCGTCACCGGCAGCCGGGCCACGATCTCGGGGAAGACCTCCTGGTAGTTCTGGAAGGAGTAGCCAAAGCACGGGGCCGCGCACTCGATGACGTCGCGGCCGAACCGGTACTCGGCGCCCAGGAAGATCCCCCGGACGAACTCCCCGAACTGCACGAGGACGGGCTGGTCCAGCCCCAACCGGTCGATGGTGGCCTGGATCGCCTCCGGCGTGGGGGCACGGCCCACGTACATGGTCGCCAACTGCTCGGTGGTCCGCCCCGCCCACCGGGGCACCACGTAGAAGATGGCGAAGGTGACCATGGTGACCACGGCCAGCAGCAGGAGGCCGGCGCCCAGGCGGCGCAGGATGTAGGTCAGCAACGCGCGTGCTTTCTGTCGTGGGGCGCACGGTCGACCGCGTCGGCACCGACGGGCCCGGGCGGCCCGGGCCCGTCGGTGCCTGCACCACCCGGGAACAAGCTAACCCACGGTGATCGAATGGTCACCATTGAGCCCCGGCGCGTCCGGGACGTGTCCGACGGGCGAGGCTCAGTCCCTGGTGGTGCCCAGCACCATGTAGTCGTACATCGAGTAGCCCACGTGGTAGTACGCGTTGGTCAGGTTCGGGGGCCGGTACAGCACCGTCCGCTCGAACACCGCCGGGAGGATCGCCGCCTGCTCCATGGCCCGCTGGTCGATCTGCGTGTAGATCGAGGCGCGCTCGTCGGGGTCCTCCACCGTGACGACCTCGTCGAACCACGCGTTGATCCGCTCGTCGTCCAGTTCGGAGATGTTGGCGTTGCCCGCGTCCCGGATGGCGTCGCCGTCCAGGATCTTGCTCATGAACCCGTAGCCGCTGGGCCAGTCCGGCGCCCACCCGTACACGGTCAGGCCCAGGTCGTTCTCGTGCACGAAGGACGGCGAACCGGCCTGGGTGTTGGTGTAGGTGTCCGACGGGTACTGCCTGATCCGCACCTCGATCCCCACCCGCTTCAGGGACTGCTGCAGGGCCTCGGCCGTGCTCACGTCGGCGGGCCGGTCGGCCCGGGCCCCGATGGAGGTGGAGAACCCGTCGGGCTCGCCGCACTCCTCCAGCTTCTGCCGGGCCATGTCCAGATCGCCCTCGTTGCCCTCCGACGGGTAGGGGTTGATGCTCGGGTCGGCGCCCGGCAGCGCGCTGGGCATGATCTGGGTGGCGATGTCGCCTCCGGTGTCGCCGCCCCACGCCCGTTGCAGCGCGTCGCGGTTGGCCGCGTACATGATCGCCTGGCGGCAGGCCAGGTCGTCCAGCGGCTCCAGGACGGTGTTGATGTTGACGTAGCGCAGGGTGCTGCTCTGCGGGTTGTCGACGCTGTTGCGCTCGTTCTCGTCGGTGATCAGGGTGCCCTTCATCGCCGGACCCACCCCGGTCCCGCCCAGGTCGACGTCCAGTTCCCCGTTGACCAGGCGCTGGTCGATCTCGTTCTGGTCGACCCCCAGTTCCACCTCGATCCGGTCCGGCAGCGCCTTGCGGCTGGGGTCGGTGGAGGCGTCCCACTGGTCGTTGCGCACCAGGTTCAGGGACACGCCGGGCCGGTACTCGCCGTCGAACTTGTAGGGCCCCGAGGAGACGACGCGGCTCTGGTACCGCTCTCCGCGGTCGGCCTCGGGCGGGACCGGCGCGGTCTGCGGCTGGATGAGCACGTAGGGGAATTCGGAGAAGCTCCTGTTGAGGCGAAAGACCAGGGTGCGGTCGTCCGGGGTCCCGATCCCGCCGAACCCGGCCAGCGGATCGCTCTCGTTCGCGTAGGGACCCTCGTAGTCCTCGCTGTCGGCCAGCAGGTCCTGGAAGTACTTGGGGCCGTTGGGCAGCGCCTGGGCGCCGAAGTTGCTGCGCGCGATGGCGTACTTGACGTCCTGCGCGGTGATCTGCGACCCGTCCTCGTACTTGAGGCCCGGCTTGATGCGCACCGTCCACTCGGTGAAGTCCTCGTTGGCCTCGGGCATGGCCTCGGCCAGGTCGGGCTGGAGCTCGGTGCCCTCCTCCCCCGGCGCCCCGACGTAGGTGAGCAGGGTGCGCGCGTAGTAGCGGCTGAAGTTCCAGCTGAACGCGTAGTAGGTGTTGCCGGGGTCGGGCGAGTCGAAGTCCGAGGAGATGGCGTAGCGCAGGGTCCCGCCGGCCTGGTCGGAGGGGTTGACGACCGAGTTCTCGCCCTCGTTGAACTCCGCGTCGACGTCTCCTCCGCCCCCGCCGCCGCCCGCGCCTCCGCAGGCGGCCAGCAGCAGGACCGCGGCCGCCCCCAGGGCCAGGGGCGCGCTCACCCGGCCGCGCCCGCGGCGGCGCCGGGAGGGGGCCGCGTGTGTGAGGTGATGGGTGGTCACTCTGCCTCCTGGTCGGATTCGCTGCTGGGGCCGTGCGCCGCACGGCCCGGGACACGGGGGAAGGAACCGGGCACGTCCGGACCCGTCAGTCGGAGGAGCGGGGGTCGAAGGCGTCGCGCAGCCCGTCACCGAAGAGGTTGAACGCGAGCACGGTCACGAAGATGGCCAGTCCGGGGATGATCACGAAGTGCGGGGAGGTGGTGTAGAAGCGCAGGGCGTTGTCCAGCATTCCGCCCCAGGTGGCCATGGGCGGGTTGATGCCCACGCCCAGGAAGCTCAGGGCCGCCTCGAACAGGATGTTCGTGGGGATGAGCAGCGTGGAGTAGACCAGGATCGGTGTGAGGAGGTTGGGCAGGATCTCGCGGAAGACGATGTGGGCGCTGCCCGCGCCGAGGCTGCGGGCGGCCTCCACGAACTCGCGCTCCTTGAGCGTGAGGGTCTGCCCGCGCACGATGCGGCCGATGTAGGGCCAGTTGAAGAACCCGATGATGAAGACCAGCACGCCGATGCGCAGGTTGTTGCCGGTCAGGCCGAAGGCCCCGTCGGGGACGACGCCCACCAGGGCGATGGCGAACAGCAGCAGCGGGAAGGCCAGGAAGATGTCCATGGCCCGGCTGATGACCATGTCGACCCAGCCGCCGAAGTACCCGGCGACGATCCCGAGGACGGTGCCGATGACGACGCACACCAGTGTGGCGACCGTGGCGACCAGGAGCGAGGTGCGGGCTCCGTAGACGATGCGGCTGAACAGGTCCCGGCCGTTGACGGGCTCCAGGCCGAGCAGGTGCTGGGTACTGATCCCGCCCCAGGGGTCGAGCTCCTGGGAGGAACCGCCGGGGTCGCGCAGGACGCCGCCGGTGAGCGGGTCGATCAGGTCCTGGTGGAACTGGTTGGGCGGGTAGCCGAACCAGGACGTGAGCAGCGGGGCGAGGAGCGCGACCAGGATGAGCAGGAGGACGACGATCCCTCCCGCCATGCCGACCCGGTCCCCGCGGAACCGCTGCCAGGCGATCTGCCGCAGGGACCGGTTCGCCGCGTTCGCTCCCCCGGTGGCCGCCGCGTCCGGGTCGGCGTGCTGGGACGACTCGGGCGCGTCCATCGGCGCGGTCATGTACGCCCCACCCCTGACCTCACCTTGCGCAGTAGATCTACTACGCAGAGTCTGCACAAGTAGCACCGGGGTTTCCAGCGTCCGCGCCGAGCGCCCCGGACGGGCCGGGCGGCCCGGGGCGCGGCTCCTACGACAGCGCGGGGTCCCTGCGCCCGGCGACCGCGCCGTCGGCCAGACGCAGCTCCGACCAGGCCCAGTTGCGGCGCAGCCACCGGTCGTGCGAGGCCACCACCACCGCTCCCGGCGCCGTGCCGAGCGCCTCCTCCAGCTCCTCGGCCAGGGACAGGGACAGGTGGTTGGTCGGCTCGTCCAGCAGCAGCACGTCCGGGGAGTGCCCCACCAGCATCGCCAGAGCCAGCCGTCGCCGCTGCCCCACGCTCAGCGCGCCCACCGGCCGGTCCAGGTCGCGCGGCGCGACCAGGCCCAGGTCGGTCAGGCGCGGCACGCCCGTCCGGGCACCGTTGAGCGCCTCGTAGAGCGAGCGCGGGGTGCGCTCGGGGTCGGTGAAGACCACGTCCTGCTCCAGCAGGGCCACCGACACCCCGCGCCGCCACAGCACCCGGCCCGACTCCGGACGCAGCCGGTGCCCCAGGGCGTACAGCAGCGTGGACTTGCCCGCCCCGTTGGGCCCGGTGACCAGCAGACGGCCGTCCGAGGGCACGTCCAGGTGGTCCAGGCGCAGCCGGCCCGGCACCACCAGGTCCCGCAGCGTGATGGCGTTGCCCCCGGCCGGCCCCGGGTCCCGGGTGAGCGGGGCGGTGAACTCCAGCCGCCGGGGCGGCCTGCGCACCTGGCCGCGCTCCAGCTCCTCCAGCCTGCCCCGGGCGTCGCGCACCCGGCGCGAGACCTGCTTGTCGACGCGTCCTCCCCGGTAGTCGTGGCCCATCTTCTCGTTGTCCTTGCGCGGGGCGTTGTGCGAGACCTGGCGGGCGGTGGTGCGCACCGACTCGCGCAGCCCCTTGAGGGTGTCCTGCTCGCTGTGGTAGCGCTGCTCCCACCGCTCGCGCTCCACCTGCTTCTCCCGCAGGTAGAAGGAGTAGGCGCCGCCGTAGTACACGGGGCCGTCCACGGCCGGGTCCAGGTCGAGCAGACCGGTGCACACCGCGTCCAGGAACACCCGGTCGTGGCTGGCCAGCACCACGAGGCCCGATAGGCCCCGCAGGTAGCCCTCAAGGAACTCCAGCGCCTGGTCGTCCAGGTGGTTGGTGGGCTCGTCCAGCAGCAGGGCGCGCGGCCGCCGGATCAGCAGGGCGGCCAGGCCCAGCCGTCCGCGCTGCCCGCCCGACATCCGTCCCACCGGCCGGTCCGGGCCGATCCCGTCCAGGCCCAGGCCCGCCACCACCAGTTCGGCCCGGCGCTCGGCGTCCCACACCTCCAGCCGCTCGGCCTCGGTCAGCGCCTCGGAGTACTCCCGCAGGACCCGTCCGTCCTCGGGTGAGCCGTCCAGCGCCGCCGCACCCTCGGTCAGGCGCCGCTCCACCTCGCGGGCGGGTGCGAGCGCCTCGTCGACCACCTCGGCCAGGGTCGTCTCCGGAGGGTGGGGCAGTTCCTGGTACAGGAACCCGGTGTCGGCGGGGCGCTCCACCAGCCCGGCGTCGGGTTCCTCCAGCCCGGCGAGCAGCCGCAGGAGGGTGGACTTGCCGGCGCCGTTCTCCCCCACGAGGCCGAGCCGTCGGCCGGGGGCGACGTCCAGGCCGATCCCGTCGAGCACCACGTGCGCCCCGTAGGCCTTGGCCAGGTCGCGGGCGCGCAGCAGCGGGGAGCCGTTCGGGGCCGCCGGTGAGGCGTCGGAAAAGGTCATGGTGTGGGACCACCCTTCGTACCTGGGGTGGGCCTCGATGCACCCGGACGCGCGCGGTCGCGGTCTGTCCGGCGGACGACGGGGGTCGTCGACATCGAGACCGCACCACGAATCTTTCGAACTCGGGTACACGCCGGGCGGGGATACGGCTCCAGCCCGGTGGTGGGCGAGCCCCGCGCGCTCGGCGGATCGTCGGTCTCGATGTCAGTTACGCATGTTGGGAGCAAGGCTAGCCGGGCCCGTCCGGAGCCTGCAAGGGATTTTCCCGCGCGCCCTGCCCTGCCGGGGCGGCGGGGGCGGCGCCGTGAGCGCCGCGCTCCGGGACGGGCGCACGAGCGGGTGCGCCCGTCGGCACCGGTCGCATCCGGTCCCGTCCCGGGCTCCGGCGGCACCGCCGCGACCGATGTGCCCGGACCCGGTACCTCCCCGGGAGCCGCCCACGGGTGGACCGGGCCCCCACCGGCGCACCCGCGCGGTGGGGGCCGCGTCCGGCGCCGGTCAGCGGCCGCGCATGGACCGGTACCGCCGCACCAAAGACGCGGTGGAGGCGTCCAGGCCGGGCACGTCGGCGCCCTCGGTGAGGGCGGGCTCGACCCGCTTGGCCAGGACCTTGCCCAGCTGCACGCCCCACTGGTCGAAGGAGTTGATGTTCCACACCGCGCCCTGCACGAACACCTTGTGCTCGTAGAGGGCGACCAGCTGGCCGAGCACCGACGGGCTGAGCCGGTCGGCGAGGATGGTGGTCGTGGGGCGGTTGCCCTCGAAGGTGCGGTGCGGGACCAGGTCGTCCGCCACGCCCTCCGCGGCGACCTCCTCCGCGCTCTTGCCGAAGGCCAGTGCCTGTCCCTGGGCGAACAGGTTGGCCATGAGCAGGTCGTGCTGGGGCACCAGCCTCTCGGGCAGGTCGGGGGACGGGTTGGCGAAGCCGATGAGGTCGGCGGGCACGAACCGGGTGCCCTGGTGCAGCAGCTGGAAGTAGGCGTGCTGGCCGTTGGTCCCCGGGGTCCCCCACACCACCGGCCCGGTCTGCCAGCCGACGGGGCGGCCGTCACGCTGCACCGACTTGCCGTTGGACTCCATGTCGAGCTGCTGGAGGTAGGCGGGGAACTTCTCCATGTTCTGGCTGTAGGGCAGCACCGCGTGGCTCTCGGCGCCCATGAAGTTCCCGTACCAGACGCCGAGCAGGCCCAGCAGGAACGGCAGGTTGCGCTCGACGGGGGCCGTCGCGAAGTGGGTGTCCATCAGGTGGAACCCGGCGAGCATCTCCCGGAACCGCTCGGGTCCCACCGCCACCATCAGGGACAGCCCGATGGCCGAGTCGTAGGAGTAGCGTCCGCCCACCCAGTCCCAGAACTCGAACATGTTCCGGGTGTCGATCCCGAACCCGGCGACCTCCTCGCCGTTGGTGGAGACCGCGACGAAGTGCTTGGCGATGGCGCCCTCGTCGCCGTCCTTCACGCCCAGGCCGTCCAGCAGCCAGGAACGGGCCGCGGTCGCGTTGGTGATGGTCTCGATGGTGGTGAAGGTCTTGGAGGCGACCACGAACAGCGTCGTGGCCGGGTCGGCGTCCACGAGCGCCTCGTGCAGGTCCGTGCCGTCCACGTTGGAGACGAACCGGAACTCCAGCCCGCGGTCGGTGTAGGGCCGCAGCGCCTCGTAGGCCATGGCGGGCCCCAGGTCGGAGCCGCCGATGCCGATGTTGACGATCCTGTGCACCGGCCGCCCCGTGTGGCCGAGCCACTCTCGGGCGCGTACCCGGTCGGCGAACCCGGCCATCCGGTCCAGGACCCGCTGCACCTCGGGGACGACGTCGCGGCCGTCGGTGCGCACGACCTCGCCGCGCGGGGCGCGCAGGGCGGTGTGCAGCACGGCCCGGTCCTCGGTGAGGTTGACGTGCTCGCCGCCGAGCATGGCGTCGCGCAGCCGCGCGACGCGGGTGGCCGAGGCCAGGTCGCCGAGCAGGCGCAGGGTCTCGTCGGTGACGAGGTTCCTGGAGTAGTCGACGTGGAGGTCGCCGACGTCGAGCGTGTACCGACCGGCCCGGTCGGGGTCGTCGGCGAACAGGTCGCGCAGGTGGGTGGACCCCCACCGCTCGCGGTGATCGCGCAGTGCGGTCCACTCGTCCCGCTGGTCCAGGGGGAGGGCCGCGTGGGCCCCTTCTCCGGTGTCCTCAGCGCGAGGGAGTGGTGTACTGGCAGACATCCGGTGGCTCCTCGTCGTTCGTGGTGGTCCGTGTGCGGCCCGGCCCGGTGCGGGCGCGTGGCCGGCGGCCGGGGCCCGGCACGGGCGGTGTGTGCGCCCGGTGCGCACACCGCTTTCCCGCGCGGTCCCACTCCCCCACAGCCTGCCACGAAAGCCGTCCGCCGCGCGGTTCTCCACAGGCCCGGACGCGGACTTTTCGCCGGGCCGCGCCGGGAGGCTCCGGGGCGGGCACGGCCCGTGCCGACCGGTTCCCGGCGCCGACCGGGTCTTGTCCCGGTCAGTCCCCGGATCCGGCCAGGTCGGCGCTGAGCCAGCGCTCCACGCGCAGGACGTGCACGGTCGCGGCGGCCCGGGCGGCGTCCGGGTCGCGCGCCACGAGGGCCTCGTGGATGCGCTCGTGGTCCTCGCGGAGCTTGGCGGTGAGCCCGGCCTCCCGGTGGCCCGCCCACACCCGGGCGTTGAAGGTGTGCGAGGACAGGCCGTCGTGGATCGCGGCCAGGGTGGCGTTGCCGGTGCTGGCCACGATGGCCTGGTGGAAGCCGAGGTCGGCGGTGACGGTGTCGGCGCAGGGGGTGTCGGGACCGCCCTCCATCCGGTCCAGCAGCGCACCGACGCGGTCGAGGTCCTCGGCGCTGGCACGCGCGGCGGCCAGGGCGGTGGCGGCGGGCTCCAGCATGCGGCGCACCTGGAGGACTTCCAGCAGGGTCCGCCCCTGGGAGACCTCGGCCAGCACGGAGAAGGTCTCCAACAGGTCGGCCGGGCGCAGCGCGGTGACGTAGACGCCCGCGCCGTGGCGGGCCTCCAGGACGCCGAGCGTGGTCAGGGTGCGGATGGCCTCGCGCATGGAGCTCCGTGAGACCCCGAACTGGGCGGACAGGTCGCGCTCGGTGGGCAGGCGCTCCCCCGGACCGACCCGCCCGTCGGCGATCATCGCCTTGATCCGGTCGACGGCACGTCGGGTGACGGAGGTGCGCTCGCCGTCGGGGTCGCTCACGTGGTACTCCAGCTCGTGTGTCGGTCGAGGGGGCGGGGTGACGCGTGGCTTCGTCCGACCCCTTGCCCGAAAGAGATCATACCAATCTTCGACTAACGCTCCCCAGATCTCTCTTGTGCCCCCTCTTCTTGCTCAGAAGTCCTCCGACATGCGAAAGTGGTCTGACCACTACACGCTCGTGGCGAGCGATTCCACCGAGGCGGTGCGCGAAGGGAGCGGCCGTCCGGCGGCGTACCGGCCCCCGGGCGCCACCCGGCGGGGCACGAAGGAGGCACATGCGGGTCGCACTGTTCATCACCTGTGTCAACGACACACTCTTCCCCGACACCGGACGGGCCGTGGTGCGCCTCCTGGAGCGGCTGGGCCACGAGGTGGTCTTCCCCGAGGGCCAGACCTGCTGCGGGCAGATGCACTACAACACCGGCTACCGCCGCCCGGCCGGCCGCATGGCCGTGCGCTTCGTGCGGACCTTCGAGGGCGCCGACGCCGTCGTGGTCCCCTCCGCCTCCTGCGCGGCCATGGTCCGCGACAACTACCCGCGCCTGGGCGGCAGCGGCAGCCGCCTGTCCCGCAAGGTGGCCGAGCTCGCCCCGCGCGTGTACGACCTCACCGAGTTCCTGGTGGACGTGCTCGGCGTGACCGACGTGGGCGCCTACTACCCGCACAAGGTCACCTACCACCCCACCTGCCACGGGCTGCGCATGCTCGGCCTGGGCGACCGCCCCTACCGGCTGCTGCGCGCCGTACGCGGCCTGGAGCTGGTGGACCTGCCCGGGGACACCGAGTGCTGCGGCTTCGGCGGCACGTTCGCGGTCAAGAACGGCGACGTGTCCTCGGCCATGGGCGCGGACAAGGCCCGCCACGCGGTGGAGACCGGTGCCGAGGTGCTGTGCGCGGTCGACAACTCCTGCCTGATGCACATCGGCGGCACCCTGTCCCGGCAGCGTTCGGGCATGAGGGTGGCGCACCTGGCCGAGATCCTGGCCAGTACCGAGAAGGAGACAGACAAGGAGGGCGCCACCCGATGAGCGCCACGTTCCTGGGCATCCCGCCCTTCCCCGAGGCCGCCGGGAAGGCGGTCAACGACTCCCAGCTGCGGCACAACCTGCGCAAGGCCACCCACACCATCCGCGACAAACGCGCCTCCGTCGTCGGCGAGCTGCACGACGACTGGCAGCGCCTGCGCGCCGAGGGCGCGGCGGTCAAGGAGCACACCCTGCGCCACCTGGACCGCTACCTGGAGCAGCTGGAGGAATCCGTCCAGCGGGCGGGCGGACAGGTGCACTGGGCGGCCGACGCCGCCGAGGCCAACGAGATCGTCACCCGCCTGGTGAAGGCCACGGGCGAGACCGACGTGGTCAAGGTCAAGTCGATGGCCACCCAGGAGATCGAGCTCAACGACGCCCTCGCCGAAGCCGGGATCACCGCCTACGAGACCGATCTGGCCGAGCTGATCGTGCAGCTGGGCGAGGACCTGCCCTCGCACATCCTGGTCCCCGCCATCCACCTGGGGCGCGCCCAGATCCGGGAGATCTTCCTGGAGCAGATGGCCGAGTGGGGCGTGCCCGCGCCCCGGGAGCTGACCGACGACCCCAGGGCACTGGCCGAGGCGGCCCGCGTGCACCTGCGCGAGCGCTTCCTGCGCACCCGCACGGCGATCTCGGGCGCCAACTTCGCGGTGGCCGACTCCGGAACGCTGGTGGTGCTGGAGTCGGAGGGCAACGGGCGCATGTGCCTGACCCTGCCCCAGACCCTGATCTCCGTGGTCGGCATCGAGAAGATCGTGCCGACCTGGTCGGACCTGGAGGTGTTCATGCAGCTGCTGCCGCGCTCCTCCACCGGCGAGCGGATGAACCCCTACACCTCCACCTGGACCGGGGTGACGCCGGGCGACGGCCCCCAGGAGTTCCACCTGGTACTGCTGGACAACGGCCGCACCGACGTCCTGGCCGACACCGTGGGACGCCAGGCGCTGCGCTGCATCCGCTGCTCGGCGTGCCTGAACACCTGCCCGGTCTACGAGCGCGCCGGCGGCCACGCCTACGGGTCGGTCTATCCGGGTCCGATCGGCGCGATCCTCACCCCGCAGCTGCGCGGGATGTCCTCGGAGGTGGACGAGGCGCTGCCGTACGCGTCGTCGCTGTGCGGGGCCTGCTACGAGGTGTGCCCGGTGGCCATCGACATCCCCGAGGTGCTGGTGCACCTGCGCGAGGAGGTCGCCGGCTCCCCCGGTCACCTGGGCGAGAAGGCGCTGATGGCAGGGGCCGAGGCCGTGCTGTCCTCCCCCCGCTCGCTGGACGCGGTGCAGCGCGCGGCGGGACTGGGACGGGGCGCGGTCCCGCGCCACCTGCCCGGCATGGCGGGGGCCTGGACCGACACCAGGGACGTGCCCGACGTGCCCGCCGAGTCCTTCCGGCAGTGGTGGGACAAGCGTGGAAGGGAGCGCGGATGAGCAGCCGCGACCAGATCCTGGCCCGGGTCAGGAGGGCGCTGGCCGACGTGCCCGCCGACGAGCCCCTGGAGCGGACGCCCGGGGAGGGCTTCGCCGACAGCCACGGGACGGGCCCCACGCTGGAGGTGCTGGAGGACCGGCTGCACGACTACCGGGCGCTGGTGCGCAGGGTGGGCGCCGACCGGGTGGCCGCCGAGGTCGCCGCCGCCCTGGAGCGCCGGGGCGCGGAACGGGTGGCGGTCCCCGCGGGGATCCCGCGGGAGTGGTTCGCCGAGTCCTCCGTCGAGCTGCTGCGCGACTCGCGCGCGGAGCCGGTGCCGGTCAGCGGCCTCGACGGGGTGGACGGTGTGGTCACCGGATGCGCGGTGGCCGTGGCCGAGACCGGCACGATCGTCCTGGACGGCGGCCCCGACCAGGGGCGCCGCGCGATCACCCTGGTGCCCGACTACCACCTGTGCGTGGTACGCGCCGAGCAGGTGGTGGACGGGGTGCCCCAGGCGGTGCGGCTGCTGGATCCGGCGCGCCCGCTGACCTGGATCAGCGGACCGTCGGCGACCAGTGACATCGAACTGGACCGGGTGGAGGGCGTGCACGGCCCGCGCACCCTGGAGGTGCTGCTGGTGGAGTCCGGCGGCTGAACGCGCTGGTGAGGGGGCCGGGGGTGGGGCTGTCCCCACCCTTGGCCCTCCGGCGCGCCCCCGAGGAGGGGCGGGGGCCGCCCCGATGGTGCGGCGGCGCCGGGGTTCCTAGCGTTGTCGGTGGCCCCACGGCACCCGACGACAGGACTCCCCATGCCCCGTACAGAACGCGAAGAGCGCCGCGCCGTCGCCGCCCGCCCGCTCCGGACCGCCACCACGCTCGTAGCGGCCGCGGCCCTGGCGCTGCCCGCCTCCGTGGCGGCGCCCGACCCGGCGGCGGCCGGGCCCGCCCCCGCCGAGGCGCCGCGGGCCCTCCTGCCCGAACCCACCGGGGACCACCCGGTCGGCACCACCGACCTCCACCTGGTGGACGAGGGCCGCGAGGACGTGTGGGTGGGCGGCCCCCGCGAGCTGATGGTGACCCTGTGGTACCCCGCGCGTGTGGACGCGGGGCGGTCCGCTCCGTACATGACCGGGGCCGAGTCCGCGGCCATGGTCGCCGAACTCGGCCTGGACCTGCCCGACGACGTCCTGCACCGCGGTGTGCGCACGAACTCCCGGCGGAACGCGCCGCCCGCGCGCACCGACGACGGTTTCCCGCTGGTCGTGCTCTCCCCCGGCGCGGGACTGAACCGGACCGAGCTGTCCTCGCTGGCGGAGGAGCTGGCCGGCCACGGCTTCGTGGTGGCGGGTGTGGACCACGCCCACGAGGCCGCGCCGGTGGAGTTCCCCGACGGGCTGGTCACCGAGTGCGCGGCCTGCCGGAACGGGGACTGGGCGCTGGGCGCGGTCAACCGGGCCCGGGACGTGTCCTTCCTCCTGGACCGGCTCACCGGTCCGGACCCGGCCTGGCGCTGGTCGCGCGTGATCGACGCCTCCCGGGTCGGGATGGCCGGTCACTCCTGGGGAGGCTCGGCCACCGCCGAGACGCTGCGCGTCGAGGAGCGGGTGGACGCCGGGATCAACCTGGACGGGCCCTACTACCCGCCCGTGCTGGAGGAGGGCGTGGACAAGCCGCTGGCGCTGATCGAGAACGACCAGGGCAACGCCTGGAACGGTGTCGAGGAGATGTGGCCGCGCCTGGAGGGATGGCGGCAGTGGATCAGGCTCGACGGCTCCGGTCACTCCAACGGCATCGACCGGGGCGTGCTGATGGAGCAGCTCGGCCTGACCGGCATGCTCACACCCGAGCAGTGGCGGGCCCAGTTCGGCGACCTGCCGGTGGAACGCGGACTGGCCCTGGTGCGCGCCTACAGCGTGGCGTTCTTCGACCACCACCTGCGCGGTGGCGACCAGCCCCTGCTGGAGGACCCCGAGAGCTTCCACCCCGAACTGGTCGTGGTGGAGCCCGACGAGGGTTAGGGCGTGTTCGGCGGGCACCCCCGCCGCGCGACGCCCCGCACCACTCCCGCCGCGTTCTCCTCGGTCGAAAGGACCCCGGTACCGCCCGCCCGCGTCCGCGCGCACGGTCGGGCGGTACCTCCTCGCCCGTGTCCGGCCCCCTCCACGCTCCCCGCGGGTCCGGGAGGGACCGGACGCGCGGAGTATCGGTTCCGAGCGGCTGGGTAGGCGACCCCCATGTTCTTCGTGTCGGTCCTCGGACTGCTGCTCGCCGTACTGGTCGTCTGCGACGCCGCCGCCACCGTGCTCCACCCGGACTCGGAGGGACTGCTGGCCGGGCGGGTACGCAAGGCGGTGTGGCGCTCGGCGGTGCTGACGGGCACACGCCTGCCCCGTGGCGGAAGGCGGATACTCGCCCTGGCCGGGCCGGTGATCCTGCTGGCGACCTTCGCCACCTGGATCCTGCTGCTCACCCTCGGGCTGGCGCTGGCCGTGTGGCCGATGCTGGAGGAGGACTTCAGCGTCCGACCGGGCCTCGAACCCGTCGGCTTCCTCGACGCCCTGTACTTCGCGGGTGGCACCGTCCCGGTCCTGGGATACGGCGACATCACCCCGCTGTCGACCGGGGGCCAGCTGGTCTCACTGTTCGGGGCGGCGGTCGGCTTCGCCCTGTTCACGGGTATGGCCACCTACGCCATCCAGGTCACCAGCGGTGTGTCCAAGCGCAACCAGTTCACGCTGTCGGTCCACGACGAGGCACGCGGCCGCGGCGGCGTCACCGTGTTCACCGAGTACCTGGCCCGGGACGGCGTCGACCAGGCACGCGCGTACTGTCGGGAGTGGGCGAAGAGCCTGCGCGAGGTCGACGAGACCGTGCACCGGTACCCGCTGGTGGCGTTGACCTACCGATCGAGCGACGACGAGTACGATCCCGAGCCGGCGCTGCGCCATGTCGCCGAGGTGACCGTGGCCGCCCTCGTGGCCGGCGAACGCGAACCCTCACTGCGCGCGGCGGCCGAATCGCTGTGCCGGGCGCTGGCCCGCCTGCAGAGGACGATCGCGGATACCTACCTCGGAAGGGACCTCGCCCGTCGGCTCACCGATCCGCGGCCGACCGAGCACGACCGCCGGGCGGTGGACACGGTCGACCGTATGCTCACGGCGCGTCTCGACGGCCTCGGATCCGGCCACGGCCCCGGGAGGGGGGACGGGGGCGAGCACGGCAGGGCCATGGAGATGGTCCACCTCTGCCGGATCTTCCTGGAGGAACTGCACGAGTGGGCGCACACCGAGGCACCGCCCCAGGAGTGGGAGACCCGCTGACCGGCACCGCTTCGCCCTCACCGGCCCGTCCGTCACTCACGCGAACCCCACGTGGCCAGCAGCTCCTCCAGGGCGTCCGGCCCGGCCTCCTCCTCAGCGAACGGCGCCTGGTAACGGGCTCCGGCTCCCCGCGGCGCACGGCGGCGGGTCCGGGCCGCCGGGGCGGGCGCGGGCTCGGCGACCCGTTCCTCCTCCGCTCCGCCCCGGGCCAGGGGCGCCTGGTAGCGGGCCCCGAGCGGCGCGGGCCTGCGCCTCCTGCGAACCCAGCGGCGCACCGGCGCCTCGGCGCGCTCCTCCCGCCGCTCGTCCGGCTCGGCGCGCTCCCCGGTCGCGGTGAACCACACCGGCAGTTCCACCAGCCCGGGCACGGCCAGTGACACGCGCCGGCGCAGGTCCTCGGCCCCGACGGCCAGGACCATGCCGCGCAGCCGGTCCACGGCGGTGTCGATGGCGGTGCGCACCAGCTCCCGGGCGAAACCGGTGGCGGGGCAGCGGTGGGCGCCCGCGCCCCAGGACAGGTGGGAGCGGTTGCCCGCCAGGGCCATCGTGTCGTCTCCACCACGGGATACGGAGGGGTCGGTGTGCGCGGAGGCGAAGCCGAACAGGAGCGGCTCGCCCCGGCGGATGCGGGCCCCGGCGAAGCGCATGTCCATGGTGGAGTAGCGCCCGGCGAGCACCCGGATCGGGGGGTCGGTCCACATGAGGTAGTCGACGAAGTCCTCCGGTGCGAGGGTGCCGCCCAGGTAGGCGGTCCACACGTCCGGGTCCTCCAGGAGCCTGAGCAGGGCGTTGCCGATGAGGTGGGTGGTGGGTTCGTGTCCGGTCTCCCACAGCAGCGACAGCGCCTCCACGGCCTCGTCGTCGGTGAGCCCGTGGGGGTGGGCGAGCAGCCGGCCGACGAGGTCATCGCCGGGTTCGGAGCGCTTGCGGGCGACCAGGCCCGTGAAGTAGGAGCGGATCGCCAGGGCCGCGGGCTCGGCACGGCCGGGCTCGCCGCTCCACAGCCGCAGGGTGAGGTCGGCCAGCAGGCGGCCGTAGGCGTCGGGCAGTCCGAAGAGCTCGTTGAGGACCAGGGCGGGCAGCGGGGAGGCGAACTGGCCGATGAGGTCGGCGGAGCCGTCCGCGGCGACCCGGTCGAGCAGGTGCGCGGCGGCGCGTTCGACGACCGGGACCAACTGGGGCGTGCCCACCGTGGCCAGGGTGTCGACGATGGCCGTGCGCAGCCGCTGGTGCTCCTCGCCGTCGCGGGCGAGGGCGCCGCTGCGGGCCGGAGCGGCGCCGTCCGGGCTCCAGCGGCGCGGATCGGCGGAGAAGTGGGTCTGGTCGCGCAGTACCTGGAGGTTCTCCTTGTAGCCGAGCAGGAGCCAGCCGGACACGCCGGGCCGTATCTCGACCGCGACCAAGCCGCCGTGGTGCTCGCGCAGCCGGGACCAGGGTATGTCGGCGCCGGTGCTTCCGTGGAGGGGCAGAGCGGCGCCCCCGCCGTGGGGGCAGCGGTCGGCGCCCGTCCCGCTGGGCGGTGCGTCGCCCCGGTCGTCGGCCCCGGTTCCGTGGCGCATGGAGACTCCTCAGTGGCTGCGGATGCGAGGCGACGGTACGCGCCGCGTGTTTCCGTGTTGCTTCCGGGAGGAAAGCTGCTCCTTTCCGTACCGGTCACGGGGTGCCACGAGCGGTCAAGGCGGAAGTACCCGTCACGGCGCGCGGGAACGGCGTCGCGCGCCGCACCGGTGACGTTTCACGCGGCGCACGGCGGCGTGGCACCGATGGATAGGATGGTCCGTCGGCTCCATCACTCGACCAGGGAGGACCACCGTGGGCAGGAAGGGTCGCGGCCGACAGCGGCGGGCCGGCGGCCGGGCGTCCGCGGGTACCTCCGGAGGGAGCGCCGACGCCTGGGACGGCCCGTCGGCCGGGGACTCCCCCGCCGAGGTGGTCTCCGGAGCGGTCGACGCGCTGGTGCTCGGCCGTGGCGGCCACGGCGTGGACCTGGCCGCCGCGCGGCTGGCCGACACCGAGGACCCCGCGTGGGCCGACGCGGCGGGCCGGGCGGTCCTCGGCGCCCTGCTGGAGGCGGTCGCCTCGGCCTGGACGCGCGGCTGGCAGCCCGCCGAGACGGTGCGCCAGGCGGACCGGGTGCTCGGCCCGGTGGCCGCGGCGGTGTGCGCCGACGCGGTGACGGCCGACCTGGCCCGCCACTCCCCTTCCGCGGTGGATCCCCGGTGGAGCGCGCAGGTGCACGAGCTGGGGGCCTCGGCCTCCTGGGGCGGGGCCGAGGGCTACCTGGCGCATGTGGGCGCCGAACACGGGCTGCTGCGCTTCGAGGTGGTGGAGACGGCGCTGCGGCTGTTGGCCGCGCTGCGCGTGCTGCCGCCGATGCACCGCCTGTGCCCGCCCCCGGGAACGTTCCGGCCGGGCCGGGAGGGCACCTCGCGTGCGGCGCACGCGCCGGTGGACCAGGCCAAGCTGGCCCGGGTGAGGGCGCTGCTGGCCAAGGCCGAGTCGACGGAGTTCCCGCGTGAGGCGGAGGCGTTGAGCGCCCGCGCGCAGGAGCTGATGGCCCGGCACAGCATCGACCGGGCGCTGCTGGCCGAGGAGCCCGGGCAGGCGTCGGAGGCCGCGGCGGGCCGGCGGCTTCCGGTGGACGCGCCCTACGACGAGCACAAGGCGGTGCTGCTGCACGAGGTCGCCGAGGCCAACCACTGCCGGGCCGTGTGGCACCAGGAGCTGGGGCTGTGCACGGTGATGGGCTTCCCGGGGGACGTGGAGGCGGTCGACCTGATGTTCACCTCGCTGCTGGTGCAGGCCGAGACGATGATGCGGGCCAGCGGCGCGGTGCGGGACCGGTCCGGCAGGGCGGCGGGCCGGGCCTTCCGGGAGTCGTTCGTGTCCGCGTTCGCGGTACGGGTGGGCGAGCGCCTGGTGGAGTCGGCCCGCGCCGCCGAGCAGGCCGCCGCGGCCGAGACCGGGACGGACCTGGTGCCGGTGTTCGCCGCGCGCGAGCGCGAGGTGGAGGCGGCCGTGGCCGAGGCGTTCGGTGAGCTGACCTACTCGCGGGTGCGCGGCCCCTCCAGCGCGGACGGCTGGTACGAGGGTCGTGCGGCGGCCGACGCCGCCTCCCTGGGAGCGCGTCCCCCCGTCCGCGGCCGCTGACCCGGACCCGGTGGCCGGGGCGCGGCCGCCCCCGCGGAAGGGGTGGTTCGCCGCGGGGCGGCTCTTCGCGCGACCTCTCCACAACGCGGAAACCGGTGGCCGCGCACGGGGACGGACGAACCGGTTCCCGGGGACGGGCCGACTCCTCGACGGGCGCGTCCAGGTGGTGTTGGGAGACACCGGTGAGCGATGGGTGGGCCAGGAGGGCGCGGTCCGCCTCGATCGCCACGGCCAGAGCATGCCACCGCCCTGCACCGCCGACCTCGTCCGCTCTCACGCACCAACGCGTAAGTCCAGGCCAGCGGACCTCTGGCGACACAGAGGCCGTTTCCGTCCCAACGCCGCGTGTGTGACGGCTGACCGCGGGGCGGGTGACCCCGTCGGCAGGGCGGCGTGTTGCCCCTCACTCCACACACCTCTAAAATGAACACCAATCATTAAATCTGTGGCCGAGGAGACCTCATGGGCAGCCGCCTCCAGAACTTCGTCAACGGTGAGTTCGTCGACGCTCACGGGCAGGGGAGCATCGACGTCGTCAACCCCTCGGACGGGTGCACCGTCGCGGTGTCGCCGGTCTCCGACCAGGTCGACGTCGACAGCGCCTTCACCGCCGCACGTGAGGCCTTCGGGTCCTGGAAGGACGTCACCCCGGGCGAACGACAGCGCCTCCTGCTCAAGCTGGCCGACGCGGTGGAGGCCCACGCCGACGAGATCGTCGAGGCCCAGCACCGCAACACCGGTCAGCCGCGCTGGATGATCTCCCAGGAGGAGATCGGCATGGGCGTGGACCACCTGCGCTTCTTCGCCGGCGCCGCCCGCACGCTGGAGGGCCGTGCCGCCATGGAGTACATGGACGGCCACACCTCCTACGTCCGCCGGGAACCGGTCGGAGTCGTCGCCCAGGTCACCCCGTGGAACTACCCGCTGCTCATGGCGGTGTGGAAGATCGGCCCCGCCCTCGCGGCGGGCAACTGCATCGTGCTCAAGCCCTCGGACACCACTCCGGAGTCGACGCTGGTCCTGGCCCGACTGATCGGGGAGATCTTCCCGGCGGGCGTGTTCAACGCCGTCCTGGGCGACGCGGGCACCGGTGAACTCCTGGTGGAACACCCCGAACCGGTCATGGTCTCGATCACGGGTTCGGTACGGGCCGGCCGGCAGGTCGCGGCCTCGGCCGCCAAGGGCCTCAAGCGCGGCCACCTGGAGCTCGGCGGCAAGGCCCCGGCCGTGGTGTTCGCCGACGCCGACCTGCCCGCCGCGGCCAAGGCTCTGGTCGAGTTCGGCACCTTCAACGCCGGTCAGGACTGCACCGCCGTCACCCGGGTGCTGATCGAGGAGAGCGCGCACGACCGGTTCGTGGAGCTGCTCGCCGAGGCCGCCCGCCAGACGCGCACCGGCAACGCCGACGAGGCCCAGAACGACTACGGCCCGCTGAACAACGCCCGGCACTTCGCGTCGGTCACCGACAAGCTCTCCCGGCTGCCCGAGCACGCCACCGTGGTGACCGGGGGCAGGCCGGTCGCCGGCGCCAAGGGCTACTTCCTGGAGCCGACGGTCGTCACCGGCGTCCGCCAGGACGACGAGCTGGTCCAGGAGGAGACCTTCGGACCGGTCCTGACCGTGCAGACCTTCTCCTCGGAGAAGGAGGCAGTGACACTGGCCAACGACGTGGACTACGCGCTGGCCTCCAGCGTCTGGACCTCCGACCACGGCACGGCCATGCGCCTGACCCGCGCCCTCGACTTCGGCTGTGTCTGGGTGAACACGCATGTGCTGCTCACCGCGGAGATGCCCCACGGCGGCTTCAAGTCGTCCGGCTACGGCAAGGACCTGTCGCTGTACTCCGTGGAGGAGTACACCCGGGTCAAGCACGTCATGCACGCGCTGGAGGTCTGACCGGACCCCGAGTCCGACGGCTCAGCCGGCGTACTTCTGGCGCAGGCCGCTGATCAGGGCCTCGAGCGCGAGCTCGAAGGCCCGGTCGGCGGCCGCACGGGGGTCCGCCGACCGCTGCGCGGAGAACCGGGTGAAGGTCGGGGCCAGGTCCTCGAGACCGCCCGGATCGAAGATGTCGGTCGGGGCGGAGGCGTCGTAGGCCGCACCGAAGACGAGCGCCTCGACCCCGACGATGATGTCCACGGCGTCCGCGCCGACGATCCCGGCGTCGCGCAGGGCGAGGGTGACGCGTTCGTACATGCGCAGCGTCTGGGGGGAGTCGGCGACGGGCAGCACCGCCATGACCGGGATGAGCGCGGTGTGCTCCATGAAGCACCGCCGGTAGGAGCGCGCCCACTGCCCCAGTGCCTGCTCCCAGGGCTCGGTGTCGAACGCCGAGCAGTCGATCTGTTCGTTGATGCGGTCCTGGATCAGCACCAGCACGTCGCGCTTGGAGGCGACGTGGTTGTACAGCGCCGAGGCGGCGACACCGAGCTCGCGCGCCAGTGAGGCCATGGTCAGGTGGCGGTATCCCTGCTCGGTCACGATCCGGATCGCGGCCTGGGAGACGCGTTCGCGGGTCAGGATCGGCGAGGAGGGGCGACCTCGACCTCGTCCGCTGCGCGCTTGCTGGGTCACTGACGCCTACTTCCTGTTGTCCACATTGCGGGGGCATCAACGCGATCTCCCCCAAGTGTAGAAGCGAAGCACACTCGCCGGATCGGCGCGGTGGCGGGCCTTCAGCCCTCTGACCGGCCTGTCCTTCGTCCCCGGGCGGCGGGTGAGGAACTTGACATCGGGGACGCCGTACCTATTAATGAATGAAGTTCATTTTGATGTTCGAAGGAGCACACCCATGAGTGGCACGCACGTCATCGGCAGCGACGAGATCCTCGATCGTGATGTCGTGATCGTGGGCGCCGGCCCGGCCGGGCTGATGGCCGCACGCACCCTCCAGGCCGCCGGGCGCTCCGTCGCGGTCCTGGAGGCCCGCGACCGCGTGGGCGGTCGCACCTGGTCCCGCGAGATCGACGGCGCCTTCCTGGAGCTCGGCGGCCAGTGGGTCTCCCCCGACCAGACCGAACTCCTCGGCCTCCTCGACGAGCTGGGCATGAGCACCTTTCCGCGCCACCGCGACGGGGCCAGCGTCTACCTCGCCGCGGACGGCTCCCGGCACGAGTTCACCGGGGACATGTTCCCCGCCGGCGAGCGGACCGAGGCGGAGATGGAGCGGGTCATCGCGGCCCTGGACAAGCTGGTCGCCGACATCGGCGTCGAGCGCCCCTGGGCCCACCCGCGCGCCCGTGAACTGGACACCATCTCGTTCACCGAGTGGCTGCACGGCCAGACCGATGACGCGGCCGCCCGGGAGAACATCGGCATCTTCATGGCCGGGGGCATGCTGACCAAGCCCGCCCACGCGTTCTCGGTGCTCCAGGCCGTGCTCATGGCCGCCTCGGCCGGGTCGTTCTCCAACCTCGTGGACGAGGACTTCATCCTCGACCGCCGCGTGGTCGGGGGCATGCAGTCGGTCTCCCAGACGATGGCCGCCGCGCTGGAGGAGGGCACGGTCGTCCTCGAGAGCCCGGTCAGGACCATCCGCTGGGACGACAGCCAGGTCCTCGTACGCTCCGAGCGCGTGACCGTGCGGGCCGACCACGTGATCGTGGCCGTGCCGCCCACCCTCTACTCGCGCATCTCCTTCGAGCCCGCACTCCCGTGGCTCCAGCAGCAGATGCACCAGCACACCTCGATGGGCCTGGTCATCAAGGTCCACGCGGTCTACGAGCGCCCGTTCTGGCGGGACAAGGGGCTCTCCGGCACCGGCTTCGGTGCCAAGGAGCTGTGCCAGGAGGTGTACGACAACACCAACCACGAGGACACGCGCGGAACCCTGGTCGCCTTCGTCTCCGACGAGCGCGCCGACGACCTCCTGCGCAAGCCCGCCGAGGAGCGCCGCGGCGCGATCCTGCGCTCTCTCGCGAACTACCTCGGTGACGAGGCGCTCGAGCCCACCGTGTACTTCGAGTCGGACTTCGCCTCCGAGGAGTGGACCCGCGGCGCGTACGCGGCCAGCTACGACCTCGGTGGCCTGCACCGCTACGGGGCCGACCAGAGCAAGCCGGTGGGACCCATCAGCTGGGCCTGCTCGGACCTGGCCGCCGAGGGCTACCAGCACGTCGACGGCGCGCTGCGCCAGGGCCGACGCGCGGCCGAGGAGATCCTCGCGGGCCCGGCCGACTGACCCGGGTGGGTGGTGCGGTGGACGCCTTCGCCACACAGGCCGGGCGTCCTCCGAACACCCACCCCCGAAAGGGGCCGGTGCCGCGGCGCACGACCCCACCCCCTGGTGAGCACGGGCTCCACGCTCACCGGTTCCCGCGGCGCCGACCCCTCGGCGCCGAGACCACCCCGGCGACCACAGGACAACCCATGACCCACACCACCGGACGCCCCGCGAAGGCGGGCACCGAAACCCCGAACGACTGGAAGGGCCTCAGCAAGGGAGCGATCGGGCTCCTGGGAGGCCTGGTCATCGGCGTCTCCACCATCGCCCCGGCCTACACCCTCTCGGGGGCCCTGGGCCCCACGGCCTCCGCGGTCGGTGAACACCTGCCGGCGATCCTGCTCATCGGCTTCGTCCCGATGCTGCTGGTGGCGATCGGCTACCGCCAGCTCAACAAGGCGATGCCCGACTCCGGCACCACCTTCACCTGGGCGTCCCGGGCCTTCGGCCCCTGGACCGGGTGGATGGCCAGCTGGTGCCTGCTGGCCGCGACCATCCTGGTGCTGTCCAACCTGGCGGGAATCGCGGTCGACTTCTTCTACCTGGCGATCGCGCAGCTCACCGGACAGGACCAGATCGCCGCCCTGACCCGCAACGTGCCGGTCAACATCCTGACCTGCCTGGCCTTCATGGCCGCCGCGGCCTGGATCTCCCACCGGGGGATGGAGGCCACCAAGACCTTCCAGTACATCCTGGTCACATTCCAGATCGTGGTGCTGGCGTGGTTCTCGATCGCCGCGTTCGTCCAGGTCGGCGCCGGCTCGGCCTTCGACGCCACGCCCGTGCGACTGGAGTGGTTCAACCCGTTCGGTGTCGACTCCTTCTCCGCCTTCGCCGCCGGTGTGGCCCTGTCCGTCTTCATCTACTGGGGATGGGACGTGGTCGTGACGATGAACGAGGAGAGCCGCGGCGCGACGAGCACCCCGGGCAAGGCCGCCATCACCACCATCCTGGTGGTCGTCGCGCTCTACACCGCGGTGTCGGTGGCCACGCTCTCCTTCTCCGGTGTCTCCACCGGCGAGTTCGGCCTGGGCAACCCCGACATCCAGGAGAACGTCTTCGCGGCGCTGGCCGGACCGGTCATGGGCCCCTTCGCCGTCCTGATGTCCCTGGCGGTGCTGTCCTCCTCGGCCTCCTCGTTGCAGTCCACGATGATCTCGCCGGCGCGCACGATGCTCGCGATGGGCCACTACGGGGCGCTCTCACCGAAGTACGCCCAGGTCGACCCGGTGCACAAGACCCCCGGCTACGCGACCGTCGTGGCGGTGGTCATCGCCTCGGCCTTCTACGCGGTCATGCGGGTGCTCTCCGAGAACGTCCTGTGGGACACCATCACCACGCTGGGCATGATGGTCTGCTTCTACTACGGCGTGACCGCCCTCGCCTGCGTCTGGTACTTCCGGCGCGAGGCCACCGCGTCGCTGCGCGGACTGTTCACCAAGCTGGTGGCACCCTTGGTCGGTGGGCTCCTGCTGCTCGTCTTCTTCTTCCAGACCGCCTGGGACTCCATGGACCCGGCCTACGGCTCCGGTTCGCAGATCGGCGGGGTCGGGCTGGTGTTCGTCCTGGGCGTCGCCATCTTCGCCATCGGAGGCGCGGCCATGGTCGTGCGGTACCTGCGCGGCCCCGAGTTCTTCCGGCGCCGGTTCGTGACCACGGAGTACCCCGCGGAGAGCTGACGCTCACCGGTCCGGGCCCCGCCGCTCCAGCACCCCCGTTCCACGACAAGGACTGACATGTTCGCTCACAGCTCCGCCGACGAGCCGTCCCCCATGGTGATGCCGCCGGAGTGGGCACCTCACGAACGCACCTGGATGGCCTTCCCGCCCGCCAACGCCACCTTCGGTCCGCCCGGGAGCCAGACCCTGGCGCGTGCGCGCAAGGCATGGACCGCGGTGGCCCACACCATCGCGCGCCACGAACCGGTGACGGTGGTGGTCGCGCCCGAGGACGCCGAGGCGGCCACGGCGCTGCTCGGCCCGCGGGTCGAGACCGCGGTGGTGCCGCTGGACGACGCGTGGATGCGTGACTCCGGGCTGACCTTCGTGCATGGCCCCGACGGGCGTGTGCGGGGCGTGGACTGGGTGTTCAACGGCTGGGGCGCCCAGGAGTGGGCGTCCTGGGGCTCGGACCGGCTCGTGGGGGGCCGGATGGCCGAGCTCGCCGGGGTCCCCCGCGTCCCCAGCACCCTGGTCAACGAGGGGGGCGGCTTCCATGTGGACGCCTCGGGCACGGTGCTGCTGACCGAGACCGTCCAGCTGGACCCGGAGCGCAACCCCGAGCTGGGCAGGGAGGACGTCGAGGCGGAGATCCACGCGAGGCTGGGCACGGGCCACGCCGTCTGGCTGCCCCGCGGGCTCTGGCGCGACTACGACGAGTTCGGTACCCGGGGGCACGTGGACATCGTGGCGAGCTTCACCGAGTCGGGCACCGTGCTGCTGCACCGCCAGGACGACCCCCGCCACCCGGACCACGAGATCACCCGGAACCTGCGTCGGGTGCTGGAGAGCGCGGTGGACGCCGACGGCGAGCCGCTGCGGATCGTCGACGTACCCGCCCCCGGGACCCTCATGGACGAGGACGGGGAGTTCGTCGACTGGTCCTACATCAACCACTACGTCGCCAACGGGGTCGTGGTGCTGTGCGGCTTCGACGACCCGCAGGACGAGGTCGCCGCGCGGATCGTGGCCGAGGCCTACCCGGGTCGCAGGGTCGAACAGGTCGACGCCCGCGACATCTTCCGGTTCGGTGGCGGCATCCACTGCATCACCCAGCAGCAGCCCGCCCCGCGAGAGCAGGAGAGTGCACTGTGACCGACTTCCACGCAGAGCCCTATGACGTCGTCGAGGCACCGATCGCGCGGCTGCGCGAGGACCTGGAGCGGGGGCGCGTGACCAGCGAGGCGCTGGTGCGGGCCTACCTGGCGCGGATCGAGGCCTACGACCGCACCGGGATCACGCTCAACGCCGTGGTGGTGATGAACCCCCGGGCCATCGCCGAGGCCAGGGCCTCCGACGGGCGCCGGGCGCGTGGCGAGGTACTGGGGCCGCTCGACGGGATCCCCTACACCGCCAAGGACAGCTACCAGGCCCGCGGGCTCACGGTCGCGGCCGGATCACCGGCCTTCGAGGACCTGGTCGCCCAGCGCGACTCGTTCACGGTGAGCCGGCTGCGGGAGAACGGCGCGGTACTGGTCGGGCTGACCAACATGCCGCCCATGGCCAACGGCGGCATGCAGCGCGGCGTGTACGGGCGCGCCGAGAGCCCCTACAACGGGGACTACCTGACCTCGGCCTTCGCCTCGGGTTCCTCCAACGGTTCGGGGACGGCCACGGCCGCCAGCTTCGCCGCCTTCGGGCTGGCGGAGGAGACCTGGTCCTCCGGGCGCGCGCCGGCCTCCAACAACGCGTTGTGCGCCTACACCCCGTCCCGGGGCCTGATCTCCATCCGGGGTAACTGGCCGCTGGTGCCCACCATGGACGTCGTGGTGCCGCACACCCGCACCATGGCCGACATGCTGGAGCTGCTGGAGGTCATCGTCGCCGACGACCCCGAGCCGCGCGGGGACTTCTGGCGCTGCCAGCCCTGGATCGAGATCCCGGCGGCCTCGCGGGTGCGGCCCGCGTCCTTCACCGACCTGGGTGTGGCCGACGCCGACGCGGGGCGGCGGGCCCTGGCCGGACTCAGGATCGGTGCCCCGCGCCTGTACACCGGGCGGGACCCCGAGGCCGGTACCTCGGAGAACCCCGGTATCGGCGGTCCCACGGGGCGGCGGGTGGCCACCCGACCCAGCGTGCTGCGGTTGTGGGAGGCGGCCCGGGCCGACCTGGAGGCCTCCGGCGTCTGCGTTCAGGAGACCGACCTCCCCGTGGTGAGCAACTACGAGGGCGACCGTCCGGGCGCGCCCACCGTCAAGACCCGTGGTCTGGTCAGCCAGGAGTACCTGGACCGGGAGCTGCTGGACCTGTCCGCCTGGGCCTGGCAGGACTTCCTGCAGGCCAACGGCGACCCCGAGCTGAACGACCTGGGGCAGGTCGACGGCGCCCGCGTCTTCCCGCCCGTTCCGGGCGCGCTGCCGGACCGCTACGACGGGTTCGACGACGACATCGCCGCCTACCCGGAGTTCGTGCGCCGCACGGGGATCTCGTCCTTCACCGAGATCCCGCACCTGGAGGAGGGGATCAAGGGCCTGGAGCGCACCCGCCGGATCGACTTCGAGGACTGGCTGGACGAGCTGGGGCTGGACGCGATCGCCTTCCCGGCCGTGGCCGACGTCGCGCCGGCCGACGCCGACGTGAACCCCGAGTCCGCGGACATCGCCTGGCGCAACGGGGTGTGGGTCGCCAACGGCAACCTCGTCTGGCGCCACCTGGGCGTCCCCACGGTGACGGTACCGATGGGCACGATGCCCGACACCGGCATGCCGGTGGGGCTGACCTTCGCCGGGCGCGCCTACGACGACGCGCGTCTGCTGAGGATCGCGGCGGCCTTCGAGGCGACCGGGAACCGCCGCCAGGAGCCGCCTCGGACCCCGCGCCTGCTCTGAGGACCGGGGCGGCCCGAGGTCAGGGGAAGGAGTCTGTTTCCGCCGCGCTGGGGGCGGGGCCCCGGCGCGGCTTCAGCCTGCCCGCGTCGGCTCGCTCGGCGGCCAGGGCCCAGCTGGTCCCGCCCCGGCGAAGCGCGGGGCTGACGGTGTCGGGGCTTCGCCGCCATCGACGACGACCCACATCGGCAACCTGTTCGTCCACGAGCGCGAGGCGCTGTACCCGGCCTCTGTGGTCCGTACGGCTGGGATGCGAGCATCCCTGCGTCAACGCACCTCGCGCAAGGACTCAGGGGTTCTCGGAGCGCATGGCTGCCCGCCCGACCCGTACCGAGGGCTCGGTGACCGGGGCGAGCCAGAGGCCGGTGAGGGCGTCGGTCAGCCCGGCGGCGGCCCGGCCCCAGGAGTCCCTGGGGGTGCGGCCTCCCTCGGCCAGGGCGCGCTCCCGCTCGGCGATCATGTACACGATGAGCTGGCTGGCCATGTCCTGGCGCTCCGCGCGGACCTCCGTCGGCAGGTCGGGAAGGCGTCTGCGCAGCTCTTCTTCCGCGTCGCGGCGACCCCGAGCATGACTGGAGGCGGGGGCAGGACCCACCGGAGGCCGAGGTCATCGACCTCGTGACGGCCCGCGCATCAGCTGATCCCGTCCTGGCCCGCGTCGGCGCGCGGCTGCCCGACTCCGCCACGGTGGCGGGTCTGCGCGGGGTGACCCGGCGGACCTACGTACCCGTCATCAATCATCCCGACATGAGGCTGGACGCCGCCTTCCAGCGCTTCCACCGAGGCCGGATCCTCGCAGCCGTCCCCTGGGACGTATGAGTCGATGCAAGTCGGCCAAGGGCCTGGTGGAAGCGGCGACCGCTCACGACGGCACAGCCATCATGGTCTTCGTCCAGCTCACGGAAGGACCCGGCCACCGTCCTGGCGAAGCGCGGCGGGCATCCGGTACTTGAGACGGCCATACCGGAGTCGTCTCGGCGTGTGTGGAAGAGCCCAGGGTCGACAGCACGGCCTGCTGACGCCGTACCGCGTCGGTCAGGAACCGCCACGGGGTCGCGTACACCACGAGTTCAGTCCGGGCACGCACGGGGCTGGCGGTCGACCAGGGCGGCGAGGAGTGCCGCCGACAGTGCGAGTGATGCCGACGCCAGCAGCAGAGCCAGCAGGTGGTGCGGTGAACTGCCAGCGCCAAGAGAAGAGCCCGCGGCGGAGGACATCAATGCGCCACCCCCGATCGACATCGCGGCGGACAGGCCTGCCGCGGTTCCCGCAAGACCGTCGCGCCCGGACATCACCCCCATATTGGCGACAGGCATGGTCAAGCCGTTGCCTATGCCGATGAACATACAAGCAGCAAAGAATGCGAGAGGGTGGATGCCATGCAGTGTCGCGAGGATCAAACCGGCCAGCAGCCCCGAGCATGTCAAGATGCGCGCATAGACGAGGATGCGGCTCCTGAACACTCGGGAGGCAAGGATTCCTGACAGGTATCCGCCCAGGACGAACCCGCCCGGAACCATGGCCATGTACAGTCCCAGCGCGACACTTGATCCTCCGAAGTGACCGCTCATGACCAGGGGAGCTCCTCCCAGGAACACATAAAGCGTCCCCATCGAGAAAGCCATGCAGAGAGTGTAGGCCCAGAAGCGGGACGAACCCAGTACCCGCCGCAACGAGGAAGGAAAGCTCTCCTTCGAATCTCCCGGGCGGAGAGATGTCTCCTCCAGCTGTCGCATTGACACAACGAGGACCACTCCGCCGAGGACCGCGAGAACGACGAAGATCGAACGCCATCCGAACAGCTCGTCCAGAACCCCGCCCAACGTGGGCCCGAGCATGGGGGCAAGCGCCCACCCCATGCTCGCGAAGCCGATCTTCCTTACCGCCTCATGCCCGCTCGACGTTTCCTTGATGACGACCATCGCGGCCGAGAAGCACGCGGCGATCGCCGCCTGGAACGTGCGGCACACGAGGAACACCTCGATACCGGGCGCCAGCGCACATCCGATGGACGCGACAATAAACACCGAAACGGACACCAGCACGACCGGGCGGCGCCCGTAACGATCCGACAGGGCGCCGGACACGGCTTCGGTCAGGGCGGTGGCGATCGCATACACCGCAATCGAGAGATTGACCAGGGCGAAACTCGTTCCGAGCGCGCCTGCGATGTTCGGCAGCGCCGGCAGATAAACAGTCACCGGCAGCACCGACATCGCCGTCATCAAAATGAAAACGGTACGACGCGGTGGATGCGTTGACTTCCGCGCGTCAACAGACCTGGGCATGCCGCCTTCTTTCTAGGTGTGCCGTCCCCGCCCGTCGTGGTTCCCAATGGTCACCGGCGTTGACCGGTCCGCCGTCAGCAGAGCCCGTATTCGATCGCGCCTTCCCTCACCTTCCTCCCGACTCGCCCCAGGTCCACGGGCGAGCGGGAGGGCCGTCCGGACAGGGAAGGGCGAGCGGGGCACGGGTGGCGGGTCGGGCTTTGGGCGAACGGTCCGCCTCGTGGGCGTCCTCCAGACGACGGTGCGGCTCGTTGTGTGCCGCTGTCGGGTTCAACGGGACGCGCGCTCCTTCTGGCGTCGCACCGTCTTCCCGTTGTGGCCGTCCACGTCTGTTCGGCGGTGTTCATCCTCGCCCACCCCCGGTATCGACGGCCACCCCTTCGGACGGATTCGGTGCCACGTGGTTCCTCGTTCGCGCCGAGGGGGCCCGGCACCGACAAGCGGTGCCTCAGCGGCCAGGGCCGGGAAGGAGAACGCGCGGGCCGTCCGGGTCCCGCTCCTCCCGCGGAGGCGACCCGGCGGCGCCGGGGCCTTCGTCGGCAGGTCACGCCGGACCACCCGCACGAACGCGCCCAAGGGCGCGGACGCCCATCCGCCAGGGGGCGTCGTTCACGGTGGATCCGCGATCGGCGACATGACAGTGCATGCGGACCTATGGCGGTCGGGAGCCGAGCTGAGCACTACCGCATGCCGTCCTCAAGGGCGCCCGCGGGACGGGGCGCTCCGTCCCGCTACGATGCGGCGCATGCGTTCCCCTTCCCGCCCCTTCCCGGTGCTCGCCCTCGCCTGCGTCCTCGCCCTCTCCGGCTGCTCGGCGCGGGGCGAGGAGGACGCCCCCGAGCCTCCCGAGCCATCGGTGATCAGTCCCGACGCCGTCGTCGTCTGCGAGGAGATCGGCGACTGCGCACAAGCGGGGTCGGTGCGCTGGTCCCGGCCCCTGGAGGGCGACTTCTACCTGGAGCGGTTCAAGGACAGCGGGCCGTTGCTCCGGCCCGCCAGGCACTGGTTGGACTACAGGTACCCCGGCCCCGGAGCGCTGGAGGCCGACGGGGTCCTCTACCTGCACACGGCTGACACGATCGTCGCGCTGGACACCGCTACCGCCGCGACACTGTGGACCGAGTCCGTGGGCGCCGACGTGGTGGGGGTCCGGTGGGTCGGGTCGACCCTGGCGGTACTCCCCGTCGAGGCCCAAGTCGAGTCGAACGTACTTCGCCTGCTGAAGGCGGACCGGAACGGGGCTCAGGTACTGGAGACGGAACTGCCCGAGGACCTCGCGCACACGGGCGTCCTGGCCTCCGACGACACACACCTGGCCCTTCGGGAGCCACTGCCCTTGGACAGCGAGGACGATCCCCGGTACTTCCTGGTCGAGGCGGCCACCGGCCAGGTCGCATGGTCCGCGCGTCTGGCTTCCGCGAGCTCTCACGCGGTGGCCGGCGAGACCCTGTACCTGGAGTACTCCCCCCAGGAGGGGCCCGCCCACGTCAGGGCGGTCGTGGACGGGGAGCAGGCCGCGGAGTTCGACATCCCCGACCGAGCCGGGCTGGACAGTGAACTGCGGGCCGTCCCCGAAGGTCCGCTCCTGTTCGACACACCCGGCTGCGCCTCCGAAGAGGAGGAGAACTGCGAGGAGGACCGGATCACCGCCGTCGACCCCGCCGACGGGGAAGTGCTGTGGACCCACACAGCACCCGGAGAGATCGTCTCGGTCTCCGCAGGGCAGGACCCCCGGGTGTTCGTCCACGACGAGGACGGCTACCGGGCCCTGGACGCCCGCACCGGTCAGGTCCTCGCCGAAGACGGTGGGATCGACGACGCCGAGCTGCTGGTCGAGTTCGGCGCCGAGCGCCACGCCCTGGAGGAAGGGGAGGCGGCGTCGCTGAACCAGCAGGAGTACGACCTGCTTCCGATCCGGCCCACCGGTCCCGGTGTGGACGTCGGCCCGCTGGAAGGGCTGGCCGCGGGGGCCGAGCACCTGACCGCCTACCCCGGGCCGGACGGCGGGGTCGTGGGCGTCTACGCCGGCTGCGCCCCGGACGGGCTGCGCCCGCCGGCGATGGACGCGCCCACGGGCGCCACCACGTGCGCCGAACCTCGCCTGTTCGCGGTGGACTACTGATCCGGGGACGGGTGCGGCCCCCACATCCGGAAGGATGCGGGGCCGCGTTGCTCAGGGGCGGTGATGCGCCCCGGTCGGGGTGGTGGCGGGGTCGTCACCGCCCGGCCCCACACAGGGGCTCAAGGCAGCGCAAGTACTGCGCCTCGGCCTCCAGTTCGCCCCCGGTGTAGCCGGGGACGAACTCCCCCTGCCCCCACAGCATGTGCGGACGGTCCTGATCGTCCAGGACCAGGGCGGTCAGGCCCGGCTCCGCCTCCGTCAGCTCCAGCAGCGGGGCCGAGGAGGCCTGCGAGCAGCTGCGGTCCAGGCAGGACAGCAGCACCAGCCGCTCCTGGGCGAAATCGGGGGTGAGCAGATGGGCCCGGTCCCGGGAGTCCACGGCCAGCCCCGGCACCGGGCGCGCCCAGCCGGGTCCGGTGACGGCGGTGTCGGTGAACTCCGAGCACAGCGCGTCGTGGCAGTCCACCAGGTGGGCCCGGCCGCCCTGGGGGTCACGGTAGGCCAGGACCGGGGTGCCGTCGGAGCGCAACTCCACCCGGGCTCCGAACCGGCTCCGCAACCGGCTGTCGTGCTCACTGTAGAACCGGTCCCCGTGGATCTGGGTGGTCTCCGGATCCGTGCACGCCCGCTCAGCGCAGGCCACCAGGGACAGCGATCCGCGGGCGGTGTCGGTCACAGCGATCGCGTACCCGCCCCCTGGGTAGGCGGCCGGGGCCAGGAACTCACCGTCGGTGAGGAAGCCGCCGGCGGCCATCTCCGGGGGGAACAGGACCACCTTAGGGTCGGCGCAGGAGGTGTCCTCGCACAGGTGCAGGCGCAGCCCGCCCCGGTCCTGCTCAAGGCTCACGCCGAGCTCCGGCGGGTCGTAGCGCTTGACGGAGGAGGCCACCAGCAGGCGCCCGTCGGCCAGTGGGGTGACCGCGGAGGCGACGTGGTGCTGGTTTTCCGGGTACGGGCGGACCAGGGTCTCCTGGTCGGGGGTCTCACAGTCCGCGATGTCGGCGCAGGAGAGCAGGTAGAGCCCCGAGTCCGGATGCGGGGCGTAGCGGTTCGCCTCCTCTTCCGCGTCCTCGTGCTCGTACTCGCGCCAGACGGTCCACAGGGCGCCGCCGTCCACGATGCGCACGCCGTCGCCCATCCAGCTCCGCTCGCCCTCGGCCACGACACGGCACTGGGGGGCGCACACTTCCAGGTTCACGTAGCTGGTCGCGGCACCGACCAGTGCCCCCTCCCCGGTCGGCTCCAGGCTCACCGAGAGTTCGTCGCTGTTGATGCTGGCGACCGGGTGGGCGTCCATCTCCGGCAACCCGAAGGGGTTGGCTGCCAGCAGGCCGGGGCCCAGCAGCGGGGGGCCGAACACGACCAGGGCCAGGGCGGGAACCAGGACCAGCCGGGGCCCGGTGAAGGCCGAGTCGGAGGAGCGCCCGGAAACGGAGGCCGCGGGCGCGGGCAGGTGCTCTCCGGCTCGAACCAGGTCCACATCACGCACGGTCGGCTGGACCACGTATCGCGCCCCTCCGGGCGTGGAGCTGGCCAGGCCGCCCGGTGCGCGGTCCTGACCTGGTGCGGTGTAGGGACTCTCGAAGTCGCAGTAGGCCACGGGGGCGCACCCCAGGAGCAGCGACAACGGGGCCACCACCAGGCTGGTCAGCAGGGTGATGGCCGACAGCGCCGAGCTGCCGTCCGCAAGGTCCGTCCATCGCGGCAGAGCCCATTCCAGGCCCGTTCCGGCCAGCACCGACACCCCGTAGGAGAGGCTGACGAGGGTCAGGTGGATGATGAACCGGTGTCGCGCCAAACGGCAGGCTTCCAGCAGGGCTCGGAAGGGGCCGTGTCCCTCCACCAGGCCCAGGGGCAGCGACACCGTCAACGGGACCAACACGGCCATCAGCGGCCCCAGGACCAGGAGCTCGGTCACCACCGGCGGCCAGTCCGAGGCCACGGCCCAGAGGTAGAGCGCCAGGGAGCTCGCTACCAAGACGAGCAGCAGCAGGAGCCAGGTCAGGACGGTGAAGTAGCGCCGCCGTGCCCCCTGCCAGGCCTGGCGCGGGGAGATCCGGCGCCCCAGCAGGGCGGCGGTTCCCAGTAGCACGGAGCCGCCCAGGGCGAACGGCGCGACCGCCAGTCCGAGCAGCGCGACGACCCCGGTGGCGACCACGAGGGCGGGAGCCAGCGGGTTGGCGGCGGACTCCAGCACACCGTTGAGGTAGGCGCCGTCGCGGGCGGGCGCCACCACCAGGGCCTGGCTCAACAGTGTGACCGGGACCGCGGGCAGGGCCGCCACCACGAGCAGGGCCCACAAACGTCGCGCGTAGGTTACGAGCACCCGGCCGAGCAGGGGTCCCAGCTCCTTGTGCAGGAACAGGTCGGCCGGGGGTGCTGCGGCGCTCTCCTCCGCGGAGTCGTCCTCGTGTGGACCGTGCTGCGCCTCCACCGCCGTGCCTTCGCCGTCCGGGCTGTCCATCGGTACCTCGTTTCCGTCACGTGTGCGACGGCAGACTACTGGCCGCGAGAACTGCGCTCGGCGCCCGGGGCGGGCCCTTGCCGTCCGTCCTGGCGCGCCCTGTCGGCCGGGCGAGAGGCCCGGGCCGCGGTGGAGGCCGCGACGGTGCCGAGATGGTGGAGAAGCACGCCCATGTCCACTCCCGTGCCCCGGACCGGCGCACGGACGAGCCTGACAGCGATCGCGGACACCGACGAGCCCGTGCATCCGGATCATGACCGCCCGCAGGCCGTTGCCGACCACCGCCACCGGCCTGGTGGCGATGACGCGCTCAGCGATTCTCCACACGCGGGCGGATCCGACATCGTGCACCGCACCGGACAGCGACCACGGGATCCACAGCAGACCACCGTCGGGCATGGCCTGAACGGGGCCGCTCCTCCCCCGCGGAAGGACCGGCTCGTGGAAGGTGCGGCCCTTCGCGCGGCCTCTCCACGGCACGAAAACCGGTGGCCGCGCACGAGGCTGAACCGGTAGGAACCGTACATGCGCAAGTACCCCCGCACCCGGCACATCCGGGGCTCGCGCCTCCAACCGGGCGACCACGACCTGTCCGCCGCCCCCTTCGGCGAGCTGGCGGGGCGGCACCTGGTCGTGGAGGAGAAGCTCGACGGCGCCAACGCCGGAATCAGCTTCGGCCCCGGCGGCGAGCCGCGCCTGCAGAGCCGGGGGCACTACCTGACGGGCGGCCCCCGCGAGCGGCAGTTCGCCCCCTTCAAGGCCTGGGCCGCGACCGTGGCACCGCTGCTGTGGCCGCGCCTGGGCGAGCGGTACGTGCTCTACGGGGAGTGGCTGTACGCCAAGCACACCGTGTTCTACGACGCGCTCCCCCATTACTTCTGCGAGTTCGACGTACTGGACACCCGCCATGACGTGTTCCTGTCCACGCCGCGCCGCCGGGAGCTGCTGGAGGGCACACCGGTGGTGCCGGTACCCGTGCTGCACTCCGGACCCCTGGCACGGCCGGAGGATCTGACCCGCCTGGTGGGCCCCTCCACCTGCCGTACCCCCGGCTGGCGCAGCTCCCTGGCCGAGGCGGCGCGGGCGTGCGGCGCCGATCCCGGCCGGGCACTGGCCGAGAGCGACGGCTCCGACCACATGGAGGGCCTGTACGTCAAGGTCGAGGAGGGCGACCGCACCGTGGACAGGTTCAAGTGGGTGCGCGCCGGGTTCACCACCGCCGTGCTGGACTCGGGGACGCACTGGCTGGACCGGCCGGTGATCGCGAACGGACTGGTCGAACCGGAGGTGCTCTATGCGGGTGTTCGATGAACTGTGCCCGGCCCCGCCGCACTGGGACCTGGACTGGGCCCGGGTACGTGAGGCCCTTCCGTGGGTGCGCGATCTGTCCGGGGTGGAGCAGGACCCGGTCCACCACGCCGAGGGGGACGTGGAGACGCACACCCGGATGGCGTGCGAGGCGCTGGCCGGCCTGCCCGCCTGGCGCGCCCGGCCGACGGCCGAGCGGGTGAGGCTGTTCGCGGCCGTGCTGCTGCACGACGTCGCCAAACCGCTGTGCACCCGCCGGGACGGGGACGGCCGGGTCACCGCGCACGGCCATTCGCGGCGGGGCGACCTGATGGCGCGGCGCCTGCTGTGGGAGTCCTCCGGTACGGCCGGCTCCCGGGCGCGGGGGTCCTGCCCGGACGCGGTGGAGTGGCGCGAGCACGTGGCGGCCCTGGTCCGCCACCACCAGGTGCCCTTCTGGGCGCTGGAGCGGCCGGACCTGCGCCGTATCGCGTTCCGGATGAGCCTGCTGGCGCGCAACGACGACCTGGTGCTGCTGGCCACCGCCGACATCCTCGGCCGCCGCTGCGGCGACACCTCCGAGGTGCTGGACAACATCGGCCTGTACGGCGAGTACTGCGCCGAGCAGCGGTGCCTGGACCGGCCGCGCGACTTCCCCTCCGAGCACGCCCGGTTCTGGTTCTTCCGCAAGCCGGACCGCGACCCGGACTACGCCGCCCACGACGACACCCGGCTGACGGTGACCGTCATGTCGGGGCTGCCGGGAGCGGGCAAGGACACCTGGATCGGGCGCAACCGCCCGGGTGTGCCGGTGGTGGGCCTGGACACTCTGCGCGCCGAACTGGGGGTGCGTCCGACCGGCGACCAGCGGCCGGTGGCGGCGGCCGCCCACGAGCGCGCCCGCGAGCACCTGCGCGCGGGACGGTCCTTCGTGTGGAACGCCACCAACGTCTCGCGTTCGCTGCGCGACCGGTGCGTGGACCTGGCGGCCGCCTACCGGGCACGTGTGGAGATCGTCTCCGTCGAGGCCCCGCCCCGGGTGCTGCGGAACCGCCTGGACCAGCGGCGGTCGCCGGTCCCGGCCGCCGCCGTGGAGCGCCTCGTCCGGCGCTGGGAGTGCCCGGACCCGACCGAGGCGCACCTGCTGGTCCGGCGGGTCACCGGCTAGGCCGGCTCGTCTGCTCATGGGCCCTAGACCTGGACTTCTTCCTGGACAGGAACCGTTTGTCGCTGTGTGGGGCGCGGCTGGCCGAACCGGGGTGTTCCGGCGGGTTCCCGGGTGGTTGTGCGCCAGGCCGTGCCCCGCCGACGGGGCGCAGCCCAGCGGGGCGGAGTCCGTACGTCGAATCCGGCCGGGCCACGCCCCGAGATTCGGTGCCACGTGGTTCCCCGTTCGCGCCGAAGGGACCCGGCACCGACAAGCGGTGCCTCAGCGGTCAGGGCCGGGAAGGAGAACGCTCGGGCCGTCCGGGTCCCGCTCCTCCCGCGGAGGCGGCCCGGCGGTGTCGGGGCCTTCGCCGGGGAGGCAGACGTCCGACCAGACCCCGCCGACGCTCCACCGCGGAACGGGCTCTCCCCCTCCCAGCCAGGCGTCGGCCTCCGCCGCCCCGGAACCGTAGGAGCGTTCCGCAGCAACCTGACGCGCACGCTCGTAGAAGCAGCGTGCCCGGGTCTGCGCGCCGCGCGCTGCCGCGAGGCGGCCGAGGCGGAACAGTGTCTCGATCGCATCAACCCACAGCCCGAGTTCCTCGGCGGCCCGCAGATCCTCCTCCATCGAAGCGGTGACACCGGGGTGGTCGGGGACGGCCTCAGCGGCCCGGGCCAGGGAGGCGTTCGCCCGCAATCGCCCCCAGCGGTCCGCCAGGTCGAGGAAGATGGCGGCACTGCGCTCCGCGTCCCCACGCGAGGCGGACACGTCGCCGGCGTCGAGACGGTGCCCGGCGCGCTCTGCCAGTGCGGCGGCCTCCACCCAGCGGTCACCGACCGCCCTGGCACCGTCCAGCGCCTCCTCGACAAGGCCGCGCCCTGTTTCACGGTCACCACAGCGGTAGAGGGACGCCCCCGCGAACCAGAGCAGCCGGAACGCCACCTCCGGACCGGCCTCACCCGCTCGGTGCCAGCGCCCCTCAAAGGCCGCGAGCCAGCTCTCAGCGACGCTCCGTGCGATCGGCGAGCCGCCCGGGATTCCCAGCGCGGCCTCGAAGGAGCGCCGTGCTTCGCTCACCCGGTTGCGCAGCCGCCAGTACCACGCCAGCGCGTTGACCAGCCGTAGTGCCGAATCGGCGTCCGCTTCGCGCACAGCCATCTCCAGCGCCTGGCGCATGTTGACCGTCTCGGCGTCCAGCAACTCGAGGGCCTCACGCTGCCGGGCGCCCCGCAGGAGCGGGTCGGCGAGCTCGGCGTCCCGGACGTGGAAGGCGATGAACCTGCGTCTGGCCTCCCCCAGCTCACCGGCAGCTGCCAGCTGCTCGGCACAGTAAGCGGAAACCGACTCCAGCAACCGGTACCGCTTCCCCTCGCGTACCACGAGCGACCGGTCGACCAGCCGGGAGAGCACGTCGAGCACATCGTGTCCGTCGGCGCACACGGCTCGTGCCCCGGCCAGAGTGCACCCGTCCCTGTTCACCGCCAGGCGGCGCAGGACCGTGCGCTCCCCCTCGGTCAGCAGCTGCCAGCTCCAGTCGATCATCGCCCGCAGTGTCTGCTGCCGGGTGGGCCGACCGCGGCCCGGTCCAGTCGGCAGCGCGAAGCGGTCGTCCAGACCGGCGGCGATCTGCTCGGGCGTGAGCGCGCGCAACCGGGCGGCCACGAGCTCGAGGGCGAGAGGGACACCGTCCAGCCGACGGCAGATCGCGGCGACGGCCGGGGCGTTCTCCTCGGTCAGCGCGAAACCCGCAGACGCGGCCCGGGCACGTTCAACGAAGAGCCGCACCGCGCTGGAGGAGTCGAGCATCTCGTCCGGGGCACCGACGGATTCGGGCAACGTCAACGGAGTCAGCGGAAAGACGGTTTCCCCGGGAACGTCGAGTGCCTCCTGCGTGGTCACCATGATGTGCACCCCGCCGGCGGCCAACAGCGCGCCGGCCAGGTCGGCGACCTGCGCCACCACATGCTCGCAGTTGTCCAGGACGATGAGCGTCCGCTGGCCGTCCAGAGCCCCACGGAGCCAGTCCACCAGATCGAACGCGTCGGAGTCCGCCGCCCCCTCGCACAGTCCCAGCGTCGCGATGACGCGCTCGGCGAGATCGGCGGCCGACGAGCGGCGGCCCATCCCAGCCAGTTCGACGATCCACACCCCGTCGCGGAAGTCCCCGGTCAGGGACCGCGCGACGTCGATCGCCAAGCGGGTTTTGCCGACCCCGCCAGGGCCGGTCAGTGTGATCAGGCGGCCACTGTGAGGGGCTGAGAGCGCCCCGCGAACGTGCGAGCTCTCGCTCTCTCGGCCTATCAGTGCCGTGTGCGGGCTGGGCAGGTTGCTTCGTGGGCGGATCGGGACACGTGGAAGCGAGGCCGGTTCGGGTTCTTGGCGCAGAATCGAGGTGTGGAGACCGCTGACCGCCGGATCGGGATCGACCCCGAGTTCGTCATGGAGTCTGCCGCGCAGGTCGTGAAAGGTCTTCAGGGCCTCCCCCTGCCTCCCGGCCTTGAACAGGGCCAGCATGTACAGGCCACGCAGCCGTTCCCGCAGCGGGTGTTTCCCGACCAGTTCCCGCAGTTCGGCGACCATCCCGGCACCCTCACCGGTCTCGATACGCGCCTCGGCCAGCCGCTCTGCCGCGCCAACCCGTAGCTCGTCCAGGCGGGCTGCCTCGGCCCGGGCGAACGCGGCGTCGGCGAAGTCCGCGAAGGCCGGGCCCCTCCAGAGCTCCAGCGCGTCGGTGAGCAGCCGCCCCCGGGCGCCGGGGTCACCGAGTCGGTCCGCTTCCGCGAGGGCCCGTCCGAACCGTACCGAGTCGAGTTCGTCCTCCTCGACGAGGAGTCGGTAACCGGCCGGGGAGCGAAGGACACGGTCGGCGCCGAGAATCCTCCGGAGCTGGGAGACCTTGGTCTGCAGGGTGTTCAGCGGACGACCGAGTGGACGCCCTTCCCACAGGTCCTCGACGAGCTGGTCTGCGGATACAGGACGTCCCTGGTGCACCAGCAGGTCTGCCAGGAGCGCCCGGATCTTCGCTTCGGTGACCGGGACCTGCCCGCCGCTGGAATTCCACACGACCAGTGAGCCGAGCACCCCAAAACGCATGTCCCCAGCATACGAGCCGGGGCCCGGGTTTCCGTGCGTGTTCCGTGCGCACGCCGTGCGCGGTGCTTCCGATGCTGGAGCCACCTCGACGACGAAAGGAGCCGTGGCATGACCCGATCCAGCAGTGGCAGGGCAGGCCCGGCGGCATGGGCGGGCCTGGCCGTTCTCGCCCTACCGACCATCCTTCTGGGTCTGGACCTCACCGTTTTGCACCTGGCGCTGCCCTCGCTCGCCGTGGACCTTCGGCCCAGCGGCACCCAGGAGCTGTGGATCGTGGACTCCTACGGGTTCCTGATCGCCGGATTCCTCATCACCATGGGAACGCTCGGAGACCGGATCGGGCGCCGTCGCCTTCTGATGATCGGCGGCACCGCTTTCGTGGTCGCATCGCTTGCGGCCGCCTACTCGCCGACGCCCGAGACGCTCATCGCCTCCCGAGCCGCGCTGGGCGTGGCCGGTGCCACGCTCATGCCCTCCACGCTCGCGCTGATCAGCAACATGTTTCACGACACGCGGCAGCGCGCGCTCGCGATCGGCCTGTGGGCCACGTTCTTCGCCGGCGGCATGGCGGCCGGCCCGCTGGTCGGAGGTGTGCTGCTGCACCACTTCTGGTGGGGCGCCGCGTTCCTCCTCGCGGTCCCGGTGATCGGGGTGATGCTCGCCCTGGCCCCGTTCCTGCTGCCCGAGTACCGCGCCCCGCAGAGCGGCCGCTTCGATCTGCTCAGCGCGGTTCTGTCCTTGGTCGCCATCCTCCCGGTCGTCTACGCGGTCAAGGAGTTCGCCAAGGAGGGACCGAGCGCGAGCGTACTCGTTGCCGTGGTGATCGGCGCGGTCTTCTCAGCCGTGTTCGTGCGTCGCCAGCTCGCCCTCGACGACCCGCTGCTCGACGTGGCCCTGTTCGGCGACCGCGCCTTCAGCGTCGCCCTGGCGGTGATGCTCGTCGGCCTGGTGGGCGTCGGCGGGACCATGTTCTTGACCACGCAGTACCTGCAACTGGTCGAGGGGCTTTCTCCCCTGGCGGCCGGCCTGTGGTACGGACCGCCCGCGCTGATGATGATGCTCTCGTCGATCCTGGCACCGCTCCTGACCCGGTGGATCCGCCCGGGGTACGTGGTGGCGGGGGTGCTGGCGCTGTCCTCCGCAGGCTATTGCCTGATGGGCCTGGTGGGGCCGTCCACCGGACTGCTTCTGGTGGTCGCGTCCTTCTCCCTGGTCTACCTGGGGCTCGGAGCGATCGCGGCACTGGGCACCGACCTGGTCGTCGGCGCCGCGCCGCCCGAGAAGGCCGGATCGGCCTCGGCCATGTCGGAGACCGTCCAGGAGCTCGGCCTGGCGGCCGGCATCGCTTTGGTGGGAAGCCTGTCCGCCGCCGTCTACGGCAGCAGGATCCGGGCGGAGATGCCCGCCGGCGTCCCGGACGACACGGCCCGGATCGTGGAGAACAGCCTGTCCGGGGCCGCCTCCGTCGCCGGGGAGATCCCCGTACAGGTGCTGGACCAGGCGAAGGAGGCCTTCATCGCGGGGCTGAACACCGCGGGGTGGGCGGGGGCCGTGGTCATCCTCGTCCTGGCGGTGGTGACCGCGGTGATGCTACGGCACATCGGCGCCGAGGGAACCGCTGGCCCGGGAGGCGGCCCCGGGACGGTGGACCGGCCCGCCGCCGACCCCGCGCGGTGAGTGCGGGAGGTTTCGGGGACCGTTCCACGGTCTGCGGCCGGCGTCCCCGAAGGTCGGCGACCGTCTGTCCGGCGGCGAGTCGCTCCAAGTCCACGCTCGTATCGACGGCTGCCCCTCCAGCATCAGCGCGGAATCGGTGTCCCCCCACGCTTCTGGGACGGTCGAGACCGTGCGCATCACCGCCCTCCTCACCACCGGCGAGGCCTTCTGCGACCGGGGGCCGGAGAAGGACGAAGGGGAAAGCGAGGACGACCCGCGCAGCGGAGTCGTGGCATTGGGTGAGCCTCTGGGGACCGCCAGATCGTGGACTCCGACGGTGAGGGGATTCCCCGCCGCTGTCGACCGTCTCCGCCATGTGAACCGCGCAAGCGCTACAACCGCGCCCTGCCGCGGTGGCAACGATGTGGGCGAGCCACCTGCCCTGTCCACCCGCCGCGGACATGTCGGGACCGGGTCCCTAGACTTCCATCGCCGACGGCGGGACGGGAACGGACGGGACGTGGGATCGATGGGCGGACGGCTCAGGGACGTGCTCGGCTGGAGCGGGGTCGCAATACTCGTGGGTGCCCTGGCCCTCACCACTCCCCGGGTCTTCGGTTTCTCCGAGCACGCGGCACCCGGGCAGAACCTGTCGGTCCTGGTGGGAGCGACACTGCTCATGGCGGTCGCGGTGCTCAGTTTCGTGTCCCTGACCGCCACCCGCGACCCCGCCCACATCGCGGCGCACTCGTCCCTGGCCGGAGTGCTGGGGCGCGCGGCAATCGCCCTGGCGGGGCTGGTGCTGGTGTGGGCGACCTTCCCCACCCGGCACCTGGTCCTGACTGTCGACAACGAGAACTACCGGATGTTCCCCGAGTCGGTGACCGGGCTGTGGATCGGGGTCTGCCTCGTCACTCTGGGCATGGCGCTGGTGCTGTGCCTGGCCGCCGTCCTGCCGCTGCACCGGTGGAAGCGGGTACTGGCCGGCCTTGTGGCGGGGACGCTGGCGGTGGCCCTGGTCTGGGCGCTGACCCCTATCCTCACCCGGTTCCTCCTGGTCGAGCACACCGTGGCCGAAGCCGCGGGTGAACCCGCCCCGGTCCCCACCACCGTCAGCCGAGTGGGATGGACCTGGCAGCCCGAGCACCCCGTACTGGACGTGGAACGGGGATCGCACGGACCGATCGTGCGCTACGCCGACGGACTCGTGGCCCTGGACGGGACCACCGGCGAGGAGCTGTGGACCTACCGGCTGCCCTACGCGCGGCAGGTGGAGACCGGAGTGTTCGCGGGCCAGGACCGCTACGCCTACCTGCTGCACATCGCCGAGGCCCAGCCCGAACCGGAGACCCGGGCGATGGTCGTACTGGACGCCGCGACCGGCGAGGTGATCCACGACGCGCCCATGCCCGAACTGGCACAGGAGGGCGAGGAAGAGCTGGCGAATATCCACTACCTCGCCCCCAACGTGCGCGTCTTCCTCGTCTATGAGGGCGGACAGCCCCTGGTGGTCGCCCATGCCACGGACTCCACCGAACGCCTGTGGGAGTTCGCGCTGGACACACCTGACGGACACCTGTGCCTGTGGGGGAACGACGGCGGCGTCCGCGGCTACGGCGACCGGGTCCTGGTGGCCCGTCTGTGCCTGGAGGACCCGGAGGTGGAGTACAACCTGAGCGCCGCCCTCGCGGACATGGACGTGCCCGCCGGCGCGGTGGAGAGCGTGATCGCGCTGGACGCCACCACCGGAGAGCAGGTGTGGCGCCACGAGTGGACGCCCGACGACCTTCCCCACGTCGCCGTGCCCGGTGTCGGAACCGTGCGTGAGTCCCACGGGGGCGCGCCGGTGGCCCTGACCCCGGGCGGCACCTTCGCCCTGTCCGACGGCGAGTCCGTCCAGGCCGCTCCCGAGACGCCTGAGGGGGCCAAGGACCACACCCTGGCGATCGACACCGGGGGAGCGGTGGTGATGCGCGACCAGAGGGACGAGGAGTCCGGCTGGATCCTGCACACTGACGCCTCGGGCGAGGTGGTCCAGCGCACGCGGATCGAGTGGGACCTGTGGTGGGACATGGAGGGAGCCACTGTCCTGGGCGCGGCACTGGCTGTGCCTCGGATCCTCCACGACACCGCCGACCGCCAGGACCGCGCGCTTGCGGTTCTGCCCTTGGAGGCCGGTGCGGACGAGGACGACCGGGTCCTGGTCGGCTTCGGTGACGAGCGACTGCCTGACCTCACCCATGGCTTGCTGGACGAGGTCGGACACCAGGCCCTGGCCGTTCCCGGAGCGGTGGTGTCCTACCTGGAGGTCACGAGCGATTCCATACCCCTGCGCGGCCTGGTCCCCTAACACCCCTGCTGACAGTGGCGCACGGTCGAGCCCTCGCTGTCCAGGACACGGCGCTCGCCCAGCGGCTCCTCCAGCTTGACGACCCGCTCCACGGGGGTGTCGGGCTCGTGGCCGCACGCCTGCGGCCGCTTCTCGATCCGCACCAGCAGGCTGACGGTGTCCGTGTCCTCGGTGGCACGCACGGAGGGGTCCATGGTGCAGTGGCCGGTGTCGACGTAGACCACCAGGCCGTCGTCGGTGGCGGTGTAGCCGTGGATGCGGCCCTGGATGGTCAACGTGGTGGTGAGCGTGTGTTCCTCCGGTGAGAATGCCGGTGAGGGTTCGGCCTCCTCGGTCGCGGAAGCCTCGGCCCGATCCTCAGAGGCCGGTGAGGGGGCGGGCTGCCACACCTGCGCCCACACCACGAGGCAGACCACGATCAGCACCGCGGCGCCGACCCGTTGCATGGCGAACCAGGCCTCGGAAGGGTGGTTGGCCTCGGGGTCGCGGTACTGCCAGGCCCGCAGCTGCCAGGCCACCTGGGGGTAGATCAGCACCACGACGGCTCCGATGACCGTCACGAACAACAACACGTGCAGGGCGGTCACACGTGATCCTTTCCGGGCAGGTACGGGGGTCTGGGGTTGGAGGGGCGCTGACGTCCGGCGGTTCCCCGGTCACACGCAGATCGTATGGGTACGGCTGTGTCCGGCCTTGCCCGCGGGTACCAGAGGCGACCGCGGTCCCCGTGAGGACGCTGCCCGGTGGTCTGGTGCCCGGCGCTCCGATCCGGTAGCGGCCCTCGGACACGCCGCGGACCGGAACCCTCGGTGGGGGTTCCGGGCCGCGGCGTGTCAGCCGTGCGGACCCCGGGGTCCGTCGGGCCCAAGCACGTGTCCACGCGTTGGCCCCGATGACACGTACCAGCTTCGCGTGGCTTCCCACGGGGATCCTTTCCCAGAGCTGAGGCGCTCGCGGCGGTCAGGGACAGGTGCCGGCCTCACACCGGGCGACCGGCTCACCCGCGCTGTCCACTACCTCGCGGTCACCCAGGGGGCCTCTCAGCGAGATCCAGTCCTGGATCACGTCGTCATCCTCCCGGCGGAGGGCGTCGCCAGGGCCGATGGGGACGTGAACACTGTCGGCGCGGATGACGGGCCCGCGCCGCTCTCGCGATGACCCCGGCCCCGCGGAGAAACGGCGCGTTCTCCGGTTCACCGGACTTCGCCGAGGGTGGCGATGACCTCGGGAGGGTAGCCGGCGGCGGCCAGCGGGGTGACCACGTCGCGGGCCAGGTCGGGCAGGTAGCCGAACAGCACATCGGCCGGGCCCGTGATCTCCACCTCGCCCACCGCGGCCGGCAGCAGCAGGGTCTGGGCCCGGCCCATCTCCCCCCTCCAGGTCCCGGAGCGCACCTGGACGGGAGCCCCGACGTTGGTGAGTACCTGCGCGGTGGCGAACGAGTGGCGCAGGGGTTCGGCGGTGCCCGCGTGCCAGCGCTCGAGCGCGAAGTACGGTCCGGCGCAGCAGAACACCCGCTCCACACCGTCGCCGACCCCGACCCTCAGTCCGGCGTGGAAGTTCGGCCTGGACTCCAGCCGGACCTCGGCCAGCAACGCCTCCAGGTTCGCGTGCCACTGCTCGTCCGGAACCGGCGAGCCGTCCTCCATGTCCCAGCGCATCGCGTGCTGTTGGATGTCGGAGGTCTGCTCGATCTCGTAGACCAGGGTTCGGGGGCCGAAGCTGTGCAGCGTGCCGCCCGGGACGTAGATCGTCTCCCCCGGCCGCACCGGCAACCGGCGCAGCACGGCGTCGAAGTCCTGGTCGAGCAGCGCCTGGTGGAGGCCCTCCTGCGTCACCCCGTGCCTGAGCCCGCACAGGGCGGTGGCCCCGGGAGACGCGTCGAGGATGTGCCAGGCCTCGGTCTTGCCGTTGGCCTGGCCCTCCAGGCGCTGGGCGGTGGCGTCGTCGGCGTGCAGATGCACCGGCAGCGTCCCGGAGGCGTCGATGAACTTGGTCAGTACCGGAAAGCACTCCCCGGACCACCCCTCACCCATCAACTCCTCCGGGTGTTCCGTGACGAGTTCGCGCAGCGACCGGCCGGCCAGGGGGCCGTCGAGTACCGTGCTGCCGTTGCCGCTGACGTCGCTGACCTCCCAGGTCTCCCCGATGGCCCAGTCGGGCAGTCCTTCCTTGCCCAGGTGGCGAGCGATGGAGTGGCCGCCGAACACCAGCTGCCGGGACGGAGCGCTCACCCGCAGCGGACACCAGTCCGCGGACGTCCCCGTCACAGGACCGGCTTTCCGCCGGTGACCGCGATGCGGGCACCGGAGACGTAGCTGGCCTCGTCCGAGGCCAGCATCACGTACACCGGGGCCAGTTCGGCCGGCTGCCCGGCACGGGCCAGTGGTACCTCGGAGCCGAAGCTCTCCACCTGCTCGGGCGGCATGGTCGAGGGGATCAGCGGGGTCCAGATCGGCCCCGGGGCCACGGAGTTGGCCCGGATGCCCCTCGGGGCCAGCATCTGGGCCAGTGTGGCGGCCATGTTGGCGATGCCGGCCTTGGTGACGTTGTAGGGCAGCAGGGTGGGAGGCGGGCTGTCGGAGTTGACCGATGTCGTCCCGATGATCGACGAGCCGGGCCGCATGTGCGGCACGGCGGCCTTGGCGAGGTGGAAGAACGCGCTGAGGTTGGTCGCCAGGGTGTGGTCCCACTCCTCGTCGGGGATCTCCTCGAGCGTCTCGTGGGTCATCTGGAATGCGGCGTTGTTGACCAGCACGTCCACCCGGCCGAACTCCTCCACCGCCTTCGCGACGAGGGCCCGGCAGTGGGCCGGTTCGACCACGTCCCCGGGGACCAGGACGGCCTTTCGCCCCGCTTCCCGCACCCATCTCGCGGTCTCCTGCGCGTCATCGTGCTCGTCCAGGTAACCGATGAGCACGTCGGCGCCCTCGCGGGCGAAAGCTATGGCCACCGCTCGCCCGATACCGCTGTCGGCACCGGTGATGACGGCCGCCTTGCCGGCGAGTCGTCCCGACCCCCGGTAGGACTCCTCGCCGTGGTCGGGCCTGGGGTCCATGGCGTCGGTTCGCCCGGGCGGGGTCTGCTGCTGCGAAGGCTGGGCCATGATGTCCTCCCGTAGAACGAGTAACCACAATGCTACTTTCCGTGTGCACCGATGGCGGGAAGAGGCACGGCCACCTCCGCAAAGGCCGAATTCAACGCCGGGCGCCCCACCACCGAGGGCGGGCGGCCCCGCCTGAGGTTCACGAGGCCCGGAGTACGGTCGGGCGGACCCGCGAATCCGCTGGTCACGGAACCGGAGGACCCCTTGGGAACGGGGCGGGAGCGACTTTCGGCGTTTTCCCACGCGGGTGTGCGCGGCACGGTTAGCCTGGTGCCGTTTTGGCAGCTCGCCCACTTTCTGTGACGGGTCAATGACTGAGAGCATCTACTCCGCTGTACACGCGTGCCTGGACTGGGCCCGGACGATCGAGCCCCGGCCCGTCCTGGACCCCGACAGCCTGCTGTTCCTGCTGACGGCCCACATGGACGCCGGCGCGTCCGGCCCAGGGGACTGGTCCGCCGCGGACGTCCACGGCATCGCCCGCACCGTCCGTGCCTGGGAGCGGGTACCCGAAGGCCTGCGGGAGACCTGGCTGACCTGGTGCGACTTCCTGGTCGAACAGGGACGGCTGCTGTCCGCGGAGAGCCCGCGCGGGCTGCGCGCGGCCATCGCGGAGGTGGACCTCACGCCCGGCGGACCGCCGCCCGAGGAGCCGGCCGACGAGGCCGCGCTGCCGATCCTGGACCGGCTCGGCGTCGGCGAGAACGGCAGACCCGAGGCGGTCCCCCCGATCGTCCCGGCCGGACCGGTGGAACTGGACGCGGCGGCGCACCTGTGCCGCCCCCTGACCGACGCCGCACGGCTGGCGGAGTGGGTGGGCACGGGCAGGATCCTGGGTTCCGGCGGCACCGGGGAAGACGCGCTCCTGGAGTGCGACGCCCAGGACGCGGCCGCCGACCTGGGCCTTCCCCCCGAGAGGGTGCCCGTCCTGTTCGCCGTGGCACGCGGCTCGGGCCTGCTGCGCACCACCTACACCAAGGTGCTGCCCGGCCCTGCGGCGCGGACCTGGCTGGACGGGGAGCCGGGGGCGGCCGCCGACGCCTGGGCCGACGCCCTGCTGACCATGGCCGAGCCGTACGGGGTGACGGTGTTCCTGCTGCTCACCGACCTGTTCGTGCACGGGCGGGCGCGCACGCCCGCCCAGCTGGCGACGGCGTACGGGCCCGGGGTCGCGCTCGGCGACGGGGCCCCCGACGGGCACGTCCACCAGGTGCTGGAAGTGCTGGCCGGCCTGGGCGCGGTCGACCGGCTCGCCGACGACCGCTTCCTCGTCACCCGGCTCGGCGACCACTTCATGGTGCGGCAGCTGCGCCGGTCGGGGGCCGACATCGTGGTCACCCCGCCCGTGGCCGAGATGGACGCCGCACGGGTGCTCGACCTGCTGGAGGAGGGCCGCCCGGTGGACACCGAGGGGCTGTTGGAGCGGTGGGTGGCCGCCCGCGACACCGAGAGCGCGGTGCTCGGGCTGTTCCAGGCCACCAGCACCCCCGGGGCCCGGTACCGCCGCAGGCGGGTGGCCCGCCTGCTCACCGCCCTGGACGGGAGCCCGGCCCCCTCCCCCCGGCCGTACGCGCCCCACCCGGCCGAACACGGGGCACTGTGAGCGCACGGCACGCGCCCGTCCGGTCCGGGCCGCTCCCCGCTCCGCGCCGGGGCGGGGAGGAGCGGCCGGGCCGGGTCAGTCCTTCACGACGAGTTCGTAGGCCAGGAGGGTGACACCGGGCATCGGCGTCCAATCGCGTTCGGGTACCCGCTCGAAGCCGCGGGCGCGGTAGACGTACTGGGCCGAGACCATCTCGGGCAGGGTGGACAGCAGGAGTCTGGCGACCCCCTCCTCACGGGCCCGTTCGACGAGGGCGTTGACCAGGTCCCGGCCCACACCGCGCCCGCGGGCCTGGGGGGAGACGGCGAAGGCCCGGATCTCGGCCTCGTCGGCGTTGCGGGCGATCTCGCTCTCCGGCGACCAGGGTTCGAACATGATCGTCCCCAGGAGGCGTTGCTCCTCGTCGGCGGCGACCAGGATCTCACCGCGACCGTCCGTTCCCAGGAGGCGCAGTGCCTCGACGTAGGCCGGATTCGCGTCCAACAGGCCGTCGGCCGTGTAGGCCATCACGCGCAGTTCGCTGACGGCGTTCATCTCATCGGGAAGTACTCGACGCACGATCATGCACGTCATTCAACATGATGAGGGGGTGCCCAGCGCCAGTCCGCCGCACCACCCGGAGAGTCGAAAACGTCACCGTGAGTGACTCTTTACGGAGGTTTATCCCCCGTCGCCGTCAAGGAAGAGGACCGGATGGCGGTGGACACGGCGCGTCCGGCCGGCGCGTGTACTCCGGCCGGACGCCGTCCGTCAGGTCTGTCCGATGGCCTCGCACTCCTCCTGGTTCTCGAACTCCTCCCGGTCGTAGGCGTCCTTGGGCACGCCCCTGGGCTCCTCGCCCTCGGGGAACTCGTCGGGGTAGGCGGGGGTGAGGGTGTACTCCTCCACGCAGTGCACGGGCCCGGTGGAACTCCACCAGTTCGGCCACGCCTCCAGGGCCTCTCCTCCCACGTCGTAGAGGGACACCTCCCCGAAGTGCGAGGTGACCAGGCGCACCGACACCGGTTCCCCGGGCCGGGCGACGGGGTGGACGATCGTGTACTCGGTGTGCACCGCCAGGTAGTCCTGGCCGTGTTCGTCGCGGGCCGCCTCGGCGTACATCGCGCCGTCCACCTTCACCACGTCACCGATGGGTTCGGCCGTCCCGGGCGTGATGTTGAAGGTCACGTGACGGCTGCTGAGCTCGAAGTCCTCGCTGTCGAAGTTGTCCAGGTACCACTTCAGCGCCTGGCCCGAGAGCAGTGCGGTGAACTCGCTGTTGTCCCCGTCGAAGACCGCGTCCTGGTTCAGGTAGACGGCCTCCAGGAGGTCCTGGGTGAGGGAGTAGGCCTGGGCCACCTGCTCCTCGGTGAAGGATCCGGCGGGTTCGGCCTCGGGGACGTCGAAGCCCTCGCCGTAGTCCTCGGCGGGACTCCCGGCGAAGGGGGCGTCGCGGTCGACCTGGTCGAAGGAGTCCATCGGGACCCCGGTGACCACGCTCTGCGCGTACCGGTCCAGGTCCTCCAGTGAGACGCAGCCGGTGAGGGTGAGCGTGAGGAGCGCCGCCGCGCAGGAGGCGGCGGAGACGCGTCGTGACATGGGGGATGCCTTTGTTCTGTTCGTTCTTTCTGGGATGTATGCGAACTGAATCCGCTTTGAGCGTTTCTATCACCCTGATCGGACACACCCCGACGCCTCTTCCCGAAGCGTCCGGCGGCGTCGGACCGGGGCGGCCGCACGCTCACGGGAGGTTGTCCACAGGCCCCGGGCGCCGAAGCCCCGATCATGCCACTCTTCTTTGGAGGGGAGTCTTTCGAGGGGAGGCCCCGTGCCAGACCACGCGACCGACGACCACGGGCCCGTACCCGTCGTCCGCCTCTTCAGCGACGCGGCGGCCACCGCACGGGGGGACTGCCCCGAGCACCGCCGGATCAGAGCCGACCACGCCCTCGGCGGGGAAGGTCCCCGTGTGCGCGCGTCGCCGCCCGACGCGTCCCTCGCCTTCCTCGACGCCGTCCTGGACCTGGTCGAGCACCGGGGCCGAACGCTCGGGGACGCGTGCGCGCGCCCGGCCCCGCCCGGCGGACCGGGCGGCGGCCTGCCGGGAGCACGGGCCGCACCCCCGCACACGGGCCTGCTGGCCTGGGTCCGGCACGCAGCGCGGTCCTACCTGGACGCCCTGGCCCGGGACGACGAGCGCGACGGCCTCCGGCGCGCCCCGGCCCCCGACTTCTGGGTCCGCCAGTACATGCCCGACCGCGGCACACCGAACTCCCGGCCCTACGAGGTGTGCGCCCGGGGTCGCGGATACACCTACCTGTCGGGCGCGGACCGGGTACGGGAGCTGCGCATCCCGGTCATGGGAGCGGCGGGTGAGCGGGAGCCCGCCCGTGCGGAGGCGGCGGTCGCCGCCTACGTGCTCGCCACCGGCACGCAGGTCGACCGGGACGCCTGCGCGGCCAGGCCCCGGCGCTACCTGGAGGGCGCCCCCTACCCGATGCGGGCGCGCGGCCCCGGCCCGCCGGACCGGGTGCGGGTGGTCCGGGTGTCCTGCCTCGACTCCTCCACCGCCGTGCTCTACGACGGCTCCGCCGCCGACGCGGAGGAGGCCTTCGCCTCGGCGGGCAGGGAGGGGCTGCGCTCGGCCCTGGCGGGAGGTGCCCGCTCCCCCGGCCGGGACTGCCTGTCGTGCGGGGCGCGGCCGGGGTGCGGGCGACTGCCCCGGGCCCCCGGCCTCCTCGGAGTCCGCGACCGCTCCCGGCCCCGGCGTTCCTGGTCGGTGGGCCTCGGCCTGCACCACCGGGACTGCCCCGCCAGGGCGTACCTGCACTCCCTGGGCCTTCCGGCCGACGGCGACCGCGAACCGGCCGGGGCCCGGCTCGACCGCGCCGTGCGCGCGTGGTTGGCGCGACTGCACGCGCGCCTGCCCCGGCGGCCCTGCACCCCCGACGACCTCCCCCCGGACCACGGCTCCTGGTCCGCCGCGGGACGGGGGCTGGAGGGCGGGCAGGCCCACCGGGGCGCGGCGATGATCGCCGCCCACAGCGAGGTCTGCCCGCTGCGCGGCCTGCCCTCGGGAGGCCACGTCCGGATCGACCACACCCTGGCCGCCGACGACACCCTCGCCGACGTCCTGGTCCTGGCCCGGGCCGACGTGCTCCACCACCGGGGCGGGTCCTGGATCTACCGCGCCGTCGGCACGGCCGCCGGCACACCCCTCCCGGACGGCCCCCGCCTGCTGCCCCTCGAACCCGGGCTGGCCCTGGCGGTGCTGTTCTTCTCCTGTGGCGCCCTGCCTCAGGGGCCGGGCTCGGCGGTCGAACTGGAGGTCCTCGCCCCCGACGGCGCCCGCGTGATCTCCCTCGATCCGGCCGAGGCCCGTGTCAGGGCCGAGGCCCGGCGGGTGGTCCACGCACTCGCCGGGCCCTGGCACCGCGACCCGTCCCATCCCCCCGCCCCCGGCCGGGCCTGCCGGGACTGCCCCTACCGGCGCTGGTGCCCGGACACGGACGACCGGTGGGATCCCACCGGAGGGACGCGGCCGGGCTCCCCCGGTCAGGCGCTCGACCCGCGCTCGGAGGCGTCGGAGAACCGGTAGGCGCCGGCCTGCAGGTCCCACAGCTCCCGGTAGAGCCCGTCGGCGGCCAGCAGGTCGGCGTGGCCGCCCTGCTCCACCACCCTGCCCCCGCGCAGCACGACGATGTGGTCGGCCATCCGCACCGACGCCAGCCGGTGGGTGATGAGGACGACCGCGGCGCCGGTGCGTCCGGCGTGGGCGTGCAGGGAGGCGAAGAAGGCGTGCTCGGCGCGGGCGTCCAGCGCGGCGGTGGGCTCGTCGGCGATGAGCAGCGGCGTCTCCTCGCCGTCGTCGCCCCGGTAGAAGCCCCGGGCGGCGGCCAGGCGCTGCCACTGACCGCCGGAGGGTTCGGCGCCGTCCGCGAAGCGCTTGTCCAGGAGGGTCTCCCAACCGTGGTCGAGCTCCTCGACCACGGTGTCGGCCCGGGAGGCCCGGGCCGCGCGCTCCAGGCGCCCGGGGTCGCCGTCGGGGCTGCTCATGACCACGTTGCGGCGCGCGGTGAGCGGCCAGTGGGTGTGGTCCTGGGCGATGACGGCGATCCGGCGGCGCAGTCCGGTGCCGTCCACCCCGGCCAGGTCGGTGTCGTCCCAGAGCACCCGGCCGCCGCTCGGGCCGTACAGGCCCGACAGCAGTTTGGACAGCGTGGTCTTGCCCGATCCGTTCTCCCCGACCAGGGCGACGGTCCGGCCACGCCGGATGGTGAGGCTGACGCCGTCCAGGGCCGGGGCCTGCCCGTCCTCGCGTCCCGGGTAGGAGAAGGTGACGTTCTCGACGCGGATCTCCTCGAAGCCCTCCGGGGCCGGAGCGGGCTCCGTCCGGGGCAGCCGCCGCCGGGCCTCCTCGTCGAAGGCCACGAAGTCGGAGAAGTACAGGCCCGACTCGTACACCAGGGTCAGGGAGGACAGGGCGTTGCCCAGAGCGCCCTGGGCGACCCGGATGGCGACCACTGCGGCCCCGGCCACGGCGATCTCCACGGTCCCGTCGACCAGCAGCAGCCCCAGGGCCGCGAACACCGCGGCGGTCACCAGGCCCCCGGCCGTGTCCCCGGCCAGCCGGATGAGGGACTGGCGGGTGGCCAGGCTCAGCTGGATGTCCATCTCCCGGTGTGCGACCCTGTCGAACTCCGCGAGCAGCCGCCGCTCCATGGTGAAGGAGCGGACCTCGGCGGCGCTCTTGCGGTCGATCATGATGTGCTCCAGCAGCAGCTTGCGGCGGCGGCCCTCGGTGAAGGCCAAGAGCATGCGGTAGCGCATGCGCGCCGCGGCGGCCGAACCCCACCACTGGGGGACCACGGCCAGGAGCAGCAGCGGCAGCAGGACGGGGTGCAGGACGCCCAGGACGCCCGCCGCGGCCACCAGGCCCACCGCACCGGTGAGCACGTCGGCGGTGTGCCGGACCAGGGCGCCCGCCTCGTCGCTGCCGCGCACGTAGCAGCGGAACAGGTGGTCGTGGAACCCGCTGTCGTCGAAGGCCCGCAGTTCGACCGCGGTGCAGTGGCGCAGCAGCTGCTTCTCCGCGGTGAGCACGACCTGCGGTTCCAGCCGCGCCTGGGCGCGTCCCGCTGCGGCCGAGCAGGCCCCGCGCAGCACCAGGGCCGTCGCCAGCAGCACCAGGGAGGGCAGGGCCGCCAGGACCCGGTCGGGGGTGGGCACGGCGGCGAAGAGCTCGCCGAGCACGCCGGTGGTGGCCACCAGCGCCCAGGCCGTGGCGGCGCCGACCCCCGCGTTGAGCGCGGCGGCCGCCACGACGTCGCGCGGGCTGCTGCGCCAGGCCAGTGCGGCGGCCTGTGCGGCCAGGGCGGGCATGCGGCGCCCGATCCTCGCCCACGTCGCCTCGGCGGCCTGGTCGCCGAAGTGCCGCCACATGGGGGTGGCCAGCTCGGGCAGGGACAGGCCCTCCTCGTCGGTGTCGTCGGCGGTGTCGGGGGCGGGCTGTGCGGTGCGCATCCTGGCGTCCCTCCGGTGGTGTGGGATCCGGTCGGTGCCCGGGTCCGACCGCACGGCACGGCGGTCACAGGTCGCACCGGGAGTGCCCTTCCGTGTGCTCGTGCGCGACCCCGGTCCTCGGGCGCTGCCGATCATCGCCCCGGGGCACGACAGCCGGGAAGGGGGTCCTCCGGTTGTGGACGACCGGATACCGCTCGTCCCGGCGCGCCCCGCGCCGCCGAAGCCCGGCGGCGGGGGTGCCTGGGTCCGACACCGGATTCGAAAACCTGTCGGATAGATCCCGTCCGGATCCGCCCCGGATACGGGTGGCACCAAAGCGGCCCCCACCGTCACCGTTCCCGGGGCCGCATCGGCCCGAATCCCGGGGCGGCGGCCGGTGCCCGCCGACCGCCCCGGCGCGAGGACCGGGGTTGCGCGCGAAGGCCCGCGGCGACCGCTCCCCCGCTTCCCGTGGAGCCCGCTCCGGGCCGGGCCGAGGGGTCAGGGTGCCGCGGAGGAGGGCACGTTCCAGGAGATGAGCGCGCGCCGTCCGTGCTCGTGGCCCAGCGTGCTCAGCGCGGCCGTGCCCAGGGTGAACAGCGACCCCGACGCGGGAGGCAGCCCCAGCCAGCGCGCGGTGAGCACACGCAGGAGGTGGCTGTGCGCCACCAGCACCACGTCGGGCTCCGCGTCCCCCAGCAGGGGCTCCACCCGCTCCAGGACCCGGTCGGCCCGCTCCCCGACCCGCTCCACGCTCTCCCCCGGGTGCTCGGGACCGCCCGGGACGATCCCGTCCCGCCACAGGTACCACCCGGGGCGCTCGCGCTGGATGTCGACGGTGGTGATCCCCTCGTAGCCGCCGTAGTCCCACTCGGCCAGGTCGGGGTCGGTCACGGCCCCCGCCAACCCGGCCAGCTCGGCGGTGCGCACCGCACGCCGCAGCGGGCTGGTCACCACCCGCCCGACGTCGCGTGAGGCCAGCAGTGGGCGCAGCGCCGCGGCCTGGCGCTCGCCCTCCTCGGTCAGGGGGAGGTCGGTCCGCCCGGTGTGCCGACGCGTCCGGCTCCACTCGGTCTCCCCGTGCCTGATCAGTACCAGTTCGCCCATAGACCTGTTCCTGCCCCGCGAACGGGCGGAGGACGCACAGGCCGGGTCGGCGACGGTCCGCGACGGCGGTGCCCGGACGGCCGCGGGAGGGGCCGATCTCGCGGATGCCCGGCGCGGGAGCGCTTTGGTCGCTACCCTCCTCACCATGACGCAGCACACCGCAACCAGTGACGTGGGGGACCCCCTCCCCCTCGAGGCGCCCCAGCCCCGCTTCCACCGGCCAGGCGAGGACCTGGCCGCGGCCATGGAGTGCGTGCGCTGCAAGGAGCAGGGCATCAGCGTCCCGCCGGGCGGCGCTCCCAGGAGGCTGACCAACTCCGAGGCCAAGAGGGCCAAGAAGGAGAGGAAGCGCGCCCAGGCCGAGGCGCGGGCCAAGCCCCAGGTGAAGGTTCCGGCCGACCGCAGGCGTGTGCCGCGGATGGGCCCCCACCACGCGGAGTTCTTCCGCGACCTGTGGGCGCGCACGGCCGCGGAGCGGGCGGGCACCTTCCCGGACGCCCGCCTGCTCGCGCTCACCTTCGCCCTGCGGGGCGCGCTGAGGGGGCAGGCGAACTTCACCGGCCAGGACCTGCGCATACTGCGCCTGGAGGACGCCCACGCGGCGCTGAGCGACCTGACCTCGCCGGGGTGGCTGGACACCACGCCGGAGAGGGTGATCGAGGCCGACGCCGCCAACCCGGCCCTGTGCGACCTGCCCAGCCTGGCCGGCGGCCCCTGGAAGGTCGGCAACGGCGTCCGGTCGCGGGCCTCGGGGTGGTTCATGCGCACCCTCGCCCACAAGAAGATGCGCAAGAAGCCCAACCGACTCCGGCTCCTGGCCGCCCACCTGGCCCTGCACGCCGAACCCGGGGGCCGGATCCGCGTCCCGGCCGCGGAGGCCGTGGACGCCTGTGCCCTGTCCGGCACCGGCGAGTTGGCGGAGCTGCTCACGTGGCTGACGGAGATCTCGTGGATCGAGGGCCTGAGCGCCGACGGCGGAGTCGTGGGCGCCTCCCTCACCGAGGTCACCCTGCCCCTGGCCTACCAGCCCCTCCCCCCGCCGACCCCACCGCGCACCGTGCCGGCCACCACCCCGCTGGACGTGCCCGTGGCCGACCGCGCCCGCGACCTGGTCCGGGGCCGGGAGGAGCGGGTGGCGCGCTGGGTGGACGACTACCGCGCCGAGCACGGCCACGGCCCCAGCTGGTCGGCGGTCGCGGACGCCTTCGCCTGGCCGCCGCGCCAGGCGCCGGACCACGACGTCACCCACGAGGTGTTCCGCCTCCTGGCCGAGGGCGGCTGGCTGACCGGCTTCGGCGTGCCCTTCGGCCTGCGTTCGGGAAGGGGGACCCCGGTCTGAGGAGGTGCGGGCGGAGGGCGCGGGGGCACTAGGATGCCGCGCATGCCAGATCACCGGACCACTCCCGCCACTCCCGTCTCCGTCGAAAGGACGTGCCCATGAGCAGGGGCGTACTGGTCACCGGCGCCTCCCGGGGTATCGGCAGGGCGGTCGCCACGGCCTTCGCCGAGCAGGGCGACCGCGTCGCCGTCCACTGCGGGTCCCGCCCGCAGGAGGCGCGGCGCACCCTCGAAGGCCTGCCCGGCGACGGGCACGTCCTGCTGCAGGCCGACCTGAGCGACCCCGACGCCGTGGCCGACCTGGTGGCCCGGGCGGTCGGGGGCCTGGGCGGGATCGACGTGGTGGTCAACAACGCCGCGGTCAACACCGCCCACCCGCCCGCGGAGACCTCCTACGAGCGGTGGCGGCGTGCCTGGCGCGACACCTTCGACGTGAACGTGTTCGCCGCCGCCGACGTCAGCCACCTCGCGGCCCGGCACATGATCGACCGGGGCGTGCGGGGGCACATCGTCAACGTCGGCTCCCGGGGCGCCTTCAAGGGCGAGCCGGACCACCCCGCCTACGGCGCGAGCAAGGCCGCCCTGCACTCCCTGGGCCAGTCGCTGGCGGTCGCGCTGGCCCCGCACGGCATCGCGGTCGCCTCGGTCGCGCCGGGGTTCGTGGAGACCGAGCGCGTGGCCGACCGGCTCACCGACGGGATCCGCGCGCAGAGCCCCTTCGGCCGGGTGGCCTCACCCGGGGAGGTGGCCGCGGCCGTGCGCTACCTGGCCTCACCCGAGGCGGTGTGGTCCTCCGGCGCCGTCCTGGACGTCAACGGGGCCTCCCACCTGCGCTGAGCCCTCACGGACGCGGCCGTGGCACGGCCCCGGCGCCGCGGCCCGGTCATCGGGACGCGGCGTCGGAGAACAGGTCCGGGCAGTCGCCGCCCGGCTCGGTGAGGAGCTCGAAGTGCCATATCTCGTTGGCGTACACCTGGCACAGCCCGTACGCCGAACCGCGGCGGACGACCCAGTCCGCGGCGTCGGTGGGGCCGATGTCGATCGCCTCCCCCGTCACGTGCGCGGACTCCCCCGAGGTGTCGACGAACCTCCTGGCCTCCTCGCGGGACCCGTACCTGACGACGGCCTCCTCGAACAGGTGGCGCTGGTACTCCTCACTGCGCCAGCCCGACGTGACGCGAAGGACGATCCCCTCCTCCAGCGCGTCCCGGGCCGCCTCCTGCACGGCCTCCAACAGTGCCCCGTCCAGCTTGTCGACCGCCGGGTACCCGGTGTCGAAGGGGGTGACCGACAGGTCGTCCGGAAGGTCGCCGTCCTCGGCCGAGACGGTCGGCTCCTCCCGCGCGGAGATCCCGTCCGTTACCGTGTCCGGTACCGACACGATCACCGACCAGGCCATCAGCACGATGACCGCCGTGGCGCACAGCGTCGCGGCCAGCCAGTACCAGGACCACCACCTGCGGCCGACGGATCCGCCGGGACGCTCGTCCGGCTCCCCGGCAGGGCGGCGTTCCACCGCTTCCCGCTTCGTCACTTCTCTCATCCTCGCCTCCGGGCATCGCGTGTCCGATGCGTGGGTTCTCGGTGCCACAAGCGAAGTACAGGCGGTGTTGCACGGCCGTATCGGTTTTTCGATACGTTCGCGATACGTACCGTCGCGTTCAATGGGCCGGTGACCAGGCCTCACCGCGTGAGCGAACCCGTCCCCCCTCGGGGTCGCGGCCCGCGGGAACGAGGGCGGGCGCGGTGCCGTACCGGGTGACAGAGGGGACAGCGGATGCGTGTGCTGATCGTCGAGGACGAGCCCTACCTCGCCGAAGCCGTACAGGCGGGGCTGCGGCTGGAGGCGATCGCCTCCGACATCGCCGGGGACGGGGACACGGCCCTGGAACGGCTGGACGTGAACGACTACGACGTGGTCGTCCTCGATCGCGACATCCCCGGCACGCACGGCGACGACGTGTGCCGGGCCGTCGTCGAACGGCGGCTCGGGTGCCGCGTGCTCATGCTCACGGCCGCGAGCCGCCTCCAGGAGAAGGTCGCCGGGTTCGGGCTGGGGGCGGACGACTACCTGACCAAACCGTTCGACCTCGAAGAACTCGTCGTACGCCTCAGGTCCCTTGCCCGGCGCCCGAGCCGGGGCGCGCCCCCGGTGCTGGAGTACGCCGGGATCCGGCTCGACCCGTTCCGGCGCGAGGTGTACCGCTCCGGTGTCCACGTGCACCTCACCCGCAAGCAGTTCGCCGTGCTGGAGGTGCTCATGACCGCCGAGGGCGGGGTCGTCAGCGCGGAGACGCTGCTCGAACGCGCCTGGGACGAGAACGCCGACCCCTTCACCAACGCCGTGCGCATCACCATCTCCACACTGCGCAGGCGGCTGGGGGAACCACCGGTCGTGCGTACGGTGCCCGGGGTCGGCTACCGCCTCGAAGAGACCGGTGGTGACCGGTGAGCGGCGGGGCGCCGGTCCACGGCGCGGCGGCGGCCCCGACCGGGCGCGCTCCGGCGCTGGCGTGGCGCCCGCGGCGGCTGACGGCGCGGATGAGACTGGCGCTGAGCTACGCGCTCTTCCTCAACGTCGCCGGAGCGGCCACGCTGGCGGTCCTCTACCTGGGGATGCGCTACGTTCCCAGCTATCCGCTGTCCACGACGGACCCGTCGGTGTCGCATGTGGCCTCCCGCCAGGAGATCCTGGAGTCCCTGCTGGTGGCCTCGGGGCTCGCGCTCGTCGCTTTGGCGGTCATCGGCCTGTGGGGAGGCTGGGTGATCGCGGGCCGTGTGCTGCGGCCGCTGCAGGAGATCACCCGGGCCGCCCGGCGAGCCGCCGACGGTTCCCTGGACCACCGGATCGGCCTGCGCGGCCGACGGGACGAGTTCACCGACCTGTCCGACACCTTCGACCACATGCTCGACCGCCTCCAGCACTCCTTCGAGGTCCAGCAGCGCTTCGCCGCCAACGCCTCCCACGAACTGCGCACTCCGCTGGCCATCACCCGGACCATGCTGGACGTGGCCAGGGCGGACCCCCACGGCCAGGACCATCCCCGCCTCATCTCCCGCCTGCACGAGACCAACCAGCGCGGCATCGAGATCGTCGACGCCATGCTGCAGCTCTCCTCGCTCGCCCAGACCCCGCCCGACATGGAGCCGGTCGATCTGTCGGACACGGTCCGTGAGGCCGTCGCGATCACCGGGGACGAGGCCACCGGCCTCGGCGTCACGGTCTCGGTCCGGAGCCGGACGTCGCCGGTCACCGGCGACGGGGTGCTGCTGCGCCAACTCGTGGTCAACCTCCTGCAGAACGCCCTGCGGCACAACCTGCCCGCGGACGGCAGGGTGGTGCTGACCACCGCGCCCGATCCCCTCGACCACGGCCTCGTGCTGCTGACCGTCGACAACACCGGGCCGCACCTGACCGAACCGGTCCACAACCTCACCGAGCCCTTTCTCCGCGGCGGCGGCCGGATGGCCGCCGGCGGATCCGTACGCGCGGGACACGGCCTGGGCCTGCCCATCGTCGCGCGCATCGCCGAGGCCCACGGGGGCGACCTGGACCTGACGCCCAACCCCGGTGGAGGGCTCACCGCGCGGATCCGCCTTCCCAGACGCGCGTGATCGGCCGGGGCCCTCCCGCACGCACCGTGGACGGGCCCGGCCCGGCCGGCCGCCGGGCACACGACGGCTCAGTGGGCGAGCCCCTCAGGAGGGGCCGGGGGCGGCTCCCTCACTCGGTGGTCTCCTCCAGCAGCGTTCCGGCCGACGACAGCGGGGCGAACCGGCTGGGGGTGATGCCCAGCAGCTCGGCGGCCAGCTCCTCGTTGCCGGAGAACCCGGCGTCGGCGTCGACGGTCTGGGTGCCGTCCCAGAGCATGAGCATCGCCGAGACGGTGTGCGCGCCCTTGTCGTGGTGCATGTCGTAGTGGGCGGCCATGGGCACGGTGTCGTAGTGCACCCACAGGTCGTGCCCGGTCATGAACATGTCCAGGTCGAAGGTGACCGTCAGCCCCATGAGCTCGGGCTTGTAGCGGTCGTCGATCCCGGCGAAGGCCTCGTCCAGGGCCACCATCCGGGGACAGGTGGGCGCGGCTGAGGTGTACAGGGCGTTGGCGGCGGCGAACAGCGGCAGGTGGATCGCGGCGGACTTCTCGCCGCCCGACATCTGCTCGTGCTTGTTCTTGGTGAGCCTGACCTCCTCCTGGCCGGGCACGGCCATGCGCAGCTCGAACCGGTACCAGGTGCGGTAGTCCAGCACCGCGGACAGGACCTGCTTGTAGGTGGCGCGCGGGTGGGCGGCGTGGTGTTCGCGGATCATCTCCCGCAGGACCTCGCGCAGCCGGGTGAGCCCCGAGGCGCCCAGGCCGGTGACGTCGCGTTTGACCAGGCGTGCGGCGGTGGCCTGGTGTTCGGTGACGCGGTCCGAGCGGCTCCAGCGGATCCCGATCCGGGTCCCCGAGGACATGCGGCGCGAGCGGGTGTCGCGGTCCATGCCCGCGACCAGGTCGCGGGCGGCGCGCACCCGCTCGTGGATCTGCTGGGCGATCCCGGTGAGCAGTTCGTCCTCCAGGACGCCGCGCTCCTCGTCGCGCAGCAGCGCGCCCTGCTCCTCGACCCGTTCGGCGATGACGCGGGCGAAGGCGGAGACGGGGTTGCGGCCGGTCTCGTCGTTGACGAACACCGTGATGACGCCGCTGACGCCGAGGTCGTGGTCGACCCGGTAGCCCTCGGCGTCGCCGCCCAGGGTGTCCTGGAAGACGCGCAGGGCGTTGGAGATCCGGGTCGAGGCGGTCTTGAGGTCGCCGTCGGCGACGGCCGGGCCGGAGCCGACCGCGGCGTCGAAGGCGTCGAGCAGCTCCGCCGCCCGGCCGGGCAGCACCGCGCGCACGGTCGCCCCGGGGTCGGAGGAGACCGACTCCAGGACCTGTTCGGCGGCCCGTTCCGCGGTGGGCCAGGAGCGACGGTCGGGCCAGGCGAGCGCGGTGTCCGCGCCCAGGGCGGCGCGCAGGTCGGGCCGGGTGAGGGCGGCGAAGGCGTCGGCCTGCTCGAAGAGGGCGGCGAACGCGTCGGTGAGGGCCCTTTGCCCACCCTCCAGCTTCTCGTCGGCCCGGATCATCGCCTCGTGGGCCGCCGCGGCCTCCCGGTCCGCGCGCCGGTGCTCCTCGCGGACCCCGCGCAGGTCCTCCTTGACCTGTTCCAGCTCGGCCATGAGCTCCTGGACGGGGGCGCTGATGCCGTCCTGTTTGGCGGCCAGCTCGGCGGTGGCCCGCTCGTGCTCGCGCACCCGCTCCTCGTGGCGTTCGCGGTCCTGCTCCAGCCGCCCGCGCAGCCGGGTGACGGCCTCCCTGCGGCCGTCCAGGTCGGTGGTGTACCGGGCGACCTCGGTGCGTGCGGCGTGCAGGGCGCGGGCGGTCTCCAGGAAGTCGTCCACGGCCCGGGCGACGGCGTCCACGTCCTCGGGGCGGGCGGGCATGGCGCGTTCGGTGGCCACCGCGCGCACCTGGTGGCGGTGGGCGTCCACCTCGGCGACCGCGGTGTCCAGGTCGCGGCGGCGCTCCTCGCTCTCGGCGCGCGCCGAGGCCAGCAGGGCGGACTGCTCCGCGACCCGGCGCACGCCCCGGTCGACGGGCGCGGTGTCGGGCAGGGCGGTGCGCGCCCGGGCGAAGTCCCTGAGGAGTTCGCCCGCCCGGTCGAGCTGCTCGGCGACCCGTGCGCGCTGTTCGGTGAGCTCGGCGGCGCGTGCGTCGCAGTCGGCCAGGCGTTCGCGGCGGCGGTGGGCGCGGTTGGTGGCCCCGACGAACTCGGGGGCGGCCTTGGGGTGCGCGCCCACGAGGATCCCCTGGGCGAAGTGCGCCCGGGTGCTGACCGTGTGCGCTGCCGCCTCCCCCCTGTCGGCGGGGTCGGTGTCGGTGAGGCGCACCGACTCCAGGACGCGGGCGATGACGGGCTCGGGAACCAGGTCCTGCTGCTCGGGCACCAGCACGTCGGCCAGGGTGGGGCCACCGTCCGCGGCGGCGGCGTCGCCGGGCAGCAGATAGGCGTCGGCCCCGCCGTCGGCGAGGGCGGCGCGGGTGGCGTCGGCGTCGGGGTGCACCCAGGCGGTGAGCAGTCCCGCGCCGTACAGGGCGCCCTCGACCGCGGCGGCGTCGGCGTCGGGGACCCCGTCGGCGAAGCGGACCAGCTGCCACAGCGGGGCGCCGGGACGGCCCTGGCGCGGGGCGGTGCGCGGGGCGTCGGCGGGCGGTGCGTCGTCGCGTTCGGCGGCGATGTCCTCGCGCTCGCGGGTGAGCAGCGCGATCTCGGCGTCGAGCTGGTCGCGGCGGGTCTCCAGGGTGCGCGCGTGCGCGGCGGCGTCCAGGCGCCGCTGGTCGGTGTGCTCGCCGTAGACCTCGGTCAGGGTGGGAGTCCCGGGTTCGCCGAAAGCCTTCAGGGCCTCGGTCAGGGCCTTCACGCAGGACGTGTCGGTGACCGGGGCCGGCCCCTCGGCCCAGTGCCCGGCCCACGCGGCGAGCGCGTCGGCGGCGGTGCGGCGGGCGGCGGCCAGCTCCCCGTCCGCCTCCTCGCATCCCCGCTCGCGCGATCGGAGCCTGTCGTCGGCCTGGGCGCAGGCCCTCTCGGCGGTGCCGCGCGCGCTCTCGGCCCGGGCGAGGTCTCCGAGGCGTTCGCGTACCGCCGCCACGTCGGCGCGGCGGGCGGTCGCACGCGCCTGCGCGGTGCCGGGCAGGTCGTCGCCGGTGTCGACGGCGCCCTCGCCGTCGTGGGCGAGTCCGGCCTGCGCCGCGGTCTCGGCCAGCTCCGCGGCCAGTTCCCGGGTGCGGGCCCGCCCGTGTTCGAGGCCGGCGGCGACCTGGTCGGCCTCCCGCCGCAGGGCGGCGACCTCCCCGGCCTGCTCGTCGAGCCTGCCCCGCTGCTCCTCCAGTTCGCGGGCGGTGTCGGCGTTGTGCGCGCGCTCGATCTCCAGGGCCGCGTGGCTGCGGAAGGCCTCGTGCGCCTCCAGCCCGCTCCTGCGCGCCGCGAGCCGGCGGATCTCGGCGTCGTACTCCTCGGCCTGCTTGGTGGCGCTCGCGTGCGCGAGGGTGGCCTGTTCCCGGGTGTCGCGGGCCTCGGTGATGGCGCGGGCCTGCTCGGCGGTCTGCCCGACGGCGGTGCGCACGCGGGCCAGGCGGTGGCGGGCGTGGAGGGTGAGGTAGGAGGCGTACTCCTCCACGAAGGCCGTGGTCGCGGCGTGCGCGGTGGTGGCCTGGTCGAAGCGGCGCTGCACCGCGGCCAGGTTGGTGAAGTCGCGGGCGGCCTGGTCGACGAGTTCCTCGTCCAGGGGGCTCAGCCCGCTGGTGAGGGTCTCGGAGACCTTCTCGGGGTCCAGGTCCTTGGCCAGGAGGGGGCGGCGCAGCGCGAGGAGCAGGTCGAGCAGCTGGATGTAGCGCTCGCCGAGGCCGAACAGGCGGGCGTCCACGGCCCGGCGGTAGTCGGCGGCGGTGGACTGGAAGGCGGTCTCGCCCAGGGCCGCCTTGAGCTGCCTCTCGGTGAGCGGGCGCCCGTCGGAGGCGAGCAGGCCGAAGTCCACGCCCAGGCGCTGGCCGGTGACGAAGAAGGAGGGGATGACACCGTCGCGGTGCCGGTGCGCGCGCAGCCCGATGACCAGGGTGACCGTCTCGGTGCCCGCGCTCCCGGGGCCGGGCGCGGGGCCCGGGGCCGGGCGGGCGAACTCCATCCACACGTACCCGTACTCGGCGTCCTGGCCGCGGTAGAGCAGGTTGGACTTCATGGTGCGGTTCTGGCCGCTGAACGGGTCGAGGCGGCGGGCGTCGGTGTACCCGTCCAGGATGAACGGGAAGAGCACCTCCAGGGCCTTGGTCTTGCCCGAGCCGTTGTGTCCGCGCAGGACGAGGCGGCCGTCGGCGAAGACGAACTCCTCGTCGACGTAGTCCCAGACGTTGATCACACCGGCGCGGCTGGGCCGGAATCGGTCGCTCCTGGGGGTCATCGGTTTCCTTCCGCGGGGATGTGGTCGGCTGCGGGGGCGGGCGCGGCGGCCCCCTCGGGCCCGGCGGCCCCCTCCGGCGCACCGGTCTCCTCGGGGCCGGGCTCCCCGTCGGAGGACCGCGCGCCGGCGGAGGGGCCCGCGTCGTCGGGCGGCCGCGTGCCGCCGGAGGAGGGCTCGGACAGTCCCAGGGGCAGCTGGCCCTCGTCGGCGCGTTCGGGCAGCGCGCCCTGGAGGTTGCGGTAGCGGAGGGCCGCCGGGAGCACCAGGGCGCCGCCGGGGACCGGCCGGACCAGGGAGAGCTCGGCGAGCAGGGACAGGGCGGCGTCCAGCAGGCCGTAGGGGTCCTGCTGCCAGGCGCCCCCGAAGGAGGAGGCGCCGAACTCCGCGAAGAGCTCGTGGATCATGGCCTCCCACCGGCCGCGCTCGACCAGGGGGGCCTCCAGGCGCGCGGCCGCCTCGCCCTCCCGCGTCCCCGACGGGGGCTCCACGGTCCAGGCGAGTTCGTCCACGACACCGTCGCGGGGCAGTCCGGCGTCCACGAGCCGTACGAGTTCGGCCCGGTCGTCGGCGTGCGGGGGCACGGGCAGCATGACCAGCGCGGCCAGGGAGGTCTCCATCAGGTCGGCCACCTTGGCCAGCAGCAGTCCGGCGGTGCGGTTGACCGCGCCGCCCCTGCCGGGGAAGGGCCGGTCGGTGAAGGTGCCCGCGGGGTCGGCCAGCAGGACGCCCTCGGCCCGGCGCTCGACCCTGAGCCCCGTGGCGCGTGCCAGGTCCTCGGCCACGCCCCGCCCGCGCAGGACCGCGGCGACGGCGGGTTCGACGTCGGCGTAGTACACGACCGGCCGCTCCACCAGCAGCCGCCGGGCCCGGCGGGCCGCCTGCTCGCGCGGCGAGCCCTCGGTGAGGGGGTCGGAGAGCAGGCCCGCCGCGCTGTTCAGGTGCTGGACCGGGCGTGCCGGGCGGAACAGCACCTCGCACACCTCGTGGTCGATGTCGAAGAGGGCGTCGCCCTGTTCGCCGCCCGCCGCCCACGCCTCCAGGGACCCGTCGGACAGGTGCAGGGCGCCCCGGTCCACCAGCCAGTGGGCGACGTCGACCAGCGCGGCCTTGTGCGTGCCGTCGGTGGGGTCGTAGCCCAGCCCCTCGACGGCGTTGGCGGTGGGGGTGAGGCGGCCGACCAGGTCGGCGAGGCTGATCTCGATCTGCGAGCGCTGGAAGGCGGCCAGCAGCAGGCACAGGTAGGCGAGCCTGCGCCGGTCGAAGGGCCTGCCCCTGCGCGAGAAGGTCTGGCGCTGGGTGGGGTCCAGGGCGTCGAGCTCGCGGACCAGGCGCACGTGGCCGGTGGTGGCGATCAGGGTGTAGCCGAAGAGCCGCTCCAGGTCGGCGGCCAGTTCGTCGGCCCAGCGCAGCACCTGGTCCAGGACGCCGGGGCGCGGGCGCGCGGCGGTGATGAGGTCGCACGTCAGGACACGGCGCATGGCCTGCTGGTAGGAGCCCAGGTCGGCGGGGGCGACCTTGCGGGCGAAGAGTCGGGGCATCACGGGTTCTTCGTTCGGGTCCGGTGACCGGTGACCTCCAGGCGCAGGCCCGGAAGGTGGAGTCGGCCCTGGCTGGTGCGGACGGTGCTGCCCGCCGGGTCGGGGACCAGGCGGACCATGGTGCCGTCGCCCGCGCCGGTGGCCGAGGACAGGCGTCCGGCGACGACCGTGCGCCCCTCCAGGGCGCGGGTGACCAGGCGCAGCAGGACGCGGGTGTCGACCTCGTCCAGGACGCGGTCGTGGGCGCCCTGCTCGACGAGGCGGGACGCGGCCTCGCGTTCGGCGGCCCGGCCGGCGGCCTGCCGTCCGCGCAGGCGCGCCTGGGCTCCGGGGTTGCGCCGCACCGGCTTGGGCACGCCCGTGGTGGGCGCGGTGCCGCTGCGGAACAGGGTCACCGACACCTCCACCCCGGGCGCGTCCCACCAGGTCGTGTTGGGGGAGATCTGTTCCTCGTCCTCGTGGGCCACGCCCAGGTGGCGGGCGGAGCGGACGTTGAATGCGGCGCCCATCAGGGCGTGCGCGGCGCCGTCGTCGGGGGTGTTGAACACCCACTCGGCCAGGTGCCGCAGCTGGGTGGAGCGGTTGACACCGCCGCGCTGGGCCTCGGTGATCTGGCGCAGCAGGGCGATGACGCCCGAGACCGCCGAGCGGGTGGCCGAGTGCAGTTCGGCCGCGCGCGCGGGAACGGCGTCGTCGGAGGCGAACCAGGCGCGCAGGGCCTGCCAGCGGCGCCGCCAGTCCGCCAGGCGCTCGTCGCGCTCCATGAACAGGCGCTCGTCGCGCTCGGAGGCGCGGGACAGCAGCGTGGCCAGCCCGGTCTCCTCCACCTCGCGCACGGCCCGGTCCAGGCGGGGAAGGTAGCGGTCGAGTTCGGCCATGAAGTCGCTCATGTGCACCAGCAGGGCGTTCTTGTGCCGCAGGAACATGTCCGGGGAGGCGTCGGTGGAGCGCAGGATCTCACCCAGGGTGACGTGGAACTGGGCCGAGCGGCGCCCCATGTCCTCCATGACCGAGTCCAGGCGCGAGAGCCTGCGGTAGACCTGTTCGCCCTGTCCGGTGCGGTTGGCCTCGGCCAGGGCGCGCAGGTCCTCCAGGACCTCGGAGAAGACCAGCCGGGAGAGGTTGACGTCCTCGATGCGGGCGCCCAGCAGGTTCTCGACCGCCTGGTAGGCCCAGTAGCCGAGTTCGCTGAACTGGTACACCGACTGGCGGTTGCGGTAGCGCGCGAGGTTGCCGGCCCGGGAGGCGTCGTCGAAGCGGTGCACGACGCGGTCGGCGTGGAGCTCGTCCAGGCGGTCGCGCAGGTTCCGGTCGGCGGCGGGCACCTGGTCGTGGGAGGCGGCGAGTTCGCGCAGGGCGGCGGCGACGTCGTCGGGGGCCACCTGGACCTGGTGGACCTCGCGCAGGCGGTCCATGGCCCTCAGGATCCACAGGTAGGTGACGTGGTCGTCGCGCCGGGTGAAGTTGAACAGGCGGAAGCGGTCGCTGACCGCCGGGGAGTCCATGTCGAGGGCTCTGCGTTCGACCATGGGCCGTCCCTTCGGTTGGTGTGCGTGTGCCTGCCCGGGCGCCCCGGACGCCCGCCGCGTCAATGACGCTAGGTGACCGCAGAGACGGTACACCCGTTTTCCACGGGACCGGTTCACGGAAGGGGTGCGGGGTCTCCACGCCCTAGCGCCGACGGCCGCGCCCGAGCACGAACAGACCGGTGAACAGGCTGCCCGCCAGCACGGCCGCCATGATCGCCAGGAAGCCCACCGGGCCCACGTGGGGGCTGAGGATCAGCGGGATGGCGGCCGCCGTGACCAGCCCGCCCGCGAAGAACGGCTCGAAGATCAGCTGCTTGTAGCCGAACGCCAGGTAGGCGGACGACTTCATCTCCGGGTCGACCATGCGCATCATCGCCAGGCCGGTGGCGGTGATGCCGAGCGACTTGCCGAACTCGCCGAGGCCCCGCTCGAACCACTGGTCGGGCATCATGCGGGGCGCCAGGAACAGGAAGGCGCACAGCGACCACAGGATGCCCGCGACGGCCAGGATGGCGAAGACGGCGAGGTCGGCGGTGATGCCCCTCAGCGGCACGGTGCCGATCGAGGTGAGGATCAGCAGGTCCAGCGACAGTCCCTGGATCCGCTCGACGGTCTTCTGGTCCACGACGTCGCCCCGGTCGAAGCGGCCGATGAGCAGCTGCAGGAGGGCGCCGCCGACCATGGCCAGCGGGAACAGCGGCACGTAGGCCATGACCTGGACGGCGTCGGCCCACAGCGCCCGCTCCAACCACCGCAGTCCGGTGAGGATGAGCTGCCCGACGAGCACGGCGAGGGCGACCAGGCCGACGTGGAGCGTCAGCGGGTCGATGGAGGAGGGGTGGACCGTCATGGTCGCGCCCTCGGAGCGGTCGCCGCGCTCGACCAGCCCGGCACGCTCCTTGTCGGTGCGTCCGGTGCCGGAGCCGAGGAAGCCGGAGGCGCCCCGGCGCACGCCCCGGTTGAGCAGGACGACGCCGACGATGATCCCGGACAACAGGCCGACGGTGGCCAGTCCCAGGGCCAGGTCCTGCCCCTCGGCCCAGCCCGCCCGGTCGAAGGTGTCGCCCAGCCCCACCGCGGTGCCGTTCCCGCCCATGAAGCCGATCTCGATCAGCGCGCCGGAGATCACCGGCACGTCGAACAGCGGGGCGAGCACCAGCAGCGCGAGCAGCAGTCCGATCACGTACTGGCCGCTCGCGACGGTGACGCCGAAGGCGAGGTTGCCCCCCGCCAGGACCGCGGACTCGCGGAACCGGGGCAGGGGCTTGCCCAGGAAGAGGGTGGCGAAGACCACCGAGACGAGCAGGCCGGGCAGCGCGGACCAGACCGAGACCACGTCGGGGCCGAAGAGCCCGCCCCGGGACAGGCCCTCGGTGAGCCCTCCGCCCAGGCCCCGGTCGGAGAGCCACCCCATGAGGCGCCCGAGGACACCGGGACCCAGGAGCAGCGCGATGCCGCCGCCGATGACCGACCCGGGCAGGTGCAGTCTCTGCGGCAGCTTCCACCCGACCCGCACCAGCTTCGACACCAGGAGCAGGGCTCCCAGGAGCAAAAGCGCGAGTCCGACGGTGTCAGGGGTCATCTCCACCTCTCAGGCCGTTCTGCGGGGAGGGGCACACCGTCGGGCACGGCCCTGCCCGGCGGGTGCGCCTCGGTCCGGGAGCGTGGCGGGAGGAGGCCGCGGACCTCGGACGTCCGCGTCCGGCCCGCTCCCGCCCTCCCCCACGCGGCCCTGCCGCTACCCAGCGGAGGCGGAGCGTAACGCCCGCGAACGGCGGGCGCCCCGGCGCGGCGCGCGCCGGGGCGCCCTCTCGTGCCGTGTCAGGAGACCTTCTCCGCCTCCCGTTCGGGCGCGGCGCCGCCCCGGGACCGGCCCCGGCGCCCGCGCCCGAGCACGAACAGGCCCGTGAACAGGCTGCCCGCCAGCACCGCGGCCATGACCGCCAGGAAGCCCACCGGCCCCACCTGGGGGCTGATGATCAGCGGGATCGCGGCCGCCGTGACCAGGCCGCCGCCGAAGAACGGCTCGAAGATCAGCTGCTTGTAGCCGAACGCCGGATAGGCGGGCGACCGCATCTCCGGGTCCACGACGCGCATCAGGACCAGGCCCGTGGCGGTGACGCCGAGCGACTGGCCGAACTCGCCGATGCCCCGCTCGAACCAGTGGCTGGGCATCATCCGGGGCGCCAGGAACAGGAAGGCGCACAGCGACCACAGGACGCCGGAGGCGGCCAGGACCGCGAAGGTGGCGAAGTTGTCGGCGATGGCCTGCAGCGACAGGGTGGCCATCGCGGCGATGATCAGCACGTCCAGTGACAGTCCCTGGATCCGCTCGACGGTCTTCTGGTCCACGACGTCGCCCCGGTCGAACCGGTCGATGAGCATCTGCAGGACGATGCCGCCGATCATGGCCAGCGGGAACAGCGGCACGTAGGCCATGATCTCGATGGTGTCGGCCCACAGCGCCCGCTCCAGCCACTGCAGCCCCATGAGGAGGAGTTGGCCGATGAGCACGGCGAGGGCGACCAGGCCGAAGTGCAGTGTCAGCGGGTCCATGGAGGAGGGGTGGATCGTCATGGTCGCGCCCGGCGAGCGGTCGCCGCGCTCGACCAGCCCGGCCTGCTCGTCGCCGCTGCCCCGGGCGTCGGCGCTGATCACGTTGGACTTGCCGCGGCGCACGCCCCAGTTGATGAGGACGATGCCGACGATGATCCCGGAGAGCAGGCCCACGGTGGCCATGCCGAGGGCCAGGTCCTGCCCCTCGGCCCAGCCCGCCTGCTCGAAGGTGGCGCCCAGGCCGGCCGCGGTGCCGTGCCCGCCCAGGAAGCCGATCTCGATCAGGGCACCGGAGAAGACCGGCACGCCGAACAGCGGAACGAGCACCAGCAGTGCGAGCACCAGGCCGATGACGTACTGGCCGCTGGCCATGGTGATCCCGAAGGCGAGGTTGGGGCCCGCCAGGCTCGCGGCGTCGCGGAACCGGGGCAGGGGCTTGCCCAGGAAGAGGCTGGCGAAGACCACCGAGATGAGCAGGCCGGGCAGCGCGGACCAGACCGACATCACGTCGGTGCCGAAGAGCCCGCCCTCGGCCGCGCGCTCGGCGAGGCCCCCGCCCATGCCGCGGTCGGCCATCCATCCCATGAGGCGCCCGAGGACGTCGGGGCCCAGGAGCAGCGCGATGCCGCCGCCGATGATCGAACCGGGCAGGTACAGCTTCTGGGTCAGTCTCCACTTGACCCGGACCAGCTTCGATACCAGGAGCAGCACCCCCAGCAGCAGGAGTGCGAGGCCGACGGTCTCAGGTGTCATCTCTACCTCTCGTGGTCATCCGGCAAAAGAGGCGCGCGCACCCGGACGCGGGGCGTCGGACGGGGCGCCGCCTCGGCTCGGACCGTGGCGGGGAGGTAGGACACCACGGGCCTCGGGTGACCGTGGCGTGACGATCACCCGCGGCATCCTACACACGCCGCAGTGGTGCCGGACACGGACGGAGTGTGACGGTCGCGCGCGGAGCGCACCGGAGCCGTCACGGTGCGCGGGCCCTACCCGAGCCGGGCCCCTCGGCCACCCGGCACCGGAATGGGAAGGATCACGATCGGTAGGCGGACGCACCGCTCCGCCCCTCCAGCCGGCCGGCTCCTCCGAAGGGGCACACCTGATCTTTCCGTTGACAAGACAGGGGTGCGCACAGGAATATTTCCAGTGGAAAGATTCCGTGCCCGAGCCAGGAGGAAACCCCGTGGCACCCCTCATCGCCCTCGTCGGCACCACCGCCCTGCTGCTCGCCCTCGGCGCCGCGGGCGTGCGCCCCCTGCGCTCGTGGCCGACGGCCCTCCGGGGCGGGCTCGCCGCCATGTTCACCCTGACCGGGGTGTCCCACTTCGTGGGCATGCGCGAAGAACTGGTCTCGATGGTCCCGCCCGCACTGCCCACCCCCGAACTGCTGGTCACCGTCACCGGAATCCTCGAACTGGCCGGCGCCGCGGGCCTGCTGTGGGCGCGGACCTCGCCCTGGGCCGCGGCCGGGCTCGGCGCCCTCCTGGTCGCGATGTTCCCGGCGAACGTCTACGCGATCACCGCCCAGGTGAGCACGGGCCTGACCGACGACCTGCCGGTCCGCACCGCGATGCAGGCGGTGTTCCTGGCCGCGGTGATCGCCGTGCTCGTCCACCACCTGCGCGCCGGACGCCGCACGGGTTCCGCGGGTGCCGCCACCGCCGCCCCCGGCGCCCGAAGCGCCGCGGAGCACTGAGGTCCCGCCCGGGTCCCGGTACGGGGCGGCCCCGCCGACGACGGCGCCGCGGAGCTGTGTAGGGTGATCGCGAACCGGTGCCCACACGGGAGGACGGCTGGGATGAGCCTGCTGGCCATCAGCGACCTGCACGTGCGGCACGGCGACAACCGCGCCTTCACCGAGGCCCTGCGGCCCGGGTCGGAGGACGACTGGCTCCTGGTGGCCGGGGACGTCGCCGAGACGAGCACCGACATCCTCTGGGCGATGGAACTGCTGGCCGACCGGTTCGCCACCGTGGTCTGGGTGCCCGGCAACCACGACCTGTGGACCGTGTCCGCGGACCCCCTCCAGCTGCGCGGGCAGGAGCGCTACCACCACCTGGTCGAGGCCCTGCGCGGCCTGGGCGTGCACACCCCCGAGGACCCCTACCCCCTCTGGCCCGGACCCGACGGCCCGGTCGCGGTCGCCCCGCTGTTCGTGCTCTACGACCACACCTTCCGCCCCGCGGGAACCAGCACCAAGGAGGAGGCGCTGGCCGTCGCCCACGCGGCGGGCGTGGTGTGCACCGACGAGTACCTGCTCCACCCCGACCCCCACCCCGGGCGCGACGCCTGGTGCCGCGCCCGGCTGGAGTACACCCGCGCCCGGCTGGACTCCCTCGACCCGGAACTGCCCACCGTGCTGGTCAACCACTTCCCGCTCGTGCGCGAGCCCACGCGGATCCTGCGCTACCCCGAGTTCGCCCAGTGGTGCGGCACCGAGGCCACCGCCGACTGGCACGTGCGCTACCGGGCCCGCGCCGTCGTCTACGGGCACCTGCACATCCCGCGCACGATCGTGGTCGACGGCGTTCCCCACGTCGAGGTCTCCCTCGGCTACCCCCGGGAGTGGGGCGCGCGGCCGCTTCCGCCCGAGGGGCCGCGCCGCATCCTGCCGTAGGGCCCCGGGGCCGCGCGCGGGCTCCGCCGCTCCGGAAAGGGCGGGGCCGCCCCGTCCGGGCGCCGGTCGACCCCTTCCGCGTGTGGTCTGTGTCCGCCCCGCGAGGCTGAGGGGACCTCACGGGGCGGACCGGGGGGAGGGGGGAGGGAATCGCCTGTGCGCATCGGCCGGTCCCACCGGCGGCGGGCGCCTCTTCGTAAACTGACGATCATCCTAGGAGAGGGCATGAGAAAGACGCAAGGGAAGCGGAGTTTTTTCCCACACGAAGCGAAAAAAGGCTGTCCAATACCTGCCCGAACCATTACTCAGGACGACAGCAGCACATACGAGACCGCATCCTCCTCGCACACTCACACAATCCTTTGACCAGTAGGAACCCACGAGCAGTAACCCCGCGGCACTCCGCACGCCCACTGCGATGATCCTCCTGAATTCAGGACATGTTGTGATGTGCATTCCCCGTGGGTAAAGGCCTGACCACCGAACCCCGGAAGGACGGCCGGTGAGTTTCCGGATGACCGATGAAAGCGCGACGCCACGGCCACCGGCCGTCCGGGCGTGTGCGGCACCACCGCGGGGAACGGGCCACCGGCCCGGCCCCGAGGACGCGGGCCGGGTCCGTCCGTAACACCCCGGCCGACCAGCCGGATTCGTGTCCGCCGCCTCCGGGCCCCGTCGGCGGGCGTCCGTCCTCGCCCCCGAACACCCCCGGACCCGCTGTGCCCCGGCCCTCCACCAGCCGCGGCACCGCCACTACACGGACGCGCCTCAAGACGCAAGGGCCATACGCCGCCTCCGCCGCGGACGCCGCTCCCGTGGTCGGCCGCTACCGCGTCGATCCAGGTGGCGGCCGCGCGGATCCGGTCGCCTGTCCAGGACCGGCCCCGGGGGTCCCGCCCGGGCAACGAATGCTGTAATTTCCCCCCGAGCCGTACACCAGTCCGCCCGGGGCCCCGAGAAAAAACCCCGGTACCGCCCACCGCATATTCCTCAGTACGTGGCCACCACTAGGCACGCACGACACAAAGCCGAGAACGGCCCGAGGAAAATCCCGCCGCAAGGGATCACGCATCAGACCGCCCCCGTTTCGAACGGCCTCCCACCACCCCACCGGAGGCCGGGGAAGAGGAACCATGACCAGTGCCCTGAAGCGAACGGTGGCGACTCTGGCGATCGCCGCCGGACTCACCGCCGCGACCGCGGGTGCCGCCTTCGCGGCCGTCGAATACGTCGGCGGCGGCAAGTGGAGCCACGGTTTCACGGGCGCCCCGAGGGTCGGGGACGTGTACTCCAACTACTACCACGGCTCCTACTGCCACGGATCGACCGCGTTCGGCACGACCACCGACCGTGCCACCGCCTACGCCGGGTCCACGTCCTACGCCAGCGCCACCCGTGCCTTCTCCAACAACCAGACCTACTGGAGGTACTGCTGACCAAGGCCCCGCACAAGCCCGCCGGCACTCGTCGCCGGCGGGCCGTCTGACCTCCACCAACGCGCCAGGACAGCATGCCGCACCGGACCATCGCCTTCGCCCACACGGCGTTCCTCCTCCTCGCCGCGTTCATCACCACGCTGCTGCTCACCACATGGGAGCTGTCGGTACCCACGGCACAGCACTCGAGCCTGGTGTGGATCGTCGAGGACGACGGCACCTCCGACAGCGGACAGGTCGCGCGGACGATCGAACGCGTGGCCGCCGAGCGGGACATCGCCATCGGGTTCGCCGCGCCCGATGTGAAAGCCCCTGAGTCGCTGTGGCACATGTACCTGGCCGTGGGCGACCCCGACTCCCGGTACGCCGACTGGCTCACCGACGGATACCCGTCCTTCGGCCGCACCATGGAACTGCGCGTCCATCCCGTGGAGGAGTTCGCCGGCCGCAGCCCGCGCGGGTTCTACCTCGTCTTCGGGCCGCCCGAGAACGGGCAGGTGCTCACCGAGGCCCTCGCCGAACACGGGCTGGCACCGGCCGCCGGCGGCGACGAGGCGAAGCTGTGGCAGTCCTTCCTCGGCGGTCCGCTGTTCAACGCCCTGGCCGCGGCGCTGCTGGTGGGTGTCACCGCGATCAGCGCGGGTGTCCTGCTCTCCTCCAGGGACTACGCCGTCCAGCGCCTGCAGGGACGCTCCTACGCCGGGATCCTCCTCCACGACCTGGCCCGGGTCGCGCGGCTGTGGGGTGTCGTCCTGCCCGCCGTCACCGTGGCCACGCTGGTCTTCCTCGGCTTCTACAACAGGTGGAACCAACTCGGGTTCTTCGCACTGAACGCCCTGGTGCTCGTGGGGGTCTTCGCCGCCGTGGCCCTGGCCACGCACGCCGCCGTACTCGGCCTCGTGCACCTCACCGCGGTCCTCCCCGCGCTCAGGGGCCGCATTCCCGTCCGCAGCACCCAGGTGGGCGCCTACCTGGTGCGTGCCCCCGTCCTGCTCCTGGTGCTCACCATCCTCGGGTCCGTCGTCCACCTGGCGCAGACCACACGGGAACAGCACGCCTCACTGGAGGCCTTCGCCCGGACCGGGGACACCTCGCACATCACCCTCAACGGCAGCACCGGCTTCGACGACCTCGAGGACGTCGACTCCCTTCTCGGCCCCTGGCTGCGCCGGACCGACCGCGACGGGCACCTCGTCATCGCCGAGCAGCAGGCTCCGGAGTCCGTCGCGCCCGTCGGCTCCCGGCGCCCCGACCTCGACGTGCTCGTGGTCAACGACACCTACCTCACCGAGCAGGAGGTCCTGTCCCCCACGGGCGAGCGCTACGGTGCCGCCGGCTCCGAGGACCGGATCCGGGTCCTGCTCCCGGAGAAGCACGCCTCCCACAGCGACGGCATCACGCGGGCGCTGCCGGGGTGGTTCCGGGTCCAGACCGGGGACGAGGAATTCGGGGCCGACGTCGAGATCCTGCCCACGGCCGACGGCCAGACGGCGTTCACCTACGGTTCGAACGATCCCCTCGGCCGGGAGGAGTCCCCCTTCCTGCGGGACCCGGTGATCATCGCGCTGCCCAACGGTGCCGTGCTGTCGGACAGCGGCTACGTCGACTACATGACCCACGAGGCCCTGCTGTTCCCCGACCCGTCCGTGGTGGAACAGGCACGCGCCGACCCTCGGATGGCCGAATACGTCAACACGGTCCAACCGGTCCTCGACAAGGCGGCCAGTGCCCACGCCACCCAGCTCACCCTGTTGCGCGTCGAGACGTTCAACCTGGTCGCCGCCGCCTCGGTCCTGCTGATGACGGGGATCGCCACATGCGTGATCCACGTGCGCGCCCGTGCCCAGACCATCTTCGCCCGGCACATCAGCGGGTGGACCTTCGCCGCCACGCACCGGCGGTTCCTGGCCTTCGAGGCGGTGATCGCCCTCGCCTTCGTCGGCTGGTCGGCCTGGGACACCCTCACCACGCTGCGGGCGATGAGGGATCCCGCCAACCCCATGCCCCCGGCCCTGGTACCGACCAGCGGCCTCGAACCCCTCTACGCCGCGGCCATCGCCGTGTCCGGGTTCGCCCTGACCCTCGGAGCCCTCTCCCTCCTCCACCGCCGTATCGTCCGCGAGGGCGCCTCACAGGCCTGAGGACCCGGACCGCGGAGGCGGGCGGAAGCGGCGGCTCCGCGGTGGCGGACACGGCCGGCGGCTCCCCGTACGGACGGAGTCACCAGTGGCGGCTCCCGGTCAGCTCGCGCACCGCGGGCAGCACGGCGTCGAGCACCGTGGGGAACCACACCGAGAACGGCAGGCTCCCGCGCATGCGCTCCAGCTCCGCGGAGTCGGCGAACGCGGTCTCGGCGACCTCGTCCGGATCGGGGCGGAGCCGATCGCGCACCAGTCCCACGAAGAGGTGGTTGTACTCCTGCTCCACCAGCCCGGAATCGGGGTCCGGGTGGTGGTAGCGCACCGTCCCGGCCTCGCGCATGAGCGCGGGCTCCACGCCCAGTTCCTCGCAGGTGCGGCGGGCGGCGGCCACGAAGGGCGGCTCCCCGGGGTGGGGGTGGCCGCAGCAGGTGTTGGACCACACCCCGGGAGAGTGGTACTTGCCGAGGGCTCGGCGCTGGAGCAGCAGGCGGCCCCGGTCGTCGAGGAGGAAGACCGAGAAGGCCCGGTGCAGTCGCCCGGGGGGCAGGTGCGCGGAGACCTTCTCCGCGGTGCCGATCGTCGTCCCGTCCTCGTCGACCAGTTCGAGCATGACCGGTGCGGCGCCGGGGTCGGCCGGGGGTGCGGTGGAGCGGTGGTCGGCGGCTGAACCGGTGGGCATGGGCGTCCTTCGCGTTCGGGTCGGCGGCGGATGCGGGGGCGCGGCGGCGGTTCCCAGGCTCTGTTGCTTTCCGGCTCGTACCTCGGGAGCCGAATCGATCGATATCCGTCGTGTCTCCCCTGGGTGGTCACATGCCTGCTCCACGGGACTTGAGGGACTCCTGCGAAGCGGACCCGGAGGAAAAGTGGTGACGCCTGTTCGGATACGTGGGCTGAACAGGACCGTTGAGGCGCGGATCGGAGTTCCGCAAACCGCTGACCACCCTAGGTTCGGCCATCCGATGCGTGCAAGGAAACCACGGTTTCCATCGGCACCGGGAGGGGGAAATGCCTGTCCCCTACCTACGCTGGCCCTTGTCGGACACCGCGGGGCGCGCGCTCCCGCAGGAGCGGCGCTCCCATCCCTTCGTTATGCCGTTGGCCGGCAAGGATGATCCATGGGTTCCCTCGGATCAGCCATCCCGGTCCAGGGAAGACCCACAAGGCCAGTCCATTGAATATGGACATGTCATGATGTGAATTCCCATGGGGGTGCCCCGAGAAGCCGCTTCACGGCCGCATACGGAAAGGGTTACGGTCGGCCGGTGCCACAGCGGGGCTCCGCTCGCCGGGGGGCGGAGCCGCCGACGGAGGCGTGCTCAGGACGACTCCTCGGCCCCGGACCGCAACGCGGTGATCCGTGCGCGCAGACGCCGGAGCCACGCCGCGCTCAGGACCAGCACCACCGCCAACACCACCGACTGGAGGACCGCGTCCCCGTCCCAGGCGTCCATGATCACCGCGTGCACCGGGATCGCGACGAGCAGCCCCGCGATCACCAGGGCGACCACGACCACGAACGCCCGGAAGCGGTACAGCAGGCCCGCACGGTCGCGGACGGCCTCCGACTCAGTGAGGCCACCCGCGCGCAGACGCTCGACGACCCTGCGCATCCTCGCCTCGTGCAGGAAACCGAGCACGATGGTGGCGGCTCCGAAGACCAGGCCGGTAATGGAGACGATGACGTAGAACAACGTGGACCTCCCCGGAGGCCGTGGCCTCCGGCACAGGGATCCGCCCGTATCGGGGGAACCGTGGACGGTGACGGACCGGAAACCTTCCCCCGAGCGCGCGAACCATGCGGGGCGTGCGACGCGTGACGCCCCCGGTCGAGGACCAGCGGCCAACAGCAGCACCGCGCTGGGCCGGGTCGCGTCACTTCGGTGGAGACCGAAACGACACGGCCGTAACGTCACCCCATGACCTCACCAGCAGAACGCGTCAACGGGCACGCCGGCGTCCGTGCCGTCCCCGGCGACCCCGCGCCCACTGTTCCGCCCGTCCGCGACGATGCCGCGGGCGCTCCGCCGGAGGACGGCCCGGCGCGGCCGCGGCGCACGGCCGTGCGTTCCGACGACGGCACCGCCGCACGGGAGGGGGAGGTCCCTTCCCCGGAGGGGTCGAGCCCCGGCGAGCGGTTCCGCGCCCTGCACCGGGCGGGCGCTCCGCTGCTGCTGCCCAACGCCTGGGACCACGCCTCGGCGGCCGCCCTGGCCGCGGCGGGGTTCCGTGCGGTGGGGACCACCAGCCTGGGCGTGGCCGCGGCGGCCGGGCTCCCCGACGGCCGGGGGCTCGCGCGCGAGCAGACGCTGCGGCTGGCCCGCGGCCTGTCCCGGCTGGACGTGCTGGTCAGCGTGGACGTCGAGGGCGGCTTCGACGCCTCACCCGCGCGGGTGGCCGCCCTGGCCGCCGAACTGGAGCGGCTGGGGATCGCGGGGATCAACCTGGAGGACGGCCTCGCGGACGGCGGGCTGGCCGACGTCGCCCGGCAGCGGTCCGTCATCAGCGCGGTGAAGGAGGAGGCGCCGTCGCTGTTCCTCAACGCCCGCACCGACACCTGGTGGCTGACCGGGCACACCGAGCGCACGGCCGAACGGACGGCGGAGCGGGCCGCCGCCTACGAGGAGGCGGGCGCCGACGGGGTGTTCGTCCCCGGTCTGCGCGACGAGGAGGAGATCGCGGCACTGGCCGGCGCCCTGCGCGTCCCGCTCAACGTCCTCCACTCCCCCGCCGGTCCGCCGCTCCGGGTCCTCGCCGAGTTGGGCGTGCGCCGGGTGAGCTGCGGTTCGCTGCTCTTTCGCGCCGCCCTGCGCGGGGCCCTCGCGGCGGTCGAGGCGGTGGCGTCGGACCTGCCCCTGCCCGAGGGCGTTCCGGGCTACGACGAGGCCCAGGCCCTCGCGGAGCGGTTCGCGGCGCCGCGGGGGCGGCCGGTGAGCGGGTAGGGGCGTCCGGGCCGCTGTCCGTGAAGGTCAGTTACAGCAACACGGACAGCACTCACAGTACTCACAGCAGTTACAGGGGTTACAAGCACTACAGCAATCGCAGTAACCGCACCAGGCGTCACGCGGCTTGCCCGACCACGGCCCGGGGTGGGGGTCGCGGCAGCAGAACTGGCAGGTGGAGCACATGAACAGGGCGGTCGCGCAGCCCGCCAGGAACCCCCGCTGCCTGGGCGGGTGCCGAAGCTCGGGGGTGTCGCACGAGCAGGCGACGCAGCAGCCGCCCTTGTCCCCGCCCGAGCCGGAGCCGCCCCCGTGTCCGTCGCCGTACTCGGCGTCATGGGCCCCGTCCCCGTCACTTCGCCGCTGATGGGGCTGCTGCTGGTGGTGGGGGTGGTCGTTCTGGTGGTGGCCCCGGCCCGGATACCCGCCGTGGGCGAAGGCGCGGCCGACGGCGCGGTGCAGCTCCCCCACCAGGAGCGCGCGGACCAGGCGGTCGTCGGCGAACCCGGCCTCCTCCAGCGCCAGCCGGACACCCAGGACGGCGTCGTCGCACAGCTCGCGGGCCCGGCCGTTCCCGGTGCCGGTGGCCGTGAGCGGGTTCCAGGCGCCTCGTCCCCGGTCCTGCTCACGGTCCTCGACCGCGTCCAGCAGGTGCGCGACCCGGCCGAACAGGCGTCCCGCCTCGCGCAGCGGTTCGATGTTGCCGGGACGCCCCGCCAGGACCGCGGTGTGCGCGAACGCCTCGCCGGTGGCCTCCTCGGTCGGCCGGGTCACCGCCAGGACGTCGGTGCCCGGTCCCGCCGCGAGTTCGGCCTCCCGCTGCCGGTCGACCACCGCGACCAGCGCGGCGCCGTCGAACCCGAGTCCGGCGCCCGCCTCCCGCGCGTCGCGACGCCAGCGCTCGGCCACCCGCCCGGCGAGGGCGCGCACGCCGCGGCGGGCGTAGGGGCCGTCGCCGTCCTCGACGTGGTCGGCGATCCTGGCCGAGGCCAGCATCAGCGACACCGCCGCCGCCAGGTGGGCGCCGGGACCGTCGGCGACCTCGGCCCCGCGCATGCCGCGCAGGGGGCAGCGGCCGGCCCGGCGCGTACCGGCGCACTCCTCGGACTGCGCCGCCGCCAGGACCGACACCACCAGCCCGTCGTGGTTGGTGGCGATCCGGGAGGCCTGGCCGTGGCCGTCGCGCAGTGCCAGGCACAGCCCGCACATGTGGGACATCCACTCCTTTGCCAGTCCGTCGGACAACGTGTGCCGACAGGGACGCAGGATTCCGAACACGGGCTGGCACCTCGTCTTCCACCGCCGCGGCGGTCGTGTGCTGGACAACGGGGTTCGACGCCGAGCCGCCGCCGGAGGGTAGGGCCGGGGACTTCGCGTTCGTCGACGACCTTCCCGCCGAGTGCCGGTACACCGAGGAGCCGCTCCCACAGGAGTTCACCGACGCGTTCGCCGAGGCCGCACGCGAGGCATGGGAGGGGTGGAACGACGGCCGACCGCCCTTCGCCGCACGCGTGGTGCTGCGCGACGCCGTCTGGCACTGGACCGACTCCAACGCCCGGAGCTTCGAGGCGGCGGGGCGACTCGCCGCGAGGGAGATCCTGGGCTGCGCCGAGGAGGGCCGCGCCCCCGCCCGGTCGGTCGCGGCGCACGCGGAGGCCGACCGCTACCGCCGATGCCCAGGACACCGCCGCCTCCCGGCGCGGAACCGTCCGCCTGAGGCGCCCGGTTCCGCTCCCGGAACGCGCCGCCCGCAGGGGGCGGGCGGCGCACGGCACCGTCAGGGCCGGGCCGCCGCGGTGCGGGAGGCCTCCCGCAGCCACGCCAGGTACCAGTCCGTGAAGGTCAGGGGCCTGCCGTCCGCACCGGTGAGCGGCCGCAGGTCCTCGTCGTCGACGCGGCCGTCGTTCCACATGCGCCCGGCCTCAGGACCGGACACGACCAGCCACTGCCGTAGCGCGCAGCCCAGATGGCACAGGCACAGCGCCCCGGCCGTGCGGTCCTCGGCCCACAGGAGGTCGCCCATGCGCGCGTCCCAGGCCTCGTAGACCCTGTCGAACTCCTCGATGTCCCCGAAGTCCTCCTCCGCGGGCTCCTGGGCCCGCAGGGCGGCCAGGGACGCCGGATCGGGCCCGGTGACCGGGAACGGCTCCGCCAGCCGCGACGGCGCGGCCAGGTCGGCGCCGTCGCCCTGCCACCGCCACCGGCCGTCCGCCCCCCTGACCACGGGGAAGACGCCGTAGGCGGGTCCGGCGCCGCCCGCGCCCACCCTGAGCAGGAACTCCCGGTACCCCTCCGGCAGGCGCGTCCCCAGCTGTCCCTCCACCTCGGCCAGTTCCCCGGGCGTCAGCGGGTCCAGCAGCTCGAAACCGTGGGAGCGGGCTCCGAACACCTCCCCGGCGCCGGGTTCCCGTGCCAGCTCCCGTACCCGCTCGCGGACTCCGGTCCACACATCCGTACTCGTGTCCATGGCGGCATCGTAGGGAGCACCGGAGACAGTGCGGCGGTGGCGGACCGGCGCACTACCCCCGCAAGAGGCCGCCGCCGAGCACGTCGTAAACGCGTACCCCGGCGTCGCCGGTGACGGCCAGGGCGCGTTCGTCGGACGAGAACGCCACCCCGTTCACGCCCCCGGTGACCCTCGTCCGGCTGAGGGGTTCCAGGGTGCGGGCATCGTGCAGGGCGATCACCCCGTGGTTGCCGCACCAGGCCAGACGGGTGCGGCCCACGGCCAGGTCGCGCGGGTAGTCGGTCCACGCGTCCTCGCCGCGGGTTCCCCTTGAACGCGTGCGGGCCAACTGCTCTCCCGTGTCGACGTCCCACAGGATCATCACGATCTCCTCCACCCAGTCACCGCCCCGCTCCCAGCTGACGGTGCGCTGCTGCACGGTGACGAGCCGGTCGGCCCCGGGGCCGAACCGGACCAGCATCCACCGGCCCTCGGGTCTGGCCTCGCTGAGCCTGCGGCTGCCTCCGTCGCGGAGGTCGAAGAGGATGACGGGGGCCAGGCCCCCCGCGAGCGCGTACAGCTCACGCCCGGGACTGACCGCGTCCGGGATACGGCTGCCGTACCAGCTCGCGTACTGGTCGTAGTCGCGCCCCTCCCTGCGCGCGGCCTCGACCCGTTCCCGGACCTCCTCGGTGCCGGTGTGCGGGAAGGGGCACTGTTCCCCGACCGGCTCGACCCTGCTCGGATCACGCGCGTCGGCCACGTACCACCGCCGCTCCTGGATGGACCGCACCGCCACGTGCGCGCCGTCGGGACTCCACACGGGGTCGGTGAACCGCGGAGCGGACCGCTCCGGGCCCGTGTGCCCGCCGCGCCGGAGGTCCCACAGACGCACCCCGGACTCTCCGGCGGTGGCGACCGTCGCGCCTCCGGGGCTCCAGGCCAGGTCCGTGGTCTCCTCCGGGGCACAGTCGATCCGGGCCCGCGGGGACACCGCACCGGTGGCCCCGGCGTCCCACAGGGCGAGGTGCGCCCACCCCCCGTGCCGGGACCGCAGTTCGGCGAGGGTGGCCCCGTCGGGGGACCACTCCACGGCCTTCGCCCAGGGGTCCTCGGATCCGCGTTCGGAACGCCACAGGACCTGTTCGGCTCCGGGATCGCACAGGGTCAGTTCGTGGCTGGAGAACACCCAGGCCCGCTCCCCGTCGGGGTGCCAGCGGACTCCGGACGGGGAGTCCCACGGCACTCCCCGCGCCCACACCCGGCACCGGGGACCGCCGTACGGGTCGGGCCAGGTCACCAGGAGGCTCTCCGGAACCCCGCGCGCCCCTCCCGGCGCGGACTCACTGCCCTGGGCCAGGGCCGCGAGAGCGCCACCGGAGTGCCAGTGCAGGTCGAGCACCCGCCGTACCCTGTCGCCGGGCAGGAGCCACGGAGGCTGCTCCTCCCCGTCCACCGCCCACAGGCGCACACCGATGTCCTCGCCGATGGCGAGCGTCCGTGAGTCGGGCGACCAGGCGATGACGGGCCGGTCCCCGTACCAGGAGCGCGGCGCGGTGGGGGTGGCGGCATGTTCCCGCCAGGTGGCGGTGTCGTAGACGAGCACCATGCGCACGTGCTCGATCCGGCTCTCCCACCCGTGGACGTCGTCGGCGTCGTACTCTCCCAGATCGGGGAAGCGGTCGCTCTTGCCGAGCACCGCGAGCCGCCGCCCGTCGGGGCTCCACACCGCCCGGTCCAGGGCCGCGCCCCGGATGTCCAGGCGCCGCTCCTGCCGCCAGGTCCGGGCGTCCCAGATCCGTACGGTGGCGTCGTGGGCGCCGACCGTGGCCAGCCTCTCCCCGTCGGGGGACCAGGCCACGGAGCACACCGGTGCGCGGTGCCCGGTCAGCACCCGCAGCAGCCGTGCGTCGACCGGGGCCGCGTCGGGGCCGCGTTCGGCCAGGCGCACCGGAGGCAGGACCTCGTCGGCCCCGGTCAGCCACCCGGACACCCGTGGTTCGCGGGCGAGGACGTCATGCAGCGTGCAGGCGGTCTCGGTCCGGTCGCGGGAGTGTGTGAGCAGGTGGGCACGGGTGAGCAGCAGCCGCCGCAACCGTCCGGGCGCGGAGTCGGAGTCGGCTGCGTCGGGAACATGCTCGGCCAGTTCGTCGGCGACCCGTTCCGGTCCCCGTGCGAACACGCGGTCCACGAGGTTGGCGTAGTCCCTGATCCAGGAGGCGTAGTCACGAGGGGCAGGGGAATCACTCACGTCCGGCCACGCTAGCGGTCTCCGGGGCCGCCGTGCCCCGGGTGGCCGCTTCCGGACATGTTCCGCCTCTCGGCAGGGGGACTTCCCGACCCGCGGCCGGGGCGTGGTGTTCGGGCTGCACGTCTTGCGCGCCGCTCTGCTTGACTGGGCCCATGGCTGAGCTCTCACGTGACCACCTGTTGGATCTGGCCGGCCAGAAGTCCTTCGACCGCGGCCTGGACTACCTCGGACGGGTGTCGGGGCTGCGAAAGCGCGGGAAGGCCGTGCACGCCACCGTCGGCGGACAGCGGCGCTACCGGGTGCGGCTCACCGCCGAGGGGGCCTTCTCCTGGCACTGCGACTGCCCCTGGGCCCAGGAGGGCAACTGCTGCAAGCACGTGGTCGCGGTGGGCCTGGTGCACCTGTACGAACGCGAACACGGCGGTGCCGCACCGTCGGTGCCCGATATCGCCTCCCACCTGGACACCCTCGACCGCGAACAGCTCGTGGGGCTATTGCTGGAGGAGGCCGACCGCTCCCCCGCGCTCACCCTGGCCCTGGAGGCACGTGCGGCGGTGGCGGCCCGGGACCCGGAGGCGTTGCGGACCCTGTTCGAGGGCGCGCTGCGCGTGACCGAACCGGTGCCCTACGAACAGGCGGCAGAGTACGCCCGGGTGGTGCACAGCGCCGCTGACGCGGTACGTGAGCTGGAGCGCTCCGGCCAGGTCGAGGCCGCCGGGGAGTTCCTCGACACCGTGCTCACTCTCACCGATGAAGCGGAGGAGATGGTCGAGGACCCCGACGGTGAGGTCCTGTCGGCGCTGGAGCACCTGCGCGGGTAGGAGACCATCGGTGCCGCGGACGAACCGGCCGAGGGACGCCGTGTTTCCCGGCATCCCTCGGCCCCGGGCACGGACTCGTCCTCAGGCCTTCCTGGCCGCGGGGACGGCGGTGGCCGCGGGCTCGTTCCAGCGACCGGTCGAGAGGGAGTCCTCCAGCGCCCTGGTGTAGGGCGCGAGGTCCAGCTTGAGCGTCTGCTCGACCCACGCGTCGTCGTAGTAGTTGCGCATGTACCGCTCGCCCTGGTCGCACATGAGCCTGACGACGCTGCCCCTCTCCCCGTCGGAGAGCATCTCGGCGACGATCCGCATCGCTCCCCCCAGGTTGGTCCCGGTGGAGGGGCCCGCGCGGTGGCGCAGTCGTGACAGGAGCAGGCGCATGGACGCGATCGACGCGGCCTTCGCCCAGGCCCGTTCGCGGCCGTTGTAGTAGTCGACGATCCGTGTGGTGACGGTGTCCGTACCCTGTTCACTGCGTGTGGTGGTCATGGGCCGTGGCTACCCCCGAGCGGGCTCCCGGGACCGCCCAGGGGACGCAATCCCTGGTCAGGCTACCGATTCCGTCCTGTTCCGGAGCCTTGGTCCGCGCCGACTCAGGCGGTTTCGGTTCCCCCTCTTCACATGATCGTGAGGGCCCGCCACTCCGCGGCGGCGCGGACCGGGGCTCACTCGGCACTCGAAGCGCGGAAGTCCTCTGGAGGGATCAGCGCCAGATAGCGATCGGCCGACCGGAAGCGTCGAGCTGCTCAGACTCGGGACAGGACAGCGCCCGGTCCAGGGCGATGCGGTGCGCGCTCCAGGCCGCCGCGGCGGCGTCCAGGACGTCGTCGACCGCCGCCTCCCCTGCCGCGCCCAGGTCTTCGGGAAGCACTATCCCCTCCTCGGCGAGCAGCGCATGACGGTGCCTCTGGCCGTTCCAGGTCCGTTTGGCCCAGCTCAACGGCGCACCGGCCATGGTGCGGAAGGACAGCTCGGGGTGGACCTCGTACAGGTGGTCCGCACCGGAACGCCTGATGCGGTCGGCTTCCAGGATCTTGGGGAACAGGGCGTGGGCCTGACGGGTCAGACCACGTCCCGTCATGTCCCGACACAGGGCATTGGCCTCCGCGTAGTCCGCGGTCTCGACGACTGCGCGGGATGGGACCCGGAAGACGCTGTGCGAGCGAGGTCCCAACAGGGCGGGTACGCGCAGGTCGCACTCACGCCATTCCCGGTCGGTGAGTCCGAGCGGGATGTCCACCGCCACGATCTGGGAGCCGGGCTTGGCCGTGACCTCCTTCAGGCGATCGCAGAGGCGGGCGTCACGGAACCGCCCGTCGACCAGGCGGACCGCCATCCACCCCTTGCGGCAGGCATCGACACCGACGACCTCCACGTGTGCGTTGTCGGTTCGTCCGGCTGTCATGGCAGTCCCGTCCATGGTCGCTGTGGGGGTGGTCTACCCGCCACCAGCATCATTCAGTGATCCGGAATCGGCCTCTGTGACGGCCCCGCGGGCACCGGCACGGACGCGGAGTCCCTGGAGGAGGCAGGCGAGCGGGGAAAGGGCCCCGCCGATTCCGGTGTGGGGGCGACGCGCTCGGCCGGACCGTCCCCGAAGCGGAGACCAGCCGCTGGTTTGGACCAATTGTTCGTCAGCACCCGTCATCGCTGATCTGGCGTTCACAGTGGTCCGACCGGAAGGACGCGCCATGGCAGCCACACCCGACATACGTCCGGTCGGGGACCTGCCGGACGGGATCGGAAAGACGGCCGCTCGCGAACTCTCCGCCAACGGCATCACCAGCCTCCGGCAGGTGGCCGAGCACTCGAGGAAGGAGTTGCCGGCCATCCACGGCGTCGGCCCCAAGGCGATCGCCGTCCTCGGTGACGCACTGGCCGCGAAAGGCCTCGCTTACCAAGGGTCCTGACGAGTTGGTGCGTGACAGCGGATGAGGCGAATAGGCGGTGTACCTCCAGCCAGTCACGGGAAGCGGTGGTGCTCGGAGCACGGCGGCTGCGGTGGGAAGACGGCCCGGATGGCGACCGGGGCGCCGCGGGTGATCACCGGCGGCGCTGTCGAGATCCCGCGGTCCTCGCCCCCCACGCACGGACGCCTGCCGGGCACCGGCTCTGCGGTGCCCGGCGGGCGCGGTGCCGCAGCGGGTTACCGCTCCGGTGCGAGGCGCATGAAGGTGACCGAGTGCGCCGGGAAGGTGTGGGTGAACGTGCTGCCCACGCCGTCGATGGTGGAGGTCTCCGGGCTGACGGGCCGGTCGGTCGCCGTGTTCTCGGCGGCCGGGTCGGCCTGCAGGACGGTCAGCTCGGCGGTGGGCTCCACCCGTGCCGAGCCCAGGTCGATCGACGTGCGGGCCGCCTCGTCCTGGGCGTTGACGACCTTGACGATGAGCTCGCCGGTCTGCTCGTCGCGCGTGACCACCTGGCGGAACGGCTCGGGCTCGGGCGCGGTGAAACTATCCCATTCCTCGCCGTCGAGGTAGAGGGTGACGTCGCGGTCGCGCACCTCGACGCGGATGTCGTAGGCGCGACCGGCCTCCACGGTGGTTCCGTCAGAGACGATGAGGCTCTTCTCGCCGTCGGAGGCGCGCTCCACCGCGGACTGGGTGTTGTTCCACCCGCCCAGGTTCCACCAGTAGTAGTCGCCGGTGCCCTGGACGCCGAACCCGATGAGGAAGCCCTCGGCGCCCTCGCGCTTGGTGGCGGTCACCTCCAGGTCGTAGTCGGTCCACCCGGGGTCTCCGGCGGTGACCATCGTGTTCTCGCCGGAGACCTCGGTCTGCACGTAGGCGCCGTTCTCAACGGTCCAGTTCCCGGCGCCGGTGACGTGGGTCCACTGGTCGGCGCCGGAGGAGAAGTCGTCGGCCAGCAGTGTCTCGCCGTCGGCGGAGGTCACGCGGACGTCGTCGTACTCGGCGCTGGTGTTCCAGGTGGACAGTCCCACCGCGCCGGTGATCGGCCCGCCGATACCGGGGGTGCCGGAGGCGGTGCTGGGCACCACGCGGTCTCCGGTGTTGGTGGAGAACAACCGCTGCACTTCGTAGTTGGCCGAGCCCCAGCTGGTGCTGTTGTCGAACCAGATCATGTCGGGGGTCCACTGGGTGCCCCACTCCGCGGCCAGCAGCGGGGCGTAGGAGGCCATCTTCACCACGTCGGCGTTGCGCTCCAGCCCGGTCATGTAGGCGGCCTCGGCCAGGGCGTTGGAGAACTGGTTGCCCTGCGAGGCGAACTCGCCCAGGTAGACGTCGGGGCCCTCGCGGTCGTAGGAGTCGTAGCGCTCGTTGTTGGCCAGGAACCAGGCGGGCGAGTTGTAGTAGTGCTCGTCGACCATGTCGACGCCGTGCTCGCGGTTGAGCTCCCAGGCGCGCTCGAAGACGGTGCCGCCGGAGGCCGGGCCGGAGTTGCCGACCACGGTGATGTCGGGGTACTCGGCCTCGATGGCGTCGCGGAACCGCAGGAAGTTCTCGAAGAACGCGTCGGGCAGGTTCTCCTCGTTGCCGACCTGCACGTGGGTCAGGCCGAACGGCTCGGGGTGACCCATCTCAGCGCGCACGCTCCCCCATTCGGAGTCGGCCGGGCCGTTGGCGAACTCGATCAGGTCCAGGGTGTCCTGGATGTGGCGCCGCAGCAGGTCGGGGTCGTCGGTGGCCTCGTTCTCGCCGCAGCCGGTGACCAGGGCGGGCACCACCGGCAGCGGCATGGCGCCGAGGTCCTCGGCGAACTGGAAGTACTCGTAGTAGCCCAGCCCGTAGGACTGGTTGTAGCCCCAGAAGTTGTGGTTGGTCGCGCGCTCCTCGACCGGGCCGACCGTGTCCTTCCACTGGTAGGAGCGCTCCCGCGGCCAGTCGGGGCCCTCGTAGGCCTCGTGGCTGCCGGTGTTGACCAGGCAGCCGCCGGGGAAGCGGACGAAGCCCGGGGCGAGCTCGGCGATCCTCTCGGCGATGTCCGCGCGCAGGCCGTTCTCGCGCCCCTTGAAGGTCTCGCGCGGGAACAGCGAGACCATGTCCAGGCCCAGCACGCCGCCGCCGCTCCCGGTGACCGACAGCCGGCCTGTGGTGCTGGAGCCCGTGGCGGTCAGCGTGCCGGTGTACCGCGCCCAGCGGCGGCCCTGGACGTCCAAGGTCAGCGGCTCGGCCAGCGGCCCGCCCTGGGCGTCGTGCAGCCGCACGGTCAGCGGAACGGCGTGGCCCGGGGATTTCGCCCACACCGAGAAGTCGTACTCCTCCCCCTCGGTGACGGTGATTCCAGTGGAATATCCGCTGTTGACCACGCCGTATTCGCCGTCGGCGGGCAGGACCAGTCGGAGGTAGTTGCGGTTGCGCTCGTTGAGCCGGCCGTCGTCGTTCACCACTTTCGCCCAGCCGTCGGCGTTTCCGGTGGTGATCTCCTCCCATGCGGTCATGGGAGTGTAGTTCTCGTTGTCCGCGGTGCCGTATTCGAAGGAGCGGTTCTGCACCAGTTCGGCGTACAGTCCGCCGTCGGCCGCGTGGTTGATGTCCTCCAGGAATATGCCGTACATCTGGTCGCTGATGCGCGGCCCGGTAGCGGAAGGGTCGACAGTGATGCTGTAGTCGGTCGCGGCCGATGCGGGGGCCGCCGCGGTCACGGCGCACAGCAGTCCGGTGATCAGCGCGCACGCGGTGCGCGCCGATCTCCTTCGGTTCGCTCGCAAGTCTCCTCCGGGGGGTGTGCCGCCGACGGGGGTCCGGTCGGCGGTGGCAGGATGTGTCGGGTCGCGGCGATATGAGGGCTATCGGCGACGACAGGCATCATTCATCGGGGACAGGGCGCACGTATTCCATGGCCTTTGTCCCGGTGTTCGCTATTTGTATGTTAGCGCTAACATTCCTAGGTGTCGTCGAGCGAATTCGGTCGGTTGAAGTATTTTCCTAGGTATAGCTCCGTGGTCGCGAGAGTGTCAAGGGGTGTTCCGCGGGTGAAATCCGCACGTCGGTTTCACCCGCGGGGAGGGAAACCGCGATGCGCGGCGGCGGCCGCGCCGAACTCTCCGTGCCGTTCCCACCCGCGCCCCCGCCCCCGGCCCGGGCACGGGTGGGAGCACGGCCCCGCGTGAGATCCGGTGCCGGATGGCCGGATCCGGTCATCCGCCTCCCACCTGGCAGAACACCCCTCAGGCGCGGAAGACCTCAGCCCGTTCGTCATCAGAGCGGTGCATGGTCGGGGCCATGGAACGCTGTGACTTCTGTGAACTCCTCATCGGCGGCGGATGCTCGTGCTCGCTCACGCGCGAGGGCCGCAGCGCCCATGCCCACGCCCAGGACGGCGGTACCGCCATGGGCGACGCGCACTTCCCCGCGGGCACCCTGCTCATCTCACCGCGCGGCGTGGCCCACCGCCCGGGTTGCCTGCACCAGTCCGACTCCGAGATCAAGGCACCCCTGTGGGGCTGGATTCCCGACGCCGACCCGCAACTGTGGCGCCGCCTCGGCGAGTCCTCCCCCGCCCGCGCCACACACGGCAACACCGAGCGCCTCGCCACCCGCCGCTGCCGGAGCTGCGACACCTGAGAAGAACTACCGTGAGCGCGTCCCCCAGACCACCGGTCCCACCCCGACCGGTCACCGGTGTCTTCGTCCAACAAGTGCTCCAAACGGCCTGTCCCTGGTACTTCGCCCTGGTCTGGGCCGACTTCGAACCGCTGCCGGACGACGGCGCGGGGGCGGCCTTCGCCTTCACCGACGACCTGCCCGCAACCTGCGACTACCCAGGGGAACCGCTACCGGAGGAGTTCGTCCGCGCCTTCGCCCAGGATGCGCGCGAGTCATGGGAGGACTCGGGCGGCGGCCACCCCCTCTACGCCGCCCGCGTGGTGTTGCGCGACGCGATCCGGCACGACGACGCCCCCAGTCCGCAGGGCTTCACGATGGCGGGCCGCCTGGCCGTCCGCGAGGCCCTGGACTGTGTCACCGAGGACCGTGAACCGCGTCGGGTCGGCCGCAAGGCTCGCCCGGACCACCCCGTCCCGCCCATGCCCAGGACACTGCGCCCCTCCGGTGGCTCCCCGCCCACCTGAGCCGGCCATCGGGTCGGAAGAGGACTCCAGACCTCAAAGCTGACCGGCGCGCGTCGAGGCCGCCGTGTCCGCGGCGATCGTGAGCGGGTCCGTGAGCGGCCTCCCCACCAGGGTGGCGAGGTCGTCACTGGTGCCGTCGAGGAAGCCGTGACGGACACCGGTGGCGGTCGAGACCAGCATCGGCGGCTGGAACGGCAGCAGGGCGTTGTCGGAGAGAAGGCGGGCGCGGTACTCCCCCAGGCTGATCGTGCGGTGGGGAACGCCGAGCCGCCCGGCGATATCGTCGGCGCTGATCGGGTCGCCGACCAGCTCGTAGGTCCTTCCCGCGTGCGATGCGGGCTCGGCCGCGACGACCGCCGCGGCGGCGGCCAGGTCCGCGCGCGCGACCGCGGCCAGGGCACCGGTGCCGAACGCCGACTCCAGGCCGCCGGGACTCCAGGCGAGCAGTGCGCCGAACAGTTCGGCGTACAGGCCGTTGCGGAGGATGGTCCACCCAAGTCCGCTGGTCTTCACCAGTCTCTCGGTGGCCCGGTGGGCGAGGGCGAACCCGAGGTGGTCCCCGGCCCCCGTCAGACTCGTGTAGACGATGTGGGCCACCTCGTCACGGACCGCGGCACTGACGACGGCGCCGTGACGGGTGATGACCCGGTCGTCCTCGGCGTACCCGGCCGAGACCAGGACCAGCGTGGAGACGCCCTCGAAATCCAGGCTCCCCGGGTCGTCGAAGTCGAGGTGGCGCAGACCGTCCCCGGCGGTGCGGCTGCCTCCGACGGCCTGTGCCCCTCGCGAGTTCAGCTCATCCAGCGTGAGCGACGCCAGCTGTCCGTGCGCACCGGTCACCATGATCATGCGTCTCGGTCTCCCTCGTGGTTCTCTTCGGTAACTACCTCTGAGATCCTGGACCGGCCGCAGACCGCCCACAAGGAGGCAGTTTCATGTCACCGACGCACACCGGTGTAACCGCCGACGCGGCCGACCTGGCCCCGTGCGGAAGGTCGGACCACCCGGACTGCGGGATCCGCGACGTCCTCGACCGGGTCGGGGACAAGTGGTCGGTCCTCGTCATCGTCGAACTCGCTCACGGGCCACGCCGTTTCCGCCGGCTCCAACGCGCGATCGACGGGATATCCCAGCGGATGCTCACCCTGACGGTCCGGCGGCTCGAACGGGACGGCCTGGTACTTCGTACCGTCTACCCGACGGTCCCCGCCCAGGTCGACTACCGGCTCACCGAGACCGGGGCGAGCCTGATCCACCTGGTCAAGGCGCTCGCGGACTGGTCGCTGGAGCACCGTGACACCGTCGCCCGGGCCCGCCGCGCATACGACAGCGAGCACCCCGGGAACGAGATCCGCTAACCGAGGCGTTCAGAGCGCTTGCCCGCAACAGGGGCAAGCTGCCGAACCCCATGGGGCATCATCCCGGTGGCATACCCCGCGCGCTCCTGTTCCGGCGACGTGCCTGCTTCCGAGCACGCCCGGCGTCCTCTTCCTGGCCTTCCCCGACACCTCCTGGAAGGCTTCCTCGAAGGTGCCTGCGCTGTCCTGCTCCGCAGGGCCTTCCGCGGCATTCCCCGGGCCCGCTCGCGGATACGCCGTGTCGCCTCCGGTCTCCTGGCCACCGCCTTTGTTCGCCTCTGTGAGAAGCCTGTCCAGCCGGGCCGCGTCAACGTGCGGCTTCTGCGCACGGGACATCGCAACCGCTGCCGCTGCGCCATGCGGTCCTTCTCGGCTTCACCATCGGATCCGCTGCCGCCCATCCTCCCGACTGGAGCACGGAAGCGAACCAGGGATGACCGATTCCGGCCAAATAGGCCAAATGGGACGAAAGGAACTCTCCGCGGAAGCAGCAAAACCGAGAAAGCAGCATAATGCCGGATATGAAGGCTTTTGTCGGAGTGACTGACCAGGGCTGGGCCGAATTCCTCGCCCAGCGACCCCACCTGACCGAGATCAACTTCTGGCGCCCTTCGTCAGACAAGGACTTCGGCCGTATCGGCCTGGGCGACCTCTTCCTCTTCAAGACGCGGTACCCCCACAACAGGATCGTGGGCGGCGCCGTCTTCAGCGGGTTCACCCAGGTCCGTCTGTCCGAAGCCTGGGCCTCCTTCGGGGAGGGCAACGGCAGGAGCAGCCTCAACGAGCTGCGCGACGCACTCAACGTGTACCGCCGGAAGGAGGGCAAGCCGCCCATCCGCACGGACGAGGACCCGCTCATCGGCTGCATCATGCTGCGCGACCCCGTCTTCTTCCCCGAGAGCACGACTTTCGCGCCCCCGCCGGACTTCAGCAAGAACCTCGTCCAGGGCAAGGGGTACGACAACATCGAGGCCTCCGTCCTCGCGGACTACTTCGCCCCGATCGCCGACCGCGTACTGGCGGAGGGCGCGGACGCCGCCCTCGGCGAGGAGTCGGAGGACACCGACACCTGGCGGCACGACGGACCCACCCGAGGCGGGTACCGCCCCGTCCGCCAGCGCCTCGGGCAGGAGGCGTTCAAACTCGCGCTCATGAGCGCCTACCAGGGCAGGTGCGCGGTCACGGGGATCGATGTGCCACCGGCCCTGGAGGCGGCGCACATCCACCCGGTGTCCGAGGGAGGGCTGCACCGGCTCGACAACGGCATGCTGTTGCGCGCGGACGTGCACCGGCTCTTCGACCAGGGGTACCTGGGGGTCTCACCGGAGCTGACCGTCCGGGTGAGCCCCCGCCTGCACGAACACCCCTCCCCCGCGACCAAGGAGTACACCGGTTTGGAGGGCAGGAGTATCGCTCTTCCCCCGCGCAAGGCGGACCTCCCCAGCCCGGACGCGTTCGCCTGGCACTACGAACGCGTATTCCAGCACACCTGAGGACGGCCGCCCCTCCCTCGGTGCGCCCGCACGCCTGGAGGGGGCTACCGGGCACGCGCTCCTGTCACGTCTTCGCTGGACATAGGAACAGGGCCCGATCGTGTTCTCCGCTGAGGGTGAGCAGTTTTCCAGCTGGTCGATGGCCAGGACTGTGCGGCGGGTTCCGCTGTTCTCGTGACGGGTCTTGCGCGACAGGGTGAGGAGTTCGCCGCTGTCGCGCCGGATGTGGCGGGCACAGGCGGTCGGCCTGCGCGTGGTCGGTGGCCGCGGCCAGGGCTTTGGTCAGGGCCCGAAGGAGTCGGTGCCGACGCCGTTGAGGCGGCGCATGGCCTCGGTGGCCTGGGCGGCGCGGCTGAAGAAGACGGCGGCCTGCTCCAACAGTCGCATCGGCAGGGGCGTCTGACGCCCGTCGGCGGCGAAATCGGTGACCACTCCAGCAGGTCGGCGGCGAGCACGAGGAGCAGTTGGAGCAGCAGGGCGAGTCGTTGGCGTCGCCGCGCGTCGTCTCCGAGGGACCACGTGTTCTGGAGGTTCGCGGAGCTCCCGTGCCCTTGGTGGGCCTATGGTGACGGGCGGTCGAGGTAAACCCGTTGGCCCCTTCCGGCCATCCGCAATCCCTTGTTCTGAAGGATTTCTCGCATCCGGCAGGAGTGCGGAAGTTGTAGCATTCGGCACGGTGTCACCCCCTGGAAGCGCGGTTGCTCCTCCTTGTGTCGCGTCAGGGCGTACTCGTTGCCTCCTTCGTCAGCCGAGGTTCTTCCGGACAGTGGAGTCCGGTCTGCTCTCTACCGCCCCTTCTTTCCGAAAAGGTCCCATGCACGAAAACAAGGCCGCAGAACTCCGCAGGAGTCGGGCGGAGTGGTTTAACGGAGTAAGCGCCGCGATCCTGGAGGGTGTCGGTCCCCACCCGGCTCTGGAGGCAGGCCTGTTTCGGCATGACCTGGGTGACGTGGACCTGGTGAGAGCCACTCTGGTGACTCTCGTCGCCCACAGGCTCTCTGCCGGTGAAGGCCTGACCAAGGTCACGGAGTGGCTGACGGTCAGAGAAGTGTTCTCTTCAGCGGCGCCCACGACCGAGATCCTGGAGTCCCTGGTCCACCGGATCACCGAGCGGCTCGAACAGCAGCGACTGTGGCTCGGTTCCGCATTGGAGATGACCGGCATCCCCCAGTGGAACTTGGAGGAGTTGTCCTCCTGCCTGACGGAGTACTGGGCCTCCCAACGCGGTTCCGTCGTACCTGCGGCTCAACTCAGGCACGAGCTGACCGGCTGCTGGGACATCCGGATGCCGGAGCTCATTGATGCTTGGATGGGTTTGCCCGAGGACCCCTTCGCCGACTTCGTGGACGCCTTCGGCATCCTCAAGCAGGAGGAGACCATCGTAGGTAACCTCGCCAGCCTGTGTCTGAGCCACGGCACCGCGAGGAGTCATGTGGAGGCCTGGGTCGATTCCCTTCACTGGGACATCAACCACACGGAGCACCTTTTTCTCTTCGGAACCGAGTTGCGTTACCTGCGAGCGGCACGACAGGTTCTGAACAACAGCATGGCCAGGGCGGACATGCCCCCGCACGTCCTCACCGCAGGCAGGCGCGTCAACGACCTGTGGGACGAACTGGAAACGCGGTACCGCTCGGTCATGCGCGGCCTGACCGCCTTCGAGGTTCTTCTCCTCGTTGACCGTGACGACGACGAGGTGTTCGCGGACGAGTGCCTCGCCGTGTACATGGCTCAGCACCGGCCCAACATCCGCAAGATCCCCTGTGAGACCGCTGCCGGAACGTGGGGCCCGGTGCCGTGGCTCGTGGTCGTGGTGCGAGGAGAGGAGCAGGTCGCCGCCGCGCGGAAGATCCTCGGCTGGGAGGTCCACCAGATCACGGCGAACATCCCCCAGAGCTTCTCCTCACCTGTCGGACTGTCTCTGGACGCCCCTCCTCTGGAGTCCGCCGGAGTCGACGCGGCTTTCTCGTTCTTTCCCCGACGAGTGGGGGACCTGTGTCAGATCCTGCTCATCGCCAAGCGCCGTGAGGTCTCCGTGGAGTTCGTGGAGTTGAGGTGGAACGAGGATCTGGAGGCGGAGGAGAGCATCCCGATCGGTGCCCGGGGTTTTCTCTTCACTCAGGACGACGCGGAACTCCTCGACAGAATCACTTCCTGGGCTTGTTCCCGGCTGCGCCGTCTGCTCCCGAACGGCCCCTTGGCGGAGGACGAGTATCTCGCCAACGCCTGGGCGAGCCGAGGCCCTCTGGTCGAGCTGCTGTCCCAGCCCGAAGACCTCGATCCGTGGGGATGACACATCCGTTCTCCCGCGGCGACTCCCTCGGGGCACCGCCTTGTAGGCAGAGTCCATAGCCCCTACTGACTGGGCGTGAACAGCGGAGCGAGCACGTTCCCGTCGGAGCGAGCACGTTCCCGTTCAGTGCCCCGAGCTGGAAAGGTACCCGGTGTCCGACATCCTCCCGTGGCCTCTTGTCCCCGTGGGCGGCTACCGCCCCCTGAAACTGCTTGGGCGCGGCGGTTACGGCATTGTCTACCTGGGGTCGCGGGACTCTGGAGAGCAGGCCGCGGTCAAGCTCCTGCGCACCGATCGGTTCGACAGCGGCCAAGCCCAACAGCGCTTCGTCCGGGAGATCGAGCAGCTCAGCAGGGTCAGCGGTCCCTGCGTGGCTTCCATCCTGGACGCTGATCCTGAGGCCCCGATCCCCTGGATCGCCACCGAGTACATTGAAGGACCGACTCTCCAGAAGTTCATTGAGGCCAACGGTCCGTGCACAGGACCGGATCTGTATCGGCTGGCGGTCAGAACGGCCGAGGCTCTCACGGGAATCCACGCCGCCGGAGTGATCCACCGCGATCTGAAGCCCGAGAACATCCTGTTGGCCTCCGAGGGCCCCAGAGTCATCGACTTCGGCATCTCCAGGGCTCTGGAAAGTACGGGAATGCTTCCGAGTATGCCTCTCGGTTCTGTCGGTTACGCGGCACCCGAACAGTTGAAGGACGTCCCTCTCAGCCCGAGGACGGACGTCTTCGCCTGGGGTGCCGTCATGGTGTTCGCCGCCACGGGAAGAAAAGCCTTCCCGGCTGCTGAGAAGCTCGCCTGGATGCACCAGGTGATGAACCGTGAACCCGAGACCTACGGCGTTCGGGAACCCCTCCTGTCCGTCGTACTGTCCTGCTTGGACAAGAGGCCCGAGAGGCGGCCCACTTCGGCCAGACTGATGCAGACTCTGGTGGAGAGCCACTCCTCCGGCGGATGGACGAGGCTGACGGGCGAAGTGGCAGCGGCCGGAACGGGCAGAGAACCTTCGTCGACCCGGCTCACCCCCACCCGGCTGTTCACCACTCGTCCCATGACCGACCTCCAGGACGGTTCTCCCGAAAGCCCCGCGCCCTCCTCCCGAGAGGAAACCGCCCGGGGGGAAGCCACGGTCAATCCTCATACGCACCAACGGCGGCCGCACCGGCCCCACGCCCTCGCACACTCCCTGGCGAGGACCGTCACGGACCTCGCCCGCGCCGGTCTTCCAACGGTCTCCAACGACCTGCTCGCGAAGGCCCACACGGTCCACCTCCACGACGTACACCTTCCCGAGGGGATGTCATTCATCGAGGAGTTGAACTGGGCCTGCCTACCGGTGCCCCGGGGCGGCGGTCTCCTGGTCTCGGCGCAGGGTACCCGTTGGCGTCCCGCCGACCACCTCCTGGCTGAAGCGGGCGGCCCCGTTCCCCGGGAGCTGTGGTTCACCGCCGCGGCCAACGCCTCAGGTGAGGTCGGCCCCGCCGATGTCGCGATGAACGCTCTGCGTATGGACGAGTACGAGATCGCCCTGTCCATCCTCATCCAGGCGTCGGAGCACGACGATCTGGCCGCCAGAGGCCTGCTCGGTCTCCTCTCCGCACAGGCCCGCGACTACCGCAGAGCCGAACCGCTGTTGCGCGAGGTGGTCGGGGAGAACGGTTCCGCCGCCTACAGGTTCGAACTCGGTGCCCTGCTACACAGGACCGGCCGTGTCGACGAAGCCGAACAGTGGTACCTGGATGCGGCCGAGAGTGGCTCCGGACGAGCCATGGCGCACCTCGGCATGCTGTACTCACAGCGGGCGGAAGAGGAACAGGCACAGCACTGGCTGCGGCAATCGGCGGAGTCCGCCGAGGACCCTCTGGGCATGGTGCTGTGGTCCTTTGACCTCAGCCTGCGGGGACGTCCGGCAGACGCACGCCACTGGTACGACAGGGCGTTGGAGGAGTCCGGCCCACAGGTCCTCGTCGAGGCCGGGGACCTGCTCCGAGACCTGGGAAACCCTGAGGCCGAGGACTTCTACCGAGCGGCCGCACGCCACGACGAGGACTTCGGCCATGAGAGGTGGGAGCAGACGCACCGGAAGGGAGCTGACACGGTTCAGCTACACGTCCCCCGAGCGGCCACCGGGAACGGGCATCCGACAGAACCCGACTGGTACATCCGGCAGGTCGCCCGGGACGAGGTGAGCCAGGTGTTCACTGAGTTTTTCGGAAACGACGGCCCGTGGGTGGAACCGAACGGGAAGGGGCCCTGACCGGAGCCGTGTGAAAGGCAGGTCCTCCGAGAGCAGGGAAATAGTCTACGAATCCGGCCGTCTCAGCAGCAGCCGGGGAGCAGTCACCCGGATGGAGACAACGGGCCGTTCAGGAGGGTGATGGCCATCCTGACCTCTTCCACGACGTTGCCCCGGAAACGGATCTCAGCCGGTACCGCCGGGCATCCTGCCTCGCGCGAAAGAGGACCAGGAACCATCCCTATCCTTGAACCCCTTGAGTCAGAGCTTTCGAAACCACCTCCACCGCGGCCTGCTCGAAGGCCTCCCCGTTTACACGGAACTGGTGCAGCGGTGGGAGGTGGAACCTGTCGAAGTCCTTCGACCTCCCGTTCTCGTCCCGGTCCGGGCTGACGGACACCGAAACCAGGCCGAACAGGTCGAGGGCACGATGGGCGGCGTAGGAGTCCCTACCGACGCCGTAGCCGGAGAGGCGGACCTCGCTCTCCACCTTCACCCAGTCGGAGTGCCCGGCCCGCCGCCTCTCGTGCAACAGCATCATCAGGAAGACGATCTCACTGTCCTCCAACAGGTGGATCCACCCTCGGGTGAACATCTCCGCAGGAAGGAGGACACAGGGTTCGTCACGGCGCGGCACGGTGTAGGCAAGGGCATGGGGGCCCTCCTGGGCACCCGACTCATGCAGGAGCTGGAACCCCTCGAACCTTCCCGCTCTGGCTCCACCGTACGGAAGGTGGACCAGCTGCACCTCGGTGGAGGCCAGGTGTGCCAGGGCTGACTGCAGGGCGCGGAGTTTCTTGTCCGTCACCGACTGCACAACACGGCCGCGCGCCTGGTGCTGGACGGGAACCGCGATGAGATCGGTCCAACCGGTCTCCCGTCCGGCCCCGCACAGGGGCATGTCGTTGACGGGGACCCGGTCGACCGCCGTCCCCCGGGCCTGCGCCTCGTACAGAGCGATCAGGTAGAGCCGCAGGGCGACCCCGCGCGGCGTGAGGATCCTCGTCGCGGACGGTCGCCGTGCCCTCTCCGGCAGCCGGCGGTCCGAGAGGGCGGCGTCGTGGCGGGGCTCCGTCCACACGAAACGCGAGCGCACCCGCACGACTCCCCCCGGCGGCGTACCACGGTGCCGGAGCTGCTCCGCGGCTGTTCCGACCATGCTCCGCATCACCTCCAGGCGCATGAGGCGACGCCTGAACCGCTGGATTTCACGAACGCCCATTCTTCCCTCTGCTGTTATTGAACTCAACGCCTTAACCCGCCCCTGAAGTTATATACCTATGCCCTTCAGCAGGGGCGGGTCAAGGCGTTTTCACGGAGCGGGCACAACCTTCCGCCGGGGGCCAGGATGGAGGCAGCAGGGGCGGCCACCGCGCAGTCCGACACCTTCTCCCAGTTCACAGCACTCCTGCCCATGTCCATTCATCCTCTCGCACCGAGGAGACACCCATGTTTCGTTCCCGCCGTGAGAACACCCCGGACTCCACGAAGGAGAGCCAGCGGCTCCCACTGCGCTGGGCACTCATCCTCGGAGCGGCGGGCTGCGCGGCCCTCGCCGCCTTCGCGGCCTCGGGCCCCGTGGCGTGTGCCGTCACCGCCGTGACCGTCATGGGCGGCCTCCACCTCGTCATCGAATAACCCATAAGTCACACAAGTAGACATGATTCACATCAAGAACAATCACGGTCTTCCATGATCATGATGAGAGCAGAAGAAAGACGCGGGAATCTCATTTCTCATCCCCGTGTCACCCCTTCTGATAAATTTTCTGTGCGACTTCGAGCAGCTTCGACTTCCCACCTCTTCCCCTTTCCCGGAAGAGGGAGGCAACGCGGACCAGCGCGCTGGTTCTGTACGCCTTGGGGAACCGGAATCTGAGCGATGCCGCCTCGGCCACACAGGGATTCCCCTGGCCGTCGAGGGGGAGAGCGGAATCCGTTGGGGCCGACCTCCCCGGACCAGTGCCACACGCACCGTCCGGGCCGACCGGGCGATGCGTCTATCCGAGAGGTGTCCGGTGCCCCCTTCCTACCCCGCAGACGAAACCGTCCTCCCCCGGCCCGTCGCCCCGCTTCCCCTCCCGCCCATCGCCACCGCCCGCCACAGGCTCGCCGACAAGCTCAGGGAGCACTTCGACCTGAGCGAGGAGGGCGCCGACGCCTTCGCCCTGGCGGTGACCGACCCGGCCCAGGCCCGCAAGGCGATCGAGGTACCCGAGCGCCTGCCGGTCCCCGGCGGGGTCATCCTCGCCATACGGACCCACGTCTGGGCCCGCCACATCATGCCCGACCCCCGCAACCCGCGGATCAGCCCCGCCCGCCGCCACGCCGCCTCCGGGCTGATCGGCCGGGGGGAGGCCACCCGGGAGCGCCCCCTTCCCGAACCCGTCCGCGCACCCCGGGGCCGCCCCGAGCTGGTCCAGCGGGTCAGGAGCAAGGAGCACCTGGCCTGGTCCGCCAAACAGGCCAGCGACTACGTGCTCAACAGCAACGACTGGCGTGACTCGATCCGCAACCAGGGGGTCATGACGGAGGTGTGGCTGGTCGCCACCACCATCACCCACGACGATGACACCCCGGACGTCACCGTGCCGACCACGGCCGAGGGCTCCAGCCGCATCACCTGCGTGCACAGGCTGCTGCCCGATCACCAGTCGGACGGGCGCGAGCCGCTCCGGTCGGCCGATGTCCCCTACCAGCGCAACGACCGCCGGCTGCGAGCCGAGATCCGAAGGCTCAACGAAGCCATCAGCTCGGTGGAGGAGGAGCACGAACTCGAGGAGGAGGTGGCCGTCCAGGCCCGCTGCGAGATCGTCCCCGCCCTGCTCCTGGTCGGCTTCGAGCCCCACAGCGGCACGACGGACGACTTCGGGGTCGCGGTCAAGTCCCTGGTCGCGCTGCGCCACGTGGACTACCCCAAGCCCTGGGGCCCGGCCGCCGAGAACGAGACCCTGGCCGACGCCGTCATCGACGAGCTGAGGCGCCAGAACCTGATCACGGCGAAGAGGGCGGACTGGCTCTCCGGGGGCCTCACCCCGCAGGAGGCGAAGGAGGCGGGGTTCTCCGACGACCCGGCCACACGCGCGGCGGCGATCGTGCGGACCTTCACCGACCGCGATCCCGAGGTGCACGCGGCGGTCCGCACCGCCATCACCAGCCAGAGCACGCGCAAGAGGACCAGCGGCAAGCTCCTGTTCGAGCTGGCCACCTCCCTCATCCTGCGCTCGCTGCCCGAGGAGGAGCCGCGTAGGCGGGAGAGGATCCGCAAGTACCTGTCCAACGCCTTCCGCGGCGACCTGGCCAAGGAGGACTGGGCCGCGACCTACCGCTCCCCCGAGGACCTCGTCGCCGCGGCCCTCTCCGAGTCCGAGGAGGGGCGTCCGGGTCCGGCCTCGGCCGAACTCGCGGTGCGCAGCGCTTACTCCCTCATCGTCAAGGGCGCCTTGACCGCCGACCGGGGCACCCAGAACAACGACCAGCCGGACCGCCGCAACCCGAGCGAGGTGATCGACCGGATGCGGGCCACCCCCCGGGGTATCCACCAGCTCGGCCAGGCCCTCCTGGACCTGTCCCGCCGGGGCCCGATCCGGCTCGTCGACGAGCACGGAGAGGTCGAGCGCACGGAGAAGGGCACCGAATCCCGGGCCACCGAGCAGGTCCTGCGCACGCGCTTCTACGCCGAGGGCAAGGGGCCCGGCATGACTCCGGCGCCCCAGACCCCCGCTGAGAACCTGGGCAACGCCCTGACCGAGCTCGCGGCCGCCGTCGAGGCCCTCCTCGACGCCGTCGGCAAGGTGGAGAGAGTCAAGGACGATGACGGTACGCCCGCCATCGCCTCGCTCGGAGCCGACCCCGGGGACTGCGCGAACTGGCAGGGGTCACTGTTCGGCGTGATCCAGAAGCTCCCGCTGTGGCAGCAGCGCAAGCAGGCCCTCACCAGCGCCGCCTACGAGGAGGAGGACCCCGAGGCCGACGGTTTCGACGATCCCGATCTCGATGAGGGCCCCGTCGAGCTGACGGGCGCCTGACCCCACAGCCGGGGACCGGAGCACTCCCTGCTCCGGTCCCGCACACGACCACGCCACGGACTCCGCGAGCCGTCCACCCGCCCTCCCAGACGGGGCGGGGAGGACACTCCGGTGTCACCCTCCGCGAGGAGCGCGACACCCGAACGCCTTGGGACACATGGCCGCGACCGTAGCCGCACGCACCACGCCGGTGGAGGACACCGGCCCGTGCCACGCGGGTGCACCGGAATTCGTCCGGGACCACCCGAGCTGTCCGCCCAGCGGCCGCCTGAGCCGCCAGCAGCTGAGACGGATTCCATGAACAGCGACCTCAACCCAGCCCCTTCCCCCACCCGCGACGACGAACACCTCCGAAGGCTGGTCCGCCAGCCGACGGGCGAGCTCCAACAGCGGGCCACCGCCTCCGTCGCCTGCCGCGGTATGGACACGAACGTCTTCTTCCCCGAACACGGTGTGCCGGACGGACTCGCCCTGGCCCGCTGCCGGAGTTGTCATGCCAGGCTCGTCTGTCTGGCCCTGGCCCTGCGGTACGAGACCTCGGCGCCGCGCCACGGATGGTCCGGAGGTCTGGGCCCCCAGGAACGAAGCGCGATCGCGGCCCGTCTCGGCCTCGGGGCGACGGCTCCGGAGGAGTACCCGGACCCCGGCCCCGGGGACCGTGCTCTGCGCGCCGTTCGCCTACGCGCGCAGGGGTGGACGGTGGCACAGATCGCGACCGAACTCGGAGTGGACAAGCGCACGGTGTATCGCGACTTCCGGCAGGTCGCCTGACCGGCTCCCCGGATTCGGCACAGCGCACACGAGAAGAACGGACGATTCTGTGAGAACGGACGAGGCGGTCAGCAAGCTGGTCAGCTCGCTGCCTCCCGAGGATTCCGGGTCCCGTACCCAGGACAAGTTCCGGTGGCAGGCCCGCATGGCGGCACGCGACGTACTGGCGCTGATCCTGCTGGACGCGGAGGACCGCGACCAGGGCATCACCCCGAAAGAACGCGGGCTGGTCTGCGAACGCTGGGAGGACTGGCTGGTGTTCGGCGGTGCGGCTGTCGAGTTCGTCTCGGCCAAGCACCTGGACGCCGACCAGGGCCCCTGGCGGATGTCCACCATCTTCGACGACGGGGGGATCGCCCACCTGTACCGCACGCACCGGCTGATGGGCGGCCTGCCACACTGCCGCCTGGTCAGTAACGCGGCGCTGGTCAGCGAGGCCTCCACCCGGGCGCTGAAGAACATGTGCCTGGTCTCCGACGAGGCCAGCGGCACGCCGGCGCGGAAGCTCGACCAAAAGGAGGTTGCCGCCCTGGAGCACACGGTCGCCCGCCACCTCATGACACACGCCAAGAAGGCCGGACTGGCCGGAGAGGATCTCGACGGCCTGGCCGCCCAGGTCAACCGATGCCGCCCCGGCCCCGGGCTCCTGGCCAAGGTCGGCCCGTTCCTGCGCGGTCTGAGCCTGGACCTGGAACTCCCCCCGCGTCGCCTGATCCGCTCGACGGGTCCCGAGCGGTACGTGCGTCCGGTCCTGGAACGCCTCGGTTACCCCGGCGAGCGGGCACGGGAGGCGTGGGAGCACGTCACCCGGATGGTCTCGGAACGCATGGAGGCCGACGGCCCCGCGAGGGGAGGGGGCCTCGCCGACCTGGTGCACCGGTGGCGCCGGGGCGAACACCACCGGACCCCCGACGAGGAACGGCGGCGCATCACCTCGGAGCAGGCACGTATCGCCATCGAGCGTGTCACCACCCGTCCCCGCAGTTATGCACTGCCTTCGCTCGGCAAGCCCTACTCCAGCAAGCTGGAGGTGAAGCTCGCCGTGGGCGGGTGCCGCCCGAACGCGGTACGCAACGCCAAGGACAAGTTGGACCTGTGGCGGGACACGCGCGACAACGAGCTCGATGACGCACCCGGCAACCACGCCCGACTGGAGATGTTCACCCAGGAGCTGCAGACCCGGCTCGACGATCTCGACGATGAACTACCGGAAGCGCCGGGCGACGGAAGTGAACGCGGTCGCCTCCTGTGGCGGCGGGCCACCCAGATCCCCCTGGCGACCTACCTCAACCCCCGTTCGAGGTGAACCGGTCCCTGCTCATCGGGGCGGCGGCCGACATCACCGACGAGTGCAGGTTCTGGCTGAGCGAGCCCTTCGACGCCCTGGCGGTGTTGGAGCGGGCCAACGCGCAGAGCGACACCGACGGCGATGAGGGCCCCCAGGACACGGAACAGGAGCATATGTGACATCCCCACCCCCCGTACGTCCCCATCCCGACATCCTCAGAACGGACCGTGACTACCACGAGGTCCGTGTCCTGCTGCTCATCGTGTCGGTCTCCGAACACCGCCCCGGCCCGGGCCACATCGACGGCCTCACCCAGTTGGCCAAACTCGACTTCCTCGTACGTCATCCCCGCTTCGCCGCGCTCGCTCTGGAGGAGGTCGGGGAAGAGGACCCGCGTCTGCACCTGAACGCACCTGACGCGCGCGCCGTCGATTCCCCCGGCATTCGGCACCGCTACGGCCCCTGGGACGAGCGCTACTACACGGTGGTCGGTGCCCTGGTCGGCCGCGGGCTCATCCGTCTCGGGGAAGGAGGCCGAAGCCGGTTCACGCTCACCCCCGCACCGGCCGGCAGCCGTCTCGCACGAGCCGCCGCTGCGTCCCCTCCGTGGCGACCGGTGGCCGACCGCTGCGCGGCTGTCGCCGAAGCCGCTGGAAGGCTCAGCGGCCACCGGCTCACCCAGTTGATTCTCACCCGCCTGCCGCGGACCCGCCGCGATGACCTTCGGGAGCCGATCAGGTGAGTTCCTTCTTCCGCATCAACGCGCTGGTTCTCAGGACGGACACCGACCCGGCGGACCGACGGGACTTCAAACCCGGGCTGAACATCTTCACCGGCCCGCCCGGAGCGGGCAAGAGCACCATGCTCGAACTGATCAGGTTCGGTCTGGGCGGCACCGCGCAGAAGACCCCGGTGGTGGAGCAGCACGTCCACGGGGTGTCCGTGGAGATCCAGACCCACAGGCGTGAGCTGCGCCTGTCCCGCGAGGTCGCGACACCCGGCACGGTCTCGGTGTACGACCTCGACGTCCAGACCCATGAGGGCGAGTTCCCGGTGCGCGCCCAGGGGGACGGACAGCCCACGATCGGTGCGAAGCTCATGGAGTGGCTGGAACTCCCCGCCGACGCCGAGGTGCTCGTCAACGGCCGCCCCCGGACACTGGGGTTCCAGCACCTGTGGGAGTTCATCCACATCCCGCAGCCGGAGATCGACCGCAGTATCGCCCGACACGACGTCTCCTCGCTCAGCAAGCAGCGCAAGCGCCTCTTCGAGCTGCTGTTCGGCATCTACGATCCGGAACTCCAGGCGCTCGACCAGGCGATCAGCGAGATCCGCAAACGGCACAAGGAGGCCGTGCTCAGGCAGGAGGCGGTCACCTCCTTCCTGGACTCCTCCCCCGTCCGGGCGCGCGCTGACCTCCAACACGACCTCACACGGTCCCGCCGTCGCCGTGACCACCTCTCCTCGGAACTCGAACAGCTGCGGTCACGCACAGGTGCACACTCCGATCGCGTGGTGGCGCTACGCGGCCTGCTGTCAGTGAGCCGGACCAACACCGACGAACTGCGGGAGGCGCGCGAACGGCTCGAACGCGTGCAGAGGCGCCGCCGGGCACGGCTGGACCGCCTGGAAGCGGAGCTGGTCCGTGTGCAGCGTGTACGCAGTGCCGGACACCTGCTGCACGGCATCGAGTTCTCCACCTGCCCGCGCTGTATGCAGGACCTTCCGGAACGGCGAACCGACGATGACGACTGCCACCTGTGCCGTCAGCCTCTCCCCGACTCGGCTGAGCAGACCCGCCGATCCTCTGAGCGCGGTGGCGCGGAACAGGACCGGCTACCGCTCGTCGTGGAGGGCGAGGCCAGCGCTCAGGAGGAGCAGCTCGCCGCGGAGAGTGAGGAGGTCAGGCAGTTGATCGACCAGGGGAAACGCGAACTCGCGGTACTCGACGGGCACCGGGAGGAGGTCGAGGAGGAGGTCGTGGCACTGCGCCAGGAGATCGACGACATGGTCACGACCACGGCCTCACCACGCGCCGACGAACTGGCGTCCACCACCAAGGCCCTGGCGCAGGCCGACGCGGACGTGAGCCGGGCGGAGGAGGCACTCCGGCTGTGGGGACGGGTGGACACCTTCGCGGCTTCGGCGGAGGTCCTCGAAGAGCGGGTCAGCGAGTCCGAGGAGGAATGGCGTCAGCGAAACCTCCGTGCCCAGGCGACGTCCTGGCGGTTGTTCGAGGACCTGAGCCAGTCCTACGACGGACTACTCCATGCCTTTGGGACACCGAACGTCGACCGGGGACGGATCAGCCCTGAGGACTACCTGCCCTATATCGACGACAAGAGGTTCGACCACGTCAACATCAGCGGTGGCAACCGGGTGCCGTTCATCGTCGGATACTGGCTGACGCTCCTCACGATGGCGCTGCGCAACCCCAACTACCGCGTGCCCAGCTGCCTGATCCTGGACACGCCGCAGAAATCGCTCGGGGCGCGCCAGGAACTCAGCAAGCGTATGTACGACCGCATCCAGAGCATCGCCGACGAGAACAGGGATCGCTTGCAGATCTTCCTCATCGACACCGATCTTCCCGACGGTTTCACACCGTCGGAGGAGCCGGAGAAGGTCACCTACACCCGTCCGGCCATCGCTTCGATCCGCCACCCGGGCGCGGCGCGGGTTCGCACGCTGGAGGGTGAGATCCCGCCGGACGGCTCGGGGGCCGGCGCCGGGTAGGCCGCTCTTCGCCGGGCGTGCGACGGGTACAGGTCGCGCGCCGGTGGCCGCTCTCGCGGAGCAGCGGCCACCGGCGTGTGAAGGCGGGCAGGCCCGGGCCTACCGACTACCGTTCACGCGTCGGAGAGGCGGAGCGCGCCTCGGGTGAAGTCCACCGCGTGTTCGGCGCTGTCGATGAGCTCCTGGTAGGTGACCACATCGATGCGGCTGAGGTGGCTGTTGTAGACCCGCAGGGTCTCGTGGACCGCACGCGGGTCCTCCTCGGTGTGGTGCGGGTGACCGATGACCACCGTGGCCTGGCAGCGCCGGACGTCGATCCCCCACTTCTCCCGGATCTCCTCGCGCCGCTCGTCGAGTGACACGAAGTAGTTCATGATCTGTTCGACCGCGCGGTGCACCTCCGCGCTCGGGATCAACCGTCCCCGTTGGTGGGTCACCACCTTGGTGTTGGCCCGTTTGATCTCGACGACGTGGAGTACGCCGTCCGGCCGCAGCAGCGGAAGGTCGATCTCCGTGCTGGGAGCGAGGAGGCGGCGCGTCGCGAAGTCGACGAACCGGCCGCCGAAGATCCACGGGTTCTTCTCCAGTGCCCTTTGCAGGTCGGCCTCGACCGCGTGGGGGTTGAGGGCCGTACTGCGCAGCAGGGCGAGTGCGTCGCGGCGGCGCTGCACCTCGATCCCGTCGAAGACGGCGTGCGAGTCGGCTTCGCGAGCGAGTCCGCTGATCCCCTCCGATCCGTCCGTTCCCGTTTCGGCCACGACGGTGATGTGCTTGTCCAGGAGTTCACCGAACCTGTGGGCGATCTCCGCTCTGCCCCGGGGCACCTGGTAGTGGCCGGGGCGACCCGGTTCCGGAAACATGCGCTGGGCACCAGCGTGGAGCTGTTCCAAGTAGGCGACGACGTCGTCCCCGGACACCCGCCTGAGGTCGTCGAAGTTCTCCCGGATCTGCACTGCGGCGAACTGGAGCCCCAAGGACAGGACCCTCTGCGCGGACTGGAGCTCCCGCTCCAGAGAACCTCCGTACAGCTCGTACTCGGCTTCGAGGCGGTTCCTGTTCACCGTGTTGAGCGCGTATCCGATGGCGTCCGTGAGCCGTTGACTCGTCGCCTCATCTCTCTCCTTCACCGCGTTGGCCTGCACGAACTCCAGGAGCTCCACCAAGTCGCGGTTTCCACGGAAGGGAGACCAGTGCCCCATCTGGTTCTTCGCGTCATCGATGAGCCTTTCCGTCTTCCCTGAACAGCCCAGTTCGACGATCTTGTCCAGGAGCTTGTACAGCGTCCGGTCCGCCCTGACCCTCATATCCCGGCTTCCCCGCCCTCGTAGTGCGATCGCTGGGTCAGGAATAGCAGCGGACGGTGACAGAATCCGTACGGCGCGGAGGAGCGCGACCGTGCCGGGTGCGTGAAAGGGTTACGGGCTCTGGGGCCCGAATTGTGGCGGGCGACCGCCTTCCCGGAGCGGCCGCCCGTCGGGGTGCAGGTTCAGCAGACGAGGACGGGAGCCGGGTCCAGGAGCAGAAGCAGTTCCCCCGGTTCGCGAGCCTCGGTCAGGCCGGCGGGCGAGGCCACCCAATAGGACAGCGTGCTCTCACCCCACCAGATGAGCAGGTGCGGGTTGTGCCGCTGGAGGGTGGCGGCGCGGGCGTGCTCGCGCTGATATTCGGAGCGCTGGCCGCCCAGGCGGGGCAGGCGTGCCGCGCGGCGCTGCCGGCAGGAGGGGTGCTCGCACGCCGGGCAGAACGGGCCCACCAGGGGGCGACGCCGGGGCAGCGGCGGGAGCGGACGGTACAGCGGGTCGCTGGAGGGCCGGGGCGCAGGGATAGGATGCGTCACTGATCCTGCTTTCTGAACATGTGGAAGTGTGCGGATTTCGGGATTGTCGGGGCCCGGGAAGCGTTGCCGCGCTTTCCTGGGCCCTTCTGCGTGCAGCGGTGTTGACGGCTACGCGGTGGTGTTCCACAGGCTGCCGGTCAGGTCGTAGGCCAGGAAGAACCACACCTGCCGGTAGTCGCAGATGCCGTTGTCACCCCAGGAGGTGGCGAAGGCGTCGACCATGGCCAGCCCACGCCCGGACTCGGCCGACAGGGCCGACCCGTTCGGGTCGGCGGTCAGGTGGGAGCGCTGGCCGAGAACGGCCTTCCTCTCGTCACGCGCCCCCTGGTCGCGGCAGGTCAGGCTCAGGCCGTCGCGGTGGCGCCGGCAGGTGAGGGTGTAGACCCCGAAGGGCTGGCCCGAGCGGGAGTGCCGGAGCGCGTTGTTGGCGAGTTCGCTGCCCAGGAGGGTGAACAGGTAGCGGTAGTCGACGTCGCGTTCGGCGGCGCAGGTGTCCAGGAACGCGCGCACCAGCGGGATGTACTGGGCCGAGCCGCCGAAGTCGTAGCGGCGGACACGATAGTGGGCACGGTCGGCCCGGCCGGTGAAGTAGTGGCGGCACCGAGGCGGAACCAGCTCACCGAGCGGGACGGTCACCTCGGGCAGACCGGTCAGGGGTGCGGTTGCGGGCATGACGAACAGACTCCTTGCGCGTGTGGAGCGGAACGGGGGTTCGGTGTGCCCGCAGGTGTGAGACCTTCGCGTTTCCCGATCAGCGGGAAGGGGCACGACGTAGCCTGACCAGTAGAGACTCTGTGTAGCAATCCGGTCACTGGCCACATCTTCAAGCTAGTAGTGAATCTCACTCACGTCAACATCGAGATAGGAGATTCACCAGGAAAGAACTACACTGTCACCATGCAGCGTCCTCACAGCCCCACCCTCCGCCGCCGACGCTTGTCCGCCGAGCTCAAGCGCGCCCGTAGCAACGCGAACCTGACCACCACTCAAGTGGTGAAGTCGCTCAAGTGGGCCACTGGCAAGCTGAGCAAGATTGAAACCGCCGAGACGCAGACGATCAAGGCCGACGATCTCGACAAGATGTTGGACCTGTACGAGATCAACGATCCGGCGAAGCGCGAAGCTCTGCACGCGCTGGCCAGGGATGCCAAAGTCCGAGGGTGGTGGTCAAATTACAAGGAGGTGTTCGGGCCTCAGTCGCTCCCGGACTTCGAAGCGGAGGCATCCGCCATCCGTACCTTCGAGTCCTCCGTGATTCCCGGGCTGCTACAGACGCCCGAGTACGCCATGGCTGTGTTTGAAGGCGGCCGGTATACCGGCGCCGAAGAGATCGAACGTCGCACTCAAGCACGTATGGAACGCCGGGAGATCTTGACCCGCTTCAACCCGGCCAAGTTCCGTGTGGTCCTTGATGAGGCGGCGCTACGTCGCTTCATGGGCGGCCGTGAGATCATGGCTGAGCAGATGCGCCACCTGCTCTACATGGCCAAACTCCCCAACGTCGACCTTCAGGTCCTACCGTTTGCTGCTGGATCACATGCAGCGCTTGTTGCTCCCTTCAGCATCTTGGAGTTCCCAGATCCGTTGGACCTGCCCATCGTGTTCGTGGACACCGCCACAGACGGCCTTTTCTTGGAGGAACCGGAAGAGGTCGAGCAGCATACTGTTACCTACAGCGATGTCCAGGGTTCAGCGCTGAGCACCGCACAGTCAGCAAGGTTCATCACTGACGTCCTGAAATCCCTAGAGAGCAAATGATGATCAACGATCTGGTGTTCCGGAAGAGCAGCTACAGCGGCCAGAGCCAGAACTGCGTCGAGGTCGCCGACCTGCCCTGTGGCGCGGCCGTCCGGGACTCCAAGAACCCGGCCAGGGGCCACCTCCCCTTCCCCGCCGCCGAGTGGGACGCCTTCCTCGCCATCGCCCGCAGCTGACCTCCTCAGCCCCCACACCCCACAAGGCCTGAAAACCCAAGAGCCCCGGCTTCGCTCCGAAGCCGGGGCCGTGCTCGTCGCTACCGGCCTGAGACGGCCAGGCGCACCTTCTCCACGTACTCCGGCACGAGGTCCTCAGGAGCACCAGCGGCCTTGTTGATCTCTTGTGTGAGGAGATCCGCGTCCGCCGCGCTGAGCTGGAGCAGCGGCCGACGCAGCCGGACCGCCCACGCGCCGGGGCGCGTGTCCGGGAACGCCTCCATCCGGGGCACGAGCGGAACCAGCTCCACACCGGTCCGGTACGGGCTGAGCGCCTCCATCCGAAGCCCGCAACCGCGGGTGAAGTCCCGCCCGGCTATGGTCACCGGCTCGTCGTAGGCGCGGACGGGCGAGGTGACCTTGGCCAGGCCGATCACCCTCGTCCGGTCCCGCGTGGGGTTGTGCCAGCAGCCCCGCGTCGTGAGCAGGAGGAGCCGGTCACCGACCTTGAGCCGCTCCACCTCCGCCCGCCGCGTCGCGGGAAAGGCCATCCGCGAGGTGCGCAGGACCCATGCCACGGCCTCTCGTTCACTGAGGATCAGCAGGTAGGTGTTGGCGGGTTCGGGTTCGGTGTGCATGTCCGGGCTCATATCCGGTCCAGGATCCCACAGGGGCGGGAGGGGCGCGGGCACGCCGCCCCTTCCTCGCCCTCGGTCACAGCAGCGCGCCCGGGGGTTTGAACAGGCCCCCGTCCTCGAAACCGTCGCCCTCGGCCTCCGCCGCACGCACGGCCTTCTTGGGCAGCAACGGACTGGGGTCGCCGTGCCAGGACACCAGCAGCGAGTCCCTCGCACGGGTGGCGGCCACGAACAGCAGGGAACGCGTCTTCTGGGTCTCCAACCGGTACCTCGGTGCGTCGTTGGCGCGCAGGCGCTCCAGGCCGGTTCGCGGCACCAATCCCTCACTCACCGCGCCGATGGCCATGTGCTGGTACTCCAGCCCCTTGAAGCGGTGCAGGGTCCCCACGTGCACGGCCTCCTCGTACCCCGGAGGGGGCCCGTCCTTGCCGAGGGCCGCCGCGCGGACCCCGGCCCTGACCAGGGCCTGCTGTACCTCGTTCACCTCGTTACCGGTCGGTACCGCGATGGCCACCGAGGCGGCCCGGCCGTCCCGCTCCACCTGTTCCTGGGCCCAGGCGGCCAGGGCGTCGCGTTCGGCCGCCCAGGTGGGTGAACCGCTGAACCCGGGCCGGGGACCGCGCAGCACCGACCGGTAGCCGTCCAGGGTGTCGGTGCCCTCGTCCAGGTCGTCCCAGGTCTCGTCGCCGAGCAGCCCGAGAGCGGAGCCCAGGATCTCACGGGTGGTGCGGTAGCTGAGGGTCAGCCGGGCCGAGCGCCCCCGGATCTCGATGCCCAGGGCCCCGAGGGACACCCGGTTGTCGTAGATGCGCTGGTGGGTGTCGCCGACCAGGAAGATGTCGTTGTCGGTGCGGTCCACCATGGCCCGCAGCAGGGTCCAGTGGGCCGAGCTGAGGTCCTGGGCCTCGTCCACGACGATGTGCCGGTACCGGAACCGCAGGTTCATGGACGACTGGTCCCGGTGGTGCAGCATCGGGCCGCCCTGCGCCTCGCGGCGGCGGTTGGTCTCGATCTTGGCTGCCCGGTCCCCCTCCACCTGGGCGGCGGCCTCGGCGATCTGCCGGTAGCTCCACACACCGCGTTCCTCCAGGCGCATGGTGAAGCGCTCCACCAACTGCCAGATCTCCGCGCGCTGGGCCCGGCTGATGCGCTGCCCGCGCCCGGCCCGGCGGGCCCGGAAGTACTCACCCCGGGAACGCAGGCTCTGGCCGAGGATGACCTGGTTCCACTCGTCGTTGAGGAACTCGGCGCTCCAGCGCTGTTCACCGACCTCGGTGAGCATGCTCCGCCACTCGCGCAGCACCTGGTTGTCGTTGATGGGCGTCCGTCCCCGGCCGCCCTGCCCGCTCTCGGTGACGATCCGGGACACCAGGCGGTCGATGTTGACGATGTCGACCCGGTCGGCCACCTCCTGACCGGCCAGGTCGAGCAGGCGGCGGCGCAGGTCCGCGGCGAGGTTGGTGTTGTAGGTGGTCAGCAGGACGGCCTTGGACCGGCCGGGCGGAAGCTGCTCCACCAGGTGCTTGACCCGGTGCAGGGCGACGATGGTCTTGCCCGTGCCGGGGCCGCCGGTGACCCGGGCGGGGCCCCGGTAGTGACGCCTGACGAGCTTCTCCTGGGCGGGGTGCAGGAACACCTTCCAGGCGGCGAAGTCGTCGTCCAGCACCTCGCGCAGGTCGGTGTCGGAGGTGGTGACGCGGGTGGAGGTCCGGGCCAGGGCCGCCGGGTAGTCGGTGGTGTCGACGGGCTCCTCGGCGGCGACCGGACCGGTGATCTCGGCCATCACCTGGTCGAAGCCCTTGCCGTCGGCGAGGGCCAGGAGCACGTCCTCGGTGTGGCCCGGCGCACCGTAGACCAACTCCAGCAACTGGCTGTCGGAGGTCACGGCCAGGGCGTCGTCGATGAGTCCCTCGGCCACACCCAGCTCGCGCAGCTGCTCGGCGGTGTGGTCGGCGAAGAGCGGAGCCGCCGCCTTCCCGACTCCGGACTCGTCGGCCCCGGAGGACTCCTCGGGCTCGGAACCGGGTGCGGGGACCTCCTCGGCCGCGGGAGCGGGGGCGGGTTCCGGAACGGCCGGGTGCGCGGGCGGCGCCTCCTCGGTCACCTCCCGGGACTCGACGATGCCGAAGATCTCCAGGGCGCCGGTGACCGCGTTGACCTCGTAGCGGAACCGGTCCAGGTGGTCGTAGACGTGGTTGCGGTGGCGGACCCCGACGAGGATGTAGTCGCTGTCGCCCACGTGGAAGAGCAGCGCGCGGTAGTCGGCGTTCACCCGCGCCGAGTACAGCCGGTCGTGGCCTTCGAGGGCCTTGAACCTCAGGCCGGTGAGCTTGGGGTTCTCCCGGAACTTGTACTGGAAGTCGTAGAGCGCCCCCTTCACGTTCTGGGGGAGTTTGCGGATCTGCTTGTCGGCCTTGTCCAGCAGCCGCAGTGTGGTCCTGCCCTGCACGCTCATCCCTTCACCGCTGTCGTCGTGTCGTCGTCACGGCCGCCGCCGGGGGCCGGTCGGCGCTGGAGGCCAGTATGCTCAGCAGCTCCGGCAGCTCCCATCCGGTGGCCTCCCTGGCCCGCCATCCCTGCTCGGCGAAGGCGGCGTCACCGCGTTCGCGCTCCTCGGCGCCGACCAGATCGGCGGGCAGCACCACGGCCACCCGCTGTTCGACCCAGGCCAGCTCCGCGGGCCACAGTCCGCCGTCCAGTTCGTAACCGACCTCGGGGAGGGGGGCACCGGCGCGCGCCAGGCCTTCGGCGAGCGCGCGCAGGCCGGGGGCGTCGGTGTCCACCAGGTCGAGCGTCTCCTCCCACTCCGGGATGAGGTTCTCCTGGTCGCCGTGGAGACTCTCGGGAGTGGCCACGACGAGCCCGGGGGTCTGCCCGGGAAGGGTCCGGTCCAGGCGTGCGCTGACGAGGGTGTCGCCGAACAGCTCCTCGCGCTCGGCCTCGTCGAGGGGGCGTCGGGCGATGCTCTCATCGAGGCTGTCCCCGCCCAGCGCCCTCAGGACGACGGCGTCGAAGGAGTCCAGTTCCGTCAGGGCGATCTGGGCCCCGTCACCCTGCTGCGCCGGCAGGAACTGGACGAGGTTGCCCCAGTACAGCCAGGCCTTCCAGCGGCGCTTGTGGGCTTCGGTGTCGGCCGCGACCGTCTTCTCGCGGTCGTCGAGGACGGTGAGGCCGGTGACGGATTTGGTGGCCTTGCTGAGCAGCGCCACCACCTGGCAGCCCGCGTCGTCGCGGCCCCGCATCACCAGGCACTCACCGCCGGAGGCGGGCGGGGGCAGGGGTTCCCCCCGCAGCAGGGAGGTCATGTGCGGAGCCAGTGCCACGCCCGTGCCGTTGGTCTTCTCCGTTTTCCGCGCCCCGGCGATCCCGGCGACGGCCGCGGCGGCGCGCCCGCCCCAGACCCTCTGGTCGGGATCGGTGAGGTAGGCGAGAAGGGTCCGGGCGGGGCTGGTCCACACCAGGTTCTCCAGCTCCTTGGGGTCGCCCTTGCCGAACATCTGCTGGGCGGCCATCCGGCCCTTGGGACCGTAGGGCCGCCACACCGGGTCGTGGAAGGTCTTCTTCTCCTCCAGGAAGTCGATGTCGTCCCAGGTGAGCTGGAAGACGGTGATGCCGTGGGCGCGCAGCCGGGCGCGTTTCGCGGCGTCGCCGGCGATCCGGTTCCTGCTCGGGGAGGCGTGGTAGCGGTAGCCGTCCAGGTAGACGGCGACCTGTTGCCCCTCGGAGTCCAGGCGGCGGAACACCACGTCGGGGCGGGTGCCCCCGATGGTGTTCTGCAGGACGACCTCCCAGCTGATGACGCCGTGCTCGGGGGTGTCCAGGCGCAGGACCGCCTTCTTGCGGCCGCGTTCCTGCCCCTCCCGGCGGAAGGAGCGGGAGGACCCGCCCTGTGCGGCCCAGCGCTCCAGGGCCCCGAGGAAACGCCCTTCGAGCTCGCTCTCGACCTGGTCCCACAGCGAGATGAGGCCGGTGTGGGCGACCGTGGCGGTGCGCCAGTCATCGAGCAGGTCGTCGAGCATCTCCTGGGCCGTGTTCCGGTCGGCGAAGGGGAACTCCTGATCCCTGACGTGGGCGAGCAGGCAGCGGTGGCAGGCCGCGCGGCCGCCGACGCTGTCCCCGCACCCGCACTCGCGGAGGGCCTCGCGGGCGTTGGTGAGGACCTTGTGGATGCCCTCGGCACCCGACGAACGCAGGTTGAGGTAGCCGCTGCCGCCGGGCAGGGTGTCGTAGACGACCAGGTAGCGGCGCTGGTGGCCGGTCTGGCTGTCGGGCATCGTGGCCACGACGGCGTCCAGGTGGTCCAGGGCGCCGCCGTAGACGCGGGCGAACCCGGCCATGAGGGCGGCCTTGAAACTCACCATGCGTTCGACTGTGTGCACGGTGGCCACAGGCAACAGGATGCGCAGCGCCTCGGTGCGCAGGGTGTGCGCCAGGATCAGCGGCACGTGGTCGACGGCGTCGCCGCGCCGCTGCGGGCACCAGGGGCGGTGGTAGCTGCGGCTGGAGTCGTAGCGGCTGCCGAGCAGGTCGCTGACGGCCTCCTTGGGTTCGCCGGGGGTGGCGCCCCCGCACGAGCGGCAGACGTGGAAGGGGTTGACGTCGACCTGTTCCCCGGCGAAGGAGATCCTGCCCGCGTCGGTACCCCTGGCGCGCTGTCGGCCGAGGTTGAAGTGGCGCACGGTCGCGGCGCGGGTGAACTCCACGCCGAAGGCCTGCTTGTGGTGGCGCCAGGCCCCGCTCTCGATCCGGTCCTGGGGGATGTCCACGGTGGTGGTGGTCTCGTAGAACTCGCGGCGGCGGTCGTCGTGGTCGTCGCGGATCAGCGCGTCGTCGCGCCGGTCGCGGGCGTGGACCCGGGTGGGTTCCAGGACCTGGTGGAGGCAGCTGCGGTCACCGATGAAGGTGTTGCCGCACCGGGGGCAGGGAGAGGTGTCGGTCTCGGCCTCGGAGGTGCGTACGAACCCGCAGCCGGGGCATATCCGCCAGGGGTGGAAGGCCTGCCGGTTGCGGGAGCCGATGTCCAGGCCGTCCACGGTGTGCTGGAAACCGCGGACGTAGTAGTGGTTGCCGGGGGCGAACTCGGTGAGGGCGACCCGTGCGGGCCGGGTGTACTCGCGCACCTCGGAGCGGTGGACGCGGTCGCCGTCGGGGCCCTCCTCGTCCCAGACGAGGGTGGCCTCCAGCTCGGTGGCGGTGTCGATGAGCGAGTAGTTGGGCAGCACCCCGTACTCGACGAGGGCGCCGTGGGCGCTGGTGCGGCCGATCTCGCCGATACGCCTCTGCACGGCGAACCGCTCGGCCCTCAGGGCGCGTTTGCGCTGCTTCTGCTCGGGGTCGGTGTCGAGCAGGTCGTCGATGGTCCGGCCGACGTTGGCCACGCGTTCGCGCAGTTCGTCGAGGCGTTCGGCCCAGGCCAGTTCGACCGCCTCGATCTTGTCCCCGACACCCCTCTGGGCGAAGTCGCGCAGCTGGGCGGCGGCGTCGTCGTCCACGCCCTGGCCCGCGCCGGTGAACAGGGCGAGGAAGTCCTCGACCAGGCGGGGACCGTGGGCCTGCGCGGAGGGGACGAATCCGCGCAGCCAGCCCAGGTCGCCGAACAGGTCGGCGGCGCGGCGGGGCAGCGCGGACACCCCGGGCAGGTGGCCGCGGGCGGCCAGGTCGAGCAGGTGGGCGACGTACTGGCGGCGCAGGATCTCCACCGCCGAGGGGAAGCTGCCCGGGGGTTCGATCCGCCCGGCGATCATGTCGCGGGGTTCCTGCAGGTAGTAGCGCTCGCGCGCGCGGCGGCCCACCAGGGTGAGCAGGAGCGCGTTGCCCGAGCGGCGGCCGGCGCGGCCCGCGCGCTGCACGTAGTTGGCGGGGCCGTGCGGCAGGGAGCCGAGGATGACGGCGGACAGGTCGCCGATGTCGATGCCGAGTTCGAGGGTGGGGGTGGCGGACAGGACGTTGGGGTCGGTGTAGCGGGCACCCCTGGTGAAGGCCTCCTCGACGCGTTCGCGCTGGGCCCGGGTGAGCTGGCCGGTGTGCTCAGCGGTGGTGACACGGAACGGCTGGGTCCTTCCGTACAGCCGACGGTAGTAGTCGTTGCGGAAGCGCACGTCCTCGTCGAGGCCGAGGGCGCCCGAGCACCGGTAGCGGGGGCAGCGGGCCCCCTCCCAGTCGGGTTGGTCGTCGGTGTGGACGGTCTGGCGCCAGTGGCACACCGGGCAGATCAGTCCGGCCTTGGTCACCTCGTCATCGGCGATGCGGCTGACCTGGATGTGTCCGGGAGTGAGCCCGTAGACGCGGGTGGCGTTGTCCTGGGTGGCGAAGCGGCTGACGACGCCCTCGTCGTGGAGCAGGTCCAGCAGGCGGCCCAGGTAGCGGGTGGCGGCGTCGGCGGGCATCCCCAGGCACCGGGTCGTCCAGTCCTGGTACCAGGTGCCCTTGCCCGCGATGGAGTCGAACTCGCTGCCGTTCTTGGCACGGTCCAGCAGGAAGCGCGGGGCGGGCAGGGCAGCGCCGCCCCGGGGTTTGGGGAAGGCGGGCATGCCGTCGGGGCGCTTGCCCCAGATGGCGCCGTAGCGGCTGGTGCCCGCGTTGTGGATCCACTTCTGGAGCCAGTGGTGGCTGATGCCGCCGCGCGTGCGGATGCGTTCGAGGAGGCCGCGCAGGTAGCCGCGGAAGACCCGGAGGTCGGGCAGGCCGGTGAGGGCCTCGCTGCTGTGCCGGAGCAGGTCGCGGGCCAGGGCGGCGGTCCGGTCGGGGTCGTCCAGGCGGACGCGGGCGACGGCGGTGCGGGTGAGTTCCAGGGTCCGGCCCTGGCGGGAGCGCAGGCCCAGTTCCAGGACGGCGGTGAAGGCGAGGCGTTCGCCGACCATCGTCCACTGCCGGACGGTGCCGGTGCTCTCCCCGGCCAGGAGTTCGTCGATGCCCTTCTGGTCGTGCAGGTCGGGCGGGACCACGCAGGCCAGGTAGGCGGGGTCCTCGGCGCGTCTGACGGTGTCGGCGATGAGGTCGTTGAGGTCCTTGGGGGTGCCGTCGTCCTCAAGGGAGGAGGTGAGCAGGGAGCGGGCGGAGAAGGTGTAGGAGCGGTTGGAGACGAATCCGGCCCGGTGGGCGGCGTCCTGCACCGAGTCGCTGAAAACGAGGGTCTTGGGTTTGTCTCCGTCGTGGGTGAGCTGGCCGCCGGTGAACAGCTCGGTGACGGCGACCGAGGCCAGGGCGGCCAGCCCTGAGCCGAGGAAGCGGGTGCCCTGGTCGGCGTCGCAGACCGGGCAGCGGTCGTTCTCGGCCGCGCGGAAGGCCTCGCTGTCGTGGCGCAGGTCGGCGTGGACGAACACCCCGTCGAGTTCGCCCGCGTCGTAGGCGGCGATGTCCCGGGGACCGACCGGGCGCACGTGCGTACCGGAGGAGTTGAGCACGAGCACGGCGTGGTCGGAGGTGCTCTCCATGGCCTCCTTGAGGGTGGCGTGCATGAACGGGCGCAGACGCCGCTTCTCGGTGACCGCGGTGCGGTAGACCTTCTCCGGTGCGCTGATCAGGTCGTGGGGGGTGGACTCGGGGGATACCGCGGCCCAGCCGGAGCGCCCGCAGTGGCGGCAGTAGACCGCCGGGAGGTGGGACCGGCCCAGGGTACCGGTGGTGGTGTGACCGTCCTGGGAGGGCGGGCTCTGTCCGTGCCAGGTGAAGGCGGCCCGGTCGGAGACGGCGCGCAGCAGCTGGGAGATCGCGCGGACCCACAGGTGGGCCTCCACGGTCACCAGCGGCTGTTGCCTCTGGTCCTCGGGCACGTCGGGGTCGCGGGCGGTGGACAGCAGCGCCACGTAGCGGGACAGCGCCTCGGCGGTGAGTTCGGGGCTGCTGCGCAGGGTCCGTCCCCACTCGTAGGCGCCGTTCTTGGGCAGGTGTTCGAGGATCTCGTCCTGGGAGCGCACCGAGCCGTCGAGGATCTCCAGGATCGCCTTGGTGAGGATGTGGCCGCGCAGAACCCGACCCAGTTCCCTGGGGGTGAGGTCGTCCCGTCCGGTGAAGGCCGCCATGATCGGGCCCATCCGGTCCGGGTCGCCGTGCGGGGCGGGCAGGTTGGCGACGCGGACGGGGTTGGGAACCGGCAGCTCGTATTCGAGCCCGCCCATGAACTCGTCGATGGACAGCCGGTCCTCGCCCACCACCGCGTCGGGGCCGAACTCGGTGGCGAAGACGATCGCGGCCACCTCGCGGATGGCGGCGCCGGACCCGTCGCCGCCGTCGTCCTGGCCGAGGGTGGCGCTGGTGGCCACCGGGCAGATGCCGCCCAGGGGGCGGCCGGGGCGTGCCTGGCCGGTGGCGGCGGACAGGCGGCGCAGCAGCATGGCCACGTCGGTGCCCTGGGCGCCGTCGTAGGTGTGGAACTCGTCGACCACCACGTACGTGAGCTCCGAGCCCTGCCACAGGGGCAGGTCGTCCTCGCGCTGGAGCAGCAGGTCCAGCATCTTGTAGTTGGTGATGAGGATGTCCGGGCGCAGGCGGCGGATCTCCCCCCGGGAGGTGGCCACCCGGTCGTAGCCGGTGGCGGGGGTGTCACCGATGTACAGGCCCGCGGTGACCTGGGACAGGGCGGGGTCGGCGAGGTAGTCGTCGAGACGACCGGCCTGGTCGGTGGCCAGGGCGTTCATCGGGTACAGCAGGATCGCCTTGACGCCCTGCCCGCCCTCGGCGCGGGCGCGGCGGCAGTGGTCCAGGACCGGGACGAGGAAGGACTCGGTCTTGCCGGAGCCGGTCCCGGTGGTGATGAGGGTGGGTTCGGGGGACGTGTCCAGGGAGGACAGCCGCTCGAAGGCCCTGGCCTGGTGCAGGAAGGGCCTGAACCCGGCCGGGTACCACTCCAGGTGCCGCTGCCACCCGTCGCCGGACCTGCGGAAGGGCGTGCGCACGCGCAGGTAGGGGCCGCGGAAGATGCCCTGGTCCGGGTCGTTGAAGAAGGACTCCAGACCTTCGCGGACGGGTTCGTCGGCGAGGGCGAAGGTGGTGGACAGGTACTGGGTGATGTTCCGGCGCACCTCGGCTGCGGCGAGGGTGGGCTGCATGCTCATGCCTTCCCGGGCGCGGACTCAGACCTGGGCGTCGGGTCGGTCCAGGTTCCGTCGCGCCTGGCGCGTTCGACTATCTCGGTGAAGTGGGCGTGGGCCTGGTAGTACTCCCGCTCACGGTCGGCCTCGTGGAAGGGCGCGGAGTAGCCCTCCGGGGGCGTGTTCGTGGGGTCTTCCGGGTCCAGGAACTTCTGGAGGTGGAGGTAGTCCTCCTTGGTCTGCCCGTAGCCGTAGGTGTTGTGGTTCTTCGCGATCTTGCGGCCGTTCGCGTCGAACCACGTCTCGGCCTCGTAGTCATGCAGGACGGGAAAGCGGGAGCGGTAGACGACGGCGAGCTGGTCAGCGGTGATCCCGAGCCACACCGAGACGAGGGCGTCGAGTTCGACCAGGGCCGCGCGGCGCTCGCGCTCGGTGCGCAGGGGTGAGGCGTACTCCCACTCGGGGCCGACCTCCCCCAGAGGAGCGAGGTCCTCCCAGTCCACGGCCCAGGCCTGCTCCCGCCAGGAGTCGTCGTAGAGCTCCGACCACAGGGGCGCGTAGGCGTTGGCGAGGCAGTTCAGGCGCATGGTACGCACGAGGAGAGCGGTTTCGAGGGGATGCCCAGGAGTGGGTGCAGGCATCTTGGGAGCCTCGCCCTGCTGCAAGTCAGCCCTACCAGTGATGCGCAACAGGTAGTCCAAGGGCAGTGAAGCCCAGAACCCCGCGTTCAGCACGGTGGTCCGGTTGTCCTTGACCCACATCGAGTGGACCGCATTGACATGGGCGGGCCCCGGTGGGATCAGCGCCGCAAACAGGCTTCGCTCGTTGGCCAGGGGGATCATGCGCCGCCATGCCAAACGGAAGTACTCGGTGTAACGCTTTCCGTTCCACACGTCCTGAGCGGCCAGGTACTCGTCCACGTCACAAGCACGCTCATAGTTGGTCACGGGAACCGCGTCTTCAGGCAGGGCCCGAAGATCCCACGCTGACCAGTCCTTGTTGCTCTTACAAGGAATATTTGGCTTCTTGCTGAAGAGATTTCCCTGCGAAAAATGAGGACCCTGGATGATGGCATCTCTGAGGCGCGATGGCTGCACCGTCCCCCAAGAAATCAAACCATCCCTTTTCGCCCCCATTTCATGGTAACCACTAGAAATCAGTGGACCATCGCCCCCAAGACGCACGACAGACCTCGAAAACGCATCGATAGCACCTGCCTCAGCATTGCTCACGGGATACAACAATGGAACAGAAAGCAAATCTTCTTGACCAGTCAACTTCCCCCACCGGAGCAACACACTCTTGTCCACATGCACTAGTCGCTCACGATGCGGGCGAACATCCCAGGTGCCGTCGTGCTTTACACCTGGAATATCACCAGCTCCATCATGCCCAAGAGAACCAAGGAAGGTTTCCGCACCATAGAGGAAGCTCGCGGAAACAAACTTAGGATCTGCAGAATGGGCATAGATATTTACGGAAAAATAGGTCTGATTATGAACATCGGAAAAAAGCCTTCTCTCATTAGAGAAGTGCAAGTGAAATTTCATCCTCCGATAAGCGGCACCCCTCAGGGAGGCTTCTCTAATTCCAGACATATGGGAAACAGGGTGAATAAGGCCGACCACACCGATAGAACTCTCGTTCAGCCAGGTGCGACACATGAAGGCCCGATAAAGATCGGACTGCGTTCCAACCAAAATAGGATACGTCGAAACATCAGACAGGAAATCACTGAGGCCCGAAACAGAAGCAAGCTCCTCAAGGAAGTAGTCACAGCTGCTTTCCGATTGGAGTTGAGAATTCTTCCTTTTCTTCTTTATTTCAACAGACGAACGCTCAACGAGCTTAAACCAAGGATCGTCTTCCGCGAGCACAGAGTCCTCATCCCAAGTGGGCCGCACCCACGGCGGGTTCCCCACCTGGATGTCGAAACCACCCCGGTTCTTGAACAGGTGGGCGAACTGGAGTTCCCAGTGGAAGAAACCGTGCCGCTTGGCCAGCTTCTCCACCATCCCCAGCCAGGGGAACTTTTCCGCCAGCCGGTACGGCTCGGTCATCCCCATGAACCCGGACAGGAGCTTCTCCTGCTGATCGAGTTCGGCGAGCGTGTCGATCTTCCCGCCGAACAGGGAGTCGTCGGGGATGTCGTGCGCGCCCAGCAGGGACTCGGCGAAAGTGAGCCACGCCTCCAGGTCAGCCAGGCTCACGCTGTCCCGCTGCTTGGCCTGGGAACCCGCGCCCGCGACGGTGACCTGCGAGGAACGATCCAGCCCCTTGTACATCTCGTCGCTGCCGTCCAGCAGCCCGGCCTCCTGGACCGGCCAGAACCACAGCGCGCACCAGGCGTCCATGACCGTCTTCAGCCGCCAGTACGGCGTGCCCGTCTTCTTGAGCCGCTCCAGCACCTGCTCACGCGGGATGGCGTCCTGGGGCTGGTCGATCCAGTCGGCGCCGTAGACGTCGATCCGGCGGCTGATCTCCCTCTCGGAGAGCTCCAGCCTGCGGATAACCCACTGCCACAGGTACTCGGCCCGCCGGGACAGCGCCTGCAACCGCTTGAACTGCGTGCCCTTGGCCTTGCTGTCCTTGGGCCGCTTGCGCATCGCCTTGCGCCAGGCATTCAGCCTCGCCGTCTCGTCCGGGGCCAGGCTCCTGGCCTCCTTCTCCGAGGCCACGCTTCCCCACCCCTGGGCGGGCAGCAACCAGTGGTGGATGTACCCCTCGGGAATCTCCCCGTCCCGGAAGGGCACCTCCTTCGGGGCGCTCTTGAGCCACTCCCCCTTCTGCACCTCCCCCGGGGAGTAGAGCCGCCGCCCTGCCCCCACCAGCGAGTTGCCGCGCTGCAGGTGCAGACCGAACCACGGGTCCTGCAGACCCGGGTACATCACGTTGAGCCACAGCGACACCTCCGCCAGCTCCACGGCGGTCTCGTTGAGGTCCACCCCGTAGGAGCGGTGCAGCGCGATGTAGGTCTTGACCTTCTGCAGCTCCTTGGCGTACCGCTCCGGGTCCAGCTCCTCGCCGCGCTCGGCCAGGGCCCGTTTCAGGTACTCGGCGGCGATCTGGTTGATCGCCTCGTTGAGGAAGGCCCCCGAGCCCAGGGCTGGCTCGCAGACGGTCCACTCCAGCAGCTCACGCGCCGGGGTGGTGCGCCCGTCCTGGTCCAGCCGCTCGCGCAGGGTCAGTTGCACGGTCAGGCGGGTCAGCGACTCGGGGGTGTAGTAGGAGGCGCTGGTCTCCCGGTCGCGTCCGGCCAGGCGGTACACGAACGCCCCCGGCCGGTACACCACCCGCTCGTCGGTGGGCTTGCCGTACTCGTCGGGGACCTTCACCCACACGTCGTCGGGGTAGTCGTCGACCTTGGAGTGCGGCACCAGCCACGACCCGTCCTTGGGATCGCCGTTCTTGGCCGCCTCGTACAGGGTCTCCTCGGCGATCCGGCCGGTGTAGGACATCAGCCCCTCGTAGACCGCCCCCAGCTGGTTGATGCCGAGCTGGGCGTAGGAGATGAACCCGCCGCGCCCCTTCTTGCTGCCCCGGGACAGCATGAGCATGCGCAGCACCCTGTGCAGCGCCTCGTTGCGCAGCCGGGTGTCCAGGAGGCGCACCTCCCCCTCGTCGGGGTCGTCCTGCGGGTGCGGCAGGGACATACCGATGAGACTGGTGCGCTCGGGGTCGAACAGGTCGGCCTTGAGCGGCTCGAAGCGCAGCCCCTCCCCCTCCGACAGTCCGGCGGCCTCGTCCTCGTCCAGCACGTACCCGCGCGGGTTGTGTCCCTTGTTGACCATGCGGAACAGCAGGTCCAGCGACTCGTACAGGTGGGTGCTGCGCCGGGCCTCCTCACCCAGCAGGTCGTCGACCACCAGGTCGCCCAGACGGGCCAGGCTGTACCCGCGTACGTACGCCTCGTCCTTGGCGGGCACCACGCCCAGCTCCGGGCGGGCCTCGGCGTAGAGCAGGAACAGGATCCGGTACAGGTAGCGCAGCGACTGGCGGGCCAGCTCCTCGGCGAAGTCCCGACCGGTGCGGGTGTCGACCTTGTGGGGGTCGACCCCCTGTTCGCGCAGTCGGACGAGTACCTCGTTGGCGATGATCTCCACCGACCGCTGCAGACCCTGGCGCAGCTCCTTGGAGACGCCGACCGCGTGCTGGTGGGAGGACTCCACCAGCTGGGCGAGCGCGTCCCCGCTGCCGTCCTGCGAGGGCAGCAGCGACTCCGCGCCCAGCAGCGCGGCGATGGTGCCCAGTTCGTCGGTGTCGTTGCGGCCCAGGGCGGTGTCCAGGCTCACGCCCAGGTAACGCCCCTCTCCCCACACCGTGCGGTCGGCCAGGACCGCCACTCCCCCGGCCAGGACCAGCACGTAGCGCAGTCCCTCCTCCCGGGCGAAGAGCCACGACACCAGCTTGGTGGCCGCCTCGACGCGTTCGCGGCCGCCCAGCTCCACGGGGTCCAGGAGCCGTCCGGCGCCGTCGGCGTCCATGGCGGCGTCGACGTCGGGGGCCCAGCCGCACTCGATGGCGGCGACGGTGGGCTCGTGCAGGGCGAGGTGGACACCGACGGTGTCCTCGCCGTGCTCGAAGTGGGAGACGACGGGCTCGTCCTTGGGGGTGTACCCCAGGGCGGTGAGCAGCTCACGGTGCAGCCCGTGCAGGCGTTCGCGGTAGGCGTCGGCCTCGCCCGGGCGCGTTCCCGCACCCTCCCGGACCCGTTCGACGTGGTCGGCGAAGGCGGGACGATCGTCGAAGTAGCGCGAGCGGAGCCTGCGCAGTCCGGCGCGCGGGGTGACCGTCCGCAGGCGCCGTTCCTCCTCACCGGCCCTCTCGTTCTGCTTGGCGACGGCGACGCGTTTGGTCTCGGCGGCCTCCCGCTCCCCCCACTCCTTGAAAACGCCCTTCCTCAGGGTCTTGGGCAGGACCTCGGCGAGGTAGTGGTCGGAGAAGTACTCGCCCCGGTTGACCAGGGAGTCGTAACCCATGCTCAGTTTCCACCCTTCACCACGGCCAGGACACGCAGCAGGGGTTCCCCGGCGGTCCGCATCTGCTCCATCAACCTGCGCTGCTGCTCGGCGGTGTCACGCACCTCGTCACTCTTCCCGCCGCCCTGCGTGACCTGGGCCAGCCCCTCCAGGGCGAGCTGTTCCCACTTCTGGACGCGCTGTCGAGGTTCCTCCAGGTCCGCCTCGATCCCGGCGGTGTAGGCGTCCTTGCGTTCCTCCAGGTGGACCGCGGCGGCCCGGACCGCGTCGGGGACGAGCCGCTGGAGGTCGGCCAGGTCACCGCCCTGGCCCGTGTTGACCATGTCGGGGCCGACCCCCGCGCGTTCCAGGACCTCGAACATGTCCTCCACCCGCGGGGTGTCGGGCAGCCCGGTGACCGCCATCCACTCCACGACGGTGGGCTGGCCGAGCGCGTTGGAGTAGGTGCCCTGGACCAGGAAGACGGGGGCGTCGACCCGCCCGTGTAGGACGGGGGCCTGGCCGCGGGGCATCCGCACCTGGATCTTGTCGACCAGCCACTCCACGAGCGGGTGCAGGTCGGTGACATATCCGGTGTCGGGCCAGGTGGTCTTGGTGGCGCGGGCCTCGTCGAGCCTGTTCTGCGCGTGCTCGCGGTCGAAGGTCACCCGCAGGCGCTCCCTCACCCCGTGGGTGCGCAGGTAGTCGGCGGGCAGGGCCTTGAGGCGCTGCCTGAGGTCGGCGGGCGGGGCGAAGGCGACGATCCTGTCGTCACCGTCCAGGTCGATCCCCTCACCCACGGTGTGCAGGGCGGTACGTACGAACTGCTCGGTGGAGTCGAACAGGCGTGGGACGGGGGCGGTCTCCGGCGGGTCCGCATCGTCGTCGACGCCGAAGTCCCCGAAGAACACCTCCCCCGCCCAGACGTCGTCCTGGTCCTCCTGCCGGGACCTGTCGATGGACTCCTCGACGGTGCGCTCCTCCAGCAGGTCCAGGACGAGGCGGTCCTCCTCCTTCTGGGCGCTGTACAGACCGGACTCGGCCTCGGCCGTGCCCAGCCGCTGGTGTACCTCGGCCTCCTTGTCGAGGAGCTTCTCGGCGACGGTGGTGTCGTCCTTGGCCCCGTCGGTGGCGGAGGTGAGGATGAGCGCGCGGAACTGCGGCTGGTGTTCCTGCCCGTAGCGGTCGATGCGACCGTTGCGCTGTTCGATGCGGATCAGGGACCAGGGCAGGTCGTAGTGGACGATGTGGTGACACTGGCGGTGCAGGTTGACGCCCTCGGAGGCCACGTCGCCGGTGACCAGGACCCGGACTCTGCTGTCGGACAGGGCGAAGTCGCTGATGACGCGGTGCTGTTCGGTGTCGGACATGCCGCCGTGCATCAGGGCGACCTGGTCGGGCTTGAGGCCGAGCTGTGCGGGCAGGGCCTGGTGCAGCCACTCCAGGGTGGGCACGGACTCGGAGAAGACCACGGCGCGGGTGGGGCTCTTCGCGCCCACGCCGATCTCCGTGAGCTGGTCCACCAACCCCCGGAACTTGGCGGAGGTGGTGGTATCGATCTTCTCGGCCAGGGCCCTGAGGGTGGTCAGGGCGGCGAGCTCGCGCTGGTCCGCCGGGGCGGTGCCGGTTCCGGCCTGCCGGGCGTGCTTGCGTTCCAGTGTCCTGATCCGGTTCCCGGCGGTGGTGGCCAGGGCCCGGTGCGAGGACAGGAAGGCCTTGAGGAGGGTGTAGGGGAACAGCCGCCGTTCCCGGCCCACGACCGGTCCGCCCTCGCGGGTCTCACCGGCCAGCCACACCTGGGCGAACTCGGCGAACACCGCCTCCTCCGCGGGGGTGGCGTGTACCCGTACCGGGACCGACGGGCCGCGGTCGGGCCACTGGTCGCCCATCTCCGCCCGCACCTCGGGGTGCACCTTGGTGCGCCGGATGTAGAGGTGCTCGATCTCCTGGGCGGTGTAGGAGCCGGGGTCGGCGATCGCGGCGGGGTCGAGCAGGTTGACCAGCTGGGCGAAGGACCGGGAGTCACCGTTGTGCGGGGTGGCCGAGGCCAGCATCAGGGCGTCGGTCTGCCGGGAGAGCAGCCGGGCGAGCTTGTTGCGCAGGTTGCCCTCGTTGATGAGGTTGTGCGACTCGTCGATGACGACGGCGTCCCAGTACATGTTGCGCAGGTGTTGGCCGTACTTGCCCTGGTTCTTGAGGGTGTCGATGGAGATGATGGCCCGTTTGAAGTACAGGAACGGGTTGCGTCCGGCGGGGATGTCGCGCTGGATGCGTTCCAGGCCCACCGAGTCCAGGCGCACCAGCGGGATCGCGAAACGCGTCCACAGCTCCTGCTGGAACTGCTCCAGTACCTGCTGGGGTGTGACGACGAGGATGCGCTCGCCGCGGCCCCGGCGGATGAGCTCGGCCAGCAGCAGGCCGATCTCCAGGGTCTTTCCCAGGCCGACGACGTCGGCAATGAGCACGCGGGGACGCAGGGCCCGCAAAGCCAGTTCGGCGGGGCGCTGCTGGTAGACCTTCTCGTCCAGCAGGAACGTGCCGGTCATCGCCAGGCGGCGCTCGGACTGCGGTAGCGGGGTGCGGCGCAGGACCGACTCCAGGTACAGGCGGCTGTCGGCGTACCCGGAGGAGAGGTCGTGGACCAGCGTGGTCTCCTCCGGGCGCAGGGGCACCACCGTGTCGATACCGGTGAAGAAGACCGCGTCCTCGCCACGCACGAACTCCGAGACCCCCACCACCCGGAGCTGGTATCCGTCGTGCTCGGAGCCGGTGTGGGTGCAGGTCCGCACCATCCACTCGGCGTCGCGCACCACCACACGCGCCCCGGGGGCGTACGGGCTGGCCTCTGTCACGCCTTCCGCCAAGGAACGGCCCTCGCTCTCCACAGTGTTCCCCGGTGTGTTCCACCGGTGTGCTCTTGTCAGGTCTCACGCGTTGCCGCGGGCAACGGTTGGCGTAGGCGCCATAACGAATCGGAACGTCCTCGCCCTCGAGGGCTGACGACCGGCGGTCAGGCCGCGGTGGCGGGACGCGCGTAGGCCTTGCGCAACCGTTCGGCGACCACCTCCGCGCGCCGGGCGCCCGTGCCCGTCGCCGCGGTCGCTGGCGCGGAAGCCTTCGGTTTCGTCGGCCGGGGCCGCTCGTGCTCGTCCCTCCGCACCGAGTCGAAGACCTCCGTGCCCGGTACGTGGGTGCGCTCGGCGACGAACCTGCGGGCCGATCCCGCGGACAGGCCCACCGCGGCGAGCCGGTCGGCGAGCCGGGCCCGTACCCCGCTCAGGCCCGGGCGGTCCTCGGGCTCCGGGGCCAGGAGCGCACGCAGCAGCGGGACCAGGGTCTGGGGGACGCCCTCCAGGTCCGGTTCGATCTCGGGGTTCCTGGCCGCCAGGTACACGGCGGTGTCCGTGGGCCGGTCATAGGGATAGCGTCCGGTCATGGCGTAGACCAGGACCGCGCCCAGCGCGTACAGGTCGGCGGCCTCGGTGACCTGCTCGGCACCGTCGAACTGTTCGGGCGCCATGAACTTCGCGGTGCCCATGACCGCCCCGGTGGCGGTCAGGTCGCCGCCCGCCCCGCCGATGGCGGCCAGGCCGAAATCAACGAACACCGGACCGGCCGGGCCGAGCATGACGTTGGACGGTTTGAGGTCGCGGTGCAACAGCCCCGCGCCGTGGATGGCGGCCAGGGCGTCGGCCAGGATCAGGGACAGGGCGGTGCCGGTCTCGGTGTCCAGCGGCCCCTCCCGCTTGACGTAGGCGGCCAGGTCCAGTCCGGAGACGTACTCCATGGCCATCCACTGGGGATCGGCGTCGGGCTCGGCGACCTCCACCAGCGCGGCGGTGCCGGGCCCCTGGACCATGCCGAGCGCGACGGCCTCGCGGTTGAACCGCTCGCGCAACTCGCTCTGGTCACTGTACTCGGCCCGCATCGTCTTGACCGCGACGATGTCCTCCTCGGGGGTGCGACCCGCGTAGACCACACCCATGCCGCCCTTGCCGAGCCTGCCCAGCAGCGTGATGTCACCGAGGGTCCGGGGGTCTTCGTCTCTGAGGGGTTGCACTGTGGGCCTGCCAATACCACCGGGGGCCGCGCGCGGTGGAACGGGGGAACGCGCGGTCTGCGGATCCAGGTTATCGCCGCTGACCTGCATACTGAGCCGGGACCAAAGTCCCTTTTGGAACTTTGGCCACATACGGCCATCAGGTAACAACTCTGCGGGCGTTCCGCAGAAGAGACTTCGCCCGGGCCCAGGGCGCCGGGGCTGGGAGCTGGTGACAGCCGCAAGGATCCCTGGAGGAGACGCGGGCACGCTGGTCCAGGGATCCTTACCCCGGTGCCACCGCGGAGATCAACCGACCCTCCTGCGTCGCCGCCTGCGCTTCTTCTGCTTCTTCTCCGCGGCCACGCCCTGAGGCTGCTCGATGCCGTGGACGTGGACGTTGTGCAGAGTGGCCATCGCCTTGTTCTGGATCTGCCGGATGCGTTCACGGGTAACGCCGAAGTGCTCCCCGATCTGGTCCAGCGTCTGCCTGTCCCCGGTGGTCCACCCCATACGGCGTTCGATCACCTCGCGCTCCCGCCGGTCCGTCAGACACGACAGCAGACCACGGGTCTCCCTCCTGTACTCGTCCTTCAGCAGCTGGGCCTCGGGAGAGGGCAGGGCGTGCCGTTCGTCGCCCGCCACCAGTTCGAGCAGAGTAGTCGTGCTATCCCCTCGGATCTGGCGGTCCAGGGAGTCGGTCCGGTAGGTGAGGCGGCGGACCTGGTCGACCTCGGTCACCGTCAATCCGCTGTGCACCGCCACCGCAGCCGCGTTCGCGCTCCTGCCCTGGGTCGACAGCCGCCGTTCCGCGGCGGCCACCTTGGCCGCCTTCTCGTGGAAGTGCACGGGAACCCTGATGAGCGCGCCCTCGTCGGCGATGGCACGGGTGATGGCCTGGCGGATCCACCAGGTGGCGTACGTGGAGAACTTGTAACCGCGGCTCCCGTCGAACTTGGCGACCGCGCGCATCAGACCCAGCATGCCGTGCTGCGCCAGATCTTCCGTCTCCAGCCCCTGCCCCTCGAACTTGAAGGCCAAGTTGTAGACGAGCCGCCGGTTGTGCAGCACCATCGCGTCAAAGGCCCTGCGGCGCTCGTCCTGCGGGTCCAAGGCGGCCAGGGCCTTCTCATCCAAGTCCCGGTCGAGGTCTCCGTCGCCCCTCATCAGCGCGGCCAGCCCCACCTCGGCCCGCGCGTCAAGGATGTGATCGCCAGGGCGGCCCCACACCCTGTCCTCCTCCAGTACTCGCCTCGCGGCGGTGACCGCGCCGACCAGTTCCGCACGGTCCCGCAGCGCCGGCGCGTCCGGGGACGGTTCCTCGGGCGGGCGTTCGTCCGCGTCGGCTTCGCTGCTCGTCTGCCGGCTGGAATCCGGTGCTGGCGGAGTTCCCGTTTCCGCCCTCCCGGAATTCTTCGAAGAGGTGATCGATATCCCCATAACGCGCAGGCGATCCTTGAACCCCTCCGACTCCTCGGGCCTGAGTCCGCACATGCGGACGACGCCCTCGAACACACGCGGGGGGATCCGCCCCTCAGCGACGTACCGCCGCGCCAGGCGCGCCGCACCCGCCAGCCGCGGATCCTCCCGCACAGGAGGGGCAGCCTCACCGTGAGGCTCCGCTCCTTGGCCGGACTGACGAAAGGGCGGCTTCCGCGCACGGTCCACGCGCACACCCAGCCCGGGAAGCGCCGCCTCGACACGGGCGCGGGCCCCACCGTCGAGACCGAATTCCTCGTACACCCTTTCGAGATCTTCGAGATCTATGAGCCCTTTATTCACGTATGACCGAATTCTTCCCAGGACTGCCCGTACCAGCTTGTACCGACCTGAATCCGACGTGAGGGGGATGGGATTCCGCATGCTTCGGATAATGTCACCTACCGCTGACAGAATTCTCTCCAACCAGAGCAATCCAGCCCGCATCCGGGAACCGGATCCCGCACACTCCGCTATCGAGAACAGGCCGTGAATGCCCGATCACCCCGCCAGGCACCCGGAGGCCGAGGTCCGAGGCCTGCTCGCCGCCGCGTTGCGGCGCCAGCTCGTCGGCCCGGCTGACGGTACCCACGAAGTCCTGACCGTTCCTCCTGACCGCCGCTACCTCATGGGCACCCTGTATCCGCAGGAGGCCGACCTGCACTCGCGCCTCCTCGCCGCAGGAGAGGAGGCCGAAGGCCGCGACGCGGAGAGCCCGACCGAGGAGAACGCCTTCGCCGAGGACCCCACCTCCGACGCCAACGCCTGGCTGCCCTCGTCGCTGGGCCTGTCGGTGTTCACCGACGCACCCGAGCTGCGCCTGACCTGTGAGGGCTCACGCTACGTCACCTCCAGAACAGACGGTCGGCGCTGTTGGACACGCGTCCCGTTCGAGGAGGAGACCGTCCGTGCGTCCGAGAGCGACGACCTGCCCGTCTTCGGCGGGCGCGCGCTCCTGCGCGTGCGTCGACGCCCCTATGCGGGGGCCTGGCTGGTGACCGTCGCACTGGTCAACGCCGCCGTGGCCGAGCCGCCCGACGCGGAGGGCACGGTGGGCCACCGCCCGGCACGCACGGACTGGGACCGCATGCTCTTCCAGGCGGCCTTCACCGCGGAGCCGCTCGGAGGCGCCTTCCTGGAGTATCCCGGAGTCCTCCTCACCAGCCGCGACCCGGAAGAGGAGGAGCTGCGCCTGCAGTACCGGCACGTGCGCACCTTCGCCGTGGGCCACGGCTGCGCGGTCGCGGAGGAGGCCCCGACGTCAGCCCCGGAGGGGGCGCCGCCGACCCGGGTACGCACCGAGGTCATGCCGACCGAGGAGGTACTCCAGGTGCGGCATGCCGGCCAGGGCGACGCACGCGCTCTGCGGCTCTCCTACCTCGGCGACGGCCTCCTGCCCGCCTCGGAGCTGGCCGAGACACTCTCGAAATTCACTCGCGGCTACCGGGAGTGGTACGAGGACAGGCTGAGCGAGGCAGCCGCAGAGGTTCCCCCCTGGGGACGCGTGGCCGCAGAACGCATCCTCTCGCGTGTCCACACCGCTCTCAGCCGTATGGAGGCCGGAGCACGCCTGCTGTGCGAGGACCCCGTGGCGCTGGCGGCCTTCAGAATGGCCAACCAGGCCATGGCCCTGCAGATGCGTCGCGGGGCCCGCGACCTGGGAGGCAGGCCTCGAAACCGCACCGACCCCCTCCCTCGGGACACCGCCCCTGACGGGAAGGCCTCCTGGCGCCCCTTCCAGCTCGGTTTCTTCCTGCTGTGCGCGGGCGGCCTGATCGACCCCGCGCACCCTGACCGCGAGATCACCGACGTCATCTGGTTCCCCACCGGCGGAGGCAAGACCGAGGCCTACCTCCTGCTGTCGTGTTTCGAGATGCTGCTGCGCCGGTTGCGGCACGGGGCCGCCGGAGGCGGCACGGCCGTGCTCAGCCGCTACACGCTGAGCCTGCTCACGACGCAGCAGTTCCAGAGGGCGGGGACCACGATCTGCGCCCTGGAATACCTCAGGAGCCACCCCGAGGAAAGGGCCTGCGCGGGACTCGACCTGGGCGCGGAACCCTTCTCCATCGGGCTGTGGGTGGGGGAGGCCACCACACCCAACACCTACGACAGGGCCCACGACATCGCGGAGGGCCAGCGATCCGCCGCCCAGCCGACCGACGCCTTCGTCCTGGACCGCTGTCCCTGGTGCGGAACGAGGATCATGCCGCGGGCCAAGTCCTCGGACCCCGGCGACTACGGGGTGCGGACCACACCGACATCCTTCTCCTTCTTCTGCCCCCGGGAGGAGTGCGCCTTCCACGAAACCCTGCCGGTGCGCGTGGTGGACACCCATCTGTACGACGAGCCGCCGTCATTCCTGCTCGGTACCGTGGACAAGTTCGCCCGCCTTGCCTGGGAGCACCGGGCCGGGCGGCTCTTCGGCGGTGACACACTCCGCCCCTCCCTGGTCATCCAGGACGAACTGCATCTGCTCACCGGGCCGCTCGGCACCACCGTCGGCCTGTACGAGTCCGCAGTTCTACAGCTGTGCTCATGGGACGGAGTACCGCCCAAACTCGTGGCGTCCACCGCGACCATCCGCCGCTCGGGTGAACAGGTCCGCCTGATGTACGGACGCGACGTCCAGCTCTTCCCCCCGCCCGGCCTCGACGCACGCCACTCGTACTTCGCCGAACCCGATGAGGACAAGCCGGGCCGCCTCTACGTCGGCGTCATGGCCCAGGGGCACACGGCGGGCCGCGCCACCGTCGCCACCGCGGCCTCGACACTCCACGAGGCCGCGCTCCTGCCCGAGGAGCACCGCGACGACTACTGGACACTGGTCGCCTACCACCACAGCCTCCGTGAGCTGGGCCGGACCCTGACCGCGGCACGCGACGACATCCCGGCCCAGCTCGCCGGTATGGGCGGCGCGGACGGAAGGACACGCGACCTGGCCGAACAGTCCGTCCAGGAACTGACCAGCAATCTCGACCGCGAGGAGCAGCCCCGGCTGCTCGCCCGTCTGGAGGAGGGCTGGCCCGCCTCCTCCGCCGTCTCCTTCCTGGCATGCACGAACATGCTCTCGGTCGGGGTCGACGTCGGCCGACTCGCCCTCATGCTCATGCTCGGCCAGCCCAAGGCCTCGGCGGAGTACATCCAGGCGACCAGCCGGGTGGGGCGAGACCGCGTTCCCGGGCTGATCGTGGCGTTCTTCAACGCCACCAAGCCCCGGGACCGGTCGCACTACGAGACCTTCGGAGTGTTCCACCGCTCGTTGTACCGGCACGTCGAGCCGTCCAGTGTGACCCCGTGGTCCATCCCCTCCCGCAGGCGCGCACTGCACGCCGCCCTGGTGATCCTCCTCCGGCACGGGCACGGCTGGTCGGGCGAGGACCGCGCAATGCTGGTCCTGGACCACCCCGACACCGTGGCCGACGCCGTTGAGCGGCTGGTGTCGTGGGTGGCGAGGACCGACCCCGCCGCGGAGACCGAGGTATCCACCGAACTCAAGGATCTCATCGCCGACTGGCACGACGCGGCCGTCGCCGCACGCCAGGCGGGGGCCAACCTCTACTGGAGCGGGCAGGGCCGTGCGACACGGCACCTGCTCAAGAACTTCGACCGCAGGAACGGCCTGTGGGAGACCCTGAACTCGGTTCGCTCGGTGGACCGGGAGTGCCAGATCACCGTGAAGGGAGCCGGGGCATGACTCGGAAACTGCGTGTCCGCCAGGCCCAGACCATCGTGCCGTTCGGCGTCGGCGCGATCGTGGAAACCCAAGGAGAGGCGTTCGTCGCCGCCGACATCTCGCACTGGCCCGTGTCCAGCTGCCCATGGGTGGACTCGCCAAGGCTGGCGGCGGGTCTGGGCGTCACGGGCTTCAAAGCCCTTCCCTCGGCGAAGAACGACTTCTTCGACTCACCCGACGGTGTTGGAGCGCCCTGCGTGCGCTTCCCCGCCTGGCTGTTCTGCGGCGCCTGTCGCAGGATGAGGCGCTGGGGAGTGGCCGACGAACAGCCGGGAACCGCACCACTGTGCCCGGCCTGTCCGACACCGCAAGCTCTCGGACCGATGCGCTTCGTGCAGATCTGCGAGTCCGGGCACATGGACGACGTGGACTGGTGGTGGTGGGCGCACAGCCGTGCCACCACCGACTGTCAGCGTTCGACACAGCGGCTGTCGTTCCTGGTGGACCATTCCTCCATCGGCCTGGAGGCGCTGTCCGTGATGTGCCGCGCCTGCGACTCCTCACGGGACCTCCTCCAGCTGCTGGACCGGGGCCGCACCCGCTGCACGGGGCACCACCCCTGGCAGGGCCGCCACGAGGCGGCGCACTGCACGGAGCATGCACGCGTCGTCCAGCGCAACGCCGGCAACGTCTACTACGCGATGACACTCTCGGCGCTGGACATCCCCGCTCCGACGGCCGAGGCGGGCGCCGTGGATCCACAGATCGCGAGCAGGATCCGGTCCGACGACCTGTGGCCCGGCCTGTGCCGCGCCGACGATCCACATCGGGCAGCGATGCTCACCACGATGATCTGCGAAGGCCAGCCGGGCGTCTCACCCGAGGACGTGGCAGCACTCCTGAGGCAGGAGAACGGCGGCACCGAAACCGAGAGGACCCACCCACGGAAGGACCGCCCCTCCACAGCAGCTGACATGAGCTGGGAGGAGTGGGCCGCCCTGAACACCTCCACCGCGGTCAACGACAAGCACTTCACCGTCCGGCCGGTCCGCTTCGGCCCCGAGGGGCCGCCCACCGAGTCCGAGCGGTTGCTGCGCGGGCGTATCGAACGGGTCGTTGTCGCTGACCGGCTGCGAGAAGTCCGCGCCCTGCGTGGGTTCTGCCGTGTGCAGCCGTCTCCACGGCGCATGGTGGGTGTGGACACCACCGGCCGACGCAGTTGGCTTCCAGCCGTGGAAGTCTTCGGAGAGGGAGTGTTCCTGGCCTTCTCGGAGGACGCGCTCTCCCGGTGGGAGGAACAGCCAAGCGTGCGCGAACGTGTACGCGGCCTCGAAAGCGACCTGAACGCCGCTTTCCAGATGGACCGGCTCTCGGGCATGGTCGGTGACGCGCTGCTGCCCCGGCTGCCCCTTCTCCACACGTTCGCGCATCTGCTGATCCGACAGTTGTCCTTCGAGAGCGGTTACGGCACGGCTTCCCTGCGCGAGAGGGTCTATGCCCGCCCTGGCGAGGGAGGCCACCAGGCCGGAGTGCTCATCTACACCGCGGCCGGCGACGCTGACGGAACGCTGGGAGGACTCGCCCACCAGGGAGCTTCCGCCCGGCTCACCGAAATCCTGCTCCGGCTGCTGGAGGCCGGAGCCTGGTGTTCGGCCGACCCGCTGTGCGCCGAGCACGGTGCGCGGGGATTCGCCAACCTCAACCGAGCGGCCTGCCACGCCTGCGCACTCCTGCCGGAGACCAGCTGTGAGGCGGGCAACGCACTGCTGGACCGGGTCCTGCTCGTCGGCGCTCCCGGCATCACGGGGTTCTTCCAGCCCGTGATCGACGCAGCCCGCAGGCAGGCGGCCGGTATCGCACGTGGAGAGGACCCGGTGTGACCGACCCGCACCACGCACCCAGGGCCCTGCGGTACCTCGACCTGTCCCCTGAGCAACAACACGTCCTCGACGAGCTGCCGTTCGAGGGCAACCACCTTGTGTGCGGCCCCGCGGGGTCGGGCAAGAGCGTGCTGGCGGCGCACCGTGCGGCGATGGTCGCGCTCACAGGAACGCCCACCACGCTGATCAGCCGGTCCAACCTCCTGCGCCAGCATGTCGGGCCGGCCGCCGTGGAGCTCGGGCCCGAGGTGGCGGTGAGGACATTCCACTCCTGGCTGGGGTCCTGGTACCTGGGGGCGACCGGTACACAGCTTCCCACGTTCACACCCGGCGGGTTCGACGTCGACTGGGCCGCCCTGTTCTCCCAGGTCATGGAGAAAGCGGATCTACCCGATCCCGGAGCCCTGGTCGTCGACGAGGGACAGGACCTGCCGGTGGGGTTCTACCGCCTGTGCCGCCTGACGAACGCACAGGTGACGGTGCTGGCCGACGAGTACCAGACCATCACGGAGTCGCGGAGCACGACCGACGAGATCCGTACGGCACTGGCGGCACAGGAAGTCCAGCTGTCGGGCAACCACCGCACCACACGGCCCATCGCCGCACTCGCAGAGCACTTCCGACTCGGTGACCCGAAACCCCGCCTTCCTGAGCGGCCGGGAGCCCTGCCGGTCCTGTCCAGGTACCGGAGGTTCGCCGAGCTCACCACAGAAATCCGGGACCACGTCCGCAAACACCCGGAGCGCTCGGTCGGCGTGGTCGTACGATCCAGGGAATTCCAGATGCAGCTGTTGGAAGCGCTGGAGCGGGCCAGGGTGCCCGTACAGGCCTACACCGGCAATGGCTGGGGCCGGTACCGGAACATCGACGCCAGTCGCCCAGGCGTCCGCCTCGTCACCCGGGCCAGTGTGAAGGGCTTGGAGTTCGACACGGTCATCGTTCCGGACTGCCATCGAGACACCGCCGACAGCGGCGACCCCGACCAGCAGATGATGTACTACGTCCTCGTCACCAGAGCCCGGCACGAACTGCGCCTGGGGTTCGGGGGAGACCACCCGCCACCGCACCTGGAGGGCGTTCCGCGCCATCTGTTCCAACCGCGGCCGTGAAGCGGCACGATCCGAACAGAGACGGGATCGGGGAGGCGGGCCGGTCCTCGCGTTCCGAAGGCCCACCGGGCAGGGGCCAGGCCCCTGGCCGCTTCTAGCCACCGGGCACCTCCGCAGGTTGGCGTGTCAGCCTGCGCGCGGAGCGTCCTCGGCGTCGGCATCACGGGCTAGGGTTTGCCCTGATGTGTGGGACGCGCAGGAACGAGGTGGGCACATAGGCACCCGAAAGTACCCCGAACCCAGCGAATCGACGAAGAGAGAACTCTGGCGGCTCTCCAACGGCATGTGCTACCTGTGCCGGTGCGAACTGGATCCGACGACGCGCGGGAACCTCCCGACCGGCATGGCGGCACACATCACCGCCCATGGCGACGCGGGCCCGAGGGCTGCCCCCGCGATGTCGATCGACCAGCGCAACTCGATCGACAACCTGGTGTACCTCTGCCCTTCCTGCCACAGCCGGATCGACAAGAACTCCGGAGCCGGGTATTCCGTCGAGGAACTCCTGGCCGTCAAGGAGAGGCACGAATCCTGGACCCGCTCTCTGCGTCAGGCGGGAAGTGCGTGGAACGTCCGCTACCACCACGTCGACTTCGTCAATATCCCGCGTCTGGCGGTGCTGCCTGGAGCAGATGAGGTCCTGCGGGTCTCCCAGGACATCGGCCTGGACCCGAACTCGGCGTTCCGAAACCAGGGAATGCTGGCGGGCGTCTTCGTCAAACGGGTCAAGCCGATCTTCGAGAACTGGGGCGAGCGGGCTCTGGACATCGACCCGGACGATCCGGTTGAGGTGAGACCGGGGATGGTGGTGTCCTTCAATTCCCCGATGCGGGCTCGCAACATCAGGCAGGCACGCAACATGGCCCGTATCAGCGGTTCCATCAGGCGTGACCCACATCTGTGCTTCGCCTACGGTGATCGGACCGCCGCCATTCGGTTCGACCCGATCTGGCTGACCACGATGACCTCCCTCACCACTCTGGGCACGGCCGAGAGGGAGGCGGTGACCTACGCGGGTCTGGGAACGGTCGTCGCGGTCACAGAAGACCAGATCCAGATCTCGGCAATGGTCTTCGGTCAGCCTGAGAACGGTGTGAACAACCTCCTCCACCTCATGTCGAACATGAGTGGCAAGGGTGCGAGAAGTGTGGACCTCACACGCATGGTCGATTCACGAAGTGCGAGAGAGGCGGGTACGCGCATGAAGTCCACAGCAAGGAAACGCGTCGTCGACGCCGTCCTCTACTTCGACGAACTACACGAACAGATCATCGGGCCCGAACCGATGGAGGAAGCGGTCTTCAGCGCTGTCGCCAAGGCTGTTCCCGAGTACCGGCGCGACATACGCGTCGGATGGGCATCGTTGACCGAGGAGGCACTCACCGACCACGGGTACAGCCCCACCGACGTGGCCTCACACCTCATCGCCGCACCGGAGGAGCAGTGGAGTTCGTTCTCCGTTCCCCGTCTGGGTGACCTCATCTCCCGGACGGGGATCGCCTACGCGCTCCTGCGGGGTGTGGAGGCCCAATGCCTCGATGACCTGAACGAGATCCTCACCGAGGTCTTCCGTCCCTACCGTGGTGGCTTTCAGCTCCTCACCGGCAACCGCTACCACAAAGATCTCCACAACTGCCTCGACAAGTACCGGATCTACGGCGGCGATCTGCGCGTCCTTTACAGCGCCGCAGATGAGTACGGCGAAGGCCTGGACGAGTCCGTCATCGAGTACTGGAACCGCACAGGCCTCTTCTCCTCGGTGGAGTGGGAGGAGGACGAGGCACGCAGTCGGGCGGACGAGGAGGAGGCCCGGAGGTTGATGGAAGGGTTCTTGCACGGCCTCTGATACCGGCGGCAAGGATCCAAGGTTGAGGTGCCCCGCTCTCCTCGGGCTCCGAGGAGAGCAGGCGCATACACCGTGTGGGGCCGTGGGCGGTCAGCGGTTCGAGGGTGAACCGCAGCACTTCTTGTACTTGCGTCCCGAGGCACACCAGCAGGGCTCGTTGCGGCCGGGCGGCCACGCCCGGAGCCTCGGGTCGTCCGCGGAGAGCTCCAGGTCCACCCAGTCAAGGGCGGTGCCGCTGCTCGCCGGGTCCTGGCCGGAGCGCTCGGCGAACTCCACGATCTCCCCCACACCGTGCAGCACCACGCTCCACCGCGTTCCGGGACGCTCGCGGTCCTGCTCCCGAAGGGCTCGTTCGACGGCGCGGTAGTAGGTGTCGGCGCCGTGCTCGGCGATCTCTCCCGTGAGCAGTCCTCGGGCGCGGGCCCCATCGAAGGCCTCACGGGAGTAGATCGGTTCCACCTCTCCGTCCGGTCCCTCGTCCCCCCAGTCCCCGCCCTCTTCACCGGGGAAGTCCGTCAGGCCCTCCACCTGCCGTTGGGCCACGGCCAGGGCCACCTCGTCGTGCGCGTCGCGTTCCAGCCCCAGCCTCATCCGTACCAGCAGGCGGCTGACGAGCGGCGCCAGGGAGAGGTCGTCCTCGTCCGCGAGGTCCTCCGGGGGCTCGGCAAGCAGTTGCCGCGACGCGATGTTGAAGCAGCGCAGTGCCTCGTCCCAGCGCTCCAGATCCCGCAGGTTCTCGCCGAGCACCTCGGCGGGCCCCTCGGCCATACCGCCGGGGCGCAACAGCTCCGAGGTGATCCGGTCCGCCTCGGCCAGGTCCCGCGTGTCCTGGCTCCGGCGCAGGAGCATGACCAGCTCGACGGAGGCGTACTGGCGGTCCTCCGAAGCGGGATGGTGCTCACGCACGGCTTCCAGCAGACGGCGGGCCCGCTCGCCGTGCCCCGAGTGGTACAGGTTCGTCGCGAAGTCCATGAGGAGCTCGCCCGTGTGGTCGGGTTCGGCGGCGAGGTCGTCCAGGAGGTGGCGGGGAAGGTCCAGTTCCCCGATCGCGACCGCCAGGGGCGCGTCGTCAGCGACGGTGGAGGCAGTGGGGCCGTGGTCGGTCATGGCCACCAGCCTAGGGTCCACCGACACGCCAGGGGCCCGTTTCCCGGAAGACGCCAGCTCCCTATCCGTCCAGTCCGCGGCGGATCTGCCTGGTGATACTCGCGTCCTCGATGGCGCTGTCCCCGGCCAGCATCATGGCCTTGGACAGGATCAGTGCCAGGCGGCCGCCGTCCTGTTCGAAGGGCAGGAACACCCCCGGCCCCCTGTCCCTGCCCGAGGGCACGATGCACAGGTAGGAGTCGTCCGGTTCCATCAGGACGTTGGCGCTGCCCACGTGGATCCGGTAGGAGCGTAGGTTCCCGCGCACCCGCAGGAAACGGCCGTCGATCTCCAACCGGTCGGCCACGCGCAGGCGCGGCAGTAGACGCGCCAGGGCCTCGCGCCGCACGACGGCGTTCTCGGTGAGTTCCCCGAAGGCCGTCCGGCGCCAGTAGGGCAGGTGGGCGCTCTCTCCCCGGTCGACCCACTCGGGGTCGGCCGCGATCGAGGACACCCCCACCGCCAGATCCACGTCGCGCATCGCCTCGGACAGCACCAGCGGGGGCACCTCCGCCAGCGGGGCGGGCCCCTCCCCGCCCTCGCGGCGGAAGCGGACCTGGTCGGTGCCGCAGTGCCGGACGGGGTCGGTCCGGTCTTCGTCGGCCAGGGCGATGTCGAGGGTGACCTCCCAGGAGGTGTCGCTCTCCCGGTCGGTGTGGACGCACGTGGCGGATCCGTCCTCACCGCCGTCCCAGCCGCCCAGTTGGTGGACGCTCCAGCCGCGCTCGTTCAGCAGGGCCTTGGCCTGCCCGTACCTGAGGATGTGGGCGGCGTACCGGTTGGAGTAGACGCGGGTGGCCTCCTCCGCCGGGGTGAGCAGGTAGATCTCCCGGTAGGCCTGCTTGAGGGGTTGGGCGATCTCCCGGTCGGTCAGGTGCGCCCGCCACCGCCGCACCGTCTCCGTCCGGCTCCGCACGGGGTGCCACAGCCGCACCCGTGCGCCGCCGTCCACGGTCGCGGTGTGGGCGACCTCCGCCCCGTCGGGGTCGATCAGGCGCCAGTGGTCCCCGTCGGCTTCGGGCATCCCGCACGCCCAGGTCCGGCCGTCGTCACCGCTCACCTCCCACAGCAGCCGCCGGGCGAGCGCCCCGGTGACCGGGTGGTCGAGGTAGTAACGGACCCAGGAGGCGGCGTCCCACACCCGTCCCTGGGCCAGGAACCCCTCCAGGCGGACCCGTTCGGCCGCCACCACCTGGCGCAGCTCCTTGAGTTCGGCCCGCAGCGCCTTGACCTCGTCGGGATGCGACGTGCGCAGGGCGGCGGGCGGACCCGCGACGGGTCGCCCCTTCGCCGAGACGAAACCCAGCGCGGCGCCACCGTCCGCCTTCAGGGCCATGGTGACAGGGTGTTCGCCCAGCTGGTCGGTCCGGGTTCCGTCCCGGTCCAGTCCGAAGTCGGGGACGGTGCGTTCCAGCAGCTGCTCCCCGGTGATGCCCAACCGGTCGGCGATCGTGTTCAGGGCCCTGTCGATCACCCTGGAGAGGGTCTTCTTCTTGGCCTTCGCGCGGACGCGGGCGAGGGCGGCGACCGCCTCGTCGGTGCCGCGCGCGGCCAGGACGCGGACGCAGGCGGAGGCCGTGCGTTCGGAGCGCAGCAGTTTGGAGCCGTTCGGCCCGGTTCCGGTGAACACCGCGACCCGCTCCAGGAGGGGCAGCGACCAGGTGTCGTCCTCGGAGGCCTGTTCCTGCACCGCCCACACCAGGCCGTTGACGATGTTGTGCACGTGGATCAGGAAGTACGCCGTGCGCGCACTGCCGCGGCGCCTCTCCACCCGCGGCGTGCGCAGCGCCGCCTCCACCACGCGCCGCAGCACGTTCTCCGCGTCGGGGATCGCGGCCAACCTGCGTCGAAGCCCGTCGCGCCACTCTCGTGCGGGCCGGGCGCCGGGCGGGACCAGGAAGTGGACGAACAGCTCCGCCAGACCGGGGTGGGCGGCCAGCGAGGGTTCGCGTTCACGCAGCAGATCGCCGAACAGGTCGCCTTCGGGGAGGAGGTGTTCGACGGCCAGGGGGGCGCCCAGGCGCAGGAGGAGCAGGAGCGCCCGTGCGTGGGGGTAGGGCTCGTCGGGTTCGCGGCGGAACAGCTCCTCTTCGCGCTCCTGGCAGCGCGCCCGGTACTCCTGAAGCTGTCGCACGCACGGGGCCAGGACCTGGTCCCGCACCCGCTCGCAGACGTCGATGTGCACGTGACTGTGGGTGAGCCACTGTGCCTCCGCGTGCAGGAGCAGGGAGAGCAGGGCGCTGTCCCAGGGCAGGGCCATGCGGGACAGGGTGAACGCGGTGCGGTGGTGGATATGGGAGAAGTACTCGCCGTGGCGGCCCCGCTCGTCGACCTCGGCGTGCCGGGGGTGCTGGGCGTTGATCAGGAACCAGATCGCCAGGCGCGGCTTCAGGTCGTCGTCGCACCGGTCGATCAGGGCACGCAGTGGAGTGCCCGTATCCAGTGCGGAGATCCTCGCGTATCCCCGCCAGCCCCGGTCGGGGGCGTGGGCGCGCATGAGCTGGTCGCACTCCTCGATCAGCTCCGGCAGACCGGGGGCGTACAGATGGCCCAGGACCTCCTCGGCCTGCGCGGGCATCGTGTTCCGGTAGGCCCAGGAACTCCTTCCCATGGCGTCGATGCCCAGGGCGAACTCCTCGGCGGTCCGCTTCGCCCACTCCAGGGCCTCGGCGGAGGGGACGACCGAGGCGAAGGGCGGCTCACCGGAGCCCGGGGAGCTCTCGACGGGGAGGAGGTCTCGGGGCATGGGGGTGGTTCCCTTCGTCGGCGGTGGGGTTCGCGTGCGGAGTCACGCTAGCGAGGGGAACCGACAGATCCGCCGGAACCGACCAGTCCTCCTTCGGAAGAAGCGGGAAGGACGGGGCACACCCGGTCGGCGTCCACTCCTCCGGCGAGGCGGGCGAACAGCTCGGCCGGCCCGGCCCGCCACACCGCACCGCCTGCGTTGGGACACCACAACAACAGCCACCCGGTAGGACGCGACGGGCCACGACCGCCGTGTTAGGAAGGGGCCGTCTCGGGCAGTGGTCGTCGATATCCGTATCCGTGATTTCAGGGAGAGACAATGGCCGCGCAAACCCAGAAACCCGACCTCATCGAGGTCATCATCTCCGACCACCGTCAGGTCGAGCAGATATTCACAGAGCTGGAGGGTCCCCTTTCCCCCGAGGCGCGCAAGCAGCTGACCGAGCACGTGATCACCGAGCTGGTACGGCATTCGGTCGCCGAGGAGCAGCACATGTATCCGGCGGCACGGCGGGTACTGGACGACGGCGACCGAATCGCCGACCACGAGCTCCAGGAGCACGCCGAGGCCGAGCAGGTGATGAAGGACCTGGAGGGTCTGAACGCCGACGACCCCGAGTTCCAGCGGCTGCTGAACACGCTGATCTCGGATATCCGCCACCACGTCGAGGACGAGGAGAAGGACCTGCTGCCGCGCCTGCGCGCCGCGTGCACGCCGGAGGAGTTGCGGGAGCTGGGCGCCAAGGTGGTCAAGGCCAAGGAGCAGGCGCCCACGCGCCCCCACCCCAGCGCGCCGGACACCCCGCCCGCCAACAAGATCCTGGACCCGGGGGCGGGGCTCATCGACCGGATGCGCGACGCGCTCTCGGGTCGCGACTCCTGAACACCCGTCGCACGGCCCCGTTCCCGGCGCGGGGACGGGGCCGTGCGGCCGACGTAGAAGGTCTCGTCGCCGTCGTCCTCCCGGAGATCGACCCGCTGGACGGCCCGCTGCTGTCCGCCGAGCCGGTACCGCTCGGCCCAGCGCGCGTACTCCTCGTGCTGGGGCACGCTGTCCTTGGCACTGGCCGGATCCGGCCACCGGCGAGCGCGGGGTGTCGCCTCAGTACGGCCGGTGGGGCGCGTGGCCCCCGGCGGAGTCGGTGTCCTCGAACCAGTCCTTGGCGGTCCGCGTCTCGGCCAGTACCAACGCGACCACCACGAGGGCAAAACCCAGGAAACCGGAACCCTGCACGACGTTCACCAGCGTTCCGACGGCCGCCATGATGAGCGCGACACGGAGCAGGGTCTGCGTCCTGCGACCACCCGCTCCCATCCGCACGGCGACGACGGCCTCCAGCACCAGGACGCCCACACCGAACAGCAGCCCCAGGGTGAAGAGCCCCATGGAGGTTCCCGTCTCCTCCACCACCCGTTCGAGGGACATCCCGGACGCGGACAGGAGCACGAAGAGGGACACCAGGCCGAAGGCCGCTATCGCGACGTGGACGAACAGAAGCGCCCGGACGGCGGTGAGCTGGCCTGGCATGGGGGATCTCCTCGGGGGTCGGCGTTCACGGATTCCTCGCGTACGCCGCGAAACGATACGGAGTTCCTCGGACTCTCCGACCCGCGTCCCGAACACCGAACACCGAACATGAACGGATTCCGGCCCGTCACCGAATGTCGGTGGAGGGAGGCACCATGTGCCCCATGGACACTCCCCCGTTCGGCCCGAACGCCATCCTGATCTCGCCGACCCGCACGGCCCACCGTCCCGGCTGCGGCCACAACGACGAGCCTCGCATTCGCTCCGGAGAGCACTCCGGCTGGGGATGGGTGCCCGAGGCCACCGCCGAGGAGTGGCTGCGGATCAGCGCGAACCACCCTCTACGGGCCACCGAGGGCGACACCTCGCTGCTCGCCTCGAAGCGGTGCGGGGACTGCCCTGCTCGCTGACTCCCCCACTGGGGACGGTCAGGAGCGCACGTGGCTGCGGGGGTCCAGCAGGATCACCAGGATCCGCGCGGCGCCGACGGGAGTGACCGTGTGGGGGACGGACGCGGCCACGTGGACCATGCCGCCCGGTTCCAATTCGTGACTTTGGCCCTCGACGTCGAACCGGACGCGCCCCTCGACGACCTGCACGAGGATCGGCGAGGGTGACGTGTGTTCCTTGAGCCCGGAGTCCTCGTCCAACGCCATGTGCACGATCCGGACGTCGTGGCCGGAGAACGGGCGCGAGGGCGCGACGCGGCCCTCCCGGCCCGGGGGTCTGTTCCCTGAGCCGCTCGAGCCCCGTGGTGATGAGTGTGGCCGCGACGCCCTCGTCGGTCATGCGCACGCCGCCCCCTCCCCCAGCGGGCCCGGCCGGACCCCGCTCCGCTCGTGGCCGTCCGCCGGTCCAGCTCCGCGTGGAGAGGTGTCCGCCGCACCGCTCCCGCGCCGTGAGCGGTCCCGGGAGCACACGTCCCCGCCCAGTCGCTCAGGCGCGTCGTCGACGAGCAGGAGGAGGGTTCCTGAGGACGGGCGGGTCTCGGGGGACGCGGCCGCCCTCTCAGTCGGACTCCTCGTCCAGCTCGCGCCAGCGCACGGACGACACCTCCGGCTCCAGGCTGAGCCTGCGGACCAGCTGCTCCATCATCTCGTCCTGGTGCCCGCTGACGATGATGTCGGCGTAGACGGTCATCGAGTCCTCGTCGCCTTCGGTGCGGCGGCACTCCAGGGAGCGCAGTGTGTACTCGGTCTCGGACAGGGTCTGGAGCAGCAGGGCCCGCACATGGGTGTCCTGGGAGTCCGTGCACACGATCCGGATCCGGTACACGATCTCGCTGGGCTGGGAGTCGTTGACGGAGCGCTTCTGCAGCCGCCGGGCGACCGGGCGCAGCAGGATGTTGGCTCCCACCACCGTCACCGCTCCCATCGCCGCTCCCGCGTAGAGGCCGCTTCCGGCCAGGACGCCGACGGCCGCGGCGCACCAGATGGTCGCGGCCGTGTTGATGCCGCGGATGTTGATGCCGTCGCGCAGGATGACGCCCGCGCCGAGGAAGCCGATGCCCGACACCACCTGGGCCGCGACGCGGGTGGGGCTGACCTCGTCGACGGTGTTCGCGGCCAGCAGCACGAACAGCGCCGAGCCCACGGACACCAGCGCGTTGGTCCGCAGGCCCGCCATGCGCGCCCGCCACTGGCGTTCGACACCGACCAGCGCCCCCAGCGCGAACGCGCAGCCGAGCCGCAGTGCGAACTCCCACCATTCCAACACCCGCACCACTCCCGCCCGCGCCGTCCGACCCCACCGGTACTGGCACGGCTACCCCCGACTCCCCCGCATACACCCACACGCGTGTGAATTAACCCAACCACGGAGGTATTCCGGGCAAGGAGGCCTTTGCGAACCCACACGGGACACGGGTGTGTATAGTCATGATCGGTCAACTGTCGTCGCGGACGGGGTGGGTCCATGGGCACCGGTGAGGTGGAGGTCAGCTCGGCTGACATCGCCCGGATCGCGGGGGTCAAGCCCACCGCGGTGAGCAACTGGCGGCGTCGGCACGACGACTTCCCCAAGCCGGTCGGGGGCACGGACCGCAGCCCCCGGTTCGACCTGGGCCAGGTGGAGGAGTGGCTGTCCACCCACCGCCAGGTCCCGGGCATCGACCCCGACCAGCGCCTGTGGCAGGCACTGGACTCACTGCGCGCCTCGGTGCCCGCCGACACGGCCCTTGCCGGAGTCGGGGCGCTCCTGCTCCACCTGCACCGCGAACCCGGCGGTCTGGACACCGGCGACCCGGTCTCGCTGCTGCGGCGGGCGGACCGGGCCTTCGAGGACTCCCTGAGGCGGGCGGGCCTGGCCGCCCTGGCCGACCAGCGTCCCGAACCGGTTCCCGACGCGCATGCGGCGGTCCTGGCCGACGCGGCCGTGCGGGCCGCGCGCCAGAGCGGGCCGCGGGCCGCATTCGGGCACCTCCTGGGCCACCTGGACCAGCGCGCCCCCTCGGGCTCGCACACGGTTCCGCCCGAGCTCGCCGACCTCATGGTGCGCCTGGCCGGGACCGGGGACACCGTGGCCGACCCCGCCTGCGGGCGGGGCGAGCTCCTGCTCGCCGCCGCGCGCGACGGCCGGCGCGCCCTGCTGGGCCAGGACAGGGACCCGGCGTCGGTGTGGCTGGGCGCGCTGCGGCTGGCCTTCGCCGACGCCCTGTCCGGGGGGGCGGATCTGCGCGTGGCGGACGCCCTGCGCTCCCCCGCGTTCGCGGAGGGCGGCGCCGACACGGTCCTGTGCGCCCCGCCGTTCGGCGAGCGCAACTGGGGCGCCGAGGAGCTCGCGGACGATGCCCGGTGGACGCACGGTGTGCCCCCGCGCCTGGAGTCGGACCTGGCCTGGGTCCAGCACTGCCTGTCGCAGGTGCGTCCCGGCGGTTGCGCGGTGGTGCTGATGCCGCCCGGGGCCGCGCAGCGCCCGTCGGGGCGCCGCATCCGCCGGTCCCTGCTGCGCGCGGGCGTGTTCCGCGCGGTGGTCTCGCTCCCGCCCGGGTTCGCGGCCCACTACGCCGTGCCCCTGCAGCTGTGGGTGCTGCGCCGCCCCGACCGGGACGGGGTACCCGCCCCCGTCCTGCTCGTGGACACCGCCCCGCACGAGCCGGGGCAGGTTCCCGCGGCGGCCCATGTCGTCGACCTGGTCGACCGGGTCTGGGAGGGCTACCTGGCCGCCCCGGACGGGTTCGCCGAGCAGCCCGGGACGGCGCGGGCGCTGGAGGTGGCCGACCTGATGGACGAGGACGTCGACCTCACCCCCCGCCGCCACCTTCCGCTTCCGCGCACCTCGGCGGGGGACCTGGAGCTGTTCGCCGAGCGCCGCAGGAGGCTGGAGGGCGCGCTGCGCGCGCTGCGCACGCTCCTGCCCGAGGCACCGCGGATCGAGCCCGGCGGCGACCCGGCCGGGATCGTCACGCTCGGGGAGCTGGCCAGGGCCGGGTCGGTGACGATCCGGCGTCCCGCCCCCCGGCGTTCGGCGGAGGAGGCCGTTCCGCGGATCAGCGCCAGGGTGGTCACCGGTGAGGACGTGGTGCGGGGGACGGCCCCCTCCCGCGCGGACGAGGTCGACGCCGATCCGATGCGCAATCCGCCGATCCAGGAGGGCGACGTCCTCGTCCCGGCCGTGGCGCGCAGGCCCGTCGCCCGCGTGGCGACCGCCGGCGACGCGGGGGCCTATCCGGGCGGCGGGCTGTACGTGGTGCGCACGAACCCGGCCGCGGTCGACCCCTGGTTCCTGGCGGGCTTCGTCACCAGTTCCGGGGAGACGCAGAACATCGCCCGGGTGAGCAGCAGCATGCGCGGCCAGCTGCGGGTGGATCCGGCCCGGATGCGGCTCCCGGTGCTGCCGGTGGAGGAGCAGCGCCGGTACGGGGAGCTCTTCCGGCAGGTGTCGAGGTTCCGTGAGGCGCTCCTGGAGTTCCAGGAGTGGGGCGGGGAGCTGGCCGACCAGGCCGTGGACCTGATCGCCGGGCAGTGGGAGACCACCGACCGCACGTCCTGACCCGGTTTCCCTGGCAGGAGCGTCGCCGGTGCGGCTGACGGGGTGCCCCGTCCGGTGGCCCCGGGAGGGCCTCGGCTCCCGGCATCGCTTCCGGCGTCCGACGGCGGCGCCGGAATCAGGTCCCGCCCCGCGGACGCGGCCTGGCGGGGTCAGGTGGCGGGCGCGTCCGAGGGGGCCGCAGTCCGCCCCGACGGGGTGTGGCCGAGCAGGCTCAGGTAGCGGCTGAGATGGGTGGCCGCGTCGAGCATGGCCAGGCCCTGTCCGGTGAGCCTGCGCCGCCAGTCCTCCAGGGCCCGGGCCAGGGTGCCGGTGCCGCCGGCCGTCCGGATCTGGTCGACCACGGTGGCGATGTGCTCCAGCGGATAGCCACCGCGCCTGAGCAGGTGGGCGAGCTCGGCGTCGCGGATGTCGCCCGCGCGGAAGAGGCGGTACCCGGTGGCCGGGTCCCGTGCCGGGGTGAGGATGCCGGCGTCCTCCCAGTTGCGCAGGGTCGCCGGGGTGAGGCCGAGCCGGTGCGCGAGTTCGCCGATGGTGCGGGGGCGGGGGTCCGCCGCCGGATCCGCCGACGGGTCCGCAGCGGCCCCGCTCTCCGCCGTCAGGTGCTCCACCGCCCCCCTCACCGCGTCGAGGGTCTCCCGGTCGCGGAGCAGTCGGCCGTGGCCGCGGTCGACGGTCCTCAGGGCGTCGTCGAGCGCGCCGTCGTGGAGTGCGTTCATGATTCGTCCTGCGGCCGAGTGGCCGTGCGCCGGGACGAGGGAGAGGTAGGCGCGAAGCGCCGCCGCGTGCGCCTCGGTGTAGATCCGGTAGCCGCTGGGTGTGCGCTCGGCGGGCGGGAGGAACCCGTCCCGCTCGTAGTTGCGGACCGCCTGGGTCGAGATGCCGTGCTCACGCGCGAGGTCGGATGGTCGCATGGTTATCACCGGTTTGAGACTTTACAGCATGCATCGGTGGTAGGAGCGGCACAAGTCTCAACCGAACTTTCAAGGATACGCTTGAGACTCATGACTCAGGACATGCGCAACCTCGTCACCGCGTCGTGCGACCTGCTGGCCCTCGGTGAGCCGACCCACCGGGAACCGGCCTTCGCGCGGATCCGCAACGAACTCTTCGCCCAGCTGGTCGACCTCGGTTTCCGGTCGATCGTCCTGGAGACCGACCGCGTGGCCGCGCTCGCCGTGGACGACTTCGTCCAGGGGGGAGCGGGGACCCTCGACGCCGTGATGAGCGAGGGCTTCTCGCACGGATTCGGGGACCTGGACGCCAACAGGCGGCTGGTCTCCTGGATGCGCGAACACAACGAGGGCCGGCCCGCGGAGGAACGGCTGGCCTTCCACGGCTTCGACGCCCCGACGGAGAACACCAGCGCGCCCAGCCCACGGCGCCATCTCGAATACGTCCGCGACTATTTGGGGCTCGACCTCGACCTCGCGGGCCTCGCCGGAGACGACGAACGGTGGAGCCGGACGGAGGCGGTCATGGACCCGGCCGTGTCGGTCGGCGCCACGGTCGAGGCCGCGAGGCTGCGGTCGATCGCCGACGACATGCTCACCGCGCTCTACGAGCGCGCGCCGGAGATGATCGCGGCGACCTCGCGCGCCGAGTGGCTCAGGGCCAGGACACACCTCACCGCCGGCCTCGGCCTGCTGCGCTACCACGGGCAGGCCGCGCGGCACCTCGAACAGAGCGCCCGCATGCTCCGCCTGCTCGCCACCCGGGACGCGCTCATGGCCCAGAACCTCCTCGACATCCGGAGCGTCGAGGCCCGGCGGGGAGCGACACTGGTCTTCGCCCACAACCTCCACCTGAAGCGGAACCCGAGCACCTGGCGCATGGGGGACGAGGACATCACCTGGTCCGGCGCCGGCGCCATCGCGGGGTTCCTGACCGACGAGCGGTACGCCTTCGTCGCCGGCAGCCTCGGCCGCAGCGAGGCCCTCGGGCTCCGGGAGCCCGAGCCGGACACCTACGAGGGCCTCCTGCAGGGCCGTGTCCCCACCTGGGGCCTGACCCCGGCCACCGCGGTCGCCTCCTCCCGCACGCGCACCGACACCACCCCGGAGCAGGGCTACTTCCCCCTCGAACAGGAGCTCCTCGACACGGCCGACGCGATCCTGCACGTCAGCGACGGCGCGGCCACCGACGGCCTCTCGCTGGGCGGGCCCGACGGGAACCGGGCGTGAACGGTCGCCACGGCGCGGCACCGTGTCCCGGGGCCGGTCCCACCACGGGCCCCGCTGCTCCCGGCCCCGGCTCCCGCCGGGGACCGGGCGTGAACGGGCACGGCGGGGTCAGTGGCCGTCGATGACGCGCTTGCCGTCCCCCTCCTTGACGATGGTGAAGGAGTCCACCGACTCCCCCTGGGCGGTGTCGGCCCGGTACACCATGGTGTCGTGGTCCACCGAGACCGTCTGGAAGGTCTGGACCCCGGTGCGCTGCACGCGGACCTCGGCGCCGTGGTCGGTCCAGTCGTCCTCCGCGGCCTCGTACATCTTGGGGCCGGTCACCGCGACCACGTAGACCGGGCCGGTCTGCACGTCGGGGTCCCGTGTGCGGTGCTCGGTCAGGTTGCCGCGGCTGTAGGAGTGGTCGTGGCCCTGCAGGACCAGGTCCACGTCGTACTCCTCCAGGACCGGCAGCCACGCCCGGCGCAGTGTGTCGCCGTCGCGCTCGGGGTTGCTGGAGAAGACGGGGTGGTGGAAGGTGACCACGGTCCACTGGTGGGGGTTGTCGGCCAGCACCTGTTCCAGCCACCGGCGCTGCGTGTCCAGCCACCGGTCGGCGCTGTGCGGGGCGGCGTCGCGGTGGTTGGAGTCCAGCGCCACGAACCGCACCCCCTGGTAGTCGGTGTGGTAGACGGTCCGTGCCAGGCCCTCGGGCTCCTCGGGGCCGTTGCCCGCACCGGGGAACTGGGGCGCCCAGTGCTCGCTCAGGCCCTCGGAGCCGTAGTCGTGGTTGCCCGGGACGGCCAGGTGGTTCATGCCGCCGGTGGCCAGGGGGCCGAAGGCGTCGAACCACGCGTCCCACTGGGAGTCGTCGCCGGCCGAGTCGACCAGGTCGCCGGAGTGCAGGGCCAGCCTGGCGCCGGGTTCGGCCTCCAGCGCGGCCCGGATGACGGGGGCCGCCTCGTCGGCGATGTCGTCCTGGACGTCGCCGAAGTACAGGAAGCTGAAGGGCTCGTTCCCCTCGGCGGCGGTGGTGAAGCCGTACCAGTCGCTGAGTCCGTCCTCACCGCCGTCGCCGTCCTCCTCCCCGCCTTCCTCGCCGCCCTCGCCGATCCGGTAGCGGTAGGCGGTGTCCGGCTCCAGGCCGGTGGCCGTGGCGGCGAAGGTGGAGTCGGCCTCCCCCCCTCCGGTGGGCCTGCCCTGGAGCCGGGTGGCCTGCCCGGAACCGTCCTCGGGCTCGATCTCCAGGAAGGACTCCTCCGCCCCGGACACGCGCCATGTCACGGTCTGGACGGTGCTGGGATCGGCGGTGGGCGAGAGGAGGACGCGGTCGACGGTACCCGTGTCCGGGGCCTGTGGAGCGCAGGCGCACAGTCCGGCCGCGACGGCGGTGCCGACCAGGAGCGCCGACGCGCGGCCCGGTGCGGAGCGAAGCGTGGTGGCGAGCATGGGCTTCTCCTGTACCTGCTTTCGTCGGCGGGTGGACCGGGTCGCGGGTGCGGAGGGAGCCTGCGTGCGGCCCGGGGCCCGCGGGCCCCGGGCCGGTGCTCTCCGGCTGCCCGTCACCCGGCTACTTATCCGGCTACTGGGTCCGGGTCAGCGAGTTCAGCATGGGAGCGAACTCCTCGTCGGAGGTGTGCAGTGTGACCGTCCCGGCCTCCCGGTCGACCGTGGCCTCCACCGCGCGCAGGTCGGGCGGTGCCCCCTGCTCGCGCGAGCGCGAGTCGGGGTGCCACCAGTAGAGCTGGGAGCTGATGGGCTTGTCGCCCTCGGCGGTGAAGCGCTCGGCGATCTGGCGCATGTCGTCCATGGCGGCGAACGGGTTCCCCTGCCCCAGGGGGTGGACGATGAGCGCCTCGGGCACGGGAAGGGCCACCAGGGCGCCGTGCGGGAGGTCGCCCAGACGATGGTCCAGGGCGTGCACCTGGGCCGCCACGTAGGGGTGCCGGCCGCCGATGTGCACGATGCGGGCTCCGTTGAGCTCGTGCTCGCTCGTCTCGACCTCCTCGTCCACGGAGGCGGTCACGGCCTGGGCGAAGACCTCGTCGTCGGGGCGGCCGGAGCGCTCGTGCGCCTGGCGGGGCAGCGGCTGCAGCGACTCGGGGGTGTCCACGACCACGGTCTGCCACAGGCCGGGGGCGATCTCGCGGGCCACGAGGGAGTCCAGCACCCCCTCGGGGAAGGCGGAGACCGGGTAGAGGCGGACCCGGAGCTGTCCGGCGGGGTCCGCGGCCCCGGCCTCGCGCCGGACGGCCTGTCCCAGCTGGTCCAGGGCCGCGCGGGCGAACCCGGCGGCGTTGTCCGCGATCTGCTCGGGGGTGGCCCCGCCCAGCGCCGAGCGCAGGCCGCTGATGTCGGTGCTGGCCTGGTTGCCGTCGGGCAGCGGCAGGACCAGGGTGTCCGCGTCCTGGAAGGACACCTGGGCCCCGGCCTCGGCGAAGGCGGTGACCAGGGCGCCGGCCACGGTGTCGTCGGGGTCCACGGGGTGCTCCCCGGCGGGCTCGTGCCGCTCCTGTGCTGCGCGGGCCATGTAGCCGGCGAAGTGGGCCGCCAGGCTCGCCTGGTGCTCGGTCGGTGAGATGATCGCCTGTTCGAAGGTGTCCTTGAGGTCTCCCTCCAGCAGGACCGTGCCGTCGGGTTCGGACACGCGCAGGCTGGTCGGCGGCAGGTAGTCGGCCTTGAGCCCCTCGTTGGCGCACGCCTCCACCAGGGCGTTGCCGAACTCCGCCGTCATCTGGTCGGGGTCCAGACGCCGCGCCTGGTCGAGCCTGGCGGCGAACCAGTCCGGGATCTGGTCCTGGGACCGGGGGAAGCGCTCCAGCTCCTGCGCGTAGGCGAGCGGGCTCACCTCGAAGGGCAGTTCGGGCTCGGTGTCGTGGTTGTACTCGACGTTGAGCTGGTGGGAGTGGTGGACCGAGATGAGCATGGAGAGCCAGGTGCCCCTGCCCTCCTGGAAGCCGGACCGCTTGAGCCCGCCGACCGTCTCCGCCACGCCCTCGGGTACCTCCACCTGCCGGACCCGGCCGTCCGCGTCCTGGACGGCGAACATGTCGCTCTGGTGGGCCCCGATCACCCTGGCCAGGTAGGTGAGCTGCTGCCAGCCCTCGGGGGTGACCGAGACCAGGCGCCTGGCGAGGTCCTGGATGAGGTCTCCCTGCTCCAGCGGGCCGGGGGGTTGGGTGGTCATCGTGCGCTCCGTGTCCGTGTGGGCGTGTGGCCGGTACGGCGGGTCCGGTGAGGGCGACCGCCTGTGCCCTCCTTCCTACCCTGCCGCGGGGACGGAGTGTGTCCGGACCCGTACCTGATGCCGTCCACCGCACGTCGGAGGCGGGGACGGGGCGGCGGGGACGCGAGCGGCGCTTCCGGGGAGGGTGTCGAAGGCTCTCACGATCCCGGCTTCGGTCCGCCCCCGGCCCCGTCCGGGACCGGGCGGGCACGGACGGGGCCGTCCGGCATCAGTCCGGAAGGGCGTCGAGGTAGACCCAGGCGCCCTCGTGGCGCACGAAGCGGCTGTGCTCGTCGAGGACCCCCTCGCGGCCGTTCTCGCGGTGGACCGCGCGGAAGGCGACCGTGCCCTCGTTGTGGAAGGGGGTGCCGCCGGTCGTGGACAGGATCTCCAGGCGCACCCACTCGGTGCCGGGATCCAGCTCCAGGTGCCGCGGCCGGGTGCCGGGGTGCCAGGTCCGCAGCAGGTGGTCGCGGTCGCCGACGGCGAAGGCGCTGTAGCGCGAGCGCATGAGCTGCTCGGCGGTGGACGCCGGGGCCTCCCCCCGGTGCAGGCGGCCGCAGCAGTCGCGGTAGGCCGCGGACCCGCCGCAGGGGCAGGGTGCGGCGGCGTCGACCGCGGGCGGGGACTGGCGGTGGCGTGTTCTGCGCTGCGACATCCTCCCATTGTGGCCTCCCGTGCCCGCGGAACCGGACGGGGCGGCCGCGTCCCGCCGCCGGCCGGCGCCCCCGCCGGGGCACCGGCCGGCGAGCGCCCGGGGCGCTACATCGTGTTCACCACCAGGCCGATGTGCGTGTAGTAGTTCAACGCCCCGAAGAGCAGGAACACGATTCCGGCCAGTCCCCACACCACACCGACCACGGTCCACAGCCGTGACTTCAGGGACCTGAGGGCGAACGGGAACAGCACCGCGCCCACCCCCACGAGGGCGTAGAGGCCGGAGATGAAGGCCGCCTCCAACCACGGGTAGGCGCTGAACGCCCCGGAGACGGGTTCCTGCGGAGGCGCGGCGAACAGTTGGAAGACCCAGCCCGCCGCGGCGATGCCGAACGACGCCAGCCCCATGCCGAACACCAGCACCGAGACGGGGCCCGCCACCCGGGCGACGTGTGCGGCGGGGTCCTCGTGGCCGTTCAGGGCGTCGCCGCGCTTCCACAGGTACAGGGCCGCGGCCAGCAGCAGCACACCGAACACCAGGCTCGGCTCTCCGAAGATGATGTTGTCGAAGGCGAACCCGCCCGCCGCGAGCGGCCAGGTCAGGGTCATGTGCAGGCCCGTGGCCGTCAACAGCAGGCCCAGCGTTCCGAAGGCCAGCGCCCACCCGTCCGGCACGATCCGCCGGCCGCTCAGCAGCGCGCGGCCCAGAGCCACCACCAGGATCAGTCCGGCCCCCGCGGCGACCGCCATCACCGTGTTGTACGTGGGCATCGTCGCCCAGTCGATGCGGATGCCGCCTTCGACTCCGGTCAGAAAATCCCCCATGTGCCGTGATCCCTCGTTTCAGCGTCGAAGCGCCCTGCCTGGCGCCGGGCCGGTCCTGTGAAGCTGGACGGTCCTGCAAAATTCGCACGGCGGATCCGGAGGTGTCACACACGAATCGCCGTTGTCGGGTAACCGGCCTGCGGTTCCCGGCACAAACACGTCCCAGTTCGTCCGGGTTCGTCCCGGCCCGTACCCCGCGGATCCGACCCGCGCCTTCCGGTCCGAGCGTCCCCGCCCCCGCACGGCCCCGGGGAGGACACCGGCCGAATACGTGCGAACGCCTGTCCCACAGGGCTTTGCGGGTTGCGCACGACACTCGGCGACCGGGACAATACGCGCACCACGCTCCCGCCGACCGAGAGGCACTCCGTGACGGGCACCCCTTCCATCGACACCTCCACGGCCCACTCGGCGCGCGTGCTCAACTACTGGCTGGGCGGCGGGGACCACCACCCCGTCGACCGCGAACTCGGCGAGCGGATCGCGCGGACCTCCCCGGAGATCGTCGCCCTGGCCCGCGCGGACCGGGAGTTCCTCGTCCGGGTGGTCACCCACCTGGCCGGGGAGGAGGGCGTCCGGCAGTTCCTGGACATCGGTGCCGGGCTGCCCTCCGCCGACAACACCCACGAGGTGGCCCAGGCCGCGGCCCCCGAGTCGCGGGTGGTCTACGTCGACAACGACCCGATGGTCCTGGCCCACGCCCGCACGCTGCTCACCAGCACCCCCGAGGGCAGCACCTACTACATCGACGCCGACCTCACCCAGCCCGACCTCCTGCTGGACCAGGCCCGCGAGCTCCTGGACTTCGACCGGCCGATCGCGCTGACCGTCATGGGGACCCTGGGCCACTTTCCCGCCGACGGGTCGACCTACGCCCTGGTCCGCGCCTACGTCGACGCGCTGCCCCCGGGAAGCTTCTTCGCGATGTGCGACAGCACCGACACCAGTCCGCAGATCGTCGAGGCCGCGCGGCGGTGGAACGAGGCCGCGGCCGTGCCCATCCACCTGCGCACGGTCGAGGAGCTGGAGCGGTTCTTCGACGGTCTGGAGCTGCTGGAGCCCGGCGTGGTCTCCGTCCCGTTCTGGCGCCCCGGCCCCGCGAGCGCGGGCCGTCCCGAGGAGGTCGCCCAGTACGGCGGCGTCGCCCGCAAGCCCTGAGAAACGCAGACGCACACGATACGGATCGGACCAACGCGATGACCCACTCCCACGACCCCGCTCCCCCTGCGGGCGTCGACACCACCGTGGCGCACTCCGCACGGGTGTGGAACTACTGGCTCGGCGGCAAGGACCACTACCCCGTCGACCGCGAACTCGGCGAGCAGATCCTGAGCACCTATCCCAACATCGCCGTCGACGCCCGCGCGGGCCGTGGCTTCCTCTCCCGCGGCATCACCCTCCTGGCCCGTGACGAGGGGATCCGGCAGTTCCTGGACATCGGCACGGGCCTGCCGACGCACGAGAACACCCACGAGGTGGCCCAGGCCGCGGCCCCCGAGTCGCGGGTGGTCTACGTCGACAACGACCCGATGGTCCTGGCCCACGCCCGGGCCCTGCTGGTGAGCAGCGAGGAGGGCGCCACCCAGTTCGTGGACACCGACCTGCGCGACACCGACAGGGTCCTGGAGGCGGCGGGCGAGCTCCTGGACTTCGACCGCCCCGTGGCGCTCAGCGTCGTGGGCACGCTCGGGCACATCCCCGACCTGGGGGAGGCCCTCGACACCATGAACCGCTACAAGGAGGCCCTCGCCCCGGGGAGCTTCGTGCTGCTGGGCGACCACGTGATGCCCGACGACCCCGGCGCGGCCACGGCGCTGGACCAGTGGAACGAGGGAGCGGCGCTGGCCTACCGTTCGCACACCCCGGAGGAGTTCGCCTCCTACTTCGACGGCCTGGAGCTGCTCGAACCCGGAATCGTGCCGGTGACGCTCTGGCGCACGGGGGAGCAGCCCTCGCTCGGCGCCCTTCCCGACATCGCCATGCGGGGAGCGGTCGCCCGCAAGCCCTGAGCCCGCGAGGTTCTCCGGGACGGAGCGGCCCACGGGCGCTCCGTCCCGGCCCCCGGACCCGAAGAACGCGGGCCGCCGACCGGACCCACTCGCTTTCCGGCCGGCGGCCCGCTGGGGACGGCCCCCGTCCGGGCCGTCCGCCTATTCGACCTCGGCGGTGTAGGTCTCGCCGAACCCGAGGCTCTCGTTGAACTCCACGCTGGCGGGGGTGAAGTCGCCCTCGGCGGTGATGACGCCCTCCGCCCGCTGGCCGGGGCTCAGGGTCAGCGTGTCGATCTGCCGCTCGTCCTCGCCCAGGCCCTCAGCGGTGTCCTTCTTGGTGCCGTCGTCGGCGACGATCGAGAAGGACAGCGGGTTGACGTCGATGTTCTCGTCACTGTTGTTCTCCACAGTGATGTACACACTGGTGAAGTCCCCGCCGTTGTGCAGGATGCTCGGTGTGAACTCGGTGGCCTCGGCGGTCAGGGCGACCGCCTGGTCCTCCGCGGCCTCCTCCTGCTCCTCCTCGGCGGGGGCGTCCTCGGCCGCCTCCTGGGGCGTCTCCTCCTCGGTGGCGGCGGGCTCCTGGGCGCCGCCGTCGGAGCCGCCGCCCGACAGCGCGGCCATGCACCCGCCGAGCAGGAGCAGGACGAGAAGGACACCGAGGCACCCACCGCACCCGAGGCCGAACTTCTTTCCCGTGGACATGCCCTGCCTGGGAGGCACGGGCGGCATGGAGTGGCCGTGGGGCGGCTGCTGGGGCTGGGTCATGGTGTGCTCCGGTCTGTGTGTACGGGGGAACCGCGCGCTGGGGGGACGGCGAGCGACGAAGAGGACGGAACGACATGTTCACGCCCTTATCTCCCGAGGAAGGACACATTCCCTCGGTGGTGCACACAACATACACCATTAACTGTGAACATGGTCAACCATGAGCGGTGATCTTGTCTCTCCAACGGATCTCCACGAAACTTCCGACGTGGAGCCCGTGTGCCGCCGCGGGATCCCGCGGCGGCACACGTGGAGACCGCGCGGACGACATCAGCCCTGGTCGGAGCCGTCTGAGGGAAGCGGGAGCCAGGTCCGCGGCTCCGGGGCCCGCCCCTCCTCGCCCGTGAGGACGGAGTGCACACCCGTGGCCACCGCCTCGATGGTCTCCACTCCGTACTGCATCCCCGGGCTGTCGTCGGTGAGGACGACGACCTCGTAGTCCCCCGCCGGGGTGCCCCGGAAGCCGCCCACGCTGTTCACACGCCACACGTCCGTGCCGTCGTAGGGCAGCCAGCCGTTCTTCAAATACACCTCGGCACCCTCGGGCGCCCCGGCGGACACCCCCCACCCCTGCTTCTCGACCACGTCGCCCATGAGGCCGCGGGCGTAGGAGCGCTCGTCCGCGCCGAGCACGTCGTTGTCCGTGCGCAGCAGGCCGAGCAGGGTGAGCTGGTCGGCGGCGGTGATCCTCATCAGGCCGACGTAGCCCTCGGGATGCGGCTTCGTGTCGTCCATCCCCGCCAGGTCGAGGAAGCCCTGGACGCGCTCGGCGCCGAGCCGGTCGTACAGCTCCCCGGCCGCGTCGTTGTCGGACACGGTGATCATGTCGGTCGCCAGCCCCTTCTCCTCGGCGGTCAGCTCGCGCCCCTCGTCCATCGCGGTACGCAGCAGCGCGCCGAGGACGACGACCTTGCCGACGCTGGCCGCGTCGAACCCGGCTTCGGGGTCGAGCCCGCAGGTGAGGTCGCCGCCGTGGGCGAGGACCCCCACAGCGACGCGCCCCTCGCGTCCGTCCGCCTCCCGACGGATCCGCTTGTCGAGGCGCTCCGCGACCTCGGGGTGCGTCTTCGAGACGCAGACCGGCTCCTGGGCCCCGGCTCCGGGGCCCGTCCCGCTCCCGGCCCGGGCCCCGGCGGCCGCCGGTGTGCCGACCGCCAAAGCGGCGGCCAGGGCCGCGGCCGCCGCCCGCGCCCTGCCTCGGTACCGGGATCCTGTTCGGTGGATGAGCATGGTGGTGGCTCCCTCTCCTGGGCGGCTCGGTGACCGGCCGCCGAACGCCCGCCACCTCGCCCTCGTTCTCTGGCCACCCAAAGCAATCATCCGGGCACCGGCGGCTCCAGGGTGCCGCATCCTCGCGATTCGCACGCGAAGCACCACAGGAGCACATGAGGAGTGTTATTCCGGACGAACCGCCCACCGGTCGACGCAACGTCCGCGGGCGGGCGCCGGACCGCCGACGGGCACCGCGCACGGGAGACCCCGGGCGGTCGCCTGCCTTCGACCGCCCGGGGCGCTGGTGGGACCGGTGCTCCCGGTGGCCCTACGTGAGGTTCTTCTGCTGCACGTCCCACTCGGTGGAGCACAGGCCGCAGTCACTGCCGACGAACTCCTGTCGGGCCTGCTGGTCGCCCTTGAGCCGCCACTTCAGCCAGGCGACGCCCACACGGCCGTACTCGCCGCCGTCGGGCTCGCCGAAGGTGCCGAAGTGGCCGACGTCCAGGTGGCCCATGAACGCGGGCAGGCCCCGCGGAAGCCGGCCGTAGTCGTCGACGGCGTTCTCGTAGGCGATGTCGTCGGGGCCTCCGGTGAAGTAGGCGATGGGGGCGTGCAGGTCGTCCAGCAGGTCGTTGTCGCGGTCGGTCAGGAGGCCGCTGTTCCACAGCACGGTGGTGTCGATGCGGGGGTCGCCGGCCACCTCGTAGGTCTCCAGGCCGCCGCAGGACTGGCCCATGACCGCGATGCTGTCGATGTCGATGTGGCCCCGGTACTCGCTGAACCAGCGGTCGTTCTCCGCGACCGCCCAGTCGACGGCCTCGGTGAGCATCTCGGCGTCGGTCCTGCCGGAGCCGCCCGGACGGCCGTTGGCGATGACGAGGAAGCCGTGCGAGGCGATCTCGGTGAGGAAGTTCTCGAACCACGTGCCGTCGGCGCGGCAGGCGCCGTTGCCCCAGGCGACGATGGGCAGCTGCTCGTTCTCGGGCAGGTCGACGGGGCGGTAGATGGTGTGGTCGCGCAGGCGGAGGGTGGTGACGTACTCGGCGTCGTAGGGCCCCGACCCGCCCAGGGTCTCCACGGTGTCGGCGGACGCCGACGACGCCGGGGCCAGGGCGGCGGCCGTGAGCAGGCCGAGGAGGGCCGCTGACGCACGTCGCGCCAGATATCGTGCTTTCATTCCATGCTCCCCACGAGGTGTACGGAGAATATCGACGGTCTTTTCCCAGCGCGCTGACCACCGAATATTCGTCGCGGGGAGCCAGATGTCAATAACACTCCGAAACAACACGTGGTTCCACCGATTACCCGTGCACACCGCCGTTCCCGCACCCGTCGAAGGTGGAAGGAAGGGTGCTCCCACCCCTTCTGGAAAGGGCTTCGGTGATTCCACCGGCAAAAGCAACGTGCGCGTTCCGGAACCGCTTCCCACCAGGGGCGCGGGAAACGCGGTGCCGGGAGGGGGGAACACGGTTCCGAAAGGGGCGCCGACCGGCACGGCCGGGCCGCCCCGGTGCCGTCGGCGCCGGGCGGGCGGTACCGGGGCGGCGGCCCGTTCAGAGGTCGATGACGGTCTTGATGTCGTCGCCGCCGGGCTCGAACGCCTCGTGCGCGCGGTCCAGGGGCAGCCGCCGGGTGATCATCCCCTCCAGCCAGGAGTGGTCGGCCCGGGCCAGCGCCTGGGCGGCCATCTCGTAGTGGCGCAGGTTGGCGTTGACGGACCCGACGAGCACGTCGTTCTCCAGGACGATCTCGCGGTTGACCGCGCCGGCGTCGATACCGATCGTCCGGCCGCTCGTCGAGATGCCGGTGAGGCAGACGATGCCGTAGGGCGCGTTGTGGGTCATCGCGTCCAGGATGACCGGGGACGCTCCGGTGGCCTCGATGATGATGTCGATCTCTCTCTCGGCGGCGACGTCGGCGACGCTCCCGGTGTGGTAGGTCGCCCCCAGGGCGGCCACCAGGTCGGGTTTGGGCCCCGTCTCCACCAGGTCCAGGACGTGCACGTCGAGGCCGCGCTGAACGCCGAGCAGGGCGGCCAGCAGGCCGATCGGCCCGGCGCCGGTGACGAGCAGGCGGCGCGGGTCGAACCAGGCCCGGTTCCCGATCCTCTCGATCTGCTCCCACGCCTTGGCGACGACCGTGGTGGGTTCCATCAGCACGCCGACGCGTTCCAGCGAGGGGTCGAGCCTGACCGCGTAGTCGGCCTCCACCGTCCACTGCTGCGAGCCGTAGCCGTGGATGGCCTTGATCCCGCGTTCGGTGAACCGCCCGTTGCGGCACATGTCGAACTCGCCGTGCCCGCACGCGCCGCACGGCACGGGGTCGGGCCGCCGTACGACTCCGACCACCAGGTCGCCCGGCGCGAAACCGCTGCCGTCCGGTGCCTCGCGGACCCGGCCCAGGGACTCGTGCCCCAGGACCAGGTGCTCCTCCCCGGGCGGCGCCTCACCGTACTCGCCCCGGGCGATCTCGCGGTCGGTACCGCAGACGCCCAGCGCGAGACCGTCGACGAGCAGCTCCCCCGCGCCCGGCACGGGTGCCTCGACCTCTCCCACCCGTACCGAGTCGGCCTGCGACGGCACCACCGTCAGAGCACGCATGATCATCCATCCCCTTCGTCCGAGCCGCTCGTCCACCGCCGGGTGCCGTGGGCGCCGCCCCGTCGAGCGGACGGCCCGGGCCGGCGTCCGGCCTGGCGCCGGCCGATGCCCCGGGCGGCCCGGAGGAGGCGGAGGCGTTCCCGTACCCGGCGATTCTGCCAAGCGGCTACCCGGCCGCCGCGTGTGACACACGAGGGACGGAGGACCTGGGCGCGGGCCCGGGCCCGGCCGGAGGACGGGCAGGGCCGGGGGCGCAGCACGGGCAGGGCGAAAGCGCCGTGGCACAGGGCTTCGAGCCCGCTCCCGGGGCGGGCGGACGTGCGCTCCCCCGAGCCCGGCCGAAGCTTTGTTGGAACTATTCCAGAAAAGATGCTTCAATGGGCGCATGCACCAGACGGAGACCGAGGTCCTCCTCAGGGAGGCCTCGCTACGCGTGACCCGACCACGGGTGGCGGTACTGGAGGCGGTCGGGGCTCATCCGCACGCCGACGCCGCAACCGTGCTCCAGGAGGTCCGCGGCCAGCTCGGTGCGGTGTCCACACAAGCGGTGTACGACGTGCTCAAGGCACTGACGGACGTCGGACTCGTCAGACGGATCGAACCGGAGGGGTCGCCCGCGCGCTACGAGCGGCGGGTGGGCGACAACCACCACCACGTGGTCTGCCGCAGCTGCGGCACGATCGCCGACGTGGACTGTGCCACCGGGTCCGCCCCCTGCATGACGGGTTCACAGGACCACGGCTTCGTCATCGACGAGGTCGAGGTCACCTACTGGGGCATCTGCCCCGTATGCCAGAAGGCCTGACGCACGACCGGTGCCCCACCGCGGTACCGAAAGATCCCACCTTAGGACGAGGAATTCATGTCTCAGGACAACACCCAGCCGCTGACCACGGCCAACGGCGCCCCCGTGGCGGACAACCAGAACAGCCTGACCGCGGGACCGCGCGGCCCGATGCTGCTGCAGGACCTGTGGTTCCTGGAGAAGCTCGCGCACTTCGACCGTGAGGTCATCCCCGAGCGCCGGATGCACGCCAAGGGCTCCGGAGCCTTCGGCACCTTCACCGTCACCAAGGACATCACCCGGTACACCAAGGCCGCGATCTTCTCCGAGGTCGGCAAGCAGACCGAGATGTTCGCCCGCTTCTCCACCGTCGCCGGTGAGCGCGGTGCCGCCGACGCCGAGCGCGACATCCGCGGCTTCGCCCTGCGCTTCTACACCGAGGAGGGCAACTGGGACATCGTCGGTAACAACACCCCGGTCTTCTTCTTCCGCGACCCGCTGAAGTTCCCCGACCTCAACCGCGCCGTCAAGCGCGACCCGCGCACGAACATGCGCTCGGCGGAGAACAACTGGGACTTTTGGACCAACCTCCCCGAGGCCCTGCACCAGGTCACCATCGTGATGTCGGACCGCGGCATCCCCGACGGCTACCGCCACATGCACGGCTTCGGCTCGCACACCTTCTCGTTCGTCAACGAGGCGGGCGAGCGCTTCTGGGCCAAGTTCCACTTCCGCACCCAGCAGGGCATCAAGAACCTCACGGACGAGGAGGCCGCCAAGGTCGTGGCCGAGGACCGCGAGTCGGCCCAGCGCGACCTGTTCGAGGCCATCGAGCGGGGCGAGAACCCCAAGTGGACGTTCTACGTCCAGATCATGCCCGAGGCCGAGGCCGCGGACTACCGCTTCCACCCCTTCGACCTGACCAAGGTCTGGTCCAAGAAGGACTACCCGCTGATCGAGGTCGGCGAGTTCGAGCTCAACCGCAACCCGGAGAACTACTTCGCGGACGTGGAGCAGGCCGCCTTCACCCCGGCCAACATCGTTCCGGGTGTCGGCGTCTCGCCCGACCGCATGCTGCAGGGGCGCCTGTTCTCCTACGGTGACGCGGCCCGCTACCGCCTGGGCGTCAACCACCACCAGATCCCGGTGAACTACCCGCGCGGCGCCAAGCTGGTCAACACCTACCACCGCGACGGCGCCATGCGCGTGGACGGCAACCAGGGCGGCGTCCCGGGCATCGAGCCCAACTCCTACGGCCGCTGGCAGGAGCAGCCCGCCTACGCCGACCCGGCGCTGGCCGTGGGTGGCACGGCCGACCGGTTCGACTACCGCGAGGACGACGACAACTACTTCGAGCAGCCCGGCGACCTGTTCCGCCTCATGAGCGCGGACGAGCAGCAGCGCCTGTTCGAGAACACCGCCCGCGCGATCGACGGTGCCTCGCAGGCCACCATTGAGCGCCACATCGGCAACTGCACGAAGGCCGACCCGGCCTACGGCGAGGGTGTGCGCAAGGCCATCGAGGCCCTGCAGGCGGGCAAGGCCTCCGGGACCGACCCCAACTCGGACGCCGTCTGACCAGCGCATGAGGGCCCGATCCGGGCCTGAGGTCCCCATCCGGGCCTGATCCACCGAGCCGACGCGGCCCCGACCGCGTCGGCTCGGCCTGTTTTCGGGACGGGGCGCCGGAGCCCGGCGCCCCGTCCCGGAACCGGGTTCAGGGCAGCAGGTGGGAACGGCCGAACATCTCGGCCGCGGCACGGGCGCTCGGTGTGCCCGCGTCGAGGTCGGCGCCCGCGGCGACGAACATCGCCACGATGCCCTCCTCCCCCTTGAACAGCGCTCCGGCGACGGGTGTCTGGTCCCGGTCGTTGCGCAGGTCGATGTCGGCGCCGCGGTCGATCAGGGCGCGGACCGCGGCCTCCTGGCCGTGGTAGGCGGCGAGCATCACCAGGGTGTTGCCCTGCTCGTCGCGGGTGTCCACGGGCAGGCCGTGGTCGAGGAACTCCAGCAGCTCCTCCGTCCGCCCCTCCCGGGCGAGGTCCATGGCCAGGGCGATGACCCGGTTGGTCTGCTCCGCTGAGAGTTCGTTCATGTGTCCATGCTAGAAGTGCGCTCCCACCTGCGCCAAAAAGCGATCCCCGTCCGGAGCGGCGGCAGGGGCCGTGCACAGGGCCCGCCGGGAGCGGCCGGAGGTGCCCGGCCGCCCTACTCGTGCGTGTGGCTCTGGGGATCCAGCATGAAGACCAGGATCCGGCAGGCGCCGACGGCCGTGACCGCGTGGGGCACGGACCCCGCCACGTGGACCATCCCGCCGGGGCCGAGGCCGTGGCTCTCGCCCCCGACGTCGAACCGGACCCGGCCCTCGAGGACCTGGACGATGACCGGTGAGGGGGTCATGTGCTCCCCGAGCTCGGCGCCCTCGTCCAGCGCCAGGTGCATGACACGGGCGTGGTCGTCGGAGAACAGGCGCGCGGGCGCGGTCTGCCCCTCCTTGAAGGGTCTTCGCTCCCTGAGCTCGTCGATCCCCGTCGCGATCAGTGTCCACCGGGCGTCGTCGGCCATGCGGTCCCCGCCTCCGTGTCTGCCAGAAGGGCCGCGCACCCGGCCTCCACGGCCTCGGCCGCCGCGGTGCGCGTCACCCTCCATCCAAACCGGCCGGGGGCCCGGCGGCAAGGAGAACACGGCCCGGTCCGGCACCGGATGCGGCCTGTGGTGTACTTGCTCGCGGCCATCGGAGGCGACGGACGGGAACGGGACATGCTGCTGGGTGCCGGCGCGGGCGAGGGGCCCGCGGTGAGGGTCGGTGACGAGGGGCTCGACCGCGAGGGGCTGTGGTCGGCGGCGGCCGCCGTGGCCGGGCGGATCACGGGTGCCCGCGCCGTCGCCGTGCACGGGGAGGCCTCGCTGTCGACGGTCGTCGCGGTCGTCGGCGGTCTGCTGGCCGGGGTCCCCGTGGTCCCGGTCCCGGCGGACGCCGCGGCCGCCGAGCGCCGCCACATCGTGCGCGACTCCGGCGCCGAACTGTGGCTGGGGACCCCTCAGGAGGGGACCGACCTGCCCGCCGTGCCCGTGGACCCGGCGGAGCGCTCCTCCCACACGGTGCCCGAACCCCCGTCCGAGGCCGCCGCCCTGGTCATGTACACCTCCGGGACCACCGGGCCGCCCAAGGGCGCCGTCCTGTCGCGGCGGGCCGTGGCCGCCGACCTGGACGCGCTCGCCGACGCCTGGGACTGGACGCCCGACGACGTACTGGTCCACGGCCTGCCCCTGTTCCACGTGCACGGACTGGTCCTGGGCGTGCTGGGGGCGCTGCGCGTGGGCGGCCCGCTGGTGCACACCGTCCGCCCCTCCCCCGCCGCCTACGCCGCCGCGGCGGAGAAGGAGAAGGGGCGGCTGTTCTTCGGTGTGCCGACCGTGTGGTCGCGCGTGGTCCGCGACCCCGCCAGTGCCCGCGCCCTGTCCGGGGCCCGGCTGCTGGTGTCGGGCAGCGCCCCGCTCCCCGACACGGTGGCCGACGGCCTGCGGGCGGCCTCCGGCCACCATCCGGTGGAGCGGTACGGGATGACCGAGACGCTGATCACCGTGGCCGCGCGCGCCGACGCGCCGCGGCGGACCGGCTGGGTGGGCACGGCGCTGGCGGGTCTGGAGACGCGGCTGCGCGGTGAGCACGGCGAACCCGTCCCCTCCGACGGCGAGAGCATCGGCGAACTGCAGGTGCGCGGCGCCACCCTGTTCGACGGCTACCTCGGGCTTGCCGGGGCCACGGCGGCGGCGTGGACCGACGACGGCTGGTTCCGCACCGGCGACGCGGCGGTCCGCGACACCGACGGATGGCACCGGATCGCGGGGCGGATGTCGGTGGACATGATCAAGACCGGCGGCTACCGGGTCGGCGCGGGCGAGGTCGAGGCCGCGCTGCTCGGCCACCCCGCGGTACGCGAGGCCGCCGTGGTGGGCGAGGCCGACGACGACCTCGGCCAGCGCATCGTCGCCTACCTGGTGGGTGAGGGCATCGATCCGGGGGCCGTCCTCGACTTCGCGACCGCCCGCCTGTCGGTCCACAAGCGCCCGCGCGAGGTCCGTGTGGTGGACGCCCTGCCGCGCAACGCCATGGGCAAGGTCCAGAAGAAGCTGCTGGGCGGCGCGCACGGCTGACCTTCGGGTCAGCGGCGCCGCCGGAAGGGCCGGCGGCGGCCGCGGCCCCCGGGCGGGGAGGTGCTCCCCCGCGGCCACGGCAGCCACGGCTCCTTCGGCGGGTGGGCGACCCTCGGCACGTCCTCCTCGCCCGACAGCGCCTGCGCGGCCCTTTCGGGTTCGAGTCCGGCGAACAGCATGATGTCGGTGGCGACCATCTGCACGGACAGGTGGGTGGCCGCGGTCACGGGGTCGCCGGCCGGGTCGTCGCCGAACGGCCGGGCCACGTCGAGCACCAGGTCGACCGCGCGCTGGCGCGCGGCGCGGTCGCCGAGGTCGTCGGCGAGCACGTCGAGGACGGCGGCCATCTCGCACACCACCGGTGCGATGCGCCGGCGCTCGTCCAGGTCCATGGCGGCCGCGGTCCGCGCGAGCGACAGGCAGCTCTCCCCGAGGATGATGAGCCGGTCGACCCTCTCGTCCTCGTACCGCAGCGGACCGGGGCTGGTCCACCTCGCGGTGGTCCACCGCACGGTGCGGTGGCTGTTCTCCTGGGCGCGGCTGAGGTCGGCCATCGGCCTGCTCAGGGCGCCCAGGCGGTCCACCGTCCGCAGGGAGGGGTCCTCGTCCTCCTCCAGGGCGCGTCCGGTCGCGTCGAGCAGGCGGACGATCTCCAACAGGGCGGCAGTCTCGATACGGCGCAGCCGGACGGTCGGCCGGGTGGGGAAGAGCAGCTGGCTCATCACGAGCGCCACACCGGCTCCGATGAGGGCGTCGGTGAGCCTGCTGAGGCCCACCTGGCCGTCGGCGAAGGCCACGGTGAGGATCGCACCGGCCGCGGCCTGGGCGAGCACGAGGCGCGCGGCGCCGACGGCGACCGCGATCGTCATCGCCACGCCGATGGCGACCGCCATGGCCACGTAGCCACCGCCGGTGAGGATGATCGACAGTTCACCGACGACGATGCCGATGACCACGCCCAGCAGCATCCGCACGGCGTTGGTCCCGCGCTCACCGCCCACGGTGTTGAGCGCGACGACCGCGGCGATCGGCGCGAAGAACGGGGAGTGGTCGTCGACGAGGCCGCCCGCGATGATCCACGCCGCGGTCGCGGCGACGGCGGCCTGCAGCACCGACCACTTGTTGTCGGACAGGCGTTGTCGCGCCTGCGAGAACGCGTGGACCACACGCCCCCACCCGGCGCGCAGGGGACCGCTCGGATACCGCATGTCCCCTCACCACCCCCGGACTCGGCGGACCGCCGCATGCCCGCGTGGAAACAACTCCCGCCGCCATCGATACCCATAGGGCACGGAAGATCACTCTCCGCATACAACGGATTCGCCGTTCCGGCCGGGCGGACGCCGCCGTCTACCGGGCCCCCTCCCGCGGGGACGCCTTGGCCGCCGCGTCGGCACGCACCGTCCCGATGACCAGGAGCGCCAGCAGGACGGCGTATCCCACGGCGACTGCGGCCCAGGCGAGGAGGAGGAAGGCGTCGGCCGCCATGGCCGCGAGGGCGGCCGCGGCCGCGGCCGCCGCCGCGAGGTATCCGCCCCTCACGGCCGCCACCAGCCAGGGACCCGCCGCCAGGTGCCCCTCCCGCCAGGCCCGGTCGGAGGACAGGGTGGCCCTCGTCCGCAACCCGAGGAAGGCGTTCCTCTCCAGCGCTCCGTCCCTGGTGGCGCTCCTGACGTAGTGTGCCGCTCCCGCGGCGACGACGAGACCGAGGACGGCGGCGACGAGACCGATCGCCTCCTCCATGAACATGTCCTTCCGATCGCTGTCCCGGCCGGGGAACCACCGTTGCCCCACACCCCTGGTCGGGACGCGGCGGGGTGCGTACGATCACCATCGGTGAGGGGCGGGGCGCCCCGGCACCGGCCCCGACAGATCCCGCCCTCGCAAGGATCCACACCCTCACATCCCCCCTGACCCCCAGGAGAAACGTGCGCAAGAGGATCGGCGTCATCGGCGCCGGAACCGCGGGCCTGCACCTCGGCCTCCACCTGCTGCGGCACGGTGTGGAGGTCACCCTCTTCACCGAGCGCTCACCGGACGAGCAGCGGCGGTCGAAGGTGCTCAACACCGTCGCCCACCACGCGGTGACCGTGGAACGCGAGCGCGCCCTCGGCGTGGACCACTGGCCCTCGGAGGAGTACGGCTACCCCGGGCACCAGTACCGGGTGGGCCCCGGCCCGGAGCCCACGGCCTTCGCGGGCGTGTTCCGCGCCCCCAGCCGGGCCGTGGACTACCGGATCTACCAGCCCCGGCTGACCGAGGACTTCGCCGAGCGCGGCGGGGAACTCGTCCTCGGCCGGCTCTCGCCCGAGGACCTCCCCTCCCTGGCCTCCCGGTTCGACCTGCTCGTGGTGTGCACCGGACGCGGCCCGTTCGCGCGGATGTTCGACCGCGACCCCGCGCACTCGCCCTTCACCCGCCCCCGGCGGGCACTGTGCGCCGGACTGTTCACCGGCATCGACCAGCAGCCCACCCCCAACGTGACCTTCCACGTCTGCCCCGGCGCGGGCGAGATGATCGAGATCCCCACATGGACCGACCAGGGCCGGGTCATGTCCCTGGTCATCGAGAACCACTACGGCTCCGACCTGGAGGCGCTGGCCGCCACCCCCTACGAGGAGGACACGAAGGCCTACCGAGAGCTCGCCCTGGGCCTGATCCGCGAGTACTACCCGGCGTGCTTCGAGCGGATCGACCCGGCGGAGTTCGGCCCCCTGGACGGTCCGCGCGGCATCGTCCAGGGCGCGGTCACCCCGGTGGTGCGCCGTACGCACACGGTTCTGGACGACGGCACCGTCGTGCTCGCCCTCGGCGACGCGCACGCCACCGTGGACCCCCTGCTCGGGCAGGGGGCCAACATGGCCTCCCACGCCGCGTGGGTGGTCGCCGAGGAGATCGTCCGCCAGGACGTCTTCGACCGCCGCTTCGTCGAGCACGTGGACCGGCGCAGGCAGGACCGCGTCCTGTCGGCGACGCGCACCACCAACCTGCTCATGGAGAACCTGGAGACCCTGCCCGAGGACTTCCTGGGCTTCCTCGGGGAGCTGAGCCGCAACCGCTCCCTGGCCGACGAGTTCACCGAGTGGTTCAACTACCCCGAGCGCTTCTGGGACGACCTGGCCGATCCCCGGCGCACACGGGCCTGGATCGCCCGGCACACCCCGGCTCCCGGATGAGGCGCGGTCCGGTCGGCCACGTGACCTCTCCGCCCCGGAGGGCGCCGGCCGGGCCTTGATACCCTGCCGGGGCCAGTCGCACCACGTTCGTTCGTGGTCAGGGAATCCGGTGAGAATCCGGAACTGACGCGCAGCGGTGAGGGGGACGGGCAGGGTACGTGCGCCACTGGGGCGAGGCCGTGCCGACCTGAGCGTCGACGCGGCCCCGACCCGGGAAGGCACCCTGTCCGGGCGAACCCGAGTCCGAAGACCTGCTGGCACCTTCGCGCCGAGCGCGCGGAGGACGACCAAGGCCAGGCTCCGCGTTCGAGCCCCGACATCCAAGGCACCCCCATGTTGCGTCACGCGCTCCGCCCCACGGCGTTCCTCCTCGCCTCCTCCCTGTCACTCACCGCCTGCGGCCCGTCCGGGGGCGGGCAGACCGGTGGGGAGGGGTCCGCCGCCACCGGCGCCTCCCGGACGATCGACAACTGCGGACACCGGGTCGCCCTCGACGCGGCGCCGGAGCGGGTCGTCTCCCTCAACCAGGGCAGCACGGAGATCCTCCTCTCCCTCGGCCTGGCGGACCGCCTCGTCGGCACCGCCACCTGGACCGACCCGGTCATGGAGGGACTGGAGGAGGCCAACGCCGGCATCCCGCGGCTGGCCGAGAACAACCCCTCCTTCGAGAGGGTCCTGGAGGCCGAGCCGGACTTCGTGACCGCCTCGTTCGTCTCCACGCTCGGCACGGGCGGCGTCGCCACCCGGGAGCAGTTCGAGGAGTTGGGCGTGCCCACGTACGTCTCCCCGTCCGACTGCGCCGCGGGCAAGGACAACGACGGCGGAGGGGACGGCTCCCGCAGCGAGCCGCTCACCCTCGACACCGTCTACGGCGAGATCCGCGACCTGGCCGGGGTCTTCGGTGTGCAGGAGCGCGGGGAGGAACTCGTCGCGCGGCTGGAACAGAGGGTGGGCACGGCGACGGACGGTCTGAACGCCTCGGACGTGTCCCTCATGTACTGGTTCGCCAACTCCCAGTCGCCCTACCTCGCGGGCTGCTGCGGCGCCCCCGGCGTCATCACCCGCGCGGTCGGCGCGGAGAACGCCTTCGCGGACACCCACGACGAGTGGCCCCAGATCAACTGGGAGACCGTCGCCGACCGCGACCCGGACGTCATCGTGCTCGGCGACCTGACCCGCGAGTCCCAGACGGCCGAGACCGCCGAGGCGAAGATCGACTTCCTGGAGTCCAACCCCGCCACCCGCAACCTCACCGCGGTGAGGGAGGAGCGGTACATCCTGCTCAGCGGCCAGGCCATGAACCCCACGATCCGCACGGTCGAGGGGATCGAGCAGGTCGCCGACGGTCTGCGCGGTCTCGGGCTCGCCCAGTGAGCGGTGCGCGTCTCGCGCTGCTCGTCTCCGGTGGTCTGGCGGTACTGGCCGTGTCGGTCTCGGTCGTCGTGACCATCGGCCCCGCCGACATCACCCCGGCCGAGGTCTGGAGGTCGGTCGCCTCCCGCCTCGGCTTCGGTGAGAGCCCCCTGCCGCCGCTGCGGGAGGGCATCGTGTGGAACCTCCGCATGCCCCGCACCCTGCTCGCCGCGGTGTGCGGGGCGGGGCTGGCCCTGTGCGGCGCGGTCATGCAGTCCCTGCTCCGCAACCCGCTGGCGGACCCCTTCGTGCTCGGGGTCTCCTCCGGGGCCTCCACCGGGGCGGTCGCCGTGATGGTCCTCGGGTGGGGCGCCGGAGCGGTGTCGCTGTCGGCGGGGGCCTTCGCCGGGGCCCTGCTCTCCTTCGGGATGGTGATGCTGCTCAGCCACAGCCTGGGCGGGAGCATGGACCGCGTCGTGCTGTCCGGGGTCGCGGCCATGCAGCTGTTCTCGGCGCTGACCTCGTTCACCGTGCTGACCTCGGCGGACGCCGAGACCACGCGGGGGGTGCTGTTCTGGCTGCTCGGCTCCCTCAGCGGCGCGGGATGGGCCGACGTGGCGCTGTGCGCGGCGGTGCTGGCAGTCGTGCTCTCCGTCTGCCTGGCCCACACCACCACCCTGGACGCCTTCGCCTTCGGCGAGGAGGCCGCGGCGAACCTGGGTGTCCGGGTGGCCCGGGCCCGCCTGCTGCTCCTGAGCGCCACCGCCCTGCTCACCGCGGTCCTGGTCAGCTCCGCCGGGGCGATCGGCTTCGTGGGCCTGGTCCTGCCGCACGCCGCGCGTGCGCTCACCGGTTCCGCCCACGCCAGGCTCCTGCCCGTCACCGCGCTGAGCGGGGCCGTCTTCCTGGTGTGGGTGGACACGGTCGCCCGCACCGCGCTGGACCCGCAGGAGATCCCGGTGGGGGTGGTGACCTCCCTCGTCGGCGTGCCCGCCTTCATCGCCGTGCTGTACCGAACCAGGAGGCAGACGTGAACGACTCCGACCAGGCGGCGGCCCGCGGCCCCGTCCCGACCGGCGTGCCGCCCTCCGGGGGGCCGGAGGGCGCAGCCGTGCCGGAGGTGCCCGCCGAACACGGCGGGGGAGGCAGTGGGAGGGCCTGGGACCGAAGGGCCTCCGTTGAGGGCGGTGGAGGAAGACGAAGTGGGAAGGGCTGGGACCGAAGGGCCTCCGTTGAGGGCGGTGGAGGGCGACGGGAAGCAGGAACCGCGCCGGAGGCGTCCGTCGAGGGCGGTGGAGGGCGACGGGCGGGAGGGCTGCGCGCCGACCGCGTCAGCCGACTCGTCGGCGGCCGGCTCGTCGTCGACGGCGTGACCGTGGCCCCGCGCCCCGGCGAGACCGTCGGCCTGCTCGGCCCCAACGGCTCCGGGAAGTCCACACTGCTGAGGCTGCTCGCCGGCGTCCTCGCGCCGTCCGCGGGCGTGGTCACCCTGGACGACCGACCGCTGGCCCGGACCGGGCGCCGCGCCGCGGCACGGCGCATCGCCGCCGTCCAGCAGAACGCGCACACCCAGACCGAGCTGACGGTCCGCGACGTCGTGGCTCTGGGGCGCGTCCCGCACCGCCGCCCCTGGTCGGTCATGTCCGCCTCCGACCTGCGCGCCGTGGCGGCGGCCCTGGAACGCACCGGCCTCACCGACCGGGCCGGGCAGTCCTGGCACACGCTGTCCGGCGGCGAGCGCCAGCGCGCCCAGATCGCCCGCGCCCTCACCCAGGAGCCGAGCGAGCTCCTGCTCGACGAGCCGACCAACCACCTCGACATCCAGTACCAGCTCGACCTGCTGGAGCTGGTCGCGGACCTGCCGGTCACCACCGTGATCGCCCTGCACGACCTCAACCTGGCCGCGATGTACTGCGACCGCCTGCTCGTGCTCCGGGAGGGCCGTGCCGTCGCCGAGGGCACGCCCTCCCAGGTGCTGGTCCCGTCCCTCATCGAGGAGGTCTACGGGGTCCGGGCCGAGGTCACCCCCGGTCCGGGGCACCCGGTGATCCGCTTCCTGCGACGCGGCGCCGAGCCGCCGTCCCGGTTCGCCGGGCCGGCCCCGGACCGCCCCGCCGGAAGGGAGGCGGAAGCGGCGGGCTAAGGTGTGGATTCTTCGCTCGTGGCGCAGGAACCCGGTGCGAGTCCGGGGCGGTTCCGCCACTGTGAGACCCCCGTCACGGGGGTCCAGCCAGACACTGGCCGCGAGCGGTCCGACCGCCGATGGGGCGAGAACCCCGAGGGAGGAATCCGGCCATGACGGCACGGATCGCACTGCTGTCCACGTCCGACACCGACCTGCTCTCCGCGCGGGCCAGCGGCTCCGCGTACGCGTGGGCGAACCCGTCCCGCGCCTCCGACGCGGAGCTCACCGGCGCGGTCGGGGGCGCCGACCTCGTGGTGGTGCGGCTGCTCGGCTCCCCGCACGACCTGTGGCCCGGCCTCGCCGCCGTCCGGGAGCGGGGCACACCGCTGGTCGTCCTCGGCGGCGAGCAGCAGCCCAGCGCCGAGCTGATGGAGCACTCCACCGTCCCGGTCGGCGTGGCGACCGACGCCCACCGCTATCTCGCGGAGGGCGGACCCGCCAACCTCGGGCGCCTGCACGCCTTCCTGTCGGACACCGTGCTGCTGACCGGCGAGGGCTTCGACCCGCCGGCGCCCGTCCCGCCGTGGGGCCTCGCCGCCCGTGACGTGCCCCAGAGCACGACACTCCCGCGGGTGGGCATCCTCTACTACCGCGCCCACGAGGCCAGCGGCAACACCGCGTTCGCGCACGCCCTGGCCGACGCCGTCGACGCGACCGGGCAGGCCGTGGGCGTCCCCGTGTTCGCCGGGTCGCTGCGCTCCGCGCCCGACGAGCTGTTCGAGGCTCTCGGCGGCTTCGACGCGCTGGTGGTCACCGTCCTCGCGGCGGGCGGCAGCGTGCCCGCGTCCGCGAGCGCCGGCGGGGACGACGAGGCGTGGGACGTGGAACGGATGGCGGCCCTGGACGTCCCCGTCCTGCAGGGCCTGTGCCTGACCAGCTCCCGCGCCGAGTGGGAGGCCTCCGACGACGGCGTCACCCCGCTCGACTCGGCGAGCCAGATCGCCATCCCCGAGTTCGACGGCCGGATCATCACCGTGCCGTTCTCCTTCAAGGAGATCGACCACGACGGGCTGCCCCGCTACGTCGCCGACCCGGAGCGCTGCGCGCGCCTGGCCGGGATCGCGGTCGCCCACGCCCGGCTGCCGCACGTGCCCCCCGCCGAGAAGCGGCTCGCGGTCGTGCTGTCCGCCTACCCGACCAAGCACTCCCGCATCGGCAACGCCGTCGGGCTCGACACGCCCCGCTCACTGGTCCGCCTGCTGCGCCGGCTGCGCGCCGAGGGCTACGACCTGGGCGAGCCCGGCGACCTCCCCGGCCTGGACCTGCCCGACGACACCGAGGCCGGCGACGCGCTGATGCACGCCCTGATCGCGGCGGGCGGCCAGGACGAGGACTGGCTGACCTCCGTCCAGCTCACCGACGCCCAGGTGCGGATCACGCCCGAGGAGTACGCCGCCTGGACCGAGGGCCTGCCCGCCTCCCTGAAGGAGGCGATGGCCGAGGCGTGGGGGCCCGCGCCCGGCCGCCTGTACGTGAACGACGCGGGCGAGCTCGTCCTCGCCGCGCTGCGCGCCGGCAACGTCGTCGTCCTGGTCCAGCCGCCCCGGGGCTTCGGTGAGAACCCGATCGCCATCTACCACGACCCCGACCTGCCCCCGAGCCACCACTACCTGGCCGCCTACCGCTGGCTGGAACACGGTTTCGGCGCCCACGCCGTCGTCCACCTCGGCAAGCACGGCTCGCTGGAGTGGCTGCCCGGCAAGAACGCCGCGCCGTCCGCCGCCTGCGGTCCCGACGCGGTGCTCGGCGACCTGCCCTTGGTCTACCCGTTCCTGGTCAACGACCCGGGCGAGGGCGCCCAGGCCAAGCGGCGCGCCCATGCCACGGTCGTCGACCACCTCATCCCGCCGATGGCCCGAGCGGAGACCTACGGCGACATCGCGCGCCTGGAGCAGCTGCTCGACGAGCACGCGAACATCGCGGCCATGGACCCGGCCAAGCTGCCCGCCGTCCGGGGCGAGATCTGGTCCCTGATGCGCGCGGCGGAGCTGCACCGCGACCTCGGCCTGGAGGAGCGGCCGGATGACGAGGAGTTCGACGACTTCCTGCTCCACGTCGACGGCTGGCTGTGCGAGATCAAGGACGCGCAGATCCGCGACGGCCTGCACGTGCTCGGCGAGGCGCCGGCGGGCGAGGCCCGGGTGAACCTGGTCCTGGCCGTCCTGCGCGCCGCCCAGGTGTGGGGAGGGGTCGGTGCGGCGGTGCCCGGCCTGCGGTCCGCCCTCGGCCTGAAGGAGGACGCCCCGACCGGCGAGGTCGACGAGGCGGAGGCGAGCGCCCGCGGCCTCGTCGAGCGGATGGAGGCGGCGGGCTGGGACCCGGCCGCCGCGGCCGGCCTGCACGAGGACCCCGAGGTGTGCCGCGTCCTGGAGTTCGCCGCCACGCAGGTGGTGCCCCGTCTGTCCAGTACCACCGACGAGCTCGACCACGTCGTCCACGCCCTGGCGGGCGGCTTCGTCCCGGCGGGCCCGTCCGGCTCCCCGCTGCGCGGCCTGGTCAACGTGCTGCCGACCGGCCGCAACTTCTACACCGTCGACCCCCGCGCCGTCCCCTCCCGGCTCGCCTGGCAGACCGGGCAGGCCATGGCCGACTCCCTGCTGCGCCGCCACCTGGAGGAGACCGGGACCTACCCGGAGTCGGTGGGCCTGTCGGTGTGGGGCACCTCCGCCATGCGCACGTCCGGCGACGACATCGCCGAGGTGCTGGCGCTCCTGGGCGTGCGCCCGGAGTGGGACGAGGCCTCCCGCCGGGTCCGCCGGCTCGACGTGGTGCCGCTGGAGGAGCTGGGCCGCCCGCGCGTGGACGTCACGGTGCGCATCTCCGGCTTCTTCCGCGACGCGTTCCCCCACGTGGTCGCCATGCTGGACGACGCCGTGAACCTGGTCGCCGACCTCGACGAGCCGGAGGAGCGCAACTTCGTCCGCGCCCACGCCCGCGCCGACCTGGAGGCGCACGGCGACCGGCGCCGCGCCACCACCCGGATCTTCGGCTCCGCGCCCGGCTCGTACGGCGCCGGCATCCTCCAGCTCGTGGAGTCCGGCAACTGGCGCGACGACAGCGACCTCGCCGAGGTCTACACGGCCTGGGGCGGTTTCGCCTACGGGCGCGGCCTCGACGGCGTCCCGGCCGCCGACGACATGCGCGCCAACTACCGCCGGATCAGGGTCGCGGCGAAGAACGTCGACAGCGCCGAGCACGACATCGCCGACTCCGACGACTACTTCCAGTACCACGGCGGCATGATCGCCACCGTCCGCGCCCTCACCGGCGCCGAGCCCAAGGCCTACGTCGGCGACTCCACCGCGCCCGACGCGGTACGCACGCGCACCCTCTCCGAGGAGACCGCCCGCGTGTTCCGGGCCCGGGTGGTCAACCCGCGCTGGATCTCGGCCATGCGGCGCCACGGCTACAAGGGCGCCTTCGAACTGGCCGCCACCGTCGACTACCTCTTCGGCTTCGACGCCACGGCCGGCGTCGTCCACGACTGGATGTACGAGAGACTCGCGGCCGAGTACGTGCTCGACTCCGAGACCCAGGAGTTCCTGCGCCGCTCCAACCCGTGGGCGCTGCACGGCATCGTCGAGCGGCTGCACGAGGCCGCCCGGCGCGGGCTGTGGGCCGAGCCGGACCCGGCGACGCTGGAGGCCCTCCAGGAGACCTACCTGGAGGTCGAGGGCGACCTGGAGGACCGGTCCCAGTGAGAGTGCGGATCCTCGGCATCGGCATGGGGCCGCGGCACCTGACCCGGGAGGTCGCCGACGCGCTGCGGGGCTGCGACTACGCGGTGGCCGCCCGCAAACGCGAGGACGACGGGCTGCTCGCCCTGCGCCGGGCCGTCTGCGACGCGCACGGCGTCCCCCTGGTCGCCGTGCCCGACCCGGAGCGCGACCGCGACGATCCCGCGGACTACGCGGCCGCGGTCGCCGCCTGGCACGAGGCCCGGGTCCGCGCCTACGAGCGGGTGCTCGGCGAGCGCGGCGGCACCGCGGCGTTCCTGGTCTGGGGGGACCCGGCCCTGTACGACTCCACCCTGCGGATCGTGGAGCGGATCGCCGCGCGGGGGGTCGTTCCGGTGGAACACGACGTGCTCCCCGGTGTCAGCGCCCCGCAGCTGCTCGCCGCGCGGCACCGGATCGTGCTGCACGAGGTGGGCCGCCCGGTGCACGTCACGCCGGCGCGCAGGCTGCGCGAGGCCGTGGCCGCCGGGCAGGACAACATCGTCGTCATGCTCGGCGGGCAGCCGGAGTTCACGGGTCTGGAGCACTGGTCGGTCTGGTGGGGGGCCAACCTGGGCACCGACACGGAGGAGCTGGTCGCCGGACGGGTCGGTCAGGTGCTGCTCGAGATCGCCGCGCGCCGGAGGAGGGCCAGGGCCCAGGCGGGCTGGGTGATGGACGTCGCACTGCTGAGGAGGCCGGCGTGAGTAGGAAGGACCGCGGCCGGAGGCCGTCCGTTGAGGGTGGTGGCCCACGTGCCGCGCGTAGCGCCCCCATGGGCGATGGCGGGCGACGGGTGGGAGGGCTGCTGGTCGCCGGAACCACCTCCGACGCCGGCAAGAGCGTCGTCACCACCGGTCTGTGCCGGGCCTTCGCACGCCGCGGCGTGCGGGTCGCGCCGTACAAGGCGCAGAACATGTCCAACAACTCCATGGTCTGCCACGGCCCCGACGGCCGCCCGGCGGAGATCGGGCGGGCCCAGTGGGTGCAGGCGCTGGCCGCCCGCGCCACGCCGGAGCCCGCCATGAACCCCGTGCTCCTCAAGCCGGGCGGCGACCGGCGCAGCCACGCCGTGCTGCTGGGGCACCCCGCCGGGGACGTGTCCTCGTCGGACTGGGAGGCGGGCCGCCGCCATCTGGCCGAGGCGGCGCACGCCGCCTTCGACGACCTGTCCGCCCGCTACGACGTGGTCGTCGCCGAGGGGGCGGGCAGCCCCGCCGAGACCAACCTGCGGGCGGGCGACTACGTGAACATGGGCCTGGCCAGGCACGCGGACCTGCCCGTGGTGGTCGTCGGCGACATCGACCGGGGCGGCGTCTTCGCCGCGCTGTACGGCACGGTGGGCCTGCTCGAACCCGCCGACCAGGCGCTGATGGCGGGCTTCGTGGTCAACAAGTTCCGCGGGGACGCCGGACTGCTCCGGCCCGGGCTGGAGGACCTCGAACGCCTCACCGGCCGCCGGGTGTACGGCGTCCTGCCGTGGGACCCGGGACTGTGGCTGGACTCGGAGGACGCCCTGGACCTGGAGGGCCGCCGGGCGGACGAGGGCGGCGGGCCGCCGCCAGGAGGGGTCCGGCGGGTGGCCGTGGTGCGCCTGCCCCGGATCAGCAACTTCACCGACGTGGACGCCCTCGGCCTGGAGCCCGGCCTCGACGTCGTCTTCGCCTCCGGGCCGCGCGACCTCGCCGACGCCGACCTGGTCGTCCTCCCCGGCACCCGGTCCACCCTCGCCGACCTGGCCTGGCTGCGCTCCCGCGGGCTCGACCGGGCGATCGTCGAGCACGTCCGCCGCGGCAGGCCGCTGCTCGGCGTCTGCGGCGGGTTCCAGATGCTCGGCGGGAGCGTCACCGACCCGGACGGCGTCGAGGCCGGGCCCGGTGCGTGCGCGGACGGCCTCGGGCTGCTCGACGTACGGACCGAGTTCACCGCCGAGAAGACCCTTCGCCTGCCGTCCGGGAAGGCGCTCGGCGCGCCCGCGCACGGCTACGAGATCCACCACGGCCGGATCACGGCCGGCGGCGGCGCGGAGGAGTTCCTGGGCGGAGCGCGTTCGGGGAACGTCTTCGGCACCATGTGGCACGGCAGCCTGGAGGGCGACGCCTTCCGCACCGCCTTCCTCGCCGAGGCGCTCGGCCACGAGCCGTCCGGCGTGCGCTTCGCCGACGCCCGGGAGCGGCGCCTGGACCTGCTCGCCGACCTCGTGGAGCGGCACCTCGACGTCGACGCGCTGCTCGCCCTCGCCCGCGAGGGAGCCCCGGCGGGTCTGCCCGCGCTGGCTCCTGGAGGCTCGCCCGTCGCCCACCATCGCCCGGGTGGGCGCTCCGCGCCGGAAACGGGCCACCACCCCCGACCGAGGCCTCCGGCCCAGTCTCCTCCGGTGAGGCTGCTGCTTCTGGGCGGCACGTCCGAGGCCCGTGAACTGGCGGCCCTGCTGGTCGAGGCGGGCGTCGACGTGACCACGTCGCTGGCCGGGCGGGTGGCCCGGCCCCGCCTGCCCGTGGGCAGGGTGCGGATCGGCGGCTTCGGAGGGGTGCCCGGGCTGCGCGCGGCGCTCACCGCCTACGACGCGGTGGTGGACGCCACCCACCCCTTCGCGCTCGGCATGACCGCCAACGCGGCCGCCGCCTGCACCGACCTCCCCCTGCTGCGACTGGAACGGCCCGGCTGGGACCCCGACCCGGCCTGGCACTACGCCGACACCCACGAGGCGGCGGCGGAGCTGGCGGCCGGGCTCGGCGGGCGGCCGTTCGTGACGGTCGGCCGCCAGGAGCTGGCCCGCCTCGTGCCCGCCCTGGGCGGGCGCGCGGTCCTGGCCCGGGTGGTGGACCCTCCCGAACTCGCACTGCCCGCGGACTGGCGTCTGGTGACCAGCCGGGGGCCGTACACCCTCGACGGTGAACTGGACCTGATGGACGGACACCGCGCGGACGTCCTGGTCACCAAGGACTCCGGCGGCACCTACACCTGGCCGAAGATGGAGGCCGCGCGGCTGCTCGGTGTCCCGGTCGTGGTGGTGCGGCGTCCGCCGGGCCCGCCCGGCGTGCCCACCGTCCACGACGTGGCGGCCGCGTTCGACTGGGTGAGCGCCCTGGGGTGAGGTGCGAGCGGGTGTGGTGAGACCGTCCGCCGAGAGCTGTGGAGGGCGGGACCGGGGTCGAGGGCCGTCCGGGCGCACCCGCACCCGCGTCGATCCTGCTCCTGGCGGCACTGTGGGACGCCGGCAGTGCCGCCAGGAGCAGGAGCAACGGCGCAGGAAGGCTCCTGGTTCACACCCGCGACATCTCCGGTCGGCGCGCCGGCGGGGACGCCGTCGCCCGGGTGCTCAGACGCGGGCGCCGTGCGGCTCCCCCTCCGCCCCGCGTGTCCGGGCGAGGGCGGAGAGCAGGCGCCGGGTGGTCTCCGGGGGCCGTACGGCCACGCGCACCCAGGCGGCGTCCAGCCCCGGGAAGGTGTCGGCCCGGCGTACGGCGATCCCCTGTTCCCGAAGCCGCGCGTGGACTCCCTCGCCTGCCCGCACCAGTACGAACGGGGCCCTGGAGGGGACGAACCCGAGTCCCGCCTCCCGCAGCCCGGCCTCCAGGTCGGCACGCCAGCCGTCGAGCTCCTCGGCCCGGCGCCCCGCTTCCGCGCTCGCTTCGTCGCTCATGCAGGCGACGGTGGCGGCGATCGCGGGCGCGGACACCGACCACGGCGTCTGAGCCCGGCCCAGCTCGCCCACCGCGGTCTCGTCCCCCACGACGTACCCGGCCCGGATGCCCGGGATCGACCAGTGCTTGGTGAGGCTGCGCAGCACCACCAGTCCCTCGATCCGCTCGCCCGCCAGGGACTCCGGCTCCCCGGGCAGGGCGTCCATGAAGGCCTCGTCGACCACCACCAGCCGACCGGGGCGGCACAGCCCGCGCAGCGCCGCCGCCGGGTGCAGGGCACCGGTGGGGTTGGTGGGGTTGCCTACCACCACGAGATCCGCGTCGTCGGGGACGGTCTGCGCGTCGAACGCGAAACCGTCCCCGGCCGCGCAGAGCACGGTCGTGACGGTGTGCCCGGCCTGCTCCAGCGCGGCGTGCGGCTCGGTGAACTGGGGGTGCACCACCACCGGGCGCCGCCACGGCCGCAGCCGCGCGACCAGGGTGAACGCCTCCGCCGCACCCGCCGTCGGCAGGACCTCGGCGGGCCGCCGGGCGTGCCGACGGGCGATCGCGGCTCGGGCGGGCTCCGGGTCGGGGTAGACGGCGGCGTGGTCCAGGCTCTCGCGCAGGGCCCGGTCGAGCCAGGCGGGCCGATCCCCCGGGTAGACGTTGACGGCGAGGTCCAGCAGTCCGCCGCGCGCCTCGGCGTCACCGTGGTGGCGGAGCGGATCGGCCACCGGTTCGGTGCCGGGGACGGTCGTCCGGGTGGTCGGAGAGGGCTTGGCGGGTGCCGTGGCCGGAGCGGCGTGCACGGCCTCGGCGAAACGGGCGGCGATCCGTGGGTGTCCGGCCCAGTGGACGTGGAGATAGGAGGCGTGCAGCGTCGGAGAGGCGAAGCCCTCCGGTGCGCCTTCGACCTCCCACGCCGGGCCCTCACCGCAGGCACCGGGGGTGGTCCGGGTGCGGTGGAACTCGTGGCCGGTGACCCTCTCCCCGGCCCGGGTCAGCAGGGTGTCACCGGGCGAGACCGCCTCGGGATAGCGCAGGGTGAGCCGCTCCGCCATCCGGGCGTGCGCGGGGACGGCCCCGGCCATGGGCGCGCCGTCGAGCGACTCGGCGAGGTAGAGCAGGCCCGCGCACTCGGCGACGGTCGGCACCCCCTCCCGTACCGCCTCGCGCAACTCGGCCAGCAGGCTCCGGTTGTCGGCGAGCCGACCGGCGTACACCTCGGGAAAGCCTCCGCCGAGGTAGACGCCCCGGGTGCCGGCGGGCAGTCCGGTGTCGCCCAGCGGATCGAAGCCGACGACCTCGCAGCCGGCGGCGGTGAGCAGTTCCTCGGTCTCCGTGTAGCGGAAGGTGAAGGCCCGGCCGCCCGCCACCGCGACCACCGGCCGCCGGGACGTCGCGGATGGTGCCTCCAGCGCGTGCGCCGGATCCCAGGGCCGCGCGTCCAGGGCGGGCGCGGAGCGGGCCAGGGAGAGCAGCGCGTCCAGGTCCACCTGGCGCGCGACGTGCTCTCCGAGCCGCTCGACCGTGTGCGCCGACTCCGCCCGCTCGGACGCCGGGACGAGCCCGAGGTGCCGTGAGGGACTGGCGATCCGCTCGTCGCGGTGGACCACGCCGAGGACGGGCAGGCGTGTGGCCCGGGTGATCTCGGCGACGTTGCGCTCCGAGCCCGCCTTGTTGAGGATCACGCCGACGACCTCGACCGCCGGGTCGTACGCGGCCATGCCCGCCACCAGCGCGCCCACCGAACGGGACATCCTGGACACGTCCACGACCAGCACCACCGGCGTCCGGGTCAGGGACGCCACGTGCGCGGACGAGGCGAACCCGCCGGTGCCGATCCGCCCGTCGTGCAGGCCCATCACGCCCTCGACGACGGCGACGTCGGCGCCGCGCGCCCCGTGCAGGAGCAGCGGCGCCACCCGCTCCTCGCCGACCAGGTGGGGGTCGAGGTTGCGGCCGGGGCGCCCGGTGGCGAGGGCGTGGTAGCCGGGGTCGATGTAGTCGGGTCCCACCTTGTGGCCGCTCACCACGTGCCCGGCCTCGCGCAGCGCGGCCATCAGCCCGGTCGCGACCGTGGTCTTGCCCTGCCCGGTCATGGGGGCGGCGATCATCAGCCGGGGCAGGGCCGTCGGCCCGGCGGCCGGGGACGTCACCACTCGATCCCCCGCTGGCCCTTGCGGCCGGCGTCCATGGGGTGCTTGACCTTCGCCATCTCGGTGACGAGGTCGGCGGTCTCCACCAGCCGCGGGTCGGCGCGGCGGCCGGTGATCACCACGTGCTGGCGTCCGGGGCGGTCCACGAGGGCGGCCACGACGTCCTCGACGTCGATCCAGCCCCAGTTGATCGGGTAGGTGAACTCGTCGAGGATGAGCAGGTCGTGCGTCTGGTCGGCGAGCCGCCGCTTGATCTCCTCCCAGCCCTCGGCCGCGTCCGCGGCGTGGTCCTCGGCGCTGCCCTTGCGGCGGCTCCACGACCAGCCCGAGCCCATCTTGTGCCACTCCACCGGGCCGCCCTCGCCGGTCTCCTCGTGGAGCCGTCCCAGGCGTTCCAGCACGGTCTGCTCGCCGATGCGCCACTTCGCCGACTTGACGAACTGGAACACCCCGATCCGCCAGCCCTGGTTCCAGCCGCGCAGCGCGAGGCCGAACGCGGCGGTCGACTTGCCCTTGCCGTCACCGGTGTGGACGGCGAGCAGCGGCTGGTTGCGGCGCTGCCGCGTGGTGAGCCCGTCGTCGGGAACGACGAGCGGTTGTCCCTGAGGCATCAGGCGGCCCTCTCTCGTACGGCACTGCCCAGTGCGTCGGCGCTGACCTCGCCGACGGGCAGGTGGTCGGCTCCCAGGTGGGCGGCCAGTCGTGCGGCGAGGCCGAGGCGCAGCGGGCCGGACTCGCCGTCCACCACGACGGTGGTGACGCCCAGCCCGGCGACGTGGTCGGCGGCGCCCATCGCACGGCCGACGGCGCCCCGTCCGCCGGTAGCCCGGCCGTCGGTGACGACGAGGAGGAGCGGGCGCAGCCGCGGGTCCCTCAGGCGCTCGCGCCGAAGGACGCGGGCCGCCTCCAGCAGTCCCTCGGCGAGCGGGGTGCGCCCTCCGGCGGGCAGGTCGTCGAGGCGGGCCGCGGCGGCGTCCACGGAGCGGGTCGGCGGCAGCGTGAGTTCGGCGCCCTGCCCCCGGAAGGTGATCAGGCCGACCTTGTCGCGGCGCCGGTAGGCGTCGAGGAGGAGGGAGAGGATCGCGGTCTTGACCTCGGTCATGCGCTTGCGCGCGGCCATGGAGCCGGACGCGTCGACGCAGAACAGGACCAGGTTGGTCTCCTGGCCCTCGCGGACCGCGACGCGCAGGTCGCGGGGGTGGAGGCGCATGCGGCCGCCGTCCCGCGGCCGGGACGCCGCGGCCCGGATGGTCTCGCCCAGGTGGAGCGAGTCGCCGCTTCCCCGGCCGGGCGGGGCGGAGCCGATCCGGCGGCCCCGCACGCCGACGGCCCGGCTGCGCCTGCCGTCGGCCCCCTCCCCGGATCCCCGCGCGGTGAACAGGCGGGTCCGGTAGGGGGCGGCGGCCGTGGCCGGAGCCGGGGAGTCGCCGGCCGGGCGGGGCGCCGGGGAGTCGTCGGAGCCGACCGGTTCCCGTTCGGCGGGCGCGGGGGACGGGCCCTGCTCGTCCGGACCGCCGTTCGGGGCCTCGCCGGGGCCGTCGGCGTTCGGGGCGCCGTCGGGGTCGGAGGGGTCGCCGGACTCTGACGGGTCGCCTGGACCGCCGGAGCCGGAGGGGTCCCCGGGCCCGGCGGGGTCGTCGGGGCCGCCGGAGTCGTCGGCCCCTCCCGGGCCCGGCGGCTCCGGGGGGTCGGGCGGCGGTTCCTCCTCGCCCAGGATCCGGTCGAGGAGTTCCTCGTCGAGCCCCGGCGCGTCGAAGGGGTTGCGCCGGCGCCGGTGCGGCAGGGCGAGCGTGGCGGCGCGGCGGATGTCGGCCCGGGTGACCGAGGTCCGGCCCTGCCAGGCCGCGTGCGCCACCGCCGTGCGCGCGGTGACGATGTCGGCCCGCAGGCCGTCCACGTCGTAGGCCGCGCACACCTCGGCGATCTTCAGCAGCGCGGCCTGCGACAGCCGCACCCGCCCGAGCGCCTCCCTGGCCGCGGCGATGCGCTCGGCGAGGGCCTCCTCGGCCTCGCGGTAGCGGGCGGCGAAGGCGGCGGCGTCGGAGTCGTGGGCCATGCGCCTGCGGACCACCTCGGCGCGGGCCGCGGGCTCGCGCGGCGCGGCGACCTCCACGGTGAGCCCGAACCGGTCGAGGAGCTGGGGCCGCAGCTCGCCCTCCTCGGGGTTCATCGTGCCGATGAGCAGGAACCGGGCCGCGTGCTCCACGGAGAACCCGTCGCGTTCCACGGTCACCCGGCCGGTCGCGGCGGCGTCGAGGAGGAGGTCGACCAGGTGGTCGTGGAGCAGGTTGACCTCGTCGACGTAGAGGAGCCCGCGGTGGGCCCGGGCCAGCAGGCCGGGCTCGTAGGCGACCTTGCCGTGCGTGAGCGCCTGTTCCAGGTGCAGGGAGCCGAGGACGCGGTCCTCGGTGGCGCCGACGGGCAGTTCGACGAGCCGCACCGGACGGCTCTCCACGGCCGTGCCGGGCTCGAAGGGTCCGTCCGGCGACCGCTGCGCCGGATCGGCGGGGTCCACGGAGAACCGGTCGCCCCGGTAGACGTCGACGGGCGGGAGCAGGGAGGCGAGGGCCCGGACGGCGGTGGACTTGGCCGTGCCCTTCTCGCCGCGCACCAGGACGCCGCCGATCTCCGGCGAGACGCTGGTGAGGACGAGGGAGAGGCCCAGGTCGTCGAGTTCCTCGGCGTCGCAGCCGACGATCGCGGAGAAGGGGTAGTGCGCCGTGCGCAATGGCATGTGAGGCTCCCGCTCGTTTCGCCATCGGTAAGGGGCGGGCGCGAGGCCGGTCTTCGGACTTGCCGGGTCCTCCTTCACGGAGGCTCGGTTCACCGCAGCGGGCCTGTGCCGGAATCTCACCGGACTTCCCAGATTCTCCCCTCCCGCCGTCCCCACCGTTTCCGATGGCTGGGCCGTTGGGGCACCTCGTGCCTGTGGCCGCCACGATAGCTTGGCCTCCTCCCCGCGGCGGAAGCCGGGGGCCCACCTCCACCACGAACTCGGCCAAGGCCAGGAAGGTCGCTATGCACTCCCCCAAGGAAACCGGGATCACCGTCGTCGGCATCGGGGCCGACGGCTGGCCCGGGGTGCCGGAGCGGCTGCGCCGGATCGTCCTGGACGCGGACGCGGTGCTGGGCGGCCGCAGGCACCTGGCGATGCTGCCTGACCTGCCCGGGCAGCGCCGTGAGGCCTGGCCCTCTCCCCTGCGGGAGGGCCTGCCGTCCCTGCTCGCCTCCCTCGGCGGCGCCTCCGCGGTCGCGCTCGCCTCCGGCGATCCCCTCGTGTCCGGTGTCGGCACCACGCTGATCGAACTGCTGGGCGCGGACTCCGTTCGGGTGGAGCCCGCCGTCTCCTCGGTCGCCCTGGCCCGCGCCCGGATGGGCTGGCCCGCGGAGCGGTGCGCGGTGGTGGGCCTGGTCGGGCGCGATCCCCGCCTGCTCCTGCGGGAGCTGGCACCCGGGCACCGTGTCCTGGTGCTCTCCTCGGACGGGGGCACGCCCGCGGCGGTCGCCGCCCTGCTGTCCGGCGCCGGCTACGGCGCCAGCCGCATGACCGTGCTGGGCGACCTGGGCGCGGACTCGGAGTCACGCATGGAGAGCACGGCGGACGGCTGGCTGGCGTCCCCTCCCGGGAGGGCCCCCGCGCTGCACGTGCTGGCCCTGGAGCTCGTCGGCCCGCACCGGTACGGCCTGGTTCCGGGCCTGCCCGACGCCGCGTTCGAGCACGACGGGCAGCTGACCAAGAGGGACCTGCGCGCCTCGGCGCTGGCCCGGCTGGCGCCCTCCCCCGGGCAGCACCTGTGGGACGTGGGCGCGGGCGCGGGGTCGGTCGGCATCGAGTGGATGCGGGTCCACCCGGCCTGCACCGCCACCGCGGTGGAGGCACAGGCCGAACGGGCCGCGCGGATCGGCCGCAACGCGGGCCGCCTCGGAGTCCCCGGGCTGCGCGTGGTCACCGGCCGCGCGCCGGACGCGCTGGCCGACCTGCCCGCACCCGACGCGGTGTTCGTCGGCGGCGGCGCGACCCGGCCCGGCGTTCTCGACACCTGCCTGCGGGCGCTGCGGCCGGGCGGACGGCTCGTGGTGCACGGCGTGACGCTGGAGACCGAGCACCTGCTCGCGGACGCCTACCGGCGCCACGGAGGGGAGCTGACCCGTGTCGCCGTCGAGAGCACCGCACCCGTCGGCACGTTCACCGGCTGGACGCCCGCCCGTACGGTCACCCAGTGGTGCCTGGTCGTAGCGGCCCGGTGACACTCGGCGCGAACCGCGCGACGTCCTGGGCGGTCTCTTCCCGAGAGTTCCACCATTGCCACGCTCTCAGCCCCTCCTCAGCGTTATTCTGGCGATGTGGGGCCCGGACCACCACACTCGGCGGCTTCCTCGACGAGCCGCTGAACGCCCAGGCCGGAGATCGTGTCCGTGTCGCCATCGCCCGCCACCGGTATCGCCCAGGGGGACACATGACCGTCGCAGAGCACCATCCGCCGCCCGAAGCACCGACGTTCCCCATGGGTCCCGAGCTGTTCGAGCGCCTTGCGGAACAGGCGTTCGAGGCCGACCGCGTACGTATGGAGATGTTCAACGGGAAGGTCTGGGTTCACAAGGTGACAGACGGAGCCCACGCAGGGATCCTCACCTGGATGATGCGCGAATTCATCGCCCACCGCCCCGACCTGGACCTCCTCACCAGCGGACTGGGTATCAAGATCGACACCTACCGCAACGGTCGCGCCCGCCCCGGCGGTGTCCTTGCTCCGATCGGTCACTTCGACCAGGCGGGAGAGTGGGCCGACCCGGGCGGCGTCCTGGCCGTCGTCGAGGTCACCTCCTGGGACGCCGACACCCATGCCCGTGACCGTGTCGAGAAGCCCGCCGCCTACGCGGCGACCGGTATCGGTGTCTACCTGCTGGTGGACCGGGACGCCAACGCCGTGGTGGTGCACAGCCGACCTGTCCGTGGCCAGTACCTGGACCGGAGCACCCACCCTTATGGTGAGGCCGTTCCGGTGCCCGGCATCGGGGTCACCCTGGACACCACCGGGCTCAAGCGCTTCACCCGCTGACGTGGCCGCCACCGATTCGTGGCCTTGTGGGGGTCAGCGGGACCGCGCCGGGTCGTAGAGATAGGACTCGCCGCCGCCCTCGGGGTCGAGCGCCCGTCCCACGAGGATCACCGCCGCCTGCCTGAACCCGGCCTCCTCCACCGCGTCGGCGATGGAGGAGACCGTGCCGTGCAGCACCGCCTCGTCCGGCTGGCTGGCCCGGTGGACGACGACGACCGGGCAGTCGCCGCCGTACTCGGGCTCGATCTGCGCCATCAGCTCCCGCACCCGCCTGATCGCCAGGTGCAGCACCAGCGTGGCCCGGGTCGCCGCGAACGCCGCCAGCGACTCCGTGTCCGGCATGGCGGTCGAGCGGGCCCGGGTGCGGGTCAGCACCACCGACTGGGCCACCAGGGGCACGGTCAGCTCCCGCCCCGCCAGCGCCGAGGCGGCCGCGTACGCGGGCACCCCGGGTGTGACGTCCCACGGGACGCCGTGCGCGTCGAGCCGCCGTGTCTGTTCGGCGAGCGCCGAGTAGAGCGACGGGTCGCCGGAGGTGAGCCGTACGACGTCCCCGCCCGCGGCGTGCGCGGCGACGAGACGGGCGGTGATGCGGTCCAGGTCCAGGCCCTGGGTGTCCACCAGTTCGGCGTCGGGAGCGCAGTGGGTGAGGACCTCCGGGTCCAGGTACGTGCCGGGGTAGAGCACCACGTCGGCCCCGGCGAGCATCCGCGTGGCGCGGACCGTCAGCAGATCGGCGGCGCCGGGCCCCGCCCCCACGAAGTGCACGGTCACGGCTTCACCCACCTCGGGGTCCAGACGCGGCCCGCCCCGGAGACCCGGGTGCCGGACGCGCCGACGATCAGCAGGCAGCGCATGTCGACGGTGGCCGGGTCGAGTCCGCCCAGGGTGGTCACCGTCAGGGACTCGCCCTCCCGGCCGACGTCCCGGCCGAGGACGACCACGGTGTCGGGCTCGCGGTGCTCCAGCAGGATCCGGCGGGCGGTGACGATCTGCTCGGTCCGGGACCGGGAGGCCGGGTTGTAGACGGCCAGCGCCAGGTCGGCCTCGGCCACGGCGCGCAGCCGCCGCTCGACCACCTCCCACGGTTTGAGGCGGTCCGAGAGGCTCATCACCGCGAAGTCGCCGCCGATGGGGGCGCCCGCACGGGCCGCGACCGCCTGGACGGCGCTGACGCCCGGCAGCACCCGGACGGGCACGTCCTGGTAGCCGGGGTCCTCGGCCGCCTCGAACACGGCGGTGGCCATGCCGAAGACACCGGCGTCCCCTCCGGAGACCACGGCGACGCGCTCGCCGTTCCTGGCCAGGTCGAGGGCGAGGCGGGCGCGCTGGAGCTCGACGGTGTTGCCGGAGGCGTGCCGGGTGAGCCCGGGGCGCTGCGGGACCCGGTTGACGTAGGGGGCGTAGCCCACCACGTGGTCCACCTCGGCGAGCGCCGCGCAGGCCTCGGGGGTGAGCCAGTGCCCGGGGCCGGGGCCAAGGCCCACGACCAGCAGTTCGGCCGCCGGTCGGACCGGAGCCGGGGACTCCGGCTCCGGGGTCGTCGGTTCCGAAGGCGCCGGCTCCGCCGCGCCTGCGTTGCGGGACCGCCTGCCGTTGCGGCTGTCGCCGGTGACCAGCACCAGGGAGAAGTAGGGCACCGTCTCCGGGTCGACCTCCGCGACCGGCAGTCGCCGCTCCCCGTCCATCGAGGCGCGTTCCACGTACACCGCGTGCTCCAGCCGCCCGGCCGCCTCCAGGGCGCGGCGGACGGCCGGGAAGGTCCGGCCCAGTTTCATGACCACGGCCGCGTCGGTGTCCGCCAGGCGGCGGGCCAGCTCCGGTTCGGGCAGGGTGCCGGGCAGCACGGTGAGCACGTCGGTCTGCCGGGCCAGCGGGGCGGCCGCGGCGGCCGTGGCGGCGGAGAACGCCGGGATCCCGGGCACGATCTCGGTCTCGTACCGCTCGGACAGCCGGTCGTGCATGTACATGTACGACCCGTAGAACAGGGGGTCCCCCTCGGAGAGCAGGACGACGTCGCGCCCGGCGTCGAGGTGGGCGGCCAGCCGTGCGGCTGACTCCTCGTAGAAGTCGGCCAGCGCCCCCGCGTAGCCGCCCGGATGGTCGGTCGCGCCGGTGGTCACCGGGTAGGTGAGCTGCTCCTCGATCACCGCTTCGGGGATCAGGTCCCCGGCGATGCGGCGGGCGTTGGACTCCTTGCCGACTCCGGCGTGGTAGGCGACGACGTCGGCTCCGGCGATGAGCCCGGCCGCCTTGAGGGTGATCAGCCCGGGGTCTCCGGGTCCGACGCCGACGCCGTGGAAACGACCGGTCACTCCTCCTCCTTGGCGAGTGCGTTGAGGGCCGACGAGGTCATCGCGGAGCCTCCGCGGCGGCCGCGAACGGTCACGTGGGGAATGTCGACGCCGTGTCGGTCGGCGAACTCCGTCAGCGCCTGCTTGGACTCGGCGGCGCCGATGAAGCCGACCGGGCAGCCGACGATCGCGGCCGGGCGCGGGGCGCCGTCGGCCAGCATCTCCAGCAGGTGGAAGAGTGCGGTGGGCGCGTTGCCGACGGCGACCACGGCACCGTCGAGCAGCGGCTCCCACAGGGACACCGCGGCCGCGGTGCGGGTGGTGCCCCACTCCCGGGCCAGGGCGGGGACCCGCTCGTCGCCGAGGAGGCAGAGCACCTCGTTGTCGCTCGGCAGGCGGTTCCTGGTCACACCGGCGGCCACCATGCGCGCGTCGCACAGGATCGGCGCACCGGCCCGGAGGGCGGCGCGCGCCGCGGGCACCAGACCGGGGTGGACGACCAGGTCGTCGGCGAGGTCGACCTGGCCGGTGCCGTGGATCATCCGCACGGCGAGCCGTTCGGCGTTGGCGGGCAGGTGGCCGAGCCGGGCCTCACGCCGGATGGTGCTGAAGGAGTCGGCGTAGATGGCGGGGCCGTCGTCGATGTACTCGTAGTGCCGGTTCGGCCGGCGCGGGATGGTCACTGTGCTTCTCCGGGAACGAGGACGCCGCGCCAGGGGGTGACGACGAGTTCGCCGTGTCCGGCGGCGAGCGCCTCCTCGGCGAGTGCTTCGGCGGCGGGCCGGTCCAGGCCCTCGGCGGGTACGGGAACGTGCCGTCCGCCTTCGGGCAGCGGGCCGTACGGCAACGGCGGGGCGGGGTCCGGCAGCCGTGGATCCGGTGGTGCCGGGTCGGTCAGCGGCGACGGGAGTTCGGCGACGTGCCACGGCGCGGTGGGTCCGTCGCCGCGCCGCTCCAGGAACGCGTCGGCGAACCGTACGAGACAGGCGGCGGCCTCGTCGAGCCGTGTCAGCGGCCCCCACTCCTCCCCGATCCTCAGCTGGGCGACGTGTTCGTCGAGGGCGACGAGCCCCAGGTCGCAGGAGCGGTCGAGCAGGTCGCCGCGGCCGTCGTCCAGGACGAACAGGAAGCGCCCGGGGAGGGCGGCGCGGTGGGGCGCGGCGCACAGCAGCCCGTCCAGTGCGGCGGCGACGGGGCGCAGGTCGGCCCTTCCGCCCCTCGCCCGCCGCCGCTCCGGGGAGCGCTCCGCGTCGGACCGGGCCTCCACCCCCACCGGACGGCCTCCGGACGCGGCACCCCCCTCATGCCGAGAGCCCTCCTCCCCGGCGCCCCCGCCCGTCAGGCCCGTGCACGGGGAGACCATCACGTTGCGGACCAGTTCGTGGGCGGGCGAGGGCAGCAGCCCGGTCTCCTCGATGGCCCGGAGCACCTCAGGGGCCAGGCGACCGTCACGTCCGGGCAGGGCGCGCAGCTGCACGTTGGCCCGGCCGGTGACGTGGACCCGGCCGGAGCCGTGCTCGTCGGCCACCGCGGCCAGGGCGCGCAGCGAGCGGGCGGGAAGCCGGCCGCCGACGAGCCGGAGCCGGACCAGCATCCCGTCGTCGGCGGGCCAGGGGCGCAGGGCGCCGGGGCAGCGGTCGCGCCGGGTGCGCGGCGCGGGGGCTGGGGGTTGTGTCGGGGACATACGAGTCCTTCGGGTCAGGGCCCGGTCGCGGGGCCCGCGGACGACCTGGCGGCCCGTCACCGCCAGTGCCAGCAGGTCTTCGGACTCGGGTTCGACCGGTGCGGGGCGCCTTCCCGGAGCGGTGCTCCAGTGGCTGTCCCGAGGAACGCGTCCCCGGAGCATGCCCGCCCGTCACCCTCACCGCTGCGCGTCAGTCCCGGATTCCCACCGGGTTCCCTGCCCCACGAGGTGGAGTTCGACTGGCTCGACGAGGGTAGTACCCCGCTCCTTCCCGCCCTGACCCAGGGGTCCTCATCGCCCCGGACGAGGGCACGGCGGGGGCGGGCCGCGGCGCCCTGCCGGGCTCGCGCACGGCAGCTCCACGGCCCGCCCCCACGGCCGTGCACGGCCGTCGAACGCCTTCGCGAGGATCCGTCTACGAGCTGCGGCCGGAGCCCCAGGGGACGGTCGGCTGGAGCACGGCCTCGGTCAGGGCCTGGGAGCGCAGGTGGGTGATCTTCTGGTACTCGGGGTCGGAGACCATGCGGCTGAACGCCTCCCGGCTGGGGTAGCGGACGACCAGTACCGCGTCCCAGTCCTGCCCGTCCTCGGCGACCAGGGGCGAGGCGCCGTCACCGGCGTAGACCAGCTCGGCTCCGTACTTCTTCAGGAAGCGCGCGGCCTGGCGCGAGTACTCCTGGTAGGAGGAGCGGCCATCCGGAGCGAACCGCAGCAGGTTGAGCATGACGACGGGACCGCCCGGGTCCTCGTTCAGCATGCCCGCGAGAGCGGATCCTGTCGGGTCGACGGCCATCGGTGACTCCTTGGGGGTCGAGGGGTGCGAGAAGCGTGGGCGTACCACGGCCGCCATGGTAACCGACTGGTCGGTATGCTCCCTGGGCGGACACGCTCCTGCGACCGGTCGCGCGGTTTCGTCCGAACGGAGAAGGGCCGCGCCGAGCCCATGGCGCGCCACCACTCCACCGTCCCCGGCCGCTGACCGAACCGCCCCCGCGGATCCGGCCCGCCGCCGGTCTCGCCGCCCGCCACGACCAGGCCTGTGGACAACCCGGTCCGGCCGCGTCGGCGCGCGCATACTCGGAGAATGCTCTCCTCACGCGCCCGCGCCCTGCTGTCCGCCCTCCTGAACGACCTGCCCGGCAGGCACCACATCCTCACCCTGCACACCCGGCACGCGATGAGCACGGCCGTCGCTCGCCGGGGAGAGGGATTCGACGTCGAGCACCCCCCGGTGGTGGAGCGTTTGTGCGACGCCCTCGCCGACGGCGCCACCGCGGCCGTGGTGCTGCGCAGCCTCACCGACCAGGTCTCCCACACCCTCCCCGACGGGGTCGGCGTCCCCGTCAAACTGGTCCGCGGCTGGTCGGTCGTCGACCGGGACATGGTCCCCCTCGACGAGGCACGGATGTTCGACGCCCACTGCACCGACGCCGCGTCGGGCGAGCCCGTGCCGCCCGAACGGGGTGTCGTGTACGCGGACGCGCCCGCGGTCGACCTCACGGTCTTCCGCGGCGTGTGAGGCCGTGGTGGTCACCTGTGATCGGCCCCCACGGCCCTTCCGGTCCTCAGAGGGAACCGGCTCCGGTCAGGGCGCGGGCCAGGCCGGCCGGGGCTCCGCGGCCCCGACTCGCGAGGCGGGGCAACCGGCACAGCGGCGGCGCGCCTCATGCCGGTCCCCGGCCACGCGAGCGCCGTCGTGGCCGTGCACGCCCCCGTGGAGCCCCGGTCCTCTGCGGGACTCCGGGCCGTGGAGCCGTCGGCCCCGCTCCCGTGCCATGCTTGGACCCATGGAGGTCAAGCAGCCAAGGCTGGAGATCGAGTACTGCACCCGGTGCCGGTGGCTCCCGCGGGCCACATGGATGGCACAGGAGCTGCTGACGACGTTCGAGGCCGAACTCGGCGAGGTCGCGCTCGTCCCGGGCACCGGCGGCGTGTTCGAGGTACGGCTGGACGGAGAGAGCGTGTGGTCGCGCAGGAGCGACGCCGCCTTCACCGACGCCGCCGAACTCAAGCGCCTCATCCGGGATCGCATCGCACCCGACCGCGCTCTCGGGCACTCCGAGCAGGCCCCGGACCGTTAGGTGGCCGTCCCCGCGGCGAGCGGCGCCGCCACCGCGCCCGAGTCCGTGTTCCCACGAAGGGGACCGGGTCCCTCCACGGACGCGGAAGGACCCGGCGACGGACGCGGTTCAGGCGGTGTCGTGCGCGGGGCGGGCGGAGCCGTGGGTTCCGCCGTCGCGCAGGCGGACGAGGAGGGTGTCCAGGGCCCAGGTGCCCGGCCCCAGGACGGCGATGAGCAGGAAGGCCCAGCAGTACATGGCCGCGGGTTCGCCGCCGTTGTCGAGCGGCAGCAGTCCCTCGGGCTGGTGGACCACGAAGTAGGCGTAGGCCATCGATCCCGAGGCGACCACGGCGCTGACGCGGGTGGCCAGTCCCGCCAGGACCAGGGCGCCGCAGACCAGTTGGATGAGCGCGGCCCACCAGGAGGGCCAGGTGCCGAGTTCGACGGCGAGCCCGGTACCGCGGTTGCCGCCGAGCACGCCGAACAGGGAGGCGGTGCCGTGCAGGAGGAAGAGGAAACCGGTGACCATGCGGAAGAGGGACAGCACCGGTCCTCGGAGTCGGTCGGAAGTCATGGGGTCACCTCGCGGGGTCGGTGAGCGGGGGACCGGGGCGGACCGCGGGCCCGCCCCGGTGGTGGACGGGGCGGGTCACCGCTCGGTGATCCAGCCGACCATGATCCCCATGACGCCGTCGTGCGAGTGCCCGGTGAGCTCGTAGCGGCTCGTGACCCTCAGGTAGTCGCCCCGGCGGATCGTGGCGATCGGGTCGCCTCCGCAGGGCGGCATGTCCGAGATCTCGGTGTGCCCGTGGTGGTCGACGAACTCGGGGCTGCCGCCCTCCTCGGCGTCGATGTGGCACAGCGTCGTCCTCCTGCTGAGGTTCTCCAGCCACAGGGCGGTGCCGCCGTGGTGGAGGTGGCCGCGCACGTGCACCAGGTCACCGGAGACCGTCGACCGCCACAGCCGCGACTCCTCGCTGACGCCCTCGGGTGCCTCGTACTCGCTGCCCGAGCAGCCGCCCACGTCCAGCCAGAGCGGGGTGACCGGCGTGATGTCGGAGCCGGCCGCGGGCTCGTGGGTGAAGGTGAAGTGGACGTAGACCGTCTTCTCCTCGTGGCCGTGGTTCATCAGGTCGTAGTTGAGCATCCACCGGTCGCCGGAGTCGACCTCGGCCCCGTACCCGGACGGCAGGACGCTCTCCACACGCTCGTTCCCGGTGGCGAACACCCGCTGGGGGCCTCTGCACACGGTGTCGCGCTCCCGGGAGTTGAACAGCACCGCGTGGTGCAGCATGGGCCCGGTGTCGATGTTGGCGTTCGCCCCGTCCGCGTAGGCCAGATCGGGCTCGAATCCGGTGATGTGGCAGTCCTCGCACGGCTTCTCCACGTCCAGGAGGAAACCACCGGTGTGGCCGTGGTCCTCCGCGGTCGCCGCGGGAATGGTGAAGGGGCCGTACCGAACGGTCGTGGCCTCGGCTGCGGACCGGGCCTCGGTCCGCTCGGCCGCGGCGGGGGCGGCGGTGGCGGGGTCGGGGCTCGCGGGGGTCAACGCGGCCCCCGCCGCCAGCGCCGCGGCGGCCGAGACGAGGGCGAGTCTTCGCAGGTACATGGTGTTCTCCTTGACACGTCGGATGCGGATCGGCGCGGATCGGAGGCAGAGCGCAGTGCCGTACCGGCAACGCATGCTCCGCTCCGCGGTGGAGGAGGCATCGGGAAAAGGGCGGTCCGGCTCCGGCCGCATACGGGATCGGCTTTCCGCCCCGCGGCACGGGCGCGTTCCCAGATCAGGGGAAATTCCGTTCACGGCGCCGCGTGTTCTTCCGCGTGGAAGGGCACGGTCAGGCGTTGTCGCGGCGAACGCGAACGGAGGAAGGGTGAGCGGTCGACACCTGTGTCGGCCTTGTGCGCAATTCCGTTCCACGACCGGTGGGCCGCGTGGAATACGCCCGGTCCACTACTGTGTACTCAGTGTGGTCTATGGACGAGAGTGAATCCTGAAACCCTTTGTGTCAACGGGGTACGGGAAAACCGAAGGGTATCGGGTCCCACGGACCGTATTCCAGCTGGTGTTTTGCGAATCCATTCAGAGTGACACTGGTGGTGTCACCGATTCCGGTCATCGGTCGCGGAGAACGGAACGGCTGCGGGACCCGGCGGCACGGACGGCATGGCAGGGGCGGTTCCCTCCGGCATGGGGCGGGTCATGGGTCCGGCCTACTGGAAAGTCTCTTCGGGGTCCCGTTCGACAGGCTGCTGCTGATCCTCGTCTCCACGGTCGGCATCTTCGCCACCGTCCTCACCTACACGCGCATCGCGGGGCTGCGCAGCTTCTCCAAGATGTCCAGCTTCGACTTCGCCATGACCGTCGCCGTCGGATCACTCGTGGCGACGGTCGCGGTGGCGCAGGTGCCGCTGCTCGAAGGCATGGTGTGTCCTGCGTTTTTCTGAGTCGGGTTCTCTGGATCCTGGGACCATGTGACCCTTGAAGGAGGACATCGTGGGACGTCGTGGATACCCCAGCGAGTTCCGGCGCAAGGTCTTGGACCTGGTCCAGGCCGTCCCAGTCGGCGACCGTCTCAGTTCAGCTGCATGCCTGCGGTCAGCAGCAGCGCCACGTCGATCAGCGCGACCAGCAGCACCGCGTGGAAGGCGGCCGGTGATCCCGGTCGGCGGCCCATGACCAGCCCGACGGCAATGACCAGCACGGCGGTCGGCAATGCCACCAGACCCGTCCCGGAGACCGCACCGGGCGGACCGAGTACCAGCAGCATCGAGGCGGCCAGAACCAGCGATGCGGCCGCCACGTGGCTTCCGGTGGCACCCAGCCGGTGCGGCAATCCGCGCACGCCGGTGGCCAGGTCATCGTCGATATCAGGCAGTACGTTGGCGAAATGTGCCGCGCAACCCAGCGATGCCGAGGCGAGCACCAGCCACGCAGGCGGCAGCGGCGCTCCTGGCAGGCCGAGCACGACGAACACCGGCAGCAGCCCGAAGGACACCGCATAGGGAAGCACCGACAGCGCGCTGGCTTTGACGCCGAGATCGTAGGCCCACGCGGAGCCCAGTGCAGCCAGGTGCGCCGCCGTCGCGAGCACCCCGGAGGGCAACGACAGAACCACCGCTGCCAACGCTGAGACCAGCACGCCGACGAGCACCACGGAGCGGGGGAGTTCGCCGGTGGCCACCGGTTTGTCGGCTCGACCCACCCGGATATCGCGCGGCGCGTCCACCAGGTCGTTGAGCCAGCCCACGGACAGCTGCCCGGCCAGCACCGCGGCGGCCACGGTCATCAGATCCTCGGCCGCCCTGCCGGAGGTCGCCGCCAGCCCGGTGGCGACTGCGGTGACCGTCAGTGCGGGGAACGGGTGCGAGGCTCGGACCAGCGCCAACGGCATCGCTGCGAGGTGCTGCATGGAGGCCATTGTGTCAGCCTGGGCTCATGACACCCATCGACCCGCCTGTACGGCGCAACGATCCGGAACTCTATGAGATCCTCGCCGACCAGTGGTGGCAGCCTCGAGGAGCTTTCGCGATGCTGCACTGGCTGGCCGCCGCCCGTGGTGCGCTGGTGCCCCCTGCGCCGCGGCCCGGCGCGGTGCTGGTGGACCTCGGCTGCGGCGCCGGCCTGCTGGCACCGCACCTGGTCGGCAAGGGGTATCGGCATATCGGGGTGGACCGATCGCCGAGTGCGCTGCGGCAGGCCTGCGAACACGGTGTGCAGGGCGTGCTGGGTGACGTGCTCGCCACTCCGCTGTCCGATGGCTGCGCGGACGTCGTCGCTGCCGGGGAGATCCTCGAGCACGTCACCGACCTGCCGAGGGCAGTGGCGGAGGCATGCCGTCTGCTGCGCCCCGGCGGTCTGCTCGTACTGGACACCCTGGCGGCCACCGTGCTGTGCCGCTGGGTGGCGATTGGCATCGCCGAGCGTGTGCCGGGACTCGCCCCCAAGGGCGTACACGACCCCGCGCTGCTGGTCGACCGTGCACTCCTGGTCGACGAATGTGCCCGCTCTGGTGTACGCGTGGCGTTGCGGGGTATCCGTCCCTCGATGATCGACCTGCTGAGCTGGGCTTTCGGACGTGGGAGCTTTGTGCGGATGGTCCCGGTGGCGAGCACGGCGGTGCTGTTTCAGGGGTGTGGCCGCAAGGAGGAGTGAATGGCGTTGTCTTCTGTTTTCCCCCTCACCGAGCCGGTTTCCGATCCGGGGGCCGCACGCGCCCTGGCCCGTGACCTGGCGCCCCGCCTGGCCGCGAGGGCCGCGGCCCACGACGCGTCGGGGGCGTTCCCCGAGGCGGATTTCGAGGATCTGCGTGCATCCGGGTTGCTCGGTCTGATGGCGCCCGCGCGGCTCGGTGGATGCGGGGCCTCCTTCGCTGACTACACGGCTGTCGCGATCGAGCTCGCCCGCGGGTCGGGTGCCACCGCGCTGATCTTCAACATGCACTCATCGGTGACCGGCGCGTTGGCGCACACCCCCGACGAGCTGGTCCGGGAACTGGGCGCCCCCGACAGCTTCTTCGCCGCACGCGACCGGCTCCTCGCCGAGGCGGCCTCGGGCGCCCTGTACGCCGTCGCCATGAGTGAGCGCGGCACCGGTCCACGGCTGTCGCGTACCTCCACCGTCTACCGCAGGACCGACGGAGGATTCCGCATCACGGGAAGCAAGACTTTCGTCTCCGGGGCCGGGCACGTCGACGCCTACCTGGTGACGGCCAAGGACGCCGAGGCCCCGGAGACCAGAGTGTCCTACTTCCTGGTGCCGGCGGGTAGCGGCACACGAGTGGAGTCCACGTGGGACTCCATGGGCATGCGGGCCACCGGAAGCCACGACGTCCACCTCGACGCCGAGGTCGGTCCGGACGCGCTGCTCGGCGGCATCGAGGGGTTGACACTGCTGCTGGCCGAGGTCATGCCGCAGTGGCTGGTGGCCTCCTACGCCGCGGTCTACGTCGGCGTGGCGCGTGCGGCGCTCGATGCGGGCAGCGCCCACCTCAGGGAACGAGGACTCCACACGCTGCCGACCGTGCGGTCACGTATCGGCCGGGCTGATACCGCCGTCGCCGCCGCGGCACTGGTCGTCACCGAGGCCGCCCGCCGAGTGACCGAGCAGCCAGGAACACCGGAGACCAACCGCTGGGTGTGGCGGGCCAAACTGACCGCGGGCGACACCGCGGCCGAAGTGGCTTCCTCCGTCATCGAGGCTGCGGGAGCCTCAGCCACCCGACGCGGACATCCCCTGGAGCGGATCTACCGCGACGCCCGCTGCGGCGCACTGCAGCCCGCCACCTCGGACGTCTGCGCCGACTGGCTGGGCGTCGCGGCCCTGGACGGCGACCCCGACCATGACACAGAGGTGCCGCGGTGGTGACCGCCACGATCGCCGGACTGGGCTCGGCGCTGCCCGACACCACTGACCAGCAGGTGCTGTGGGACGGGTTCTTCCGCCAGCACTTCGCCTCGAGTCGGATCGCCCAGCAAATCTTCGCCGGCGCGGGCGTCCGTCGCCGGCATACCGTTGCCGACCCCCTCAGCGAAGACCTCTCGGGCTGGTCGACCGCTGCCCGGATGCGGCGCTACGCGGAGGAGGCCCAGCCCCTGGGGTACCGGGCCGTTGCGGCCGCCATGGCCGACGCCGGCGTCACCGCCGACGACATCGGGCTGTTCACGGTCGCCTCCTGCACCGGCTACAGCACCCCCGGACTCGACATCCAGCTGGCCGCGTCACTGGGAATGCGACCGGACGTGCAGCGGTTGCTCATCGGACACATGGGGTGCTATGCGGCACTGCCCGCGCTGGGCAGTACCGCGGATTTCGTGGTGGCCCGCGGTCGGACCGCCGTACTGCTCTGCCTCGAACTCACCTCGCTGCACCTGCAGCCGCCAACGACGGACCCGCAACAGGTGGTCTCCCACGCCCTGTTCGGCGATGCCGCCGTGGCCCTCGTGCTGCGGCCGCAGGCCGAGGTCGCCCTGGGCGCCCGCGCGCCCCGACTGGAGCTGGTGGACATCGCAGCGCTCACCGACTCCGGCACCAGCGACCACATGACCTGGCAGATCACCGACTTCGGCTTTCGTATGGAGCTGTCCCCGCGGGTGCCCGATGTGCTGGCCGAGCACGTGCGGCCAGTGGTCAAGGACCTGCTGGCCCGCAACGGACTCGATCTGCCTGATGTGCGGGCGTGGGCGGTGCACCCCGGCGGCCCGCGCATCCTGGACACCGTCCAGGGCCAGCTGGACCTATCCGAACACGCGCTGGCGGCTTCCCGCACCGTGCTCTCCGAACACGGCAACTGCTCATCGGCGACCCTGCCGCTGGTCCTGGGCGAGCTGGTCGGCAGCGGTGCGCTGCATAAGGGTGGTCCGGTGGTGGCGATGGCCTTCGGGCCGGGACTGACCCTCTACACGGCCCTGCTCCGTGCCGCCCCCGGGCCCCGGGGCACGGCTGTTCCGTCCGCCTTGTGAGCGTGTGGTCCCGAGGAGAACGAGGAGGACCGGACGACTCGGTGCCGACCGGGAGGACACCCCGATTCGCCAGGCCCTCGCTCGGGTCCCGGGACCCGGGACCCGGGACCCGAGCGTCACCGCGCTCTTCGGCCCGCCACCGACTTCCATGCGGTGATGCCGGCCGCCGCCGCTCCCGCGACCACGGCGACCCTGCCCAGGAGACGCCGCCGTGCCTGACGCCATTCGCCGCTGACCGCTTCGGCCCCGGGCCGCGGCGTGAAGACGGTCCCGGCCCCGGCGGGGACCTGTCCCCTGCGCAGCGCCCCCTGGTCCATCACCGGTCCGACCGCCCTGTCGTACAACCATGGCAGCGCCGCGTGTACCCAGGACGCGGCCTGGTGGGTCCGGCCCACGACGATTGTCCTCCGGGGACGCTCGACAGCGCCGACGATCGCCGCGGCCACCCGCGTGGGATCACCGACCGGGGGCACCGGCCCGATCTCGCGGCCGGTGTAGTTGGCCGCCTGGCGGTAGATCGGGGTGTCGAACGAGCCCGGAAGAATGGTGCACACATCGATCCCGTCGCTGCTGTGCAGTTCCTGGCGGAGTACCTCCGAGAACCCGAGCAGGCCGAATTTGCTGGTGACATACGGCGAGAGGTACGGCGAGCCCATCCTTCCGTACAACGACGCGACATTGATGAGGACGCCGGCGCCCTGCATGCGAAACTGCGGTAGGACCGCTCGAGCCCCGTACACCTGCCCGAAAAGGTTCGTCTGGATGACGTGCCCGAAGACCTCTGACGGGGTCTGCTCGAAGGTGCCGTAGCTCAGCACCGAGGCGTTGTTGACCCAGACGCCGATACGGCCGAAGCGCTCGACCGCGGCGCGGACAAGGGCTTGCACGGCGTCTTCATCGCCGACGTCGGTGGGCACCGCGAGTGTCGTGCCGCCTCGCCGCTCGCACTCCCGCGCCGTCTCCTCCAGGCTCTGCCCACTGCGGGCGGCGAGAACGAGACTGGCCCCGCGCTCAGCGAAGGCATGAGCGGTCGCTCGGCCGATACCGCTCGAGGCGCCGGTCACGACGACCACATCGCCGGGGCCGAATCTCTTGGCGCGAACCATGGGTTGAGCACCGCCTTACTGCAGCCGTCCTGCCTCTTCTGCGTTGAGCGCACCTCATGCCGCTCCGACGAACGCTCCGCACCACGCCAGACGACCATCGCCCGCGCCCGCGGAGGTCGGTCCCCGTCCGCGGCGCGGCACTAGGACGGACGGGCGGGGTCCAGGAAGCGGTCGAAGACCATCTCCGTGGCCGAGGCTTGGACGAACTTCTGAAAAGCCGTCATCACCAGGGTCCCAGCCAGGCCCGCGAGAACGCCCCGTCCGACGGCTGAGGCCAGGCTCAGCCTCTTTCCGCTCACAGTGCGCATGTCGTCGTCACTACCCAGACCATGTGCAGGGATACCTCCCCGCACTGCCACGATGGACCCTCTTCCAAAGAGCGGACATCCCACGGACGGCCGGGCTGATGCGGACCGCCGGACCGTGGGCATGCGTCCGCGTGAGGAAGCCCGTACGGTCCGCACCATGACCTGCTCCCGCTTCGGTGCGTGTGCTGTGTGTTCCAGCGGCAGACCATGCCCGACTCCGGCGTGTGTCCTGGCTTTGCCGAAATCTGCGTCGCTCCCCCGCACCGTGGCATATCGGGTGATGGTCCCATCCGTGCGCTGCATACCCCGCTCGGGAAGTACACACGGATGCGTTCAGCCGGGGAGGCGATGTTCATGGATGATGAAGAATGCGTACGCGGCCACCAGTTTTCTCGGATTCCGACCCTTTCGGAGTGCCCATCCCTCACGAAGTGCCCGATAAACGATCGTCGATTCAAGGGGTCGATGCATTCACCCCTGCCAGATAGAACCGCAGGAAATCGTGATCCGTCTTTTCCCTCCTGATACGAACACGCGTCGGCCTCTCCCAACAGCGACGGACCGGGCGACGAACCGGCTGAGAAGCCTCACAGCAGCGGCCGCAAGGGCGCCAGCACGAGTTCGCCGAACCTGGCGAGGAGCGGTCGGTCGTCCCACTCCTCCTCGGTCAGTTCCCGGCAGTTGGTGAGGTCGTTGGCGAAGACCTCCTCCATGTGCCGGGCCACGCCCTCGTCGAAGATCTCGATGTTGATCTCGTAGTTGCCGGTCAGGCTGAGCCGGTCCACGTTCGTGGTGCCGACCGTGGACCACTGGCCGTCCACCGTCAGGGTCTTGGCGTGCACCATCGCGTCCTGGTAGAGCCACAGCCGCACTCCGCCGCGCAATAGCGTCGAGTACTGGCTGCGGGAGATCTGGTCCACGATGACGTGGTTGGACTCCTCGGGGACGAGCACGTTCACGTCCGCGCCACGGCCGGCGGCATCGATGAGCGCTCGTTGAAGCTTCTGGTCGGGGAGGAAGTAGGCCTGGGTGAACAGCACCCTCTCCTTGGCCCGGTCGATCGCCTCCAGGAACATCGCCCGGATGGGGTAGATCAGCATTTCGGGCACGTTGCGGTGGAGCCGCAGGTGCGAATCCCAGGCGGCCTCCCCCAACCTGTCCAGCTCGGGGCGGTGGTTCCTGTTCCAGAAGTCGGCGAAGGCGTTCTCCAGCTCCCACACCGCCGGCCCGGTCAGCCGCAGGTGGGTGTCGCGCCAGTTGGTGGCGTAGAGCGATCCCACGTTGTACCCGCCGGAGAACCCCACCTCGCCGTCGACGGTGAGGATCTTGCGGTGGTCCCGGCCGGACTTGCGGATGTTCAACAGCAGCACACCGGGACGGAAGACCGGATACCGCAGCACGTGGACGCTGGGCGGGAAGCGGAAGAAGGACCGGGGCACCACCAGGTTCGCGAAGCCGTCGTAGACCACGTACACCTCGACACCCCGCTCGGCGGCCTCGATGAGGGTCTCCTTGAACCGTTGGCCCACCTGGTCGTCCTTGACGATGTAGGAATCGAACAGCACACGGTGCCGGGCCCCGCGGATCGCCGCGAGCATGTCCTCGAAGAGGTCCTCGCCATAGGTGTAGACGGTGACGCGGGTCCCCGAGTCGCCCACCGGCAGCTCCGCCGGTGCCGTACGGGGAAAGACCACCCGGCGGGGACGTATCTTCCGGCGCCAGTGGTTGACGCCCATGGAAACGGCCGCCACGGCGACCTGGGCGCCCACCAAGCCGATGGATCCCCACTTGACCACGGACCTGAGTGTTGCGTGTGTGGAGCGTTGCACAGTCGCCTCCCAAGCGGGACGTCCGCGGTGCCGGAAGTATCCATCCCGCAGACCACCGTTTCCGGTGCGAATATTGGGCTGTCTCCGCGCTGACCGGCGTGGTGGCCAACGGCAGGGGGTCGGCGGGAGTCGGCGTTCGGGCGGGCCTCAGCGATCAGTCCGCCTCGGAAGCGTCCAGACGCTTCATGCCCGTTCGGTCCGTTCGGTCCGTTCGCCACCGCGTTCCCTTTTCCGCTGGCCCGGGGGCGTGACGGCCACTCGCCGCCTCCTCTGTACCTGTGGGTCATCCCCTCTCCTGTGTCGACCTCTCGGCGGCCGTGCGGGGCCGCTGCCACGGCCACCGGTTCTCCAGTTCGACCTCCAGGGAGAAGCTGAGGAAGGTACGGATCAGCACGATCCCGGCGAGCACACCGACGCTGCGGAAGGTCGGCTCGATCGCGACCGTACGGATGATGTCACCGGCCACGAGGAACTCCAGGCCCAGCAGGATCGCCCGTCCCACTCCGTGGCGGTAGGGCCGGTAGATCCCGGCCAGGGGCGTGCGCTGGACGAGTCGGTACAGGAACACAGCGGTCGCCGCGACCGTGCCGACGACGATCACCGCGACACCGGCCACCTCGATCGCCGTTCCCACGGCCTCGACCACCTCGGCGACGCCCATGGGTTCCTCCCCCCGTCGTGGGCCCGTGCTCAGTCCCTGTGCTCGAGATACCGATGCGGCCCACATACTCCGACGTGGGACCGTCACCCGGCTCAGGTTGCGACACGTGACACCACGTCTGCCCATAACCCATGACGTTCATGCCGTCGCATCCGGCGCAGGATGCAGGCCCAGCGGGATGGGCGGCCCCAGTGACCTCCGTGGTCCGACCTCCCGGCCGGAGCGCTGCCGGCCGACCACGGAGCCCTCCGTCTCCGGACCTCCTCTCATCCCGAACAGCGGTACTCGGAGAGGACCGGAATCGGAGAGTCTCTCCGTTCCCGGGCACGAAGGCGGGGCGCGCGGATCAGGCGACAACGGGCAGGACCGCAAGAGTGAGACAACGCTGGCCAGGGACGGCAGGGCATGGCTTCCGGCCGCCACGACCATGCCCGAGGTCAGGTCGCCACCCACTCCGGCCACGGTGATGGCCACATCCACCAGCCCTTGGTCCCTGGCAAGTGGTGACCTTCAGCGGCTCTCGTTCCGCGCGGCTTCGCAGGTCCTTCCCGACTGTTCCGGAGTCTGATCGAACGACACCCCGACCTGGTCGGCGGTACGGGCGATCGCCCCGTCGCGTGTGGCCGCGTCCCTGCGGGCCTCCACCGCCATCCGGATCATTCGTTCGCGCAGGGCACGCAGGCCCCTGATCCCGAACAGGGATCGCGCGACGCGTGGTCGAATACGGACACCGGGGGTCGCGAACCGGCCTCGGGGGAATCGTGTGCGACCACGCGCCCCCGGACCAGCCAGTACCACCGCTTTCCCCGGGGAAGGGCGGGTAGGGGTCCGGCATGCTGGAAAACCTCTTCGCCGTCCCGCTCAGCGGGTTGCTGCTGATCCTCGTCTCCACGGTCGGCATCTTCGCCACCGTCATCACCTACACGCGCATCGCGGGTCTGCGCAGCTTCTCCAAGATGTCCAGCTTCGACTTCGCCATGACCGTCGCCGTCGGATCACTCGTGGCGACGGTCGCGGTGGCGCAGGTGTCGCTGCTCGAAGGCATGACGGCCCTGGCCGTGCTCTACCTGCTGCAGGTCGCCATCGCCCTGCTGCGCCGCCTCGCCCCGTTCAAGCAGGCGGTCGACAACACGCCTCTGCTGCTCATGTCCGAAGGCACGATGCTCAGGGACAACATGAGGAGATCCCGGATCACCGAGGACGACATCAAGTCGAAACTCCGCAGCTCCAACGTCAGGAGCATGGACTCGGTCCGCGCGGTCGTGCTGGAGACGACCGGGGACATCAGCGTGCTGCACGGACCGGGCGAACTGGACCTCTCACTTTTCCAGGACGTACAGGACGCAAGGAGGATCGGGAAGGGCGACATGTGACCCGTCGTAGTCCGCCGGGAAAAGCACGGTCGGGATCGTCGGCAGGCCGCCGGAGCCCTTGGGGAACGGATACCGTTCACCGGCCTCCTACGGTCATGCCAGCGGTCTCTTCCGGTATCGGAGGAATTCCCTGTTCTGGTGGTGGACGCCGGCGTATTCGCAGACCGGATCCTCCGTGGTGTCGAGAGCGCCAGGGCTGCGGGGACGCCCCGGTACAGCCTCGAGGGAAGGAACACGTGGCGAAGGACCAGCACACCATCACCCGGGACCAGTGGCGGCAGGCCGAACTGCTCTGGGACTTCCACCGGATGCACCACCGGCTGCGGCCGTGCGACGTGGCGATCGGCCTCGGCAGCCATGACCTCGGCGTCGCGATCCGCTCCGCCGAGCTGTACCACGCCGGGCTCTTCCCGACCCTGGTGTTCACCGGCGGCAACAGCCCCTCCACCACAGCGGTGTTCCCGCGCGGAGAGGCCGTGCACTTTCGCGAACACGCCCTCGGTCTCGGTGTCCCCGACTCCGCGATCCTGCTGGAGCCGGAGGCCTCGAACACCGGCCAGAACATCGCCCTCTCCCGCCAGATCCTGGCCGATGCCGGTATCGTCCCCGCCACCGTGCTGCTGGTCTGCATGCCCTACATGGAGCGGCGCTCCTTCGCCACCGCCCGGAAGCTGTGGCCAGAGGTCGAGGTGACGTGTGCCTCGCAACCGCTGGAGCTCGACGACTACGCCGCAGGCATCGGCGACGCGGGACTCGTCATCGACATGATCGTCGGCGACCTCCAGCGGGTGATGGAGTACCCCGGGCGCGGGTTCGCCATCGAGCAGGAGGTCCCCCGGCGGGTGCGCGCCGCCTACGAGTCACTCGTCGCCTCCGGGTTCGACGGCCACCTGATCCGGGCCTGACTCCTCGCCACCGGGCCGAAGGGCCACCCGCCCGGGCGGACCCCGGTGAACGCCGTCCGCACCCTCATCCTCCTGGCACGCAACGGTGCTCCCCCGCGCGTCGACGGGTGTGCTCGATCAGGACGGCCACCAGGTCGGCGAGTGCGAGCGCGCCCTCGGGGTGGTTCGCGTGGCGCGGCAGGCGCCGCAGGGGTCCGACCTGGTCGAGCGCGATTCCCGCGCGGGCCAGGACGAAGGACAGCGCCAGGAACGCCGACCGTGCGTTGCCGTCGGTGAAGGGGTGGAAGAAGCAGACGTCGAGGTAGGCGCGGGCCGCGCGTGCGGGGAGAGCGGGGTCGAGACCACCGCTCTGGACCAGGCAGGTGTCGAGGAGGCCGCGCAGGTCCGGACCGGTACCGTAGCGCTCGCGGCCCTGTTTGGCGAAGGCTGGCGCGCCGCGGAACGGCGCGTCGGGTACGTCCAGGACCGACCGCTGCCAGGAGCTGAGCAGATCGAAGGTCAAAGGGGCCCCGGAGGCGGCGTCGGCCCTGGCCCGCGCGAGTGCGGCGAGCATCCCAGCGGCGCGCTCCGGTGAGCGTGCGCCGTCAAAGGCGCGGATGTCGTGGGCCGCCCCGTCCCGGGCGGGGACGACCGGGCTACTGTCGACGGCGCGGGTCCGCTCCCAGGGCACGGTGTCGCGGATGGTGAGCCAGATACGCAGGTGGTCCGTGCTCACTGGCTCTCCTCCTCCCACGGTGAGCCGGCCAGACGTTCGGCTACCTCCCGTACGACGGGGTTCCCCGGTGCGATCCAGCTCTCGAACCGTCCGTCGACGGCCCTGTCCACCCACTCCTCAGCCGTGTCCTGCGGCACGTCCCACCTGGTCAGGTACCAGGTAAGGACCAGTTCGCAGTGCACGTACCAGGTCTCGTCCGCACGCGTGCGGTCCAGGACACGGGTGATCAGGAGGACGGCGGCGCGTTCCCAGGCGTGCTCGCGGTCGGTTGCGCCGACCGGGTGGTGCTCGAACAACTCGGCCAGTTCCTCCAGCCACCTCCGCCACTCGCACAGCGCGTTCGCGACCCGTTCGAGGGTCTCCTCGGGAGTGGTGATCGAGTGCTTGGGACAGCACCAGCTGTCCACGGGGCCTCCCATCCCAGGACGTGACCACTGCCAGCCGGTGCTCCACCGCCCGAATCGCCCGACCAGCGCCCTCGTCATCCCCTGTGTCCAGGCATTCCCCACCTCACGGGCCCATGCGATGTGCGCCCAGACGTCCGCGCCCGCGGGAGGGACCGGGACATCGGCGGCGGGCGGCAGCGCGATCACCTCCGCTGACGCGGACGCATGGTCGAAGGGGTGTGTGCGGGGATCGGCCTCGCTCCAGCGAAGGTCGAAGGGAAAGAGTTCGGAGCTCATGTACCGAGCGTGCCGCACCCCGGCCTTGGACGAGCAGGTGCCCGTGACCGTGTGCGCGGGGCCGGGCGGAGGGGCTGTCCGGGATCCGGCTCAGGCCTGGACCAGCGACGCCGGGGTCGGCGGGGCGGTGAGCAGTTCCTCGGGCGCCGTCAGGTGCCAGGCCTCCAGGGTGAGCTCGCTGAGCTCGTCCAGATCGATCCCGTCGAGGTGGACGACCACCCAGCCGAACCCGCCCGCGGTGAACTGCACCTCGAACACCTCGGGCCGCTCGGCCACGAGGGCGGCCTGCTCCAGAAGGGTCTGCTTCAACCCCACGGTGGCGGTGTCCGGCCACAGGTAGCCGAAGGGCCTGCCGCGCACACGGAAGGTCGTGTACCGCTCCGACTCCTTGTGCTCGCACTCCGGCAGCGCGTTCACCAACCGCAGAAACCGCTCGATCCCAACACCCATGGGAGAAGACAACCACACGCCGCCGACAGGGCGGCACGCGGCGGGCGCCGCCGCCGTCGGCGCCGTGACCGAATCCGTGCGTGTGCCGGTGAACCCCGTGCTCAGGCGGGAGAAGCCACGGGATCAGACCAGCGCCGCGACCACCGCCTGTTCGTCGCCCCAGCGGGCGAGAAGCCGCGGCCTTCCCTCGGGCTCACCGCCCAGGACGTGGGGAAGCAGCACCCGCCCCTCCCGAGCCGGTCCGGTGCCGTCACCACCGGAGCCGGACTCCCTGGAGATCAGAACCTGCTGCGGCCTGCGCTCCAGGAGACGGCCGTCCTCCCAGATCTCCAGCTCCGCCTGCTCCTGCTCGCCCGTCAGGGCCCGCCGGAAGCACGCGAGGGCCACCTCGTCCTCGGTGCCGTCGTAGACCCAGCGCGTTCCCAGGACGGAGTGCTCCGTGGTGCCGACGAGGTGGTCGTCGTGACCGGGCAGGGGCGCGCCCCGGTAGGTCAGCGGCACCTGGAGCAGGCGGTCCCCTCGCCGGAGCAGGAACACCTCCACCCCGACCTCTCCCTCGGGATCGTCGAACCTGTACGCGCCGAGCACCTCGTCGGGCCCCTGGCCCGCCCACGGCCGGCGGTCCAGCCAGGAACTGATCAGCTCGGGTTTGCTCGGTGTGAGGGTGGCCTTGTAGATGATCGCCATGGGCACCAGTATCCGGCACCGCGGGCGGAGCGCGGGGCGGGCGTCGCGGTCGCGGGGCGGGGCCGTCCGGGGCGCGGCCGGGTCACGTCCGCCCATGGACCCGGCGTGGCGGGCCCGTCATGCTTGACCGGCCTCCGCGGATTCTCCACGATGGACGGCATCCGTCGTTTCCACAACGGTTCGAGAGGATCCCTTGATCACTCCGGAAGTCGCCGACGGCGTCCACCTCGTCTCCCACGCCCACGTCAACTGCTACCTCATCGAGGACGAGGACGGCGTGACCCTCGTGGACGCGGGCCTGCCGAGCATGTGGTCCATGGTCCTGCGGGCCCTGGAGACGCGGGGGCGGCGACCGGACGAGGTCAGGGCGCTGGTACTGACCCACGGCCACTTCGACCACGTGGGTTTCGCCGTGCGCGCGCACCGGGAATGGAACGTGCCCGTGCTGGTCCACCCGCAGGACGCCTACCTGGCGGCCCACCCCTACCGGTACACGCCCCAGCGCAACCGCCTCCTCTACCCGTTCACCCACCCCCGGTCCCTACCGCTGCTGGGCCGGATGGCCGCGGCCGGGGCACTGACCGTCAAGGGGGTGGGCGACGTCGAGCCGCTGACGACCAGGACCGCCCTACCAGTGCCCGGCCACCCCGTCGCCGTGCACACCCCCGGGCACACCGACGGGCACTGCATCCTCCACCTGCCCGACCGCGACACCGTCATCAGCGGTGACGCCCTGGTCACCCTCGATCCCTACACCGGCCGGGCGGAACCGCAGATCGTGGCCTCCGCGGCCACCAAGGACACCCACCAGGCCCTGGCCTCCCTGGACACGGTCGCCGGCACGGGCGCCACCACGGTGCTGCCCGGCCACGGGGAGCCCTGGACCCAAGGCGCGGAGGCCGCGGTGCGCCGCGCACTCGAGGTCGGAGAGCACTGAGACGCGGTTCTCCAGCTCGGTCCGCCGTCACCCACCCTCCAAGGCACCGGATACGCCTCACGAACCACGGCTCCGCCGTCGCCGTGACCGGACCGGGTGTTCCGGAGTGGTCGCGTACGGTCCCGCGCCTGAATACGAGCCATGACGGGAGTACGAACACAGAACCCCCGGCGGTCACGAAGCGCGGTGGCTCCGTGGCCGCCGGGGCCTGCGCCCGCGTCACCTTTCCCCGGACGCTACCGGCGTCTACCCGTACGACCTCCTAGCGGGTGAAGTCGTCCGGCCCTCGGGTGGGACCGTGGTAGAACTCGTGGTCCGGCTCGTTCTCGGGCACGGGCGGGTAGGTGGGACCGTCCTCGCCCGGCTCCTGACGGGCGGCGAGGGCGATGCCCTGGGCCCGCATCGTCCGGGCGACCCTGTTGCGCAGTTCGGGGAGCATCGAGTACAGCACGTTGCCGGGGCAGGCGGTGGCGTTGAAGTCCCGGTGGCCCAGGATCGCTCCGTGCGGGTTGAGCCCGTAGGCCGCGCACAGCCACGCCAGGGTCGTCACCAGTGAGTCGGTCAGGGCCCCGGTCGGGCCCACGCTCGTGTACAGGCCCTCGTTCTCGATACCGATGCAGGTGCTGTTGTTGTTGGCCACGTGGGCGCCCACGACGTGGTGGCCCGCCGCGATGGATTCCGGGGTGCGGTCGCGGCCCTCCATGACGTGGCCGCCGCGGCTGATGGTCAGCTGCTGTCCGGTGTCGGCCCAGCCGTTGGTGTCCATGTGGTGGTTCTGGATCGACCTGGACAGGCGCAGGGCGTGGTCGAGTGTGTAGTCGGTGGTGTTGGGCGTCGCGGTGTGGTGGACCACGATGTAGCGCGGTGGGGTGGCCAGAACCTGGATGGGGCTGCTCGGTGGGCGGGCGCCCCAGGCGCCCCGCCAGTACAGGTACGGCCTGACCGCCTGGACGGAGGTGCTCGTGTTGGCCGCCTGGGCGGAGGCGCTCGTGGCGCCGACCGCACTGAGGGCTCCGCCGAGGGCGGCGGCACCTGAGGTGATGACGGCTCCGCGCAGGATGCTGCGCCTGTCCGGACCTGACCGGTGGGTGTTGGTCATGGGAGTCCTTTTGTGTCTCGCAGGGTTACTCGCCAGTTCATGAAAAAACACGAACCCCATGGCGGGCAAAGGGTCATATCGTTTTTTCCTGTGGCCGATTCCGGCCAGGGAATCAGCACACGACCCTGATAGCCAAGTGCAGTTTGATGTTGTAAGGACGACAGAGGAAACGAAAGGCGCAATCCTGCTTCGCGCCGTCTTCCCTGGTGCGTCAAGGAGGCGCCGGCACTGCTCCTGCGAACCCGAACGATTCCTGGTACGCGAACGGAACCGCGCCCTTGTCCCAGGCCGCGGGAAAGGGCTCGGCGCTGTCTGTCGGCGGGGTGATCGCTGGTCGTACCAGGCACTCATCTCATGTGGGCTCTCGGCGGACCGCGGATCCGTGACCGCGACCGGATCGGTGTACCTGGCCACTCGCGAGGTCACACGCCTGCTGGACGCGGCCTTCCCCGACATGGCACAGCGCTTCAGGCAGGCCGCTCCATGAACCCAGCGGCGAACCCCGTACGCGTAAGGGCTGGGCGGGACGGAACGGTTCCAGGGGAGCCGCCCCGCCGCCGCCATGTCGTTTCGTCCCAGTTCCTCCGTAGTCGTTCACGGCGGCCTCCCTCCAGCGCGTGGAGGCCGGGGCTCGGGGCCGTACGCGTCGCGGAATGCGCGGCGGCCTCCGTCTCACGTGAAAGCGGATGCCCGTCCCCGGCCAACGCCCTTGCGCGGGATTGCTTCGGGTACACGGACGCGATGGCGTATCCGCTTCTTCGGGGAGTTTGGAGTAACAGCGCCGACTCGGTCCTGTGAGCCGAGGACGAGGGCGTCGCCCGGGGTATTCTGCGCGCCGACCCGGCTCCGCGTAGTGTGGGGTGTTCGTCGTTCCTCGGATACCGCAAGGGAAAGGCTGCGCACAATGACAACGGTCGAGGTGGACTGGGTCGACGTCGAGGAGCGCCTTCCGCACGAAGGCGCTGCCGTGTTGGGGGCCGTGACCTGCCGCTACCGGGACGGGAAGGATGTCTGGTTGGTTCTCCCGATGCACTTTCGGCGCATCCATCCGGATGAGAGCACGGGCGCTGAGATCAGGAACGTCTTCATCGACGCGGACGACGTGCTGCGCAAGCCCTACGGCGGCGACACGGAGGAGCAGGTCACGCATTGGGTGGAGTATCCGTGCCTTCCCGGAACCTCCGTGCGCCAAATCGTCGGTGACGACGTGCACAGCGCCATAGCCGCCGCCAGGCAGGACTGAACAGGCGAAACAGGAACCTGCTGCGACTGGCTGCCTGCACAGCAGCTGCCCGCGCACCGGCCTCGGCGTGCCGGTGCGGAGGGAGGTGCGGGGGGAAGTCGTCCGCGGTCACATGCGGCTTGCCGAACCGGACGAGGCCGGGAAGGTGCTGTGGGCCGCCCCGGAGCCGCTACCGTCGAACACCAACGCCCACCCCTCCGAGAGCGTCCGCGCCCGGCTCGACGGCGTGGGGTTCACCCCTCACGGGCGGTGATCCCTCAGGCCGCCGGGATACGTACCAGGGTGTCGTAGGTGTCGGTGGTGCGCTCCAGCTCCACACCGAGCCCACGGGCCCACGCGTCCAGTTCGGCCTGCACGGTCAGACCGTCGCTGTCGTCGTCGACGACCAGTTCCAGTTCGAGGAACGCGCCCACGCCCTCGACCAGGTCGACGCACACCTCGATCCGTCCGGCCCTCCCCGTGCGCCGGTGCTTGACGATACGCACGTTCGGTTCGAACCCCATGGCCAGGACGGCGCCGTGCATCTGCTCCCGGTCCGCGACGGTGGTCTCGTACTCGGCGCACTCCATGGGGTTGGCCAGCGGGGTCTTGGTCGTGAACACGTGCATACCGCCGTCCAGGCTGCGCAGGCGGGCGAAGGTGTGGCCGACCTTGCCCATCTCGGGCCGCCAACCCGCGGGGGCGTAGGCCTGGTCGTCCTGGAAGACCGGGTCGCCCAGCTCCACCCCGGCGGCCTGGAGCGCGACCAGAAGCGTTTCCAGATCCGCCACCCGGTACTTCGTCTCGATCTCCCGCATCAGAGGCCCCCTGCGTCTCGGTGTCGTCGTCCTCACGGAGCGTATCGAGAGCACGACACGGGTGGCGGCGGTATGGCGAATTCGGGGGCCGCCGTCCCGGTAGCGGCCTCGGATCCGGCCCGGCAACGCCTGTACGTCTCATACCGAAGGCCGCGCCGGGCCCCGGTCCGGCACGGCCTCCTGGAGGGTGCTGCATGCGCGGGCCGCTACAGCAGGCCCGCGATGAGGTGAGGAGCGAGAGCTCCGGCGAATGGTGGCGGGGGGGTGTCGGCGTTGCCCTTCGTGTGGCCTTGAAGGACTGCGTTGGTGCAGGTCCCGAATCGGGCGCGGGCTTCCCGCGCCGTCACCGCAGACGCGCCCCCAGGGTCTTTCACACATCGCATACCTGACCATGTCCGGCTGCCGGCGCCGCGTATGGCCATGGCCTCCGGCATACGTGCATCAACCCTCGGCCCCCGGGGAGAGGGCTTCGATCTGGAGGGCGAGGTTCTGTGCCTGCACCAGGGAACCGAGCGCCTCGTTCTGCTGGGGATGAGCGGCCTGGGCCTCGGCTGCCTGGTTTGCGATCGCGTCGAACTCGGCGGCCGCACGCCGGTCCTGCTCTTCCAGCTCGGCGGCTCGTACCTTGTCGGCGTAGGACTCCAACATGCGGATACGCGCCTCGACTTCCGCGACGTCCTCCGCCAGAACGGCACGAGCGCGCTCGGCCGCCTGCCGGCTGCGCTCCCCCGGGACGGGCGTGCTGTCGATTCTGTGCCGGATCCTGGTCTGTTGGGCCAGGCTCTGGGCCAGGGACCATTCGACGTCGGCCAGGACCACCCGGTTGCGGACCTCGTCCAGAAGCAGCCCCTGCCGGTGCAACGACGAACCGAGTACGGCGTCCACCGCCCGCTGGGCACGGCCGAACAGCGCGTTCGAGGTGTGGTCGAGCATGTCGGAGGTCACATACCGCCCCCGAAACCCGGTAACGAGATGTGCGGGGTCCTGAGCACGGGCACGTTCCACCACCCGGGCGGCCCGACGTTGGAGGAAGTACCACAGCACGATAGCGACGACAGGCGCAAGAAGACCGATGGCCCAAAGTGCCTCGATCGAGTTCTCCAGGAGGAGGATCAGTACGGCTCCGGCTACGAGGAAGAAGACCGTTATCGGGGTCCCGCCATCGAGGAGCTTCTTCGGTGCCCCGGGGTACTCTCGCCCGACCCTCTCCTGAGGCGATCGCTGTTCGAGCGCACAGCGCAGAACCCGGGCCTGGTCCGCACCGATCTCGGGATGCAGGGCGACACGCCGGGAGTCAGCCGGCTTGAATCCATGTTCATCCGAAATCTTGCTGCTCTCCCGTTCTCCCACCGCGGAAGAGGGCGGCACGGTGGCCGTGCCGCCCGGGTCTCATCCCAGGTAGTTGCGCACCGACTCGCGGATCTTCTCCGCGTGGAGGTAGATCTCGTCGACGGAGCCCAGTGGGTGGCGGGTCTCGTTCTTCTCAGCGTCGAAGGTGCCGAGATACTTCTTCGACCTGGCGTTGAAGTGCAGGCGCGCGATCGGCTTGCGGTTGTTGTCGTCCAGTAGGACGGCGAAGTAGCTCTTGGAGTCCCGCTGCGAGATCCGCTGGGGCTTGACCTCACTGCACGCGATCGCCTTGACGACCTGGTAGCCCTCCAGCTCCTCCAGGGTGGTCTCGATGCCCGTGCCGCGCTCCAGGTCCTCCTCCGCCACGTCCTCGCTGCTGACCGGGTCCGCCTCGGCCTGCGGGCGGGTGGACTCCAGAGCCTTCTTCAGCCGGACGTTGACCTGGTCGTCGAGGAAGGCCGAGGCGGCCTCTCGGACGAGCGGCGTGAACTGCTCGCGCGCCCGCCTGGTGAAGGCCTTGTCATAGACGCGTCCGGCGAAGAACTTCACCCAGTCGGCGTCGGGCTCCTGGAACTGCTCGGCCAGCGTGCGCTTGATCGCTCCGATGTACTTGAGCTTCTCCGCGGCGTCGATGACCGAGTTCAGGTCGAAGGAGGCCTTGGTCAGCTTGTGCAGCTCGGGCAGGAGGCTCTCGTCGACGTCGCCCAGGTCGAGCACCATGAACGGCCTGGAGTCCATGCGGTTCGGCGCTTCGAGGTCGGTGTAGAAGCGGTACTCCACCCCGTTGGTGAGGACCGCGATCCTCGCGTTGGTGACGGAGAAGTACCGGTAGAGCTGTGAGGCGTGTTCGACCCTCAACTCACCGTTCGACTTCTTACACTCGATGAGCATCTGCACCTCGTTTTCGTGCATGATGGCATAGTCGACCTTCTCCCCCTTCTTCACCCCGACATCGGCGGTGAATTCGGGAACCACCTCGCGCGGATCGAAGACGTCGTATCCGAGGACCGTCGCGATGAAGGGCATGACGAACGCGTTCTTCGCCGCCTCCTCGGTCTGGGTCATCTCGCGCTGCTTCTGCACCTTGGCGCTGAGCGCGGAAACCTTCTCTTCGAATTCCACAAAGACCCTTCTACGACAATACTGTCAGGGAACCCTGACAAGGGACAAAGGCCGGCAGCCATGGGTCGACACATTCGTTATCACGACCGGGGCGCTCTGACGGCCGCTGAGCCTCCGGTCGAAGAACTCACGTATCGAGCGCGGCAGGCCCTTCCCGGGAGGCGAGGAGGCCTGCGATGTGCTGCCCGGTGTCACGGGCACGCGACAGTGAGTCCAGGGACTCGGAGTCGACCTTGGCCGCCGCGTGGATCCAGGGGTCCTCCACCCGTATGTCGTCCAGACGCAGGGCGTGGGCCCGGTCGACCAGTTCCCTCTCCGCCTCGACGACCTGGTCGGCCATCCGGACGATGGTGTCGATCTGGCGCACGGTCTCCTCCTGTTCCCTGTCCAGGGAGGCCAGGGCGCGTGCGGCGGCCTGGCGGCTGCGGTCACCCGAGACCGGGACCGCCCCGATGCGGTGGCGCCGTTCGGACTGGCTCAGGACCTGTCGGGCGATGCTCCACTCGACATCGTTCAGCACCACCTCCTCCTGCGCCCGGTCGTTGAGGATGCCCCTCTCGTGCAGGGGCGAGCCCAGGATGCGTGCGACCGCACGCTGGGCCCGCACCAGCAGGTCGCGCTCTCGCGCGTGCAGGTGCGCGGGGTCGACACAGCGTTCCGCGTTCTCCTGGAGGAGGCGTTCCAGGAGGCCCTCCCTGTGGGACAGCCAGATCGAAGTACCGCCTTTGCCGACCACGGCCATCAGCACGAAAACCCCGATGGCGACAGCCGGATCATCCGTTGCGAAGAGAATGCCCATGAAGACGAAAAGCGCCGCCCCGGCCCCTATCCAGTCGAACTCCTTGCTGGACTTCCTCATCTGTCGGCGCTGCTCCTCCCACTCCTCGGGGGTTCTCCGCAGAGCCAGGAGGGTGTGCTCCGGGAGTGCGGGGTCGATGCTGAGCCTGGACGGTGTGGCGTTCTCGGACACGGACTGCCTCCTTGGGATGTTCCGGACAGGGGGTCTAGCGGCACGGGCGCCCGTGCCGCCGGGCCAGGGCCTCCGCACGGAGCCGCCGAAAGTCGTCCATCGTTACCCTGATCCGCCGTCCCACCTGGGCGAGAAGCCGCCGCTCCTCCCCCAGGGCGCGCTCGCAGATCTCCAGCGTCCGCTCCGGATGCCTGGCCAGGAACCCGTTCGCCCGGGTGCGCATCCTGTTCAGCTCGGGAACGTCGATGGGTCTGGGCCCGGGGGTGAACCTCTCCGTACGGAGCCCGGACCTGCCACCCGACGGCCTCGCCCCGCCCGGGGACCCGCCGCCCCGACCGGGGCGGACCACCTTCCACCCCGGGTCGACCGGCAGGGGCTCACGGGGCCGAGGAGCACGCGGCGCCTCCCTGCCCCAGTGCCTGCGGCAGCGCAACTCCCGGTTGGTACCCCCGAAGTCGTGCTCCTGGTCGGGGCGCTCCCAGAGGACGGACATGCTCGCGTTCTCGTCCGTGCATCCCGGATACCCGCAGCGGTTTCCGGTGTGGCCGGTGCCGACCGCGCGGGGGACGCGTCGGCCGGACTTCGAGGAATCGTACTTCGTCACCGCGTCCTCCGATCCGCAGTGACAGGGACCGTGTCCCCTCCGGGACCGGAGCCCTGCCTGAAGGCAACCTCCGGGTCGCATGACCCCGGAGGCCTGCGCCGCCGCCCGAACCTCGCGATCTCACTACGACGTCGCTTCATCAAGCATACACACTAAGTCTGTGAATATAGTTAACAATCAAGTTTCGGCCGTCGGCGCGGCACCCCGACGAGTCCCGGTGCCCCACGGCACCGAACGAACCCCTTCTCCACGCTCAACGGCGCTCCTCGCGAACTCCGTACTGCTTGCGGCACCCGGTCCTGGTCACTCGCCCACCGCCACAAGGGCCGGTACCCGCCCTGGCGGGCGGTGGTCGTCCACGGACGCGCCCCGGGTGCACTCGGAGGAGGTCCTGTCGAGGTCGACGCTGTAGGCCATCAGCCCGGGACCCCTGACTGACCACCTACGGCGCTCCTACGACACCGCGGTGCGTGCGTAACCGGACCCGCGCGATACCGGTCCCCCAGAGCCCCTGCGCACCGCCGGCGGGGCCGGGCCACGCACGGAGGGGCTATAGGAGTTCTCTATGGCATCCACTCACATTTACTCTTTGCGTCTCATTCTTTTCTGGGCGTACCGTAAAAATATCGACGGGGCGCCCACTGCGGTTCATTCGAATATTCGCGCGCTGCGCACGTCGATCCTTCTTCCGTCGAGCAAGCGAAACACAATCGAGAGGGCCGGTGGCATGACCACGATCGAAAACGGGACGGGACAGCAGGAATTCACGGGAAAGCGAGCCCTGGTCACAGGTGGTTCCCGCGGAATCGGGGCGGCCGTCGTGCGCCGGCTCCTGGACGCGGGCGCCGAGGTGCTCACGACCGCCAGGTCGGCGACGGGCACGGTGCCGGAAGGGGCCTCCTTCGTGGAGGCCGACGTGCGGACACGGGCCGGAGCGGAGGCTCTCGCCGCGGCCGCGCAGGAGACGCTCGGCGGGGTGGACGTCCTGGTCCACAACGCGGGCGGGGCGCGGCCGCACGAGGGATTCCCGGCCATCCCCGACGAGGAGTGGCAGGACGCGCTGGACCTGAACTACCTGGCGTCGGTGCGGCTGGACTCGCTGCTGGTACCGGGGATGCGGGAACGGCGTTCGGGAGCGATCGTGCACGTCTCCTCGGCCGCGGTCCTCACTCCGGCAGGGGCGTTCCTGCACTACACCGCGGCAAAGGCGGCACTGGAGAACTACAGCCGGGGGCTGGCCCTGGATCTGGCCCCGTTCGGAGTCCGGGTCAACGCCGTGGCTCCCGGCAGGGTCGCCACCCCCGGAGGCGAGGCAACGCGGGAGCGGTGGGCGGAGGTGTCCGCGCGCATGGGCGCGGCGCCGGCGGAGAGCAACCCCGACGACGTCCCACCGCTGGGGCGCGACGGTCAGCCCGACGACATCGCCAACGCGGTGCTGTTCCTCGCGTCCGACCGGGCGAGCTGGCTGACCGGGAGACACCTCGTCCTGGACGGCGGCGAGTTCCCCATGGGCTGACGCCGACGGCATTGCGAAACGCCGGTTCCGACGAAAAGCATTCCCTGACCCGCGTCGGGGCGCATCACCGATTTTTGAGAGAAAACGAAGGGATCCTGCAATGGACAAGTACAGCGGCAAGAACGTGGTGATCACGGGTGGCGGCAGCGGCATGGGGTTCGCGTTGGCGAAGCTGCTGGTGGACGGCGGAGCCCGCGTGGTGATCACCGGCCGTTCTCAGGACACGCTCGACGCCGCGCGGGAACGGCTCGGCGAGAACGCGGTGGCGGTCCAGGGCGATGTGTCCTCATTGCCGGACCTGGATGCTCTGGCTACCCGTGTGAAGGACGAACTCGGCACGATCGAGGCCCTGTTCGTCAACGCCGGCATCGCACCCCCCACCCCCTTCGAGTCGATGACCGAGGAGATGTACGACGAGCTGTTCGCGATCAACGTCAAGGGCGCCTACTTCACCGTGCACAAGCTCGCCCCGCTGCTGAGCACGGGCGCCGGAGTCGTCTTCACCACCTCGGCCGCGAACGTCATCGGCATGCTGGACGCCAGCGTCTACGCGGCCGGCAAGGCGGCGCTGCGCTCGATGGCCCGCAGCTTCTCCCGCGAACTGCTTCCGCGCGGAATCCGGGTCAACGCGATCAGCCCCGGCCCCATCGACACGGGAGTCCTGGAGCACACGATGTCCAAAGAGGCCGCCGAGCAGTTCAAGGCGGAGCGGGTCGCGGACAACCCCATGCGGCGTTTCGGCACCACCGAGGAGATCGCCGTGGCGGCCGCCTTCCTCGCCTTCGACGCCACCTACACCGCCGGCGCCGAGCTCGCCGTGGACGGTGGCTTCACCCAACTCTGAGAGGGCACCGGTGAGAGGGAGGCGGCGCTGTGCCAGGACTCCTGACGCAGGAGTTCGAGCAGGGCCGTCTCCCCCGGGCCCGCATCCTGCCGGACCACGGCGATGACGGGCCGGGCCACGGCAGGGGCCACCGGGCGCGCGAGGTGCTCGTAACCGCGGGGCACCGAGGAGGACGGGACGAGCGCCGCCCCCAGCCCGTGGGCGGCCCAGCGCACGGCCGTCGCCGTCTGGGACACCCGGGCGACCGTGGTCGGGGTCAGGCCGTTGTCCCGCAGCACGCGCAGCAGCACCCCGTCGAGCGCGCTGTCGCGGTCGAACCTCACCCACGGCTCCCCCTCCAGAGCGCGCAGGTCGACCCGGTCCTCGGAGAGCAGCCGGTGCCCGGCGCCCAGCACCACGACGAACTCCTCCTCGCCGAGGCGGTGGGCGTCGGCGGGGGTCCGCTCGCACGCCGCCATCAGGGCAAGGTCCAGCACGCCCCGGCGGCACAGCCGATCCAGCTCGGCGGAGCTCGGCTCCTCGAATACGGTGACCTCCAGCCTCGGGAAGCGGCGGCGCAGCGCCTCCAGCGCTCCCGGCAGCTGTCGCGTGCCGAAGCCCATCTGCGCCACGACCACCAGCTCGCCCACCAGCTCGTCGGCACCGGCCCGGGCCGTCGCCCTCGCCCGCCGCGACGCGCTCACCGCGATCTCCGCCTCCCGCAGGAACGCGCGGCCGACCACGGTGGGCACCAGTCCGGTCGGCGTGCGGGCGAACAGTTTCACGTCGAGTTCCCGTTCCAGGGCGCGGATCTGTTGGGACATCGAAGGCTGAGCGACGTGCAGCAGTTCCGCCGCCGCCGTCACCGAGCCCTCCTCGGCGACGGCCAGGGCGTACTCGTACTGGCGAAGGCTCATCGATGCCCGTCCCTTCCCGCTGTGGACCGCGGTCCACCTCGTTCTCACCGTTGCGATGGCGGGTATCACAACATGGGGCGCGGGGCGTTTACTCCATGCCGGTCACCGGCCCTACGGCGGTGGCATCGCCCGGGACGGGGCGACCCGCCGCACGGTCCACCACAGTGGACGCCCGGGCCGTTTCGGGGCCAGAGCCCTGTCTGAGGGGACCACCGAGCCGGTCAACCCGAAGGCCCGCGCCGCCGTCGCATCATCGGGAGCTTCCCGCGGCGCCACTGGCTCCACAGCACACACCTTGCGCGTGAACACAGTCGACAACAAATCTTCGGTCGTCGAATCGGCCCCGGACAACCCCGAGGGCGCCGGGGACCTACCCGGCGCGATAGCGCGGCCGTCCGCCCTGGTTCAGCACGGCGGGCGGGGGTGGCCCACCTGCTCCGGCAGGGCCGGGTGCTCAGGCCCCAGCCCACGGACCACCCGGGGACCGGGCCCTTCCGGAGCACGGCCCTACGATGCCCGGATGATCCCCCCGTGTCTGCCCGCCCGCGCCCTGCTGGCCTCCTTCCTCGCCCTGGCCGCCGTCCACCTGGCCGTCCAGCTGTTCGGCTTTCACGCCTGGGACCGCCCGACCCAGGTCCTGCTCATGCCCGCCCTGGCCCTGGTGGTGCTCGCCGCCACCGAACGCCCCCGGCCCCGCCTGGTGGTGCTGGTGCTGGTCGCCCTGGCCTTCTCCTGGCTGGGCGACTCCCTACCCGCGCTGGCGGACGGCGATACCGCGTTCCTCCTTATGGTGGCGGGTTTCCTGGTCGCACAGGTGGTGTACGTGGTCGCCTTCTGGCCCTACCGGGCCACGAGCGTGCTCCACCGCCGCCGGTGGCTGCTGGCGCCCTACGCCGGCGCCGTGGCCGCCCTGGTGTGGGTGTGCGCCCCGCACGCCGGCGTGCTGCTGGTCCCCGTGCTGCTGTACGGGCTGGTACTGGGGCTGATGGCGGTCACGGCCACCGGGGTCAACGCCTGGACGGCGGTCGGCGGGGCCCTGTTCCTGGCCTCCGACGCCCTCATCGCCCTGCGGGCCTTCGTCCCGGACTTCGACGTGCCGCAGGGCGGCTTCTGGGTGATGGCCACCTACGTCACGGCACAGGCACTCATCGCCCTCGGTGTGCTGAGGCGGGCCCACGAGCCCGGCTGACGGACGCCCCGGCGGGCATCCGTTCCCGACCGGGGTCCGGCGCCGCCGCCCGTGGGTGCGCGGCTCGGGGCGGAACGCCCGCCACCTGCACAAAAGGGGTTCTTCGCGGGGATTCTTCGGTGATCCGCGCACCGACAATCCCCCGTAACCTTCACATTACGATCAGCATGATCTGTGCTTTTCCGGCAAATCTGACACGCGATTGGCATAGCTTCGCTCAGGCCGGTCGCACCAGCCCGCACTCCAGACTCCTGGTGCCTGTCCGCCTTGCCCCATGTGGATTCTGGAGTATCCATGACCGTTCCCCAGCCTGCCCTGTCATCGAAACCGAAGCCGGGTCTGCCGCTCGTCGCGAAAATCGGAATCGGATGCGGCGGATGCGCATCCATTGTCGTGTCCGGCTTCCTGTTCCTGCTGTTCATCGGGATTCTCGTCGGCCCGTCGGAGACGGAGACGGAATCGGTGGCGGCCGCGCCGCCGCCCTCTCCCAGCGCGTCGCCGACCCCCACCGCGCCCGACCTGGTCGGGCTCCCTCTGCCGGAGGCGGAGGAGGAACTCGACGAGTCCGACTTCACCCTGGGTGCGGTCGGGCTCGCCGCCGCCGGGGACGCCCCGGCGTGGAACCGTTCGGCGATGCTGGTGTGCGCCCAGGAGGCCGACGACACCGAGGTCGACCTGCACGTCGCTCCGGCGGGCACCGACTGCCCCGACGACCCCGAGGCGTCGGAGGAGTGGCCGGACCTGCCCGGCTTCGTCGACGGCACGGTCTCCGAGGCCCGGGAGTGGGTCGAGGGAGCGGGGATCTCCGGACTCAGAGTCGCGTCCGCGTTCGGTGGCGTCGACGCCCCGGACCTTGAGGAGGCCGACGACCACCTGGTGTGCGCGCAGTCCCCCGGGGAGGCCGAGAGGACGGCGCCCTACGTGGACCGCCTCAAGGTGCATGTGCGTGTCGTCGGTCCCGACGAGGAATGCCCGGACGAGATCGGGGACCCGCGCCCCGAACCCGAACCGGAGCCCCAGCCGGAACCCGAACCGGAGCCGGAACCCGCCCCGGAACCCGCTCCTCAGCCGGAGCCGCAGCCCGAACCCGCCCCGGAACCGGAACCCGAACCGGAGGCTCCGTCCCACGTGCAGGGGGTCCACCCCGGGGCGTTCTGCTCCCAGCACTGGCAGTACGGGTACACGTCCGCGGGCACCCTCATGCAGTGCACGACCACCGCCGAGGACAGCAGGTTCCGCTGGCGCCAGGCCTGAGCGGTCTCCAGGGGAATCCCTCCGCCGTGCCGCCGTGGTCGGCGCGCTCCCGCCCGGCGGCGGACAGCGCGGGCAGCTCAGACGTGCGGCGCACATCCCCGTCACCGTAGACGATGACGTGCCGGGCGTCGGTGTAGGTGCAGACACCCGCCAGCCCTCTCCCCCGCCCGGCATCGCCCACAACCCGTTGCCCACCCGGCTGGCCGACTCGCCGGCCGGTCAGAAGTGGTCAGAAGTGAACCGAGAGACAGACCAGCCAGGCGTCCTCGTCCAGGGAGTCGACGTAGGCGTCGGCCCGGGCGAAGGCAGCCTCGCGTTCGTGCTGGGCCCGGTCAGGGTCGATCCACTCCCCCTCGAGTGTGACCAGCCCTTCCCGGACGAGGGCCTGGCCCCGCGCCTGGGCGAGCAACTCGGGGTCGCCCTTGAGGAGCGCGTCCACATCCTCGCGGGAAGGGTCGGCGGGCACGAACTTCCAGGGTCCGCACAGACCGAAGAGTCGGGCGAAGCGGGTCGGCCACCGGCGCCAGGCCTCCTCCTCTGCGGCGCGTAGAAGACGATCGAGGTCGAGCAGGCGTTTGGGACCGCCGTCGCAGGCCGTGTACCCGGCCAGAGGCGAGGCGTCGGGGAAGCCGAGCGGGTTGACCAGGTCGGGGTGGTCCCGATGGCGGCTGAGGAAGTGCCCGGTCCAGTGCCCACCGATCCACCAGCCGTCGCAGTGGGAGACGCGCTCCGGGTTCTCGGGGGCTGGCACGAAGGGGGCCATGACCTGCTCCAGCTGCTCCTCCAGCGCGTACCTCGGATCACGCCGCAGGGCGACCACCACGGGCTTGTACACGGATCCACTCCTCACACGGGGCTTCTTCACCGGAACTCAAGGTAGTGATCGGCAACGACGGAAAACCCCCTCCGGCGCCGCATCATCCATTCCATTCGACCCATAAAACCCATGGGAATCACAGGACTTATCCACCCGAGTTAGACCTTAGTGTGAACAATTGACTTTCCGGAATGGCGCGTGTCTTCTGATGGCGGATTGGAATGGCCCAGCCCGGAGGTCCGATGACCGCGCTGCCGCACGATTCCGAACAGAACCCCGACCCCAGGAGAGACCCCCGCCTGGGACACGGTCTCACCGACCACCTGGTCCAGGCCTTCGTCAACGACGTCGTCCGGGTCCTGGGACGCGGCGGTGAGGACGAGGAACAGCTCCGGGCACCCCTCAAGGTGCTCGTGGAGAGGATGGGCAAATCGCTGGGACTGCCGAACAGCGTCTACGGCGAGGTCCCCCTCCCCGGGCTCCAGGCGAGACCGGACTTCGGGGTCGACCTCACCGGAATGGACCGGGGCCCGCACAGCAGGGTCGGATACATCGAACTCAAGCGCCCGGGGAAGCCCATTCCCCCCGAGAGGTTGGCCGACAGACGCGACCGCGAGCAGTGGGGGAAGTTCCAGAACCTGCCGAACGTCCTCTACACCAACGGAACCGAGTGGTCCCTGCTGCGCCACGGAACCCCGGTCCTGCGGACGGTCCGCACACCCGACCTGGTGCCCGTGCGCAGAAGGTTCCCCAAGGTCGACCCGGCGTTCACCGACCTGGTCCGCGAGTTCCTCCTCTGGCAGCCGGAGACCGAGCCCGGGCTCGACCGGCTGATCACCCGCGTGGCGGGCCTGTGCGCCCAGCTCCGCGAGGAGGTCTCCGAGATCCTCGCCGAGGAACGGGCTCGCGGACGAGGCGACTCCTTCACCCGCCTCGCACACGAATGGCGCGACCTCCTCTTCCCCCACCTCGAACCCGACCGGGAGTTCGCCGACGTCTACGCGCAGACCGTCACCTTCTCCCTCATCCTGGCCCGTGAGGACGGAGTGGACTTCGGCGGCCGTGACCTGGAGGGCATCGGCGAGCTCCTGGGCAAACGGCACGCCTTCCTGGGGCAGGCCCTCTCCCTGCTCACCGAGTCCCGGGACGTCCGGACCCTCACCGTCCTGCCCACGCTCGTCCGGGTCCTGGAGGCGGTGGACTGGCCCCGGATGACGCGCGGACGCCCCAGGGCACACGCCGACCTGTACGAGACCTTTCTGACCAGGTACGACCCGGCACTGCGGAAGAGCTCCGGGTCCTACTACACACCCGCCCCCGTGGCGGACTTCCTCACGGAGTTCACCGACGCGGTGCTGCGGGAGCGGATGGGCCTGCCGCTCGGTTTCGCCGACCGCTCGGTGACCACGGTGGATCCGGCGATGGGAAGCGGGACGTTCCTGTCCTCGGCCATGGACCGGGCCCGCCGGAACCTGGAGGAGGAGTTCGGCCCCGTGCACACGCGCACGTGCCTCAAGGACCTGTACCGCGACCGCCTCGTCGGTTTCGAACGCAGCACGGCGGCCTTCGCGGTGTCCGAGCTCAGGCTGCACCAACAGCTCCACGAGCAGTACGGGGCGGAGGTCCCCGAGGAGCACCGGCGGTTCCTGTGCAACACCCTGGACGACCCGGACCACCACTACCAGTCCTTCGGGCGGCGCTACGACGACCTGGTGTACTTCCGCGAGCAGGCCAACCGGGTCAAGAGCTCCACTCCGGTGATGGTGGTCATCGGCAACCCGCCCTACATCGAGAACGCGAGGCAGCGGGACCCCGCCCCCTGGCTGGAGCGCCGTCGCGCCCCCGAGGGGGACCCGGTCGCCTCGCGCCCGTCCATGGACGAGTTCCGGGAAGCGGGTCGGGGCGGCCTCGACTACAAACTCTCCGCGGTCAGCCTCTACTTCTGGCGCTGGGCGACGTGGAAGGCCTTCGACGCGCACCCCGAGCAGCCCAGCGGCGTCGTCGCCTTCGTCAGCACCTCCGCGTACCTGACGGGGGACGCCTTCGCCGGTATGCGCCGCTATCTGCGCTCGACCGCCGACGAGGGCTGGATCGTCGACCTCTCCCCCGAGGGACACCGCCCCGCGGCCAACACCCGCGTCTTCGGCGGGGTGCAGCAACCGGTCTGTATCGGGGTCTTCGCCCGCTACGGGCCCGCCCGACCCGACGTCCCCGCCCGGATCTGGCACACAGGTGTCGAGGGGCTGCGAGCCGAGAAGTTCGCCGCGCTCGAACACGACGAGGGGCTGCGGCTCGACGGAGGAAGCTGGCGGGAGTGTCCCCGGGGATGGACCGACCCGTTCCAGCCGCGACACGGCGGGTGGGACCTCCTCCCCGCCGTCGGCGACCTGATGCCGTGGCGGTCCCCGGGGGTGACCACCAACCGGACGTGGGTCATCACCCCTGACCGCGCGACCTTCAACCGGCGGTGGGAACGGCTCTCCAGCGCCCGGCCCGAGGACCAGGACCGATTGTTCAAGGCCACTCGGGACCGCAGTGTCCGCCGTCGGTTCCCCGACCGACCGGCCGTAGCCGAGGACCGCGTCCCCCCGCGTACCGCCCTGATCTCGCACCGGGCCTTCGGCCACCAGCACATGGCGGCCGATCCCCGATACGTCGACTTCCGTCGCCCGAGCCTGTGGGCGGCCGACGGCGACCGCCAGATCCACGTGGTCGAACAGCACGCGGAGGCGATCTCCTCAGGACCCGGCCTCCTGTTCAGCGCGCTCGTTCCGGACGTGCACTACTTCAACGGCCGCGGCGGCCGTGTGCTGCCGCTCTACCGCGACCCCTCGGGCAGCTCTCCCAACCTCGCGCCGGGCCTGCTGGCGCACCTGGCCGAACGTCTGGGACGCGGTGTCGGCCCCGAGGACGTCGTCGCCTACCTCGCCGCCGTGGCGGCCCACCCGGGTTACACCGCGGCCTTCCGGGAGGAGCTGCGGTCCCCCGGAGTCCGTATCCCCCTCACCGCCGACCCGGAACTATGGGAGGGGGCCGTGGAACTCGGCCGCGAGGTCGTGTGGCTGCACACCTACGGCGTCCGTATGCGCGACCCCGGGGCGGGGCGCCCCGCGCACATGCCCAGACTCCCCAGGCCGCGCCGCCCCCAGGTGCTCAGGGAGATCCCCGACCGCCCCGGCCACCTGCCCGACCGCATCCGGCACGACGGCGGCCGGGGCCCCGGGGGTCCGTGTCTGCATGTGGGCGAGGGGATCATCGCCCCGGTGGAGACCGCCGCCTGGGAGTACGAGGTGGGCGGTATGCACGTCATCAGGAAGTGGTTCACCGCGAGGGAACGCGACCCCAGACACGTGCGCAGGGGTTCTCCCCTGGACGACATCCGGCCCGACCGCTGGACGCCCGAGTTCACCGAACAGCTCCTCCACCTGATCACCGTGCTCACCCGCCTGGTGGACCTGGAACCGCGCCAGCGGGACCTCCTCGAACGGATCCGTACGGGGCCCCTGATCACGGTGGGGGAACTCGAACGGGCCCGGGTCCTCCCCGTCCCACCCGGGGTCCGCAAGGGCCCCCGAAGCAGCGGCCAGGGAGAGTTTCCGTTGGTCTGACACCGTTGAAGGGTGAACCGGGGCAGGGCTCCACCGCCTGTACCGGCCTGTCGGCGAGGTGGCGGGCTCGGGCGCCCGCCACAGCGGCGGGGGCAGCCGGCCAGGCTCCGGCCCCGGGCACCTACCCGGTATGGGGCTCACCGTGACCCAGCGCGTGCTCCACGCGCAGCCGCTGGGTGTGGTGCGTCCGAAGCCCCGCCACCTCCTCGGAAGGGCTCGTTCTCGTGGAGGACTCCGTAGAAGGTCCGGGTCTCCAGGCGCCAGGCGGTGTGGCGGTACCGCCGGAAGAGGTCGTCGAAGTCCTCTCCGGATACGAGGTCGGACACGCTACTCCTTCGGTGAGAATCGGGTCAGGAGTTCGCGGGGTACCACGACGAACTCCTCGTCGGGGAGCACGTCCGCGAGCTGGGAGAGCGCCTCGGGGTCGGTGAGCCGGTAGCCTTGGACGACGATGCCGCCGCCGTCGGTCTCGTACGGGGTGGGACAGTTCCCGCCGTGGGAGGTCGTGCCGAGCTTGCGGAGTTTCATGGTCCTCCTCGGTTCAGGGGGTGCGCTACGAGTATCCCCGGGCAGCACTGCTCGGGGCAGGGATCGGCGGAGTCGGCGGAGTCGGCGGAGTCGGCGGACGCAATCTCGCGCAATCCCCGGCCCCTATGCGCACTTCCTGCCTACGCTCGCGCCGTTCCCTTCGCCTTCGATCGCCAAGGCGGTGCCGGCCATGCCCTCTGACGCTGTCCACCACGACCCCCCGCGCGTACTCGCCCCGTACGTGCGCGTCGGGGTCCAGGACGCGACGCTGTTCCTCGGCTTCGGTTCGATACGCCGATCCGTACGCGACCGCGCGCTGTGGGGCCCGCTGGTGGTGCCGGGGGCGACCGGATGCTGGGACTGCCAGCAGCTCACCGCGCGCCCTCCCGAAGACGGCGCCGAGCTGGCCGACCTTGTCGCACGGGTCAACGGGCGCTACCAGGCACCGTCCAACGGCCCGGTCAACATGCTGGCCTCCTTCCTGGCCGCGCTGGACGTGCTGCGCCACCTGGGCGGGTTCGGCACACCGGCCGCACTGAACCGCCGCGTGGGAGTGTGGTCGCACGACCCCGCCCTCGACCGGCAGGCCGCTGAACGCGACCCCGCCTGTGCCACGTGCGCCGATGCGCGCCCCTCCAGCGAAGGAGTCCGATGAACGCCGACCGCGACCCAGGGTGCGTCTTCTGCAAGATCGTGTCCGGGGAGGCACCCGCCCACCGGATCTGGGAGGACGCCGACCACCTGGCGTTCCTGTCGATCTTCCCCAACACCGAGGGCTTCTCCGTCGTCATCCCCAGGGCCCACCGCACCAGCTACGTGGTCGAGATGGAGCCATCGGAGTACACGGCCCTGCACCTGGCCGCCCGCGAGGTCGCCCGACGCCTGGACGCCGCCTTCCCCGACGTGGCGCGCACCGGGATCATGTACGAGGGCTACGGGGTCGACCACGCCCACGCCAAGCTCTTCCCCATGCACGGAACCGCGGGCAACCAGGGCGAGAACTGGCGCGAGGTGGCCTCACCGATCGAGGGCTACTTCGACCGCTACCAGGGCTACCTGTCCTCCCACGACCACACCCGCGCCGACGACTCCTGGCTCGCGGACGTGGCCAGGCGCGTCCGGCAGACCGACACCTGAGCTCAGCGACTCCTCCCGCACATACAAGGGCGGGGCGGCCCTGAAGGAGCCGCCCCGCCGCCGTCGTGCCTTCGTTCCTAGTTGTTGCCGTCGTCATTCATCGCGGCCTCCTCCTCAGCACATGGGGGTCCGGTGCTCGGGGCCGTACGCGTCCCGGGATGTGCGACGGCCTCCGATTTCCATGAAAGCCGGGGCCGCGGCCCTGGCCAACGCCCTTGCGCGAGGTTGCTCGCGCTACGGGACGCGACGGCGTATCCGTTCCTCGGCGGAGTCCTTCGGGTGACATCGCCGAACCGGTCCCGTGGGCCGAGCCGTCCGGGCACCGCGGCCGGCGGATACGCAGAGCCACCGCCTCCCGGACCCGGTGGCTGCTTTCCCCACTCACACCGGGCTCCACCTCCGGAACCAACAGTCAAACCTCAACCAGTGCGCAGGGACCGCCTTTCCCACCGGCCCCCCTTGAAGCCGGGATCCGCCGCACCGGGGGCTTTGAACCGATGAGCTTCGGTCCGTGCGTGTGGGCGCGCCCCCGGCCCGGCGGGCAGGCTCGGCAGATCCACCACCCGGCGCTGTGCGCAAGCGCCCGGCGGCACCACCGGCTATGAGCCCGGACCCCACAGTCCGGCACTCCCCGTCAGCGCCGCAGGGTCAGCACACCGGGCCGGTAGGGCAGGAGTCCGTAGTCGCCGCCGGAGTCGGGGGAGCGCCCCTGGTAGAGGAACTGCATATCGCAGGCGTCAACGGTCATGGTCTGGTCGGGGTCGGTGCGGATCAGTTCGCCGTGACTGATGTCGTCGGTCCAGGTGGCGCCGCTGTTGGCCCGGCCGGCGAAGGGGTTGCTCTCGGTGGCGGCCTGCGGTGTCCACGTGCCGTCCAGGCTGGTGGCCGTGAACGAGCGGAAGTAGCGGTCTCCCTGCGCGCCGATCGCCTCGACGAGCATGAGGTACCGGTCCTCGCCCTCGACGTTGTAGACCTGGACCCCTTCGAACAGGTTGTTGGTGCTGTCGGACATGATGGTCGCCGAGGTCGAGCCGAAGCTGCCCGGGAAGTCGCCGATGGGCATGCTGGCCCGGTAGATCCTGCCGTTGTCTCCGGCGAAGAACAGGTACATGTGCGTGCTGTCGCCGATGAGCGCCTGGTCGATGGGTCCCGTGGAGGAGTCGGCGATGCTTCCGTCGAAGAGCGTCCGTGCCGGCGACCAGCTGTTCACGTCGGCGGGATCGGTCGACGTCCGGTAGGAGAAGGCGGGTCCGCCCCACTGGTAGGCGAGCACCCAGACGTCCCGGGGGGCGAAGTAGAACAGCGTCGGCGCGACGGCGGAGAAGGGCATCGGGTTCTGGTCGGCCGAGGCCATGTCGGACCAGTCGTCGAAGAGGCCGAAGTTCATCGAGCCCCATGAGGTTCCCGTGTCATGGTTCGTCGCGTAGACGAGGTGCCGACCGTTGTAGGGGGCGTGGGTGAAGTCCTTGAGCGAGACCCATCCCGGCCTCGGCTGCGCCAGCGGGCCGGTCGACGTCCAGTCGTACGTCGACGGAAGGGCGCACGTGTGGCCCGGTCCCCCGTCGTCGACGCGGACGAGTCGCCACTGCTGATTGTCGCCGCCCCAGTCGTCGTACTGCACGATGTCGGCGCCGTCGGCGTTCGAGGCGCCCTGTACCTCCACGGCCTTGCCGCTGTGCCGGTTGACCAGCCGGACGTGGCCGCCGGGCGAGTCCTCCAACCGGAACTGCTGGTTGGCCTGGTCGTGGTCGGTCCACTGGACGATGCCGGCACCGTTGGCGGTCGACCAGTCGTGGACGTCCAGCACCTTGTCCGAGATCCGTGACCGCAGCCGGTAGTAGCCGTCGCCGGAGTCGACGAACCGCCACTGCTGCTGGTCCTGGTCGTTGCGGGCCCACTGGGTGATCCGCGCCCCGTCGCCGGTGGCCTGGTTGTACACGTCCAACGCCTTGCCGCTGCCGCGGTTGACCAGCACGTACCACGCGTCGGTGTCGACCGTCGCCGCCGCGGCGGGCGTCGGCGCTACCACGGCGCCGGCACCGCCGACCACCACGGCCATCACGCAGGCGATGACGACCCGCAGTAACCGCCCTCGCATCCGCGGGGGCGACGCTATCGGAGACCTACTCAACGTCAACATGGTCCTTCCTCCAGAGGCCTGGAGCCGCACGGTCCGCCCGAGGGGGTACACCGCGGGTCCTGGGCCCGCACTCGGGGATGTTAGCGCTAACATTCTTCCGAGCGAACCGGCCCATGTCCGAACCGAGCTCCGACACGGCAGACCCGCCCGGAAAGCCAGGGGCACCGTTGCCCTTGCCGTTGAATGTGAGCGATAACACTCCGGAAGTCAAGCCGTAATTTCCAGAAACATTCCGCAACAGTCGGAGTCCGCGAGCCGGTGGCGCGCCGAAGCACCTGGTGAGAGCACTGGCGCGGTGAATCCGCGTATGGGCCCGCGGGACTCCGCGCGCCCCGCCTCTCGCCGGAGCACAGCACACCGTCCCGACCAGGTCGGGGCACAGGCCCTCCAGGCAGAACAGGCCGGCGCGCGGGTCCTCGCGCACCCACGAGGCCTGGGCGGGGTCACCGGGGTAGACGCGACAGAGGGCGGACGGACAGGTGACCTTCACGTCCGTCTCCCAAGGGGGTCGGGGACAAGAGAACGCACCCGGGGTGGGAAGTGCCCAACATTGCCTCCGCGGTCAATGTCGACTCAGGAGGGGCGCATTGATTCTCTCCATGCCTGAATCGTCTTCTGGAGAGTGCGTCCCGAAGGCGGGAGCCACCCGCCGCAGGGGAAAGGAAGAAACGATGACCGCGACCGTGGAAACCTCCACCTCAACTGGAACTCGTGATCCCCGACAGTTCGTGTCCCCGCAGGTGTGGGACCGCCAGATCGCTCTGCTCACGCGTGACCCCCCTGGGACCCGGTGATGGCGGAGCGCTGCTTCGACCAGGCCGTGGCCTACCTGGTCACCGCCATGGAGAAGCACGGGCAGCGGCTCGGTCTCGGCTGTGGGCCCCTGGTGGACATCGCCGTGCACGGGTTCATCCTGGACACGGTGAACTACCGGCGCTTCTGCGAGCGGCACCTCGGCCGCTACTTGGAGCACGTGCCCGAGATCGAGTTCAAGTACGACGGTTCCGTGACCAGGACCGCGCACGTCATCGAAAGCAACGGCTTCCGGATCGACTGGCCCCTGTGGGACCGCGACGCGGCCGAGTGCACCCCCTGCTACCACGGCAGTAACTGCCACTGACCCCGGCCGAACAGCCCCGGCACCCATCGCGGTGTCGGGGTTTTCCCATGAACCCCTGCACCGCATCCATGCTGGTGGCTACCGTGTGACGGGTCCTGACCACACTTCACGAGGGCCACACCATGACCGTCACCGACCTGACCACCTACTGGGATCGCTACGCCGGCCAACTCCCCGAGCCCTCCCGTGAAGATGCTCTCAAGGAGGCTCTGCGGTGGTGTCAGTACGACGACCACGGGCCCGGAGCGGAACTGCTCGGTGAGCCCGAGAGCGCGCTGGAACTGGGGTGCGGACGAGGGGACGCGGTGGCGGCGCTGGCAGCCACAGGAGTGGAGGCCACCGGCGTGGACCTGTCCGGTGAACACGTCCGGGCAGCCCACACGTGGTGGGGGGACGTGTCCGGTGCGCGGTTCGTCCAGGGCGACGTGGTGGAGTATCTCCGTGGCACCGAACAGCGCTGGGACGCCATGTACTCGGTGTGGGGTGCGGTGTGGTTCACCGACCCCGAAACGCTCCTGCCTCTGGCGCAAGAGCACCTGGCACCAGGCGGACGGCTGGTGTTCGCCCACGCCCCCGCCGTCACCGGCGCCTACGGGGTCCAGGGCATGTACGCAAACGGCTTCCGGGGGCCTCAGGTGTGGGTGCACCGGTGGGCGTATGAACCCGCGCAGTGGGAGGCCCTGCTGCTGCGTGCGGGATTCGACCACGCCCGCGTGTGGGTGGAACCCGCCCCGGAGGAGGGCCATGTGGGCACCCTCATCGGAGTGGCGCACTGCTGAGGGGCGACGCCATGGTGGTGGCCGCGCCGGGACGGGTGTCCCGGCGCGGCCTTCCGGTGGGTTGTGCGGGTGCGGTGGTCCTCAGAGCAGGCCCGCGGTGAGGTGGTGGGCGAAGGCCCCGGCGGCAGCGGCGAGGGTGTAGCCGCCCAGGTGTCGGGACCTGCGGTGGCTGTGCGGACACCGGGGGCGGCGGTGCGGCAGCGTGTCAACCCGTGTGGGGTGCGTCTCCAGCAAACGCGTGCTCCACGCGCAGCCGCTGGGTGTGGTGCATCCGAAGCCCCGCCACCTCCTCGGCACCGAACCAGCCCACCTCGTGCGACTCGTCGCTGACCGCGAGCCCTCCCCCGAGGACCCGGGCGCGGAAGCACACGTTGAACTGGCGGCGCACCTCCCCATCGCCGTAGGCGATGACGTGCCGGGCATCGGTGTAGGTGCCCACCAGCCCCGTCACCTCCACCTCGTAGCCGGTCTCCTCCCGCACCTCCCGCACGGCCGCCTCGGGCAGGCTCTCGCTCATCTCCATCGCCCCGCCCGGCATCGCCCACAGCCCGTTGTCCACCCGCCGTTACAACAGCAGGCGACCCCCGTCGTCGATGACGGCCGCGCTGGCCGCGACCACCAAACTGCTGGGAACGGGTGCGTCCGGATCGCTGTAGTACTCGGTACGAGCCACCCGCGCCGCTCCTCTCCGGTCGTTGGTCTCTCACAGCTGAGAGGTGCCCTGTGCCCGCTGTTCGGCGGGCACACGGCGCTCTGGTGTCAGTTCTCCTCGAATCGCAGGTCAGTGATGGTGGACAGGTCGATGCCGTAACGCGCGTAGACCTTGGTGGTGTTCTCGCCCGTCAGGTCCGCCTCGGCGTAGCCGAGCAGGGCCGCGACGCGCACCACCTCGGCGCGGCTGTCGGCCTCGATCTCCAGGTAGGCGGGGATACGCGGCCAGGTGTCGATCTCCAACTGGGCGCCGTCCAGGGTGAAGCTGTGGCGGCGGTTCTCCTGGTAGGCCTTGGGTGTGTAGCCGAGCTTGCCCAGCAGGGCGTTGGTGGTCTCGAAGTCGCCGACCGCAGTCTCGGTCTCTCGGGTGCCTCCGATGATGTCGGAGTCGATCTCCTTGACCGTGAGCGTCACCTGGTCGCCGGTGTCACGCAGACGTACCCAGCGGGAGGCGTCGCCGGGTTCGATGTCGTAGACGTAGCGGCGCTGGAGCACCTCGCCCAGGTCCGTGCCGCCCTTGTCGAGGATGCGCTGGGCCATCTGGGCGACGTCGATGTCCAGGACCTTGGCCTCGTACTCGATCGCGCTCATGGTGTCGGGTTCCCTTCCGTGCTGTGTGCCGTGGTCGTAGGGGCGTGGTGGGCGGCTTCCAGCCTGCCACGGTCGGTTCGGCGGAAGCGGAGGATCTCGTCCTTGACGGGGGTGTTGAGGAAGTCCTCGATGGGCTGGCACAGGTCCATGCGTTGCAGGCACACGCCCACCAGGTAACGCCCGTGGCGGTCGCGGTACAGGCGCATGCCGTAGAAGCCCTCCTGGCAGTCGGTGTCGTTGTTGAACCGGCATCCCTGGCAGGTGGTGGGCAGGCGTACTGGGCGGATCCACTTGACGTGGATACGGCGGCGCCCGTCGTCGATGCGGTAGGCGGTGCGCGCCCCGGAAGCTCCGGCGGTGAGGTGGTGGGCTTCGGCGACGGCGCCGCGCTGGGCCAGAAGTTCGTGGATGGCGTCGATGGATACCTGGCCGTGGTCGAGGGAGTTGAGCAGGCGCACGGACAGTTCGGGGGCGTAGGTGTCCAGGAGGCGGTGGACGCGGTCGATGTGGGCGTGGTCGAGGACGACGATGTTGGCGCTGGCTCGGACTCCGTGGTCGACGCAGGCCTGGATGGAGGCGTGTAGGGCCTTGATCTTGGTGGCGGCCTTGGCGGGGTCGCGGAAGCGGGCGTGCTGGACTTGGGCGAGTTCTTCGGGTGTGGTGCCGAAGACGGAGAAGTTGACGCGGTCGAGCCCGGCCTCGGCGCAGGCGGGGATCTGTCGGGCCCCGTTCTCGCCGTTGGAGGTCATGCACACCCGGTAGCCCTGGGCGGTGGCGAGGCGGACCAGGTCGGGCAGGCGTGGGTGGAGGGTGGGTTCGCCTCCAGTGAGGTGGAGTTCGGTGAAGCCCATGTGGTCACGCAGTCGGTTCAGGGCATGGGCGAAACCTTCGTCGGGCGAAATGGTGGCGGGTAGGAATGTGGCGCCGTTGGTGGCGGCGTAGATCGACATCCGCCCGGAGGTCCCGGAGGTGGTGAAGGGGCCGGGTCCGCGGTTGCGGTTGTCGACCACGACGGGGGTGCCCTCGTTGTGGCAGAAGGTGCAGGTCATGCCGCAGGCGTCGAGGATCTTCACTCGCAGGGTGGTGTCGGTGTCGATGTGCGTCGGCAGGGTCTTGGGAGTCAGGGGGACGTTCATGGGCAGTCTCCTGTGACGGCGCTCGCGGTGGAGCGGGAGGGTGCGTCACAGGCGACGATCCCGTTTCGGGTACCGCCTCTCCCATTCCTGACGGATATCCCACGCGGGGATAATCGAGGCCGTGTCCGCGTCGGCTGCCGAAAGGTGGAAGGAATCCATGCCTGGTCGTTCCTGGGAGAGGATCACCATCCCGGCATGGGCCTGGGAAAGGGAGGAGACACGGAGGGTCCTGTGTGAACGCGACATCGCCGGTCTGCTGCGTCTGGCCCAAGCCCACGGTGTGAGTCAGACGCGGATCGCGTCGGCGACCGGCGTCGCCCAGGGGCGGGTGAGCGAGATCCTGAGCGGGCGGCGCACGGTCAGTTCACTGCGGTTGATCGAGCGGATCGCCGACGGACTCGGAATGCCCAACCCCTCACGCGTCCTGTTTGGTTTGGCGCCACGACAGCCGTCCGTGAGCGTGGAGGGGCCCGGTGTTGGTGGCGACAGCAGCGCGTCTACCGGCCCGTTAGGCACATCGTTCCTTGATGACCAGGTACGAGAACGCTTGGAGGTCGCCTCCGTCGATCAGGCGCTCATCGGCCTGTTCGAGGAGCAGACACAGAATCTGCGCTTGATCGATCGCAAACTGGGCGCCCACTATCTCCTGGCGCAGAGTCAGGCCCATGTCCAGCAGATAGAGGAGTTACTACACCATTCGATCCCGGGAACCGTGCGGCGCGGCCTCGCCCGGGCCTTGGCCGAGGCGGCGTCCCTGACCGGATGGCAGGCTCTCGACGCGGGGCGCATGACAACCTCCTGGCGTTACTACGAGATCGCCAAGGCCGCGGCTCGCGAGAGCGGGGACCCCGTGGTCCTGGCCCACGTGAGCGCCGAACAGATCTACGTACTGTTGGACAGCGGCCGAGCACGAGAAGCGCTCACCGTGCTCAGAGCCGCACACGGCGACGGAGGTGGGTCGCTGCCCGCGCTGCTGCGCTCGTGGATGTGGGCCGCCGAAGGAGAGGTGCGCGCCTCCCTGGGACAGGAGGTGAAGTCTCAGAAGGCCTTGGACCAGGCCTTCGCCCTTCTTCCTCAGCAACCGGATGATCCCACCCTGCCGTTCCTCATGCTGGACCAGACCCACCTGCTGCGTTGGCGAGGCCACTGCCTGGCGCGCCTCGGCGCGCCCGAGGCGATAGAAGACCTCACCCGCGCTTTGGAGGACATCGCCTCTCTGGGTCTGGGGCGTGCCGAGGCCGGTCTGCGCACCGACCTGGCCGTGGCCTACTCCGCCTACGGAGACCTCCCTCAAGCACGTAGACAGGCACAGCGCGCCGCCGAGCTGTCCAAGCGTTCCGGTTCGGTCCGTCAACGTGCTCGTCTGAAACGGCTTCTGGGGTCTCGGACTCCGTCACGAGGCCAGGATGTGGAGTAGGGCGATGAGAGTGCCCGAGCTCTGCACCCGCCCCTCAGCGACCAGACTGCGGACCTTGGCCAGGGGCACCCACTCGTAGACGCCCTCGTCGAACTCGGTTGGGTCCGCGACCAGTTCGGCGTCACGTCCGACGAAGACGTGGTGAGGGCTACGGACCGTGCCAATCATCGGTTCGAACGTGGCCACGTGCTCCACCGACCCGACCTGGTGGCCGGTCTCCTCCAAAGCCTCGCGGACAGCGGTCCGCTCTGGCGTCTCCTCGGGGTCCAGGAGCCCGCCGGGCAGTTCCCAACCCCATACGTCGGGTACGAACCGGTGCCGGTAGCTCATCAGGACGTGCTCCTCGGCTTGATCCAGGATCGCGATCACCGCGGCCGAGGGCAGGGCCACGGTGTGGTGCTCGAACCTGTTGCCTGAGGGTGTGGTGATGTCGGCCTTGCCCAGCCGTACCCACGGGTTGTCGTACAGGGTGCGTTCGCCGTGCACTATCCAGCGGCCCGGGCCGTCCTCGCTCCTGTCCATGTAGTGACGTTATCGCGGTCTCAGAAAACGGGTGCTGGTGCCCTGAGGGCCGCGCCGGGCCCGATGCCGGGTCCGGCGCGGCCGTCGCGGTGCGGGCGGGTCGATGTGGATCGCTACAGCAGGACCGTACCCAGGTGGTGGGCCAGAGCGCCGAAGCTGCTCGCGAGGGTGTAGGCGGCCAGCAGGCGTGCCGGGCCGGTGCGGGCGGTACCGCCGAGATGGCTGAGGTGACCCAGGCGGCTGGGCTTGCGGCGGCGACCGTGTGGACGCTTCGGGCGGCGGCGCGGCAGCGGCGGGCGTTCCCGCCGGGGCGGGAACGGGCCGTCGTCAGGGGCCGGGCGCGGACGTGGAACCACGGGTTCGGGCGGGCGTGCCGGCTGTGTGATGGGCTTGCGCGGGCGCTCCGGACCCTCGGTGGTCCGGGAGGCGCGTTCGTCCAGTCGGGCGGCGTGGACGTGCATCCACTCGGGCAGGACTCCGTGGGCCTGCCGGTAGGCCACCCGGGGGTTGCCTTCCATCTGGGCGAGCAGGCGCTGCTCCCGGGTGAGCGGGGGTGGGTAGCTGGGCTTGGAGAAGCGCCGTCCCCGGGGTGCGTCCAGCACCGCGCGCACCCCTGAGGAGACCGGCTCGGCGGTCATCGGTCGGCTCCGGTGAGGGCGGTGTTGGTGGGGGTGGTGGGGTTGAGGATGAACTCGGCCCACACGACCGTGCCGAGCCCTCCGCAGAACGGGAAGTCCACCACCGCCCGGGTGCCCCAGCGGGTGGCCAGGTGGTCGATGAGCAGCAGGCCCCGGCCTCGTTCGGCCTCCTCCCACTCGACCGCCGTGCGCTGGTACGGGATCTCCGGAAGGGTGGGGGCGGACTCCCGGACGCCGTCGTCGACGATGCCCAGGTGCAGGGTGGTGGCGGTGGGCATGGACAGGTTGCGGATGACCCGACCGTCCGCCTCACCGGAACGGGAGTGGTCGACGCCGTTCGCGAACATCTCGCTGGCGCACAGCACGATCGTGTCGGCCAGGTCCGGGCACAGGCCCTCCAGGCGGAACAGGTCGGCGCGCAGGTCCTCACGCACCCACGCGGCTTGGGCCAGGTCACCGGGGTAGACGCGGGAAGCCCAGCGGCGCCCGGCGAAGGGTGGAGTGGGCGTGTGGAACGACGCGCGGGGACGCGGCACAATGGTCATGTCGGCAAGCTCCTTGCTTCTCACAGTGGTGGGTTGGTTGTCGGCTTGGGCTCTGGGGGCGCGGCAATCGCCCCCAGAGCCCGTTTTCATGTCAGTCGCCAACGAGATCGGCGACCGTCTCAGCGGTGAACAGTGCCCCGCCGGAGACTGGGCAGACTCCGACCTCTCCTTCTGAGCCACGGAGTGTGTGAGGCCGACTACAGTAAAACCCAGCAGGCATCAACTTACAAGCCTGCAACTTAAAGGCATGTAGAACACGCCAGAAGATCCGTTTTGAACACAAAAGCGCAGTTCAAGGGCATGGCAGAGTAAAGCCACGACGTTGATGAACGAAGGATGCGATGGCTGATCCGATCCCCACCGTGCGGCAGTATCGACTCGCGCAGGACCTGCGGGAGCTCCGCGCCGCAGCAAAGATGACTCAAGAGCAGGTCGCCGCCAGCATGGACTGGCACGTCTCCAAGCTCTTCCGCTTGGAGAACGCACGCAGCCCTCGCGTGAACTGGCTGGATATCCAAGGGCTGCTCGATCTCTACGGAGTCGCCAGCCCTCAGCGGGAAGCCCTGATCCAACTGGCGAAGGATTCCAAGAAGCGCGGATGGTGGACCACCTATCAGGACGTCTTCACAGGCTCATTCGTCGCCCTGGAGGATGAGGCTCACCTCATCCGGTATTACTCCTCAGAGCTGGTTCCGGGTCTGTTCCAAACCGAGTCGTACGCACGCGCCGTTATCCAGGCGCTGCGCCCTGGTTACGACACCCAAAGCGTTGAGCGCCGAGTCTCCGCCCGTATGGCCCGCAAGAAGATCCTCGAACGGGAGAAGCCCCTTCGCCTGGATTTCATCCTCAACGAAGCCGTGATCAGGAGAAACGTAGGCGGCAAAGAAGTGATGGCGGAACAGCTCAGCACCCTGCATGAGGTCGCGGGAACCAAGGCGGCAACCCTGCGCTTGCTTCCCTTCCAGGCTGGTACACATGCGGCCATGGAGGGTGCCTTCACGATCTTCTCGTTCCCGGCAGAGCTGTACCCCGATGTGGTCTACATCGAGGGCATGATGGGCGACCTGTATCTGGAGAGCGCCGAGAGCGTCGGCCGCTACAGAGACGCGTTCGAAAGCCTGCGTCAGTCCGCTCTGTCACCGTCTGACACGATGGACTTCATCGACTCGTTGGCAAGGGAGCTCCGGTGATCCAGTGGTTCAAGTCCAGCTATAGCGGAGGGGACAATAACTGCGTGGAGGTCGCGTGTGTCCCCATCAGACCGTGGCACAAGACGAGCTACACCAACGACCGAGGAGAGTGTGTGGAGGTCGCAGAGGGGCCGGTCACCGGGGTCCGGGACACCAAACACCGCGAACTGGGCGCGCTCTTCTTCAGCTCCAGCGAGTGGCAGGCCTTCATCGGCACCGCCAAGAGCGCCTGAGCCCTACCCCTGTCCCCTCACCGGTGACCTTGCCCTTGGTGGCTCAGTTGGCGGCCGACAGCACCACTACGGGCAAGGTCACCGATAAGACTAAGTCCCGTCCTCGGCCTCGACCCTGGGAGAGAAGGCTTCGACCTGGAGGGCGAGGTTCTGTGCCTGCACCAGGGAGCTGAGCGCCTCATTCTGCTGAGGATGAGCAGCCTGCGCCTCGGCAGTCCGGTTGGCGATCGCCTCGAACTCGGCAGCCGCACGCTGGTCCTGTTCTTCCAGTTCGGCGGCTCGCACCTTGTCGGCATAGGCCTCCAGTGTCTGGATACGCGCCTCGATTTCGGCGACGTCCTCCGCCAGGACGGCGCGGGCACGTTCGGCGGCCTGCCGGCTCCGTTCTCCCGGAGTAGGGGTGCTGTCGATCCTGTGTCGGATACCGGCCTGCTGAAGCAGGCTCTGGGCCAAGGACCATTCGACATCGGCCAGGACCACCCGGTTGCGAACCTCGTCCAACAGCAACCCCTGTCGGTGCAGCGACGAACCAAGCACGATGTCCACCGCCCGCTGCGTACGGCCGAGCAGCGCGTTCGAGACCCGATCCAGCATGTCGGCGGTCACGTACCGTCCCCGAAACTCGGCGATGACGTGGGCGGGGTCCCGCCGGGCACGGGAGCGGTCTCTCTTCTGCTTGGCCAAGCGTTGGCGAGCGTACTGCCAGACGAACCCCGCGATCACGCATACAACGACCAGAAGCATCAGCCTGAGGTGGTCCCCCAGGAGAAAGATCAGCACGGCTCCGGCCACGACAAAGAAGAACATCCCCGGGCCTCCCCCATCAAGGGGCTTCTCCGGAGTCACAGGACTCCCCTGCCCAACAGCGCCTTGGTCCTGTCGTTGCTCGAACGCCTGGCGCAGACGCCGGGCCTGTTCAGCGCTGACCTCGGGATGCAGGGTGGCCCGCCGGGAGCCGACCGCATCGGGGGTGCCGTGTCCGCGCAAGCGCTTGCCTTTCTCGTCGCCTCTTCTTCAACGGAGAGTCCAAGCTCGCAGGTGTGAAAACCCGCGTCTCTTTCGGGACCAAAGCCCTGTCTTGGGGGCAATACCTCCGAGTTCCGTAAACCCAGAGGTCAGCACCGCCGTCCTGGTGTACACAGGCTCTGGCGGCGCTGCGAGCCCAACCCTATGCCCCTTGCGTGTGAACCGGGTTAACAATAAGGTCTCATCCATCGACGCGGTACCCGGACCGGCATAGGTTGGGGTTCCGCATCCCCCGCCGCCGCCCGGTCCGCCGAGGACGGCAGGGTCCCCACCCGGCGCGACGCAGGAAGACCGCCATGCCCAGCAGCACCACAGAGGGCTCCCCCTCTGCTCCCCCGAAACTCTCCCCCGGCGCCCTCGTCGAGGTACGCGGCCAGAAATGGGTGGTCAGCGGGGTCGACCCCGGTGAGTCCTTCACCATGGTCACCCTCCAGAGCATCCAGGAGGGCCGCTACGGCGAAACCCTCGACGTGCTCTGGGAGGTCGAACCCGGACGCAGACTCCTGCCCAGCGGCTCCCTCCCCGACATCGCGGACCTCAGCCCGGACCGCCCCGAGCAGCTCGCCGCATTCCTGGACGCCGTGCGCTGGTCGGCGGTGACCTCCGCCGACGTGCGCAGCCTCCAGGCGCCCTTCCGCTCCGGCGTGGCGATCGAGGACTACCAGTTGGAGCCCGTCTCCCGCGCCCTCGGTGCCCCCCGCGTCAACCTGCTGCTCGCCGACGACGTCGGCCTGGGCAAGACCATCGAGGCCGGACTGGTCGCCCAAGAACTCCTCCTACGCAACCGCACCCAGCGGATCATGATCGTGTGCCCGGCCGGCCTGACGCTGAAGTGGAAGGAGGAGATGCAGGAGAAGTTCGGCCTGGACTTCACCATCGTCGACTCCGAGCGGGCCGCGGCCGTGCGCCGCGAGAAGGGCAGCGCCGCCAACCCCTTCAACGTCCACCGGCTCACCATCGTCAGCCTGCCCTGGCTGCGCGGCGCCAAGGCCCAACGCCTCCTGGACGAGGTCCTCCCGGCCGAAGGCCCCAGCTACCCGCGCACCTTCGACCTGCTCATCCTGGACGAGGCCCACCACGTGGCCCCGGCCGCCCCCAAGCAGGTGTACGCGGTCGACTCCCAGCAGACCAAGCTCATGCGCAAGCTGGCCCCGCACTTCACCCACCGGCTGTTCCTGTCCGCGACCCCGCACAACGGCTACCAGCAGTCCTTCACCGCGCTGCTGGAGATCCTGGACGACCAGCGCTTCGCCCGGGGCGTGGAACCCGACCGGACGGCGGTCGGCGACACCGTCGTGCGCCGTCTCAAGCGCGAGGTGGAGAACGCCGACGGCAGCCCGCGCTTCCTGGAGCGCGTCACCAAGGAACTCGCCGTCACCTACCCCGACAGCGAGCGCGAGATCCACGCCCTGCTCACCCGCTTCGCCGAGCTGCGCCGCGCCAAACTCACCACGAAGAAGGGCAGGCGCGCCACCGACCTGGTCACCCTGCTGCTCAAGAAGCGCCTCTTCTCCAGCCCGGCCGCCTTCCGGCACACCGTCGACGTCTACCGCGAGACGCTGCGCTCGCGCACCGGCGGTTCCCTGTCGGCCGCCGCCGAGGCGGACGAGGTCCCGGAGTGGATGGATGACTGGTGGGACGAGACCGCCACCTACGACGACGAGGAGCTCGCCGAGGCCGAGGACGACGCCCTGGACCGCGCCCGTCCCCTCCAGCCCGACGCCGACGAGACCGAGGAGTCGCTGCTGGAGCGGATGCGCGCCTGGGCCGCCACGCACGAGGCCCAGCCCGACGCCAAGGCCCGCAAACTCATCGACCACCTCAAGGCCATCTGCAAGCCCGACCAGCACTGGACCAACGAGCGCGTGGTGGTCTTCACCGAGTACCGCGACACCCAGGCTTGGCTGCGCTCGCTGCTGGCCCAGGCCGGGCTGGACGGCGAGCCGGTCAAGGAACTGCACGGCGGGATGGGCACCGAGGAGCGCGAGGCGCTGCGGGTGGCCTTCCAGAAGGACCCGAGCGAGCACCCGCTGCGCATCCTCCTCGCCACCGACGCCGCCAGCGAGGGCATCGACCTCCAGCGGCACTGCCACCGCCTGGTCAACTACGACATCCCCTTCAACCCCAACAAGCTGGAACAACGCATCGGCCGCATCGACCGGTACGGGCAGACCAAGCCCCCGGAGGTCTTCCACTTCGTGGGCACCGGCTGGGAGAAGGCCACCGACTCCTTCGAGGCCGACCTGGAGTTCCTGTCCCGGGTGGCCACCAAGGTCGCCCGCATGGAGGAGGACCTGGGCTCGGTCAACGCGGTGATCTCCGACGCCGTGCAGCGGCGCATGCTGGGCCAGAGCGCCGACCTGGACGCCGAGACCGCCAAGGCCGGCGGAAAGGGCCGGGTGCCCTCGGACTCCAACATCCGCGAACGGGTGCAGCGCCTGCGCCGCAACCTGGACGAGACCGTGGAGTCGCTCGCGCTGACCCCCGACCGGGTCAAGCGGGTGGTGGACACCGCCCTGGACCTGGCCCGGCAGCCGGGCCTGCGCCCGCACATCGACGAGGACGAGGAGCACGCCGCCCAGGACCTGTACGAGATCCCGGCGTTCACCGGCTCGTGGGTCAGGGCGGCCGAGGGGCTGACGGAGAAGGCCTCCCAGGGAACCCCGCAGGGCGCCGAGCCGCGCCAACTGCCGGTGACCTTCGACGCCCAGACCGCCAAGGGCCGCGACGACGTGGTGCTCGCCCACCTCAACCACCCGCTGGTGGCGCGGTCGATCGGGCTGCTGCGCACGGCGGTGTCCAACGACCGGGTGGGCCTGAACCGGGTGACGGCCGTGGTCAGCGACGACCCGGAGCTGGAGGACGTGTTGGTGGGCGCCTACTCCCGGTTCGTGCTCGTGGGCGCGGACGGGCTGCGCCTGCACGAGGAGGTGCTGCACTCGGGCGGGTGGCTGCCCGAGGCGGGCCGGTTCCGGCGCCTGGAGAACCTGGGCACCCTGGGCGGCATCCTCAACCGGGCCTTGGACGACGGTCGCCCGCTGTCGGACGCGGTGTGGAACCGCATACGGGACCGCTGGGAGCGCGCGGGCGGACGCGCGGGTCTGGAACGGGCCATCGACTGGCGTGCCGACACCCGCCTGGAGTCGCTCAGGCGCGTGCTCAAGGAGCGCGAGGAGAACGAGCGCGCCCGGGTCACGGGCGTGCTGGACCAGTTCGCCGCGTCGCTGCGTGAGGCGCTGGCCTCCGATGACGACGAGGACGCGCTGTTCGGGCGGTCCCAGACCCAGACCAAGGAAGAACGTGAGCAGTACCGGAAGGACAGGATGAAGTGGCAGGAGCGGCTCGCCGCCCTGGACGGTGAGCGCGAGCGCGAGCTGGCGGCCATCGCCGAGCGCTACGCGAAGCAGGACCCGCACACCTTCCCCGTCGCCGTCGTCTTCGTCGTTCCCCGCAAGGAGGCCGTCCGATGAGCAACCCCCGATCCCGCGGCAAGCGTTCCGCGGCTGACGACTCCCGCCAGCAGCACCTGAACTGGCTGGGGCTGGTGGAGGTCAGCGGCCCCTTCCTGACCCTGCCGGTGCTGCGCGAGGTCTGGCCCGTCAAGCTCGACCCTCTGGAGCCGGAGCAGAGGAGGGAGCTGCGCCGGGCCGCCACGCTCTGGCGCGACGCGACCGCTCCGACCGGCAAGCACCGCGAGGCCGGGCGGGACGCCTGGGTGGAGTACGTGCTCAGGGACCTGCTGGACTGGCGCGAGACCCTGCGCACCGACGGCCTGGAGCCGCTGGCCATGGAGGTGGCCGAGCACGACACCGCCGTGACGCCGTCGTTCGTGCTCACCGAGCCCGACGCCGAACCGGAGGGTGAGGTCAAGGCCGACAGCGTCCGGCTGCTGGGGCTGACCCTGCCGGTGGGACAGTCCCCGGTGCAGCGGGTCAAGGGCGAGTCCTGGTCGGCCCCCCCCGCCGACCGACTGGCGCAGCTGTGCCGCCACCACGGGGTGGAGCTGGGCCTGGCCACCGACGGGCGCTGGTGGGTGCTGGTGTGGGCGCCGCGCGGCGGGGTCACCACCACCGCGCTGTTCGACGCCTCGCTGTGGACGGACGCCGCCGAGCGTGACGTGCTGCACGCGTTCTACTCGCTGCTCAACCGGCGTCGGTTCTTCACCGTGGCCGACGACAAGCAGCTGGTCCAGCTGCTGCACAGGAGCCTGGACTCCCAGGAGGAGGTCACCGAGGCGCTGGGCGTGCAGGTGCGCCAGGCGGTGGAACTGCTGGTCGCGGCGATCGGCCGGGCCGACACCCGTGCGCGCGAGCGCGGCGATCGGGACCTGAGCGGTGTGCCCGCGCACGACGTGTATCGGGGCGCGGTGTCGGTGATGATGCGGGTGGTGTTCCTGCTCTTCGCCGAGGAGCGGGGTCTGTTGCCCAGTGACAACGACCTGTACGCGGGTTCGTATTCGGCCGGCGGGCTGTACGAGGAGCTGGACGCGCTGGCCCGGGAGGGCACCGAGAACGACCTGGAGGAGACCACCGCGGCCTGGCACCGGCTGCTGGCGCTGTTCCGCGCGGTGTACGAGGGCGTGGACCATCCCCGGTTGAAGATGCACCCGCTGGACGGATCGCTCTTCAACCCCGAGACGTTCCCGTGGATGCCGCTGGACATCGACGACCGGACGGTGCTGCACATGCTCAAGGCGGTGCAGTACGTCAAGGTCGGGCGAGGGAAGGCGGCGGAGCTGCGCAAGCTCTCCTTCCGCGCCCTGGACGTGGAGCAGATCGGTTACGTGTACGAGGGTCTGCTGGCCTTCGACGGGTTCCGGGCCGAGGACATCGTGGTGGGGCTGGTCGGCAAGGAGGGCCTGGAGGCGGAGGTTCAGCTCCGGGACCTGGAGGCGATGGCCGCTCGGCACACGGACGTGGAGGCGCTGGCGGAGGAGCTGGCCACCGCGTACAAGGACTCCGGGATCGGCACGAAGAAGAAGCTGGCCAAGGCGTTGGCACCGCTGTCCAAGGAGGAGCGGACCGAGGCCGACAAGCAGCTGCGCGGCGCGGTGGGCAGGGATGACGCGTTGGTGGAGCGGCTGCTGCCGTTCTACCGGATCCTGCGCAACGACCTGCGCGGGCTGCCGATGGTGGTGCGCGGTGGGGAGCTGTACGTCACCGAGTCGGCGCTGCGGAAGAACACGGGGACGCACTACACGCCCAGGTTCCTGGCCGAGGAGGTCGTGGAGGGTGCCCTGGAGCCGCTGGTGTACGAGCCGGGGCCACTCCAGACGGCGGACACGAAGGAGTGGAAGCTCAAGAGCAGCGGGGAGATCCTCGCGCTGAAGGTCGCCGACATCGCGATGGGCTCGGCAGCGTTCCTGGTGGCTGCGGCGCGTTATCTGGGTGACCGGCTCATCGAGGCGTGGGTGAAGGAAGGGGACCCGCGCGTCGAGGGCTACACGCCGAAGGAGGGCGATCTTCGGACCGATGACGACGCAGTCGTCATCGAGGCCCGGCGGCAGGTGATCGAGCACTGCCTGTACGGAGTGGACGTCAACCCGATGGCCGTGGAGATGGCGAAGCTGTCGCTGTGGCTGGTGTCGATGGACCCGCAGAGGCCGTTCACCTTCCTGGACGACCGTTTGGCGGCCGGGGATTCGCTGCTGGGCATTACATCGCTTGAGCAGCTTGAGTACATGCACATGGACCCGAAGCAGGGTCGGAAGCTGCATGAGGACGCCGCGATCGACTTCACGGCGGGAGTGCGCGAGCTTGTCGGACGAGTTGCCGAATCCCGCCGGAAGCTGTCGGACATCGACGGCACCACCCTGGAAGGCTTGAGCCGCAAGCGCTCTGCGCTGGGTGAAGCCGAATTGGAAACCGGGCGTGCCCGTCTTCTCGCTGACTTGGTGGTGGGTGCGGCACTGGCGAACGCTGGACGGGGCGAGCGCGGCATGAACCAGGGTTTTCTGGAGGCTGCCGAGTTGGCCAGCCGCCTGGACACCGCCGAAGCCGATGCACGCATCAAGGCCAAGGAATGGCTGGACACTGACCGTCCAGAGGAAGCTTTCGAGCGCAAGCCACTGCACTGGCCTTTGGTCTTCCCTGAGGTATTTGAGAACGGCGGTTTTGACGCAGTAATTGGGAATCCCCCGTTCCTAGGCGGACAGAAGCTCACAGGGAGCCTAGGGACTGTTTACCGCGAGCACCTGGTACATAACATCGGAATGGACACCCGAGGCAGCGCCGACCTTGTAGCATACTTCCTACTGATGGCCCACCGAGTCATCAATGAGGATGGGCAATCTGGCCTTATCGCCACCAACACACTCGCGCAGGGCGATACAAGAGAAATCGGCCTAGACCAACTCATTACCAATAAGGTAACCATTCGAAAAGCAATCAAGAGCAAACCTTGGCCATCAAAGAGCGCAGCTCTAGAGTACTGCGCCACTTGGACCAGTCGAGCCAAAGTACCTCCACAAATCCCTCGCATCGCCAACGGAGTCTTGGTACCGGAAATTAGCCCCTCCCTGGAAGCAGCATCTCGTACTCAGGGAAACCCGAAAAATCTAAAGAGAAATAAAGGGATTTCATTCCAAGGAACCATCGTCCTCGGCCTGGGCTTCACAGTAGAGACAGAAGACGCCCAAGGAATGATAGAAGACGATCAGAGGAACTCAGAAGTCCTCTTCCCCTACCTCAACGGACAAGACCTCAACACAGAACCAGAATTCACAGCAAGCCGCTGGGTAATAAACTTTCACGACTGGCCAGAAGAAAAGGCACGAAGCTACGCCAAACCATTCTCCATAATCGAAAAACTAGTCAAACCGGAGCGACAGAGAAAGAAGCCCAATGGAAGCTTCAAGCTAAGGAACCCACTTCCTCAGAAGTACTGGCAATATGGAGAAAAGCGCCCGGCAATGACGAAGGCCACTTCCAGCCTTGGTCGAATTATAATTATTACTCGCCACACCAAAACAGCCATGCCCGCACTGGTACCTACAGGTCAGGTATTCAGTGACGCTACCGTGGTATTTGCGAGTGACGACACAGCCATGTTGGCTCTCTTGTCAAGTTCTCCGCACTACTGGTGGGCCAAGTCACGGGGCTCCTCCATGAAGACCGACCTCCGCTACACCCCCTCGGACGTGTTCGAGACTTTCGCGATGCCGGAACTCACTCAGGAACTCCGGGACCTCGGTGACCGTCTCGACACCTACCGCCGCGACGTGATGCTCTCCCGCAACAGCGGCCTGACGAAGACCTACAACCTGGTCTTCGACCCCACCTGCAACGACTCCGACATCGTCGAACTCCGCGCCATCCACCGCGCGATCGACGAGGCCACCATCCGCGCCTACGGCTGGGAGGACCGCATCGAGGAGGTCGGCGGACTCGACCACGGGTTCCACAAGGTCGGCCGCGAGACCCGCTACACCATCGGTCCGGCCGCGCAGCGCGAGGTTCTCGACAGCCTCCTCGAACTGAACCACGAGCGCTACGCCGAAGAGGTCAAGCAGGGCCTGCACGACAAGAAGGGCAAGCGCAAGTCCGCCGCCCAGGAAGGGACGCTGTTCGATGTCTGAGTCCAACGACGCACTCTTCCCCAACCCCAACGGCGAGCAGACCGCGCTCGACACCTCCACCACCACGGCCAAGGACACCGACTCCCCCACCGCGAAGAAGCCCACCAAGGCCGAACTCCGCGCCGCTCAGAACGCCACCCGTGACGCCGAACTCGCTGCCACGCTCGACCAGCCGCAGGAGTTCCCCGAGGCCACCTCCTTCCAGGTGCGCGGCGAACTCCAGCACTTCCTGGAGCGCGACCTCCTCGGTCCCTGGGACGGCCCCACCGAGGAGATCCCCCGGCGCTACTCCGGCCCGCGCGAGCGCTACCTCGTCGGCATGCTCGGCCCCCGCCACCAGACGCCCGTCTCCTCCCGGGACGCCGCCGACCAGCTCATGGACTCCGACGCCGAGGCCGACGGCAACGCCTCCGGCGAGGAGGCCGGTGAGCTGCCCGAGAAGACCAGCCCCCAGAACCTGGGCCACATGTGGGCCTCCACCATGGGCCTGTCCTTCTCCGTGCCCGCCGACACCACCTCCGTGCACGTGCGCGCCGCCTGGGGCCAGTACGCCCGCAAGACCGTGGAGACCGAAGAGGGCAAGAAGCGCAGCGCCTGGACGCGCGAGCCCAAGGAGTACGAGGTCGATGTCGACCTCACCCGCGGCCCCGACTTCAAGCACGGGCTGACCGACCCCGACCCCGACTCCCCCTGCGTCTACCTGGCCGTGGCCGTGCGCGAGGACCGCGACGGCCTCCCCCGCCGCACGGTCGAACTCAACCTGGTCAACAACCGCATCCCCGTCCACCCCAACGGGGACACCATGTGGCTGTTCCAGGCCCGGATGTCGGTCACCGCCCTGGACGGCGCCTCCCCCGTCTTCCTGCCCGTGGACGACCCCCTCACCGACACCTCCCCCGCCTCCGAGGACCCCGAGGAGCTGCACCTGCGGCTGCTCTACCGGGACCTACTCAAGTACGCCGACGGGCGCAACGTCGCCGTGGACGCCGAGGTGGCCGAGGGCGCGCGCCGCGCGCACCGGCTGACCACCACCTGGCTGCCGTACCACGACGTTCCCGCCACCACGGCTGCCGTGGGCGCGGGTTCGGCGCTGGCCTCGGCCCAGCTGTCCATGGACGTGCTGGCCTCGCCCGAGACCGGCACCGACGCGCTGCGCGCGGGTCTGCTGCCGCTCGCCGAGGGCTACTCCGCCTGGCTGGACGGGCGCGAGGCGGCCTCCGCCGACCTGCCCGAGGCGCTGCGCCCGACCGCCGAGACGGCCGTGTTCAAGGCCCGGCGTGCCGCCGAGCGCATCCGCGCAGGTGTCGACCTGCTCACCGACCCCGCCCATCCCCGGCACGGAGAGGCGTTGAAGGCGTTCCGGTTCGCCAACCGGGCCATGGCCGACCAGCGCCGCCACAGCGAGATCTCCCGGCTGCGCGAGGACCCCGAGGTCTCCTACGCCCAGGCGGAGAGGGCCGTGCGCGGGCGGGGCGCGTCCGCCGCGTCCTGGCGCCCCTTCCAGCTGGCGTTCGTGCTGCTCAACCTTCCGGCCATCACCGACCCCGACCACGACGAGCGGGCCGCCTCCCCCGAGGCGACCGTGGACCTTCTGTTCTTCCCCACCGGTGGTGGCAAGACCGAGGCCTACCTGGGTCTGACCGCCTTCACCTTCGCCATCCGGCGCCTCCAGGGCGTGGTGGGCACGGGCGTGGACGCCCGCGACGGCGGCGACGGGGTGGCGGTGCTCATGCGCTACACCCTGCGCCTGCTCACCGCCCAGCAGTTCCAGCGGGCCGCGGCCCTGGTGTGCGCGGCCGAGGTGCAGCGCGCCGAGGACCCCGCCACGTGGGGCGAGCGCCCCTTCCGGATCGGCCTGTGGGTGGGCGGCGGCGTCTCGCCCAACTGGTTCGGCGAGGCCGAGAAGCAGATCGCCGAGGCCCGCGAGCGGGGCCGGGGCGAGCGCGCCAACGTGCTCCAGACCCTGTCGTGCCCGTGGTGCGGCACCAAGCTCCAGGCCCACCGGGACCTGGACCCGCGCGAGGACACCCGGCGGGTACTTCTGTTCTGCGCCAACGGCGAGGGGGCGGACGCCTGCCCGTTCTCCGAGCGCCGCTCGGCGGAGGGTCTGCCCATCCTCACCGTGGACGAGGAGATCTACCGGCTCGCGCCGAGCCTGCTCATCGCCACCGTGGACAAGCTCGCGCAGCTGCCCTGGCGGGGGTTCGCCGGGATGCTGTTCGGGCGGGTGGGCCAGTACTGCCCCCGGCACGGGTACCGCCACCCCGACCTGGACGAGAAGACCGGGTGCCGGGGCCGCCACAACGCCAAGGGCGGCCTGCCCAAGGCCGAGAGCGTCCCGGTGCGGCGGCTGCGCCCGCCGGACCTGATCATCCAGGACGAGCTGCACCTGATCGCGGGGGCGCTGGGCACCACCGTGGGCCTGTTCGAGGCGGCGGTGGACGAGCTGACCTCGTGGACCACCCCATCGGGCAGGCGGACCTCGCCCAAGATCGTGGCCTCCACCGCCACCACCAAGCGCGCCCGCGAGCAGGTGCGCGGGGTGTTCGGTCGGGGCCTGGAGGTGTTCCCGCCGCAGGTGACGGAGGTGACCGACACCTTCTTCTCCACCCAGGTCGAGGTCACCCCCGCCAACCCGGGGCGGCGCTACCTGGGCGTGTGCGCGCACGGGGTGCGGCTGAAGGCCGCCGAGATCCGCCTGGCGGAGATCCTCGCGCTGGCCGGGCAGCACCTGTTCGACACCTACGGCGCCCCGGCCGACCCGTACATGACCACGGTCGGCTACTTCAACGCCACCCGCGAGCTGGCGGGCATGCGGCGGCACATGGACGACGACGTGACGGTGCGCGCCCGCAGGCACGGGACCGAGCGGGGCATGCGCAACCGGCTGAGCCGGAGCGGCCGCACGTCGATGTTCCACGTCCAGGAACTGACCTCGCGCATCTCCTCGGCCGACATCAGCGACGTGCTCAAACGCCTGGAGACCGGGTTCGACCCCGAACTGGACACCAGCGAGCGCAGGCGGGCGCTGGCCGCCGCGTGGCGGGAGGCGCGGCGGGCGTGGGAGTCGCGCTCCTCGGCCTCCCGGCAGGTGGAGCCGCACCCGATGGTGCGGCGCGAGCAGGAGCGCCACCGGGAGGGCCGCGACCCGGTGGACTCGGTGCTGGCCACCTCCATGCTCCAGGTGGGCGTGGACGTGTCCCGGTTCGGGCTGATGGTGGTGACCGGCCAGCCCAAGAACACCGCCGAGTACATCCAGGCCTCCTCCCGGGTGGGACGTGACGCCGCCCGGCCGGGCCTGGTGGTGACCCTGTACAACTGGACGCGCCCGCGCGACCTGGGCCACTTCGAGGACTTCGGGTACTACCACGCGACCTTCTACCGGCAGGTGGAGGCGCTCAGCGTCACCCCGTTCACCCGGCGGGCCCTGGACCGGGGCACCGCGGCGACGTTCGTGGCGGCGGTGCGCAACGCGGTCGAGGAGTTCTCCCGCAACGGCGACGCGCACGACGTCGACCTGGACGGGGACGCGGTGGAGGAGGTCGCCGCCCGGATGCTGGCCCGCGCCGAGTTCGTGGCGGGCGAGCGGGGCCGCGACTACCTGGCCGAGCGGATCAACAGCCTGCGCGACCACTGGAAGCGGGCCCGCACGGGTTCGACCCGGCTGGGGTACGAGCGCTCGACCAGGGAGCGCCAGCAGCTGCGCGGGCTGCTGACCAAGCCCGGCGAGGGCTCCTGGGGCGAGACCACCGTGGGCATGTCCATGCGCGAGACCGAGAACGAGATCAACCTGCTGGTGTCCGGCGGCGGCGACTTCTTCCGGCCGGTGCTCAACGAGCCGCCGTGGTCGTTCGCGCCGACGAGCGCGCGCGACGACGACACCGAGGACGACCAGACCCCGGCCCCGGCCGGGCAGGGGAAGGAGCAGGGCTGATGCACAGCGAGACGCACCGGCGCAGGGTCGGTTCGGTCCGGCCCAGCCACCTGATGTTCACCAGCGGCGTGGGATCGCTGGTGGACCTGCCCAACTTCGCGGTGCTGGTGCGCGGGCTGGACGACTGGAACCACACCCACGCCTACGGCTGGGAGCCCATCGTCGAGCCGCGCCTGCTCCGGGTGATCCAGGAACAGCCCGGCAACCACAACGTGAAGGAGCTGCGTCCGGCCCCGTGGACCGAGGGGCTGGAGCGCGATCCCGGCGGTCCCGCCGCCCGGGTGGGGGTGCCCACCACCCCGTTCCCGTCGTGGTTCCGCTGCACCGCCTGCGACGAGCTGGTCAACCTGGACTCGGGGATGCTCTCCTTCGAGAACACCAACCCGCGCAGGCCGCATGAAGCCCGGTTCGTCCACAACGTCGGCAAGCACAAGAGGGCCAAGCCGCTGGCGGTCCCGGCCCGCTTCGTGCTGGCGTGCACCGACGGCCACCTGGACGAGTTCCCCTACGTGCACTTCGTGCACCGCGGCCAGGACTGCGCCAAGGCCGAGAAGCCGTTGCTGAGGATGGAGGACCGGGGCGGCAACGTCGGCGCGAACGTGGAGCTGACCTGCGTCAACTGCGATGAGCACCGCAACATGCGCGACGCGGGCGGCGAGCGGGGCAAGGAGAACCTGCCGCTGTGCCGGGGACGCCACCCCCACCTGGGCACCTTCGACCCCGACGGGTGCGGCAAGAGTCCCAAGACCCTGGTGCTGGGCGCCTCCAACCAGTGGTTCTCGGAGCTTCTGTCGACGCTGGCGGTCCCCTCCGAGCAGGGCACCGGCGAGCTGGACTCCCTGGTGGAGAAGTTCTGGGACATGCTGGAGGAGAGCCCCAAGGACCAGTACAAGGTGCTGCGCCAGTTCGCCCCGCCCATGCGCGACCACTTCGGCAAGTGGGACGACGACACCGTGCACGAGGCGGTGGAGCGGCGCCGCGCGGTCCTGTCCGGGCAGGCCGGGGGCGATGAGGACGACGCGCCCTCGGGCCACCAGGCCCTGCGCACCGCCGAGTGGAGGGCCCTGTCGGCCGCCGACACCCACGAGCCCCACCCCGACTTCACGCTGCGCCGCCCGGACGGCGGCGTGCCCGAGGAGCTACGGGGCGTGTTCGCCGACGTGGTGCAGGCCGAGCGGCTGCGCGAGGTGCGGGTGCTGACCGGGTTCACCCGCCTGGACTCCCCCGACCTGGACGACCCGATGATGGTGCAGACGGTGCGCCTGTCGCGCGAGGCGCCCACGTGGCTTCCGGCCAGCGAGGTGCGCGGGGAGGGCGTCTTCCTGCGGGTGGGCGAGGACCTGCTCTCGGCCTGGGAGAAGCGGGTGGCCGAGAGCCACGCCCTGGAACTGCACCGGGAGGCCTACGGCACCTTCCGGGAGAAGCGCTACTCCGACCGGGTGGGGTCGGGCTTCGAGCGGATGCGGCACTGGCCGGGCGCGCGCTACGTCGCCCTGCACACCCTGTCGCACCTGCTGATCCGCACCATCGCCCTGGACTGCGGGTACAACGCGGCGAGCCTGTCCGAGCGGGTCTACGCCGGGACCGAGGACGACCCGCGCGGGGGCATCCTCATCTACACGGCGGTGCCCGACGCCGAGGGGACCCTGGGCGGGCTGGTGTCGCAGGCCGAACCGGACCGGCTGGTGTACCTGGTGCGCAAGGCGCTGCGCGGGGCCATGCGGTGCTCCTCCGACCCCCTGTGCGCCGAGCGGCTGCCGCAGGCGAACGCGGACTTCCTGCACGGGGCGGCCTGCCACGTGTGCCTGTTCGTGTCCGAGACCACCTGTGAGCGCGGCAACCGGTTCCTGGACCGCAGGTTCGTGGTCCCGGTGGGCGATCCGGACCTGGCCCTCTACCCTGAGCTTCCGTGACACATCCCTTGGAACACATGTCCTTCGAGGAGGCCGCCGCGGCGGCCTCCTCCGCCCTGGGCCCGGCCGCCCTGCGCGAGGCGGCCTCGCTGCTGGCCGACGGCTGGCCCGACCAGGCCGTCCTGGGATCGGTGCGCGACCGGGAGGCGGTGGCGCCGCTGCTGTCCTCCCGCGCCCGGGAGGGCGTGCCCGCCGCCGAGGCCGCCGCGTTCCTGCGCGGGCTGGCCTCCGGGCACGCCGCCGCGTCGGGCGCGGTGTCGGTGGAGACGGTGTGGACCGGGCCCTCCAGCCACTCGGTTCCGGTGCGCTCCACCGCCCAGGCGCTGCTGGAGGTGGTGGACGAGGCCCGTGAGGAACTGGTGCTGATGACCTACTCCGCGCGGCGGCGTGAGGACATCCGCGAGGCGCTGGCCCGGGCCGTGGAACGGGGGGTGTCGGTGTCGGCGGTGGTGGAGACCCTGGCCGGCGCCGGTGGCGCGATGAGCGGTGAGGAGCCCGGGCAGGCCTTCACCGGGATCGAGGGTGTGCGGCTGTGGCACTGGCCGACCGGGCGGCGCGGGGCCCGGGGCGCCAAGATGCACGGCAAGCTCGCCGTGGCCGACCGCCGGGTGCTGCTGGTCTCCAGCGCCAACCTCACCCAGTCGGGGGTGGCGACCAACATGGAGGCGGGGCTGCTGGTCAGGGGCGGGGCCACGCCGCGCCGGGTGGCCGAGCACGTCGCCGAACTCCAGGCGCGGGGCGTGCTCGCGCCGGTGCGCGTGGGGGGTGCGTGATGGGCGCCGGGAGCGGCGGCGGCGAGCGCGCGTCGCGGGCCCTGGTGGGTCCGGCCGACATCGCGCGGCTGGCCGGTGTGCGCAGGCCCGCGGTGAGCAACTGGCGGCGGCGCTTCGACGACTTCCCCCGCCAGGTGGACGGCACCTCCGCCAACCCGCTGTTCGCGCTGGAGGCGGTACGCGCGTGGTGCCGCGAGCACGGCAAGGCCTTCGAGGCCGACCGGACCGATCTGCTGTGGCAGCGGGTGCGCACCGAGGTCCCGGACGTGCGGCTCACGGAGTTCCTGGCCTACGCGGGGCGGCTGCTCACCGACCTGCTGCCCGTGGGATCCAGGCCGGAGGGGATCCCCGAGGAGTGGGTGGACCTGGCCGGGGAGGTCCTGGCCGGAGACGAACCCGAGCCGGTGTTCAAGGAGCTGTGCGCGCGCCTGGTCCGGGAGCGGGGCCGGGCCGAGACCCCCTCGGAGGTGGCCGCGTGGATGGCGGAGCTCGCCGGGATCGGTGAGGGCGCCAGCGTGCTCGATCCGGCGTGCGGCACGGGTGTGCTGCTGACGGCCGCGCGGCGGCGCGGCGCCTCGACCCTGCTCGGCCAGGACAGCGACCCCGACGCGCTGCACATCGCGACCGCCCTGCTGACCGTCGCGCACGGGGTGAGCGCCACGGCCGCGGGCGACTCGCTGCGCTCCCCGGAGTTCGCGCGTTCCCGGGTGGACGCCGTGCTGTGCGACCCGCCCTTCCGGGACCGCGAGTGGGGCTACGAGGAGCTCGCCGACGACCCCCGGTGGGTGTACGGGCTGCCGCCCCGGGGTGAGGGCGAACTGGCGTGGGTGCAGCACTGCCTGTCGCGGGTGCGGCCCGGCGGGCGGGTGGTGGTCCTGCTGCCCGCCTCGGTGGCCTACCGGCCGGGCGGGCGGCGGATCCGCGCGAACCTGCTGAGGGCGGGCGCGCTGCGCGCCGTGCTGGAGGTGCCCGGCGGCGCGGGCGCGGAGCCGGGACGCCACGTGTGGGTGCTGGTGCGCCCGGAGGAGGCGCGGGGCACCGGTGACGGGGTTCTGCTGGTCGGTTCGGCGGACCAGGCCGAGTCGGCTCGGGTGTGGGAGGACTTCGCCGACGGGAAGCCGGTGCCCCCCGGTCCGCACCGGATGGTGGCCGAGGTCGGCCCGCTCCTGGACGAGGAGGTGGACCTGCGGCCCTCACGGCACCTGGACGAGGCGTCCAGGAGCGGCGCCGCCGTCCGCTACCCGGCCCTGCTGGGCGAGTTCGCCGACCTCCTGGACCAGGTGCGCGCGCTCTCGCGCGCACTGGAGTTGGCGTCGGCCGGGGACACCCCCATGACCACGGTCGGCGCGTTGGTGGACGCGGGCGCCGTCGAGCTGCACCGCGCGCCGATGGCGATGGGCACCGAGAGCGGTGACGTGCCGGTGCTGACCGTGCGCGACGTGCGCTCCGGAGGCGGGCCGAGCGGCCGGTGCGACCGGGTGCCCGGACTGGTGATGCTCCGGTACGGGGACGTGGTGGTGGCCGAGACGGTCCGTGACGCGCCCGTGCGCGTGGTGGAGGAGGGCGGTACCGCGCTGGGGCCGCGCCTGCTGGCGCTGCGACCGGTGTGGGGGCGCACCGACCCGGGTTTCCTCGCCGGTGCGGTGGGGACCGAGGCCGTCTCCTCCTCCCGCACCTCCAGCGGCCGGGCCGACGTGCGCTCGCTGCGCCTGCCGGATCTGTCGCTGGAGGAGCAGCACGTCCACGCGCGCGCCTGGGAGCGTCTGGCGCACAACCGGGAACTCCTGGAACGGGTCGCGGGGCTGGGAGGGCGGCTGGCAGAGTTGGGGAGCCGGGGGCTTCGGGAAGGCGAGTTGCGACCGCGGGAGTCAGGGACATGAGCGGATCGGCGCCGGGAAAGCGCCTGTTGGAAGGACGCTACGAGCTCAACACCACGCCGCTCGGGCGCGGCGGCATGGGCGAGGTCTACGAGGGCAACGACACCCGCCTGCTCCGTGAGGTGGCGGTCAAGTTCATCCGCTTCCCCGCCGACGCCGGCGACGACGAGCGCGCCGAGATGGTGCAGCGGTTCGTGCGCGAGTCGCGGATCACCGCGGGGCTCCAGCACCCGGGCGTCCCGGCGGTCTTCGACGCGGGCGCCGACGAGGACAAGCGCCCCTACCTGGTGATGCAGCGGGTCCACGGGGTGAGCGTCACCGACCTGGTCGCCGAGCAGGAACGCCTGTCGGTGGGCTGGGCGGCGGGGATCGCGGCCCAGGTGTGCTCGGTACTGGCCGCCGCGCACCGGGCCTCACTGGTGCACCGGGACCTGAAGCCGGGCAACCTGATGCTGGAGGCGGACGGGACGGTGAAGGTCCTGGACTTCGGGCTGGCCGTGATGCTGGACCGCGGTGAGGCCTCCCAGATCACCCGGACCGGCCAGAGCCCGGGCACCCCCGAGTACATGGCGCCCGAGCAGCTGATGACGGGCAGGGCCAACCAGCGCAGCGACCTGTACGCGCTGGGCTGCGTCCTGCACGAGATGCTCACCGGGCAGCGGCTGTTCACCGCCTCCACGCCCTTCGCCGTGGCGTCCAAGCAGACCACCGAGCGTCCCGCCGATGTGCGGGACCTGTGCCCGGAGGTCCCCGGGGCGCTGGCGGAGGTGGTCACCGCCCTGTTGGAGAAGCACCCCGAGGACCGGCCCGCCGACGCGGTGGAGGTGTACGGCAGGCTGATCGGTTTCGTGGACGCGCCGGAGTCGATCCCCGGGGTGCTCCACCCGCCCTCGCGGCCCAACCCGCACCTGATGTACGGCAGGGCGCTGTCCCGGGTCATCCGCCAGACCCCGGCGGAGGGGGCCGCTCCGGCGGGCGGGGGTTCCGCCGCGGCTGGAACGGCTCGGGACGGCGGCACGGTTCCGGCCGACGGGTCGGCGGATTCCGCCGGGCGTCCCGCACCCGGGGAGGTGTCCCGGGGAGCGGAGACGACCGGGGCGTCCCCGGAGGACGGGGGGTCCGGGCCCCGGAGGGAGGACCTGCGCAGGGCACGCACCAGGGCCGCCGAACTGGTGGGTTCCGCCCGGTACCGGCAGGCCGCCGCCACGCTGCGCGAGGCCGCCGAGCGGGCCTCCTCGGTGTTCGGGCCCACCGACTCCGAGGTGGTGGAGCTGCGGCTGGAGCAGGCCAACGCCCTGTTCGAGGGCGGCAACTTCCGCCAGGCGGGGCCGCTGTACGCGGAACTGGCCCGGGACCTGGCCCGGGACGCCGGGGAGGAGGACCAGAGCCTGGTCTTCCGGTGCCGTTTCCAGGACGCCACCTGCCTGGCCATGGGCGGGGACGAGGAACCCGCCCTGAACGGTCTGGCCTCCCTGCTCGACGACGAGATCGCCGCCTACGGCCCCGAGGACCACCGGCCCCTGGAGCTGCGCCGCCAGATCGGGGTGCTCGAACTGACCCTGGGACGGTTGGCCGAAGGTGCCCGGACCCTGCGCGAGCTGCGCGCGGACCTGGTGCGCCTGCACGGCGCCGACCACCCGGCCGTCGCCCAGGTCGACGACCTGCTCAAGGAGGCTCCCTCTCCCGACTGACCCCCCACCGCCGTTCCACCCCCTCCCCCGCGCCCCTTCCCCCTCACCGACCACACGAGGTAAGCCGTGGCCCAGCTCGCCATCCACAAGGACTTCCTCACGGAGTTCGCCAAGCTCGAAAAACCCGTGCAGGACCGGGTCACCGAGGTCTTCGCCAAGTTCGACGAGGCCACCCACGCGGGCCTGCACCTGGAGAAGATCACCCACGCCCGCGACGACCGGTTCCGCACGATCCGCATCGACCAGTTCTGGCGCGGGGTGGTCCTGGCACCGGCGAAGGGCGACACCTACACCCTGCTCAAGGTGCTGCCGCACGACAAGGCCTACGAGTGGGCCAAGACGCGCAGGGCGTCGGTCAACATGGCGACCGGCGGCATCGAACTGCGCGACGTGGAGGCGATCGACTCCAGCATCCCCTACCTGGAGAAGATGGCCGGCAAGGCGCCGACCCGGCTGTTCGGACACGTCGCGGACGCCGACCTGGCACGGCTGGGGGTGGACGAGCAGACCCGGGCCTTCGCGCGCACCCTGACCGACGCCTTCCAGCTGGAGGCGGCCCAGGGGCTGCTGCCACCGGTGCAGTGGGACGTGCTGTGCGGGCTGGCCGCCGGGATGAGCCCCGAGGAGGTCTGGGACGACATGGGCGCGGCGATCGGCGCCGAGCAGATCGACCCCGAGGACCTGGACGCGGCCGTGCGGCGCAGCTCCGACCGGGTGGTGCTGGTGGAGGGCCCCGAGGAGCTGATGACGGCGCTGGCCCACCCCTTCGACCTGTGGCGGATCTACCTGCACCCGGTGCAGCGCGCGGTGGTGGAGGCCTCCTACCGGGGCCCGGCCCGGGTCAGCGGCGGCCCGGGGACCGGCAAGACCGTGGTGGCGCTGCACCGCGCCCACCAGCTGGCGAGGCGGGGCCTGGGGCCGGTGCTGCTGACCACGTTCACCTCGACCCTGGCCGAGGCGCTGGAGCGCAACCTCGCCCTGCTCGCCGAGACCACCGGGGACCCGGGGGCGGCCGAACGGGTGCGGGTGGAACACGTGGACCGGCTGGCCCACCGGGTGTTCCGGGAGGCGCACGGCAGGCCGAACCTGCTCACCCCCGACCGGGAGCGGGAGCTGTGGCGGCGGATCACCGACAGGTTGGGCGTGGACCTGTCCCCCGCGTTCCTGGCCGAGGAGTGGCGCCAGGTGGTACTGGCCCAACGCGTGGAGTCGGCCCCCGAGTACTTGCGGGCCAAGCGCACCGGGCGCGGGCGCGGGCTCGCCCCCACGCAGAAGGCCCGGGTGTGGCAGGCGGTGTGGGAGTTCCAGAGAGAACTGTCCGAACACGGGCTGTGGACGCACGAGACCGTGTGCGAGGAGGCGGCCCGGCTGCTGGCCGAGCGCCCCGAAACCGACAAGCCCTTCCGGCACGTGGTGGTGGACGAGGCCCAGGACCTGGGCGCCCACCAGTGGCGGCTGCTGCGGGCGGCCGCGCCGGAGGGCCCCGACGACATGTTCATCGCCGGGGACACCCACCAGCGCATCTACGGGCCCAGGATCACCCTGGGCGAGGTCGGGGTGGACGTGCGCGGCCGCGCCTCGAAGCTGCGGATCAACTACCGCACCACCGGCGAGATCCTCGGATGGAGCCTGGGGCTGATGCACGGCCAGGCCGTGGACGACCTGGACGGTGGACCGGAGTCACTGGCCGGGTGCCGCTCGGAGATGAGCGGCGAGAACCCGGTGGCGAAGGGGTTCGCCACCCGGGAGGCGGAGTCGGCGCACCTGAAGGAGACGGTCCGCGCCTGGCTCGACGCCGGGGTGCTGCCGGCCGAGATCGGGGTGGCGGCCCGCTCCAACCGGGCCGCGGACCAGGCCCTGCTGGCCCTGGAGGAGGCCGGGGTCCCGGCCGTGTCCCTGGCACGGGACCCGTCGGGGGACGGCGCCGGGGTGGCGGTCGGCACGATGCACCGCATGAAGGGGCTGGAGTTTCGCTGCCTGGCCGTGGTCGGCGCCGGAAGCGGCCAACTGCCCGCACCGCGAAGCGTCACACCCGAGGAGGAGGATCCCGGTGCGCACGTCCGGGACCTGCTGCGCGAACGCAGCCTGCTGTTCGTGGCGTGCACACGCGCACGCGAGCAGCTGAGCGTGAGCTGGCACCAGGAGCCCAGTCCGTTCCTGGAACCGCTGGTGAACCGGGCCTGATCGGCCCGGCGCACCCGCGCACGAAGTCCCACCGAACGGAGGAAGTCCCCCACCATGGCGAAACTGTCCCAACTCCTCGACCAGATCGACTCCGGCACGATCCTGCTCCCCGAGTTCCAGCGCGGCTACGTGTGGAACCGCGACCAGGTGCGCGGCCTGATGCGGTCGATGTACCTGTCCCACCCGGTCGGCAGCCTGCTGCTGTGGGAGACCTCCGACACCGGGGTCTCCGCTCGGGGCGGCGCCACCGGCAACGGCACCTACCTGATGCTGCTGGACGGCCAGCAGCGCATCACCTCGCTGTACGGGGTCGTCAGGGGGTGTCCGCCCGGTTTCTTCGACGGCGACGCCAAGGCGTTCACCGGCCTGTACTTCAACGTGGAGAGCGAGGAGTTCGCCTTCTACGCGCGCAACCGGATGGCCGGGGACGCGCGGTGGGTGAACGTGACCGAGCTGTTCACGAAGGGGGCGATGCACTACATGCGCCCGCTCGCGGACGCCTTCCCCGAACAGGCCGAGACCTTCCTGGACCGGCTGAACCAGCTGCGCCAGATGACGGAGAGGGAGTTCCACCAGGAGGAGATCACCGGCGCGGACAAGGACGTCGAGGAGGTCGTCGGGATCTTCAACCGGGTCAACTCCGGGGGTACCAAGCTCTCCAAGGGTGATCTGGCGCTGGCCAAGGTGTGCGCGCAGTGGCCCGACGCGCGCAGGGTGATGCGCGCGGCCATCGACCGGTGGCAGCGGACCGGGTACAAGTTCACACTGGACTGGCTGCTGCGGACCACCATGGCGGTGGCCACGGGCAAGGCCCGGTTCGAGCAGATGTCCAAGGTGAGGGCCGAGGACTTCCGCGACGCGCTGGAGCGGACGGTCGCCCACACCGACACGCTCCTGGAGGCGGTCTCGGGGAGACTGGGCCTGGACCACGACCGGGTTCTGAAGAGCCACTCCTCGCTGATCGTCGCGGTGCGGCTGCTGGAGCTCAACGGTGGCGGGTTCGACGACCGGGCGCACCGCGACAAGGTTCTGTACTGGTACATGCACTCGGCGCTGTGGGGCCGCTACAACGGTCCCACCGAGAGCACCCTGCAACGGGACTTCGACACCGCGGAGCGCAGCGGGGTCGACGGGCTGATCAAGGCGCTGGAGCGCTCCCGGAGCGGTTCCCTCAGGGTCCGCCCGCACGATTTCGAGGGGACGCAGGGATCGCGTTTCTACCCGTTGCTGTACCTGCTGGTGCGGGCCAGGGGCTCCCGCGACCTGGCGACAGGCCAGGAGCTGACCGCCGAAGCGCTCGGCTCGCACAGCCAGCTGCGGCGACACACCCTCTTCCCGACCCCGCTGCTGCGTGGGCGCGACGCGAAGGCCGACGCGATCGCCAACTTCTGCTTCCTCACGGAGCGGAACGACCTGGAGGTCGGTCGGCTGGCACCGCACGAGTACCTGGCCGAGGCCGAGGCCGCGCACCCCGGTGTGCTGGCCTCACAGTGGATCCCCACCGACTCCGCACTGTGGAGGCCGGAGCGCTACCGCGACTTCCTGGCCGCCCGACGGGAGCTGCTGGCCGAGGCCGCGCAGTCCTTCCTGGAGGGGCTGCGTCGGGGAACCGCGCCCGAGGAGAGGGAGCTGCGTCCGCTCACGGTGACGGCCGAGGAGACGGCCGACCCGCGCGGCGCCCAGGTGCGGGCACTGATCGGGGAGATGCGTGAGGCCGGATACGCGGAGCCGGAGCTGGACACGGCGATCAACGACCCCGAACGGGGCGGAGTGATCGCCGAGGCGGAGGCGTTCTGGCCGGACGGGCTCCAGCACGGGGTGGGCAGGCCGGTCGTCCTGGAACTGGACCCGGAGCGGGCCGACCTGCCCCGCCTGCAGGAACTGGGCTATGAGGTGTTCACGTCGGTGGACTCCCTGACGGGGTTCGTCAGGCGTCTGGGACAGGACTCCGCGGGCGAGCACCCGGTGGCCGAGCCGGTGCCGGAGGATGTCCCGGAGGAGGGCTTCGCGGAGGGCGGGCCCGACGCAGCGGCCTTCGGCGAGGCGATGGTGTCGGTGTACGAGCGGGCCAAGACGGAGGCGGGCTACACCGCCTCGTTCTTCCTGGGCATGCTCTCAGAGCTGGGTCCGCTGGGAACCGCACGCAGACTGCTCAACGCCCCGGCGGTCTCGGACGGGTTCTCCAACCTGTGGGAGCGGGGCCGCCTGGACCTGACGGTGGAGGCGCTGGTGCTGCGCCCTGAGTTCTCCCCCCTGTTCACCGACGAGGAGCGCGAACGGGCGCGGGGGCGCCTGGAGCAGTTCGGGTACGAGTTCCCGGACAGCTAGGGACACGGCCCCGGGGCGGGAAGGCCAGCGCTTGACCACCACCGCCCCGGGCTCCTTCCGGGAACGTGAGGACCGGGTCCGCCGACAGGGCGTACCCGGCCGCTTCCACCAGAACCTTTTCCAATCACCCCGGTGATTTTTCTCAGCACCTTGGCGAATCGGTCCCGAAGCGAAACCGCGTCGACGCAAAGGCATGCTAATATTAAATTGGAGCCACCCGAGAAATCAGGGTTATCTCGCATTTCACCCCCCGAAAGAGTCACTTTCTCATGCCTGTTTCCATCGGCGAACACCTCGCTCTCACCCCTCCGCGCCACACCCTTAAGGCAAGTGGCCAAACCTGCCGGAAGGTTTCCGCGACCGGCACTGTCCACGACTGGACCCTCAGCATCGAAGGCCATATGAGTATCACCATCCGGGACACTCATTGGGACAACGGGGAGCGGGACCTATGTCCCCTCATGCCGGACCCCATGCCCGCAGACATGCCCATGCCTCTCGCACTCCTGCATGGAAAACGCCGTGCTGGAATCCACGAAGTCCCAGGAGTCCGAGACCAGGAATGGATGTCCGTGAAAACGGTCCGGCCAGGGAAGAACGACTGGCCTTCGGCAACTTCGCCATCGCTTGCGAGCCTCGAAGAGATCTGCGGGAAAGAGCTCGTCCAGGCTGCGCTCGCGCAAGGGATTACCGGCCTTGGAAGTAAAGCAGAACTCCTGGGCGCCAAGGAGGGCGACCGCACCAGGAACGAACTTCGAGCCCTGTTCGATTCGAGCTGCCATGCGGCTCCCATCGCGCTGTACACCGTCACCCGGGTGGTCCCGACGCTGAAACACATCCGCTGGATCTGACGAGGTCCTCTCAACGGATTCGCTCTTGGGCAATGACCAAGGCCAGCGCCGCCTGCACGAGCGCTTCGATCCTGAATGGACTCCTGGGGGTGTGGCGCAGTGCCCGCCCCGGAGTCGGCGAGCGCGGACTTCGGCCGGGCGCCGGCCAAGGCTCATGAACGCGCCAGACAGGAGTCCGGGTTCTCCGCCCCGTCCTTCCACACGGTGCTCTCAGAGCTGGGTCCGCTGGGAACCGCACGCAGGCTCCTCAACGCCCCGGCGATCTCGGACGGGTTCTCCAACCTGGGGGAGCGGGGCCGGCTGGACCTGACGGTGGAGGCACTGGTGCTGCGTCCGGAGTTCTCCCCGCTGTTCACCCAGGAGGAGCTGGGCAGGGCGCGAAGCCGCCTGGAGCAGTTCGGGCACCGCTTCCTCGACGCCGGCTGACCCGTGCGGGCCGGGCGCGGACTCCTGTGGTCCTTCCGCCCGGCCCCGTACGCCCCGGTCAGCGGGGACGGCCCTGATCCGGTCGGCGGCGCCGACCGGGTTCACGGCGTGGCGGGGCGTATCAGTCGAAGTGGCAGCGGGGGTGGGGGATGATGCTCCGCCAGGCCTTACGGGGAAGCGGGCAGCGGCTCCCGGGGCGGTCGCCTCCCCCGCGCGGGCGCGGGGCGCCCTCCCTCTCCCCGGACGAGGCGGCGGACGCGGCGTACGGGACGGGAGTGCGCGGAACGAGGAGGGCGTGGGGGTCGCCCAGGGCCACGGTGAGGGTGAGTGCGAGGAGTCCGGAGCGGAGGCGAGAGAACGGGCGGCGATGCTCTGGCATGGGCAACAGCCTGGCATGCGTCACCGTGTGTTGTGAATTGATCACGAGAAGACGGATGTCCGGTTCAGGCCAGGGAGAGATGTGTGAACCCGGTTCCGCCCGGGTAACCGGTTCGGCCCGTGCGGCCCCGCCGCCCGGACGGGTCCGGGCGGCGGGGCCGGGCTCAGGAGCGGGGCGAGTCCTCCGGGGCGGTCTCGATGGGGGTGCCCTCGGGTGCGCGGCGGGCCCAGTAGGTGGCGATGAGCGCGCCGGACATGTTGTGCCAGACGGAGAACAGGGCGCCGGGCAGGGCGGCGAGCGGCGCGAAGTGGGCGGTGGCCAGGGCGGCGGCGAGGCCGGAGTTCTGCATGCCCACCTCGACGCTGGCCGCGCGCCGGGCGGCCTCGGGCAGCTTGACGGCCATACCGACCAGGTAGCCGAGCCCCAGGCCCAGGCAGTTGTGCAGCACCACGGCCAGGGCCACCAGGAGGCCGGTGGAGAGCACGGTGTCGGCGTTGGCTCCGACCACGCCGGCGACCACGACGACGATGCCGGTGACCGACACCAGCGGCATCGCCGGCAGGACCCTCTCCACGAACCGGTCGGCCGCCATGCGCAGCAGCAGGCCCGCGACGACGGGGAACAGGACGACCTGGAGGATCGAGACGAACAGGTCCCCGGCCGGGACGGGCAGGGTCGAGCCGGCCAGGCCCAGGACCAGCAGCGGGGTGGCCAGGGGTGCGAGCAGGGTGGAGACCGAGGTCATCGCCACCGACAGGGCCACGTCGCCGCGGGCGAGGTAGACGATGACGTTGGAGGCGGTGCCGCCGGGTGAGGCGCCCACCAGGACCATGCCCACGACCAGCAGCGGCGGCAGGCCGAGCACCTGGGCGATCGCCCATCCCAGGAACGGCATGACCGTGTACTGGGCCAGGACTCCGAGGATGACGGCCCTGGGGTGTCTGGCGACGACGGCGAAGTCCACCGGGCGCATCGTCAGCCCCATGCCGAACATGATGACGCCCAGGAGCAGGGAGATGTGCGGGGCGATGAGGGAGGCCTGTTCGGGGGCGAGGAGGCCCGCGGCCCCTCCCGCGAGGACCAGGAGGGCGAACCATCTGCCGACGAGGTCGGCGATGTTCCTGATGAGGGTCATGGCTGCTGCTTCCCGTGTGTGATCCGGGGCGGCGGGACACCGGCCCCCGGACGGTCGCCGCCGCCGTGGGTCGGTCGCCGCGCGGTCATGGTAGTCCTCGGGCGCCTCGCTCCTTCGAGCCGGGGCACCGCGGGACAGGCGGTCAGCGGGACAGGCGGTCCGCGGCGCGCCGTGCACGGAGGCCGTCGGCCGGGGCCCGGCGCGGGGTTCAGTGCGCCTTCCCGGCGAAGGTGAGGGCCGGATAGCGGAACCCGCCGGTCCGGTCCTCGAACGAGAGCGTGTAGAGCCACCACTGCCCGGAGCCCGGTGAGGGGCACGCCTCCGACCAGGAGAGGGATTCGGGAGCCGGCGCCTCGAGGGCCCCGTCGTGGCTGACCGGGGCTCCCCGGACTCCGGCGTCGCGTGGCAAAAGCACGTGGCGGCAGGTGGTGGAGGGGGCCAGTGCGAGGTCCGTGCCCGTCGGGTTCATCACGCTGACCGTCCAGGCGACGTGGTCCTCTCCCCCCACGTTCTCCGTGCGGATGCCGAGCAGTTGGACGGCGACGCCGTTGTCGAACACGAACATCCGGTTCGCCGGGACGAGGGGGAGGAAGCGGGTCAGGGCGAACACCAGGAGGAGGGCGGTGACGAGCGCGACGAGGACCATGGCCCACCTCCTGGACCACGTGTGTGCTTCGGAGGGCATCAGGTGCCCGTTCGGGGTCGGGCGGGGTGCGTACGGGGGTTCATGGTGCTCCACCGTAGACGTCTTCGGCGGACGGGGGCGCCGCTCCCCGTGGGGCCGCGCGGTGCGGTGGCGATCCCCACAGGGCGGCGGGAGCGGGATCCATGTGACGATCCGCGCGTACGGGGCAGGTGTCCACTCATGACGAACACCTCCTCCGGCAGCGGGACGAACGCCAGACCCAGGGAGTGGCGGTTCGTGTGGCGCCACCGGTACGCCCTGGTCCTGGCCATGGTCGTGGCACTGATGGTCGGCACGTGGGTGGCGCTGAGCGCGGCGCGGCCGCTGCTGTGGGTCGCGGCGGCGCTGGTGGCGGCCGCCCTTGTGTGGTGGGCCCGCGCGCGGATGCGCCTGGCCCGGGAGGCGCGGGCGCTCGCGCTGGTCGACCTGTCCGAGGTCGACCGCATGTCCGGAACGGAGTTCGAGGAGCACGTCGCCGGCCTGATGCGGGTGCACGGCTACACCGCGGTGACCGTGGTCGGCGGGGCCGAGGACGGAGGGGTGGACGTGCTGGGCCGGGCTCCGGACGGGCGGAAGGTGGCGGTGCAGTGCAAGCGGTGGAACCACCCCGTGCCGCCGAACGAGGTCCGCGCCCTCATCGGTGTCCTGAGCACCAGCTACCGGGACTACCAGGGGATGTTCGTGGCCTCCAACGGGTTCACCGAGGCCGCGGCCCGCGAGGGCGAGGGGCACATGGTCCTGGTGGACCGGGACGGGCTGGCCCGGTGGATGGGCGGCACCGACGTTCCGGAGCCGCCGCGGCTGTGAGGAGGTCTCCGCAGGGTCCGCCCCGGCCGGTCAGGAGGCCAGCGCGCGCAGGCGTCCGTCCAGTTCCCGCTGGTAGAAGTCGATGAACCCGTCGGGGTCCGGGCCGGCGTTCTGCATGACCAGGCGGTCGAAGCCCGCGTCGGCGTAGGGCCGGGCGGCCTCGACGTAGCGCTCGGGGTCCGGGCCGCAGGCGAAGTGGCCCAGGACGTCCTCCTCGCGGACCGTGGCGGTGGCGGCCGCGAAGTTGACCGGGTTGGGCAGCTCGCTCATGACCTTCCACCCGGTCAGGGCCCACCGGGAGGTCTCCAGGGCGGCCTGTGCGGCGGTGTGCTCGTCGGGCGCCCAGGCCATGGGGACCTCGGCGTAGCCCGGACCGTCGCCGCCGGCGTCGCGGTAGTCGCTCACGATCTGCGGCTTGGGCTCGGTCGCGAAGAGGCCGTCGCCGAGTTCGGCGGCGATCCTGGCCGAGACCCCGCCGCTGGCGGCGACGGCGATCAGCGGCGCCTCCTCGGGCAGGTCGAACACGCGGGCGTCCTCCAGGCGCAGGTGGTCGCCCTCGTAGGACTGGTAGCCGCCGCTCCACAGCAGCCGGATGATCACCAGGGCCTCGCGCAGCATGTCGTGGCGCACGTGGACGGAGTCGGGGAACTCCTGGCCGACGACGTGCTCGTTGAGCCGCTCTCCCGAGCCGACCCCGAGGACGAAGCGCCCCTTGGAGACCAGGGCCAGGGTCGCGGCGGCCTGGGCGATGATCGCCGGGTGGTAGCGCACGGTCGGGCAGGTCACCCCGGTCGCCAGCCCGATCCGCTCGGTCCTGGCCGCGATGGCGCCGAGGACGGTCCAGGTGAAGGGCGAGTGGCCCTGGTTGTCCAGCCAGGGGTGGAAGTGGTCGCTGATCTCCACGAAGTCGAACCCGGCGCGCTCGGCCAGCACCGCCTGCCGGATGAGCTCCTCGGGCCCGAAGGCCTCGGTCGCCAGCTTGTACCCGATCTGCATCCGCTTCCCCGCCCGGTGGTTCGGTCCGCTCCCCTGGGCTCCGCGTGCCGCGGCCGCCCGCATCAGACCCCCCTACAACTACCCTGTGTGACGTCCTGCTCGCGTCAGTACACGCCGGGCGGGCGGCACGGGGACGGGTGGACGGGCGGGGACGGACGGGTCCTCCCGCCCCCGCCGTCTCACAGCAGGGTCAGCAGCACGTCCAGGCCGGTGTCCGGATGGTAGATCCAGGAGGCCTCGACGCCGCTCCACTCGTCCGTCTGGTGCCCGTCCAGGGCGCGGGTCCGCTGCATCCGGGAGATCACCCTGTCCGGCGCCTCCAGTTCGTCGAGGACGCAGTGCAGCTGGTCGGTGGTGAGCCCGGCGGCGTCGCCCTCGCCCCTGTGGTCGAGGTCCAGGGAACGGCCGTCGTCGCCGAGGACGGCGGTCGGACGGTCCGTCAGGTCGCAGGCCTCCAGAGCACCCTCGAAAGGGCTTCTGGCTCCGTAGAAGTCGATGCTGCTCACCGTGAGGGTTCCGCCGATTCCCAGCACCAGTCCGATCGCGACGCCGACGGACACCAGGAGCGGGGCGGATCCGGCTCCGCGCGCGGGAGGCGCCGGAGGGTGCGTGGAAGGGGGGACGGGGCCGTGGCCATGCGGGCCCGGCGGGCCATGGGGCGTATTCGGTCCGCTGGTCACCGAGGCCTCCACAGGAATGGGGGATTGCCGACAAAAGGGCAGGAGTGCAATTACTACCATGGAAAGTCAGCGACCACAGGGCATTCTCCCGAAACAACCGTTCCCCGGACCGCCGGCCAGAGGTCGGGGCGGTTGGCCGCCAGGCGCAGCCGCCGGCGCTGCCACAGGCCCGGGACCCGGGCGAACATGATCCCGTGCACGTCGCGCCAGTAGGCTTCGCATACCTCCTGCGGGATGTCGGAGCGCCACCAGCAGAAAGCCGTCAGGGTCAGCTCGGCGGCGTTCTCGAGGTCGGCCGTGTCCACGCCCCCCGGCCCGGGCCTCGGCCGTCAGCTCAGCGGTCGGCTCCTCGTCCGGTCGGGCGGTGTCCCTCGCGGCCCGCTCCTTGTCACCCATGGTGTGCTCCTCCCCCGTGGGGTCGCACGCTTTCCGTTTCCTATTTCCGGACGCGAGGAAGGGGAAAGGGCCGTCCGGGAATCCGCGTTCTCTTCCTGAGGGCTGTTCCGGAAGTGCTGCGGCGGGTGGCCGGACCGGACCGCGCGGGGCGGTCCGGACAGGCCGGGCCGCGACGCGGCCGCACGGTTCCTCGGCCCCTACGCCGGGACCGGGGAGGCCACGGCCCGCAGGGACCGTGGGCGGGCACCGCTGCGCTGCCCGGGGCTCCTGGAGATGGGCCGGGTCCGCGCCCGGGAAAACCGGTTGCGGCTGCTCGCCGCGCCGTGGAAGCCTTCCGGGGCGCCGGCACGGGGGTCGGCGCGTCCGGCGGAAACCCACGTGGAGAGCGGTCTTGGGCTACATCGACGTCAACCAGGTCGGCCACACGCTGCCCGACGGCCGGGTCCTGCTGGACTCGGTGTCCTTCCGCGTGGGCGAGGGGTCCAAGGCGGCGCTGGTGGGCGCCAACGGCGCGGGCAAGAGCACCCTGCTGCGGATCGTGCGCGGCGAGCAGCGCTCCCAGGGCGGCGCGGTCACCCTGGACGGCGAACTGGGAGTGATGCCGCAGTTCGTCGGACACGTGCGCGACGAGACCACCGTCCACGAGCTGCTGGTGTCGGTCTCCCCCGCGGCGGTGCGCGAGGCGCACGCCGACCTGGAGGCGGCCGAGACCGCGATGATGGTCGACGACGGCGAGAGGACGCAGATGCGCTACGCCGAGGCCATCGCCCGCTACGGCGACGCGGGGGGCTACGACGCCGAGGTCGTGTGGGACCAGTGCTGCACGGCGGCGCTGGGCACCCCCTACGGGCGGTGCCGGTGGCGTGAGGTGCGCACCCTCTCCGGTGGTGAGCAAAAACGCCTGGTCATCGAGGCCCTGCTGCGGGGACCGGCGCCGGTGCTGCTGCTGGACGAGCCGGACAACTACCTGGACGTGCCGGGCAAGCGCTGGCTGGAGGAGGCGCTGCTGGCCTCCCCCAAGACGGTCCTGTTCGTCTCCCACGACCGGGAGCTGCTCAGCCGGGTCCCGGACCGAATCATCACGGTCGAACTGGGCGCGGCGGGCAACACGGCGTGGGTGCACGGCGGCGCCTTCGACACCTACCACGACGCCCGCCGGGAGCGGTTCGCGCGGCTGGACGAGCTGCGGCGGCGCTGGGACGAGGAGCACGCCAAGCTCAGGGCGCTGGTGGCGACCTACAAGCAAAAGGCCGCCTACAACTCCGACATGGCCTCGCGCTACCAGTCCGCCCGGACCCGGCTGCGCAGGTTCGAGGAGGCGGGGCCGCCGGAGAGGCTGCCCCGGGAGCAGAACCTGCGGATGCGGCTGCGGGGCGGGCGGACGGGCAAGCGCGCCCTGGTGTGCGGGGCACTGGAGCTGACCGGGCTGATGCGCCCGTTCGACCTGGAGGTCTGGTACGGCGAGCGGGTGGCGGTGCTGGGCTCCAACGGCTCGGGCAAGTCGCACTTCCTGCGGCTGCTGGCCGGGGGCGGCAGCGACCCGGAGTCCTCCGCGCTGCCGGAGGAGGAGCGGGTGGGTGTGCCCCCGGTGGAGCACACCGGCACCGCGCGGCTGGGCGCCCGGGTGCTCCCGGGCTGGTTCGCGCAGACCCACGAGCACCCCGAGTTCACGGGCCGCACGCTCCTGGACATCCTGCACCGCGGCGAGGGCACCCGCAGGGGCGTGCCCCGCGACGAGGCGGGGCGGGCGCTGGACCGCTACGAGCTGGCTCCGTCCGCCGAGCAGACCTTCGACACGCTCTCGGGCGGGCAGCAAGCGCGGTTCCAGATCCTGCTGCTGGAGCTGTCGGGGTCGACGATGCTGCTGCTGGACGAGCCCACGGACAACCTGGACGTGGTGTCGGCGGAGGCACTGGAGTCGGCGCTGGAGGCCTACGAGGGCACCATCCTGGCGGTGACGCACGACCGCTGGTTCGCGCGCGGGTTCGACCGGTTCGTGGTCTTCGGCGCGGACGAAGACGTGTACGAGGCACCGGACCCGGTGTGGGACGAGGGGCGGGTGCACCGCGCCCGGTAGGGGGCCGCTCCGGGGTCCAGGGTGCGCGATAGCCTGATAAAGCTCACATAAGCCCCGGAAAGCAACTAATGCGACATCCCCCATCCATCGCCCGCTCCCTGCCCCTGATCGGCCTCCTCGCCGCCCTGCTGGGGTCCCCCGCCATGGCACACGCCGCGCCGGACCACCGCTCGTTCTCCTCCGAGACGGGAGCGTTCTACGCCCGCATGCTGGAGGAGCACGACGGCGTGTTCGTGGAGGAGGAGCTCGCCGGACTCCTGGACCGGCATGCGGCCGTCGACGACCTGCGTGTCCTGCTCGACGAGTACCACGTCACCGTCGACGTGGTGGTCATGGCGAGCCGGGGCAAGTACTTCGCCGCGAGCGACCTCGCCTCGGCCGTCCACGAGCACAGCGGCCGTCCCCTCCTGGTGCTGCCCGTGGACAGCCTCCACATCGGCCACGCCGATCTCGGGTCCGTGGGGATCCCCGTGAGCGCCGTGGAGTACGCGGGCCTCACCGGCGGCTGGTACGAGCTGCCCGGGGACAGACTCGAACGCGTGCTGCGGGTGTCCGAGGAGCCCGACGTGGGAGAGCTGGCGGAGCAGGCCTGGGCACAGGTCGAGTCCCGGACGGACGTGGAGGCCTCCGAGACCGGCCGGGTGGCGGACGAGTCGCCCCGTGCCGTCCTGGCCTGGCGGGAGTACGGATGGGTGTCGTTCGCGGGCGGAACCGTGGGAGTCCTCCTGGCCTACGCGGCGGTCGCCGCGGCCCTGCGCTGGTACTGGCACGGGCGGCCGGCACGGCGGGAGGAGGACCGGTGAGCGCCGCGCGCGTACGGCGTGCCCTCCTGTCCACGGTCCTGGCCGCCCTCGCCCTGTGCGCACCCTCCTCTCCCGTGTGGGCGGACGGCTCCGTCACGGAGATCACCGACCTGTCCCGAGTGGAGCGGATCGCCGGGGAGCTGGAGGACGGCCCTCTGTACGTCCACCACGATCTGCGCGACCGGTGGACGGACAACTCCTTGGAGAGGGTGGAGGAGCGTCTGCTCTCCGAGCCCCTGGTGGACCTGGAGGTCCGCGTGGTGGTCTACCCGTCGGTACCCGACGACGAGACCGCGGGTCGGCCCGCACTGTTCCTGCAGGCCCTGCACGAGGTCTCCGGACGCGACGGGGTGTACGTGGCGATGACCGGCGACCGCAGGGTGGCCCTCGCGGCCTTCGACAGCCCCGTCCGACTCCCGGACGTGGACACGGACGGCCTCAGCCCGGCCCACGACTCACGCACGGAACAGGTCCTGGACCTGGTGGCGCAGGCTCCGCGCGGCTCCGTGGCCTCCAGCGAGCTCACCGCGGACGTCCCGCCCAGCGACCGCGACACGCTCCAGCGACCGCGCGGCGACGCCGAACGGTTCTGGTCCGCGGCACTGTTCCCCGGGGCTCTCATCGGCCTGGCTCTCATGGCCGTACGGGTGGTGTTCAGCAGGCCCCCGACGTGGCGGCCCCCGGGGTGGCAAGTGAGGTGGCTGCTCCGTTCGTGGGCCGCGCTACGCGAGCTCGCCGGTGATCCGTACCGACCCAGGAGGGCGCCCAACCGGGCATGGCGCTGGTGGCTGCAGCCGGTGCTGAGCCGTGAACTGCGCCGCCTGCGTCTGCTCGTGGAGGCCGCGCCCGAGAACCATCCCGGGCGTGACCGGGCCGTACAGGCCTACGACGCCGCCGGGCTGATCGCCCGGTCTCCCGGGCTGCCTCCGCAGGCCATGGTCTGCGCGGTCGTCGTCGCCCGCAACGGCGCCCAATCGATCACACACCCCGACCTACCGCTACGGGAGCCCTGCCAGATCAACCCGCTGCACGGCGCGGCCTGCCGCAGGCGCCGCGAGTACGCCCACCGGCGGCGCCTGAGATGGTGGGAGGTCTGCACCCGCTGCTCGACGAAGCGGCTCGACCTGCGTTTTGGCCCTCTCACGCCTTCCCTGCCCCTCCTGGTCGACGGGAGGCCTCACCACTACCGCTACGCCAAGGACGCCTGGGCCGAGGCGATCGCCGCGCCGAAGCACGCCTTCGCCCGTATCCGCAAAGAACTGGAGGTGTGAGCGGTGCGAGCGCTCCTCTTGTCCTTCGTGTCCGTCCTCACCGTGTTCCTCGCCCTCTCTCCGATGTCCTCCGCGCACGCCGACGCCACCTGGCGCTATGACGAGGCCGCCTCGATCCGCGGGCGCGCCGCGCTGGACGACCCCCTCTACGTCGGCCCCACCCACCAGGCGGCCGTGGACACGGCGGCCGAGGAGGCGTTGCGAGAGCGGTTGGAGGAGTCGGAGGTACCGGTCTACGTGGTACTGATCGCCCAGCAGAGCAGGCTGGAAGGCTACCCGGCCAAGATGGCGCACTCCGCGGACTCGCGCGGGTACTTCCTCGCCGTCGGCCGGGACGGGGTGACGGTCCACGGAGCCCAGTACGGCATGGACGACACCGTGGTCGACGGGATGGACACGGCCCAGCTGGCCGCGGCGGCGGTCAACGGCGACCCCGGCCTGGCCGAGGCCTCCCTCGCCGAACGGCTGCGCAGGGTCGTGGACCTGGTGGAGGACGGTACGGCACCGGAGGCCTACCAGGACCTCCATGGCGGCTCCGGTACGCCCTGGTGGCTCCTGGCCGCGGGCGGCGGTGCCGCCGCGGCGCTCTGGTTCGGGGTGCGCTGGTGGTCGCGTCGTCCGGTCCGGGTGGTTCCGCTGACCCAGACGGTCGCCGCCGGCGTCGACCAGGCCCAGCAGGACGAGTACCGGGCCCGGCTCGCCGAACGCCTCACCGGATGCGGGCGGCGGGTGTCCGGAAGGAAGGACTCCTCCGAGAAGGTCCGCCAGGCTCTCGAGGCCTACGCCGCCGCGGCCAAGGTGCTCGACTCCGCCACCGACAAGTCCGACCTGGTGGGCGTGCACGTCCTGCTGGACATGTGCGAGGCGGCGTTGGACGGTGAGATCAGACCGGCGCACTGCTTCTTCGACCCGCGCCATGACGGCGGCAAGGCACCGGTCCGATGGCGCTCCCCCGCCTCGTTCGACTCGGTGAGGGTCATGGCGTGCCGTGAGTGCCGCAAGGCCGTCAGGAAGTACCACACTCCGCCGTCGGTCCTGGACTCCACCGGAGCGCGTCCACTGCCCTACTACTCGGTGCCGCCCGAGCACAGCGTGTGGGCGGCGACCGGATACGGCACCCTGGCCACGGACGTGCCCGCACGGGTCCTGCGCGGCGAGCACCGCCGGTAGGCGTACTCGACCACGAGGCCGAGTACGCCTGGGAAGTGCCCGCCACGGGAGCGGGATCAGCCGAGAGGCAAGGCGAAGCCGACCTCGTCCGAGCACCCCTCGACGCACGACAGGAACACCTCGATCTCCCCGGGCGGCCGAGCGTCCCGGTACTGGAACACGACCTGGCCCGCCGCCCCCGGGGCGAAGTAGTCCTGGCCGGTGATCCCGGAGAACGGGTCGAGGTCGGCGATGGTTCCGTCATCCCCGGTGTGCAGGGAACCGGTGACGCTCACCCCGGTATCCGGGTCGGTCTCCACGTCGAGGACCGCCATGAAGGCGTTCGACTGGAAGGAGTGGTAGCTGCTGGCGACCGACACGCTCACACCGTCCCGGGAGTCGCTCGCCGATCCGGGATAGAAGTTCTCACTGATGGGGTTGCCGTTCACCCGGAAATCGCTGAGGAGCCCGTCCACGTAGGTGAAATCGCTGAAAGTGGTACAGCCCTCGCTTCGGCAGATCTGGATATCCTCACCGCGCAGCTCCACCGAGTCGGGCTCCGACAAGTAACCGCTGACGATGTTGGCGTGGAAGACGTCCGCCTGTTGCTGGAGATAACCGTGAGCCGGGTGGTCGGGATGGGCGTACACCAGTCCCTCCTCCATCGTTTCCCGGCTGATTCCGGCACCCACGGCTTCCATGTAGGACAGGGCGTCCTCGGCGGGACCCGCCTCGGGGGAGGGCTCCTCGGGCGAGGGCCGCTTCTCCTGTACGGCCTCCTGCGGCGACGCCGCCTCTCCCGCGGTGTCCGGTACGGCTCCGGAGGAGCACGCGGACAGGGGCAGGGCCAGGGTCAAAAGGGCGGCAGGCCAACAGAATCTGGTGAGGGACATACCAAGGCGCCTTCTTCGGGGGACATGGGGGAATCGCCTCTGATTCACAAGAGAACCGGACGACCTCACATCCCTAGCACACGCACGGGCAGACAGAAGGTCGAACTCGTCTTCCCGGGTGGCCACAAAAGGACACCGCGACAGAAGGTCACCAGAGGGTCTACGCAAAGTACGGAAAATCCCTTCGACGCCGAGACGGGAAACGGTTCACCATCGTCCGGCGACGATCCCGTGCGACGGGCCTCCCCGCCTTCCCTCACTCCGTCGGTGGGACCACGTACGGACCGGGGGCGGCCGGCGGCGTGACCGCGCGGCAACACATCCGGTGGGCGGATGTAATACGGCCGTAGTTGTCTGCGAACCACACCAGAACCGACGATGTCGGAGGAACAGTGCGGTCCGCTACGGCGCGACGGTCCGTACCGGCTCCGACATGCCCGCGCAGTCGAACCGAAGGACCCGCATGAAGCCCTCCCGCACCCCCGGAGCCCCCGGACCCGCGCCGGGCGCCCCCGACACCCCGCCCCGTCCCGAGGACGAGCGCCCGCCCGCGCGGTTGATGGTCCTCTACGGCCTCCAGCACATCCTCGCGATGTACGCGGGCGTGGTCACACCGCCCCTGATCGTCGGGGGCGCGGTCGGCCTGTCCGCGACGGAGATGGGCGTGCTCGTCAGCGCGGCCTTGCTGGTCAGCGGGCTGGCGACGCTGGTACAGACCCTGGGCGTGTGGCGGTTCGGCGCCCGCCTGCCCCTGGTCATCGGCACCTCCTTCGTCCCCGTCACCGCCATGGTGGGCATCGCGGGCGACGGCGGCCTGCCCGCGGTGTTCGGCGCCTCCCTCGTGGCGGGCCTGTTCGGCCTGCTGATCGCGCCGTTCTTCGCCTCGCTCATCCGCTTCTTCCCCCCGGTGGTGACCGGGAGCGTGATCGCGGTGATCGGCCTCAGCCTCATCCCGGTGGCGGTGGGCTGGATCACCGAGAACGCCGAGTCCGGCGTGCCCACGCCGACCGGGCTCGGGCTGGCCGCGGCCACCCTGGCCGTGACCCTGGTGCTGTCCAAGGTGCTGCCGGGGGTGTGGAACAGGATGTCGATCCTGCTGGGCCTGGTACTGGGCACCCTGCTGGCCGCCGCGCTGGGCCAGGTGGACTTCTCCTCCGTCTCCGAGGGGGCGGTGTTCTCCCTGGGGCAGCCGCTGCGCTTCGGGCCTCCGGAGTTCCAGATCGCGGCCGTCGTCACGATGTGCCTGGTGATGCTGGTCATCCTCACCGAGGGGGTCGCGGACACGCTCGCGGTGGGCGAGGTGGTCGGCACCCGGGTGGACGGCAGGAGGCTGGGCGACGCCCTGCGCGCCGACGCGCTCAGCTCGGTCGTGGGGCCGCTGCTGAACTCCTTCCCCGGCAGCACCTTCAGCCAGAACGTCGGGCTGATCGCCCTCAGCAGGGTCCGGAGCCGCTACGTGGTGGCGGTCGGCGGCCTGCTCCTGGTCGCCATGGGCCTGTTCCCGGTCCTGGGCCGCGTGGTGGCGGTGGTTCCCTCGCCGGTCCTGGGCGGCGCCGGGCTGGTGCTGTTCGGGTCGGTGGCGGCCGCGGGCATCCGCAGCCTGTCCCGGGTGGAGTACGAGGGCAACCACAACCACGTCGTGGTGGCCGTGTCGATGGCCTTCGGGCTGGTCCCGGTGGCCGCCCCGGCCTTCTACGACGGTTTCCCGGCCTGGGCCGCGATGATCCTGCACTCGGGGATCGTGGCGGCGGCGGTGTCGGCCCTGCTGCTGAACGCGTTCTTCAACATGTGGGGGTCGTCGAAGGACCCCGCCGCGTCCGTGCCGTCGGACGAGGAGTCCTCGGACGCAGGGTCCTCGAGCGGGGGACCCGCAGGAGGAGAGCCCGCGGGCGAGGTGGCGCCGGACACCAGCCCCTCGGACGAGGAGCACGGGGACCCCGTCCGGTAGTGAGCGGTCCGCGGGGGCGGTCCCGTCGCGCTGCCCGCCCGGTCACCGGACGGGCAGCGCGATGTCGACCAGGGCCGAGCACTCCTCCAGGCAGCCGCTCACCCTGAGCGTGCCGCCGGGGATGGCCCCGGGGAAGGAGAACGCGGCGTGGGTGGACCCGCCGGCGTCGAGCTCGTAGCGCCCCACCGCGTCCTCTGCCCGCACCTCGCGGCCCTCCCCGCGCTGGTAGACGGCGTGGGGGAGGTCGAGGCTGGCGTTGGCGTCGGCCGTGAACTCGGCCGTCACCACCAGGGACTTGTCGGTGACGGACTGGTAGGCGGTCAGCAGGGTGGCGCGCACCCCCTCGGACCCGGCCTCCACCCCCTCCGGGGCCAGCAGGCCGGGCCCGGGGTCGCGCCCGTTCACGAGCAGGCCGGTGATCAGGCCGGCCCGCGCGGTGAAGCCGCCGTAGGCGGTGCAGGCCGGATCGGAGGTCGGGCCCGCGGCGGGGCACAGTTCGTAGCCGTCCCCGGTGCGCTCCACCCCGGTGTCCCGTGCGGGGTCGCCCCCGTCGGCCCGGGCCCGTGCGACCGCCGCCCGGTGGGCGAGGTAGGTACGGGCGGTGGAGTCCTCGGCGGTGAGCTCCAGCCCCTCGCGCATCCGTTCGGGCTCCCCGGTGCGGGAGAGGGCCGCCACGTACGCCGCCACGGCCTCCTCGGGCGCGCCCTCCCCGGACGTGTCCTTCCGGGAGGCGCTCCCCTCCCCCGGTCCCCGGTCGGCGGGCCCTCCGAGGGGCTCGGCGGCGGGCTCGGGCACCGGGCCGCCCGCTCCCGGGAACGCGGAGCGGAGCCCACCGACGGAGCCGGGGTCCCGGGGTCGCGGACCGGCGTGGTCGGTGGGCGCGGGCGTCCGCCCGGCCCCCGCCGCGCCGGCGGCCGGCGCTGTCTCCTGCGCGGGTCCGCAGCCGGTGGCGACGAGGAGGGCCAGGGCTGCGGCGACGGTCAGCCGAATCGGCGTCATGTCCGTTTTCTCCCCCCATGAGAAACCGCGGCCAGGTGAGCCTACGGCCCGGGACCGTCAACGCAGGGGCTGCGCGGGGTAAGGAGTTCTTGGTACGGCCGGCCGGCACGGGAGACGAGGTCCGGGCCGGCCCGGATGCCGCCCGGCCGCTACCGCCGGGGGCGCAGCACCACCGGGAACTCCCTGAGGCTGGTGACCGAGAGCGCGGCCTGGATCTGGAGCTCCTCGTCCGGGACGGCCAGCCTCAGGTCGGGGAAGCGTTCGAAGAGCATCGGCAGGATGATCCTCGCCTCCAGGCGCGACAGCGGTGCTCCGGGACAGATGTGCGGGCCGTACCCGAAGGAGATGTGGCGCCCCCTGGTCCGCGCGGGGTCGAAGACGGCCGGGTGCGGGTCCTCCCCGAACTCCGCGCGGTCGCGGGTCGCCGCGCCGTAGTGCGTCATCAGGGCCTCGCCCTTGCGGATGGTCTCACCTTCGATCTCGACGTCCTCGGTGGCGAAGCGGAACATCATGACGTTGTTCGGGGGGTCGTAGCGCAGCGTCTCCTCGATCACCGCCTCCCAGGTGGTCTCGCCCCGCCTGAGCATGGCGAACTGGTCGGGGTGGGCGAGCAGGGCGCGCACCGTGTTGTTGAGCAGGTTGACGGTGGTCTCGTGCCCGGCCGCCACCACGGTCAGCAGGGTGATGGTGATCTCGGTGTCGCTGAGGGAGTCTCCGTCCTCCCCCGCCCTGAGCAGGTCGGTGGTGAAGTCGTCGTGCTCGTCGATGCCGGCGCGCTTGCGGGCGACCATCTCGGAGAAGATCTGGAACAGCGCGCCGTAGATCCGCAGGTGCTCGCCCTCCTCGGTGGTTCCGGAGAAGAGCTTGGCGTACATCTCGCCGAGCTGGGCGTACTCGGACTCGGCCACCCCGTACAGCTCCCCGATCACCCCCATGGGCACCTTGAAGGTGAACTCCGACTTCAGGTCCAGGGGCTCGCCGGAGCGCGGCTCCAGGGCGTCGAGCGCCCTGGCGGTGATCTCCTCGATGCGCGGCCCCAGGCGCTCCACCCGGCGCGCGGAGAACGGGCTGGCGATGAGCCGGCGCATGCGCCGGTGGGCGGCGCCGTCCTGGGCCAGCATGTTGGTGTTGTCGGTGGGGATCGTGCCCATCAGCGGCCAGCCCTCGGGGACCCGGCCGCTCTGGTAGTCGTCCCAGTGGTCGACGCTCTTGACGAACCGGGGGTCGTTGAGGGTGGCGCGGCTGGCCTCCTGGTGGGTGGTGGCCCAGGCCCGGACCCCTCCGGGCAGTTCGACCCGTGTGACGGGGCCGGCCTGGTAGAAACGCTCCCTGTCGGCCTGCACGTCGTCGGGGACAGCGTGCAGGACGGGGACTCCGTCGGCGGTGTGCTGCATGGGGCAGGACATCAGTGCGCTCCTTGCGGGGGTGTGGGGGTGAAGGTGACCGGCAGCGACACGACTCCCCTGACCCAGGGGGAGGGCCGCCAGCGCACCTGTTCGGCTGGGATGGCCAGTTCGACGTCGGGAAGGCGGTCCAGCAGCACCTCCACGGCCGTGACGGCCATGGTCTCGGCGATCCCCCGCGCGGCGTGGGGGCAGCTGTGCTCGCCGTGGGAGAAGGACAGGTGGGCGTGGTTGCCCCGGACGGCCTCGGCGTGTCCCCCGGCCCGCAGGCGGGGGTCCTTGTTGGCCGCAGCGAAGCCCAGCAGGACGAGGTCGCCCTTGCGGATGAGCCTGCCGTCCAGCTCCACGTCGTGGGCGGCGAAGCGCCCGGCGTTCATCTGGGAGGGGGAGTCCTCCCACAGGACCTCGGTCAGGGCCTCGCCCACGCTGCTGCGGGCGCCCGCCATGGAGGTCGAGAAGCGTTCGTCGGTGAGCATCAGGCGCAGGGCGTTGCCGATCCACTCCGAGGTGGTCTGGTGGGCCCCGCCCAGGATCGCGACCAGTTCGGCGACCAGGTCCTCGTCTCCGTAGCCCGCGGGGTGGGCGATCATGCGCGAGACCACGTCCGACCCGGGGTCGGCCCGGCGTGCGGCGACGAGCTCGCTGAACTCGGCGGCGATCTCGGCGTGGGCCCTGACGGAGTCGGGCCCGGCGTCGAACAGGGTGCCCATGAGGGTGGTGACCGCCTCGCCCCGGTCGTCGTCCAGGCCGTACATCCAGCACAGCAGCAGGGAGGGGAGCCGCTGGGCGTACCGGGTGCGCAGGTCGGTTCCGGTGGAGGCGCAGAAACCGTCGATGAGGCGGTCGGCCAGCCGGGTGAGGACCGTGCGCAGCTCGTGGGGGTCGGTCCCGTCGAGGGCCTCGTTGACCGCGGCCGTGCGGCGCCGGTGCTCCTCGCCCTCGGCGGACAGCAGGTTGGGCAGGGGTACCAGGACCGGCAGCAGCGGCCAGTCCTCGGGCACCCGGTCCCAGGCGTTCCAGCGGCGCGGGCTGCGCGCGAACACGTCGGGGCTGCTCAGGACGTGGTGGAGCTCGCGGTAGCCGATCACCAGCCAGGCGGGGAGGTCGCCCTCCATGAGCACGGGCACCACCGCACCGTGCTCGGCGCGCATCCGCCGGTAGAAGCCGCCGGGGTCGGTGTTGAAGCGTTCGTCGTACAGCCGGACGGGTTCACCCATCGCGGACCTTCCGTTGGCGGGGAGAGGGAGAGGGGGTCTGTCGTCGCGGGCACCGTCCTCGGCGCCCCGTCCTCCCCGGGCGCGGGGCCGGGGGGACGGGCGTGCCCGGGCGGTGTCCTTCGGACCTTCCGCCTCGCTTCGGTCCGTGTCCGGGCGCTCCGAGCGAGGCGGCCTTCGGCGCCTGCGGCGGGCCCAGGGCCCCGCGGGCGCCCGGACACCCCCAGGGGCGCAGGGCCCGGTCGCGCACCGGGTCCTAGGGGCGTAGGAGCACGGGGAGTTCCTGGAGGCTGTTGACGATGATCGAGTGGTGGTTGCCCAGCTCCTCGTCGGGCACGGCCAGTTCCAGGTCCGGGTAGCGCTCGAAGAGCATCGGCAGGGCGATCCGGCCCTCCATACGGGCCAGGGTGGCGCCGGGGCACACGTGGGGCCCGTACCCGAAGGAGATGTGGCGGCCCCGGGTGCGGGTCAGGTCGAAGGTGTCGGGGTGGGGGTCCTCGCCGTGCTCGGCACGGTCGCGGCTGATGGCCCCGTAGGAGACCATCAGCGCCTCGCCCTCGCGGATGGTCTCACCGCCGGCCTCGACGTCCTCGGTGGCGAACCGGAAGACCATGTTGGAGGTGGGCGGGTCATAGCGCAGGGTCTCCTCCACGACCGTCTCCCAGCTCACCTCGCCCGCCTTGACCAGGGCGAACTGGTCGGGGTGGGCGAGCAGGGCGCGCACCGCGTTGCACAGCAGGTTGACGGTGGTCTCGTGTCCGGCGGCCACGGTGACCTGCAGGGTGCCGCGCACCTCCAGGTCGGTGAGCGCGTCACCGTCCTCGCCCGCCCGGAGGAGTTCGCTGGTCAGGTCCTCCCCCGGACGGGCGCGCTTGGCGGCGACCATGTCGTCGTAGTAGCGCTCCAGGGCGGCGTAGACCTCCATGAACTCCTCGGGGCCGGTGACCGAGGAGAAGAACTTGACGTACATGTCGCGCAGATAGCCGAACTCCCCGGGGTCCACCCCGTACAGCTCACCGATCACGTTCATCGGCAGCTGGAAGGCGAACTCCGACTTCAGGTCCAGGGGCTCGCCGGACCTGGGCTCCATGGCGTCGAGCAGTTCGCCGGTGAGTTCCCGGACGCGTGGGCGCAGGCGCTCGACGCTGCGCGCGGAGAAGGCCCTGGCGGTGAGCAGGCGCAGCCGCCGGTGCTCGGCCCCGTCGGTGCCCAGGAGGTTGGTGGGGGTCGGCGGAATCGTGCTCAGCAGGGGCCAGCCCTCGGGAATGCGTCCGCTCCGGAGGTCGTCCCAGTGGGCGACGTCCTTGACCAGGCGGGGATCGGTGAGCAGCGCGCGGGCGGCCTCGTGGTGGGTGACGGCCCAGGCGGTCACCCCGCCCGGCAGTTCCACCCGGGTGAGCGGTCCGGCGGCGTACAGGGCCTCGCGTTCGGCGCGCAGGTCGGTGACGTAGGGATCCAGGACCACGGTCTCGCCGGAGCCGTGCTGAACGGGGCAGGACATCAGTTCTCTCCCAGGGGTGGTACGGGCGTGAAGGCGACGGGGAGGGAGGCCACGCCCCGCACCCACGGGGAGGGGCGCCAGCGCAGCTCCTCGGCGGCGACCATCAGTTCCAGGTCGGGCAGCCGGTCCATCAGGACCTCGATGCCGGTCACCGCGATGATCTCGGCGATCTCCTGGGCGGGGTAGGGGCAGCGGTGCTCACCGTGGGAGAACGACAGGTGGGCGTGGTTGCCGCGGTCTCCCGGGGCTCCGGTCCCCGAGTGCACGTCCGGGTCGGTGTTGGCCCCCGCCAGCCCGAGCAGCACCAGGTCGCCCCTGCGGAGGAGCCGTCCGCCCAGCTCCACGTCGTGGGCGGCGTAGCGGCCCGCGTGGACCTGGGTGGGGGTGTCCTCCCACAGGACCTCGTTGAGGGCCTCCTGCGCGCTGCGGCGGGCGCCCGCGATGGAGGCGGCGAAGCGGTCGTCGGTGAGCATCAGGCGCAGCGCGTTGCCCAGCCACTCCCCGGTGGGCTGGTTCCCGCCGCCGAGCAGGACGATCAGTTCGGGGACGGCCTCCTCGTCGGTGTAGCCCGCGGGGTGGGCGAGCAGGCGGGAGACCACGTCGCCTCCGGGGTCGGCGCGGCGCTGGGCGACGATGTCGGCCATGGCGGCCATGAGGGCGCGCTGGGCGTCCATGGCCTCGGCTCCCCCGTCGATCATGGTGGTCATGAGGGAGGCGGCCTCGTCCCCGCGCTCGTCGTCCAGGCCGTAGAGCCAGCTGAGCACCAGGGCGGGCAGGCGGGCGGTGTAGGCCAGGCGCAGGTCGGTGCCGGTGGAGGAGCAGAAGGCGTCGATGAGGCGGTCGGCCATGCGGGTGGTGACCGTGCGCAGCTCGTGGAGGTCGGTCCCGGCCAGGGCGTCGCTGAGCGCCCCGGCGCGTCTGCGGTGTTCCTCGCCCTCGGAGTACAGGACCGTGGGGAGGCGGAGCACCATGGGCAGCAGCGGCCAGTCCTCGGGCACCCGGTCCCAGGCGTTCCAGCGGTGCGAGGCGCGCGCGAACACGTCGGGGCTGCTCAGGACGTGGTGGAGCTCGCGGTAGCCGATCACCAACCATGCGGGGACGTCGCCCTCCAGGAGCACGGGCACCACCGGGCCGTGTTCGGCGCGCATCCGCTGGTAGAGGCCGCCGGGGTCGGTCCGGAAGTCGCCTCCGTGGAGGCGGACGGGGCAGGCGCCGCGGTCGCTCACCGGGCACCTCCCCCCACGAGGGAGCGGACGTGCCGCACCAGGGCGATGAGGACCTGCTTGGCCGAGGCGCGCACGCGCGCGTCGCAGCGCACCAGGGGGACGGCGGGGTCCAGGTCCAGGGCCGCGCGCACCTGGTCGAGGGTGTGTTCGGTGTCGCCGAAGTCGTTGTGGGCGACGACGAAGGGGGTGCCCTGGGCCTCCAGCCGGTCGATGGCGTAGAAGGAGTCCTCCAGACGGCGGGTGTCGACCAGGACGACCGCGCCCAGGGCGCCGGAGAACAGGCGGTCCCACAGGAACCAGAACCGCTCCTGGCCGGGGGCGCCGAACACGTACAGGACCGAGGTGGCGTCCAGGGTGATGCGGCCGAAGTCGAAGGCGACGGTGGTGGCGTGCTTGGCCTCCACCCCGTCGGTGACGTCGATCCCGTCCCCGGCCCGGGTCATGGTCTCCTCGGTGCTGAGCGGGCGGATCTCGCTGACCGAGCGGACCAGGGTGGTCTTGCCGGCCCCGAAGCCGCCGACGACGGCGATCTTCAGGGCCTGTTCGGCGGTGGCGGGGAGCGGGGAGTGCGCGTCGCCGGGTGCGGGCCCCGCGGCCCCGGAGGGGGGCTCGGCCGGCCCGGGGGCGGAGGGGGGTTCCGGGGCGGGGGACTCAGAGGTCGTGGAGTGCAACGAGCACCTTCTCCAACACGTCCGGGGAGGCGAGGGGGTGGGCCGGTGAGGGCGCCGGCCGGGGGTGGCGCGCGGTGATCCGTCCGGTGTCGAGCAGGTCGGTGAGCAGGATGCGCACGATCGCCACGGGCAGGCGCAGGTGGGCGGACACCTCCACCACCGCCATCGGGCTACGGCACAGCTCCAGGATCCGGGTGTGCTCGGACTGCATGCCGGGGACGGGATCGCTCTCGGACACGATGAGGGTCACCGCGTCCAGGGAGTCGTCGGCCCCGCCGCTGCGGCCGGAGGTGATGACGTAGAGGCGGTCGGGCCCCTCCTGCCGGTGGGAGCGGGTCATGCCGTGCCGGTGGCGGCGCGGACCGGGGTGGACAGGTACTCGCCCATCTGCTCGACGAGCTCGTTCATGTTGTGCCCGACCAGGCCCGGTTCGGCCTCCTCGGAGGTGATGACGGCCAGGTGCGCGCCGTGTCCGGCCTCCACGATGAACAGCAGTCCGCCGTAGAACTCGGCCATGGCCTGGCGGACCCCGCCCGCCCCGTCGCCGAACTCCACCGACGCGCTGTGCGCCAGGCTCTGCACACCGGCGGCGATCGCGGCGAGGTGGTCGGCGCTGTCGGCGCGCAGGCCGGCGCTGTGGCACAGCTTGAGCCCGTCGCGGGAGAGCACGAGGGCGTGGCGGGTGCCGGGAGTGCGCTCCAGCAGGCCTTCGAGCAACCAGGTCAACTTGTCGAGGTCCATCATGCGTCCTTATCCGGTCGGGTCCTGGCCGCGCACCGCGGAACGGAAGGCGCCGAACCCCTTCGCCGAGGTGGCGGGCCCGCTCCTGGCGGGAGCGGTCCGGGCTCGCTCGGCCGCCGCGAGGGTCTGGCCGCGGCGGCGCTGGGGGAGCCCGTTGGTGTCCGGGGCGGCGGCTTCCGCGGCGGTGGTGGGGTCCGCGGCTGTGAGGGGGGTGGTGTCGGCTTCTGGGGCGGCGGGCGCGGGCGCCTGTTCGGCGGATGCGGGTACCGGCGGCGCGGGGAGGGGCTTGATGAGCTTCTGGGGCAGGAGCAGGATCACCGCGGTGCCCCCGCGGGCGGAGGAGCGGAAGGACACCGACAGGCCGTAGCGGTGGGCGAGCTGGCCCACGACCGACAGGCCCAGGCGGGTGCCGGAGATGGTGGCCAGGTCCAGTCCCGTCGAGACGGTGCGGCGGGCGCGGCGCAGGGCCTCCTCCCCCATGACCAGGCCGCCGTCCTCGACCATGACCGCGATCCCGGCCTGGACCTCCTCCACGTGCACGTGGACCTCGGCGGTGGGCGGGGAGAACTTGGCGGCGTTGTCCAGGAGCTCGGCCAGGGCGTGGATGACGCCCTCGGCGGCGAATCCGGCGACCGCCTGCTGGGACACGTTGTGGACGCGGACGCGCCGGTAGGCGCCGATCCGGGCCATGGCGCCGCGCACGACGCTCTCCAGGGCGATGGCACGGCCCCAGCGGCGGCCGGAGCGGGCGCCGGTGAGGACGGCGATGCTGTCGGCGACGCGCCCGGCCTGGGCGGTGGTGTGGTCCAGGTGCATGAGGTCGCCGAGGACGTCGGTGCCCGCCTCGCCGTCGCCGTGGCGCTCCTGCATCCGGCGCAGGTCGGCGAGCATCGTGGTGGTCAGGGCCTGGACGCGCCCTGCGGCGGTGGCGCAGGCGACCATGGCGGCCGAGCGGCGGCGTTCCGCGGCGGCGATCTCGGTGGCCGCGGCCCGCATGAGGGCGCGTGCGCCGCGGTCCCCGGGCAGGGGCAGGCGGCGCAGGGCGGTGTCGGCCGACTCGCCCTCGCGCAGGCGCTCGACCAGGCGGGGCAGGTGGTCGTCGGCCAGGACGGCGGTGTCGGCGCGCAGGGCGGCGAGCTGGGCGCGCAGTTCGCCCGCCTGGCGGCCGCGGCGGTTGAGCAGCAGCGCCAGGGCCGTCAGCAGCAGGAGGGGGACCGCGGAGACGGCCAGGAGGGGCAGGGCGCGGGCGTCGGGGGCGACCCAGGGTGTCACGGCCCACAGGGGCAGCGCGGACAGCGGGAGGAGGAGCCAGCGCGGAGCCGTCAGCCACGAGGGCACGGCTCCGCGCAGGTGGGGGATGTTCCAAGCAGTCATCGGGCTCCACGTTCAGCCGCTGTGTCACTTCTGGTCGGGCACGGGAGGGATGCGCCGGGCAGTTCTTTTCCGTACGTGCCAGGGGGCGTGGAAAGGGGGAGGGGAATTTCCTGGTTCCGCGCTTTCCGGCGCACAGCGAGTCAACATACCAGCAGACGCCACAAGCGGCCATGGGAGGATAATGAACTCCTTATCGCTCATCCGGTGCGGAGGCGGTAGGTCCCACACACCGGGGCCCGCCCGGGAGCGGTGGTCCGTCTTCACGGAACGCACCGGGAATTTCCGGACGGCCGCCTTTTCCGCCGTGAACTGCGGGAACGGCGTGCTCGGGGAGCGCGGAGGACGCGGCGGAGGCTGGCGGGGGCGGACAGGGGGCGGGGTGCCCGGGTGCGCGGCGCCGGACCGGGATCCTGTGGTGCTCGCGGCGAACGATCATACGGAGGACGCCCGCCGCGGCGGCCGGACCGTTCGGGAAAACCGGCGCGCTTCCGGGACGGCCGGGTCCGCTCCGGGACGGACGAGTTACTTTCGGGACGTTGGGAAGGTCTCGGGACAATCGCACCATCGCGGCCGAACACCCGTACCCCCGGGCGTGGAAAAGGGCGCGCGGAACATGAGGACAGAATCCCGTTCGGCCACGGGGACAGTCTCCCCTCCCACCGGGCAACAAGCACCCCACCTGGGAGAAGACATCCGCGGCGGAACGAATGAGGAAATAGGAGGATGTTTTCTTCCCCTTGCGGATGGAATAGAGACACACCCGAAAAAGGCACCCTGGAGTGTCGCAGGTCACATGTGCCAGACTCTGCGCACCGGACGACGTTTCGGTGAGCGGGGTGGGCCCGAGGCGCCCGGCGTGGTTCGACCTCGGGTGAGCCGGGAATCTTGACGTGGTCCGACGCGTTACACCCCGCGAGACCGCACAAGCGCCTGGAGGCACCCACACGATGGCCGAGCGAGCACTTCGCGGCACCCGGCTCGGGGCGACGAGCTATGAGAACGACCGCAACACCGACCTGGCTCCGCGGCAGGAGGTCACCTACGACTGCACCCGGGGCCACCGCTTCTCGGTCACCTTCGCGACCGAGGCCGAGATCCCCGTGGAGTGGGAGTGCCGTTTCTGCGGCGACCGCGCCCTTCGCAGGGACGGGACCGGCGAGGAGCCCAAGAACGCCAAGCCGGTACGCACCCACTGGGACATGCTGCTGGAGCGCCGGAGCATGGAGGACCTGGAAGAGGTCCTCGCCGAGCGCCTGGCCCTGCTGCGCGCACGCCGCCGCGAGGAGGCGGCGAAGGTGGAGGAGCTCGCCAAGCAGCGGCAGAGCGCCTGACCACCCCGCGACACGAGGGGGCGGTGGACACCGGTCCACCGCCCCCTTCGTCGTGTCCGGGGTGCGCCGACGGGCCGGGCTTCGGGGCGGGCGCCCTCTCGGGGCCTCCCTCAGGGGAGCTCCTTGCTCGGGGGAGGCTCCTCGGGGGTACGCGCCGTCCCGGGCGCTCCCCCGCTCCCGGGCGGCCCTACCCCTGGGCGAAGGGGTCGCGGGTGGCGCCCACCAGCTCCTTCACCGACTCGATCACCCGGGTGGGGCGGTAGGGGAACTGCTCGGCGGTGTCGCGTCCGGAGATGCCCGAGAGCACCAGGACGGTCTGCAGGCCCGCCTCCAGACCGCTGAGCACGTCGGTGTCCATGCGGTCGCCGACCATCAGCGTGTTCTCCGAGTGCGCGCCGATCCGGCGCAGCGCCGACCGCATCATCAGCGGGTTGGGCTTGCCCACGAAGTAGGGGCGGCGCCCCGTGGCCTTCTCGATCAGCGCGGCGACCGCGCCCGTGGCGGGCAGCGGACCCTCGGCGCTGGGGCCGGTCTCGTCGGGGTTGGTGGCGATGAACCGGGCGCCGTTGCGGACCAGGCGGATCGCGCGCGTGATGGCCTCGAAGCTGTAGGTGCGGGTCTCACCGAGCACCACGTAGTCGGGGTCGCGCTCGGTCATCACGTAGCCGACGTTGTGCAGGGCGGTGGTCAGGCCGGACTCTCCGACGACGTAGGCGGACCCGCCCGGACGCTGGGTCTGGAGGAACTGGGCGGTGGCCAGGGCCGAGGTCCAGATGGACTCCTCCGGGATGTCCAGTCCCGTGTTGAGCAAACGCGCGCGCAGGTCGCGTGGGGTGTAGATGGAGTTGTTGGTCAACACCATGAACGGGATCGCGTTCTCGCGCAGTTCCGCGATGAGCGCGTCCGCGCCGGGGATGAGGTGCTCCTCGCGTACGAGCACGCCGTCCATGTCGAAAAGGTAGTTCCACTGGTTGCTCACGTGCCCCATTGTGCCGTCCGGGGCGACGGGCACGCCATTGCTACCCCCCGGTAGTTGAGGCTCCTCACACCGGCCCGGCCTCCGACCAGGTGGCCGCGAAGGGCCGCACGCAGGTCCTCACCGCCTCGGCCCGCGCGGGCTCAGATCGGCGGCCAGGGAACGGCGGGCCAGTCCGGTGCCGGGTAGGGGTGGATGCCGTGGTCGAGGAGCAGGTCCACCCGGCTGCGCACCGCGTAGGCCTCCGGGCCCGACAGGTGCAGGGCCAGTTCCCGGGACAGGACGCTGCCGGGTTCCCTGAGCTGGTCGCGCACCGAGGCCAGCGCCTCCAGCGCCTCCTCGGGCAGCGGCTGCCCCTGCCACTGCCACAGCACGGTGCGCAGCTTGTACTCCTCGGCGAAGGAGACGCCGTGGTCGCAGCCGTACAGGTGGCCGCCGGGGGTGGGCAGCAGGTGGCCGATCTTGCGGTCGGAGTTGTTGATGACCGCGTCGAACACCGCCATGCGGCGCAGGGCGGCGTCGTCGGTCCGCCGCGACAGGGCGACCAGGTCGACGGTGGCGTCGCCGTGTACCCACAGCTGCACCATGCCCTCCCCGAACGGGCCGTCGCGGTGGACCGTGGGCGGCACGACCGCCCAGCCCAGGGCCTCGGAGACGGCGTAGGCGCTGACCTCGCGCCCGGCCAGGGTCCCGTCGGGGAAGTCCCACAGCGGGCGCTCCCCCGCCACCGGCTTGTACACGCAGGCGGCGGAGTGGACCCCGTCGGAGACGGTGCAGTACAGAGTGGCGTTGGAGGCGGCTGTCAGCCGCCCCTCCACGGTGAGCTCGCCGGTGCGGAGCAGGTCGAGCCCGACGGCCGGGCTGAGGCCGTCGAAGGCGTCGGCGGTGTCCGTCATCGCGGGCTCCCGGGTGTGCGTGCGCGAAGGCCCGCCGGTGTCGTCGTCATCCCGGCCTCAGACGAGGCGGTCCGGACGGTAGCCGTTCTGGCGCGGGCAGACGTGGCCGGCCGGGTCGAGCGGGCGCCCGCACAGCGGGCAGTCCGGACGTCCGGCGGCGACCACCTTCAGGGCGCGCCCGGCGAAGGCGCGGGCGGCGCCGGGGGTGAGGTAGACGCGCAGGACGTCGCGGTGGGCGGGGGCCTCCTCGGCGAAGACCTCCAGTTCCTCCTCGTCGTCCTCGACCAGGTCCTCGGCGGCGGTCTCGTCGATCTCCTGGGCCTCGATGATGACGCGTGCGGCCTCGGCGTCCCAGGCCAGGGCGAGCGTGCCGACCCGGAAGTCCTGCTCGATGGGCTGCTCCAGGGGACCCTCGTCCTCGGGCTCGGCGACGTCCTCCGGCGGGGAGCCGAAGCGCCGGTGCACCTCTTCCAGTAGTTCCTCGATGCGGGTGGCGAGCGCTTCGACCTGCGCCTTCTCCAGCACCACGCTGGTGATGCGCCCCTCGCCCACGGCTTGGAGGAAGAAGGTGCGGTCTCCCGGCTGGCCCACGGTTCCGGCGACGAACCGCTCCGGCGGATTGAACTGAAAGACGGGCATGCAAAGAACCTTACGGGATACGGACGGTCCGGCGCCAAACCCCTCGGACGCACTGGCGGGCCGCCCTCCCCGGGGCCGCCGCCCCTTCCGCCGGGGCCCGGACGCCGGCCCCACCCGGGGGTCGGCTCCGGCCCCCCTGCGGCAGACCCGCCTCAGGAGGCGTCGGCGGCGGACTCCTGCGAACCGGCGCCGCCGCCGACGACCGCGTCACCGCCGGCCTCGGCCGGGGTGGGCAGGCTGGCGGCCAGGCTCTCGCCGGTGTCGTTGAGCTTGTTGAGGAAGGGACGGGTGCGCGTGTAGGTGATGGAGGTGACCGAACAGGGGTCCACGCGCAGGCGCTGGAAGAGGTCCAGGTGGATGCCGAGGGCGTCGGCCACGATCGACTTGATGATGTCGCCGTGGCTGCACACCACGTACACGGGCGGCGGCGCGGTTCCGGAGGCCGGTTCGGCGCCGGGTGAGGGCTCGGGTACGGCCAGGAGCAGGCGGCTGTTCCAGTCGCGGACGGCCTCGACCGCGCGCCCGGAGGCCGCGGCCAGGGCCTCGCCCCCGGGAAAGCGGACGGCGCTGGGATGGTCCTGCACGACGCGCCACAAGGGCTCCTCGGACAGTTCGCCGATGCCGCGGCCGGTCCAGGAGCCGTAGTCGCACTCGATGAAGCGCTCGTCCGTGGTGACGGGGACGCCGAGCCGCTCCCCGACGGCCCCGGCGGTCTCCTGGCAGCGTTCGAGCGGACTGGAGACCAGGGCGGCCGGGCGCAGCCCGCTCAGGCGGGCGGCCAGGTCGGCGGCCTGGGCGCGGCCGGTGTCGTTGAGGTGGACGCCCTCGGCGCGTCCGGCGAGGCGGGGACCGGTGACGTCGGTCATCCCGTGCCGCACGAGGAGGAGGGTGACCGCCTCAGGAGTGGGAGGGGTGTCCTGGGATGCTGCGGGTGTCGCCATGGGCACCAGGGTAGGCCCGTCCCGGGCACGGGGGAGGGTAGGGCGCGGGTCCCGGGGTTTCGCCCCCGCTCCGGACCCGGGCGCGCCGACCGGGCCACCGGGTCCCGGCCACCGCCCCTTGGCCGCGATCACGGAGAACGCGCTGGTCGGGGCCGCGCCGAGCACGGGCGGCGGGGGCGTATCCAAGGACGCCGTCGGACGGACACGGTACTCTCCGCCGCATGGAACAGCGACAGGTGGGCAGATCAGGGCTCTGGGTCTCTCGTACCGCTCTCGGCACGATGACCTGGGGGAAGGACACCTCCGAGGAGGAGGCCGGGCAGCAGCTCACCGCGTTCGTCGACGCGGGCGGCACGCTCGTGGACACCGCGGACATCTACACCGGCGGCCAGAGCGAGCGGATCCTGGGCCGGCTGCTGCACACCTCGGTACGCCGCGAGGACGTGGTGGTGGCCACCAAGAGCGGCCACACCCCCGAGGGCTACCGTCCGGTGGACGCCTCCCGAAGGCACCTGCTGGCCTCCCTGGACGCCTCGCTGCGGCGCCTGCAGACCGACTACGTGGACCTGTGGCAGCTGCACGCGTACGACCCGGCCACCCCGGCGGAGGAGTCGCTGGCCGCGATGGAGGCCGCCGTGGCCGCGGGCAAGGCCCGCTACGTGGGCACGGGGAACCTGGAGGCGTGGCAGTTCGCGTCCCTGGCCACCTGGCAGCGCGCACAGCCCGGACGTGCCCCCCTGGTGAGCGTGGGCACCGAGTACTCGCTGCTCAACCGCGGCGCCGACCACGGGCTGCTCCCCGCCGCGGCCGCGGCCGGAGCGCACGTGATCGCGTGGTCGCCGCTGGGCCGGGGCGTGCTCAGCGCCAAGTACCGCAACGGGACGCCGCCGGACTCGCGGGCGGCGTTCCCGCACATGGCGCCGTACGTGGAGCCCTACCTGGACGACCGCAGCCGCCGGGTGGTGGAGTCGGTGTGCACGGCGGCCGAGGGGCTGGGCGTGTCCCCGCTGGCGGTGGCGTTGAGCTGGGCGCGCGACCAGGAGGGCGTGGCGGCGGCGGTGGTCGGTCCGCGCACCCTCGCCCAGTTGGAGGAGATCCTGGGGGTGGAGGGAGTGGAGCTGCCGCCCAAGATCCGCGACGCCCTCGACGACGCCACGGCGCGCCCCGAACGCTGACGCCCCTCCCCTGGTGGACTGACCGGATACGTCGCCGGTGTGCCTGGGGTGCTCCACCCCCGGACGATCTTGTACTTGTAGCGAGGTTGGACGGGGTGGCCGCCGAGCTCAACGGCCGTCCCCGTCAGACCCTGGGCCGGGCCACCCCGGTCGAGGCCCCCAACAAGTTCCTCGTTGCAACAACCGCTTGGCCCCGAGGCGCCGAAGTGCGCTACAGGTACAAGGTCGCGGCCCATGGGGCGGGCCGGTGCACCTTCGCGGTCACCGCGCTAACTCCGGGCGGGCGGGATCGGGAAGTTCTTGTCGAACACCTCGTGCGGGTCGTACTCGGCCTTGAGCGCGCGCAGCCTGGAGAGGGTCGGTTCGGGGAAGGCCTGGGCGAGGACCTCGGGACCCGTGCGGGTGTCGAAGCTCAGGTACATGCCCTCCAGGTGCTCCCCCAGGCCGGCCCAGTGGGCGTCCAGCCCGGCGGCGCGCCGGGCCACCGTCATCACCCCCAGCGAGAAGTTCTGCGACCGGTGGGCGTAGGCGGTGGCGTCGGCCGGAACGTCGTTGACCGCGCCGCCCGCCTGGCGCAGCTGCATGAACATCACCTCGCCCGAGGCGAGCATCTGCGCCATCCCCTCGGCGGCCTCCGGGGTGATGTGGCGCAGCAGGCCCGAACGCGACTCGGGCAGCCCGTGGCCCTGGTGCGGCCCGTCCGCGCCGACCAGGACCGCGGGGTAGGGCGCGAGCTGGGCCCGCTGGTCCAGGACCGGCCCCACCCCGAGGAAGGGCTCCAGCGCCCGGACGGCGAGGTCGGTGTCGTCACCGGCGTAGACCACCATGGCCTGGGCGGCGGGGCCCCCGCCCCCGCGCGCCGGGCCCATGGTGAGGAAGGCGGTGACCTCGCGCGGCGCCGCCTCGGCGGTCTCGCCCCAGGCCCGGAGGAAGGCCGCGGTGTCGGTGGCGTCGTAGACGAACTGGCCGAGGACGACGTCGCGCACGGGCGCGGCCGTGACCTCGACGGCGGTGAGCACCCCGAGGTTGGCGCCCGCCCCGCGCATCCCCCAGAACAGGTCGGGGTGGTGGTCGGCGTCGGCGCGCAGGATCCGGCCGTCGGCGGTGACCACCTCGGCCGCGGTGACGTTGTCGATGGTCAGGCCGTGGGCGCGGGCCATGTAGCCCAGGCCGCCCGTGGTGGCCAGTCCCCCGACACCGACTCCCCCGTGGTCGCCCGAGCTGATCGCCATGCCGTACGGGGCGAGGGTCCGTGCGACGTCGCCCCAGCGGGCGCCCGCGCCGAGCCGGATCAGGCCGGTTCCGGCGTCGAGGACCTCGACCCCGTCCATCCTGGCCAGGTCGACGATGACGCCGCCGTCGCCGGTGGAGCGGCCGCTGATACCGTGGCCGCCGCTGCGCACGTGCAGGTCGGCCTCCTGGGCGCGGCCGTAGGCGAGTGCCTCGGCGACCTGCTCGGCGGATCCGGGCCGCAGCACCAGGCCCGGGGAGCCCTTCTGCATGTACCCGTGGCGCACCTTGGCGTAGGCGCGGTCGCCGGGCTCCACGGCGTGTTCGCGCAGGCCCTCGGGGACGGCGTCGTAGTCGATGCCGGGACGGCGCGCGGCCAGCGAGGCGGCGGGCCGTGCCGGGCCGGTGACGGTGCCCGCATCGGCGCGTTCGCGCGCGACGGCCTCCCTCAGCGCGGGGGCGACCTCGGCGCCGAAGGTCTGGATGGTGCGCGGGTCGTCGGTGGCCACGAGGAAGGTGGAGTAGCCGTGTTCGAGGACCAGGGGCAGCAGGTCCTCGACCCACTGCTCGGGCGGCCCCTGCAGGAAGCCCCGGCCGGTGGGCAGGAAGGCGCTCTGGGCCAGGTTGAGCATCCGGCGGATCTCGCGGGGGTCGCGTCCGGCCGCCAGGGCGGCGTCGTCGATGGTGCGGTTGGACGCGGCCATGTCCTCGGGCCTGAGGTAGCCGAGGCTGGGCAGCCAGCCGTCGGCCTTGGCGCCGACCAGGCGGAGCATGCGGGGCTTGTAGGCGCCCAGGCTGATCCCGATGGGGTGGGCCGGCGCGGGGCCGCGCTTCATGCCGCGCACGGTGTAGTGGTCGCCGTCGACGCGGACGCCGCCTCGGGCGTCGGTGTCCCAGACGGCGCGGATGACGTCGATGCCCTCGCTGAGGGCGTCGACGGCCTGGCGCGGGGTGAGGCGGTCCACGCCCATGGCCTCGATACCGTCCCAGAAGGCCCCGGCGCCCAGGGCGAGTTCGAGTCGGCCGTGGGAGAGCAGGTCCAGGGTGGCCGCGGAGCGGGCGAGCATCGCGGGCGGGCGCAGGGGGAGGTTGAGCACGTTGGCCGACACCCGCAGGCGGGTGGTGCGCGCGGCGACCCAGCTGAGCAGGGTCCAGGTGTCGAGGAAGGCGGGGTTGTAGGGATGGTCCTGGTAGGTGGCCAGGTCCAGGCCCGCCGCCTCGGTGAGCTCGGCGAGCGTGACGGCCCGGTCGGGGTCCTGCGCCGCGGGAGTGACGAAGGTGCCGAACTGTAGCGGGTGTCCGTAGTCGGACATGGGTGCTCTCCTCGGGGGAACGCAAGACTAGTTTGTGAAGCAAACGATGCTGTCAACAACTTATCTTGGAGGAAACCTATTCCTGGTAGTCTCAGGCCATGGCATCCACCACTCCGGAACCCGCACGGCCCCTGGACGCGCCCCCGGGCCCGGACACGAACCTGGGGTGGTCGCTGGCCGTGGTCCTGCGCCGCTGGCACGAGCGGGTGGAGTCGGTCCTGGCCGACCTCCCGCACGGCAGTCGCGGCTACCACGTGCTCGCCGCCGTTTCCCCCGGAGAACCCCCCACGCAGGCGGCCCTGGCCGAGCGGCTGCTGATCGACCGCAGCGTGATGACCTACCTGCTCGACGACCTGGAGGAGGCCGGCCTGGTCCGGCGCCGGGTCGACCCCGACGACCGGCGCGTGCGGCGGGTGTGCGCCACCGAGCACGGCCGGGAGGTCCTGGCGGGGCTCCGCGAGCGGGTGGAGCACGCGGAGGAGCAGGTGCTGGCGGGACTGGACGCGCCCACACGGGGACTGTTCCGGGACCTCGCCCAGCGCGCGGCCGTGGCAGTCCAGGAGTCCTCCCCCGCCACCGACCCGTGCGCGGCCGTGCGCCAGGTGGTCGGCGACGGCGCCGGGACCCCCGCGGGCACGGGGAACCGGAGGGGCCGGCGGCGCGCGGGCCGCGGAACCGGGAGCTGAGCGTCGTCGCGAGTCGGTAGGCTCCCAGAGTCCGCGAACCGCACGACGAGGGGAACCGCCCGAGGTGTCCGAGGCCATCGAACAGGTCAGTGCCGTCCTTGACCGGATGGGCGCCCCGCGCGCCCTGGCGCCCCGGCTGCTGGCCGCGCTGGGGACCGGTGCCGCCGAGCGGCTGGACGCCGACCCGTGGCTGCTGCTGCGCCTGCCGCAGGTGACCGTGGAGCAGGCCGACTTCTGCGCCCGCAGGCACCTGGGCGAGGGCGCCCGGCCCGACGACCCCCGAAGGCTGGCGGCGCTCACCGCACACGTACTGCGGATGTCCGCGGCCCGGGGCCACACCGCCGTGGAGGAGAAGCGGCTGGCCACGGTGGTCGGCAAGCTGGGGGTGGCCGACCCCGCCGCGGCGCTGGAGGCGGCCGTGGCCCAGGAGGGCGCGGTGGTGCTGGAGAGCACCGACGAGGGCGACGACGACTTCGACTTCGACGAGGGCGGGGTCCCGGAGATCCCGGACCTGCCCGATCCGGAGCGCTTCTACGCCCTGCCCGACGTGGGGCACGCCGAGCAGCGGTTGGGCGAGCAGCTGCTGCGATTGATCGGGGGCAACGACCCGGTCATGGACTCGGCGACCGCCGCCGAGACCGTGGACGAGGCCGCCGAGAGGGGCGGGTTCACCGTCTCGGAGCAGACGCGCGACGCCCTGGTGACGGTGGCCCTGCGCCCGGTGACGGTGCTGCGGCACGGCCCCGGCGACGCCGCCGAGGTGGCGCGGGCCCTGGTGTGCATGGACGCGATCGCCACCGACAGCCAGGTGGGGATCGCGGTGGCGGCGCCGACCGCGCAGGCCGCGGCGGCGGTCAACGCCGACCTGGCGAGGATCCGCGAGGCGGGCGCGGGCACGGGCCCCGCGGCGGCCGAGGACGGCGAAGGGACCCGGGGCACCGAAGCCACCGCGGAGGAGGACCCCGCAACGCCCCCGGAGGCCGGAGACGGCCCGGAGGCCGCGAAGCCCCCCGTGCGCGCGGTGTCACTGGCCGCGCTCCTGGCCGGTGCGCCCGTGGAGGCCGGACTGGTGGTGCTGTGCGAGGCGATGTCGGTGGGTGTGGGACGCGCCGCCGAGCTGGTGTCGGTGTGCGCGGACGACGCACACCTGGTGCTGCTGGCCGACCCGGGCCAGGCGCCGTCGGCGACACCGGGCCAGGTGGTGCTGGACGTGGCCGCGTCGCGGACGGCACACGTGGCCGAGCTGTCCGATCCGGCCGAGCCCGGACCGATCGCGGAGCTGGCGGCGGCCGTGGCCGGGGGCGGGGTCCCCGAGGTGGAGGCGCCCGGGCGCGAGGTCGTGCGGGTGCCCGCCGCGTCGGCCGAGGAGGCGGCGCACCGGGTGGTGCAGCTGGTGACGGACTCGATCCCGCGCGCACTCGGGATCGCGGCCGAGCACGTACAGGTGGTGGCCTCGCGTGAGGACGGTCCGGCGGGCGCGCGTGCGCTCAACGCCGCGTGCAAGGAGCGGTTGAACCCGGGCCCGGGCGCGCACGGAGGGTTCGACGTGGGCGACCGGGTGCTGCTCGCGGCGGACGGCCCCGGCTACGGGCCGGGCGACACGGGGTACCTGCGCGAGGTGGACGGGGGCGCCGTGGTGGAGCTGACCGACGGCACGCGGGTGGGGGTCACCGACCCCTCGGCGCTGCGCCCGGGCTGGGCGGTGACGGTGGCCGCCGCGCACGGGGGCCGGTGGCCCGCCGTGGTGGCGGTGTTCCCGCCGGAGGTTCCGGTGTCGCGCCCGCAGGTGTACACGACGCTGACCCGGGCGGCGCGGCACGTGTCGCTGGTGGACGCCACGGGCGGGGGCCTGGAGACGGGCGTGCGGGAGAACGCGGCGAAGGAGCGGACGACCCGGCTGATGCACATCCTCCGGGAGGGATAGGCGCTCCGGCCGGTCCTCGCGGGGTGAGGCGCGGACCTTTGACCGGTACGCACCCGTCGCCAATTCCCTACTGATCGTGTAGGAAGGGATCCGTGACGAACCCCGCACCAGCGCCGCGCCCGGCGGCCGCCGAGCACATGGTCCCGATCCCCGCCGGAAGGATCGTCCTGCGGGACGAGGGCACGAGGACGGACTGGCTGGTCGGGGTCGCGGCCTTCGAGCTGGCGGCGTACCCGGTGACCCGCGAACTGTACCGCGCGGTCCTCGGCGAGGTCCCGCAGAGCCCGGCCGGTCCCCGGGCGCCGGTGACCGAGGTCTCCTGGCGGGACGCCGTGCGGTTCTGCGACCTGCTCTCGCTCGCGGAGGGGCTCACCCCCTGCCACACGGCGGGCGAGGACCCCGACGCGCGGGACGTGGCCTGCGACCGGGAGGCCGACGGCTACCGCCTCCCCTCCGAGGTGGAGTGGGAGTACGCGTGCCGGGCCGGGTCGTCCGACGTGCGCCCCGGGGCGTTGGACGAGACCGCCTGGTACCGCGCCAACTCCGGTGGGAGGGTGCACGACGTCGCGACCAGGGCACCGAACGCCTGGGGCCTGCACGACATGATCGGCAACGTGTGGGAGTGGTGCTGGGACCTCTACGACCCCGGCGTCTACGGGCCGTACCGCGTGTTCCGCGGCGGGGGGTGGCAGGACCACCCCCGGGCCTGCCGGGCCTCGTGCCGCCGCAAGAGCCACCCGACCCTGCGCGTGGACGACCTCGGATTCAGGATCGCCCGTTCTCTGTGAATCTTTCGCACGCTTCAAGCGGGTGTTCGAGTATCACGATCGACGGAGGATTTTCGATTATCGCACCTTTATGACGTAGATCAACAACAGCCCTCCTGGGGAACAGGCCTCACCGGACGTACTGACGGCACTCCCCCGTGAACACGGCGGCCAGCTCGGCGCGCAGCACGGCCCGCGCACGCCCGGCCGCGCCGTGCGCCCCCCGGTAGACCTGGGTGGCCAGCCCCTCGGCCACGGCGGCGATGCGGGCGGCGGCCGTGTCGGCGTCCACGTCCGGCTCCACCTCGCCGCACTCCACGCCGTTGCCGACGGCCCGGGCGATCTCCGCGTGCAGTGCGGCGGCGGTGCGCGCGTCCACCCCGGCCAGCGCCGGGTTGTCCAGGGCCCGCCCGGCGAAGACGCGGATCACCCGGAACTCCGCCCGGCGCGGTTCGTCCAGGGGCAGGTGCTCGGCCAGGGCGGCCAGCAGCACCTCGGCGATGGACCTCTCGTGGCGGGTCCCCGCGCTGACGATGCCGGCCACACGGGTGGCGACGGCCGCGCTGACCCGTTCGAACGCGTGCAGCAGCATGTCGTCCTTGGACCGGAAGTAGTGCTGCACGAGGCCCACGGACATCCCGGCGCGCGAGGCGGTGCGGGCCACGGTCACGGCGTCCAGGCCCCTCTCGGCGATCAGCTCGCACACGGCGCCGGCGATCTGCGAGCGCCTCTGGTCATGGTCTGCGGTTCTCGGCACTGGATAACCGTATCAGGATACGGTAATAATCGTATGGACATACGGTTATCGGAAGGCCCTCTCATGCCGCTCCCCCTCACGCACCTTCCCCTCGCCCTGCTGCTCGCCTCGGCCCCGGCGGACGCGGCTCCCGCCGCCCCTACCCGGATGGACGCCTACGTCCGGGAACGGATGGAGGCCACCGACACCCCCGGGCTGGCCTACGCCGTGGTCGGCCCGGAGGGCGTCGGGCACCGGGGGTTCTTCGGCGTGGACGGCGACGGCGCCCCGGTCGGCGAGCACACCCCGTTCCTGTGGGGTTCGGTGGCCAAGCCCGTGACCGCCACCGCCGCGCTGGTCCTGGCCGAGGACGGACGCCTGGACCTGGACGCCCCGGTCGAGGAGTACCTGCCCGTCCTCGCGGAGTTCGACGCCGATCCCACCGTGCGCGACCTGCTCACCCAGACCTCCGGCATCACCGAGGCCGTCGGCCTGGCCGTCAGCGACCTCTACGGCCCGGACGCGGCCGGCCTGGACGCCCGGGTGGCCGTGGTGGCCGACTCGGAGCCGGGCACCCCGGGCACGCACGAGTACAGCAGCGGCAACTACCTGGTGCTGGGCGCGGTCGTGGAGGAGGTGGCCGGGGACTTCGACGCCCACCTGCGCGAGGCCGTCCTGGACCCGCTGGGGATGGACGACGCCTTCGTCGGCGCGGAGGAGGCCGGAAAGGCGGGTCTGGCCCCCGGCCACCGCACGCTGTGGGGGGTCCCGGTGGCGAACGCGGACGGCGTGGACGACACCGGTGCGTCCTACGGCTATCTGGGCGGGAACCTCGCCGCCCTGTCCGCCTTCGCCCGGGCGCAGTTGGCGGCGGACCCGCCCGTGCTGGACGCCGACGCCCTGGCCCGGGCACGCAACGGGACGGCCCCGGTCCCCGGTTCGGCGCAGGAGTACGGGATGGGCTGGCGCGAGACCGCCCTGGCCGACCTCGGCGAACCCGTCGTCTTCCACGGCGGCGCGACCCCCGGGTACGCGGCGATGGTGGTGCTGCTGCCCGAGCACGACCGCGCGGTGGTGGTCCTGCAGAACGCCTACCACGTGCTGCGCGACGGGCAGGTCCAGGCGGTCGCCTTCGGGCTGGCCCGCCTCGTCGCGGGCGGCGCGCCCGGGTCCCCCGGAGCGGACCCGCTGTACCCGGCCGCGGTGTGGGGGACCACCGCCGTCGCCGCCGTGCTCGGGGCGGGCGCCGTCGCGGCCGCGCGGACCCGGAGGCCCCGGCCCCGGGCGACCGTGCTCTGGGCGCTGCCCGGGCTCGCCGCGGCGGGCGCGGCCGTGTGGCTGGTGACGGATCTCGGGCTGCGGCCGGCGCTGACGTGGCTGCCCGGCGTGTCGGTGGCGCTGCTGGCCGCGGGTGTGCTGGGCACCGTCGTCACCGCCGCCCGCCTGCTGGCTCACCGCCGCGCCGGGAGTTCCCGCTCCTGACCCGAACGCCCCCGTTCCCGGCCCTGGCCCCCACCCCCGCGTCCCTCAGATCCGGTCGAGGAAGGCGCCGTCGACCACCAGGTTCTGCCCGGTGACGAACGTCGCGGCCGGGCTGGCCAGGAAGGCCACCGCCCGGGCGACCTCCTCGGGGCGTCCGAGGCGCCCGTAGGGGATGCGCTCGCGGATGGACTCGTAGAACCGCGGGTCGTTCTCGCGGCGGCGCGCCCACCCCCCGCCGGGGAACTCGATGGGGCCGGGCGAGACGGTGTTGACACGTACGCCCCGGCCCGCCCACGCGCGGGCCAGCGAGGACGCGTGGTGGTTGAGCGCGGCCTTGACCGCGCCGTAGGCCCGCGGGCCCGCGGGCGCGGTGGCGTGCAGCGCCGAGGTGCTGGAGACCATCACCACCGAGCCGCCGCGCTCGGAGTCCAGCAGATAGGGTTCGGCGGCCTCGGCCAGGCGCACGAACGGCAGGACGTCGGCCGCGAGGCCGCGCTCCCACTGGTCCGGGGTGGGCGCGCTGCCTCCGGACACGTTGGAGACCAGCACGTCCAGGCCGCCGAGCTCGGCGGCCGCGTCGTCGACGAAGGAGGGCAGCGCGCCGTGGTCGGTGACGTCCAGGGCGCGCGGGAACACCCGCGCCCCGGTCGCCTCCAGCTCGCGGGCGGCCTCGGCCAGCGGCTCGGGCGTGCGCGCGCAGATCGCCAGGTCGGCGCCCTCCTCAGCGAACACCTGGGCGATGGCCCGGCCGATCCCCCTGCTGGCCCCGGTCACCGCGACCCGTGCCCCCGACAGTCCCAGATCCATACGTCCTGACCTCCGACGTGCTCCACCGGCTCTCACACCGCCTGTCAGCGTCACACGGTCCCCGTCGGACACGCGGATGTACACGCCGCACCGGGCCCGTGAGACAGCAGACGGGCGGGCGCCCCAGGGGGCGGCCCGCCCGCGCCAACCTACCGCACGTGCGTCCGGCGGGTTCAGGCTCCGGTGGAGTGGAAGCCGCCGTCGACGTGGACGATCTCACCGGTGGTGGCCGGGAACCAGTCGGACAGCAGGGCCACGACCGCCTTGGCCGCGGGCTCGGGGTTGGTGACGTCCCAGCCCAGCGGGGCGCGCTCGGGCCAGTGCTTGGCCAGATCGGCGAACCCGGGGATGCTGCGGGCGGCCATCGTGCTCAGCGGCCCGGCGGAGACCAGGTTGACCCGGATGTCCTGCTCGCCGACGTAGCGCGCCAGGTAGCGGGCGGTGGAGGTGAGCGCGGACTTGGCCACGCCCATCCAGTCGTAGATGGGGTAGGAGACGCTGTTGTCGAAGTCCAGGGCCACGACCGAGCCGCCGTCCTTCATCAGCGGCGTCAGGGAGGTGGTCAGCGACTTCAGGGAGAAGGTGGACGTGTGCATGGCCGTGGCCACGTCCGACCACTCGGTGTTGAGGAAGTTGCCGCCCAGGGCCTCCTGCGGGGTGAACCCGATGGAGTGCACGATGCCGTCCAGGCCGTCGACGTGCTCGCCGACGCGCCCGGCCAGGCTGGCGAGCTGCTCGTCGTCGGTGACGTCCAGCTCCAGGACCGGGGGCGTCTCCGGCAGGCGCTTGGCGATGCGCTCCACCAGGCTCAGGCGGCCGTAGCCGGTGAGGACGACCGTGGCGCCCTGCTCCTGGGCGAGCCGGGCCACGTGGAAGGCGATGGAGGAGTCGGTGAGCACCCCGGTGACGAGGATGCGCTTACCTTCGAGGATTCCCATGGTGCGGGTTGTCCGTCCTGTCTGTGGTCGGTTGCCGGAAGGGGATGGTCCTTCCGGGAAGTGGAAGGGGGCGCGGGCGCGTGTCAGTGGCCCATGCCCAGGCCGCCGTCGACGGGGATGACGGCGCCGGTGATGTAGGAGCCGCCGGGCCCGGCGAGGAAGGCCACCGTCCGGGCGATGTCCTCGGTGGCGCCGATGCGGCCCAGGGGGACGTTCTTCCTGATCTCGGCCTGGCGCTCCTCGGGCAGCGCGGCGGTCATGTCGGTCTCGACGAAGCCGGGGGAGACGACGTTGACGGTGATGTTGCGTGAACCGAGCTCGCGGGCCAGGGAGCGGCCGAAGCCGACGAGGCCGGCCTTGGACGCGGCGTAGTTGGCCTGTCCTCCGGAACCGAGGAGGCCGACCACGGAGGAGATGAGGATGACGCGGCCCGAGCGCTTGCGCATCATGCCGCGCACGGCGCGCTTGGTGACGCGGAAGGAGCCGGTGAGGTTGGTGTCCAGGACGGAGGAGAAGTCCTCCTCGCTCATCAGGGCGAGGAGCTGGTCCTTGGTGATCCCGGCGTTGGCGACGAGCACCTCGACGGGGCCCTGCGCCTCCTCGACCTCCTTGAAGGCGGCGTCGACCTGGGCGGAGTCGGTGATGTCGCAGCGGACGCCCAGCAGGCCCTCCGGGGGCTCGCCGGAACGGTAGGTCACCGCGACGTCGTCTCCGCCCGCGGCCAGCTCACGGGCGATGGCCAGGCCGATTCCGCGGTTGCCGCCGGTGACCAGTACCGAGCGCGACATAGGGGCTCCTCTTCTCCTGCGGCTGCTGTGATCAGCCACGACGTGACGTTCAGGGGGGTGGGATCGCATTGCAGCGTACCGAGCTACCGGGCGGTAGACGCAACCGAGGTGGGGAACGGTACCCCTCCCTCGTTCATGGGCCTTTCCGGACATCGGGAAGGGCCCCCGGGGCACGCGGGACCGAAGTGAGGTGTGTCACCGCACCGGGCGGGCCCCGGACCGGTCCGCACCGGGTCGGACCGCCCATGCCCCGAGGACCCGGCCCGGGCCCGGATCCTCAGGCCCAGCCCGCGTCGTGGGCCAGGATGGCGGCCTGCACCCGGTTGGACATGCCCAGCTTGGACAGGATCCGGCTGACGTGCGCCTTGACCGTGGCCTCGCGCATGCCCAGCTCGCGCCCGGCCTCGGCGTTGGACATGCCCCGGGCCACCGCGACGAGCACGGAGCGCTCCCGCTCGCTGAGCACCGACAGGCGGCGCCCGGCCTCGTCACGGCCCGCGGCCGAGTCGGCGGGCGCGGGGGAGGCGAAGCGTTCGAGCATGCGCTTGGTGACGCTGGGGGCGAGCATGGCGTTCCCCTCGTGGACGGTACGCACCGCGCCGATGAGGTCGCGCGGCGGGGTGTCCTTGAGCAGGAAGCCCACCGCCCCGGCGCGCAGCGCGCTGTGCACGTACTCGTCCAGGTCGAAGGTGGTCAGCAGGACCACGCGGGGTGGATCGGGCAGGGCGGTGAGCCGGGAGGCGGCGGTGATGCCGTCGGTGCCCGGCATGCGGATGTCGAGCAGCACCACGTCCGGGGAGAGTTCCCCGGCCAGGCGCACGGCCTCGTCCCCGTCGCCGCCCTCCCCCACCACCTCGATGTCGGGGGCCGCGTCCAGGATCATCCGCAGGCCGGATCTGACCAGGAGTTCGTCATCGACCAGGAGCGTGCGGATCACCGTCGGGGACCTCTTCCGTGCCGGGTGGGTTGTCGGTTCGCAAGATAGCGCGCATCCGCCATCCGCCGTCGGGGCACGCCCCGGCGCTGAGGCTGCCGCCCGCGAGGGCGACGCGCTCCCGGAGCCCGGTCAGCCCGAATCCGCTGTGGGGCATGGGCGCGGCCGGGGCCGGGGCCGGCTCGTTGGCCACCTCCACCTCCAACTGTCGGGCGCTCCGGTGCAGGCGCAGTGTGACGGCGGCACCGGGCGCGTGTTTGGCCGCGTTGGTCAGTCCCTCCTGGACGATCCGGTAGGCGGTGCGCTGGACGCCCGCCGGCAGCGGCGGCCCCTGCCCGGTGTCCTCGCGGGTGATCCGCATCCCGGCGGCGCACCACTCCCCCACCAGCCGGTCCAGGTCGGACAGGACCGGCTGCGGAGCGGTGGGCGCGGCGGCGGTGTCGTCGCGCAGCACCCCGAGGATGCCACGCAGCTCCGACAGCGCCTCGCGGCCGGTGGTGCGGATCAGGCCCGCGGCCTCCACGGTGCGCGGGTCGTCGGTGGAGACCTCCAGTCCGCCCGCGTGCAGCACCATGAGGCTGACCCGGTGCGCGACCACGTCGTGCATCTCGCGGGCGATGCGGGTGCGTTCGGCGGTGATGGCCTGCTCGGCCATCATGTGCTGTTCGCGTTCGAGGCGTTCGGCGCGCTCCTGGAGCCGGTCGATGAGCTGGCGGCGTGTGCCCACCCACAGGCCGAAGGTCATCGGTATGACCAGCAGCATCCCGATCAGGAACACCTGCCCGAAGGCGTTGGCCTCGTAGGCGACGAGCATGGCCAGGCTGTACAGGGCGAACCAGCCCACCAGCAGGCGCCGGTCGTCGAAGTAGACCGCGTACGAGTAGAGGGCGATCATCGCCGGGAAGAAGTTGGCGAAGCACAGCAGCAGCACGAACGCGGTGACGAGCAGCCAGTGGGGGTGGCTGCGCCGTAGCAGCACCGTCGCCCCGGCCCACAGCACCGGGATCACGTAGAGGACCATTCCGGCGACCAGGGCGGCCGGGAGGTTCACGGAGGCCAGGGCGCCGAGGGCACCGGCGGCGAGGCCGCCGAACAGGCCGAACCCGCCGCCGGAGCTGAGCTGCACCACCCCGCTGAACGGGAGCGGCAGGATGGCGTAGAGCCAGTCGGCGACGTACAGGCGGCGCTGCCACCACCACTCCCGGTTCCTCTCCCACAGGGCGCCGACGTCTCCGCCCCGGGCATCCACCCAGCTCCTCATGCTGGGGAGTCTACGGTCGGGCGTCCGGTGACTCCGGGTGAGCACACGGAGGCGCATCCTCCGCCCCGGCCAACGCATGCCCCGCGTCCGGCCAGGTCAGAGCCCCCTTCCGCCGGAGCCGTCACGGACGGTGAGGCGGCCACCCCCGACGAAAGTCGGTGCCCGGACCCGACGAAGGAGTCCCGAACCCGCCCGCCACCGTTCCTTTGGCCGTGGCCGGGATCGGCCCCGCGGTGGACGCCCCGGAGGGGTGGGCGGCCCTAGCGTGGTGGAGTGCCGCGGCGGAGTGTCCGCCCGGCCCTGCCACCATCCCTTCTTCCGATCGCTGGAGTTGTCTGCCGTGACCGAGTCCACTGTGAAGCCCGTCCCCCCGGTCGACACACCGCCGGTGGTGGTCGCCCGGGGCCTCACCAAGACCTACGACACCGGAGACAACCAGGTCCACGCCCTGGCGGGGGTCGACGTGGAGTTCCACCGGGGCGCCTTCACCGCGATCATGGGCCCCTCCGGCTCCGGCAAGTCCACCCTGATGCACTGCCTGGCCGGGCTGGACGTGCCCACCTCCGGCACCGTGCATCTGGGCCGCACCGAGATCACGGGCCTGCGCGACGCCGAGCTGACGCTGCTGCGCCGCGACCGGATCGGGTTCATCTTCCAGTCGTTCAACCTGCTGCCGATGCTGACCGCCGAGCAGAACATCCTGCTGCCCTCCCAGATCGCCCGGCGCGGGATCGACAAGCAGCGGTTCGACCACATCATCGACGTGGTGGGCCTGCGCGACCGGCTCAGCCACCTGCCCGCCAAGCTCTCCGGCGGGCAGCAGCAGCGCGTGGCCGTGGCCCGCGCCCTGCTCAACGCGCCCGAGGTCGTCTACGCCGACGAGCCCACCGGCAACCTGGACTCGCGTTCGGGCACCGAGGTGCTGCGGTTCCTGCGCGACTCGGCCCGTGACCTGAACCAGACCATCGTCATGGTCACCCACGACCCCGTCGCCGCCTCCTACGCCGACCGCGTGGTCTTCCTGCGCGACGGCCGCCTGGTGGACGAGGTCACCGAGCCCACCGCCGAACTGGTCTCCGCCCGACTGCTGAAGCTGGAAGAGGCCTAAAGGACATGCTGCGCACCACACTCGCCGGGCTGCGACTGCACAAGTCCCGGTACGTCACCACCGTGCTGGCGATCCTGCTCGGGGTCATGTTCGTCTCGGGCACCATGGTCTTCGCCGACACGCTGAAGGCCAACTACGAGGAGTCCGTGATGGGCTCCGCGACCAGCGTCGACGCCATCGCCGTCCCGGCCCAGCCCGAGCCGGGGGACGGGGAGGAGCCCGAGGCCCCGGCCGCCTTCACCGAGGAGCAGCTCGACGACGTCCGGGCGCTGCCCGAGGTCGCCGACGCGGGCGGCCTGCTCAGCGGGGAGGCCGTGCTCCTGGACGACGAGGGCCGCGCGGTCGGCTTCATGCCGCCCGCCGCGATCGCGCTGGACGGGACCAGCCGCTTCTCCCCCGACGAGGGCACGCTGCCCTCGGACGGGGACGAGGTCGTCTTGGCCACCTCCACCGCCGACCAGACCGGTTTCGCGGTCGGCGACACGGTGACCGTGCTCGACCCGGAGGGGGACAAGCGCGACTTCACCGTCACCGGCCTGCTCAACTTCGGCGTGGACCCGTCCTACAGCATGAGCGGCGCCCTCGTCTTCGACCCGGACACCGCCCGGGAGATGACCGGTGTGAGCGGCTACTCCGAGATCGACGTGCTCGCCGCCGAGGGCCGCACCGACGAGCAGGCCTCCGAGGCCGTCGCCGCCCTGCTGGGCTCCGGGGCCGAGGTGCAGACCGGTGAGGAGTTCGGCCTGACCATAGCCGAGAACGCCGGCGGCGACACCGAGATGCTGCGGGTCGCACTGCTGCTGTTCGCGTTCATCGCGATGTTCGTGGCCGGGATCGTCATCTACAACACCTTCGCCATCCTCATCGCCCAGCGCCAGCGGGAGATGGCCCTGCTGCGCTGCGTGGGCGCCAAGCGCTCCCAGGTCTTCCGCTCCGTCCTGGCCGAGTCGGTGGCCGTGGGCCTGGTCGCCTCCGCCCTGGGCGTCCTGGCGGGTGTGGGCATCGGCATGGCCGGTGCGGCCTTCGGCGGCCCCCTCCTGGGCACCGGCTCCGCGGTGCCCGTGGTGATCACCCCGCTCGCTGTGGGCGTGGGCATGGCCGTCGGCACCGTGGTGACCGTGTTCTCGGCACTGGTGCCGGCCATGCGCGCCACCCGGGTGTCGCCGCTGGCCGCGCTGCGCACCAGCGCGACCGCCGGCGGCCTGGAGAAGGGCACGGGCTGGGTCCGCGTCGTCTTCGGCCTGCTGGCCTTCCTGGTCTCGGCGGCCATGGTGGCCGTGGTCCTGAGCTCCGAACCGAACCAGATGGGCCCGATCATCGTGACCGCCGCCGCGCTGGTCGCGTTCGTGGGCGTGGTGGTCCTGGGCCCGCTGCTGGTGCGCGGCATCGTGCGCGTGGTCGGCGCCCCCCTGCGCAGGCTGGGCGTGCCGAGCATGCTGGCGGTGGACAACTCCACCCGCAGCCCGCGCCGCGCGGCCACCGCGATGATCGCGCTGACCGTGGGGGCCACGCTCATCACCGGCTACTCGGTGCTCAGCGCGTCGGTCGAGTCGACCATGACCACCATGCTCGAAGAGCAGTTCCCGGTGGACTACCAGATCACCCCGCAGTTCTCCCTGGAGGGGACGGGCACCGGGGACGCGGCCGCCGAAGGCGCCGAGGAGGCACCCGAGGGGGAGGCTCCCGCCGACGGCCAGTCGGCCGAGGGCGGGCCCGCCGGGGACGGGGCCGCCGCGGCCGAGCCCGGCGAGGGCGCCGGGGACGGCGCCGAGGACGGGGGCCCCACGGCCGCGAACGCGACCGTCCCAGCCTTTCCCACCGTCCCGAACGGCGTGATCGAGGCCCTGGAGGCCCAGCCCGAGCTGGGCAAGGTCTTCGGACAGCGCAGCACCTCCGTGGAGACCGGCGGCGACCTGCCGCTCTTCGTCTACACCTACCCGGGAGCCGAGATCGGCGTCGACCTCACCAGCGAGGTCGTCGAGGGCGACCTGACCGACCTCGGTCCCGGCAGGGCCGTGGTGGCGGAGGGATACGTCGACGGAGTCGGCGTGGGCGACACCCTCACCGTCCCGGCCCGGGACGGGCAGGACCTCTCCCTGGAGGTCGTCGCGGTGGTGGAGGAGATGCAGAGCCTGTCGGCCGTGACCATCGACACGGAGGACTTCGCCACCGCCTTCCCCGGGGTCGACGAGAACGAGCTGGTCCTCGTCCGCGCCGCCGAGGGGGCCGACGCGGCCGAGGTGCGCGACGCCGTCTACTCCGCGGTGGAGGAGTACCCGACCATGCAGGTCGCGTCGGTCGCCGAGATGAAGAACCAGTTCTCGGAGATGATGGACATCGCCTTCTACACCATCGCGGCGATGCTGGGACTGGCGATCATCATCGCGGTGTTCGGCATCTCCAACACCATGGCGCTGTCGGTGCTGGAGCGCACACGGGAGTCCGCGCTGCTGCGGGCGATGGGGCTCTCCCGTGGCCAGCTGCGCCGGATGCTGAGCGTGGAGGCCGTGCTGCTGTGCCTGATCGGTGCCGGTATCGGTATCGTGCTGGGCCTGGTGTTCGGATGGGCCGCCGGCATGTCGGCCCTGCCGGACATGATCTTCTCGGTTCCCGCCGAGCAGATCGCGGTGTTCATCGCGGTGGCCGTCCTGGCCGGGCTCCTGGCCTCGGTGCTGCCCGGCAGGCGGGCCGCCGGGACCTCGATCACGGGGGCGCTGGCCAGCGAGTAGGCGCTCGGGCCCTCCGCGGAGCGGAAAGGACACGCGGGCCCTTCCCGGCCTTCGGGCGGGGAGGGCCCGCGCCGTACTGTGGGCCCGAGGGGGTGCGCGGTGGGGGGTTCTGCTTCGGTGCCGGTCCCGGCGGGCGGGGTGGCGTGGGGTACGCCGGCGGCCCGCTGGACGCTCACGGCCACGGTGCTCGGCTCGGGCATGGCGTTCCTGGACTCCACGGTGGTGACCGTGGCACTGCCCGCCATCCAGGACGACCTGGACACGGGGCTCTCCGGGATGCAGTGGACCGTCAACGGCTACATGGTGACCCTGTCCGCGCTGATCCTGCTCAGCGGCTCGCTGTCGGACCGGTTCGGCCGGGTGCGCCTGTTCATGGCCGGGGTGGCGGTGTTCGCCCTGGCGTCCGCGCTGTGCACGTTCGCGCCCACTCTGGGGTGGCTGGTCGCCGGGCGTGTGGTGCAGGGCGTGGGCGGAGCGCTGCTGACGCCGGGAAGCCTGGCGATCCTCCAGGCGGGGTTTCGCGAGCAGGACCGCGCCCGGGCGATCGGGGCGTGGTCGGGGCTGACGGGCGTGGCCGCGGCGGTGGGGCCCTTCGTGGGCGGCTGGCTGGTGCAGATCGGCGACTGGCGGCTCATCTTCCTCGTCAACCTGCCCATGGCGGCGGCGGTGCTGGCGATCGCGTGGTGGCGGGTGCCCGAGTCGCGCGACACCGGGTCCTCCGGACGGTTGGACCTTCCGGGTGCGCTGCTGGGTGTGGCCGCACTGGGAGGGATCACCTACGCGCTCATCCAGTGGGGCGCGGTGGGCGCGGACCCGGGCGTGTGGACCGCGGCGGCGCTGGGTGTGCTGGCCCTGGCGGGGTTCCTGCTGGTGGAGGCGCACCACCGCGATCCGATGCTGCCCCTGGGCATCTTCTCCTCGACGGCCTTCAGCGTCACCAACGGCGCGACCGTGCTGGTCTACGGCTCCCTGGGGCCGCTGCTGTTCCTGCTGGTCGTCTACCTGCAGGAGGTGGGCGGATACACGCCCGTGGCCGCGGGCGCGGCCTCGCTGCCGATCACCCTGCTGATGCTGGCGCTCTCCGCGCGGTCGGGCAGGCTCGCCGCACGCATCGGCCCGAGGCCGCAGTTGTTCGCGGGCCCGCTGCTGCTGGCGGCGGGGTTCGTGCTGCTGTCGCGGCTGGGGACGGAGGCGCCCTACCTGACGGGCGTGCTGCCCGGGGTGCTGCTGGTGGCGCTGGGGCTGTCGACGGCGGTGGCGCCGCTGACGGCGACCGTGCTGGCGTCGGCGCCGGAACGGCACGCGGGGTTGGCCTCGGGTGTCAACAACACCTTCGCGCGCGGTGCCCAGCTGATCGGTGTGGCCGCGGTTCCGGTGCTCGCCGGGATCGGCGGCCAGGGGGAGGACGGGGATCCGACCGCGCTCGTGCAGGGTTTCGGTCCGGCGATGCTGATGCTGGCGCTCCTGTGCGCGTCGGCCGCGTTGTGCGCCCTGCTGCTGCCGCGCGGGCGGATGCCCCGGGCCGCCGGGGCCGCGGAGCCCTCCGCGGAGCCGCCCCCGCGGTTCTGCGGGACCTCGGGGCCGCCGCTGCGCTCGTGCCCGGGTTCCAGCGCCGGGACGGCGCACGGCGGGGACCACGCACAGAGCTGATCCGCGGGGACGTGCGAGGACCGGCGCCCGGTGGCTCCGGCGAGGAGCGGAGTCCGGGACGCCGGCCACCCGGCCGGAGCCACCGGGGCAGGGATCAGATCTGCGGATCCTCGTCGTCCGCAGCTCCGGGGTCCGGAACGCGGGTGTCCTTCGGAGCCCCGGTGTCCGGAGTGCCGGTGTCCCTCGGGTCCTCGGCGTCCGGAACGTAGCCGGACGTGTCGGTGGTCCGGTCGCGCTCGTCGTCCCGCTCGCCGTGGGGAGTGTCCGCCGGGTGCTCGTACGGCCTGCCCGGATGCTCGCTCCTGACGGCCGCTCCCTCGCCGGTGTCGGACACGCTCCCGTCGTCGATCTCGTGGACGGCCTCCTGCTCCGCGCCGCGGGTCTCCCCTCCCCAGCTCTCGCGCGGGTAGAGGTCACTGCGCTCGGAGCGCACCGCCTCGTCGATGCCCCGGGGCCCCGAACTGTCGGTTCCCGGCATCTCGGGGTCCACGAAGTCGTACTCCTGGATGCCGTAGTCCGGCTCGATCCGCCGCTCCCTCGCGACGGCCTTGCTCAGCTCGGGGTCGTCACCCATGTCGGTGTCCACGTCATAGGGCTCCTCAGTGTCGCCCGAGCCGGTTCTCTCGTCATAGGGCTCTTCAGTCACTGTTTCCCCCCTTCCCTCGTTAGTCCGATGCCCCAAACCGTGCCGCGTATGTCAACTTTCCGGTCCGAAAAGCGCGGACTCCCGGACGAAGCCCGCGTGGCGGGAGGAGGGAGCCGTGTCCGAGGGCGGCGCGGACGGCTAGCCTCTGGCGCGTTCGGCCCGGCGCAGGAGGAGGGGGCGCAGGGCGGCCTCCAGGGCGACGGCCCCGTCGAGCTTGCTCTGGCCGACGGTGCGGTCCTCGAAGTGGATGGGGATCTCCACCATCTTCTGGCCGCGCCGGTAGGCCCGGTAGTGCATCTCCACCTGGAAGGCGTACCCGGTGCTCTCGATGCTGGGCAGGTCCAGGGTCCGCAGCGCGGAGGCCCGCCAGAGCTTGAAGCCCGCGGTGACGTCGCGCACGGGCATGGACAGCACGGTCTTGACGTAGGCGTTGGCCCAGCCGCTGAGCAGGCGGCGGCTGCGCCCCCACTGCTCGGACAGGCTGCCGCCGGGCACGTACCGACTGCCGATCACCACACCCGCGTTGGTGGAGTGCAGGGTGCCGAGCAGCTGGGGGACGTAGCCCACGGGGTGGCTGAGGTCGGCGTCCATCTGGGCCACGTAGTCGGCGCCCTCCTCCAGGGCGCGGGTCATGCCCGCGACGTAGGCGCGGCCCAGGCCGTCCTTGCTGGTGCGGTGGACGACCCCGACACGTCCGGCGTGCTCGACGGAGAGTTTCTCGGCGACCTCCCCGGTGCCGTCCGGGGAGTTGTCGTCCACGACCACGACCCGCAGGCGGGGCAGGTCCAGGGCCATGAGCTGGCCCACCAGGACGGGCAGGTTGCCCGCCTCGTCGTAGGTGGGCACGACCACCGTGAGCCGGGAGCCGGCCCAGGGTTCGGGGAGCACCACGGGTTCCGGTGTGACGCGCACGGGTTCGGAGGGAGAGTGCTGGGGCGTCGGCTGGGAGGACATGCGCGGCGGCTCCTGGGGCGGATCGGGATCGCGAGCGGTGGACGTCGGCCCCGTGACGGGCGTGAACGGTAGGGTACGCGTTCCGTGTGTCCGTTGGGAGGGGACGGGCTCCTCACTGCCCCCGTTCCCCGGCGACCACGGCGACGTGGACGAGGGCGCCCGTCTCCTCCAGGGTCATGAGCACCTCGGGATCCGCGCTGCTGTCGGTGACCAGGTGGGCGATCTCCTCGGGGGCGACGGTGGGCACCATGGTGTCGGCGCCGATCTTGGTGTGGTCGGCCAGGACGATGGTCTCCTCGGCGCAGGCGGCCAGGGCCTGGTCCACGCTGGCCACGGCCGGGTTGGGGGTGCTCAGACCGCGGTCGGCGCTGACCCCGTTGCCGGAGAGGAAGGCCCGGTTGACGCGCAGTCCGGCCAGGCTCTGCTCCGCGGCGGCCCCGACCAGCGCCCTGACGGGTCCGTGCAGGGTGCCGCCGGTCATGACCACCTCGACTCCGGTCGCCCCCGACAGGACGTCGGCCACGCGCAGGGAGTTGGTGACCACGGTCAGGTCGGTACGGGTCAGGAGTTCGCGGGCGAAGGCCTCGGTGGTGCTGCCGGGGCCGACGGTGACGGCGTCGCCGGAGCGGACCAGGCGGGCCGCGGCCACGGCGATGGCGGCCTTCTCCGCGGCGCACTGGCCGCTCTTGCCGGAGTAGCTCTGCTCGTGGCCGATGCGTCCGGGGAGGGCGACCCCGCCCCGGCGGCGGTCGACGAGCCCCTCGGCCTCCAGCGCACGCACGTCGCGGCGGATGGTGACCTCCGAGGCGCGGACCTTGACGGCGATGTCGCGCAGGGACATGGTCCCGTTGGCGCGCACGAGTTCGAGAATGCGCTCCCGGCGCTCGGCGGCGAACGCCGGACGGCTCTCCTCGGACATGCGACCCACTCTCCGTGCTCTGTTCCCGGCACGGGCGGAGGTCCCGCGCGGTTCCTAGACTACGGACCCGTTCCCGGCGGCGGTCCGCTCCGGTTCGGCGGTCTCCGAGGGGGTCTCCTCCGCGGCGGCCTCCGGTCTCTCCATGAGGAGGGTGACGATGACGACTACCGTGAGCGCCACCAGGCCGATGAGTGCTCCCACTCCGAGCAGCACCACGACAGACATCTGGGCCTCCCAGGGGACGGGCTGACCTGCCAATAACCGAATTCCCGGTTTGGGTTGACCTCACACCACCAGACGCGGGGAAGATCGCGTCACAATGGAGGCATGAAGCTCGATCCGGCACCACTGGCCACCGAGGTCTGGTGGGCCCGCACCTCCGCCGCCGACGACCGCCTGCTGCGCCTGCTCGACGAGGAGGAGCTCGCACGCAACTCCCGCTTCCGCCACCAGGCCGACCGCGACCGGCACCTGCTGGGCCGGGCCATGGCCCGGCTGCTGCTGGCCGAACGTGCCGGGTGCCCGCCCGAGAAGGTGACCTTCGCCTTGCGCTGCCGTTCCTGTGAGGAGAAGGAGCGCACGGGCGCCGACGAGGGCACGGGCCCCGGCCAGGGTCCCCATGGCAAGCCCCACCCCACCGGTCCCGCCGAGGGGTGGGAGGTCTCGGTCAGCCACTCGGGCGAGTGGGTCGTCCTCGCCCTGGCCTTCGGCGTACCCGTGGGCGTGGACGTCGAACGCGTCTCCGCGGCCCGCGACCTGGAGGGCCTGGCGGGCTACAGCCTGGGCGACCCGGAGCGCCGGGCCTGGGAGCGCCTCCCCCCCGCCGACCGGGTCGGCGCCTTCTTCCGCTACTGGGCGCGCAAGGAGGCCCTGCTCAAGGCGACCGGGCTGGGCCTGTCGGGCGGGCTGCGCCGGGTCCTGGTGAGCCCGGCGGACGCCGACCCCGCGCTGCTGTCCTGGTCCGGTGGCGGCGGCCCGGAGGCGGCGGCGCTGCTGGACCTGGATCGGGGCGAGGAGTACCGGGCCGCGCTGGCCGCTCTGACCGAGCACCCGGTGGAGCCGGAGGTGCACTCCCACGAGGAGACCGTCAGGCTGCTGCGCTCACCGGGAGGCGGCTGAGGCCCCGCTTTCCGGCCGACGGGGAGGGCCGGCCCGCCGGAGCCCTCTTCGTGCGGCGTCCCGTCAGCCGCCCTCGCGGGCCAGGTGGCGGCTGATGACCAGGCGCTGCACCTGGTTGGTGCCCTCCACGATCTGGAGCACCTTGGCCTCGCGCATGTAGCGCTCGACGGGGAAGTCGCGGGTGTAGCCGTAGCCGCCGAAGACCTGCACGGCGTCGGTGGTGACCCTCATGGCGGTGTCGGTGGCCAGGAGCTTGGCCATGGCGGCCTGCTTGCCGAAGGGGCGTCCGGCGTCGCGCAGGCGGGCGGCGGCCAGGTAGAGCTCGCGTGAGGCGGCGACCTGGGTGGCCATGTCGGCGAGCATGAAGCCGAGGCCCTGGAAGTCGCCGATGGCGCTGCCGAACTGGCGGCGCTCGCGGGAGTAGGCGACGGCGGCGTCCAGGGCGGCCTGGGCGAGGCCGACGGCGCAGGCGGCGATGCCCAGGCGCCCGGAGTCGAGGGCGGCCAGGGCGATGCCGAATCCCCTGCCCTCCTCTCCGACCAGGGCGTCGGCGCCGAGCCGGACGTCGTCGAAGAGCACCCCCGCCGTGGGCGAGGAGTTCATGCCCATCTTGCGCTCGGGCGCCGCGGAGCCCACGCCGGGGGTGTGGGCCGGGACGTGGAGGCAGCTGATGCCGCGGGCGCCGGAGTCGGGGGCTCCGGTGCGGGCGAAGAGCGTGTAGTAGTCGGCCCGTCCGCCGTGGGTGATCCAGGCCTTGGCGCCGTTGACCCGGTACCCGTCCCCGGTGTGCTCGGCGCGGGTGGTCATGGCGGCGGCGTCGGAGCCGGAGGTGGTCTCGGACAGGCAGTAGGCGCCCAGGAGGTCGCCGCCGACCATGTCGGGCAGGAGCGCGGCCCTCTGGTCCGCGGTCCCGAAGGCGGCCACGGGGTAGCAGGACAGGGTGTGGACGCTGACGCCCAGGCCGACCGCGAGCCAGCCGCGGGCCAGTTCCTCCACCACCTGCAGGTACACCTCGTAGGGCTGGTCGCCGCCGCCGTACTCACCGGGGTAGGGCAGGCCGAGCAGGCCCGCTCCACCGAGCACGCCGAAGACCTCGCGCGGGAAGAGACCGCCCTCCTCGTCGTGGGCCGCGCGCGGGGCGAGTTCCTTGTCCACGATCTCCCGGGTCAGCTCCAGGAGCTGCTCCGCCTCGGGGGTGGGCAGCGTGCGTTCGACCGTCATGGGCTTCTCCCGCGCTCTCGGACTGTCCAGCATGCGGACGTAGTAGGACGTCCAACTATATGGTGACGCAGGGCACCCTACCCCACAAGCCGATATGTCCGACCTCCCGGTTTCGACAGCCGGAGCGCGGGCCGCCGATCCGCTGGACGGCGCGGTCCTTCCCGACCGCGGGAACGACGCGTCTGTACATGAGCCCCCTCCCCGTCCTAGATTCCACGCATGGACCTCGAACTCCGCCACCTGCGCACCATCTGCCTCCTGGCCGACACCGGCAGTGTGACCAAGGCGGCCGCAGCGCTCTCCACGTCCCAGCCCGCGCTGACCACCCAGCTCCAGCGGATCGAGCGCGAGGTCGGCGGACCCCTGTTCCACCGCGGCCGCTCCGGCGTCCGCCCCACCGAGCTGGGCGAGTTCGTCCTGGTCCGCGCCCGCTCGGTCCTGCTGTCCATGGATGACCTGCTCCACGACATCACCGCGCGCGGCGCCTCCCCCACCACACTGCGCGCGGGAGGGGTGGGTCCGCTGACCATAGAGCTGTCGGCCCGCCTGCCCGAGGTCTTCCCCAACGTCCCCGTCCACGTCCGCACGGAGTACTCCCCCAAGCTGGTCACCGACCTGGTGCGCGCGGGCCGCCTGGACCTGGGGACCACGATCGACTACGTGGACCGCGACCTGTCCACGGACGGCCCCCTGTCCTGGGCGATGCTCTCGGTGGAACCGCTGCACGTGGCACTGTGGGCCGGCCATCCCCAGGCGGACAGACCGGTGGTCCGCCTGGGCGACCTGGCCGGGTCCCCGTGGGCGCTCACCCCGCCGGACGGCACCGGCTGGCCCGAGTGCTTCTACCTCGCCTGCCAGCGGGCCGGGTTCACCCCCGAGGTGCCCTACCGGCTCTACGACCGCTCCGAGATCCACGACCTCATCGCCGACCGCAGGGCCGTCGCGCCGTGCCAGCCGGACTTCGACACCGGCGCGGGCGTGGTGGTCCGCCCGTTGGAGGGCGCACCCATACAGCTGCGCCACCTGCTGGTCTGGCGGCGCGACAGCGCGATCCACCAGGCCTCCGACAGCATCGCCCGGCTGGCCCGCGAGATCCTGCGCGGCTCGTCCCGCACCCTGGCCGCCCTTCCGGCCGCGCCCCCGTCCGGGGCCGCCTCCGATCCCGTCGAGGCACTGGGGGCCTGCCGCAACGGCCGCGCCTCCGACACACCCGCCGGCTGACCGGGCCGCGTACCGGCCGGTCCGACAGTCCGCCCACCGGTCGGCCCGCGAAAGGCGATCGCGCGGAGAACCGCGAAGGAACGCGAGATCCACCGCCTTCTCCTTCGTACAGGAAAAGGCGCACGCACCGGCACCATGGGCGCGAAGCCCTGTCCAGCACCGCTCCGCGCTCCGCAACGAGCCCGTGACCTACGCCACAAGAGGCGCGCGAACGTACTAAAAGATCGACATTTCCGCTTCGGTCACCCCTAACACCATTTCTCCTAACCTACTGGTCGGTTTGCGACAGCGCTTGACACGCGTACAGTGTCTCCACAGTGACGTACTGGTGAGTAGGTAGGCCCCCACCACCTGCCCCATACCACGCATCTCCCCCCGGGCGCCCTCGCGCCTGTTCCCGAGAAGGCACGAACGAGTCCAGGACACCATCATGCGACCACTGAGAATCCTCGCCTCGGCACTGGCCGTCACGGTTCTCCTCGCCGCCTGCTCCAACGGCCGGGGCACGGACGACGCCGCCATGGAGGCCAACACCATGGGGGTCTCCGACGACGCCATCGTCATCGGCACGCACCAGCCGCTCACCGGAGCGGCCTCCCCCGGTTTCCGCCATGTCTCCACCGGCGCCCGCGCGGTGTTCGACTACATCAACGACAACGGCGGCATCCACGGCCGCCGGATCGAGTACCAGGTCCAGGACGACTCGTTCAACCCCGCGCAGACCATCGAGGCCACCCGCAGCCTGGTCGACGACCACGAGATCTTCGCGATGCTCGGCGGCCTGGGCACCCCCACCCACGAGGCCGTGATCGACGAGCTCAACGAGAAGCACGTCCCCGACCTCTTCGTCTCCTCCGGCGCCCTGGCCTGGGACCAGCCCGAGGTCTACCCCTACAGCTACGGCTTCCAGGTCGACTACACCAGGGAGGCCAAGGTCCAGGGCAAGTTCATCTCCGACCAGTTCCCCGGCGACCAGGTCGGCCTGCTCTACCAGAACGACGACGTGGGCCCCTCCTCCCACGCGGGTATCGAGCAGTACCTCACCGAGGAGATCGTGGCCTGGGAGTCCTACGACCCCGGCGTCCCCGAACTCGCCGGGCAGATCGAGGAGCTCAAGAGGTCCGGCGCCGACATCGCCGTCTGCTACTGCATCCCCGCGTTCCTCGGGCTGGCCGTCCTGGAGGCCACCGCCATCGGCTACGAGCCGCAGTGGGTGGCGCCCAGCTTCGGCGGCGACGTGAAGGTCGTCACCAGCCTCATCGAGGAGTACGCGCAGGGCACCCCGGCTGAGGACGTGCCGCCCGAGGCCTTCCTCGACGGCCTCATCATCACCGCGTTCCTGCCGATGGTCGCCCAGCGCGAGGACCCCTGGACCGAGTTCTTCCTGGAGATCCACGAGAAGTACAACTCCGGGACGCCCTTCACCGACACCACCGTCTACGGCATGGTGCAGGCGACCCTGTTCGCCCAGGTACTGATGCAGGCCGGTCCCGACCTGACCCGCCAGACGCTGCTCGACACCCTGAACTCCCACGAGTGGAGGGGGCCGGGCCTGGTCCCGTTCGCGGCCACCGAGAACGACCACAGCGGCTACACCGGGGTCATGGTGGTACAGCACCACGCCGGCGAGGAGCCCGAGGTCCTCCAGGAGCCCATGGTCACCGACAGTTCCGGCGGGGACATCCTCCCCGTCGACATGGAGCGCCCCTCCCCCGACGAGGTGGTCCTGTTCGGCAGCGGCGGGTAACGCCGCCCCCCCGGTGCGGCCGCCTCCCCGGGGAAGGCGGCCGCACCGGGCCCCGTCTCCGCCGGGACACCCGCGCGGGGCGGGGCCCGAGTAGTGGGCCGGCCGTGAACGTTGCGGGTGTGCGGTGGGAGGTTCCACGCTCGTTGATCTTGTACGTGTGGCGAGGTCGGCCGCCCGAACCCGCCACAAGTACAAGGGCGACACCGGAGGGCACCGCCCCGACGAACCCTTGCGGCCACCGCGCTAATCGGAGCGCCCGTCCGCGTCGTCGGGCTCGGAGTACTCGGGAAGGCGCAGGACGAACACCGCCCCGCCGAGCAGCTCGCTGTGCCCGGCCACGAGGCTGCCCCCGTAGCCGCGCGCGATCTCGCGCGAGATCGGCAGGCCCAGGCCGCTGCCGCCGGGGTCGCGCTCCTTCGACTCCGGCAGCCGCGCGAAGCGCTCGAAGATCCGCTCCCGCTCTCCCGGGGGGATCCCCGATCCGTCGTCGTGTACCTCCACCACGGCCTCGTCGTCCTCGCGGCGAACGATGACGTCGATACGGGAGCCGGCGTGCCGTTGCGCGTTGGCGACCAGGTTGGTGAGGACACGGATCGCGTGCAGCCGGCCGATGTCCGCGTGGACCGGCCCCGAGGTGTGCAGCCTCAGGCGGGGGTGGCGGCGCTCCCTCACGAACTCGTCCTCGACCAGGGCGGACAGGTCCACGTTCTCCCGCTTCCTGGCGGTACCGGTGTCCAGGCGCGCGAGTTCGAGCAGGTCGTTGACGATGTTCTCCAGCCGCTCGGTGTCCGACAGCAGGCCGGTGAGCAGCAGTTCGCGCATCCGGGGGTCCGGGTCGGGGTCGGAGAGCTCCACCTCCAGCTTGGCCCGCATTCCCGCGATGGGGTTGCGCAGCTCGTGGGAGGCGTCGGAGACGAACCGCCGCTGCCGGGTGACGGCCTCCTCCAGCCGGTCCAGCCCGGCGTTGGCGGTGCGGGCCAGATGGGCGATCTCGTCCTGGCTCTTGGGCACGGGGAACCTCATGTGCAGGTCGCTGGGGGAGAGGGAGTCCAGTCGTGCGCTGATCTCCTCCACGGGGCGCAGTGCACGGCCGACCCCGTACCAGATGACCAGCCCGATGACGGGGACCAGGACGCACGACATCCCCAGCAGCCTGGTCTCCAGCGTGTTGGTGACCACGATCGGGGGCATCGCGACCGCGGCCAGGACGATGACGTCGCCGTAGGCCGTGTCGTCGGCGGCGTGGCCCACCACCAGCAGGCAGGTCCCGGGGTCGACGCCCCTCTCCGGCCCGCAGACCGTGGTGTCCATCCAGGCTTCGCCGGGACCGGGACGCTCGGCGGTCAGCACGGGCGCGCCCTCCAGGACGTGGCTGGAGGCGAGCACCTCGTCGGTGCCGCGCGCGACGATCTGGAACCGCAGGACGGATCCGCCCACCGGGACCGGTCCCGGATAGCGTTCGGACACGATGCGCTCGGAGACCTCGCCGACCCGCTCGGCGACCATGTCGCGGGCCTGCGCCACGACCGCCTCGCGGATGAGGAAACTCGTCAGGGACAGGTCCACGCCCAGGACCAGCATCAGCACCGTGACCGCGCCGAAGGTGACCTGGGCGCGGATCGAGTGGGGGCGCAACCGGCTCCACGCCCTCCTGGGTCCATCCCTCCATCCTGACACCCGCCCATTGTCACCCGGAGGATCCGCCATCCGCCGAAACGTCGGCGGTGTGGCGGACAGTGGACGCGAGGGGACCGATGTCCACCTTCGGGAGGTCTCGGGCGGAAAGCCTCCGGGGCCCCCGCGGGGCCGTCCGGACCACGGACGGGCTCCCGGGGGTCCTCCCCGGCCGCCCCCGCCCGCTACTCGTAGGGGTCCGGCGGGTTGGTGACCTCCTCCATCTCCAGGGCCTCGAACTCGTGCTCGCCGACCTCGGAGATCTCGCCCTCGGGTTCGACCCAGGTGCCGCGCACCGTCCACCAGGTGTCGGTCTCGGGCGCGGGCTCGCCCAGGATCCGGACCTTGTTGACGATGGCGTCGGCGGCGCAGCAGGACATCTGCAGGCGCGCCAGGTACCACCCCCCGCCCTCGGAGGCGGGCACCGCGAACCCGGTCAGCTCGATCTCGCGCCCGGACATCTCGCGCTCCTCGTCCACCCAGGCGCGCATCACGAACTGGCGGATGTCCATCGCGACGACCTCGTCCGGGGCCGCCTCGTCCAGTCCGTCGTCGAACCGGCCCGAGCGGGGCTGCTCCGGCGGCGGGCCGGAGGAGCCGGCGGTGCTCTCCACCGTGTAGGAGCCCAGCGCGGGCGGGGCGACGACGAAGACGGCGAGCACGGGCAGCAGGAGCAGCCACGCCACCCCGGGTGCGCGGGAGTGGTCGTGCCCGTGCCCGTCGGCGTGTCCGCCGTGGGCTCCGGAGGCCTCCTCCCCGGCCCCTCCGCCGGTGGCCGCGTCCTCCCTCTGCCCCCGCAGCTCGGCCACGATGACGAGGACGCCGAGCCCCGCCATGATCACGCCCGCGGCGATGAGGAAGGGGCCGAAGCTCGGCTTGACCCAGTTCAGGTACAGGTCCGTGGCCACGGTGCTGGTCAGCGCGGCGGCGCCGAGCAGCACGAGGGTGAGCCCCTGGGCGATACGGTTCACAGGACCAGGCCTCCGATCAGGAACGTGCTGAGCAGACCGACCAGCAGGCACAGCGGCGCGAAGCGCGCCACGAAGCGCCAGCCGAACACGCCCGCCTGCATCGCGATGAGCTTGAGGTCGACCATCGGGCCGATCACCATGAACGCGAGCTTGGCGGTGGGCGAGAAGTCGGTGAGGCTGACCGCGACGAACGCGTCGGCCTCGGAGCAGATGGACAGCAGGATGGCGAGCACGGCGAGCACGAGCACCGACACCACCGGGGCCCCGGCCACCGTCAGCAGCCACTCGCGCGGCACCATGACGTTGAGGGTGGCGGCGGCCAGGCCGCCGACCACGAGGTAGCCGCCCGCGTGCATCGTGTCGTGCAGCATCGACTCGCGGAAGACCTTCCACCGGGAGTCGCCCTCGGTGTGGGTGTGGGAGGGCGGGCGCAGCCAGTCGGCGCGGCCGAAGCGCACCCAGACCCACCCGACGACCACGGCGGTCAGCAGGGAGGCCACGAACCGGGCCAGCACCATCTCGGGCTGTCCCGCGAAGGCCACCGCGGTGGCGATCATGACGATCGGGTTGATGGCGGGCGCCGCCAGCAGGAAGGTCAGCGCGGCGGCGGGCGCCACCCCGCCCTTCATCAGGCTCCCGGCGATGGGGACCGAGGCGCACTCGCAGCCGGGCAGCAGCGCTCCGGAGACCCCCGCCACCGGTACCGCGCGGTTCGGTCTGGAGGGGATGAGCCGCTGGTAGACCGAGGCCGGGACGAAGGCGGTGAGCGCGGCCGACAGCGCCACCCCGAAGACCAGGAAGGGCAGCGCCTGGAAGCTGATCGCGGTGAAGATGGTGGCCCACGCGAGGAAGGCCTGGCTGGTCAGCTGGTCGGACAGCCAGGCGTGCCCCACCGCCATCGCGGTGATGAACAGGGCGAACAGCCAGACCGTTCCGGTTCTGCGCTGCCTCCTGTCGCGCCCCCAGTCCTCGGGGGGCAGCTCCTCGCCCCGGTCGTCCCATCCCCCGACGAGCGTGTCGCCGAGGGAGGAGGTGGAGGCGGGCGCGGGGACGGGGGCCGGCCCGGAACCGGGCTCGGCGGGTTCGGGGGCGGCGTCGGACGTCGTCCGGTCGGGCACGGTGGTACTCCGGGTGGTCGGGCGAGAACTGCAGGCATAGTACCGAAAATCGTTTTCGCCCGTGGACATCCCACCCGGACCTGTGGACGACAGACCCGCGGAGTCAGCCGAGATAGCCCATCCCGGACAGGAACATCACCTGGTGCGCTCCCCACACACCCGCGTACCACACCAGGCCCGCGGGCACCATCGCGACGAGCGCACGCGGCCGGTCCCCCGGCACGCGTGCCATCACCAGGACGAGGGCGGCGCCCAACAGCGTGTGGAACGCGGACTGAAAGAGCATGGGGACCGGGGAGGACGGCAGGGCCACCTCCGGCGACACCATCCGGAAGTGCACCCAGTCCAGGACCGGGAGCAGCGCGTCGGCGAGGAAGACCCCTCCCACCAGGCCGAGTCCCACCAGGCGGCGCGACCGCCGCTCGTGGAGGATCCACGCCCCGGCCCCGGTCAGCACCGGACCGGCCACGCACGCGGCCAGCAGCCACAGCCAGGCCGGGAACAACCACCCCGCGAGGTCGGGGAGGGCGCCCGGTCCGCCGGTGATGACCGCTGCCACGGCGTAGTAGCACACCACGGCGCCGAGCAGGGCCGCGGCTCCGGAGACCGGTACCTGCCAGGGTCGCAGCCGGGTGCCCGCCCACATGCCCAGCAGGATCACGACGAAGCACCACCCGGCGGCCGCGTCGGTGAACAGCCCGCCTCCGATCCACCAGGGCAGCAGGGGCGACCCGACGAGGGTCAAAGCGCCCAGGGCGGGTCCGGCCAGGGCGGCCAGGAGGAGCACGCGGGGGGAGGGGAAGCCGGGAGAGGGGGAACCGGGGGAGGAGACCTTCTGCATACCCCCGCTATCGCTGTGTGCCGGGGCCCAGGTTCCCCGTCCCGACGGCTTCTGGTGGATGTGGTGTACCGGGCGATGGTCGCTGATCAGCAGGTCGGGCGGCAGACCGACGAGGCTTATCAGCCTGCCGCTTGACATAGAAGCGTCAACACCGGAGGGCACCGGCCCGGCGCACCCTTGCGGTCACCGCGCTAAGGCTCCCGCGGGCCCTCCTCGCCCGGGCCGCCGTCCCCGTCGTCGGGCCGCTCCCGGCCCCCTCGTTCCTCCTCCCGTTCCCGGTCGTCCGCGGCCAGACCCGGGTCGGCGGGCGCCTCGCCCTCGGCGCGCTGGACGTCCTCGGGCAGGGCGCCGGAGGTCGGGCCCCAGCACTCCACGTTCCGCAGGTTGGGCATCTTGGAGAGCGTGAACTGGGGGTCCAGCCCGTTGCGCAGCTGGCGGCTGTAGTCGGCCAGCAGCCGGAAGGCCGTCGCCGACAGCGGCGCCAGCGCCAGCAGGTTGATGGTGGCCATGACGCCCATGAAGACGTCGGCGAGGCTCCACACCAGCGTCAGCGGGGCCACCGCGCCGAGGAGCACCGCGACCAGGACCGCGTAGCGGAAGTAGGTCATGTACCGGGGCGTGCTGTCCAGGAATATCAGGTTGGTCTCGCCGTAGTAGTAGTTGCCCAGCACGGAGGTGAAGGCCAGCAGGAAGAGGATGACCGTGAGCGCGTGGACCGCCCACTCCCCCAGGTGGGCCTCCAGCGCGCCCTGGGTGACCTGGGCCCCCGTCTCCCCTCCGAAGTCGGGGGCGCCGAGCAGGACGATGAAGGCCGTCACCGAGCACACCAGCCAGGTGTCGAAGTACACGCCCAGGGTCTGCACCAGCCCCTGCTTGGCCGGGTGGGAGACCGATGCGGTGGCACCGGCGTTGGGGGCCGAGCCCAGGCCCGCCTCGTTGGAGAACATGCCGCGCCGCATGCCCTGGACGATCGCCGTGCCCACTCCCCCGGCGACGAACTCGCGCACCCCGAAGGCGGAGGCGAAGATGTCGCCGATGACCCGGGGCACCTCGCCTATGTTGGCGACCACCACGTACAGGCCGATCAGGATGTAGAGGATCGCCATCAGCGGGACCAGGCCCTGCGCCACGTGGGCGATGCGCCGGATGCCGCCGAAGATGACCAGGGCGGTCAGGCCCGCCAGGACCAGGCCGACCACGGTCGACAGCAGCAGCCCGGGAGTCCCGCCCAGGGCGCTCACGGACGAGGAGACGGCGGAGGCGATGCTGTTGGCCTGCACCGTGTTGAACACCAGGCTGAAGGTCACGGTGATGACGACGGCGAACAGCACGCCCATCCACCGGCTCTCCAGCCCGTACTTCATGTAGTAGGCCGGGCCGCCCCGGAAGCCGGTGCTGGTGCGCACCTTGTACAGCTGGGCGAGGGTGGACTCCACGAACGCCGCCGAGCCCACCAGCGCGGCCATCGCCCACATCCAGAACACCGCGCCCGGCCCGCCGAGGACGATCGCGGTGGCCACGCCGACGATGTTGCCGGTGCCCACCCGCGAGGCCGCCGAGATGGCGAAGGCCTGGAAGGAGGAGATCTCCCTCCGGCCGTCGGGGGCGATCCCGGGGGCGCTGCGGATGACGCGGAACATCTCCGGGAGCAGGCGCAGCTGCACGATCCCCGAGCGCAGCGTGAAGTAGAGGGCCAGGATGATCAGCAGGGGGATGAGGAAGTAGCTCCAGAAGAAGTCGTTGACGGCAACGATGGCGTCGTTGAGGACGTTCACTCGCTCCCCTTCGTGCGGCCAGGACGCCCCGGGCGGATCGGGGCCATCCCGCAACCTCGCACGCCGCCCCTGGTGAGTCACGGGCGGACACGCGAAAGGCAGGCAAAGGACCGTAACGGAACAACAACCCGCCGTGGGCACATGATCGCGCCCCGACCTGTGGTGGGAGCGGCCATGGCCGGCCCCGCCGACGCTCCCTACGGTTCCGGCATGGAACAGAACACCTCCCCCATGCCCGACCAGCGGAGGGCACCGTTCCTCCGCGTGGTCACCGCCAGCCTCATAGGCACGACGATCGAGTGGTACGACTTCTTCCTCTACGGCTCGGCGGCCGCTCTCGTCTTCAACCACGTCTTCTTCCCCGAGTCCGATCCGCTGATCGGTACCATGCTGGCGTTCACGACCTACGCCGTGGGGTTCGTCGCCCGTCCCCTGGGAGGCCTGGTCTTCGGCCACTTCGGAGACCGGATCGGCCGGAAACAGCTGCTGGTCATCAGCCTGCTGATGATGGGAGGCGCCACGTTCGCGGTCGGCCTGCTGCCGACCTACGCGGCGGTCGGCGTGGCCGCGCCGCTGCTGCTGACACTGCTGCGGGTGGTCCAGGGCTTCGCACTGGGAGGCGAGTGGGGCGGCGCGGTCCTGCTCGTCGCCGAACACGGCAAACCGCGCCACCGCGGGTTCTGGGCCTCCTGGCCGCAGGCGGGCGCGCCGGGCGGCAACCTGCTGGCCACCGCCGTGCTGGCGGTCCTGGCCGTGGTGATGAGCGAGGCGGCCTTCCTCGACTGGGGCTGGCGCATCCCGTTCCTGATCTCGGGCGTGCTGGTGCTCGTCGGCCTGTGGATCCGCCTGACGGTGAGCGAGTCCCAGGTCTTTCGCGAAGCGCGCGAGCGGGCGGAGGTCTCGGCCCGGCCCGAGCGCGCCCCGATCCTGGGCGTGCTGCGCGACCACTGGCGCGAGGCCCTGGTGGCCATGGGCGTGCGCATGGCCGAGAACGTCTCCTACTACGTCGTCACCGCGTTCATCCTGGTCTACGCCACCCAGCAGGCGCAGATGCCCAACGGACAGGTCCTCAACGCGGTGCTCGCCGCCTCGGCGGTGCACCTGGTGACCATCCCCCTCTGGGGCGCCCTGTCGGACCGGCTCGGCCGGCGGCCGGTGACGGCCGTCGGCGCGGCGGGCATGGGGCTCTGGGCGTTCGCGTTCTTCCCGCTGATCGACGTGGGCACCTTCGGCTCGGTGACGCTGGCCGCGACGGTGGGTCTGGTCCTGCACGGCGCCATGTACGGCCCCCAGGCGGCCTTCTTCTCCGAGCTGTTCAGCACCCGCGTGCGCTACTCGGGCGCGTCGGTGGGGTACCAGCTGGCGTCGATCGTGGCGGGCGGGGTGGCACCGCTGATCGCGACCGCGCTGCTGGCCTCGTTCGGCACCAGCACGCCGATCGCCCTGTACGTGGCGGTGATGTGCGTGCTCACCCTGGTCGCCGTCGCCCTCTCCCGGGAGACCCGGGGCAGCGACCTGAGCCGGGTGTCAGTGTCCGAGAGGAGTGACTGACCCCGGAAAAAGCCCGGGTCCGGCAGGTGCCACCTGCCGGACCCGGGCCCGTCCTTCGCCGCTACCGCCTAGTGCTGGGGAGCGGAGTCGTAGCGCTCGCCCCGGCGCGGACCGCCGCCACGGCGGTCGCCCCGGTAGCCGCCGCGGTTGTCGCCGCCGCGGTAGCCCCCGCCACGGGGACGGTCACCGCGCTGGCCGCCCTCACCGCGGTGGCCGCCGCCCTCGCCACGGCGCTCGCCGCCCTCGCCGCGGGACCGGTCACCCCGGTAACCGCCGCGGTAGCCGCCACCGCTGCGGTCGCCGCGGTAACCCCCGCGGTAGCCGCCGCCACGACGGGGGCCGCCGCGGCCGCGGCGCTCGCGCACGGGCTCCGGCGGCTCGATCCACGGCTCCCAGGAGGGCTCCTTGGCGCCGGTCACCTCGGAGAGGAGCTCGTCCCCGGGGTTGACCAGGTGCTGCTTGGCCTCGACGCCGGCGTCGCTGAGCAGGCGGCGGGCCATGCGGCGCTGGTTGGGCGCCACCAGGGAGACCACCAGGCCGGAGGCACCCGCGCGGGCGGTACGGCCGCCGCGGTGCAGGTAGTCCTTGTGGCCGGTGGGCAGGTCGACGTTGACGACCATGTCGATGCCGTCGACGTGGATGCCGCGGGCGGCGACGTCGGTGGCGACCAGGGCCTGGATGCGGCCCTCACGGAACTTGGCCAGGGTGCGGGTGCGCACGCTCTGGGTCTTGCCGCCGTGCAGGGAGGCGCAGGGAACGCCGGCCTGGGCCAGCTGCTCGCTGATGGTGTCGGCACGGTACTTGCTGCGCACGAACAGGATGGTGCGCCCGTCGCGCGCGGCGATCTGGGTGACGATCTTGTTCTTGTCGCGGGGCAGCACCTTGAGCAGGTGGTGCTCCATCGCGGTGACCTGCGAGACCGGCGGGTCCACGGAGTGGGTACGCGGCTCGTTCATGTACTTGCGGACCAGCTTGTCGACGTCGCCGTCGAGCGTGGCCGAGAACAGCAGGGTCTGCCCCTCGGGGTGCACCTGGTCCAGGAGCTCGCTGACCTGCGGCATGAAGCCCATGTCGCACATCTGGTCGGCCTCGTCGAGCACCGAGACCTCCACGTCGCCCAGGTCGCAGGCGCCCTGGTCGATGAGGTCGCTGAGGCGGCCGGGAGTGGCGACCAGGACCTCGACGCCGCGGCGCAGCTCGTTGATCTGGCGGGTGTAGGAGCTGCCGCCGACCACGTCGCCCACACGCGCTCCCACGATGCGGGCGTAGGTGCGCAGGGCGTCGCGGACCTGGTGGGCCAGTTCGCGGGTGGGCACCAGGATCAGGGCCCGGGGGCGGTGGGCGGCGGCGCGGCGCTCGGCGGCGCGCACGAGGACCGGCAGGCCAAAGGCCAGGGTCTTACCCGATCCGGTGCGGCCGCAGCCGAGGACGTCGCGGCCCTCGAGAGCATCGGGAATGGTGGCGGCCTGGATCGGGAACGGGGTGGTCACACCGTTCTTGGCCATCTCTCCGACGATGTCCTGGGGAAGCCCCAGCGTGTCGAAAGCAGGCATTACGGCAGTGTCCGTCGTCAAGTGACGTGTACCTTCCTCATCGTTTGGCGGCGTTTCGAGGAAGGCTCCACAAGGCCGGGCCAGCGAAGAAATCACACAAACGCGCCTGATCACACGCGGAAGCGGGCCCCTGCATGGTGCGGGGCTCCTGAGCTCGCGATTTCCTCACTGCTGTGGGGGACGAGCAACTCTTCGGGCAAGAGTGGCGCCAACCGGGTCGGCACGCTCTCCGCGTCTTGCGCGGCCTCGGCGCGCTCGGATGCGCGCGGCATGTCACGACCGCTGTGGAAAGCCTACTAGAAATCGTCCCGCGGCGGGGACCGGGCCGCGGTTTTCCGCCGGTGATACGGGTCTCTCCGCACCGCTTCCGGACCCGCCGGGATCCGTCCGTGCGCGCGGGCCTCCGCACGCACGGACGCCGCCGGACTAGTGCCCGGCCGCCCCCCGGGCCAGGGCGGCGAGCCGGCCCGCCTGGGCCCCGCGCTCGGCCTCGGCCTGCTGCTGGAGCGTGTTGCCCGCCGCCTGCTGGAGCAGCGCCTTGGTGGCGGTGGCGGCCTCGCGGTCGGTGGCGAGCAGCGCGGCGACGGCGTCGTCCACGGCTCCGGAGAGCTCGTCGGGGGCGACGACGAGCTCGGCCAGGCCCAGCCTCTCCGCCTCCCGCGCGCCGACGCGTCGGGCGGTCAGGCAGATCTCGACGGCGCGGTTGACCCCGACGATGTCGACCAGGGGCTTGGTGCCGGTGAGGTCGGGGACCAGGCCGAGGGCGGGCTCCTTCATGCACAGCTGGGCGTCGTCGGCCAGGACGCGGATGTCGCAGGACAGGGCCAGCTGGAAGCCCGCACCGATGGCGTGGCCGCGTACGGCGGCGACGGTGACCAGATCGGGGCGGCGCAGCCAGAGGAAGCCCTCCTGCAGGCCGGCGATGTAGTCCTGGACCTCGGCGTCGGTGGAGGTGCCGTCGGCCAGCCCCGCGACCATGGAGCGCTCTCCGTCGACTCCCTCGGGACTGAACATGCCGAGGTCGATGCCGGCGGAGAAGGTGTCGCCCTCCCCGGAGATCACCACGATTCGGACATCCTCGGGAAGGGTCTGGCCGATGTGGGCCAGCGTCGTCCACGTGCGCCCGGTCATCGCGTTGCGGCGCTCGGGACGGCTGATGGTGATGCGGGCGACCGGGCCCTCCACCGCCAGCCTGAGCCGGGCCCGGGAGAGCTCCTCCTCGGTGGGCGGCACCGTGGGGCCGTTCGACGCCTGTGTCATGGGGCTTCCTCCGTCGTGTTCGGTGTCACCCCAGATATTACTCAGCAGTAACCGAGAGGGCCGCGCACGGGCCCGGGGCCCGTGCGCGCAACGACAGGAGGATCACGCCTTGCGCGTGGCTCCGCCACGGCCCCGCAGGTCCACCCCGGCCTCACTCAGCAGCCGGTGGACGAAGCCGTAGGAGCGCCCGGTGGCCGCCGCCAGCATGCGGATGCTCTCCCCCGCCTCGTAGCGGCGCTTGAGCTGGGCGGCGAGTTCGGAGCGGTCGGCCCCCACCAGCCGCCTGCCCTTTCCCGGCACGTCGTTCACAGATCACTCCTCCGAGTCGTTCGGTCACCCTTCGCGGAAACCCCTTCATGATCAGGCATCCCGCTCGCGCTCCGCCACATCTTCCGGCGTCACACGGGGTACTGCGTTCCGAAACCAGATTTCGGAACGCAGTAATCACCAACCGAAAAGGAGGGAAGTGAACCTCCCGGCGCTCTGGACGTCCGGCCCCGGTCGTCCCGGGCCCGGGTGTCCGGCGGCGCCGCCGCCTCACGCCAGCGCGATGAGGTCCTCGAACTCGGCGTTCCACACGTCCTCCACGCCGTCGGGCAGCAGGATGACCCGCTCGGGCTGGAGCGCCTCCACCGCGCCCTCGTCGTGGGTGACCAGCACGATCGCGCCCTTGTAGCCCCGCAGCGCCGCCAAGATCTCCTCGCGGCTGGCCGGGTCCAGGTTGTTGGTGGGCTCGTCGAGCAGCAGTACGTTGGCGCTGGAGACCACCAGCGTGGCCAGGGCCAGCCGGGTCTTCTCACCACCGGAGAGCACACCCGCGGGCTTGTCGACGTCGTCACCGGTGAACAGGAACGATCCGAGGGTGCGCCGCGCCTCCACCTCCGGCAGGTCCGGCGCCGCGCTCATCATGTTCTCCAGCACGGACCGGTTCACGTCCAAGGTCTCGTGCTCCTGGGCGTAGTAGCCGAGCTTGAGCCCGTGGCCGGGGATGATCCGACCGGTGTCGGGCTCCTCGACCTGCCCCAGCAGCCGTAGCAGGGTGGTCTTGCCCGCGCCGTTGAGGCCGAGGATGACCACGCGGCTGCCGCGGTCGATGGCCAGGTCCACCCCGGTGAAGATCTCCAGGGAGCCGTAGGACTTGGAGAGCCCCTCGGCCATGAGCGGCGTGCGGCCGCTGGGCGCCGGGTCGGGGAATCGCAGCTTGGCCACCTTGTCGGACTTGCGCACCCCCTGCACGCCGTCCATGAGGCGGTCGGCCCGGTTGAGCATCTGCTGGGCGGCACGCGCCTTGGTGGCCTTGGACCGGAACTTGTCCGCCTGCTTGCGCAGGGTGTCGGCCTGCTTCTCGGCGTTGGCGAGTTCGCGCCTGCGCCGCCGCTCGTCGGCCTCGCGCTGTTGCTGGTACAGCTTCCAGCCCATGTTGTACATGTCGATGACGCTGCGGTTGGCGTCCAGGTAGAACACCTTGTTCACCACGTGCTCGACCAGTTCCACGTCGTGGCTGATCACGATGAGCCCGCCCTGGTGGGACTTGAGGAAGTCGCGCAGCCAGGCGATGGAGTCGGCGTCCAGGTGGTTGGTGGGCTCGTCCAGCAGCAGCGTGTCCGCGCCGCTGAACAGGATGCGCGCCAACTCGATCCGGCGGCGCTGGCCGCCCGAGAGCGTGTGCAGCGGCTGGGAGAGCACCTTGTCGGGCAGGCCCAGGCTGGAGGCGATGGCGGCGGCCTCGGCCTCGGCGGAGTACCCGCCCAGTACGTGCAGCCGCTCCTCCCAGCGCGAGTAGGCGCGCACGCCCTTGTTCCGGGTCTTGGTGTCGGTGCTGGCCATCTTCTTCTCGGCCTCGCGCATCCCCCGGAGGGCCTCGTCGATGCCGCGCGCGGACAGCACCCGGTCCCGGGCGATCACGTCCAGGTCGCCGGTGCGCGGGTCCTGGGGGAGGTAGCCGATGCTGCCGGAGGAGGTGACCGTGCCTCCGGTGGGCAGGGCCTCGCCCGCCAGCACCTTGGTCATGGTGGTCTTGCCCGCACCGTTGCGGCCGACCAGTCCGATCCGGTCCCCTGCGGCGACGCGGAAGGTGGTCGGCTCCAACAGGAGTCGAGGACCGACGCGCAGTTCGAGGTCGGTGGCGATCAGCATGGTGGGGCTTCCTAGAGAGTGGCGGAACGGTTCGGTGCGGTCGGGCGCGCGTGTGCGGTGTGGGGGTACGGCCTCCCACGCGTCGGCCTCGGGCCAGCCGACCCAGACTAACGGCACAGGTGGGGGGTAGTACGAGGGGTTTCTTCCGTTTCCGGGGACACGGTCACCCCCTCGGCCAACGGGACCGGGGGGCGGCGCATTCCCCGGGCGAGGAGAGGGGAGGGGCGGCTGCCGGTCGTCGACCGGTGGTGTCGCCCCTCCCCTTCTACCCCCGTTCCGGGGTATCGGTCTACTCCTCGGTGTCGGCCGAGGAGCCGCCGCCGTCCTTCGCGTTCTCCCCGTCGGGTCTGACCACGACCGTGTCCGCCTCCACCGTGGCGACGTCGTCGGGTTCGTCCCTCGGGCCGTCGTCGCCGACGGCGGGTGGGCGGTTGCGCAGCAGCGCGGCCAGCACGGCGACCACCGGGGTGGCCAGGAACATGCCCGGCACCCCGCCGACGACGGCGCCGACGGAGATCGCGATGAGCACGATGGGCGAGGGCAGGTCGAGGGAGGCGCCGTAGATGCGCGGCGCGAAGACGTTGCTCTCCAGCTGCTGCACCACGATCACGGCGACGACCACGATCACGGCGGTGATCCAGCCCTCGGTCACGAACGCCACCATGGCGGCGAGCAGCCCGGTGACGAAGGCGCCGATGATCGGGAGGAAGGCGCCGACGAAGGTCAGCACGATCAGCGGGATGGCCAGGTTGATGTCCAGGGTGATGACCAGGACGATGCCGATGCCGAAGGCGTCGAAGAAGCCGACCGCGGCCACGCCGCGCACGTAGCGTCCCATCACCCCGTAGGCGACGTCGCCCGCGTGGCTCAGGCCCGGGCGGGAGCGGGGCGGCAGCAGGGTGAGGAACCAGTCCATGAGCTGGTCGCCCGAGTGTACGAAGTACACGGTCAGGGCGATGATCAGGACGATGCCGACCAGGACCGAGATCACCGCCGAGGTCGCGGTCCAGGCGCCGCTGAGCAGCTGGTCCTGGTTCTGGGTGATCATCCCCTGGATCTGTCCCCAGGCGTCGTCGATCATGTCGGTGAACAGCGCCGGATCCAGCCCGAAGGGCACCCGGATGTTCTGCAGCTCGCCCACCGCGCTGGTGACGCTGTCCACGAGGGGGCCGAAGCCCTGGATGGCGGGGGTGACGATCAGCGAGATCACGCCGCCGAACACGACGAGTCCGGTCAGGATGGAGACGGCGGTCGAGCTGCCCCGGCCCAGTCCCCTGCGGCGCAGCCAGTCGGCGACCGGCATGAGCAGAGCGGTGATGAACACCGCCAGGATCACGGGCAGGGTGACGACCGAGAGGTAGACGAGCGCGTAGATGAGCAGGCCCGCCACCACGCCGATGATCAGGATCCGCCAGGCCACGTTGCTGATCGACCGCAGGAGGTCGTCGTCGCCGGACCGCTGTGGCTCGTTCGGTCCCTCGTCCCGGCGCTGGACCTCGGCCTGGGCGCGGTCCCTCTCCTCCTCCAGCCTGGCGAGGCGCTCGGCGCGGGCTCGACGGGAGGCGAGCCACTTGTTCAGGAGCGCCCACACTCCCGGCCGCTGGGCTTGCACATGGACTCCATTCTCTGGACGTTGCGCGGTGGACGTCTGGGGTCCGACAGCCGCACGGGGGTGTTGTGGGGGATGCGCGAACGGTCCCCCCTGGTTCTCCCGGGTCGGGAGGTCAACGCTGTCAGAACTGCCAGGGTTCCCGGGGGTGGCCGCTGCGGACGACCTCGTTGCCGAAGGGGGCCAGGGCGACGGGGATCATCTTCAGCGAGGCCCAGGCCATGGGGATACCGATGATAGTGACGGCGAGGCCGAGCGCGGTGGTGATGTGGCCGATGGTCAGCCACCATCCGGCGACGACCACCCAGATGACGTTGAGGACGGTGCTGGCCTCACCCGCGCCGGGCCTGCGTACGAGTTCCCTCCCGAAGGGCCAGAGGGCGTAGCCGGCCATGCGGAAGGAGGCGATCCCGAACGGGATCGTGACGATCAGGACGCAGCAGACCAGCCCGGCGATGACGTAACCGACCGCCAACCAGAACCCTGCGACGAAGAGCCAGATGACGTTCAGGATGAGCCGCAAGAGGGCCACGGTGCCTCGTTCCTCCTTGTGTCGGGTCCCGCTGACGGAAAAGCGCGGCCGGGGACGAGGGGCCGCGTCGTTGCTTTCTACCGTCTGGGACGCCCGCGCACCACGACCTGTTCCGGCTCCGCTCCCTGGCTCCTCCCCTAGGGGAGGGCGCCAGCGCACGTGGGCGGGCCTTGCGGGGGCGGCGGCCCGCCCCGGGCGCGGGCGTGTCGCGAAGGGGCTACTGAAGAGGTCGGCCGAGCTGGGGAGGGCTCCGGCGGGACGGGGGGAGGGGCCTGCGGGCCTCCGGACGGCGGCGACGGAGGGTGAGGACATACGGTCGGGCCTGAACTCGGGGCTCTACGCAGACCACAATGTGATCGGTACATCAGGAGGAGCCCCTAGGCAGGAGGGACATCGCACCATACGATGTGCTGTGTCCTTCGCAAGACGTCGGATCTGACGATCTGCGCAAACTCGGACAAACAACCGTAGATCGGTCGACAGCCATCAGATTTCGGTAACGGTTGTGCGAGTAATTTCCCTACCCCCCGTGCATGAGCGGGAGTGGGGATGGCATGATTACGTACCGGCTCGGACGGAGGCCGTCACCGCCTCCGCAGCCGTTCGCGTGAGAGCACTCCGTCATCGGCGGATCAGTGCCGCAAGGCTGTGCTTCTCGTGGTCTCAGACACACCGGGGAACATCGCCAGTCCCCCACGGCGTTTGCGTCGTGCGGGGTGGCGCTCACGCCGCATGACCAATTTTTGGTGACTGAAGCTTTTTCGACAGCTTACTAGTGATTTCAGTAGAGGTGGTTCAAGCATGTCTCAGGTACGTCGGCAGGCCGCGCTGCGCCCCCGCCCGAGCTGGGGGTGGCAGGATGCCGCCGCGTGCCGGGGCGAGGACCTTGTGCTCTTCTTCGGCCCGGACGGCGAACGCCAGCCGGAGCGGGAGATTCGCGAGCGCAAGGCCAAGGAGATCTGTGCGGCCTGCCCGGTTCGCAACGACTGCCTGGACTATGCGATCTCGCGTCCGGAGAAGTACGGAACCTGGGGCGGCCTGAACGAGGACGAGCGTGCTTCCGAGCGCCGTCGCCGCATGCGCCGCGCCAACGCTGCCTAGCCGAGGTTCCCGCGCACAACGGATCTTCCCCGGTGGCCCCGGCCCCCGAGTAAACCCGCGGCGCCCCGACGACGATCGTCGAGGGCGCCGCGGGTTTTCTCATGCCCTCCTCTGCCGCGTCCCCCGCCCGTGGTCCTCCGGCGGGGACGGACCCGGCACGGCTCACCCGGTCCCCCGGCCCAGGTGCAGGTCGAACCAGTCCAGGGCCTCCGAGGCCACCCGGCGCCACTCGCCGGAGTCGCCGAGCAGCCGTTCGGCGCCCGCCATCACCCGCAGGTCGGTGGGACCGCCCATCCGGCCGCGCGCCCACTCGCCGAGTTCGCGCACGAAGGAGTCCTCCCCCTCCAGCAGCACCAGGACCGGTGCCCGCACCTGCGGCAGGCTGTCCCCGGCCAGATCGATCCGGCCGCCGTGCACCACCACCGCGGCCACGTCCCGGGGCTGCTCGGCCGCGGTGACCAGCGCGGCCGCGGCGGCCCCGCCCGAGGCCAGCACGCCCAGGGGTTCGTCGGCCGCGTCGGCGGCCCGGCGCAGCCAGGTGACCGCGGCGCGGAGCCGCTCGCCGAGCACGTCGGTCCCCACACCGCCGTCCTCGGGTGCGCCGCTCCCGGAGCCGCCGCCCTCGGAGGAGCGCTCCTGCCCGGTCAGCAGGTCCAGGACCAGGGTGGCGTACCCGGCCCGCTGCAGGACCGTGGAGACCGACCGCCACCGCTGGTCGCCGCGCCCCTCCTCCGATGCCATGACCACCGCGCCGTGCAGGTCGGCGGGCACGGTGAGGTCGCCGTCGAGGTAGACCTGCCCGGCGCGCACCCGCACGCCTCGGGCCGTGTCGGGAGGCGGCCGCGTGTGCGCGCGTTCGGCCAGGATCTCGGTGACGCGGCCGTCGGAGAGCTGGTCGAACTCGCGGTACCACTCCCCCACCGCGCGGAAGTTGTCCGGCGCGCTGAGCACCACCAGCGCGTCGGCCTCCTCCCGCAGCAGCTCGACCGCCTCCGGGGAGGCGACGGGTACGGCCAGGACCAGTTGGGCCGGCCCGGCCTGGCGGATCATGCGCAGCGCGGCGCGTGCGGTGCCGCCGGTGGCGACGCCGTCGTCCACGACCACGCAGTCGCGCCCGGCGATCCTGGGGGCCGGGCGCTCACCGCGGTAGACGCGGCGCCTGCGGTCGAGTTCGTCCCGCTCGGCGGCGACGGTGTCGGACAGGGCCTGGCGGGGCACGTGCATCCGGGCCAGGGCGAGGTCGTCGTAGAGTACGCGCCCGTCCTCGGCGATCGCCCCGACCCCCAGCTCGGGTCGGCCGGGCAGGCCGATCTTGCGGACCATGAGTACGTCGAAGTCGGCGTCGAGGCGCTCGGCGAGCTCCGCTCCGACCGGTACCCCGCCTCGGGGCAGGGCCAGCACGAGCGGATCGTTGACCGCGAAGGGGCGCACCCGCTCCGCGAGGCGGCGTCCCGCCTCCGACCGGTCGGCGAAGGGCAGTGAAACGGGTACTGGGTTCATGTCCTCACCGGTCCGGGGCCCGGGCCCCGGTCCGCTCCTCTCGGCTGTGTGGAGTGAGCCGCTGGAAAGTGCTACCGGGATACCCCCCGACACGGTGCTTGCAACCCCGTGCCCGGACAAAACCCGTCAGCCGGGCGTCCGTCAGGTACCGCGGAAGCCGTTCCTGAACACGGCCATCAGCAGGGCGTCGTGGCGGCGCCCCTCCCACAGCAGGGAGTCGCGCAGCCGCCCCTCCACGGAGAACCCGCAGGAGCGGTAGACGGCGATGGCCCTCATGTTGAAGGCGTAGACGTACAGCCAGACGCGGTGCAGGCCGACGCGTTCGAAGGCGTACTCCAGCACGAGCCGGGTGGCCTCCCGCCCCAGGCCCTGGCCGGTGAACTCGATCGCGGACAGGGCGATGCGGTATCCCGCGCTCTCGTTCTCGGGGGAGAAGGCGTAGAGGGACAGCTCGCCCAGGTAGCGCCCGTCCTTGGGCGCGATGATGGCCAGGTCCAGGCGGTCGGTGCGGACCGCGCGGGTCTCACACCACTCCTTGGCCTCCGCGTAGGTGAGGTGGCGGTGGGTGCCGGTGAGTCTGCGGACCTCCCCGTCGAGGCTGGCGGCGAAGTAGGCGTCGGTGTGCTCCGGGCCCAGGGGCACCAGGCGCACGCTCTCCCCGATGAGTGTGGGTTTTTCTCGCAGCGCGCTCGTGTTGATCATGGGATCTTCCGGTTCCGTCCGGGCCGTGGGGGCACGGTTCCCGGCGCGAGGGAGTCGGCGGACAGCAGGCTGGGTGCCCTTGCGCGGGAGCGGGCCGCTGGGCGGTGCCATGGCCCTGGGGGCACGGGCGGCGTTCGGGGGCTGGATCCGGGGGTCGTGGCGGGCGGGGGCCGTTCGGTTACGGAGCGGGACCTCTATGTAAATCGGGACCGCGTCCTAAGGCAAGCCCGTCGCGGCGGGTCGCGGAAAAGGTCTGTCGTCCGATGACCGGACTGGATAGCATCTGCGCGCACCGAAAGCACCGTGGGAGCCGCCTTGAACACCCAGACCAGGCCCGTGTCCCCGCCTCCGGAGGCCCGTCGGGCCAGGGGCGCGGTCTCCACCCTCTTCTTCGTCAACGGCTTCACCTACACCAACGCCGTGCCGTGGCTCCCGGTGATCAAGTCCCAGCTCGGGCTGGGCAACGCGGAGCTGGGACTGGCGATCGCGGCGATGCCCACCGGGGCGATCCTGACCGGGATGCTGGCGGGTCCGCTGATCCACTGGTTCGGCAGCGGTCGGACGGCCGTGGGCACCAGCCTGATGTCCCTGGGAGCGCTTCCCTTCATCGCGCTGGCGCAGAACTGGTGGATGCTGGCGGCGGCGCTCTTCGTGCTGGGCAGTGCGGACGCCTGGACCGACTCGGCACAGAACTCGCACGGGCTGCGCGTCCAACGGCGTTACAAGCGCACCATCATCAACACCTTCCACGCGGTGTGGAGTCTGGCCGCGGTCACCGGAGGCCTGCTCGGCGCGGCCATGGCCGGGGCGGGGGTGCCAATCCTGTGGCACCTGGGCGGCGTGACCGTGCTCCTGGTGTGCGTGAACCTGGTGGTGAGCCGGATGCTCCTGCCGGGTCCGGACAGCAGCGAGCGGGAGGACGGGACCGACGGCGAGAACGGGCGGCGGCTGCGCGTCCCCGGAAGGGCCGTGCTGCTCCTGCTGGTGCTCGGCGTGCTGCTGATGTTCGCCGGTGGCATCGAGGACTCGGCCGCCTCCTGGGGAGCGGTGTACATGACCTCGGAACTGGGGGCCCCGCTGTTCCTGGCCGCGATGCCGTTCGTGGCCTGCCAGGCGATGATGACGCTGGGCCGCCTGGTCGGTGACCGGGTGACCGACCGCTTCGGCGCGGTCGCGGTGGGGCGCGCCTGCGGGCTCCTGGCGGGCGGTGGGATCGCGTTCGCCCTGCTGCTGCCGCACCCGGTGGCCACTGTGATCGGCTTCGGGGTGATGGGGCTGGGCGTGTCCACGCTGTTTCCTCTGACCCTGGCGGCGGCGGGGAACGTGCCGGGGGTGCGCACCGGTGACGGGATCACCGTCGTCGGCTGGCTGGGGCGCGCGGGCTTCCTGGCCTTCCCTCCGATGGTGGGCTTCCTGGCCGACTCCTCCAGCCTGGGAGGCGCGCTGTGGGTGATCGCGGGGGCCGGTGTGGGCGCCTTCCTGCTGGCGTTCGCGCTGCGCCCCCGCGTGTGAGGCCGCCCGGGGTCGCCGGGAACCGCGAGGAACGAGAAGAGGGCCCCGGCCGTCGGGTGACGGCCGGGGCCCGTGCGTGCGCGGTCCGGGGCCCGAGGGGTCCGGGAGACCGCGCGCCGCGGGGTACCGCTAGGCGATCGGCTCCGGGCGGCGGGCGCCGGCCCACAGGGCCAGAGCACCGATACCCGTCACCACGGCGCCGCCGAGCACGAAGCCCTGCATGTCGACGCCGGTGGTGGCGAGGGTCTCGTCACCACCGCTGCTGACCGGGGCCGGGGCCTCGGGAAGGCCGCCCTCGGGGACGATGGTGCTGCCGGGCGCGCTGATGCCGGGAGCCTGGCTCTCGTCACCGTCGTTGCCCGGGTCGGTCCCGTCACCAGGAGGCGTGCCGCCGTTCCCGTCACCGCCACCGTCACCAGGGGGCGTGCCGCCGTCGCCGCCGCCGTCACCGGGAGGCGTGCCACCGTTGTCCGGAGGCGTGCCGCCGTCACCCGGGTCACCAGGCTCGGGCTCGGGCTCAGGCTCGGGCTCCGGCTCGGGTTCCGGCTCAGGCTCAGGCTCGGGCTCCGGCTCAGGTTCCGGCTCCGGCTCGGGGTCCGGGCCGGGACCAGGGACCTCGCCACCCTCACCGGGGTCCGGCTCGGGCTCGGGCTCCGGCTCCGGCTCGGGGTCCGGGCCAGGACCGGGGACCTCGCCACCGTCGTCGTCGCCGTCGAGGGCGTCGAAGGTCGTTTCGACCGTGCTCTCAAGGCCGTTGACGACGTCGTCGACCGGAAGGACCTCGACCGTCTCCTCGGTCGCCTGGGGGGCGGCCTGGGGGGCGGACTCGTCCAAGGGGGCAGCGAATGCCGGTGCCGCGGAGAACCCGGCCATGAACAGGCCGGCCGCGGTCACGGTGAAAACCCGCTTCTTGGGGGACATCCCACTCCTTTCTTCTCTTGTGAACTGATCTATTCAGAGGGGATGGCATAAAGGTGGTCCTCATGGACCACGACGGCCCGCTCACCGAGCAGGCCGTTGGGCTGGACGGAGCCCTCCTCGGCCTCCTCGACCGCGCCGTCGGCGCCGACGGCCACGAGGGCGCCGTCGAGCTGGCCGAAGACGAGGGAGCCGACCGTGATGTCGGGTTCGAAACCGGGGACCACCGCGGACCCGCCGCTCTCCAGGTCCAGCACCGCGGGCCCGTAGGCGACCAGGCCGGTGCCGATGGGGCCGGAGCGGTGGCGCACGTCCTCCAGGTCGGCGGGGTCGACCTCGACGCTGCCGACGACGCCGCCGTCACGGCTGTCGTGGAAGGCCAGGATCGTGTCCTCGCCCTGGAGGGGCGCCCAGCGGACGATGACGTACTCGCGCAGGGCGGTGACCACCGACTCCATCTCGCCCGCCTGCTCCGGACGCCGGGCGCTGACCTCCACGGGGTCGCCGTCGGGGCTGACCCAGGTCCACGCGCCGTTGAGGACGGCGGTGAGGACGTCCTCCCCCTCGGCCAGCATGGGAGCGAAGCCCTCGGGAACCTCGACCGGCAGGAGTTCCCCCCCGGCCGGAACGAAGGCCTCCTGGTCGTTGCGGACCAGCACGGAGCTGCCCACGTACTGGGCGGAGGTGTCCTCGGGGATGTCCACGCTGCTGGGAGCGCCGCCCGAGGCGGGCCAGAACCACAGGGTCCCCGCGGTCTCCATGACGATGGCGTCCTCGCCGCCGTACTCCACGAAGCGGGGGGCACCGAGGACCTCGCCGGAGGCCACGGGCATCTCCGCCGACCACTGGCGCTCACCGTCGGCGTCGAGCAGGTTGAGGCGCTCCTGGGGGTCGACGTAGGCGAGCATGTCGCCCTCGCGGCTGACGCCCGGCTGGCTGTCCGGGGCGAGTTCCCGGCTGAAGTCGACGGTCGGGGCGAAGTGCGGGGGCGCCGGGTGGTTCAGGGTGGTCACGTCCGCGGTGGCCTCGGCCCCGGGCGCCGCCTCGGAGCCGGGCAGGAAGCGCCAGACGACCACGCCCGTGCCGGCGAGCAGCACCAGGGCGGCCGCGACGGCCCCCACGATGACCAGCGCCCGCCTCCTCCCGCCGGAGCTCTCCTCGCGGAGGGTGTTCGGAGGCGCCGGCGCCTGAGCGCGCTCGGGCACGGCCCGGTCCGCGGCCTGCACCACTCCGTCGGGTGTGGCGACCAGGTGCCAGTAGCCGTTGGCGTCACGGGCGTCGACGAGGACCGGCTGTCCGATCCTGGCGGCGTAGCCGGTGGCGACGTCCAGCGCCGCGCGCCGCGTCTCCCGGGGGGCCTGGCCGGTGACGACCTGGCGGTACCCCTCGATGAGGATCTCGGCGCTGCGTTCGTCGGACGCGATGACGATGACGGCGGTGGGCCGGGACTGCCCGGGTCGGGACGCCCGGCTCATGGTGCCTCCGAAGGCATGGGGAACGTGGACCTGTTCGTGTACGGGGACCTCGGTCAGCGCTGACGGTGGGTCGCGGCCTGGGGGTTACCAAGCGGTGGCGCTGGCACACGCGTAGTCAATGCTGCACGAGATGATACTGACCGTCGCTCGTTGAGCCTATTCCGGCCATGTGACAGCGGAGCGGGCCCCGCCCGCCACACCCGTGGCCCACGTTCGGGCCTCCCTCCTCTGAGCTGGCAGGTTGTCCGAAGATGGGATCCCGGACACATCGTCCGCGTCTGTCCGTCAGGGGAATGGACACCTCTGGATGGCATTAGGTTCACACCGAAAATGGCCGGATCTGGCCACTGGCCTCCTGCCGTCCGCCCCGCGGCGGGTCAGCCCCGCACCCAGGACGGGACCCGGACGATCTGGAAGTACGCGTCGGGGCGTGCTCTCCGGTCGGCGATCGCCCTCCGGTCCGGCCGGGCGGGTTCGATCACGAAGCACACGGCCGCTCCCGGCTCCGCCGTGAAGCGGACGGGGGCGTTGGTGAGCCTGGCGAGACCGCCCTGGACGTGGTGCGGACCGGGGGGAAGCCCGATGACGAGGGTCTGGCCGGGGCCGAGTGTGCCGACCCGGTCACCGTCCACGGTGATCCGGTAGTCGGCCAGCATGTCGAGCACGCCCCGGTCGGTCCGGTGGACCAGTACCGGGGTCCAGCCCGGCGGCACCTGCTCGGGGCTTCGGATACCAGTGATCTTGGGCCCCGTGAGTTCGGGGCGCGCGAGCGCCTCGCGCAACTCCTGCCGCTCCCGTCTCCTCACGGGGAAGAAGAGCACACCGGCCGTACAGGCCACCAACAGCAACGGGACCAGCGTCCATGCCGCGTTGGCCCAGACCGTGTACAGCGCCCACGGCATCCAGACGATGGTGAGGGGCCACGTCAGCCGGCTGACACCGGTGAAGAAGTGCCTGCCGTGGTGCAGCCGTTGGCGCTCCCCCGTGGTCAGCTCCACGCTGGCCGACGCCAGGAGCGCGACCGGGGCCAGGAGCAGGAGGGCGAGGAGGACCCCGGCGACCACGGGCACGGGATCGCCGGTGACCGGTATCCACATGGCGTTCATGCCGCACATCGTGAAGCCGGACATCGCCGCGAGGGCCAGCCAACCCGAGGAGTTCACCGTCCCCGCCACCAGTCGCGCGCGTGGGCCTCCGTACCGAGGACCAGGAAGACGAAGGCGGCCAGACCGGGCACGAGTACCGGCCACGGAAGGACTCCGGCCATGACGTCCCGGACACCGACGAGGAGGAGGAGCCCGGTACCGGCCCACAGCATGCCCAGCAGCGTGCCCTCCATCCGGCGCGACCTGGTGGGGAACCGCCGCCTGGCGACCATCCCCGGCAGGAAGCGCAGGCAGAGGGCGGGATGGAGGACCAGGACCATCAGGAACAGGAGGAAGAACCCCAGATAGGCCTCCGTACCGTGTTCCACGTATTCGCGCAGGAGGAACGTCGACAAGAGCAGGGGCATGCAGTGCAAGGCGTAGAGGAAGACCCTCGGTCCGAGCACGGTCTCGACGGTGACGGGCACGGGGGCCGGGAAGCCCTCGTCCGGTGGGGGGACGGTCACGGCGGGCGGCCTTTCGGGGGCACGCCGTCCGGGCTCGGGGGCGGCGGGACCGCGGCCCGCCCGCCGGACGGCACGGCGACACTACCGAAAGGGCGGGACCTTCCGGGCGCTCCGGGCGGAGCGGGCGCGCGGCCGTCCGGAACCGGTCAGCGGTCGTCGTCCTCCACGATCGTGTCGATGACCGCCTGCTCCCGGCGCTTGACGAGGCGGTTGGCCCGGTCGAAGTCCCGGTTGGCGAGCTCCGCCCGGGCGGCGGCGGTACGCGGGGTCGGCCACATGGCGTCGATCTCGGAGTTGAAGGAGGACCCCAGCAGCACGGCGATCGCCATCACGTACAGCCAGGCCAGGATGGCGATCGGCGCCGCCAGCGAACCGTAGATGCTCACCTGTCCCAGGGAGGCGTCCAGGTAGGTGCGCAGCGCGACGGACCCAGCGATCAGCACCAGGGTGGCCAGCAGCGCTCCGGGCAGGTGGCGCCACAGCGGGGTGCGCACCGGCACGCTCAGCGCGTACAGCAGCGTGACCGCGGCGGTGGCCAGCAGCGCGACGGTCGGCCAGTAGAACAGGTTGAGCCGTCCCACGGTGCTCGGCAGGAGGCTGTTGAGCAGGTTCGGCCCGGCCACCAGGACCGGCAGCACCAGGAGGGCGAACAGCAGCCCGCCCAGGTAGGCGACGAAGGCCAGGAGGCGCTGGCGTATCCAGCCGCGCAGCTCGTCCAGGCCGTAGGAGATCGTGATCGAGCGGATGAAGACGTTCATCGCCCGCGACCCCGACCACAGCGACACCAGGAACGTCACCGACAGCAGTCCGCCCTGGACGCCGCCCAGGAAGTCGTCGACGAGCGGTTCGACCACGCTCTCCACCGTGTCCGGGGTCAGCACCCGCGCGGCCAGGTCCAGGATCCACAGCCGGATCTCCCCGACGAACTCCTCACCGAGCACGGCGGTCATCGGGCCCAGACCGCCCAGGAGGCAGAGCAGGAGCGCGGGCAGGGAGATGAGGGTGAAGAACGCCGACTCGGCGGCCAGCCCTATGACCCGGTCGCTGAGGAAGGAGCGGATGGTGCGCAGGACGAGGAGCATCCCGCTGCGCAAGTGGGGATGCCGTCTCAGCCACGCGTCGGCCGTGAACCACAGTCCCTCCCAGAAACCCACCACGGGGGAAACGTTAGCGGTCCGGGTGACCCGCCCCGCACCGCGGCCGCCCCGCCGGGTGACGTGACTCACGTCCGGGCCCCGCGAAGGCGCCTGGACAAAGCATCGGCCCCCGTGACATTCTCATTGCATGATCGCTGCTCTGGACCCCATGCTCTGCGTGCGCCGCCACGTGGACTTCCTTCGGGTCCGCAGCGCCATCTGTTGCAGCGTCGGTTAATCTCGCCGCCTCTTGACGCACCCCAGGGGTGCGCGCGGCACCGGCGCTCTCCCTTTTCTTGAGTTCCCACACGCGGATCCCACCCGTTCGCCAGCACGACGATGTGCGCGCGACACGGGCACTGCGGTGCGGCGCCGGAGCCGTGAGCGCCCCGCGACACCCATCGGAGACACCCGCGATGCCTCCCTCTTCCGCGCAGCCCGGCAAGACAGCGACCGCGGCCAAGCCGCGCCGCCGCCGCGGCGAGGGCCAGTGGGCCCTCGGCTACCGCGAGCCGCTGAACAAGAACGAGGAGAACAAGAAGAACGACGACGGGCTCAACGTCCGCGACCGGATCATCAACGTCTACTCCAAGCGCGGGTTCGACTCGATCGACCCCGCCGACCTGCGCGGACGCTTCCGCTGGTTCGGCCTGTACACCCAGCGGGCCCCGGGCATCGACGGCGGCAAGACGGCCGTCCTGGAGCCCGAGGAGCTCGACGACCGCTACTTCATGCTGCGCGTGCGCATCGACGGCGGTCAGCTGTCGGCGGCCCAGCTGCGCGCGATCGGCGAGATCTCCCGCGACCACGGGCGCGACACCGCCGACATCACCGACCGCCAGAACGTCCAGTTCCACTGGATCCAGGTCGAGGACGTCCCGGCGATCTGGGAGAAGCTGGAGTCGGTGGGCCTGTCCACCACCGAGGCCTGCGGCGACACCCCGCGCGTCATCATGGGCTGTCCCCTGGCCGGGGTCGCCGAGGACGAGGTCATCGACGCCTCCCCCGCGATCCGCCAGGTCTACGACGACCACATCGGCAGCCAGCTCTACTCCAACCTGCCGCGCAAGTTCAAGACGTCCATCTCCGGGTGTACCTCGCACTGCGTCAACCACGAGATCAACGACGTCGCGTTCGTGGGCGTGCGCAACGAGGCGGGCGAGGCGGGCTACGACCTGTTCGTCGGCGGCGGCCTGTCCACCAACCCGATGTTCGCCCAGCGCCTGGGCGCGTTCGTGCGCCCGGACCAGGTGAGCGAGGTGTGGGCGGGGGTCTGCGCGGTCTTCCGCGACTACGGCTACCGCCGCCTGCGCACCCGTGCCCGGATCAAGTTCCTCATCAAGGACTGGGGCGCGGAGAAGTTCCGAGAGGTGCTGGAGCAGGAGTACCTGGGCCACGCCCTGCCCGACGGCCCCGGGCCGGAGCTGGACGCCGGCCTGGAGCGCGACCACGTGGGCGTGCACCGGCAGCGCGACGGGAAGTTCTACGTGGGCTTCGCGCCGAAGGTCGGCCGCGTCTCGGGCACCGCGCTGCTGCGCATCGCCGACATCGCCGAGGAGCACGGCTCGGACCGCATCCGCACCACCGCCGACCAGAAGCTGGTCATCCTGGACGTGGAGGAGGAGCGGGTCGCCTCGATCACCTCCGCCCTGGAGTCGGAGGGGCTGCAGGTCAACCCCAGCGTCTTCCGCCGCCAGACGATGGCCTGCACCGGCATCGAGTTCTGCAAGCTGGCGATCGTGGAGACCAAGGGCCGGGCGGCCTCCCTGATCGACGAGCTGGAGAAGCGGCTGCCGGACTTCGAGGAACCGCTGACCATCAACGTCAACGGCTGCCCGAACTCGTGCGCGCGCATCCAGGTCGCCGACATCGGCCTCAAGGGCCAGCTGATGCTCAACGCCGAGGGCGAGCAGGTGGAGGGCTACCAGATCCACCTGGGCGGCGGCATGGGGCTGACCCAGTCCTTCGGCAAGAAGATCCGCGGGCTGAAGGCCACCGCCGACGAGCTGCCCGACTACGTCGAGCGGGTCCTGCGCCGTTTCCAGGAGCAGAGGAAGGACGGCGAGGCGTTCGCGTCCTGGGTCGGCCGGGCCGAGGACGCCGACCTGAAGTAGTCCGGTCCGAGGCACTCCGACCCCGAGCTGTACGGCCGCGGGATCCGGGGGCCGGCTCCCCTGCGCGGAGCCGGCCCCGGGCCGCGGCCGAGAAACGACCCGAGGAACCCGAGCAAGAGGAGGAGGTGCGCCATGTCCGAGAGGGCCGCGCCCCACTACTGCCCCTACTGCGGCGACGAGGACCTGGTCCCGGAGGAGGGTGTCCCGTCCAGGGACGAGGGATACCCCTGGGCCTGCCTCTCCTGTGCCCGGGTGTTCCGGGTCAAGTACGTCGGGTTGCGCTCCGCGTCGTTCTCCGCGGGAGGCGCCCCCTCCAGACCGACGGAAGGGAACTCATGAACTCCACCACCATCACCCCCGTGGGCGGTCCCGAGCTCGCCGAGCGGGCCGCGCGCGAACTGGAGGAGGCCTCCGCACGGGAGATCATCTCCTGGGCCTCCGAGACCTTCGGCGACCAGCTGTGCATGACCTCCTCCATGGCCGACGCCCTCATGGTCGACCTGGTCTCCAAGGCGGTGCCGGGGATCGACGTCATCTTCCTGGACACCGGCTACCACTTCCCCGAGACCATCGGCACCCGCGACGCGGTGGCCTCGGTGTACGACATCAACCTGGTCAACGTCGAGCCCACCCGCACGGTGGCCGAGCAGGACCTGGCCCTGGGGCCGCGCCTGCACGGGCGCGACCCCGGCATCTGCTGCCACCTGCGCAAGGTGGAGCCCCTCCAGAGGGCGCTGGAGCCCTACGCCGCCTGGCTGACCGGCCTGCGCCGGGACGACTCGGCGACCCGCCGCGACACCCCCGTCGTGCAGTGGGACCGGCGGCGGCGGATGACCAAGGTGAACCCGATCGCCCGCTGGACCCAGGAGGAGGTGGACGCCTACATGACCGAGAACGGGGTGATCGTGAACCCGCTCCAGTACGACGGCTACCCCTCGATCGGCTGCGAGCCGTGCACGCGGCGGGTGGCACCGGGTGAGGACCCGCGCAGCGGCCGGTGGGCCGGGACGGGCAAGACCGAGTGCGGCATCCACGTGTGAGCACCCGCCGTGGGCGGGCCCCGGGCCCGCCCGCGGCGCGGCACGGCACGGCACGGGTGTACGGGGACGAGGCGAGGTGACCATGGCAGCGAACGGGACCGGGGCGCCCTCCGGTGGGCCGACCGACGGGCCGGCCGAGGAGAGCGTGCCCCTGCTGGCGGTGGCGCACGGCAGCGCGGACCCGAGGTCGGCGGCGGCCGTGTCGGCGGTGTTCGAACGGGTGCGGTCGCTGCGTCCCGGGCTGGACGTGCGCGTGTCCTACCTGGACCACGTGGCGCCCGGCGCGGAGGAGGCGCTGGACGAGCTGGCCGCCCGCGGCGCGGGCGAGGCGGTGGTGCTTCCGATGCTGCTGACGGCCGCCTACCACAGCAAGGTGGACCTGCCGAGGGTACTGGCGGGCGCGCGCGAGCGCAGTCCCTGGCTGCGCGTGCACTACGCCCGCACCCTGGGCCCGCACCCGCTGCTGCTGGACGCGGTGGAGCGGCGCCTGGCGGAGGCCGGGGCGCGTCCCGGCCCGGACACGGCCCTGGTGCTGGCCTCGGCCGGCTCCAGCGACCCGGAGGCGAACGCGACCGTGGCCGCGACGGCGGCCGAGCTGGCCGAGCGGGGCCCCTGGCGGGAGGTCGTGGCCGCGTACGCCTCCGCCGCGGAGCCCCGTCCCGGGGAGGCGGTGGCCGCCCTGCGCGGGCGGGGCGCGTCACGGGTGGCCGTGGCGACCTACCTGCTGGCGCCGGGGTTCTTCGCCGACCGGGTGCGGACCCGGTCGCTGGAGGCCGGCGCGTGGGCGGTCTCGGAGGCTTTGGGCGACGTGCCCGAGCTGGCCCGTGTGGTGCTGGACCGCTACGACGCCGCCGTGGCCGCGAGGCGCGCCGCCAGGACCGGCTGAGCGGCCCGCCCGGGGTGCGATCCGCCCGGGGCGCGCGGTCCGCGGATCCGGCCCCGCCTCCCCCCAGCCGCTCCTCCCGGCTTCTCCACAACCCCGGAGAGCGCCTTGCCCCGGGCCGCCCCGGCCCAGAAGAATCGAGGGGCGCGGTGCTCCGGACGGACACCGCCGGTCCGCGAACCACGGGGGTGGCAGTGCAGGAGGAACGACGGTCGGTGCGGAACGGTATCCGCGACCTGTTGCGGGGGCTGCCGGTGTTCGCCGGCCGGATACCGGAGTTCGATCCGGGCGCGGCGCCCGAGGACCCGGCGGAGCTGTTCCTGGAGTGGTTCACCGCCGCGCTCCGTGACGGGGTGGCCGAACCGCACGCGATGGCGGTCACGACCGCGGACGGGGCCGGGGCGCCGTCCGCGCGGGTGGTGATCATGAAGGACTTCACGCCCGAGGGCTGGTGGTTCGCCACCACGACCACCTCGCACAAGGGGCGCGAACTGGCGGAGAACCCCAACGCCGCACTGCTCTTCTACTGGGGTGCGCAGGGCCGCCAGGTGCGGGTGCGCGGCCGGGCGGAGCCGGCCTCCCCGGAGCAGTGCGCCGCCGACTACCTGGCACGGCCGCTGGAGTCCCGGGTGGCCGGTCTGCACGGGAGGCAGAGCGAGCCCCTGACCGACCCGGCCGACGTCGACCGGACGGCGGACGAGAGCTGGGAGAGGCTGGAGCGCGACCCCGGGCTGGTGCCCGAGGACTGGGGGCTGTACCTGGTCCGGCCGACGGAGGTCGAGTTCTGGCAGGCCGACCCCGAGCGGCGCCACACACGGCTGCGCTACACCCGCAAGGGCGTGGACGCGCCCTGGGAGCGCGGCCTGCTCTGGCCGTGATCCGCCGGAAGGCGTCGCCTCGCTCCTCCGGGAGGCCGGTCCCACGGCGGTGCCCCCCGCAGGCTTCCTCCGCGGTGCTTCCTCCGTTCGGGGGCCTCCTCCACCCGGGAGAGCGGTTCCCGCCCCGGCTCGGGCGCGCGGGCCCCGACCGGTGGCTTCGCGGCTCCCTCTCCCCGGCCGGGCGCGCCCGGTCGGCGCGGCCCGGCGTTACCGAACCGGGTTCGGCCCCCAGGGCCCGCCCCGGGTCCGCCCAGGGGTAGTATTCCCGCACTCCGGCCGCCCGCGACCAGCAACGGAAAGGTAGCCGCCATGCCCCCCACACACGAGGTGTTCAACCAGGCTCCCCCGCTCGGCGACCACGCCGCCGCGGACGACCCCGCCCTCCTGGAGGGGCTGCGGCGCGAGGGCGCCGGATGGTCCGAGGCCGAGCTGCGCGAGGTCGGCGACGCGGCGGGGTCTGAGCGGGTGCGCGCCTGGGGCGAGTCCGCCAACACCTACACGCCGGTGCTGCGCACCCACGACCGCTACGGCCACCGGGTGGACGAGGTCGACTACCAGCCCGCCTACCACGTGCTCATGGACCAGGCGGTGGAACAGGGCATGCACGCCGCGCCGTGGGCGGACGGGCGCGCGGGCGCGCACGTGGCCCGTGCCGCCAAGTTCTTCCTGTGGTCCCAGCCCGAGGCCGGTCACGGGTGTCCCGTCTCGATGACCTACGCGTCCGTTCCGGCGCTGCGCCACGCCCCGGAGCTGGCGCGGCGGTACGAGCCGTTGCTCACCGCGCGCACCTACGACTTCGGGCTGCGGGCGCCCCACACCAAGCGCGGCCTCATCGCGGGCATGTCGATGACCGAGAAACAGGGCGGGTCGGACGTGCGCGCCAACACCACGCGCGCGGTTCCCACGAAGGAGGGGCACTACCTCCTCACCGGGCACAAGTGGTTCACCTCGGCGCCGATGAGCGACCTCTTCCTCACCCTGGCCCAGGCTCCCGAGGGGCTGACCTGCTTCCTGGTGCCCCGGGTGCTGGAGGACGGCAGCCACAACGCGCTGCACATCCAGCGCCTCAAGGACAAGCTGGGCAACAGGTCCAACGCGTCGGCGGAACTGGAGTACGACGGCGCCGTCGCCCACCTGGTCGGAGAGCCCGGCCGGGGGGTGCCCACGATCATCGAGATGGTCAACTGCACCCGGCTGGACTGCGTGATCGGTTCGGCGGCGGGCATGCGGGCCGCGGTGGTGCACGCCCTGCACCACGCCGAGCACCGCATGGCGTTCGGCGCGCCGCTGGCCGAGCAGCCGCTGATGCGCAACGTGCTCGCCGACCTGGCACTGGAGTCGGAGGCGGCGACCGCCCTGATGACCCGCCTCGCCGGCGCCATGGACCGCGCGGTCCGCGGCGACGAGGAGGAGGCGGCCTTCCGCCGCCTGGGTGTGGCCGTGGGCAAGTTCTGGGTGACCAAGCGCCAGCCCGCGCACGCGGCCGAGGCGCTGGAGTGCCTGGGCGGGAACGGGTACGTGGAGGAGTCGGGGATGCCCCGGCTGTTCCGCGACTCCCCGCTCAACTCCATCTGGGAGGGCTCGGGCAACGTGGCGGCGCTGGACGTGCTGCGCGCGATGGGCCGCAACCCGGAGTCGTTGGAGGCCTTCCTGGCGGAGCTGGGCACCGCCGCGGGCGTGGACGACCACTACGACGCGGCGGTCAAGCGGCTGGAGCAGTCCCTGGGCGACCTGGACGAGGCCCAGTACCGGGCGCGCTCGGTGGTGGAGCTGATGGCCCTGACCCTGCAGGCGTCGGTGCTGCTGCGGCACGCGCCCACCCCGGTCGCCGAGGCGTTCACGGCCTCGCGCCTGGGCGGCGACTGGGGGCACGTGTTCGGCACCCTGCCCCGGGGCGTGGACACGGGGCTGATCCTGGACCGGGCCCGCCCGCAACGGTGAGCCCCTCGGGCCGCGTGGTGTTCGGCCCTCCCGGGTCTCTCAGCGCGTGGCACCCCTTGGACCGGGGTGCCGCGCCAACCACCAGGACCAGGCGCCGGAGGGGCCCGTACCGCGGTGTGCCGCGGCCCGGCCCCTCCTCCAGGCGTTCCAGTCCCCGGACGAAATTCTCGAACCGCACTCATACCGATTACCATCCTTAACCCTGATAATTCCAGCAACAAACCGCAAAGAGGGACAGCCGATGAATGATCATCGGCCGAATCGGCATACTTCTGCGGCGGGAGCGGAAGAAAGAAGTCGTCACAAACACGACCGCACGCTTTCGGACGGGGAGCGGGCCCGTGGGAGCCTTCCCCACCGGGAGGGGCGCACGGTCCGGGCCGACCTTCCGAAGGCCCGACTCCAAGAGACTGACGACGCCTATGGTGGAAGTCTGGCCAGGTAGTTCCTATCCGCTCGGTGCGACCTACGACGGGTCCGGCACCAATTTCTCCCTGTTCTCCGAAGCCGCCGAACGGGTGGACCTGTGTCTGTTCGACGACGACGGCGAGGAGACCCGCATACCGCTGACCGAATACGACGGATTCGTCTGGCACGGCTACCTTCCCGGTGTCGGACCGGGACAGCAGTACGGGTACCGGGTCCACGGTCCCTACGCACCCGAGCACGGCCTGCGGTGCAATCCGAACAAACTGCTCACCGATCCGTACGCGAAGGCCCTGAACGGAAACCTCACCTGGCACGAATCCCTGTTCAGCTACCACTTCGCCGCTCCGGAGCGGAAGAACACCAGGGACAGCGCGCCCTACGTGCCCAAGTGCGTGGTGGTCAGCCCGTTCTTCGACTGGGGCAACGAGTCCAGACCCCGCACCCCCTACCACCGCACGGTGATCTACGAGGCGCACGTACGCGGCCTGACCATGCGCCACCCGGGCATCCCCGAGCACCAGAGGGGCACCTACTCCGGACTCGCGCACCCGGCGATGATCGACTACCTCACCTCCCTGGGGGTGACGGCGGTCGAGCTCATGCCCGTGCACCACTTCGTGCCCGAGCACGCCATGGTGGCCAGGGGGCTGACCAACTACTGGGGGTACAACACCCTGGCCTTCCTGGCCCCGCACAGCGGGTACGCGGCGCGCGGCTCGCGCGGGCAGCAGGTCCAGGAGTTCAAGGCGATGGTGAAGTCGCTGCACGAGGCGGGCATCGAGGTACTGCTCGACGTGGTCTACAACCACACCGCCGAGGGCGACCACATGGGGCCCACGCTGTCACTGCGCGGCATCGACAACCTCAGCTACTACCGGGTCAGCGACGAGGACCAGCGCTACTACCTCGACTACACCGGCTGCGGCAACAGCCTGAACGTGCGCCACCCGCACTCGCTGCAGCTGATCATGGACTCGCTGCGGTACTGGGTCCTGGAGATGCACGTGGACGGGTTCCGGTTCGACCTGGCCTCGGCGCTGGCCCGGGAGTTCCACGACGTGGACCGGCTGAGCACGTTCTTCGACATCGTCCAGCAGGACCCGGTGATCTCGCAGGTCAAGCTGATCGCCGAACCCTGGGACGTGGGCCCGGGCGGCTACCAGGTGGGCAACTTCCCGCCGCTGTGGACCGAGTGGAACGGCAAGTACCGCGACACCGTGCGCGACTACTGGAGGGGCCAGCCCGTGATGGGCGAACTGGCCTCGCGCCTGGCCGGCTCCAGCGACCTGTACCAGGACGACGGGCGCCGGCCGGTGGCCTCCATCAACTTCATCACCTGCCACGACGGCTTCACCATGGCCGACCTGGTGTCCTACGACCACAAGCACAACGAGGCCAACGGAGAGGACAACCGGGACGGCACCGACGACAACCGGTCCTGGAACCACGGTGTGGAGGGCCCGACCGAGGACCCGGAGATCCTCACGCTGCGCCGCCGCCAGGTGCGCAACTTCCTCACCACCCTGTACCTGTCGCAGGGGGTGGTGATGCTGTCCCACGGTGACGAGGTGGGCCGCACCCAGGGCGGCAACAACAACGCCTACTGCCAGGACAACGAGATCGCCTGGATCGACTGGAAGGGCGCAGGGCTCGGCGAGGACGGGGAGCCCGACAACGACCTGCTGGACTACGTGCGCGAACTGGCGCGGCTGCGCCGCGACCACCCGGTGTTCCGTCGGCGCCGCTTCTTCCGGGGCAGCCCGGTGGGAGGCGCCAAGTCCGGGAAGAAGGGCCTTCCCGACATCGTGTGGCTGCGGCCGGACGGCGAGACGATGTCCGGGGACGACTGGAACTCCACCGGTCAGGCCCTGGGCGTGTTCCTCAACGGGGACGCCATCACCGAACCCGACCCGCGCGGCCGCCGCATCCGGGACAGCTCGTTCCTGCTGCTGCTCAACAGCGGCGCGGACACGGTGAAGTTCACCGTTCCGGGCACCGAGTACGGAACGGCGTGGGAGACGGTCCTGGACACGGCCGAACCCGACGTGGCCGGTCGGCCGTTCGTGGCCGCGTCCGGCCCGGTGAAGGTGATCGACCGGGCGCTGCTGCTGCTGCGCCGGGTCTCGCACGAGCGTGCGCGGACCTCCCGCTCCTGAGGAGCGCGGCGTGTCCCGGCCGCCCCCGCCACGGGGAGCGGCCGGGGCGGGCCCGGTCCGCCGGGGGACGCCGCGGGGCTCGCGCCCTCCCTCCTCGGCACGGCCTCCCCCACCGAATACGCTGTGTGACCATGTCGAGTACACACACCGGCGGCGCGGACGCCCCCGCCGCCCCCATCGCCTTCCGTGAGCTGCTGCCCTCGCCTGGCGGCACGGACGTGGACCTGGCCGCCGCCTACGCCTACCCCGAGTTCCTGAACCGGCCCTGGATACGCGCCAACATGGTGGCCAGCGCGGACGGCGGCGCCATCGGCCCCTCCGGGCGCAGCAAGGACCTGTCCTCATCGCCCGACCGCAAGGTGATGGGCGTGCTGCGCGGCCTGTGCGATGTGGTGCTGGTGGGCGCGGCCACGGTGCGCCTGGAGGAGTACGGTCCGGTCCGCGCCCGCAGGACGTGGGAGGGCCTGCGCACCGGGCGTCCGAGTACCCCGGCCGTGGCGGTGGTGTCCCGCTCACTCGGCCTGCCCGAGCCGCTGCTGACGGAGGCTCCCGAGGACGCGCGCACACTGGTGTTCACCACGGCGGACTCCCCCGAGCGGCGACGCCGCGAGGTGGCCGAGTACGCCGACGTCGTGGTGATCGACGGGGCCTCGGTGACGCCCGCGCACGTGGTGAACGGCCTGGCCGAGCGCGGGCTGTACCGGGTGCTGACCGAGGGCGGCCCGCACCTGCTGGCGGAGTTCGTGGCGGCGGGGCTGTTGGACGACCTGTGCCTCACGCTGAGCCCGCACCTGCTGGGATCGGGCGCGCCGCGCATCGTCGCGGGGGGTCCGGACACCCCCGGAGCGCCGGACCGCGCCTCCGCCCAGAGCACGCCGGTGCGGATGGCGCACCTGCTGGAGTCGGAGGGGAGCCTGTTCGCGCGTTACCTCAGGGAAGAGGGAAGCCTACGGGGGACGCAGCGGTAACCGGTCGGTTTCGGCCGCCCCACAACCACGCATGAACCATCCCGCAACCGGACATACCCGAGGTGTGCCCACCCACTGGAAACACCCCCCACTGGACACAGTGGCACGCCGCATTGACGGGGCTTACCGGCTTGGCCCCCCGGCCGAGAGGATGAACGTGGTGCCGACGTCCGAAAACGGATCCCCTCCGGTCTATCGCGAGATAGCCGAGGAACTACGCGGACAGATCCGCTCCGGACGGTACGCCGACGGCGACCGCCTGCCCGGGGAGAACGCTCTCATGGAACGCCACGGCGTCGCACGGGCGACCGCGAGGCAGGCGCTCTCCGTACTGATCAACGAGGGCCTGGCCGTGGCCGTGCGCGGCTCGGGCATCTACGTGCGCCTGTTCCGGCCCGTGCGAAGACACGGGGCCCTGCGCCTGTCCAAGGAGCTGTGGGGCAGCGGGCGCGCCATCTGGCAGACCGACAGCGAGGACCGGGAGTACGAGGTGGACCGCCTGCTCGTGGACGAGGCCGTGCCCGAGGCGCACGTGGCGCGCGCGCTGGAGCTGGCCGAGGGGGCCGGTGTGCTGCGGCGCTCGCGCCGCTACCTGGTGGACGGGCGCCCGGTGCAGAACGCGGTCTCACACCTGCCCCTGGCGGTCCTGGAGGGCGGCGGGCACCCCGCGGCGGCCCTGCGCGTCAGGGAGCACGACAGCGGCCCGGGAGGGATCTACGCGCGCCTGGCCGAGCTGGGGCAGGCGCCGGCCCGCTTCACCGAGGAGATCAGGGTGCGCATGCCCACACCCGAGGAGAGCGAGGAGCTGGAACTGGCGCCCGGGACCCCGGTGCTGGACGTGGCGCGCACCGCGTTGACCGCCGAGCACCGACCGGTGGAGTTCAACGAGATCACCATGGACGGCTCGGCCTACGTCCTGAGCTACGACTTCGACGCCTGAGGCGGGTCGGCCCCCGCCCGGGCCCGGCTGGGCGGGGGCCGCTCCCCGCGCGCGGAAGCCGTCCGAGCCCCGGGAGGGGCGCCGTTCCCGGCGCCCCTCCCCTTCTCGGACCGACTCAGTGACCGCCCCGCTTGGAGGCGAACACCAGGTACACCAACGGCAGGAGCACGAGTCCCACCGCCAGCGCGCCCGCGGCGGCGAAGGGCAGGGAATCCGACGCGGTCATCACCCAGCGCGCCACGCCGAACCCCAGGAGGAGTGCGACCGCCAACGCGACCACGGCGAGCACCGTGGCGCAGAGCAGCAGCCTGCGGTCGCTCCAGGGGCCCGGCCTGGCGTGGTCGAGCTGCGCGACCGTGGCACGGACGCTGAGCTCGGTCGCCCAGCGCAGTTCGCGGCCCGCGACTGCCGCTCCGCCCGCGACGGCGCGCATCCGCGACCGCACGCCCGCGGTGCTCTGGTCGAGCCACCACAATCCGTACCGAATCCTGCCCACGCGCAGCGGTCGTCTGCCTATTCCGAGTGCCTGTTGAGCTGTAACGGCCATGTCACCCACCTCAAGTGCACCGTTCGACCACTGACCCTGCTTAAGGCCGTACCCTCCACTTTTGCTACCGAACGCCATTCAGGATGAAGTTAGGTGTATATGGCCATTAAGGAGGATTCGCCTGGCACGCACGCCATATGAGATGTTCCGCCACGAGAGGCACCGAGGCAGCATTCGAGACCGATTCGGGGTAGCGTCGTACCATGGCTGACTCAGCGGACCAGGCCCCGAACACCGCGGACGGGGCCGAGGGCATTCCCCAGACCGACCAGGAGTGGCGCGAACGGCTCAACGCCCAGGAGTACGCGGTGCTGCGTCAGGCGGCCACCGAGCAGCCCTGGACCGGCGCCTACGTCGACACCAAGACCACCGGGGTCTACCGTTGCCGGGGCTGCGGGACCGAGCTGTTCCGCTCCGACGAGAAGTTCGACTCCCACTGCGGGTGGCCCAGTTTCTACGACCCGGCCGAGTCCGACGCCGTCGTCCTGCACGAGGACCGCTCCCTGGGCATGGTGCGCACCGAGGTGCGGTGCGCCACCTGCGACTCCCACCTGGGCCACGTCTTCTACGGCGAGGGGTACGCCACCCCCACCGACGCCCGGTACTGCATCAACTCCGTGGCCCTGAGCCTGGAGCCCGAGGAGTAGGTGTCGTACGATCCTGGTGCCGCGCGCGCACCCGCGGGGGCGTACCATCGTGCGACCGTGGTCCGCCCGCGTCGGCATCGGGGATAATCACATCCAGCGCGCCAACGGCCGACCCGCGTCGGCTCGCGGGGCGCGGCGCGAAAAGTACCGGTCCGCCGGGGTTTTTCCGTCCACCATCCGACCCGGAGTCCCCGGGCCGACCCTCACAGCGGCAACCGGTGTGCGGGCGAGCCGACAGACCCGCGACGAAAGCGCTCCATGACCGACGACTCACCTCACTCATCCGTCTCCCACCGTCCCGCGGCACGGCCCCGGTGGGGCATGGCCCAGGGCTCGGCCCCGTGGCTGCTCCCCGCCCTCGGGGCCGCCGGAGCCGCGGCCCTGACCGCACGGGGCTCCCGGGCCCGTACGGCGCTCGCCGTCCCGGTGGTCGCCCTGGCGGCGGGGATGACCTGGTTCTTCCGCGACCCCGAGCGGGGTCCGGCGACCGGGCGGGTGCTGTCCGCGGCTGACGGAGTCGTCCAAAGCATCGACCCCCAGCCCGACGGGCGCACCCGGGTCGCGGTGTTCATGAACCCCCTCAACGTGCACGTCAACCGTGCCCCCCTCGCCGGCGTGGTGACAGGCGTCGAGCACCGCCCGGGCGGTTTCCGCCCCGCATTCGACAAGGACAGCGAGCGTAATGAGCGCGTCATCTGGACCCTTGAAACCGAGATCGGTGCGATCACGGTCGTTCAAATCGCCGGCGCGATGGTCAGGCGTATCGTCCCGTATCTCGCTGCGGGGCAGAAGGTCGAGCAAGGCGAGAGGATCGGGCTCATCCGGTTCGGGTCCAGGGTCGACGTCTACCTTCCGGCCGGGGTCGCCCCGGCGGTGGAGATCGGCCAGAAGGTCCGTGCCGGAGAAACCCGTCTTGACACCGACTGAGGGGGTCGTGGCGGCCGGACACGCCGTCTCCGCCCCCGAGGAGGAGGCTCCCAGGCTCCGCCTGGGGCCGGCCGACTACCTCACGCTCGGCAACGCCCTGTGCGGCTTCCTGGCGGTGTGGGCGCTCATGGCGGCCCAGTCCGCGCACGCGGCCGCCGGGACCGCCGGTCCGCTTCCGCGCACGGCCATGGCCACGGTGGTGGGCCTGATGCTGGTCGCGGCGGCGCTGGACGTGCTCGACGGCCGGGTGGCCCGCAAGCTGGGCGGCAGCGGCATGGGCGCCGAGCTGGACAACCTGGCCGACGTGATCAGCTTCGGGTTCGCCCCGGGGTTCTTCTTCGTGGTGTGGGCCATGCAGGCCGAGAGCGCCGGTGCGCTGCCGGTCGCGGCGGGCGGCGCCGTGCTGCTGGCGGTCATCGTGCGACTGGCCCGGTTCTCCTGCCAGGCCCCGGGCGCGGACTACTTCACCGGGCTCCCCTGCCCCTTCGGCGCCATGGCCGTGGTGACGGTGGTCCTGCTCGATCCGCCGCTGGTGGCGGGCGTGACGGCGGTACTGCTCATCTCCTGGCTGATGGTGAGCCGGATGGAGTACCCCAAGCCGCGCGGACGCAAGGCCTACGCGGTGCTGGGCCTGCTGGCGGTCGGGGTCGCCCTGATGGCCGCCTGGGGCATGGGCCTGCCCGCGGGCCAGACGCTCATCTACCTGATGAGCGCCGTCGTCCTGGGCTTCATCGTCACCATCCCGTTCTACGTCCTGGCCACCCGGCGGACCGCCGCCGAACAGGACTGACGCACGCCGTACACGAGGAGCGCCCCGGGGACGTCCCCGGGGCGCTCCTCGTGTACGGCGTGCGGGGCCAGGCGCGAGCGCCGCCCGCGGACCAACGCGGGCACGGCCCCGAGGGGGTCGTTCCGGCTCCGGCAGGGTCCTGGACGCGGCGGAGGCGGGTGCCGTGTGAGGGCCGCGGCCGAAGGCCGTCGTCCGGGGTGGCGGGCGACGGCCCGGTCACGATCCCGCCCTCCGAGACACCGGAGGTCCCCGCCCCCAGGCACCGGAACACGGGGCGCAGCGCAGCCCCGCACAGGACACCGCCTACGGCAGGGAGTCGACCAGTTCGGCGACGCTCTTGCGTCGACCGGTGTAGAAGGGCACCTCCTCGCGGGTGTGCAGACGGGCCTTGGCGCCGCGCAGGTGGCGCATCAGGTCCACGATGCGGTGCAGGTCGTCGGCCTCGAAGGCGAGCAGCCACTCGTAGTCGTTGAGGCCGAAGGAGGACACCGTGTTGGCGCGCACGTCCGGGTAGGGGGCGGCCATGCGGCCGTGCTCGGCGAGCATCGCGCGGCGCTCGTCGTCGGGCAGCAGGTACCACTCGTAGGAGCGCACGAACGGGTACACGCACAGGTGCTCGCGCGGCTCCTCCCCGGCCAGGAAGGCGGGGACGTGGCCGCGGTTGAACTCGGCGGGGCGGTGCAGACCCACGACCGACCACACCGGGGTGCCGGCCCGGCCGACGCGGGTGCGGCGGAAGGCCGTGTACATGTCCTGGACCTGCTCGGGGGAGTCGCCCACCCACCAGAACATGATGTCGGCGTCGGCGCGGAAGCCCTGGACGTCGTAGCTGCCGCGGGTGGTGACCCCCTGCTCGGCGGACTTGTCGAAGAGCGTTCCCAGCTCGTCGGCCGCGGCGGCGCGGTCGACCCCGTCGAGGCCCTCGACCTTGAAGACCGACCACATGGTGTAGCGGATGAGGGAGTTGAGGTCGGCGCCGTCCTGGCCGACGGCTTCGTTCTGCTGGCCCGTCACGGGTTGACTCCTTGCTGGTTCGTTCCGGCGGCCTCGTCGCCGCCGCTGGTGGGACTGTTCGTCGTGAGGGTGCCGAGCAGGCGCTCGGCCTCCTGTCCGGCGTCGGCGACGCACGCGGGGATCCCCACGCCGCCGTAGACCGCGCCGCACACTCCGAGACCCGGGCTGCGGGCGACGTCGGCGCGTACGCGCGCGACGAGGTCCGCGTGGCCGACGGCGTACTGCGGCAGCCCGTCGGTCCACCGGGTGACCCTGCTCTCCAGGGGCGCCCCCGTCATGCCGGTGACCGTGGCCAGGTCGCGCGCGGCGGCCCGGACCAGCTCCTCGTCGGAGCGCTCCAGGACCTTCTCCTCGCCGAACCTGCCGATGGAGCAGCGCAGCACCACCAGGTCGTCGCCGGGGTTGGCCCTGGCCAGCTCCTCGGCGAGCCAGGGCCACTTGTTGCTGGAGAAGGTGGCGGCCTTGATGGTGAGCCCCTCCCCCGCCGGAACGAGGAAGCCGGTACCGGCGAGCGGCTCGGGAAAGGCCGAGGCGGGCAGCGCCATGGTCACCAGGGCCATGCCGGCGTACTCGACGCCGCGCAGGTCGCGTGAGGCGCCGGGCGCGTACTCGGCGAGCAGCCGGGAGGCCTCCGGTGCGGGGCAGGCCAGCAGGACGGCGTCACAGGAGATGCGCTCGTTGCTGTCCAGGTGGACCCGCCAGCCCTCGGGAAGCCGCTGCAGGGCGCGGACCCGGGTACCCGTACGCAGGCTGTCGGCGTGGCGATCGGCCAGGGCCCCGGCGAGTTCGGCCACGCCCCCGCGCAGGGAGGCGAAGACGGGCCCCGGCCTCGTGGGCGCCGCTCCCCTGCCCCGGAGGCTGGCGTGCACGGCACGCGTCAGGGAGCGGTCGCGGCGGGCCATGGGCGCGATCTGCGGCAGCGTCGAGTCCAGAGAGAGCCGGTCGGCACGGCCCGCGTACACGCCTCCCAGAAGGGGTTCGACGAGGCGGTCGACGACCTCGGAACCCATGCGGGCGCCCACGTAGTCGGCGACGGAGACGTCGCCGCGCACCGGCGTTCGGGGCAGCACCAGGTCGAGTCCGGCCCGCAGGGTGCCCCTCCGTGAGAGCACCCCGCTGCGGGCGAGCGCGCGCAGGTCGCCGGGCACGCCCATGAGCTGCCCCTTGGGCAGCGGGCGCACCCGTCCGCGGCTGTAGAGGGAGGCCGCGCCGGGGCCGGGATGCACCACGCGCTCGTCCAGGCCCAGTTCGGAGAACAGGTCGACCGCCTCGGGACGTCTGGCGAGCACCGCCTCGGCGCCCGCGTCGACCGGCACCCCGGCCACCGGTGAGGCACGCAGCTTGCCACCCGGGGAGTCGGCGGCCTCCAGCACGGTGACGGAGGCGCCCAGACCGGTGAGGCGGTGCGCGGCGGTGAGTCCGGAGATCCCGCCCCCGACCACGACGACGTGCGGTGCTTCAGGCATGTCTCCAGCCTCCCAGATGACGTGGGTCACCGTGATCCACCATCCCCTTCGACACTCCGTGATCCGGGTCGCGTCCGCGGCGGAGGACCCGGCCGCTCCGCCGTTGTGCGGTCGTTACCACAGGGTTCGAAACGAGCCCGTCCCGGGGTACGTCGGAGGGTCATGGCTATTTCAGCGTTTTCCCCCGCGCGCCGGGGCGCCGGGGCAGTGCTCTCCATGGGTCTGGCCGCCCTGCTGGCCACGGCCTGCTCCGCCTCCGGCCAGAGCGCCGGCGTCACCGCCGAGCACGCTCCCGGGACCGAGGACCGCTCGGCCGCCCAGGAACAGGCCGCCCAGGAGGACCAGACCACCGAGGAGGGTCAGGCCTCCGGCGAGGGCGGCGGCTCGCCCGTCGGCTCCGACGTGGAGATCGGCGACCGGCAGCTGGTCCACACCGCCGACCTGACGGTCCGGGTCGAGGACGTGTCCGAGGCGGTGGAGCAGGCCAAGGAGCTGGCCATCGGGGCGGACGGCTACATCGCCTCGGAGACGGTCTCCACGCCCGAGGGCGGTACCCCGGAGGGATCGCTGACGCTGCGCATCCCGAGCGAGGGCTACGAGGGGGCCCTGGAGGGCCTGGCGGAGCTGGGCGACCGGTCCGACCTGGAGCGCTCGGTACAGGACGTCACCGAGGAGGTCGCGGACGTCGAGAGCCGCGTCGAGTCCTCCGAGGCGGCCCTGGAGACGCTGCGCGGCTACCTGGAGGAGGCCGAGGACGTCGACGACCTGCTGCGGGTGGAGAGCGAGATCCACAAGCGCCAGTCGGAGCTGGAGGCGTTCCAGGCACGGTTGGAGACGCTGCGCAACCAGACGGCGTACTCGACGGTGCACCTGACCCTGCGTCCCCCGGAGACCTACCTGGAGGAGCCGGCGGACGAGTCGATCGGCTTCCTGGGCGGTCTGGAGCGCGGCTGGCGCGCGCTGGTCGCGTTCGGCCAGAGCATCGCCGTGGTCGCGGGCTGGCTGCTGCCCTTCCTGGTGGTCGCCGCCGTGCTGGGCGCGGGACCGCTGTGGTGGTACCGCTCCCGTCGCAGGGGGCGCTCCGTCGGCACCGCCGGGGAGGGCGCCCCCAAGGACGGGGCAGCGGAGGACGCGGGCTCCGGCACCCCCGAGCGGCCCTCCGGTGAGACGGAGGGCGGGCCCACGAAGGAGGATTGACGTCCTCACCGGGGTGGACCCCGGCGATTCCCACAGCCTCGCGGCTGTGGGCGCGGTGCGCCTCGCGGCGTCCGCTGGTTCCTGCGTAGCACCATGCGGCGGCGCCCGCCCCTCCCGGGACCGGGCGCCGCCGGCCCCGCCCCGCCGGTCCGGTTCCGGACCGCCGCGGAGGAGGGCGGTGCAGACCCCGTCCTCAGACCGCGGTCTCCTCGTGCACGAACTCGGTGAGCCGCTGGAGCGCGTCCGGGTCGGTGCTGGGCAGCACGCCGTGGCCCAGGTTGAAGATGTGCGCGTCGGCGGCCCGGCCCCGGGAGAGGATGTCGCGGGTGCGCTCGGCGACGACCTCCCACGGCGCGAACAGCGTGGCCGGGTCCAGGTTGCCCTGGAGCGCCGTGTTCGGCTGGACGCGCTGGGCCGCCTTGTCCAGCGGCACCCGCCAGTCCACGCCCACGACGTCGGCCCCGGCCTCGCTGAGCAGGCCGAGCAGCTCGCCGGTACCCACTCCGAAGTGGATGCGCGGCACCTCGTACTCGCTGAGCTGGCCGAAGATCCACGAGGTGTAGGGCAGCACCGAGGCGCGGTAGTCCTCGGCGCTCAGGGCGCCCACCCAGGAGTCGAAGAGCTGTACGGCGCTGGCTCCCGCCTGGATCTGGGTGCGCAGGAAGCCCAGCGTGATCGCGGCCAGGCGGCGCATCAGCTCGTCCCACAGCTCGGGCTCGCCGTACATGAGCGCCTTGGTGTGCTCGTGGTTCTTGGACGGCCCGCCCTCGATGAGGTAGGAGGCCAGGGTGAACGGGGCGCCCGCGAAGCCGATGAGGGGCTTGTCGCCCAGCTCGCCGACCAGCCGGCCCACCGCCTCGGTCACGTAGGGCAGGTCGTCGGGCTCGATCTCGCGCAGCCGCTTGATGCCGGTCGCGTCCCGGATCGGGTCGGCGACCACGGGGCCGACCCCGGGCTTGATGTCCAGGTCGATGCCGATGGCCTTGAGAGGGACGACGATGTCGCTGAAGTAGATCGCGGCATCGACGTCGTAGCGGCGCACCGGCTGCATCGTGATCTCGGTGATCATGTCGGGGCGCGCGCACGCCTCAAGCATCGGCACGTCGGCTCGGACCCGTCGGTACTCGGGCAGGGAGCGCCCGGCCTGGCGCATGAACCACACCGGCGTGTGGGACACGGGAAGGCGCCGGCAGGCGCGGAGGAATGGAGATTCTTGCAGCGTCACTCCTCGATCGTGCCATGTCCTCGCCCGAGCTCTCACCCGGATCGCCGAACCCGGCACCTCCGGCGGCCGCTCCCGGTGTGTGCGCGACGTGTCCGCCGGCGGACCCCTCCCGCCGCGAACGGACGCGGACAGGCCCTTCCGAAGGCGCCCCGGTCCCAAGATCATCACAAAACACCGACACGCCGGACGAACTCCGCCTCGCGGCCCGTGACTCGTGCCACGGTCTCTTGCGTGCCCACCCCCTTGCCCGTGCGGGGAGGCGGAGCACGCCCAGACCATCCCCCGCCGAGACGTGATCACCACAGAATGAAGGCTGACGTTTCCACCATGCCCGATGTCGGTAGCGCCGAGAACGAACACGAGACGTTCCGGCGAGCGGTCGAGGCCCTGCGCTCACCCCTCCTGCGCCCCGAGATCACCGTCCGGGAGATCCCCGCCCCCCAGCGGCTGGCCCCCCACTCCGCCGCCGTTTCGGCCGAGGTGACCGTGAACGGCGAGGAGGTCGCCTGGGGACGGCTCATCGTGCTCTACGATCCCGAGAACACCCGTGACTGGCCGGGTCCCTTCCGTGTGGTCTGCCAGGTCAACTCCGAACTGGAGTCGGAGATAGCGGCCGATCCGCTGCTCGGACCGGTCGCCTGGAGCTGGCTGACCGACGCCTTGGACGCCAACGGCGCCACGCACCACACGCTCAGCGGCACGGTCACCCGGGCCACCACCGAGGGCTTCGGCACGAAGGCGGACCAGGGCGCCACCACCGAGGTCGAGATGCGGGCCTCGTGGACGCCGGAGTCCGACGACCTGTCGGGGCACGTCAACGCGTGGTCGGCGCTGCTGGCCTCCGCTGCGGGGCTGCCTCCGCTGGACGTCACCGACATCGCCCGGCAGCGTTCCCGGCCCTGAACGGACCCGCCCCGCACAGGAACCCGGACGGCCCGGATCCGCGTCCGGTGGCGACAGCGCATACCGTAGTGGTGTGGCGAACGCGTTGAACTCCAAGACAGAACCCCGCGAACCAGGCAACGACGACGCTGAGAGGGCGCCCCTGCTCCGGGAACCGCGCGAGGGCCTGCCCGAGGTCACCTCCGACGCCGACGCGCTGGCCGGCGTGGTCGCCGCGGTCTCCGCCGGGACCGGCCCCGTGGCGGTGGACGCCGAGCGGGCCTCCGGCTACCGGTACGGACAGCGTGCGTACCTGGTACAGCTGCGCCGCGAGGGGGCGGGGTCGGCGCTGATCGATCCCATCGCCTGCCCCGACCTGGGCACGCTGGGCGACGCCGTCGGCGACGCCGAGGTGGTGCTGCACGCCGCGCACCAGGACCTGCCCTGTCTGACCGAGGTCAACCTGCGTCCCCGGACCCTGTTCGACACCGAGCTGGCCGGGCGGCTGCTGGGCTACCAGAGGGTCGGGCTGGGCTTCATGGTGGAGCGGATACTGCACGTGCGGCTGGCCAAGGAGCACTCGGCCGTGGACTGGTCGCAGCGCCCGCTGCCGGAGGACTGGCTGCGGTACGCGGCGCTGGACGTGGAGATCCTCATCGAGCTGCGCAACGCCCTGGAGGCCGAGCTGGAGGAGGCCGGGAAGCTGGGGTGGGCCCGCGAGGAGTTCGCCGCGGTCCTGGCCGCCCCGCCCAAGGAACCGCGTCCCGACCCCTGGCGGCGCACCTCGGGCATCCACCGCGTGCGCAACCAGCGCGCCCTGGCCGCCGTACGCGAGCTGTGGTACGAACGCGACCGCATCGCCCAGGAGCGTGACATCTCGCCCGGGCGTGTCCTGCCGGACGCGGCGATCGTGGAGGCGGCGACGACCATGCCGCGCACCACGGCGGAGCTGGCCGACATCCGGCAGTTCGGGATCAAGCTGGCGCGGCGCTACCTGACCACGTGGATCAAGGCGGTCAACCGGGCCCGCGACATGGCGCAGACCGATCTGCCCCGGCCCAACGCCCCGGGCGACGGGCCGCCACCGGTGAACCGGTGGGCGGACCGGGCTCCGGAGGCGGCGAGCCGGCTGGAGTCGGTCCGGGCCACGGTCACGGGGATCGCCGAGGACGTCGTGATGCCGACCGAGAACCTGCTGCTGCCGGACACCGTGCGCCGCCTGGCGTGGGCACCGCCGCAGACCGTGGACCCCGACACCGTGGGACGTTTCCTGCGCGAGCGCGGGGCCCGCGAGTGGCAGATCGGACTGACCGCGCAACCCCTGGCCACAGCGCTGCTCGAAGCCGAGAAGGCGTAGCCTTTTACCCTCCTCTCACCCGACGAATCCAAGGGTGACCGAAGTCACCACCCCCCAAGGGCGTTTGGTGCCTGTTCCGTAGCCCCATGTCCGATTAAGTTATAGAAACGTGCCTTGGGAGTACCAAGGCCTTGTCCAACGGGAGTTATGCCGCAGGCCACAAGCCGCGGTGCGCGAGCAGGGGAAAAGTGGTGAGTGTGCTGACGTTCTGGCGTGCGTTGCTGCGCGAGACCGGGCTGAAGGGTGCGTCCAAGACCCGTTCGGCCGATACCGCCGCGCCCACGCGCGAGGAGCACCCCGTGGAACAGTCGGCCACGGTGCCCGTGCCGAGCCCGGCACCGGTGGGCGGCGCGCCCACCGAGCCGCTGTCCCTGCCCGAGGAACGGGGGGAGTCGTCGGCCGCCGAGGCGTCGACCGCGAGGACGCGGGTCGCCGAGGCGGACGGGGCGCCCACGCCCGCCCCCACGGCCGGGATGCGTGCCGCCTCCCTGGAGCGGACGCTGCGGTCCCTGGTGGAGCGGCTGGGCACCGAGCACCCGGACACGATCACCGCACGCAACAACCTGGCGACCAAGTACGCGCAGATGGGGCGCCGCCAGGCGGCCGTGCAGCAGTTCGAGCTGGCGCTGGCCGAGGCGGTGGAGGTCTTCGGTGACGAGCACCCGCGCACCGAGATCATCCGCGAGAACCTGGCCTGGGCCTACGAGGACGCCGGTCGGCCCGCGGACGCCTCCGGGCAGTGGGAGCTGCTGCTGCGCGAGCGCGAGCGCCAGTTCGGCCCCTCCGACGAGGACACGGTGGAGGCGCGCATGCGCCTGGCGGTCTGCTACCGGCGCAGCGGGCGCCTGGACGCGGCCGTGGCGCACTACGAGCGGGCCATCGAGGACGTGTCCTCGACCGAGCGCCGCGAGGAGCTGCGGCTGGGCCTGAGCGCCGCGCAGAACATGTCCGGGCGGTACGACGAGGCGATCACGCAGCTGCGGATGGTGCTGGCCGGACGGCGGCGCCGGATGGGCAAGGGCCACCTGGACACCCTGACGGTGCACCACCGGTTGGGCCGCGCCTACACCCAGGCGGGCCGCCCCGACGAGGCGGTGGAGGTGCTGCGCGACGCCTACCGTGTGGCGCTGAACTCCTCCGGCGACCCGGAGGTGCGGCGGCTGACCCTGCGGCTGCGCCGCGACCTGGCCGGCGCCTACAACGCCGCCGGCCGCCACCGCGAGGCCAAGGCCCTGCTGTAGGGCGTGAGCGGAACCGTTGCTCGGGGCCGGGGGTGCCAACCCCCGGCCCCGAGGCGTGTGCGGGGGGTGCGCCGCGGTGTGTCAGGGTGTGCCCCGGGTCCGGCGGTGGGAGGACGTCCGGCGGTGAGGGCGTCGATGACGTACCCGGCCATGAGGGGGCGGGCCAGGCCGGTGACGCCGCCCGGGAAGGTGAGCGCTCCTCCCCGAAGGAGCACGCGCCGGCGGAGCCGGACGTGCTCCCACAATCGGCGCGAAGGCGCCCTGGGCGCGGCCCGGGGCATCGCCGGGCGGGGCCCGTGTCCTGGCTGTCCGCTCCCCCGCCACGTGCCACCCGGGATGTGGTCGTCCGCACGGAGTCCGCGCCGAGCCGACCGTGCGCCGACCGCGGGGACCACCGACGGGGGTCGCGGACCGTCCCTGGTGCGCCGCATCGGCCGAACTTGCCGGACCGGGCTACTCGCACAAGTTGTTACTGACGAGTAGCATGGGTGGAACAGTCCACCCACCCCTTGGAGAAGGAGGGCAATCGTGCCGCGAACTGCCCGCGATGTCGTGTTTGTCGACGGGGTCCGCACCCCGTTCGGCAAGTCTGGCAAGGGTCTCTACGCCGAGACACGCGCCGACGACCTCGTCGTACGCGTGATCCGCGAACTGATGCGCCGCAACCCGGGCCTGCCCGCCGAGCGCGTCGACGAGGTCGCCATCGCCGCCACCACCCAGATCGGCGACCAGGGCCTGACGATCGGGCGCAGCGCCGCGATCCTCGCCGGGTTGCCGAGCAGCGTCCCCGGCTACGCCATCGACCGCATGTGCGCCGGTGCGCTCACGGCCGTCACCACCTCCGGCGCCGGCATCTCCTTCGGTGCCTACGACGTGGTCATCGCGGGCGGTGTCGAGCACATGGGCCGCCACCCCATGGGCGAGGGCGTCGACCCCAACCCGCGCTTCCTCTCCGAGAAGCTCGTGGACCCGTCCGCGCTGGTCATGGGCAACACCGCCGAGAACCTGCACGACCGGTTCCCGAGCATCACCAAGGAGCGCGCCGACGCCTACGCGGTGCGCAGCCAGGAGAAGGTCGCCAAGGCCTACGCCGACGGCAAGATCCAGGAGGACCTGGTCGAGGTCCTGGTCCGCTCCCTGGAGCAGGGCTACGGCCTGGCCACCCGGGACGAGCCGCCGCGGCCGGGCACCACCATGGAGTCGCTGGCCTCCCTGAAGACCCCGTTCCGCGCGCACGGCAACGTGACGCCCGGCAACGCCGCCGGCCTCAACGACGGCGCCACCGGCGCCCTCCTGGCCGCCGAGGACGTGACCCAGGAGCTGGGGCTGGACGCCAGGATGCGCCTGGTGGACTTCTCCTTCGCCGGCGTGGACCCCGAGGTCATGGGCGTGGGCCCGGTCCCCGCCACCGAGAAGCTGTTCGCCCGCCAGGGCATCTCGATGGACGAGATCGGCCTCATCGAGATCAACGAGGCCTTCGCCGTGCAGGTGCTGGCCTTCCTGGAGCACTTCGGCCTCGCCGACGACGACGCCCGCGTCAACCAGTGGGGCGGCGCCATCGCCATGGGCCACCCGCTGGCCTCCTCGGGCGTGCGCCTGATGATGCAGCTCGCGCGCCAGTTCGCCGAGCGCCCCGACGTCCGCTACGGCCTGACCACCATGTGCGTGGGCATGGGCATGGGCGGAACCGTCCTGTGGGAGAACACCAACTACGAGGGGGGCAAGTGAGCACCGCGATCGAACAAGCACGAGAACTGTTCAGCGACGAGGTCGTCACCAAGGCGCTCTCCCGTGACGTCGAACTCCCCTACGGCGCGGGCACCGCGGTCCTGATCACGCTGGACAACGGGCACGACCACACCAAGCCCAACACCTTCGGCCCCAGCGGGCTGCTGAGCCTGGACGCGGCGATCGAGGCCGCCAGGGCGCGCACCGACATCGTGGCCGTGGCCGTCACCGGCAAGCCGTTCATCTTCGCCGTGGGCGCGGACCTGACCGGTGTCCCCGCGATCCAAAGCCGCGAGCAGGCGCACGCCATCGGCAAGCTGGGCCACGACGTGTTCCGCAAGCTCGGCGAGCTGGACGTGCCGACCTTCGCGCTGGTCAACGGCGCGGCCATGGGCGGCGGCGTGGAGGTGGCGCTGCACTGCACCTACCGCACCATCTCCTCGGGCGTGCCCGCGGTCGCGCTGCCCGAGGCCTTCCTGGGCCTGGTCCCCGGCTGGGGCGGCACCTACCTGCTGCCGAACCTGGTCGGCGCCGAGAAGGCCCTCAAGGTCATCGTCGACAACCCGCTCGCCCAGAACAAGATGCTCAAGGGCAAGCAGGCCTTCGAGCTGGGCATCGCCGACGCGATGTTCGAGCCCGCCGACTTCGTGGAGGAGTCGCTGCGCTGGGCCGCCAAGGTCGTCAAGGGCGACGTCGTGGTCGAGCGCCCCGAGATCGACAAGGGCGAGGCCTGGGACAACGCGGTCAACATGGCCCGCTTCACCGTCGAGGGCAAGCTGCACGGCGCCGCCCCCGCTCCGGTCCGCGCGGTCGAGCTGGTCGCCGAGGCCAGGAACCGCACGCGTGACGAGGGCTTCGCCGCCGAGGACGACGCCCTGGCCGACCTGATCATGAGCGACGAGCTCAAGGCGGGCCTGTACGCGTTCGACCTGGTGCAAAAGCGCGCCAAGCGCCCGGCGGGCGCCCCGGACAAGTCGCTGGCCCGCAAGGTCACCAAGGTCGGCGTCGTCGGCGCCGGCCTGATGGCCGGCCAGCTGGCGCTGCTGTTCGCCCGCCGCCTGGACGTGCCGGTCGTCATGACCGACCTGGACCAGGAGCGCCTGGACAAGGGCGTGGCCTACGTGCACGGCGAGGTCGACAAGCTCCTGGGCAAGGGCCGCATCAACGGCGACAAGGCCAACCACCTCAAGTCCCTGGTGAGCGGTTCGCTGACCAAGGACGCCTTCTCCGACGCCGACTTCGTCATCGAGGCCGTGTTCGAGAAGATGGAGGTCAAGAAGCAGGTGTTCGCCGAGGTGGAGGCCGTGGTCTCCCCCGAGGCGGTCCTGGCGACCAACACCTCCTCCCTGTCGATCACCGAGATGGCCTCCGAGCTGAAGCACCCCGAGCGGGTCGTGGGCTTCCACTTCTTCAACCCGGTCGCGGTCCTGCCGCTGCTGGAGATCGTCCGCGGTGAGAGGACCGACGACGCGGCCCTGGCCACGGCCTTCGCCACCGCCAAGAAGCTGAAGAAGACCGCGGTGCTGTGCAAGGACGCCCCGGCGTTCGTGGTCAACCGCCTGCTCACCCTGTTCATGGGCGAGGTCCTGGGTGCCGTCGGCGAGGGCACCGAGCCCGAGGTGGCCGACCGCGCGGTGGCCCCCCTGGGCCTGCCGATGTCGCCGCTGATGCTGCTGCAGCTGGTGGGTCCGGCGGTCGCGCTGCACGTGTCCGAGACACTGCACGAGGCGTTCCCGGAGCGCTTCGCGGTCTCCGCCGAGCTGGCCGAGATCGTGAAGGCCGGCAAGACGGAGGTCTTCGCCCCGGACCTCACGATCGACCCCGAGGTGAAGAAGCTCCTCAGCGGCGGCGACAGCCCGTCCGAGGAGAGCGAGATCCTGGACCGGGCGCTGCGCGCGCTCGCCCGGGAGGTCCAGATCATGCTGGACGAGGGCGTGGTGGCCGAGGCCGCCGACATCGACCTGTGCCTGATCACCGGTGCGGGCTGGCCGTTCCACACCGGCGGCATCACCCCGTACCTGGACAAGGTCGGGGTGTCCGAGGCCGTGAACGGCAAGCGGTTCCACGAGGGCGACCCGAAGGCGTTCTAGCCCTCCCCGAGCCCGCGGCGGGCCCGGCGTCCATGAGGACGCCGGGCCCGTTTTCGCTGTTCGACCGCCACGAACACGAAAAACCCCCACATAATTACTAAGCGTACATACCTGACAGTAGCCCTGTGTAACGTCTGGCTCGTGGCCATATCCGCTGAACACCAGATCTACGCCGAACTGTTCGCCGACGCGCCCGACACGGCCGTCGGCTTCCTGCGCGGCCTCGGAGTGGACGTACCGGATCACGACCGGAGCGAGGTCACCTCGTGCGACCTCGGCCATGTCGATCCCGTCGAGCGTCGGTCGGACGTCGCGATCATGCTGCGCGGTCCTGGCGGGGACGGTCCCCCCGACAAGCTGATGGGCATCGTCGTGGAGGTCCAACGCGACGAGAAGGAGCGCAAGCGCTTCACCTGGCCCGAGTATGTCGCCGCCCTGCGGTCGAAGCACGAGTGCCCGGTCGTCCCGCTGACCATCTGCCCCCACAGTCCGTGGCCGACTGGTACGCCGAGCCGATCCGCCTCGGCCACCCCGGCTTCGTCCTGCGCCCCCTGGTGGTGGGTCCGTCCGGGATCCCGGTCGTCACCGACCCGGAGGAGGTGAAACGGTGCCCGTCCCTGGGCGTGCTGTCCGCCGCCGCGCACGGCGGTCAGGACATGGATGTACTGAAAGCCCTGCACACCGGCCTGGACCTGATCGACCGGGAAAGGGCCACGAAGTACATTGGATTCACGTTGAACCTGCTGGCGAAGACCGAGGGACAGGCGGCTCCGGAGGAGCTGATGATGACGGACACGTACGAGTACAGCAGTGCCTGGACCGAGAGCCTCAAGGCCGAGGGGCGGGCCGAGGACGTCCTACTCTTCCTGAACGCATGCGGTGTCGACGTACCCGAGGAGGCGCGCAGGCGCATCAGCGAATGTCGCGACCTCGACCAGCTCGGCCTCTGGGTCCGACGGGCCGCCACCATCAACCACATCGACGAACTTTTCGCCGAGTGACCCGAGCCCGCGGCGGGCCCGGCGTCCACGAGGACGCCGGGCCCGTTCGCCGTGTGCCGGGCGGGAGTCGTCACAGCACGCCCCGGCCCGAGGAGCGGGTCACACGCCCACGTGCACCCGCGGCCTCTCCCCCGCCTCGCGCACGGCCTCGGGGGCCTCGTCGGGGTCCCCGCCCTCGAAGATGCCGATCCGGTCGTGCAGCCAGCGCAGCGGGCGCGGCAGCCACCAGTTGGCACCGCCGAGCAGGCGCATCGTGGCGGGCACCATCACCGCGCGGACCAGGGTGGCGTCCACGAGCACCGCGATGGCCAGGCCGATCCCGATGATCTTCAGGAAGAGCAGGCCCGAGGTGCCCATCGCCAGGAGCACGACCATCAGCAGGATCGCCGCGCTGGTGATGATCTGGCCCGTGTGCTGGAGCCCCGCGGCCACCGAGCGGGTGTTGTCCCCGGTGCGCAGGTACTCCTCGCGCACGCGGCTGAGCAGGAACAGCTCGTAGTCCATCGCCAGTCCGAAGGCCACGATGGTGATCAGCACCAGGTAGGTGGGATCGATGGTGCCCACGGCGTCGAAGCCGAGCGGTCCGGCCAGGCCGCCCTCCTGGAACCCCCAGACCACCACTCCCAGGGAGGAGCCCAGGGAGAGCGCGCCCATGAGGACGGCCTTGACCGGCAGGACCACCGACCCGAAGGCGAGGAAGAGCAGGAGCAGGGTCGCCCCGGCGATGAAGCCCACGGTCATGGGCGCCGCGTCGACGATCGCCGCCACGTTGTCCTGCTGCATGGCGGCCACACCGCCGACCAGGCTCTCCCGCGCTCCCTCGGGGAGCGGTTCGCCGCGCACGTCGTCCACCAGCCGGGCGACCTCCGGGGAGTCGGAGGCGCCCTGGTAGGCGACCACGACGTGGGCGACGCCGTCGCCGGTGCGCTCGACGCGGGCGAGGGAGGCCTCGGGCAGGTCGCCCAGGCGTTCGGCGTACTCCTCCAGGTCCTCGTCGGCGGTGTCGCCGAGCACGGCGACGTTGAGTCGGCCCAGGCCTCCGGCGGGGAAGTCCTCGGACAGGGACTCGGACGCGATCCGGGTCCCGGCGTCGGAGGGGAGGTAGCGCTGGTCGGTGGAGCCGAGCTCGGTGGAGGCCAGGCCGGAGCTGAAGACCAGCAGGACGCCGCCGACCGCGACCAGGGACACGGCGGGGCCGCGCATGACGGTGCGGGCCAGGCGCCACCAGAACCCGGCGTTCTCGTGCACGGTGCCGGTGACGGTGCGGCGGGGCAGCGGCAGGGGCAGCCTGAGGCGGTCGATCCGGTGGCCGACCACGGACATGAGCGCCGGCAGGAAGACCAGCGCGGCCAGCAGGTCGAACAGCACGACGGCGATACCGCCCCAGCCGATCGACTTGAGGATGGGCTGGGGGAAGAAGAGCAGCCCCGCGAAGGCGATGCCGACGGTGACGCCGGAGAAGGCCACGGTGCGCCCGGCGGTGTCGACGGTGCGGCTCACCGCGGCGGCGAGGCCGCGGCCCCGGCCCAGCTCCTCGCGGAAGCGGCTGACCATGAACAGTCCGTAGTCGATCGCCAGCCCCAGGCCCAGGATGGTGGAGACGTTGATCGCGAACACCGACACGTCGGTGACGTGGGTCAGCAGGCGCAGGAGGGTCAGCGATCCGAGGATGGCCAGGCCGCCCACGGCGAGAGGGACCAGGCCCGCGACCACTCCGCCGAAGATCAGGACCAGCAGGACCAGCAGGATCGGCAGGGTGATGAGCTCGGCGCGGACGACGTCGCTCTCGGCGGTCTCCGACAGCTCGTGCTCGACCGCGATCGGGCCGCCCAGGTGGACCTCCAGGTTGCTGGAGTCCAGGTGCGCGGCGACCTCCTCGTACTGGTGGAGGCGCTCGGCGTGCGTCTGCCCGCTGAGGGTCACGGGGATGTAGACGGCGTGCATGTCCTCGGCCACGAGCATGCCGCGCTCGGTCTCGCCGAGCTCCTCGTCGAGGTAGAGGTCGAAGTCCGCGACGGCGTCCTCGGGCATGTCGTCGGCGATGCGCTGGACGGCCGCGGCGAAGGTGGGGTTGTCCACCCTCAGCTCGTCGCTGCGGTAGACGGCGACGATGTCGACGTCGTCGTGTCCCAGTTCCTCCTCCAGGACGCGGGTGGCCCGCGAGGACTCGGAGTCGGGGTCCTCGAACCCGCTCTCGCTGACGTCGGAGAAGACCCCCGAGCCCCAGACGGCTGCGAAGACGGCGAAGAGCGCGGTGGCGGCCAGGACCGCCCAACGGAAGCGGTGGGTTCCCAGCCCGAGCCGCCCGAAAAGCCCCGTGTGTGTCGGCATACGCCGCCCCTCCAGGAAACAGACTTCATGTCCGTTAACGGTGTTTGCTAACGGTGTTCACTAAAGCGTGCGGGCGTTACGATGTCAATGTCGCCGACGAGGACCACGGCGCCCTGATCCGGCGCCAGAGACGGGATGTACCGCAGCAGATGACGAAACCGCAGCTGGACCGGGGCGCCGGGAAGCCGAGCCGCCGCGAGCGTGTGCGCGAGGCCACACTCGTGGAGATCAAGGAGATCGCCCGCCGCCATCTGGTCGAGCACGGGGCCGCGGGGGTGTCCCTGCGCGCCATCGCCCGGGAGATGGGCATGACCGCACCGGGGCTGTACCGCTACGTCTCGGGCATCGACTCACTGCTGGTGCTCATCACCGCGGACATGTTCGGGGAGCTGGCCGCCGCGGTGGCCGCCGCCGACGCGAGCGTGCCCTCCGAGGACACCGACCTGCGCATCCTCACCTCACTGCGCGCCTTCCGGTCCTGGGCCGTCACGCACCGGGCCGAGTTCGCCACCATGTTCGGCCCGCGCGTGCGCCTGGCACCCGAGACCGACGTCACACCGGCGCTGGAGGCCGGACGGCGCTTCGGCGCGACCTTCTACACGCTCTTCGACCGGCTGCTGGCCGAGGAGCGCTTCCCGCTGCCCGACGGGGACCGCATCACGCCCGAACTGGCCCGTGAGCTGCGCGCCTTCGCCGATACCTGCGGCTTCTCGGCTCCGCACATCCCGGTGGAGGCGATCATGGTGCTCAGCACGTGCTGGGTGCGGCTGTACGGGGTGGTGTGCATGGAGGTGTTCGAGCACCTGAACTTCGTGATGCGCGACATGGAACCGCTCTTCGAGTCCGAGCTTCAGAACATACTGACGGGCCTCGGAGTGCGCTACCGGACACCGGAAAGTAGTACTCCGGTTACCATGAGCACGCCGGATTAAGCCCCATACTGGAGTTCTGTGACTCTTGCCGGATTCGCCCCAGGTGGATGCGGCCCAGCCCGGCGTGCTGCGGCACGATAGCGAGGACGGACCCCGTGGAGAACCGACCCGGCGGCGAGCGGTCCGGTGGCGAGAACCCCCGACCCGAACAGCCCGGCCCCGGAGACGCCCGACCCGAAGGCACCCCCTCCGGACAGGCCCGCCCCGGCGGGCCGCCGGGCACCGGCGAAGGCGGCCCCGCCGGCCCGGTGCACGACCAGCGTCCCCCCGAACCCCGGCGCGACCTCCCCCCGCGGCAGCCGGCCCAGCCCCCGCGCTGGGAGGGGGCGCCGGCCCCCGGGCCGGAGCGGGCACCCCGGCCCGGTCCGTACGGGCAGACCGGCCGGTACGGGCAGCCCGGTCCCCACGGCCAGGCCGGTCCGTACGGGCAGCACCGGACGCCCGGTTACGGACCCCCCGGCCCCGCGATGCCCGGCCCTCACCACTCCCCCGGCGCCCCTGCCTCCTCCTGCCCTCACCCGGTCCCGCAGAACACCCCTGGCGTGTACGGCGCACAGCAGGCGGCGGGGGCGCCCGTGCCCCACGCCGCCCGGCCCGGCGCGTACCCGGGCGCCGGGTGGCAGCAGCCGAACCAGCCGTGGGGACCGCCGCCCGCGGCGGCGCGGCCGCGCCGCCGCGGCCTGGGCGTCCTGGTCGGCTCGTCCGCGGCCGCCGTGATCGCCCTCGTCGCGCTGGCCGCGAGCATCCTCATGGTCGCCACCACCCCCCGCGAGGAGCCCCGGCCGACCGGTACCGACCTGTCCGCCCGCTACGACGAGCGCCTGGACGCGCGGCCCAACGCGGTGGAGGTCGACCTGGTCGACCACCCCCTCTACGGCGCGTCCGCCCCCGAGCCGGTCGACTGCAGCACCCCCGAGCTGGACATGAATTCGGACGAGTCCTGGGAGGAGTTCGCGACCGCCTCCGGAGTCTGCCTGGACGAGCTGTGGGCGCCCACCCTGGAGGGGATGGGCCTGTCCGTGGAGCCCCTGGAGTTCGCCGTCACCCAGGACTCCCCCGACGCCGACGGCGCGGAGGGCTACACGCTCGCCTACTACGAGAGCGACCTGGCCCGCATCACCGTCGTGCTGCCCAACGTCCGCCACATGGGCGCCCAGATCCCCGCGAGGCACCGAGAGGACGTCTGGCTCGCCCTGATGGGGCACGAGTACGGCCACCACGTGCAGCACGTCACCGGCATCCTCACCATCTCGCACGACCTGCGCTGGAACGCGGGAAGCGAGGAGGACGAGCTGGACACGCTCCGCCGCACCGAGCTCCAGGCCGAGTGCATGGCCGGGGTGGGCCTGCGCGGGATCACCGGTGCCGACGAGGAGACGCTGGAGGCCGTCAACGCCCACTTCAACAGCGGCGGCGACCTCGACACGCACGGCAGCGCCGGCAACAGGGCGTTCTGGCTGGAGCAGGGCTGGTCGGAGCCGACGATGGACGGCTGCAACACCTACGGCGCCGAGCCGGGCCAGGTCACCTGAGCACCCTGCGGTAGGCCTCCCAGCCGTGGAGCTTGACCCGCTCCCCCCGGTCCAGCTCCGCGGCCTGCTCCGCCTCGGCGGTGTCGATGCGCAGCCAGTCCTCGTAGTCGCTGTGCGCGACCCCGTGCTCGTCCAGCACCGTCTCCAGCGGCACGAGGTCCGGGGCCGCCCCGCGCAGCGCCTCGGCGTCCTCCAGCAGGGAGCGGACGGTCCCGGCGGCATCGGACTTGTTGGTGCCGATCACCCCGGTGGCTCCCCGCTTGATCCACCCGGCGACGTAGTCCCCCCGGACCACGCGTCCGTCGGCGTCCAGGACCCGGCCCGCCTCCTGGGGGACGGTGCGGCCCTCGGGGTCGAAGGGCACCCCGGACAGCGGGACGCCCGCGTACCCCACCGAGCGCAGCACCATCCCGGCGGTCAGGTCGGTGGTCCGGCCGGTGCCCGTCAGGCGCCCGTCGTCGTCCAGACGGGTGTCCTCCACGCGCACACCGGTCACGTGGTCCGTGCCGAGGACCTCCTGGGGCCGGGCCCAGAAGTGCAGGTGGACGGTGCGGGGCCGCCCCTCGGGACGGCGGCGCGCGTGCTCCTGCAGGAGCCTGAGGTTGGTGCGCGCGGCACGGGCGACCTCGCGCAGCTCGGGGGCTCCCGTGCCCACGGCGGTGGGGTCGATGTCCACCTGGTCGGCGCGCACGAGCACGTCCGCTCCGGGCAGCGCGAGCAGGTCGCGCAGCTCCGGCGCGGTGAACTTGGCCTGGAGCGGGCCCCGTCGGGACAGCAGGTGCACGTCGCGCACGCGGCTGGCGGCGAGCACGTCCAGGACCGGCTGCGGGATATCGGTGTGGCGGAGCTCGTCGGCGGTCTTGGCGAGGATGCGGGCCACGTCCAGGGCGACGTTGCCCGCCCCGACCACGACGACCTCCTCCGCGTCGAGGACGAACCGTTCCAGGCCGGTGTCGGGGTGGCCGCAGTACCAGTTGACGAAGTCGGTGGCCGCGACGCTGCCGGGCAGGTCCTCCCCCGGCACGCCCATGCGGCGGTCCACGGCGGCGCCGGTGGCGTAGACGACGCCGTGGTGGGTGCGGGCCAGGTCGGCGCGTGTGAGGTCGGTGCCGAACTCGATCCCGCCGACGAAGCGCACGTCGGGGTGTTCCAGGATCCTGCGCAGTGCCCGGGCCACGCCCTTGATCTTGGTGTGGTCGGGTGCGACGCCGTAGCGCACCAGCCCGTAGGGGGTGGGCAGGCGGTCCATGACGTCGACCCTGACGGGCACGCGGCGCTGCCTGGTGAGGGCGTCGGCGGTGTAGACACCGGCCGGGCCGGAACCGATCACGGCCACGCGGAGCGGTTCGGCGCCCTCGGTGGGCTGCTGCTCAGGTTCGGGAGAGGTCATGTGCCCATTCTGGCAGCCCGGGGCGCTCCCCGGGCTGCCGGAAGGGCGGCGGCCTGCGGCCGGGAACGGGTCAGGCGGTCTCGTCGGCCAGCTCGTCGGCGGCCGCGTCGGTGCGGCGGGAGACCGTCTCGGTGAGCCTGCGGGACAGTTCCTGGGGGGTCAGGCCCTGCTCGCGCAGGATGCTGTCACGCTTGGCGTGGTCCAGGAACTCCTGCTCGATACCGAACGTGCGCACCGGCACGTCCACGTCGTTGTCGCGCAGCAGGCGGGCCACGGCGTCGCCGACGGCGCCGGTACGGCCGTTGTCCTCGACGACCGCCACGACGCTGTGCTCGGCGGCCTCGCCGACCAGGGCCTCGTCCAGCGGCTTGACCCACAGGGGGTCGACGACGGTGACGCCGAGGCCCTGGGCGGCCATCCGGTCGGCGACCTCGCAGGCGACCTGGGCCATGGTGCCCACGCCCACGATGAGCAGATCCTTGGAGTGTCCGCTGTCCTCGGCGCGGCGCAGCAGGTCCATGGAGCCGACCTTGCCGACCGCGTCCACCTGCTCGGTGACGGCGCCCTTGGGGTAGCGCACGACGGTGGGCGCGTCCTCGACGGCCACGGCCTCGCGCAGCAGGGCGCGCAGGCGCTCGGCGTCGCGGGGCGCGGCCAGGCGCAGTCCGGGGACCACCTGGAGGATGGACATGTCCCACATGCCGTTGTGGCTGGCACCGTCGTTGCCGGTGACCCCGGCGCGGTCCAGACAGAACGTGACGCCCTGGCGGTGCAGGGCGGCGTCCATGAGCACCTGGTCGAAACAGCGGTTGAGGAACGTGGCGTAGACGGCCACCACCGGGTGCAGGCCGTTCATGGCCATACCGGTGGCGGCGGTGGCGGCGTGCTGTTCGGCGATGCCCACGTCGAAGATGCGGTCGGGGTAGGCCTCGGCGAACTTGCTGAGGCCGGTGGGGTGGAGCATGGCGGCGGTGATGCCCACCACGTCCCGGCGCTCGGCGCCGATCTCCACCATGGTGTCGGCGAAGACGGAGGTCCACTTGACGACCTTGGGGCCGGGCTTGGCCTGGCCCGTGGCCACGTCGAAGGGGCCGGGGGCGTGGAACTGGTCCTCGTCGTGGTTCTCGGCCGGAGCGTAGCCCTTGCCCTTCTGGGTGAGGCAGTGCACGATCACCGGGCCGCCGAAGTCGCGGGCGCGGCGCAGTGCCTTCTCCAGGACCTGCTCGTCGTGGCCGTCGATGGGCCCGAGGTACTTCAGGCCCAGGTCCTCGAACATCATCTGGGGCTGGATGGCGTCCTTGAGGCCCTTCTTGATGCCGTGCAGCGCCTCGTAGAGGGGCTGGCCGACCACGGGGGTGCGGTTGAGCGTGGTCTTGGCCAGGTCCAGGGCCTGCTCGTACCCGGGGGCCATGCGCAGGGAGGCGAGGTGGTCGGCGATCCCGCCCATGGTGGGCGAGTAGGAGCGGCCGTTGTCGTTGACCACGATGACCAGGCGGCGGTCCTTGCGCGCGGCGATGTTGTTGAGCGCCTCCCAGGCCATGCCGCCGGTGAGCGCGCCGTCGCCGATGACCGCGACCACGGTGCGGTCCCGAAGGCCCCGCACCTCGTTGGCCCTGGCCATGCCGTCGGCGTAGGACAGGGACGTGGAGGCGTGGGAGTTCTCGATGAAGTCGTGCTCGGACTCTGCGCGCGAGGGGTAGCCGGACAGACCGCCCTCGGACTTGAGGTTGGTGAAGTCGTGGCGGCCGGTGAGGACCTTGTGCACGTAGGCCTGGTGGCCGGTGTCGAAGAGGATGGGGTCCTTCGGCGAGTCGAAGACCCGGTGCAGCGCGATGGTCAGCTCCACGACACCGAGGCTGGGACCGAGGTGCCCGCCGGTCTGGGAGCAGGAGTCGACCAGGAAGCCCCGGATCTCCTGTGCCAGCGCAGGGAGCTGGTCGGCCGGGAGCCTCTTGAGCTCTTCCGGATTGTGTATCGACTCGAACAGTGCCACTGTCTCGTCAGTCCCCTCGTCCAGCGTGTCCGTTGAGTTTGCCGCCCCGGCCCCTGACGTGGGCCGGATCCGACTACCGGCAGGTATACATACCCGAGTTTATGGGTGCACGTCCACGGGTCCTACCCAGCCCCGTGCGGGTGGGGAACCGGTTCCGCCGCCCCGCGAGCCCACCCGCCGGGCGGCCGGGACCACGCCGGACTCCGCCCGGGTTTTCGCGTACATTACTCGGTCCGCGAAGCGGTTCGTCCCGGTCGGGGCGGCTCAGCCGAACACCGCCTGGCCCAGCAGGCCGAGCGCGGAGGCGGACACCACGCACAGCATGGCGACGCGCAGCCACGCGGCGTTGACCCGCCGGCGCAGCACGTTTCCGGCGAGGAAGCCCACGCCGACGAGGGGGATGGCCAAGGCCCCGACGACGGCGGTCCGCAGGTCCATCTGGCCGCCCAGGGTCAGCGCGGCCAGGGACACCGCGCCGCCGCAGAGGAAGAACGCGGCCAGGGTGGCGCGGACCCTGGCGGGCTCCTCGTGCTGGTAGAGCAGGGCCATCGGGGGGCCTCCGACCGAGGTGGCGGTGCCGGCGAAGCCGGACAGGGTCCCGGCGGCCACGAGCGAGGCCGGGGTGATGCGCACCCGCAGGGACCAGACCGACAGGACCACGGCCACGAGCACCATGGCTCCGACCGCTCCGGCCAGGGCCCGGGGCTCCAGGACCGCGACCACCCACACGCCCAGGACGGTTCCGGGCAGGCGCGCGGGCAGTCCCCAGGCGATGCCGTGCCAGTCCACGTGCCGCCACTCCTGCAGGAGGGTGAGCGCCGGGAGGATGATCACGGCGACGAGCAGCGCCCCGGGCATGAGGGTGGGGTCCAGGAGGGAGATGACGGGCGCGGCGACCAGTCCGAGGCCGAGGCCGACGGTGCTCTGCACGGCGGCGCCGGTGACGACCGCGAGCGCGGCGAGGACGACGAACGTCCACAGGTCGTCCCCGCTGAGTATCCCGTGGCCGGTGGGGGAGAAGAGTTCTGCGAGGTTCGAGGTGGACACGAGGGCGGGGAGGGCTGTGGTTTCCGTAGGCACGACCCGCGACGCTACACCCCGACTTTCCCTACCAGGATCGGGAGGTAGGAAGGTGGGACGACCATCCGGAGGCGGGACGGGGCCGGGAACGACGAGGGCCCGGCCCGGCGCTCGGGGCGCCGGGCCGGGTGGGAGCGGGCGGAGACGGTGGGGAGTGAGGCACCGTCGGCCGCCCCGGGATGGTCCGTGTCCGCCTGTCAGGCGCCTCCCCTGGCGTGGGTCTTGCGACCCCGGCGGGAGAAGGCGTCCAGGATGACCGCGATCAGCAGCACCGCGGCGGTGATCATGAACCGGACGGCGGTGTTCATCTGGAGCAGCAGCAGGCCGGAGGTGATCGCGCCGAGGACCAGGCCGCCCAGGAGGGCGGAGTAGGCGTTGCCGCGTCCGCCGAAGAGGCTGGTGCCGCCGATGACCGCGGCCGCGATGGCCATCATCAGCTCCTCACCGCCACCGGTGGACACGCTCGCGGCGAAGTTGCGCGAGGTCAGCATGATCCCGCCCAGGGCGGCGAGGGCGGAGGCGATGCCGAACACCGAGATGCGGATCAGGTCCACGTTGATGCCGGCGCGCCGGGCGGCCTCGGCGTTGCCGCCGACGGCGTAGACCATGCGGCCGTAGCGGGTCTTGCGCAGGACGAGGTCGAGGACGACGACGAAGCCCACGAAGATCAGGAAGGCCAGCGGCACGCCCTTGTACTGGTTGAGCACCCACACGCTGCCCAGGAGCGGCAGCAGCAGCAGGGCGGCCCTGAAGAGGAGCTCCACCGGGGGCTTGTAGGGCAGGCCCGCCTGGTGGCGGCGCCGCTCCACCGTCGCCACCGAGACGAAGTACAGGACCGCGGCCAGGAGCGCGATCCCCCAGCCCACGGCCGGCACGAAGAAGGTCTGGGTCAGCAGGGAGATCGGCCCGCTCGGGCTGGTGTTGATGGTGCCGTCGGCGCCCATCAGGTACAGGTGCAGGCCCTGCCATCCCAGCAGGCCCGCGAGGGTGACCACGAAGGCCGGCACCCCCAGCTTCGCGAAGACGAAGCCGTGCACCAGCCCCACCAGGAGGCCGATCGCCAGGGCGGCGGCGATGGCGGCCCACTCGTTGACGCCCTGCTTGACGGCCAGGACGCCCAGGACCGCCGCGGCGAGACCGGCGACCGAGCCGATGGACAGGTCGATCTCACCGAGGAGCAGGACCATGATCACGCCGGTGGTCATCAGGCCGATGGCGGCGATCTGCACGGTCAGGTTGGACAGGTTCTGCGGCGACAGGAACCGGTCGTTGGCCGACTGGAAGACCACGGCGATGAGGACCAGGCCGATGACCACCGGAATCGGACCCAGCTCACCGCTGCGCAGATTGCGCTTGAGGGCCTCGATCCACCCCTTGGGCGAGGCGGCCGTGACCAACAGACGCGGATCGCGCTTCGACTCGGCCGACTCGGCCCCGCCCTGCGCGGGTGCCTTGGAGACAGGGGTCTGCTGGGTCATCACTTGTCCTCCGTGGCCAGGGCCGAGGCACCGGTGCGCTCGGAACGGCGGCTGACCGGGTTGTCGGCGGCACCGGTGATGGCGGCCACGATCTCCTCGTAGCTGGTGTCCGCGATGGGGAAGTTCCCGGCGTTGCGGCCCAGCCGCAGCACCACGGCGCGGTCGGCGACCGCGCGCACGTCGGCCATGTTGTGGCTGATCAGCAGCACTCCCAGGCCCTTGTCGCGCAGGCGCTCGATGAGGTCGAGGACCTGGGCGGTCTGGGCGACGCCCAGGGCCGCGGTGGGCTCGTCGAGCATCACCACGCGCGGCTGCCCCAGGAGGGAGCGGGCGATGGCGATGATCTGGCGCTGGCCGCCGGAGAGGGAGGCCACCGGGACGCGCAGGCTGGGGATGCGCACGGACAGGGAGTCCAGCAGTTCCCGGGCCCGGCTCTCCATCTCGACCTCGTCGAGGGTGCCGGGGAAATGCAGCTTCTCGTTGCCCAGGAAGAGGTTGCCGACGATGTCCAGGTTGTCGCACAGGGCGAGGTCCTGGTAGATGGTGGCGATGCCCAGGCGCTGGGCGTCGGAGGGCCCGCTGATGGTGACGGGCTTGCCGTCCCAGGTGATGACCCCGCCGCTGTCCGCGGGGTGGGCCCCGGAGATCACCTTGACCAGGGTGGACTTGCCCGCGCCGTTGTCACCGAGCAGGGCGACGACCTCACCCTCACCGACGTGGAAGTCAACGTCGCTCAGGGCGCGGACGGCGCCGAAGGTCTTGGAGATCCCGGACAGTTCCAGGACTGGTGTGCTCATGCGTTCGCTTCTCTTCTCTCGTCCCGGCCCGGGCGGGCGGACAGGTGGTGTCCGCCCGCCCGGGCCGGGCCGTCGCACCGGTTCCTAGAGGGCTTCCTGGCAGAAGTCGGTGTCGGCGTAGTCGTCGGTGCAGATCTCCTCGATGCTGTAGATCCCGTCCGAGACGACCGTGTCGCCGACGTTCTCCGCGGTGACCGCGATCGGCTCCAGCAGGACCGACGGGACGGTCTCGCCGCCGCCGTCCTCGACGTCGGTGAGCGTGTACTCGCCCAGCTCGGGGTCCTCGCCGGTGGCCAGGCCCACGGCCATGGCGGCCGCGATCTGGGCCTCGGGCTCGATGGCCTTGTAGACGGTCATGTACTGCTCACCGGCGATGATGCGCTGGATGCCGGCGAGTTCGGCGTCCTGTCCGGTCACGGGGGGCAGGTCCTCGACGCTCACGCCCGCGCTGCGCAGCGCGGAGATGACACCGGAGGCGATGCCGTCGTTGGCGGCGTAGACGCCGGTGATCTCGTCCAGGCCCAGGGAGGTGATGGAGCCCTCCATCTGGGAGTTGGCCTCGTCCGGCGACCAGTCCGGGGTGTCGAACTCCTGGCCGACCTTGATCTGGTCCTCGAAGACCTCCATGGCGCCCGCCTTGAAGCTGGCGGCGTTGGGGTCGGTGGGCGAACCGTGCATCACGACGATCGAGCCCTCACCGGTGGTGCCCTCCGCCTCCAGGGCCTCCAGCAGGGACTGGGCCTGGACCTGGCCGACGCGGTGGTTGTCGAAGGAGACGTACATGTCGGCGCCGCCCTCGGCGAGGCGGTCGTAGGCGAGCACCGGCACGCCCTGCGACTTGGCCTCGTTGACGGTCCCGGCCGCGGCCGCGGCGTCGACGGCGTCCAGGACGAGCACGTCCACGCCGTCGGTCAGCATGGCCTGGGCCTGGGTCTGCTGCTCGTCCACGTCCCCGTCGGCGTTGGCGTAGGACACCTCGCAGTTCGGGCAGAGCTCGGCCATCTCCGCCTCGAAGAAGGGGCGGTCGAAGGCCTCGTAGCGGGCCGTGTGGAGGTCGGGCAGGAGGAGGCCGACCTGGAAGCCCTCCTCGACGGTGTGGGTCTCCTGCTCACCCTCGCCTCCGGAGGTGGTGAGCGAGCCGCAACCGGTGACGAGGAGTGCCAGAGCCGCTCCGGCGGCGGCGAAACCGCCGGCGGCCGTGCGGCGCGGTGTGAAGCGTCGTGTGTTCAACGCGGGTGCCTCTCATGACGGGGGATGCGAACGGTGGAACTCGCGAGTGGTGGAGTGAAGTCAAACCCCGCCGCCACCTTGCCGTCAACTCCTGAACACATAACCGAAACATCACGAGTCTTGTGTTCACGCTGTGAACAGAACGAAAACCCAGGCCACAGCGGGGATCCCCGCGTGTGAGCTTGTGTGAAGGGAACCTGGTTTTTTACCGAACCGCGGTTGCGACCCGTCGCTGACCTCGGTGTTCGCCGCCCGCCAGCTTATGCGCGGATACCGTCCCATGGTGCCCGGACACCGTACGGATCCGCTCCGGGCCCCGATCCGGGCCGGAGGGGCCCACGGGCCGGGCACGAAAGGGGCCGGGGAACGTCCGCGCCACCGAGAACGCGGGGACCCGGCGGTACGGGAGGCTGGGCCCGCCCCGTCCCTCGGGTCAGTTCACGTGCAGCGCGGCCATGCGCAGTGCGCCGTACAGGGCCGCGTCCCGGCCCAGCGCGCTCGGTACCAGTTCGAGCCGGTCCAGGGCGCTTCCCAGCGAGCCCAGCTCCATCGCCCGGCGCATCGGGTCCAGCAGCAGCTCCCCCGCCTCGGCCAGCTCCCCGCCCACGATCACCCGATCGGGGTTGAACAGGTTCGCCATGATCGCGGTGCCCTGGCCCAGCGCGGTACCCGCCTCGGCGATGATGCGCCGGCTGCCCGGGTCGCCCTCCAGCGCCGCCGCCACCATGTCCGGGACCCGGACGGGCCCCGGGCCGCGGGCCGCACCGTTGTCCTGCGGCAGCATGTCCAGCAGGTAGTTCGCGCCCACGAAGGTCTCCAGGCAGCCCCGGTTGCCGCACCGGCACACCTGTCCGCGCGGGTCCAGGGCGATGTGCCCGATCTCCCCGGCCGTGCCTCCCGCGCCGCGGAAGAGCCGGCCGGACATCATGATGCCCGCGCCCACGCCCTCGTTGATGACCAGGTGGACCACGTGTTCGGCCCCCACGCCCGCGCCCTGGTGCTGCTCGGCCAGGACCGAGAGGTTGGCGTCGTTCTCGGCCAGGGCCTCCACCCCCAGCCGCTCGGTCAGGGCCTCGGCCGGGCGGAACCCCGCCCAGCGGGGCACGCAGGAGATGTCGCCGACCTCGCCGGTGGCCGGGTCGACCGGGCCGGGGACGGAGACCACCACCGACGACACGGTGCCCAGGTCGATCCGCGAGCGGAGCAGTGTGGTCTCGGTCAGCCAGGCGGCGCGCCGTATCCCGCGCTCGGCGTCGGAGGCCACGTCGTAGTCGATCTCCTCGCGGGCCAGCATGTTGCCGTCGCTGTCGCCGATCGCGACGCGGACGCACGCGGCGGTGAAGTCGACGGCCACGACGGTGCCGGGCGGGCGCAGCAGCGTGACCGCCCTGGCCCGGCGGCCGTTGGAGGAGGTGTCGCGCACCGAGACCGTCCCGGCGGCGCGCAAGCCGCGGACGATGTTGGAGACGCTGGCCGCGGACAGGCCGGTGGACCGGGACAGTTCGGCCTGGGTGCACGTCCCGTCGCGGCGCAGCACGTCCACGACCCGCCGCTCGTTCGCCTGGCGCAGGGCGGACTGGGATCCCGGCGTCGCGGTGGCCTCGGTCACCAGTTGCCCCTTTGCCTTGGTGGTCTCCCGGCGCTTCGGCACCGTTGCGAGGAATGCTACAAGCATTGAACGCAAGCCGAAACTTCGCGTCGTCGGCGTTAGGGTCCGAACGTGACCAGACCACGCATCAGCACCGCCGAGCCCGGATGGCCGCACCGCCTCGCCCGGACGGTCCCCTCCCCCGGCGCGGGCCGCGCCCGTGTCGTGGCGGTCGAGGGGCGCTCGGGCGCGGGCAAGAGCACGGTGGCCGAGGAGCTCGGCGCGGCGCTGGCCGCGCGGGGGGAGCCGACCCGCGTGCTGACCATGGAGGACCTCTACCCCGGCTGGGAGGGCCTGGCTGAGGCGCCGGAACTGCTGCGGGAATGGGTCCTGGAACCGCTCGCGCGCGGGGAGCGGGCGGCATGGCGGCGCTACGACTGGGAGCGGGGCGCGTTCGCGCGGGAGTGGACCGCCCTGCCCGGCGACGTGGCGGCGGGCGGGGTCCTCGTGGTGGAGGGGTCCGGCTCGGGCGCCGCCGCCGTGCGCGGCCTCCTCGACCTGCTGGTGTGGGTGGCCGCGCCCGACGGCGAGCGCTCGCTGCGGTTGGACGGCCGGTGGGACGCGGGCCTCTACGCGCCCTACCGGCGCGTGTGGGCGGAGCAGGAGGAGGCCTTCCACCGGCGGGACCGCCCCCGGGAGCACTCCGACGTGGTGGTCGACAACTCCTCGCGCGGCGACGGCGGCGGACCGGTCGGTTGAGGGCCGAGAGCGCTCATCCGGCTCCCGGTGCAGACGTCCCTCCCCGGCGGAGACCGGCGAAGGCGCCGACCAGACGCGCGACGACCGTGGTCAGGAACAGCGTTCCGGTGACCGCCTCGGCCGCGGAGAGCGTGCGCGCCCACGTCGAGACCGGCAGGACGTCCCCGTAGCCCAGGGTGACCAGGGTGACGAAGGAGTAGTAGAAGAGCTGCTGCCAGGCGACCCGGCCACCGGGGTGGGAGGAGTCGGCGAAGCTTCCGGGGGAGGCGCTCTCCAGGACCGCGAACACGGTGGTGAAGAACCCGCCGAGCAACAGGTAGACGCACACCGCCGCCAGGACGAGATCCGGTTCGTGGGTACGGCTGCGGCGGTAGACGAACCTCAGCAGCGAGTACATCAGCACGATCTGGAAGGCCGCCGCCGCGACGAACATGGACGTCAGCGCCGGGCCGTGGCCACCGGTCGCACCGGTCCACGCCCCGCAGCCGAGCAGGACCGCGCCCGTGACGGCCGCCGGAGCGACCCGGTCGCGCTCCCCGCGTACCAACAGGACGCCGGAGAGCACCACCCCCACGTACGTGACCAGGTACAGCGCCGCCCAGAGCGGACCGTGGAGGGTGACGGGGCACCCGAACTGGACGAGGACCACGAACCCGAGGAACACTCCGAGGTGCACGGGGCGGCCCGGCCTGCCTCCGCGTCTGCGCACGGGCTCACTCTGGCACGCTCCCCCTCGCCCGAAGGGGAGCCGCGCCGGTGTCCGCGGCACCGGCGGACCGCTCCGCGACGCGTCAGGACCCGCAGATCTCCCGGGCCCTGCGCAGGTCGGTGTGGATGCGGTCGACCCCCGCCGTCAGCGGCGGCAGCTGCGAAGCCACCCCGTTCAGCTCCCCGTAGCGCTGGCTGCGCCGCACCGGGCTGCCGAAGGCGATCCGCACGGTGATCTCCGCCAGGACGGCTCCGACGAAGCCGATCACGCCCACGGTGAGCAGCAGGTTGGTGATCCCCTCCATGGCGGCGCCCATCGCCAGCTCGGTCACGATCCCGGCGGGGATGCCGAGGATGGCGAACCGGCAGAGCCGCAGGGCGAGCACCAGCCGCTCCTGGATCCGCACCCGGCTGCGCAGGGAGTCGTGCCTGGTCCTGACCTCGCCGTGGCGCTTCTCCCAGTGCCGCCGCTGCTCGGCCAGCGCCCGCATGGTCGGCACCGCGCCGTAGACCACCGCCGCGTACCCGGCGTTGACGGGCAGCGGCGCGGTCCGGACACGGTTCCACAGGATGGCCACCCACTCCCCCACGCCCGTGTCGCCGCCGTCGCCGGGCGGCACCATCCGCTCCGGGTGCAGCAGGAAGGTCAGGATGAGGGCGGTGCTGACGTTGACGTGCGCGGCGCGCCACCCCTCCAGGTCACTGGTCAGCTGCCTGTGGAAGGCGTTGGCGGCCTGCTCGGCCTCGTCGAGGTACTCGGCGAGCCGCATCAACTCGCCGGAGTCGTCGCCGTGGTGGGCGCCCATGATCCGGAGCAGGCTCGGGCGGGCCATCAGGAGCATCTCGTTGGCCAGGGGCGCGCCGGTGAGCAGGGGGCGCGGGTCGGTGAACATCTCGCGCAGTTCGGCCACGGTGGCGCCCCTGCCGCGGAAGATGGGCGGCAGGTCGGGGCGCAGCTGGGAGACGAAGGAGGCCACCGCCAGGTTGGCGTCGCTGTTGGCGTGCCCGCGGAACAGGGAGCGGTCCAGGGTGGTGTCGCCGAGGTCGTTGACGAGCCAGGCGCCGAGGGCGGACCGCTCGGCCGGGTCGCTGAAGACCTGGACGGCGGCGCTCCAGTTCTGCTGCATCGCCGCGGCCAGATCGCGCGGGTCGGTGAACCGGATGCCGTGGAAGTGGTACGGGGGCACACCGGCGTGGTGCCGCGGCGGCGCGGCGGGCCCCGAGCCCACCGGCCCCGACGCGGGGGGCGGGGAGTACGGCGGCGGTGACGCGGGGGCGCCGTGGGGCGGCCGCGTGCCGGGAGCGGCGGGGTCCGGACCCGGTGCGGGCGGCGCGGTGTGGGACGGAGCCGCGTGGGGCGGAGCCAGACCGGCGGAGGGTTCGGCGGAATCGGCGCCTCCGGGCGCCATCCGCGTGTAGGCGCGGGTCGGGTCCACCGGGACCTGCGGGGCCACCCTGGTCGGGTCCACCGGGGTACGGGTCGCCACACGGGTGGGGCTCACCCGCGCGGGCGCGTCGGAGGCGGCCCGGGCGGGGTCCGCGTCCGCCCCGGTGTACGCGTCCCGTGCGGTCCCGTTGGCCCCCGCCCCCGGGGAGGGCGCTCCCGCGGCCGGGGGCCGCCCGCCGCCGGCGGGCGCGCTGACCAGCCGGTTGAGCAGGGTGGTGGCGTCGGGGCGGCGCTCGGGGTCCTTGTCCAGGCAGGAGCGGACGATCCCGGCCAGCGGCTCGGTGAGCGCGCCGAGGTCGGGCTCCGCGCCCAGGATGCGGGCGATGCGGGAGGCCTGGGTGGGTCCGGGGAAGGCCTCCCGCCCCGTGGCGGCGTAGACCATGACCGAGCCCCAGGAGAAGATGTCCACCGCCGGGGTCAGCCGCATGCCCTCCAACTGCTCGGGCGCCATGTACCCGATGGTCCCCACCACACCGCTGGCGGTCACCGAGGTCGTCTCCACGGCGCGGGCGATACCGAAGTCGATCACACGGGGGCCGTCGGGGGCCAGCATGATGTTGTCCGGCTTGAGGTCGCGGTGCACCACCCCCGCGGCGTGGATCGCCGCCAGGGCGGTGGCGGTGGAGATCGCCAGCCGGTGCAGTTCGACCCCGCTCCGGGGGCCGTCCTCGGCCACCGCCGCCTGCAGGGTGGGGCCCTCGATGTACTCCGTGGCGATCCACGGCTCCTCGGCCCCGGGATCGGCGTCCAGGATCGCGGCGATGCAGAAGCCGCTCACCCGGCGGGCCTGCTCCACCTCGGTGGCGAAGCGGCGGCGCATCTCGGGGTCGCCCGCCCAGCTGGCGTGCAGGAGCTTGACCGCGGCACGGCCGCCGTCGGGGGCCTCGCCGAGGAAGACCTCGCCGAAACCGCCCCTTCCCAGCGAACGCACCAGTCGGTAGTTCCCCGCCATGCGGCCCGGGTCCCGACCCGTCCCGCCGCTACCGCCCCGGCCGTCCTGGTCGTCCACCGGTCCACCCCGTATCCGTCGTCATCACATCCCCGGTAGCCCATGACGGGCCCGTGGGAACTATAGCCACGTTTCGGTCGGCCCGAACCCGGTGACATGGGCAGGTACCGAAGTTCCACTCCGTAGGGGCAGATGGTGGCCCCCGGGGCTGGTGTTCAGCGAGGTGCGCATCCGATACCGCTCCGTTACGTCCCCGCCGGTCGGCCGCGACGGTGGTCGCCGCGCTGGATCCGCTGGACGAGGTCGTCGGTGAGGGTGCCGTACCCGGTGGCGGCCCACACGCTGTCCTCGGCGGGCACCTCGTAGTACGGGACCGTCTCCCCCTCGTACTCGGCGGGCAGGACGACGGGGCGCACCCGGTCGCGTACGGCCCTGGCGCACTCGGCGCACAGCGGAACGCGGATGGTGCGCGTACCGCCGAACTCGCGCCAGGACGTCACCTTGGTCTCCGTGCCGTGCAGCGGGTTGGCGTAGCAGTGGCGGCGCCGGACGGCGGTACGCGCGCCCCTGGAGGCCTCCTCGATCGCGTCCTCGGCCATGTCCAGCAGCACGAGCACGCCGACGGCGTCGGGCAGGGCGGCCCCCTCGGCCGCCATCCGGTCGTGGACGGCGGCCGCCGCGGAGCGTGCGTCCAGGGCGCGCCGCAGGCTCTGGTGCGCCTTCTGTCCCCTGCTTCCCCCGGAGTCCAGGCGGCTCAGGCGCTCGCCGACCTCGATGAGGTCGCGCTCCCCCTGTTCCACCAGGGAGTCCAGCCGGGCCCGGTCGGCGTTGTCGAACGCGGCGTGCTGGGCGACCGGGGCCGCCCTCCCGGCCGGCCCCGCCGTGAACCGGCGCCGGAGGAGCAGTGCCGACACGAGCGCGAGCAGGACCGCGGCCACGGCCCCGAGCCAGGCCGGCGGTCCCGTGCCCGCCTCCGCGTCCGTGCCCCGGGCCGCGACCGCGTCCTGCGTTTCGGTGGCCTCCGGGGCCGCCTCGTCCGTGCCCCCGAGGTGGGGGTTGGCCTCCTCGTAGGCGCGGAGGGCCTCGTCGTAGGCCGCACGGGGGTCGTCGGACAGCGCGGTCTCCACGGCCAGGTCGACCTGTTCGAGCATGGAGCCGTCGAAGCCGGTCCCGTAGGAGGCGACCAGGGAGCCGTAGTGCGCCGGGGCGCTCCCGCCGGAGGAGAAGTCCGCGCCGTGGAACCCGCCGTGGACGTCGTAGGCCAGGTAGTGGCCCCCTCCCCCGCCCCTGCGGTCGTGCAGGACCGACAGCAGGGCGGCGGCGTCGCCGTCCCACGCGTCGCCCTCCGCCAGGGGCACCACGACCACGTACAGGTCCAGGCCGGCGGAGTCGATGGCCCCGTCCACGCGCTCCTGCTCCTCCGCCGGGAAGGCGCTCTCGTAGGCGGGGTCGACGTACACGCGCGACGCGGCCAGGGCATCGGCGACGGTCTGGACCGGGTCCCGCCGGTCCCCGGCCCCCTGGGCCGACGCCCCGGCCGCGGGGAGCAGGACCAGCAGGGCACAGGCACCGGCGGTCAGCGCTCGTGCCGCGTACCGGAGCGTCGGCAACTCAGAGGGCATCGGTCTCCTCCACGAGCCTCTTGACCATGCGGCCGGGACTTCGCGCCCCGAAGCGGTGCCGGACCCACGTGCGGTCGTCCAGCGACAGGTAGCTCCTCCACGCACCCCCGCGGTCGCGGACGCGCAGCACGTTCGCCTCCTGCTCCTTCCGGGGCAGGCCGGCGCACCCCCGGCACAGCGGTGCGACCGTGCCCCCGGTCACCCCGGAGCCGTGGAGGCCCCTCGCGGGGCCGTGCAGGGGGTTGACAGCGCACAGGGCCCCGTCGGCGGGGGCACCGGGGGCCTCCAGCACCGCGTGCACCCTTCGGGAGACGGCCACCACGCCCACCAGGTCCAGGTCGTCGGGGTCACCGTCCATGACCATCAGCGCCGCCTCGATCTGGGGCATCAGCGAGCGCGGGACGTGTGCGGCCCGGCCGGAGGAGAGCAGGGAGCCCAGCCGCGCGCGCTCCCTCCCGGCCAGGGCGCGCAGGGAACGCGACGAGGGGCTGCGCCACCGCTGCCTTTGGATCGCGCGCGCCAGGGCGAGGGGGCCGAGCACGGCGCCGGCGAGGAGCAGGGCGGCCAGGGGCCCGAGGAACAGCAGTCCGGGGAGGAAGCCCTCGGAGAAGTACCTCTGCGTCCGTGTGGCGGGGACGTACACCGGCTCCTCGGCGAAGTAGGGCGCGTCGTCCGCCTCCGGCGATGTCTCCGTGTCCGCGACCAGGTCGAGTACGGCCTCGATCGCCCGTGCCGGGGTGGGCTCCTCGACCCCGTTGACGGCCGACCACAGGGTGTGGGCGCCGATCCCCACGCCGACCGGGAACGCGCCCACCTCGACGGAGCCCTCGTGGGAGCGCCCGGACACGACGACGTAGACCGCGTCCTCTCCGCTCACCGAGGCCAGGGCATGGGCCAGGACCTCCGGATCCCCGCCGAACTCGTCGGTGCCGTCCATCGGCATGACCACCGCGCGGACCGGGACCGGTGCGTCGGCGATCCGGGCCGCGGTCCCGGCCAGTCCCTCCAGCGGCACCGGCGCGAGGGGGTCCACGTACAGGGGCGCGGGGGCCTGTGCCAGCTCCCGGGCCAGGCGTCGCACCCGCACCGCGGAGGGGACGTAGGGCGGCTCGGAACGCGCCTCCTCCACCGGATCGGGAACCTCCGCTCCCCCGGGGGGAGCACTGAGCGTGCGGGAGAGGGGAAGCAGCGCCACGGCCGCGGTCAGGGGCAGCACGAGCGCCAGAGCTCCGGCGTACACCCGGGCCCGGGGCCCGCCGGAACGGGGGCGCCGGGCCAGACGCCAGGCCGCGTAGCAGCCCAGGGCGAGGACGGCTCCCGCCCCCGTTCCGGCCATGAAGCCGGTGTTCCCGGGGCCGACGGAGCTGGTGGGGTCGAGTTCGCCGAGGAGCTCCTCCCACGCCGTGGGCTCGGATTCGTGCTCCCACTCCCGGGCGGCCCGCTCCTCCACGCCGGGGTCCACCAGCGCGGCGGCGTAGTGCTCGGCGAGCTCGTCGACGGGGGTCTTGTGGTCGACCCCGGGCTCCTTGGCGACCGCACTGGTGGCGGCGTCGACGGGCAGGTCCACTCCGTGGGCCTCGGCCTCGATCCAGGCGCTCTCCGGCCGGATGTGGACGTAGATCCCCTCCTCGCCGAGCCTGTCGTGCAGCGAGGGCAGCATCTCCCCTCCCCACTCCGCTCCGGTGCCCGGGAAGGGGCTGGCGACGACGTGGTAGGGCACGCCCAGCTCACCGAAGGCACTGTGCAGGTCCGCTTCGAGCCGGTCCGTGTCGTACCTGCCGGACAGGGCCTCGTCCACGACCACGGCGGCGCCCTCGGGCTGTTCGGACAGCAGGGCGGCGTAGTGGGTCGCGGGGGTCACGCCCTCCTCGTAGGCCCGGAGGTCGGACTCGGGCTCGGCCGAGGCCGGCGCCGCGGCCAGGAGGGGGAGGAGGGCCAGCGGGGAGAGGAAGGAAAGAACCGGTACGGGGGTCCGGAGACGGAGACCGGTGACACCGAGCATGCGGTGAGCATATCGGGGATTTACGGACGTCCGTCGACATGAAAGCGGTTACCCGGCCTCTCGCGCGGACATCGGGGCCGTGGGATAAACGCGACATACCGGATCATCACGCGGGATCCGCGCGACGCCCCCGGCGCCGATCCCGCGCTCCGCGTCCGCCTTTCACGCGGTGCCCCCGATTTTGGGGTTCGCACAGCTTCCTGGTGTTCCCTCTTGCCCTCCTCCGGCCGCAGGCTGGGAAGCGGGGACGACGCCGGGTGGTTCCATGGCGCTCTTCGCGCCTCGCGGACCGCACCGGTCCGGGACCACCCGATATCGGCGGTTCCCCGCACCAAGCCACGAAGGGAAACCAACTGCCATGCAGAAGAAGACCCTGTACCGAGTCACGCTCACCGTCATCGCCGCGCCCGTACTCGCGTTCGGAGCTCCGGCCGTCGCCTCGGCGGACGCCTACTACGAGTCGGAGACCAGCGTGGCCGGCCACGGCGGGGCGTTCAACCACGAGGTCGAGTCCTTCGCCGGGGATGGCGAGGCCTGGTTCGAGGAGTCCTGGGACTACGCCGGCAAGGACGGCGCCTACTCCTCCAGCACCGAGAGCGGTGCCGACTAGCGCCCCACGACCGGAGGGGACGGGCTCCCGGTACCGCACGCCGGTGCCGGGAGCCCGCGGGCCCGGCGGCCCGCGCACGACGCCGGTCCCCGTACCGCCCGGCGGTACGGGGACCGGCGGTCCCGTCTCTGGTGGGGTGGTCAGGCGGTGGTCGTGGTCCCCGACGACTCGACGAAGGCCTTGAAGCGCTTCATGTCGCCCTTGGCCCGTGCACTGACCAGCCCGAGCTTGTCGCCGAGCTGTTCGACCACGCCCTCCGGGACGGTCTTGAGCTGGAGGGTGATCTTGCTGCTCGTGTCCGAGAGGCGGTGGAAGGTCACCACACCCGCGTGGGTCGTGCCGTCCGTGGTCTTCCAGGCGACCCGCTCACCGGGGACCTGCTCGGTGACCACGGCCTCGAACTCCCTCTTCTGGCCGCCGATCTCGATGGTCCACACCATGTGCCCGTCGCCGGAGCGGACGACCTTGTCGACGCCTTCCATGAACGCCGGGAACTCCTCGAACCTGGTCCACTGCGCGTAGGCGGCGGTGACCGGAACGTCGACTTCCACCGACTCGATGATCTCTGACATTGGTCCGATTCCTTCGCCGTCGCTTGCGTTCGTCCTCCTCGGAGCCGCTACCCGGTGGCCTCCGAGGCAATCACCGTTCCGAGATCTTTCCGTGACCTCGTTTTGGGCAACCCTGGGTGCCCGGACGGCGAAGGGGCCGCCACCGTCGTCCGACGGTGGCGGCCCCGAGCGCGTCGCGCCTGGCGCGGGATCGTCCTACTTGGCGATCAGCTGGCGCAGCACGTACTGCAGGATGCCGCCGTTGCGGTAGTAGTCGGCCTCGCCCGGGGTGTCGATACGCACCACGGCGTCGAACTCCACTCCGGTGTCGGTGCTGACCTTCACCGTGGCGGGGACGCGGCCCTCGTTCAGCTCGGTCACGCCGGTGATGGAGAAGGTCTCCTCACCGGTCAGGCCCAGGGAGTCGGCGGACTGGCCCTCGGGGAACTGCAGGGGCAGGACGCCCATGCCGATCAGGTTGGAGCGGTGGATGCGCTCGTAGGACTCGGTGATGACCGCGCGCACACCCAGCAGGCGGGTGCCCTTGGCGGCCCAGTCGCGCGAGGAGCCCGAACCGTACTCCTTGCCGCCCAGGACGACCAGCGGGATGTCCTGCTCGGCGTAGTTCTGCGCGGCGTCGTAGATGAACGACACGGGCGCGTCGGGCTGGGTGAAGTCGCGGGTGTAGCCGCCCTCGGTGCCCGGCGCGATCTGGTTGCGCAGACGGATGTTGGCGAACGTGCCGCGGATCATCACCTCGTGATTGCCCCGGCGGGAACCGTAGGAGTTGAAGTCGCGGCGCTCCACACCGTGGGCCTTGAGGTAGTCGGCCGCCGGGGTGCCCGGCTTGATGGCGCCGGCCGGGGAGATGTGGTCGGTGGTGACCGAGTCACCCAGCTTGGCCAGGACGCGGGCGCCGGTGATGTCGGTGACCGGCGCCGGGTCGGCGCCCATGCCCTCGAAGTAGGGGGGCTTGCGGACGTAGGTGGACTCGCCCTCCCACTCGAAGGTGTTGCCGGTGGGCGTGGGCAGCGAGCGCCAGCGGTCGTCGCCGGCGAACACGTCGGCGTACGCGGACTCGTACATGTCCGAGGCGATCGCGGAGTCCATGACCTCCTGGATCTCCTCCGCGCTCGGCCAGATGTCGGCCAGGAAGACGGGCTCGCCGTCCTCGCCGACGCCCAGGGGCTCGGTGGTGATGTCCACGTCGAGCGACCCGGCCAGCGCGTAGGCGACCACCAGCGGCGGCGAGGCCAGGTAGTTCATCTTCACGTCCGGGTTGATCCGGCCCTCGAAGTTGCGGTTGCCGGACAGGACCGCGGAGACCGCGAGGTCGTTGTCCTGGACGGCCTTGGAGATCTCCTCCGGCAGCGGGCCGGAGTTGCCGATGCAGGTGGTGCAGCCGTAGCCGACCAGGTTGAAGCCCAGCTTGTCCAGGTACGGGGTCAGGCCGGAGCGCTCGTAGTAGTCGGTGACGACCTTGGACCCGGGGGCCATGGAGGTCTTGACCCACGGCTTGCGGGACAGGCCCTTCTCCACCGCCTTCTTGGCCAGCAGGGCGGCGCCCAGCATGACCGAGGGGTTGGAGGTGTTGGTGCAGGAGGTGATCGCGGCGATCACCACGGCGCCGTGGTCGATCTCGGTCTCGGTGCCGTCGGCCATGGTGACCTTGACGGCCTTGTGCGGACGCCTGCTGCCGGGCTCGGCCATGTGCGCCGGAGCGTCGGAGGCCGGGAAGGAGTCCTCGCTGGCCTCGTCGACCTCGTCGTCGACGTAGTTGTGCACGTCGTGGCGCCAGGTGGTCTTGGCGTCCGACAGCGCGATGCGGTCCTGCGGGCGCTTGGGGCCGGCGATGGACGGGACCACGTCGGCCAGGTCGAGCTCGATGTACTCGGAGAACTCGGGCTCGACGGCCGGGTCGTGCCAGAAGCCGTTGGCCTTGGCGTAGGCCTCGGTCAGGGCGACCTGCTGCTCGGAGCGGCCGGTCAGCCTCATGTAGCGGATGGTCTCGTCGTCGACCGGGAAGATCGCGGCGGTGGAGCCGAACTCCGGGCTCATGTTGCCGATGGTGGCGCGGTTGGCCAGCGGCACGGACGCGACGCCCTCGCCGTAGAACTCGACGAACTTGCCGACCACACCGTGCTCGCGCAGCATCTCGGTGATGGTGAGCACCAGGTCGGTGGCGGTGGTGCCGGGCTTGAGCTGGCCCTTCAGCTTGAAGCCGACCACACGCGGGATGAGCATGGAGATCGGCTGGCCGAGCATGGCGGCCTCGGCCTCGATGCCGCCCACGCCCCAGCCCAGGATGCCCAGGCCGTTCTGCATGGTGGTGTGCGAGTCGGTGCCCACACAGGTGTCGGGGTAGGCCTGGCCGCCCCGGTCCATGGTGACGCGCGCCAGGTGCTCGATGTTGGCCTGGTGCACGATGCCGGTGCCGGGCGGGACGACCTTGAACTCGTCGAAGGCGGTCTGGCCCCAGCGCAGGAACTTGTAGCGCTCGTAGTTGCGCTCGTACTCGATCTCGACGTTGCGCTCGAAGGCGTCGGGGCTGCCGAAGAGGTCGACCACGACGGAGTGGTCGATCACCAACTCGGCGGGGGCGAGCGGGTTGATCTTGTCCGGGTCGCCGCCCATGTCGCGCACGGCCTCGCGCATGGTGGCGAGGTCGACGACGCAGGGCACGCCGGTGAAGTCCTGCATGATCACCCGCGCGGGGGTGAACTGGATCTCCTGGTTGGGCTGGGCCTTGGGGTCCCAGCCGCCCAGGGCCCGGATGTGGTCTGCGGTGACATTCGCACCGTCCTCGGTGCGCAGAAGGTTCTCCAGCAGCACCTTCAGGCTGTAGGGAAGCCGCTTGGAGCCCTCAACGGCCTCCAGACGGAAGATCTCGTACGACTCGTCGCCAACGCGCAACGTGTCACGGGCGCCGAAGCTGTTCGCGGACACGGTGTCTGCCTCCTGATCTCGCCACTTTGCTCCCAGCATCCTGCCCCATGGGGCGGGTGCGGGACCTACTGAGGCCGCCCTGACCGGGTGCCGGGGGCGGAGAGCCGCGGGGGTGGTCTCCGCCTGCCTTCCGACCTCCATCAGGTCCGCCGTGACCTGCGGCGACACCACTCGCCACCGGCCGGGCGGTCCGCTGGTCGCGGGCGCCCATGATGTTCGGGTCCGGGCGCCGTCAAGCGGTCAACCTCACACGCCCGAACCGGGAGCGGGTCGGGGGGAGCCCCGCTGTTATCTTGATGTCAAGCTATCTGACTTGTATCTCGATATCAAGTTATCGGGTGGGTGCCACCCGGGCGCGGCCGCCCCCCGAGAAGTCGCCCCGCTCTCAGTCCAACTGCGGCGCGACCTGCGACGCGACCAGTTCCAGGTGGTCCAGGTCGGACATGTCCAGCATCTGCAGGTACATGCGTTCCGCACCCGCGGCGGCGAACCGGCCGATCTTGTCCACCAGCTCGTTCGGGGTACCCGCCAGCCCGTTCTCCCGCAGCTCCGGCACCTCGCGGCCGATCCGCTCGGCCCGCCGGGCCACCTCCGCCTCGTCCTTGCCCGCGCACAGCACCTGCGCGGCGGAGTAGACCATCGGCGCGCCGCGCCCCGAGGCCCCGACCGCGGCGCGGGTCCGCCCGAAGGCGGCCGAGGTGTCCTCGACCGAGGCGAAGGGCACGTTGTACTCGTCTGCGTACTTGGCGGCCAGGCGCGGCGTGCGCTTGGGCCCGGTCCCGCCGATCAGCACCGGCGGCCGCGGGCCCTGCTCCGGCTTGGGGAGCGCGGGCCCCTCCGCCAGCCTGTAGTGCTTGCCCTCGTAGCGGAAGGTCTCGCCCACCGGGGTGGACCACAGCCCCGTGATGATGTCCAGCTGCTCCTCGTAGCGGTCGAAGCGCTCGCGGGCGGTGGCCGGGAAGGGGATCCCGTAGACCGCGTGCTCCTCCTCGAACCAGCCGGCGCCGAAGCCGAACTCCACCCGGCCGCCGCTCATGCGGTCGACCTGGGCGACGGAGATGGCGAGGGGGCCGGGGTAGCGGAAGGTCGCCGCGCTCATCAGCGTGCCCAGACGGATACGGGAGGTGTCTCGGGCCAGCCCGGCCAGGGTGATCCAGGCGTCGGTGGGCCCGGGGAGGCCGCTGACGTGATCTCCCATGTGCAGGTAGTGGTCAGATCGGAACAGGGCGTCGAACCCCAGGTCCTCCGCGGCCCTGGCGACGGCGAGCTGGTCCTCGTAGGTGGCCCCCTGTTGGGGCTCAAGGAAGATCCTCAGACGCATACCCCCATTTTCTCCCACAGCGGCCACCAGACCGAAACCGCCGCGCGGTTACCGTGGATAAAGACACGGCCGCCCCCGTGGAACCGAACCATGTCCCCGCCGCGATAGCCCTCCACGTGAAGCTGCTCCGCCGCGCGCGCCGCCGCGCTTCCCCCTACGACTCCGACAGCACCGACCCGGTGCTGCTGGCCGCCGTCGCCGCGGGTGAGACCCGTGCCCTGGAGATCCTGCACCGCAGGCACGCGCCCTGGCTGCGGGCACGGCTGCGCTACCGCTGCGCCGACCCCGACCAGCTCGACGCCGCCCTCCAGGAGACCTTCCTGGCCGTGTGGAGGAACGCGGGCTCCTTCACCCCCCGCGGCGGCGACACCGACGCCGGGGCCTGGCTGTGGACCATCGCGATCCGTCAGCTCATCTCCCAGCTGCGCAAACGCGCCAACCGCTGGATCGCCGACGGCGACACCGACTACGAGACCATAGGCGACGCCTCCGCCGAGGACACCGTGCTGCTCAACATCGAGTACGGCCCGCTGGGCGCCGCCCTGCACTCCCTCTCGCCCGAGCTGCGCTCGGCCATCCAGGCCACCGTGCTCGACGGGCTCACCGTCCGGGAGGCCGCGCAGATTCTCCAGATCCCCGAAGGAACCGTCAAGACACGGGTCATGCGCGCCAAGGCGCGGCTACGGGAGGCACTGACATGAGCTGGCACCTGACCCCTGCCCAAGCACACGAGTACGCCCACCACCGGTCCGACGACGTCACCGCCATGTCCGTGGAGGCCCACATCACCCGCTGCGCGCCCTGCCGCGACCTGCTCCCCGCCGACGAGGACTGGCTGGCCCGCAGCTGGGCGGACCTGCGCGACGTGGTGGACCGCCCCCGGCGCGGACCGGTCGAGGCGCTGCTGTCCTCACTGGGGGTGGGCGAGGGCACCGCGAAACTGCTCGCCGCCACCCCGGGCCTATACAGGGCCTGGCTGCTGGCCACGGTCGTGGTGCTGGCGGCCGCCCTGCTGGCCGCCCACCGCCTACCGCTCGGCTCGATGATGTTCACCTTCACCGCCCCGGTCGTGCCGCTGGTGGGCGTGGCCCTGGCCTACGGGCGCGGCGTGGACCCCGCCCACGCCCTGACCTCGGTCACCCCGCTGGCCGGGCAGCGGCTGCTGTTCCTGCGCACCTGCGCGGTCCTGGTGCCCGCGCTGACCCTGTGCATGGCGGCGGCCCTGCTGCTGCCCCCCTCGCACGTGCCCTGGGCGTCGGCGTTCTGGCTGCTGCCCTCGCTCACCCTCGTGGCCGGTTCGCTGGTGCTCAGCCGCTGGATGCACCTGGGCGCTGCCAGCGCCGTCGTGGGGCTGCTGTGGCTGCTCGCCCTGGGCGCCCTGGTCGCCTCGGGGGACGCCACGCCTCTACAGCTGCTCGTTCCCCAGGCCCAGGTGTGGTGGGCGGGCGCGCTCGCCACCCTGCTCGTCGCCCTCCTGTGGCGTGTGAGGGCGTCATGAGCTCCACGACCACGGTGGCCGCTCCCGTCCGCCTGCGCGGACTGGTGCGCCGCTACGGCACCCGGACCGCCCTGGACGGCGTCGACCTGGACCTGGGGCCCGGGGTGACCGGGCTGCTGGGGCGCAACGGCGCGGGTAAGACCACCCTCCTGCGCTGTCTGAACACCGATCTGGAGGCCACCGACGGCGAGGTCCGCGTGCTGGGACGCGACCCCGAGCGCCCGGGCGAGCGGACCGAGATCCGGCGCCGCCTGGGCTACCTGCCGCAGAACCCCGAGTTCTACCCGTACTTCACCGCGTTCGGCCTGCTGGACTACATGGCGGTGCTCAAGGAGCTGGGCGGGCGCCGGGCCCGCCACGACGAGGTGCGTCGCGGCCTGGAGAGGGTCGGTCTCCTCGACCGCCGCCACAGCCGCGTCCGCCGCCTGTCCGGCGGCATGCGCCAGCGCCTGGGGCTGGCCGCGGCCATGCTCGGCGATCCCGAGGTACTGCTGCTGGACGAGCCGACCATCGGCCTGGACCCCGAACAGCGCATCCGGTTCCGCGGACTGGTCTCGGAACTGGCCGTGCGCAGCACCGTGGTGCTGTCCACCCACCAGATCGAGGACGTGGCGGCACTGTGCCAGCGCGTGGTGTGCCTGGACGCGGGCCGGGTGGTCTTCGACGGCACCCCGGGAGAGCTGGTGGACCGTGCGCGCGGGCACGTGTGGGAGCACCGCGGGCACCCCGGCGAGGGGTACACCGCATGGCGGCTGGCCGACGGGCGCTACCGCGTGCTCACCCCGGCCGGCGGTGCGCACGCCGGATCCGCCCCCGGCCTGGAACCGGTCGACCCCACCCTGGAGGACGCCTACCTGCTGCTCACGGGCGTGGAACAGGGGCTCCGGTGAGCCGTGTCGACGGGCGGGCGGATACCGCGGACGCGGCACCGACCGCGGCGGGGCCGTCCGCGGACACGGCGCCCCCGCGGACCGCCGCGGGAGGACCGGAGCGGCCGCGCACCGCCGGACGCGCGACCGCGTTCGCCCGGCTGGTGTGCTTCGACACGGTGCGCCTGTGCCGGAACCCGCTCCTGGCCCTGGGCATGGCGGCGGGCGCCTACCTGCTCCTGGACATGAGCAGGGCCACGGGTGTGCCCACGCTGGAGAGCTGGTACCACAGGACCGGCTCCATCGCGACGGTCGTGGGCGTGATGATGTTCGTCGTGGTCACCTTCCCCGCCATGCGCGAGGCCCGCTACTCCACGGCGCTGGTGTCCCCCCTGGGCCGCACGAGCCGCCTCCTGTCCCTGATGGCGGCGTCCTCACTGGTCAGCATGGTGATGGTGGTGGTGCTGGCCGGTCTGCACTACTGGTGGGCCTCCCCTCCCCTGCCGGGCGTGCTGAGCCCGCCCGCGTACCCGGCACCCCTCCTGCTGGCGGCGGCGGGGCCCCTGCTGTCGATCGCCCTGGTGGCGTGGACCCGCTCGTACCTGCCGCTGGTCGTGGTGGGTCTGGCCACCCCCGTCTACACGCTGTACGGCGTCTCGCTGCTGGGGAGCGACCTGCAGAACGCCGCGTTCCGGGTGGAATGGGCGGTCCGCGCCACCATGCACCCGTTCAAGGTGCGCGCGCCCTCCGTCACGGACGTGGCCGCCCACTACCTGGTCTACTCGGTGCTGGCCTTGGCCGTCCTGGTGTTCCTGGCCCTGGCCGCCCGGGGAGGCCGCACCCTCCGTGCGGCCTGTCTGGGCACGGCCGCCGTGCTGCTGGCCGGTGCCGCGCTCACCGTCGCCCACGGACGCCAGGCCCACACCCCACACACACCCATAGCCGACAGCCAGGTGTACGGCGCGCACGGGCCCTCCTGCCGGGTCGTGGAGGGCATCACCTACTGTCCGCTGCCGGGCTTCGACCCGTGGGTGGACCACTGGCACGAGACCCTGGCTCCGGCCGTGGACCTGCTGCCCGCGGCGGCGCACGGCCGCCTGCCGGTGGTGTGGCAGGACGGCTCCTCCTACCGGCGGGACCTGGACGTTCCCGAGGGCCGGTCCGTGATGGTCTACGGCTACATGAGCCCGGGATGGACGTACTGGCGGGCCGAGCTGGTGGGCGGCGTGGTCCGGTCGGTCCTGGACGTGCCCTCCCCCTACGAGCCCCGCCTGTGCCGCGCCACCGGCCAGTCGCGCGTCGTGATCGCCGCCTGGCTGACGACCGTCGGGGAGGAGGCGTCCCGTACCGAGAAGCTGGACGTCCTCGCCATGGGCCTGGAGCCCTACCTCCCCTCCGCCCTGGACCTGGAGGTGGCCCGGGCGCTGACCGGGCTCCCCGAGGAGCGGGTGGGCCGGGTCCTGGAGGAGCACTGGGAGAGGCTGTCCGCGCCCACGGGGCGCACCCGGGAGCTCGCGGAACTGCTGGGGCTGCGTGTCCGGGAGGCCTCCGGGTCGCCCGCGGACTCCGCCGACTGGGCCCGGCTCTACCCCGGTCAGCCCCACCGGGAGATCGTCGACGGCACGGGATGGCGCACACTCCCCATGTGCGTCTGAGGCCGCGTTCGGAACGGAGCCCCGCGGGCCCGCCCCACACATCCGATCGTAGGATGGAAGGTATGAAGAACCCGTACTGGCACGTCGTGCTCCCCCCGCTGTGCGCCTGACCGGGCGCACCCTCCCCATCTCCTGAGGAGCCCGGGCAACGGCCCGTCGGCGGTGTCCGCCGGGCCGCGTGTCGTCGTGCGCCCGTTTCGCCCTCTCCCGGCACACGCGACGACAAGGACCACGACCGTGTCAGAACGCTCCCTTCCCACCTCCGACTCCCCCGCCTCCACCACCGCTGCCCTGGCCCGGGGCCCGCTGCCGATCCTGGCCGCGGCCGTGCTGTGGGGCACCACCGGCACCGCCGCCTCCCTGGCTCCCGCGAGCGCGCCCGCGGCCGCCATCGGCTCCGCGGGCCTGGCCCTGGGCGGCCTGCTGCTGTTCCTCACCGGACGGGGCTCCCTGGCCCTTCTCACCCGGGGCGGGGGAACCACCCGGTGGACGCTCGCCCTGGGCGCCCTGGCCGTCGCCGGGTACCCGCTGTCCTTCTACCCGGCCGTGGCACAGGCGGGTGTCGCCGTCGCCACCGTGATCACGCTGGGCAGCGCGCCGGTCTTCGCCGGGCTGCTGTCCTGGCTGACCGGGCGGGCCCGGCCCACGGGGCGCTGGGTCGCGGCCACCCTGGCCGCGGTACTGGGCTGCGCCGTACTCGTGCTGGGCTCGGAGCTCACCGGGGGCGCGTCCGCCGTGCGGCCCACCGGGGTGCTCCTGGCCCTGCTCGCCGGGCTGTCCTACTCCGCCTACGCGCTCATCGCCGAGCGGCTCATCCAGCGGGGACACCCGTCGGGAGCCGTGATGGGCACGATGTTCGCGGGCGGCGGGCTCGCCGTGCTCCCGGTGGTACCGGCCGCCGGGGCGGCCTGGCTGGCCACGGCCGAGGGCGCTCTGGTGGCCCTGCACCTGGCGGTGTTCACCGTGTTCCTGGCCTACCGGCTGTTCGGGAACGGACTGCGGCACACCCCCGCGTCGGTGGCCACCACCCTGACCCTGGCCGAACCGGCCGTGGCCGCTCTGCTGGGCGTGGTGGTGGTCGGTGAGCGACTGCCCGCCGTGTCGTGGGCCGGGCTGGCCGTACTCGCCCTGGGGCTGATGGTCCTGCGGGCCCCGGCCCGGCGCCCGACCCGGAGGTAGCGAAGGCGCGGGGCGGGGCCGCGGCCCGTACACGGCCCTGGGCCGGTCGAGCGCGTTCCCGCCCCGTTCCCGGAAGCCCCGGGACAGCCGGCCGGTGGTACCCGGCCACAACGGTGGCCGCACCGCCGGGATGGGGCGGGATCCACGGATCCGGCTTGACCCTCACGCCGCGTGAGGCTGGAGGGTGGGGTGCATGAGCGACTACTACAACGCGTTCGAGACGAGTCCCGTGCCCGCTCCCGGCCCGGACGCGGTTCCGCCGGAGCCGTTCCGCGGCATCTATGGAATGCCCGCGTTCGCGACGATCCCCACGAGTGATCTGGCGGCGTCGGTGGACTTCTGGACTCGTGGGCTCGGGTTCTTCGAGCTGTTCTGCATCCCCGGCAGGCTCGTGCATCTGCGCCGGTGGGCGTTCCAGGACGTACTCCTCGTGTCGGCGGCGAGCGTTCCGGAGCGGACACCAGCGATGAGCCTCAGTTTCGCGTGCGTGCTCAGCCAGGTCGACTCCCTCGTCGAGGCCTGTCGTGCGTTGCGCCCGCACTCGGTCGACGGTCCACGGGACACTCCCTGGAACACCCTTGACGTGGAGGTGGTCACCCCCGAGAACGCACGGATCGTCCTCACCGCGGCGAAGCCCTTCGACCCGGCCAGCCAGGAGGCGCGCGACCTCGAAGCCATCGGGATCACCCCACCGGACGTCGGTCGCGGCGATAATGAGGAGCATGCCTGATGCCACTGACGCCGATGGCCTGACCGTCGGCCAGGTCTCGGCGCGTCTGGGCGTGACGGTCCGCGCACTGCACCACTGGGACGGGATCGGTCTGGCGCGACCGTCGCTGCGCACGGCTGCCGGATACCGGCTCTACACCGCTGGTGACCTGGAACGCCTGCACCGCGTCGTGGTCTACCGCGAGCTCGGTCTCGGCCTGGACGGGATCCGGGCCGTCCTGGACGACTCGACCGCGGACGTGCCCGGCGCATTGCGCGCGCAGCGCGCCCGGGTCGCTGAACGGATCGACCGCCTCCGGCAGCTCAGCGCCGGACTGGACCGGATGATCGACGCCCACGAGCACGGCCTGCTGCTGACCATCGAGCAGCAGGTCGCGGTCTTCGGCCCCCAGTGGAACCCGGACTGGCCCGCCCAAGCCCGTCAGCGCTACGGAGACACGACGCAATGGCTGCAGTACGCCGAGCGCTCGGCCTCCCGCGGTCCGGAGGAATGGCAGGCCGTCGCCGACGCCGTCGCCGGCCTCGACCGCGCCCTCGGGGAGGCGATGGACGCCGGCGTCACACCTGGTAGCCCGGAAGCGAACCGACTCGTCGAGCGGCACCGCGAGGTCTTCGCCTCGTACTTTCCCCTCACCAGGCGGATGCAGGTCTGTCTCGGCCGCATGTACGAGGCCGATCCGGCGTTCGCCGCCCACTACGACGGCATCCGCTCCGGCCTCGCCACGTGGTTCCGCCGCCTCGTCGACGCCAGCGCGCGTGCCCACGGCATCGACCCCGACACCGCGACCTGGCGGTAGGGCGCGGAGCCGGCAAGCCCGCACCCGTGGGGGTGTCCGCCGCCCTCACGAACCCGGAGGTCGGCCTGACCCGCGCACACGCCCGCCCGGCCCCCGCGGAAGGCCGCCGGCCATCGAGCGGTCCCATGCGGTCCGGACACAGGCGCGCATCCCAGCCGACCGCGGCCGACCTCCTGCCCGGGTCTGGTCGCGGTGACCGCGGAGGTACACCGGCTCGCCCCATGGGCCACGCTCTTGTGCTTGTAGCGCGCTTCGGCGCCCAACCTCGCCACAAGTGCAAGATCATCCGGGGGTGGAGCACTCCGGCCGCACCGGCAACGTGTCCGGTCAGCCCACCAAGCGGTGGCGGCGGGCGGCGGGGGCGGAGCCCCGAGGAGACATTGCTAGTCGCGGTGGCGGCGGGCCGGGTGGACCGGCTCCAGCACCGCCAGGCACTCCACGTGGTGGGTCATCGGGAAGGCGTCGAAGGCGCGAAGCTCCACCAGCCGGTACTCGGCCCGCTCGAAGGAGGCCAGGTCGCGGGCGAGCGTGGCGGGGTCACAGGAGACGTAGGCGACCCTGCGCGGGCGCGTCCCGGTCAGGGAGCGCACCACCTCGGCGCCCGCACCGGCCCGGGGCGGGTCCAGGACGACCACGTCGGCGCGCACGTCCGCCCACTCGCGCAGCTGGGCGGCCACGTCGCCCTGCTCGACGCGCACCTGCTCCATGTCCCTGAGGTTGTACCGGGCGTCGCTCACGGCCTGGGTGCCGCTCTCCACGCCCATGGCGCGCCCCTCGGGGCCCACCGCCTCGGCCAGAGCGCCGGTGAACAGGCCCGCACCGCAGTACAGGTCCAGGGCGGTCTCACCGGGCTTGACCTCCAGGGCCCCCATCACGGCGGCCGTGAGGACCTCCGCGGCGGCCGGGTGCACCTGCCAGAAGCCGCCCGCGCTGACGCGGTACTCGCGGCCGTTCGCGTTCTCGCGCACGCCCCGGCGCCCGCGCACCTGCTGGACGCGGCCCCCCTTGAACCGGCGCAGCACCGCGCTGGAGGTGCCCAGTTCGGGAAGGGCTCCCAACTTGGCGCCGGTGGGGGTGACGACGACGGCGCGGTCGGCGCGTCCGGCCGAGGCGACCGCCTCCACGTCCCTGACGCCCTCCCAGGTCACGTCGGTCACGCCGAGCTCGGTCACGCCGGGGTGGGCGATCAGGCAGCGGTCGACGGGCTCGATGTCGTGGGAGCGGTGGCGGCGCAGCCCGGCGTGGCCCTCGGAGTCCACGGAGAAGCGCACGCGGGTGCGCCAGCCCAGGCCGTCGGGGGTCCCGGGCAGTTCCTCCACCACGACCTCGCGGTCGATCCCGGCGATACGGCGCAGCTGGTCGGCGACGACCTTGGCCTTGAGGGCGCGCTGGGCCTCCGGTGAGGCGTGCTGCCAGTCGCAGCCGCCGCACTTGCCCGGCCCGGCGAAGGCGCAGGGGGCCTCGACCCGGTCGGGGGAGGCGGTGAGGACCTCCACGGCGTCGCCGCGGAGGAAGCGGGAGGTCCGCTCGGTGACGCGGACGCGGACCCGCTCGCCGGGCAGGGCGTGGCGCACGAAGACCACCTGGTCGCCGTGGCGTCCCACGCACCAGCCTCCGTGTGCGACGTCGTCAACGGTGAGTTCGAATTCCTGGCCGGTCATGGTGTGGTGTCCTCAAGGTGGTCGGGTCGCTTCTGGGTGACCCTGCGCGCACAGCCACCAACCATTCCCAATCTACCGCTCAGGACACACCGTCCGCGTTGTTCCGTGGCCGGGCCGCCGGCTTCCGGTGCCGGCGCGCGTGGAGGGCGCGTCTGTGCCAAGGTGGGACCAGGCGCGGCACAGGCGACGGACGGCTATCTCGACGGGAGTGCGAGCGAGGTGCACATCGTGATCATGGGGTGCGGCCGGGTGGGTTCCACCCTGGCCCACACCCTGGTGGACCTGGGGCACACGGTGGCGGTGATCGACCAGGACCCCGAGGCGTTCCGGCGCCTGCGCGGCTCCGTGTCCAAGCACGCCGTCCGGGGCGTGGGACACGACCGGGAGGTCCTGCTCTCCGCGGGGATCGACCGGGCCGGGGCGTTCGCGGCGGTCAGCAACGGTGACAACTCCAACATCATCTCCGCGCGGGTGGCGCGCGAGGCGTTCGGGGTCGAGCACGTGGTCGCGCGGATCTACGATCCCCGCCGCGCGGAGGTCTACCAGCGCCTGGGCATCCCCACGGTGGCGACGGTGCGGTGGACGGCCGACGCGATCCTGCGCCGGATGGTGCCGGGCGACGGGCGGCTCACCGTGGGCCCGGAGTGGCAGGACGCGTCCGGGAGCCTGGCGATGAACGAGCTGACCCTGCCGCCGGGGTGGGAGGGGCGCCGCGTCGCCGACCTGGAGGAGCGGGTGCCGGTGCGGGTGGTCTACCTGACCCGCGGGGGACGGATCGTCCTCGCCCGTTCCGACGATCCGATGGAGGAGGGCGACGTCCTGCACGTGGTCGCCCACGGCCGGGACCTGGACGGGCTGTCCGGGCGGCTGCACGACGACGAGACGGGGCGTGGGTGAGATGCGGATCGCCATCGCGGGAGCCGGGAGCGTGGGCCGCTCCATCGCCACGGAGCTGGCGGGCAGCGGCCACGACGTACTGCTGATCGACCGGGACACCCGGGCCATCGGTGTGGACGACCTGCCCCAGGTGGAGTGGCTGCTGGCCGACGCCTGTGAGCTGACCACCCTGGAGGACGCCCGGCTGGACGACTTCGACGTGGTGATCGCGGCCAGCAGCGACGACAAGGTCAACCTGGTGGTGTCCCTGCTGGCCAAGAACGAGTTCGGGGTGGGCAGGGTGATCGCCCGCATCAACGACCCCGACAACGAGTGGCTGTTCAACGAGTCCTGGGGCGTGGACCTGGCGGTCTCCCCGCCGCGGCTGATCGCCGACCTGGTCGAGGGCGCCCCGGAGGAGGGCCTGGACCAGGAGGGGGCCCTGCCGCCGCTGCCGGGTGCGGAGATCGCCGAGTCGGTGCTGCACGCCGAGAGCTCGTTCGCGGACGGACCGGAGAGCGCGCTGACCGAGGCACTGCCCGAGGGCGTGGCCCTGGTGGCGGTGGTCGGCCCCGGAGGGGTGCGTCCTCCCGAGCCCGGAAGAAGCCTGTCCGTGGGCGACACGGTGGTGTTCCTGGCCGAGCCGGAGGCGCTGGGCGCGCTGGAGGCCCTGCTGGCGCCCCCGGACGAGGACGTCTAGCCGGGACCGTCCTCCCCCCGGGCGGCGGCCCCCTCCTCGCGCTCGTCCAGCGGAGTGCGGCCCCGGGCCAGCACCCACACCATGGCGGCGAACGCGGCGACCTGGAGCGGCCAGCCCATGGCGATCTTGGAGAGGCCCAGCAGACCGAAGGTGTCGGCCCAGCCGTGGGTGTCGGCCATCCACAGCGGGTACTGCACGAGCACGCGGATCACGCAGGGCAGCACCAGGAGCCAGGTCAGACGCGAGGCCAGGGAGAGCACGGCCGGGTTGGAGCGCCAGGAGGTGAAGTCCTCCTTGTTGCCGATGAACGGGCCGATCATCAGTCCGATCGCGGGCCAGCGCACCAGGACCGACAGGCTCAGCACCACGGCGTAGACGGCGTTGTAGATGATGCCCGGGAGGAAGGCGTCGGCGGCGTTGCCGCTGCGCATGGCGAAGACGGCGGCGATGCCGATGCCGAACAGGCTGGTGACCACGTACTGCACCGAGGAGCGCTGCAGGAGCCGGACCGCGCCCAGGACCAGGGCCGCGGCCACGCCGAGGCCGATCGACGTCCTCAGCTCCGAGGTGAGGACGTAGGAGACGGTGAAGGTCAGGGTGGGCATGGCCGCCTCGACCATGCCGCGCTTGCCGCCCAGCGCCTTGGACAGCTGGGAGCGCACGAGCGCCTCGACCGTGTCCTCGGTGACCACCGGGGTGTCCTCGGCGCCCCTGTGCGCCGGTTCCTGGTCCGGAGTGGGAGCGTCGCTCCGGTCGTCCGCCTCCGCGGGTACCTCGGCCCGGTGGTCCGCCCCGGCCTTCGAGGCGGCCTCCTCGGCGGCACGCTGCTGCTCAGTCATCCTGCTCCGGTTCGATTCGGTCGTGGTCGGTCCCGGTCGTCGCCGCGCGGGCCTCCCGCGCGGGTCCGCCCGCCATGATGCCCCAGACTATGCGACCTGTCACCGCTTTCGTGTCACGGAACGTGTCCGAGCGCCTGCGCTGCGCCCACGGCGGTCGCGTTCGGGCGGGATCCCTCCGTCGGAGCACTCGGCCGTCCGCGGTCCCCCGAGCTCCCGCCGGACCGGTCGGACCGGCGGCCCTGGCGGTCGCCCGGCCGACTCCGTACGCTGGCGGCCAGAGCCGCCGGAGCCGAGAGCGAACGAGGGATCCCATGCAGCCGAGCACGTCCCCGAGACGGGACCACCTGGAGTTCGCCGCCGCCCTGGACCGGGTCCTGGTCCGGTCCGGCGGGTCGCACGTGTGGTCGCCCCACTCGGTGGGCACGGTGCTGGGGCTGCTGGCCGCCGGGGCCGCGGGCCGTACCCGGGCCGAGCTGGAGGCACTGCTGGGCCCGGACACCAAGGGGCAGCTGGAGGCCCTGGACGCGGCCGTGGACACCGGTTCCGCTCCCGACCTGGCCACCCTGAACGGTCTGTACGTGCCCGCCGACCTGGAGCTCCTGCCGGACTTCGAGGCGCGGGTCCGCGCACGCGCCGGCGCCGAGGTGGGACGCGCCGACTTCGAGCACGACGCCGAGGGGGTGCGCTCACGGATCAACGGCGAGGTCGCGGACGTGACCCGCGGCCTGGTCAGGGAGCTGCTCCCGCCGGGCGGCGTCCGCCCCGACCTGCGGCTGCTGCTGGTCAACGCGCTGTGGGTGAAGGTGATCTGGCCCGACCCCTTCGACCCCGCGCGGACCCGCGCCAGGCCCTTCCACGCCCCGTCCGGGAAGCGGAGGGTGCCCACCATGCACCGGTCGGCCCGCCTGCCCCACGCGCGTGCGGGGGGATGGAGCATGGTGAGCCTGGAGGGCGACCACGAGCTGGTCCTGGACGTGCTGCTACCCGACGAGCGGACCACCGATCCCGCGCCGGTGTCCGCCGAGGTGCTCGCGGACCTGTACCGCGGGCGCTCCTCCCAGCAGGTCGACCTGGCCCTGCCGCGTTTTCGGGTGGAGACCGACACCTCCCTGCTCGGACCGCTGGCGGCCGTGGGCGTGCGCGAGCTGGCCACGGACGGGGCCCGCTTCGACGGGATCAGCCCGGAGCCGCTCAGGGCCGACGAGATCCTGCACCAGTCGGTGCTGAGGGTGGACGAGAAGGGTGCCGAGGGCGCCGCCGCCACCGCCGTGATGATGCTCAGGGCGGCGGTCACACCCTCCAGGCCGGTCCGGTTCACGGTGGACCGGCCGTTCGTGTTCGTGCTGCGCCGCCGCGAGGCGGTCCTGTTCCTGGGCCGCGTCACCGACCCGGTGGATCCGGGCCCGGCCTCCTGAGGCCGGCCGCCCCGGCCCCTCCTCCCCGCCCTCCTTCGGGACCTTCAGACCTCGAACACCTCGAAGGCGGTGGCGAGGGGGACACCGGCCCACTCCCCGGCCCGGGCCGCGGCCTGGGGCAGGAAGGCCTTCTGGTCGAACCCGGACAGGTTGGCCAGGTAGACCTCGTGGGCGTCCAGCGAGGCCACGCCCGCGGCCAGGTCGTCCTCGCCCAGCTCGACGTAGTGGGTGGCCAGGGGCGAGGCGCCGAAGGCCACGAAGCGCACGCCCGACCACGGCCGCAGGCCCTCCTCCAGCTGCTCGCGGAACACCCACCGGTTGGCGGCGTCGCGGACCGCGTCCAGCAGGGCCGGGCCGAGCACCCGGTGGTCGGCGTGGTTGAACCCGCCCCCGCCCGGGAAGTGGTCGCGGAAGTTGATGGAGACGACCACCTCGGGCCGGTGGCGCCGGATCGCGGCGGCGAGCGCGGCGCGCAGCGGCAGCCCGTACTCCAGGGTGCCGTCGGGAAAGTCCAGGAACTCGACGGTGCCGGCGCCCACGGCCGCGGCCGACGCGCGCTGCTCGGCCATGCGCAGCGGCGCGCACTCCTCGGGGGCCATACCGTCGATGCCCGCCTCGCCCTTGGTGACCAGCAGCTCCACCACGTCCTTGCCCTGGCCGGTCCACCGGGCGATCGCTGAGGAACTGCCGAACTCCAGGTCGTCGGGGTGGGCCACCACCGCCAGGGCGCGCTCCCAGTCCTCGGGGAGCGGCCGGGGCACGCTGTTCTCCGTCGTCTGTGTCATGGGGCACAGACTACGGAAAGGACGCGTGCCCCCGGCGCGTTCTCGGCGGGGCGGCGGTCAGGACGGCCCGGAACCGTTCGGGGTCTCACCGGCCCGGTCGGCCTGGCCGCCGGGTGCGGCCCCGTTGGGTGAGCGGCCCGCGTTGCCGCGCTGGGCCGCCTGCTGGGCGGCGCGCGCCTTGGCCGCCTGGGCCATCTGCTCCTGGACCTGCTTGGGCACGGTGATGGGCAGCAGCTCGTTCGGGGGCACCGGCTGGTGGCCGCGCACCACCACGATGTCGGCGAAGAGCTGCTCGATCTCGGACATCGCCTCGGGCTTGGAGGCGCCCTCGCCGCGGATCACACCGCGCAGCACCCAGCGCGGGCCGTCGACGCCGATGAACCGCACCCGCTGGGCGAGCTGCTTGCCGTCCTCGGTCTTGCGGCCCTTGACCGGTACCAGGGCCCGGAGCTCGGGGCCGAAGGTGCCGTCGTGGTCCTCGACCTTGCCGCCCTGCTTGACGACCTGCTCGCGCAGCTCCTCGCGCATCTCGTCCCACAGGCCGGAGGACTTGGGCGCGGCGAAGGGCTGCACCTGCAGCGCGCTCTTGTCGCGCGTCAGGGTCACGCCGATGACCTTCTGCTTGCGCTGCGCGTCCTGGGCGACGTTGACCTGGATCTCGGTGCCCTGCGCCATGGGCACGAGCATGCTGCCCAGATCCATCCGCCTGGCCTCGGGGACCTCCTCCGCGGAGTCCCACGGCCCGGTGGCGCGGTGGCGGTCGGCCTCCTTGGTCGGCTGCTCCGCGGGGCCCTCCGGCTCGATCTCGTTGCCGAAGGAGACCGCTCCGGCGGCGCCCTCGCGTCTGGGCGCGGCCTCCGTCCCCGTGCTCTCGGTCTTCGCGTCCCGCTTCTTGCGGCGGCGTCCGAACACGCCTTCACCTCTTCGCTTTACGTTGGTCCCGGGATGGCACCGGGGATTCGGGCGCCGTCACCTCTGTGCGGCGTGGCCCCCGGTCGAACCGAAACCGCCCGTTCCCCGGGACGACTCCGGCAGGGAGGCCGCCTCGACGAACACCGCGTGTTCGACGCGCTGGATGACCAGCTGTGCGATCCGGTCGCCCCGGGACAGTTTCACGGGGGTGTCCCTGTCGGTGTTGAGCAGGGTCACCCGGATCTCGCCCCGGTACCCGGCGTCGACCGTGCCCGGCGCGTTGACGATCGTGAGCCCGCAGCGTGCGGCCAGGCCCGAGCGCGGGTGCACGAAGGCCGCGTACCCCTCGGGGAGGGCGATCGCCAGGCCGGTGGGGAGCGTGGCCCGCTCACCGGGGTCCAGTACGGCGTCGACGGCGGTGTACAGGTCCGCTCCCGCGTCGCCGGAGTGGGCGTAGGCGGGCAGGGGGAGGCCGGGGTCCAGGCGGTGGACCGTGACAGGGATCCGTCCGCCTTCCAGGGATGTGGTACTCACATTGGCCGAGCCTATCGCTCCCCGGGCGCTGGACCGGTGTCCAGCGCCGCCGGATCGCGAGGCGGGGCGGCGCCGGATCCCTCCGGCACCGCCCCGCGTGTTCGCTTCGCCTGCTTCCGGGCTCCGGCCCCGGCTACTCCTCGACGGGCTCGGGCAGGGTCACCTCGACGGTGAGCTCGGCGTCGTCGGTGGCCTGGAAGTCGATCCCGGAGGTACGGCCCGCGGCGGCGATGTCACCGGCGGCGGCACGGGCGGCGTCGACCTGCTTGCCCGACACCCTGACGTGCTCGACCTCGGCCCGCATGGACAGCTTGGCCTCGGACTTGGCCTTGCGCACGGCGCGCAGCACCTCGGCGGTCGCGGTCAGGACCGCCGGGTCGCCGTCGGCGGCCGCGGTGCGGTACTCGGCGGTCCCGGGCCAGCGCTGGGCGTGGACCGAGCCCTCCTGCCACCAGCTCCAGACCTCCTCGGCCACGAAGGGCACGAAGGGCGCGAAGAGCTTGTGCAGGGCGCCCAGGGCGATGAGCAGCGCGGCGCGGGCGGAGGCGCCCTCGGTGGAGTCGGCGTCGTAGGCGCGGGCCTTGACCAGCTCCAGGTAGTCGTCGCAGAAGTCCCAGAAGAAGCGCTCGGTGCGCTCCAGGGCCCGGGTGTGGTCGTAGGCGTGGAAGGCGGCGGTGGCGTCCTCCACGACGTCGGCCAGCGCGGCCAGCATCGCCCGGTCCAGCGGCTGGGTGACCCGCGCGGGGTCGGCCGTCGTACCCTCGCCGGCCACGGACATGACGAACTTGCTGGCGTTGAGGATCTTGATGGACAGCCTGCGGCCGACCTTCATCTGACCCTCGTCCATGGCGGTGTCGGTGCCCAGCCGCCCGCTGGCCGCCCAGTACCGGACCGCGTCGGAGCTGTACTTCTCCAGCAGCGCCAGCGGGGTGACGACGTTGCCCTTGGACTTGGACATCTTCTTGCGGTCCGGGTCCAGGATCCAGCCGGAGATGCCGGTGGTGCTCCAGGGCAGGGTGCCGTTCTCGAAGTGGGCACGGACCACGGTGGAGAACAGCCAGGTGCGGATGATGTCCTGGCCCTGCGGCCGGTAGTCCATGGGGAAGACCCGGGCGTACAGGTCCGGGTCGCGCTCCCAGCCGGAGGCGATCTGCGGGGACAGCGAGGAAGTCGCCCAGGTGTCCATGACGTCGGGGTCGCCCATGAACCCGTTCGCCTGACCGCGCTGGTCCTCGGTGTAGCCCTCGGGCGCCTGCGAGCTGGGGTCGACGGGCAGCTGGTCCTCGGTCGGCAGGATCGGCTCGTCGTAGCGCGGGTTGCCGTCGGCGTCCAGCGGATACCAGACGGGGAAGGGGACGCCGAAGAAGCGCTGGCGGCTGATCAGCCAGTCGCCGTTCAGTCCCTCGACCCAGTTCTCGTAGCGGGCGCGCATGTGCTCGGGGTGCCAGGTGAGCTCGCGGCCGCGCTGGAGGAGCCGCTGGCGCAGGCCCTCGTCCCGTCCGCCGTTGCGGATGTACCACTGGCGGGTGGTGACGATCTCCAGGGGCTTGTCGCCCTTCTCGTAGAACTTCACCGGGTGGGTGATCGGCGTGGGCTCGCCCACCAGGTCGCCGCTCTCGCGCAGCAGGGCGACGGTGCGCTCGCGCGCGGTGTGGACGGTGGCGCCGACGAGCGTGTCGTAGGCCTCGCGGCCGGGCCCGCTCTCCAGCCCCTTGGGCGGGTCGGCGATGATGCGTCCGTCCCAGCCGATGATGGGCCGGGTCTCCAGCTGGAGCTCGCGCCACCAGGTGACGTCCGTGGTGTCGCCGAAGGTGCAGATCATGGCGATGCCCGACCCCTTCTCGGGGTCGGCGAGGCGGTGCGCCCTGACCGGGACCTCGACACCGAAGACCGGTGTGCGCACGGTCGTGCCGAACAGGTCCTGGTAGCGCTCGTCGTCGGGGTGGGCGACCAGGGCGACGCAGGCGGCCAGCAGCTCGGGGCGGGTGGTCTCGATGTGGACCGGGGCGCCGTCGGGCTTGTGGAAGGCGACCTTGTGGTAGGCGCTGGGGCGCTCGCGGTCCTCCAGCTCGGCCTGGGCGACGGCGGTGCGGAAGGTGACGTCCCACAGGGTGGGGGCCTCGGACATGTAGGCCTCGCCGCGCGCCAGGTTGCGCAGGAAGGCGCGCTGTGCGGCGGCACGGGAGTTGCCGTCGATGGTGGCGTAGGTGTGGCGCCAGTCCACGCTCAGGCCCAGACGGCGCCAGATGGACTCGAAGACCTTCTCGTCCTCGGCGGTGAGCGTGTCGCACAGCTCGATGAAGTTGCGCCGGGAGACGGGGATCTGCCGCTTGGGGTCGGGCTTGGCGGGCGGCTGGAAGTCCGGGTCGTAGGGGACCGAGGGGTCGCAGCGCACGCCGTAGTAGTTCTGGACGCGGCGCTCGGTGGGCAGGCCGTTGTCGTCCCAGCCCATGGGGTAGAAGACGGCCTTGCCGTTCATGCGCTGGAAGCGCGCGACGGTGTCGGTGTGCGTGTAGGAGAACACGTGGCCGATGTGCAGCGAACCCGAGACCGTGGGCGGCGGGGTGTCGATGGAGTAGACGTCCTCGCGGCTGCGGGTGCGGTCGAAGTGGTAGACGCCGGACTCATCCCATACGTCGACCCACTTCGCCTCGATACCGTCCAGCGAAGGCTTGTCGGGCATGCGGAAGGAATGAGAGCGGTTGGTCATGGGGCAATGGTAGTGCGCTCCGGGCCGTGATCGCTCCGCGTTCCGGGCCCTCACCCGAGGGACCGGACGCCCGGCCCCGGCGCGCTGGCGTGCGGGGTTGGCCCCCGCATCCGGGGAGCGGGCATGACAGTATCTCCCCGTACGTGCAGGAGGGTGTGCGCCGGGCGCGCATCCTCGTACATCCAACGGAAACGGTGAAGGATTCGATGGCTAAGAAGGACGGCGGTGACATCGGCCCGGCCCTCGCTGGTCTCGTGGCCGGGATCGCGGCGCAGTACGCCATGCGCAAGGCGCTGAACTTTACCTGGGCGCGTGTGACGGGCGAGGAGCCGCCCACGGACGTGGACTCCCCCGACATCAGCCTCGGCCGCGCGCTGAGCTGGGCCGTGATGGCCGGTGTCAGCACGGAGGTGGCCCGGGTGCTTGCCGTACGCGCCACCCGCGCGAAGCTGCTCGGCGCCGGCCCCGAGGAGCTGGACGTCTGACACCGGGCCGCACCGCGCCCATGACGACGGCGGGCGGCCGACCGCACCGGGGTGTGGTCGGCCGTCCGCCGTCGTTTCCGCGGCGCTCCCGGGTGGGGAGCCCGCGGGCGGGGGTGCTCGGCGCGTCCGCGGACGCGCGAGTACGCGGTGGTGTCCGCCCGCGCGGGCGAGAGCCGTCGGGACGGGACGGTTCAGGGGCCGTCCCGTCCGCTCAGGCGCACTCCTTGCAGACCAGCTGGCCGGCGCGCTGCTCGGCGAGCTGGCTGCGGTGGTGCACCAGGAAGCAGCGCGAGCAGGTGAACTCGTCGGCCTGGCGCGGGAGTACGCGCACCGCGAGTTCCTCGCCCGACAGGTCGGCACCGGGCAGCTCCAGGCCCTCGGCGACCTCGTCGGGGTCGACGTCGATCGTGCCGGTGCCCTTGTCCACACGCCGCGCCTGCAGCTCCTGGAGGCTGTCCTCGTTGATGTCCTCTTCAGTCTTGCGCGGGCTGTCGTAGTCGGTGGCCATCTCTGCTAACTCCATCCCCCTCGTTCAGTGCCTCGTCGCGCGGGTGTAACGCTTGAGAGACCTTCGTTGTGCCCGATTCGGCCGATGAGTTTTCCCGATGTCGGCGGACCATGCCCCCTCCCGGGCCACTGTCCACAGGTCAGCAGTACTTTCACGGGCCCGTGACCGGAGGCGGCCACACGCGGCCACCGTCCCAAGGATCGGTCCCCTGTGTACTACCCAACGCCGGACGCCTCGTAGACCTGGAAGACTCTTTTTCGCCCATCCCGGACAAAACGCAGAGTGCTTCCCATAAGTAGGCAAAAACCAAGACATGCCCACGTCAGGAGGCATTCTCTCCGTGTCCACGCCCGGGGAAGCATACACACCCGAGTTCGGCCCCCGTGCCACGGGTGGGCGTGTCTTCGGACACGTATAGATACCACGAAGCGCGGCGGGGCGCAGCCCGGGCCGGTGAGGGGCTATTCTGCTGGACTACTCGGGGACCGGAAGGCAGACGGTGACGACGAGACCGCCCCCCGAACGCGGCCACGCGGTCACCACGCCCTCGTGCGCGCGCACCACCGACCGCACGATGGACAGCCCCAGGCCGGCGCTGCGGCCCGAGCCCACCCTGTCGCTGGAGCCCCTGCGGAACGGTTCGAAGAGCCCCTCGATCTCGTAGGCCGGGATGACCTTGCCGGAGTTCTCCACCTGGACCGCGGGCATGCCCTCGTACATGCCGCTGCGCACGGTGATCTCGCCGTCCGGGACGTTGTACTTGAGGGCGTTCTCCACGAGGTTGCCCACGAGCCGCTCCAGCAGGACGGGGTCGCCGACCACGGGGGCGGGGCGCAGGTCCTGGCGCAGGTTCAGGCCGGAACCGGACAGCTCGCCCTCCAGCTGGCTGAGCACCGTCCCGGCGACCTCGCCCAGGTCGACCCTGGCCCGGACCTCCAGTTCGCGGTCGCTCCTGGCGAGGAAGAGCAGGCCGTCGATGAGGCGCTCGTGGCGCGCGTTGGTCTCCAGCAGGGTCTGTCCGACGCTCTTGAGGTCGGAGGAGACGTCGGGGGCGCTGAGCGCCACCTCCAGCAGGGTCCGGTTGATCGCCAGGGGCGTGCGCAGCTCGTGTGAGGCGTTGGCCACGAAGCGGCGCTGGCCGTCGAAGGCGCGGTCCAGGCGCTCCAGCATGCCGTCGAAGGTGTCGGCGAGCTCACGGATCTCGTCGTCGGGCCCCGACAGGGCGATGCGCTCGTGCAGGGAGCGTTCCGACAGGCGCCGGGCGATGCGGGTGATCTTCTTCAGCGGGGAGAGCGCCCTTCCGGCCACCGCGTATCCCAGGGCGACCGCGAGCAGGCCCACCAGGAACAAGGCGAGCAGGGAGAACCTGGTGACGTGGGTGAGGACCTCGTCGATGAGGTAGCGGTGGGTGATCAGCTCCGAGGCGGTGTCCTCGTCCAGGAGCGCGTTGAGCAGCACCGCGACGATCAGGTAGTTGACCAGGACCAGTACCGATCCCGCCGCGAAGAAGAGCATCCCGTAGATGAGGGTGAGCCGCGCTCGCAGGCTGAGGTTGTCGGTGAAGCGGTGCACCCGCTCGGCCGCGGCCGAGCGCTCCCCGCCCTCGGGCACGGCGGCGTTCAGGCGCCGCCACGTACCGGTGTCACCGGGCCGGGCGGGTTCCGCCTGTCCCGGTTCGGAGCGGTCCGCCGGTCTCACAGCCGGTACCCCGCACCGGGGATGGTCTGGATGACGGGAGGGTCGCCGAGCTTCTTGCGCAGGGTCATGACGGTGACGCGGACGACGTTGGTGAAGGGGTCGGCGTTCTCGTCCCAGGCCTTCTCCAGCAGCCCCTCGGCGCTGACCACCGTTCCCCGGGCCCGCATGAGCACCTGCAGGACGGCGAACTCCTTCGGCGTGAGGGAGATCTCGCGGCCGTCGCGGTGCACGCGGTGGTTGGCCGGGTCCAGGGTGATGCCGTGGCGCTCCAGGACGGGGGGCAGCGGCGGCACCGCGCGGCGGCCCAGGGCGTGCACCCGGGCGATGAGCTCGGCGAAGGCGAAGGGCTTGGCCAGGTAGTCGTCGGCGCCGATGGTCAGCCCCTCGACCTTGTCCTGGACGCCGTCGGAGGCGGTGAGCATCAGGATGCGGCCGTTGTAGCTCTCCTGGACGAGGGTCCGGGCGACCTCGTCGCCGTGGACGCCGGGCAGGTCGCGGTCGAGCACGATCACGTCGTAGTCGTTGACCGCGGTGTGCTCCAGAGCGGTGTCCCCGTCGTAGACCACGTCCACGGCCATCGCCTCGCGCCGCAATCCGACCGCCACCGCGTCGGCCAGGACCCGTTCGTCTTCGACCACGAGTACGCGCACGTTGTCCTTCTCAAGCGTTGGTGCGGGAGGGGAGAGGGGGGCCGCTGCCGGCGCATCCCCCAACACACCGGCAGCGGCGTTCTTGGTCCCGGCCGCGTCATCCGTTGTCTCACAACCGGGGTAAGGAGGCGGTAAAACCCGCCGTTCTCCTCGCCCCGTGCGGACACGGGCGCCGAACCGGGAGCTTTGCTGCTCCCCTGGGCGCGGGGAGTCGCTGCCGGCGAATCCCCCAACCGCCGGCAGCGACTTAACCCCGCACATCTCAAATCTGACACATCAAGAATAAGAAACAAGTAAGCACAAGCCCTCCCTGGCAAATGTGTCGTGGGACACCCTTGCCCGGCGCTTGGACGCCCGCTCCCGGCCCGACCCGCTCGGCCGGCGCGTGCGCCCCCGCGCCCGCCTCGCGGCGGGCCCCTCCCGCCCGGTCCGCGAAAGCCGGCACCGGGCACGGAGGAGGTCACGGAAGAATCTCGTAGGGGGGTGGGGGTTTGGCGCGAATCGCGGTGCGGTACAGGTAGGAGATGCGCGCGTGGACACCGGCCCCGGGCCGGACCGCGACGCGCACGCATGTCACAGGGACGTGACTACTTCGACCATGCGGACGCTGCGGCGTGCGCGGACGGATTCCGCACCGGGGCACGGCCGTGCCCCGGTGCCTACCCCTGGAAGAGGTGCAATGGGCGAGTTCCTCGCGGAGATCAAGGTCCGTATCAACGAGACCTACCGGTCGTTCCATGCTGCTCAGGCCGCCGGAGACGACTTCCTCGCCGACACGCATGCGTCGGAGCTGGAGGACCTTTACCGCATCGCGGCTCGCAACGGCGTCGACACCTGCGCCTAGCTGATCGGAGGGCGCGGTGGGACATGGCTCCCACCGCGCCCTTTCCGTGTGTCCGGACACGAGCGCCGCACGGAGTCCGTGCGTGCCGTGCGGCGCCTCAGCCGTCGGTGTCGGCCCCCAGCGGCGCCAGGAGGTCCTGCAGGGCCTCGTAGAGCTCGGGCCGTCCGGCGATGACCAGGTCCTCGCCGGGAGGCCCCCCGTGCAGTCCTCCCACGCGCAGGCCCGCCTCACTGGCGACCAGGCCGGGAGCGGCCCAGTCCCAGGCGTGGAGCCCGCGCTCGTAGTAGGCGTTGAACCGTCCCGCGGCCAACCCGGTCAGGTCCACGGCCGCCGATCCGCCGCGTCGGATGTCGCGGATGTGCGCGATCACCTCCAGCAGGACCCTGGCCTGCTGGGTCCGGCGCTCGGGGCGGTACCCGAAGCCGGTGGCGACCAGGGCCTGCTCCAGCGGCACCGCGGGCGGGGCCTGGAGGGTGCGGCCGTTGAGGCGTGCGCCCGCGCCGAGCACCGCCTCGTACATCTCGTCGCGCCGGGGGACGTTCACCGCGGCGGCCACGGCCACACCGTCGACCTCGGCGGCGATGGACACGGCCCAGTCGTGGTGGCCGTACAGGTAGTTGACGGTGCCGTCGATGGGGTCGACGACCCAGCGCACCCCGCTGGTGCCGCCCTCGTCACCGCCCTCCTCGCCCAGGACGGCGTCGTCGGGGCGTTCGGCGAGCAGGCGGGCCCGGATGAGGTCCTCGGTGGCCCGGTCCATCTTGGTGACGACGTCGGTGGGGCTGGACTTGGTGTCGAGCACGGTGATGCCCGCCTGTCCCTCCCTGGCGAGTTCCCCCGCCTCCGCCGCCACTCTCACGGCGAGGTCGCGCAGGCTCTCCCGGTCGGATGCGGCGTCGGTGGTACTCACGTGGATGTCCTCCCTGTCGTGGCGCGGTGTCATGCGGGACCCTCCCCCGCACGCGGGTCCGGTCGGGCGCCGCGGCGGCACCCGACCGGTTCACGGGCGGCTCAGAGCAGTTCGGGCCTGCTCCACTCCTTGCCGTGCACGTGGTGGTCGAGGAAGGCGAAGACCGTCTCGTACCAGATCCGGGCGTTGCCGGGGGTGAGGATCCAGTGGTTCTCGTCGGGGAAGTACAGGAACTTGGCGTCCACCTCGTGCAGCAGCAGGTCGCGCCACAGGCGCAGGCCCTCGGAGATGGGCACCCGGTAGTCCTTGTCCCCGTGGATGACGAGCATCGGGGTGCGGATGCGGTCCGCGTGCAGGTGCGGCGAGTTCAGGGTGTAGCGCTCGGGGCGGTCCAGCGGGGTGCCGAACTCCTGCTCCCACACCGGCGGGTGGTCGGTGGTGCCGCTGAAGCCGTCCAGGCCCCACAGGGAGGCGTGGGAGACGATGGCCCGGAACCGGTCGGTGTGCCCGGCGATCCAGTTGGCCATGTAGCCGCCGAAGGAGCCGCCCATCATGGCGGTGCGCTCGGCGTCGATGTCCTCGCGCGCCTCGGCCGCGTCGGTGATGGCCATGACGTCGGCGAAGGTGCGCGGTCCCCACTGCCCCCACGCGCGGCGGAGCATGTCCTGCCCGTAGCCGGTGGACAGGGCGGGGTCGGGCAGCAGGACGGCGTAGCCGCGCGCGGCGAGCAGCCACGGGTTCCAGCGCCAGGACCAGCCGTTGAAGCTCATGTAGGGGCCGCCGTGGACCCAGAGCATGAGCGGGGAGGGGGACTCGGCCGAGGCCTCCTCGGGCAGCACCAGCCAGGAGCGGATGCGGGTGCCGTCGTCGGCGGTGGTCTCGATCTCGGTGAGGGTGCCGGGCATGGTCAGCTCGGACCCGGGCGTGCTCAGGTACTCGGGCCGGCCGTCGGCGGTGCCGGCGGCCAGGCGCACGGGCGCGGGCGGGGCGTCCCAGGCGTCGCGCAGCGCGTACACGTACCGTCCGTCGGGAGACGGGTTGAGGTTGCTGTAGGCGCCGTGGTCGCCGGTGATGCGGGTGACCGCGCCGTCGGCCAGGTCGATCCGGAAGACGGGGCGGCGTCCGTTCTCGTCGGCGACGACGAACACCGCTCCGGAGTCGGCGGCCCAGGCGAGGTCGCGCGGCCACAGCTCGTGGTCGGGGAGCAGGTCGCGGCCCTGGCCGGTGGCCAGGTCGACGAGCCAGACGGTCATGTCGCGGGGCTCGCCGTCGTAGTCGCCGTCGAAGCTGCGCGCGAGCAGGACGTGGCGGCCGTCCGGGGAGACGAGCGGCCCGCCGAAGTCGTGGTCGGGATCGGTGGCCAGGGTGCGGCGCTCGCCGGTGGAGGTGTCGATGGCGACGATGTCGGAGCGCCGGGCGCCCCGGCCGACGGGCACCTGCCACTCGGTGACCAGCAGGGAGCCGTCGGGGGTGAGCGCGCCGCCGGAGCCCAGCAGGGCCGTCCCGGCGTCGGGGGTCAGGTCCCGGAGGTCGCCGAGTCGGGAGTCGTCGTCGGCCGGGGGCCGGGCGACGAGGTAGCGGGGGTGGTCGGGACCGACGTCGCTGTCCCAGGAGCGGACGGGCAGCTGCTCGTGGAGGATGGCGGTGACCCCGGCCTCCTCGCGGGCCTTGCGGGCCTCCTTGTCGGCCTCCTCGTCCGCGCTGCGCGGAAGGGTGTCGGAGGTGAGGGCGACCAGCCCGGAGTCGCGGGCGACGGTGAAGGAGCCGATGCCCCCGGGGCGGGAGGCGACCTGGCGGGCCTCGCCTTCGGCGGGCAGCAGCCACAGGGAGGCTCCCGCCTTGTCCTCGTCCTTGGTCTCGGGGTCGGGGCGGCCTGTCAGGAACAGGACCGACCCGTCGGGGAGGAAGCCGACGCCGCTCTCGCCCCTGGCGGAGCGGGTGAGGCGCCTGGGGGCGCGCCCGCCCTCGGACTCGGGGGTGACGTCGATCTCCCACAGGGCGCTGCGGAAGGACTTGGAGTCGGGGGCGATGCCGCTGACGGGCGCGACCAGACGGGTTCCGTCCGGTGAGAGGTGCAGCCCGTTGACACGGCGGAGTCGGACGTACTCCGGCAGTTCATACCAGGAACGAACCAAGACACATACTCCTGAACGTCGACTTGTGATCTGGGCGGACACGATCGGGCGGGGGCCTCGGGGCGATCGGCCTCCCGTTCGCCCCAGGATGGTGTCAGCAGTGTTTACCCAGCTTCCCACACGTCGGCCGGATGTGCCCCGTCTCACCCCGTGAAGCACCCCGGGCCGCGAGGCCGCGAGGTCCCTCCCCCGGTCTCCAGGGTGGGCCCTCGCGCGCCGGGACGCAAAGACCCCTCCCCGGTTGTGGACGCCCCGGGCCGCGGCCGCCGCCTCAGGCCGGGCAGGAGCAGTCGGTGCAGCGGGCGAGGGAGCTCAGGCGCCGCGGCTCCGAACGCTCCGTGTACTCGCGGACCAGGTCGGTCACCATGGACACGAACGCGGGGTGCGTGCCGGGGCTGAGCGCGCGCTCGTAGCCGATGCCGAGCTTCTTGGCGGTCTCGCGGGCCTCCACGTCGAGGTCGAACCTGACCTCCATGTGGTCGGAGACGAAGCCGTGCGGGACCACGACCACGGCGGGCACGCCCTCGGCGGCCAGCTCCTCCATCCGGTCGTTGACGTCGGGCTCCAGCCAGGGCTGGCTGGGCGGGCCGCTGCGGCTCTGGTAGACGACCTCATGGGGGTGGTCGCCGTCGAGCCGCTCCACCACCAGGCGCGCCACCTCCGCCAGTTGGGCACCGTAGGCGCCCTCCGGCCCGAAGGCGTGGCCGGGGCCGCCGCTGGCCTCGGCCATCGAGGTGGGGATGGAGTGCGCGGAGAAGAGCAGGCGCGCGCCCTCGCGCTGCTGCGCGGGCAGGGCGTCCAGGGCGGCGCGGGTGTGCTCGACCAGCGGCTCGACGAACCCGGGGTGGTCGTAGAAGGGCCGGACGAGGTCCACCTCGGGGGCGTCCTCTCCCAGCGCCGCGCGGGCGCGGGCGATGTCCTCCTCGTAGGCGGTGCGGCTGGACCAGTTGCAGTACGCGGAGGTGGGCAGCGCCAGTACCCGGCGCACGCCGTCCTCCTTCATCCGGGCGAGGGTGTCGGTGAGCATCGGGGCCCAGAACCGGTTGCCCCAGTAGATCGGCAGGTCGATCCCGTTGGCGGCGAAGTCGGCGGTGACCGCGGCGAGCAGGTCCCGGCACTGCTGGTTGATCGGGCTCACCCCGCCGAAGAGGAAGTAGTGCTCGCCGACCTCGGCGAGCCGCTCCCGGGGGATGTTGCGTCCGCGGGTGACGTTCTCCAGGAACGGGATGACCTCGTCCTCGCCCTCCGGACCGCCGAAGGAGATCAGCAAAAACGCGTCGTAGTAGCTCATACGCCTTATGAAACCAGCTCGCCCGCACCCGCCCGCGCGGCCTCCCATGTCCGTGTCCTGTGGTCTTGCCCTCTTCCCCCGCCTTGGTCGCGTACCCGTCGGCCCCGGGCCTCTGGCCCCACAAGTGACTGGTCGGTAATGTCGCGGCATGACAGATGTGTTGTGGCACACATGGGCGGACACCCACCAGGCCCGTCCCAGGCGCACGGCGGCCCCGGGGAGCACGGCGGAGGTCGCCGCCGCGGTCTCCTCCGCCGCCGGCGAGGACCTGCGGGTCCGCATGGTCGGCACGGGGCACTCCTTCACCGACGTGGCCGTCACCGACGGCCTGCTCCTGTCCCCCGCCTCCCTGACGCGGGTGCGCTCGGTCGACCCGTCGCAGGGCACCGCGACGGTCGAGGCGGGCCTTCCCCTGTGCGACTTCAACGACGTGCTGGCCGGACACGGTGTGGCCCTGGCCAACATGGGCGACATCGCCGTGCAGACCATGGCGGGCGCGGTGCAGACGGGCACCCACGGCACCGGCAGGGACGCGGGCGGGCTGGCCTCCCAGGTGGTCGGCATGGAGATGGTGCTCGCCGACGGCTCGGTGGTCGAGTGCTCGGCGGAGCACGAACCGGACCTCTTCCACGCGGCGAGGGTGGGCCTGGGCGCGTTCGGCGTGGTCACCGCGCTGACCATGGCGGTGCGCCCGGCGTTCCGGCTGCACGCGCGGGAGGAGCCGATGCGGTTGGAGGAGGTGCTGGAGCGCCTGCCCGGGCTGCGTGCGGACAACGACCACTTCGAGTTCTTCTGGTTTCCGCACACCGGCAACACCAACACCAAGCGCAACAACATCAGCGCGGGTCCGGCCCGGCCGCTGTCACCCTTCCGCGCGTGGCTGGACGACGAGTTCCTGTCCAACACGCTCTTCGAGGGGGTCAACCGGGTGTGCCGGCGCTTCCCGGGCGCGGTGCCCGCGGTGAACCGGATCAGCTCGCGGGCCCTGTCGGCGCGCGAGTACACCGACGCCTCGTACAAGGTCTTCGCCTCGGTGCGCGACGTGCGGTTCGTGGAGATGGAGTACGCGATCCCCGCCGAGCACCTGGTCGACGTCCTTCGCGAGGTGCGGTCCCTCGTGGACCGGGGCGGGCACCGGGTGAGCTTTCCGGTGGAGGTGCGCTTCGCCCCGGCCGACGACGTGTGGCTGTCCACCGCCTACGGCCGCGACACCGCCTACGTGGCGGTGCACATGTACAAGGGGACCCCGTACGAGGCCTACTTCGCCGACGTGGAGGCGGTGTTCGCCTCCGTGGGCGGGCGCCCGCACTGGGGCAAGATGCACACCCGCGACCGCTCCTACCTGGAGAGGGTCTACCCGAGGCTCGGGGAGGCCCTGGCGGTGCGGAAACGCGTCGACCCCGGTCGCAGGTTCGCCAACGCCTACCTGGAGCGCGTCCTGGACTGAACGGCCGGCGCCCGCACCCGACCGGCCCCGGCCATCGCGAAGGAGCGGGCGGGCGGGGCCGGTGCGCGGCCCTCCCTCACGGGGGAGGAGGCGGGATCACCCCTCCGGAGGGGCGAGGGGCTCGGGCGCCGGAACGGCCTCCTCCCCGCCCTGCTCGCCGGCTCCGGGATCGGGGGCCTGTTCGACGGGGTCCTCGGGTTCCTCGACGGGCGGACCGGTGGGCGCGGGGGTCCCCTCGGGACCGCCGTTCCCGGGCGCCCCGGTCTCGGGTGCGGGTTCGGTCGGCTGGGTGGTACCGGGGGCCTCGGGGGCGCCGGAGGCGTCGTCCTCCCCCCGCGGGGCGGGGCCCTCGGTGGCCTCACCGGTGGTGTCGGGGCCCTCGGACCCACTCTCCTCGGCCGGGGGCGCGGAGGTGGTGCCTCCGAACAGGGTGGGTGCGGTGGCCTCGTCCGCGCCCCGGGTCCAGGAGGTCAGCGAGCGCCCGGTGAACAGCTCGAAGGCCAGGATCACCAGCATGGCCAGGACGAACACCACGACGGCCGGGACCGCCATGGAACGCCATCCGCGCCGCCGTCCGCCCCTCCCCCGGGCCCGCGGCCCGTCGCCGGTGCCGTCCTGGTCCGGGTCGGACACGGGCGGGTACGCGGTGGCACCGGGAACGTCGGCGTGCGTGCCCGCGGCCCCCTCCAGTGGGGGCGGGGACATGGCACGCGTGGCGCCGGGACTCTCGCTGGGGACATCGGTCTCGGCGACCTCACACAGCAGTCCGGTCTCGGAGATTTCCTCGGGGACCGGAGCGACCGGAGCCCCCGGCGCGTTGGGGACCGGCGCCCCGGTGCGGCCGACGGCCCTGGCCCTTCCGGCCAGCTGTCGGGCCTGCTCACCGCTGCGCGAGAACCAGTGCTGCAGCAGCGGGCTGACGAGGGTGCTGAGCGCGGCCATGCCGGCGGCACCGATGACGGTGCCGTACACGTTCAGGTAGGAGGCGGCGGTGGCCGCGGCCAGTGTCGCACCGGCGGCTCCGGCGACCTGGGCCGCGCTCAGGTCGATCCGCTTCCCGCCGTGTCCCTCCTCCCCCTCCTCATGGTCGTCGTGGTGTCCGGTCCGACCCATCCGGTCGTCCCCCTTCCTTCTGGCGCACACGGGCGCGGCTGCTTCGGGCGCGCACGAGCGCGACAGGAACCGGCGAGAGCGGAATGGGCGTGTGGTGGGGCAGACAGCCCCACAGGCCCCAAGCGTCACATTTCGCTCATGAGCGGATAACCAAGGTTAAGGGCGACAACTTTCCGATAACGCCACCAACGAAGAAGCATCACTCTCCGACTCGCGTCGGCGTGTCGAGTTGCGAACCGGAGGACGCCCCTCCTCGGAGTACGGCCCGAGATCTGAGTTTTTCCCAGACCTGGGGTGATTCGAGGTACGCGGGATACCATCGCGGCGGAGCCTTCGCGTGGAATCGGCGACATTCCCCCGCGATCGCTCCCGGTCGCCGAAGGGTCGGCGTGTCAAGATTGGCGGAGAAGCGACCGTGAGGGCTCCGGGGGCACCCGGGGCATCTCCCACCGCGGCACGCGCCGCGGATCGGGAGGCGGGCACACAGTTCGGACATGCCGGGCGCGGTACTGGCCGAACAGTTGTCGGCCGACCAGACTTGGAGAACGCGGGGGTTGGTCGCGGGACCTGCCCTCGACGGGACGCGAAAGGGAGGGCGATGCACGAGCTTCGCCTCGTGGCCGTGAGCGAGGACGGCACCTACCTGGTGCTCGCCAGCGCCGGCCGTGGAACCCGCTTCATGCTGCCCGTCGACGACCGCCTCCGAGCCGCAGTACGCGGCCAGTTCTCCCGGCTCGGCCAGTACGAGATCGAAGTGGAGAATCCGTTGCGCCCCAAGGAAATCCAGGCCCGCATCCGGTCCGGCGAGACCGCGGAGGCCATCTCCGAGATCTCCGGTATACCGATCGAGCGGGTCCGCTGGTTCGAGGGCCCCGTCCTCCAGGAACGCGAGTACATCGCCCAGCAGGCCCAGCGCGCCAGCGTGCGCGCACCGGGCGACGCCGCTCCCGGGCCCTCCCTGGAGGAACTGGTCACCAAGCGGATCGGTGCGCACCAACTGGAGACCGGTGACGCGATGTGGGACTCGTGGAAGCGCGAGGACCGCTCGTGGCAGCTCAAGCTCGTCTTCATGCACGGCGGCGAGGAGCGCGTCGCCCACTGGCTCTACGAGCCCAGGCACAACAGCGTGACCCCGGCCGACGAGGAGGCCGCGCTGTTCTCCTCGTCCGAGCCCGCCCCCTCCCCCGGCGCGAACGTGACGCCCTTCGCCCCGCGCCGCGCCGAGGCCACCACCGACCTGCCCCGCCTCGACGCGCAGTCGGCCGCCGAGCGCCGCCCCGACCACGCCGCTCCCCGCCGCCGCCCCTCCGAGGCCTCCCCCGACGAGCCGCTGCGCCCCGCGCCGACGGCCCGCACCGAGAGCGACCGGTTCGACGAGGCCCGCCCGGCCCCCGCCGAGTACCGCTCCGCCGAACGCGACGAGGACCTGGCCCCCGAGCGCCGCCCCCACGAGAGGGAGTGGCGCGTGGAGCGGCCCGCCGAGCGGCCGGAGCCCCGGGTGGAACCCGTGGACCAGCGCCGTCGGCGCCCCGAGCCCGAGCGGCATCCCGCGGCCGGTGCCCGCACCGAACCCGTGGAGCGGCCCCGCCGCCCCGAGCGCCGCGCCGCGCCGGACTGGCCGCCGGAGACCCGTCCCGCCCGGCCCGCGGAGCCCGAGGCGGCCCCGCCGGCCGCCGAGGGCCCGGCCCAGCCGCGCCCGGCGCCCCGCCGCCGCCGGGCCACCATCGACCTCAACGACACCGGTACTCCGCGCCGCGCCGCCGAGCAGCCGCCCGCGGCCGCGGTCCCGGCCGCCGCCAACGGGGGCCCCGAGCCCTCCGTGCCCAAGCGCAAGGGCCGTGGCCGCCGCGCCTCGGTGCCCTCGTGGGACGAGATCATGTTCGGCTCCAAGAAGGACGAGTAGGCCCCGCGAGGAGGGGCGGCCCGCACCCCGTGCACTGCTCCCCGGAAGTTG
>NZ_LWLB01000024.1 GCF_001905145.1 Nocardiopsis sp. TSRI0078
CCGCTTCAACACAGGGTGAAGCGTTGGTTCCGAGCCTCCAATAAAACCGGCACGAGACATGGTCTCAGCCGAGTTTGGCCACGCCACCACCCACTTCACCCAGGACACCTACCAGACCGTGTTCCCGGACGTGGCCAAACGGGGCAAGGGGGAGAGCATGGGGGATGCCTGTCTTGTTGTTGTGTTGGAGCACCGTCCCCGGAGGGACTCGGTTACAGCTACTTCAAACCGGACATGAAGCTACTAGTCGCATTGAAGTCACCACAAGACGCACACGGGCTTTCTTGGCCAGCACAGCAGAGTCGGTTCTGAATTACATGCTGTGACCTGACAGAAAGCCTCGGTGGCCGGATCCGGCCACCACCCTCACGGGTTACCCCGAATTATCTGCTCTGTCCGTCCAGCCTTGCAGTTGCTCTCCATACTTCACTGACCTGAACGTAAACGGTAAAACAGCAGGTCAAACCTCTTCTGACCTGACGGCCGCAAGTTTGAATCCTACTGGGTGTGCCAAAAACCCTAGGTCAGAGCCCTACGCACCTGTGGCTCAGCGAAGCCATCCCGCTGATCGGCCTGGGGGTGGGACCGGGACGCCAGGACCACCCTGGTCTCGCGCATGCTGTGACGGCCCATCCCAAGGCACCCGCCCACAGCCCTCTCGAGCGCTTCATGGTCCCCTCTTGCGGTGCCCTGCGGCGGCGTCCACGGTCAACACACCCTGACAGTGCCCGACGGGTGGGCGCGCCCCTAGAAAGTGCCGGAAAACGATCCGGCGCAAGACAGCAGGCAGAGTAGTTCGTCGAACAATTGACATCCTGATCACAGGTCCTCGAACGCTTCCTCGCCCGGACGCCACACCATCCAACCGCGATCGTCGAAGCCGCTGAGCGTGGCGATCTCCAGGCCTTCGAGTTCATTCGCGGTCGAATGGAGCTGGATCGCACCTCTGGCGAAGTCGACCTTGAGCCCGATGCTGGTTTTCTCGTGCGTGGCGCTCACGTTCTGACCGATGAGGGTGCGCAGCGCCTCCGCCCAGCCGGGCTCTGCAGGGGCGAACCGTCGCCCGTCCAGAACCACCTGGGGCAGAACGTCACATGTGAGCGAGGGCATGTCACCGGACGTTTCACTGTCGAACCACAACTGGACGTAGTCCATCACGAACTGCACCGAGTAGAGCCGGCAACCCACGAGGCGACCCAGGAGCGAGTTCAGTACGTACACCACGATCGAGACTCCCGACGGTGGACGAGGGCCGGATGTCCCAAGACACCAAGCCGACATGCGGACGAACACAGACAGCCCGGGTGGAAAGGAACGAGGCGACCTGTCGGCCAGCCACACCAGAGGGCGGTCCGTAGTCGGCCAGGACCTTGCGGGGTGCCATCGGACGCCACCAGAGGCCGGTGTGTGCTCCGTTTGTACTCCGCAGTTCTGGACTGGCACGACACCTGGTGGCATCTCTTAACACGAAACTATTGCAGTGATCGGATGGATACGGACGAAACGGCACCCTATGGCATGTAGAGATACGAAAGCGCCCTTCTAATCCGATGGTCGCAGGTTCGAATCCTGCCGGGTGCGCCACAAAACCCCAGGTCACAGCCTTTCCTGAACATGGGACAGCCTCGGATCCCCTGTGGTGGGTCCATGGTGGGGCCCGGCTGGGACCGGCACCGAATCCCGCCGGGCCGCTCTGCCCCGCACCTGGCGACGAACCCAGCCCGCATCCCGCAACACCAGCGACGCCGTGCGTTCCGCTGCCTCGCGTGCCACCTGCGGCAGCACGCTGGCATAGGTGTCCGCGGTCAACACGATGCTCGCGTGCCCCAGCATCGCCTGGACCACCTTCAGCTCCACCCCCGCCGCCAACGCCAACGTCGCCGCCCCGTGGCGTAGATCGTGCAATCGCACCGGCGGTAACCCGCTGGCGGTGTTCAGCTTCCGAAACATGCGCGAGAGCCGCTCCAGGGCCAACACCCCGCCACCGGCCGCCGTGAACACATACCCTCCCGGCCCCCACACCCGGCCGTGATCCTCGGCCTCCTGTTGTTGACGCCACTGGTGGCGGCGCAGCACACCGACCGTGGTGTGGTCCACCATGAGCGTGCGACGGCTCGCCGCGCTCTTGGGCGCCACCTCCACCAACCCCCGGCCCCGATGGGCCTGGAGCTGGCGCACCACCCGCACCGTCCCCCGCTCCAGGTCGACGTCCTCCCACCGCAGGCCCACAACCTCGCCCCGACGCAGCCCGGTCATCACCACAAGGTGAAACAGCGCGTACAACCGGTCCTCGGAGACGAAGTCCAGGAGGGCGCGGGTCTGCTCCACCGTCCACACCGCCACCACCGGCCGCACCCCACCATTACGCCAGTCCGCGACGGCCTGCCCTGAGTGCGGGGAAGCGTTCGCGTACCTCGTCCTCCACGGACCGGGTCGGGCACAGGGCGAGAGCCCGCCTGGGTGAGGCGAGGCGTCCGAGTGCCCGAAGGATGCGGTCTTCGGTGGTGTCGACCTCGTGGACCACACACAGGTGCGGTGTGCGGGACAACGCGCGGGCCAGGTCGCGGAGGGCCTCGCTGGCGGTGAGGATCACGGCGGTCTCGGGGGCGCGGCCCAGCAGGTGGCGTGCGGTGTGCAGGGAGGCGGCTTCACCCAGGCACCGGGCGACCAGGGCGATCTGGTGCGGGAGTCGCCGGTGCGGCAGCAAGCGCCGTGTCCCCGCCGCGGAGCGCTGCGCGCCCTTCCCCAGGGCGAGGAGAAGGCGGGCTTTGATGCCCTCCGGCCGTGTGGCCACTTGGACTCCGTGCTCCTGGAGCATGGTGTGCACGTGGACGGGCATTCCGTCGAGGGTGATCACCGCGACTTGGTGACCTGTGGTGGCGGCGGCACGGTCGATGTGGGTGATGGCGTGCTGCCAGTGCCCCGCGTGTTCGGTGGCCGGTTCGAGCCGGTTCAAGCAGCGCCACGGCCCGCCTCACGACCGTTCCTGGGCGCAGGCTGCGTCGAACTGGGCGCGTAGCCACACGGGGAGGAGGACACCACAGCCGCGATCACGACCGGCGTCAGCACGGCGGCGATGGTAGCTCAGCGGGAGGAATCCATTCCAGCTCACCACCGGTCCAGCGACAGGTCCGCGCTCAGGACCAGGGAGCTCGGACCCTGTGGGGGAATGGTTGGATCCCCCCTCGGACACAGACGAAGGCCCCGCTCAGCAGGGCCTTTCTTGCTGCCCGGGTCGCAGGAGCCGACCTGGAGACGCCACCCGTCCACGAGGACGCGCCTCGCCTCTGGCGGGGGTGTCCTGCGGTGTGGTGCCACCTCTTCACCGTCAGGGGGAGAAGCTCTCGTTCTCCTTCTGGAACGAGGCCAGGGCACTGCGGACCTCGGTGGGGAGCCCGGGGGAAGGCGCCCAGGGGGTCGGTACCTGGAGCGGAATGAGCTGTGACGGCTGCGGGCGCTGGGAGGGACCGCTGCGCACCATGTGTTCGATGCGGTCGGGATAACCGGTGAACCCCTGCGACTCGTGCCATGGGTACCACGCGCCCCGCGTCGTCAGCGGGTCGAACCCCCACTTGGCGATCCTCGCCGCGGCCTCGTTCTCCACGGTCGGGTCAGCCGTCGCCGCTCGCTGCTTGGCCTTGCGCATGACGAGGAACGTGATCCCCAATCCGGCGAACAGCACCATCGGTACGGCTCGTCGGACGATCGGTCCGCTGGGGTTGGGGTTGATGGCTTCGCAGTCGGCCTCGCTCATGATGAAGTTGTCCGGGTCGTTGAGGATCTCCAGGCATTCCGCGTAGGTGAGCCGGTCCCTGCCCTCGGCTTGAGCGAGGGGCTCCGCAACCGCCCCGCTCACGATCTGAAGGAGCATCATGAGTGCGAACAGGCCGGAGAGGGCAAAACTGACGAGGAAAGCGGTTTTGAGCCCGGTCTGCCGCAGTCGCGCCGGGTGACTCGTGAAGCGCTGCCTCTCGTCAGGGGGGATCTCGCCCTGCGCTCGCCTGATCGCGTCCGCCCACACGGAGTTCCAGACCCGTTCGCGGTTGCGCAGGAACGGTACGAGGACAGCGGCACGCCGCTGCCAGTCGACGAACGCCTCACCCTCCGGTGTCTGTCGCCACATCGAGAACTCATGCCGGGCGGTCTGTTCGGCCATGGCCTGCTGGATCGCGTGCTGCTCCTGTTGGAGCGCGAATTGCTGCTCCTGCGTCCTCGCCATTCGTGCACTGTTCGCGGCGTTGATGCCGTTGAAGACCATGCTGGCACTGCTGGTGAAAGCGATGCCCTTCAAAAGATCCGTGTTCTGTGCCGCCGACCGAGCGGAGCTCGCGGCCGAATGATTGATGTTTCTCAGATGCTCCGCGCTTTTCGCGGTCGACCTGTCAATGTTCCGCAGATGATCTTTCGGGGTTTCGAACATGCCGGCATGGACCCTTTCTTCTCATACGTGGATGAGGCCCTTGCGTGGAGTCACCATAACGCAGAGTGACAGGCACCCCCCGACCGACTGGGACTCATGACCCATGGACCAATGACAAACATAGCGAAAACGCTGGTTTACCGCCCTCCCTGGGCATCGCCTCGGCTTCGACGATCATAGCGACGAGTCTTGCCGGCGGAGAGGCCCCATCAGGCTTCCCCATGGCGGAGACCCCGCCCTGGAAATTCCGAGGCGGGGCCTCCCCCTGGAGTGCGGCGAGGGTGCGACCGGGTTGCGGACCAACCCGGAAGGCCCCGCTCCAGCCCGTGCGAACCAACAGGACATACCCCTTTCCCTTCCTGGTCACGGCCTTGTTCACCTGCGCTTTCCCTCTCCCCCGGCGTCAAAGGGCGTGGGAATTCAAGTCCCCCTCGGACACGGAAGAAGACCCTGCTCAGCAGGGCCTTTCCTGTTGCACGCACCGCCGTCGTCCGCACAGTTCGAACCGGTGAGGTCACGCAGCCAGATCCGGGTCGAGGCCACCTGCACGGTCCCGTCGAAGATCGCGGCCCGCTTGTCACAGCGGGTCGCGACCGCCCGGTTCTGCTTGAGCAGGTTGATGCACCGCTCCACCGCGTGGCGGCCCCGGTAGGCCTCCCGGTCGAAGACCGGCGGCCTACCGCCCGCCGATCCCTTGCGACGGCGGTTCTCACGCTGGTCCCGGGGTTGGGCGATGGTCGCCTTGGTCTTGCGGCGGCACAGAAGCGCCCGGTTCGACCTGCTGGAGTAGGCCTTGTCGCCCAGCACCTGGTTCGGGCGGGTCCGGGGCCTGTCCACGCTGCGCGGCGGCCGCAACGCGGCCATCAGCGGCGCGAGCATGGGGCCGTCCCCGCGCTGGCCGGGGCTGGTGGCCAGCACCAGGGGGCGCCGATACTGATCGGCGAGCACGTGGATCTTCGTGGTCGGCCCGCCCCGGGAGCGGCCCAGGACCTGGTTTACCCAGTTGCGCAGGGTCTCGCGGTTGACGCCGAGCTGGTCGCTGATCCGGGCAATCGCTCCTGGGCGCGTGGCCGGGTTCCGGCAGGCCTCCACGACCATCCGTGTGGCGCGTTAGCGCAGCCCATCGGGGTATTTCCTCGGTGCTGTGTCGACGACGCGTGAATACTGGATCTGGCGCAGATTCGATGAAGCGCCTGCGGGACCTGGCCCTTGCCCGCGATGATACGAGGTGTCCCTCTCCTCCCTCTTCAACCTGTTCTTCCCCCACCTGGCTGGGCTCGACATCGGCGAGGCTTTCCAACACAGCCGAACGGTGCACGTCACCGCGGCCACGACCACCCGCACCGCCCGCTGTCCGAGACCGGCCACCTGGCCGCCGCCATCAGCCGCTCCACTCTGCTGCGCCTGATTCGCTCCGCACCCGACCCCGAACAGCCCACACCACGGATCCTGGGGGTCAACGACTTCGCCCTGCGCAAAGGCCACGTCTACGGGGCCCTGCTGGTGGACGCCACCCCCCACCGGCCAGTGGCCGTGCTCGACGAACGCAGCGCCGACGCACTCCAACAGTGGCTGCACAACCACCCCGGAGTGGAGGTGATCTGCCGGGACCGCGCCGGCTGCTACGCCGACGGCGGCGCCCGCGGAGCCCCCAACGCCCTGCAGGTAGCCGACCGGTGGCACCTGTGGAACAACCTGGGCCAGGCGGTCGAACAGTACGCGTCGTTTGCCTTGGGGGAGGCGCCGCCCAACATGGGAACTGGTCTGTGTGAGACGGCCATGGCGCCGGTGGGGTCGTGGGCGATCGCGTTGATCGCGGTCGGGGCGACCCTGCTGGCGGGGGCGTGGGTCACCACCTCCTCCCGGCCGACGAACGAGCCGAAGAAGTAGGCGCCCTTCCACCGTGTGACGGGAGATGGCTCCCGGCCGACGAGTACTCGTGAGGTGCCATCGGATGACGTCAGGGGCCGGTGTGTGCTCCGTTTGTGCTCCGCAGTTCCGGACTGGGACGACACCGGGCGGCACCCCTTGACACGAAACGATGGCGGTGAACGGATGGATAGGGATGGAACGGCACCCTGTGGCACGTGGAGACACGAAAGCGCCGGACTCCTCATCCGATGGCCGCGGGTTCGAACCCTGCCGGGTGCGCCACAAAAACCCCAGGTCAGCCGGGGCGCACTGCTCCACTTTCGAGGAGCCGCCGCACTGATGGGACCAGGGTGGGACCGAGATGGGACCAGCTCCCTGCTCACGCCCCGTTCCCCGCCCGTGCCGCCGGGTCCTCCCGACGTCCCGCAGCACCAGTCAGGCCGTCCGCTCAGTCGCCTACCGTGCCACCTCCGGCGACACGATGCCGGCCGGACCCAACATCACCTTCGACAGCCGCCTTGCTGCACGGGAGTGACGGGGGGCGATCCCGCCACAGGACAACCTCCCACCACACCCGATACGACACAGATCGGACGGGCCAGGAAATAGAGATGCCTCACTGAACGGTGAACGTTCAGACTGGGCGGATGGATATGCACGCCGACCAGATCACGGTATCCGTGGAAACGGCTGCCCGTCTCATCGCAGCCCAGTTCCCGGAGTGGACCGGGCTACCGCTGGCCCCTGTCCTGCCCGGAGGCACGGTCAACACCGTGTTCCGCTTGGGCGAGCGGTTCTCGGTTCGCTTCCCTTTGCGGTTGGAGGAACCCGAAGCGGTTGGCCGCCGGTTGAAGGCCGAGGCCGCAGCCGCACACGAGTTGTTCGGACACACACGGTTCGCCACCCCCGAGCCCGTGGCGATCGGGGAGCCGGGGCAGGGCTATCCGATGCCGTGGGCGATACAGACCTGGCTGCCGGGGACACCCGCCGACCGGCTCGACCCGGGGGAGAGCGTCAGTTTCGCTCTGGACCTGGCTGATTTCGTACGTGAAGTGCGGGCCATGGACACCGGCGGCCGAGTGTTCCAAAGAACGGGCCGCGGCGGCCGAATCAGCGACCACGGCGCCTGGGTGCACGCCTGCCTGGAACGCAGCGAGGGACTGCTGGACGTTCCGCTCCTCCGTGGACTATGGGAGAGAATGCGGGAGCTGCCCAGGACCGGGGGCCCTGACCTCATGAGCCACGGCGATCTGATACCCGGCAACCTCCTGGTGCGAGACGGGCGCTTGGCCGGGGTGCTCGATGTGGGCGGGCTGGGCCCGGCGGATCCGGCGCTGGACCTGGTCTGTGCCTGGCACCTGCTGGAGGAGGGACCAAGGCACGCCTTCAGGAAGGCGCTGGACAGCGATACCCCGGAGTGGGAACGCGGCCGGGCCTGGGCTTTCGAGCAGGCGTTGGGCCTGGTCTGGTACTACGAGCACAGTAATCCGACCATGAGCCGCATCGGGCGGCGGACTCTACGGCGGATTACCGAAGCGGCGCAATGACCCGGGCAACCGGGAGCGGCCGCGTACGGCAAGAGGCTCGTGCCTGCGAAGAAGGGGAGGGAGGGTCTCGTGCGGTAAGCCTGCCGTGACGTTCTGGGGGCCACGGGCCCGACGACAGCGAGGAAGCGCTCGGCTTGGGGTTTGCCACGACGGTGCACGCGGCGGCGACCCACCAATCCAGTCCATGGTCGAGAGCGGCTTCCGCGGCCTGAGACAGGATCGCGCACTCGCAAGGACCTCGCGAGATGCCCTTCCAATCCGATGGCCGCAGGTTCGAATCCTGCAGGGTGCGCCACAAAACCCCGGTTCAGACGGGGTTCGTGAGGACCTCGAAGGAGGCTCTCACCGTCGTTGGGGCCCTGAGATCCTCCGTGTGTGCTCCCCAGTGCAAGGTCCAGTACAGGTGGGGCCCACCTCGCGGAGCACTTTGCCGTCCCGTGACCCTGCGGGCCCGTGCCCCGTGTTCGCCCACCAGCGCCCCACATCCGCCCTGACACCGCCGCGTGCGAACCCCGGCGCCGTCGACGTGCGTGATTACGTCCGTGCCGTCCATACACCGCCCATCAGGCGCTGTGTAAGTTGTACTGCGGTTAGGCGGGCAGCCGCTCCAGGGTGAGCCAGTCCTGTCCGTCCCCCAAGCGCGCGTGGCCCGACTCCAGTGCGCACTCAGCCCATCCCAGACCAACACCGCCCGCTCGCCCTCATAGAAGGCCTTGAGCTGTTCGAGCACCGCGATCAACGCGTCGGTGTCATAACTGCCCGGGCGCAGGTGAAAGCACCATCGGGCGCCGCGCCCGACCTCTGCGGCGTGATAGCCCAGCGCGGCGGCCATCGAAGTCCGCTTCCAGTTCAACCGATGGGCCAACGTGGGCGTGTGGCCGCGGGGTACGTAGGTGCGGCGCACCTGGGGCAGCAGGGAAACGCCCGATTCGTCGAGAAAGACGGTCCATGCCCGATTCCTCAGCGCCCCCTTTTGGTACACGGCCACTCATGCGCCACCCACCGAACGATCTCGGCCTCATCGCGCTCCACCGCCTTGCGCTGGGGGCGGTGCAGACTCCAGCCCAGCTGGACGGTCAACAGCCGCCATACCGCCGAGGAGGACAGCTCCACCCCGGTGGTGCGCTCGACCACCAAGCCCACCCGCCCCAGGGTCCACAAATCGGACTCGAACCCATGGGCATGGGCTCCCTCCTCCAGCGCGGCTCGCACCTACTCCACCTGGGCATCGGTCAGCTTGGGAGGTCGTCCAGTAGCCGGGCGGCGGCGCAGTGCTGCGGTCCCGCCCTGCTCCCACAGGCGTTTCCAGCGCCGAACGCTGTCTGCGCAGACTCCGAGGATCCGCGCGATCTCGGCTTGGGAAGGGTGGCCTTGGTCGAAGAGTCCGGCTGCGCGCATGCGCCAGGCCTCGGCCAGTTGCGGGCGGGTCAGCGGGGGGACGGCTTGTGCGGGGGGCATCGGACGCAGCTGTGAGGGGCACGCCCGTGATGCTCGCACGACCGAGCCCCTCACACCCGCAGAACTAACGAAAACTCAGTGAGCCTTTTTCATCCTGAAAGTGCAGGTCACAGGCTCGCACCGACTGCGCAGAACCACCCC
>NZ_LWLB01000025.1 GCF_001905145.1 Nocardiopsis sp. TSRI0078
GTCGGCGGCGGCCCCGCCGTCGTCGGCGGCGATGGGGCGGTCCACCACCAGGGACCGGTACAGACGGCTGCCCTGGCCCTGTCCCAGGACGGCCGAGGCCAGGTGCATGACGTCGAACCCGCGCTCGCCGTAGGGGGCGACGCGGAAGCCGATGAACACTCCGGCGGCGGGCACGGTCTCGGTGACCGAGTCGCGGACCGGCCCGCCCAGCGGGGCGTCCAGCGAGGGGTCGGGGGCCTCGGGGACGGTGTCGCGGGCGGGGATGGGACCGAAGAACTTCTCCACCCGGGCCAGGACGTCCTCGGGGTCGAGGTTGCTGACCACGGTGAGCACGCAGTTGTCCGGGCCGTAGTGGGCCTTGTGGAAGGACTTGACGTAGTCGAGGTCGGCGGCGTCCAGGTCGGCCATGGAGCCGATGGTCGGGTGGTGGTAGGGGTGGCCCTCGGGGTAGGCCAGCCGCAGGATGCGCTCCAGGGCGGTGCCGTAGGGCTGGTTGTCGTAGCGCTGGCGGCGCTCGTTCTTGACGACGTCGCGCTGGTTGTCCAGGACCTCCTGGGTCATGCCCTCGCGCAGGGTCGCCAGACGGTCGGCCTCCAGCCACAGGACGCGGTCCAGGGCGTGCTCGGGAACCGTCTCGAAGTAGTTCGTGCGGTCGCTGGAGGTGGAGGCGTTGATGTCGCCGCCGAGCCGCTCGACCTCCTCGAAGTGCTCGCCCTTGGTGACGTTGCCGCTGCCCTGGAACATCAGGTGCTCGAAGAGGTGCGCGAACCCCGTGCGCCCGGGGACCTCGTGCCGCGAGCCCACGCCGTACCACAGGTTCACGGAGGCGACCTGGCCGGTGGAGGCCGGAGCGGTCACCAGACGCAATCCGTTGTCGAGTGTGTACTGACCGACCCGTCCCGCCGCTCCGATGGTGGTCACCAGTGCTGCACCCCCGATTCACGCCGTCGTCCGAACTGCCGCCGTCCGCCCGGCGGCGCCCGCGCGAACGGCCCTTGTTGTGACGACTACGACCCTACGGCCTCGCAGGACCTCCAGGACACCCGAATCGGCAACTCGGAGGGACCGAGTGCCGGTGACGGCGGGGGTAGCGATCAGTTCTGGTACCCGGTGGTGTCCATGGACAGGGCGATCTCGTCGTAGACCGAGGAGTACTGGGAGTCGGCGGACCACACGTACAGCAGGACGTCGCTGATGGGCAGGAACCACATGCGCACCTCGAAGGTGTCGTCGTTGGCGCACGCCACCTCCCACACCGAGTGGTGCGACTTGAGGCCGTCGGCGTGCTCGGTGAAGTCGGAGACCTTCAGCTTGGCCTCCTCCACGCCGATGCCCCCGGAGGCGGCGGTGTTGAGGCTGCGGCAGCTTCCGGTGTCGGCCGCCCAGCCGTCGTCCTTCTTGTAGGCCTCGCCCTTGGCCGGCCACTCCTGGGGGTGCCTCCCCGCCGCGTGCGGGGTCAGCTGCACCGACCCGTACGCACAGGCCGTCTGCCCGGGCGGGCTCACGCACAGCGTTCCGCCCTCGCTCTGGGTCTCCCAGCCGTCGGGGACCTTGATGGACACGCCCTCGATGTTCTCGGTGCCGAACTCCTCCGGCGCCGGCGGCTCCGCCGCGGGCAGGATGCCGCTCTCGCCGCGCTCCAGTTCGACCTCGCCGCCTCCGCCGCCGGAGCAGGCGGCCAGGAGCAGCAGTGCCGCGCCCGCCGCGGCCGTTCCCGTGGCGGCGCGCGCACCGCGTGCCCGCCGCCGTCGCCCGTGGATGCCCGCCATGCGTCGTCCTCTCGTGCGTCCCGTGGTCAGAACACCGTTGACCTTAGCGCTTGCCGACACACGGCGCGCACCGTCCGATCCCGCACGTTCCCGACCCACCGGTCGGCGCGGGACGGATCCGGACGCCACGGGAGAAGCGGTGTCCGGCGGCGGGGCCCGGTGGCCACTACTCTGGGCCCATGGTGGACCTCGCGAAGATCACGGAGCCCTTGTCCCTCGCCCGGCGGCGCCCGCAGGGGCCGCTGGTCCTGGAGCTGGACCTGACGGAGGGGGTCGCCGACGAGGCCCCCGGGGACCCGCTCAGTCAGATCATGAACCGGCGCAGACAGCACTACCTCGACGTCCTGGAGGGCATCCGCCGGGGCGCGCGCGATCCGCGCGTGGCGGCGCTGCTGGTCCGGGTGGACGCCCGGTCGATGGGGTTCGCCAAGGTCCAGGAGCTGCGCCACACCGTCGCCGACTTCCGCGCGGCGGGCAAACCGGCCGTGGCCTGGGCCGACTCCTTCGGCGAGTCCGGCACGGGGAACCTGCCCTACTACCTGGCCTGCGCGTTCTCGCGCGTGGTCATGGCGCCCACCGGCGTGCTCGGCCTGACCGGCCTGCACATGCGCACGACCTTCGTCAAGGGCGCCCTGGACAAGCTGGACGTCACCTACGAGGTGGGCGCGCGCCACGAGTACAAGAACGCGCTGAACAGCGTCACCGAGACCGGGTACACCGACGCCCAGCGCGAGGCCACCGACCGGATCGTCACCTCGCTGGGCGACCAGCTGGCCGAGGCGGTCGCCGAGCCCTCGCGCGGACCGTTCCTGGCCGGCGAGGCGGTCGAGGAGGGGCTGGTCGACCGGCTGGCCTACCGGGACGAGGTCTACGCGGAGCTGTTCGAGCAGGTGCGGGAGAAGGAGCGCGGCGGGGACGGCGCGGGCGGCGGCCGGTCGGTGGAGCCGGAACTGCAGTTCGTCACCCGCTACCACCGCAAGCACACCCCTCCCCCGCTGCCCCAGGTCAGGGGCGGGTCCGGGTACATCGCGCTGATCTCGGCGTCCGGGACGATCAGCCTGGGCCGGACCCGGCGCTCGCCGCTGGGCGGCGGCACCGTCATGGGTTCGGACACCGTGGCGGCGGCCTTCCGGGCCGCGCGCAAGGACCCGCAGGTCAAGGCGGTCGTGTTCCGCGTGGACAGCCGTGGCGGCTCGCCCGCCGCCTCCGACGCGATCCGCCGCGAGAGCGAGCTGACCAGCCAGGCGGGCATCCCCGTGGTGTCGGCGATGGGCGACGTCGCCGGATCGGGCGGCTACTACGTGACCCTGGGCTCCGACGCGGTGGTCGCCCAGCCCGGCACCCTCACCGGCTCCATCGGGGTGCTCACCGGCAAGCCGGTCCTGGGCCGGCTGCTGGAACGGTACGGGGTGACCAGCGACTCGGTGAGCACCGGTGAGCACGCGGGCATGTTCGACACCGAGCGGCCGTTCACCGAGTCCGAGTGGGAGCGGATCAACGCACTGCTGGACCAGGTGTACGAGGACTTCACCGAGCGGGTCGCCCGGGCGCGGAGGATGACCCGCGAGCAGGTGGACGAGGTGGCCCGGGGACGGGTGTGGACCGGCCGGGACGCGCACGAGCGCGGTCTGGTGGACGAGCTGGGCGGCCTGGAGACGGCCGTGCGGCTGGCCCGGGAGAGGGCCGGCGCGGAGGCGCTGCCGCTGCGCTCCTTCCCGCGCACGCACCCGCTGGACCGGATCCGCCCGCACGAGTCGAGCGAGGACGTGGGCGCCTCGGGACCGCAGACGGTGCTCGGCGCGTGGGGTCCCCTGCAGCACGCCGCCGTGGCGATGGGGCTGCCCGTCGGGGGCCCGATGATGATGCCGCAGACATGGGAGATCCGTTGACCGGTGCGTACCTGGACGCGATGGCGCTGCTGCCCACCGGGGTCGCGGTGGTGACCGTCGCCGACGGACGCGACGACGTGGGGGCCACCGTCAGCGCGTTCGGCTCGGTGTCGGCCGACCCGCCGGTGGTGTCGGTGAGCGTGGACGCCGAGGGCTACATGGCCGAGGTGATCGGGGAGGCCGGGGCCTTCGCCGTGAACGTGCTGGGCGAGGGCCAACGCGCACTGGCGGGCCGGTTCGCCGCCGAGGGACGCCCCAGCGCACGCCTGCTGGTGAGCGGGCAGCCCCACCACAGGGGCGGGCGGACCCGCGCGATCGTGCTGGACGAGGCCCTGTCCGCGCTGGAGTGCTCCGTGCGCCAGAGCGTCCGGGTGGGCGATCACGTGGTCTTCTTCGCCGACGTGGTGGGCCTGCCCGAGGTCGCGGGCACGGGCGCGGCACTGGTCCGCTGGTCGGGCCGCTACCACTCGCTGGGATAGCCGTGCGGCCACCGGGGAGGCTCCCGGTGGCCGCACGGGGTGGAGCGGAGCCCCACAGCAGGTGCCGTTCGGGCGCCGGCGGGGTTCTGGAGGTGCCGTAGGCGGGTTCATGAGGAACGAGTGAACCCACCGAAGGTTCCCGCCTTCGGGGCGCCCGAACACGGGGCGAAGCGGAGCGGAGCCCCCGAGAAGCTAGGCCAGGCCCTCCTGCTCCAGCCACTCCTGGGCCACGTCGGCGGCGTTCTCGTTCTGGACGACCACGCGCTCGTTGAGCTGTGTGAGGGTCTCGGTGGTGAGCGCGGCCGACACGGCGTTCAGGGCGGCGCGGGCGGTGTCGTCCACCTGCTCGCTGTTGACCAGCGGGGTGATGTTCTGGGCACCGAAGAGGTTCTCCGGATCCTCCAGGACCACGAAGTCCTCCACCGCGATCTGGGGATCGGTGGTGAACAGGTTCGCGGCCTGGATGTCGCCGTCCAGGAGCGCCTGGGTCAGCAGTGCCACGTCCAGGGAGCGGAACTCGCCGAACTCGACGCCGTAGACCTCCTCCAGGCCCACCACGCCCTGCTGGCGGGTCTCGAACTCCGGCGGGCCGCCCAGCGTCATCTCGCCCGCGACGCCAGCCAGGTCGTCGATGCTGTCGAGGCCGTGCTCCTCGGCGGTCTCGTCGGTGACGGTGACCGAGTCCTTGTTCTCGGCGCTGGAGGAGTCCAGGATCTCCAGGCCCTCGGGCAGTGCCTCCGCCACCCGCTGGTTGGTCTCCTCGCTGCTGCCGGTGGGCGCCCCCTCGTCGAGATGTGCCAGGATCGCGCCGTTGTACTCGGGGAAGACCGACAGGTTCCCGGACTCGATCTGGGAGTAGTAGACCTCGCGGCTGCCGATGTTGAGCTGGTAGGTGACCTCCACCCCCTCGGCCTCCATCGCCCGGCCGTAGATCTCGGCGAGCAGGGTGCTCTCGGGGAAGTCCGCGGAGCCGATGACGACCCCGCCGGAGCCGGAGGCGTCGCCGCCTCCCTCCTCCGCGTAGGGGTCGCTGCCGCCGCACGCGGCCAGGAGCACCGCCGTCAGGGGAAGTCCGATGAGGGAGAGCCTCTTGTGCATGTTCGCCAACCTTCTCTGTGAGTACTTCATGGACGGGTGAGGGGGGAGCACACGCCCTAGGCGACGGCGCCGGCGCGCAGTCCGGGTGCGACGAGGAGGCGCCGCAGCCCGGCGAACAGGAGCGTGGTGAGGACCGCGAGCAGCACCACCAGCGCCGATCCGCCCAGCATCATCGTCAGGTCCTGGCGGGCCTGTCCGTCGACGATGTAGCGCCCGAGGCCGCCCACGCCCACGTAGGCGGCGATGGTCGCGGTGGCGACCACCTGGACGGCGGCGGTGCGCATCCCGATGAGGATGAGCGGGACGGCCACGGGGAGTTCGAGCCGCAGCAGCACCTGGTGGCCGCGCATGCCCATGCCGAGCGCGGCGTCCCGGAGCCGGGGCTCGACCCCGCGCACGCCCTCGTGGGTGTTGACGAGGATCGGCGGGACGGCCAGCGCCACCAGCGCGCACAGGACCGGGACGAGTCCGATCCCGGCCGCCAGCACGATGAGGAACAGGACCCCGATGGTGGGCAGGGCGCGCGCGAAGTTGGCGAGGCTGGTGGTGAGGAAGCCGCCCACCCCGGTGTGTCCGGTGAGCAGCCCCAGGGGAACGGCCACGGCGGCGGACAGCAGGAGTCCGAGCAGGGAGTAGTGGACGTGCTCGCCCACGCGCGCGGGGATGCCCGTGTCGCCTGTCCACTGGGCCGGGTCGGCGAACCACGCGAGCAGGTCGGTCAGGATGTCCATGGACGCCTCTCCTTCGCCGTGGTCCCGGTCTGGGCGGGGTGCCGCGCCCGTTCGGCGTCCGCGGCCTCGGGGCCCGCGGCGGCGCCGGCTCCGGCGGGTACGGCCGCACGGCGCCGTCTGCGCGGGAGGCCGCCTCCACCGCCGCTCCCGCGCGCCCAGGGGGTGAGCAGGCGCCGGGCGATCACGAGCACGGCGTCGGTGACGAACGCCAGCAGGACGGTGAGCACGATGCCGATGACGATGGGCGCGTCGAACTGGCGGCGGAACCCGTCGCTGAGGATGAGCCGCCCCAGACCGCCCAGGCCCACCAGCGAGGCGACGCTGACCATGCTGATGGTGGCCACCGAGGCCACGCGCAGACCGGCGATGATCACCGGCACGGCCACGGGCGTCTCCACGTACACCAGGCGGCGCAGCGGACCGAAGCCCATCGCGACGGCGGCCTGGCGGACGTGGTCGGGGACCTGGCGCAGCCCGTCCACGACGTTGGGCAGCAGGATCACCAGCGTGTACAGGGCCAGCGGCACGACGGCCGTCCAGTCGCTGAACCCGGTGTAGGGCAGCATGAGGAAGAACAAAGCGATGGAGGGCACCGCGTAGAGCACGTTCACACCCGTCAGCACCGGCGGATACAGCCGCTTCCAGCGCACGCACGCCAGTCCCAGGGGCAGGGCCAGCGCCAACCCGATGAGGATGGACAGGTAGGACAGCCGCATGTGCTCGGCCAGGCGGGGCAGGACGCCGCGGTCGGGGTCGCCGGGGTGGCTCCAGTTCGCCGCGCCCCACTCGGCGACACGCGCGATCCAGTCCCAGGTCTCGGTGATCACTCGGTCACCGACCACAGGGCCGTGCCCAGGTCGTCCTGGGAGACCACGCCGACCACGCGTCCGTCGGCGTCGACGCCGACCGCGCGTCCGGCGGGCGAGAGCACCGCCGCGTCCAGGGCGGCGCGCAGGGAGTCGGTGTCGACGGCGAAGGTGTGGCCGTAGGGGGCGAGGTCGAGCGAGCCCAGGGCGGTGTCCGCGGGCACGCGGGCCAACTGCCCGGCGCCGACCCAGCCCAGGGGCACGCGGTCGCCGGTGACCACCAGCGCCCACGGTTCGCCGCGCATGGAGGCGGTCGCGGCGCCCGCGCCGGTGTCGTCGCCGAAGACGACGTCCTCGCGCAGCGACAGTTCCCGGGCGGGGAAGAACGACAGGCGCCGCACGCCCCGGTCGTAGCCGACGAAGGACTCCACGAAGGCGTCGCGGGGCGCCGCCAGGAGGCGTTCGGGGCTGTCGTACTGGGCGAGCCGCCCGCCGGGGCGGAAGACGGCGATGCGGTCGCCGAGTCGGACGGCCTCGTCGATGTCGTGGGTGACGAAGACGATGGTCTTGTGCAGCTCCTCCTGCAGGCGCAGGAGCTCGTCCTGGAGGCCGGCGCGCACAACGGGGTCCACGGCGCTGAAGGGCTCGTCCATGAGCAGGATGGGCGGGTCGGCGGCCAGGGCGCGGGCGACCCCGACGCGCTGCTGCTGGCCTCCGGAGAGCTGGTGGGGGTAGCGCCGGGCCTGGGAGGGTTCGAGGCCGACCAGCTCCATGAGCTCGGCGGCGCGCGCCCTGGCCCTGGCCCGCCCCCAGCCGAGCAGCAGGGGCACGGTGGCGATGTTGTCGCGCACGGTGCGGTGCGGGAAGAGCCCGGCCTGCTGGATGACGTAGCCGATGGAGCGGCGCAGCGCGGCCGGGTCGCGCCTGCGCACGTCCTGGCCGTCGATGAGGACGGATCCGCCGGTGGGCTCGACCATGCGGTTGACCATCCGCAGCGACGTGGTCTTGCCGCTGCCTGAGGGACCCACGAAGACCGTGGTCTGGCCGGTCTCGACGGTGAGGTCCAGGTCGTCGACGGCCACCGTGCCGTCGGGGTAGAGCTTGGATGCGCCCTCGAATGTGATCATCGGCCGGGTCGTCTCCGTTCGGGGACCGGAAGGTGGGGTGTGGCGGAGGACGGTCCGTTCGCGCGCCGCCCGTGCGCCCGCCGGTCGGACCGTGTGGTGCCGGCCGCGACCGCGCCGGATCCGGTACGGGGCCCGTTCAGCCCCGGCCGGCGATCCAGTCGGCGAGCTGGTGCAGGTCGTCCAGGACGGCGTCGGCCCGCGCCGCGTCCTCGGTGGCCGCGTGGCGGTAGCCGTAGATGCCCCGGCGCAGCAGGACGGTGCGCATCCCGGCGCGGCGGGCGGGCAGGACGTCGTTGTCGACGCGG
>NZ_LWLB01000026.1 GCF_001905145.1 Nocardiopsis sp. TSRI0078
CAGCGGACCGTACGGGCGAGACCACTCTGGAAAGCAGGGACGAGCCGTCCCTCGCCGAAGGTGCAAGCCACGCCGAGCGCATGGCGAAGCTCTCAGGCACCGATGACAGAGGGGGAGGATGGCAACGCCACTCACGTCACGACGCCCATCCTCTCGGGAGTGCCCATGTCAGAGCCCGCATCCGCGTCGCGCTCCACAGCGCTGCGCGAGGTCCACGAGAAGGCCGGTGCCACCCTCGTCGACTTCGCCGGATGGCTCATGCCGCTGCGCTACGGCAGTGAGACCGCCGAGCACAGGGCGGTGCGCGAGGCCGCAGGCCTGTTCGACCTCTCCCACATGGGCGAGATCCGGCTGACCGGCCCGCAGGCCGCCGAAGCCCTGGACCACGCCCTGGTGGGGCACCTGTCCCGGGTGAAGGTCGGCCGGGCCCGGTACTCCATGATCACCAACGAGGACGGCGGGGTCCTGGACGATCTCATCGTCTACCGGCTGGGCGAGGAGGAGTACCTCGTCGTGGCCAACGCCGTCAACGTGCCGGTCGTGGCCTCCGCCCTGGCCGAGCGGGCCTCCGGCTTCGACACCGAGGTCGCCGACGAGTCCGCCGACCACGCCCTGATCGCCGTCCAGGGCCCGCGCGCCGTGGACGTCCTGGCGCCGCTGACCGACGCGAACCTGGACGACATCCGCTACTACGCCGGATACGAGCACACCGTCGCCGGTGAGCCCGTCCTGCTCGCCCGCACCGGCTACACCGGCGAGGACGGCTTCGAGATCTTCGTCAGGCCCGCCACGAAGGCCCCGAAGGTGTGGGACGCCCNCGGTCGTGGCCTCCGCCCTGGCCGAGCGGGCCTCCGGCTTCGACACCGAGGTCGCCGACGAGTCCGCCGACCACGCCCTGATCGCCGTCCAGGGCCCGCGCGCCGTGGACGTCCTGGCGCCGCTGACCGACGCGAACCTGGACGACATCCGCTACTACGCCGGATACGAGCACACCGTCGCCGGTGAGCCCGTCCTGCTCGCCCGCACCGGCTACACCGGCGAGGACGGCTTCGAGATCTTCGTCAGGCCCGCCACGAAGGCCCCGAAGGTGTGGGACGCCCTCATGGCCGAGGGGGACAGGCACGGCCTCGTGCCCGCCGGGCTCTCCGCCCGCGACACCCTGCGCCTGGAGGCCGGGATGCCGCTGTACGGCCAGGAGCTCACCGCCGACCTCACCCCCTTCGACGCCGGCCTGGGCCGGGTGGTCAAGTTCGACAAGGGCGACTTCGTGGGCCGGGCCGCTCTGGAGGAGGCCTCGCGCACCTCCCGTCCCCGCCGCCTCATCGGCCTCCTCGCGCGCGGCCGCCGCCCGCTGCGCAGGGGCCAGGACGTGCTGCGCGACGGCGCGGTCGTCGGAACCATCACCAGCGGCGCGCCCTCTCCCACCCTGGGCCGCCCCATCGCCATGGCCTACGTGGACGGCGACCTCGACACCTCGACCGGCGCGTTCACCGTGGACGTGCGCGGACGGGGCGAGGACGTCGACGTGGTCGAGCTGCCGTTCTACAAGCGGCAGCCGTAGAGCAGGGGGCCTTCGCACCCCGAAGGCCCGTGCGCCCCGCACGGCGGGATCCCCGTACAGGGACCCGCACGCACGGGGCGCGACCGGGCGTAGGCCGGGCCGGGCAGCCTGCGGGCGCGCGGCAGGAAAATGGAACACCTCCAAGGAGAGTTGAAGTGAGCGTTCCCACGGAGCTGGGTTACACCGCCAAACACGAGTGGGTCGTGATCGAGGACGGGATCGCCACCGTCGGGATCACCTCGTTCGCCGCCGAGTCCCTGGGCGACATCGTCTACGTCGAGGTGCCCGAGGTCGGCGGCGAGGTGTCCGCGGGCGAGCCGTGCGGCGAGGTGGAGTCCACCAAGTCCGTCAGCGACATCTACTCACCGGTGAGCGGCGAGGTCGTCGAGGTCAACGAGGCCCTCGAAAGCGAGCCCGAGTCGGTCAACTCCGATCCCTTCGGAACCGGGTGGCTGTTCAGGGCCCGTGTCTCCGAGGAGCCCTCCGATCTGCTCTCCGCCGAGGAGTACACCAAGCTGACCGAAGGCGAGGAGTAGGCCCCCGATGGCTACTGACAACACGCTCAACAAGACGCTGGGCGAACTGGACCCCGAGGTGTCGGCCGCGGTCGACGCGGAGCTGGCCCGCCAGCGCGACACCCTGGAGATGATCGCCTCGGAGAACTTCGCTCCCCAGGCGGTCATCGAGGCGCAGGGCACCGTCCTGACCAACAAGTACGCGGAGGGCTATCCCGGCCGCCGCTACTACGGCGGGTGCGAGCACGTCGACGTCGTCGAGCAGCTCGCGATCGACCGCGCCAAGGCTCTGTTCGGCGCCGAGCACGCGAACGTGCAGCCGCACTCGGGCGCGCAGGCCAACACGGCCGTGTACTTCGCGCTGCTCAAGCCGGGTGACACCATCCTGGGCCTGGACCTGGCCCACGGCGGCCACCTGACCCACGGCATGAAGATCAACTACTCCGGCAAGGTCCTCAACGCGGTGGCCTACCACGTGCGCGACGAGGACGGCACCGTCGACTACGACGAGCTCGAGGCGCTCGCCGAGGAGCACCGGCCGAAGATGATCGTCGCCGGGTGGTCGGCCTACCCGCGCCAGCTGGACTTCGCCCGCTTCCGCAAGATCGCCGACTCGGTCGGCGCGCTGCTGATGGTGGACATGGCGCACTTCGCCGGCCTGGTCGCGGCGGGGCTGCACCCCAACCCGGTGCCGCACGCCGACGTGGTCACCACCACCACGCACAAGACCCTGGGCGGTCCGCGCGGCGGCATGATCCTGGCCAGGGCGGAGTACGGCAAGAAGATCAACTCCGCGGTGTTCCCCGGCATGCAGGGCGGGCCGCTGGAGCACGTGATCGCGGCCAAGGCGGTCTCGTTCAAGGTCGCGGCGGGCGAGGAGTTCGCCGAGCGCCAGCGGCGCACCGTCTCCGGTGCCAAGCTGCTCGCCGAGCGCCTGACCCGTCCGGACACGGCCGAGGTCGGCGTGAAGGTGCTCACCGGGGGCACGGACGTGCACCTGGTCCTGGTGGACCTGGTGGACTCCGAGCTCAACGGCCAGGAGGCCGAGGACCGCCTGCACTCGGTCGGGATCACGGTCAACCGCAACGCGGTGCCCAACGACCCGCGTCCGCCGATGGTCACCTCCGGCCTGCGGATCGGCACCCCGGCGCTGGCCACCCGCGGTTTCGGCGACGAGGACTTCGCCGAGGTCGCGGACATCATCGCCGAGGCGCTCAAGCCGGAGTTCGACGCCGCCGCGCTGCGCGGCCGCGTGCAGGCGCTGACCGCGAAGTACCCGCTCTACCCGAACCTGTAGAGCCCCGCCGTGCGGGGCCCGGTGCCCCGCACGGCGTCGCCCGGCCCTGTACTCAACGAGGAGGACAGCCATGGCCATCAGCGTGTTCGACCTGTTCAAGATCGGTATCGGCCCCTCCAGCTCGCACACCGTCGGGCCGATGAAGGCCGCGCGCACGTTCGTGGACGGACTGCGCGGGGACGGCCTGCTCGACGGCGTGGCCCGGGTGCGGGCCGAGCTGTACGGCTCCCTGGCCCTCACCGGCAAGGGGCACGGAAGCGACAAGGCCGTGGTCCTGGGGCTGATGGGGCACACCCCCGAGCACGTGGACGTGGACGCGGTGCCCGGCCTGGTCGAGCGGGTGCGCGAGGAGCGCACCCTGTACCTGGGCGGGCCCGACGGGCCGCCCGTGGCCTTCGACCCGGCCGTGGACGTGGACTTCCGGCGCAAGGAGAGCCTGCCCGACCACCCGAACGGGATGCGGTTCGTGGCGGTGGACCCCTACGGGGCCGAACTGGCCGCGAAGGTGTACTACTCGGTGGGCGGCGGGTTCGTCGTGGACGAGCGGGCCGCGGGCGCGGACCGGATCAAGCCGGACGACACCGTGCTGCCCCATCCCTTCGGCAGCGCCGAGGAACTGCTGGGGATCTGCGCCGAGACGGGGATGTCGATCAGCGCGGTGATGCTCGCCAACGAGCAGGCCTTCGGGCGCTCCCCGGAGGAGATCCGCGCCGAGCTGCTCACCGTCTGGGAGGCGATGCGCCAGTGCGTGCGCCGCGGCGTGACCACCGAGGGCAGCCTGCCCGGCGGGCTGAAGGTGCCCCGCAGGGCGCACCGCCTGTACCGGCAGCTGGGCGGCAACTGCGACGGGTCGGGCCTGCTGGCGCCGACGAGTGTGGACTCCGACCCCATGCGCGGCAGCGACTGGATCACCCTGTACGCGCTGGCGGTGAACGAGGAGAACGCCGCGGGCGGCCGGGTGGTGACCGCGCCGACCAACGGGGCGGCGGGCATCGTACCCGCGGTGCTGCACTACTACATGCACTTCAGCCCGGGCGCGGGCGAGGAGGGCGTGGTGCGCTTCCTGCTGACCGCCGGGGCGGTCGGCATCCTGTTCAAGCAGAACGCGTCGATCTCGGGCGCCGAGGTGGGCTGCCAGGGCGAGGTGGGCTCGGCCTCCTCGATGGCCGCCGCCGGCCTGGCCGAGGTGCTGGGCGGCACCCCCGCCCAGGTGGAGAACGCCGCGGAGATCGCCATGGAGCACAACCTGGGGCTGACCTGCGACCCGATCGGCGGCCTGGTGCAGGTGCCGTGCATCGAGCGCAACGCGCTGGCCTCGGTCAAGGCGATCAGCGCAGCGCGCATCGCGCTGCGCGGCGACGGCAGCCACTTCGTGTCCCTGGACAAGGTCATCCGGACCATGCGCGACACCGGCCGCGACATGATGGACAAGTACAAGGAGACCTCGCGCGGCGGCCTGGCCGTCAACGTCATCGAGTGCTGAGTGGCGCGGGAGGCGGACTCCGGAGAGGGCGTGGCGCCGCCGCGGACGCGGCTGGCCGTGGAGGAGGGCAACCCGCGGGCGCGGGCGCTGCACGGGAATCCGGGTAGGCCGCCTACGGCAGCGGGTCCACCCCCGGGACGCCGAGGAGGCGGGCGGGACGCTCACCCGGCACAAGGCACTGTGCGCCCTGGTGCGCGAACACCTGGCTGGGCCGTGTGCTTCGCCGGGTGTGCGACGGGACCCGTCCGCCGGGCCGTCGCGCGTTCCCTCACGGCGGCGCGCTCCTGCTCGGAGAAACCCTCCGTCCTCTCGGCGCCCCTCCCCCGTGGTGTTCGTGCCCATGGCCCCGGCCCTCCTCGGTCCCTGGCCGGGCCGCAGGACCTGTGACCGTCGGGCGCCGTCCTCCTCGGCGTCGGTCCTCCTTGCCAGTGCCCCGGAGGTCCGGCTCCGGTCAGGAGTTCGTGCCGACGGTGTCCGCGCCGTCGACCGCGGCCACCCGGCCGGGGTCGGGCGCCCTGGTGACCAGGCTGACCACCACGAGCGCCACGAGCGCTGCGGGCAGGGCGACGACGACCGCGTTGAGCCCGCCCGGCGTTCCGGCGGCCTGCCAGCCGATGGTGGTAGCGGCACCGGCCACCAGGGCCGCGACCGCGCCCGCGGTGGTCGCGCGCCTCCAGAACAGGACCGACAGGACGACCGGGGTGATCGCCGCCCCGTAGACCGTGTAGGAGTACATCTGCAGCTCCAGCACGGTCGGGAAGAACAGGCCGAGCGCGAACCCCAGGACCGCGATGCCCAGTACCGACAGGCGCTGAACCACCAGCTTGCGGCGCTCGTCCACCCGGTCGCCCGTGAACCGCGCGTACAGGTCGTAGGCGATGTTGGAGGCCGCCGAGAGCATGTACGAGGAGCCCGTCGTGATGACGAAGGCGACCGCCCCGGCCAGGATCAGGCCTCCCAGCACCGCGGGCATGTACCCCTCCGAGGCCAGGCTGAGGATCGCCATGTCGCCGTTGATGCCGGGCATCAGGACCGCGGCGGCGGTGGCGAGCAGCACGACGGGGACGAAGACGAAGAAGCTGCCCACCAGCATGCCGAGGGTGGCGGAGCGGGCCTCTCTCTCGTCCCTGGCCGCGGCCAGGCGCTGGTACATGTTCTGGTCGGCGAGCAGGAGGAGGAAGAGCGGCAGGAAGTAGCCGAGGAGCTGGAGGGCGGTCAGGCCGCCGGTGAAGGTGGTCGCCTGCTCCGGCAGGCCCTCCCAGTAGACGGCCGGTCCGCCGACCGCGGCGAACACC
>NZ_LWLB01000027.1 GCF_001905145.1 Nocardiopsis sp. TSRI0078
GTCGCTTGTGGGCGGCCCCCTTTTTTTGGTGTCTGTGCTTGTGCGTGTGTGAAAGCAGCGGGTTCCTAGAACCCGTAGTTGTACATCGCCCCGCCCGGGTACACCGTGCCGACACCGTTGCGGTAGGCATAACCGCCGTAGGCCGCGCCCTCCACGAAGGTCCAGCCACCCAGGGTCCTGCCGTGCAGCGCGACGTACCAGCCAGCCGCGTTGGGGTCGCTGTAGGCACGCAGCGCGAAATGGACGTGGGCCCCGGTCGAGGAACCGCCGGCGCAGACGCTGTTGCCCTGGCTACCCAGGTAGTGGCCCACCCCGACGTTGTTTCCGGGCAGCCACTGGTAGTTCTCCAGGTGGTAGTAGTCGGTGGAGTAGCCGTTGTCGTGGATCACCCGGGTCCACCCGGTGCACAGGCTGTAGGCGTACCCGCCGCGGGCAGCGCGTACGGCACCGTCGCCGCCGGCGAAGTCCACCGAGCTGTAGGGATGGCCGGAGCTGAAACCGTGCGGGCCGCTGGTCATGATCTGGTACGTGCCGATGGTGAAGGGCAGGCCGACCCCGGTGTAGGCGGCCGTCCGGACCCCCTCGGGATCAGTGGAGGCCGCGACGGTCTCCCGCTCCTCCTCCTCCAGCAGTGTCGAGGCGGCGAGGATCGAGGAGAACTCCTCGGTCCCCTCCAGGCCGACGGTCCAGTCGCCACCGCGGAACTCGGCGGCGAACAGCCAGGCGTAGGGGCTCTCGTCAGACCCCGTCGGGGCGGTCACGATGGCGACGCCGAAGGCGGAGTCGCCGGAGGCCTCGCGTACGTCGACCCGGACGTCGCGCTCCTGGGCGGCGAGTGTGGAGATCCCGGAACCGCGGAACTCCAGGACATCCGAGACCACCGCGTCGGCCAGGACGTCCTCGGCCGCCGCTCCCGCACCCTGGCCGGGAAGGTCCTTGGCGGCGGCGGTGTCGACGGTGATCTCGACGTTGTCGGCTTCGGCCAGTGCGGTGTCGGCCACGGGCTGGGCATGGGCCACGGAGACGGAGGCGAGCAGGACGGCGGCCGCTGTGGCGGCCAGGGCGCCCGCGTATCCGGTACGGGTTGCCGGTCGGAGGCGGATGGGGGCAGCGGGGACAGCGGGGGAGATCAAGCGGCTCCTCAGGGGTGAAGGAACAGGGTCGACACGAAAAGGTGTGATCGTGTGGCCATCGAAGGGTAACCATCCTGTGACTCCTGGACAAGGGGTGGACTCGGTTCCACTCGACAGGCCCGGGCTTCGTGCGGCACCCCGGGGCGGTTCCTTCGTGGGGCGGTTTCGCCGTCCCGCGCTCTGGGCGCTCCCGCCCCGTTCCATGCCCCTTTCCGGACCGGTCCCGTCCGCCGTCCCCGCCCGAGGGTCCCGTTCCGTGCCGAGTGACACGGCGGGCCCCGCTCCCCGGCGGATCGGACTCCGGGGAACGGGGCCGGGCGCGGTCACGCCGGGGTCAGCGGGCGACCGAGACCCTCCTCTCCAGGCCGAGGAGGAACTGCTTGCGGTCCAGCCCGCCCGCGTAGCCGGTCAGCGAGCCGTTCGCACCGATCACCCGATGGCACGGCACGATGATGCTGATCGGGTTGCGTCCGTTGGCCATCCCCACCGCGCGGGAGGCCGTCGGCCTTCCCAGCTCCGCGGCCAGCTCCCCGTAGCTCGCCGTCTCTCCGTGCGGAATCGTGGTCAGGGCCGCCCACACCCGCAGCTGCCACTCGGTTCCCGCCGGGGCCAGCGGCAGGTCGAACTCCCTCAGCTCACCCGCGAAGTACGCCTCCAGCTGCCGTACGGCCTCGCCGAACGGTGCCGGGTCCGACACCCAGTCCTCCGGGAGTCCCCTGGACCTGCCGTCCCTGCTCCGGGTGAGTACCCCGGACAGGGCCTCGCCGTCGCCGAACAGGACCAGTTCGCCCACCGGTGAGTCCATCGTCGTGTACCGGGTCGGTCCGGGAAGGGGCGTGCGAAACTCCACCGTCGTCCTCCTCCGGGGAGCTCGCGGCTCCACGTCCAGCGGCAGCATTCCCTGCTCCGTGCTCATGCCAGTTCCTCTCTCGTGTTCACCAGCGACGCCCACAGCAGGTGGGTGACGTAGGACCGCCACGGGCTCCATGCCAGGGTGTCCATCCTGCCCCTGCTCTTCAGCGCCTGCCGGACGCCGAGGTCTCCGTGGAGGAACACGTCCGGATCACCCAGGCCGCGCATCCGCACGTAGCCCGCGGTCCACGGGCCGATGCCGCGCAGCTCCAGCAGGCCGCGTTCGGCCTCGTCCCGGTCGCATCCCGGTCCCAGGTCGATCCGGCCCGAGGCGATCGCCCCGGTCAGCCCCACCAGGGCCCTTCCACGCGCGACCGGAATGGAGAAACCGGCCGGGTCGGCGTCGGCCAGCACGTCCGGTGAGGGGAACACGTGCGTCAGACCGTCGTCCAGACCGGGCTTCAGCGGCTCGCCGAACCGCTCCACCAGCCGTCCCGCCAGCGTCCGGGCGGCGCGTACCGACACCTGCTGGCCCAGCACCGCCCGGACCGCCAGCTCGGCGGGATCCACGTGTCCCGGGGAGCGCATCCCCGGGTGGGCGGCCACCAGCGGCCCCAGCAGGGGGTCCCCGCCCAGGGCCTCGGTGACCGCGCGGGGGTCGGCGTCCAGGTCGAGTAATCTGCGGCAGCGGCGCACCGCACCGGCCAGGTCACGTGTCTCCGACAGGCGCAGACGGCACAGCACGTGCCCGGTCCCGGGCCCCTCCGACAGCTCCACGATCCCGGGGCCGTGCGGCAGCGAAAGCGTCCTGCGGTAGACCCCGTCGCGGTACTCCTCCACGCCCGGCACCGCGCGCTCCCCGAGGAACCGCAGCATCCGCGCCAGGTCGATCGGCTCCCTGTGGGGCAGCCGCAGCGTGATCGCTCCCGGCTCGCCGGCCGGTGTGCGCCTCATGGCGCGCATCTCGGTGGGGGAGCGGTCGAACACCGCCCGCATCGTCTCGTTGAACTGGCGCACGCTCGCGAACCCGGACGCGAAGGCCACGTCCGCCATCGGCATGTCCGTGGTCTCCACCAGCACCCGCGCGGTCTGGGCGCGCTCGGTGCGGGCCAGGGCCAGCGGTCCCGCCCCGACCTCGGCGGTCAGCAGCCGGTTGAGCTGGCGCTCGCTGTAGCCGACGGCATCGGCCAGGGCGCCGACGCCGCCCCGGTCCACGGCGCCGTCCTGGATGAGCCGCATGGCGCGTCCCACCACGTCGGCCCGCAGGTTCCACTCCGGGGAGCCCGGGGTCAGGTCGGGGCGGCACCGCTTGCAGGCGCGAAACCCCGCCTCCTGGGCCGCCGCGGCGGTCGGGAAGAAGCGGGTGTTGGCCCGCTTCGGAGTGACGGCCGGGCAGCTCGGGCGGCAGTAGATACCGGTGGTGCGCACGGCGGTGTAGAAGACCCCGTCGAAGCGGGCGTCCCTGCTGTGCACGGCGCGGTAGCGCTGGTCGTCGTCCATCACGCCATCCATGGTCGCCGATGCGGCGGACCGGAAGCTGGCGGTTTTCGGACATCGACTCCGAGGGGCTCAGGGCCTCCCGTCCTCCGGGTCGGCGGGCCCTCCCGGTCCGTTCTCCCCGTCGTCGCGCACGTCGTCCGCGGTCTCGCCGTGTTCGCGGAGGTAGTGCACGTAGAAGGGGCGCAGCGCCTCCTGGACCTCGGGGTCGGTCTCGGCGGACAGCGCCTCGTAGACGAAGCCGGACAGCTGGGCGACGCTCGCCTCGCTGGCCTCCTGGTGGCCCGCGGCCGCCTCGGCGGCCGGGATCAGTCCGAGGAGCCGCCAGAAGAAGCGCAGGTCCCACCGCCGACGCGCCAGCTCGATGGCGCTGTCCCGCAGGCTCTCCGTGCTGATCTGGTCGTATTCGGTGACATCGTCTCCCATGCTCGGAAGATACCCGTCCCCGCGCCCGCCATCCGGAAGTGACCTGCGTTACGCTTCACACGAGTTGATCATCTCCTCCCCGCGCACCCGGGGGCCTCCCACAAGGAGGGCCGGGCGACCGGGGAAACGTTCGTGAGGGGTTTGTCATGGCCGAGGGCGCAGCACGGGTCGTCGTCGCGAAACCGGGACTGGACGGGCACGACCGCGGTGTCAAGATCGTGGCCCGGGTGCTGCGTGACGCCGGGGTGGAGGTCATCTACACGGGTCTGCGCCAGACCCCCGAGATGATCGTGGCCGCGGCCCTGCAGGAGGACGCCGACGCCATCGGGCTGTCCGTGCTCTCGGGCGCCCACATGACCATGTTCTCCCGGGTGCTGGAGCTGCTGAAGGAGAACGGCGCCGAGGACATCCGGGTGTTCGGCGGCGGGATCATCCCCGACGCCGACATCGCCGAACTCGAACGCATGGGCGTGGCCAAGATCTTCACGCCGGGTGCCCCGACGACGGAGATCGCCGACTGGGTGCGCGAGAACGTCCGTCCGGCGCACGCCGCCTGACCGGCTCCCCGCCCGGAGCCCCGCGGGTGACGTTGGTCGCATCCGCCGAAGAGGCCCGCCCCGGGCGAAAAGGCACCTTGTGGTGTTATCCACGGTGGCCCTCGTCACATATTTTCCCACGCGGGTGCTCCCTCGATGCCGCGTGAGCGGCTTTTGGGGGCGTGGCGGGGCCGGTCAACACGGCCCCGGTGTCCGGCGGCCGGATTTCAGGCGACTAAGCTTTGCGCATGTCGCGGGTGGCAACGCCGCGGCGATCTCGATCTAACGGCTCAGCCCGCCGGGCTTTGCGTCGTGTGACACGCGTCAGTGGATCACAGCCGATCAGGACGAGGCCACCCCGGTAGACATCCTGAGCCAGCGAGTTACAAGGACGGACCCTCGTGGACCTGTTCGAATACCAGGCGAAGCAACTCTTCGCAGAGTACGGGGTTCCCGTACCCCAGGGAAAGGTGGCGAGCACGGCCGCTGAGGCGCGTGCCATCGCTGAGGAGTTCGCCGCCTCCGGAAAGCCTCGCGTCGTCGTCAAGGCGCAGGTCAAGACGGGTGGTCGCGGTAAGGCCGGCGGCGTGAAGGTCGCCGAGGGCCCCGAGGACGCCCAGGCCAGGGCCGAGCAGATCCTCGGTATGGACATCAAGGGCCACACGGTGCACCGTGTCCTGGTGGAGGAGGCCTCCGACATCGCGGAGGAGTACTACTTCTCCTTCCTCCTGGACCGTGCCAACCGCACCTTCCTGTCGATCTGCTCCGCCGAGGGCGGTGTGGAGATCGAGGAGGTCGCCGCCACC
>NZ_LWLB01000028.1 GCF_001905145.1 Nocardiopsis sp. TSRI0078
GCTGATGGTACTGCCCTGTGGTGGGGTGGGAGAGTAGGTTGCTGCCACGGTTTTTCGTGAAGGGGGGGTCGCTTGTGGGCGGCCCCCTCTTTTTTTGTGTCTGCGCTTGTGCGTGTGTGAAAGTGCGGGAAGGCCGGGTGGGGCGCCTGCCGTTCGTATTCCGGCTGGTGGGACAATTCCCGCATGACGAAGACGATTCCCGCCGAACTCCTGGCCGCGGCCGAGGCAGCAAAGGGCTTCATGCCCACGGACGAGGGCACCGCCCTTTTCGAGGCCGCGACCGCCTACGCGCACATTGGCCCGGTCGTGGAGATCGGTACCTACTGCGGCAAGTCCACCGTCTTCCTCGGGGCGGCCGCCCGGGTGGCCGGCGCCAAGGTCATCACCGTGGACCACCACCGGGGCTCCGAGGAGCACCAGGAGGGCTGGGAGTACCACGACAGGTCCCTCGTCGACGAGGCCACCGGCAAGTTCGACACCCTTCCGCACTTTCGCCGCACGATCACCGAGGCGGGCCTGGACGGAGAGGTCATCGCGGTCGTCGGCGGCTCCGCCGACGTCGCCGGTGTCTGGGGGACCCCGCTCGGCATGGTCTTCATCGACGGTGGCCACAGCGAGGAGGCCGCCCAGAGCGACTACGCGGGCTGGAGCCCCCATGTGTCCCCCGGCGGGGCCCTCGTGATCCACGACGTGTTCCCCAACCCCGAGGACGGCGGCCGTCCGCCCTACAACATCTACCGCAGGGCCCTCGACTCCGGGAGCTTCGAGGAGGTGCGCGCAGTCGGTTCTCTGCGTGTCCTCGAACGCGTTTCCTGATCCCCGTCCCAGGCCCCGCTTTCGGAAAGTGACCGGGCTTACAGGCAGCCCAATACACGCCGGACGAGGGTAAGTCCTGGGTAAGAAGTGACAGCGCGGTTATGGGTTTGCCCTTGACATGGTTACGTGCGGGTATCGTGGCGTGGAGGGCGGAGCGATGGTGGCGTTATTCCCCGAGATACCGCTTCGGTCCTGACTCGAAATGAACGATCAGGGGCACTCGCGCGTCAAACATCAGGACGGCAAGGTGCCGGACGTGATTTGCCATGGGGGCGGGGAGCTGAGCGAGAGCACACACGGCGAGGGCGGGGCGGACGGACAGCGTCCCGCGGCTGACGAGCCGGAGACCAGGAACACCTCTGCCGAAGAGCTGTCCGACAGGTCCACTCCCGAGGGTGGTGTACCCACCACCGACGGAGATCATTCCACTCATGACACTTCTGGAGGAGAGCAGGAAGCAGCAGATCCGCCGGAGCCCGAGTTCATCGGCCCGGTCAGTTTCAAGACCAGCGGAACCTTCTTCCGCGAAAGGGTGGCCCGGACCCTCGCGGAACAGGGGTTCTCTCCCGTCGATGCGGGCGCCGGGGACCAGGAGTCCTCATCCGACGGCTCCGGCGGCTCTGGCGGTTCCGACGGCGTGCACGCTGACACCCCGCCCTCCGAGTCCGACACCTCCGCGGAGGAGGGCGCCGGCGTCCCCTCGGCCGACGACTCCTCCGCGCCTGCCCCTGCCGTGACGGAGGGGGATGCGGGCGAGGCCTACCCGGAGGACACCCGTGAGGACGGGTACTCCAGCGGTGCCGAGGAGACGTCGGCGGACGGGACGGCCGGATCCCCCGACGACCGTGGGACCGGAACCGAGGAGCCCCCGTCGCCGGCGCCCGCCCCGACCGAGCCCATCCCACTCGACGCCGACCGGGCCGAAGCCGACGCGGCAGGGCCCGCGGACGCCGACACACGCGCCGACACCGACGGGGACGCCGCCGGTGCCAATGAGGGGACCGGCACCGGGTCCGACCGTTCCGCGGCACCGGACGCCGACGCTCCGGACAGGACCGAGAACGAGGCGCCCGACGAGTCCACGGCGGTCGAGACCGCCTCTCTGTGGCCCGAGCCGCGCCGCTTCTCGGACTACGCCTCCGAGCAGTCCGGAACCGATGCCCCGACCGAGGCCCACCGGGCCCAGGCCGACGGATCGTCCAGGGCGGACCGAAGGCCCGAGGACTTCGGCTCCGACGGCCCGGGCGCAGCCGGTGCGGCCGGTGCCGCCGCGGGAGGGGCCACCGCGGCCGCGTACTCGGGAGCCTCCGGCGGTCCGGGGGAGACCGGACCCGCTTTCAGCGGTCCTGGCGGCCCTGGTGCGCCCGGGGAGTCCCACGGGGCCCGGGACGCCTCCCAGCACGGACCCATGGGCCCCAGCGGCCCGGGCGGGCCCAAGGGGCCGGCCGGGCCCGGGGGTACCGGTCCGGGCGGGCCGAAGGGCCCGGGCGACCCCAAGGGGGGGAAGGGAAAGAAGGGGAGAAAGCCCCTGTGGTGGAGGATGCTCCGAGTCTTTCTGATCGTCGCCGGTGTGTTCGTCATCATCGGCGCGGCCACGTTCGCCTTCTTCTACAGCACCGTCGAGGTCCCGGACGCGGCCAAGGCCGACGCGCTCGAACAGGGCTCGACCTTCTACTACGCCGACGGTGAGACCGAGTTCGCCTACCGGGGCACCGACCGCGAGATCCTCTCCTACGACGAGATGACCGAGGGCGGCGCCCACATCGTCGAGGCGGTCATCTCGGCGGAGGACCGCGGCTTCTGGAGTGAGCCCGGCGTGTCCGTGAGCGGCACCGCCCGCGCGGTCTGGTCCACCGTCACCGGCCAGCAGGTCCAGGGCGGCTCCACCGTCACCCAGCAGATGGTGCGCAACTACTACAAGGGCGTCTCCAAGGACGTGTCGATCACCCGCAAGGTCCGGGAGATCATCATCGCCATCAAGGTCGACCAGACCGAGAGCAAAGAATGGGTGATGGAGCAGTACCTCAACACCATCTACTTCGGCCGTAACGCCTACGGCGTCCAGGCCGCCTCGCAGGCGTACTACCACAAGGACGTCACCGAGCTCACCGCCGAGGAGGCGGCCTTCCTGGCCGCCGCGATCCAGCAGCCGACCAAGTTCGGCTTCGCGGACGCGGAGACCACGCCGGAGATGGAGCAGCGCTGGAAGTACGTGGTCGACGGCATGGTCACCACCGGCGCCATCAGCCAGGCCGAGGCCGACAAGATGGAGTTCCCCACGCCCGAGCCGGAGCGGCCCGACAGCAGCGGCCTCAGCGGCTACGAGGGGTACATGTACGAGGCCGCGATGCGGGAGCTGGCCGACCTCGGCTACACCGAGGACCAGGTCAACCGCCAGGGCTTCAAGATCGTCACCACGTTCGACCAGGCCCTCATGGACCAGATGTACGAGGCGGTCGAGGGGGCGATCGACCCGGAGGTGGTGCCCGAGGGGGTCAGCATCGGGGCGAGCACCGTCGATCCGGCCACGGGCGAGGTCGTGGCCTTCTACGGCGGCCACGACTACCAGGAGAACCAGTTCGACACCTCCTTCCTGGGGAACGGGCAGGCGGGCTCGGCGTTCAAGCCCTACGTGCTGGCCACCGCCCTGAAGCAGGGGTACAGCCTGAACAGCGTGGTGGACGGCAGCGGTCCCCAGACCATCAACGGGACGTCCATCGGGAACGCGGGTGGCGCCGCCGGCGGCCCGATGAACCTGATCGAGGCCACCCGGGTCTCCAACAACCTCGGCTACATCCGGCTGGGTATGGAGGTCGGGCACGAGGAGGTCCGCCAGACCGCCTACGACCTGGGCCTGCCCGAGGGCAGCATCCCCGACAACCAGCTGGTTCCGGTCATGCCGCTGGGCGCGACGAGCGTCAGACCGGTGGACCAGGCCAGCGGCTACGCCACCTTCGCCAACGGCGGTGTGCACGTCGAGACGCACGTGGTCAAGGAGATCGTCAACACCGAGGGTGAGAACGAGCGCCCGGAGGTGGAGAGCCACCGGGCGGTCAGCGAGGACATCGCCGCCGACATCACCTACGCGCTCACGGTGGCGGCCAACTCCGGGACGGGGAGCAACGCCAACATCTGGACGCACCCGGTGGCCGGCAAGACCGGTACCGCCAACGACGGCGTGGCGGCCTGGTTCGTCGGCTACACCCCGCAGCTGGCCACGTCGGTGGGCGTCTACAGCGACGACAACAAGCCCTTCACCATCCCCGGCCACGGCGAGGTGTCGAGTACCGGGCTGCCCTCCACGATCTGGAACAGGTACATGACCCAGGCGATGGAGGGGTACGAGCGCAAGGAGTTCCCGCCCCGCGCCAACGTCGGCTCCCCCCAGTACTGGGCGCCGGACCCGGCCACCCAGGAGCCCGAGCAGCCGCCGCAGGGTGACCAGCCCGCGGAGCCGCAGGAGCCCGAGACACCGGTCGAGCCGCAGGAACCGGAGACGCCCACCGCCCCGGAGGCACCCGAACCGGAGACGCCTGGATTCCCGAGCATCCCCGGACCGGGAACCGGTGATGGCGGCGACGGCGGTGGTGACGGCGGCGGCGACGGCACCGGTGGTGGCGGTGGCGACGGCGGAACCAGCTCGCCACCGGCGCGAAGCGAGGACACCTGGTGACCACCGGCCCGGTGGCAGGTGAACGGGGAGGGCCCGGCGGACGCACGTCCGCCGGGCCCTCCCCGTTCGGTGCCGGTCCGGCCGAACCTTCCTCACGAGGACCTGTGTGCCCACAGCGCGTCTCGCGGGACCGACCTCGCCGGGAGTACGAGACCGCGCCGGACGGAGAGTGCGGTGACCGCGAAGGTTCACCGGGCCGGTCCTGACCTGCGTTGATCTTGTACCTAGAGCGGGTCTGGGCGCCCAGACCCGCTCTAGGTACAAGATCAACGAGCGCGGAGCCTCCCGTTCCACACCCGCAACGGTTACGGCCAGTCCACTAGCCGAGGGCGAGGTCGTCCCAGGTGTGCAGGAACACCTGCGAGCCCGGGGTGGTCCCGGTGAGCGCGTCCACCGCCAGGATCACGGCGGCCGAGGTCCACGTGCTGCGCTCCACCGGCCAGCGCACCTGTTCGGCGAACTGGTAACCCGTCCAGTACACGCCGTCGTCGGCGTCGCGCAGGTGCTGCACGTCCCGGAGGACGCGCACGCCCGTCTCCGCGTCTCCCATGGCGGCCAGGGTCAGCACCAGTTCCGCGGACTCCGCCGCGGTCACCCACGGCTGGTCGCTCACACAGCGCACGCCCAACCCCCGGACCACGAACCGGTCCCAGCGCTCCTCGATCCGGTCCTTGGCGGCGGCGCCGCTCACGGCGCCGCCCAGGACGGGGTAGAACCAGTCCATCGAGAAGCGGCCGCGGTCGGAGAACAGGCCCTCGTGCTCGTTGATGAGCACCGCG
>NZ_LWLB01000029.1 GCF_001905145.1 Nocardiopsis sp. TSRI0078
AGAAGTCGGTGTAGGCGACCGAGAACAGGCCGCCGCTGACCGTCAGCAGTGTCACGACCACGGCGACGAGCACGGTCCCCTGGGTGGCGGTCAGCGGGGTGACCAGGCTGACGACGTAGCCGCCGCCGACGAACTGGGACGCCGTCAGCCCCAGGTAGGCGATGGCGGTGACCACGGCGGCGACGGTGCGCACACCGATTCCGAAGCGCACCTCCAGCAGCTCGGGGATGGTGTGCCGCGACGCTCTCCTGATGCGGCGGGCCGCCAGGAGCAGGACCAGGATGCCCAGCGGCGTCCCCGCGAAGAAGACGAGGCCGGCCGTCGGGCCGTAGGTGTAGGCGAAGTTGGCGCCGCCGATGATGGTGCCCGAGCCCACCCAGGTGACGAGCATGGTGGCGATCATGACCGGTCGGGGAAGGCTGCGCCCCGCGAAGAGGAAGTCGTCGCCGCCGCGGAGCCTTCCGGAGCGCATGAAGTAGAGGGCGATCCCGATCATCGCCAGGATGTACACGGCGAGGATCACCAGATGGGTCGTCTGCATGGGCCACCTTGCGAGATTCGGATCAGGGGATGTGGACGGGAGGGGTCGACCACCGGCGGTGGTCCGATCGGGCCATGAAAGCAGCCGACACCCGTGGAATGCAACACTTATTGCACCTTGCGTGATCCTGATCACAGAACGTCGGCGCCACCCGTCACCGCAGGCCACGCGTCCGGACGCCGCTCAGAAGAGCTCCGTCTGCTCCCACAGGCGCTCGGTGTCGCGCACCGCCTCCAGCACCGCGTCCCCGCCGATCCGGGCCAGTTCGGCCAGCACCGCGTGGACGACCGCCGTCGTCGGGGTGAGGGAGGGGAACATGCCCACACCCTCACTGGGCACCAGGAGCACGTGCTCGGCCCCCTCCACCAGCGGGGAGTCCCTCCTGTCGGTGATGACCGCCACCGGCACGCCCCTTCCGCGGGCCACCTCCGCCGCCGCCCGCAGCGCGACGGGCAGCCGCCACAGGTCGCACGCCAGCAGCAGGTCCCGCGGCCCCATCCGCGCCAACGCGTTGACCAGGGCCGTTCCTCCGAGGTCGAACCGCTCCACGTCGTAGCCCATGATCCCCGCGGCGTGCGCGAGCTGCAGCCCCGGCGCCGCGAAGGTCCCCGATCCCACCACCCGTGTCCTGCGCGCCCCGTGGATCGCCTCCGCCAGGGCGCTCACCCTGCCGGGGTCGAGGGTCAGCTCCAGGGCCCGCAGCCCTTCCCTGTCCGCGCGAAAGGCCTCGCGCACCGGGTCGGCGTCGGCCCCGGCGTGCTCGGCCAGGACCTCGCCCGCGCTCAGCGAGGCCAGGTAGCGCGAGCGCAGTTCGACGCGGAGCGCGGGCCAGCCGGTGTACCCGAGGGCCTGCGCGGCCCGTACCACCGTGGCGACGTTGACGTCCGCCCGCTCGGCGAGCTCGGCGGTGCTCGCGTAGGAGGCGAACCTCGGCTCGTCCCGCAGCACCCCGACCACGCGCTCGGCCGCGCGGCCGAGGCGCCCGCCGCCGAGCGCGGCCTCGATCCAGTCCGCCATCAACCCCTCCGTCCCGGCGCCCCGACACGCGCCTCCCCAAGCGATACCACCCCCGGGACCGCATTCGGAGTTGATGCAACATATATTGCATAAAGGGCGTGGCTCACACGCTGACCCGTTCCACCGGAGGTACTCATGACCCGTCAGTCCCACCCCTCGGTCCTCTTCACCGGAGCCGGGCTGCTCGATCCCGAGGCAGGCACCCGGACACCGGACTCCTGGCTCCTGGTGGAGGACGGCCTCATCGCGGGCAGCGGACGGGGCCCGGCTCCCGAGACCGGTGACGGGGTCGAGGTCGTCGACCTGGAGGGGGCCACCCTCATGCCGGGCCTCATCGACGCCCACGTGCACCCGACCGCCTTCAGCGCCGACCTCGGCGCCGCGATGGACCACTCCCCCTCCTACGTCGCCAGTTACGCGGCCCGTTCCCTCAACTCCATGCTCAGGCGCGGTTTCACCACTGTCCGCGACGTCGCCGGAGGGGACTGGGGGCTGGCCAGGGCGGTCGACGAGGGGCTCGTCGACGGACCCCGGCTCATGTTCGGCGGCAAGGCCCTGTCACAGACCGGCGGCCACGGCGACTTCCGGGCTCCGGGCCGCCAGGGCAACGACACCCACGCCTGCTGCCCCGGGGCGGGCATCGTCTGCGACGGGCCCGTGGAGTTTCGCCGCGCGGCCCGCGAGCAGCTGCGCACCGGCGCCCACCACCTCAAGATCATGCTCTCGGGCGGGGTGGCCTCCCCCACCGACCGCATCGACTCCACCCAGTCCTCCGAGGACGAGATCCGGGCCGTGGTGGAGGAGGCCGAGGCGGCCAACCGCTACGTCACCGGCCACGCCTACACGGCCCGCGCCGTCAACCGGGGGCTCCGGCTCGGCGTGCGCTGCATCGAGCACGGCAACCTCATCGACGAGAGCAGCGTCGAGCTGTTCCTGGAGCACGACGCCTACCTGGTGCCCACCCTCGTCACCTACCAGGAGCTGTCCCGGCAGGGGGCCCGCAACGGCCTTCCACCGGCCAGCCAGGACAAGGTCGACGCCGTGCTCAGCAGCGGGCTGGACGCCCTGCGGCTGGCCCACGGCGCCGGGGTGAACCTGGTCTTCGGCAGCGACCTGCTCGGCGGGATGCAGGACCGCCAGAGCGAGGAGTTCGCCATCCGCGGCCGGGTCCAGCCCGCCGTGGACGTCCTGCGCGCCGCCACCGTCAACGCCGCCCGGCTCCTGGGGCTGGAGGGGACCGTCGGCACCCTGCGCGACGGTGCGCGCGCGGACCTCGTGGTGGTCGACGGTGACCCGCTCGCCGACATCGCGGTGCTCGCGTCCCCGGAGACGAGTGTGCGCACCGTCCTGCGCGACGGCCGGGTGCGCCACGAGCGCGGCGAGGCGCGCTGACCCCGTCAGGCCAGCATGCGGCGGGGGTTCTTGGCCGGTGCCGTCATCGACATCCGCACGACCGCGGGCACCTGTTCCAGGTCGAGCGCCCGCCGCAGGTTCGCCAGCGCCTCCGAGCGCACCCGCCGCCACACCCCGGCCACGTCCGCGTCCTCGTCCAGGGTCAGCGCCAGCCGCAGGTGGGGGGCGTCGGTGGACTCGGTCAGCCGCGCGCGGACGCGGCGCACCCCCGGGTAGTCGGCGACCTCCTCCTCCAGGGCACCGCGCGCCACGCTCTCGGACATCTCCACCCGGCCGTCGGCGCCGCGCTCCAGGACCAGGCGCCCCACCGTGTCGTTGCGCCCCTGTGCCATCAGCCAGCGCAGGGCCAGGAAGGCCGCGACGAGGGCCGCCGCGACCGCCACGTAGGGCACCCACTGCTGGCCGAGCACCTCCCGGACCGAGGGGTTGAGCAGCGCGCTGTCGGCGGGGCCCCGGCCGAACAGGCCGAGTCCGGCGGCCAGTGACGCCAGTCCGGCGGCGAGCAGCACCGCGCCGACCACCACCAGCCCCCACCGGTTCCCACGTGCCGACCTGCGCGACCTGTCACCAGTCATGGTCACCCTTCCGCGTATCGCACGTGGGTGGTGATCCGCATGCTGCGCAGCGGCGCCAGCTCCTCCAGCCGCCGCTCCACGGCCGCGGTCACCTCGGCGGGCAGTTCCGCCGACTCGCGCATCCCGGTGCGCACATGCACCCGGATCCTGTTGCCGCGCACCGTCACGTGCGCTTCGTCGACCCCGCTGACGTCCCGGGCGGCGGCGCTCACCGCGCGGCGCAGGGCGGGCCGGGTCAGCCCCACCACCAGGGCGGGGTCGTCGGTGCGCAGCGCCGTCCAGCGGCTCCGGCCGGGCGCCAGCGCGACCACGATCAGGGCCAGTCCGATCAGCGCCAGGACGGCCGAGGCGATCTGCACCGACGGCGTCGACCAGGTCGCGGTCGAGGCGTACCCGGTGGCGGCGTCCACCGGGACCAGCCGCAGCGGGCTGCCCGCCAGCGCCGAGATCACCTCGGCGGCGGCCACGACGGCCACGACGAGGATCACGAGGCTCGTGATCACCGCGGGCCAGGACCGCCGCGGACGGAACGTGTGGACGGCCACCCGCCTGGCCCGGCGGTCGACGCCCTGGTCGGGGCGTCCGAGCACCTCTTCCACAGTGGTCATGTCAGCGCACCAACTCCGCGATCTCGATGTCGATGTGGCGGACCCGCTTGCCGGTGATCCGCTCGACCCTCTGCCTGACGTGCCCGCGCACCCGCGCGGCGACCTCGCGGGCGGAGCGCGGGTAGTGGATGCCCACCCTCAGCCGCAGCAGGACGATGTCACCGCTGATCCGGGCGCGCGTGGCGCGCGACCGGACCAGACGAGCCCCGGGCACCTCCCGGACCGCCTGCGCGGCGACCTTCTCGACCACGCCGTGCTCGATGACGGTACGGCCGCCGGGGTCGCGGCCGCCCCCGCCGCGGGC
>NZ_LWLB01000030.1 GCF_001905145.1 Nocardiopsis sp. TSRI0078
CGCGCTCGCCCGCGCCGTCGCGGCCCGCCCCGAACTGGAGCTGGACGGGATCATGGCCTACGAGGGCCAGATCGCCGGAGTGGGAGACGCCCCGCCCGGCCGGCCCCTCTACGGCCGCCTCCTGCGCGCCGTCCAGCGCCGGTCCGCCCTGGAGCTGGCCCGGCGCAGGGCCGCGATCGTGCGCGCCGTCCGCGCCGTCGCCGACCTGCGCTTCGTCAACGGCGGCGGTACCGGCAGCCTGCACACCACCGGCCGGGAGAGGGCGGTGACCGAGCTCGCGGCGGGGTCGGGGCTCTACCACCCGCACCTGTTCGACCACTACCGGTCCTTCGGCGGCCGCCCCGCCGCCCTGTTCGCGCTCCCGGTGGTCCGGCGCCCCGCCCCCGGCGTGGCCACCGCCCTCGGCGGCGGCTATCCGGCCTCCGGACCGGTGAACGCCCACCGCGCCCCGCTCCCCCACCTGCCCGCCGGGCTCTCCTACAGCCCCAACGAAGGCGCGGGCGAGGTGCAGACGCCCCTGCTCGGAGCCGCGGCCGACGGTCTGTCGGTCGGCGACCGGGTGTGGATGCGCCACGCCAAGGCGGGAGAGCTGTGCGAGCGCTTCGACACCCTGCACCTGGTCGACTCCGACACCGGCGAGTACGCGGGTGCCGTCCCCACCTACCGGGGCGAGGGGCAGGCCTTCCTCTAGGCCGAGCCCCGGGGACAGCGCGCACGGGGGAGGGGCCCGCGCGCCTCGCGCGGGCCCCTCCCCCTTCCCCCGTCTGCTGTGGGCACTACCTCCTGCGGCGCACCGCCCAGGCCACCACGCCCGCGGCGAGGACCGCGCCGACGCCGACCGCGAGGATCACGGCCTCCGGGGGGAGCTGTCCTCGCGACTGGTAGGTGGTGATGACCTCGTTGTCACCCTTGACGACGATGCTGCCCTCCGCGGGCTCCACGGGCCGGCTCTCCACCCGCACTGCTCCGCCGCCGACGACCAGGGCACGCGCCTCGTCGACGATCCGGGCACCGCGCTCGCGGGCCCTGTCCATCTGCCTCCGGGCGATGTTGGCGGGCCGGGCCTGCACGCTCAACTGGTCCAGGGTCTCGGCGAGCCGCCGCTGTTCGCGGTTGATCTCCGCCTCGATATCCGCAGGGGTCTGGCGCGGTTCGGTGTCGCGTCCCGTCATAGGGTGCCTCTCTCCACTAGCGCAGGCTCGTCTGGGATCCCGTGCCCGAGTCGGTGTCCCGACCCTCCTCCTCCGCGCCGTCGGACGGGCCGGAGAACCTCAGCGCGCTGTCGATTCCGTCGACCACGCGGAAGAAGTCCCGCGTGGACAACCACAGTTTATAGATGATGGCGATCTCGAAGGCGAGGAGCAAAACGCCCGCCACAGCGGTGATCCACCCAATCAGGGACGGCTCCGCGAAGACCGCGACCGCCAGCGGGGAGATGATGAACACCGTCATCTGGAACTCGATGCCGCCGACCAGGTGGGTGCGCACGCGCCGGACGTTGAGCGAGGCCCAGAACCGCTGGTACCAGGGGAAGCGGTGCCGGAACTCCTGGTGCAGGTCCACCTTGGGCAGGGTGAGGTCGGGCTGCTTGCCCGCCGTGCGCTGGTTGCGCGCCTCGCGCTCGTTCTGGCTGTGCAGGATCTGCTCCAGCACGCCGATGCCGTGCCGCAGTACCGCCTGCTCGCCGCCGTCGCTCATCGTGCGCCCGCCCGCGCCGGTGGCGGAGCCGGTGTCGTCCTCCTCCGGCTCCAGCATCGACAGGGTCGCGCGTGCACGCTCCAGCGCGGCGGCCAGGTGCGAGCGCATCTCACGGCGTACCTTGTAGACCTGGAGCGCGTTGAGGTAGCGCAGCATGTCCAGGAACACCACGGCCAGGGCCAGCCACACGAACCACACCGGCCCGCGGCCGTCGTCGGAGGCGTCCGCGGCCACCACGTACTGTCCGCCCATGAGGGCGACCACGCACACCAGCACGCGGAACCGGTCGGAGACGTAGTCCATCCACGCCCCGAACAGCGTCTCGGAGCCGGTGAGCCGGGCCAGTTTGCCGTCCACGCAGTCCACGAGGAAGCACAGGAAGTACAGCAGCGCGCCCAGGGCGAGGAACTGGCGGTAGCCCAGGGAGAAGCAGACGGCCGCTCCGAGCCCCAGGAACAGCGCGACCACCGTCAGCTGGTTGGGTGTGGCCGAGGTCCGGTTGGCCAGGAGGCGGACGAGCCGGACCGCGACCGGGTCCACGAGGTAGACCGTCCACCAGGAGTCGCGCTCCTTGAGGGTCCGGGCCCTGACCTCGTCGAGTGTGAATGCGGGCATCGTCGCCAATACTCCCCACAGCGAAGCGGATGTGTTCCGGTCCGGCGGGCTCCGGGCACCGCCAGCGGCGCGGAGTCCCGGTGCGCGCGGCGGGCGCCGCCGGAGAACCGGCCGAAAGGCCAAGTGCGTCAACAATAGGTGATCGCACCGCTGGTCACTCCCGATGCGGACGAACCGAACCGGAATCGCAACCGAAGACCGTACCCCCAGCCTGGCACAACCCACGAAGCGTCAATCCACCAGGCGTCGGACACCGCCAGGTCGCTAGGGTGAGTGACGAGAGCCGGCGGGGCCGGACCGCCCCGCCCGAGAGCAGAGGAGAACACCGCGTGAGCGACCCGATCCGTCTGGAGCCCGGTGACCAGGCGCCCGACTTCACCCTCGACGACGCCGACGGCAAGCCCGTCACCCTGAGCGAGGTGCTGGCCTCCACCGGCAACCGCGTCGTCCTGTACTTCTACCCCGCGGCCATGACCCCCGGGTGCACCACGGAGGCCTGCGACTTCCGCGACAACCTGCGCGAGTTCGACTCCGCCGGGTTCACCGTGCTGGGCGTCTCCCCGGACGGCAGCGACAAGCTCGCCCAGTTCCGGGAGAAGGAGGGCCTGACCTTCACCCTGCTCGGCGACCCGGACAAGGACACCCTGCGTGCCTACGGCGCGTACGGGGAGAAGAAGAACTACGGCCGCGTCGTCCAGGGCGTCATCCGCTCCACTGTCGTCGTGGGCACCGACGGCAGGGTGGAGAAGGCCTTCTACAACGTGAAGGCCACCGGCCACGTCGACCGCATCAAGAGGGAACTGGGCCTCTGATCCCCGTACCGGTGCCCGGTCCGGCCGGACCGGGCCCAGGGGCCTCGGGGCGCGTTCGGCGAACACGCCCTGGAGGCCGGATTCGGTCCGGGCACCGGTACAGTTGTCCTCACGGGGCCGTAGTCCAACCGGCAGGAGACGGCAGCTTTAGGTGCTGTACAGTGCGGGTTCGAATCCCGCCGGCCCTACCGAGCGGGCCCGCTGCCCGGGGATCCACACCCCGGCCGCGGGCCTTCGTGCTCTCCCCCCGCGGCCCGGCTTTCGCCTAGCGGCCCAGCAGCGCCCACAGCATCACGGCCAGCAGCACGAGCACGCCGAGGGCGACCGCGACGACGGCGACCACCGGCATCCGGCTCTTCTCGGCGTGCCGGCCCGAACTGGTCAGCCCCAGCGTGTCCGTGGACTCGCGGATGGACGTCATGATCGAGTTCATCGCCTCGGGACTGCTGCGCAGCCGCTCGTTGATGGACTCGGCCAGCACGTGCGCGCCCGCCCTGAAGTGCTCACGGGCCGACTCGGGGTGGTCCTCCTCACCC
>NZ_LWLB01000031.1 GCF_001905145.1 Nocardiopsis sp. TSRI0078
GGTCCAGGTGGGCGGTGTCGTCCACCATCAGGGTGATGGAGCGTGCGGCGGCGGGGTCGCGGACGAGCCGGTCCAGGGCCCGCCGGTCGACGGTGGGGTAGGCCACGAGGACGTCGTCGCTCACCGGGCGGTCCCCGGTGGCCAGCCACAGCGCCTCGGGCAGGGTGAAGGCCATGACCCCCGCGTAGCCGGGCAGGGAGAGGACGGTGCGCAGCAGCTCGCGGCTGCGCACGGACTTGCTGGCGACCCGGACGGGCTTGCCGTGGGCGCGGCGGGTCAGTGCGGTCGCGTTGGCGCGGAAGGCGGCCAGGTCGACCATGGCGAAGGGGGCGTCGAGCCCTCGGGTGGCGGCCTCGTACGTCTCGCGCAGGCTTGTCATGCCCTGAGAATGCCAGAACATGAATGCTTTTCATATTCCTCCGGGGGGAGGAACACCCTCCCCGGCCTTCGCCGGACGGCGCGGGGTGGCCGCCCCCCGGCTCCGCGGGGACCGATATCCTGGGACGTCACGGCTGATCAGCCGTCCGACCCCGGGAGTGGTTCTTTCCATGAGTGAGCGTGAGTACGTTCTGACCCTTTCGTGCCCCGACAGCCGGGGCATCGTCGCCGCTGTGGCCAACCTGCTGTCCGACCACGGTTGCAACATCACCGAGAGCCAGCAGTACGGCGACCACTACACGGGACGCTTCTTCCTGCGGATGCAGTTCGTGGCCGAGCGGGGAGCCGACGGCGTGGTGGGGGAGGACGTCCTGCGCGGTGCCTTCGCGGCGCTGGCGGGCGCTGTCGGCGGCGACTCGTTCGTGGAGTGGACCCTCAAGCCCCGCGACGTGCGCCCGCGCATGATCGTGATGGTGTCCAAGTTCGGCCACTGCCTCAACGACCTGCTCTACCGCCAGCGCAGCGGCCTGCTGGACGTGGACATCGCCGCCGTGATCTCCAACCATCCGGACCTGGAGTTCCTCGCCGACTCCTACGGTGTGGACTTCCACCACCTGCCGGTCAGCGCCGCGACCAAGCACGAGCAGGAGGCGCGGCTGCTGGAGCTGGTCGACTCCTACGACGTGGACCTGGTCGTCCTGGCCCGCTACATGCAGGTGCTCTCCGAGCAGCTGTGCACCAAGATGTCCGGCCGGATCATCAACATCCACCACTCCTTCCTGCCCAGCTTCAAGGGCGCCCGCCCCTACCACCAGGCCCACGCGCGCGGTGTGAAGCTGATCGGCGCGACCGCCCACTACGTCACGGCCGACCTCGACGAGGGCCCGATCATCGAGCAGGAGGTGTCCCGGGTGGACCACACGCACAGCCCGGAGCAGCTCACGGCGATCGGCCGGGACCTGGAGTCGGTGGCGCTGGCGCGCGCGGTCAACTGGCACGCGCAGCGCCGCGTTCTGCTCAACGGGGACAAGACGGTCATCTTCGACTGACCGCGACGGCGGTTCCGCTCGCGGAGAGTGGGTTTCGGACAGAGGGGTGCGCCTTCGGGTGCCCTCGCGCGTTTTCTTGTTCCGGAAGGTTCCCGACCCTTTTTCGGGGCAGGAATGAGAGTGCGGCTGCCCAGCCTGACCAGCGCAACATCACTTTATGTACATGGTTGGATACACGCCGTGGTATATGGTGTGATCAGTGAGAAACCTTCCCATCGTTCGGGCGGCTCCATGTGGAGGGTTTCGGTCCGACACCTGGAGGTGGGCCTTCCGGGTGAGGGGCACGGACATGGGCGGAAAAGCGCACCGGCGGGGGTGGGGGACCTCTCCGGGAGCCGGGGCCGCGACCGCGGACCGCACACTGCGTAGGGGGACCAGTGACGGACATGAAGACCGAGGCCAAGGTGCCGGGAGCCCGTGAGTCGGGCCGGACGGACCGGGGCGACTCCTCGCACGGGGACGGCGGGCACACACAGATCGCGGACGGCGTGGTCGCCAAGATCGCCGGGATGGCCGCGCGCGAGATCGGCGGCGTCCACGCCATGGGCGGCGGGACCGCGCGTGCCGTCGGCGCCGTCAGGGACGCCGTGACCCGCGGGAGCGACAGCGGATCGATGACGCGGGGCGTCGCGGTCGAGGTGGGCGAGCGCCAGGCCGCCGTGGACATCGACCTGGTCGTCGAGTACGGCGCCGCCATCCAGGACCTGGCCGCGGCCGTGCGGCGCAACGTCACCACGGCGGTGGAGCGCATGACCGGCCTGGAGGTCACCGAGATCAACATCAGGGTGGACGACATCCACCTGCCCGACGAGGACAGCGGCGACGAGAGCGGCGGCGGATCCTCGCCCCGGGTGCAGTAGCCGTGGGCGCCGGCGAGGATCCGGGCGAGGTGGCCCGGCGGCTGGTCCGGGAGGCCGAGGGCCTCCCGGACGTGGTGGGACTGTCCTCCGGAGGGTTCGGGACGCTGACCACCCCCGTTCCCGGCGGACGGGTCCGCGGGGTGGCGGTGCGCGCCGACAGCGTCGAGGTCGGCGTGGTGGTCCGCTTCGGGAGACCCCTGCCGGAGATCGCCGCCGAGGCGCGCCGGGC
>NZ_LWLB01000032.1:0-36414 GCF_001905145.1 Nocardiopsis sp. TSRI0078
GTTCACGCCGGATGCTTTGGATGCGATTGCTGAGCAGGGGATTATTCGGGGGACGGGTGCGCGTGGGTTGCGGGCGATCATCGAGGAGGTGTTGTTGTCGGTGATGTATGAGGTGCCTTCGCGTGAGGATGTGGGGCGGGTCATCATCACGCGGGAGTCGGTGCAGGAGCACGTCAACCCCACCATCGTCCCGAGGGCCAAGGCGCGCCGCACCCGCCAGGAGAAGTCCGCCTAGGACCCCTTCGGCCGCGCGGCCCGCACCCGCCCCCGGAGGGGACACCGGGAGGAACCGGGCGAGGCGCTCAGGGCCCGCCGCGACGACGAGCACGTGAAGGGGGCGCCCCGACCGGGGGCGCCCCCTTCGTCGCGTCCGGTCGCGCCGGGACCGTCCGCGGCCCGGGCCGCGGCTCCCGCGGGCTACTCCTCCTCCAAAACCAGCGCCATGCGCGCGATGTCGGCGTTCTGCTCGGCGATCACGTCGTTGGCCATCCGCAGTACCGTCTGGTCCTTGCCCTCGGCCAGCACGTCCTCGGCCATGGTGACGGCCCCCTCATGGTGGGTCGTCATCAGTTCCACGAAGAGCCGGTCGAACTCGTCGCCCTCCGCGTTCGCCAGCCGCTCCATCTCCTCCTCGGAGGCCATGCCCGGCATGTCGTCGTGGTCGACCTCCAGCTCGCACGCGGGCACGTCGCCGTCCTCGCCGTGGTGCGTACCGTCGCCCTCCAGCCCGCAGAAGTTCTGGTGCGCCGGGTTCTCCCTGGCCGGCCCGAAGACGTTCTCCTCCAGCCAGCTCTCCATGGCGGTGATCTCCGGCCCCTGGGCGGCGGAGATGCGGTCGGCGATGCTCTCGATGCCGTCGCGCTGGTGCCGCTCCGGTACCAGGTCGGTCATCTCCAGGGCCTGTTCGTGGTGCCCGATCATCTGCACCAGGTAGGTGACGTCGGCCTCGTTGTGGCCCTGCTCCGCGGCGAGGGCGGCGATCTGGTCCGCGGTGGCGGGGGAGGAGGACTCCCCGGGGGCTCCGGGGGCGATGACGTTGGCCGACTCCTGCCCGCCGTCCTCGCCCGTACAGGCTGAGGCTCCGAGCAGTGCGAGAGCGGTTCCAGCCGCGAGTGCCAGGCGACGCACGAGGTGTCCTCCATGGGGGTGAGGCGCGGTCGGGGCCGCGATGTCCGTGGGGTGGGGCGCCTCCCGGGAGGGCGACGTCCTGCGGGCTTTCTACTCACCCGATGGGTGTTTTGTCCAGTCCCGGACGCTGTGCGGGCACCATGTGCCTACCCGGACGCCCGGAGCGCTCTCCTGTCCCGGGGTTTCGGCACTCCTACAAACGGCCACGTCAGCAGACCGAAACTGAGAACCGTGTGGCCCTCAGCGAACGGACCTCCGGTTGCGACTCCGGGGCGTGACCGCCGGGGCCGGAGCGGGCCCCGGCCATCGCCCGCGGCGCACCGGACGGCCCCGCGCGCCGTGGCGTCGGCCGGAACGTTAGCCGGGTCGCGTGATCGGATCGGGTCAGGTCGACACCGTGTTAACAACCATGTTTCTTTTGTCTCCCCCTATACATATAGATGTTGAACTGTGTACGTTCTTCCTGTTTCACTCCAATCAGAATCGGGAGTACTTAGGATGGCGTCATCCCCCTCAGCCCCCACCCCCCCGAGAGCCGGTCGCGGACTGGCCGGACTCACCGTCGCCGGAGCGGCCGCCCTCGTGGCCGGCCTCATCGGCCCAGCCTCGGCCTCGGCGGACGACACGTTCGTCAGTGACGCCGACACCAGTTCCAACGTCACTCATGTGGCCAACGTCCCGAAGACCGAGACGATGAGTGACTTCAACTCCGATCTCGCCTTCACCGGTGACTACGCCATCGGCGGCAACTACAACGGCTTCGTCGTCTACGACATCTCCGAGCCGGAGGACCCGCAGGTCGTCTCCGAGGTCCTGTGCCCCGGCGGCCAGGGCGACGTGTCGGTCAGCGGTGACCTGCTGTACTTCTCCGTCGACTACCCGCGCGCGGGCACCGAGTGCGGAGCCCCCTCCGTGCCCACCACCGACCCCGACGGGTTCGAGGGCATCCGGATCTTCGACATCTCCGACAAGGCCAACCCGCAGTACGTGTCCGCGGTGCGCACCGACTGCGGTTCGCACACCAACACGCTGGTGCCGGGCAAGGACGGCGAGCACGAGTACGTGTACGTCTCCTCGTACTCGCCCTCGTCGCGCTTCCCGAACTGCCAGCCGCCGCACGACAAGATCTCCGTCATCGAGATCCCGGTCGACGACCCGTCCGAGGCCAAGCTCCTCGACACCCCCGTGCTCTTCCCCGACGGCGGCAACACCGGCACCGCCGGCTGCCACGACATCACCGTCTACCCCCAGCGGGACATCGCCGCGGGCGCCTGCATGGGCGACGGCATCCTGATGGACATCTCCGACCCGGCCGCGCCGGTGGTCACCGACGTGGTGCAGGACGAGAACTTCGCGTTCTGGCACTCGGCGACCTTCACCAACGACGGCAAGACCGTGCTGTTCACCGATGAGCTCGGCGGCGGCGGTGGCGCCACCTGCAACGAGGCGGTCGGCTCCGAGCGCGGCGCCAACGCCATCTACGAGATCGGCGGCAAGAAGGGCGCACCGGAACTGGGCTTCCAGAGCTACTACAAGCTGCCGCGCCACCAGGCCGACACCGAGAACTGCGTCGCGCACAACGGCTCGCTCATCCCGGTCCCGGGCCGTGACTTCTTCGTGCAGTCCTGGTACCAGGGCGGCGTCTCGGTCATCGACTTCAACGACCAGAAGAACCCCGAGGAGATCGGCCACTTCGACCGCGACCCGATCGACGACAGCCGCCTCGTCCTGGGCGGCTCCTGGTCGGCCTACTACTACAACGGCTACGTGTACTCCTCCGACATCACCCGGGGACTCGACGTCCTCAAGCTGAGCGACCCCCGGTTCCGGGTGGCCGAGCAGGTGCGGATGGAGGAGTTCAACCCCCAGTCCCAGCCCGAGTACAAGCCCGGCCGGGGCAACGGCCGCTGACCGTCCCCGCCGAACGCCCCGGGGTCCTCGCGGGCTCCGGGGCGCTCCACCCGAACGTCTCCGGCCCTTACGGGACGGCGATGACGGGTACGAGCACAGGGGCCGTGGCCGTGTACGCCGCGGCCCCCACGCGCCCTCCCCCACCCCCTAGTGCACACAGGAGAGCCCATGCCCGCATCCGCAGCACCACGGGCCCGGAAGGGTCTGCGGCGCACCGCGGCCCTCGCGGCCACCGCCACCGCGTCCCTGCTCGTCGGACTCCTCAGCCCGGCCGGCGCCCTCGCGGACGAGGCCCCGGCCGACAGCGTCCACAGCCCCAACATCACGCACGTCGCCCACGTGCCCAAGCCCTCGGCCGTGCGCAGCGTCAACTCGGACCTGGCGTTCACCGGCGACTACGCCATCGGCGGCAACTACGACGGCTTCGTCGTCTACGACATCTCCGAGCCGGAGGACCCGCGGGTCGTCTCCGAGGTCCTGTGCCCCGGCGGCCAGGGCGACGTGTCGGTCAGCGGTGACCTGCTGTACTTCTCCGTCGACTACCCGCGCGCCAACAAGGACTGCGGGGCGCCCGCCGTCCCGGTCACCGACCCGAACGGGTTCGAGGGCGTGCGCGTCTTCGACATCTCCGACAAGGCCAACCCGCAGTACGTGTCCGCGGTGCGCACCGACTGCGGTTCGCACACGCACACGCTGGTGCCGAGCAAGACCGGTGACAGCGACCTGCTCTACGTGTCGTCGTACTCGCCGTCGGCGGACTTCCCGAACTGCAAGACGCCGCATGACAAGATCTCCATCATCGAGGTGCCGCACGACGCACCCGAGGAGGCCGCGGTCGTCAACGAGCCGGTGCTGTTCCCGGACGGCGGCAACCACGAGCAGGACGGTCTGCTGCTGCCCACCCAGGGCTGCCACGACATCACCGTGTACGCCGAACGCGACATCGCCGCGGGCGCCTGCATGGGCGACGGCCTCCTGATGGACATCTCCGACCCGGTGAACCCGGTCGTCACCGAACGGGTCCGGGACGAGAACTTCGCGTTCTGGCACTCGGCGACCTTCACCAACGACGCCAGGACCGTGCTGTTCACCGACGAGCTCGGCGGCGGTGGCGCCCCCACCTGCACCGAGGAGATCGGCCCCGAGCGCGGCGCCAACGCCATCTACGAACTCGGCGGCAAGAAGGGCTCACCGGAGCTGAGCTTCGCCAGCTACTTCAAGATCGACCGCCACCAGGGCGACCAGGTGTGCGTGGCGCACAACGGCTCCCTGATCCCGGTCCCGGGCCGCGACTACTTCGTGCAGTCCTGGTACCAGGGCGGTGTCGCGGTGATCGACCTCAACGACCCGGGCGCCCCCGAGGAGATCGGCTTCTTCGACGTGGACTCCCGTGTCGAGGAGGGCGTGCAGGACAACGACACCTGGTCGACGTACTACTACAACGGCTACGTGTACTCCTCCGACATCACCCGGGGCCTGGACGTACTCCGTATCGACGACCCGCGCCTGCGCGCGGCCGAGCAGGTCCGGATGGACGAGTTCAACCCGCAGAACCAGGAGAGCTACCGGCCGGGCCGCGGCAACGGCCGGTAGGAGGGCGGACGACACCTTCCTCGTGGTGGCCCCGGCGGGGGCGGCGCCTGGGCGCCGTCCCCGCTCCCGTGTCCGGGGGCGGCCGGTGCGCGTGAGCCGGTTGTGGGCACGCCGGAGCGGAGCGGACCGGGGGACCCCCCGTTTTCAACGAAACCAGGAAACCGCCCGGGACCGCCAGGGCCGCCTCCGCGCCTGTGGACGGCGGGAGCGGCGACGCGGCCCGCGCGAGGGATCAGCCGAAGAGGCGGTCGGTGGGGGCGTCCACGGCCTCCAGGACACGGCCGGTGAAGTAGACCGTGCCCAGGGCCAGGACGCGCGGCCCGAGCGAACGCAGGGCCGCGCGGGAGAGGCCGTCGGCGTCCATCCGGTCCCAGTGGCCGGGCAGGGCGTGCCCGAACCGCAGGTGGGCCTCGGGCAGGCGCACGGCGGTCACCGGAAGGCCGCCCAGGACCTCCACCGCCCCGGACACGTCCTTGTGGTCGGGCAGGCACAGCAGGACGTGGTCCACCCGGCCCCACAGCCCGCGGGCGTGGGCCAGCGCGGCGGCGACACCGGCGCGGTCGATGGCCGAGTCGACGAGGACCTCCGCGTCCGGCGCCGCTCCCGTGCCGGAGCGCGCCTTCCCGGCGGAGCCCGCCCCCGTGCCGGAGCGCGCCTCCCCGGCGGGGACGGTGTGGCGGGACAGCCTTCCCGGCAACCGGAGGGTGCCCAGTACGGCGTGCAGCCGCTCCCGGTCCAGCGGCGGGCGCCCCAGGTGGTCCAGCATCCGCGCGGCGGCGGCCGTGCCCAGCACCCCCGACGCGGAGGACAGTCCCGGCGGGCGCAGTCCGGGCGGCGGCTCCACACCCGGCAGCTCCGGGTCGACCACCTCGGCGCGGACCCGGCCGCCGGTGGCCCCGGCCAGCGCGGCGTCGACCTCGGCGGCCACCCCCGCGGTCTGCGGCAGGCGTACCAGCGCGCGGGTCCGCTCCCCGGCGACCCGTGCCTTCTCACGGGCGATCTCCTCCACGGTGTCGCCGAGGACCCCCACGTGCTCGGCGAAGACCCTCCCCAGCGCGACCACCTCCGGGCCGACCAGGCGCAGCTCGTCGCGGTGCCCGCCCATCCCGGCCTCCAGCACGCACACGTCGGCGCCCACCTCGCGGGCGTGCAGCAGCCCCGCGACCAGGAACAGCCCGCTCGGCGCCAGGTAGCCGCCGGACTCCTCCACCGACGGCAGGCCCCGGCGGGCGGCGTCGATCCGGGCGCCCAGCGCGTCCAGTTCGGCGTCGGCCACCGACGTCCCGTCCACCCGCACCCGCTCGCGGTAGGACCGGAAGCTCGGCCCGGTGACCAGCACCGTGCGCAGCCCGGCCGACGACAGCGCGGCCGCCGCCGTGGTCGCGGCGGCGCCCTTGCCCTTGGACCCCACCACCCCCAGTACCGGGGCGCGGCCGGCGTCCAGCCCGAGGGCGCGCATCAGGGCCGCGGCGCGTTCCAGGCTGCGGGCCTGCCCGGGGCGCCGTCGCGCCCACTCGGTGAAGAAGGGCTCAAGACTTGGCATGGCACCAGTATGGTCTGTGCGACATGCGCCACCGGTTCCTTTGCCCGGCGCCCGGCCCCAGGTGAGGGCGCGTACACTGGCGCGGGTGCACACCCCGAACGAGCGAGACACCGAAACGCCGAGACACCGTGAGTGATGCCAGCGCCGAGCAGCGCTACGACGAGGTGACCGCCGAGATCCTCTCCCGCGCACCCGAGTCCGACATCGATCCTCGTCTGGACCGGGTCCGCACCCTGCTGGACCTCCTGGGCGACCCGCAACGCAACTTCCGGGTCATCCACGTCACGGGCACCAACGGCAAGACCTCCACCGCCCGCATGATCGACGCGCTCATGCGCGCACGCGGCCTGCGCGTGGGCCGCTACACCAGCCCGCACCTGCGCACCGTGCGCGAACGCGTCGTCATCGACGGGGAGCCGGTCTCCCGGGAGCGGTTCGTCGAGGCCTACGACGACATCCGTCCCTACATCGAGATGGCCGACTCGATGAACGACGCTCCGCTGTCGTTCTTCGAGATCCTCACCGTGATGGCCTACGCCGTCTTCGCCGACACACCCGTGGACGTCGCCGTGGTCGAGGTCGGCATGGGCGGCCGGTGGGACGCCACCAACGTCGTCGACGGAGACGTCGCCGTGGTGACCCCCATCGGTATCGACCACACCGAGTACCTGCCCGACACGCTGGAGGGCATCGCCGACGAGAAGTCGGGCATCATCAAGCCCGACTCCGTGGCGGTCCTGGCCCAGCAGCCGCTGCCCGCCGCCGAGACCCTTCTCCGCAACGCCGCGGAGATCGGGGCCCAGGTGGCCAGGGAGGGCTTCGAGTTCGGAGTCACCTCCCGCGAGGTCGCCGTGGGCGGCCAGCAGATCGCGGTCAAGGGCCTCACCGGCAGCTACGAGAACCTGTTCCTTCCCCTGTTCGGGGCGCACCAGGCCGGCAACGCGGCCGTCGCCATCGCCGCGGTGGAGGCCTTCGCCTCCACCGGTGACGACGCCGGGGGCCTGGACCCCGCGATCGTCGGCGAGGCCCTCACGGGAGTGGACTCCCCGGGCCGCATGGAGGTCGTGCGCACCAGCCCGACCGTCATCGCCGACGCCGCGCACAACCCCGCCGGGATGACCGCCGCCGCCGCGGCCGTGGAGGAGGCCTTCACCTTCTCCCGGCTGGTCGGAGTGGTCGCGATCATGGCCGACAAGGACGTCGAGGGGATTCTCGACCCCCTCGAACCACTGCTCGACGAGATCGTCGTCACCCGTAACTCCTCACCGCGTTCCCTCGACCCGGAGCGGCTGTCCACCGTCGCCCAGCAGATCTTCGGCGAGGACCGCGTGCACGTGGCCGCCCGACTCGACGACGCCATCGACCAGGCCGTGGGCCTGGCCGAGGAGGGCGGCGAGTTCGGCGGGAACGGTGTACTGATCACCGGCTCGGTCGTCACCGCCGGTGACGCCGTCCACCTGCTGCGCGGCGCGGGGGAGTGACGGGCCGGACGGCCCACTACGAAGGGAACCTGCCGTGCGTGTAGTCTGCGCCGTCATCCTGGTGTTCGAGGTCATCGTGATCGGCCTCTTCATCCCCGTCGCCATCTCCCTGGAGGGGATGGCCCCGGCCCTGGCCGGGGGCCTGTGGGGCGGGATGGCCGCCGCGGCCCTCGTGCTCTCCGGCCTCCAGAAGTACCGACCGGCGCACTACGCCGCCTGGGTGCTGCAGGCCGCGTTCCTGTTCACCTCCTTCCTGGTCTCCGGGGCGGCGCTGATCGCCGTGGTGTTCGTGTCCCTGTGGGTGACCGGTGTGATCATGGGCCGCCGTACCGACGAGATGAAGGCCGCGCATCGGGCCCGGGCCGAGGCGGAGGCCGCCGGGGAGCCGGAGGAGGGCGGCGACGTCGTGGCCTCCGCGTCGTCGCGGCAAACGCGATAGTGTGACGCACGTCCGGGCGGGCGGCCGGACCCGGGAGGGACTCCCGCTCCTCGGCCCCCGCTTTCGCGACCCACCACCCGAACCCTCCGCGTGCGGCCGACGCCGTGGGCGACGCCCACGTGCGCCACGCGGAGCCCCAGTGAGGAGTTGACACGCACGTGGAGCGCACTCTCGTTCTCATCAAGCCGGACGGCGTCCGCCGCAACATCGTCGGCGAGGTCATCTCGCGCATCGAGCGCAAGGGCCTGAAGCTGGTCGCGATGGAGCTGCGCACGCTCGACACCGAGACCGCCAAGACGCACTACGAGGAGCACGCCGAGCGTCCGTTCTTCGGCTCGCTCGTCGAGTTCATCACCGGCGGTCCGCTGGTGGCCATGGTGGTCGAGGGCGAGCGCGCGGTGGAGGCCTTCCGGGCCCTGGCCGGCGCCACCGACCCGGTGACCGCCTCCCCCGGCACCATCCGCGGCGACTTCGCGCTGGAGGTGCAGCAGAACATCGTGCACGGCTCGGACTCCACCTACTCCGCCGAGCGCGAGATCAAGCTGTTCTTCCCCGACCTGTAGACGGGGCGGAGCGGGCCGCGGGTTCTTCGGCATGGGACCCGCGGCTTCGTCATGGGGGGACTTCTTCGGACTCGTCCGTCGTCAGGGCAACAATTCGGTGTGTTTGCGTAACGGGCTAAGTGCTGACCGTTACGATACGGGGGACTGAATACCTATCGTGACGGAACGACTACGTATGGTCGCTCCGCGTCACCACGCCCGACACGGCGCCTCTGAGGACGTTACATGCCGAACAACCTTGCTTTTCTCGGCCGGGACATGGCCGTCGACCTTGGTACCGCCAACACGCTCGTGTACGTGCGCGGACGCGGCATCGTTCTGAACGAGCCGTCGGTGGTCGCGCTCAACACCTCAACGGGCAGGATCGTCGCCGTCGGTATCGAGGCCAAGCAGATGATCGGCCGCACACCGGACAACATCACGGCGATCCGCCCCCTGAAGGACGGCGTCATCGCCGACTTCGAGATCACCGAGCGCATGTTGCGCTACTTCATCCAGAAGATCCACCGACGGCGCCACTTCGCCAAGCCCCGCCTGATCGTCGCCGTCCCGAGCGGGATCACCTCGGTCGAGCACCGCGCCGTCAAGGAGGCGGGCTACCAGGCGGGCGCACGCCGGGTCTACATCATCGAGGAGCCCATGGCCGCCGCCATCGGCGCCGGGCTCCCCGTCCACGAGCCCACCGGCAACATGGTCGTGGACATCGGCGGCGGCACCACCGAGGTCGCCGTCATCTCCATGGGCGGCATCGTCACGTCCCAGTCCATCCGCGTCGGCGGCGACGAGCTCGACCAGGCCATCACGACCTTCGTCAAGAAGGAGTACTCCCTGATGATCGGGGAGCGCACCGCCGAGGAGCTCAAGATGGCCGTCGGCTCCGCCTACCCCAGCGGCTCCGAGGAGGTCCGCGCCGAGGTGCGGGGACGCGACCTCGTCAGCGGCCTGCCCAAGACCATCGTCCTCTCCGAGACCGATGTGCGCCAGGCCATCGAGGAGCCGGTCATCGCCATCATCGACGCGATCCGCACCAGCCTCGACAAGTGCCCTCCGGAACTGTCCGGCGACATCATGGACCGCGGCATCGCCGTCACCGGCGGCGGGGCCCTGCTCCGCGGGCTCGACGAGCGGCTCCTGCACGAGACCGGCATGCCCATCCACGTCGCCGACAACGCGCTCGACTCCGTCGCCATCGGTTCGGGCACCTGCGTCGAGAACTACGAACGGCTCCACCAGGTCCTCGTTCCCGAACGGCGGCGATGACATGTTCCGCGACTCGTCCCGATCCCGACTGATCCTGGCCGTGCTCCTCGCGGCGGCCGTGGCCCTGCTCGTCCTGGACGCGCGCCCCGGCGGCGACCCCGTCACCTCCGCGGTCCGCGCGGGCGGCGAACTCGTGTTCGCGCCCGCCGCCGCGGGGGTGGACGGGGCGACCGCGCCCGCGGCGGCCCTCTACGACGGGCTGCGCCGGAGCTCCGGCTCCTCCGACCGCGTCGCCGAGCTGGAACAGGCCAACGCCGACCTGAAGGACCAGCTCAGAGCCGCCCGCATCGACGAGCAGCGCGCGAAGCAGCTCGACGAACTCCTGGGCCTGGCCGGCCTGGGCGGCTACGAGATCGTCGCCGCCCGGGCCGTCACCCACGTCACCGCGCGCGGCTACGCCGACACGGTCACCATCGACGCCGGAACCGAGTCCGGGGTGCGCCCGGACATGACCGTGATCAACGGCTCCGGCCTGGTGGGGCGCGTGACCGAGGCCGGACCGCGCACCGCCACCGTCATGCTCGCCACCGACGTCAAGTCCGCGGTCGGCGCCCGCCTGGAGGCCACCCGCAAGATCGGAGTGGTCAACGGCGGGACCGTCCCCGGAGGCCCCGACGCCGAATTGACCCTGGAGCTGTTCGACCTGGAGGCGCCGGTGGAGTCCGGTGACCGGGTGGTCACGCTCGGCTCGCACGAGGGGGCTCCCTTCGTGCCCGGCGTGCCCATCGGCACCGTCGACGACGTGCAGGTGGCACCCGGCGCGCTCAGCCGTATCGCCGGCATCACGCCGGCCGTGGACTTCTCGTCCCTGGACGTGGTGGGCGTGGTGGTGCGGGGCCCCGACGAGGACCCGCGCGACTCCGTGCTCCCGCCCCGACCCGACAAGGGGGACCGGTCATGAGAACCGTAGTGACCCTGGCAGCGGTGCCCGCCGCCGTGCTCGCCCAAGCCGCGATCGTCAACCGGCTCCCGTTCGACTGGGGGGCCGGGCCGGACCTCGTGGTCGCGGTGGTCGTCGCCGTCGCCCTGACCACCAGCCCCGCCGCCGCGGCCGGATGCGGCTTCGCCGCCGGGCTGGCCATGGACGTACTCCCGCCCGCCGAACACGCCCTGGGCCGCTACGCCCTGGTCCTGTGCCTGGCCGCCTACGTGCTGGCCCTGCTGCGCAGGAACACCGGCGCGGGCGGCTCCCTGGACGGGCGCACCTCTGTGTGGGCGGTGACGGGAACGGTGGCGGCCACGGCCCTGGGCGTGGGCCTGGGGTACGCGGCGATCGGCCTGCTCATGGGGGACCCGCGGGTGTCGCTGGCCGCCGTCGTGGTCAACACCCTCGTGGGTACCGCCCTCACGGCCCTGGTCGCGCCGCTGGTCGCCTTCCCGCTGCTGCGGACGCGCGAAGCGCTCTCCGACGACGGATACCCCACGGTCCAGGGCCCCGTGCCCTCGGGGAGGTGGTGAGCCGTGCGCGCACCCGTCGAAGACTTCGAACCTCCCGGGCGCAGGCTCGGCCGGGCCGGGATCGTCATCGCCCAGGTCCTGGTCGTGACGCTCTTCGCCGTCCTGGCCGCCCGGCTGTGGTACCTGCAGGTCCCGATGTGGGACCACTACCGGGAACTCGCGCTGGCCAACCACCACCAGCAGCTCATCGTCCCCGCCACGCGCGGGCAGATCCTCGACGCCACGGGCCGGCCGCTGGTGAACAACCGGGCCGAACTGGTGGTCTCCGGCGACTACCACGAGCTGACGGGCATGGAGGACGGCGGGAGGAAGGTCCTCAGCGACCTGTCCGAGGTGCTCGACGTGCCGCTGGAGGAGCTCCAGCAGCGCATGCGCCTGTGCGGACCCGAGGTGAGCCGCCCCTGCTGGCCCGGATCGCCCTACCAGCCCGTCACCCTCGCCGAGGACGTGGAGCCGTCCGTCGCCCTGCAGATCATGGAGAGCTCCGGCGACTTCCCGGGCATCAGCGCCCAGGCCCACGCCGTCCGCGAGTACCCGCAGGGCGAGCACGGCTCCCAGATGCTGGGCTACCTGCAGCCGGTCACCCAGGAGGAGCTGGAGGCCCGCGAGGACCTGCGCACCCAGTTCACCGGTATCGACCAGGTGGGCCGCGACGGGGTGGAGGCGGTCTACGACGCGCAGCTGCGCGGCACCGCGGGCAAACGCGTCCTGGGAGTGAACAACCACGGCGAGGTCATGGAGGTGATCTCCGAGACCTCTCCCGAGCCGGGGATGCACCTGATCACGAACATCGACCTGGGCGTGCAGAAGATCGCCGAGGAGGCGCTGGCCGAGGGAATGGCCAACGCCAGGCCCCGCTACAAGGCCGACGCCGGCGCCGCGATCGTCCTGGACGTGCGCACCGGCGGAGTGGTGGCCATGGCGAGCCTGCCCACCTACGACCCCGCCATCTGGCAGGGAGGCATCGACCAGGAGACCTTCGACGAGATGCTCAGCGCGGAGGCGGGCGAGCCGCTGCTCTCCCGCGCGGTGCAGGGCACCTACCCGCCGGGCTCCACGTTCAAGGTCTCCTCGCTCTCGGCGGCCGCGGAGAACGGGTACTCGCTGCGCAGCACCTACGCCTGCCCGGGCTCGGTGAACCTGGCGGGGCAGACCTACCAGAACTACGCGGGCCAGGGCCACGGGCCGATCAGCCTGCACAAGGCCATCGTGGTCTCCTGCAACACCGTCTTCTACAACTTCGGCTACCAGATGTGGAAGCAGGACGGCGGCCTGTACCCCGAGGGAGAGCCCAAGGAGGCCATGGCCAACATGGCGCGCGGCTTCGGCTTCGGCTCCCCGACCGGGATCGACCTGCCCTACGAGACCGCCGGGCGCATCCCGGACCGCGAGTGGAAGCGCACCTTCTGGCAGCAGACCCGGGAGAACAACTGCCACCGGGGCGAGCACGGCTATCCGGAGGTCGCCAAGACCGACCCCTCGCGCGCCGCCTACCTCAAGCTGCTGGCCTACGAGCAGTGTGTGGAGGGCTTCCAGTGGCGGGCCAACGAGGCCGTCAACTTCTCCATCGGACAGGGGGACGTCCTGGTCACGCCACTCCAGCTCGCCAACGCCTACGCGGCCATCGCCAACGGGGGCACGCTCTACGAGCCCCGCATCGGCCGGGCACTGGTCTCCGCGGACGGGACGAAGGTGGAGGAGATCGAACCGGTCGTGCGCGGTCGGCTGCCGGTCAGCGACGAGACCCTCGAATACCTGCAGAAGGCGCTCACCGCGGTCCCCAAGGAGGGAACCGCGCGCGGCGCCTTCGCCGGGTTCCCGCAGGACAAGGTGTCCGTCGCGGGCAAGACCGGTAGCGCCGACGTGCGGGGACGCCAGGTCTCCTCCTGGTTCGCCTCCTACGCTCCCGCCGACGACCCGCAGTTCGCCATCGTCGTGCTGGTCTCCCAGGGTGGCACCGGCGGTATGACGTCGGCGCCCATCGCCCGCGCCATCTACGACGGCATCTACGGGTTCGAGGGCCAAGGCCCGGTCACGGCCGGGGGCGAGGACGGCTCCGGACCCGCCAAGCCGCTGCTCCCGGGCGGAAAGCCGCCCGAGGAACTGCCCGCCGTCCGTCCCGACGGTTCCATCGACGTCCTGGATCGGTAGCCATGAGCACGTACCTGGGGGCGCCCCGAACGCGAAGAGCCGAGCTCGGACGCAGCGCGGCGGGCCTCGCCCGCCGACTGGACTGGACGCTGGCCGTGTCCGCGGCGCTCCTGTGCGTCATCGGCTCGCTGCTGGTGTGGTCGTCGACGATTCCGGGCGACGGAAGCGACCCGTTGGAGTCCACCGAACACCTGCGCCGCCACCTGTTCCACCTGGTGGTGGCATGGGTACTGTGCCTGGCGGTCGCCTCGGTGGACCACCGGACGGTCCGCGCGTACGCGCCCATCGCCTACCTGGTCACGGTGGTCCTGCTGGCCCTGGTGCTCACCCCGCTCGGCGAGGTGATCAACGGGTCGCGCGGCTGGATCGTGATCGGCGGGTTCCAGTTCCAGCCCAGTGAGCTGGCCAAGGTCGGGCTGGTCCTGATGCTGGCCACCCTGCTGGGCGAGCCGCGCGACGGCGAGGCCCGGCCGATGACGCGGGACGTGCTGTTCTGCCTGCTGGCACTGGCGGTGCCGCTGGCGCTGGTGATGTCCCAGCCGGACCTGGGCACCACGCTGGTGCTCGGCGCGATCTTCCTGGGGATGCTCACGCTCTCGGGCGCCCCGGTCATGTGGGTGGTGGGCATGCTGGCGTGCGGCGCGGCCGGGGCGTTCTGCGTGTGGTGGTTCGACATGCTGGAGCCCTACCAGGTGGACCGCATCTCGACCCTGATGAACCCGACGGCCGACCCGCAGGGCGCGGGCTACAACTCCAACCAGGCGCTGATCGCGGTGGGGTCGGGCGGGTTCAACGGGACCGGGCTGTTCCAGGGCGAGCAGACGCACGGGCGGTTCGTCCCCGAGCAGCACACCGACTTCATCTTCACGGTGGCGGGCGAGGAACTGGGGTTCACGGGCGCGGTGCTGGTCATCGGCCTGTTCGGGCTGGTCCTGTGGCGGCTCCTGCGGACCGCCCAGGGGTGCGAGAAGCCCTATCCGCGTTTGCTGTGCGTGGGTGTGGCCGCCTGGTTCGGGTTTCAGGCCCTCATCAACATCGGGATGTGCCTCGGGGTCGTGCCGGTGACGGGCCTCCCGCTGCCGTTCGTGTCCTACGGCGGTACCGCGTCCGTGGCGAGCATGCTCGCCCTGGGGCTGGTGCTGGGGGTCAACTCCCGGAACCGGGGCTTCGCCTAGCGGGGGCTCGGGGGAACACGGTCGGGGCCGGGCGCGCCGGTAGCCTGGGGGCATCCGGGCGGCCGTGCTCCACGTGCCCCGGTGACGGCTCCCGCCACGGCGGGGGTCCACGCACATTCCGACACGAAGTCCGCCGAACGAAGGCCCACACCATGTCCGTCGAAAGCCTCTTCCCGCGACTGGAACCCCTGCTGACACAGGTGGGCAAGCCCATCCAGTACGTCGGTGGCGAGCTCAACTCCGTGGTCAAGGACTGGGACGACACCCAGGTGCGCTGGGCGCTGATGTACCCGGACGCCTACGAGGTCGGCGTGCCCAACCAGGGAGTGCAGATCCTGTACGAGGTCCTCAACGAGCGCGAGGGCGTACTGGCCGAGCGCACCTACGCGGTGTGGCCGGACCTGGAGAAGCTGATGCGCGAGCACGGCGTGCCGCACTTCACCGTGGACGCCCACCGGCCGGTGGCCGCGTTCGACGTGCTCGGACTGAGCTTCGCCAGCGAGATGGGCTACACCAACATGCTCACCGCGCTGGACCTGGCCGGTATCCCGATGCATGCGACCGACCGCACCGCCGAGCACCCGGTCGTGCTGGCGGGCGGGCACTCGGCGTTCAACCCCGAGCCGATCGCCGACTTCCTGGACGCGGTGGTGCTCGGCGACGGCGAGGAGATCACCCTCGCCATCACCGAGATCATCCGCGAGTTCAAGGAGGAGGGCGAGCCGGGCGGGCGCGACGGGCTGCTGCTGCGCCTGGCCGCGACCGGCGGGGTGTACGTGCCGCGCTTCTTCGACGTGGAGTACCACCCCGACGGGCGGATCGCCTCCTACACGCCCAACCGGCCCGGGGTGCCCGGCACGGTGCAAAAGCACACCGTGATGGACCTCGACCAGTGGCCCTACCCCAAGAAGCCGATCGTGCCGACCGCCGAGTCCGTGCACGAGCGCTACAGCGTGGAGATCTTCCGGGGCTGCACGCGCGGCTGCCGGTTCTGCCAGGCGGGGATGATCACCCGCCCGGTGCGCGAGCGCAACAAGGAGACCGTCACGAAGATGGTCGAGGACGGCGTGAAGGCCTCCGGTTTCCAGGAGGTGGGGCTGCTGTCGCTGTCCAGCGCCGACCACAGCGAGATCGACCAGATCGCCAAGGGGCTCGCCGACCGCTACGAGGGCACCAACACCGGCCTGTCGCTGCCCTCCACCCGGGTGGACGCGTTCAACATCGACCTGGCCAACGAGCTGACCCGCAACGGGCGCCGCTCCGGTCTGACGTTCGCCCCCGAGGGCGGCAGTGAGCGGATGCGCCGGGTGATCAACAAGATGGTCACCGAGGAGGACCTCATCCGCACCGTCACCGCCGCCTACGCGGCCGGGTGGCGGCAGGTGAAGCTGTACTTCATGTGCGGCCTGCCGACCGAGGAGGACGAGGACGTCCTGGCCATCGCCGACCTGGCCACCGAGGTGATCCGGACCGGCCGCGAGGTGACCGGGCGCAAGGACATCCGGTGCACGGTGTCCATCGGCGGGTTCGTGCCCAAGCCGCAGACCCCGTTCCAGTGGGCGGGTCAGACCTCGCACGAGGACGTCGACGCCCGGCTGCGCAAGCTGCGCGACCGGCTGCGGGGCGACCGCAGGTACGGCAAGTCGATCGGCCTGCGCTACCACGAGGGGCGCCCCTCCATCATCGAGGGCCTGCTCTCCCGGGGCGACCGCCGTGTCGGCCGGGTGGTCGAGGAGGTGTGGCGCGCCGGCGGCAGGTTCGACGGCTGGAGCGAGCACTTCTCCTACGACCGGTGGATGGAGGCCGCGGAGAGGGCCCTGGCCGACCTCCCGGTGGACGTGGACTGGTTCACCACCCGCGAGCGCGACGAGGAGGAGGTCCTGCCCTGGGACCACCTGGACGCCGGGCTCGACCGGTCGTGGCTGTGGCAGGACTGGCAGGACTCGCTGCACGGCGAGGAGTCGCTTGAGGTCGACGACTGCCGGTGGAACCCCTGCTACGACTGCGGCGTGTGCCCGAGCATGGGCACCGAGATCCAGATCAACGCCCCCGCGGAGGGCCGCCCGATGCTGCCGCTGACCGTGGTGTAGACCGGGTCCGCCCCGGGCGCGGGAGCGCCCTCCCGCGCCCGGGGCCGCGTTCTGGCCGGTGGACTGGCCGTCACCGCCGCGGGTGTGGAGCAGGAGGTTCCACGCCCGTTGATCTTGTACTTACAGCGAGTCTGGGCGCCGAACCTCGCTCTAGGTACAAGATCAACGCCGGACGGGACCGCCCCGGCGAACCTTCGCGGCCACCGCACCGGCGGGAGTGGCCGTCCGGCGGCGCACCGCGGCCGTGGTCCTGGCCGGGCCGCGTTCGCGGACCTGAACCGGACGTGCTCCGCCGGGGCCGGGACCGGCTCGCGGGCGCCGTGAGGGGCGTGGAGTGGGATGTCGCGCTCCGGGCGTCGAACTCGCCCCTTGGGGGAGTGGCCCGGGAGGAAGGCGTACGGCCCGGCGCCCCGCTCGCGCCGGGCCGTACGTGTAGTAGGACTCGCGGGTCACTCGGGGGGTTGCCATCAGGCGCGGATTTTCTTCGGATTTTTTTCGGAGGCCCCCATGTTCTGGTGGTGAACGCCGATTCGGTTCCCGCTCTGACTGCTTCGGGACTTTTCGATCGCAGGTCAGTGGGGGAGATACCGGTATGCGTAGTCCTGTTGGCGCATGTGCACCATCGCGCACCGTACGCTGAACAGGACGAGGAACAGCCCCTTCAGGCCGCCCCGCCGGCCACACCAGGGGGCATGAGGAAAGGAGTTGAGCTGCCCCCCGCATCCGAGGGCACCACCTCACCCTCCACCGCCAAACCCGGACAACGGCTTCGCGTCCGCTACGCCAAGCGCGGTCGCATGAGGTTCGCCAGCCACCGCGACATCGCCCGGGCTCTGGAGCGCGCCCTGCGCAGGGCCTCCGTACCCGTGGCTTTCTCCGCCGGCTTCTCACCTCACCCCAAGGTCTCCTACACCGGTGCGGCCCCCACCGGGGTCGCCAGCGAGGCGGAGTACCTTGAACTCACCCTGGCCGAGCCGTGCCCGCCCGAACGGGTCCGAGCCGACATCGACGCGGCGATGCCCTCCGGCATCGATGTCGTCGAGGTCGTCGAGGCCCGACAACCCGGGCTCGCCGACCGGCTCCAGGCCTCCGAATGGCGGGTGGAGATGGAGGGCGTCGACCCCGGCGACGCCACCAGGGCGGTGGCCGCCTACATGGCCGCCGACAGTGTCGAGGTGGAGCGGATGACGAAGAAGGGTCGTCGCCGCTTCGACACGCGGCCCGCAGTGGTCCGTATCGACGTGTGCACTGACTCCCACGGGCGCGCCCCAGAGGAACATCACACGACATATGCCATACTTCGGATGGTTGTACGGCACACGACACCTGCTGTCCGACCAGACGACGTGCTGACCGGTCTTCGCCACGTGGCCGACCTCGCGCCGCCGTCATCACCGATGATGACCCGGCTGGCGCAGGGACCGCTGGACGAGACGACAGGTGCGATCGCGGACCCGCTCACCCAGGACCGTCCCGAAGCTCACACGAGCCCCGGACCCGCGAACGACAACGCGGACGAGCGGCGCGACACCGCACCACGGCCGTCGACGCCCATGCCGGGACCGCACTGATGCGCGGCCCCAAGACGGGGAACATGGGCGACACCACAGGACTTTGCCCCGACGGCGCCCCGGTGCCGTCGGCGCTGACACAGCGACGACAGTTCTCGCGAGCCGAGCCGCCGACCGACAGGTCGCGCCGAGCCCGAGAACTCTGACGGGAGACCGCCCGGATGCTCGACAACGAGCCCGACAACGGCGCCGAAGGCGCCGAGGGCACAACTGAAACGAACAACGACATGGCGGCGACGCCCCCCGCGGGGGGCGGCGAGGTGCGCGTGACCACACCCGCGCCCGCCAAGGGCGTCCGCCGCGCCGCCGGACCACCCCCCGAACCGGACGACGTCTTCACGCCTCCCTCGATGCCGGTCACCTCGCTCGCCGGCTCCGGAGAGGGGGGAACGGTCAAGACCGCGGTGACCGCCTCCACCCCGCGCAGGCGCACCGTGCGCGCGGCGGGCCGTCCCGAGGAGGAGACGGCGGCGGCTCCGCGGCGCGGCCGCACCCGTGCCGCGGAGAAGGCGACCGCCACGGCGGCCGCGGGCTCCGCGGCCGAGGAGGCCGCCGCCCCGGTCGAGGAGGACGACGCCTCCGCCACCCGCACCCGCTCCCGCGGCCGTTCGCGCACCCGCTCCGCCGAGGCTGCCGGGACCGGCAGGGACGGTGGGACCAAGGACTCCGGGGACGAGGGGGCCGAGGCCGCCGAGCGGGAGGACGAGAGGTCCGCCGGTGAGAACGTCTTCCAGTCGCCGGCCATGCTCTTCCAGCCCCCGGTGGCCAGCGCCGCACCCGTGACCGTCCGGGCCGCCGACGCCGTCGCCGAGGACGAGGAACCCGAGGAGGAGGCGGCCGAGTCCACCGGCGCCGAGGACAGAGGCGAGGAGGGCGAGGAGCGCCCCAGCCGCCGTCGCCGCCGCCGCGGTGGCCGCGGACGCGGCCGGTCCCGTGCGGACGAGGGCGAGGACGACACCGAGCCCGCCGCCGAGAGGAGGACGGAGCAGAAGGAGTCCAAGAAGGACGCCGGCTCCGGCGAGGACGTCGGCCAGGCGGCCGACCAGGGCGAGGACTCCGGCGAGGAGTCCGAGCGCGGCAGCCGTCGCCGCCGCCGCCGTCGCCGCCGCGCCAGCGCGGGCACGGGAGCCGAGACCACCGGGGACGACCCGCCCAACACCGTGGTCCGGGTGCGCGAGCCGCGCCAGGAGAAGCCCATCGAGGACGAGGTCCAGGCGGTGCGTGGCTCCACCCGGCTGGAGGCCAAGAAGCAGCGCCGCCGTGAGGGCCGCGAGCAGGGCCGCCGCAGGCCCCCGATCGTCACCGAGTCGGAGTTCCTGGCCCGCCGGGAGGCGGTCAAGCGCGACCTGGTGATCCGCCGGACCGGTGACCGCACCCAGATCGCCGTCCTCGAGGACGACATCCTCGTCGAGCACTACGTCGACCGGGCCACGCACCGCTCCTACGTGGGCAACGTGTACCTGGGCCGGGTGCAGAACGTGCTGCCGTCGATGGAGGCCGCCTTCGTCGACATCGGCAAGGGCCGCAACGCCGTCCTGTACGCGGGCGAGGTCAACTGGGACTCCTTCGGCCTGGACGGCCAGCCCAAGCGCATCGAGTCGGTGCTCAAGTCCGGCCAGTCGGTCCTGGTGCAGGTCACCAAGGACCCGGTCGGCCACAAGGGCGCCCGCCTGACCAGTCAGATCAGCCTGCCCGGCCGCTACCTGGTGTACGTGCCCGGCGGTTCGATGACCGGCATCAGCCGCAAGCTCCCCGACAAGGAGCGCGCCCGCCTCAAGCAGATCCTCAAGAAGGTCATGCCCTCCGGCGCCGGCGTCATCGTCCGCACGGCCGCCGAGGGCGCCAGCGAGGAGGAGCTGGAGCGCGACATCACGCGCCTGGCCAAGCAGTGGGACTCCATCAAGCGCAAGTCGAAGTCGGCGAACGCCCCGGCGCTGCTCAACAGCGAGCCGGACCTGACGGTGCGGGTCGTGCGCGACGTGTTCAACGAGGACTTCTCCAGCCTGGTCGTGGCCGGTGACGAGGCCTGGACCACCGTCCACGAGTACGTGGACTACGTGGCGCCCAACCTCGCCGAGCGCCTCTCGCACTGGACCGAGGACCGCGACGTCTTCGCCGCCTACCGGATCGACGAGCAGATCAACAAGGCCCTGGAGCGCAAGGTCTGGCTGCCCAGCGGCGGCTCGCTGGTCATCGACCGCACCGAGGCCATGACCGTGGTCGACGTCAACACCGGCAAGTTCACCGGCCAGGGCGGCAACCTGGAGGAGACGGTCACCAAGAACAACCTGGAGGCGGCGGAGGAGATCGTCCGCCAGCTCCGGTTGCGCGACATCGGCGGCATCATCGTCATCGACTTCATCGACATGGTGCTGGAGTCCAACCGCGACCTGGTGCTGCGCCGCATGCTGGAGTGCCTCTCGCGCGACCGCACCAAGCACCAGGTGGCCGAGGTCACCTCGCTGGGCCTGGTCCAGATGACCCGCAAGCGGGTCGGCCAGGGCCTGCTGGAGGCGTTCTCGCACAGCTGCGAGCACTGCAACGGGCGCGGCCTGGTGCTGACCGCCGACCCGGCCGAGGGCAAGGGCGGCGGCAACGGCGGCAACGGCGGCGGCCGCAAGAAGAAGAAGGGCAAGGGCGAGCCCGACAAGGACGCCAAGGCGGACAAGGCGGACAAGGTGGAGGAGTTCGCGGACCGGCCCGAGCAGGCCGACGCCGCGACGGAGCCGGAGCAGGCGGAGGAGGCCCCGGCCGCTGAGGCCAAGGCCGACGCCGAGCCCGCCAAGAAGACCCGCAAGCGGGCCTCCCGCTCCCGCAAGGCGGCCGAGACCGCCGCGCGGGAGCAGGAGGAGATCACCGCGACCGCGGACGAGGCCGCTCCGGTGGAGGCCCCCGAGGCCTCCGAGGAGAAGGCCGCCGAGGCCGCTGAGGCCCCGAAGGCCGAGGCCGCCGAGGAGGCCGCCGAGGCCCCGGCCAAGAAGACCCGCAGCCGGCGCACCACCACCCGCCGGTCCTCCCGCGCGGCGGCCGCCGACAGCGGCGGATCCGACGCGACGGACGGCGGTGGCGCGGACGCCGTCGCGGAGACGCCCGCCCCGGCCGAGGGCGACGACGAGGCCGCCGAGCGGCCCAAGCGGCGCCGCACCCGGCGTACCACCAAGGCGGCGGCCACCCCGCCGACCGCCGTGGACGCGGGCTGAGCCGAGGGGCGGCAGCCCCGCCGCGGTCCGGACCGGGCACGGATCCGGTCCGGACCACGGCACGTGTGCAGGCCCGTGGCGGGCCAGTGGTAATCTGAGGGACGGTGCGTCGGCGCGCTCCACCACATCGCGCGCCCCGACACCGAAGTGCTCTCCACGCAGGGTTTGTTTCCCTCGGATCCCCGCGCCCCGCTACAGGCGATCAGTGGATCGTGGAACGAGGCTCCTCCCCGCCCACACGGGGATGGACCTCCCGGCTGGCCTGGGCACAGGCACCGCCGGACCCGGACCCCGGACCTCACGTCTCGGGGATGGTCCCGAGCATTATTCGTTGAGCGAGCAGGAAGAGAGTTACCCGGTGTACGCGATCGTGCGAGCGGGCGGCCGACAGGAGAAGGTGTCTGTCGATGACGTCCTGAACATCGACAAGGTCTCCGAGGAGACCGGCGCCACCATCACGTGGCAGCCCATCCTCGTCGTGGAGGACGGCAACGTCATCAGCGACGCGGACAAGCTGAGCGGCTACTCGGTCACCGCCGAGGTCCTCGGTGAGACCAAGGGTCCCAAGATCAACATCTTGAAGTACAAGAACAAGACCGGTTACAAGAAGCGCCAGGGGCACCGCCAGAAGCACACCCAGGTGCGCGTCACCGGCATCGCGGCGAAGTAGGAGGCCTGGAGAAATGGCACACAAGAAGGGCGCTTCGTCCAGCCGTAACGGTCGTGACTCGAACGCCAAGCGCCTCGGCGTCAAGCGCTTCGGTGGTCAGACCGTCTCGGCCGGCGAGATCCTGATCCGTCAGCGCGGCACCAAGTTCCACCCCGGCGCCAACGTCGGCCGCGGTGGTGACGACACCCTGTTCGCGCTGGTTCCCGGCCAGGTCAAGTTCGGCAGCTTTCGCGGCCGCAAGGCCGTGAACATCGTTCCCGCCGCCGCCGAGTAGGGCCACGCGCGGACGTTGTGAAGGTGAGGCGGGCCAGGGAACACTGGCCCGCCTCTCGCGTTGTCACTGGGTGACACACGTGTTCGTCCAGGCCCCGCAGCGGGGCCGGAGAGTAACGGGGAGAGTTATGCCTGACTTCGTCGACGAGGCGGTCTTGCACGTCAAGGCCGGGAACGGCGGGCATGGCTGTGCCTCCGTGCACCGTGAGAAGTTCAAGCCGCTGGGCGGCCCGGACGGCGGCAACGGCGGCCGGGGCGGTGACGTGGTCCTGGAGGTCGACACCCAGACCGCGACCCTGCTGGACTACCAGCGCCGCCCGCACCGCACCGCCCGCAACGGCACGCCCGGCCAGGGCGGCCACCGCGCCGGGGCCAACGGCGAGGACCTCGTCCTCGCGGTGCCCGACGGCACCGTGGTCACCCGCCTGGACGGCGAGGTCATCGCCGACCTGGTCGGCCACGGCACCCGCCTGGTACTCGCCCGGGGCGGCAACGGCGGCCTGGGCAACGCCGCGCTGGCCTCCAAGAAGCGCAAGGCGCCCGGCTTCGCTCTCAAGGGCGAGGAGGGCGAGGGCTTCGACGTGCGCCTGGAGATGAAGACCATCGCCGACGTCGGCCTGGTGGGTTTCCCCAGTGCGGGCAAGTCGTCCCTGATCGCCGCGATGTCCGCGGCCCGCCCCAAGATCGCCGACTACCCGTTCACCACCCTCGTGCCCAACCTGGGAGTGGTGGAGGCGGGCAACGTCCAGTACGTCATCGCCGACGTGCCCGGACTCATCCCCGGCGCCAGCGACGGCAGGGGCCTGGGCCTGGAGTTCCTGCGCCACATCGAGCGCTGCTCCACCCTCCTGCACGTGCTGGACTGCGCCACCTACGAGCAGGGCCGCGACCCGGTCAGCGACCTGGAGGCCCTGGAGGCGGAGCTGTCCGCCTACGGTGAGCGCGCCGGCGTGGACCTGTCCGACCGGCCGCGCCTGGTCGCCCTGAACAAGGTCGACGTCCCCGAGGCGCGCGAGCTGGCCGACATGGTCACCCCGATGCTGACCGAGCGCGGCTACCAGGTCATGGAGGTCTCCGCGGCCTCCCGCGAGGGCCTGCGCGAGCTGTCCTTCGCCCTGGCCGAGCAGGTCGGGGCGGCCCGTGAGGCCATGCCCGCGGCCGAGCCCACCCGGATCGTGATCCGGCCCCAGATGATCGGCGACATCCCCTTCGAGGTGGTGCCGCTGGGCGACAACACCTTCCAGGTGCGCGGCGACAAGCCCGCCCGGTGGGTGCGCCAGACCGACTTCTCCAACGACGAGGCCGTGGGCTACCTCGCCGAGCGCCTCAACCGCCTCGGTATCGAGGAGGAGCTGGCCAAGGCCGGCGCCACCGAGGGCGCCGAGGTGCGCATCGGCACCGAGGAGGACTCCGTGGTCTTCGACTGGGACACCTCCACGGACGCCGAGGTCGTCCCGTCCGGCCCGCGCGGAACCGACGCCCGGCTGGGCTGATCCGCGCGGGGACCGACGGCCCGGCCGAACAGGCACGCGCGCGGTGCCGGGCACCGCGCCACTGGATGGAAAGCCCCTCACGGTGCACAGCACAGGACTGGAACAGACCGACTCCCTGGAGGCCGAGGGCCGTGCGGCGGTGGCCGCCGCGGGCCGGGTCGTGGTGAAGGTGGGGTCGTCGTCGCTGACCACCCCCGAGGGCCGGATCGACTCCGGCCGCATCCGCGACCTGGTCCGGGTACTGGCGGATCGCCGTGCCGCCGGCCAGGAGGTGGTCCTGGTCTCCTCCGGTGCGGTCGCGGCCGGGATGACCCCGCTCGGGATGGCCCGCCGCCCCCGCGACCTGGCCTCCCAGCAGGCCGCCGCGAGCGTGGGGCAGGGGCTGCTGCTGGCCGCGTACACGGCCGAGCTGACCGGGCACGGCCTCAACGCCGCGCAGGTGCTGCTCACGGCGGAGGACATGATGCGCCGTGTGCAGCACCGCAACGCCCAGCGCACGCTGCGCCGCCTGCTGGACATCGGCGCCGTGCCGATCGTCAACGAGAACGACACCGTGGCCACCGACGAACTGCGGTTCGGCGACAACGACCGGCTGGCGGCCCTGGTGGCGCACCTGTTGCGCGCCGACGCGCTGGTGCTGCTGTCGGACGTGGACGCCCTGTACGACGGCGACCCCTCGGCGCCGGGATCGTCGGTGGTCGGCCTGGTGCGCGGCCCGGCCGACCTGGACGGGATCGACATCGGCAGTACGGGAAGGCGGGGCGTGGGCACCGGCGGGATGGTCACGAAGGTGGCGTCCGCGCGGATCGCCACCGAGGCGGGGGTGTACACCGTGCTGACCTCCGCCGCCAACGCCCGCGCCGCCCTGGAGGGCGACCGCGTGGGCACCCTGTTCTCCCCGGGCGGCGGCCGGCGCCCCTCCGCCCGCCAGCTGTGGCTGGCGCACGCCACCGCCGGGCGGGGCAGCCTGGTCCTGGACCCCGGCGCGGTCGCGGCGGTGGTGCGGGAGAAGGCGTCCCTGCTGCCCGCCGGCGTGGTGAGGGTGACCGGCGACTTCAGCGCGGGCGACCCGGTGGACCTGTGCGACGAGCAGGGCGGCGTGGTCGCGCGCGGACTGGTCAACTACGACGCGGGCGAGGTGCCCGACCTGATGGGGCGGTCCACCCGGTGGCTGGCCCGGGAGATGGGTCCCTCCTACGAGCGTGAGCTCGTGCACAGGGACGACCTCGTTGTGCTCTAGAGGGCGGTTCCGGGCCGCCCCGGCCGCCCCGGCCGCCCCGGCCGCCCCGGCCGCCCCGGCCGCCCCGGCCGCCCCGGCCGCCCCGGTCGCCGCGGGCGCCGCGGGCGGCCGACGGCCGGGCGGGGCCCCGGGAGCGCGCTCCGCCGCGGTGGCCCTCGCGGCCCTCCTGTGCGCGGGATGTGCGTCCACGGCCGCCGCCCCGGCCCCGGAGCCCCCGCCCGAGGGCCCGTTCGACTACCAGCTCGGTGGCGCGTACACCCCGGCCGCCGGAGTGGCCACGGTGGTCCGCGACTCCACCGGGCGGCCCGAGCCCGGCCTGTACTCGGTCTGCTACGTCAACGCATTCCAGACCCAGCCCCAGGACCGGGAGCGGTGGCTGGAGGAGCATCCCGACCTGGTGCTCCGAAGCGCCGACGGCGAACCGGTCGCCGACCCGGACTGGCCGGACGAGTACCTGCTGGACACCTCCACGGCCGGTCGGCGCGGGCGGATCGCCGACCTCGTGGGAGGGACGGTCCGGACCTGCGACGAGCGGGGCTTCCACGCCGTGGAGTTCGACAACCTGGACTCCTTCACCCGCTCGGACGGGGCGCTGACCGCCGACGACAACCTGGCGCTGGCCGCCGAGCTGGTCGCCGACGCCCACGGCCGGGGGATGGCCGCGGCCCAGAAGAACGCCGCCGAGGCCGCCGGCCGGGCACGGGAGGAGGCGGGCTTCGACTTCGCCGTGGCCGAGGAGTGCGTGGCCTTCGACGAGTGCGGTGCCTACACCGGCGTCTACGGTGACGGCGTCCTCGTGGTGGAGTACCCGGACACGCTCGGCACCGCCCTCGCGCGGGTCTGCGGGGCTCCGGGCACGCCGCCCCGCACCATCCTGCGCGACCGCGACCTGCTCACCTCCGGCGAGGAGGGCCACCTCCGCGAGTCCTGCTGAGGGGCCGGGCGCCGCGGGCCCGCCACCCCCGGCCCGTCCGGACCTCCCGTCCGGAGGGGCCTTTCCGCCGCACTGTCGTGCACTTGTGGAAGGGTCCACCACAGGACCTTCCGAGGAAGAGGGTGACACCCATGCCGAGTCTGGTGGCACGTGTGCTGTCGTTGGCGTTCCGCGTGGCGCGCAAGCGGCCGATGGAGACGGTGGAGGGCGCGCGTCAGCGCATCGGCGAGCCCAAGGACGACCCCGCGCCCCCGGCGTGGGTCGCCAAGCGGCACGGGATCACCCGGCGCGCGGTGGGGGGCTTCGACAGCTACACGGTCCTGCCCCGGGAGGGACGGCCGAACAGGCCGGGCCGACCGGACAAGGCCGTGCTGTACGTGCACGGGGGCAGCTACATCAGCGAGATCTCGCCGTGGCACTGGGTGCTGATCTCCCGGATGGCGGACACGGGCTGCCGGGTGGAGGTGCCCCTCTACGGGCTGGCGCCGCAGCACACCTACCGGGAGGCCTTCGGGTTCCTCCAGGCCGTGTACCGGGAGCTCCTGGAGCACGTCGAGGCCGAACGGACCGTCTTCGCCGGCGACTCGGCGGGGGCCGGGCTGGCGCTCGCCCTGGCGCAGACACTGCACGGGGCGGGACTGCCCCGGCCCGCGCGGCTGATCCTGGTCTCCCCGTGGGCGGACCTGACCATGTCCAATCCCGACATCGTCAAGGTGGAGGGGGACGACCCCTGGCTCAGCCCGGTCGGGCTGAAGGAGGCCGCCAGGGTCTGGGCGGGTGGGGACCGCCTGGCGGACCCCCGGCTCAGCCCCATCAACGGCGTGCTCTCGGACCTGCCGCCCGTGGACCTCTACATCGGCACCCACGACGTGTTCCTCCCCGACACCCGGCGCCTGCACGCGATGATCGCCGAGGCCGGGGGCACGGTGGAGCTGCACGAGGAGGAGGGCGCCTTCCACGTCTACCCGCTGGTCCCGGTCCCCGAGGGAAGCAGGGCGCGGGCGCGGATCATCGGCACCGTCCAGGAGCTCTGAGCGCGTGCGCCGAGGCGTCCGGCCCCCTACGCCAGTCTCCTGACCGCCGACAGGGGGAGCCGCTTCATCGCGAAGCCGATCGGTGCCCACGGCCAGGCGGGCACGTACGCCTTCACCCTGCGCTTCTCGATCGCGGCGACCATCGAGCGCACACCGGTCCGCGTGTCCACCATGAACCTGGTCCTCTGCTGCACGTGCTCGTTCATCTCCGAGCGGATGTAGCCCGGGTAGATCACGGACACGTCCAGGCCGGGCACCCGTTCCGAGCGCAGGCCCTCGGCGATGGCGGCCACGCCGGCCTTGGTGGCGGCGTAGACGGTCATGGCCTTGCGCATGCCGCGCAGCGCCGACATCGACGAGATCATCACCAGGTGGCCGTGCCCCTGGGCCCGGAAGATCTCCATGGCCGCCTCGGACTGGGCCAGGGCGCCCACGAAGTTGGTCATCGCGGTCTGGCGGTTGGCGTCGTGGCGCCCCTTGCCCAGGGCGGCGCCCTTGCCGAGTCCGGCGTTGACGATCACCCGGTCCACGGTGCCGAAGGTCCCGGCCAGGTCCCCGAAGACCTCGAACACGGCCTCGTCGTCGGTCACGTCCAGCGCCCGCAGCTCCACCCGGCGGTCGGGGTGGGCGGCGGTGATCTCCTCGCGCAGGGCCTCCATCTTCTCGGTGCGCCGCGCGCACAGTCCCAGGTCGTAGCCGAGAGCCGCGAACTGGCGCGCCATCTCGGCCCCGAGGCCGGCGCTGGCACCGGTGATGAGGATCGTTCCCTTGCTCATGTGCTTCTCCGTGCTGTCTCTCGTGCCGTCCCCGGCTCCGGCCGCTCCGGTCCGCCCGGGGCCCGCCGGTGCGTCCGGCGCTCCCGCGGGCCGGGCCGGCGGCGCGCGAGGAGGTGCGACGTCCGTGTCCGTTGACACTACGTCCTTGTTGAGCAATGCTCAATAGTGTGAGCGACCGAGCGCCGCGACGCACGCGGATGACCCAGGACGAACGCAGGCGCCAGCTGGTCGGGATCGGGCTGCGGATGCTGGTGGAAAAGCCCATCCAGGAGCTGCCCATCGACGAGGTGGCCAGGGAGGCGGGCATCTCCCGGGGGCTGCTGTTCCACTACTTCCCGAACAAGACCGCCTTCCACGACGCCGTCGTGGCCGCCGCCGGGCGGCGGGTCGTGCGCAACACCGCCCCCGACGGGGGGCTCGCGCCGAAGGAGGCGGTCGCGCAGTTCGTGGCCCGCTACTACGGGCAGGTCGACCGGCGGCGCGGGTCGTACCTGGCGCTGGTCTTCGGCAGCGGGGCGGTGGGCCTGGGCGGGGAGCACGTGGAGGACCTGCGCCTGGCCATGGCCGAGCGGGTCCTGGCGGTCCTGGGCCTGGACGGGGGCGCACTGCCCGTCGCACACGGATGGATCGCCTACGTGGAGGACAGGGCGCTGCGCTGGTCGGCCGCCCCGGAGGGGGAGCGGCCCCGCGCCCTGGAGGAGGAGGTCGCCCACTGCGTCCGCGCGCTGGAGGCCCTGCTCGCGGTGCGCTGAGGCGGACCCGCCGACCCCCGGGAGCGGGCGGTGTTCCCGCGGCCACGGTCTAGGATGCCCGCGTGAGCGAAACGATGCGCCGAGGCGGCGACCACCCCCAGCGCGGCGAGGTCCGCGAGATCCCCACCGCACGCAACGCGACCACGCTCGTCTACGCGCCCGAGCGCGACGGCCTCGCCGACGCGGGCGAGATCGTGTGGACGTGGGTGCCCTACGAGGAGGACCCGGGGCAGGGCAAGGACCGCCCGCTGCTGGTGGTCGGCCGCCGCGACGGGCGCCTGCACGGCCTGATGCTGTCCTCGCGGCGCCCCGACGACCGGGAGAGCCAGGACTGGCTGCCGATCGGCTCGGGCCCCTGGGACCGGGAGCAGCGCGACTCCTACGTGCGGGTGGACCGGCTCTTCGAGTTCGACGAGGACGGCATCCGCCGCGAGGCCGCCGTCATCGACGAGGACCTGTTCTGGGGAGTCGCGGCGGTCCTGCGCTCGCGCTACGGCTGGCGTTGAGTACCAGTGGTCCGCGGACGCCTCCGCGCGTTCGCTCCCGCGCGCCCCTCGGCCACGCCCCCCGTGTTCCCGCGTCGGTCGGAAACCCCGGGCGCTCGGCCTGTGGACGACCGTGTCGCCGACGGCGCGGCGCTATACGCTGGAGGTGTTCACCCCGGTGTGCCCCTGACGCCCTCCGACGCCGCAGGGCGGGTACGCCGGGATGGCCTCCCAATCGAGAGAGAACACCATGAGCGACATCGAGCGCGAGGTCCACGCGGTGGCGGGGCGCGCCAGGGACGCCGCGGCCGACCTCGCCCCGCTCAGCCGGGCGGTGAAGGACGCGGCACTGCTGGCGATCGCCGACGCCCTGGTCAAGCGGGCCGACGAGATCACCGCGGCCAACGCCGAGGACGTGGAGCGGGCACGCCGGGACGGTACCGGCCCCGCCATGATCGACCGGCTCACCCTCACCCCGCAGCGGATCGAGGCCATCGCCGACGCCGTCCGCGAGATCGTCGAGCTCCCCGACCCGGTGGGCGAGTCCGTGCGCGGCTCCGTGCTGCCCAACGGCCTGGACCTGCGCCAGGTCCGGGTGCCGCTCGGTGTCATCGGCATCATCTACGAGGGCCGTCCCAACGTCACCGTGGACGCCGCCGCACTGTGCCTCAAGAGCGGCAACGCCGCCCTGCTGCGCGGCTCCTCCTCGGCCTACGCCTCCAACACCGCCATCGTCGGGGTCCTGCGGGACGCCCTGGAGGGCACCGGTGTCCCCGTGGACGCCGTCCAGATGGTGCCCGGGCGCACCCGGGAGTCCTCCACCGCCCTCATGCGGGCGCGCGGACTGGTGGACGTGCTCATCCCGCGCGGCGGAGGCTCCCTCATCCAGGCCGTGGTCCGCGACTCCACCGTCCCGGTCATCGAGACCGGCGAGGGCCTGTGCCACGTCTACGTGGATGCCGGCGCCGACATCGACAAGGCCGTGGCCATCGCCACCAACGCCAAGGCGCAGCGCTGCTCGGTGTGCAACTCCGCCGAGACCCTGCTGGTGCACGAGGCGGTGGCCGAGGCGTTCCTGCCGCGCGTGCTGGAGTCGCTGGCCCGAAGCGGCGTGACCGTGCACGGCGACCCGCGGGTGCTGGAGGTCGCCTCCGCGCACCCGACCGGGGCCACCGTGGTCGAGGCCACCGAGGAGGACTGGGCGACCGAGTACCTGTCCATGGACCTGGCCGTGCGCGTGGTGCCCACCATCGACGAGGCGCTCGCGCACATCCGCAGGTACTCCACGCGGCACACCGAGGCGATCGTCACCGACTCGCTGAAGGCCTCCCGGTACTTCGTCTCCAGGGTCGACTCCGCCGCGGTCATGGTAAACGCCTCCACGCGTTTCACCGACGGAGGCGAATTCGGTTTCGGCGCGGAAATTGGTATCTCCACCCAGAAACTGCACGCCAGAGGGCCGATGGGTCTCACCGAGATGACCTCCACCAAGTATGTGGTCACCGGTGACGGCCATCTCCGGTAGCGGGGTCCGAGGGGCCGTCCGCGCCACCGGACGGCCCCCGTACGCGTGGATCGCCGCGGGGGAGTGACGGGGGCGGGCGCATGTCCCCGTGGGCACCTGGAACGTTTTCCTGGCGGAAACCTGGACAGAAGCGAATCTTCGTCTGTGGAGTATTCCCAAAACGAAGGCCGGTCGGTACTTTCGCTGTGGTGTATCACGACGCTCCTGGGCTCATGGGGAGCGTCGTCCCCCACGGTCACGTCGAAAGGAATTCCCCCGTATGAAGCTCCGGAACAAGGTCGCGCTCCTCGCCACGGCCACCCTGGCCGTCGGCGGTGTCACGGTGGCGGCCTCCCCCGCCCAGGCGGACCTCGTCACCCTCTGCTCGGGCCACGGCGGTGCGATCACCCTGCCCACGGACCTCGCGGTCCCCGCCGGAAAGAGCTGCTTCCTGGACGGCACCGTCGTCCAGGGCGACGTCACCGTTCGCAAGGGCGCCAACCTGCACATCGCCGGTGGCGAGATCGAGGGCAGGGTGACCGTCCAGAAGGACGGCTACTTCGACGCCCAGGAGAGCTCCGTCGGCGACCGCGTGGTCAACCGCGGCTCCTACGGCACCTACATGGAGGGCAGCTCGGCCGGCGCCGCCCTGCGCACCGTCCCGGTGGACGGCGGCAACACCGACGGCTTCGCCTACATGGTCGACTCCTCCGTCCGCAGCGTCAACGCCGAGGTCGGCTCCGTCTACCTCTCCGGCTCCCGGGTCAACGGCGTGTTCAAGGCCGACGGCGTCGAGTACGCCGACATCTACGACTCCGTGGTGCGCGGCGACCTGTCCGTCACCGCCCCGAACAGCGGCGGCATCCTCTGCGACAGCGAGGTCATCGGCGCGGCGACCTACACCGGCGGTTCCGGACCGGTCGCGGTCGGCGCCGGCGAGAAGGAGGGCTTCTGCTCCTCCGTCAACTACGTCGACGGCGACCTGAGCATCACCGGTGTCAGCGGCGGCGTCTACGTCGACAACAACATCGTCGGCGGCGACCTGTCCACCTCCGGCAACACCCCGACCGCCCAGGTCGGTGACAACAACCGCGTCCGCGGCGACATCCTCACCGAGGAGATCGCCCTGCGCAGCTTCTCCGCCACCGTGGTCGAGGAGTTCGAGGCCCACGAGAACGACCTCGCGGAGGAGGTCGAGCAGGCCCGCTCCGAGACCATCGACGACGCCATGGCCGCCGGCCCCGCCTTCTAGGCCCGGCCGGACTCGTACAAGGCGCGATCGATCGTCCACGGCGCCGGCGGCCCAGGGTCACCGGCGCCGTCGTGCGTCCGCGGGGCCCTCGCACGCAGACCCGCCGCCGGCGTCCGGACGGCTCGCCGGGGACCGTGGCGGGGGCGACCTGTTACGGTCCGCGGGTATCGAGTCCGAGGACGAGGAGGAACACGTGCCGACCACCGTGGCCTACGGCGACCACCCCAGCCAGACCGTGCACCTGTGGGACCCGGAGGGCGGCGCGGGCGGGCCCTCGCCCGTCGCGGTGCTGCTGCACGGCGGCTGGTGGCGCGACGGGTTCGGCGCCGGCCTCATGGACCCGCTGGCCCGGGACCTGGCCGCCGCCGGATGGACGGTGTGGAACGTGGAGTACCGGCGCACCGGCGGTGACGGCGGGGGCTGGCCGCAGACCCTGGACGACGTCGGCCGGGCCCTGGAGTTCCTCGCCGGGGCGGCCGCCCGCGAGCCCGGGCGCCACGACCTGTCCCGGGTGGTCTCCGTCGGGCATTCCGCGGGCGGGCATCTGGCCCTGCTCAACGCGCTCGACGTGGGAACGCCCGTGACCGCCGTGGTGGCCCTGGCCCCCATCACCGACCTGGAGCGCTGCGCCCGGGCGGGCCTCGGGGAGGGGGCGGTCGGGCCGTTCCTCGGCCCGGACCCCTGCGAAGGGCTGTACTCCGAGAGTTCACCGGTGCTGCGCGTGCCGCTCGGCCTGCCCCAACTGGTCGTGCACGGCGACGCCGACCAGCGCGTCCCCGTGGAGCACAGCCGCGACTACGTGGCCGCCGCACGCGCGGCCGGGGACGGCGTGGACTACCGCGAGGTGGCCGGAGCCGACCACTTCGCGGTCATCGATCCCGCCCACGCCGCCTGGCGGCAGGTCCGCGACCATCTGTCCGAACGGCGCTGATCCCCGCGGCGCGGGGTCAGGAGGAGCCGTTGGACCCCTGGCCGCCGCTACGGGAGGAGCCGCCCCGCCACCGGTCCGCGACGGTGTCGAAGATCCTGCCGCCCGCGCTGGCCGCGCTGCCCGCGACGTCGCGCAGGGTGCCCAGCAGCGGGTCGCCCGAGCGCTCCCACGCCTCCTTGTAGGAGTTGGCGGCCCTGCGCGCCTCCTCGCCGACCTTCGCGTCGCGGTCGGAGGAGCGGCGCGGGTAGTCGCCGTTGATGACGCGCTGGTAGGAGCCGCCCTCGATCCACCGGTGCAGCTCGGCCAGGCGCACCACCGCGAACGGGTGGGTCTGGCCCATCAGGCTGACCATCTTGAGCAGGCTGTCGCGGGCGTCGCCCCCGGACTCGTAGTCGCGGGCCTGCTCCAGGAACGCGTCGGGGTTCATCTCCACGAGCCTGGAGCCGCCCGCCAGCTTCATCAGGGCGCGCTTGGCCGCCTCGGGGTCCTGGCCGGCGAGGAGCCCGGCGCGGTCGCAGGACAGCTCGGACTTGCGGTACCACTCCTCCAGCGCGGCGACGATGGCCTGGAGGCCGATGAAGCCCAGCGGCACCCACGCCACCCGGGCGGCCAGGCGGATCAGGGCCAGCAGCATGGTGCGGTACACGGCGTGGCCGCTGAGGATGTGGCCGACCTCGTGGCCGACGACGAAGCGCTGCTCCTCGGCGTCCAGCAGGTCGAACAGGCCCGTGGTCATCACGATGAACGGCCGCTGGCTGCCGATCGCCATGGCGTTCGGCTTGGGGTTCATCTGGATGTACAGCTCGGGCACCTCGTCCAGGTCCAGGACGTAGGCGGCGTCGCGCACGTAGTCGTGCACGTGCGGGAACTGGGTGGGGCCCACCCGGACGGCGCTGGAGAGGAACATCAGTCGCAGGGCTCGTTCGTTGAACAGCCCCGACAGACGCTTGAACACCTCGTCGAACCCGCGCAGCGAGCGCAGCGCCACCAGGGCGCCGCGGTCGGCGGGGTGCTCGTAGGCGCGGGGTGAGATCTCGGAGAGCCGGACGCGGACGCGGTCTGGTGTGTTGGCCATATCGGCATGCTATGCGTCGGGATGGTGCTTGGCCACGGTTTCGCCTGACCTGGGATGACGTCCCGTTGGTCCGCGTTGCCCGCCCGGTGGAAGCCCTCTATTCTCGATAAGTTACGCCTTGGTTGTAGCACGCTCCGAAGGCTCTGGCAACACCCGATCGGGTGTCAGGTGAACGCAGGACTCGCGCTCTCAGAGCGACGCTGACAGCAGACAGCAAGAGACCCCCGACGTAATCACGCTGGGGGTCTCTCGGTACGTCTGCGGTTGTGTCAGCGGCTCTCAGCAGCAAGCAGAGCGCGCCACTCGCTAGCGGGGAACGTCAGGTGTCCGTGGTCAGGGTGGACAGTGTCGCGAACGTCCGCGCTCCCCGGAGAGGACACCCGCGCCTCTACACACTCGCCACCGTTCACGGAGTACGGGGACTTCTTCCAGTCATCACTAAGCATCTTCAGCAGCTTCCTTCAAGACACGCAGGGAGTCTTCCAGCGGACGCGCATACCCCAACGCGGACCGTGCGAGATCCCGGAACCGCGTCATGTCCGGGGGTTCACTGAACATCACGGTACCCCGCACGTGATCGCTGGTAGCCACCTCCGTACCGTCTTTGAGTCGGTACACCTGGAACGGGGAAGTCACCCCGACCAACACCCCGGGAACCAGGTGAACCCGCGCGCGTCCCGCGTCACTCAAGTCCAGAAGGTGACGCGCTTGTTCGACGCGCACCGCTTTGGGAGCGCACCGCAAAGCAGAGTCGGGGAAGATTGCGGACACCCTGATGGAATCATTCAGCAAGGACAGTCGAACCTTCACGAGATCATCAACGATGTTCAGGGGATCGTTAGGGCGACCCTCAGCAATCGCGAACCGAGCATAAGCAGGAGACTGCAAAACCCCCGGAACCAGCACAGGAGTCACGATCTCGGCTGAAACCGCGCGCTTCAAGAGTTCGCTGTCAGACCGAAGCCACGGGGGAAGACCGTTGGAAGTCTTGTGTTCCTTCCATATCGCAACGAGAGAACCCCGCGCACCGTACAACTCGTCAAGCTGACGAACGGTGTCGAGTGTCGGGGTTGTCCGTCCCGCTTCCCAGTTCGCCACGGACGAAGGAACGAACCCCAACGGGGACGCGACTTCATGCTGAGTCTTACCGGACAGGTCACGAAGCCGCTTCAGCTCTGAAGAAAGTTCAGCCATGCAAGCGATGATGTCAGCGAGAACGTTAGCGGGAACAGTATCCTGCCGGATAGTTCAGGGAGACTTCCTTTAGGGGGTGGGAGTCCCGACGCTGGTCACATGAGCGATCGAACGATTCCGAACACCAGCAAGATCAGGACCAAGCCGAACCCCTTCACCGAAGCGCGAGACGCCTTCCTGTCACAGCGGGGGCTTGCCTTCACGATCGAGTGGAGGCGGTTCCCCTGGTGCTACGGGGTGGACGTAGACCGCGCGCTGGTCGGTCCCGCGTACCTGGGGAACGTCTCCATCGGTCTCAAGGACGGTTGGACGTGGGGATGGCAGCACCCGGACGGATCCTGGAAGTACGTCCAGCGCGACCGGATTGACTTGCTGGTGGACGCGGTGATCGAGTCCCGTGCTGGGTACGTGCCTCCCCTTCCCCGCAGGAAGGACAGGCACCGGGAGCGGTAGCGGGTGAGTGAAAGAAGCAGGGGACCGCAGCGGGTGGCTGTGGTCCCCTGCTGCTGTGTCCGGAGGAAGAAGATGAACGCTAGACCCATGCTGCTGGTGTTGGGGTAGCGGGCTCGAAGAACCCCCGGGGGTTGACCCTGCTCAACTACCAGGGGTTGTTAGACCAGAATTCCGCATAGTGGAATTCGGGAGGCTACACGCAGCAACCGCAACTAAGCTTGAGGTTTGGTGTGCCTACATGGCGCAGCGGGAACGACTGTGCGCTATGCGAACGCATTTGTAGCAAACCTTATCTGCTAAATGCGTGTGCTTCACACCGCGTACCCGACCTTGTAGGTCCGACGCCGTGTCTTCTCGCCGTTCTCGACCAGCGTCGTTTCCCCGACCTGTGTCCAATTCGAGTTACGCAACCCGCCGTGGTTGTCGCCACCGCATTCGCACGCGCATTCGTCGCCGCGTGCCTGCACGCACCGGATATCGCACTTGCCGCGTACGGAGACGTCGACAATGACCGTGGCTTCGGGGTAGTCGTGAGCGATCATCGCGCGGGCTTCCTGGAAGTGTGTCCGCTTGAATCGCCACGTCTTACGGACCTTGTCAAAGGTCAGATCACTACGGGGACCGATAGCGCGCTTGATGTCGCGTCGGTTGTCGGGGTGGTAGGGAAGGTACAACTCGCAATCACCCTTGACGGGTCGATGCAGCATGGGTTCAGTCTTCTTCATGGCTCATCTTTCGTGTGTGGTTGGTGATACCGGGACAGGTAGGCGAAACCGCCTACCTGC
>NZ_LWLB01000032.1:36621-476939 GCF_001905145.1 Nocardiopsis sp. TSRI0078
CAGGTAGGCGAAACCGCCTACCTGCCTACCTGCTAGGGCTTCTCGGGACCAGGGAAGAATGCGCCGTCATCGCTGATGATCCAGCCTTCATCACTCGCGTATTCAAGGGCTTCGTCAAAGACCTCGCGGTGTCCGCTGTTGAGAGCATTCTTCAGCTTCCCCGGGGTGAACCGTCCCGACTTGTGGACCTGTCGTGCAATGGCTTCCGCTGCCTTCTTCAAGTTGGGCTCAGCGCGATTGCGCGCAAGCTGCAAACGACGCTCACGCTCAACAGCCTTGCGAGTAGCCATCTCTTCCCGTTCCGCCTGTGCTTCGGCGTTGCGCTCAAGGACGTTGCTACGAACCGCGCAGGATGTTTCCCACATCACACCGGACAGTTCCCAGTCCTCGTGAGTGACCGTTGTCCGACCGTCCAGCAAGCACAGAAGCGCGGAAATCTTCGCGCGAATCAACGGCGCGTGCGAGTCGAGTTCCGCAGGAGGGTCGATCTTGCCCTTCGCAATACCCGTGAACCGCTTGTACAACATCTCCTGCAAGTCTTCAGGGAGCGCCATAACCGGCTCGAAGTGAGTCCCGTCTACCGAAGTCCATTCACCACGCAACTTGTACCCCTTCAGTTCCCCGGGGTGCCCGGTGCGCTCGTCCGGAATACTCGGGTCAGTCGCGTTCACCCACAAAAACCTCTGTGGAAGTCCGCTGTCTTCCTCCGACAGGAGCACACCGGCAGCGTCGTACTGGTAACCAACGACAAAACCAGCGCTGTAGCTTCCATCGGGGACGATACGAGTCGTGTCAACGGAAGCGTTGGACTGTCCAATCAAGTCACCGATAAACGCACTGCACAGAGTCGGGTTGATCGTGGTCCCGCTGCGCTCCACCATCTTGTTCAGCGCGCGTCCTTCGTCCAACGTGAAAAACACGTTGTGCCGAACCTGCTTGGTCACCCGAACCTTGACGGGACTACCGTCCTTCTTCAGGTTAGTCGGGTCTTCCTCCCAGACCGTGCCCCAGTAAGCAGCGGAGAAGCCTTCTCCCGAACCAATGGGAAGACCGTCACGGAATCCTTCGAGGTCTACCGGTGCGGGCATGAGCTTCTTACCGACAGATACCGATGAACTCTTACCCGCACCTGACTTACCCACCACGGCTACGAACAAGTTCAGCGAAGCAGGCGACTTGATGCCGGTCTCAATACGGGTGCGGTGGTCAACCATTGCAGCCATACGGGCAAGCGTTGTGTACAGCACCGCATCAGCACTTGCTACCCGGGAATGGGCAGCCTGCCGAATGTGCTTCAGACTCTTCCTGGACTCCCAGAAGGAATCCGGAAGGTTGAGGTTGTTGTCCTCGCACGGATCACCGTCTGCCAACGGAAGATCAGCGATCAGATACAACCCATTGAGACCACGGTTCCATTCACCCTGGGCGTCGCGCTCTCCCTCTACATGAGCAAGGTAGAGGGATTCCAAGGTGTCCATGACGGTTGCCACTCCGGGGTGACCTGCTTCACCGAGCTTCATCAGGTTGTACTGACCAGTGATCATCGACCCGTAACGCGATTCACCGTTCTCAACACGGTTGTTGTACCGGTCAAGAACAGCAGTGACCGCGTCGCACGGGGCACCATCCGTGAGAAACCCGCCTTCGCATCCTTCAGTGCGCTTCTGAGCGACGTTCACCCTGTCCTTGCGCAGGTGTTCCAACCAAGCATCGGGGAGCTTAGGAAGCGACTCAGGACCGTTGAGCCACATAGGGGAGTCGCCTACCGGGTGCCACCTGTAGGTGGCACCGGTCTTCTCGTGAATGCTGGGTTCGCATACAACCGTCCGGTGAAACCACTGGACGGTTTCAATACCGGGAAGCTCTCCTACGGCTTCGTAATCCTCGGGTACGGAGAACAGGTAGATTCCGGAGATGCCGTCGCGCGACCCGGAACGGTCGGTAGCAGGAAGCGGACCAAGCTTGCGCTCAAGACGCGCGAGTGTGTCCCCTCCGACCTTTCCGTCGTAGGCGTCTACGTCAAGGGCAAGAACACCCTTGGGAAGCCTTAGAGCTACGTTCTCGCCCTTACGCGGGATGTCGGGAGTGGTGTTGTCGGTACGACCGGTGAAACCCTTGCGAGCGGGCTTCTTACCGCTGATACCTACAACCTGCCACCCCGCGTCAATGTACTGCTGTGCTGCATCCATGATAGAATTCATTGTGGTTAGTCTTTCTGGTTGAAACGTACATGGCGGTTCCTTTCCTCGAAGCTGATCAACAACTTCATACCGTGGTTGGTGCCCAAACAAGCCTCCTTAACCGGGGGCTTGTTTGCTTTAGGGGCACCATTACCATTCTATCGCGTTGCACATCCGGCGAAACAGTTTCGACTATTCTCCGAAACTATCGGCGCTGGTATGTCCTGCGGTTGTCACGGGGATGGTTCTCGTATCCGGGGAACCATCCCCGTAGTTACTCGCTGTCCAGTTCTTCGCTGCGACGCATCGCTTCCTTACCGCGCTTGGTACGTGCCTTATGGAAGCGAAGCTTGGTTGGTCGTCGCCATGTGCATTCAGTACCCCGCTTCGACTTGCAGGAGTAGCAAGACACGGCCAAAGTGTAGGAATCCAAATCCGTGCCGCCGATAGGCGTTACCCGGTGCATCCCACGTACACGGTTGGTTTCGGATACCGCCGTGGCCCTTTCGCGCTCCAACCGCGCTACCGTGGTCTCATACAGTCGCGCCTTCTCGTACCGCCTTGCGTGGTACTCGCTACCGCCAACAATCACCGTGGTACACGGCTGGTTCTTCGGTGAACCGCATACCGGACACGTCACCTGGTTTGGTTCAGTCATGGTTGGTCCCTTCGAGAAGGGCAACCACGCGCCGCGCTTCACCCTGGTTAATCTGGTATTGGTTCTGAATCTTGGTGCGTCCTGGTCGCTTACCACCGGCCGCGCGGATCTCGTCAGCGATACCGACCAACCGAGAATCGGTAATCGGTTCTGGTCGGGTGGTGGTTGGTCGCTGGTTCCTGGTCGGCTTGGTGGTAACCGGTTCTGGTCGCTTGGTGGTCATCCTGATAAAGACCTGCTCAACCACAACCAAGATGATGATCGGTACGACCAACCACAGAGCACCCGGAATACCAGAGAAAGCCCAACCAACCGAAGCACTAGCGATAGCGGTACCGGTCAGACCAACCGCGAAAGCCACGTTCGGCCACAGCGAGTTGTCTACCAACCGAGCGACCAAACCGGTAACCATCGCTGCGTCAACCACCAGGGCGACCACCTTCGCGAAGAACGGTGAAAGCGGAGTCCAGACCAGAAGGTGACCGGTCATCAGGGTGAAGCTCACAGACAGACACGCCACACAGATAGCGATGATTACGGCGAGCAGCCCCCAGCGTGCCCACCGGTTCATGGTCGCTCACCACCAGGGGAAGGTGTTCGATTGTCCGCGTGCTCTTCGGCTTCGTTAAGCTCGATAACCTCGACAGGTCGGACCGTACCGAAGTACGGACTGTTCTCGTCTTCCCCTACCGTGTCGGCAATGTGTACCGCGCGGGGGTCAATCGTGGTTGCTCGATAGTTCTTCGTCATAGCTAGTTCTCCTGGTTGTTGTTCAGCTTGTCAGTGAACCGCTGACGGTCGTCGTCGGAAAGAGCGGGAAAGAACTCCTCTGCGGTCTCAAGCAGGGCGAGAGCACGAAGCCTCTCCCATTCCTTGCGAGCCCCAACGGTGCGGGAATCGTCCACGCCCCAGCGGCGCGTAGCGATCGAAAGGGAAGCGACAGCGGCGCGAAGTGCCGTGTGTGTAGCTACTGAGCAGTTGTACTTCAAGGTGTCTCCTAATGGTTTTCGTTCTGACAGAACGAGCAAAGGTGTAAGAAACACCCGCGCATGATGCACGGGCAGTTCCTGTGTCTACGAAAAGGGGTGTTGCTCTCGTCGCTGCGGGGCTTCCTGCTGAGCTACTGTGTCGGCCTTTGCCCGTTACACGTCTTCACTCGAAGCCTGCGACTACCTCTGGACTCATCCGGCTACTCGCAGTCGACCTGTGCGTTACTGCTTCCTTCACCGAACCCCGGTTTCCCGAGAATCTCTCCTGCTGCTTCTACGGTACCAAGCGGCCTCTGACGAAACCGGATCGCTTCTTCGAGGATCCTTCTTCGTGTGGTGCTCGACCTGATACATCCAGTATCTCACACGGGTCTCAGAAAATCTGGATCGGTCGTTATAGCCCTGTGATCTGCATGATTACGGGATTCCGCTACCCCCGGACTGCTGAAACTAAGAACGGGAACCCCGGGGGGCAGCGGAAGAACGGGGGACCCGCCACCCGGGGAACCAGGATCCCGGGTGGCGGGCATCCGCCTCGACAACGACAAAGCGAGGCGGAAGTCTTGGGGGTCGGTTCCGGCTAGACACCGACCCCCGGGGAGCAACCGGTGTCAGTCTCACCGTTGCTCGAAGGGACACGCGGACAGGGAGAACCGCGCGTTTGTGGTTCTAGGTAGGGAGCTGCTCTAACCCGTCCGGGTGGCGCTCAACCTGTGGGGGATCTCGGGGCTGTGTGCCCTATCCGGGGCTCTACAGCAAGTCGTACGGGCTTACTAGGCACCATCCGGTGTCCTGGGAAGGAGACGCTAGTCCTGCTGCTCAGCTTCAAGCTCAGCAATAGCGCGCCTTCGAAGAAGCTCTTCCGCCTTCATCTTTCGCAACTCGACAGGGGTCGCAACGTCTCGCAACTTCTTCTGAAGGTTTTCGTCGCTTAGATCCTCGCGGTCGCGCTTCGCATTTGCACGGACCATTCCGTCCACGCGCTCGCGCTCGCGCTGTGCGGCTTCGTCATTCTTACGTGCTCGAAGCTCTCGCTGTGCGCGCTCGTGCGCTGCATGGAGGCTGAGGCCGTTCTCACGGAGTTCTTCAGCGCGAGTCCTTACCCACTGCTCATCGTCGCGGTTCTGCTTGACGTTCGCGTCGCGGGTCTGCTTGTTGTACCCGGGAACGTCTACGCTCTCGCCGCGTAGTCGTGCCCTGATCAAATCTGCTGCACTCATACCTGGTTCTCCTTGTTGGCTAGTCGGTCCTGTTCCGCCTGACGGAGACGGGATAGGTGATTGTGGTTTGCGCTCTCAGACGCGCGACGGTCTTCGTTGTACCTATCCCGTGCTTCGACCGCTTCGGCGCGTCCTGTAAGCGCTAGAAGCCTCTGGATAGCTTCCATGTCGTCGGTGCCGAAGAGGCTACCGATTTCGCTCCAAGGTCGACCCTTGCGGGACATCTCCTGTGCAGCGCGTAGAAGCTGCTCGGGAATCTTGGTCTTCGCTGCTAGTTCTTCGAAGTTCATGCTGCCCTTCCCAGGATCTCTGCAACGGTCTCGTGAACGAACCGCGCTAGCTTGGATTCTGCCATCCTGTGCGCTGCGTCCGGATCCATACCCTCGGAGATCCACACGGCTACCTGACCGCGTAGCCACGACCGGTAGTTCTGAATCGCTAGACCGTGACCCACTTGCAGTTCACTGGGAGTGGGATTGAGGGGAAGGTCCCTGACGGTCAGCATCCCGAATCCTGGGGGAAAGCAAGACCTGGGCTGACCGCTTCCGCTGCGATGAGAACACGACCAGCGCCTACGTACTTGAATGCGGTGCTCGTTGCGATACCCATAAAGGAAGCGACTTCCTGGTACGTCATACCTGCTTCGTAGAGACGCGCGGCTTCCACGCAACCCTTACGAATGAAACGGCTTCGAGGGATCCATGTGTCGGACATAGAAACTCCTTTCGTCCCTACTAATTGTATCATATTGATGACCTGCAAGAATGGATTGCGAAACGAACGGAGAACACTCCGCGGATTGACTGATAAGGCTTGAGCGGAGCGCAAGACTAAGGCTTCTATGAATCGTTCTAAGTGCGCTCGCAAGCACGGGAGGAATCACAAGTCACTGACCAGCGGAAACGCCATTGGACTTCTGTGACGGTCGCGATTGTTGTTTCAGCCTGACCCCCCTGCCACCTGGGGTGAAAGTAGCTACCCGGTGTGTTCACACGGTTACAGGTCACCAGGGAAGCCGGCAGCACGGAGAGTGACGATGCAACTACCTAAAGTAGCGCTGGATGGGGCATAACCCTGCATTATGTGTCACCAGGGCGACGCGGGTACCCCTGCATGTAGCCGCTAGGCCACAGGATCAACGCAGACGCGACAGACCCCGGTACCCATGCAAGGACACCGGGACGTGACTGTTAGGGCGTCAGCGTGCGATACAGAGCGTCTAAGCGGAGACGACGCGGTTCCTACCGTTGGGGGTCGGTACGTGCTTCCACTGGGGCGACGGTGTGCCGACACAGGCCACGCCCACTGGGGCGACAGAGTCCCCCAGCATCAACGTCATGGGGGCACGTGCTGCCCTCACACGCTTGCGCGGGGGAGTGGGAGCGGGACGGATGCAGAGCACCAGGGCAACGGCGAGTAGGGCAACGGGGGTCATGGTGACCCGCAACACCGGGGGAGCTACCGGTATTCCTGTCGCCCTGGTGGTGAACCATAACCCCACCGGTTTACTAGGACATAGGTTGAGCACCAGGGCGTGACCGGGGCGTGAGTGGGTGTGAGTACGCGAACCCCCAGCGTCCCTATAGAGAAAAACTTTTTTCTGTCCTCTCAAATAAAAAAATTCTTCTATATGTGGAAGTAGGGGAGTACTCACACTCACTCACACACAACGCTTTGAGCTGGGGCTACAGGGCTGGATAGGTATGGTGACCGGGGTCACATTCGGGGGACAGGGTCACCAGGTGGCGCGTCCCTGGTTGGACGGATCCGTCCCGCAGTCTGGGGTGTGCGTAGCAACGTGTATACCAACACCCCGGGGGTAGCTAGACACCGTGTTCAGCGCACTCCCGGGTGTGCGTAGCAAACCGTCCAACCAGGGTCACCAGGGCGACGCGCAAGGGTGTGAGAGCAATCCCGGGGATCTAGGACGTGCGCGGTACTCGCAAGGCTGGACGGTTCGCTACGAAACCAGGGCAGCGGCTAGACGGTTTCCAGGCATAGCGAAACCTAGGCGGTTGAGCACCAGATCACCGGAACGGTTAGACGCGCACGGAATGACGTACCGACCGGTCGGTATGCAACGGGTAGTCGGATTGCGTCCTGCCCTCACCTGCCCCGGGGTGACTGGGGAAGTCCTGACCAGGGAACTAGGCACAATACCCGTACTTCGTACGTGTGTATGAAACATTGCTCTTGCGGGGTTATTTGCTCTCGATCGTGGAAATTTGAGTCTCCGACTCGGGGATTAGTTCTCGATCCAAGCAAAAAGGAAGGGTGCGGACAGTATCCGCACCCTTCCCGGTTCTCAAAGGGGGTCGATACTATCGACCCCCTTCCCTGCTACTTCCCGAGTCGGTCACCAGGACTCAGGCGACGGTGAGCCGCAAAGGCACGCTCCTGACGTCCTGCGAGACCGTACCGCGTGATGACCTGGGTAGCGTTCTCCCAACCCCCGATGCACACGACGTCCGTGATCGTCGCACCAGCATTGAGCATGTTGTGAACGAAGCTGTGTCGCGTCATGTGCGGGTGGAACTTCGCGAGTCCTACGCGCTTCCCGTAATCGGAAAACATCTTCTGAACCATTCCCTCAGAGAGTCCACCACGGTTGCCGACCCACAGTGACGCCCTTTCCTTCCCCGGGTGGTACTCCCGACGACGAAGGTAGCGACGAAGCGCGACCCCCGTTGCCTTTCCGAACGGGACCGTACGGACTCCCGTCTTTCCGTTCACGGTGAGGGTCATCCGGTCAAGGTCGACGTTGTCCAGGGTGAGGGAGCACACTTCCCCGACACGAACCCCCGTGTCCCACATGACAAGGAGAATCGCGCGGTTGCGATAGGTCAGGAACGGTGTCGCTCCTTCCAGTTCCAGAAGGGAACGCATCTGTTCCGGGGTAATCAGGGGAACGGGCTTCACCGCAACCTTGGGGCGTGTCACCTTCTTGACGGGGTTCTCCGTCGCTTCCTCCTCCGTGACCAACCATTCCCAGAAGACGGAGAGCGCGGAGTGTCGGGACGACAGCGACGCGGGAGAGTCTCCCGCTTCGTCGCGTCGGTGCGCGAGGAACGCTTTGATGTCGCGCCGGGTGACGCCTGACGGGTCGGTGTCGGCACCGGACCACGCGAGGAAGTGTCGGAGGGTCTGACGGTAGGTCGCGACGGTGTGCTTCGACCGACCCTCAGCGGCCAACTCCGCGAGGTAGTCATCCGCAAGCTGAGAGAGGTTCACGGGGGTGTCTCCGTTCTGCATAACAGAGCTTCCCCGAGCCGGACGCGGACGCGGTCTGGTGTGCAAAGACTCGATGGACGGAGTACATCGAGTCGGCCATATCGGCATGCTATGCGTCGGGATGGTGCTTGGCCACGGTTTCCAAGAACGAGATATGACGCGATTCCCGAGTGCTGGGAACACGCCCGGGGAAGCAATCCCGCGCGGTGCCCGTTTCCCCAGGGCAAGGGGCGAACGGGGAGGAAGGGGACAGTGGTGGTGCCCGGTGTCGGCTACTCTCGGTTGGCCGGTCCCGGCAACGGCAACGTCCAAGGCGAAACGGAGCGCACAGTGGCGCACGAAGCTTCCGACGCCCCCCGGAGCGGAGGGTCCCCCGCGCGGAGAGGAACCGCCCCGACCAAGGTCGGCATCATGGGCGGTACCTTCGACCCCATCCACCACGGGCACCTCGTGGCGGCCAGCGAGGTCGCGCACTTCTTCGAGCTCGACGAGGTGGTGTTCGTCCCCACCGGCCAGCCCTGGCAGAAGGACCTGGCCAAGGTCACCCCCTCCGAGGACCGCTACCTGATGACGGTCATCGCGACCGCGGAGAACCCCCAGTTCAGGGTGGACCGCATGGAGATCGACCGCTCCGGGCCCACCTACACCCTCGACACCCTGCGCGAGATGCGCTCCAAGTACGGGCCGGGGGTGGAGCTGTACTTCATCACCGGGGCGGACGCACTGGGCGCCATTTTGAGCTGGCACAACGTCGACGAACTGTTCGAGCTCGCGCATTTCGTAGGCTGTAACCGTCCCGGTCACCACCTCAGTGATCCCGGACTGCCCGAGGGCAAGGTCTCCCTGCTGGAGGTCCCCGCGCTGGCCATCTCCTCGACCGAGTGCCGGGAGCGGGTCCGCAAGGGGGAGCCCATCTGGTACCTGGTTCCCGACGGCATCGTCCGCTACATCAACAAGACCGGGCTCTACCTAGAGAGCTGAAAGGCAGCAAGCACAACGTGACAGCCACCGACAGGGCGCAGGAACTGGTCAGGGTCGCGGCAGAGGCCGCATCCGACAAGCTCGCCCAGGAGATCATCGCCTACGACGTCAGCGAGCAGCTGGTCATCACCGAGGCCTTCGTGCTGTGTTCGGCGCCCAACGACCGGCAGGTCCGCGCGATCGTCGACGAGATCGAGGACCAGCTCCGCATCCAGGCCGGCGCCAAGCCGGTCCGCCGGGAGGGCGAGCGCGACGGGCGCTGGGTGCTGCTGGACTACGCCGACATCGTCGTGCACATCCAGCACGAGGAGGAGCGCGGGTACTACGGCCTCGAGCGGCTGTGGAAGGACTGCCCCGAGATCGACCTCCCCGAGAGCGCGCGCGGCGCCGAGCGCACTCCGCTGGACGAGCAGTAACACCGGCGCCACTTCGACGACACCCCGAGCGGAGAGACACACCACGTGAGTGACACGCCCCGTGTGCTGTTCTGGCGGCACGGACGTACGGCCTGGAACGTGGAGAACCGTTTCCAGGGGCAGACCGACATCGAACTCGACGCGATCGGCCACGCCCAGGCCAGACGGGCGGGGGAACTGCTCGCCTCCATGAACCCGGACGTCATCGTCGCCTCCGACCTGCGCAGGGCCGCCGACACCGCCGGGTACCTGTCCCGCGCCTCGGGCGTGCGGGTGGGATTCGACAAGGGGCTGCGCGAGCGCTTCGGCGGATCCTGGGAGGGGCTGACCGGGGTGGAGCTGTCCGAGCGCTGGCCGGTCGAGCACGCCCGGATGGACATCCCCGACGGCGAGCGCATCGCCGAGGTCGGTGACCGGATGCACGCCGCCATCGAGCGCGGGCTGGGCAAGACCCCGCCCGGGGGACTGCTCGTGGTGGTCAGCCACGGTGCCGCCCTGCGGGTGGGGATCGCCCGGATGCTCGGGATCGCGGACGAGCAGCGCGAGGTCCTGGGCCCTCTCAGCAACTGCTGCTGGTCGGTGATCCAGCGGCGCCGGGACCACTGGCGGCTGATGGAGCACAACGCGGCCAGCCTGCCCGAGCCGGTGGTGCTCAGCGACGACGCGTAACCGTTTCGACGTTCGCGCCGGATTCCGCTATGGTTCAGGGAGTCGGCAGGACCGCACCGGTCCGATCGACTCCCTCACGGGGCTATGGCGCAGTTGGTAGCGCGCCTCCATGGCATGGAGGAGGTCTGGGGTTCGAATCCCCATAGCTCCACGTTGAGGCCCGCGTGGTCGGTGGACTTCGTCCATCTTCCCCGCGGGCCTGTTTGTTTTGGGGGGGACGACCCCCCAGACCCCCGGTGCGCCGCTCGGCCTTCGGCCGTCGTGCTTGGCGGCGCTCCCTTGGACGCCTCAGTCGGCGTCGCGCCGGCGCTTCCAGCGGACGTAACCGCCCTCAAGGCTGCGCGCCCGACGGCCCGTGGCGTTGAGCATGCGCACGGCGCGGGGCGAGACCACGCAGTACGGCCCCTGGCAGTAGGCCACGATCGTCACGTCCCACGGCAGCTCGTCCAGACGCTCCTCCAGCTGGCGCGAGGGGATCGACACCGCGCCGGGCACGTGGTCCTCCTCGTACTCCTCCGCCGAGCGCAGGTCCACCAGCACGACCTCCCGGTTCCGGAGCAGCCCCTCCAGTTCGGTTCCGGTGACCGCGCTGACCGCCTCCTCCCTGCCCAGGTGCTCCTCGATCTCCGCGCGCAGGTCGCCCATGCGCTCCTCGGCGAACTCCTGGAACCTCCCCAGGAAGCGGGACACCCCCCGGTCGTGCAGGGAGTAGTGGATCCGCGTGCCCTCCCGGCGGGTGGACACCAGCCCCGCCGCGCGCAGCTGCTGCAGGTGCGCGGAGGTGTTCTTCAGCGGGAGTCCGCCCCGCTGGGCCAGTTCCTCGACGGTGCACCCGCCCTGGTCGAGCAGGTCGAGCAGCCGCAGCCGCACCGGGGCGGACAGCGCCTTGCCCAGACGGGCCAGGTGCTCGTAGACCGGGGCCTCGGGAAAGTCAGTCATATGCGGGCAGGTCTCCGTTGAGGAAGCGGACGTAGCGTTCGGCGTCGCGCGCGAGGAGCTCCTTGGCCCCGCTCCCGATGCTGGGCTCCCACCATCCACCGTGGATCCGGTCGAAGTCCAGGTGGTCCACGGAGGCCACCACCCGGCGCACCAGGCGCTCGGGCAGCGGGAGGCGGTTCGGCGCGCTGTAGAGGAAGGTGACGTGGTGCCCGCCGGGGGTGACCATGATCGTGTCGCCGGTGAACAGCACCCCCGGTCCCTCGTCCAGGTGCAGGACCGCGCTGCCCGGGAAGTGGCCGCCGGTCTGGACGATCGTCACCCCCGGCAGGGGGCGGTGCTCCCCGCTCCAGGTGCGCACCCGGCCGCTCGGCCGCTGGAGCCAGTGCGCGTCCGCCTCGGGCAGGGCGATCCCGGCGTCGAACAGGTCGGCCCACTCCACGGCCGAGCCGTACATGTGCGGGTGGCTCGACGCGACCACGGCGACGCCGCCGAGCCGCTCGACCTCGGCCACGGCGTCCCGATCGAGGAAGCCGGGCGGATCCCACAGAAGGTTGCCCGCGCCGGTGCGCACCAGGACGCCCCGGTGGCCCACGCCGAGGCCGGGTTCGACGCCGATGCCCACGACGGACTCCTCCACCGGCCGGAACACGGTTCGCAGGCCCTCGGCCTCCAGCTGTTCGCGGGTGGCCCAGTGGTGGCCGTCGCGGGGAACCCACTGACGGTCGTCCTCGCAGACCGGGCAGTCGGCGGGGGCGGTCCCGGAGGGCTCCCGGTTGGCGCCGCAGGTGCGGCAGATCCAGTAGTCGGAGATCTCCACGGACGCGGGGGATCGGGCGGTCATGGGGTTCCTCGCCTCTTGGTAGTTCTATTAATCTATTGATTAGTAGAATATGGGGGTGGCCGCGCCCGCGCAATCCCCGGCGGCCCTTCGTCCGGTTCCGCGCCGGCCGCCAGCACCTCTCCGGGAGGGCGGCCCACGGCCTCCTTCCCCGTGTTCAGGGGCCGTTCGGTCTCGGCGGCCACCGGGAGGTCCTCGGTCAGGGCTCCCGGCTCGCGCTGCGCACCCCGCTGGTCGTGGCCCTGGCGGCCACGTCGGCCTGCATTCCGGTGGCCGCGCTCGCGGGCATCCCCCGGGAGGCCGAGGAGTCGGCGAAGGGGGACGGGGCCGCCCCGTTCCAGGCCCTCGCGAGGGTGGCGGCGCCGGGGGTGCGTGCCCCGGGGCCCGGCCCGCGTCCGGGCCGCCTCAGTCCAGGCAGGACCGGACCACCCGGAGCACCTGCTCGCGCGGCTCGGTGATCTCCGGGCGGGTGATGCCGCGCATGATGAGCCCGTCGGCGTAGGCCGTCAGGGTGCGTGAGGCCGTGTCCGGATCGGCCGCTCCCAGGTCGGCGAGTATCCGCGACGTCCAGCGGTGGACGAGTTCGGAGCCACGGGCCAGCGAGGCGCGCACCTCGGGATTGTGCGCGCCCTCCATGGCCAGGGTGTAGCGGGCGACGGTCAGGGCGCGGTCGGTCGTGGTCGCGGCGGTCACGAAGCCGATCGCGGCGTCGGCCAGGTGCTCGACGTCTCCCAGGGAGGCGTCGTAGAGGCCCGCCCAGATCTCCCTGTCCCTCTCCTCCAGCCGCTCGACGACCCCGCGCACCAGCGCCGCCCGGGTGCGGAAGTGGTTGGAGGTCGATCCCCGGGGCAGCTCCGCGGCGGCGTCCACCTTCCCGTGCGTGAGGGCGTGCAGTCCGCGGGTGCCCAGCAGGTGGAGCGCGGCGTCGAGGGCACGGATCCTGTTCTGCGACATGGGGCCACTATATTCGTAGTGACACGATACTACGATCGTAGTATCGTGTCCGTATGCACGGAAGAGCACTGGTCGTCGGAGGGGGCGTCGCCGGACTCGCGGCGGCCCGCGGACTGCTGCGCGCGGGTTGGGAGGTGGAGGTCCGCGAACGCCGGGGCTCGCCGCCCGACATCGGCGGGGCGCTGAGCCTGTGGCGCGGGGGCATGGCCGCGCTCGACCGGCTCGGCCTCGGGGAGCGCGTCCGCGAACGCGCCGAGCGCCCCCTCAGGGGAGTGATCGCCGACCCCTCCGGACGCGCCCTCGTGTCGGCCGGCCCCCAGCGGACGGACGTCCACCTCGTCTCCCGCTCGTCCCTGCTGGCCGTGCTCGTGGAGGGGCTCCCCGACGGCCTCGTCCTCTGGAACACACCCGTCACCGAGGCGGACGTTCGCGGTGCCGGGGGCTTCGACGCGGTGGTGGGCGCCGACGGCATCCACAGCATCGTCCGGCGCACCGCGTTCCCCCGGGCGCGCGCTCCCCGCCCGCTCGGCACGGTCGCCTACCGGGGCACCGTCCCCGGGCCGGCGGGGATGGCCAGCGAGACGTGGGGGAGGGGGATGCTCTTCGGGGTCACCCCGATGGACGCACGCACCACCAACTGGTTCGCCTCCCTGCGCACGGAACTCCTGCGGGGCCGGGAGGGCCGGGACCACGCGGACCTGCTGCGCGAGCTGTACGGCGGCTGGCATCCCGTGGTCGCCCGAGTCCTGGACGCCCTGCCCGGAACCGGGGTGGACCGGCGCGAGCTGTACGACCTCCCCGCCCTGGGGAGCTACGTCCACGGCCGCCACGTCCTCATCGGCGACGCCGCCCACGCCATGGCCCCCAACCTGGGGCGCGGCGCCTGCGAGTCGCTGGTGGACGCGGCGGTGCTCGCCGACGCCCTCGGCGCCGGACCCACCGTCGGGGGCGCGCTGGCCCGCTACGACCGCCGAAGGCACGGGCCCACCCGCCGTGTCGTCCGCGCCTCCCGCGCGGTCAACCGGGTGAGCACCGGCGTCCGCCTCGACGGGCCGAGGGACCTCCTGGCGCGCACCCTCGGCCACCTCGTCTGAGTGGGGCGGCCCCTCTGGTGACCGAAGACAGGTTCCGTCTCTTCCGACTCATCCGGGACCAGTGGCCCCACGCGTCACCCACTGGCTGGTGAGCCGCGCGGCCGTCACGGCCAGCGGCGCGTGACGTCGCTCCCGTCCAGGTCGGCCGCGTCCTTGCCCATCAGCTCGGCGGTGATCTGCAGCTCCGCCAGCGTCGCGCGCAGCACGTGCTCCACGCCCGCGGCGCCGTCCACGGCCAGCCCGTACACCCACGGCCGTCCCAGCATCACCGCCCTCGCCCCCAGTGCCATCGCCACGGCCACGTCCGCGCCCGAGCGCACACCCGAGTCGAACAGCACCGTGGCCCGGTCGCCGACCGCCTCCACCACCTCGGGCAGCGCGTCCAGGGCCGCCACCGCGTTGTCGACCTGCCGACCGCCGTGGTTGCTGACCACGATCCCGTCCACGCCCGCGTCCACCAGGTCGGCGGCCTCGTCCCCGCGCACGACGCCCTTGACCAGCACCGGCAGGTCCGTCCACCGGCGGATACGGGAGATGTTGTCGGTACTCAGCGACTTGCTGGCGAACGCGCCCAGGAAGTGGAACACCGCCTCGGTGAAGACCCCGCCCGGCTCCGGATCGGCCTTGAGCCGGGACCGGAACTCCGGGTCGCTGACGTAGTTCGCCATGCCCTGGCTGCGCAGGAACGGCAGGTGGCCCAGAGCCAGGTCGCGCGGCCGCCAGCCCAGCCGCTTGGTGTCGGAGGTGACGACGATCGCCTTGGCCCCGGCCGCCGTCGCCCGCCGCACGAACGACTCGGCCAGGGCGTCGTCGCTGGGCCAGTACAGCTGGTACCACCACGAGTCGACCGCCTCGGCGACCTCCTCCATCGGCGTGGACGCGGCCGTGGACAGCACCATCGGCACCCCCACCGCGTTGGCGCCCCCGGCCACGGCCAGCTCCGCCTCCTCGTGCACCTGCTCCAGCACCCCGATCGGCGCGGTCAGCAGCGGGGTGGGGTAGTGCTCCCCGAACAGGGTGACCCCCAGGCCGCCGGACCCCTCGGCGCCCGGCCGCAGGGTGCGCGGGCGCAGCGCGTAGCGGGCGAACGCGTCCACGTTGGCCCGCGCGGTGCGCTCCCGCCCGGCGCTGCCCTCCACGTAGCCGAACGGCCCCGGCTCCATGGCCTTCTCCGCCAGGTCGCGCAGGTCGTCGTGGTGGTAGGGCAGCCCCGGCAGCACGCCGTTGGTCGCGTCGGCGTAGACGCCGTCCTGGTACTGGGCGAAGTCGGTCATGGGTCCCTCACAGGCGCCGGAGCGCCGGGTACGGGCGCCGAGGGCACGGCGCGGGAACGGCAGGGCGGGCGGGGCCGCGGGCGGGGAGGGACGGGCCCCTCCGGGACGGTCCGCGGCCGTCGAGCCGTTCGCGCCGACCGGCTCTGGCCGGATGCTACCGCGAGCTCACGTGACCGAGGTCACCCGGTCCTGCTCCGTGCGGCCGTCCCGCCCGTCCGCCCCCGGAGCCCGGTCCCCGGACTCGGCGATGTGCAGTGCCGCGACCAGTTCCCGGTACAGGTTGTCGCGTGCCATCAGCTCCCGGTGCGTGCCGCGGGCCCGCACACGCCCGTCCTCCATCAACACGATGGTGTCGGCGTGGATCACCGTGGACAGCCGGTGCGCGATGGTCACCACGGCCGCCCGACCGGCCTGGTCGCGCACGCTCTCGGTGATGGCGGCCTCGGTGATCGCGTCCACCTGCGAGGTGGCCTCGTCCAGCAGCAGCACGTCGGGCGAACGCAGCAGGGCGCGGGCCAGGGCGATCCGCTGGCGCTGGCCCCCGGAGAGGGACGTGGCGTCCAGAGGGGTGTCCAGCCCCTCCTCCAGGGCGTCGACCTTCTCGGTCAGCCGGACCTGCCCCAGGATCCGGCGCACCTCCTCCTCGGTGGCCTCCGGTCGGCTGAACAGCAGGTTCTCCCGGATGGTGCCGGGGACGACCGGGGCGTCCTGCTCGACGTAGGCGAAACGGCCGCGCACCTGCCCCGGCGTGAGCTCCCGGTAGGGGGTCCCGTCCATGAGCAGCAGCCCCTCCTCTGGTTCGAGGAAGCGCAGCAGCAGCGAGAACACGGTGGTCTTGCCCGCGCCGGAGGGCCCCACGATAGCGGTGTGGCCGCGGCGGGGGACGACCAGGTCCACCTGCTCCAGCGCGGACTCGGCGCCGGGCGCGTACCGGGCGGTGACCCCGCGCAGCTCCAGCAGCGTGTCCCCGCGTCCGCTGCCCGGCCCGCTTTCTCCGGTGGCGGACGGAACGGAGGTGTCGGGTCCGCCGGAGGAGGGCTCGAGGGGGAGGGCCTCCACCTCGCGGATGCGCCTGGCCGCGGCGATGCCCGACTGGAGCGTGGTGACGCTCTGGGAGAGCTCCGTCACGGGGCCCATGAGGGTGAAGGCGTAGAGCAGGAACGCGACGAGGGTGGAGACCTCGATGGCGCCGGAGGCCACCCGCAGCGCTCCCACGCCCAGGATGGCGATGATGGCGAGCTGGACACCGCTGAAGGCCACCGTCCAGGCGACCGCCTGGCGGCGCACCGAGCGCACGCCGTGCCGCGCGGACTCCTGGGCGTGCTCCAGGATCTGGTCGCCCAGCCGCTCCTCGGCCCGGCTGACCTTGACCGTGCGGATCGCGCGCAGCGCCCCGTCGAGCACGCCGCCCATCAGACCGAGGGAGTTCTGGGCCCGCTCCTGCGCCTTGGCCAGGGAGGGCATCAGGGTCAGGAACAGGAGGGTGACGACGAGCACCCCGACGAAGGTGACAGCGAGCAGGAACAGGTCCAGCACGCCCATCATGACCAGCGTCCCCACCAGCAGCACGCCGCCGTTGACGAGGCTGATGACGCTGCTGGAGGCGGCCTCGCGCAGGAGCACCGTGTCGGAGGTGGCCCGGGTGACCAGCTCACCGGAGGAGCGGCGCGACAGCGGGATGAGCGCGGCGCGGAAGTAGCGGTGCACGAGGGAGGTGCGCGCGTCCAGCACCACCTTCTCGGCGACGGTGCCTAGGAGGACCCAGTGCCACAGGCCGAACACCGTGCCCGACAAGAACAGGACCAGCAGCAGTGTGATCGGTCCGCGAAGGCCGCCCCCGTCGGAAACGGTGTCCAGGACCAGCTTGATCACCATCGGGTTGGCGAGTTCGAGCGCCGATCCGGCCAGTGCCAGGAGCAGGCCCAGCGCCAGCTTGCGCCGGTGCGGGCGCACGAACGACCACAGCACCCGGAGCTGGGCGAAACGGGGGACCGAGGTGTCCGATGAAGGGTCAGTGTCTGATCTTGATGGATCGCTCATGCTTCAAAGTAGGTCACAGGTGACCGATTAATGTCAACCAAATACCGACAACCCTAGAATGAGGGCATGGTGAAGAGCGCTCCCTCAGAGGAAGAGACGAGGACCCGGGCCAGGACCCGCCGCGCGATCCTCGAAGCGGCGGTGGCGGTGCTCGGGGAGAACTCCTCAGCCCCCCTGTCCCAGGTGGCCGAGGCCGCGGGTGTGGCACGCAGCACGCTCCAGCGCTACTTCGCAGAACGCGCCGACCTGGTCTGCGCCCTCGGTGAGTACGCCGAGGAACTCATCAACGAGGCCACCGAGCGGGCGTGCACCACCGAGGGCACGGGTCTGGAGGCCTTCCGGAGGCTCGTCCCCGAGTACTTCGGGCTCCAGAAGGTGATCATGCTGGCGTTCGGGAACGAGGACTCCTGGAACGAGACGTCCCAGGAGGAGTGGGGCGCGGCCGACCTCGCCCTGTACGCCCTCGTCGAACGCGGCCACGCCGACGGCAGCATCGATCCCAGGATCACCCCGGCCTGGGCGCAGCAGCTCCTGTGGGCCGGGCTCTACGCCGCGTGGACCCACGTCGGCATCAGTCGCACACCCGCCTACGAGGCCCTCAACATGTGCGTGTACTCGCTGGTCAAGATGATGGAGAACCCCGACCGGAGCGGCGGGCGCGCCTGATCCGGGAGCGGAGCGTAAGGGCCCGCCGGGCAGGGGGCCGGGCGGGCCGGAGGGGACTACAGGTACAGGCCTGTGCCCCGGCCCTGTTCGGGGACCTCGTTCGCGACGGCGTGCACGTCGCGCTCGCGCAGGATCACGTAGCGCTCGCCGTGCAGTTCGACCTCGCCCTGCTCCTCGGGGTCGAAGAGCACGCGGTCTCCGGCCTTGACGTGGCGGGCACCCGTCCCGGCGCCGACGACCTCGCCCCATGCGAGTCTGGTCGCCAGTCTGACCGTGTCCGGGATGACCAGGCCGGCGTTACTGCGTCGTTCGCCCTTGTCGGGGACCGCCTTCACCAGCAGGCGGTCGTGGAGCATCTGGATTTCAAGCTTTGATTCGGGCACCACTCCAGGGTATGCAGTCGAAAACCGGCCACCGCACGTCCACCCACCGGCCCCGAAGTCGCAACCCACTCCCGATCTCCGGTACAGTGATTCCATCGCCGAGCGGGGGAACCGCCCGGCACACCAGGGGCTATGGCGCAGTTGGTAGCGCGCCTCCATGGCATGGAGGAGGTCTGGGGTTCGAATCCCCATAGCTCCACGTTGAGGCTCGCGTGGTCGGTGGACTTTGCCCACCTTCCCCGCGGGCCTGTTTGTTTTGGGGGGACGACCCCCCAGGCCCCCCCGATGCGCCGTTCGGCTTTCGGGGGCCTTCGGCCGCCTCGCCTCACGGCACGTTCTTGGCCGCGATCTGCTGTGCCGGACTTCGAGGCTCGCGTGGTTAGTGGACTTTGCCCACCTTCCCCGCGGGCCTGTTTCTTTTGGGGGACGGCCCCCGATGCGGGGCTCCGCCCCGCGGGTCGTACCCGGCTTGCCCAGGGCCCATCTCGGGACTGTTCGCGAGTCAGCTCGTAGGCGGTCCACGAGATCACGTCCGACCTTTCCGACCGGGTGGGATCGCGTCGTTTCCGGGCTCGCCGGAAGGTCTGGGCGCCGGCCAGAGAAGCTCCCTTTCCTCCCAAGGCGCACCACCCACCGAGAACGCCTTTCCCGATCGTTCGTGAGGGCACGGCCGTTCCGTCCCGCCGTGGTTTCGAGTGTCCGCGTGGGGGCGGGAGCGGCGTGCGCGCGCCGACGTCGGCCGGGTCGTGGAACGGCGAGTATGGCACGGGACACCGGTGGCCGGGAAGACCCCCTTGCCCCACCGCGGCGCTCCCCCGACCGCGACCGGGCGCCTCTGTCCGGCCCGCCGCGTCGTCGATGAAGCAGCCCAATCGGTTGCATTTTTTGAGGTACTCGATCCCGAAATCCACGTCGGATGCCGATGAAATCGCAGGACAGTCGGGGTGAGGGGCAGTCAGGATGTCCGGCCTTCTTACAAACGGTTGCATTAACCCCCCTTGACACGGAAAGCGCTTTCTCTACTCTCGAGGAAAGCACGTCAATGCTCGTGCTCTACTACGAAGGGTGAGCAGTGAGACGATCAAAAGCGCGTCGACTCGTGTCGACGCTGGCTACTGCGGCCGTGGTGGCGGCTGGTCTGTCCCTGCCGATGTCCCAGGCATCGGCGCAGACCGGCGAAGCCACGGGTTACGCGACTCAGAACGGCGGGACCACCGGCGGCGCGGGCGGACAGACGGTACGGGCCACGACCGGAACCCAGATCCACCAGGCCCTGTGCGACCGGCCCAGCACCAGCACTCCGGTCATCATCGAGGTGGAAGGAACCATCAACCACGGCAACACCTCCAAGGTGTCGGGTGACAGCTGCGACACCGCCGACGACGTGATCGAGCTCAAGAGGATCAGCAACGTCACGATCGTCGGCGTCGGCGGCGGAGCCGTGTTCGACCAGCTGGGCATCCACATCCGTGAGTCCCGCAACATCATCATCCAGAACGTGACCGTCCGGAACGTCAAGAAGTCCGGCTCGCCCACGTCCAACGGCGGTGACGCCATCGGGATGGAGAGCGACGTCCGCAACGTCTGGGTCGACCACGTCACCCTGGAGGCGTCGGGCGGGGAGTCGGAGGGCTACGACGGCCTCTTCGACATGAAGAACAACACCCAGTACGTCACCCTCTCCTACAGCATCCTGCGCAACTCCGGCCGTGGCGGCCTGGTCGGGTCCAGCGAGAGCGACCGCTCGAACGGCTACGTCACGTACCACCACAACCGGTACGAGGACATCGACTCGCGCGCGCCCCTGCTGCGCGGCGGCATAGGGCACATGTACAACAACCACTATGTGGGGCTTCACAAGTCCGGCATCAACTCCCGGGCCGGCGCCCGCGCGAAGGTGGAGAACAACTACTTCAAGGACTCCAAGGACGTCCTGGGCACCTTCTACACCGACGAGAGGGGCTCCTGGGAGGTCAGCGGAAACATCTTCGACAACGTGACCTGGTCCAGCGAGGGCGACGAGAACTACCCCGCCGGACCCGACCCGCGGTCCACCACGTCGGTGAGCATCCCGTACTCCTACGAGCTCGACGACGCCGGCTGCGTGCTGGAGGTGCTGGAGCAGACCGCGGGCGCGGGCAAGGGCAACCGGACCTCGGACGGCAACTGCGAAGCCGAGGAGCCGACCGACCCGGGCCCGACCGACCCGGGCCCGACCGACCCGGACCCGACCGACCCGGACCCGACCGACCCGACCGACCCTCCCGGCGGGACCAACCTCAGCATCGGGGCCGGTGCCGACGGCTCCAGCAAGGCCAGCGGGACCAGCTACGGGAACGTCATCGACGGTGACATGAGCACCTACTGGTCGCCGAGCGGCTCGACCGGTCGCATCTCGGTCAAGTGGGGCTCCGACGCCACGGTGTCCGCGATCAACATCCGCGAGGCGGCCGGAGCCGAAGGCAACATCGGCTCCTGGAAGGTCGTCGACCACGACACCGGAGCCGTCCTGACCACCGGTAGCGGAGCGGGTGTCATCACCTTCGCCCCGACGTCGCTGCGAAAGGTCAACTTCGAGATCACCAGCTCGAACGGCACACCGCGCGTCGCCGAGTTCGAGACCTACGCCGGTTAGCCGCCGGACGACGGCGGCAACGGTGACGGTGATGGCGAGGTGGTGGTGAACGGCTCCACCGCGGAGTCGACCCCGTTCGCGGCCACGGGTGCATGGGAGAGCCGGGTGACAGCGACGATCCCGGTGCAGGTGGACAGCACCACCGTCCGGCCCGTGGCCACCGGCCCCGAGGGCCTGTCCGACACCGACCACCTGGAACCCCCGTCCGGCAAGGCCTGACCGGCCGGCACCGGGACCGGGACCGAGCTCCCACGTGGGAAGAGCCCTGGCGGGTCGAGCCGCCAGGGCTCTTCTCATACACGGTCCCGGTCAGCGGTGGCCCGGCAGGGGCTTTGCGCCCGCGCCGGGACTCCTGCGGGTGGAAGTCCGCCCCGGAGCCAGGCGCGGCCCGCGTCGATGGCCGCCGGTGCCGGACCGTGTTCCACTCCCCGTGCCTTGCGCCACGTCCGCCCTTCGCGCGACCCTTGGTCCGCACGTCGGGGAGAACGGGGAGGGCCGTGGACGAGACCCTGGACCGGATCGAGCGGCAGGTGGACATCGCCGCGTCCGCGCAGCGGGTCTGGGACCTGGTGAGGCGGCCGGGATGGTTCGTCAGCGACGGGGAGATCCTCGACCACCGGACCACGCGGGACGGGGACGCGGACATCGTGCACGACCCGGTCCGCGGTGCCTTCCGGATCCGCACCGAGAAACTCGAACCTCCCGGCTACGCGGCCTTCCGCTGGTTCGCCGGGGACGGGGAGGCCTCCACGCTGGTGGAGTTCTGGATCGAGGAACGCGGCGCGGACGGAGTGACCCTGCGGGTGGCGGAGAGCGGATTCGCCTCGCTGGAGGAGTCGGAGGAGGAGCGGCGCATGCGCGTCGAGGGGGACGCCGTCGTCTGGGAGATGGGGCTCTCGCTCGCCGCGGCCCACGTGGAGGCGTCCCGGTGAGGTCCCCGACCGGACCGTCACTCCGTGGAGGCGTCCCGCCCGTCCACGAAGGCGAGGAGCGCCGGGTCGTCGGAGACCAGGCGCTCGACCTCCTCGCCTCCGTCGCACCGGCACAGGGCCACCGCCACCCGGGACGGAGACCGCTCCACCACCCGCCACACGGCGCCGTGGTCCTCCCAGCGGACCAGGACCTGGACGGGGTCCTGCTGTGGTCTGTCGCTCATGCCCTCCCTGTGCCCCGGTCCGGGGCTGGTGGAACGGCAATGTGGGGTGCCCTACACCGCGACCGGTCATCCCACCCCTCCACGTCCGATAGGATCTAACCGTTGCCGCGAGGCACACGGGGCTATGGCGCAGTTGGTAGCGCGCCTCCATGGCATGGAGGAGGTCTGGGGTTCGAATCCCCATAGCTCCACGTTGAGGCCCGCGTGGTCGGTGGACTTCGTCCGCCTTCCCCGCGGGCCTGTTTGTTTTTTGGGGGCGACCCCCAGACCCCTACGAGGGCATGCCCGGGCACGTGTGCATGGAGACCACCACGCTGGAGGAGAAGGACGGCCGCACCCTCTGCACGTCGGTCACGGTCTTCCCCACGGTCGAGGACCGCGACGGCATGGTCGGGTCCGGTATGGAGTACGGCCTGAGGCAGTCCATGGACGCCTTGGACGAGCTGCCGGCCACGATGGCCTGAGAAGGCCGGGCGGACGGTCGGCCTGGCCCACGGCGGTCCGGCCGGCCGTCCTGTGGACAACGCCGCTCCTGTCCTTCGCGGCCGGTACTGTCGATCCGTGGCAGATCTCCCCGACATCCCCGTCCTGCTCGACGCGGCCGTCGCCGCCCTGGGCGGCAGCCGCCGCGAGGGCCAGGCGACCATGGCCGCCGCCGTGGCCGAGGCGGTCGACAAGCGCGAACACCTGGTGGTCCAGGCCGGTACCGGCACCGGCAAGTCCCTGGCCTACCTGATACCCGCCATCAGACACGCGATGGCCAGCAAGGGCACCGTGGTGGTCTCCACCGCCACCATCGCCCTGCAGAACCAGCTCATCGAGCGCGACCTGCCGCGCCTGGCCGGGGCCCTCACACCGCTGCTGCCCCGCGAGCCCACGTTCGCCGTGCTCAAGGGCCGCCGCAACTACCTGTGCCGCAACCGCCTGCAGACCGCGGGCGAGGAGGCCGAGGACACCGAGCTGTTCGACCCGCGCCAGCTCTCCTCGCTGGGCCGCCAGGTGGCCCGCCTGCACGAGTGGGCCGAGGACACCGTCACCGGTGACCGCGACGAGCTCACCCCCGGGGTCAGCGACCTGGCATGGCGCCAGGTCTCGGTGGGCGCCAACGAGTGCATGGGCGCGCGGATCTGCCCCTTCGGCCAGGAGTGCTTCGCCGAGTTCGCCCGCGAGGCCACCCAGGGCGTGGACGTGGTGGTCACCAACCACGCCATGCTCTCCATCGACATGTCCCAGGGCCACCACATCCTGCCCGAGCACAACACGATCATGATCGACGAGGCCCACGAGCTCGTGGACCGCGCCACCTCCGTGGCCACCGGCAGCCTGAGCGAGCGCGCCGTCAACGCCGCCGCCAAACGCGCCGCCCGCCTGGTCGAACCCGGCATCAGCGAGCGCCTGACCGAGTGCGCCGACGGCCTGGCCCTGATGTTCACCGACTCCCCGGAGGGGCGCCTGGACCACATCGACGACGCCCTCGCCAACGCGGTCGCCGCCACCCGCGACGCCGCCTCGGCCTGCGTCACCGCCATCGGCCCCTCACCGGGCGAGCTCGACCCGGACGGAGCCAGCGACCGCCGCCTGGCCCTGGCCGCCCTCGGCGAGGTGCACGACACCGCCGTGCGGATCCTGGAGTCCTTCGAACCCGCCCTGCGCGACCGCACCGAGGTCGTGTGGCTGACCCGGACACCGGGCCGCCAGCCCGTGCTCAGCGTCGCCCCGCTCGGCGTCGGCGGACTGCTGCGGGACAAGCTCTTCGGAGACCGCACCGTGGTCCTGACCTCGGCCACCCTCACTCTGGGCGGTTCCTTCACCGCCCTGGCCGGCCAGTGGGGGCTGGGCCGCGAGGTCACCCAGGAGGCGGCCGAACGCGCCGCCGCGGGCCGCACCGATCCGGACCCGGGCCGCCGGGACACGGCGGACCCCGGGGACGCCGGCGCGGACGGTTCCGACGAGGACCCGGGTGCGGACGACGACGATGACGGCCCCCACCGCGCGGCCGGGGAGCCCCGCTGGCGCGCGCTGGACGTCGGATCGCCCTTCGAGCACGCCCGCAGAGGCATCCTCTACGTGGCCACCCACCTGCCGCCGCCCGGCCGCGACGGGCTCGCGCCCGCCTACCTGGACGAGATCGCCGAGCTCATCGAGGCCGCCGACGGCCGCGCGCTGTGCCTGTTCTCCTCCATGCGCGCCGCCCAGCAGGCCTCCGAGGAGCTCCGCGAGCGCCTGGACCATCCGATCCTGTGCCAGGGAGAGGACTCCACCGGCCAGCTGGTCCGCCGGTTCGCCGAGGACGAGCGGTCCTGCCTGTTCGGCACCCTGTCGCTGTGGCAGGGCGTGGACGTGCCCGGACCCTCGCTGTCCCTGGTGGTCGTGGACCGCATCCCCTTCCCCCGGCCCGACGACCCGCTGGCCTCGGCCCGCCAGCGCGCCGTCGCGGCGCACGGCGGCAACGGCTTCCTCTCGGTGGCCGCCACCCACGCCGCCCTCCTGCTCGCCCAGGGCACCGGGCGCCTGCTGCGCTCCACCGAGGACCGGGGCGTCATCGCCGTCCTGGACCCGCGCCTGGCCACCGCGCGCTACGGCGGTTTCCTGCGGGCCTCCCTGCCGCCCTACTGGGGGACCACCGACCCGGCCGTGGCCCGGTCGGCGCTGCGCCGGCTGTCCGGCCGGGCCGAACCCGAACACGCCGCCGGGTAGGCGGCGGGGCCCGGGGCCGGAGGCGAGGGGCCCTGGAGAACACGGCGGCCGGGCGCCCGGAAAGGGCCCCGGCCGTGTGCCGTGGAGTCGTGTGCCGCGGGGGGAGGGGCCGTCCCAGGCGGCTCTTCGCCGTACCCCGTCTCCGCCGTGTGCGGCTCAGCCCCGGGTGCGGTAGCCGAACAGCCGGACCGCGTACGCGGGGGAGTCGTCGTCCTCGGCCTCCTGGATGAACCAGCGGTCGTCGTGGTCGCCGACCAGCAGCTCGTTCCACATCATGTCGATGAGTTTGAGCCGGGAGACCACGGACGACTCGGGGTCCAGCACGATCGAGTAGGCGCGGTCGGACAGCCGCTGGGTCACCATGCCCACGGACTGTCCGTCCCAGATGGCCGGGACGGGGGCGTGCCCGACCTCGACCCCGCACAGCCGCAGCTGCTCCACCTCCTCGTCGAGGGCCTCGGCCGCCAGGGCGCCGTCCAGTCGGAGGGCGTCCTCCAGCTCGTCGCGGTCCTCGTCCTCGCGCAGGTAGGCGTGATAGGTGCGGTAGCCGCAGGTGCGGCACTTGCGCCAGACGACGCAGCGGGCCAGCCCGTAGGCGGACTGTGCCTCGCCCACACTCTGGTAGTCGCTCACCTCGCGAATCGTGCCGCAGTCGCAGCACAGGGCCGTGAGATCCTGCTTCATCAGAGTCCCCCCTCCCAGGCGAGTATGCGACGAACGGAGCCCGTTAGGGAACCCGTTCGGTGAGGAAGTCGCGGCAAGGACTCGTCATCAATGCCCAAAATGGCCCGGTAGAGGGTTTTGGACGCGACCTCGGCGGCGTGTCGGTGTGGCCGGTCCGACACCGGCCGGCAGGCCGCCGCACACCGCTACTCGTCCAGCGACAGGCCGCGCTTGTTGCGAGCGCTCCAGTCGCGCATCCGCTGCGGGTAGCCGACGATCTGCACGTCGTAGGCGGGAACGGCCAGCTTGCTCGCCACCTTGCGGATCACCTCGGGCGAGCCGCACCGCCGGCGGATCCACTCGCCGTCCGTGGCGACCGCGACGGCCGTGGTCCGGGTGGCGAAGGTCTCGGGCTCGACGAAGAACTCCACCCCGACCCTGCTCTTGGCGAAGTCGATCAGCGCCTTGATGTCCGAATCCTCGGAGGCGCGGTCAAAACGGGCCTTGCCTTTGCGGTTGGCCTTGCGGAGTCCGAAACGGTCTCGCCATCCCATCGGGGCTCATGTCTCCTCAGGTGTGGATCGTGTGAGCCCGGTGAGGCTCGGTGCGCTGTCTGCGCCGGGGGCGGGGCGGCCTCCCTCGGGAGACCGCGGTGCCCCGAGTGTATCGACCCAAATCCACACCCATCGAATGCGTAAACCCACGCTGCACGGTTTTTCCTCGTTTCGCGTACAGCTCTGTCACCACGCTGCTACGTTCTGTTTTCACGCGGCACTTACAGGGGGAGTGATCATGCCGATGTGGACATGGGCGGGGGAGACCGCGCGCCAACTCAGGGCGGCGGGGCAGGCCGAACTGGCCGAGGCGGTGGCGGGCCTGCCGGTGCTCTGCGAGGCCGGGGACGCGGTACGCGTGGAGGCCGTGGCCCGCTCGGCCCTGCGCACCGCGCGCCGACTGGTCGCCGAGACGGGGGGAACAGGCCCCGGGGTGCCGGGGCTCTTCGGGCCGCCGACCCTGTTCTTCCTCGCGCACTGGCCGCCGGCCGTGCGGGTGGGGGCCCTGGCCGAGGGCGGGCGGGCGCTCGCCCAGGTCAGCGCGGCCGCCGAGGATGAACCCGATCCGCACACCCACGGCCCCTTGCCGGTCTCCCTCCTGGAGACCCTGGTGCGCTGCCACGCCAACGTCGACGCCCGGGGCACCACCGGTCTGCGGCGCGAGCTGCTGTCCACCCGACGCCTGGCCGGCTGGGAGCGCACCCCCGCCTGGCCCGCGTTCACCCTCGCCCGGGTGAACCTCCTCATCGACGAGGACCTGGCCGACCGCGCCGAGGCCGAGCTGCGGCGCTACGAGCACACCGCCACCGGTCCGGCCCTGCTCGGGGCCGACGGGGTGTTCACCCTCGTCAGGGCTCTGCGCTACCAGGACAAGCACGCCGAGGCCCTGGAGGCGCTGGACCGGCTGGAGGCGGAACTGGCCCTGGACGAGGCCAACCCCCGACGGGCCGCCCTGCACCGCCGTATCCGCTTCGAGCGGGCACGGCTGCTGTCCTGGCTGGCCCGGCTCGGCCAGTGCCGGCCCCAGGAGGCCATCGCTCCGCTGCCCACCGTGGAGGAGGCCGAGATGTGTCCGAACCTGCGGCCCGCGTGGGTGGAGGCGGTGGAGAACCTGGTGTGCCAGGGCGCCGTCCGCAACGACTGGCGGCTGGGCGTGCGCGTGACCACCTGGTCGCGCTACTTCGAGCGGGTGGGCGCCCCCCGGCGCGGCGCGGAGCTCGCCCTGTCCGCAGCGCGCCTGGCCGCGGGCCGCGGAGCGCGCTGGGTGGCGGGCTGTTCCGCGCTGCGGGCGGAGCGGCTCGTCGGGGAGTTGGGGCGCACCGAGGAGATCACGGGGGACCTGGCGGAGGTGCGCGCCATGATCGAGGGGATGCCGCCGGTGCAGCCGCTCGCCCCGGCCGAGAACGTGCTGGACTTCCTCAGGGCGCAGTCCGCGGAGGAGGTCGACCCCGAACAGCAGGCCGAGCAGGTCAACGCCGCCCTGGAGCGCATGCCGCACGACACCCCGCTGCTGACCGCGCTCGGCCAGGTCGGCCGGACGCTGATGCTGTCGGACGCGGCGACCGAACCCCAGTGGCGGCACGTGCGCGAGCGGCCGGGCGACCAGCGCGCGGCGCTGTCGCTGCTGGAGACCCTCCTCCACGACAACGACACCATCGGGGTGCGCAACCTGGTGAGCACTCTCGCCGCCGGCGCGCTGGGCGGCGAGGCCGCCCGGGCCGAGTACGTGCACATGGAGACCGCGCGGCCGGGCGCGCTCGCCCCGAACCCCTGAGGTCGGTGCCCCGCGGCGGGCACCGGCCCGACCGCCACCCTCCTCGACCGGCGGCCTCCCTCCGCGGTTCCCACCCGGCCCGCCGTCCCTGACCCCGTCGGTGCCCGGCGACACGTCCGGCGCGCCCGGCGTCCGTACTGCTCCGGCCTCCGCCCCGCCCCGGCGGAGGCCGCTTCTCCATGACCGGGGCCGCGCGCCGCGCCGACCGGCGCCTACCGGGCCCGGCGGCCGGCGAACCGCGGCCCGGCCGTACGGCTACGCGGTGGCGGCGCGCACCCCGTCCGTCAGCGAGCGCCCGGCCGGGTAGGCCAGCGCGGCGGAGGGCAGCGGGGTGGGCCTGCCGCTGGCGAGCACCCGCACCCGGCCGTTCCGCCCTCCGGCGGGGACCCCGGCCCCGCCGGTCCGGCGCAGGGTCTGCGCGGCGACCGCGTCGGCGGCGGTGAACAGCGCGGCCCGTCCGCCGAGGGCGGCCGAGATCCGCTCGCCCACCAGGTCGTAGTGGGTGCACCCCAGCACCACACCGCGCACGTCGGCGGGGGTCAGCCCGGCGGCGTAGGCGACGGCGTCGTCGATCAGCCGGGGATCGGCCGACTCCACCGCCTCGGCCAGTCCGGCGCAGGCCACCGGGGTCACCTCCACGTCGCGTGCGAAGGTCTCGACGAGCCGGCGCTGGTAGTCGCTGCGCGTGGTCGCGACGGTGGACCACACCGCGATCGGCCCTCCGGCGGCGGCCGCGGGCTTGATCGCGGGAACCGTCCCGACCACCGGGACCCCCGGCTCGAACTCGGCGCGCAACTCGGCGAGCCCGTGCACCGAGGCGGTGTTGCACGGTACGACCACGGCGTCCAGCCCCCGTGCGCCGGCGGCGTCGCGGGCGGCACGGGCCCCTGCCAGCAAGCGTGCGATCACCTCGTCGGGTGTGCGCGGACCCCACGGCATGTGGTCCGGGTCCATGGACAGGAACAGGTCCGCGTCCGGCCGCGCCGCGCGCAGGGCCGACGCGGTCGAGAGCATGCCGATACCGGAGTCAACGAGAGCGATTCGCACGAATCCCGATCCTACGGCCCGCCTGCCACCACCCCGGCGAACCGGCGCGCGACGAGGACACGCGCGACCCGTCGGGGACGCGGTCCGGACACGGCCCCAGGTAGGAGGATCTGTGAGGAAGACACGTAGCAAATGGGGTGGCACAAGAGCGTTACCGATAGGTAGAACTGAGTGGATCGGTCCGACCGCGCGGCTTCGCGCGGCCGGATCCGACCCACGCTGTGCGTCACCGAGGAACGGAAGAACCGGCAATGGCTCCTCAACACCAGGGAACGAGCAGCGGCACCTCCACCGGAGGGCGGACGGGCTTCGCCGAGCACATAGCGGCGGTCCAGAAGCTGCGCCGTGACTACCGCGCGCTGCCACAGGGCGCGCCGGTACGCCTGGCCAAGCCCACCTCCAACCTCTTCCGGTTCCGCGAACCCACCAGCGCCCCCGCCTTGGACGTGTCCGGGTTCACCGGCGTCATCGCCATCGACCCGGTCGAGCGCCTCGCCGACGTGGGCGGTATGACCACCTACGAGGACCTCGTCGCGGCCACCCTCCCGCACGGGCTCATGCCGACCGTCGTCCCGCAGCTGCGCACCATCACCCTCGGCGGCGCCGTCACCGGCATGGGCATCGAGTCCTCCTCCTTCCGCAACGGCCTGCCGCACGAGGCCGTCCAGGAGATGGAGATCCTCACCGGCGACGGAGACATCGTCACCGCCACCCGGGACAACGAGCACAGCGACCTCTTCTACGGCTTCCCCAACTCCTACGGGACCCTGGGATACAGCCTGCGCCTGCGCATCGACCTCGAACCGGTCTCCCCCTACGTGCACCTGCGCCACCTGCGCTTCCACGACGCGGCCGAGACCATGGACGCCCTCGCCCGCATCTGCGCCGACCGCGAGCACGACGGCCAGCCGGTCGACTTCGTGGACGGGGTGGCCTTCGCCCGCGACGAGCTGTACCTGACCCTGGCCCGATTCACCGACCAGGCCCCCTGGACCAGCGACTACACCGGCAGGGACATCTACTACCGGTCCATCCAGCGCTACGCGGGCACGGGCCCCGGCGACTACCTCACCGTCAACGACTACCTGTGGCGCTGGGACACCGACTGGTTCTGGTGCTCCCGGGCCTTCGGCACCCAGCACCCGCTGGTGCGCCCCCTGTGGCCGCGCTCCCTCAAGCGCTCCGACGTCTACCGCAGGCTCGTCGCCTGGGACCGGCGCACCGACTTCTTCCGGCTCCTCACCCACTACCGGGGCAGGCGGCCCCAGGAGCCGCTCATCCAGGACATCGAGGTGGACGTCGAGCGCGGCGCGGAGTTCCTGGACTTCTACCACGCCGAGATCGGCATGACCCCCGTCTGGATGTGCCCCCTGCGGCTGCGCGAGCCCCGGCGGCCCGGACTGGGCGACGACGAGTACGTGTGGCCGCTCTACCCGCTGGACGGGGACCGCCTCTACGTGAACTTCGGCTTCTGGGGCCTGGTCGACATGAAGCCGGGCCAGCGCCGTGCCCACCACAACCGCCTGGTCGAGGAGAGGGTCGCGGAGCTGGGCGGCCACAAGTCCCTGTACTCGGACTCCTTCTACACCGAGGAGGAGTTCTGGCGCCTCTACAACGGCCGGGCCTACACCGGCCTCAAGGAGGCCTACGACCCCGACGGGCGGTTGCTCGACCTGTACGCCAAGTGCGTACGCAACCGCTGAGGCACCACATCACCGGGACGCGACCCGAGGGGATGGGCCGCATCCGAGACAGGAAGGACAGAGCATGCGGCTTGCGGAGATCTTCGAGCGCGTCGTGGGACCCGACGCGCCCATCCGATTCACCGCCTACGACGGCAGCAGGGCCGGGGATCCCAACAGCGACGTGGCGCTGCACGTGCGCACACCGGTCGCCGTCAACTACCTGGTCCAGTCCCCGAACACCGTCGGCCTGGCCCGCGCCTACGTCTCCGGCCACCTGGAGCTGGAGGGGGACATGTACACCGCCCTCAGACGCATCGCGGACTTCGTGCTCACCGACGGGGTCAACGTCTCCGTGCGCGACGCCGCCGCGATCCTGCGGTCCGTGGGCTGGGTCAAGCTCGTCAACCGCGTCGCCCCGCCGCCGCAGGAGGTGTCCAGGGGCCGCCTCACCGGCCTGGGTTGGCGCCACTCCAAGCAGCGCGACGCCGAGGTCATCCACCACCACTACGACGTCTCCAACGCCTTCTACGAGATGGTCCTGGGCCCGTCCATGACCTACACCTGCGCCGTCTTCGACGATGAGGACGGTTCCCCCGACCGGGTGCGGCGCTTCGACGGCGCCCTGGAGAGCGCCCAGTTCCGCAAGTACGAGCTGGTCTCGCGCAAGCTCGGACTGGAGCCGGGCATGCGCCTGCTCGACGTGGGCTGCGGCTGGGGAGGCATGGTCATGCACGCCGCCCGGGAGCACGGGGTCCGCGCGCTCGGCGTCACCCTGTCCAAGGAGCAGGCCGAGTGGGCGGCCAAGAGGATCGCCCAGGAGGGGCTGTCGGAGCTGGCCGAGGTCCGCCACATGGACTACCGGGACGTGCCCGACGGCAGCTACGACCGGATCAGCTCCATCGGCCTGACCGAGCACGTGGGAGCCAGGAACCTGGCCTCCTACTTCGCCTCGCTCAACGACAAGCTCGTGCCCGGGGGGCGGCTGCTCAACCACTGCATCACCCGGCCGCGCAACGACCTGCCGCCCATGAACCCGAAGGGCGTCATCAACCGGTACGTGTTCCCCGACGGCGAGCTGGAGGGCCCCGGCAGGATCCAGACCGAGATGAACGACGCCGGGTTCGAGATCCGCCACCAGGAGAACCTGCGTGAGCACTACGCCCTCACCCTCCGGCACTGGGGCGCCAACCTGGACCGCCACTGGGACGAGGCCGTCGCCGAGGTCGGCGAGGGCACCGCGCGCGTCTGGCGCCTCTACATGGCCGGGTGCGTGCTCGGCTTCGAGCGCGACGTGGTGCAGCTGCACCAGATCCTCGGCGTGAAGCTGGACGGCACCGAGGCCCACGTGCCGCTGCGCCCCTGGTTCTGAGCGCACTCCGGGCGGACCCTCCGCGGTCCGCCCGGGCCGCCGGACACACCCGGCCGGGCGGTGCCCCGCCGGGCCCGCCCCCGCGCGGGCGGCGCCGTCCCGGCGGGGCGGCGCCCGCCTGTTCGCCGACGGGGGAGCGCGGCCTGTCCACGGACCCCGCGGGACGGTTTGGCGGCATCATGGACCCGGGGCGCGGCGGGCAGCACGCCTTCGCCGCGACGCCCCGGCCGCACACCCACCGGAAGGGACCACACCGTGTCCGAGTCCTTCGACGGCAGCACCGACGGGCACACACCCGCCTCCGACGTGCCCGACCACGTCAAGCGCACCGCCATCGACCTGATCGCCGCCTACGCCGACCGCGACCGGGAGGAGCTCGACGGGGTCGTCCCGCGCGCCTCCGACGACGCGGACGCCGTCATGTCCGAGCTGAAGGTCATCGCCGCCTTCCTCAGCCGCCGCGTACAGCAGACCGGCGTGGTGTGGAAGCCCGCCGACTCGCGCGAGGCCGTGGCCCGCATGGTCGCCGAGATGCTCCCGCCCGAGCTGGAGTTCGCCGTCTCCACCGCATGGGAGGCCCACTCGGTGGGTGAGGAGGAGGCCGCCGAGCGCTTCACCCAGGGCGATCCCATGGTCTACGTGCACATGCTCGCCGCCTTCGGCGCCGCCATCGGCCTGGCGGTGTACAAGCGTGCCGAGCTCCTCTCCATCCTGCGCCAGGTCACCGGACTGTCCGACTGAGTCCTCCCCGGGCTGAGCCCCGGGGACTCCCCCAGCCTCGCGGCTGTGCGCGCAGCGCCTCACAGCGTCCGCCGGCCCCTGCCTCGCCGGCCGGGGCCCGGCGGTGGCCGCGACACTCCGGGCGGCTCCCCTTCGCCTAACGGGTCAGACACGAAAAAGAGTGGTTTACTTCACTCCAGGCGGTTCCTTACGTAGGTTTCCTACCAACCCCGAGGGGACCCTCGAAAGGAACGGGAGGCGAGCCATGGCCCGCAGACGAACACACGAGTACGTTCCGCTCCCCGCCGCGGCCGCGGCCGCGGCACTGGTCCTGACCGCGACGGCGTGCGGTACCGGAGGGGGCGACACCTCCGACACCGACAGCCTCCTCGTCTGGATCATGCAGGGCACCAACCCCGACGAGACGGGCTTCTTCGAGGCCGCCAACACGGCGTTCACCGACGAGACCGGCGTCGAGGTCGAGGTCGAGTTCGTGCCCTGGCAGGACGCCCAGAACAAGATCTCCACCGCCATCGCGGGCGGCACCACGCCCGACGTCGCCGAGCTCGGCAACACCTTCACCCCCGGCTTCGCCGACGCCGGGGCCCTGCACGACCTGTCCGGCTACGGCGTCGACACCTCCCAGTACATCCCCGGCCTGATGGAGATGGGCCAGATCGGCGAGGGCGTCTACGGCGTCCCCTGGTACGCCTCCATCCGCTCCGTCGTCTACCGCAGCGACCTGTTCGAGGAACACGGTCTGGAGGTCCCCGAGGACTGGGACGGGCTGCGCGAGACCGCCCTGGCCCTGTCCGAGGCGGAGGAGGACATGATCGCCTTCCCCGTCCCCGGCGACGCCCAGTACTCGGTCATGCCCTGGATCTGGGGCGGCGGGGGCGAGATCGCCGTCGAGGGCCCCGACGGGACCTGGACCTCGCAGGTCGACAGCGAGGGGTCCCGTGCCGGGATCGGGTTCTTCACCGACCTCGCCCTGGAGGACGGCACCTCCACCACCGGCGCCGTCAACTGGAACGAGATCGCCGTCATGGAGGCCGTCGCCGAGGAGGAGGCCGCCATGGCCATCCTCGGCAGCGCCAACCCCAAGGCCATCCTGGAGGCCAACCCCGACCTGGAGGGCAGGCTCGGCTCCTTCACCCTGCCCGGGCGGGAGGGCGGGTACATGCCCTCCTTCGCGGGCGGCTCGCTGCTGTCGGTCTTCGAGGGCACGGGCGACGAGGAGGCGGCCTGGCAGTACGTCCAGCACCTGACCGGCGACGAGTTCGCCATGCGCTGGGCCGAGGAGACCGGGTTCTTCCCGGGCGTGGCCAGCGGGGTCGACGAGTTCTCCGCCTCCGCCGACCCCGTCCTGGAGCCCTTCGCCGTCCAACTCCAGGAGGCCAGCCGGGGCGTGCCCGTCACCCCCGCCTGGACCCAGGTGGAGGCCGAGAAGGTCCTGGTCGGCATGCAGCAGTCCATCCTCAACGGCGAGGCCACGGTGGACGAGGCCACCGAGGAGGCGGCCAACGAGATCGAACGCATCCTCAACGGGGGGTAGACACGTGCGAACACCGGTCGGGCTGGGCTCCAGCAGCGGACCGGAGCAGGACATCCGCCGCCCGTCCGAGCCGCCCGCGGGGCGGTCCGGGCCGCGGCGGCGGGCACCGCTCCTGGGCATGCGCGGACGCAGGGCGCTCCTGCCGTGGGTGCTGCTCGCCCCCGCGCTGACGGTCATCGGACTGCTGCTGCTGTTCCCGCTCGGCCGGATCGTGTGGCTGTCCTTCCGCGAGTACCGGCTGCGCAACCTGGTCTCGGGCGAGTCCGAGTTCATCGGGTTCGCCAACTACACCGCCCTGCTGACCGATCCCTACCTGTGGCGGATCGCCATGGTCAACACGGTGGTCTTCGCCGCGGTCGCGGTGCTCACCACCATCGTCGTGGGCACGCTGGTGGCCCTGCTGCTGGCCACGCTGCGACCGGTGCCACGGGTGATCGTGGTCTCCTGCATCATGGTCGCCTGGGCCATGCCCGCGGTCAGCGGCACCTACGTGTGGATCTGGATCTTCGACGTCGACAACGGGGTCGTCGCCCAGGCGCTGGGCTCCCTGGGCCTGGTCGACCCCTCCGGGCACAACTGGTTCGCCGACCGGTTGTTCTTCTACGCCATCGTCACCCTCAACATCGTGCACGGCGGCTTCCCGTTCGTGGCCGTCACCATCCTGGCCGGGTTGCTCACCGTCCCCAGGGAGCTGCACGAGGCGGCGCGCATAGACGGCGCGGGAGCCTGGAAGCGCTTCTGGCACGTCACGTTCCCGGTGCTGCGCCCGGTGTTCGCCGTGGTCACCGTGCTCTCCACCATCTGGGACTTCAAGGTGTTCGCGCAGATCTACCTCATGCCCGGCGGCGACGTGGGAGGGTCGCGCATGCTCAACCTGGGCGTGTGGTCCTACGTGCGCTCCTTCGGCCACAACGACTACGGCCTCGGCTCGGCCATCGCCGTCCTGCTCACCCTGCTCCTGCTGGTCATCACGGTGTTCTACCTGCGTGCGCTGTTCCGGGAGGACGAGATCGGATGAGCGCGGCGACGCGGGGAGGGACCCGCTCAGGAGACGGGGCGGTGGACCCCGGCGACCAGCCTGTCGCGCACCTGGCGCCAGTCCACCGAGGCCAGGGAGTGGTGGTTGAGGTCCTCGCGCACCGCGGCCATGGTGCGCAGGTCGTACTCGTCCAGCGGGCGCCCGTCGTCGTTGTCCCGGTTGACCAGGTTGTCGACGTAGGCGTACAGCAGCCGCCCGCCGGCGTCCTCCAGGGCGTGCCGGACCGCGCGTTCCCGGAAGCGCGCGTCATACGGGATCCAGCTGATGACGACCTCGGTGGGGGAGGGACCGGCGGAATCGTACACGGCGCTACGCCACCGCCTCCGGCGACCCTGTCGTCACGGCCCTACCTCCTCCTGCGCCACCGGGGCGAGGACGTCCACCCCCGGACAGAGGAGGAGTCTAACCGCCCCGCCCGTGCCCGGAGAAACCGGAACCGGATTCGATCTTCCGGGCGCCGCTGAGGAGGAGTACCCGTGGTCACGCGTACAGACACACCCGCCACCGACCCCGCCTGGGAGGCGCGGGTCCGCGGAGCCCGGCGCAGGGGGGACGCCCGGCGTACGGGCCGGCTCCTGGCCAAGGGGGTCGGGGTGGCCGTCCTGCTGGTGTTCACCCTCTTCCCCGTCTACTTCATGCTCATCAGCGCGTTCTCGGACCGGGCCACCTCGGGCGCCGGGGCGCTGCTGCCCACCGGCGTGTCCCTCGACAACTTCGTCTACGTGCTCACCGAGGCCGACTTCGGCACCTACATGCGCAACTCGCTCACGGTCGCCTGCATCACCGTGGCGGGCGCCTGCGTGCTGTCGCTGCTGGCCGCCGTGGCGGTGGCCCGCTTCCGCTTCCGGCTGCGCACCGCCGTGCTGGTGATGGTCCTCGTCGTGCAGATGGTGCCGCTGGAGGCACTGGTCATCCCGCTCTTCCTCCAGGTGCGCGACCTGAGGCTGCTCAACACCCTGCTGGGCCTGGGCGTGGTCTACGTGGCGCTGTCCCTGCCGCTGGCGGTGTGGATGATGCGCGGGTTCGTCGCCGCCGTGCCGGTGGAGGTGGAGGAGGCCGCCTACATCGACGGCGCGTCGTGGGGGCAGATGTTCTGGAGGGTGCTCTTCCCGCTGGTCGCGCCCGGGCTGGTCGCCACGGCCATCTTCTCGTTCATCGTGGCGTGGAACGAGTTCGTGCTGGCGCTGACCTTCATGACCCAGAGCGAGAAGTACACGGTGGCGGTCGGACTGCGCCAGTTCTTCGGCCAGTACGCCAACGACTGGGGACACGTGATGGCCGCCTCCACGCTCATCACCATCCCGGTCATGGTCTTCTTCGTCCTCGTGCAGCGCTTCCTGGTCTCCGGGCTCGTCCAGGGGGCCGTCAAGGGATAGGCCCCGCGGCGGGGGACCGGGGCCGGTCCCGGAGGGAGGGGACCGACCCCGCCGCGCCCCGCGGGGGCGCGTGTCAGGCGCGCAGTTCGCGCTTGAGGATCTTGCCGGTGGAGGTCATCGGCAGTTCGGTGCGCAGCTCCACCTCGCGCGGGTACTTGTAGCCGGCCAGGCGCTCCTTGGACCACGCGACGATCTCCTCGGCGGTGGTCTCGGCGCCCTCCTTGAGGATCACGAACGCCTTGATCTCCTCGCCGTGGGTGTCGTGGGGGACGCCCACGACCGCGGCCAGGCTGATCGCCTCGTGGGTCATCAGGACCTCCTCGACCTCGCGGGGGTACACGTTGTAGCCGCCGCGGATGATCATGTCCTTGGAGCGGTCGACGATGAAGTAGAAGCCCTCCTCGTCGCGGCGGGCGATGTCGCCGGTGCGGAACCAGCCGTCCCGGATCACCTCGGCGTTGGCCTCGGGGCGGTTGTGGTACCCCTTCATCACGCAGTGCCCGCGCACCGCGATCTCGCCCTCCTCCTCCTGGTCGTTCCAGTCGTTGTCGATGAGCTTCATCTCCACACCCCACGCCGGCAGGCCGATCGAGCCGGTCTTGGCCTTGACCTGGGGATTGTTGAACGACACGACCGGGGAGGTCTCGGACAGGCCGTAGCCCTCCTTGATGCCCACGCCGAAGGTCTTGGTGAAGTCCTCGGCGAGCTGGCCGGGCAGGGCCGAGCCACCCGAGACCGCGTCCACCACGTCGCTCGCGATCTTCTCCAGGTCGTAGGTCCCCGGCTCGGCGGCCTGCACGGCCCCCAGCAGCCCCCAGTACATGGTCGGCACGCCCGCGAAGGCGGTGACGCCCTCCTTCTCCATGATCCTGAGGGCCTCGGCGCCGTCGAAGCGCGGCATGAGGACCATCGTCCCGTGGCGGTACAGGGCCGCGTTGAGCATGACCGTCTGGCCGAAGATGTGGAACAGCGGCAGGACCACCAGGGCGACGTCGCGGCCGTCGGGGTGGCGCTCGACCATGCCGGCGGAGACGACCGCGTTCATCAGCAGGTTGTTGTGGCTCAGCTCCGCGCCTTTGGGCTTGCCGGTGGTGCCGCTGGTGTAGATGATGACCGCGGTGTCGTCGGCGTTGGCCTGCACCGTCTCGAACTCGCCGGGCTGGCCCTCCAGGGCCTTCCAGAAGGTCTCGGCCCCCTCGATGGTGGACTCGGTGGCACCCGGGGCGGCGGGCAGGTCCACGTAGAACTCGCAGCTGTCCACCTGGTTGAACGCCTCGAAGGCGCGCTCGCCCAGCGGCAGCTCCGGGGAGCCGGTGAAGGCGAAGATCGCCTTGGCGCCGGAGTCCTCCAGGTGGTAGGCGATCTCACGCGGGGTCAGCAGGACGTTCAGCGGTACGACCACCGCGCCCGCCTTGAGCGCGCCGAAGTACACGAAGGGGAAGTAGGGCAGGTTCGGGCTGGCCAGCGCGATCCGGTCCCCGGGCCTGACCCCGCGCGAGACCAGGAGGTTCGCCACCTGGTCGGCGATCATGTTCGTGACCGCGTAGTTGAGGCGCAGGTCGCCGAAGACCAGGCACTCCTTCTCCGGTACCGATCGGGCGCCGTCCTCCAGAAGCACGGACAGGTTGAGCATGGGGGCCTCCCGCAAGGCAGATGGATCCGAGACGGAACAGGGAAGCGGAGCCCGGTGTGACCCGGGTCGCGTGTTCTGCGCCACTTTTACGGCAGAGTAACAAACCGGCTGGTCGGTGTGGAGGGTCCAGGGGTGTTAATCCCGTCGATCTGCGCCCCGCCCCGCCGACCGCCCGCCGGGCGGGACCGGCTCCGGCACCTCCGGGCCGGCGCACGCGTCCGCGTGCGCGGAACCCGTCCGCGACCGGATCCGCCAGCCGCTAACCTGAGTCGTGTACACCCCGAACCGGCTAAGGAACATGTGGCGATGACAGCGGTAGACGGCGACCAGAAGACGGGCGACACCTACGACGCCCGCGCCCTCCAGGACAAGTGGCAGGCGCGCTGGGCCGCGGAGCTTCCGTTCCAGGCCGACGAGGACCCCTCGGACACGCGCCCGCGCTCCTACATCGTCGACATGTTCGCCTACCCCTCCGGCGACCTGCACATGGGCCACGCCGAGGCCTACGCCATCGGCGACGTCATCAGCCGCTACCGCCTCCAGCGCGGCGACAACGTCCTGCACCCGGTGGGCTGGGACTCCTTCGGCCTTCCCGCCGAGAACGCGGCCATCAAGAACAACTCCCACCCCGCCGAGTGGACCTACGCCAACATCGAGACCCAGGCGGCCTCGTTCCGGCGCTACGGCATCAGCGTGGACTGGTCGCGCCGCCTGCACACCAGCGACCCCGAGTACTACAAGTGGAACCAGTGGCTGTTCACGCGCTTCTTCGAGCGCGGGCTGGCCTACCGCAAGGACGGCCAGGTCAACTGGTGCCCCCAGGACCAGACCGTCCTGGCCAACGAGCAGGTCGTGCAGGGCAGGTGCGAGCGCTGCGGCTCCGACGTGGTCCGGCGCAGCCTGAACCAGTGGTACTTCAAGATCACCGACTACGCCCAGCGCCTGCTGGACGACATGGACCAGCTCGACGGCGGCCGCTGGCCGGACGAGATCCTGGCCATGCAGCGCAACTGGATCGGCCGCTCCACCGGCGCCGACGTCCACTTCGCCGTCGAGGGCCGTGACGAGCCCGTCACCGTCTTCACCACCCGGCCCGACACCCTGTACGGCGCCACGTTCTTCGTCGTGGCCGCCGACGCCGACCTGGCCGACGAGCTGTGCGCGCCCGAGCAGCGCGAGGCCTTCGACGCCTACCGCGCCGACGTCGCCAAGCTCTCCGACATCGAGCGCCAGGCCACCGAGCGCCCCAAGACCGGCGTGTTCCTGGGCCGCTACGCCGTCAACCCCGTCAACGGCGAGCGCATGCCCGTGTGGGCGGCCGACTACGTCCTGGCCGACTACGGCCACGGCGCCATCATGGCCGTGCCCGCGCACGACCAGCGCGACCTGGACTTCGCCCTGGCCTTCGACCTGCCCGTCAGGGTCGTGGTGGAGACCGGTGAACCCGACCCGGTCGAGACCGGCGTGGCCACCACGGGGGAGGGCACCCTGCGCGACTCCGGCCCGCTGGACGGACTGTCCAAGACCGAGGCCATCGAGCGCATCATCGAGGTCCTGGCCGAGCGCGGCACCGGCCGCGGCACGGTCAACTACCGGCTGCGCGACTGGCTGCTGTCCCGCCAGCGCTACTGGGGCACGCCCATCCCGATCATCCACTGCCCCTCCTGCGGCGAGGTGCCCGTCCCCGACGAGCAGCTGCCGGTCACCCTGCCCGAGCTCAAGGGCGCCGAGCTGGCCCCCAAGGGCATCTCCCCGCTGGCCGCGGCCGCGGAGTGGGTCAACGTGGACTGCCCCTCCTGCGGCGGTCCCGCCGAGCGCGACACCGACACCATGGACACCTTCGTGGACTCGTCCTGGTACTTCCTGCGCTACTGCTCCCCGCGGCTGGACACGGCCCCCTTCGACACCGAGGCGGTCGAGAAGTGGGGACCGGTCGACCACTACATCGGGGGCAAGGAGCACGCCACCCTGCACCTGATGTACGCGCGGTTCTTCACCAAGGTCCTGCACGACATGGGCATGGTGTCCTTCACCGAGCCCTTCCGCCGCCTGACCAACCAGGGCCAGGTCATCAACCAGGGCCGGGCCATGTCCAAGTCGCTGGGCAACGGCGTGGACCTGGGCAGGGAGATCGACGCCTACGGCGTGGACGCGGTCCGGCTGACGATGCTGTTCGCCTCCCCGCCCGAGGAGGACGTGGATTGGGCCGACGTCTCCGTGGTGGCCGCGCAGAAGTTCCTCAACCGCGCCTACCGGGTGATGGGTGAGGCGGGCGCGGCCAGCGAGCCGGGCACCGACCCCGCCAAGGGCGACACCGAGCTGCGCCGGGTCACCCACCGCTCCATCGACCAGATCACCGCCCTGATCGAGGCCCGGCGGTTCAACGTGGCCATCGCCCGCGTCATGGAGCTGGTCTCGGCCGCCCGCAAGGCCATCGACTCCGGCCCCGGCGCCGCCGACCCGGCGGTCCGCGAGGCCGCCGAGTTCGTGGCCGTCTCCCTGTCCCTGTTCGCGCCCTACGTGGCCGAGGAGGGCTGGGAGAAGCTGGGCCACACCGACAGCGTCGCCGCCGGCCACTGGCCCGAGGCCGACCCGGCCCTGCTGGTGCAGGAGTCCGTGACCTGCGTGGTGCAGGTGCAGAGCAAGGTCCGTGACAAGCTGTCCGTCGCGCCCGACATCGACCCGGCGGAACTGGAGCGGCTCGCCCTGGCGTCGGAGAAGGCGCAGAGCTTCATCGGCGACAAGCAGATCCGCAAGGTGGTCGTGCGCGCGCCGAAGCTGGTGAACATCGTCGTCGGCTGACCGGTACGGGTGACGGCGGCCGCTGGAGGCGGCCGCCGTCCGCGTGCGGTCGGCGCGGCGGCCGACAGGGAGGCGGTGGCCGGGTGGGTCCCCTCGTGCGGGTGCTCGTGGTCGGCGCGGGCGCGGTGGTACTGTCCGCGGCCGCGATCGGCGGTGGCCTGTGGCTGGCCGGGGACGACCCGGACGTGCCCGAGAGCGGTGACGTCCACACGGCCGCCCCCGGGTGCGGCATGGTCTCCGACGGACTCGTCACGGGGCTGGTGCCCGGCGCCGTCCCGGAGACCTCCGAGCACGGTCCCCTGGCGGGCGGTGACAACGCGGTGTGCGCGTGGTCCTCCGCGGGGGCGGCCGACGGCCCGCGGGGGGTGCTGCGCGTGGACATGTCCGCCCGTTTCACCGACGCCACGGGGGAGGAGCCGCTCAGCGGCGACCAGCGGACACAGGAGGCCTACGCCGCCCTGGTGCCCGTACGCGGCGAGGCGGTGGAACTGCCCTCCGGCGAGGGGCAGGTATGGCACGGCCAGGCACCCGGAACCGCGGAGCTGGCCTTCACCACCGACAACCTGCTCGTGCGGGTGTCCTACGCCGGGACCTCCGGCGCCCAACCGGTCGGCTTCGATGACGCCCGGGACCTGACCGTGGAGTTCGCCGAGCAGCTCGGAGAGGCCTTGTGAGCGACCAGCAGCCCGACCCCCGGGACCCGCAGGGCAACGGCCGGGACCAGGGGCCGCCGCAGCAGCCCTCGGAGGCCCAGCCCTTCCAGCAGCCCTCGCGGCCCCAGCAGCCGCAGGGATTCCCACAGACACCGGGGGAGCAGCGGCCCCAGCCCCCGCAGGGGCAGGAACAAGGCCAGGGCCAGGGCCAGCCGCCGCAGCCGACGGGGCAGCAGCGGCCACCGCAGCCGCAGCAGGGGCCCGGACAGGCACCGGGACAGTACCCGCAACCCCAGTACCCACAGCAACCACCACAGGCGCAGTACCCGCAGCAGGCGACCTGGCCCCAAGGGCAGTACCCGCAACAGCAGCAACCGCAGAACCTTCCACCGCAGGGGCCGCGACCACCCGTCGAGACGGTGCCGTCCGCCCCACCGCAGAGCCGGGGGTGCGCCACCGCCGCCGTGGTCGCCGCCGCGCTGGTCCTGGTCGTGCTCGCGGCGGGAGCGGTCTGGTACGTGGTGACCCGCGACGCCCCAGAGACGGGCGACTTCGCGTCCGCGCCCGAGTGCGCCGTCGCCGAGACGGAGACCCTGGACGAGCTGGTACCCGACCACGAACTGGAGGTCGAGGAGCCGATCGGCGGCGAGCAGGACCCCTTCGGTTCGGGCTGGCAGTGCCGGTGGGCGACCCCGGGCGGACCGGGCGAGGTCGTCCCGGGCACCGCGACGCTGGTGATCGTGGCCGCCCCGAACCCGGGTGGCGTCACGACGGCCGTCGACAACCTGCGCACCACCACCTCCCAGCACGAGACCCGGAAGCTGGAGGGGGTCGGCGACGAGGCGGTGACCTGGATCCAGGGCGAGCCGTACACGGTCTCCTGCGTGGGCGCCCGGGTGTCCAACCTGTACCTGGAGACCTGCTACAGCGTGGCGGCCGGATACGACGCGGTGGTGCCGGGCGAGGAGGAGCGGATCGTCGCGGGCGCCGAGGAGCTCGCGGTGTCCGTGGTGGAGGCGCTGCCGGAGTCCGTACCGGAGTGACCGGCGGGGCGGGAGCCCGGTGCCCGGCGGCGGACGCCGCCGCGGGCTACCAGGCGCTCTCCAGGAACTCCTCCAACGCCGGGGAGACCTCCTCGGCGAAGGGGCGCTGGGAGTCCAGGACGGTGGCGCCGGGCTGGTCCTCGTAGCGGCGGAGGATGTGGTCGGCGCCGGGGACGTCGACGCGCTCGGCGTCCTCCAGGCCGGTCATCAGCCGGTCCACGTCCTCGCGGGAGACCTGGGCGTCCTCCTCGCCCCACAGCACCAGCACGGGTGTGCCCTCGGGCAGGTCCTCGCCCAGCTCGACCGGGTCGAAGGAGTCCATGTAGGCCAGGAAGTCCTCGTTCGCGGGCGAGTAGACGCTCTGGAGGGGCGTCGCCCCGATGTCCGCCGACCTGAGGGGGCGGCCCGCCCTGACCGCCGCCCGTGCGGCGCGCGCGTCGGAGAGCATCCCGACGGCCCGCCCCTCCTCGACCTGCCCCAGGGCCTCGGCCACGCGCACCTGTTCGGTGAGCTGCCGGTCGATCAGGTCCAGGTAGCGGGTGCCGGGAGGGGCGGCCAGCACCAGGGCGGGGGAGGGCCGGTCCCCGCCGACGAGCTCGTGGGCGCGCAGCGCGTAGAGGGCGCCCTCGCTGTGCCCGACGACGACCACCCGCTCGGGATCCACCTCCGGCTGGGAGACGAGTTCGTCGTAGGCCGCGGCGACCTGCTCGTCGAAGATCAGCGGGTCCACCGGTGCGACCCCGCCCGAGGACTCCGGGGGCTCGAAGTCGGGGCCGCTGCCGTACTTGTCATAGCGCAGCGAGGCGACCCCGGCGTCGGCGAGCACCCGGGACAGGTTCAGGTTGGTGTCGGCGTCGGGGCGCATGTCGCTGTTGCCGTCGCGGTCGGTGGGGCCGCTGCCGGAGATGATGAGCGCGCCCGGGACGGTACCGGAGACACCCTCCGGCGTACGGAAGCTCGCGGACACCTCGTGCCCGCCGCCCTCGAAGGCCAGCTCGCGCTCGGTGCCGCCGACCCCCGGCGCCTCGACGGCCCGGTCCTGCGGCGCGGGCGCGCAGGCGGCGGACAACAGGACGGCGGCGGCCCCGCAGACCAGCGCGGCGCGCCGGCGGGCGGCGGGGGAGGAGGCAGGTGTGAGCACCCACCCAGCCTAGCGGCCCGCATCGGCGTCCCCGCTGCCGTCCACAGGCGTGAGGCCCTCCACCGCACCGCCCACGGCCGGAAGGGCACCGGGCGAAGGCGGGAGGCCCCCGGTCCGTCCGAGGGGGGACGGGCCGGGGACGCGGGAACCGAGGGGTCAGACGCGCCGCATGACTGCGACGACCTTGCCGAGGATGGTGGCGGCGTCACCGTTGATGGGCTCGTAGGCCTCGTTGCGGGGCATCAGCCACACGTGGCCGTCCTCCTCGCGGCGCAGCACCTTGACGGTCGCCTCCTCGTCCAGCAGCGCCGCCACGATGTCGCCGCTCTCGGCGTCCGGCTGCTGGCGGACCACCACCATGTCGCCGTCGGTGATCGCGGCGTCGGTCATCGAGTCGCCGACGACGGTGAGCATGAACAGGCGCCCCTCGCCGACCAGCTGGCGGGGCAGGGCGAGCACGTCCTCCACCGACTCCTCGGCCAGGATCGGCCCGCCGGCGGCGATCCGGCCGACCAGCGGCACGGCCGCGGCGCGCGAGGGGTCGATGTCCGCGGGGGCCACGGTCTGCCCGTTGGCGCGGCCGGGAGTGCGCAGTTCCACGGCGCGCGGCCGGTTCTGGTCGCGGTACAGGTAGCCCTTGCGCTGGAGCACCTTGAGCTGGTGCGCCACGCTGGACGGGCTGGACAGGCCGACCACCTCCCCGATTTCCCTTATGGACGGGGGGAAGCCCCTCTCACGCACATAGCGCTGGATGCAGTTCAGCACGCTCTGCTGGCGCGCGGTGAGTTTGGGGGCTTCGGGCGTGGACCCGCCCGCGTTCTCCACTGGCGCAGGAACGGTGGCGGTGTCCGCGGTCCCGGGATTCTCCTCCGGCACGGCCGGGCCTCCTCGGCATTCGGTTCGGTCAGGGCCTGCTTGTGTGACTGGCCACCGCCGGCCCGCGACCGCGCCGACCTGGGGGTCTGCGTGATGGCGAAACCAGCGTGAAATCACGGTCAACTTTAGTCGTTGCGCACGGTGATATCAAACAAGCGTTCGAGGCCGGGGTAATTGCTCCCGCGCTTTTCGCGGCCAATTTCCGGCTCGTGCTTATGTGTGTACACGTGTTCACGCCGCGTTGTCCCCCGAATGCGCGGACAGGTGTCCGCGGGGCCTGTTTCGGTGTGATGCGGAAGGCACCTTCTCTCCTGCCGGTCCGGCCGAAATCCCGGTGGCGGGGTGGTCCCGGGTGCGGCGGGCCCTCGTGGTTCGCTGCGGGCGCGGTCGCCGGCGTTATCCTGGACCCCCGTGCCGGGCGCCCCCAGCGAGGCGGCGGGCACCGTATCCCCGCCCCCTCGCCGCCATCCGCCCCGCGGACCGCGTGACCGTTCACCGTGTCGGAACACGCCCCTGCCAGAGTTGCGTCGCGCGGCGCAGGCATCTAGGTTCGACCACAACATCTGGTGTTGCGAAAAGAGGCGATCGCCCAGAAGTTGTGGTTTAGTGGTATCCAAGGGTTGTCGTTCGGTGAGAGAAGCAGGTGAACCAGGGTGCACTGTCCGTTCTGCCGTCATCCGGACACCAGGGTGATCGACAGCAGGTCCACCGACGACGGCGCGGCCATCCGGCGACGCCGGTCCTGCCCCGCCTGCGAGCGCAGGTTCACCACCCAGGAGACCGTCCTGCTGATGGTCGCCAAGCGCTCCGGGGTCACCGAGCCCTTCAGCAGGGCCAAGATCATCGCCGGGGTGCGCCGGGCCTGCCAGGGCCGCCCGGTCTCCGAGGACGCCCTCGCCAAACTCGGCCAGCAGGTCGAGGAGGAGATCCGCGGCCGCGGTCTGGCCGAGGTCCCGGCCCACGAGATCGGCCTGGCCATCCTCGGCCCGATGCGCGAACTCGACGAGGTCGCCTACCTGCACTTCGCCAGCGTCTACCGCGGCTTCGAGAGCCTCGCCGACTTCGAGGCCGAGATCGCCAGCCTGCGCCGGGACCGCGAGCCCGAGCCCGACACCCAGACCAGCACCACCGGGTAGCGCCCTCCCGCGGCCGGGAGGCGACCGCGAGCGGGGCGCCGCCCCGGGGCGGGCACGGAGGAGGAGCACGTCCGGTCCCGCGCCGCCCCACGACAAGACGCCGCGCACGGCCGGCAGCCGTGCCGAAGAGGTAGGGGAGATTCCGCGATGACGGAGACCGCCAGCGGTCCGACAGGACGCAAGGGCAAGGGGAGCCGCAAGGGGATGAAGATGAGGCGCGTCTTCACCTCCCCGGGCGTGCACCCCTACGACTCCCTGGAGTGGGAGCGCCGCGACGTCGTCATGACCAACTGGCGCGACGGCACGGTCAACTTCGAACAGCGCGGTGTGGAGTTCCCCGCCTCCTGGTCGATGAACGCCACCCAGATCGTGGCGAGCAAGTACTTCCGCGGCGCCGTGGGCACCCCCGAGCGCGAGTGGAGCCTCAAACAGCTCGTCGACCGCGTCGTCGGCGTCTACACCGACACCGGCCGCGAGCACGGCTACTTCGCCTCCGACGAGGACGCCGAGGTCTTCGACCACGAACTCAAGTACGCCCTGGTCAACCAGCTGTTCAGCTTCAACTCCCCGGTGTGGTTCAACGTCGGCACCGCCTCCGCCCAACAGGTCAGCGCGTGCCAGCCCTATGACGCGCTGGTCAGCACCCCGGCCGGTCTCGTGCCCATCGGCGAACTCGTGGAGAACGACGCGGTCGGCACCAAGGTCTATGACGCGCACGGCCTGACCCGTGTCGTGGCGACCAAGGCGAACGGCGTCAAGGATGTGCTGCGCCTCCACACCAAGGCCGGGTACACCCTTGACGTCACGTCAGACCACCTGGTGTGGAGGGCGACGGGGAACGCACTCCACCATGGACGATTCCTTCCTGCGGGGGAACTCCGCCCTGGAGACACGGTGCAGTGGCACCGGCGTGAGGCATTCGGTGAGTCCGAGATCCGCTCACGGGACGTCGCGGAGGCGGCACTCGCGGGATGGCTCCAGGCCGACGGATTCGTCGGGCAGTACGAGGGCACGAACAAATCCTTGACCATCGAGGCGATGACCGTTACGCCAGCGGAACTGGAGTGGGTCACCTCCGCGTTGGACGAGGTGCTTCCCGGAGTGCACCGCAAGGAGACCCGCGTCAGGACCCAGGACGACACCCTGGACTGCCGACGGACCAGACTCTACGGGAACCGTCTCAGCGACTTCGTCGAGCGCTGGGGACTGCGTGTGCGCGGCACGGACATGGAGGTCCCTGACTTCCTGTTCACCGCCCCGCTGCCGGTTGTGCGCGGATATCTGCGCAGCCTCTTCCAGACGGAGGGCTATGTCTCCGACCGGGAGAGCTCGACCTTCCTCGGCCTGGACATGATCTCCGAGAAGCTGGTCAGGGGAGTCCAGCAGTTGCTCCTCCGGTTCGGGATCTTCTCCCGGGTGCGCCGGAAGGTGGAGCGCAGGGAGAACCGCCACGATCTCTGGTCGTTGGGGATCCAGGCTCTGGGAGAACGGGACGCGTTCCACGCCAGGATCGGTTTCGTGGACGAACGCAAGGCGCTCAAACTGGAGCAGAGCCTGGAAAGGCCGGGACTCGCGGCCAGGGAGACCAAGCGCCTGGAGATCGCCCGTATCGAGAACCTCGGTGCGATGGAGGTCTATGACATCCAGACCGAGAGCGGCGAGTACCTCTCGGGGAACCTCCGTGTGCACAACTGCTTCATCCTGTCCGTGGACGACACCATGGAGTCGATCCTGGACTGGTACAAGGAGGAGGGGATCATCTTCAAGGGCGGGTCCGGCGCGGGTGTGAACCTGTCGCGCATCCGCTCCAGCAAGGAGCTGCTCTCCTCCGGCGGCACCGCCTCGGGGCCGGTCTCCTTCATGCGCGGCGCCGACGCCTCGGCCGGGACCATCAAGTCCGGCGGCGCCACCCGCCGGGCGGCCAAGATGGTCGTTCTGGACGTCGACCACCCCGACATCGAGGACTTCGTCGAGACCAAGGCCCGCGAGGAGCACAAGATCCGTGCCCTGCGCGACGCCGGCTTCGACGTCGACCTGGGCGGCGACGACATGTTCAGCGTTCAGTACCAGAACGCCAACAACTCCGTCCGGGTCTCCGACGCGTTCATGCGCGCCGTGGAGACCGGCTCCGAGTTCGGCCTGACCTCCCGGACCACCGGCGAGGTCGTCGCCACCGTCGACGCCAAGGACCTGTTCCACCGCATGGCCAGGGCCGCGTGGGAGTGCGCCGACCCGGGCCTCCAGTACGACGGCACGATCCAGGACTGGCACACCACGCCCGAAAGCGGACGTATCAGTGCAAGTAACCCGTGTTCGGAATACCTCCATCTGGACGACTCGTCCTGCAACCTGGCCTCGATCAACCTGCTGAAGTTCCTGCGCGGGGACGACACCTTCGACGTGGAGAACTTCACCAGACTCACCGAGCTGGTCATCACGGCGATGGACATCTCCATCACCTTCGCCGACTTCCCGACCGAGAAGATCGGCGAGACCACCCGCGCCTACCGCCAGCTCGGCATCGGCTACGCCAACCTGGGCGCCCTGCTGATGGCGACCGGCCACGCCTATGACTCCGACGGCGGACGCGCCGTCGCCGCCGCCGTCACCTCGCTGATGACCGGTACCGCCTACCGGCGCAGTGCCGAGCTGGCCGGGGTGGTCGGCCCCTACGACGGCTACAAGCGCAACGAGCAGGCCCACAAGCGGGTCATGCGCAAGCACGCCGCCGCCAACGACGACCTGCGCACCATCGGCACCCTGGAGGAGCCGATCCACACCGCGGCCACCCGAGAGTGGGCCGAGTGCCTCAAGATCGGCGAGCGCAACGGTTGGCGCAACGCCCAGGCGAGCCTGCTCGCGCCCACCGGAACCATCGGATTCATGCTCGATTGCGACACAACGGGCATCGAGCCGGACTTCTCGCTGGTCAAGTTCAAGAAGCTGGTCGGCGGCGGCTCCATGCAGATCGTCAACCAGGCCATCCCGCGCGCGCTCCGGAACCTGGGCTACCAGGACGAGCAGGTCGAGGCGATCGTCGAGTACGTGTCCGAGAACGGCCACGTCGTGGACGCGCCCGGCCTGCGCCCCGAGCACTACGAGGTGTTCGACTGCGCGATGGGCCGCCGCTACATCCAGCCCATGGGGCACGTGCGGATGATGGGCGCGGTGCAGCCCTTCCTGTCCGGTGCGATCTCCAAGACGGTGAACGTGCCGGAGGAGGCCGCGGTCGAGGACTTCGAGCACATCTACTTCCAGGGCTGGAAGATGGGCCTGAAGGCGCTCGCGGTCTACCGGGACAACTGCAAGGTCGGCCAGCCGCTGTCCACCGGCCAGTCGAAGGAGAAGGAGAGGGCCGAGCCCGAGACGGTGGCCGTCGAGGCGGCCCGACCGGTCCGGCGCCGCCTGCCCAAGAAGCGCCCGAGCGAGACCACGTCGTTCTCCGTGGGCGGGGCCGAGGGCTACATCACCGCGGGCTCCTACCCCGACGACGGCCTGGGCGAGGTGTTCATGAAGCTCGGCAAGCAGGGGTCGACCCTGGCCGGGGTGATGGACGCCTTCTCCATCGCGATCTCCATCGCCCTGCAGTACGGGGTCCCGCTGGAGACCTACGTGGAGAAGTTCACGAACATGCGGTTCGACCCGGCGGGCATGACCGACGACCCGGACATCCGCATGGCCCAGTCGGTGGTGGACTACATCTTCCGCCGCCTGGCGCTGGACCACCTGCCCTACGACGAGCGCGCCGCCCTGGGGGTGCTGTCGGCCGCCGAGCGCCAGGCGCAGCTGGCGGGTGAGGACCCGGCCCAGGTCGCCGCGCAGGTGGAGTCCTACGCCCAGTCCGCGGCCACCCACGGGTCGGGGGCCGCCGAGGCCCCGGCCGCCTCCCGGGAGGAGGAGCCCGCGGCGGCGGAGGCGCCCGGCGCGGCGCACTCCACCGCGGAGCTGGTGGAGGGCAAGGGCTTCGTCGCGGACGCGCCGCTGTGCGTCACCTGCGGCACCAAGATGCGCCCGTCGGGCAGCTGCTACGCCTGTGAGGGCTGCGGCGCCACCAGCGGCTGCAGCTGATCCGCCGGGCTCGGATCGTTCGGGGGAGGGGTACGGCGCCCGGCGCCGTGCCCCTCCCCCTTCCCGTGTCGCGCGGGTGGGCTGCGTGCCGTCTCGGCGCGGAGCCGGGCGGGGACGCCTCAGTCGCGGCCGCGGTCCCCCGAGGCGGCCGCGACCGCGGCGGTCGCCGCGGTCACCCCCAGCACGGCGGGCCAGGAGCCGACCTTCCTCGCCAGCGGGTGGGCCAGTCCGAACGCGCCCGCGTACACGCCGGTGAGCGCGACCGCGGTGCCCACCCCCGAACGGCGCCGCCACGTCTCGAAGGCCGCGGCGCCGAACGCCGCCAGCACGGCCCCGCCCAGCGGTCGGTTGCCGGTCGTGCGGGCCACCGTGTAGCCGCCGAGCAGGCCTGCGCTGGTGAGGACGGCACTGGGTACTGCGGGCATGGTCGGCTCCCCCTCTGGTCATGGCCGAAACCGGTGTGGTACGTGCGGGAACGACGTTATCCCGGTCGGTGAGCGACCGCACGCGGGCCTCCGGACGTGTGCGGCCGTGGTCCGCGGTCGGCCCCGGAACTGTGCTCCGTCACGCTCCGGACACAGACCCTGGGTTTCGGATGTCTCCCGTGCCAAGGTTGGCGCTGTCCACTATGGTTCGCCCGGTCGCGCAACCGGCCCCCGTCCGGAACCGGACCGCGGTACGCGGCGTCGAAGCAGGTAGTTCCCGTCTCCAGCAAGGAGTTCATGCCTATGTCGTTCGCGCAGACCGTGCGCGGCGCGGCTGGTGCTGTCGCCCAGGGCGGCGACCCGCGCCAGGCGGCGTCCGACGCACTGCAACAAGCCACCGAGGGCGGTGGACTCGACCCACGGGACTTCGTCGCCGCCCGTGAGCAGGGTGACTCCGTCGGAACCCGCATCGAGCAGAAGAGCACCTCCCTCAACAACGCGGGGGAGGCGCTCAACCGCAGCTACTACGAGCGCGGCGGCAGCGGCCCGCTCCACGTCATCTGCCCCATGGTGATCCCCCGCGGCCGTACCTTCGTGACGATGCTTCCGGCCATCGCGCTGGTCGTGCTCGGTGTGTTCGGTACCTCCACCGTCATGGCCTCGCAGGCGGTGACGGGCGGAAGCGTCCTGCTCAACCCGTTCTTCGGCATCCACTACTGGCTCATCACCCTCGCGGTCGCCGTGTTCATGTGGTGGCGCCAGGGCATGGTGATGGTGCCCGAGGGCTGCGAGGCGATCGTCACCCGCTTCGGCAAGATGGAGAACATCTACCAGCCCGGCCGGGTCACGCTCTTCAACCCCTGGAAGCGCGTCTCCTACATCGTCAACACCACCCGCGAGTACCCGTTCAACGCCCCGATCCGCTCGGCGCCCACCAAGAGCGGCGTGCAGGCCTCCATAGACCTGTTCGTGCAGTTCCGGATCGTCAACTCCACCGACTTCGTCTACACGCTGGGCGGTGTGAACGGCTTCCAGGAGAAGCTCAACAACGCGATCAGCGAGACCACCCGGAGCCTCATCTACGAGCAGGAGGCCTCGGCGATCTACGACATGGTCGGCGACAACACCCAGAGCCTGGTGGAGCAGCTCAACCGCCAGTTCAGCGGGATCGTGGAGCTGACCAGCGCCAACATCACCCACGCCGAGCCCTCCAACCAGGAGTACCGGATGGACCTGGCGGCGCCGGAGATGGTGCGCGTGGCCAAGGACGCCTACACCTTCGAGTACGAGCTCCAGCTGCGCAAGGAGCAGAACGAGGGTGACCTGAACAAGGAGCTGGCGACCCTCAACGAGACCCTGTCCGCGATCCAGGCCGACATCGCCCAGTACCAGGCGCAGATGGACACCGCGCTGGAGCGCGAGACCAACCGGGCCCGCTCCCTGGCCCACCAGCGCTTCGTCGAGGCCGAGTCCGAGGCCAACGCGAACGCCGCCCTCCTGCAGGCCCAGGCCCTGGACATCCGCGCGGTCAGTGCCGCCGAGGCGCCCGAGATCCTCAACTACCGCTTCCGCGAGAACCTCCTGGAGAAGCTGGAGTCGGTCGCCGACAGCCTGCCGCAGGTCCTGCGGATCGGGTCGGGCGACTCCGCCAGCGTCGACTACCTGCGTATCGCCCAGGAGATCATCGGCCAGGCCGACACCGCCCTGTTCTCCCAGGAGGACATGGACGCCATCCGTTCCCGCCTGAGCGACATCCAGGGCCGTATCGCCGAGCGCGAGCAGGAGATCAACGAGCTGATCCAGGACGCCGAGAGCCCCAAGAAGGCCACGCCGGAGAGCGGCGAGGACCCGGGGGAGGACCGGGTGGAGGAGATTCGCCAGTCCGTCTCCGAACAGTCCATCGACGAGCGTCTGGCCGACACCTCCCAGGAGCCCGGTGAGTCCTCCGAGGCCTACGGGAGGCACGGGGCTCCGCGGGAGGACGGGCCGCCCGCGGGCGCGCAGCCGCCGGCCGACGCCCCGCCGCCCTCGGGCGCGCCCCACCAGTCACCCGAGGACCCGCCCCTGCCGCCGTGGTCACAGCGCGGCCCCGAGGGTCCCGGCCCGAACCAGGGAGGTCAGTAGATGAGTCAGCCCGTGAACGCCGGCGGCGGCTCCAGCATCAAGGAGTCCCTCGCCTCCTGGGGTGACCTGGCCGGTCTGCTGCGCGGCGGCGACCAGGGCGCGATCGTCCCCGTGGTCATCCCGCGCGACAACCGCGGCCTGCGGTGGATGGTCCTGGTCTGGTTCGGCCTGTTCGCCCTGTGCTCGGCGCTGATGATGTCCCTCAACGCCATGATGGGCGGGTTCCTCGCGGGGTTCGCCTACACCGCCCTGGCCGTTCCGACCCTGATCGTCGGTGTGCTCAGCATCGTCGCGGCGGGCCTGTGGTGGTGGCGCGGCTCGATCATCGAGATCGAGGAGGGCACGCACGGCATCCTCACCAAGTACGGCGCGATCGTGAAGCCGATCGGTCCGGGCCGCCACTACCTGTGGCACCCGTGGTCGCGGGTGGACTTCGTGGTGGACACCCGCACGGAGATCCCCTACACGGCGCCGGTCCTGGCCTGCCCCACGCGTGAGAACGTGCCGCTGAAGTCGATCGAGTTCTTCCTCAAGTTCCAGATCACCGACCCCATCCGGTTCGTGACGATCATCGGTGCCAGCAACTTCGACCTGGTGCTGTCCAGCGCGGTGCAGGACGCCATCCGCCAGCGCAGCCGCCAGGTCAACACCGAGTCCGCCTACGACCTGCGCGGCTCCAACGTGGAGGACATGCGCCGCCTGCTCAACGGCCAGCTGGAGAAGTACGGGGTCCGGATCACCGGCTGCAACATCCCCGACGTGCAGCTGCCCAACCAGTACCAGCAGCACCTGTCCACCCGGGAGCGGGTCGCCAAGGAGCTGGTGGCCTACGAGCAGGAGTGGGAGCTGACGCGCAAGCGCCGCATCGACACTCTTCTGATGGACATCGAGCGGTCCAAGAAGACCCGTGACGCGAAGATCGTCGAGGTCAACGCCTCCCTCAACAAGGCGCGCAAGGACGTGGCGCAGATGCTGGAGGAGCAGGAGACCGAGGCGCAGCGGGTGCGCTACGAGATCGAGACGCGCGGCCGGGCCGACCTGGTCGCCGCCGAGAACGAGGCGAAGGCGCAGCGGCGCCTGGCCACCGCCTACCGGGACAACCGTGCGGTGCTGGAGTACGAGCTGGCCCGCCGCCGCCTGGACGTGGGCGCCGTGCTGGCCGAGCGCGCCCCGCGCCCGGTGGTCGTGCAGACCGAGGCCGGTTCCGGGGACGGCTCGACGCTGTCGACGCTGCTGACCGCGCAGCTGCTGCCGCAGGTGATGAACGACAGCTCCGCGCGGGCGTCGCTGGGTACCGGGGGAAGCGGTGCGCAGGAGATGATGGACTCCGCGCAGGGCGCGGTCGCCGCCGCGGCCGAGCGCCAGCAGCAGATGGCCGAGGAGTACCGGCGCCAGCAGGACAGCGCGATGCGCCAGCAGTTCGAGCGCGGTGAGGGCTACGGCGGGCAGGAACGCCGCCGGTAGCCCGGCTGCCCGCCGCCGGGGTCCGTGACCGGACCGTCCGGCGTCGAGAGGACGAGGGGCCCGCGGCCGGAAACGGTCGCGGGCCCCTCCCGCCGTCGTGGGGGGCGTGCGGGGAGGGCTCCCCGGGCGGTGTCAGCCGACGGGGGAGAGGGCGGTGTAGCCCGCTTCGATGTCGATCCCGTGTCGGGCCGCGATCTCCACCAGGTCCTCCACCTCTCCGGCCTGGGCGCTGGCCAGGTCGTCGTCACCGAGTGCGTGGGCGCGGCGCAGCGCGGTGATCGAGTCGTGGAGCCGCAGGTGAAGGGTGAGCACGAACTCGCGCATGGAGCCTCTCCTCAGGGTTGGCGGCGCTGCCGGAAGGGGGGAGACCGCGGGGCCTCTCCCGGGGGCGCGTCCATCTCTACAGCCCGAAGGTGAGAGGAACGTTGGAACGGGACAGCCACCGGCAAGGAGAGGGTAAGGACCGCGGCCGAAGGCCGTCCGTTGAGGGTGGTGGAGGGTGACGAGGAGGGTGGTGCTGCGCGCGGAGCGTGGCGGACCAGGGTGGGGGTGTGGCCGCGGGCCGTCCGCCGGGGACGCCGGAGGCCCTAGTGGTCCACCCAGACGTACCAGTCGTCCGACACGCGCTCGTAGATCTTCGAGCCCTGCCCGGGGACGAACACGCCCTCGGGGATCTCCTCGGTGCTGTAGGCAAGCCCGGCCGGGGCGAACAGCCCGGAGCCCTCGACGGCGTAGTGCGTGACGTCCCCCGACACGGAGATGCTGCGCAGCGAGTACAGCCCCGCCCGCTGGCCGTTGAGCGGGATGGTGGTGAGCTCGTCGGCGTCCTCGCGCAGGGCCATCAGGTCGTCGGCGGAGGCCTGCACCCGGCTCTGGAGGGGGACGTCGGCCACGGCCAGTCCGAGCGCCGCGGCGGCGATCAGCGGAGCGGACAACCAGCGCAGCCAGTAGTAGCGGATCATCGGCCGGGCCACGGCCAGCGCGATCCCCAGGCGCAGGGCGCCCATTCCGGCCAGCAGCAGGCCGCCGGCCAGGCCGATGACGAACGTGGGCAGGTGCCCGCCGGGCACGCTGTCCTCGAAGAGCAGCACCAGCCCCACCACGCCGCACGCGGGGATGTAGAGCCGCCCGGGCGGGCGCGAGGCCCAGCTGATCAGGCGTTGGCCGAACGTCGGCTTCTCCGCGATCTCGATCAGTTTGGCCACGGACCCGTCAGGGTTCGGGCCAGAAGCTGCGGCGGACATGGTGTTCCCCCCACCGAATCCGTGTCATGGGGACGCCGGCCCGAATACAGGTGTGGCAGAGGGGCCACAGGGCCGCGTCACAGTCGATACGGCCGCCGTAGTGCGGCCTGACCCACAGGATAGAGCAGTGGAGGGGCGTGTTCGGGGAGACGGGGCGAAACGGCGGGATCTTTCTCCTCCGTCCCGAGGGGCCCGCCTCCCCGTCTCCGGCGCCATCCCCTTCCCCTCGGGGACAGCGCGAGATGGTCCCAGGACCACCGGCCACTGTGCACGGCCATCAGCACGCACACCGCCGTGACCAGCATCGTCGTCGCCCATGAGGAGAAGGGCGCCAGGCCCGGCGCGTCCGTCGCGAGGGCGCCGAGCACGGCACCGGCACCGAGTACGGGCCCGGTCAGCCATGTGAGCAGACCCACTGCGAAGGCGAGCGAGAACCACACGAGCAGGACGGGGACCACGGCCGCGACGAGGGCCGCCGTGCCCGGTCCCAGGACGGAGAGGTGCTCGGCCACCGGCGCCTCCCGGCCGCGCAGTGCCAGGCCGTGTCCGGCGAACACCCATCCGGTCCCCGCCCGGATGAGGGCGGCGACGGCGTCGTAGAGGTGTCCCCGGCGGATCCGTGGCCGGGGACGCGGCCTGGCGCGCTGCATGTCCATTCCTCCCGGGCGGCCCGGAGTGAAGGTTCTGACAAGCGGAAACTACCCAAAGCAACGGCCTGTGACCCACTGCCGCGTACGGTGAGTCGCGCGGGATCCTCCGGTCGGCGCGGGGCCCTCGGGGCGGCCGGCGCCACCTGCCGCCCCGGCCCTCGGCGGAACCGGCCCGGACGGTGACCCGGCCGTTCTAGGCTGGGGGTGTGCCGACCACTCCCACACCCGCAGTGCAGCCCGCCGCCCCCACCTACGCGCTGGAGGACGAACTCCGTGCCTCCGGAGCGCGGGTGGTCGCCGGGGTGGACGAGGTGGGACGCGGTGCCTGGGCCGGACCCCTGCTGGTCTGCGCCGCCGTCCCCGGAGAGGGCGACCCGCCCACCGGGCTGACCGACTCCAAGCGACTGACCCCCAGACGCCGCCGCGAACTCGCCGACCAGCTCCGTCCCTGGGTCGCCGACCACGCCTTCGGCTGGTCCCCGCCCGAGGAGATCGACGAGGTCGGCATGACCGAGGCCCTGCACCGTGCCTCCCGCCGCGCCCTGGACGCGCTCGCCCCGTGCCCCGACGCCGTCATCCTCGACGGCAGGCACGACTTCATCGGCCGCCCCTGGCGTGTGCGCACCCAGGTCAAGGGCGACCTGGCGTGCGTCAGCGTCGCCGCCGCCGCGATCCTGGCCAAGGTCCACCGCGACGCCCACATGGCCGAGCTGGCCGCCGACCACCCCGGCTACGGTTTCGAGCGGGCGGCCGGATACCCCTCGCCCGTGCACCGGGCGGCCCTCGCCGAGTCCGGCCCCACCCCGCACCACCGCATGAGCTGGGCCTACCTCGACGACCTCCCCCGATGGAAGCACCTGCGCAAGGTCCGCCCCGGTCCCGGCGGACAGATCCCCCTCCTCTGACCCGCCGGAGCCGCCGTCCGGGCGTCCCCGCCGTCCGGCCGGTACGCGTGCGGGCGACCCGGGAGATCCCCGGAGCGGCGCCGGCCCGCCCCCGCCGTCCGGGCCACCGGGGCACGACACGCCGCCCCGCACTGGACATCGGCCCCACTTGGGACAAGGCTTTGGCTGTGGACGTCGGCCCCCGGCGCCCCTCCACCCCGACCCCCGCCGGTCAGGAGAACCGACCGCCCACGGACCCCCACGCAGGAAGGGGCACGGATGACGCGTGAGACGCGCTCCACCACCGCAGCGGAGCCCGAACGCGCCTCGGGACTCGACCGCCTGCGCGCCCGCTACCACCGGATCCCCCTCGGCAGACGGCTCGTGTCCGCCCTGGTCCTGACCACCGTGGCCGCCGTCACCGCCCTCGTCGCGGGCCTCTCCCTCCTGGGGGCGGTCGCCGGGACCCTCGTCCTGCTGATGGTCCTGGCCGCCCTCATGCGCTCGACCGACGCCTTCGTCACGGTGATGGTGTGCGTGCTCTGGCTGGCCGTGGCCGTCCCCCTGTTCCAGATCCCCCTCACCGGCGAACCCGTCACACTGCTGATCCTGCCGCTGCCCCCGCTCGTGGTCCTGGCCGCCGGCCGGGCACGCGAGTTCCCCGTCTGGCACACCGCCGCGCTCTCCCTCACCGCCGGGCTCATCGCCGGGTTCTCCCTGGCCCTGGTCGGGCTGGTCGTCGAGTCCTTCCCCGCCTCCTGGGGGATCGCCCTGCTCTACGCCGCCGCGGGCGCCTGCCTGCTGTGGCGTCTGTCCGCCTCCCGGCAGATCGTCAGGGACAGCGAGGCCAACCGGCGCGAGGCCGCCAGGACCATGCCCGTCTCCCGACGCACCGGGCGCGGCGACCTCCCCGGGTCCGCGGGGGAGACGGGCGCCGAGGGCCGTGCCCAGCCGCTGCGCGGCCGCTCCGACACCGGCCCCCGTCCAGCCCGGTCCGCCGGGGGAGGGGCCCGCGACGAGGAACCCGTCCCCGTGGACCAGGCACTGGCCGAACTGGAGGACATGATCGGGCTGGACCCGGTCAAGCAGCAGGTGCGCGGGATCGCCGCCTCCATCGAGGCCGCCCGGCTGCGCGCCGACGCGGGCTTCCCCGTCGAACGCCCCCTGCGCCACCTGGTCTTCTCCGGCCCGCCCGGCACCGGCAAGACCAGTGTCGCGCGCACGCTGGCCACGATCTTCCACTCCTTCGGCCTGCTGCCGACCTCCCGCGTGGTCGAGGCCCAGCGCGCCGACCTCGTGGGGGAGTATCTGGGCGCCACCGCCATCAAGACCAACGAGCTCGTGGACCGCGCCCTGGGCGGCGTGCTGTTCGTCGACGAGGCCTACTCACTGGTCAACGAGGGCGACGGGCAGTCGGACCGGTTCGGCAACGAGGCCGTGCAGACCCTCCTCAAACGCGCCGAGGACGACCGCGACCAGCTCGTCATCGTCCTGGCCGGGTACGAGAAGGAGATGGACGCCTTCCTGGCCTCCAACCCCGGCCTGGCCTCCCGCTTCGCCACCCGCATCAGCTTCCCCAGTTACTCGGCCGACGAGCTGTTCCGCATCGCCGAGTCCCTCGTCCACCAGCGCGGTGACACCCTGGAGGCCGGGGCCGCCCGGGCGCTCCGGCGAAGATTCGACCAGGTGGTCCAGCGCGAGGTGGTCGACGAGCTCGGCAACGGCCGCTTCGCCCGCTCGGTGGTCGAGAAGGCCGCCCAGGCCCGCGACGTGCGCGTGGTCACCGCGGGGGTGGACGGCGGCGAGCCCGCGCCCCGCCCCGAGGCCGAGGACCTGATCACCGTCCGGGCCGCCGACGTCGAGGCCGCCCACCGGGAGCTGACCTCCCGCCTGCCCGGATTCGGCGAGGCCCCGGGTATCGAGGAGGCGCTGGCCGAGCTGGACGCCATGATCGGCCTGGAGCCGGTCAAGGAGCAGGTCCGCTCCATCGTCGCCCAGCTGCGTGTGGCCAAGCTCCGCGAGGAGCAGGGCCTGCTCAACCAGGCGCCCATGCGGCACTTCGTGTTCTCCGGCCCGCCCGGCACCGGCAAGACCACCGTGGCGCGTGTGCTCGGCCGGGTCTTCGCCGCCCTGGGCCTGCTCGGCCGTGCCGACGTGGTCGAGGCCCAGCGCGCCGACCTGGTCGGCGAGCACCTGGGGGCCACCGCGGTCAAGACCAACCGGCTCGTGGACCGCGCCCTGGGCGGCGTGCTGTTCGTCGACGAGGCCTACTCGCTGGTCAACCCCGGCTACAGCGGAGGGGACGCGTTCGGGGCCGAGGCGATCCAGACCCTGCTCAAGCGGGCCGAGGACGACCGGTCCCGGCTCGTGGTCGTGCTCGCCGGCTACCCGGCCGAGATGGAGCGCTTCCTGGCCTCCAACGCCGGACTGTCCTCGCGGTTCAACGTGCGCGTGCGCTTTCCCTCCTACACCCCCGGCGAACTCACCGAGATCGCCGAGGCCGTGGCCGCGCGCACGGGGGACGCCTTCGACGACACCGCGCGGGAGGACCTGCGCAGCATCTTCGCGCACGTGTGCGAGGCCGGGTGGATCGACGAGCTCGGCAACGGCCGCTTCGCCCGCTCCCTGTTCGAGAAGGCGTGCTCCCACCGCGACCTGCGGGTGTCCCAGGAGGTGGGGGAGGCCGCGACCGCGGCCGAGCTCACCGTGGTGACCAGCGCGGACGTGCGCAGGGCCTACGCAGAGGCCACCCAGCAGGCCTAGAACCCACCCGCGGGGGTGCTGCTAGGGTCCGTCGCATGACCGCTTCTCCCACTTCCTCCTCCGCGTCCCCCGTCACCCAGGCGCTCATCCTCGCCGGCGGCCAGGCGACCCGGCTGCGGCCCTACACCGACACCCGCCCCAAGGCGATGGTGGAGGTGGCCGGTCGGCCCATCATCGACTACCAGCTGGAGTGGCTCGCCGACCACGGCGTCGAACAGGTCGTCGTCTCCTGCGGCTACAAGGCCGAGGTGCTGCGCGAGTACCTGGAGGCCCGCGGGGACGGGCCGGAGATCACGCTGCTGGTCGAGGACGAGCCGCTCGGGCGCGGCGGCGCCCTGCGCTACGCCTCCACCGGCCTGCGCGACCAGGAGGCGCCCTACTTCGCGCTCAACGGCGACGTGCTCACCTGGTTCCCCCTGGACGAGATGGCCGCCCACCACCGGGAGCGGGGCGGCCTGGCGACCCTGGCCCTGTCCCAGTTCCGTACGACCTGGGGCATCGTGGACGTGGACGACCAGGACCGGATCGAGGGCTTCACCCAGAGTCCGCTGCTCCCGGTGTGGATCAACGCCGGGGTGTACCTGTTCGAGCCGGGCCTCACCCCGCTGCTGCCCGCCAAGGGCGACCACGAGTCCTCCACCTTCCCCGACCTGGCCAAGGAGGGGAGGCTGACCGCCTACCGCATCGACGGGTTCTGGCGCGGCGTGGACACGGCCAAGGACGTCAAGGAGGCGGGGGAGCAGATCACCGCCATGCGGAGGGGCGACTGACCGCCGCGGTGGCGGGGCGGGTGCCCACCCGCCGTCCCCCGGAATCGGACGTCGGCTGACGGGGCCTGGAAGGGATGGGTATCGTCGCGGATGTGACGAACGACGGCTTCATCCTCTCCAGCGCCCCCAACTTCCGCGACCTCGGCGGTCACCGCACGACCTCGGGCCGCACCGTCCGCCACGGCCTCGTGTACCGCTCCGACGCCCTGCACAGCATCGCGGCGGACGAGCTGCCCGTCTACAACGGCCTGGGCATCCGGCAGCTCGTCGACCTGCGTACCCCGCACGAGCGCGAGACCCTGCCCGACATCACGCCCGAGGGCGCCGAGTACGCGGCCGTGGCCGTCCAGGACCCCGAGGCGGCCGGGGCCAACTTCTCCCTCTCCCTCGCCGATCCGGAGAAGGCCCGGAGCATGTTCGCCGACGGCACCGCCGAGCGCTTCATGCACGGGGTCTACCGCGAACTGGTCACCGACGCCGAGGCGCTCACCGGCTACCGGGACCTGGTCGAGCGCGTCGCCAAGGGCCCGACGGCCCTGGTCTTCCACTGCAGCGCGGGCAAGGACCGCACCGGCTGGGGCGCGGCCCTGCTCCTCGGCCTGCTGGGCGTGGACCGCGAGACCGTCGTCGCCGACTACCTGGCCAGCAACGAGCGCCAGGCCAACACCGACAAGTGGATGCGCGCGCTGGCCAGGAACAGCGGCCTGGCCTGGAAGGAGGTCGCCCCGATGACGCGGGTGCGCGCCGAGTACCTGCAGACCTCCTTCGACCACATCGACGAGGTCTACGGCTCCTTCGGCGACTACCTCGCGGACGGGCTCAAGCTCTCCGACGCCGTCGTGGAGCGGCTGCGTGAGCGCATGCTGGACTGACGCACCCGCGGGGCCCGGAGCGGACTCCGCGGGGCCCGGCCCCTACAGCGCGTCCAGGCGGCGGCGCAGGTCGCTCTCGCTGGTGGCGGAGTCGAGCACCTCGCCCAGTGCGGCCAGTACCGTGGGCCGGTCCGCGCCCCGGTCCAGCATCCGGCGCGCCGCCGCCCACAGGTTGGCGGGCCGCCCGTGCCACAGCCGTCTGGCCAGCCGCTCGTGCCGGTCCAGTTCCCGCTCCCGCTCCGGGTCGTCGCCGGTCACCGGCCGGTACCAGTGGTCCTGGCCGGTGGAGTGGCGTCCGCTGTGCGGGGTGGCCGCCTCGTACTCGCCGTAGTGGTCCAGCCGCAGCAGCGCCCGCCGGCCCCGGGGCGTGTCCGGGTCGAACTCCTCCGGCGCCCACGTCACCAGTTCGCTCGCCAGCAGCGGGAACGCGAACATCCGCCGCGCCAGCGAGGCGAAGTCGCCGTCCGGCAGCAGCCGCCGCACCGCCTCCTGGCGCAGGCCCAGCGGACGCGCCGGGTCGCGGTAGGTGCGGGTGAACTCGGCGGTGGACTCCCACACGGCGTCCAGCGTCGCCCCCACCGCCACCTCCGGCAGGCCGCCGCGCGCGCCCGCCCAGCGCACCCACGCCGCCAGCACGTGCGGCATGGCCTCCTGCTCCTCGGGAAGCAGCACCACCCGGCCGGGCAGCCAGTGCAGCAGGAACGACTCCACCTTGCGCGGACTGACGCGCATCGGCCGACCGCTGTCCACGTCGCAGCCGTGCGCGATGATGTGGTCGGCGCAGCGGCTGGCCGCGTAGGAGTCGGAGAGTTCGGCGGCCTCGTCCGAGGACAGGAAGCGGGCGGCCAGCACCGCCCGGCGGTCGCGCCGCCACACCGGAACGGGGCAGACCTCCACTCCCTCGGGAGGGGTGGGCAGCATCCGTATCCGTGCGTTGGCCAGCGCGAAGTGCGCGGCCAGGGAGCCCCCGGTCAGGTCCGAGACCTTCAGCCCCACCAGCTCCACGGTCGGGCCCGAGGCCGGATCGCCCGAGGCGTCCACCGCCTGCTCGGTGCGCTCCAGCGCCCGGGACAGCAGGGCGCGCGCCTCGGTCAGCTCGATCCGTGCGAACCGGGCGAACTCGTCCGCCTCGGCCCTCTCCCGGCACTGCTCCAGCAGCTGGTCGACCTTGGTGGTCACCCAGGCGTCGCGCAGCACGCCGCCGCCGTTGTGGTCCAGGACCAGGATCAGCGCGTGCTCGGGCGGCAGCGACCCCGGGGCGCCGGGGCGGTCGCGGCTGAACACGCACACCACGTCGTCGGTGTCGCCGAACTGGTCGCTGCTGACGTAGGCGGCCACCGGGGTGACCGCGCCGAGCTGGGAGGCCCACTCGGGCACCTGCAGGCCGCGATCCCGGAGTGCGATCATCCCCTGCTCGGCCAGGCTCCGCTGCGTGGACGAGGTGCCCAGCGCGGTGATCGCCGCGAGCACGCCGAGCCCGGCGGGCTTGCCGGAGGCGGTGGCGTGTGCGATCAGTCCCTCGCCGAGCAGCCGCTCGACGTCCACACCGGGGACCCGCTCACCCCACCAGGTGCCGAGCATCTCGCTGAAGGCCAGTTCGGCGTCGAGGGGGTGGCGCATGGCCAGCAGTGCTCTGGCGGCGCGCAGCATCTCGTCGAAGACGGCGTCGGGCACCGGTTCGGGACCTGTGGGTGGAGGTGTCGGGGAGGGCACCACCCGAGCGTATGCCAGCCCCGGGTATGGGATTGGCGTCCGGAGGGCTCCCGGACGGCTCCGTGTCGGCCGGCACACACGGGGCGCGGCTTCGGTGGCGGGCGGTCGGGCCCTCCCGGCGTCCGGTGGCTCAGCGCGGTCCGGGAACGGCGCGGTGGCCGGTGAACAGGGACGTTCCCGGCCTTCTCGACGCCTTCCTGACGGCCTGCGAGGGCGGTACGGAGTTCACCATCGCCTCCAGGTGCTCGCGGGCGACCCGCTCGACCAGGTGCGGTGTGACCGCGATGCCCAGGTGTTCGACGCAGTGCCAGGTGTCGCTGACGCAGCGATCGACGCAGCGGCGGGACAGCGCGCTGAACTCGTCGTGGAGCCGCGCCGATATCTGCCTGAGATCCTGGACCGGGAAGGTCTGGAGCATTCTTGCTCACACCCCTAGCTGAAGTATGGCCGGACGGTGACCTCCACCCATTCCACTTGTTCTGGACGGAGTGTCAACCCCTCTCCCGGCACGCTGTTGATAAAACCTCTGGGAAGTATCGTTTACTTGAACACCACCATCACCCCAGGTCAACAAGGCGAAAAGGGCATTCCGGGCATATAACTTTCCTGTCGCGGAGGGTGGTGCGCAAGCCATCATGAACACCCATAGCCCGGAATTAGCCGAAAACACGCCGGAGAAAGCCGAGGTCCACCTTGGGACAGGCGAACGGTGGCCTATTGTTTACCTTCCGTGCCCATGGGCGGCGTCCCTTCCGTCGCGGACGGTGACCCGGCACGACGGCCGTTGCGTGCGGACGGGTGTGTCTTATGCTTGAGCCGTGACAGCGGCCGAGAGGAGTCATCGAGCGTGACTCCCGAGAGCCGCGGAGCCCCCCGATCACCTTCGGCGCCGCTTGTCTTTCGGTTTCCACGCCGTGGACGGTCCGCGTGGTCGACAGGGGCCGCGCGGTCCAGGCAGCACCCCCAACGAAACACGGATGGGGAATCGACGGTTCCGGAGGTGTCGAGCAGTTGAGCGCCGAGACGTCCATTCCGCCGCCCCGGATCAGCGGGGCGCAACTCCCCGACGCGGTGCAGTCCCTTCTCACCGACTCCCCGGTCGGATTCGCCCTGCTCGACTCAGACGACGCCTTCAGCACGGTCAACCAGCGGCTGGCCGCGGTCCTGGACCGCACCCCCGCCGAGTGCCTCGGCAGGACCCCCGGCGACCTGCTGGAGGAGAGCGGTGAGCGGGCCGCGGCCGCCGACCACCGCGCCTGCCTGGCCAGTGTGCGCGAGGACGGGCACGCCGTGCGCGACCGCCACCGCACCCGCTCCGGGCAGCTGTGGGACCTCACCTGGTTCCCCGTCACCGAACCGGACACCGGCGACTCCTGCGTCGCCCTCATCGCCGTCCACGACGCCGGCCGGGGGGCCGGGCACGACGGCGCCCGCGTCGGCGCCGCCGCCCACCGCGACGAGCAGCGGCTGCGCGCCCTGCTGCACGCCGGCAACCAGATCGTCTGGACCGCCGGGCCCGGCGGCGACGTCCTCGAGGACTGCCCCCAGTGGCGGGCCATCACCGGCCAGGACCTGGACCGCTACCTGGGCCGGGGGTGGCTGGAGGCCCTCCACCCCGACGACCGCGCCCGCGTCGAGCGCGCCTGGGACGACGCCGTCCTCGACGTCACCCCCTTCGACGCCATGTTCCGCGTGCGCACCTGCTCGGGCGGCTACGGCCACTACCGGGCCCGCGCCCACCCGATCATGGACGGCTCCCGGACCACCGAGTGGGTCGGGACCCTCGTCGACATCACCAACGAGCGCGAGGCCGACGAGCTCCGCCAGCGCCTGAACCAGCAGCTCAGCGAGGCGGCCATGCGCACCGCACGCCTGCAGAAGGCCACCTCCGACCTGGCCGAGGCGCTCACCGCCGACGAGGTGGTCAACGCCATGTCCGAGATCGGCCGCTCCGGCGTGGGCGCCGACCACACGTGCGTGGTCCTGATGGACCGCGCACGCCTTCGGCTGCGCACCATCGCCGCCGAGCACGCCCACCAGCTGCCCAGGTCCGCCTTCCCGACCGACCACCCCGACATCGCGGCCAGGGCGATCGCCGACAGGCTGCCCCGCCTGGCCGCCGACCCGGCCGAGCTCTCCGAGCTGCTCGACGGCGCCCCCGAGGTCGACGAACTCGTCCGGTCCACGCCGGAGAGGGCCTGGGTCGCGCTGCCGATGATGGCCGCGGGCCACCCCATCGGCGCGCTGCGCTTCGCCTTCTCGTCCCCCAGGAGGGTCACCGACGAGGAGCGCGTGTTCCTGGAGGCCCTGGCCGGACAGTGCGCGCTGGCCATCGGCCGCGCCGTCCTCTATGAGCAGGAGCACAGCACCGCCGTGGAGCTCCAGCGCAGCCTGCTGCCCGAGGAGCTGCCGGAGGTGCGCGGGGTGCGCCTGGCCGCCTACTACCGGTCCGGATCGCAGAACGTGCAGGTCGGCGGCGACTGGTACGACGCCTTCCCGCTGCCCGACGGCCGCGTCGCCGGGGTGCTGGGCGACGTCATGGGCAAGGGCATCCAGGCCGCGGCCGGGATGAGCCGCATCCGCAACGCGCTGCGCGCCCTGGCGTTCTCCATGCCCGAGCCCGCCGACGTCCTCACCGGGCTGGATCGCATGTTCTCGGCCACGGAGGGTATGGACCAGGTGACCACCCTGGTCTACTTCGTGCTGGACCCGGTCACCGGCCAGCTCGACCTCAGCAACGCAGGGCACCTTCCGCCGCTGGTGGTGGCGGGAAGCGCCGGTCCGTCCCTGCTCGACACCGACCCCGACACGCCGCTCGGGGTCAGCTCCGCGCGAGGCCACCACAAATTCTTCGTGCAACCCGGTAACACCGTCGTCCTGTATTCCGATGGACTGGTTGAGAACCGCAAGCGGTCCGTCGACTCCGGACTCGACGAGCTCGTCGACGTGGCGTCGTCGGCTCCTCCGGAGGTGGTGGGCGATTCACAGCAGATGCTGGAGTACCTTGTTGAGAGCATGCTCGATGGGTATGAGCAGGACGATGACGTCACTCTGCTCGCCGTTCAGCTTCCGGTGATCGATTCCGTGTCGGAGCGGTAGCACCGGTTCGCGGCGGAGCGGCGGACCGGCGGTAGACCGACAGCGACCGTACGAACAAGTCCATTGCCTTGCCTACAGTGAAGAAGCCGTTCCGCCCCGCGATGCGGGGGTGATCCTCTGCGGGGATGACCTCCCGGAGCGCATACGCTTGAGGGGGCCGACCCCCCGGGGAGCGCATACGCTTGAAAGACCAACGGCTTCCCCGCCCCAGTGGGGACGATCCCAGGCCGCAGGTGGGAGAGGGCGCGGTGCCCGGTCCCGGCCAGGCGGACCACCGGGTCCGACAATCTCGCCACACGTCCGTTCGAGAGGTGTTTGTGTCATCTGCCAGTTCGACTCGCTCGAAGCAGTCCGAGTCACTGCAAGAGCCCGTCATTCAGCAGCTGATCGAGCGTGGGCGGTCCCAGGGCTTTCTTGAGCCCGAGGACGTGCGCCGTGCCTTCGAAGAGGCCGAAATCCCGATGTCGCAGGCGCAGTCCGTGCTCCGCAGCCTCGCGAAGGAAGGCGTGACCGTACTCGTCCCCGAGTCGGCCTCCTCCCGGCGCAAGGCGCCGCGGCGCAAGCCGGCGGCCACGCGGTCCACCTCGACCAGGTCCACCAAGGCCGCGACGGCCGGCGGTGCGGCCAAGCCCGCGCGCGCCGCGGCGGCCAAGGAGCAGCCCGAGACGGTCACCGCGGTGGTCGACTCCGTCGCCGAGGCCGTCGAGGAGGCCGAGGGCCCCGCCCGGAAGCCGGCCAGGAAGGCCCCCGCCAAGAAGACCACCACCGCCAGGAAGGCCGCGCCGAAGAAGGCCGCGGCCAAGAAGACCGCCGCCAAGGGCCCGGCCAAGGCCGCCGGAACCAAGAAGGCGACGGCCAAGAAGGACCTCGAACTCGCGGCGGACGGCGAGTACACCGAGGACGAGGACGGCCTGGACGACCTCGAGCACACCGGCGCCGAGCTGGAGCTGGTCGAGGACACCCCGGACCCGGCGGACAAGGATGCCAAGCCCGCCAAGCCCGAGGCCGTGGGTGCTCCCGTCAAGCCCGCCAACGAGGACGAGTCGTTCGTCCTCTACGACGATGACGACGACGCCCCGGCGGCGCAGGTCGTCGCGGCGGGCGCGACGGCGGACCCGGTCAAGGACTACCTCAAGCAGATCGGCAAGGTCCCGCTGCTCAACGCCGAGCAGGAGGTCGAGCTGGCCAAGCGCATCGAGGCCGGCCTCTTCGCCGAGGAGAAGCTGTCCGAGGAGGGCGAGCTCCTCACCTTCGAGCTGCGCGACGAGCTGGAGTGGATCGCCGAGGACGGCGGCCGCGCCAAGAAGCACCTGCTGGAGGCCAACCTCCGCCTGGTGGTGTCGCTGGCCAAGCGCTACACCGGCCGCGGCATGCTGTTCCTGGACCTGATCCAGGAGGGCAACCTCGGTCTGATCCGCGCGGTGGAGAAGTTCGACTACACCAAGGGCTTCAAGTTCTCGACCTACGCGACGTGGTGGATCCGCCAGGCGATCACCCGCGCCATGGCCGACCAGGCGCGCACCATCCGCATCCCGGTGCACATGGTCGAGGTCATCAACAAGCTGGCCCGCGTGCAGCGCCAGATGCTCCAGGACCTGGGCCGCGAGCCCACCCCGGAGGAGCTGGCCAAGGAACTCGACATGACCCCCGAGAAGGTCGTCGAGGTCCAAAAGTACGGGCGCGAGCCGATCTCCCTGCACACCCCGCTGGGCGAGGACGGCGACAGCGAGTTCGGTGACCTGATCGAGGACTCCGAGGCCATCCAGCCGGGCGAGGCGGTCAGCTTCACGCTGCTGCAGGAGCAGCTGCACTCGGTGCTGGACACGCTGTCCGAGCGTGAGGCGGGCGTGGTGTCCATGCGCTTCGGGCTCACCGACGGCCAGCCGAAGACTTTAGACGAGATCGGCAAGGTCTACGGAGTCACCCGGGAACGCATCCGGCAGATCGAGAGCAAGACGATGTCGAAGCTCCGTCACCCGTCGCGTTCGCAGGTACTCCGCGACTACCTGGACTAGTCCTTCCAGGTGGCGGCCGGCCCGCTCCGCGCCCTGAGGGTGCCGAGCCGAGAGTGGCCGGGGACCCACGAGGACCGACCCGTTCCCGGTGTGCCGCCTCGCCCTGTGGGCGGGACGGCACACCGGGTTCCGGTGCCCCCATGGTCCGCGCGGGTGTGGCGACTCCCGCGTGTGCCGGAGCATCCCCCGTGGTGCTCCGGGGCGTCCCCCGTGTTCCGGGGCGCCGCTGCGCCCGTAGCCGGAACGCCGTGTCATCCATCCGACGGTGACCATGCTGCCGCACGCACTGTAGGTGCGGGATAAAGTCGCGATATCGAGTCGTTATATTACGGGGAGTGGCAGGTGGCCGCTCCCCGTCGGCGTGCCCGGACGCCTGTGCCTCGCGGCCTGCGCCGGGTCCTCCCCTCGGAGAGGACCCCGGCCCCGGACCTTCAGCCGCGGACGATGACGTTCAGCACGCGCGGGTCGGGCAGCTCCACGGTGTGCCCCAGGTCGCGCAGGGCGGCCGCCAGCTCCTCGGGAGTGGAGGCGTCCACACCCTCCACGAGCAGGGAGCGGGCGATGTCGCCCCGGGTGGCCTTGGCCATGTGGCTGACCACCGAGCGTTTGACGGCCCCGTCCACGACGCGCTCGCGCAGCACCTTGACGGCGACGCCGTTGCGGGGGGCGAACGCGGCGGCGTAGGCCGCCGAGCGGCAGTCGACCAGGAGACGGTCCCCGACCAGCTCGCCCAGGGGCGCGGACAGCTCGCGGCGCCAGTAGGCGCCCAGACCGCCCAGGGGCGGCAGCTTCACGCCCATGGACAGGCGGTACGGGGGAATCCGGTCGGTGGGGCCGACCACGCCCCACAGGCCGGAGAAGACGAGGACCCGCCCGGCCGCGTCCGGGAGGTCGGGCAGTCCGAGCCGGTCGTAGAGCACACCCGTGTACAGGTCGGCGGCGCGCAGCGTCGGCGCGGTGGCCAGGTCCAGGTTGCGCTTGAGGGCGTCGGCCTGGGTGGGGCCGATCCCCAGGACGTCCATGGCGGTGTCCGCGGGTCCCGCGCACAGCTCCGTCAGCGCGGCCACGACCCTCTCGCGGGCCCCGGCCAGCTCCGGGAGGGTCAGTGCCCCCGGGTCCAGGCTCGGCCCCTCACCTGAGGTGGCCTTGCCCTCGGACGGCGGCAGCAGGACGATCATGGTGCGGACTCCCAGGTGGACGCGGGTTCTGTGTGCCCGCCCATGGTAGGGCGGCTCGTGCGCGGGCCGGGGCGGCCCTCTCCCCGCGCGGGCCTGCGGATAGCATCGCTGCTTCCGACGAAGGGAGCGGGGATGCACGAGTGGGCGCGGCGGGTGACGCGGGACTGGCCGCCCTTCGAGGTGGAGGAGCGCGGCGGATGGCGCTTCGGGTTCGCCGAGGGGATCACCAAGCGGGCCAACTGCGCGCTGGTGACGGACCCCGGCGCGGACGTGGCCGAGGTCACCGCCTACTACACCGGGCGCGGGGTGCGGCCCTGCGTGCAGGTGTGGCCGGGGGAGGAGGAGGTCGACCGGCGCCTGGCCGGGCACGGGTACGCGGTGGTGGAGCCCACACTGGTCCTGGCCCGCGATCTCGATGAGCCCCCCGAGTCCCCCGGGACGTCCTCGGTCTCGACCGTGCCCGGAGCGGCCTGGTCGGGACTGGACGTCACGCGCATCCTCGGCCGGGTCGACGCCGCCTACGCCACCGCCGAAGGCGGCAGGGGCGCCGCGGTGCTGGACGGGGAGTCGGTGGGCGTCTGCGCCATGTTCACCGAGCCCGGGGCGCGGGGCAGGGGCGTGGCCACCGGGATCCTGGCCGACCTGCTGCGCTGGTCCCACGACAAGGGCGCGCGCAGGGCCTATCTGTGCGTGGTCGCGGACAACGCCCCGGCCCTGCGCCTGTACGAGCGGGCGGGGTTCACCAGGGTCTCCGGCTACCACAGCCGGGTCCTGGGCTGACGGGTCCGGCCCGGACGAGCGCGAGGGCGGCGGTTCGGTGAACCGCCGCCCTCGTCCCGTTCGTGTGGCTAACGCTCGTCCGTCTTGCTCTCGTGAAGCTTGTCGGTCTCGTCCTGGATGTCCGAGGCGATCTTGCGGAGAGAGTCATCGTGCTTGCGCATGTGGTGCGCGCAGAACAGCAGTTCACCGCCGGAGTTCAGCAGCACCCGGACATAAGCCTGTGCACCACAGCGGTCGCAACGGTCAGCAGCCGTCAGCGGCTGGGTGGGGGCAAGGGTTCCAGTCACTTCGCCATCCTCAATACTCGGCGTTAGTCACCTCTGACAACATCTAACCCGACCAAGACGTTCCCAACCCGGGCCCGTGTACGCCGACAGCGGAATCTGCCTGGTTGGTGCCCTGATGTGGGGCTTTCGGCCTCGACGTCGTCTCTAGTGCTTGTTGTACCCGTATGGAGGGGGTGCATCCCCGGAAAGAAGGAGCATCCAGGCCGCATCCACCAGAGGTGGTAGTCTCGCGCGGGGCAGGCTCCCGTCCTCCCGCCGGGTCCGGCGGTAGCAAGCGACCGGCACGCCGCCCCCTATCGTCAGTGCGGCGCGGTACAAAGGGCACGCACCGCATCAGCGCCCCTGATGGCCCTCAATACGCAGGAGATGTCCGAGTGACCGCCTTGACCGCAGCCGTCCACGACCCCGAGGATTACTCCGCCCGGCACCTGTCGGTCCTCGAAGGTCTTGAGGCGGTGCGCAAACGGCCGGGCATGTACATCGGGTCCACCGACAGCCGCGGCCTCACCCACTGCATGTGGGAGATCATCGACAACTCCGTGGACGAGGCCCTGGGCGGCTTCTGCGGACGCATCGACGTCACCCTGCACGCCGACGGATCGGTGTCGGTGAGCGATGACGGCCGCGGCATCCCCGTCGACAAGGAACCCAAGTCCGGCCTGTCCGGCGTGGAGCTGGTCATGACCAAGCTGCACGCGGGCGGCAAGTTCGGCTCGGGCTCCTACACCGCCTCCGGCGGTCTGCACGGCGTCGGCGCCTCGGTGGTCAACGCCCTGTCGGCCCGGGTGGACGTGGAGGTCGACCGCCAGGGCCGCACCCACGCGATCAGCTTCCGCCGGGGCATCCCGGGCCGCTTCGCCGGCCCCGGGCCCGACGCCGAGTTCACCGCCGCCTCGGGCCTGGAGCAGGTCCGCAAGGTGGCCCAGAAGACCACCGGGACCCGCATCCGGTTCTGGCCGGACCTGCAGATCTTCCTCAAGGAAGCCGAGATCGCCCGTGAGTCGCTCCTGGACCGGGCCCGCCAGACCGCCTTCCTCGTGCCGGGGCTGACCATCGCCGTGCGCGACGAGCGCGCGGAGGGGGAGCCCGCCCACGAGGAGGAGTTCCGCTTCGACGGCGGCATCAGCGAGTTCTGCACCTTCCTGTCCCCCGACGACCCGGTCAGCGACGTGCTGCGCATCCAGGGCAGCGGCAACTTCACCGAGACCGTCCCGGTCCTGGACGACGCGGGCCACATGGTGCCCGCCGACGTCGAGCGCCGCCTGGACGTGGACGTGGCCCTGCGCTGGGGCACCGGCTACGACACCACCGTGCGAAGCTTCGTCAACGTCATCGCCACGCCCAAGGGCGGCACCCACGTCAACGGCTTCGAACGCGCCCTGGTGCGGGTGGTCAACGACCAGCTGCGCGCCACCAAGCTGCTCAAGAACAGCGACGACCCCGTCACCAAGGACGACACACAGGAGGGCCTCACCGCGGTCGTCACGGTCCGCCTGCCCGAGCCGCAGTTCGAGGGCCAGACCAAGGAGATCCTCGGCACCTCCGCGGCGACCAGGATCGTCTCCCAGGTGGTCGGCAAGGAGCTGCGCGAGTTCCTGACCACCACCAGGAAGGCGGACAAGGCCAAGGCCCGCATGGTCCTGGAGAAGGTCGTCGGCGCCGCCAAGGCTCGCCTGGCCGCGCGCCAGCAGCGTGAGACCCAGCGGCGCAAGAACGCCCTGGAGAGCTCGGCGCTGCCCGCCAAGCTGGTGGACTGCCGCAGCGAGGGCCTGGAGCGCAGCGAGCTGTTCATCGTCGAGGGCGACTCGGCCCTGGGCACGGCCAAGCTGGCCCGCGACTCCGAGTTCCAGGCGCTGCTGCCGATCCGGGGCAAGATCCTCAACGTGCAGAAGTCCTCGGTCGCCGACATGCTCAAGAACGCCGAGTGCGCGGCCATCCTGCAGGTGGTCGGCGCCGGCTCGGGGCGCACCTTCGACATCGACGCCGCCCGCTACGGCCGGATCATCCTCATGGCCGACGCCGACGTGGACGGTGCGCACATCCGCTGCCTGCTGCTCACGCTCATCTACCGGTACATGCGTCCGATGCTGGAGTCCGGGCGGGTCTACGCGGCCGTTCCGCCGCTGCACCGCATCGAGCTGACCAACACCCGGCGCAAGCGGGGGGCCAAGCCCGAGGACCGCTACATCTACACCTACTCCGACGCCGAGCTCTCCCGCACGCTGCTGGACCTGGAGAAGCGCAAGATCTCCTGGAAGGAGCCGGTGCAGCGGTACAAGGGCCTGGGTGAGATGGACGCCGACCAGCTGGCCGAGACCACCATGGACCCGCGCCACCGCACGCTGCGCCGGATCCGCGTGGAGCAGGCCGAGGAGGCCGCCTCGGTGTTCAACCTGCTGATGGGCAACGAGGTCGCCCCGCGCCGCCGCTTCATCCAACAGGGCGCCCAGGAGCTGGACGTGGCCCGCATCGACGCCTAGCGGACCGGCCGGAACCGTTGCGCCAGTACTTTCCTCGGTCCAGCACGGATTTCCGGGACTGGTCGCAGGAGGGGTTGGACGGGGTGGCCGCCGAGCTCAACGGCCGTCCCCGTCAGACCCTGGGCCGGGCCACCCCGGCCGAGGCCCTCAACAGGTTCCTCGTTGCCACAACCACTTGACCACCCCAAGGCGTCGAACCTCGCTGTAAGTACAAGAGCAACTGGTGCGGCATGGTGGTGTCAGGGGGTCTGCGGCGGCGCCCAGACCCCCTCCGCGAGGAACCGGTCGACGCTGGCGCGGTAGGGGCCGGGGTCCAGGCCCCTCTCCGCCACCCAGGCGTCGTTGTAGTAGCTGTGCTGGTAGCGTTCGCCGCCGTCGCAGATCAGGGTGACCACACTGCCCCTGCGGCCCTCACGGAGCATCCTGGCGACCAGGTTCCACACCCCCCACAGGTTCGTGCCCGTGGAGCCTCCGGCGCTCAGCCCGGTGACGTCGTGCAGGTGCCGCATCGCGGCGATGCTCGCGGCGTCGGGCACCGGCATCATCAGGTCGATCACCGAGGGCACGAAGCTCGGCTCCATGCGGGGGCGGCCGATCCCCTCGATCCGCGAGGGCATGCCCGTGGCGTAGTCGGGCGCACCGGTCACCCAGCCGGGGAAGAACGCCGAGTTCTCCGGGTCCACCACCGCCAGGCGGGTGCCCAGGCGCCGGTAGCGCAGGTAGCGGCCGATGGTGGCGGAGGTGCCGCCGGTGCCCGCGCCCACCACGATCCAGTCGGGGCAGGGGTGGCGCTCCAGGCTGAGCTGCTCGAAGATCGACTCGGCGATGTTGTTGTTGCCGCGCCAGTCGGTGGCCCGCTCGGCGTAGGTGAACTGGTCCATGTAGTGGCCGCCCGTCTCGGCGGCCAGCCGCTCGGCCTCGGCGTACATCTCGGGCGGGGCGTCCACGAAGTGGCACTTCCCGCCGTAGCGCTCGATGAGGGCGATCTTCTCCGGGCTGGTCCTGCGGGGGATGACGGTGACGAAGTCCAGGCCGACCAGCTGGGCGAAGTAGGCCTCCGAGACCGCCGTGGAGCCCGAACTGGCCTCCACGATCGTGGTGCCCTCACGGATCCACCCGTTGGCCAGTCCGTACAGGAACAGCGAGCGCGCCAGCCGGTGCTTGAGGCTGCCGGTGGGATGCACCGACTCGTCCTTGAGATAGAGGTCGATGCCCCACTCCGGGGGCAGCGGGAACACGTGCAGGTGGGTGTCGGCCGAGCGGTTGGCGTCGGCCACGACCCGGCGCACCGCCTCGTCCGCCCAGGAGCGGACGCTGTCGTCGCACCGGTCCACCCAGGGGGTGTCGCCCGGCTCGCTTGGTGAGGGTGCCATGTCCAGCAGGGTAGCCCGCACGCGCAGGTGGGAGCGCCGGGGCGGGGAGGGCGTGCCCCGTACACGGGAGAAGCCGGGACCCGGGGATCCCGGCCTCCTCGGCCCGTGCCGTCGAGGACGGCGGAGGGCGCCGACGGGGTCGGCGCGCTAGTCCAGCGAACCGCCGGACATCACCGAGTACATGCGGCGGTAGGTGGCCGCCTCCTCGTGGCGGCTCTGGCGCTCCAGCGTGCGTGCGAGCGCGATGTGCGCCCAGTTGTCCACCGGGTCCAGCTCGATGATCCTGCGGAAGGTCCGCTCGGCCTTGTTGAGCTGCGCGGAGTGGAAGTAGGCGCGGCCCAGCAGCTCCAGCAGGGAGCGGCTCTCGGGCTCCTGCTCGACGACCGGTTCGAGGGTCCGGGCGGCGTAGATGGGGTCGCCCAGCTCCATGAACATGCGGGCGCGGTTGAAGGTGTCGTAGGTGTTCTCTTCCACGGTGCTCCTTCCGACGACGCGGGGCCGTCCCGGATCACAACGGCCGGGGTGGCGACCGCATTCCCTTGTGGGACGTGTGGGACGAAAGGTGCCGGGGCGGTCCGAGTGACCGCACCCGGCCTTCGCACCCACTGAAGAGATCCCCGGACACGTGCGCCGCGACACCACCGGCCGGCGCGGTCCCGTGTGGGGTGGCGCGCCTCAGAGGTCGACGGGGGTGACCCGTCCGGTGTCCACGTCGTAGATCGCGCCCGTCACCGGCAGGCCCTGGGGCAGCAGCGGGTGGTGGCGGATGCGCTCCAGGTCGTGCCGGAGCGCCCCCAGCTGGTCGTTGTCGGTGTGGAACTCCAGGCTGCGGGTGTCCACCCCGTACTCCTCCTGGATGAGGTCGTGGACGGCGTCGTCGCCCTCCACGGAGGCCATCTTGCAGCGGGTGTGCGGCAGGACCAGCACCCGGTCGACGCCGAGCAGGTACACCGCCAGGACCAGGGTGCGCAGGGTGTCGTCGGTCACCCTGGCGCCAGCGTTGCGGAGGATCTTGGCGTCCCCCGGCTTCAGCCCCAGCGTGTCCAGGGGTTCGATCCTGGAGTCCATGCAGGTCACCAGGGCCAGACCGCGTGCGGCGACCGGCTTGAGGCCGCCCAGAGAGAAGGATTCGGTGTAGGCCTCGTTCGCGGCGAAGAGGTCGTCGAAGGCCCCCGCGGAGGGGGTGGCACCGCTGTTGTCAGTCACGTGGGTTCGCTCCCTTGTTCCGTGGTCGCGCACACGTCGCGCGCACCGGAACGGTCCGGTGCGCGCGACGCTCGGGCGAAGGACTCAGGTCCCGGCCCCGGGAGGGGTGATCCCGGAGTCGGTCTGACCACTACCTACGGTAACGATCGCGCGGGGCAGGGCCTCACCCGACCCGTCCCTGCGGCCGGTCGTGTCGGGCAGGCGCACCGGCTTGCCGTCGGCGCGCGCGGCGCGGGCGGGGGACCGGCCGACCCAGCCGAACAGCAGCGTGTCCTCGCCCTTGAGGTAGCGGTGGCAGCGCACACCGCCGGTGGCGCGGCCCTTGGACGGGTAGGCCTCGAAGGGCGTGACCTTGGCCGAGCCGGCCTGGGTGCCCTCCAGGGCGCTGGAGGAGCCGGACACGGTGACCACCACCGAGTCCTCCGGGCAGGGCACGGCGCCGAACCACAGCACCCGGGCCTCCTCCGACAGGCGGATGCCCGTCACGCCGCCCGCGGGGCGGCCCTGGGGCCGCACGGTGGTCGCGGAGAAGCGCAGCAGCTGCGCCTCGGAGGTGATGAAGGCCAGGTCCTCCTCGCCCGTGGACAGCTGGGTGACGCCCGCGACGCGGTCGTCGTCCTTGAGCGTGATGACCTCGAAGTCGTCCTTGTTGGGCGGGTAGTCGGGGGAGACCCGCTTGACCACGCCGCCGCGCGTGCCCACGACGAAGCCGGGCCCGGAGGCGTCCATCGACACCACCGACACCACCCGTTCGTCGCCGTCGAGCTGGACGAACTCTCCCACGTCCAGCCCCGAGGCCATCGGCGGCCCGTCCCCGCCCTCGTCGGGCAGTTCGGGCAGCTCCACCACCGGAACGCGGATCATCCGGCCCAGGTCGGTGACCAGGCCGACGTCCGAACGCGAGGTGGTGGGGACGGACACGTGTACCGCGTCGTGCCGGGTGCGCAGGCCCTCGTACACGCGCGGCACGGTGGCGCCCTTGCTCCGGCCGATCGTGCCGTGCACGTCCATCAGCACGTGGCAGGGCTGGTCGGCCATCTCCAGCGGGATCACCGCGCTGCGCGAGGCGCCGTCGCTCTCGCGCAGCTGGGTGCGGCGCGGGGTGGCGAACTGCTTGGAGACCTCGCCCAGCTCCTTGGAGACCAGGCGGCGCAGCTTCTTGTCCGACTCCAGGATCTCGGTGAGGGCCTCGACCTCCTTGTTGAGCTTGTCCCGCTCGGCCTCCAGCTCCATCCGGTCGAAGCGGGTCAGGCGGCGCAGGGGGGTGTCCAGGATGTAGCGGGCCTGGACCTCGGACATGTCGTAGGCGCCCATGAGTGCCTCGCGGGCGGCGGCGGTGTCGTCGGCCTCGCGGATCAGGGAGATGACCCGGTCGATGTCCAGCAGGGCCACGATCAGGCCGTCCACCAGGTGCAGGCGCTCCTGGCGCTTGGTGCGGCGGAACTCGCTGCGGCGGCGCACCACGTCGAGGCGGTGGTTGACGTAGACCTCGAGGAGCTCGCGCAGGCCCAGGGTCTGGGGCTGGCCGTCCACGAGGGCGACGTTGTTGATGCCGAAGGACTCCTCCATCGGCGTCAGGCGGTACAGCTCCTCCAGGACGGCCTCGGGGTTGAATCCGTTCTTGAGCTCGATGACCAGGCGCAGGCCCTGGGAGCGGTCGGTGAGGTCCTTCAGGTCCGAGATGCCCTGGAGCTTCTTGGACTGGACCAGCTCCTTGATCCGGCTGACGACCTTCTCCGGGCCCACGCTGTAGGGCAGCTCGGTGACCACCAGGCCGGTGCGGCGCGCGGAGACCTTCTCGATGGAGACCGTGGCGCGCGTCTTGAAGGTGCCGCGGCCGGTCCGGTAGGCGTCGCGGATGCCGTCCAGCCCGACGATGGTGCCGCCGGTGGGCAGGTCCGGCCCCGGCACGAACTCGGTGAGCTCCTCCAGGGTGGCGTCGGGGTGGGAGATCAGGTGGCGGGCGGCCGCGACGACCTCGCCCAGGTTGTGCGGGGCCATGTTGGTGGCCATGCCCACCGCGATCCCGGAGGTGCCGTTGACCAGCAGGTTCGGGAAGGCCGCGGGCAGGACCTCGGGCTCGGTCTCCTGGCCGTCGTAGTTGGGCCTGAAGTCGACGACGTTCTCGTCGATGGAGGAGACCAGCAGTTCGGCGGCACGGTCCAGCCGGGCCTCGGTGTAGCGCATGGCGGCGGGAGCGTCGTCGCCGCCCAGGGAGCCGAAGTTGCCGTGGCCGTCGACCAGCGGCACGCGCATGGCGAAGGACTGGCTCAGACGCACGAGGGCGTCGTAGATGGCGCTGTCACCGTGGGGGTGCAGCCGCCCCATCACCTCCCCGACGACGCGGGCGCACTTGACGTGGCCGCGGTCGTGCCGGAGCCCCATCTCGTTCATCTGGTAGAGGATGCGCCGCTGCACCGGTTTCATACCGTCGCGCGCGTCCGGTAGCGCGCGTTGGTAGATGACCGAGTAGGCGTACTCCAGGAAGCTGCCGCGCATCTCCTCGGAGACGTCGATGTCGATGATCTTCTCGGCGAGATCCTCGGGGGGACGGGTAGTAGTACGGGCCATGTCCGTAATTCTGGCCTGTGCCAGAGACTGAAACGTACATGGGCGCGTGGCCGGGGGAGTGTGAACCGCGCGACGCGTGGTTTTCGCCCATGCGTGGGACGGTTTTCGCCCCGTGGGCGGGCCGGGGCGGGAACCGTCGCCGGAAGGCTGGGAGGGAGGGGCCCGCCACTGGTCACGGCCGGTCCCCGGGCACCGCGGGAACCCGCGGGGACGCCGAAGGGCCGGCGTCCCCGCGGTGCTTTCGCGGACCTCGTCGTCAGTCGGTGAAGGGAATCGTGACCGAGGCGCCGCCGTCGGGGCCGAGCAGGACCTTCGAGGGCTGGCCGCCCAGGGCGCTCCACAGCTCGACGCGGACGGAGCCGCCGGTCAGGTCGCCGAGGGCTCCCTCACTGCTCGCCGGGCCCTGGCCCTGCGTGTACTCCTCCCAGCCGTCCAGGTCGTCGGTGGGGAAGTAGCGGTAGGTCTCCGTCCGGTCGTCGGCGCCGTCGCCGTCCAGGTCGTAGACCACGCGGACCTGGACCGCGTTGGCGACCGCGCTCCCGGAGTCCACCGGGAGGGAGAACGCCGTGGAGCCGCCGGTGTGGGACCCGGTCAGGCCGTCGGCGCGCAGGACCACCCGGTCCTCCGGCGGCAGGCCGTCCTGGTTGCCCCCTCCGGCGGAGGGCACGGTGATCTCGCCGGCGGATCCGTGCGGGGTGCCGGAGAGCGCGGTGGGGGTCAGGTGGAGGCGGCCGTCGCCGACGTTGCCGTCCCCGGGATCACCGGGGTCTCCGGGGTCTCCGGGGTCGCCCCCGCCGCCCTCGCCCGTGGTGGAGGCCAGGGAGCGCGGCTCCACGCGCAGTTCGGTGCCGTCCGAGAAGGAGACGGTGACCGGCTCCGGTCCCGGGTTGAACGCGGTGTGGGTGCGGGTGCCGCCGTCGTCGAAGACCGCGTAGTGCGCGGTGTCGGCGGTGACGGAGGTGTCGACGGTGCCCACCTCGGCGAGCGTGGAGACCCACTGGTAGGTGTGCGGCTTGGAGCTGCCCGCCTCCGGTTCGTAGGTGTCCCACTGCTCCTCGAACATGCGCAGGGCGTCGTCGCCGTCGGAGAGGGCGCGGTGCGCCCAGTGGATGTCGCGCCAGATCTGCGGTTCGCGGCCGAGGCGGTCCACCAGGGACTCGTACATGGCGCCGGCATGCGCGGGGTCGTACCCCAGGTACAGCGAGCCCGCGGTGATGGGCAGGTAGTTGATGCCGTAGTGCTCCTCCTCACCGCCGTCCCACCAGATGCGGTAGTCGCCGCCGTCGCCCCAGACCATGCCCACGACGTCGTGCTCGAAGTCCTCGGGGAACGTGTCGCCGCCGTGGTCCTGCCAGTAGCGGGCGATGGCGGAGGCCTGGGTGGTGTGCAGGTACACGCCCAGGTCGCGCAGCTCCTCGTCGCCGGTCAGCGAACCGAACAGGGCGGTGGCGGCGGCGAAGTGCATGCCCTCGGAGGAGGACTCCTGGTTGTTGCCCGCGGCGAACCCGGCGTGCCCGGAGGCCCAGCCGTGTCCCGCGTAGGGGGAGAAGGAGCGCAGGCGCGGGAACATGCTCCCGTCGCGGTCGGTCTCGGCCACGTCCCGGATCAGCAGGCGGACCATGCCGCCCCAGGCGTCCTCGTCGGCCCACGCGCTGTCGTAGCGGGCGACGACGGCCGCCGCCGAGACGAAGTAGCCGTAGTGGAAGTCGTGGTCGTTGACCTCCTGGGCGGCGCCGAAGCTGTCCGGGTAGCCGAGCATGGTGCCCCACTCGGCGTTGTGGTGGAACTGGCGGGTGCCCCCGGCGGTCAGCCAGTCCTCCAGGCGCCCCCTGACCAGGGCGAGGAGCTCGTCGCGGGCCTCGGTGTACCCGATGGAGTCGGCGATGGGCACGAGCTGGGCCAGGCGCCCCATGGCCTTGCCGTCCCAGTAGGTGTCGCCGGGCTCGGGGAAGGGCTCGGGGTCGGCGAGGACCTCGTCGATGAGCTGGCGCATCCGGTCGTGGTCGGCGCCGTCCACGGTCGGCAGGCTGGGCAGGATGCCCTGGGTGGTCAGCTCGGTGGTGAAGCTGTTCCCCTCGACCACCCGCATCTCACCGCGCGGCGAGGTGTAGGAGAGGCCGGTGAGCCCGGTGACGGCGTTGTCCCACTGGTGGGGGTAGAGCGCCATCAGCGTGCCGGTCTCCCCGCCCTCGCGCGCCTCGGTCTCCAGCCGGTAGGTGCTGGTCAGGGTGGCGGCGGCCTCGTCGTAGTCGTACTCGACGACGGAGCCGGTGACGAAGGAGTGGGCGTAGGGGGCGAAGGCGTCCAGGTCCTCGGGGGAGGGGAGCACCGCCACGGAGTAGTGCCCGTCGGCTCCGGTGGCGGCGGTGAAGGTGTTCCCGGACCGGGCCCAGGCGGAGCCGGAGGGGGCGAAGAGGGCGTAGTGGCGGCCGTCGACGCTCGCGCCGACCACCGCTCCGTCCTCGTGCCAGACGTCGGGCGGGCTGGAGAAGGCCACCTCGGCGTCGCCGCCGTGGGTCTCGGCGTAGGCGAAGGGCATGCCCTGGCCGATGGTGACGCGCAGGGAGGAGCCGCCGCCCTCCCAGTGCGCGGTGACCGTCCAGTCGTCGCTGTCGGCCACACGGGTGTCGGGGGAGTCCAGTCCGGTCGCGCCCAGGGACAGGTCGGCGGTGTGGGGGTGCTCGTACTTGAGCCCGTCGCCGACGAGGCGGTGGTCCTCCGGGTAGCCCATCTCCAGGCCGCCCGCGTGGGGGCGGAAGCTGGCGGGGTGGGCGAAGAGGTTCTCGCCGTAGGGGTTGTCGGGGTAGCGCTGGAAGATGAGGGAGGACCACCACTCGTTGGTGGGGGCGGGTCCCCGGTAGTCCTCGGTGACCTTGGGCGATACCGGCTCGCCGTTGAGGTCGGAGGGGACGGAGGCCCCCGCGGGGAGGGCCTCGGCGTAGCTTCCCGCGCCCACCGGGACCTGTGCCGTCGCGGCGGACGCGGGGTCGACGCCGTGGAGGGTGAGGGCCGGGGCGGACGCTCCGACGACGGCCAGTGCCGCCGCTGCGGCCAGTGTCCCCAGCCGCGGGGTCCGCCGGGACGAGGCCCGGGATCTCGGGTGGCGGGAGCCCGGCCGACTCCATGGATGCTGCATGGTGCGCCTTTCGCTCGTTCTCGCGGGAGGCCGCCCCCGTAGGTGCGGGAGCGCTCCCAGGTGTGAGCCTTGGCGATGAGTGTTCAGCCGGACACGGAGAAGCGCAATGCCAGGAAAGTGGAAAGTTTCCTTACTGTTACAAGGGTGGGCCAGTGTGCTCTGATGGGACTCGGTACCGATATGTCCGTCGTGTGCCGCTCCGGGAGACCGGGCCTGTGGACGACGCCTCGACGGTCCCCCGGCTCTGGTACCAAAGGACGTATGGCCACACCCACCCCTGACCACACCGTCCCCACCGACGCCTCCGGCGGCGGGCTGCGCGAGCGCGCCGAGGCGCACCTGCGGGCCCTGGCCGGGGACTCCGCCCGGCTGCGCGAGGACCAGTGGACCGCCATCCACGCCCTGGCCGCCGAGCGCCGCAGGGCCCTCGTCGTCCAGCGCACCGGCTGGGGCAAGTCGGCGGTGTACTTCGTGGCCACCGCGCTCAGGCGCGCCGAGGGGGCGGGCCCCACCGTCATCGTCTCCCCGCTGCTGGCGCTGATGCGCAACCAGATCGCCGCCGCCGAGCGCGCGGGCATCCACGCGCGCACCATCAACAGCTCCAACACCACCGACTGGGAGGCGGCCTACGCCGACGTGGCGGCGGGCAGGGTCGACGTGCTGCTGGTCAGCCCCGAGCGCCTCAACAACCCCGAGTTCCGCGACCGGGTCCTGCCCGAGCTGGCCGCCGGGGCGGGCCTGGTCGTCATCGACGAGGCCCACTGCGTCTCCGACTGGGGCCACGACTTCCGCCCCGACTACCGGCGGATCCGCTCCCTGCTGCACGACCTGCCCGGCGGCGTCCCGGTGCTGGCCACCACCGCCACCGCCAACGAGCGCGTCACCCGCGACGTCGCCGAGCAGCTCCAGGCGGGCGGCGAGCGCGAGGACACCCTGGTCCTGCGCGGCCCCCTGGAGCGCGAGAGCCTGCGCCTGGCCGTCGCACGGCTGCCCGACCCCACGGCCCGGCTCAGCTGGCTGGCCGAGCACCTGCCCAAGATCCAGGGCTCGGGCATCGTCTACACGCTCACCGTCAGCGCCGCCCAGGAGACCGCCCGCTTCCTGACCGAGCAGGGCATGGACGTGCGCGCCTACACCGGCCAGACCGACCCCGACGAGCGCCGCGAGGCCGAGGACGACCTGCTCGCCAACCGGGTCAAGGCCCTGGTCGCCACCAGCGCGCTGGGCATGGGCTTCGACAAGCCGGACCTGGGCTTCGTCGTCCACCTGGGCGCCCCCCAGTCCCCGATCTCCTACTACCAGCAGGTCGGCCGCGCCGGCCGCGGCGTGGAGCGGGCCGAGGCGGTGCTGCTGCCCGGCCGCGAGGACACCCAGATCTGGGAGTACTTCGCCGGGCTGTCCTTCCCGCCCGAGCAGACCGTGCGCCAGACCCTGGAGGTGCTCGCCGGGGCCGACCGGCCGCTGTCGCCCGCCCACCTGGAGACCCGGGTGGACCTGCGCCGCACCCGCCTGGAGCAGATGCTCAAGGTACTGGACGTGGACGGGGCCGTCCGCCGGGTCCGGGGCGGCTGGGAGGCCACGGGGCAGCCGTGGACCTACGACGCCGACCGCTACGAGGCGGTCAGCCGTGCGCGCGAGCGCGAGCAGCGCGCCATGCTCGACTACATCGACCTCGACACCTGCCGGATGGAGTTCCTGCGCCGCCAGCTGGACGACCCGGAGGCCGCACCCTGCGGGCGCTGCGACGTGTGCACGGGGGAGTACTGGCCCACCGACGTCGACTCCACCCGGCGCGAGGCCGCGGCCGAGCACCTGGACCGGCCCGGCACCCCGATCGCGCCGCGCCGACAGTGGCCGACCGGGATGGGCACCCTGGGCGTGGACCTGTCCGGAAAGATCAAGGAGGAGCTGCGTGCCGGGGAGGGGCGCGCCCTGGGCCGCCTCACCGACATCGGCTGGGGCAACGAGCTGCGCCGCGTCCTGGCGGCCGACGCCCCCGACGCGCCGGTGGACGAGCGCGTGGTCCAGGGAGTCGTGCGGGTCCTGGCCTCCTGGGGGTGGGAGCGCCGCCCCGTCGGGGTGGCGGTGATGCCCTCGCTCACCCGCCCCGGGATGATCACCGACCTGGCCTCACGGCTGGCCCGGCTCGGGCGGCTCGTCCCCGTGGGGGCGCTGGAGTACCGCACCGAGGGCGGCCCGGGGCCCCGGAGGCACAACAGCGCGATGCGCCTGGAACAGGTGTACTCGGCCCTGGTCGCGGGGGACGGGCTGACGGAGCGGATGGCCCGGCTCCAGGAGCAGACGCCGGGGCCGGTGCTGCTGGTCGACGACTTCGTCGACACCGGATGGAGCCTCACCGTGGGCGCCGCCCTGCTCCGCCGTGCCGGGGCGCCCGAGGTCCTGCCGCTCACCCTGGCCACCACAGGGAGCTGACCCGGCGGGGTTCCGGCGGCCGCCGCGCGGGGCCGACGGGCCTAGCGGATGCGCTGGCCGCGCGGGGCGCCGCGGCGGACCGGCTGTTCCTCGCCCAGGTCCGGGCGGGCGCCCGGCTGGTGCAGGGCGCGTGCGGCCAGGTGGTGCGCCCGGCCCAGCGCCTCCTTGGGGTGGCGTCCGGCCAGCCACTCGGGCAGGAAGCCGGCGATGAACGCGTCGCCGGCGCCCACCGATCCGGGGGAGGGGTCCACCGGCTCGGCGGGCGCCGTCACGCAGTCCTCACGGGTCTTGGACGCCCACAGGCCGCCCTTGTCGCCCAGCTTGAGCACCACGTTCGGGAACCAGGCGGTCAGCACCTTCGCGGCGGCCTCGGGCTCGTCCCGCCCGGTGAGCACCCGGGCCTGGTCGACGTTGGCGAACAGCAGGCGCGCGCCCTGCGTCCAGTCCAGGAAGTTCTCCGCGCCCGCGCGCTCCAGCGGCGCGTGCGAGCCGGCGTCCACCGAGATCGACATCCCGCTCTCGCGGGCCATGCGCAGCGCCACCCGGGCGGCGCGTCGGGAGTCGGGGTTGATCAGCGTGTACCCCGACACGTGCAGGTGCCCGTCCGGGGCGAACACGTCGCGGGGCAGGTCCTCGGGCTGCAGGCGCGCGTTGGCGCCCGGGTCGCTCAGCATCGTCCGGTCGCCCCGGTGCGTGATCATCACCACGCAGGTGCCGGTGGGGCGCTCGGGGTCCATCACCATGCGCGAGTCCAGGCCGTAGCCCATGAGCTCCATCTCGCGGGTGCGTCCGGTGATGTCGGAGCCCCGGCGACCGACGAAGGTGGTCTCGGTGCCCTCCACGGCCAGCCACGAGGCGATGTTCGCCCCGGAACCGCCGCCGTACATGACCACGGACGCCGGAGTGTCGCTGCCGCGGGCCAACGGGTGGAACGCGCGCGCGACGGCGTCGGTCATCAGGTCACCGATCACGACCACTCGTGTCATTTCGCCAGCCACCGCCGAGGATTATGAGATTCCGTGCTCGCACGACGTTAACAGGTGAACTGTCAGCGGCGTGTAACGAAGTGACAGCGCCCCGGCCACACCGGGTCCGATTCCTTCCCGGGGCCCGCAACCCCGGCAGGACGGGAAACCGGGACCCGCGGGACCGGTTCCGCGGGACGCGCCAGGAGGGTCCTCCGAGCGGGGGTTTTCGCGGCACCCGCATGGACTTTCCCCGGATTCGGCCGTTTGTCGTCTAGTCTCGCAGTCGTGCAGTCCTACCCGAACCACTGGGAAGCCGACGTCGTCCTCACCGACGGAGGCACCGCGCACTTGCGCCCCATCACCCCCGAAGACGCCGACCTGCTCCGAGAGTTCCACGCCAGGCTCTCCCCGGAGACCATCTACTACCGGTTCTTCGCGCCCTATCCCAAGCTCTCCGACCGCGACGTCAGGCGCTTCACCAACGTCGACTACGAGGACCGCGTGGCACTGGTCGCCACCATCTCCGACTCCCTCGTCGCCGTGGTGCGCTACGACAAGGTGGCCCCCGAGGAGGCCGAGGTCGCCTTCGTGGTGGAGGACGCCCACCAGGGCCGCGGCCTGGCGTCGGTGCTGCTGGAGCACATCGGCGCGGCCGCGCGCGAACGCGGCATGCGGCGTTTCATCGCCGACGTGCTGCCCGAGAACCGGCGGATGATCAACGTCTTCCGCGAGGCGGGGTACACCGCCCAGCAGACCTTCGACGAGGGCGTCATCCGGCTCACCCTGGACCTCCAGCCCACCGACGACTCCACCGAGGTCATGCGGGCCCGCGAACAGCGCGCCGAGTCGCGCTCCATCGCCCGCCTGCTCTTCCCGAACTCGGTCGCGGTCATCGGCGCCAGCCGCACCGCGCACACCATCGGCCAGACGGCCCTGCGCAACCTGCTCGGCGGCGAGTTCCAGGGCCCCGTCTACCCCGTCCACCCCGAGGCCAAGGCGGTCGTGGGCGTGCGCGCCTACCCCTCGGTCCTGGACATCCCCGACCAGGTCGACCTCGCCGTCGTGGCGGTGCGCGCCGACATGGTGGTCGACGTGGTCGAGCAGTGCGCCGAGAAGGGCGTGCACGGACTCATCGTGGTCAGCTCCGGGTTCGGCGAGACCGGGCCCGAGGGCCGCGCCCGCCAGGACGAACTGGTGCGCACCGCGCGCGCGGCCGGGATGCGCGTGGTCGGTCCCAACTGCCTGGGCATCGCCAACACCGACCCCTCGGTCTCGCTCAACGCCACCCTGTCCCCGGACCTGCCGCCCAGCGGCACCATCGGGTTCTTCTCCCAGTCCGGCGCCCTGGGCCGCGCCATCCTCCAGCGCGTCGCCGAGCGCGGGATGGGCCTGTCCACCTTCGTCTCGGCGGGCAACCGCGCCGACGTGTCCGGCAACGACCTCATGCAGTACTGGCAGGAGGACCCGGCCACCGAGGTGGTGCTGCAGTACCTGGAGTCGCTGGGCAACCCGCGCAAGTTCACCCGCCTGGCCCGCCGCCTGGCCAAGCAGAAGCCGGTCGTGGCGGTGCGCAGCGGCGGCTCGGCGCGGACCACGCCCACCGGCCACGCCGCGGGCGGGCTCTCCCTGCCCGACTACGCGGTCACCTCGCTGTTCCAGCAGGCCGGGGTGGTACGGGTGGACGACATCACGCAGATGTTCGACGCCGCCCAGGTGTTCGCCTACCAGCCGCTGCCCGAGGGGCCCCGCGTGGGCGTCATCGGCAACTCCGACTCCCTGGAGCTGCTGGTCAAGGACGCGGCCGTGCGCCAGGGGCTCAAACCGCACGACCCGGTCAACCTGGGCCCCCAGGCCACCGCCGAGGACTTCGACCGCGCACTGGAGACGGTGCTGGCCGCCGAGGACGTGCACTCGGTCGTGGTGGTGTTCGTCCCCGCGCTGCACCCCATCTCCGACGACGTGGCCCGTGTGCTGCGGGCCCGCTCCCTGAACTCGGACAAGCCCATCGTCACCACCTACCTGGCCCGCCAGGGGGTCCCCGACGAGCTGCGCCAGGTCGGTGGGCGGGGCGAGACCCTGCGCGGGTCGGTGCCCTCCTACCCCTCCCCCGAGGACGCGGTGCGCGCCCTGGCCTACGCCACCCGCTACGCCCAGTGGCGCAACCGCAAACCCGGGCGCCACCCCGAGCTGCCCGACATCGACCGGGCCCGCGCCCGCGCCACCATCGCCCGAGCGCTCAAGAACGCCATGCCCCGGTCGGAGGACATCGCCTGGTTCGGCGGGGAGCGCCGCTACGACGAGGAGACGTCGATCTCCGGCGAGGACGCCCGCGACCTGCTGTCCTGCTACGGCATCACCGCCTACCCCGACATCCCGGTCTCCTCGGAGGAGGAGGCCGTGGTGGCCGCCGGGGAGCTGGGCTACCCGGCGGTGGTCAAGGCCGACTCCCCGGACCTGCGCCTGCGGGCGGGCGGTACGTTCGTACGCGCCGACCTGCGCACCCCCGAGGACGTGCGCAGCGCCTTCGCCTCCCTGCACGACCGCTTCGGGGAGGAGGCCTCGCTCGTCGTCCAGCGCATGGTCGCCCCGGGCGTGCCCACGGTCATCCGGGCGGGGGACAACCAGTCCTTCGGCTCGGTGGTCTCCTTCGGCCTGGCGGACGTGACCGCCGAGCTGCTCGACGACCGGGCCTTCCGGCTGGCGCCGCTCACCGACATGGACGCCGCCGACATCATCCACTCCGTGCGCGCCGCCCCGCTGCTGTTCGGACTGCCGGCCGGCGCGACCTCGCTCGCCGAGCAGCCCAACGTGGAGGCGCTGGAGGAGCTCCTCATCCGGGTGTCGCGCCTGGTCGAGGCCTTCCCGGAGATCGGCTACGTCGACCTGGACCCGGTCCTGGTCAACGCCACCGGCGCCCACGTGCTGGGCGCGCGCATGTGGCTGAGGGAGGCTCCCGAGGTGCGGCCGGACGCCGGCCCCCGGCGACTGCGCGGGGTGACGTTCTGATCATGGGATGGGCGTCCCGTTTCACGTCACGGTCGCGAAGTGTCACGGGAAGGAGGCAGGATAGGAGCATGAGGAAAACACGTGCCGTGTCCACGGACTGGCGGATGGAGATCGAGCGCAGCGGGTACTACCCCGCGCTGGTGATCGACGCCGTCGCCGATGTCCTGGGTGACGAGAGCGCCGAGGCGTTCATCGTGCACCACGAGGCGACCTTCGACCCGGCCATGGAGATGCGGCGGCACATCACCGTGATGCTGCTGACCGCGACCCGGCTCGTGGTGTGCCACACCGACGAGCACCCGCCCACCGAGCCCGGTGGCACCTCGCATGCCTCCACCACGACCGACAGCATCCAGTTGGGCAACATCCAGTCGGTGGCCCTGACCCGGGTGGTGCCCAACCCCGCCCAGTACACGCCGGGCAGCCTGCCCAGCGAGCTGGTGCTGAGCGTCAACCTCTCCGTGAACTGGGGCGCGATCGCCCACATCGACCTCGAACCGGCCTCCTGCGCGGACGAGGCGTGCGAGCTCGACCACGGCTACACCGGGGCGATCACCGCCGAGCCGCTCACCCTGCGCGTGAGCGAGGCCGCGGACGGCGCCCCGGCCGTCTCGGCGATGATGCACTTCGCCGACGCCCTGTCCGCGGCGACCACCCGCCGCTGAGGGCGCCGGGGCCGGGAGGGGTCCTTCACCGGGACCGGCGGCCCGGGGCACGGGAGGCTCGGGGGACCAGGCGCCGCTTCCGCCGTGTCGCGTAACACGGGGGCCATCAACCGTCATCGGGAATTGACGAACGCGGTGTGAGGAAGCGTGGTGGCTCGACGACCCGGCCGTCTAGGGTTGAACCGGATTCGTGCACAACGCTACAAGTCAGACGTGTCCGGTCACGAGCCGGACGTGTACACGCGCCGCGAGGAACCGCCGCGCTCCCGCCCCTTCCCCGCAACACGCGAGGACGCACCCCGGAGAAAGGCCCGTCTGCGATGACGCAGCACCCCTCCCCGACACCCCCGGACGACACGCCCCTGGTACGCCTGACCGTCGACCGGGCCATCGCCACGATCACCCTCGACTCCCCCCGCAACCGCAACGCGCTGTCCGCGCGTTTGCGCTCGGAGCTGTCCAAGGCCCTCGCCGACGCGGTGGCCGACGACGGGGTGCGCGGTGTCGTGCTCACCGGCGCCGGCCCCGTGTTCTGTGCGGGAGCCGACCTCAAGGAGGTCGGCGCGGCGCTCCGGGGCACCCCGGTCGAACCCGCGCCCGAACTCCCCGAGATCTTCGAGCAGATCATGGGCGCCCCCAAACCGGTGATCGCCGTCCTCAACGGTGCCGCCCGGGCCGGGGGCATAGGGCTGGTGGCCGCCGCCGACATCGCGCTGGCGCCCAAGAGCGCCACGTTCGCCTTCACCGAGGTGCGCATCGGTGTGGTCCCCGCCGTCATCTCCGTCCCGGTGTCCGCGCGTATGCACTCGCGCCAGCTCAGCCACTACTTCCTCACCGGAGAGCTGTTCGACGCCTCCGAGGCCGCCAGGGCGGGCCTCATCACCCAGGCCGTGCCCGACCGCGACATGGAGCACGCGGTGGACGCGGTCCTGCAGGGGCTGCGGGGATCGGCGCCGCGCGCGCTGTCGCGGACCAAGGAACTCCTGGGTGAACTGGGCTCGGGCGCGCTGGCCACCGCCGACCGTCGGGCCGAGGCCTTCGCCCGGATGGGTGAGCTGTCCGCCGAGTTCTTCGGGAGCGAGGACGCGGCCGAGGGCCGCGCCGCCTTCTTCGAGAAGCGCCCGCCGCGCTGGGCCCGCTAGCCGGGGCCCGAACGCCGCTCCGAACGCAGGGGGCACCCGGGGGCCGGACCTTCTGTCACCGGGTGTCCGGCCCGCGCGACCCGGGTGCGTCCGCTCCCCGCGACAGGTCACAATGGTCGGGTGAGTTACTCCGGAGATACCAGGGTCGGCGGCCCCCCCGACCTGCGACGACTAACGCATCTGACGATCGCCAAACTGGCCGTCGGGCCGATGGACAACAACACCTACCTGCTGCGTTGCCGTGCCACCGACGAGGCCGTGCTCATCGACGCGGCGGCCGAGCCCGACCGCATCCTGGAACTGATCGGCGAGAAAGGTCTGGCGCGGGTGGTCACCACCCACCGCCACCAGGACCACTGGCAGGCCCTGGCCGAGGTCGTCGGCCAGACCGGCGCCCGCACGGTCGCCCATCCCGACGACAGCGGGGAGCTCCCTGTCTCCGTGGACGAGCCCGTCGTGCACGGGTCGCGCGTCCCCGTGGGGGAGGGCTTCCTGACCGTCATCCACCTGCGCGGGCACACCCCCGGGTCGATCGCCCTGCGCTACGACGACCCCGACGGCCGGACCCACCTGTTCACCGGTGACAGCCTCTTCCCGGGCGGTGTCGGCCGTACCTGGTCCGACGAGGACTTCCGCGTCCTGCTCGGGGACGTGGAGGAGCGCCTGTTCGGTTCGATGGCCGACGACACCTGGGTCTACCCCGGGCACGGGCGCGACACCACCCTGGGAACCGAGCGCCCGCACCTGGACGAGTGGCGCGAGCGCGGCTGGTAGCGGTCTCAGGCGCCGAAGCAGCAGAAGCCGATCGGCCCGAGGTGAACAGCCACCGCCTCGGGCAGGGGCACGCCCCCCGCGAACGACCGGTGGAAGCGGCGCATCGCCGTGTCGGTCCTGGAGTCCCCGACGGGGACGGGGCTGGCCACCACCGCGCGGACCCCGGCGGCGAGCAGTGCGCCGACGAACCCCAGCGGCGCCCCGGTACGGCCCGCGAAGCCCCGGCCGCTCCAGCAGGTGGACAGGACCACCACGTCCGGCACCCGGGGCAGCGCGGTCAGGTCGCAGGCGAGCAGGGGGCCGTCGTCCAGCGTGACCGAGGCGAGCATGGGCGCACGGTGGGGAACGCGCCCGTGTCCGGCCAGGTGGACCAGGTCGGCCTCCTCGAAGGCGGCCAGCACCTCCGAGCGCCCGGTCCGGTCGGCGGTGAGCACACGCGCCTTCGGGTAGAGGCCGGCCAGCCCGGCCACCTCGCGCCCGGCCCCGGCGGGGCCGGGCGCCGCCACCAGCAGTACACGTCCGGGTACGGCGGGTCCGGCGGTGCCGGCGGGGGCGCGGTCCAGCCAGAACCGGGCGGTGGGCACCAGGTGCGTCGGACGCCCCCGTAGCGGAGGAAGCATGCCCCACGGCGGATCGCCCAGGTAGGGGTCGCCCGCCACCACCAGCGGGCGGTCCCCGACCAGCGGCAGCAGCGGACCGAGCAGGGCGTCGGCGGCGGTGCCGGCCGCCTTCCGGGCGTCGTCCCCGAACGCGTGCCCGGGGAGCAGCAGCGGGTGCACGAACCGGCCGAGCGCCCGTGCCACGCGGGGCAGCGGCCCCAGTACCCGGGCGTGGACCCGGCCGTCCGCGGCCACGAGCGCCACGGCCTCCCCGCCGGCCCTCGTGTACCGGACGAACGCCCGGTCGCCGAGCCTCTCCGAGAGCGCGTCGGCCACGGGCACGGGCCGCGGGTCCCGGCGCGGTCCGTCCGCGTGCTCCCGTGCGGGCGCGGAGGGAGACGGGGAGCCGGACGACCGCGCGGACCGGGCCTCGTGGTGCGCCTGCCAGCGGGCGGACTCCATGCGTCGTGCGACGGTGTTGGGGTCGCGGCCGCCGGCCAGGGCGTCCCGGTAGTGCTCGGCCAGCGAGACCGTCGCCGGCGTACGCACCCCGGGGCCGGGGACGCGGGGGACCGCCCAGGTCCGGGCCAGCTCCGCCCACTCCAGGGCGGCCGCCGCGTCCCCGGCCTCCAGCGCGTTCTCCAACCCCGCCTGGACCACGTGCGGGTCGTTCCCCGCCTCCGCGAGCCAGGGCCCCGGCATGCGGGACGAGGTGCGCTCCAGCGCGTCCAGCGCCCGGTGCGGCGCGGCCCGTCCGCGCGGTTCCGGCACCGCCAACGGCCTCCGGGCGGCCAGGGCGTTGCGCGCCCGGGACACGGGACGGGACCGGTCGCCGCGCACCGCGATCCGCTCCAGGCGCGCGGCCAGCCGGTGCCACTGCGAACCGGTACCGAACGTGTACCGCACCCGGCGGGTGAGTTCGACGGCGCGGAGGCGGTCGCCCCGCAGCAGCCGCAGCTTGGCCTCCACCAGCATGGTGTGGGCCGACGCGGGCGCCCCGTCGGCCCAGGGGCCGTCCACCAGGGCCGCCGCGGCGTCCTCCACCAGGCCCTCGGCCAGCAGCGCCTCGGCCAGGTCCACGTGCAGGGCCTCCCGCCGCTCGGGGGGAAGGCGGTCGGTCAGGCCGTGGAAGGTGGCGATGGCCCCTGAGGCGTCGCCCCGGTAGAGGCTCAGGCACCCCAGGTTCTGGCGGACCACCATGTCCATCAGCGGCAGACGGCGCTCCTCCGCCAGGGAGCGGGCCTCGCACAGGTGGTCCTCGGCCTGGGCGAAACGTCCGCACAGCGTCTGTGCCAGTCCCAGGTTGAGCAGGACTCCCGGCATCACCGTCACGGACTCGGCGACCGGGTGGCCGCGGAGCCGCCGATGGGTGTCGGTCAGCAGTGCCGCGGTCTGCTCGAACATGCCGCCCTCCTGCGCCATCAGTACTCCGCGGGTGACCCGGGCGAGCAGTGTTCTGCCGGAGCGCAGCACAGTGTGGTCGAGTTCGTCCTGTACGTCCGGGAGGGGGAGGGAGGAGTCCGGGGGGAGGGGGGACGGCTGGGCGTGCAGGGACACGTACGGGTGCCTTTCACCGAGGGGGGAGGTCCGGCCCCCAGGAATAGCAGCGGTGAGGGTGCGGCGGGAGTGGTCGGAGCCGATCTGGGGCGACCCGGCGTGCGCGAACCCGGACGAAGCCGGATGAAGGGCCATGACCGTGAGTGTGTTCACGTTGTCCCCCAACCCGGGTTCGGAGCGTCCCGTACTGTGACGGCTGGGATGCCGTGGCCCGAACACCGCGGCCGGGGTGGCGCTGCACGGGGCGCCGGGGCGGCCGGGACGGGCCTTCCGGTCAGATGGTGAACCAGTCGGTGACCACCGTCGGGTGGCCCATCCTGCGCAGTGACAGGCTGATCGGACCGCGGGCCAGGCCGGACAGGGTGAACCTGCCGTCCTCACCGACCCGCAGGCGGTCGGAGGAGCCGGGGCGGCGCACGTGCAGGACCGCGTGTTCGCACTCCCCGGTGGCCAGCCCGGACAGGGCGCGCAGCCTCCCCTCCGAGTGGACCTGGAGGTCCATGGTGAGGTCTTCGTGCTCGAACCGCAGGACGGCCACCGCCACACCGTCCGCACCGTCCTCGGCGGAGCGCAGGACCTCGGTGGCGGGTTCGGCCTCCCCGGTCAGCCGGGCCACGTCGGAGCCGTCGTCGCAGCGGTCGAAGGCGGCCAGGGCGGCCGACCGCCCCTCCAGGGCCCACGGGGGGAGGGGGTCGGTCCCGGGCTGGTCCCTCACGTCGGTTCCTCCAGGAGGCGGCGGAGTCTGCGGAGCATGCGGCGCCGCTGGTTCGCGGCGGTCCTCGGGTTCACCTGGCCGTCGGCGGACCGGGGGCCGTCGGGGTCGAAGGGCTCGTCCGCGGCCCCGTCGAGGTAGAACAGGGCGGCACGCCGCTCTCCGGGGTCGGTCAGCCGACGGATCGCGCGGCGCAGTTCGTCGTGCTCCTCCTTGTGCAGGTAGGCGGACTCGGGCCCCGGAGCCCGGAGGGAGTCGTCCCGGGGGAGGCTCCGGGGGTCGACCGGCTGCAGGCGGGCGCTCTGGCGGCGCTGGCGGCCGCAGACGTCGCGGGTGACCCGGCGCAGCCAGGAGCGGAGCATCTCGGGGGAGCGCAGGCGGGGCAGGTGCTGGTTCAGGGTCAGCCACACCGTCTGCACGGCGTCCTCCCGGTCCGGAGGGGACAGGTGGTAGGAGCGGGCGACCGCGTTCACGACGGGCAGGTGCCGGTCCACGATGGCCTCCCACGCCCCGTGCTCGCCCCGGCAGGCCCGCCGTACGAGTTCCGCGTCACCGGGAAAGGCGTCAGGGGCGGGGGAGGGAGGAGGAACCGGAGACGGGCCACCGCCCCGTCCGCCCGCGTCCCGTGGTGTTCCGCCCGTCCCGAAGCCGATCGTGGCGCGGCCGGTTGTGGCCGTGTCCGGCGAAGGCGGGGGTGCTTCCTCCTGAGAAAAGGTCGAAAGTACGGTTTGAGGAGAGGTTCGGGTGCCACGGATGCCCTCGTGCGACTGGTCTGGCACACCCGCCCCCACTATGATCGGACTCCCGCTCGCCGGGGCTCACGCTAGTCTCTCGGGCCTCCGGGCGCGGCGGGAACGCTGGAAAAGACCAGTGTGAGCGCTGGTTCTCAGTGTGCCCTTGGGGCACAATGGGGCAAAAGAATTCAGGCGGGTATGCAACCTTCTCGTGGTACGAGGGCGTCGGGGAAGCGCACTCGTTCGTATCAGGAGGTTCGGTGTCCGCACGTGGCGTCTTGTACGTCCACTCCGCGCCCGCGGCGCTGTGCCCACACGTCGAGTGGGCGGTCGCGGGCGTTGTTGGAGTACCCGTGAAACTCGACTGGGTCGCCCAGCCCGCGGCACCCGGCAACCATCGGGCCGAGCTCAACTGGCAGGGGAGGCCGGGAACGGCGGGCGCGGTGGCCTCGGCGCTGAACACGTGGCAGCGCCTGCGTTTCGAGGTGACCGAGGAGGGGTCGCCCGGCTGCGACGGCATGCGCTACAGCTACACGCCCTCCCTCGGCATGTTCACCGCCCTCACCAGTGCCGCGGGGGAGGTCCTCGTGCCGGAGGGCCGTCTGCGCCTCGCCGTGGAGCGGGCCGCCGCCGACGGCGTCGAGCTGGCCGCCGAGATCGAACGCCTCACCGGCCGGGCCTGGGACGAGGAGCTGGAACCCTTCCGCTACGCGGGCGACGGCGCTCCGGTGCGCTGGCTCCACGCGGCGGGCTGAGCGCCGGGAGGGGCGGGCCTGCGCCCTGGCGTCAGGGCGGCTCCTCCCCGCTGGGCCAGATGGCGGAGGCGAGCAGGACGGCCGCCCATATGCCCAGCGGCACCAGCGGCCAGTAGGGCACGAGCTCCCCGTCCATCAGGCTCACCGCGCCCCAGACGCCGGTGAGGGCCACCGCGACGCCCAGCCACCAGCGCCACTCCTCGCCCCACCCCCGCCAGGCGGCGGGCAGGACGGACAGGTCGCCTCCGGCGGAGGAGCCGCGGCGTGAGGGCGGGCGGGGACCGGGTCCGCACCCGGGGCCGGTGCGCGCCGCCTCCGGCGGGCCGTGCCTCAGGTCCCGCCGGTCCGGCGGGTCGGTCCAGGCGGGTCCGGGGGAGGAAGGCCCGTGCGCGGAGAGGTCGGGGACGGGAAGGTCGGCGGTCAGCGAGCGCAGCTCGCCGAGCAGCACGGCGCCCAGTGCCAGACCCACCCGGTGGTCGTACTCCTCGTGGTCCAGGCGGCCCTCGACGAACGCGGTGGTGAGGTGCTCCACCGTGAGGTCGCGTTCGGCGTCCGAGGCGCGCATCTGGTTCAGCGGCAGGCGTTCGTCCTCCACTTCCCACCCCCAAAGGCGCGAGTTGGTGACCACACGATACGCGTCGCGCCCGGCGTGGAAAAGGGATACACGGAAAGTGAGACGGCACCTCCCGCGCAGAGCCCGGGAGCTGCGACGACGCCGCCCTGGGCCGTTCCGGGACCTTTCCGGGAAAGGCCCAGGGAAAGGGCTCTGGAAAGGGGGCGGGGGAGGGACCGGCGGCACGCCGGACGCACTTCCGGGAGCGCCCCTCAGGAGGCCAGCCAACGGGCGACGTCCCGGCAGGTGCGCGGATCGGCGCCACCGACCAGGCCCGTGTGCTCGTAGGCCCCCCGGTAGTCGAACGGCGTGCCGTCCAGGCGGGTGACCAGACCGCCCGCCTCCTCCAGGACGAGGGCCGGCGCGGCCACGTCCCAGTCGCGGACCGGCACGTCCTTGACGAACAGGTGCGCGGAACCGTCGGCGACCAGGCACAGCTTCAGCGCGATGCTGCCGCTCTCCAGGTAGGCGCCGTAGCCGAGGTGCTCGTGGACCCGGCGGGCGATCCCCCTCGGCTCGGGGGTGTTGTCGGTGAGCACGCCCCGCCCGGGGGCGGGCGCCTCACAGGGGGGCAGCGGGCGTCCGTCGCGCCGTGCGCCCCGGCCCCGTACCGCCGTGTAGAGGGTCCCGGTCTCGGGGGCGAACACCGCGGCGACCTCGGGCCGCTCCCCGACCATCAGCGCCGCCTGCGTCACGTACCCGGGGAACCCGTGGACGTAGCTGGCGGTGCCGTCGACGGGGTCGATCAGCCAGTAGCGGGGCGGACGCTCCCCGCGCAGCGACGCGGGGTCCTCCTCGCTGACCACCGGGATCCGCCCGTCGACCCTCCCCAACCGCTCCGACAGGGCCCGGTGCGCCATGCCGTCGGCCCCGGCCTTGAACTGGTCGCCCTCCCACACCCCGCTGCGGGCGCGGGCGTCGGACCGCCACGCGCGGAGCAGGCCGCCGACCTCCACGACCGCCGCGGCCACCGCCTCCGACAGCGGGTGCGTACCGGCCGCCTCGTGCGCGGCGGTCACCGGGCGCGCACCGGCACGGCGGGGGCCTGGCCGCCCGCCGACAGCCGCCGGGGCAGCGCCGGGGCGCCCACGGGCGCGGGGGTGATGCCCTGTGCGGTGAACTCGGACTCGCTGAGGAAGTCGTCCGTCCACCGCCGTACCATCGCCACCCCCTCGCGCCAGTCGTCGGCCAGGCGGGGTCCGTCGGCGACGGCCTGTTTCAGCAGGCCGGCGATCTCGTCGACCCCGGCGGCCGCGGTCAGCGACGCCGTGGAGGAGAACCGCGGGTTGATCTCGAACACCCTCGGCCGGCCCTCCCCGTCCAGGCACAGCTGCACGTTGAACGGTCCGTCGGCGCGCAGCGCGGCCTGCACCGCCTTGCAGGTGCGGACCACCTCCTCCTGGCGCCGGGTCACCGCGTACCTGGTCACCCCCTGCTTGAGGACGACCTCCTTGGGCACCACGGCCTGCACGTCGCCGTCCCGCCACACCACCACCGAGACCGTGTACTCCGGTCCGGTGATCCTCTCCTGCACGATCAGCTCGTCCGCCGCGTAGCCGCCCTCGGCCACCACCTGGACCATGTCGCGGACCGAGTCGACGACCACCACCCCGCGGCTGCCCCGCCCGGTGCGGGGTTTGACGATGAGGCCCCCGGGCGCCGAGCCCGCGGCGTCGCTGGGCCACTCCGAGGCCAGCCAGGTGCGCGGCACCCCGATCCCGGCGTCCTCCAGCTCCCGCATGAGCACGTACTTGTCCAGGCAGGCGGTGACGAAGTCCAGCCGGGGGAGCAGGACCGCCACCCCGTCCTTGGCCAGTTCGCCCACGTGGACCAGTTCCTCGTCCACCAGGGGGACGACCGCGACGGCGTCCTCGTCCGCGCACAGTGTCCGCATCCGGGGCAGGAACGCGTCGCTGTCACCCGGGGGCACCAGGTAGCCGCGGTCGGCCAGGTACAGGCCCGGAGCGGCGGGGTCGACATCGGTCGCCACCACACGGAAACCGTGTCCACGCAGATGGAGAATGGTGTCGGGGGTGGGAGCCGACCCCGCTGTGGTCACCACGACGGTCGGTTTCCTCACAGGCTGCTGTGGCACCTTCGGAGTCCTTCCAAGCGCGGTCGGTGGACGTGTGGAGGATGTTCACCGAGCCTAGACCGCGGGCCACCCGATGACCCGTGATTGGCCGGATCCGGTTGCCGGGTGAACCGTACGTGCCTTTCGCGCGTGTATTCACCGGCCCCGGAAGGAGAGGGCCGGGGGCGGATGCGCTGCGGCGCCGCACCACCCGCCCCCGACGGGTCCGGCGGACCCGTTCCCCGGGTCCGTTCCGCGACCGCCGCCTCCCGTGCGCCTACTTCTGCTCGTAGACCGGGGTGAGCATCGCGCGGCCCAGGGAGTGCGAGAACAGGTTGAAGCCGAGGAAGGCCGGACTCGCCGACTCGTCCACCTCCAGGCGGGGGACGTCCACCGCGTGCACCACGAAGAAGTACCGGTGCGGACCGTGCCCGGGGGGCGGAGCGGCGCCGATGTAGCGGTGCGATCCCGCGTCGTTGCGCAGGGTCACGGCTGGTTCCGGCAGGCCGGAACCGTCCCCGGCACCCGTCGCCAACTCGGTGACCTCGACGGGGATGTTCGCCACCGCCCAGTGCCAGAAGCCGCTGGCGGTGGGCGCGTCCGGGTCGAAGCAGGTGACGGCGAAGCTCCGCGTCCCCTCGGGGAAGCCGCTCCAGGACAGGTTCGGCGAGACGTCCTCGCCTCCTGCGCCCATGATCCCGCTGACCTGGGCCTTGGGCAGGGTCTTCCCGTCGGCCACGTCGTCGCTGGTGACGGTGAACGACGCGACCTGGGGCAGGAAGTCGTAGGGGGAGGGTGGCATGGCCACGAAGGGGCCTCCTTCGTTCGTCTGGATGGGCTTCTGCGGCCCGGCCGGGCTCCGGCGGAAGGCGGGGCCCGGCCCCGGGCCCTACGAACATACGCCCCGCCGGGAGCGTGCGTCTCGGGACGGAGCGCCGTGTCGGAAGACGGGTTCCGCACCTGGTGGCCCACGAACGGGGAGGCGCTCCGAGACGACAGACCGACCGGGCGGTACGGTCTTGTCGACAGAATCGGATTCGGTCCTTCGAACACCGACAGGGAGCCGCCATGACCACTCGCTGGGGCATCACCATCCCGCTGGAGGGAGTCCCGCTCCCCGAACAGCGGTCCATCATCGAGCAGATGCCCGACCTGGGCTACACCGACGCCTGGTCGGCCGAGGCCAACAGCACCGACGCCTTCACCCCGCTCGCCCTGGCCAGCGTGTGGGCTCCCCGGCTGCGCCTGGGCACCGCGATCGTGCCCGCCTACACACGCGGTCCCGCCACCCTGGCGATGAGCGCCGCCACCATGGCCGCCGCGGCGCCGGGCCGGTTCGCGCTGGGCGTCGGCACCTCCTCCAACGTGATCGTGGAGCGGTGGAACTCCATCCCCTTCGAGGAGCCGTACAAGAAGGTGCGCGACACGGTGCGCTTCCTGCGGACCGCGCTCACCGGGGAGAAGGTCAAGGCCGACTACGACACCTTCAGCGTCAAGGGCTTCACGCTCGGGTCGGTCCCCGAGCAGGCCCCGCCGCTGCTGGTGGCGGCCCTGCGCCCGGGCATGCTCAAGCTCGCCGGACGCGAGGGCGACGGCGCCATCATCAACTGGCTGTCGGCGGAGGACGTGCGCCAGGTGACGCCCTACGTGCGGCGGTACGGTGAGGACAAGGAGGTCGTCGCGCGCATCTTCGCCATCCCCGAAGCCGACGCGGACACCGCCCGCCAGATCGGCCGGTGGGCCATCTCCGCCTACCTCAACGTCCCCGTCTACCGGGCGTTCCACGAGTGGCTGGGCCGCGAGGAGCTGAACCCGATGTGGAAGGCGTGGGAGGAGGGCGACCGCAAGGGCGCGCTGGCCGCGATCCCCGACTCGGTGGTGGACGACCTGATCGTGCACGGCCCCGCCGAGTACTGCCGCGAGCGCATCCGGGCCTACGTGTCCAACGGCGTGACCACCCCGGTGATCGCGCCGATCGGTCCGCCCGGCGCGGACCCGGCCGCCGTCGTGCGTGCCCTCGCCCCGGAGGACTGACGGGACCCTCCTGGCGGGGCCCGGCGGGGATCCGCGTACCGGGTCCCCGCCGGAGCCCTCACCCCGCCCCGTCCTCCTCCAGGGGCCCCAGGAGGAGGCGCGCCCGCAGCACCAGTTCCAGTTCGAAGCGCTCACCGGGGTCGCGCAGCCGCGCGCCGAACAACTCCTCCAGCCGGCGCATCCGGTAGCGCACCGTCTGCGGGTGGATGCGCAGCCGCTCCGCCGCCTCGTTGGCGTTCAGGCCCGACTCCAGCCAGGACAGCAGCGTCTCGGCCATCCGCTCCCGCTGCGGCGGGCGCAGCCGTGTCAGCGGCGCCAGCCGGGACCGCGCCATCTCCGCGACCAGGCCGGTGTCCCGCGTCAGCAGCAGCGCGGGCAGGTGGTCGCTCCAGCGGACCACGCCCCCGCCAGGCACGGCGCCGGTACGCACCAGATCGGCCAGGTCGCGGGCGCGCGCCAGCGACTCCGGTGCCCGGTCCACAGGCACGCTCGGCCCCAGCACCGCGCACGCGCCGCGCAGCGACCGCTCCAGCGTCCGCAGCCGCCCCGGCCCCTCGGGATCGGGCACCAGCGCGCACGGCTCCGCCCGGTCCGGGTCCACCAGCACGTCCGACGGCAGCGCGGGTACCGTGCCGGGCGCCTCCCGGTACAGCAGGGCCACCGCCACCCGTTCGGGCGTCCGCCACCGTGCCGCCCGGGCCAGTGCCGGTACCGCCCGCGCCTCCTGTTCGGTGCCCGCCTCGGCCAGCAGCACCTCCAGCAGCCGCGCCCGGCGGCGGCGCAGCGCGTCCGCACCCGCGCCGCGCACCCGCGCGTACCCCTCTCCGGCGGCGGTCGAGATCTCCTCCTGGAACGCGAAGACCGCCTCTCCCAGCACCGCCATGTGGTCGCGGGTGAGCGCGTCGGCGTCGGCCAGCCTCCGCCACGCCACGGCCGCCGCCGTGCGCAGCCCCGTGTGCAGGCACTCCAGGGTGCGCCCGTGGCGGGCCTCGCCGGCGCCGAACGCCCGGAACTCGGCGGCCAGCGCGTCCACGTGCCCGGGGGACCGGCCGCCGCTCTCCACCCGGTCCAGGAACGCGTGCACTCCCACGCCGAGCACCCTGCGCAGCTCCTCGACGTCGGCGGGCTCCAGGGATGGGGAGTGGTCCCGGGCCCGGCGCCGGATTCCCTCCAGGGCCTCCTCGACCAGCGGCGCCACCAGCGGGCGCAGCCGGGCGCCCAGCTCCGGGGGGATGCGCGCGAACGGGTCCGTCCGAGGGCTCTCCCGCAGGGGATAGGTCATGTCACCTCCGGCGCGGACGCACGGCGGAGCCGCCCGTGGCACGCCCGCGCGTGCTCTGTGCGCCAGAAAGCTCGGTCTCCCAGGGGGAGGGGAACCGCGTTCCCATATCACCAGAGCCCGGCCGCGCGGACAACCCCGGCCTCCCCCGTCCACCGGACGCGTTCCCGGACACCGCTGGTCACGGAGCGGGTGGATACGGTAACAATGGTGCGGACACGCCGCCCCTTCCCCCGACCCCCCGAAAGGCGCTCCGATGAGACGGTCCCCGCTGTTCACACTGCCGCTGGCCCTGCTGCTGGCCCTCACGGCCTGCTCCGGGGAGGAGCCCCGGGACGGGGACGCCGGACAGGAGGCCGCGGAGGGGGACGGGGCCGCCTCGGCCTCGGCGCTGCGTGCCGCCGAGGGGTTCGTGGCCTCCCTCCAGGCGGCCGACGGCGAGGCGGGCTGCGCGCTGATGGACGAGGCCGCCCGAAGGGCCCTGGTGGACGCGCAAGGAGCCGACGACTGCGCGGCGGCCTTCCCCCCCTACGCCGAGTCCCTCCGGCACGGGGAGGGCATCGAGGTCGGTGAGGCGGCCGCGGGCACCGACCTGGAGGGCGACACCCCCATCATCACGGTCACCCTGGTCTACCCCGACGAGGACCACGGCCCCCTGGAGCTGCGCCAGGACTCCGACGACCAGTGGGTCGCCACCCGTCTGCCCGGCGTCTCCCTGGGCGGCGCCTGAGGACCGCGTCCCGCGGCCCGCCTCCGGGATTCGCGGGCCGGCGCGCCGCACCGCTCCCGCCCCGGCCGGACGGCGCCGGCTCAGGTGAAGAGGGCGTAGCCGAGGGTCATTCCGCCGGCCACGACCACCACGGTCACGAACGGCCAGATCCACCGGGCGACCAGCCCCTCGGACGGGTCCGCCGGGCTCGACGGCTCGGCACCGTCCTGGTTCTCGGGCTGCTTCCGGTTGTTCATACCGTCCGGCTTACCAGACCCGGGGGAGGGGTCGCGGCCTCCGGCCGGGCGGCCGCGCCCGAGCCGCCGGCCCCGGCCCCGGGCGGAGGTCCTCGGGGCGTGTCCGCCGGACACGCCTCAGCGCGGGTCCGGGCAGGCCCGCGCGCAGGCGTCGACCTGCTGCTGGACGACCGGGGCGTACATCTCCAGCAGGTCGTCGCGGGAGACCTCGTCCTCGGGGAACATGCCCAGGACGCGGATGCCCTCGGCGAGGCCGAGCATCTGGCAGGAGATGGCACTGGCGTAGCGGCGTTCGGGGGTGGTGTCCCCGATCAGGCCGGCGACGCCGTCCAGGAGCTTTCCGCGCGTCTCCTCGCGGGAGCGGTCGGGCTCGGGCGAGTCCCGGACGTGGGCGGCGGCGACCAGCCAGGCGTCGGGGACACCGTGCTCCCGACGGGTGAGGACCTTCTGCACCAGGGCCCGGCCCATGACGGAGCGGGGCAGGTCCAGCTCGGCGAGCGGGACCTCGTGCGGCCCCATCTCGTTGAAGAGCTCGGCCTTGCTGCGGTAGTGCTTGATCACCAGGGCGGGGGAGACCCCCGCGGCGGCGGCGATGTCGCGGATGGTCACCCCCTTGTACCCGTGCTCGGAGAAGAGCTCTCGCGCCGCGGCGATGATGGTGCTGCGGCTGTCGGGTCTGGTCACGGCCTCACCCCTACGGACTCCTTGGCGCTCCCGGTCCCGGACGCCGTCACGATGGTCCCGTACTCCTCGTCCCTCCGCTGCCCCCGGGTCGGAATGAGCGCCCCCACCAGCACGCTGGCCAGGGACACCGCCACACCCAGCCAGTGGACCAGCTCCATGGCCTCGCCGGAGGGGAACACCGCCCCGCCCACGCTCACGGTCAGGGACGCGAAGACCAGCGCGACCACCGCGCTGCCGCTGGAGGTGCCCAGCGAGCGGACCAGGGTGTTGAGCCCGTTGGCCGAGGCGGTCTCGCTGCGGGGCACGGACGCCATGACCAGGGCGGGCATGGCGGCGAAGGCGATGGCGGTGCCGATGCTGACGAACATGTTGCCCAGCACCACGTTCAGGACGGTGTCGGAGTTGAACACCCGCCACAGGTAGGTCAGGCCCATGACCGTCGCACCGGTCATCAGGGTCGGCTTTCCGCCCCACCGGTCGAGCATGCGGCCGGAGACCGGCGAGAAGCACAGCATCATCAGGCCGCTCGGCACCATCGCCAGCCCGGCGGTGACCACGGGCAGGGCCAGCCCGTACCCGGTGTCCTCGGGAACCTGGAGCTCCTGGGTGGTGACCAGGCCGTTCAGGAACATCGCGAACCCGGCGAAGTACGAGGACACGTTGGTCAGCAGCATGGGGGGACGAAAGGCCGTACGCAGGTTCACCATGGGCTCGCGGACCCTCAGCTGGAGGGGGACCCAGACCGCGAGCGCGACCGCGGAGAGCGCGGCCAGGCCGATGACCCGGCCGCTGGTCCAGCCCCACGAGGAGCCCTTGGACAGTGCCAGCAGGAAGCCCACGAGGACGACCGAGAGCACGATCGCGCCGACGACGTCGAAGTGGCCGCGGGAGCGCTGCGGGGACTCGTTGATCAGCAGGCGGATGGCGACGATGAGGACCGCCCCCACGAACGCGGTGGACCAGAACAGGGAGGTCCACCCGAACGCGCCGTAGAGCACGCCGGAGAGCGGCAGCCCCAGGGCGGCACCGATGCCGAGGGTGGCGCTCATCAGGGAGATGCCTCCGGAGAGCTTCTCCCTGGGCAGTTCGTCGCGCATGATGCTGATCCCGACGGGGATCAGGGAGGCGCCGAACCCCTGCATGGCGCGGCCGGCGATCAGGGGGAGGAAGCCGCCGCCGAGCGCCGCGATGAGCGAGCCCGCGGTCATGACCGAGAGGGCGACGAGCAGCATCCTGCGCTTGCCGTACATGTCGGCCATACGGGAGACGATCGGCGTGGACACGGCACCGGCCAGGAGGGTGGCGGTGACCAGCCAGGAGGCGTCGTCGGCGGACACTCCGAGGATCTGCGGCATGTCCGGCATCAGGGGGATGACGAGTGTCTGCTGCAGCGAGACGATCAGACCGCAGAGGGTGAGGATTCCCGTGGTGGCCCAGGCGGGCACGCGCAGGACGGACGGCATTCGGCCTCCAGGGACGGCGCGCACGAGTGGGGCGCGGAAGGTGTGCGGGCGCACTCCGGACCCACTCGTTCGAGCTGGTCGGTTGGGTGCGTGAAGGGGGGAGAAAGGGGGTGAACGCTCGTTCACCCGTTAGTGAGTAAACACTGTTACACCCCTGGGGGTCAAAGCCCGGGCGCGGATTGGGACCCTTCTCACGCGCCGGAGGCCCCCGGTGTCAACAAGGCGGTACTGGGTAGCCGTTAGCCGTCGGTCCGGGGCGCTCGGGCGGCCGGGGTCCGCTCCGGGCGGTGCGGGGAGGTGACGGGCGCGGGAGGGACACGGGGGCGTGGGGAGCGCCCGCACGCGACGTGCCGTCCGGCGCACCCGCCGCGACGTGGTCGACCGGGTGGAACAGGACGTGGTAGCGGTGCACGAGGAGGACGGATCCGAGGACGGCCGGGGTATCCGTGTCGGCTTCCTCGCCGATCCCGGCCTGCCCGCCAAGATGGCGGAGCGGATGGCCGACAAGCTGGCCGACGTGCTCTCCGAGCAGGTCGACGACACGGTGCGGTGGCGGGTGGGCGTGCGCGTCGAACCGCTCGCCCTCGACGGGCGCGACGACATCCCCCTCAACTCGATCGCCCGCACCGTGCTGGCGGAGGAGGACTGGGAGTACGTGGTCGCCCTGACGGACCTGCCCCGGCGCGTGGGGATCCAGCCGCTGCTCTTCAGCCTCAACAAGACGCACAGGTCGGCGATGCTCTCGCTTCCCGCCACGGGGTGGATACGGATGCGCGCCCACGTGTGGCAGGCGGTCGTGCACCTCGTCGACCGGCTGACCGCCGAGGACCCGCGCCGCGGGCGGGCGAGGAGGCCGGAGTCGGCGCGCCCGGGCCACCGCATCACCGAGTTCGTCTCCCCGGTCCGCGCGGTCGGACCCGAGTACGACATGGACGAGCACCTGGTGCTGGTCGGACTGCGCGGACGGGCGCGCCTGCTGCTGGGCATGGTGCGCAGCAACCGGCCGTGGCGCCTCGTGCCCAGCCTCTCCAGCGCGTTCGCCGCGGCCGCCGCCACGGGCTCCTTCGGCGTGTTCTACAACTCGATGTGGTCCATCGCCGACGCCCTCAGCCCCTTGCGCCTGGCCCTGATCAGCGTATTCGCGATGTCGGCCATGACGGTCTGGCTCATCGTCTACAACGGGTTGTGGGAGAGCCCCAAGGAGCGGCGGGAACGGGAGGAGGCCGTGCTGTACAACGTCTCCACCGTCTGCACCGTGGGGATCGGCGTGGCGTGCGTGTACGCCCTGCTGCTCGGGGTGACGCTCACGGAGGCCCTAGTGGTCATCGACGGCAGCGTCATGGAGGCGGCACTCGGCCATCCCCCGGGGCTGGCCAGCTACGTCTCCATCGCCTGGCTGGCCAGCTCCCTGGGAACCATGGCGGGGGCCCTCGGCTCCAGCTTCGAGGACCAGGCGGCCGTCCGCGAGGCCGCCTACAGCGCGCGGGAGCGGGAGCGCCGCGCCAGGTTCGACGAGAGCGCCGAGAAGGACGGGGAGGCCCGCGGGGGCACGTCCGGATAAGAACGGGGAGGACCGCGGGAGCACGTCCGGATGAGGCCCGGCGCGGGGCGGGGGCCGGGGGGCGCGTCCCCGGCCCCTGCGGGAAGGGGCGGGATCAGGCGTCGATCTGGCGGGCCCGGCCCTCGCCGCCGCCGACGCTGATCTTGCGCGGCCGGGCCTGCTCGGCCACAGGCACGCGCAGTGTGAGGACACCGTCGGTGTAATCCGCGGTGATGTTGTCGAGGTCCAGCGCCTCGTCCAGGAAGAGCCGACGGGAGAAGCGGCCCGAGGGCCGCTCGGCCACGACCGTCTCCCGGTCCTCCCCGGCCGCGCCGGTGCGCTCGGCCCTGACGGTGAGCACGTTCCGCTCGATCTCCAGGTCGATGGAGTCGGCCCTCACACCGGGCAGATCGAAGTGGACCACGAAGGAGCCGTCGTCGCGGTAGGCGTCCATCGGCATCGCGGCCGGGCGGACGGAGCCGTCGAGAAGGCGCTGGGCGATCCGGTCGAACTCACGGAGCGGATCCGTGCGCATCAGCATCATGACACCTCCTGCTCGCTGAGATAACTTGATGCGACCAGACGCAAGTTTTATACCACATCCGATGGAGAACAAACATTCTGAGTGCAGGAGGAAACCACCAAGGGGGAAGGAGGAGACATGCCCTCTCGGGAGGACCCCCACGCGGTACTGGGCCTGGGCGCCGGGGCCACGAGGGAACAGGTCGTCCGGGCCTTCCGCGCGCTGGCACGGCGCCACCACCCGGACTCCCCCGGCGGGGACCACGCCGCCTACATCCGCGTCCGCGACGCCTACGAGGCCCTCATGGACCCCCGCCGACGGGTCGAACACGACACCGGCCGCCACGTCCCCCCGTCCCGCGGGGGCGTCCGGATCCCCGTGCGGGTGCGGGGACAGCGGCCGCGCCGCGGCTCCGACGTCACGATCCCGGTCCGCCTGGACCTGGCCCGGGCGGTCTACGGGGGCACCGTGACCGTCGCGCTCGACGACGGCCGCACCACGGACGTCGACATCCCGGCCGGGACCGCCCACCGCTCCCGCCTGCGCGTGCCCGGCCACGGGCGGCCCGGCTCCCACGGCGGCGCGCCCGGCGACCTCGTGGTGACCGTGCTGGTGGAGGAGCACCCGTTCTACCGGAGGTCGGGGGAGGACCTGCGCACCACGCTCGTGCTGAGCTACGCGGAGGCCGTCCTCGGCGCCCGGGTCGCCATCACCACGCTGGACGGCCGGGAGGTCGTCGTGCCCGTCGCACCCGGTACCGCGCCGGGCAGTATCATCCGTCTTCCAGGTCAGGGTGTACCGTCCCGCACCCGCGTGGGCGACGCCGGCGCCCTGGTCCTCGACGTCACCATCGATGTTCCAGCGCAGCGCCCGACCCCCCGGCAGCGCGCCGCGCTGGAACACCTCGGCAGCACGCTGCCCCGTCCTGGGAAGGAACCACGCCGATGAGCGCCGCCCGCCCCGACCCCGACCGGGCTCTCTACACCATCTCCGTGGCCGCCGACCTCGTCGGGATCTCGGCGCAGTCACTACGGCTGTACGAGCAGCGCGGCCTGCTCAGACCCGCCCGCACCGACGGGGGGACCCGGCTCTACAGCGACAACGACATCGCGCTCCTGCGCCGTATCAGCGACCTCGTCGACCAGGGGGTCAACCTCACCGGCGTCGCCCGCATCATCGAACTCCAGGAGGAGAACACGCGCCTGCACGGCGGCGGCCCGGCCCGCCGGAACCTGGACGGGCAGGGGGCCGGGCCGGGGGCGGCACGTGCCCCCGAGCCCGATCCGGGGCGGTCCCTTCCGGGCTCGGGCCCGTGAACGGTGTCCGCCCCCGGCCCACGCCGCTGGTGTCCGTCAGCCGAACACGGCCTTCTGCACGTCGTCCGGACCGTCGAACCGCTCCGTCTTGGCGTTCGAGATCCTCTCGACCAGATCACCGTCCGCGCCGTTGTCCCTCGCCAGCGACGCCAGGTCGTCGCGGTCGGCGGGATAGTCAGCTCCCTTGAGCGCCTTCTGCAGCTCGATGGGGTTGATGTCGGCCATGGCGGTCTCCTGTCTCTGTGCTGGTACGGATGGCCCCGGTCGCCTACCCGGCCCCCGTGGCACCAACCTCAGCGGAAGGCAAAACGACGTCCGGACCGGATCCGCAGACGGGCCCGGCCACCGGTTTCCGATGCGCCCTGGGAGCCGTTCGCGGTGGCCGGAGAGGTCGGAGATCCCGCGGTCCGGCTCCGTGAGGCGCCTGTTGTAGGTCTCCAGGACCCGGTGGCGGTACTCCGGGTCGAGAGCCTCCCCGAGACAGGAGGCGGGGGCGCAGATCGGCGAGGGTCAGGCCCGCGTCGAGGAGTGCGCGGACCCGCGCGACGGCGGCGTCGTCGTACTCGCGCCAGTCCTTGCCGGTCCTGCGCGAGTGCAGGAGCCCCCTGCTGCTCGTAGTACCTCAGCGACCTTCACCGTGACCAGTGGTCCGGCCGCGGCGACGGACACCCCGAGGTCCGAGGCGACGGCGGGGAGGATCCCCGCGGTGATGAACTCGTCGGTCGCCGTGGCGAGGAGGGCGAGCAGCCAGAGCGGTGGCCTGCGGCTCACTGGTCTTCCGTGCATGCGGGCCACGGTAGGTACTGGCACCGGTGTCAGGTGCAAGCGCTGCGCCCGGATCTCCCCGGAGCCGCGGGTGGTGGTCACCGGCTTCGCCTCAGGGGTTCCGGCCGGCGCGCTTACCGGGGCGGGCCGGGACGAGTGCCCTCCGGGGTGTTCGCGAACAGCCCCGGCCCGGGAGCCCCGGTACCGCTGTCCCCCACCGTCCTGCCGCGGTCGGCGGCGTCCTCGGCCCGTCGACCGCCCCGCCCGTGGAGGAGGCGCCTCCCCTCCTGTCCGGGCTGCTCGCCCCGGTTCCGTCCCGCCCCGCGCGTGGAGGGCCGGCCCTGCCCTCCCCAAGGCCCGATCAGCGGGTCCGCGCACGGGGGAGCATCGTGGTCACGCACGCTCCTGGAGTTCGCTGATCCGCTCCTGGAGCCTGGCGTTGACCCGCCGGTTGAACTCCAGGAGCAGGCCCCGCTCCTCCTCGGTGTGGTCCCCGATGACGTCGGCGTAGGCGTGCCCCAGTGAGTCGAGGGCCTCGGCCAGCCGCGCGTACGCGCCGTCGCGGAGCAGCTCCACGATGACCTTCCGGCGGTCGCGCGAGTCGCGGCGGCGCTGGACGAACCCCGCCCGCTCCAGGCGGTCGACGACCGCGGTGATGGCCCCGCCGCGGGTCAGTCCCGTGTGCTCGGCCAGTTCGCCGGGGGTCATCGGGCCGTTCTTGTCCAGGGCGCCGAGGCAGGTGATGTCGGTGATGTTGACGCCGGCGTGTGCGGCGAGAGCCGAGTGGAACCGGACCGCCAGGGACGCTCCCACACGGAGTTCCTCGTAGAGGGCCCGGACGTCGTCCTGGGGCGTTGACACTGTGCTCATCACTCCCATAATCTCTCTGAAGTAGAGAGAAACTATTATGGTGAATCTCTCCATGCGTCCTTTCGCTGACCCTACATCCCCGTACCGGAGATCACCATGCCGGAAGTCCACGCACCCTCCCCGGACCGGACCCGCAGGAAGTGGATCGTCCTGGGGGTGGTCCTCCTCGCCCTGTTCATGGACCTCGCGGACGCGACGATCGTCAACATCGTCCTGCCCCGGATGCAGAGCAGCCTCGGCGCCGAGTACGCGGTGGCGCAGTGGGTCCTGGCGGGCTACTCCCTGACCTTCGCCCTGGCCCTCGTCACCGGCGGCCGGTTGGGCGACATCCTCGGCCGCAGGCGGATGTTCGTCACCGGCATGGCCGGGTTCACCCTGGCCTCGGTGCTGTGCGGCGCGGCGCCGACCGCCGAGGTCCTCATCACGGGGCGGCTCGTCCAGGGCGCCACCGCGGCCCTGATGGTGCCCCAGGTGATGTCGATCATCGTCGTGCTCTTCGACCACGCCGACCGGGCCAGGGCCTTCGTCCTCTACGGCATCACGCTCAGCCTGGCCAACGTCAGCGGCCCGCTGCTGGGCGCGGTCCTCACCGAGGCGGACCTGTTCGGCCTGGGGTGGCGGACGATCTTCTACGTCAACGTCCCGCTCGGCGTGCTCGCCCTCGCCCTCGCCCTGTGGCTCATGCCCGAGAGCCGGGCGGCCGACCCGCTCCGCCCCGACCCGGTCGGCATCGTCCTCATCGGACTGGCGATGTTCGCACTCATGTTCCCGCTCATCCAGGGGCGTGAACGCGGCTGGGACGTCTGGACGGTCGTCCCGCTCGCCGCCTCCGTCCCCCTCCTGCTGCTGTTCGCCCTGCACCAGCGGCACCGGGACCGCACCACGGGTTCCGCCCTGGTGCCGCCGACGCTCTTCGCCCACCGCTCGTTCACGGCCGGGTCCGTCGTCATGTTCGTGCTCTTCTCCGGCCTGGCGTCGCTCTTCCTCGTCCTGGCCTACGATCTCCAGCTCGGCCAGGGCTGGTCGCCCATGCTCACCGCGGTGGCCGTCGTCAGCTGGCCCGTCGGCGTCACCCTGATGTCCGGGGTCGCCCAGCGCCACGCCACCACCCACGGGCGCCGGGTCATCGGCATCGGCCTGGCGGTCATGCTCGCCGGCGTCCTCGCCCTGATCGGCGTCCTGTCCGCCATCGGCCCGGCGGCGACCTGGTGGCAGGTCGCCCTGCCGGTGCTCGTCACCGGCCTGGGCATGGGCATGTGCGTGCCCATCCTGGCCGGCGTGGTCCTGGCCGACGTCGGTGAGGACAGCGCGGGAGCGGGTTCGGGCGTGGCCAACGCCGTCATGCAGCTGGGCACGGCCGTGGGCGTGGCCGTGGTGGGGATGCTCTTCTTCTGGCTCGCCACCGGCGACGCCACGGGAGCGGCGCGCGGGCAGGCGTTCTCCGACGCCGCCGCGACCACCCTCTGGTACAACGCGGGGGCCTTCCTGGTCGCCCTGCTCCTGGTGCCCCTGCTGCCGCGGGCCGCGCGGCCGGAGCCGGGCGCCCCGCCCGCGGAGGAGGCGCCCGCCGAGCCCCTGTCCGACCGCGCCTGAACGACACGGCGGCCCTGCCAGGACCGCGGCACGACGATCACCCCTGACCATCGGCCGGGACCACGGTCGCCTTCGCCGTCGGCCTCCCCACCTCCCAGGGCACGGCACCGGGGCCGCGGTCCCTTCCCCCACCTCTGCGGAGCATGACGCCCATGACCACCCCGGCCCCATCGACACCTCCATCCCCCGGCTGACAACGCTCGGGCCTACGCCAAGGCCACCCGGCGGCGCACGCGCCGCGAACCCGGCACCGGCCCCCGCCGGGCCCGGCCTCGGCGGCCCCGGGCCAACGGCGAGGCCGAACGGTTCCACCGCACCCCGGCTCAGGAACGGGCCCACTACCCCAGCCGTGCTTCGTGGCGGTCCGTGGGGCAGAGTGGGGGCATGCCTACGTACGAGACGATGCCGTTCCACCTTGAGACCGAGCGGCTGGTACTGCGGCCGTGGGCCGAGTCGGACGCCGCCGAGCTCCGCGCCCTCATCGCCGAACGCGGCAGCGGCACGCCCACGGTCGAGCACATCCGGACGGGCATCGCGAAGCAGCTCACCGCGACGGCGACGACGGGGATCGCCCTGCTGCCCATCCAGCGCCGCGACGAAGGCGACTTCATTGGCTACTGCGGGTTGGTCATCGGCCGCTCCACCGTGGAGGAGCCCGAGCTCGCGTACGAGCTGTTCCAGCGCGCGCACGGGCGCGGCTACGCCACCGAGGCGGCCGGCGCGGTGCTCGACGCCGCTGTGGCGACCGGGCGGAGAAGGCTCTGGTCGACCGTCGGCACATGGAACACACCGTCCCTCCGTGTCCTTGAGAAGCTCGGGTTCGAGCGGGACCACGTCTCCACGGAGGACAGCGGCGAGGTGGTGTGGCTCACGCGCTCGTTGCCGTGACACGGGATCGCGCCCGGGGACCTCGTACTCACGTGATCGGGTGCGCCCAAGCAGAGCAGGCGGCCTGACGGCGGTGGGGTCATCCGGGCCGGTGTTCCTCCTCCCGCCTCCCGCGTTCCTGACCTCTCAGGTCAGTACACCTCCGAACCCGCCCTGCGCCACGGCGGACCGGAGCGGCGGCGGCCCTGTTCCCGCCGTCGGTGGACGGCATGATCGTCGGCGCCTCCATGACGCTGCTGAGCGATGCCCGTCACGGTCGTCAGGGCGGTCTGCTGCCCTGGGCGCTGCTGATCGTCGGTTCCGGTGCGCCCTTGGCGGCCGACGTCGCGGTGGCCGACCCCACGAGGCGGTCGCGGATCATCCCCACGCCTGGCCCTCGTCCACCCTGACCGGTGCGTACGGGCTGCTCATACGGGGCTTCCGCACCAGTGCCAGGAGCGTACGCAGACGCTCAGCAGGGCACGTCGGGTGCCGAAGCCGAACACACCGTCCTTCCTGAAACGACCGGGGAACGGCCGGGGACGAGCCTTCGGACCGTGTCCCCGGCGGCCGGCGGGGAGCCTCCTGAGCCCCCGCCGCCGTTCCGGACCCGAGCCGTGGAAGCGGGCGGCCTCGAAGGAGACCGTCGGCTCCGTGCCCGAACGCGCCCGTTCCGCCGGCGGGGCTCACCCGGCGGAGCAGGGCTCCGTCGCGGTCTCGGCGGTGAGGCCGTCGAGCACCACCTCGCCGGCGTAGGCACGGCCCGGGTCGTCCTCCACCAGGTACACACGGGAGACCGTGACCGGGTGTCCGACACCGTCGGGCACCTCGAGGCGCACGTCGCGCCAGCCCTCCCAGTCGACCGCGGGACCCTTGAGGGAGTGGCCGACACCGTGGTCGTCGGTGAGGCTGAGCATGAGGCGCGCACCGTTGCCGTCGCCGCGCACACCCACGGTGAACGCGAAGGCCTGGCGGTCGAGGGCGAGCGGCCCGGGCGGGTGGGCGGCGGCGGCCCGGGTGCGGATGTGGCGGGTGAAGTCGTACGCCAACGCCAGTCCGGGTCCGTCGCGCCCGGCCACGGGGCGCGCCCGGGCCTCACCGCGTGCGGACCGTGCCGTCCACTCCTGCGCGTCGTCGAAGGCCGCCACGGAGACCGTCCGCGCGCCGACGGAGAACGGGACCTCGGTGCTCACTCCGCCGGCGGTTACCGCGAGGATGCCCGTCCCTTTCGCGGCGCGTGGCCGCACCTCGAAGCGGCCGTCGTCGTGGGCCACGACCTCGACCAGGTCGGGGACGGCCCCGACCTCGGCGTCGACCGGTTCGACGGGAGCCCGCTCCCCGTCCTCGGTGACCCCGGTGAGCACGAAGGAGGCGGTGTCCTCGGACGAGGCCAGCCCCAGGCGTCCCGGTGTGGCACGAAGCGCGTCCGGGGCGGGCAGCACCTCCAGGCCGACGGTGCCCCGGACGGCACCCGCCTGCCCCGTGACGGTCACCCGACCGGGGCCTCCCGCGACGAACCGGGGGCCGTCACCGTGCCCGGCGGGTGCGGACAGCCTGAGCTCGTCGGTGCGGTCGTCGGGGGTACCGGGCGCACCGGGACCGGACGGCCCGAAGGCCTCGTCGTGCCCGGTGGCGGCGAGGGTACGGTGCATGCCGGTGAACACACGGCGGGGGTCCTCCCGGGGCGGCGTGGGAGAGCCGTGTTCGGGCCGGGGTTCCAGCGCGGGCCGCAGCCACAGGCCCGAGGCCTGGGCCGACCCCTCGGGCGCCGTGATCACCAGGCCGTCGGGGACCTCCCGGAGCCGGTCCCCGGCACGGTTGCGCAGCACCGGACGGGCACCCCCGGGTTCGCGGACGAGCAGGGTCGAGGATCCGCCGCCGTCCAGCTCCAGCGCCTCGGTGACCCCGGACGCGGCGAGCAGTTCGGCGACCTCCGCGAGCGTGGACCCGGCGGTGGCGGGGTTGCGTCCGTCCGCGGCCACCACGTGCATGGCGCCACCGTCCTCGGAGAAGCCGATCGCGGTACGCGGCGCGCGGGAGTCGTCGTCGACGGGGACGGGCTCGCCGTCGCGGACCAGCACGTGCCGCCCGCCCAGGACGACGCGGGGGTCGGTGCCTTCGGCGGTGAGGGTGTGTTCCAGGCCGACCGGGTCGCCCTCGCTCAGGGCGGCGATCCGCTCCGCCGCGGAGCCGCGTGCCACCAGGACCTGGTCGTGCTCGTCGATCGGGCCTCTGCCGGGGGTGTCGCTGACCCGCTCGACCGTGCCCTCGGAGATGACGGCCTCGGCGACGGGGGCGGCGGCCGTGTCCCCGGGGCCGGTCCCCGGTTCGTACACGACGTGTTCGCGGGGGTGCTCGCCCCAGTCCGACGTGTACAGGCCGACACCGTTCTCGGGGACGGTGGGGGCGTTGAGGGCGTCGAGGTCGAGATCCCCGGTGGGCAGGGAGACGGTCCCGTCGAAGGCCACCCGCCGCACGCCGCCCGTGCCGTCGGCGTCGATGACCACGGCGTGGGCGAACCCCGCCTCCGGCGAGGTGAGCACGCGTCCGTCGCGCATCCCGGCGCCCATGGGGGCCTGGGTCGCGCCGATGTCGAAGTAGCCGCCGTTGACCGCGGCGACGAGGGTGGAACCCTCCGGGGGCTCGGCGGCGGCCGCCATGTCCGCGACCGTCGCGGGCGAGGTGAGACCGCCCCCGTCGACGTACTCGATCCCGATCTCCTCGGTGAGGTCGACGGTGAGGAGACTGGCGAACCGTCCCCCGCCGCCCCCGGGGCCGGGGACGGGGCCGGACACGAGGTCCACCCCGGTGGCGATCCGCTCCTCCACGGCCCCGGTGATCCCGGTCGCCGGCGGGACGGCGTCGGCCGCCACCTGGGGCGGCGGCGCGAGCAGGGCCAGGGGCGCGACCAGTACGGCGACCACGGGGACGGTCGCCGGGCGGACAGGACCCGAAGGCCTCGGTCGGGACAGGTTCACGGGGCACCCCTTCGCGTGAGGGCTCGTCCGGGAGGCGAGCGGTGTGCCCGGTGCTCGGGCCGTGCACATCCTCCACGACGGGTGGTCCCTCCAGGGGCGGTACACACCGAGGGGCGCGGACATGAACGCGGGATGGGGAGTACGCGGATTCCTCCCCCGTCTCCCGGAGGCGGCCCGTGCGGTTCGGGAACGGGGGCGGCTCTTCGCCGCGGTGCCGCCCCGGCGAGAGCGCGACGGCGGAAGACGACGAGAGCGGGCTCCTGGAGGAGCCCGCTTCGAAGGCGGTCTCCCGGCTGCCTCCCGCGCGAGGAGGCCCCGAGAAACGCCTCAGGCCAGAGTGTGTGCTCTGGCCTGAAAAGGTGGTGGGCGATACAGGATTCGAACCTGTGACCTCTACCGTGTCAAGGTAGCGCTCTAACCAACTGAGCTAACCGCCCGCGCGAAGCGATGGAGGTGGAGACGGGATTCGAACCCGTGTAGACGGCTTTGCAGGCCGCTGCCTCGCCTCTCGGCCACTCCACCGAGTTACACGAGAAGCGCCTGGGCGCCTCGCGTCTCCTCCGAGCGGACGACGGGATTCGAACCCGCGACCCTCACCTTGGCAAGGTGATGCTCTACCAGCTGAGCCACGTCCGCTTGCTGCCCGGCCTGCGGCCCGTGGGCCCGCCGTGCTGCTGATAAGAACTCTAGCGGAAAGTCGGGATACGGCAAATCGACGCAGGGAGGAGCGGTCCGAGGCGCCCGGGGGGCGGACGGGTGGACAATGGGGGCACACCGGCGCGGCGAGGGGAGACGGTATGAGCGGGAGGGGACACGGCGCGCACCTGCCGTGGCCGCGGGCACGGCAGGCCGCCGGGCTTCTGGGCGGGCGGAGGAGCCCCGTCCCGCGCGACCTCCCCCTCGCGGACGCCCTGGGCGCGGTCCTCGCCGCGGACGTGCGCGCCCTGGCGGGCCTGCCCGCCTTCGACGCCTCGGCCATGGACGGTTTCGCCGTGGCGGGCAGGGGACCCTGGCGGCTGGTCGGCACGCAGCTGGCGGGAGCGTCCCCGGCGGCCGCGGCCCTGCGTCCCGGCGAGGCCGTCGAGATCGCCACGGGCGCCCGGGTGCCCAAGGACACCGAGGCCGTCCTGCCCTACGAGCTGGCCGCCGTCCGCGACGGGAGGGTGGACGGACCCGTCGAGGAGGGCCGCCACGTGCGCTGGGCGGGGGAGGAGACCGCCCCCGGTGAGACCGTTCTCACGCGCGGGGCGGTGGTCGGTCCGGCGGCGCTGGGCCTGGCCGCCAGCCTGGGCCACGAGACCCTGCCCGTGCTGCGGCCCCGGGTCTCGGTGCTGGTCACCGGGGACGAGGTCACCACCTCGGGCCTGCCCGGCGACGGGAGCGTGCGTGACGCCATCGGCCCGATGCTGCCCGGGATCGTCGACCGCGCGGGCGGCCGGGTCGAGGACGTACGGCACCTGGGCGACGACCGGCGGCCGCTGCTCGGCGCCGTGGCGGGCGCGGACCGCGACGTGGTCGCGGTGTGCGGGTCCTCCTCCCGCGGACCGGCCGACCACCTGCGCTCGGTCCTGGCGGAGCTGGACGCCTCCGTCGTCGTGGACGGCGTCGCCTGCCGTCCGGGCCACCCGCAACTGCTGGCGCACACCGACCGGACCGTGTTCGTGGGCCTTCCGGGCAACCCCGGAGCCGCGCTCGTCGCGGCGGTGACCCTGCTGGTCCCCCTGCTCGCCGCCATGGCCGGCCGCGCGGACCCCTGCGGAGGGCTGCCCCCGGCCGTCCTGGAGGGGCAGGTGAGCGCCCACCCCAGGGACACCAGGCTCGTCCCGGTCCGCCTGGACGGCGACCGCGCCCGCCCCGTCGGCCACGACCGGCCGGGCAGCCTGCGCGGTGCCGCCCTGGCCGACGCCTACGCGGTGGTGCCCCCGGACTGGGGCGGCGCCGAGGCGGACCTGCTCCGCCTTCCCTGAGCGCCCCCGGGGCGGCCGGTCCCGGGCGTCCAGGACGTTCCGGCGCCCGGACGCCTCCGGCCTTCCCGGACGTCTCGACCACTCCGCGGCCTCGGCCCTCCCAGTCCTCCCAGCCCTCCCGGCCCTCCCGGCCGGCCCGGAGCACTCCGGACACGCGTCGGCCCCGGAGGGGCCACTCCCTCCGGGGCCGCGTCACGCCGTTCTACCGCTCGTCCCGCCCAGCGGTCCGCGCGCCCGGGGACGTCGCGGACTCCTCGAAGCCCCCGGACTCCCCGGGCTCTCCGGACTCTCCGGGTTCTCCGGATCCCCCGACAGGCCCACCGGTCTCACCGGTCCCCTTGGTCCCACCGGTCTCCCCGGAGGACTCCTCCGAGACCGCCTCGACGGAGTCCCCGGCGTCTTCGGCGGGCGTCGGATCCACCGCCGGGTTGCCCCGGCCGCGCAGCAGCACCCAGGCCTGCGCGGCGGCGTACAGGACGATCATCACGGCGATGGCGCTGGTCAGGTGCATCCCGTCGGTGAACGCCGTGCGCGCCGCGCCCATGAGGGCCTCGCCCGCTCCGCCGCCCAGGTCGGCGGCGGTGTTCGCGGCACCGCCCAGCGTCTCCCGCGCGGCGTCCACGGCACCCGGGGGCACGCCCTCCACCGCGTCCAGGTTCGCCCGGTAGGACGCGGTCAGCACGCTGCCCAGCACCGCGACGCCGAGCGCGGCGCCCAGCTCGTAGGCGGTCTCGGAGATCGCCGAGGCCGCGCCCGCGCGCTGCGGCGGGGACGCGGACATGATCGCGCCGTTGGTCAGCGTCTCGGCGAACCCGGAACCCGTGGCGATCAGGGCGAAACCCACCGCCACGAGCGCCACGCCGGTGACCACGCCGCCCTGCGGCGCGAACACCAGCACCGCGAACCCCGTCGCGGTCACCAGCAGGGCCCCGCCGATCACCGTGGCCAGGCTCAGGCGGCGCGACAGCCGCACCGCGACCAGGCTCGCCAGCACCGACATCACCAGGCCCGGGACCAGCACGAACCCGGCGCGCATCGGGGAGACGCCCAGCACCAGCTGCAGGTACTGCGTCAGGAAGAACAGCGACGAGACCAGCGAGAACACGATCATCAGGTTGGTGGCCACGGCCACGCCGAACACCCGGTACCGGAACAGGCCCACGTCGATCAGCGGGTCGTCGAGCCCCCGCTGGCGCACGACGAACGCGTAGCCCAGGGCCAGACCGACCGCCAGGGACACCACCGCGACGACGTCCCAGCCCTCGGTGGCCAGCTTCTTGACCCCGTACACGGCGGGCAGCATCGCGGCCATCGACAGCACCACGCTCAGCGGGTCCAGGCGGCCCGGCTCGGGGTTGCGCGACTCGCGCACCAGCAGCGGGGCCAGCACCAGGATCAGCGCCATCACGGGCAGGTTGATCAGGAAGACCGACCCCCAGGAGAAGTGCTCCAGCAGCCAGCCGCCCAGGATCGGGCCGAGCGCCGCGCCGCCGGAGAAACCGGACCCCCACACGGCGATGGCCAGCAGCCGCTGGCGCGGGTCCAGGAAGGTGTTGCGCAGCAGCGACAGGGTGGAGGGCATCAGTGACGCGCCCGCCATCCCGAGCAGGGCGCGGGCCAGGACCAGCACCCCGGCCGTGGGGGAGAGGGCGGCCAGCAGGGAGGCCGCGCCGAAGGCGGCCGAGCCGATCATGAGCAGGCGCCGCCGGCCGATGCGGTCGCCCAGCGACCCCATGGTGACCAGCAGCCCGGCCAGGACGAAGCCGTAGACGTCGACGATCCACAGCAGCTGGCCCGACGTGGGGCGCAGCTGCTCGCTCAGTTCGGGGACGGCGAACCCGAGCACGGTCGAGTCGACCGAGATCAGGACCACCGGTAGGACCAGGACGGCCAGTGCGGCCCATTCGCGCGGACCCGCGAGGGCGGGTGCCGCGCCGTCGCGGCCGTGCACGCCAGTGGTGCCGTTTCCGGCCTTGGCGGAACTCATCTTTCCTCGTTACGTGATCGCTGGTGGCGCGCCGCTCGGATCGTAGGGGCGCGACCGCGGCCCGGCGGGAGGCGAAGAGGCGAACGGCCGGGCGGGCGGGGACGGGAAGTCTGGTCGACCGGAGGACGTACTCCGGGACTCTTCGACCGTCCGGACGGTACAGTACCGTCCAGACGGTACAGTGTCAATCGTGAACACCTCGAACACCCGCGACCGCATCCTCGACTCCCTCCAGGCCATCCTCGTCAACGAGGGGTACTCGGGGGTGACCCTGGAGGCCGTGGCCCGTGACGCCTCGGTGTCCAAGGGCGGGCTGCTGTACCACTTCCCGTCCAAGGCCGCGATGCTCACGGGGCTCATCGAGCGTCTGAGCGCGCTGGCGGAGGAGGAGTTCCGCGAGGCCGTGGAGGGAGGGGAGGGCGTGGTCCGCGTCTTCCTGCGCACCTCGCTGCCGCGCAGCCCGCAGGAGCGCGAGCTGTACTGGGCGGTCATCGCGGCCCTGCGCGGCCAGGAGGACCTGCCCGAGGAGGCCACCCGCAGGGTCCAGGACCTCTTCAGCCGCTGGGGCGAGCTGCTGCGCGCCGAGATCGACGACCCCGTCCTGGCCGAGATCATCCTGCGTGCGGGCGACGGGCTGTACATGTCGGCGATCGCCGGGCTGCCCCAGCCCGACCCGGAGCTGACCCGGCGGATGATCGACCGTCTGGCCGAGGAGTCCGACAAGGTGCGCCGCGAGCGCTGAGGCGGCCGCCCCGGCCCGGGCTCAGACCCTCTGCCTGAACACCTGGACCTCCTTGGCCCCGGAGGGGACCCGCTCCACCGGGGTGAAGCCCTGCCTCTCGTAGTAGCGCACGAGGGCTCCGTCGCCGCCCGCCCAGCAGTCCACGCGCAGCAGCTTGACGCCGCGCTCGCGCGCCTGCCTGCGGGCGAGCGCGAGCAGCGTGCCGCCCACGTTGCGCCCGGTGTAGGCGCGGGAGACCAGCAGCAGGCGGATGTAGATCTCGCGTTCGGCCACCGGGGGAACGTACTCGGGAGCCCGTTCGGTGAAGCTGAGGAACCCGGCCGCGTCGTCTCCGATCTCGGCCACCCACAGCTCCTCGGAGACCAGCTCCTCCACCAGGGCGATCCGGGCCGGGTCGCGTGACCAGGGCTGGTCGCCCCACTGGCCGGAGCGGCCGTGCGCGGCCAGCCAGGCCACGGTGGAGTCGAACGTCTCCAGCACCGCCGACAGGTCCTCCGGTACACCCTGGCGCAGCCTCATGTGTCCGCCTCACATGTCGGGGGAACAAGCACAACCAGTACACGTTAGCCGCTCGGCGGCCCGCTCGGCGCCGCTCCCATGTGTCCGCCCCGCCCCTGGGGGAATGAACACAGCAGGGGAAGTCCGTCGGCGCCCCCACCGGCGTCCGCGTCCCGGGAAGGTGATCATGCGGTGCTGTTCCCGTGTCCCGGATCGTGATTTACTTCCCGGTAACTTCGTTGCCGCAGTCGGGCCCCGCGCTCGTAGGGTGCCCGCCCACCCCGCGAGGTGAAGTGTGCACTACCGCCACGAGTGGGGCGCGCCGTATCGACCCCGACCGGCTCCCTTCGCGAGACTGTTGCCACCTCGCGGAGGCGTCCACGGGGTGAGGACACGCAGACGGGAAAGCGGGGGGCGGATGCACAGGCTCACCAACCAGGTCAGACCTTACGCCTGGGGAGCTCGCACGGCCATCCCACGGCTGCTGGGCACCGACCCCGACGGCACACCCCAGGCCGAGCTCTGGCTGGGCGCCCACCACGGCGCGCCGAGCACGGCGCACTGCGAGGACGGCCCGCGCCCCCTGCCCGGCCTCATCGCCGACAACCCCCACCGCGTGCTGGGGCCGCGCACCGCCGAGCGCTTCGGCGGACGGCTGCCCTTCCTGCTCAAGGTCCTGGCCGCCGAGGAGCCCCTGTCCCTCCAGGTGCACCCCGACGCCGCCCGCGCCCGAACCGGGTTCGAGGCCGAGGAGCGCGCGGGCATCCCCCTCGACGCCCCCCACCGCAACTACCGCGACCCCCACCACAAGCCCGAACTCCTCCTCGCCCTGGAGCCCTTCGAGGCGCTGTGCGGCTTCCGCGAGCCCTCCGCCGCCCGCGCCGACCTGGGCGGACTCACCTGCGAACTGGCCGCCTCGCTGCGCGCCGACCTGGCCCTGCCCGACACCCACGACGCCCTGCGCGCCGCCCTGACCCGCCTGCTCACCCTCCCCGAGGAGGACCGCGGACGGCTGATCGGCGAGTTCGTGCGCGAGTGGTCGGCCTCCGGCGGGCACGGCCCCCACGGCGGCATCGTCCCGGACCTGGCCGACCGCTACCCGGGCGACCCGGGCGCGGTCGCCGCCCTGCTGCTCAACCGGGTCACCCTGTGGCCGGGACAGGCCCTGTTCCTGCCCGCGGGCAACATGCACGCCTACCTCCAGGGCACCGCGGTCGAGGTGATGGCCAGCTCCGACAACGTGCTGCGCGCCGGGCTGACCCGCAAGCACGTGGACGCGCCCGAGCTGCTGGACGTGGTCGACTTCTCGGTGCTGCCCATCCCCTACGCCCGGCCCGACCACCTGGAGGGGCGCCGCGAGTTCCGTCCGGCCGCGCCCGAGTTCGCGCTGCACGAGATCGGCCCGGGCCGTATCACCGCCCACCTGCCGGGGGAGGGGCCGACCGTCGTGCTCGTCCTGCACGGGCAGGTGGAGCTGGTCGCCGAGGTCGGCCAGGGACTGACCCTGCAGCGCGGCGAGTCGGTGTTCGTGCAGGCCGACAGCGGGCCGATCAAGGTCGAGGGGCACGGGCACGTCGTCGCCGCGACCGTCGGGGACCGCTGAGTGGCGGCCCGGACCCGCGCCGCGTCGGGCAGCACCGGGCACCCCGGCGCGCCGATACCCTGGGCCCCTCTGTTCCCATAGACGACACAAGGGGTACCACCATGGCGCTTGAGCGTCCGGAGATCGACTTCATCGAGGGACCGCCGCCCGCCGACCTGGAGGCCACCGACATCGAGATCGGCGAGGGCGCGCAGGCCGGCCACGGCAGCACCGTCGACGTCCACTACGTCGGTGTGGCCTTCTCCAGCGGCGAGGAGTTCGACGCCAGCTGGAACCGCGGCGCCCCGCTGAGCTTCCGCCTCGGAGCCGGCCAGGTCATCCCGGGCTGGGACCAGGGCGTCATGGGCATGCGCGTGGGCGGCCGCCGCAAGCTGGTCATCCCGCCGCACCTGGCCTACGGCGAGCGGGGCGCCCCCGGCGCCATCAAGCCGAACGAGACCCTGATCTTCGTCTGCGACCTGGTCGGCGTGCGCTAGGAAGCCTCCGCCGGCCTCCGCCGACGGGCCCTCTGCCCGGCCGTTCGGACACGCGGACGGCCGGACGGAAGGGCCGGGCACACGAAGGGGCCCGTGCCGCGCTCCCACGTGCGGACGGGCCCCTTCCCCCGCTCCTAGCCCAAGGTTGCGCCCACCTTCACGTGGCCCTTGAGCAGGTCGCGGGCGATCGTGCGGCGCTGGATCTCGTCCGTGCCCTCGAAGATGCGCAGCAGCCGCACGTCGCGGTAGAAGCGCTCGATGGGCAGCTCACGGGTGTAGCCCATGCCGCCGTGGATCTGCATGACGCGGTCGACGATCTCGTTGGCCTTCACACCGCCGAAGAGCTTGGCGATGGACTGCGCGTGCCGCGAGTCCTTGCCCGCCGACACCTGCCAGGCGGCGTGCAGCACCAGCAGGCGCAGCGCCTCGATCTCGGTCTGGGAGTCGGCGATCATCCACTGGATGGCCTGCCGGTCGGCGATGGGCGCGCCGAAGGTCTCGCGCGTGCGGGAGTACTCGATCGCCATGTCCAGCAGGCGCTCGCAGCCGCCGAGCGCGCGGGCGGGCAGCAGGTAGCGGCCCTTGCCGATCCACTTCATGGCCAGCTCGAAGCCGCGCCCCTCCTCGCCCAGGATGTTCTCGTGCGGTACGCGCACGTCCTGGAAGACCAGGGCTGCGGGGCGGCGCTCGCCCATGGTGTCGATGGGCTCGGAGGTCCAGCCGGCCTCGCGGTCGACCAGGAAGCAGGTCACGCCCCCGTTGGCGCCCTTCTCGGGGTCGGTGACGGCGAAGACCATGGTGAAGTCGGCCTCGTTGCCGCCGGTGATGAAGGTCTTCTCGCCGTTGATGACCCACTCGTCGCCGTCGCGGACCGCGCGGGTGCGGATGGCCTTGGCGTCGGAGCCCGCGCCGGGCTCGGTGATGGCGAAGCAGGAGCGGCGCTCACCGGCGATGGTGGGCAGGAGGTAGCGCTCCTTCTGCTCCTCGTTCGCGTAGTAGAGGATGTTGTCGGCCTCGCCGCCGAACTTGAAGGTCAGGAAGGTCCTGCCCAGCTCGATCTCGATGATCGCGGCGGTGACCGGGTCCAGGCCCATGCCGCCGTACTCCACGGGGGTCTCCACACCCCAGAAGTCGGACTTGCGGGCCAGCTCGCGCAGGCGGGTGCGCTCCTCGGTGTTGAGCCCGGGCGGGTGCCCCTCGCGCTCGCGGCGCAGCACCTCGTTCTCCAGCGGCATCAGTTCCCGCTCGACGAAGGTCCGCACCCAGTCGCGGACGGCGCGCTGCTCTTCGCTCAGTGAGAAATCGATCACGGCTGCCTCCCCAGTAACCTAACAGTGTTCGGTTAGTTGAGGGTACGGTGTTCGGGGCGGTGCGTGCAAGAGCGGGGTTCCGAGCAGGTGGGAGCGGGCGCGGGCGAGGCCGCGCGGGCCGGCGAGACGCCCGGGGCGCGGGCGGGGACGTGCGCGCGAAGGCCGCCAGGAGGCCGCGCACGGCGCACCGACGTGCGATGATCAGGCCGGACGCCGGAGGGACCGGCCGTCCGCCGCAGTGGAGAAGGGGATCCTTCCGTGGCCCGACCCAAGACGCCGATCCTGAGCAAACCGGCCATCCGCCAATCCGCGCTCGCGCTCATCGACCGGGCCGGGCTGGACGGACTGTCCATGCGCAAGCTCGCCCAGGAACTCGACGTCCAGGCGGCCTCCCTCTACAGCCACTACCGCACCAAGGAGGAGCTGCTCACCGACGTCGCCAACGAGGTCACCTCGCACATCGACGTCTCGGGGTTCGAGGGCGGCGACTGGCGCGAGGGGCTCACCGTCTGGGCCCGGTCCTACCGCGACGCCCTCACCGAGCACCCCCACCTGCTGCCGGTGGTCTCCTCCGGGCCCGGGCGCCGCGAGGAGGCGCTGCGCCGCGCCGACGCCGTGCACGGCGGCCTGGTGGGCGCCGGATGGCCGCCCCGCTACGCCACGATGATCGGCGCCTCCACCAAGTACCTGGTCGTGGGGGCCGCCACCAACTCCTTCGCGCGCGGCTTCGACGACGACGTGCGCGTCTACCGGGACCGCTATCCCAACCTGTCGCAGGCCCACCGCCTGCCCGAGCACGCCACCGAGATCGACGACGCGAGCTTCGAGCTGGCGCTGTCGGCCTTCCTGGACGGGCTCACCAACGTCTTCGACCGCGTCAGGGTCCGGGACTGAGCGAGGGGGAGTCGAGCCAGGCGCACAGCGCGTCCAGTGCGGCCTCGACCCGCTCACGGTCGCCCGTGGTGAGGTAGTCGGCCTCCAGGCCGGAGTAGGCCGCGTTGAGCAGGGTCGCCCGGGTCAGGGCCTCCTCGCCGGGGACCCCGCGCAGGCGCAGGCACCGGGCGACGAACTCGGCGCGCCCGCGTGCGAAGCCGGCGCGTGTGCTCAGGCGCCCGCCCGCGGTCAGGCCCTCGATCTCCAGCAGCAGACGCGTCATCTCCAGCTCCGGCCCCAGATGGCGCCGCCAGGAGTCGCGGACGATCGCGCTGACCGGCACCGACGGATCGTCCCAGCCCGGCGTGGCCCGCAGCGCCGCGTGCTGGCGCTCGTCCAACCGTTCCAGCACCGCCGTGACCAAGGCCTCCCTGTCCGCGAAGTGGTGGGTGAGCACGCGCGTGCTCCGGCCGAGGCCTTGGGCGACACCGCGCATCGTGAAACCGGACACGCCGGTGCGGGCCAGCTGGTCTATGACGGCGTCGACGACCGCGCGGCGCCGCTCGGGATCGGCTGGTCTAGGCACAACACCACCTCCGCCCCCACCCTGGCACGGTCAATAAGGGTAACAAGTGTTACCTTAACTCTCATGCGCCGTCCGATCTGGCTGTCCGCCCTGGCCCTGGCCGCCCTCGCCGTCCAGACCGACGACTTCGTCATCCTGGGCGTGCTGCCCGGGCTCGCCGCCGACCTGCGTGTCTCGGAGGCCGCCGCGGGCCAGCTGGTCACCGTGTACTCGCTGACCTACGCCCTGTCCGCACCGATCTGGGCGCTCCTGCTGTCCCGCGTGTCCGCGCGACGGGCCCTGATCCTCGCCCTCGCGGTGTTCACGGCCGCCAACCTGGCGGTCCCGGCCGCCGACGGCTGGACCCAGCTCGTCGCGCTGCGCGTGGCCGCCGCCCTGGCCGCCGCCGTGGTGATGCCCGCCGCGCTGGCCACGGCCGCGAACCAGGCGCCGCCCGGCTGCCGGGGGCGCTACCTCGCCACCGTGATGACCGGCCTCACCTGCGCCGTCCTGCTCGGCGTGCCCGCGGGTACCTGGGCCGGCGCGGTGCTGGGCTGGGAGGGGGCCTTCCTGCTCTGCGGTGTCCTCGGCGCGTCGGCCCTGGCCCTCATCGCCCGGACGTTTGCCTCCCGAGGCCCCGCTAGGGAAGGCGTCGCACCCGCCGACGTGCTGCGGCCCCTGGCCCAGGGGCCCGTCGCCGTCCTGCTGGCGGTCACCGTTCTGGCGGTGGCGGGCAACCTGGCCTTCCAGACCTATGTGGCACCTGTCCTGGCCGCGTTGGCCGGGGTCACCCCGCGCGTGCTCGCTCTGCTCCTGGTCTGTTCCGGTGCGGGCGGCCTGCTGGGGACCCGGACGGCCGGCCGCCTCGTTGACCGGCTCGGCCCGGTACGGGCTTTGGAACACACGCTCAGCGCCTTCTGCGCGACGATGTCGGCCTTGGCACTGCTGTGGCTGCTGAGGCCGGTCACGGTGGCGGTGGTCGCCGTCCTGCTGGTGTGCTGGTCGGCCGCCGCGTGGGCGGTGCCCCCCGTCCTCCAGGCGCTGATGCTCGACCGGGTGGGGGAGCGGGCCGCCACACAGGCGATGGCCGTCCAGAGCGCCTCGGTCCACGTCGGGGCCGCCTCGGGAGGGGCGCTCGGCGGCGGAGCCGTGGCCGTGGGAACGGGCCTGGTGCCGGTCGCCGCCGCGGTCCCGGCCGCCCTCGCCCTGCTCATCGTCCTCATGGCCGTTCACCGTGGGAGCGGGGCGGGGCGGGACACCGCTCACCGCTGAGCCTCCACGGGCGGGGCTGCTCCTGGAGCCGTCTCGCATCGTGGTGTACTCCAGCCGGCCGCCCCGGCCTGCGGCCCTTCGGGCGGGGCGTTCCGTCCGTCCGCCATGCCGCCCCGGTTCGTACTCCACAGGCGGCGGTGCGGGGAGTAGTGTCCTGTGGCGAGACGGGACACGACGATGGGATGGGTGACATGCCGCTCGAAGGTGAGTACGCACCGAACGCGATGGAGTGGGTGCGTAAGCAGGTCGAGCAGATCGAGAGCTCTGGCGGGACCGAGGGGATGACCCTGAAGGGCCGGCCCGTCATCCTGCTCACCACGCGTGGGGCCAGGACCGGCAAGCTGCGCAAGACGCCGCTGATGCGGGTGGAGCACGAGGGCCGCTACGCCGCCGTCGCCTCGCTCGGCGGCGCGCCCAAGCACCCCGTCTGGTACTACAACGCCCTCGCCCACCCGCACGTGGAGCTGCGGGACGGCACCGTGCGCAAGGACATGACGGCCCGTGAGGTCACGGGCGAGGAGAAGGCGCTGTGGTGGGAGCGCGCCGTGGCGGCGTTCCCCGACTACGCCGAGTACCAGAAGAAGACCGACCGCGAGATCCCGGTCTTCGTCCTGGAACCCGTCGACGAGCAGTGAGCCGTTCCGGGGCCGTCGGTCGGCCGGGCAGCACCGCGGACCCGGTCGGCCCTGCCGGGCTCCCGCGTCCTCAGACCCGCGCGGACAGCCGCCAGAACGCCAGGCCCTGCCCGGCCACCAGCCCCGTGGTCGCCACCGCGTACACGGTCCACACCGGCGCCAGCCCTCCGGCCCCGGCGACGGGTACCGCCACCAGGGCCAGCAGCCCGTAGCAGACCGCGAACGTGTACATCGACGGCCTGGCGTTCTTGAGGCCCAGCAGGCCCATACCGGGCAGCACCTGCACGGCGTCGGCCACGACCACCAGGAACAGCACGGGCAGCAGCGCGGTCACCGCAGCCGCCACCTCCGGGTCGTCGGTGAGCAGGCCGACGACCGTCCCCGAGGCGGCCCACACCAGCGCCGCGCTCACCGCGACCACCGGGACCACCACCAGGTAGCCCGCCAGGACGGAGCGGCGCACCCCGGCCCGGTCGCCCCTGCCGGCCGCGCGGGCGGTGAAGGGCACGGTGGACTGGCCGGTGGCCGTGGCCGCGAGGAACACGAAGGTGGCCACGACCAAGAGCAGCTGGTGGGCGGCGGCCTCGACGGAGCCGATCCGGGCCACCGCCAGCGCCAGGACGCCCATGGCGCCGAACTTGACCAACAGGGTGGAGCCGGTGGGCAGGCCCACCCGCGCGATCCGCCGGACACCCGCCCATCGGGGAGCGCCGAGCCCGACCGGCCATCCGCGCAGGACGGTCACGCGGCGCGCGACGTACAGCGACAGGCAGGCGGTGGCGCTCCCATGGGCCAGCACCGCCAGCCCGGCGCCGGGAAGGCCCATCGCGGGCACCGGGCCCGGCCCCAGCACGAGCGCGGGGACGAGGACGACCGCGAGGACGGCGGTGACCAGGCCCAGCGCCAGGACGGCGCGGTTGTGCCCGAGTCCGACGAGCAGCACTGTCACCGATGCCTGTACCGAGGCGACGACCACGTACAGGCCCATGAGCAGCGGATAGGGGCCGAGCGCGGCCAGGGTGGGGGCGGCCGCCCCGGCCGCCCGCCCCCACAGGGGCACGGTGGCGACCAGGAGGCCGCCGAGCGAGCCCAGGGCCAGGGCCAGCCACCGGCTGTCGCGGACCACCGGGGCGAGCTTCCCGGGATCCCCCTCGTTCTCGGCGACGAAGGGCACCGACCCGCGCAGCGCGCCCTGGACTACCATCAGCACCGGGTTGAACACCGCGATGACCAGGGCGTAGGCCGCGAGCTGCGCGGTTCCGGCATTGCCGAGGGCTCCCGCGGTGACCATGCCGCCCGCCATGGTGGCGAGCATGGACAGGTACAGCGGGCCCGCCTTGCCCGCGATCCTTCGGACCAGGGCACCCACGGTTCCGGTGGCGCCCACCGGTTCCGCGGTGCCTCCGGGGCTGGGGACGGTGGACATCGCTCTTCCTCCGGGAATCCTTCCTGGGCGCCGCAGAACCTAGCATTCCCGGACGACAATGGCGATACCGAAATCCGGGAAATCGCCTTTTCGCCATGCGGGGCCTTTCCCGAGGAGCCGGAGAACGTCCGGAAGCGGCCTTTCACCTCCGGTACGGATCCCGGGCCCTTCGGGAGTACGCCGCATTGGTAGCGTGGTCGTCCGAACCCCGGTTCCCGTACCGGGGCGGCGAAGGCGTCCGACGAGGAGGGCTGTCCCCGTGGCCGAAGAACGCGTGATCTGGGCGAAGAAACTTCCCGAGGTCTACGGAAAACTGGACGAAATCGACAAGATCATCGCCGGGCACCTCGACGCCGGTCTCCTGGAACTGGTCAAACTGCGCGCCTCGGTGCTCAACGGCTGCTCCTTCTGCGTCGACCTGCACACCCGGGTCGCCCTGGAGGAGGGGGAGACCCAGCAGCGGCTCTTCCTGGTCTCCGCATGGCGCGAGGCCGGCGAGGTCTTCACCGACGCCGAGCGGGCCGCCCTGGCGCTCACCGACGAGATCACCCGGCTGGGCGAGCACGGGGTGTCCGACGAGGCCTACGGCGCCGCCGCCGAGCACTTCGACGACGAGGCCCTGGCCGCGCTCATCACCGCCGCCTCGGTGATGAACCTCTACAACCGGCTGGCCATCTCCAGCCACGTGCACCCGCGCAAGCGCTGAACCCGGTGACGGGGGACACGGAGCACGTCCCCCGCGCCCCCGTCACGCCCGGGACCGCGCGCCCGCGCACACGGTGTGGCCCTCGGGGTCGCACCAGGGCTCCCGGCGAACCGGTCGCGGCCCCGGCTCTCCAGCGCCTTCACGACCTCCGGATACCCCGGGCCCCGGGCGGCATCCGGTACAGGCCCAGGACCGGGACCGCGTGGCGGACGACCGGCCCCGGTTCGGGCGGGACCGGCGCGTCGTCCCGGCGCCTCCACGTCGCCGAACACCGCCGCCACGCGGGCCCTCCCCGCGCACCCGCTCCGGGGCGGCGGCCGAGACGTCCAGCCACACGAACCGCCCCCGCGTCCCCGGGCACGGAGGTGGCCGAAGAAGCCGCCCGTGTCGCACCCCGCGTCAAGCGGGGACTCCCCCTCTCCCGCGCCGAGCGCGTCGGCGGCCTTTCGCACTCGCCCCGCCGCGGTGCCGGCTGTGCTCCTGAGGGGGCCGGACGCGCGTTCGGAGGGGATCGGGCGCGGCGTGGGCGCCCATCGGCATGCTCCTCCGGGGACTCGGGGAGGGTCCGGCCAAGCAGAACCGCCCCCGTCCTGGGAACGGAGGCGGTCTGGAGGGGCACTCGCGTCCCCGGCCCGCCGTCTACTGCGATTCGGTGGTCTGGTGCGATCCGCTGGTCTGCTCGGGCGAGCGCGTGGGATGGGGCGTCGCGTGGGAGGCCTCGTACCCGCTGCGGTAGGCGGCCTCGCCCTCCCGCGGGCGTTCGGTGTCCGCCGGCTCCCGGGAGGGCCAGCCCGCGGTCAGGCCGTAGATCACCAGGATGTCCACGGCGATGGCCACCATCGACCACAGCGGCATCGCCATGACGAAGCCCAGCTGGGCGATGGCGTTCGCCGCGGCGAGGACGAGGGCGAAGGCCCGGGCCCACGTGCTGTGGGACAGCACGGCCAGGCCGGCGACCACCAGGACCACGCCCCACAGGCCGAGCAGGACTCCCCAGGAGGTGTACTCCAGGAGGAGCACGTCCGCGCCCGTGGCGGCGTAGAAGACGGGGGTGAAGAACGCCACCAGCCCCTGGACGATGTTGACGGCACCGATGACGATCAGCAGCGTCGCGACGAAGAACTGCCAGCCGCCGGCTCCCTGCGCTCGCATGTCCGCTCCTTTCCGACCGCCCCTGTCCGGGACGCGGGAACGGCCGCTCGGGTCTCCCCTGCGGGTGCGCGGGCCGCGCACCCTGCCCCCATCATCGGATCCGGCGGGTCAGCGGCACCTCAGCGCCGTCTCCGGATCGGGCAAAGCTCCCGGAGCGCGGCCGCCAGGGAACGCTAGTACGTAATTACGTAAATACATGTATCGTGGAGGCGTGATGGAGAGAACGACGGAGGAGCGGCTGGCGGACCTGGAGGCGCGGGTCGCGGCCCTGGAGGCCGACGCGGACGAGCGGTTCTCGCGCGGCGGAGCCGCGGCGCGGCCGTCGGAGGACGCGTTCTTCGCGCTCAACGCCCTGCGGGAGCACGCCACCGGGCGCGGCGGCGTGGTCTTCGCCGGGATCGTCCGCGCAGAGGAGGGGGAGAGCGGGCTGGAGTGGCAGCAGGGACTGCCGGTCGAGCGCCTGGAGGGGGCCGACTGGTCCCGGTGCGCCGCCGGCCTCGACGCCCTGGGCAACCCCGTCCGCCTCCAGCTGCTGCACGCCGTCTGGAACGGCACCAGCACCGTCGCCGAACTGGCCGAGCGCTCCGACTTCGGCACCACCGGCCAGATCTACCACCACGTCAACCTGCTCGTCGCGGCCGGATGGCTCACCACCGTCCGGCGCGGACACTACGTCGTCCCCCCGGAACGCGTCGTCCCCCTGCTCGCCATCCTGACGGCGGCGGGCGGCGCGCCCTAGGAGGGGAGGGAGAGGGAATCCCGTGAGATCCAGAACACGGGCCGTCGCGGCCGCCTGCGCGGTGGCCGCCCTGGTCGTCGCCGTCGGGGTGGCCGTGCGGCCGCACACGCCGACCCTGTCCGCCGAGGAGGCCGGGGACCCGGGGCTCCTCGACCGGGCACGGCCACTGCTGGCCGGGGCCGCCCACGACCGGGTCAGCGTTATCGAGATCGACGGTGACCGGAGCCGCCACGCCCACTTCGGCGCGGACGAGCACACCGGTTACGAGATCGGGTCGGTGACCAAGACCATGACCGGTGCGCTGCTCGCCGACGCGATCGGGCGGGGCGAGGTCACCGAGGACACCCGGCTCGGCGAGCTCGTCGGCCTGGACGGCGCCCCGGCCGCCGACGCCACCCTGGCCGAGCTGTCCAGCCACCGCTCCGGCCTGCCCAAGCTGCCCGGCCGCCTGACCGACCACATCACCTCGTTGGTGGCCTCCAACCTGGGCCGCGACCCGTATCCGTACGACTACGACACCCTGGTCGCGCAGGTCGCCGCGGCGGAGCTGTCCGACCGCGGCGAGTCCCACTACTCCAACATGGGCACGGCGGTCCTGGGCCACGCCCTGGCCAACGCCGCCGGGACCGACTACGCCACCCTGGTGCGGGAACGGCTGCTCGACCCGCTGGGGATGGACGAGACGACCCTGCCCGACTCCCGGGACGACCTGCCCGAGGACGCGACCGTGGGCTACACCGACCGCGGACGCCTGGCCGAGCCCTGGCTGGCCCATGCCTACGCACCCGCGGGCGGGGTCCGCTCCACCCCCGCCGACATGGAGCGCTACGTCCGCGCCCTGCTGGAGGGCGCCGCCCCCGGCATGGCGGCCCTGGAGCCGCGTTGGGACGACGGGCAGGGCGGCCGGATCGGCTTCGCGTGGGTCGTGCAGGAGCACGGCGGCACCGAGGTCACCTGGCACAACGGCGGCACCGGTGGGTTCGCCGCCATGGTCGCCCTGGACCGGGAGGGCGGCCGGGCCGTGCTCGCCTTCGGCAACACCACCACCGGCCTGGAGCCGCTGGCCCTGGAGCTGCTCACGGGGGAGGACTCCTGATGGACCTGGTCCCCTACGCCGTGGGGGTGTTCCTCAACGGCGTCTGCGCCCTGAGCGCGTCGGACACCCTCCTGCGGGCCCGGCGGAACGGGGGGCGGTACCGGCTCCTGGACCGCTGGGACGTGCTGGCCAGGCTGTCCGGCACGTTCTTCTACCTGCTGATCGCCCTGCTCATGACCTCGTGGGCGGTCTTTCCCGTGGCGGTGTGGTACCTGGACGTGGCCCTGGCGGCGGCCGCCGCCGCGGGCGCGGTGCTGCGCCTGCCGGGGCTGCCCGCGCGGGCGGCGGACCAGGGCGCGGCCACGAGGCGGGTCTCCGCGGTCGGCACGCTGGTGTTCCTCGCGGCGGCCGTCACCGCGCTCCTCGTTCTCGGCGTCTTCGACTGAGGGGAAATGATGGGCGAAAAGCGTTGGATGCAAGGAATGTCAGAATCCAGAAACGCCGATGCGCCATCTTTCCCGGCGGGGCCGGAGGTATTCCTGGCCAGAAAGTCCACGTGCCTTTCCCATGTGGTCTACGGTGAATTCCGTCCGCCTTCGAATACCCCGAGGGATATCCGGGTGGACCTCCCCTGCCCGGAGACCGGGCGACGGGGTCGGGAGCCGCCCCGCCCCCTTCGCACGATTGCCCCGCGAGGACTCCTCCCATGTCAGTACACGCGTCCGGCAGCACACGGCACGGCCCCCGCCCCGGACAACAGGCCCTGGTCGCGCTCCTCCTCGTGACCGCCCTGGCGGCCCCCGCCTGGTCGTGGGCGGTGATCACCGCACCCGCCGACGCGCGCCAGAGCGTGGCCCTCTTCGCCGGGACGGCCGGAATCGCCCTGTGCGCGGCCGTGGCCGTCGCCGCCCACCAGGCCGCGGTCGCCCGCGCGGCCCGCGACCACGGCACCCGGGCCGACACCACCGCCGAGACGCTCGAACGCGAGACGGCCCACCTGGTCGACCGGATCCTGCCCGCCCTGGCCGAGGGCGTCCGCGAGGGCGTCCCCGCGCGCGAGGTCCTCGCCCGCCACCCCCAGCCCTCCCACGCCTGGCTGCACCGGCTCGCCCACGCCGTCGGCGCCGAACTCGACGCCGTCGAGGCCCGCGCCGCCCACGACCGTGCCCGCCGCGCCGACCTGGAGGACCAGGTCGCCGACCTGGACCGCTCCGGGCTGGCGCTCATGGTCACCCGCGTCCGCGAGGACCGTCTCGGCGCCGCCGAGGCACTCCAAGGCGAACTCCCGCCCGTGGACGACGCGCTCGCCCGGCTGCGACGGCACGTCCTGGAGGAACTGCTGGCGTCCGCGCGCCGCTCCGCCGCGGCCATGGAGGCCGCCTCCGCCTCCGGCGCCCGCGTCCAGGCCCACCTGACCGCCCTGCTGGCCAGGCTCCGCGAACTCCAGGACCGCTACGGCGACGCCCCCGGCATCTTCGGCGACCTGCTCGACATCGACCACGGGGTGTCGCGCACCGGCCGCCTCGCCGACGGCTTCGTCATCCTGGCCGGGGGCCGCTCGGGCCGCCGCTGGACCCGCCCCATCGTCATGGAGAGCATCCTGCGCGGCGCCATGGGCCGGATCAGCGCCTACCGCCGCGTGCGCCTGCACAACACCAGCACCGCCGCCATCGCCGGATACGCCGCCGAGGGCGTCATGCAGGCCCTGGCCGAACTCATGGACAACGCCGCCAACTTCTCCGCCCACGGCACCGAGGTCCACGTCTACGTCCAGGAGGAGGACACCGGCCTGACCATCACCGTGGAGGACGGCGGCCTGGGCATGCGCGTGCGCGAGCGCAGGCTGGCCGAGAGCCTGGTCACCCACCCGCGCGACCTGTCCACCCTGCGCGGGACCCGCATGGGCCTGGCGATCGTGGGCCGCCTCGCCGACAAGTACGGGCTCAGCGTCAGCTTCCGGCCCTCGGCGCACGGCGGTGTCGGCGTCGTCGTCCTCGTCCCGCCCCACCTGGTCACCGACTCCCGGCCCGCGCCCGCCGGGCCCGGCGCCGCCCGCCACTCCGGGCGGCACCCCCGCCACACCGGGCAGCGCCCCCGCGACGCCGAGGACGCCGTCCACGGCCCGGCGGTGGACGCCGACCCGGCCGCTCCCGCGCGCCTCGCCTCCGGGCTGCCCCGGCGGCGGCGCGGACAGACCCTCGCGGCGGCGCTGCGGGAGGAACCGCGCCAGCTCTCCCAGCAGCCCGCGCACAGGCCCGGAACCGGCGACCCCGGCACCAGGTTCGCGGCCTTTCGCGACGCGGGCGGCACCGGTGGCGCCCCGTCCGGGGCGCGGTGACACCCGTCCCACCGCCCCGGCCGCACCGGACCCGCCGGCCGCCCGACACGACGAAGAGCCCAACACGCCGAAGGGAAGAGCGAAGGCCCGATGGAGACCATGGACACCAGTCTCGACTGGCTTCTGGAGAACCTGCGCCACAGGACACCGGGCATCCGCCACGTCCTCGTCCTGTCCAGGGACGGACTCAAGATGTGCCACACCAGCGAACTGCACGTGGACCGCGCCGACCAGCTCGCCGCGATCTGCGCGGGCATCCAGAGCCTGTCCCTGAGCGCCTCCGCCGAGTTCGGGGACGGCGGCGGGGCGGGCCAGGCCATGGCCGAGTTCGGCGGCGGGGTCCTGCTCATCATCGGGGCGGGAGAGGGCGCCCACCTGGCGGTCGTCACCGACCACGACGCCGACGTCGGAGTCGTGGGCCACAACATGAACGAACTCGTCGAGCAGATCGGCGGCTTCCTGACGGCGGCGCCGCGCCGGATCGACCCGGCCGGTCCGACCGGCCGGACCGGCGGAAGCGGTCGGGGCGAGTGGGCCGAGCGGGCCGAAGCGGGCGCCGAACGGACGCGATGAACCACGGACCTCTCCAGCGGGAGTCCCCGGACCGCCTCTACACCGTGACCGGAGGGCGCGGCGGCGCCGACGCCCGTGCGCTCGACTCGGTCACCCTCATCGTCTCCGAGTGCGAGCCCGTGCCCGGAATGCAGTCCGAGCACGCCGCGATCCTGCGGACGTGCGTGTTCCCGACCGCCGTGGTGGAGGTCTCCGCGGAACTCGGACTGCCCGTCAGCGTCGTGCGGATCCTCCTGCTCGACCTGCTGGACGCGGGCCGGGTGGCGGCCCGCCACCCCGCCTCCTCGGTCCAGCGTGCCGAGGGACACGACCCCGAGACCCTGAAGCAGGTGCTCCTTGCCCTCCAACGCCTCTGAACGGCGGGCCGTGCCGGTCCGGGCCCCGCTCGCCACGACGGCCGACAACGCCCTCAAGATCGTCGTCGTCGGCGGCTTCGGCGTCGGAAAGACCACCCTGGTCGGCTCCGTCAGCGAGATGCGCCCGCTGAGCACCGAGGAGGTCATGACCCAGGCCGGCGCGGGCGTCGACGACATCAGCGCGGTCCGAGACAAGCGCACCACCACCGCGGCCTTCGACTTCGGGCGCATCACCATCGACGAGCGGCGCGTGCTCTACCTCTTCGGCGCCCCGGGCCAGAAGCGGTTCTGGTTCCTGTGGAACCAACTGTTCACGGGCAGCCTCGGCGCGGTCGTCCTCGTCGACACCGACCGCGTCCGCGACTCCTGGTACGCCATCGACCGGCTCGAACACCACCGCACTCCCTTCGTCGTCGCGGTGAACCGCTTCGGTCCCGGACCCGGCCTCGCCGAGGTGCGCCGGGCCCTCGACGTCTCCGACCGGGTCCCCCTGGTGGACTGCGACGCCCGCAGCCGCGAGTCCAGCCGCGACGTCCTGGTCACCCTCGTCCAGCACGTGTCCGGACCCGTGCACGGGTCCGCGCCCACGTCCGCATCCACTCCCGAGGACACGCCGTGAACGACACCCCGGGCCTGACGGAGACCGCCGCTCCGCCCAGCAGCGGTCCACCGCTTCCCGACCACGCCGAGGCCGTCCGCTTCTACGGCCCCGAGATCGCCCGCGATCCCGCCGGGCTCTACGAGGAGCTGCGCAGGTGCTTCGGCCCGGTCGCGCCCATCCTGCTGGACGGGGACGTCCCCGCCTGGTTCGTGCTGGGCTACCGGGAACTGCACCACGTCACCAGCAGGCCCGAGTGGTTCGCCCGGGACTGCCGCCGCTGGAACCAGTGGGACGCCGTCCCCGAGGACTGGCCGCTCCTGCCCTACGTGATGTGGACGCCCTCGGTCATGTTCACCGAGGGGGTCGAGCACCAGCGCCGCGCCGGGGCGATCGGCGACGCCCTGGACGCCATCGACCGCACCGACCTCAGGGCCCTGTGCCAGCAGGTCGCCGACGGGCTCATCGACACCTTCTCCGCCGAGGGCGGGGCCGACCTGATCGGCCAGTACGCGCACCACATCCCCGCCGGTGTGGTCGCCCGCCTGTACGGCATCCCGGAGGAGGAGGTCCCGGCCATGGTGCGCGACATCCTGCTGTCGCTCGACGTCACCGCCGACGCGGGCGGGGCCCACCAGCGCCTCCACACCCGGCTGGGGGACCTGGTCGCCCAGCGCCGCCGCGCGCCCCGCGACGACGTGCCCTCCCGGCTCCTGCTGCACCCGGCGGGCCTGGCCGACGCCGAGGTGGTCATCGACCTCCTCGTCATCCTCGCCGCGGCCCAGGCGCCCACCGGCAACTGGATCGGCAACACCCTGCGACTGATGCTGGTCGACGACCAGTTCTCGCTCACCCTGCAGGGGGGACGCGGCAGTTCCGGCGAGGCCCTCAACGAGGTGCTGTGGAAGAACACCCCCACCCAGAACTTCATCGGCAGGTGGGCGGCGCAGACCTGTGAGCTGGGCGGGCGCCGTATCCACCGCGGGGACCTGCTCGTCCTGGGACTGTCGGCGGCCAACTCCGACCCCCGCCTGCACGCCGGGGTCCCCGACGTCTACGGCAGCAACCGGGCGCAGATGTCCTTCGGGCACGGCGAGCACGGATGCCCCTTCCCCGCGCCGGAGATGGCGACGACGATCGCCCGCACGGCCGTGGAGAGCCTGCTGGACCGGCTGCCGGACGTGCGGATGGCGGTTCCGCCGGACCGGCTGGAGTGGCGGCCGTCGGTGTGGATGCGCGGGTTGTTCGAACTGCCGGTGCGGTTCACGCCGGGAAGGTAGCGCACGGGGTGGCGCGACGGGAGGAGGTGTCCCCCCGCCGCGCACCGCGGACCCGGCGGCCCGGCGGCCCGGCCGAGCCGGGTCCGGCGGTCTGTCAGCCCGCGGCCGGGGTGAAGCGCAGCGGCAACTCCCGCAGTCCCCGGGTGAAGGCGCCGGTCTCCTCCAGGACCGCGCCCTCGGCCAGGCGCACGTCCGGCATGGCGTCCAGCAGGTGGTCGGTCGCCACCCGGACCTCGGCCTCGGCCAGGAGGGCGCCCACGCAGAAGTGCCGCCCCAGGGCGAAGGCCAGGTGCTCGGCCGCGGCGGTGAACGAGGTGGCCTCCCGCAGCTCGGGGCGCAGGACGTCGAAGGTGTCGGGATCGGTGAAGCGGTCGCCGTCGCGGTTGGCGGAGCCGATCAGGCAGATGAGGGTCGCGCCGGCGGGCACGGTCCCGCCGTCCAGCTCCACGTCCTGCCGGGGCTGGCGCATGATCATCTGCACGGGCGGGGTGTAGCGCAGGGTCTCGGCGAACGCGCGCGGGACCAGGCTCCGGTCCTCCCGGACCCGGGCCAGCTGCTCGGGATTGGTGAGCAGGTTCGCGAACATGCCCGCCACGGCCTTGTCGGTGGTCTCCCCGCCCGCGGCCAGCAGCAGGCTGCAGAAGGCCTTCACGTCCTCGTCGCTCATCCGGGTGCCCTCGACCTCGGCGGTGCACAGGGTGGACAGCAGGTCCTCGCCGGGGTTCTCCCTGCGCTCGCGGATCAGCGGCAGCATGTGGGCGGCGAACTCCTCGCGTGTGCGCAGCCCCGCCTCCGCGACCTGCGGGTCCTGGGAGAGGTTGCCCAGGAAGGCGATGATCGACGTGTACCACCGGTGGAACCGGTCGTGGTCGGACCTGTCCAGGCCGAGCATGTCCACGATGACGTTGATCGGGAACCGCGTGGCGAACTGCGAGACCAGGTCCACCTCGCCCGTGTGGCGGAAGGCGTCGACCAGCTCCCGGCTGTTGCGCTCGATGACGGGCAGGAACCGCTCCCGCAGTTGCGCGCCGCGGAAGGCCGGTGCCACCAGGGCCCGGCGCACCGCGTGCTCGCGCCCGTCCATCTGCAGGATGGTGCGCCCGTGGACCGGCTCCAGCTGCCAGTCGTAGTTCTGGGTGGTGAACACCGGGTCCTTGAAGGCGCGTCTGACGTCCTCGTACCGGGAGACGACGTAGCTCCGTGTGGCCTCGTGCCAGAAGAGGGGAGCGTGTTCGCGCATGAGGCGGTAGGCGGGGTAAGGGTTTGAGAGGAATTCCTGGGAAAGGATGTCCGGGATCTCGGGAGCCACGGTCACGTCCGTCTCCTTCGCCGGTGGGGGGAGGCGCTTTCCCACAGTAGGTTCGGCCTCCGGCCGGGTCCAGGGGAGAGGGTGTTTCCCGACCCTGAGAGCCTCCGCCAGTAGGTGATTCGACGCGGGGTCAGGACCCTCCGTGCGGTGTCAGCGTCCCTGTTCGCCGCGATCTTGTACTTATAGCGAGATTGGGCGCCCAAACTCGCTATAAGTACAAGATCAACGCAGGCCAGGCCCCTCGTTCCACATCAGCAGCGTCTCCGGTCCATCCAAAGCCGGCACCTACTGGCGGACGCTCTTAGTGACGCAAGTTGTTTATGGCCGGAATTCCCTTTATGGGAGATATGTCAGGTGGCAGATCGGGCTCCGGCGGTCCGTCCGGCCCCCTCCCGGGCGATCCGGCCGGACCGGGCTCCCATGGCCTCGGCCGGGGCGTTCGCGGCGGACAGGGGCGGACCATGACGACGAGGCCGTCGATGAGGTCGTCGTCGCCGGTCTCGACGGCCGCGCGGAAGGGGTGGGCCACGGCGCTCCCCATGGTGAATTTGTTGATGAGGTGGGCTGGAGAGCGGCGATGGTCGGTCACGAGTGTCCGGGGCAGCAACGAGTTGTCTAGGTGCGTCGTTGCCTACCGGTGGTTATGCTGCCGCCATGGCACTGCGCAACGCCGTGATGGCCGCCCTGCTGGACGGTCCGGCCTCCGGGTACGACCTGGCGAAGAACTTCGACGCCTCCGTGGCCAACTTCTGGGCGGCCACTCCCCAGCAGCTCTACCGCGAACTCGACCGCATGGAGACCGACGGGCTGGTCGAGGCCACCGTCGTCGAACAGGAGCGGCGCCCCAACAAGCGGGTCTTCTCGCTCACCGGGAAGGGACGCCGCGCCCTGCGCGACTTCACCGCCACGCCGCCCCGGCCGGCCGCCATACGCGACGAACTCCTCGTGCAGTTGCAGGCCGCCGACGCCGGGGATGCTGAGGCGGTGCGGGCCTCCGTCGCCGAGAGGATCGAGTGGGCACGCGGCAAGCTGGCCCGCTACGAGCGCCTGCGGGAGCGCCTGCTCGACGGCCGCACCGAGGAGGAGCACCTGGCCCGTGCCGAGCGGATCGGTCCCTATCTCACCCTCATGGGCGGCCTGGCGCTCGAACGCGAGAACGTGCGCTGGGGCGAGCGGGTCCTGGCCGCCCTGGACCGCCGCGCCGCCGTCCGACAGGACTGAGCGCTCCGGCCCGCCCGGGGACGACGGCGCCCGGCCCCGGCCCTCGGAGCCCGGCCCCCGCCCTCGGCCCCCGGCGGGCGCCGCGCCGCCGCTCAAGCGAAGGCGTCCTCCCCGGTCAGCTCGGCGGAGAACGCCCACAGGCGCTCGGCCTGGACGGGGTCGACCGCGTGGTCGCGCACGCCGGCCCGGTCGGGGTCGGTCCCGGCGGGCACGGCGACGTCGCAGTCCTCGCAGTACACGCCGCCCAGTCCGTCCAGCCTCGGGGACGTGGCCGCCCACACCTGGGTGGCCGCGCCCTGCTCCGGCGTCTTGAACGCCGGGTCGGCCAACGCGCCGTTCTCGTCGATCCACCCACGGTCGACCATCTCCTCCTGCGTCATGTGCCGCTGCAACGGGGTGAGGATCGCCCCCGGATGCAGGGAGAACGCCCGCACGCCGAAGGGCGCGCCGAGCCGGTCCAGGTGCACCGCCAGCAGCGCGTTGGCGGTCTTGGACTGCCCGTAGGCCAACCACCGGTCGTAGCCCCGGTCGAACCACGGGTCCTCCCACCGGATCGGCGAGGCCTGGTGCCCGGCGGAGGAAACCGACACCACCCGCGCCCCGCCGTCGGCCAGGGCGGGCCACAACCGGTTGACCAGGGTGAAGTGCCCCAGGTGGTTGGTGGCGAACTGGTACTCCCAGCCGGGCCCGGCCGTGGCCCGCGGACAGGCCATCACCCCGGCGCCGTTGACGAGGACGTCGATCGCGCGCCCCGTCTTCAGGAAGCGGGCGGCGAACCCGCGCACGTCGTCCTGGTCGGACAGGTCCAGCCCGTCGACCTCCACCCCCTCGATGCCCTCCAGGGCCTCGGCGGCCGCCTCGGGGCGCCGCGCGGGGACGACGACCCGGGCGCCCGCCCCCGCGAGGGCCCGGGTGGTCTCCAGTCCGATCCCCGAGTACCCGCCGGTGACGACCGCCAGGCGCCCGGACAGGTCGAGGCCCTCCAGGACCTCGCGCGCGGTGCTGCGCCCGCCGAACCCCGAACCGATTCTCTGCTGTGGTGTGCCCATGTCCGGAACCCTAGGAGCTGGAGCGCGCTCCAGATCAAGCGTCCGGCCGGGATCCGGACCGGACTCCGGACCAGGATCCGGGCCTGGAGGCGCGCACGGGAGGGCAGCGGCGGGCACACGGCGGCATCCCGGGCCCGTGCCCTCCCGGGCTCCCCCCGGTCCGCAGGAGGCCCCCGCCGCTTTCGCGGCCGTGCCGCCGCCGCACCGCGGGGGTGTTCCGAAAGCCCGGCCACCACTGGGATAGCGTGATCGCGACCACCCCCTCAGTACAGAGGAGCGAGCGCGCGATGAACGTGGAGCACAGGGACGTCGAGGTCAACGGAATCCGCCTGCACGTCGCGGAGCAGGGCAGCGGACCGCTCGTGCTGCTCCTGCACGGCTTCCCCGAGAGCTGGTACTCCTGGCGCCACCAGTTCGCTCCGCTGGCCGAGGCGGGGTACCGCGTGGTCGCCCCCGACCAGCGCGGCTACGCCCGCAGCGACCAGCCCGAGGAGGTGGACGCCTACACGCTGCCGCACCTGGTCGGCGACGTCGTCGGCCTCATCGGGGCCCTGGGCGAGGAGAGCGCGGTCCTGGTCGGCCACGACTGGGGCGCGCCCGTGGCCTGGAGCACCGCCATGATGCGCCCCGACCTGGTCCGCGGCGTGGCGGGCCTGAGCGTCCCGCCCTTCCCGCCCGCGATGATGCCCGCGCCCTCGGTCACCCGCAGGGTCTACGGCGAGGGCTTCTACCAGGTCTACTTCCAGGAGCCCGGCGTCGCCGACGCCGAACTGGCCGCCGACCCCGCCTCGTTCCTGCGCCGGATCCTGGTCGGCGCCTCGGGGGACAACCCGTACGCGGACGAGCCGCAGCTGTGGATCGTCCCCGAGGGCTCCTCCCTGCTGGACCCCCTGCCCGAGCCGGAGAGCCTGCCCTCCTGGCTCACCGAGGAGGACGTGGCGGCCTTCGCCCGCGACCACGCCCTGCACGGCGCCCGGGCCTACACCGGACCGCTAAACTGGTACCGCAACATCGAGCGCAACCAGGGGCTCATGTCGCCCTTCCAGGGCCGCGGCATCGACGTCCCCGCCCTGTACATGGCCGGGGACATGGACATGGTCACCATCATGCGCGGGATCCCCGAACTGCGTGAGGCCCTGCCGGTGATCGCGCCGAAGCTGCACGACAGCGTCATCCTGCCCGGCTGCGGCCACTGGACCCAGCAGGAGCGCCCCCGGGAGGTCAACGCCGCCCTGATCGACTTCCTCGCCCACCTCGCGACGCGGCGCTGAGCGGCCGCTACCCGGTGACCCGGGCCGCCGGGGACGGAGCGGGCTCCGGGCCGGGGCCCGCGGAGTAGGCCTCCGCCAGGGCCGTCAGCACCTCGGAGCAGCCCGCGTCGACGGTGAGCGCGGCCACGTCGTCGGCCCGGGTGGCGCCCCGGTTGAGGACCACCACCGGCCTGCCCCGCTCGACCGCGCGCTTGACGTAGCGCCTCCCTGAGAAGACGGTCAGCGAGGAGCCCGCCACGAGCAGGGCCGACGCCCCGTCCACCAGGTCGTAGCCCTCCATCACGCGCGCCTTGGGCACGTTCTCGCCGAAGTAGACGATGTCCGGCTTGAGCATGCCGCCGCACGAGGCGCAGTCGGCCACCCGGAACCCCTCGGTGGCGGCCAGGACCGCGTCGGCGTCGGGGGCGACCTCCACGTCGGGGACCCCGTCGGCGAAGCCGGGGTTGAGCGCGTCGAGCCGCTCGGCCAGCGCGTCGCGGGCGGTCACCTCCGAGCAGGACAGGCAGATGACGCGGTCGTAGCGGCCGTGCAGGTCGATCACCCGCCGGCTGCCCGCCTTCTCGTGCAGGGTGTCCACGTTCTGGGTGATGACCCCCGCCAGGGCGCCGGAGGACTCCAGCGCGGCCAGCGCGCGGTGGCCGTCGTTGGGCAGGGTCCGGTGCACGTGGCGCCAGCCCACGTGGTTGCGTGCCCAGTAGTGGCGGCGGAAGGCGGCGTCGCCGACGAACTGCTGGTAGGTCATCGGTGTGCGCGGCGGCGAGTCCGGGCCGCGGTAGTCGGGGATACCCGAGTCGGTGGACAGGCCCGCCCCGGTCAGCGCGACCACCGGCCCCTCGCCGAGGGCCTCGCGCATCCGGGACGCCAGGACCCGGGAGTCGTCGGCGTCGAGCGTGTTCCTCACGCCTTCGAGGGTACGCGGCGCCCCGGTGCGGGCGCCGCCACCCCGTCGGAGTCAGGCGTCGCGCTCCAGCTTCTCCACGGCGCGCTCCAGGACGGCCTCGAAGTCCTCCGCCATCTGCTCATCCGCCTCGGCGGCGGCCTCGGCCCGGTAGGAGTCATAGCAGTCGAAGTCGGTGTGCTCCTCGCACGCATCGGCCAGTTCCCAGGGCGACACATCCGAGGGCTCGCTCGTTCTCATCGCCACCAGGACGAAGTACACGTCCCCGACCTGGCCCCACGCGGTCCTCGCCGATATCCCTGGGCCACCACTGTCGGACAGGGTCATGGCGAACATGCCCCCGGCCTCGGGCAGGGCGGGCGAGTCCTCGGAGGTGAGTTCGCCCTCAAGGTGGGTGCCGTCCATGGAGACGCTCATCCTGGAGCAGGTGTCCACCAGGTCTCCGAACCCGGTGCCCCCGACCGGGGCGTCACCGAAGTCCCCTCGGACCAGGACGTAGCCGTAGACGGCCGACCCCGTCGAGGAGCCGGACGGAGTCGCGGTCTGGGCGGCGCCCTCCACGGCCCCCTCCGGCAGCGGTCCGGTGCCCCCGTTGAGGACGGCGCCGCACCCGGCCGGCTCCACGTGCTCGAAGTCGCCCACGCCCGACGCCCCGCCGAGGTCGACCCCCTCGATCTCCTCGACGTCCAGGTCCTCGACGGTGAGCCCGTCGGGGTAGGCGTTCGAGGACGGCAGCAGGGCCTCCAGGTGCGAGCTGCTCCGGAGGTCGAGCCGGGGACCGCAGCCGGTGGTCAGGACCAGGGCCGCGAGGAGGGGCAGGGCGCCGTAGCGGTACAGGGGAGCCATGGGAGAGCCTCGTCGTCGTGTCGTTGCTGTGCCGACACGTTCGGACTCCGCCGGAACACGCACGGTTCCCGTTCTTTCCTGACCGGATCCGGCCGCCGTCCGGAGCGGTCCGCGGTGGCGGGAGGGGCCGCCCGGACATGGTGCCGGTCACCGCGCGGACGGGACCCGCGGCGGACGCCCCCGGGCACCAGGGGCGTCCGCCGGTCCGTCAGGCAGCCGGGCGTCGGGCCGTCGGCTCAGCCGAGGCAGACGAGCAGGTCGCCGCCCTCGACCTTCTGCACCGGGTCGATCACCACCCGCGTGACCCGCCCCGCCACGGGCGCGGTGATCGAGGCCTCCATCTTCATCGCCTCGATGGTGGCGACCGTCGCACCGGCCTCCACCTCCTCGCCCTCGGCGACCGTCAGGGTGACGGCGCCCGCGAAGGGCGCGGCGACCTGGCCGGGGTCGTTCTTGTCCGCCTTCTCCGCGGTGCGCACGTGCGAGGCCAGCGCGCGGTCGCGGATCTGCAGCGGGCGCAGTTGGTCGTTGAGCGTGGCCATGACCGTGCGGATCCCGCGGTCGTCGGCCTCGCTCACCGCCTCCAGCTGGATGAGCAGCCGCACGCCCGGGGACAGGTCCACCGCGTACTCCTCGCCCTCGCGCAGACCGTAGAAGAAGTCCGTGCTGGACAGCACGCTGGTGTCGCCGTAGGCGGCCCGATGCTCCTCGAACTCCCGTGTCGGGCCGGGGAAGAGCAGCCGGTTGAGGGTGGCCCGCCGGTCCTCGGCCAGCCCGGTGCGGTCCTCCTCGCTCAGCTCCTCCGTGTCCCTGGCCGGGGGCCGCCCCTCCAGCGCACGGGTGCGGAAGGGCTCGGGCCACCCGCCCGGGGGGACGCCCAGCTCACCGCGCAGGAAGCCCACCACCGAGTCGGGGACGTCGAAGCGCCCCGGGTCGGCCTCGAAGTCGGCCGGGGACACCCCCGCGCCCACCAGGTGCAGGGCCAGGTCGCCCACCACCTTGGAGGAGGGGGTGACCTTCACCAGGCGGCCGAGCATCCGGTCGGCGGCGGCGTACATCGCCTCCACCTCCTCGAAGTGCTCGCCCAGGCCCAGCGCGATCGCCTGTGTGCGCAGGTTGGAGAGCTGACCGCCCGGGATCTCGTGGTGGTACACCCGCCCCGTGGGGGAGGACAGCCCGGCTTCGAAGGGCGCGTAGACCCTGCGCACCGACTCCCAGTACGGCTCCAGCTCGTTGACCGCGTCCAGGCTCAGCCCGGTGGGACGGTCGGAGTGGTCGAAGGCGGCCACGACCGCCGACAGCGACGGCTGCGAGGTGGTGCCCGCCATCGACGCCGCCGCGCCGTCCACCGCGTCCGCCCCGGCGTTCGCCGCCGCCAGATAGGTGGCCAGCTGTCCGCCCGGGGTGTCGTGGGTGTGGACGTGCACCGGCAGGTCGAACTCGCTGCGCAGCGCCGTGACCAGCCGCGCGGCGGCCGGTGCGCGCAGCAGCCCGGCCATGTCCTTGATCGCGAGCACGTGCGCGCCCGCGTCCACGATCTTCTCGGCCAGCCTCAGGTAGTAGTCGAGGGTGTAGAGCTTCTCGCCCGGGTCGGACAGGTCCGAGGTGTAGCACAGGGCCACCTCGGCCACCGAGGTCCCCGTCTCGCGCACGGCCTCGATCGCCGGGCGCATCTGCTCGACGTCGTTGAGCGCGTCGAAGATCCGGAAGACGTCCACGCCCGTGGTCGCGGCCTCCTGCACGAACGCGCTGGTCACCTCGGCGGGGTAGGGGGTGTAGCCCACCGTGTTGCGCCCGCGCAGCAGCATCTGCAGGCAGATGTTGGGCACGGCCTCGCGCAGTGCCGCCAGCCGCTCCCAGGGGTCCTCGGCCAGGAAGCGCAGCGCCACATCGTAGGTGGCGCCGCCCCAGCACTCCAGGGACAGCAGCTCGGGCAGGGTGTGCGCCACCACGGGCGCCGCGGCCAGCAGGTCGCGGGTGCGCACCCGCGTGGCCAGGAGCGACTGGTGGGCGTCGCGGAAGGTGGTGTCGGTGACCCCCAGGTTCGGGGACTCGCGCAGCCACCGTGCGAACCCCTCCGGCCCCAGCTCGGCCAGGCGCTGGCGCGACCCCGGGGGCGGCGACCCGGACTCGGGCAGCGGCGGCAGCTTCGTGGACGGGTCCACCAGCTGCGGGCGCTCACCGTGCGGCTTGTTCACCGTCACGTCCGCCAGGTAGGTCAGCAGGCGGGTGCCGCGGTCGGCGGAGGGGCGCGCGGTCAGCAGCTGCGGGCGCTCCTCGATGAAGGAGGTGGTCACCCGGCCCGCCTGGAAGTCGGGGTCCTCCAGCACCGCCTGGAGGAAGGGGATGTTGGTGGCGACGCTGCGGATGCGGAACTCGGCCACGGCCCGGCGCGCCCGGCTGACCGCCGTGGCCAGGTCGCGGCCCCGGCAGGTCAGCTTCACCAGCAGGGAGTCGAAGTGCGGGCTGATCTCGGTGCCCGCCGCGGAGGTGCCGCCGTCCAGGCGGATGCCCGAGCCGCCGGGGGAGCGGTAGGCGCTGATGATGCCGGTGTCGGGACGGAAGCCGTTGGCGGGGTCCTCGGTGGTGATGCGGCACTGCAGCGCCGCACCGCGCACGTACACGCCCTCCTGGGAGATCCCGAGGTCGGCCAGGGTCTCGCCGGAGGCGATGCGCAGCTGCGACTGCACCAGGTCCACGTCGGTGATCTCCTCGGTCACCGTGTGCTCGACCTGGATGCGCGGGTTCATCTCGATGAAGACGTGGCTGCCGTCCGCGCCGACCAGGAACTCGACCGTGCCCGCGTTGCGGTAGCCGATCCTCCGGGCGAAGCGCACCGCGTCGTCGCAGATGCGCTCGCGCAGGTCCGGGTCGAGGTTGGGCGCGGGGGCGAGCTCGATCACCTTCTGGTGGCGCCGCTGCACCGAGCAGTCGCGCTCGTAGAGGTGGACGACGCCGCCCTCGCCGTCGGCGAGGATCTGCACCTCGATGTGGCGGGGGTCGACCACGGCCCGCTCCAGGAACACGGTGGCGTCGCCGAAGGCGGAGGCGGCCTCGCGCATGGCGGCCTCGACCGACTCGCGCAGCTGCTCCGGGTCCTGGACGCGGCGCATGCCCCGGCCGCCGCCGCCGGCGACGGCCTTGACGAACAGCGGGAAGCCGATCCCCTCCGCGGCGGCCACCAGGGCCTCCACGTCGTCGGAGGGCTCGCTGGACTCCAGGACGGGCACGCCCGCCTCCCGGGCGGCGGCCACGGCGCTGGCCTTGTTGCCGGTCAGCTCCAGCACCTCGGCGGGCGGGCCCACGAAGGTGATCCCGGCGCGCTCGCAGGCGCGGGCCAGTTCGGGGTTCTCCGACAGGAAGCCGTAGCCGGGGTAGACGGCGTCGGCCCCGGCCTCTCGGGCGGCGCGGACGATCTCGTCCACGGACAGGTAGGCGCGTACCGGGTGGCCGGGTTCGCCGATCTGGTAGGCCTCGTCGGCCTTGAGGCGGTGCAGTGAGTTGCGGTCCTCATGGGGGAAGACGGCGACGGTGCGGGCGCCCAGCTCGTACCCGGCGCGTAGCGCGCGGATGGCGATCTCGCCCCGGTTGGCCACGAGCACTTTCTGGAACACGGAGGTCTCCTCCTGGTCGGTCACGCGTCATGCCGGGGAAGTCCGGCGCCGTTGCCGGGGCCCACGGTCGGGCGGGTCAGGGGCACGATAACCAGAAGACGGTTCGGGAAAAGCACCCGGGGTGCGTCCTCCGCGCAGGTGGAGGCGCTCCACCGCTGGTCACGTCATGCATATCCTGCAGGACTCGACGGCCCGGGGCGTGCGCGGGTGTGCCTGGCCACACGGGCGGGCGCGGCCTTCGCGCGCCTGCTCCGACAGATGGGCCCGACCCGTCGGGGATGCGGATTCTGGTCACCCTCGGCGAGATTCCTCCGTCCGAGCGGCTCCGTGGCTGTTCGTGTTCGGCGGTTGCGCCGGATAGGTGACGGTGTGATCGTTGTGCACCACGGCCCCCGATGTGAGTTGGGCGGCGTCGACGCGGTGAGCAGCCATGATGTGGAACACCTCATCGCCGTGGGCGAGCAGGTGGTCGGCGATGAGGCGCCGATGACATCGCCACCACACCGCCTCCGAGCACATCACGGCGGCGCGGTGGTCTCCGCCCGCCTCACGTAACCGGGCGAGCCCCGATCCGAACTCGGCTGAGAGCCCGTAGTCGGCGTAGTTGTGAAAACTGCGGTTGCGCCAGAACCCGTTGACCTCGGGAGAGGTGTTCCCGGCGACCGGGCGTCGCCCTCCGAGTTCGGCGATACGTGAGTACCGTACGCCGACGTTCCGTAGGGCCTGGGAGAGGACGTCCTCGTTGAACTGCGGGTTGCGGCGGGAACCAGGGAGCTTTCGCACATCGACCACCACCTCCACGGCGGCCTCGTGCAGCAAGGCGGCGAACTCCCCGAACGTGCGATCGGAGTGACCGATGGTGAAGAACGGCAGCGCCATCGCGGCTAGCCGTCGCCGGACGCCCGGGTCAGGGATCCGTCCTTGTGTACCGCCACGTGGTCGGTCCTGTCGCTCTTGATCTCGTACTGCGGTTCGTCCTCAGAGGCGCGACGCGTACGGCCCCTGAACGTGAAGTCGCGGGTGTGGACCCTGGAGATCGTGCCGGACACCCGTCCGGCCTCGGAGTTCCAGCTCACGTGATCACCGACGTCGAAACGACGTGTCATCGCCTACCTCCTCCGGCCGTGGCGGAACGGCGCCTGGGGGACAGGTCCTCGGCTGCCTCGGACATCCTCAGGGTATGCGGACGGAACCCTCGGCGCCCGCCGGGAGACGCGGCGTGTACTCCATCCGGGTGTGGGAGGCGGCCTTCGCGCACCCGGATGCCGTCTGCGAGTCCCGGCGCCACACCGGTAACGCCTCTGGCCCACCCGTCAGCCGGACTGCGCGAGCGTGTCCGGAGACAGGGCCAGTGCGCCGGGGAGGGCGTCGAAGGCCCGACCGACCTCGGTGATCAGTGTCTCGGTGTCGTCGGCGTCTCCCCGGTGCCCGCGGGTGCGCATCCAGTTCTTGGTGCCGTAACGCACCGAGGCCAGGGCCATCTCGCCGATGAGCCGCAGCCGCACGTCCTCGCGGCTGTCGACGCCGAGTTCGTCCTCCAGCGTCTCGACCAGCCGCGCATGGAGGTCCTGTGTGGTGCCCGCGTGGTGCACGCGCAGGGCCGGGGTGCGGGCCGCCAGCTTCCGGGTGGCCAGGTAGCGCTCGGCCCAGTCCTCGGACAGGCCCCGGACCGCGTTCGCGTAGCAGTCGCGCAGTCGTGGCAACACCGGCCCGCTGATCCGCAGCCGGGCCACCTCGGCGGCGTAGGCCTCCCACAGTTCGCCCTCGGCGGCCATGGCGACCTCCTCCTTGGAGGAGTAGTAGCGGAAGAAGGTGCGCACCGACACCTCGACCGTGTTCACCAGGTCGTCCAGCGTGGTCTCGTCGAATCCACGTTCCAGGAACATCCGCAGGGCGGTGTCGGCGAGCACGCGTCGTGTACGCAGCTTCTTGCGCTCGCGCAGGGGGAGGGCGGACTCCTCGTTCCTCAGGGGCTCGACGGTCATCGGGCCAGCATAACGGCGGTGCGCTCCGGGACCGGAAAAACCGTTGCCCGCTGACGCCAGTGATGGCATAGTGCCCATGAAGGCATTATGCCAGTCACTGGCAGATTATCCGGATGTCCGGTCACCCCCTCCTCCGAGAGAGAGCACATGAACGACGAGAGCACCGCCCCCGTCCCGCAGGGCCAGCGCGTCGAGGCGCTGGGAGACCAGCTCGTCAAGGTCCACGACATGCTGCGGGCAGAGCTGGCCTCGCTGCGCCGGGACCTCGCGGCGGGGAAGGGCGCCTCCGGCGACGGAGTGTCCTTCGAACAGCAGCTCCGCAAGAAGTGCCTGTCCTTCTGCGGGTTCCTGCACGGCCACCACACCGCGGAGGACGAGCGCCTGCTGCCCGGACTGGCCGAGAGCCATCCCGGGCTCGCGCCCGTCCTTGAGCGCCTGACCAGGGAGCACTCGGTCATCAGCAGATCGCTGGACCGGATCCAGGAACTCGTGGAGAGCGGCGACCCCGTCCGTGTCCGCGACGACGTCGAGCGCTTCGCCGCCGAGGTGGAGGCGCACCTGGACTACGAGGAGCGCCAGATCGTGGAGGCCCTGAACTCCTACGGCCCCGTCGTCATGTGAGAGGTGCCGCCGGAGGGCTCGGACCGGGGTCCGCGCGGATTCCCGGCGCCCCCTCGACAACGGTGTCCGCCACGCCATGCCGGGAGCCGCTGATCCGCGCCACGTGCCTCGGGGCGCGGGGGAGACGGGGCAGGAGCGGCGGCCGTGCCCCGTTGCCCCTGGTGTCGGAGCCCGCTGGCAGAGTGCCGTCCCATGGGAACGGACGAATTCTGGAGTTTCATCGAGGCGGCGCGCGTGGACGCTACGGAGGAGCGGCCCTTCGACGTGGCCCTGGTCGATCTGCTGGTGCGTCGCTCCAAGCAGGACATCCTGGAGTACGAGGAGCGCTTTGGCGAACTCCACGGCGCCATCGAACGCTGGGACGTGTGGGCCGCCGCCTATCTCATCGGGGGCGGCTGCTCGGACGACGGTTTCATGGACTTCCGCGCAGGTCTGATCGTCCAGGGCCGCGAGTGGTACAAGCGAGCGGCCGCCGCACCGGACAGTCTGGCCGAGCACCCCCAGGCCGTCACCGCTGCCGCCGGCGCCCAAGACCAAGCGCTCTTCTGCGAAACGGTCAACTACGCCGCCGCCTGTGCCTACGGACGTATCACTGGGAATGACGACGACTTCCATGAGGCGTGGGAACGCTATGGGGAAGCGGGGGCGGCTTCGGAGCGTGATGCCGCCGACATGGGGGAGGCCTTCGACTTCGACGACCCACAGGAGATGCGCCGCCGCCTGCCGCGGCTCTCCGCGCTGTATCTTCCTGAGGGCGACGACAAACCATCTTCTTGACAAGGAAGGAAAAGCCCGGTTCTGCGATATTCCATGGAGCGGTCGGCGGATACCTCCATGCGTGCTCCTGGCATGGTGGGGAAGCCGTGGTCCGAGACCTCAGGAGGGCGGGTGGGTTGGCAGGAGGCAGGTCTTCCCCTGGTGGTCGGGGAATGGCCATGGGTATTCTTCCTGGCGGGTACGAGCAGTCTCCTCGAATACGAAGTGAAGTCCTTCTCTGATCGGGGCGGCCTGGTTTTCCGCCTGGATGCCGGTGAACTCCGGTCTTCCAGGGATTTTTTCCTTACCTTTTCGCGTGAGCTGAGCTTCCCGTCCTACTTCGGAAACAACTGGGATGCCTTGCCCGACTGCTCTCAAGGGTCCACGGGGACTGGCATGGTGGCCGGGACATGGTGTTCCTGATCGAGAACTCCGAGCTGCTTGAGGGGGCTGAGTTCCTGGGGGGCCTGGTTTCCTCTCTGTCCGAGGCGGCGGAGAAATCGAACCTCCAGCTGGACAGCGACGGTGAGCCGACAGGATTCACCCCGGTCGCGCAGAACTTCATTTCCCTGGTCAAGGAGAGTGGCCTAGGCGGGTTCGTTCGGAAGGTGAACCACAGAAATATATCGGTTGATGTCTTTGAGGACTTCGCTTTTGCCTATCAGTGCGACGGTCCTGCGGGAGTCCGGGCCGAGTGCCACCGATTCGCCCCTGGCGCGGAATACCAGGTTCCTGCGGGCTCGGACGAAGGCGGTACGACCTTCGATCGCGATGGACTCAGGAAAGCGACCCGGAGGCTCGTCCGCGTCAGGGGGAGCGGGCCGCCGGATGAGCGTTCGAAAGCACTGGCCGCTTGGTACGAGGACATGGCCGATGCCATGGACGGACTGTCGAGGGCGGTGTACTTCGACTCCGACAAGGCACGGACCCGAGAGCTGGCCGAGGACTACCGGAGGAAGGCCGCCGCGCTGGGGATGGACAACACGTCCGGACCGGAGTCGCCGAGGTGAGGATCACGGTGGTCTCCCTCCTGGACCCTGCCACGTTCCGCGTGGCTTTCACCTGCGCACCGGGCTTCGCTGAGGGCCTCCGGCGGGGAGCAGGGCCTCCCGTTCAGGGAAGCCGTCACGTGGAGTTCGAGACTCCTGGTGTGGTCGCCGACTGGCGGGGCGTTCCTTCCCCACCGCATGGCGCTCCCTGGTCTCCGAGGATCCTGCGGGGACCCGGACGGTGGGGGAAGGTCGCCGATGAACGGAGGGAAGAGGACCCCGTCGCGGCCTTGGACGTGGGTGGCCACGTGATCTCGGTGGAGTTCGGTGGCGCCCCCTTCGACGTCCTCCGCCGTGGCCACGTCGAGCCCGTCTCTCCCCTGTTGGAGTCTTACCCCTACCAGGTCTGGCGCCGGTTCTTCGGTCGCCGCCCCACGCCGTGCGCTGGTGAAGTCGGGAAGCCGTAGTCTGACTGCCCAGGATGTCGGTGTAGCGGGCACCTCGGGGCTTGGAGGGCTCTGGGGGCCGAGGACGGAGCGGGGGATCGGGTTCCTTGACGATCGGTGGGGACGCGCGGATCGCCGCGCTCGAACGGCATGTCCGGGAGTTCTGGCACGGGCACGAGGTGGAGGCCGTCACCTGGGAGCAGGGGCCCGTCCTCGACCGGGTGCCGGACCTCGCCACCTACCGGGTGGCACCCAGGAGCGCCGGTGAGGCCTGGGTCTACGTGACGGCGGGCGCGTCCGTCCACGAGGCCGGGGGAGGCACGGAGTTCTTCGTCATGTCGCCGGTCGCGGCGAGGATCCACGCGCGGACCCTGGCCATGGTGAGCCACCTGCACTCCTTCGAGGAGTACCGGCTCGACGTCGGCTCCGTGATCGACGCCGGCGGTCCGTGGATGGACGGCTCGAAGATGGACCACCTCCTGGTGAGCCCTCCGTACCCGTACGGCCCCGCGCTCGAACGGGCCCCGGAGGCGGCCGGGGGAGCGCGGTTCCTGTGGCTGCTGCCGATCCACCGGAGCGAGGCGGCCCTCATCGGAGCCGAGTCGCTCGACGCCTTCGAGGAGGTCCTGGAGGCGGAGGGCGTCAACGTCCTGGACCTGGACCGCGCCCCTCTCGTGTGAGGCGGACTCCCGCCCGGCCCGTCCCCGCACGATGCCCGGACGGCCCCCGGAACGCGTGAGGACCCGCCACCCTCTCGGGCGGCGGGTCCTCACGGCCCGCCCGCGGGAGCCGCACGGTACGGGCGGACCTGCCTTTCAGTCCTCCCGTGCCTCCCCGGCGCGGCCCGGGGCCGGGGAGGCAGACCCTAGCTCCGCGGGTCGGCGAGGTTGCTGGCGGGCCCCTCGACCCGGTGGTCGTCCAGCGCGGTGACCACGTACGCGGTGCCCTTGTCCTCGGTCTTCAGCGAGGTCTCCCCGGTCACGCGCACGAGGTTCTCGGAGGACAGCACGTCGCAGTACTCCTCCACGTCGCCCGACTCCACCAGCTCGGCCTCCTCGGAGTTGAGGCGGTAGACGGCGTAGGAGCTCGCCCCCTCGGCCTCCTGCCACTCCAGCCGGGTCCGGTCGTCCTCGGTCTCGGCGGTCAGCCCGCTCACGGCCCCGACCAGCGGCTCCCCCTCGCGGGAGTCGTCGGACAGCGGCGGCAGGGCGGGGTCGCTGTAGTGGTCGCCGGCCAGTTCCTCGTAGGCCTCGTCGGCCACGTTCGTCAGGGACTTGAAGGAGAAGTAGACGTCTCCCTCGACCTCGGGGTAGTCGGCGGTGTAGTGGAGCTGGCTGCTGAGCGTGTCCCTGTCCCAGCCCTTGTCACCGGCGCGGTAGGCGGCCTGGCCGATGTAGAGGTCCACGTCGGTGCCCTTGACCTGCTCGGACCACCACGGCACCAGCTTCTCGTAGTCGGCGGCGTCGAATCCGCGCTCCCAGTACAGCTGGGGCACGACGTAGTCGACCATCTCCTCCTTGATCCAGGTCCGGGTGTCGGCGTGCTGGACGTCGTAGGACTCCAGGCCCGAGGTGTCCGAACCGTTGGCGTCGCTGGTGTCGTTGCGCCAGATGCCGAACGGCGAGATCCCGAAGCGCACCCAGGGCTTGGTCTCCTGGATCTGGTCGTGCACACCGCTGACGAACGCGTTGACGTTCTCGCGGCGCCAGTCCTCGCGGTTGTCGAAGTCCCCGCCGTACTTCTCCCAGGACTCGTCGTCGTCGAACTTCTCGTCCCCGTCGGGGTAGGGGTAGAAGAAGTCGTCGAAGTGCACGCCGTCGACGTCGTAGCGCTCCACGACGTCCATGATCACGCGGGTGACCCACTCCCGGACCTCGGGGTTGCCCGGATCCATGAAGCCCTCGCCGCCGTAGCGGATCATCCAGTCGGGGTTCTTCTTGACCGGGTGGTCGTCGGCGAGCTCCTCGATGTCGGAGTCCATGCCGACCCGGTAGGGGTTGAACCAGGCGTGCAGCTCCAGGCCGCGCTCGTGCGCCTCGGCCACCGCGTACTTCAGCGGGTCGTACCCGGGGTCGCCGCCCTGCTCACCGGTGAGGTACTTGGACCAGGGCTCCAGGTCCGACTCGTAGACCGCGTCGGCGGTGGGGCGCACGTGCAGGAACACGGTGTTCAGGTCGAGGTCGACGGCCTCGTCGAGGCGCTTGTCCAGTTCCTTCTTCTGCTCGTCCGCGCTCAGGCCCGTCTCCGAGGGCCAGTCGATGTTGCCGACCGTGGTCAGCCACGCGCCGCGCATCTCGCGCTTGTCCTGCGTCGCCTCGCATCCGGCGGCTCCGGGACCGGGGCCGGGGCTGGTGCCCGGCGCCGCCGGGTTGTCGGCGGCACCGACGATCGCGTATCCGGAAACCATGAGCCCCGAGGCGGCGGCCACAGCCAGCCACCGGGAGCGCCAGCGGGGTGAGAGGCCGGCTCGTCGTCCAGGGGTCAAGAGAACTCCTTGAGCTGGGGAGACGTCGGGTCGACGCCGTATCGGACCTCAGGGTAGGCGAAGAAGTAACGTTTTGGACAACGTTGGGCCGATTGGTGGTTTGAATCTCATCTGTCCGGGGAGAACAGTCTGTCGGCCGCTTGAGAGGTGCCTGTCTGAGGGTTCTTTCCTCCAACACCGTCGATGTCGCGAACGTTCCCGTTCGCGCACATTGTTCTGGGAGGTCAGGCCACACAGGAGAATGGGCGCCCCCTCGCGCGGGAGCACGAACGGCGCTCGGGCGGGAACAGGGGCGGCGGTACGGCGACGCCCCCGCCGGGCGCGTACCGGCGGGGCGGGGGGCGTCGGGACCGGTCCGCGGACACGGCTCAGGAGGGGACGAGCACCCCCGCGAGCAGGAGTACGCACAGCAGCGCGACGACGGTTCCGGCCGCGACCAGGTAGTGGCGCGGCCGGGAGGCCCCGGGCATCCACGCGACGACCGCGGTCACGGCGGCCAGGGCGGTGGTCCCGACGGGCAGCAGCAGCCGCCAGGCGCGGTCGAAGGAGTCCATCGGCAGGTAGGCGTTGGCCCCGTACAGCGACAGCACCAGCGCCGGAAGGCCGATCACGGCCGCCCCGGCCCCGATGGCCAGGGTGAACCGCTCCTGCGCCTCGGTGCCCTGCGCCACGGCGAAGGTCGACATGCTGCTCAACAGCGAGTGCAGCCGCTCGGCCTCCTCGGCCAACTCCCGGTCCATCGCCTCGCAGTGCCGGATCCCCGCGCGCAGCCTCGGCGTCCATCCGGGTTCCCCGTCGGTGTCCGCGTCCGGCTCCCGGACGCGCCGGTAGGCCCCCGGGTCCCACAGCCAGACCCACAGCCCCGACCTGGCCGCCTCCAGCGCCTGGTCGCGTGCCCGGCCGACGGCGGTGGACAGCTCCACGGCCGCCGCGAGCAGGGGGCGCAGCGGCCCGTCCGTCCGGCGAGGTGGTCGGCCATGCTCTGTTCGAGTTCGTAGCGCAGCTCACGCAGGCGGAGCACCTCGTTGCGGGAGGACTCGGCGAACGCCTTGGCCATGGTCACCGCCGTGGAGCGCTCGTCCCCGACGACCGTGTGGGCGGGTTCGGCCAGCGAGGCGACGAGTGCCTCGTCGGTTTCCCCGGGGGCGACCGGCTCCTGGTGCCAGCTGCCGGTCTCGGACCACACCGCCTGCACGGCCAGGGTGACCCGCGCGGCGGTGTCCCGTCCGGTGCGGACCCGGACCTGGCCGACGACGACCCTGCGCCGCCCGTCGGGGCCCACGACCCTCAACAGCGGCGCGGCGAGGAGTACCCGGGTGCCCGACCGCTCGCTCTCCCCGCGCGCGGGAGCGTCCAGGGGGTCGAGACCACCCCCTGTATGACCTCCGCCTCGATACCGTGCCCCTCCTGAAGGGGACTGCCCGCGAGTACCTTGTGCCGATTCCGCCCGGATTCCATGGAGGAAGACACTAGGGCCCGGCGTTCGCGCGCCCGGGGCCGCCCCGGCGCGAACGGTCCCGACACAGCCGGTTCCGGTGCGGACGGCCCCGTCCCGGGGGCGGTACCGCGGAACCCGGTCGCGGACCGCCGTCCCGCCGTCCGTTCACACGCCGGGTGCCGCCGTGGACTCGCGCACCACGAGCCGGGGAGGGGCCACGGCGGGGACCTCGGCCGCCGTGCCGCCGAGCTCGGCGACGAGCCGCAGCGCGGCAGCGCGCCCGAGCCCCACCAGGTCCTGGCCGACCGTGGTCAGCCGCGGCTGCACGAGCGCACCCAGCGGCAGGTCGTCGTGGCCGACCACCGACAGGTCCCGGGGCACCTCCAGTCCCCGCCTGCGCGCCGCGTTGATCCCCGCGATCGCCATCATGTCGTTGGCGTACAGGATCGCCGTGGGCGGTCCGGCCAGGGACAGCGCCTCCTCCGTGGCGGCCGCCGCGGCCTCCGCGGTGAAGTCGGGGACCGGCATCAGGACGGCGGAGAGCCCGCGCCCCCGGGCCTCCTCCTCCAGGACGCGGCGGCGGAAGTTGGTGTGCACGCGGTCCTCGGGGCCCAGGACGTAGGCCAGGCGCCGGTGGCCCAGCCCCGCCAGGTGCCCGACCGCCTCGGCCACGCCCCGATCCGGGTGGGGCGCCCGCACCGAGGGGACGGGGTCCTCCCGCCACGGCGTGCCGATCAGCACCGCGGGCAGCCCGAGCCCCCGCAGCAGGTCGAACCGGGTGTCGCGGACCAGGCTCTCGGTGAGGATGACGCCGTCGACCCTGCGCTCCTCGGCCAGGCGGCGGTAGGCGCGCCGCTCGGCGTCCTCCTGGCCGCCCACGATGTGCAGCAGCAGTCCGTAGTCCATGGGGGCCAGCTCGCGCTCGATCCCCGAGATCAGCACGGTGAAGTGCGGATCGGAGGTCAGCAGGTCCGGTGGGCGGCGCGAGACCATGCCGATGGCCCGGGTGCGCGCCCCGCGCAGGGCCACGGCCGCGGCCGAGGGCGACCACTGGAGCTTGTCGACCGCGTCCAGGACGCGCCTGCGGGTGGGCTCGGCGATGCCGCCCCTGTTGTTGACCACCTTCGACACGGCCGAGACCGACACCCCCGCCAGCGCGGCGACGTCGGAGATCGTGGGACGGCCGCCGCTTCCGCGTGTGCCCATCACCGTGTTCCGGCCCGGGGCGGGACACCGGACACGGGGGCTGCCTCGCGCACCAGTGCCGCTCCCTTCGTGCTCATGGCTCATGGGGTACCGCCCTCCGCCACGGGAGGGGCGGCGCCGACCGGGGCGGTCAGATTACCAGGAGCCGCGGTGCGCGGCCCCGGGGCAGGCGGACAGGTAGAAAACGTTGTACACGTGCGGGTCGCACGTGCGGATCCCCCGGTGCGCCGGGCGCGGACACCGCCGTTGCAGCGGACATCCGGGCGGGTAGCGCTTGAGGATGGGCCGGCGCATCCTTCCCGGACGCGTCACCGGCCGGGGCCCGGGTATCGACACCCTCCTTGGAAAACGATATACCTACGTCGAGGACACACGCGAGGAAAGGCCGGTATGCGGCGCGACTCCGCCAGGCCCGGTACGGTCGGCCAGCCCCTGGTCCGGGTCGGCGCCGACTCCTGGTCCCGCACCGGGGGACCCCTGATGCGGCGCGGTCGCCGACGAGGAGTTGCGCGTCCTGCGCGACCACGGTGCCACCGTGCCGCGCGGCTTCCTGTACCGGCCCGGCCTCCAGCCCGCCCCCGACACCCTGGACCCGCGCATGCCGGAGCGGTTCGGCGACCTCCTCGAACGCCACCGGGCCCCGGGCATGCACACCATCCCCGCGTTCATCGGAGGGTCTTCGCACTCCTGCCCCGAACCCCGGCAGGGCGGGGGACCCCACCGCCCGCCCGGTACCGAGGACACCGACACACGAGGAAGCACAGATGAGGATCACCTCCGCCGACGTCATCGTGACGTGCCCGGGACGCAACTACGTCACCCTCAAGATCACCACCGAGGACGGCGTGACCGGCCTCGGCGACGCCACCCTGAACGGCCGTGAGCTGTCCGTCGCCTCCTACCTGCGCGACCACGTCTGCCCCCTGCTCGTGGGACGCGACGCCGGGCGGATCAACGACATCTGGCAGTACCTGTACCGGGGCGCCTACTGGCGGCGCGGCCCCGTGACGATGACCGCGATCGCCGCCGTGGACTGCGCCCTGTGGGACATCCTCGGCAAGGAGGTCGGCAGGCCCGTCCACGCACTGCTGGGCGGCGCGGCCCGCGAGGGCGTCATGGTCTACGGCCACGCCAGCGGCGGGTCCGTGGACGAGCTCCTCGACTCGGTCGCGGGGTTCCTGGACCGGGGGTACCGCGCGGTCCGCGTGCAGGCCGCCGTGCCCGGGCTGGAGAGCACCTACGGGCTGCACCACCCGGGTACCGGGGCCACCTACGAGCCCGCCGACGCCGCGGTGCCCACCGACAACGTGTGGCACACCCCCGCCTACCTGAACTTCGCGCCCGAGATGGTGCGGGCGGTCCGGGAGCGGTTCGGCTACGGCTTCCACCTGCTGCACGACGTCCACCACCGGCTCTCCCCGCTGGAGGCGGCCCAGCTGGGCAGGGCGCTGGAGCCCTACCGCATGTTCTGGATCGAGGACCCGACCCCGGCCGAGGACCAGGAGGCCTTCCGCACGATCCGGCAGCACACCACGACACCGCTGGCCGTGGGAGAGGTCTTCAACTCGATCTGGGACTGCCAGCACCTGATCACCGAACGGCTCATCGACTACGTCCGGATGTCGGTGTCGCACAGCGGCGGCATCACGCACCTGCGCCGGGTCTTCGACCTCGCCGACCTCTACGGGGTGCGCACCGGCTCGCACGGCGCGGGCGACCTGTCGCCCGTCTCCCTCGCCGCGGCCCTGCACCTGGACCTGACCGTGCCCAACTTCGGCATCCAGGAGTACATGGGACACCTGGAGCCCGCGAGCGAGGTGTTCCGGACCACCCACACGTTCCGGGACGGCTACATGCACCCGGGCGACGCCCCCGGCCTGGGCGTGGAGATCGACGAGGAGGCCGCGGCCCGCTATCCCTACGAGCCCCGGTACCTGCCGGTCAACCGCAGGGTCGACGGCTCGATGCACGACTGGTGAACGGGTCTCACCCCTCCAGCCGCCACGCGGTCACGGCGGCCTCCCCGCCGTCGGCGAGGTCGAGCTCCACGGGTGAGGCCTGGCGTGGCGCGCCGGGGTAGGGGGCGGTGTACAGCAGGTGCGTGCTCCTGTCGGAGAGGGCCATGGCACCCCAGCCGAGCGTGGCCACGGCCTGTCCGCCGACGGGCACGGTCACCGCGGCCGGGCCCGGGTCCTCGGCCGCGAAGGAGCTTCCATGGGTGACCTCGACGTCGATCTCCGCGCCGTCCCGGTCGGCGAAGGCCACGTCGGGGTAGCCGTCCAGCACGCAGGGCTCCTCCGCGCCGTTCGTGAACCGCAGGGCGAGCATGCGGTGGCCGGTCGCGCTCGCGGGGGTGCCCACGAGGATGCCGCCCGGTTCCGGCGCGCACCATGCGGGGTCGGGGTCGTGCTCGCCAGGGGCGACCTCCGGCGGCGGTGTGGCCCCGTCCCGGGGCGCGGGGAAGGAGCCGGGCTCCTTCCCCGCCGGGTCCTGCGCGTGCGCGGCCGGGTCCTGCGCGGTGTCCGGGGTCAGGGCCGCCCGGGTACCGGCGGTGACGAACAGCGTGGACGCGGCGACCACCAGGGCCAGGGCCGTGCAGAGCCCCGCGAGGAGGGCGGGACCGGGGAAGGGGACGGCGGAGGCCCGGTGCGGCCACCGCGTCCCGGCGAGGGCGGGAACCCAGGCCCAGAGCAGCCCCCAGAAGGCGAGCAGGAGGAGAAGGCTCTCCGCGGCCTCCTCCGGGGGCGTGGACACGACCCATGCGCGTCCGGCCTCCCACAGCACCGCGGGGAGCACACCGGCCCCGGCGGCCGTCAGCCACAGGACGAGGAACCGGTCACCACCGGACGGGGGAGTGTGCGCGGAGAGGAGGTGTGTCAGGAGGAGGTGGACGAGGAGGAGCACGAGCGCCGATCCGGCCGGCACGACGAACACCTCCGGCGCCGACCAGTTCCACACCGTCATCCGCCCTGACGGCACGGTCCCCCGTCCGGCACGAAGGAGGTCGGCGACGAACCCGGGGTACTCGCGTGAGAGCGCGCACCCGGCCCACAGGAGCGCCGCGACGAGGCTCGCCGCCCAGGAGGCGGAGGGAGGAGGGGCGTCCCGGGGGAGGGAGGCCCTCTGGGAGGTCGGCATCGGGACAGAGTACTCACCGCGCGTGCGGGGCGGGGCCCGTCCTCCGTCCGCACGGGGCCGGGGCGACAGCCGCGTGGGGCCGACCGCTGGAGCCGGACGGCCTCCGTCCGCGCGGGCCCGGGCGGCGCCCGGACCCCGCGGGCCGGCGCCGGACCAGATTCCCCCGCCCGGCCACCGGCGGAACCGAGGTTCGACCGATGCGCGCGGTCCCGCCGAGGGCGCACACTCACGGGGACAACGCGATCCCACAGCGAAGGAACCGACCGTGAGCCACCCCCCACTGCGCGTCTACGACATCATGGCCTGCGACGTCTACTGGGACTTCGAGGGGACCCCGCTGCCCAAGGAACAGCACAAGTTCCTGGTGTCCTTCCACCCCACGCCCGGCGTGCCCACCCCCGAGCTGGTGGAGTCGATCACCGCCCGCGGCCCGGGCGGATACGAGGTGGAGTTCACCAACCAGCGCTTCACCCCGGCCAACACCGACGGCCACGTCTACGACCGCACGCTGGACTACTACTGGTACATGGTCAACCTGCCCACCGGCTTCCTGGCCGAGGGCGAGTACACGATCGAGGTGCGCGGCACGGACGGCAGCGTGCAGACCCGCTCGCGCCGCCAGGACGGCGGTGTGTCGCGGCGCCTGGTCGAGCACTACACCGCGCACCGGGGCGAGGTACTGGCGTCCTTCGCCCCCTCGGGCGGGGAGGAGATCGCCGACGTCCCCGAGGTGGGCGGTCTGTACTGCTCCTGGGAGACCCTGGACCGGTTCGGGGGGCCGAACGCCTACTACATCCACCGGCTCTCGAAGGGCGCCTCCGCGCGGGAGTTCGACACCCAGAACCTGACGTGGTGGGACAACATCTTCGTCCAGCGCATGCACGGCCACGCCGAGGCCGGGCGCGACCGGGGACGGGTGCAGGTGGGAGCCGGCCTGGAGCCGGACACCTCCTACGCCTACTTCGTCGAGATCACCGACGCCAACGTCCAGGGTGAGACGAACATCTGCGTCTTCCAGCCGCACCAGGTGTTCCGCACTTCGGCGGCCGGAGCGGACGCCGCCCCGGCCTGAGCCCTCCCGGTCCGGGCCGCTCCCGCGGCCCGGACGGATCCGACGGCCGGGAAGGCCGGGGGAGGAGCCCGAAGGCCCCTCCCCGGCCGGCGGCGTCCACCACCGGCGCGGATATCCGGTCCTCCGGCTAGGGTGTGACCCCGCTCAGCTCGTTGGGCGCCTGCTCCAGGGTCACCGAGGCGGTGACCTCACCGGACTCCAGGTCCAGGGAGTGGACCTGCTTCGTGGCGGGGTCGCTCACGTAGGCGGTGCCGCCGCGCACGAACAGGGCCGGGCGGGGCTGCTGCCACTCCAGCGGCTCCCGCCACTCGTCCATCACCTCGACACTGTCCACGACCTCGCCCGCCTCGGGGTCGATCACGTGCAGGCCGCCGTCGGTGCCCAGGACCAGGGCCTCGCCGCCGGGCCCGCGGCCCAGGGAGCGGAAGGTGTAGCTGGCGGGCAGGTCGACCAGGCTCAGGCTCGCGTCCGCGGTGTCGACGAGGGCGATCCGCTCGGGACGCTCCAGTTCGGCGTCGGGGTCGGTCTTGTAGTCGCCCAGGACGACCGACGACTCCTCGCTCCCGGCCTGGTTGCCGATGCGCCCGTAGCCGTCGGGGCTGTCCACCTTGGTGAACCCGCCCTCCCGGTAGATCAGGACGCCGTCCTCGCAGCCGATGACGACCGTCTCGCCCCCCGCGGTGCTCTCGCCGTGGACGCCCGGGCACTCCTCGCTGCGGGCGACCTCCTCCCCGGCGGCGTCCAGGACGACGGCGCCGACGCGCTCCTCCTCGTCGCCGAGGGTCAGGAGCAGCTCGCCGTTCGCCAGCTCGACGGCCACGCCGTGGTGGGCCTCCTCGGCCGTGCGGACGTCGGTCTCGGGCAGGCCGTCGCCGAGGGAGCCGGTGTCGAAGGAGGTGATCTCGCCGCTGCCGTCGGCGAACAGGACCGTCCTGCCCGCGTGCCGGACGACGTGGCCGGGGGAGTCGGCGGGGAAGAGGGTGTCGGTCAGCTCCGCGCCGACGGCGTCCAGGACCTGGAAGCCCTCCGAGGTGGAGACGAGCACGTGCCGCTCGTCACCGGCCGGGTTGATCCGGTTGAACCCCTCCAACGGGATGTCGCCGACGACCTCGAGGGTCTGGCCGTCCAGGACGTACAGGCCGCCGTCGTAGGTGGTCACGACAGGGTCGTCGGCGACGGCCGCGGCCGCGGCCCGGTCCTCGCCGCCCTGCTCCCGCGGGGCGTCCTCCCCGGTGCCGCACGCCGTCAGCAGCAGTCCGGCGGACAGCAGCACGGGCGGTACCGCCCTGGGGGCGGGACGGGGTGATGGTGTGTTCATGGGGTCTTCTCCGTCGCTCTCTCGGGGTCTCGGGGGGAACGCGGTCGGCCGGGCGGCCGCCGCGGGGGTGCCGGGGACCGGGCCCCGGTCACTCGCCACGCAGTCCGGTGGCGATGGACTCGGTGTTGGCGCGCATCATCTCCAGGTAGGTGGCCGCGCCCTGCCCCTCCTCGCTCAGGGACTCGGAGAACAGGGGGACGACCTCGACGCGCGTCCCCGCCTCCTCGGCCATGACGGTGGCCAGGCGGTCGGGCTGGGAGGAGTCGGCGAACACGGCGTTCACGCCCGCCTCGTGCACGGCGTCGGACAGGGACTTGAGGTCGGAGGTGCTCGGCGAGGCCAGGGTGGTGCCGCTGGGGATCACGGTGCCGATGACCTCGAAGCCGTAGCGCTGGGCGAGGTAGCCGAAGACGTGGTGGTTGGTCACCAGCTTGCGGTCCTCCTCGGGGACCGCCGCGAACTCCGCGGCCATCCACGCGTCGAGTTCCTCCAGCTCGGCGGTGTAGGCCGCGGCGTTGGCGCGTACGGTGTCGGCGTCCACGCCGCCGACCTGCTCGACGACGTGTTCGGCGATCAGGTCGACCGCCAGGACGACCCGCCGCGGATCGGTCCAAAAGTGCGGGTCGGGCTCGCCCGCGCTCTCGTTGCCCGCCTCCGCCGACGCGTCCCCGTGCCCGTTCTCCCCCTGGTCGTGCTCCCCGTGCGCGCGCTCCTCGTGGCCGTGCCCCTCATGGCCGTGCTCCGCGGGGGCGAAGGAGAGGGGGTTCACGCCCGCGCCGACCTCCAGGGCGGGCACCCCGGCCTCCTCCGCCGCCGCGACGTTGCGCAGCACCCCCTCCTCCAGGCCGAGGCCGTTGTAGACCACGAGCGCCGCGTTCTCGACGACGGCGGCCTCCCGTGCGGAGAGGGCGAAGGAGTGGGGGTCGGCGTTGGGCCTCATCAGGACGGTGACCTCGGCCTGGTCGCCCACGACCTCCCGGGTGATGTCGCCCAGGATGTTGGTGGTCACCACGATCCCCCCGCCGGTGTCCGCCCCGGGCGTGCAGGCGGCCGACCCCAGGAGGGCGGCTCCCGCCAGTGCGGCCGCGGTCATCCTGGACAGGAGTGCCGGTGGTGTGGTCATGGGGGTCACCGTCCCGTCTCGACCATGAGGTGCGGCGTGATCCCCGTCTCCAGGGTCCGCGCCACGCGCAGGTCGTCGTTGTAGTCGATCTCGTGCACGACCCCGCCTTCGGCGTCGTTGACGTAGGCGCGGCTGGTGTCCGCCCGGATGACGGGGGCGTGTTCGGCGCCGGTCCCGTCGAGCAGGGCGGTGGAGGCGTTCTCCTCCCCCGTCCGCGGATCCAGGGAGTGCAGGACGCCGTCCCCGGTCAGGGCCAGGACGGGGGCGCCCGCGCCGACCGCGGTCACGGCCACGGCGCCGGGCAGGTCCAGCCGCCTCCACCCCGGTTCGGCCAGGTCCAGGACCCAGACCTCCCCCTCGGTCGAGACGGAGGCCAGGGTCGCGGAGCCGGGGCGGTGGTGGAACTCCTCGGTCCGCCCCCGCGCGCCGTCGGGGTGGGGGAGCACCGCGCTCGTGATCTCTCCGCCGTCCTCGGTGACGTGGAGGGTGCCGTCGGCGCAGCCGATCACCGCACCGCGCCGGGTGAGGGCCTGGCCGCGGGGCTCGGCGCAGGTGTGGTCGAGGAGCCGGCCGGGGGAGCCGTCGCGGTCGTGGACCCTGACGCCGCCCTCCGGCCCGCCCCCGGCCACCAGGAGGCGGCCCGCGAAGGGCAGGACCGCCCCGGAGCCGTCGGGTACGGACACGGCCGTCTCGACCGTCCCCTCCTCCAGGGCGGCACGGTCCAGCACGGCGGCTCCGCCTTGGCCGGTGAGGGCGGTGAGGGCGGTGTCCGTGGACGTCCCGAGCGCGACGAGGCCCTCCAGGGGTCCCACGGAGCGGACGCCCGCCCGGTAGTAGTGGCTGTGGTCCCCGTGGTCGACGGTCCACGCGCCGCCGTCCACGACGTGGGTCGTCCGGTCATCGGATGACGACAGGTAGGCGAAGCGGCCGTCGCCGGCGATGCCGTCGACGCCCTCCACGGGATCGAGTTCCGTGGTCTGCCCGGTGATCAGGTCGAGCACCCGGACCTCGCCGCTGCCGGCGTCGGCGACCACGAGGCGCGACTGGGGCTCGGCGCTCTCCTGCGCTCCCTCGACGTGGCCGTGCGGGGCCTCCTCCGTGGTCCCGGCGGAGCCGCGGGCCTCCTCGCCCGCGCAACCGGTCGCGAGGAGGAGGGCGGACAGCCCGGCCGCGCCCAGCGCGGTGGTGCGGTGTTCACGCGTCATGCGTCACCGGCCTCTTTCGTGTGTAGGGGTTCTCTCGGGGATGCGGGGTCGGGGGAGGTGAAGGGGGTCTGGGCGCCCTGAGGCGGGAGCGCGCGGCGGCGGCGCACGCCGAGGCGAAGAAGAGGGCCGTGGCCACGGCGGTGATGGTGGCCCCGGCCGCCGTCTCCCAGTGCCAGGACGCGAGGAGGCCGAGGAGGACGGAGGCGCTGCCGAGCACGGCCGCGCCCAGCATGATCGCGGGAACGCTGCGCGCCCACAGGGCCGCCGCCGCGGGGGGAGCGATGAGCAGCCCGAACACCAGCAGGGTGCCGACCACGTGGAACGAGGCGACCACGGCCAGGGTGACCAGGCCGAGCAGGACCCCGTGGGCCGTCCGGGGCGCCAGCCCCAGGGTGTGGGCCTTGCGGGGGTCGAAGGCCAGCGCGAGGAACGCCCGGTGCCCCGCGGCCGCGACCACCAGGGCCACGGCCAGGGCGGCGCCCAGGTGGACCAGGTCGCGCTCGCGCACCGCCAGGACGTCCCCGAAGAGGAAGCCCGTGAGGTCGACCGCGAAGGAGGCGGAGTGGGAGACGGTGATCACGCCGACCGAGAGCATCCCGACGAAGAGCAGTCCGATGCTCGTGTCCTGTGACAGCCGTGACGAGCGGCCCAGAGCCGTGACTCCCGCCGCCATCGCCCCGGCGGCCAGGGCCGCCCCGAGCATCACGCTCTGGCCGAGCAGGGAGGCCAGCGCCACCCCGGGCAGCATGCCGTGCGACATCGCGTCGCCGAGGAAGGCCATGCCGCGCAGGACCACCCAGGTTCCGGCGATCGCGCAGATGAGGGAGACCAGGATCCCGCCCCACAGCGCGCGTTGGACGAACACGACCCCGAACGGATCGAACAGAGCTTCCATGGTGGGACACTGTACAACGATAATCATTATCGTTTCCACATGGGGGTGGATATGCGGAACGAGACGAACCGGGTGGAACTGGACGGCGTGTACGCGGGATACGGGAGGCGCGACGTCCTGCGGGGTGTCGACGCGGTGATCCCGCAGGGGAGGGTCACGGCGCTCGTGGGGCCCAACGGCGCGGGCAAGTCCACGCTGATCGGGCTGCTGGCGGGCACGGTCCGGGCCCGCCGGGGGAGGGTCGTGTCCGCGCGGCGGCCGCGCCCGGCCCTGGTGGCCCAGCGCAGCGCGGTCTCCGACGCCCTGCCCGTCACGGTGCGCGAGACGGTCGCGATGGGGCGGTGGGCGCACCGGGGATTCTGGCGGCCGCTGACCAGGCGCGACCGGGACGTGGTGGGCGAGTGCCTCGAACGCATGGGGGTCGCGGACCTGGCCGACCGCCGTCTGGGCGAGCTGTCGGGCGGCCAGCGCCAGCGGGTCCTGGTCGCCCAGGGGCTGGCCCAGGAGGCGGACCTCCTCCTCCTGGACGAGCCGTCGGCGGGGCTGGACCACCGCTCCCAGGAGCGGGTCCGCCGCGTCCTGGCGCAGGTCGGCGCCGACGGGACGACCGTCGTCCACGCGACCCACGACCCCCGGGAGGCGCTGGGCGCCGGGCACTGCCTCGTGCTGGCGGACGGGCTGGTCGCGGCCTCCGGTCCGCCCGAGGACGTCGCCTGGGCCTGGGACGCGGCCCGGGGGCGGGGCGGCACGCACCCCGTGGAGCCGGTCGGTCCCGGGGTGCCCCTCGTGGGACCTCCCGTGTCCGGGGGCTCATGAGGGAGGACGCCCCGCAAGGCCGGCTCCGGCGCCTTTCGGCGGAAGGCGTGCAGGTGGAGCGGCGGTGAGCACGTCGGGCCGCGGCACACGCCTGGTGGTGCGGCTGCCCGGCACCGGCCGTGGCCCACGCCGCACGTCCGCCGGCGGGGCACGCCTGCGCACGCCTCACCGGGGCTCGCCACGGGTCCGTGCTGGTACTGGGTTGGATGCGGTGCGCGGGGGTAGGCGCAGGACATGATCGGACGTCTGTTGTGGCAGGGCTTGGCCGCCGGGTCCATGGGGGCGGTGGTGATGACCCTGGGAGAGAAGGCGGAGCAGGGGCTGACCGGGCGCCCCGACTCGTATGTGCCCGCGCGGACCCTCCAGCGCGTGACGGGGGCGGCCGAGCGGCCCGGGCCCCCACCGGTTCCGGTGAACTGGGCCATGCACTTCGGCCAGGCGGCGGCGCTGGGGGTGCTGCGCTCGGCGATGGCGCACGCCGGCCTCCGGGGTCCGTGGTCCTCGGCCATGTTCTCCGTCGTCAGGCTGACCGCCGACCAACTCCTGGAGAACGCCACCGGCGTCGGCGCGCCCCCGCAGACCTGGCCGCGCCCGGAACTGGCCGTGGACCTGCTGCACAAGACGGTCTACGGATTCACCACCGGTGTCGTCGCGGACGCTCTCGCCGCCCGCTCCGGGCCCGGACCCGGGCAGCGCCACGCCCGGGTCCGGCCGGGCCGCCACACCGACGTCGGACCGCTTTCCCCCGGGGCCTGACACCGTGCGGCCTCGGAGCCCCGGCCCAGCATGCGGCCGTCGCCGACCGCTCCGGAGGCCGGTGCCAGGACCGGGGGTTCGCTCAGTCCTGGTTCTGCGGTGCGGGCCGGGCGGCCCGTACCAGGACCAGGGCGGCCTGGAGGGACTCCTCGGCTTCTGCCAGGTCGTCCTCGGTGTGCTCGGAGTCCGGGTCGGCGTGCGCGGCGACGAGGGCGTGGGCCGCGAACATCGCGGCCTCGGCCGCCGCGCCGGCGCGTGAGGGGGCGGCGTCGGTGGCCCACTGCCAGTCGGCGATGGTGCGCTCCAGACGCCGGTACAGCAGGGCCTGGCCGAATTCGCGGTCCTGCACGGTGTCGCCCCAGGGGCCCGCCGCGCCGCCGCGTCCGGGCACCGGGGCGGGGCCGGCCCGCATCTCGCCCGCGGCGATCAGGCTCTCGGCCAGCACGGGTTCGTCCTCGTCCCGGGCGCCGCCGGGCCGGTGTTCGGGGTCGAAGACCGGTGGAAGGCCCAGGGCCGTCAGCGCGCGCACGATCGGATCCGGACCATCCAAAGTCCACATGACTTCCGCCTCTTGACCATTTGTTGACCGTTGTCGGAGAGGGCCTTCCCTGATCGCCGACAATCCATTCCTCGGATCAGGGCAGAACGGCAGGAAACGGAAGACGCGAGGACTCCGTCGGACACAGCGGAACCCGTGGACTCACGCGACTCCCAGGGCACACGACCCCCATAAGTCCCACGCGTCTCCCACTCCCCGGTGCAGCCCGCACGGCTTCCGGCACCTGCGTTCTCCTGTGCCCCCACCGGCCCCGCATGATAGACGGTGCATCCGCGTCCGGCCGCGGTGACCGCCCACGCCGCCGCACGATCGCCAGGAGGGGCGGCATCGGCGCCCCACCGCCGGTCAGCGATGACGGCGGGCACGGAGGGGCCCGGTGCGGACGGCGGGACGCCGGACCGTGTACCCTCCCGTTTGCTCGGCGATCGGCACCGCGCGGAGGAGGACCGTCCCGTCGCAGGCGGGGAGGCCGGGCCCCGGGCGGAGGCCGGCGTACGGCCGGACGGAGGGCGGACACGCACACGGGAGGTCGCGCCCTTCCGCCCCGAACGAGACACCGACGAAGCGAAGGGGACATGGAACCCGCCTTCATCGTGGCCGCGCTCGCCGGAGGCCTCACGGCCCTGGCACTGCGCCTGCCCCCCATGGTCGGTTTCCTGGCGGCGGGGTTCGTCCTCAACGCCCTGGGCTACGGCCTCACACCGGCGCTCGGGACCGTCGCCGACCTCGGCGTCACCCTGCTGCTCTTCAGCATCGGGCTGAAACTGGACGTGCGCTCCCTGCTGCACCGCCAGGTGTGGGGGACCGCCACCGTCCACATGCTCGCCTCCACACTGTCGATCGCCGTGTTCGTCGGGGCGCTGAAGTTCACGGGGCTGTCACTCCTCCAGGGCACCGGCTGGCCGACACTGCTCCTGCTGGGCTTCGCCCTGTCCTTCTCCAGCACGGTGTTCGCCGTCAAGGTCCTGGAGGCGCGCAGCGAGTCCGGATCGCTCTACGGGCGCCTGGCCATCGGCGTGCTCGTCATGCAGGACGTGTTCGCCGTCGTGTTCCTCTCCGCCTTCTCGGGGGCGCCTCCCACTCCCTGGGCGCTGCTCCTGTTCCTCCTGCTGCCCGCGGCCCCGGTGCTGCGGTACCTGCTGGACCGGATCGGTCACGGGGAGGTGCAGGTGCTCTTCGGCGTGGCCACGGCCCTGGTGGCGGGTTACGCCCTGTTCGACCTGGTGGGCCTCAAGGGCGACCTGGGCGCGCTGGTCCTCGGCCTCCTGCTCGCTCCGTCGGCCAACGCCGCGCCCCTGGCCAAGTCCCTGCTGTCGGTGAAGGAACTCCTGCTCGTCGGATTCTTCCTGAGCATCGGCCTCACCGCCCTGCCCACCGGAGAGACCCTGCTGGCGGCGCTGCTCCTGCTCCTGCTGGTCCCGCTCAAGGCGGTGCTCTTCACGGCGCTGTTCCTGCGCTCCCGCCTGCGCTACCGCACCTCCCTGCTCGCGGGTATGGCCCTGGGCAACTTCTCCGAGTTCGGCCTCATCGTCGGAGCGGTGGCGGCCTCCCAGGGATGGCTGTCGGACGAATGGCTGGTGGTGCTGGCCCTCGCGGTGGCGCTCAGCTTCGCCGCCTCGGCGCCGCTGAACACGTGGGGAGAGTCCGTCTACCGGGCGTCCGCGCCGAGGCTGGGCCGGTACGAGCGCCCCGACCTCCTGGAGAGCGACCGGCCCATCGACATCGGCGACGCCCGTGCGGTGGTCCTGGGCATGGGACGCGTCGGACGCGGCGCCTACGACCGGCTGGTCGAGGAGCACATGGTTCCGGCGGTGGGGGTGGAGCACGATCCCGCCACCGTGGCCGGACTGCGCGCACGGGGATACCGGGTGCTGGAGGGCGACGCCACCGACTCCGACTTCTGGGAGCGCCTCAGCCTCGACCCGGAGGTGGAGCTGATCGTGCTGGCCATGCCGCACCAGCGGGGAAACCTGGCGGCGCTGGACCAGCTCCGCGGAACGGACTGCCGGGCGAGGATCGCGGGAGTGGTCACCCACGAGGACGAGATCGCGCAGTTGTACGAACGGGGCGCCGACGCGGTCTTCCACCTGTACGGCGAGGCGGGGCGCGCCCTGGTCGACGACGCCCTGAGGCGCCCCGCCACCTGACCCCGGCGGTGGCTGGCGCGGCGGTCCCGCACGGCTTCCGGGGCCGGTGTCCGCCGTGCGTCTCCCCGGTCCCGCACGGCACGGCGGCTCACACGCGTCTGGCCGCGGTGACCGCCGACGCCATCAGCACGGCCGCCGCGAACCACAGGGCCCCCGAGGCGCCCACCGCGCCCGCGACCCCCGCACCGACGGCGGGGATCCCCACCTGCCCGAGCCTGTTCCCCCAGATGCGCAGCGCCAGGGCGGCGCCGCGCGAGCCCTCCGGGGCGGCCGTGGCCACCGCCGACATCGTCAGCGGCTGGCCGAGGCCGAGCAGGAAGCCACCGACGGACAGCACGGTGCCCAGCACGAACGGGTCGCTGACGGGCAGCGCCACCGCCGCCATGGACAGGCCCGCGGCGGCGGTGCTCACCGCGATCAGCGTCTCGCGCGACCACCGGAGCACCAGCCTGGACAGCACCAGGCGGGAGAGGAGGGAGAATCCGGCGCGCAGGCTCAGCAGGACGCCGACCAGCACCGGCGGGATCCCCCGGTTCTCGGCGACCAGCGGCAGGTAGGCGGTGAGGATGTCCACGGCCGAGAGCAGCGCGAGGCTGGCGAGCAGCCCCGAGGGCAGGCCCGGTCTGCGCAGCAGGTCCCTCGCGGGGGTCCTCGCCGACCCCTTCCTCCGGGAGGGCGGGGGCATGCGCACCCGGGCCAGGGCCAGGATCGGCACCAGCCCCAGGCCGCCGGTCGCCGCGGCGACGAGCAGGGCGGACGAGGTGGCCGACAGCAGCGCGTCCCCCGAGGCGTCGGCCAGGATCGCTCCGGACAGCAGGGGGCCCGCGAGCTGGCCGAGGGAGGCCGCAGCGGTGAACCACCCGAAGTCGCGGTCCAGGTGCTCCGGCGCGGACAGCCGGGCGATGAGCCCCTGCCCGGCGACCATGCACAGCAGGTGGCCCATGCCCAGCACGGTGCTGGCCGCGGCGATCGCGAGCAGGCCGGGGCCGTGGGCGAGCAGCAGGCACCCCGTACCGAGGATCGCCGCGCCCAGGCCGACGATCCACGCCGTTCGCCGGGCCCGGTCGGTCGCCCGCCCCAGGGGGACCGCCACCAGCAGGGGGAGCAGCGCGTAGGCGGCGGTGACCAGCCCGACCGCCACGGCGTCCCCGCCCAGGGCGATCGTCCGGTAGGAGACCAGGGGGCGGGCGAGGTTGAGGGCGGTGTGGGTGAACACGACGCTCACCAGCAGCGGCCAGATCCACGACGCCCCGGTGACGCGACCTCTTCCCAACGTCGTCCCCCCTGTCCGTGCGCTCCCCGTCCGACGCCGCGGCGCCCCGGGGACCTGCGGGGCCCCGGGGTCATCCGATGACGTGGCCACTCGGTTCTACACGGTGTCCGCCTCGCGCTCGGTCGGCGGCCCCGGGAAGTCGCCGCTCTCCGGGGCGCGGCCGCCGGTCCCGGCGTTCAGGAGCGGCCGGCTCCCCGCACCAGGGCCCGCCCCAACCACGCCCGGGCCGTCGCGAGGTGGTCGCGGGCGACGCCGGTGCCGGGCGCCCAGGACTCGAACCCGTGGGGCGCCCCGGGCACGGGGTGGAAGGCGGTGCCGACGCCCGCGTCCCCCAGCCTCCGCGCGTACTCACGGGACTCGTCGTGGAAGAGGTCGATGTCGCCGACGCCGATCCAGGCGGGCGGAAGCCCGCTGAGGTCCTCCCGCCGCGCGGGGACGGCGTACCGCGGCAGGGTGGACGAACCGGGTTCGGCGGCGAGGTAGGAGCGCCAGCCGAAGCGGTCGGCCCTGTTGTTCCACATGTAGTGGCGGACTCCGTCCAGGTCGCGCCGGGCGGCGGTGCGGTCGTCGAGCGTCGGGGAGAACAGCCACTGCGCGAGCGGCTGTGTACCGCCCTCGTCGTGCGGCCGCTGCGCGAGTGCGGCGGCGAGCCCGCCTCCCGCGCTCTGCCCCCCGACGGCCACGCGCGAGGGATCGACGCCCAGGGAGACGGCGTTCTCCCGCGACCACGTCCAGGCGGCGTGGCAGTCGTCGAGCGCCGCGGGGTACGGGTGCTCGGGCGCGAGGCGGTACTCGGCGGACACGACGGTGACGCCCAGCTCCCGGGCCGTGGCGCTGCACAGGGGGTCGTCCTGCACGGCGCGGCCGATGACCAGGCCGCCGCCGTGGATCCACAGGAGCGCGGCCTGCGAACGGCGTTCCTCGGGCCGGTACACCCGGACGCCGGGGGCCGCCTCCTCGGGCAGCTCTAGCGTGACGCCGGGCAGGTGGCGGGTGTCCGTCCGGTGCATCAGGAAACGCGTGGCGCGCAGGGCCCACGGAAGCCGCACCGGTATCTCCGGCGACCGGAGCAGGGGACCGCGCAGCTCCGGCGTCACCCTCGACGGCCTCATGACCGCGCTCCCGGGATGAAGGCCGTCGGTATGAGGACCCCCCTCGTGGCCGGCGACCGGGCGGCCGTGGACCTACTGCATCGACCGGTCGTCTACGGCGCGGCCTGGCGCAGGGCGTCCGAGACCGCCTTGGCGCCGCCGTGGGTGCTGTATCCGCCGTCCACAGGGATCTCCGCGCCGGTGACGAACGAGGACTCGTCGGAGACCAGGAACACGACCAGGGGTGCGATGTCCTCCACGGTTCCCGTCCGACCGAGCGGGGTCTGTTCGATGCTGGCCCGGCGCATCGCCTCCGGCGCGGAGGCGGTCATCGGCGTCTCGACGAACCCCGGATGCAGGGTGTTGACCCGGATCCCGCGCGGGCCCAGCTCCAGGCCGGCCGCCGCGGACAGCCCGCGCAGCGCCCACTTGCTCGCGGTGTAGGCGACCGGGTAGTGCCCGGTCAGGGCCGCGACGGAGCCGACGTTGACGATGGAGGCCCCGCGCGGCATGAGCGGCAGCAGGCTCTGGACGCCCAGGAGCGGTCCGGTCACGTTGACCGCGTGCACGCGGTCGAAGTCGGCCGGGTCGACCTCGTCCAGGCGGTGGCGCAGGGTGATCCCGGCGTTGTTGACCAGCCCGTCCACGCGCCCGTACTCCTCGCGCAGCCAGGCGGCGAGCGCACGCCAGCCCTCGGCGTCGGTGACGTCCAGGTGCCGGTGGACGACCGCGCCGCCGGACGGCGGAGGCGGTTCGTGGGGCGGTTCGGGACCGACCACGTCGAGGGCGACGACGCGGGCGCCCTCCTCGGCCAGGGCGGTGGCGGCGGCCGCGCCCTGCCCGCGTGCGGCGCCGGTGACCACGACGACCTTGCCGTGCAGGCGTTCCATGGTTTCCTCTCCGGCCCCGGGCGGGCCGCTCCCGCCCGGGGCGCGCTGTTCAGGGACGGTCGCGGGGGCGCCTGCGTGCACCGGGCACCGGCTCGACCGCCCTCCCGGGAACGACGGTGTTGGCGACGGTGCCGATGCCCTCCACGGTCAGGGCGACCGTGTCACCGGGCTTGAGCGGGGGCGGGTCCTGGCGGCCTCGCCGCCCCCACAGCTCGGCCAGGCACCCGCCGTTGCCGCAGGTCCCCGAGCCGAGCACGTCCCCGGACCGGACCCGTGTCCCCCGTGAGGCGTGGGAGAGCATCTCCTCGAAGGTCCAGCCCATGTTGGACAGCAGGTCGCTGCCGACCACCTCGCCGTTCACCTCGGCGGTCAGGGCCAGGCGCAGGAACCCCTCCCCGTCGCGGTGGGGCTCCAGCTCGTCGGCGGTGACCAGCCAGGGCCCCAGGGTCGCCGCCGCGTCCTTGCCCTTGCAGGGGCCGAGGCCCACCTGCATCTCACGCGACTGCAGGTCGCGCGCCGACCAGTCGTTGAACACGGTGTAGCCGAAGATGTGCTCGCGCGCACGCTCCGGGGTGAGGTCGCCTCCGGGACGGCCCACGACCGCGGCGACCTCCAGCTCGAAGTCCAGGACCTCGCAGCCGGGCGGGACCGGGACGTCGTCGTGCGCCCCCACCAGCGCGGCCGGGTTGGTGAAGTAGAAGGTGGGCGCGTCGTACCAGGCGTCCGGCACCCCCTCCTTCCCGCTCACGCTGCGGCGCACGCCCTCGACGTGCTCCTCGAAGGTGACGAAGTCGCGGACCGAGGGCGGCTCCAGGGGAGGCAGCAGCCGGACCCCGGCCAGGGGCACGGGCGCCCCCGTCGCGGGGACGGGGGCGCCGCGGACGATGTCGAGCAGGTCGGTCCCCTCCGGGAAGGGCAGGACCTCCTCCCCCTCGACCACGCCGCAGCGGCGCAGGCCCTCGTGCTGGTAGGTGGCCAGTCTCATGGCGCTCCGATTCGGTGTGAGGGGGCGGGCTACGTGGGAGGGTCCGGTTCACATGGGAGGGGCGATGAAGCAGCCGCGGTCGGGGTCGTTGAAGGACTCCTTGGCGACGAACTCGTCCATCGGGTTGGCGGTGCCCCACTGGTCGGTGACGTCGGGGTCGGAGAAGTCGTACATGTGCGGGTGCCAGGTGTCCTCGTCCAGCCGCTCCAGCTCGGTGGTGTACTCCAGGGTGTTGCCGTGCGGGTCCATGAAGTAGGAGAAGGTGTTGTTCCCCGCCATGTGGCGCCCCGGCCCCCAGATCTTGCGCACGCCCGCGCGCAGCAGGCGCCCGGTGCCGCGCATGTACTCGTCGATGCCGCGCATCTCGAACGAGACGTGGTGCAGGGAGGCGTGCGGCCCCTGGGCGATGGCGATGCTGTGGTGCGTGGAGTTGCACCGCATGAAGTGCATGACCTTGCCCATGCGCGGGTGCATGAGGGTGTCGGAGAGCGCGAAGCCCAGGTGCTTCTCGTACCAGAGGCGGGTGCGGTCCAGGTCCGGGGAGTTGAGCACGACGTGGGACAGCCGGACGGGGACGGACTCCTTCTCCTCCACCCTGCGATGCGTGCGGACGGCGACGTCGGCGGAGACCTCGATGGTGCGGCCGTCCACGTCGAAGAACCGGACCCCGTAGCCGCCGCCGGGGGTGTCCATCGGCCCGGGCTCGTTCACCATCCGCACACCCGCCCGGATCAGGCGGTCGGCGAGGGCGTCCACGTCGGCGGGCGAGGCCGCGCCGAAGGCCACCAGGTCGATCCGCTTCTCCTCGGCCCGGCGCAGCCGGACCACGTAGTTCTCCGGGGAGCCCTCCGCGGCCAGGAAGGACACGCCCGAGTCGGTCTCGGCCTCGGTCAGCTTCCACATGTCGGTGAAGAACCGCTGCTGCTTGTCGAAGTCGGGCACGGCGAGCGCGACGTGCCTGAGGTGGGTGATGAGCCGGTCGGTCATGGTGACTCCCTCTCTGGTGTGTCTGTGGTCAGGTCGAACAGGGCCGCGGCGTTGCCGCCGCCGATCGCGGCGAGGGCGTCGGGGCCCAGGCCGGCGGCGCGCAGCGCGTCCACGGGCGCGTCGGAGCCCATGTCGAAGGGGTGGTCCGAGCCCAGCACGACGCGGTCGGCGCCCACCGCCTCCACCAGGTGGCGCAGGACCGCGGGGTCGTGGACGAGCGAGTCGAACCACATGCGCCGCAGGTAGGTGCTGGGCGGTTCGGCGCAGCCCCGGGCGTCGGGCCGTACGCGCCAGCCGTGGTCGGCGCGGCCGAGGTGGGTGGGCAGGTAGCCGCCGCCGTGGGCCGCCACGATCCGCAGGTCCGGGTGCCGGTCCAAGACGCCGGAGAAGACCAGGTGCGACAGGGCCACGGCGTTCTCGGCGGGCTGCCCGACGATGTTGGACAGGTACCAGCGGTCCAGCCGCTCGTCGAGCGTGCAGCCGAAGGGGTGCAGGAAGAGCACCGCCCCGGTCTCGGCGGCCCGTGCCCACAGCGGTTCGTAGGCGGGGTCGGACAGCTCCCGGCCGGGGGCGTGGGAGGAGATCTCCACGCCCCTGAGCCCGAGGGACAGGGCGTGGTCGAGCGCCTCCACCGCCAGGTCGGGGTGCTGGAGCGGGACCAGGCCCAGGCCCACCAGCCGGTCGGGGGCTCCGGCGCAGTGCGCGGCCACCCCCTCGTTGGCCAGCTTGTGCGCGCGCTCGGCCAGCTCGCGCCCGGCCCAGTAGTGGTAGTGGGACGGCGAGGGGCTGACGACCTGCACGTCCACCCCCGCGGCGTCCATGTCGGCCAGCCGGGCGCAGACCTCGGTCAGGCGGCTCAGGCGTTCGCCGACCATGCGCCCGCTGACCCGCAGGGACTCCTCCCCGTTGCGCCTCGCGTCGGTGGCCCGGTGCTCGTCGTGCCCGGGCCGGCCGGAGACCTCTCCCTCCACCTCGGGGAGCAGGACGTGGGCGTGGACGTCGATGATCATCACGGCAGCTCCGAGACCAGTGCGGAGACCTTGCGCATCATGCCGGGCACGTCGGCGTCGCGGACCCCGTCCAGCTGCCAGTCGGCCAGCGTCACCGACGACTCCACGACGGTGCGGGCCCGCTCGAAGCGGCGGTCCATGAACGCGTCGAACAGCGACTGGTCGACGGTGTCGGCGGCGAGCAGCAGCTCGGCCAGCACCAGCGCGTCCTCCAGGCCCTGGGCGGCGCCCTGGGCGAGGGTGGGCGGGCAGGCGTGCGCGGCGTCGCCGATGAGGACGGTCCGGCCGCGGTTCCACGGCCGCTCCACGAGCAGCGACTCGAACCACGTGTAGTTGACCCGGTCGGAGGCGGCGATGTCGGCGCGGATCTCGTCCCAGACCCCGCGGTAGCCCCGGGACAGCTCGGTCATGTGCGAGGCCCGCTCGCGTTCGGTGAGGCCGGTGCTCTCACGGGCCCGCTCCACCAGGTAGGCGTACATGGTGTCCGGGCCGGTGGGGCAGTAGCCCGCGATGAAGCACGGGCCCCCGTAGACCAGGTCGGTGCGCTCCACGCTGTCCGGGCGGCGGGTGTGGATGCGCCAGATGCCCATGCCGGTCGGCCGGGGCTCGGCGTCGATACCGATCATGCGGCGTGTGGCGGAACGGATGCCGTCGGCCCCCACCACCACGTCGTAGTGGCCCGAGGTGCCGTCGGAGAACAGCGCCTCCACACCGCCGGTGTGCTCGGTACCGTCGGCGTGCTCGGTCAGGGAGCGCGCGGTCAGCCCGGGCCGGACCCGCGCCCCGGCGGACCGGGCCGCCTGGAGCAGGATCGCGGTCAGCTCGGGGCGGTTCATCCCCACCGTCGCGGGCAGGTCCGGGCCGCCGGTACGCACGTCGGGGATCTCCGCCAGTAGCGTCCCGTCGGGCGCGCGCATGCCGAGGCTGTCGAAGGAGTAGCCCGCCTTCTCGACCTGCTCCCACACGCCGAGCTCACGCAGGACCCGGAGCGCGTTGCCCTGGACGGTGATACCCGAGCCGAGGGCGTCGGCGTCGTGCTTGATCTCGGCCACGTCCACGTTCACGCCCTCGCGGGCCAGCAGGATCGCCAGGGCCAGACCGGAGGTTCCGGCCCCGATGACCAGGACGTTGTCGACAGCTTTCATGGGGGGTCCACCTTCACTTGACGGCGATGGGATTGACGGGCGAGCCGACCGCCCCGGTGAACGGGATCGGTGCGGCGGTCAGGAAGAACTCGTGGACGCCGTCGGCCGCGCAGTGCGCCGCCAGCGCATCCAGGTCCCACATCTCGCCGATGAGCAGGCCCATGTGGGGGATGGCCACCTGGTGCAGGGGCTGGAACGCGTGGTCGAACTCGTTGGGGCGCACCTCGAAACCCCAGGTGTCCGTGGCGATCGCGGCGATCTCGGTGGAGTGCAGCCACCCGGCGGTGGTGAAGGACAGGCCCGGGGCGGGGCCGCCCGCGTACTCGCCCCAGCCCTCGCGGCGGGCGCGGGCGAGCCGGCCGGTGCGCACGCACACGATGTCCCCGCGGCCGACCGCGACACCGTGCGCGTCCGCCGTGGCCTCCAGGTGCTCGGTGGTGATGGCGAAGCCGTCGGGGAGTTCGCCCTCGGTCCCGAGGACCCGGCCCACGTCCAGCAGTACGCCCCGGCCGGTCACGGGCGCGGCCATGTGCTCGATTCCGGTGACCTGGTCGCCGCCGGAGGTGACCACCTGCGCGGCGTCCCGGCCGTTCCAGGCGCGGCCGTGGTCGAAGATGTGGCCGAGGCCGTCCCACTGCGTGGAGCACTGCAGCGGCATGGAGACCACGTCGTCCGCGCCGCCGATCCCGTGCGGGAAGCCCTGGTTGCCCAGCGCCGCGTCCACGCCGGTGTCGAGCATGGTGTGCACGGGGTTGGTCCGGCGCCGCCAGCCCTTCTGGGGGCCGTCCATGTCGAAGCTCTGCGACAGGGAGAAGCTCGCCCCGAGCCGGACCAGCCCGGCCGCCTCGCAGCGCTTGGCCCGGTCGATGAAGTTGACGGTGCCCAGGACGTCGTCCGCGCCCCAGCGGCCCCAGTTGGAGTACCTGCGCGCGGCCTCGGCCACGGCGCCCTCGGGGTCGGTGCGGTCGAGCGTCGTGTCGGTGGTGCGGTCGGGACCCGCGTCGCCGGTGTGGTCGGACATCACGCCTCCTCCGCCACGCAGGTGTTGCGCTGGGTGCCCAGGCCGGTGATGGTGCCCTCCATGACGTCGCCGGAGCGCAGCAGGCGTCCCCAGTGCATGCCGTTCCCGGCGGGGCTTCCGGTCAGGACCAGGTCGCCGGGGAGCAGCTCGACGGTCTGCGAGACGTAGGAGACCAGGCGGGCGACGTCGAAGATCATGTCCTTGGTGGACTCGTCCTGCATCACCTGGCCGTTGAGCTTCAGGGTCACCCGCAGGTCCCCGGGGTCGCCGACGAACTCCGCGGGCACCAGGTGGGGGCCCAGGGGGGTGAAGGTGGGGGCGTTCTTGGCACGGAGCCAGTCGGCGCCGATCTCGGGCATGTCCCGGCGGAAGACCAGCTCGCGGGCGGTGATGTCGTTGGCGATGGTGTAGGCGGCCACGTGCTCCAGCGCCCGCTCGGGGGAGACGCGGAAGGCGGGCTCGCCGATCACGGCGGCCAGCTCCAGCTCCCAGTCGGGCTTGGTGCACCAGCGGGGGATGATGACGTCGTCGTGGGGGCCGGTCACCGAGGACGGCAGGCCGATGAACACGTACGGCTGGTCCTCGGCGGCCCGCTTGTCCATCATCGCCGCGGTCTCGGCGCGCACCTGCTCGGCCGGGCGCCCGCCCTCGGGCTCGTGGGCGACGGCCAGGTCGACGACGTGGGTGCGGTAGTTGGCGCCGGACTGGAGGATCTGCCGCGGCCGCAGGGGGGCGTGGACGCGCAGGTCGGCGAGCCGGTGCCGACCGCTGGTGCCGCCGCCACCGCTGCTGCCGTTGCTGGTGTCGCTGCCGGACGCGGCCAGCTCGCGCAGTACGGGCAGGACCTCGGCCCACCGCTCCAGCAGGTCCCGTGTGCTCAGACTCCCGCCCGGCGAGCCCCGCAGGCCGGAGACGGTCCTCAGGTCGAGGACCTCCTCGCCGGTGACCAGGCCCGGGAACGGGGCGTCGCCGCCGACGGAGAACGTACCGAGGGCGAAGGGGCGGGCGTGGGACGGTTCGTTTGCCACAGTGTTTCCTCCAGGTGTGATGCCATTAACATTGGTCCACCAGGAAGGATCTGTGAAATAGATCTCCCATATGGGAGTCATCCGCGCAGTGGATTCCCGCAGGGAGGGCGCGGGTTCGGCAGGAGCGTGCGTGGGAAGACGGCGTGCGCTCTGGGAGATCACACGGTCGGGGAGAGCGCACGTTGAACATCGCGAATCTGGACCTCAACCTGCTCGTCGCCCTGCGCGCGCTGCTGGAGGAGCGCAACGTCACCAAGGCGGGGGAGCGCATCGGCCTGAGCCAGCCCGCGACCAGTGCCGCCCTGGCGCGCCTGCGCCGCCACTTCTCCGACGAGCTGCTCGTGCGCAGGGGCAACCACTACGAGCTGACCCCGCTGGGGCACGCGCTGCGGGTGCCCGCCGCCAACGCCTGCTCGGTCATGGAGCGGCTCTTCAGCCGCCGCGCCCACTTCGACCCGGCCACGGAGAGGCGGGAGTTCACCCTCCTGGCCTCCGACTACGCCATCACGGTCTTCGGCGCCAGGTTGGCCCGTGCGCTGCACGAGGAGGCGCCGGGCATCCGGCTGTACTTCCGGCAGATGCCCGCCACGCTCGTCGAGGCCACCGAGAGCGTGCTCGGGAGCGTGGACGGCGTCCTGATACTGCACGGGGTGATCAGCGGTTATCCGACCGTGGAGCTGTACCGGGACGAGTGGGTGTGCCTGGTGGACGACGGGAACGACGCGGTGGGGGACACCGTCACCATGGACGACCTCGCGAGACTGCCGTGGGCCGTCTACCAGCGGCCCTACGACGCGCCGGTCACGCACCAGCTGGGCATGCTGGGCCTGGAACCGAGGGTGGAGGTCTCGGTGCAGAACTTCCGGATGCTCCCGGACCTGGTCCGGGGCACGCGCAGGGTGGCGCTGGTGCAGCGGCGCCTGGTGGAGGAGGCGGGCGAGCGCGCCGGGCTGCGCATGCTGCCGTGCCCGTTTCCGGCGGCGCCGATCCAGGAGGCGCTGTGGTGGCACCCGGTGCACCAGCACGACGCGGCGCACACGTGGTTGCGGGAGACGGCGGCGAGGGTGGCGGCCGAGCTCGACCCTTCGGTGGGCCTCGATCCTTCGGTGAGCGGGGGAGAGGAAGAGGGAGGAGAAGGGTGAGCCTGGCAGAGGGCGAGGGCGGGCACGGCCGAGGGCCCCGGTCGCGGTTCGTTCGGGCACGGCCGGGCGCCGGTACCGCGTGCTGGTCAGTGGGCTGGCCGGAACCGTTGCCGGTGTGACGTGCGGGGTTTCCTCGCCGATGATCTTGCTCCCAGCGGCACTGTCGGTGGTCGGGAGTGCCACTGGGAGCAAGATCATCCTGGATGGCCAGGACCCGGCGAGTCCTTGCGGTCAGCGCATCAGCGGGAGAGGGCGGCGCTGAGGAAGCCGGTCCACTCGGTGGCGGGGAAGGGGAGGTGTCCGGCGTCGGGGTGCTTGGAGTCGCGGATGGCGGCGCCGCAGGGGAGGTCGCCTACCTCCACACAGTTCTGACCAGCGCCGCTGTGGCTGCTCTTACGGAAGTTCGCGGGGATGTGTGCGACCTCCACGCAGTTGACGCGGTCGCTGCTGTAGCTGGACTTGAAGAAGTTCAAGTTCTCAGGTGCTCTCATGCTGTTCGTTCGACTCCAGGATGTTTCGGATGAACCGAATGGTGTGTGAGGTTCTCAAAGCGGCTGCGTTGAGGTGAGAGAAGATCGTCACAAAGCGCTGCACAGACTCTGATTCTTGGACAAAGAGGCTATCGGTTGCTGTCTCGGTGTACACGAGGCTGGGGTCGAGATCACCAGGAAAGTCTAGAAGTACGAACGATCCGGACATTCCGGCATGCATGCCTGCGCTGAAAGGAAGCACCTGGATGTCGATGTTGTGGCGTGTGGCCATGTTGAGCAGATGTTGGAGCTGATCGCGCATGATGCGTGGATCATCCAGCTCCCGGTGTAGAGCGGCTTCGTCGATGACCGCCCAGAGGTGGGGCGGCTTGTGGCGTCCCAGGATGTGTTGACGCTGCATCCGAGCATCAACATGGCGTTTCACCTCGGCTTCCGAGTAGGCGCCTCCGCCCAGGAACACCGCTTCGCTGTACTCCGGGGTTTGGAGGAGTCCAGGGATGACCATGCACTCGTAGGAGCGGATCATGGACGCCTCGACTTCGAAGTCCGGTAGTGCGTTACTACCGAAGACGTCCTTGTAGTTGGACCACCAGCCCTGCTCCTTGGACTCTTGGGAGAGTTCATGGAGGGCTGCTCGGATTTCGCCCTGTGCTTCGTACAGGTCTGCGAGAGCATCGATGTCGCGTGTTTTGATGCGTCGAGCCTCGGCGTTTTCGATGTTGCTGAGTGTGGAGAGCGGAACTTTGGCCTGTTTTGCTGCTGTGGAGAGCTTGAGGCCATGTGCCTCCCGCAGTCGACGCAGTTCGCGAGCCAACCTTCGGCGGCGCACAGTGGGGCTGATGGGGCTCTGCATGGGGAGATCCTACTCCGCAGGAATACGAATTTCGAAGACAACCGGTTGACGGCTCGAAATTCGTAGTTCACTATGAGGATGTAGTCAGTGACCGATGCATCACGGACGGTGCATGCCGGTCAGGCTACGTCTTGCCCGTTCCGCGCATCACGGCATCCGTGAGACTCCTCCAACGGGCCTGCGAAACCCCTGCTCATGTCTGGTTCATGCCAAGGAGTGTGTTCGTCATGCCCGCAACAGTCCCGACTTCCCTGCCCCCGCTGGGTGAGGCCACGGTGCCGCTGACCAGCTTCATCCGGCCCGCGCACCGCCACTACTTCACTCGCAGCCCCGAGCGGCCGAACTACCGGCTGCGCCGCTACGACTTCGCGGGAACCCCCGCCGTGATGCCGCTGGTGAGGGCGTTCCTGGACACCTGCGCCGCCGCCCGGAGCAAGGACTACCGCTACCTCTTCACACTGCTGGGCAGCGAACTCGCGAACAACGCCATCCGCCACAGCCTCTCCGGCCGCCCCGGCGGCACCTACACCCTCCTGGTTCACCGCCACCGCACCGGGATGCACCTGGCCTGCCGCGACCGGGGCGGACTCCGGGACGAGGACGCCAACCTGGCCCCCAGGTCCGGAGGCCTGGACCTGGACGCCGAATCGGGCCGAGGGCTGGCCATGGTGAACGCCTTCGCCTCCGAGTGGGGAGACAACGGCAACGCCGAGTTCCGCACCGTGTGGTTCTACCTGGCCTACGACCTCGCCGGAAGCCGGTGGAACATCCCCACGGATCTCTGAGCCCGGACCGACCGGCCCACGACACAGGACGGGCCCGGAAAGCGCACCACCGCTTGTCCCGGGCCCTGAATCCCCGAAACCAAACCAGTCATAAGCAAGGAAAGAGGATCTGATGAAGAACCCTATCCCCTCGCCCCGCCGTTCGGACGACGTTCGCCCCATGCCCCGGCCGCTTCCGCGCCGGACCCCGCTCGTCGGCCCGGTCTGCCCGGTGTGCGACCACCCCTCCTGCCGCCTTCGCCGCGCACAGAGGCTTCCCCGCTTGGGCGGCCACCGCGCCGAGTTCGCCGTTGAGCACGCTCAGGCCGCCGCGATCCAGGCCCGTCACAGGCACCTGATCGTCTACTACGGGGAAGCGACGCAGTCGTTCTGGGCGATCACTCCCACCGGCATGGTCGAGGCCCGCGACGTGGACGCCCTGCTCCTGGTGCTGTGGCCGCACACCACCCCGCACACCGACCCGCCCGCAGCCCGTCCCTGGGCGCGGACGGTGGGCGGCGCCCGGGTTCCCGCCATGGCCTGAGAGCGCCGGACCGGTCCCCGGCCCCCGGCCCCGAACACAGAGCGGCCCTTCCAGGAGTCCCTCCCGGAAGGGCCGCCACTCGTCCCCGGACTTCCTCCTCTTCTTCCCCTCTTCTGCGCGGAGGAGGAGGAAGCACCCGGGCCCGGACTTACGCGCTGTGCTGGTACGCCGGGTAGGTCAGGTATCCCCGGTCGCCGCCCTGGTAGAAGTCGGCCTCGTCGACCGGGGCGATCGGCAGCCCGGTACGGAGCCGCTCGACCAGGTCGGGGTTGGAGATGAAGGAACGGCCGAAGCTGATGAGGTCGGCGCCCTGCCCGAGCCAGCGGTCGGCGTCGTCCCTGTCGACCTGCTTCGGGCCCATGGGAACCGTCGGGTTCATGATGAGGGTGCCCGGCCAGACGCGGCGCAGCTCCAGCAGCAGTTCCTCGTCGGCGGTGGCTTCGAGGTGGACGTAGGCCGGCCCGATCCGGGCCAGCTCGGTCAGCAGCGCGGTGTAGAGCTCGCGGACCTCGGTCTCCTCCACACCCCAGAACAGCCCGCCGGGGGAGAGGCGGATGCCGGTGCGCTCCGCCCCGACGGCGTCGGCGGTGGCGGTCACGGCCTCGACGGCGAACCGGATCCGGTTGGCCACCGAGCCCCCGTAGGAGTCCGTGCGCAGGTTGGCGTTGGACGAGAGGAACTGGGAGATCATGTAGCCGTTGGCGCCGTGCAGCTCCACCCCGTCGAACCCGGCGGCGACGGCGCGGCGGGCGGCCTCGGCGTAGGAGCCGGCGTGCTCGGGCACCTCGGACTCCTCCAGCGCGCGCGGCACCGGCGCGGGCTGGGGACCGGTCGGGGTGAACACGTCACCGACGGCGGGCACGGCCGAGGGGCCGACCGGCTGCACGCCGGTGGTGCTGGGGTGCGAGACGCGGCCGCCGTGCATGAGCTGGGCGAAGATCCGTCCGCCGTTGGCGTGCACCGCGGCGGTCACCGGCTTCCAGGAGTCGACCTGCTCGTCGGTGTGCAGTCCCGGTGTGCCCGGATTGGACTGCCCCACCAGGCTCGGCTGCACCCCCTCGGACACGATCAGGCCGGCGGTCGCGCGCTGGGCGTAGTACGTCGCCATGGACGGTGTCGCCAGTCCGCCCGCGGCGGCGCGGACGCGCGTCATCGGCGCCATCACCACCCGGTTGGGCAGGGTCAGGTTCCCGAGTCGGTAGCGCTCGAACAAGCTGGTCACGTCAGGTCTCCTCCGTGGACTGTGCGCCCTCCCCGGGCACGTCGACTACGCTAAAACCTGACATTGATGTGAGGGGCAAGTGCCTGTGGCGCAGTTCACAGGACACGGGCCATGGGGAGGAAGCCGTGCGCATCGGAGAACTCGCGAGACGGACGGGAGTGAGCGTCCGGTCCCTGCGCTACTACGAGGAGCAGGGCTTGCTCACCAGCACCCGCAGCGCCAGTGGGCAGCGGCACTACACCGAGGACAAAGTCGATCGCGTCGCCTTCATCCAGCGGCTGTACGCCGCCGGGCTGCCCAGCCGCACCATCATCGAGCTGCTGCCCTGCGTGGACGCACCCAGCGAGGGCAACTCCGACGCGGCGATGGAGCACATGGAACGAGAACGCGACCGGCTCACCGGGCACATCGCCGAACTGGTGCGCACGCGGGACGCGCTCGACGGCCTGATAGCCACGGGCCGCGCCTACCAGCAGCGACTGCGCTCCGGCGCTTCCGTCTGACCGCACCCGCCCACCTTCCCGGCCCGGTCGGCTCCAGCCCGCTTGCCCGCCGCCGTACCCGCACAGGTGCCTGGCCGAGGACGTGTGCAATGCTCTCCCCCTGGGGCGGGCCACCGCGTCGGGTCCTCCCCCGGTGGTGGCCCGCCGCTGGGAGGCCGGGCACCCGGCCCCGGTTCAGGCGTGGATCCGGCCGGGCTGGTACTCGCCTCCCGGCTGGCGGAGGATGACGTTCAGCCGGTTGAACGCGTTGATGAGGGCGATCTGCGCCACGAGGGCGGTGAGCTGCTCCTCGTCGTAGTGCTCGGCCGCGTTCTCCCACACCTCGTCGGTGACGTCACCGGCGTCGGCGAGCCGGGTGCCCTGCTCGGTGAGCTCCAGCGCGGCCCGCTCCGCGTCGGTGAAGACCGTCGCGTCCCGCCACGCGGCGACCAGGTTGAGCCGGACCGCTGTCTCGCCCGCGTGCGCGGCCTCCTTGGTGTGCATGTCCAGGCAGCCCCCGCAGCCGTTGATCTGGCTCGCCCGGATCTTCACCAGTTCCCGGGTCGCGCGGGGCAGGGGCGAGTCGGTCACGGCCTTGTTCGTCGCGATGAGGTGCTTCACGAGCTTCGGGCCGATGTCCGTGCCGAGGGGGTTGAGCCGAGCTGCCATGGTGCTCTCCTTCCGGTTCGCTTCGTCTACTTGACGAGGCGAACCCCCCGGACGTGACACGGCGACCGGCCGCACGAAGAAGAACGCGGCGATGTCACGGGCTCTGCGGCGCGGCCCGGTCGGCGCGGATCCGCTCCACCAGGGGAACCACCTCCGGTACGTCCGGGAAGAGGCCGATGGCGATGTGCACCACCCGGTGCGGGTCGCGGTGGTAGCGGGAGACCTGATGCTCCGCGCGGGCCCAGCACGGGGAGGGCGAAGGTCATGCCGGCATGGTGGCACGGGACGATGACAGCCCGTGCCACGGTCGGGGGTCGGGTCTTCACGAGCCGAGGGCCGCGGGAACGCCTCAGACGGGGCACCGCGGGAGGTCCATCGCCGCGAGGCGTGCGGGGTCGAGCACCGACACGACCTCGACGATCCGGCCGTCGGCCACGGTGCAGGCCATCACGGCCACCGGCCTGCCGCTGGAGCCCCACACCACGATCCCCGGTTCGTCGTTGACGAGGGCGCGGCGCGCGGTCACCCTCGCGCGGCGCGCCTGCCGCAGCTTGCCGGCCACCTCGGTCGCGCCCAGCCTGACGACCACGCCGCTCGCCGTGTGGGCGCGCCACGTCACCTCCGGATCGAGTACCCGCAGCAGTCCCTCGAAGTCCCCGCTCCGCGCCGCCGCGAGAAAGGCGTCGACCACCGCGCGTTGCCGCCGCCGTTCGTCGGTCGGACGATGCGTGCCCCGCACCTTCCGGCGGGCCCGGCTGGCGAGCATCTTGGCGGCGTCCGTGGACCTGCCGATGACCTGCCCGATCTCCTCGAACGGCACCGCGAACATGTCGTGCAGCACGAAGGCCAGCCGCTCGGCGGGGCGGAGGGTGTCGAGCACCACGAGCAGCGCGAGCCCCACCGAGTCGGCGAGCAGCACGTCGTCCTCGGGCGCCCCGTCGTCGTCCTCGGTCACCACGAAATCGGGCAGACGGTCCTCGTACGACGCCTCGGGTCTGGCCTTGCGCGAGCGCAGCATGTCGATGCACACACGGCCCACCACGGTGGTCAGCCAGCCTGCGAGGTTGTCGATCGAGGCCGCGTCCTGGCGCGACAGCCGAAGCCATGCCTCCTGCACCGCGTCCTCCGCGTCCGCCCGCGACCCGAGCATCCGGTAGGCCACCGAGACGAGGCGTCCGCGCTGCCCCTCGAAGGCTTCCGCCACGGTCTCCTCCGGAGCAGATCCGGTCATGTCGTTACCTTCCACGAGCGAGTGCCGTCATGGATGATGACGGGCCCGGACGGGCCGAGGTAACCGGCAAGGGAGGACCCATGAACCTCGCTCTGTGGATCATCACCGGCCTGCTGGCCGCCGTCTTCCTCCTCGCGGGAACCACCAAGCTGTTCATTCCCCGGGAGAAGCTGGCCAAGGCCCCTGGCGGGGGATGGGTCGAGGACTTCGGCTCGGGCTTCGTCAAGGCCCTCGGCGCGGTCGAGGTGCTGGGCGCTGTCGGCCTGGTCCTGCCCGCCGTGCTCGGCATCGCGCCGGTCCTGGTGCCGCTGGCGGCCGTCGGACTGATGGTGGTCATGGCCGGTGCGGCGGTCGTGACCTTCCGCCGCGAGGAGCCCCCGCACGCTGTGCTGAACCTGGTCTACCTCGCCCTGGCCGCCTTCGTGGCGTGGGGCCGGTTCGGCCCCGAGTCCTTCGTCGGGTGACCGTTCGGGTCAGGCGAAGAGGGTCCTGTCGAGCATGGCGACGAGCTCCTCGGCGGCGGCGAGCGGGTCGTAGTCGGGGTGGTCCAGGTGCTCGGCCACGATCGCGTCGATGCCGCCGCCGACGATCAGCGCCGTGGTGCGCAGGTCCAGGTCCGAGCTGGCCCCGCGCGCCTGCCGCGCGGCGTGCATCAGGTCCGCCAGGGGGCGCCAGCGCTCGCTGGAGCGGCGCTCCCCGCCGTCGGACACCGCCGCGATGATCACCCGGGTGTACCCCGGGTGGTCCCGCAGGTAGCCGACCATCGAGCGGACGTAGGCGGCGGGCGCCCGCTCGGGACCGGCGCTCTCGACGGCCTCGCCCACGTGCTCCACCAGGCCCGTGAGCGCGCTCTCCCGGGCCGCGCGCACCAGGGCGTCCTTGGAGCGGAAGTGGTACAGCACCGCCGCCTTGGTGATCCCGGCCGCCTCGGCGATGCGGGCCAGCGAGGTCCCCGCGTCCCCGTGCTCGGCGATGAGCCGGACCGTCACGTCGATGAGCTGGGCGCGTCGCGCCTGTTCGGTCAGGGTGAGCTCTCCGCTCGCCCCGGAACGGGGGTTCTCTCTTGCCATGACTCCGGAACTTACCGTACGGTCAGATTACTTACCAATCGGTTAGGGGGAGTGGTGGAGAAGAAACGGCAGCGGGGCCGGCGGGTCCTCCTCGTGCTCGGCGCCGTCACCGCCGCGGTGCTCGTCGCCGCGGTCGCCCTGCGCACGCCCTCCCCGGCGGGGCACTGGCGCTCGGCCGAGGGGTACGACGCGTTCATGGAGGCCTACGAGGCCGCGATGGCGGAGCTGCCCCGTCCGGACGCCGAGGTCGACGTGCGCACGGACTACGGGGTCGTGCGGATGTACCGCTTCGAGGGAACGGGCGGCGCACATAGTCCGCTGGTGCTCCTGCCCGGGCGGGCGTCGGCCTCGCCGGTCTGGGCGGACAACCTGCCGTCCCTGCTGGAGGTGGGGGACGTCTACACGGTCGACCTGCTGGGAGAACCGGGCCTGAGCGTGCAGGCCAGGCCCATCGAGGACGACGAGGACCAGGCGGAGTGGCTGCACCAGGCCCTCGGCGGCCTGCCCGAGGAGGAGTTCCACCTGGTGGGGCTCTCGATCGGCGGTTGGACGGCGGCGAACCTCGCCACGCGCGAGCCCTCGCTCCTCGCCACCGTGACGCTGGTCGACCCGGTGTTCGTCCTCGACGGCATGCCCCTGGAGACGGTCATGCGCTCCCTGCCCGCCTCGCTGCCCTGGCTGCCGCGCTCCTGGCGGGAGGGGTTCAACTCCTGGACGGCGGGCGGCGCGCCGGTGGAGGACGTGCCGGTCGCGGACATGATCGAGTCCGGCATGCAGAACTACGCGCTCAAGCTGCCCCAACCCGGCAGGATCAGCGAGGAGGCGCTTGAGGATCTGGACATGCCCGTGCTGGCGGTCGTCGCCGGGGAGTCGGTGATGCACGATCCGGATGTCGCGGTCGCGACCGCCGAGCGCGCACTGAGCCCCGGGACGGTGGAGGTCTACCCCGACGCCTCGCACGCGGTCAACGGCGAGTACCCGCAGGAGCTGGCCGCCGACATCGCCGCATTCCTGGCCGAGGCCGACCGCACCTGAGGGGGTGTGCGCCCCAGAGGCCGTGCCGGCTCCACCGACCTCCTCGGGCGTGCCGCTGCGGGGGTCAACTGGAGGCGCGTTCGACCAGGTGGGGGGCGAACAGCAGGCGCCGGTGCCGGTGGGCGGGGTCCTCGACCTCCTCCACCAACAGCCGCGCCGCCGCACCGCCCAGGGCGTGGCTGTCCACGTGCACCGAGGTCAGCGGGACCCCGGCCGTGGCCGCCGACTCGATGTCGTCGAAGCCCACCACCGCGATGTCGTCGGGGATGCGCCTGCCCGCGCGGGTGACCGCCTGCATCACGCCCAGGGCCAGCAGGTCGTTGGCGCAGAACACCGCCGTGGTCGGACGGGACGAGGCCAGGATCCGCTCGCCCGCGCGCCGCCCCTGGTCCAGGGTGAACGCGCCCGTCTCCACCACCTCCACGGCCTCCTCCGGCCGCCCCGCGAGCGCGGCCGCCCGGCGGCAGCCCTCCAGACGGTCGACGGACTGGCGCATGTGCGCGGGGCCCGTCACGCAGGTGATCCGCTCGTGCCCGCGCGCCAGCAGGTGGGTGGCCGCCATCTCGCCGCCCGCGACGTCGTCGACGGCCACCGAGCACACGTCGGGATAGTCGGTCGAGTTGTGGAACAGCACCATGCGCAGCCCCAGCGCCCGCACCCGGTCCACCCACGCGCGGGAGAGCTCCGACGGGGTGATGAGCACTCCCTGTGCCTGCTGCTGCAGCAGCATCTCCAGGTAGCGCTCCTCCTTGCCGGTGTCCACGTCGGTGTTGCACAGCACCACGGTCCGCCCCACGGTGTGCAGGTGGTCCTCGGCGCCGCGGGCCACCCCGGTGAGGAAGGGGTTGCGCACGTCGAACAGCACCAGGCCCACCCCCGTGCCGTAGCCGTTGCTGAGCTGGCGCGCGGCCTGGTTGGGGCGGTAGCCGAGCGTGTCGACGGCCTCGCGCACCCGGTCCCGGGTGGTGGGCGCGAGGACCTCGGGCCGGTTCAGGAAGTTGGACACCGTGGCCACGGAGACCCCGGCCTCCCGGGCCACTTGCCTTATGCTGACGGCCTTCACGGCGTGTGTGCTCCCCGCGTCCCCGCTGGAGGGGTTGGTTTGTAACGCTTCAACTCAGGTTCTCCGATGGTAGTGGTGCGCGGGTGTGCCGCACCCGGCCCGGCTCCGCTCAGGCGGGTCGCCAGGGCGCCTCCAGGCTGTGCGCGCCGCCGCCCACCTCGAAGGGCTCCACACCCGGCAGGTCCACCACGGCCGTCGTCCCCGGAGGTACGACGGCGGCCACGCGGAGCCGGTCCCCGTCGCGGCGCCAGTGCACGCTCGCCGTTCCGTAGGGCGTCTCGTGCGAGGCCCCCGCCCGCTCCAGGCCGCCGCCCGGCCGGGGTGCGACGCGGATCCGCCGGTAGCCCGGGGCGTCGGGCGCCAGGCCCGCCACCGTGCGGTGCAGCCAGTCGGCCACCGCGCCGAGCGCGTAGTGGTTGAAGGAGGTCATCTCCCCGGGGTTGACCCGCCCGTCGGGCAGCATGCTGTCCCAGCGCTCCCAAACCGTGGTCGCCCCCATCGTCACCGGATAGAGCCACGAGGGCGCCTCGCGCTGCAGCAGCAGCCGGTAGGCGGTGGCGGTGTGGCCGTGGCGCGACAGGGCGTCGCACACCAGGGGCGTACCGGCGAAACCGGTGGCGATGCGGTACCCGTCCTCGGCCACGAGCTCCGCGAGCCGGTCGGCCGCCGCGGGCCGGGCCTCCTCGGGCAGCAGGCCGAAGCACAGGGCCAGCGCGTACGCCGTCTGGGTGTGGCTGGTGAGCAGCCCCCCGCCGTCGGTGTAGGCCTTGCGGAACCCCGTGCGCACGTGCTCGGCCAGGCGCTCGTAGCGCTCCCGGTCGGCGTCCCTGCCCAGCACCCGCGCGGTCCCGGCCATGGTGCGGGCCGACTCGGCGGCGTAGGCGGTGGCCACCAGCGAGGGCTCGGTGCGCCCCTGGAAGGGGTCCTCCGGCGGCGCCGCCGGGTCGAGCCAGTCGCCCAGCTGCTTGTCGCGCCGCCACGTGCCGTCGGCCTCCAGCCGCTCGGCCACCAGGTCCATCCAGGCCGTGGCGCTGGCGTACTGGTCGTCGAGCACGCGCGCGTCGCCGAAGCGCTCGTAGACCCGCCACGGCGTGAGCACGGCGGCGTCGCCCCACACCGCCGCGGGCCAGGCGGGGGTCCACGTCGGCGCTTCGATGGTGGGGACGATGAAGGGCACCGTGCCGTCGAGGTACTGCTCGGCGGCCAGGTCGGCCAGCCACGAGCGCAGCAGGCCGGAGCAGTCGTAGAGGAAGGCCGCCGTGGGCGCGAACACCTGGATGTCACCGGTCCAGCCCAGCCGCTCGTCGCGCTGGGGGCAGTCGGTGGGCACGTCGACGAAGTTGCCGCGCATGCTCCAGCGCACGTTCTCGTGCAGCCGCTCCACGAGCGGATCGGAGCAGGTGAACTCCCCCGTGGGCCGCATGTCGGTGTGCAGCACGCGCGCCACCAGCGCGCCGGTCTCCGGGGAGCCGGGCCAGCCGGTGATCTCCGCGTACCGGAAGCCGTGGTAGGTGAAGCGCGGCTCCCACTCCTCGACCTCGCCGGTACCCGCCAGCACGAGGGTGTCGGTGGCCTCGGCGAAGCGCAGCGGCCGCGTGCACAGCTCCCCGTCCTCCAGCACCTCGGCGTGGCGCACGGTCACCTCGGTGCCCTCGGGTCCCGCCACGCGCAGGCGCAGGCGTCCCACGAGGTTCTGGCCGAAGTCCACCAGCAGGCGGCCCGAGGCGGTCCGGGCGACCGACACCGGGTCCAGCTCCGCGGTGCAGCGCACCGGCGGCGACAGCGGCGCCACCAGCGTGGCCGGGTCGCGCTCCACGGGCACCGTGCGGGCCCAGTCCGCGTCGTCGAACCCCGGCCGCGACCAGCCCGCGCGCTCCAGGCGCGCGTCGTGGCGCTCACCGTCGTAGAGGCTGGAGGACAGCGTCGGGGAGGGCGCGCACCGCCAGTCGGGCCCGGTGCCGAAGCGCACCGTCGAGCCGTCCTCGCACTCGACCTCCAGCTGCGCGAGCAGCCCGGTGCGGTCGCCGTAGGTGTCGCGCCGGCCGCCGTGGAAGCCGATGCGGCCGCGGTACCAGCCGTCCGCCAGGTGCGCGCCGAGCACGTTCGCGCCCTCGCCCAGCAGCGCGGTCACGTCGTGGGTGCGGTAGCGCAGCCGCGCCGGATAGGTGGTCCAGCCGGGCGCGAGCACCTCGTCGCCCACGCGCACCCCGTTGATCTCGGCCTCGAAGACGCCGTGCGCGGTGACGTACAGGCGCGCGGAGCGCGGCGGCGCGGGCAGCGCGAAGCCGCCCCGCAGCAGGACGGGGCGCTCGTCCTCGCCCAGTCCGTCACCGGGGCCGACCATCGTCGCCCACCAGTCGGCCGGCTCCAGCAGACCCGTCTCGACCTCCAGGGCGGGGCTCCAGGGCGAGGGCTCGGCCAGGCCGCCTCCCCACACGCGCACGCGCACCGACCGGCGCTCGCGTGAGGCCAGGGGAGCCCCCGGCCAGGGCACGAGCACGGACTCGGGACTGTCGACGCGGCCGCTGGTCCAGCTCCGTCCGCCGTCGCACACCTCGATCTCGTAGGCCTCCTGCCGCCAGTCCGGCGGCGCCTGGCGCACCGTCCACGACAGGCGGGGGGAGGACTCGCCGATGCCCAGCGCCGTGCGGTGGTGCTCGGCGGTGGGCGCGTCGGGGACGAGCCCGACGGGGGAGCTGCGGGGATGGGGCACGAGGGACTCCTGGATGGGAGCGAAGACGGAACGGTCCCTGGTGTGGACGTGAACAGTTTTTGAAGCGGTTCAACGCTCAGGGCAAGCGTAACCGTAGGAACGCGGACGTGCTTTCGTCAAGGGGTGGACATCGTGGAGTCATCGTCCGGTCTCGTGTCAAGCCCTGCTTCCGTTCAATGGAACCCCAGCTCACAAGCTTTCTGCGCAGGGACTCCCGGCTGCATACGTATGCTGTCGGTCAGGTTGCGAAGAGGTTTCGTTCATGTGCGGGGGTTGACTCACGTCACTCTCCCGGCCTAGCTTCGGGCCACTAAATGAATCGTTTCAACTCTGTTAAACCCCAGAGTCGCGCAGGAGGCGGGGCGTAGGCCGCCGCCTCCCGCACCTCATGAGGAAGACCCGATGGAGACAGCCATGGCCCCGCAGGCCCAGTCGGCCACACCCGCGGGGAGCAAGAGTCCGCCCCCGCCCGCCCCGGCGGGACGCGCCCGGTCCCACCGGACCGCCGTGCCCTGGTGGTTCGTGCTCCCCGCGCTCGCCTTCTTCGCGTTCGCGGTGCTCGTTCCCAGCGCCCGCGGCGCGGTGTACTCCTTCACCGACTGGGACGGCCTGGCCCGCTCCTTCAGCTTCGTCGGCCTGGAGCAGTACCGCGCCCTGTTCGCCGACGAGAACGCCCGCGACGCGCTCGTCCACACCCTCCTGATCGCCTTCGCGGTCACGATCGTGCAGAACGCCGTCGGCCTGCTCCTCGCGCTCGGTGTCAACAGCCGGATCAAGTCGCGCAACGTCCTGCGGGTGTTCTTCTTCGCCCCGGCCGTCATCACCCCGGTCGTCACCGCCTACCTGTGGAAGTACCTGTACTCCCCGGAGGGCGCCGTCAACGCCGCCTTCGAGGCGCTCGGCCTGGGCTTCCTCGCACAGAACTGGCTGGGCGACAGCGACATCGCCCTGTGGTCGGTCGTCGCCGTCATCGTCTGGCAGTTCGCCGGATACTCCATGGTCATCTTCCTGGCCGGACTCCAGTCCATCCCCAAGGAGATCTACGAGGCCTCGGACATGGACGGCGCCGGGCCCGTCCGGCGCTTCTGGCACATCGTGCGGCCCATGCTCGCCCCCGCCTTCACCATCAACCTGATGCTCTCCCTGGTCGGCGGCCTGAAGCTGTTCGACCAGGTGTGGGTGATGACCCAGGGCGGCCCCGGCGGCGCCACCGACACCCTGTCCACCGTCATCTACCGCGAGGCCTTCCAGTTCAACGCCTTCGCCTACAGCACGGCCATGGCGGTGGTGCTGACCCTGTTCGTGATCGTGCTGAGCGGCGTCCAGTACGGCTACCTCGGCCGTCAGGAGAAGAGGAACTCGTGAAGCGTTACACATGGCGGACGGGCGTCCTCGAAGCGGTGATGATCGCCGCGGCCCTGGCCTTCGCCTTCCCGGTCTACGTCCTCCTCGTGCAGGCGCTGCGCCCGAAGGAGGTGACGGGCGCCTCGCCGCTGTCCCCGCCGGCGGCGCCCACCCTGGACAACTTCGCCGAGGCCTGGCAGCAGGCGAGCCTGGGGCCGGCGATCGTCAACAGCACCCTGGTCACCGTGGTCAGCGTCGTGCTGCTGGTCGTGTTCTCGTCGCTGGCCGCCTACCCGATCGCGCGCTCCACCCGCGGCTGGTCGCGCGCCGTCTTCGCGCTGTTCATGCTGGGCCTGCTCCTGCCGTTCCAGCTGGCGCTCATCCCGCTCTACCAGACCATGCGCGACCTGGGCCTGCTGGGCAACCCGGTCGCGCTCATCATCTACTACACCGGCCTGCAGATGCCCTTCTCCGTGTTCCTGTACACGGGATTCCTGCGCAGCCTGGACCGCGGCTACGAGGAGGCCGCGATGATGGACGGCGCCGGGCCCGTGCGCACCTTCTTCAACGTCGTCCTGCCGCTGCTGCGCCCGATCACCGGAACGGTGGTCATCCTCAACGTCATCTTCGTCTGGAACGACTTCCTGACCCCGCTCCTCTACCTCAGCGGCTCGGGCAGCCAGACCATCCCCGTGGCCCTGTTCGGATTCGTCGGACAGTACGTCTCCCAGTGGCCGCTGGTCTTCGCGGGCCTGATCATCGGCTCGGTCCCCGTCCTCACCGTCTACTTCGCCATGCAAAAGCGCGTCATCCAGGGCTTCGCCGGAGGACTGAAGGGCTGACCCCCTCCACCGCGCCGCCCCACACCCCTTCCCGGAGAGATCCATGTCCAAGAAAATCCTCGCCCCGCTGGCCTGCCTGGCCGCCGTCACCGCCCTGACCTCGTGCAGCGCCGACAGCGGCTCCTCGGCCGACGGCCTCACCGTGACCGCGAACTCCACCGACCGCGTGCCCATGGACGCCGTGGTCGCCGCCTTCCAGGAGGGCAACCCCGACATCGAGGTCACCGTCACCTACGCCGACACCGACCAGCTGCAGAGCACCCTGCGCACGCAGCTGTCCTCGGGCACGGCCCCCGACGTCTTCACCGTCTGGCCCGGCAACGGCAACCCCGCGGCGCTGCAGCTCCTGGCGCCCAGCGGCTACCTCGCCGACCTCAGCGACACCGAGTTCGCGCCCAAGATCCCCGAGGGCGACCGCCCCGTCACCGAGTTCGAGGGCAGCACCTACATCGTCCCCGTCACCTACAGCGGCATCGGGGCCATCTACAGTAAGGAGGCACTGGCCGGACTGGGCGCCGAGGAGCCCACCACCTGGAGCGAGCTCATCGAGCTGTGCGGTACCGCCCGCGACGAGGGCATGAGCCTGTTCGCCCTGGGCAACCAGACCCCCTGGGTGACCCAGCTCGTCACCTACGCGCTGGTCGCCACGACCGTCTACAGCGACAACCCCGAGTTCGACGAGCAGATGGCCGCGGGCGAGACCTCCTTCGCCGAGTCCGAGTGGAGGACGGCCATGGAGAAGTACCTGGAGATGGAGGAGGAGGGCTGCTTCAACGACGACCCCCTCGGCACCAGCTACGAGGCCTCCATCAGCAGCGTCGTCCAGGGGAAGTCGGTCGGCCTGGTCCAGGTCGCCACCACCCTGTCGCAGGTGCAGTCCGAGATCGGTGACGCCGAGCTGGGCATGTTCGCCCTGCCCGCCACCGACGACGCCGACGAGACCCTCATGCCCGGCTCGGTCTCGGCCGCCTACGGCGTCAACGCCGAGAGCGAGCGGATGGACGACGCCATGGCCTTCGTCGAGTTCCTCGGCTCGCCCGAGGGCCAGGACGTCTACGCCAGCGAGGGCGGCACCCTGACCGCGCTGCCCGACGACAGCCGTGAGATCGATCCGGCGCTGACCAGCCTCACCGAGTTCCAGAGCAACGGCCGGACCGTGCCGTTCATGGACCAGCGCTGGCCCAACCCCCGCGTCCAGCAGACCCACTTCACCGTGGTCCAGCAGCTGTTCGCCGGCGACGTCACCGTCGACGAGGCCCTGGCCGAGATGGACGCCGCCTACGAGGCCGAGTAGGTAGGGGCTTCGCCCCGTGGTCGGGCGCCCGAGGAACGGCGAACCCCGACCTCCGCGCGTAGGCCCGCCCTCCTCGGGTGCACGCTCCGGGGCCTCCAGAACCCCGTGTGCGCCCGAACGACCCCCGGCGCCGGAGCCCCGTCCACGCGGCGGGCCCCGGCCGCTCCCGCCCGGAGCCGGTGCCTCACCGGCCCCGGGCAGCACCCCACCCCCCGACCCCCTGGGAACCACAGATGAAACGCAGAACCCTGCTGTCCGCGGCCGCCGTCGCCGCCGCCACCACCGCCCTGCACCCGCACTCCGCCCTGGCCAAGCCCAAGTCCAAGCCCCGCGACGGCTCGGGCGCCACCCCCGAGGAGCGGGCCGAGGAACTCCTCGCCCGCATGAGCAGGCAGGACAAGACCGCCCTGCTGTGCTGCGACTTCGACGCCGTGGCGGGCCTGGGCATCCCCCCGATCCTGTTCGCCGACGCCTCCGCCGGCGTGCGCGGGGAGACCGGCGTGACCGCCTTCCCCGTGCCCGTCGCCCAGACCGCCACCTTCGACCCCGACCTGCTCGGCGACATGGGCGCGGCCATCGCCGGGGAGACCCGGGGCAAGGGCTTCAACAGCGTCCTGGGCCCCACGGTGGACCTGGCCCGCACCTGGCGCTCGGGGCGCACGGCCGAGGGCATGGGGGAGGACCCCCACCTGGCCGGACGCCTGGGAGCGGAGATCGCCGCGAGGATGGTGGAGGGGCACGTCGGCACCACCATCAAGCACTTCTCCGCCTACAACCAGGAACGCGACCGGCTCACCGTGGACGTCCGCGTCTCGGAGCGGGCCCTGCACGAGACGCACCACGAACCCTTCCGGTACGTGATCGACCGCGTCCCCGAGACGTCGGTGATGACCTCCTACCCGCGGATCAACGGCGTCTACGCGCCCCAGAACCCCGGGCTGCTCGACGACCTCAAGAACGTGCTGGGCCTGAGGGGCTACGCCGTCCCCGACTTCTTCTCGGGAGACGACCAGGTCGCCGCCGCGGAGGCGGGCATGGACCTCGTCGGCCTCGGAGCCGACGGGGTGCAGATCCCCCCGGAGGCCCTGGACGGGCTCTCGGCCGAGCGCCTGGACGACGCCGCCCGGCGGATCCTGGTCACCATGTTCGCCGGAGGGCTGTTCGACCACCCGGTGCCCCCGGCCGAGAAGACGGTCAGCACGGCCGCCCACCGGGAGCTGGCCCGCGAGATCGCGGTGCACAGCACCGTGCTCCTGGACAACTCCGGCTCCCTCCTGCCGCTGGCGCAGAACGCGAGCGTCGCCGTCATCGGCCCCGCGGGCACCGACTTCGTCACCGGCATCGAGGGCTCCACCTGGGTGGAACCGGGGGAGTGGACCACGCCCCTGCAGGCGGTCCGGGACCGGGCGGGCGGCCGGGTCACCCACGCCCAGGGCAGCCGCGGCGACGTCCCCCTCGACACCGTCCCCTCCTCGGCCCTGCGCACCCCCGACGGCGATCCCGGCCTGCGCGGCGCCTTCTACGGGGGACCCGAACCGCAGGGCACCCCCGTGGCCACGGCGGTCGCGGGCGAACTCGACTTCACGGGCGCCCCCGTCGACGGACTGCCGCAGGTGTGGTCGGCGCGCTGGAGCGGGACCCTCACCGCTCCGGCCGACGGCCTGTGCCGCTTCTCCCTGCTCTTCTCCGGCAGGGCCAGGCTCGTCCTGGACGGCGAGACCGTCATCGACGGCGTCCGGGCCAGCCGCGACTTCCAGTTCGGCCCCCACACCTACCCCCTGCACGCCACGCGTGAGCTCACCGCCGGGCAGGAGGTGGAGGTGGTCGTCGAGTACACCAACGACGGATCCTTCATCGGTGCGACCGACCTGCGGTTCGGATGGCAGCCCGAGTCCGCCATCCCCGGGGCGGTGGCCGCCGCCGGGGCCGCCGACACCGCCGTGGTCGTGGTCAACCGGGTGGCCGGGGAGAACATGGACCACCCCTCGCTCGCCCTGCCCGGCGACCAGGACGCCCTCGTGCGCGCCGTGGCCGCCGCCAACCCGAACACGGTGGTGGTGCTCAACACCGACGGCCCCGTCCTCATGCCCTGGCTCGACGACGTGGGCGCGGTGGTCCAGACCTGGTACGGCGGCGCCGAGACCGGTCCCACCCTGGCCTCGGTCCTGTACGGCGACGCCGACCCCGCCGGGCGGCTGCCCCTCACCTTCCCCGCGAGCGAGGAGCAGGGGCCCGGCGCCTCCGCGCGGACCTACCCCGGTGTCGACGGGGCCGTCCACTACGACGAGGGCCCCGACATCGGGTACCGCTACTACCAGCGGCACGGGCAGACACCCCTGTTCCCCTTCGGACACGGCCTGTCCTACACCTCGTTCGAGTACTCGTCCCTGGGGCTGCACCACGACAAGAACGAGGACGAACTGGTCGTCGGCGTCAACGTGCGCAACACCGGGGACCGCGGGGGCCACGAGGTGGTGCAGCTCTACGTCGGCCTGCCGGACGGGGCGGACGCCGCCCCGGCCCAGCTCAAGGCCTTCCGCAAGGTCCGCCTCGACCCGGGCCGCCTCCAGCGCGTCGAGCTGGTCGTTCCCCTGGAGGACCTGCGGGTCTGGGACGGCGGGGCCCGCGAGCGGCGCCTCCTCTCCGGCCTGTACCGGGTGAGGGTCGGCCGCTCGTCCGCCGACCTGCCGCTGGAGAGGACCATCAGCCTCGGCTGAGCCTTCGCGACCCTTCCGCGACTCCTCCGCGGTCCGGACCCGTCCGGCCGCCCGGCGCACCCCGCCGGGTCGGCCGGGCGGGTCCGTCGTCGTTCCCGCGGCGCGCCGCCCTTCCCGTGCTCCCCGCGGACCCGCGGTGGCCGGAGCGTCGGGTACGGCGCGCGGGGCTCCGGCGCCGGTGGTGCCGGTCCCGGTCCACCGCGGGGCTCCGTGAGCGACACCGGGAGCAGGGACCCCGGGGCGGGCACACCCCGTCACCGCGCCACACGGAAACGGTATGCCGCGGCCTGCCGTATCCATCCGGTGGATGGCCGGTATAGCGAATTCGCTCTTCCCGGTGACGTGGAACACATGCAGGCTTGACACACGAAACGGGAGTGAAACGTCCGGGGAACTCCCCCCTCCTCCCGCTTCGCTTCCGTTCTCCGCGCCGTCGCGGCCTTCCGGCGGCGCGCCCTCCATCCCCCCGCGATGACAGCGAGGTACTCCCGTGCCCGACACGACCCTTCCCCCCTCCGGACCGCAGGCGCCCCCGGGACACGACCGGCAGGCCGGCCCCGCCCAGCTGCTCCTGCTGCTGGCGGCCAGCTGCATGCCGATCCTCGGCAGCGTCCTGATCGCTCCGGTCCTTCCCCAGATGGCCCGGGAGTTCGCGTCGGTCCCGGGCGCGAACGTCCTCGTCCCGGTGGTGCTCACGGTCCCCGCGCTGGTGATCGGCCTGACCGCCATCTTCGCCGGGGCCCTCGCGGACAAGGTCGACCGCAAACGCGTCCTCCTGGTCGCCATGGTCGGCTACTCGGTGGTGGGCACCGCGCCCCTGTACCTCGACACGCTCCACTCGATCGTCGCCAGCCGGGTCCTGCTGGGCCTGTTCGAGGCGGCCATCATGACCTGCTGCACGACGCTGATCGGCGACTACTGGACGGGCACCCGCCGGGCGCGCTACCTGGGTATGCAGGTGCTCACGACCACCTGTGCGGCGACCGTGTTCCTGCTCGCCGGGGGACTGCTCGGCGCGTGGGGGTGGCGGGCCCCGTTCTGGCTCTACCTCGCCGCACTGGTGCTGGTGCTGCCGATGGCGGCGCTCCTGTGGCAGCCGCGGCGCTCCGAGAACGAGGGCTCCGTCCGCCTGCCCTGGCGCCAGCTGCTGGGCCCGTGCACGGTCACCCTCTTCGGCGGGGTGGTCTTCTACGCCCTGATCGTCCACCTCTCCTACGTCCTGGACGGCGCCGGCGTCACGTCGACCGGCACGGTGGGGCTGATCAGCGCGGTCATGTCCCTGGCCACGGCCGTCGGAGCCGGACTGTTCGGAAGGGTCTCCGCCGTCACGCCCCGGGTGCTCGTCCCGATTGAGTTCGGCCTCTCCGCCCTCGGCCTGGGGATCGTCTCCGCGGCCCCGTCGGTGCCGGTCGTCATCACCGGTGCGGTCATCACCGGTTTCGGTACCGGACTGCTGCTGCCCACCCTGGTCCTGTGGGCCATCAACCGGCTCAGCTTCGAGCAGCGCGGACGCGGCACCGGCCTGTGGACGGGTGCGCTGTTCATCGGCCAGTTCGCCTGCCCCCTGGTCATCACCGGGCTCGGCGTCGCGGGCGCCGACCTGCGGACCGCCCTGGGGCTCCTGGGCGCCGTCGCGGCGGCCATGGCCCTGCTCCTCGTGTTCACCATGCGGACCAGGCCGCGGTCGCGTGGCGCGGGGTACTGAGACCGCCCCTCCGGGCCGCCGCGGCGCGCGTACCGCGGCGGCCCCGGGCACGGAAGCCGCGTGCTCCGGGGCCGTGGGGCGCCGGTGCGCCGGGGCCGGTTCAGGCCCTGCCGCCCCCGGTGGAGACCGGGCCGTGCCCGGCCGGGGCGTCGTCGAGGCGGAAGGCGTGGACGGTCAGGCCGCCCAGGAGCAGGACGACCGCCACGAGCATGAAGAGCCCGCCGGGCGTCCAGCCGGAGTCCAGCAGCCATCCGGCGACCAGGGGGGAGACGATGGCGCCGATCCTGCCGACGCCGATACCCCACCCGACGCCGGTCGCCCGGACCGACGGCTCGTAGACCGACGGCGTCAGGGCGTACAGGCCCGCCACGCACCCGTTGACGAACACCCCGATCAGGGCGCCGAGGGCGAGGACCACCCCGTAGACCGCCGAGGCGGGGACGAAGAGGGCGAGCAGGACCGCGGTCGCGAGGGTGTAGGCCACCAGGACGTTCTTGAGGGCGAAGCGGGCGGCGAGCAGGCCCAGCAGTGCGGTGCCGAAGATGCCGCCGAGGTTGAGCAGGACGCCGCCGGTGATGCCCTGCGTGGCCGACATCCCGGCCTCGGCCAGCAGCTTGGGCGTCCAGCTCGTGACGAAGTAGAAGCCGAACATCACCAGGAAGAACCCCGTCCACGTCAACAGGGTGTTGCGGCGCAGGCCGGGGGCGAGGATCCGCGCGATCCCGGGCGCGGGCCGCGCCGCACCGGACTCGGGTTCCGGGAGCCGGTCCAGCGGCGACTGGCCCAGGGACCGCAGTACCCTGTTCGCCCTCTCCAGGGCGCGGGAGGACCGCTGCGTCAGGAGGAAGGCCAAGGACTCGGGCAGGCGCCAGAGCACGACCGGGATGAGCAGCGCGGTGGCCGCGGCGCCGAGGGCGAAGACCGGGCGCCATCCGCCCTCGCTCTGCAGGACGGCGGCGACGACCCCGCCCGCCGTCGCGCCGACGGCGTAGCCGGTGGAGTTGAGGCTGACGGCGAGACCGCGCCAGCGCCGGTTGGCGTACTCGGCGGCGATCACGTTGCTGGAGGCCAGGATGCCGCCGATGCCGACACCGGTGAGCAGGCGCAGCATCCCCAGCTGGAGCGCGCTCTGGCTGAGTGCCGACAATCCCATGCCCGTGGCGGCCAGCACGAGGCCGACCAGGATCATCGACCGCCGTCCGATGCGGTCGGCGAGCGGTGCGAGGAACAGCGATCCCAGCGCCATTCCGGCCAGTCCCGCGCTGAGCAGCAGCCCGAGCTGGGAGCCGGACAGACCCCACTCGCCGGACACCGCGTCGGAGGTGAACGCCATGACGAGGACGTCGAATCCGTCCAACACGTTCAGGAGGACACAGACGGCGACCGCCGTCCACTGCGCGCGCGACATGCGGCCGTCGTCCAGCCGTCGGCGCACGTCGCTGACAAGGGTGCTCATGGATACCTGCCTTCTGGGGGACACCAACGGCACACGACAATGACCTGTGTCACATCGGGCCGCCACGGCTTTTCCACCCAATGACAGGACCGGGCCCCGTCCCCCCCGGCCGGGCAGGAGGCCGGGAGGGGCCGGGCAGGAGCAGGAAGGACTGCTGGACATGGCGAGATCACCCGACGGAGAGTCCGTCATCACGCGTGCGGTCAGGATCCTCGACGCCTTCGGCCCGGAGTCGACGGTCCTCAGCCTCAGCGAGGTCAGCCGCAGGGCCCGCCTCCCCCTCGCCACCACGGCCCGCCTGGTCAAGGAGATGGCGCGCCACGGGCTGCTCGACCGGGACGAGCGCAGGCAGGTCCTCATCGGGACGCGCATGTGGGAGCTGGCCGAGCGCGCCTCGCCGGTGAAGGACCTCCGGGAGGCCGCCCTGCAGTACATGGGGGACCTGCACTCGGTGGTCGGCCACTCCACCCAGCTGGGAGTGCTGGAGGGGGACGAGGCCCTGTTCGTCGAGCGGCTCACCGCGCCCGGATCGGTCGTCAACGTCACCAGGATCGCGGGGCGGCTGCCCCTGAACGCCTCGTCGGCGGGCCTGGTCCTGCTGGCCCACGCTCCGGACGAGCTGCGCGAGCGCGTCCTGCGGGGGCCGCTGGCCTCGTACACGCCGCACACCCTCAGCGAGGAGCAGGTGCTGCGCGCCGAGCTCGCGGAGGTCCGGCGGCGCGGGTTCGCCTTCTGCCCGGGGCACATCCACTCCGACGCGACGGGCATCGCGGTCCCGGTGCGGCGGGACGGCCGCGTGGTCGCGGCCATGGGGCTCGTCGTGCCCAACGACGACACCGCGTGGACGTTCAGCCGGCCGCTCATGCTCGCCGGCCTGTCCCTGAGCCGCGCGCTGAGCGGTACCGGGCCGACGCAGGCCCCCGCGCGGGCCGCCGGAGGGTGACCGCGCCGCCTCCGGGGGGAGGCGCCGTGACCGGGGACGGAGACGGCCACGGGGCGGCCCCGCGGCCGGAGTCCGTCCGGCGCGGTCCCGGTGTGACCCACGACATCTCCTCCTCCCGCTGAATGGAAGAGCCGTGGTCCCCGCCGGGTGGCGCGTTCGATGCTGGGAGCACACCCCGGCGTCACGAGGAGTTTCCATGGCGATGAGAACGGCCGCAGCGCCCCCCGCGAACACCGCCGCCGGCACGGCCACGGCGATGTCGCTCAGGGTGGTCGGCAGGACCGAGGTGGCGGACGGGGTCGTGGCCCTGACGCTCGCCCGCCCGGACGGGGGCAGGCTGCCCGACTGGACCCCGGGCGCGCACGTCGACCTGGTCCTGCCCAGCGGACTCACCCGCCAGTACTCCCTGTGCGGGGACCGGTGGGACGCCCGGACCTACCGCGTGGCCGTCCTGCGCGAGGCGGACGGCCGCGGCGGCTCGTCCTACATCCACGACCACCTGCGCGAGGGGGACCCGGTCGGCCTGGGAGGGCCCCGCAACAACTTCCCGCTGGCCCCGGCGCAGGAGTACCACTTCGTCGCGGGCGGCATCGGCATCACCCCGCTGCTGCCCATGATCGTCCAGGTCGACATGCTCGGCGTCCCCTGGCGCCTGCTCTACGGCGGCCGCACGCGCGCGTCGATGGCCTTCCTCGACGAACTGTCGAAGGCCCACGGCGACCGGGTGCTGGCCGTCCCCGAGGACGAGCACGGCCGCCCCGACCTGGAGCGCTGGCTGCCCGAACCCTCTCCCGGCGCCAAGGTGTACAGCTGCGGCCCCGCGGGCCTGCTCGACGCGGTACGGCGCGTGTGCGCCGACTGGCCCGACGGCCGGGTGCGCACCGAGCGCTTCGTCGCGGCGGAGACGGCCGGGGAGGGCGGGCGCCCGTTCGAGGTGGAGCTGCGCCGCTCGGGGACCACGCTCGCCGTCGGCACGGAGCAGAACCTGCTCCAGGTGCTCGGCGAGGCCGGCGTCCACGTCCTGTCGTCCTGTCGGCAGGGACTGTGCGGCACCTGTGAGACCGCGGTACTCGACGGCGTGCCCGACCACCGCGACTCGATCCTCGACGAGGCCGACCGCGCCGCGGGGGACTGCATGTTCGTCTGCGTCTCCCGCGCGCGCTCGCAGCGCCTCGTCCTCGACCTGTGACCCCGCCGTCCAAGGAGCACCGATGTCCGTGACCGACACTCCCCCCGCCACGGCGTCCACGGACGCCGACCCCTTCTCCCCGGAGGTCCTGGAGGACCCCCTGCCGACGCAGGCGCGGCTGCGCGACGCCGGCCCCGTCGTGTACCTGGAGCGTTACGGCGTCCACGCGCTGGCCAGGTACGAGCACGTCCACACCGCGCTGACCGACTGGCAGACCTTCCAGTCCGCCGCCGGGGTGGGCCTGGCCAACTTCCGGCACGAGAAGCCGTGGCGCCCGCCGAGCCTGCTGCTGGAGGCCGACCCTCCCCTGCACGACGCGCCCCGGACCGTCCTCTCCCGGATCCTCGGGCCGAGGGCGCTGCGGAGGCTGCGGGAGGCGTGGGTCGAGGACGCCCGGGAACTCGTGGACCGGGTGGTGGGCCGCACGGAGTTCGACGCCGTCGCCGAGCTCTCCCAGGCCTTCCCCCTGCGGGTGTTCCCCGACGCGGTGGGCCTGGAGAAGGAGGGCAGGGACAACCTCCTGCCCTACGGGGACCACGCCTTCAACGCCTTCGGGCCGCCGAACGAGCTCGTGGCCAGGGGCGCTGCGCACATCGGGCGGCTCTCGGCGTGGGTCGACGGCCAGTGCGCCCGCGAACGGCTGGCCCCCGGCGGGTTCGGCGCCGCGATCTGGGAGGCGGCCGACCGCGGCGACATCACCGAGGAGCAGGCACCGCTCATCGTCCGCTCCCTGCTCACCGCCGGAGTGGACACGACCGTCCACGCCCTGGGCGCGGTCCTGTACGCCTTCGCCACCCACCCCGGGCAGTGGCGGCGCCTGCGCCGGGACCCCCGCCTGGCGCGGGTCGCCTTCGACGAGGCGGTGCGGTGGGAGTCGCCCGTGCAGACCTTCTTCCGCACGGCGACGGGCGACGTCGGGATCGGGGGCGCCACCATCCCCGACGGCGGGAAGATCCTGATGTTCCTGGGCGCGGCCAACCGCGACCCGCGCCGCTGGGAGGACCCCGACGCCTTCGACCTCTCGCGCGACCCCTCCGCCCACGTGGGCTTCGGCATGGGCATCCACCAGTGCGTGGGGCAGCACGTCGCCCGCCTGGAGGCGGAGTCGCTGCTCACCGCCCTGGCCGAACGCGTCGAGCACATCGAGCTCGCGGGGGAGCCCCGCCGCCACCTCAACAACACCCTGCGGGCCTGGTCCTCGATGCCCGTCCGCATCACCCCGGCCTGAACCAGGGGCCGGGGCGCACCGCGCGGACGCCGTCGTGACAGGCCTCGCCGTGGAGGCGGGGACCCGGTCGGCGGCGGCCGGTCACGGCCGCCGCCGACGACATCTCCACCGGAGTTTCTGGAGAAGGGGGAAGGGCACGGGGTACTCTGAGGATGAGCGGGCATGACCTCTCATTGTTCGGGGCAGTACGTGCATTACCCGCCCGCTCCGGAGATTGCGAAACAACTCCATCCATGGCTTCTTCTCCGCATCGCCCATCAGCCGCCTTCTACATCCCTCCTTCGGTCCCCCGGATCCCGGAGCCCACCGGGACGCAGTACCTTTCGCCAGTTCACACGACGACGGGGGAGGCCCTGGTTGACGACCCGAAGTGACAAGGTGCATTCCGCTGCCGGGACGCCACGGCGGCGGGGGAGCGACTACGCCGTCCTCTCCCGGACGGTGAGCGAGGCCGGACTGCTCAGGAAACGTCCCGGCCACTACACGATGCGCATCATCATCACGCTGTCCCTGCTCTTCGCGGCCTGGACGGTCTTCGTCCTGGTCGGGCCCTCCTGGTGGCAGATGCTGACGGCCGCGGCGCTCGCGGTGCTCTTCACCCAGACGGCCTTCATCGGGCACGACGCCGGACACCAGCAGATCTCCGAGGACCGGCGGATCAACACCCTGATCGGGTGGGTCCACGGCAACCTGCTCGTGGGCCTGGGGTTCGGCTGGTGGGTCGACAAGCACGACCGCCACCACGCCCACCCCAACCACGAGGGGAGGGACCCCGACATCGCCGGAGCCGCCCTGGCCTTCAGCCGGGAGCAGGCCCTCCGGCGCCGCCGCGGCCCGGCCCGGTGGCTGGCCCGCAGCCAGGCGTGGCTGTTCTTCCCGATGCTGCTCCTGGAGGCCTTCCACCTGCACGTCGCCTCGGTGCGCAAGCTCATGGGGAACACACTGCCGGTACGGGTGAGGGTCGTGGAGGGCGTGCTCATGGCGCTCCACCTCGTCGGCTACCTCACGATCGTCCTGGTCACGCTCACCCCGCTCCAGGCACTGTGCTTCGTCCTGGTGCACCAGGGCCTGTTCGGCCTCTACATGGGCTGCTCCTTCGCCCCGAACCACAAGGGCATGCCCGTCCTCGAGGAGGGCACCAAGACGGGCTTCCTGCGCCGCCAGGTCCTCACCTCCCGCAACATACGCGGTGGCCCGCTGACCGACCTGCTCCTGGGCGGGCTGAACTACCAGATCGAGCACCACCTGTTCCCCTCGATGCCCCGGCCCAACCTGCGCCGGGTGCAGCCCCTGGTCCGGGACGCGTGCGAGCGGTACGGGCTCACCTACCACGAGACGGGCCTGCTGAATTCCTACGCCGAGGTGCTGCGGCACCTGCACAGGGTGGGCGGCCCGCTGCGCCCCGAACTGGAGTACTGAGCCCGGGCAGCGCCCCCGGACACCGAGCCCCGCCCCGTCCCGTCCCCGCGGAAGCCGCGGCGGGGCTCAGGCGTTCGGGCGCGCCTGCGGGCCGTGTCCGAAGGCGGGCAGGCCGCACGCGGCCGCGGCCAGGGCGGTGCGGACGAGGGAACCCACGCCGTCGGAGGGGGCGTCGGGCGAGCCCGGGGGGCGACGGGCCTGTTCCTCGGCGGCCAGGCGCAGCGCGGCGTTGAGCACGGCCGCCTGCACGCGGACGGACAGGTCGTCGGCGCGGGCCCCGGAGCGGGCGGCGATGATGTCGGCGAAGACCGCCTCGGCCGCGTGGTGGACCTCCAGCCAGACCGCCATGAGCCCCGGCTCGGTGCGGGTCATCCGGACGAGGTCCATCACCGGGGCCTCCATGGGCGGGGCCCCGCGGCCGAAGAAGCGCTCCTGCTCCAGGTACTCCAACAGGGGCGTGCGGGCCGGGCAGGCGCGCAGGTGGGCGGCCACGAGGTCCAGGCCCTCCGTGAGCAGGGGCCGGACGCAGCTCTCCTTGGTGGGGAAGTACCGCCACAGCGTCCTGGTGGAGATCCCGACCGCCCGCGCGATGTCGTCGCCGGTGGTGCCCTGGACCCCGTTCGCGGTGAACAGCCCCACGGCGGCGCGCGCGATCTCCCTGCGGACGGTCTCCCGGCGCCGCTCGGTCATGGGCGGGCGCCCCCTCCCCGAACGCGCGCGGACGGAGTCGTGGGACCGGTCCCTCGCCACAGCCATTCCTCCGCATCGTCCCGGCTCCGGAGCGGTCCAACCCTATCCGCGCCCGCGTCCCCCACGGCAATATTTGTCACTGAGCGACAAAAAGTCGTAACGTGGCAGAGAGAAGAGGGAGACCGTGGAGCCATGGCGGCCCGTCTCGAGGCCACGTGGCGCCGGCGGCGCCAACGAGAGGATTCCCATGGCAGACCCGGGCCTGAAGGGCAAGAACGCCGTCGTCACCGGAGGCGGCTCCGGAATCGGGCGGTCGACCGCCCTGCAGATGGCCGAGGGCGGGGCCAGGGTCCTGGTCGCCGACCTCGACGCCGACGCCGCGCGGGGCGTGGCCGAGGAGGTCCGCGCGGCCGGCGGTACGGCGGAGACCGTCGTCGGCGACCTCAGCCGCCAGGACGTCGTCGACGAGGTCGTCGCCACCGCCACCGACCGCCTGGGCGGCATCGACGTCCTGGTCAACAACGCCGGGATCATGGATGACATGTCCGCCACCGCCGACGTGACCGACGAGGTCTGGGAACGGCTGATCCGCGTCAACCTGACCGCGCCCTTCCTGCTCACCCGCGCCGTCCTGCCGCACATGGTGGGCCGGGGCGCCGGGTCGATCGTCTTCACCGTCTCCGAGGCCTCCCTGCGCGGCGGTGCGTCGGGCGCGGCCTACACCGCCTCCAAGCACGGCGTGGCCGGGTTGGTGAAGTCCACCGCGATCATGTACCGGGACCAGGGCGTGCGCGTCAACGCGGTCGCCCCGGGCGGCACCGCCACCGGCATCAGCGTCGACCTCGATCCCGAGGCCCACGGCCCGGCCGTGATGGGCAGGTACGCCGCCAACATGGGCCGCGTGGCCCAGCCGGAGGAGCCGGCCGCGGCCATCGTCTTCCTGGCCTCCGACGCGGCCAGCAACATCAACGGCGTGATCCTTCCGGTCGACAACGGCTGGGCGGCCGTCTGACCGGGGCCGCCCACGCCCCCGCCGAGTCCTGCACCCGTCACGGCCTCCCCGGCGCCACGGTCACGTGAGCAGGGTGTGGAAGTGCGCGAGCATGCGGCCGGAGTCGGGCTCCAGGCCCGTGATGAGACCGAAGGCCTGGCTGGCCTGGAACACCGCCATCTCCCCTCCCTCCAGGGTCGGACACCCCCGTTCCCGGGCCCGCAGCAGCAGTTCGGTGCGCAGGGGGCGGTAGACGATGTCGGACACCCACATCGACGCGCGCAGCAGTTCGGCCGGGACGGGGATGCCCGGGTGGTGCGCCATGCCCGTCGGCGTCGCGTTGACCATGCCGTCGGCCGCGGCCAGGAGCACCCCGACCCCGGCGGGGTCGCCCGCCAGGCAGCGCGCCCGCGGAAAGTGCCCGTCCATCCGCCCGGCCAGGTCCCGTGCCCGCTCCCGCTGTGTGTCGACGACGGTCACCTCCCGCGCGCCGGAGGCGAGCAGGGCGTAGACCACGGCCGCGCCCGCGCCTCCCGCGCCCAGCACCACGACGCGGTCCAGGGGCGCGTCGGGCAGCCCTCTCTCCAGGCAGCGGGCGAACGCCGACCAGTCGGTGTTGTGCCCGACCGCGGTCCCGGAGCGGAACACCACCGTGTTCACCGCGCCCAGGGTGGCCGCCTCGGGGGTGAGGTGGTCGAGCACGGGCAGGACCAGCTGCTTGCACGGATGGGTGATGTTGAGGCCGTTGAAGCCCAGGTGGCGGGCCGCCCCCACCAGGTCCACGACCGACTCCGGGGCCAGGTCCAGCTCCGCGAGGTCGATGGTCCGGTAGATCAGGCGGTGCCCGAGCTCGGCGGCCTCGCGCTCGTGCATGGGCGGGGTCAGGGAGGGGCCGACGCCCGTCCCGATGAGCCCCACGAGGTAGGAGTCGGAGGAGGTGCGGGCCTTTGCCGCCTCGGCCGTCACCGTGTTCACCTGTTCGCCTCCGCTCGCTGCGCGGCCATACGGAAGGGGCTGTTGGCGGCCCCGTAACCGCAGTATCCGCCCTTGCGCTGTACGACCTCCAGGAAGAGCCGCCCGTCCAGCATCGGCGTGTAGAAGTGCAGGAACTCGCCGTCCCCCGCCCGGTCGTAGAGGATGCCGTACTCGCGCATGTGCTCGATGGTCACCGGTTCCAGGTCCGTGCGGCACGCCAGGTCGGCGTAGTAGTTGTCGGGGATGCGCAGGGGTTCGGTCCCGCCCCGCCGCATCGACCGCGCGGCCGCGAACACGTCCTCACAGCCGAAGGCGACGTGCTGGGGGCCTCCCCGGGAGTCCTCGTGCGGCCCCCGCCCCAGCAGGGAGGCGTTCAGGGCGATGCGCGGCGAGGCCCCGCCCCTGCTCAGCGCGCGGCTGCGCACCAGACCGTCCGGGGCTGCCAGCTCGGTGCCGTCGTCGGGGTCCAGGCCCAGCACGGAGCGGTAGAACAGCGACGCCTCGTCGAAGTGGTCGAAGGGCTGGAACAGCCCCACGTGGTCGATACTGCTGAGGGAGACCTCATCGGCACCGCCGCTCCCGTGCGCGGGGGAGGAGAAGTCGGCCAGCCAGTCCTCCCCCTCGGCCGGATCACTCGGGCAGAAGAAGACGGAGGTGCCGTCGGGCGCGGCGACCGCGTGCAGGACCGACTCGGCTGGATCGCGGCGCCGGGGCAGCCTCGGCGCGAGCAGCCGCTCCGCCCGCCGCATCGCCTTCCCCGCGTCGGCCACCTCGACGCCGAGCGCGGTCACCGCGGCCTCATCGCTCCAGGTGTGCCCGAGCTGCGGGTCGGTGGCGTTGAGCAGGACGCGCGCGTCCCCGTTGCGCCACAGCTGTACCGGTTTGGAACGGTGGTCGCGGGTGTGGGAGAAGCCCAGGGCCGCCAGAGCCCCGCGCACCCGCCGGGCCGAGTGCTCGGGCGCCGCGATCTCGACGAACGCGTAGCCCCCGGCCCGGGTGGGCGAGGGGAGGCGGGTGAGCTCGACCGAGTCCCGGAAGGGCGGGGCCTCCGTCCCCTCCAGGTCGCGGGCGCGGCCGACCTCGTCCTCCAGCACGGCCAGGGAGCGGAAGGCGTCGGCGGCCGTGCGTTCGGGGTCGGAGGCCCGGAACACGTCGTTGAACACCTCCAGGGACAGCGGCCCCCCGTATCCCGCGGCGAGCACGTGACCGGTGAACTCCGTCAGGTCGAAGGCGCCCTGGCCGGGGAAGCAGCGGTGGTGGCGGCTCCAGTGCAGGACGTCCATGGGCATGAGCGGGGCGTCCGCGAGTTGGAGGAAGAAGATCCTGTCACCGGGGATGTGCTGGATGCCGGCCGGGTCGTGGCCCCGGGACAGGATGTGGAAGCTGTCCAGGCACACCCCGAGCCCCGGGTGGTCGGCCATGCGGGCGATGCGCCAGGCGTGCCGGTAGTCGTCGACCCACCGCCCCCACGCCAGCGCCTCGTAGGCGATGCGGACCCCGAACGGCTCCGCCGCCTCGGCCAGGCGGTGCAGCTGCGCGGCCGAGCGGACGTCGTCGCCCACGGAGTCCGGCGAGGCGTTGGAGCACACGAGCATGACGTCCACGCCCAGCTCCACCATGACGGCGAACTTGGCCTCGGCCCGGCGGAGGTTGCGCTCCAAGTGGGCCTCGTCCACCCCCTCGAAGTCGCGGAAGGGCTGGTAGAGGTCGATGGTCAGGCCCAGAGACTCGGCCAGGGACCGGACCTCGCGGGGCGGTAGGGCCGATCCGATGAGGTCGTTCTCGAAGATCTCGACCCCGTCGAATCCGGCCCGGGCCGCGGCCCCGAGCTTCTCCTCCAGGGTCCCGCTGAGTGAGACGGTGGCTATGGAGCGGCGCATACGTCGTGCTCTTCCTTCTTCTTCCTCGTTGCCCGTGCTACTCGGTCTCCTGGAAGGACTCGTACAGCTCGCGCTGCTCGCCCTCCAGGTTCTGCGCGAAGTAGTCCTGGACCTGGGTACGGAACGCCTCGAGGTCCACGTCGTCGACGATCTCGACGGCGCCGTCGGTGCGCCACTCCTGCAGGATCTCCTCCTCGGCTTCCTCGATGCAGGCGCGGTTGTCCTCACGCACCGAGCTGACCGCCTCCTGGAGGACCTCCTGCTGCCCGGCCGACAACGTGTCCCAGGTCTGGCCGGAGACCACGATCATCTGCGAGCCGATCTGGTGGCCCGTGAGGCTGATGTGCGACTGGACCTCGTCGAAGTTGTCGCCGGCGATGGTGGGGATGGGGTTCTCCTGGCCGTCCACGGTCCCCTGCTGGAGGGCGAGGTAGACCTCCTCGAAGGCGACCGTGGTCGGCTCGGCGCCCATCGCCTCGGCGTTGGCCAGATAGATAGGCGAGTCCGGGAAGCGCATGCGCAGGCCCTGCAGGTCCCCGGGCTCGCGGACGGGCTTGTTGGCGGTGAAGTGGCGGTCGCCGAAGTACCACACGTCCAGGATCCTGGCGCCGGTGGACTCCTCGAAGCCGTCCTTGAGCTCCTGGGACCGCTCGGAGTCGAAGTAGGAGAACAGGTGGTCGGCGTCCCGAAAGGCGTAGGCGGCGTCCATGACGCCGATCGGCTCGTAGGAGGCCCCGAGAGCGGCGGAGCCCTGCACGTCCATGTCGATGTCGCCCGACATCACCGAGGCGAAGGTCTCGGTGTTGTTGCCGAGCTGGCTGTTGGGGAAGGTGTCGACGGAGAAGCCCGCGTCGGCCTCGGCCACGCGTTCGGCGACCAGGTCGATGCCGCAGCGGGTGTGCGGGTGGTCCTCGGGGTAGCTGTTGGCGAAGGTGAGGGTGGGGCCCTCGTCGGCGGAGCCGTCGCCGCCGCAGGCGGTGAGGGCGAGCGCCGCCGCGGGGAGCAGGGCGGCCCAGCGGGTGATGGTGCGCATGGGGGATTCCTCCTTGGGGTCGGTGGGGATGCGGGTCGTGGGTGGTCACAGGTCCAGGAGTCCGGGCAGGAACAGGACCAGGTCGGGTAGCAGGGTCAGGAGCACGAGGACCGCCACCAGTGGGATGAGGAAGGGCGCGGTGCCGCGGAAGACCTCGTGCATGGGGGTGCGGGTCGCCGATCCCAGGACGAACAGCACGCCGCCGATCGGGGGCGTGAGCAGGCCGATCATCAGGCAGATGATGGTGACCACGCCGAAGTGGACCGGGTCGATTCCCAGTTGGACGGCCACCGGCAGCAGGACCGGGACGGTGATGACCAGTGCGGCGATGGGTTCCAGCACCGTTCCGATGAGGATCAGTACGACGCTCACCAGCAGCAGGAGAACCGTCGGGTCGTCGGTCAGGCCCAGCAGGAAGGACGCGACCTTCTGGGGTACCTGTTCCCGTGCCAGGACCCAGCCGAGGAGGCCCGAGGCGGCGAGGATGACGGTGATGGAGGCGGCCGTGGTGACGGTCTCCACCCCGATCCGCCACAAGACGCGCGGGTTCAGCCCGCGGTAGCACAGGCCCAGGACCAGCACGTAGGCGACGCCGACCGCCGCGGCCTCGGTGGGGGTGAACATGCCGCTGAGGATCCCGCCGAGCAGCAGCACGGGAGCGCCCAGCGGGCCCAGGGCCCTCAGGGTCGCAGTGAGCAGTTCGCCCCGCTCCGCTCGTCGGCCGGCGAGTTCGGGTTTGCCCCGCGCCCACAGGAACACCGTCAGGGTCAGCCCTCCGGCCAGCAGGAGCGCGGGCACCACCGCCGCGGCGAACAGCGCCGCCGTGGAGACCGCGGCCACCGACGCGTACACGATCGCGGGGATGCTGGGCGGCATGATGGGGCTGATCAGGCTGGTGGAGGCGGTCAGGCCCAGGGTGAAGCGGCGGGGGTAGCCGGCCTTGGTCATCGCCGGGACGACCATCTTGCCCATGCCCGCCACGTCGGCCAGGGCCGACCCGCTGATCCAGGAGAAGCCGACGCTCACGCCGATGTTGACGTAGCCGAGGCTGCCGCGTACGCGCCCCAGCAGTACCTGGGCGAAGGCGAAGAGCCGGTCGGCGATCCCCGTGTGGTTGGCGACGACCCCGAGCAGGATGAACAGCGGGACCGCGAGGAGGGGGAAGCTGTTGACCTCCTGGGCCGCCGTGCGCAGGCTCAGCCCGGTGGACTGGCCGCCGATCGCCATGTAGGTCAGGCACGGGCCCAGGATCGCGAAGGCGATGGGCACCCGCAGGACCAGTAGGACCAGGATGCCGAGGATGACCAGCAGCGCGCTCATCGGGTGGCCTCCCCGGAGTCGGTGGTGCGGTTCTCGCGCTGCGGCGGTCCCGGTACCAGGACGGCGTTGGCCAGGGCCCGCAGCGACATGAGGACCACGCCGACCAGCGGGATCACGTAGGTCCAGGAGAGGGGGATCCGCAGGGCCGGTGTCGACTGGGGTGATCCGCCGAAGACGAGTTCGGCGGCCTCCAGGGTGAGCATCACGCCCACGGCGGCGACCACGAGGTTGGCCAGGATCCACACCGCGCGCAGCGCACGGCCGGCGAGTACGAAGTCCACCACCTTGAGGGTGATGTGCTCGTCACGGCCCAGAAGGTAGCTGACCAGAGAGAACGTGAGCCAGACCAGTCCGAGCCGGGCCAGCTCACCGGTCCAGACCCAGCCGCTCACGGGCAGGTGGCGCTGGGTGGCCTGGGTGAGCATGAGGACGAGGATCAGCGTGAGCAGCATGACTCCGGTGACCAGTTCGGCCGTCTCCAGCCACCGCACCGGAGCCGGGCGCGGCCGTGGGGTTCTGTTGCCGGGGGGTGGGGGTCTCTCTGCCATCCGGGCGGGCTCCACTCAACGAACAAGGACGGGATCGGTGCAGGTCAGGGGCGCGTGAGCCACGCCACCCGAGACGTGGTGTGAACCCTAGGTTTCACGTTCGTGTCGTGGCAAGCGATTGCCAAAAGTTGTCACAACGCGTAGAAGTGCACCATGAACTCCCCGAAGCGCACCACCATCTACGACGTGGCCGAGGAGGCGGGCGTCGCGGCCTCCACCGTCTCGCGTGCCCTGCGCAATCCGCGCCGCGTCAACGCCGCCACGCGCGAGCACGTCCTGCGGGTCGCCGAACGCCTCGGCTACCGCCCCAGTCCCCTGGCGACGGCTCTGCAGTCGGGCCGGACCGCGACCGTGGCGATGCTGGTGCCCGATATCACCAACCCGCACTTCTTCGGGACGATCCGGGGCGCCGAGCGCCGCGCCTCCGCGGCCGGGATCACCTTCATCCTGAGCTACACCGAGGAGTCGGCCGACAACGAGCGCAACCAGATCGAGCACCTGGCGCGCTCGGTGGACGGCTTCATCCTGGCCTCCAGCCGCATGTCCGACGAGGGGCTCTGGGAGATGGCCGAGGAGCACAATCTGGCCTTGGTCAACCGGGAGGTGAGGGGCCTGCCCAGCGCCGTGGTCGACAGCCGCGTGGGCAGCCGCCAGATCGTGGAGCACCTGGCCTCGCTGGGGCACCGGTCGCTGGTCTACCTGTCGGGGCCGCATCAGTCCTGGCCGGCCGGCGAGCGGTGGCGGGGACTGCGCGACGGCGCGAGGAACCTCGGGATCAGGGCCACGCGCCTGGGACCCTTCCCCCCGCGCGTGGTCGGCGGTGGCGCGGCGGCCGACGCCGTCCTGGTCACGGGGGCCACGGCCGTGGTGGCGCACAACGACCTGCTGGCCATCGGCGTGCTGCGCCGCCTGGCGGAACGGGGCGTGAGCGTGCCCGAGCAGATCAGCGTGGTGGGCTACGACGACATCTTCGGGGCCGACTTCTGCGTGCCCGCGCTCACGACCCTGGCCGGCCCCCAGGACGAGGCGGGCCGCTCGGCGGTGGAGCTGCTGCTGGAGAACAGGTCCCGTTCCACGGCCCGGACACCGGACCGGCGGGTGATGCTCCCCTCGCACCTGGTCATCCGCGACTCCACGGGCCCGGCCCCCGCCTGAGGCACGTCCGCGCCGCCGGGCGGACGGGTCACCGTCCGTCCAGCAGCTCCACCCAGCCCCGTGCCAGCTCGTGCCGCAGGTCCGACCACAGGGGCTCGTCCCGGCCGCCGACGAGCCGGTGGAAGGACAGGGTGCGCTCGACCGCCATCAGCTGCACCAGGACGCGCGCCTCGGCCCGCGCCGGGTCGCCGATCCTGCGGATGACCGACGTCATGGCCCCGGCCGTGCGGCGCAGCATCCCGAACCACTCCCGTGCCGTCGCCGACTCGTGCGCCAGGGCCTGCTGTACGGCCTCGAACTCCGCCCCGTGCTCGTCCCAGAACAGCAGATGGGAGTCGAACCAGCGCAGGACGGCGGCCGTCGGATCCCCGCCGTCGTCCGCCAGGACCGCGTCCAGGTGCCGGTAGGCCTCGGTGATCTCCGGCTCCACCGCGCGCATGATCTCCGTGACCAGGTCGGCCTTGGAGCGAAAGTGCAGGTAGAAGGTCGCGCGGGACACCCCGGCCTCCCGCGCGATCATGTCCGCGCCGGTGGCCGTGTACCCCCGCGCGGCGAACAGTCCGCGCGCGGCGTCCACGAGCCTGGTCCGTGTCGCCTGACGTTTCCGTTCCCGCGGGCTCTCCTCGGCCACCCTCACCCCTTTCACCAGTCTGCGGTCTGCGGTGAAACTATCGGTCTCCCGGCGGGGCCGACGCAACACCGGTCACACCGGCGCGCGTCGTGCCGGTGTCCGTGGAGGCCGGAGCCGGGGCCCTCGGGCTCAGCGCCGTCGGCGGCCCCAGCCCGTGCCGTAGCCCGCCATGTGCAGGGCGAGGAAGAGCAGTCCGGCGAGGGCGAGGGACCTCGGGGTGACCAGGTCCTGGACGCTCTCGCCGAGAAGCTCCAGCAGCAGGGCGAGTCCGAACAGGACGGCGGCGATGGTGGCGAACACGGGGCCTCCGGGGGGTGGGGAGCGTGTCGGGTGATGCTCGCCTACCCGCTGGCCGCGGCGGTAACCGCCCGCGGACGCACCACCCCGGAGGGGGCTCCGCCACGGGTGCGCCTAGCGTGGTACCAACGGAGCGAGCACGGGAGCCTGCCATGCGGATCGTCGTCGTCGGAGCCGGTGTGGGCGGTCTCGCCCTGGCCAGGGGGCTGAGCGCCCGCGGACACGAGGTGAGCGTCCACGAACGCGCGGCGGAGCTGCGGCGCGGAGGTGCCGGCCTGTCGCTCTACCCCAACGGGACGGCCGCCCTCGAAGCGCTGGGCGTGGACGTGCCGAGCCTCGGCCGCAGGCTGGACGCGATGGTCGTACGCACCCCCGACGGGCGGGAGCGCTCCACCATGGACCTGGCGGCGATCGCCGCCAGGCTGGGTCACGACGTCCGCCAGGTCCCCCGCCGCGACCTGCTGGAGGCGCTGGCCGCCGGCCTGCCGGAGGAGGCCGTGCGCTTCGGCCGGGCGTGTACCTCCGTGACGGAGACGCCCTCGGGGCCGGTCGTGGCCTTCGCGGACGGGGAGAGCGTGCGGGCCGACGCGGTGGTCGGCGCCGACGGAGTGCGCTCGGTGGTCCGCCGGGAGCTGTGGGGCGCCTCCGACGTCCGCGAGACCGGGTGGGCGAGCTGGCTGGCGCTCACCCCGCTGCCGGACGCCCTGGCCGACGGCGGAACCGGGTTCATCACACAGGCGCCGGGCAGGATGTGCTCGGCCCTGCCCGCGGGCGACGGACTCGTGCAGTGGTGGTTCGACCTGCCGTGGGGGCCGGGTGTGCCGGTGCCGGACTCCCCGGTGGCGGAGCTGCGCGCACGTTTCGGCGACTGGGCCGACCCCGGGGTCCGGACTATCCTCGAACACGCCCGGGACGAGGACCTCTCCCCCTTCCCGCACGTGCGCGGCGGTGTGCGCCGCGGGTGGGGGCGGGGCGCGGTGACGCTCCTGGGCGACGCCGCCCACCCCTTCCCGCCCTCCACGGGGCAGGGCGCCAACCAGGCCCTGGAGGACGCCTGGGCGCTGACCCTGGCCCTGTCCGGGCCGAGGGCGCAGGCCGACCCGGCCGCGGCACTGCGCCGCTACGAACGCGCCCGGTACCGGCGCGCCGCCCTGGCCTCGGCCGCCTCGGGCCTGGAGGCCGTCCAGCAGTTCCCGATGCCGCCCATGTCCAGGAGCGCGGCGGACCGGCTCCTGACCGGCCAGTTCGCCCTCTACATCCGGTCGGTCAGCACCGTGCTGGCGGCAGGGCGGGCGGGGGTACGGCTTCCCTGAGGCCGGGCCGTGGAGGAGTCCCGTTGGCGATGCCCTCCTCCGCGCGGCTGGCGCGTTCGGGTTCTCCGTCGGCCGGGACAGGGGCGGTCGTCCACGGCGATCCGGGAGACGTCGCGGCCGTGAACGGGTGAGGGCCGGGACGGGGCCGCCGCACGCATGCGCCCCCCTCTCTTCCTGACCGCCAGCGGCCTCCGGGCGGCGGCGGGGGAAGCAGGGGAGCTCCGGGGTCCACACGCGGTGGGCTCCCGGAGGGGCCGCGCGAAGGACGGGCTCCCGGACGTATCCAGGGGCCCGGAAACACCTCAGGCCAGAGCCGAAGCTCTGGCCTGGGAAGGTGGTGGGCGATACAGGATTCGAACCTGTGACCTCTACCGTGTCAAGGTAGCGCTCTAACCAACTGAGCTAACCGCCCTCATCGGGGGAGATGAGGTCAAGCCTGATACGAGGCGGAGACGGGAATCGAACCCGTGTGCAGGGATTTGCAGTCCCTTGCCTCAACCACTCGGCCACTCCGCCGGAACGACATGGGGAGCCGTCGAGTGACACCCATGCGGGCCTCTCCGAGCGGACGACGGGATTCGAACCCGCGACCCTCACCTTGGCAAGGTGATGCTCTACCAGCTGAGCCACGTCCGCGTGTGCGCCGGGGCGGACCCCGGAGCCGGAACCACCCTACCGCCCGTGGGCGGCGGGGTTGAACCGTTCGAGCGGACGACGGGATTCGAACCCGCGACCCTCACCTTGGCAAGGTGATGCTCTACCAGCTGAGCCACGTCCGCGCGGCGAGTGCGGCGTTCGTCGGGGGCTGGCCCCGTCAGCGCCGCTCGCTGCGTTAAGAACTCTAGCGGATTCCCCGGCCGAGCGCGAAATCGGTTCCACGGAGCGCGCCCGAGCCCCGCCGTGGCAGGCCCTGCGGACGACCCGCCGAGGCGGCGGGAGCTATCTCTCCGCCTGGGCGGCGGAGGAGGGCATGTCGGGCCGGGGCGGCGCCGAGAGGTACTGGCCGACCCTCTCGATCACCTTGTTCATCTCGTAGGCGATCAGTCCCACGTCGCTGTCGGCGTCCGACATCAGCGCCATGCAGGCGCCCTCTCCGGCCGCGGCGACGAAGAGGAAGGCGCGGTCCATCTCGATGATGCTCTGGCGGATGCCGCCCGCCGAGAACTGCCTGCTGGCCCCGCCCGCGAGGCTGTGCAGCCCCGAGGCGATCGCGGACAGGTGCTCGGCGGCGGGACGGTCCAGTCCGCTGGATGTGGCCATGAGGAGGCCGTCGGTGGACAGGACGATGGCGTGCTGCGTACCGGAGGCACGCGTGAGGAGATCGTCCAGCAGCCAGCTGAGCTCTCCGCGGGCGGTACTCGGTGGGGTCATGTCTCTCTTTGCTCTGTCCGTTGGTGGTGCGTGACTGGGACACGCGGACTGCGGGACGCCGCCGACCGTCCGTGGGGGAGGAGCTTGGTCGGCTGCTACCGGTCCCGCATAAGCGTTGCCCAGATGATAGTCATTCGTAACTTATCTGTCCGGCCGCCACGGCGCGTCCCGGGCGCGGAACACACGAGGCCGAAGCGTGTGACCAGTCGCGATGGCGGGGCGGCCCGGCGCGGTCGGCGGGCCCGCGGCCGGTGCTGGTCACGGGACTTGCCAACCCGCGGGGAGGGCGGGTAGGGGAGCGCGGGGCCCGGAACGGGGGCGAGGTGGGAGGATCGGTGGTGACACCGGCCCGACCTGGGCGCTTGAGAACTTGGGGGTTGGAAATGAGGGTGTGGATTGCGGGTGCCGGGTACGGCCGCGGCGCCGTCGTCGACGAGAGCGAGGCGCGCATCCCCGTGGTCGACCACGGGATCACGGTGGGGGACGGGGTCTTCGAGACGGTGCGGGCCCAGGGCGGCCGCCCGTTCGCCCTCACCCGCCACCTGAGGCGGCTGGCCCGCTCCGCCGAGGGGCTGGGCATGGCCGAGCCCGACCTGGACCTGATCGCCGACGGGGTCGCGCGGGCCGTGGCGGCCAACCCCGACCTGCCCGACGCGAGGGTGCGCATCACCGTCACCGACGGCGCCGGACCGCTGGGCTCGGACCGCTCCCCGGGCGAGCAGACGGCCATCGTGGCCCTGGGGCCCTTCCCCGGGGCCGCCCCGCACACCGACGTGGCGCTGGCCCCCTGGCCGCGCAACGAGTTCGGCGCCCTGGCCGGGCTCAAGACCACCTCCTACGCCGAGAACGTGCGGGCCCTGGCCCACGCCAAGCGGCACGGCGCCACTGAGGCGGTGTTCCGCAACGTGAGCGGCAACCTGTGCGAGGGAACGGGCAGCAACGTCTTCGTGGTGCTGGACGGCAGGCTGGTCACCCCGCCGCTGTCGGCCGGGCCGCTGGCGGGCATCACCCGCGAACTCGTCCTGGAGTGGTTCGGCGGTGAGGAGGAGGACGTCCCCATGGAGCGCCTCCCCGAGGTCACCGAGGCCTTCCTGACCTCCACCGGGCGCGACGTGCAGCCGATCCTGCACATCGATGGCCGGAGGGTGTCCGAGGAGGCCGGCCCGGTCACGGCCAAGGCCATGGCGGTGTTCGCCGAGCGCTCCGCGGCCGACATCGACCCCTGACGCGCCCGGACGCACAAGAGGGGCGGCGCGTGTGCGCCGCCCCTCTGGCGTGCTGTCTCAGTGGGTCCCGGGAGGGAGCACGGGATCAGGAGTGGAGGTGCTGCTGGATCTCCTCGTCGAGGTCCACGAACTGGCCCTCCTGGCCAGCCGGGACGATCTCGTAGGTCCTGTGCAGGAACTCGGCCAGCGGAGCGACCTGGGTGTCGAACTCGGCCTGCCCGAAGGGGGAGGAGAGCGCGATGCTCACACCGCGGTCGCCGTTGTCGTCCTTGGAGGGCCACACCCGGACGTCGCCCTCGCCGACCGGACGCACGATGCCGACCGTGAGGAGCTCACGGGCGAAGATCCACTCGACGGGATTGTCCTCGCCGGTGTGGAAGGCGACCCGGATCGCGTACGGGTCGTCGGCGCTGTAGTCGAGCCGCGCGACCAGCGGGACCGCTGTGCGTTCGGGAACCACGAGCCGCAGGCCCAGCTCGGCGGTGGCAGTGGTGTCGCTACTGTTCATGTTCGCCAAACCTTTTCTCGTCCGCCCTTGCTGTTGCGGCGCGGGTCGGTTGCCGTCTCACTGGCTCCAACGCGGCTTCCCGCGGAACATGACGTGAGTACGGAGGCTTTCTTGGTGGGATGGGGACCGGAGGTCTCGCTGCCCGCCCAGCGGGCCCAGCGCGCCGCTGCACGGCTCCACGATCCTTGGTCACTGTAATGACCAGGAGAAACCAAAGATTTCCCAATGCCGGGTGTCCCACGTCACGCGGAGGTAATGCGGGGGTGCTTCCCGGAGGGGCCGCAGAGGTTCGAACTCCCTATCACCGCAGGGATCGGGGCCGACACCAGACACTCCCACGAACCCCTCGAAAGGGTAATGTGAGCTCTGTCACACCATGATGGATCCGTCGGGTGGGCCGGTGTGCGCAGACCACTCCCGAACATGCGCTAGAGTTTTTCTTGTCCGAACGACAGGGCGGACAGGGCAGCAGCTCAGGGCGATTAGCTCAGTTGGCTAGAGCGCGTCGTTCACACCGACGAGGTCACTGGTTCGAGTCCAGTATCGCCCACACGCGAAGAGGGGCCGGGTTTTCGTGTCACACGAAAGCCCGGTCCCTCTCCTCGTTCCCGGCCTCTTCCCTTCCGCGCGCGGACGCGCGCGTGCCCGCCGTGGGACGGACCGTGCGCCCGCCCCACCGGAAGGCCGTCGCCCGGCCGCGCCTACTCGGCGGGCGGTGTGCCGGGCAGCGGGCGCCGCCGCGCCGCCCAGCGCTCCCGGACGCGTCGGAAGATCTCGTTCCTGAGCCGGATCCCGTACCGCTCCGCGCGGTGGAACCACACCTGGGCGGGCCGCACCAGCCTCCGGGCCCAGCGGAACTCGGTGCTGATGACGACCAGGCCGAGGAGGACGGCGGCAACGCCGGGGCCGGGAGCGACCATCATGAGGAGCCCGGCCAGGATCACGACGGTGCCGACGGTCCCCACCAGGATGCGCCAGGGCAGGTGCAGGGCCGGGTGGGTGTGCATGCGCCTGCGGAACAGGCGCAGCCTCGCTCGTAGCCGCCGCCACCTGCGCACGCGGGCAGGGCGGCGGGGGGATGTCTCCGGGGCCGGTGGGCCGTTCGGTGGGCTCGGTGACATGCGCTCACAGTATTCGGTCGAAGCGAGTAGATGCATTCGGGTCGACTGGGGGCGGTCGTCGGCGGTGGTCGGATGTCTGCCTGATTGTCACCGATCCCGATGCCGGGATCAATGGTCTTTCGTAAGGCTGTGGACAGCCCTGAGAAGGGTGACTCTTGACAGAACACACTCATGTCCCAACTTGTGCCCCACCTGTCACTCCTCATGTGACCGCGGCCCGGGGCAACCGAATCCTGGGCCGGATACACAGCCGAAACCACGGGCCGCGTTCCCCCGCCCCGTGGCCGCGGGAGGGCGGGCCCCGCGGACGCCGAGGGCCCCGGACGACCTGTGGACGACCGGGGCGGACCCCTTCCGGAGCCGATAGCATCGGGGAAGACGCCCGACCGCCCGCCCGGGGCGGTCGCCGCGCGTTCGACAGCAATCCACGTCTTCCTAGGAGTCACCGTGTCCGCCGCGCCTGAGCTGCACATCACCCTCGCCGGAACCCCGCGTGCGGTGGCGGCCACCACCACGGCGGGGCAGGCACTGGAGGCCGACGGCAGGACCGTCATCGCGGCGCTGGTCAACGGCGAGCCGCGCGACCTCGCCCGGGAGTTGCACGACGGCGACACCGTCGAGCCGATCACCATCGACTCCGAGGAGGGTCGGGCGATCCTGCGCCACTCCACCGCGCACGTCCTCGCCCAGGCCGTCCAGGAGCTCTTCCCCGAGGCCAAGCTGGGCATCGGTCCGCCCGTCGAGAACGGCTTCTACTACGACTTCGACGTCGCCGAGCCCTTCACCCCCTCCGACCTGAAGAGCATCGAGAAGAAGATGCAGCAGATCGTCAAGCAGGGGCAGCGCTTCGACCGCCGCGTCGTCTCCGACGAGGACGCCCGCGCCGAGCTGGCCACCGAGCCCTACAAGCTGGAGCTGATCGGTCTCAAGGGAGGCGCCACCGAGGCCGCCGAGGGCGCGGGGGTGGAGGTCGGCGCCGGCGAGCTGACCGTCTACGACAACATCCACCCGCGCACCGGCGAGCTGTGCTGGAAGGACCTGTGCCGCGGGCCGCACCTGCCCACCACCCGCGTCATCCCGGCCTTCAAGCTCATGCGCACCGCCGCCGCCTACTGGCGGGGCAAGGAGACCAACCCGCAGCTGCAGCGGATCTACGGCACCGCGTGGGAGAGCAAGGAGGCCCTCAAGGACCACCTGGCCTTCCTGGAGGAGGCCGAGAAGCGCGACCACCGCAAGCTCGGTGCCGAGCTCGACCTGTTCTCCATCCCGGACGAGATCGGCTCGGGCCTGGCGGTCTTCCACCCCAGGGGCGGCACCGTCCGCCGGGTGATGGAGGACTACTCCCGCAAGAGGCACGAGGAGAGCGGGTACGAGTTCGTCTACACCCCGCACGCCACCAAGAGCACCCTGTTCGAGAAGTCCCAGCACCTGAGCTGGTACGCGGACGGGATGTACCCCCCCATGCAGCTCGACGGCGGCCAGGACTACTACCTCAAGCCGATGAACTGCCCGATGCACAACCTGATCTTCGACGCGCGCGGGCGCTCCTACCGTGAGCTGCCGCTGCGCCTGTTCGAGTTCGGCACCGTGTACCGGTACGAGAAGTCGGGCGTGGTGCACGGCCTGACCCGCGCGCGCGGCTTCACCCAGGACGACGCGCACATCTACTGCACCAAGGAGCAGATGGCCGGCGAGCTCGACTCGCTGCTGACCTTCGTGCTCGACCTGCTGCGCGACTACGGCCTGGACGACTTCTACCTGGAGCTGTCCACCAAGGACCCGGAGAAGTACGTCGGCGGGGACGAGGTCTGGGCGGAGGCCACCGAGACCCTGCGCGAGGCCGCGCAGAAGCAGGGCCTGGACCTGGTCATGGACCCGGGCGGGGCCGCATTCTACGGCCCCAAGATCTCGGTGCAGGCCAAGGACGCCATCGGCCGGACCTGGCAGATGTCCACCATCCAGCTGGACTTCAACCTGCCCGAGCTGTTCGACCTGCAGTACACCGCGGCCGACGGCTCGCGCCAGCGCCCGGTGATGATCCACCGCGCCCTGTTCGGCTCCATCGAGCGGTTCTTCGCCGTCCTGCTGGAGCACTACGCGGGCGCTTTCCCGGCCTGGCTGGCCCCGGTGCAGGCGGTCGGCATCCCCATCGCCGACGAGCACGTGCCCTACCTGCAGGAGGTCGCCGCCAGGCTGCGCGCCGAGGGCATCCGCGTCGAGGTGGACGCCAGTGACGACCGCATGCAGAAGAAGATCCGCAACGCCCAGAAGCAGAAGGTGCCCTTCATGCTGCTGGCCGGCGACGAGGACATCAGCAAGAACGCGGTGTCCTTCCGCTACCGGGACGGCTCACAGAACAACGGTGTGCCGGTGGACGAGGCGGTGGCCGAGATCGTGGCCGCCGTACGCGAGCGCCGCTAGGGGCGGGGCGCGTCGGCGCCCCGCACCGCACACACGGGGAGCGCCCATCCGAGGGGAACGGATGGGCGCTTCGTCGTTCGGGGGCGCCTCAGCGCTCCTCGCCCTGCGCGGTCTCCTCCTCGTCGTCGCGGAACAGGTCCGCCCGGGAGATGCGCGCGGTCGCGTTGGGATCCGGGGCGGTCTCCTCCTCGTCGTCGCGGAACAGGTCCGCGCGCGAGATGCGATGCGTCGCGTTGGGGTCACTCATGGGGGTGTTACTCCTTGTTGCTACGGGGCAAGCGGATCCTATCCGCCCCTCGCGGGTGGGCCGCACACCCGAAAGGGGCGTACGTGCCGGTGACGGCGCCGCTCAGCGGCCCGTCGCCCGCCGTTTCCAGGCCTCGGCGGGGATCCGCTCCACGAGGTCGACCAGGTAGTCGGCGACGGTCAGGGCACGGTCGGGATCCAGTCTCATGGCCGCCCAGGTGAGGACGTAGTCCCCGCTGAAGCGCACGGGCAGGGATCGCGACCGGGGGTCGGTCAGCAGCCACTTGGTGACCACGCCGTCGAGCACGGCCCCGGTGAACGCGGGGTCGTTGCCCGAGGTGTGGAAGGCGCCGGCGAAGGTGTCGTCGGAGGCGCCCCGGTCCCGCCTGCGCGTGATCTGCAGTTCCGCGCCCGGACCGGGGGTGCGCACGGCCACGATCCGGTGGACGTGCTGGACCCTGCCCGTGCCCCTGCCCATCGTGTGCGTCTGCTCGAAGGCGACCACCGGGTACTGGCGGCGGCGTCCGGTGAGCACGTGCTGGGCGCGCGGGTGCGGACCGACGGCGGACCGGGGCAGGGCGGCCTCTCCCAGCGGGCTCGGGAGGTGGTCGGTGTAGGTCCATCCGTGCGCGTGCGCCCAGCCGCGCAGTTCGGCCGTGCGCTCCTTGCGGAAGTGCGCGGCGACCACGACCGCGCCGGCCGACATGACGACGGCGACCAGCGCGATCACAGACAGGGCGCCTTCCATCCGGTGTCTCCTCCGGGCGGGGATGTGGTTGACCGTGGGCCCCGCCAGGAGCCCACCGTGAGGTGGCCGGGTCCGGCACAACCAGGAACCCGTGCTGGTGGTACGGGTCCATTCTGTGTTGATTGCAGGGACTTGTCACCCCTTGGCGTCGTTCCCCGGTGACTCATCGGAGTTCACAGATCCCTCGTGTTCCGTCCCTGTCTACCCGAGTCGCTCTCGGAGTCACCACCGCGGGCGGTCTGTACGGCCACCACCTGCGCGAACACGGCCCTTTCCCGGAGCCGCGTGCCTTTCCGGCCCTATCCCACGCGGTTTCCCGCTTTCTTTCGGACCTTTGGTAATTCACTGGATACACAGGGTGAAAAAGGGTCCGGAATCGGCCCCGGTTCATCCGCGACGGCGCCGACAGGAAGGCGGTCCGACGGGCGGACCGCATCTGGTGGTGGTCGCGGCAGGCCGGGTCACGGCGTTGGACGCCGACGCGGTCATGCAGTCCACCCGTCGCGACGGCGGCCCGGGCCTGCTGTTCACCGGACCGGACCGCGTCATCGCCACCGTCACCCTCGACTTCGACGCCGCCGGCCGCACCACCGCCGTGCACAATGCGGCCGACCCGGGCAAGCCCGGGGCCGTCGCCGAGGGCACCGCCCACGACCTCGGGACGCGGTGAGTCCGAGGACACGAACGGCCCCGGCGGCAGGGAGCGGGTTCCCTCAGGAGACCCGGTGCGTCGAGAGGAGGCCCGCCGCGGCGTGGAGCGTGTGCTCCGGGGCGAGGAGCCTGCCGGCCGGCGACCGTTCGCCGCGGGCGGCGCCCTCCGCGGTGGAGGACCGCCGTGCGTACTGCTCACGGGCGTACAGGCGGATGAGTTCGTGCATCTCGTACCGTCCGGGGCCCGCGTAGTCGACCAGGTTCGCGTTGAGCAGCAGCTCCAGCGTCCGGTCCGCGTTCTCCACCGACCCCCCGAGCAGCTCGGCCGCCTCCTGGAGGGTGAACGCCGCGCCGTGCGCCCCGCCCAGCCGGCAGAACGCCTCGGCGGCCGCGGCCTGTCCGCCGTGGCGCAGGGCCGTGAGGCTGGCGCCGATCCGGTCGGCGACGCTGAGGCCGCCGGTGCGCAGCACGTCGAGGCGGCACCGCACGTCCGAGAGCCGTGAGAGCAGGTGGTCGGCGTAGCCCGCGGGGTGCGGGAGCAGGCGGTCGGCCACGGCCTGCAGAGCGGCCGGAAGGTGCCCGACCAGCCGTGCCAGCCTCCGCGCGGTGGGGGAGCCGGGAGGCAGGGGGTCCTCGCCGACCGTCCGGGTGAGCATGGACACGGCCGGCTCCGGCGCGAGGACGGACAGCCGGACCCTGAGGGAGGGGCGCAGCGACGTCAGGTTCTGCCGTGCGGTGACGAGCACGGCACAGGCCGGCTCCGACGGCAGGAGGGGAAGGACCTGCTCGACCGAGGCGGCGTCGTCCAGGACGATCAGCACCCGTTTCCCGGACAGCGCCGTGCGCAGCAGGGACGCGGCCTCCTCGGCGTCGGCCGGCGCCTCGTCGACGTCGAACGCCCTCAGGAACCGGGTGAGCACCGCATGCGGGGTCAGCGGTTCGGCGACCGCGGACACGCCGTGCAGGTCGACGTACAGCCGCCCGTCGGGGAACGTGCCGGCGATCCGGTGGGCCACGTGTACCGCCAGAGCCGACTTGCCCACCCCGGGACAGCCCTCGACGGACACGATCGGCGGAGCCGAGGCCCCCCGGGTGGTCAGGTGCGCGCTGATCAGTCCCACCTGCTCCTCGCGCCCGTGGAGCGCCGGGACGTCGATCGGCAGCTGCTGCGGCGTGCCGGACCGGCGTCCGCGCGGCGAGGGGTACTCCCCGGGCACGGGGCACAGTTCCGGGGAGCGGGCCAGGATCCGGCCGTGCAGCTTCCGCAGCGCGGGGCTGGGGTCCACCCCCAGTTCGTCGACCAGGCGGGAACGGATGTCCTGGTAGGCGTTGAGCGCCTCCGCGCAGCGCCCCTCCCGGCTCAGGGCCGTCATCCGCAGGATCCACAGCTGCTCGCGCAGAGGATGGTGGGCGCCGATCACCGAGTTCAACTGGTGGAGGACCTCGGTGTGCCGACCCTGCGCCAGCCGGACCTTCATGAGCTCCTCGAAGCAGGCGAGCCGCTGCTCGTCCAGGTGCGTGTGGGCGAGCGCCAGGTCGCCGTCGAGGGGGGTGTCCTGCAGGGCGTTGCCGCGCCACAGGTCCAGCGCCGCCTCCAGGAGAGGCCCCGCCTCGTCGGCCCCTCCCTCCTCCGCCGCGCGCAGGCCCCGGCGCAGCGCCGCGTCGAACACGGCGGAGTCCAGTTCTCGGGGCTCCACACGGATCTGGTAGCCGTCACCGCCGGTCTCGATCCGGTCCAGCAGCTGGCGCAGCTGGGACACGTAGGTCTTGATATTTCCCTTTGCCGACCGCGGGGATTTCTCGCCCCAAATGTCGTTGATCAGCTGCCCGAAGGACACCACGGTATTCGCTCTCAACAGGAGCGCGGCGAGGAGTTGGCGGTGTTTCAGCCGGTTGACGGGTACGGGGCCGCCGGCGTCGTCCACAATCTCGAGTGGTCCTAGTAATTTGAATTCCATGAGCGTCTCATATCATCCGTATTCCAGCTCGATTCCATGAACCAAGGTCTTCGGTGAGTCGCTGGTCCTTCCGGTGTGCCCCGGTCAAGGCGGTGAACGGCAACCGTGTCCACCATTTTGCGCAGCGTAACACGGGTTTCGAGACGGGAAACGGAATTGGCCGAATCCGGCCGAGGTGGTTCTGAGTTCTCCCGAAGGAGGCTCGGCCGTGGTTTCCGTGCCGGAATGAACCGCCGGTGAACCGCCTGTGTACCCGCTGCTGGTTGTCTGTGGATTGCCAGCTATGGCGCTTACCGAGAAAGGAAGAGACATGATCAGCTTGATCACGTCGATGAGCGACCGGATGCTCCAGTCGGTCGCTCCGCAGGTGCGGGCCGAGGCGGCCGCCTGCGGTCCGTGGCGCAATTCCCACTGCAACCGCTGCGGGTTCCTCTGGACCAACAGGGTGCAGTACCAGAGGCGGTCCTGCAGCTCCGGCACGCAGATCCGCGAGCTGGACTGCGGTACCTGCTGAGTGGGCTGACCCGCTCATGGTGAGAGCGCGGGGGCGGGGCCTCGGCCCCGCCCCCGCGGAACCGGTTCGAAAGGAAGGGTGTGTCGTGTTCTTCGTCGTCGTCGCAGTGGCACTGGTCGGGGCGCTGGGTCTCCTGAACCTGCTGCTGTCCATCGGGGTGGTCCGCAGGCTGCGGCAGCACACCGAGCTCCTGGAGAAACGCCCACCGTCGACGGACGAGGACATCCCGGCCTCGGCGGTGTCCGTCGGCACCCCGGTCGGGGAGGTGAGGGCCACGTCCACGCGGGGCGCGGAACTGTCCTTCGGCGCGGACACCGACCGCCTCGTGGTGGCCTTCCTCTCCCCGGACTGCTCGCCGTGCCGCAAGCGGCTACCCCTCCTCCTCGACCACGCCGCGCAGCACCCGGACGCGCACGTGCTCGCCGTGGTGATCGAGGAGAACGGACTGGAGGCGGAGATGGTCGCCCGGCTGGAGCCGGCCGTGCCGGTGGTGGTCCAACCCTGGGAGGGAGAGCTGCCCAGGCTCTTCGACGTCCAGGGCACTCCCTCCTTCGTCACACTGGAGAACGGTGCCGTGACGGCGACCAGCGTCTTCGCGCCCAGCACCGGTGACGCCGCGCTGAGCACGGCGGCCGGGTGAGGCATGGGAACCGAGGAGAACAAGCCGGGGCTCGGCTGGCGTGAGGTCGTCGCCGGCCTGCGCCCCGCGATCGGTCTCGTGTGGCGGTCGGGCCGCTGGTGGGCGCTCGGTCTGGCGGCGCTCGCCGCCGTGGCGGGCGCGGTACCGGTCGCCACAGCCTGGCTCATGCGCACCGTGCTCAACGACCTGTCCGTCGGTGCCGCGACGGCGGCCGTGCTCACCCTCGCCGTGGTGCTGGCGGTGCTCGGCCTGGTGACCGCGGCGACCACGGCGCTGCAGACCTACGCGGAGGACGAACTGGGCCGCAGGGTCGGCCTGCACGCCGACGACCGCCTGTTCAGGGCGGTCAACCGGCTTCCGGGACTCGGCCGGTTCGAGGATCCCGCGTTCCTCGACCGCCTGCGGCTGGCCGCCGACAACGGGGGACAGACGCCCGCGCAGGTCCTGCAGGCCGTCCTGGGGCTGCTCGGCGGGCTCGTGACGATCCTCGGCTTCATCGGCTCCCTCGTGGTGATCCACCCCCTTCTGGCCGGCGCCGTCCTGCTCGGCACCCTGCCCGCGCTGTGGGCACAGCTGGAACTGTCGCGCCGGCGGGCCGCCATGGTCTGGAGGCTCGGCCCGGTCGAACGCCGCGAGCTGTTCTACCGGGATCTGATGTCGAGCGTCGAGGCGGCGAAGGAGATCCGCCTCTTCGGCTTGGGCGACATGCTGCGCGGACGCATGCTGACCGAGCGCAGGACCGCCAACGCCGAGCTGCGGAGGATGGACCGCAGGGACATGCTCGTCCAGGTCGCGGCCGGGCTGCTGGCCGCGCTGATCTCCGGCGGCGGGCTGGTCTGGGTGATCTTCCAGTCCGGTTCGGGCTCGGGCGCCGTGGGCGACGTCGCCCTCTACATCGCCGCCGCCGGCGCGGTGCAGCAGGGAATGGCCGGGTTGATCTCGCTCCTGGCCCAGGCCCACGGGCGTCTGCTGCTGTTCACGCACTACCGCGCCGTCGTCGCGGTCCGGCCCGACCTGTCCTCGGAGCCGATGCCGCTCGGCCCCCTGACCGGCCGTATCGAACTGCGCGACGTGTGGTTCCGCTACACCCCCGACCACCCCTGGATCCTGCGCGGTGTGGACCTGGACATCCCGGCCGGGACGGCGCTCGGCCTGGTCGGGCGCAACGGCTCGGGCAAGAGCACCCTCGTCAAACTGCTGTGCCGGTTCTACGACCCGGACCGCGGCTCCATCACCTGGGACGGAACCGACATCCGGAGGGTGGACCCGGCGGCCCTGCGTGAGCGGATCGGCGCGGTGTTCCAGGACTACATGACCTATGACATGACCGCCGCCGAGAACATCGGCCTGGGGGACCAGGCCCACTTCGAGGACCGGAGGGCGATCGAGTCCGCCGCCCTCCGGGCGGGTGTCCACGACGCGCTCACCGCGCTACCGCAGGGATACGACACGCTCATCACCCGGATCTTCTTCCAAGGGGAGGAGGACGCCGAGGGCGTCGCCCTCTCCGGCGGACAGCAGCAGCGGGTCGCGATCGCCCGCGCGCTGCTGCGCGAGAAGCGCGACCTGCTCATCCTCGACGAACCCAGCGCGGGGCTGGACGCGGAGGCGGAGTACGAACTGCACACGCGGCTCAGGGAGCACCGCCGGGACCACACCAGCCTGCTCGTCTCCCACCGGCTCGGCGCGCTGCGCGACGCCGACCGGATCGTGGTGCTCGACGAGGGGAGGATCACCGAGGCCGGCACGCACGCCGAGCTGATGGCCGCCGAAGGGGTGTACGCCCGGTTGTTCTCGGTACAGGCCGAGGGGTACCGGGAGGAGGCCGCGCCGTGCTGACCCTGCTCGTGTCCGCCGCGACGGCCGTGCTCGCTGTCGCGGTGCCGGGACTGGGCGCCCTGCTGTGGATACGCGGCAGGGTCTTCGTCACGGAGGTATTCGGCGAGAGCATGCTGCCCACGCTGTGCCACGGGGACCGGATGCTCGCCGTGCGCGCGGGCAGGAACACGGTGTTCACCCCGAGCCAGTTGGTGGTCCTGAGCGATCCGGAGGCGCCCGTGGTCCGCGACGAACGCAACCGCAGAAGAAGGAACTACCTGGTCAAGAGGGTGGTCGCTGTGGCGGGCGAACCGCTGCCCGAAGGCGTCGCCCACGTCACCGGCACCGTGCCCGAGGGGCACCTGGTGGTGATGGGCGACAACCTCGGCCGCAGCCGCGACTCACGGGACTTCGGCCCGGTGCCTGCCCATCGGGTCGTGGGCACCGTACTGCGACGGCTGGAGGGGTGAGGGCCATGCCGTGGGAGTACCTGGTTCCCGGGGCGGCGGCCCTGCTCGCGACGGTCTTCGCCGTCTCCGCGTTCGGCAAGCTCCGGGACCTGCGGGCCTTCGCGGAGTCGTTGGAGCCGCTGCGGCTCGTTCCGCGGCGCCTGCTGCTCCCCGCGGCCGCGGGCGTCCTCGCCGCCGAGACCGCCGTGGTCGCCGCCTTCGGCGGCTACGCGATGGGGGTCGAGCCCGCTGGGAGGGCCGCCTTCGGTGGTGCGCTCGCGCTCCTGGGGGTGTTCACGGCGGTGGTCGTGTTCTCCCTGCGGCGCAGGACGTCCGCGCGCTGCCACTGCTTCGGGCGGCCCGGCGCCGTGTACGCGCCGCGCCACGTGGTCCGGAACGCGGGGCTGGGCGCGGCGGCCGTGCTCGGCGCTCTCGCCGCGGTACCCGGGAGCGCGCCCGAGCCGGCCGGTGTGCTCGTCGCCGTGCTGACGGGGGCGGTCGTCGGCGTCCTCGTCACGGCCATGGACGACGTCGCGGAACTGTTCGCCTGAAGGACGCGGGGCCCGGCCCGGCGGCGGCCGGGACCCCGCGGCGGACACGGTCCGCTACGCCGGAAGGCCCAGTTCGCGGGCGATGAGCATCTTCTGCACCTCGCTGGTGCCCTCGCCGATCTCCAGGATCTTGGCGTCGCGGTAGAAGCGGCCCACGGCGTAGTCGTTCATGAATCCGTAGCCGCCGAACACCTGTGTGGCGTCGCGCGCGTTGTCCATGGCGGCGTTGGAGGCCACCAGCTTGGCGATCGCCGCCTCCTTCTTGAACGGCTCGCCCGCCAGCATCCGCGAGGCCGCGTCGTAGTAGGCCAGCCGCGCGGTGTGCGCCCGCGACTCCATCTCGGCGATCTTGAACTGGATCGCCTGGTAGCTGCCGATGGAGCTGCCGAAGGCGTGCCGCTCGTGGGCGTAGCGCACGCTCTCGTCCACGCATCCCTGCGCCAGGCCGACCGACAGCGCCGCGATGGCGATGCGGCCCTCGTCCAGGATCCGCAGGAACTGCGCGTACCCGCGCCCGCGCTCGCCGACCAGGTTGGCCTCGGGCACCCGACAGTCCTCGAACACCAGCTCGTTGGTGTCGGAGGCGTTCCAGCCCACCTTCGAGTACTTCTGGCCCACCGAGAAGCCCGGCGTCCCCTTCGGCACCAGGATCGAGGAGATCTCCGGCCGCCCGTCCTCCCGCCGGCCCGTCACGGCGGTCACCGTCACCAGTGCGGTGATGTCCGTTCCGGAGTTGGTGATGAAGGACTTCGTCCCGTTGATCACCCACTCGCCGTCCTCCAGGCGCGCGGTGGTCTTCGTGGCCCCCGCGTCGGAGCCGCCGTCCGGCTCGGTCAGCCCGAAGGCCCCCAGCGCCTCGCCCGAGCACAGCCTGGGCAGGTAGGTCTTCCTCTGCTCCTCGGTGCCGAACCGGTAGAGGGGCATCGCGCCCAGGGACACGCCCGCCTCCAGGGTGATGGCCACCGACGAGTCCACCCGGGCGAGCTCCTCCAGCGCCAGGCACAGGGCGAAGTAGTCGCCGCCCATGCCCCCGTGCTCCTCGGGGAAGGGCAGCCCGAACAGGCCCATCCGGCCCATCTTGGCGACGACCTCGTACGGGAAGGCCTCCCGCTCGTAGTAGTCGCCGATGACCGGGGCGACCTCGCTGCGCGCGAACTCCTCCACGGCGGCCCGTAGGTCGGCGTGCTCGGTCGAGAGCTGGTGACGGTTCATCGCTGGTTCTCCTCGCTGGTGGCGGGGGCGGACACGCCCTGGGTGTCGGCGGGTTCGTCCCGGACGGGTTCGACGGTGACCAGGACGGCGTCCATGGGTACGGACGCGCCGGGACGCACCGCCACGGACGCGACGGTCCCGTCGACGGGTGAGGTGACGGAGTGCTCCATCTTCATGGCCTCGACGACGGCGAGCGGGGTCCCCGCACGTACCGTCTGCCCCACCTGGACCGGGACGGCGAGCACCGTCCCCGGCATGGGGCTGCGCACGGTCCCGTCGGCGGCGGCGTCGTCCTGGCGCAGCGCGGCCGCGACGGGCTCCTCGTGCAGGGTCCACGCGGTACCGCTCGCGCCCAGCCACCGGTGCGCGGTGGCGGGGTCGTCGGCGCGCGTGTAGGTGCGGGTGCGGCCCGCGTAGGTGACGGTCAACCGGGTCCCGTCGGCGGAGCGGAGGGCCCGGGCCGCGACGGGCTTCCCGTCGTCCACCCGCACCCAGTAGGTGTCCCGACCCACGCGCCGTACGTGGACGACGGCGGAGTCGTGCCGGGGCGCCCGCAGCCGCCAGGGCGTCCACGCCCGCTCGCCCATCCGCCATCCGTCGGGGACGGCGAACCGGTCCGCCGCCGCGGGCCCCTCCAGGTCCAGCTGGTGGTCCAGGGCCGCCGCCGCGTACACGTCCGCGGGAAGGCCCTCGGGGGCGGGCTCGGGTGGGTCGGACTCGATCAGGTCGGTGCTCAGGTCACCGGCCACCACGCGCGGGTGGCGCAGCAGGCGGCGCAGGAACGCGGTGTTGGTGACGCAGCCCAGCAGCAGGTACCCGGCCAGGGCGGCGTCCATCCGGCGCAGCGCCTTGGCACGGTCGGGGCCCCAGGTGACCACCTTGGCGAGCATCGGGTCGAACGCGGAGGTGACCTCGCCGCCCACGGCGATCCCCGAGTCCACCCGGACCCCGTACCCGGAGGGCTCGACGAGGGACAGCACCGGCCCGCCCGTGGGCAGGAACCCCCGGTCGGCGTCCTCGGCGTAGACCCGCGACTCCACGGCGTGGCCCCGCCAGGACACGTCCTCCTGGGCGAAGGGCAAAGGCTCGCCCAGGGCCACCCGTACCTGGAGCTCGACCAGGTCGACGCCGCGCTCGCCGCGCACGGCCACGACCTCCTCGGTGACCGGGTGCTCCACCTGCAGGCGGGTGTTCATCTCCAGGAAGGAGAAGGACAGCTCACCGCCGGGACCCGCCTCGGCGATGAACTCCACGGTGCCCGCGCCCACGTACCCGCAGGAGCGTGCGGCGGCCACGGCGGCCTCGCCCATGGTGGCGCGCTGGGCGTCGGTGAGCAGCGGGGAGGGCGCCTCCTCCACCACCTTCTGGTGGCGGCGCTGCAGGCTGCACTCGCGCTCGCCCAGGTGGACGACGTTGCCGTGGCCGTCGGCCAGGACCTGCACCTCGATGTGCCGGGGCCGCTGCACCAGCCGCTCCACCAGGAGGGTGGAGTCGCCGAAGGCGGCCAGGGCCTCCCTGCGGGCGGCCGCGGCGCTGGAGAGGAGGTCGTCGGGGGAGTGCACGGCCCGCATGCCCTTGCCGCCGCCGCCGGCGGAGGGCTTGATGAGCAGCGGGTAGCCGGTCCGGGCGGCGGCGTCGAGCAGCGCGTCGTCGTCCATGGGCCGTCCGGGCTTCTCGGTGAACCCGCCCAGGACGGGTACGCCCGCGGCGGCCACCGTGTCCTTGGCGCGGATCTTGTCGCCCATCGCCTCGATGGCAGAGGGCGGCGGACCGACGAAGGTCAGTCCGGCGTCGGCGCAGGCCCGCGCGAAGCCGGCGTTCTCGGACAGGAAGCCGTAGCCGGGGTGCACCATGCCGGCCCCGCCCTCCAGGGCGGCGGCCACGATCGCGGCGGAGTCCAGGTAGCCCTCCACCCGGAGGGCGCGGTCGGCGGCCAGGGTGTGCGGGGCGTCGGCGTCGGCGTCGGTGTACACCGCCACCGAGCCGATCCCCATGCTGTTCAGGGTGCGGATGATCCGCAGCGCGATCTCGCCCCGGTTGGCGACGAGCACCGTCGCGGGGGTCAGTGGTGTGGTGGTCAAGGGTTCCTCACATCCGGAAGACGCCGTAGCCCACCGGTTCCAGCGGCGCGTGGCGGGCGGCGGACAGGGCCATGGCGAGCACGTCGCGGGTGTCGGCGGGGTCGATCACACCGTCGTCCCACAGGCGCGCGGTGGAGTAGTACGGGCTGCCCTGCTCCTCGTACTGGTCGCGGATGGGGGCCTTGAAGGCCTCCTCGTCCTCGGCGGACCACTCCTCGCCGCGCGCGGCGAGCTGGTCGCGGCGGACGGTGGAGAGCACCGAGGCGGCCTGTTCGCCGCCCATCACCGAGATGCGGGCGTTCGGCCACATCCACAGGAAGCGGGGGGAGTAGGCCCGGCCGCACATGCTGTAGTTGCCCGCGCCGAAGGAACCGCCGATGACCACCGTGAACTTGGGGACCCGTGCGCACGCCACCGCGGTGACCATCTTCGCGCCGTGCTTGGCGATGCCTCCGGCCTCGTAGTCCCGTCCCACCATGAACCCGGAGATGTTCTGCAGGAACACCAGCGGCACGCCGCGCCGGTCGCACAGCTCGATGAAGTGCGCCCCCTTGAGCGCGGACTCGGCGAACAGGATGCCGTTGTTGGCCACGATCCCGACCGGGTGTCCGTGGATGTGCGCGAACCCGGTGACCAGCGTGGTGCCGTACTCGGCCTTGAACTCGGTGAACTCGCTGCCGTCCACGACGCGGCCGATGACCTCGCGCACGTCGTAGGGGGTGCGGGTGTCGGCGGGCACCACCCCGTACAGCTCCCCGGGGTCCAGCGCCGGGGGACGGGGCTCGCGCACCTGCCATGCGGGGGGCTCGGGCGGGCCCAGGGTGTCGGCGATGCGCCGGACGAGGGTCAGGGCGTGGGAGTCGTCGTCGGCCAGGTGGTCGGTGACCCCCGAGATCCGCGAGTGCAGGTCGCCGCCGCCCAGCTCCTCGGCGGTGACGACCTCGCCGGTGGCGGCCTTCACCAGGGGAGGGCCGCCCAGGAAGATCGTGCCCTGGTCGCGGACGATGACCGCCTCGTCGCTCATCGCCGGGACGTAGGCGCCGCCCGCCGTGCACGAGCCCAGCACCGCGGCGATCTGCGGGATGCCCAGCCTGGACATGGTGGCCTGGTTGTAGAAGATCCGGCCGAAGTGCTCCCGGTCGGGGAACACCTCGTCCTGCATGGGCAGGAACGCGCCGCCGGAGTCGGCGAGGTAGACGCACGGCAGCCGGTTGTGCAGCGCCACCTCCTGGGCGCGCAGGTGCTTCTTGACGGTCATGGGGTAGTAGCTGCCGCCCTTGACCGTGGCGTCGTTGGCGACCACGACCATCGGGCGGCCCATGACACGGCCCACGCCCGCGATCATCCCGGCGCCGGGGGCGTCCTGTCCGTCCTGGCCGTAGAGCCCGTAGGCGGCCAGGGGCGAGATCTCCAGGAAGGGGGATCCCGGGTCCAGGAGGAGGTCGACACGGTCGCGCGGCAGGAGTTTGCCGCGTTCGACGTGCCGTGCCCGGGTCTTCTCCGGGCCGCCCAGAGCGGCGGTCGCGATCCGCTCGCGCAGCTCCAGGGCGAGGGCGCGGTTCGCCGCCTCGTTGTCGGCGAAGGCGGGCCCGGCGGTGTCCACCGCGGTGCCGAGCACATATGCCCTGCTCATGTTGTCCTCTCGTGGAGGGGTGTTAATGCTCACTAACATCTGCGATGTTAGTAACTACTAACATGGGTGTCCAGGGCCCGGGGCGTCACCGGGGCGGGAAGGAGGGATGGAGGATGGCCAGACCCGCGGGCCGGCGCAGGACGGCGATCCTGGGCGCGGCGGCGCGGCTCTTCGCCGAGCACGGCTACCGGGGCGTGTCCATCGACGACCTCGGGCGCGCCGTCGGCACCACCGGCCCCGCCCTGTACCGGCACTTCCCCGGCAAGCAGGCGCTGCTCGGCGAGGTGCTGGTGGACGTCAGCGACCGGCTGGCGGGCCGGGGCCGGGAACTGGTGGCCCGCGCGTCGGGCGCCGAGGAGGCCCTGGACGCGCTGCTGCGCGGGCACATCGCCTTCGCGCTGGACGAGCCCGCCCTGATCACCGTGCACGACCGGGAGCTGGGCAACCTCACCGACGCCGACCGGCGCCGGGTGCGCCGCCTCCAGCGCGGTTACGTCGAGCAGTGGGTGGGCGTGCTCGCCGAGCTGCGGCCGAACGCGCCGCCCGCCGTTCTGCGCGCCGCCGTGCACGCGGCGTTCGGGCTGCTCAACTCCACTCCGCACAGCCGGGGGGAGCTGTCACGCCCGCAGATGGCGCAGCTGCTGCTGGACATGGGCAGGGCCGCCCTGACCGTGCCCGCCGCCCTGCCGGGCTGAGCGGCGCGTTCGCGCGGGCCCGTCCGGGCGGCCCGGTGCCCCGGGGCGGCCGGGGGAGGGGCGGGCCCGGGGTCTCAGTGGGCCGGTGGTCCTGGGGGGGGAGGCGGCCCGGGCCGGTCGGACCGCACGTCCACGGGTTCCCGACGGAGCCCGCTTCCCGGCGGGGCGCCGGTTGCTCTCCGTGTGCGGGGCGCGGCCCGCGCCGGGCCCGCCCCGCACGCCGGCGCGTGTTCCTACGGCAGGACGTCGCCGGTGCCCGCCGCGGGCGCCATGGGCTCCCCGGGCGTGGTGGTGTTCCCGGGCGTCGTGTTCTGCTCCGGGGCGCCGGTGTTCGCGGGGGCCTCCTCCGAGGAGGAGCCGGTGTCGCCCTGGAAGCTCTCCGCGTCAGGGACGTGCGGCCCCAGCAGGTCGGTGAGGACGTGGCCGAGGATCCCCTCCTCCTTGGGGTCGGCGAGGGCGGTGCCCGCGCCGGCCACCGTCAGTCCTCCGGCCAGCATGGTCGCGGCGGCGATCCTGGTGAACGTACGCATACGTGTTCACGACTCCTTCCGAGTCAGGCTCCAGTACTTTCCGTGATAATTCTGTGACATAGAGTCACCAGTGTCCACGAACCTCCGAGTACGGGAGTTTCGGAGCGACCACGGGTACGCTCCCGCGCGAGGACTCCCCAAGAACCGGCAAAGTCCCCGAAGCGCCGTGCGCGGGAGCCGGTGGGCGGTCCGTGCGCTCCATACATTGGCCACGGCGAAGTGGGTAGTGCTGCGTCCAACGGCTACAGACGCACTCGGCCACGGACGGACGCGAGGCGTCCCGCCCCACGACACGGAGAAGGAGCGCTGCACATATGTCTCGGCCTCGGATCGTGGTGGTCGGCGCGGGTTTTGGCGGTCTGCACACCCTGCGTCACCTCGAACGTCGTATCCCGGCGGGTGCGGCGGACATCGCCCTCGTCGCGCCGCACGACTACATGCTCTACAGCCCGCTGCTGCCCCAGGTGGCCTCGGGGCTGCTCACACCCCAGTCGGTGGCCATGTCCGTGCACCGGCTCACCAGGCAGACCAGGCTCGTCCCCGGGCACGCCATCGGCGTGGACACCCAGGACCGGGTGGTCGTCGTACGGCGGCCCACCGGTGAACTCGCCCCGGTCCGCTACGACCGGCTGGTCCTGGCTCCCGGCGGCGTCACCCGGGCCTTCGACATCCCCGGCCTGGCCGATCACGCCTACGGAGCCAAGACCCTGGCCGAGGCGGTGCTCCTGCGGGACCACGTGCTCGCCCAGCTGGAACTGGCCAACGACAGCCGCGACCCGGCCGAGCGCGAGGAGCGCTGCCGCTTCGTCGTCGTCGGCGGCGGTTACACCGGTGTGGAGACCGCGGCCTCGCTCATGCGCCTGTGCGAGGAGGCGGCCAAGCGCTACCCGGAACTGCGCTCGGTGATCCGCTGGCACCTGGTCGACATCGCGCCCAAGGTGCTGCCCGAACTCGGCGACCGCCTCGGGCGCAAGGCGCTCGACCTGCTGCGCTCCATGGGCATCGAGGTCAAGCTGGAGGTGTCCGTGCGGGAGGTGACCGCCGACAAGGTGGTCCTCACCGACGGCCGCGCCCTGCCCTGCCGCACCCTCATCTGGACGGCGGGCGTCTCGCCCAGCCCGCTGATGGAGACCCTGGACAAGCCCACCCAGAAGGGCCGCCTGGAGGTGGACTCCGACCTGCGGGTACCCGGCCTCGACGACGTGTTCGCGGTCGGCGACGCCGCGGCGGTGCCCAACCTCTCGCACGAGGAGAGCGAGTACTGCCCGCCGACGGCCCAGTACGCCACGCGCCAGGCGGCCACCGTCGCCGAGAACGTGGTCTCGTCCGTCCTGGGGCGCCCGATGAAGGAGTTCCGGCACAGGGACATGGGCCTGGTGGTGGACCTGAGCGGGAACGACGCGCTCGCGCGCGTCATGCAGACGGAACTGAGCGGGCTGCCGGCGCTGGGCGTCACCCGCGGGTACCACATGCTGTCGGTGCCCTCCACGACCGCGCGGGCGCGCATCCTGGCCAACTGGGGCATCCGGGCCTTCACCGGCGGCGACATCTCGCGTCTGGGCTTCGCCGACGGGGGGCGGCCCTCCTCGTTCGTGGCCAACGAGACGGTCGACTACCTGGACGCGGAGTCCACGCGCAGGGAGGGCGCGCGCCTGCTGGACAACATGCGGGAGCGCTACGGCAAGGACTGAGGGAAGAGCCGGGCCCGCGCGGCGGACACCCGTCGCACACCGGTCGACCAGCCGCGGGGGACGGCTGGTCGACCGCGGGCCGCGAGCGCCGGAGCCCTCAGGACCGGACCAGGCGGGCGATCGCGTCGGAGGCCTCGCGCACCTTCTCGTCCGCCTCCTCGCCGCCGCTGGCGACCGCGTTGGCCACGCAGTGCTTGAGGTGCTCGTCGAGCATGGACAGCGCGAAGGACTGCAGCGCCTTGTTCGCCGCCGCGGTCTGGGTCAGGACGTCGATGCAGTACTGGTCGGACTCGACCATCCGCTGCAGGCCGCGGATCTGCCCCTCGATACGGCGCAGCCGGTTGATGTGGCTCTGCTTGTCGTTACTGTAACCATGGGTCGCAGCCATGCTCCCGCTTCCGTGTCGTTCCTGCCCAGATGCCATTACCATACCCCCTCGCGGTATCCAACGACGGGGGTCGGGAACGCATTCCGCCGGTAGGCGCCCCCACGGGCGCGCGTACCGCCGATGTGGCCGTAACAGGAGTTTCCCAGACGAACGGGGGCCAGGCACCGGTAACCGGACACCGGGACGGAACCCGCCGGTGCCCGGTGCCCGCCGCCGGGCGTCAACACCGGGGCCGGTCTGGGTAAATCGCGGGTGTCGGGTCCTTGCCCGGGCCCCGGGCCGCGCCCACCATGGCCGTATGAACGACAGCGCCGAGAACGACATCATGGCCACCATCCGGGAGCTGATCGACGAGGAGCACGCGCTCCGCGCCACCCCCGAAGGGCTGGACCCGAACGAGCGCACCCGTATGAAGGAGGTCGAGCGGGCGCTCGACCAGTGCTGGGACCTGCTCCGGCAGCGGCGCGCCCGCAGCGAGTTCGACCAGGACCCCGACCAGGCCGAGGTCCGGCCCGCCTCGGAAGTGGAGAACTACCGGCAGTAGGCACCGAAAGGCGAAACCCCGCGTGCTCCACGAGCGTCAACACGGGTACACCGGAGCCGGGGCGGGATCCGCGCGGCCCCGCCCCCTCTGGAGCACAGAAGGAAGCGCATGTTCGCCACACTCACGGGACTGGGCCTGGCCTCCGCGGCGGGGCTCAACGCCTACATCCCCCTCCTGGCGGTCGGGCTGATCGCCCGCTTCACCGACCTGGTCCCGCTCGGCGAGTCCTGGCAGTGGATCGAGCACCCCGTCACCCTCGTGACCCTCACCGTGCTGCTGGTCGTGGAGTTCTTCGCCGACAAGGTGCCCGCGGTCGACAGCGTCAACGACGTCCTCCAGACCGTCGTGCGCCCCACCTCCGGCGGCATCACCTTCGGCGCGGGCGCCTCCGCCGTGGAACTCACCGAGATCACCGGCGCGGCGTCCGGTACCGCGACGGGGGAGGGGGGCTCCTGGGCACCGGTCGCCGCGGGCGTGGTCGTCGCCCTGCTCCTCCACCTGGCCAAGACCCTGGCCCGGCCGGTCGTCAACAGCGCGACCGCCGGCTGCGCCGCCCCGGTCGTCTCCCTCCTGGAGGACGTGGTCAGCCTCCTCACCTCGCTGCTGGCCATCCTGCTGCCCGTCCTCGTCCTCGTCGTGTTCCCGCTCATGGTGCTGGCCGGGGTGTGGGCGGTCCGGCGCGCACGGCGCCGGCGCCGTGCGCGGAGCGAGGGCGCGAAGGACCGCCGGGCCGACGGCGCGGTACCGGAGTGAGGCCGTGGCCCGGGCGCGCGGGCCCGGGCCGACGTGGTGTAGAACGCATACCCGTACCCGGACGAGTGCCCGTAAAGTGCAGCCAATGGCTGAGACGACTTTTGACCGACGCGACATCACCCACATCGTCTGGGACTGGAACGGCACCCTCCTGGACGACAACCACGCCAACCTCGCGGCGGTGAACGCCGTGTGCGAGCTGTTCGGCCGCGACCCCGTGGAGCTGGACCACTGGCGCTCCGTCTTCCGGCGCCCCCTCGTCCCCTGCTACGAGGAGCTCCTCGGCCGCGCCCTGGAGGACGGCGACTGGGAGCGGGTCGAGCAGCTCTACGACAGCAGCTATCTGAAGCACCTGCCCTCCTGCGACCTGACCGCGGGCGTTCCCGACGTGCTGCACGAGTGGGCCCGCGACGGGGGGACCCAGTCCCTGCTGTCCATGGCCTCGCACGACCACCTGGTGCCGCTCATCACCGAGCGCGGCCTCACTCCCCACTTCACCCGGGTGGACGGCCGCCAGTTCACGACCGAGCACGACTCCAAGGCGGAGCACCTGGTGCGCCACCTCGACCAGCAGGGCCTCGACCCGTCCAAGGTCGTGCTCGTCGGCGACATCGACGACGACGCCCGCGCCGCGCGCGAGGCCGGGGCGAGCTCGATCCTGGTCACCAGCGGCCTGATGTCCCGCGACCGGCTGGAGGCGACCGGCTCCCTCGTGGTCGACTCCCCGGTGGACGCCGTGGCCGCGCTGCGCGGGGCCTGAGCCCTCCGCGGCCCCGGACCCGCGGGACCCCTCGCGCCCTCGGGGCCGGGCCGCGGGCCCGGCCGCGCAAAGGTCCGGTCATGGGCCCCTCCCAGACCGCGGCGACCGTCAATGGGGGCCTCCCACACCCTCCCGCCCGCCACCGGGTGGGCCTCCCACAGCCGCGGCCACCCTCCGTTGACCTGCGTACTCGGCGCGTGCCCCGGCCCGGTGAACCCGAGGCCGGGACGCGACCGCGTTCACGTGGTGTTGTTAGATGGACCTCACAGCAACACACAGCCACGCAAATGGGAAGGCGGGCCAATGACGGAGAGCAGCGTGCCCCGTGTGCTCTGGCAGCCCGACGAGGAGAGGATCGCCTCCTCCAACATCGTCGCGTTCGCCCAGTGGGCCGCGGAGAACAAGGGGGTCCGGGCCTTCGGAGAGGGGAACGCCCCCGCGTCCTTCGACTACGACTCCCTGTGGCGCTGGTCGGTCACCGACATCGACGGTTTCTGGGAGTCGGTCTGGGAGTACTACGGAGTCCGCTCCGAGACCCCCTACGAGCGGGTCCTCGGCGAGCGGAGCATGCCCGGAGCCGAGTGGTTCCCCGGCGCCACCCTCAACTACGTCCAGCACGTCTTCGAGGGCCGTGACGACGACCGCGTCGCCATCCGGCACGCCACCGAGCTGCGACCCCTGGGGGAGTGGACCTGGGGCGAGCTGCGCCGGCGCACCGCGGCCATCGCCGCCGGACTGCGCGGACTCGGCGTGGGCCCCGGCGACCGCGTGGTCGCCTACCTGCCCAACCTGCCCGAGACCGTCGCCGCGTTCTACGCCGTGGCCTCCCTCGGCGCCGTCTGGTCCTCCTGCTCACCGGACTTCGGCGTGCGCAGCGTCATCGACCGCTTCGCGCAGATCGAGCCCAAGGTCCTCCTCGCCGTCGACGGCTACCGCTACGGCGGCAAGGACTTCGACCGCCGCCCGGTCGTGGAGGAGCTGCGCGCGGCCCTGCCCACCGTCGAGCACACCGTCCTCCTCGACTACCTGCACCCCGGCCAGACCCTCGACGGCACCCTCCCCTGGGCCGGACTGGAGGAGTCCGGGGGCGGAGCCGGGCTTGAGTTCACCCCCGTCCCCTTCGACCACCCCCTGTGGGTGCTCTACTCCTCGGGCACCACCGGCCTGCCCAAGGCCATCGTCCACGGGCACGGCGGCACCCTCCTCGAACAGCTCAAGAACCTGCACCTGCACCTGGACGCCCAGGAGCACGACCGGGTCTTCTGGTTCACCACCACCGGTTGGATGATGTGGAACTTCCTGGTCAGCGTCCTGCTGACCAAGGCCTCCATCGTCCTGTACGACGGCAGCCCCGCCCACCCGTCGCCCTCCGCCACCCCCAGCGGACGGCCTTCGGCCGCGGTGCCCTCCTCCCCCGACCTGGGAGCGCTGTGGGACCTGGCCGCCGACGCCGGGGTCACCGTCTTCGGCACCAGCGCCGGGTTCCTCTCCTCCTGCATGAAGGAGGGCGTCAGCCCCCGCCGGGGCCGCGACCTGTCCGCTCTCAAGGCCATCGGCTCCACCGGCTCCCCGCTCAGCCCCGAGGCCTTCGCCTGGGTCTACGACGAGTTCGACGAGGACCTGTGGCTGTTCTCCACCTCCGGCGGCACCGACGTGTGCAGCTGCCTGGTCGGCGGCACCCCCACCCTGCCGGTCCACGAGGGCGAGATCCAGTCCCGCGCCCTCGGCATGGCCGTCGCCTCGTGGGACCCCGACGGCAAGGAGCTCGTCAACGAGGTCGGCGAGCTCGTCGTGACCCGGCCGGCCCCGTCCATGCCCCTCTTCCTGTGGGGGGACGACAGCGGCGAGCGCCTCCGCGACAGCTACTTCTCCGTCTACCCGGGCATCTGGCGCCACGGCGACTGGATCGAGATCACCGACCGCGGCACCGCCGTCATCTACGGCCGCTCCGACTCGACCATCAACCGCGGCGGCGTGCGCATGGGCACCAGCGAGATCTACCGTGCCGTCCTCGCCCTCGACGAGGTCGTCGACGCCCTCGTCGTGGACGTGCCCCAGCCCGACGGCTCCTCCCGGATCGAGCTGTTCACCGTCCTGCGGGAGGGCGCCGACCTCGAAGGCGACCTCCCCAAGGAGATCGCCCGCCGCATCCGCACCGACTGCTCCCCCCGGCACGTTCCCGACCGCGTCCGCGCCATCAGAGCCGTTCCCCGCACCCTGTCGGGCAAGGTCCTGGAGGTGCCGGTCAAGCGCATCCTCATGGGGGAGAGCCCCGACAAGGTCGCCAGCCGCGACTCGCTGGCCAACCCCGAGGCGCTCGACGTCTTCAGCGCCCTGAAGGAGGGGTAGACGCCTTCGGCCCGGGGCGGGCGGGGCCGGGGCCCGTCCTCCCCGGGCCCCGCCCGTGGCCGTCTCCGGCCACGGGCGGGGAGGCCGTTGGCTGACGCGGAGGGGCGCCACGGCATAGCCTGGCGGACGTGGCACAGAACCAGTCTGGCGAGACCTCCGCCGCGCCCGTGGGCGCGCCCTCTCCCAAGGTCCGGATCGACGGCATCGACGCGGCGCGCGCCCTCGCGGTCTTCGGGATGTTCGTCGTCCACCTCGGTGTGGAGTCGATGGGCCTCCTGTCACCCGAGAACCACGCCTGGGACCTGCACAGCCTCGTGCGGGGCAACTCCTCGGCGCTCTTCGCCCTCCTGGCGGGTGTCTCCCTGGCGATGATGACCGGGCGCACCGACCCGGTGGGCGGCGACCCGCTGCGCAGGGCGGCCGTGCGCATCCTCACCCGCGCGGCGCTCATCGGCGTGCTCGGCCTCATGCTGGACCTCATGGCGGTCCCGGTCGCCGTCATCCTCACCTACTACGCGGGCTTCTTCGTCCTGGCGCTGCCGCTGGCCAGACTGCGCTCCGGCATGCTGTGGACCGCGGCGGGCACCCTGGCGGTGGTCGGCCCGCCGGTCTCGTTCCTGCTGCGGGACAGCTTCTTCCCGCCCGTTCCGCGCACGGGGGCGGTCACGTCCTTCGCCGAGTTCTTCCTGACCGGCTACTACCCGGCGGTCACCTTCATGGTCTACGTCTTCGCCGGGATGGCGGTGGGCCGCACGGACCTGACCGCCCTCGCGGTGCGGCTGCGCCTGCTGGCCGCCGGCGCCGTACTGCTGGTCCTCGGCCACGCGGGCTCCTGGCTGCTGCTGTACCCCATGGGCGGCCTGGACCGGCTGGTGGAGACCAGCGGCCCCTCCCTGACCGGGCTGTCACCCGACATGGTCACCGACCCGGAGGTGGTGGAGGAGGTGCGCTACGCGGTGACCGACAAGATGGAGTCGATCTCCGGGCAGGTGCCCACGGACTCCTGGTGGTGGCTGGCGATCGGCACGCCCCACACCGGCACCACCTTCGAGATGGCCGAGGCGGTCGGCCAGGGACTCGTGGTGCTGGTGGTGTGCATGTTCCTGTGCGACCGCCTGCGCGTCCTCATGTACCCGCTGACCTCGGTCGGCCGGATGCCGCTGACCGTCTACACCGGGCACATCCTGGCCCTGGCGGTGGTCATCTCCGTCTCCGGGTTCGAGTGGCACCAGCCCTGGCTGCTGGAGCAGTTCGTCCTCGCCTCCCTGCTCTTCGCCACCCTGTGGCGACTGGTCGTGGGCAGGGGGCCGGCCGAACTCGTCCTCGGCGAGGCGGCCGCCGGCATGGTCTCCCTGGTGGAGGAGCGCAGAGCCGCCGGCGGCCCTAGCGGCGGTCGTCCCGGCGGGTGATGTGGGCCGAGGTGCGGTCGCGGTGGGCGAGGGAGTCGGTGGTGGTCCGGGAGTTCTGCCGCATGAGCCTTCGCGCGTCGTCGGCCGCGGACCGCGCCACCGACGGGCTGGCCACCGGACGCTGCGACACCTCCGCGTCCTCGGGCAGCCCGATGTCCATCGGCAGGCCCGCACGGCTGATCACACGCAGCTGGGCGGCCTCCTGCGACCTGGAGGGGCGGATGTCGCCGTTGGGGGTCCGCCACGCCTTCATCCGAGCGCGCAGCCACTCGGTGCCCTGGTAGTCCGGGCCCTTGGGCCAGGGCACACCGTCGGGGCGGTGGCCCAGGGCGTGCAGCACGTCGGCGACGGTCCACCCGGCCGAGAAGAACCGGGCGGTCTCCTCCCGCAGCACCCGAAAGTCCACGCGGCGCAGCGAGGCGTCCTCGCGGTGCAGCGTCTCGCAGGCGTTGTGCACGTCGCGCGGGGTGTGCCGGGGTCGGTGCAGCGGATCGGCCTCGGGCCTGCGCAGCAGCGAGTCGTCCACCGTCACGATCACCTCGCCCCGGCGGTTGTCCCAGATGCCGACCTCCTCGCGCGCCCAGCCCTGGGACTCGGCCAGGGCCACGGCCATCTTCCGCAGGTCGACCTGGTCGTCGTCGCTACTGATCCGAAGCTCCGCCATGGTGACCAGGTTAGGCGCTCCCGGTCCCGGTCCGGGTCCTCGTCGCGGCTCTTCGCGCGAGTCCTCCCGAGCCCCGCTCAGGCCTTCGGGACCAGGGGCCGGGCCATCACCAGCTGCGCCTTCCCCGCGGCGTCCAGGAAACGGTGGCCGGTGAAGGCGAACCCGGCGGCGCCGTAGACGCGCGCCGCCGCGTGGTTGGCCTCGTCGACGCACAGCACCAGTTCGGTGGCGTGCGGGGCCACGTCGGCGGCCAGCCGGTCCAGCAGCGGGGCGGAGCACACGGCACGCCCCACGCCCCGGCCCTGCCAGGCCGTGGTGAGGTAGAAGGCGCGCAGCAGCACGGCGTGCGCCGGGTCGGGGACCAGGTCGCGGGCGTGCACGGCCCGGTCCAGGACACCGAACCCCGCGCAGGCGGCCCGAGCCCCGGCGGCGTCGGCCACGGGGTGCCCGGCGGCGGTGACGGCGAAGGGCGTGCGCGCCGGATCGGCGTCGGCGGCGGGCAGGGTGGTCACCGGCAGCCCCACGTGCCCGCGCTGGCCGGGCGGGAGCCGGTGCCGGAGCACGGCCTCCCGCAGCAGGGCCGTCTCCGGGGTCCGCCGGTCCAACCGCACCAGGCGCACCGGTTGCGTCCCGGCGGGCGCGGGCCCGCCCGCGCCCGGGGCCGCGCCCCCGCTCACGCCCCCGCTTCCGTCGGTCCGGCGGTCGGCCCGTCCTGCCGTGTCCACTGGCGCCCTCACTCCCTTCGTTGCGCGCCAGTCTCGCATCCGGTGCGCCCCGCCCGAAGGAGTGGTCCGGTCTAGACCGCACACACTCCCGCGGAAGGGGCATAAAGGTGTCATGTGTCCGTTTTAGGGCATTTTCCTGCTCTGATTGGGTGAACCCACGAAGGACGAACCCGGGCTCACTTGGATCCTCCTCCAACCTTGGACGGCGCGGTCCGGACGGATGCTGACGCCGACTCCGCCCGGCGTTAGGGTGACTGCCTGACGGCCCGGGCCGGGGAGACCCTTCCCCCCACCGCGCCGGCCAGGAGCCGTTTCCGCTGGCCACGGCGGACGGACCGACGAGCAATCCGATCGAGCTGTAGGTGCCCGTGCCCCACACCGCATTCGCGCCCGAGGCGACGACCAACCAAGCGCTCCGGGCCTTCCTGCACGGACTCCCGGGCGTGGACGAGGTCGGCGCGCGTGCCCGCGCCCAGGACCTGTCCACCCGGTCCGTCAAGACCACCGCCAAGGCCCAGGCCATCGACCTGGCCATCAGCATGGTGGACCTGACCACCCTGGAGGGCGCCGACACCCCCGGCAAGGTCCGGGCCCTGTGCGCCAAGGCCGCCGGCCCCGACCCGACCGACCGCACCGTGCCGCGGGTCGGCGCCGTGTGCGTCTACTCCGACATGGTCGCGACCGCCGTCGACGCGCTGCGCGGCACCGGGATCGGCGTGGCCTCGGTGGCCACCGCCTTCCCCTCGGGCCGCGCGCCCATGGACGCCAAGCTCGCCGACACCCGCCGCGCGGTCGCCGACGGCGCCGGCGAGATCGACATGGTCATCGACCGCGGCGCCTTCCTGTCCGGCGACTACCTCAAGGTGTACGAGGAGATCGCCGCGGTCAAGGAGGCCTGCGGCACCGCACACCTCAAGGTCATCCTGGAGACCGGCGAACTCGTCACCTACGACAACGTGCGCCGCGCCTCCCACCTGGCCATCCGCGCCGGGGGCGACTTCGTCAAGACCTCCACCGGCAAGGTGTCCCCGGCCGCCACCCTGCCGGTCACCCTGGTCATGCTGGAGGCGGTCCGCGACCACCACGCCGCCACGGGAAGGCGCGTGGGCGTCAAGCCCGCGGGAGGCATCCGCACCACCAAGGACGCCATCCGCAACCTGGTCCTGGTCAACGAGGTCGCCGGTCCCGACTGGCTGACCCCCGACCTGTTCCGGATCGGTGCCTCCAGCCTCCTCAACGACCTGCTGATGCAGCGCACCAGGCTGACCACCGGCACCTACCCGGGCCCCGACTACTACACGCTGGACTGAGAGCCGTGATCTTCGAGTACGCGCCCGCACCGGAGTCCCGCTCCGTCGTCACCCTGCGCGAGACCTACGAACTGTTCGTCGACGGCGCCTTCACCCCGGCCGAGGGCGGCGAGTACCTCACCACGCTCAACCCGGCCGACGAGACCAAGCTCGCCCAGGTCGCCGTCGCCGGGGCCGCCGACGTGGACCGGGCCGTGGCCGCCGCCCGCCGCGCATACGACACCGTGTGGAGCCGGATGCCCGCCGCCGAACGCGGCAAGTACCTGTTCCGCATCGCCCGCATCATCCAGGAGCGCTCGCGCGAACTGGCCGTGCTGGAGTCCATGGACAACGGCAAGCCCATCAAGGAGACCCGCGACGTCGACCTGCCGCTGGTCGCCGCCCACTTCTTCTACCACGCCGGATGGGCCGACAAACTCGCCCACGCCGGCCTGGGCCCCGACCCGCGGCCGCTGGGCGTGGCCGCGCAGGTCATCCCGTGGAACTTCCCGCTGCTCATGCTCGCGTGGAAGATCGCCCCGGCCCTGGCCACCGGCAACACCGTCGTGCTCAAGCCCGCCGAGACCACCCCGCTCACCGCGCTGGCCTTCGCCGAGATCTGCCAGGAGGCCGACCTGCCCCCGGGCGTGGTCAACATCCTCACCGGCGCGGGCGAGACCGGGCGCGCGCTCGTGGAGCACCCGGGCACGGACAAGGTCGCCTTCACCGGCTCCACCGAGGTCGGCCGCCAGATCGCCCGTGCGGTGGCCGGCACCGACAAGCGGCTCACCCTGGAGCTGGGCGGCAAGGGGGCCAACATCGTCTACGACGACGCCGCGATCGACCAGGCGGTCGAGGGCATCGTCTCGGGCATCTTCTTCAACCAGGGCCACGTGTGCTGCGCCGGCTCACGCCTGCTGGTCCAGGAGTCGATCGCCGAGGAGCTGCTGCCCCGGCTCAAGGCCCGCATCTCCCGCCTGCGCCTGGGCGACCCGCTGGACAAGAACACCGACATCGGCGCGATCAACTCCGCCGCCCAGCTGGAGCGCATCCGCGAACTCACCGACACGGGCGAGGCCGAGGGCGCCGAGCGCTGGTCGCCCGCGTGCGACCTGCCCCAGAGCGGCTACTGGTTCGCGCCCACCGTCCTGACCGGTGTCAGCCAGGCCCACCGGGTGGCCCGCGAGGAGATCTTCGGCCCGGTGCTCTCGGTGCTGACCTTCCGCACACCGGACGAGGCCGTGGCCAAGGCCAACAACACCCCCTACGGGCTCTCCGCGGGGGTGTGGACCGAGAAGGGTTCGCGCATGCTGTGGACCGCCGAGCGCCTGCGCGCCGGCGTGATCTGGTCCAACACGTTCAACAAGTTCGACCCGACCAGCCCCTTCGGCGGCTACAAGGAGTCGGGATACGGCCGCGAGGGCGGGCGGCACGGATTGGAGGCCTACCTTGGCTGAACGGCGCAACACCAGGAGGGCCGCCAAGGGCGCGGCCGAGGCGGGCGGGGGCACCGGCGGTCCGGCCCCGGCGCGCCTGGCGGTCCGCAAGACCTACAAGCTCTACCTGGGCGGGGCCTTCCCCCGCTCCGAATCGGGCAGGAGCTACCCCGTGACCTCCGACAGCGGCCGGCACCTGGCCAACGCCTCGCTCGCCTCACGCAAGGACGCCCGCGACGCCGTGTCCGCGGCGCGCAAGGCCTTCGGCGGCTGGTCGACGCGCACCGCCTACAACCGCGGCCAGATCCTGTACCGGGTCGCCGAGGTGCTGGAGGGCCGCCGCGACCAGTTCACCGCCCAGGCCGTGGCCGCCCAGGGCCTGTCCCGGGCCGAGGCCGACCGCGTGGTCTCGGCCGCCGTCGACCGGTGGGTGTACTACGCGGGCTGGACCGACAAGGTCGCCCAGGTGCTCGGCGGCGCCAACCCCGTCTCGGGGCCCTACTACAACCACTCGGCCCCCGAACCCACCGGCGTGGTCGCGGTCCTGGCGCCCCAGAACGCGCCCCTGCTCGGCCTGACCAGCGTGGTCGCCCCGGTGATCGCCACCGGCAACACCGCCGTCGTGGTCACCTCCGAGACCGCGCCGCTGGCCGCGATCGACCTGGCCGAGGTGCTCGCCACCTCCGACCTGCCCGGCGGTGTGGTCAACCTGCTCACCGGCCGGGTGCCGGAACTGGGTCCCCACCTGGCCGCGCACGCCGACGTCAACGCCCTGGACCTGACCGGAGCCGGGGAGCTGGCCGCCGAGTTCGAGAGGGCCGCGGCCACCACCCTCACCCGGGTGCTGCGCCCCGGTCCCGGGGCCGACGGCGGCGAGGAGGCCTGGCTCGACCCGGACCCGGGCACCGCGCGCATGACCCCCTTCCTGGAGACCAAGACGGTCTGGCACCCCGTGGGAATCTAGTGTCCCGGCCGAAACCGTCACTGGTGTGACACACGGGGTTCGACCTGCGCCGATCTCGTACCTATGGCGGGCCTCGGGCGTCGAACCCCGCCATAAGTACAAGACCACGTGTACCGCACCGGGGCTGTGGACTGCGCGGACACGAACGAACGGAAGAGAGCGCACTGTGACTCGCACACCCCAGGCCGCCGCCGAGGAGGCCGCCGCCGAACTGCGTTCGCGCACCGGAGTGGACGGCTACGACGTCGCCCTGGTCATGGGATCGGGGTGGGCGCCCGCGGCCGACCTGCTCGGCGCGTCCGGGCACGAGCTGGCCACCGCCGACCTGCCCGGCTTCGTGCCCCCGGCCGTGGAGGGCCACAGCGGCACCCTCCGCAGCATCAGCGACGGCGAGCGCGACATCCTCGCCTTCCTGGGCCGCACCCACCTGTACGAGGGCCACGGCACCGCCGCGGTCGTGCACGGCGTGCGCACCGCGGTGGCGGCCGGGGCCAGGACGATCGTGCTGACCAACGCCGCGGGCGGCATCAACCCCGCCTACCCCGTGGGGTCCCCGGTCCTGATCGCCGACCACATCAACATGACCGCGCTCTCCCCGCTGACCGGCGCGACCTTCGTCGACCTCACCGAGACCTACGACGCCGGCCTGCGCGAGCTGGCCCGCTCGGTCGATCCCGCCCTGCCCGAGGGCGTGTACGCGGCCATGCCCGGCCCGCACTTCGAGACCCCCGCCGAGATCCGCATGCTCAGCGCCATGGGCGCCGACCTGGTCGGCATGTCCACCGTCCTGGAGGCCATCGCCGCACGCGCGGCGGGCGCCCGGGTCCTGGGCCTGTCCCTGGTCACCAACATCGCGGCCGGACTCCAGGACGCCAACCTCGACCACGAGGACGTGCTGGCCACCGGCAGGGAGGCCGCGGGGACCGTCGGCCGACTGCTCGCCGACATCGTCGCCAAGCTGTGAAGGGAGCCGGTTCCCCGATGACCGCCCACATCCTCGACCAGGCGAGGCGGTGGCTCGCCCAGGACCCCGACCCCGACACCCGCGTGGAGCTGTCGGGGCTGGTGGAGCGCGCCGACCGGGGTGAGGCCGACGCCCTGGCCGACCTCGCCGGCCGCTTCGGCGCGCGCCTGGAGTTCGGCACCGCCGGTCTGCGCGGCGCGCTCGGGGCCGGACCCAACCGGATGAACCGCGTGGTGGTCATGCGGGCGGCGGCCGGGATCGCCGCCTGGCTCGGCGACGGTCCCGCGCACGTGGTGATCGGCTACGACGCGCGGCACCGCTCGGCGGACTTCGCACGCGACAGCGCCGCCGTCCTCACCGGCGCCGGGCACCGGGTGTCCCTGCTGCCCGAGCCCCTGCCCACCCCCGTCCTGGCCTTCGCCGTGCGCGACCTGGGCGCCGAAGCCGGGATCATGGTCACCGCGAGCCACAACCCGCCGCAGGACAACGGCTACAAGGTCTACGCCGGGGCCGGCAAGGCGGGCGGCGACGCCGACGCGGGCACGCAGATCGTCTCCCCGGCCGACGCCGAGATCTCCGCCCGGATCGACGCCGCGGGTCCGGTCGGCGACCTGCCCCTGGGAACGGACTGGACGGTGCTGGGGCAGGGGATCGTGGACCGCTACCTGGACGCGGTCACCGCCCTGGTCCCGCCCGGGGACCGCGACCTGGCCACCACCTACACCGCCATGCACGGTGTGGGCGGCCGCGTGCTGACGGCGGCGATGGAGCGGGCCGGGTTCCCCCGGCCGTCCGCGGTCGCCGCCCAGTTCGACCCCGACCCCGACTTCCCGACCGTGGACTTTCCCAACCCGGAGGAGCCGGGCGCCATGGACATGGCGCTGGCCGCCGGCGCCGCCGACGGCTCGGACCTGGTGATCGCCAACGACCCCGACGCCGACCGGCTCGCGCTCGCGGTCCCCGGACACGGGCTGCTCACCGGGAACGAGGTCGGCGGCCTGCTCGCCGAGTACGTGCTGGACCACACCACCGGGCCCGACCGGGTGGTGGCCACCTCGATCGTCTCCTCCAGCCTGCTCGGCAAGATCGCCCGCGACCGGGGGGTGGGATACGAGGAGACCCTCACCGGCTTCAAGTGGCTGGCGCGCGCGGGCGGTCCCGGGCGGCGGCGGGTCTTCGCGTTCGAGGAGGCGCTGGGCTACTGCGTGGGCGGTGACGACGGCCGTCCGGTCTCGGACAAGGACGGGATCAGCGCGGCCCTGGTGGCGTCGGCGCTCGCGGCCCGGGCCAGGAGTGGGGGCCGGACCCTGCTCGACCTGCTCGACGACCAGGCGCGCCGGTACGGGCTGCACCTGAGCGGCCAGCTCTCGGTACGGGTGGAGGACCTCGCGGTCATCTCCGCGGCGATGCGGCGGTTGCGCGCCGAACCGCCCGCCGCGTTCGGGCCCCTGCGTGTGGCGGGGGTCGACGACTTCGCCGCCGGACATGCGGGTCTGCCGCCGACGGACGCCCTGCGCTTCCGGTTGGAGGGCAGGGGACGGGTGACGTTGCGTCCTTCGGGGACGGAGCCCAAGCTGAAGGCCTACGTCGAGGTGGTGCTGGATGTGGACGGCGACGTCGCGGCCACCCGCGCACTGGGCTCGGACCTGCTCGCCGAGCTGATGGCCTCGGTCGCCGAGGTGGTCGGGGATTAGGGCCTTGGGGACGCGTTCCGCGGGCGGTGCCCGCCGAACGCGTCCTACTCCTCGGCGGGTTCCACGACCGGCCGGTGTACGACCTCGTCGATGACGGTGAGCGTCTGGGTGGACGTCACACCCGGAAGGGACTGCAACCGGGTCAGGATCAGGTCGCGCAGCTGGTTGGTGTTGGCGACGCGGACGAGGAGGACGATGTCCGCCGATCCCACGACGTACCAGCAGTACTCGATCTCCGGGTAGGAGGACAGGATCTCCCGGTTGGCCCGCCAGTCGGGCTGGCTGCCCGAGATGAGAACGAGCGCGGTGACGCCGAGCCCCATCTTGGAGTGGTCGGTCACCACGGAGTAGCCGCGGATGACCCCCTCGTCGGTGAGCCGCTTGATCCGGTTGTAGGCCGTCGCCCGGGACACGTTGGCCAGGGCGGCGATCTCGGTGATCCCGGTCCGCGCGTCCTTGGCGAGGGCGCTCAGGATGGTCTGGTCGGTCGTGTCCGGCCGCCGGCCGTTCCTACGTTGGTCGCCCATGGCCATGTGCGTGCTCCTCGTGTGCTCTTGTTTCAGGATGGGCCCCTTGCCGTCGTCATTGACCGGGGCTAACGAACTACCAGGTAAACGTTGTTTCCGTCCATCGGAATCTCAGCCGGCGAGACCGGGGCCGGGGGCGGGCCGACCGCCGGGGGTGGGGCGGCCGGGGACGGGGGATCGGGGCCCTCGTGCGGGGCCGACGGGCGGGGGGCGCTTCGGGGTGTCCGACTGTACCCATGGTTGACGCGGCTGGTGGATGGCTGGTTTCCCCGACTGGCGGGTAACTACACCGCGGTACTCGGAACGGGACAGAAATTCTCGTCGAGGGGCCACTTGGGGCTTCATGTGTCGTGGATTCCCGGGTTTTCGTCGACGGGATGTTCGAGTCGCCCCGGACACGTGCGCCCGGCGTCGAGTGCGCACTATCCGTTGCCCTTCGCTTCCTTTCCGTGACGGCGCGCATCGTGGCGGTGGGCGGGTATGTACCCCCGGTGGTGTCCTGGGGTTCGTGAGGGTCGGGGGTGGTTCCTATGTGTATAGGCCCGTGTGTCGTTTTCGTGGTTCGCGCGAGGCAGATGCTAGACGATCAGGGACGAAACTGGCTTCCTCGTCTCCTTATGTATCAAGTATCCGCTGATATCTAGCGAGAGTGTCGAATATTCTGGAGAATCGGCGTACAGAAGATGACCATCCAGAGCCCGGCTCGCGCCACCACACGCGGCAGGGCCACGTTGGGAGCCGCTCGACATGCCAACCCACGAGTCAGCGGGCCGGGGAGCCATCACCGTGGACCACCTGCCCCCCGACCTCACCCGCGCGCTCTACCGCGACATGAGGACCGCGCGCGACCTGGACACCGAGGCCATCGCCCTGCAGCGCCAGGGCGTCTTCCCCGCCTACGTGTCCGTGCGCGGGCAGGAGGCCGCCCAGGTCGCCAGCGCATCGGCACTGGACCCCGCACGCGACTTCGTCTTCCCCACCTACCGCGAGATGGCCTCGGCCCTGGCCTACGGCGTGGAGATGGTCGGCTACATGGCCACCCACCGCGCCCTGTGGCACGGCGGCCTCTACGACGTCATGGCCTCCCGGTTCGGGGCCGTCAACGCCGTGGTCGGCGGCCCCGTCCCGCACGCGGTCGGATGGGCCGTGGGCGAGCGGCTGCGCGGGGACGACGGCGTGGCCCTGGCCTACTTCGGCGACGGCGCCAGCTCCGAGGGAGACGTCCACGAGGCGATGAACTTCGCGGGGGTCTTCGGAGCCCCCGTGGTCTTCTTCTGCCAGAACAACCAGTGGGCGCTGTCGGTGCCCAACGAGCGCCAGGTCGCGGGCGGCTCCGTCCGCGCGCGGGCCGAGGGCTACGGCATGCCCGGCGTCCTGGTGGACGGCAACGACGCGGGCGCGGTCTACGAGGCCACCGCAGAGGCCGTGGCCAGGGCCCGCCGGGGCGAGGGGCCCTCCGTCGTCGAGGCGCTCACCTACCGCGTCGAGCCCCACTCCACCTCCGACGACCCCGGCCGCTACCGCGACGACGCCGAGGCCGCGCGCTGGCGCGACCGCGACCCCGTCCGCCTGCTGCGCGAGGCCCTGCTCGCCGCCGGGCACGCCGACGAGGCCCACCTCGCCGAGGTCGACGCCCGGGCGGCGCGGGAGGCCGAGCGCGTCCGCGACGGCGTGGCCACCGCACCCGAGCCCGACGGCTCGGACCTGTTCACCCACGTCTTCCGGGAGACCACCGAGGAGCTGACCCGGCAGCGCCGCACCTGGCAGGAAGAGGTCGAGCTGTGACCGAGCTGATCGAACGCGCCGACACCGCCGCCGACACCCCCGTGGTCGAGCTGTCCATGCAGCAGGCCATCAACCGCGCCCTGCGCGACCTGCTCACCGAGGACTCCGACGTGCTGGTCTTCGGCGAGGACGTCGGCACCCTGGGCGGGGTCTTCCGCGTCACCGACGGACTCCAGAAGGAGTTCGGCGACAAGCGCGTCTTCGACACCCCCCTCGCCGAGTCCGCCATCATGGGCATGGCGGTCGGCCTGGCCATGAACGGCTGGAGGCCCGTCCCCGAGCTGCAGTTCGACGGTTTCGCCTATCCCGCGATCGACCAGATCGTCAACCAGGTGGCGCGCATGAACTACCGCACCCGCGGCGCGGCCCCCATGCCGATCACCCTGCGGCTGCCCTCCTTCGGCGGCATCCAGGCGCCCGAGCACCACGGGGAGAGCCTGGAGGCGCTCTTCGCGCACACCCCCGGCCTCAAGGTCGCCGCGCCCTCCGACCCCGCCGACGCCTACAGCCTGCTGCTGCAGTCGGTGCGCTCCGACGACCCCGTCGTCTACATGGAGCCCAAGTCCCGCTACTGGGACCGCAAGCCCGTCCAGCTGCGCGAGCCCGGCGACCCCATCGGCACGAGCCGCGTCGTGCGTTCCGGCCGCCACGCCACCCTCATCGCCTGGGGCGCCATGGTGCACCGCTGCGTGCAGGTGGCCGAACTGGCCGCCGAGGACGGCGTGGACCTGGAGGTGCTGGACCTGCGCTGGCTCAAGCCCATCGACGCCGCCGGACTGGCCGCCTCGGTCTCGCGCACCAGGCGCGCCGTGGTCGTCCACGAGGCGCCGCTGACCGCCGGGCTCGGCGCGGAGGTCGCCACCCTGGTCACGGAGAACTGCTTCCGTGACCTGGCCGCCCCCGTCCAGCGCGTCACCGGCTTCGACGTTCCCTACCCCGCGGGTCCCCTGGAGCCGCAGTACCTGCCGACCATCGACCGCGTCCTGCTCGCGGTGCAACGGACCCTGGAGTACTAGAGCGACCATGGCACAAGAGAACTTCACCTTCACGCTCCCGGACCTGGGCGAGGGCCTGGTCGAGGCGACCGTCCTGGAGTGGCAGGTCGCCGTGGGCGACACGGTCGAACGCAACGCGCCCCTGGTGGAGGTGGAGACCACCAAGTCCGCGGTGGTCATCCCCTCGCCCAAGGCGGGCAGGATCGTCGAGCTGCACGCCGAGGAGGAGCAGGTCGTGCCCGTGGGCGACCCCCTGGTGACCTTCGCGGTCGAGGCCGCGGCCGACGCGCCCCAGGCGGGCATCGTGGGCCGGGTGCCCGACGAGGAGGCCCGGCCCGCGCGCCGGGTACGGCTCAGGCCCCCGTCGGACTGACGGCCGCACCGGGCCGCCGAGGGTGTCCGTACGGAGGAAGGCACGAACGTCGGCGCCTTCTGGCGCCATTTTCGGGAGAAATCTCCGAACGGACCTTTGGCGGCCCTCTCACATTCTCCGAAGACAGGGATTGAGGGTTCCATGTCCGCGAATCTCGTCGGCGACGTGACAATACGCTATGCGGATTTGCATCCGCAGGTTCCCGGGGACGGAGTCCCCGTACTTTTGCTGCACGGTTTCGGTACCGACTTCGGTATGAATTGGCGTGCCGCCGGATGGGTCCAGGCCCTGGGAGCGGCCGGGACGCGGGTGATCGGGCCCGACCTGCGCGGCCACGGCGCCAGCGGCAAACCGACCGACAGCGCTTTCTACCTGCCCGAACACTTCGTCGCCGACCTTGTCGCCATGCTCGACGAGACGGGTGTGGACAAGGTCGACGTGGTCGGTTACTCGATGGGCTCGCGCCTGGCCTGGGAACTGGCGCTGACCGCGCCCGAACGGGTCAGACGTGTCGTTCTCGGTGGTTTCGGGGCGAAAAACGCCTTCGACGGAGCGGACCTGTCCGACCCCGGTTCCGGGGACACCCCCTTCGACCTCGTCTACCGCACGGTGGCGGCCCTGCCCGGCAACGACGCCGCCGCGCTGGCCGCCTGTGCGCGCGCTCAGGCCTCGCGCCCCTTCGACCCGGACCCGCCGCTCACCGGGATCCCCCTGCTGCTGGTCTCGGGCGCCAGGGACGCGCTCGCCGAGGGGGCGGCCGAGCTCGCCGAGCGCTGCGGCGGCACCCACGTGGAGGTCCCCGGACGCGACCACGCCAACGCCGTCTCCTCCCGGGCCTTCCGGCAGGCCGTGCTGGACTTCCTCGCGGACTGAGCCGGCCCTCCCGCCCCTCCCCGCCCGACATGGTCAGTCCGGTCTAGACCGGCCGGTTCCCACGTGCTGGTGTGACAACGCGTGAGTGGTCGTGAACCAGGCGTGGTAATGCCGTGTCGGGGCGGGGATCGGGGTGCGAAGAACGCAATGCGCAAACGTGGCCGACCGCTTCGGGTGCGTGTTTGGTGACTCCCGAGTGAGCCCCCGTGTCGCTCCGCTCTCGCCTTCATAACAACTCCGTCTGTTGGTTCGATGTACTTTCGGCCACCGGATATCGTCCGGCTGCAGAACTCAGTTCGGTCGCGCGAGAATGCTGGCCGCTGAGAGTGCGTAAGGGGAGTGAGAAGTGAAGCGCAGCAACGCAGTCAGGTTCGCCGCCGTCGCGGCGGCCGGTGTGCTCGCCCTCACCGCGTGTGACAGCGCGGCGGAGGAAGGCGGCGAAGGGGGCGGCGAGGAGTCCGCCTCCGAGCTGCAGGTCGGCCTGGCCTACGACGTCGGCGGTCGCGGCGACCGCTCCTTCAACGACTCGGCCTACCGCGGCCTGTCCCAGGCGGCCGAGGAGCTCGGTGTCGAGACCACCGACTTCGAGCCCAGCGACGGCGAGGCCGACTCCGCCAAGGAGCAGCGCCTGGCCACCATGGCCGAGGAGGGCTTCGACGTCGTCATCGCCGTCGGCTTCGCCTACGCCGAGCCGCTCGAGACGGTCGCCGCCGAGTACCCGGACGTCCACTTCGCCATCGTGGACTCCGAGATCGAGGGCCTGGACAACGTCACCAGCCTCGTCTTCGCCGAGGAGCAGGCCTCCTTCCTGGCCGGTGCCGCCGCGGCGCTGACCACCGAGGAGGACCACGTCGGCTTCGTCGGCGGCGTCGAGACCCCGCTGATCCACAAGTTCGAGGCCGGGTACGTCGCGGGAGCCAAGCACGTCACCGAGGACATCGACGTCGAGGTCGACTACCTCAGCCAGCCGCCGGACATGAGCGGCTTCAGCGACCCGGCCAAGGGCCGCGAACTCGCCCAGGCCCAGTACGACCGCGGCGCGGACGTCATCTACCACGCCGCCGGCGCCTCGGGCAACGGCGTCCTGGAGGCGGCCGTGTCCAACGACTTCACCTTCATCGGCGTCGACAGCGACCAGTACGAGAACGCCGAGGAGAACCAGAAGCCGCACGTGCTCACCTCCGCCATCAAGCAGGTGGACGTGGCCGTGTTCGAGCTGATCAAGTCCGCCACCGAGGGAGAGGTCGAGGGCGGCATCCAGCGCTTCGAGCTCGCCGACGGCGGCGTGGACTACACCCAGTCCAACGAAGAGGCGATCAGCCCGATCCAGGACCAGCTGGAAGAGATCAAGCAGCAGATCATCGACGGCGAGATCGAGGTTCCGACCGAGCCGTAGACAGTGTTTCCCCGGGCCCTCGCCTCGCTTTGGTCCGTGTTCGAGCGCCCAAGGAGCGGGAACCTCCGGGGCCTGCGGTGTGACGGCTCGTTCCTCGCGGTCGCACCTTCGGCACCTCCAGAACCCCGCGGGCGCTCGCACCGACCTCCTGGGGGCGGGTCCCAAGAAACACAGTCGCCGCGGGGCGGGACCCGCGGCGGCCGCATCCACGGGCGGCACCGGGCCGGGAGACCCCGGCCCGGTGCCGCCCCGGTTGCCGTTCCGCGACGGGGGCGCCCGGCAGCGGCCGCAATCCGGCCCCTCCCGGCCCGCACCACGCCGCAAGTTCACGAGGAGACAGATGAGCAGCACGCCATCGGGCGACGGGGCCCTGGCGCCCCCCGCCGTTGAGCTGCGCGGGATCACCAAGCGTTTTCCCGGGGTCGTGGCCAACCACGACATCGACATCACCGTGGCTCCCGGTACCGTGCACGCCATCGTCGGCGAGAACGGTGCGGGCAAGTCCACGCTGATGAAGACCCTGTACGGCATGCACCGGCCGGACGAGGGCCACATCCACGTCAACGGCCGGGAGGTGCGCTTCCACTCGCCCTCCGACGCCATCCGCAACGGCATCGGCATGGTGCACCAGCACTTCATGCTCGCCGACAACCTGACCGTGCTGGAGAACGTGGTCCTGGGAGCGGAGCGCCGCTTCGGCATCGGCAACCGAGCCCGCACACGGATCCGGACGCTGTCCGAGCAGTACGGGCTCGGGGTCGACCCCGACCGCCTGATGGCCGACCTGGGCGTCGGCGAGCGCCAGCGCGTGGAGATCCTCAAGGTCCTCTACCGCGGCGCGCAGACCATCATCCTCGACGAGCCCACCGCCGTCCTGGTCCCGCAGGAGGTCGACGAGCTGTTCGACAACCTGCGCGAGCTCAAGCGCGAGGGCCTGACCGTCATCTTCATCTCCCACAAGCTGGACGAGGTGCTCTCGGTCGCCGACGAGATCACCGTGATCCGCCGCGGCACCACCGTGGCCACCGCGGACCCGGACACCACCACCGCCCAGGAACTGGCCACGCTGATGGTCGGCGGCGAACTGCCCGTGCCCGAGCTGCGCGAGTCCACCGTCACCGACCACGTCGTGCTGTCCCTGGACGGGGTCACCGTCCACTCCGCCGAGGGCCGGGCCGTCGTCGACGGGGTCGGCGTGGACATCCACCGGGGCGAGATCGTCGGCATCGCCGGCGTGGAGGGCAACGGCCAGTCCGAGCTGATCGAGGCCATCATGGGCATGCGCCCGCTGGCCTCGGGACGCATCCTCCTGGAGGAGCACGACATCACCGGCTGGTCCACGCTGCGCATCCGCGAGGCGGGCGTGGGCTACATCCCCGAGGACCGCCACCGGCACGGCGTGCTGCTGGAGTCCCCGCTGTGGGAGAACCGCATCCTGGGCCACCAGACCAAGGCGCCCAGCGTGCGCGGCCCCTGGATCAACAAGGCCGGAGCGCGAGCCGACTCCGAGCGCATCGTCGCCGAGTACGACGTGCGCACCCCGGGCATCGACGTGATCGCCGACGCCCTGTCCGGCGGCAACCAGCAGAAGTTCATCATCGGCAGGGAGATGAGCGGCTCCCCGCGCTTCCTGGTCGCCGCGCACCCCACCCGCGGTGTGGACGTGGGGGCCCAGGCCGCCATCTGGGAGCAGTTGCGCGACGCCCGCGCCGCCGGCCTGGCGGTGCTGCTGGTCTCCGCGGACCTGGACGAGCTGATCGGCATGTCCGACACCCTGCACGTGATCCTGCGCGGCCGCCTGGTCGCCCAGGCCGACCCGGCCACCGTCACGCCCGAACAGCTGGGCTCGGCCATGACCGGCGCCGGACTGGGCGGGGCCCACGAGAGTACGGAAGGTGAGGGCGGCACGCATGACTAAGATCTCCCGTCCCGGCACGACCCTGCCCGCACCCGCGGGGCTGGGCGGCTCCCTGGTCGTGGGAACGCTGCTGACCGTCGCCCTGGACATGGTCCTCCTGTGGTGGGCGGCACTGGTCATCGGCGTCGTGGTGGTCTTCGCGGCCGTGGCCTGGACCGGCCGCCTGGTGTCCGGCGGACGCCGGGCCGGCACGGACGGGGCCCGCGAGGAGAACACGGTCCTGCACACCACCCTGGTCGTGCCGACCGCCCTGGTGCTGTCGGTGGCCTCGGGCCTGCTGACCGCCTGGTTCCTGGACCTGTCCCTGATCGAGCCGGTCGCCGCCGCCCTGGGCGCCCTGGTCGGCTCCGCCGCGGCGTTCCTGCTGTTCCACCGGCTGTCGACCATGCTGGCGCTGTCCTTCGCCGCGGTCCTGGCCGCCGGCGTCATCGCCGTCGCGGTCACCGCGGCCGTGCTGTACTTCAGCGGCATCCCGCCGCTGGCCACGTTCGACCGGATGATCGAGTACGGCACCAGGCCCGACAGCCTGGTGCGGATCGTCAACGACGGCACCACCTACTACCTGGCCGCCGTCGCCGTGGCGATCGGCTTCAAGATGAAGCTGTTCAACATCGGAGTGGACGGCCAGTATCGGCTCGCCGCGCTGCTGGCCGCCGCCGTGGGCGGCTACGTCATGCTGCCGCCCGTGCTCAGCCAGATCGTCATCGTCGTCACGGCCGTGGCCGTCGGCGGCGTGTGGGCCGGTATCGCCGGATACCTCAAGGTGACCCGGGGCGTGTCCGAGGTGATCTCCACGATCATGCTCAACGCGATCGCCACCGGCATCACCGCCTACCTGCTGAGCACCAACCGCCTCGCGGTGGAGATCAGCACCAACAACATCGGCACCCCGCCCATCCCGGAGTCCTCCTGGGTGCCGGGCGTTCCCGCCGGCTTCCTCGGCTCCGACGACGAGATCTTCGGCTTCGTGTTCCTGGCCGCCGCGGTCGGCGTCGGCTACTGGGTGATGCTCAACCGGACCCGCTTCGGTTTCGAACTGCGGGCCACCGGCGAGTCGCAGACGGCGGCCGAGGCCAGCGGTGTGAACGTCAAGAAGATGGTGTTCCTGTCCATGCTCTTCTCGGGCATGGTCGCCGGCCTGGTGGGCCTGCCCCAGCTGCTGGGCAGCTCCCACTACTACGCCCTGGACTTCCCGACCGGTATCGGCTTCATCGGTATCGCCATCGCCCTGCTGGGCCGCAACCACCCGGTGGGCATCGTCTTCGCCGCCCTGTTCTGGGCCTTCCTGAACCAGGCGGCGGGCATCCTGCCCTTCGACGGCATCCCGCAGGAGATCGCGGTCATCTCGCAGGCCACCATCGTGCTCACCGTCGTGGTGGTCTACGAGGTCGTGCACCGCTGGGGCCGCCGCTACCAGCAGCAGCAGATCGGCAAGCAGCTCGGCGCCACCGCCGGGCCGACCACACAGGAGACGGAGACCGCGCCCCCGCCACCCGGGGGCGGGAGCGCCGACGGTGAGGGCACCGTCCCCGGCTCCGACGGCAAGCGCGGCGGGGAGGCCCAGTGAGCCAGGAGATCAACGTGATGGAGCCGGTGGCCAAGGCCCCGCTCCGGCCCCGGGGCTGGGCGCGCTGGCGCTTCCTCACCCTGTTCGGCGCGGTGCTGGTGTCCCTGGCGGGGCTGCGTGTCATCACCGGCCACGACATGCTCACCGACGCGGGCACCATCAACACCACCATCACCTTCGCGGTGCCCATCGGACTGGCCGGCCTGGGCGGTCTGTGGTCCGAGCGGGCGGGCATCATCAACATCGGCCTGGAAGGCATGATGATCCTGGGCACCTGGTTCGGTGCCTACTTCGCCTGGTCCACGGACAACCCGTGGATCGGCCTGCTGGCGGGCGTGCTCGCCGGTATGGCGGGCGGGCTCCTGCACGCCGTGGCCACGGTGACCTTCGCGGTGGACCACATCGTCTCCGGCGTGGCGATCAACATCCTCATGCTCGGCGCCATGCGCTACCTGTCGATCCTGGTCTACTCCGACGTGCCCGGCGCGGGCGCGGCCCAGTCGCCGATGGCGCCGTCGTTCCCGGTGTGGAACCTGCCCCTCGTCAACGAGGTGCTCGGACCGGTCGCCGACAGCGGGGTCTTCCTGGTCGGCGACCTGGCCTCGCTGGTGATCGGCGCGACCACGCGCATGCCCGCGCTGACGGTCGTCGCGATCCTGATGGTCCCGCTGACCTACCTGGTGCTGTGGCGGACCACCTTCGGCCTGCGGCTGCGCTCGGTGGGTGAGAACCCCGACGCCGCCGAGTCCCTCGGTGTGCCGGTGTACAGCCTCAAGTACGTCGCGGTGGTCGTCTCCGGCGGCCTGGCCGGCATGGGCGGCGTGTTCCTGGCCATCGTCGCGTCGCAGATCTACCAGGAGGGGCAGACCGGCGGCCGCGGCTACATCGGTCTGGCCGCGATGATCTTCGGCAACTGGCGTCCGGGCGGCCTGGCCATGGGCGCGGGCCTGTTCGGCTACACCGACGCGCTCCAGGTGCGCGGCGGCGGCGCGGCGGTCCACGCCCTGCTGCTGCTCCTGGCGGTGGCCCTGCTGGCGGTGGCCCTGTGGCAGGTGCGCCAGGACCGCAAGGGACTGGCCGCCTTCGGCGCGCTCGTCTCGGTCCTGCTGCTCACCTGGTACTTCTCCACCGACTCGCTCCCGCGCGAGCTGGCCACCTACAGCCCGCACGTCGCCACCCTGCTGGTGCTCTCGCTGGCCTCCCAGCGGCTGCGCCCGCCGGCCGGCATCGGCAAGCAGTGGAGGGCGAGCCGGTCATGACGGACGGACCCCTGGACCCCGAGGCCGTGGACTGGCCGGCGCTGCGCGACGCGGCCCGCCAGGCCATGGCCCGGGCCTACGCGCCCTACTCGAACTACCCGGTGGGCGCGGCGGCGCTGGTCGACGACGGCCGGGTGGTCAGCGGCTGCAACGTGGAGAACGCCTCCTACGGTGTGGGCCTGTGCGCCGAGTGCGGCCTGGTCAGCGCCCTGCACGCCTCCGGCGGGGGACGCCTGAGGGCGTTCAGCTGCGTGGACGGCCGGGGCGAGGCCCTCATGCCGTGCGGGCGCTGTCGGCAGCTGTTGTTCGAACACGGCGGCCCGCACCTGCTGGTGGACACCCCCGAGGGGATCCGGACCATGGACCAGGTCCTGCCCCAGGCGTTCGGTCCGCACAACCTCGCGTAATCAGTAGCTGTCAGCGCCACGTCCTCCCGGCCGCCCCGCGGCGACCGGGAAGACGTGTTCTCCCGCCAGGAAGGACATGACATGGACGTCATCGAGGTCATCCGAGCCAAGCGCGACGGGGGAGAACTCACCCCGGCGCAGATCGACTGGGTGATCGACGCCTACACCCGGGGCGAGGTGGCCGAGGAGCAGATGTCGGCGCTGGCCATGGCGATCCTCCTGCGCGGGATGAACCGGGCCGAGGTCGGCCGCTGGACCGAGGCGATGCTGGCCTCCGGGGAGCGCCTGGACTTCTCCGACCTGGACCGGCCCACCACCGACAAGCACTCCACGGGCGGGGTGGGCGACAAGATCACCCTGCCGCTCACCCCGACCGTCGCGGCGTGCGGCGCGGCCGTGCCGCAGCTGTCCGGGCGGGGGCTGGGCCACACCGGCGGCACCCTGGACAAGCTGGAGTCCATCCCCGGCTGGCGGGCGTCGCTGTCCACCGGGGAGATGCGCCGGGTGCTGGACTCCACCGGCGGGGTGATCTGCGCGGCCGGGTCCGGGCTGGCCCCGGCCGACCGGAAACTGTACGCGCTGCGCGACGTGACCGGGACGGTGGAGTCCATCCCGCTGATCGCGGCCTCCATCATGAGCAAGAAGCTCGCCGAGGGCACCGGCTCGCTGGTGCTGGACGTCAAGGTGGGGTCGGGCGCGTTCATGAAGGACGCCGCCTCCGCCCGCGAGCTGGCCCGCACGATGGTCGGCATCGGCGTCGACCACGGGGTGCGCACGGTCGCCCTGCTCACCGACATGTCCACGCCGCTGGGCCGCCAGGTGGGCAACGCACTGGAGGTCGCCGAGTCGGTGGAGGTGCTCTCCGGCGGCGGGCCCGCGGACGTGGTGGAGCTGACCGTGGCGCTTGCCCGGGAGATGCTGGCCGCGGCCGGGCTGACCCCGGGGTCGAAGGGGGTCAAGGACCCCGCCGAGGCCCTGCGGGACGGTAGCGCCCTGGCCTCCTGGAAGCAGCTGGTCCGGGCCCAGGGCGGCGACCCGGAGGCGCCGCTGCCGGTGGCCGCCGAGCAGCGGGTGGTGCTCGCCCCGGCCTCGGGCACGGTCACCCGGCTGGACGCCTACCAGGTGGGGCTGGCCGCGTGGCGGCTGGGCGCGGGCCGGGCCCGCAAGGAGGACGCGGTGTCCTTCGGGGCCGGGGTGACCCTGCACGCCAAACCGGGTGAGGAGGTCGCGGCGGGAGATCCCCTGTTCACCCTGCACGCGGACGAGGAGGAGCGCTTCGAGCGCGCGGCCCAGGCGCTGGAGGGCGCCTTCGACATCGACCCGGAGGCCGGTTGCGAGGCCCGGCCGCTGGTGATCGACCGCGTCGCCTGACCCGCCCGGCGGCGGATCCGCCGCTCCCCGACCCCTCGTGGAACCGGGCCGGGTGACGGTGGAGGGCGGATCCGCCGCCCTCCACCGGAGGGTGTCAGTCGCTGGGGCCGAAGGAGCGGACCTCCACCTGGTCGTCCCCGCTCCCGCCGCCGTGGCGGACGACCTCCAGGTACTCGGTGGCGAGCATGCGGTCCCCGTCCCAGGAGGCGGGACCGCGCGGGCCGGTGTAGGCGACCTCCGTGCCCTCCCGGAGCAGCCGGACGCAGTCCGCGTAGCCGGCGCACGGTGTGCCCCCACTGGTGACGGCGGGCATGTGCGCGGCGATGCCGGCCGGTTCGACGCCGCCCGCGGCCTCCGCCGCCAGGGCGATGATCGTGACGCAGTCGAAGGCCGCCGCGGCGCCGCTGCCGGGGGTGGAGCCGAGGAAGTCGTGGAAGTCCCCGCTGCCGGTGTGGGGCCGGACCGTGGTCAGACCGGCCAGGTCCCGGCCGGAGGCCTGCTGGAAGTCGTCCGCCCGGCCGAGCGAGTACTGGTGGCCCGTGACGTAGAGCCGGTCCGCCGTCATGCCCTCCTCGACCAGGGAGGAGACCAGGTCCTCGTCCCACAGGGGGTTGCCCAGGACGACGGCGTCGACCTCCTGCTCCAGAAGGGCGCCCGCGGCCCCCGCCATGTCCGGAGTCAACAGGACGGGGTCCTCGAACTCCGTGGGATCCGTCCGGTCCTCCACGACGATCTCGACCCCGGTCCCCTCCAGCTCCTTCGCCAGGGCTCTGTGGACGAGCACGGAGTGCGGGTCCAGGCCCACGACCACCCCGACCGACCGGTGTCCGTCGTCGGCGACGGTCCGCGCCAGAGCCCGCGTCGTGCGCTCGAAGGAGGGGTTGGCGTTGAAGTACAGGCCGGTGGCGTCCTGGGAGGGGACGGAGAGGAGGTCCGAGGCGGAGCACTGCACCGCTCCCGCGCCCGTCACGACGGGGATGACGTCGCCGTTGCCGACGGGGTCTCCCGTGCCGATCACGGCGTGCACGTCCTCGGCGACGACCTCCGAGGCGACGTCCGCGGACTTCAGCGGGTCGGTCTCGACACCGGCGACGGGGTCGGGCAGCGGGTGTCCCAGGACTCCGCCGACCGCGTTGACCTCCTCGACCGCCAGTGCCACGGCCGCCGCCTGGCCGGTGGGGGACTCGGGCAGGACATGGCCCAGCCGGAGGGGTTCGGGGGAGGTGACGGCGGGTTCGCCGACGTCCGGCGGGGAGCCGCCGGCCGGGGCCCAGGCCACTGTGTCGCCGCCGTCACCGTTCGAGCCCGGCCAGTGGAGCACTCCGGCCACCACACCGATCAGCACGGTGGTGAGGGCGACGGCGCCGACGATGGGGGCGCCCCTCCTCCCGGAGGCGGGCGCGGTGGAAGACGGGGGTTCGGGGGATGTCACGGTTCTCCTCGTTCGGTGCGAAACCCCCCATTCTCCTCATGTGTATGTACTGATCTGATATCTAGCGGAGAACGGTATGAAGGCGCCTTTGCACCGTGCCGGGGGAACCCCGGGCCTCCCCGGAGGGGAGGCCTCGGCGGGCCGCCCTCAGAACGTGGGCTGCTGCATCTCCGTGCCGGCCGGCATCAGGATGTAGGTCACGACCGCCAGGAGCACCAGCAGCAGGCTCACGATCAGCGCGGTGGCGGCCGCCCACCGCGCCCAGGGGCGGGTCCCGGCGCCGGTCATGATGAGCGAGATCCCCGCCACCAGCGCCACGACGGCGGCCGATATGCCGCCGATGACCACCTGGGTGGAGAACTGCCTCACCTGGTCCACGGGAACCGGCTGGTCGCCGATGAGGACCATGGTGGTGAAGAGCTGGAGCAGCTGGCCCGAGAGCACGGTCACGGCGAGCAGGGCCAGCGCGGTCAGGGCGAAGGTCTCCGCGGAGAGGACGCCGCCCGGACCGGGCTCCGCGGGCGCCTCCCCCTCCTCCCACGGGGCGGCCGCCTCGGCCCCCGCGCCCTCCTGCGGCGCGAACGAGGGCTCGGTTCCGGCGCCCTCCTGCGGGGTGAACGAGGGTCCGGCCCCGGTGGCCGGTGCGTCGTCGGCGTCCCGGGAGCGGTCGGCGTCCCAGGCGCGGTCGTTCGGGTCGCGGTCTTCCGGTGATGTGCTCACATGGCCAACGTATCCGCGGAAGTACCAAGGAAGGTTCTGTGAAACGCCTGTTCAGGTATTCGGTGCGGCAATGGCGGACACGGGTCCCTCCGCCGGCCGGCGCCCGGCCTGGCGACCCGGGGCCGCCGGTGCGTCAGCGGGACCCGGGGAGCGGGGGAGGGCTCAGGGAACATGGGGCAGGCTCACGAAGACCAGGACCGAGGCCAGGAGCAGCAGGGCGCCCGTGACCACGGTCGCCGCGGCGGCCCAGCGGGCCCAGGCCCGGGTGGCGGCGCCGCCCCGGAACAGTGCCACGGCACCGGCGAGCACGACCAGGGCGCTCAGGCCGCCCGCCGCGGTCGCCTCGCCCGTGTACATGCTGATCTCCCTCTGGGTCTCCACCGTCGTGATCCCGCCCGCGAAGAACCAGCCGAAGAGCTGGAGGAGCCGGGTGTTGAAGGCGACCAGGGCGAACAGCATCAGTCCGACGACGCTGAAGGTCTCGGCGGAGAACAGCCCGCCCGCGGCGGGGGCGGCCGCCTCCATCGGTGTGCCCGAGAGGAAGGCGTCGCCGGCGTCGGTGTCCGTGGCGGAGGCCCCGGCCGATCCGTCCCCGTCCTCGGGGGAGGAGTGGTCGGCGGGGTTCTTGTCTTCTGGAGAGGTACTCACGGCGCCAAAATACCGCGCGCGTATCCCGGTTCGGAGGGGGATAACCCACGCTCCGTGGCCACTTTCGGCCATATCGTGATCAGTCGCCCGTTCCGCATAAAACAATCACACGTGCTTGTTTTCTCGTGTGGTCGGTGTCACTCTCGTCTCCATGACTGCGACACCGGTGCCCCCTTTGTTGGTCGGGAACGCCTCAGGCTTCTACGGAGACCGCTTCTCCGCCGTCCACGAGATGCTCACCGAAGGACCGCTGGACGTCCTCACCGGCGACTACCTGGCCGAGCTCACCATGGCCATCCTCGGCCGCGACCAGCTCGGCGACCCCGGCCGCGGCTACGCCCGCACCTTCCTGCGGCAGATGCGCGACAGCCTGGAGCTGGTCATGGACCGCCGGATCCGGGTGGTCACCAACGCGGGCGGCCTCAACCCGCGCGGACTCGCCGACAGGCTCACCGAGCTCGCCGACGGACTCGGCCTCGAACCCCGCATCGCCTGCGTGACCGGTGACGACCTCATCGACCGGGCCGAGGAGCTCGACCTCGGCTCCCCCCTGACCGCCAACGCCTACCTGGGCGCCTTCGGTATCGCCGCGTGCCTGGACGCGGGCGCCGACATCGTCGTCACCGGCCGCGTCACCGACGCCTCCCTGGCCGTGGGCCCCGCCGTCTCCCACTTCGGCTGGACCCCCGAAGACCTGGACGCCCTCGCGGGGGCCACCGTCGCCGGGCACGTCATCGAGTGCGGCACCCAGGCCACCGGCGGCAACTACGCCCCGGCCGCCGGGGACCGGGACGAGGCCGGCGGCCCGGACCGCCCCGGCTTCCCCGTCGCGCGGATCCACGCGGACGGCAGCGCGGTCATCACCAAGCACGCCGGCGGCGGCGCCGTCACCACGGGGACCGTCACCGCCCAGCTCGTCTACGAGGTCTCCGGGCCCCGCTACCCCGGCCCCGACGTCACCGCGCGCCTGGACACCGTCCGCCTCACGCGGCAGGGCCCCGACCGCGTCCTGGTCAGCGGGACGCGCGGAGAGGAGCCGCCCGCCGACCTCAAGGTGGGCCTGACCAACATCACCGGATTCCGCAACGAGGTCGAGTTCCTCATCACCGGCCTGGACGCCGAGGCCAAGGCCGCCCTGGCCGAGCGCCAGCTGCGCGCCGCCCTGGCCACACGCGAACCGCAGGACCTGCGCTTCACGTTCGTACCCGCCGAGGACCCCCACGGCCCCACCCAGGACGCCGCCACCGCCCGGCTGCGCGTGGTCGCCCGCGACCACGACCCCGCCGCCGTCGGACGCTCCTTCGGCGCGGCCGCCGTGGAACTGGCCCTGGGCAGCTACGCCGGGTTCCACCTCACCTCGCCGCCGCGCGAGGCCCGGCCCGACGGGGTCGCCGCCACCCACGCCCTCGTGCCCGCCACCGAGGTGGAGCACACCGCGATCCTCCCCGACGGCCGACGGGTGGCCGTCGCCCCCGCGCCCCGCACCCGCGACCTGGCCGAGCTCCCCGAGCCCCCGCTGCCCGAACCCCTGCCGGAGGGCCCCGCCCGGACGGCGCCCCTCGGCCTGGTCCTGGGCGCGCGCAGCGGCGACAAGGGCGCCGACGCCAACCTGGGCGTGTGGGCGGGCAGCGATCCGGCCTGGCGGTGGCTGGCCACCACCCTCACCGTCGACCTGCTGCGCGAACTGCTCCCCGAGACCGCCGGCCTGAGGGTCACCCGGTACCTGCTGCCCAACCTGCGCGCCGCCAACTTCTGGATCGAGGGCATGCTCGCCCCCGGCACCGCCCGGCGCGAGGGGACCGACCCGCAGGCCAAGGGGCTGGGGGAGTGGCTGCGTGCACGGAGGATGCCGATCCCCGAGGCGCTGCTGCCGGAGGTGGAGCGTCCGTGAGCGTTCTGAGAACCCGGCTCGACACCTCCTCGCCCGACTTCGCCCGGTCCCGCGAGGCCATGCTCGACAGGCTCACCGAGATCGACGCCGAACACGCCAAGGCCCTGGCCGGAGGCGGGCAGCGCTACGTGGAGCGCCACCGCGCCCGGGGAGGGCTGCCGGCCCGTGAGCGGATCGAACTCCTCCTGGACGAGGCAAGCCCCTTCCTGGAACTGTCGCCGCTCGCCGCGTGGGGCAGCGACTTCCACGTCGGCGCCAGCGTCGTCACCGGTGTGGGCACCGTCTCCGGGGTGGAGTGCGTGCTGGTGGCCAACGACCCCACGGTGCGCGGCGGATCCAGCAACCCGTGGACCCTGAGGAAGTCCGCGCGGGCCGCCGAGATCGCCGAGCACAACCGGATGCCGCTGATCAGCCTGGTGGAGTCCGGCGGCGCCGACCTGCCCACCCAGAAGGAGATCTTCGTCCCGGGCGGGCGCACCTTCCGCGACCTGACCCGCCTGTCCGCCGCCGGGGTCCCCACCATCGCGCTGGTCTTCGGCAACTCCACCGCCGGAGGCGCCTACGTCCCCGGCATGAGCGACCACGTGGTCATGGTGCGCGAGCGCTCCAAGGTGTTCCTGGGCGGTCCGCCGCTGGTCAGGGCGGCCACGGGGGAGGAGAGCGACGACGAGTCGCTGGGCGGCGCCCGTATGCACGCGGAGGTCTCCGGACTGGCCGACCACCTGGCCGAGGACGAGCACGACGCCCTGCGCCTCGGCAGGCGGATCGTGGCCCGCCTCAACCACCGCAAGGAGGGGCCCGGGCCCCGGGGAGCCGCACCCGAGCCCCTGTACCCGGCCGAGGACCTGCTCGGCGTCATGCCGCCCGACCTCAGGGTGCCCGTGGACCCGCGCGAGATCATCGCCCGCGTCGTGGACGGCTCGGAGTTCGACGAGTTCAAGCCCTCCTACGGCAGCGGCCTGGTCACCGGCTGGGCGGACCTGCACGGCTACCCCGTCGGGGTCCTCGCCAACGACAACGGCGTGCTGTTCAGCGCCGAGGCCCAGAAGGCCGCCCAGTTCATCCAGCTCGCCAACCGCGCCGACACCCCGCTGGTGTTCCTGCACAACACCACCGGCTACATGGTCGGCCGCGAGTACGAGCAGGGCGGCATCATCAAGCACGGCTCGATGATGATCAACGCCGTCTCCAACAGCACCGTCCCGCACTTCTCGGTGCTCGTGGGCGCCTCCTACGGCGCCGGCCACTACGGGATGTGCGGGCGGGCCTACGACCCCCGCTTCCTGTTCGCCTGGCCCAGCGCACGCTCCGCCGTCATGGGACCGAGGCAGCTCGCCGAGGTCCTGTCCATCGTCGCCCGCCAGTCCGCGGCGAAGAAGGGACAGCCCTACGACGAGGAACAGGACGCCGCGGTCCGGGAGATGGTCGAGAACCAGATCGAGGCCGAGTCGCTGCCGCTGTTCCTGTCCGGGCGGGTCTACGACGACGGCGTCATCGACCCCCGCGACACCCGTACCGTCCTGGGCCTGTGCCTGTCCTACGCCCACAACGCGCCCGTCCGGGGCACCGACCGCTTCGGCGTCTTCCGGATGTGAGGGAGGGGAAACCTTGAACGACGCGCCCTTCGCCGCGGGCCGGGGAGAGGAGCGGCCCGCCACCCGACGGCCCCTCACCTCCCTCCTGGTCGCCAACCGGGGGGAGATCGCCCGCCGGATCCTGCGCACCTGCCGCCGCCTCGGCGTCGCCACCGTCGCGATCCACGCCCCCGGCGAGGAGACCGCGGCGCACGTGGCCGAGGCCGACACCGCCGTGCGCCTGCCCGTCCCCGGAGGAGGCGGGCCCGTGGACGCCTACCTCGACCCCCGCGCCGTGGTCGCGGCAGCCCGGGCCGCCGGTGCCGACGCCGTCCACCCCGGCTACGGGTTCCTGTCCGAGAACCCCGGACTGGCCCGCGCCGTCACGGCCGCCGGACTCACCTGGGTCGGCCCCTCCGCCGAGGCCGTCGAGCACATGGGGGCCAAGACCCGCGCCAAGCGGATCGCCCGCGAGGCCGGAGTGCCCGTCGCCGACGCCCTCGCCCCCGAGGACGTGCGCGCGGAACACCTGCCCGTGCTGGTCAAGGCCGTCTCCGGCGGCGGCGGGCGCGGCATGCGCGTGGTCCGCGACCTCGCCGACCTGCCCGCCGAGACGGAGGCCGCCCGTGCCGAGGCGGCCTCCGCCTTCGGCGACCCGGCCGTGTTCTGCGAGCCCTACGTCCCGCGGGGCCGCCACATCGAGGTGCAGGTCCTGGCCGACGCCCACGGCACGGTCTGGACACTGGGCGAGCGCGACTGCTCCGTCCAGCGCCGCCACCAGAAGGTCATCGAGGAGACCCCCGCCCCCGGCCTGCCCGACCCCCTGCGCGGGCACCTGTACGAGGCCGCCCGCCGCATGGCCCGCGCCATCGACTACACCGGCGCCGGAACCGTCGAGTTCCTCGTGCCCGTCTCCGGGGAGGGCTTCGGCGACCCCGTCTTCCTGGAGATGAACACCCGACTGCAGGTCGAGCACCCCGTCACCGAGTGCGTCACCGGACTGGACCTGGTCGAGTGGCAGATCAGGATCGCCGAGGGCGACCCCCTGCCCGGGGGCGGCCCGCCCGCGCCGCGCGGCCACGCCGTCGAGGCCCGCCTGTATGCCGAGGACCCCCGCGAGGACTGGCGTCCCCGCACCGGGACCCTGCACGGCTTCGACGTCCCCGACGCCACCGTCCGGTTCGCCCCCCTCACCGCCCCCGGGGTGCGCCTGGACAGTGGCGTCGAACCCGGGGACACCGTCGGCACCGACTTCGACCCCCTGCTCGCCAAGGTCGTCGCCCACGGGCACGACCGCCGCGACGCGGTCCGCCGTCTGGCCCTCGCCCTGGCCACCGCGCGCCTCCACGGGGTGGGCACCAACCGGGACCTGCTCGTGCGGACGCTGCGCGACCCCGCGTTCGGGGCGGCGGGGGAGCACCCCGAGCAGCTGCACACCGGCTACCTGGACGCCGAGCGGCTCACCGGCCTCGCCCGGCCCCTGGCCGACCCCGCCGCCGAGCGCCTCGCCGCGCTGGCCGCGTCCCTGGCCGCCGCCGAGGGCGCGCGCACCGGCGCCACCGTCCCCGCCGGGATCCCCGCCAACTGGCGCAACCTGCCCTCCCAGCCGCACGTGCGCCGGCACGTCGTCGCGGGGGGAGGCGAGATCACCACCGCCTACCGCACCCTGCACGGCGCCTACCTGCCGGAACAGCCCGGGGTCCGCGTGCTCTCGGCCTCGCCCGGGCTGGTGGTCCTGGAGGAGCACGGCCTGCGCCGCGCCTTCCGCGTCCACCGCGGCGGCGGCGACGTCCACGTCGACTCGCCCCTGGGCCCGGTCACCCTCACCCCCGTCGACCCCCTCCCCGAACCCGAGGCCGCGGTCGACCCCGGCGCCCTGCCCGCTCCCATGCCGGGCACCGTCACCGCCGTGGACGCCGCCGTGGGGGACCGGGTCGCCGAGGGCCAGACCCTGCTGCGCATGGAGGCCATGAAGATGGAGCACCGCGTCACCGCCCCCGCCGCCGGTGCCGTCCGGGAGATCCCGGTCGCGGCGGGGCAGAGGGTGCCCGCCGGGGCAATCCTCGCCGTACTCGACTACGAAGGGGCCGAGCAGTGACCGGTGCCATGACCTTCAACGAACCCGCCGAGCGCGTCGAACTGCGCGCCGCCGTGTCCGCGTTCGCCGCCGGGTACGGGCCCGGCTACTACCGGGCCAGGGCCCGGGAGGGCACCTACCTCACCGACCTGTGGCGCGAGGCGGGCGCACTCGGCTACCTGGGCGTCAACATCCCCGAGGAGCACGGCGGCGGGGGCGGCGGCATCGGCGACCTGGCCGCCGTCCTGGAGGAGCTCGGCGCCGCCGGGTGCCCCACCCTGATGATGGTGGTCTCCCCGGCCATCTGCGGCACCGTCCTGTCCCGCTTCGGCACCCCCGGCCAGCAGCGGCGCTGGCTGCCCGGGCTGGCCACGGGCGAGGCGATCATGGCCTTCGCCATCACCGAGCCCGACGCCGGGTCCAACGCCCACCGCATCACCACCACCGCGCGCCGCGACGGCGGCGGCTGGGTCCTCGACGGCCGCAAGACCTTCATCTCCGGCGTGGACGTCGCCGACGCCGTCCTCGTCGTCGGCCGCGTCCAGGACGAGGACACCGGGCGCCTGTCCGCCGCGCTGTTCGTGGTGCCCACCGACACCCCCGGCTTCGAGGCCCGCCGGATCGAGATGGACCTGGTCAGCCCCGACCACCAGTTCCAGCTGTTCATGGACGACGTGCGCCTGCCCGCCGACGCCCTGGTCGGTGACCCCGGGGCCGGGCTCCTCCAGCTCTTCGCGGGGCTCAACCCCGAGCGCATCATGGCCGCGTCCCTGGCCACGGGCAGCGCACGCCACGCCCTGGACAAGGCCGTCGCCTACGCCAAGGAGCGGAAGGTGTGGCGCGACACCCCCATCGGCGCCCACCAGGGCCTGGCCCACCCCCTGGCACAGGTCAAGATCGAGCTGGAGCAGGCACGCCTGATGACCCAGCACGCGGCGCTCCGCTACGATTCCGGCGACGACGCGGGAGCCGGGGAGGCGGCCAACATGGCCAAGTACGCCGCCGCCGAGGCGTGCGTGCGCGCGGTCGACCAGGCCGTGCAGACCCTCGGTGGCAACGGCCTGGCCGGCGAGTACGGCCTGGGTCCGGCGATCGCCGCCGCCCGCCTGGCGCGCATCGCGCCGGTGAGCCGGGAGATGGTGCTCAACTACGTGGCACAGCAGTCCCTCGGCCTGCCCAAGTCGTACTGACCGAAAGGAGCTCCGCCGCGGGTGCCCGCAGGGGCGTCCGCGCGGCGTAGACGGGGGGAAGCCGCACGTGGACACCGGGGCCGACCGCGAGCCGCGCCAGGAGCGCAGCCGGGCCACCCGCGCCCGGCTGCTGGAGGCCGCCGTGGCCTGCCTGGCCGAACACGGCACGGCCGGTGCCACCGTGGGAGCGGTGGCACGGCGGGCCGGGGTCTCCCGGGGCGCCGCCCAGCACCACTTCCCCACCCGCGAGGACCTGTTCCTGGCCGCGCTGCGGCACATGCTCGACAGCCGGGGGGAGGAGCTGCGGCGCGGCGCGGCCGCCGTCCCCGAGGGACCCGGACGCACCGAGGCGGTCGTGCAGATGGTCGTGGACGCGTTCACCGGAACGGACTTTCGGGCCGCGCTCCAGCTGTGGTCGGCGGCCGCGAGCGACCCGGTCCTGCGCGAGCGGATCATCCCGATGGAGGAGCGGATGGGCCGGGAGATCCACCGGTCCGCCGTGGCGCTGCTGGGCGTGGACGAGACGGTGCCCGGGGTCCGCGAGACCGTGCAGGCGACCCTGGACCTGGCGCGCGGCCTGGGACTGGCCAACCTGCTCACCGACGACGGGCCCCGGCGGCGCCGGATCGTGCGCCAGTGGGCGCGCACACTCGACGAGCAGCTCCGGGACCGGACGGGCTGAACCGGCTACCTACGCGACGCGGAGCGTGTCTATCATCGAAGCAGCGGGCGCGGGCCCGCCGAAGGTGTCGTCCCGGACGGAAGAGGCGGTGTGAGGGTGAGTGCGGATGCGGGCAGGGACCTCCCGGGCCTGGCCAAGCGGGCACTGGACGCCTTCGCGGAGAGCGCCTCGCGCCGCAGGGACCGCGACTCCCTGATGGACAACGCCTTCACCGCGCTCTTCGACCTGTACCGGGCGACCTCGCCCGCCCAGCGGCGCTCCCCGGGCGGGCAGGACTTCAACGCCGCCCTGGCCGAGCTGCTGTCGAGCGGCAACAACCCCGACCGGCTCGGCCTGTACGTGGTCCGCAGCCAGACCGCGGCCCTGAACGGCCAGCACGAGGCCTACCGGCCCGCCTGCTGGCGCCGGTCCATGCTGGAGCTGCTCGGCGAGGAGTTCGTGCCCTGGCGGGACTTCCTGCGCCCCGGGGACCTGGAGACCGTCCGGAGCATCGACGAGGCCCTCGTGGAGGTGGCGGGCAGCGCCCGGCCGGTCGACGAGGAGGAGGTCCCGGCCTGGGTGCCCGAGTCGCACTGGTGGTGGTGGGAACCCGCCCGCCAGCGCGGCGAGGAGGCCCCCGAGCGTTACGACAGCGGACCTTTGGACGCCGTCGGCGACTGACCCCCGGTCCGGGAGGCGATGAGCTCCCGGTACCAGGCGAAGGAGTCCTTCGGGGTGCGCCTCTGGGTGCCGTGGTCCACGTGCACCAGTCCGAAGCGCTGGTGGTAGCCCTCGGCCCACTCGAAGTTGTCGGTGAGCGTCCACACGAAGTACCCGCGCACGTCCGCGCCCCGCTCCCGGGCGGCCTCCACGGCGGCGACGTGCCCCTCCAGGTAGGCGATCCGGTCGGGATCGGCGACCCGGCCGCCGACGGAGACGGAGTCCTCGTAGGAGCAGCCGTTCTCGGTGACGTACAGCGGCGGCAGCGCGTCGCCGTAGCGTGCGCGCAGCAGGTCGATCATCCGGCCGAGTCCCTCGGGCACCACCGGCCAGCCGAACGCCGTGACCGGCGCGCCGGGGACCTCGCCGAAGCCGAACGGCAGGCCGGACCCCTCGTCGGGCGCGGTGACCGGGGTGGGGTTGTAGTAGTTCACCCCGATGCCGTCCGCGCTGCCCGCGATCAGGTCCAGGTCCCCCTCGCGCACGCCGGGCACCTCCCCGGCGGTGAACGCGGACAGGTCCGGATACGCGCCGGTCAGCACGGGATCGGTGAACAGCCGGTTGTGCAGGGCGTCGTAGGCCCTCGCCGCTCCGGCGTCGGCCCCGGTGGCGGGCTCGGCGGGGGAGTAGTTGTTGGTGAGCAGCACCTCCAGGCCGCGTGAGCGCAGTTCCCCGGCGGCCAGACCGTGCGCGAGCAGCAGGTGGTGGGCCACCTCCAGTGCCCCGGGCACGTCCAGCGTCCGGCCGGGGGCGTGGACTCCGAACACGTGCCCGTAGACCATGTGCACCAGGGGCTCGTTGAGGGTGATCCACCGGTCCACCCGGTCGCCCAGGCGGTCCGCGGCCGCCGCCGCGTACTCGGCGAAGGCCGGGGCGGTGCCGCGCGCGCTCCAGCCGCCCTCCTCCTCCAGCGCCTGGGGCAGGTCCCAGTGGAACAGGGTCGGCACCGGGGCGACGCCCCGCTCCAGCAGGGCGTCCACCAGGCGGTCGTAGAAGTCCAGCCCGGCCCCGTTCACCGCGCCGCGCCCGGTCGGCACCACCCGGGGCCAGGCGATCGAGAACCGGTAGGCGTTCACCCCCAGCCGGTCGAGCAGGTCCACGTCCTGCTCCCACCGGTGGTAGTGGTCGCAGGCCACGGCGGGGCTGTGCCCGTCGCGCACCGTGCCCGGGCGCCGGGCGAAGACGTCCCACACCGACGGGGCGCGCCCGTCCTCGTCGAGGGCTCCCTCGACCTGGAAGGCGGCCGAGGCCACCCCCCCACAGGAGCGGTGACGACATGGGCGGTACCTGCCTTTCACGGGGAGCAGGGAGGGGCGTCAGGCCACACCCCTGATCCGCCACACGAGGGCGGCGCCGAGCAGGGTGAGCAGCCCGCACACGGTGTACAGCGCCGGGTATCCGCCCAGGTGGACCACGATCGGACCGGCCAGGGCGGGGGCGATGACCTGGGGTCCGGCGCTGGCGATGTTGACGATCCCCAGGTCCTTGGCCCGTCCCTCGGCGGCCGGGAGCACCTGGGTGACCAGGGCGTTGTCCACCGACAGGAAGACGCCGAAGCCGGCCCCCAGCACCACCGCGCACACCAGGACCACCGTCCACGCGGGGAAGGCGGCGATCAGGAACGCGGGTACGGCCGCCACCGCACCCGACAGGCACACCATGCCCCGGCGGCGGCCGATGCGGTCCGAGACCAGACCGGCGACCACGGTCGTGGCCACGACCGCCGCGGTGTAGGCGCAGATGAGCACCAGGAGTCCGTCCGCGGCCGAGGAGCCCGGGAACAGGTCCTCGTAGCCCACCTCGTCGGTCAGGAAGTAGAGCAGGTAGAGGGTGGCCATGGCGTTGCCCGTCTGCATGAGGAAACGGGTCAGCCACGCCCAGGCGAAGTCGGGGTGCCTGCGCGGGGACACCCACATGCCGCGCGCGAACTCCCTCCACGGCGGGCGCGCCTCGCGGGGCAGCGGCGGGTCGGGGGCCAAAAGCGCGAACGGCAGCGCGCAGGCGATGGTCAGCACGCCGATCAGGGCGTAGCCGGGCGCGGTGCCGGTGGCCACCACCGTCACCAGCAGCACGGCGACCACCACGCCCGCCGACTGCGGGATGCCGATCCACCCCGAGACCGCGCCGCGCTGGCGGACGGGCACGTGGTCGGGCACGGCGGCGAGCAGGGTCGCGTTCAGGCAGGACAGCGCGGCCTGAACGAAGGACCACCCCAGCAGTACGCCGAGGACGCCGTCCTGCCGGCCGAGGAGCACCAGGCCCAGGCCGCCCAGGACCGCCCCGGCCAGGACCCACGGGCGGCGGCGCCCGAACCGGCCGGTGGTGCGGTCCGACAGCGCACCGGCCAGCGGGGTGCCCAGGGTGGCGCAGGCCGCGCCCGCACCGGTCACCCAGGCCAGGGTGGTCTCCTTGGAGTCCGGGGCGAGCAGGCCGACCTGCTCGGGCAGCAGGACCTGGAGGGGGCCGAAGAAGGCCACCCACATGCCCAGGTTGGCCAGGCTGATCCCGGCCACCCACAGGCGGCGGACGGGGCGTGTGGGTTCGGCGAGTGCCTCGGGGGCGTCGGGACGGTGCGGTGACGGCCGCCCGGGGGAGGGCGGCGGCGCCGGGGGTGTGCGCACGTGTGACCTGCCTAACATGAATTCGTCTCATGTTAGACAGGCCGAGCGTCCCATGGAAGTCCTCGGAGCGGGTCAGCCGCGCCCGGGAGCCGGATCGCCCTGGCGGGCGTGCTCGGCGCCCAGCGCGATCGGCGCGGCCAGCCACTCGTCGCGCAGCCCGAACGCGTCCACCAGCTGCACGGCGTAGGGGCGCAGGCCCCGGCACAGGTCGTTCACCGCCTGGGTGACCGCCTTGGCCCGGCTCGTGGACAGGCGCTCGTGCTCCAGGAACCAGGCGCGGTCCTCCTCCACCACCGACAGCACGTACAGGTCGCACAGACGGTTGAGGAGCTTGGCCGTCGAGGTGTCGCCGCAGCGGTCGATCCCCGCCACGAACGCCTCCAGCACCACCCGGTCCATGTGCGCGCGGCCCGCGGCGAGCACGTGGTCCTGGGCGCGGTTGAAGGCCTCGAAGGCGTCGCCGCCGTCCTTCCCGGACCTGCGCAGCCGTGCGGCCAGCCCCTCGATGACGTGCTTCTCGCGGTCCTCCAGCAGTTCCAGCTGCCAGCCGCGGTTGTACAGGCCGGCCTCCTCGCCGCGCCCCGGGGCCGCCGCGACGAGCCGGTCGATCAGCGGGATCGCGGCGGTGCGCTCGATGACCGTCTCGAAGACCTTGCCCGCCATGAAGCGGACCAGGCCCAGCTGGTCCAGGTCGCCGAACGAGTCCTGGAAGTTGGTCAGCAGGCTCTTGGTGAGCTGCTGCAGCAGGACCGTGTTGTCGCCCTCGAACGTGGTGAAGATGTCGGAGTCGGCCTTGAGCTGGGGGATGCGGTTCTCCGACAGGTACCCGGCGCCGCCGCACGCCTCGCGGCAGGTCTGGATGGTCCTGGTGGCGTGCCAGGTGGCCACCGCCTTGAGCCCGGCCGCCCGCGACTCCAGCTCCCGCTGGGCGCGGGCGTCGTGCTCGGAGGACAGGGACAGCTCGTGCAGGCGGGTCACCAGCTCCTCCTGCGCGAAGTGCAGCGCGTAGGTGCGGGCCAGCGCGGGCAGCAGCTTGCGCTGGTGCGCCAGGTAGTCCAGGACGCGCACCTCGCGCTCGGGCCCGCCCTCGGTCCCGGGGCGCCCGAACTGGCGGCGGGTGTCGCCGTAGCGCACCGCGATGGCCAGCGCGGCCTTGGCAGCGCTGCCCGAGCCGCCCGCGACGCTGATCCGGCCGCGGATGAGCGTGCCGAGCATGGTGAAGAAGCGGCGGTTCTTGCTCTCGATGGGGCTGGAGTAGGTGCCGTCGGGGGCCACGTCCCCGTACCGGTTGAGCAGGTTGGTGCGCGGCACCCGCACGTGGTCGAACTCCAGGCGGCCGTTGTCCACGCCGTTGAGCCCGGCCTTGACGCCGCAGTCCCCGATGCGCACGCCCGGCATGGGCTCTCCCCGCTCGTCGCGGATCGGGACCATCAGGGCGTGCACGCCGTGCTCCTCGCCGTCGGCCTCAAGCTGGGCGAAGACCACCGCCATACGGCCGTCGCGCGCGGCGTTGCCGATGTAGTCCTTGCGCGCCGACCCGTCGGGCGTGTGGACCACGAACTCCTCGGCGGCGGGGTCGTAGGCGGCGGTGGTGCGCAGGCTCTGCACGTCCGAGCCGTGGCCGGTCTCGGTCATCGCGAAGCAGCCGGGCAGCTCCAGCGACATCACGCCGGGCAGGTACTCGGCATGGTGGCGCTCGGTGCCCAGAGCGCTGATCGCCCCGCCGAACAGGCCCCACTGCACGCCCATCTTCACCATGAGGGACAGGTCGTTGACCAGCATCTCGAAGCCGACCACGGAGGCGCCGACGTCGTCGCGGCCGCCCACCGAGGAGGGGAACCCGTAGGTGGGCAGGTCGGTCTTGGCCAGGGCCTGGAGCTGGGAGAGGGTGCGGGCGCGGTGCTCCTCCACCGACAGTCCGTGGACGGGGGCGAACAGCTCTCCCTGGAGGACGTCGCGGGCCTGCTCCCGCACGTGGGCCCAGCGCCCGTCGAGGAGGCCGCGCAGTTCGGCCTCGTCCAACCGCAGTGCTTGTTCGGTCATGTGCTCCCCCTGTTGGTCCTCGTCGACGCGGCCCTGTCCCCCGTGACTACCACCGCCGGGCGGGGCGGAAACGGCGCGGACACGCCCGGGCCGCGGGTACACGACAACCGTAGGGGGCAGGGGACGGGGACGGGCCCGGCCGGACGGCCGAGCCGGTCCCGTCCGGGGCACTCCGGCCATGGGGCGCCCCGCGTGGACGGAGACGGGCACTTCCGTATTCGGGGAGAGGAGAGGCGACCGTGGAACAGCGCACGCCAGGGGAGTCGGACGTCCGGACACGGGTGCTCCTGGTCGGATGGTTCTCCTTCGTGGACGGGGAGGCCACCTCGGGCGACGTCGGGGCGGCGAAGGCGGTCTCGGCCGCGCTGCGGGGGGACGGCGTCGCACACGACATCGCGTGGAGCCCCGGTTTCCACCCCGAGGGGCCCTCCCTGGGGGAGGTGGACCCGGCCGCCTACTCGCACCTGGTCTTCGTGTGCGGTCCGGTCAGCGGGCACCAGGTCGAGGAGCTCCACCGGGCTTTCGCGTCCTGCCGGCGGATCGCGGTCGGCGTGTCGGTGCCCGATCCCCGGTCCCCGGCCTTCCTCGGCTTCCACACCGTACTGGCCCGCGACGGAGCGGGGGAGGAACCGGAGCGCGACCTCGCCGCGGGCGCCCCCGCGGGCCGGCCGGTGCCGGTCGTGGGTGTGGCCACCGCCCCCGGCCAGCGCGAGTACCGGGGCCGGTCGGCGCACGCGGGGGTGCACCGGGCCCTGGAGAGGTGGCTCGTGGCCAAGGACTGCGCGCGCGTTCCGGTCGACACCCGGCTGGACACGGCCGACTGGCTGCACTGCGGTGAGCCGCACCAGTTCGACGCCCTGGTGCGCCGGATGGACCTGCTGGTGACCACCCGCCTGCACGGGCTGGTGCTGGCCCTGCGCAACGGGGTGCCCGCCGTGGTGGTGGACCCCGTCGCGGGCGGCGCCAAGGTCGCGGCCCAGGGCAGGGTCTGGGACTGGCCGGTGGAGACGGTCGGCCATCCGGAGGAGGAACCCGACCCCGGGCGCCTGGACCGGCTCTGGAAGTGGTGTCTGGACTCCGGCCGCCAGGCCGCCCGGTCCCGGTCGGGCGACCTCGGCTCACCGCTGCTCGGCGCGCTGTCGGAGGCGCTGCGGGCACATCCGTCCGGACGCGGCCGGACCTGAGGCCGGTCGCCGCCCGGTCCCGCGTGCGCGGTCAGACCGCCAGTGGGGCGGGCACGGGCTCCCCGGCGGAGTCCACCCGGAGCAGGAGGTCGTCCAGGGACAGGCCGAGCGCGGTGGCGATCGAGGCGACCGTGAAGAACGCCGGGGTGGGGATGCGCCCGCCCTCGATCTTGCGCAGGGTCTCGACCGAGATCCCGGCCCGGCGCGCGACGTCGACCATCGTTCGCTCCCCGCGGGCCTGCCGGAGCAGGGCACCCAGGAGGCGGCCGCGCTCGATCTGGTCTGCGGTCAGCGGTTCTCGAACCATGGGGGGAGTCTAACCGCTCCGCGTTGAAGGACAATAGGAATACCGGTATAACTATTGGCGTCAGGCGCGGAGAGCGCCACGAGCGACGACGCCGGGAGCGAACGTGGTGGAACTCAAGACACCCTCCGAGATCGAGGGCATGCGCGCGGCCGGACGGGTGGTCGCACGGGCCCTGCGGGCGGCCCGGGCGCTGGCCGCCCCGGGCCGCACCACGCGCGAGCTGGACGCGGCCGCCGCCGAGGTGATCGACGGATCAGGCGCCGAACCCCTCTTCCTGGGCTACCGACCCCCGTGGGCGCCGACGCCCTTTCCCGGCGTCGTGTGCGTGAGCGTCAACGACGAGATCGTGCACGGCGTCCCCTCCGGGCGGGTGCTCGCCGACGGGGACCTGGTCAGCGTGGACTGCGGCGCACGGGTGGACGGCTGGTCGGCCGACGCCGCCGTCAGCTTCGTCGTCGGCACGGCCGACCCCGCCGACCTGGCCCTGGTCGCCGACACCGAGGCCGCCCTGGCCCGGGGGATCGCCGCCGCGCGCCCCGGTGCCCGGATGGGCGACGTGGCCCACGCCATCGGGTCCGGGGCCCGCCGGGCGGGGTACGGGCTGACCGCCGACCACGGCGGGCACGGTATCGGCCGCGCCATGCACGAGGACCCCGACGTGCCCAACGACGGACTCCCCGGGCGGGGGCTGCGGCTGCGCCCCGGCCTGGTCGTGGCCATCGAGCCGATGCTGGTCCGGGGCGGCACCGACGACTACGCGCACGCCGACGACGGCTGGACCGTGTGCACCGCCGACGGCAGCCGGGCCGCGCACTGCGAGCACACCGTGGCCGTCACCGAGGAGGGGCCGGTCGTGCTCACCGTCCCCTGACCGGCTCAGGCGGAGGGCGGGCGGGACAAGCCCGCCATGGGCGGGCGGCGCGTCACGGGGGCCTCGGAGCCGGCCCCCTCCAGGCCCTCGCGCACCCGCCGGTCGGGCTCGCCGTACACCTCCAGCCCCACCACCGAGCAGTGCTCCATGACGGAGCGGACGTGGGGTCGGAGGCGGGCGGTCCTCAGGCCAGGCCCGGAACGGCCAGCTCCAGGCTGCCGTCGTCGGCGTCGAGCAGCGCCGGGACACCCAGCGGCATGGTGAGCTGGGCCGCGCAGTGCCCGAACTCCAGGCCCCACAGCACCGGCACCCCCAGAGGCCCCAGGCGGTCGCGCATCAGTTCGGCGACCACCCCCGGGTCGGGCGGGCAGTCGGTCCACGTGCCCAGGGCCACGCCGGCCACCCCCTCCATCCACCCCGTGCGCAGCAGGTGGGTGAGCATCCGGTCGAGCCGTGCCACGTCCTCGCCGATGTCCTCCAGCAGCAGGATGCCCCCCGACGCCGACAGGCGGCTGTGCGGTGTGGCCAGGCCGTCGTTGAGCAGGCTCAGGTTTCCGCCGAAGGTCACGCCCTCGGCCCGCCCCGGCACCAGCGCGTGCGCGCCCGGCGAGGTCAGCAGGATCCGCTGCTCGGGGTGGAACAGCGTGGTGCGCAGCTCCTCCTGGGCCGCCGGGTCGCCCACGAAGTAGCGGGTGCCGACCACCGGCCCGTGCACCGTGGCCACCCCGAGCTCCACGGCGAACGCCTCGTGCAGCGCCGTGACGTCGCTGAAGCCGACCAGCGCCTTGGGCCCGGCTCCGCGCATCGCGTCGAAGTCCAGCAGGTCCAGTGTCCGGTGGGCCCCGTCGCCGCCGCGCACGCAGAACACCGCGTCCACGTCCGGGTCGCACCAGGCCTCCTGCAGGTCGGCGGCCCGTGCTGCGTCCGACCCGGCCAGGTAGGGCAGCCGCGGATGCCGCTCGCGCACGTGCGGGGCCGGCTCCACCTCCAGCCCCCAGCCGCGCAGCGCCTCCGCCGCCGCCTCCAGCCGCTCCGCCGGGACCGGGCTGCACGGGGCGACCAGCCGCACCCGGTCGCCCTCCCGCAGCCGAGGCGGCCGGACCAGCTCCCGCACACCCCGGGGGTCCGGGGTCCGGGCCACCGCCTCCGCCACCTCGGTCATCGCCTCTCCCACGCTGCGCCCTCCAAGATCATCCGCGTGCGCCGACACGGATCCCGCCTCCGCGGCCCGGCCAACGGGCCCCAGTTTCCCAGGTGACCGGGGACCCGGGCGCTCAGGCGCGCAGGAACGTGTCCAGGACGCGCACGCCGAATCGCAGGCCCTCCAGCGGTACCCGCTCGTCCACGCCGTGCAGCAGGCCCGTGTAGTCCAGGCCCTCGGGCTGCGCCAGGGGGGAGAAGCCGTAGCACTCGATGCCGAGCCGGGCGAACACCTTGGCGTCCGTCCCCCCTGCCAGGCACACCGGCACCACGTGGGCACCGGGATCGTGGAACAGCAGGGCCTCACGCAGCGCCGCGAAGGCGGGGGAGTCCACCGGCGCGGCCACCGGCGGCGAACCGTGCGCGTACTCCCAGGTCACACGGTCACCGGTGAGCTCGTCCATGGTGGTGGCGAACTGCTCCTCGCCCCCGGGCAGCACCCGGCCGTCCACGCCCGCGGTGGCCTCACCGGGCACCACGTTCACCTTGTACCCGGCCGAGAGCATGGTGGGCGTCGCGCTGTTGCGGGTGGTCGGACCGATCAGCGGCGCGGCCGTCCCCAGCCTCTCCACCAGGGAGGCCACCGTCTCCGCGGTGCCCGTGTCGCCGGGCACGCGCTCGATCTCCAGGGCGGCGGCGATCGCGTCGATCGACGCCCGCGTGACGGGGGTCAGGTGCAGCGGCCACTCGTGGCGGTCGATCCGGGCGACGGCCCCGGCCAGGGCGCCGACCGCGTTGTCGGCCGGAGGCCGGGAACCGTGCCCGGCGGTGCCCCGGGCGCGCAGGGTCAGCCAGGCGCTGCCGCGCTCGGCCGCGCCCACGGGGTACAGGCGTACCGGCTCCCCGGAGGCGGTACGGGCGTGGATGGTCTCCCCGCCGCCCTCGCCGATCGCGGTGGCGCAGCCCTCGAACAGGTCGGGGTGCTCACGGACCAGGTAGTCGGCACCGTAGGCGGCGCTGTCCTCCTCGTCGGCGACGAAGGCCAGCACGATGTCGCGCCGGGGCCGCAGTCCGTGCCGCGCCCAGTGGCGCACGACGGCGGTGACCATGGCGACGGAGTTCTTCATGTCCACGGCCCCGCGCCCCCACAGGGCGGGCGCGCCGGTGACGGGGCAGTCGGCGATCTCCCCGGCGAAGGGCGGCACCGTCCAGTCGGCGGCGTCCGCGGGCACCACGTCCAGGTGGCCGTGCACCAGCAGCGCGGGCGCGGTGGGGTCGGTGCCGGGGACGCGCGCGACCACGTTCGCGCGGCGGGGAGCCGACTCCAGGATCCGGGGAGCCAGTCCGGCGTCGCCGAGCGCCTCGGCGGCGTACTCGGCCGCGGCGCGCTCGTCGCCCCGGCCGCCCCCATGGTTGGTGGAGTCGCGGCGGATGAGGCCGCGGGTCAGCTGGACGGCGTCCTCCCCGGCTGCCGCGAGGCCGTCGGTTCGCCCGGGAAAGGAGGTGGCGGTGTGGCCCACGTGCGCGGCCTCGCTCTCGACTGCAGGGTTTCGGTGAAAGGAGGGGAACGTGGTGACTCGTGATGATGCGGTGCTCCCCGGCACAGTTCTACCAGTTCCGAACGGGGGCGCCCGGGCATTCCGGTGGCGGCGGGGCCGCCGCCACCGCGACCCCGCCCTCTCCCGGAGGGACGTCAGCCGTAGTCCGCCTCCATGGCGTTGGAGATGAGCGTGGTGACCGCCTTGAAGCAGCGGATCATCTCGTAGGCGTCCGGGGAGGTGTAGCGGACCCGCCGCACCCCGACACGCGTGACGCCGGGGACGATGGCGGCGGCCTGGGCGAGCTGGGCGGAGTCGACCTCGACCTCCACGGCCCTGGGAGCCGGCTCGACGGGATCCAGGCGCCCGGCCAGCATCATGGCGGCACGGGCCCCGGCCCGGATGTCCCGCGCGGTCCTGATCGGGGGGCGGCAGCGGGCCGCGTACCGGCTGACGTGGTCCTTGACCGCGACCGTCCGCGCGAACGGGGCGTAGGCGGCGGCGTCCTCGCAGGCGCGGTCGTCCCCGGTCACCAGGATGACGGGGGCGCCATACTCGGCGACCACGGCGGCGTTGAGGCGGCCCTCGCCGGCGGGCTCGCCGTCCAGCCACACGCCGGTCACCGCGTTGGGCAGGTAGGTGTGGGCGAGGACGCCCTCGTCCCCGGCGCCGCAGTGGTAGCCGAGGAACACCACGCCGTCGCAGTCGCCGGACTGGACGCCCTCGACCATGGACAGCTCCTTGTGCCGCCCGGTGATCATGGTGGCGTCACCGTTCAGCTCCTCCAGCAGGAGGTTGCGCATGGTCGCGTGCGCCTCGTTGACCAGGACCTCGGTGGCGCCGCCCTCGAACAGTCCCTCGACGGCGGCGTTGACGTCGCTGGTGAACATGGCCCGGCAGCGCTGCCACTGCTCCGTGCCGGGCTCGACGTCGGCGGGCCAGGTGACGCCCGTGGCGCCCTCCATGTCGGCGGAGATGAGGATCTTCACCCGCAAGACCCTACGCTCCGACCCGCCGTGCATCCACGGCCTCGCGCGGCCTTTTTCCGTCTCCGGTCCGACCGGCGGGGAGGACCACCCCCGGGGTGCTCCCTAGGGCAGGGTGAGGATCTCCGCACCGGACTCGGTGATGACCAGGGTGTGCTCGAACTGGGCGGTCCACCTGCGGTCGGCCGTCACGGCGGTCCAGCCGTCGTCCCACATGTCGTACTCCACGGCGCCGAGCGTGATCATCGGCTCGATCGTGAAGGTCATGCCGGGCTCCATGACGGTGTCCGCGCGAGGGTCGTCGTAGTGCGGCACCACCAGCCCCGAGTGGAACTCCGGGCCCACACCGTGGCCGGTGAAGTCGCGGACCACGCCGTAGCCGAAGCGCTTGGCGTAGGACTCGATGACCCGGCCGATCACGTTGATCTGACGGCCCGGACGGCACGCCTTGATCGCGCGCATGGTCGCCTCGTGGGTCCGCTCGACCAGGAGGCGGTGCTCCTCGGTGACGTTCCCGGCCATGAAGGTGGCGTTGGTGTCGCCGTGCACGCCGTCCTTGTAGGCGGTGATGTCGATATTGACGATGTCGCCGTCGGAGATCACCGTGTCGTCCGGGATGCCGTGGCAGATCACCTCGTTGAGCGAGGAGCACAGCGACTTCGGGTAGCCCTTGTAGCCCAGCGGGCTGGGGTAGGCGCCGTGGTCCAGCAGGAACTCGTGGCCGACCCGGTCGAGCTCGTCCGTGGTCACCCCGGGCTCGACGTGCTTGCCGACCTCCTGCAGGGCCTGCGCCGCGATCCGTCCGGCCACCCGCATCCGCTCGATGGTCTCGGGGGTCTGTACGTCGCCGAGGACGCCTTCCACGGGATGCTTCCGTCCGACGTACTCCGGGCGGACGATGTGGGAGGGAACCGAACGTTGTGGCGAGATTCGCCCAGGAACCAGCGGAGTAGTCATGAACACTGATTGTAGTTCGTGGGCGGGCCCGCCGGTCCTGGGCGGAGCCCTCCCGGGGGAGTGTGAGGAAGGACCCGGCCTGGGTAGGTCGCACGGCGGGAGAACACGTTCCCGCTCCGGGCGCGGCCCGGAAGGAAGGGAGTGAGTGTGAGCGAGGACATGTCACAGGACGGCAAGTGGTGGTACTGCCTCAAGCACAACCGGGTGGAGCACGGTCCGGGCTGCCCCAACAAGGTGCGCATGGGCCCCTACCCGGACGAGGCCACGGCCGCCAGCGCGCTGGCCATCGCCGCCGAGCGCAACGAGGCGTGGGACGTCTCCGACGAGGAGCAGGAGCTGTGACCTGCGCTCCCCGCGGCCCGGGCACCGGGTCGCGGGGTCCGGGCCGTACCGGGTCCGCCTCCGCTCCGGGGCCTCTGACAGGATCGGCGTATGACTGAACAGAGCACACCCGAGGGCGCCGACGTCGCCGCGATGACCGTCTCCGTCCTGGGCGGGACCGGCGACCAGGGGCGCGGCCTGGCCCGACGGCTCGCCCTGGCCGGACACACCGTCCACCTGGGCTCGCGCAGCGCCGAGCGCGCGGAGAAGGCCGCCAGGGACCTGGTGGAGGGCGAGTCCGTCCCGATCGACGTGCGCGGCCTGGACAACGCCGGGGCCGCCGCCGCGGGCGACGTCGTCATCGTCGCCGTGCCCTGGGAGGGGCACAGGGAACTGCTGGAGGGCCTGGCCGAACCGCTGGCGGGCAAGATCGTCGTGGACTGCGTGAACCCGCTCGGGTTCGACAAGCGGGGCCCCTTCGCACTCGACGTCGCCGAGGGCAGCGCCGCACAGCAGGCCGCCGAGGTACTGCCGGACAGCCGCGTCACGGCCGCCTTCCACCACGTGTCCGCGGTGGTCCTGCTGGACCCCGAGGTCGAGGAGGTGGACCTGGACGTCCTGGTGCTGGGCGAGGACCGCGCGGCCACCGACGTGGTGCGCGCCCTGGCCGACCGGATCCCCGGCGTACGCGGCGTCTTCGGCGGGCGCCTGCGCAACGCCCACCAGGTCGAGGCCCTGACCGCCAACCTCATCGCGGTCAACCGCCGCTACAAGACCCACGCGGGCATCCGGATCACCGGCCTGTAGCCGGCGGGCCCTCCCACCGTCGACACGTGCGGCGCCGGCCCCTCGTGGGGACCGGCGCCGCACGGGCGGGAGGCCGCGGTCAGCCGCAGTAGACCGAGCGCTCCTCGTCCGTCATCTGCCGCGTGGACTGGGTGATGGTGCTGCCCTGGTCGTCGGCGGGCCCCTCCGCGGTGAAGGGGGCGTACCAGATGTAGTGGCCCCACTCCCGGTCGGGGAAGTGCAGCTCGTAGGTGCCGTGGACGCGCTGCATCCTGGGCCCGTAGTACACGCGGGCCACCTCGCCCGGCTGGGCGGTGACCTGCGTCCGCTGGCTCTGGGTGTGGGACGAGCTCCACTCGTGGCCGTAGGAGAGGGTGAAGCTCTGCTTGAAGACCACGCCGAACGTCGCCGTCATCGACAGGTTCACGCTGTTGGACTCGCCCGTGGTCTTGGACCACTCCACCATGGACAGCTGTTCGTGGTCGGTGCAGTTGTAGACGGGGGAGCCGACCGGCTCGGAGGTGTTCTGGAAGTACTCCGGCGCACCCGAGGGGTGGAACTCGCACAGGTCGGTGCTCTCACCGCACCTCTCCAGCAGTTCCCTGACGGTCGGAGTGCCTTCGTGGTCGGCCGAGGCCGGTGCGGGGGACAGCGCCAGGGCCGCCGCCAGGCCCGCCGCGGCGCCCACTGCGAGGGTTCTCATCGCTCTGCCTTTCGCGGGGTCGGGGGTCACGGGCACGCGGCCCTCTCGGCGTCGGTCATCGGGCGCACGTTCTGCGTGACGACGTCCTCCGGGGAGTCGGGGACGGGTCCCTCGACCGTGAAGGGGGCGTACCAGATGTAGTGGCCCCACCTGCGGTCGGGGAAGTGCAGCTCGTAGGTGCCGTGGACACGCTGCATCCGGGGCCGGCGCTCGACCCAGCCCACCTCGCCGGGGCCGGTGTTGACGAAGGTGGTCTGGCTCTCGGTGTGCGACGTCGTCCAGGTGTGCTCGTAGGACTGCTCGTAGGACACGGAGAAGACCTCGCCGAATCCGGCCTCGGTGGTCAGGGCCAGGCCGACGCTGTTGCTCTGGGACGTGGTGTCGGACCAGGTCACGGCCATGTCCTGGCGGCCGGAGGTGCAGTTGAAGACCTCGGAGCCGACGACGCGGCCGCCGGCGGAGAACAGTTCGCGCTCTCCGCCGGGGTGGAACTCGCAGAGGTCGGTCGCCACGCCGCACAGCTCCAGCAGCTCACGGACCGTGGGGTTGCCCTCGTGGTCGGCGTACGCGGCGGTCGGGGACACCGCGATCGTGCCCGCCACGGCGACGGCGGCGGCGCACAGCACGGCGTACGTGCGTTTCATGTCGGTTTTCCCTTCGAGCGGGGGCAGGGGAAAAGCGGGGCGTTCAGCCCAGGGTGGTGGAGACGGTGCGGTCGTTCATGTAGTCGCCGACGTAGTTGGTGTTCTCGCGGTAGGGGCCGTCGCGGTCACCGGTGCCGTCCGGTCCCGAGTGCAGCCACAGGGCGCACCTGGCCCACGGCTGTGCCGAGCTGATCATGTTCTGCCAGTCGGCCGGGAAGGTGAACCAGAACTCGGTGTCGTCGCCGCCCTGGCACGTGTTGTCGCCGTAGAGGGTGAAGGAGGCGCCGCCGTAGTTCTCGTGCTCGAAGTACGTGCCGATGATGACGTCGGACCCGGCCGCCAGCAGGGAGACGCGGTTGCGGTCCAGGGCCCGCTCCTGCTCCTCCAGGGTCCGGCCGGTCCGCTCCTCGGCGGCCGTGATCGCCTCGTCGAAGGTGGCGAAGCACTGCTCCTGCCCGGTGCCGACGTCGCTGATGCAGTGCCGCCCGTCGTCGGAGGGAGCGGAGGCGGCGGCCGTCGTCGCCACCGCGGCGGTGGCGATCGCGACGGCCAGGGCGACGGCCCGGGGCCGTCCGTGCGGTGAGGTCATGCGTTCTCCGTGCTCGTCTGGGGGTGAGACGTGACTTAACGCAGATTAACGGAACTCTTAGGTCTTGTTTGGTGACTGTCCGTATATAATCCGTCATGCGGTGGGGCTTCGCCGCGGAAAGAATTTTTCTGACTGCCCGGGCTCAACGGGGGAAGGTTTCCGACGTTATTGGCCCGGTGATCGGTTGTTTAACGCGATGGGAGGCGGACGCGTGGGAGGGGGTGCTCCGACCTGCGGTTCCATGCCCCGTGGAGCCGTGTCCGGGACCGTTCCGGGCGAAAGGGGCCGTCCGGCCCGGGCGGGCCGGAGGATTTCTCCGGTGACGTGCGTCACGTACAGGCGTTCGGGTGGGATCGGGAAGTCCCGGAATGTCACCCAGGGTGTCCGTCTTCGGAAGGTGTCCGTGTGGGAAACACACTTTGTCCCCGAAGAAGGTCGGAGTGTCCTGGGGTGTTCGGACGTGGTTCTCCGTTCCACTTTCCGAACGCGCGGTCCGAGGGGCGCGCGAACAGGGGTTGTGAACGCGAGTCTTTGTGTGTGTTCCTGTGGTGATCGGTCACTCTGCGTTCTGCGTCGGGGGCCCGGTGTTCCGAGGCGGCCCCGCGCGGGGGCGCGGAGCCGCCGACCCCTGCGGCAGGGGGCTCAGGACACCCAGTCCTTCACCTTCCCGATCAGCGCGGCCGGGTCCTCGCCCATGGGGATCACGTTGAGCTGGGTGACCCCCGCGGCGCGGAAGGCCTCCACCCGCTCGCGCACGTAGGACTCCGGGCCGACCATGTTGGTCAGCTCCACGAACTCCTCGGGCACGGCCGCCGCGGCCTCGTCCTTCTTCCCGTCCAGGTACAGGTCCTGGATCTTCTCCGCCGCCTCCTCGTAGCCGTAGCGGCGGGCGACCGTGTTGTAGAAGTTCTTGCCCTTGGCGCCCATACCGCCGACGTACAGGGCGATCATCGGCCGCACGAAGTCGAGCAGCCTCTTGGTGTCCTCGCCCTCGCCGATGGCGAGCAGCCCGCCCGCCGAGATCTCCAGCTCGCCCAGGGAGGGGTCCCGCTCGGCCCTGCCCTCGGCCAGTGCCTCGCCCCACACCGTGTCGGCCTTCTCCGGGATGAACAGGTGCGGCAGCCAGCCGTTGGCGATCTCCGCTGTCATGGCCACGTTCCTGACGCCCAGCGACGCCACGTAGACCGGGATGTCGGGGCGCACGGGGTGGTTGATGATCTTGAGCGGCTTGCCCAGGCCCGTGCCCTGTTCCGGAGGCAGGGGCAGCTGGAACACGGTGCCGTCGTGGGTGAGCCGGTCCTCGCGCGCCCAGATCTTGCGGCAGATCTCGATGGTCTCGCGGGTGCGCGCGAGCGGTTTGACGTAGGGCACACCGTGGAAGCCCTCGATGACCTGCGGGCCGCTGGCCCCCAGACCGAGGATGGCGCGCCCGCCGGACAGGTCGTCCAGTCCGGCGGCGGTCATCGCGATGAGGGAGGGGGTGCGGCTGTACAGCGGCAGGATGGCCGAACCGATCGCCACGGTCTCGGTACGCGCGGCGATGTAACCCATCAGGGTGGGGCTGTCGAACCCGTAGGCCTCGGCGACCCACACGGTGTCGAGTCCGGCTTTTTCCAGTTCGACCACCTGGTCGACGGCGGCCTTGGGCTCACCCGCGTACTGGAGCGGCATCGAGATGCGCATCTGTCCTCCCGGGAGGGCCGGACCCCCGGCCCCTTAGGCGCTGGAATACGGTGCGACTCTACTCCCGAGTACGGTTCGGCCCGTTGCCCCGGTCACACGGGAGCGCGCCCGGTACGGAAAAGGACCGCCGACCGGGGCAGGCCCCGGCCGGCGGTCCGCGCGCTCCTCGCCCTCAGCCGAGGGCCGGCCCGGCCGTCAGCCGGTGTAGGAGTGGCGCTCCTGCGGGAACGTCCCGCCGACGACCTCGTCGGCGTAGGCCGAGGCCGCCTCGCGCAGCGTCTCGTTCAGGTTGGCGTAGGTCTTGACGAACTTGGCCACGCGTGGGCTCAGCCCCGCCATGTCCTGCCACACCAGCACCTGGGCGTCCGTGGACGGGCCGGCGCCGATGCCCACGGTGGGGATGGACAGCTGCTCGGTCACCTGTGCGGCCAACTCGGCGGGCACGCACTCCAGCACCACCGCGAAGGCGCCCGCTCGCTCCATCTCCTTGGCGTCCTTGAGCAGCCCGGCCGCGGCCTCGCCGCGCCCCTGCACCCGGTAGCCGCCCAGGGTGTTCACCGACTGCGGGGTCAGGCCCAGGTGCGCCATCACCGGCACGCCCGCCGACACCAGCAGCTCCACCTGCGGGGCCACCGCGTGGCCGCCCTCCAGCTTCACCGCCTGGGCCCGGCCCTCCTTCATGAAGCGGGAGGCCGACTCCAGCGCCTGCTGGGGCGAGGCCTGGTAGGAGCCGAACGGCAGGTCGGCCACGACCAGCGCCCGCCGGGTGGAGCGGGACACGGCCGCGGTCAGCGGAACCAGTTCGTCCACCGTGACCGGAAGGGTGGTGTCGTAGCCGTAGACGACGTTGGCCGCCGAGTCGCCGACCAGCAGGACCGGGATGCCGGCCTCGTCGAAGACCCGGGCGGTGAGCGCGTCGTAGGCGGTCAGCATCGGCCAGCGCTCGCCGCGCTCCTTGGCGGCGGCCAGGTCGCGGACGGTGACACGCCGGTTGGTGACCCCGCCGTACAGGGCGTTGCCGTTCGGCTCGGGGGTCTTGCCTGGGGTGTTCATGATGTACGTTCCTCCGTTGTCTCGAAGCACCTCGGGGGTGTCTCCGGACGTGTGGACGAATGATGGTGTCGCGCTCGCGCGCTGGGCGGCCAGGGGCCGCGGGCGGTCCGAGGGGACCGGACGTGTGCGGGGACGGGGCCCTGCGCCGGGTGGCGGGGGACCGGCCGTCGCACGCGAACATCATCGCATGCCCCCGCACGTACCACTTCCTTCGGGATACATGGGGATACAACCGGATTGCGCCTTCGGATGTTTCCATGTAGCCCTGGGAACACAAGGGCCGCAAGGGGGAGGCCAACGCACCGCCCGCGCCGCCGGGGCCCACCGGCGGCGCCGTTCGTGGGCGCGGTCGCGCCCCGATCGTGTGCCCCGGCGACGGAGGTGGTTCGTGGACGCGCAGACGGCTTATCGGCGCAGGTGGGGCGGGCTCGCGGTACTGGTCATCTGCCTGCTGGTGATCGTCGCCGACAACACGATCCTCAACGTGGCGCTGCGGGTGCTGTCCGACCCCGTACAGGGCCTGGGCGCCAGCCAGTCGCAACTGGCCTGGGCGATCAACTCCTACACGCTGGTCTTCGCCGGGCTGCTGTTCACCTTCGGCGTGCTCGGCGACCGGTGGGGCCGTCGCCGCCTGCTCATGCTGGGGCTGGCGGTGTTCGGCGCGGCCTCGGCGCTGTCGGCCTACTCCCAGAGCCCCGAACAGCTCGTCCTGGCCCGCGCGGTGATGGGGTTCGGCGCCTCGATGGTGATGCCGCAGACCCTGTCGATCATCACGAACGTGTTCCCCGCCGAGGAGCGCGCACGCGCCATCGGGATCTGGGCGGGCTCGGTCGGGATGGCGATGGCCATCGGCCCGTGGGCGGGCGGCCTGCTGCTGGAGAACTTCTGGTGGGGCTCGATCTTCCTCATCAACGTGCCCTTCGTGGTGCTGGGCCTGGCCCTGATGCTCGTCCTGATCCCGGACTCGCGGGACGAGGACCCCGGAAGGCCGGACGTGCTGGGCGTGCTGCTGTCCGTCCCGGGCCTGGTGCTGCTCATCTACGGCATCATCACCGCGGGCGAGAGGGCCTCCCTGGCGGACTGGGACGTGTTCGGCGCCCTGATCGGCGGTGTGGCCGTGCTCGCGCTCTTCCTGGTGCACGAGTCGCGCACCCCGTCCCCCTCCCTGGACGTGCGCTTCTTCCGCGACCCGAGGTTCAGCGTCTCCATCGCCATCGTCATGGTGCTGTTCTTCAGCATGGCCGGGATCATCTTCTTCCTGAGCTTCTACTGGCAGAGCGTCCGGGAGTTCTCGCCGTTCGTGGCGGGGCTGCTGGTGCTGCCCGCCGCCCTGGGGCAGATGATCATGGCGCCGCTGAGCCCGACGCTCGTGCGGTGGGCGGGGCCGCGCGTGGTCGCCGCCGTCGGCGTGCTGGGCGTGTGCTCGTGCTTCCTGTTCTTCACCCGGTTGGAGGTGGACACGCCGCTGCCGCTCATCATCGGGTTCTTCTTCCTCCAGGCGGGTGCGATGGCGGTGGTCCTGACCCCCGCGACCAACGCGATCATGTCCTCGGTGCCGCCGGGCAGGGCCGGCGCCGCCTCCGCGGTGCAGAACACCGTCCGCCAGGTGGGCACGGCGATGGGCGTCGCGGTCCTGGGCGCGGTCATCTCCTTCCGGTACCGGGCCGGGATCACCCCCGTCCTGGAGAGGGCGGCCGAGGGGGAGGGCGCGGCGGACCCGGGGGAGCTGCGCTCGGCGGGCGAGTCGATCGAGGCGACCATGGCCCTCGCCCGCCGCATGGGGGAGGAGGGCCGGGTCCTGGTGGCCCCCGCCAAGGAGGCGTTCCTGTCCGGGCTGCACACGGCGGCGACCGTGTCCCTGTGCTTCGGCCTGGTCGGGCTGGTCGTGGTCCTCGTCTGGATGCCGCGTGAGGCCGGCGGCCACCGGGCCGCGGACGAGCCCGGGGAACGCGGCCCGGCGGGCTCGGGGAGCTCCGGGGGGACGGGGGCCGACTCCCCGCGGTGACGTCCGCGGGCGCCCGGTGGGGGCCGGTGGGCAAAGGCCCGGGCGGAGACCGGCCCGACCGGCGGAACCGGCCACCGGAGCCGGTCGCCTACCTTGTGTCCATGCGTCTGACCGCTTTCACCGATGTCTCACTGCGGCTGGTCATGCGGCTCGCGGTCGCGGAGGACGGCGAGCTCCTCACGACCAGGACCGCCGCCGGGATGCTCTCCGTGCCGTACACGCACATGGCCAAGGCCGTGGCCCGGCTGTCCGACATGGGGCTGGTGGAGGCCCGGCGCGGCCGCAACGGCGGCCTGCGCCTGACGGAGGCCGGGAGGCGGGCGTCGGTCGGGTCGATCGTGCGCGAGCTGGAGGGCGGAGGGGACCTCGCCGGGTGCGAGGACGATCCGCCCTGCCCGCTGCGCGCCGCCTGCCGGCTGCGGGGAGCCCTGGGCGAGGCGCGCGAGGCGTTCTACGCCTCACTCGACGGCGTCACCGTGGAGTCCCTGGTGGCGCCGCCCGCCCGTGGCGCCCTCACCCTGTTGCGCTCCGACTGACGTCCTCCTCGGGGCGACCCCTCGTGGAAGGTGCGTCCGGCGCGCAACGGCACCCCCGGTGGGGGCCTCCCCGCGGTGGTTTTAATATGCATCCCAGATGCCAATTATCTGTCCCGGGACAGGTTTCCCCACCAAGGAGCCCCCATGCTCTCCACCGAGTCCGCCGCCGCGGTACGGTCCACCCTCCCCGTCGTGGCCGAGGCCCTGGACACCGTCACCGCCCGGTTCTACGAGACGATGCTCGGCGACCGGCCCGAACTCCTCGACGGCATGTTCAACCGGGGCAACCAGGCCTCCGGCGAGCAGCGCGCGGCCCTGGCCGGATCGATCGCCGCCTTCGCCACGATGCTCCTCGAACGCCCGGACGAGCGCCCCGACGCCCTCCTCTCCCGTATCGCCCACAAGCACGTCTCCCTCGGGGTCACCGAGGACCAGTACGTGGTCGTGCACAAGTACCTCTTCGCCGCCATCGCCCACACCCTCGGCGACGCGGCCACCCCCGAGGTCGTCGGGGCCTGGGACGAGGTGTACTGGCTCATGGCGGGAGCCCTCATCGCGGCGGAGGCGCGCCTGTACGCCGGCCACGGGCGCACGGGCCAGGAGGTCTGGCGCCCCTGGCGGGTCGCCGAGCGCCGCGAGCAGACCCCCGACACCGTCTGCCTGACCCTCGAACCCGAGGACGGGGACCCCGTCCCCGCCTTCCGGCCCGGCCAGTACGTCAGCGTCCGCGTCCGCATGCCCGACGGCGTCCGCCAGGCCCGCCAGTACTCCCTGACCGGCGGCGAGGGCAGGCGCCGCCGCATCACCGTCAAGCGCCTGCGCGCCGGGGCGAACCCCGCGGGCGAGGTCTCCACCCTGCTGCACGACACCGCCGTCCCCGGAGACACCGTCATGGTGTCCGTCCCGGCGGGCGACGTGACCCTGTCCGACGGCGACCACCCCCTCGTGATGGCCTCGGCCGGGATCGGCTGCACACCGATGGTCGCCATGCTCGGCCGGCTCGCCGGACGGCGCAGCGGGCGCCGCGTCCTCGTGCTGCACGCCGACCGCAGCCCGCGCGACCACGCCCACCGGGACGAGATCCGCGCCCTGGTCGACGCGCTCCCCAACGCGACCTCACGGTTCTGGTACGAGACCGGCGGCGACGACGGCCGGGGGCGGATGGACCTGAGCGGGGTGGAGATCCCCCGGGGCGCCGAGGCCTACCTGTGCGGGCCGCTGCCGTTCATGCGCGACGTGCGCGCCCAGCTGCTCGGGGCCGGCGTGCCCGCCCGCCTCGTCCGCTACGAGGTGTTCGGCCCCGACCTGTGGCTGGGCACCGACTGACCCGGTCCGCCTTCGGGGCCGGGCCGGTCCCGCCTTCGCGGTCCGGGCCCGCCCCGGGGAAGGCCGCGAGGTCGTCCTGGAACAGCGGGGCGACCACGTCGTGTGGGGGCGTGGCCTCGACCACTCCTGGGTCGCGGAGGAGGACTCGGTGCTGCTAACGCTCCGGTGGCCGTCCGTGCCCGGCCACGCGGTGCCGGACGGCCGTCCACAGGCGTCAGCGGAACGGCCGGGAAAGTCGTAGGCTCAGGAGTTACCACCCGTCCACCGACCCTCATGGGGGCACCCTAGCCATGGCCGACTCCTTCGCCCATCTGCACGTCCACACCGAGTACTCGATGCTCGACGGGGCCGCGAAGCTGAAGCCCCTGTTCAAGGAGGCGTCGAGGCTGGGCATGCCCGCGGTCGCCATGACCGACCACGGCAACATGTTCGGGGCGTACGAGTTCTACCAGCAGTCCAAGGGCTCGGGGGTCAAGCCGATCATCGGCATCGAGGCCTACGTCGCACCCGAGTCGCGCTTCCACAAGAAGCGGGTCTTCTGGGGGCGGGCCAGCGGATCCGACGACGCGTCGGCCGAGGGCGGCAAGGACATCTCCGGCGGCGGGCGCTACCTGCACATGACGATGCTGGCGGAGAACGAGACCGGGCTGCGCAACCTCTTCAGGATGTCGTCCCTGGCGTCCATGGAGGGCTACTACATGAAGCCCCGCATGGACCTGGACCTGATGGCCGAGCACAGCGAGGGCGTCATCGTCAGCACCGGCTGCCCCTCGGGCGGCGTGCAGACGCGGCTGCGGCTGGGGCAGGAGAAGGAGGCCATCGAGTACGCGGGCAGGCTCCAGGACATCTTCGGCAGGGACAACGTCTTCCTGGAGCTGATGGACCACGGCGTGCCCATCGAGAAGGAGGTCCGCGACGGCCTGCTCAGGGTCGGCCGCGAGCTGAACATCCCGCCGCTGGTCACCAACGACTCCCACTACGTCTACGAGTCCCAGGCCTCCGCGCACGACGCCCTGCTGGCGGTGGGCGTGGGCAAGAACCTGGACGACCCCACCCGCTTCCGGTTCAACGGCTCGGGCTACTACCTCAAGAGCGCGGACGAGATGCGCGGTCTCCTCAACTTCGACGAGTGGCAGCAGGGCTGCAAGAACACCCTGCTCATCGCCGAGCGCATCGACCCGGGGGCCTACGACTCGGTGTTCGCGCACCGCGACCTGATGCCGGTCTTCCCCGTGCCCGAGGGGGAGACCCAGTCCTCCTGGCTGGCCAAGGAGATCGAGCGGCTGCTCCCCACGCGCTACCCGGACGGGGCGGGCGACGAGGTCCGCAGGCGGGTCGAGTTCGAGCTGGGCATCATCAACGAGATGGGTTTTCCCGCCTACTTCCTCGTGGTCGCCGACATCTGCCAGTACGCGCGCAAGAACGGGATCGCGCTCGGGCCGGGCCGCGGCTCGGCCGCCGGATCGATGGTCGCCTACGTCCTGGGCATCACCGACCTGGACCCGCTGGAGCACGGCCTGCTGTTCGAGCGCTTCCTCAACCCCGAGCGCGTGACCATGCCCGATGTCGACCTGGACTTCGACGAGCGTCGGCGCGGGGAGATGATCGAGTACGTCACCCGCCTGTACGGCGACGAGCGCGTCGCGCAGATCCTCACCTTCGGCACCATCAAGGCCAAGGCCGCCGTCAAGGACTCCACCCGTATCCTCGGCATGCCCTACTCGGTGGGGGACCAGATCACCAAGGCCTTCCCCGCCGCCGTGGGCGGCAAGGAGATCCCGCTGGAGGCGGTGTCCAACCCCGAGCACGAGCGCTACAGCGAGACCACGGAGCTGCGCAACCTCGTCGAGAACGACCCGCAGGTCAACAAGGTCATGGAGACCGCACGGGGTATCGAGGGCCTGACCCGCGGCACCGGCGTGCACGCCGCGGGCGTCATCCTGTCCAAGGAACCCCTGCTCGACGTCATCCCGCTGCACAAGCGCGACACCGACGGCGCCATCATCACCGGCTTTCCCTACCCTCAGTGCGAGGACATGGGACTGCTCAAGATGGACTTCCTGGGCCTGCGCAACCTGACGATCATGGACGACGCGGTCAAGAGCATCAAGGAGTCCGAGGGGATCGACATCGACCTGGGGAAGCTGCCCCTGGACGACAAGAAGACCTACCAGCTGCTCTCACGCGGCGACACCCTGGGCGTGTTCCAGCTGGACGGCGGCGCCATGCGCAACCTGCTCAAGCGGATGGAACCCAAGAAGTTCGGTGACATCGCGGCCGTGCTGTCGCTGTACCGGCCCGGCCCGATGGCCGCCAACGCGCACAACGACTACGCGGACCGCTCGAACGGGCGCCAGGAGATCACCCCGATCCACCCGGAGCTCAAGGAGGCCCTGGACCCGATCCTGGGGGAGACCTTCCACCTGCTCGTCTACCAGGAGCAGATCATGGCCATCGCCCAGCAGCTGGCCGGGTACACGCTGGGCGGCGCGGACCTGATGCGCCGCGCGATGGGCAAGAAGAAGAAGGAGGCCCTGGAGGAGGAGGAGGCCAAGTTCTTCCCCGGCGCCATGGAGCGCGGCTTCTCCAAGGAGGCGGTCCAGGCCCTGTGGGACGTCATGCTCCCCTTCGCCGGGTACGCGTTCAACAAGTCGCACGCCGCCGGGTACGCGCTGGTCTCCTACTGGACCGCCTACCTCAAGGCCAACCACCCCGCCGCCTACATGGCCGCGCTGCTGACCTCGGTCAGCGACGACAAGGACAAGATGGCGGTCTATCTGGCCGAATGCCGCACCCAGGGCATCAAGGTGCTGCCGCCGGACGTCAACGACTCGGGTCTGCGCTTCACCCCGGTCGGCAAGGACATCCGCTTCGGCATGGGCGCCGTCCGCAACGTCGGCGCCAACGTGGTCAACTCGATCATCAGGACCCGCACGGAGAAGGGCAGGTACACCTCCTTCACCGACTTCCTGTCCAAGATCGAGCTGGCGGCCTGCAACAAGCGCGTCATCGAGTCGCTGATCAAGGCGGGCGCGTTCGACTCCCTCGGCCAGCCGCGCCGTGAGCTGTACCGCCACCACGAGACGGCGGTCGAGGGCATGATCAGCTCCAAGAAGCAGGAGGCGCACGGCCAGTTCGACCTGTTCGGCGGCGCGGACGAGGGCGACTCCGCCCCGATCGGCCTCAACATCAACTGGGGCGACGAGGAGTGGGACCGCAAGACCAAGCTCTCCTTCGAACGGGAGATGCTGGGCCTGTACGTGTCCAGCCACCCGCTGGCCGGCGCCGAACGCGTGCTGGCGCGCTCGCGCGACACCTCCATCGCGCAGATCGTGGCCGGTGAGCTGGCCCGCGAGCGCGGCGAGGTGCGCATCGCCGGGCTGATCTCCAAGGTGGACAAGCGCACCAACAAGGCGGGCAACCAGTGGGCGATCGCCACGGTGGAGGACCTGGACGCCAGCATGGAGGTCCTGTTCTTCCCCAAGACCTACCCGCTGTACGTGGAGGCCCTGCTGGAGGACACCGCGGTCACCGTCAAGGGCCGGTTGAACGACCGGGACGGCACGTGGTCGATGTTCGCCTCCGAGATGTCGATCCTGGACATCTCGCACATCACCGAGGGCGAGCCGCCGGTGCTGCTGACCGTGGACGAGAAGCGGCTGACCCCCGAGCTGATCGGTGACCTGCGCCAGGTGCTGTCCACGCACAAGGGGGAGACCCCGGTACGGATCCGGGTGGACAACCCGGTCCGGTCCAGGATCTACGCCGTGGACCGCTACTCGGTGCGGATCTCCCCGGAGTTCAACGGTGAGGTGAAGAGCCTGCTGGGGGCCTACGCGGTCGACTACTGATCTGCCCCGTCCTCCTGGTCCCCGGGCGCCCCGTGAAGGGCGTCCGGGGACCTTCTTCGTGCTCGGGGCTTGCCTTCGGAAATTTATCGATATATCTTTGAGCTATCAGAACAGAGAATGACAGTCTCTTGATATCGCTAGTTGAGAAGGAGAACACCATGAGTGCCATGGCACTTCCCGGCCCCTGGTCCTGGGACGCGAACAGCCCGCGTCGTGTGCGCGGCCCCTGGGGCCGGCGCCTCGGAGGCGGCCGCCCCGAGCGCCGCGGCCCCGAGTACCGCGGTCGCGGGCGCGGCGGTGGGTGGGCTGAGTTCGGATCGGTTCCACCCGAGCCCCCCATGCCGCCCGGAGTCCCGCCGTGGGGAGGCGGGCCCCCCGGGCCCGGTCAGCAGTTCGGCGGCTTCGGCCCCGGCGGCGGCTTCGGCCCCGGCGGGGGCTTCGGTCCCCGGGGCGGACGCGGCGGAGGCCGGCGCGGGAGCGGGTACCGTGCCAAGCGGGGCGACGTGCGCACCGGCATCCTGCTGCTGCTCGCCGAGGAACCGCGCAGCGGGTACGAGATCATCCGCGAGGGGCGCGACCGCAGCGGCGGCATGTGGCGGCCCAGCCCCGGCTCCGTCTACCCCATGCTCCAGCAGCTGGAGGACGAGGGCCTGGTCGCCCAGCAGACGGGTGAGGGGCGGCGGCGCCCCTACAAGCTCACCGAGGAGGGCATCGCCCACCTGGAGGAGCACGGCGCCGACCTCACCCCGCCCTGGGAGGCGGTCGCCGACGCCTACGCCGACAGCCGCTCCCGGTACGAGGAGGTCGGCACGCTGGCCTACCAGCTCACCGCCGCCGCGGCGCAGGTCGCCCAGGCGGGCAGCGCCGAGCAGCTGGAGCGCGCCAAGCGCCTCCTGGCCGAGACCAGGCGGGGTCTGTACCTGATCCTCGCCGAGGAGGACGGGGGCTCCGGAGACGGGGACGGCGAAGCCGAGCTCTGAACCGCACCGCCGGCGCCCGCGGACGCACCCGTCCGCGGGCGCCGGCGCGTGTCAGGAGTGTGCGCCGCCCCGGCGTGCCGCATCCCGTGCACGTCGGTGACGCGGCCGAAGGAGCCGGTTCCGCCCGGCCCCCTGAGCACACTCGTGCCGGCGGCCGGGCGCGCCGCGGCTACACGCCGGTGGTGCCGTCGGCGAGTTCGCGCAGAAGGTCCAGGTGGCCGTTGTGGCGGGCGGTCTCCTCGATCATGTGCACCAGCACCCAGCGCAGCGTGGTGGACTCCTCGTTCCGTCGCGCGCTCGCCGCCACGGCGTCCAGCTCCAGCTTGGCGGTGATCTCGCGCGAGCGGGCGCACTGGTCCTCGTACTCGTCGAGCAGCCGGTCCAGGGGGACCTCCCCGCCCCGGCGCCACTCGGCGTCCGGATCCTGCGGAGTGGCGTAGCCCTGATCGGGCAGCCCCATCAGGACCATCTCGAACCAGGCGTGCTCCACCCACCGCAGATGGGACACGATGGCGCCCACGCTCATCAGCGGCGACGTCGGCAGGGGCGTCGCGGTGGCGTGTTCGGCGGACAGCCCGGCGCACTTGGCGTGGACCGTGGCGCGGTGCCACTCCAGCCACGTGGTGAGCATCGTGCGCTCGTCGGCCGACTTGGGCGGGTCCACGCGGCCGGGCACGGGCGTGGATGCGTTCTCATCACTCATCCGGGCATTCTCCCGGGCACGGGTTCCCGCATCCACCGGTTTTGCCGATCTCGTCCACCCGGTGTGTCAGGAAGGCCGGCACGGGCGCCGGCGGACCGCGCTCCGCGCCACCCGCGACGTGCCCGGACGGTCATTCGCCGGTGGTGCCGTCGGCGAGTTCGCGCAGCACGTCCAGGTGGCCGTTGTGGCGGGCGGTCTCCTCGATCATGTGTACCAGCACCCAGCGCAGGGTCGGATGGGGGCGGGTGCGCCGTGCGCCCGAGCCCAGTTCCAGCTTGGCGGTGATCTCGCGCGAGCGGGCGCACTGCTCCTCGTACTCGTCGAGCAGCCGGCCCAGCGGCAGCTCCGCGCCCAGGCGCCACTCGGCGTCCGGGTCCTCCTCACCGTAGGGGGCCCGGTCCGGTTGGTTGAGCATCACGGCCTCGAACCAGAACGCCTCCACCCAGCGCAGGTGGCACACCACACCGCCCACCGTCATCAGCGGGGAGGTCGGCAGCGGCGCCGCCGCGGACAGGTCCGGGGACAGCCCGGCGCACTTGGCGTGGACCGTGGCGCGGTGCCAGTCCAGCCACGTGGTGAGCATGGTGCGCTCGTCGGCGGCCATGGGCGGGTCGACACGCCGGAGCACGGGGGCGGCCAGGGGACCGTTCTTGTCACTCATGCCGGTATTCTCCGTTCCGGCCGTGCCCCGTATCCACTGGTTTTCCCGCAGGCCGGGACGGGGCGGAGAGAGTGGGGGAGATGGCGGACCAGAACCGGTCGGACACGTCGGCGGTGCGGCGCCAGCTGACGGCGGGGGTGTGCGTCCTCGGAGCCCTGCTCCTGCTGGGCGCGCTCCTGGGTCCCCTGTGGTGGCAGATCGCGCCCCGGGCGGAGGGCACCGCCCTGGGCGGGGGCGAGGTCTTCACCGGCACCACCGAGGCCGTGTTCGCGGGGGAGGGCTACTTCGTCCTCATGACCGGCCTGGCGGGGCTGGCCACCGGCTACACCGCCTACATGGTCCAGTTCCCGCTGGCCCGCCGCCGCTTCCAGGACCTGCGTATGGTCTGCCTGGTCGCGGGCTGCCTGGGCTCGCTGGGAGGCGCGCTGCTCACCTGGCGCCTCGGAGTGGCCCTGGACGGCCCGGCGCACGACGCCGTCGCCGCCGCCGACCCCGGCGCCACCGTCCGGACCGGGCTCCAGCTCGACGCGACCGCCTTCCTGCTGATCTGGCCGTTGATGTTCGTCCTGCAGTACGGGCTGCTCGACGCGATCAGCCTCGTGCGCCGCGACCAGCCCGGCGTGCCCGGACCGGACCCGGCGGACACGGACGCGGGGGAGGCCGACCCGCACTCCGGCCAGGCACCGCCCGCCCGGCCGGCCGCCGCCGAGGAGCAGGCGCGGCCGGAGGACCCTCCCCGCTGACCCCGCGCCGCCTCACAGGGTCTGGACGGTGTCCTCGTACATGCCGTCGAGCAGGTCCCGGTACTTGTTCTCCACCGCCCGCCGCCGCATCTTGAGACTGGGCGTGATCTCGCCCTCCTCCACCGTCAGGTCGTTGGGCAGGATCGCGAACCTCTTGACGGTCTCGTGCCGGGGCAGGTCCCTGTTGAGCTCGTCGACGGCCTCCTGCACCATCTCCCTGACCTTCGGCTCGCGGGTCAGGCCCGCGTAGTCCAGCTCGCCCAGGCCGTTGTCGGCAGCCCACGCGTCGATGGCCTCGGGGTCCAGGGCCACCAGCGCCACGCAGTAGGGGCGCCGGTCGCCGTGCACCACCAGGTTGCTCACGTAGGGGCACAGCGCCTTGAAGCGGCTCTCGATGGTCTGCGGCGCCACGTACTTTCCGCCGGAGGTCTTGATCAGCTCCTTCTTGCGGTCGGTGATGCGCAGGCGCCCGCCCTCCAGGACACCGATGTCGCCGGTGGCGAACCAGCCGTCCTCGGTGAGCACCTCCTCGGTGGCGCCGGACAGGTTGTGGTAGCCGCGCATCACGCCGCCGCCGCGGATGAGGACCTCCCCGTCCTCGGCGATCTTGACCTCCGTGCCCGGCATGGGCAGCCCGACCGTGCCGAACCTGATGTCGCCGGGCCGGTTGACGAACGTTCCGGCGCTGGTCTCGGTGAGCCCGTACCCCTCCAGGATGGTGATCCCGGCCCCGTAGAAGAACCGCCCGATGTCGGGGGACAGCGGCGCGCTGCCGGAGATGAGGAACTTCAGCCGCCCGCCGAAGAGCGCCCGCAGCCTGGCGAACACGAGCCTGTCGGCGATCCTGTACTGGACGGCCAGCAGGCCGGTGGGCTCCCGGCCCTCCTCCTTCAGGCGCGCGACCCGGTCTCCCACGCCCATGGCCCACCGGAAGATCCGGTACTTGGCCGCACCGCCCTCCTTGGCCTGCACGACCACCCGGTTGTAGACCTTCTCGAAGATGCGCGGGGCGGCGGCCATGAAGGTGGGCCGCACGACGGCCAGGTTCTGCACGATCCTGTCGACCCGGCCGTCCACCGCGGTCTTGAACCCGATCCGCAGCTGGCTGACCTGCATGACCTTGCCGAAGACGTGCGCCAGCGGCAGCCACAGGTACTGCACGTCGTCGATGCCCATGAGGTCCCAGCCCCGCTGGCGCAGCTCGGCGTCCAGCTCCTCCATGGCCCGGGCCTCGTAGAGCCAGTTCGCGTGGTCCAGGCGCACGCCCTTGGGTCTGCCGGTGGTGCCGGAGGTGTAGATCAGCGTGGCCAGGTGGTCGGGCCGCACGCCCGCCACCAGCTTCTCGAACAGGTCGGGCTGCTCGGCGTGCAGCGCGGCGCCCGCGTCCGCCAGTTCGTCGAGGGTCATCACCCAGCCGTCGTCACCGCCCGCGGCGCCCTCGAAGGCGATCACCCTGGACAGGCCGGGCATCTGGGCACGCTGGTCGACCAGCTTGGCGACCTGCTCGTCGTTCTCGGCGAAGGCCACCATGCTGCCGGAGTCGGAGACGATGTAGGCGCAGTCGGGCGGGGTGGAGGAGGGATAGATGGTCGTGGAGGCGCCGCCCGCGCACAGCACGGCCATGTCGGCGAGGATCCACTCGATCCGGGTGCTGGAGGCGATCGCGCACCGGGCCTGGGAGGTCACCCCCAGGGAGTGCAGGCCCAGCGCGAGGTCGCGCACGCGGTCACGGGTCTGGGACCAGGTGAGGGTCTGCCACTCCTCCCGGGCGCCGCCCGGATCGGGGAGGGGGTAGCTGAAGGCCTCGGCGTCACCGGACTCGGCGACGCGGGAGAGGAACATTCCGGGGACCGACTGGAAGGGGGAATCAGTGTTGCCCATGTCACAAAACTACTCTTGGGTAGATGGACCGGCAACAACCGGTGTACGGCTCTCCCGGAGGGTTCCCGACGCCCCGCCGGCCCCGCCCGTGCCCGCGGCCCGGGTCAGGGGGAGCCGATCGGCGCGGTGACCGCCTCGGTGAGCTTGATCAGGTCCTGCGGCTTCAGTTCCATCTGCAGCCCCCGCCGCCCGGCCGAGACGTAGACCGTGGGCAGGGCGGTCACCGAGGCGTCGATCACGGTGCGCAGCCGCTTGCGCTGGCCCAGCGGGCTGATCCCGCCGCGCACGTAGCCGGTGGCCTTCTCGGCCAGGGCCGGGTCGGCCATGGCGGCCCTCTTGCCGCCGACCGCCGCGGCCAGCGCCTTGAGGTCGAGCGTGGTGCTGACGGGGACGACCCCCACGATGAGCCGCCCGTCCACCTCGGCGATCAGCGTCTTGAAGACGTGCTCGCGGGGAACGCCCAGCGCGTCGGCGGCGACGGTGCCGTAGGAGTGCCCGTCCGACGCACCGTCGGCCTCATAGGGGTGCAGTGTGTACGTGGTCTTGGTCCGCCCCGCGGCCACGGTCGCGGGTGTGGCTTTTGCGCTCATCGAGTACCTGGTTCCTCTCCTGCGCGTGAACGCGCTGGTGCGTGCGTTATGAACACGCCCGGATCGGGACCCCGGGCACGCCGCACCGGTTCGCACAGCAGGCTAGGTGACCGGAGCCGCGAGTGCGTGAGGGGACGTGCGGGAAAGGTGGTGTTTTCGCTGCCCGGCCCCGAGGTCGGGACCTTCGGCCCGTGTCCGCGACGTCCTCAGTTGAACGAGACGCCGTTGTCGAGGAAGGGGCCCGCGGGAAGGTTGGGCAGTGTGGGAGCGGCCACGATGCGGTTCTCCCGGCGCAGGAACCGGGCGGTGACGGCCAGCCGCGTCGCGGCGTCCTCCGCCTCCAGCAGCCGCTGCTTCTCCGCCTGGTCCAGGACCGTGGACGCGGCCACGCTGTAGGACAGCGCGATGGGGTCCTTGGGCAGCTCCGGGGAGGCGTCCGGCGACATCCCGATCGAGGCCAGGCGCTGGGAGTAGGTCGCGAACAGGTCCCTCACCCGCTCGGCGTGCTCCTCGACGTCCGGGCCCAGCGGCTCGGGCAGGAGGGCCACCGACGCGGTCGAGTACTCCTCCGGCGAGGCGGCGTCCACCTCGGTCAGTTCGGTGACGGCGAACCGCGCGCCGCCCTCCACGACCAGGTCGTAGCGGCCGTCCTCGTAGGTGCGCACGTCGCGGACCAGCGCGGTGCACCCGATCGAGCTCACCCGGGGCAGCGAGGTCCCGGGGCCGCCGGTGACGGGGACCCCGGTCTCCGCGCCCTCGGCGCTCTGCCCGGACTCGGCGGCCACCTCGTGGCCCAGCTCGATCCACACCACCCCGAACCGGCGCGGCCCGCGGTCGGGGCCGGTCAGCTCGCCCTGGGCGAGGGTGGGTCCGAGCAGCTCCGAGACCAGGCGGCGGTACCGCCGCTCGAAGATGTGCAGGGGAACGGTCATGCCGGGGAAGAGCACGGTGTTCAACGGGAAGATGGGCAGGGCCAAGGGCATGCTCCCAGTATGCCCCTCATGCCGGGAACGCGGGCGCCGGCGGCGCGCCCCGACACGGATTTACCGCGGAGGGGGCGCGGAGAACCCCTCCGCGGCCTCCCGCGCGAAGGGCGGCCCGGGGCCGGCGCCCGCGTTCCCCCCTCTTGGAACGGGCGCCCGGGCCCCGGGCCGCGGGAGTGGCCGCCCGGAGGCGGCCCGTGGTCCAACCCCTCAGGAGACGGAGGGGCCTGCGGTGCCGGGAGCGCCCTGGCTGCCGTTGTCCTCGCTGGGCATGTCGCGGGCGACGAAGGTCTCCACGTCGAACAGGTTGCCGTTGGAGCGGTCCACCACGTTGAGCAGAGTGGACATCTTGGCGACCTCCTCGGTCTGCTCCTGGATGAACCACTGCAGGAACTGCTCACCGGTGTAGTCGTCCTCGTCGCGGGCGACCTTGGCCAGGCGGTGGAACTGGTCGGTCACCTCGCGCTCCTGGCGCAGGGCCAGGGCGACCAGGTCGCGGGTGGCGAAGAAATCGGTCTCGATCTCGTCCACGCCCGGCAGGGCGAAGGAAACGTCGTTGTCGAGGAGGAACCGCACGATCATCATCGCGTGGTCGCGCTCCTCCAATGACTGCTCGTAGAAGACCCGCGCCAACTGGGGCAGGTCCTGATCGTCGAACCAGGCGGCGATGGCCACGTACTGGTGGGAGGCCGTGAACTCGTGCCGCACCTGGTCGACCAGGAGACGGTGGAACTTGGAAAGGCCGATATCGCTGCTCTTGCTCGAAGTCATGGCCCCACGATAACGCATAAAAAAGCTTTTTGTGAAACTCCCGAAGTGTCCCCTGAATTTGTTAGGCAAGCCTTTCTGAAGATTAATAAGGTTAGGTGTCCCAAACTTAGGCGACGCTTAATGGGGCTCTTTGTCGCACTCTGCTCGCCGATGCCCGGAAGGCGTGTACCCGCCGGTGGCGCCGGTGTGGTGTCCATCATCCGGACACCACCACCCACGGAATGGGAACCTCCCCCTAGACTGGGACCGTGATCAGTCGAATCGACCTCCGAGGCACCCAGGGCGACCCCCGCCAGGCCCTTCCCCGTGCGGAACTGGACGTGGCGGCCGCCGTCGAGCGCGTACGTCCCCTCTGCGAGGACGTACGCCATCGCGGGGTCGAGGCGCTGATCGAACTCACCGAACGCTTCGACGGCGTGCGCCTGACCGACATCCGCGTCCCCAAGGCCGCGATCGACGCCGCCCTGGCCGACCTCGACCCCTCCGTGCGCGCCGCGCTGGAGGAGTCCATCCGCCGGGCCCGCGCGGTACACCGCGATCAGCGCCGCACCGACCACACCACCCGGGTCGTGCCCGGCGGCACCGTCACCGAGAAGTGGATCCCCGTCGACCGCGTCGGCCTCTACGTACCGGGCGGCCGGGCCGTCTACCCCTCCAGCGTCGTCATGAACGCCGTCCCCGCCCAGGAGGCGGGGGTGCGCTCCCTGGCGGTGGCCTCACCGCCCCAGAGCGAGTTCGGCGGGCTGCCGCACCCGACCATCCTCGCCGCCTGCGCCCTGCTCGGCGTCGACGAGGTCTACGCCGTCGGCGGCGCCCAGGCCGTGGCCATGTTCGCCCACGGCGCGGGCCCCTGCGAGCGCACCGACATGGTCACCGGCCCCGGCAACATCTGGGTGGCCGCGGCCAAGCGCCTGCTCAAGGGCGTCATCGGTATCGACGCCGAGGCCGGCCCCACCGAGATCGCGATCCTCGCCGATGCCACCGCCAACGCCGACTACGTCGCCGCCGACCTGGTCAGCCAGGCCGAGCACGACGTCGTCGCCGCCTCCGTCCTGGTCACCCCGGACGAGGCCCTGGCCGAGGCGGTCACCCAGCGCCTCGCCGTCCGCGTGGAGGCCACCAAGCACAGCGACCGCGTCCGCGAGGCACTCTCCGGCCCGCAGTCCGGCATCGCCCTGGTCGACGACCTCGACCACGGCCTCGCCGTCGTCAACGCCTACGCCGCCGAGCACCTGGAGATCATGACCGCCGACGCCGCCGCGTGGGCCGCGCGCGTGCGCAACGCGGGCGCGGTCTTCGTCGGCGACTTCTCGCCGGTCTCCCTCGGCGACTACGCCGCCGGGTCCAACCACGTACTGCCCACCGGCGGCTGCGCCTGCCACACCGGCGGCCTGAGCGTGCAGACCTTCCTGCGCGGGGTGCACATCGTCGAGTACGACCGTGACGCGCTGGCCGACGTCGCCCACCACGTCATCACCCTGGCCAACGCCGAGGACCTGCCCGCGCACGGTGAGGCCGTCGCCGCGCGCACGGACCAGGCCTGAACCGACGGCCAGCCAGCCCGGCGGGAACCGGGCGCGCCGCGGCCCCGGCCACACCGGCCGGGGAGGCACGCCCGCCGCCCACAACCGACCATGAGCGTGGAACCGTGAGCTTCACCCTGAATGACCTGCCCCTACGCGACGACCTGCGCGGCCGCTCGCCCTACGGCGCGCCGCAGCTGGACGTCCCGGTGGTGCTCAACACCAACGAGAACCCGCACCCGCCCTCGCCGCGCCTGGCCAAGGCCCTGGCCGAGGCGGTCGCCGACACCGCCCTGGGCCTCAACCGCTACCCCGACCGGGACGCGGTCCGCCTGCGGGAGGGCCTGGCCGCCTACCTCGGCCACGGCCTGACCGCCGACCGGGTGTGGGCCGCCAACGGCTCCAACGAGGTCCTCCAGCAGATCCTCCAGGCCTTCGGCGGGCCCGGGCGCGTCGCGATGGGCTTCGAGCCGTCCTACTCGATGCACCCGATCATCTCCCGGGGCACCGGGACCGCCTGGGCCCCCGTACCGCGCGGCGCCGACTTCCGCGTCGACATGGACGCCGCCCTCGACGCGATCGCCGAGCACCGGCCCAGCGTCGTCTTCCTCACCTCGCCCAACAACCCCACCGGCACCGCCCTGGACATCGCCGACATCGAGCGCGTCATCCGGGCCGCCCCCGGGGTCGTGGTCGTGGACGAGGCCTACGCCGAGTTCCGCCGCGAGGGCACCCCCAGCGCCCTGGGCCTGTTGCCCGACCACCCCACGCTGATCGTCTCGCGCACCATGTCCAAGGCCTTCGCCCTGGCCGGGGCGCGCGTGGGCTACCTGGCCGCCCACCCGGCCGTGGTCGAGGCCCTCCAGCTGGTCCGCCTGCCCTACCACCTGTCCGCCGTCACCCAGACGGTCGCGCTCACCGCGCTCGACCATGCCGACGAACTCCTCGCCGCCGTCGCCGACCTGCGCGCCGAACGCGACTCCCTGGTCGCGTGGCTGCGCGCACGGGACTTCTCCGTCGCCGACTCCGACGCCAACTTCGTCATGTTCGGCGAGTTCGAGGACCGCACCAAGGTGTGGCAGGACATGCTCGACCAGCAGGTCCTCATCCGCGAGACCGGCCCGCCCGGCTGGCTGCGCGTCACCGTCGGCACCTCCGACGAGATGGACGCCTTCCGCCGGGCCCTGCTCCACGCCACCGGGCGCTGAACCGCGGACCACCGCCCGCAACGCCACCGGGCCGGCGCGGACCCGCCCCGCCCGCGCCCGGCAACCACCACACCACCGAGAGAGTGAGGCCGCCATGAGTCGCACCGGACGCGTCGAGCGCGCCACCAAGGAAACCAAGGTCCTGGTCGAGATCGACCTGGACGGCACCGGCGTCTCCGACGTCTCCACCGGCGTCGGCTTCTTCGACCACATGCTCGACCAGCTCTCCAAGCACGGCCTGTTCGACCTCACCGTGCGCACCGAGGGCGACCTGCACATCGACTCCCACCACACCATGGAGGACACCGCCCTGGCCCTGGGCGCCGCCTTCCGCGAGGCCCTGGGAGACAAGCGCGGCATCCGCCGCTTCGCCGACGTCAAGGTGCCCCTGGACGAGGCCCTGGCCGAGGTGACCGTCGACGTCTCCGGGCGCCCCTACCTGGTGCACAGCGAGCCCGAGGGGATGGCCCCGGTGATCGGCCGCGACTACGACACCACCATGACCCGCCACATCCTGGAGTCGTTCGTGGCCCAGGCCCGCGTGGCCCTGCACGTCCACGTGCCCTACGGCCGCAACGCCCACCACATCGTCGAGTGCCAGTTCAAGGCACTGGCCCGCGCCCTGCGCGCCGCCACCGAGAACGACCCGCGCGTCAGCGGAATCCCCTCGACCAAGGGTGCGCTGTAGATGGACACCGACCTGTGGGGCATACTCCTCGTCGTGCTGGGAGGCTTCCTCGGCGGAGGCGCCTACACGGTGTGGAGGGCCAACCGGGCCCTCGCCGTCGCCCTGGGCGCGTGCGCGGCGCTCGCGGCGGCCTCCGGTGTGCTCCGACTGGGCTACTTCTAAGAGGAAGGGCAGCTTCATGGCCTCACGTGTGGTCGTCTTCGACTACGGCTCCGGAAACCTGCGCTCGGCACAGCGCGCCATGGAGCGCACCGGCGCCGACGTCACCGTCACCTCCGACCCGCACGCCGCCCTGGACGCCGACGGCCTCCTCGTCCCGGGCGTGGGCGCCTTCAGCGCCTGCATGTCCAGCCTCAGAGCCGCGGGCGGCGACCGGATCATCGGCAGGCGCGTGGCCGGGGGCCGCCCGGTCCTGGGCATCTGCGTGGGCATGCAGGTGCTCTTCGACAAGGGGGTGGAGAGCGCCGACCCCGGCGCCGAGGCCGGAACCGAGGTGACCGAGGGCTGCGGCGAGTGGCCCGGCACCGTGGAGCGCCTGCGCGCGCCCATCGTGCCGCACATGGGCTGGAACACCGTCCGCCCGCCCGAGGACACCCGGCTCTTCGCCGGGATCGACCCGGCGGACCGCTTCTACTTCGTGCACTCCTACGCCGTGCGCGACTGGGAGTTCGTCTCCGCCAACGAGCGCATCGCCCCGCCCAAGGTGACCTGGGCCGAACACGGCGAGCCGTTCGTGGCCGCCGTCGAGAACGGGCCCCTGTGGGCCACCCAGTTCCACCCGGAGAAGTCCGGCGACGCGGGTGCCCGCATCCTGGCCAACTGGGTCGACACCCTCTAGGGGGACGCCGGCCTGTCCGGCCGCGCCTGCACGATTTGCCGACCAACGCCTCCCCGAACGAAGACGAGAAGGACCCATGACCGGCGAGACCACCACCCCCGTACTCGAACTGCTGCCCGCCGTGGACGTGGCCGGAGGCCAGGCCGTCCAGCTCGTCCAGGGAAGGGCGGGCTCGGGCGGGCAGTACGGCGACCCCTTCGAGGCGGCCACGGCCTGGCAGGACGCCGGCGCCGAGTGGATCCACCTGGTGGACCTGGACGCCGCGTTCGGCCGCGGCCACAACCGCGACCTGCTGCGCGACATCGTCGGACGCCTCGACGTGAAGGTGGAGATGTCCGGCGGCATCCGCGACGACGAGTCGCTGGCCGCCGCCCTGTCCACCGGGTGCAGGCGGGTCAACATCGGCACCGCCGCACTGGAGAACCCCGAGTGGTGCGCCAGGATCATCGCCGAGTACGGCGACCGGATCGCGATCGGCCTGGACGTGCGCGGCACGACCCTGGCCGCGCGCGGCTGGACCCGCGAGGGCGGAGACCTCTTCCAGACCCTGGAGCGCCTGGAGTCGGAGGGCTGCGCCCGCTACGTCGTCACCGACGTCAACAAGGACGGCACCCTCAAGGGCCCCAACCTGGACCTGCTGCGCACCGTGTGCGAGCGCACCGACAAGCCGGTGGTGGCCAGCGGCGGCGTGTCCAGCCTGGACGACCTGCGGGCGATCGCCACACTGGTGCCGCTGGGCGTGGAGGGCGCCATCATGGGCACCGCCCTGTACGAGGGCGCCTTCACCCTGCAGGACGCCCTGGCCGCGGTGCGCGAGACGAAGGGAGCGGACCAGTGAGCGTGGCGGTACGCGTCATCCCCTGCCTGGACGTGGACGCCGGACGGGTGGTCAAGGGCGTCAACTTCGAGAACCTGCGCGACGCGGGCGACCCCGTGGAGCTGGCGGGCACCTACGACGCCGACGGCGCCGACGAGCTCACCTTCCTGGACGTCACCGCCTCCAGCGGCGACCGGGAGACCACCTACGACGTGGTGCGCCGCACCGCCGACCAGGTGTTCATCCCGCTGACCGTGGGCGGCGGCGTGCGCACCACCGACGACGTGAACAGGCTGCTGCGCGCGGGCGCGGACAAGGTGGGCGTGAACACCGCGGCGATCGCCCGCCCCGAGCTCATCGGGGAGATCGCCGAGCGCTTCGGCCGCCAGGTGCTGGTGCTCTCCGCCGACGTGCGCAGGGTCCGCCCCGACGACAGGCCGACCCCGAGCGGGTTCGAGGTCACCACCCACGGCGGACGCCGGGGCACGGGGACCGACGCCCTGGAGTGGTGCGAGCGCGCCGCCGAGCTGGGGGCGGGAGAGATCCTGCTCAACTCGATGGACGCGGACGGCACCAAGGCGGGCTTCGACCTGGAGCTGATCCGCGCGGTACGCGCCCGTGTGGAGCTGCCGCTGATCGCCTCCGGCGGCGCGGGGGCCGTGGAGCACTTCGCCCCGGCGGTGGAGGCGGGCGCGGACGCGGTGCTGGCCGCGACGGTCTTCCACTTCGGGGAGTTCACCATCGCCGACGTCAAGAAGAGCCTGCGCGAGGCGGGCCACCCCGTCCGCTGAGCACGTCGCCGAGTCCTCCCGCGAACGGAACCGTTCGCGGGAGGACCCGGCACACCGTCCCCACGTGCGGGAGGACGGACGAGCGCGTCCCCCCGCGCGGCACCGGCGCCCGCCGCCGAGGGGGTCCCCGGTCCCGACGCCTCCCAGGACCCGGCCGGCCGCCAGGACCGCACCCGCTGGCCGGAACCGGCCCCGCCACGCCCCGGAACTGGACGGAATAGCACCGCCGCGTCCGGCGCTGAAACAATCCGGTGGAACCTGTCGGTGCCGCTGGATAGGTTGACAGGACGCGCGCACTCCACGGCTCCCCGGCATGCCCGGGAGCCTCCGTGCGCCTGTCGGGCTGCGCCGGGCCTGCCCCGGCCAGGGAACAGAACGGGGAGCGCATGGCGCAGGGCACGAGCACCAGGGATCCGCAGACGGAAGGAAGCACGGCCCCCTCCGGCCCGGGGGAGGGCGGCGGGGACGCCGATCCCCGGAAACGGCCCGCTGCGGACGCGCACACCGGCGTCTTCGGCCGGGGGATGCGCGTGCTGGGGACCGCCATCCGCACCGAGCCGTGGATCTTCCTCGTCGCCGTCGTCGGCGCCATGCTCCACGCCGCCGTCAACGTCGGCTCCGCCTCCGTGCTCGGCCACCTCACCGACGCCACCATCCTCCCCGCCTTCGAGCAGGGCACCACCACCGCGGCCGCCCTCCTCGCCGCCGCGGCGCTGCTCATGGCGGTCGGACTCGGCAAGGCGACCGGCATCGCCATGCGCCGCATGCTCGCCGCGCTCATGCAGTTCCGCATGCAGGCCCGCTACCGCCGCGCCGTCGCCCGCAAGTACCTCGGCCTCCCCCTGTCCTGGCACCACCGCCACGCCACCGGACAGCTGCTGTCCAACGCCAACGCCGACGTCGAGGCGGCCTGGCAGCCGCTCGCCCCGCTGCCCATGGCGGTCGGCAGCGTCTTCATGCTGGCCATCTCCGCCGTCGCCATGGTCACCACCGACCCGGTGCTCGCCCTGGTCGCCTTCGTCGTCTTCCCCGTCCTGGCCGCCGCCAACGTCGTCTTCCAGCGCCGCGTCTCACCCATGGCCTCCCGCGCCCAGGCCCTGCGCGCCGAGGTCAGCGGCGTCGCCCACGAGTCCTTCGACGGCGCCCTGGTCGTCAAGACCCTCGGCCGCGAGGACACCGAGACCGAACGCTTCACCCACGCCGCCCACCGCCTGCGCGACGCCCTCATCCAGGTCGGCCGGATGCGCTCGATGTTCGACCCCGTCATGGAGGCCCTGCCCAACTTCGGCGTGCTCGCCGTCCTGCTCCTGGGCATGTGGCGGCTGTCCACCGGCGCCATCGACCCCGGCGGCCTCGTCCAGATCGCCTACCTGTTCACCCTGCTGGCCCTGCCCATCCGCTCCTTCGGCTGGATCCTCGGCGACCTGCCCCGCAGCGTCGTGGGCTGGGACCGCGTCCAGTCCGTCCTGAACTCGGGCGGCGCCATGGAGTACGGCGACCGGACCCTGGAGGACACCCCGACCGGCATCGCCCTGAGCGCCCGCGGCGTCACCTTCTCCTACGCCGACGCCTACGACGCCGACGGCGGCGGACGCGACCTGATGGACGGCGGGGCCGCGACCGCCCGCACCACCGTCCTCAACGGCGTGGACCTGGACATCGCCCCCGGACGCACCGTCGCCCTGGTCGGCCCCACCGGCGCGGGCAAGTCCACGCTCACCACCGTGCTCATGCGCCTGGTCGACGCCGACTCGGGCACCGTCACCCTCGACGGGACCGACGTACGCGACCTGCGGCGCGACCAGATCCCCCGACACGCCGCCCTGGTGCCCCAGGGCACCTTCGTGTTCGAGGACACCGTCCGCGACAACATCACCCTGGGCGCCGACATCGGCGACGACCAGGTCTGGGCCGCCCTGCGCCTGGCCCGCGCCGACGGCTTCGTCGGCGAACTGGACGGTGGGCTCGACGCCCGGCTCGGGGAGAAGGGCACCACCCTCTCCGGCGGCCAGCGCCAGCGCCTGGCCCTGGCCCGCGCCATCGTGCGCCGTCCCCGGCTGCTCATCATGGACGACGCCACCTCCGCCGTCGACCCGCAGATCGAGGCACAGATCCTCGCGGGCCTGCGCGAACGCGACGGCGCCGCCACCGTGGTCGTGGTCGCCTACCGGCGCGCCACCATCGAACTCGCCGACGAGGTCGTCTACATGGAACGGGGGCGCGTCCTGGCCCGCGGCACCCACGAGGAACTGCTCACCACATCCCCCGGCTACACCAGGCTCGTCACCGCCTACGAGCGCGCCTCCGCCGAGAACGAGGCCGAGCGCGCCCCCCTCCCCGAGGACCCCGGGCCGCCCGAATCCGCCCGACGCAGCGACGCCACCGAGGAGACCAGCCGATGAGCGCACCCGCCCAGTCCCGCGCCGAGCAGCGGATCGGCCCCGGCGCGCGGCAGGGGCAGGAGGGCGGCGGCGCCGACCCGGCCCTGTCCCTGCACCGCTCCTCCGACGGCGCGATGGACACGCTCAGGCGCGGCCTCAAACTCTCCCCGGAGTTCGCACGGGGACTGTGGCTCACCCTGGTCTTCGCGGTCGTGGCCACCGCGGGCAAGGTCATCGTGCCCGTCGCCGTCCAGCAGATCATCGACAACGGACTCTCCGGCCCCGACGGGCCCGACCTGGACTTCGTCACCCGCATGGTGACCGTCTGCGCCGCCCTGCTCGTGGTCACCATGGTCTGCTCCTACCTGATGAACGTGCGCCTGTACCGGGCCACCGAGTCGGGCCTGGCCACGCTGCGCCGCAAGGCGTTCCGCCACGTGCACGACCTGTCCGTGCTCACCCAGAACAGCGAGCGCAAGGGCGCCCTGGTCTCCCGGGTCACCAGCGACGTCGACCAGATCAGCACCTTCATGCAGTGGGGCGGAATGCTCCTGCTGGTCAGCAGCGGCCAGCTCCTGGTCGCCACCACCCTGATGGCGGTCTACTCCTGGCAGCTCACCCTCGTGGTGTGGATCTGCTTCCTGCCGCTGCTGTTCGGCGTGCGCTGGCTCCAGAGACTGCTCTCCAAGGCCTACCTCAAGGTCCGCGAGAACACCGGCGACATGCTCGGTGTCATCGGTGAGACCGTCACGGGCGCCGCCGTCATCCGCGCCCACGGCATCGAGCGGCGCACCGCCGAGCGCATCGACACCACCGTCCAGGCCACCCGGCGCTCCCAGGTCCGCGCCCAGCGGCTGTCCATGGCGGTCTCGCCCTTCGCCGAGATCGTCGCGGCCGCCGGCAACACCGCCGTGGTCCTCGTCGGCGTCTGGCTCGGCCTGGACGGCGACCTGACCGCCGGACAGCTCATCGCCTTCCTGTTCCTGATGACCCTGTTCATCCAGCCGATGATGATGGCCACCGAGATCTTCAACGAGGCGCAGAACGCCATCGCCGGCTGGCGCCGCGTCCTGGGCGTGCTCGACACCGTCCCCGACATCGCCGACCCCGGCGAGGCGGGCCGGGAGCTGCCGCGCGGAGCGGTCCGGGTCTCCTTCGAGGAGGTCACCTACTCCTACCCCGAGGGCCCCGTCGTCCTGGACGACGTCAGCGTCGAGATCACCCCCGGCACCCGGGTGGCCGTGGTGGGGGAGACCGGATCGGGCAAGACCACCTTCGTCAAGCTGCTCACCCGCCTGATGGACCCCGACCGGGGCACCGTCCGGCTCGACGGCGTCGACCTGCGCGAGGTGGCCTTCTCCTCCCTGCGCGGCCGGGTGGTCATGGTCCCGCAGGAGGGCTTCCTCTTCGACAGCTCCCTGAGCGACAACATCCGCTTCGCCCGCCCCGAGAGCACCGACGCCGAACTGGAGGCGGCCATCACCGAACTGGGACTGTCGGAGTGGCTCGACACCCTCGCGCACGGTCTCGACACCCCGGTGGGCCAGCGCGGCGAGTCCCTGTCGGCGGGGGAGCGGCAGCTGGTGGCCCTGGTGCGCGCCTACGTCGCCGACCCGGACCTGCTGGTCCTGGACGAGGCCACCTCCGCCGTGGACCCGCACACCGAGGTGCGCATCCAGCGCGCCCTGGACCGGCTCACACGGGGGCGCACCTCCGTGGCCATCGCGCACCGCCTGTCCACCGCCGAGGCCGCCGACCGGGTGCTCGTCTTCGACGCCGGGCGCATCGTGCAGAGCGGCTCCCACACCGAGTTGGTCGACCAGCCGGGCGTGTACGCCGACCTGTACGCCTCCTGGGTGACCTCCTCGGCCTGACCGTGCTTGTTCTGGGGCTCCGCTCCGCTTCGCCCCGTGTTCGGGCGCCCAAAAGGCGGGAACCTTCGGCGCCTCCGGTGGGTTGGCTCGTTCCTCGCGAACCCACCTCCGGCACCTCCAGAACCCCGCCGGCGCCCGAACGACACCCCCAGGTGGCAGGTCGGCAGTCATCAGACGGGTAGTGTCATCGGCCGCGCCACCAGTGCGCCGCCAGCAGCTCCGCCACCAGCGGCTCCACCAGCAGGCTCACGTCCGGGTCGGAGTCGCCCGGATAGCGCACCGTCAGCTCCGCCCCCGGCACGCGCTCGCGGCCGGGGGTGGGGCCCACCGCCACGAACGCGCCCCGCAGGTGCCGCAGGTGCTCCGCGAAGCGCTCGTCGTAGGCCGACCCCGCGAACAACAGCGCCCGGTAGTCCGTCACCGCCGCCAGGTAGCGGCCGGTGTGCGACCACTCCCCGGTCTCGCACGCGTGCGCCACCCGCACCGGCCCCTTGCGCAGCGCCTGCACCCCCTGCCCCGCCGACGCCAACCGCTCGGCCGGGGCCACCAGGTGCACACCGTGCGGCGACTCCAGGGCCCGGGCGGCCTCGGGCACCCACTCCGGGGCGCTCCGCAGCAGCGACCCCGTCGCGTTGGCCGCCCGGCGCAGCAATCCGGGAAAGTTCTGGCTGCTTCCCGACACCGGCGCGCCCAGGCGGTGCCCCAGCAGCAGGAGCAGGGCCAGCGCGTGCTGGTAGGCGCGACACCCCAGGCCGCTCGCCTCCTCGCCCGCGTGCAGCGGCACCAGCAGGTCCGCCTGGCGCCCCACCACGGCGTCGACGGACGGAGCCAGCACGATCACCGGCGACCGCGCCACATAGCGGTCCAGGGCCGTGTACAGCTCCCGCTGCCCGCCGCCCAGGCTCACCGCCACCACCAGCGTCTCCGGGCCCGCGGGAGGCTCCTCCACCGAGGAGGAGAAGTCCGCGGTCGCCGCGATCCCGGCCCGGCGCAGGCGCGACGCCGCCACCGCGCAGGCGTGGCGCGCCGCGCCCAGGCCCAGGAAGCGCACCGAGGCGGGTTCGTCGTCCAGCAGGGCGGGCAGAGCGGCGTAGGGATCCCAGCGCGGGAAGCGGTCGGCGAGCGAGGCCAGCGCGTCGGGCTTGCCCGCCAGGTCGGCGGACAGGGACTCGGCGGTCACGGAACCCCCAGATGAGAGGAAGAGGCGGTGACGGTACGGACGCACGAACTCTAGTGGCTTGTCCCACGCTCCTCCCCTCCCACCGGCCCCGCCTTATGCGCTTGGCCCTCATACACCACCCGGTGCGGGACGCTCCACGGACGGCCATAACCTGGAACGCATGAGCGTCACCAGCCTCGCCCCGGACATCGCCGCCCGCCTGAAGCGGAACCCGGACGGCCTCGTCCCCGCCGTCGTGCAGCAGCACGACACCGGGGAGGTACTCATGCTCGCCTGGATGGACGACGAGGCGCTGCACCGCACCCTCACCACCGGCGCCGCCACCTACTGGTCGCGCAGCCGCGGCGAGTACTGGGTCAAGGGCGCCACCTCCGGCAACACCCAGCGTGTGGTGTCGGTCTCACTCGACTGCGACGGGGACACCCTGCTGGTCCGCGTCGACCAGAGGGGCGCCGCCTGCCACACCGGCGACCGTACGTGCTTCGACGCGGGGAGACTCCTGTGAGCTCTCCCACGCCTCCGGCGCGCGTGGGCCGGGAGTACGGCCTCGCCATGCTCGCCCTGGCCGCCGGTGCCGCCCTGCTGCTCGCCGCCGCCGGACGCCACTGGGCGACCGGCCGACTCGACGCGCCGGGGCCGGTCGCCCCCGCGCCCGTCGAACTCACCGGCACCGACCTCACCGGCGCCCTGAGCGGCATCGGCTGGGCCGGGCTGGCCGCGATCGCGGGCCTGTACGCCGCCCGGAACCAGGCCCGCCGGGCGGTCGGCCTCCTCGTCGCCCTCGGCGGCGCGGCCGCCCTGGGCGCGGTCTGGGACGCCACCCGCCCCGCCACCCTCCTGGCCGCCGTGTCCGAGAAGGCCGCCGACGCGGCCGGCGGCGCGCAGGCGGCCACCGCCCCCCAGCTGTCCGCCCTCGGCCCCGCCATGGCCGTGACGGGCGCCGTGCTGCTCGTCGCGGCGGGCCTGTTCGCCGTGGTAAGGGCCCCGGTCTGGCCAGGTATGGGCACCCGGTACGATCGGGACGCCGCACCGCGCGCGACCCGGGCAGAGACACCCTCCGACCTGTGGAAATCGCTGGACGCCGGTGAGGACCCCACACTCGACGCCCCCGGAGGCGCCGCGTCCGAGGGCGTCGCGGAAACGACCGGGGGCGACACGGAACACGCACCGCTGGCACCACGGCCAGCCGAACCTAAGGAGAAACCCTGATGGCGGACGAACACCACGAGGACCACGGCAACACCGTCTCCGCATGGTTCCTCACCCTCTCCTGGATCGTGGTGTGGAGCGCGGCGGCCTTCGCCATCGTCGCCATGGGCGGCAGCGTGCTGCTGTGGACGGCCATCGCCCTGGGCGTCAGCGTCGTGCTCGCCGCGGTCGCCGGCGTCATGAAGAAGGCCGGCCTGGGCCGCAAGGAGCCCCGTCCCGTCCCGCCCACACGCGAGGAGTGGGAGGCCGGCCGGAAGGCCGCCGCCGCCCAGCCCGAGCCCGCCGTGGCCCAGCCCGGACCCGCCCTCGACCCCGACGCCGAGTCCGCCAAGGCCTGACCGGGACCCGGTGAACCCGGGGGAACCGCAGCTCACAGTGAGCGAATGACCGAAAATGGACGAAGGTCGCATGGGACGGGTAGATTCACTCCACCGGCCCTGACTGTCGCGTTGGTCCCGTTCGGTGGGAGTCCCGCTGATCTGGCATCATGCGTTTTCCGCCCGCGACGTTGCCTCCGGTGATCCAACCCTGCCCCATGTTGGGTCGGCGTGCCGTCGGCGCGCCGCACAGAACCCCTGTCCTCTTCCGGAAAGTTGTACCTAGCATGAGTTATGGTCCCCCGCCCCCAGGCAACCCCGGCGGCGGCTACGGTCCCCCCAGCGGCGGCTACGGCGCCCCCGGCGGCGGTTACGGCGCTCCCGGCGGTACCCCTCCGGACAACGGCCTCACCTGGGCCATCGTGGCCATCTTCTGCTGCTGGCCCTTCGCCATCCCGGCCATCATCAACGCCACCAAGGTCAACGACCTGTGGAACCGCGGTGACCAGGCCGGCGCCATGGAGGCCCAGGCCCAGGCCAAGAAGTGGACGAAGCTCGCCTTCATCCTCGGCAGCATCGCCTACGTCCTGAGCATCGGGTTCTACATCCTGCTGATCATCATCGGACTCGGCGCCGCCTCCACCACCCCGACGTACTACTAGAAGGCGCCCGCCTTCCGGTACCGCGTCTGCCCCCGAGCGCCCCGGCGCTCGGGGGCAGAGTCCTCTCCGGCCCCCGAACCCCTAAGCTGGTCGCGTGCACCCACACCACGAAAAGCCGCCGGAGAGCCCCCCGGCCCAGCCCCCCGCGGCACCCTCCCTGGCCGAGCGGACCAGGCGCCGGGCCGAGACGCTCCACCCGGCCGTGTGGCCCGTGGGCCTGGGTGCCCTCGGCCTGACGGGGGCCGCCCTCCTCCACCTCGTGGACCCCAACGAGCCGGGCAACTACCCCACCTGCCCCTGGCTGCTGTTCACCGGCACCTTCTGCCCCGGCTGCGGCAGCATGCGCGCGGTCGCCCTGCTCACCCACGGCGAGGTCCTCGCCTCCATCAGCATGAACCCCCTGCTGTGGCTGCTGGCCCCCTACGTGGCGTGGACCTACGGGCTCTGGCTGGTCCGAACGGTCCGGCCGCCCACGAAACCGCCCAAGCTCACGCCCGGCTGGTTCCTGTGGGGCCTCCTGGTCGTCATCACCGGGCACTGGATCCTGCGCAACCTGCCCTGGTTCTCCTTCCTGGCCCCCGGAACCCCGCTGTTCCCGGGCTGGTGACCGGAACCAGAACGGACTTCGCGCAGTCTGATCCGACGAGCGCGGCCGCCCCCTCCGCGCGCTACGAAGACACCCACGTTCGGGAAGGTTTGATCACATGAGCTACGGACCCCCGCCCACCGGCGGTTACGGCCCTCCCGGCGGCTACGGAGGCCCTCCCGGATACGGTGGTCCGCCACCGGGGGAGCCGCCGAAGACCTACCTGGTGCACAACATCCTCGGCATCCTCAGCTGCCTGCCGGTCATCGGCATCATCGGCCTGGTCTTCTCCCTCCAGATCAACAGCAAGTGGCAGATGGGGGACTACGCGGGCGCCGAGTCCGCGGCGAAGACCGCCAAGACCATGGGCATGATCGGCCTGGTGCTGTTCATCCTCGGCATAGTCCTCCTCGTGCTCTACTTCGGGTTCATCATCGTCATGGTGATCGTCGCCGGGGCCTCCAGCACCACCTACACCTACTGACCGCGGACCCGGGCCCCGCTCCGCCCCGCGGACCGGGGCCCGCGTCTTCCCGCCTCCCACGGAGTGTCACGCGGGGTCGCCGACCCCGCGGCCCCGGCGGGTGGATACGATGACCAGCGACACGGTGCGACGGCGGTGTCCGGTCCCGCCGCACGACCGCCGGCCCGCCCCCGGGCGGACCGGCGCCGCGACCGGCCCACTTTCACGAGGGAGCAGTAACTGGTGAGCGTGCTCGACGAGATCCTCGACGGAGTACGCGCTGACCTGGCGCAGCGGCAGGAGGCCCTCCCCCTGGACCGCCTCAAGGCCCAGGCCGGGGCGACGCCCACCCCGCAGGACGCCGAAGCCGCCCTGCGGCGCCCCGGCGTGCACGTCATCGCCGAGGTCAAGCGGGCCAGCCCCTCCAAGGGCCCCCTCGCGACCATCACCGACCCGGCGGCCCTGGCCCGCGACTACGAGGCCGGCGGCGCCGCCCTGATCAGCGTCCTCACCGAGCAGCGCCGCTTCAACGGCAGCCTCGCCGACCTCCAGGCGGTCCACCAGGCGGTCGAGACCCCGCTGCTGCGCAAGGACTTCGTGGTCAGCTCCTACCAGCTGTGGGAGGCCCGCGCCTTCGGAGCCTCCGCCGTACTCCTCATCGTCGCGGCCCTGCCCCAGGAGGCCCTGGTGTCCCTGGTGGAGCGGGCCCGCTCACTGGGCCTGACACCGCTGGTGGAGGTCCACGACGAGGAGGAGGTCTCCCGCGCCCTGGACGCCGGGGCCACCGTCGTCGGCGTCAACGCGCGCAACCTCAAGACCCTGGAGGTGGACCGGGACACCTTCTCCCGGCTCGCCCCCCTCATCCCCTCCGACGTCGTCAAGATCGCCGAGTCCGGAGTCCGCGGCCCGCACGACCTGCTGGCCTACGCCGGCGCCGGTGCCGGCGCCGTCCTGGTCGGTGAGAGCCTCGTCCGCGGCAGGAACCCGCGCGAGGCCGTCGCCGACCTGGTGACCGCCGGGGCCCACCCCGCCCTGCGCGACCGCAACTAGGGAGACACACCGTGACGGGAACGACGCGGGCGCCGAGGGCCGCGGCGATGGTGCGCCCCGGCCTTCGACGGCGATGGCTCTAGGGAGCCCGCAGGCGTGAGCCGCGGGTTCCCGACGCCGCGTTGACCCACAGTACGAACGCGCCGCCGAAGCCGGGCGGCGCACGACCGGTCGGCGCGCGGACCCCGCGGCGCGAGGCCCGGGGAAGCCACGCGGTCGGCCCTTCCCAGGAGAACTTCCCATGAGCCACGACCAACCACTGCCCGACCCGCACGGGCACTACGGCCGCTTCGGCGGACGCTTCGCACCCGAGGCGCTCATCGCCGCCCTCGACGAGGTCGCCTCCGAGTGGGAGAAGGCCAAGCAGGACCCCGAGTACCAGGCCGAGCTCGCCGCGCTGCTCAAGGACTACACCGGACGCCCCAGCCCCCTGAGCGAGGCCCGCACCTTCTCCGAGCACTGCGGCGGCGCCCGCGTCCTGCTCAAGCGCGAGGACCTCAACCACACCGGCTCGCACAAGATCAACAACGTGCTCGGCCAGGCCCTGCTCACCAGGCGCATGGGCAAGACCCGCGTCATCGCCGAGACCGGAGCCGGACAGCACGGCGTGGCCACCGCCACCGCCTGCGCCCTGCTCGGCCTGGACTGCGTGATCTACATGGGCGAGGAGGACACCCGGCGCCAGGCGCTCAACGTCGCCCGCATGCGCATGCTCGGCGCCGAGGTCGTCCCCGTCACCATCGGCAGCCGCACCCTCAAGGACGCCATCAACGAGGCGTTCCGCGACTGGGTCGCCAACGTCGACCACACCCACTACCTGTTCGGCACCGTGGCCGGCCCGCACCCCTTCCCCAAGCTGGTGCGCGACCTGCACTTCGTCGTCGGCCAGGAGGCGCGCGAGCAGGTCCTGGAGCGCGTCGGCAGGCTCCCCGACGCGGTCGCCGCGTGCGTGGGCGGCGGCTCCAACGCCATGGCCGTCTTCGCGGCCTTCATCCCCGACGAGGATGTGGCCCTGTACGGCTTCGAGGCCGGGGGAGAGGGCGCGCGGACCACCCGCACCGCCGCCTCCATCACCGCGGGCAGCCCCGGGGTCTTCCACGGCGCGCGCACCTTCGTGCTCCAGGACGAGTACGGGCAGACCCTGCCCAGCCACTCCATCTCCGCCGGACTCGACTACCCGGCGGTGGGGCCCGAGCACGCCTACCTCGCCGACACCGGCCGCGCCTCCTACGAGCCGGTCACCGACGCCGAGGCCATGGAGGCCTTCCGGCTGCTGTGCCGCACCGAGGGCATCATCCCGGCGATCGAGAGCGCGCACGCCCTGGCCGGCGCCCGCAAGCTCGGCGAGCGCCTCGGCCCGGACGCCGTCATCCTGGTGAACCTCTCCGGGCGCGGCGACAAGGACGTTGACACCGCGGCCGCCTACTTCGGCCTCGTGGACCCGGAGGGACAGGCGTGATGACCGCTACCGCACTGCAGAACAGGCTGGCCGAGGCCCGCGAGGCCGGACGGGCCGCGCTGATCGGCTACCTGCCCGCCGGCTTTCCCGACGTGGACTCCTCGATCAGGGTCGTCGAGGCCATGGTGGAGGGGGGCTGCGACGTCGTCGAGGTCGGCCTCCCCTACTCCGACCCCATGATGGACGGCCCCACCATCCAGCGCGCGGCGGACCGGGCCCTGGAGTCCGGGACCACCACCGACGACGTGTTCCGCGTGGTCGAGGCCACCGCCGCCACGGGCGCCGCCGCCGTGGTCATGTCCTACTGGAACCCGATCGAGCGCTACGGCGTGGAGCGCTTCGCCACCGCCCTGGCCAAGGCGGGCGGGGCCGGAGTGATCACCCCCGACCTCATCCCCGAGGAGGCCGAGGAGTGGGTGGCCGCCTCCACCGCCTCGGGCCTGGACCGGGTGTTCCTGGTCGCGCCCTCCTCCACCGACCGGCGGCTGGCCCTGACCACCCGGGCCTGCAGCGGCTTCGTGTACGCGGCCTCGCTGATGGGGGTGACCGGCACCCGCACCCAGGTCGCCGACACCGCCGCCGAGCTGGTGCGGCGCACCCGGGAGGCCACCCGCGACTCCGGCCTGCCGGTCTGCGTGGGGCTGGGCATCTCCACGGGCGCCCAGGCCGCCGAGGTGGCCGCCTACGCCGACGGGGTGATCGTCGGAGCCGGGTTCTGCCAGCGGATCCTGGACGCACCGGACCTGGAGACAGGCCTCACGGCGGTCCGCTCCTTCGCCCAGGAACTGGCGGCGGGCGTGCGCTCGGGCCGCGGCTGAGCACCGGGGCGCCCCGGCGCCCCCCCACACAGGCGGGAGGCCGTCCCCACCGGGGCGGCCTCCCGCCTCTTTCGCGTGAGCCCCGCCACCCGGGCCGCTCCCGCCGCCCCGCGCCGGGCAAGGGAACGGTTAAGGCGGTGAGAATCGGGTGAGAGCCCGCCCGTGAGGCCCCGGAACACTCCCGCGGCCAGGTATCCATGAAGGCGGCGGTGGCGCCCGCCGCCCGAGAGCGGTGACCGCTGCGCCCGAGTTTCCGGACACAGCGTCACGCACTCACCACAGCCAGTAGGATCTGACGCGACACGAAGAGCAATGAGGCGCACACCCGGAGCGATAGTCCGCCCCCGATCTCCCCGAAGGCCCCAGTGATGGACACACCCGACCAGACCCCCGACCCCGGCTCCGCACGCGGATCGCGTTGGGACGCCGTCCAACCCTGGCTCACCCTCGCCTGCCGGCTCGGACTGGCCGCCGTCCTGTTCTACGCCGCCGTCTCCAAGTTCCCCCCGGCCCTGTCGGTCCAGGCGGTGGAGGCCTACGACCTCTTCCCCGTCGAGGTCGCCCGGCTCATCGGCTACACCCTCCCCCTGTTCGAGATCGCCCTGGCCGTCCTGCTCCTGGTCGGACTCGCCACCCGCTACGCCGGCGCCGTCAGCGCACTGCTCATGGTCGTCTTCATCGCCGGGGTCGTCTCGGCCATGGCACGGGGCCTGAACATCGACTGCGGCTGCTTCGGCGGCGGTGGACAGGTCGAACCGGGGGAGACCAAGTACGGACTCTCCATCGCCCGCGACATCGCCTTCGCGGCCCTGGGCGGCTTCATCGCGCTCTGGCCGCGTTCGCCCTTCGCCATCGACCGCGCCCTCGGCCTGTTCCGGTGAGCCCCCGGAACGGGCCCGGCCGACCGTATCCAGCAGCAGAAACAGAGGAGAGCATGGGGAGTGAAGCGCGCAGGCGCTCCCGCGAGAGGATCAGGGAACAGAGGGAGAAGGAGAAGCGGGCGGCCAAACGCAACAGAACCCTGCTCGTCGTGGGCGCCGCCGCGGTGGTGGTCCTGCTCATCGTCGGCGTCGGCTACCTCGTGCTCAACGCCGACCGCAGGAGCTCCGGTTTCGAGGGCGCCCTGCCGCCCCGGACCCTGCAGGAGGACGGCAGCGTCGTCATGGCCCAGGAGGGGGCCGAGGCCCCCGTCGTCGAGGTCTACGCCGACTACCAGTGCCCCGCATGCCGCCAGTTCGAGCTGCTCAACGGCGACGTCCTCAAGGAGAACGCCGCCGAGGGCCAGGCCATCGTCCACTACCGGCCGGTGAGCATCTTCGCCCAGCGGCCGCAGCCCATCAGCAGCAACTCGCTGCGCGCCGGGGCCGCCGCCCGCGCCGCCGCCGACCACGACCGCTTCGTCCAGTACAACGACGCCCTCTTCGAGAACCAGCCCACCGAGGGCGAGGAGGGCTTCACCGTCGACCAGCTCAAGGACTGGTTCGCCGACACAGGGCCCACCGAGCAGCAGCAGGAGCAGTTCGACCAGCGCGTGGAGGAGGAGGCCGCCGTGGTCTCCAGGTTCACCGGGGAGTTCCTTCCCGCCCTGACCCAGGACGCCCAGGAGCAGATCGGCCAGGAGACCCTGGGCACCATGGTCCTGTCCGACCTGCTCGCCTGGGGCGACGGGCACGGCCACGACTCCTCGTTCCTGGACGGGACGTACACGGGCCAGATCATCGAGGCCACAGGGAACGCCTACACTCGCTACAACGGAGACAACGCCTTCCGCGCAACCCCCTCCGTCTACGTCAACGGTGAGCTGCTCGACAACAACACCGCCATGACCGCTCGGGGCCTCGACGAGGCGATCGACTCAGCCGGTCCCGGCGAGGTCGACACCCAGCCCATGGGAGACGGGGGTGGCGCGGAGTAGCCACCCCTGAAGACACCCCCGCACGCGGGGCGAATCCGAGAGCAGACCAGTGACATTGTCGTCGACAGCTTCCGAGGGCGCGGTCGAGTCCGGCCGTGCCCTCGCGGCCATCCCCAGCCCGCAGGTCAACTCCATCCCCATCGGACCGCTGGAGATCCACTTCTACGCCCTGTGCATCCTCGCCGGCGTCATCGTCGCCGTGCTGTGGAGCGAGCGCAGGTGGGCCGCCATGGGCGGTGAGAAGGGCACCATCATGGACATGGCCGTGTGGGCCGTGATCCTGGGCCTGGTCGGCGGCCGTCTCTACCACGTCATCAGCGACGCGCAGCTGTACTTCGCCGAGGGGCGCGAACCCATCCGCGCCCTGTACGTGTGGGAGGGCGGCCTCGGCATCTGGGGCGCCGTCCCCATGGGCGCCCTGGGCGTGTGGCTGGTGGCGCGCAAGCGCGGCCTGTCCATGTCCAAGCTCTCCTTCGCCATCGCCCCCACCCTCCCCCTGGCCCAGGCCATCGGCCGCTGGGGCAACTACTTCAACCAGGAACTGTTCGGCCGGCCCACCGACCTGCCCTGGGCCGTGGAGATCTCCCCCTACCCCGAGGGCCACCTGCGCCCCGGTATGGAACTCGGTGTCGGCACCTACCACCCCACCTTCCTCTACGAGTCCCTGTGGTGCCTGCTCCTGGCGGTGCTGCTGGCCTGGGCCGGCCGCCGCTACGAGCACTCCCTCCAGGGCGGCCGCCTGTTCGCCCTCTACGTCATGGGCTACTGCATCGGCCGGTTCTGGATCGAGTACCTGCGCGTGGACCCGGCCAACGACTTCCTGGGCATGCGCCTGAACAACTGGACCTCCATCCTGGTCCTCCTCGCCGCCCTGGCCTACTTCGTGTGGGCGGGCCGCCGCCTGGACTCCTTCTCCAGCGCCGTCGTCCCCCACGGACACGACGCCGGAACCCAGGTGTTCGGTCCCACATCCGACGGCGAGACCGCCGACGACAGCACCGTTTACAGCGCGCTGGACGAGGACGAGGCACAGGTCAAAGTGAAGAACGGCAGCTCGGAGGAGGCGGGGACGGAATACCATCCGAGTCCTGAGCGATCTAGTACCGAGGGCTCGACCGAGCGGGGCACCGAAGAGGGAACCGATCCCGGGGCGAAGCCCGAGTAGACGCAGGAAAGCCACGTGGACCGGCCATGTCCGGGCACGGATCTGGGCGCCTCCTGTACCTTTCGAGCAGACCACGGGTTGACGATTGAGAAGAACCGTGACCAGAGCTGAGTCCGGGTACGGCCGCATGGGCCGCCGTGGCGGTACCCGCCGCGCCGAGCGCGCCTACACCGAGGACCACGCCGACGACTACGGCCAGGACGACCACCAGGACGGGTACGACCCCGAGGAGGACTTCTCCGCGGAGTACGGCCACACCCGCCCCGTCGGCACCGGCGACCCGGGCGGCGCCGACGACGCCTCCGACGCGGAGCAGGAGGCCGAGGGCTCCGGCCGCTCCCCGCGCCGCGGCGGCCGCGGCAACCGCGGCTCCGGCGCCTCCCGCCGCAGGGCCTCGGGCGTCAGGCGCGCCGGGGTGGACAAGGTCTCGGCCTTCTCCGCCTCCGCCATCAAGAAGGTGTCGGTCCTGGGCGACCGGCCCAACCAGATCGTGTACACCCTCGCCGAGCAGAGCAGGCGCAAGCGCGGCACCGCCGTGCTGGGCGTGCTGCTCGGAGCGTTCAGCCTCGCCCTGGTGACCCTGCTGGGCCTGCTGTCCTACCAGCTCTTCCTCGCGCCCGGCGGCACCACCGCGGGCGGTGACGAGTCGGTCGTGGCACCGCCGGAGGGGCACAGCACCCTGACTCCGGAGATGTACCTGTCCGAGCCCAACCGCGAGGACGTGTTCGGCCCCATCAACGAGCGTCCCGAGGGCGTCGAGCCGATGACCGAGGACACCGTCTTCGGCGGGGTCGAGGAGATCGGGCTCGACGACATGAAGCTGGATCTGCGCGAGGGCTCGGTCACCGACTCCTGCACCTCCCTGGTGTGGGGCGAGGAGCTGGGCCAGAGCCTCGTCGACGGCAACTGCATCCGGGCGGCCTCGGGCGTGTACACCGACGCCGACGAGAAGTACGTCGCGCAGTTCACCCTGTTCGACCTGGCCAGCGCCGAGGAGGCCGCCGAGGTCGAGAGCCAGCTGGACCCGACCAACCCCGAGAGCGGGGCCGGGTTCCTGCTGACCCAGACCAACGACGAGATCCCCGGTCTGCAGGACGGCTACAGTCAGGCCAACTCCCAGGTCATGGGCCACTACCTGGCCGTGTTCTGGGTGGCCGAGACCGACGGGTCCAAGCCCGGGGACGACACCGACATGGCGACCCTGAGCGTGGCCTCCATGAACGCGGCGCGCCACGTCTACGAGGAGGTCGTCGCGGTGAACCAGGCCGCGGAGTAGCCTGTCCCGCGCTGTCGGACACCCCGATAGGATCTCGGACAGATCGGCCCGCCCGCAGGGCCGCACCAGGCACGGCGAGAGGCCGTCCTGCCGAACTCGACCGGTCCGGCCCACGCGCGTGGGCCGGACCGCATCCTAGGAAAGGTCCACTGGGTGTCCCCTTCTGAACCGTCGGCGTCCGGACCCGCGGGGCGTCGGAGGAAGAGCAGTGAGTCCGACGACGTGCCCGCGGAGCGGTCCTCCCGCGCGGGCGGGCGCCGCCGGTCGGGCGGCCGCAGGAAGAAGGAGTCCAAGCGCTTCGGCCCCCTGATCGGGATCCTGGCCGGGGCGCTCGTCGTGGCTCTGGTCGCCCTCGGCGTGGTGCTGTACGTACAGCTCGGCGGTGACGAGGGCACCGGACAGGCCGCCCCGCAGACCCGCCCGGTCATGTACCGGGTGATCGACAGCGGCGGTATGAACGAGGTCCTGGCCACCCGCGAAAAAGACAGCCGGCCCCTCAACGAGGGCGAGCTGTTCGAGAACAACAACGCCGAGATCTCCAGCCAGAGCATCGAGTTCGCGCTGCGCGACTCGGACCTGTCCGAGGACTGCGCCGCCGCCGTGTGGGGTGAGCCGGTCCGGTCCGCGCTGGCCGAGGCCGACTGCACCCAGGCCGGGCGCGCCACCTACGTCTCCGACGCCTACTTCGGCGTCACGGCCGTGTTCAACCTGGCCGACGTCGAGGGCAGCCGCGCCGTCGCCGCGGCCATGGCCGAGCCCGAGACGCAGGAGGGCGGGCAGGCCCAGGCGGGCGGTCCCGACCCCGGCTTCGTGCTCGCCCCCTCGGGCGAGGACCCCTTCGGCCGCCTGGGCCAGGGCTACAGCGCCAGCGACGCCATCGTCAGCGGCCACTACCTGGTCCTGGTGTGGGTCCAGCCCACCGACTCGGAGTCGGTGGACGAGCGGGTCAGCCTCTCCGGCCCGCTCGTGGCGCTGGCGAACTTCCGCGACCCGCTCTACCGGCGGATGGTGCAGCTGGAGGACTCCGGCACCGGGTCCGAGCAGGAGACCGAGGGCACCACCGGAGGCACCACGGGGGAGGGCCTCCAGGGAGGCGGCACCGACGGAACGGGCACCACCGGCACGGAGGGCACCGGAACGGGCACCGGCGGGACCGGTACCACGGGCACCGGCTGACCCGCGCTCCTCCAGCGGGGCCCGGGGGAGTGCTCCCCGGGGCCCCGCCGTGTCACCTCCGCGCCGTCACCGGTACCCGCCGCCGTCCTACACCGGGGCCTGCGCCCGCGCGAGGAGGTCGGCGGCCACCTCCCGCAGCTCACCGAAACGGTGCTCGGGCAAGTCCAGCAGGGTGTGCCCGCACACCCAGTGCGGGGCCGCGGACACCGCGTGGCGGGCGGTGCGCTTGTTGACGGGGTTCTCCCGCCACGCCGTGACCTCCACCAGCCCGGTCCGCAGGGTCGTCGTGAGCCTGCCGTGCGCCCGCTCCTGCACGTGGACCAGCAGCCGGTCCACCGCCGAGTCCGACTCCGGACGCCGGGTCAGCCGCACCGCGGTCAGGTCGTTCGCGCCGAACCCGCGCAGGAACCGCACACGGAAACGCGGCTCCACCAGGGCGCGCAGCCTCCGCTGGCCCGCCTCGTCGCGCACGCACTCCGCCGACGAGGGCACCAGCGCGTACACCGTGCCCCCGGCGGCCGCCAGGGCGGCACGCGCCGCCAGCCGCTCCCACCCGCCGGTGAGATTGACCACCGAGCACCCGTCGCCGCCGGTGGGCGCCTCCATCCACGTGGACAGGCGCACCCGCCCCGACTCCGCCACCCGCCGCGGCCACTCGCCCACCAGAGTCGGCTCCCGGTCCTCACCGGACCCGCCGACCTCCTCGGCCACCCGGTCGAGCACGGCACGGGCCCGGTCCGCGTCCAGACCGCCCCGGGCCTCCTTGGCGTTGGCCCCCTGGCTGTACACGCGCGCGTTCTCCCCCGAGGACCCGGGCAGGGCACGCGACAGGGGCCGCAGCACGTACAGATCCGAGGCGGCGCCGATGGACTCGGCCCCGTGGTAGCGGTTGAAGTCCGGCCACACCGCCTCCACCAGCAGGTCCATCCGCACCAGTCGGGCCTGGGTGGCCGCGGCCAGCCTCGGGGTGGTCTCACTGGCGCCGTAGGCCACCAGCACCCGCCCCCGGCGCGGGTCGGCCATCCCCTCCACACCGCGCCGCACGAACAGCTCCACCCCGTCGGGGGTGTAGGGCGGATCGGTGAACACCACGTCCGCGCAGCCGCGCAGGGTGGGCGGCAGGCCCAGGCGCAGGTCCGCGTGGTGGGTGCGCACCGGCAGCCCCAGGGAGGCGCTCAGGGCGTCGATGTGGGCCAGCACGCGCTCGTCGAGGTCCACCACCTCCGCCCGGGCCCCCGGCAGGACCAGGGCCAGCGCGACCGAGGTCAGGTCGTGGTCGCCCACGCACAGCAGGGTGCGGTCGTGCAGGTCGAAACGGGTGGACAGCAGCAGCGCGCGGCGCAGCGCCGTCTCGGCGGTCGCGGACACGTGGTCCAGGTCCAGGTCGGAGGCGGGGCCCACGTCCGTGGCGCGCACCAGCTCGGCCAGGGCCCGGCTGTACCGGGGGACCAGGTGCGCCACCGGATCGGCCGGCTCCTCGGCGGCCGCGCCGACGTAGTCCTCGGAGCGGACCAGGCGCACCCGGCCCCGCCCGCCCCCGGCCTCGGCGGTCAGCTCGCCGGCCTCCACCAGGGCCTCCACCAGCGCGGACACGAGCGCGTACGCCACACCGCTCTCCCGCACCAGGTCGTTCGCGCCCCACCAGCGGCCGTCCGAGAGCAGGGCCAGCACACGGCGCAGCCGGGGCGCGTCCACGCCATGGTCGCGCAGCAGCCTGAACGCGGGCTCGGGAAGGGGCGGGGCGCTCTCGCCCGGGATGGTCGGATGCATACGTCGATCGTCCCACGCACGGCGGGGTACCCGCGGACGGACGGCACGCGGGTCGCGGGGCCCGCGTGCGGTGAGGCGCAGATCACGGGTGAGGGGCAGATCACGCGGCGGCGAACCCCCGCCCCCCTTGGGGCCAGGGTTAACACCGGGGTAATGTGGGGGAGCGGCGCGTCGAGCCCGCATGCCCAACGTGACCTACCCGACCCCGCAGTCGGTGCTTTGAACACCTTGGGAGGTTTAGCGGGGTTCCCTCGTGGAAAAACCGGCTAGGCCAGCCCTCACGGAGACACACCGCGAGGGACCGTGCCCGCACCCGTGGGGGCGGACGCGAGCGGCGACCAACGGCGCACCGCGGCGCCACATGGTCTAGACCTGCGATTACCATCGCGGCTGGACCGGCATGTATAAGGGAACCTGCCCGTCACAGGTACCCCACCCGCCACCAGCGGCCACGAGGACGTGACCGCGCCACGGAGGCGGGCCGACCACAGCACACCCGACGGGAACCGCCGCCACACGCGGCACCACAACTTCATCCGCACGCAGCAGGGCCAACGTCGTCCCGGATGCGCTTTTCACGAAGCCGACGAAAGACGACAGGAGGGTAGATGCCTGCTGGCCAGGTGCGGCGTTCGTCCGTCCGAACGAACGCGGAAACCACTTCCCAGGGCCTGTACGACCCCGCCTTCGAGCACGACGCCTGCGGTGTGGGCTTCGTAGCCGACCTCACTGGACGTCGCAGCCACGACACCGTCGAGAAGGCGCTCACCGTACTCCGCAATCTCGACCACCGCGGCGCCTCCGGTGCCGACGCCGACGACGGCGACGGCGCGGGCATCCTCACCCAGGTCCCGCACGAGCTCTACGCCGAGGTCTGCGACTTCCCGCTCCCCGAGGCGGGTGCCTACGCCACCGGCATCGGCTTCCTGCCCGCCGACGCCGCCGAGCGCGCCGCCGCCATCGAGGGCATCAACGCCATCGTCGCCGACGAGGGCCTGACCCTGCTCGGCTGGCGCGACCTGCCCTTCGAACCCCGCTACAGCGGTCCCGCCGCCCGCCAGGCCATGCCCTACTTCGGGCAGCTGTTCATCACCGGCACCCCCGGCACCGCCACCGAGGGCCTGACCGGCATCGCCCTGGAGCGCTACGCCTACTGCGTGCGCAAGCGCGCCGAGCACGAGACCGACGTCTACTTCCCGAGCCTGTCCCCGCGCACCATCGCCTACAAGGGCATGCTCACCACCCCGCAGCTGGAGCCCTTCTTCCCCGACCTGTCCGACCGGCGCTACACCTCCGGCCTGGCCCTGGTCCACTCCCGCTTCTCCACCAACACGTTCCCGTCCTGGCCGCTCGCCCACCCGTTCCGCTACGTGGCGCACAACGGCGAGATCAACACGGTCAAGGGCAACCGGAACATGATGCGGGCGCGCGAGGCCAAGCTCGCCACCGACCTCATCCCCGGCAGCCTCGACCGGATCTTCCCGATCGTCGACCCCGACGACTCCGACACCGCCTCCTTCGACGACGCCCTGGAGCTGCTGCACCTGGGCGGACGCTCGCTGCCGCACGCGGTGCTCATGATGATCCCCGAGCCCTGGGAGAACCACACCGAGATGGACCCGGCCGTCCGGGCCTTCTACGAGTACCACTCCACCCTCATGGAGCCCTGGGACGGACCCGCCTCGGTGTCCTTCACCGACGGCACCGTCGTCGGCGCGGTCCTGGACCGCAACGGCCTGCGCCCCGGCCGCTACTGGGTCACCGAGGACGGCTTCGTCGTCCTGGCCAGCGAGGCCGGCGTCCTGGACATCGAACCCGCCGACGTCGTGCGCAAGGGCCGCCTGCAGCCCGGCCGCATCTTCGTCGTCGACACCGCCCAGGGCCGCATCATCGAGGACGAGGAGATCAAGGCCGAACTCGCCGCCGAACACCCCTACCAGGAGTGGATCGACTCCGGTGTCCTGCGCCTGGCCGACCTGCCCGCGAGCGAGCCCGCCCCGGTCGCCGAACTCAACCTCGCCCAGCAGGTCTTCGGCTACACCGAGGAAGAGCTGCGCGTCATCCTCACACCGATGGCCCGCACCGGCGCCGAACCCATCGGCTCCATGGGCACCGACACCCCGGTGGCCGCGCTCTCCGAGCGCTCCCGCCAGCTCTTCGACTACTTCTCGCAGAACTTCGCCCAGGTCACCAACCCGCCCCTGGACGCCATCCGCGAGGAGATGGTCACCAGCCTGGCCACCCTCCTGGGCGCCGAGCACAACATCCTGGACGCCGCACCCGGCGACACCCAGCGCCTCGTCCTGCCCACCCCGGTCGTCGACCAGGCCGAACTGGCCGCCATCGTCGCCGCGGGCCGGGACAACCCGGCCCTGAAGACCTTCACCGTCGACGGCACCTACCCCGTCGACGGCGGCGGCGACGCCCTGTCCGCCCGCCTGGAGCAGATCAACGGCGAGGTCTCGGCCGCCATCGCCGACGGCGCCCACATCCTCGTGCTCAGCGACCGACGCGCCGACGCGCACCGCGCACCGATCCCCTCGCTGCTGCTCACCGGATCGGTCCACCACCACCTCGTCCGCGAGAAGACCCGCACCGAGGTCGGCCTCCTCGTCGAGGCCGCCGACGTGCGCGAATGCCACCACGTCGCCCTGCTCGTCGGCTACGGCGCCTCCGCCGTCAACCCGTACCTGGCGCTGGCCACCGTCCGCGACCTGGTCGAGCGGGGCACCATCGGCGGCATCGACGCCGACCAGGCCGTCCGCAACACCGTCAAGGCCTTCGGCAAGGGCGTCCTGAAGGTCATGTCCAAGATCGGCGTGTCCACGGTCAGCTCCTACACCGGCGCCCAGATCTTCGAGGCCCTCGGCCTGGGCCAGGAGGTCATCGACCGCTGCTTCACCGGCACCACCTCCCGCCTGGGCGGCGTCGGCTTCGACGTCCTCGCCGAGGAGGTCGCCATCCGCCACCGCCGCGCCCACACCGCCAACCCGAACGCCCACCGGCGCCTGCAGGTCGGCGGCGAGTACCAGTGGCGCCGCGAGGGCGAACCGCACCTGTTCAACCCCGAGACCGTCTTCAAGCTCCAGCACTCCACCCGTACCCGCAAGTACGAGATCTTCAAGGAGTACACCTCCAAGGTCGACGACCAGGCCGAGAAGCTCATGACCCTGCGCGGACTCTTCCGCCTCAAGGAGGGCGTGCGCGAACCCGTGCCCGTCGAGGAGGTCGAGCCCGTCTCGGAGATCGTCAAGCGCTTCTCCACCGGAGCCATGTCCTACGGCTCCATCTCCGCCGAGGCCCACCAGACCCTCGCCATCGCGATGAACCGCCTCGGCGGCAAGTCCAACACCGGCGAGGGCGGCGAGGACCCCGACCGCTTCACCCCCGACGCCAACGGGGACCTGCGGCGCAGCGCCATCAAGCAGGTCGCCTCCGGCCGCTTCGGCGTCACCTCGCACTACCTCAGCAACGCCGACGACATCCAGATCAAGATGGCCCAGGGCGCCAAGCCCGGCGAGGGCGGCCAGCTGCCCGGCCACAAGGTCTACCCGTGGGTCGCCCAGACCCGCCACTCCACCCCCGGCGTCGGGCTCATCTCCCCGCCGCCGCACCACGACATCTACTCCATCGAGGACCTCGCCCAGCTCATCCACGACCTCAAGAACGCGAACCCCTCCGCGCGGGTCCACGTCAAACTGGTCTCGGAGGCGGGCGTGGGCACCGTCGCCGCCGGCGTGTCCAAGGCCCACGCCGACGTCGTCCTCATCTCCGGCCACGACGGAGGCACCGGCGCCTCGCCGCTGACCTCCCTCAAGCACGCGGGCACACCCTGGGAGCTCGGCCTCGCCGAGACCCAGCAGACCCTGCTGCTCAACGGCCTGCGCGACCGCATCGTCGTCCAGGCCGACGGCCAGATGAAGACCGGCCGCGACGTCGTCGTCGCCGCCCTGCTCGGCGCCGAGGAGTACGGTTTCGCCACCGCACCCCTCATCGTCTCCGGCTGCGTCATGATGCGCGTGTGCCACCTCGACACCTGCCCCGTCGGCGTCGCCACCCAGAACCCCGCCCTGCGCGAGAGGTTCTCCGGCCAGGCCGACCACGTGGTGAACTTCTTCGAGTTCATCGCCCAGGAGGTCCGCGAGTACCTCGCCCAGCTCGGCTTCCGCAGCCTGGACGAGGCCATCGGCGCCGTCGACCTGCTCGACACCACCGAGGCCCTCACCCACTGGAAGGCACAGGGCCTGGACCTGTCGCCGATCCTGCACGAGGTCGAGCCCTGGGCGGGCGACCACCGCGTCCAGCGGCGCAACCAGGACCACGGTCTGGGCAAGGCCCTGGACAACACCCTCATCCAGCTCAGCGAGGGCGCCCTGGACTTCGGCCAGCCCGTCAGGCTCGAACTGCCCGTACGCAACGTCAACCGCACCGTCGGCACCATGCTCGGACACGAGGTCACCAAGCGCTACGGCGCCGACGGACTGCCCGACGACACCATCGACATCTCCTTCACCGGATCCGCCGGCCAGTCCTTCGGCGCGTTCGTCCCCAGGGGCATCACCCTGCGCCTGTCCGGCGACGCCAACGACTACGTCGGCAAGGGCCTCTCCGGCGGACGCGTCATCGTGCGCCCCGACGCCGGCTCCCGGCTGGTCGCGGAGGACCACATCATCGCCGGAAACGTCATCGGCTACGGCGCCACCTCCGGAGAGATCTTCCTGCGGGGAGTCGTCGGCGAACGCTTCTGCGTCCGCAACTCCGGAGCCCTCGCCGTCGTCGAGGGCATCGGCGACCACGGCTGCGAGTACATGACCGGCGGCCGCGCCGTCATCCTCGGCCGCACCGGCCGCAACTTCGCGGCCGGCATGTCCGGAGGCACCGCCTACGTCCTGGACCTGGACACCGAACGCGTCAACACCGAGATGGTCGAGGTCGAGGCGCTCACCGACGAGGACCGCGCCTTCCTCACCGACGTCCTCACCCGCCACCACGCCGAGACCGGATCGGCCGTCGCCGAACGCCTCCTGGCCGCGGGCGACGCGGGACTCGACCGGATCGCCAAGGTCATGCCGCGCGACTACAAGCGCGTCCTGCTCGCCCAGGCCGAGGCCGAACGCGAGGGCCGCGACGTCAACGAGGCCGTCATGGCCTCCGCGCAGTCCTGAGCGTCAGCGCACACGAAAGGAGGAAGAACACATGGCTGACCCCAAGGGTTTCCTGAAGATCACCGAGCGCGAGCTGCCCAAGCACCGCCCGGTCGACGTACGCATCCAGGACTGGCGCGAGGTCTACGAGGACTTCGACCGGGGAACCGTCACCAAGCAGGCCTCACGCTGCATGGACTGCGGCATCCCCTTCTGCCACAACGGCTGCCCGCTCGGCAACCTCATCCCCGAGTGGAACAACCTCGTCCACACCCACGACTGGGCCGAGGCGATCGAACGCCTGCACGCCACCAACAACTTCCCGGAGTTCACCGGGCGGCTCTGCCCCGCCCCGTGCGAGTCCGCGTGCGTGCTCGGCATCAACCAGCCCGCCGTGACCATCAAGAACGTCGAGGTCTCCATCATCGACCGCGCGTGGGAGGAGGGCTGGGTCAAGCCCCTGCCCCCCACCACCCGCACCGGCAAGAAGGCCGCCGTCGTCGGCTCCGGCCCCGCCGGGCTCGCAGCCGCCCAGCAGCTCACCCGCGCCGGGCACGACGTCACCGTCTACGAACGCGCCGACCGCATCGGCGGACTGCTGCGCTACGGCATCCCCGAGTTCAAGATGGAAAAGCGGCACATCGACCGCCGCATCGCCCAGATGCGCGCCGAGGGCACCACCTTCCGCACCGGTGTCGACGTCGGCGTCGACATCACCGTCGACCAGCTGCGCGCCGACCACGACGCCGTCGTGCTCACCGGCGGAGCCACCGCCTGGCGCGACCTGCCCGCCAAGGGCCGCGAACTCGGCGGCATCCACCAGGCCATGGAGTACCTGCCCCTGGCCAACCGGGTGCAGGAGGGCGACTACGAGCGCCCCGCCATCAGCGCCGAGGGCAAGCACGTCGTGGTCATCGGCGGCGGCGACACCGGCGCCGACTGCGTGGGCACCGCCCACCGCCAGGGCGCCGCCTCGGTCACCCAGCTGGAGATCATGCCCAAGCCGCCCACCACGCGGCCCGAGAACCAGCCCTGGCCGACCATGCCCATGCTCTACAAGGTCACCAGCGCGCACGAGGAGGGCGGCAAGCGGATCTACTCCGTCAACACCCTGGAGTTCCTCGGTGACGACAACGGCGACGTCCGCGCCCTGAAGCTGGTCGAGGTCAAGCGCACCGACAAGGGCTTCGAACCCGTCGAGGGCACCGAGCGCGAGATCCCCGCCGAACTGGTCACCCTCGCCATGGGCTTCGTCGGCCCCCAGAAGGAGGGCATGCTCGAACAGCTCGGCGTGGAACTGGACGGACGCGGCAACGTCGTACGCGACGCCGACTACCACACCACCGTCGACGGCGTCTTCTGCGCCGGCGACATGGGCCGCGGCCAGTCGCTGATCGTGTGGGCCATCGCCGAGGGCCGCTCCGCCGCCGCCGGAGTGGACCGCTACCTCACCGACGACAGCACGCTGCCGGTCGCCATCCCGCCGACCGAACGCCCGCTGGTCTAGGAGGCCGGCCCGAGCACACACGCGCCGGGCGCGGGGGAGGAACACCCCCGCGCCCGGCGCGTCGCCGTCGTCGTCCTCGCCTCCTGGGCCGGCCCGACCCCCCTCACCCTCCGCAGGCGGCGCACGAGAACCCCCGACCCCGCCTGAGACGACGGCCCCACGGGCGGCGGCCGACGGATCCGCCGTCCACAGACCCCACCACACCCTGGTACGGCGAAGACCCGGCAGGAATACTGGAACCAGGGGAGACCACCCCACCACCCGCACAAGCCCACACCCGTGGCCGCGGACCACACCACCGCGAGGGGCCGCGATGACCTACCGGCTGATCGCCGACGCCGCCATGGTCGTGCACCTGGCCTTCCTCGCCTACGTCGCCCTCGGCGGCCTCCTCGCCTGGAGGTGGCCCCGCACCTTCTGGATCCACCTCGGCTGCGCCCTCTACGGGCTCGGCATCACCGTCATCGGCTGGCCCTGCCCCCTCACCCACGTCGAGAACCGGGCCCGCCGACGCGCCGGACAGGCCGGACTCCCCGAGGAGGGCTTCATCGACCACTACCTCACCGGCATCGTCTACCCCGCCGAACACCTGCTCACCGTGCAACTCGCCGTCGCCGTCGTCGTCCTCGCCTCCTGGGCCGGCCTGGCCCTCCTCACCCGAAGACGCAAACACCACACCGCCACGAACCGTACGTAAATATCGCGGATGGATTCGCCCGCCACCCATGCCGCCCACACCGACACGGACGTACCGTCGAAGACATGACCGTCGTGACCTGGGACTCCTTCCGCGCAGCGGAACACTTCACCATGCGCAGCGCCCGGCTGGTCGACCGACACCGGTTCGCCCACCTGTTCCAGAACGGACCCACCGACCCCGTCCGCTCGGCACTCTCCGCCTACCGCAACATCGACGGCGGCTACGGCAACGGACTCGACCCCGACCTGCGCGGACACGCCAGCCAACCCGCCTCCACCGGAATCGCCCTGGACTACCTCGACGACCTCGGACCCATCCCCACCAGCCTCGGCCACGGCATCTGCCGCCACCTCACCACCATCACCAACCCCGACGGAGGCCTGCCCCCCGTCATGCGCAACATCCGCTACACCGAGTCGGCACCCTGGTGGCAGCAACGCGAGGACTTCTCCAGCGACCTCGGACTCACCGCCCTCACCGCCGGATACCTCCACAAACACCACATCACCCACCCCTGGCGCGACAACGCCACCGCCTACTGCTGGAAACGCATCGCCGCCCTGCACTGGACCGACCCGCACGAGGCCATCGGCGTGTGCACCTTCCTGCAGAACGTCCCCGACCGCCACCGCGCCGTCCAGACCATCAACCGGCTCCACCCCATGATCCGCGCGGTCGTCGACACCGACCCCCGGCCCACCACCCACCAGCACACCCACAACGCACTCGACCTGGCACCCGACCCCGGCCACATCGCCCGACCGCTCTTCACCGACACCGAGATCGAACACACCCTCGACCTCATCGAACGGACCCAGCGCCCCGACGGCGGCTGGGACACCACCGGACGGCACTGGGACACCGCCGCCACCATCGAACGCGAGGGCATGCGCACCATCCGACTCCTGCGCGTCCTTCGCGCCTACGGCCGCGTCGGCGCCTTCCTGCCACCACCGCGCCGCGACCACTGACACCACCGGCCCGCACCCGCGCCACACGGCCACCCGCACACCCCGGCCCCGACCCGGACGACCACCCGCCCCCGGGACCCGCCCGGACGCCACGGGAACCCTTCCGGCGGGTCCCTCGCCCACACGGAGGGAAAGGCCCTAGTGTTCTGGTCCGTGACCGAACCCTCCACCCACACCGACACGACGGCGGCCGCCTACGACGCCGTGGCGGTCCGCTACGCCGCCTACGCCCGGGACGAACTCGACGCCCTTCCGCTGGACCGCGCGGTGCTCGCCGCGTTCGCCGAACTCGCACGGACCACCGGCACCGGACCCGTCGCCGAACTGGGGTGCGGCCCGGGACGCGTGACCGCGCACCTGCGGGACCTGGGACTGGACGTCTTCGGCCTCGACCTGTCGCCGGTGATGATCGACCTCGCCCGTCAGGCGTACCAGGACCTGCGCTTCGAGGTCGGCTCCATGGACGCCCTGGACCTGGCCGACGGCACGCTGAACGGCATCGTGTGCTGGTACTCGGTCATCCACACCCCGCCGCGGGACCTGCCCTCCCACCTCGCCGAGTTCCACCGGGTGCTCGCACCCGGCGGCCACCTCCTGCTCGCCTTCTTCGAGTCGGAGGGCGGCCCGGTCGCGGCGTTCGACCACCAGGTGACGACGGCCTACCGGTGGCCGATCGACGACCTCGCGGGACTGGCCGGCGAGGTCGGATTCACCGAGACCGGACGCATGCTGCGCGAGCCGCGCGAGACGGAACGGCACCGCCGGGGCCACCTGCTGATGCGCAAGGACGCACACCCCCGATGACCACCCGCCCGCGCGGGAGCCCCGGGCCCCGCGAACGCGGCCCGGGGCGGCACCAGAGGGGCCCTCGGCCCCGATCCGGGGCCAGGACCTGTTCTTCCGAACCGGGTCCTTCGCCCATGGGGGTTGTCCGGGCGCCCGGACACGGACCGGAGCGAAGCGCGGGCCTTGGGAGGACCGCCTAACCCAACGCCGGGAAGCGCACCCCGGCCGCCTCCAGGGCACCGCGTCCGGCGTCCGAGCCGGAGCGGCCCGTCGCGGCGCGCACCGCCGCCACCCCGCCGGCGCGATCCGACAGGGCCCCGGGCAGCACCCGCTCCACGACCCCGCCGTCACAGCCCCCGAACAACAACCGCACCACCACGGCCAGCGCCTCGTCGGTCAACCACGGATCCCGGCCCAGCGCGTCCGCCAGATCCAACCCGTGCACCCCCAGCTCCACCACCCGCGTCACCAGGAAGTCCGTCAACAGCATCGGATCACCGTGCCGCGTCACCACCACCCGGTCCACCGGCTCCGCCGCCATCCGCACGGCCAGCTCCGCCCAGGACGCCCCGAGCACCCTCCCCGACTCGCCCGCGTCCGCCCCGCGCGCCGCCGCCTCCAGCGCCGACCCCACCCGTTCGGCGTTCACCTCCGGAGAAAAGCGCACGTCCGGCGCGTAGTACCCCGCCGCCGACACCGACGCGGCCCCCTCCGGCGTGTCGGCGTCCAACATCACCAGGACCCGCTGCAGAGCACCCACCGTGTGCATCGCCAGCGCCGCCACGTCCCACGGCGCACACCGCGTCGGCAGCACCGCCTCCCCCTCGGACAACCCCAACAACACCGGTTCTAACACGCTCACCTCGGACGAAAGGGCGGAAACCACCACATCACGCTCAGACACGACGCACCTCCCACAGCCACGGCAACCACACACAACACACCGACACGCCAACCCGAATCCATCACCCAGGGTCACCGAATTCGTCGCCACGCCACCTCACACACACCCACTCGCAACCTGGTTTAGACCACTGCATCCCCCAAACGCTCTAGAGTGTTAGGCGTGACACGTCGAGCAAAAATCGTCGCGACCCTCGGCCCCGCCACATCGAGCCCGGAAGTCCTCCGCAAGCTCGTCGACGCGGGACTGGACGTCGCCCGAATCAACCTCAGCCACGGAACCCACGACGACCACAGCGCCAGCCTCGCCAACCTCCGGCAGGCCGCTGAGTCCGCACAACAGGCGGTCGGTGTCCTCGCCGACCTCCAAGGACCCAAGATCCGCGTCGGCACCTTCGCCGACGGACCCGTCGAGCTCGACAGCGGCGACGAGTTCACCATCACCACCGACGACGTCCCCGGCGACGCCACACGCGTCTCCACCACCTACAAGGGACTCCCCGCAGACGTACGCCCCGGAGACCGCGTCCTCATCGACGACGGCCGCATCGTGCTGGAATGCACCAAGACCACCAGCACCGACGTCCACACCCGCGTCATCTTCGGCGGCACCGTCTCCAACCACAAGGGACTCAATCTCCCCGGCGTCGCCGTCAGCGTCCCCGCCCTCACCGACAAGGACGAGGCGGACCTGCGCTGGGCCCTCCACCAGAACGTCGACATGATCGCCCTCTCCTTCGTCCGCAGCCCCGCGGACGCCGAGGAGTGCCACCGCATCATGGACGAGGAGGGCATCACCCTCCCCCTCATCGCCAAGATCGAGAAACCCCAGGCCGTCGAACGCCTGCAGGACATCATCGAGGTCTTCGACGGAGTCATGGTCGCCCGAGGCGACCTCGGCGTCGAACTCCCCCTCGAGAACGTCCCCATGGTGCAAAAGCGCGCCATCGAGCGCTGCCGCGACAAGGCCAAACCGGTCATCGTCGCCACCCAGATGCTCGAATCCATGATCGGAGCCCCCCGGCCCACCCGGGCCGAGACCTCCGACGTCGCCAACGCCGTCCTCGACGGCGCCGACGCCGTCATGCTCTCCGGCGAGACCAGCGTCGGCAAGTACCCCGTCGAGACCGTCGAGACCATGGCCCGCATCGTCGGCGCCGCCGAGCAGGAGTCCCTGCGCGCCTCGCACATCCTCAACCGGGTGCCCGAGACCACCGGCGGAGCCATCGCCCGCGCCGCCGCCGAGATCGGCGCCACCGTCGGCGCCAAGGCACTGGTCGCCTTCACCATGTCCGGCGAGACCGCCCGCCGCCTGGCCCGCTACCGCTCTCCCATCCCGCTGATGGCCTTCACCACCGAACAGGCCACCCGCGGAAGGCTCTCCCTCACCTGGGGAGTCGAGAGCCACATCGTGCCCTGGGTCGACAACACCGACGACATGGTCCGCCAGGTGGAGAGCGAGCTCCTCCAGCTCGCCGACTACCACAAGGGCGACAAGATCGTCATCGTGGCGGGCAGCCCGCCCGGAACCGTCGGTTCCACCAACTTCCTGCGCGTCCACCGCCTCGGCGACGCCGTCGCCCTCGGAACACAGTAGGAACCAGGCGCCCCCCACAGGCGCCCACCGACGTGCCGCATCAGGTCCTGCCCGGAGGAAACGGCGTATGAGCCGCGCCGCCCACCGGGCCAGGACCAGGTGCGGCCGACGCCTTTCCACGCCCCGCGCAACCGGGGAGCAACCGCCTCCGAGAAGAACCCCGGCCCAAGCCCCGGAGCCCTCCGCGCCCCCCAGGTCCCTCGAACCCTCCAGGCCCCCGCCGGCCCCGGCTAGGACTCCTGGCCGGAGGCCACACCGCCCTCGGGCAGCACCCGCTCCAACGGCATGTCCCACGGCAACAGGTTCCACGGACTCCGCGGATCCTCCGACAACAGGCCCAGCGCCGCCCACACCCGGTCCGTACCGCCGTGGTCGCCCTCCACGCCCTTCTCCGGCCACAACAGGTACCCCGCGTGGAAGGCCGTCGACAACTGCTGCCACGACGAGTACCGGCGCTGCAGATCCGACGCCACCCGACGCAGCAGCGTCTGCGTCTCCACCGGACTCAACCAGTCCAACGACGCGCCACCGCACACCAGCCGGATCACGTGCACCGACTTCCACCACTGGTAGGCGCCGATCAGCACCGTCTCGTCCGCCTCCGTCACCCCCGTGACGGTCCGCAGCCGGGCCACCTGCTCATCGGTCAGACGCACCTGCGCACCCGTGGCCCGTCCACCCCGCTCCCGCGGAAGACGCGACCTGGCCACCCCGGCGCGCAGATCCACCACCAGGTCCAGCGACGGACCCGTGTGCAACTCCTCGAACAGGGCCTCGACCGCCTCACGCAGGGACTCCCGGTCGGTCACCCCCCACTGACGCTCCAGCATGCGCCGGTAGCGGCGGCGCAGCGAGGGCCGGGCCACCACGTCCCACGGCTCGGCCAGCGCCACCCGGAACGGCGCCGCCACGGCCGCGGCCCAGCGCTCGGTGCTCAGCGGGGCCTCGGGGTCCTTGGTGCGCACCGTCGGGGACTCCCGCGAGCCGATCACCAGCTCGGCGAAGGAACCGGCCACCAGCACGGCCACGGGCAGGAACGCCCACCCCGGCCGGCCCAGGGCCACGAGCAGGACGATGAGCAGCGCGACGGGGGCCAGCAGCCAGGGCTGGCGGCGCCTGGAGCCCCAGGCCACCACGACCCAGGCGCCGATAACCAGTGCGCCGACGATCCCGGCCACCGCGGTCAGCACCGGCTGCTCCTCTCCTGAGAACTCGCTTTCGGACTTCAAGGATCAAGGACGCGCGCCCGCGCGGGCGACCGAACCGACGGGTTGTACTCAGGTTGTGGCCGTGATGTGACCGGTTCAGCCTGCTTGCCCCGGCATAAAGTGACAAAAGGCCTATTTGGGGTGGTAGCGGCCGGGTAGTTACGGAGGTTCTGGCCCGTCTGTCCGGTCCCTCAGTACTTGGGGCCGACGAAGGCGTCCATCCGCGCCACGGCGGCCCTCCTCGACACGGAGACGACGATCCTGTCGCGTATCCGCGGTCGGGGGTTCACGTGGCGTTTCCAGGGGATCCCGAGGTGGTCGAGGGCGGCGGTGAACAGGTCGACGATGTCCCGGGACGCGTTGAGGAACTGGTAGCGGGGGTACTCGTAGTACTTCCACTCGCCGCGGACTCGCCTACGGACCCTGTTGTCGATCCGGCATCCGTCGGAATGGATCAGCCCTCGGACGAACGGTTCGGGGAGGGCGTCAACGATCTCCGACTGCCAGGGCTCCAGGACGATGGCCCGGTCGTGCTTCTTTCCGGGACCATGCTGGGGGAAAAGACAGGGCCAGTGCTTCCAGTCGCTGTAGACCTCGGTGCACCCGACACAGCGGACCCGTCCCACCGAATGCCCCGGGAGGACCTCGGCCATGCTGGCCTCGCACGTTCGGATGAGACCGGGCCAGGAGTCGCCGCAGTAGATCCTCAGCCGCCACACACCTCGGCTTCCGTCACCGGCGAGGTTGATGGCGCCGTCACCGAGGTGCAGGCCCAGGAGATAGCTGTAGGCATCGGTTGCCACGGGTGGCCGGGGGAGGGGCTCACACCGGGGGCAGTCGCCGTTGTCCCGGTACTTCTCGATGAGGGAACGGTCTCGCGACCAGTTGCGGAGGGTGGATCGGTTGATACCCATGCGCTGGCTGACCTCGCTGTAGGAGATCCCGGAGTCGAGCATGGATATCGCCGAGCGGCGGACGTGTGATGGGTACATAGCGTGAATGCTTGCTCACGCTTGTGACATTCCGTCGATGAGGACACTACAGTGGGTTGGTAGGTCCGAAATGCCGAGAGCCGCCCTAGGTGGGGCGGCTCCGTACTTTTTGTACCCTGGGTGGGATTCGAACCCACACTGCGCAGGACTTGAATCTGCTGCCTCTGCCAATTGGGCTACCAGGGCTATTTTGGGGGCAAACCGGACATTCTGGCTGGTGTCCGTCCCCGTGTCAGAGACTGTCACTCCGCCAACGGTGGTGTCACGATTGACGCGCAGTGCCGGTCCCGACGGTCAGCATCCTAGCGGATCTCGGTAACCTCGTGTACGTGACGAGGACGCAGAGCCGTGTGGTGATCGCGGAAGACGAGGCCCTGATCCGCCTGGACCTCAAGGAGATGCTGGAAGAGGACGGCTACGCCGTCGTGGGCGAGGCCGGTGACGGCGAGACCGCCATCCGCCTTGCCCAGGAGCTCAAGCCCGACCTGGTGATCACCGACATCAAGATGCCGGTGCTCGACGGGCTGTCCGCCGCCGAGCGCATCGCGGGGGAGAGGATCGCCCCGGTGGTGATCCTGACCGCCTTCTCCCAGCGGGAGTTGGTCGAGCGGGCACGCGAGGCCGGGGCCATGGCCTATCTGGTCAAGCCGTTCAACAAGACCGACCTCGTGCCCGCGATCGAGATGGCCACCTCCCGCTACGCGGAGTTGGCCGCGCTGGAGTCCGAGGTCAGCAACCTCCAGGACCGCCTGGAGACGCGCAAGCTGGTCGAACAGGCCAAGGGGCTGCTCCAGAGCCGCCACGGGATGAGTGAGCCCGAGGCGTTCAGGTGGATCCAGAAGAACTCGATGGATCGGCGCCTGACCATGCGCAAGGTCGCCGAGACCGTCGTCGAGACCCTCGGGGGTCGGTAAGGAGCGCTTACGGTTCCACCTCCGTGAAGCTTGACGCAGGGGCCGCACCCGACCCGGGTGCGGCCCCTGCCGCTGTCCGGGGAGGGTCGGATCCGCGTGCGGCGCTCCACGCCGACCGGGTGCACATGTGTCCCTCCGAGCACGAAGAGTGCGGATGAATGTGCAGATCAGGCCTGTACGGGGGTGGAAACGAGACGGATGTTCAGGGTCAATCCGTCCTGGGTACCAGTTTGATCTCGTTTGCGCACAATGGGGTGACGGTTGGGTCACGTGGCTTTAGTGATGCTGAATGACCAGCCTAAATCGGGCTAAACTCACCGCACCGAACAGCAAAGGACATGCGGTGGCGAATGTGTTCATTCGGCACCGCCCCCCTCAGATGCGCAAGGAGCGCGCGTGCGCACACGCCTCGTGACCGTGCTGCTCGCCCTGATCACCGCCATCCTGGTGATCCCCGGGCCAGCGGCGACGGCAGACGAACAGGGCGGTGAGTCGCTGCACGGTCAGATCCTCAACCCGGACGACCGGGATCAAGGTGTCGAAGGCATCGGGATCACGGTCTTCGACGGTGAGGACGAGATCGGGGCGGGCGAGACCGACTCTGATGGAATGTGGGAAGTGGAGCTGCCCGGACCGGGCACCTACCGCGTCGTGGTGGACCAGGAGTCCGTCCCCAGTGAGTTCGTCGTACGAGAGGGCATCATCGTCGACGGCGAGACAGAGGTGGAGGTCGAGGCGGACGACCAGCGTCCCCTCATCATCGCGCTGGAGCGGCCGGGCGGGTCCGACGACGGCTCCGCCTCCCCCTCGGAGGAGGAGAGCGAGGACGCGGGTGCCGCGGCCGGGGACGACGAGGCGGTGGCGCCGGCGGCGGACAGCGGCGGCTCCTTCGGTGAGCGGTTCGTCCAGCTCACCGCGGCGGGTCTTCTGTTCGGCCTGGTGATCGCGGTCTCCGCGATCGGGCTCTCACTGATCTTCGGCACCACGAAGATGATCAACTTCGCCCACGGCGACATGGTGACCTTCGGCGCGATGGTCGCCCTGGTCTTCAGCACCGGGGCCGCGGGCCTGGGCAACTCCCTGCTGGCGATCTTCGCGGGTCTGGGGGTGGCGGTCCTCCTCGGCGGTTTCCTGGAGAACAGGCTGTCCCGGCCGGTGCTGGTCATCGCGCAGTGGACGGCGATCTTCGGCGGTATCGCGCTGGCCACCGTCCTCGGTGTCATGGGTGACGCGGTCGGCTGGAGCGTGCCCCTGTGGCTGGCCGCCGCGGTCGCGGTCCTCATGGGCGCGGTGCTGGGCGCGTCGATGGAGCGCTACGTCTGGCGTCCGCTGCGGCACCGCAACGTCGCGCTGATCCAGATGTTCATCGTCTCGATCGGTCTGGCGCTGGTCCTGCGCCACGTGATCCTGGTGCTCTTCGGGGCGGGCCGCAGCCGCTACGCCGGCTACCAGATCCAGGATCCGGTGCAGTTCGGCCCGGTGGCGATGCCGCCCCGCGACCTGGTGGTCATGGGTGTGGCGGTCGTGGTCCTGGTGGGTGTGGCCTGTCTGCTGCAGTTCACCCGTATCGGCAAGGCGATGCGCGCGGTCTCGGACAACCGGGACCTGGCGGAGTCGTCCGGTATCGACGTGGACCGGGTCACGCTGTACGTGTGGGGTCTGGGGGGTGGCCTGTCCGCGTTGGGCGGGGTGCTCTACGGGCTCAACCAGATCGTCGAGTACGAGATGGGCTTCCGCCTGCTGCTGATGATGTTCGCCGCGGTGATCCTCGGCGGTCTCGGCACGGCCTATGGTGCGATGGTCGGCGGTCTGGCCGTCGGCCTGGTGGCGATGCTGTCCACCCTGTGGTTCCCGTCCCAGCTCATGCAAGCGTGGGCTCTGGCCCTGATGATCCTCATGCTGCTGATCAGGCCCCAGGGTCTGCTCGGTCGGCGCGAGCGGGTCGGCTAGGAGAGACACGATGGATATTCTTTCGATCCTCGCCGAGTCCACCCGATCGGCGCTCGGCCCGATCGCGGCGATCTACGCGCTCGCCGCCGTCGGCCTCAACTTCCACTTCGGTTACACGGGGCTGCTCAACTTCGGCCAGGTCGGTTTCATGCTGGTGGGCGCCTACGGTGTGGGCGTCAGCGTGGCGGTGTTCGACCTGCCGCTGCTGGTGGGTTTCGGCGTGGGCCTGTTGTGCGCGCTGGTGCTGGCGCTGCTGCTGGGTGTTCCGACGCTGCGGTTGCGGGCGGACTATCTGGCGATCACGACGATCGCGGCGGCGGAGGTGTTGCGCCTGGTGTACCGGGCGGGCTTCGCCGAGCCGGTGACGGGCGGTGTGTACGGCCTGCAGAACCTGGCGTCGGGTTTCCGTACGCTCAACCCGTTCGACGGGGGTACGCGCTACGGCGTGGGCGCGTTGGCCTACAACGGCAACCACTTGTGGGTGCTGGTGGTGACGTGGGGCCTGGTGGCCCTGATGGTCGGTCTGACCTGGATGCTGATGCACAGCCCGTGGGGGCGTGTGATCAAGGGCATCCGGGAGGACGAGGACGCGGTCCGCAGCCTGGGCAAGAACGTGTTCGCGTACAAGATGCAGGCGCTGGTGCTGGGTGGTCTGATCGGTGCGATGGCGGGCTGCATGCTCGCGGTGTACCAGGCCTCGATCCAGCCGGACCAGTTCAAGCCGCAGGTGACGTTCTTCCTGTGGGTGATCCTGCTGCTGGGTGGTGCGGGGCGCGTGTTCGGCCCGGTTCTGGGCGCGATGGCGTTCTGGTTCCTGATGACCTTCACCGACGGTCTGCTCAAGGGGTTCGGTTCCCTGGGCTGGCTGCCGTTCCTGTCGGGCCCGGACTACGGTGCGATCCAGTTGGCCTTCGTGGGCCTGTTGCTGGTGGTGTTGATCGTCTTCCGGCCGCAGGGCATCATCGGCGACCGCAAGGAGATGCTGATCAATGTCAAGTGACGAGACGAGCGCCGGTGTGGACCGTATGGCCGGCGCGGAGCCGGTGCCGGGGTCGGCCAAGAGCGATCCGATCCTGGTGGCGGACGGTGTGCGGCGTTCCTTCGGTGGTCTGACCGCTGTGGACGTGGGGCACCTGGAGGTGCAGCGCGGCACGATCACGGCGTTGATCGGTCCGAACGGTGCGGGCAAGTCCACGCTGTTCAACCTGTTGACCGGTTTCGACCGGGTGGACGCGGGCCGGTGGACGTTCCAGGGCGGGGCGATCAACGGCAGGCGCGGCCACCAGGTGGCGCGGGCCGGGATGGTGCGGACCTTCCAGTTGACCAAGGCGCTGACCCGGATGACGGTGCTCGACAACATGTTGCTGGGTGCTCCGGGGCAGTTCGGTGAGCGGATGGCCGGTGCGTTCCTGCGTCCGGTGTGGCAGGGGCAGGAGCGGGCGAACACGCGGCGCGCCATGGAGTTGTTGGAGCGCTTCAAGCTGGTCGACAAGCGCGACGACATGGCGGGTTCGCTGTCCGGCGGGCAGCGCAAGCTGTTGGAGATGGCGCGTTCGCTGATGACCGATCCGGCCATGATCATGCTCGACGAGCCGATGGCGGGTGTGAACCCGGCGCTGGTGCAGTCGTTGCTGGGCCACATCACGTCGTTGCGCGACGAGGGCAAGACGGTGCTCTTCGTCGAGCACGACATGGACGTGATCATGGGTATCAGCGACTGGATCGTGGTGCTGGCGCAGGGGCGGGTGATCGCGGAGGGGCGTCCTTCGGACATCCGGTCCGACCAGCAGGTGATCGACGCCTACCTGGGTGCCCAGGAGGAGACGGCCGAGGCCCGGGGGAGTGACGATGACTGAGAACGTGAACCCGCTGTCGGAGCCCGTGGGGGCTTCGGCGGAGGCCGAGGAGGTCGCGGAGGTCCAGGAGCACCGCGAGGAGGTCCTGGAGCACGCCGGCGCCGAGGAGGCGGAGTCGGGTGGTCCGCAGGACTACCTTCTGCTGGCCAGGGACCTGGTGGCGGGGTACGTGCCGGGGGTGAACATCCTCAACGGCTGCACCCTGACGCTGACCGAGGGCGAGGTCGTGGCGATCATCGGTCCGAACGGTGCGGGCAAGTCCACGCTGATCAAGACGATCTTCGGGCTGATCCCGGTGCGTGAGGGCGGTCTGACCCTGCGGGGGTCGAGTATCGCGGGGCTGCCCGCGCACAGCCTGGTGGAGCGCGGTGTGGGTTATGTCCCGCAGACGCAGAACGTGTTCCCCTCGCTGACCATCGAGGAGAACCTCCAGATGGGGGCGTTCCTGCGGCCGCGTGCCTTCGCCGAGCGGTTCGGGGTGGTGGCGGGTCTGTTCCCGCTGCTGGCGGACCGGCGCAAGGCCAAGGCGGGGTCTTTGTCGGGCGGTGAGCGCCAGATGGTGGCCATGGGGCGTGCGTTGATGATGGATCCGTCGGTGCTGTTGTTGGACGAGCCGACGGCGGGTCTGTCGCCGATCTACCAGGAGGAGGTCTTCCAGCGGGTCAAGGAGGTCAACGAGACGGGTGTGTCGGTGGTCATGGTGGAGCAGAACGCCCGCCGCTGCCTGCAGATCTGTGACCGTGGCTATGTGCTGGACCAGGGCCGCAACGCCTACACGGGCTCGGGTGCGGACCTGTTGGAGGATCCCAACGTGATCGAGCTGTACCTGGGGACGCTCGCCAAGGGCTGATTCCTGGGAGGTGTGGGGCGGGTTCCGTGCGCGGGCCCGCCCCTCGCCGTGTTCTCGTGCCGCGGGCGGGGTCGGCGGCGGTCGTCCTCGGGCTGTTCCGGTGCACGGGGGTGCACTGGTGTCGGCGGGGAGATGGCGTAGCGGGACCGGACAAATTACCCTGGTGGTGCGAGCACGTCCGTGCTCGGCCGGGGCCTCGCCCGCACCGTGGGACCGGACGGCAGGGAGAACGCGGCCGCGGCACGGTGAACAGCCGGCGGCGGTCGTGGGAGGAATGTCGGGCCGGTGCCGGGTGTTGGGATCCGTTGAAGGGGACGGGACCCGCCGCGGCGGGCCGGTCCCAGACGCGACCGAGGGGTCGCCAGGCTAGCCGCAACCCCTTTCAGAGGAGCTTTACAACATGACGGTTCAGAGCGAGACCACCGAGGGGATCATCCTCACCGACGAGGCGTCTGCCAAGGTCAGGGCGCTCCTTGAGCAGGAGGGCCGGGACGACCTGCGTCTGCGCGTGGCCGTTCAGCCCGGTGGTTGCTCGGGGCTGCGTTACCAGCTCTACTTCGACGAGCGGGACCTGGACGGCGACGTCGTCGCCGACTTCGGCGGTGTGGAGGTCGTCACCGACCGGATGAGCTCCCCCTACCTGGTCGGGGCCACGATCGACTTCGTCGACACGATCGAGAAGCAGGGGTTCACCATCGACAACCCCAACGCCACCGGTTCCTGCGCCTGCGGTGACTCCTTCAACTAGGCGGACCGGGGGACAGCGAGCTCCCCGCTCCCGGCCTCGGCCGGGGCGGCGGTACCCGGGGGAGGGCGGCCCGTCCGTCCTCCCCCTTTCGCGTGTGCGGGGCCGGTCGGCCTGTGGAGCTCCGGCCGTACTGGATACCCTGGGGCGGTCCGGCCGGGTGCGTCCCGGCCATGCCAGCGTCCAGTCCGGTCCCAGACCGACACCTCCCACCAAGGAGCCTTCGTCCCGTGCGTATCGCGGTTGCCGGATCCATCGCCACCGACCACCTGATGTCCTTCGAGGGTCGGTTCGCGGAGCAGATCATCCCCGAGCAGATCCAGCAGTTGTCGCTGTCCTTCCTGATCGATGAGCTGGACGTGCGGCGCGGAGGCGTCGCGGCCAACATCTGTTTCGGTATGGGCCGGTTCGGTCTCGGGCCGGTGCTGGTGGGTGCTGCCGGGGCCGACTTCGAGGACTACCGGGCCTGGTTGGACCGCCACGGTGTGGACACCTCGGCGGTGTACATCTCCGAGTTGCGCCACACGGCCCGGTTCATCTGCACCACGGACCGGGACCAGAACCAGATCGCGTCGTTCTACGCCGGGGCCATGGCCGAGGCCCGCAACATCGAGTTGCAGCCGATCGCCGACCGTGTGGGCGGGCTGGACCTGGTCCTGATCGGTGCGGACGACCCGGAGGCGATGGTGCGCCACAGCGAGGAGTGCCGTACGCGCGGTATCGCCTTCGCGGCGGACCCCTCCCAGCAGCTGGCCCGGATGGAGGGTCCGCAGGTGCGCTCCCTGGTCGAGGGGGCCCTGTTCCTGTTCACCAACGAGTACGAGAAGGCCCTGGCGGAGCAGAAGACCGGCTGGTCCGACGCCGAGGTGCTGTCCCGGGTCGGTACCCGTGTCACCACGCTGGGGGCCAAGGGCGCCCGTGTCGACCGCCGCGGTGAGCCGAGTGTGCACGTGCCCGCGGCCGTGGTCGGTGGGCTGGTCGATCCCACGGGTGTGGGCGACGCCTTCCGCGCGGGTTTCCTGGCGGCCCATTCGTGGGGCCTGTCCCTGGAGCGCGCGGCCCAGGTCGGCAACGCGACCGCGGTGCACTGCCTGGAGGCCGACGGCCCGCAGGAGTACACGCTGACCGCGGACTCCCTGCTGGAGCGCCTGGAGAGGTCCTACGGGGCCGAGGTCCGCGCCGAGGTCGCGCCCTTCGTATAGGGCGCGGTGCCGGGTCCGGCGGGCTCCGCGAGGGGGTGCGGCGGCCCCGTGCCGGGGCCGTTGCCGGGGTTCGCTGGTCGTGGTGGTGTCCGCGAGCCCGTAGAGTAGTGAGTCGCGACCCGCACGACCCGGTCCGTGGACCGGGCCGCGCCCCGAACGGCCGCCTCCCCGCGGGGACGGCGGCCCGCACGGGGAGCCCCGTGCCCTCCGGTGCGCTGAAACGCGTGCCGGTGACCCAGCCCAAGCCGTTCGCGCCGGGTCGCCGCGACGGTGGGGAACCCGCCCGCTTCCGCGCGCTCCGGCGCGCTGCCGCGGGCTCGGGCGCCTGCGGCGCCTCCCAGATCTAGGCCAGCCTTACCTGGGATTCCCCTGATTCAGCCTGAAAGGACATTGCATGCGCTACACCGGACCGAAGGTGCGGTTGTCCCGGCGCGCCGGCACTCCGCTGACCCGTAAGGCGGTCAGCTACTTCGAGAAGCGTCCCTACCCGCCCGGTGAGCACGGCCGCCGTGTTCGTCGCAACAGCAGCGACTTCGCCGTCCGTCAGGCGGAGAAGCAGAAGGTGCGCTGGTACTACGACCTGACCGAGAAGCAGCTGCTGCGGGTCTACGAGAACGCCAAGAAGCGCTCGGGCCGTACCGGTGAGGAGATGCTCGCCGAGCTGGAGCTGCGCCTGGCCACGGTCGTGCTGCGCTCCGGTCTGGCCGCGTCGATCTACGCCGCCCGCCAGTTCGTCACCCACGGCCACATCACCGTGGACGGCAAGAAGGTCGACATCCCGTCGTACCAGGTCAAGCCGGGCCAGATCATCAGTGTTCGGGAGAAGTCCCGCAACATGGTGCCGTTCGTCGAGGCCGCCGAGGGCATCCACGCCGACGACAAGATCGCCGGCTTCCTCGCGGTGAGCCACAAGGACCTGCGTGTGGCGGTCACCGACCGTCCCAAGCGTGAGCAGATCCCGGTGCCCTTCGACGAGCAGCTCGTCGTGGAGTTCTACGCCCGCTAGTCGCCACTCGGGCAGGCTCTCGCGCGTGTCCCCCAGAGGGGCGCTCGACAAGAGGTGGGAGGCCGTGCGGATCCGTCCGCACGGCCTTCTTCGTGTCCGGTCCGCTGCTTCGCGTCCCGGGTCCCCCCGTTCGCGTCCCGGGCCCCCGGATTGTGGAACCGGCCACGCCCGAAATCCGGTGCGGCGTGAATTGTTATCGCACCGGAACCGAAACCGTTCCGGGGCTGTGCGGCGGGGGCCGGGGCCCTTTCCCGCGGTCAGTACATGCGGCGGATGTGAAAAGCGCTACCCCGCTCCAGGGGCTGTTCGGTGACGAACTCGTGCATCTTCATCCGGCACCAGGCCGGGATGTCGGCGTGTGCGGCCGGGTCGTCCGCGGTGACCGCGATGACCGCCCCGATGGGCACTTCGTGCAGCCGGGCGGCCAGCATGATGATGGGGATGGGGCACTTTCGGCCCACCGCCTCCACGGTGACCGACGGCGCCTGCGACGGATACTCGGGCACGTGGTGCACCCTCCGTGTGTCGTTGTCCTGTCGTGACCATCCTGGCCCGGATCGGGCCCGTAAGGCGAACCCGGTTAAGGGCGTCGTAAACCCAGCGATACGCTCGCCTTGGTCTCTCCTCGTGAAACGTCCGCGCCGCCCCAGGGCGGCGGGGCGGGATCGACGACAAGAGGGCCCGGGGGGACGCCGGGCCGCGCTCCGTAGCCAGCCGGGAGGTCATCCTCCGCGGGCGAACGGGCCCGGCTCCGCGGACCGCCGCGCGCTCCGTGCGGGGGCGTCTGGCAACACGCTGACCAGGCAAGCCCCTGAGCGGGGCTCTGGGCGGTTCGCGATAATGTTTCCCCCTGAAAAGCTTTGGATACTTAGGCCGCCCGTGGAGGATCCACGGGCTACACCGCTGGGAAGGCAATCCGTGAGTCCGACCCGCCAAGAGAATCGGCGCTTCAACCTGCGCCGATGGGCACCACGCGGCGCCGCGCTCGCCGTGCTGGGGCTGGCCGCGACCGGCTGCGCGTCGAACGATCTCACTCGTTTGGGCATGCCGGAGCCGATCACCAACCAGGCCGAGCGTGTCATCTCGCTCTGGCAGGGCTCCTGGGTGGCGGCTTTCGCGGTCGGCATTCTCGTGTGGGGACTGATCGCGTGGTCGATCATCTTCCACCGCAAGCGTTCTGAGCAGTTGCCGCCCCAGGTGCGGTACAACATGCCCATCGAAGCGCTCTACACCGTCCTGCCGATCGTCATCATCTCCGTGCTGTTCTTCTTCACGGCGCGGGACCAGGCGATCCTGCTCGACACCGACGAGCCCGCGGACGTCAACGTCGAGGTCGTGGCCTTCCAATGGGCCTGGCAGTTCAACTACCTCGACGACAAGAAGGAGAACGGCGGGGAGGTGCTCTTCTCCCAGACGGGTGTTCCCAACCCCGACGGCACCGCCGACCCCTCGACCCAGACGACCCTGGTCCTCCCCGAGGGCGCGACCGTCCACTTCGACCTCCACTCGACGGACGTCATCCACTCCTTCTGGGTGCCCGCGTTCGGCTTCAAGATGGACGTCATCCCGGGCCGCGACAACGCCTTCCAGGTGGACCTGGAGGAGGGCACCGAGGGCGAGTACATCGGCCGCTGCGCCGAGCTGTGCGGTGTCGACCACACCCGCATGCTCTTCAACGTGGAGGTCCTTCCCCAGGACGAGTACGACGCGTGGGTCGCCGAGCAGCAGCAGGCCGCCTCCGAGGCCGAGGCCGAAGCGGCCGCGGTCGAGGAGCAGTCGGAGTTCGGCGAGGGTACGGGCGCCGAGGGCGCCGGAACCGAGGGCGCCGGCACCGACGAAGAGGGCACGGGCTTCGGTGGAGCTGACACCGAGGAGAATGACCACTAATGACCACGACGGACACCTCACCCTCGCTCAAGGCCGGCGGTAGAACGCCGTCGCGCCCGGGGTCGATGATCGTCAACTGGATGACGTCGACCGACCACAAGGTCATCGGGTACATGTACCTGATCACCGCCTTCGCCTTCTTCCTCTTCGGTGGCCTGCTGGCGGTGCTCATGCGCACCGAGCTGTTCCTCCCGGGCATGCAGGTCATGTCCAACGAGCAGTTCAACCAGCTGTTCACCATGCACGGCACGATCATGCTGCTGATGTTCGCGACCCCGCTGTTCGTCGGGTTCTCGAACGTGATCATGCCGCTGCAGATCGGTTCGCCCGACGTGGCGTTCCCGAGGATGAACCTGTTCAGCTACTACCTGTTCCTGTTCGGCAGCCTCATCGCCATCAGCGGGTTCCTCACCCCCGGCGGCGCCGCCGACTTCGGCTGGTTCGCCTACACGCCGCTCTCGGACGCGGTGCGTTCGCCCGGCCTGGGCGGCGACCTGTGGATCCTGGGTCTGATCGTCTCCGGTCTGGGCACGATCCTGGGCGCGGTCAACTTCATCACCACCGGCCTGTGCATGCGCGCGCCGGGCATGACGATGTTCCGCATGCCGATCTTCACCTGGAACACCCTGCTGACCAGTGTCCTGGTGCTCATCGCGTTCCCGGTCCTGACCGCGGCCCTGGTGGCCCTGGGCGCCGACCGGATGGTGGGTACGCAGGTCTACAACGCCGAGCACGGCGGGGCGATCCTGTGGCAGCACCTGTTCTGGTTCTTCGGCCACCCCGAGGTGTACATCATCGCGCTGCCGTTCTTCGGCATCGTGACCGAGGTGCTGCCGGTGTTCAGCCGCAAGCCGATCTTCGGCTACAAGAGCCTGGTGGCGGCGACGATCGCCATCACCGGCCTGTCGGTGACGGTGTGGGCCCACCACATGTTCCCCACCGGCGCGGTGCTGCTGCCGTTCTTCTCGTTCATGAGCTTCCTCATCGCGGTGCCCACCGGCGTGAAGTTCTTCAACTGGATCGGCACGATGTGGCGGGGCCAGATCACCTTCGAGACGCCGATGCTGTTCGTCATCGGCTTCCTGGTGACCTTCCTCTTCGGCGGTCTGACGGGTGTGCTGCTGGCCTCGCCGCCCATCGACTTCCACGTCACCGACTCCTACTTCGTGGTGGCCCACTTCCACTACGTGGTGTTCGGCACGGTGGTGTTCGCGATGTTCGCGGGCTTCTACTACTGGTGGCCCAAGTTCACCGGCACCATGCTCAACGAGGGACTGGGCAAGTTCCACTTCTGGCTTTTGTTCCTGGGCTTCCACGGCACGTTCCTGGTCCAGCACTGGCTGGGCGCCGCGGGCTTCCCGCGCCGCTACGCCGACTACCTGCCCGGTGACGGCTTCACCGAGCTGAACCAGATCTCCTCGGTCTCCTCCTTCGTCCTGGCCGCCTCGACGCTGATCTTCTTCTGGAACATCTACGTCACCGCGCGCAGGGCGCCGAAGGTCACCGTCGACGACCCGTGGGGCTACGGCTGCTCGCTGGAGTGGGCGACCTCCTGCCCGCCGCCGCGGCACAACTTCACGTCGCTGCCGCGGATCCGCTCCGAGCGCCCCGCGTTCGACCTGAACCACCCGCACGCCGCGGCCCCGGGCTCCGTCCCGGTGGGCGCCACGAAGGAGTAGGGGCGAATGAAGACGCAGGCCTATCTGTTCATGGGCGTCTCGACCTTCTTCGGTCTTGCCGCCGCCCTGTACGTGTTCTGGTCCTGGCAGGACACCGGTGTGATCGAGTGGACGGGCACCACCGCCCTGGTGGTCTCCATCGGCTTCGGCTGGATGATCGGTTTCTGGCTCTGGCAGGCGGCCCGCCGCAGCGAGCACTTCCACGGGCTGCCCCCGGAGGAGCGGCTGGACGGCGAGATCCAGGAGAACGCCGGCGAGTACGGGTTCTTCAGCCCGCACAGCTGGTGGCCGCTGTTCGTCGCGCTGGCCGTGGCGTTCACCGCGGTGGGGGTGGCCATCGGCTGGTGGATGGTGGCCGTGGGCTCCTTCGCCCTGATCCTCACCGTCATCGGCTGGGTGTTCGAGTACTACCGCAAGCAGTTCCAGCACTGAGGGATGCCTCGGCCCCGTGCCGAGCGCCCCGGCCCCGGCGGCCGGGCGGGTCCGTGTGACCCGCCCGGCCGCCGGGACCTTTCGCGTCGCGGCCGACACCGTCGCGGCCGACACCGTCGCGGCCGACACCGTCGCGGCCGACACCGCCGCGGGCGCACCGGTGCGCCGCCGGGCCGAGGGTAGGATTCTGCGAGACCTGACCTGACCTGACCGTGGCCCCGCGGGCGCGAGCCCGCTCGTGCGCGTAGGGGTCCCCGTCGCAACGGACGCTGGAGGTCCTTGGCGTGAAGGGACGATTTCTCCGTCCGGCGCTGTGCCGCCTGGCGGCCGCGGTCGCCGCGGTCGCGGTGGCGGCGACCGCCTGTACCACCGCTCCGCGGCCGGAGCCCGAGGCCGCTCCCAGCCCGGAGCCGCCGACCGGCCCGGAGATCGCCATCACCCCCGCGGAGGGCTCCGTCTCCGTGGCGCCCGACACCCCCGTGCGGGTGTCGGTGGAGGAGGGGACCATCACCGACGTCCGGGTCGAGCAGACGGCTCCGGAGGGGGAGGCCGGGAGCGGTGCGGAGCAGGCCGCGGCCGGGGACGGTGAGGGGGAGGAGCCCCCGTTCACCGGGACCCTGAACGAGGACGGCACCGCGTGGGTCAGCGACTGGAACATGTTCCCCGGATCGGCGGTCACCGTCCGCGCCACCGCCGAGGACGAGGACGGTGAGCGGACCGAGGCCGTCGCCGGGTTCACCACCGAGGAGGCCGTGCCGGGGCGGCGCCTGGAGCTGGCCTCGAACTTTCCCACCTCCGGCGACACCGTCGGCGTGGGCATGCCCGTGATCGTCAACTTCGACCTGCCGGTGCACAACAAGGCCCAGGTCGAGAACTCCATGGAGGTCACCTCCGAGCACGTGGTCGAGGGCGCCTGGAACTGGGTGAGCGACCGGATGGCGGTGTTCCGGCCCAAGGAGTACTGGGAGCCCTACCAGAAGGTCAGCGTCGATCTGAGGCTGGCGGGGGTGGAGGCCTCCGAGGGCGTCTACGGCATCGACAACCGCCGCATCGACTTCGAGGTGGGTCGCGAGATGATCTCCACCATGCACGTGCCCGACCACGAGATGAGGGTGGAGGTCGACGGCGAGACGGTGCGTACCATCCCGGTGAGCAACGGCAAGGCCGACAAGCGCTTCGACACCACCACCTCCGGCGTCCACCTGACCATGGAGAAGTACGAGTCCCTGGTGATGGACGCGGCCACGGTCGGCATCCCCGAGGACTCGCCGGACTACTACAAGCTCGACGTGGAGTGGGCGGTGCGCACCTCCAACAGCGGCGAGTTCACCCACGCGGCCCCGTGGAACGACCGGATCGGCTCGGCCGACGCCTCCAACGGGTGCACGAACATGTCGGTGGAGGACGCCCGGTGGTTCCACGACCAGGCGCTGATGGGCGACGTCCTGGAGACCACCGGGACCGACCGGCAGCTGGAGTGGGACAACGGGTGGGGCTTCTACCAGCGTTCCTGGGAGGAGTGGCTGGCGGGCAGCGCCACCGGTGAGCCCCAGGTGACCGACGGGTCGGGCACCCCCGGCTCCGTCCACGGGGAGGGGCTCTAGGAGCCTGTCTGGCGCCCACCCGCTCAGCCTTTGGGGGTGTGGTTCGGGCGCCGGCGGGGTTCTGGAGGCGTCGGACGTGCCGCAGCGACGAAGGAGCCAGGCACGGAAGACGGCGAAGGTTCCCGCCCTCGGGGCGCCCGAACGCGGGGCGGAGTCCCTGAAGGACACGCTCTAGGAGCCCTCCAGGAGGGCGTCCAGGCGCTGGGCGGTGTGGTCCCAGGTCCACGTCCGCGTCACCCACTCCCGGCCGCGTGCGCCCATCTGGGCGGCGCGGTCGGGGTCCTTCAGCAGCCGGATGAGGGCCCGTGCGGCCGGTCCGGGCAGTGAGCCGTCCACGACCAGGCCGGTCCGGCCGTCCAGGACCGCGTCGGGGGCGCCGCCGGAGTCGCCGGCCACCACGGGCAGGCCGCAGGCCGCGGCCTCCAGGTAGACCATCCCCAGCCCCTCGGCCTCCAGGCCGCCGTGCCGGGTGCGGCAGGGCATGGCGAACACGTCCCCGGCGGCGTAGTGGGAGGGCAGGTCCCCGGCGGGGACCGGTCCGGTGAAGACCACCGAGTCCATGCCCCGGGCGGCCGAGCGCAGCCGCTGCCGGTGGGGGCCGTCGCCGACGATGAGCAGGGCCGCGTCGGGTAGGTCGGCCAGGATCCGGGGCCAGGCGCGGATGAGGGTGTCCTGGCCCTTGCGGGGCACGAGCCGGGACACGCACACCACCACCGGGCGGTCGCCCAGGCCGTGGCGCCTGCGGACCTTTGAGCCGTCGGCTCCGGGGTGGAAGTGGTCGACGTCCACGCCGGGTGCGAGCCGGCGCATGCGCGCGGCCGCGTCCGGGGACAGCGCCCGGGCCAGGCGGCGCCGGGTGTACTCGCCCAGGTAGGTGACGGTGTCGGTGGTGTCGCCGATACGGCGCAGTGCCTCCCGGGAGCCGGGGAGCGCCGCCCACCAGGTCTCGTGGCCGTGGCTGATGGCGATCTGGTGTTTGACGGGGGTGCGCTCGCCCAGCCCGGCGGCGAGCAGCCCCAGGGGTGCGGCGGCGCCGTAGACCACCGTGTCGCAGTCCTCCATGTCGGCGATGGCGCGCGCCCGCGCGGCCACCCGGGGGGTGGGCAGCAGGACGCGGGCGGCGTCGCGCACCACGGGGAAGGGCTGGCGCAGGTCGAAGTGCGGGTCGGCGGCGGCGTCGGCCGGTGCGGGGGAGGAGCAGTAGACCACGACCGATCCCTCGGGGCGGCGCAGGGCGATCTCGTGGACGAAGGACTCGATCCCCCCGGACTTGGGCGGGAAGTCGTTGGTGATGATCAGCGTTCGCGGCACGGGGGCGAGTCTAGGGCGTGTGCGGCGGGCGTGTCCGGTCGCGCAACGCCGTAGGGGGCCTTCCCTGCGGTCGGCGCGCGCGGGCGTGCGGGATGTCCGGATCGCGATGATCTACGACGTCAAGGTGCGGATGTCGGGAATGATCGTCCCGGAGGGGTGCGGACAGGGCGGTGCCCCGCGACACCCGTCGTCGCGGGGCACCGGAGCCCGGGGCCGGTCGCCGCTCAGGGGCGTACGGCGGTGACGAAGTTGGAGCGGTAGTAGCTGTTCAGGGTCACCGTGCCGATGGGGCGGGAGGACGTGGAGGCGTGCACCATGACGTTGTCGCCCGCGTACATGCCGACGTGGTCGGGGCCGTTGCTGCCGGGGTAGAAGAACAGCAGGTCGCCGGGCTGCTTGTTCTCCCAGGAGACCCGCTGGCCGGCGTTGACCTGCTGGTAGGTGGTGCGGGGCAGGATCACGCCCGCCGCGCGCCACGCGGCCTGGGTCAGGCCGGAGCAGTCGTAGCCGCCCGGGCCGGTGCCGCCCCACACGTAGGGCTTGCCGACCTGCTCGTAGGCGAAGTTCAGCGCGGTCCTGGCGTTGCCCGAGGCGGAACCGGTGTAGGTGGCGCCGCCTCCACCTCCGCCGCTGGTGCCGCTGGTGCCGCTGGTGCCGCTGGTGCCGGTCTGGCCGACGTTCGCGGTGGCCTCCGCCTGTTCCTCGGCGGTCAGCTCCGAGAGCAGCTCCTCCTGCTCCTCCATGGCGGCCCTGGCCTCCTCGGTGGCCTCCTCCGCCTCCTCCAGGGCCTCGGCGGCCTCCTCCTCGGTCTCGGTCGCCTCGGCCTCCAGGGTCTCCAGGTTCTCCAGTTCCAGGACGTACTGTTCGAGGTTCTCGTCGTGCTGCTCGGACAGGTAGTCCAGGTCGGCCTGGTGGGCCAGGGCGTCCTCGGGGCCGGTGGAGCCGACCAGCTGGTGGAAGGAGGTGAGGTCGATGCCGGTGTAGGTGGAGCTGGCGAGCTGTCGCGCGCCCAGGCCGAGCTCGTCGACCTTCTCCTCGGCCGCCTCGACCTCCGCCAGGATCTCCTCCAGCTTCTCCTCGGCGGCCTCGTGGGTCTCCTTGGCCTCGTTGTAGGTCCCGTTGAGCTCGATGTACTCCTCTTCGAGGCGCTCGATCTCCTCGCGGACCTCCTCGGCCGTGGGCTCGGCGTGAGCCACCGCGCAGGGCAGGAGGAGGGCGGAGGCGGTGAGTGAGGAGAGGACCGCTGTGCGGCGTCCGCGGCCGCGGCGGGATCCGGACACGTGTAGCACCTTTCTCCCCTTGTCCCAGGCCTGCGGAATCAAGGGATGCACCGGGTGGGGGCGTGGGGCCTCGGAGCGCGGACCGGGGGAGCGGGTACCGCGGACCGGGGGCGGGGAGGCCGTCGCCCCGGGGATGCGGGGGTCGGCCCGACCCGGGCGCGGCCGCCACCGCCGGGGGCGGTGAGTGGGGAGCAACCGCGCTCGGCGATGAACACTAGTGCATGCGTCGGGACTCCCTCAACCTTTTCGTGACGTTCTGCTGGTTGGGGTGATGTGTCCGAAACTCCACTCGTTGTCCCTTAACGGAGGCGGGGCCGCCACCCGGCGGGTGACGGCCCCGAGAGGCCCCGCGGCGCCGCCTAGGGGCGCACGGCGAACTGGAACTCGCCCGCCCAGTACGCGGCCAGGCCCACGACCTCGATGTTGCGGCCGGTGCGGGGCGCGTGCACCATCTGGCCGTTGCCCGCGTAGAGGCCGTTGTGGCCCAGCCCCGGGTAGAAGAACATGATGTCGCCGGGCTGCAGGGCGTTCATGTCGTAGATGCGGTGGCCCACCTCGGCCTGCGCGTAGGTGGTGCGGGGCAGGTCCACGTTGCCCGCGCGCCACGCGGCCTGGGTCAGGCCGGAGCAGTCGTAGCCGTTGGGGCCGGTGCCGCCGTAGATGTAGGGCTTGCCGACCTGTGCGTAGGCGAAGTCCAGGGCCGCGCCCGCGCTGCCCGAGGCGCCGCCGGTGTAGGACTGGCCGCCGCTGCCGTCGGCGCCCTCGGCGGAGGGGTCGGCGGTGGGGAACTGGGCGAGGAGGTCCTCCTGCTCCTCGATCTTCTCCTCGACCTCGGTCTTGGCCTCCTCGGCCTCCTCGAGCTTCTCCTCGGCCTCCTCCAGGGCCTCCTCGGCCTCGTCCTTGAGGGCGAACAGGCGCTCGGAGGACTCGCCGAACTCGTCCAGCTGGGCCTTCTGGGCGTCCGACAGGTAGTTCAGGTCGGCGTTCTGCTCCAGCAGCTCCTCGGGGCCGTCGGAGGCGAGGATGTTGGCCGTGGAGTCCAGGTCCCCCGACTGGTAGGTGGCGCTGGCGAGCTGCTGCACCTTCTCCCGCAGCTCCTCGTAGCGCTCTTCCTCGTCGCCGACCTGCTCCTCGAGGTCCTCGTAGGCGGTCTCGGCGACCTCGTGGTCCTCCTTGGCCTGGTTGTAGGTCTCAACGGCGGAGGAGGCCTCCTCGTTGAGCTCCTCGATGCGCTCCTCGACCTCCTCCTTGGTCGGCTCCGCGTGGGCGGTGCCCGGGGCGATGAGGGTGCTGGCGACGACCGCGCCGATTCCGGTCGTTGCAGCGAATCGGCGAGCCGTACGCCGACCACCGGGGTTCGTCATGGCGGTCCACGCTCCTTGGGGTTGGGAAATCGCACAGGGGTGCATGGGAGAACGGTCACGGGAGTCCCGCGCGGGGGCGCGGGCGGGCGAGTGTGCGGGGTTTCCACCGGCGGGTACAGGAGTGGCGTCCTATCCGATGGAGCACTCACGTTCGGGATGAACCTAGCGGACCCTCCCGCGCGGCTCAACCAGGGGGCGCACACGCACCCGTGTCCACGGCGGAATACACCGTTCACGGACGGTGCGTCCCACGTGCGCGGACGGCACGGGACGAACGCGGCGGGAAGGGGGGCGGGCCCGTCCGGTCCCGGTGCCCGGCGCCCGCCCCGGGCGGGGGCCGTCCCGGGAGCCGGCCCCCGGGTCAGCCGTGTGCCTCCAGACGGCGCAGGAAGATCGTGGAGGGCACCGCGCGCGCCCCCACCCGGCGCACCGACGTCACGATCTCCCTGTCTGAGGTGACCACCGCGATCGGCCGCCCCGGCGGCTCGGCGCGCACCAGCCGCACGATCAGCTCGTCCGCGGTCTCCCCGGGGGCGCTGAACAGCAGCCGCACCCGGCGGGTCGGCGCCACCACCGGCGGTGTGTCCACGTCGGCGCCGTCGAAGACGCACGTGATCTCGGCCTTGGTGCGGCTGGCCAGCCCCTCCAGCGAGTTCATCAGCCGGGTGCGCTGGTCGGCCAGCGGGATCGTCCCGTAGCCGGTCTTGGTGACGTTGTAGCCGTCCACCAGCAGGTGCACCCCCGGCACCGTCAGCAGGTACTCCAGCAGGCCGGGGTCGTCGTCGGGCAGTCCGCCCAGGGAGACCCGCCGCTGCTGCTCGGTCTCGGCCACCAGGTCGGCCGGGTTGTCCAGGGCCGCGGGCAGCGCCAGTTCCCGGCGCAGCCCGTGCGAGGCGTCCACCAGGACGTCCAGCAGCACGCGCAGCCGCGCCTCGTCGGCGTTGCGGCCGGCGCGCACCGCGCGTCGGGCGTTCTCCACCTGGGCCTCGGCGGCGGCCAGTCGCGACCGCAGCCGCCGGTTCTCCGACTCCAGCGCGCCGACCCGTCTGGCGGTCTCTGACTCGCGGTCGGCCGTCTCGGCCAGCGCGCGCGAGGCCTTCTCGGTGGCCTCCCTGGCCCTTTGGCGTTCGGTGTGCACCTTGCGGCGCAGTTCGGCGACCTCCGTGCGCTGCGCCTTGATCTGGGACCGCAGCCGCTCCAGTTCCGCCTGGTGCCCGTGCCGGGTCTCGTCCAGTTCGCGGCGCGCGGCGTCGAGCGCCTCGGCGGCCTCGTCCGCCTCCTTGGCGCTGGACTGACGCTCCAGTTCCCGGTGGACGTCCTCGATGATGCCGGGCCACCCCTTCGGGCGCAGCAGGTAGGCGCACGCCGCCACCGCCACGGGGTCGGCGGCGGGCGGCACCATGCCCGAGCGCAGGCCCTCGGCGAGTTCCGGCCACACCTGCTCGACCCGTGCCGCGACCAGGTCGCGAAAGGCGCCGTCGCTCTCCAGCTGGGCGGCGATCTGGGGGCCGGCGAGTCTGGCCCTGCGCCGGGGCTCGAACCTGGCGACCCTGCGCAGCAGCGGCGGCAGGTCGCCGGCGCGCATACCGCCGAGCACGTCGGAGCCGTACTCGACGACCCGGGCGCGCACCGGTCCGGGCAGGGGGCGTGCCAGCCCCTCCTCGGCGCCGTCGGCGTCCGTGGCGTGGGCGTCCTCGTCGTGCGGGCCGTGGTCCTCGGAGTCGCCGCCCGCCTCCGGGCGGGCGCTCACGGCCGACCCGTCGGGCTCTCCGCCGAGGAACCGGGGACCGACCGGTCGGCGTCGGGGCGGGCGATGACCTCCACGCTGTCGGTGGCGCCGCACCAGCGGCACCTGACGCGCTCGACGGTCTCGGAGAGCACGGTGCGCTCCTCGACCCCGCCGTCACCGGCCAGGTCCAGGTGGACGTAGTCCTGGGCGCGGATCGTGCGGGTCACGTCGAACCGGGTGAGGTTGCCGCACCCGGTGCACCGCCACCGCTCACTGTCACCCGGCATCGCGATCCCCACGGTTCCTCCTCGTGCTCGTGCTTCCCGGCGGCGGCCCGCCGACCCAATGTCCCCACATCTTTCCATGTCGGGCAGGTCAGACCGTATCCCGCCGGGTTGTCCCCACCGCCGACTACCCTGACCGGGTGGTTCGACAGTCCGCGGCGCCCGTCGGCGTCCAAACCAGCATCAGCGACCTCGGCACGCCGTTGGCCGCGGCGACGTTCGTCGTGCTGGACCTGGAGACCACCGGCACCAGCGCCACCAGCTCCCGGATCACGGAGGTCGGCGCGGTCCGGCTGCGCGGCGGCGAGGTCGTCGACGAGTTCTCCACGCTGGTCGATCCCGGGGTCCCCATCCCGGCCAACATCACCCTGCTCACCGGGATCAGCCAGTCGATGGTGGCCGGGGCCCCGCCCATGGAGGAGGTGCTTCCCCGCGTCCTGGCCTTCCTGGACGCCGAGCCCGGTACCGCGCTGGTGGCGCACAACGCCCCCTTCGACACCGGTTTCCTCAAGGCCGCCTGCGAGCGCCACGGGGTGGACTGGCCCGGCTACCCGGTCGTGGACACGCTGCGCCTGGCCCGTGCGGTGCTCTCACGGGGGGAGACGCACAACCACAGGCTCGCCACGCTCGCCGCCCACTTCGGGGTCCAGGTCACCCCCAACCACAGGGCCCTGGACGACGCCCGCGCCACCGTGGGCGTCCTGAACGGGCTGATCGAGCGCCTGCGCCCCATGGGGGTGTCCAGCCTGGAGGAGCTGCGCGCGGTCACCAAGCCGCCCACGAAGGCGCAGCGGGCCAAGCGCCACCTGGCGGAGGGACTGCCCGAGGAGCCGGGGGTGTACGTGTTCACCGACGCGCGCGGGGCCAGCCTCTACGTCGGCAAGAGCAAGAACCTGCGCCGCCGGGTGCGCACCTACTTCACCGCGGCCGAGAACCGCCAGCGCATCCGGGAGATGGCGGGGGTGGTGGAGGGGGTCACCCCCATCGTGTGCTCCAGCGAGCTGGAGGCCTCCGTCCGCGAGCTGCGCATCATCGCCGAGCGCAAGCCGCCCTACAACCGGCGTTCGCGCAGCCCCGAGCGCGCCTGCTGGGTCAGGCTGACCGCCGACGCCTACCCGCGCCTGTCCGTGGTGCGGGAGGTCGGGGGCGACGAGGCGCCCCACATCGGCCCCTACGCCTCGCCCCGGGAGGCGGAGCAGGCCAGGGAGGCGCTGCTGCAGGCGTTCCCGCTGCGCCAGTGCGCCCACACCTTCGTCCCGCGGGAGGGGGCGGCGCCCCGGCTCCTGACGGCGGTCGGCGGGCGCTGGTCGGGGGCGTGCGTGCTCGCCCAGCTGGGCCGGTGCGGCGCCCCCTGTGACGGCAGCGAGGACCTGGCCGGGTACACCGTCCACGCCGAGGCCGCGCGCGCCGCCATGACCGGTGACCCCGCCGCCGTGGTGGAGGTGCACACCAGGCGCATCGCCGAGCTCGCCGCCGAGCTGCGCTACGAGGAGGCCGCGGGTGTGCGCGACCGCCTCACGGCGTTCCTGCGCGGCGCCCGGCGCGCACAGCGCCTGGCCGCCCTCTCCGCCGTCCCGCACCTGGTCGCCTCCCGCCGTACCGCCGCGGGCTGGGAGACGTGCGTGGTCCGCCACGGCCGTCTGGCCGCCAGCGCCGTGCTGCGTCCGGGCACCGACCCGGCGGCCTTCCTGGCCTCGCTGGTCGCCACCGCCGAGTACGTGCCCGCCGGGCACGGGCCCAGCCCCAGCGCCCTCCCGGCCGAGACCGAGCTGGTCCTGGACTGGCTCGCCGACCCCGCCACCCGGCTGGTGGAGATCGAGGGGGAGTGGACATGCCCGTTGCGCAGCGCCGAGGCGCACACCGAGATGACACACTGGGCCCATGGCCGCGCTTCCGCTCAATGACGACTACCCCGTCCGCCGCGCCCCCGTCGTCGCGTACACGCTGATCGCGGCCAACGTCCTCGTCTACCTGATGTCGCCCCAGGCGGCGACCGCCGTGTGGTACCCGGCCGACGTCTTCGGCCGCTACTGCGCGATCCAGGACTACTTCATGTTCTGGGGCGCGGTCCCGGCCGAGATCCTCGGCCTGGTCGACCAGGTGCCGCACGCGGTGCCCGAGTGCGGCGGGTACGGCGACAAGCCGGTGTGGTTCTCGGTGTTCAGCTCCATGTTCCTGCACGGCGGTCCGCTGCACCTGATCAGCAACCTGCTGTACCTGTTCGTGTTCGGCCCGGTGGTGGAGGACCGCATCGGCAAGCTGCGGTTCCTGGCGCTGTACGTTCTCACCGGGGTCGCCGCCGCCTACGGGTTCGCCCTGACCGACGCCGGCGGCACCATGCCCATGGTGGGCGCCTCCGGGGCCATCTCCGGGGTGCTGGGCGCCTACCTCGTCGTGCAGTTCCGCAGCCGGGTGACCATGCTGGTGTTCGGGGTTGTCCCGATGCGCCTGCCCGGGTGGGCCGTGGTGGGCAGCTACTTCGTGCTTCAGTATCTTCTCTACGTCACCACATCGAACGCCCCCGGCGCCGACAGCGGGGTCGCCTACGCGGCGCACGTGTACGGGTTCATCGCCGGGGTGATCGTGGGACTGGTGGTGTACCGGCTGCGATGGCGCTCCGGGACGCGGCTCTCCGACGTCTACTAGGGCGTGCTCCGCGGAGTGTGCCCCGGCGCGCCCGCGCGGCCGGCCCGCCCGTCCCGTACCGCAACCGCCCTGGAGGCACAGTGATCACCGCGATCGTCATGATCAAGGCCGACGTCAACCGCATCCCCGAGGTCGCCGAGGCGATCGCGGAGATCGACGGGGTGAGCGAGGTCTACTCGGTCACCGGCGGCGTCGACCTCATCGCCATGGTGCGGGTGCGCAAGCACGAGGACCTGGCGGAGGTGATCCCCGGGCGGGTGAACAAGGTCCCCGGGGTGCTCTCCTCCGACACCCACATCTCCTTCCAGACCTACTCCAAGCACGACCTGGAGTCGGCCTTCGCGCTGGGCTGGTAGCCGGGCCCGGGGAAGCCCGCGGGGGGCGCGGCCGCCGGGTGGTCCGGCGGGGCCGCGCCCCCTGTCCTGGTCCGCGGGCCCGCGGGCGCTCAGAGCGCCTTGGCGTGCTCCTGGCTGGTCTGCACCCAGCGCTCCAGCGCACCCTCGGCGGCGCCGCTGTCCACCGCGGCGGCGGCCCGCTCGTACCCGGCGCGCACCGCCTCCAGGAGCGGGCCCCGCACGCCCTCCACGGCCGCCAGCGCGGCGCCCGCGTTGAGCAGGACCGCGTCGCGCACCGGGCCGGGGCGGCCCGCCACGAGGTCGCGGACGGCCTGGGCGTTGAACTCCACGTCGCCGCCGCGCAGGTCCTCGGGCCGGGACCGGGCGATGCCCAGGTCGGCGGGGTCGAGTGCCTCGCGCCGGGCCGCGCCGTCGCGCACCACCCACACCGTGGAGGTGGTCGTGGTGGTCAGCTCGTCCAGCCCGTCGTCCCCGCGGAACACCAGCGCCGAGGAGCCGCGGCGGGCGAACACCCCGGCGATCACCTCGCACATGCGCTCGTCGAACACCCCGATCGCCGAGGTCGTCGGCTGCGCCGGGTTGGTCAGCGGGCCCAGGAAGTTGAACACCGTGGGCACCGCGAGTTCGCGGCGCGCCTTGGCGGCGAAGCGCAGCGAGGGGTGGAACATCGGGGCGAAGCAGAAGGTGATGCCCGCCTCCTCGGCCACGCGGGCGGTCGGCTCCGGGGGCAGCTCCAGGACCACGCCCAGGCGCTCCAGCACGTCGGCGGTGCCGCAGGAGGAGGACGCGGCGCGGTTGCCGTGCTTGACCACGCGGGCTCCGGCGGCCGAGGCCACGATGGCGGCCATCGTGGACACGTTCACGGTGTGGGCGCGGTCGCCGCCGGTGCCCACGATGTCCAGGGTCGGGCCGGACACGCTGACCCGCACCGCGTTGTCGAGCATGCCCTGGGCCAGGCCGGTCACCTCCGACACGCTCTCGCCCTTGGCGCGCAGCGCGATGGCGAAGCCGGCGATCTGGGCGTCGGTCGCCGAGCCGGACATGATCTCGTTCATCGCCCACCCGGTGTCGGCGGCGCTGAGGGTCAGGCCGCCCAGCAGGGCGGTGATCAGGTTGGACCAGGTCCGCTCGGTCACGGCGGACGGTTCCTCGGGCCCTGCGGCCGAAGAGGGGTCGGGAGGGGTCACGGCGGGGACGTTCATCGTTGCTGCTCCACGGTGAGGAAACGGGCGCGGGGGCCCGGGGCGCCGGCGCGTCGGGCGGCCGGAACGCCCTCAGGCACCCAGGGAGGGAGTCGGGGCGTGGCCGCGCCATCGCCCGGTGTCGGCGCCGTGGTGCAGGGCGGCGCCCACCACGCCGCGGCGGCGCAGTTCCCTCTCGCCGTTCTCGGCCCTCGCGAGGCCGTGTCCCATGCCGGTCATCCGCTCAGGGCCGCGACCTGCCGGCGCATCAGCTCGGCCAGGGCCTCGGCGAGCGCGACGGGGTCGATCGGGTGGCTGACGACCTGCTCGGCCCGCGACCAGGTGGCCAGCCAGCCGTCGTCGCGGCGCCCCACCAGCAGCAGCACCGGCGGGCAGCGGTAGATCTCGTCCTTGACCTGGCGGCACAGGCCCATGCCGCCGACCGGGGAGGCCTCGCCGTCGAAGACCGCCACGTCGATGCGCGCGGCCGGGTCGGTGTCCTCCAGCCTGCGCAGGACGACGGGCGAGGTCGCGCACTCGACGAACTCCACCTTGGGGACGTCCGCGGCAGGGCGGCGGCCGATCGCCAGCCGCACCTGCTCACGGGTGTCGGCGTTGTCGCTGTAGACCAGCACGCGCATCCTGGCACCCGTGTCCGTACCGCTGACCACCATCGCGCAACCGTCCCATCGCGTCTGTCCGCGGCCGCCGCCATGGGGGGTGCGGCCGAGGCGTTCGTTGGCTGTATGCCTCTGACTGTATTGCCTTGTGGCCCCGCTGCCCAGAAGGGGCTCGGGGCCGTGCCGGGTACTTGAGACCTTCGACACCACAGGATGCCAGCACGCCCGGGCGGTGCGTTAACCCGCCCCCGCGTGTGCGTTACACAACGGTGATGCTTTCGATGCCGGGGCGTTGGTCAGCGTGGGTTGGAGTGTCATTCGCGGGGGTACGAAACGCCCCAGCCGCCCAGGATCGCGATTTTCGGTCCTTCGGGGCGCGTCGTGCGACCGCGAGAGAGGGCCGACCCGCTACAGTAACGTCCCAGTCACGGTGAACAGCCCCTTCGGAGGCTCCGGAGCGCCCCGCGCCGACGCCGATCCGTCGCGTTACGGGGGGTCGGGTACGGGCCTGCGCGAGATGCCGTAATAATGCTCCCGTGGCGACAGCAACCGCGAACCCAAAAACAGCACCGACACCAGCACATGGTGCGGCAAAGCGTCCTGACCTGGTGAGCGTTGGCACCATCGTGTGGTTGGCCAACGAGCTCATGTTCTTCGCTGCGCTGTTCGCGATGTACTTCACCATCCGATCGGTGACGAACGGAAACCCCGAACTGGGGGCATGGCCGGCGACCCACCTCAACGTTCCGTGGGCGTCGACCATCACCATCGTCCTGGTGGCTTCCAGCTTCACCGCGCAGGCCGGCGTCTGGGCCGCGGAGCGCGGCGACGTCAAGAAGCTGCGCATGTGGTTCTACATCACGTTCTTCATGGGCCTGTTCTTCGTTCTCGGACAGGCCTACGAGTACTACGAGCTCATCTTCCACGAGGGCCTGACTCTGCAGTCGAGCGCCTACGGGTCGATGTTCTACCTGACCACGGGCTTCCACGGACTCCACGTCATCGGCGGGTTGGTCGCGTTCCTCATCATGCTGGGACGCACGTACGCCGCGAAGCGCTTCACACACCAGCAGGCGACCAGCGCGATCGTCGTGTCCTACTACTGGCACTTCGTCGACGTGGTCTGGATCGCTTTGTTCTGCACCATCTACTTCATCCAGTAACCCGAAACGGGGAAACCGTGAAATGGATTACCGCGCGGCGACGGCATCCCCTGGCGGGGTATGTCGTCGTCATCCTCGCGCTAGCCCTGTTCGGGGTGGGATACGCCGCCCTGGCGCCCACCGCCGACCAGGCCCAGGCGCAGACCCTCGCCGCTGACGCTCCGTCACAGGATGACGTGAACGTCCTCGAGGGCAAGGAGGTCTTCGACCAGACGTGCGCGACCTGCCACAACTACGACGGCAGCGGGACCGCCAACGGTCCCGACCTCCGTGGCGTCGGCCCCGCGGCCGTCGACTTCCAGGTCAGCACCGGTCGTATGCCGTCCATGGACCCGGACAGCCAGATGCCGCGCAAGCCCATGGCGATGTCCGAGCAGGACCTGCAGAACCTGATCGCCTACTACAACGCGCAGATCAGGACCGACGACCTGGGGCCCGACATCCCCTACGACGTTCCGAACTCCGCGCCCGAGCGCTCGGAGTTCGAGGACGAGGAGGCCTACGAGGCCGCGGTCGAGGAGTACCAGACCGAGTACGAGGCCTACGTCGAGGGTGCCGAGGACACCGACATGGGCATGCGGCTCTACCTGACCAACTGTGCGCACTGCCACGGCTGGTCGGGCGGTGGCGGCGCCCTCACCGACGGCCGCTGGGCCCCCGAGATCCACGACGCGTCCCCGCGCGAGATCTACGAGGCCATGGTCAGCGGCCCCGGCGCCATGCCGATGTTCAGCGACGGCGTCATCGAGCCCGAGGAGAAGCAGGAGCTCATCGCCTATGTGAAGACCCTTCAGGCCGAGCCTGACGCGGGCGGCATCTTCGCCCTGGAAAGGGTCGGCCAGGTGGCCGAGGGCTTCATCGCGTGGGTCGTCGGCCTTGCCCTGATCATTGCCTGCGCGATCTGGATCACCGCGAAGCAGCGAGCCCATGACTGAGAACAACACCAACGACAACAACGAGGCCGGGGGCGCCACACCCGAGCGTGTGGTCGGCACCCCCAAGGCCGGAGAAGGCGTGGTGTCCGGATCCTCCGCGGCTCCGGAGAGCGGCCACGAGGGCCCGTACAAGGCCTCCGAGACGCACGCGCGACCGGAGGAGATGCAGCGCCGGGGCGAGAAGATCGCCTCCCTGTGGTTCGTCCTGGCCTTCCTCGGCGGGATCGGTTTCCTGGCCTCCTACTTCGTGTTCGGACCGGAGGCGATCGCCGAGCCGCAGATCGCCCAGTACTCGAACATGCTGCTGGGCGGCACGCTCACCCTCGCCATGTTCGGTATCGGCGCGGGCATGACGGTCTGGGCCCGCCAGGTGATGCCCCACTACGAGGTGGCCTCGCCCTATGACGAGCTGCCCTCCAACGAGCAGGAGAAGGGCTCCTTCGGCGCGTTCTTCATGCAGGGCGCCGACGAGAGCGGCTTCACCAAGCGCCCGCTGATGCGGCGCACGCTCATCCTGGCGATGGTGCCGCTGGGCCTGGCCCCGATCGTGCTGCTGCGCGACACCGGGCCGCTGCCCGGCGGCAAGCTCAAGAACACCGTGTGGGAGCCCGGGCGCCGCATGTACGTGGAGGGCACCCACCGCGCCATCCGCGCCGAGGACCTCGATAATGATCCCAACGGGATGATCTCGGCCCTGCCCGCGATCGACGACGAGCACCACCCGCACGGGATCAGTCTCAACGAGCAGGCCAAGTCCGTGGTCCTCCTGATCAAGATCCCGGAGGACGACTGGCAGGAGCGGATGAAGGAGGAGGTCGAGGGTGCCGACGGCCAGACGCGTCTGAACTGGACGCACAACGGCATCGTCGCCTACTCCAAGATCTGCACCCATGTGGGCTGCCCCGCAGCCCTGTACGAGAGCACGACGCACCGCATCCTGTGCCCGTGCCACCAGTCGACGTTCGACGCCGCGAACGCGGCCGAGGTCGTCTTCGGCCCGGCGCACCGCCCGTTGCCGCAGCTGCCGATCAGCGTTGACGATGAGGGCTACCTCATCGCGACCGGCGACTTCACCGCGCCGCCCGGTCCGACGTTCTGGGATTACGCGAAGGACTAGTCGATGAGTAAGACCACGCAAGCACCCAAGGCGCTTCGCGGCGTCGGCAACTTCATCGACGACCGCTTCCACCTGGCCAAGACCGGCGAGAAGAACCTGCGCAAGGTCTTCCCGAACCACTGGTCGTTCATGCTGGGTGAGATCGCGCTGTACTCGTTCATCATCCTGCTGGTCACGGGTGTCTTCCTCACGCTCTGGTTCAAGCCGAGCATGGCGGAGATCATCTATGACGGCTCCTACGAGCGCCTCCAGGGCGTTCCCATGTCGGAGGCCTACGCCTCCACGCTGTACATCGACTTCGAGGTGCGCGGCGGGTTCCTGGTCCGCCAGATCCACCACTGGGCCGCGCTGATCTTCGTGGCCTCGCTGGTGGTGCACATGCTCCGCGTGTTCTTCACCGGGGCGTTCCGCAAGCCGCGCGAGATCAACTGGCTGATCGGTGTCGCGATCTTCGGCCTGGCCATGGTCGAGGGCCTCTTCGGCTACTCGCTGCCCGACGACCTGCCCTCGGGCATGGGCGTGCGGATCCTGCAGGGCGTGATGATGGCGCTGCCGCTGGTCGGCCCGTACATCTCGATGTTCCTCTTCGGCGGGGAGTTCCCCGGTGAGGACATCATCACGCGGCTGTACATGCTGCACATCCTGTTGATTCCGGCGCTGCTGCTGGCCCTGATCGTGGCGCACTTCATGATCCTGTGGCACCAGAAGCACACCCAGTACCCGGGCCAGGGACGTACGGACAAGACCGTGGTCGGAACACCCATGTTCCCCGCGTTCGCGGTCAAGGCCGGCGGGTTCTTCTTCTTCACGTTCGCCGTGACCGCGGGTCTGAGCGCGTTCGTGCAGATCAACCCGATCCACCTGTTCGGACCCTTCACTCCGACGTCCATCACCTCCGGGCTCCAGCCCGACTGGTACATGGGCTTCATGGAGGGTGCGCTGCGTATCTTCCCGAACTGGTTCGACCTCACGGTCTTCGGGTACGCGATCCCGACAGCGGTGCTGGTACCGGGCCTGGTCATCCCGGGTCTGCTTTTCGGAGGACTGGCGGCCTGGCCGTTCATCGAACAGTGGATCACCGGGGACAGGAGCGCGCACAACGTCGTTGACCGCCCGCGCAACGCGCCGGTGCGCACCGGCATCGGCGTTTCGGGCATCGTCTTCTACGGTGTGCTCTGGCTCGCCGGATCCAACGACGTGCTGTCGGAGACCTTCTCGATCGAGCTGTACCTGACCACGTACATCTTCCGTGTACTGATCATCCTGGGGCCGGGGGTGGGCTTCTACATCACCAAGCGGATCTGCCTGGGCCTGCAGCGCCGGGACCGGGAGACCCTGGAGCACGGCTACGAGAGCGGGACCATCCAGCAGCTGCCCAGCGGTGAGTTCATCGAGGTGCACAAGCACAACTCCGATGAGACGGTCCACGTCCTGAAGAGCAAGCCGACCATCACCTCGACGGCGCTGGCCGACGACGCCGACGTCGACGACAAGGGTGTGGAGAACCCCGAGGCCCGCAAGGGCACCGGGAAACTCCGTCGCGCCCTGGCACACTGGTACACCAAGGACAACGTGCCCATCGACGATGTGGAGGCGCACAGCGGCCACCACCTGCACCACTCCGCTGCGGAGGGTGAGAAGGAGGCCGTCCACTAGGGCGTCCAGAAGCGTCATCGACGGACCCGGCCGTGAGTGCGGCCGGGTCCGTCGTGTCGTACGCACCCCGCGCGTGCCCCGCCGTCCCTCCCGCCCGCCCCGGCCGTGCGTGTGCCGCCCGGGCAGGGGCGCGGCGGCCCCCCGCGGGCGGACTCTCCGCGCTCGACACCGCGCGTGGGCGGCCGACCCGGGGCGCGGGGCGGTCGGCCCCGCTCCGTCTGGTGGGAGGCGGCGGGCGCCCGTCCGCCGGGGACCAGGCGCCCCGCTCGGCGGGGGGCGGGGGCGGGGGCGGGAACGCCGGGTACCCGTCTGGTGGAGGCCCCGGCGGGGGAGTGGGCGCTCGTCCGGTGCCCCGGGCTCCCCGTCCGGGGTACCCGGAAACGGCGGGAGCCGGCCGCCCCGAGGGGTGACCGGCTCCGGTACGCGCGGTGCTACGGGGCTCAGCCCGCGTAGATGTCGTCGATCTCCTTGCTCCACTGCTTGCTGACCACGTGGCGCTTGACCTTCAGGGAGGCGGTCATCTGGCCGCTCTCCTCGGTGAAGTCGCTCGGCAGGATCTTGAACTTCTTGATGCCCTCGGCCTTGGACACCGCGTTGTTGGCGTTGTCCACGGCCTCCTGGACGGCGGCGTTCAGGTCCGGGTCCTCGGTCAGGTCGGCGATCTCGCCGGTCTTGTTGTTGGCTTCCCTCCACTGGGCGAACGACTCGGGGTCGATCGTGACCAGCGCGGCGATGAACTTGCGGTTGTCGCCGACCACCATGCACTGGCTGACCAGGGCGTGGGCGCGGATGCGGTCCTCCAGCACGGCCGGGGCGACGTTCTTGCCGCCCGCGGTCACGATGATCTCCTTCTTGCGGCCGGTGACGCTCAGGAAGCCGTCGTCGTCCAGTGCGCCCAGGTCGCCGGTGCGGTAGAAGCCGTCCTCGGTGAAGGCCTCCTTGGTGGCCTTCTCGTTCTTCCAGTAGCCGACCATGATGTGGTCGCCCTTGAGGAGGATCTCGCCGTCGTCGGCGATCTTCACGGTGGTGCCGGGCAGCGGCTGGCCCACGGTGCCGATCTTGTTGAACTCGGGGCTGTTCACACAGGTGGGAGCGGTGGTCTCGGTGAGGCCGTAGCCCTCGATGATGGTGAAGCCGATGCCGCGGAAGAAGTGGCCGAGGCGGGCGCCCAGCGCGGAGCCGCCGGAGACGGCGTACTCGGCGTTGCCGCCCAGCGCCGCGAGCAGCTTGCCGTAGACCAGCTTGGCGAACAGCGCGTGCCTGAGCTTGAGCCCGAGGGGGATCCGGCCGGTGGAGAGCGCCTTGCTGTAGGCGATGGCGGTCTCGGCGGCGGCGTTGAAGATCTTGCCCTTGCCCTCGGCCGAGGCCTTCTGCTCGGCCTTGGTGTAGACCTTCTCGAACACGCGGGGGACCGCGAGGAGGAAGGTCGGGCGAAAGACCGAGAACTGCTCGATGAGCTCCGGGCCGGTGGAGGGGAAGTGGCCGAGGGTGGCCTTGGCCTCGACGACCATGACCTGTACGAAGCGGGCGAAGACGTGGGCCAGGGGCAGGAAGAGCAGGGTGGAGGGGTTCTCCTTGCTGCTCAGTACCTGTTTGGCGGGGCCGTTGAGCGCGCTGCGGGCGATGAACAGGAAGTTGCGGTGGGTGAGCTCGCACCCCTTGGGGCGGCCGGTGGTGCCCGAGGTGTAGATGAGGGTGGCGATGTCGTCGACCCTGACCGCGGTGCGGCGCTTGTCCAGCGTCTCGTCGTCGACGCCGGCGCCCGCGGAGCGCAGCTCGGCGTACTCGGGGCCGTCGAACCTCCAGAGCGGGCCGAGCTCGGGGGTCCTCTCACGGATCGACTCCACGCGCTGGGAGTGCTCCTCGTTCTCCACGAAGACGGCCTTGGCGCCGGAGTCGGACAGGATCCACTCGATCTGCTCGGCGGAGGAGGTCTCGTAGATCGGGACGGTCACGCCGCCGATGGACCAGATGGCGTAGTCGACGACGGTCCACTCGTAGCGGGTGCGTGACATCAGGGCGACGCGGTCGCCGTGTCCGATGCCCGCGTCGATCAGGGCCTTGGCGTACGCGGCGATGTCGCCGTGCAGCTCCGCCACGGTGACGTCGTGCCACTGGCCGGACTCCTGCCGACGGGCGGCGACGGCGTCGGGCTCGCTGGCCGCGCGCTCGTAGAGCGTGTCGGTCAGTCGCGCGTCATCGGAGATCTCAGCCTTCGCGGGAGAGCTGTATTCGCGCACGTGGTGCTCCTGGACATGTACGGATTCTGGTGATGGGGACGTGATGACCGTAACAACAGAACCCTACTCGTGAGTAGAAAGGGTGGCCGTTCGGTATCCAAAGGTAATCCTGACGAGGGTGTGGAGTGAGGTGTACGCGCTGTTCACAGCGGTGTCCCCTCCGTGTCGGACGCGCCGGTCCCCGTCCCCGGGGCAGGGTGTGTACGCGGTGCCGGGCCCGTTTCCCGCGGCGCGCGGGGCCGCGCGGGCCGCCCGGGAGCGCGCAGGTCAGGGCAGTGATCCGGGTTACTCCTCGTACGCTCGCGAGACTATACGCCTGACGTGACTTTTGTGCACATCAAGAGAACTATGCGTCGTATGTAACATTTGCGAACTCTGCGGAGTTCCGGGGCGCCCTCCTCCCCGCACCCCGGTTCCGCGCCGCCGCGCGCCCACCCTGGTTCCCCCCTGATCCTGCCCTGAGAAGCCTCCCGGAGGCCCCGGGGGCCGGTTACCGTGAAGCAGAACGCGGCGCGAAGGAGGAACCCGGCATGACGGAGAACACTGATCGCAACGGTGGTGCGGGCGAGGGCAGGAACCCCGACCTCGTCGACGACGCGCTGAAGCTGGTCGACAGCCTCCAGCGCAAGTTGCTGGCGGCCGGGGTCCGGCGCGGGGTCAGTGCCGTCACCTCGCCTCCCCCGAGCAAGGGGGACGTGTGGGAGGAGGCCATCCGCATGGAGTCGGACCAGCGGCGTCCCGCCCTGGACGAGGTCCTCGACATCGTGCGCACGTCCGCCCCCGAGGTCGCCGGCCACCTGGGCCGCGCGGGAGTGGCCCTGGCCGGCGCCCTGGGCCGCACCTGGGACGTGGTCGAGCGCTCCTTGGAGCAGACCCGCGCCGACGCCGCCGCCCAGCGCGGCTCCGCGGGGGAGCCGGAGCCGGGCCGTGGCGGGGCGGCGGACGGTACCGACCGCCAGGTCACGGCGGGGGAGTAGGGGTCGGGGGAACGGGTTCGCCACCGGGGGTGTCCCGGGCGGTCCGGGGCCTGGTTTAATCGAGGGGCCTACCGCATATGGAAACCCCCTGCCATGAACCTTGAGACTTATGTCAGAGTTCGGGCGTAAGTACGAAGGAGCTGCCCCCATGCTGACCATCGGCGTAGACATCGGCGGGACCAAGGTCGCCGCCGGAGTCGTCGACCACGACGGGCAGATCCTGGACAAGGTCAAGTACCCCACCCCCAGCAACGACCCCGGCGGGCTGGCCGACGTCGTCGCCAAGGCCGTCGAAGAACTGCGCGCGACGCGGAGCGGCGTCGAGGCGGTCGGCGTGGGGGTGGCGGGGTTCGTGGACGAGGACCGCGCCACCGTCCAGGTCGCCGTCAACCTCGGGCTGCACGACGAGCCCCTCAGGGACCGTGTCCAGGAGCGCGTCGGCCTGCCCGTCGTCATCGAGAACGACGCCAACGCCGCCGCGTGGGCCGAGGCCAGGTTCGGGGCCGGGCGCGGCAGCGACCACATCGTCTGCGTCACCCTGGGCACCGGCATCGGCGGCGGCCTGGTCATCGGCGGAGCCCTGCACCGCGGCCGCTACGGCGTGGCCGCCGAGATCGGCCACTACCGGATGGTCCCGAACGGGCGCCGCTGCGCCTGCGGCAACCACGGCTGCTGGGAGCAGTACGCCAGCGGCCGCGCCCTGGTCGCCGAGGGACAGGACCGGGCCCGCACCGACCCCCGGGCCGCCGAGCGCATGCTCAAGCTCGCCGACGGCGTCGTCGAGCAGGTCCAGGGCCACGTCATCACCCAGGCCGCGCTGGAGGGGGACGGGGCGGCCCTGGAGTGCTTCTCCGCGGTCGGCGAGTGGGCCGGGCTCGGCCTGGCCGACCTGGCCGCCATCCTCGACCCCGAGTGCTTCGTCCTGGGCGGCGGGGTCTCCGACGCCGGGTCCATCATCCTGGAGCCGGTCCGCGCCTCCTTCGCGCGCCACGTGCCGGGCCGTCCCAACCGCCGCCTGGCCGACGTGCGCCTGGCCGAGCTCGGCGGCGAGGCGGGCATCGTCGGCGCGGGCGACCTCGCCCGGCACTGAGCCCGGCACCGGCCGGTACCGGCGGGCGCCGTCCCGGACGGCCCCGTGCACACGTCGGCCCCCGCGACCTCCACCGTGTGGGGCCGCGGGGGCCGAGTACTCCCTCCGGCCGGTCCGCGCCGCGGCCGGCCCCTCCGGAGCGCCGGGTGCTACCCCTCGGAGCCCTCGCCCCCGCCCTTGCGCGCGGCCCGCTTCTCCTCGCGGCGGGCGCGGCGCTCCTCCTTGCGCCGCGCGCGCTCGGCGCGCTTGCGGTCCTTGCCGCTGGCGTGCTGCTCGCGCCGGGCCTCCTTGGCCTCGGCCTCCAGTTCGGCCTTGACCGACTGCGCGTAGCGGTCCACGTACTCCTGGCCGGACATCTCCATCAGCGCGTACATGATCTCGTCGGTGACCGCCCGCAGCACGCGCGGGTCCTTCTCCATGCCGTAGTAGCGGGAGAAGTCCAGCGGCTTGCCGAACCTGACCTTCGGGCGCACCCCCAGCTTGGGAACGGTGCGGCCAGGGGGCATGATCTTCTCCAGGTTGATCATCGCCATCGGCACGACCGGCGCCCGTGACTCCAGCGCCAGGCGTGCCACACCGGTACGGCCCCGGTACAGCTTGCCGTCGGGGGAGCGGGTGCCCTCGGGGTAGATCCCCAGCAGGTCGCCGCGCTTGAGCACCCTCAGACCGGTGCGCAGAGCCGCCTCGCTGGCCTTGCCGCCGGAGCGGTCGATGGGGATCTGTCCCACGCCGGTGAAGAACGCCCGGCTCACCAGGCCCTTCACGCCCGTGCCGGTGAAGTACTCGGCCTTGGCCAGGAACGTGATCTTGCGCGGCAGCGGCAGCGGACCGAAGAAGTGGTCGGAGAAAGACAGGTGGTTGCTGACCATGATGGCCGGACCCCGGCGCGGCACGTTCTCCACGCCCTCGGCACGCGGTTGCCACAGCACGGCCAGAACCGGCCCCAGGATCGCCTTGACCACCCAGTAGAACATCGCTCAGATCACCCCTGCACACGCGGGGAGCACTGGGCAGGGTCTGCCACGATCACTGTCCCGCTCGGCCGACATTGCCAGGAGGGCCCGCGCCCGAATGACACGGAGGAGAGCCGCCTGACGTGCGCCATCCTCCCACCGTGTGGGGACGAGTGCCAAAGCGCCCCCAATCGGGCCGTCCGCCCGTCGCAGAAGAGGATACTCAGTCGGCCCGCACGGCATGCGACTCCCCCTCCGCGGGCGGGATCCGGGAGCGTTAGTGTCACTCATGACAAACAGTCCGGCGAGCGGCTAGCCTCACGGCTGGAGCCAGGGCCGGCGCGCCCCTGACGACCGCACTCCGGCCACCCGCATCCCCCGTACCGCATGACTCCTGGAGCCGCTCCGTGAGACCGTCCAACGCCCTCCCCCTGATCCCGGGTGCGGAGCCGTTCAGCCACCGCGGGTCGGAGGTCGGCGTCCTGCTCTGCCACGGGTTCACCGGTTCGCCGTACTCGATGCGGCCCTGGGGCGAGTACCTGGCCGCCGCCGGGCTCAGCGTGGAGGCGCCCCTGCTGCCGGGGCACGGCACGGTCTGGCGGGACATGAACCTCACCACCAGCGACGACTGGCTGGCCGAGGTCGAGCGGGCCCTGCTGGAGTTGTCCTCGCGCTGCGCGGAGGTGTTCGTCATGGGACTGTCCATGGGCGGCGCGCTCACCCTGCGCCTGGCCCAGAGGCACCCCGGCCTCGTGCGCGGGGCCGTCCTCGTCAACCCCTCCCTGGCGGTGGAGGACCCCCGGCTGCCCCTCATCGCCCCGTTCCGCCGGGCGGTCGCGCGGGTCATGCCCTCCACTCCCGGCCTGGCCTGCGACATCTCCAAGGACGACACCTCCGAGGGCGGCTACGACCGCGTGCCCACCGCGGCCGCGGCGACACTCCCGAAGCTGTGGCGCGAAGTTCAGGAGGGCATGTCCGGTTTGCGAGCGCCGATCCTGGCCTACCGGAGCACACAGGACCACGTTGTGGGACCGCGCAGTCTGCGTATCCTCGCTAGGAGAGCGGTCAACACCCGGCTGATGATCCACCTGCTCCACGACAGCTACCACGTGGCGACCCTCGACCATGACGCCGCCACCATCTTCGACGGGAGCCTCGCCTTCGTGCGAGAGCACAGTAGAAGCGGGGAAGGAGCCGACCGATGACGCAACGTCGGGGCAACGGCCTGCTCGCCGACGCCTATGTGCCCCTGATCCTGCTCGCGTCCTCGCACGCCGACCTGATGCTGGAGGCTCTGCGCCGCAGCGGTATCGCCGCCTACGCCGTCCCCCTGGACGAGGACGTCCTCGACCCCGCCGGGAGCCAGGACGACGACCCGCCCACCGACCACCTGTACGTGGACGCCGAGGAGAGGGCCGCGGCCGAGCGGGTCCTGGGCGCCGAACTGCCCGAACTGGACGGTCGTCCCGGCACGGCCTCCGACCTGCTGGCGCCGCGTGAGCCCCGGCCCGACGCCGACGACGAGGAGGGCGGAGGGCCCGCCGCCTCCGGCGCCCCCGCCTCCGACGCCCCGGTCGGCGGCGACCTGCTGGACGGCCCGCCCGCCAACGTCGACCCCGACGCCGCTCCCGCCGAGCCCGCCGACGAGGACGAGGTCTGGAACGACCTGGTCGCCCGCTTCTACGACGACGCCGACACCCCCGCCGAGCGGCGCCGCGCCGCCTGGCCCGACGCCGAGAACCTCGGTGCCCCCGACCGGGAGGGGGAGGCCTCCTTCGGCGGCGACCTCCTGGCCGGGGGACCCGGGGAGGCCGACGCCGGCCGCGACGACGAGGACGAGGAGGCCCGCCGCCGGGCCGAGGCGGAACTGGAGGGCCACTACGAGCCGCCGCCCCCGCCGCCCCTGCTCCAGGGCGACCGGACGGGCATCGCGGCCTGGTTCGGCCTGCTGGGCGCGCCGGTGCTGGTGTTCGGCGCGGCCTTCCTCGGCATCACCCTGCCCAACTGGCTGATGTTCGCGGCCGTGCTGGTGTTCCTGGTCAGCTTCGTCGTGCTCATCCTGCGCATGACCGACTCCCGGCCTCCCGGCGACAGCGGGCCCGACAACGGGGCGGTGGTCTGACCCCTGGGCTTCGACGTCCCCCTCTGGCGGTCTTTCGCCGTCTTCCGCACGGCGGCCCTGGCCTACTCCCTGCTCCTCGCCGTCCAGCACCACGAACACCTGTCCCGGCCCTGGCTGGCCTGGGCGGTGCTGGCGGTGATGTCGGCGTGGACCGCGGCCACCACGTACGGTTACGCCCGGCCCGAACGCCGCACCTGGCGCCTGCTCACCGCCGACCTGGCGGTGGCCTTCGGGTGCCTGTTCGCCACCGCTTTCGCGGCCACGCCGTTCTACCTCACCCAGGCCCCGCCGCTGAGCGGCTACTGGTTCGCCGGGGCGGCCCTGGCGGCCAGCGTCATCTGGGGCAGGCGCGGCGCGGCCACCGTCGCCGTGCTCTACGGCGTCTGCGACATCACCCTGCGCGTGGTCATGGGCGCCGCCGTGACCGCCGCGACCGCACGCGGAGTGGTGCTGCTGCTCCTGGCCGGGCTCGCCGTCGGGTACATGGCCCGGGTGGCCGGGCGGGCCGAGGAGCGCTTCGCCCGCGCGGTCGCGCTGGAGGCGCGCATCCGCGAGCGCGAGCAGCTGGCCCGCTCGATCCACGACTCGGTGCTGCAGGTGCTGTCCCTGGTGCGGCGGCGCGGCGCCGAGGCCGGGGGAGAGGCCGCGGAGCTGGGCCGGATGGCCGGGGAGCAGGAGGTGCGGCTGCGCGCGCTGATCACCGACGGGCTGCCCGGTCAGGCGTCCGAGGCCCTGGAGGGGGCGCCGTCGCCCGCGGCCGCGGGCAGGAGCACCGGCCCGGGGGCCGGGAGAGGGGGAGGCGAGGCGGTGTCCCGCGACGCGGTGGACCTGCGTGAGCTGGTGCGCCGCGCCGAGTCGGTCCACGTGTCGGTGTCGGCGCCGGCCACACCCGTCACCCTGCCCGGGCGCACCGCCGAGGAGTTGGCCGCCGCCGTCCTCGCCGCCCTGGACAACGTGCGGCGGCACTGCCCGGCGGACACCCGCGCCTGGGTCCTGGTGGAGGACGAGGGGGACGCGGTGACCGTGTCCGTCCGCGACGAGGGCCCCGGCATCGCGCCCGGACGGCTGGAGGAGGCCTGCTCCGAGGGCCGCATCGGTGTGGCCCAGTCCGTCCGCGGCCGCCTGCGCGACCTGGGCGGCACCGTCGAATACGTGTCGGTCCCCGGGCAGGGCACCGAGGTGGAGATGCGCGTTCCCCGGTCCTGAGACCTGCGCCGCCGCCTTCGAGGGCAGACCGGGGCGCCGGACGGGCCCGGTCGCGACCGCGGGAGGCTCACAGCGGTGGGCCGTGGCCCGGCTCCTCCTGGTGGGAGAAGCGCTGCTCCCGCCAGGGATCGGCCCGGTTGTGGTAGCCGCGCTCCTCCCAGAAGCCCCGGCGGTCCGCGGTCATGTACTCCACCGCGCGCAGCCACTTCACGCTCTTCCACCCGTACAGGTGCGGCACCACCAGCCGCAGCGGGGCGCCGTGCTCGGGGGTGAGCGGCTCCCCGTCCCGGTGGGTGGCCAGCAGCACCCCCTCGGACAGGAAGTCGTCCAGGCGCAGGTTCGCGCTGTAGCCGTACTCGCCCCAGGCCATCACGTGCGTCACCTCGGGCGCGGGAGGGAAGGCGGCGACCAGGTCGGCGGCGCTCACACCGCGCCAGACCACGTCCGGGGTGCTGAAGCGCATCACGCAGTGGAAGTCGCTCACCGAGTCCACGCGCGGAAGCAGCGCGAACTCCTCCCACGTCCAGCGGTAGGCCCCCAGGTCCTCGGTCGCTCCCATGATCCGGAAGTCCCACCTTCGCGGGCGGAACGCGGGCACCGGCCCGTAGTGCAGCGGCTTGTGCTCGTGGCGCACCGCCTGGCCCGGAGGCAGCCGCGGCCGGTTCCCCCGCGTGTCGCCCTCGTCCGTTCCCTCGGACAATCCGTCCCCCTGCTCGTCTCTCGGCCCCCGCGGCCGCGCCCGCCCGGTCGGAGCGGGGCGCGCCCCCGGCGTCTGGCCATCCTGCCAGGCGCCGACGAGAGACAGGTCACTCCCCCCGGGTGTGCGAGATCTCGGGGGGAGTGCGCTATAGTCACTGCCATGCAGCGGAACTTTTGGCGCTTTTATGGCTACCGGCCCGACACCCCGGTCGCCTGTAAAGCGCTGCGCTGACACAGACGACTTGAGCCCCGGGCCGGTAGAGCCCGGGGCTTCTTCGTGTTCCGGGCCCGCATGGTTCGGCCTCCCAACCGACAAGCAGCTAGGGACACTCCACATGGTCATCGTGATGGCACCGGACGCCACCTCGGACAACATCGGCGATCTCGTCGAACTCGTCGCCTCCGCCGGAGGCGAGGCCTACGTGACACGCGGCGTGAGCCGTACGATCATCGGCCTCGTCGGCGACGTCGAGCGCTTCCAGGACCTGGGTCTGGCCGCCAGGCCGGGTGTCAGCGAGGTTCTGCGCATCTCCGTCCCCTACAAGCTCGTCAGCCGCGAGAACCACGACAGCCGCAGCGTCGTCAGCGTGCGCGGCGTGCCCATCGGCGGCGACAACGTCACCGTCATCGCCGGGCCGTGCGCCGTCGAGACCCCCGAGCAGACCCTCGCCGCGGCGAGGATGGCGCTGGAGGCCGGCGCGTCCCTGCTGCGCGGCGGCGCCTACAAGCCCCGCACCTCCCCCTACGCCTTCCAGGGCCTGGGCGAGGAGGGCCTGAGGATCCTCGCCGACGTGCGCGCCGAGACCGGGCTGCCCATCGTCACCGAGGTCGTGGACGCCGCCGACGTCGCACTCGTCGCCTCCTACGCCGACATGCTCCAGGTCGGCACCCGCAACATGCAGAACTTCGCCCTCCTGCAGGCCGTGGGCGACGCGGGCAAGCCCGTCCTGCTCAAGCGCGGCATGAGCGCCACCATCGAGGAGTGGCTGATGGCCGCCGAGTACATCGCCCAGCGCGGCAACCTCGACATCGTCCTGTGCGAGCGCGGCATCCGCACCTTCGAGAAGGCCACCCGCAACACCCTGGACATCAGCGCCGTCCCGGTCGCCCAGAACCTGTCCCACCTGCCCGTGATCGTGGACCCGTCCCACTCGGGCGGCAAGCGCGACCTGGTCCTGCCGCTCTCGCGCGCGGCCGTCGCGGTCGGCGCCGACGGCGTCATCGTGGACGTGCACCCCAGCCCCGAGAGCGCGCTGTGCGACGGCCCGCAGGCCCTCCTGCAGGAGGACCTGGCCGAACTGCGCGACCTGGCGGGCACCCTGGCCACCCTGAACGGGCGCACCCTCACCCCGGCGCCAGGCCTCCAGCCGGCCCCCATGTGAGCCGAGGAGCAGAGACGGCGGCGTCCCGGTCCCGGCACCGGGAACCGGGGCACCGCCGTCGGCCGACCTCCTCGGCCGCGCTCCCGACGGCGACGGCGGTGGTCCTGGTGCGGTGACCGCGAAGGTTCACCGGCTCGCCCATGAGCCGTGACCTTGTACCTGTAGCGAGCTCGGGCGCCCGGACTCGCTACAGGTGAAGATCATCCGGGGTGGAGCACCCGGGGCGCACCGGCAGCGTATCCGGTCGGTGACTAGGCGGGGGTGGCCACCGAGGCGCTCGCGGGGGCCACGCGCCGGGGAGCCTCCTCGCCCAGGAAGCTGGGCTTGTGCACCTGCGCGGTGGTGACCAGGTGCTCGGCCAGCTCCTCGGCGTCCAGGCGCTTCTCGATCTGGCGCAGGTCCGGGATCTTGGCCGCGGTCTCCACCTGGCGCGGGGTGAGCATGGTGCAGCAGTCCTCGTCGGGCAGCTCCGAGATGGCCAGCGTCCCGATCCGGCGCGCGTGGTCCATGATCTCGGTCTTGTCCATGCCGATGAGCGGACGCAGGATCGGCAGGTCCACCGCGTCGTCCAAGGCGGTCAGGTTGGTCATGGTCTGGCTGGAGACCTGGCCCAGCGCGTCTCCGGTGACCAGGCACTCCGCGCCCAGGTCGTCGGCGAGCGCCTCGGCGGTCTTGAGCATCAGGCGGCGCTGGGCGACGATCTGCAGCCGCTCGATCCCCGAGCTCTTCAGCTGCTGCTGGGCCTTGCCGAAGGGGACCACGAACAGCCGCGAGCCCACCTGGTAGCGGTCCAGCTGGCGGACCAGGCTGTAGGCCTTGTAGATGGACTCCGGCCCGGTGAACGGCATCCCGGAGAAGTGCAGGAAGTCGACCTTCAGGCCGCGCCGCATCATCCGGTGCGCGGCGACGGGGGAGTCGATCCCGCCCGACATCAGCACCAGGCCGCGGCCGCTCATCCCGGCGGGCAGGCCGCCCTGTCCGGGCACGCCGTCGGTGAACACGAACGCCTCGTCCCTGTCCACCTCCACGTGCAGGGTGTTGTCGGGCCGCTTGAGGTTCACCTTGTACCCGTGGGCCTCGATGACCTTCGAGCCCAGGTACCCGGCCAGCTCCGAGGAGGTCATCCCGAAACGCTTGTCGCGGCGGCGGGCGCGCACGGCGAAGGTGCCCTCGCGCCCGGCCATGGAGCGCACGCCGATGTCGGTGATCGCGTCCAGGTCCTTGGCCACCCGGCGGACCAGGTGCACCCACACCACGCCCATCACGTTGGCCATGCGGTCGGCGATCTCGGCGACCTCCAGGTCGGAGGCGCCGGGCTTGCGCACGATGATCACGCCCGCGCCGCGCTGGGAGACGCGGACCTCGCCGAGGTCGCGCACGGAGGCGCGGATGTTGTTGTGCAGCCGCCGTTCGAAGAGCTTGCGGTTGGAGCCCTTGAGGACGATCTCGCCGAGCTTCATGAGCACGCAGAGCTCGCCGAGCCCGGCGTCGGGCCCGGCCTCGGCTGCGGGGAGCGGCGCGGACTCAGGCGACGCGGACATGGTGCTACCTCCGGTGGATACCTTCGTGCCCCGGTGCGAGGTGGGTGTGGCGGTGGCGGGACCGGGATCGCCCGTCGCCGTCTTCCAGTATCGAACATCCTCCCCACCGCTCCATCCATTTTCGCGTATGGCGTTGGTGAGGATCGCTACGCGGCGGGGCGTGCCCGGGCCCCGGGGGCGGGGCCGGGGCGCTACCGAACGCGGCGCGCCCCCCTCCCTGGGAGCTGGGAGAGGGGCGCGGGCCGGGCCGGAGGGGTCGGCTCACGTGGCCGGCGGCCGACGTCCGGCGGGAGCCCCGGAGAATCCGGGTCCCGGGCTCCGGGTTCTAGCCGAAGAAGACCTCGGCCTCCTCGTAGCGCTCGGCGGGAACGGTCTTGAGGGTGTCGGTGGCCTCGGCCAGGTTCACGCGGACGATGTCGGTGCCCTGCAGGCCGACCATCTTGCCGAACGCCTTCTCGTGCACGGCCTGGATGGCGTTCACACCGAGGCGGGTGGCCAGGACCCGGTCGAAGGCGCTGGGGGTGCCGCCGCGCTGCACGTGGCCCAGGACCACCGAGCGGGCCTCCTTGCCGGTGCGCTTCTCGATCTCCTCGGCCAGGGTCTGTCCGATGCCGCCCAGCCGCACGTGGCCGAAGGCGTCCTTCTCGCCCGTGGCCAGCTCCATCTGCCCCTCCTTGGGGTGGGCGCCCTCGGCGACCACGATGATGGGCGCGTACTGGGTCTCGAAGCGGCTCTCGACGTGCTTGACGACCTCGTCGATGTCGAAGGGACGCTCCGGGATGAGGATGACGTTGGCGCCCGCGGCCATGCCCGAGTGCAGGGCGATCCACCCGGCGTGGCGGCCCATGACCTCCACCACCAGCGCGCGGTGGTGCGACTCGGCGGTGGTGTGCAGGCGGTCGATCGCCTCCGTCGCGATGTTCACGGCCGTGTCGAAACCGAAGGTGTAGTCGGTCGCGTTGAGGTCGTTGTCGATGGTCTTGGGCACGCCGACGACGTTGACGCCGCGGTCGTGCAGCTGGCGGGCCACACCCAGGGTGTCCTCGCCGCCGATGGCGACCAGGGCGTCGACGCCCAGGCCGGCCATGTTGTCCTTGACCCGCTCGACGCCTCCCTCGATCTTCATGAGGTTGGTGCGCGAGGAGCCCAGGATGGTGCCGCCCCGGGGCAGGATGCCGCGCACGGCCGTCACGTCCAGGGGCATGGTGTCGCCCTCCAGCGGGCCGCGCCAGCCGTCCCGGAAGCCGATGAACTCGTAGCCGTAGTCCTTGATGCCCTTGCGGACCACAGCGCGGATGACCGCGTTCAGACCAGGGCAGTCCCCGCCGCCCGTCAGAACCCCGACTCGCATTCGACTTCTCCTCGACGTTGTGAGCTCCTAGGCGCATGCGCCATATGGTCTAGACCATAGTGGGCGCGGGGACCCGAGGCCAACCCGGGTGGGCGAACACCGGTTGAACTCGGGCGAAGGGGCGTGGGAGCGCTCTCGGCGACAGGCCGGCCACCCGTCCGGGCCCGGTCCCCCGCCGCTTCGCGGTCACCCGTCCAGGCCCTGGTCGATGGCGTAGCGCACCAGCTCCACCCGGTTGTGCAGGTGCAGCTTGGTGAGGGTGTTCTGCACGTGGTTCTGCACCGTGCGGTGGGAGATGGACAGTCGCTGCGCGATCTGCTTGTAGGCAAGTCCCTTGGCGACCAGGCGCAGCACCTCGGTCTCACGGGGGGTGAGCGCGGGCGCCCCGGGCTCCCGGACCTGCTCCGCGGCCGACAGCCTGCGGTACTCGCCCAGGACCAGGCCCGCCAGGCCCGGGGTGTACACGGCCTCGCCGGCGTGCACCCGGCGCACCGCGTCCAGCAGCTCCTCCCGGCCCGCCGACTTGACCAGATAGCCGGTCGCCCCCGCCTTCACCGCCGCCAGCACGTCGTCGCCGGCCCCGCTCGCCGACAGCACCAGCACCCTCGGGGGCTCGGGCAGCGCCACCAGGTCCGCGGTCAACTCGACCCCGGTCATGTCCGGCAGGTGCAGGTCCACCACGGCCAGGGTGGGTCGCGCGGCCGGGGCGATGCGCAGGGCCTTGGCCCCGTCGCCCGCCGTCCCCACCACGTCGATCCCGGCCTCGCCGAGGTCGCGCGCGACCGCGTCGCGCCACATGGGGTGGTCGTCCACCACCAGTACCCGAATCGCCTCGCTCTCCATGCGGGTGAGCCTATCCCGGCCGGGACCGCGCGGGCGGGGGAGGAGACGAGGGGCGTGCGGGCCGGTCGGGCCCGCACGCCCCTTTCGAAGGACCGTGTCCCCGCGCGTTCGGGGGCGGTGCCCCCGGCGCGTGTCAGTCGTCGTCTCGGCCGCGTCCGTCGCCGAAGTCGCCCAGGTCGATACCGCCCGGGGTCGCGGTGAGCGTGATCTCCGTCTTCTTGGGGGCCTTGCCGGTGTGGGACTGGTGCGTCACGACGTCGCCGCCCAGGATCCGTTCGACCTTGACCTTGAAGCCGGCCTCCTCCAGGGCCTTGCGCGCGTCCTTCACCTTCATGTCGACCACGTCGGGGATGGCCACGCCCGGCGGCCCGGTGGAGACGGTCAGGGTGACGGTGCCGCTGGCGCCGACGCTGGAGCCGCTGTCCGGGCTCTGCTGGATCACCTTGCCCTCGGCGACGTCCTCGCTCTCCTGCTCGACCACCTCCACGGTCAGGCCGAGGTCCTCCACGGTCGTGCGCGCGGTCTCCAGGTCCTCGCCGACCACCGGGGGCACCGAGATGCTGCGGCTGACGGAGATCGTGACGGTCTCCTCGCGGTCGGCCTCCTCCCCGGCCGCGGGGTCGGTGGAGACCACCGCTCCGGGTTCGACCTCCTCGGAGTCCACGTCCTCCTGGACGATGTTGTCCGGGGCGAACCCGAGGGTCTCCAACTCCTTGATGGCGTTGGCGGAGTCGTCGCCCGCCAGGTCGGGCATGGGCACCGTCTGCGGCCCCTTGGACAGGTACACGGTGACCTTGTCCTCGGGGGACAGGCTCTCCCCGGCCGCGGGGTCGGTCTCGGCGACCGCACCCTCCTCGACGTCGCTGTAGACGGTCTCCTCGGAGAGCGCGTAGACCAGGCCCTCGGCGCGGATCATCTCCCGTGCGGCCTCGGGTGCGGAGCCGACCACGTCGGGAACGTCCGCGTAGCGGCCGTCGACGAGCCACCAGCCCGCTCCGAGCACGACGAGGGCCAGGACCGCCGCGCCGATCCCGATCAGCAGGTTGCGGCGGCGCCGGTCGTCGGGGCCGTGCCGGTAGTCGTCGTAGCCGTCGTCATCGTCGTAGTCGCCCCCGTCCAGGCCGACGGAGTCCATGTCCACGACCATGGTGGCGTTCTCGGTGCCCGGACCGGCCCCGCCGGCGATGAGCTGGGGGGCGGTGACCGCGGCGGTGGTCGCCGCCGGGGTGACGGGCGTCAGCGGGGCCTGGTCGGACGCCGGGGCGGCGGACAGGCCGTTGAGCACCTCCAGCACCTTGGCCAGGTACTGGCCCGCGTTGCCCAGGCGGTACCTGGGGTCGCGTTCGGTGGCCTTGGTGACCAGGCCGTCCACCTCGGGCGGCAGGCCCGGTAGGAAGTGCGAGGGGCGCGGGACGTCCTCGTTGACGTGCTGGTAGGCGATCGCGATGGGCGTCTCGCCGGTGTGCGGCTGGCCGCCGGTGAGCAGCTCGTAGAGCATGATGCCCGCCGCGTACACGTCGCTGCGCGCGTCGGCGGTGCCCCGCTCGATCTGTTCGGGCGCCAGGTAGGCGGCCGTGCCCATGAGGGTGCCGGTACGGGTCAGGCCCTGGTTGGACTGCTCCACGGCGCGGGCCAGGCCGAAGTCGGCCACCTTGACCCGTCCGTCCTCGGTGATGAGGACGTTCTCGGGCTTGACGTCGCGGTGCACCATGCCCGCCTGGTGGGCGGCGCCCAGGGCGGCCAGCACGGAGGCCATCACGTTCAGGGCGTCGCGCGGAGCCAGGCGCCCCCGGGACTTGAGCAGGTCGCGCAGGGTGCGCCCCGGTACGTACTCCATGGCCAGGAACACGTGCTCCTGGTCCTCGCCCTGGTCGAAGACCTGGACGACGTTGGGATGGGAGAGCTTGGCGACGGAGTGCGCCTCGTTGATGAAGCGCTGGACGAAGGTGGGGTCCTGTGCCAGCGAGGGGTGCATCACCTTCAACGCCAGCCGCCGGTCCAGCCTCAGGTCGTGGGCGACGTAGACGGTCGCCATCCCGCCTCCGGCGATCCTGGACTCGACGAAGTAGCGTCGGTCGAGGGTGGTGCCTACGAGCGGGTCGGAAGTCGTCATGTCCACGGCGGAGTAGTGTCCTTGCTGCGGGGAGCGCGGGCTGTCGCGGCCGGTGGCGCGTACCCGACACCGGGTGTCGAACCGACACGATAGCGGAAGCCCGCGCCAGGTCTGCCCCGCGGTTCGCGGTCGCGCCGCCCGCTCCACCATCGGTGGGGGTGGTCCGCGCCTGGGTCGTCTTCGTGCGCGCGTCGCCCTCTCGGCCGGGGCGCACACCTTTTCCACGGTAGAGGACAGGGCCAAACGCCCCGGGCGTGACGCACCGCGCCTCCTGCCGCGTCCGGAAGGGGCGGCTCTGACCACGGGCGACGGCCTCACGCACCGGGTCGCCGGTGCTCCGTTCCCCGCCCCTGCGGAGCCGGAGGGGAGCGGAGCACCACACGAGTCACAGAGGGAACTTCGGTCTCACCAGCCACATGCGGGTGTTCGCCGGAGGTGGCCCAACTCTCGTCCCTAGTCGATCCCGGGGGAGGAGGCCTGTGCGTGGCGGCGCACCGGGATGCGTCCGGCCAGGCGGGCGCCGCGGCCCGCGCGCACGGCGTCGCGCATCGCCGCGGCCATACGCACCGGGTCCTGGGCACGGGTCACGGCCGTGGCCAGCAGCACCGCGTCGCAGCCCAGCTCCATCGCCAGGGCGGCGTCGCTCGCGGTGCCGATCCCGGCGTCCACGATCACCGGCACGCCGGCCTGCTCCACGATCAGCTCCAGGTTGTGCGGGTTGCGGATGCCCAGTCCGGACCCGATCGGCGCGGCCAGCGGCATCACCGCCGCGCAGCCCAGCTGCTCCAGGCGCCGGGCCAGTACAGGGTCGTCGTTGGTGTAGGGCAGCACGGTGAAGCCCTCGTCCACCAGCTGCTCGGCGGCCTCCAGCAGCTCCACCGGGTCGGGCAGCAGCGTGTGCTCGTCCGCCACCACCTCCAGCTTCACCCAGTCGGTACCCAGCGCCTCACGGCCCAGCCGGGCGGTGCGTACCGCGTCGGCCGCGGTGAAGCACCCGGCGGTGTTGGGCAGCGCGCGGATCTTGTTGCGGGTGAGTACGTCCCACACCGACCCCTGGGTGCCGGGGGAGACCCGGCGCATCGCCACGGTGGTCAGCTCGGTGCCGGAGGTGACCAGGGCGTCCTCCAGGACCTCCAGGGAGGGGGCCCCTCCGGTGCCGGTGATGAGCCGGGAGCCGAAGGCGGTCCCCGCGATCACGAGCGGGTCGTCGGCGTGGGCGGTGTGCTCGGCCATGCTCAGCCTCCCTGTACGGCGGTGAGGACGTCCACGCGGTCGCCCGCGCCCAGCGGGCTGTCGGACCACGCGGCGCGGCGCACCACCTCGTCGTTGACGGCCACGGCGATACCGCCGGGGACCTCACCGTCCCCGGAGGAGGTCAGGTCGCGCACGACCGCCTCCACGGTGGTGCCGTCGGCGACCTCGCGGCGGTCGCCGTTGATGATCAGTTCCACTGCTACTCCCACTGTCTCCGCGTCGTCGTACCGTCACCGCCGGACACCCGGTCCGCGGCGAAGCGCCGGGCGTACTCCGGCAGGTCGCCGGTGGTCAGGGCCCGGGCCATGACCTCGCCGGTGACCGGGGCCAGCAGCACTCCGTGCCGGAAGTGCCCGGCGGCCAGGTGCAGCCCCGGCACCCGTGTGGGGCCCAGCAGGGGCTCGTTGTCGGGTGAGCCCGGGCGCAGCCCCACACAGGTCTCGGTGATCTCCAGTTCGCTCACTCCCGGGACGAGCTCGCGCGCGTCCCGGAGCACCTGCCACAGCCCTCCGGCGGTGAGCGCGGTGTCGTATCCCAGTTCCTCCTGGGTGGCGCCGATGATCACCTCGCCGTCGGCGCGTGGCACCAGGTAGGTCGGAAAGCCCCTGACCAGGCCACGGACCGTCCGGCCAACGATCGGCGGCTCGCCGGCGGGTACGCGGGCGCGCAGCAGTTGGCCCTTGACCGGGCGCAGCGGCGGCACGACCGGTTCGGGAACCCCGACCGCGTCGCCCCAGCAGCCCGCGGCCAGTACCGCCTGGTCGGCGGGCAGCAGGCGTCCGTCGTCCAGGCGCACACCCAGCCGGGTGCCGTCCGGGCCGGGGGCGGTGATCTCCTCGGCGCGCCCGGTGACCTCGGTGACGCCCGCGCGCCCTCCCGCCAGGGCCAGGGCGCGCAGCAGGCGCCGCGGGTCCACGGAGTGGTCGTCGGGGGCCAGGACGCCGCCGCGCACGGACGGGGCCAGCATCGGCTCCAGGCGGCGGCACTCGCGGCTGGTCAGGCGTTCGGTGGCGATGCCCAGACGCCTGTGGAGCTCGTGCAGTTCGGTCAGGACGGCCAGGTCGTCGCGGTCGAAGGCGACCAGGAGCGTGCCGGTGGCGCGGTGGCCCACACCGAGGCCGGAGGCCTCCTCCAGTTCGGCGACGAAGTCGGCGTACATGGCCGCGGAGCGGGTCCCCAGCTCCATGAGGGGCTCCTCGCCGAACACCGCCTCGGTGGCGGGGGTGAGCATGCCCGCCGCGACGGTGGAGGCGGCGCGGGCCGCGGCCGGGTCGGTCACGGGGTCGGGTTCGACCAGGGTGACGGGCAGCCCCTGCTGGGCGGCGCGCCAGGCGGTGACGCGCCCGACGAGGCCGCCGCCGACCACGACGACACCGTGGTCGCCGGTACGCGTTCCGACGGGGCGGGACGTCCCGGAACGGGGGTGGTTCGAAGTGCGCACGGCGCTGAGTTCCCCTCCCTTCGCCGGCATGATCCGGATCAGGTTCGTGCGGTCGGAGGCTCACAGCCTCCCTCTCAGCCGGGTTCCACCCGGCTCCCGCGGGATGTGTGGGTCTGTCCCCTCCATCCTAGGACCTCCTCCGGGACGGGAGCCGGGCGCTCCCCCGGAAGGGGCGCGGCGCCGTCCGCGTCGCGGGTGCGCCGGACGTGCGGGGATGTGGCAGATTGGTGCCGTGACACAAAGCGACATCGACATCGACACACTGGTCGGCGAATGGCTGACCCTCAAGGAGGCGGCCGAGCCGCTGGGCGTGAGCCCGAACCGGATCAAGACGCTGATCCGTGAGAAGCGCATGATGGGTGTGGTCCGCGGCGGTGAGATGTCCATCCCCGCCGCGTTCGTCGACGGCGACGACCTCGTCAAGGGGCTGCCGGGCACGCTGGTGCTGCTCAGCGACGCGGGCTTTTCCACCGAGGAGGCCCTGCGCTGGCTGTTCACCCCCGACGACTCCCTGCCGGGCACGCCCATCCAGGCCATGCGTGAGAACCGGGGCACCGAGGTGCGCCGCCGCGCCCAGAGCATGGCCTTCTGACCCGCGGTCTCGCGGGGCCGGGGCGGGGGGACCGGGACCTTCCGTCCCCGCCCCGCGCGCCCTCCCGGGCGGGGCCCGGGGGAGGGCACGCCGTCGTGCTCCCTCCCCTTGGGCCCGCCCGGTCCAGGGCCTAGGGTGAACGGTGTGAGGACCAGCCACGGAACCAGCCTGCGCAAGCGCCTGGACACATCCCTTCTGTACCTGTGCACCGACGCCCGGACCGGTCGGGGCGATCTCGCCGAGTTCGCCGACGCCGCCCTGTCCGGGGGAGTGGACATCATCCAGCTCCGGGACAAGGGCCTGGAGGCCCGCGAGGAGCTCGCGGCCCTGGAGGTGCTGCAGGAGGCCTGCGAGCGGCACGGCGCCCTGCTCGCGGTCAACGACCGCGCCGACATCGCCCGAGCCGTGCGCGCCGACGTCCTCCACCTGGGCCAGCGCGACCTGCCCGTGCCCATGGCCCGCGACATCATCGGCTCCGACCCCCTCGTCGGCCGCTCCAACAACGACATCGACGCCGCGGCCGCCTCCGCCGAGGAGCCCGGCAGCGACTACTTCTGCGTGGGCCCCACCTGGTCCACACCCACCAAGCCGGGCCGCCCGGCCGCCGGGCTGGAACTGGTGGAGCGGGCCGCGGCCCTGGACACCGACCGCCCCTGGTTCGCCATCGGCGGGATCGACGCCGACAACATCGACCGGGTGCTGGACGCCGGTGCCCGCAGGGTCGTGGTCGTGCGCGCGATCACGGAGGCGGAGGACCCCGGGGCCGCGGCCTCGGCACTGCGCCGGCGTCTGACCGCCAGGGCCGCCGAGCGGGGCTGAGGCCCGGGCGGGGCCGAGCCCGGCTCAGGGCACCAGCAGGACCTTGCCCAGGACCGAGCGCTCCTCCAACGCGGCGTGCGCGCGGCCCGCCTGCTCCAGCGGCAGGGCCGGCCCCACGTGCGGGGTGATCCTGTCCCGGCGGAGCATCTCCAGCATGCGGCGCAGGGCGTCCTTCCCGCCGTCGCCGTCCTCCACCTCCAGGTCGAACAGCCCCAGGACCTCGACACCGCGGCGCGCGGCCTCCTCGGCGTCCACCTCGGAGAAGCGGCCGCCCGCCGACCCGTAACCGATGAAGCGCCCGCCGTCGGCCACGGCCCCGAAGGTCGCGTCGCCCAGGGAGCCCCCGGCGCCGTCCAGGGCGACGTCGACCCCGGTGCCCCCGGTGAGCTCGCGGACCCGCCCCTCCCAGCCCGGCAGGGAGTAGTCCACGGCCTCGTGCGCGCCCAGCTCGCGGGCGAGCGCCAGCTTGGCCTCCCCCCGGGCGGCGGCCACGACCCGCGCCCCGGCGGTCCGGGCCAGTTGGGCGGCCAGGCTGCCCGCCCCGCCGGCGGCTGCGGTGACCAGGACGGTGCCGCCGGGGACGAAGCCCGCGGCCCGCTCCAGCGCCAGCGCGGTCGGCCCGTCGTGCAGCAGCGCCAGCGCCGTCCGCGGGTCCACCCCCTCGGGCACCCTGACCAGTGCCGACTCCGGTACGGCGACCCGTTCGGCGTACCCGCCCACGGGCAGGGTGGCACGCCCCTCCGCCGTGTCCGTGTGCCCGGTGTCGGTGACCACCACGGCGTCCGCCCAGTCCGGGTCCACGCCCGAGCCGAGCGCGCTCACCCGACCGGCCACGCCCGCGCCGGGGACGTAGGGGGGAGCCACGGGGAAGTACTCCCGCCCCCAGCCGCTCCGGACCAGGGTGTCCAGGTACATGACGTTGGACGCCTCGACCTCCACCAGCACCCGCCCGGGACCCGCCTCGGGCTCGGGCACCTCCCGGGCCGCCAGGACCTCCGGTCCGCCGAACCCGTCCACCACTACCGCGCGCATTCCGGTCTCCTCGGTGTCTGTTCTCCTCCGACACCGCACAGCCTTCTGCCTCAACAATGGTTGAGGTCAATGCCGCCGCGGAGAGGACGGACACAGCGGAGCGGTCCGCAGCGTGCGGGCCCGGAGACGGTGGAACCGCCGCGCGCGGGGCCCGGCGGTGGCGGGAACCGGCCCGAGGTCAGACCGCGACGTGTGACAGGGCGCTGGGATGGCGCCGGAGGAAGCCCTCGATGGACTGGGCCGGGTGGCCGGTCAGTTCCGGGACGGTGGGCGCGACCACGTCCAGTTCTCCGGAGGCGATCGCCTCGTACGACGAGACCCACCCCTCGACCGCCCAGTCGGGGGCGCCGCCGCGGCGCGACTCCAGCGCCTCCTCACGGGTCTCGGGGACGTACCGGACCGGACGGCCGGTGAGCGTGCTCAGCCTGTCCACCGTCGCGCCCAGGGAGAGGGCCTCCGGGCCGGTGACGTCGTAGGTGGCGTTGTCGGATCTGAGCGCGGTCACCGGGTCCGTCAGCACCGCCGTGGCCACGTCCGCCACATCGTCACGCGAGACCCACGCGACCCTGCCCTCGCCGGCCGGGCCGCGCACGACGCCGTCGTGGCCCACCCAGTCGGGCAGCAGGTCCAGGTACAGAGCGGGTCTCAGGAACGTGTACCGCACGCCGGTCGACCTGATGTGCGCCTCGGTGAAGAAGTGCGTGCGCGCGAACGTGAACGTCGCCGCCGGGCCCGCCCGCAGGAAGGACAGGTAGACGATCCGGGAGACCCCGGCCTTGACCGCGCCGTCCACCGCGCTCAGGTGGACGTCGATCCGGTCCTCGGACTCGGTCGCCGAGACCAGGAACAGCGTGTCCACCCCCCGGCACGCCCGCGCGAAGGCCTCCGTGTCCTCGTAGGCCGCCATCGCCGCGCTGCTGCCGGGATACTCCGGGGCGCGGTTGATGTCGCGTACGATGAGCCGCTGGGACACCCCCAGCCTCGCGATCCGTGCGGCGACCCGTCCGCCCAGCGCCCCGGTCGCCCCGGTCACCCCTATGGTGTGGTTTGTCATGTGATCGTCGCCCATGACACCCCATCCTGCGCCACGAGGGCGTGCCGGGCACTCACCGGCACGCCCCTTTTTCGCGCGTCCGGGTCAGGGGCCGCCGACCGGGCCCTCCTCCGGCTCCCGCGCGCCTTCGGCGGTCGGTCGGCGGTAGGCCATGCGGCGCAGCAGCACCTCGGCCGGCCCGCGCCTGCCCGCGCGCTCCAGTGCGTAGGCCGACACCACCGTCACCAGCCACACCCCGACCGCGAACAGGAACATCGACCACGACGTCAGGTCGGCGCCCGCACCCAGGCCCCAGGCCGCCAGGACGGGCGCGCACAGCACCGACTGGGCCAGGTAGGCCGACAGCGAGCGCTTCCCCGTCGCGCTCAGCGCCTCCACCACCGGCCCGGGCCCGCGCCCGCGCTCCTGGAGCCGGCGCGCCACCAGGGCGATCAGCGACACGTACCCGAGCCCGCAGGCCAGACCGGTCACCATGTGCGGCATGCTCAGCATGCTCATCTGCGTGGGGGACAGGCCCCAGACCCCGACCTGGGCCAGGGCCGAGGGCAGTCCGCCCAGCCAGCCGACGGTGATGCCGACGACCGCGGTCCGGCGCAGGAGCACCAGGTTGTTCCCCGGCTCCTCCAGGATCCGGTGGCGCGCCGCCCAGTAGCCGAGCAGGATCGCCGTGGGCACGGCCAGGCCCAGCAGGCCCTGGCCCAGGACGACGATCGGCCACGCCGTCAGACGGCCCAGCGCGGCGCCCCACAACGAGGGTTCGCCGATGTTGGCGGCCAGCTGTTCGAGGCCGGGCGCCGGGGCGGCGGCGCCGTCGGCGGGGGTGAACGCCAGGCCCACCAGGCTGAACGCCGACAGCAGCAGCATCAGCCCGGTGAGTGCGCCGGCCCACACCAGCAGCGTCCTGTCCGCGCGCCGGAGGAACAGCCAGCCCAGCACCAGACCGGCCAGGCCGTAGGCGCCCAGGACGTCGCCCATCCACAGCAGCAGGGCGTGCACGAAGCCGAACACGAGCAGCCACAGGTTGCGGCGGCGCAGCAGCGCGTCCACGTCCCGCGCACTGGTGCCCGCGGCCTCCTGGCGCCGGGCCAGCTGCACCATGCCGTAGCCGAAGAGGAAGGCGAACATCGGATAGCTGCGCGAGTCCACCGCCGCGACGGTGAAGAACTGCGCGACGGCGTCCAGCGTGCCCGCGGGTTCCGGGTGGGCGCTCATCCCGTTCATGGGAACCGCCCACAGGTACCAGGCCGTGTTCGCGATCGCGATGAACAGGAGCATGAACCCGCGTGCCAGGTCGGGGGCGAGTGCCCGCTCACCCGCGCCAGCCGGTCCGCGTACAACGGTGTGCCCAGGCATGGAAGGCCTTCCGGTCGCGATATGTCTTCTTTTGATTCAACCGGAGGCGGTGGTTGGGCACAATACGCCTCCGCGGGGGAGGAACCCTTCAAAATCCCCTAGGGAGGACCCCCGGTGGGACCGGAGCCGACGGGACGGGGTCAGTGGGAGCGGGAGGTGGCCGCCACCACCAGCCGGCGCAGCGGCTCGCGCGCGTCGGGGTCCAGCTCCGGGCTCTCCAGGGCCGCGACGGCCTCGTCGGCGTACTCGGTGATCATCTCCTCGCACACCGCCAGGGCGCCCGAGCCCTCGATCAGGGAGCGCATCCACTCCACCGACTCCACCGACAGGTCCGGCGCGCCCAGCAGCGAGAGGAACCGCGCGGAGTCGGCCGCGCCCGCGCGCGCCAGGGTCTCGGCGACCACCAGCGTCCGCTTGCCCTCGCGCAGGTCGTCGCCCGCGGGCTTGCCCGTGGTGGAGGGGTCGCCGAACACGCCCAGGACGTCGTCGCGCAGCTGGAAGGCGATCCCCAGCGGGACGCCGTAGGCGGTGTACACCCCGGCCAGCTCCTCATGGCGGCCCGCCAGGGCGGCGCCCAGGTGCAGCGGGCGCTCCACCGTGTACTTGGCGGACTTGTAGCGCATCACGCGCAGCGCGGCCTCGCGGGTGGCGGTGCCCCGCACCTGCTCCAGGGTGTCCAGGTACTGCCCGGCCATCACCTCGGTGCGCATCGCGTCGAACGGGGGCCGCCCGTCCCGCAGCACCTCCGCGGGGAAGCCGCTGGCCTGGTACATCTCGTCGGACCAGACCAGGCACAGGTCGCCGATGAGGATCGCCGCACCCATGCCGAAGCCCTCGCTGTCGCCGCTCCACCCGTGGTCGGCGTGCAGCTTGGCCAGCCGCTTGTGGGTGGCGGGCATCCCGCGCCGGGTGTCGCTGTTGTCGATCACGTCGTCGTGGACGAGCGCGCACGCCTGGAGGAACTCCAGGGAGGCCGCCGCCCGGACGACCCGCTCGTCGCCGGCCGCGCCGCCCGCTCCCCGCCACCCCCAGTAGCAGAAGGTCGGCCGCAGGCGCTTGCCGCCGGAGAGCATCGCCTCCAGCGCGTCCATCGCCGGGGCCAGTTCCTCGCCGATCTCCAGGACCTGGGCGCGGTGGGCGGCACTGAACCCGGACAGCTCGCGGTCCACGTCGGAGCGGATCACAGAGACGGGTGAGGCTGACGGGGAAGAGGAAGGCACCATGACCCGCACATTATCGGCTGTTCGGTACGGGCTGGTCCTCCTTCGTTCGACCGGGCCTCTTCCAGCTGGCCACCAGCACGAACGACACCGTCACCAGCAGCGCCCACGCGCCGAGCTTGGCCGGGTGCACCAGCGCCCACACCTGCGCCTGGTGCGGGTAGCGCCAGGCGTCGAGCAGGGTGGAGACGTTCTCGGCGATCCACAGGAACACCCCGATGAGCAGGAACGACAGCGACAGCGGTATCCGCAGGCGCTGCCCGCCCACGGTGTAGCGCACCCAGGTGCCCCACGTCACCGCGATCAGCAGCACCGCCAACGGCACTCGCAGGTCCGGCAGCCAGTGGTGGGTGAGGAAGTTGAGGTAGACCGCGACCGCCACCGCCGTGGTCGCCGCGGCGCGGTAGCGCACCAGCTCCAGGTCCAGCAGCCGCCAGGCGCGCACGATGTAGGAGCCCACCGCCGCGTACATGAACCCGCTGTAGAGGGGCACGCCCCACACCACCGTCCACGCCGGCTCGGGGTAGGACCACGAGCCCATCCGCACCTTGAACAGCTCGAAGGCCAGTCCCACGACGTGGAAGCCCGCGATCGCGGCGATCTCCCGCCCGCTCTCCAGGCGCAGGCCCCAGAACAGGGCGGTCAGCGCCACCGCGTAGACGAGCAGGGCGTCGTAACGGGGCAGGGGCAGCGGCACCACCGCCGAGAGCGCGAACCCGGCGAACATGCACACCGCGAACGCGCAGGCCTGCGCCTGCAGCCAGGCGAAGCGCAGCAGCTGCGCGGCCCAGAAGAGCGGGCGGGCCCGCGAGGACGGACGTGCGAGGGGAAGGGAGGACGGGGGAGAGGCCATGGCGCATCCTTGCACGGCCCGTGTCCGCGCGCCGTGTCCGGCAGTGGCCTCCGCCACTGATCTCACGGAGTGGGACGTCGCTCCCACCGGCCGGGGGCACCTCGCCTAAGGTGGTGTCCATGCTGTCAGCACCGACACGCCCCGTGGCGCCCCGAAGCCCGGCCCCCAGGCCGCGTCATATCCGCGAGCTCCTCGACGCGGGCGAGCCGATGTTCTCCTTCGAGTTCTTCCCCCCGCGCACGCCCCAGGCGCAGGAGCGCCTGTGGCGCGCCATCCGGGAGATCGAGGCCCTGGGCCCCTCCTTCGTCTCGGTCACCTACGGAGCCGGCGGCAGTACACGCGGGATGACGGTGGAGACCACCGAGCGCATCGCGACCGACACCACCCTGCTGCCCGTCGCGCACATGACCCTGGTCGACCACTCCGTCGCCGAGCTGCGCCACCTCGTGGGCCGCCTCGCCGACGCGGGCGTGTCCAACATGCTCGCCGTGCGCGGCGATCCGCCCGGGGACCCCAGCGGCGAGTGGGTCACCCACCCCCAGGGGCTGACCTACGCCGAGGAACTGGTCCGCCTCATCAAGGACAGCGGCGACTTCTGCGTGGGCGTGGCGGCCTTCCCGTTCAAGCACCCGCGCTCGGCCGACGTCGAGACCGACACCGACTACTTCGTGCGCAAGTGCGAGGCGGGCGCCGACTACGCCATCACGCAGATGTTCTTTGACCCCGAGGACTACCTGCGCCTGCGCGACCGGGTGGCCGCGCGCGGCTGCGAGGTGCCCATCATCCCCGAGGTGTTCCCGGTGGTGCGCACCTCGTTCATCCCGCGTTCGGAACAGCTCTCCGGGGCGCCCTTCCCGCGCCACCTGGCCGAGCGCTTCGAGTCCTTCGGCGACGACGCCGAGGCCGTGCGGGCCTTCGGCATCGAGTACGCCCAGCGCATGTGCGAGCGGCTGCTGGCCGAGGGTGCGCCGGGCATCCACTTCATCACCTCGAACCAGTCCACGGCCACCAGGCAGATCTACCAGGAGATCGCCGGTCACCGGAGCCGGTCAGAGGCAGCCGGGCGGCCATGATCGAGAAGGGCTGATCGGGACTGCCGGGGAAGGAGAAGTCCTCCAGCAGTTCGCTGAAGCCGCACGAGCGGTACAGGTGGCGCGCCGCGGAGGGCCCCGAGCGGGTGGACAGCACCGCGGTGGCCTCCGGGCGCCCCCGGCACAGGGCGTGGAGCAGGGACCGGCCCACGCCCCGGTTCTGCGCCCGGGGGTGCACGTGCACCTCGGCGATCTCCAGCGGGTCGGACAGGTAGCGGCGCGCCTGGCCGGCCCGCCCGTTCGCGTGCAGTCCCCGCACGACGGTGTCGTGCCACCACTGTCCCGAGCACCCGTGGAAGGCGTAGGCGAAGCCGACCGGGTGGCCCTCCCGCACGGCCACCACCGCGCGAAAGCCCGGGTTGCCGGCGTGGCCGTTCATGACGGACGCCCGTCCCGGCAGTTGTTCGGGGGGCGGCCGCATGGCCGCCTCGTACACCTGGAGCAGCGCGGGGACGGCGTGCGTGAAGGCGGGTGGGGCCAGTTCACGCAGCTCGGTATCGGCGTCCACGCTCCAACACTAGCCCCCGGCCACGCGGTCCGCCCGGTTCCGGCGAGGACGGCGCGTGCTGCCCGCGGGGTCCTTGACGGGCCCGGCGGGCTGGGGTTAACTGGATGGTGTCGAACAGGAGTTCGAACAGACTCCGCCGGGTCCCCCGCTCGGCGGAAGGGGCGGCGCGGCCGGGTTGGGGAGGGGAAGCCCCACGCCCGGCTCGCGCCGCCTCCTTGTTCAGGGCCCACATGCCCGGACACGACGAGAGCCGGCGCCCGGGCGCCGGCTCTCGTCGAGCGGGTAGGGTCCTTCGGTCGTCCTGGGTCCTAGAAGGCGTCGACCGCGCGGCGCGCCTCGGGGTCGAGCACACCCCAGTTGATGAGCTCCTCGGTCAGGTCACCGGGCGACTTGTCGTAGATGACCGCGAGTGAACGCAGGTCCTCCTGGCGGATGGAGAGCACCCGCCCGTTGTAGTCGCCGCGCTGGCTCTGGATCGTGGCGACGTAGCGCGAGAGCGGCCCGGCCTTCTCCTGCGGCAGCTGCTGCATGCGCTCCAGGTCGATGACCAGCTTGGGTGTGGGGCCCAGCGGGGTGGGAGCCGCGCCGCCGGGGAGCAGCTCCGACATCGGCACACCGTAGAAGTCGGCCAGTTCGGCGAGCTTCTGGACGGTGACGGCACGGTCGCCGCGCTCGTAGGAGCCGACGACGACGGCCTTCCAGCGTCCGTGGGACTTCTCTTCCACCCCGTGCAGGGACAGGCCCTGCTGGGTGCGGATGGCACGCAGCCGCGCACCGAGGGACTTGGCGTATTCGGATGGCATCTTCTTGTCGCTCCCGGCCGTGACGGTGGCTGGCGTGGTGGGGGAGACGTCCGCTCGTACTCGGCGGGCCGCCTGTGCGGTCCAGCGGATGGTCACGGGATGCAACCCCACCCGGCAGTGGTTACAGACAGTGACGGTAGGGGGGTCTGCCTCCCAGGTCAAGCCGTTGGTGTGAAACGCGACTAATCAGTGGCCAAACCGTGCGTAAGTGAGACACCTCTCATGTGTGGACCGAACGGGACGAGTTGCATGCTCCGACGCCCCGAAAAGCCCGCTCCTCCTGGGAATTTCAGGTTTGGCCCCGTTCATGGGCAAATCCCATGTGTGACGACATGACTACATTCGGATGGGAGTGCGAAGCCCCAGAGTGTGACCAGAGTCACATTGGTGACCCGGGGTCGCCAATCGGGCTCCGGGCGCTCCGGCCGCCGCTGGTAGCGTGGCTCCGATCGACATCCTTTAACGACCTGTTCAGTGAGGCAGGGAAGGGAGTCACTACTTTGCGTGCGCAGAAACCGACCCCGGGTGAGTCCGGTGGCGGTGCTTCCCAGGTGCCCGAGGGCACCCGCGCCGTCCTCGACGGCAACGAGGTCAACCGGGCGCTGACCCGCATCGCCCACGAGGTGCTCGAACGTACCAAGGGCGGACAGGACGTCACCCTCCTGGGCATCCCCTCGCGCGGGGTCCCGCTCGCCCGGCGCCTGGCGCGGCTCATCGAACGCGTGGAGGACCGCACCGTCCCCGCGGGCTCGCTCGACATCACCATGTACCGCGACGACCTGCGCTCCGCCCCGGTCCGGGCCCTGGGCAGGACCGAGCTCCCCGCGGGCGGACTCGACGACCGCGTCGTCGTCCTGGTCGACGACGTCCTCTTCTCCGGGCGCACCGTCCGCGCCGCCCTGGACGCGCTCGGCGACCTGGGGCGCCCCCGCGCCGTCCAGCTCGCCGTCCTCGTCGACCGGGGCCACCGCGAACTGCCCATCCGCGCCGACTACGTGGGCAAGAACCTGCCCACCTCCCTGCGCGAGAGCGTCACCGTGCGCCTGGAGGAGACCGACGGGCACGACGCGGTGCTGCTCGGTCCCGCCCGCACCTCCACCGCCCCCGGCGCAGGCCCACGGCCCGGGTCCCTCCAGCGCCCCGGCACCACCGAGGGGAACGACTGATGCGCCACCTGCTCTCCACCGGCGACCTGTCCCGCGACGAGGCCACCCTCATCCTGGACACCGCCGCCGAACTCGCCCAGGTCGGCGACCGCTCCGTCAAGAAGCTCCCCACCCTGCGCGGACGCACCGTGGTCAACCTCTTCTACGAGGACTCCACCCGCACCCGCACCTCCTTCGAGCTGGCGGCCAAGCGCCTGTCCGCGGACGTCATCAACTTCTCCGCCAAGGGCTCCAGCGTCTCCAAGGGCGAGAGCCTCAAGGACACGGCGCTGACCCTGCAGGCCATGGGCGCCGACGGCGTCGTCATCCGGCACAGCGCCTCGGGCGCCGCGCACCGCCTCGCGAACTGGGTCGACGGCTCCGTGCTCAACGCGGGCGACGGCACCCACGAGCACCCCACCCAGGCCCTGCTGGACGCCTTCACCATGCGTTCGCGTCTGGGCCGCCTGGACGGTCTGCGCGTGGCCGTCGTCGGCGACATCCTGCACAGCCGCGTCGCCCGCTCCAACGTGCTGCTGCTCACCACCCTGGGCGCGCACGTCACCCTGGTCGCGCCGCCCACCCTGCTGCCGGTCTCGGTGCACACCTGGACGTGCGAGGTCTCCTACGACCTCGACGCCGTCCTGCCCAAGTCCGACGTGGTCATGATGCTGCGCGTGCAGGCCGAGCGCATGCACGAGTCCTTCTTCCCCTCCACGCGCGAGTACAGCCGCAACTACGGGTTGGACGGCGAACGCCTGTCCCGCATGCCCGAGGAAGCCATCGTCATGCACCCCGGGCCCATGGTCCGCGGCATGGAGATCTCCGCCGAGGTCGCCGACTCGCCCCGGTGCACCGTCACCGAGCAGGTCGCCAACGGTGTCAGCCTGCGCATGGCCGTGCTCTACCTGTTGCTCGGCGGCTCCTGAGGGCGTCCGCCCCGGTCCCCACCGCGCCCGCGGGCCCTCCGGCGGCCCCGGCGCCCGAACCGGCCGGCCGCGCCCCGGCGCCCACGAACTCTTTCCCTTCGAGAACACGAGGAAGCCAACACCGCGATGCCCGACACCAACGGACCGCACCTGATCCGCGGCGCCAGCCCCCTCGGCGGCGACCCCGTCGACCTGCTCCTGGCCGACGGCAGGATCGCCGAGATCGGCCCGGGCCTCGACGCCCCCGCCGGAGCCGAGACCGTCGAGGCCTCCGGCCTGGTCGCCCTGCCGGGCCTGGTGGACCTGCACACCCACCTGCGCGAGCCCGGCCGCGAGGACGCCGAGACCGTCGCCACCGGATCCCGCTCCGCCGCCATGGGCGGCTACACCGCCGTCCACGCCATGGCCAACACCGATCCCGTCGCCGACACCGCGGGGGTCGTCGAACAGGTCTGGCGCCTGGGCCGCGAGGCCGGGTACTGCGACGTGCGCCCCGTCGGCGCCGTCACCGTCGGCCTGGCCGGACGGCAGCTGTCCGAGATCGGCGCCATGGCCGACTCCGCCGCGGGGGTCCGCGTCTTCTCCGACGACGGCATCTGCGTCTCCGACGCCCTGCTCATGCGCCGCGCCCTGGAGTACGTCAAGGCCTTCGACGGCGTCGTCGCCCAGCACGCCCAGGAGCCCCGCCTGACCCAGGGCGCCCAGATGAACGAGGGCTGTGTCTCCGACCGCCTCGGCCTGCCCGGCTGGCCCGCGGTCGCGGAGGAGGCGATCATCGCCCGCGACTGCCTGCTCGCCCAGCACGTGGGCTCGCGCCTGCACGTGTGCCACGTGTCCACCAAGGGGTCGGTCGACATCATCCGCTGGGCCAAGGACCGCGGCTGCGACGTCACCGCCGAGGTCACCCCCCACCACCTGCTCCTGACCGAGGAGCTGGTGGAGAGCTACGACCCCGTCTACAAGGTCAACCCGCCCCTGCGCACCGCCGAGGACGTCCAGGCGCTGCGCGAGGGCCTGGCCGACGGCACGATCGACATCGTCGCCACCGACCACGCGCCCCACCCGGTGGAGGCCAAGGAGACCGAGTGGTCCACCGCCGCCATGGGAATGGTCGGGTTGGAGACCGCGTTGGCCGTCGTGCAGCGCACCATGGTCGACACCGGTCTGCTCACCTGGGCCGACGTCGCCGAACGCATGTCCGCGGCCCCGGCCCGTATCGGCCGCGTCCAGGGGCACGGCCGCGGCCTCGCCGTCGGTGAGCCCGCCAACGTGGTCCTGTACGACCCGGCCGCGCCCGTGGAGGCCGACGGGGCGGCCATGGTCACCAAGAGCAGCAACACCCCCTTCCGGGGCATGACCCTGCCCGGCCGGGTGCGCGCCACGTTCCTGCGCGGCGCCCCGACCGTCCTGGAGGGGAAGATTCAGTGAGCACAGAAGCGAAAGACCAGGCCAGCCCTGGCGCGGAGGAGGGGGCGAACGTGTCCGAGACAACCGGCGGACCGGCGATTCTGGTACTCGAGGACGGCAGGTTCTTCCACGGCCGCTCCTTCGGCGCCACCGGCGAGACCTTCGGCGAGGCGGTCTTCAACACCGGTATGACCGGCTACCAGGAGACCCTCACCGACCCCTCCTACCACCGCCAGATCGTGGCGATGACCGCCCCGCACATCGGCAACACCGGCGTCAACGACGACGACCCCGAGTCCGGCCGCATCTGGGTCGCCGGATACGTCGTGCGCGAGCCCGCCCGCATCACCTCCAACTGGCGCGCCCAGCGCACCCTGGACGAGGAGCTGCGCCGCCAGGGCGTGGTCGGCATCGCCCTCACCGGCACCCGCGCCCTGACCCGCCACCTGCGCGACAAGGGCGCCATGCGCGCGGCCATCAGCACCACCGAGACCGACCCGCAGGCCCTGCTGGCCCGCGTGCGCGAGCAGCCGCCCATGGCCGGATCCGAGCTGGCCGCCGAGGTCAGCACCCGGGAGCCCTACGAGGTCCTGCCGCCCGAGGGTGTGCGGACCCGCTTCCACGTCGCCGCGGTCGACCTCGGCATCAAGTCCATGACCCCCCAGCGCCTGGCCGAGCGCGGCTGCAGGGTCACCGTGCTGCCCGCCACGGCCACCACCGAGGACATCCTCGCCCTGGACCCGGACGGGGTCTTCTTCAGCAACGGCCCCGGCGACCCCGCCACCGCCGACGGCCCCGTCGCCGCCATGCGCGGGGTCCTGGACGCGGGCAGGCCGCTCTTCGGCATCTGCTTCGGCAACCAGATCCTGGGCCGGGCCCTGGATCTGGGCACCTACAAGCTGCCCTTCGGGCACCGGGGCGTCAACCAGCCGGTGATCGACACCCGCTCAGGCCGGGTCGCCATCACCAGCCAGAACCACGGCTTCGCCGTCGAGGCCCCCCGTGACAAGCCCTTCGACACCCCCTACGGCCGGGCCGAGGTGAGCCACATCGGCCTCAACGACCAGGTCGTCGAGGGCCTGCGGCTGCTGGACCGACCCGCGTTCAGCGTCCAGTTCCACCCCGAGGCCGCCGCCGGCCCCCACGACGCCGCCGAGCTCTTCGACGCGTTCGTCGACCTGATGTCCGCCCAGCCCGCTCCGGCTGCCAAGTAGCAAGAGGGAACAAAGCATGCCGCGCCGTAGTGACCTTTCATCCGTCCTCGTGATCGGCTCCGGCCCGATCGTGATCGGGCAGGCGGCCGAGTTCGACTACTCGGGCACCCAGGCCTGCCGCGTCCTGCGGGCCGAGGGCCTCCGGGTCATCCTGGTCAACTCCAATCCGGCCACGATCATGACCGACCCGGAGATCGCCGACGCCACCTACGTCGAGCCGATCACCACCGAGATGATCGAGAAGATCATCGCCAAGGAGCGCCCCGACGCGCTCCTGCCCACCCTGGGCGGGCAGACCGCGCTCAACGCCGCCATCGACCTGCACGAGTCGGGCATCCTCGACAAGTACGGCGTCGAGCTCATCGGCGCCAACGTCGAGGCCATCCAGTCCGGCGAGGACCGCGAGAGCTTCAAGGGCATCGTGGAGCGCATCGGCGGCGAGTCCGCCCGCTCGCGCATCTGCCACACCCTCGACGAGTGCCTGGCCGCCGCCGAGGAGCTCGACTACCCCGTCGTCGTGCGCCCGTCCTTCACCATGGGCGGCGCGGGCTCGGGCTTCGCGAACAACGAGAGCGAGCTGCGGCGCATGGCCGGACAGGGGCTGGCGCTCTCCCCGACCACCGAGGTGCTCCTGGAGGAGTCCATCCTCGGCTGGAAGGAGTACGAGCTGGAGCTGATGCGCGACGTCAACGACAACGTCGTGGTCGTGTGCTCCATCGAGAACCTCGACCCCATGGGCGTGCACACCGGCGACTCCATCACCGTCGCCCCCGCCATGACCCTCACCGACCGCGAGTACCAGAAGCTGCGCGACATCGGCATCGCGGTCATCCGCGAGGTCGGCGTGGACACCGGCGGCTGCAACATCCAGTTCGCCGTCCACCCCACCACCGGCCGGATCATCGTCATCGAGATGAACCCGCGCGTGTCCCGCTCCTCGGCGCTGGCCTCCAAGGCCACCGGGTTCCCGATCGCCAAGATCGCCGCCAAGCTCGCCGTCGGCTACACCCTGGACGAGATCCCCAACGACATCACCAGGGAGACCCCGGCCAGCTTCGAGCCCACGCTCGACTACGTGGTCGTCAAGGTGCCCCGCTTCGCCTTCGAGAAGTTCCCCGGCGCCGACCCCGCCCTGACCACCACCATGAAGTCGGTGGGCGAGGCCATGGCCATCGGCCGCTCCTTCCCCGAGGCCCTCCAGAAGGCCATGCGCTCCCTGGAGAAGGCGGGCGTCGGCCTGACCTGGGAGGGCGAGCCCGGCGACAAGGACGAGCTGCTGCGCCGGGCCGCCGTCCCCACCGAGCGCCGCCTGCGCCAGGTCCAGCAGGCCCTGCGCGCCGGGGCCACCGTCGGGGAGATCCACGAGGCCACCCGGATCGACCCCTGGTTCCTGGACCAGATGCTGCGCCTGGAGGAGATGGCCCGCGTCCTGGCCGACGCGCCCAAACTCGGCGCCGACCTGCTGCGCGAGGCCAAGGGACTGGGCTTCTCCGACGTCCAGATCGGCCAGATCACCGGCAAGAGCGAGGACGTGGTCCGCGAGCTGCGCCACGCCCTGGGCATCCACCCCGTCTACCTGACCGTGGACACCTGCGCCGCCGAGTTCGAGGCGCGCACGCCCTACCTGTACTCCAGCTACGACGAGGAGACCGAGGTCCCCGAGGGGGACCGGACCAAGATCATCATCCTGGGGTCGGGGCCCAACCGCATCGGCCAAGGCGTGGAGTTCGACTACTCCTGCGTCCACGCCTCCTTCGCGCTCTCCGACGCCGGGTACGAGACCGTGATGGTCAACTGCAACCCCGAGACCGTCTCCACCGACTACGACACCAGCGACCGGCTCTACTTCGAGCCGCTCACCCTGGAGGACGTGCTGGAGGTCGTGCGGGCCGAGCAGGCCGCCGGACCGGTCGCCGGGGTCATCGTCCAGCTGGGCGGCCAGACCCCGCTGGGCCTGGCCCGCCGCCTCAAGGAGGCCGGGGTGCCCATCATCGGCACCAGCCCCGAGGCCATCGACCTGGCCGAGGACCGCGGCGCGTTCGGCAAGGTCCTGGACGACGCCGGACTGCCCGCGCCCAAGTACGGCACCGCCCACTCCTTCGCCGAGGCCAGGGTCGTCGCCGACGAGATCGGCTACCCCGTCATGGTCCGCCCCTCCTACGTGCTGGGCGGCCGGGGCATGGAGATCGTCTACAGCGAGACGATGCTCGCCGACTACATCGAGCGCAACGCCGAGGTCAGCCCCGAGCACCCGGTGCTGATCGACCGCTTCCTCGACGACGCCATCGAGATCGACGTCGACGCCATCTACGACGGCCGCGACCTGTACCTGGGCGGCGTCATGGAGCACATCGAGGAGGCCGGGATCCACTCCGGCGACTCGGCGTGCACCCTGCCCTCCATCACCCTGGGCCGCGAGGACATCGAGCGCATCCGCTACTCCACCGAGGCCATCGCCCGGGGCACCGGGGTGCGCGGACTGATCAACGTCCAGTACGCGCTCGCCTCCGGCGTGCTCAACGTGCTGGAGGCCAACCCGCGCGCCTCGCGCACCGTGCCGTTCGTGTCCAAGGCCACCGCGGTGCCGCTGGCCAAGGCCGCCGCCCGCGTCATGGCCGGGTCCACCATCGCCGAACTGCGGGAGGAGGGCATGCTGCCCGCCCACGGCGACGGCGGCGACCTGCCCGTCGACGCCCCGGTGTCGGTCAAGGAGGCCGTGCTGCCCTTCAACCGGTTCATCAACAAGGAGGGTGAGGGAGTCGACACCATCCTGGGCCCCGAGATGCGCTCCACCGGCGAGGTCATGGGCCTGGACACCGAGTTCGGCTCCGCCTACGCCAAGTCGCAGCTGGCCGTCAACGGCTCCCTGCCCGCCCGGGGCCGGGTGTTCGTCTCGGTGGCCAACCGCGACAAGCGCTCGATGATCTTCCCGGTCAAGCGCCTGGCCGACCTGGGCTTCGAGATCCTGGCCACCGAGGGCACCGCGGTGGTGCTGCGCCGCAACGGCGTGCACGCCACCGTGGTGCGCAAGCACAGCGAGGGCAGCGGTCCCGCCGGTGAGCCGACCATCGTGCAGCTCATCCACTCCGGGGGCGTCGACCTCATCGTCAACACGCCCTTCGGCAGCGCCGGGCAGGCCGGTCCGCGCCTGGACGGGTACGAGATCCGCACCGCGGCCGTGGTGCGCGGCGTGCCCAGCGTGACCACCGTGCAGGGCCTGGCCGCCGCGGTGCAGGCGATCGAGGCGCGGGTGCGCGGCGACGTCGGCGTGCGCTCCCTCCAGGAGCACGCGCGGACCCTCACCGCCAACCGGAGCTGAGAAGGGCCCTCCCGGGACCGTTTCGCCCGCCGGCCGGGGCCGAGCGGGGCCCGAGACCGTGGGCGGGGGCGTCGTGAACGGTGTGTTCCACGGCGCCCCCGCCGATACGGTTGGCGCACAGGGCAACTCAGGAATCCAAAAGGGGGGAGGGCGGCGTCCCGCCGACGCCCCGGTCCGAGGGCACCGGGGCGGGGACGCCACGACCTGATGAGCGACAACGGACCGGTGCAGGCCAGGTGCCCCGTGCTGAACGTGCGCAGGGTGGACGCCTACTACGCCATCACCGTGGTCGCCCCGGGCATAGCGGAACGCTTCCGCTCCGGGCAGTTCGTGTCGGTGGCGGTCGGCGGCGACCACTCCAGCACCCTGCTGCGCCGCCCCTTCGCCATCCACGACGTCAAACCCGACTACGGCGGCACCGTCGAGTTCCTGTTCTCGGTGCGCGGCACCGGCACCGCCTGGCTGTCGGAGCGAAGGTCACGCGACCTGCTGGACGTGGTCGGCCCCCTGGGCCGCCCCTTCCCGCTGCCGCGGGACCCGGTCAACTGCGTGCTGGTGGGCGGCGGATCGGGCAGCGCCCCGCTGTTCCCGCTCGCCCAGTCGCTGCGCAGGCGCGGCTGCCGGGTGGACTTCGTACTGGGTGCGGCCTCCGCCGACCGGGTGTTCAGCGCCATCACCGCCCGCCGTATCGCCGAGACGGCCGTCTTCACCACCGACGACGGCTCCTTCGGCACCCGCGGCCGGGTCACCGACGTCCTGGGCCGGGTGATCGAGGACTGCCGCTCCGACGCCGTCTACGCGTGCGGTCCCATGCCCATGCTGCGCACGGTCACCGCCGTGGCGGACGCCCACGGCGTACCCGTCCAGGTGGCGGTGGAGGAGACCATGGCCTGCGGCACCGGGATCTGCATGACCTGCGTCATCCCGGTGGTGGGGGAGGACGGGATCACCCGCATGGTGCGCTCGTGCGTGGACGGCCCGGTCTTCCGGGGGGAGCAGGTGCGCTTCGACGACGTGGGCACCATCCCCTTCGACGCCCTGGGCGCCCCCGGATGGAAGGGCTCCAGCGCGGTCCGCGCCGCCGAGTCGGCACGCGACATCGCCTGAGGAGGCCGGGCCCCGCGGGCCCGGACGCGCGGCCGGGGGGTGTGCCGGGGCCCGGCCCGGCCGCGCCCCGCCGCCCGGACACCGTCAGCACCCGAGAGCAGTAGGAAAAGTGAACGCAGACCTCAGGACCCGGCTGGGCGGCTGTGAACTGCCCAACCCGGTGGTGACCGCGGCCGGCTGCGCCGGCGCGGGCCGCGAGCTGGCCCAGTTCCTCGACATCGCCTCGATCGGCGCCGTCACCACCAAGTCGGTGATGCTGGAACCCCACGCGGGGCGGCCCGCCCCGCGCATGGCCGAGACGCCCAGCGGGATGCTCAGTACGACGGGCATGCAGGGCCCGGGGGTGGACGTGTTCCTCCAGCGGGACCTGCCCTGGCTGCTCTCCCGGGGCGGCCGCGCCATCGTGTCCATCGCCGGCACGGGGGCGGGCGAGTTCGGTGAGCTGGCCAGGCGCGTCTCGGCCGCGGACGGGGTCAGCGCGGTCGAGGTCAACCTCTCCTGTCCGGACCCCTCCGACCCCGCGGGGCGCCGCTTCGCCGACGATCCCGTCCGGGCCGCGGCCGTGGTGCGCACGGTGCGCTCCCACACCCGCTCCGGACTGCCGGTACTGGCCAAGCTGGCCGCCGACGTCCCCGACGTGGTGGAGCTGGCGGCCGCGTGCGTGGAGGCGCGCGCGGACGGGCTGTCCATGGTCAACACGGTGCGCGGCATGGCCGTGGACACCCGCACCCTGCGCCCGGCGGTGGCCGGCGGCATGGGCGGGCTGTCCGGCCCGGCCATCCGCCCGCTCGCGGTGGGGTGCGTCTACCGCGTGCACGAGGCGCTGCCGGACGTGCCCCTCATCGGGATGGGCGGTGTCCGCACGGGCGCCGACGCGCTGGAGTTCATGGCGGCGGGGGCCCGCGCGGTGGCGGTCGGCACGACCAACTTCTCCGACCCCTCGGCGTGCGCGCGCGTGCTCCGTGAGCTCACCGAGCTGCTGGACGCGCGGGGCGTGGCCAGGGCCGCCGACGTCGTGGGCGCGGCCCACCGGACGGGACCGGGGGCGTGACAGTCCGGGCACATGGTGCACATGGTCTCTGACCGGCCTGAACGGCCCTGAAATGGCGCTGTGCGACCAAACGCGTGCATGTGGTCCTTCCCCAGTGTCCGGGCGGGGGCCTCGCGCACACGGCCGCCTGGGCGCCGTTACGGGGAAGTGACACGGATGAGGCGCATGAAGCGGCTCATCCGGGGAACCGCACACCCTGATGGTGTGCACATGACAGTGAACGTGCATCGTCCGGTGCTTCGGTAAGCACGTCCGTAAGTACATCCGTGCGTTGCATGCGCCGATCCGCTCGGCCGCACACGATTGGAGATACCGACATGACCGCGCCTTCCGCGCCCATCGCCGTCGCTCTCGACGCCAAGGACCTCGAAACCGCGGCCACCTGGGCCTCGGCGGTCGCACCGCACGTGAGCACGGTCAAGGTGGGGCTGGAGCTGTACCTGCGCTACGGGCCCGACGTGGTCAGCGCGGTGCGCGGCGCCAGCCGGGTGGGGGTCTTCCTCGACCTGAAGCTGCACGACATCCCGGCCACGGTGGCCGGTGCCACGCGCAGCGTCGCGGGCCTGAGGCCCTCGATCCTCACCGTGCACGCCGGGGGAGGGGCGGACATGGTCCGTGCGGCGGTGGAGGCCGCCCCGGACACCAGGATCGCCGCCGTGACGGTGCTCACCTCGCTGAGCGAGGCGGACCTGGAGCAGGTGGGGCTGCTCGGTCCGGCCCGCGACGCGGCGCGGCGCCTGGCGGTGCTGGCGGTGGAGGCCGGGGCCCGTGCCCTGGTGTGCTCGCCGCACGAGGTGGCCCTGCTGCGTTCCGAGGTGGGCCCGGACGTCACCCTCATCACGCCGGGCGTGCGCCCGGCCGGGGCGGACAGGGGTGACCAGTCGCGGGTGGCGACCCCGGAGGAGGCCATCGAGGCGGGGGCGGACCTGCTGGTCATCGGCCGCCCCATCACCCGGGCGCCGGACCCCGGTTCGGCGGCGGCCTCCCTCGCGGCGGCCGTGCGCCGGGCCGGGGCCCGCGTCTAGACAAGCGAAGGGGGAGAGGGGCTTGGGAGCACCCTTCGACGGCGCCGGCGGGCTCTGTGCGAGGGGATCGACGGATCCGGGAGACGAACCATCGCACCGGACCCGACACGCCCTGTTATGGGTCACAAGCGGTCACTAATTAGGCATGTCCGAAATCCGGAACACACTGCCGAGAGTGACCCGGGTCACCCCTGTGTGACCTGTGCTGGTGGCACGCCTAACACTCTCCCCAATCGGGACCAAGGTCCTGATTTTCGTGTCTGATAGCAATTGGATAATCACGCAGGGTAGTTACTTCGATGAAATAGCCGCTGAAAGGGCACTTTACGTTGCCTAACAGGGGTCAGACCTACTAACTTGCGCAGGCGTCCGCCCTCTACAAACGAGTAGAAATCCGAGGTGACCCGGCGTGGCCCTTCCTCCCCTGACACCTGAACAGCGCACTGCGGCTCTGGAGAAGGCCGCTAAGGCCAGAAAAGAGCGCGCGGAGGTCAAGAACAAGCTGAAGAACGGCGGCGTCTCGCTGTCCGAGGTCCTCTCCGAGGGCCTCAAGGACGACGTCATCGGAAAGATGAAGGTTTCGGCTCTGCTCGAATCCCTTCCCGGCGTTGGCAAGGTCCGTGCCAAGCAGATCATGGAGCGGCTCAACATCGCTGAGTCGCGCCGTGTCCGCGGCCTGGGCACCAACCAGCGCGCCGCCCTCGAGGCCGAGTTCGGCGACCTCACCAAGTAGCACCAGGTAGCACCACGCAGTACCGCGGTACCAGGCGGCACCAGGAGCGCCTGGACGCAGTACACCGGTCTGTCGCGTCCCCCACAGTCGCGGCGGATACCGAGCCGCATCGGCGGCCGACCCCGGTGAGCTTCGACCGGCCCGCGGCCGGCGGACGGGTGGCCCCAGGTCACGACCGTCCGCCGCGCCGCGGCCCGGTGGTATAAAGGGAACTTCCCGCGACCGTACGCGGACACCCCGTACACCAGCCGCCCGCACGGCGACGGCGCCCGGGCCGATCCGGCCCCGGTGCGCGACGCGAGGGCCCAGGCCCCGCCCCGTGGCGGACAGGCCCGAAGGGAAGCCTGGAACACACATGCCCGATCCCGGATCCCAGTCCCGCCCGGCCCGGAAGCGGCTGACCGTCCTCTCCGGACCGTCGGGTGTGGGAAAGAGCACGGTGGTCGCCCACCTGCGCCGTGAGAACCCCGAGGTGTGGCTCTCGGTCTCGGTCACCACCCGCAGGCCCCGACCGGGCGAGCAGGACGGCGTTCAGTACCACTTCGTCACCGACGAGGAGTTCGACCGCCTCGTCGCCGACGACCAGCTCCTGGAGTGGGCCCAGTTCGCGGGCAACCGCTACGGCACCCCCCGCGGCCCCGTCGAGGAGCGCCTCCGTGCCGGACTCCCGGTCCTGCTGGAGATCGAGCTCCAGGGCGCCCGCCAGGTCCGCGAGTCGATGCCCGACGCCCTGCACGTCTTCCTCGCCCCGCCCTCCTGGGAGGAGCTGGTGCGCCGCCTCACCGGGCGCGGCACCGAGTCCGAGGAGGTCATCCAGCGGCGCCTGGAGGTGGCCAGGGTCGAACTGGCCGCCGAGAAGGAGTTCGACACCACGCTCGTCAACACGTCCGTACAGGAAGTGTGCGAGGAGCTGCTAGCGTTGATCACCGCGCCCGAGGTGTGATAGCGGCCGGGCCCCGCGGCCCGCGCCGCCCGCGCCGCCCGCGCCCGCACCGGGAACCGTCCCGGCGGCGCCACAGACCCGACCATCACGCCGCGGCTCCCGTGTCGAGCCGCGGACCATCCCTGGGGGTAATTCGAAGTGGCTGGTACCGAGCCCGTCGCCGAAGGCATCACCAACCCGCCGATCGACGATCTGCTGGAGCTGGTGGACAGCAAGTACAGCCTGGTCACCATGGCCTCCAAGCGGGCCCGTCAGATCAACGCCTACTACGCCCAGCTCGGCGAGGGCCTGCTGGAGTACGTCGGTCCGCTGGTGGAGACCCAGGTCCAGGAGAAGTCCCTGTCCATCGCCCTGCGCGAGGTCAAGTCGGGCCTGCTCAGCGCCGAGCCCTACGAGGGCTCCTGAGTCCTGCTCTTCGCGTGCTCGCAAGCTCGCACGGGGCTCGGGGCCCGGGGAACCGAGTTCTTCATCCTCGCCCACGCCCGGCTCGTTCCCCGCTGGCGGCTTGGCTCGTCTTGCAGAACCCGGTACGCCCCTCGCGTGTCGTGTGCTCCGCAGGGGCTCGCGCAGGCGAGGCGTCCGGGGCCTGGTAGAACCCTGTCTGTGAGTGACACACGAACTGTTCCCCAGGTGGTCCTCGGCGTCGGCGGGGGCATCGCCGCCTACAAGGCGTGCGAGCTGCTGCGCCGACTGACCGAGTCCGGCCACCGGGTCCGGGTCGTGCCCACCGCCGAGGCCCTGCGCTTCGTCGGTGAGCCCACCTGGGCCGCCCTGTCCGGCCAGCCCGTCGCCACCGGTGTGTGGGACCACGTGCACGAGGTCCCACACGTGCGTATCGGCCAGGAGGCCGACCTGGTCCTCGTGGCCCCGGCCACCGCCAACATCCTGGCCCGGGCGGCCGCGGGCCTGGCCGACGACCTGCTCACCAACACCCTGCTCACCGCGCGCTGTCCGGTGGTGTTCGCGCCCGCGATGCACACCGAGATGTGGGAGCACCCCGCCACCCAGGACAACGTGGCCACCCTCCGTGCACGCGGGGCCGTCGTCCTCGACCCGGCCGTGGGTCGCCTGACCGGGGCCGACACCGGGCGCGGGCGCCTGCCCGAGCCCTCGGAGCTGTTCGAGGCCGCCCGCCTGGCGCTGCGCCGCGGCACCGCCGCCCCCGACCTGGCCGGCCGGCGCGTGGTGATCTCCGCGGGCGGCACCCGCGAGGCCATCGACCCGGTCCGCTTCCTGGGCAACCACTCCTCCGGCAAGCAGGGGTACGCCCTGGCGCGCACCGCCGCCGCGCGCGGCGCGGACGTGACCCTGGTCTCCGCCAACGTCTCCCTGCCCGACCCGGCCGGTGCGCGCATCGTGCGCGTGGGCTCGGCCGTGGAACTGTCCGAGGCGATGGAGGCCGAGCGCGCCGGAGCCGACGCGGTCGTGATGAGCGCCGCCGTCGCGGACTTCCGGCCGGTCACCAGCGCCGCCTCCAAGATCAAGAAGTCCGGTGCGGCGCCCGCGCCCATCGAACTCGTGGAGAACCCCGACATCCTCGCCGGGTTGGTCGCCTCGCGCGAGGCCGAGCGGCTGGAGCAGACCATCGTGGGGTTCGCCGCCGAGACCGACGACGTGGTCGCCAACGGCCGCGCCAAGCTGGCGCGCAAGGGCTGCGACCTGCTCGTGGTCAACCAGGTCGGCGGCGGGCGCGCGTTCGGCACCGAGGACAACCAGGCCGTCATCCTCGGCGCGGACGGCACCGCGGTGGACGTGCCCACCGGACCCAAGGAGGACCTCGCCGACCGGATCTGGGACCTGGTCCGCCGGCGCCTGGACTGAGCGGCCCGCCCGGAGCGGGCCCGCGTCCGGGGACCCGCGCCCCGGGACTGGATTCCTACCGCCGAGTACGCCACACTGCGAACGGTGCCCACGGCGACCGGCGCGGTCAGCCGCGGGTGCCCGCCTCCACCAGTCCCGTTACAGTGGACCAATAACCAACCCCGTCGGTCGGTATTCGCCCCGGCACGCAGCCGGGGACCGCCGCCGACACATGTCAGCCAGCAGCCGCTGCAAGGAGTCACGCAACGTGTCCCGCCGCCTTTTCACCTCCGAGTCGGTCACCGAAGGCCATCCCGACAAGATGGCCGACCAGATCAGTGACGCGATCCTCGATGCGATGCTCACCCAGGACCCGCGCAGCCGCGTCGCGGTCGAGACGCTGATCACCACCGGTCAGGTCCACATCGCGGGTGAGGTCACCACCCAGACCTACGTCGACATCCCCGCCATCGTGCGCGAGAAGATCCTCGAGATCGGCTACGACTCCTCCGCCAAGGGGTTCGACGGTGACTCCTGCGGGGTCAACGTCTCCATCGACGCCCAGTCCCCGGACATCGCCCAGGGCGTCGACACCGCCTACGAGGCGCGTGTGGGCAACGAGGACGACGACCTCAACAAGCAGGGCGCCGGCGACCAGGGCCTGATGTTCGGCTACGCCAACCGCGAGACCCCCGAGTTGATGCCGCTGCCGATCAAGCTGGCGCACTCCCTCTCCGAGCGCCTCGCCGGGGTCCGCCGCAACGGCACGGTGCCCTACCTGCGCCCGGACGGCAAGACCCAGGTCACCGTCGAGTACGACGGCCACACCCCGGTCCGCCTGGACACCGTCGTGGTCTCCAGCCAGCACTCGGCCGACATCAACCTCGACGAGATGCTCGCCCCCGACATCCGCGAGCACGTCATCGAGCCGGTCGTGGCCGCCTACGGCCTGGAGGCCGACAACTACCGGCTCCTGGTCAACCCGACCGGCCGCTTCGAGATCGGCGGCCCCATGGGCGACGCCGGCCTGACCGGCCGCAAGATCATCGTGGACACCTACGGCGGCTACGCCCGCCACGGCGGCGGCGCCTTCTCCGGCAAGGACCCGTCGAAGGTGGACCGCTCGGCCGCCTACGCCACCCGCTGGGTCGCCAAGAACATCGTCGCCGCCGAGCTCGCCGAGCGCGCCGAGGTGCAGGTCGCCTACGCCATCGGCAAGGCCCACCCGGTCGGTGTGTTCATCGAAACCTTCGGCACCGAGAAGGTCGCCCCGGAGCTGATCGAGAAGGCCGTCAAGGAGGTCTTCGACCTGCGTCCGGCCGCGATCGTGCGCGACCTGGACCTGCTGCGCCCGATCTACTCCAAGACGGCCGCCTACGGTCACTTCGGCCGCGAGCTGCCGGAGTTCACCTGGGAGAGCACCGAGCGGGCCGCCGCGCTGCGGTCCTTCGTGGGCGCCTGAGCCCGCATCCTCTCCCGCGTCCGTCTCCGACGCGAACCCCCGGGGGCGGGCGGCCGATCGGCCGCCCGCCCCCGAGCCGTGTTCCGGGACCCCTCCGCATGGCACACGAACAAAATGGCCACAGCGTGTTATCCCGTACATACGCAAGGTAATTTTCGGCGCGCGTACGCGGAGGAGACCATGGCCGCAGCAACGGCGGTGTCGGCACTGGGGCTGGCGGCCCTGATCGCCCTGCCCGGGGCTCACCCCGCATCCGGCCAGCCGGGGAGGGCGGTCGAGGAGGCCGTGCCCGGCGAGGGCAGCCTGCAGGTGGACCTGGAGGCCCGTACCGACGAGGAGCGGCTGGGCCCGGGAGACCGGGTCCGGTACACGGTCAGTGTGCGCAACTCCGGGAGCAGAGCCCTGTCCGAAGCCCAGGTCGTACAGTTCCTGCCGCCGACGATGCGCTACGTCTCGGGAACGGGCGGGGCCCGTGCGGAGGAGGGGCGGGTGACGTGGTCGCGGTCCCTGGAACCGGGCGAGCGGACCAGCATGAGGGTCACCGGCGAGATCACCGGGGTCCGCGACGGGGGCGCGCACCCGGTCACCACGGTGTGCGCGCGCCCCGAGCCGGGGGCGGTACTGGTCTCCTGCGACGCCGCCCTGCACCGGGTCCACGCGGCACTGCCGCTGGTGTGGGTGGTCACGGCCCTGGCGTTCGCCGCCTCCGTGGCACTGTGCGTCGGCGGCCTGGTGCGCCACCGCAGCGCACAGGGCCCGGTGGCCGGTGCTCCCGAGGCGGTGGCCGCGCGCGGGAGCGGACCCGCGCCCGAGGCGGAGTCCGGGACGGGAGCGGCACCGAAGCCGGGGCCGCGGCCCGCGCCGGAGCCCGGGCGTGTCCGCGAACCGGTGCCCGAACCGCTGCCCGGAACCGGACCGGTGCCCGGGGCACGCGTGGACGCGCCCCCCGAGAGGGTGGTCGAGCTCGACGGCCGACCCTAGGACGTGTGCGGTGGATGCCGCCCCGTCCCTTGGAGGGCGCCGCGCGGCAGGGTGGGTGTTCGCCACACACGCCCTGAGGCGGGCGCACACGCGGACGGGCCGCCTCCCCTCGCGGGGGAGGCGGCCCGTCCGCTGCCCGGCTCAGCTCAGCTCGTCGAGCGCCTTCTCCGCCTCGGCCAGCCACGAGCGGCGGGCCTCCAGTGCGTCCTCGTGCTCCTTGACGCGGCGGCTGTCACCGTTGGCCCGGGCCTTGTCCAGCTTGGCCTCCAGGTCGCTGATGGCCGACGCCAGCTGGGCGACCGTGTCCTCGGCGCGGGCCCGCGCCTCGGGGCTGGTGCGCTCCCACTCGGCCGCCTCGGCCCGGCGCACGCCGTCCTCGATCTGCCGGAAGGCGCCCTCCAACTGGTCGCGCACGTCGCGCGGCAGCTCACCGGCCTCCTCCCAGGCCTCCTGGAAGTCGCGCAGCCGGGCACGCGCCCGGCGCGGGTCGGTGATGCCCGGGATCTCCGCCCTGGCCTCGGCCAGGATGCGCTCCTTGGCGTCGGCGTTGACACGCAGCTCGGCGTCGCGCTCGGCGAAGGTGGCGTTGCGCGCGTCGAAGAAGGTGTCCTGCGCGGCCTTGAAGCGCGCCCACAGCTTGTCCTCGCTGGCTCTGTCCGCCCGGCCGCTCCTCTTCCACCGCTGCATCAGGTCGCGGTAGGCGCGGGCCGTGGGGCCCCAGTCGGTGGAGTGGGCCAGGGACTCGGCCTCCTCCACGATGCGCTCCTTCTCCACGCGCACCGCCTCGCGCTCCTGGTCCAGGTTGGCGAAGTAGGCCTTGCGCCGCTTGGAGAAGGAGTTGCGCGCCGCCGACATGCGCTTCCACAGGGCCTGCTCGGTGGGGCGGTCGGCCCGCGGGGCCTTCTTCCACTCCTCGATGAGCTGCAGCATCCGCTCGCCGCCGGACTTCCAGTGCGTCGTCTCCACCGCGACCCGCTCGGCCTCGGCGACGATGCGCTCCTTGATCTCCCGGGCCTGGCCGCGCGCCTGCTCCTGGGCCTGCTTCTGCTCGACCTTGCGCTCCTCGGCGCGGTCCGCCAGGGCGTCCAGCCGCTTCATCAGCGCGTCCAGGTCACCGACCGCGCTCGCTCCCCTGACGGAGTCGCGCAGCTTGTCGATGCTCGACATCGCGGCGGAGGCGGACAGGTCCGTGCTGCGGAGCCGCTTCTCCAGCAGCTCCACCTCGGTGAGCAGGGCGTCGTACTTGCGGTGGAAGAAGGCCAGAGCCTCCTCCGGCGCCCCGGCCTGCCACGATCCGACGACCCGCTCGCCTTCGCTCGTGCGCACGTAGACCGTGCCGTCGTCGTCTACGCGGCCCCAAGGGTCCGTGGTCACCGTGTCCTCCTGCTGTCATGAGCCCGGCCGTGGGACGGGTTCGGGTCGTCGCGTCGTGTCCTCGCCGGTTCGTGATGGGAACCACCGTGCTCAGCACGATATCCATACGATTCGACGGTAGGCGCCGCGCCGTGGTTCACGTCTGCGCAGATCATGGGTGTCCGCGCGCCCTCGGGAGTTCGACCGGTAGCCCTCCCGCCCAGCAGAGGCGCAGGTCGGGGCCTCGGTGTACACCAAGGACGGTGACCAATATGGCATTACCACGCGGTTTGGCAAAGAGCCCGGCCGCGCGCGGTGATCGAATGGTGATCAAACGCTTTCCGGTGTCCGGCCGCCGGGTCGCCACCCCTTCCGCGTCTCGGTAGGCTCTGCTGACGGGGGTTCGCCTGCTTGGCCCGCGGACCCGCCGCCCCGTGACCGCGCACCCGACCGAGGACAGGACGACACCCGCCGTGCTCATCGCCGCACTTCCCACCGGGCCCCTCGCCGCGAACTGCTACGTGCTCGCACCGGCCCCGGGCGGCGACTGCGTCATCGTCGACCCGGGCCAGGAGGCCACCGAGCAGGTCGACAAGGCCCTGGCCGAGCACTCCCTGACCCCCGTCGCGGTACTGCTCACCCACGGCCACTTCGACCACGTGTGGTCGGCCGCCGAGATCTGCGCGCGCCACAGGGTCCCCGTCCACCTGCACCCCGCCGACCGCGGCCTGCTCACCGAGCCCGCCGCGGGCGTCGATCCCGGCTTCGCCGCCCAGCTGTCCGCCCTGCTGGGCCCGGGCCCGCACACCGAGCCCGAGGACCTGGTGGAGGTCTCCGGCGGCGACACCCTCGCCCTGGCGGGGCTGGAGTTCGAGGTCGAGCACACCCCCGGACACACGCCCGGCTCGGTCGTCTACACGGTGGCCACCGAGGACGGCGTCCCCGTGATGTTCGCCGGAGACCTGGTCTTCGCCGGGTCCATCGGCCGCACCGACTTCCCCGGCGGCGACCACGCCGCCATGCTGCGCAGCCTCGCCAGCGCCGTGCTGGACCGCCGCGACGACACCCAGGTCCTGCCGGGCCACGGCCCGGCCACCACAGTCGGGCGCGAGCGCGCCACCAACCCCTACCTGCGCGATACCGCCGGCTGATCGAGAGACCCGGCCGCCCTCCCGTCCCGCAGGAACGACGTATGACCACCCAGCACCACCGAGGCGTCCACCACCCGGACCTCCGACCGCGCGACGGACGAGATATCCGCACCGGCCCCGCCTGAGGGCGGGTTCCGGTGGTTTCACACCGCCCCCCTCCCGGGCCCCTCTCCCGGGGGTCCGCGGGCCGTGTGCGCAGAACAGGCCCGTACCGAAGCGCAGGTCGGGCACACTTGACATGAACAAGACGCTGAAGGAGAAGTCCGTTGATACGCACGCATGAGGCAGGTGCGTTGCGCGCCGAGCACGCCGGCGCCACCGTTGTCCTCGCCGGATGGGTGGCCCGCCGCCGTGACCACGGCGGCGTGGTCTTCCTCGACCTGCGCGAGGCCTCCGGAGTGGCCCAGGTCGTCGTCCGCGAGGACGACCTCGCCCACGACCTCCGCGCCGAGTACTGCATCAAGGTCACCGGCTCCGTCCGGGTCCGCCCCGAGGGCAACGAGAACCCCGAGATCCCCACCGGCGCCGTCGAGGTCGTCGCCGACGAGATCGAGGTGCTCAGCGAGGCCGCGCCGCTGCCCTTCCAGCTGGACAGCGCCGCGGACGTGGCCGAGGAGACCCGGCTGCGCTACCGCTACCTGGACATCCGCCGCCAGGAGATGGCCGAGAACCTGCGCCTGCGCTCCAAGGCGACCTACGTCGCCCACGAGGTCATGCGCGACCTGGGGTTCACCTACGTCGAGACCCCGTACATGACGCGGTCCACCCCGGAGGGCGCCCGCGACTTCCTGGTCCCGGTCCGCCTCCAGCCTGGGCACTGGTACGCCCTGCCGCAGTCGCCGCAGCTGTTCAAGCAGCTCCTCATGGTCGGCGGAATGGAGCGCTACTACCAGCTCACCCGCTGCTTCCGTGACGAGGACCTGCGCGCCGACCGCCAGCCGGAGTTCACCCAGATCGACCTGGAGATGAGCTTCGTCGACGAGGAGGACATCTTCGCCGTCGGCGAGAAGCTGTTCACCCGCCTGCTGCGCGAGGTGCGCGGCGTCGAGCTGCCGGAGCAGTTCCCGCGGATGCGCTTCGCCGAGGCCATGGACCGCTTCGGCTCCGACAAGCCGGACCTGCGCTTCGGCCAGGAGCTGGTCGAGGTCACCGACTACTTCGCCGACACCCCCTTCCGGGTCTTCAGGGCTCCCTACGTGGGCGCGGTGGTCATGCCCGGCGGCGCCTCCCAGACCCGCAAGGAGCTGGACGCCTGGCAGGAGTGGGCGCGCTCGCGCGGCGCCAAGGGCCTGGCCTACGTGCTCGTCCAGGAGGACGGCACCCTGGGCGGCCCGGTGGCCAAGAACCTGTCCGACACCGAGCGCGAGGGGCTGGCCGCCAAGGTCGGCGCCGCGCCGGGCGACGCGGTCTTCTTCGCCGCGGGCAGGCGCTTCGAGAGCCAGGAGCTGCTGGGCGCGGCCCGCCTGGAGATCGGCAGGCGCTGCGACCTGATCGACACCTCCCGCTGGGAGATCCTGTGGATCACCGACATGCCCCTGTTCGAGGAGGGCGACGAGGAGGGTACCTGGAAGCCGGTGCACCACCCCTTCACCGCTCCGGCCGTGGAGGACGAGGCCGACTTCCAGGACCACCCGGGCACCACCAACTCCCGGGCCTTCGACCTGGTGCTCAACGGCTACGAGCTGGTGTCGGGCTCCATCCGTATCCACCGCGCCGAGATGCAGCAGCGGATCTTCGACGTCATCGGCCTCAGCAAGGCCGAGGCCGAGTCCAAGTTCGGTTTCCTGCTGGAGGCGTTCAAGTTCGGCCCGCCGCCGCACGGCGGCCTGGCCGTGGGCTGGGACCGGATCATCATGCTGCTGGCCGGACAGCCGACCATCCGCGAGGTCATCGCCTTCCCCAAGACCGCGTCGGGCGGCGACCCGCTGACCGGGGCGCCCACGCCGATCACCGCGGCCCAGCGGTCCGAGGCCGGGGTGGACGTCGACCCCGAGGCCGAGGAGCGGTCCAAGTAGGACGCTGAGGGAGCCCTCCCCGGGGGCGGTGCGCGGATCCGCGCACCGCCCCCGCCGCGTGTCCGGGGAGGTGAGGCGGGGGAGCGCCGGACGTCCGCCGTGTCCCCGGGAAACGGAGGAATTTCGCGCCGAATGATGCGTGCCGGGATTCGTCCCGCTTTGGACTTGCCGTATTCGGTCACACGGAGAAAACTGTCGGTTATCGGGCGGCGGTGGGAGTGGTGAACATGGCCGAACACGGCCGCGCCGCCCCGGTACGGATGCGCGGAGAGCCGTCATCCCCTACCGTTGAGGGCGAATCACCCCTCTCGAACCGCGACGAGCACGTGCCTGGAGTGAACACGTTGCATTCACGGGATTTCCCGTGCGCGGTCGGAAGTGGTGGCGGAGTTCTTCTGCGCCATTGAGTCACACGAGCGTAACGATTCACACCCCGTGCCCGGCCGGATACGGCCGGAAGGCGTGGAACTCGGCGCCAGCCCATCCCACCGGTGAACCGTCAGGCCCCGTGTCCGGCCGGGCCGCGCGGTGGTCGGGCGGTACGGACGCCGGTGCCCCTCCCGGTCCGCATGCCGGAACCGGCCCAATCCCGGACACTAGAATGATCCGGTCGGAACGTTTCAGGGGTGGCCGCGCCTGGGCGCGGGTGTGACGTCCGAGACGACATGAGGATGAGTCATACGTGAACGGAAAACGCGCTGCAGGCGATGGTTCCGAGAGCGCCCTCGCGGAGGCGTTCTCCCACGCCCCCGAGCCCATGGCGCTCGCCCTGGCCGACGGCGCGATCCTGCACGCCAACCTGGCCTTCACCGAGCTCTTCGGCCTGGACGGGGCCGACCTCGCCGGCCGGGCCTGGTACGACCTCCTCGACGGTGACGACGCCCTGCGCGGCGCCCGCGCCCACGACGAGGCCCTCGCCGGGCGCTGGGGGCGCCGCGCGCGCCTGCGCCTGAACGTGGCCGACAAGGTCGCACACCTGGTGGAGGCCGAACTGCGTGTCCTCCCGGGGGATGAGGCCGACGGCGCGCGCGTGGTCGCGCTGCTGCACGTCCTCTCCACCGAGGAGACCGACCTGCGGGTGGTCGGCGAGCTGCGCACCGACAACTCCGACTCCGTCCTGTGGAGCCTGGACCTGGCCACCGGCCGCCTGCACGAGCTCTTCGGCCCCACACCGCTCGGCGCCCTGCTGGCCGGGAACGACCGCGAGCTCGAACGCATCCTGGAGCGGGTCCACCCCGACGACATCGCGCGCGTGCGCGACGCCATGTCCGCCTCCTTCGCCGGACGCGACTACGAGCAGCGCTTCCGCGTCTTCGACCGCCTCGGCGACGAGCGCTCCCTGCACGTACGCGCCCGCTACGTACCAGGTGACCCCGACCGCCTCGTCGGCATCGTCGACGACGTCACCGAGCACGTCCAGCTCGTCCGGCGCCTCGCCGACCGCCGCCGCACCGAGGCCGAACACGGCCGCCTGGTCACCGAGCTGTCCTCCAAACTCGTCTCGGCCACCACCGTCGACAAGGTCATGGACCTGCTCAGCGAGGAGTTCCTGCCGATCTTCGGCGGCGTGCAGGCCGCCGCCCTCTACGTGGAGGACGGGGTGCTGCGCAGCTCGCCCAACGCCCACGGCCGGGGCGGCAACATCGGCAGCATCGACGGCCGACGCGCCGACGACACCGACTTCCCCATGGGCGCCGTCATCCAGGACCGCCAGCCGCGCTTCTTCGAGAGCCGGGCCGAGATCATCAGCCGCTTCCCCGCCGCCGTCGAGCTCATGCGCCAGGTGCGCGGCCAGGCCTGGGCCACCGTGCCGATCTTCGGTGACGGCAAGGTCGCCCTCGGCGTCTGGCAGATGGTGTGGGACCGCCCCCACCACGCCAGCCGCGACGAGCGCGCCCTGATGCTCACCTTCGCCGGGCTCGCCGGGCAGGCCCTGCAGCGCATCAAGGCCCAGCAGGCCGAGCTGGAGCTGGCCGACGCCGTGCAGCGCCGCATGCTGCCCCGCCAGGTGGCCAGCTTCCCCGACATGGACATCGCCACCAAGTACCTGCCCTCCCGCGCGGACTGGCGTATCTGCGGCGACTTCTACGACGTCATCGAACTGCCCGAGAACAAGGTCGGCCTCCTGGTCGGCGACGTGCAGGGGCACGGCGTGGAGGCCGCCGCCGCGATGGGCCAGATCCGTGTGGCCTTCCGCGCCTACGCCTCCAACCAGTCCGACCCCGGCGTGGTCCTGGGCGAGACCAACCGCCTGCTCACCGAGACCGGTGAGATCGTCTTCGCCACCTGCGGCTACCTCGTCGTGGACCGTGAGAGCGGCGTCATGCAGGCGGCCTGGGCCGGGCAGCCGCCGGCCGTGCTGGCCTCCAAGGGCGGCTACGAGGTCTGGGAGCCCGAGACCGGCCCGCCGCTGGGGGTGCTCCCCGACGCCGAGTACCCCGTCACCACCCGCATGCTCTCGCCCGGGACCTCCCTGCTGCTGTGCTCCGACGGGCTCGTGGAGAGCTCCGAGCTGCCCATGGGCGAGGGGCTCGCCCAGGTCGGCGCGGCCCTGGCCGAGCACCACGAGTCGCCCGAGGACGCCGCGCACGTCCTGGCCGAGATGGCCCCGGCAGGACGCGGTGACGACATCGCCCTGCTGGTCACCCGCATGGCCTCCTCCGCCGAGCCCGCGCGCAGCCGGCCCGCGGTGGCGTCGGGGACCTGACCGCTGCGGTTACCCTGGGGGCGTGCCCGAAACGCTGTTCGACGACGCCGGAGCCGAGGCCGCCCGAGGGCAGGAACCGCTCGCCGTGCGCATGCGCCCCAGGACCCTGGACGAGGTCATGGGCCAGCGCCACCTCCTGGGCCAGGGCAGTCCGCTGCGGCGCCTGGTCGAGGACGACGCGCCCATGTCCGTCTTCCTGTGGGGGCCGCCCGGCACCGGCAAGACCACCCTGGCCACGGTGGTCAGCCGCGTCACCCAGCGCCGCTTCGTGGAGCTGTCGGCGGTCAACGCCGGGGTCAAGGACGTACGCGCCGTCGTCGACGAGGCCCGGCGGCGCATGGGCATGCACGGCACCCGCACCCTGCTCTTCGTCGACGAGGTGCACCGCTTCAACAAGACCCAGCAGGACGCTCTGCTGCCCGCGGTGGAGAACCGCTGGGTCAGCTTCATCGGCGCCACCACCGAGAACCCCTTCTTCTCCGTGGTCAGCCCGCTGCTGTCCCGCTCGCTGCTGCTGTCCCTGGAGTCCCTGGACGAGGACGACGTCCGCGCCCTGGTGGACCGGGCCCTGACCGACGAGCGCGGGCTGGACGGCCGCTACACGCTCTCGGAGGAGGGCGCCGACCACCTCGTGCGCCTGGCGGGCGGCGACGGCCGCCGCTCCCTGACCTACCTGGAGGCCGCCGCCCTCGTCGCGGGCGCTCCGGCCGAGGAGCCGGTCACCATCACCGCCGAGCACGTCGAGCGCGCCGTCGACAGGCACGCCGTCCGCTACGACCGCTCCGGGGACCAGCACTACGACGTCGTCAGCGCCTTCATCAAGAGCATGCGCGGGTCCGACCCCGACGCCGCCCTGCACTACCTCGCCCGCATGATCGAGGCGGGGGAGGACCCCCGCTTCATCGCCCGCCGTGTCGTCGTGCACGCGAGCGAGGACGTGGGCATGGCCGACCCCACCGCACTGCAGACCGCCGTGGCCGCCGCCCAGGCCGTCGAGCTCATCGGTATGCCCGAGGCCCGCATCAACCTCGCCCAGGCCGTCATCCACATCAGCCTGGCCCCCAAGTCCAACGCCGTGATCAGCGCCATCGACGCCGCGATGGCGGACGTGCGCGCGGGGCGGGCCGGGCCCGTCCCCGCCCACCTGCGCGACGGCCACTACAAGGGCGCCGCCGACCTCGGCCACGGGAAGGGCTACCGCTACGCCCACGACTTCCCCGGCGGGGTCGCCCCCCAGCAGCACGCCCCCGAGGGCCTCGCCGACCGCGAGTACTACCGTCCCACCCAGCACGGCGCCGAGCGGCGCTTCAGCGAGGTCCTCCAGCGCATCAAGGGCGTCCTCCGGGGCGGCGACCAGCGCGGCTGAGCCCCGAAGGACTCCCCTGGCCGGTGTCCCCCGGGGGCTGGCCTCGGTCCGTGCCCGGGCGCCCGGAGGTTCCCGCGGGCGCCCGGACAACCCCCATGGGCGGAGGACCCGGAGCGAAGGACAGGCCCTAGTCGGTGAACAGTTCGGTGATCTCGACGATCTCGCGGGGCTCCCCGTCCTCTCCGGGCTCCTCGGCGAAGGTCACCTCCACGATCATCACCGGGCCCCACGACAGGTAGTCGATGAAGTCGCTGCCGGTCAGCTCCCAGGTCCCGCGGCCCTCCTCGTCGAGGAAGACGTGGTCGGGTGCGGCGCAGAACTTCGCGCAGAGCACCTCGGCGTCGGGGGAGATGACCGCCTCGGCGGGCTCGCCGACCTCCTCCCACTGCTCGGCCCAGGCGCTGTGGCTGGGAACCCCCCGGCCGCGGACCGGCTCGTCGTCGCGGTCGACGGGGGTGTACACCCACGGGCCCGACACGGGGGACTCCTGCTCGGCGGGGTCGAACCGCACCACCAGGGTCAGCGGGTCCTCGTCGGAGGGGCTCTCGTCGACGGGCTCCCCCTCGACCGGGCCTCCCGCGGTGTCGGAGACCAGGGTGTCGTCCTCATCCGATCCCAACACCTGTGAGAGCCCCCATATCCCGGTGCCGACGAACCCGAGGGCGAGCGCCGCGCTCCCGGCCATGAACATGACACGGGTGGGGCGCCGGTTGGACATGCGCCCCTCCAGGCGGACGACCTGGGGCACCCGCGCGGGCGGCTCCACGGCGTGCCACTCGCGCTCCAGGATGAGCGCCAGGTCGTCGCGGTCGGGGGAACCGTCCCCGGCGGCGGGGCCCGCGCCGTCCCGGAGGTTCTCCGCGTTCTCGGCCTGCCACATCGCGATGACCGCGCCGATCACCTCGCGCAGGCTGGGACGGCGGTCGGGGTCGGGGTCCAGGGCGCGCCCGACCACGGGCCGCAGCCCCCGGGCCAGCCCGTCCAGGTCGAAGGACCCCTGTGCCGCGCGCTCCGCGATCTCCTCGGGCTCGCCGGGGCCGAAGGGCAGGCGCCCGGTCCCGGCGAAGGCGACGACGGCGCCCCAGGCGAACACGTCGGCGGCGGGTGTGGGGACGCCGCCCCGGAAGCGCTCGGGGCTCAGCCAGGTGGCGCCCGACCCGCGCATCCGCTCGGCCGAGGCCGCGACCGCGCACTCCATGATGTGCGGACCGTGCGACTCCAGCAGGATCTCGCTGGGGCGCAGCGAACCGTGCGCCACCCCGCGCGCGTGCAGCGCGGACAGGCCCTCGGCCAGGCCGGTGGCCAGGGCGATGAGCTTGCCGCTGCCCAGTCCGCCGCGCTTGGTGACGTAGTGCGACAACCGCTCGCCCGCCAGGTAGGGCATGGACAGCCAGGGCGGGTTGGCGTCGCTGTCGAAGGCCAGGGGGACGACCACGCGCCGGGGGTCGACGTTGGACAGGGCCCGCAGACGCTGTTCCAGGGCGGGGTAGACGTCGGGGGACTCCAGTTCGGGGGAGGTGAGCACCTTGACGGCGACCAGGCGGTCGCCGGGGCTGCTGGACGCGGCGTCCACGGCGGCGTAGACGGTGCCGGCGGCTCCCTGCCCCAGGCGTCCGAGGACGAGGTAGGGGCCGATCCGTGAGGGGTCGTCCGGATAGAGGGGGGCCAGGTCCGGCGGTACCAGTACGGAGATCTCTCGGGGAGAACGAGGGCTCATGGGTGTCCTGTCGGTGCTTCAGGGGCCGGTGGGCGGCTGAGTGTCCGGACATCGTAGTGAAGATCCCGATAGGTAGTGATTCTCCTTCAGAAGGGGACGTCCGTCGATCCCCGCGTCCTCCACCGGCCACCGGGCGCGGGCGGTCGGCCGTCCGTGACCGGAGCCACTTCCGCCTCCGCCGTGGCGTGTCCGCCCCACCGGCACCGGGACACGATAGGGTCAGCCGAAACCGGCCCGACCCGCGTACCACGGGGAGCCCGGTCGTCCCCCAGGCCCGGCGCGTGCGCGAGGGGGCCGTCCACACCCTCGAAGTAACCCTCTATCTGTCCAACGGAGCCCGCATGCTGACCGGAGGAGAGGTCGCCGCGCTCGTCGCCGCGGTGGTCTGGGCGGTGCTGGCCACGTTCATGTGCGTGGCGCTCGTCAAACTGATCAAGCTCATCAACGAGGCGACCAAGGTCGTGTCGGAACTGGGGGACCGCACCCCGCCGCTCCTGGACGAGGTCGCGTCCACGGTGGAGCGCACCAACACCTCGCTCGAACGCGTCGAGGAGATCACCGCCAACGTCCAGGCCAGCTCCGAGGACGTCTCCACGGTGACCGCGCTGACCCGGTCGGTGCTCACCGGGCCGCTGGTGAAGGTGGCGTCGCTGTCCTACGGCGTGCGCCGCGTGCTCGGCCAGCGCAGGGCCCTGGCCCTGGTGCGCACCCGCAGGAGGAAGGCGAACCGGTGATCGGCAGACTGTTCTACCTCGCCGCGGGTGCGGCCCTCGGCGGCTACGCGGTCCACCGGGTCAACCGCGCCAGGCGCGCCCTGTCCCCGGGAGGCATCGCCGAACGCGTGGAGGGCCAGGTCACCGAGTACCGGGGCGCCCTGCGCGAGCTCAACGAGGACCTGGTACAGGCCGTGCGCGAGCAGGAGGAGGAACTCCTGCGCCGGTACGCCCCGCGGAAGGGGCGCCGGCCCCTGCCCGGGGACGACCGTCGTGGACTGCCCGGCTCCGGATAGCGCGGATACCCGGCCCCGTGGCCGGAGCCGTCCCGAACGGCCCGCGGCGTGCGCCGCCGCGGTCCCCCGGAGGGTCGGGTGCTTCCCGCTCCATGACGGTGCTTCTCGCCCCACCTGGGTAGGGGGCGGTCGTAGGAACGTCGTCCAGGTGTCAGGGAGGCCCCCATGTACCCGCAGCAACCCTCGAACGACCCGAACCAGGGCGGTCAGTACCAGGGCGGCCAGTATCCCGGGGACCAGTACCCTCCCGGCCGGTACCCGCAGGACCCGGCGGCCCACCAGGGAGGCCACCCCGGGGCCCCGCCCGGCCCCGGCGACGGGACCAGGATGCCCGGCACGGCGATCACCGTGCGGGTGCTGATGTTCGTCGGCGGCGCCTGCGGCCTGCTGCTCGGCGGGCTGATGTGGATCGCCGCCGTGCTGGCGGCCAGCGGTGGCCAGGTCGGCGAGGAGATGCGGCGCGCACTGCAGGACACGGGCCTGTCGCTGTCCGGCTCGGAGGCCGTGACGTTCTTCGGGCTGATGGGTGCGATCCCGTTCGTCTACGGGGTGGTGTCCATCGTGCTGGCCTCGCTCATGGGACGCCGCAGCCCGGTCATCCTGTGGTCGGTCGTGGCCTTCCAGGGCCTGGCCGCGCTGATCCTGGTGTTCAACCTGTTCAGCGGCGGCTTCGCGGCGGTGATCCCGCTGCTCTTCACGATCGCCATGATCGTGCTCATGCTGCTGGGGGTCACGCGCGACTACTACTCGCGCCCGGCCGCCGCCCACTGACACGTCCCGACCCGCCGACACCGCGGGGGACCGGCGCCGACCGGTCCCCCGCGCCGCTGTCGGGACGGTGTCCCACCTGCTCGTTTCGTGCCCTGCCGTCAACCCTCTGTAGTGTCGTGGCGCTGACACACCGGGTTACGGAAAGGCCGAAACGTGAACCCCAGCCCCCGCCCCCAGCAGCCCCACGGCCATCCGGGGGAACCGCAGGGGCCGCCCCACCAGCACGGTGGTCAGCCGCGGCCCCAGGCACACGGCTACCCACAGGGACAGGTCCGCCCCGAACACCCGGCAGCGCCCTGGCGGTACACGCGGCAGCCGCCCGCCCCGCCCCGGCAGCGGTAGCACAGCCCCGGGGCCGACGAGGGATCCTCCAGCCTCCTGGCGGCCCTCACCGGAGCCGTCGCCCTGGTCCCCTTGGCCTGCGGCATCGTCTCCACGACCCTGGCCGCGCTCATGGGCCGCGGCGGGCGGGGACTGTCCTGGGGCGTCGCCGCCTTCCACGGTGTCGCGTCTCTGCTCCTGCTCGTCTGGATCGTTCTCGGCGACTACCTCGCCCTGGTCCCGCTGGCCTTCGCCGCGCTGATGATCGGTCTGATGTGCACACCCAGGGTCCGGGGGTTCTACCTGTCCTGATCCCGCCCGGCCCGGGGCCCGGCGGTGGTCAGCGGCGATAGCCTTGGAACAACCGGGCCGCCGGCGTTGTCCCAAGGACGGGTCCCCGGCGGCCACCCGCAAACCACGCGCGCCGACGTGGCGGCTCCCTCTACGATGGGCCCCTACCGACCACGCGTGACAACGGTCCCACGCAGGGACAGACACGTCGCCCCGGGCGGCGGAGCAAGCACAGGAGGGCATCAATGGAGACGGCAGAGATCGCGCGCCGCTTCCTCAGTTTCTTCGAGAAGAACGGACACACCGTGGTGCCCTCGGCAAGCCTCATCGCCGAGGACCCCACGCTGCTGCTGGTGCCCGCGGGCATGGTTCCGTTCAAGCCGTACTTCCTGGGCCAGCGCACGCCTTCCTACGACACCGCGACCAGCGTCCAGAAGTGCATCCGCACCAAGGACATCGAGGAGGTCGGCAAGACCTCCCGGCACGCGACCTTCTTCCAGATGCTCGGCAACTTCTCCTTCGGCGCCTACTTCAAGGAGCAGGCGATCCCGCTGGCGTGGGAGCTGGTCACCACACCGGTGGAGGAGGGCGGCTTCGGCATCGACCCCGACCGGCTGTGGGTGACCGTCTACCTCGACGACGACGAGGCCGAGACGATCTGGCGCGACAAGGTGGGCGTGCGGCCCGAGCGCATCCAGCGCATGGGCATGGAGGAGAACTACTGGGACATGGGCGTGCCCGGTCCCTGCGGCCCCTGCTCGGAGATCTTCTACGACCGCGGCCCCGAGTACGGCGCCGAGGGCGGCCCCGAGGCGGACGAGAACCGCTACATCGAGATCTGGAACCTCGTCTTCATGCAGTACGAACGGGGTGAGGGCAGCGGCAAGGACTACCCGATCCTCGGCGACCTGCCCAAGAAGAACATCGACACCGGTCTGGGCCTGGAGCGCCTCGCGGCGGTCCTGCAGGGCGTCGACAACATCTACGAGACCGACATCATCGGCCGCGTCCTGCACCGCGCCGCCGAGCTGACCGGCACCCGCTACGGCGACAGCGACGAGCAGGACGTCATGCTCCGCGTGGTCGCCGACCACGTGCGCAGCGCCGTCATGCTCGTCGGCGACGGCGTCAAGCCCGGCAACGAGAAGGCCGGATACGTCCTGCGCCGCATCCTGCGCCGCTCCATCCGCAATCTGCGCCTGCTGTCGGGCACCGACACCGCCTTCCTGCACGAGCTGACCGAGGTCAGCATCGACGCGATGAAGGACATCTACCCCGACCTGCTCGACAAGGCCGACGTCGTCCACGGTGTGATCGACACCGAGGAGAGGAACTTCGCCGAGACCCTGCGCGCGGGCACCACGCTGTTCGGCCGCGCGGCCGAGCGCACCCGTGCCGCGGGCGGCACCGTCTTCTCCGGCTCGGACGCCTTCCAGCTGCACGACACCTACGGCTTCCCCATCGACCTGACCCTGGAGATGGCGGCCGAACAGGGCCTGTCCGTGGACGAGGGCGCCTTCCGCGAGCTCATGCAGCGCCAGAAGGACACCGCCAAGGCCGACGCCAAGGCCAAGAAGCTCGGCAACGCCGACATCTCCCTGTACGCGCAGATGCTGGAGGGCGCCGGGGCGACCGACTTCCTCGGCTACACCGACGCCGAGAGCGAGTCGCACGTCAAGGGCATCGTCGTCGACGGTGTCTCGGCGCCCGCGGCCCGCGCGGGGGAGAAGGTCGAGATCGTCCTGGACCGCACCCCGTTCTACGCGGAGAGCGGCGGCCAGCTCGCCGACACCGGCACGCTGGCCGTGGACGGCCGCGGCGTCGTGGACGTGGAGGACGTGCAGAAGCCGCTGCCCGGACTGTTCGTGCACCGGGGCACCGTCCGCTCGGGCGAGGTGGTCCTGGACGACACCGTGCACGCCACCATCGACACCGGGCGCCGCAACGCCATCGAGCGCTCGCACTCGGCCACCCACCTCATCCACTCGGCGCTGCGCAACTCCCTGGGCCCGTCGGCGGGCCAGGCCGGCTCGGAGAACCGCCCCGGCCAGCTGCGGTTCGACTTCACCGCCGACAACGCGCTGGGCGGCGAGCGCCTGGCCGAGGTCGAGGAGGAGGTCAACACCGTCCTGGCGGGTGACATCCCGGTCCAGACCGAGGAGAAGAGCCTGGACGAGGCGCTGAAGATGGGCGCCCTCGCCATGTTCGGCGAGAAGTACGGCGACCGCGTTCGCGTGGTGGAGATGAGCGACTACTCAGTCGAGCTGTGCGGAGGCACCCACGTGCCCTCCACCGCCAGGCTGGGCATCGTCAAGCTCCTCGGCGAGTCCTCCATCGGCTCGGGCGTGCGGCGCGTGGAGGCGGCCGTGGGCGTGGACGCGTTCAAGCGGCTCTCCAAGGAGTCGGCGCTGGTCGGTCAGCTCTCCGAGCAGCTCAAGACCCCGCGCGAGGAGCTGCCCGAGCGGATCGACACCATGGTCTCCCGGCTGCGCGCCGCGGAGAAGGAGATCGAGAAGCTGCGCGCCGCGCAGGTGCTCCAGGCGGCCGGACCGATCGCCGAGGGCGCCCGCCGCCACGGTTCCGCGCTGGTCGTGGCCGCTCCGGCGCCGGAGGGCGCCGGCGCCGACGACCTGCGCAAGCTGGTGCTGGACGTGCGCGGCCGCCTCGGCGAGGACGAGCCCGTGGTCGTGGCGATGACCGCCGTGCCCAAGGACCGCCCGGTCGTGGTGATCGCGGTGAACAAGGCGGCGCAGAAGAGCGGGATCAAGGCGGGTGAGCTGGTGGGCATCGCGGCCCGCGCGCTCGGCGGCGGTGGCGGCGGCAAGCCCGACATCGCCCAGGGCGGCGGCAGCGACGCCGGCAAGGTCGACGAGGCCCTGCGCGCCGTCGAGGAGCGCGTGGCCAGGGACTAGGCCATCCCGCTCCCTCGGGCGTGCGCGGAACCGCTCCGGCGTTTCGCGCACGCCCGACGTGTGCGCCGCCCCTGTGGCGCTCCTCTCGTTCGCCGTGCTCGGTTCCTTCGCGCCGGCGTCCGCGGGTCCGGCCGCGTTCGGAACACGGCGGCGAAATGACGCACGGGCGTAGGGGGAGTCTGTAGTGTCGCCCTCTGTGACGATGTGGAGAATTCCGACATGCCCGGGTACGGGGCCTCCCGCCGGACCGGGACCCGCCGCCACCAGGGGCGGTGGCGCCGGGCGACCGGTACGTCATGGCCGCGGGGATCCCCGTTCGCGTCGGAACGGCGTCGAAGTGACTTACACTCGGACGGAACGCGTTCGACCCGGCCCCCACCGGGGCGGCCCCGGAGGAAGCGGCCGACGCGGGGCGCGGCCCCGTACCGCGACCGTCGTCGGCGAAGCTGCGCACCGCCATCGAATCGGGCATACTGTGGCGCGTCACAGCCGATCACACGGCTGTCTGCGCGGACTCTCCCGCGATCCAGCTGACGAACAGGACCACCGTGTTGAGGATTCTCCAGCCGCGGTGCTGTACCGGCAACGGTACGGCCCGCCCCCGTACCATCCCCGGTTCACGGGAGAGGTCCTCTTGAGACACGGTGTGCGCTTGGCCGTCGATCCGGGCAACGCCCGCATCGGGGTCGCCGCCAGCGACCCCGGCGGTATGATCGCGAGCCCGGTCGAGACCATCCCGCGCGGCAGGGGCGACCTGCAGCGGATCGCTCTGCTGGTCCTGGAACGGGAGGCGCGGGAGGTCGTTGTGGGCTACCCTGCCTCACTGTCAGGCCAGGAGGGACCGGCGGCCCGCTCCGCCAGGGAGTTCGCGAACGCGCTCGCCGCACTCCTGCATCCCGTTCCCGTACGTCTGGTCGACGAACGCCTCACCACGGTGACCGCCCAGAGCCAGCTGCTCTCGGGAGCCTCCTTCGCCAAGAAGGGAGCCAGGGGCGGCAGGGCCCGCAGGTCGGTCATCGACCAGGCCGCGGCCACCGTGCTCCTCCAGAGCGCCTTGGACCAGGAACGGTCGACAGGCCACCCCCCGGGCGAGATCGTCCACTCCAGCCAGGGAGAAGAATGAACGACAGGGATGACTACCCCGACAATCCCTATCGTGGGCGCTCCGGCCACGAGCGCGGTTACGACTACGACCCGCTCAGTGACCCCTCGCCCCCGCCGCCTCCGCGCGGCCGCAGGGCGCGCCCCGAACCGGGGGCCTGGAGCGACGCCCCCGGCGCGGGCGAGTTCCGCCGCGGCGCCCCGGACTCCGGCGGGTCCCGTTCTCCTCGCCACGCGCCCGGAGCCGGGGAGGAGTACGACCCCCTGGGCTCCGCCGCTCCGCCGCCCGGACGCC
>NZ_LWLB01000032.1:477001-477357 GCF_001905145.1 Nocardiopsis sp. TSRI0078
GCCCGGACGCCGGCGCCGCGCCGAGCCGCCCGCCGAGGGCCCCGCGGCACCGCCCCGGCGAGGCGGGGCCGCCGACGCCCTGCGCGGAGGCCGTGCCGCCCGTTCCGGGACCTCCCGCTCCGGGGCTCCCGGTCCCCAGGACCCCCGAGGCCCGGAAGGGCCCCGGCCGCACGAGCCCGCGCCTCCCCGGCGCGCCGCCGGCGATCCGACCCAGGACGCCCTCGCCGCCCTGGCCAACCTGGGTGAGAGCACCGCGCCGCCCCGGCCCTCCGAGAACGTTCCGCAGCCGCCGCCCGCGGCCGAGGAGCCGCCCCGCCGCGGGCGCCGTGTCCGCTCCGAGCCCGAACCCGAGCCCG
>NZ_LWLB01000033.1 GCF_001905145.1 Nocardiopsis sp. TSRI0078
CACCAGCGGGGCGCCGACCCTCTGCGCGATGTGCCGGGCCTGGACCTTGTCGCCCAGGGCGGTGATCGCCGCGGGCGGGGGGCCGATCCAGGTCAGCCCGGCATCGATCACGGCCTGGGCGAAGTCGGCGTTCTCGGCCAGGAACCCGTACCCCGGGTGGACGGCGTCGGCGCCCGTGCGGTGGGCCACGTCCAGGAGCTTGTCGATGTCCAGGTAGGAGTCGGCGGGGGTGGACCCGCCCAGGGTGTGGGCCTGGTCGGCGATCTTGACGTGCAGGGCGTCCAGGTCGGGCTCGGCGTAGACCGCGACGCTGGCCAGCCCCGCGTCGCGGCAGGCACGGGCGATACGCACGGCGATCTCACCGCGATTGGCGATCAGTACTTTACGCACGGTGGTCAATCCTTCTGCTGTGGCGTGGGACGGACAGCGCGCCGGCCGCGCCGTGGGGAGTCCGGGGACGGGAGGGCGGGGTCATCGCGTGCTCATCCGCCAGGTACCGGGCCCGGGCCGCAGGGGGGCGCGCAGCTCCCGTGAGCGGTCCCGCCACCCGGACGGGCGCTCCGGCTCCGGCTCCTCGGCGGCCCGGCGGGCGGCGGCCGCGCGCGCACTGAGCACCGCGGTGAGGACCGCGACCTCCTCGGCGGTCGGCTCGCCGCGCACCACGGCCAGGTGCGGTGGGTTCTCCGGCGCGCTCACAGCGGGATGTTCCCGTGCTTCTTGGGAGGCAGCTGCTTGCGCTTGTTCCGCAGCGCCCTGAGCGCCTTGGCGATCTGGACGCGGGTCTCGGAGGGCATGATGACCCCGTCCACGTACCCCCGCTCGGCGGCGGAGTAGGGGTTGAGGAGGGTGTCCTCGTACTCGCCGATGAGCCGGGCGCGCTCGGCCTCGACGTCGTCGGCCGCGGCCAGGGTGCGCCGGTGCAGGATGTTCACAGCCCCTTGGGCACCCATGACCGCGATCTGCGCGGTGGGCCAGGCCAGGTTGACGTCGGCGCCCAGGTGCTTGGAGCCCATGACGTCGTAGGCGCCGCCGAAGGCCTTGCGGGTGATCACGGTGATCAGGGGGACCGTGGCCTCGGCGTAGGCGTACAGCAGCTTGGCGCCGCGCCGGATGATGCCGTCCCACTCCTGGTCGGTGCCGGGCAGGAAGCCGGGCACGTCCACGAAGGTCAGCACCGGGACGTTGAAGGCGTCGCAGGTGCGCACGAAGCGCGCGGCCTTCTCGGAGGCGTCGATGTCCAGGCAGCCCGCGAAGCTCATGGGCTGGTTGGCCACGACGCCGACGGAACGGCCGTCCACGCGGCCGTAGCCCACCACGATGTTGGTGGCGAACTGGGAGTGGACCTCCAGGAAGTCGCCGTCGTCCAGGACGGTCTCGACGACCGTCCTCATGTCGTAGGGCTGGTTGGCCGAGTCCGGGATGAAGGCGTCCAGGGCCAGGTCGGCGTCGGTGGCCTCGTCGCCGGGGGCGTCCTCGGGGGGCAGGACCGGCGGGTCCTCCAGGTTGTTGTCGGGCAGGTGCGAGAGCAGCGTCTTCACGTACTCGATCGCGTCCTGCTCGTCGGCGCCCATGTAGTGCGCCACGCCCGACCTGGTGTTGTGGGTGCGGGCACCGCCCAGCTCCTCCATGGAGACGTCCTCGCCGGTGACCGTCTTGATGACGTCGGGGCCGGTGATGAACATCTGCGAGGTCTCGTCGACCATCACGATGAAGTCGGTGAGGGCGGGGGAGTAGACGTGGCCACCCGCGGCGGCGCCCATGATCAGGGAGATCTGCGGGATGACACCGGAGGCGTGGGTGTTGCGCTTGAAGATCTCGGCGTACAGGCCCAGCGCGACCACGCCCTCCTGGATGCGCGCTCCGCCGCCCTCGTTGATGCCCACGACGGGGCACCCGTTGGTGAGGGCGTGGTCGAGGACCTTGACGATCTTCTCGCCGTAGACCTCGCCCAGCGACCCGCCGAAGACGGTGACGTCCTGGCTGAACACGGCGACGGGGCGCCCGTCGACCGTCCCGTGGCCGGTGACGACGCCGTCGCCGTAGGGGCGGTTGCTCTCCAGCCCGAAGCTGGTGGAGCGGTGTCGGGCCAGGGCGTCGAACTCCACGAACGAGCCTGGGTCGAGCAGTGCGTCGATCCGCTCCCGGGCGGTCATCTTGCCTTTGACGTGCTGTTTCTCAACGGCTCTGGCCGACCCTGCGTGTACGGCCTCGTACCGGCGTCGTTGCAGGTCGGCGAGCTTGCCCGCGGTCGTGTGGATGTCGATCTCGTCCGCGGACAGTGGTTCAGGGGCTTCGGTGGCCATAACTAGGCAGGTTAACCGCGCGCCGACCGCGTCCGGGAACCGAGCCCTGGGTTACTGGTCGGTAGGTGTGCTTCGGCGCGGTCGGCCCCGGGTCCGCCCCCGGGACCGGTTCCGCACGCGAAACGAGGGTGCGCGCACCGGGAAAACGGCGTGAGGGAATGTGCATCCTTTTCTCATCAGCAACAATTCTTAACGCCCGGGCAAAACATCGAAAATGTGCCCCCGCGCACCTGGCGGCGGGTGCGATCTCTGTAGGGTCGGGGCCATGACAGCGGTAAGCGCAGAACGTGACAGTGCCCGGCAGGAAGTTCCCGAACAACTCAGGAATGACGTCAAACTGCTCGGCGAGATGCTCGGAACGGTCCTCGCCGAAAGCGGTGGCGAGGAGCTGCTCGCCGATGTCGAGAAGCTCAGGCGCGCGGTGATCGGCGCCCGCGACGGATCCGTCACGGGGGAGGAGATCACCGCGATCGTCGCCGCGTGGCCCCTGGAGCGGGCCAAGCAGGTGGCCCGCGCCTTCACCGTCTACTTCCACCTGGCCAACCTGGCCGAGGAGCACCAGCGCATGCGGGCCCTGCGCGAGCGCGACGACGCCGCCAACCCGCCCCGGGAGTCCCTCGCGGCGGCCGTGCGCGCCATCCGCGAGACCGACGGCGAGGAGCGCCTCGACGAACTGGTCGCGGGCATGGAGTTCCACCCCGTGCTCACCGCGCACCCCACGGAGGCCCGCCGCCGCGCCGTCTCCACCTCCATCCTGCGCATCAGCGCCCAACTGGACGCCTGGCACGCCTCCCACGAGGGCAGCACCGCCGCGGTCGAGGCGCACCGCCGCCTGCTGGAGGAGGTCGACCTGCTCTGGCGCACCTCCCAGCTGCGCTACACCAAGCTCGACCCGCTCGACGAGGTGCGTACCGCGCTGTCCGCCTTCGACGAGACGATCTTCTCGGTCATCCCGCAGGTCTACCGGAGCCTGGACACGGCCATCGACCCCGAGGGCGCCGGTGCGCGCCCGCCCCGCGCCAGGCCCTTCGTCCGCTACGGCAGCTGGATCGGCGGCGACCGCGACGGCAACCCCTACGTCACCCACGACGTGACCCGCGAGGCCATGCTCATCCAGTCCGAGCACGTGCTGCGCGGCCTGGAGAGGGCCTGCGACGGGGTGGCCCGCACCCTGACCGCCTACTCCAACCTCACCCCCGCCAGCCCCGCCCTGCTCGACGCGCTCTCCGTGGCCAAGGCCGGACACCCCGCACTGACGGCGGAGGTCGAGAAGCGCTCGCCCAACGAGCCGCACCGCCAGATGCTGATGCTGGCCGCCGCGCGCCTGCGCGCCACGCGCGAGCGCGACGCCGACCTGGCCTACCCCGACGCCGACGCCTTCCTGGCCGACCTGCGCACCGTGCAGGAGTCCCTGGTCGCCGCCGGCGCCCTCCGCCAGGCCTACGGAGAACTGCAGCACCTGGTCTGGCAGGCGGAGAGCTTCGGCTTCCACCTCGCCGAACTGGAGATCCGCCAGCACAGCGAGGTGCACGCCGCGGCGCTCGCCGAGCTGCGCGGGGGCGGGGCCCTCTCCGAGCGCACCGAGGAGGTCCTCGCCACCATCCGGGTCATCGCCTGGATCCAGGAGCGCTTCGGCGTGGAGGCCTGCCGCCGCTACATCGTCAGCTTCACCCGCTCGGCCGAGGACATCGCGGCCGTGTACGAGCTGGCCTCCCACGCGCTGCCGTCCGAGCGCGTGCCCGTCCTCGACGTCATCCCCCTGTTCGAGACCGGCGCCGACCTGGACGCCTCGCCCCACGTGCTCGACGGCATGCTGAAGCTGCCCCCGGTGCACAAGCGCCTGGAGGAGACGGGGCGCCGCGTGGAGGTCATGCTCGGCTACAGCGACTCGGCCAAGGACGTCGGACCGGTCAGTGCCACCCTGCGCCTGTACGACGCCCAGGCCCGCCTGGCCGCGTGGGCGCGCGAGCACGACGTGCGCCTGACCCTGTTCCACGGCCGCGGCGGCTCGCTCGGCCGCGGCGGCGGACCGGCCAGCCGCGCCCTGCTGGCCCAGGCGCCCGGCTCGGTCGGCGGCCGGTTCAAGGTCACCGAGCAGGGCGAGGTCATCTTCGCCCGCTACGGGCAGTCCGCGATCGCCCGCCGCCACATCGAGCAGGTCGGCCACGCGGTGCTGATGGCCTCCACCGACGCCGTCCAGGAGCGCGAGCGCTCCGCCGAGCGCAGGTACCGGGGCCACGCCGACACCATCGCCGAAGCCGCCCAGGAGGCCTACCTGGAGCTGATCAACACCGAGGACTTCGCGGTGTGGTTCTCCCGGGTCAGCCCGCTGGAGGAGCTGGGCGAGCTGCGTCTGGGCTCGCGCCCCGCACGGCGCGGCGCGGCCCGGGGGCTGGGTGACCTGCGCGCGATCCCGTGGGTGTTCGCCTGGACCCAGACCCGGGTCAACCTGCCCGGCTGGTACGGACTCGGCACGGGCCTGGCCGCGGTGGAGGACCTGGGCATGCTCCAGGCCGCCTACCGCGAGTGGCCCATGTTCTCGTCCCTGCTGGACAACGCCGAGATGAGCCTGGCCAAGACCGACCGCACCATCGCCGAGCGCTATCTGGCCCTGGGCGGCCGGCCGGAGCTGACCGAGCGGGTGCTCGCCGAGTACGACCGCACCCGGGAGCTGGTGCTGAAGGTGACCGGGCACAGCCGCCTGCTGGAGAACCGCGCGGTGCTCTCCCGCGCGGTCGACCTGCGCAACCCGTACGTGGACGCGCTGTCCCACCTGCAACTGCGCGCCCTGGAGGCCCTGCGGGGCGCGGAGGCCGACGCCCTGTCCGCACAGGACCAGCAGCACCTGGAGCGTTTGCTGCTGCTCTCGGTCAACGGCGTGGCCGCCGGCCTGCAGAACACCGGCTGACCGCCGGCCGGCCCGTGCGCGAGGGCGCCCCGCACCCGGAAGGGGGTGCGGGGCGCCCTCGCGCACGGGCGGAGCCCGTTACCCGGGGAAACCGCTGGTGTCGATGGTGAGGTCGAACGGCTCGGGGAGGTGGATCTCCTTGCCGAAGGGCACCTGCGTGGCGCTGGTGTACCTGCCGTTCTCCGGGTCGGAGTAGAGGGTGAACTCGCCCCCCACCGGTCTGCGGGTCCCAGCGTTCCACCAGCAGGTACAGGGGGATCCCGGCGTGCGCGTAACCCCGGAGCTTGGCCTTGCGGTCCCTCTCAGCGGTGCTCTTGGACGTCACCTCGGCGACGAGGAGGGCGTCGGCCGCGGAGCGCTCGGGGGAGCGGTCGAGTACACGCCCTGGCAGAACCACGAGGTCAGGGATGTACAGGCTGTTGCGTGTCGGCACCCGCACGTCGATGTTCTGGTGGATGGTGCATTCGCTGACCGCGCTGCCCTCACGGAACTTCTCACGGAAGAGCCGCGTCCGGAGCAGGTCGATGATCTCGCTGCGCTCGTCCTTGGGGGAGTCATGATGCTGATCGCGCCTTCGATGATCTCGGCCCGCCAACCCTCGGGCAGGTCCAGCTCTCGCCAGGCGCGCAACACGACTTCCCAGTGGGACGGCATACCGACTGATGCCTCCGATACCTCCGGGGCCGCTTCCACGATCGTCATCCGTCGCGTCACCTCCGGTAGCTGAATGTGACAGCGCACGGTCACCGACGTGCTGCTTTCAGCGTAACCGGCGGGCTCCTCCCGCACACGGGTTTGCCGGACCGGGTCGCGGCCCTGCTGTAATGGGGACATGGCCAGTGCACCCGACCCCTTCCCGCGGCCCCCGCTCGACGCGGCGGCCCTCGACGCCGCCCTCGTCCACCCGGGCGGCATGTGGCAGCGGATCGAGGTACTCCCCGAGGCCGGTTCCACCAACACCGAGCTGGCCGGACGGGCCCGGCGGGGCGCCCCGCACGGGAGCGTGCTGGTCACCGAGCACCAGACCGCCGGGCGCGGCCGCCTCGGCCGCGGCTTCTCCACACCGCCGCGCGCCGCCCTCACCTTCTCCCTCCTGGTCCGGCCCGGGGTCCCCGCCGCGAGGCTGGGCTGGCTGTCCGCGCTCATGGGCGTGGCCGCCGTCGACGCGGTGCGCCGGGTACCGGGGGCCGGGGCGGCGCTCAAGTGGCCCAACGACGTCATCGTCCCCGAGGGCCTGCGCGCCGATCCCGGGTCAGGCGACGGCAAGCTCGCCGGAATCCTGGCCGAGGCCGACTTCTCCTCGGAAGCGGCGGGCGTGGTCGTGGGGATCGGGATCAACGTCTCCCAGGACCGGGCCGAACTGCCCGTGGACACCGCCGTCTCCCTGCGCGGCGAGGGCTTCGGCGACCTGGACCGGGGCGCTCTGCTCGCCGCCGTCCTGGGCGGGTTCGAGGAGCTGTACACGGTGTGGACCGCCGCGGGGGGTGACGCCGAGGCCAGCGGCCTGGCCGCCCTCTACCGGGGCATGTGCACCACCATCGGCCGCCGCGTGCGGGTGCACCTTCCCGGGGAGCGGTTCCTGGAGGGCACCGCGACCGGTGTCGACTCCGACGCCCGGCTTCTGGTGGAGGGTCCCGAAGGAGAACGGGCCCTGAACGTGGGCGACGTCGTGCACGTGCGTCCCGGCGCTTGACCTGCCCGTACGGGACGACCGGCCGCCCGCGCTGCGGGGGCCGTCCGGCCCCTGGACGGCGCCCGCCCCTGCGGGGGAGCGGACGCGGGCGTAAGCTGGAGGGGAACCCAGTGCCGCGCCACCGGCCGGTGACGAAGTGACTGTTCCCCGTTCCGGCGGGGATGGCCCGTGAAAGAGAACGTATGTCGTCGCGTCCCGACCCGAAAGCGATCGAGTCCGCCCTGCTCGGCGGTGAGGCGGTCTACACCAGGGAGCAGGCGATCGAGCTCGCCGGAGCCGACGCCGAGCTGGCCGGACGCATCTGGCGTGCCCTCGGCTTCCCCAACCAGGGCGACGACACGGTCACCTTCGCCGAGAGCGACGTCGAGTCGCTGCGCATCGCCAACTCCCTGCTCCAGGAGGGCGTCCTGGACGAGGAGGGCGTGGTCCGCTTCGCCCGCGCGATGGGCCAGACCATGGCGCGCCTGGCCGACTGGCAGACCAGCATCCTGAGCACGCTCATCTTCCGGGAGGGCGAGGACTCCGTCAGCCCGCTGATGGGCCGGGTCAAGGAGCTGCTGCCGGACGTCGAGCGGCTCCTGCTGCACATCTGGCGCCGCCAGCTCTCCGCCTCCGCGGCCCGCACACTCGCGGTGATGTCCAACGGCCAGGACAGCGTGCCCAACTACTACCCGCTGATCGTGGGGTTCGCCGACCTGGTCTCCTTCACCACGCTGAGCCGTGAGCTGGACGAGGTCGAGCTGGCCGGGGTGGTCGAGGGCTTCGAGGCCACCGCCGCCGACATCGTCGCCTCCGGGGGCGGCCGCGTCGTCAAGACCCTGGGCGACGAGGTCCTCTACGTGGCCGACTCCCCGGCCGAGGCCGCCGACATCGCGCTGCGCCTGGCCTCGGGCGTCAAGACCCACGTGGAGGTGCCCGACGTCCGGGTGGGCCTGGCCTCCGGCCCGGTCCTGACCCTGCACGGCGACGTGTTCGGCACGACCGTCAACCGCTCCAGCCGCCTGACCTCCTTCGCCCGCCCCGGCACGGTCCTGATCGACGACAACCTCGCCGAGAGCCTCGCCGACGAGGAGGGCCTGCAGGTGGTCAGGGTGCGTGCCCGCCACGCGCACGGTCTCGGACTCATCCAGCCCTACGCGCTGCGCCGCAACTTCGAGCCCGGGGGCTGAACCGTACCCGCCGCACGTGTGCGTCCGGGCGCGGAGGGATAGGCTCGAAGGCGTCGGACCAGCCCGCGAGAGACCAGGTGGTGAGCCGTGAGCGTTCCTTCCCCCGTCCAGCGCCTGCGTACCTCGGGTGTCGTCAGCCTGGAGGGAGGCGAGTTCGGTGTCGAGAACAACGTGTGGATCGTCGGGGACGAGGACAGCGCGATCGTCGTCGACGCCGCGCACGACCACGAGGCGATCGCCCGCGCCCTGGGCGACCGCGAGCTGATGGCGATCGTGTCCACCCACGGGCACAGCGACCACGTCGACGCGGCCGTCGCCCTGGCCGACCTCACCGACTGCCCGATCCTGCTGCACCCCGAGGACGCCGAGCTGTGGCACCGGGTGTATCCGTACCAGGAGCCCGACGCGCCGCTGCTCCACGGTGAGGCGCTCGTGGTCGGCGGCGTGGAGCTGAACATCCTGCACACACCGGGGCACACCCCCGGCGGTGTGTGCCTGTACGCGCCCGAGCTCGGGGCGGTCTTCACCGGGGACACCCTCTGCGCGGACGGACCCGGCGCCACCGGCCAGCCCCTCTCGGACTTCCCGACGCTCATCGCCTCGATCCGCGACCACCTCGCGGGCCTGCCGGGCGACACGGTCGTCCACCCCGGCCACGGCGAGTCCACCACCGTCGCCGAGGCCGCCGAGCACATCGACGACTGGGTCGCCCGCGGCTTCTGACCCGGCACCGCCGAGGTCCCGCGCCACCGCGCCGGATCCCGGCGGGGGAGCGGGCGCGCCGCGGCGCCCCGCGGGGGAGGGGCCCTCCGCCCGCGGTGGCGGCCGCGCACGGCGCCGCCGCGGCGCCCCTCAGGTCCTGTCGGAGTGGCTCCCGACGTTGGGCACCGGCGGGGTGTCCTTCGGACGCACGCCGATCTTCGACCCGAGCCACACCAGCGGGTCGTACTTGCGGTCGGCCACCCGCTCCTTCAGCGGGATCAGCGCGTTGTCGGTGATGTGGATGTTCTCGGGGCACACGTCCGAACAGCACTTGGTGATGTTGCAGTAGCCCAGCCCGAACTCGTCCTGGGCGATGAGCCTGCGGTCGGCGGTGTCCTCGGGGTGCATCTCCAGCTCCGCCACCCGCATGAGGTAGCGCGGGCCCGAGAAGTGCTCCTTGTTCTCCTCGTGGTCGCGGATCACGTGGCAGGTGTTGTTGCACAGGAAGCACTCGATGCACTTGCGGAACTCCTGCTGGCGCTCCACGTCCTCCTGCTGCATCCGGAAGTCGCCCGGCGACTTGTTCGGGTCGGGGGTGAAGGAGGGGATCTCCCGTGCCTTCTGGTAGTTGTACGACACGTCGCACACCAGGTCCCGGACCACCGGGAAGGTGCGCATCGGCGTCACCGTCACCACCTCGTCCTCGTCGAACACGCTCATCCGCGTCATGCACGACAGCCGCGGGTGGCCGTTGATCTCCACCGAGCACGAACCGCACTTGCCCGCCTTGCAGTTCCACCGCACCGCCAGGTCGGGGGTCTGCGTGGCCTGGAGGCGGTGCAGCACGTCGAGCACCACCTCGCCCTCGTTGGCCTCCACCCGGTACTCGGCGAGTCCTCCCTCACCGGAACCGCGCCACACCCTGAACACACGCTCGCTCATGACTGGCCCTCCTCGGCCGCGTCGTCCGCCGCCCCGGCCTCGGGCAGCTCCTCCTCCGTCAGGTACTTGGCCAGCTCCTCGCGTCCGAAGAGGGCGAGCAGCCCGGCGGGGATGTCGGCGACCGGACGCCGGGACAGCGACACCCGTCCGGACGCGTCCGCGCGCACCTCCAGGTTGACCCTGCGCCACTCCGCCGACATGTCGGGGAAGTCGTCCCGGGTGTGCCCGCCGCGCGACTCGGTCCGCTCCAGCGCGGCCGCGGCGACCGCGCGCGAGACCAGGACCATGTTGGGCAGGGCCAGCGCCAGGTGCCATCCCGGGTTGTACACCCGGTCGCCGGGCGCGCTGAGCAGGCGCGAGCGCTCTCCCAGCGCGTCCAGGCGCTCCAGGGCCCGCTCCATCTCCGGGCCGCGCCGGATGATGCCGACCAGGTCGTTCATCGTCTCCTGCAGCTCGGTGTGCAGCGTGTACGGGTTCTCCCCGTCGCCCTGCTTGAGGAACTCCAGGGCGTAGGAGGCGGCCTCCTCCGCGACGCGGTCCACGGTCCGCCTCGGGATCTCTCCGCCGCCGAGCCCGTCCAGGTAGGCGGCGGCGCCCATACCGGCCCTGCGCCCGAACACCAGCAGGTCCGACAGCGAGTTGCCACCCAGCCGGTTGGAGCCGTGCATGCCGCCCGCCACCTCCCCGGCGGCGAACAGCCCCGGCACGTCGGAGGCGGCGGTGTCGGCGTCCACCCGCACCCCGCCCATCACGTAGTGGCAGGTCGGGCCCACCTCCATGGGCTCCGCGGTGATGTCCACGTCCGCCAGCTCCTTGAACTGGTGGTGCATGGACGGCAGGCGCCTGCGGATCTCCTCGGCGGGCAGGCGCGAGGACACGTCCAGGAAGACGCCGCCGTGCGGTGAGCCGCGCCCCTCCTTGACCTCGGTGTTGATCGCCCGCGCGACCTCGTCGCGCGGCAGCAGCTCCGGCGGCCTGCGGTGGCCCGCGGGATCGGAGTACCAGCCGTCGGCCTCCTCCTCGCTCTCGGCGTACTGGGAGCGGAACACGTCCGGCACGTAGTCGAACATGAACCGCCTCCCCTCGGAGTTGCGCAGCACGCCGCCGTCGCCGCGCACCGACTCGGTGACGAGGATGCCCTTCACCGACGGGGGCCAGACCATCCCCGTGGGGTGGAACTGGACGAACTCCATGTTGATCAGGGAGGCCCCGGACCGCAGCGCCAGCGCGTGGCCGTCGCCGGTGTACTCCCAGGAGTTGGAGGTGGTCCGGAAGGCCTTGCCGATGCCCCCGGTGGCCAGGATGACCGCGGGCGCCTCGAAGAGCACGAACCCGCCGTCCACCCGGCGGTAGCCGAACGCGCCGACGATCCGGCCCGGCCTCCCCCCGCCGCCCTCGCCCTCGTCCTCGGTGATCAGCCGGGTGACCGCCGTCTCGGCGAACACCCGGATGCGGGCCTCGGGGTCGCCCAGCTCCGCGGCGTCGGCCTGCTGGAGCGCGACGACCCGCTGCTGGAGGGTGCGGATCATCTCCAGGCCGGTGCGGTCGCCCACGTGCGCCAGCCGCGGGTACTCGTGGCCGCCGAAGTTGCGCTGGCTGATCCGTCCGTCCCCGGTGCGGTCGAACAGCGCGCCCCAGTACTCCAGCTCCAGGATGCGCTCGGGCGCCTCGCGGGCGTGCAGCTCCGCCATGCGCGGATCGTTGAGGAACTTGCCGCCGCGGACGGTGTCGCGAAAGTGCACGCGCCACTCGTCGTCGGCGTTGGCGTTGCCCAGGGCGGCGGCCGCGCCGCCCTCGGCCATCACCGTGTGGGCCTTGCCGAACAGCGACTTGGAGATGACCGCCGTGCGCTTGCCCTGCTCGCGGGCGGCGATCGCGGCGCGCAGCCCGGCTCCGCCCGCCCCGATCACCACGACGTCGTAGGTGTACCGGGTGATCTCGGGCTCTGCTGTGGGGGGCATGTGGTCGTGCCTTCCTCTCCCCTTGGCTCAGTTGATGATGCGGAGGTCTTCGATGGTGCCGCTGGCGATCAGGGCGATGTAGGCGTCCGTGAGCATCAGGGTCGCGATGCTGAGCCAGCCGTAGAGCATGTGCCGGTTGTTCAGCGTGGAGACGCGGCTCCACATCCAGTAGCGGACCGGGTGCGTGCCGAAGCTGCGCAGCCGCCCGCCGAAGACGTGGCGGCACGAGTGGCAGCTGAGCGTGTAGGCCCACAGCATGAGCACGTTGAGGAGCATGATGAGGTTGCCGAGCCCGACGCCGAAGCCGCCGCCGGTCCCGTGGAGGAAGGCGACCAGCATGTCCCACGTGTTGATGCCGGTGATGACGAAGGCGGCGTAGAAGAAGTAGCGGTGGCCGTTCTGGAGCCGCATCAGCGGCCGGGTCTCACCGGTGTAGGTCCGGTGGGGCTCGCGCACGGCGCACGCGGGGGGCGCCAGCCAGATCGAGCGGTAGTAGGCCTTGCGGTAGTAGTAGCAGGTCAACCGGAACAGCAGCAGGATCGGCAGGCTGACCAGGGCGTAGGGGAAGAGCGGCGGGAACTCCACGGGCAGGCGCCCGAACAGCGCCGCCTCGGGCACGCACTGCTGGGCGACGCAGGGAGAGTAGAACGGGGTCAGGTAGTGGTGCTCCGGGACCCAGTAGTGGTCCTGCTGGAACACCCGCAGGGTCGCGTAGACGACGAAGGCGGCCAGGCCCAGCGTGGTGAGGAGCGGGCCGATCCACCAGCGGTCGGTGCGCAGTGTCCGCTGGGGGATGCGCGCCCGGCCGCCTTCGGACTGCGTGCTGTCGGTCGAGGTCACCGTGCTCTTCCACCTCCTGGAAGGCCCCGGCCGGGCGGGTCGCGGTACCCGCCTGCCGTCAGCCGTGGCCGTGTCTGGAGCCCTACGGCTGCGGGGAGGAGCCGTAGCGAACCGGTCTGCAACGCAACGTTAGGCCGTTGTGATCACGGTCACGTCATGGAGCGGGGGGTGCGACGGAGAAGGAGGTGTGAATTACGCCACTTTTGAGCGCTTACTTGGGGGATTTTGACACTTAACAAGAGAGAAAGTCCTTTATGTCTCTCTTGGTCTGTCTGGGGTGCAAGTGGCATGTGGTATATATCCGCCCCAGAGGGTCCGGCGGTCGCCGGCGGCGCGCCCCGACCGCCTCCCCGCGCCGGGGAGCGGGGCTATCCGGCCTCCCCGGTGATCAGCACCTCCAGGTCCGGCCCCAGGTCCTGCGGCGACATCCCCAGCAGGTAGCCGTTGAGGTGGCGGCGGAACGCCTCGGCCGAGTGCGAGGGCTCCACGTCCTTGCGCCGCGCCAGCGCCACAGTCCGCAGCAGGCGCGGCCTGGCCAGCGGCGTCCCGCGCAGGCCCGGCCGGTTCTTGAGCACCATGCTCGGCACCACCGCCAGCCCCAGGCCCGCCTCGACGAACCGCAGCACGGCGTCCATCTCGCCGCCCTCCACGGCCAGCTCCGGCTCGAACCCCGCCGCCCGGCACGCGCGCAGCGTCGCCTCCCGCACGTCGTAGCCGCGCCGGAACATCACCAGGGGGCGCCCCTCCAGTTCGGTGATGCGGATCGACGCCCGCCCGTTGGGAGAGGGCCCCGACATCGGGCTCGCCACCACCAGGTTCTCCCGCAGGATCGGCGTGGTGGAGAAGTCCGGGTCGCTGCTGTGCAGCGGCAGGATGATCAGGGCCAGGTCCAGCTCGCCCCGCCCCAGGTCGCGGATCAGGTCGCGCGAGCCGCTCTCCTCCACCTGCAGTTCGATCCCCGGGTAGCCGGTGTGGAAGTCGGAGAGCACGTCGGCCAGCAGGCCCGCGCACAGCGACGGGGTCGCGCCGAGGCGCACGCGGCCCCTGCGCACCCCGGCCAGCTCCGCCACCTCGCGGCGGGCCGTCTCCAGGTCCGTGAGCATGCGCTGGGCCAGCGGAAGCAGCGCCTCGCCCGCCGGCGTGAGTGTGATGTTTCCCCTGGCACGACTGAATAACGGTGCACCCAACTCCCGCTCAAGGCTGCGGATCTGTTTGCTCAAACTCGGCTGGGCGACGCGGGAAAGCTCTGCTGCGCGGGTGAAATGGCGTGTGCGGGCGACGGCGACGAAGTAGGACAGCTGCTGGAACTGCATGGTTCATAGCCTATGGCTATCGACGCCAGCGTCGTGATGACTTGGACGTCAGACTTAACCCGAATTTAAAGTGGCAGGCTGTGGCGAACAGTACCTTGACCAAGAAGCGGTCTACGGCCTACGGGTCCACGGTGGCGCTCAAGGCAGCGATGGCGATCACCGGGGCGATCCTCGTGCTGTATTTGATCGCGCACATGTACGGCAACCTCAAGATCTTCTCGGGTCAGGAGGCCTTCGACGGCTATGCCCACAGCCTCCGCGAGCTGGGCTACCCGATGCTGCCCGAGGGCGGATTCCTCTGGATCTTCCGACTCGTCCTGCTGGCGAGCGTCCTGATCCACATCTACGCGGCGGTGACGCTGTGGGCCCGTGCCCGCAGGGCGCGCCCCGCGGCGCAGCGCTACAAGGTGAACAAGCGGGTGGCCCGCAGCTACTCGTCCTACACCATGCGCTACGGCGGCGTGCTCGTCGCGCTCTTCGTGGTCTTCCACATCCTGCACCTGACCACGAACCACATCGCTCCCGGCGGTCGGTCCGACAGCCCCTACGAGCGGCTCGTGAACGGGTTCCAGCCCGAGTTCTGGTACGTGACCCTGTTCTACGTCCTGTCCGTGATCGCTGTGGGCCTGCACCTGCGGCACGGCATCTGGAGCGCCCTGGCGACCCTCGGTGCCAACATGTCGCGGCGGCAGGGCACGCTCAACGCCGTCGCCCTGGGTATCGCGCTGATCGTGACCGTGGGCTTCCTGCTTCCGCCTCTGGCGGTCACCTTTGGACTGGTGAGTTAATTGTCTGAGTACGACTTCTTCATCGAGGGCGACCCGATCCGGGACGAGAAGGCCCCCGAGGGCCCGATCAACGAGCGCTGGGACAAGCGCCGCTTCTCGGCCAAGCTGGTCAACCCCGCGAACCGGCGCAAGCTCTCGGTGATCATCGTCGGCACCGGCCTGGCCGGCGCCTCCGCGGCCGCGACCCTGGGCGAGGCGGGCTACAACGTCACCTCGTTCTGCTACCAGGACAGCCCGCGCCGCGCGCACTCCATCGCGGCGCAGGGCGGCATCAACGCCGCCAAGAACTACCGCAACGACGGCGACAGCATCTACCGGCTGTTCTACGACACCGTCAAGGGCGGCGACTTCCGCTCCCGCGAGTCGAACGTCTACCGCCTGGCCCAGACCAGTGTCGAGATCATCGACCAGTGCGTCGCCCAGGGCGTGCCCTTCGCCCGCGAGTACGGCGGCCTGCTCGACAACCGCTCCTTCGGCGGCGTGCAGGTCTCCCGCACCTTCTACGCGCGCGGCCAGACGGGCCAGCAGCTGCTCATCGGCGCCTACCAGGCCCTGGAGCGCCAGGTCGCCGCGGGCACCGTCCAGATGAACACCCGCCACGAGATGCTGGAAGTCATCGTCGTGGACGGCAAGGCGCGCGGCGTCATCGTCCGCGACATGGTCACCGGTGAGATCGAGACGCACTTCGCCGACGCCGTGGTGCTGGCCACCGGCGGCTACGGCAACGTGTTCTTCCTGTCGACCAACGCGATGGGCTCGAACGTCACCGCGACCTGGCGCGCGCACCGCAAGGGCGCGCTCTTCGCCAACCCGTGCTACACGCAGATCCACCCGACCTGCATCCCGGTCAGCGGCGACTACCAGTCCAAGCTGACCCTGATGAGCGAGTCGCTGCGCAACGACGGCCGCATCTGGGTCCCCAAGAAGCACGGGGACACCCGCGACCCGCGCCAGATCCCCGAGGACGAGCGCGACTACTACCTGGAGCGCATCTACCCGGCCTTCGGCAACCTGGTGCCGCGCGACATCGCCTCCCGCGCCGCCAAGAACGTCTGCGACGAGGGCCGCGGCGTCGGCACCAGCGGCCTGGGCGTGTACCTGGACTTCGCCGACGCCATCGGGCGCATGGGGCAGGAGGCCGTCGAGGCCAAGTACGGCAACCTGTTCGACATGTACCAGCGCATCACCGGCGAGAACCCCTACGAGGTTCCGATGCGCATCTACCCGGCCGTGCACTACACCATGGGCGGGCTGTGGGTCGACTACGACCTGCAGAGCTCCATCCCGGGCCTGTTCGTGACCGGTGAGGCCAACTTCTCCGACCACGGCGCCAACCGCCTGGGTGCCAGCGCGCTGATGCAGGGTCTGGCGGACGGCTACTTCGTCCTGCCGAACACCATCAACGACTACCTGGCCGACGGCCCGTTCGAGGCGCTCGACGAGTCGCACCCGGAGGCCGTGGCGGCCAAGGAGCAGGTCACCTCCCGCATCGACAAGCTGCTCTCCATCCAGGGCTCCCGCACCGTCGACTCCTTCCACAAGGAGCTCGGCCACATCATGTGGGAGTACTGCGGCATGGAGCGCAACGAGGAGGGCCTGACCAAGGCCATCGAGCGCATCCGCGAACTGCGCGCCGAGTTCTGGCGCGACGTCAAGGTGCTCGGTACCAACGAGGAGCTCAACCAGGCTCTGGAGAAGGCCAACCGCGTGGCCGACTTCCTGGAGCTGGGCGAGCTCATGTGCATCGACGCCCTGCACCGCCGCGAGTCCTGCGGCGGCCACTTCCGCTCCGAGAGCCAGACCGAGGACGGCGAGGCGCTGCGCCACGACGACGAGTTCGCCTACGTCGCGGCATGGGAGTTCGGCGGCGAGGACAGCAAGCCCGTGCTCCACAAGGAAGCCCTGGAGTACGAGTACGTCGAGATGAAGCAGCGGAGCTACAAGTGAACATCACCCTGCGCGTATGGCGTCAGAAGGGGCCGGACGACGAGGGCCGGCTGGCCACCTACAAGCTCACCGACGTCTCCCCGGACATGTCGTTCCTGGAGATGCTCGACGTCCTCAATGAGAAGCTCACGCTGGAGAACGAGGAGCCGGTCGCGTTCGACCACGACTGCCGTGAGGGCATCTGCGGTGCCTGCGGCGTCGTGATCGACGGCGAGGCCCACGGCCCCGAGCGCACCACGACCTGCCAGCTGCACATGCGCAGCTTCAAGGACGGCGACACCATCACGGTGGAGCCGTGGCGGGCCCAGGCGTTCCCGGTCGTGAAGGACCTGGTTGTGAACCGCAGCGCGTTCGACCGCATCATCCAGGCGGGGGGCTACATCAGCGCCCCGACGGGTACCGCGCCGGACGCCCACGCCAACCCGGTCCCGAAGCCGGACGCGGACCGCGCGTTCGACGCCGCGACCTGCATCGGCTGCGGCGCGTGCGTGGCGGCCTGCCCGAACGCCTCCAGCATGCTGTTCACCGCCGCGAAGGTCACCCACCTGGGCATGCTCCCGCAGGGGCAGCCCGAACGGGCCTCGCGCGTGGTGAAGATGATCAACCAGCAGGACGAGGAGGACTTCGGCGGCTGCACCAACATCGGTGAGTGCGCCGCGGTCTGCCCGGTGGGCATCCCGCTGGACACGATCTCGCAGCTCAACCGCGACCTGCTGGGCTCGCTCAGCAAGGGTGTCGGCTAGTCCGACGGCCCGTGTCGCACGGGGCCGTACTCCCTCGGGAGTGCGGCCCCTCGCCGTCTTTCGGGGCCGGTCACTCCGCGGTCGGCATGAGTCTTCTGAGCCGCTCGGCGATCTCGGGGACGTCCACCAGGTCGCCGGTGGTGACGGCGATGACCAGGTCGTAGGCGGCGTCCTGGTCGGGACTGCCCACCTTCTGGCCGTTGAGGCGAAGGAACACCTTGGCGCTGGTCCAGGCCAGTCTCTTGTTCCCGTCCGACAGGGGATGGCCGATGAGGATCGACTGCATGAGGGCGGCGGATTTCTGCCACGGGTCCGGATAGGCGTCATCACCGAAGGCGGTGGTCCGCGGGCGCAGTAGTGCCGCGTGGAGCTGGCCGATGTCCCTCATCGTCACATACGGGGGAAGGGTCGCGTCGATGATCGCGGAGATGTCGGCCTTCGTGAGGTAACGCGTCACTCGGCCAGCCTCGCCAGCAGTTCGGCGTCCTCTTCGGCGATCTCCAGGGCGTACTGACGCACCTTCTCGGTCTGACGGCGCGCGATGAAGTCCTTGAGGGCGATGACGGCTTCGGTGTTGACGCTGTTGCCGTCCTCCTCGGCGATCTCCTTGATCTGGGCATGTACGTCGTCGGGCAGGCGCAGATGCATGTTCATACCAGGATGGTACCTAAACTTGATATCCGTAGTAGGTACCAACAAAGATCTGGATGATGGTGCTCCTCAGTCCTCGCGGGCGCGCCAGTGCCGGGGCAGGGAACTGTGCTCGACGCCGATCACGACGGCCTCCCCGTCCAGGCGCTCGATGTCCTCCCACTCCACGTAGCGCTCGTGGCGGCGCATCCAGCCCAGGACGTGCCGCCACGGGGTCGGCGGATCCAGCGTGCCCTCGTAGCCGAAGCGGCCCGCGAGCGCGGAGCGGCCCAGGACCAGGCCCAGGACGGTGTAGGCGTCCCCGTCGCGCCGCACGACGACGTCCCGGACCGTTCCGGTCCTCTGCCCGGAGCCGTCCACGACGTGGCGGCCGATCAGTTCGCTGGCCTGGAACGTACTCATCGCCGTGCCCCCGGGATACGGCCGATGAAGTTCCGGCGCAGCCAGTTCTCCAGGGTACGGCTCCCCTCAGGGACGGGCGTGGACAGCCGGGTGGTGGGGGAGAACGCCTCGACGTCGTTCACCGGGATCCGCACGGGTTCGTGCTCTGAGGGCCGCAGCCTGTTCAGCATCGTTCGCCACAGCCTTCCCAGGGGGCCCGTGAGCCTCGGGCCCAGGGCGGCGGAGTCGGTGAGCAGCGCGGTCATGGTCGGCGGACCTCCCTCTTCCCAGGAGAACTCGACGTCGTCGGTCTTGCCCACGTACTGGCCGTCGCGGTCCACGATCTGGCGGTCCAGCACGGTGAAGCCGATCCGGAACACGTCCCCGTGCGCCTGGTCCCTCGACATCTCACTGCCCCGCTTTCGTGTAGACCATCAAGGGGAGGGCGGCGACCGACACCACGACCAGGAGCACCAGGTAGACCGACCCCAGGATGTTAGTGAACCGTGAGTTGACCCGGTCGCCGAGGTAGCCGCGGTCGTTGGCGACCACGAAGATCGGCAGGTAGGTGAGCGGCAGCGCCGCCGCCGACAGTACGAGGCTGTACTCGGTGACCTTGATCGGGTTGATCCCGGTCAGCATGAAGAGGACTCCCACCAGGAGGCTCAGCAGGAGGACGGTCTGGAAGGACGCGGTCCGGGACGGGGAGACGGACTCGCCCCACGACCAGCCGAGGTACTGGGCCACGCTGTAACCCGCGGCCAGCCCCGACTCCAGCGCGGCGCCGAAGGTGGCCGCGAAGAAGCCCACGATCACCACGACCAGGCCTAGCCTTCCCAGCGCCGACACGACCGGGAGCGCGACCTGGTCCAGGTCCGTCACCTGGACCTCGGCGGGCATGAGGAACACCGCCGCGCAGGCCATGATGGCCAGGGCGAGGAGGAGGCCCAGCGAGAAGCCGAAGAAGATGTTGACCCGGGCCGTGCCCAGGTCCTTGGCCGTCCACTCCTCCTCGACACCGCTGGAGGAGAAGAACAGGACTGTGTAGGGGGTCATCGCCGAGCCGAACAGCGCGATCGCGTAGTACCACCAGACCGACCAGTCCTCGTCGGGCGGCGGGGCGAGGGTGGTCGCGCTGGCGAGGAGCCCGCTCCAGTCGGGGCTCAGACGCCACAGGGCCACGCCGAACACGACGAGGGCGAGGCCGAGCAGGCCGTAGGACTTCTCCATCCACTCGAACGGCATCCGCCACAGGACGATCCAGACCAGGACCCCGGCCACCGGGACCCACAGCAGGTAGTGGACGCCGCTGGCCAGTTCGAACGCGAGCGCGATACCGCCCATCTGTGCCGACAGGACCAGCAGGGTGATGAAGTAGGACGCCAGCAGGTTGGCGAGTCCGGCCCGGGCGCCGAGGCGCTCACGGACCAGGTCGAAGGTGGCCCGGCCGCTGACCGCGGTGACGCGCGCCGACATCTCGGTGAACAGCATCAGCCCGATGATGCCCACGGGGAGCACCCAGGCCAGCGACATCCCGAAGCGGGAGCCGACGATGGAGTTGGCGACCAGGTCGCCGATGTCCAGGCACCCGCCGATGGCGGTGAGCAGGCCCAGGGTGAAGGCCGTGACCCACTTCACCGGAGGTCCTTCCGGACCTCGGTCAGGCCGGAGGCGGTCTCCCGGAGGGACTCGGCCGCCTTTTCCCGCCCGGCGCGGTCGCCCCGCCGGATGGCGATGCGCAGGTCGGACAAGCCGCTGGTGGCGGCGCTGGTGAGGCCGGTCATCCTCTCGCGCAGCCCGTCGCAGCGCGGCGTGGGCGGTTGGAGGACCCCGAAGGTGTCGGCGATGGAGCGGGCGGCCCCCTCCGCGTTGCCGACGCTGACGTCGAGGTAGGGCTGGAACGCCTTCTCGTCCTCGGCCAGTTCCGCGACCAGCACGCCCGTGCGGACGACCGCCAGCAGGTCCACGGCGCTCTGCCGGGCGTCGTGGCGGTAGGCCTCCGCGGTCAGGGCCGGAGCGGTGCAGGCGGTGGCCGCCAGCGCGAGGGCGGCCAGAACCCCCGCCAGGGCGGCGCGAGCGCCCCGCACGGGCCGGAGGGTCCGCGCTCCCCGGAAGCGTCCTGGCCGTGGCGGCTCGCTACCGTTCATGGCTCAGGACCCTAGTCACGTGGCTGTCCGTGACATTCTCCATACGCGAAGTGTCTGAATTTCGGTGGTCACCGGGAACACCGGGCTCAGGAGGCGGTCGGGCGGGTCACGCGCCGTGTCTCCTTCTCCGTCACGGGAGGTCCGGACCACCGCCCATGGCGGAACGCGCGGACGCCGCGGGCGGGGTGCCGTCCGGGAGGAGGGGGAGGAGCGGACTCAGGACGGGTCACGCAGCAGGAAGTAGGTGGTCCCCGCGTCCGGGCTCTGCGCCTCGCGGACCACCTGGAAGCCGAACCGCTCGTAGAAGCCGACGGTCTTGTCGTTGAGCGTGTGGGTGAACACCGGGAGCCGCTCGGAGTCCGCACGGTCCAGCCCGCGGGAGAGCAGCCCGCCCCCGATCCCGGTGCCGGTGACCGCGGGGTCCACGCCCAGCGCGGCCAGGTACAGGTGGGGTTCCTGGGGCGCGGCCAGCTTCCACTCGGCGAACACGCGCACGAACGCGGCCAGCCGGGAGCGGCCGATCAGGGTCGCCCAGTGCGGCCAGGTGCGCAGCGACACCAATTGGCCCTCGGGGTTGGCGGTGGGCGGTGCCCACAGCGCCGCGCCGCGCACCACCGGCGCGTCCTCGGTCTCGTCCCGGGCCTCGGTGACCCGGGTGTCGCCGGAGGGGACGTAGCCAAAGCCCGCGGTCAGGGCGAAGAAGCGGCGGGTCCTGGCCACCCGCAGCTCGTCGTCGGGGAACAGCCAGTGGAAGAACGGGTCCTCCTGCGCCGCTCTGCTCAGGACGCGTGCGATACCGGCCACGTCGTCGATCGTGGCGGGGCGGGCTGCTGCTGTGACGATCGAACTCATCCCTGGTTCTCTCCGGGTCGGGGCCTTTCGCCCATGGTAGATCACGGAACTGTCACGACGGTGCGGTGGTGGGCTCCGGAGCGGTGGAGGCGGCGGAGGTGCCATCCGGGACCGGCTGGTCGAACACGTGCGCGCGCACCCAGGCGTGCATGGCGATCGCCGCGGCGGCCCCCGCGTTGATCGACCGGGTGGAGCCGAACTGGGAGATCGACAGCACCGCCCGGCACACCCGCCGTACCTCCTCGGACAGGCCGGGGCCCTCCTGGCCGAACACCAGGACCGCGTCCCGGGGCAGGGGATAGGTCTCCAGCGGTACCGCGCCGGGCAGGTTGTCGATCCCGATCAGCGGCAGCCCGCGCTCGTCCGCCCACGCCACCAGCGCCTCGGTGCCGGGGTGGTGGTGGACGTGCTGGTAGCGGTCGGTCACCATCGCGCCGCGCTTGTTCCAGCGGCGGCGGCCCACGATGTGCACGGCCGCGCACCCGAACGCGTTGGCGGTGCGCACGACCGAGCCGATGTTGAAGTCGTGCGACCAGTTCTCCACGGCGACGTGGAAGGGGTGGCGCACGGTGTCGAGGTCGGCCACGATCGCCTCGCGCCGCCAGTACCGGTAGCGGTCCACGACGTTGCGGCGGTCGCCCCCGGCCAGGAGTCCGGGGTCGTAGTGGTCGCCCTCGGGCCAGGGGCCGACCCACGGGCCCACGCCCACCTCGCGTGCCTCGTCCTCGCCGTCCGCCGGCGCACGGGAGGCGGGCCCGTCCCCCGTGCCGGACGGGGCGGGAGACGGGGCGGCGGACCAGGGTGCGGGATGCTCGTTCATCCGTTCCAGCTTACGAACGTCCCGGGGCGGGACCTCACGAGGTGGTCCCGTACACCGCGCCGGCGGTGGCGGCGGCCGTGGAGGGCGTGCTCCCCGCGTCGGGCGCTCCGCCTCCGGCCCCTCCCGTCAGGGCCGGTGCCGCCGCGTCCGTGCGGTCAGGAGGCGGGCCGCCGCGCGCCAGCCGAGCATGGTCGCGGCCAGGAACAGGGAGGTGACCAGGACGAAGCCGAGCGGGGCGCCCTCACCGGTGAGCAGGCGCAGCACCATCCCCCCGGCCACGGTCACGGCCCACACGAACACACCGGTCGGCCAGACCCGGGCGGGGGCGGTCCAGGCGAGGGTGACCACCCAGCCCAGGGCCGTTCCGGCGGCGAACGGCCACGCGGTCGAGACGATCGGTGCCAGCGCCGTGCCGGTCCCGTGGTCGGCCCTGCCGATCACGACGAAGGCGAGCACGCAGGCCAGGTCGGCCAGCAGGGAGGCGAGGGCGCGTGAGGCCGTGGAGGAACGCATGCGGCCAGGTTACGCGTGGTCCCCCTCGTCCTCCCGGCGGGTCGTGGCGGTGTCCCGGATCCGGTGCCGTGCGCGGGGGCGCGCACGGCACCGGTGGGTCCTACACCTCGACCCGGAGGCCCTCCTTGAGGAACTCCACCTGGAGCAGCACCAGGTTCTCCGCGACCGTCGGGTCCGAGGGCGAGTGCGTCACCCCCGACAGCGGCAGCACCGTGTGCGGACGGCCCGCCGCCATCAGCGCCGACGACATCCGCTGCGTGTGCGCGAACGCCACGTTGTCGTCCGCAAGCCCGTGGATCATCATCAGCGGCCGCTCCAGCTTGGCCGCCTCCGCCAGCAGCGAGCTGCGCTCGTAGGCGCCGGGCCGCTCCGCGGGGGTGCCCAGGTACCGCTCGGTGTAGTGGGTGTCGTACAGCGTCCAGTCGATGACCGGAGCGCCCGCCACAGCCGCGTGGAACACGTCCGGGCGGCGCAGCACCGCCAGCGCCGACAGGTACCCGCCGAACGACCAGCCGTGGATGCCCACCCGGGACAGGTCCAGGCAGTCGAACCGCTCCGCCGCGTCCTCCAGCGCCGCCACCTGGTCCTCCAGGACCGGACCCGCCAGGTCGAGGTGGATGCTCTGCTCCCACTCCACCCCGATGCCGGGGGTGCCGCGGCCGTCCGCGATGAGCACCGCGAACCCCTGCTCGGCGTACCACTGGGCGGTCAGGTACGCGCCGCGCGCGTTCAGCACCCGCTGAGCGTGCGGACCGCCGTAGGGCGCCACCAGCACCGGAAGCGGGCGCTGGTCCCCGTGGTACCAGGACGGCAGCACCAGCGCGGACGGGATCCGCCGCTCGCCGGCGCGCCAGAACTCCACGCGCGGCTCCGGCAGGTCCGGGACCTCGGCGAGGCTCTCGATCTCGGTGCAGGACCGGCGCGTCTCGGTGCCGGCGCCGCGCAGCACCATCGTGCGCACACCCGTGAACTCCATCGACCGGTGCTGTACCACCAGGGTGTCGCCGCGCAGTCGCCCCGAGCGCACCCCGCTGTGCGCGCCCGAGTCCGCGGCCCTCGTGCACCCGTGCCCGGGGACCTCCACCGGCGCGGACAGGCCCGTGTCCAGCTCGACCAGCCACAGCGACACGTCCCCGGGGCTTCCCGCGGGCGAGCCCGAGTACAGGACCCGGTCGCCGTCCACGTCCACCACGCCGCGCACGTACACGTCGGCGGGGCTGACCGGGCGGTCCCCCACGTGGACCCGGCGCTCACCGCCGGCCTCCCGGCCGATCCACACCAGTTCGCCCGAACCGGTGTGGGCGGGCACGCCCGGCATCAGCTCGACCCACACGTCGTCGGTCTCGGTGCGCACCCGCGCGACCAGGCCCGTGGCCGGGTCGGCGCTGAACAGGTCCAGCGTGCGCTGGTCGCGGCTCTGCGCGGTGAACACCAGGGTCGGCGTGCCGTCGGGTCCGGTGGTCCAGCCGACCGTCGCCAGGTAGGGCAGGGCCTCGCGGTCCCACTCCACCCAGACGGGTCCGGGCCGCTCCCCCGTGTTCCGGCCGACCGGGAACACGGCCAGGCGCACGTCCGCGTTGGTCCCGCCGGCGGGCGGGTAGCGCAGGGAGGCCGGCTCCTGGTCGGGGCGGCCGGGGTCGGACACGTACCAGGTGTTCACGTCGGACTCGTCCACGCGCGCGGCGGCGAGGGAGGAGCCGTCCGGGGCCCACCAGAAGCCCCGGTAGCGGCCCATCTCCTCGGCGGCCACCAGCTCGGCCAGGCCCCACGTGACGTGGGGGCCGTCCGGTTCGGCGACCACCCGGTCGCCGTGGCCGGGCTCGGCGCCGGAGACGTCGATGACGCGTACGGCACCGCCGCTGACGTAGGCGACCCGGTCGCCCGCCGGACTGATCCTCGGATCCACGACGGGGGTGGTGGCGGGCAGTTCGCGGGGCGTGGTGTCGTCACCGACGAGGTCCACGTAGAACAGCCGTCCGGACAGGGTGAACACGGCGCGGGTGAACGCCTCGTCCACCGTGTACGACACGATGCCGCCGCCGCTCTCGCGCAGCCTCTCGCGGCGGGCCCGCTCCTCGGGGGGAAGGTCCTCGTCGTCGGCGCCCAGGGTCCTGGGGTCGGCGATCACCGTGGCGGTCCCCGATCCCTCCGTCTCGTGGATCCACAGGCAGGTGGCCGTGTCCACCCCGTCGCGTCCCCGGAGGAAGGCGACGCGGCGTCCGTCCGGCGAGATCTCGAACGCGCGCGGAACACCGGTCGTGAAGCGTTGGGTGCGGGCCTGTTGGCGAGGAAAGCTCATAAGCAGATTGTGTCCCATCGCCGCGGGCACCGGGGCGCGTCACCCGCACCAGGACGCGGGATCGGCCGGAGGAGGCGGACGGGGCGCCCTCCCTTTCCGGGGCGGTTCGCGCGATGCGGGAGGTGCCGCGCGTACGCGGCCGGTATCGTTCCCCACGTGACTGACAGGCGACTGATGATGGTGCACGCGCACCCGGACGACGAGAGCATCGTCACCGGTGCCACCCTGGCCAAGTACGCGGCGGAGGGAGCGGGCGTCACCCTGGTGACCTGCACGCTGGGGGAGGAGGGGGAGGTCATCCCGCCGGACCTCGCGCACCTGGCCTCCGACCGCGAGGACACCCTCGGCGAGTACCGGATCGGCGAGCTCGACAAGGCCTGCCTCGCCCTGGGCGTGCGCGACCACCGCTTCCTGGGCGGCCCGGGCCGCTACCGGGACTCGGGGATGATGGGCGCGCCCGGCAACGACCACCCGAGGGCCTTCTGGGGCGCGGACGTGGAGGAGGCCGCCGCACGGCTGGCGGAGATCGTCCGCGAGGTCCGCCCGCACGTGCTGGTCAGCTACGACGAGCACGGCGGCTACGGGCACCCCGACCACGTCCAGGCCCACCGGATCACCCGCCGGGCCTTCACCCGGGCCGCGGACCGCTCCGTGCCCGGCACGCCCTGGCAGGTACGCAAGCTCTACGCCATCGCCCAGCCGGTCTCGCGCATCGAGGAGTCCATCGCGCGGCTCAACGAGGAGGCGGGACCCTTCACTCCGCCCGCGCGGGTGTCCGACATCGCCCGGGGCACCCCCGACACGGCGGTGACCACCCGTGTGGACGCCACCGGCCACTGGGCGGCCAAGGCGCTGGCGATGCGCTCCCACGCCACCCAGATCACGGTGGAGGGCGAGCGCTTCGCGCTGTCCAACGGCATCGCGCAGGAGATCGACGCCGTCGAGTACTTCACCCTGCTGAGGGGCCCGACACCGCGCACCCACCGCGGGGAGTACGAGACCGACCTGTTCGCGGGGCTGTGACCGCGGCCGGTGGGACGGACCGTCTACCCTCGTCTACCGTGACCACACCTGAGACCGCACCGTCCCCGGAGGGCGAGACCTCCCGGGGGATCCTGTCCCCGGCACTGACCGCGGCCACCCTCGTGGTCCTGCTGCCGCTCGGCGCCGCGGTGGGGCTGTTCTCCGTCACCGGCGCGGGCTGGCTGACCCTCTACTGGGCGGCGGGACCGTGGGCCCGGACCCTGGCGGTCGTGGGACTGCTGGCCTTCCTGGCGCTGCTGTACGCCGCCTGCCGCCTGTGCGCGTGGGGCGGCCGCCGCCCCTCCGCGTCGGTGGCCTTCGCGGTCGGCTTCCTGGCCTCGGTGGTCGCCGTGGTCGGCTACATGCCGGGCGGGGACCTGCTGCTCACCAACCACATCATGCACAACGCCTACCTGTTCGGGGCGATGCTGGTGCTGGTGTTCGCGGTCATCCACAGCGGGGTCTTCGCCTTCCTGACCGAACCGCGGCCCGTGGCGCCCCCGGGCTACCGGAGCATGCGCTCCCCGGAGTAGGCGCCGTGTTCCTTCGGGGCCCCGCTCCGCCCCGTGTCCGGGCGCCCCGAAGGCGGGAACCCTCGGCGCCTCCGGGCGGGTTCACTCGTCCCTCATGAACCCGCCTACGGCACCTCCGGAACCCCGCTGGCACCCGAACGGTGCTTGCTCCGGGGCTCCGCTCCGCTTCGCCCGGCTCCCCGTCAGACCCAGAACTGCAGGAGCAGCTCGCCGTAGAAGGCGATCCCGGCGAACACCGGGTTGGGCAGGACCAGGTCGAACAGGGCGTAGACCAGGTTCACCAGGGCGTCGTTGAGGCCCGGGAACCACAGGACCGCGAACACGGCGACCGATCCGAACAGCGCGTTGGCGCGCGCGGTCCGGATCCACGGGCTCCGTGCCCGGGCGGCCAGCACCTCGAAGCCGTCCAGGCCCGGGACCGGCAGCAGGTTGACCAGGGCGGTGGTCAGGTTCGCGAAGCACAGGAGCGCCATCGCCGAGATCGCCCAGTTGGTGGTGTCGTTGCCCGGGGGCACCAGGACCGACACGGCGGCGGCGAGGGCGGCGGCCAGCAGGAGGCTGGCCAGGGGTCCGGCGAGCGCCACCAGCGCGCGGCGGCCCCGGGACGGGATCCGCGCCCAGTCCACGTAGGTGGGCGGGCCGGTCAGGCCGAAGGCGCCGAGGCAGAGGTAGACCGAGGGCAGGACCAGGCCGGCGAAGGCCTGCCGGTAGGCGAACGGGTTCAGGCGCAGGTAGGCGCTGCCGCGCAGGGACCGGTCGCCCGCCAGGTAGGCGGCCAGCGCGTGCGCGAACTCGTGCACGGCCAGGGAGGCGATCCAGCCGAGCAGGATGAGCAGCGGCGGGATCAGCGGGGTGACGTTCGTGCCGTCGGCGGCCCAGTCCAGTTCGACGGCCTGCCACGACAGCCAGCCCGCGAAGCCGGTCAGGCCCAGCAGCAGGACGAACACCGGGCTGGGCAGGAAGTCGGCCCAGCTCCCGGACGGAGCGCGGCCGGAGTCCCCGCCGGGGTCCCCGTCCACGCCGTCCGCGGAGGGCTCCCCGTCCGGTTGCACCGCGCCCCCCGCCTCCGCTCCGGTCCCGGAGGCGCCGTCGTCGGCGCTCCCCAGGTTCGGACGGTTGAGGGCGTCCTCGGGCATCTGCTCCCACGGGTCGGATCCGACCGCCCCGGCCTGTTCGGGCTCGGGCACGTCGGTCGTCTCCGCCTGCTGCGACGGCTCGGGCGTGGGCATGGTGCTCCTGCTGCTCGCGGGTGGTCCGCGTCCAGATTAGGCCCTGCGGAGCACCTCTCCGCAGCGGGTGCCCCGCGGGGCCCGTGCCGTGTCCGCCGGTCCGCGCCCGACGCTCCCGCCCGCCGCCGGGCCCGGCGGCGGACGGCCGGACCGGCTACACCACGGCCCGGGGGGCCACCGCCGACTGGTGCAGGCAGGCGATCGCGAAGGCCCGGCCCGGCACGGTCAGCTCCCGGCGCCCCGAACCGTCGTCGTCGGTGAGCAGCCCCAGGGCCTCCAGCAGCCAGCTGACCGCCATCACCAGCGCGCGCACCTGGTCCGAGGCCGTCTCCGCGGTCCGCCGGTGCGATGCCGCGTGCCTTCCCGCGGTCACCGGCGGCTCCACCGGGACCCAACCCGACTCGGTCAGCGCCCGCTCGGCCGTCTCCACGTCCGACTCGCCGCGGCGCACGTGGGACCCCGTGCCCTGCGGGGTGCGCGCCAGCAGCATGCCCAGCAGCGTCTCCGCGGCGGCCTGCTCCAGCCCGCCGGTGCGGCACGGCGCCTCGGCGGCCGCCTGCCACAGCGCCTCGGGGTCCTCCCGCAGCTGGCGGCCGCGCCGGGTCAGCACCAGGCGCCGGCCCGACCTGCGCACCGCGCGCATCCCCCGCAACGCCTGGTGCAGGGCGATCAGCTGGGTGGCGTCGGTCTCGCTGCGCGGCGGCTCGGGCGAGGTCCGCCATCCGAAGTCCACGCACATCTGCCGCACCACGCTCGGCGAGATGTAGCCGATCTGGGTGAGCGCGATGCCCTCCGCCGCCAGGTCCAGCAGCCGCTGCAGCGGCGCCATCACCGCGTCCGCGGCGCGCGGCACGTCCGCGCCCGCGATGATCTGGCCCACCAGCGGCCACAGGCGCTGCCGGTGCGGGTGCGCGGACGAGCTCAGCCAGGCCCGTACCCGCTCCTCGCGGATGCGGTCCAGGTGGCTCAGCCCCCGGTTGTCCGGCTGGGTGAGGAAGGAGCGGGCGAACCGCTCCTGCGCGGGGCGCCATCCGCGCTTGCCGGGGCGCACGTCACCCAGCGAGATCGCCAGCTCCAGGGCGGACGCGGTCTCGTGGCGGGCCCGGATCTCCGCGTCGCCGACCGCGGTGCCCCAGGTCAGCTCGGGCAGGTCCGGCGGCTCCACCCCCGACTCCCACATGAGCCGCTCGTACATGGCCAGCCCGGCGGCGTGGTCCTCGGCGTAGACGGTGAGCAGGGTCGCGGTCGCCGGGGCCGAGCAGATCTGCGCGTACCGGTACAGCTGCAGGAGGGAGAAGAGGTTGCCGAGGGAGCGGGCCGCGAACAGCTGGTCCTCGGCGGAGTTCTGGAAGCGGACCGGCAGCTCGTACCAGCAGAACCGCTGGACGGTGTGCTGGTTGAGTCCCTCGATCCTCTGCTCCGGTGCCAGCGTGTCCAGCGCCGCCCGGGCCATGTCGGCCGCCCGCTCGTCCCGTCGGGCCAGTTCGGCGAGGGCGGACGCTACTGCTTCGCGCATGATGGGCGCTCACCACCTCCCCGCGTACCTGGCGCCCGTTCCGCGTGGGTGTGCCGCCGGGGGGCGCGATGCTTCGTTGTCGGTTCCGGCGGGTCGGCTGGGCCCACCCCCGGGACTGTGCGTCTTCTACCCCGCATGGGAGGAAGAATGCCTCTGTTCAGGCGCGACATGCGCGCCGGGCACCGCTCCACCGGGTGGACGGTGCCCTCGTCACGTCAGTGTCGTGAGGTCCGGGACGGCACGGGGTCAGGGCGCCTGCGGAGGGCGCCCGCCGCGACGGCGCGGGGGAACGGGGGGAACGACACGGCTCGCGGCGATGGCCGACTCCACGACCTCCACCGCGGAGCCGTCGCGCCGGCGCACGGTGAGAACGCCGTCGTCCCAGGACTCCACCACACCGACGATATCGGTGAACCCGCCCTCGGGGAGGCGAATTCGTACAGAGACCCGCCGACCGATGTCCTCCGGGGAGATCCGGTGGACGAGACGTCCCCTCATGTGCATGGAAATGCCCCCCGAATGTGCGCTGGGTGTTCTCCGCCGTCATACTAGGAGTACGACATCTGTGCCAATCGCTTGCAGAGCCCGGGAGCGGGGGCAGGGCGCCCGCACGCCGACCCCGCCGAAGGCTCTGAAAGGTCCCCGCCTCCCCCGTGGGTAAGCGGGGGTGAGACAAGGAGTACGACGTGACCTACGTCATCGCGCAGCCCTGTGTTGATGTGCTGGACAAGGCGTGCATTGACGAGTGCCCCGTGGACTGCATCTACGAGGGTGACCGCATGCTCTACATCCACCCGGACGAGTGTGTGGACTGCGGTGCGTGCGAGCCGGTCTGCCCGGTCGAGGCCATCTACTACGAGGACGACCTGCCCGAGCAGTGGTCCGAGTTCTACAAGGCCAACGTCGACTTCTTCGACGACCTGGGCTCCCCGGGCGGCGCCTCCAAGGTCGGCAAGATCGACCGCGACCACCCGATCGTCGCCAAGCTGCCGCCGCAGGCCGAGTAGTCCGGCGGCGCGCCGGGCGGGTCCCGGCGGCCCCTTCCGAGCGGCGCGCGCCCCGATGGCGCAGAGGGGCGCACGCGCGCGGCCCCGAGGCGACGTGTCGCGCCGGCCCCCGTGCACGGGGGCCGGCGCGTTTCTTGTGCAGACCCGAACTGGATGGAGTGTGTACCGATGGCCGAGCGGCGACCCGTGGCGGACCGGCTTCCGACCTTCCCGTGGGACCGGCTGGCGCCGTACAAGCAGAAGGCCTCGGAGCACCCCGACGGCATCGCCGACCTGTCCGTCGGCACCCCCGTCGACCCGGTGCCCGCCCTGCTCCGCAAGGCCGTCGCCGACGCCGCCGACGCGCCCGGGTATCCGCAGACGTGGGGCACCCCGAAGCTGCGCGCGTCCATCGAGGGGTGGCTGGAGCGCCGCCACGGCGTGCGCGTGGCCGAGGGAGCGGTCCTACCCACCGTGGGGTCCAAGGAGCTCGTGGCCTGGCTGCCCACCCTCCTGGGGTTGGGCGCGGGCGACACGGTCGTCCATCCCGAACTGGCCTACCCCACCTACGACATCGGCGCGCGCATCGCCGGGGCGACCCCCGTGGCCTCCGACGGCCTGGCCGCCCTCGGCCCCGCCCCGGTCGGCCTGGTGTGGGTGAACTCACCGAGCAACCCGACCGGGCGCGTGCTGGGCGTCGCGCACCTGCGCAAGGTCGTCCAGTGGGCCCGTGAGCGCGGGGCGATCGTCGCCTCCGACGAGTGCTACCTCGACCTGGGCTGGGACGGCACCGAGCCGGTGTCCATCCTGCACCCGGACGTGTGCGGCGGCTCCCACGAGAACCTGCTGGCCGTGCACTCGCTGTCCAAGCGCTCCAACCTGGCCGGGTACCGCGCGGCCTTCGTCGCCGGCGACCCCGCGCTGGTCGGGGAGCTGCTGGCGGTGCGCAAGCACGCCGGGATGATCGTCCCGGCGCCCGTCCAGGCCGCCATGGGGGCCGCGTTGGACGACGACGCGCACGCCGCCGAGCAGAAGGAGCGCTACCGGTTCCGCCGCGCCAGGCTCCGCGAGGCCTTCGAGGAGGCGGGCTGGCGCATCGAGCACTCCGAGGCCGGCCTGTACCTGTGGGCGAGCCACCCCGACCACGACGCCTGGGGCGCGGTCGCCCACCTCGCCGAGCGCGGTGTGCTGGTGGCCCCCGGCGACTTCTACGGCTCCGCGGGGGCCGGCCACGTGCGTGTGGCGTTCACCGCCACCGACGAGCGGGTGGAGGCCGCGGCCGGGCGCCTGGCCTGAGCCCGCGGGGCCGCGCCCTACTTCAGGACGACGCGGCCCCCGGTGCCGGCGCCCTTGTTCGTGCTCCAGCCCTCGGCGCCGTCCACGCCGTCCGACGCGTGCCACTGCTGGTCGCCGTACGCCACCGAGGCCAGTCCGTACTCCTGGGCGTGGGCCACCGCCCACAGGGCCATCGCCCATCCCAGGTCGCCGGTCCGCGGCTCCTGGTCCCCGGCCACCGGCAGGTCGTCCGGAGCGGTGCCGAACACCCGGGCCATCTCCTCCTCGGCGCCGGCGACGTCCGCGTCGCCGGCCCGCAGCTCCTCCACGGTCTCGGCGTCGTACCAGCAGGTCACCGCCGGTCCCCGCTCGCCGGTGAACACCTCGGCCATCCGCTTGGACAGGGGTTCGTGCTGGTCGTAGGCGTAGCCGTCCGCGCTGTGCTGCACGGCCTGGGCCGCCTCGAACACCGGGATGGTCCTCCAGCCGTCGACCTCCACCAGCTCGTCGTAGAACGAGCGGCTGGAGAACACCGGGTCGAGGATCTCCTCCGGCTCGCCCCACTCCTGCGAGGGGCGCTGCTGGAACAGGCCCAGGGAGTCCCGGTCCCCGTACTCCACGTTGTAGAACGCCGACTCCTGCCACACCGTCGCGTAGGCGACGGTCACGGCCTCCGGCGGCAGGTCCCGGCTGAAGGCCACCCCGCCCACGGTGGTCGCGCTCATGGCCTGTGCGCCCTCCATCGGGTACTTGCCGTCGGCCAGCTCCAGGCGGCACCCCGGCTCCGGGGGAGGGGTGGTGTCGAGCGGCTCGAACGTGGTCAGCACGTAGTAGGCCCCGGCGACGAGGAGACCGCACACGAGGGCCAGGGAGAGGAGGATCTTGACGAAGGCGGAGAGCCTCCGGCGCTTACTGGGCACAGGCGAACCAAAGGTCGGCGACAGGATGGGCGCGCCGCCCGGGGAGGCGGGTCCTTGCCGTCTCCCGTGCCGCGCGAGGGGCGCACGCGGCGCCACCGCCGCATTGTAGTCGCCGCCGCGAGAAGCGGCAGTGCGCCCGTACGGAGGCGATCGGCACATCCGCGGCGGCGGTTCTCCGTCACTCCCGGGGAGCGGCTAACGTGGGTGCACATGACCAGCTCGTACTCCAGCCCGCTGCCCGACCAGATCGACGAACTCTGGGAGAGGCGCGCCGAACTCACGCCCGGCCACGCCGAGGCGCGTGAGACCATCACCGGCGCGATCGACCAGATCGACGAGGGCAAGGCCCGTGTGGCCTTCGTAGACCCCTCCACCGACGAGGTCGTGGTCGACGAACGCGCCAAGCGCTCCATCCTCCTCGGCTTCAAGGTCCTGGACATGCAGGAGTCGCAGGTCGGCGACTTCTACTACCACGACCGCATGCCGCTCAAGACCCGCTTCGACGGTGTCCGCGTCGTCGCGGGCGCCGTCGCCCGCTGGGGCTCCTACCTCGCTCCCGGCGTCGTCCTGATGCCGTCCTTCACCAACATCGGCGCCCACGTCGGTTCGGGCACCATGGTCGACACCTGGGCCACGGTCGGCTCCTGCGCCCAGGTCGGCGAGAACGTCCACCTGTCCGGCGGCGTCGGCGTCGGCGGTGTCCTCGAACCCCCGCAGGCCTCCCCGGTGGTCATCGAGGACGACGCCTTCCTCGGCTCCCGCAGCATGGTCGTCGAGGGCGCCCGTGTGCGCACCGGCGCCAAGCTCGGCGCGGGCACCATCCTGACCTCCTCCACCCGCGTGTTCGACGCCGAGACCGGCGAGGAGCTCCCGCGCGGCGAGGCCCCGGCCTGGTCGGTGTGCGTCACCGCCAACCGCACCAAGAGCTTCCCCGGCGGCGACTTCGGCATGCCGGTGCTGCTCGTGCTCAAGCGCCTGGAGAAGGGCCAGGAGCACGACAAGCTCGCCCTGAACGACCTGCTCCGCGAGCACGGCGTCAACGCCTAGCGGTTCCCGCACCTTCCAGGGGCGCCTCTTTCCGTACACGGGGGGCGCCCCTCGTGTCTTCCGGGGCCGCGGGGGCACGGGGGTGCGCGGGGGCGGGGATGCGGTAGATGTAGGGGCGAAGAGAAGACGCGGCCTCCCGCCCCCGCGGCGCGGCGGCCTTCCGACCTCACCGAAACGGGGCGACACATGCTGGACCTGACCTCGGACGCGGCGGCACTGACCGCCTCCCTCGTGGACATCCGCTCCGAGAGCGGTGACGAGAAGGTCCTCGCCGACGCCATCGAGAACGCCCTGTCGGCCCTGCCCCACCTCGCCGTCACCCGCGACGGCGACGCCGTCGTCGCCCGCACGGACCTCGGCCGTGCCCGCCGCGTCGTCGTCGCCGGGCACATCGACACCGTCCCCATCGTCGACAACGTCCCCTCCCGCACCGTCGACGGCCGCCTCTACGGGTGCGGCACCTCCGACATGAAGGCCGGTGTCGCCGTCCAGCTCAGGCTGGCCGGACTGGTCGCCGAGCCGGTGCACGACCTCACCTACGTCTTCTACGACAACGAGGAGGTCGACGCCTCCCGCAACGGCCTGCTCCGCCTGGCCCGCAACCACCCCGAGTGGCTGGCCGGGGACTTCGCCATCCTCATGGAGCCCACCGACGGCGTCATCGAGGGCGGCTGCCAGGGCACCATGCGGGTGGAGGTCACCGCCAGGGGCAAGCGCGCCCACAGCGCCCGCTCCTGGATGGGAGAGAACGCGATCCACGGCGCCGGTGCGGTCCTGGACGTCCTACGCGCCTACACCCCCCGCGAGCCCGAGGTGGAGGGACTGCGCTTCCATGAGGGCCTCAACGCCGTGTTCATCGAGGGCGGCGTCGCGGGCAACGTCATCCCCGACGAGTGCGTGGTCAAGGTCAACTACCGGTTCGCCCCCGACCTGTCGGTGGCCGACGCCGAGGCGCACCTGCGGGAGGTCTTCGACGGGTTCGAGGTGACGGTGGTGGACGCGGCCGCCCCCGCCCGTCCCGGGCTGGACGACCCGTCGGCCGCCGCGTTCGTCGCGGCCGTGGGGGAGGGCCGGGCCCGCGCCAAGCTCGGCTGGACCGACGTGTCCCGCTTCTCCGAGCTGGGCGTACCCGCGGTCAACTACGGCCCCGGCGACCCGATGCTCGCCCACACCAAGGACGAGTACGCCGAGACGGCCAGGATCCACGAGGCCGAGGAGCGCATGGCCGCCTGGCTGACCGGAGCCCGCTGAGTCCGCCGGGCCGCCCGCCGCGGCCGTGTCCGGCTCCGTGGTCGGCCACGGTCGCGGAGGCCGCGGACGAGGCGGCCGTTTGTGGTCATCGCCGCGTTACGCGTGGTTCAGGTGTGAGCTGGTCCGGCGCGGATAGCTTTACGGCATGACGGAACCAACGGAACCAGAAGAGCGGGAACCGGAAGAGAACGTGCGCCGGGCGGGCCCCCTCACCTACCGGGGCAGCTCCATCCCCAACACGACGACGGACCAGCGGCTCCTCGACCAGCGGGGGCCCACGGACTGGGTGCACACCGACCCCTGGCGTGTGCTGCGCATCCAGTCGGAGTTCGTGGAGGGCTTCGGCCTGCTGTCGGAGCTGCCCTCGGCGGTGAGCGTGTTCGGGTCGGCCAGGATCAGGCCCGGCAACCGCTACTACGACATCGGCGTCGAGATGGGCGCCAAGCTCGCCCAGACGGGGTACGCGACCATCACCGGCGGCGGGCCGGGGATGATGGAGGCCGTCAACAAGGGCGCCCAGAAGGCGGGAGGGCTGTCCGTCGGGCTCGGGATCGAGCTGCCGTTCGAGCAGACGCTCAACGACTACATCGACATGGGCATGACCTTCCGGTACTTCTTCGTCCGCAAGACGATGTTCGTGAAGTACTCCCAGGCCTTCGTGGTGCTGCCCGGGGGCTTCGGCACCCTGGACGAGCTGTTCGAGGCCTCCACCCTCGTGCAGACGAGCAAGGTCACCCGGTTCCCCATCGTGCTGGTCGGCAGCGAGTTCTGGGGCGGGCTGAGGGACTGGATCCGGGACAGCCTGCTGGAGAACGGGCTCATCAAGCCGCACGACATGGAGCTGGTCCAGGTCGTCGACGACCCCGACGAGGTCGTCGACATCATCCGCAAGTCCCACCTGGACATCGCCCGCCAGCACGAGGAGTCGGAGGAGCGGCCCGGCCCCGAACAGTAGGGGAGCGGTACGGCGGGTCGGCGCGTACGGGCCGTCACGGTCCGGGGACCCGCCGTGCCCCTTCCGCGCGGCCCTCCCGGTCGGCCGGGTGTGGCACGATCGTGTCCGTGCCTGTTCTCATCATGGTCCTCGTTGCCGCCGCCGCGCTGGCCGTGCTCGTCGGCGTCGTGTACGTCGTGCTCGGCAAGGGCGGCCAGCTCGCCCGCTTCGAGGCCGACTACCCCCCGCTGGCCCTGCCCGACGACCGTCCCGTCCAGGCCTTCGACCTCGGCCGCCTGATGCTGCCCCTCGCCATGTGGGGCTACCACGTGCGCGCCGTCGACGAACTGCTGCTGCGCCTGACCGCCACCCTGCGCGAGCGCGAGGAGCGCATCGAGGACCTGGAGTGGCGCCTGTCCCGCCTCGACCCGTCGTACGTCCCCGAGGGGACCGGTCCCCGGCCCGGCTCGCGCCTGCCCGGCGACGCCTACGCCCCCGAGAGGGAGGGAACGGCGGGCGCCGGGCGCGGCGCGTCGGTCCCGTCGCGGGCCGACGGCGGAGCGGAGGAGGCCGTGACCGCCGACGGCGGTGCGCGTGAGGCTGACAGCGGTGCGCGTGGGTCCGAGGGCGGTGCGCGTGGGTCCGACGGCGCCCCGGCCAGCGGCGGCAACCGCTGACTCCCGCGGTGTGCGCGCCCGGCCGGGGTTCCCCACGCCGGGGCGCTCCGGCCTGACCTGGTGCTTCTTCGGCATGTGTCCTGCATCACACCAGCGGTGCCGTTCCTGGGCGAATCGGTGCGTTCGCGTGCCCTATTCTCAATCGCTGTACTTGTGTACCCCCGCTTCGCCGGAGCGGGCGCAGCATCGTTGAGGATGGCGAGGATGGACACAGCAGCCGAACTGGAGTCGGGAGCTGGGGACAGGCGCGAACAGCCCGCTTCCTCCGCCACGGCCGTTTCCCCCGTGCAGCAGCTGTCCCTGTGGCCACCGCCCAGGTCCACCCGGCACAACGGCAGGCGCCGCCGCCAGGTCATCGCCTCGGCCTCGGCCGTGCTGGCCGTCCTGCTGATCGGCGGAGGCGCCGCCGCCTGGGCCCTGCTCGCCGAGCCCGCCGACGGGGGAGCGGAGGAGATCACGGCACCGGCCGAGGAGTTCGTCGGATCCTGGTCCGGTGAGATGGTCCAGGTGGACACCGAGGGCGACCACGTCGCCGACTGGCACGCCGAGGTCCGGATCGAGGAGGGCGCCGAGCGCGGCAGCACCGCCTGGACGACCTTCTCCTGCTCCGGGACGCTCGTGCTGTCGGCGGGCGACAGCAACCGGCGCGTCTACCTCTACACGGAGACCGCCGACCCCCAGGAGCGCTGTGTGGACGAGGCCGAGCTGACCGTGTGGCCCGCGGCGGACGGCGCTGGACTGAGGGCGGAGTGGTCGTCGGTCACCCGCGAGGGCACTCGGATGATCTCGACGGGCGACCTGGTCTGAGCGGACCGAATCGAATCCGTCGGTCCGGCTGGACGCGGTCCGGGCCACCTGGAGGCGTCCCCTGCGGAGGAGACCCGACGGGCCCCTCCCCGCCGTGCCCGCCGGTGTCCCCGGGTATGGAAAAGCGCAGGTCGGAGTTGTTGCCGGAGCGTCCTTGACCGGTGCGGTTCAATTCCCCGTCCCGGGGCAGGAGTCCGGTCGGCCCTCGCGCTCTCAGCGGGTTTCGGTCAGGACCGATATAACCTTACTGACCAATGATTCCTCGTGGGTGGGTGCCCGTGACGGCGGTCCGGCCGCTGCCTGGCGCACACACGGGGGCGAACCTCCGAGATAATGGTCGAAGAGTGATTCACGTCCCTTAAGCCACACGGGCACGAGTCACACGGAACCGGCCTACGGTTCCGGAGCCGAGACGGGCCGAGCGGATCGGCGCCGGTGCTGTGGGTCGGCCCCGGTCACCCGCGAGGAACACCTAGAAAGGGGAATGGCATGGCGGCCATGAAGCCGAGGACCAGCGACGGGCCGATGGAGGTCACCAAGGAGGGCCGCGGCATCATCATGCGGGTACCGCTGGAGGGCGGCGGACGCCTGGTCGTCGAACTGACGCCGGACGAGGCGACCGAACTCCGGGACGCGCTCAAGGGCGTCGTCGGCTAGACGCATCCACGTTCTTCCCCCACCGGGCCGGAACGCCCCGACGACCCCCGAGGTCGTAGACCCCCACGACAGCGAACGATTGTGAGCGACCTGTGCCATTCGCCACGGAGATCCGCCCCCGCCCGGGGAGTCTCGCCGAATCCGCCGCGGACCTGCTGGTCCTTCCCGTGCTCTCGGGAGACGGCGGACCGACGGAGGACGAGGGGGTCGCCGACGGCGGCCTGACACAGGTGCTTCCGGCTCCGCTCACCGACCTGTTCGCGCACTACTCGCTCGCCGGGAAACCCGGTGAGCTGGCCCAGTTCCCGGTGCCCCGTGACCAGGGCCTGGCCCGCCTGGCGCTTCTGGGGGTCGGTTCGGGTTCCCCCGACGACCTCCGGAAGGCCGGCGCCGCCCTGTCCCGGGCCGCCCGGGGAAACGAGCGCGTGGCCTTCGCCTGGCCCGGAGTCGGAGGCGACGCCGCGACGGCCTTCGCCGAGGGCGCGCTCCTGGCCTCCTACACCTTCAGCCTCAAGACCGCCGAGACCCCGGCCGGGAAGCGACCCGCCCCGGTGATCGACGTGGTCGGCGCCGGCGACCTCGCCGACGCCCTGGCCCGCGGGACCCGGCTGGCCGAGGCCACCGCCCTGGCCCGCGACCTCATCAACACCCCGTCCCTGTCCAAGGACCCCGAGTGGATGGCCTCCCGCGCCCGCGAGGTCGCCGGGGACTCCGGCCTGCGGGTGCGGGTCTGGGACGAGGAGGAGCTGGAGAGGGACGGCTTCGGCGCCATCCTCGGCGTCGGCCGGGGATCGTCGCGCCCCCCGCGGCTGGTCCAGCTCTCCTACACCCCTGAGAACCCCGCCGCGCACGTCGTGCTGGTCGGCAAGGGCATCACGTTCGACACCGGCGGCCTCTCGCTCAAGCCCAACGACAACATGTCGCTGATGAAGACCGACATGAGCGGCTCGGCGATCGTGCTCGCGGTCCTCTCGGCGCTGTCAGCCGTGGGCGCCCCGGTACGGGTGACCGGCCTGCTGGCGCTGGCGGAGAACGCCTTCTCCGGTGACTCCGTCCGGATCGGCGACGTGCTCACCACCTACTCCGGCACGACCGTCGAGGTGCTCAACTCCGACGCCGAGGGCCGCCTGGTCCTGGCCGACGCCATGGGCTACGCGGTCGCCGAGCTGGCCCCGGACGTGCTGGTGGACGTCGCGACCCTGACCGGCGCGGCGAAGGTCGCGCTCGGTACCGGCACGGGCGCGCTCTACAGCACCGACGACGCGCTCGCCGCCGAGCTGGAGAACGCCGGCGCGGCCTCCGGCGAACCCCTGTGGCGGATGCCGCTGACCGAGGAGTACACCGAGACGACCAGGTCCCGGGTGGCGGACCTGGCCAACATCGGGACCCGCTCCGAGTTCGGCCCCGCCGGGGCCACCGACGCGGCCCTGTTCCTGCGCGAGTTCACCGGCGGTGTGTCCTGGGCCCACCTGGACATCGCCGGTCCCGGCCGGTCGATGAAGGAGGACGGCCTGCTCACCAAGGGAGGCACGGCCTTCGCCACGCGCACCCTGCTGCGCTGGCTCGCCGACCGCTAGCCCGCTGTGCCCGCCCCGGGCCCCGGGGCGGGCGTGCGCTCAGCGGATGGCGGCCAGCAGCCCCTCGCCGACGGGCATCAGCATGGGGATGAACTCCTCCTCCTCGCGTACCCGGCGGATCACCTCGCGCACGGCGGTCTCTCGCGGGTCGGGTACGCGCAGCGGCCCGTCCGGCTCGGAGGAGGCCACCATGGCGCCGTTGAACACCACCATCCCGCCCGGGCGGAGCAGGCGCAGCGCCTCGTCCAGGTACAGGGGATAGGACACCGTGTCGGCGTCCACGAACACCAGGTCGTATCCGCCGTCGGTCAGCCTCGGCAGCACCTGCAGGGCGGTCCCCCGGATCAGCCGGGCGCGCCCGGGTCCGAAACCCGCGCGGGCCAACGCCGAGCGCGCGTAGTCCTGGTAGGCGGCGTTGGTGTCCACCGTGGTCAGGATCCCGTCCGGGGCCATCCCCCGCAGCAGCCAGATCCCCGAGGCGCCGCACCCCGTGCCGATCTCCACCACGGACCGCGCGCCGATCGACGCGGCCAGGAAGCGCAGGGCGGTACCCGTCGCTGCGTCCACCGGCGGCGCCGACGAGCGGCTCCCCGCCTCGTAGGCGTCCGCCAGGGGCTCGTCCTCCATGGCGTTGCGCTCGAACTGAGCCTGTTCGGCGCGGACCCAGGTGATCCGGGCCGCGGTCTCCTCCGGGCTGGCGATGACGGCCTCCCACTGCGGTGTTCCTATGTCTGGTGGGGCTCTGACCAGGAAATGGTCACCCACCGTAGAATGACGGTTGCGGCCAGGTCATGTCCCTGGCAAAAGACTAGCCTGATCCGGACCGAACTCCGAGCGTGGCGACGGGAACTTAATCCACGTCCCCCGGCGTTGAATCGGGATGAACGCACGTTGATCGCCACGAAGCAAACTCCCCCCGACCAGCCTGGTGGCGAATCGACGGGATGAAGGGAGCAGCGGTGCCAGAGTCCGGCCCTGCCGTGGAATTCGAGGCATGGGAACCCCCGAGCTGGGACGAGGTCGTCCGGACCCACTCTCCGCGCGTGTACCGGCTCGCCTACAGGCTGACCGGCAACAAGCACGACGCCGAGGACCTCACCCAGGAGGTCTTCATCCGGGTCTTCCGCTCCCTGGCCAACTACACCCCCGGAACCTTCGAGGGGTGGCTGCACCGCATCACCACCAACCTCTTCCTCGACATGGCCCGGCGCAGGGCCCGCATCCGCTTCGAGGGCCTGGCCGACAACGCCGACGAACGCCTGGAAGGCCGTGAGCCCTCGCCCGCCCAGCGCTACGACGACCGGCACTTCGACGCCGACATCCAGTCCGCGCTGGACGCGCTGCCCGCCGAGTTCCGCGCCCCCGTCGTCCTGTGCGACATCGAGGGGCTCTCCTACGAGGAGATCGCGGCGACGCTCGACGTCAAACTCGGCACCGTCCGCAGCCGCATCCACCGGGGCCGCGCCCAACTGCGCAGGGCCCTGGAGCACCGGCGGTCCCTGGCCGCCGACAGCGAGGCGCGCAGCGGTGGAAACGTGATCAACGGGGAGGCGGAGTGAGTATGGAACACCTCGGAGAGCGTCTCTCCGCGCTCGTCGACGGGGAACTGGGCCCGGCCGAGCACGAGAGTGCCCTCATCCACCTGGCCAAGTGCGAGCCGTGCCGTTTCGAGGCCGACATGATGCGTCGCCTCAAGCGCCGGCTGAACGGCCTGTGCGAGCCCGAACCCGACATGGACTTCATGGGGCGGCTCACCAGCCTGTCCCGCGACCCCGGGCCCTCCGGCCGGGACCCCTTCGACCCGCCGCCCGGCGGCGCGGGCTTCGGGGCCGGCCCGCCCCTGGGCTCCTCGCGCCCCCTCGGCGGCCTTCCGGGGGGCGGACACCCGGCCACCGTGCCCGGAGCCGCCCCGGCGCCCGGTGGCGCGTCCCCGGTCCAGCCCGGACGCACCGAGCGGTCGGACCGCCGACGCTTCGGCGGCGACCGCCTCGCCCACCTGTTCCCGGACTTCCCCGGCGGCCGCTACGCCGTCGCGGGCCTCGCCGTGGCCACGGCCCTGATCGGCAGCGCCTTCGTCGCCGGGGGCGACTCCGAGGAGGCGCCGGTGGTCGAGCCCCGCCTGTCCGACTACGCGTTCGAGCACGCGGTGACCAGCCGCAGCATGCCGGTGGTCGACCCCTCTCCCGCGGCCTCCGACGTCCCGCACGGCTCCTCCGAAACCACCCGGTGAGCGCGGAGGGACACTCCTCCGCGCACTCCGCCCCGGTCGTACTCCTCGTCGTGGTACTGCTGTGCGCGCTCCTGCTCACCGCCGCCACCTGCCCCGGCTCCGCCGCGGTTCCCGCGGAGGGGCCGGACAAGGGGATGCCGGTACTGCGCCGCGCCGCCGCCGCGGAGGACGAGGTCGCCTACTCCGCCGTGCGGGAGATGACCGGACCGGAGGGCGTGGAGGACCGGGAGGTCCGCGTACGCGTGGTGAGCAGGCCCGGAGTCGGCATGGCCCTGGCCCCCGTCGGCGACGAGGGGTCCGCCCTCGTGGTGCGCTCCTCCTCCGCCCTGGAGTCGCTGGACGAGCGCCTGCTGAGCATGCTCCAGGACACCTACGCCGTCTCGGACGCGGGCGTCGCCGACCTGGACGGCAGACGGGCCCGCGTGGTGGAGGCCGAACGCGCCGACGGCACCGTCGCCGGGCGGTTCTGGGTGGACACCGACACCGGCCTGCTCCTGGGCCGGACGGTCTACGGGGCCGACGGAGAGCCCGCGCTCAGCGTCCGCCTCACCGGCCTCGTCCTGGGCGGGGGCCGGTGGCCCGACGGCGAGACCGGGGGAGCGCCCTGGGGGGACGCCCTGACCGAGGCCGAACGCGCCGACCTGCGCAAGCGGGGCTGGTACCTCCCCGAGTACCTGGCCTGGAACCTGCGGCTGGTCGACGCGCGGTCCACCCGGCACGCCGGGCGCCGGGTCGTGCACCTGGTCTATTCGGATGGCTTGTCCCAGGTGTCGGTTTTCGCCCAACGTGGGAAGCTGGACACCGGCCATTCCCCCGCACTCCGGAACGGATACGTCGGAACCGGAACGGGGGGAGACGGCGTCACACCACAACATGACACGATCTTCGGCGGCGACACGGGCCAGTACCAGAGCATGTGGCAGGCGGACGGCTTCGTCTACACGGTGCTCGCCGACGCCCCCGCGGGGCTGGCCTCGTCGGCCGTGACCGCGCTGCCGGAGCCCGGGGGTTCCGGCTTCTGGGCCAGAGTGCAGCGCGGCCTGTCCCGGTTGGGGTTCGTCTAGTCCCTCGCCGAGCCGCGTGTCGACCGAAAGCCAAGCGACATACGGAGCAGGTCTTGAGCGAGGAAAGCGGCCGTCCGGAGCATCGCGGGGAGCCCGGACGGGCGATCCCGCCGGGCGGTGGAACACCCCCTGAGCGTGCCGCGCCGGACAGGGCGCGTGCGCGGGGTCAGGCGCCCGCGGAACACCCCCCGCATCCGGGGCGGGCCGCCGCACCGCCGCCCGGCCCCGGGACCCACGGCGTGCAGGCCCCCCGTACCCCCGCCCCCGGCGGCCCCGTGAACCACACCCCGCCCCCCGGGGCGGGCGGGCAGCGGCCCGGTGTCCCCCCGGCCCCGGGAGCACCCCCGGCCCCCGGTGTCCCCCCGGTCCCCGGTGGCCCCGAGGTCCAGGCCCAGCACGCCCAGCACGCCCAGTACGCCCAGTACGCAGTGCCGCCCCCCGCGGCCCGACGGCGCGGCATCCCGGCGTGGATGGCGCTGTCCGGCATGCTCGTCGTCGCGCTCATCGCCGGTGGCGCGGGCGGTGTCGCGGGCACCTTCCTCAGCGGCTCAGGGACCGCCGAGGCGGAGCCGGAGGAGGGACCGGTCATCAACGAGCCGCCGCCGGAGGCCCCCCGGCGCGACCCCGACAGCATCGCGGGCGTGGCCCAGCGGGTGAGCCCGAGCGTGGTGGCGATCCAGAGCGCCGACCCCCGGGCGCAGGGGGGCGGATCCGGGTTCGTCATCGACGGCGACTACGTGGTGACCAACGACCACGTCTCCTCCGAACTGCAGGCGGACGGCATCGTCGTGGAGTACAGCGACGGCAGCCGCTCCGACGCCTCCGTGGTCGGCGCCGATCCCAGTTCCGACCTCGCGGTGCTGTCGCTGACGGACCCCATCGACGTCGAACCGCTGGAGTTCGGCGACTCCGAGCAGGTCATCGTCGGGGACGAGGTGATCGCCATCGGCGCGCCCCTGGGACTCAACACGACCGTCACCCAGGGCATCATCAGCGCCGTCAACCGCCCGGTCACCTCCGGGGAGGGCGAGAACGCCAGCCGCTTCTACGCGCTGCAGACCGACGCCGCCATCAACCCGGGCAACTCCGGCGGTCCGCTGGTGGACCTGCGGGGGCGGGTCATCGGGGTCAACTCGATGATCGTGACCATGGGCTACATGGGTGAGCCCTCGGGCAACATCGGCCTGGGCTTCGCGATCCCGTCGAGTGAGGTCGAACGGGTCGTGGAACGGCTCATCGAGCACGGGGAGGCCGAGTACGCCGACATCGGGGCCGACATCGACCTGGACAGCCCGATCGCGGGCGCGGTCATCGCCGAGGGCTCCGGAGCGGTGGAGGAGGGCGGCCCGGCCGACGAGGCGGGCCTGCGGTCCGGCGACGTGATCGTCGCCCTGGACGGGGACCGGGTGGACTCGGGCCAGGAGCTGCTCGCGATGCTGCGCGGTCTCAGTCCGGGCGACGAGGTCGAGGTCGAGTACGAGCGCGACGGGGAACGGGACACCGCCACGGTCACACTGGGCTCCTCCGACGAGGACTGATCGGGCGCTCCCCGGCCCCGGCACACGCGTGAGGCCCCCGAGCGGCTGCTCGGGGGCCTCACGCGCGTCCTCTCGCCGGGGCCCGACCGGGACGGGGCCCGAAGGCGAACGGGTCAGCGGCCCGCCGGGGAGATGCCCAGCTGCATGCCGGCCAGTCCGCGCGGCTTGCCGACCAGCGTGTCGGCGACCGAGGTGATCACCTTGCTGGCCTCGGCCTCGGGCTCGGTCAGCACCAGGGGCCTGCCCTCGTCGCCGCCCTCGCGGAGGCGGGTGTCCAGCGGCACCTGGCCCAGCAGCGGGATGTCCATGCCCAGGGTGCGGCTGAGGGCGTCGGCGACCGTGCGGCCACCGCCCTCGCCGAACAGGTGCACCGGCTCCCCGCCGCCCGGCGGGACGTAGTACGACATGTTCTCGATCACGCCCGTGATCCGCTGGTGGGTCTGGGCGGTGATGGCGCCCGCGCGCTCGGCGACCTCGGCGGCGGCCTGCTGCGGGGTGGTCACCACGAGCAGCTCGGCGCTCGGGAGCAGCTGCGCGGTGGAGATGGCGATGTCACCGGTGCCCGGGGGCAGGTCCATCAGCAGGACGTCCAGGTCCCCCCAGAACACGTCCGACAGGAACTGCTGCAGCGCGCGGTGCAGCATCGGGCCGCGCCAGACCACGGGCTGGTTGCCCTGGGTGAACATGCCGACCGAGATGACCTTCACGCCGTGCGCGGTGGGCGGCAGGATCATGTCCTCGACCTTGGTCGGGAAGTCCGTCGCGCCGAGCATGCGCGGCACCGAGTGGCCGTAGATGTCGGCGTCGACGACACCGACCTTGTGGCCCTGGGCGGCCATGGCCGCGGCCAGGTTCACGGTGACGGACGACTTGCCGACGCCGCCCTTGCCGGAGGCGACGGCGAAGACCCTGGTGAGCGAGTTCGGCTTGGCGAAGGGGATCTCCTTCTCCGCCTGGCCGCCGCGCAGCTTGCTCTGCAGCTCCTTGCGCTGCTCGTCGCTCATCACGTCGAGTTCGACGCGCACGGAGGTGACCCCGGCGACCTTGGTCACCGCTTCGGTCACGTCCTTCTCGATACGGCCCTTCATCGGACATCCGGCCACCGTGAGGTAGATGCCGACGTTCACGACACCGTCATCGGCGATGTCGACGCTCTTGACCATGCCTAGGTCGGTGATGGGACGGTGGATCTCCGGATCTTGCACCGTGGCCAGGGCTTTGTGCACCTGCTCGGTGGATGGTGTGGAGGACATGTACTCAATCGTAGGTCAGCGGGACGAGGTCAACGGCCTGCGGTGTCGCTCCGGCGGGCCACCCTGTTCAACCAGGGCGGCGCACGCCGCATTCCGGGGAGCGGGACGGGCGCCGGTCACGTCCACCGGCCTGTGCGTACCGTGGTCGGGTGATAACGGCATGGCCTTAACGCTGGCGATACATGCCCGGATAGTAGTCTCGGCGCACGATGGGAAATGTGCCGCCACCGCCTGGTTCGTCCTGGCCCGCCGCGCCCGAGGGGCCCGAGGGGCGGGCCGCCGGTTCCTACACGCAGGAGCAGACCTGGGCGGGCCCGCCGGGCGGGGGAGGACTGACGCCGCCGGGGGGCCACCCCGTCGCCGGCGCGGATCCGTCCGTGTGGGCCTGGCCGCCGCCGAGACCGGTACGCACCAGCGAGTTCGCCTGCGCGGAACTCCCCGAGGGTGAGTCCTACCACAGGCTCGGCCGCACCTCCCGCTTCCGCTGGTGGACCACGCCGCTGACCCTGGCCGTCTTCGCGGTCCTGGCGTTCTTTCTGTGGATGGCGATCCTCCTGTCCGTGACGATCGTGGCGATCATCGGCGGCAGCGGCCTGGCCCCGGAGTCGGTCACCATCAGCACGATCGCCGAACTGGCCTTCGGCCTGCTGTCGTCGGCGCTGTTCATACCCATCGTCCTCTTCCTCGTGCGCGTGGTGCAGTGGCGCCGGATCGGCTCCCTGCTGTCGGTGGAGGGCCGCCTGCGCTGGGGCTGGCTGGCGCGCTGCACGGTGGTGGCCGTCTTCCCGGTCGCCCTGTGCGCCGCGGCGTTCCTGCCCCTGGCCAAGGCCCTCCACCCGGGCCTGGTGCCCAGCGAGGCGACCGGCGGAACCGAGGTGTTCGCCGCGGCGATGACGGTCATCGTGCTGCTGGTGCCGTTCCAGTCGGCGGCCGAGGAGCTCACCATGCGCGGTCTGCTCATGCAGCTGGTGGGCGCGATCGGCGCCCGGTCCGGCGAGCGGGGCGGCGGGTCGGCGGTGTCGCGGGTGCTGCGCTCTCCGGGACCGGCCATCCTGGCCAGCGGGACCCTGTTCGCGGCGCTGTACCTGGCCACGCACCCGGACGAGGTGTGGACGACCGCGGCCCTCGCGGTCATGGGGCTGGGAACGGCCTGGCTGACCTGGCGCACCGGCGGTCTGGAGGCCGCGGTCGGCCTGCACGTGGTCAACAGCCTCGTGCAGTTCACGCTGTGCGTCTTCGAGGGGCGCATGGAGCAGATCGGCACGGGCCTGGTGGTCGGCTCCGGCCTGCCCCTGGGAGCGGGTTCGCCGCTGATCCTGCTCCTGACACTGGTCCAGGTGGGGCTGTACACGCTGGTGGTGGTGTGGTTGGCGAACCGGCGCGGGGTGCGCCGCAGGAGCGCGGAGGTCCCGGCCGCGGCCCCCCGGCTACGTGGCCGGTTCGCGTGAGGGGTTCTCCGGCTGTTCGGGGAAGACCCACGTCCGGTAGGAGAAGAACCGGAAGAACGTGCCGAGCCCCACGCCCACCACGTTGCCCGCGATGTTGCGCGCCAGCGGGCCGTCGAGGCCCAGCGCGTACACGGAGAAGCCCAGGCAGGCCAGCTGGATCAGCATGCCCACACCGTTCATGGCCAGGAACAGCACCGTCTCACGGCCGTAGCCGGTACGGGTCCGGTCGCCGAAGGTCCAGAACCGGTTGCCGACAAAGGCCACCGCGATGGAGCACAGCGTGCCGACCACCTGGCCGGTGAGGGGGGCCGCCCCCGCCGCGCTCCACAGCAGGTTGGTCGTCCCCAGCTGCACCGCGTAGGCCGCGGCGCCCACGGAGCCGAACCTGCCGACCTCCCGCGCGAGCTTCGCGAGTCCGGGGTGGCGGTCGAGGAAGTCGCGCACGGGACTGTGCCTCCTGGGATGGTCGGGCGGCCCCCACCTCGGAGGGGGCCGCCGGCTGGGGTGCCGACCGGGCGGTGGGGCCTGAGCCCGCCGCGCGCGCACGCCCTAGACTCTAGCCGGGGACCGGAGCAAGGACCCCGGCCGCGGGTTCCGAGCCGAAACCGGCCAGGTCCCGCCGTGCGCGGGGCCGTCCCGTCACCGCGGTTGACGAGCAGCATGTGAGTTGAGGAACTGTGAGCGAGCGTAACCGCACCGTCCCCCGCGTGGGAATGGTGGGAGGGGGCCAACTCTCCAGGATGACCCACCAGGCGGGCATCGGACTGGGCGTGGACTTCTCGGTACTGGCGGCCGGTCCCACCGACAGCGCCGCGCTGGTCTGCGGCGACGTCGCCCTGGGCGACGACCGGGGCCTCGACGACGTCCTGGCCTTCGCCAAGGCCAACGACGTGGTCACCTTCGACCACGAGCACGTGCCCGAGCCGGTCCTGCGCGCGGTGGAGGAGGCGGGCGGCCTGCTGCGGCCGGGCCGGGACGCCCTGCGCTTCGCCCAGGACAAGCTGCGCATGCGCACGCGCATGGCCGAGCTGGGCGCCCCCTCGCCGCGCTGGCGGGCCGTCACCACCCTGGAGCACGTGGTCGGCTTCGCCGAGGACGGGGACACCGGATCCGGCTGGCCGGTCGTCCTCAAGGCCGCCCGGGGCGGCTACGACGGCAAGGGCGTGTGGGTCGTGGACGGCGCGGAGCAGGCCCGCGGGGTCGTGGACCGCGCGGCCGCCGAGGAGGTGCCGCTCCTGGTCGAGGAGAGGGTCGACTTCTCCCGGGAGCTGGCCGTGCAGGTCGCCCGGTCCCCGCACGGGCAGGTCGCGGTGTACCCGGTGGTGGAGACCGTGCAGCGCGCAGGCATCTGCCACGAGGTGATCGCCCCCGCCCCGGACCTTCCCGAGGAGAAGGCCGTCCGCGCCCAGCAGCTGGCCATCGAGATCGCCCAGGCACTGGACGTGACCGGGGTGCTGGCGGTGGAGCTGTTCGAGACCGCCGACGACGTGATCGTCAACGAACTGGCCATGCGCCCGCACAACTCCGGCCACTGGAGCATCGAGGGCGCGCGCACCTCCCAGTTCGAGCAGCACCTGCGGGCCGTGCTGAACCTGCCGCTGGGTTCGCCGCGCACCAACGCCCCCTACACCGTCATGGCCAACCTGCTGGGCGGCGAGGACCCCGAGGTCTACCGCCGCTACCTGCACGTGATGGCCAAGGACCCCGAGGTGAAGGTGCACTTCTACGGCAAGGACGTGCGTCCGGGCCGCAAGATCGGGCATGTCACCGTGATGGGCGAGGACCACCGGGACCTCCTGGAGCGCGCCCGGGACGCCGCCACCTACCTGCGAGGAGACGACCAGTGACCGACAACGCCAACGGGCGGGAGCAGGACCGGGACAGGAGCCCCGCGGGCGATCCCGTGGTGGGCATCGTGATGGGCTCGGACTCCGACTGGCCGGTGATGCGGGAGGCGGCCGAGGTGCTGGGCGAGTTCGGCATCCCCTTCGAGGCCGACGTGGTCTCCGCGCACCGCATGCCGCACGAGATGGTCGCCTACGGCACCGAGGCCGCCGGGCGCGGGCTGAAGGCCATCATCGCCGGTGCGGGCGGCGCCGCCCACCTGCCCGGCATGCTGGCCTCGGTGACGACCCTGCCGGTGGTGGGCGTCCCGGTGCCGCTCAAGTACCTGGACGGCATGGACTCGCTGCTGTCCATCGTGCAGATGCCCGCCGGTGTGCCGGTGGCGACCGTGGCGGTGGGCGCCGCGCGCAACGCCGGCCTGCTGGCGGTGCGGATGCTGGCCGCGGGCGATCCCGGGCTGACCGAGCGCATGGCCCGCTTCCAGGAGGAGCTCAAGGAGCAGGCCCGGGCCAAGGGCGAGCGGCTGCGCCGCGAGGTCGCGAGCGGCGACAGGCCCACCGGGTTCGGTTTCTAGCGGGTACGCGCAAGCGGGACACTGGGTCTTCGAAGGAGGCCGCGGGAGGGGCGGGGAGGGGACGATCCCTCCTTCGCCCCTCACCTTTGCGCCTCGTCTCTCATTCCCGCGCCGCGGGGATCAGGACGCGCAGGCCCTCGATCGCCTGGTCGACGGTCGGGAGGGCCTCGGGGTCGACGAGGTACTGCAGCACGTAGCCGGTGACGAAGTTGTAGGCCATCGATCCCAGCCCGGCGACGGCGGCGGGGTCGACCCGGTCGGGCTCCACGTTCAGGAGGAGGGCGGCCAGTTCCCGGCGGCCCTCCCGGATGCCCCGGGCGAGGTCGTCACGGATGCCCTCGTCGAACTGGGCCTGGGCGTAGGCCTGCACGCTGGCGACGAGGAGGCCGCGCTGTTCGGGCAGTTGCCGGAACAGCGAGTGGAGCAGGACGCGCAGCCTGTTCGGGGGGTCCTCGGCTCGGGAGGCGCTGACGGCGGCCTCGATGGCGTCGCCCCATTCGCTGACGGCCTCCAGCACCGCGGTGTTCATCAGGTTGTCCTTGGACCCGAAGTGGTAGCCGATGGAGGCCAGGTGCGCTCCTGACGCGGCGGCGATGTCGCGCGCGGTCGTGCGGCCGTAGCCCTTCTCCACCAGGCACGTCCTGGCGCCCGCCAGCAGGTCCTCACGTTGGCTCATGGCGCCGATCCTAGCATTTGAACGTACGTACATATTGACGCCGGATTTTGACGTACGTACGATCAACGCCATGCGAACACCACCGAAACCGCCGATCCGGACGCGGGCCGAGCACGCCACCACCCGTACCTGGGCCGGTCTGGCCCTCCTCCTGGTCCCGGCCCTGCTGGTGTCCATGGACATCTCGGTGCTCTTCGTCGCCGCGCCGGCCATCGCCGAGGCGCTCGCGCCCACGGCCACGCAGTGGCTGTGGATGATGGACGCCTACGGCTTCGTGCTCGCCGGGCTGCTCGTCGTGATGGGAGGCCTGGGCGACCGGATCGGACGACGGCGGCTGCTGCTGACCGGGGCCGTTCTCTTCGGCGCCGCGTCCGCGCTGCTGGCCATGGCACCCACGGCGGGACTGTTCATCGCGGGGCGGGCCCTGCTCGGGGTGGCCGGGGCGACCCTGGCTCCCTCCACGCTGTCCCTGGTCCGCGGGATGTTCGCCGACCCCCGGCAGCGCGGTATGGCGGTCGGGGCGTGGACGGTCGCCTTCACCGGCGGCGCGGTGGCCGGGCCCGTCCTCGGCGGCGTGCTCCTGGAGTTCTTCTGGTGGGGCTCGGCCTTCCTCGTCAACCTTCCGTTCATGGTCGTGCTGGTGATCGCCGCGCCCCTGCTGGTCCCGGAGTCGCGCGACCCCGCGGCGGGCGGCTTCGACCTGCCGGGCGCGGGCCTCTCGCTGGCCGCGGTGCTCGCCCTGGTCTACGCGGCCAAACGCGTGGCCGAGCACGGGATCGGGGCCTGGGCGGCCGTCGCCCTGGTGTCCGGGGCGTTCCTCCTGGTGCTGTTCGTGGTCCGCCAGCGCCGTGCCGCACATCCCCTGGTGGACGTCTCTCTCCTCACCCGACCCGCGTTCGCCGCCGCGGTCGGCGGCAACACCGCCGTGTCCTTCGCCGCGGCCGGGCTGGGACTGCTGACCTTCACGTTCCTCCAGACGGTGCACGGCCTGAGCCCGCTCCACGCGGCACTGTGGGCGCTGCCCACGTTCGCCGGTACCGCCTTGGGCGCCGCACTGGCCGGCCCGGCCGCGCCCCGGGTCCGTCCCGGAGCACTCATGGCGGCGGGCCTGGTGACCGGTGCGGCGGGCCTGGCCGTCGTCGGGTTCGTGGACACGGACACGCACCTGGCGGTGTTCGTCGGCGGCTACACCCTGCTGACCTTCGGCATCGGTATCGTCGCGACCCTGGCCAACACCCTGGTCCTGGCCACGGCCCCGCCCGAGCGCGCCGGGGCCGCCGCCGGGATCTCCGAGACCAGCACCGAGTTCGGCGCGGCCCTGGGCATCGCGGTCCTGGGCACCACCGCGGCCACCGTCTACCGCGCCGCCATGGAGCACGAGGCGGACGGGGCCGCGGCCGAGACCGTCACCGGCGCCTTGGCCGCGGCCCCGCGCGCGCAGGATCCGGCGGCCCTGCTCGACACGGCCTTCACCGCCTACACCGCCGGGGTCAACGCCGCCGCCCTGACCGGAGCGTGCCTCCTGGCCGCCTTGGCGCTCCTGACCGCCGTCGCCCTGCGCGGGCTGCCCGCCGGAGGCGGTGAGCCCGCCCCGGAGGCTCGGCGTCCGGGGCGCGGACGCCCCTCGCCCGCGGATCAGCCGAGGTAGTCGGCGTAGCCGCGCGGCACGGCGCAGTCCTCGGCGGGCCGCTGCTCCAGGCAGCCCCACTCCAGGAGGACGCCCACCGGGGCGTGCTCCCCGTCCGCGGCCTCCCCGGCCTCCGCCATCCCCTCGGCGGGGACGAGCACCTGCTCACCGCCGCCGGGCTGCTCGGAGTGCGGCGCGGTCACCGCGTGGGCGGGTGAGGCCGCCAGGAGCAGGACCAGTGCGGCGGTGACCGTCGCGGAGAGCTTCACGGGTGGACTCCGTTCGTCCTCGGGCACCCGGCCGGGCGCCAGGCGCACGCAGATAACTACGGAGAGTAGTGAAGCACGGAGGGGAGGACGACACCGCGAGACCGCCGGAAAAGCCGGACGGCCGGACCTTCGCGGTCCGGCCGTCCGTGGACGCGGCGGGCTACTGGCGGCCCAGCGCCCGGTAGGTCCACCCCGAGGCGCGCCAGTACGTGGGGTCGAGCGCGTTGCGGCCGTCCACGATGCGCTTACGGGCCACCACCTCGGCCAGCTCGTCGGGGTTGGCATCACGGAACTCCGCCCACTCGGTGAGCAGCAGCACCACGTCGGCGCCGCGCGCCGCCGCCAGCATGGAGTCCGCGTAGTTCAGCTCCGGGTGCGCCTCGCGCGCACGCTCCAGCGCCGCCGGGTCGTACACCGTCACCTGCGCGCCCAGCGAGGCGATGGTGGAGGCCACGTCCAGCGCGGGCGAGTCGCGGATGTCGTCGGAGTTGGGTTTGAACGCCGCGCCCAGCACGGTCACCGTGCGGCCGGCGAAGCTGCCGCCGATCAGCTGGCGGGCGATGTCGATGGTGCGCGCGCGGCGGCGCTGGTTGATCGCGTCCACCTCGCGCAGGAAGGACAGCGCGGGCTCCACGCCCAGCTCGTCGGCGCGGGCCATGAACGCGCGGATGTCCTTGGGCAGGCAGCCGCCGCCGAAGCCCAGGCCCGGCCCGAGGAACTTGCCGCCGATGCGGTCGTCGTAGGAGAGCGCCTCGGCCAGCTGGATGACGTCGGCGCCGGCCACCTCCGACACCTCCGCCATGGCGTTGATGAAGGAGATCTTCGTGGCCAGGAAGGCGTTGGCCGAGACCTTGACCAGCTCGGCGGTCTGGAGGTCGGTCACCAGGAAGGGGACGCCGTCGTCGATCTGCTGCTGCCACAGGGCCCGCACGGCCTTCTCCACCCGCGGGGAGTCGGTGCCGATCACGATCCGGTTCGGGTGCAGCGTGTCCTCCACGCCGAAGCCCTCGCGCAGGAACTCCGGGCTCCACCCCAGCTCGGCCTCCTCGCCGGCGGGGGCCAGCGCGGCCAGCCGGGCGGCCAGGGTCGCGGCGGTGCCCACCGGGACGGTGGAGCGGCCCACGACCACGGAGGGCCGGGTCAGGTGCGGGGCCAGCTGGTCCACAGCGGCGTTCACGTAGCGCAGGTCGGCGGCGCCGGAGTCGTCGCGCTGCGGGGTGCCCACGCAGATCAGGTGCAGGTCGGCGAACTCGGCGGCCTCCGCGAAGGACGTCGTGAAGCGAAGGAGCCCGGTCGCGAGCTTGGCGGTGAGCAGCTCGTCGAGGCCCGGCTCGTAGAAGGGCACCTTGCCCGAGCGGAGCATGTCGATCTTGGCCTCGTCGACGTCGAGGCCAAGGACCTCGAACCCCATCTCGGCCAGACAGGCCGCGGTGGTGGCACCCAGGTATCCGGTACCGATGACGGAGACGCGCATACGGTCCGCTTCGATCACTGGTGGTGTCCTTCCTCGCTTTCGCCCGCTCCCGTGTGGTGTTGTGCCCGCTGAAGGCGGTCAACACCCTGTTCCAGGGCAGGAAACGGACATGATTCGGCCTGCGGCTGGTATCCGGGGCGCGGGGAATCACCCTACGCGTCCGGGTGTGGCGCACGACCGAACGCCGCGTGAACAGTCAGGCGCTCAGGTTACCGGTGGGTCGGTGATCTCCGGCACGGGGACGCGGTTCAGCTCCGACGGCCCCGCGGCGCCCCGGCCTCCCCGGGCCCGTCGTCCAGGGGAGTCCACACCGCTCCGCTCCCGCCCCGGCTGAAGGGCGTGGTCGTCTTGTCCGGGTCGCCGTCGAGGCCGCTGCCCGGTGGCGGCGGAGCGGGGTCGGGGACCGCCTCCGGGACGGTGTCGCCGCCCGCACCGTCCCACGGCGGGTCGTACGGATCCGTCCCGCGCTGGTACTCCTCCCGGCTGGTGGCGGCCACGACCCGGCCGCCGGGGGACGCGTCCGCGCCGTGGGCGGCCCGCCACCGGAGGGGCATCACGGCGGAGAACAGCAGCAGAGTCCCCAGCGGCAGTGCCACGGCCAGGCCGGCGCCGGACGGGTACAGGAAACTGTCCCCGTTCAGCCAGGACAGCGCCGGTTCCATGGACGCCGGGTGCACGGACGGCCACAGGCACAGCGCCGTGAGCAGGGCCCCGGCGGCCCCGGCGACCAGCGGTGAGACCCGGGAGGCCACGAGGTAGGCGCACACGGTCCCAACCAGGCACAGCACCACCACCGACAACACCGTCGCCACGGTCACGTCACCCTCCGCGATTCGCGGGATCAGGCCGGCCGACCACGCGGCGGCGACCCACAGCACGGGGGCCAGGGCGACGCCGGCGAGCAGTCCGACCAGGTGATGGAGCACGGTAAACCCTCCTTGCCCGGGATCATCCGCAGATGTTCTCCCGTGCGGTCGAGACGGCCGTGGAACCCTCACCGGAGGAGGGCTCCCCCTTCGGCGAGGCCTCCTCGGTCCCGGTCCGCGGGGCCTCGAACGACGTGTAGTTGAATCCGATCACGATCTGCAGTTCACCGTCCAGGGTGCCGTCCTCCACCGTCTCCGCGCCCGGGACCATCCCGGCCAGGTACTCGGCCTCCTCCCGGTCGCCCGGCCCGTGGCGCACCTGGCTCGTGGAGACGTTGGTGGAGCTCCAGTTCTGCGCCGGGGCGGCCACCTCGAACCCCGCGGAGGCCAGCGCGCCGTCCAGCTGTGCGCCCAGGCCCGGCGCGCCGATCCCGTTGAACACCTGGACCCGGATGTCGCCGGGCCGGGGCCCGGACTCCTCCCCGGGTTCCTGCGAGGGGTCGGTGAGCGGCTCGTCGGCCGCGATCGCGGCGAACAGCTCGCGTGCGGCGGGCTCGTCCCACAGCAGGGCGACGTCCCCGCGCGGCGTCCAGTACTCCGTGTCGGCGAGGGGCACCTGGGTGAAGGTGACCGAGCCCATGCTCAGGTCGCGCATCTGGTAGGCGAGGTCGTTGATCGTGCGGGTGTCCAGCCCCTGGTCCACGGTCACCGACGACAGGGCGCTGTCCACGAAGTCGGTCAGCTTGGCCGGGTCGGAGAGGGTCTCGGTGCTCAGTGCCTTGTCGAGCATCGCGGCCAGGACCTGCTGCTGGCGCTCGATCCGGTCCAGGTCGCCTCGCGAGGTGGCGCGGGTGCGGGCGAAGGCCAGGGCCTCGGTCCCGCCCACCTGGTGCGTTCCCGCGGCCATGTCCAACTGGGCCTTGGGGTCCCTGATCGGCTCGGGCAGGCACACCTCGATACCGCCCAGCGCGTCCACCACGTCCACGAAGCCCTGGAAGTCCACCTCGACGTAGTGGTCGATGCGGACGTCGGTCAGCGACTCCACGGTCCGCACGGCCAGCTGCGGGCCGCCGTGACCGTAGGCGGCGTTGATCTTGTCCGGGCCTTGGCCGGGGACCTCCACCCACAGGTCCCGGGGGATGCCCACGACGGTGACGCGGTCGCGCTCGTGGTTGAGCCGCACCAGCATCATGCTGTCGGAGCGCTGGCCCGGGGCGTGGCCCACGCTCAGCTCCTCCTGGGACTCCTCGCTCATCGCGTCACGGCTGTCGGAGCCGATCACCAGGAAGGTCAGGCCGCCGGTCGACTCGGGGCGGTCGCCCTCGGAGAGCCCGCCGAACACGTCGAACCGGTTCAGAGTCCCCGACATCCAGCCGGTGAGCGCCCAGGAGGTTCCCGAGGCGAACAGGACCAGTACCGAGAACACGCCCATCAGCAGCAGGCCGGTGCGACGGCGACGGGCGGCGCGGCTGGGTACGGTCACCCGTCCGGACCTGGGGGAGCGCTCGGGCGGAAGGGGCTGCGAGCGCTCGCGGTGGAACCCCTCCACCGGTTCGTGCCGTCCCGCGCTGTCGTCGCTCATCGGCGTCCCCGTCCCACCCGATCAACGGTGTCCTTATCTCTAGGTTGTCACCCGTTGCGCCCAAGAGCGCGAGATGTCGACTCCCGGCGTGTTGTCCCTTCCTCTGCGTGTACGTCCTGTACATGGGACGCGACCGAAGGCGGAGCGGTTCCGCGCGCCGCGCCATCCTGAGGCGTATCCGGTATCTCCACGTGACCGAAATCGTGGTTTGAACGGTGAAAATAGGCTGGCTCGGTACGCACCGGACATAAAGCCCGAATGGCTTCGTTTGGTAACCCGTTGCACACCGGCATCCCTCATCTCTTCAGAAACACCGGAGCACCAGTGAGTTACCAGCAGCCCCATCCCGAGGCCGTCTCCAGCAGGAACTGGCTCGTCGCCCTCCTGCTCTGCCTCTTCCTCGGCACGATCGGGGTCCACCGCTTCTACACCGGCAAGACCGGTACGGGCATCCTGATGATCGTCACCTGCGGCGGTGTCGGCGTCTGGACGCTCATCGACCTGGTCATGATCATCGTCGGCTCGTTCAAGGACGCGGAGGGCCTGCCCGTCAAGAACCAGGGCTGAGCACCGCCCGGCCCGGCGGGGTTCCGCCGGGCCGCCCGGGCCGTGCGGGTGCAGTACCGTTGACGCGCGTACGACCAGCAGCCCTGGTCCCCACGCAGTTCCGACACGTCTTGACCCTGGGAAGTGCCCGTGTCCTGGCCGCCTGTCTCCGTCGTCATGCCCGTACTCAACGAAGAGCGCCACCTCGCCGCCGCGGTGGAGCACGTCCTCGCCCAGGAGTACCCGGGCGAACTGGAGGTCGTGCTCGGGGTCGGCCCCTCCTCGGACCGCACCCGCGAGGTCGCCGACGGGATCGCCGCCGCCGACTCCCGGGTGAAGGTGGTCGACAACCCCACCGGTAGGACGCCCTCCGGGCTCAACGCCGCCATCGCGGCCTCCTCGCACGACATCGTCGCCCGCATCGACGGGCACGCCATGATGCCCTCGGACTACCTGCGGGTGGCCGTCGAGACGCTCCGCGAGACCGGTGCCGACAACGTCGGCGGCATCATGGCCGCCGAGGGCACGACCCCCTGGGAGAAGGCCGTCGCCGCCGCGATGACCTCCAAGGTGGGGGTGGGCAACGCGCGCTTCCACACCGGCGGCGAGGGCGGTCCCGTCGACACCGTCTACCTCGGCGTCTTCCGGCGGTCGGCGCTGGAGCGGGTCGGCGGCTACGACGAGGCGTTCCTGCGCGCCCAGGACTGGGAGATGAACCACCGCATCCGCACCACCGGCGGCACGGTCTGGTTCCAGCCGCGCATGCGGGTCTCCTACCGCCCCCGCCGCAACGTGCGCCTGCTCGCCAAGCAGTACTTCCACTACGGCCGCTGGCGCCGCGTGGTCGCCCGCCAGCACAAGGGAACGATCAACCTGCGCTACCTGGCCCCGCCCGTGGCCCTGGCCGGGGTGGTCGCGGGGCTGGTCGGCGGCTTCTTCCTCTGGCCGCTGTTCCTGGTCCCCGCGGCCTACCTGCTCCTGGTCACGGCCGCGTCGGTGCCGCTCGGCCGCGGTCTGCCCGCCGCGAGCCTGCCGATGATCCCGCTCGCGCTGGCCACCATGCACATGTCCTGGGGCGCCGGGTTCATCACCAGCCCCCCCGGACTCGGCTCGGACTCGCGCACCGCGCAGGCCGCCCGTACCTGAGGGCCGTCGCCGCCGGCGGCACGACTGGCCGGTTCCGGTCCCGGTCCGCCCCTCGTACGCGCGGGGGACCTCTGCTAGGCAAGGGAGGGACCGGGAACGGGAGAAGCGGAAGCCATGGACGAGTTGCGCGGCGACCAGGCCGTCTGGGTGTTCGACGGCGAGTCGATCACCATCAGGTACGAGAGCAGGCGCTGGTTCAAGGACCCCCTGCTCAAGCGGATCGGTCGGCTCGAACTCCCCGTGGGCGCGATCGACGGGGTCGGCTTCCGCCCCGGGGCGGGCCGTGGGAAGGGGTGGCTCCTCCAGTTGCGCCTGCGCGACCGGACGGACCCCTACGCGGAGGTCGGCGCCATGCTCCGGGAGAGGTCCCAGCCGTTCCGGCTCACCGGCGAGGCCGGTACCGAGCTGGTCGCCGAGTACCTGGCCGACCAGATCCGGTTCGCCGCCGAACAGCACACCGGCCCCCCGGCCCCCGACACGGGCACCCGCCTGGTTCCCCGGCCGCCCTTCCACGTCCGCACCTCCGAGGGCACCGCGAGCTTCGACGGCTCCGGCGTGCGCCTGGTCTGGTCGGGCAGCGACGCCGGCGGCCGCAAGCGCAAGGTGCAGCGCCGCGAGTACGCCCTCGCCGAGATCACCGGCGCGGAGTGGACGCCCTCCGACGGCTGGGAGCGGGGCTACCTGAGGGTGGTCACCGGAGCCGGCGGCGGAGAGGGCCCCGCCAAGCCCAAGCACGATCTCCACGTCCTCCTCGCCCGGGAGGGGGACGAGTCCCACGACACCCTGCTGATGGCCGCCACCATCACCGCCCACAAGTGGGCCGACGCGGAACGGGGCTCCGGCGGCCCGGAGGGCGGGAGCGCGATCACCAGGCTCGGGGATCCGCGCTGGTGGCTGGACAGGGCCAGGGCCGTCGGCCGGATCGGTGGCGCGGGGGACGGGCGCGCCGAGCCCCCGGCGGCGGAGGGGCCGGCGGGGGACCGCCCGGTGCCGGCAGCCGCCTCGGGCGGGGCGGGCGGGGGCGCCGACACCGAGTGGGTCTTCCGGCAGATCGAGGGCCTGGGCGCGCTGCACGCCAAGGGCCTGCTCACCGACGAGGAGTTCTCCGCCAAGAAGGCCGAGCTCCTCGACCGGATCTGAGGCGCCCGCAGGAGGCGCGAGGCGCTCAGGGGCCCCCGGCGCCGCCGGGCGCCTTGAGGGCGGACACGGCCCCGGGCACGTCGTCCACCACGACGGCGTCCATCCCCGCCTCGGCGAACCGGGCCGTGTCCACCGGGTCCGGACACCACGACAGCACCTCGATCCCGGCCCGGTGCGCCAGGTCCACGGTGTACCCCACCGAGCGGCGGCCCGGACGGGGCGCGTCCCCGGTCAGCCCGAACGAGCGCGCGTCGATCGCCACGACCGGGCACCCCATCGCGGCGGCGCCCGCCACCGCCTGGTCCAGCGGACCGCGTACGAACGGCATCCACGCCGTCGGCACCCCGGGAGCCCCCTCCCGGACGCTCAGCAGGACACCGGGGTCGAAGGAGCAGACGAACACCCGGCGGCGCCGCGCCTCACGGCGCAGGTACGGCAGGAGCAGGGACACCGTCCGCCGTGACGGAGCGTCGACCGCGTCCTCCATCACCGTCTTGACGTCCACGTCCAGGCCGATCCCGTCCGGGAGCGCCGCCAGCCCCTCGTCGAGCCCGGCCAGGCCGGCCTCGGCGCACTCGCGCGCGGTCACGTCCACGACCGCCCGGCCGTCGTCCAGGGCGGCGTCGTGGTGGAGCACCAGTGCCCCGTCCGCGGTGCGGCGCACGTCGATCTCGACCCAGTCCGCCCCGGCCCGCGCCGCGGCGGCGTAGGACTCCACCGTGTTCTCCCGGACGCCGTCGACCACGCCGCGGCCCGCGCCGCGGTGGCCGATCACCTCGGTCGCCTCGAACACCCGGTTCACGCGTCCACCTCCGGCGCGGCCGTGCTCGCGCGCATCCGGCGCAGCAGCGTCTCGGCGACCTCGATGTCGCCCGGGTTCGTCACCTTGATGTTGGCCTCCTCGCCCGGCACGATCCGCACCTCCTCCTCCGGCAGGTAGCGCAGCACCACGCCGCAGTCGTCGGTGGCGACCAGGTCCGGGTCGGCCGCCGCGAGTGCGTAGGCGCGGCGGGCCACGCCGAGCCGGAAGCCCTGCGGGGTCTGCATCCTCCGCAGCTCGGCGCGCGGAGGCACCTGCGTGACCGCCTCACCGCCGGACCGGCCCGGGGCCACCCGCACCACGGTGTCGGCGCTGGGCACCGCCACCCCGACCGCTCCCGCCTCTCCGAGCGCCGCCACGCACGCGCTGATCGTGGCCGGGCTCACGAGCGGACGCGCGGCGTCGTGCAGGAGGACCAGGTCGGTGTCGGCGGCGTGGCCGGCCGCGGCCAGGGCGGCGCGGGAGGTGTCGGTGCGGGTCGCGCCGCCCGGAAGCACCGCGCCGACCTTGGCGAACCCGGCCGAGGCGACGATGTCCCCCACCCTGTCCAGGTACTCCTCCACCATGAGCACCACGATCTCGTCCACGTCCGGGCACGCCTCGAACGCGGCGATCGCGTGCTCGATGACGGGCCGCCCCGCCAGGGGCAGCAGTTGTTTGGGGGAGGGGGCGCCCATCCGCGCGCCGACCCCTCCGGCCAGAACCGCCGCGATCACGCGCGGACGCATGGCCCTGTCTCTTCCGTCGTCCACGGCCCCGTACCCTTTTCCCGTTCTCCGTCGTCGCTCCGGCCGAGGCTAGCGGACCGCCCCGGTCCGCGGTCCCCGCAGGCCACCGGGCCGCGACCGCCGGAGCCGTACCGAGCGAGGGGACAAACCACACATTCGTGACGTGCGGGGTGGCGCGACCCGTCGTTCGCAGCGGTAACCTATGGACGCCTGTATGGCGTGCCCGGTACAGACCTCCCCAGAGTGCGGTCGTGGAACCGGGCGCGGTCCGTGACATCCCCCGGTCGCCCGGACACGCTCCCCCGTCTCGGTACACGTGCGGGGTGGACCGCGTATGTCGGCCGGTGCGCACAGGCGAGTACGAGCACGAGCACGCCTGTCCGGCACACCGTGGACCGGGCGGGACACCGATCCTTGGAGGTGGCGGTGGCGTCAAGGGCGCTGGCCGTCTGGGAGCACCGGAAGGTCGTCGGCCTCCTGGTCCGGCGCGACCTGAAGGTCAAGTACCAGCAGTCCGTACTGGGGTACGCGTGGACGATGTTGGAGCCACTGGCTCTGACGATGGTCTACTTCTTCGTCTTCGGCGTCATCCTCAACGCCAAGCGGGGCATGCCGGAGGAGGCGATGGCCCAGGGCGGCTTCCTGCTGTTCCTCGTGGCCGGGATCCTGCCGTGGAACACCTTCGGGGCGATCATGTCCGAGGCGCCGCGCGCGATGATCACGCACTCCAAGCTGATCACCACGATGAAGGTGCCCCGGGAGATCTTCCCCACGGCCACCGTGGGCACGAAGTTCATCGAGTACCTGCTCACCTGGCCGGTGCTGATCGTCTTCGTGATCTTCCTCGGCGGCAGGCCCTCGTGGGAGGGCGTGCTGATCTGGCTGCCGCTGGCCATCGTGCTGCAGTTCACGTTCGGCCTCGGCCTCACCCTGTTCCTGTCCGCGGTCAACGTGCTGCTGCGCGACGTGGAACGCCTGGTGCGCATCGTCTCGCGCCTGCTGTTCTACGGTTCGGCGATCCTGTTCCCGGCCGCGCTGGTGCTCACCTCCGACGCCGTTCCGGGCTGGGCCAAGACGCTGTACCAGCTCAACCCGCTTCTGGGTATCTTCGAGATGCACCGCGCCGTGTGGTTCGCGGGCTTCGAGGAACTGACCCCGACCACCCTCGCGTTGTCGTCTTCGGTGGTCGGTTCGGTCCTGATGCTGATCATCGGATACTGGACGTTCCGCCGCCTGGAGATGTCCGTCCTGAAGGAGTTGTGATGGCGCAGACGACCTACGGCGCCGGGCTCACCGCCGGGCCGGTCATCGAGGCCAAGGGGCTCGGCGTCAAGTTCGCGGTGAACCGCCGCCGCAAGCGCAGCCTGCGCGAGATGTTCATCCACGGCACCAAGCGCGATCCCAACGCCGAGGGCGACGAGTTCTGGCCGCTGCGGGACGTGACGTTCGAGATCGACCGGGGCGAGTGCGTCGGTATCGTCGGCAAGAACGGCACCGGCAAGTCGACCCTGCTCAAGCTGATCGCCGGGGTGCTCCTGCCCGACGAGGGCGAGGTGCACGTCCACGGCAAGGTCGCTCCGCTGCTGGAGCTGCGCGCCGGGTTCAACGACAACCTGACCGGCCGCGAGAACGTGTACCTGGTCGGCTCCCTGCACGGGATGACCGAGAAGCAGATCGACGAGCGCTTCGACGAGATCATCGACTTCGCCGAGATCAAGTCGAAGTTCGTGGACACCCCGGTACGCCACTACTCCAGCGGTATGAAGGTGCGGCTCGGCTTCGCGCTGATCTCCCAGCTGGAGCACCCGATCATGCTGGTCGACGAGGTGCTCGCGGTCGGAGACAAGGCCTTCAAGGGCAAGTGCTACGAGGCCATCGACCGGATGCTGGCCAACAACCGCACGATGGTCCTGGTGTCGCACAACGAGAAGGACCTGCGCCGGTTCTGCAACCGCGGCCTGTACGTCAAGGACGGCGGCCTCGCCCTGGACACCGACATCGCCGCCGCGCTCGCCGCCTACAACGACGACACCAAGGCCGAGATCGCTGAGCGCGAGAAGCGCGACGCGGAGAGGAAGAAGCGGGCGGAGGAGGCCAGGAAGCAGAAGGAGCAGGGCCGGGACGGAACCGGCGGCGGCCAGACCGCCTGAGCGGTGGCGCGCACCGTCGGAGGACTCCGGCGTCGCGCGCCCTCGTGTTCCGCACCCGCCCGAAAGGGTGCCTACCCCCTCCACCGCGGCTTGTCGGCCACAGGGTGTGTCAGTGTTTGAATCACTACACACCGTGAGAAACGGTGTCTCTCAGCAGAGACTGGGGAGGGCACGTCCATGGTCGACGGCGGCACGGTGACGCGGCTGGCCGCGCGGGTGCTGGAGCGAGGAAACCTCACCCGGGCCGCGGTGACCCGGATCAGCGCCCTGGCGGCGGTCGGCGCCGCGGTCTGGTTCTCCCGGGCCGACACGGTCGGCGGCCTGGCGGGATCGGCGTTCCTGGGCGCCGTCCTGTTCTGCGACGCCGTCCGCGACCGCATGCGCGCCCACCGCCGCGACGCCCTCACCCTGTGGCTCGCGGCGATGCTGTCGAGGCTGCGCGAGTACGCGGTCCACCTCGGGCTGGCGCTCGGCGCCGCGGCCGCCGGGGTCGGCGGCGCGTGGGGATGGGCGGCGGGCGCCCTCATCGCGCTGGCCCTGCGCGACTCGTTCCTGGCGGCCGGATCCGCCCCGGCGGCCCCGGTGCCCGGTCCGGAACCGAGACGGTCCGCCCCCTCCGCCCAGAGGCGAACTGGCGGCCTTCTGGGTGATCTCACGCCACAACCGCCCCAAGGGTCCCGTGTCAACGATCCCGTGCTGACCTCGCGCCTGTTCGGCACCACCGTGGTCACCGCCCCCGGTGCCACGGGGACGCGGTCCGCGGGGGAGCGGGAGAGCAGGACCGAAGGGCGCCTCGAAGACTCCGCGGCGGCCACGTTCGCGCCGGTCCGCCGCCTCCTCTCCTTCTCCCAGCCCGCACGCTTCCTGACCGTCGCGGTCACCGCCACGCTGTGGGACGCACGCGTCGCCTTCGTCACTCTCGTCATCGGCTGTGCCGTCGCGGTCACCGCCCGGCTCGTCGACCCCTCCGACCGAGGAGCGTGCCCGTGAACGCGGGAGGCCGGGAGCACCGAGGGGAGCGGCTCGACCCCGTCCGCCCCGACCTGCGGGTCCTCCGTGACGACAGCCGCCTCTCCCGCCTGCTCGGCAGGATCGCCCCGGGGGCCGTGCCGCCCCTGCCCTCCGCGCTCACCGGCGCCCTGATCGTCGGGACGCTCCTCGCGGCGGAGCACGGACGGCTGACAGGCATTACCCTGTTCGCACCGGTCGCCGCCCTGCTACTGTCCGGACTGGCCTCGGGCCACCCCCACGACGGACGGTTCGACCGGCTCGTGCCACCAGTCCTGCGCCTCACCGAGTACGGGTACCTGGCGGTCCTGGGCCTGGCGTCCGGCGTACCGGGTCCCCTGGTGTTCGTACTCTTGATGGTGGTCGCCTGCCACCACCGCGACGACGTGGCACGTCCCGCGGCCGGAACGGTCCGGCCGCAGGGAGTGCGCACGGCGGCTCTGGGCTGGGACGGCCGCATGCTCGTCACGGCGGTCGGGGGTGCGTTTCACGCGCTCACCCCGGTCTACGGCATACTCGCCGGATACCTGGCGGTGCTGCTCGTCCGCGAGGCCGCGCGTACCTGGAGTGCGACACCCGTGGCCGACGTGCGCGCCGACGCCGCCCCCGGTGACGGCGGCACCGGCCGGGCGGGTTCCGCGGCCACCAGGACAGGCCACGCAGACGGAGGCCGACCGGCCACCGGAACGAACGGGGAGGCGTGAGAGCCTTCCCGACCTAAGGAGGAACACGCCCTCATGCTCGGAATGGTTCTCGCCGCAGGCGCGGGGCGCCGTCTACGCCCCTACACCGACACCCTTCCCAAGGCCCTGGTGCCCGTCGACGGTGAGACGACCATCATGGACATCTCACTGCGCAACCTGGCGGCGGCCGGGCTCACCGACGTCGTCGTCGTGGTCGGCTACCGCGCCGAGGCGGTCGAGGCGCGCAAGGAGACCCTGGAGGAGCGCCACGGCGTCAGGCTCACCCTCAGTTACAACGACAAGGCGGAGGAGTGGAACAACGCCTACTCCCTGTGGACCGCGCGTGAGTTCTTCTCCGAGGGCGTCCTCCTCGTCAACGGTGACACGGTCCACCCTGTGAGCGTCGAGGAAACGCTACTCGCCGCACGGGGTCCGGAACTCCTCCTCGCGGTGGACAACGTGAAAAGCCTCGCCGAAGAGGAGATGAAGGTGACCCTGGACGAGGAGGGACACCTGCGCGACATCACCAAGCTCATGGACCCGGCCACCGCCGCGGGCGAGTACATCGGCGCCACCCTCATCGAGGGCTCCCTGGACGCCCGTCTCGCCGACGCCCTCAAGGCCACCTGGGAGCGCGACCCGCAGCTGTACTACGAGGACGGCTACCAGGAGCTGGTCAACCGCGGGGAGAAGGTCGCCGTGGCGCCCATCGGCAAGGTGGACTGGGTCGAGGTCGACGACCACGACGACCTGGCCAAGGCGAGGGAGATCGCGTGCCGCTACTAGCCCGTATGCTCCCCTCCCCCCTGGCGATCGACGTCCGGCGGGGAGCCGTCGCCTCCCTGGGGACGCTGCTCGCCGACCGGAGGATCGCCACCGAGGGCCGCGTCGCCGTCGCCGTGGGCCCCGGCCAGGGCGAGCAGATCGCCGCGGACCTGGACCTGCCCAACTGCGAGGTCTTCCAGGTGGGCGAGGGCACCGTCGACGCCGCCACCGAGCTGGGCAAGAAGCTCCGCTCGGGTGCCTACGAGGCGGTCGCCGGGATCGGCGGCGGCAAGACCATCGACGTCACCAAGTTCGCCGCGACCATGGCGGGCATCCCCATGGTGGCCGTGGCCACGAACCTGGCGCACGACGGTATCGCCTCCCCCGTCAGCTCGCTGGAGCACGAGGGCGGCAAGCCGTCCATCGGCGTGACCATGCCCATCGCCGTGGTCATCGACGTGGACTACGTCCGGGCGGCCCCCTCCCACCTGGTCCGGTCCGGCATCGGTGACGTGGTCAGCAACATCTCCGCCATCGAGGACTGGGAACTGGCGGGCCGGGTGAACGGCGAGCCGGTGGACGGCATGGCCGTCACCTTCGCCAGGGTCGCGGCCGAGGCCGTGCTGCACCGGCCCGACTCGGTGGACTCCGACGCCTTCCTCACGGTGCTCGCCGAGGGGCTGGTGCTCTCGGGCATGGCCATGTCGGTGGCCGGCTCCAGCCGTCCGGCCAGCGGCGCGTGCCACGAGATCCTGCACGCGATCACCCATCTCCACCCGGGCACCAGCAACCACGGTGAACTCGCCGGGCTGGGTGCGCTGTACGCGTCCTTCCTGCGGGTGCGGCACATGGACTGGCCGAAGGCGCGGATGGGCGAGATCCGCGACTGCCTGGTCCGCCACGAGCTGCCCGTGGTGCCCTCCGACGTCGGACTCGACGAGGCGGAGTTCGCACGGGCGGTGGCCCACGCGCCGGGCACCCGTCCGGGCCGGTTCACCATCCTGGAACACCTGAACCTCTCCGAGGACGAGATCGGACGGAGCGTCAAGGACTATGTCGAAGCCGTCGGTCGCTGAGGTCCGGGCGGGCGGACAGCCCGTCGGCATCAAGGAGAGAACGAACGAGGAGCACTGGGCGGGCCGCCTCTACATGCGCGACCTCTCCCCGTACCTGACCACGCTCTTCGTCCGGCTCGGCGTCCCCCCCAACCCGATCACCTACCTGATGATGGTGTTCGGGGTGCTGGCCGGGGTGGTGGTCGCCTTCGGCGGCCTGTGGTCGGCGATCGTCGCGGCGCTGTTCGTGCAGGTGTACCTGCTGCTGGACTGCTCCGACGGCGAGGTGGCCCGCTATACCGGCCGTACCAGCGTCGCCGGGATCTACCTGGACCGGATCGGCCACTACGTGTCCGAGATCGCGCTCCTGATCGGGTTGGGCGTGCGCGCCCAGGGCGAGTGGGAGGCGGGCGGCTGGGTGGTCCTGGGTATGGCCGCCGCGATCGGTGTCGCGCTGATCAAGGCCGAGACCGACAACGTCGTGGTGGCACGCGCCAAGGCGGGCCTGCCGGAGAAGGTCTCGGACGAGGCGATGCGTCCGCGCTCGTCCGGTCTGAGCCTGGCCCGCCGCGCGGCCTCGGCGCTCAAGGTGCACCGCCTCATCCAGGCGGTGGAGCTGTCCCTGGTCGTCGTGGTGGCGGCCGTGGTGGACGCCCTCCTCGGCGACCTGACGGCCACCCGGGTCCTCGTGGCGGCGTGCGCCGCGGTGGGGGTGCTGATGAGCTTCGCGCACTTCGTGAGCGTGCTCGCCTCGCGGCGCCTCGAGTAGTTCGCCGGGGACACGGGCAACGCGCCAGTGACGATGACGCCATGTACGGGGCTGTGCAGGTTACCCTGTTCACAGCCCCGTCTACCTTTCCTTTATCCTTTCGTTAGTCTGTTCCTGCGAGCGTTGGCATGTGTCAACCTTCCAGCAACATGTCGTCCACTGAACGGTCGCAAGCATGGCCACACCCGTGACTCCGTCCTCGTCTGGCTCCGGAAACCCCGACGCCGAGGTCTCTTTCCGAGTGCCCGGCGACGAGCACTCCCGAGCACCCCGAGCCGAACGGAGCCGCCCCCAGGTGTCCGCGCCCACCCTGTCCTGCGTCCTGCTCACGATGGGCAACCGTCCCGCCGAACTGCGCCGTGCGATCACCAGCGTGTTCGAGCAGGAGGACGTGGACGTCGAGGTCGTCGTGGTCGGCAACGGCGCGGACCTGCCGGAGCTGCCCGAGGGCGTCACGCGGGTGCGCCTGCCGGAGAACGTGGGCATCCCCGAGGGACGCAACCACGGGGTGCGCGCGACCAAGGGCGACATCATCCTGTTCCTGGACGACGACGGCTGGTACCGCTCCACCGACCTGGCCCGCCACGTGCGCGAGCGCTTCGCCGCCGACCCGTCGCTGGGCGCCCTGTCCTTCCGGATCGCCGACCCCGACGGCGGTCCCGACCAGCGCCGCCACGTGCCGCGCCTGCGTGTGGGGGACCCGCGCAGGTCGAGCGCGGTGACCACGTTCCTGGGCGGGGCGTGCGCGATCCGCCGTACCGCCTTCGAGGCGGGGGGCGGCCTGCCCGGCGACTTCTTCTACGCCCACGAGGAGACCGACCTCGCCTGGCGGATCATGGACGCGGGATACGGAATCGAGTACGACGCCGAAGCGGTGATGTACCACCCCGCGGTGGCGCCGACCCGGCACGAGAACTTCTACCGGCTCAACGCCCGCAACCGGGTGTGGCTGGCCCGGCGCAACCTGCCCTGGCTCCTCGCCCTGGTCTACCTGGTGACCTGGATGGGGCTGACCGTGTTGCGCGAGCGGAACCGGACCGCCCTGCGCTCCTGGTTCGCGGGCTTTCGCGAGGGCTGGCGTGAGAACGCCGGTCCGCGCACCCCGATCAGCTGGTCGACCGCCTGGCGGATGGCCCGCGCCGGACGCCCTCCGATCATCTGACCGGGCGCGCGGCCCCGTACCCGCGGCGCACGTGAAGGAGGGGCCGGACACCCGGGAGCGGTGTCCGGCCCCTCCTTCACGCGTGCGGCCAGGGTATCGTTCCGTCGCGGCTAATTGTTGCCGCTTGACAATAGTTGTTCTTGTCGGCATTGTTTGCCCCTGGGGGGCGCCCGCCTCAGAGGCGGTCACGACCCCGGGCGGCGCAGGGACGCGGAGTCTTCCGTTCGCGGGTGCTGCCGGGTCGCCCTTCCGGTTCGTGTACCGGCGACCTCAGGCCGTACGGAAGTTCGGCCGTTCGGAGTCGCCGGAGTGCGCGCCGGAGCGGCTCGCCGCCTCGCTGAAGGACGTGAGTCCTTCCAGCAGCATCGCCCGCTTTCGCGGGGGCATGCGGGCGATGACCTCGTGGAGCTCCGCCTCCCTGCGGGCCCTGAGGTCGCGCAGGAAGGACCGGCCGCTCTCGCTCAGCCAGAGCCTCAGCTCCCGCCGGCTGTTCGGACTCGCCGTCCGACTGACGAAGCCGACCGCCTGGAGGCGGTCGCACAACCTGCTCACGGATGGAGGGGTGGATCCCAGGCGATCGGTCACGGTTCGCAGGTTGACGCCGTCCTCTTCCTCCAGGACGAAGAGGACCTTGAGTTGCGAGGGAGAGACCGGGGAGGAAGCTACCTCACGCCCACGCCCCCAGAGCACTTCCATCAGTTCGGTGAGGGCGGAGGCGGCACGGGCCGCCTCGGCCGTCTGCTCCTGCGATTCAGGACTCACTTTCCACTCTCACAAATCAGTCTGTGAGTCGTACCCGACCGTGATCGGTAATCGGGTATGTCTACGACCATAACGGAACACCCTGTTCCATGCCCGCCGACCGTACCCGTGCCGGTGGGCGGGCATTCCCCATCCGGCACAGAAAACGCAGGTCGACACAGTGAACAGATCCGAGGCCGTAGCGCGGGCTCTGCGCGGTGCCGCATCCCACGAGCTGCTGGCGGTTCTGCGCGGGGCGCTCGCGGAGAACTACGGGGCGGTGTCCGCCGAACTCTTCCTCGCCGACTATGGGCTCAAGGTACTGTGCCATGTCTCCGAGCGGCCCGTGGTGTGCGCCGAGGAGCTCTCCGTGTTCAACAGTGTCGTGGGAAGGGTCTTCGGCGCCCAGGAGGGCTTCCTGGAGGAGGACCCCGAATCCGCCGTCACGGCGGTCCACCTCCCGGTGAGCGCGCGCGGTGACCGTTTGGGCGTCCTCACCGTCGGGCTGAAGGCGGACGACGCCCCCGAGGAGATGCTCGACGACCTGGCGCACGTCGCCAACGCCCTCGGGCACGAGATCCTCGTGGCCGAGCGCGACACCGACATCTACCGGACGGTCCGCCGCAGGGACCGCCTCACCCTGGCCGCCGAGATCCAGTGGGACCTGCTTCCCGGACGCGCCTACGAATGCCCCGAGTACAGTCTCGGCGCCCAGCTCGAACCCGCCTACGCGGTACGCGGCGACAACTTCGACTGGTCCGCGGACCCGGACCGGCTCAATCTCAGCATCACCAACGGCATGGGGGCGGGCATCGAGGCCTCGCTTCTGTCCAGCCTCGCGGTCAACGCCCTGCGCAACGCGCGCCGCGGAGGACTGCCGATCGCCGACCAGGTCGCCCTCGCCGACAAGGCCGTCTACGCTCAGCACCGGGGCGAGCGCTACCTGGAAGTCCTCTCCCTCGGCTTCGACCTCGACACGGGCGAGGTGGAGGTGGTCGACGCCGGCTCGCCCCGCCTCTACGTCCTGCGGGGCGACCAGGTGAACCAGGCCCCCTTCGAGGCGCAGCTCCCCCTGGGAATGGCCGAGGACACGGTGTACACCGCGCAGAGCTTCCGCGTCGAACCCGGGGACCGGCTGGTCTTCGTCAGCGACGGGGTGTTCGACGCCCGGGGCGGTGCGAAGGAGGCCTTCGGCGACAGGGCGCTGTCCCGGGCCGTCCTGGCCACCAGGCTGCTGCCCGCCGTCTCCGTTCCCCAGGAGGTCCTGCGGCACCTGTCCACGTACCAGGGCGGGCAGGAAGCGACCGACGACGCACTCGTGGTCTGCCTCGACTGGAGGGGGAGGCAGACCCGGGAGTAGGCGGGTGGGGACGATCCCCCACCCGCCGCCGCTCCCCACCGGGGCTCCGGGCTTTCCCGGAGCCCCGGCCGACCACCGCCGTTCGTCTGGTACATAGTTGTCAGGCGGCAAGCAACGTGTGCGGTGCACTGTTCCGGTGACACCGAGCGACCACGGGAGACGTATGACTGACGGAGCAACCGGCCGTGCGAGGGCGGGTGCGAAGACCGTGGCGGACCTTCTCAGGCGCCGCGGCGAGCAGATCGCCCAGCGGTGGGCGGACCTTCCCTTCTTCCAGGCCGTGTTCACGGTCACGCGGGACGAGGCCGTCGAGGCCTGCCACGCGGTCGTCGACTCCCTCTCGGCCGTCGCCGAGAGCGGACGCGTCGACGACCTGGAGGCCCCCGGCTTCCAGCCCATCCGGGAACAGCTCATCGCGATGACCGCCTCGCGCGCACGGTCAGGCCTGTCCACGGCCCAGGTGGACCGCGAGGTCGGCGCCCTGCGCGAGGCCGCGCTGGAGCTGTTGGCGGCGGACGCCCCCGAGGAGGCGGGTGAGGCCCGGGTCCAGCTCGTCACGCTGTTCGCGACCCTGCGGGTCATGGTCGTCGACACCATGCTCCAGGAGAACCAGGAGATCGTCCTCCGACAGCGGCAGCAGCTGCTGGAGATGGCGACCCCGGTGATCAAGCTCTGGGACCGCCTCGTCGCGGTGCCACTCATCGGCATGCTCGACAGCGCGCGCAGCCAGGTGGTGATGGAGAACCTCCTGGAGGCCATCGTCGAACACAAGGCCACCATCGTCATCCTCGACATCACCGGGGTGTCGACGGTGGACTCGCTCGTCGCGCACCACCTCATGAAGACCGTCGCCTCGGCACGGCTCATGGGCGCCGAGTGCGTGATCTCCGGCATCCGCCCCGCCATCGCCCAGACCATCGTCCAGCTCGGGCTCGACCTGGGGCCGGTCACCACCCGCGCCAGCCTCGCCGACGCGCTGGAGTGGGCCCTGGAACGCCGGGAAGGCAGGGATCTGCCCACCCGAGGAAACCCCTGAGAGCCGATTGGACAGGTACTTGACCAGCTCTTCCACCATCCCCGTCCTCGACCTCGGGGGGCTGCTGCTCGTCAGTATCCAGGGCGAGCTCCCCGACGACGCGGCCGTCTCCCTCCAGAAGGACGTCACGGCCGCGGTGGCGAACACCGGTTCGCGCGGGCTCATCATCGACATCAGCGCGCTCGACATGGTCGACTCCTTCCTCGCTCGTGTCCTCGCCGAGGTCGCGGCGTCCTCGCGCCTCCTCGCGGCCAGGACGGTACTGGTCGGCATGCGCCCGGCGGTGGCCATCACCCTGGTCGAGCTGGGCCTGAGCCTGCCCGGCATGGACACGGCTCGCACGGTCACCGAGGCGGCGGCCAGTTTCGGGGTCACCATCGAACAGACGGACCGGCCGGGACGGGGCACGTCGTGAACCATGCTGCCCAGGAGTCGATACGTGTACCCATCCGCAAGGACACGGACCTGACGGTGGTCCGTCAGCAGGTGCGCGCCCTGGCGCAGCGGACCGGTTTCGGCCTGGTCCAGCAGACCAAGCTGGTGACCGCGGCCAGTGAGCTCGCCCGCAACACGCTCCTGCACGGGGGCGGGGGAGCCGCGGAGATACGCGTCGTCCACGGCCAGGCGGGCGCGGGGCTGTCCGTGAGCTTCGTCGACTCCGGACCGGGCATCCCGGACGTGGACCTCGCGCTGAGCGACGGCTACTCCACCGCGGGCGGGCTGGGCATGGGGCTGAGCGGCTCCAAACGCCTGGTGCAGGAGTTCGAGATCGAGAGCGGTCCCGACGGAGGGACGAGGGTCACGGTCACCTCCTGGGCCGATCCGTACTCCGTGGGGCACGGTGTCCGATGACCAGGGTCTGGGAGGCTGAGGTCCGCGACGCCACGCGTGTGCCCGAGGCGGCCCGGATCGCGGGCGAGGCGGCGCGCAGTCTCGGCCTCGACGAGGCCAGGACGTCCGCCGCCGTCCTCACCGCATCCGAGCTGGCGACCAACATGTGCAGGTACGCCGGAGGAGGCCGCTTCGTGGCCGAGGCGGCCCATGAGCCCTGGGGGAGGGCCCGTGCGCTGCAGATGCTCGCGCTGGACCACGGCCCGGGCATCCCCGACGTGCCCCGGGCCATGGAGGACGGCTTCTCCACCGCGGACTCCCTGGGCACCGGGCTGGGGGCCTGCGCGCGGGCGGCCGACTTCTTCGAGCTCCAGAGCAGGCCCGGGAGGGGCACGGTCGCCGTGGCCCGGTTCGCCCGGAGCGAGGACCGCTCCCACTTCGACGCCCGGGCCGCGACCGGCGGGGTGCACGTGCCGCTGAGCGGCCACAAGCGCTCCGGGGACGCCCTGGCCTTCCGCAGCGGCGCGGGCCGCCGCACGGTCATGCTGGCGGACGGGCTCGGCCACGGAGACGCCGCCGCGGAGGCCTCGAACCTGGCGGCGCGCTTCGTCCTGCACAGCGGGGGAGAGGCCCCCGAGGTGCTGTTGAGGGGGCTGCACGAGGCGCTGCGCCGCACGAGGGGCGCGGCCGTCGCGCTCGCCGAGATCGACGAGCCCAGGCGCCGCCTCACCTTCTGCGGCGTCGGCAACGTCGGAGCCCGCCTGTACCGCGGCGGGCGCTGGGAGACGCTGATCTCCCGGCCCGGGATCGTGGGGGCCTTCAGCCTGCGCACGCCGCAGCCGGTCCGGTACGAGTGGGCGCCGGGGGACATGCTCGTGTTACACAGTGACGGACTGCCCGGACGGTGGGCGCCCGAGGGCATCGAACGCCTGCGCGACCGCGACGCGGCGGTCGTCGCCGGAGCGGTGTTCCGGGACTCCGGCAGCGCCGCCCGCCTGGTGCGGGACGACACCAGCATCGCGGTGGTCACGCACACCGTACGACCCGACGGGGAGGGACGATGAGGGAACCTTTGCTCGACCTCTCCTGCCACGGCATGGTCGACGTGGCGCTGGCACGGGTGGCCATGGCACGCGTGCTCGATCCGGCGTGCGTCTCCGACGAGGCGGAGCTGGAGTTCCTCGACAGCGCCTCCTCACGCGTGCTGCGGGAGGTCGAGGAGGCGGGGGAGGCCGCGCTGGTGGTGGAGCTGGCCGAGGACGGGCTCGCCCTGCGGGCCACGGTCCGCGACGGCTCCGGCGCGAACCTCTGGTCCTCCACACTCGGTCTCTCCGAGCCCCTGACGGAGGCGGGGGAGGGGGCCGGGGCGCTGAGCCCGGACCCCGAGCTGCTCTCGGCGGAGCTCCTGCGCACCTCCGGCCGGGCCGGTGCGGTGGCCGCGGTGTCGGGCGAGCGCGCACGTGACCTGGAGTGGCACCAGCACGAGCTGGAGGAGACCAACCTGGGAGTGCTCGCGCTGCACGCCGAGCTCGCCGAGGCGAGCGACGAGCAGAGGAGGCTCCTGGCGGCCGAGCGGTCGGCCAGGGACGAGGCGGAGGCCTCGCGCAACAGGCTGACGTTCCTCTCCACGGCCAGCGCCAGGCTGATGACGTCCCTGAACCAGTCGGAGATCTTCTCCCGCCTCCGGGACCTCCTCGTGCCGCGGTACGCGGACTCGGTCCAGGTGTGGCTCCTCGGGGAGGACGGACGGCTGTGCTCCTCCGACGCCGACGAGGACGATCCGCCGGAGGCGGTGCTCCGGGCCGCGGCCCGGAAGCGGTCGGCGGACGCCCTGGCGGAGAGGGGGCACCTGGCCCTGCCGCTGCTCACGGGCACCGACCTCCTCGGCGTGATGCTGCTGCGGCGCGAGGCCGCGGTGGACTCCGACGACGAGGTCGTGCTGGTCGAGTTCTCCCACAGGGTCGCGGTGTCGCTGGACAACGCGCGCCGCTTCGAGCGCGAGCGCGACACGGCCGCCGCCCTGCAGCGCGCGATGCTCACCGACATCCCCCGCACCCCGGGAATGGAGCTGACCGCCCGCTACCTTCCGGCCACGCGGGGGATGAACGTGGGCGGCGACTGGTACGACGTCTTCCCCCTGGGGGACGGCGAGTTCATCGGCGTGGTGGGAGACGTCACCGGGCACGGCATCCACGCGGCGGTGACGATGGGCCAGCTGCGGACGGCCCTGCGCGCGTACGCCCTGGAGGAGCGGAGCCCGGCCGCGCTGATGGAACGCCTGGACCGGGTCCTGGGCCACCTCGAGCCCGACCTGTTCGCGACCGCCGTCATCGTGCGCTTCCGCCCGGGCGACCCGGAGATGGTGATGGCCGGCGCGGGCCACCCGCCGCCGCTGTGGCGGGACGGCGAGGGCAGGGCCAGGGCGGTGGAGCTCCCGTCCGGCGGAATGCTGGGCCTGCCCGTGGAGCAGAGCTACACCGACCACACCATCGAACTGCCGCCGGGCGCGGCCCTGCTGCTGTACACCGACGGACTCGTGGAGCGGCGCGGGGAGTCCATCGACGACGGGATCGCCCGGCTGCTGGAGGGCTTCGGCGGTCCGCCCTACTGGGAGAGCGGCCCCGAGGGCGCGGCGGACGCCCTGCTGGACTCCATGGTCAAGCAGCAGGACTGCGACGACGACGTGTGCCTGCTGGTCCTCCTCGCCGGGGAGGCGCCGAACCCGGCCGGGTGAGGTCCGGGGATCTTGGGGGAGGGGCTCTCGGGGGGTGGACGCGCCGGGGGCCGGGCACCCGGCGGTGCCCGGCCCCCGGCGGGCCGGATTCCCGGAGGTCCGGGTCCGGTGGATCAGATCTCGGTGAAGACCTCGTCGTGCTCCAGGCGCGGCAGGCGGTCGAACCACGCGTCCGGGCCCGGCCGGCCCACGTTCATGACCACGAGCGGCCGCAGCGGGGAGTCCTCGCCGAAGAACTCCCGGCGGACGCCCTCGGCGTCGAAGCCGCTCATCGGCCCGGCGGCCAGCCCGGCGGCGCGCACGCCCACGATCAGGTAGGCGATCTGCAGGAGCGCGTTCTGGTCGGCCGCCTCCCGGCGGGCCTCGACGGGCATCCCGGCGAAGTCGTCCCGCACGGTGGGCGCGATCGGGAAGGTCTTCGGGAAGTGCTCGTGGAAGTCGGAGTCCGAGGACAGGATCAGCGTCAGCGGCGCCGTCAGGGTCTTCTGGGCGTTGTTGCCCGCCATGTGCGGCACGAGGCGCTCGCGGGCCTGGCGGGAGCGCACCACGGTGACACGCAGGGGCTGGTTGTTCATGGCGGTGGGCCCGTACTTGACCAGGTCGTGGATGGCGCGCACCTGCTCGTCGGTCACCGGCTCGTCGGTGAAGCCGTTGGCGGTGCGGGCGTCGCGGAACAGGAGGTCCTGTGCCGCCTTGTCCAGAACCAGCGTGTCAGTCATGTTCTTCCTCGGTCGTGCTCGTGCTGCGGTGGTGCCGGGCCGGCCCGGCACGGGCGTCAACACTTGTTGCGGAGGAAGATATTTCCTGGAACCTAAGATGTGGGTTCAATCACCGACGGGCGCGCCCTGGCGCTGGCGCCCCCTCTGACGCGGGACGACGGGGACCGGGTCGGCGGCCTCGTCCACCCACGCCTCCAGCCGCTTGACGAACAAGCGTGCCTGGACCGGCCAGTGGAAGGACGTCCGCGTGATCTGGTGCCCGGTGCGCGCCAGGCTCCGGCGCAGCTCACCGTCACGGCGCAGCCGCAGCACCGCCTCCGCCGCCGCGGGCACGTCGTCGAACGGCACCACCAGGCCCGCGGGGCCCTCCGGGCGACCGGTCACCAGTTCCTGCGCCATCGGGTTGGGCGTGGTCACCACCGGAAGGCCGTGCGCCATGTACTCCACGACCTTGGTCGGCATCGAGTGCCGGTAGTTCGGGGTGTCGTGCAGCAGGCTCAGCCCCGCCGTGGCACCCGCGCAGATCCGCAGGGCCCGGTCGTTGGGCACGAACCCGTACCAGTGCAGGACGTCCTCCTGCTGGGCCCGGCGCAGCAGCGGCCGCACGCCGACGTCGGCGCCGCCGATCACCTCCAGGCGCACCCCCTGCGGGCGCAGCATGCGGCCCAGTTCCACCAGCTCGTGCGCGCCGCGCGCCTCCGATACCTGGCCCAGGTAGACCACCCGGTCGTCCCCGGGCTCGCGTGCCGGCGCCTCGGGCACCTCGGTGGTGTTGGGCACCACCGGGTGGTCGCAGCGGAAGCGGGAGCGGTAGCCCTCCTCGGCCAGCAGCAGCCGCATCCGGCGCTCGGCGCGCCGCTCGAAGGAGCGCACCACCATGCCCAGCGGGCGCCGCAGCGGCCTGGGCACCCACGCCTTGGTGAGCAGGGCGGCGGCCGTGTCCTCGTGCACGTCCCACACCGTCACCGGGCGCCTGGGCGGCAGGGCCAGCAGGAGCTCGGGGTCGTGGAAGAGCAGCAGGTCGGCCCCGGGGGCCTGTTCGGCGAGCACCGCCCGTGCGGCGCGCAGGGAGGACAGGCGCTCGCGACCGGAGGCGCGCGGCACGTCCACCGAGTGCAGTTCCTTCCACGGGGTCACCCCGCACTCGCGGAACGGCGCCACGTAGGTCACCGTGTGTCCAGCGTCCAGCAGGGCCCGGATCTGGCGGTGCAGGATCCGGGCGTCCTCAGGATGGTGCACAACCGTGGCCACAAGCGCGTGCATCGAGTTCACCTACCTGTGTCACCGTATGGGCAGTTTGTGGCGACCTATGACGATCATCCACTTCGGAAGAGCCGTAGGGGCCTTCCGACACGGTATTCAGCGGGGAAGACGTGCCGAGGAAAGCCCGGTGGCCGGTCGGAGTGCAGCGGGTGAACCTTCGGTCAGGGAAGGGTGAACACGAAAAGGCACGCCGGTGGACACCGCGGGTGTCCGGATCGGCGTGCCCCTCGTGGCGGGTGGACCCGGTCAGGTCACAGGACCTGCAGCCCCTCGCGCGTGGTGTGCCGGCGTACCTGGGCCGGGATCGCCGGCGAGGTGTCGGCCTCGGGGTCGGGGCGGCGCAGCACGCCCCGCGTGTCCAGGAGCAGCCGCGCGTACTCCTCCAACCGCTTGGGCCGGTACTCGCTGTGGTCGGTGAGCAGGATGGTCAGGTCGGCGTCGGCCAGCGCCTGGTCCAGGTCGGTGGACCGGGGCACGTCCACCCCGTCGACCTCCCACGTCTCCACGTGCGGGTCGTGGTAGGTCAGGGTGGCGCCCTTGGCGGCCAGCTTGCGCGCCACCGGCCGCGCCGGGGACTCGCGCTGGTCGGCGATGTCGGCCTTGTAGGTCACTCCCAGCAGCAGCACCTTGGACCGCGACAGAGCCAGACCCGCGTCGTTGAGCAGCTCCTGGGCCCGCTGGATGACGTAGGACGGCATCCGGCCGTTGATCTCCTGGGCCAGCTCCACGAACCGGAACGGGTACCCCAGGGTCTTGACCTTGTACGACAGGTAGTTCGGGTCGATGGGGATGCAGTGCCCGCCCACGCCCGGACCCGGATAGAAGGCCTGGAAGCCGAACGGCTTGGTGGCGGCCGCCGCGATGGAGTCCCACAGGTCGATGCCCAGCTCCTGGCAGAAGACGGCCATCTCGTTCACCAGCGCGATGTTGACGTGCCGGTAGGTGTTCTCCAGCAGCTTGGCCATCTCGGCCTCGCGGGTGCCGCGCGCCCGCACCACCGTGTTCACGAAGGCCGCGTAGAAGACCGCCGCGGCCTCACCGCACTCGGGGGTGAGCCCGCCGACCACCTTGGGCGTGTTGGCCACGCCGAAGGTCGGGTTGCCGGGATCGATGCGCTCGGGCGAGAACGCCAGGTGGAAGTCGGCGCCCGCGACCAGGCCGGACTTCTCCAGCAGCGGGCGGACCACCTCCTCGGTGGTGCCGGGGTAGGTGGTGGACTCCAGGATGACCAGGGTGCCCGGTTGCAGTTGCGCGGCGATCGCGGTGGCCGCCGAGGTGACCGCGCCCAGGTCCGGGCCGCCCTCGGGTGAGAGCGGCGTGGGGACGCAGATCACGATGGTGCGCGTGGTGGACAGGCACGCGGGGTCGGTGGTCGCGGTGAAACCGCGGTCCAGCATCTGGCGGACGTCCTCAGAGGAGAGGTCGTCCACGTGCGACACCGCGTTGTTGAGCCCGTCGACGACGTTGCTGCTCACATCGAGGCCGGTGACCTTCAGTCCCGCGGACACGGCCTCGGCCGCCAGCGGCAGGCCGACGTAGCCGAGACCGAGGACGACGAGATCGCTGACCGCGCCGGCGGACTGCTCGGAAACAGGTGCTGGGTTGGAGGCTGCGGCATCCACTTCGTGGTCACACTCGCATTCATTTCGTGAACGGGCGTAAATAGCGGGGAGTGCCATTGCTCAGTGCGTCGGACGTCTGAGTGTAGGTAGGCGTTGTCCCCGATTACGGGTTCTGGCCTGGTTCGGTCATTTTCCGAATGAGAACCCGATACGCCTGGTTGTAGCGGTATGCGGCCTCGGTCCAGGTGCGGTCCGCGCCGACGAGGCTGCGACCTGCACGGCCGTAGGAAGCCCGCTTTTCACGACTGTAAGCGAGTTTTGTCAGGACATCGGCTAGGCATGCCGATTCGCCCGCAGGAATTAACTCTCCTGTCACTCCCGGTTCCACGATCTCTCGCAAAGCAGGAAGATCACTGGCAACCACGGGGAGTCCGCCCGCCATGGCCTCCACGGGCTTGAGCGGGGTGACCAGACGGCACACCCTCTCGTCCCGCCGCGGCACGGCGAACACGTCCAGCGCGGCGTGGTGGGCGCGTACCCGGTCGGCGGGGACCCGGCCGGGGAAGTGCGCGGCACCCTCCAGTCCCAGGGAGGCCGCCCGGGCGCGCAGCGCGGGCAGCTCCGGGCCGTCCCCCACCACCAGGGCGTGCGCCGACTCCCCGCGCTCGCGCATCAGGGCCACCGCCTCCAGCAGCACGTCCAGGCCCTCGTAGCCGAAGCAGCTGGTGGTGGTGCCCACCACGAACTCCTCCGCGCCGATCCCCAGCTCCCGGCGCACCCCCTCGCCCGGCGGCAGCGGTTCGAGGAAGGAGGCGTCCACCGCGTTGGGGACCACCAGCAGGCGCTCGCGTGCCACCCCCCGCGCCTCGATGTCGGCGCGCATCGCCTCGCCCAGCGTCACCACCAGGTCGGCGGACAGCATGCACTCGGTCTCGCTCGCGCGCTCGGCCCGGTAGAAGGCGTCGTCCACGCTGCGCGAGGGGTCACGGGACAGCCACGACTCCTCCAGGAAGCCCCGGACCTCGTACACCACCGGCAGGCCGAACCTGCGGCCCAGCTCCAGCGCCAGGCGGGCGTTGTGGTGGTTGCTCGCGGCGTGCAGCACGTGCGGTCGCACCGTCTCCACCAGCGCCGACGCCAACCGCACCCCCGCCTCCAGTTCGCGGGCGGAGTCGGCCGGCGCCGTCCACGGGATCAGCCGGTGGTAGGAGACGCCGTCCAGCCGCACCAGCGTGCGCGGATCGGGCACCCCCTTGGTGAGCGGATACCCCGCTCGCGTGGCCACGTGCACGTCCATCCCGGCCTCGCGCTGGGCGACCGCGATCCGGTGGGTGCGCTGGGTGTATCCGGCGTTGGTGTGCGGCAGCGCGTTGGTCACCAGGTGCAGCACCCGCAGCCCCGACCCGGGTGAGGACGGATCACCGGCCACACGCCAGCGTTCACCGGAGGGAACCTCCGGTCGCCGAGCGTTCACCGTGTCGTCGGGCCGCGTTCGGGCATCGCGGGTTAACGTGATCCCGTGACGGTCAGGCGACGTGGACGGGGACGCGGGAACAGCGCGTCCCGTGGCCAGGGCCGTCCGGTACTCCGCGGCCTCCCGGAGGGCACCCTCCGGGAGTCGTTCGACCAGCTCGCGGGCGGTGTCCGCGTCTCCCGCCGCCAGACAGGCCGCCACCAGGCGGCCCACACGGCGGGGAGGGGCGCCGCTCGCCGCGGCGAGCACCGCCTCGCGGGCGTCGTCGCGTCGGCCCTGGTCCCACAGGGCGTAGGCGCGGGCCCGGCCACCCGCACGGGTGGCCAGGGCGCGGGCCGCACGCCGCGGCGGGCCGGGCGCCAGCCGCAGCGCCAGCAGCGGCAGCCGGGCCGGATCGGACCGCAGGTGTTGCCAGGCCAACGACAGGATGAACGTCACCGCCCGCGGCCAGCGGGTACGGGGACGCGGAACCTGGGATTCGGAAGCTTGGGTGTCATGCACGGTCAGTCACACAACCACGCCGACGTGACCATGTGGTGACACCACGGCGACACGGACGGGACGGCTCGGGCAAAGAACGTCGCCGGACCACACCAGCCTCGCCGGTCACGGCGGGAACATCACCCCAACAGAAGGAAACGTGAGAGTCGTGGCAACGAGCGCCCCCCTGGGGAGCCAGGACACAGGGATCGTGCACGTCGTCGGCGCGCGCCCCAACTTCGTCAAGGCCGCGCCCGTCGTCTCCGCCCTGCGCGGGCGCGGCGCCCACCAGTCGGTCGTGCACACCGGTCAGCACTACGACGACCGCATGTCCGCCGTGTTCTTCCGCGACCTGAACCTACCCACCCCCGACGTCGACCTCGGTGTGGGATCGGGCTCCCACGCCGCCCAGACCGCCGCCCTCATGGTGGGCCTGGAGAAGGAGTTCGTCGCGCGCCGGCCCGGCATGGTGGTCGTCTACGGCGACGTCAACTCCACCGTCGCCGCAGCCCTGGTGGCCGCCAAGCTGCAGATCCCCGTGGCCCACGTCGAGGCGGGCCTGCGCTCCTTCGACGACACCATGCCCGAGGAGATCAACCGCCGGGTCACCGACCAGCTCAGCGATCTGTGCTTCGCCACCAGCCCGGAGGCCGTGGGCCACCTGGCCGCCGAGGGCGTCGCGCCCGACCGCGTCCACCTGGTCGGCAACCCCATGATCGACACCCTGCTGGGCAACCTCGACCGCTTCGACGCCGAGGCCCTGCGCGCCCGCCTCGACCTGCCCGAGCGCTACGTCGCCGCCACCCTGCACCGGCCCGCGAACGTGGACGACCCCGACAACGTCGCCCGCCTCACCGAGCGCCTGCACGAGATCGCCGAGATCGCCGACGTGGTCATGCCCGTGCACCCGCGCGGCAGGGCCGCCTTCGACCGGGTCGGCCTCGGCGACCACCCGCGCGTGCGGCTCCTCGAACCCCTCGGCTACCTCGACTTCGTCGCCCTCACACGCGGCGCCGCCGCCGTGGTCACCGACTCCGGCGGCGTACAGGAGGAGACCACCATCCTCGGGGTCCCCTGCCTGACCCTGCGCCCCAACACCGAACGCCCCGTCACCATCACCCACGGCACCAACCAGCTCGTCACGGAGGCCGACCTCCTCCAGGCCGTCACCAAGGTCCTGCACGGGCAGACACCCGAGCGGATCGGCGACGACACCCCGCCCCTGTGGGACGGGCGCGCCGGGGAGCGCATCGCCTCCGTCCTCACCCAGTGGTCCAGGTGAACCCCGATGACACACGAGAACCGCAACCCCGTACCCGAACCCAGACACGCCCGGGAGGGGACCCGGGAACGCGCCGTTCCCGCCCCGGCCCCGCCGGGCGGCCGCGGCACCGTCCCGATCCCCCCACAGCGGTCCAGGTAACCCACCATGGCAAACGTCCTTCAGCCCTCTCCGCCACGACGCCCGGCCGGACCCGCGACACGCCTCGCCAAGGGCATCCGCACCCGGCCGGGCACGCGCCGGGGGTACCGCCCCGCGACGCCGGCCCCACCACGGCCGACCGACGCAGTGGTTTCGCCGATCCGACCAGAACACAAGGTGGCAGACCGTGAAACGGCGTGAACAGAGCCAGACCGAACAGCTCCGTCAGGCGCTGGCCGAGCGCGAGGCCCAGCTCCAGGAGGCACGCGCGCGGCTGGCGGCCGTGGAGGGCTCCACCTCGCTCCAGGTGGGGCGCGCGCTCACGGCCGCCGCGAAGAAGCCCGGTCGGTCCCTGGTCAAACTCCCACGTGACCTCTACCGCCTCTGGCGGCGCAGCGGAACCACCCGGCACACCGAGCGCCGCCGCGGCGTCGAGCCGGTCCGCTCCTTCGACGCGGACCGCCAGGAGGCCCGCCTCCTCACGGGTGTGCCGGGCGGCGGCGAGAACCTGCTCGTGGCCGCCACCGTAGTCGGCCCCGCCATCGCCGAGGCGATCGACCCGTACGTGCACCCGGTGTCCCTGCGGCCGCACGACGCCCAGATCGTCATGGACGGCGTGGACGTGGACCTGGTCCTGGTCTCCGCCTCGGCCGCAGCACCGGGCTCACCGTGGGCGCACGTGGGCGATCCCGCGGTCGTGGACCGCACCCGCGCCCTGCACTGGGTGCTGGAGTCCGCCGCCGCGAGGGGCATCCCCACCGTCCTGATCGACGACGCCCCCGCCCCGCCCGCCCTGCGCGAACTGGGCTTCGACCGGGTCCACAAGGGGGACGCCGGCGTCCCCCTGCACCTGTTCAACCCGGTGGCCGCCCACCTGACGCCCGGGCCCAAGGCGGTGTTCGTGCGCGGCCACCGCGACGAACCCGTCCCGGAGGTCCTCACCGAACTGGACGCGGGCGTGGTGGACGCCGACTCCTCCGGTCTGGCCGACGCGCTGCGCGCCGCCAACGTCGCCGTCGTCCCCGCGTTCCCGAGCGAGGACACGCGCCTGCGCCGCCGCGCCTGGGCGTGCGGTACCCGCGTGGTCGCCCACGCGGCGGTCCCGGACCCGGCCGACCCCGCCGCGGAGGGGCTGGCGGTCACGGTGCCGCGCCTGCGCGCCGAGGAGCCCACGCCCTCCGAACAGCGGGGCATGCTCCGGCAGGTCTTCCTGCGGGAGGCCACGCCGGTCCGCCTCGCCGAGATCCTGGACGGCCTGGACTTCCCTCCCGGAACCCCGGGGGCGGAACTGCCGCTGCGGGGCCGTTCCGTGGCCGTCCTCGCCGACCCGGCGGGGGAGAGCGACGCCGAACTGCTCGCCGACGACCTGCTGGCCGCGGCCCTGAGGCCCACCGAGGTGATCGTGCCCAGCACGGCCTCGCGCCTGCCCGGGATCCGACGGCTGCGGGCTGAGGGCGTCACCGTGCGCACCGCGCGCTTCAGCACCCCGGACACACCCGAGGAGCTGACCCGGAGCACGCCCGACGTGCGGGTCGGCGGCCTCGGCCCGGAGAGGTGGGCGGTCCTGGCCGAGCGGGCCACCGCGCCCTGGGCGCACCTGTGGACCGCACCGGTGGGACGCAGGCGGCTCGCCGACCTGGTGTGCGCGGTCGAGTGCTCGGACGCCGACGCGGTCGGCGCCGTGGACCTCGGCGCCGGAGAGGAGGGCGGCGACACGGGCGGCCGGCCGCAGGAAGGCGGGGCACGCGGGTTCTTCGACCGCCCGAGCACCGGCGGGCAGCAGTACGTCTTCGTCAGCGCGGTCGTCCCGGAGCTGGCCCGTACCGGACTGCTGCGGCGCGGCTGGGATCCCGCGGAGTGGAACCGCCGCGGCACCCGGCTCCTGGCCCTGGGGCCCGACCACGGTACGGGCACCGACCCCGACGCCGAGGACGCCGTGTACAACACCACGGACGCCCCGACCGGTGCGGTCGGTTGACCACCGACCGCCCCGACCGCCCCGCACGGGCAACGAGAAAGCATCCGAAGGGAAGAACGTGAGTACACCGCCTCCGCGCGCACTCCTGTACGGGGACGTGGACCTCAACATCATCGACGGTTCCGCGATCTGGGCGCAGTCGATGGCGCAGGCCCTGGCCGCCGCCGGATGCGAGGTCACCCTGCTGCTGAAGGCGCCCGTGCGCACCGACCGGCTCACCGAGCCCCTCACCAGGGTGCCCGGGGTCCGGCTGCTGAATCCCCACGAGGACAAGGCGCTGCCGGACCTGGGGCCGCGGGGGCTCACCCCGGAGCAGGCCGTGACCCTGATGACCAGGCACCACGAGCGCAGGGCCTTCGACCTGGTGGTCGTGCGCGGCCGCCGCCTGGCCGGCCTGGCCGCGCAGGAGGAGGCGCTGGCGGGACGCCTGTGGACCTACCTGACCGACTTCCCGCACAGCGTGGGGGAACTGTCGGCGACCGCCACCGCCGAGCTCACCGAGATCGCGCTGGCCTCCCGGTTCCTGCTCTGCCAGACCGAGGAGCTGCGCGCCTTCCTGGAGTCGTCGGTGCCCGCCGCCTGCGGCCGGTCGGTCCTGTTCCCGCCCGTGGTGGTCGTCCCCGAGGACGTGCGCGCGGACGGGGAGGTACACGCGCGGGCCCGCCTGGCCTACACGGGCAAGTTCGCGCCGCGGTGGAACACCCTGGAGATGACCGAGCTGCCCGCCGAGCTGGCGCGGCGCGGGGTGGACTCCGAACTCGTGATGATCGGTGACAAGATCCACGCGGAGCCCGCCGACTGGGCCAAGCGCATGCGCAGGGCCCTGGAGGACACCCCGGACGTGGACTGGCGCGGCGGGATGCCGCGTGCCGAGGCGCTTCGCCAGGCCGCCGAGTGCGGCTTCGGGCTGTCCTGGCGCGACCCGTCCATGGACGCCAGCCTGGAGCTGTCCACCAAGGTGCTGGAACTGGGCGCGCTCGGACTGCCGGTGGTGCTCAACCGCACTCCCATGCACGAGACGATGCTGGGCGCCGACTACCCGCTGTTCGCCGGCGCGGACGTCGCCTCGGTCGCCGAGGTGGTGGCCCGCGCCCACAACGACCGCGCGGTCTACGCGGACGCCGCCGCGCGCTGCCGCGACGCCGCGGCCGACCACACCCTGGAGCGGGCCGCCGAGCGGCTGCGCGGCTACCTCACCGAGGCCCTGCCCCCGGCGCCGGCGGGCGCCGACCCGGACCGGCCGCTCAAGGTGGTCGTGGCGGGGCACGACATGAAGTTCTTCACCCGGCTGGCCGAGTACCTGGACTCGCTGCCCGGGCTGGAGGTGCGCATGGACGAGTGGGAGGGGCTGAGCACCCACGACCAGTACCGGTCCCGCGAGCTGGCGGGCTGGGCGGACGTGGTGATCTGCGAGTGGTGCGGGCCCAACGCCCTGTTCTACGCCAAGTGGAAGCGGCCCGACCAGCGGCTGATCGTGCGGCTGCACCGCTTCGAGCTGTACGCGGAGTGGCCGCGCAAGCTCGACATCGACAAGGTGGACGCCGTGGTGTGCGTGAGCCCCCACTACGCCGACCTGACCCGGGAGCTGACCGGGTGGCCCGCCGACAAGGTGGTCGTGGTGCCCAACTGGGTGGACGACGAGCAGTTGGACCGGCCCAAGCTCTCCGGTGTGGAGTACTCGATGGGCATGGTCGGGATCGCCCCGTCGCGCAAGCGCCTGGACCGGGGACTGGACGTGCTGGCGGAGCTGCGGCGCATGGACCCGCGGTACACGCTGGCGGTGAAGACCAAGCAGCCGTGGGAGTACTGGTGGATCTGGAACCGCCCGGAGGAGCGCGCCTACTTCGAGCGCGTGTACCGGAGGATCCAGCGTGACGACCTCCTCGCCTCCGGGGTGGTGTTCGACCCCTTCGGGCCGGACGTGGCCACCTGGCTGCGGCGGGTGGGGTTCATGCTCTCCACCAGCGACGACGAGTCGTTCCACCTGGCTCCGGCGGAGTGCGCCGCCTCGGGCGGCGTGCCCGCGCTGCTGCCGTGGCCGGGCGCGGACACCATCTACGACCCGCACTGGATCCACGACGACGCGGTGGCGATGGCCGAGTCCATCCACGCGACCGTGAGCGAGGGGCGCTTCGCCGCCGAGGCGGAACGGGCGCGCGGGGAGGTCACCAAGGCCTACGGCCTGGGCCGGGTGCGTTCGCTGTGGAGCGACCTGGTGGTGCGGGGCAAGGCTCCCGACCAGGCGCAGCAGTCCACCGCCGGGGCGGGCGCCTGAGTCCCGTCCCGGGAGTTCAGACCGGGCCGGTCATCTTCGACAGGCCGCCCGCCCCGGCGGGCAGGAACAGCGCGAAGGTGGTCGGCCTGGTCTGCACCAGCTCGATCCGCGCGCCCTCGGACTCGGCGATGTGCCGGGCCAGTGCCAGCCCCAGGCCGGTGCCGCCGGTACCGCTGACCTCGCGTTCGAAGATCCGGCCCGCCAGGTGCTCGGGAACCCCCTCGCCCTCGTCGCTCACCTCGATGCGCACGGACTGGTCGGTGTCGAGGCGGCGGATGGTCACCGTGCCCGCGCCGTGTTTGTAGGCGTTCTCCACCAGGGTCGCGATGATCTGCGCCAGGTCGCTGGGGACGGTCATGGCCGTCAGCCCCGACACCCCGGTGACCAGCAGCCTGCGCTGCTCGGCGTGGAAGACCGGCTGCCACTCGGCCTGGATGTGGTTGAGGACGGGGTCGACCTCCACCGCCTCCACCTCGGGGTTCTGGCTCTTGCGGGCCCGCCCCAGCAGGCTCTCCACGGTCTCCACCAGGCGCTCGGTCTGGGCCAGGGCGGCCTCGCCCTCCTCGCGGACCACGTCGGGGTTGCCGGACTCGGCGATGATCTCCTCCAGGCGCATCATCAGCGCGGTCAGCGGTGTGCGCAGCTGGTGCGAGGCGTCGGTGGCGAAGTGGCGCTCGGTGGCGATCAGCCCGGCGATGCGCTCGGCGCTGCGGTCCAGGACCTCCGCCACCCGGTCGGCCTCCGGGATCCCGTAGCGGTGGCCCCACGGCGTGGTCACCCCCGATCCCAGCCGCTCGGCGGTGACCGCCAGGTCGATCAGGGGCAGTGTGAGCCTGCGGGCCTGGAACATCGACAGCCCCACGGCGACGCCGATGGCCAGCAGGGACAGGGAGGCGATCCCCAGCCAGGCGCGGACCACGCTCTGCTGCACGCCCTCGGCGTTCATCCACACCTCGACGAGTGTGCCCCGGCCGGTGGTCGCCGTGGCCTTCAGCATGCTCGGGGAGTCGGGGGCCTCGGGGTCGAGGGCGGGGTCGCCCGCGGTCACCGCGGTGGACGCGTCGGCCGGGGTGATCCGGATGAAGCGGTTCGGGTGGTCCCGGTCGAACTCCGCCAGGTTGAGCTCACCGTGGGCCTCCAGCATGGTGTCGCTCTCGGCACCGATCAACTCCGCCTCGCCCTGGAGCTGGCGGGTGCTCTCGTCGTACACCAGCTTGTACGTGAGCGCGCCCAGGGGCAGCCCGAGCAGCATGACGGCGATGACGGTCACCACCAGGGTGGAGAAAACCATCCGCCTGCGCATGTCACCTCATGTCCGTCCGACCCGGAGGCGGCCGACCGGCGCGGGGCGCCTCGGACCCGGGGCCGTGTCAGTCTCGTTCGAACCGGAAGCCCACACCCCGAACGGTCGTGATGTACGACGGCTGGTTGGCGTCATCGCCCAGCTTGCGGCGCAGCCAGGAGATGTGCATGTCCAGGGTCTTGGTGGAACCCCACCAGTTGGTGTCCCAGACCTCGCGCATGATCTGCTCGCGGGTGACCACCTTGCCCGCGTCGCGGACGAGCACGCGCAGCAGGTCGAACTCCTTGGTGGTGAGCTGCAGCTCGCGTTCGCCCAGCCAGGCGCGGCGGGAGTCGTTGTCGATGCGCACGCCGTGCACGACGGGCACCTCGGCGCCGCCCCGGCGCAGCAGGGCGCGGACACGGGCCAGCAGCTCGGCCAGCCGGAAGGGCTTGGTGACGTAGTCGTCGGCACCCGCGTCGAGGCCGACGACGGTGTCGACCTCGTCGGCGCGCGCGGTCAGGATGAGGATCGGCGTTCCGTGACCCTCGGTCCGGAGCCGACGCGCCACCTCGAGTCCATCCATTTCGGGCAGCCCGAGATCCAGGACCATGAGGTCGATGTCTCCCGCACGGGCACGGTCGAGTGTCTCAATGCCGTTGACGGTCACGTCCACCGTGTAGCCCTCGCGTCGGAGTGCGCGCGCGAGAGGCTCGGAGATCGAGACATCGTCTTCGGCCAGCAAAACGCAGGTCATGGTGCCGATCGTAGGTCCGGGGTCGTGCATTTCCCTATTATGCGCGCCGGATGTGCCAAGGTTGGCCGAAAATACGCTAATCACATATCGGGCAAATCGTCCAATTGGCCACCTTGTACCCTTTCTTTGTACTTGCATGGTGAAACTGGGAAGCCTGTGGTGCGTGTGCTCCAGATGCCGTACCGCTCGGGTCCATGTCTCCCCCGCATGGCCATCGTGTTCGGGAAAGTGGCAGGATTCGTAACAAACAGGCAATAAAGCGGCGTGGAACAGGCGCCGAAACGCGAGGGGCGCCCGTGGCCCGCCGGCGGGCCACCGCCGACGCGCACCGCCTGGTCCGGCACCCCAGACAGCGAGGAGACCGTACGTGAACTCCCACGAAGCGCCCGGGCACGGCGACGGATTCGGGCCGCCACCCCAGCGGCCTCCGCAGGGCCCGCCCCCGGGGTCGCGGGGAGGCCATCCCGGCCAGGGGCGGCGGGGCCCGCTCCCCCAGGGCCCGCCTCCGCCGGGCCCGTCGGCTCCCCAGGGGCCCCAGGGGCCTCCTCCGGGATCTCCGGGGCCGCCCCAGGGGTTCCAGGGGCCTCCGGACCCGCAGGGACCCTTCGGTCCCCCGCCCCGGCCGGGCCGCTACGGCACCGGTCTGGTGGCCGTCCTCGCCGTGATCGCGGTACTGGCGGGGGCCTCCTTCCTCGGCGGCGGAATCGCCCTCGGCGGGATGCTGACCGACCGTGTCGCGGCGGGCGGCGACCCCGGGCCGTCGGAGGAGCCCGGCGTGGCGCCGTCGGAGTCGGCGCCGCCGACCGGGTCCCCGTCCCCCACCGAGGAACCCCCCGTCCCGTCCGACGGGCCCACGGGGGAGCCGGAGCCGACCGGGGCTCCGACCTCGGAGGAGCTCATGTCCTCCGGGGAACTGGTCGACGGGCTGCGCGACGACTTCGGTATCGACGCACGCCAGGACATCACCGACGAGGTCTGCACCCCGTCCGAGGGGGAGGAGTACACCGCCTTCCAGTGCACCTCCTCGATGGACACCAACCTGGTGCGGGTGGCCGCCTTCGCGAGCGACGGGATCGCCATGTTCACCGCGATGGCCATGCAGGAGAGCGAGGAGACCACCGCGGAGGACGTCCAGGACGCCTGCCACTTCGTGCTGGTGTGGTTCGAGCACAACGGCCTGGACCAGGGCGAGCGCGACGACATGGCCGAGGCCGCGCGGGAGATCGCGGGCTGCCTCTGACGAGGCCGGAGCCGGTCCCCCCGCACCGGACGGCCGCCGGACACGGAGGCGGGCCCGCCCCGGGGTCGACACCCGGGGCGGGCCCGCCTCCTCGGCCGCGCGGCTTCAGGAGTCCAGTTCCGCGGCCCCTCCCTCGGAGGCAGCCCTGCGCCTGCGGCCCAGGTAGAGCGCGGTACCGCCCGCGCCGACGGCCACCGCGGCGGCGGCGACCAGCCCGAACAGCGCGCCACCGGTCGTCGGCAGGGAGCCGCCGGCGTCCCCGCCGGGCCTACCGGGCTTGCCGGAGCCGTCTCCCGGATCGGTCGGGTCCGCGGTCGGCGGGTCCGTCGGGCCCGGGGTCGGCGGGTCGGCCGGGTCCGCGGGGTCGCCGCTCGGCGGGTCGGTGGGCTTCCCGCCGCCGTCGCCGTCCGGCACGGTGGCCTGCTCGCCCACCACGATGCGGCCGGAACCGCCCTCGGGGTAGGCGGCCTCGGTGACCTCCCCCTCCAGCGTCCCGGTGAGCAGGTCCTCCAGGGCGCCCTGGTAGGTCGCGCCCACCACGGTGAAGTCCGCGCCGCGGAACGGGTACATGTCGCCGCCCCGGGCGGAGAAGTCGTTGGTCACGATCGTGATCGGGTCGCCCTCCACGACCTCGCCGTCCTCGACGAGCACCGTGCCGTCGTGCAGGACCACGTTGCGGACCCGCTCGCCGGGGGTGAGGACACGGCCCCCCTCGTCGACCACCTGCGCGGTGCGCTCGGGGTCGTAGGCGAAGTTGACCCCGGCGACCTGCATGAACGCGCCGCTGGCCGCGGGCGCGGCGGCCACGCCCTGCTCCAGCAGCTCCTTGACCTGCGAGCGCGGGATGTCCGGGACCACCGCCACCTGGTTGGCGAACGGGGCGATCGAGTAGGTGTCCAGCGAGGTCAGCGGCCCCGCCGGGATCACCGAGGAGTTGCGGATGCCGCCGCCGTTCTGGATGCCGATCCGCGGTGCGGGGACCCCGTACTCGTCGGCGTTGCGGACACCGGTGTCCAGCAGTGCGTCCGCCACCAGGTCGCCCAGGTTGGTCTCCTGGGTGCGCACGCCTGGGTCCCGGACGCCGTTCAGGTCGACCTCGCTCAGGGCCACCTCGGCCTCGGCCAGCCCGGCCACGTACTCGGAGACCGGCCCGGTCACCTGCGCAGCCACCTCGGGGTGGGGTTCGACCGCGTCCTCCTCGACGCCGGAGACCCGGACCGGACCGGAGCGGTCGGAGACCGACACCTCGTCGCCGTCGAAGTTCAGGACCAGGCGGCCCACGTACTTGTAGTTCGACCCGGCGGTGACGATCGGCACCCCGACGCCCTCCGGGTTGGTGGCCATCAGGGGGTAGGCCAGCGGTTCGCCGGTCTCCGGATGCGCGGTGACCTCGTCACCGGGCACCAGGGCGTCGTCCGGGTCGGCCATCACCTCGTGGCCGCCGCCCGCGACGATGGCGTCGACGCCGGTCAGCTCCTGGGCGACCCTCTCCTCGTAGGCGATGTTCTGCAGGTGCGAGATCAGGATGACCTTGTCCACGCCCGCCTCGGTCAGCCGGTCGACCTCGTCCTGGACCGGCTGGACGACGTCGTCCACCACCACGTCGCGCGGGCTGGTGATGGTGGCCAGCGGCGGGTACAGCGCGCCGACGACGCCGACCTCGTGCCCGGAGGCCTCCACCACGGTGCTGGGCGCGATCCGGCCCTTCCCCTCCAGCGCGGCCAGGCGGGGCTCGGCGGACACGTCCACGTTGGCGGCGACCACCGTGGTGTCCCCGTCCAGCTGTTCGAGGAAGTCCGCGTACACGTCCGGGCCGAAGTCGAACTCGTGGTTGCCCATGGAGATCGCGTCGTACTCCGCGTGGTCGGCGGCGACGGCGTCGTAGAAGGGCGCGCCGTCCTCGCGGGAGGCGGCCAACTCCGGGCCCGGAAGGTACATGTCGCCGGAGTTGACGGTCACGACACCGCGCTCGGCGGCCTCGTCGACCCCCGCGCCGATACCGCTGCTCTCGTCGTCGCGCAGCCGGTCGAGCAGCGCGGTGAAGCGGTCGGCGCCGCCGAAGCCGTTCTGCTCGGGGGCGGGCAGCAGCTGGGACTCGGGGTCGTTGGCGTGCAGGATCGTCAGGGTGAAGTCGGCGCCGTCCGCGGGGTTCGCGGGGACGGACGCGCTCGCTGTGGGTGCGAACGGGACCACCAGGGCACTCGTCAGCACCAGTGCGGCCGAGGCGCGCACGAGTCTGGACATCTTTCCGGGGCTCCTTCGGAGGATGAACGTCGTCGGGGGACGAACGGAGGTTCCGCCGGGGCGGGCGGGGGTCGGAGTGGTTCACCCTAGAGGCGGACGGACAAGGGTTCACGTGCCTCGGGGTTACGATTTGCAGAATCTGAGGCACCAATACGGCTTTCTGGCCCGTCCGTATCGCGCTGAGCGGCTCGGCGGCCCCTCGGCCGCTCCGGGTGGGGCGCACGCGGGGCCCGCCGCCCGCCGTGACGGGAGGGTTTCCCGTCCGGTTTCCGCGTCCCCCGCTCCGCGCCCTCTACGATGGAGGGGACAAGCCGGTTCGACACCCCTCGGAGGACGTCCGTGTTTTCCTCTGGCCAGGACCCGTACGACCCCGACGGGACACGGGACGGAGACGGCGTACCGCCGCGGGGGATGCCCGACTTCGGTGCCCACTTCGACGCGCTGCGCCCCGACGCGCCCCTACCCAGGAAGGTGGCGCTCGTCCGCGTCCTGATGTTCGTGGGCGGCGCCTGCGGGCTCGCGCTGTCGGCCCTCTTCCTCATGGGGCTGAGCGTGCCCTCCGAGACCATGGCCGAGGCCATGCGGCAGCAGGCCGACGCCGCCTCCGGGCAAAGCGCCGAGTTCTTCGCCGACGTCGGTGCGGTGCGCGCCATGATGGTCGCCATGGCGGCGATCACCGGTGTGTACGGGGCGCTGTCCACGCTCCTGGCCGCCAGGATCCGCCACCGCACGGTCGGCGTGTTCTGGGGCGTCGTGCTCTTCCAGTCCGCCGCGGGCGCGCTCCTGCTGTGGAACCTGTACGCCGGGGACCTCCTCGCGGTCGTCCCGCTGGGCTTCGCCGCCACGATGGTGGCCCACATGTTCTCCCGCGAGGCCCGCGCCCACTACGGGCTGCTCTGAGCGGCGGCCGTCCTCAGTCCCTCCCGGGGCCGAGCGCGCGGCCCAACAGCCCGCGCCCCTCGCGCGGGGGCAGCGGCGGGCGCACCGCGACCTCCGTCCACCGGCGCTCCAGCAGCCCCCGCACGGCCGCCGCGCCCGACGCCGCCGCGGAGCCGCCGGCCTCCGCCGCGCGCACCCCGCCCTCCGGGCCCTCCAGGGCCAGGGCGGCGCGCAGCAGTTCCGCGGTGTCGGGCCGGTCACCGGGCTCCTTGGCCATCGCGGCCACCACCAGCCGCTCCAGGCCGGGCGGCAGGTGGTCCAGGTCCGGTTCCTCGAACATCACGCGCCGGGCCATCTCCTTGACCCCGGCCCGCCCGAACGGGTCGTGCGCGGCGGCGGCGAAGGCCACCGTGGCCCCCCACAGGAACACGTCGGCCCTCTGCGTCGTGGGCTCGCGCCGGTACTGCTCGGGGCTGATCCACCCCGGCGTGCCCAGCTTGTCGACCTGTTCGGCGACCCGCGCGTCGGGCAGCGACTCCGGCGACGGCAGCCTGAGGTCGCGGTAGGCCCGGCGCATCCTGCGCAGCCGGATCCACTTGGTGGGGTCGGGATCCTCCACCGGGTGCGCGATGCCGAAGTCCAGCAGCTTGGGACCCCCGCCGGAGAGCACCACGTTGCCGGGCTTGAGGTCGCGGTGGACCACCCCGGCGGCGTGGATGGCCCGCAGCGCCTCCGCGATGCCCACGGCCAGCCCCAGCAGCATCCCCCCGCGCAGGCGGCCGTGCCGTTCCACGTGGCGGCGCAGAGTGGGGCCCGGCACGTACTCGGTGATCATCCACGGCGGGTCCGCCTCCACGTCGGCGCGCACGAAGCGCGCCACCGAGGGGCTGTTCACCCGGGACAGCAGGCGGGCCTCGTGCGCGAACCGCTCCCGGAAGCGCCGGTCGGCCGCCTGCTCGGCGTGGACGACCTTGACCGCCAGGTAGCCGTGTACGCCGGGGGAGTCGGCGGCGTAGACCGTGCCCATACCGCCGGAGCCGACCCGTCCCCGCACCCGGTGCCCGCCGACCTCACGGGGGTCGCCCGGCTCCAGGGGGTCGAGTCTGCGTACGCCGCGCGCCTTCATGGGGGCTCCCGTTTCGCTGGTGACACAGGGAACGCTGCTGCGCCGGATCCTATCCGCCTCCGGCACGGTGGCCGGAGGGCACGCATGGTCGCGGATCCCCGCGCGGCGGGAGGTTGCGCCGCAAGGGCGTCCGCCAGTAGGTGCCGGCTTTGGACGGGCCGGAAACGTTGCTGATGTGGAGCGAGGGTCCTGACCTGCGTTGATCTTGTACCTATAGCGAGTGTGGGCGCCCAAACCCGCTATAGGTACAAGATCAACGGCGAACGGGGGCGCTGCCACCGCACGGAGGGTCCTGATCCCGAATCGAAGCCGGGGCCGGTGCCGTGCACGGGCGGAGCGGCGGGACGCCCGACTCCCTCGTGCGGGCCCGGGAGGTCGCCCCGCGGATCGCCGCCCCGGCGGACGGCCCGCACCGAGCGCCCCGCGGGCGGGGCCCTCCACAGGGGCGGGGCGGGCACTCCCGAACGTCGGCGGTCTCTGGCACTGTCGGAGGCGGAGGAAGGGAGCCCCGCCATGACCCCCGAACAGTTCATCGACGCCGCCCTGTGGTTTCCCGAGGCCGGGGAGAGCGAGCCCTTCGGCCCGGGCGCCCTGGTATACAAGGTGGCCGGACAGAAGATGTTCGCCCTGCTCACCGGGGGAGGCGACGGGAGCGGCCCGGCCACGGCCAACCTCAAGTGCGATCCCGACCTGGCCCTGGAGCTGCGGGACCAGTTCCCCGCCGTCACGCCCGGATACCACATGAACAAGAAGCACTGGAACTCCGTGCTCCTGGACGGCACGGTGCCCGAGGACGAGGTCCTGGAGATGCTCAGGCACTCCTACGTCCTGGTGGCCCGGAGCCTGCGCCGGGCCGACCGCGACCGCGTGCTCGCGGTCCTGGGCGAGGACGCGCCGCGGATCGACGGGGCGGCCGCGGAGGCGCCGGAACGTACGTGACCCGGAGAGGACGACCGCGTGCCCGACAAGACCGCCCCACCAGCCGTTGTCCAGGGCGTCCTGGAGCGGATCACCTACGCCAACGAGGAGACCGGGTACACCGTCGCCCGCGTCGACACCGGTCGCGGCGGCGACCTGCTCACCGTGGTCGGCTCCCTCCTGGGCGTCCAGCCCGGTGAGGCTCTGCGCATGCGCGGCCGCTGGGGCTCCCACCCCCAGTACGGCCGCCAGTTCCACGTGGACGACTACACGACCGTCCTGCCCGCCACGGTCCAGGGCATCCGCCGCTACCTCGGCTCCGGGCTGATCAAGGGCATCGGCCCGAAGATGGCCGAGCGGATCGTCGGCCACTTCGGCACCGACGCCCTGGAGGTCATCGAGGAGCACCCCGAACGGCTCATCGAGGTCCCTGGCCTGGGCCCCAAGCGCACCAGGCTCATCGCGGACGCCTGGGAGGAGCAGAAGGCCATCAAGGAGGTGATGGTCTTCCTCCAGGGGGTCGAGGTCACCACCTCCCTGGCCGTGCGCATCTACAAGAAGTACGGCGACGCCTCCATCGACATCGTGCAGAAGGAGCCCTACCGCCTGGCCACCGACGTGTGGGGGATCGGCTTCAAGACCGCCGACACCATCGCCCAGGCGGTCGGCATCCCGCACGACAGCCCGCAGCGGGTGATGGCCGGGATCCAGTTCACCCTCTCGGAGTCCACCGGGGACGGGCACTGCTACCTGCCCGAGGAGAAGCTCATCTCCGCGGCCGTGAAGATCCTCCAGGTGGAGGCCGGGCTGGTGATCGAGTGCGTCGCCGAGCTCGTGGCCACCGAGGGCGTGGTCCGGGAGACCGTCCCCGGGCCCGGGGACGAGCCCGTGCGCGCGGTCTACCTGGTGCCCATGCACCGCGCCGAGGTCGGCCTCACCTCCGGGCTGCGCACCCTGCTCTCCCACCCGGAGGACCGCATGCCCGCGTTCGCCGGGGTGGACTGGGACGTGGCCCTGGACTGGCTGCGCTCCCGCACCCGCGCCGAGCTCGCCGACGCCCAGCGCGAGGCCGTGCGCCTGGCGCTCTCCGAGAAGGTGTGCGTGCTCACCGGCGGCCCCGGCTGCGGCAAGTCCTTCACCGTCGCCTCCGTCGTCACCCTGGCCACGGCCAAGCACGCCAAGGTCATCATGGCCGCGCCCACCGGACGCGCCGCCAAGCGCCTCACCGAGATGACCGGGATCGAGGCCTCCACCGTGCACCGGCTCCTCGAACTCCGGCCGGGCGGCGAGGCCGCCTACGACCGCGACAACCCGCTCGACTGCGACCTGCTGGTGGTGGACGAGGCCTCCATGCTGGACGTGCTCCTGGCCAACAAGCTGGTCAAGGCGGTCCCGCCCGGAGCACACCTCCTGTTCGTCGGGGACGTGGACCAGCTGCCCTCCGTCGGCGCGGGCCAGGTGCTGCGCGACCTGCTCGACGAGGACTCGCCCGTTCCGAGCGTGCGCCTGACCCACGTCTTCCGCCAGGCCCAGCACTCCGGCGTGGTCACCAACGCCCACCGGATCAACGGCGGCGAACCGCCGCATTTCCAGGGCATGGCCGACTTCTTCCTCTTCCCCTGCGAGGAGTCCGAGGACGCCGCGGAGATGACCGTGGACGTGGTCGCCCGCCGCATCCCGCGCCGGTTCGGCCTCGACCCGCGCCGGGACGTGCAGGTCCTCACCCCCATGAAGGGCGGCCCGGCCGGGGCCGCCAACCTCAACACGGCGCTCCAGGCCGCCGTGACCCCCTCGGGCGAGCACATCCCGGAACGCCGCTTCGGCGGCCGCGTCTTCCGCGTCGGCGACAAGGTCACCCAGATCCGCAACAACTACGAGAAGGGCGCGAACGGGGTGTTCAACGGAACCCTCGGCGTGGTCGCGGGCATCGACTCCGTCGCCCAGGAGATCCTGGTGCGCACCGACGAGGACGAGGAGATCGCCTACGACTTCGCCGAACTCGACGAGCTCGCCCACGCCTACGCCATCACCGTGCACCGGTCCCAGGGCAGCGAGTACCCCGCCGTGGTCGTCCCCGTCACCACCAGCGCCTGGATGATGCTCCAGCGCAACCTGCTGTACACCGCCGTCACCAGGGCGAAGAAGCTGGTCGTCCTCGTCGGCTCCCGGCGCGCCCTGGCCCAGGCGGTCCGCAACGCCTCCTCCGGGCGCAGGCACACGGCCCTGGCGCACCGGCTGCGGTCCGCCCGCCGGACGCCGCAGGAGGCCGCCGGCCCGGGCGCCCCCTGACCGCTCCGCCGCCGGGTCCGGGAACGTCGTAGGGCGTCGCTACGCTGGGCACCGTGGAGCAACAGACCCTGATCGTGGTGGGCGCCGTCGTCATCCGCGACGGCCGCGTCCTGGCAGCCCAGCGCGCCGAGCCCGAGGCCCTGCGCGGTCGGTGGGAGTTCCCCGGCGGCAAGGTCGACCCGGGGGAGACCCCGGCCCAGGCCGTGGTCCGCGAGTGCCGTGAGGAACTCGGCGCCGACGTCCGCCCCCTGCACCAGCTCGGAGAGGACGCGCCCTTCCCCGCGCCCGGCCGGGGCCACACGCGCCCCGCCGTGCTGCGGCTGTGGCGCGTGGAGCTGCTCTCCGGCGAGCCCGAGGCACTGGAGCACCTCTCCCTGCGCTGGCTCGCCGCCGCCGGCCTGCGCGCCCTGGACTGGCTCCCCGCCGACGTGCCCTTCCTCGACCTCGTCGAACCCCTGCTCGCGCCGGGTGCGGCCGCCCGGCTCTGAGAGGTCGTGGCCTGCACGTTTCCCCAAGGGGCCGCTATCACCCCATAAACTGGTAACGGGCCGTGGCAATCTGCGGTCTCTTCCCAGCATCAGGAGATCGAGACTTTCCCATGTCCAGCGCTACGCCCGTCGAGGGCTCCGCACGCCGCAGCGACCTCCGCAACGTCGCGATCGTGGCCCATGTGGACCACGGCAAGACGACCCTCGTTGACGCCATGCTCTGGCAGTCCGGAGTGTTCCGGGAGAACCAGGACGTCGACGACCGTGTGATGGACTCCAACGACCTGGAGCGCGAGAAGGGCATCACCATTCTCGCCAAGAACACGGCGGTCCACTACACCACGCCCGAGGGCGAGGACGTGGTCATCAACATCATCGACACCCCCGGCCACGCCGACTTCGGCGGCGAGGTCGAGCGCGGCCTGTCGATGGTCGACGGCGTCGTGCTGCTCGTGGACGCCAGCGAGGGCCCCCTCCCGCAGACCCGCTTCGTGCTCCGCAAGGCACTCCAGGCCAAGCTGCCCGTCATCCTCGTCATCAACAAGGTCGACCGGCCCGACAGCCGCATCGCCGAGGTCGTGGACGACACCTACGAGCTGTTCATGGACCTGGACGCGGACGAGTCGCAGATCGAGTTCCCGATCGTCTACGCCTGCGCGCGCGACGGAAAGGCCTCCCTGGAGCGCCCCGCCAACGGCGCCGTGCCCGAGAACGACAACCTCGTGCCCCTGTTCAGCACCATCCTGGACACCATCCCGGCTCCCGAGTACGTCCCCGGCGCACCTCTCCAGGCCCACGTCACCAACCTGGACGCCTCCCCGTTCCTGGGCCGCCTGGCGCTGTGCCGCATCCAGCAGGGCGAGCTGCGCAAGGGCCAGCAGGTCGCGTGGATCCGCACCGACGGCAGCGTCCAGCAGGTCAAGCTCACCGAGCTGCTCATGACCGACGGCCTGGAGCGCAAGCCCGCCGAGAAGGCCGGCCCCGGTGACATCGTCGCCATCGCCGGTATCGAGGACATCATGATCGGCGAGACCCTCGCCGACCTGGAGAACCCGGTTCCGCTGCCGCTGATCCGGGTGGACGAGCCCGCGATCTCCATGACCATCGGCACCAACACCTCGCCGCTGGTCGGCAAGGTCAAGGGCGCCAAGGTCACCGCCCGCCTGGTCAAGGACCGCCTGGACAAGGAGCTCGTCGGCAACGTCTCCCTGCGCGTGCTGCCCACCGAGCGCCCCGACACCTGGGAGGTGCAGGGCCGCGGCGAGCTGGCGCTGGCCATCCTGGTCGAGCAGATGCGCCGCGAGGGCTACGAGCTGACCGTCGGCAAGCCGCAGGTGGTCACCAGGGTCGTCGACGGCAAGGTCCACGAGCCCGTCGAGCGCCTCACCGTGGACGCCCCCGAGGAGTACATGGGTGCCATCACCCAGCTGCTCAGCGTCCGCAAGGGCCGTATGGAGAACATGGTCAACCACGGCACCGGCTGGGTGCGCATGGACTGGCTGGTGCCCTCCCGCGGCCTCATCGGTTTCCGCACCGAGTTCCTCACCGAGACCCGGGGCTCGGGTATCGCCCACCACGTCTTCGAGAAGTTCGAGCCGTGGTTCGGCGAGCTGCGCACCCGCCCCAACGGCTCCCTGGTGGCCGACCGCGCCGGCGTCGCCGTCGCGTTCGCGATGTTCAACCTGCAGGAGCGCGGCACGCTCTTCGTCGAGCCGGGCACCGAGGTCTACGAGGGCATGATCGTGGGCGAGAACTCGCGCTCCGACGACATGGACGTCAACATCACCAAGGAGAAGAAGCTCACCAACATGCGCTCCTCCACCGGTGACGAGCTGGTGCGCCTGGTGCCGCCGCGCAGGCTCTCCCTGGAGCAGGCCCTGGAGTTCTGCCGTGAGGACGAGTGCGTGGAGGTCACCCCCGAGCACGTGCGCATCCGCAAGGTCGTCCTCGACCAGAAGGAGCGCGGCCGGATGACGGCCAACAAGAAGCGCCAGCAGCGGTAGCGCCTCCGCGCCCGGACGCGGGCGGGCCGCACAGGCGGTCCGCCCGCGTCGCGTTTTCCCGGCGGACGCGTCGGGTAGACCCGTGATCAGCATGAAGTCCGAGCCCACGTGTCCCCGCTGCGGGCGCGCGGTCCAGCCTCCGGGGCTGTGGACCAGCGCCTGGCAGTGCGACGCCCACGGACCGGTGGCGCCCCTGCACCCGGTGCGGGCCCCCGGGACCGCGGCCCTGGAGGCACTCCTGCCCCAGGCGCACGTCCCCGTCTGGATTCCCTGGCCGCTGCCCACCAGCTGGGTGGTCACCGGCTTCGCCGAGTGCGGGGACGAGCGCAGCGGCACCCTCGCCACCGCCGTGGCCCTGTCCGGCCCCGATCCGCTCGGCGGCGTCGGCGAGGCCGTCATCGTCGCCGAGGACCCCGGTGTGGGACTGGGCGCACGCCTCGCCGGGCTGGAGGGACCCGACCCCGGCGACGGCTTCGACACCTCCGCGGCCGACGCCAAGGTGCGCTTCGACGGCCACGAGATCGCGCTGTGGAACCTGGACGTGGGTCGCGACCGGGCCGTCTACACGGGAGAGGCGCTCGCCCACTGGCTGTGGCTGGTGTTCGCCTCCGCGGACACCGGCATGCTCATGTGCGAGATCAACGCGCTGCGCGACCTGCGCGACATCAGGAACGGGGGGATCGCGCTGGAACCGCCCTTCGGCGCGCCCAGCCCCTTCCTGACCCAGAGCCTGGCACCCCGGGACGAAACGGACTGAGCCCGGCCGCGCGGCCCAGCCCGGTCCCACCCGTGCGGGGCGCGGAGACCGGGACTTACGTACAATCGCCCGGTGACACGTATCGACCTGCACTCACACAGCTCGGTCTCCGACGGAACCGACACCCCCGCCGAAGTCGTCGAGTACGCGGTCGCCGCGGGTCTCGACGTGCTCGCCCTCACCGACCACGACACGGTCGGCGGCGTCGAGGAGGCCGCCAAGCACCTGCCCCCCGGGTTCACCCTCGTCCCGGGGATGGAGCTTTCCTGCGCCTACGCCGGGTCCAGCGTGCACCTGGTGTCCTACCTGTTCGACCCCGAGGACTCGGGCCTGGCCGAGGAGCTGCGCCGTGTCCGCTCCGACCGGGCCTCCCGCGCCGAGGAGATGGTCCGCAAGCTTCGCGACCTGGGGGTGGACCTCACCTGGGAGCGGGTGCTGGAGATCGCCGGCGCGGGCCGCGACGAGTACGCCGACGCCAACACGATCGGCCGCCCGCACCTGGCCCGCGCGATCGTGGAGGCGGGCGCGGCCAGGGACGTGCAGGACGCCTTCGACCGGTGGATCGGCTCGGGAGGTCCGGCCTACGCCTCGCGGTACGCGATCGACCCGGTCCGCGCGGTGGAGCTGGTGCGGGCGGCGGGCGGTGTGTGCTCGCTGGCCCACCCGGCGCGGGCGGAGGGCGCCCTCAACGGCGCGGTCCCCCTCGAACTGGTGGAGCGCATGGCCGCCGCGGGCCTGGGCGGGATCGAGGCCGACCACCCCTCGCACAAGCGGACCCAGGCCGCGTACTGGCGCGGAGTGGCCGGGGACCTGGGCGTGGTGGTCACCGGTTCCAGCGACGACCACGGGAGCCTGTCCGGCCACAGGCTGGGGTGCAGGACCACCGACCCGGAGGCCTTCGAACGGCTCATCGCGCCCGCGACGGGGGTACCACTTCTGCGGGGGTGAACCGTGTGTCGGCGCCCCGAAGTCCGGTACGGTACCGACCACTGGGCGGGAGCGCGACAATGGGTCGCAAAGCAACCCCCTCGTAGTCGGACGAAATCGAAAGGTCGGACACCGTGTTCTGGAAGCGGAAGCCGAAGAAGCAGGACGGCCAGGAGGCCACCGACTCCGCTGCGGAGTCCGCGGTGGACCAGGAGGCCACGGAGGAGGACTCCGGGGAGTCCGCCAAGGCCGCCGGGGCCGACACGGCTGATGCGAAGGCCGGGGAGTCCACCGGGGCCGACGCGGTCGAGGAGGCGGACACCGGGACCGACGACGCCGACGCCCCGGAGGAGTCCGTGAAGGAGCCGGCCGAGGCCGACGCGCCCGCCGACGTCTTCGCCGACGAGGGCGAGGAGACCGGGGTGACCGGTCCCGACGCCGACAAGATCACCCGCGTGCGCACCGCCGGGGTCTTCGAGTTCGACGGCGAGAAGCACGACGTCGTCAGCAACACCTGGATCGTCGAGGCCGACGACGAGGGCGTCGTCGTCATCGACCCCGCCCACGACGCCGAGGCCGTTCTGGAGGCCGTCGGGGAGCGCGAGATCTACCTCGTGGCCTGCACCAACGCCTACAGCCCCCACATCGAGTCGGCCATCAAGGTCGCCGAGGAGTCCGAGGCCCCGATCGCCCTGCACCCGCGTGAGATGCGCGCCTGGCGCCGCCACCACGGCGCCGAGCACCGCCCCGAGATCGAGGTGGAGGGCCAGGGCGCCCTCGACATCGGCGACCTGCACATCGACGTCCTGGCCCTGCCCGGCACCGCGTCCGGCACCGTCGGCTACTACATCAGCCAGCTCGGGGTCGTCTTCAGCGGTGACACCCTGCGCAAGGGCGAGCCCGGCATGGTCGGCAGCACCTACATCGACTACACGACGCAGCTCGCCTCCATCGGGGAGTCGCTGCTGTCCCTGCCGCCCGACACCCGCATCCTGCCCGACCGCGGCCCCGCCACCACGGCGGGCGCCGAGAGCAAGAACTTCGACTCCTGGGTCTAGGCGTACTGACCTGAGAGGTGAGGAACGCGGGAGGCGGGCTCCCACCACCAGCACCACGACGACCTGCGCTTCGGCCGCGCCTGACCCGTCCACGGCCGTGCCGCCGTCCCTGCGGCGGCGCGGCCGTGCGTCACGGTCAGCGGGGGCCCACCGACTCCGTCTCGTTCCAGAACGCGGTCAGCGCGCTCGCCGTGGTCTCGGGAGCCTCCACGTTGGGGGAGTGGCCCGCGCCGGGGACCACCAGGCGTTTGGCCTCCAGGCGCTCGGCCATCCGGTCCTGTTCCTCCAGCGGCCACGCCTCGTCGTTCTCGCCGTACAGGACCAGCTTGGGGACCTCCACCCGGGACAGCTCGTCCACGCGGTCGGGCGCGGCCAGCATCTCCTCGGCCATGTGCATGAGGCCCACGGCGCTGCTGGCCAGCAGCCGCTCGCGCAGGAAGCCGCGGATCTCGGCCTGGGGGGTGCGCCCCTGCGCCACGGCGTCGAACTGCTCCTCCCACAGCTCCCGGAGCCGCTCGGGGGTGGGGTTCATGGACACGGAGGCGATGAGGCCGCGCGCGGTGTCCGCGCTCGGGCCGCTCAGGGCACCGGGGCCCGAGCACATCAGGGTGAGCGAGGCCAGCGGCGCCATCTCGACCAGCGCGGCCTCGCGTGAGACCAGCCCGCCGAAGGAGTGGCCCAGCAGGTGGACGGGGCCGCCGTCGCCGACCTGGTCCAGGACCTCGGCGACCACCGCGCCCAGGGAGGACAGGCGGTAGTCCGGGCGCCGTACGCCGGGCGGGAGGACGAGGGACTCCAGGCCCGGCGACTGGTAGGTGCCGGGCAGGTCGATCGCGACCACCTCCCGGCCGGCCTGGGCCAGGCTCTGGAACAGGGCGATGAAGTCCTCCTTGCTGCCGGTGAAACCGTGCACCAGGACAGCGGGGGCCAATTCGGGGCCGCCGGAGGTGGGAAGCGCCCGCAGAGCGGCGACGGGACCGTACGACAGGGTCAGGTCCGCGCGCCGCACGCCCGGGGGCAGGTCGATGAACTGAGGTGTACTCACGTCGGGCCACCCTAGACGATCGGTGGCCCGGGCCGGTCGAACCGGGCCGTGGCCGTGGCCGCGACGGCCACCGGCACCGCGGGGAAGGCCCGTCGCCCGCCCCGCGTCGACCGCGGCGCCCGCACGCGTGAGCGGGCGCCCGTGCGTCAGGTGTTCTCCGGGTCCCGCCGGGCGCCGGCGCCACCGCGGGTCCGGCGGCGTCGCCGCACCTTGCGGGTGCCCTCCTCGGAGGACCTGCCGCCCCCGCGCGCCGTGTCCGGGGAGGCCGGGGCTGCTGCGCCCGCCTTCTCCGCGGAGCCCTCGGCCCCGGCCGCCTCGCGGCCACCGCGGGTCCGGCGGCGCGAGCGGCCCCGGTCACGGCCGCGTCCGCCCTCACCGCGGCCCCGGTCACGGTCGCGGCGACCGCCGCGGTCGCCGCGGGGAGCACCGGTGTCGCCGATGTCCTCGATCTCCTCGGCCTCCAGGCCCGCGTGCTCGTCGCGTTTGTCCGCGGCCAGCTTGCCCTTGGTCCCGGCCGGGATCCGCAGCGCCTCGAAGAAGTGCGGCGAGGTGGAGTAGGTCTCCTCCGGCTCGCTGAAGGGCAGGTCGAGGGCGCCGTTGATCAGCTTCCAGCGCGGCATCTCCTGCCAGTCCACGAAGGTGACGGCGGTGCCGCTGCGCCCGGCCCGGCCGGTGCGGCCGATGCGGTGCGTGTAGGTCTTCTCGTCCTCGGGCGTCTCGTAGTTGACCACGTGCGTGACGTCGTCCACGTCGAGTCCCCGGGCCGCCACGTCGGTGGCGACCAGGATGTTGATCTTGCCGTTGCGGAAGGCCCTCAGGGCGCGTTCGCGCTGGCTCTGTCCCAGGTCGCCGTGGACGGCCGCGACGGCGAAGCCGCGCGCCTTCAGGTCGCCCGCCACCCGGTCGCAGGTCCGCTTGGTCTGGCAGAACACCATGCTCTGGCCGTGGTCCTCCGCCTGGATCAGGCGGGCGAGCATCTCGATCTTGTCCATCTGGTGGGTGCGGAACGCGTGCTGCGTGATCCGCCCCGTGATGGACGAGCCGTCGATCTCGTTGTCGTCACCCGCGCGCACGTGGGTGGGGCGGGTGAGGTACTTGCGCGACAGGGAGACGATCTCGCTCGGCATGGTGGCCGAGAAGAGCATGGTCTGGCGCTCGTTCGGGGTCTTGGTGAGGATGCGCTCGATGTCGGGCAGGAAGCCCAGGTCGAGCATCTTGTCGGCCTCGTCCAGCACCACCGCGGACACCCCGTCCAGGCGCAGGTGCTTCTGGTTCTCCAGGTCCAGCAGGCGGCCCGGGGTGCCGACGACGACGTCGGTGCCCTCCTTGAGGCCGTTGACCTGCGGCTCGTAGGAGCGGCCGCCGTAGACGGTCAGGATGCGGCCGCCGCTGCGCTTGCTGGCGGTGGTCAGGTCCGCGGCGACCTGGATGGCCAGCTCACGGGTGGGGACCACGACCAGGGCGCGGGGCCGCTTGCTCGTTCCGGGGGCCTCCTGCGCCTTCTGGAGCAGGGGGAGGCCGAAGGCCAGGGTCTTGCCGGTACCGGTCCGGGCCTGGCCGATGATGTCGCTGCCGTGCAGCGCGATCGGCAGGGCCAGCTCCTGGATGGGGAAGGGTTCGACGATCCCCTCCGCCTCCAGGGCGTCGGCGAGCTCGGCGTTCACACCCAGGTCGCGGAAGGTCGTCTTCGGTTTGGTCGTCTCGTCTGTGTTGCTCAGGGCTCAAGCCTCCATCTTGGCGGGCCGCAACGTTGGCGTGGCCGCGGCGGGATGCGGTAGTGGTCGGTCCCTCGCCGCCGTACGGGCGCGGCTCACCGCTCGCCTCCGTTGTGAGGCGCCGCGATGGCGCTGCCCTGCCGGATCCGTGCGGCGCGGGGGTTCCCCGCCGCGGAGAGGGACCGTCCCCGTGTTGGACGGGGAGCATCCGTGGTTCGTCGTTGTCCTCGCGCGGCCTGGGCCACCGTGGTGGGGGTCCGCGCCTGTGCGGGCGCCGCCTCCGCGACGCCGCTGCGTGGGAGATCCCCGCGTGTGTGAGGAGAGTTCGTGTCGGACGCACACGCCGGTCATCACGCAGAGTCTAGCTGGTGACGCGCCAGGTGGACATAGCAGTTCACCGGGCTGTGGACGGCATGGACCGTACCCGCTCCCAGCGAGTGCAACCGTGTCAGCGGTTCGTTTAGTCCCCCGTTCGGTGCCCGTGCGGTCGGGCGATACGCTGGCCGGCATGACCCAAGGCCCCTCTGCCAGCCCCGGTGTGATCGATCTGCTCGGGCTGCTCGCCTACGCCGAGCTCGGTTCCTTCTTCCGCCTCGCCGACGACGCGGGGCTGGCCCCCTCCCTGCGGTCCAAGGGCCAGCTGGCCGCCCTCGCCGCCGCCGAGCAGGCGCACTACCAGACGCTGCGGGACCGGCTGGAGGAGCTGGGAGTCGACCCGGAGGAGGCCATGGCGCCGTTCGTGGGCCCGCTGGACGCCTGGCACGCCCGGACCGAGCCGCAGAGCTGGCTGGAGAGCCTGGTCAAGACCTACGTCGGCGACGGTATCGCGGGGGACTTCTACCGCAAGGTCGCCGCGCTGGCCGACGAGGAGACGCGGACCCTGGTGGAGGGCGTGCTGGCCGAGACGGGGCGCGCCGAGTTCGTCTCGGAGACGGTGCGCGCCGCCGTGGGGGAGGACCCCAAGCTGGCCGGGCGCCTGTCCCTGTGGGCCCGCCGCCTGGTCGGCGAGGCGCTCAGCCAGGCGCAGTCGGTGGCGGTGGCCCGCCCCGACCTCGCGGCGCTGCTGGCCAAGGACCCCAAGGCCGCCGATGGCGGCACCGGCCTGGGCGACCTCGCCGCGGTCAGCAGGATGTTCGCCTCGCTGACCGACCGCCACTCGGCCCGCCTGGAGGCCATGGGGCTGTCCGCCTGACCCTCTGGGCGCCGGCTCCAGGTATTACGCAAACTTGGCCCAGACTTGGGATGTCTTGGTCAAGTGCGGGTAATATCCAACGCTTTCGTGACGATTCGTTGGCTGGTGCCCGTAAAATCGGTGGAGCTTCCGTCTCCTGACCACCCGAGTAGGTACTTCCATGCCCAGTGGGACCTCCGTGCGCCATCCGCTGGCCGGACTGACCCGTGACTTCCACCGGATCGGCCCCCTCGACGGGCCGATCGAGCCCTGGATGTGTGCTGAACTGGACCAGCACGCCGCACAGGTGTGCGAAGGCATCACCGCCTCCGGCGACGAGCTCAACGCGCGCACCCTCGGTACCTACCTCCACGGGTTCCTCGACGGCTGCCTCGAACGGGGCTGGGACTCCGAGGCGGTCGAGTACGACTGGGAGACCCTCCGCATCCTCGCGATCTGCCGCCTGGCCAAGGATCGCGGTTTCGTCCGCTAGGTTGGTGACGTCCGCAGGCCGGTACGGTCCACAATCCGAGCTCCTCGTGGCCACCAGCCCTGCCAGTTCTCCGGTGGAAACCCCACGCTGGGCGTACGCTGAGAAGTACCGGTGACTCCCAGCGGCCGAGTCCGGCCCGGCGCACCGTGGTCGAACCAGGGCCCTGCGGAATGCAACGTGGGACTGGCGGCGTTATGGAGGTCCGGTAACCGGACCGGCATGCGCCGTAACTGGCGGAGCGGCTCGCGGAGCCGCAAGAAAGGAAGGCGAATGAGGAGCGGTCGGCATGGGGCGGCGCGCCCACCGGTCGGCGTCCTGATTCAACAGGACCGCGTCGACTTCGCGCTTTTCGCACTGATCTTCGTCGTCGCGCTGGCGTCGATGGTCTTCACCGGGCCCGGGAGTGTCGCCTTCTGGCTGGCCTTCCTCCCGATCATCGCCTCCGTGGTACTGGCCTTCCGGCGGATCGAACAGCTCTCCCGTCTGGAACTGCGGGACTCGGAGTTCCTCTAGGGACCTCGGCGGGGCCTCCCCGGGCGGGCACGGAAAAGCACGCGCGCACGACGAAGGGCGGGACCGGTCGGTCCCGCCCTCACTGGTGTCCGCGGCCGTGTGCCGCGCGGTCCGGTTACGGGGTGGGCGTCTCACCGCCCCCGCCGCGGCGCGCGGCCTGGGACGTGGCCCCCTCGCGCCGCTCCGCGCGCTCGGCGGGACGGCTCATGGCAGCCTCGTGCCCGGCGCGGTAACTGCGCTCCTCGCTGATCCGGCCGGTCTCACGCTCGGCGACGTCCAGCCAGCGGGACCAGCGCGACCGCATCGGTTCGATCATGCCGCCGCCCACGCCGACGACGAGGATGCCGCCGACCGTGGCCAGGACCGTGATCAGGACCGGCATGGTCACGCTCACGGCGACGCCCATCTGGTTCAGCGCGGCGATGACACCGAGCGCCATGATGAACACGGCCGCCACGTTGGCCAGGACCCGGCCGTAGGACAGCCCGCCCAGCGCACCGGAGATGATGTTGTGGACCGCCTTGGCGATCATCGCGGTCACCACGACGATCACCAGCGCCACGATGCCGCGTGGGATCCAGGCGATGACGTCACTGAGCAGCGTGCTGACCGGGTTCGGTCCGAAGACGTTGAACGCGAGCGTGAACACGAACAACAGTCCGACGTAGTAGATGATCTTTCCGCACAGCTCGCTGGCGCTCCAGCGGCTGCGCTCGAAGTACTCGCCCACACCCCCGCGGTGGAGCGCGCGGTCCAGTCCGACGCTGTGCAGGCCCTTGGCGACGGCCTTGCCCACGATCCAGGCGACAAGCCAGCCCAGGACCAGGATCACCAGGAAGCCGATCAGCAGCGGAACGAAGCTGACCACCGCCTCCCAGGCCGTCGTCAGTCCCTGACCCACGTTCATAACGTCTTCACCCCCAAATCGCTTGCTCCGCCGGGGGTCCGAGCAGGGACCAGGCGGATACGGCGAAGAGAAGCGCGTTACTTCTCATTTCGCCGATACCCGTGGGGCGAAAATTGAATCGCCTGTCCCGCGCGAGTCGGGACGGTTACCTTTTCTTTGGGAATTCCTTGCGAAATGATGGGTGGATGTTTTCCGCGTTTCGCGACGGAAGGACCCCATCGCGACGGAAGGACCCCCGGGCGCACTCGGCGCCCGGGGGTCCTTTCCGCGGAACGGTCAGTCCTGTTCCCCCGCCGCGCGGTGCAGGTCCCAGCCGCTGATCCCGCGCCAGGCCAGGCGGGCCACCAGCTGCTCCGCGGCGTCCTTGGGGACGGAACCGTGGTTGTTGAGCCAGTACCGGGCGCTGGTCTCGGCCATGCCGACCAGCCCGATGCTCAGCAGGTGCGCCTCCTCGTCGGAGATGCTGGTGTCCTGCCGGATCACCGCGCCGATCAGCTCGGCGCAGCGCTGGAAGGTCTCCTCGCTCTTCTCCCGCACGGCGGGCAGGTTGCGCAGGTCGGACTCGAACACCAGGCGGAAGGCCTCGCCGTCGCCCGCGACGAAGTCGAAGTAGGCGCGAAAGCTCGCGATGACGCGCTGGCGGTTGTCGTCGGTGCTCTCCAGGGCCTCGCGCTGCTTTTCGACCAGCACCTCGGAGTGCTCCTCGAGCAGGGCCAGGTACAGCTCCAGCTTGCCTGGGAAGTGCTGGTAGAGCACGGGCTTGCTGACCCCGGCGCGGTCGGCGATCTCGTCCATCGCCGCCGCGTGGTACCCGCGTGCGACGAAGACCTCCTGGGCAGCGGCCAGGAGTTGACGGCGGCGCCTGACCCGGGGCAAGCGGGTACCCCGGGCGCGGGCGTCTGAAGGAGCTGTCACACCCACACCCTCCGAACTCGGCATGGCAGATGCACGCCATCACCGGACATCTGCGTGGCTAGTGCCGTCGAACGCCGCCGGTGGCGCGTTCCACAGCTTTCCCCCTCATCTTACTCCGGCGTAGGTTCCCCCCGGGCAGGACGGAGTACGTTCCGGGGCCGCGCGACCCGCTCCGGACACCCGTGGAACAGGCGGTCGGGGACGTGTCGGCGGCGGAGGGCGTCCTGAGAAACTCCGGAGAAAAGCGGGGAACGGATCCGGACGCGGTCACCTTCGTTCGTCGTCCTCGTCCCCGACGTCGAGCGCCTGCTCCACCACGTCCGCCTCGGACGCCTGGTCGAAGCTCTCCGCGGGCGGTTCGTTCCACCCGTTCCCGGCGTCGTCGTCCCCGGCCGGTGTGCGCTGCTCGGCCGCATCGGCCTCGGGCACCTCGGGAACGGGGAGCTCGTCGGCGTCCGGGCGCCGTCTCACGGAACGGTTCTCCTGTGCCACAGGGGCCTCCCAACGTCGTCGCCGACCGTACAGGCGACCACTACCCACCGCCTGGAACGGTACGCCGGCCGCGCGGGATGAACTCGCGGCCGGCGGTGGTTGCCGTAGGGAGGACGTGCGCGGGCGCGTGTGTGCTCCCACACCTCCCGGAGGTGGGAATGGAAAACCCCACCCGTTAGGTTGGGTATGAGTGCAAGCACGCTTCGCGCCCTCCGTCCCCCGCCCGGTGCTCCCTTGGTACGGGTGGTGCGAAGCAACCGAACAGACATGAGGAGTCACCGTGTCGCTGCCGCCGCTGGTGGAACCAGCTGACGAGCTGACCGTGGACGAGGTGCGCCGATACTCGCGCCACCTGATCATCCCCGACGTGGGTATGGACGGGCAAAAGCGCCTGAAGAACGCCAAGGTCCTGGTCGTCGGCGCGGGCGGCCTGGGCTCCCCGGCGCTGCTCTACCTGGCCGCCGCGGGTGTGGGCACGCTCGGCATCATCGACTTCGACGTCGTGGACGAGTCCAACCTCCAGCGCCAGATCATCCACGGACAGAGCGACGTCGGCCGCCCCAAGGCCGAGTCCGCCCGGGACAGCGTCAAGGAGGTGAACCCGGGCACCCGTGTGGTCCTGCACCAGGAGCGCCTGGAGTCGGACAACGCGTTGGAGGTCTTCGCCGACTACGACCTGGTCCTGGACGGGACCGACAACTTCGCGACCCGCTACCTGGTCAACGACGCCTGCGTCATCCTGAACAAGCCGTACGTGTGGGGTTCCATCTACCGCTTCGACGGCCAGGTCAGCGTCTTCTGGAACGAGTACGGGCCCCAGTACCGCGACCTGTACCCCGAGCCCCCGCCGCCCGGCATGGTGCCCTCCTGCGCCGAGGGCGGTGTCCTGGGCGTGCTGTGCGCCTCCATCGGCTCGGTCATGGTCAACGAGGCCATCAAGCTGATCACCGGCATCGGCGACCCGCTGGTGGGCCGCCTGCTCATCTTCGACGCCCTGGAGATGAGCTGGCGCGAGGTCAAGGTCCGCAAGGACCCCGACACCGAGCCGGTCACCGAGCTCATCGACTACGAGGCGTTCTGCGGAGCCGTGTCGGAGGAGGCCACCGAGGCCGCCGCCGGCGCCACGATCACCGCGGGCGAGCTCAAGGAGCTGCTGGACAACAAGCCCGAGGACGTCTTCCTCGTGGACGTCCGGGAGAAGAACGAGTACGAGATCGTCAACATCCCGGGGGCCACGCTCATCCCCAAGGGCGAGTTCCTCAACGGCAAGGCGTTCGAGCAGCTGCCCCAGGACAAGCGCATCGTCCTGCACTGCAAGTCGGGAGTGCGCTCGGCCGAGGCGCTGGCGGCGGTGCACGCGGCCGGGTTCTCCGACGCCGTCCACGTGGGTGGCGGCGTCCTGGCCTGGGTCAACCAGGTCGACCCGAGCCTGCCCACCTACTAGGCGGCGTCCCGCGGGGACGCCCTCCCCGCCGTTCGCGGGGCGGCACCGGAAGATCCCTTCCGGCGCCGCCCCGCGTGTTTTCGCGCCCTCCCGCGCCTGTGGGAGCCGTGACTGGGTAGGAGTCCGTGCAGAGGCCGCCGGCTGACCGCCGGCGGCGGTCCCCGACGCTGGGAGGTGGCTCCATGCGATGGCAGGGACGCTGGGCGGACTGGGCGGCGATCCTCGCCGGTCTGGCCCTGGGACTGAGCTGGCTGTGGCACGGGATGTACGGCTTCGGCGGGGGCGCGATGTTCGTCCTCGGCCTGGCGGTCATCGTGGCCGCCGTCGTCTCCATCACCCGTCCGGGAGCGCTGTCGAGCGAGGCGGGAGTCCTCGCGATCGGTGTCCTGACGTTCGCCATGCCGTGGCTGCTGGGCTTCACGGACCTCACCGCCGCCGCCTGGACGGCGTGGATCCTCGGCGCGGGCATCGCCGCGCTGGGGGCGTTCGGCCTGGTACGGGCGCGCCAGGCGCGCAGGCGCGACCCCGAGCTCGCCTGGGGGTCGCAGGCCTACCAGGTCCACAACTGATCCGAAGGCCCTCCCTTCCGGGGCCGTCCCGCCCACGCGGGGCGGCCCCTCCCCTCACGTCCGAGCCCCTCTCCCGTCGGCGGTCGGCGCTACGCTGCGGGGGTGTTCACGGACGAGGAGGGCGGACCCGACGACTACGCCGAGGAGGTCCTGGCGCTGGTCGAGCGGATTCCGCCCGGACGGGTGATGGCCTACGGCGACATCGCCGAGTACGTCGGCCGGGGAGGGCCCCGGCAGGTCGGCTCGGTCATGTCCTCCTGGGGAGGGGGAGTGCCCTGGTGGCGTGTGGTGCGCGCGGACGGGCGCCCGGCCTCCGGGCACGAGGTCCGAGCCCTGTCCCACTACGCGGCGGAGGGCACCCCGATGCGCCCGGGGAGCGACCGCGTGGACATGCGGCGGGCCCGGTGGGACGGGGAGGGCGGGAGCTGAGGAACCCCCTGTGGCAAGGATGACGTGCGGGATGGTCGCCGACCTCTGGTGAACTGGTGGGGTGAACACATCTCCGTACCGTCTCGTGCGGCGCGCCCACCAGGTGCAGCCGCCGCCGGTGCTGGACGACAACCAGCGGCGCGTGGTCGAGCACGAGGGCGGCCCCCTCCTGGTGCTGGCCGGGCCCGGCACCGGCAAGACCACCACCATCGTCGAGGCCGTCGTCGACCGCATCGACCACCGTGGCCTGGACCCCTCGCACGTGCTGGTGCTCACCTTCAGCCGCAAGGCCGCCCAGGAACTGCGCGAGCGCATCACCGCACGGCTGCGCCGCACCACCCGCGAACCGCTGGCCCTGACCTTCCACAGCTACGCCTACGCCCTGATCCGCCGGGAGTTCCAGCGCATGGGCGACCTGCCGCCGCGCCTGCTCTCGGGCCCCGAACAGCTGATGGAGGTCCGCGAACTCCTCGCCGGAGAGGCCCTGGACGGCGCCGCGGAGTGGCCCGAGCGCCTGCGCCCGGCCCTGGAGACGCGCGGGTTCGCCGAGGAGCTGCGCGACTTCCTCATGCGCGCCCAGGAGCGCGGCATGGGCCCGGCCGAGCTGGAGCGGCTGGGCCGCGAGCGCGACCGCGACGACTGGATCGCGGCCGCCGGGTTCCTGGACCGCTACACCGGCCGTTTCGACATCGCCCCCGTGCCCACGCTCAACTACGCCGAGCTGGTGCGGGTCGCCGCGAACCTGCTCTCCGACCCCGCGGTCCAGGAGCGCGAGCGCGCCGCCCACGAGGCCGTGTTCGTCGACGAGTACCAGGACACCGACCCCGCCCAGGAGGAGCTCCTGCGCGCACTGGCCGGAGACGGCCGGGACCTGGTCGCGGTCGGCGACCCGGACCAGTCCATCTACGCCTTCCGCGGTGCCGAGGTCCGGGGCATCCTGGACTTCCCGCGCCGCTTCCCGACCGCGCGGCGCACCGAGGCCCCCGTGGTCGCGCTGCGCACCTGCCGCCGCAGCGGCCCCGCCCTGCTGTCGGCCTCGCGCGCCCTGACCCGGCGCCTGCCCGCGGTCGCCTCCGCCCGCGGCCACGTCAACGAGCACCGCGACCTGCTCCCGGCCGAGGGCCTGCCCGAGGGCGAGGTCCGCGTGCTGCTGGCCGACAGCGCCACCCAGGAGGCCGCGGTCGTCGCCGACATCCTGCGCCGCGCCCACCTGGTCGACGGCGTCCCGTGGTCGGACATGGCCGTGCTGGTGCGCTCCGCCAGCCGCCAGGTGCCGGTACTGCGCCGCGCCCTGACCGCCGCATCGGTCCCCGTCGCGGTCGGCGCCGACGACCTCCCCGTGGCCGCCGAGCCCATCGTCCGGCCCATGCTCGCGCTGATCCGCTACGGCCTGTCCCCCGAGGAGCTGGACGAGGACGCCGCGCGCGAACTGCTCACCAGCCCCTTCGGCGAGGCCGACACGGTACGGCTGCGCAGGCTCGTGCGGGCGCTGCGCCGCCTGGACCTGGACCGCGCCCACACCGCTCCCGGGGAGGAGACCGCCTACCGGCCGGCCTCCCAGCTGCTCGTGGACGCCCTGCGCGACCCGGCCGAACTCACCCTCGTCGATCCCGAGGTCGCCGCTCCCGCCACCCGTGTGGCCGAGGCGCTGCGCACCGTCCGCGACCTGTCCGCCAGGGGGGCCGACGCCGAACAGGTCCTGTGGGAGCTGTGGCGCGACAGCGGCCTCGCCGACCGGCTCCTGCGCCACAGCCTGGCCGGGGGCCGCCGGGGCGCCGCCGCGGACCGCGACCTGGACGCCGTGGTCGCCCTGTTCGAGAGCGCGGCCCGCTACTGCGACCGGCTGCCCCCCGGCAGCCCCGCCGGGTTCCTGGAGGACCTCGCCGCCCAGGAGATCCCCGGCGACAGCCTCGCCGAGCGCGCGCCCGAGGGCGAGGCGGTGCGCATCCTCACCGCCCACCGCTCCAAGGGCCTGGAGTGGGGCCTGGTCGTGGTCGCCGGAGCCCAGGAGGGCGACTGGCCCGACCTGCGGCTGCGCGGCTCCCTGCTCGGCGTGGAGGAACTCGTCGACGCCGACGTGCACTCCGCCGACTCCTCCGGCGCCGCCCTGGCCTCCAAGCTCCTGGACGAGGAGCGCCGCCTGTTCTACGTGGCCCTGACCCGTGCCCGCCGCACCCTAGTGGTGACCGCCGTGGGCGGGGAGGACACCGACGAGCGCCCCTCGCGCTTCCTCACCGAGATGAACGTCGGCGACCCCGAGCCCGTCAGCACGGGCCTGCGCTGGCTGTCCCTGCCCTCGCTCGTCGCCGACCTGCGCTCGGTGGTCACCGACCCCGGAGCACCCGAACCGCTGCGCGAGGCCGCCGCCGCACACCTGGCCCGCCTGGCCGAGGAGGGCGTGCGCGGCGCCGACCCCTCGGAGTGGTACGCGCTCACCCCCTTCACCGACGATCGCCCCCTGGCCGACGCCGAGGACACCATCCGCGTCTCGCCCTCCCAGGTGGAGAGCTTCACCAACTGCCAGCTGCGCTGGCTCCTCGAACGCGCCGCCGGGGCCTCCTCCGGGGACTCCGCCTCGGCCCTGGGCACCGTCGTGCACGCCGTCGCCGTCCTGGTCGCCCAGGGCAGCACCCCCGAGGAGATCAGCGGTCGCATGGACGAGATCTGGGCGGACCTGGACTTCGGCGGCCCCTGGCAGTCCAGGGCCCAGCGCGACCGCGCCGACACGATGGTCCGCAAGCTCGTCGACTGGGAGGCGGCCAACGACCGCGAGCTGGTCGTCACCGAGGAGGGCTTCCGGGTGGACCTGGGGGGCATCGAGATCATCGGCCGCGTGGACCGCCTCGAACGCGACGACCAGGGCCGCGCCGTGGTCGTGGACATCAAGACCGGCAGGAACAAGGCGGACGACCTGGCCCGCCACCCCCAGCTCGGCGTCTACCAGATGGCCGTCCTCAAGGGCGCCTTCGCCAGGCTCGGCCTCACCGAGCCGGGCGGAGCCTCGCTCGTACAGGTCGGCGAGAAGATCAAGAAGGCACGGGAGCAACCCCAGCCGCCCCTGGGCGAGGACCCCGATCCCGGGTGGGCAGGGACCCTGGTGCGCGAGGTCGCCACCGGTATGGGCGGGTCCCGCTTCACCGCCACACGCAACAAGGGCTGCAGATCGTGCGCCGTCCGCGCCTGCTGCCCGGTCCAGGACGAGGGCAGACATGTCTGAAACCCAACCCCGACAACCCCACTCCCACCCCGAACCGGGCCCCCAGCCCCACCTTCCGCCCCATCCCCGCTTCTCCCCCTCAGAACTCGCCCGCCTCCTCGGCCAGCCCGAACCCACCGCCGAGCAGTCCCAGGTCATCTCCGCCCCCCTGGAACCCGGCGTGGTCATCGCGGGTGCGGGGTCGGGCAAGAGCGAGACCATGGCCTCCCGGGTGGTCTGGCTGGTGGCCAACGGCCACGTGCGCCCCGAGCAGGTCCTCGGCCTGACCTTCACCCGCAAGGCCACCGCCGAGCTGGCCGAGCGCGTGCGCAGGCGCCTGGAGCAGCTGCGCGCCACCGAGCAGCTGCCCGAGGAGCTGCTCGACGGCGAGCCCACCGTGTCCACCTACAACGCCTACGCAGGGCGCATCGTCTCCGACCACGCCCTGCGCGAGGCCGTCGAGCCCACCTCCCGCCTGCTCAGCGAGGGCCAGGCCTGGCAGCTGGCCTCCCGGATCGTCGGCGAGTACGACGGCCCCATGGACCTGATCACGGTCGGGGCCGACACCGTCACCCGCCGGGTCCTGGACCTGTCCGGGCAGATCGCCGACCACCTCACCACCACCGAGCAGGTGCGCGGTATCGGCCGGTGGCTGCGTGCGGCCGTCGACGCCCTACCGCGCAAACCCACGGTGCCCACCCGCAACCTGCTCAACGCCCAGCTGCGCCGCGAGCAGCTCCTGCCGCTCGTGGAGCGCTACGAGCACGCCAAGCACGCCCGCGAGGCCATGGACTTCGGCGACCAGGTGTCCCTGGCCGCCCGCATCGCCCAGAACCACCCCGAGGTCGGCCTCATCGAGCGGGGCCGGTTCCGCGTGGTCCTGCTGGACGAGTACCAGGACACCAGCCACGCCCAGCTCGTGCTGCTGCGCGCCCTGTTCGGCGAGGGCCACCCGGTCACCGCCGTCGGGGACCCCTGCCAGTCCATCTACGGCTGGCGGGGGGCCGTCGCCGCCAACCTCACCAATTTCCCCAACGACTTCCCGGCCGCACCGGGCCGTGCCGCGCCCGTGCGCCGACTGGCCACCAGTTTCCGCAACGGCGAGCACGTCCTGGAGGTCGCCAAGCACATCTCCGAACCCCTGCGCGCCGAGAGCGCCGAGGTGCCCGTCCTGCACCCGGGGCCGGCCCGGCGCGGTCGCGGCACCGTCCGCACGGGCCTGTTCGTCGGGCAGAAGGACGAGGCCGCGTGGATCGCCGAGGAGATCGGGAGGTACCTTCGCGCGGCCCCCGGCGAGCCGGGCGGCGCCGAGACCGCGCCGGACGGGCTGCCCTGGCCCCCGGGGGAGTCCGGCGGCGCCGCGGACGGCGGGATCAGCCCCGGCGACGTCGCCGTGCTGTGCCGCAAGCGCTCCCAGTTCCCGGCGCTGCGTGAGGCCCTGGAGGAGCGCGGGATCCCCGTGGAGGTCGTCGGCCTGGGCGGGCTCATGATGGTCCCCGAGGTCCGCGACATCATCGCGACCCTGCGCGTGGTCCACGACGCCTCCGCGGGCAACGAGCTCGCACGCATCCTCACCGGTCCGCGCTGGCGGATCGGTCCGCGCGACCTCGCCGCGCTCGGCGCCCGCGCCGCGGAGCTGGCCCGCCACACCCGGCGCGACCTCACCTCGCCCGACCCCGGCGAGGAGCCCGAGGACGACGTCCTGCGCCGCACCGTCCTCGACCTGACCGCCGAGAGCGGCAGCCTGGTGGACGCCCTGGACGATCCGGGCCCGGCCTCGAACTACTCCGAGGCCGCCCGCGAACGGCTCGGCCGCCTCGCCGAGGAGCTGCGCACCCTGCGCAAGCTCATCGGCCAGCCGCTGCCCGACCTGATCAGCGAGACCGAGCGGATGCTCGGCCTGGACATCGAGGTGGGCGCCCGCATTCACCGCGACCCCCTGTCCGCGCGTGCGGACCTGGACGCGTTCGTCGACCACGCGGTCCGCTTCGCGGGCAACAGCGAGGACCCCACACTGGGCAGCTTCCTCAGCTACCTCAGGGCCGCGGCCGAGAGGGAGAGCGGCCTGGCCCCCGGCGAGCGCGTCAGCGGCAGCGACACCGTCAAGCTCATGACCATGCACGCCTCCAAGGGGCTGCAGTGGCCCGTGGTGGTCGTGCCCGGCATCAGCGGCGGCAGGTACGCCCCGCTGTTCCCCACGAGCCAGTCCGAGGGCGACATGTGGATCAAGGGCGAGCACCTGCTGCCCTACCGGCTGCGCGGAGACCGGCGGAACCTGCCCGAACTCCTGTCGGTCGACAAGTCGGGTATCGACGAGTTCAAGGCGGCCGAACAGGAGCGCCACCTGCTGGAGGAGCGGCGCCTGGCCTACGTCGCCGTCACCCGCGCCTCCTTCGCCCTGCTGTGCACCGGCCACTGGTGGGGAAGCGACGCCGCGAGCGAGCGCGGGCCCTCACAGTTCCTGGAGGAGATCCGGCAGGCCTGCGGTGACGGCTCCGGTGGCCCCAGGAGGGTCGAGCGCTGGGAGCCCCGGCCCGACCCCGACGACAACCCCTACGAGGAGGAAGAGGACGACACGGCCGTGTGGCCGCCCGAGGAGGACGCCGGTCCGGGCGCGCCGGACGGGGAGGACACCAGCCGGGGCGGGCGGCACGGCCGCCGCGCCGAGATCCTCGCCGGCGCCGACATGGTCGAACGCGCCCGCGCCCGCATGCTCGCGGGGGAGACCGATCCCGAGCGGGAGAGGGCCGCGCCGCCGCCCAAGCTGAGCCGCCGCCTCCAGGGCTGGGAGCGCGACACCGAGCTGCTGCTCGCCCACCGCCGCGCCGAGGAGGCCGGGACCGCGGGGGGGACCGTCCAGGTCGAGCTGCCCGGCCACCTGTCGGTGTCGTCCATGGTGTGGCTGGCACGCGACCCCTCCGCCCTGGCCCGGCAGATCCGGCGCCCGCTGCCCCGCCCGCCCGCGCCGCACACCCGGCGCGGCACCGCCTTCCACTCCTGGCTGGAGCAGCGCTTCGGCCAGCGCGCGGCCCTGCTGGACGAGCTGCCCGGCGCCGCGGACGAGACCGCGGGGGAGGACGAGGACCTGGCCGAGCTCCAGAGCCGCTTCGAGGAGAGCGAGTGGGGCTCGCGCGTCCCGGTGGAGGTGGAGGTGCCCTTCGAGACGGTCATCGGTGACCGGCTGATCCGGGGCCGCATGGACGCGGTCTTCCACGACCCCGGAACGGGCCGCTACGACGTGGTGGACTGGAAGACCGGCCATCCGCCCTCCGGCGACGCCGAGCGCCGCGCCGTGGGCGTGCAGCTGGCCGCCTACCGCCTGGCCTGGGCGGACCTGGCGGGGGTGGAGCCGGAGGAGGTGCGCGCCGCCTTCCACTACGTGCGCGCCGGACTGACCGTGCGCCCCGCGGACCTGCTCGACGCCGAGGGCCTGGCCGCGCTCATCGAGTCCGTCCCCGAACCAGGGTGAGGAAGGGGGCGTCCGGACGCCCACGGGGCCTTCCGCGCCGCGGGCGCCCGAGGGGGCGGGCCCTACCCGGTGGGCAGGGCGTCCATCTGTCCGACCGACTGCTCCAGGCCCTCCACCATGCCCATCCTCGCGAGCTGTTCCCTCTGCTCCAGCGACGCGAGGACCGAGCGCAGCACCATCCGGTTCCCGTCACCGTCCCCGGTGGTCTCCACCCGCGCCGTGGCACTGGGCATGCCGGCGGACGGGGCGCCGTCCTGGTCCGAGAAGCCGTCGACGAACTCCAGGGAGGTCGGCGGGTCGACCGACACGACCTTCCACCAGCCGTGGTGCCCGTCGCCCTCGGGGCCGGTCATGACATAGGCGACGCCGCCGGGAGCCAGGTCGTGCTCCTCCACGGTCGCCGGGCGGGTGGGCGGGTCATCGGGGCGCGGGGCTGGAGGCCGGCCCCCGATCGTGGTGGCGCCTGCCCACCTTGGTACTGCGGTTTATGCCCACACAGGTCAAGGGGATAGGGGAGATGGAACTGGTCAGAACCGGCAGCAGAGGTCGGACCACCCTCGGGGAGAAGCTGGCCACCAGCGAGTACTGCGAAGTGGAGAAGGGCGGGGACGGCACCATCGCCCTTCGTTCTGTGCGTGTCGTCCGTACTGCTGCCCCCACTCCGGAGGACATCCGTCGCCGAAGTGAGGATGTCGACGCCGGGCGCAACGTCATGAGCGCCACCCTCGACGACATCGACCGGATGCTGGGGGACGGCTGAGGAAACCGGCCTTCCACGCCGAAGGCTGGGGCGACTTCATGTGGTGGGTGGAGAACGACCGCCGCACAGCGAAGAAGGTTCGCAAACTCGTCGATGAGCCTCTTCGCACTCCCTTCTCGGGAACGGGAGAAACCCGAGCCTCCCGAACACCTGGGCCCGAACCGGTGGTCACGCCGGATCACCGGTGAACACCGCTTGGTGTACGTGGTGACGGACGAGGAGATCACGGTGGTGAACGCCCGGGGCCACTACTGAGGGGGAGGGGCGCCGGGACCGCTCCCGACACCCCTTCCCGTCCCGCCCGCCCGTGCCCGGTCGGGTCGGCGCCCGAAGGAGCGGTCAGACCACCCCGGAGACGAAGCCGCCCGGGGACCGCGTGTCGTCCCCGAACAGGTACTCCCGCGCCGAGAGCACGAACTCCTCGCGGCTGATGAACCCGTCCTCGTCGGCGTCCACCCCCGCGAACCGCTCCTCGGCGTCGGCGGCCTCCGCGCCGAGGGCGTTCGCGTACCGCAGGAACTCCTCCCGGCTGATCCGGTCGTCGCCGTCGGTGTCGAGCAGGTCGAACACCGCCTCGGCCACACCCTCCGCGGCGTTGAACCGGCTCCGGTCCTCCGACGCCGCGCGCATGGCCGCGACGAACTCCTCCCGCTCCAGGCGCTCGCCCTCCGCGCCCGAGTGGCGCAGCAGCTCCTGCCAGAGCATCTGGTACGACACCCGGATCGCCTGCGCCCGGCGCTCCTGCGGGTCCAGCCCGTACCCGTGGACGTAGCGCTCCACGAGCCGCTGGTAGTCCGCCCAGGTCACGAAGGCGTCGTCGTCGGAGTCGAGCGCGGCGAAGAGCCGTCCGAACCTCTCGGTGATCGGGGCGGCGGGAACGGTGTCCACGGGGATTCCTCTCGTCTGCGGAAGGGGCGGGCGGGTCCCGCCCCGTGCCCTTCGAGTGTCCCGCGGGTGAAAAGGTTCCGTCCCGGCCTCCTCCGGCTGGGAAGGACGCGGCGTCTTCGACGGTTCGTCCAGGTTCTAGGCTCGATTCCGACAAGGACGTCGAGGAAGGACGGGCCATATGGACGTACGCGCCTACATCGAGGCACACCGGGACGAGTTCGTCTCCTCCCTCAAGGAGTGGCTGGAGATCCCCTCGGTCTCCGCCGACCCCGCGCACCACATCGACGTGCGCCGGTCCGCGCTGTGGCTCGCGGACCACCTCACCGCCACCGGGTTCCCCACCGTCGAGGTGTGGGAGACCCCCGGCCTGCCCGCCGTGTTCGCCGAGTGGCCCGCGGCCGACCCGGCCGCCCCCACCGTGCTCGTCTACGGCCACCACGACGTCCAGCCCGTCGACCCGGTCTCCGAGTGGGAGACCGACCCGTTCATGCCCACCGAGCGCGGCACCTCCCTGCACGCGCGCGGGGCCTCCGACGACAAGGGGCAGGTGCTCTTCCACGCCCTCGGCGTGAGCGCCGCACTGGCCGCCTCCGGGGCCGACGCGCCGCCGGTCACGGTCAAGCTGCTCGTGGAGGGTGAGGAGGAGTCGGGCTCGGTGCACTTCGCCGAGCTGATGCGGGCCAACAGGGACCGCCTCGCCTGCGACGTCGCCGTCATCTCCGACACCACCATGTGGGCGGCCGACACCCCGTCCATGTGCGTGGGCATGCGCGGCGTCACCGACGCCGAGATCAGCCTGTACGGCCCCGAGCGCGACCTGCACAGCGGATCCTTCGGCGGCGCGGTCCCCAACCCGCTCAAGGCCATGAGCGACCTGCTGTCCGGCCTGCACGACGAGGACCACCGCGTCGCCGTCCCCGGGTTCTACGACGGGGTGGTCGAGGCCGGCCGGGCCGAGCGCGACCTCATCGCCCAGCTGCCCTTCGACGAGCGCGAGTGGCTGGCCACCGCCGGCTCCACCGCCACCTGGGGTGAGAGGGGGTACACCACGCTGGAGCGGATCTGGCTGCGCCCGACCGCCGAGATCAACGGCATGTGGGGCGGCCACACCGGTTCGGGCGGCAAGACCATCGTCCCCCGATCCGCGCACGCCAAGGTCAGCTTCCGGCTGGTCCCCGGCCAGGAGCCGCTGCGCGTGCAGGAGTGCGTCCGCGCCTACGTGGAGGCCAGCACCCCGGCGGGCCTGCGCGCGGAGACGGAGTTCAGCGGCCCCGGCGTGCGCGCCTGCGCCTCCGACCTGTCCTCCACCGCGCTGAAGGCGGCCCGCTCGGCCATGGAGCGCGCCTTCGGCACCCAGGTCCTGTTCACCCGCGAGGGCGGCAGCGGACCCGAGGCCGACATCGCCGACATCCTCGAGGCCCCGCTGGTGTTCGTCGCCGTCGGCCTGGACGAGGACCGCATCCACGCCCCCAACGAGAAGGTGGAGGTCCCCCTGCTGCTCAAGGGAGCCGAGAGCGCCGCCTACCTGTGGGAGGAGCTCGGTACCGTCGGACTGGACTGAGGCCCCGGGGCGGCCGTGCCCGAGCCCGTCCGCCGAGGGCGTGGAGGGCGGCGGGCGAGGGGCACCGCGACCGTGCGGGCCCTTCTCCGGATGCGCGCGGCCGCCACCGGTGTTATCCCTGTTGGAGACGGACCGTGCCCGGCGGCCCCGCAGACCCCGGAAGGACCCATGGACGCTGACGCGACTCCCTCCCTGTCCCGCTTCTCCGTCGACCCCGCGGCGCACCGGCGCCTGGACGACGCATGGCTGGCCGAGGCGTGGGCGGACCCCGGAACGCGGGTCCTGGTCCTGGAGGGCGGCGACCCCGGCAGCCACGGCTGGCGGGCGCTCATGGCCAGGCAGTCCCGGGCGCTGGTCACCACCGGCCCCGCCCCCGAACTCGTGTTCACCTCCCCGGCCGACGCGCCCGCGGGCGAGCGCTACCTGCTCGGCACCGACGGGGAGCACGCCTACTTCGCGGTGCGCTCCACCGAGGAACCGGCCCCCGCGCCGGGGGCCGAGCCCGCGTCCCTGCGCGAGGTCGGCGCCCTGCTCGGCGACCGCGACACCGGTCTGCTGACCCGGGCCGTGGCCCTCGCCAACTGGAACGCCACCCACGGTTTCTGCCCCCGCTGCGGCTCTCCCACCACGCAGGCCGCCGCCGGACACGTGCGCGTGTGCGACAGGGAGGGCACGGAGCAGTACCCCCGGACGGACCCCGCGGTGATCATGCTGGTGCACCGCGAACGCGACGGGCGCGAGGAGGTGCTGCTCGGCAACAACCCCAAGTGGGACGCCCGCCGGTTCTCGGTGCTAGCCGGGTTCGTCGACGCGGGGGAGTCACTGGAGCAGGCCGTGGTCCGCGAGGTCGCCGAGGAGGTGGGGGTCGTGGTCGAGCGGCCGTACTACCTGGCCTCCCAGCCCTGGCCGTTCCCGCGCAGCCTCATGGTGGGCTACACCGCGCGCGCCGTGGGCGAGACCGAGCGGACCGACGACGAGATCGCCGTCGCCCGCTGGTTCACCCGCCCCGAACTGGCCGAGGCCGTGTACTCCGAGGAGGTCGTGCTGCCCGGCCGGGTCTCGATCGCCCGCACCCTCATCGAGCACTGGTACGGCGCCGAGCTCCCCGGCGGCTGGTGAGGGGACGGCGCCCGGCCCCTCGGCCCGGGCCGGCCGCCCCCGCTCTCAGCGGGGGCCGGCCGGGGAGTCCAGCTCGTCGGGCAGGGCGGTGAGGGGGCTGGTGCTGCTCTCCACCACGTCCCGTGCCAGGTCGGCCACCTTCCTGCCGCGCGAGCGCGCCGAGGAGCGCAGCCGCTCGAAGGCCTCGCGCGGCTCCATCGTGTGCCGCTCCGCCAGGACCCCGATCGCCTGCTCCACCACCACACGCGAGTGCAGGGCGTGCTCCAGCTGCGCGATGGTGTGTCGCAGCCGCTCGACCTCGGACGCCCCCTCGGGGGCGCGGCCGGGCGCCTGCGCGCGCGGGAGCCGCGTTCCCGACTCCCGGGACAGCAGGTCCGCCAGGACCATCGCGCTCACCAGGTCGGGCACCTCCTCGCCGCCGTCCACACGCCACCCCCGCGGGGTGCGGCGGACCACGCCGACGTCCGTCGTGCCGACGTTCGCCGTGTCGGCGACCGCTGTGTCATGAGGCCGCATGTCCTCCCCCAACTCCACACTCCCCGTCGTCATCATCCGAGCCCTCCCAGGCCCGAGCGCCGTCGGAGGGTGCGCCGCCGGAGGCGGGCCCCATGACGGGGCGGCGGCCGCACCCCTCACGGGGCGCGACCGGCGGTCCGCGTCCGTCCTACGACAGCTCGGCCAGTTTCTGCTTCACCTGAGCGAGGGACGGGTTGGTCATCGCCGCTCCGTCAGTGAAGACCAGCGTCGGGACCGTCTGGTTCCCTCCGTTGGCCTCCATCACGAGTTCCGCGGCCTCAGGGTTCTCCTCGATGTTCACCTCACGGCCGGTGATCCCCTCACGGGCGAGCTGGCTCTTGAGCCGTTTGCAGTACCCGCACCACGGGGTGGTGTACATCGTGAACTGTTCGGTCGCAGTGCTCGTCATCTCGCTCACGTCCTTCTTCCTCGTCGACGGTCCGTGGATGTGTCCGGTCATCTCAACACCGAGCGGGCCGGAGCGCTTCCCGCGACCGTGCGACACAACGTGGGACGCCTCACAGGCCCAACTGGTTCTGGAATGTCCGGCACGCCACGTGACCAGCGGTCCGCCGGTGCGCGGCGACCGATCCGCTCCCCGGCACGTCCGATACTTGAGAGACTGGGCCGCCAGACCCATCCGCCCCGACCCGATGCAGGAGCACCATGGACCCCGACCGCGTCCTGGAGGGACTGGACCCGGAGCAGACCCAGGCGGCACGCGCCCTGCGCGGCCCCGTGTGCATCCTGGCCGGTGCCGGAACAGGGAAGACCCGCGCCATCACCCACCGCATCGCCTACGCGGTCGCCAGCGGGGTGGTGTCCGAACAACAGGTCCTCGCGGTCACCTTCACCGCACGCGCCGCCGGAGAGATGCGCGGCCGCCTGCGCGGCCTGGGCGCCCCGCGCGTGCAGGCCCGTACCTTCCACGCCGCCGCCCTGCGGCAGCTGGCCTTCTTCTGGCCGCAGGTCATCGGCGGTGAGAAGCCCACCCTCATCGAGAGCAAGATCCAGGCCGTCTCCCGCGCGGCCCACTCGGTGGGCCTGCAGCCCGACCGCGCCGGCCTGCGCGACCTGGCCAGCGAGATCGAGTGGGCCAAGGTCACCCAGGTGCGCCCCACCGACTACGACAAGGTCGTGGTCAAGGCGGGCCGCCAGCCCCCGATGCCCGCGGGCGAGGTGGCCCGCGTCTTCGAGGCCTACGAGGAGCTGCGCCGCGAGCACAACCTGCTCGACTTCGAGTCGATGCTCGAACTCACCGCGGGCATGATCAACGAGTACCCGGCCATCGCCCAGCGCGTACGCGACCAGTACCGGTACTTCGTCGTCGACGAGTTCCAGGACGTCAACCCGCTCCAGCAGCTCCTGCTGGACGCCTGGCTGGGCGACCGCGACGACCTGTGCGTGGTGGGGGACCCCAGCCAGACCATCTACTCCTTCGCGGGCGCCACCCCCGGCTACCTGACCGGGTTCTCCGCCCGCTACCCGCACGCCACCATGGTCGAACTGGTCCGCGACTACCGCTCCACCCCCCAGGTGGTGCGGGTGGCCAACCACGTCATCGCCCAGGCGCGCGGCACCACCTCCGCCCAGTACCTGACCCTCCAGGCGCAGCGCCCCGACGGCCCCGACCCGATGTACCAGGAGTACGACGACGAGCCCGCCGAGGCCACCGGGGTCGCCCGCAAGATCAGCGTCCTGATGGAGGGCGGGACCCCGGCCAGCGAGATCGCGGTGCTGGTGCGCACCAACGGCCAGTCGGCCGCCTACGAGCAGGCCCTGACCGACGAGGGCGTGCCGTTCACGATGCGCGGCACCACCCGCTTCTTCGAGCGCCCCGAGATCAAGCAGGCCGTGCACACCCTGCGCGGTGCCCGGCACGGCGCCGCGGGGGAGGAGGCCGAGCCCCTGGTGCGCACGGTCCGCCAGCTGCTCGGACAGCTCGGCCTGACCGAGAGCGCCCCCGAGGGCCGCCAGGCCCGCGAGCGCTGGGAGTCGCTGTCCGCGCTCGCCCAGCTGGCCGAGGACATGGCCGCCGGGCCCGGGCCCGAGGGCCGTCCGGCGACCATGGCCGACTTCGTGGACGAGCTGGACATGCGTATGGCCACCGAGCACGCACCCGGCTTCGAGGGCGTCACCATCGCCTCCCTGCACGCCGCCAAGGGCCTGGAGTGGGACGCCGTCTTCCTGGTCGGCCTCACCGAGGGCATGGTGCCGATCATCTACGCCGAGACCGACGAGCAGGTGGAGGAGGAGCGCCGCCTGTTCTACGTGGGCGTCACCCGGGCCCGCGAGCGCCTGATGATGTCGTGGTCCCTGGCCCGCTCGCCCGGCGGCAGGAGGACCCGCAAGCCCTCCCGGTTCCTGGACGGGCTGCGGCCCGCCTCGCCGTTCACCTCCTCCCGGCGCGCCGAGCGCCGCAAGGGCGGTGTGACCCGCTGCCGGGTGTGCGGGACCACCCTCACCGACGCGGCCGAGCGCAAGCTGGGCCGCTGCCTGGACTGCCCGTCCAGCTACGATGAGGCGCTGCTGGAGCGGCTGCGCGACTGGCGCCGTGAGATCGCGCAGGAGCAGAAGGTGCCCGCCTACGTGGTCTTCACCGACGCGACCCTCCAGGCCATCGCCGAACAGGAGCCCACGAGCCTCACCCAGCTCTCGGCCGTGTCCGGTGTCGGAGCCGTGAAACTCGATCGCTACGGTGATGCGGTACTCGCGCTGGTGTCCGGGGCCGAACCGGCGGACGTCCTGGAGGGCCCGGCGGAGGAGAACGGGGAGGAAGCAGCGGATGAGTGATCGCGCCGACGCGCAGTTGCGGGGACAGTCCCTCGCCGACCTGTTGACGGTGCTGGACCTGGAGCGGATCGAGGACAACATCTTCCGGGGCAGCAGCCCCGCGGAGGGGCCGCAGCGGGTCTTCGGCGGACAGGTCGCCGGCCAGGCGCTGGTCGCGGCCGGGCGCACCGTCCCGGTCGAGCGCTACGTGCACTCCCTGCACGCGTACTTCATCCGCCCGGGCGACCCGTCGGTGCCGATCGTCTACGAGGTGGATCGGGTCCGCGACGGGCGCTCGTTCACCACCCGCCGGGTGGTGGCCATCCAGCACGGCAAGCCGATCTTCACCCTGTCGGCCTCCTTCCACAAGGAGGAGCCGGGACTGGACCACCAGATCCCGATGCCCGACGCTCCCCCGCCCGAGGACCTGCCGAGCACGCGCGAACGCCTGCAGGACGCGTTCGGGAGGGTGCCCGGCTTCGTGCGCTGGCACCCCATCGAGCTGCGCCCGGTGGGCCCGATGTCCTACGAGGCCGAGCGCGACCCGCGCCTGCGCACCGAGAACAACCCGGTGTGGCTGAAGGTGGACGGCAAGCTGCCCGACGACCGGCTCACCCATGTGTGCCTGATGACCTACGCCTCGGACATGACCCTGCTGGACACCGTGCTGCTGCGGCACGGCCGGTCCTTCGCGGGCATCTCCATGGCCAGCCTCGACCACGCGATGTGGTTCCACCGGCCCTTCCGCGCCGACGAGTGGCTGCTGTACGCGCAGGAGGCCCCGTCCGCGCAGGGCGCGCGCGGGCTGGCGCGCGGCCTGGTGTACACGCGCGACGGAGAGCTCGTGTGCTCGGTCGTGCAGGAGGGGCTGATCCGCGTGGTGGACGCGGAGGGGTGGTCCGACGCCCTGCCCGGTCCGTCCTAGCGGACGCGCTTTGCCCACCACGTACGAAGGCCCTGGTCACCGACGGTGACCAGGGCCTTCGTACGTGGTGGGGCCGACCGGCCGGTCCGGGCGGGGCGCGGACGCCGGGCGGTAACGCTCCCGAGGGCCGTCCCATTCCCGTGAATCCGTGGCCGGATGCGGACGTTTTCGCAGGTCAAAAATAGGTTGCTCTCTTTGTGGGCCAGTCATAGTGTGTACACCGTCGCAATGACCGCTCCCGGCGAGGGTGAAAGATTCCCGTCGCCCGACCGTGAAGGAGGTGCCCGATCTGATGATCAGCATCACGGAAACCATCGGCTTCATCGCTGGCTCTGCCATGCCGTCGCGTCAGCTGTCCCTGACCGCTGCTTCGGGCACCGCCCTGGGCGGTCGCGTGCGCGTCTTCGCCGCGTTCGGCGAGTGCACCACCACGGGTACCGGCGTCGGCGACGGCGGCACCACCGGTGGGTTCGGAAGCCTCGGCCTCCGTCTCCCGCTGCTGGGGTCCCGGTTCGAGCAGTCCGGCCACGGCAGTGGTGTGCCCGCCGAGGCCCAGCCGGCCCTGGATTGGGCCAAGCCCATGGCGGAGCACGCAGAAGCCACCCAGCGCCGCTACGGCGTACCGGGGGAGTGTCCACGGAGGATTCCGGCCTAGAGCAGGACAGGCCGAGAGTTTCGACCGTGGCCGCGGACCCCGACACAGGGGCCGCGGCTTTCTTTGTATCTCCGTCCGCTTCCTCCTCCCCCAGGGATGAGGAGAGGACGGCGGCATCGCAAGTCCAGGTCCCTCACCGGATCGGTTCCGGTGACCCATCACCGACCGCGTTGTACGAAACGATCAAAGATCTTGGAGGGCACCGATGCTTGCGTCGGTCCTGGAAACGCCCTGGCTGTCCGACACCGAGGTTCCCTGCCGCCTGGAGCCCGACCTGTTCTTCGCGGAGGCTCCCGCCGACGTCGAGGCGGCCAAGGCCGTCTGCGGCGCGTGCCCTGTACGGGAGCAGTGCCTGGCCGACGCGCTGGAGCGCCGGGAGCCGTGGGGCGTCTGGGGCGGGCAGCTGCTCGTCTCCGGGCAGGTCGTGGCGCGCAAGCGCCCCAGGGGCCGCCCCCGGAAGAACCCCGCTCCGGTCGCGGCCTGACAGAGCCCGTACAGAAGACCTCCGAAACCACACATATCCCAAAGGACCGAAGACTGATGACGATGTTGGAACTCATGCGCGTGGTCGAGCAGATGGACGTCGAGACCCGGCACGTGCAGGACAGAAAGCTCACCGCCCGGCAGCTGCGCGCCCGCCAGCGCGAGGAGCGCCGGATGGAACTGGCACTCATGGAAACCGCGTGGTCACGTCTGTGTTGACGTCGCGCCGCGCGGTGGAGTGACGGGACGCCCGGCGTCCTGAACCGGTCCGGGGCCGGACGGGGACCCCTCCAGGAGGGTAACCGTCCGGTCTTTTTTGTGTATCCGAATGATAACCAGGGGGCTTCGGAAACCCTCGTGGTGGCGCGTCACACAGCCGAAAAACGGCGCTGGTCAGAGCGGAATGTGCTACGGGGCCGGATTTTTCGGTCGCGTTGCGAGAATCGGAGATCCGGTGAAACCGGTGACATAACCGAACAAGGCACACCTGTGCGAGAGCGCCTCGCTCGGCTACCGTAAACTTCGTGCCCTCGAACACCAAAGTCGAGGTACGACGCAGTCCTCGTCGCCGACGCACGGTGTCGGCCTACAGGGACGGGGACACCACGGTCGTCCTCGTGCCCGCCACGTTCTCCCGCGCTGAGGAAAAGCGCTGGGTGGGCCGCATGCTGCAGCGGCTGGAGGCCCGCGAGGGGCGCCGCCACCCCGGTGACCGCGAACTCCACGAGCGCGCGCTGGAACTGGCCCGGCGCTACCTGGGCGGCACCGAACTCCCCGACAGCGTGCGCTGGGTGGACAACCAGAACTCCCGCTGGGGGTCGTGCACCCCCGACACCCGCACGATCCGCATCTCCCGCCGCGTCGCCGGAATGCCCTCCTGGGTGGTCGACTACGTCCTCATCCACGAACTCGCGCACCTGTTCATCCCGCACCACGGCCGGGAGTTCTGGGACCTGGTGCGCCGCTATCCCAAGGCCGAGCGCGCCCGCGGCTACCTGGAGGGGTTCAGCGCCGCATCGCGCGGGGAGGCCTGCGACCCGGCCGCCGACGAGGACGACGAGGAGCTCGACACGGCCGAGGTCGCCTTCGAGGAGTGAGGGCGCGCTCCGAGCACGCCCGCGGTGGGTGACCAGCCACAGGGTGCGTGTCGGCGTCCCACAGGGCGTGGAGGCAACGGACGGACGCCACGCCGCCCTCCTGCCGCGGTCATCCCCGCCCCGGCGGTGGGAGGGGGCTAGGCGGTCCGTGCGGCCCCGCGGTGCGCGGCGACCGCCTCGGCGGCGGCACGGACCAGGGCGCGGCACGCGTCGTCGGTGGGTTCGGGCAGGTCGTCGACCGGGAACCAGCCCAGGTCGGCCGACTCGTCGGGGTCGCGCACCAGTACGGCGTCCTCCGGGGCGACCGCCGCGTACTGAACGTCCAGGTGGAGGCTCCCGCCGCCGCAGGGCACCGAGTGCCGGTCCAGCCGGACCGGCTCGGGAAGCAGTGTGATCCCCCCGATCCCCGACTCCTCGGTGGCCTCGCGCAGGGCGGCCGCGCCCAGGGTGGCGTCCCCCGGCTCGCAGTGGCCGCCGGTCTGCAGCCATATCCGGTGGATCCGGTGCAGGGTGAGCACCGCCCGCGAGCCGTCGGCGGACACGATCGCCGCGCTCGCCGTCACGTGGCCGGGCAGGCACTCGCGCCACATGCCGTCCTCGTGCGCCTCCAGGTGCTCGATGTAGGAACGGCGCAGCTCCTCCTGCCGGGCGTCGGGCGCCGTCCACGTGCCCAGCACCGCCCGGGCGTCCGCGTGCAGCGACACCTACGCGCCCTCTCCCCGGCCGTTCCCGGTCCCGTCGTCCTCGCCGCCGTCCCCGGAGTCCTCGTCCCTGCTCTGCCCGGGAGCGTCCCCGGTCAGGGCGGAGATGTCGAAGTCGGCGTCGCCGAACTCACCGGACCCGTGGACGAACGCGTCCGGGTCGTCCAGGTCGTCGCTGGTGGGCATCAGGTCGGGGTGCTGCCACACCGCGTCCCTGCCCTCCACGCCGCGCGCCTCCTCCAGCGCGGACCACAGGACGGAGGCCTCGCGCAGGCGGCGCGGGCGCAGCTCCAGGCCGACCAGCGCGGCGAACGTGTGCTCGGCGGGCCCGCCGGTCGCCCGGCGGCGCCGGGTCGCCTCGGCCAGGGCGTCCGCCTGCGGCAGCCGTCCGGACACCGCGGACGAGACCACGGTGGACACCCAGCCCTCGATCAGCGCCAGGGCCGTCTCCAGCCGGTTCAGCGCCGCCTTCTGCTGCGGAGTGTCCTCGGGCTGGAGCAGCCCCTCGCCCCCGGCCCCGCCCAGGACCTCCTGGAGCGCCTCGGGGTTGGTGAGGTCGATCTCACCGAGCCGGTCCTCCAGCCCGCTGACGTCGAACGACATCCCGTCCGCGTACTCGTTGACCAGGCGGGACACGTGCGAGCGCAGCCACGGCACGTGCGAGTACAGCCGGTGCACGGCGGCCTCGCGCGCGGCCAGGTACAGCCGCACCTCGTCCTCGGGGACCCCGAGGCCCTCGGTGAACCGCTCCACGCCGGAGGGCAGCAGCGCGGCGTTGCCCTCACCGGCCAGCGGCATCCCGATGTCCGCGGTGCCGACCACCTCGCGGGACAGCTCGCCGACGGCCTGGCCCGCCTGGCGGCCGACCATCATGCTGCCCATCTGCTGGATCATGCCCAGCAGCGGGCCCGCGACGGACTGCATCTCCTCGGGCAGGTTCTGCGCCATCGAGTGGACGGTCTTGCTGGTCAGCGGGTCGCACAGCTGCACCCACGAGTCCATCGTCCGCTCGATCCACTCCGACCGGCTCCATGCCTGGGCGGTGTGGACCCCCGAAGGCAGGTCGGTAGCCTGGTCGAGCCACAGGTCGGCGAGGCGCAGCGCCTCCTCGATCTTGGCGTAGTCGGACACCGGCACGCTCGGATCGCCCTCCTGGGCGACCGTCTGGCGCGCGACGTCCTTGGCCATCTCCCAGTTCACCCCGGACGACGGCGCCTCCGCGCCGCCGGTCCCGGGACCGGGCTGGGCCGACATCATGTCGGCGAACTGACGCAGCATGTTGGCCATCTGCTGCGGGTCGCCGAACGGGAAGCCGTCCGGCATTCCGGAGCCTCCTCCGCCCGGGCCGCCGCTGCCGGCACCCGAGCCGGAGTCGCCAGAGTGGCGTCCGGACTCGTCATCGGGATCGTTCGGCATGCTGAAACCGAAAGGCAGGTCGCTCACAATCAGACCTCAGGCAGGATTAGGTTTGGTCTCCACTGTCACGTTAGCTGGGAGTCGCCCGGAGTGAATACCGAAAGCAGCCAGGTTCGCCCAGAGCACAGCCCTCCGGACGGCGCGGGCAGGGTGATCGCCGTCACCGGTGCCGCGTCCGGCGTGGGCCGACTCCTCGTGCAACGCCTGGCCACGCCGGAAGGTTCCGCGGCCCCCCGCGAGGTCGTCGCCATCGACGACGAGTTCGCCGACCTGCGCGGGGTCACGTGGCGTATCGCCGACGTGTGCGACCCCGGCCTCGTCTCCCGCCTCGGCGGGGTCGACGTGCTCGTGCACACCGCCGACGACCGCTCCCTGGAGACCCGCCCCTCCCGGCGCCGCGCGCACAACATCCGCGCGGCCCAGACGGTCCTCACCGCCGCGGCGGCCTCAGGAGTCCCGCGCGTCATCCTCGTCACCAGCACCATGGTCTACGGCGCGGCCCCGGACAACCCCGTGCCGCTCGCGGAGAACGCCCCGCGCGTGTCCGACAACAGCGAGGGGCTCATGGGCGACTTCGCCGAGATCGAGGCCCTCGCCGAGCGCGCCCGCCGCGCCCACCCCAGCCTCACCGTGACCGTCGTGCGCCCGGCGCCGCTCGTGGGACCCGGGCGCGACACCCTCCTCAGCCGCCACTTCTCCGCGCCCCGCCTGCTCACCGTCAAGGGGCACGAGCAGCACTGGCAGTTCTGCCACGAGGACGACCTGGCCAGCGCCCTGGCCTTCTGCGCCGTGCACGGGGTGGACGGCCCCGACGGCGTGGTCGCCGTGGCCAGCGAGGGCTCCCTCCCCCAGGGCGAGGTGGAGAGCGTGGCCGGGATGAAGCACTTCGAGGTCCCCGCCAACCTGGCCTTCGGCGCCGTCCGCCGCCTGCACCAGGCCCGGATCACCCCGGCCGCGGAGGGGGAGCTGAAGTTCCTCGTCTACCCGTGCGTGGTGGACTGCTCGGTGCTGCGCGGCGCCGGGTGGAAGCCCGGCTACGACAACGGGGCCGCCCTCGCGGCCCTGCTGGAGTCCAGGAGCGGCAAGCCCGCCCTGGTGGGCCGCAGCCTGGGCCGCAAGGAGGTCACCATCACCGCGGCCGGTGCCGCCGGCGCCGCCGCCGCGGCCATCGGCACCGCCGCCGCCATCCGCCACCTGCGCAGGCGCAAGGGCGTCTGACCCGCGGCGTGTGACCGTGCCGACATGGGACGACGTCCGATTGGTACGGTCGTGTCGTGGAAGAGATCACTCTCGCGTCCGTACGCGACACTCCCCTCTCGGTGGACGAGGTCCTCGCCGCGGTCTCCGACCCGCGCGCGGGCGGCACCGCCGTGTTCGTCGGCACCGTCCGCGACCACGACCACGGTCGTGACGTCGCCCGGCTCGCCTACACGGCTCACCCGACGGTGGAGGGGCAGCTGCGAGCCGTCATGGAGAAGGTGCTCAGCGACACCTCCGTTCCGGGCCGCCCGGTGGTGAGGATGGCCGCGACGCACCGCGTCGGTCGACTGGAGATCGGTGACATAGCCGTGGTCGTGGCCGCCGCCGCCGAACACCGGCAGGAGGCCTTCGAGGCCTGCCGCCGCCTCATCGACGACCTCAAGGCCCAGGTGCCCATCTGGAAGCAGCAGGACTTCGGAGACGGCCGGAGCGAGTGGGTCGGCTCGCCCTGAGCGGACGGCGCGGGGCGGGCCCTCCCGCGTGCGCACGCGGACGGACGCCTTCGGGCCTTCGTCCGCAATAGGCTGTGCGCATGCTTCGTCGCGTCATGACCCTCGTTGTCGCTCTCGTCCTCCTCGTCGGGCTCGGCATCGGCAGCCTCTTCCTCCCCGTCCCCTACCTGGTGGCCGCGCCCGGCCTCACCGTGGACACGCTCGGAGAGGTCCAGGAGGAACCGGTCATCCGGATCGAGGGCGCGCGGAGCTACGAGCACGAGGGCTCCCTGTCCATGGTGACCGTGCAGTACGCGGGCGGACCCCAGCACCGGCTCGACTTCCTCACCGTCGTCACCGCGTGGCTCTCGCCCACCCAGGCGGTCCTGCCCGAGGAGCTCCTCTTCCCCGCGGGGCGCACGCCCGAGGAGGTCACCGAGCGGCAGACCGTGCAGATGAACGACTCCCAGACCGACGCCACCGCCGCCGCGCTCAACGAGCTCGGCATGGAGTACGAGGCCGTCCCCGCGGTCAGCGGCACCGTCGAGGGCATGCCCGCGCACGGCGTGGTGGAGGAGGGCGACCTCATCCTGGCCGTGGACGGCGAACCCGTGCCCACCGAGGGCGGCGGTGACTCCGGAACCCCCGCGGGCAGCTCCGCGGTCGTGGAGATGGTCGGCGACCGCGAGCCCGGCGATCCGGTCGCGCTCACCCTGGAGCGGGACGGCGAGACCGTCGACGTGGAGGTCGCCACCGAGGAGGGCGAGTCGGGCGGCGCGGCGGTCGGTGTGCTCATCACCGACCGGATGGACTTCCCCGTGGACGTGGAGATCACCATCGGCGACATCGGCGGGCCCAGCGCGGGCATGATGTTCGCGCTCGGGATCATGGACCGGCTCAACGAGGAGAGCCTCACCGGCGGGGCGGCCGTCGCCGGCTCCGGCACCATCACCGCCGACGGCCGGGTCGGCGGGGTCAGCGGCATCCAGCAGAAGATGGTCAGCGCCCAGCGCGACGGGGCCGAGTACTTCCTCGTGGCCGCCGACAGCTGCTCCCAGGTGTCCCAGTCGGCCGCCTACGGGGAGCTGGACGTGGTGCGGGTGGAGACCCTCACCGACGCGGTGGACGCACTGGAGACCATCCGCGACGGCGAGGGCGAGCTGCCCCGCTGCGAATAGCGGGGCGCGGGCGGGGGCGAGGGGCCTCAGTCCTGGCCCGGCTCCTCCTCGACGTCCAGGGTCAGCGCCAGCGCCGAGGTCAGCGCGGGGACCAGGTCCGCGCCGTTGAGCACCTCCGACTCGCTGTCGTGGCTGCGCATGCGCATCGCGCAGTGCCGGGAGCCGTCGCGCAGCACCCCGGCGACCATGCGGATCTCCTCGGTCTCCTTGCCGGAGGAGTCCGGGTCCTCGCCCGGGGTCAGGGTCTCGTCCGAGCCCTTCACCACCAGGCGCTCCATCACCAGCGCGCACCCGGCGACGCCTTCGGGCCACATGATGCGCCCCAGCGCCTCCTCCAGCGGAACGTCGTCCGGCAACTGCTCCTGCTCGACCGGGGTCAACTCGTCGGGGTCCACCGGGGAGTCGATCCCCAGCAGCTGGGCCAGCGCGGGCTCCGCTTCCAGCAGGTCGGCGGTGGGCACCAGGGCGTACAGGCCCAGCGGCCGGTCCCAGCCCTGCTCCGCGGCGTGGCGTTCGAGGTCCATAACGGCTTCGCGAATGTTCGACACGTTTCCATAGTGACCGATGTGGAAACCCCTACGCTTCCGTTTCCGGCCAGTAGGGTCGCCACGGGGCCCCGGATGCCACTCCGATACACCAACGATGCAGCCTTGTCATGCGTGCGAGGGTGGTTTCGGGAACCCCGGGGCCACCGTTTAAGTTTTCAGTAATAGAGCGCCACACGCGCACCGAACGCACCTACCAAGCCAAACGAGGGGGAGGCGTGAGCTTCCGATCGCCCGGCGCACCACCTGCGCGTATGCCTCGCCGATCAAGGTTGCTCGCGCCAGTCGCAGCGACCGTGGTCGTCATCATCGCGGGGCTGATGCTCGCCGCGAACTTCTGGACCGACTACAAGTGGTTCAGCTCCGTCGGATACACCTCGATCTTCCTGACCGAGCTGTGGACCCGTGTACTGCTGTTCGCCGTATCCGGCCTGGTCATGGCCGTCATCGTCGGCGCGAGCATCTTCTTCGCCTACCGCTCCCGGCCCGGCATCCGGCCGATGAGCCTGGAGCAGCAGGGCCTGGACCGCTACCGGCAGTCCATCGACCCGCACCGCAAACTGTTCTTCTGGATCGCCGTGGGCGCCCTCGCCCTGCTGGCCGGAATCGCGGCCAGCGGTGACTGGCGCTCCTACCTGCAGTTCATGAACAGCGCCGAGTTCGGGGTGAACGACCCCGAGTTCGGGATGGACGTCGCGTTCTTCGCGTTCACCTACCCGTTCCTGCGCGTCCTGCTCGGCTACCTGTACGCGGCGGTCATCCTGGCGTTCATCGCCGCGGTGGTCGTCCACTACCTGTACGGCGGCGTCCGCCTCCAGAACGACTCCGGCCAGCGCGCCACCCCCGCGGCCCGCGTGCACCTGTCGGTGCTGCTGGGGGTGTTCGTGCTGCTGCGCGCCTGCTCCTACTGGCTGGACCGCTACGGGCTGGTCTTCTCCGAGCGCGGCTACACCTTCGGCGCCTCGTACACCGACGTGAACGCGGTCAAGACCGCCCTGCTGATCCTCACGGTCATCTCGGTCATCTGCGCCGTGCTGTTCTTCGCCAACATCTACTTCAAGAACACCATGGTCCCCATGGCCAGCCTCGGACTCCTGGTGCTGTCCGCCGTGCTGGTCGGCGTCGCCTACCCCGAGATCGTCCAGCGCTTCCAGGTCGCCCCGAACGAGCAGCGCCTGGAGAGCCCCTACATCGAGCGCAACATCGAGTACACGCGCGACGCCTACGGCATCTCCGACGCCGAGGTGCAGGCCTACGACGCCTCCACCGAACTCAGCGCGCAGGACCTGGTACAGGAGGCCGAGGGCACCAAGGTGCGCCTGGTCGACCCCTCCGTGGTCTCGCAGACCTTCCAGCAGATGCAGCAGGTCCGCGGCTTCTACCAGTTCCCCGACGTGCTGGAGGTCGACCGCTACCCGGACTCCGGCGGCAACCTGATCGACACGATCGTGGCTGTCCGCGAACTGGACGGGCCGCCCTCGGACCAGGACAACTGGCTCAACCGGCACCTGATCTACACCCACGGCTACGGCATGGTCGCCGCCGCGGGCACCCAGATCGACGCTGAGGGCCGCCCGGTCTTCACCGAGTACAACATCCCGCCGCGCGGTGAGCTGAGCGAGACCGTCGGCGAGTACGAGCCGCGCATCTACTACGGCCGCGAGGGCGCCGACTACGTCATCGTCCAGGCCGAGGAGGAGTACGACTACCCCCTCGACTCCGAGGAGGACACCGGCGACGTGCCGACCCCCGAGGACGCCGTGGAGCCCGAGGCCAGCCCGAGCCCGGACGAGGCGCGGGCCCCGGCCGACGCCGACCAGGAGGGCGCGGACCAGGAGGCCCCCGCGCAGCCTGAGGAGGAGGCCCCCGCCGAGGGCGGTGAGGGCGCCGAGGGCGCGTCCGGCGGCTCCCAGGCCTACAACCGCTACGAGGGCGAGGGCGGCGTCCAGCTGAGCAGCTTCTTCGACCGGGTCCTGTACGCGATCAAGTACCAGGAACCGAACATCCTGCTCAACAGCGCCATCGCCGACGACTCGCGCATCATCTACGAGCGCGACCCGGTGGAGCGCGTCGAGAAGGTCGCCCCGTTCCTGACCACGGACAGCCGCCCCTACCCGGCGGTCGTCGACGGCAGGGTCGTGTGGATCGTGGACGCCTACACCACGTCCAACGGCTACCCGTACGCGAAGCCGATCGACTTCACCCAGGCGGTGACCGACACCTTCACGGACGGTTCGGCCCAGCAGGTCGGGGCGCTTCCGGGCAACGAGGTCAACTACATCCGCAACTCGGTGAAGGCCACCGTCGACGCCTACGACGGCTCGGTCACCCTGTACGCGTGGGACGAGGAGGACCCGGTCCTCCAGACGTGGATGGACTCGTTCCCGGGGGCCATCACCCCGAAGGACGAGATGAACGAGGAGCTCGTCGACCACCTGCGCTACCCGGACGACCTGTTCAAGGTGCAGCGCGAGATCATGCGCGAGTACCACGTGACGGACGCCGCCGCCTACTACGGCGGTCAGGACTTCTGGTCGGTTCCCAACGACCCGACCGGAGGTACCGACGCTCCCGAGCCGCCCTACCGCCAGACCATCCAGTACCCGGGTGAGGAGGAGGCCACCTTCTCGCTGACCAGCACGTTCGTGCCGCGCGGCCGTGAGAACCTGGCGGCCTTCATGGCGGTGGACAGCGATCCCCGCTCGGACGACTACGGCCAGCTCAAGCTGCTGGAGCTGCCGCGGAGCACGGTGATCTTCGGTCCCGGACAGGTGCAGAACGCCTTCGACGCCGACGCGGACGTCCGCGAGGTGCTGCTGCCGCTGGAGCAGTCCAACGCGGAGGTGACGCGGGGCAACCTGCTCACGCTGCCGTTCGCGGGCGGCCTGCTCTACGTCGAGCCGCTGTACGTGCAGGCCGGCGGCGGCGGGGCCGCGTCCTTCCCGCTGCTGCAGCAGGTCATGGTCGGCTTCGGTGAGGAGGTCGCGATCGGCAGCAGCCTGCCGGACGCGCTCAGCAACCTCTTCGACGGTGAGGCGCAGCCGGCGGAGGAGGGCTCCGAGGAGCCGCCGCCCGAGGAGGAGGAAGCCGGAGCCGGTGACGGCGGCGGTGGCGGCGGCGGTGGCGACCAGGAGCTCACCGACGCCCTCAACGAGGCCGTCGAGGCCTGGGAGGAGGCCCAGGAGTCGAACGAGGAGGCCAACGAGCGCCTGCGTGAGGCCCTGGAGGCCCTTGAGGAGCAGATGAACGAGTAGTCCGTCGTTCCTCGCTTGGTGCGGGGCGGGGCCCCGGGTCCCGCCCCGCACGCCTGTCTCCGCCCCCCGCCGCGCCCGGTACGGGAGCGTCCGCCGGCCGGGTGGCCCACGCCTCGATCCGCTGATTTGGGTTCTCGCCCGGAGCGCGCTAATGTGGAGACACAACGACGCGGGGTGGAGCAGTTCGGTAGCTCGCTGGGCTCATAACCCAGAGGTCGCAGGTTCAAATCCTGTCCCCGCTACCAGACCCGGACCCGGGAGAAATCCCGGGTCCGTTGGTTTTCCGGGTTTCCGCCTTTTCGGCCTATCCCGGTGAGGATGCGCCCGAAAGGGAGTGTCCACACGGTCAGACCGGGGTTCAGGCCCTGGTAGGCTGGTCTCAGGCCGGTGGGGAAACCGACGGGCCGAAGGGGGAGTCTCCACGGTTTTCCAGACGGAAAGCCGATTTGCTCCCGGAGGTGAGAACCTCTAGAATAGGGGACACAACGACGCGGGGTGGAGCAGTTCGGTAGCTCGCTGGGCTCATAACCCAGAGGTCGCAGGTTCAAATCCTGTCCCCGCTACCACGGAAACACCGGGTGCGAAATCGCACCCGGTGTTTTTTCGTGTCCGCACCGGTGCGCCGCCCGGTTTCCCGGGCGGCGCGCGCTCAGCGGGTGCGGCCCTCCACCAGCTCCACCACGCGGTCGGCCCGCGCGGCCACCTTGGGGTCGTGGGTCACCACGACCACCGCCGCGTCCCGGATCCTGGCCTGTTCCAGCAGCTGCTCCATGATCATGGTGCTGCTGGCGGCGTCCAGGGCGCCCGTGGGCTCGTCGGCGAGGATCAGGGCGGGTTCCCGGCTCAGTGCCCGGGCCAGGGCCACACGCTGCTGCTCACCGCCGGAGAGCTGGTGCGGCTGCGAGTGCAGCCGGTGCCCCAGCCCCACCGCCTCCAGCAGTTCTCGGGCCCTCGCCCTCCGGCGCAGCAGCGGCACGCCGGCGAGCACCATCGGCACGCCGACGTTGGCCAGGGCGGTCCGCCGCTCCAGCAGGTGGAACTGCTGGAACACGAAGCCGACGCCCTCGCCCCGCAGGCGGGACCGAGGCCCCTCGCCCAGGCGGGTGGTGTCCACCCCGTCGAAGGTGTAGGTGCCGCCGCTGGGCCGGTCGAGCAGGCCCAGCAGGTTCAACAGGGTGGACTTGCCCGAGCCGGACTGGCCGACGATCGCCACGACCTCGCCGCGCTCCACCTGGAACGTGCAGTCGTGCAGCACGTCGATCCGGGCCCCCGACACAGTGAAGTGCCGGGTCACCCCCTCCACGCTCAGCAGGGGCGCGGAACCGGGACGGGGCGCGAAGGCCCCGGGGGCCGCCGTGTCGAGGGACACCTACTCCACCTCCATGGGGAGCTCCTCGTCGGGAACGTGCTCCCCGGGAACGTCGAAGCGGGGGTCGAGCGGCACCGGGTCCAGGACCATGTCGCCGACGCTCAGCCCCTTGGTGACCTCGATGAGCGAGCCGTCGGACACCCCGAGCTCCACCTTGCGGGTCTCCTCGGTCCCGTCGTCGGCGACCACCACGACCTCACCCGCGTCGACGTTGCCGCGCACGGCGGTCACCGGGACGACCAGGACGTTCTCCGCCTTGCCGGTGCTGACCGACAGCTTGCCCCGGACCCCGTCGAAGACCTCCAGGTCCGCGGGCACCCGGCAGGACAGCTCCGCGCCGCCGCCACCGCTGCCGGCTCCCTCACCGCCCTCCTCGGGGGCCGCGGGGGCCGCGCCACCGCCGCCCTCGACCGAGCCCAGGGACAGGAACGCGCACTCGGAGGCGGGCGGGCCCTGGTCGATCTGGAGCAGGATGTCCCGGGGCTCCTCGTAGAACCGGTAGAGGTCGTTGGGCGGGATGGAGGCGACGGCGCGGAACTCGTCCGGGGCGACCGTGGCCACCACCGCGCCGGGCTCCAGCACGTCGCCGACCATCACGTCCTCCAGCCCCGACACCGTGCCGGCCGACGGCGCGTACAGGGTGACCTCCCTGGTCGCGGGGGCGGCGGGGGCCTCCGCGCCGTCCCCGGCGGCGGGAGCCGAACCTTCGGGCACCTTCACGTTCACGATCGGCGCCCCGGTGTCGACCTCGGCGCCCTCACCCACCCACAGGTGGGCGACCGTCCCGCCGTTGCGGGCCTTGACCTCCTCGCCGGGCTCGGCCCGGACGACGGCGTCCAGTACCAGCTCGGAGCTGATCTCGCCCAGCGTCACCTCGACCGGTGCGCCCTCCGTGTCCAGGGCGACCTCCTCCGGGGGAGGGACCGCCCCGCCGACCAGACGCGACACCAGCAGGTAGCCGGACCCGAGCAGTCCGAGGACCACGACCAGGACAGCGCCGATGATGATCCACTTCTTCACGTGTGTCTCCTATTCCCGGAGTCCGGCGACGACGGACGCTCGCAGTGCCCGCATCGCGGGGATGATTCCGGCCAGCAGCCCGACCAGCGCGGCGCTGCCCAGGCCGACGAGTACTCCGGAGGCGGGGATGTTCAGGGGGACGCCCTCGGGCAGCGACACGAAGTGCTCCAGCACCGCGCCGCCCGCGAGCACCGCGGCCCAGCACCCGGCGAGGGCGATGAGCCCGGCCACCAGCGACACCACCACCGCCTCCATGACCACGGCCACGAACAGGGTGGACCGGCTCGCGCCCAGGGCGCGGTAGGTGGCCAGCTCGCGGCGGCGCTCGCGCACGGTGACCAGGCCGACGTTGAGCACGCCGAGCAGGCCGGTGGCGAGGGTGATGACGGCGATGCCCATCAGGCCCCAGGACATGTAGGTGATGATCTGGTCGACCTCCTCGGCGTAGTCCGCCCGGTAGGCCGAGATGCTCTCGGGGTCCTCGACGCCCCAGCGCCACGACGCCGACGCCAGGCGGTCGGTGAAGACCTGGCCCCACGGATCCTGCGCCGCCGGGTCCTGGGGGTCGATCCGTACCTGGTAGGTGGTCTGGGAGCCCATCATCGCGAACGGATCGCCCTCCTCCTCCCCCGACCCGCCGGTGTCGGAGGAGGCCCCGAAGAGCAGTTCCTCGGAGGCGGGGGAGCGCAGGAGGTAGGCGCTGTACCAGCCGATGTCCAGCGCGGAGCTCTCCAGGACGCCGACGACGCGCACGTCCATCCACCGGTCGGTGCCGACCTGGATCCGCGTGAGGTCGCCGAGCGCGTCGGCGAGCGGCTGGTTGACGACCATGACCGGCGCCAGCGACCCGGTGTCGGCCTCGGTGAACCAGCGGCCCTCGGCCATGTTCATCCGCCGGATGTCGCCCAGTGAGGGGTCCACGCCGAGGAACTGCACGTCGGGGACCACCGAGCCGCCGGAGCGGACCGTCGGTGCCTGGGAGGGCGAGTGGTAGATCGAGATGTCCTGGCCGCCCGCGCGGAACAGGTCCTCCTCGAAGGCGGCGCGGTCGGTGACCTGGCCGAACACGGTGACCTGGAGGGTGGCCGGGCGGCCCGCGTTGGCCTCGCTGTAGGCGGTGGCGAACCGCTGGCCGAAGTCGCTGGCGGTGACCACCATGATCAGGGCGCCCACACCGACGACGATGCCCGCGCAGGACAGGATGGTCCGGGCGACGTTGGCCCGTGAACCGGCGAAGGCCAGCACGATCCCGGCTGTGAGGGAGCGCAGCATTCGGCCCCTTCCCGTGATGTCTGTGAGATCCGGCCACCGCGAGGGCGGCGCCGGGATACCCGCGGGGGTGGCGGGGTTTCAACAGGCTTATCACTGGGAAAGGCGGATTCGGTTCATCCCGGCGCGGGGAATTTCGGGTCGCTGGCGCCGACCCCGCACCGGGAAGGGGACCGGAATCGGGGAGAGGGTGCGGCTCAGCTCCGGCGCAGGGGGGTGGGGCCTCCGTTGAGCCAGGTCAGCACCTGGTCGTGGATCACGCCGTTGGTGCACACGAGCTGCCCGCCGTCCTCGAAGCCCTCACCGCGCAGGTCGGTGGCCCGCCCGCCCGCCTCCTCCAGGATGATCGGCAGCGGTGCGGCGTCCCACAGCGACAGCTCCGGCTCGGCGGAGACGTCCACGACGCCCTCGGCGACCATCACGTGCGACCAGAAGTCGCCGTAGGCGCGGGTGCGCCACACCGAGCGGGTCAGCCCGAGGAAGGAGTCGAGGCGGCCCTGCTCCTCCCAGCCGGTCAGCGAGGAGAAGCTCAGGGAGGCGTCCGACAGCTCCGACACCTTCGAGACGTGGCAGCGCGCGGCCTTCGACAGGCTGCGGCCCTGCCAGGTGCCGCCGCCCTTGGAGGCCCACCAGCGGCGGTGCAGGGCCGGGGCGGACACCACGCCCACGACGGGGCGGTCGCCCTCCAGGAGGGCGATCAGGGTCGCCCACACGGGCACGCCGCGCACGTAGTTCTTGGTGCCGTCGATGGGATCGATGACCCACACCCGGTTGCTGTTGCCGGTCCTGCCGTACTCCTCGCCCACCACGGCGTCACGGGGACGGGCGCGGGAGAGTACGCCGCGCAGCGTCTCCTCGACCATCCGGTCGGCCTCGGTGACGGGGGTGAGGTCGGGCTTGGTGTCGACCACGAGGTCGAGCGCGCGGAAGCGCTTGAGCGCGAGGTCGTCGGCAGCGTCGGCGAGCACGTGGGCAAGCCGAAGATCATCGTCAAAGGACGCCATGACCGGTAACGCTACCCTCCCGGGCATGAACATGGCCAAAGGGACGCACGCGCGTGACCAGAGCGTTAGCCGCGCCGGAGAGGCGGGGGACGCGGCGGGGGTGCCGCACACGGGGTCGGATGCGAGGATGGGGGACATGGACACCGGAAACGGGCAGAGCCGTGTCGAGGGCGCCTCGGCACGGGAGCGGTTGATGGACGCCGCCTACGCCGAGGTCGTCTCCGGCGGATGGGCCGGCCGGCGCATGGCGGACATCGCGGCGGTCGCCCAGGTGTCGCGCCAGACCCTGTACAACGTGTTCGGCAGCAAGGAGGGCCTGCTCCAGGCCGTGGTGGTGCGCGAGGTCAACGCGCTGCTCGACAGGGTGGTGCGCCTCCTGGAGGAGGGCGGGGACCCGCCGCACGCGGTGAGCCGGGCGACCCGTCTGGTGCTGCTGTCCGCCCGGGACAACCCGCTGCTGCGCGCGGTGGTCACCGGCGACCACGGCCTCCTCCCGGTCCTCACCACGAGGTCGGAGCCCCTCCTGGAGGTCCTGGGCGAGCGCATCACCGACCTGCTGGGCCAGCACTACCCGGACCTGGCGGACTCCGCGGCCGAGGCCGCCGCCGACGTCGCCCTGCGTCTGACGGTGTCGTACTCGCTGCAGCCGATCGACCCGGACGAGGCCGCGGACCGGGTCGAGACGGTCGTGCACGGGATGCTGCTGGTCGGTCGCTGAGGGAGGTGGCGCGCGTGCCGGAGGGGCCGCTGACGGAGCGCGAGCGCCAGGAGGTGCTGCGCTCCCACATGCCGGACGGGCGGATCACCGCGATCCCGGTGCGCCGACCCGCCCGCCTGGTGCTGCTCGACCAGGTCGCCCGTGCCTTCGAGCCCGGGGTCCGCTACAGCGAGGCCGAGGTCAACGCGGTCCTGCGCGGGTTCAGCGCGAACGTGTCGGTGCTCCGCCGCGGGCTGCTCGACGAGGGTTTCCTGGAGTGCGACCGCACCCGCTACTGGCGGTGCGGCGGGACCGTCGAGGTGTAGGCGCGCCGGGCCTCAGCCCCGGGACGCGGAGAGCAGGTCGACGACCCCCGTGCCGTCCTCGTCGCCGTGCCCCCGGGCCAGGCGGCGCTCCATCAGTTCCGCGTACGGGAGCAGGAGCGCGGGGCTCACCCCCTGCTCCTCAGCGGTGCGCAGCAGCGTCCGGTTGCCCCGTACCTGCATGGCGAGGTTGGAGACGACACCGGTGGTGTAGTCGCCGCTCTCCAGCTGCTCGGCGCTGGTGTGGACGCCGGCGGTCATCGCGGTGAGCCAGTCGGAGAGCAGGGCGGCGAACTCCCTCAGGCGCACGTCCTCGCCACGGGCCAGGGCGAAGGCGTGCGCGACCCCGGCGAACATGCCGTTCATCGCGCTGAGCAGGGCCACGTCGTGCAGGTCGGCCAGTCCGGCGTCCTCGCCGACGAACACGGCGCCCGTGGCGGCGGAGAGGGCCTCCCGGTGTTCCCCGAAGGCCTCCCGGGAGCCGCTGTAGAACACGTAGCCGCCCGAGTCCGGAGCGCCGATCATGGGCGGGACGGCCATGATCCCGCCGCTGACGAAGCGGGCGCCGCGTCCGCGCGCCCACTCCGCCCGGGCCCGGGCCTGGCCGGGGGTGCCGGTGGTGACGTTGAACAGGTCCCTGCCCTCCAGGTCGGCGTCGGCCAGGACGGTGCCGACGGAGTCGTCGTCGAGCAGGCAGGTGACCACCAGGCGGCTCGCGGCGGCGGCCTCCGCGGCCGTGGCGGCGACGTCGGCGCCCTCCGCGGCCAGCGGCCCGGTGCGGGCGGGGCTCCGGTTCCAGACGGTCAGCGGGTACCCGGCGGCGAGCCAGGCGCGGGCGAGCGCGGTACCCATGTCCCCGAGCCCGAGCAGTGAGATACGGGACTTCACGGTGTGTTCGGCCATGTCGACTACGCTCGTCGCTCGTTGGAGCACGGACAAGTACGCACCTCGAAGTGGGTGCCCACTTCGGGGTGAGTGTGCAGGTGGGAGGGGGCGGCGATGGCCACCGCGCGAAGGCCCGGCGCGTACCACTGCGGTATCGACGCGGCGATGGACGTGATCGGCGGCAGGTGGAAGGTGCTGATCCTGTGGGCGCTGGAGGAGGGGCCGCGCCGCTTCGGCGCGCTGCGCCGGACGCTCGACGGCGTCACGGAGAAGGTCCTGGCCTCCCACCTGCGCGAGATGGAGGAGGACGGGATCGTGCGCCGGGAGGACTTCGGCGAGGTGCCGCCCCGGGTGGAGTACTCGCTGACCCCGCTCGGCAGGTCCCTGAACGAGGCCCTGGGCCCGCTCGGCGACTGGGGGCGGGCGCACGTCATCGGTACCGCCGCCCCGGCCCCCGGGCGTCCCACGGCCGGCTGAGGCCCGAGGCCCCGCACACCGTCGGCCTCACACCTCGTCGGTCTCGCCCTCGCGGCTGACGAGCAGGCGGCGCAGCGACGCCACCCGGTCCGGGTCCAGAGCCCCGCGCTCCAGGGCGGCCTGGACCGCGCAGTCGGGTGCGTCGGGCTGGTGGGAGCACCCGGGCGGGCAGTCCTCCGCGGCCTCGGCCAGGTCCGCGAAGCCCTCGACGATGTCCTCCGGGGCGATGTGCGCCAGGCCGAAGCTGCGCACGCCCGGGGTGTCGATCAGCCAACCGCCCTCGAACGGCAGCGCCGCGGCCGACGTGGAGGTGTGGCGGCCGCGGCCGGTGACCGCGTTGACGTGGCCCACGGCCCGGTCGGTGCCCGGGACGAGTCGGTTGACCAGGGTGGACTTGCCCACGCCGGAGGAGCCGACGAACACGGTGGTGCGGCCCTCCAGGCGTGCGTGCAGGCCGGTGAGCCCGCTCTCGGGGGCGAGCACCTCGTAGGGCACGCCCAGGGGCTCGTACACGCGCAGCAGCTCGTCCGGGCCGGCAAGGTCGGCCTTGGTCAGGCACAGGAGCGGGTCGAGCCCCGCGTCGTAGGCGGCGACCAGGCAGCGGTCCACGAAGCGGGGCTGCGGGGCGGGGTCGGCCAGGGCGCACACGATCGCCAGCTGGTCGGCGTTGGCGACGATCACCCGCTCGACCGGGTCGGTGTCGTCGGCCGTGCGCCGCAGTACGGACTCGCGCTCCCTGACCCGCACGATCCTGGCCAGGGTGTCGGGCCTGCCGGACAGGTCGCCGACCAGGTCGACGCGGTCGCCGACGACGATGGAACCCCGGCCGAGTTCGCGGGCCTTCATCGCCACGACGGGGACGCCGTCCACCAGGCAGCGGTACCGGCCCCGGTCGACCGCGGTGACCATGCCCTCCACGGCGTTCTCGTGCTTGGGTCGGTTGCGGGTGCGCGGCCGGGAACCGCCCCGGGCGCGCACGCGGATGTCGTCCTCGTCCAGATGGCGCCCTCCGCCCCGCGTGCGGCTCATGCCAGGGCCTCCGCCCACAGGCCCGGGAAGTCGGGCAGGGTCTTGCGCGTGGTGGCGATGTTCTCCACCTCCACACCGGGCACCGCGAGCCCGATCACCGCGCCGGAGGTGGCCATCCGGTGGTCGTCGTAGGAGTGGAACACCCCGCCGTGCAGCGGCCGCGGACGGATGACCAGGCCGTCGGGCAGTTCCTCGGCGTCGCCGCCCAGCCGGTTGATCTCGGCGGCCAGCGCGGCGATGCGGTCGGTCTCGTGGCGGCGCAGGTGCGCGATGCCGGTCAGCCGGGAGGGGGTCGAGGCCAGCGCGGCCACGGCGGCGATGGTGGGGGTCAGCTCGCCCACGTCGCGCAGGTCGGCGTCGATGCCCAGGATCCGGCCGGTGCCGCGCAGGGTGAGCCCCTCGGGGGAGAGCGACACCTCGCCGCCCATGCGGGTGAACAGCGGACGCAGCGCGTCGCCGGGCTGGGTGGTGTGCTCCGGCCAGCCCCCGACGGTCATCTCGCCCCCGCTGACCAGTGCGGCGGCGAGGAAGGGTGCGGCGTTGGACAGGTCGGGCTCCACGGTGATGTCGGTCGCCTTGACCGGTCCGGGCCCGACCCTCCAGGAGTTCTCGGCCGTGGACACGGCGACCCCGACCGAGCGCAGCATCTCCACGGTCATGTCCAGGTGCGGCTGCGAGGGCACGGGCGGGCCGGAGTGGCGCACGTGCACGCCCTCGGTGAAGCGTGCGCCGCTCAGGAGCAGGGCGGACACGAACTGGGAGGAGCCGGACGCGTCCAGGGTCACCTCGCCGCCGCGTACGGCGCCGGTGCCGTGGATGGTCATGGGCAGGGCTCCGCGGCCGCCGTCGTCGATGTCGGCGCCCAGCGCGCGCAGGGCGTCCAGGAGCTCGCCCACCGGCCGCTCGCGGGCACGCGGGTCGCCGTCGAAGCCGACGGTTCCGGAGGCCAGGGCGGCCAGGGGCGGCACGAACCGCATCACCGTGCCCGCGTTGCCGACGTCGACCGAGGCCGGGCCGCGCAGCGGAGCGGGGGTGACCGCCAGGTCCCCGCCCGAGTCCCCCGCCGGGGCGACCCCCACGCCCAGGGCGCGCAGGGCGCCGGCCATCAGCTCGCTGTCCCGGCTGACCAGGGGGCGGCGCACCAGGCAGGGGGTCTCCGACAGCGCGGCCAGGATCAGCGCGCGGTTGGTCATCGACTTGGACCCCGGCAGGGAGATCCGGGCGCGCACCGGACGCCCGGCCGTGGGCGCTGGCCAGTGGCCGCCGGGGGAGGCGGGGTCGGCGGGCTGGACGGGCTGCGAGGACGCGGAGTCAGGCATGACACAAGGTTATCGGGATCGGGGCGGGCGGAGGAGGACGGCCTCGCGCCTGCGGCCGGCACCGCCGGCTCCCCGCCGCGCCGGCGGCGCCGGCCGCACGACGTCGGGGGTACGGGGCCGCGGGCGAACCGGGACGGACGTATCCTTGGTGGGCCATGGTGTATCTGGATCACGCTGCAACGACCGAGGTCCGCCCCGAGGTCGTCGCCGACGTCGCGGCCGAGCTCGGCGCCCTCGGCAATCCCTCGTCCCTGCACGGCCACGGGCGCGCCGCCCGGCGCACGGTCGAGGAGGCGCGCGAGCGCGTCGCCGGGGCGCTCGGCTCCACACCGCACGAGGTGGTCTTCACCGGCGGCGGTACCGAGTCGAACAACATCGCCCTCAAGGGCCTGTACTGGGCGCGCAACGCCGGGGACGCGGAGCCGCGCAGGCCGCGGATCCTCACCAGCGCCGTCGAGCACCACGCCGCCCTCGACCCCGCCCACTGGATGGCCGAGCACCAGGGCGCGACGCACGAGAAGCTGCCCGTGGACGCGCTGGGCCGCGTGAGCCCGTCCTCGCTGCGGGAGGCGATCGAGAGCGGCCCCGGCCCCGACTCGGTCGCGCTCGTGTCGGTCATGTGGGCCAACAACGAGGTGGGCACGGTGCAGCCGGTGGCCGAGCTGGCCGCCGTCGCCGCCGAGTACGGCATCCCCTTCCACACCGACGCCGTGCAGGCCGTGGGCGTGGAGCCGGTCGACTTCGCCGCGAGCGGGGTGAGCGCCCTGACGGTCACCGGCCACAAGCTCGGCGGGCCGGTGGGCGCGGGGGCGCTGCTGGTCGAGCGCGGCCTGAACCCGGTACCGGTCCTGCACGGAGGCGGGCAGGAGCGCGACATCCGTTCGGGAACCCTGTCCGCGCCGCTGCTGCGGGGGCTGGCCACGGCCGTCCACCTGGCGGTCGCCGAGCGCGAGGAACACGCCAAGCACCTGGCGGACCTGCGCGACGAGCTGGAGGAGCGGGTCCTGGCCGCGGTCCCCGACACGGTCGTCAACGGCGACCCCGGGCACAGGCTTCCGGGGATCTCCCACCTGTCCTTCCCCGGCTGCGAGGGCGACGCGCTGCTGATGCTGCTCGACGCCAGGGGCATCTCGTGCTCGACCGGTTCGGCCTGTTCGGCCGGGGTGGCCCAGCCCAGTCACGTGCTGCTGGAGATGGGGGCCGACCCCGACACGGCGCTGAGCAGCCTGCGCCTGTCCCTGGGACGCACCTCCACCAGGGAGGACGTCGCGGCGCTGGCCGAGGCGATCGGCCCGGCCGTGGAGCGCGCCCGGACCGCGCGCGCCAAGCGCCGCCGCTGACGGCGGGAGCCCGCGGTCCCGGCGGCGGTCACTCCGCGCGGTGGACGGTGACCGACTCCAGGACCACGTCCTCCACCGGGCGGTCGCTCGCGTCGGTCTCCACGCCGGCGATGCCGTTCACCACGTCCATGGACTCCTCGTCCGCGACGTGCCCGAAGATCGTGTGCATGCCGTTCAGGTGCGGGGTCGGGGCGACCGTGATGAAGAACTGCGAGCCGTTGGTGTCCGGGCCGCTGTTGGCCATGGCCAGCACACCCGGCTCGTCGAACTCGCGGCCGGACCCGACCTCGTCCTCGAAGGTGTAGCCCGGGCCGCCCCGGCCGGTGCCCCGGGGGTCCCCGCCCTGGATCATGAACTCGTCGATCACCCGGTGGAACACGGTGCCGTCGTAGAACGCGGCCTCGCCCGTCTCCGGGTTGGGCACGCCCTCGCCCTCGGCCAGGCCCACGAAGTTGGCCACCGTGAGGGGGGCGTCCTCGGGGAACAGCTCCACCTCGACGTCGCCCTCGCTGGTGTGCAGGGTGGCGCCCTCGACGCCGCTGACGTCCACGTCGGCCGGGCCGCCGGTCCCCTCGCTCGGCTCGGAGCCGCCGGTCCGCTCCGAGCCGGTACCGCCGCCGTCGGAGGCGTCCTGGGCGTCTGCGCCGTTGGAGCACGCGGAGGTGGCGAACAGGGCGGTGCAGGCCAGCAGGGCCGTCACCGGGAGGGTCAGACGCTTCATCGGTTCACTTCCGAAAGAGGAGGTTCGCAGCGGGGCGGCACACAGCGTACTCGGCCGGGCCGGGTGACACCGCCGCGGGGTCGCGTTCCGTCATTGTGCGGACACAGTGTGCTCCGCTCGCCGGATCACCCCGTGTCCGGACCTCTTCGGACCCCGCCGGACCCCGCCGGACCCCGCCGGACCCCGCCGGACCCCGCCGGACCGCGCCCGGCCCGGGGCTCAGGCGGAGTCCCCGGCCGCCTCGCCGTCGTCCCGTGCCCCGCCCTCCCGCCGCCTGCGCTCCTGCGCCTCCCGGGCGCGCCGCCTCTGTTCCTCCGCGCGCTCGCGGCAGCGGCGGAGGAACTCCTCGTCCTCCTCGGGGGTGGCGGCGCGGGCACGGTTCGGGTGGTCGTACTCGGGAAAGGCCGGGGGAGGGCCGTCGGGGGCGGCCACCGCCGGATCGCGGTGCGGGCGGCCCAGGGCGAACCACAGCAGTGCCCCGAGCTTGGGCAGGAGCAGGACGACCACGGTCCAGGCGGGTTTGGGCAGCAGCCGTACGGAGCCGGCGTCCGAGCCGATCACGTCGAACAGGGCGTACACCCAGACGCAGATCGCCAGCACGGTGAGCAGGAGGAGGAAGTGGGCCACGGGGGACCGTCCAATCGGGGATCGGGGCGCCGTTCTCGGGCATGATGGGAACCGGGCGCCGGGGGACCGGCCGGCCGTGCCGGGCTCCTGACGGCGTCGCCGGCCCTTCCGGGACGGTCAATGAACTACCACGGATCGCCGTGCCCGTCCCGTCGCTTGACCGGCGGCCCGGCACGGTAGAGGGTCGTAGGAACGGCGGCGGGGCCGGTGGCACCGGCCCGAAGGTGTGCCGGTCCGGTCCCGTCGGGCGACGGAGGAGGTTATGGGAGTGAACACTGCACTGCCGTCCGCGATGTGGCTCCCCTTCGCCGCGCAGGTACTGCGCGCGCGTTCCGACAGAGGGCTCTCGCGCGCCGAACTCGCCGCGACGGTGGGGGTGACCGACGACAAGCTCCGCGAGGTGGAGAGTGCCCACTGCAGGCCGGCACGGTCGCTGGTCGAGCGGGTGGACACGGCCCTGGGCGCCGACCACGAGCTGGTCGACGCGTGGGCGATCACCCTCCAGGCCGAGGCCTTCCCCAACGAGTTCGGCGACCAGCGCGAGCTGGGCGTCCACGCCACCCACCTGTGGGAGCACCAGCCCATGGCGGTCCCGGTGTTCCTGCGCACCCGGGAGTACTCGCGCGCGGTCCTGCGTCCGCGCCACCCCGACCTGTCCCCGGACATGGTCGAGGCGATGGTGGAGGAGGAGATGGCCCACCGGGCGGCGATGACCGGGCCTGAGGGGCCCGTGCTGCGGGTGGTCCTCAACGAGTCGGCGCTGCAGCGCCCCCAGGGCGGCGCCGACGTGCTCAACGCCCAGCGCGGCTTCCTCTCCGACCTGATCGAGGCGGGCATCGTCACCATGGGCGTGATCCCCGAGCAGACCTCGCACCACCCGGGGCTGGGTGGCGCCTTCCGGATGATGGACTTCGCCGACCGGCCCAGCATGGTCTACGCGTTCGCGGCCGAGGGCGGCGACCTGACCGCCGACCCCGAGCAGGTGGGCCGCTGCACCATGGTGCGCGAGGCCATCGAGAACGCCACGGTGGAGCTCACGCCGCAGTCGGAGCTGCTGACCGCGCGCTGGCCAGCGGGCTGAGGACCCGGCCCGTGCCGGGCGGGCCCGCGCACCGGCCCGCCCTTGGGGAGACACCCGATGATGGGCTAGGTTGCCCGCCATGGATATCGCGATCACATCCGGATACGTCGTGCCCGTCGACGGGGACCCCATCGACGGCGGCACCGTCCTCATCACCGACGGCAGGATCACCGCCGTCGGCGCGGACGCCGACGTCACGGTTCCCGAGGGCGCCACCGTCGTCGACGCCTCCGGCAGGTGGGTGCTCCCCGGCTTCGTGGAGGCCCACGGCCACATCGGCATCGACGAGGAGGGCATCGGCTGGGCCGGTGACGACACCAACGAGATGACCGACCCCAACGGCGCCCGCATGCGCGCGCTGGACGCCATCAACCCGGCCGACCGCGGCTTCGCCGACGCCCTCTCCGGGGGTGTCACCAGCTCCGTCGTCAAACCCGGCTCGGGCAATCCCATCGGCGGCCAGACCGTGGCCATCAAGTGCTGGGGCCGCAGCATGGAGGACAGGCTGGTCAGGCACCCGGCCAGCGTCAAGAGCGCCCTGGGCGAGAACCCCAAGCGGGTGTACGGCAACAAGGACAAGCTCCCCTCCACCCGCCAGGGCGTGGCCGCGGTCATCCGCGACGCCTTCACCCGGGCCCAGGACTACAAGGCCAAGCGCGAGCACGCGTCGGCCGAGGGCACCCCCTTCGACCGGGACAACACCCTGGAGGTGCTGGTCAGGGTCCTGGACGGCGAACTCCCCTGGTGCCAGCACACGCACCGCGCCGACGACATCCACACCGCGATGCGCCTGGCGGACGAGTTCGGCTACCGGCTGGTCATCAACCACTGCACCGAGGGCCACCTGCTGGCCGACGAGATCGCCGAGCGCGGTATCCCCGTCATCACCGGCCCGCTCATGACCAGCCGGTCCAAGGTGGAGGTGAACAACAAGACCCTCGCCAACCCGGGCATCCTCGACAGGGCGGGCGTCAAGGTCGCCCTGACCACCGACCACCCGGTCGTCCCGATCGAGTTCCTGGTCCACCAGGCCACCCTGTGCGTCAAGGAGGGCATGGACCCCGCGTCCGCGATCCGCGCGCTCACGGTCAACCCCGCCGAGATCATGGGCATCTCCGACCGGGTCGGCTCCCTCAAACCGGGCCTGGACGGCGACGTGGTCGTGTGGTCGGGCGACCCGCTGGACGTGATGAGCCGTGCCCTGCGCGTGTTCGTCGAGGGCCGCGAGGTCTACACCTACGACGAGGAGAGCCGCGAGCGCACCGTGCTCGACGCCTACTACCGGGAAGGCTAGGGGGAACTTCCGGAGTGTTCCGGTCCCGCCGTCGGACCGCGGTCCGACGGCGGGACCGGAAACGTTGCGGGTGTGGAGCGGGAGGTTGATCTCGTACCTGTGGCGGGTCCGGGCGCCCAAACCCGCCACAGGTACAAGATCAACGCCGGTCGGGACCGGCCCGGCGCACCTTCGCGGTCACCGCACTAGGTCAGCTCCACGGTCCGGAAGGGGAACCCGTCCGGGAACGGCGGTCCGCCCGGTCCGCGGACCGCCACGGTGACCTTCTCCATGCCGGCCCTCCTCAGCGACTCCTCCGGACCCGCGGACTCCAGGGGCGTCAGGACGACGGGGGACCCCGCGGCGACCGGGGCCAGCAGCAGCTCCACGCCCTCGCCGAGCACGGTCATCGGTGCGTCGGGCTCGGCGAACAGGCCCACACGGTCCTCGGCGGTCAGCTTCCACCGGTCCGCCAGGTGACGCGCGCCCGCGGCCAGGGCGGCGCCGGTCCGGGGGCCGTGGCCGTCCAGCGCGGGCGCCTCCGGGTCGATCGGATACGGCGAGAAGTGGTCCCCGTACCCGCGCACCTCCACCGAGTAGTCGAGCACCATGGGCGGTACCTCGGCCAACGGCAGGCCGAGCGGGTGCAGGGAGGTGCCCACGACCTCGTCCGCGCCGCTGTCCAGGGCGGCCTCCAGGCGGTCGGCGCCGGCCACCGCGACCTGCGCCCCCTCGGGCGGGTCCGCGTCCGGTCGGACGAACTCCGCCACGGCGCCCACCGACCAGCACGAGAGCAGCCACACCAGCGACTGCCAGTGCACCGGCAGGGCGATCACGACGCGGTCGCCGGGCTGCGCGCCGAGCCCGTCCACCAGCATGTTCGAGGTCTTGGACACCCAGTTGTCGAAGGTGGTGCGGGACAGCTCCACCCGGCCGCCCGAGGCGTCGTAGGAGGTCACGAACGGTCGGGACGGGTCGGCGGACACCAGGGCGCGCCACAGCTGCGCGGGAGTTTCGGACATGACCGCCACTCTAGGACGTGCCCGCCGGACGCGCGCGGGAGGCCGCCGCGCCGACGGCTCCCCGCGGCCCGGCGGTGACCTGGCCGGGGCCGTAAGGCAACGCAACGGTGACGTCGCCCGGACCCCGTGCGCGCCACCGGGTGCTGACCAGCGCACACGCCTCCCGCGGCGGTCCGGACCGGGGGTTCGAAGACGCCCCGCGGAGCGTTCGGGGACACCACGGTGTGTGCGGCGGGTTCCGGGAACTGCCACAGTTACCTCATGCGCTTGCCTCCCGGACGATTCCTCGCCCGTGTCACCGCGCTCCCCGCGATCGCCCTCTCGGCCTGGCTCCTGGTGGCCTTCCCCCTCCTGGCCCTGGGCTCCTTCACCCCGCTGGCGGCCGCCGTCCTCGGGGCGCCCGCCGTGGTGGCGGCCTGCGCGCTCGTACCCCGGCTGGTCCCGGACCCGCCGGAGGAGGAGAACGTGCCCTGGTGGCCGGTCGTCCTCGTCCTGGTGATCGCGGTCGCCTTCGCCGCCGTGCAGGTCGCCTACCACGCCGAGGCCCTGGTCATCCGCCGCGACCCGGCCTCCTACGCCATGTACACCGCGTGGATCGCCGAGAACGGCTCTCTGCCCATCCCGCAGCAGCGGGAGCTCATCGCGGGCGACGACCCCTCGCTCAGCTACCAGAGCCTGGCCCACTACGAGCGCGGCGACGTCATCTGGCCCCAGTTCATGGCCGGGGCACCGCTGGTGACCTCCATCGGCTACTGGCTGGGCGGGCTCGACGGGATGCTCGTGACCACCCCGGTCCTGGGCGCGCTGGGCGTGCTCACCTTCGCGGGGCTCACCGCACGCCTGGTCGGGGCCCGCTGGGCGCCGCCGGCGGCCCTGGTCCTGGCCGTGTGTCTGCCCCAGCAGTGGGTCAGCCGCTTCACCTACAGCGAGCCCCTCACCCAGGTCCTCCTGCTCGGCGGACTGGTCCTGGCCCACGACGCGCTCGTACGGCGCACGCGCATCACCGACCGCTGGTCGTCCGCCCACACGCTGGCCGCCGCGGCCGGACTGGCGTTCGGCCTGGGGCTGGTGGTGCGCATCGACGCGATCCGCGACCTGCTGCCCGTGGTCGGGTTCGTCGGACTGCTGCTGCTCGCCCGGCGCGGACAGGCGCTGCCGCTCCTGGGCGGACTGGCCGTCGGCGCCGGCCTCGGCCTGTACGCCGGATACGGGCTGTCCCTGCCCTATCTGGAGTACCTGTCCGACTCCCTCGACCCCCTGCTGCTGATCAGCGCCGCCGTCATCGCGGTCACGGTCGTGGCCACCGCGGCCCTGTGGCGCCACGGGATCCCGCACGTGGAGCGCGTCCGGTGGCTGCCGGACGTGGTCGCCGCGCTCGTGCTGCTCACCATGGTGCTGCTCGCCGTCCGCCCCCTGCTGTGGCCCGACTACGGGCACGGCAGCGACTTCACCAACGGCTGGGTCGCCTACGTCCAGCAGCGCGAGGGCCTGCCCGTCGAGGGCAGCCGCACCTACTACGACATGAGCCTGTACTGGGTGGGCTGGTACGTGGGCCTGGCCACCGTCCTGTTCGCCTCCCTCGGCGTCGCCCTCGTACTGCGCCGCCTCTTCCAGCGGCGCGACCCCCAGTGGCTGCTGCCCGCCATGCTGCTGGTGTGGACGGTGACCACCACCCTGCTGCGCCCCGCCATCACCCCCGACCACCCCTGGGCCAGCAGACGGCTGATCGCGCTGGTCATCCCGGCGTTCATCCTGTTCGCCGTCTGGTTCCTGGCCTGGCTCACCCGCTACTGCGCGGTCGCCTCCCACCCCGACCGGCACACCGCCCCGGCCCGCGCGTTCCCGGCCGTGGTCGCCGCCGTCACCACGGTGGCACTGGTCGTGCCGACCGTCGCCACCGCATCCGGGATCATGGGCTACAGACAGGACATCGGCAGCGTCGACGCGACGCACCGGCTCTGCGGCGCGCTGCCCGAGGACGCCTCGGTGGTCGTGGTCGACTCCGACATGGCCGGGAACTACATGCCGCTGCTGCGCAACGTCTGCGGCGTGCCCACCGCGGCCATGAACGAACCGACCCCGCAGGACGTGGACCGCGTCGTCTCCGAGATCCACGAGCGCGACCGGGACGCCGTGCTCGCCGCGTCGGACTGGGAGCGGCTCGAACAGCTGACCGACGGCGGGGCGGAGCCCGAGCGGCCCTTCCACGTCGTCGCACGGATGGATCCGAGTACCCTCATGGAACCGCCCACCGGTTCCTGGACCTTCATGGGAAGCGTGTGGGTGTCCGTCCTCCCCGACGGGGGATGAGCCGCTCCCCCCGCCCTTCCCGCCCGACCGCACCCCGCTGAGAAGAACCATGAGCGACACACGCGACGACGTCCCCCGGCAGCACGAGCAGGACCCGCCGGTCCGCGTCACCATCGTGCTGCCCTGCTACAACGAGGAGGCCCACGTCGTCGACGAGGTCAAACGGATCTGCTCCGCCATGGACGGGTCCGGGTACGGCTACGAGCTGCTCGCGGTGGACGACGCCTCCACGGACGGCACCCTGGCCCGGCTGCGCGACGTGGAGGCCCTCTACCCGCACATGCGCGTCATCGCCTTCGGGCACAACGGCGGATCGGGCACCGTCCGCCGGATCGGCAGCCAGCGGGCGCGCGGCGAGTTCGTCGTGTGGACCGACGCCGACATGAGCTACCCCAACGAGCGCATCCCCGAACTGGTCGCCATGCTCGACGCCGACCCCGGGACCGACCAGGTCGTGGGGGCGCGGAGCCAGGAGATGGGCAGCCACAAGGCGCTGCGGGTGCCCGCCAAGTGGGTCATCCGCAAGATCGCCGAAGGCCTCACCAACACGCGCATCCCCGACCTCAACTCCGGACTGCGCGTGTTCCGCCGCGACATCGCCCGTCCCTACCTGCGACTGCTGCCGCCCGGGTTCTCCTGCGTCACCACCATCACACTGGCCTTCCTGTCCAACCAGCACCCCGTCAAGTACGTGCCCATCGAGTACGCCAAGCGGGCGGGCAGGTCCAAGTTCCACTTCGTCAGCGACGCCTACCGGTACATCCTCCAGGTGCTGCGCATGGTGATGTACTTCAACCCGCTCAAGGTGATGATGCCGCCCGCCCTGGCACTGCTCGGCCTCGGCGCGGCCAAGTTCGTCTTCGACCAGGTGCGCCACCCGCTGTACGTCCCCAACAACACCGTCATGATCCTCATGACCGGACTGATCATCGCCGCGATCGGGCTGCTGGCCGACCTGATCGTGCGCTCCCGGGAGAGCGCGTGAGGGCTGTGCCCCGGGTCGCCCTGGTGGGGCCCGCCCACCCGTACAAGGGCGGTGGCGCCCGGCACACCACCGAACTGGCGCACCGGCTGCGGGCGCTCGGCCACCCGACGACCGTGGAGTCCTGGCGGGCCCAGTACCCGGCCGCCCTCTACCCGGGGCGGCAGACCATCGACGCCCCCGAGGGGGAGCCCTACCCCGGCACCCGCCACGGGCTGGCCTGGTACCGGCCGGACGGGTGGTGGCGCACCGGGCGGCGCCTGGCCCGCGACGCCGACCTGGTGGTGCTCACCCTCTTCTCCCCCGTCCAGGTGCCCGCCTACCTCGGCATCCTCGCGGGGGTGCGCTCCCGGCGGGGCGCGGGGGCGCGGGTGGTGGCGCTGTGCCACAACGTGCTGCCGCACGAGCGGCGGGCCGTGGACGTGTCCCTCGTGCGCTCCCTGCTGCGCCGGGTGGACGCGGTGGTCACGCACTCGCCCGAGCAGGCCCGCATCGCCGAGGGGCTGAGGGGGCCAGGCCGCGGGGGCGTGGCGGTCGCCGAGATGCCCCCGCACCTGCCCGAGACCGGCGGCGCCCCCGCGCTGCCGCCGGGCGAGCGGCGGCACCTGCTGTTCCTGGGCATCGTCCGCCCCTACAAGGGGGTCGACCTGCTGCTGAGGGCCCTGGCCGACGGCGCGCCCGACGACGTGGCGCTCACCGTGGCCGGGGAGTTCTGGGGCGGCACCGAAGAGCTGGAGGCGCTGGCCGGGGAACTGGGGATCGCCGACCGGGTGCGGCTGCGGGACGGGTACGTGCCCGCCGGCGAGCTGCCGGAGCTGTTCGCGTCGGCCGACGCCGTGGTGCTGCCGTACCGGACCGCCACCGCCACCCAGAACGTGTGGCTGGCGCACGAGCACGGGCTGCCGGTCGTGGCCACCCGGGCCGGGACCCTCGCCGACCACGTGCGCGAGGGCGTCGACGGGGTGCTGTGCGAGCCGGGAGACTCCGCCGACCTGGCCCGGGCGCTGGGAGCGTTCTACGCGCCCGGCGAGCCCGAGCGGCTGCGCGCCGGGGTCCGCCCGGTGGACGCCGAACCGTACTGGCGGGCCTACACCGGGCGGCTGCTCGGGGCCTGAGGCCGCCCCGCGGGGGAGGACGCGGGGCGGCTGGTCCGGTTTCCGCACCGGCCCGGAGCGATCGGCTGGGGCCGAGGGGGAGAGGGGGCAGCCGGTGGACCCGGGGTCCGGGACCGATCCAGGTCACTGGGGCCGCTCGTCGGTCCAGCCCATGGACTCGTAGAGGTCGTACCGGACCACGTCGCCGGGTCTGTTCCAGTCGGCGTTTGCCTCTGCGGGCTCGACCACGACCAGCTCGGTGGACAGCAGCATCCCCGTCTGCGGGTCGAAGAGGATGCGCTGCTCGTACCCTCCCAGCGGAGATGCGTCGACATCGTAGGCCACACCGACCGCCGGACGTCCGGAGACGTCGGTCACGCCCTCCACGGTGCGGACACCGGCCGCACGCGTGAGCAGGGTGTACACGCCCGCGCGGACCTCGGGCGGAAGCGGGTATTCCAGAACCGGCCTGAGGAGCATGGCCTCGTTCCGGGGCCCGTCAGGGCTCTCCTGGTCCAGCAGCAGCTCCGCCAGTTCCTCCGGGTCCGAGGGCAGCGCCTGGACTTGTCCGAGCGTCAGCACACGTGTGCCGAAGGCGTACTCCGCGGGCTGGTCCTCGTAGGGAGACCCGAGGTCCGACATGTCCTCGGGGACCGCCTCCTCCCCAGTGTCGGGATCGTAGGGCCATCGGGTGGGGCTCCCGTCGCGCTCCCAGGAGTCCCGGTCGTCCTCCCGCAGGAGCGACCAGTCCGTGGACACCGCCCGGCTCGTGATGGTGCCCTCCTCCATGACCGTCCACGTCTCCCAGGTCCGGAGCCCGTAGATCCCGTAGCGGTCCTCCGCGTCGCCCACGCCCCGAGCGTCGCCCTGTACGAGGTGCGTGTACCAGGTCCCGCCGTCGACGTTCTGGGACCGGGCGGCCTCGATGACCGGTTCCATGACCTCCATCACGTCGTCGGTGCTCCCGGAGCCGTCGGAGGACTCGGGAGCAGGCCCCACGGAGACCGTGTCCGGCTCCGTGACGTCGACCGGGCCCAGGACCAGGAAGGCGAACACGGCCGCGGCCGCCAGCACGGCGGCGCCGGACAGGGCCAGGGGGAGCAGGGACACCGGGCGGGCCCGGGACACGGGGCGTTCGCCGTCCGGACGCCAGCCCGTGCGCATGGCCAGTTCCTCGGGTCCGGGTTCGGGGACGTCCGCCCTCATCCGGCGCAGGTGGTCGAGCTCGTTCACCGGTGGTCCTCCTTCGCGGGCGTGGCGGTGGCGGCGAGCGCGGCGCGCACGCGTTTGCGGGCGCGGTGCAGCCGGGAGCGCACGGTGCCCACCGGGATGCCGAGCACCAGGGCGGTCTCCTCGTAGGTCAGCTCTCCCCAGGCGACCAGCAGCAGGGCGTCCCGATCGCCCCTGGAGAGCCGGGCCAGGGCGGAGGCCAGGCTGCCGGACAGCGACGTGGCGTCCACGCGCTCGGCCGCGCGGTCGGCGAAGCTCTCCAGGACGGGGTCCACCCCGGTCCGGGCCAGGGCCCGGTAGTGGCGCGTCTCCGCCCGGTGGTGGCGGCGCACCAGGTTGGCGGCGATCCGCCACAGCCAGGGGCGGGCGTCGGGCCGGGAGGGGTCGTAGCGGTGGCGCTTGCGGAAGGCGATGTGGAAGGTCTCGGCCACCACGTCGTCGGCGTCCGGTCCGCCCAGCCGCCGGGCGGCGTAGCGGTGCAGTGCGGGCGCGTGGCGGCGGAAGATCTCGCCGAACCGCGTCGGCTCCTCCAGTGACCGCTGGATGACGGCCGCGTCGGGTTCCGGGCCGCCGGGCACGGCGGCCCGCGAGGCGGCAGGGGGCATGGGGGATCCAATCGCGTCGGGTCGGGGCGGGGGTGGTCTCACACCCGTACTAGCCCGATCCCCGCGAAAGGGTTCGCGGGCTGTCCGGCCTCGCGTGTGTGATGGTCGGCACACTTCCCACGGGGCGGGTGCGTAAGGGGCGGCGGCCGCCGGGGACCGAGGGCCGGAGTCCGCTCCCGCGCCGGGCGCGCCCCGCCGCCCCGGACGGCGGCGGATCAGGCGGGCGGCGCGTCCACGGTCTCCGGCGGTCGGGGGGCACGCCCCGACAGCAGCACCGACAGTCCCGCCCAGCCCACGTCCGCGGCCGTCATCACGAGCCGTGACAGCATCGCCACCACCAGCGCCGCGCCGGCGTCCACCACCGGTGACAGCGCCACGACCAGCACCGCCTCGCGCACTCCCAGGCCCGCCGGGGCGAACACCACCAGCAGCCCCAGCGTCCACGCCAGCGCGTACGCGCCCACCGCCGGGCCGACCGACCGCAGCGCGTCTCCGCCCGCGGCCCAGGTCAGCACCCACACGTGCAGTCCCAGGGGCGCCCACGCCACCAGGGTCCACCCCACGGCGGCGGCCACGGCCCGGCCCCGCACGTCCAGGGGACCGGCCTCGGCGACCTCGCGGAACCGGGCGAACGGGCGGGCCGCCAGCCGGATCCCCCAGCCCAGCACACGCGGGTGCAGCGCGGCGAGCAGCAGAGGGGCCAGAGCGAGGGCCCACCACCAGCGGCGGGCGGCCTCCGCCGACGACAGCGGCAGCGCCGCCGCCGCGACCGCCAGGCTCACCGCGACCGTCACCGCCACCGCGAGCAGGGTCGCCGCCGCGCCCCGGGACCTGGGCACCCTCCAGTCGCGGGCCAGCTCCACCTGGGCGACGAACGCCCACACCGAGCCCGGCAGATACTTGCCGAGCTGGCCCACGAACATGACGCGGGCCGCCACCCGGTAGGGCAGCGGTGACCCCATTCCGGCCAGCAGCGCGCGCCAGGCGAGCATCTGGGCGGTCAGCCCCGCCATGCCCGCGAGCACCGCCGCGGGCAGCACCCACAGGGGCAGCGACGCCGCGGCCTCTCCGGCCTGCTCCCAGTTCGCGTGCAGGGCCAGCCCCGCGCACGCGCACACCACCAGGAACAGCGCCGCCCGCACCCACGGGTCGCCGCGCAGCCGACTCAGCACGTTGCCTCCCTCCGTACGTGCCGACCCTACGCCGCGCGCGCCACCTCCCCGTTCCCCGCGCGCGGCTCCGCTCCCCCGGCGTTCCCGCGCTGACCGGTGGTGCGTCCGCAGGTGGGAAAGGCAGGGGCGTAGGGTGCGCTCTATGAGTGGTGTGAACGACCCGGCCCCCGGCCCCTCCCCGACCCCGTCCGCCATGCGCAGGGCGCTGGCCCGCGCCAGGGACGGCAAGACCCTCGACGTCACCGAGGCCGAGGTGCTCCTGCACGCCCGGGGCGAGGACCTGGAGGCCCTCCTCGAACACGCCGGAAGGGTGCGCGACGCCGGACTGGAGGCCGCGGGCCGCCCCGGTGTCGTCACCTACAGCCGCAAGGTGTTCGTCCCCCTGACCCGCCTGTGCCGCGACCGCTGCCACTACTGCACGTTCGCCACGGTGCCCGGCCGCCTCGAGGCGCCGTTCCTGTCGCCCGACGAGGTGCTGGAGATCGCCCGGCAGGGTGCCGCCATGGGCTGCAAGGAGGCCCTGTTCACCCTCGGCGACCGGCCGGAGGACCGCTGGAAGCAGGCCGCCGAGTGGCTCAACGCCCACGGCTACGACGACACCCTGTCCTACGTGCGGGCCATGGCCATCATGGTGCTGGAGGAGACCGGCCTCCTCCCGCACCTCAACCCGGGCGTGCTGGGATGGGCCGACTTCCAGCGGCTCAAGCCCGTCTCCCCGTCCATGGGGATGATGCTGGAGACCACCTCCACCCGGCTGTTCACGGAGAGGGGCCAGGCCCACTACGGCAGCCCCGACAAGGACCCGGCGGTGCGGCTGCGCGTGCTGGAGGACGCAGGCCGCTCCAGCGTCCCCTTCACCACCGGCATCCTCCTCGGCATCGGCGAGAACACCAGCGAACGGGCCGAGTCGATCTTCGCGATGCGCGGGGCCGCCCGCCGCTACGGCGGCATCCAGGAGGTCATCGTGCAGAACTTCCGGGCCAAGCCCGAGACCGCGATGATGCACCGGCCCGACGCCGAGCGCGAGGAGATGGCCGCCGCCATCGCCGTCACCCGCCTTGTCATGGGGCCCAGGGCGCACGTGCAGGCACCGCCCAACCTGATCGGCGCCGAGCACGGCGGTGCGGACGAGTACGGGCTGATGCTCCGCGCGGGCATCGACGACTGGGGCGGCGTCTCCCCGCTGACCCCCGACCACGTCAACCCCGAGCGGCCCTGGCCGCAGATCGACGACCTGGCCGAGCGCACCGCCGCCCACGGCTTCACGCTGCGCGAGCGGCTCACCGTCTACCCCGAGTACGTCAGGGCCGGGGAGCCGTGGCTGGACCCGCGCGTGGCCGGGCACGTGGCCGCGCTCGCCGACCCCGAGACCGGCATGGCCCGCGAGGACGCTCCGGTGGTGGGCCGCCCCTGGCAGGAGCCCGAGGCGGTGCTGGTCTCCTCCGGCCGCACGGAACTGCACACGGAGATCGACACCGAGGGCCGCACCGGCGACCGCCGCGGGGACTTCGACGCCGTCTACGGCGACTGGGACGAGCTGCGCTCCGGCGTGGACCGCGAGGGGGCCGTGCCGCGCAGGTTCGACCCCGACATCGCCGCCGCGTTGCGCAGCGCCGAGTCCGACCCCGCGGGGCTGTCCGACGACGAGGCGCTCGCGCTGCTGCACGCCGACGGAGCCGAACTGGAGGCGCTGACCTCCCTGGCCGACCGGGTGCGCCGGGACGCGGTGGGCGACGACGTCACCTACGTGGTGACCAGGAACATCAACTTCACCAACGTCTGCTACACCGGGTGCCGGTTCTGCGCGTTCGCCCAGCGGCGCACCGACGCCGACGCCTACACGCTCTCCCTGGAGCAGGTGGCCGACCGCGCCGAGGAGGCGTGGAGGGCCGGGGCGACCGAGGTGTGCATGCAGGGCGGCATCCACCCTGACCTGCCCGGCACCGCCTACTTCGACATCGCCTCCGCCGTGCGCGACCGCGTCCCGGACATGCACGTCCACGCGTTCAGCCCGATGGAGGTGGTCAACGGGGCGTCGCGCACGAACCTGCCGGTCCGCGAGTGGCTGACCCGTGCCCGCGAGGCCGGGCTGGGCTCGATCCCGGGGACCGCGGCGGAGATCCTCGACGACGAGGTCCGCTGGATCCTCACCAAGGGCAAGCTGCCCGCCAGGGAGTGGATCGACGTGATCACCTCCGCGCACGACCTGGGCATCCCCACCACGTCCACGATGATGTACGGGCACGTGGACTCGCCGAGGCACTGGGTGGCGCACATCAAGCTGCTGCGCTCCCTGCAGGAGCGGTCGGTGGAGCGCAACGGCCGCCGCGGGTTCACCGAGTTCGTGCTGCTGCCGTTCGTGCACACCAACGCGCCCATCTACCTGGCCGGGCTGGCCCGCACCGGGCCGACCGTGCGGGAGAACCGGGCGGTGCACGCCCTGGCCCGCCTGCTGCTGCACGGGCACATCGACAACATCCAGTGCTCGTGGGTCAAGCTCGCCGAGGACACCTGCCGCCAGCTGCTCGCGGGAGGGGTGAACGACGTGGGCGGAACCCTCATGGAGGAGACCATCAGCCGGATGGCCGGGTCGGGGCAGGGCTCGTTCAAGACCATCAGCGACATCCGCGCCCTGGTCGGCCCGACGGGCCGACCCGTCCGCCAGCGCACCACCGCCTACGGGCCGGTGCCCGAGGAGCGTCAGCGCGCCGCCGAGGCCAGCGACGGCGTGGCGCCCAGCGTCCTGCGGCCCACCCTGCCCGTGGTCTGACGCGCCGGGTCCGGGACGCGAGGCGAAGGGGCGAAGCGCCGGGGGACGGCGCTTCGCCCCTTCCTTCGGGGGCGGCGGCCCGTCGCCGAGGGGAGTGTGCGACGGGCCGCCGGGGAGCCGCGTGTAGCGGGAGAGGGACGGGGGTCCCTCCACGCGGCTTCGGGTCAGCAGGTGCCGACGAGCCTCCAGACGCCCCACTCGCCGGTCGTCCCGGGCTCCTCGCCCCGGGTCCACCACTGGGCGCGGTACTCCGAGCCCCCGTGGGAGACCACGTCGCCGCTGGTGTAGACGGTGTCGGAGGACCACGCCGGGGAGGTGCAGTCGCCGGGCTCGTCAGTGGGCTCGTCGGTCGGTTCGTCGGTCGGCTCGTCCGTGGGGCCGCCGTCGCCCGGGCCGCCGGCGAGGCGGGCCGAGATCGTGTCGGCGAAGGCGTAGCCGCTGGTGGCGTCCCAGTTGATGGACCAGGTCATCACGCCGCCGATGGGACCGTACGGGGTGTCCGGCGAGAAGGATCCGCAGTTGGTCCCCGCCTCCAGGCAGTCCAGGGCCCGGACGACCTGGCTGGGCGCCATGTAGCCGCCTCCGGCGGCCGACTGCACGGCGGGCAGGCCGAGGCCCACCTGGTCCGGGCTCAGTCCCATCTCCAGCTGGATGCAGGCCAGCGCGGCGACGAAGTCGGGGGTGCCCTGGGAGTACACCTGGTCGTCGCACCCCAGCATCGAGCCGGAGTTGTAGTACTGCATGTTCACGATGGTGAGGATGTCGGAGATGTTCGACGCCAGCTTGTAGTACTCACGGTTCGGGCTCTGGAAGTCGATGGTCTGCGGCGCCATCGTGATGATCAGGTCCGAGCCGGCCCGGCCGCTCAGGTCGTGCAGCGCGTCGGACATGTACTGGGCGTTGATGCCGTGCTCCAGGTCGATGTCGACCCCGTCGAAACCGTACTCCTGCATCAGCGCGTACGTGGTGTCGGCGAAGTTGCGCGCCTGGGTCGCGTTGGTGACGTCCACGTGCCCGAGCTCGCCGCCCACGGAGATGATCACCTTGCGGCCCTCGGCCTGGACGGCGGCGACGTCGTCGCGGAACTGCTGGTCGGTGTAGCCGCCCAGCTCCTCACTGGCGAGGTCGAACGTGATCCCGCCGTCGAGGGTGGGGTGGTTCTCGGCGAAGGCGACGGCCACCAGGTTGTACTCGGAGGGGATCTCGGACAGCGGCATCACGGTGGAGCCGTTGTCGAAGTTGTGCCAGTATCCGGTGAGCCACTGGCCGGTCTGCTGCGCCTGGAGGGACTCGCTGTCGGACACGGTCTCCACCTCGGCGGGGGCGGGGGAGAGCTGGCCGAAGCCGGCGAGGAGCCCCGCGGTCAGGAGGGCGAAGGCACCGGTCAGCGCGGCCTTCGCACCTCGGGGGGTGGTCCTGCGGCGGTGTTCGAGCATCAGGGGGTGCTCCTTTCGTCGAGCGGGGGAGACGAAGGGGCTCTGGGAGCCATGTAATTGTTAAGAAACCTTAAAGTTGTCCCGAAGCCGCGTCAACGGAAACCGGAAATAAAGTTTGTAGTTTTTCTCCGGGACTCAGTACCGTTCACGAGGCTCAGAAACCCCGCCAGTACCCGGTTTCGGACCGGCCTCGTGCTCCTCGTGCTGATCGCGGGCGCAGGCCCCGGCGCTTTCCTCAGGAACCGTACGGACCCGTTCCCGTGTCGCGGATGTCCAGGTCCCGGCTCATCTCCTGGAACACCTCGTGGTCGATGCCGCCCTCCCGGTACATCGACACCAGCGCGTCCCTACGGGCCTGCGTGATCTGGGCGTGCACGGCCTTGCCGCCCTCCACCCGCTCGCGCGCCCGGCCGTCCTCAGTCTCCATCAGTCCCCGCACATGGGACAGCCGCCGCGTGTACACGCTCCGCAGGGAGTCGGCGGTCCTCTCGTCCACCTCGCCCTCGCGGAGCAGTTCGTCCACCTTGTCCAGAGCCGCGCAGCTCATCTGCTCGTCGGCCCTCAGGAACTCCAGCCGCCGCGCGTCCCCCTCGGACATGCCGAGCCGGCGCAGCAGAGGCGGAAGCGTCATTCCCTGACCCACCAGGGTCCCGAGCACCACGACGCCGGCCACGAAGACCAGCGAGCCCCGGTCGTCGAACGGGTCACCGCCCACCGCGGCGGGCAGGGACAGGGCGATCGCCAGCGACACGGCCCCGCGCATCCCGCTCCACCCGATGACGATCCGCTCGCGCAGGTTCGACACCTCCAGGTGCAGGAACGGCAGGAGCCGCTGTACCGGGATGGCCGCCAGCATCAGCGCCATGCGCAGGACGACCGCCGCGGCCGTCGTCACCAGCGCCACCCACACCAGGTCCAGGAAGGTGAAGCGCTCGCGCACCGCCGCGATCACCGCGTCCAGTTGCAGCCCCAGCACCACGAACAGCATCGACTCCAGCAGGCCCACCAGGGTGCCCCAGACCGTCCGCCCGCTCACCCGTACCCGCGGCGGGAGCAGCCCCTCGCCGCGCGTGCCCAGGTAGATCCCGGCGACCACGGCCGCCAGCACACCGGAGAACCCCGCCATCTCCGCCGGGATGTAGGCCGCGAACGGTGTGACCAGCGCGATCATCAGCTGCGGGGACGGGTCCCGCATGCGGGTGCGCGACCACGACACCGCCAGGGCCACCGCCGCGCCCCAGAGCAGGCCGCCCGCCACGACCCTCACCAGCTCCACCGCGCCCTCCCCGGGCGTGAGGGGGTGCGCCATCGCGGTGAGGGCCAGGCTGAACAGGGTCAGCGCCACCCCGTCGTTGACCAGGGACTCGCCCTCCAGGATGGTCAGCACCCGGCGCGGCGTGCCCGACCGCCTGAGGATCGCCGACGCCGCCACCGCGTCCGTCGGCGCGATCGCCGCACCCAGGGCGATCGCCGCGGGCCAGCCCAGCGACGGCACCATCAGGTGGACGATCCACGCCAGTCCGAGGGCGGTCGCCAGCGTCACACCCACGGCCATCACCGCGATGGGGCGTATCTGCTCGCGCATGTCCTTGGGGGAGGAGAAGAACGCGGCGTTGTAGATCAGCGGCGGCAGGAACACCATCAGGATGATCTGGGGGGAGACCGTCATCGAGTGCATCCAGGGCACGACCCCGAGCGCCATCCCCAGCAGCACCAGCACGACCGCGACCGGAACCCGCAGCCGGCCGGCGACCAGGTGGCCCCCGATCACCGCGAGCACGATCACCAGCGTCGCGACCACGTACTCCTCGACGGACACCCCGCACCTCCCCGTCGGTTCCCCGGCCGAACCAGCATGACGCCGTGCGCCCCACCGGCCGCACTGACGCGCCGGTCCGGCCCCGCGGACGCCTTTCCGAGAACGGGCCCCGCCGTGGAGGAAGCGCGGCGGCCTCCCCGGAACCCGTGTCCCGGGGAGGCCGCCGCACAGGGAGCGGTAGGGGGGTCACCGCACGGCGACGAAGTCCTCCGGATCGCGCGGCGGACGCTCCTTGGGCGCCTCGGCCGCGTACCCCACGGCCACCGCGCCCATCGGCTGCCACTCCGCGGGCACCTCCAGCACCTCGCGCACCACGTCCGCGCAGAACATGGTCGAGGAGATCCAGGCCGACCCCAGCCCCTCCATGGCCAGGCCCACCAGCAGGCTCTGCACCCCCGCGCCCATCGCCACCAGGAACATCGACCGCTCGGCGTCGGCCCGGCGCTCGTCCGGGTACGGATGGGCGCCGTCGGCCACCAGGAACGGCACCACCAGGTACGGCGCCCCGCGCAGCACGTCACCGCGTCTGGTGCGCCGGGCGATCTGCTCCTCGGTGAACCCGTCGCCGCGCAGGTCCGCCACCCACGCCTGGAGCATCGCGTCCAGCAGCCGCTTCCTCGTTCGCGCCGACTCCACCAGCACGAACCGCCACGGGGTGGTGTGGTGCGGCGCGGGCGCCGTCACCGCCGTGGCCACCGCGCGCCGCACGAGCGCCCCGTCCACCGGATCGTCCGTGAACGACCGCACCGTCCGCCGGGCGGGGACCACGTCCCGCGACCCGTACCGGAACAGGTCGGCGTCGGCCGGACGGACCAGCGCCGCGGCGCCCGGCCCGTCCTCCTCGGTGACCAGACCGCCCAGACCGCTGACCACCGCGACCGGGACGCCGTCCGTCTTGCCCTTGACCAGTTCGCCCGCGCCGGCGATCTCGTCGGCCACCGCGTTGACGGTGGCCTCCATCAGGTTTCCGTGGGCGTCGGCCGTGCCCCGCAGGTCCTGCACGGCGGGCAGCCCGGCCGCGCCGATGGCCACGTCCGTCTGCCCCACCCGCCACGGGCGCCCGAAGGTGTCGGAGACGACCACCCCCACGTTCACGCCCAGGCGGGCGCGCAGACCGGCGCGCAGGGCGCGGGCGGAGGCGTCGGAGTCCTCCGGCAGCAGCAGCACCGTGCCGGGCTCGACGTTGGAGGCGTCCACGCCGGCGGCGGCCATGACCAGCCCCTGCCGGGTCTGGACGATCCTCGTTCTCCCCGCGCGGGCGACCACCCGCGCGGTCTCGGCGTCGATCGCCTCCTCGCGGTCCATGCGGCGGGAGCGGCCCTCGGCCTTGCTGACGATCTTGGAGGTGACGACGAGCACGTCGCCGTCGGCCAGCGGGGTTCCGGAGGCCTCAGCGGCGTCGGCGACCAGGGCGGTCAGGTCGTCGCCCGGGCGCACCTCGGGGATGCCGCCGAGCCCGCGTACACGCAGTTCGGCGCTCACCCGCGGTCCTCCCGTCCCTCGGCCAGCTCCACGGCCAGGTCCACGGCGGCCCGTGCGATCGCCTCGGTGGCGGCGGGGTCGCTCATGTACAGCGGGCGCGAGCGCACCTCGACCCCCTCCACGCCGGTGCCCGCGTCGGCCTCGTCCACCAGCCAGCCGTCCAGCAGGTCCGACCCCAGGTGCTCGGCGACCGCGCCCGCGGTGGTCTCCACGCCGATCGCGCTCAGGCAGGCGTCGGCCATGCCGCGCACGGGCGCCCCGCCGATGATGGGGGAGACGCCCACGACGGTCTTGGCGGCCATGGCCTCCCGGATACCGGGGACGTTGAGGATGGACCCCACGCTGACCACCGGGTTGGACGGGGGCAGGATCACCGCGTCGGCCTCGGCGATCGCGGCCAGCACGCCGGGACCCGGCTCGGCCTTCTCCGCGCCGACGCTGACGATCTGCTCGGCGGGCAGCGCGGCACGGTGCCTGATCCACCACTCCTGGAAGTGGATGGCCCGGCGCCCCTGGCCGTCGTCGACCACCACGTGCGTCTCGACCTGGTCGTCGGTCATCGGCAGCAGCCGCACCCCCGGCCGCCAGCGGTCGCACAGCGCCTCGGTGACCGCGGACAGCGGGTACCCGGCCGCGAGCATCTGCGCCCGCACGATGTGGGTGGCGGTGTCGCGGTCGCCCAGGCCGAACCAGGTGGGTTTCATCCCGTAGGCCGCGAGCTCCTCCTTGACGGTGAAGCTCTCGTCGGTCCTGCCCCAGCCCTGTTCCTCGTTGATCCCCCCGCCCAGGGTGTACATCACCGTGTCCAGATCCGGACAGATCCGCAGCCCGAACAGGGTGATGTCGTCACCGGTGTTGCCGATGACGGTGATGCTGCTGTCTGTGGTCCGTTCTTCGGTCGACGCGTCGGTTCCGAGTACGGCCCTGAGGCCCCGGAGGAACCGCGCACCGCCGATACCGCCAGCCGGTACGACTATCCGCATGCGTCCAAGTCTGGCAGGCTGGGGGCGTGTATGGACCGTCTGCCCCACCGGGGCACGGCCCATACGTGACCGTTCCGGTACCGGGAGTCCGCGAACCCCGGGGCGGCGGTCGCCATCCCACCCTTCGGCCCGCCCGGTGTCCCCACGCTCCTGTCCCGGACGTGGCCGATCCACCTGACAGCCCGACGCCGCTTCCACCGACGTGACGGCGAAGTAGCAGCAGCAGAGGGGAACCTCTTTTGAAGAACGAAACACTGGAACGCCTGCGCCTGCCCGGGGCATGGGCCCTGCTCGCGGCCGCGGGCGTACTCATGCTCTCCGGGCTCATCCAGGTCATCGTCCTGTCCAGCGACCTGGGCGCGCGCACGTCCTTCGCCAGCGCCATGTACGGGGCGGGGGCCGGCCACTTCTTCGGCGTGGGACTGACGGTCCTCGTCGCCGCCGCCGTGCTCCTGGTGCTGACCGGCGAGAGGGCCCGTCCCAACGCGTCGCCGGTCGTGCTGACCGCGATGATCATCACAGGTGTGGGCCTGCTCTTCTGCCTGATCACGGTGATCTGCGGGTTCATCGGCGCGCTCAACGTCGGCCACGGTTTCGCCCGGATGCTGGAGACGGTCGCCCAGGGCGCCGTGCTCGGCTTCGTGGGCTTCGCGGTGCTGAAGGCCTACAACGACCCCGCTCTGGTCCCCCGCGCGATGCCGCAGCAGGGTGCCTACCCGCAGCAGTTCCCGCCCCCGACCGGCGCGCAGCAGTCCTTCGCCCAGCCCGGCTACCCGGCGCAGGACGCCGCGCAGCAGCAGGCCGCCCCCGCCCAGGCCGCCGCGCAGCAGGCCTACGGCCAGTACGGGACGGACGCCTCGCAGCAGCAGTACGGCACGGGCGCCCAGCAGGCCTACGGGCAGTACGGGGCGGACGCGGCCGCGCAGCAGCAGGCCGCCTACGGCCAGCAGTACGGCACCGAGGCCGCGCAGCAGGGCTACGACGCGGCGGCCCAGCAGGGGTACGACGCCGCCCAGCAGGCCGCCTACGGCCAGCAGCAGGCCTACGACGCCGCCCAGCAGTACGGCACGGGCGCCCAGCAGCCCTACGGGCAGTACGGCACCGACGCCTCCGGCCAGCAGCAGGCCTACGGCCAGCAGTACGGGGCGGACGCGGCCGCGCAGCAGCAGGCCGCCTACGGCCAGCAGTACGGCACCGAGGCCGCGCAGCAGGGCTACGACGCGGCGGCCCAGCAGGGGTACGACGCCGCCCAGCAGGCCGCCTACGGCCAGCAGTACGGTGCGGGCCCCGCCCAGCAGTACGGCACCGGCGCGCAGCAGGCCTACGGCCAGCAGGGCGAGTACTCCTACGACCCCTCCCAGTACGCCCCGCAGGGCACCGAGCAGCAGGCCTCCTCGGGTGAGCAGGCCGCCCAGGACGCGATCCAGTACGGCTGGTACCAGGGCGCGGACCAGGGCCAGCAGGCGCAGGAGGCACAGCCCGAGGGTGGACTTGATCCTTTCTTTAACTCCGGTGAGAACAACGGTTCCGAGACGCCCGGACAGGGCGGGGGGCCGTACGGAGGCCAGTACGGTTCTGGGCCTGGATACGGCTCTGACCAGCAGGGACAGGGCGGAACCGGCGACCAGCAGGGCTGGTACGGCGGCGACGACAAGCGCTGACCCCGGGCCTTCGCTCCCCGCCGCCTTGAAAGGGTGTGAATTGCGTGGTGATCCACATAACGGACACTCCGGGGCTGTCGTCGCCGGTTTGTCGCGTGATATTCAGGGGACTACCACACAAGGCGCTTGACTCACGGCAAGCGACCCGCGTGTAATTTCAAGGTGGGATTCCACCCGGCCCGGGGGACGAAAAGGGCCGGGGACATCTATGGGGGGCAACAGGAGGTGCGCATGAGCGAGGTCATCCCGCTGGCGCACGGCTCAGACGAAGATCTGGGCTGGCAGGAACGTGCCCTGTGCGCGCAGACCGACCCGGAGGCGTTCTTCCCCGAGAAGGGCGGCTCCACGAGGGAAGCGAAGAAGGTCTGCCAGTCGTGCGAGGTACGTGCGGAGTGCCTGGAATACGCACTGGAGCACGATGAGCGCTTCGGTATCTGGGGGGGACTCTCCGAACGCGAGCGCCGGAGGCTGAAGAAAGCCGCCGGGGGAGATTTCGATTTCCTGGCGGACATGCTCTAGGACCGCGTACAAGGCGCGCGGCCGGGCCACGGGCCCGGCCGCGCGCCTTTCGTGTGGGCGGCCCCTCGCGGCCCCTCGCCGCCCGCGGCGTTCGCGTCGGCCGTGGTCACGCCCGGCTAATGCGCTGATATGGGACGGTCGGGGCGGCGTGTGACGAATAGGCCCCTAATGGTGACGCGTGGCGTATCGTGATGCCCTGACGCCTGTGCCCACGGGCCACGTCCGACGCGCACACGCGCCCGCCGACCCCTCCCGGTCGGACCCCGGACCCGAACGGGACCCCGCCCCTTCTCCCGGAGAGAACCCACCACAGCCGTGCTTGACCAGGATTTCGCCCGCCACGTCGTCACCGCGGTCATCGTGTCCCACGAGGGCGCGCGCTGGCTGCCCGAGACGATGGAGGCGCTCCGGGCCCAGTCCCGGCCCGTGCAGCGCGTCGTCGCCGCCGACACCGGCAGCACCGACGGCAGCACCGACGTCCTGGCCGGGTTCCTGCCCTCCGACGCCGTCGTCGGCCTGCCCGCGCGCACCGGGTACGGCGACGCCGTCCGCGCCGCCCTGGACCTGCCCCGCTCCACCAGGGCCGTGCGCGGCTCCGACGAGGACGCCACCGAGTGGATCTGGCTCATCCACGACGACCTCACACCGGAGGGGGACGCCCTCGCCCACCTGCTCGCCGCGGCCGACCAGGACCCGCGCGCCGCGGTCCTGGGCCCCAAGCTGCGCGACTGGTTCGACCGCCGTCTCCTGGTGGAGGCCGGCGTGACCATCGACGGCGCGGGCCGCCGCGAGACCGGTCTCGAACAGCGTGAGTTCGACCACGGCCAGCACGACGGCACCCGCCAGGTCCTCGCGGTGTCCAGCGCGGGCATGCTCATCCGCCGCGACGTGTGGGACCGGCTCGGCGGCTTCGACCGGGCCCTGCCCCTGTTCCGCGACGACATCGACTTCTGCTGGCGGGTGGGCGGCGCCGGACTGCGCGCCCTGCTCGTCACCGACGCGGTCGCCTACCACGCCGAGGCCTCCGCCCGGCGCCGCCGCCCCATCACCGCGACCCGCAACCACCCGCGCCGGATCGACCGCCGCCACGCCGTCTTCGTGCTGCTGGCCAACCTGCCCCTGGGCGGGATGGCGGCCGCCCTGGTCCGCAACTCCGTCGCCTCGCTGCTGCGCGTGGTGATGTACCTGCTCATCAAGCAGCCCGCCAACGCCCTGGACGAGGCCGCGGCGATCACCCTGGTGTACCTGCGCCCCTTCCGGCTGGTGCGCGCCCGCTTCCGGCGCCGCCGCGACCGCCGCCGCACCTACAGCGCCATCCGGCCCTTCCTCGCACGCGGCGTGGCCCTGCGCCAGTTCCACGACGCGGTCACCGGCGTCCTGTCCGGCGAACCCGTCCTCAACACCCCCGGCCGCCACCAGGCCGTCACCGTCCCGCCCTCCGGAGAGGACGACGACGAGGCGCTCACCGACAGCACGGGCTTCGTGCGCCGCGTGGTGCTCAGGCCCGGGGTGCTGCTGGTCATCGGCCTGACCGCGGTCACGGTCGCCGCCGAGCGCTCCCTGCTCTTCGGGGACCTCCTCGCGGGCGGTGCCCTGCCCCCGGTGGCGGGCACCGCCCGCGACATGTGGGGCCTGTACCTGTCCGCAAGCCCCGACAGCGGCCTCGGCTCCGCCGGAGCGGTCCCGCCCTACGTCGGCCTGCTCGCCCTGCTGTCCACACTCACCCTGGGCAAGCCCTGGCTGGCCGTCACCCTCGTCCTGCTGGGCTGCGTGCCCCTGGCAGGGCTGACCTCCTACCTGCTCGCCCGCCAGGTTCTGGGATTCGGCCCCGCACGCCTGTGGATGGCCGCGACCTACGCGCTGCTGCCGGTGGCCACCGGAGCCGTCGCCCAGGGCCGCCTGGGCACCGCGCTGGTCCACGTCCTGCTGCCGGTGCTGGGACTGCTCCTGGTACGGCTGGTGTCGATGCCGCCCCGGCCCTCCCGCCGGGCGGCCTGGGGGCTGGGCCTGACCCTGGCGGCGGCCACCGCGTTCGTCCCGATGGTGTGGCTGCTGTCCCTGGTCACGGGGCTGCTGGTGGCGGTGGCCTTCGGACACCTGGGCCGCCGGATCTACGTCAGCATCGCGCTGGGCCTGGCCGTCCCCGTCGTGGTGCTGCTGCCGTGGTCCCTCGAACTGCTCGTGCACCCCACCCTGTGGCTGCTGGAGGCCGGACTGCACCGGCCCGAGCTGTCGGAGCCGGGTGCCACCCCGCAGGAGCTGCTCATGCTCTCCCCGGGCGGCCCCGGCACCCCTCCGTTCTGGGTCACCTCCGGATTCGCCGTCGCGGCCCTGTGCTCCCTGCTGCTGCTCCGCAACCGCATGATGGTCGCCGCGGGATGGTCGCTGGCCCTGTTCGGCATCCTGATCGCCGTCCTGACCAGCCGACTCGTCATCGAACCCCACTTCGGCGGGCCCCCCGCCCCGGTCTGGCCGAGTGTGGCCCTGTCCTTCGCCGCCACGGCGGTGCTGCTGTCGGCGGCGACCGCCGCGCGCTCCTTCGGCGACATGTTCCGCCTCGGAGGGCTGCGGCGCGTCTTCGCGCTGGCCGTGGCCGTACTCGCCCTGGCCACTCCGCTCTGCGCCTCCGCCCTGTGGGTGGTCGAGGGCGTCCGGGGCCCGATCACCAGCCGCGCCACCCCCGTCTTCCCCGGCGCGCTCTCCAGCTCCGGCGGGGACGGGACCGAGCCGCGCACCCTCGTCCTCACCTCCGACGGACGGGGCGGTGTGGACTACACGGTGGCGCGCGGACGCGAACCGCGCCTGGGGGAGGAGCGCCTCGTTCCCGAACCGGAGGTCCGCAGGGCCCTGGACCGGGCCGTGGCCGAGCTCACCGCGGGCCAGGGCGGCGACCAGACGCACACCCTGGCCGACCTCGGCATCCGGTACGTGCTCTACCCGGACCCGCTGGTCAGCGAGTCCGGCGGCGTCACCATGGTCGACACCCTGGACGGCACACCCGGCCTCACACGGCAGTCGCTGTCCCGGCACTACGCGCTCTGGCGGCTGAACACGCCCACCGGCACACTGCGCGCGGTCGCCGAGGACGGCGTCGAGGCCGAGGTCCTCGCGGTGGAGGGCTCGGGGAAGGACATGACCGCGCGGATCGCCGACGGCGGCACCGGCAGGCGGCTCGCGCTGGCCGAGAGCGCCGACAGCGGCTGGCGGGCCACCCTCGACGGCGCCGAACTGGCCCCGGTGGACACCGAGAACGGCACCCAGGCGTGGACGCTGCCGGCACGGGGCGGCGAGCTGCGCGTCTGGCACACCGACTACGTGCACGCGGCCTGGCTCCTCACGCAGGGGGTCCTGTTCCTGGTGGTGGCCGTCCTCGCCGCGCCCGGCGTGCGCACCGAGGAGGAGGCGCGGCTGATCGACTCCACGCCCGCGCCCCGGCCGCGGCGCCCCGCGGGGCTGCGCGTGGCCTCGCGCCGGGGCGCGCGGGCCGCCCGCAGGGGTGCGGAGGCGAGGAGCGCGGGCCGCGACGCGGACGCGGTGCCTGAGGGAGCCGGCGGTCCCGTGACGTCCGAGCGGCCGGCCGTGGCCGCCGGCGCCGCCCGGGACGGTGGCCGCCGCAGGGGTGCCCGCGGCACCAGGCGCGCGCCGGGGCGGCGGCGCGCGGGCGGCGGGCCCAGGAGGGGCGGCAGGAACGACGGGGGCGCCGGGGCGTCCGGGACCGAGCGGGGGGAGTAGGGCGTGCGGCTGATCGTGGAGAACCGGTTCGCGCTGTTCGGACTGGTCGCGCTGGCCCTGGCCGCGCTGTTCGGTATCGCGTTCGCGGTCAGCCCGGTGACCGCCGAGCTGGGCGTCACCGAGCCGGGCACCGTACGCCCCGACCACGCGGTACGGGTGTGCCCCGCGCCGCACGAGGAGGGGGAGAGCTCCGTGACCGCGTTCGCCCCGAGGGTGAGCCGCGACGACGAGGGCGGACTGAGGGCCGAGCAGGTTCCCGCAGCCCCGGAGAACGAGGGCGGGGACGAGGACGCGGGCCCCGAGGACGCGGACGGGGAGGCCGGGACGGGCGAGGCGGCCGGAGCCGGGCAGGGCCGGTCCGTCGGCGAGGAGATGACCGAGCCCGGCCACGTGTGGAGCGCCGACACCGGCGGGGCCGCCGCTCCCACGGCCGTCCGCGCCGAGGGCGCCCTGGCCTCCGGGCTCGACGCCGCCCAGACCACCCTGTCCGACGGCTCGGTCACCGAGGTGCGCTGCGCCGCGCCCTCCATCGGGACCTGGTTCGCCCTGCCCGGAGGCGACGACACCGAGGGAATGCGGATCGCGTCGCTCACCGCGCACCTGGCCAACCCCGAGGGCTCCCGGGCCACGGTCAGCGTGGACGTCTACACCGAGGGCGGTCCCTCCTACTCGGCCGAGAGCCGGGGCATCTCCCTGCCCGCCGGCCAGTCGACCGAGCTGGACCTGACAGAGCTGATCCAGAGCACCAGCGCCATCGGCGTCCACGTGCGCACCAGTACCGGGAGGGTCGCCGCCTCCCTGCTCGCCGAGCACGCCTCCGGCCCCGCCGACTGGGTTCCGCCCACGGCCGCGCCCGCCCGGGAGCACGTGGTCCCGGGAGTCCCCGGAGGCGGTGGACGGCGCCGCCTGCTCGTGGCCGTGCCCGGCGACGAACCCGTCGAGGTGCGCGTCCACGCCGTCGCCTCCGCCCCGGAGGAGGGGGAGGAGGCCCCGGAGGGGGACGGGGACCCGGGGAGCGCCGGGGACCCGGTGGTGCTCAACGTGCCCCCGGCCGCCTCCGCCTGGCTCACCCTGGAGAGCGTCCTGGGCGGCGAACCGGGCACGGTCGTGCTGGAGTCGGACGCACCCGTGGTCGCCGGCGTCGCCGCGGAGGCGGTCGCCGGCGAGGGCGAGGACGTCGAGGTGGTCGAGACCGCCTACACGTCCGCCGTGCCGCCGCTCGGCTTCCCGCTGGACACCACCGCGGTCCTGCCCGACGTCCCCGCGGGGGCCGGGACCGAGCTCGTCCTGGGCGCGGTCGGAGGCGACGCCATGCTGATGGCCACACCGATCGGCGCGGACGGAACGCAGGGGGACGCCGTGCGCCTGGAGGTCGCGGCGGGCGGCACCGCGGTGTTCGGTGCCGGGGACGACGGCTGGACGGCGCCCGCGGGCACCGACCCGGAGGACGGCTACACGGTCCGCCTGGAACTCCTGGAGGGCTCCGCGCCCGTCCACGCCGCCCGTGTGCTGCGCGACGGCGACGGGCTCAGCGTGCTGCCGGTACGGCCCGCCCCGGTGCGGACCGCGCTCCCGGCGGTGCGCGACAGCATGGTGGGGATCGTCCCGTAGGGAGCCGCACCGGGCACGCGGGGCCCGATGAAGCGGGGCCGCGCCGTCGGCCGCGGGCACCGCTTCATCGGGGCACACGGGAAGCCTGCTCCGTCCGGGGCCGGGCGGAGCAGGAGGGGCCGGTCAGCCCTCGGGGTCGACCGACTCGGGTTCCACACCGAGCAGGTTGGCGACCTCCTCGACGACCGTCTCGTGGACGAGGAGGGCCATCTCCTCGGGGTCCTTCGTCCGGATCTCCACCGGGCGCCGGTACACCACGATGCGGGCCCGGCCCGAGGGATCGGTCTCCAGGCGGGAGAAGGGGATCGCCTCGGTCAGCGGTCCGCGGTGCGGGACCGGGGGGACGTCCTCCACGAGGAAGTCGACATTGGCCAGTTCGCGCGCCCACAAGCGCTCCAGGCGTTCGACGGCGTCCAGGACAAGGTCGTCGAACGCCTGCGCTCGGCTGCGGAAAACCGGCAGGTCGGACGGCACGAGAGGACCGCGGATGCCTCGGCCGCGGCGGTCCCGGCGCCGCACTCGGTCTGGTTGGCCACTGGAAAGGCGCACTCGTCGCACACTTCGAGACTAAGCCATCACACGCCCCGCGCGTAGTCCTATCGGAACCGAAAGCGGTTTCGGGGGCCCACAGGGCGCCTTCCGGGACCGGGTGGGCCGAGGCGGCACAGGCGTCGCGGAGGCGGCGAAGCGGTGCGCACGGGCATCGAAGGGGCGCACCCGGGCGCTGGAGGGGCGGAAACGGACCAGCTCATGGAACGATGCTGGCGTGTCCCTCAGTAAAGGCATACAGTCGAACGCTGTGAGCCCTGTTCGACGCTGCTCCCGTACCGCCTGCAGGCAGCCTGCCGTCTTCACGCTCACGTACGTCTACGCAGACTCGACGGCCGTCCTCGGCCCTCTCGCCGCCTACGTGGAACCGCACTGCTACGACCTCTGCGCCGTGCACGCCGACCGGCTGACGGCCCCGCGCGGCTGGGAGGTCGTCCGGCTCCCGGTGGAGACGGCGGGCGGTGGCCCCGGCAGCGACGACCTGGAGGCCCTCGCGGACGCCGTACGTGAGGCGGCCCGCCCGCCTGCCCGCAAGAGCCCCTCCGGCGACGAGGTCGGCGAGGGCACCGAGACGCTGCGCCGCGGACACCTGCGCGTGGTCAAGTCCGACCCCGGCCGCGGCGAGCAGCAGACGCCCCGCCGCCCCGGCTGAGGTCCGGGGGGAGGGCTCCCGGTTCCGAGGGGGCCGGCGGTGGTGCCGACGGGGGACCGCGGGAACGGCTTGCTAGTTTTGTAGCGTGCGCGGCCCGGCCGCGCGGGACCGAACGTGGAGCAGAACCGAACTGGCCGGAGAAGACGTGGCTGACCTCGCAAGCATCTTCAAGGCATACGACGTGCGCGGAGTGATCCCCGACACCCTCAACGCGGACATCGCACGGGCGATCGGGGCGGCCTTCGCCCGGGTGGTCGGCGGCGATGCCGTCGTGGTCGCCCACGACATGCGTCCCTCATCTCCCGAACTGGCCACCGCCTTCAGCGAGGGCGTCACCAGCCAGGGCCTCGACGTGGTGTTCACCGGACTCGGCTCCACCGACCTGCTCTACTACGGGTCGGGCCACCTGGACCTGCCCGGCGCCATGTTCACCGCCAGCCACAACCCGGCCGAGTACAACGGCATCAAGATGTGCCGGGCCGGGGCGGCGCCCATCAGCGGCGACACCGGCCTGGACGAGGTCCGCCTCCTGGCCGAGGAGAGCCTGAGCAGCGGGGGAGTGCCCGCCCACGACGGCCCCGCGGGGACCGTCACCGAACAGGACCTCCTCCCCGGGTACGCCGCCTACCTGCGCGAACTGGTCGACCTGTCCGGCATCCGGCCGCTCAAGGTGGTCGTGGACGCGGGCAACGGCATGGGCGGCCACACCGTCCCCGCCGTCCTGGAGAAGGGCCTGCCGCTGGAGGTCGTCCCCCTCTACTTCGAGCTGGACGGCACCTTCCCCAACCACCCGGCCAACCCCCTGGACCCCGACAACCTCGTCGACCTCCAGGCGAGGGTCCGCGAGAGCGGCGCCGACATCGGCCTGGCCTTCGACGGCGACGCCGACCGCTGCTTCGTCGTGGACGAGAACGGCGACGCGGTCCCGCCCTCGGCCATCACCGCGCTGGTCGCCTCCCAGGAGCTGGACCGCGAGCCGGGCGCCACGGTCATCCACAACCTCATCACCTCCAAGGCCGTGGCCGAGATCGTGCGGGAGAAGGGCGGCAAGCCCGTGCGCACGCGCGTCGGCCACTCCTTCATCAAGGCCACCATGGCCGAGACCGGCGCGATCTTCGGCGGTGAGCACTCCGCCCACTACTACTTCCGCGACTTCTGGCGGGCCGACACCGGTATGCTCGCGGCGATGCACGTCCTGCGGGCGCTGGGCAACGACGACCGCCCGCTCTCGCGGATCGCCGAGGCCTACTCGCGCTACAGCGGATCCGGCGAGGTCAACTCCAGGGTCGACGACGCCCCCGGGCGGATGGCCGCGGTGCGCGAGGCCTTCGCCGGCAGGGACGGCGTCACCGTCGACGAGCTCGACGGGCTGACCGTCTCCCTGCCCGACGGGTCGTGGTTCAACGTGCGCGCCTCCAACACCGAACCGCTGCTGCGGCTCAACGTCGAGGCCCCCGGCGAGGACTCCATGGCCGCCCTGCGTGACGAGGTGCTGGCCATCGTCCGCGCCTGAGCGGGCATCATGGTGGGGGAGGGAGCCGCACGGAGGCCCTTCCCCGCCCACCACCACGAGGAACGAGAACATGAGCACGAAGATCGACGGCTGGCTGCTGGAGATCCTGGCCTGCCCGCAGAGCCAGGCCCCGCTGCGCCACGACCCCCAGACCGACGAGCTGGTCTGCGACGAGAGCGGCCTGGCCTATCCCATCAGGGACGGCATCCCGGTCCTGCTGGTCGACGAGGCGCGGAAAATCGGTTGAGACGAAAAGGGAACGCCGTGGGCGTTCCGGCAGTCATAACGGGTGCGGCAGGGTAGAAGGCCCCCTTCGGGCCATGGCGGGACGCATCCCCGCGTTCCCCGCAACCCGTACCCTGTTCCTGCGCTCCCCGCCCACGACGACCTCCCTGGAGGACACCGATGCCAGGTCCCGAATCGCTACAGCCGAGCGACCCCTCCGCGTTCGGCGAGTACAGCGTGACCGGACGCCTGGGCAAGGGCGGGCAGGGCATCGTCTACCTCGCCGAGGACGCGGACGGGGAGCAGTACGCGGTCAAGGTCCTCAACGACCAGTGGTCGCAGGACAGCGACCTGCGCAAGCGGTTCGAGAAAGAGGTCCGTGCCGCCCAGAAGGTCGCCTCCTTCTGCACCGCCGCGATCATCGACGCCCAGCTCGACAGCGACCCGCCCTACGTGGTCAGCGAGTTCGTCCCGGGCAAGGACCTGCAGGAGACCATCGCCAAGGGCAGCACGCAGAAGGGGTCCACCCTGCAGCGGCTCGCGGTCTCCACCGCCACCGCCCTGGTCGCCATCCACAAGGCGGGCATCGTCCACCGCGACTTCAAACCCGGCAACGTGCTGCTCGGCCCGGACGGGCCCCGCGTCATCGACTTCGGCATCGCCCGGGTCGACGACGGCACCGCCACCATGACCAACTCGATCGTCGGCACGCCCTCCTACATGGCGCCCGAGCAGATCGAGGGCCGCGGCATCACCGACAAGTGCGACATCTTCGCCTGGGGCTGCGTCATCGCCTTCGCCTCCACCGGCCGCGCCCCGTTCGGCTCCGACACCGTCCCCGCGGTCGTGCACCGCGTGGTCAGCGCGCCGCCGGACCTGAGCGGCATGGACGAGGCACTGCGGCCGATCGTGGAGTCCTGCCTGGACAAGAACCCCGACAACCGGCCCAACGCCCAGACGCTGCTCATGCGCCTGCTGGGCCACGAGGGGCCGGACGACTCCGCGCCCTCCACCGACGACGCCGTCAGGCAGGGCGAGAAGATCGCCCAGACCGGCCTGATCACCGGCGGCCAGCTGCCCTACCGCCCCCAGCAGCCGCCCACCGGGCCGCAGGCGGGCGCCGCCGCCTACCCGCCGGGCACCTCCAACCCGAGGCCGGGCATGCCGGGCCACCCGGGAAGCTCCGACCCCCGCCACGGGTTCGCGCACCCGGGCACCTCCAACCCGAGGCCGGGCGTACCCGGCCACCCCGGTACGTCCAACCCGCGTCCGGGCGCGCCCGCCTACCCGCCCCCGCCGCACGGGCTGCCCCCCGCCGCGAACCCGATGGCCACGGGCATGAACCCGAACCAGACCTACGCCCGGCCCGGAGTACAGCAGCCCGTGCCGCGCCCGGCCCAGCAGGACTCGGTGCTCCAGCAGAGCTGGGTGATCCCCGCGGTCCTCATCACCATCGTGATCCTGCTGCTGGTACTGCTCCTCATCGCCCTCAGCAGCTGACCCGGCCTCACCCCCGGGTGAGCTCGTTCATGGCGCGGGAGACGGCCTCGTCCACGAGGTCGCGCACCTGCGGCCAGCGGTCGTCCACGCAGTCCGTGGGCATCACGGTCACGCTGTCGGCACCGGACATGCCCAGCGCGTCGCGTACCCCGTCCGGGGTGGCCATGCGCGCGTCGGCGGTGACCGCCAGGACCCCCGTCCGGGGCCGGCCCACCTCCTGCACCACCACGAACAGGCACAGCGACACCTCGTCCACCACCAGTTCCAGCGCCGTCCACCAGTGAGCGGCGCCCGGGGTGAGCAGTGACCGGGCCACGGTGTCCTCCGTACCCCCGGGCTCGGCCTCGTCCGAACCGCCCGAGTACACCGAGGTGCGCGCCCCGGGGTCCAGCGCCCGCAGGATCAGGGCGACCGACTCCCTGCGCGAGCGCACGTAGTCCAGTACGCGGCGGCGGGTCACCGCGGCGAGCGGGGACACCGGCGACCGCGGCTCGGGAACGGGCTCGGGGGTCCAGCTCAGCTCGTCGAGCAGCGTTCCGGTCACCAGCCGCGCGAAGTGGCGCACCACCCCGGCGAGGCGCTCGTCGGGGTCCGCGGCGGTCCGCGGCGGCGGGGAGAGCGGGTCGGGAAGCAGCGGCGGGAAGTCCGCCCGCCGCAGCACCAGTGAGGCCAGCACCCACGGCAGCACCCACAGGTGCCAGTCCCGCCCCCCGTCCGGGTCCGGTTCGGCCAGCGCCGCGACGCACTCGGCGTAGGTGTGGGCGGCGCGCACCACCGGGTGGGCGGGAACCGAGGCGGCCTCGGCCACCCGCAGCGCCCGGGCGGAGTCCAGGGGGCCCGCCGGAGAGCGCGAGGGGTCGTCCTCGGGCAGGGCGCGGGCACGCTCGGCCAGCTCCGCGACGAACGCGGCGGTGACCGGCTGCCCGGAGGTCCCGTCCACCGAGACGGACACCACCAGCTCCTCCAGGGCGGAGCCGCCGCCCAGCTCACGGACGCGGCGGCGCACCAGCTCCCGCCGCGCGGCCGCGCGCGCGTCCCGGGGCTGGCTCTGGCGGTGCTGGGCCCAGATCGCCCGCAGCCGGTCGACGTCCATGAGGTCTTCGCGTACCAGGCCCGGGAGCCGGTCCAGGTCCGCACCGCAGCGTAGGGTATCCACGCTGTCTCCGTAGCCAGTGGGCAGTCGGCCAAAACATGCCGTGCGGCCCCGGCCCGTGGCCGCTACCGGCCGCGTCCGGAGGTAAACCGGATGTGCTCCAGGGGTGGGGAGGCCGGGCCCGGAGGACGGAGTCCCGGGAACGGGCGGTGTCCAAAAGGCCGGGGGCGGGCGGTCTTCGACGGGGGTCAGCGCCGGCGGCCGTGCAGCAGCCGCATCGCCTTCTCCTGCTCGAAGTCCAGCGCGCGCGTGGGCGCCGCCGCGAGCCTGCCCAGCCGCTCCCCGTGCGCGCGCACCCGGGCCAGCACCTCGGGCTCGGCCAGGACGCGCAGTGCGAAGGCCAGCGCCGCGGGCGGGATGTCGAACTCGCGCTCCAGCTCCAGGCCCACCGCGATCGTGCGCAGGTCCTCCTCGGTGAACCTGCGGTGCCGGTGGCCGCGTCCGGTGGGCTGCTCCTGGGTACGGGGCAGGAGGCCGAGGCCCTCCCGGTAGCGCAGCATCCGCGCGGTGGTGCCCACCCGTTCCGCGGCCGCGGAGATCGGCACGGGCCCGGTCGGCCGGGAGGGCCGGTCGGGCGGGGGCGGGGCGTCGTCGAGGGCGGCCATGGAGGCGACCCTAACCGAACTCCACCACCGATGAAAGCAAATCTGACATAGCAATGTCAGTTTCTCTCCGAAGACGGGGCGGCGGCCCTAGAATCGGGGAGGCCACGACCATCACGAGTGAGGAACGCATGGCTTTCGACTTCAAGGTCGCCGATCTTTCCCTGGCCGCCTTCGGCCGCGACGAGATCCGGCTCGCCGAGCACGAGATGCCCGGCCTCATGGCCACCCGCGCCGAGTTCGGGGACAGCAAGCCGCTCCGGGGCGCCCGCATCATGGGCTCGCTGCACATGACCATCCAGACCGCGGTCCTCATCGAGACCCTGGTCGCCCTGGGCGCCGAGGTGCGCTGGGTCAGCTGCAACATCTTCTCCACCCAGGACCACGCCGCCGCCGCGGTCGTCGTCGGCCCCGACGGCACCCCCGAGGACCCCAAGGGCGTGCCGGTCTTCGCCTGGAAGGGCGAGACCCTCGAGGAGTACTGGTGGTGCACCGAGCAGGCGCTGACCTGGCCGGGCGCCGAGGGCCCCAACATGATCCTGGACGACGGCGGCGACGCCACCATGCTCGTCCACAAGGGCGCCGAGTACGAGAGGGCGGGCGCGGTCCCCGACCCCGAGAGCGCCGACAGCGAGGAGATGGCGGTCGTCCTGCGCCTGCTGCGCGCCAGCCTGGAGCGCGACGCCACCAAGTGGACCGAGATCGCCAAGGGCATCCGGGGCGTCACCGAGGAGACCACCACCGGTGTCCTCCGCCTGTACGAGATGCGCCGCGAGGGCATCCTGGCCTTCCCGGCGATCAACGTCAACGACTCGGTCACCAAGAGCAAGTTCGACAACAAGTACGGCATCCGCCACTCGCTGCCCGACGGCATCATGCGCGCCACCGACGTGCTCATCGGCGGTAAGGTCGCCGTGGTCTGCGGCTACGGCGACGTGGGCAAGGGCGCGGCCGAGGCGCTGCGCGGCCAGGGCGCCCGCGTCATCGTCACCGAGATCGACCCGATCAACGCCCTCCAGGCGGCCATGGACGGATTCCAGGTCAGCGTCCTGGACGACGTGCTGGACACCGGTGACATCTTCATCACCACCACCGGCAACTTCAACGTGATCATGGCCGACCAGATCGCCCGCATGAAGCACCAGGCGATCATCGGCAACGTCGGCCACTTCGACAACGAGATCGACATGGCGGGCCTGGCGAAGATCCCCGGCATCACCAAGAAGGAGATCAAGCCGCAGGTCCACGAGTGGACCTTCTCCGACGGCAAGTCCGTCCTGGTGCTCTCCGAGGGCCGTCTGCTCAACCTGGGCAACGCCACCGGCCACCCCAGCTTCGTGATGTCCAACAGCTTCACCAACCAGGTCATCGCGCAGATCGAGCTGTTCACCAAGCCCGACGAGTACCCGACCGACGTGTACACGCTGCCCAAGGTCCTGGACGAGAAGGTCGCCCGGCTGCACCTGGACGCGCTCGGCGTCAAGCTGACCACGCTCACCAAGGAGCAGGCCGCCTACATCGGTGTGGACGTGGCGGGCCCGTACAAGCCCGACCACTACCGCTACTGATCCGGCGGTCCCCGGGAAGCACCGGCGCGGGACGGCTCCCCGGCCGTCCCGCGCCGCCATCCCCCGCGGGCCCGAGGGCCCGCAAGACGAATCCGGGTGGTAGATGACACTCCCCTCACACGAGGTGGCCGACCTCGGCCTCGCGCGGGCCGGGGTCCGCCGCGTGGACTGGGCCGAACGCTCCATGCCGGTGCTGCGCAGCGTACGCGAGCGCTTCGCCGCCGAACGCCCCCTGGAGGGGCTGCGCGTGGCCGCGTGCCAGCACGTGACCGCGGAGACCGCCAACCTGCTGCGCGCCCTGCGTGCGGGCGGCGCCGAGGTCTGGCTGGCGGCGTCCAACCCGCTGTCCACCCAGGACGACACCGCCGCCGCACTGGTCACCGAGTACGGGATCTCGGTCCATGCCTGGGCCGGGATGGACGCGGCTTCCTACGACCGGAACCTGGTCACGGTCCTGGAGTCGCGGCCGCACCTGCTGATCGACGACGGGTGCGACCTGGTCAACACGGCCCACCTGGTCCGCCCAGACCTGCTCGACGGGGTGCTGGGCGGCTGCGAACAGACCACCACCGGGGTGATCAGGCTGCGCCGGATGAGCGCGGAGGGCGAGCTGCGGCTGCCGATGGTCGCGGTCAACGACACCGCCACCAAGCGCATGTTCGACAACCGGTACGGCACCGGCCAGTCCACCATCGACGGCATCCTGCGGGCCACCAACAGCATGCTCGCGGGGCGCACCGTCGTGGTCGCGGGGTTCGGCTACTGCGGTCGCGGCCTGGCCGAGCGCGCCCGCGGCATGGGCGCCCGCGTGGTCGTCACCGAGGTCGACCCGGTCAAGGCCCTGGACGCGGTCATGCAGGGCTACACCGTCACCACGATGGAGGAGGCCGCCTCCGCCGGGGACGTGTTCGTCACCGTCACCGGCAACCGCGACGTCATCCGCGCCGAGCACTTGAGGCGGATGAAGGACGGCGCGATCCTCGCCAACTCGGGCCACTTCGACCTGGAGATCGACCTGTCCGCCCTGGAGGAGCAGGCCGTGGAGGTCGACCGGGGCGTGCGCGAGCACGCCGACGAGTATGTTTTCGCCGACGGGCGCCGCGTGCTGCTGCTGTCCGAGGGGCGCCTGGTCAACCTGGGTGCGGCCGAGGGGCACCCGGCCGCCGTCATGGACATGTCGTTCGCGGTGCAGGCCCTGACCACCGTGTGGCTGGCCCGCAACGCCGCCGACCTGGCGCCGGGCGTGGTGGAGGTGCCCGCCGAGACCGACACCGAGGTGGCGCGCCTCGAACTGGCCGCGCTGGACGTGCGCATCGACGCCCTCACCCCCGAGCAGGAGGTCTACCTGAACTCCTGGCGCCTCTGAGCCGGGGCGCGTGTCAGGGGTGCTGGTTCCCCGGGCCCCACTGACCGGGCTGGGCGCCGTATCCGGACTGGTGGCGGCCGCCCCGCGGGTGACCGCCCTGGGACCGGTCGGCCTGCCGCGCGGCGGCGGCCTCGTGGCGGCGGCGCCGCTCGGCGAGCACCGCGGCCAGGAAGTAGGGCGGGGTGGTGCCGGGCGGCGGGGGCGGACTGATCTGTGAGGCCACCGCGTCGGCGAGCCGGACGCCCATCTCGTGGCGGGTGTGCTCGGCCAGCTCCCCGTACCGGAGCACGTACTGCCGGGCCGTCGCGACGGTCTCCGGGGACAGGCGCGACAGCTCCACGCCCGCCGCCCAGCCCGCCAGGTGCGGAGGCATCGGGACGCCCTCCTCGCGGGGTCCGCCGGCGCGCTCCTCCACGACCATCGTCCCGGCCACGAAATCGCCCACACGGCGCCCGTCCCGGTTGATCATCGAGGTGATCAGCGCGATCACGCCGGTCGTCATCCAGATCTCCACGAACGACGCCAGCGCGCGCCCCAGCGCCTGCCGGAACCGCTCGGGGGAGCCGTCGGTGCCCACCACGCGCAGGCCCAGTGCCATCTTGCCCAGGGAGCGGCCGCGCGAGACGGTCTCGAAGACCGTCGGGTAGCCGACCAGGACCAGGATGGCGCCCGCCAGGGAGACGGCGGCGGTGATCGCGGGGTCCAGGTTGCGGCCGATCCACGAGGCGAGGACACCCAGCGCGATCAGGGCTATGACCTGGAGGATGGCGTCGATGGCCAGGGCCGCGGCCCTGGTGGCGAAACCGGCCGGACGCAGGTCGAGGACCACCGCGTCACCCGTGACCAGCGGAGTGACGCCGTACACGTCGCCGCGGGCGTCGCCGTTGCCGGGATAGGACACCAGCACTCGCTCCCTCAGGGCCGTCTGAAACCGTCCACCCGACATTACCCGCAGCGCGGAACGGGTGTTCGCTGAGGCCGGTCCCCACGCGGACCGGTCGGGAGGGCGGACGGCCCGGGCCCGGGCCGGGGGTCACCCGAACCGGTAGGGTCCGATGCGTGGATATCGACGTGTTCGCCGCGGCGCACGCCCGGGAGTGGGAACGGCTCGACAGACTGGTGCGCAGGCGCCGCTCGCTGGACGGTGAGGAGATCGACGAACTCGTCGAGCTCTACCAGCGCGTGTCCACCCACCTGTCGGTGGTGCGCTCCTCCGGGCAGGACCCCGCGCTGGTGGGCAGGCTGTCCGCGCTGGTCGCGCGGGCCCGGTCGGCGGTGACCGGAGCGCACGCGTCCGCGTGGCGCGACGTCGGCGGGTTCTTCACCCGGGTGTTCCCCGCGGTGCTGTACCGGCTGCGGTGGTGGTGGATCGGCACCACGGCGGGCACGGTGATGGTCTCGGGAGCCACCGCCGCCTGGGTCGCGGGCAACCCCGACGTGCTGCACGCCCTGGGTACGCCGGAGTTCATCGCGCAGTACGTCGACTACGAGTTCGCGAACTACTACATGGAGAACCCCCGGGGCTCGTTCGCCGCCCAGGTGTGGACCAACAACGCGTGGGTGGCGGCGCAGGCGATCATCTACGGGGTGGCCCTCGGTTTGCCGACCCTGGCGGTGCTGTTCGTCAACGCCCTCAACGTGGGTGTCGGAGCCGGGATCATGATCGCCCACGGCCAGGGCGACGTGTTCTTCGGATTGATCCTGCCGCACGGCATGCTGGAGCTGACCGCCGTCTTCGTCGCGGGCGGGGTGGGGCTCAAACTCGGCTGGACGATCATCGCGCCGGGCGACCGCACCCGCATGCGCGCCCTGGGCGAGGAGGCGCGCGCCGCCATCGCGGTGGCCCTCGGACTGGTCGTGGTGCTGTTCGTGTCCGGCCTCATCGAGGGCCTGGTGACAGGCAACGCGGCGGCGGGCCACATCCCGGTCCCGGTCGCCCTGGGCATCGGCGGCCTGGCGGAGGTGCTGTTCCTGGCCTACGTGTTCACGGTGGGTCGCAGGGCCCACCAGGAGGGCGAGACGGGCGACATCGAGAACGCCCCGCAGGCCGTGCCGGTGGCCTGAGGCCTGTCCCCACCGGGCCCTCCGTGGCATCGTCGGGGCTATGGACACCGACGTGCCCCGCTGGTTCAAGAGCAGTCATAGCAGCTTCGAGGGCGGTTGTCTGGAGGTCGCCTTCACCAGCTCCAGCCGGTTCAGGAGCCGCTACGGAAGCTTCGAGAGTGGCGCATGCGTCGAGGGGGAGTTCGCCGACCGTCCCGTGGTGCTGGTGCGGGACACCCAGAACCGGGAGGACGTGGTGCTCGATGTCGGTGTGGGCGAGTGGGCGGAGCTGCTGCGTCTGCTCACGGCCTGACGGGACGACCCTTGGCGATGTCATTCCTCGTCGAGCTGACGGAGGGACCCCTCCCTCTGCTTCAGTGCCAGCAGGGTGTGGGGGTGGTCCTCTCCTAGCAGTGACGTACGTACCTCGGCCACGCGGCCGAACATCATGGCGGCCGCCGCGTGGTCTCCGCGAGCGGAGGTGACCCGAGCCAGGTAGTAGTCGGACATGACCGTGTCCGGGTGCCGTTCGCCCAGAGTGCGCGTCCGGGCCCGACGCACCCGCTGAAAACCGTCCTCGGCGGTGTCCAGGTCGCCTTTGAGCATGCGGACGTAGGCCAGGTTCTCCAACGCCTGCAACGCAGTCGGGTGCTCGTTCTCCTCCCCATGGGCCTCCCAGAGGGCATGGAACTCCGCCGCGGCTGTGTCCAGGTCGCCGAGCATCCCGGTCATCAGGGCGAGCTGGTGCCGGGTGCTCAGGGTGTCGGGGTGCGCGGGCCCGAGCACGGCTGCCCGGTCGCGGTACACCGACCGGTAGACCTCCTCAGCCTCCTCGATCCGCTCCTGCGCACGAAGAGTGTCTCCCAGTTCGTGTCTGGCTCGGAGAGTGGCCGGATGCTTCTCTCCCAGGAGCTCTACCGCTCTCGCCAACGCCGGTCGGATGACGTCGAGCGCGAGCTCGGGAAAGCCGAGTACGGTCAGAGACCGGACACCGGACACCATGCTGTCGATCAGGACTGGGTCGTCCTCGGAGCACAGCCGGGTGTACAGCTCGGCGATCGTGGAACGGGCGCGTACCTCGAAGCCCAGATCCTGGTCGCGCTGCCGGTCGAGCAGTTTCCGGGCCTCGTCGAGCAGGGGGAGGTCCGCCTCCCCGAACCCGGCGCGGACGGTCTCCGAGACCAGCGGATGCAGGCGCAGCGCGGTCTCGTCCCGGAGCGAAACGACGGAGACCAGTCCGTGGACCGCCAGCGCGTTCACGGCTCTGGCCAGACCGGCTTCGTCCAGGGGTCCGAGAACGCCGCCGTCCAGCTCCGGGAGGGGCAGGCGGCGCAGGGGGACGGACGCGGCGTCCGGACCCAGCACGGACAGCAGCCTCAGCAGCGGAGCGGCCGTGGGCTCCCTCTCCGCCACCAGCCGCAGGGACAGCTCCCACACCCCCGCCAGCAGCCCGCGCTCGGCGTCGGTGCCGCTGACGAGGGGCGCGGCCAGCTCGTCCAGCGTGCCGATGCCCCCGTCGAGCCGCGCCAGCAGCGCGTGCGCGTCGGGGAACAGCACCCGGTGCGTGGCCAGGATGCGCCCGGCCAGGTGCAGGGCGAGCGGCACCCCGCCCAGACGTCCGGCCAGCTCCGCAGCACCCGGAAGCTCCGTGAGCCCCGCGTGGTCGGCCAGGGCCGCGGCCGCCGCCGACACCTCCAGCTCACCGACCCGGTGCACCCGCGCGGGCGCCCACTGCGCGGGGTCGTCCACCCGGCTGGTCACCAGCACGAACCCGCCCGGGCTCGCCCGCATCCACCCCAGGTGGTCTCCCGGCCGGTTCTCCGGATCCAGCTCCTCGGGCCGGTCGGCGTTGTCGATCACCAGCAGCCACGGCCGGGGAGCGGCGTCCAGGTGCCGCCACACCCACCGCGCCGCCTGATGCCGGGCCCCTTTGACCTGCTCGGCCTCCCGCCGGGAGCCGCCCACCTCCACGGCGGCCTCGACCATGCTCGCCTCGACGCTTCCGGGCCGCACCCAGAACACCGTCCACCCCCGGGCCCGCGCCCGCTCGGCCAGCGCCGCCGCCACCGTGGTCTTGCCGAAGCCGCCCGGCCCGGTCAGCACGTGCGGAACCGGCGCGCCCGTCTCCATGGCCTCGCCGAGGGCCTCCAGGAGCTCCTCGCGGCCGCGCACGGCGGTCGCCGGCCGGGGCGGGTCCAGGGACACGTCCGCGGGCGGCGGAGGCGGCGCCGGGGACGCATGGACGGTCACGCCGCCGTGGATGTCGCGCGCCTGGATCAGCTGACCGTGGACGGCACCGGAGGAGGCGTTGCGATGGGCGTCGGGGGGAGGGGCCATGTTCCCCATACTGCCCGCACGAGCGCCGGTCCGTAAGGTCTCCTACAGCCTTCCCCGCGCCTTGAGGTTGATGTAGGCGTCGGCCAGCGCCGGCGCGATGTGCTCGGGGTCGGCGTCGACCACCTCCACGCCCATCCGGCGCAGCTCCGCGGTCACCCGGCGCCGCTCGCCCAGCGTCCGCTCGGCCGCCGCCGCCCGGTACAGCGCGTCCGCGCCACCGCGCTCGGCGGCCATCCGGTCCACCGCGGGGTCCCTGACCGCCGCCACCAGCAGCAGGTGCCGGGAGGTCAGCGCGGGCAGCCTCGGCAGCAGCCCCTCCTCCAGGGCCGCCGCGTTCAGGTCGGTCAGCAGCACCACCAGCCGCCGGGTCCGCCCCTGCGTGCCCAGGACGGTCCCCACCAGCCCCGCCGGATCGGACTCCACCAGCTCCGCCTCCAGCGGCGCCATGGCCTCCACGATCCGGCCCACCTGGCTGCCCTTGCCCGACGAGCGCACCTGCGCGCGCGTGCGCCGGTCGTAGGCCATGAAGTCCACCCGGTCGCCCGCCTTGCCCGCCAGCGCCGCCAGCAGCAGCGCCGCGTCCATGGCGTGGTCCAGGCGCGGGGTGTCGCCCACCCGCCCGGCCGACGTGCGCCCGGTGTCCAGCACGATGAGGATGCGCCGGTCCCGCTCGGGCCGCCACGTGCGCACCACCACGCCCTCGCCCCGGGCCGTGGCCCGCCAGTCGATCGACCGCACGTCGTCTCCGGGCACGTAGTCGCGCAGCGAGTCGAACTCGCTGCCCTGACCGCGCACCATCGCCGTGTGCTGGCCCTCCAGCTCGCGCAGCCGCGACAGCTTGCCCGGCAGGTGGCGCCTGCTGTGGAACGGGGGCAGCGTGCGCACCGTCCACGGCGCCGGCAGCGTCCGCTGCCTGCCCGCCAGCCCCAGCGGTCCCACACTGCGCAGGGTCACCCCGGCGGCCCGGGCGTCGCCGCGCCGTGTCGGGGTCAGGGTGGTCCTCACCCGGCGCCGCTCCCCGGCGGCCACCCGCAGCGGCTGCCTGCGCGGCGCGGCGCGCGCGCTCGGCGGCCAGGCGTCGCGCACCGATCCGCGCAGGTTCCGCCGCGTGGGGTTGGCGACGGTCACGGACACCGTCGCCGAGTCGCCCAGGCGCAGCGACGTGTCGCCCTCCCGGGACAGGCGCATCGCCTTGGGGCTGGCCGCCAGCACGACGTCCACCGCCAGCAGCGCCACCAGCACACCCATGGCGACCGCGGTCACCTCGGCACCGATCAGACCGGACAGCGCCACCGCGACCGTCGCCGCCAGCGCCAGCAGGACCGCCCGGCCGGTGACCACCATCAGCGCGGCACCGGGACGGAGGCGAGCACACCGTCCAGGATTCCGTCGGTGGTGGCCCCCTCCAGCTCGGCCTCCGGGCGCAGCGAGATCCGGTGCCGCAGCGTCCCCTTGGCCAGGGCCTTCACGTCGTCGGGGGTGACGTAGTCGCGCCCCGACAGCCACGCCCACGCCCGGCTGGTGCGCAGCAGCGCCGTCGCACCGCGCGGGGAGGCGCCCAGCTGCAGCGACGGCGACTGCCGGGTGGCCCGGCACAGGTCGACGATGTAGCCCAGGACCTCGGGCGCCACCCGCACCCCCTCCACGGCGAGCCGGCCGGCCCGCAGCTCGGCGGCGCCCGCCACGGGGCCCACCCCGGCCGCCTGCAGGTCGCCCGGGTCGAAACCGGCCGCGTGGCGGCCCAGCATCTCCACCTCGGCCTCCCGCGGGGGCAGGGGGATGGTCACCTTCAGCAGGAAGCGGTCCAGCTGCGCCTCGGGCAGCGGGTAGGTGCCCTCGTACTCCACCGGGTTCTGGGTGGCGGCCACCATGAACGGCTCCGGCAGCGCGGCGGGCCTCCCCTCCACGGTCACCTGCCGCTCCTCCATGGCCTCCAGCAGCGACGCCTGGGTCTTGGGCGGGGTCCGGTTGATCTCGTCCGCCAGGAGCAGGTTGGTGAAGACCGGTCCCTTGAGGAACTCGAACTTCGCGGTGTGCTGGTCGTAGACGAGCGAACCCGTCACGTCACCCGGCATCAGGTCCGGGGTGAACTGCACCCGCTTGTGGTCCAGGGACAGCGCCGCCGACACGGTGCGCACCAGCAGCGTCTTGGCGACACCGGGCACGCCCTCCATCAGTACGTGGCCGCGGCACAGCAGCGCCACGACCATCGCGGTCACCGTCTCGTCCTGGCCCACGACCGCCTTGGCCACCTCGCGGCGCAGGGCGACCAACGCCGCACGCGCCTCGTCGGCGGATGGCAGTGCCTCGGGTGTGAAGGCGCTCACGTGCCGTCTACCTCTCTCGATACCTCAGTGGTCGTTCTCCGGTCCGCGCGCACGGGCGTCACCGCAGCCTCCGAGCGCGTTCGTCGAGCTCGTCGGCGAGCCGGACCAGGGAGTCGTCGTCTCCCGCGTACGGGTCCGGCCGCCCGGGGTGGAGCAGGGACCGCAGGTGCCCGGGATCGTCGCCGGTCCGCTCCGCGACGGCCGCCACGACCGCCTCGGGCGCGGCGTCCGCGCTCAACCCGAGCTTGGGCACCGTCCGCTCCAGGAACCCGGAGCGCAGCGCGGCCGCGGCCCGGTCCCGGGCCTTGCGCGACTGGTACAGCCCCGCCCGGCCCTCGGTGGTCTCCGAGGCGCGCACCACCACGGGCAGTGACTCGGAGACCAGCGCGCCCATCCGGCGGCCCCGCCACAGCGCCAGCAGCGCCAGTGTCGCCACCAGCGGGACCAGGGACCAGCGCAGCCCCGACGGAAGCAGCTCCCACAGGCCGGCGCCGCCCTCCTGCTGGGGCGGGTCCGGGCGCAGCCACACCACGTCCTCGGCGGCCAGGAGGTTCAGCGCCAGCGCGGCGTTGCCCGCGGTGTCGAGCGCGGTGTTGGTCAGCGGCCTTCCGGTGCCCAGCACCGTGGTGGTCGTTCCGTCCCCGCGCACCCGGACCAGCGCGTGGCCGTCCTCCGCCGGGTAGCAGCCCACGGCGCCGGAGGGCGCCGTGTACAGCTCGCCGGCGACGTGGGCGTCGCCCGCAGCCTCGGCGGCCGGCAGGTCGCACCCGGGGGAGGGGGCCGTCTCCAGGAACCCCTCGGACTCCTCACGCCCGGTCATCTCGACCCCGGGCGCGAACGCCTCCAGGGACCGTGTGGACGGCCGGACGAGGACGGTGTCCACGTCGAGGGCGGCCAGGGAGTCCAGCTCCTCGGGAAGCAGCCGGTGGTCCAGGAAGACCGCCAGCACCGTGTCGTCGCCGGCCGCCGCCACGGCCTCCTCGGCGGCGGCCGAGGAGCGCGTCACGTGCACGTCGCGGTCCTGCTCCAGCACGTTCACCAGCGCCCGGGTGCCGTCGGGGGAGACGGACTCCGGCTCCAGGTGTCCCGTGGGGAACCGCTCGGCGCCCAGGGACAGCAGCACCGACACCGTGACGAGCGCGGCGACCACGGCGGCCGGGACGCGCACCGAGCGCCACACGCGCAGGGCGCGCGAGCCCTCGGGCGGCGGCGTGCGGTCGGGCGGGGGAGCCTGGGGCGGCGCGGCGGGGGCCTCGGCCGTCATTCCCTCACCTCCTCGGCGGGACGGGCGGCCCGCAGCCGCGCGTCCAGCTCGCGCAGCACGCGCGCGGAGTCGGCGGTCGCCGGGCGGTCGCCGTAGGCCACGTCGTTGAAGATCCGGGCGCCCTCGCGCAGGCCCCCGGCCTCGCCGGGCAGCACGGCGGAGGCCTCGGACGCCAGCTCGGTGGCGGTGCGCCCCGCGCGCGGGGTGATGACCGCCCTGTCCTCCAGGTCCACGCTGATGGCCCTCAGCCTCTCGGTGACGGCGGCGGCGAACTCGCCCGCGGCCTCGTGCCGGTCGGCGGCGGCGCGGTGGTCGGTGGCCGTCATCGGCGCGCTCTCGTGCACGGGCGGACCCGCCGCGCGGCCGCGGGACGGGCGCAGCCAGAAGACCAGCCAGACCACCAGGGCCGCGACCACGGCCAGGACCGGCCCCAGGACCGCCCAGCCGCCGACGAACTCCGGTGCCCCTTCCGTGAACCCCGCGATCAGGTCGCCGAGCCAGTCGAGGAAGCGGTCGATCAGCGACGGCTCCTGCTCACCGTAGAGGGGGTCGCTCAGCTCCTCGACGGCGCGGCGCCGCCCCTCCTCACGGGACACCTCACCGACGGCTGCGAGGTGTGTCCTCACGTCCGCGGCTCCGGCAGGTAGATCTCCGGGCCCGCCTCGTAGCCGGCCAGGGCGGCCTCGTGCAGCCTCAGGTCGAGGCCCTCGCGGCGCATCCGCAGGTCCACGTAGAGCAGCGTCGCCACGCCCACGGTGAAGGGGGCGGTGACCGAGGAGACCAGTACCTCGCCCACGTAGATGACGGCGCCCGCCACGACGGCGGCCCAGGTCTCACCGGGGGCGGCGAAGCTGGGGATGACCGCGACGATGCTGAAGGGCGTGCTCAGCAGGCTGCCGACGAAACCGATGAGGACGGTGGCCAGCAGCACGATGCCGAAGACCCGCCACCAGCTGCCCTGTGTCAGGCGCCAGGAGCGGGCCAGGGCCCCGCCTACGCCGAGGCGTTCGAGCACCACGACGGGCATGGCGAAGTAGATGCGGACGTAGATCCAGGCGGCCAGCGCGATACCGCCGCCGAACCCCAGGACCACCGCGGCGATGATGACGGCCACGCCGACGGCCTCGCTGCCCGAGGCGGCCAGGAAGATGCCCAGGAACAGGCCGACGAGTCCCACCACCGTGATGACGAGGGTGAGGCCGAAGAAGATCAGCAGCTGCAGGAGCGCCAGGCCGACGACGGCCCCGATCCGCCCCTTCACCGCGGCCCAGGCCTGCGACGGGTTGAGCTTGCGGCCCAGGACGGCCATGCCGATCACGGCGGTGAGCAGCCCGGTGATCAGGACGGTCCCGGCGTAGCTCAGGAGTGTGCCGCCGTACAGGGCGATGATCGACCAGGCGCTGAACGGCAGCGGGTCCTCGGGGTCGACCGAGGCGGGGTCGTTCATGGCCTGGTCGAGGAAGATCCCGTAGTCGGACATGTAGCCGCTGAAGCCGACCGAGCTGACGATGCTGGCGATCGCCATGACGACCAGCGAGAGCCCGACGGTGGTCCTCGGGTTGTTGCGGATGACGCTGAACGCGCCGTTGAGGATGTCCCCGAGGGTCATCGGGCGCAGCGCGACGACCCCGGGCTTGGGCGCGCGCGGCCCGCCGTGGGGGGCGCCGTGGCCGTACGGGGACTGCTGCCCGTGACCGGGGGGCGGGCCGTACCCCGGGGGAGCCCCGGCGTACGCCTGCTGCTGTCCGTACCCGTACTGCGCGTACTGGCCGGGAGCCTGGCCGTACCCCTGCTGCCCGTAACCGGCCTGGTCGTACTGGCCCGGGCCGGGAGTCTGGCCGTACCCCTGCTGTCCGTACCCCGGCTGTCCGGGGGGCTGCTGCTCCGGACCCGGTCGCCACCCGTGGTGCGCCTGTCCTCCCTGCCCGGGCGGTGCGAACTCCGGCTGCCCTCCCGTGCCCGCGGCGGGCTCGGAGGGGTCCTGGCCGGGCGCCGCCCAGCCACCGGGCTCCGGTGGGGGAGCGGACTCGGGAGTTCCACCGCCGCCCGGCCCGTCCGGGGAGCCCCCCGACGTGTCCCGGTGGTCGTCCTCCTGGGTCATCTGCCCCGCCCTCCATGGGGTTCGTTCGCACCGCGTGAACGGGTCGGCGCGATTCCTGCCGTACGGAAAACCAACCTACCCGCCGGTTCCACCGCTCCTCAGCGGTGTTGGGGTGTATACAGGCTCAACCCACCCACTTCATTCCTTTTGTATGCTTTCTGTTATCAACAGGCCAAGTCGTGAGGGTTCACGGGCCAGTTCAGCAGGGCCGACGCGCCTGTGGCCGCGACCGGTCGGCAAGGACCGAAAAACATCGACCACTCTCCCAACACCGCCCGAAGGTGGCAAGGTGGGGAGAAGAAGCAGTTCTTTGCGTCGAGGGCGCACCGAACGTTTGTGCCGCTGAGTGTTTCCAGAGAGAGGAGTAGGCGCCGCCTACCCGCCCGCGGGCGGGTCTGACTCCCGGCGCCGGACACACCGATGAAGGGACGTGTACTGGTTGTCGACGACGACCTCGCCCTCGCCGAGATGCTCGGTATCGTTCTGCGGGGCGAGGGGTTCGAGCCCTCGTTCGTGCATGACGGAGACAAGGCCCTGGAGGCCTTCCGCGAGACCAAGCCCGACCTGGTCCTCCTCGACCTGATGCTGCCCGGGGCCGACGGGATCGACGTGTGCCGCCAGATCCGCGCCGAGTCCGGTGTGCCCATCGTGATGCTCACGGCCAAGAGCGACACCATCGACGTCGTCCTGGGGCTGGAGTCCGGCGCCGACGACTACATCGTCAAACCCTTCAAGCCCAAGGAGCTCGTGGCCCGCGTCCGCGTGCGGCTGCGCCGCACCGAGGAGCCCGCTCCCGAGGTCCTGCAGATCGGGGACATCACCATCGACGTCGCCGGGCACGCCGTGCGCCGCGACGGCGAGCAGATCAGCCTCACCCCGCTGGAGTTCGACCTCCTGGTCGCCCTGGCCCGCAAGCCGCGCCAGGTCTTCACCCGCGAGGTGCTGCTGGAGCAGGTCTGGGGTTACCGGCACGCCGCCGACACCCGCCTGGTCAACGTCCACGTGCAGCGCCTGCGCGCCAAGATCGAGAAGGACCCGGAGCATCCCGAGGTCGTCGTGACCGTCCGCGGTGTCGGCTACAAGGCCGGTACCGCCTGATCCCACCGAGCCTCACATGACCGCAGGTACACCCGAGGAGGAGCGGACGACCGCCTCCGAGGGGCAACGGTCCGGAGCGTCCTCCGGACCGCCCGAGACCGGGGGACGCTGGCGCGACAGCGGCACGGGGCTCACCCGTGCCTACCTGTTCGCCCAGCGTGCCGCCCGCGCCCTGGTACGCGGCGTCCACACCAACTGGCGCCGTTCGCTGCACCTCAGGGTCATCTCCACCACCCTGGTGCTGTCCCTGGTGGTGATGGCGGGCCTGGGGTACGTCCTCATCTCCCAGGTGCGCAGCGGCCTGCTCGACGCCAAGATCGCCACGGCCGCCACCGACCACCGTGCCGGGCTCGGCTACGCGCTCACCGAGCTCCAGGAGAACGAGACGGCGGACCGCAAGCGGCTCCTGTACGACCTCGCCAACGAGCTCACCAGCCGCAGCGGCGACACCGGTCTGTACAGCGTGGTCATCCTGCCCTCGGTGGGCGACGAGATCGGATGGGCCACCGGCGAGGGCAGCGTCCCGAAGCGCCTCATCGACCAGGTCCGCCGGTCCGAGGTCGACGATCAGCAGTACCACACGTACACGCGCATCACCACCGAGGACGGCGGCACCGAGGAGCCCGCGCTGGTGGTCGGATCGCAGCTCACGCACGCCTACGAGCTGTACTACCTCTTCCCGCTCCAGCACGAGCAGGAGATCCTCGACCTGGTCCAGAACACGGTCGCCCTGGTGGGGATCCTGCTGGTCATCCTCCTCGGGCTGATCGCGTTCGTCATCACGCGGCAGGTGGTCACACCGGTGCGCTCGGCGGCCCAGTCCGCCGAGCGGCTCTCCTCCGGCGACCTGACCGAGCGCATGACCGTGCAGGGGGAGGACGACCTCGCCAGGCTGGCGCTGTCGTTCAACGACATGGCGGGCAACCTCCAGGAGAAGATCCAGGAGCTGGAGGAGCTGTCCAAACTCCAGCGCCAGTTCGTCTCCGACGTCTCCCACGAGCTGCGCACCCCGCTGACCACGATCAAGATGGCCGGGGACGTGCTCTTCGACGAGCGCGAGGAGCTCGACCCCACCATGCGCCGTTCGGTGGAGCTGCTGCAGGGCCAGGTGGAGCGCTTCGAGGAGCTGCTCGCGGACCTGCTGGAGATCAGCCGCCACGACGCCGGAGCCGTCACCCTGGGCATCGAGTCCCTGGACATCCGGGACGCGGTCATGAAGGCCGTCGGCGACGCCGAGCAGATCGCCGAGCGGCGCGGGATCAAGGTCATCCTGCGCCTGCCCGCCGAGCCCTGCACGGCCGAGTACGACGCCCGCCGGATCAACCGCATCCTGCGCAACCTGGTGGTCAACGCCATCGAGCACAGCGAGGGCCGCGACGTGGTGGTCACCGCCGCGGGCGACCGCGACGCGGTGGCCGTGGCCGTGCGCGACTACGGGGTGGGCCTCAAGGAGGGGGAGGAGCACCTGTGCTTCGACCGCTTCTGGCGCGCCGACCCGGCCCGCGTGCGCACCACCGGCGGCACCGGCCTGGGGCTGTCCATCGCCAAGGAGGACGCCATGCTGCACGGCGGCTGGCTCCAGGCGTGGGGCATGCCCGGACAGGGCTCCCAGTTCCGGCTGTCGCTGCCGCGCCGCTCCGGCGCCGAGCTGCGCGGGTCCCCCCTGCCCCTGGTGCCGCCGGAGATCGCGCTGGGCCGCAGCTTCGCCCCGTTCGCGGGCGAGGGCGGCAACGGAGCGGCCCGTGCCGAGAGGGTCCCCTCCAGGGGCGACCAGGGCGCCACGGACAGCGGTGACAGGGGAGCCGACCAGCGTGAGGACGAGGAGAACCTGTCATGAGCGCACCGAACCGCTTCGGCCGCGCCGCCCGCTCCTGCCTGGCCGCGGCCGTGGCGGGTGTGTCCATGTCGGCGTGCGCGTCCGTCCCGATGACCGGCCCCGTCGTGACCAGCGACGGCAACGGCGCCGAGGGCGACCCGTACGGGGGCTACGTGCGCCTGCTGCCCGCGGGGCCGCAGGAGGGCGTGGACCCGGCGGGCCTGGTCAGCGGCTTCCTCCAGGACATGGGCAGCTTCGAACAGGACTACGCGGCCGCCCGCAGCTACATGCTGTCCGAGACCCGCCAGGAGTGGTCACCGGACGGCACGGTCAAGGTCTTCCCCGACCTCGACACGGTCGACCTGGACACCGAGATCAGCACCGACGGGCTCACCGCCACCGTGCGGATGCGCAGCTCGCTGGTGGCCACCATCGACGAGGGCGGCAAGTACCTCCCCGGCGACCCCGAGAGGCTGCTCGACGAGACGTTCGTCATGGCCCGCGAGGACGGCTCCCTCGAGGGGGAGTGGCGCATCCAGAGCCTTCCCGAGGAGCTCATCCTCAGCAGGCTCGACGTGGAGCGCACCCACCGGCCCTTCAACCTGTACTTCTTCAACCCCGAAGAGAACGCCCTGGTCCCGGACCCGGTCTATCTGCCGGTGAGCAACGACGACCTGGCGGAGCGCCTGCTGCGCAGGCTCATCAGCGGGCCCAGCGACTGGCTGGACCCGGCGGTGCACTCCTCCTTCCCCGAGGGGACCCGCGCCGCTCCGGACGCGGAGGAGGAACGGGTCTCCGTCAACGTGACCAGCAGTGGCGAGGTCGACGAGTTCGGCATGGGGGCGCAGATCGCCTGGACCCTGCGCCAGCTGCCGGAGATCCAGGAGTTCACCCTCAGCGTGAACGGCTCCGAGGTCGACTTCCCCGGATCCGAGGGGGCGAGCGCGGACCGGCCGCGCCCGGGCAGCGTCTACTGGGCCGACGTGAGCCCCGGGGTGACCACGACCGAGACACGCGCCTACTACTCGCACGAGGGCCGGCTGTGGTCGGCCTCGGACTGGGACTCCGACACCTTCGGCGAGGCGGACCCGGTCCCCGGCCCCCTGGGCACGGGGGAGGTCCCGCTGGAGCAGTTCGCTGTGTCGCTGGACGAGCGGACCCTCGCCGGGGTCACCACGGGCGGCGGCGAGGTGGTCACGAGCCCGATGACCTCGGGCGCCGCGGTCCGGGAGGTCCTGTCCGACGGGACCTTCACCGATCTGTCCTGGGACGTCGACGGCGACCTGTGGGTGGTCGAGGAGATCCCCGACGAGGACGAGGGCAACGAGGAGGACGACGAGGACGAGGAGGAGACGACGGACGAGCCCGCCGATCCCCCCAACCTCAACGGCACCCAGCCCGCGCCGGACGCCACCGCCCTGTGGCTGCTGCGCGGCGGCGAGGAGGTCGTGCGGGTGGACGTGTCCGACCTGGGCGGCCCGCTGGTGGACTTCCAGATCGCGCGGGACGGCACCCGTGCCGCCGCGGTGACCGAGGTGGACGGACGGCGCTCGCTCCAGGTGGGCCGCGTGGTCGAGGGCCCCGACGGACAGGTCCTCCTGGAGTCGTTCGTGCCCCTGGCCGGCGAGCTGGAGCAGATCACCGCGGTCTCCTGGCGCTCGGCCGACCAGCTGGTCGTGCTGGGCAGCCGCGAGGGCGGCACGAGCCAGGCGCTCCTGGTCTCCCTGGACGGGGGCACGTCCTCCGCCAGCGCCGGATCCCCCGTCGCGAGCATGGTGACGATCTCGGGCGCCCCGGGGCAGCCGCTGATCGCCGGTTCGGACGACGGCAACGTCTGGATCTCCAACGACCCGCTCAACTGGCAGCCCGCGGGAGAGGGCGGCTCGCCCACCTTCCCCGGCTGAGGCGTGCCCTTTCGCGGGGCGGGCGGCACCGCCCGCCCCGGAGGAGACCGGGATGCGCCGCACGGGGCGGCCTGGGATCGTGGGGCCCATGAACGACCTCACGCGGCTGGGTGCCCCGATCGACGCGCGCCCCCACCTCGCCCGGGAACGGGAGTCCCTGCTCGCGCTCCTGCGGAGCCTCGGCCCCGCGGAGTGGGAGGCCGAGGCCGTGCCCGGGTGGAGCGCGCGCGACGTGGCCGCGCACCTGCTCGGCGACGACTACTGGCGCATCGCGGGGATGCGCGACCGCTACCGGGCGGCCCCGGCCCCGGCGCCCGGGGAGCCGCTGGCGGCGTTCGTCCACCGCAACAACCAGGAGTGGGTGCGGGCCACCGCCAGGATCAGCCCGGAGGCGCTGGTCCAGACCCTGGAGATGACCGGACGCGAGGTGGTGGGGCTCTGGCGCGCCGCGGACCCGCATGTCCTGGGCCTCGGGGTCTCCTGGGCGGGCGCCGACCCGGCGCCGGTCTGGCTGGACTGCGCCCGCGAGCTGACCGAGCACTGGGCCCACCGCCAGCAGATCCGGCACGCGACCGGGCGGCCCACCGACCCCGGGCCGCAGGGCGGCCTGGTGCTGGACACCCTCATGCGCGCGCTGCCCCACACCCTGCGGGACACCCCGGCGGAGACGGGAACGCGCGTGCGCGTGGCCGTGGACGGCCCGGACGGCGGGGAGTGGACCGCCACCCGTACCGGTGCGGGCTGGTCGCTGGCGCACGCCGGCCCCGGGCCCGGCGGCGCGCCCGCGGCGACGGTGCGGTGGGACTTCGAGACCGCCTGGCGGCTGTGCGTGCGCGGGATCGGGCCCGAGGAGGCCGCGCGAAGGGGCGACCTCTCCGGGGACCCCGGGCTGGCCGGGGCCTGCTGCCGGATCGTGTCGATCATCCGCTGACCCGCGCCGCCCCGCTTTCGGGCCTGTCGTCCGCGGGCCGCTCGTGCGGCGGTGGGCTTCCGTGGGCCCTGCGGTGTGCGGTCCTCGCGGATGTCGAAGTGCATGCCGCCCCTGAGCCGGGGCGCTGCGACCGCCACCGGAAACCGGGCCCCGAGGCGGTCGTCCGCGGCGGGGCCGTCCCCGAGGCGGGCGCTGCCTCGCTGCCTCGTACCGGGACGCCCGTCCGCGGCCGCCGTCGTCCACAGGTCCCGGAAGGGGCTGGTGAAGGCCGGGGCGGGAGCCGATCCTGGACTGGTGAACGACGCGATCCGCCGTACCGGCGTGCTGCGGCGGATGCTCGCCGCGCTGCTCGACCTGCTCCTCCCGCACCCCTGCGCCGGGTGCGCGGGCCCCTCGGGGCCGCTGTGCGGGGACTGCCTCGCCGTGCTGGAGCGCCGCCCCCTCCGGTGCGCGCCCCGGCCGGGCTGCCCTCCCGTCTGGGCGGCCGGCCCCTACGCCGGGCACCACCGCCGCGTGCTGCTCGCCTACAAGGAGGGCGGCGCGGACGCCCTGGCCGCGCCGCTGGGCGAGCGGTTGGCCGCCGCCTACACCGCGTCGGGGCTGGCCGCTCCGGGCACCCTGCTGGTCCCCGTTCCCGGCCGCGGCCCGCCGCGCGACCCCCGCGCCCCGGTCACCCGGCTGGCGCTCACCTGCCTGGCGGACGCGGGCGGCGCGGACGCCGGAAGGGTGGTGCCGCTGCTGCGCTACCGGGGTCGGCGCCGGCGCCAGGCCGGCCTGGGCCGGGCCGAGCGCCTGGCCAACCGGGCGGGCGCCTTCGTCGCCGACCTCCCGGGAGCCGGCGCGGCGGAGTCCGGGGCGGCTCCCGGGGGAGCGGCGGTCGTGGTGGACGACGTCCTCACCACGGGCGCCACGGTGGCCGAGGCGGCCCGCGCCCTGCGGGCCCGCGGGATCAGGGTGGCGGGAGCGGTGGTCCTCGCCGAGCGCCTTCCCGAACGTGCGTCCGGCGGGGTGCCGGGCCGGGCAAGAAGGTTTTACGAAGCCACGTGAGCAGGGGAAAAGTCCATGTACACAGGGATTTGCGATGGTTACCGGCGAGTTGAGCGGGTGATCACTACCTGACATCCTCGTCAGGACAGGTTACGGTCACGGTATGGCACCCGTCCGGGTCCGTGGTTGCGTCGGAGAGTCTGAGCCCCCGGGAACACCGGGGCGCCACTCCGGCAAGCCGATGCCAGGCGCAGGCGAAACGGCCCACGTAAGGCGACTTTTCGTCGACCGATCACGGTGCGCCTTAGAGGTAAGTCCTGCCCCGCGGAGGGTCCAGATGTCCCTCATGACAGGGAGAAGAGCAGTAGTCGCGTACAAGAGCGGCGACACTCTCAGCAGGCGGATGTGGGGACGAAGACCAGGTCGGCCGGACGGGTGGCATCCCACCATCCGGGAGTCCGCCAACGGCGGGCTCCCGGGGGCACTCCCCCCCATCCCCCGGGGCCACTCTGCCCTGGTTGTGGCAGAAAGCCCTTTTCCCAGTTCGGAGGCCGTCACCAATCGTGTCCATGGGGCGCGTGATGACGGCGCCCATGGTGGGTATACGCACTTCCAACCAAGCCGTGCCCCCTACAGGACCGGGGCACCAGCGGAAGGGGGCTAGCGCGGGACACCCCTTTCGCCCCCCTGGCGGCGGAAGGGATGCAGAGCAGCCTGGCCGTCGCCACGGCGGCGGCCACGCGATGAAGGGGGTCCTATGGACATCATCGTCAAGGGTCGACGCACCGATGTGAGTGAGAAGTTCCGACAGCACGTCGACAACAAGCTCGACAGGCTCTCCAAGTGGGAGAAGAAGGGCATGATCGTCGACGTGGAGGTGTCCGAAGAGCGCAACCCCAGGCTCGCCGACGTCCGCGAGAGGGTTGAGCTGACCATCCGGACCAACGGTCCGGTCATCCGCAGCGAGGCCGCTGCATCCGACCGCTACGGTGCCCTCGACCTCGCGATCGACAAGATCGAGGCCCGTCTCCGCAAGGCCGCGGACCGGCGCAAGGTCCACCGCGGCAACCACAGCCCCGTCTCCGTCGCGGCAGCCACCGCCGACCTCCCCGGAGACATGCCCTCGGTCACCGCCACCGCCACGCAGGCGCCCCCGGCCCAGCGCAGCGGGGAGGAGGCCGACGGTACCGAGGCGGGCGGAAGGTTCTCCGACGAGTTCGTCGAGCTGGAGACCCAGGGGGAGGCCCCCGTCATCGTGCGGGAGAAGTTCCACCGGGCCAAGCCCATGAGCATCGACCAGGCGCTGATGGAGATGGAACTCGTCGGCCACGACTTCTACCTCTTCCACGACGAGGTCAAGGACGCCCCGAGCGTCGTGTACCGGCGCAAGGGCTTCAACTACGGCGTGCTCAGGCTGGTCGACTAGATGACGTCCCCGGGGCCCGGCCTCGCTTCGCGGGCCCCGTACCCGTAGGGGCCCCGGGGGCCGCGCCCGACCGGTGAAGGCCCGTGTTCGCACGGCCGCCCGCCGTCCGACGCCTTCGGCGCGGTCCCCTTCCGGCCCCGCCCCCCGCGCGAGAGCGGGCAGTCCCCCCGGCGGGCGACACGCCCCGCCGACGACACCGCCGCGGCGGATCCTCCCGGACCCGCCGCGGCGGTGTGCTTCGTCGTGGCCGTGGGTGCGGCTACTCCGGGCGCCCCTCGGATTCCTCGTGCTTGATCCGGTGCAGCGGGGTGTCGTGCGGCTCCTCCGACTCCTGACGGGGCGTGTCGAGGACGACGTCGCTCATCATGTCGAAGAACAGGGCGACCGCACCCGCCGCGAGCAGCAGGACCCCGGCGATCACCAGAAGGGTCACGGACATCCCCATGACGATGCCCAAGGCGCCCACGGTGAACCCGGCGCAGGCCAGCACCACCGCCACCCAGGAGCTCAGACGCCCCCGGTGCGCGTTGCTCGGTGCCATACTGCCGCCCTGGCGCTGAAAGCCCTGGATGCGCCCGAACCGGCTGTCGCCGTCGGGATGCTCCCCCTCCCAGGCCAGCGCCGGGTCGTCCTCGACCGGGTCACGCCGCAGGACGGGTGTCTCACCGACCACCTCCTTGGCGACGTCGTCGGGAGAACGCGGGGAGGGTGTGGTCAGATCCTTGGCGTCGGGAGCCTTCCTGTCCTCGGCTCCGCGGCCCTTCCTGTTTCGCTTCGTTCGCATGGTGATCCCCCTGGGAACACGTTCGCGTTCGACGGGCCGCGGCCGTCCGACCGCGGCCGCCCTCCTGTGGGATGCCTACCCACGAAAGCCGGAAGGCATCGGGGACGGTGGGCAAACGGCGGGAAAGTTCCCGCGCCCGGGCCCGGAACGGCGCTCCCACCGGTACCGGGTGCCGCGGAGGCCCCGTCCACCATTCGGCTCCCCGTGCGTGTGACCTGCGGGAACATATCAGCCGGTTTGCTTCGTTCCTCAGAGGGAAACGTGCGGGCGGACCCCTCTCCCGAGAGGGTGGGGTGTATGGTTCGCGTCCTCTAGGATGTAGGCCCGAGGGCCCAGGAACCCCCCGCCGTCCTCCGCGGCCACGGGAAAGCGGTCAGCGGGCCCAGAGGGTCTCCACACGCGTGGAGCCAACCGCGATCTGCGAGGAGCGCATAGGAAGTGCCAGGGATACTCAACAAGCTCCTGCGCGCGGGTGAGGGAAAGATCCTGCGCCGGCTCAACAAGCTGAAGGACCAGGTCAACTCACTCGAGGACGACTACGTCGACCTCACCGACGAGGAGTTGAGGGACCTCACCCGGGAGTACAAGGAACGCTACGCGGACGGCGAGTCTCTGGACGACCTGCTGCCAGAGGCCTTCGCGACCGTCCGCGAGGCGGCCAAGCGGACCCTGGGCCAGCGCCACTTCGACGTCCAGATCATGGGCGGTGCCGCGCTCCACCTCGGCAACATCGCCGAGATGAAGACCGGTGAGGGCAAGACCCTGACCGGTACGCTCGCGGTCTACCTCAACGCCCTCGCGGGCGAGGGCGTGCACGTCATCACGACCAACGACTACCTGGCCCGGCGCGACGCCCAGAACATGGGCCGCGTCTACCAGTTCCTCGGTCTCGACGTCGGCGTCATCAGCCCCCAGATCACCGCGGCCGAGCGCCGCAGGGCCTACCAGGCCGACATCACCTACGGTACGAACAACGAGTTCGGCTTCGACTACCTGCGCGACAACATGGCGCTCTCGCTCAAGGACACCGTCCAGCGCGGGCACTTCTTCGCCCTGGTCGACGAGGTCGACTCCATCCTCATCGACGAGGCCCGTACCCCGTTGATCATCAGCGGCCCCTCCGAGCAGAACTCCCGCTGGTACGCCGAGTTCGCCAAGATCGCCCCGCGCCTGAAGCGCGACACCGACTACGAGGTGGACGAGAAGAAGCGCACTGTCGGCATCACCGAGTCCGGTGTGGCCAAGGTCGAGGACTGGTTGGGCATCGACAACCTCTACGAGGCCGTCAACACCCCGCTCATCAGCTTCCTCAACAACTCGCTCAAGGCCAAGGAGCTCTACAAGCGCGACAAGGAGTACATCGTCAAGGACGGTGAGGTCCTCATCGTCGACGAGTTCACCGGTCGCGTCCTGGCCGGACGCCGGTACAACGAGGGCATGCACCAGGCCATCGAGGCCAAGGAGCGCGTCAAGATCAAGGACGAGAACCAGACGCTCGCCAAGGTCACGCTCCAGAACTACTTCCGCCTCTACGAGAAGCTCGCCGGTATGACCGGTACCGCGCAGACCGAGGCGGCGGAGTTCTCCCAGACCTACGAGGTCGGCGTGGTGCCCATCCCCACCAACAAGCCGATGATCCGCGAGGACGTCAAGGACGTCGTCTACAAGCACGAGGACGCCAAGTTCCAGGCGCTCGCCGAGGACATCGCCGAGCGGCACGAGGCCGGCCAGCCCGTCCTGGTCGGCACCACCAGCGTCGAGAAGTCCGAACTGCTGTCCCGGATGCTCAAGCGCGAGGGCGTCCCGCACGAGGTCCTCAACGCCAAGAACCACGCCCGTGAGGCCGCGATCATCGCCCGCGCGGGCAAGCTCGGCGCGGTCACCGTCGCCACCAACATGGCCGGTCGCGGTACCGACATCATGCTGGGCGGCAACCCCGACTTCCTCGCCGACGAGGAGCTCCAAAGCCGCGGCCTGAGCCCGCTGGAGACCCCGGAGGAGTACGAGGCCGCCTGGCCCGAGGCGCTGGAGAAGGCCAAGGCCGACTACGAGGAGGAGCACCAGAAGGTCGTCGAGGCGGGCGGCCTGTACGTGCTCGGCACCGAGCGGCACGAGTCGCGGCGCATCGACAACCAGCTGCGCGGCCGCTCCGGCCGCCAGGGTGACCCGGGTATCTCCCGCTTCTACCTGTCCCTCCAGGACGACCTGCTGCGCCTGTTCAACAGCAGCCGCCTCGAAGCGTTCATGAACCAGCTGAACATCCCGGACGACCAGCCCATCGAGTCCGGAATGGTCAGCAAGGCGATCGCCTCGGCGCAGGGGCAGGTCGAGACCCAGAACTTCGAGATCCGCAAGAACGTCCTCAAGTACGACGAGGTCCTCAACCGGCAGCGCAAGGTCATCTACGCCGAGCGCCGCAAGGTCCTGGAGGGCCAGAACCTGCGCGACCAGGTCGTCAGCATGCTGGAGGAGGTCCTGCGCGGCTACGTCGTGGAGGAGACCGCCGCCGGCGACCCCAGCGACTGGGACCTCGACAGGCTCTGGCGGGCGTTCAAGCAGGTCTATCCGATCAGCTTCACCGTCGACGAGTTCATCGAGGAGAACGGCGACCTCCACACGCTGACCACCGAGATGATCGCCGACCGCGTGGTGGAGGACGCCAACACCGCCTACGAGGCGCGTGAGGCGGAGCTGGGCGAGGAGGCCATGCGCGAGGTCGAGCGCCGGGTCATTCTGCAGGTCATGGACCGCAAGTGGCGTGAGCACCTCTACGAGATGGACTACCTCCAGGAGGGCATCGGGCTGCGGGCCATGGCGCAGCGCAACCCGCTGATCGAGTTCCAGCGCGAGGGCTTCGACATGTTCCAGCAGATGCTGGAGGCCATCAAGGAGGAGTCGGTCGGCTACCTCTTCAACGTCGAGGTCCAGGTCCGCAAGAAGGAGGAGGCCTCGCTCACGCCCGCCGCCGCGGCGCAGACCGCCGCGGCCGTCGGCGGCTCCGCCAGTGCGACGGCCGTCGCCACCGCGGTGGAGGAGGGCGAGGAGTCCGAGGAGGCCAAGGAGGCAGCTCCGCCCGAGGAGGAGGCCGAGCCCGCCGAGGACGTGGTCGTCCCCGGTTTCGGCGAGGGCCAGCCCGACAGGCTCCAGTACTCCGCGCCGAGCGAGGACGGCACCGTCGAGCGGCACAGCGAGACCGCAGACGAGTACGCCGGCACCGCGCGCAACTCGCCCTGCCCGTGCGGCTCCGGAAAGAAGTACAAGAAGTGCCACGGTGACCCGGCCGCCAAGTAGGCGGCGGTAGCCGAAACGCGCGTGGGCGCGGCCCCTCACCAGGGCCGCGCCCACGCGCGTTCGTGTGTCCGGCTCGGGCGGGCTCCTGGGGCCCCGGGGCCGGCCCGGACGACGTCAGAGCCGGACGGGCGCCGAGCCGAAGGCCACCGAGAAGCGGTCGCACCAGATCACCACGCTGGTCATCCCGCCGAGGTCGGCCTCCGGCAGGATCTCGTAGTCGGCGTCCCCCTCGTCGCCCTTGAGCGGGCCGAGCGCCACGTGACGCCCGTCGCGGTACTTGGACCAGTCACCGCCCGCCTCCTGGTCGGTGATCCACACGTGCAGGTCGGGGCCGTCGCTGGTGGCCAGGTCCGTCAGGCGTACGTGACGCGAGCCGTCGGCCGGTTCCAGCACGGTGGCCGTACCCGAGGTCCCGTGCTCCTGGGTGAGGAACCCGCCCTCGCCCAGCACCACGGGCCCGGTGTCCTCGTCCGACCCGGCCTCCTCGCCCGGTTCGGACGACTCCGCCGACTCGGCAGGCGCCGACGGTGCCGCGACAGGGGGTGCCTCCCGCACCGTCCGGGAGGTGAGCAGCCGCCAGGGCTGGAACGCCCACAGTCCGATCGCCACCAGGAAGCAGGGCCGGCCCCGCCGCGGACCAGAGCAGCAGGGGGCGCCGACCGCTCGTCGAAGTACCGTTCCTCGTCATACCGCCTCTTTCGCGTGGGAGCTCACCGCCCCGTGTTCGGAGCCGGGGGTCCCGAGGCGACCTCCGAGGCGGGGTGTTCTTCCGCGGGAGGGCGGGAGGGGACCGGGACCCCCTCCACGCCTGCGGGCAGAGGTGATGAGGGGGCGCGGGACCCCCTTGCCGAGCCTTGTACTCCAGCGTCCCAAGGGCGGCCCCGCCGCACCAGACCGTTCTCCGTCCTGTGGACGGCCCCGGGGTCAGCCGGAGGAACCCGGCCCGGAGCCCTCCGACGGGTCCTTCGCCCCCGGCGGCCTCCCGGAGCCCGGGGGGTCCTCGCCGGTGTTGGTCTCGGTGTGCGCCCGCACGGTCTCGCCCGGGTCGTCCGGGTCCTGCTCACGGCCCGGGGTGGGCAGGTTGAACCGGGTGATGAGCACGTAGAAGATCCCGAAGTAGAGCGCGAAGTAGACCAGCCCGAGCAACAGGATCAGTCCCAGCCCGGTCGTGTTCTCCTTCGTCGCGTTCAGCAGCAGGTCGATCAGTCCCGCCGAGAACCCGAAGCCCAGGTGGGCGTCCAGCGCGTTCAGGACCGCCATCGAGACGCCGGTCAGCACCACGTGCACCGCGAACAGCGCCGGGGCCACGAAGATGAACGCGAACTCCACCGGCTCGGTGATACCCGTCGCGAACGCGGTCAGCGCCGCCGGGATCATGATCGACCCGATCTGTGCCCGCCGCTCCTTGTGGGCCGTCAGCCACATCGCCAGGGCCGCGCCGGGCAGGCCGAACATCAGCACCGGGAAGAACCCGGACAGCAGGCCGCCCGCGTCCGGGTCGCCGGCGAAGTACCGGGTGATCTCGCCGTGCGTCACGGTGCCGTCGGGGGCGGTGTAGGTGCCCGACACGAACCAGATGAACGAGTTCACCACGTGGTGCAGGCCCATCGGCAGCAGGAGGCGGTTGATCACGCCGTAGGCACCCGCGCCCAGCGCGCCGGCGCCGATGATGCCCTCGCCCAGGTCCTGGATCCATCCGCCGACGACCGGCCAGACCAGGCCCAGCGCCACACCCATCAGCAGACCGGCCAGCGCCGTCACGATCGGCACGAACCGGCGGCCGCCGAAGAAGCCCAGCCAGGTCGGCAGCTTGATCCGGTGGTAGCGCTGCCACAGCAGGGCCGCGACCAGGCCCACCGCGATGCCGCCGAGCACGTCGGTCGGGTTCTTCACCGCGTGGTTGATGACCGGCATGACCGCGTTCACGGCCTCCGGGTCGGTCACCGGCTCCCGCGTCACCGGGTCGACCGGCAGGGGATAGGTGGTCAGCCGCGACCCCAGGTCACCGGTGGGGCCGTCGAAGGTCACCATCGTCCACGTGGCGACCCGGTCGAACACCAGGTATCCGACCACCGCGGCCAGCGCGGTCGATCCGTCGGCGCGCTTGGCGAAACCGATCGCCACACCGATCGCGAACAGCAGGGGAAGGGCCTGGAACACCGCGTCGCCCGCGGTGCCGACGGCGCCCGCGACCGGTTCCATCCACCCCATCCCGGGGAACCCGGCCAGGCCGTCGGCGCCGAGCAGGTCGGGCTGGCCGAGGCGGAGGAGGATCGCCGCGGCGGGCAGTACCGCGATCGGCATCATCAGGCTGCGGCCGAGCCGCTGGAGGACGGCGAGGGTGGAGGAGGGGCGCTTCGTCCTCCTCGCGGTGCCGCCCGGCGGTTCCGGCGCGGCTGTTGCGGGGTTGTGGTCCGAACTCATGGTGGGGGGTCCTCCCTCGGACACGCGCCTCGTGGGCGCGGGGCGTCAGTCGCCGTGCCGCCGCGGGTCCAGCCGGGAATGCAGCTGGTAGCGGTCGGCGCGGTAGGTGGACAGTGCCAGTTCCACGCACTGTCCCTTGGTGAAGCTTCGGCGCTGCATCACCAGCACCGGGCTTCCGGCGGGCAGGCCAAGGAGCCGTGAGTCCGCCGAGTCGCAGATTCCGGCCTCGATGGTCTGTTCCCCGGAATCCAACAGGATGTCGAACTCGTTTTCCAGCACTTCGTAGAGGGACCGTTCGGCGAGGTCGAAGTCCTCCAGGCCCGGGACCATGGCGGCGGGGATGTTGGAGCGCTCCACGGCCATGGGCTCGTCGTCGGCGGTACGCATGCGCTCGATGTGGTGCACCAGGGTGCCCGGAGCGATGTCGAGCATGCGGGCGGTGTGCCCGCTCGCCGGGATGACCTGGCGGATCAGCTCGCGCGCCCCGGGCTCGAAGCCGCGGGCGCGCATGTCCTCGCTGAAGGAGGCCAGTACCAGGGACATCTCGATCTTGGGACGGGCGATGAAGGTCCCCTTGCCGGGGACCCGGTACAGCCGCCCCTCGGCCACCATCAGGTCGATGGTCTGGCGGACGGTCATCCGCGAGAGCCCGTAGGTGGCGCTGAGCTCGCGCTCGGAGGGGATCATGTCGTCCACGCCCAGCCCCGCCTCGGTGATCCAGTCCAGGAGGAGGTCGCGTAGCTGGCTGTACTTGGGCAGCGGGTTGCTGGGGTCGATCGACATGGGCGGGCGGCCTTCTCGGTCGGCGGGTGGAGTTGGCGTCAGACCTTAGCGCGGGACGGGCCGCCCGCGCTCCGGGTACCCGGCCCGGGGCCTGTGCCGGGGCACGACGGACATAACTGGTATAGTCCGGACTAGACCACAGCTGCGTTCGCGTGTCAATCCGCCCGGGAGCAGGCGGTTCGCGCCGTTGCCGGGACTCCGGGAGGCGCGCTCTCCCCGGTCCGAAGGGCGTCCGGTCCGGTCCGAAGCGGGTCCGGGTGAACGGCACACGGCCGGGGCAGCCTGGCACCCACCATCCGTCGACGTCCCGTACGACCGCCCGTCAACGCCTCACACAGGGGAAGGCCCTCCATGACCACCACGACGAGCGTGATGCGCTCCGAGATCGCCGAGCAGCCGGAGGCGCTGCGCCGCACCTTCGCCGAACTGCTGCCGCTGCGTCCGGAGATCGAGGCCCTGGGCCGCTCCACCAGGCAGGTGCTGTTCATCGCGCGCGGCTCCTCCGACAACGCGGCGGTCTACGGCAGCTACCTCCTCCAGGCGCACGCCGGCCGCCTGGCCACACTGGGATCGCCGTCCATCGCCACCACCTACGGCGCCCGGATCGACCTGTCCGGCGTCCTGGCCGTGGCCATCTCCCAGTCCGGCAGGACCGAGGAGATCGTCGAGACCATGCGCTGGGCCGCCGACTGCGGCGCCCGCACCGTCGGCGTCACCAACGGCGCCGGGTCCCCGCTGGCGCAGGAGGCCGACGTCGCCCTGGTCACCCGCGCCGGGAACGAGGTCGCGGTGCCCGCCACCAAGACCTACAACACCCAGCTGGCCGCCCTCGCGGTCCTGGCCCTGGGACTGGGGGCCGACCTGGACCCCGGCGACCTGACCCGGGTCTGCGAGGGCATCGAGGAGACCCTCGCCGCCCCCGCCGACGCCCTGGAGGAGATCGTCGAGCGGATGGTCGCCGTGCAGGGAGCGGTCATCTCCGGGCGCGGTATGGCCTTCTCCACCGCGCTGGAGGCCGCGCTGAAGCTCAAGGAGGCCTGCTACCTCCACGCCATGGGCCTGTCCTACGCGGACCTGCTGCACGGCCCCATCGCCGTCGTGGACCCGCGCACCCCGGCCCTGCTCGTGGCCGCCCCCACCGGTCCGACCCTGCAGGGCACGGTCGCCCTCGCCGAGCGCGTCCGCTCCGCCGGTGCCCCGGTGTTCGGCTTCGGCGGCGGCGACGCCCTGGCCGCCGCCAGCAACCTGTCCGTTCCCGTCCCGGACGTGCCCGAGTGGGTGGCCCCGATGAACCTGATCGTCCCCGCGCAGCTGCTCACCGAGCGCCTGGCCCGCCGCCTGGGGTACGACCCCGACGTCCCGCGCGGCCTGAACAAGGTCACGCAGACCTCCTGAGGGCACCCTCCCGGCTTCCCGGCCCCCCGCCTTCCGGGAGCGCCCTCCCAACACCCCGTTCGGCCGCGGGCTCTGGTGTGTGCGCCGTCTCACCCATAAGCTCGCCCTCAGGCCTCGGGGGACACCCCGTTCCACGGCAGAACATGGAGGACACATGGCTGACAAGGCAACGGCGATCGTCGCCGGTCTGGGCGGCGCGGACAACATCGAGGACATCGAGGCCTGCATCACCCGCCTGCGCACCGAGGTGGCCGACCCCGGCCTGGTGGACGAGGACGCGCTCAAGGCGTCGGGCGCACACGGGGTCCTGGTCTCGGGCAACGTCGTCCAGGTGGTGGTCGGCCCCGAGGCCGACAGCCTCACCGACGACATCCGGGACCTGCTCGACTGACACAGCGGCGGTACCGGGACCCCACCGGACGGATGAAGCACCTCTGAGAGGGAAGGCACCCCCCATGTCAGACGTGACCGGCGCGCTGCGCGTGCTCTCCCCCGTACCCGGAACGGCGCTGTCCCTCGAGACGGTGCCCGACCCCGTGTTCTCCCAGTCCATGGTCGGCCCCGGGGTCGCCGTCCACCCCGAGCCCGGCCAGGAGGGCGGGCAGGAGGGCCTACAGGAGGCCGTGTCCCCCATCGGGGGGACCCTGGTGAAACTGCATCCCCACGCGTTCGTGGTGATGGCCCCGGACCACCGCCGGGGCGTGCTCGTCCACCTGGGCATCGACACCGTCCAGCTGGCGGGGGAGGGGTTCACCCTCCTCGCGGCCGAGGGCGACGAGGTCGAGGCGGGCACCCCGGTGGTCCGCTGGTCCCCGGGCATGGTCGCGGCCCAGGGGCGGCCGTCGGTCGTGCCGGTGGTCGCGCTGGACGCGTCGCCCGACGCGCTCGGCGAGGTCGCCGACGGCGCGGTCCAGCACGGGGACCCCCTCTTCACCTGGAACTGAGCGGCCGGCGCGCGTGCGGGGCCCGCGCCCGGCCGCCCGGCTTCTCCGGTTTCCGGCCCCACCGCCCGGGCCCTCCCCGTGGCGACAGGCGCTCTGGCCTCCGAAAACGGGTATTCTCCAGCGGCGAACCCGCGATTCGCCGGAAGATGAGACCTGCCATGAGACTGTCCGTTCCGCACGCCCTGGCTCCGGCCTGCGTGGGGCTCGCCCTGATCGCCACCGCATGCACCACCGAGGAGGTGGGTTCCTCGCCGGAGGAACAAGAACCCCAGCCGTCGGCCAGCGCGGAGCCCTTCGAGCCCGTACTCGCGCCCCGGATGCTCGCCGAGATGGACCTGGACGACAAGATCGGCCAGCTCCTCGTCCTGACCGCCCAGGGCACCTCGGCCGCCGACAACGCCGCCCAGATCGAGTCCTACCGGCCCGGCGGCCTCATCTACTTCGACGCCAACCTCGAAGACGCCGGGCAGATCGCCACCATGTCGGCGGGCGTGCAGGACCTCGCCGCCGAGCAGGGGCGGGGCGTGCCCCTCTTCGTGGGCATCGACCAGGAACAGGGCCTCGTGGCGCGGCTGCCCGTGGGCACCCGCTTCCCCGACGCCATGGCGGTCGGCGCCACCCGCGACACCGAACTGGCCGAGCTGCGCGCCTCCACCACGGCAGAGGAGCTCACCGCGCTCGGCATCAACCTCAACTACGCGCCCGACGCCGACGTCAACACCGACCCCGACAACCCCGTCATCGGCATCCGCTCCTTCGGCTCCGACCCCGACCTGGTCGCGCGGATGGCCGTCGCCGAGGCGGGCGCCTACTCCGCGAACGGCGTGGCTTCGGTGGTCAAGCACTTCCCCGGCCACGGCGACACCGACGTGGACAGCCACAGCGGCCTGCCCGTCATCGACCTGCCGCGCGACCGCTGGGAGGCCGAGCACCTGCCGCCGTTCGAGGCGGCCGTCGACGCGGGCGTGGACGCCATCATGACCGCGCACGTGCTCATGCCGAGGCTGGACACGAGCGAGGACCCCGAACCCGCCACCATCTCGCCGGAGCTCATCGACGGCATCCTCCGCAAGGAGCTGGGCTACGACGGCGTGGTCACCACCGACGCCCTCAACATGGAGGGCGTGCGCCAGCGCCACGCCGACGGCGAGATCGCCGTGCGCGTCCTGGAGGCGGGCGTGGACCAGCTGCTCATGCCGCCGGACCCGGCCGCCGCCGTGTCCGCGATCCGCGAGGCCGTCGAACAGGGCCGCCTGACCGAGGAGCGCATCGACGAGTCCGTGCTGCGCGTGCTGGCGCTCAAGGAGAAGCGCGGGGTCCTGGAGGCCGAACCGGTGGACGCGGAGGACGCCGCGGCCGCCCTGGAGGACCCCGAGCACGCCGATGCCGCCCAGCGCGTGGCGGACGCCTCGGCGACCCTGGTCCGCAACGAGGGCGACCTGCTGCCGCTCGCCGAGGGCGCTGGTGTCAGGGTCCAGGGCGTGGGCGCGGAGCAGATCGCCGCCGCGCTCACCGAGGCGGGGATGAACGTGGTGGACGGTGCGGGCGGCGCGGCCGACGCCGTCGTCGTGGGCACCGGGGGAGGCAGCGGAGCCTCGGAGCAGCGCGGTCTGGTCGACACCGCGCGCGCCGGGGGGCTCCCGGTCGTCGTGGTGTCCCAAGGCACGCCCTACGACCTGGCGGCCTTCCCCGAGGCGGAGGCGTTCTTGGCCCTCTACTCGTCCGTGGACGTGTCCCGGGCGGCGGCCGCACGGGTCATCGCGGGCCGGGTGAAGCCCTCCGGGAGGCTGCCGGTGGACATCCCCGCGGCCGATGTCGAGGCCGGGGCCGGGCTGACCACCTGATCCGGGCCCGGGCCCTCCGGTGCTCCGCGTGCTCCCGGAAGGGGGCCGCGGTGGTTGAGACGGGCGGGGAACGGGAAGAACCGTTGCCCGCCCGACCTCTCGGGCGTCCGAGGAGCGGGCGGCGGTCCGAACGGACACGCACGACCACCGACGACCAAGGAGGGGATCGGATGGACGGCAACCGATGTGTGGGCGGAGCCCGGCGCGGGGTCATCTGCGACTGGGGCGGTGTGCTCACGCCGCCGCTGCGCGACGGCATCCGGGCCTGGCTGCACGCCGACCGCATCGACATCGAGCACTACCACGAGGTCATGCGCCCCTACTTCGAGGACAGCTGCGACGGGGACAACCTCGTGCACGCGCTGGAGCGGGGCGAGATCGACACCTGTGAGTTCGAGCGCGAGCTGGCGGCCCTGCTGCGCTGCACCCACGGCGGCCCGGTGGTGGCCGAGGGGCTGATCGACCGCATGTTCGGCAGCTTCGACCCGGTGCACGACATGTACGAGGTACTGCGCGAGGCGAGGGACAGCGGAGCCGGCACCGCCCTGCTGTCGAACTCCTGGGGCAACTGCTACCCCCGTGAACACTTCGACACCGCCTTCGACACGGTGGTGATCTCCGGTGAGGTGGGGATGCGCAAACCCGAGGAGCGCATCTACCTGCACACCTGTGAGCGACTCGGCCTGCGCCCCGAGGACTGCGTGTTCATCGACGACCTGGAGCACAACGTCCGCACCGCCGAGGAGCTCGGCATGACCGGCATCCTGCACACCGACGTGGGCGCCACGCGGCTGGAGCTGGAGCGGTTCCTGGCGCCGGACGGCGACGGCGCACCCCCGGTTCCCGACGAGCGGGCGGCCTGACCACCCCGCACGCCCCTCCCCGGCTCCGCGCCGGAGCACCGGGGCGGAGCCGGGTTTGGCACACTTGACGTGATCAGACCACGTTTCGGAGAGCCGCCCACATGCACGTCTTCCTGCCCAGCACCATCCCCGCCCTGGCCCGCCTGTTGGAGGAGGGACGGCTGGAGGAGGTCCCGCTGACCGCCTTCGCGGCCGACCCCGGCCCCGGCGCGGACACCGAGGAGGTCGAGTACGAGGCCATGTACGCCGCCGCGGAGGAGTCCCTGGCGCTGCTGGCCGCCGACCCCGGCGCGCCCCGCCGCCGGGTGGTGCTGGTCGCGGACATGCCCGACCGCGTGGTCGAGCACGAGGGCCGCGCGGGGGAGGGCGTGGCCCGTGTGAGGGTCACCGGGGCCGTCCCCTACAAGAAGCTGGCCTCGGCGCACGTGGACGACGCCGACGCCGCCCGCGACATCGCGGTGGCGGTCCAGGACCCCGCCTCGGAGGCCGCTGAGGACCACGAACTGATGTGGTTCGCCGTCCAGGAGCTGCGCTACCTCGTCCAGGAGGGCCAGGGCGGAGCGTGACCGCACGCCGGCCCCGGCCGGAGGGGCGCGGTGGGAGGGCTCTTCGGGGCCGCCCGCACCGCTGGGGCCGGACGGAGCGTCTCGGGGCCTCTGCCGCCGGTGCCGGGGCTCGCTGCGAGCTCCGCCCACGCCCCTTGCGGGCCGTGCCGCGCGCCGACCTGACCGTCGGCTCGTAGGGGCCTGTCCGGAACCACCTGTTCATGGCCGGGCCCGGGCGGAGGTTTCTGCCTTTCTCGTGCCATACGGCAAGATGGAGTCGTCCCCGACCGGTCCGTCTTGCGAGGAGTCAGCCATCAGCCGCCTGGTGCTATGGAACATCGACCTCACCCTCCTCGACGTGGGGCAGGTGATGAGGGCCGCCTACGCCGAGGCCTTCGAGAAGGTCACCGGTGAGCCGCTGGTCTACCTGACCTCGGCGGCGGGCCGCACCGACTCGGAGATGTTCTTCGAGTTCTGCGCCCGCAACTACGTCGACGTCGAGCCCGACAACGACATCCTGGCCGAGTTCCTCGCCGCCCTGGAGGAGTCCTTCGGCAACCGCTCGGGCGAACTCCTGTCCAGGGGCCGGGCGACGCCCGGGGCGGCCGCCTCCCTGGCGGCCGTGGCCTCCATGCCCGACACCGTCCAGACCGTGGTCAGCGGCAGCACCCGCGCCAACGCCACGGCCAAGCTGGTCGCGTTCGGGCTGGACACCCACCTCGACCTGTCCATCGGCGGATACGGTTCGGTCAACTACCCCAAGTCCAGCCTGATCCAGTCCATCCGACTGCACGCGTCGGGCGAGGGCGGACGGGTCTACACCGAGGAGGAGACGGTGTTCGTCACCGACTCCGTACCGGACGTGCGCGCCGCCGTGATCGGCGGCGCGGCCCCGGTCGCGGTGCTCAGCGGTTCGGCTACGGAGGGTCAGCTGCGCGAGGCCGGAGCGGCCGCCGTCCTGCCCGACCTGACCGATCCGCGCGCCGTGATGACCGCGGTCCACCAGGCGACGGCCCGGTAGCGACATGTTCACCGGCCCCGGGGGGTAGGTGGTGGCCCATGTACGCAGTCACCGATCACCGCAATCTGGCTATAACAGTAGGTAATCACCATGTAACGGTGTCGGTCCTGTTTCCGGGGTCGAAAGCCAGTAGCCTGGGCAGCGAGCGGGGCTGGGACAACGTGGTCCGAAGCCCCGCGTTCCGACGGCCTGTGCGCACAGGCCCATTCCCAACCGCCATGCCGGTGGGTTCCTTGCGGCCCAAGGAACTCACACGAAATAACACGACAGCACACGAGTTCACAGGTCACGTGACCGTTCGTTCTGCCAGTGCGCGTGCGACGTTGCTCACAAAGGAGTGAGAGATCCCTATGTCCGGGCAATCCGACGTCCATCTCCAGAAGCTGCTCAGCGACGCGGCCGCCAAGTGGTCCCCGGGGGCGCGCATCAGCCCCGAGGAGGCCGACGCGGTCCGGCGCTTCCTCCCCGTCTACTACCGCCACACGGACCCTGAGGAGATCAGCGGCCGTGCCCCGGAGCAGATCTGCGGACCCGCCGAGGCCCACCTCGCCTTCGGCGCCCACCGCGCCCCCGGAAGGGCCAAGGTCCGCGTCTACACCCCCGACGCCGAGCGGAACGGCTGGGACCAGCAGACCAGCGTCCTGGAGATCGTCACCGACAACGCCCCCTTCCTCGTCTCCTCCGTCACCATGGCCCTCGCCGACCTCGGTGCCGGAGTCCGGCTGATCGTCCACCCGCAGATGACCGTCGGCCGCGACCTGGGCGGGCGCCTGTGCCAGGTCGACCCCGAGGTCGGCGGCGAGGACCTGCTGCCCATCGACGAGTCCTGGATCCACATCGAGATCGATCCGCAGTCCGATCCCGGACGCTTCGAGGAGATCGCCGCCCGCGTGGAGAGCGTCCTGGCCGACGTGCGCTACGTGGACGAGGACGCCGCCAAGATGAGCGACCGGGCCATCCGGATCGCGGACGAGCTGGCCGCCTACCCCGACCGCCTCGTGGCCGGGGGAGTGGACCCGCGCGAGATCGGCGAGAGCGTCGACTTCCTGCGCTGGACCGCCGGACGCCACTTCACCTTCATGGGCTACCGCGAGTACAGCCTGGTCACCGACGAGAACGGCGACGACTCCCTGCGCCCGGAGCCCGGCTCCGGCCTCGGCATCCTGCGGATGGACTCGCCCGCCTCCACCAGCTTCGCCGCCCTGCCCCCCGAGATCCGCGCCAAGGCGCGCGAGCCCTACGTCCTCGTGCTGACCAAGGCCAACTCGCGCGCGACCGTCTACCGCCCCAAGTACCTGGACTACGTGGGCGTCAAGAAGTTCGACGCCCAGGGCAACATCGTCGGAGAGCGCCGCTTCCTCGGCCTGTTCACCTCCCAGGCCAACACCACCAGCATCTCCCAGATCCCCATCATGCGCCGCAAGCAGGCCGAGGTGCTGGCCCTGGCCGGGTTCGAGGCCGACAGCTACGACGGCAGGGACCTCGTCGAGCTCCTGGAGACCTTCCCCCGCGAGGAGCTCCTGCAGATCCCCGTGGGCGAGCTGTACAACATCGTGCGGGGGGTCCTGCGCCTGCGCGGCCGCCGCGGCACCAAGCTGTTCATGCGCCGCGACCCCTACGGCGGCCGGTACATGTCGTGCTTCGTGTACATGCCGCGCGACCAGTACAGCACCCGGGTGCGCCTGGACATCCAGGACGTCCTCGCCGACGCCTTCAAGGGCGCGACCATGGACCACAACGTGCTGATCGGCTCCGCGCCGCTCGCCCGCCTGTACCTGGTGGCGCGGGCCCGGCACGGGCAGACCCTCGCCGACATCGACCAGGTCGCCCTGGAGGAGAAGGTCCGCCAGGCCGCCCGCTCGTGGGACGCGGACTTCGACGAGGCCCTCACCGGGGCCTTCGGTCCCATGCGCGCCACCGAGCTCAAGGACCGCTACTCCGACGGCCTGAACGAGGCCTACAAGGTCGACAACAGCCCCGCGACCGCGGCCGCCGACATCGGTCAGCTGGAGAGGCTCCTCAGCAGGACCGATCCCGAGCGGCGGCACGGCGAGTTCTCGGCCGTCCTGTACCAGCGCGAGGACGCCGAGCCCGGCTGCTACCGGTTCCGCCTCTACCGGATCGGGGAGCCCGTCTCGCTCTCGCGCGTCCTGCCCGTCCTGGAGAACCTGGGCGTGGAGGTCGTCGACGAGTGGCCCTACGACATGACCGTCCAGGACGTGGGCCGGGTGTGGGTCTACGACTTCGGCCTCGGCCCGATCCCCGGCTCCGACCTGGCGCCCGAACGCCTCAAGGCCCTGTTCGAGGAGGCCTTCGACGCCTCCTGGCGCGACCTCGGCGAGAGCGACCGGTTCAACGCCCTGGTGGTGCGCGCGGGGCTCGACTGGCGCCAGCTCACCGTGCTGCGCGCCTACGCCAAGTACCTGCGCCAGACCGGTTCCACGTTCACGCCCGAGTACCTGGCCGACGTCCTGACCGCCAACGTGGGCATCGCCAACCTGCTGGTCGAGCTGTTCGAGACCCGGTTCGACCCCGACCAGCCCGACGAGGGCCGCGACGACCGCACCGGCGTCCTCGTCCGCAAGATCGAGGGTGAGCTGGAGGCCGTGGCCAGCCTGGACCACGACCGCATCCTGCGCTCGTTCCTGGCGGTCATCCGAGCCACCCTGCGTACCAACCACTACCAGGGCCACCCCTACCTGGTGCTCAAGCTCAACCCGCAGGAGATCCCGGACCTGCCGCACCCGCGGCCCCGGTACGAGATGTACGTGTACTCCCCGCGCGTGGAGGGCGTGCACCTGCGCTTCGGCGCCGTCGCACGCGGCGGGCTGCGCTGGTCGGATCGCCTGGAGGACTTCCGCACCGAGATCCTGGGCCTGGTCAAGGCCCAGATGGTGAAGAACTCCGTCATCGTCCCCAGCGGCGCCAAGGGCGGCTTCGTGTGCAAGCGGCTGCCCCAGAACGGCACCCGCGAGGAGGTGATGGCCGAGGTCGTGGCCTGCTACAAGCAGTTCGTCAGCGGCCTGCTGGACGTCACCGACAACCTCGTGGACGGCGAGACCGTCCACCCCGAGCGCACCGTCCTGCACGACGGCGACGACTCCTACCTCGTGGTCGCCGCCGACAAGGGCACCGCCACCCTCTCCGACACCGCCAACGCCATCTCCACCGAGCGCGGCTTCTGGCTCGGCGACGCCTTCGCCTCCGGCGGCTCGGTCGGCTACGACCACAAGGCGATGGGCATCACCGCGCGCGGCGCCTGGGAGTCGGTCCGGTACCACTTCCGGGAGATGGGCGTGAACGTGCAGGAGGAGCCGTTCACCGTCGTCGGCGTCGGCGACATGTCCGGTGACGTGTTCGGGAACGGGATGCTGCTGTCCCGGCAGATCCGGCTGATCGCGGCCTTCGACCACCGCCACGTCTTCCTCGACCCGGACCCGGACCCGCACACCTCCTGGGTGGAGCGCAAGCGGGTGTTCGACCTGCCCCGCAGCACGTGGGAGGACTACGACCCGAAGCTGATCTCCGAGGGCGGCGGCGTGCACCCGCGCACCGCCAAGTCCGTGCCGGTCACCCCGCAGGTGCGCGAGGCGCTCGGCATCGAGGAGGGCGTGGAGGCCCTCACCCCGGACGAGCTGATCCGGTGCGTGCTCACGGCCCCCGTCGACCTGCTGTGGAACGGCGGCATCGGCACCTACGTCAAGGCCAGTACCGAGACGCACGCCGACGTGGGCGACAAGGCCAACGACCAGTTGCGCGTGGACGCCTCCGACCTGCGCGTCAAGGTGGTCGGTGAGGGCGGCAACCTGGGGCTGACCCAGCCCGCGCGGATCGAGTTCGCGCGCGAGGGCGGCCGGGTCAACACCGACTTCATCGACAACTCCGCCGGTGTGGACACCTCCGACCACGAGGTCAACATCAAGATCATGCTGGACCGCGAGGTGCGGGCCGGGACGCTGGACAAGGACGACCGCGACCAGCTGTTCATCGACATGACCGACGAGGTCGCCGACCTGGTACTGGACAACAACTACGCGCAGAACACCGCGCTGGCCGCCTCGCGCAAGCAGGACACCCAGATGCTGCACGTCCACGGCCGGTACATGCGGCACCTGGAGCGCACCAAGGTCCTCAAGCGCAAGCAGGAGGACCTGCCCTCCGACAAGGCGATCGCGGAGCGGCGCGCGGCGGGCGGGGGGCTGACCAGCCCGGAGTTCGCCACCCTGCTGTCGTACACCAAGATCAGCCTCAAGGAGGAGATCGGCCTGTCCGACCTGGCCGACGACCCCTACCTGGCCGACACGCTGACCGGGTACTTCCCGACGCCGCTGCGGTCGGAGCGCTTCGCCCCGGGCGTGGCCTCGCACCCGCTGCGCCGGGAGATCATCGTCAACCAGGTCGTCAACCACATGGTCAACCACTCGGGGGTGACCTTCGCGTTCCGGCTCAACGAGGAGCTGGGCGCCAACGCGGCCGACATCGCCCGCGCCTACCTGGTGGTGCAGGACGTGCTGGGGCTGCGCCGGTTCTGGGGCCGGGTGGAGGAGCTGAACCACGAGGTCTCGGTGGACAGCCAGCTCGCCCTGCTGCTGGAGACGCGCAAGCTCGCCGAGCGCTCCGCCCGGTGGCTGCTGCGCAACCGCACCTTCCCCTTCGACATCAGCAGCGAGATCGGCTACTTCGCCGAGGGCGTGGGCGAGGTGCTGCCGCGGCTGGTCCAGCTGCTGCGGGGCCGTGACCGGGAGGCCTTCGTCGAGCGCCGCGACCGCTACACGTCGATGGGCGTGCCGACCGATCTGGCCGAGCAGGTGGCCGTGATGGTGCCCGCCTACTCCACGCTGGACCTGGTGGAGATCGCCCACCGCACCGGGCGCCCGGTGGAGCAGGTCGCCGAGCTCTACTTCGAGCTGGCCGACCGGCTCAACATCAGCTGGTGGCGCGAGCGGATCATCGACCTGCCGCGGGACGACCGCTGGGCCACCACGGCGCGGGCCTCGCTGCGCGACGACCTGTACGCGGCGCACGCCGACCTGACGGCCCGGGTGCTGGAGAGCGGCCCGGCGGAGGCTCCCCCGGAGCTGATCGCCGAGTGGCTCGACCAGAACCGGGACCGGGTGGAGCGCGCCGGGATCACCCTGTCGGAGATCCAGGAGAACGAGCGGTTCGACCTGGCCACCCTGTCGGTGGCGCTGCGGGCCTTCCGCGGGCTGGTGGACTGAGCCCGGCCGCCCACGGCGGCGGACACCAGGCACACGGGTTCCCCGCGCGCACTCGCGCGGGGAACCCGTGTGCGTTTGGCCCCTACACTGGGGTCCGTGGCAGAACTGGACCCAGCAGAGAAGATCAAGGACCTCGCGGCGACCCTGGCGAGTGTCACCGCCGTGTTGGACCTGGAGGCCATGCACACCCAGATCGCCGAGCTGCGCGAGCAGTCCGCGGACCCCGAGCTGTGGTCCGACCAGGACAACGCGCAGCAGGTGACGCGCCGGCTCTCCAGCCTGGAGTCCATGGTCAACAAGGTCAACGGCATCAGCCAGCGGCTCGACGACCTCGGCGTGCTCTACGAGCTGGCCGAGGCCGAGGACGACACGGACACGCGCGCCGAGGCCGACCGCGAGCTCGAACAGCTGCGCAAGGAGATCGGCGAGCTGGAGGTGCGCACCCTCCTCAACGGGCCCTACGACGAGCGCGAGGCCATCGTCTCGATCAACTCCCAGGCGGGCGGCGTGGACGCAGCCGACTGGGCGCAGATGCTCCAGCGCATGTACCTGCGCTGGGCCGAGCGGCACGGCTACCCCACGGAGGTGTACGAGACCTCCTACGCGGAGGAGGCGGGCATCAAGTCCACGTCCTTCGCGGTCAAGGCCTCCTTCGCCTACGGCACCCTGCGCGGTGAGCACGGCACGCACCGGCTGGTGCGCATCTCGCCGTTCGACAACCAGAACCGGCGCCAGACCTCGTTCGCCGGCGTGGACGTCGTGCCGATGGTGGAGCAGAGCGACCACATCGAGATCGACGAGAGCGATCTGCGGGTGGACGTGTACCGCTCCAGCGGCCCCGGCGGCCAGGGCGTCAACACCACCGACTCGGCGGTGCGCATCACCCACCAGCCGACCGGCATCGTGGTGTCCTGCCAGAACGAGCGGTCGCAGCTGCAGAACAAGGCCACCGCGATGTCGATGCTCCAGGCCAAGCTGCTGGCGCGCAAGCGCGAGGAGGAGCGGGCGGAGCTGGACGAGATCCGCGGGGACTCGGTGAGCAGCTGGGGCACCCAGATGCGCAACTACGTGCTGCACCCCTACCAGAGCGTCAAGGACGTGCGCACCGGCGCCGAGACCGGCAACACCTCGGGCGTCCTGGACGGCGACATCGACGACTTCATCGACGCCGAGATCCGCTGGATGCGCAGCCGCGAGCGCTCCGGCGACAACTAGGGCGACCGGACGGTGCCCTCCGAGGCCCCCGTCGCGCTCCGGCCCGGGTCCGGGCTCCCCGGGGGCGGGAGCCCCCGGCGCCCGGACCGCACTCCCGGGGGCCGGGTGGGCGTCCGCCGCGCAGATCCCGACGTTGCGGGCCGCGTACGGTGACACGCCCGGTCGTACGGCGCGTACCAGGAGTGATGCACGCGGGGCGCATGCGGAGGTTGTATCCCAATGGTGATGATCACGACTCCGCAGTTTTACCGAAAATGCTATATGTGAACGTTATCATCGGTTGACACCTCCGATATGCTCGTGGCTGCTGTCCGATAGGGCACTGATCCGCGGGGCGTGACGCGACTTGGACAATCCGGGCCGCTCCCCCCTCTAAACTGTCGGTTGGCCATGCGGCCGGTACGATCCCGCGCGGAGAGCCCTCCACGGCGGGTGCCCATACCTTCGAGAACCTTGTGATGCGCCTGTGATCCACTTCGATAACGTCACCAAGGTCTACCCGACCCAGAAGCGCCCCGCGCTCGACGGCGTTTCCATTGACGTAGACAAGGGCGAGTTCGTCTTCCTCGTCGGCCCGTCCGGCTCCGGAAAGTCGACCTTCCTCCGCTTGGTGCTCAAGGAGGAGAAGCCCGACAAGGGGCGCGTCAACGTCGCCGGCAAGGACCTGGCGCGCCTGTCCAACTGGAAGGTGCCGCACCTGCGCCGCCGTATCGGCTGTGTCTTCCAGGACTTCCGCCTGCTGCCGAACAAGAACGTCTTCGAGAACGTCGCCTTCGCCCTGGAGGTCATCGGCAAGCCCCGGCGCTTCATCAAGAGGGTCGTACCCGAGGTCGTCGAGCTCGTCGGCCTGGAGGGCAAGGCCGGACGCATGCCCCACGAGCTCTCCGGTGGCGAGCAGCAGCGCGTGGCCATCGCCCGCGCCTTCGTCAACCGCCCGCAGATCCTGCTGGCCGACGAGCCCACCGGAAACATCGACCCCGCGACCTCCATCGGCATCATGAAGGTGCTGGACCGAATCAACCGCACGGGCACCACAGTCGTCATGGCGACCCACGATGCCGCCATCGTCGACTCGATGCGTAAGCGCGTGATCGAGCTTGAAGAGGGCCTGGTAGTGCGCGACCAGACGCGCGGCGTCTACGGCCAGGCGTACTGACCTCTTGCTGCGAGGACCGGCGCGGCGAAGCCCCAAAGGATGGACCTTTAACAGATCATGCGAGCACAATTCGTTCTCTCCGAGACGTGGATCGGCCTTCGCCGAAACCTGACGATGACCATCGCCGTCATCACGACGGTGGCCATCTCACTGACCCTGTTCGGCGCCGGTCTGCTGGTCAACCAGCAGGTTTCCGAGATGCGCAGCTACTGGGACGAGCGGATCACGCTCACCATCTACATGTGCACCGACATCTCGCCGACCCAGGTCTGCCAGGAGAACGGTGCGGCCACCGAAGCGGACCGTGAGTCCCTCGAAGGCACCCTGAACGGCCTGAACGAGGTCGCGAGCTTCGACTACCTCACCGCGGCCGAGGCCTGGCAGGACTTCCAGGACCGGTTGGGCTCCTCCAACGAGGCGCTGGCCAACGCCGCGCAGGAGGGCGACATCCCGGACAACTACCGGGTCCAGCTCACCGACCCGGCCCACTACGACACCGTGCGCAACGCGGTCGAGGGCGCTCCGGGTGTGGACACGGTCTCCGACGACCAGCGTGTGCTCGAACAGTTCTTCGGTCTGCTGGACGGTCTGCGTGCGGCCGCGCTGGTGCTCGCGGGCGTCCAGCTGGCCGCCGCCGCGCTGCTGATCGGCAACACCATCCGGCTGTCGGCCTACAGCCGCCGCCGGGAGACCGGCATCATGCGCCTGGTCGGTGCGTCGAACTTCTACATCCAGCTCCCCTTCCTGCTGGAGGGCGCGGTCGCGGGTCTCATCGGTGGTCTGATCGCCTCCGGGTTCATCGTGGCGACCCGGTACACGCTGCTCACGCAGATCGAGGACTGGTTCCAGTTCGACGTGGCCCTGGGCACGGGATCGCTGCTGTACGTCATCGGCGTGTCGGTGATCCTCGGCGTCCTGCTGTGTACCATCACCTCGTTCCTCACCCTGCGCCGCTACCTCAAGATCTGACGGGGCCGCCGGGAGCGGAAGATTTGTCAGCCGGGGGGCCTCGTGCCCCCCGGACGTATGAAGGGACACATCTGTGGCACGGGAAACCGGGCGCAAGCTCATCGCGCAGAATCGGCGGGCCCGGCACGACTACCACCTCGACGAGACCTACGAGGCGGGCCTCGTCCTCACCGGTACCGAGGTCAAGTCGCTCCGACAGGGCCGCGCCTCCCTCGTGGACGGGTTCGCCCACATCAGCGACGGCGAGGTGTGGCTGGAGAACGTGCACATCCCGGAGTACTCACAGGGAACGTGGACGAACCACTCCGCCCGACGATCGCGTAAGCTACTCCTGCACCGCGAGCAGATCTCCCGGCTGATCGGCAAGACCCGAGAGCCCGGCCGCACGCTCGTCCCGCTGTCCCTGTACTTCAGCGACGGACGCGCCAAGGTCGAGATCGCTCTGGCCCGCGGTAAGCGCGAGTACGACAAGCGCCACGACATCGCCGAGCGCGAGGCGAAGCGGGACATTGAACGCGCGCTCCGCCGCCGTCGATGAGGCGCCCGAAAGGAACACACACGGTGTCCCCCCGTCCCCTTGGCCGGCTCACGGCCGCCGGCAGCGGCCTGCTCCTCGCCGCGACCCTGGCCGCGTGCACACCGCATCCCAGTCCCGAGGTGGCGGTCAGGTCCTTCCTGCTCGCCTGGCAGGACGGGAACCACGCGGAGGCCGCCACCTACACCGACGGCGATCCCGAGCAGGTGGCGGCGGCGCTCACCGACATGCGCGAGCAGCTCGACCTGGCGTCCCTGCGGTTCGACCTGGGACCGATCTCCCGTGAGGGCGAATCCGCCGACGCCGAGTTCGGGGTGCACGCCGACCTCGGTATCGGCGACCCGACCTGGAACTACACCGGTCGCATGCCCCTGGAGTGGGGCCCCGACGGCTGGCGGATCTCCTGGTCGACGAGCGTCCTGCACCCCGACCTGAGCGAGGACGAGCGGCTCGCGATCAGCTACGAGAGCCAGGAGCGCGGCCAGATCCTCGACCGTGAGGGCGAGCCCCTGGTCACCGCCGACAGCGTGACGGCCTTCGGCGTCCTGCCCGGCGAGATGGAGGACAAGGAAGCGGGGGTCACCCAGCTCGCCGAACTCCTGGACGAGGACCCCGACCCGCTGCTGAACCGGGTGCGCTCGGCGCCGCCCGAGCAGTTCCAGCCGCTCGTGCTCCTGCGCGGTTCCAGCGTGGACGGGAAGCTGCTCAGCGAGGCGGGCGGTATCTCCGGCGTGGACACGCGGGAGGTCGAGGTCAACATGACGCCGTCGGTGGCGCCGTTCCTCCTGGGCGAGGTCGCGGGCACCGCCGAGCACAGGGTGTCCTCCCGGGTCCCGGGCCCCTACCGGGCGGGTGACACCGTCGGCCTGAGCGGGCTGCAGAACATCTTCCAGCACGAGCTGGCCGGTTCGGGCACCACGCAGGTCGTCTCCCTGGACCGGGCCGGCGGGATCACCGACGTCCTGGAGGCCTGGGAGGGCGAGCGCAGCGGCGTCATCGGCACCACCCTGGACATCGAGGTGCAGCGGGCCGCGGAGAACGCCCTGCAGGCGCTGCCCGGGGACGGGTACCTGGTCGCGGTGGACACCGCCAGCGGTGAGATCCTGTCCGCCGCCAGCGCCTCCGGCAACACCGCCGACGACAACGCGTTCACCGGCTCCTACGTACCGGGAGGCGCCTTCACCCCGGTCTCCACCCTGGCCGCCCTGGAGTCGGGCGCGGCCGGGCCGGACGACGTGGTGCCCTGCGGCTACTCGACCGAGATCGGCGGGCGGACCTTCGTCAATCCGAGCTCCGGTTTCCTGTCCGGTCAGCCGGACCTGGCCCGCAACCTGGCCTTCAGCTGCAACGTCGGGTTCGCCGACCTGTCCGCCGACGTGGGCCGGGACGCCGTCGCCGCGGCCGCCGAGCACCTGGGGATCGGCGCCGAGTGGCAGCTGCCGGTCCCGGCGTCCTCGGGGACGGTCTCCATCGGCGGCGAGGACGTGGACGTGGCCTCGGCGATGATCGGCGAGCACGGCGTGCGCGTGAGCCCGCTGTCGATGGCGCTGGCGACGGCGGCGATCGCGGACGGTACCTGGCACGCGCCGACCCTGGTGCCCGAGGAGGGGCCGGCCCCGGACAGTGAGACGACCCTGGACGAGACCCGCCTGGAGGTGGTCCGCGAGGGGATGCGCGACGCGGTGGCCAACCGGATGCCCCAGCTGCTCGCCACCGGGGGAGAGGTGTACGGGCAGGCGGCCCGCACCGAGCAGGACGGTACCGCCCTGCACTGGTTCGTCGGCTACAAGGACGGCGTCGCCTTCGCCGTGCTGGCCGAGGTGGACCCGGAGATGACCCAGTGGTCGCAGTACGCGGTGGACGCCGCGGGCACCTTCCTGGCCTCGATGGCCAACGGCGTGCCCGCCGGGGAGAGCGGTCCCACGCCGGAGGAGTCGGCCGCTCCGCCCAACGAGGCCGACCTGACCGGCGGCGAGGGGATCGGGGGAACGGACGCCCAGGGGACCGGCTGGTAGCGGTCCGACCACCGGTCGAAGGCCCACACGGGCCGTTCCTTCGACCGATCGGGAAAAGGGCGGGTCCCCGGGGCAACCCTCCGGGGACCCGCCCGCGTCTTCCCCTATGACTGGGCCGCGACAGGGGGTAGCGGACCAGCGAGAGGCAGGACCTCATCTCGGGGGAGATCCTGTCGTTTCCCAAGGTCGGCCCGACCCTGCCGACCGCCCCCGCGGGCCGCGTCGACCACCTCTTGAGTCCGCGCCCGCGGGGGTTTCTCCCTGTTCGGGGAGGCGGGAGTGATTCTTTTCCCCGGCAGGGAATCAGCTTGGCCCCCGTACTGTTCAACAGGTAGAGTGACGAACGCGCAAGCGGTTCGCCGCTAGCATGCCGGCCGCTCCGCCCGCCAGACGGGGAGGCCGTGACAACTCCACAGGGGGTGATCGGTTTCGACTTCGGTAGTCGTTCCAGGGGAAGCGGGTCGAGGGTTGCGTTTGTGACCTCGTTAATCCTGCATTCGCGTAAACACAAGTGCCAATTCCAAGCGCACTGAGTTCGCTCTCGCTGCCTAAGCGATAGCGTCTCTGTCGGCCTGGGCTCGTCATCGGCCCAGGTACCGGCATCAGCTAGATGACTTACCGCTCAGATCAGGCCACGGGGCCTGAGCGGGACATTCACGTGGCTGGGCCTGTCAGCGATGTGTCCGTGCAAGCGCTGGGGCCGAGTAGAACGACAGCGCGGACTGCACCCGGAGAAGCCCTGGCTCGGTGCTGAAGGACGCGGGTTCGATTCCCGCCACCTCCACGAGACGCGGGCTGCTGCTCGGCGGGCTTCGTCCGCCTCGCGGCAGCCCGCGCTTCTTTTTGGGGGGACGACCCCCCAGGCCCCCCGGTGTGCCGCTCGGCCTTCGTGCTTCGCGGCGCGGTCGCGGCCGGGGTTCGCCGTGGCCCCGGTCCTCGCGGTCCCTCTCTGTACGCCCCTGACCTGCTCACCCGTGAGCGGCCGGGGGCTTTTCCATGTCCGGAGGGCGGCGTGCGCATGGGATCTGCATGGCCACCTAGGTTGTATACCTAACTAGATAGCTCTATGGTCTAGGTAGTACAGGCGACCATCCGGAGGTGGCGGAGATGGCGTTCCCCGACAGCATGGAGTTCTCAGCGCTCGGCCTGGGGCTGGCCGCGGTGGTCGTGCTCTACCTTCTGGCCGTCGAACCCTGGTGGGGCAGGCGCGCCTACGCCCGGTTGGAGCGGGTGCGCGACACCGATCCCGGTGCGCTGGTGCGGATGTTCGGCACGAGCGCCGCCGTCTGGTGGGGGCTCACCGCGGTCACCGTGCTGATCGTGGCCGTCTCGCCCGGCCTGCGGTTCGCGGACGCGGGGTTCGCGGTCCCCGAGGAGGGGATGGGCGAGGCCCTCGGGACGATGGCCGGCATGCTCGTCGGCCTGGTGGTGGTCCTCGTGCTGCTGCGGGTGACCGGACTGGACCGCGGGCTCACCGCCGGGCAGCGGGCGGTCTCCGCGCTGCTGCCGCGCGACCGGCGCGAGCGCTGGGCCGCCGCCGGGGGCTCGGTCACCGCGGGCGTGTGCGAGGAGGTCGTCTTCCGCGGCCTGCTCATCGCCCTCGGGGTCTCCCTGGGGCTCGACGTCGCCGTCGCCGCCGGGATCAGCGTGGCCGTCTTCGCCGTCGCCCACGTCTACCAGGGCCTGCTCGGGGTCCTCTTCGTCACCCTGATGGGCTTCGCCCTCACCAGCCTGTACCTGAGCACCGGGAGCCTGCTGCTCCCGGTCTTCCTGCACATCCTGGTGGACCTGCGCGCCCTGCTGTTCGCCCCCGGGCGGGAGGGGGCGCGCCCCGGGTCCGGGAGAATCGGTGCCGACAGCGCCCGATGAAGGGGGAGACACGTATGGACCGCCGTGCGAGCTGGCTCAAGGGGGTGCTCGACCTCCTGGTCCTGGCCAGTCTGACCGGGGGCGAGAGCTACGGGTACGCGATCGCCAGGCGGTTGGACGAGTCCGGCTTCGGCCGGATCCGCGGCGGAACGCTCTACCCCGTGCTCAACCGGCTGGAGGAGGCGGGGCTGGTGACCGCCGAGTACCGCGCCGCCGACAAGGGCCCCGGCCGACGCTACTACGTACTGACCGACGAGGGACGCGCGGTGCTGGGGGAGCAGGGCGCGGCCTGGATGGAGTTCGACGCATCGGTGCGCTCGGTGCTCGCGGACGGAGGGATCCGATGAACGACTACTTCACCGCGCTCGCCGCCCGGCTGCGCGAACGCGGCGTGGACGGCGGGCGCTCCCGCGCCCTGCTGGAGGAGCTGGCCGAGCACACGGCCGCGAGCGGCTCCGATCCGGTCGAGGAGTTCGGCCCGGTGGAGGAGTTCGCCGCCGCGCTGACCCCCTCCGCCGAGGAGGAGTCCGCCGACGGGGGAGAGGACGTCCTGGTCTGGTCCGCCGACGCCTTCGAGGGCCCCGCCCGCCTCAACGAGATGGGTGGACAGGGCTGGGAGGTGGAGCGGGTGGACCGGCTCGGCCGCTTCGTCAGCCGCCGCGCCTCCGAGCGTCCGCAGACATGGGAGTACCGCCAGGAGTTCAGCCACGGCCGGGGCGACCGCGAGCGCCTCGCCGAGCGCCTGGCCCCCGAGGGATGGGAGCCGTGCGGCCACTGGTCCGTCCTGGCCTACTTCAAGCGGCCCGGCTCCGTCACCTCCGGCCCCGCCGCCGAACTCGACTCCCCGCCCGTGCCCGGACGCCGCCGGTACTTCCTGGGCGCCAGGGGTGCGCTGGCCATCGGCGCCAGCCTGCTGGTGGCGGTGGGCGCGTTGGGCTGGTCGCTCCTGCGCCTGGCGGAGGCCCCCGCGAAGACGGGGAGCGCCGCCGACTGGGCCGGGTACGTCACCGGTGCCGTGACGGGCGCACTCGTCGTGCTGGGCCTGGCCTGGGGCGCGGCACGGCTGGCGGCGGTCCGACGCGACCGGGCGCGGGACTGAGCCCCGGGCCCTCCCCGCGGTTACGATGGGCGGGCCGACGGCCCCTGTCGCGGGCGCCTTCGAGGAACTAGCCTCGGGTCCTCACCGGCCCCGTGCCGCGAGGGCGCGGGCCCCCTGGACGGAGAGCCCTTCCGATGCCGAAGAAGACAGCAGCTTCTCTCAACGCCGACCGATCGTCCCTGGTCCACAAGGTGCGCTACGCCCTGCGCAACCCCGGACGGGTGGCGCCGTACCTACGCCGCTCCGCACGGGACCTGAGACTGCGCCTGACCCACCGCGACCACGTGGACTACTACCGGGCGGTGATGGCCGCCGACGCGGCCCGCGACCCCAAGGCCGCGGTGGGCAGCCGGAGCGAGGAGCGCTGGCTGGCGCTGGGCCGGATGCAGTTCGACTACCTCGTCGAGCACGGGCTCAGCCCCGGGCACCGGATGCTGGACATCGGCTGCGGGAACCTGCGCGCGGGGTGGCGGCTGATCGACTACCTGGACCCGGGCGGCTACTACGGGATCGACATCTCCCCGGACATCCTCATCGCGGCCAAGGACGTGCTGGCCGAGCGCGGGCTGCAGGACAAGCTGCCGCACCTGACCCTCACGCGCGACCTGACCTTCTCCTTCCTGCCGGAGGGGTACTTCGACGTGGTGCACGCGCACAGCGTCTTCTCGCACTCGCCCGTCGAGGTGATCGACGAGTGCCTGGCCCACGTCGGTCGGATCCTGGCGCCGGACGGGTTCTTCGACTTCACCTACGACCGGACCGAGGGAGCCGAGCACCACGTGCTGCGGGAGGACTTCTACTACCGGACCGAGACGCTGGTGGGGCTCGCGGAGCGGCACGGGCTCTCGGCCCGGTTCATGCAGGACTGGGAGGAGCGGCCGCACGGCCAGTCCAAGATCCGCGTCACCGCGCGCGGCTGACCCCGGCGGCTCACCCGCCGCCGCACGGCCCGTCGGGCGGGGAGAAGGGGGCGAGCACGGACGCCAGCCGCTCCCGCGCGGCCGTCATCGACGGCCCGTACCAGGTCAGGTCCCTGCCCTCGATGAGCACCACGGGCAGCCCGGGGAAGGCGTCCGGGCCGTCGTCGGCGGTGAAGCGGTAGGGCTCGTCCGGCAGCACCACGACGTCGGGTCCGGCCGCGGCGGCCTCCTCGGGCGCGAGGCGCGGATAGCGTCCCCCGGCGAGCACGTTCACCGCGCCCAGCCGGGACAGCACGTCGTCGGCGTAGGTGTCGCCGCCGACCCACATCCACGGGTCCCGCCAGACCGGCACGGCCACCCGGGGGCCGGAGGGCGCCGGTGCCGACCACGCGGCCTCGGCCCGCGCCAGCCAGTCCGGGGACGCGAGGGCGCATGCCGCGAACAGGCGGTGCAGGGAGGCGAACGCGCCCGGGACGGTGCGGATGTCGGTCACCCACACCGGGATCCCGGCCCTCCTCAGTTCCCGCACGTGCGGTTCCCGGTTCTCCTCCCGGTTGGCCACCACCAGGTCCGGCGCCATGTCCGCGATCCGCCGCACGTGCGGGTTCTTGGTGCCGCGCAGCCGCTCCACCTCCAGGCCGGCCGGACGCGTGCACCACACGGTCGCGCCGACCAGCACGTCCGGGGCGGTGTGGGCGATCGCCTCGGTCAGCGAGGGCACCAGGGACACGACCCGCCGTACCGGGTCCGGCAGGACGACGGGGTGTCCTAGGTCGTCGACGGGGACCCCTCGGGCACGGGAGCTGCTCATGTGGTCGAGTATGGCGCGGCGGCGCGGAGGAGTCGCCCCCGGGTCCGGAGCGTCCGCTCCCGTGGCGGGCGGCGCGGGCTCAGAAGCCGTCGGCCGGGCGCGGGGTGTAGTGGCGCTCCAGCTCCTCCACCTCGTCGTCGGTCAGTTCCAGCGACAGCGACGCGACCGCGTCGTCCAGGTGGTGCGGCCTGGTGGCGCCGATGATCGGCGAGGTCACCGCGGGATGGCGGGACACCCATGCCAGGGCGACCTGCGCCCGGGGGACCCCGCGCCTCCCGGCGACCCGGCCGACCGCGTCCACGACCGAGCGGTTCGCCTCCTCGTACAGCCTCTCGCCGAACGCGTCGCCGCGGGTGCGCGCCGTCTCGGTGCCCCACTCGCGGGTGAGGCGGCCGCGCGCCAGGGGGCTCCACGGGATGACGCCGATGCCCTCGTCGGCGCACAGCGGCAGCATCTCCCGCTCCTCCTCGCGGTAGAGCAGGTTGTAGTGGTTCTGCATGGTGGCGAACCTGGTCCAGCCGTTGACGTCGGCGACGCGCAGCGCCTTGGCGAACTGCCAGGCGTACATCGAGGACGCGCCCACGTAGCGGGCCTTGCCCGCCTTGACCACGTCGTGCAGGGCCTCGACGGTCTCCTCGACGGGGGTGTGGGGATCCCAGCGGTGGATCTGGTACAGGTCCACGTAGTCGGTGCCCAGGCGCCGCAGGCTGTGGTCGATCCCGGTCATGACGGCCTTGCGCGAGAGCCCGCCGCCGTTGGGGCCCTTGCGCATGCGGCCGAACACCTTGGTGGCGAGCACGATCTCGTCGCGGTCGGCGTACTCGGCCAGGGCCCGGCCGACGATCTCCTCGCTGCTGCCGTCGGAGTAGACGTCGGCGGTGTCGAAGAAGTTGACGCCCGCCTCGACCGCCTGGCGGATGAAGGGCCTGGCGGCGTCCTCGTCCAGGGTCCAGTCGTGGTTTCCCCTGGCGGGGTCGCCGTAGCTCATGCACCCCAGGGTGATGCGGGAGACGTCCAGTCCGGTCCGGCCCAGCTTGACGTGGTCCATGGGCTCGCCTTCCGTGGAGGGTGGTGCGGAACGGCACCGACTCTAGGGCGACCCGGTTCCGGGACCGCTGCCGGGGCCGTCGGCCAGAAAGGCAATCTACGTCGTAAAGCTCCGCGGGGGTCCGATCCCTCCCCCGCCGGGGCTCCGGACGCGGGACGGGGGCGGAGCCGGTCGGCTCCGCCCCCGTCCCGCGCGGATGTCACTCCTCGGTGGCTCCCACGAGCCACGCGACCTTGTGGGCTGTGACGCCGAGGCTTCCACTGCCGCCCAGGTGGACCCCGAACGAGGCGATGAACGCGTAGTCGTGTTCCCGGCGTTCGCAGAGCACGTCCTCGACCGCGCAGGCGGACGACGGATTGCGCACCCGCAGGCAGGGTGACTGGCCGTCGACCATGTCCGCCCGCAGGTCGTAGCGGGACAGTTCGGCGGCGAGCTTGTCGAGGTGCTGGTGCTCCTCGGAGTCCGTGCGGGCCGACTGTCCGTCCTTCGCCTGTCTCGACTGGGTCATGGCGCAGATCCTTTCGTGTCGAGCGTGGTGGCTCTGCTCGATGCCCCGCCGCCATTGTTGCTCAGTGTTATGTTACTAGTCCGTAACGAGGCGACGACACGCCGTTACGCTACCCACTCGCCCCGATACATCACGTCACGGACTGTGAGGTTCTCGTCGAGCACGACCAGGTCGGCGCGGCCTCCGACCTCGATCCGGCCCGCGCCCTCCAGGCCCAGGGCCGCCGCCGGAACCGACGACGCCGACCGCACCGCCTCGGGCACGCCCACGCCCAGTCCCTCCACCGCGTTGCGCACCGCCTGCGGCAGCACGATCGTGCTGGAGGCGATCGCGCCGTTCTCCACCAGGCGCGCCTCGCCGTTGCTCACCCGCACCCGCAGGTCGCCCAGCGTGTACTCGCCGTCTCCCAGGCCCGTCGCCGACATCGCGTCCGTCACCAGCGACACCCGGCCCGCGCCCGCGGCGCCGAACACCAGCCCGGCCGCGCCCGGGTGGACGTGCACGTTGTCCAGGATCAGCTCGACCGTCACCCGGTCGTCGCCCAGTGCCGCCGCGATCGGTCCCGGATCGCGGTGGTTGAGCGGACGCATCGCGTTGTACAGGTGGGTGGCCACCGACGCCCCCGCGTCGAAGGCCGCCAGGGTCTGCTCGTAGGACGCCTCGGTGTGCCCCACCGCCGCCACCACGCCGGAGGAGGCCGCGGCTCGGATCAGCTCCAGCGCGCCCGGCAGCTCCGGTGCCACCGTGATCATGCGGACGTGTCCCCGCCCGGCCGCGAGCCAGCGGTCGAACTCCGCGGTGTCCGGTTCGCGCAGCAGGTCCGGGTCGTGCGCACCGCACTTGGAGCGCGCGATGAAGGGGCCCTCCAGGTAGATGCCCGCCAGCTCCTTGGCCTCGCACAGCTCGGCCAGCGCCGACACCTGGCGGACGGTGTCCTCGGGCGTGGCCGCGACCAGGCCGCCGACCAGCGCCGTCACCCCGCGGGCCCGGTTGAAGGCGATGATCTCCGCGGCGCCCTCGGGGTCGGCCTCGGGGAAGGCGTGCCCGGCGCCGCCGTGGATGTGGGTGTCGACCAGCCCGGGTACGACCCAGGCGCCCCCGACGTCGCGGCCCCCTCCGGCCGGGGCGTTGCCTCCGGAGCCGAGCGCGGCCACGCGGCCGTCCTCGACCCGCAGCCATCCGTCGTGGACTCCGTCGGGGGTCACGACGCGCGCGTTGGTGAGCGTGACGGGGGTGTGGGCCATGTTCGGGCTCTCTCCTGCTGTCGTGGGCGGGCGTCCGGCGGACGGGGCGGCCGGGGGTGTGTCGCACATTACACAGGCGCGCGCGAGGCGGTCCCACAGGGGGAACGGCCCCCTCCCGGGGCCTTCGTTTTCCCCGTGGAACTGGGGAAATCCCGCTTCCTGGGACGGCTGTCCGCGGGCTGGACCACTCCGCGTGCGGCGCGGCCGCCCCGACGAGGGGTGCGCGCACGCATTGACGATAGCGGCCGGGGAGCCGCATGATGGAGGCATGTCCGCCGGTGAGCTGCTTGTCCAGCGCCTGCATGTCGATCTGAGGCAGCAGGCGAGCGCGCTCTGTCGTAGCTAGCGCCTTGCGGGGCCCCGCCCCGCGCCACGGGTGTACCCCCGTGCTCCGTGCCCTGACGCAGACACCGGACGCTCATCTCTCCCACCCTCTGGGTCCCGGGCCCCTCTTCGGCCCGAGGAGCAACCCTGCCAGGCCCGACACACCGAGTCCCGGACGACGAGGTCCGCTCCCCGTGTCGGAAAGAGGAACGACGTCCTCTCCGGTGTCAGTCCCGATCACCGTCCCCCGACGCTTCCTCCGGTCGAACCCGGCTCGCTCTGACCGAACCCAGGAGTCCTCGCATGACCCGCTTCACCGTGCTCGTCGCCGCACCCCAGCCCCGTTCCTCCGTGTACGCCGCCGCGCTGCGCGCCGCCTCCGAGGTGGCCTCCCGCGCCGGTGTCGATTCCCGGCCCGACGTCGTCGACATCGCCGAACTGGGCGCCGAACTGCTCTCGGACTCCTCCGCCGCCGCCGAGGCCGCCCTGGACCGGGTGAGCCGCAGCGACGTCCTGCTCGTCGCCTCCCCGCAGGTGCACGGCACCTACACCGGCCTGCTCAAGGTCTTCCTCGACCGCCTGCCCGAGCTGGGGCTGGGGCACACGGTCGCGGTGCCGCTGGCCGTGGTGGAGGACCTGCGCAACAGCCGCGGTATCGAGGAGGACCTGCGCATCCTCCTGGCCGACCTGGGCGCCTGGGTGGCCGAGCCCGGCCTGATCCTGGCCGAGGAGGAGACCGACGCGCCCGACAGCGTCGTGCGCGCCTGGGCCGACGTCGCCGCCCCCGGCCTGCGCCAGGCCGTGTCGGTGGCCGCCTGAGCGGGGCCTTCAGGACCCTTCGGCGCGGGTGCCCGCGGGGGCGGGACCCGCGCCCTGCGCGCGCCTGCGGCTGGTGTCGGCCTCGGCCCGGGCCACGTTGCCGCGGACCAGGACGACCACCACGAGGGTCAGGGCGAACCCGCCGATCCGCAGGCCCAGCGTGGCCGGGTCGTCGGGGAGCCGTTCGCCGAACAGGAGCGTGCCCATGACGACCATGAACACGTTGCCCGCGACGTTGGCCACCGGTGCGGTGATGGAGGCTCGGGAGCGCTGCATCGAGGTCTGGAAGAGGACGATGCCCACCGCCCAGCCGACCGCGTACAGGTAGGGGTGGGGGGACAGCAGCGCGGGGACGACGGCGTTCCACAGGCCGTGGTCGGCCAGCAGGCCGCCCAGCCCCTTGCCCTGGAGGCCCGCGCTGCCCTGGGCGAAACCGGCGGCGATGCCCATCGCGGCGGCCGACATGTACCGCCCCCGGCCCCCGGCCAGGCCCACGACGGCCAGGCAGGCCGCCACGGTGGCGAGGCTGACGAGGACCAGCAGCGGGATGTGGGCGGTGGTCCCGGTCTCGGCGCCGTCGGCGGTGGACAGGCTGAGCAGGCCGAGAGCGACCGGCATGACGCCGAGCGCCACGTACTCGCCCCGTGTGAGGCGCTCGCCCAGTACGAGGGTGATGACGAGGATGCCGCAGGCCACTCCGGCGGCGAAGGCGGGCTGGGCCACCGACACCGGGGCCAGGCCGAGCGAGACGATCAGGCCGACGCTGCCCAGGGCGGCGAAGGCGCAGCCGGACACCCAGCGGGGGTTGGTGAGCAGCACCCGTGCCAGGTGGAGGGGCCGGTTGACCGAGATCGGCTCCGATCCGTGCAGTGCGCGCTGTTCCACGGTCAGGCCGACGGTGTAGACCACGGCGGACAGCAGGGCGACCAGGAGTCCGATCACGGGGCGGGCCTGCTTTCTTGTGGACGGTCGCGACCGGTTGCGCACCGGGCCGCCGAGACGGGGGGAGCAGCCGCTAACGTCGTTGTCGGCGGTCTGTTCGGCCGGGGGCCGGCGGAAGGTTGACGGCCTCCATATAACCAGTTCTAGTCTGGTCTGACGAGCCCCTGCCCTTGCTTGGTCGGTGCCATGGTCAGCAGGGGTGCTGGAGCTGGGATAGAACCTGTTCCGGAAAACACGGTCCGACGGTGAGGGATGGGCACGGTGCAGGACCCGCGTGAGCCCGACGAGAAAGCCCCGAACCCTCCGGGAGAGGGGACCGGCGAGCCGCGCACGGCCCGCCCCTCCGAGTCCTCCGGGACCCCGGAGCCTCCCGAGCCCTCCGAGACCCCGGAACCTCCAGAACCCTCCGAGTCCTCCGAGACCACCGAGGCCCCGGGGCCCGAGGGGGAGCACCCGCGGGGGACGGCCGTCCGATCGCTCCGGCTGCGCTGGAAGCGGTGGGCACCCGACCCGCGGGACCTGTCCTGGCGCGGCCTCGTCCCGTGGCGCCACCGCTCCGCGCGCTTCGAACCCGGGCCCCTCGGGCTGCTCGGCGTCATGCTCGCGGCCATGGCCGCGACCCTCCTGCTCATCCAGAGCGGCTCGGGCGGGATCGGCGGCGCGGGCGGTGACCGCGCCGACGGGCCCGTCACCGTTCCCGGACCGCCCGCGGGCGAACTGCGCGTCATGGTCGTCGGCGACTCCCTGACCCAGGGCAGCAGCGGCGACTACACCTGGCGCTACCACCTGTGGTCGCACCTGCGTGAGACGGGGGTGGAGGCCGACTTCGTCGGTCCCTACGACGGCATGTACGGGCTGGACGAGGGGGAGCTGGGCAACCAGGACTACGCCGACCCCGACTTCGACACCGACCACGCCGCCCTCTGGGGCGCCTCCTCCGGGGAGCTGGCCTCCGACGTCGCGCGGGTGGCGGCCGAGCACGACCCGCACTACCTGCTGCTCCTGGCCGGGACCGAGGACATCCTGTCCGGGGACGGCGCCGACCGGGCGCTGGAGGGCATCGGCGAGGCGGTGTCCACGGTGCGCGTCGTGCGGGGGGACACCCGGTTCGTCCTCGGGGAGCTGCCTCCGGTGGAGGGCACCGGGGACGACGGCCGGATCAACGCCGAGATCGACCGGTTCAACATGGGCGTGGTCGACCTCGCCGGGCAGCTCACCGCCAACGACTCGCCCGTGGTGGTCGCCAGGGTCGCCGACGGGTACGTCCCCTCCCGTGACAACTGGGACGAGGTGCATCCGAACACGCGCGGCGAGGTGAGGATCGCCGCGGCCTTCGCCGACGTGCTCGCCGATCCCCTGGGGGTCGGCCGGGCCTACCCGCGCCCGCTGCCGGACCCTCCGGTCGGGCCGCAGGCCGCTCCCGAGCCGGTCGCGGAGGAGTCCGACGAGGGTCTGCTGCTCAGCTGGGAGGCCGTGCCGGGGGCGACCGACTACCGGGTGGCGCAGCGCCGGGTCTCGCCCGACCCGGACGGGCCCTCCGTGCTGCCCGTGGGCGTGGAGAGCGACGGCGACAGCCGGTCCGTGCTGGTGGAGGCGCTGTTCAGCGGTGCCCGGTACGAGTTCGTGGTGCGTCCGTACAAGGGCCGGGACGAGGGAGCGGAGTCCGAGCCCCTCCAGCTGGTGTGGGACGACGACCCGCCGCCGGCGCCGTCCTGGGTGCGGGTCGCCGACGGCGGGGCCACCGTGGAGTGGGAGGAGGTGGAGGAGGCCTCCCACTACGAGGTGTGGGCGCGCGTCCTGGAGTGCTCGGTGGCCGATGACAGGCGCGTACCCGCGGACACGGCGGACAGCGAGCCCCCGACGGGTGAACCGACCGACGGGGACGGGGCAGGTCCGTCCGCGGGGGACGGTGAGCCTCCCCGGACCGAACCGGATCCCACGCCCGGCCCCCGTCCGGATCCCGAACCGGCCCCCGAGCCGGGCCCCCCGCCTCCCGCGCCCAGCACTCCGGGGCCGGACGTGAGCTGCGAACCGCGTGACGGGCACGGCCCCGAGGAGGGGCGGGGATGGCGCACGCTGGGGTCGGTCGGGGAGGAGCCGCACTGGTCGGCGACGCTGTCCGGCTCCTACGAGATCGTGGTCCGCTCCTACCGCGACTACGTGGAGGGCGGCTACTCCGGCAGCGTCCTGCTCTCGGAGAGCTGATGGCCTCCGTACACGGGGACGGGGCCTGGAGCGGCGCCGCGGGCCGGTGGACGGCCCGGCTGCTGCCGTGGGCGGTGGGGCTGGTGGCCGGGGTGCTGGCGCTCGGCCCGGCGCTGGGGCCGGGGTACGTGCTCCGCTACGACATGGTGTTCGTGCCGGACCCGTCGCTCGGCACGGTGCTGAGGGGCGCGGACGGGTTCCCCCGGGCGATCCCCAGCGACGCCGTGGTGGCGGTGCTGTCCCTCGTCCTGCCCGGGGACCTCGTGCAGTCGCTCGCGCTGTCGGCGGTGTTCGCCGTGGGCGGGGCCGGTGCCGCGCGCCTGGCCTCGCGGGCGGTGTACCGCGGCGGGGCGGCCGGAGGGCCGGCCGCGGGTTCGCTCGGGGCGGTGCTGGCGCCGGTCGCCGCCGGGCTGGCCTATGTGTGGAACCCGTTCGTGGCCGAGCGCCTGCTGCTGGGGCAGTGGGCGGTGCTGCTGGGCTACGCGGGTCTGCCGTGGGCGGTGGGGGCCGCCGCCCGCTTGGCCACGGCCCGCCCGGTGGCGGGGTTCGCGGGTCTGGTGCGCGCGCTCGTCCCGGCCGCCGTGGGCGGGTTCTCGTCGGTGGTGCTGACCGCGCTCACCGCCGGTCCCGTCGCGCTGAGGACCGACGGCGCCGGTGGGAACCGCGCGGGCACGGCGGGGGAGGCCGACCGGGGCGTGCGCTGGTGGGGGCGGGCGGGCCTGTTCGCGCTGGCCCTGGTGACGGCCTCCCTCCCGTGGCTGCTGCCGTCCCTGTCCAGTGGCGCGGACACCGACCCGGCGGGGGTGGAGGCGTTCGCGGCCCGCTCGGACACCCCGTTCGGGGTGGTCGGCTCCCTGCTGCTCCTGGGCGGGGTGTGGAACTCCGGTGCGGTCCCGGCGGGCTACGGCGAGCCGGTGACGGCCTCGGTGCGGCTCCTGCTGTGCCTGGTGGCGCTGGCGGGCTGGGTGTGGTGGCTGCGCCGGGAGCGCCCGGGGTTCGGTACCGGCCTGTCGGCGGCCGCCCTCCTGGGGTTCGCGCTCGCGCTGCTGGGCGCCACCGGGCCGGGGCGCGAGCTGCTGACCTGGCTGATCGGCCTCTGGCCGGGGTTCGGGCCGCTGCGCGACGGCCAGTTGTACGTGGCGCCGCTGGCGCTGGTGCAGGCCCTGGGGCTGGGGGCCTGCGTCCGGTGGCTGGCCGGGGGCCGGTCCCTGCGGGGGGCCGAGGCGTCGGACGGGTCCGGTGAGGGGCACAGGGCCTTGGGGAAGGGCCGGGGCGGCATCGGATCGCTGGGGCGGGTGGGGCTCGCGGTGTTCGCGCTGCTCCTGCCGGTGGCGGTCCTCCCGGGGCTGCTGTGGGGCGCGGGCGGACGGCTGACCCCGGTGCACTATCCCGAGGAGTGGCGGGCGGCGCAGGCGGCGGTGGCCGCCGACGACCGGCCCGGCGCGGTGCTGGTGCTGCCCTGGAGCGCCTACCGCGGCCCGGACTGGTCCGGGCGGCCCGTGGTCGTGCTCGATCCGGCGACCAAGCTCTTCGACCGGCGCACCCTGTGGAACGACGACCTGGTGGTCGGCACCCCGGACGGCGGCTCCGTCGTGGTGTCCGGCGAGGACGCCCGGGCCCGCCGGGTCGCCCGCGTGCTCGAACCGGATCCCCGTACCGGCATGCCGGAGCGGCTGGAGGCCGGGACGCTGGGCGCCCTGGGTGTGCGCCACGTGGTGGTCTCCGCGCCGGTCGATAACCGGTTCTGGTCAGGGGTGGAGGGTCTGTCCGTGGTGGTGGAGGGGCCGGACATGGTTCTTCTGCGGGTGCACGAACAGCATGTAAGCCCCGATAAAGCTGTCATTCCGGGGTTGGAAGTTACCGGGGGGTTAGTTACAGTTGGGGCAATCATCTGGTCTGTGGCTAGATCAGGTTCTAGTCTCGTTTTCCAGCGCTCCGGACCCAGCGCGGGATCGGGCGCGCGGAAGGAGATCCCCAAGTGATCAAGGTAATCGCCGCCTGCGTCATCGGCGCGGCACTGGCGGGAGGCGCCACCTTCGTGGCCACCAGTCTCGCCACGGAGTCGACCGCCACCGCGGAACCGGTGAACGAAACCCTCTACAACTACGGCGACCGCTAGGTCTTCCGTACGGCGGAGGCCGCGGACGTCCCGTCCCCCCGGCGGGGCGTCCCACCCCGCGACCCCCGCGGCCCCGGGCGCCCGTTCCCGGGCCGCGCACCACCACTGACGTCCGGCCCACGGGCCTGTTCGGCGTGCGCTCTGCCCTTCCCCCGGAACGTCGCCGTCCGTGTCCGCCACGAAGCCGAGGGTGTCCGTGCCCGCGTTCGGCCGGACACCGCGCGGAAGGAGAGCGTGTGGTCTTCCAGAAGGTCCACCGGGCCCGCCCGGACGCGGAACCCGACCTGTCCGCGGTCGCGGCGGTCGCCCCCTCCCCGGCGCCGGGGGCCGACGCGGGCGTTCGCACCGGCCCGAAGGACCGCGCCGACCTCGGACCGCGCCTGGACGGCGTCCGCCTGGTCATGATCAACTGGCGCGACCCCTGGCAGTCCGCCGCGGGGGGAGCCGAGGAGTACGCCTGGCGGATCAGCCGCCATCTGGCCGAACGCGGCGCCATCGTCACCTTCCTCACCAGCCGCGAGCCCCACCAGGCCCGCGTGGAGACCCGGGACGGCATCGTCATCCGCCGCATGGGCGGCAGGTTCACCGTCTATCCGCGCGTCATGGCGTGGCTGGCCCTGTGGCGCCGCGAGTACCAGCTCGCCTTCGACTGCATGAACGGCATCCCCTTCCTGTCCCGGCTCGTGCTGCGCCGCGGCACCCGGGTGGTCAGCATCGTCCACCACGTCCACGACCTGCAGTTCAACGCCTACTTCTCGCCGCCGCTGGCCTGGCTGGGCCGGTTCGTCGAGTCCGCCGTCGCCTCGCGCGTCTACCGCCGCTGCACCACCGTCACCGTCTCGGAGTCCTCCCGAAGGGCCATGCGCGACAAGCTCGGCTGGCGCGCGCCCATCGAGATCGTCCACAACGGCGGGCTCCCCGGGGCCGGGCCCCTCGACGGTGCCTCCGAGTCCCCGGCGCACCCCTTCCCGGCGGTGGTGAGCCTGGGCCGCCTGGTGGTCCAAAAGCGCGTCTCCCGGGTCGTCGACCTCGCCCGCCGGCTCCGCGAGGCCCACCCCGGCCTGAGGGTGCACATCATCGGCCGCGGCCCCGAGGGCGCCCCGCTGGCCGAGCGGATCGAGCGCGACGGAACCGGCGACCGCGTCGTCCTGCACGGCTTCCTGCCGGAGGAGGACAAGAACGGCGTCCTGTCCTCCTGCCACCTCCACGTCACCGCCTCGGAGTTCGAGGGCTGGGGGCTGACCGTCATCGAGGCGGCCCGCCTCGGCGTGCCCACCGTGGCCTACGATGTGGACGGACTTCGCGATTCGGTCCGCGACGGTGAGACCGGGTGGCTGGTGCGCGAGGGCGAGGACCTCGCCGACGTGGTCGACCGCGCCCTCAAGGAGCTCTCCGACCCCGGGCGGGCCGAAGAGGTCCGGCGCGCCTGCCGCGCCTGGGCGTCCCGGTTCACCTGGGAGGCCAGCGGCGCGCGGATGACCCGGATCGTCGCCCGGGAGCTCGGACTCCCCGGCGGCACGGCCCCCGACACCCCCGGCACCCCGGAGGACCCGGGCACCACAGGCGTTCCGCGAACGGCGGCAGGCAGGAAAGCGGCAAGGTGACTTCGACGGAATCCACCGCCAGGCGCGAACCGGAGGATTCCAGTACACCGTCCTCCCCGACCCCGGCCTCCGCCGGGAGGGTGGACGAGCGGCTGCTCACGCGGCTGAAGCTCGTCACGGTGTGCCTGCTCCTGGGCGCCCTGGCGGCCAGCATCGACCCCGGCAGGATCGTCAGCGACACCAAGCTCGACCTGACGGCCAACCCCCTGGGGTTCCTGGAACGCGCCCTGCACATGTGGGACGCCTCCTACTTCGGCCAGATCCAGAACCAGGCCTTCGGGTACTTCTTCCCCAACGGCCCCTTCCACCTGCTGTTCGACCTGCTCGGCATGCCCGACTGGCTCATCCAGCGCCTGTGGATGGCCGTCCTGCTCACCGCCGCGTTCACCGGTGTGTACAAGGTCGCCGAGGCGCTGGGCATCGGCACGGTCAACACCCGCATCCTGGCCGGGGTCGCCTACGCCCTCGCCCCGCGCGTGCTGACGCTGCTGTCGTACAACTCCGCCGAGCTGCAGCCCATGCTGCTCATGCCGTGGATCCTGCTGCCGCTCGTGCTCGGCACCAGGCGCGGGTACTCCCCGGCCCGCATGGCCCTGCTCTCGGGGCTGGCCTTCCTGCTGTGCGGCGGCACCAACGCCGCCTCCGAACTGGCGGTGCTGGTCGTTCCCGGCCTGTACCTGCTCACCCGGCGGAACGGCCCCCGCAAGTGGCGGCTCACCGCCTGGTGGGCGGCCGCCCTGGTCCTGGCCTCGTTCTGGTACGTCGTGCCGCTGCTCGTCATGTCGCGGTACGTGTTCTCGTTCATGCCCTACACCGAGCACGCCGCCGTCACCACCGGCGTCACCTCGCTGCTCAACACGCTGCGCGGCACCTCCAACTGGATGGGCTTCCTCCCCGACCAGGGCAACACCGCCCTGCCCTCGGGCGCGGAGCTGTCCCTCGCGCCCTGGCTGATCGCGATGACCGCCCTGGTCGCCGGGCTCGGCCTGGCCGGGCTCATCAACCGGCGCACCCCCGAACGGCTCTTCCTCACCGCGAGCCTGCTCACCGGTACCGCGATCATCGCCGCGGGCTTCACCGGCGACCTCACCGGCCCCTTCGCGGGGACGGTGCAGGAGCTGTTCGACGGCGCGCTGTCCCCGTTCCGCAACGTGCACAAGTTCGACGCGCTCGTGCGCCTGCCCCTGGTCCTGGGCCTGGCCCACCTGCCCGTGGTGGTGGCCCGGGACCGGGCGGACCGGTACGGCACGCCGGTGCCCGGCAGGGTACGCCGCGCCGTCGCGGGCGGTACCTCCGCCGTCTTCCTGGTCACCCTCGTGCCCATCGGCACCGTCGGGATCGCCCCCGCGGGCGCGTACATGGAGATCCCCGACTACTGGTACGAGGCCACCGACTGGCTGGAGGAGCGCTCCGAGGAGCGCGGCATGACCATGGCCCTGCCAGGCTCGGCGCGCGGCGAGTACGAGTGGGGCCGCCCCATGGACGAGCCCATGCAGCCGCTGCTGGAGGGCGCCTGGACCAACCACCAGATCGTCCCGTGGGGTTCGGCGGGCGTCTCCCGCATCACCCACGAGATCGACCAGCGCGTCTCCTCCGGGCGCGGCTCGGCCGGGCTCACCGCCACCTTCGCCCGCATGGGCGTCACCCACCTCATCGTGCGCAACGACCTCCAGCGTGTCGGCAACAACGGCGGCTGGCCCGCCCGTGTCCACCACGCCCTGCAGGACTCGCCGGGGATCACCCGCGCGGCCGAGTTCGGCCCGTTCATCGGCTCCCTGGACCACGAGTCCGCCTCACAGTGGTTCGACCAGCCCTACCGGAGCCTGACGATCTACGAGGTGGAGGACGCCGCGCCCACCGTCGGCACCGTGCCCGCCGACGAGGTGCTGCGGGTCACCGGCGGCCCCGAGTCCGTACTCCACCTGGCCGAACAGGGACTGGTCGACGACGACCGCCCGATCCTGCTCGGCGACGACCCCGGAGCCGCGCGGGTGGCCGCCGGGGACACGGTCGTCACCGACACGGCGCGCCGCCGCGAGGTCGTCTACCCCGACGTGCGCCGCAACGTGTCGGCCACCCTCACGGAGGACGAGGAGTTCGAACGCGACGTCCCCGCCCCCGACATCCTCGACCCGGCGTGGCGGGACTACCTCGCCCACGCCGAGGACATCGGGATCGCCTCGGTGCGCGCCTCCTCCTCCGAGAGCGGGGCGGGAGCGCGCGCCACCGACCGCGACCCCGGGCACGCCCCGTACGCCGCGCTGGACGACGACCTCGCCACCTCTTGGCGGTCCAGCGCCTTCACCGGTGCCCTGGGCGAGTGGATCGAGGTCGAGTTCACCGAACCGCAGGACCTGACCGGGCTCAGCGTCGCCTTCGAGCAGATGGCCGACGACCCGCCGCCCTCCCGGGTCACCCTCATCACCGACGACGGTGAGGCGCAGGTGCCCGTCGCCGAGACCGGAGAGCCCCAGGAGCTGGTGGCTCCGCCGGGGACGACCACCACGCTGCGTGTGCGTGTGGACGAGCTCGCCTGGGAGCCGGAGTACCGCTTCGGCACCCGGGTGGGCGTCTCCTCGATCTCCGTGCCCGGCCTGGAGCCGGCCCGGACGCTGCGGGTGCCCGGTCCGGCCGACACCGGAACCCTGCTCTTCACCGGCTCCACCGGCACCGCGCCCGGCTGCATGGAGGGCTCCCACGTGTGGGTGTGCAACCCCCGCCTCCAGGTGCAGGGCGAGGACGCGCGCCGCCTGGACCGCACGTTCGAACTGTCCGCGGACGCGGCCGCCGCGCCGCACACGGTCTCGGGCGAGGTCGTGCTCACCGACCCGCGCGAGGCGGAGAACGCCGCCAACCGTGCCGGACCCCCTCCGCACGTGACCTCCTCCTCCGCCGCCGTGCAGCATCCCGCCGCCATGGGCCGCGGTGCGCTGGACGACGACGAGAGCACCGTCTGGTACCCGGACCCGGAGGAGAAGAACCCCTGGCTCGACATCGAGCTGGGCGCACCCACCGCGATCGACCACCTGGAGGTCGACTTCCCCCGCGCGGACAGCGTGCTGAGGCCGATCCGGGTCACCGTCGAGGGCGGGGACACCGTCCGCGAGGGGTGGCTGGACGGCAGCGGCCGGGTGGACTTCGCCGAGTTCACCGCGCGGTCGCTGCGGGTGACCTTCGAGCGTCCCGAGGGCCAGTCCCTGGAGATCGGCACCATCACCCTGCCCGGGGTGGACCCGGTGGACCCGCTGCCCGAGGGCGAGGCCTCCACGCCCTGCGGGCTCGGCCCCACCCTGCGGGTCAACGGCCGGCGGGTGGAGACACGCATCAGCGGGGGCACCCTCGCCGACCAGCTCACCGGCCGTCCGCTGCGCTACGAGAGCTGCACCGACCTGGACCTGGCAGAGGGCGGGAACCGGATCGTGGTCGACCCCGGCAACCGCTACGAGGTGCGCTCGGCCCTGGTGGAGAGCACCGACCCGGTCGCGGACCGGCCCGAGGTCACCATGGCCGGGGTGGAGGCCCTGCACGAGTGGGGGCCGGGCGAGCGCCGCTTCGACGTGGACGTCGACGAGGACAGCCTGCTCGTGGTCAACGAGAACTTCAACGAGGGCTGGGATGCCCGCCTGGAGGGGGCCGACGGGCCGCTGGAGCCGGTCCGCCTGGAGGGGTGGAAGCAGGCCTGGGTGCTCCCCGAGGGCAGCGCGGGCACCGTCACCCTCACCTACGCCCCCGACACCGCCTACCACCGGGCCCTCGCCGTGGGCGCGGGGATGGCGGTGCTGCTGGTGGTGCTGGCCCTGTGGCCGAGGCGCCTGCTGCCCGGGGGAGCGCCGCCGCGGACCTTCGCGCAGCGCGGCTCGCGCGCCCTGCCCGGCGCCGGGGCCGGGTGGATGGGGCGGCGTGCGGTGCTGCCGCTCGGGCTCGCCTACGGGGTGTGGGTGGCCGGCGCCGTCGGTGCGGCCCTGGTCGGGCTGATCCTGCTGTGCATGTGGTGGCTGGGCCGGCAGGCTCCCCGGGGGCTGCGGCACGCCAAGCCGGGGCGGCCGTCCATGGGCGGACGGTTGCTGCCCCACCTGGCGGGTCCGTGGCCGGTGGTGGCGTCGCTCGGGCTGGCCGGGCTGGCCATGGCCGTGGGCACCCACCTGGCGCTGTACATGCCCTTCCACGACGTCACCGAGGTGTTCGGTTCGGCGCTGCGCGGCTGGGTCCCGCAACTGCTGTGCCTGCCCGCGCTGGCCCGGCTCGTCCTGGCGCTGGGGCAGCGGGGCGACGGTGAACCCGCCGACGCCGACCCGCCCTCGGTCCGTGCCCGGGACCTCGCCGCCCCGGGTACGCACGCGCCGTCCGGGACCGTGGTGTCGTCCGGGACCGCCGTGCCGTCCGTGGCCGACGCGAACGGTGAAGCCGTCAGGGTGCGCGCCGAAGACGGGTCCGGCGGCACGGCCGCGGCGCACGCGGCCGACGGCGCCTCCGACGGCGACGCGGGAGTCCGCTCCGGCGGCGGGGAGCCGTCCCGGGGCGGGGACGACCTGCGTGAGAGCGACCCCGAGGAGGCCCGGACATGAGCGTGCTGGAGGCCGACGAAGCGACCCGCCACCGGAGCGGCCCCGGCGGAACGGGACCGGGCGCCGCCCCCTCCCCGGGCACCGTCCTGGTGGCCGTGGGCGCGTTCCTGCTCACCCTGGCCGCCCTCCTGCCCCTGTACGTGCACGACCGGGTGGCCCTGCTGCCCGCCGAGGCCGAGTTCGACGTCCGCATGGTCGACGACGGGGGCGCCTGGTACCTGGACACCTCCACGTGGTCGTGGGTGGAGGCCCCCGAGCTCACACGGACCACCCGGGTGGACGCCTCGGCGCACGGCGGCGACTGGTCGGCGTGGGAGGTGTCCGTGGACACCGCGGTGCCCGACCGGATGATCGACCACTGGAGCCGGCGGGTCATCGTCGACCGGGAGACCGGCCGGGCGGTCAACTGCTGCGGCGAGCACGTCGACGGCGACCGCGCGGTCCGGCAGGCGGGGCTCGTGTTCTTCTGGCCGCCCGGCGCCGAGGAGGGCGACCACCCGTTCTACGACGCCGAGGTGCGCGCGGCGCCCTCGGTGGAGTTCCGGGCGGAGGAGGAGGTGGCCGGCGTGCCGGTCCGCCGGTACGAGCAGACGATCGGGGCCACCCAGGTGCCCGACTCCGCGCGCCCGGTACCCGCCGACCTGTTCCGTCCGGGGGCCGCTGGTACGGTCACCGCCACCCGCTGGCTCGAGGTCCGCCGCACGTTCTGGGTGGAGCCGGTCAGCGGGACCGTCGTCAACGCGCACGAGACGCGCTCGGAGACCCTGCGTCCGCGGAACGACTCCGGCGAGGCGCCCCTGCTGTACGCCGAGCTGGCCATGGTGGACCACCAGGTCTCGGCCTACGCCGAGCAGGCCCGCGTCCGCTCGGTACTGCTGCTCTCCCTGGGCTCCTGGGCGCCGTGGACCCTGGCTCCCCTGGGGGCCCTGGCCGTGCTGGCCGGTGTGGTCCGGGCCTGGCGCGCCCGGAACGCGGCCGAGAAGGAGGAGGGGCGTGTGGAGCCGGGGAACACGGGTGTTCCGGGGGAGGACGGGCCGGCCACGTCGTAGGATCAAACACATGTGCGGTCGTTATGCCCAGTCCCGGAACGTGCACCAGCTGCAGCTCGCCTTCGGCCTGCCGGAGCAGGCCCTGCCCGAGGAGGCCGACCCCCGGGCGTGGCCCCCGCTGGAGGAGCTGGCGCCGGACTACAACATCTCGCCCGGCAGGCCCGTGTACGCGGTGCTCGGCCCGCCGCCCCGGGCCGGGGACCAGGGGCCGCCCGGGCCGCGCTCCCTGCACACCATGCGCTGGGGCCTGATCCCCTCCTGGGCCAAGGACCGCAACATCGGCTACCGGATGATCAACGCGCGCAGCGAGACCGTCGCCGACAAGCCCGCCTTCCGCACGGCCTTCCGGCGCCGCCGCTGCCTGCTCCCCGCCGACGCCTACTACGAGTGGCAGCTGGTCGGCAGGGACGGGTCGGTCCAGGCGAGCACCTCGCCCGTCACCGACCCCCACCACAAGAAGCGCAAGTCCAAGGCGGACAAGAAGCCCTACTCCATCCACTACCCCGACGGCCGGCCGCTGGCCATGGCGGGGATCTTCGAGCGCTGGCGCGACCCGGAGGTGGCCGAGGACGACCCCGCCGCGTGGGTGTGGAGCTGCGCCGTCATCACCACCGCCGCCGCTCCCGAGCTCGCCCACATCCACGAGCGCATGCCCGTCGTCGTGCCCCCCGAGGACTGGGCGGCCTGGCTGGACCCGGAGACCGGAGCCGACGACCTGGCGCACCTGCTGGAGGACACCCCGGCCGACCGGTTCGGGGTCGACGAGGTCTCCACCGACGTCAACAGCATCAAGAACAACCGCCCCGACCTGCTCGAACCCGTCCCCGCCACCGGGGGTGGCGGGGCGGAGACACTTTTCTGACCCAGGGGACGGTAGACGGGCCCGGGGCGGACCCCGGTATGGTGTCCGGAGCCACGGCGGGACCGGCGGACCGGTCCCGCGGCCCGGGACACGTCCCACGTGTTCCGCACATCTTCATACGCAACGCGGGAGCTCGCGCCATGGCGGGCTGAGAGGGCGGCTCAACGGTGTCGCCGACCGCAGAACCTGTTCGGGTAATTCCGACGTAGGGAGGCATGCCATGACGGCTCTCGACGGCCGCGACACCGGTTCCACCGGCGAGCACCGGGTGACCACCGGTCCCATCACGGGATCGACCAAGGTCTACCGGGAGATCGACACCCCCGAGGGACACACGCTCCGCGTCCCGCAGCGCCGGGTGGAACTCAGCAACGGCAGCCACTTCGACCTGTACGACACCTCCGGCCCCTACACCGACGACACCGCGCGCGTCGACGTCCACCGGGGCCTTCCCCCGACCCGGCGGGAGTGGGCCGCCGAGCGCACCCCGGCCGGCGGCGCGACCACCCAGCTGGCCCACGCCAAGGCCGGGACCATCACCCCGGAGATGCGCTTCGCCGCCGCCCGCGAGGGCATGGACCCCGAGTTCGTCCGCCAGGAGGTGGCCATCGGCCGGGCGGTCATCCCCGCCAACCGGTGCCACCCCGAGTCCGAGCCGATGATCATCGGCAAGAACTTCCTGGTCAAGATCAACGCCAACATCGGCAACTCCGCCGTCACCTCCTCCGTCCCCGAGGAGGTGGAGAAGATGGTGTGGGCCACCCGCTGGGGCGCCGACACCGTCATGGACCTGTCCACCGGCAGGCGCATCCACGAGACCCGCGAGCGCATCCTGCGCAACTCGCCCGTCCCGATCGGCACCGTGCCCATCTACCAGGCGCTGGAGAAGGTCGACGGCGACCCGGCCGCGCTGAGCTGGGAGGTCTACCGGGACACCGTCATCGAGCAGTGCGAGCAGGGCGTGGACTACATGACCGTGCACGCGGGTGTGCTGCTGCGCTACGTGCCGCTCACCGCCCGCAGGGTCACCGGCATCGTCTCGCGCGGCGGCTCCATCATGGCGGCCTGGTGCCTGGCCCACCACAAGGAGAGCTTCCTGTACACCCACTACGAGGAACTGTGCGAGATCCTCCGGGAGTACGACGTCACCTTCTCCCTGGGGGACGGGCTGCGTCCGGGCTCGATCGCCGACGCCAACGACGAGGCCCAGTTCGCCGAACTGCGCACCCTCGGCGAGCTCACCCACATCGCCCGCGCGCACGACGTGCAGGTGATGATCGAGGGGCCCGGGCACGTGCCGATGCACAAGGTCGCGGAGAACGTGCGCCTGGAGGAGGAGCTGTGCGGGGAGGCCCCGTTCTACACGCTCGGCCCCCTGGCCACCGACGTCGCGCCCGGCTACGACCACATCACCTCGGCGATCGGCGCCGCCCAGATCGGCTGGCACGGCACGGCGATGCTGTGCTACGTCACGCCCAAGGAGCACCTGGGCCTGCCCAACCGGGACGACGTCAAGACCGGTGTGATCACCTACAAGCTCGCCGCGCACGCCGCCGACCTGGCCAAGGGCCACCCCAGGGCGCAGAAGTGGGACGACGAGCTGTCCAAGGCGCGGTTCGAGTTCCGCTGGCAGGACCAGTTCCACCTGGCGCTGGATCCCGACACCGCTCAGTCCTTCCACGACGAGACCCTGCCCGCCGAGCCGGCCAAGACCGCGCACTTCTGCTCCATGTGCGGGCCGAAGTTCTGCTCCATGAAGATCACCCAGGACGTGCGCAGGTACGCCGAGGAGAACGGTCTGGAGACGGTCGCCGCCATCGAGAAGGGCATGGCCGACAAGTCCGCGGAGTTCGCCGAGCACGGCAACCGCGTCTACCTCCCCCTCGCGGAGTGACCCAGGCGTGCCCGGGAGCCTCTCCGGCTCCCGGGCACGCCCGCTCATGCCCCGCGGGCGGCGCGCTAGCGGGGCTTCCTCGCGCTCGCCACCAGGTGCACCCCCACGTAGTCGTCGGACTCGGTGGCGCGCAGTTCCATCTCCACCAGGTGCCCCATCGCCCTCGGATCGCGCGCCAGCACCATCTCCACGGTGGAGGCGGACAGCACCGTGCGCGGCTTGACCCACTCCAGTTCCAGACCGGCGTCGGTGAGCGTGTCGGTGAGCTGCTCGGCCGTGAAGCACCGCGTGATGGAACCGTCCGGCCAGGGCACCAGGAGCACGTCCGCGGTGGGCGCGTGGCTCAGCTCGGGCCAGCAGTCCTGCTCTGCCAGCAGGGCCATCCCCAGCACCACCGAGTCCACGCACAACAGCGTCCTGCCGCCGGGGCGCAGCACACGGGCGACCTCGGCCAGGGCCGCCTCGGTGGCCAGGTGCCGGGACAGGATCCGGTTGTCGGCGATGACCCCGTCGAAGGCCCCGGAGGCGAAGTTGCGCAGGAACGCGGAGTCGCCCACCACGTGGCGCAGCCGGCCGCGCGGCGCGGGCGCGGGCACCATCGCGCGGCCGTTCACCAGGGTCAGCGGGCGGCGTACCGCCATGTCCGCGGAGGGCAGCAGCGTGACCACGTCGTGCCCGGCGGCCACCGCGCGCGGGGTGCCCTGGTAGTCGGGGCTGGACACGTCGAGCAGGCGGGAGGGGGCCTCCGGGAGCCACCGGGCGATCTGGGCCTCGGCGACCGCCCAGTAGAAGCGCCAGTAGTCCGACAGCCGGTCGGGGGTGGCGAACTGGGCCGTCGGAGACCGGGGGCGGTCGGAGGCCGGGGTTGAGGACGGTCGCACGTGCACTCCTCTCCCATCCTTCAAGTGGTCCTACCCGCACTCTGCCATGCCTCACCACCGATGACGGAGCCAAACGACGAAGTCGCGGGCGGCGGGAGGTCCCCGCTGGCGCCCGGCGCGGAATCAGCTCGTGGAGAGCGTTGTTGTCACCGACATCGCGCCCCGCAGGCGAAGGACATCCGGGCGCGTGACACGCGAGTATCTGGGGAGGGTCGTCAGACCATGCCGACTGCCGGGGCGTGCCTTGCGCACGAGGAAGCGGTGTCGGCGCCACGCGGCGCCGATGCGCGGGTCCGTGCCACGGGACCGTATCGTTGGGGTATGGATGCCCCAGCTGGGACCAGCGCGAGGAGGCCGACGGGCTTGGAACAGGGCCAGGAGCAGGAGACAGCCGAGGAACGGGACGAGCGCTTCGAGAGGGACGTGCTTCCCTACCTCGACCAGCTCTACTCCGCGGCGCTGCGGATGACCCGTAACCCCGCGGACGCGGAGGACCTCGTCCAGGAGACCTTCGCCAAGGCGTTCGGTTCGTTCCACCAGTTCAAACAGGGAACGAACCTCAAGGCGTGGCTCTACCGCATCCTCACCAACACCTTCATCAACTCCTATCGCAAGAAGCAGCGCGAGCCCAAGCAGGCGGGGAGCGAGGACGTCGAGGACTGGCAGTTGGCGCAGGCCGCGTCGCACACCGCGGCGGGCCTGAAGTCGGCTGAGGCCGAGGCGCTCGAGCACCTCCCTGACACCGACGTCAAGAGGGCGCTCCAGGAGCTGCCCGAGGACTTCCGGATCGCGGTGTACCTCGCCGACGTCGAGGGCTTCGCGTACAAGGAGGTCGCCGAGATCATGGCGACCCCCATCGGGACGGTCATGTCCCGGCTGCACAGGGGGCGCCGCCAGCTCCGGTCCCTTCTTGAGGAGTACGCGATGGAGCGGGGGTTCCTCCCGGCGAGGGCGGCGGAGACCGCCGCGGCCGCCTCGGGAACCTCCGCGCGTGGGCGGGGACAGGACGGCCCGGATCGAGGAGATCGGCAATGAGCGGTGGCCACGAAGAACACAGCGGCACCCCGTGTAGCGAGGTGCTCGACAAGCTCTACACCTACATCGACGGTGAACTCGAGGAGCCCAACTGCGAGCAGATCCGGCGGCACCTGGACGAGTGCGGCCCCTGCCTGGAGGAGCACGGGCTCGAAGAGGCGGTGAAGAAGCTCGTGGCCAAGCACTGCGGCTGCGATCCGGTACCGATGGACCTGAGGGACAAGGTGCTCGGGCGCCTGTCGCAGGCGCGGACGGAGCAGCTGGCCCGTGAGGCCCGGGCGGAGACTCCCGGCACACGTGCCTGAGGGCACTTCCACGGGATCCCCGTAACCTGGAACGCACGGTGGCGGAAGCTGGAATTCCAGCTTCCGCCACTTTTTAATGCCATTAGTGTCTTTCTGTCGCATTGATGGACTGTGCTGTGGTGTGCGACTTTTGTGCGGTTTTGTGTAGATGTCGTACTGGAACCCCTGTGCCTGTCGGGGTTTTGGTCACGCGCCCTTCGAACGGTCCTCCCGGTGCTTCTGTCGACACGCCCGGCGCGCCCGGGGCGTTCCCGCCCGTGACCGACTCGGAATGATTTTTCCTGCGGGTTCCGGGACGTGTTTACTACAGTTACTATCTGTAGTCATGCCTGGTGGTTCCGTCTGGAGGGGGAGTGTGCAACCGGCATTGCCGTGGAGCTTTGGTGTCTGGCGTCCGGTGTGCCATGATTACGCATAGTAATCAGGTGGCGTCACTAATTGAATTCGTAGTTCCATATTCCGGAACTTGACGCCGTTCGGAGGGTCCGAACTGAGGGTGGTTCGGGTTGGTGGTAATCAGGAGGCCGTCGTTGGCCGTTAAACTGGACGCCATATCCAACGAATGGGGTAATTTACGCGGCGTGCCCGGGGAAATGTCGGTGCGCCTGCGTTCGGGAGAGGGGAGAACGATGTTCGTCGGTATGCTCTACGTCGCGATGGCAACTGTTTGGGCGACAGCCGCCTTCACCGGATGGTCCTGGTGGTAGAACAGAACCGGTGAAACCATGACAGTCCGGTTGTTGTCGGCGGGGGGTGAACGGGGGTGCGGGCTCTTCCTGGGGGCGCGCGTGTCTACGTCGGAATCATCGTTGTCAGTGCTGTCACCATCATGCTCATCGGGCCCTACGAGGGTATCGATCTGCGTACGCTGGCCCTGATCGCGATCCTCTTCGTGGTCGCGGAGTCGATCAGCACACTCGTCCTCACGGGCGTCAAGGCGGGGATCTCCCCGAGTTCGGCGGTGTCCCTGGCCGCGGTCGTCCTGGTCGGGCCGGTGGGGGCGGCGGTGGTCGGTTTCGCCTCCTGCTTCTCCATCCGCAAGCAGAGCCTCGTCAAGAGGGCCTTCAACGGGGCACAGTTCGCACTGGCGGCCTACGCGGCCGGACATGTCTACCTTCTGCTCGGCGGAACCGCGGGGGAGCCGGGGAGGGAGGACTTCCCGGCTCTCGTCCTCCCCTACGTCGCCGCCGTCCTGGTGCACTCGCTGGTCAACTCGGTGCTCATCGCCGTCCTGATGTGGACACTGGGCGCCGTGCGGCCCGGCGGCCCCAAGGGCAGGTTCCACTGGCGCCCCCTGGTGGCGGTGGAGCTGTCCTCCATGGGGTACCAGATGCTCGGGCTGGCCATCGCCGCGGTCTGGGGCGGGGTCGGCCTCGTCGCACCGCTGCTGGTGCTGCTGCCCTTGTTCATCGCGCGCTGGACCTTCGCCCAGCAGCTGGACGAGACCCGCGCGCACGAGGCCACCCTGGCCACGCTCTGCCAGGCGGTCGAGACCAAGGACTACTACACCCGGGGCCACTGCATGCGCGTCGCGGAGGGCGCGGCCATGATCGCCCGGGAACTGGGTATGCCCGCCGAACGGGTGCAGAAGATCCGGTACGCCGGGATGCTGCACGACATCGGCAAGCTCGGAGTACCCACCAAGGTGTTGCAGAAGACCGGAAGGCTCACCGACGACGAGTACGCGGCCATCAAGCTGCACCCGACACGGGGCTACGAGATCGTGCGGGAGATCAGCTTCCTGGACGAGGCCCTGGCCGGAATCCGGCACCACCACGAGCGGTTGGACGGGCGCGGATACCCCATGGGGCTGGTCGGGATGGAGATCCCCGAGTCCGCGCGCGTCATCAGCGTCGCCGACGTGTTCGACTGCCTGACCTCCACGAGGTCCTACCGCAAGGCGTGGTCGGTGGACGACGCCATCGCCGAGCTGAGGGCCTGCGCCGGGACCCAGTTCGACCCCAGGATGGTCGAGGCGCTCGTGCGCGCCGTGGAGCGCGAGGGCTGGGAGACCCCGGACATCGCCGAGCCCCCGGGCGGCTGCTACGGGGCCGGGGCCGCCGACGAGTCCGACGCCCGCGCCGTGGAGGCCGCCCAGGCGGCCGAGGAGGTTCCCGCCGTGGCGGACGCGATCGCCGGCCCCGAGGACTCCGGGGCCTCCGCCGAGGCAGTGACGGGCGGGCGTGACCGATGATGACGCAGAGACAGTCGGAGGGGCCTCGCTCGTCCGGTCCCGTGCTGCACGGACCGGAGGGCGGGGCGCTGAGCCACCAGCGCCCGCGCGGGCCGATCTGGCGGACCTCCCGCCCGGTGAGCGCCGTGCTGGTGGCCGCGGTGGGCGGCGGCGCCCTGGCGGCTCTGGTCTGGACCGCCGCGACCGGGTTCGTGGAACCGTACGTGGCGCTGGCGTTCTGCCTGGTCATCGCGGTCGGTGAGCTCGCCAGGATCACCCTGCCGGGACACCGGGAGGCCGCGCCCATCGCCTCGGCCGGCGCGATCAGCTACGCGTTCCTGCTGACGCTGGGCGCCGGGCCCCTGCACCACTCCGCCTGGCAGGTGGTGGCGGTGGTCGCCCTGGGGGTGGCCCTGGGCGAGCTGCCCCACATCGCCGTGGGCCGGGGCCCGCGGGTGGAGGACGTGGCCCGCCGGGTGCTCGTCGCGGTGCTGCTCGCGGTCGCCTTCCGGCCCCTGGCCGAACAGCTCGGCCTGTCGGGCCCGTCGGTGACGGCGACCCTGCTGATGGCCGCACTGGTCATGCTCGCCTGGCTGGTGGACGCCCTGGTGGCGGCGGTGCTGCGTGCCGAGCGCCTGCGCACCCGCCTGGGGGTGGCGGTCCGCGACGAGCTGCGGGCCCAGTTCGCCATGGGCGCGGCGATCGGCTCCAGCGGTGTGCTCATCGCGCTGGCCTGTACGGTGACCGGTCTGGCGGGCCTGCTGGTGTTCACCGCTCCGCTGCTGGTCTCGCAGGCGGCCTTCCGCCGCCACGCGGAGGTGCGGCGGACCTACCTGGAGACGGTGCGGGCGCTCTCGCGCGTCACCGAGGTGGGCGGATACGTGGAGAACGGGCACTCCCGCCGCGTCAGCCACCTGGCGCACGGGATCGCCTGCGAGCTGGGCCTGGCCGAGGCCGAGCTGCTGGAGCTGGAGTACGCCGCCCTGATGCACGACATCGGCCAGCTGTCCCTGCGCGAGCCCATCGCGGGCGGCGCCACCGTGCTCGCCTCGCCGAGGGAGCAGCGCCGGATAGCGGAGCTCGGCTCGGCGATCATCCGCGAGACCGGTGTGCTGGACAACGTGGCCGAGATGGTCCGCCGCCAGTGCGAGCCGCTCGCCGGCGACGGGGACGAGGGCGTGCCGCCGCTGGGCAGCAGGATCATCAAGGTGGCCAACGCCTTCGACGACCTGGTCGGCGAGAACGGCGACCGGGAGCGCCGGACCGCCGTCCTGGAGCGCCTGCGGATGGACACCGGCAGCGAGTACGACCCCCGTGTGGTGGACGCCCTGGCGTCGGTGCTCTCCCGCCTCTGAGGCCCGCTCCGCAACCGGCGGGGACCGGCCTGGGAGCGGCACGCCAGCCCCGGGAGACGTCCACAAGCGGGCGAACCGGCCAGTCAGTCGGTTCGGGAAGGGGGCACCCCACGGCGCGGATCCACGCCGAGACGGTCGCCGGCGTCTTCGAGCCCCGGGACGCCGGGGGCGACCGGGTCGAGGCGGGGGACGCCCTGCTCCTGCTGGAGTCCATGAGGATGGAGATCCCGGTCCCGGCCGGGGAGGCGGGAACCGTGTCCCGCGTCGCCGTCGCCAAGGGCGGCGTCGTGCGGAAGGGCGGCCTCCTGGCCGTCGCCGGGTGGCGGCGGGGAGCCGCGGCGCCTCGCGGGCGCTCCCCGCGCCGACCCGCCGTCCGTCAGTCCATGGGGGGACGCAGGCGTGTGACGAACTTGTAGCGGTCCCCCCGGTACAGCGAGCGCACCCACTCCACCGGGTGCCCGTCACCGTCGAAGCTGTGCTGGCAGTGCAGCACCAGCGGCAGGCCCACGTCCACGCCCAGCAGGCGGGCCTCGTTGGGGGTGGCGAGGACGGTCTCGATCGAGGCCTCCGCCTCGGCCAGGGAGACGTCGTAGGCGCTCACCAGAGCCTCGTAGAGGGAGGCGTAGCGGTCCAGCTGCCGCCGCAGGCCCGGAAAGCGCCGTGCGGCCAGGTGGGCGGTCTCCACGGCCATCGGCTCGCCGTTGGCCAGCCGCAGCCGCTCGATGCGCAGCACGCGTCCGCCGGAGCGGATGGCCAGGAGCTCGGCGAGCTGGTCGTCGGCGTTGATGTAGCTCACGTCCAGGATCCGCGTGGCGGGGTGCAGGCCGTGCGCGCGCATCTCCTGGGTGTAGCTGGTGAGCTGGAGGATCTGGGCCACCTTCGGCTTGGCCACGAAGGTGCCCTTGCCCTGGATGCGCAGCAGGCGGCCCTCGACCACCATCTCGGTGAGGGCTTGGCGCACCGTGGTCCGCGAGGTGCCGAACTGCGCCGCCAGGGCACGCTCCGGAGGGACCGGGTTGCCCGCGGCCATGGCCTCGATCAGCTCCAGGAGCTGCTTCTTCACCTGGTAGTACTTCGGCACCCGGGGGTTGCCGTCCAGTGTGCGCTGACCAGTCATCAGTCTCCTCCGCCGAGTTCCGCGCTTGCCACACACACCCCTCCGGTGTGGCCGGCACGGCGGGTTCGCGGCCGCCGATTGGTGTGGACCACTGGTCGAGTGCGTATCTCTTGAGTATGCACGCCTTCATGGGATGATTTGTGAGTGCCTCACCTCAGCGATCTCATCAGACGCCACACGTCCCTCAAGCAGGCCGACCTGGAGTGGATCCACTCCCTGGTCTCGGACTGGCAGCTCCTGGCCGACCTGTCCTTCGCGGACCTCGTGCTGTGGGTGCGTCTGCGCGAGGACGACGGCTGGGTGGCGGTCGCCCAGATGCGTCCCACCACCGGACCGACCGCCTTCCAGGACGACCTGGTCGAGACGGTCCTGCGCGACGACATGACCGATGTCACATCCCGTTCCGCACCGCGCGTGGTCGGGCGCAGGGCCCTCATCGACCGGGCCTGGGAGGAGGGCCGCATATGCCGTGACGGCGACCCGGACTGGTCGGGCGGCGTCCCGGTGCGGGAGGAGACCATCCCGGTGCGCCGCCAGGGCAGGCTCATCGGGATCATCCAGCGCAGCACCAACCTCAGCTCGGCGCGCACGCCCAGCCGCCTGGAGCTCACCTACCTCCAGAGCGCGGGCGACCTGGCGCAGATGATCGCCGAGGGCGCCTTCCCGTTCAGCGACCAGGGGCCGCTGATGGTGCGCTCACCCCGGGTCGGCGACGGGCTGCTGCGGCTGGACCAGAACGGCGAGGTGGTCTATGCCAGCCCCAACGCGCTGTCCGCCTACCGCAGGCTCGGGCTGACCGCCGACCTCGTGGGCGCCCGCCTGGACCGCACCACGCTGGAGCTGTCCGCGCCGGGGGAGGCGCGCGACGAGGCGCTGACCTACACGGCGAGCGGCCGTGCGCCGCAGGAGGCGGAGGTGGACGCGCGCGGGGTCACCGTGCAGTTGCGCGCCATCCCGCTGGTCATCGACGGGGTGCGGATCGGCGCCCTGGTGATGGTGCGCGACGTCACCGAGCTGCGTCGCCGCGAGCGCGAGCTGATGACCAAGGACGCCACCATCCGGGAGATCCACCACCGGGTGAAGAACAACCTGCAGACGGTGGCGGCGCTGCTGCGCCTGCAGGCGCGGCGCCTGGACGTGCCCGAGGCGCGGGCCGCGCTGGACGAGGCGGTGGGCCGGGTCGGCTCCATCGCGATCGTGCACGAGATGCTCTCGCACACCCCCGACGAGGTGGTGGACTTCGACGACATCGCCGACCGGGTGATGCAGATGGCGGCCGAGGTGTCCTCGACCGGCAGCGCGGTGGTGCCGCGCCGGATCGGCGGGTTCGGCCTGCTGAACGCGCTGGTGGCCACACCGCTGTCGATGGTGCTGGCCGAGCTGGTGCAGAACGCGGTGGAGCACGGGCTGGGCCAGGGGCCGGGCCGGATAGAGGTGCGGGTGCGCAGGTTCGACGCCGTACCGGGCAGTTCGGGACCGAGCAGCCTGGAACTGGCCGTCTCCGACGACGGCGGGGGGCTGCCCGAGGACTTCGACCTGGAGGGGACCACGAGCCTGGGCCTGCAGATCGTACGGACCCTCATCGTGGGCGAGCTGGGGGGAACCCTGGCGATCAAGCCCAAGGAGAGCGGGGGGACCGAGGTGGCGATCACCCTGCCGCTGGAGCACGAGGAGGGGGAGGTGCCCTGAGGGGGTCCCGCCGGGCGGTCGGCCCCGCCGGGAGCGGACCGCCTCCGGGCGGCCCCCGTCCTCGGGGCGCGCCCGCCGCGTGTTCGGCCGGAAGGGGGTGTGTCAGCTGCGGACCATGGTGCGGTACGCGCTGCCGCGGCGCTTCTTGAGCATACGGCGCTCGTCCTCGCTGGTACCGCCCCAGACCCCGCCGTCCTGGCCGCTCTCCAGGGCCCACTTCAGACATGCGGAGCTGACCGGGCAGCGCTGACAGACCGCCTTCGCCTCCTCGATCTGGATCAGGGCAGGGCCGAAGTTTCCGATGGGGAAGAAGAGTTCGGGGTCTTCGTCACGGCAGGCTGCGTCATGGCGCCAGTCCATGCGGTCCACTCCTCACGGTGAGGCGATCGGGGGCTTGTGAAGCTTTTCACGATCGTGCGCGTGTCAGGATTGTGCGGAGGGCGCCCGATGGGTGGGGCCCATCGAGGGTGATCCAGGCCGGGGTGGTCCGGGTTTCATCCCACGGCCATGTGGGAAGCGCCCAATTAACTCGCCCGTAACTCGCGGCGATATCTTGAGCGTGACAGGATCGAACGACCCATGCAAGAGCTCACGAGGCCGAAGGTCCTGTTCGGCGTGTCGGGTGCGTCACAGTGCCTGGGAATGGCCTCTTCCGGCGCAATTAACAGATGATTCGTAATGCCTTCGGTACAGACTGGAAGTTGACCTGTTGACGGTCTCCCAGGTATTCACCGTCGATTTGGAACGCCCTGGGATGGGACGACGTGATCTGGAGAGAGTCCTGGTCATGCCAGGTCACGTAGCCGTCCCCCCGGCCCGGGAGGCCTTTGGGGAAGAACATTTGGGAAAGGATCCAGCCGGTGAGCGCGGGCGAGGAGTGGGTCAGCGCGAAAGCGTCCAGTCCCAGCTCGAAACGCGAGGACGGGGTCGGTTGAAGCGGGAGCGCCCCGGCGTAGGTCCAGGGCGTGGTGTTGGTGACGATCGCGAAATACGCCCCGACAAGGGACCTTCCGCGGCTGACCACGCTTAGTGACGGGTCCCGGATATCGCCCTGGAAGAACAGCTTCACCGCCACTTCCGCGTACAGCGCCGGGGTGGCCCTGCGGCCCTGCGCGCGCTCGTTCTCCACCTGTTGGACCACGTCGGCGTCCCAGCCGAAGCCGGCACAGAAAGTGAAGTAGCGGTCGTCCTGGTCGCTGGTGATCCGCCCGAGGTTGATCTCGCGCTCGCGCCCCTCCCGGAGAGCCTCCAGGACCACGCCGGTGGCCTCCACCGGGTCGCCGGGCACGCCGAGGGAGCGGATGAAGACGTTGGCGCTGCCGCCGGGGATCACCGCGTAGCGCGGGCGCTTGAGCTCCTCCGGGGTGGCCAGGAGCCCGTTGACCACCTCGTTGACGGTGCCGTCGCCGCCGAGGCTCAGCACCAGCTCGTAGCCGTTCTCGGCGGCCTCGCGGGCGAACTCTCCCGCGTGGTCGCGGTACTCCGTCGCGGCGACGGTGACGTCCAACTCCGACGCCAGGGCGCCCAGGATCACCTCACTCGTACGCGAGGTGGTCGTGGTCGCCTGGGGATTCACGATGAAAAGGGCGCGCACCGGGCCAGTCTAGGTGTTCGTTCCGCCCCGGGGGGCGGGGGGAGGGCCGCCCGGAGCGCGTATAGGCTCGTCAGGTGTCCTCTCGTCCCGTCACCATCGTCATCGCCGCCGCGCTGGAGGCCCTGACCGGACTGGCCGCGGCGGCCGGCGGCCTCTACAGCCTCCTCAACGCCGTCAGCGGCCGTGCCCTCGACCTCACCAGCGCGATCCCCCTGGCCGCCCTGGGCCTGGGTGTGGGCGCGCTCCTGGTGTTCGCCGCCCGCGGGCTCTGGCAGCTGAGGAACTGGGCGCGGACGCCGGTGTTCCTCACCCAGCTCTTCCTCGCCGTGGTCGCCTACTACATGTTCACCAGCCAGCAGTACGTGTACGGCGCGGTGCTCCTGGGCGTGGCGGTGTGCGCCGCGGCGGCGGTCCTGTCACCGCCGACGACCGCGGCGCTCTTCCCCGAGGAACGGGAGAGGTAGCGCCGCGGCCGTCCGCGGAAGGGACCGTCCGCCGGTCAGTCGTCGGTGGTCAGCGCCTGGCGCAGCTGCGCCAGGGTGCGGGCCAGCAGCCGGGACACGTGCATCTGGGATATCCCCAGCTCCTGGGCGATCTGTGACTGGGTCATGTTGCCGAAGAAGCGCAGCAGCAGGATGCGCTTCTCCCGGGGCGGGAGCTGCTCCAGGAGCGGTTTGAGCGACTCCCGGTACTCCACGCCCTCCAGGGACTCGTCCACGATGCCCAGGGAGTCGGCCACCGCGGGGGCGTCCTCGTCCCCGCTGTCGGGCGCGTCCAGCGACACCGTCGAGTAGGCGTTGGCGGACTCCAGGCCCTCCAGCACCTCCTCCTCGGACATCTGCAGGTGCGCGGCGAGCTCGGCGACGGTCGGGGAGCGCCCCTCCCGCTGGGACAGGTCGCTGACCGCCTTGGTGAGCGAGAGCTTCAGCTCCTGCAGGCGGCGGGGTACCCGTACCGCCCAGCCCTTGTCGCGGAAGTGCCGTTTGATCTCTCCGACGATCGTCGGGGTCGCGTAGGTGGAGAACTCCACCCCGCGGTCCAGGTCGAATCGGTCGATGGACTTGATCAGCCCGATCGTGGCCACCTGGGTGAGATCGTCCAGCCACTCACCGCGGTTGCGGAACCGGCGGGCCAGGTACTCCACCAAGGGCAGGTGGAGCTCCACCAGTTCGTCGCGGATCCGCCGGCGCTCCTCGGAGTCCGGGTCGAGCTCGCCAAGGCGCTCGAACAACTCTCTGGCGCGGGCCCGGTCGGGCACCGCGTGCTCGGTCTTCGCTGTCAGAGCGGGCCCCCTCTCGCTCACGCCGACTCCAGGGTGCCGCGGCGTTTGTACAGGACGATGTGGACGCGGTCGTCCGGGCCGACCCCCGCGTCGACCTCCCCCGCCAGGGCGGACAGGACGGTCCAGGCGAAGGTGTCGCGTGCGGGAAGGCGCCCGTCGGCGGTGAGCACCGAGACGGATATGCGCATCCCCTCGGGGGTGAGTTCGAACTCCGTGGTCAGTTCCGTACCGGGCAGCGCCTGGGAGAGGAGCATCGCGCAGGCCTCGTCGACACCGATCCTCAGGTCCTCGATCTCGTCGAGGGTGAAGTCGAGCCGCGCGGCCAGACCCGCCGTCGCCGTCCGCAAGACGGACAAATAGGCGCTGTCCGCGGGCATGTTGACGGTGACAGCGTCCCGGACGCCGATGGCGTCGGCCGTGGGTACAGCGGTTTCTTCGGTCACGTCCCTCCTTCGGGGGGCGGGGTTGCCGCTTGAGAGCAATGTATCTGGTTTCACCCTGCCACCGCCGCAGGGAGAACGGATCGTGTCCGCACGATCTGGGATGAAAGCAAGACGGATGGCATGTCTCAGTCCTGTCCGGTACCCAGTGCGGCCAGCGCGTCGCCGTCCAGGCGGCGGACCGTCCACCCGTCCATCGGCTGCGAGCCCAGGGACTCGTAGAACCGGATCGAGGGTTCGTTCCAGTCGAGCACGGACCACTCCAGGCGCGAGTAACCGCGTTGCACGCAGATGCGCGCCAGGGTCCGCAGCAGGGCCAGCCCGTGTCCCCGGCCGCGCGCCTCGGGGCGCACGTACAGGTCCTCCAGGTGGATCCCGTGCCTGCCGGTCCAGGTGGAGTAGCTGCGGAACCAGAGCGCGAACCCGACGACGGGGGTGTCCCCGTCGTCGCCCCCGTGCTCGGCCACGTGGGCGAACACCGCCGGTTCGGGGCCGAAAAGGGCCGTGCGCAGGTCCTGCTCGGTGGCCACGGCCGCCTCCGGCTCCTTCTCGTACTCGGCGAGCTCCCCGATCATCGCGTGGATGACGGGAACGTCGTCGGGACGGGCAGGACGGATCATCGGACCACCTCGGAGCGGGGACAGCGTCCCTTTCAGGGTATGCGCTGGACCGGAGGTGTCTCGCGGCCGGAACGGGCCGCTCAGGGACGGTGGGCGACCACCCGCTCGACCAGCCCGAGGAACAGGCGGTCGTGGTGGCCGACCTGGAACCCCACCTCGGCGGCCACGTCCCGGGGCAGGCGGCGCGGGTGCTCGCGGCGTTGTTCCAGGAGCCGTCCGGGGAAGCCGGCGTACTCGACGTGGTCGACCATCAGGAGCCTGCCGCCCGGCACCAGCACCCGGTACATCTCCGCCAGGGCGCGGTGCTGGTCGGGGACGGCGCACATGGCCAGCGTGCACACGACCGTGTCGAAGCTCTGGTCGGGAAAGTCCAGCGCCTGCGCGTCGCCCTCCAGGAACCGGGCGGCCATCCCCAGCCCCTCGGCCCTGCTCCGGGCGCGGTCGAGCATCTCCGGGCTGAGGTCGATGGCGGTGAGGCGGACCTGGGGCGGGTAGTGGGGCAGGTTCCGGCCCGTTCCGACCGCCACCTCCAGGGTCCGGCCCCGGGCCCCCGCGCACAGGATCTCGCGTGTGCGGCGCATGGCGGGGCTCTGGAGGCGCTCGCCGTGCTCGCAGTAGGAGGCCATGCGGTTCCAGCGCCTGCGTGTGTGCTCCGTGCGCGCGTCCATGTCCCTCCCCGGGCGGTTCCTACCCCATGACTCTGGGCGTACGCCACCGTGCGGTCAAGAGTTCCGGCGGCGTTTCCCGGACCGGCCGCGGGGGCCGCGCGACGCCGGTGCCCCGTACCCCGCGGCGGGGGTGCGGGGCGCCGGCGGAGCAGTGCCGTGCCTGGTCAGAGCACCTTGGACAGGAAGGTCTGGGTGCGCTCGTGCTGTGGGTTGGAGAGCACCTCCGAGGGCGCTCCCGACTCCACCACCATGCCGTCGTCCATGAAGACCAGGGAGTCGCCGACCTCGCGGGCGAACCCCATCTCGTGGGTGACGACCATCATCGTCATCCCGCCCTCGGCCAGGTCGCGCATGACGTCCAGGACCTCGCCGACCAGTTCCGGGTCCAGGGCGCTGGTGGGTTCGTCGAACAGCATCAGCGACGGCTCCATGGCCAGCGCGCGGGCGATCGCCACGCGCTGCTGCTGGCCGCCGGAGAGCTGCTCGGGGTAGGCGTCGGCCTTGTCCGGCAGGCCCACCCGCTCCAGCAGGTCCATGGCCCTGGCGGCGGCCTCGGCCCTGGGCTTGCGCTTGACCTGCACGGGCGCCTCGGTGATGTTGCCGAGGACGCTCAGGTGCGGGAACAGGTTGAACCGCTGGAAGACCATGCCGATGTCGCTGCGCTGGGCGGCGATCTCGTTGTCGCGCAGCTCGTACAGCCGTCCGCGCCTTTGCCGATAGCCCATCAGCTCGCCGTTGACCCACAGGCGGCCCGCGGTGAGCTTCTCCAGGTGGTTGACACAGCGGAGGAACGTGGACTTGCCGGATCCGGACGGGCCGACGATGCACATGACCTCACCGCGCTTGACGTGCAGGTCGATGCCCTTGAGCACCTCCAGGCGGCCGAAGCTCTTGTGCACGTCCTCCGCCACGACCAGCGCGTCGACGGGCGGCTCGGTGCCCCCGACCGCCTCCACGGCGGCCCCGTCCCGGCTCTGCTCGCTCAGCTCGCTCATCTGTGCGCCCCTCCGACGATGCGGTTCCGGATGCCGCCCTGCTGTTCCGGGTTGAACCTGCGCTCGATGAAGTACTGGCCGACCATCAGCACACTGGTGATGGCCAGGTACCACAGGCACGCCGCGACCAGCATCGGGAAGATCTGGTAGGTCCGGGCTCCGATGGCCTGCAGCTGGTAGAACAGCTCGATGGTCACCGGCACGTACGCCAGCAGCGCGGTGTCCTTGAGCATGGCGATGGTCTCGTTGCCCGTGGGCGGGATGACCACCCGCATCGCCTGCGGGAGGGTGATCCTGCGCAGGACCCTGCTCCGGCTCATGCCCAGCGCCTGCGCGGCCTCGGTCTGGCCCTTGTCCACCGACTGCAGGCCCGCGCGGATGATCTCGGCCATGTAGGCGCCCTCGGACAGCGACAGGGCGAGCAGGCCCGCGGTGTAGCCGCTGAGCACGGTGCGCGTGTCGATCTCGAAGAAGCGGGCGTCGCCCTCCAGGCCCAGCCACGCCATCCAGTAGTTGTCGAAGGGCAGACCGAGCTCGACGGTCTGGTACAGGATGGCGATGTTGCCGAAGAGCACCGCCAGCACCAGGCGGGGCACGCCCCGGAAGAACCAGGTGTACAGCCAGGAGACGGACACCAGGACGGGGTTCCCCGACAGCCGCATCACCGCCAGGACGATGCCCAGGACGATGCCGATGACCATCGACAGCACGGTGGCGCTGAGGGTGATCCACACACCGCGTACGACCGGCTCCGAGAACATGTGGTCGAGCATGAACGGCCAGTTGAACGCGTCGTTCGTGAACAGCATGTGCACGAACATGGCCGCGAGGACCAGGATGGCACCGGCGGCGATCCACCGTTCGGGATAGCGCACGGGGACGGCGGTGACGGGATCGGACGAGCGGTCCGGGGTCGAGGTCTTCGACACCGGACCGCTCACCGGTTCGGTCGGTGAGGACACGGGTCAGTCTTTCGCTCGGTGGGTGGCGGTGGAACTCGTCCTACTCCGAGAGCTCGGGGTTGACCTCGGCGGTCTCCAGTCCGCCTGCGTCCACCCCCCACTGCTCCAGGACCTCGGCGTAGGTGCCGTCCTCCATCAGGGCGTTGAACGCGGCGGCGACGGCCTCGGCCAGCTCGTCGTCGTCCTTGTGGGTGAGGATGCCGTAGGGGGCGGCGTCGTACTGCTCGCCGACGAACTCCAGGACGCCCTCGCCGGTCTGGTCCAGCGCGTACGCGGAGGTCGGCATGTCGGCGAGGGAGGCGTCGTTGACACCGGAGACCACGGTCTCGGTGGCCAGCGGCTGGCTCTCGAACTTCTGGATGGTGATGGCCTCTTCGCCGGCATCGACACAGGCCGCGCTGCGCTCCTCGATGTCGGTGTCGTGGGTGGTGTTGGACTGCACCGCGATCCGCATGCCGCAGGCGTTGTCGGGGTCGACGTCCTGGGGGTTGCCCTGCTGGGCGAACCACTGGGTGCCCGAGGAGAAGTAGCTGATCATGTTGACCTGCTCCATGCGCTCCTCGGTGACGGTGAAGGAGGAGGAGCCGAGGTCGTAGGTGCCGGTGTCCACACCGATGATGATGGAGTCGAAGGCGGTGGGCTCCCACTCCCCCTCCAGGCCGAGCTTGCCCAGGGCGGCGTTGAGGAGATCCACGTTGAAGCCCTGGACGGTCTCGCCGTCCTCCTCCAGGAACTCGCCCGGGGGATAGGAGGCCTCGACGCCGATCGTGACGGTCCCGGCCTCGGCGATGTCGGCGGGGACGAGGGCGGCGAGCTCCTCGTCGGCCTCGACGGCGGGCGCCTCGGGCGCGGCGGTCTCCTCGGTGCTCCCGCCGTCGCCGCCACCGCAGGCGGACAGCGCCAGGACGCCGGCGAGGGAGAGGGCGCTGAGGGAGAGCGGCGCGGACAAGGGCTTGTGCAGGACCATCGTGGTTGTCTCCTTCGGGGGCGCGTAGCGCCTGGTCGGAGGCGGGTTCGTGACCTCACCGCCCGAGCCATAACGACATTCAGGACATTATGCTTCAAAAGCTGATAAGTCGGTGCTGTCTCATCGTGCCGACCCGCGATTTTCCTGTGGTCACCGTTGTGAGAGGATTGCGTAACGGGTCATCCCCGTGAGAGCGACCGCGCAGTAACTCGCATAGGAGTCCAGCGAAGAACGACTCTCCCCGGCGACACCACCGGTCATGGCCGACCGGCGCCGAGGAGGAGTCCCCCTAGCACCTTCACGTCTTCGCGCGCGGTTCGCACCACTGCCGGTCCGTCCCGCCGTCATGGCCGATGGCAGGGTGGAACACGCAAGACCTTGAGGGGTTTGAAGTAGTGACCACCGTTTCGCGTTCCCAGAACCTGGATGAGGACCCCGCCTTCGCGCTGCACCGCGGGGGCAAGCTCCACGTGACCTCGTCCGTCGACGTCCACGACCACGAGGGGCTGTCCCTCGCCTACACCCCCGGTGTCGCCCGCGTCTGCGACGCCATCGCCGAGTCCCCCGAACTCGTCGGGACCTACACCTGGAAGAACAACCTGGTCGCCGTCGTCACCGACGGCACCGCGGTCCTGGGCCTGGGCGACATCGGCCCCGAGGCCTCCCTTCCGGTCATGGAGGGCAAGTCGCTGCTGTTCAAGCAGTTCGGCGGCGTCGACTCCGTGCCGATCGCGCTGGGCTGCACCGAGGTCGACGAGATCGTCGAGACCGTCGTGCGCATGGCCCCCTCCTTCGGCGGGATCAACCTGGAGGACATCTCCGCTCCCCGCTGCTTCGAGATCGAGCGCCGGCTGCGCGAGCGCCTGGACATCCCCGTCTTCCACGACGACCAGCACGGCACCGCGATCGTCACCGTGGCCGCCCTGCACAACGCCGCCCGGTTGACCGGGCGCACCCTGGGCGACCTGCGCGTCGTGGTCTCCGGCGCGGGTGCCGCGGGCGTGGCCGTCACCAAGATGCTCATCGACGGCGGGATCGGCGACATCGCCGTGGCCGACTCCAAGGGCATGATCCACGACGGCCGCGAGGGCCTGACCCCGGTCAAGCAGGAGCTGGCCTCCATCAGCAACAAGGCGGGGCTGAGCGGGTCCATCGAGAGCGCGCTCGCGGGCGCCGACGTGTTCGTCGGCCTGTCCTCCGGGGAGGTCCCCGAGTCCGTGGTCGCCACCATGGCCGAGGACGCGATCATCTTCGCGATGGCCAACCCCAGCCCGGAGGTGCACCCCGACGTCGCCCGCAGGTACGCGAGCGTCGTCGCCACCGGGCGCAGCGACTTCCCGAACCAGATCAACAACGTGCTGGCCTTCCCCGGCGTGTTCCGGGGCGCCTTCGACGCGGGTGCGACGGACATCACCGAGAACATGAAGCTGGCCGCCGCCACGGCGCTGGCGGACCTGGTCGGGGACGATCTGTCCGCCGACTACATCCTCCCCAGCTCCTTCGACGAGCGGGTGGTCCCGGCCGTGTCCGCCGCGGTCGCCGCCCAGGCCCGTGAGGACGGCGTCGTCCGCCGCTAGAGGCGCGCGAAGGGGGCCCGGCACCACTCGGTGCCGGGCCCCTCGCCTTCCGCCGGGCGGTGTCCGGGGACGCGCCCCTGCGGCGTCCTCCGGGCACATCGCCGGACTACCTGTCGTCGCCGGTGTCGTCGACCGCCTGGCTCCACGGGTCGCCGCCGGAGGGCGGCGCCGACCGCGGCCCGGGCTTCTCCCCGGGACCGTCGGCGGCGGGCTTGCCACCGGCTCCCTCCGCGGGCCGCTCGGCGGCGGGCTCCTCGGCGGAGGGCCCGGCCCCGGTGCCTCCCTCTCCGGAGGCGGCGGGCCCGCCGGCGGTCTCCGGGCTCTCCTCCGGGCGGTCGGAGGGCGGACCCCAGTGCCTCAGGTCCCGGCGGATCACCTCGACCGTGTCGTCCAGGATGCGCCGCAGGTCGTTGGCTGCGGCCTCGCCCACGTGGCCCGCCTCGCGGAACGTGTCGCGCACCCGGTCGCCGAAGTCGCGCAGCGCCCGCTCGAACTCCGGGGCCTGCGACGCGCGCTCGGAGTCGCCCCGGCCCCAGGCGGCGCCGAAGGAGCCGAGGCCCTGGGAGAAGCGCTCCCACTCGCGGGCCCACCGCGAGCCCTCCTCGCAGCCCTGCTTCCCGTGCTGGTCACGGTGCTCCCCGGACGGCTCCCCGGCCTCCCTGGCCTCCCCGGCCTCCTCGGAGGCCCGGGAGCCCTCGGAGTCCCCGGGGTCGCGCGGGGCCTCCCCGGACTCGGGGCGGCGCGTCCCACCGGAGGAGAACTTCAGCTCCTCGCGCAGCGAGCTGATGGTCGCGCGCACGTCCTGCTTGACCGCGCGGGCGATGTCGCGCACCGAGTCGGTGATCTCCCGCTCCAGGTCGTCCAGGTCGCCGCTGCGCTCACGCAGTTCCTGGCGGCCCTTGTCGGTGAGGCGGTAGACCTTGCGGCCTCCCTCCTCGGTGTGGGTGACCAGCCCCTCCTCCTCCAGCCGCGCGAGCCGGGGGTAGATGGTCCCGGGAGAGGGCGAGTACACCCCGAGGAAACGGTCGCGGAGCAGGCTGATGATCTCGTAACCGTGCCGCGGGCTCTCGTCCAGCAGCTTGAGCAGGTAGAGCCGGAGTCTTCCGTGGCCGAAGATGGTGCTCATTCAGGCCCCCTCGGGAATCGCGGCCGGCGACTCGGGCGCGCGCCGCAGCAGCGCGGCCCGGCCGGACGCGGAGTTGATGGTGATGGACGCGGGATCGACACCGCTGCCGATCTTCCCGCTCAGGACCGTCCTGGCCGGGGCGCTGCGGCGGTCCAGACCGAAGTCGGACTCCACCGGTGCCTTCGCGGTGCGCAGCTCCACGGCCGCCGAGGTCTCGGAGGGCACCCGCAGGGCGATCTCGCCGGAGACCGAGTTGAGCCGGACCCGCCCCGCCGGGGCGATGTCGGTGTCGGCCAGCAGCTGCCCGGAGACGGTCTTGGCCTTCAGCGCGGAGAGCCGCCCGCCCGCCACCGCCAGTTGGCCGCTGACGCTGTTGAACCGGAGGGCGCCGTGGGGGTTGCGCACGGCGGTGCTGCCCGAGACGGTGCCGATCTCGGTCTCACCCGCGGTGTCGTCGAGGGTGATCTCCCCGGTGGCGGTCCGCAGGTGGCTGCGGGCGCTGAGCCCTGCGGCCACGATCGACGCGCCGACCGTGCTGACCTCGACCGGGCAGTCCTTGGGCAGCCGCAGGTTCACGGTGGCCTTGCGGTTCTGCACGCCCTTGTAGCCGCCGAGCTGGGCGGGGCGCAGCCGCTCCAGGAGCCCCTGGCTGGTGAGGTCCTCGTAGTGGATGGTGAGGATGCCCGCCTCCTGCGTGACCAGGAGGGGTTCGCCGACGATGTCGGTGACCTCGAAGGTGACCGGGTCGTCGGTGGGAAGGATGTTGACGTGGCCCCCGATGATCCGGACCCGCAACGCGACGATGCCGTCCAGTGTCTGGGTCATCGGCCTGTCGATGGTCCAACGTGCCATCGTGTGACCCCTTTCGCTCGCTCCGTGTTCTCACGATATGTCGCGTATCGGGGGAACTCAAGATATGTCGTGGATTTGCGGGTCGGTTCAGGGGGACCTCCGGGCGAACCCCGAGGCGTTCCTCCACCACGCTCAGGGCCGGGGAGAAGGTCTTCGCAGGTCCGTGCTTGAATGGCTGGTCGGCCCGACCGGGCCGACCGTACGACCTGGAGAAACCGAGAATGCACCATCCCCCGGAGCCCTCCCTCCTCTCAGAGGAGCCGATCCCCCTCGGAGCACCACCGCCGGCCCGCCCCCCGATGCCCCGCTCCCTCAGGTTCCTGCGCGTCATGTTCAGCCTCTGGGGCACCATCTCCGCGCTGGCCGCCCTCCTCTACGTGTTCCTGCTGCTGAGCCTGTACGTGTACACCCCGCCGAACTTCGAGGAGTGGCTCAGCGCCAAGGGCTTCTTCGTGGCCGAGCTCTGGGTCATGCCGTTCGTGCACGGTCTCAGGGCGGTCTTCTACGCCGTCGGCGCGGTCCGGCTCGGCAGGGGAGGGCGTACCGGTCACAGGTGGGCGCTCGTCGCCGTGTACGTGGAGGCGGGAGCGGTCGTGTCCGGCACGCTCCTGAGCGTGCTCGTGCTCGGCGTCGTCTCGGTACTCGACCTCATCGCCGTGCTGCTCGTCACCGAGGTGTCGCTGGTCTTTCCCGGGCTCCTCCTCCTGCTGCTACCGCTTTCCCTGCACTCCAGCCGGGAGTGGTTCCGCGCGACCGGCGGCTGACCCGGCCCCGGACACGCGGGAGGGGCCCGGGTCGTGGTGACCCGGGCCCCTCCTCGCCTCCCGCCACGGCCTCGCACACCCGGCTCGGGGCGGTGCCCCTCACCGTCCGTGCCGTGAACGGTCCCTACTCGTCGTCCTCGTCGTCCAGCCGGGCCAGCCAGGTGGCCAGCCGGTCGACCGGGGTCTCGAACTCGGGGTTGATGTCGGTGAACGCCCGCAGCTGCTCGGCGAGCCAGGCGAAGCTGACCTCCTCGTCGCCGCGGCGGTTCTCCAACTCCTCGATTCCGCGATCGGTGTAGTACACGCTGCTCCTCCTACGTGCTCACGAGCTCGCACCGGGGCTCGGAGCGCGAAGAACCGGGCCCTTCGGCGTCGCCGGCGGTGCCGACTCCTCCCGCAGGGCCCGGTACGCTCCTCGCTTCCCGCCTGCGTCAGTCGGCGGGCGGGAACACCGTGTCCACCAGGGCACGCTGCTCGGCCTCGTGGCGCTTGGCCGAACCGGCCGCGGGCGCGGAGGAGGCCGGACGCGAGATCCGGGTGAACGGCCGGTCGAGCTGCTCGGAGAAGACCAGCGCGACGAAGGGCCACGGGCCCATGTTCGCCGGCTCCTCCTGCACCCACAGGACCTCGCCCGCGTTCGGGTAGGCCCTGAGCTGCTCCCGGATCTCCTCGATCGGCAGCGGGTAGAGCCGCTCCGTCCGGATGATCGCGGTGTGCTTGTCACCGCTCTTGCGGCGAGCCGCGTCCAGCTCGTAGTAGACCTTGCCCGTGCACAGCACCACGCGGCGCACCTTGTCCGGCGCGATCGAGTCGTCCGTGATCAGCGGCTGGAAGTGGCCCGTGGTGAAGTCCTCGGCGGCCGAGGTGGCGGCCTTCAGGCGCAGCAGCGACTTGGGCGTGAACACCACCAGCGGACGCTGGAACGGCGACTTGGCCTGCCAGCGCAGCAGGTGGAAGTAGCTCGCCGGGGTGCTCGGGTAGGCCACCGTCATGTTCTCCTGCGCGCACAGCTGCAGGAAGCGCTCGATGCGCGCGGAGGAGTGGTCCGGCCCCTGGCCCTCGTAGCCGTGCGGCAGCAGCAGGGTCACGCTGGAGCGCTGGCCCCACTTCTGCTCTCCCGCGCTGATGTACTCGTCGATGACGGTCTGGGCGCCGTTGACGAAGTCGCCGAACTGGGCCTCCCACATCACCAGCGCGTCGGGGCGGGTGAGCGAGTAGCCGTACTCGAAGCCCAGCGCCGCGTACTCGCTCAGCAGTGAGTCGTGCACGTGGAACCGGGTGATGCCGTCGTCGAACTGCTTGAGCGGCGTGTGGGTCGCGCCGGTCTCGCGGTCCATCAGCGTGGCGTGGCGCTGGCCGAAGGTGCCGCGCCGGGTGTCCTGGCCGATCAGGCGGACCGGGTGCCCGTCCAGCAGCAGGCCGCCGAAGGCCAGCAGCTCGCCGGTCGCCCAGTCGATGGCGTCGTTCTCGACCATCGTCGCGCGGCGTGACAGCTGGGGCGCCAGCCGCGGGTGCGGGGTGAAGCCCTCGGGCAGCGACACCTGGGTGTCCACGATCCGCTTGACCGCCTCGGTGCTGATCGCGGTCTCGACCGCGGTGTGGTCCAGGCGGCTCTCGGTGAACACCTCGGGCTTGACCACGGCGCCCGGCTCGATCGGCTTCTTCTCGACCTCGCGGGTCTCGGTGAAGGCCCGTTCCAGCTCGGACTGGTAGTCGCGCAGCGCCGACTCCGCGTCCTCCACCGTGATGTCGCCGCGGCCGATGAGGGCCTCGGTGAACAGCTTGCGGGTGGAGCGCTTGGCGTCGATGACGTCGTACATCAGGGGCTGGGTGAACGCCGGGTTGTCGCCCTCGTTGTGACCGCGGCGGCGGTAGCAGACCAGGTCGATCACGACGTCCTTGTTGAACGTCTGCCGGTAGGCGAAGGCCAGGTGCGCGACCCGGACCACGGCCTCGGGGTCGTCCCCGTTGACGTGGAAGATCGGCGCCTGCACCATCCGGGCCACGTCCGTGGCGTAGACGCTGGAGCGGCTGTCGTCCGGCGAGGTGGTGAAGCCCACCTGGTTGTTCACGATGACGTGCACCGTGCCACCGGTCCGGTAGCCGCGCAGCTGCGACAGGTTCAGCGTCTCGGCGACCACGCCCTGCCCGGCGAACGCGGCGTCGCCGTGGATCAGGATCGGCAGCACCGTGAAGCCCTGCGGGCCCTTGTTGAGCACGTCCTGCTTGGCGCGCACGATGCCCTCGGCGATCGGGTCGACCGTCTCCAGGTGGGAGGGGTTGGCCGCCAGCGAGATGCGGATCCTGTCGCCCTCGCGGGTCTCGAAGGTGCCCTCGGTGCCCAGGTGGTACTTGACGTCGCCCGAGCCGTGGGCGCTGCGGGGGTCGAGGTTGCCCTCGAACTCACCGAAGATCTGCCCGTAGGACTTGCCGCAGATGTTGGCCAGCACGTTCAGGCGGCCGCGGTGGGCCATACCGATGACGGCCTCGTCCAGCTCGGCCCTGGCGGCCTTGGAGATCACGCCGTCCAGCAGCGGGATCAGCGACTCGCCGCCCTCCAGGGAGAAGCGCTTCTGACCCACGTACTTGGTCTGCAGGAAGGTCTCGAAGGCCTCGGCGCTGTTGAGCCGGTGCAGGATGTGCAGCTGCTCGTCGCGGTCGAGCTTCTCGTGGTCACGCTCGACGTGCTTTTGGATCCACTCCCGCTCCTCCGGGCTCTGGATGTGCATGTACTCGATACCCACCGTGCGGCAGTAGGTATTGCGGAGCACGCCCAGAACGTCGCGGAGCTTCATGACCTGCTTGCCGCCGAAGCCCCCGGTCGGGAACTCGCGGTCCAGGTCCCACAGGGTCAGGCCGTGTTCGAGCACGTCCAGGTCGGGGTGCTTGCGCTGCTCGTGGTCGAGGGGGTTGGTGTCGGCCATCAGGTGGCCGCGCACGCGGTAGGCGTGGATCAGCTCCTGGACCCGGGTGGCCTTGTCGAGCTGGGTGGCCTTGTTGACGTGGATGTCCTGCACCCAGCGCACCGGCTCGTAGGGGATGCGCAGCGAGTTGAAGATCTCGTCGTAGAAACCGTCCTCGCCCAGCAGCAGCTGGTGGATCCGGCGCAGGAACTCGCCGGACTGCGCACCCTGGATGATGCGGTGGTCGTAGGTGGAGGTCAGCGTCATGACCTTGCTGATGCCCAGCTCGGCCAGGGTGTCGGAGGAGGCGCCCTGGAACTCGGCCGGGTACTCCATCGCGCCCACGCCCAGGATGGTGCCCTGGCCCGGCATCAGGCGCGGGACCGAGTGCACGGTGCCGATGCCGCCGGGGTTGGTGAGGCTGATGGTGGTGCCCTGGAAGTCCGGCACGCCCAGCTTGTTGTTGCGGGCCTTGCGGACCAGGTCCTCGTAGCCGCTCCAGAACTCCTTGAAGTCCATCTCGTCGGACTTCTTGATGGAGGGGACGACGAGCTGGCGCGAGCCGTCGGGCTTTTGCAGGTCGATCGCCAGTCCGAAGTTCACGTGCTCGGGCTTGGCGACGCCGGGCTTGCCGTCGACCTCCACGTAGGAGTGGTTCATCTCCGGCAGGGACTCGAGGGCCTTGACCATCGCGTAGCCGATGAGGTGGGTGAAGGAGACCTTCCCGCCACGGCCGCGCCGGAGGTGGTTGTTGATGACGATCCGGTTGTCGAAGAGCAGCTTGACCGGCACCGCGCGCACACTCGTCGCGGTGGGCAGCTCCAGGCTCGACTCCATGTTGGTCGCGGTCCGCGCGGACGCTCCGCGCAGGCGCTCCTGCTTGACCTGGAGAGCCTCGTCCTTGCTCTCCTCTTCGTCCTTCTTGCCGCTCTGCTTGGAGGCAGGGGCGCTGGGGGCACTCGGCTTCTTCTTGGGTGAGGAGGCCGTGGGGGCCTTCTCAGCCTGCGCCTTCGCGCCGCCCCCACCCTTCACACCAGCAGTCTCCGCGGGCTTGTAGTCCGCGAAGAAGTTCCACCAGGCCTTGTCAACGGAGTTCGGGTCGTTCAAGTACTTCTGATAAAGCTCCTCGACCAACCACTCGTTGGGACCGAAATCTGTCAGGGGTTGAGACGCCTCAGACGACACGGCGGAGATCGCCCACTTCCGCAGCTCGCTTGTGAATGTGTAGGAAGACGGGTGGCTGCTGGCAAGGCGGCTCAAAGGAACGTGGGAGCTGTCCCGCGCATGCGGGAAGCATCTGCCCTGGCCAGCACTCGTCGGTTACCAGGCTACTTGTAGCGGCCTGCCCGCGGGGAACGCGTGCGTTGACGAAACTAGGAGATAGGTAACAATCTTTCACATCTACGTTGCCTCTACGTGTGGGTAACCAATCCCAGAGTAGCAGCAGTGTCAGTTTTGTGGTGATTTAAGGCGATTTGAAGGTGTGAAGACACTGGCCGCCACCGGCCATGCGGAGTGTGGCGTGTAACACGGCGTGCCGACGGAAACCCGCCCGCCGCCTCTTTCCCGTGTGTCCTGGGGCCGTTCGCAGGCGAAACGCCGGTGACCGATGCCGAGGATGTACGGATCTGTGCGCTCTTCGGCGTTCGCCCACGCCGGAGGCCCCGCCCTGCCTACGATCTCCGGGACGAGCACAACCGAGGGCGGGGGATACCCATGAAGGGGCTGGGGGAACTGGAGGCGGCCATCATGGACGCGCTGTGGCGGTCCGACGAGCCGCTTTCGGTGCGCCGGGTCCGCGAGACCATGGTCTACGACCGGGAGGTCGCCTACACGACCGTCATGACGGTCGCCAACATCCTCTTCCACAAGGGACTGCTGGACCGGGAGAAGAGCGGACGCGCCTGGATGTACTGGCCGCGCGAGTCACACGCCGAGTACACGGCCCGGATGATGGACGAGGTGCTCAACACCGGCCCGGACCCCGGTGCGACCCTGCTGAGCTTCGTGGAGCGCTTCAGCGACGAGGACATGGCGCATTTCCACCGCCTCCTGAGCCAGGCCCGGGGCCGCCGGGGCGTCCCGAGCTAGGCGCCCGCCCCCAGGGGTGTGGACGGAGCCTCCCGGGTCGGTGCGCACCTATCCCAGGACCCAGCTGCGCCCCTCGGCGGCCAGTTTCTCCACCAGGGTGGCGCTGTCGTGCTCCTTGGCGAACAGGTGCTCGGGGCGGGTGATCGGCACGATCCACAGCCACCGCACGGGATCGCCGTGGAAGGAGAGGCCGGAGGTGTCCGGAGGCCGGTGGTCGGGGCGGGTGACCAGGGGAGAGGGGTCCTCCAGCAGCAGGACCGCGCCCGCGTCGCCGCGCATGGCCCGGTCCTCGGGGTTGTCCAGCCACTTGACGGTGTGCCCGGTGCCGAACCAGGTCACCGCCCGCCAGGGGAAGGCGCCGATCCACCGGAAGACGCGGGCGGCGTGGTGCGCGGGCATGGTCGTGGCCAGGGCCAGCTCCACCCGGGCGTACCGCGAGGTGTCGGCCATGTAGCGGTCCAGGGTCGGCATCCGCTGGCCGCACATGCCGACGGTGGACAGCACCGTGAACGGGCGCTCCGCGGTGGGCGGGCGCTCCGAGAGGCGCAGCAGCGGCGGGTGGCCGTCGGACACGTCCCAGTAGTGGCCGGGCTCTCCCACGTGCCGGTTCAGGTGGCTGAGCACGGTGCGCTGCACGCTGCGCCAGGCGCCCGAGGCGCGCCGCCAGTCCCAGTAGGCCTCGGCGTGGACCACGCGAGGCCACAGCTGGTCGCGGACCGGGTCCAGCTCCCAGGCGTAGGCGCTGCGGCCGATCGCCTCACGTGCGTACCCGAGCAGGCCGCTGTCGGCCTCGGCCCAGCCGGGGATGACGGCGAGCAGCCCCTCCCCGTCCACGAGGGCGACCCCGTCGCCCTCCTCGAACCACACGGCGCGCAGGCGGTCGGGGTCGAGCCGGGGCAGGCCCTGGGGGTGCTTGGTGTAGGCCTCGGGCATGAGCGGGGCCCGGCCCTCGTACAGCCCGCCGGACTCGCTGGTGCGGGGGGCGATCTCGTGGTTGGCCAGCCACACCGGGACGCGGATGCGGCCGCGCGCGTCCAGCAGGTAGGCGGCCGTGGTGTGGGAGTCGCACTCGACGACGACCCTGCGGCTCTGGTACGGGCTGATCTCGTCGAGAAGGACGTCGATCCCTGTCACCGGCCCTCCCACACGCCGATCCCGGTCGTCGCGATCCGGCGGACCCGTCCGGTCCGTCCACGCAGTGCGTAGAATCGACGGTAGTGCCCTGACAGGCGGAGCTGCAGCGCGGCGGCGTATAGGTCGTATAACGACCCGGGTCGCCGCGGTCCCGCGCCGGGCGCAAGACCACCGACTCCACTTCCTACGGACTGTCTATGCCCGCCGAGCTCACCTTCGTCGCGCCCCGCCGCGCCAAACCGCCCCGGCACCTGGCCGACCTCAGCCCCGAGGAGCGGGCCGAGGTCGTCAGCGAGCTGGGGGAGAAGCCCTTCCGAGCCAAACAGCTCGCCCAGCACTACTTCGGCGCCCTGGAGTCGGACACCGCGGCGATGACCGACCTGCCCGCCTCCTCCCGGGAGCGGCTGGGCGAGGCGCTGCTGCCCACCCTGCTCACCCCGGTACGCCACATCACCTGCGACAACGGGATGACCCGCAAGACCCTGTGGAAGGCCTTCGACGGGGTGCTGTTCGAGTCGGTGCTCATGCGCTACCCCGACCGCGTCACCCTGTGCATCTCCTCACAGGCCGGGTGCGGCATGAACTGCCCGTTCTGCGCCACCGGCCAGGCGGGCCTGACCCGCAACCTGTCCACCGGAGAGATCGTCGAGCAGGTGGTCGCCAGTGCCCGCGACCTGGCGCGCGGCGAGGTCGCCGGCGGCCCGGGCCGGATCAGCAACATCGTGTTCATGGGCATGGGCGAGCCCATGGCCAACTACAAGCGCGTGCTGCAGACCGTGCGCCGCATCACCGACCCCGTCCCGAACGGCCTCGGCATCTCCCAGCGCGGCGTGACCGTGTCCACGGTCGGCCTGGTGCCCGCGATCAACAAGCTCATCGACGAGAGGATGCAGGTCCGCCTCGCGATCTCCCTGCACGCCCCCGACGACGAGCTGCGCGACGAGCTGGTGCCGATCAACACCCGCTGGAAGGTGGAGGAGGTCCTGGACGCGGCCTGGCGCTACGCCGGAACCACCGGCCGCAGGGTCTCCATCGAGTACGCGCTGATCAAGGACATCAACGACCAGGCGTGGCGGGCGGACCTGCTCGGCGAGCTCCTCAAGGGGCACCTGGTGCACGTCAACCTCATCCCGCTCAACCCCACCCCCGGGTCCAAGTGGACGGCCTCGCGCCCGGAGGACGAGCGCGAGTTCGTCCGCCGGCTGCAGGCGCACGGGGTGTCGGTCACCATCCGCGACACCCGCGGGCAGGAGATCGACGGGGCGTGCGGGCAGCTCGCGGCGGCCGAGAACTGACCGGCGGCCGGACGCGGCCCGGGGGAGCGGCGTGACCGAGACCGTGCTGGCCTTCGCGGTCGCCCTCGTCTCCGGGGCCGTGCCGGTCGTCAACATCGAGGTCTACCTGGTGGGCGCCGTCCTCGCGGTGGACGACGGCGCCCTGGCCGCGATGGCGGTCGCGGCGGGGGCGGGGCAGACGCTCGGCAAAGTGCCCTACTACTACGCTGGCCGCGGGTCGCTCTCGGTTCCGTGGATCCGGCGCCGGGCGCGGACCCCGGGCAAGTGGGCCGTGCGTGCCGAGGGCTGGCGGCGCAGGGCCGAGGAGCAGCCGGTGTGGGGCGCGGGCCTGCTGGCGCTGAGCTCCTTCGCGAGCGTTCCGCCGTTCATGGTGGTGTCCGTACTGGCCGGGGTGGTGCGGATGAACGTCGGGCTGTTCTGCGCGGTCACCTTCCTCACCCGCACGGCGCGCTTCCTCGTCGTGGTGTTCGCCCCCGCGTGGGGGCTGTCCTTCCTGCCGGGCTGACGGCGGTCCGGCCTGGCGGCACGGGCTCACCGGACGCGGTCGGCCAGGCGGGTGAACGCCGCCACCACCTCCGGCCCGTACACCATCTCCGCGTCGTTGTGCCCGGCGCCCTCCACGACGACCTCCTCGACCAGGTCCGGGCTGGCCCCGGCCACCTCCCTGCTCTGCTCCACGGGCACGATCGTGTCGGCCTCACCCATCGCGACGGAGGTGGGCACGTCGACCTCCCCGATGGTCTCGGCCACCGGGTAGGTGTCGCGCAGGAGCGCACCCGGCACGAACGGGTAGTGCACCCGGGCCATGTCGGCCAGTGAGCTGAACGGCGAGCGCAGGAACAGCCCGGCGGGCGGGCGCTCGGCGGCCAGGCCGACCACGACGGCGGCGCCGAGGCTCTCGCCGAAGTAGAGGGTCTCTTCCGGGCCGTGGCCGCGCTCGGCCAGGGCGTCGGCGGCCGCCCGCGCGTCCGATGCCAGGCCCTCCTCGGAGGGGGCGCCGGGATTGCCGCCGTAGCCCCGGTAGTCGAACAGCAGCACCGAGAAGCCCTGCCCGGACAGCGCGCGGGCCAGCGGCGCCCGCGTCCGGCGGTTTCCCGCGTTGCCGTTGGCGACCAGGACCGCCGTCCCGCGGTCCCCGTCACGGGCGGGGACGTACCACGCGCCGAGTCCCAGCCCGTCGTCCGTGTGCAGGCGTACGTCCTCCGCGCCCTCGACCACCTCCCCGGCGGAGGGCGGTTCACCGCCCGTCGGAAGGTAGATGAGTGAGCGCTGCAGGCCCCACACGAGTCCTCCCAGCAGTACGAGCACGACGACGGCGGCGGCCGCGGCGACGGCGCGGCGGAGGGGCCGCCGGGGACGCTCCCCGTCCGTCACGGTCATGACGCGGCCCCCTCCCGAAAGCGGTCCGCCGTGTGGATACCCGCCTCTCCCGGCCGTTCACCCGACTTTCCCGGGGCGGTCCGGTCAGGCGTCCGGCGGCTCCGGCGGCGGGGCCTGACCGGAGGGATCCGTCACACACGAACGGACGCGCCGCCGGTCCCGGAGGGGCCGACGGCGCGCCCGTACGGGGCCGTGCCCGGTCAGACGGTGGCCAGGTCCCGGCGGCGGAAGCCCGCCAGGGCGACCGCGCCGACCACGAGCACGGCCCCCAGCGCGACGGTCACCGAAGCGGCGTCGAACTCCTCGTTCGGCAGCTTGGGCAGCAGTTCGAACGCGCTCATGTTCAGCAGCCACTCGTCCAGGCCGAGCAGGGCGCCGAACATGGAGACCAGGAGGCTGTAGCCCAGCCACGCCCACACGAGCGGGACCAGGCGCGGCGCCGCTCCCACCAGCAGTGCGGTCAGCGCCGCGAACAGCAGGGCCACCGGCAGCTGGGCCAGCGCGGCCCCGAGCATCGTCCAGGTCCAGGAGGAGTCCTCCAGGGCCGCGGCCGCGCTCAGTCCCATGCCGAGGCCGCCCATCGCCACGATCAGGGCCGAGGAGAGCGCGCTGACCAGCAGGGCGCTGCCGAACCAGCGGACCCTGCCGACGGCCGTGGACAGGGTGAGCTCGGCGCGTCCGGAGGTCTCCTCGGTCCGCGTCCGCAGCACCGAGATGGCGGCGTAGGCCGACGCGGCCATCAGTACGTAGCCGCCCATGACCCCCAGGAAGCCCTTCGTGGCGTCCTCGGCGGAGCCGCCCACGATGGCCACCAGGTCGGGGTTCTGCTCCAGCATCGCCTCCACCTCGGTGGCCAGCGAGCCGAACGAGAGGGCGAAGAGGAAGGTGGCGGCCGTCCAGGCCAGGACGGCCCCGCGCTGCTGGTGCAGGTGCAGGGCGAACGCGCTGTTGAGCAGCCCGCCCGCGCCGGCCGGGCCGGGCCGGGAGGCGACCAGGCCCGCGCCGAGGTCGCGCCGCCTCGCCAGGGCGTAGGTCAGCGCGAAGAGCACCGCGATGAAGGCCGCGTACAGCGCCAGCGGCCACCAGCGCAGGTCGTCGAACACGCGGGTCTGCTGGGCCCAGGCGAACGGCGACAGCCAGGACAGGGCGTTGCCGCCGTCCTCGGCCATGTCGCCCACGACCCGGGACATGAACAGCACGCCGATGACCAGGAAGGCCAGTCCCGCGGCGCTGCGACCGTGCTCCACGATCTGGGCGCACACGGCGGCGATGGCGCCGAAGGAGATGCCCGCCAGGGCCAGGCCCAGGCCGTAGGCGACCGAGTCGGCGGTCTCCAGGCCGTTGCCGACCAGGGTCAGGGTGGTCAGGCCGCCGATGAGCAGGTTGACGAGCGAGACGGTGACCAGGGCGGCCGTCATCTGGGCGCTCGCCCCGAGCACGTTGGCGCGCAGCAGTTCGGCGCGGACGCTCTCCTCCTCGGCGCGGGTGTGCCGGACCACGTGCAGGATGCTCATGACCGCCAGGGCGATGAGCATGCTCATGGTCAGCTCGTTGACGACCATCGGACCGAGCTGGTAGTCGTCCAGCCCGTATCCGGGGCCGCCGAAGACGACTCCGGTCGGGGTGTCCATGATCGCGGCCCGGGCCTGGCGCTGGGCGTCGGTGGAGAACATGTCGTTGAGCGCCGGGATGGTCCCGACGACGGTGCCGACCAGGGCGAGGGTCCAGACCGTCAGCCGGACGCGGTCGCGGCGCAGGACGAACCGGACGAGGGTGCCGGTGCCGGTGAGCGCGCTCATGCCGCCGCGCTCCCGTCGCCGCCCCGAGCGGCCGGCTCGTCGCCGTAGTGGCGCATGAACAGCTCCTCCAGGGAGGGCGGGTTGCTCACCAGGGAGCGGATCCCGAGGCCGGTGAGCGCGCGCATGACGGTGTCCATGCGGGTGTTGTCGACGTCGAGGGTGACGGTCTCACCGTCGATCCGCAGGTTGTGCACCCCGTCAGCGCCCTCCAGGGCCCGTGCGTCCCCGGCGACCGTGGCGCGCACGGAGGAGCGGGTCAGGTGGCGCAGGTCGTCCAGGGTCCCGGACTCGACCGACCGCCCCTTGCGGATGATGGTGACGGTGTCGCACAGCTTCTCGACCTCGGACAGGATGTGGCTGGAGAGCAGCACGGTGCGGCCCTGGGCCTTGGCCTCCAGGACGCACTCGGTGAAGACGGCCTCCATGAGCGGGTCCAGGCCGGAGGTGGGCTCGTCCAGGATGAGCAGCTCGGCGTCGGAGGCCAGGGCGGCCACCAGGGCGACCTTTTGCCGGTTGCCCTTGGAGTAGGTGCGTGCCTTCTTGGTCGGGTCCAGCTCGAAGCGGGAGAGCAGCTCCCTCCTGCGCCCGGAGTCGAGCCCGCCGCGCAGCCGGCCGAGCAGGTCGATCGCCTGCCCCCCGGTCAGGCCCGGCCACAGGGTGACGTCGCCGGGCACGTAGGCCAGGCGGCGGTGCAGGGTGACGGCGTCCCTCCAGGGGTCGCCGCCGAGCAGGCCGACCGATCCGGCGTCGGCCCTGAGCAGGCCGAGCAGGACGCGGATGGTGGTGGACTTCCCGGAGCCGTTGGGCCCGAGGAAGCCCGCGACCTGGCCCGTGCGGACGGTCAGGTCCAGCTTGTCCAGGGCCTGGAAACGGCCGAAGTACTTGTCGACGCCGCGGACTTCGATGGCGGTGGATGGCATGGTCGGGGTTCCTCTGTACGTGGTCGGGGGTCAGGTCCGGTCAGCGGGGTCCTCCGGCGGATCGCTGACGTACAGGAGATAGGCGTCGAGCATGGTGCGCTCGGTGAGCAGGCCCTCGGTGTACACCTCCAGGGCCGGGAGCATGTACTCCTCCGCCCACTCGCGGATGACGCGGGCGAAGTCGACCTGCCGGCCGGGCTGCTGGAGGGTGACGAGCACGAGCATCGCCCCGAAGGAGTTGGCGGCCATCCAGCGGGCCCGCTTGGCCGGATCCCGGCTGGGACAGATCGTGCCCTCGGCCTCGCCCGCGGCGAGGTAGCGCTCGACGTCGGCGACCATGCGCTCGTAGAGCGCGGCCGCGAACGGCCCCCCGGCCTGGACCGCCCGGAAGAGGTAGGCGATGTAGGGGGTGTACTCCTCCATCGTCGCGAACTGGTGGAGGAAGGTCTGGCTGTCGTGGCTGGTGACCGACTCCGTCTTGATCTCGTTGACGAGGTTGACGATGTAGTCGTCGCAGGCCCGCCTGAGCTTGTCCTTGGACCCGAAGTGGTGGATCACCAGACCGGGGGAGACCCCGGCCTGCTCGGCGATCGCCCGCACGGTCACGTCGAACCCGCGCTGCCCGAAGCACTCGATGGCCGCGTCGCGGATACGGGCGCGCGCCGTCAGGTCCGGCTCCCGGTCCGGAGGCGTGGCTGAACTCATGTTCAATAGATTAAACGCTTGTTCAGTCCCCTGGCAAGGGGTGGGGCGCCGGGAGGCGGACACCGGGGAGGCCGTTGCGCGCCCTGCTCCTCGGGTGCGGACGCGGCTCCGGGAGCCGGCCGTACACTCGGGACACGGCGCACGCCGGAACGCCCACACCGACGAGGAGAGGTCTGATGGTGCAGGTCGCGGTCGCCCAGTTCGCCCCCGGGCAGGACAAGGCGGAGAACCAGCGCTCGGTGGCGGAACTGACCGCCCGCGCGGCGGCCGGGGGTGCCGACGTGGTCCTGCTGCCCGAGTACACGATGTTCACCGCCTCGCGCGTGGACCGCCGCTACGTGGCGGCGGCCGAGCCGCTGGACGGGCCCTTCGTCGCCGCGGCGGCCGACACCGCCCGCCGGGAGGGCGTGCACCTGGTGCTGGGGGTCGGCGAGGCCCAGGGCGAGGACACCCACTTCACGAACACGCTCGTGGCGCTGTCGCCGGAGGGCGAGCGGGTCGCGCACTACCGCAAGATCCACCTGTACGACGCGTTCGGGGCCAGGGAGTCGGACGTGCTGCGGCCCGGTCCGATCGCCGAGCCGGAGACCTTCACCGTGGACGGCGTGGTGTTCGGCCTGCAGACCTGCTACGACCTGCGCTTCCCGGAGGTGACGCGGCGCATCGCCGAAGCCGGCGCGCACGCGGTGCTGCTGGCCGCGCAGTGGGTCCCGGGGCCGCTGAAGGAGGAGCACTGGCGGACGCTGCTGCGGGCGCGCGCCATCGAGAACACCGTGTACGTGGCGGCCTCCGGGCAGGCCGCGCCCACGGGCGCGGGCAACAGCATGGTGGTCGACCCCATGGGGACGCCGCTCGCGGCGCTGGGGGAGCAGGCCTTCGCCGTCACCTCGGCCGGGGTTTCGGCCGCTCGGGTGGACGAGGTGCGCAACATTAATCCGGCGCTGGCGCTGCGCCGTTTTTCGGTCTCTGAGCGGGCGGAGAGCTAAGGACCGACGCGCTTCTGCTTGGTAGATACTCGGGCAAAACGGATGAAAATCTTCCTAGTGGGCAGGGCCTTCCCAGGCTTCGTCACATACGGTTATGATTCACCTGCATGATGTGATGTAAATCGGTCCGGAACCTTCCAGGCGCTCAAAGCTTCTGATTCAATAAAGAGCCGGTAACTATCGGCCCGCCAGACTGTCCTAAACCACGGGGGGAGCAAGGACATTGCGCGGAACGAGCATGATGTGCGAACCAGACACGCGGCCCGCAATCGACGCCTACGTCTACGACCCGAGCCTGCTCAGCTGGGCGCAGTGCATGGGGGATGCCTGCGTCGTCTGCCACGCCAAGTGGCCCAGGCCCCGCCGGCTCCTCGGTGAGCTGCCGGACGGGAGCCACGTGTTCGGTTGTGAGGAGTGCGCGGGCATCATCGGCGCGGAGCCGCGGCTCTCCGCCGGTGAGCGGCTGTTCGCGGCCCGCTAGGAGGAGTACGGTCGCGCTCCGGGTCCAGGGGGAGAGGCGGACCCGGAGCGCTTCCGTTGACGCGCCCGCTTCCATCGGGGAGGAGGGGAAATGAGCGCGTCCTTCCCAGGATGGTTCGTGTGTCGTCGGCAGCGCCGACCACGCCCCGTGAGGGGCGCCTGACGACAACGATACTCCCTGTCGTCCGTGGCCGACCGACAGTGAGGCAGATCCATCCGCTATTTCCGTGAAATCCCGTTCACCCGTTGGTGGGGAAGCCCAGGTCGACACCTCCCTCGGGCCGTCGGCCCGGGTCCGTCCAGCGCGCGGTGACCGCCTTCGTACGGGTGTAGAAGTGGACACCCTCCGTGCCGTGCGCGTGCGAGTCGCCGAACAGCGACTGCTTCCATCCGCCGAAGGAGTAGTAGGCCATCGGCACCGGGATGGGGACGTTGATCCCCACCATGCCGACCTCGATCTCGTTCTGGAAGCGCCGTGCGGCGCCGCCGTCGTTGGTGAAGATCGCCGTCCCGTTGCCGTAGGGGTTGCCGTTGACGAGCTTCACGGCCTCGTCGTAGTCGCCCACGCGCACCATGCTCAGCACCGGACCGAAGATCTCGTCCCTGTAGCAGGACATCTCGGGGCCGACGTGGTCCAGCAGCGAGGGGCCCAGCCAGAAACCGTCCGGGTCCCCGCCCAGCACCGGGTGCACCCGTCCGTCGATCGCCAGGGTCGCGCCCTCGCGCACCCCCGACTCCAGGTAGGAGGCGACCTTGTCGCGGTGCTCGCGGGTGACCAGCGGGCCCATCTCGCTGCGGTCGTCGTCGCCGGGGCCCACGCGCAGGCGCGCGACCCGCTCGCGGATGCGCTCCAGCAGCTCGTCGGCGACCGAGTCCACCACGGCCACCGCCGAGATGGCCATGCACCGCTCGCCCGCCGAGCCGAACCCGGCCGAGACCGCCGAGTCCGCGGCCAGGTCCAGGTCGGCGTCGGGCAGCACCACCATGTGGTTCTTCGCCCCGCCCAGGGCCTGTACGCGCTTGCCGTGCTCGGCGGCGGTCCGGTAGATGTACCGGGCGATCGGGGTCGAGCCCACGAAGCTGACCGCCGCCACGTCCGGGTGCTCCAGGAGGGCGTCGACCGCGGCCTTGTCACCGTGCACGACGTTGAACACCCCGTCGGGCAGCCCCGCCTCGGCCCACAGCTCGGCCAGCACGACGGCCGCGGACGGGTCCTTCTCGCTGGGCTTGAGCACGAACGTGTTGCCGCAGGCGATGGCCACCGGGAACATCCACATCGGCACCATCGCGGGGAAGTTGAACGGCGTGATGCCGGTGACCACGCCGAGCGGCTGCAGGATCGAGTAGGAGTCCACGCCCGTGGACACGTTCTCGGAGTAGCCGCCCTTGAGCAGGTGCGGGACGCCGCAGGCGAAGTCGACGACCTCCAGGCCGCGGGACACCTCGCCCAGGGCGTCGGAGAAGACCTTGCCGTGCTCGGCGCTGATCAGCTCCGCCAGCCGCTCCTTGTTGCCGTTGAGCAGCTCGCGGAAGCGGAACAGGACCTGGACCCGCTTGGAGAGCGAGGTGTCGCGCCACCCCGGGAAGGCCTCCCGTGCCGCGGTCACCGCCGCGTCGACCTCCTGAGGTCCCGCGAGGTCGACCGTGCCGGTGACCCGGCCGGACGCGGGATTGTGGATGTCCCCCCGGCGCTGGGCGGGCCCCTCGTGGGCGGCCCCGCCGATCCAGTGGGTGACGTGCTTGCTCATATCTGTCCTCTTCCTTGTCCACAGGCGGGGGCGCCCGCTTGTACGGGCGGGGGTCGGGGAATCCCCTGTGATGGGGGACTCCGGTTCACATCGGCCCCAGGAGCCCAGGGGGCCGAGAAGGCCCGGACCGGGGGGCCGGGGCCCGGCAGTTCCAGGGCCCCACAAGCCCCAGGAGTTCCAGGTGCCTTGGGCACGCCAGGGGCCCTGGGGCCGGGCCGCAAAGGCCCGGTCAGGCCTCGGCGTCCACCGAGCGCACCGCGTCCAGCAGTGCGTCGCGGCCCTCCGCGGCCTCCTCCTGGGACAGCGTCAGCGGCGGTGCCATCCGCAGCACGTTGCCGTGCACGCCGCCCTTGCCCACCAGCAGCCCGCGCTCGCGCGCGGCCTCCAGCACCTTCCCCGCGAGCGGCGACGAGGGCGCGCCCGTGGCGGGGTCGGCCATCTCCACGGCGAACATCAAGCCCTTGCCGCGCACGTCCCGCACGCTCGGCAGTGCGGTCAGCGCCTTGAGGCCCTCCAGGATCAGGGACCCCTGCCGCCGCGCGTTGCCCTGGAGGTCGTGCTCCAGGACGTAGTCCAGGGTCGCCCCGGCCGCCGCCATCGACACCGGGTTGCCGCCGAAGGTGGCCACGCCCAGCGCGCCCAGCCGGTCCATCAGGTCGCCGCGCGCCACGACGCCGCCCACGGCGAAGCCGTTGCCCAGCCCCTTGGCGAAGGTCATGGCGTCCGGGGTCACGCCGTGGTTGCCGATGCCGAAGAAGCTCGTGCCGGTGCGGCCCCACCCGGTCTGCACCTCGTCGGACACGAACAGGATGCCGTGCTCGTCCAGCACCTCCTTGTAGGCGGCGTACAGCCCGTCCGGCGGCATCGCGAACCCGCCCACGCCCTGGACCGGCTCGGCGATCAGGCACGCCACGTTCGGCGCGGTGGTGTCCAGCACGTCGCGCAGGTCGGCGACGCACGCCTCGATGTACTCCTGGTCGGTCATCCCGCGAAAGGCCGGGGACGCGTGGTCGGTGCCGTGCAGGTAGTGCACGTTCAGCGGCGACAGCGAGGAGTTCTTCCACGCCCGGTTGCCGGTCACCGCCACGGTGCCGAACGAGCGCCCGTGGTAGCTGCCGCGCATCGCGAGCACCTCGTCGCTGCCGCGCGCGTACGTGGCCAGCAGCAGGGCGGTCTCGTTGGCCTCGGTGCCGGAGTTGGTGAAGAAGACCTTGGCGTCCGGGATCCCCGACAGGCGGGCGATCTTCTCCGCCAGCTCGACCTGGTTGCGGATGAGGTACAGGGTGGAGGTGTGCACGACCCCCTTGGCGATCTGGCGCTCCACGGCCTCACGCACCTCGGCCACGTCGTAGCCGAGCATGTTGGTCACGATGCCGGTGAAGAAGTCCAGGTAGGTGTTGCCGTCGGCGTCCGTGACACGGGCGCCCTTGCCGCTGGTGATCTCCAGCGGGGACTCGTAGTACAGGGGCAGCCAGGAGGGCATGACCGCGCGGTGGCGCGAGAGAAGTTCCGACATGCCCCCAGTCTCGCCCCGCCCTCCGCGCTTGGCCAGGATCAGCATGTTGACAACATGGCGGCCGGGATTACGACATGTAAGGATCCCCGGGTGGCTCCGCGACCTGGGGTCGGGGCGCGTGCCGACGTACACACTGTAAGTGGAGAAGTCCGGTACCTGACACTACGTTCGGTGCGGCCTCCCTAGAATGGAAGCCGTGCTTCCCACCCTTGCCGAGGTCCTCCAGCTGCCCGCCCTCCAACGCGCCCGCCCCCGGGTCGTGGTGGGCTCCGAACACCTGGACGTGGCCGTGCGCTGGGTCCACATCGCCGAGGTCACCGACCTCGCCCACCTGCTGCGGGGCGGTGAGCTGGTGCTCAGCACCGGTATCGCCATGCCCGACGACCCCGACGCGCTGCGCCGCTACATCGACGACCTCGCCGCGGCCGGGGTCAGCGGTATCGCGGTCGAGCTCGGCCGCAAGTACCACGCCGAGCTCCCGCACGCCTTCCTCGCCGCCGCCCGCGACGCGGGCGTGCCGGTCGTCCTGCTCGACCGCGAGGCCCGCTTCGTGGAGATCACCGAGGCCGTGCACATCCGGGTGGTCAACGAGCAGCTGGAGGAGCTGCGCGAGTCCGAGAAGCTGCACTCGGTCTTCACCCAGCTGTCGGTGGAGGGCGCCGACGCCGGGCGCATCCTGCACGAGGTCGCCCAGCTCTCGGGCTGCCCCGTGGTCCTGGAGAACCTCACCCACCAGGTGCTGGCCTGCGACCTCAACGGTGAGGACCCCGGCACCCTGCTCACCTCGTGGGAGAGCCGCTCGCGCGCGGCCCGCTCGGGTTCCCGCACCGTCCACACGCCCGCCACCGGATGGCTGGTCACCACGGTCGGCGCGCGCGGCCAGGACTGGGGGCGGCTGATCCTCATCGTCGGGGCCAACCCCACCCCCCGCCAGAGCATGCTCATCGAGCGAGCCGCCACCACCCTGGCCCTGGGCAGGCTGCTGGAGCGCCACCAGGAGAGCCTGGAGCGGCAGACCCACCGCACGATCATCGCGGGCATCATCGACCGCGCCTACTCCGACCCGGAGGAGGCCCTGGTCCGGGCCCGGGCGGTGGGCGTGCCGCTCAAGGGCCGCGAACTGGTGGGGCTGGTGCTGCGCCTGCGCGAGAGCGGCACCGGCCTGGCCGCCCAGGCGCGCCTGTCCGACACGGCCGAGGGCGCCGCGCGCGCCTGCCGAGAGCTGCGCCTGCCCGCCCTGGTGGGCTCGCTCGACGACCTCCGTGTGGGCATCCTGCTGGCCCTGCCCGGGCGCCAGAGCCTGGACACGACCCTGCACATGCTCGCCGACCGCATCCGGGCGGCCGTGGGCGACGCCGCGGTCCTGGCCGTGGGCTCCTCCGCGGACGGCGTCCGCGAGGTACGGCGCTCCTTCCTGGAGGCCCGCCAGGTCGGCGACGTGGCCATCCGGCAGAGCGACCGGCGCCCCTTCTACAGGCTGCCCGACCTGCACCTGCGCGGCCTGCTGCACCTGTTCCGCGACGACGAGCGGCTGCAGACCTACGTCGAGCGCGAGCTGGGGCCGCTGCTGGACCACGACGCACGGCACGGCGGCGACCTGACCGACATGCTCCGCCACTACCTGGGCGCGGGACGCAACAAGGCGCTGGCGGCCGGACGCGCCCACCTCTCCCGGCCCGCGTTCTACGACCGGCTGCGGCGGATCTCCCACGTGCTGGACGCGGACCTGGAGTCGGTGGAGACCTGCCTGTCCCTGCACGTGGCGCTGCTGTCGCTGGACTCGGTCCGCGACGAGCGGTGAACCGGCGGCTCCCGGGGCGGCGCCCGGGCGAAACGCCCCCGAACAGGGCAAACCCCGGTTTCACGCACGCGCCCCGACCCCGTTACACGCGTGCAGTACCTTGGAATCCGTTGCCCGGTGCGCAGGCAACAATGAAATCCGCTGGTCAGCGCACTGGCAGAAACTGGATTCCATGTACCGAAAGCCGAGGGACCCCGTGACCGAGCAGCCGGACCCCAGCCCCACGCGCAGAGCCAACGGCGTTGTCCTCGACGACACCGCCAAGCGCATCATCGAGGTGCTGCAGGAGGACGGGCGACGGTCCTACGCGGCCATCGGCAAGGCCGTCGGCCTGTCGGAGGCGGCGGTGCGCCAGCGTGTGCAGCGCCTGCTGGAGGCCGGGGTGGTCCAGGTGGTGGGCGTCACCGACCCCATGATGCTGGGCTTCAGCCGCCAGGCCATGATCGGGGTGCGCACCACCGGCGACCTCAACGCCGCCGCCGACGCCGTCTCGGAGGTCGAGGGCGTGGAGTACGTGGTGATCACGGCGGGCTCCTTCGACCTCCTGGTCGAGGTGGTCGCCGAGGACGATCCCAAACTGCTGGACATCCTGGCGAACATCCGCGCCATCGACACCGTGGCCGCCACGGAGACGTTCCTCTACCTCAAGCTGCGCAAGCAGACCTACGCCTGGGGCACCCGGTAGGCCGGTCCGGCGGGGGCCGGGGCCGGGGAGGACCCGCCGGCCCCGGCCCCGGACCTCACAGCCGGGCGAAGGCCTCCTCCAGGATGTCCAGGCCCTCGTGCAGCAGCTCGTCGCCGATCACCAGCGGCGGCAGCATGCGGATCACGTTGCCGTAGGTACCCGCGCTCAGCAGCACCAGGCCACGGGAGTGGCAGTAGGACAGCACCTTGGCCAGCGCCTCGGGGGCGGGCGTCCTGTCCTCGTCCCCGACCAGCTCGATCGCGATCATCGCGCCGCGTCCGCGCACGTCGCCGACGACCTCGTACCTGGCGGCCAGCTCGCGCAGGCGTCCCAGCATCAGGTCGCCGATCTCGCGGGCCCGCTCCACCAGGCCGTCGGACTCGATGGCCTCCAGCGCGGCCAGCGCGGCGGCGCACGCCGCCGGGTTGCCGCCGTAGGTGCCGCCCAGGCCGCCGCCGTGCACGGCGTCCATCAGCTCGGCGCGGCCGGTCACGGCGGCCAGCGGCAGGCCGCCCGCGATGCCCTTGGCGGTCGTGATCAGGTCCGGGACCACGCCCTCGTGCTCGGAGGCGAACATGTGGCCGGTGCGCGCGAAGCCGGTCTGCACCTCGTCGGCGACGAACACGACGCCGTTGGCGCGGCAGAACTCCGCCACGGCGGGCAGGAAGCCCGGCGCGGGCTCGATGAAGCCGCCCTCGCCCTGGATCGGCTCGACCACCACGGCCGCGACGTTCGAGGCGCCGATCTGCTTGGTGATCTGGTCGACCACCATGGCCGCGGCCTCGGGCCCGCAGTTCTCCGGGCCGGTCGGCCAGCGGTACGGGTAGGCCATCGGCATCCGGTGGATCTCGCCGGCGAACGGGCCGAAGCCCTGCTTGTAGGGCATGTTCTTCGCGGTCAGCCCCATGGTGAGGTTGGTGCGGCCGTGGTAGGCGTGGTCGAACACCACCACCGCCTGGCGGCCGGTCGCGCTGCGGGCGATCTTCACCGCGTTCTCGACCGCCTCGGCGCCCGAGTTGAGCAGGATCGACCGCTTCTCGTGGTCGCCGGGCGTGATCCGGTTCAGTGCCTCGCACACGTCCACGTACGCCTCGTACGGGTTGACCATGAAGCAGGTGTGCGTGAACCGGCCGAGCTGCTCGGCCGCGCGCTCCACCACGCGTGGGTCGGCGTTGCCGACGTTGGTCACGGCGATGCCGGAGCCGAAGTCGATCAGGGCGTTGCCGTCGACGTCCTCGACGATGCCGCCGCCCGCGCGCTCGACGTAGACGGGCAGGACGCTGCCGACGCCCTGGGCGACGGCCGAACGGCGGCGCTCCTGGATCGCGCGGGACTTGGGGCCGGGGATCTCGGTGACGACCCGGCGGGACTGGGCGACCTCGGTCGCTGCCATGCGGCTGCCTCCTTCTGCGGTGGACGGGGAGCGGGAGAGTCGGGGGTGGGCTCCCCGACCCGCATGACACTAGGGCGCTCCGCGTTCCCCACACATGGACACAGTGGATAATCGATACAGGGCCTTGCGCCAACGCGTCAGGGTCCGTAAGGGCGCACGTCCCAGAACGGAGGCGGGCGGCCCGCCCGCGTCCGGCCCCGCCCGCCGGACGGGAGACGTCCCGACCGCCGGGCGGAGTAGGGGGGAGAGCGATGCCACCGACCCTGGGCGCCCTGGTGCGGGCGCCGCGCCTGCGGCTCAACCCGCTCACCGGACAGGAGGGCCTGGACCGGCAGGTGGAGTGGGTCGCCGTCAGCGAACTGGAGGACCCCACCCCCTACCTGGCGGGCGGCGAACTCCTCCTCACCACCGGTGTGCGCTGGGCGACCGGTGTCCCCGACCTGCGCGACTACACCCGCCGCCTGGCCGAGCGCCGGATCGCCGGACTGGGCTTCGCCGTCGGCGTGGTCCTGGACGAGACCCCCGCCGAGCTCCGCGAGGCCGCCGCCGAGTTCGGCCTCGCCCTGCTGGAGGTCCCCCGGGACACCCCCTTCATCGCGATCGGCAAGGAGGTGTCCCGCCTCCTGGCCAAGGAGGAGTACGAGGGCCTGAGCCGGGCCTTCGCCGCGCAGCGCGACCTCACCCGCGCCGCGCTCACCGGGGCCCCGGCGGTCGTGGACCGGCTCGCCCGCGAACTCGGCGCCTGGGTGCTGCTGCTCTCCGCCGACGGCACGGTCCAGCACGCCGCTCCCGCCGGGGCCGCCGCGCGCGCCGCGGGACTGGTCGACGAGCTCGACCGGCTGCGCGGGGCGGGCGTGCGCTCCAGCGCCTCCCTGACCTCCGGGGACGAGAACGTCTCCGTGCAGCCCCTCGCCGTCGGCCGACGTGCCCGCGGGTTCCTCGCCGTGGGCACCGGCGGCCGGCTCGGCTCGGACGAGCGCACCCTGGTCAACGCCGCGGTCTCCCTGCTCTCCCTCGAACTGGAGCGCACCGTCCACAACGTCACGGCCCGGGTACGGGAGGGGGTGCTCGCGGCGCTGCTCACCGGGGCCCTGGACCCCCTCCACCCGGGGGCGGAGCGGCTGCGGGAGATCCTGCCCGCCGAACCCGTCGTGGTGGCGGCGGCCGACGGGACCGGGGCCGCACCGCCGCCCGAGGGCGTCCTGGTCACCGAGCACGGCGGGCGCGCGCTGCTGCTGGCTCCCGCGGGCACGGCCACGGGAGTGCTCGGCGAGGTGTTGGAGGGGCCGGTCGGCGTGAGCGATCCCTGCCCCTACGCGGAGCTGTCCGCGGCGCTGTCCCAGGCCGAGCGCGCGCTGGAGGCCGCGCGCGGCGCGGGGGAGGACCTGCTCCGGGTCGGCGACCTGCCGGGAGGCCTGCTCGGCCTGGCGGACACCCCCGCCGGGGCCCGTATGGCCGGGGACCTGCTCGCTCCGCTCATGCGGCAGCGGACCTCGGCCGAACTGCTCGCCTCGCTGCGCGCCTACCTCGCGGCCTCGGGGCGGTGGGACGCGGCCGCGGAGGCCCTGGGCGTCCACCGGCACACGCTCCGCTACCGCATGCGGCGCATCCGCGACCTCCTCCCCGGGGACCTCGACGACCCCGACTACCGGGCCGAGCTCTGGATCGCCCTGCGCGTCCACGGCGCCGGGGGAGCCTCCGCGAACCGCTAGCGGGCCGGCCGTAAGCGTCGCGGGCGTGGAGCAGGAGGTTCCACGCTCGTCGGTCTTGCACCTGGAGCGAGGTCGGGCGCCCGACCTCGCTCCAGGTACAAGACCACGCCGGACAGGACCGGCCCGGCGAATCCTCGCGGTCATCGCACCAGAGACCGTTCTCTGAACCGGGTCCTGTGCCCATGGAGGTTGCCGGGGCGTCCGCGGGGCTTCGGAGGCGGCGCGTGCGGGTGCGCGAGGAACGGGCGGGCCCGCCGTGGGCGCCGGGGTTCCCGCTCCTCGGGCGCCCGGACACGGGCCGAGGCGAAGCGGAAGGCCCTGAGGAGCGCCGCCTGGCCGCACCTGGCCGTCACGCAGGGTGAAAGTGGGGGCGGTTTCCGGTATTCCGCGGGTCCGGTGCGGGCCCATCCACCACAATGGGCGTTGCTAGCGGAGGGTAGCCGCCCGGTCACGAGACCGGGGTCCGGGGGGATACGTGAGGTCACTACGCGACGACGGGCACGCGGTCGGACACGGGTACGTGCCGGGAGCGGAACAGGGGGTCCTCGGGGGCCCGCCCGCCGCCGGCCAGGTCAGCCGGTCGGGGGTCGGTAGCGCCTCCCTGCGCTGGAAGCCGCCGATCGACCGCGACGAGGTCCGGTCCCTCCTGGCCTACCTGCGCGCCTGCCTGCGCCGCGAGGCCGTGCACACCCACCCCGTCCGCGCCGACGAGCTCGGCTCCGACAGCTGCGCCTGCCTGCCCGCGGGGCCCGAGGCCCTGTTCAGCGGAGCCCGGGAGACCCTCATGCTCTCCCCCGAGGCCGCGCGGGTCCTGCGCCTGGCGCGGAGCCGGGGCCAGGCGCCGCGCTACGGCTACCCGCTGGTGCTGCTGGGAGAGGGCGAGGACCGCCTCGCCCTGCCCCTGCTCGTCGTCGACGTGCTGGCCGTGGAGGACGGCGGCGACCCCCGCGCCGAACCCGGGGGCACACTGGTCCGCGCGGTCGGCCCGCCCGACGTCAACCCCGCCCTGCTGGAGCGGCTCGGCGTCACCGACCCCGAGGACCTGTTCGAGCTGCGCACCCGGCTGCGCTCGGGGGCGCCCGACCCCCTGCGCCGCCCCGCCGCCGTCGCCGACCTCGCGGCCAAGGTCCGCGCCCTGCTCGCCCGGCTGGAGGTCGAGAGGGTGGACGACATCGCCCCCCTGGGCACCCGGAGCACCCCGCGCACCGACACCGACGGCGCCCACAACGTCGCCGTGTTCCTCCGCGCCGGTCCCGGAGGCCGGCACGGGGCCGACGGGTACGGCCCCGGCGGCGTCGAGGGCGTCCTCGCGGATCTGGACCCCTCCGAACGGGACGGCCTCGATCCCGAGGCCATCGGCGGGACGGCGCTGGAGCCCCTTCTCGGGCGGACCACGACGGCCCGACGGGCCGACACCACCGCACCGGCTCCCCCCGGACGGCTCTTCGGCGGCCGGGGGAGCCCCCGGCGCACCGCCCGGGCCGTCCCCCCGTCCGCCGACACCGACGGCTCCACCGTCCCGGTCTGCGCGCTCCCCCTCCGCCAGTCCCAGTACGCCGTGCTGGACTCCGCCATGCGCGAGCGGCTCACCGTGGCCGCGGCTCCCCCCGGAAGCGGTGTGCACGACCTGGTGGACACCCTCGTCCGCACCGCCGTCAGCAACGGCCGGCGCGTCCTGGTCTGCGGGCGCACCGAGACCGACATCGCCGAGATCGGCGCCCGCGCGGACATCCCGCCCGCGCACTCCCTCGTCCGTGCGGGCGGAAGCGAGCACCGCGCCGCCGAGGTGCTGCTGCTCACCCGGCTCCTCACCGAGCACGCCCGGAGCATGTCCGCGGCCCGGGCCGACTCCGGCGGGGAGGACCTTCCCGCCCACCGGGCCGACCCGGCCGAGGACTGGGCGCGGGTCCGCGAGGCCTGGCGGACGATGGACACCATGGCCTCCGGCGGGCACGCGCTCGCCTACCTGGCGGAGGAACGCGGCCGCGCCATCGCCCGGGGGTGGGACCCCGACTCCCTCTTCACCCCGGAGCGCGGCGGTCCCGAGTACTGGCTGCGGCGGGCCGAACGCGCCCGGGCGGGCGTCCTCTCGGGGCTGCGCCACCGTGGCGCCGTCCGCCGTGAGCTGGGGGTGGACACCGACCCCGACAGCCTCGACCGACTGTGCGCGGTCGCCCGTCTGGAGAGCGAGTGGCGGTCGGCGGTGGACCGGCGCACCCGCTGTGCGCCGCTGGGCGAGCTGACCGCCGAGCTGGCCGACGCCCTGGACCGGCACCGCGGCTCCAGCGCCGCCCGCCTGCGCTCGGTCGCCGAGCCCCGGCTGTGGCGGGGCCGCGCCGCCATCGAGAACCGGCTGGAGACCCTCAACTGGTACCACGGCAACGGCTGGCCCGGACTGGACAGCCTGCTCGACACCCTGCCCGCGTGGATGTGCCGCACCGACCAGGTCAGGGCGCTGCCGCCGCAGGCGGGCCTGTTCGACCTGGTCGTCGTGGTCGGTGCGGAGCGCACCCGGGTGGCCGAGCTGCTGCCCGCGCTCTATCGCGCCCACCGCGCCGTGGTCCTCGGCGACCCGGCGCACCCGGGGCCGGCGAGTTCGCTGGAACCGGAGGAGGAACGCCGTGCGCTGGCCACCGCGGGGCTGGCCGTGGACCAGTTGGACGACCGGGGACTGCGCCACGGCATGGGTTCGGCGATACGGGCCCTGTACCGGGCGGCGCCGCCCCTGATGTGGCTGGACGAGCACGACGGGGCACCGCCCCGGCTCGCCGAGGCCGCCTCACGGCACTGCTACGGGGGCAGGGTCACGGTGCGCACCACCCCCGACCCCGCCGGGGGCCCGGCGTTCGAGTGGCGCGACGTCGCCGGTGTCTGCGAGACGGCCCCCGGCGCGTCCTACGTCAACCGGGACGAGGCCTACCGGGTGGCGGTGGTGGTGGACGAGATCGACGAGCACCTGCCGCGCGGACGGGTGGTGGCGGTCGTCGCGCCGGCCCAGCCCCAGGTCGCCCTGATCCGCCGCCTGCTGCGCACGCGCGTCCTGCGGCATGAGGTGCGGGTCGGCGGCCCCGACCTCCTGGCGTGCGACCGCGACGCGGTGGACGTCACCGTGCTCTCGCCGATGCTCACCTTCGGCGCGCCCACCATCGCCGAGCGCCGGATCCGCCGGATGGGCCACCTGTGGTCGTCGGTGCTGACCCGTACCCGCCAGCGGCTGGTGGTGGTGGGCGACCGCGGGTACTGGTCGGGTGACGGAGGGCCGCTGGGCGACCTGGACGCGGTGGCCTCGGGCGCCTGCGCGGTGCGGGCCGACCCGGCCGCCTCCGCTCTGGTGGCGGAGCTGCGCCGGGTGGGTACGGAGGTGACCCTCCAGCAGACGGCCGAGGGCTGGACCGCCGACATGGTGGTCCGGTTCGGGTCCCGCCGCCTGCTGCTCCTGCTCGACCGCGAACCCGACGGCCGGTCCCTGCGCCACCTGCTCGCCCGGGGGGAGTCGCTCAACCGCGTCACCGGGGATCCCGTGGTGCTGGTGCCCGCATGGCGCTGCCTGGCCGACCCGCGCACCCTCGTGGAGGAGATCCTCACCGCCCGCTGACGCACCGTCCGGGCGGCCCGCGGACCGGCCGGACGGGCCGCGCGGGAGCACTACCCTGGGGCCGAACGCCCGGAACGCGGTGGTTCGTCCACTGCTTCGGGCTGAGGGGAGAGGGGAACACGGGTGCCTGAGGGCCACACGCTGCACCGGCTGGCGGCGCACTTCGACAAGACCTTCGGCGGCGGCACGGTGCGTGCGAGCAGCCCGCAGGGCCGTTTCGCCGACGGCGCCGCCCGCGTGGACGGCCGGGTCCTCACCGAGAGCGAGGCGCACGGCAAGCACCTCTTCCTCGGGTTCGACTCGGGGGAGTGGCTGCGGGTCCACCTGGGCCTGTACGGCGCCTGGTCCTTCGGCGACGCCGACGGCGAACGCCATCTGGGCGCGCCGCGGGCCGGGGGCGGCGCCCGACGGGAACTGGCCCGCGACGACGAGGGCTTCGTCCTGCCGCCCGCACCGGTCGGCGCGGTACGCGCCCGGCTGGTCAACTCCTCCGGCTGGGCCGACCTGCGCGGCCCCTCGGCCTGCGAGGTCCTCACCGAGGAGGAGAAGCGGGCCGTCCAGGACCGGCTGGGCCCCGATCCCCTGCGTGCCGACGCCGATCCCGAGCGGGCCTGGCGCGTGGTCGGCCGCTCCCGGACCAGCATCGCCGCGCTGCTCATGCGCCAGGACGTCGTGGCGGGGATCGGCAACATCTACCGGGCCGAGTCGCTGTTCCGGGCGGGCCTGGACCCCACGACCCCGGGCCGCGACCTCACGTTCGACCAGTGGACACGGCTGTGGGACGACCTCGCCGGGCTGCTCCGCGACGGCGTGCGCGACGGCTACATCATCACCACCCTGCCCGAGCACCGCCCCGACCCCGAAGCCCGTCCCGTGCCCCGACCGGACACCCTCTACGTCTGCTACCGCACGGGCGACCCCTGCCGCGTGTGCTCCTCGCCGATCGCCTCCTCCGCACTGGCCGGGCGCACCCTCTACTGGTGCCCCGGGTGCCAGGGAGGCTCACGGGATTGACGGGAGGCTTTGTTCGGAGAGCTCCCCGAGCCCATGCAGTACAATCCCTAGCCGTCTGCTTAACCGGTTCAGTTTTCTGTGATCAGGGGGACGAATGGGGGGACTGATGCGGCGTCCGACCATCATGGACATCGCCAAGGCCGCCGGGGTGTCCAAGGGTGCCGTGTCGTACGCCCTCAACGGGCGCCCGGGGGTCTCGGAGGAGACCCGCGGGCGCATCCTGGCGATCGCGCGCGACCTGGGATGGGCGCCCAGCAGCCCGGCGCGGGCGCTCTCGCCCGGCGGCCGGGTCGGGGCGATCGGCCTGGTGGTCGACCGCCCCGCCCACTCGCTCGGCCTGGAACCCTTCTTCATGCAGTTGGTCTCGGGTATCGAGACGGAACTGGCCTCCTCGGGGGTGGACCTCCTGCTGCAGGTCACTGAGGACATGGGCGCCGAGATCGCGGCCTACCGGCGCTGGTCGGCCGAGCGCCGCGTCGACGGCGTGATCATGGTGGACCTGCGCGTGGACGACCCCCGCGTCCGGGTGGTGGAGGAGCTCTCCCTGCCCGCCGTGCTCCTGGGCGGCCCCGAGGGCACGGGCTCCCTGCCCTGCCTGTACACCGACGACGCCGGAGCCATGCGCGAGGTCGTCCACTACCTGGCCGCGCTCGGCCACCGTCGCATCGTCCAGGTGGCGGGCCCCGAGGAGTTCATGCACACCCGGGCGCGGGTGAGGGCCTTCCTGGACGCGGCGGAGCAGGCCGGGCTGGGCGAGGCCCGCTCGGTGTACGCCGACTACACGGGCGAGGCGGGCACGAGGACCACGCGCAGGCTGCTGGCCGCCACGGACCGGCCGACCGCCCTGGTCTACGACAACGACCTGATGGCCGTGGCCGGACTGGGCGTGGCCCACGAGATGGGCGTCGACGTGCCCTCCCAGCTGTCCATCGTGGCCTGGGACGACTCCGTGCTGTGCCGATTGGTCCGCCCGTCGCTGACCGCGATCGTCCGCGACGTGGTCTCCTACGGCCGCCAGGCCGCCCTGATGCTGGGCGCGGCGATCGGTGGCGGGGCGGTGGAGACCCGGGAGGCCCCCCGGGGCGAGCTGTACCCGCGGGCGAGCACGGGCCCCCTGGGGGCGTGACACGGCGGGCTCCGGTCCCGCTCCGCCCTCCCCGTCGGAGGAGCCGGGAGCGCGGGCTCCCGTCCGCCCTGCCCGGAGGGGGCACGGGAAGGTGTCCGGAACCGGTTCAGTAGGGGCGAACTTACTGACATACCCGCATCTGTGCTGTTACAAGCGAATAACAGCGAAGTGTCGGGCATTGACGGGCTTCCGGCGGACGTGTTGTTGTTAACGTCACTTACCCGGTTCAGCAACGACCCTGCGCGCTCACTACTGGGAGCGCTCCCACCCCTCCGGGTCATGGAGGGGGTCCCCCCACGGGTCGGCCGGGTGGAAGGAGGAGTCGAGATGAAATCTCTGCGGCTTCCGGCGGCACTCGCGGCACTGGCCATCACGGCCACTGCGTGCTCGGGTGGCGGCGGGGACGACGGCGGCACTTCGGGGCAGTACCCCCGGAGCGAGACCCTGTACACCACGGGTACCGCATGGGGTCCGCCCACCAGCTGGAACCCCATGATGAGGGGTCAGTACGCGGTCGGCACCATCGGCCTGGTCTACGAACCGCTCTTCCTCTTCGACACGGAGGCGGGCGAGTACATCCACTGGCTCGCCGAGAGCGACGAGTGGACCTCGGAGGACGTCCACGAGATCACCCTGCGCGAGGGCGTGACGTGGACCGACGGCGAGCCCCTGGTCGCCGAGGACGTGGTCACCACACTGGAGCTCGGCCAGCTCGACGGGGTCCCCTACGGCAACGTCTGGGACTACGTCGAGAGCGTCGAGGCCACCGACGAACGCACGGTCACCGTCACCTTCTCGGAGAGCCGTCCGCAGGAGTGGATGAACTGGGCCTACTCCAACCCCATCGTCCCCGCGCACATCTGGGGCGACATGGCCGAGACCGACATCACGGACAGCGCCAACGAGAACCCGGTCGGCACCGGCTCCTACGTCTACGAGTCGCACACCGACGACCGCATGGTCTGGGAGCGCAACGACGACTGGTGGGCCGTCGACGCCCTCGACATGGACATGGACGCCCGGTACATCATCGACATCGTCAACGCCTCCAACGAGGTGACGATGGGCATGCTGAACCAGGACGAGGTCGACCTCTCGAACAACTTCCTTCCGGGGATCGACCAGGTCCTCAACAGCAACGAGAACGTCACCAGCTTCTACGACGGTCCTCCGTACATGAAGAGCGCCAACACGGCGTGGCTGATCCCCAACCTCACCCGCGCGCCGCTCGACGACACGGCCTTCCGCCAGGCCCTGGCCCACGCCATCAACATCACCGAGATCGTCGAGGGCCCCTACGCCAACCTCGTCCAGCCGGCCAGCCCCACCGGCCTGCTGCCCGAGTGGGACGCCTACATCGACCAGGAGCTGGTCGCCGAGGAGGGCTTCAGGTACGACGCGGACCACGCGGTGGGCCTCCTGGAGGAGGCCGGCTACCTCGACGAGGACGGCGACGGCTTCGTCGAGACGCCCGACGGCGAGCCCATCGAGCTGACCCTGGAGGTCCCCTCCGGATGGACCGACTGGATGGAGGCGGCCCGCCTGATCGAGTCGCACGCCCAGGCCGTCGGTATCAACGTCACGGCCGAGTTCCCCGAGTTCGACCTGCTGGTGGACAACCGCAACGCCGGTGAGTTCGACCTGCTCATCAACAACGAGCGGCAGCTGAGCAACACGCCGTGGACCTACTACGACTACCTCTTCCAGCTGCCCGTCCAGGACCAGCAGAGCACGGTGAACTTCCACCGCTACGAGAACGAGGAGGCGTGGGACCTCACCGAGCAGCTCGCGGCGGTTCCCGTGGGCGACACCGAGGCCGCGGCCGCGATCACCTCGCAGCTGCAGGAGATCCAGCTGCAGGAACTCCCGGCCATCCCGCTTTGGTACAACGGCCTCTGGGCTCAGTCCACCAACTCGAGCTGGACCAACTGGCCCAGTGAGCACGAGGACACGCCCAACACTCCGGCCACGCTCTGGAACGGCTGGTTCGAGCTGGGCGCCATCACCACCCTCGCGGAGATCGAACCGGTCGAGTAGGGGGCGGGGAGGAGAGCCTCCCCTTCCCACCGCTTGCCACTCCCCATTCCCGGCCGGGCCACGGCGCGAGAAACGCCCGGCCGGGGAAGCCCCGGGCGAGCGGGCACGGTGCGGCCCCCCACGGGATCCGCACCGTGCCCCCGCCGGGGCCACTCGACTGTCCGCCGCCATCACCTGGAGGAACGTGTGTGGCGCTACATCGGTCGTAAGCTCTTCGTCTACCTGCTTACGTTCATCGTCGCGGTCACCATCAACTGGATGATCCCGCGCTTCATGCCGGGCGACCCCGTCCGGAGCATGCTCTCCCGTGCCCAGGTCAGCGACCCCGAGGCCCTGGAGCGCATGACCAACTACTACAACGACGTCTTCGGACTCGACACCCCGCTGCACCAGCAGTACCTGAGCTTCTGGTCGGGACTGTTCCGCGGCGACCTCGGCATCAGCACGATGCTCTACCCCGAACCGGTCCTCGACATCATCCTGCGGTCGGTTCCCTACACCCTGGGGCTGCTGCTCCCCGCGATCATCCTCAGCTGGATCGTCGGCAACCGCTTCGGCGCCTTCGCCGCGCGGAGCAAGGTCCTGGACAACACGGTCCTGCCGGTCGGGTACGTCCTCACCGCCACCCCGTACATGTGGCTGGCCCTGCTGCTGGCCTGGAGCCTGGGCATCATCGCCGGGATCTTCCCCGTCGCGGGCGGTTACAGCTTCTCCCTGCGCCCCGAGTTCAGCTGGCTGTTCATCTCCGACCTGCTCGCCCACTGGTTCCTGCCATTCCTGTCCCTGTTCATCGTGGCGCTCGGCGGCTGGGCGATCGGTATGCGCAACATGATCATCTACGAGCTGGAGGCGGACTACGCCAACTACCTCCAGGCCCTCGGCGCCCCGCGCAAGCTGATCCGCCGCTACGCGTTCCGCAACGCGATGCTGCCGCAGATCACCGGTCTGGCGGTGCAGCTGGGCACGCTCATCGCGGGTGCCCTGCTCACCGAGATCGTGTTCAACTACCCCGGCCTCGGCACCCTCATCCTCAGCTCCCTGAACAGCCGCGACTTCTTCCTCCTCCAGGGGATCTTCCTGTTCGTGGTCGTCGGGGTGCTGGTCGCCAACTTCATCATCGACATCGTCTACGTGCTGATCGACCCGCGCACCCGGGTCCAGATGACGGGAGGCTCCTCATGACGAACGTCGCTGGAGCACCGGGAGCCGCGGACAAGGCCGGCTCCGCGGAGCCGGCCGGCGAGCGCAAGGTCTCCGAGACCCTGCACTTCGCCCGGCGCAACCCCAAGCTGCTCATCGGCCTGGGCATCGTCCTGGTCTTCCTGCTGATCGGGATCATCGGCCCGTTCTTCGTCGACCACGACCCCAACGAGTACGTCGGCCCCAAGAGCCAGCCGCCCAACGGCGAGTACTGGTTCGGCACCACCACGTTCGGCCAGGACATCTGGGCCCAGTTCGTGATCGGTGTGCGCTCCACGTTCCTCATCGGCGTGTTCGGCGGCGGCGTCGCCTTCCTCATCGGCACGGCGGTCGGCTTCGTCGCCGGATACAAGGGCGGGATCGTCGACGAGATCCTCAACATGATCACGAACGTGGTCCTGGTCCTGCCCGCCCTGGTCGTCCTCATCGTCGCGATCGCCTACCTGGACGTGCGCGGCCTCTTCGTGCAGGGCGTGTTCATCGGCCTGACCACGTGGCCGTGGGCGGCGCGCGCGGTCCGCTCGCAGGCGCTGTCGCTGGCCACCCGCGACTACGTGGACCTGGCCCGGCTCAGCGGGCGGCGCACGTGGAGGATCATCACCGCCGAGATCGCGCCCAACATGAGCTCCTACCTGGTGATGTCCTTCATCCTGCTCTTCGGCGGGGCCGTTCTCACCGCGGCGGGCCTGGACTTCATCGGCCTCGGTCCCTCGAACGGCGTGTCCCTCGGACTGATGCTGGAGAGCGCCGTCGCCTGGAGCGCCCTGCAGCTCGGCATGTGGTGGTGGTTCATCCCGCCGGGGCTCGGCATCACGGTGATCGTGGGCTCGCTGTACATCCTCAACGTCGGGTTGGACGAAGTGTTCAACCCCAAGCTGCGGGAGCTGTAATGACCCTGCGCGTCAACGACCTGAAGGTCTACTACCAGACCCTGCGCGGGGACGTCCACGCCCTCGACGGCGTCACGTTCGACCTCGCGGACGGGGAGATCATGGGCCTGGCCGGCGAGTCCGGCTGCGGCAAGACCACCCTGGGCAAGAGCCTGATCCGCCTGGACTCGCGGATGCGCCACGTCGGCGGCACCATCGAGCTGGACGGCAAGGACGTGCCCATCGCGGACGACAACGCGATGGTTCCCCTCCGGTACCACGAGATCTCGCTCATCCCGCAGTACGCGATGAGCGCCCTCAACCCCACCCGCAAGATCGGGCGGATGGTCGACGAGCTGCTGCGCGCACGCGGTGTGCGGCCCGCCGACGTCGCCGACGAGCTCCGGCGCCGCCTGGAGCTGGTCGGCCTGGACCCGGACGTGCTCAACCGGTTCCCGATCGAGCTGTCCGGCGGCATGAAGCAGCGCGTGGTCATGGTGATCTCGACCCTGCTCGACCCGTCGCTGCTGATCGCGGACGAGGTCACCTCGGCCCTGGACGTGTCCACGCAGCGGGCCGTCGCCGAGTCGATGGTGGAGTTCCGCGACCGCGGATACGTCAAGAGCATGATCTTCGTGACCCACGACATCTCGCTCGTGTACCAGATGGCGGACACGATCATGGTGATGTACGCGGGCCACGTCGTGGAGAAGGCGCCGGCCGGGACCGTCATCAACGAGCCCAGGCATCCCTACACCCAGATGCTCATCGGCGCCCTGCCCGAGGTCGGCACCACCACGGTGCAGGGCCGCCTGGAGGGCATCCCCGGTACCCCGCCGGGCCTGCTCGACCCGCCCACCGGCTGCCGGTTCAAGGACCGCTGCCCGATGGCGTTCTCCAAGTGCTCCGAACAGCCGCCGCTGGTGGAGATCGAACCCGGCCACTGGGCCGCATGCTGGAAGACGGGGTGAGGTAGACCGTGCTGGAACTCAGCCACGTGCACAAGGTGTACAGGGTGGGCGCGTTCGGCGGTGGCCGCCTGCGCGCCGTACGCGACGTCAGCCTGACGGTGGAGCCGGGCGAGGTCGTCTCGCTGATCGGTGAGAGCGGCAGCGGCAAGAGCACCATCGGCAAGATGGTGCTGGGCCTGTTCAGGCCCTCCGCCGGACGGATCACCTTCGAGGGCACCGACATCACCACGATCCGGGGCCACGCCGCGCGCAAGGAGTACTACCGAAGGGTGCAGGGGGTCTTCCAGGACCCGTTCAGCTGCTTCAACCCGATCTTCAAGGCCGACCGGGTCTTCGAGATGGTCCGCAGCTCCTACTTCCCGCGGACGTCGGACGCGGTCTGGAAGGACAAGGTGCTGGACGCGCTGGCCACGGTGCGCCTGGACCCGGGCAACGTCCTCGGCAAGTACCCGCACCAGCTCAGCGGCGGCCAGCTGCAGCGGCTGCTGATCGCGCGGGCGCTGCTGCTGGACATCAAGCTGCTGGTGGCCGACGAGATCATCAGCATGTTGGACGCCTCCACGCGTATCGACGTGCTGAACCTGCTCGCCGACCTCAAGGAGCGCGGGCTCGGCATCCTGTTCGTCACCCACGACCTGTCGCTGGGCAACTACGTCAGCGACAAGTCGGTGATCCTGCGCAAGGGCGCCATCGCGGAGATGGGGCCGACGGCCAGGGTGTTCGACAACCCGCTGCACCCCTACAGCCGTCACCTGCTCTCCTGCGTGCCGCAGCTGCACCGCACCTGGGCCGAGGTCGACGCCGAACTGGAGGCGAACCCGCCCGAGGACGTCACGCTGCCGACGGCGGACGACGGGGAGTCGGCACCGCTCATCGAGGCCGAGGAGAACCACTTCGTGGGGATCGACCAGGGCTGAGGTCCCTGCCTTCCCCCGCCCGGCGCCCGTCCACCCCCCGCGGGCGCCTCGGCTTTTCCGCGATCCTCTCCGTGAGCGCGGTAGCGGCCGCCGAAAGGCGGAAATTCGACGCCCGAACCCGGGAGTATGGTCCGGATTCGCGGGCGGGTGTGCGGGTTCGGGTGCTCTTGCGGGCGCTGTCCCGAACGCCGCCGGACCCGGCCCGCGTCCCGGCCGCCGGACGCCGCCCCGGCGGCACTCCGCCCGGGGGCCGCGCGCCCTTTCGATCACGGCCGGTGCGCGCCCGCCCCGGGGGAGGACGCGGGCGTACGCGTCCTGACGTGCGCGAACGGCACGCCGGTACCCGCGGTGTGAACAGAGGGTGACATCGGCGTGGCCATCACGTGCGTCACACGCGTACCCCGTTCGCTCCGCGAGTATTCCTCGGCGTGACGTGCGTGTTGCCACACCGAGATCCTTCGCCGGGGCGTCCGGCTGTGGTAAGTTCGAAGAAGATTGTTAGTCGTTGAATTTCGCAGTTGGTGTCTTGCCCGCGGAGTTTGTGACCGGCGGGCGGTTTCTCTTGGAGTCGGCTCGCGGCAATTTTCGGACGTGAGTATGCGTCCGTGTACACCGAGCTGAAGGAGAAAACATGGCTCAGGGAACTGTGAAGTGGTTCAACGGCGAGAAGGGCTTCGGCTTCATCTCCCCCGACGACGGTGGCCCCGACGCCTTCGTTCACTACAGCGCGATCCAGGGTAGCGGCTTCCGCAACCTCGAGGAGAACCAGCGCGTGGAGTTCGACGTCGTCGCCGGCACGCGCGGCCCGCAGGCCGAGAACGTCGTCGCCATCTAGGACGTAGACGTCGCAGAACGCCCCGGAAGGCAGAGCCTCCCGGGGCGTTCGCGTGTGCCGGGGCCTCCGGGGCCGCGGCGCCCCGCGGGGGCTCACACCCCCAGCAGGGCCTCGGTACGCCGGCGCACCTCCGGGGTGTCCAGGCCGCGCACGGTCACGGTGGTGCGGCGGCGCAGCACGTCGTCCGCGGTCACCGCCCACTCGTGGTCCCGGGCGAACACCACCTGCGCCCAGATGTCGGGGCCGTCGGGGTGGATGCGCTCGCCCAGCTCCGGCTCCTCGCGCACCAGCGCCGCGATGTCCATCGCCAGGCTGCCGTAGTGCGACGCCAGGTGCCGGGACACCAGCGGGTCCATCCGGGCGCCGGGAGCACGGTCGATGATCAGCCGCTGGGTCACCGCGTCCGGGCTGGCCAGGCCGGGCAGCGGTACCGTCCGCAGAGGGTCGGCCATGTCCTCGGCCAGCGGTACCGCGCTCACCCGGCGCAGCTCCTCCAGGACGGTCCGGCCGATGTGCCGGTAGGTCGTCCACTTGCCGCCCGCCACAGAGAGCATTCCGCCCCGGCCCTGGCTGACCACGGTCTCCCGCTTGGCCGCGCTGGTGCCGCCGGGTCCTCCGGGCAGGACGCGCAGGCCCGCGAACGAGTAGTCGACGTGGGAGGCGTCCAGGTAGGGGGCGTCGATGCCCAGCTCCGCCTCGCCCAGGATCTGGTCGACGTCCGAGGGCAGCACCGACACATCGGCCGGGTCGCCGGTGTACTCCTCGTCGGTGGTGCCCAGGAGCAGCCTGCCCTCCCACGGGATGGCGAACGACACCCGGTACTTGTCCACGGGGATGGTCAGCGCGGCACGCCACGGCTCCGGGGTGCGCAGCACCAGGTGGGCGCCCTTGGACAGCCGGACGCTGGGTGAGGCGGACGGGTCCTCCATGCGGCGCAGCCGGTCCACCCACGGGCCGGTGGCGTTGAGGACCACCCGCGCGTCGATCCCGAACTCGCCGCCGTCGACGCGGTCGCGCAGGTCGGCGCCGCTGACCCGGCCCCGGGTGGTGCGCAGGCCCGCGACCTCGGCGTGGTTGAGGACCACGGCCCCGGCGTCCACGGCGGCGCGCACGGTCATGACGGCCATCCGGCTGTCGTTCATCTGGTGGTCGCTGTAGGCGGCCACCGACCGGAGGCCGTCGGTGCGCAGGCCGGGGGCGAGCCGCCGCGCCTGGGCGGGCGAGAGCAGGCGGCCCACGCCGTCGCCGAAGGCCGACAGGGCCGAGTACAGGAAGACCCCGGCGCCCATCTTCGCCGCGCCGTGCGGACCGCCGGAGTAGACGGGGACCAGGAACGGCATGTGGTTGACCAGGTGCGGCGCCACGTCCGAGGCCAGGGAGCGGCGCTCGCGGTGGTTCTCCGCGACCAGGCGCACCTGGCCGCTCTGGAGGTAGCGCAGGCCGCCGTGCACCAGCTTGGAGGAGGCGCTGGAGGTGGCGCCGGCGAAGTCCCCGGCGTCGACCATGGCCACGCGCAGACCCGCCTGGGTGGCGGTCCAGGCGACGGAGGTGCCGAGGATGCCGCCGCCGATGACCAGGAGGTCGAAGGTCCCCCGGGTGAGCTCGTCCCGGGTGCGGGAGCGCGCGGAGGCGGTGCGGTTCGGGGTGGCGTGGGTGGTCATGGCTGGTGCTCCGTCCGTTCGGAGGGATGGCGGGGGTCTCGCGTGCAGCTGAACGGGCTCCGCGTTTCAGGCGAGTACCGGTCACATAATACGACAATGCCGAACGCTAGTGAAGAAGGAGGGGTGGTCTGGCTCCGCTGGGGGTCCCATGTCGAGATTCTGGTGGAGGAACGAGCGCTCTAGAGTTGCTGAGGGGATGCATGTGAACACATGGTGCGTAAGAGGTGCGGCATTGTCGAACGTCATGTGTTCATGAGCCGAAGCGGTCGCCCGCCGGTCTCCCCGCGCCACGGGGGACGGCGGGGAGGGGTACCCGACAGGGTGAGGGCGCCCGGCGAACACGCCGGGCGCCCTGGGTGGCGCGGGGGGACGGATCAGGCTCCGAAGCCGGTCAGCCGCCAGATCCACGCGCCGATCACACCGCCCACCAGCGGTGCCACCACGGGGAGCCAGGCGTAGCCCCAGCCGGACGGGCCCTTGCCCGGGATGGGCAGCAGCGCGTGCGCGATGCGCGGACCCAGGTCGCGGGCCGGGTTGATGGCGTATCCCGTCGGACCGCCCAGCGACAGTCCGATCGCCAGCACCAGCAGACCGATCAGCAGTGGTGCGAGGCCGTTGGTGAACAGGCCGCTCAGGTCGACGCCGTCGACGGAGACGTACCCCGAGTTCGAGCCGATGCCCAGCACACCCAGGAGCAGCATCGCGGTACCGATGACCTCGGTGACGAAGTTGGCGACCGTGCTGCGGATGGCCGGGCCGGTGCTGAACACGCCCAGCTTCGTCTCCGGATCCTCGGTCACCTTCCAGTGCGGGAGGTAGGCCAGGTAGACGAGGACGGCGCCGGTGAAGGCGCCGGCCATCTGGGCCAGCACGTAGCCGGGCACCTGGGTCCAGTCGAACTCGCCGATGCTGGCCAGGCCGAGTGTGACCGCCGGGTTGATGTGGGCGCCGCTGGTGGCGCCGACGACGTAGACGGCTATCGCGACCGCCATGCCCCAGCCGAAGGTGACGACGATCCAGCCGCCGTCGAGGGCCTTGGACCGTGCGAGTGAGACACCGGCGACGACGCCGCAGCCGAGCAGTGTCAGGATCGCCGTGCCGATGAACTCTGCCAGATACACCATGGGGACCTCCGCCCCGTGAGGGGGAAACAGGGTCACGGGGGGTCTCATCCTCCGGTGCGGACCGAGGGGTCGGGGCACAGGAGGGATAATCAGACACACCCGTCACAGGGATGGGATGGGGCGGGGCGCGTTCGGCGCCCCGCGGGCCGCTCCCAGGGGCCGAAGGTGGCAGCCGGGGCCCCTGGGAGTCGGTCGTTCGGTGGGGGTGTGCGCCCCGCGCTACTCGCCGTCCTCGTGCTCGACCCAGTCCAGGGTGCGGCGCACGGCCTTGTTCCAGTTGTGGTACTCGCGCTCGCGGACGGCGGGATCCATCTTCGGGGTCCACTCGGCCGCCTTGTGCCAGTTGACGCGCAGGGTCTCCACGTCGGGCCAGTAGCCCACCGCCAGGCCGGCGGCGTAGGCGGCGCCCAGGCAGGTGGTCTCGGCGACCATCGGCCGGACGACCTCGGTGTCGAGCACGTCGGAGAGGATCTGCATGAGCAGGTTGTCGGCGGTCATGCCGCCGTCCACCTTCAGCGTGGTCGTCTCCGTCGGCGCGTCGGCGTTCATCGCGTCGACGACCTCGCGGGTCTGCCAGGCGGTCGCCTCCAGGACCGCGCGCGCGATGTGGCCCTTGTTGACGTAGCCGGTCAGGCCCGCCATGACGCCGCGCGCGTCGCTGCGCCAGTGCGGGGCGAACAGGCCGGAGAAGGCGGGCACGATGTAGCAGCCGCCGTTGTCCTCCACGGTGCGGGCGAGCGTCTCGATCTCCGGCGCGGTGGAGATCAGGCCCAGGTTGTCGCGCAGCCACTGCACCAGGGACCCGGTGACGGCGATGGAGCCCTCCAGGGCGTACACGGCCGGCTCGTCGCCGAGCTTGTAGCCCAGGGTGGTGAGCAGGCCGTTCTCGGAGGTCACCGGCTCGGTGCCGGTGTTCATGACCAGGAAGGTCCCGGTGCCGTAGGTGCCCTTGACGTCGCCGGGGTCGAAGCAGGTCTGGCCGAACAGGGCGGCGTGCTGGTCGCCGAGCGCGGACGCGACGGGGGTTCCGGCCAGGTGGCCGCGGGCCTCGCCGTAGACCTCCGAGGACGAGCGGATCTCGGGAAGGATGCCCGCGGGGATGCCCATGGCGTCCAGGATCTCGGGGTCCCACTGCAGGGTGGACAGGTTCATCAGCATGGTGCGGCTGGCGTTGGTCACGTCGGTGACGTGGCGGCCGGTCAGCTTCCAGATGATCCAGGTGTCCATGGTGCCGAACAGGACCTCGCCGCGTTCGGCGCGCCCGCGGAGGCCGTCGACGTTGTCGAGCAGCCAGCGCAGCTTGGGGCCGGAGAAGTAGGTGGCCAGCGGCAGCCCGCACTTCTCCCGGAAGCGGTCCTGCCCGGCCTCGCCGCCGAGCTCGCGGACCAGGCCGTCGGTGCGGGTGTCCTGCCAGACGATGGCGTTGTGGACGGGCACGCCGGTCTCGCGGTCCCAGACCAGGGTGGTCTCGCGCTGGTTGGTGATGCCGACGGCGGCGATCTGGTCGGGGGTGATCTCGTTCTTGACGAGGGACTCCCGGATGACCACCTCCACGTTGGCCCAGATCTCCTCGGCATCGTGTTCGACCCATCCGGGCTTGGGAAAGATCTGCCTGTGCTCGCGTTGGTCGACCGAGACGATACGTCCGTCGCGGTCGAAGAGGATGCAGCGGCTCGACGTGGTGCCCTGGTCGATCGCGGCGACGTACTGCTGACTCATCGGGTGCTCGCCTTCAGGGTGGGGAGGGCTCGGGACGGGGCCGCACGGACGTGGATCCGGTTATACCCGCACGTTGTACGACATTGACGTATGATTAGGCGTTAGTTTCATCCGTCTTTCCTTCCCATGTCAAGGCCGTGTGACCCAATCGTGTCGCGTGCGTCACGTCGTCCGTCGGGCAACGGTGCCAGGGAAGGGGGAGTGTGCGGAAGCCGCCGCGCTGGAGTGGCGCGGCGAAGGGGGCGGGGGCCTCAGTACGGCGTGGCGCCGAGCTCACGGGAGATGGCGCGGGCGGCGTCGCGCACGTAGGAGACCTGCTCCATGTCGGGCTTGCCCCCGTCCTCGCGCAGGCGCTCGACCGCGCCGCGGATCCCGATGGCGCCGACCGTGGTGCCGCGCCGGTCCCGGATGGGCGCGGCGACGGACACCTCGCCGTCCACGAGTTCCTCGGCCTCCCAGGCCCAGCCGTTGTCCCGCACCTCGTCCAGCTGCCGCTCCAGCGCGGCGGGGGAGGTGACGGTGTGCCGGGTGAAGGAGGTCAGGAACGCGGCCCCGCCGGCCTCGGCGGCGGCCGGGTCCTCCTCCGGGGCGGCCAGGGGGTCGAAGGCCATGAGCACCTTGCCGATGGCCGTGGCGTGCAGGGGCAGGAGGGCGCCCACGTCGAGGGTCTGCTGGGAGGCGTCCGGGCGGAACACGTGGTGCACCACGAGTACCTGGTGCTTGTGCAGCGTGCCGATCCGCACGCTCTCGCCGCTGCGCGAGGCCAGGCTGTCCGCCCAGTTCAGGGCGCGCGTGCGCAGCTCGTTGCCGTCCAGGTAGCGGGTGCCGAGGCTGAGCATGCCCCCACCCAGGCGGTAGTGCCCCGACTCGGGGTCCTGCTCGACGAAGCCGACGTGCTGGAGGGTGCGCAGGATACCGAGGGCGGTGCCCTTGGGCAGTTCCAGGGACCGGGAGATCTCCGCCAGGCTCAGCCCCCGGGCGCCGGTGGCCAGGATCCGCAGGATGGACGCCGCGCGTTCGATCGACTGGATTCTTCCCGGCATTGCGGTGCTACCACTCTCTAGTACGACAATGTCATACGCGCATGCTACTACGCGATGTGACGCGCGGCATGTCCCGGTCGGCGGCGGCGCGGGCGGTCGGCGCAGTCTAGCCGTCGGCCACCGCGCTGACCTGCGCGGCCGTGGGGGTCACAGTTCCACGGCGGCCTTGGCCACCTTCCGGGCGGCTTCCTCGACGTCGCGGTCGGTGGTCTCCAGGTGCACCACCAGGCGGACCGCGTCGCCGATCCCCAGCCCCGCGACCCCGTGCCGCGCGAAGGCCTCGGCGTAGCGGGCCCCCTGCCCGGCCGGCGCCTGCACCAGCACCATGTTGGTCCGCGCCCGTGCGTCCAGTCCCGACAGCTCGGTGACCAACCGGGCCAGCTCGGCGGCGCGCTCGTGGTCCTGCACCATCCGCTCCCGGTGGTGGCGCAGCGCGTACAGGGCCCCGGCGGCGATGATGCCGGCCTGGCGCATTCCCGCGCCGAGCATCTTGCGCCCGCGCCGGGCCCGCAGCACCGTGTCGGCGTCCCCCGCCAGCGCCGAGCCCACGGGGGCGCCCAGACCCTTGGAGAAGCACACCGACACGGTGTCGAACCCGTCGGCGACCTCGGAGGGCTCCGCCCCGAGGGCGGCGGCCGCGTTCCACAGCCGTGCCCCGTCCAGGTGGGCGCGCAGCCCGTGCCGGTGGGCGAAGCCGGTCACGCGCCGCTGCTCGGCCAGGGGCACCACCCGGCCGGTGAAGGTGTTCTCCAGCCACACCAGGGCGGGCTCGGCCCGGTGGATGTCGCCCCGGCCCGCGATCCACGACTCCAGCAGCTCCTCGGGCGGGGCGGTCCCGTCCGAGTACAGGCGCGGCAGCGCCCGCGACAGCACCGCAGTGGCGCCCTGCTCGTCCCCGATGAGGTGGTGGTGCTCGTGCGCCCACACCTCCTCGCCGCTGCGGGTGGACACGTACAGGCCCAGCTGGTTGGCCATGTGCCCGGAGGGCACGTACAGCGCGGCCTCCTTGCCCAGCAGCCCGGCGGTCTCCTCCTCCAGCTCACGCACGGTCGGGTCCTCACCCCAGACGTCGTCGCCGACCTCGGCCTCGGCCATGGCCCTGCGCATGGCCGGGGTGGGGCGGGTGACGGTGTCGGAGCGCAGGTCGATCATGGCGGCTTCCTCCTCGTGGGACGTGTGCCCGGCCGGCCTCGGAAAGGGCGGGGCCGCGGAGACGGAGCACACCACCGACGATACTGCCCGCGACTCACCCGCCTCCGATCCGGTCCAGGGCGCGCGAGAGCCGGCGCAGCGTGTCCAGTGCGCGTGCGGTGTCCTTCTCCCCGAGCTCGGCCACCAGGGCCTCGGCCACCCGGCTGTGGTCGGGATCGATCCGGCGCAGGGCCGCCAGGCCCCGCCCGGTGGGCGCGAGCAGCTTGGCCCGGCTGTGCGCGGGGTTGGGGTGGTACTCGGCCAGCCCCTGCTCCACCAGCAGGTCGGCGATGCGCTGCACGCTCTGCCGGGTGGTGCCGAAGCGGCGCGCGACCGCCGACACCGGCAGGGGCTCGTCGGTCACCGCGCCGAGCACCTGCCAGCGCGCGGCCGTCAGACCGGCGGTGCGGGCCAGGTCCTCGGCCACGGAGAGGAATTGGCCGTTGAGGCGGAAGACGGTGAGCGCGGCCCCGGTGAGCAGCTCGGAGTGACTCTCCTCGGACTGCGCCATCCTCAGGCCCCCTCCAGCAGAACGTGGTAGGCGCCCGGGTCGTGCTCGGCGTGCAGCCGGTACCAGGCGTCGAGGACGCGGGGCGTGTAGAGGTCCAGGGCCGCGAAGATCTCCCGGGCGAACTCCAGGGGGGCGGTGGGCCCGGCGGTGATGAGCCCGTCGTCGGTGACCGCGAGGGCGGAGCGGTAGCGGCCGGTGCCGGCGTAACCGGTGGACAGCAGGTACTCGGGTGCGGCGCTGGTGTGGTCGCGGTAGTCGAGCAGGCCCTCGCGGGCGAGCCCGGCGGTGGCGCCGCAGATGGCGGCGACCGGCACTCCGGCGTCGAGCCAGATCCCCGCGGCCGAGGCGAAGGGGGAGAGGGACTCGGGGTCGGTGTCCCAGCCGTCGGCGCCGGGCAGGATCAGCATCGCGCTGGAGGAGGGCTTGAGCTGGGGGAGGGTGATGTCCGGCAGGATGGTCAGCCCCCCGGCGGTCGTGACGGGGGCACCGGTGAGGCCGACGGTCACCACGTCGTAGCGGCCGGGGTCGCGCTGCCAGTCGCCGTTGCGGACGGTGGCGACGGCGTGCCCGATCTCCCAGTCGGCGAGCTGGTCGTAGACGGCGAGGTGGACGGTCTTCCTGGTGTCTGCGTTCATGGCAGCATGCTGTCAAAATGACAGCGTACTGTCAATGCGGAAGGGGAATGGACCGCGAAGGTGCCCAATGTGTCTTATGGGACCCATTCGGGCATATGCGCTGCACCAAAGGCCTGGGGCGCCGGAGCGCACACAGGCATAATGGATCAGGTAGTGCCCGTCGTGCTTTTTCGGGCCTTCTGCGAGCGCATAACCTCTCGTGAAGAAAACCGAGAGGTTGCCCCCTTGCCGAGTGAAACCGGCCGCCGCATCTTCCTTGCCATCGGTGTTTCCAGGTGCCAGCACCTGTCCCGGGAGGAGCAGCTGCCCGGCGTGGGAGACGATGTGCGCACTGTCCGGAACCTGTTCACGGGTTTCGGTTACGCGCCCGTTCTGGAAGGGATCGGCGACTACGGGAGCGCCAACGATATCCGTGAGAAGGTCCGGCGCTGGATGGCCGATGTCGAACCGGGCGAAGAGGATGTCGTCGTCCTGTATTTCGCGGGACACGGACACGCGCCCGACCGGGACCGGCACCACCTCTGCTGCTGGGACACCCGGGAGGAGACCCCGGCGGCGACCGCCCCGGCCACCGAGGACCTGGTCCGGATCCTGTGCGAGGGGCGGCTGCGGCGGCTGCTGCTCGTCCTGGACACCTGCGCGGCCTGGTCGCCTGGATGCCGTCTGCCGGAGGCGGGGCGGGGGGTACGCCCGCCGATGGTGCGGGTGTGGACCAACGTCGCCGACCGGCGCGACGTCGTCGCCCTGGCCAAGGAGCTCGCCCCGCTGTTCGGCGACGTGGTGGACCTGCCGGTGGGCAACGGTCCCAGGGCCCACGACGCCTCCCCCTATCTCACGTCCGAGGAGGTGGGACGGGCGGTGGCCGCCGCGCTCGCGTACTGACGCCCCGGAACGCGGCCGACCGTGGCGCACATCACCTCGTCCCGGAAGCCGCCCGGAATCCGGGTCTCCCAGTGACCCAGGTCTCGCGGGCGTAACAGAACGGAACGGCGACGTTCACAGAAGCTCACAAATGGTATTACCATTCTCGGAGCCTGCCCCCAGAGCAGGTCGGGCTCGCGCTCCGGCGCGACCCCGCACCACCGCACACCGACGGAAGGCTCCGGCGTGGAGAACTTCGAACCCGTCTACGGAACGGGCCCCCTCCTCGGAATCGCTGCGGGCGCCATCGCCCTCCTGCTGTTCCTGATCATCCGCCTCAGACTGCACGCGTTCGTCGCGCTCATCCTGGTCAGCGTCCTGACCGCACTCGCGGCCGGTATCCCCGTGTCCGGGGTGGTGCCCACCCTCCTGGACGGCTTCGGCGGGACCCTGGCCAGCGTCGCCCTGCTCGTGGGCCTCGGTGTGATGATCGGTCGCCTGCTGGAGATCACCGGCGGCGCCGCCGTCCTCGCCGGTGTGCTGATCAGGGCCTTCGGCGAGAGGCGGGCGCCCCTGGCACTAGGCGTGGCCTCGCTGCTCTTCGGCTTCCCGATCTTCTTCGACGCCGGCCTCATCGTCATGCTGCCGATCGTCTTCAGCGTGGCCCGCCGCGTCGGCGGTTCCGTGCTCATGTACGCCCTGCCCACGGCGGGCGCCTTCGCGGTCATGCACGCCTTCGTGCCCCCGCACCCCGGGCCGGTCACCGCCGCCGTCGAGATCGGCGCCGACATGGGCCTGACCCTGCTCGTCGGCCTCCTCCTGGCCATCCCCACCTGGTACCTGGCCAGCTACCTGTTCGGCCTGTGGTCGGGCCGCAAGTGGGAGCTCCCGGTTCCCGAGGACATCATGTCCGACGGCACCGTCAAGCACGAGAACCCCCCGAGCCTGGGTACCGTCCTGGCCATCCTCCTGCTGCCGATGCTGCTGATCTTCGCCAACACCGGCGTGAGCACCCTGGTCTCCGTCGGCACCCTTCCCGAGGGCGCCCTGTGGGTGCAGAGCCTCCAGCTGATCGGCCAGACCCCGATCGCACTGCTCATCACCGTGCTCTTCGCGATGGTCGTGCTCAGCAGCGGCCGCTTCACCCGCCAGCGGGTGGAGGAGATCGTCGGCGGTGCGCTCGGCCCGGTCTGCGCGATCATCCTCATCACCGGCGCGGGCGGCATGTTCGGCGGTGTGCTGCAGGCCAGCGGTATCGGCGGCGCCCTCGCCGCCACCCTGGAGTCCACCGGCCTGCCGGTGATCGTGGCCGCCTTCGTCATCGCGCTCGCGCTGCGTGTGGCCCAGGGGTCGGCGACCGTCGCCCTCACCACGGCGGCCGGACTCATCGCCCCGGCCGTGCAGGCCTCCTCGGGCCTGTCCGCGATCGACCTGGCCCTGGTCGTCATCGCGATCGCCTCCGGCGCCACCGCCCTGTCGCACGTCAACGACTCCGGGTTCTGGCTGGTCGGCCGTTTCCTGGGTATGGACGTCAAGACCACACTCAAGACCTGGACCGTCATGGAGACCCTGATCGGCTTCATCGGGTTCGGGCTCGCGTTCGGCCTCAGCCTGGTGCTGTGACGCGGGGGCGGGCGGTGGCCCCGCCCGCCCCTTCAGAGCGCGGTCCGCGCACTCCGGTCGCCGTCCGGCTCCTCCAGGGCGACGGCCACCTCGGTGACGATGGAGCGCATCGCTGCCTCGGCGACGTCGGGGAGGCCGTCCCGGATGGCCTGGGCCACGGCCTTGTGCAGCCGGAGCGCCTCGGGGCGCGGGCTGCTCGGCATCAGGTGGTAGGAGGTGCGTCCGACCAGGACCTCCGACACCACCTGGGCCAGGCCGACGAACATCTCGTTTTCGGACAGCTCCAGGATGCGGCGATGGAAGGTGATGTCCAGCTCAAGGAAGGTCTCCAGATCACCGGCGCGGCCGGTGCGGACCATCTGCTCGGCGACCACCACCAGCTGGGCCCGCTCCTCGGCGCCGCCCCGCTCCGCGGCGAGGGCGGCGGCGCCGGGTTCCACGGCGGCGCGCAGCTCGTTGAGGGAGCGCAGCTGCTCCATCCGCCGGGGCCCTGCCAGGCGCCAGCGGATCAGCTGGGGGTCGAAGACGCTCCAGTCCCTGCGGGGGCGCACGCGGATACCGGTGCGGGGGCGGCTGACCACCAGCCGCATGGACTCCAGGACGCGGACGGCCTCGCGCGCCACGGTCCGGGAGACGCCGAAGTCCTGTTCGAGGCCCTGGAGGGTGAAGGTGTGGCCGGTCGCGTACTCGTCTGCGGCGATGGCGGGCCCGAGCACCGCCAGCACCCGGTTGTGCAGCGTGCGGTGGTCAGTGCCCATCGTTCTCCTCGCGCTCCGGGACCTTCCCGATCCGGCCACAATCGGCCGGGGGTCAGGCTGCAGCCTAGCCGGATTGATTGATATCACTATTAATGGTGGCGCTTGCGGCCGCGCAGGGGCACCACGACACGGAGAAACCATGCATTTCGTCTTCATGGGCGTCTCGGGCAGCGGAAAGACCACCGTCGCCAAGGGCGTGGCCGAGCAGCTCGGACTCCCCTTCGCCGAGGCCGACGACTTCCATCCCCAGACCAACATCGACAAGATGGCGGTGGGGGTCCCCCTGACCGACCACGACCGCTGGCCCTGGCTGCGCAAGCTGGCCGGGTGGATCGCCGAGCACGACGCCCGCGGTGTGTCCACGGCCATGGCGTGCTCCGCCCTCAGGCACAGCTACCGGGACGTTCTGCGCCAGGGCGCTCCCGGGGTGCACTTCCTGCACATGCACGGCGGCTTCGAGGTGATCTGGGAGCGCATCGAGGCGCGCCAAGACCACTTCATGCCGCCCGCGCTGCTGGAGTCGCAGTTCGAGACCCTCGAACCGCTCGGCCCCGACGAACCGGGCCGGGAGTTCGACGTGCGCGACGACATCGGGACGATCACCGGGCAGGCCCTGGAGTACGTGGGGCGGCGGCTGGGATCGGTGCGCACCCCCGCCGCCGGGGACTGAAGGCCCCGCGGGCGGCGGGCACGTCACCGTCGGATCACCATTCGCACGCGGGTTCGCAGGAACCTTGCACGGGCGCGCTCGGCACGCGACCCTGTTCGTCATGCAAGATTCCGTTTCGTCCCCCGTGGCGTCCCCCGAGGAGACCTCCGCCGCGTCCGCCGAGGGGTCTTCGGAGGCCTCCTCCGAGGCGCCCGTCGAAGAGTCCTCGCGAGCGTCCTCCGAAACGCCCTCCGCGGCGCGTTCCGTGACGTCCTCCACGGCGGCCGCGGCGACGACCGCCGTGAAGGCCGCCGCGGGGACCATAGCGACGGCCGCCCTCCGGTTCCTCCGCTCGGCCCCGTCCCTGGCCATGGGCCTCGTGGCGGTGCGCCGACCCGGCGTGCGCCCCCCGCTGGACGTCCGGCAGACCTGTGTCCTGATGCTCGCCGTGCTGCCCGCCTACGGGCTGCTCGCCTACCTGGCCTGGGAGCGGGCGGGCTCCGGCCTGCCCGAGAGCTTCGCGGACGACCTGGACACCCTGATGGTCTGCGCCGCCCTGGCGGGCCTCGCCCCGGCGCTCCTGGCCCTGCCGGTGCGCCGCGGCGGCCACGTCCTGTGGCGCACCGCCCAGGTCGTGGCCGTGGCCGCGCTGGGCGTCGCCCTGTCCGCGCTGTACATGGCCGCGCGGCTGGCGGACACCCCGCTGCTGCTGGCCGGAGCCCTCGTGGCGGCCGCCGCCATCGTCGTGAACATCGCGCTGTGGAGTACCGAGGTCCGCCGCTGGTGCGGCCTGTAGGGCCGCGTCGGCGCCGCTCCCGGCCCGGCTACCGGTCGTCGTCCTCGTCCTCCTCGCCGTCGGCGATGGCGTGCAGCCGTGCCAGGCACTCGCCGCCGTCCTCCCCGTGGCGCCCGAGGTAGATCTCGCGCGCCTCGTCGGCGATGTCGGCCGACTCGTCCTCGAACCCGTAGTCGGCGAGGTCGTCCAGCAGGTCCAGGAGCCGGTGCAGGGCGTCGTCACCGGAGTCCCCGGCGGTCTCCCCCGGCACATGGTCGGCCACGCCGGCGAGGACGACGGTGCGCGCCCCGTCCACGGCGCTCTCGGATCCGGCCGCGGCGGTCAGCCGGATCCGGGTGATGGGGTCCTCGTCGGCGACCAGCATGAGCTGTTCGGCCAGCCAGGTGGACTCCTGGCCTTCGAGGAACGCGGTCAGCGCCGCGTCGTCAAGGGGTGTGGTCATCCGCAGATCATAGGACGGGCGGGGCCCGCCGACGACATCGGAGCCCGGAAACCGTAAACGGACACCGGGTCGGAAACATTTATTCATCCCATGACGGGATAATTTGTGCTCCATTGCGCGGGAGTACCGCGCACAAAACAACGGGGGTGTTGCCCGAGAGGTTTCCGTGGTAGAGCGATCCGTTCGACATGTCGTAAGCGAAAATGTGCCTATGGATCACGGCACAGATGTGAAACGGTTGTATTAATACCCAGCCGTCTACCTTCACAGTCGCTCGCGACGCGGTCTAGGGTCCACTCAATCGTTCCAGGGCCCACGCCCCCACATTGAGGTGGACCATGTTCGCGAAGTCTTCCCGAAAGCCGCTGGCCCTCCTGGCCACCGCGGCGGCGCTCACGCTGGTGGCCACGGCGTGCGCGGAGAGCACCCGAGACGACGGCGGCACCGACGAGTCGGAGCCGTTCGTCTTCGCCTCCGCAGGCGACATCAAGACCCTCGACCCCTTCCTCACCAGCGACGGGGAGACCTTCCGCTACAGCCGGCAGGTCTTCGAGACCCTCCTGGAGCACGAGTCGGGCGGAAGCGAGATCGTCGGCGGACTGGCCGAGGAGTGGGAGCAGTCCGAGGACGGCACCGAATGGACCTTCGAACTGCGTGAGGGCGTGCTGTTCCACGACGGCGACGAACTCGACGCCGAGGCGGTCTGCGCCAACTTCGAACGGTGGTACAACCTCTCGGGCGGTTACCAGAGCTCGAACAACTCCTATTACTGGCAGTCGATCTTCGGCGGTTTCGCGGAGAACGAGAGCGAGGACATCCCCGAGCCCCGGTTCGTCTCCTGCGAGGCCCCGGAGGAACTGACCGCGGTCATCACGATCGACGAGTACTCCTCGGTCTTCCCGGGTGGTTTCAGCCTCGCCGCGTTCGGCATCATGAGCCCCAGCACCCTGGAGGCCGTCGCCGACCAGGAGATCACCGGCGAGGAGGGCAACTACACCCTGCCCGAGTACAGCCAGACGGCCGGGACGGTCGCGGGCACCGGTCCGTTCACCGTCGAGGAGTGGGACCACGACCAGGCCGAGGTGACCCTCAAGCGCTTCGACGACTACTGGGGCGACTCCGCGGGCTTCGAGACGATGATCCTGCGCGCCATCCCCGACGAGACCGCCCGCCGCCAGGCGCTGGAGGCCGGTGACATCCACGGCTACGACCTGGTCGCGCCCGCCGACGTGGAACCCCTGACCGAGGCCGACTTCCAGGTGCCCACCCGCGACGTGTTCAACGTCCTGTACATGGCCTACCAGCAGGAGGCCGACGAGGCCCTCGCCGACCTGGAGGTGCGCCAGGCCCTCGCGCACGCCGTGGACCGCCAGCGCATCGTCGACACGATCCTCCCCGAGGGCGGTGAGGTCGCGACGCAGTTCCACCCCGACACCCTCGACGGCTGGTCCCCGGACGTGCAGACCTACGAGTACGACCCCGAACGGGCCGAGGAGATGCTGGCCGACGCCGGGCAGGAGGACCTGACCCTGGAGTTCTGCTACCCGACCGACGTCACCCGCCCCTACATGCCCGCGCCGCGCGACATCTTCGACGTCATCGCCTCGGACCTGGAGGCGGTCGGCGTCACCGTGGAGCCGGTCACCTACGAGTGGACCGAGTACATCCCCAAGACCAACTCCGGCGAGTGCCCGCTGTACCTGCTCGGCTGGACCGGCGACTACAACGACGCCTACAACTTCATCGGCACCTGGTTCTCCGGCTACAACAGCGAGTTCGGCTTCCGTGACGAGGACCTGTTCGCGGCCATGGAGGAGGCGAGCAGCAACCCGAACGACGAGGAGCGAGTCGCCGCCTACCAGGACCTGAACGAGCAGATCATGGACATCCTGCCGGGGCTGCCCATCTCCAGCTCCCCGCCGTCCATCGCCTTCGCCGAGAACGTCAACCCGCCCAACGTCAGCCCGCTGACCCAGGAGAACTTCGCCGAGGCCTCCTGGAAGTAGCCTGACCCGCTCCCCGGACGGGGAGAGGGAGGGCCCGACCGGCCCGACACGGCCGGTCGGGCCCGTGCACTGCCCGGGGGCGGACCCCCGCACCCCCGAACTCCCCGCCCCACCCCGGCGGGGACGCTTCGCGTCCATCGTTTCCACCACTGGCGAAAGGCGGCGAAGGTGCTGCGATTCATCGTCAGGCGTCTCCTCCAGCTGATCCCGACACTGGGCGGCCTGTCGATCCTGCTGTTCGTCTGGCTGCAACGGCTGCCGGGCGGACCGGAGTACGCCCTCCTCCCCGACGACGCGACGGCCGAACAGCGCGCCGCGCTGCGGCGGTCCCTGGGCCTGGACGAGCCGATCACGGTCCAGTACCTGGCCTTCCTGCGCCGTATCGTCCAAGGCGACCTCGGTACCTCGCTCGGTACCGGGCGGCCGGTCACCGAGGAGTTCTTCACACGCTTTCCGGCCACGTTCGAACTGGGCGTCACCGCGATGCTGATCGCGGTCTCCGTGGGCGTCCCCCTCGGCTATCTCGCCGCGCGCAGGCGGGGGACCGTGCTGGACTTCGCCGCCGTCGGCGGTTCGCTGCTGGGCATCTGCACGCCGGTGTTCTTCCTCGCCTTCATCCTGAAGGTGGTCTTCGCCGAGCGCCTCGGCCTGTTCCCCTCGGCCTTTCGGCTCTCGCCCGGCATGAGCCGCACCGACCTCACCGGCTTCGTCGTCCTGGACGGCCTCAGGACCGGGGAGTTCGACGTGGTGTGGGACGCCCTGCTCCACCTGGCGCTGCCCGGGCTCGCCCTGGCCTCGATCCCGCTCGCCGTGATCGTCCGCATGACCCGCGCCAGCGTCCTGGAGGTGCTCGGCGAGGACTACGTGCGCACCGCCAACGCCAAGGGGCTGCACCGCAACACCGTGCGCACCCGCCACGTGATGCGCAACGCCATGCTCCCCGTGGTGACCGCCGTCGGCCTGCTCACCGGAAGCCTGTTCGCCGGGGCGGTGCTCACCGAGAGCGTCTTCGCCTTCCCCGGCATCGGCTCCTTCGTCTACGCCGCCACGCAGGGGCGCGACTACCCGGTGCTCACCGGGTTCATCCTGCTCATCGCCACCATGTACGTGCTCATCAACCTTCTGGTGGACATCTCCTACAGCCTCCTCGACCCGAGAGTGCGGGCCCAGTGATGCCGACGACACCGAGCTCCCAGAACCGGTCCGAGCCCGGGAACGGCCCGGAGCACACGGACACCCCGGAGAACACGGACGCCCGGGACGGGCACGCGCCCCTCCTCGGACGCAGGGCGGCCAGGATCGACCGTCTGGCCGAGCTCATGGGCCGCCAGGAGGAGAGCGACCACGGCGCCGGGGTCTGGCGGACCGCGTTCGCCCGCATGCGCCGCAGCCCCATGGCCATCAGCGGGGCCGTCATCGTCGTGGTGTTCCTGGTCGTGGCGCTGTTCGCCCCGCTCATCGCCCCCTACAGCCCCACGTCCCAGGCCTGGGGCGCGGAGGTCTTCCCCAACCGCAACGTGTTCGTCGGCCCGCGCGCCGAGAACTGGCTCGGCCTGGACAACCTCGGCCGCGACCAGTTCTCCCGCATGGTGATCGGAGCCCGGCAGACCCTCCTGGTCGGCGTGGTCGCCACGCTGGTCGGCTTCGGAGTCGGCGCGCTGCTCGGCGGTGCCGCGGGCGCCGCGTCGGTCCTGGGCGGGCGGTGGGGACGCCAGGTCGACAACCTCGTCATGCGCGTCATCGACATGATGCTGGCGCTGCCCACCCTGCTGCTCGCGGTCACCATCGCCGCCCTCGTCGGCTCCAGCCTCACCACGGTCATGATCGCGGTCGGTGTCGCCCAGGTCCCGATCTTCGCGCGCCTGCTGCGGGGCGCGATGCTCTCCCAGGGCAGCCGCGACTACGTGCTGGCCGCCCGCGCGCTGGGCGTGCGCAAGCACAGGATCGCGCTCACGCACATCCTGCCGAACTCGCTCGGCCCGGTGATCGTGCAGTCCACGCTCACCCTGGCCACCGCCATCATCGACGCGGCGGCCCTGTCCTACCTGGGTCTGGGCAACCCGGACCCGTCCTTCCCCGAGTGGGGCACGATGCTCGCCGACGCCCAGCGGTTCCTGTCCAGCGCACCGCAGCTGGCCGTGTACCCGGCACTGGCCATCATCGTCACCGCCCTGGGCTTCACCCTGCTGGGTGAGGCGATGCGGGAAGCGCTCGACCCCAAGCTGAGGAAGTGACCATGAGTTCCAGCACGCCGCTCCTGGCGGTGGACGGGCTGTCCGTGGTGTTCCGCGGACGCGGCTCCGACGAGGTGCGGGCCGTGGACGGGGTGTCCTTCACCCTGGAGGAGGGACGGGTGACCGGCCTGGTCGGCGAGTCCGGCTGCGGTAAGAGCGTCACCTCGCTCGCCCTCATGGGCCTGCTCCCCGACCGGGGGGTGGAGGTCGGCGGCAGCGCCGTCATGCGGCTGCCCGAGGGCCCGGCCGACCTCCTGAGGCTGCCGCAGCGGCGCATGCGCGACCTGCGCGGCTCGCAGATGGCGATGATCTTCCAGGATCCGCTCAGCTCCCTCAACCCCGTGGTGCCCATCGGCCGCCAGGTCACCGAGATCCTGCGCAGGCACCGGGGCATGCGCGGACCGGCCGCCGAGAAGGAGGCCGCCGAACTGCTGCACCGGGTGGGCATCCCCGACCCGGGGCGGCGTCTGCGCGAGTACCCGCACCAGCTGTCGGGAGGCATGCGCCAGCGCGCACTCATCGCCATGGCGGTGGCCTGCCGTCCCCGGGTGATGATCGCCGACGAGCCCACCACCGCCCTGGACGTCACCATCCAGGCGCAGATCCTGGAACTGCTCAGGGACCTGGTCACCGAGGAGGGCACCGCCCTGCTGATGATCACCCACGACCTGGGCGTGGTCGCCGGGCTGTGCGACGACATCAACGTCCTGTACGCGGGCCGTGCGGTGGAGAAGGCGCCCCGCGCGCCGCTCTTCGCCGGCCCCACCCACCCCTACACGGTCGGCCTGCTGGGCTCCATCCCCCGGTTGGACGCACCGCGCGGCGAGCCGCTCACCCCCATCCGGGGATCGATCAACGACAACATCGCCTGGACGCAGGGGTGCGCGTTCGCCCCCCGCTGCGACCACTACACGATGGAGTGCCTGCAGGGGCCGCCCGAGCTGGTGGCGGCGGGCGCCGCCGCCGGGACGCGGACCCGCGGACCGGACGGCGGTTCCGGCGGGGAACCCGTCGCCGAACACGTGCACCGGTGCGTGAACCCCCTCCGCGGTACGGACACGGCGGACCGGTCCGCGCCGGAGGGCCCGGCCGCGGCCGGCGAAGACGAGGAGGCGCAGGGATGAGCCTGCTGCGGATCAACGACCTCAAGGTGCACTTCCCCATCAAGCGGGGGGTGCTCTTCGACCGCACCATCGGCCACGTGCGCGCGGTCGACGGCGTGAGCCTGCAGATCCGGAGGGGCCAGACCTACGGCCTGGTCGGAGAGTCCGGGTGCGGCAAGACCACCCTGGGCCGGGCCGTGCTGCGGCTGGTGGACATCACCGGGGGCGAGGTGCTCTTCGACGGCCGGGACCTGGCCGGGCTGGACAGCGAGTCGATGCGCCGCGAGCGCAAGAACCTGCAGATGGTGTTCCAGGACCCGCTGGGCAGCCTCAACCCCCGGCAGGACGTCGGTTCCATCCTCCTGGAGGGGCTGCAGACCCACGGGATCGGCGGACCCGCCGAGGGGGAGGGCCCGCCGGAGGGGAGGCGGCGGCGCGCCCTGGTGCTGGAGGACCAGCGCAGGCGCGTGGTCGACGCCCTGGAGAGGGTGGGCCTGTCGGCGAAGGCTCTCACCCGCTACCCGCACGAGTTCTCCGGAGGGCAGCGCCAGCGCATCGGCATCGCCCGCGCCCTGGTGCTGGAGCCCGACCTGATCATCTGCGACGAGCCGGTGTCGGCGCTGGACGTGTCGATCCAGGCCCAGGTGCTCAACCTGCTGGAGGAGCTGCAGCGGGAGCTGGGGCTGACCTACCTGGTGATCGCGCACGACCTGGCGGTGGTCCGCCATGTCAGCGACGTGGTCGGGGTGATGTACCTGGGCGGGCTGGTGGAGGAGGCCTCCGGCGACGAGCTGTACGAGACGCCGATGCACCCGTACACGCGGTCGCTGATGTCGGCGGTGCCCGTCCCGGACCCGCAGGTGGAGGACTCCCGCGAGCGCATCCTGCTCGCCGGGGACCTGCCCTCGCCCGCCGACCCGCCGACGGGGTGCCGGTTCCACACCCGCTGCCCGTGGCGGCAGGAGGAGCGGTGCGACACCGAGCGGCCCGAACTGCGCCCGGTGGAGGGCGCCGCGGAGGGCGGTACCCACCGCGTGGCCTGCCACTACGCCGAGCAGATCCTCTCCGGGCAGATCCGCCCCAACGAGGAGGCGGCCGGGCGCATCGTGCACGGCGCCGACTGAGCCGGCCCGGCGGGGCGGGTCACCGCGTGCCGGGACGACCGCCCCGCCGCGCGGGGCGGGTCACCGGGCGGCGGCCCGCTCGTTGGCGGCCTCCACGTCCAGGATGTCGGCCCACATCAGGCGCCGGCCGTAGCGCTGCCACAGGTAGGCGGCCAGGATCAGGGCGAGCCCGTACAGCCCCCAGGGGTCGGGCACCAGCCCCAGGACGAGGAGCGAGACGGGCATGAGCACCAGCCCCACCATCCAGCCCGTGAACCCCTCGAAGCCGCGCAGGTAGCGCCGCACGTTCGCGGGGATGCCGATGACCCCGGCCAGGTGCCACACGGAAGGGGCGGTCACCCCCAGGGTCACCACGACCGTGAGGAGGAGCAGGCCGGGGTCGTCGAACGTCGTGAGCGCCCCCATCAGCAGGGCGAACGGCGCGGCGACGGCGGAGGAGCGGTTCACCCGCAGGCCGGCGTTGGCGATGCCCACGTACAGGGTCCTCGCGGCTCTCCCGGCACGCGGGTTGAGCGACATCAGCAGGGCGCTGTGGTCAGCCGCGCCGCGCGGCCTGCCCCGCAGCGCGTCGACCGCGCCCAGGCCCGACACCGCGTCCTCGTACTGCGGATCCAGCTCCAGCGCCCGCCGGTAGGCGGTCTCCGCGTGCGCGAGCAGGCCCAGCCGTCGGTACATGTCCCCCGCGTGGCCGTGGGTGGAGGCACTGTCCGGGTCGAGTGTGCCCGCGCGCGTCAGCGCCTCGTGGATGGTGTCGAGCGACCGGGGGTCGCGCACGCCCATGGACAGGTGCATGCGGGTCAGGGCCCTGGCCGCCAACAGGTGGTTGTGGCTCTCCTCGGGGTCCCTGGCCACCAGGTCGTTGAAGACCCGGAGGGCCTCGTAGGCGCGTCCGTCCAGCAGCAGGGACTGCCCCAGCACGTTGAGGGCCGTGGGGTCGTCGGGATCGGTCCGCAGGCACCGGCCGGCGGCCTCGTAGGCGTCCGAGGACTGGAGCAGACCCAGGTGGCAGGCGGCCTTGATCCGCCATCCGGCCGAGGCGTCGGGGTTCCTCCCGAGGAAGGGGTCGACCTCGGCCAGCGCCTGCTCGTACCGCCCGGCCCGAACCAGCATGTAGGCCCGCTGCAGTGGCTCGGCGGCCCCTTCGGTCACCGTCGGAACCCGCCGCGTCCGCGCAGGTACTCGGCCAGCTCCTGGTAGCTGCCGTCCTTGTTGGCGAAGGCCACGGCTGCGCGGGCGCCCTCGAACCAGTCGCCGGTCGAGGCGCGCACCTCCGCCAGGGCGTGCTCGAAGTCGGACATGTCGATGGGGCGGACCCGGCCCAGCCGGGAGGAGTCCAGCAGCGCGCGTTCGGCGGCGCTCTCGCACAGGTGGGACAGGTCGGCCCCGGACAGCCCCTCGGTGCGCCGGGCCAGCGTGGTGACGTTCAGCCCCTCGGCGGGGCGGTCCCGAAGGCCCGAGGCGAGGATGGCGGCGCGGGCGGGCTCGTCCGGCGGCGGTACGAACAGCATGCGGTCGAGGCGGCCCGGCCGGCGCAGGGCCGGGTCGATGTCCCAGGGGTGGTTGGTGGCGGCCAGCAGGAACACGCCCTCGTTGTCCTCGGCGACCGAGTCCAGCTCCGTGAGCAGCTGGGTGACGACGTTGCGCAGGTAGGGGCCGACCTTGTTGCGGCGCCCGCCGATGGCGTCGAGCTCGTCCAGGAAGACGACGCACGGGCTGTACTCGCGGGCGCGCTGGAACAGCGACTGGATGTTGCGCTCACTGTTGCCGATGTACCGGTCCAGGACGTCGGCGAGGGAGACGGTGAGGAAGTCCGCGCCCATCTCGCCGGCGACGCCCCGGGCGAGGAAGGTCTTGCCGCAGCCGGGCGGCCCGTACAGCAGCAGGCCGCCGCGCAGGCTCTTGCCGAAGGCCCTGCGCAGCTCGGCGTTGCGCATGGGCGCCAGGAACGCCGCCTCCAGGCGGTCCTTGACGGCCTGCATGCCCGCGACGTCGGCGAGGGTGACGCGCGAGGAGGTGAACTCGTAGTCGTCGGGGCGCAGGGGAGCCCCGTCGTCCTGGGAGGCCCCGTGGCGGTCGCGGCCTTCGGCGGGAGGTGCTGGAGGGGGGTCCGTGGGGGTCCGCGCGGTGGACGGGGGAGGCGGCGCGGGCGCGGCCTCGGGAGAGGGCTGGGATCCGGAGGGGCCGGAGGCGGCCGCGGGGGCGGGTCGCGGACCGGAGCTCAGGGCACGCGCCATCAGCTCCTGGGCCGGTTCCGATCCGGGGTCCTGCCGCAGGGCCGTGGCCAGGTGGGGGATGGCGGCCTGGGAGTCCCCGGAGTCCAGCAGCAGCTCACCCAGGTGCAGCCGCAGGACCGGGTCGTCGGGGGCCGCCGCCACGGCGGAGGCCATACTGGTGATCAGCCGGGGGTCGGGGGAGGCCATCACTGCCCTTTCGTGGTCACGGTGCAACGGATCCTCGCGGTCGGAACCTTATCCACGGCCGGGGACAGGAGGTGCTCCGCCCCGTCCGGAAGGGGCGGCCACCGCCGTCGCCGGTGGACGTGCGGACCGGACGAGGACCCCGCCCGGGCGTCGGCGCAGCGTGCGGACGGCGACCATGACAGGTGTCATCCCGAAGCCGACGAATCCTCACGGTCCGCAGGTGACAGCGACGACTTCCGCCGGAGTACCGTTCGCGGCAGTCTGGGAACACGGATCCCGCCCGACCCCCGCTTCCGGGCCCCGCCCGGAACCCCGTTCCCGATGGACGCGTCCGACCTGTGACGACTCTTCCGATGGTGGTGCCTTCCGTCCATGCTGCTGATCTCCCTCATGCTGCGCCGACGTGCCCTGATCGCCCAGCGACTGCTGGGACGGCTGCGGGCCGTGTGCCTGTCCCTGGGGTCCACCGCCTGGCTGGCCGCGGACCGGCGCTGGGGCGACTGGCCGGCCGTGCCGATGATCCTGTGGGCGCTGGGCGCGGGCCTGGTGGCCGCCGGGATCGCCGTCGGCGTGCTGTACCTCCGCGGGGCCCCGGCCGAGGGCGGGGAGTGGCGCCGGACGCACGTGTCGGTGTTCGTCCTGTCGGTGGTGTTCTCCCTGACCCTCGGCTCCCTGATGGTGTGGAGCGCGGCAGTCGCGGCCTGACCTGGCGGGGAGGAGGGCGGCGGACGCGGTCGGGAGACGGCGTTTCTTTGGTGATCTGTGATGCGTGTAGTGATGCGAGGGGCGGGGAAGGAAGATAGGTTTGACTCGCTCTGTAACGTGAGCCCGCTGTGTTCACGCGGGCATCTCTACCAACAGGAGTCCCCTTGTCCCCCAACCCTGGTACGGGCGCGCTCGGTGCCCGTCTCCTGCTCGGTGCCGCCCTCGTCGCGGGCACCGTCCTCGGCGGTACCTCCGCGGCCTTCGCGAGTCCCAACCCCGGTGCTCCCGGCGACAACGGAACCGTCAAGATCCACGACCCGTCGACCTCCGAGGACGACAACCGCAACGAGCCCAAGGTCTGCGACTTCGAGATCACCGCCGACCACTTCGACGGTCTCCAGGAGGTCTCCTGGGAGATCAAGGCCAAGAAGGAGAAGGGCGGCTGGTCGAAGGAGCCCGTGCTGGAGGGTGCCATCACCCTGGACGGCGAGGGCGCGGGCACCACCGAGGTCCTCGAACTCCCCAACGGCCACTACAAGCTCTACTGGACCTTCGAGGGCCAGAACGGCAAGGCCAAGCACAAGGTCTTCAAGGTCGAGTGCGAGGAGGAGCCGGAGAACCCGGAGCCCACCCCCGCTCCCGAGGAGACCCCCGGCGAGGAGCCCTCCACGCCTCCGGGCGAGGAGGAGACCCCGGGCGAGACCCCCGAGCCGACCGACCCGGCCGACCCCGCCGACCCGACCGTTCCCGAGGAGACCGACGGCGGGACCGAGCCGGCGACCGACCCCGAGGTTCCGGAGGCCGACGAGGAGAAGGCTCCGGCCGACGAGGACGAGGAGGCCGCTCCCAGCCTCCCCGTGACCGGCTCGGCCCTGACCGCCCTGGTGGCCGCCGGAGCCGTCGCCGTCGCCGGTGGTGGCGCGGCCGTCTACTTCACCCGCAAGCGTAAGAACGCCGGCGCGCAGGAGTAGCAGCCAGGAGTCCTGAGGGGGTGGCCGCCGTCGCGGCCACCCCCTTCGGCGTTGTCGGGGTCCGCGCGGCGACGGTTGTGCCGTTGCCCACGCCGGCACACGGAGCAGCAGGTGGGGACGGGCGGGGCTCCTTTCGTCCCCGGCGGACCGGAGAAACAGCGGGCGGGGCCGGGAGAGACCGACCGGCACCGGGCACGATGGTGGTATGAAGCCTTCGCTGGACACCGTCCCCGGCGCCGGGGCGTTCCTGTACGACCGGGACTGCGGTTTCTGCAGGCGTTCGGTCGTCTTCGCCCGCGACCGGCTGCGCGTGCGCAGCCGCTTCGTGGCCTGGCAGGACTTCGACCTCGACTCGGCGGGCCTGACCCCGGAGCAGACCGACGCCAGCGCCTGGTACGTGTACGCGGACGGGCGCCGCTTCTCGGGCGGCGACGCCGTCGCCGAACTCCTGCTCCACGGGCGGCCCCTCACCCGGCCGCTCGGCCGCCTGGCGCGCTTTCCGCTGCTGCGCGTGTTCAACCGGGCCGCCTACCGCTGGGTGTCCGCCAACCGCCACCGCCTGCCCGTGGGCAGCCCCTCCTGCGGCCTCGATCCCCAGCCGCCGGAGGGCGGCCCGGGAGGCGGGTGAACCCGCTCAGGCGGCGCGCAGGGCCCGGCACACGTCGAGCAGGCGCTCACGCAGCACCGCGCCGCGCTCGGCGAAGCCCTGCTGCGCCTCCATGTACGCGGCCTTGCCCTCGGCGGTCTCGATCCGTACCGGCTCGTACCCCCACTCCGTCAGGTCGTAGGGGGAGGCGCGCATGTCCAGCGTCCGGATCTCCCGTGAGAGCTCGAAGCAGTCCACCACCAGTTCCGAGGGGACCGCGGGGGTGAGCTTGTACGCCCACTTGTACAGGTCCATGTTGGCGTGCAGGCACCCCGGCTGGTCCAGTTCGGCCTGCCGCTCCCGGGTGGGCTGCAGGGTGTTGCGCGGGCGCGCGGGCTCGGTGAAGAACCGGAACGCGTCGAAGTGCGAGCAGCGGATCCGGTGCGACTCCACCACCCGGTCGGTGCCCTCGCGTCCCAGCCGCAGCGGTACCTGTCCGTGCCGGACCTCCTCGGTCCGGTACACCATCGCCCACTCGTGCAGCCCGAAGCAGCCCAGGTGGGCGGGGCGCGAGGCGACCGACGACAGCAGCCGCTCCACGAAGTCCAGCACCGGCCGGGCCGCCAGGAACGCCCCGGTGTCCAGGCCCACCGCTCCGCCGGGCAGCTCCGTGTAGAACCGCTCGTCCAGGCGGGAGCGGGCGCCCCCGCCCAGCAGCACCGTCCCCGCACCCGGGTGCCAGCGCCGCAGCTGGGCGGGCTTGAGGTTGTAGTAGGTGAACAGGAAGTCCTCCACCGGGTGGCGCACACCCTCCCGGCGGCGCCGCAGGTGGTCGGCGACCAGCGCGTCCACGCGGCGCCCGTGCCGGTCGGCGCGCTCGCGCCACAGTTCCTCGGCGAGGGCGGTCGGTGCCTGAGTAGTCGTTCCCGTCACGGCGCCCAGGGTACGCGGAGTCAGTTCGACTGCTGTACGGGCAGGTGGCGGCCCAGGTAGCCGACGTACACGCGGTTGGTGGTGCCCGGCCCCAGGTGGGGGTAGAAGTACAGCCTCGGGCAGATCCCGTACTCGATGTCGAGCTTGATGTGCGCGTACATGGGCACGCGTCCGCTGGGCTCGACCTCCTCGGGGACCCGGAAGAGGCGCTTGTCGTTGAGCTTGCCCCGGTTGCGCACGTAGTCCGACTCCTGGGAGGCCAGCCGTTTGACGGGGATGACCTGGTACCCGTCGGGCGTCTCCCGCAGGTAGGAGTGGAAGCCCAGGCCGCTGCCGGGGTTGTCGAACTGGTAGCGGGCGTAGTCGTTCAGGGCCAGCAGCGCCTCCCAGGCGCGGGTGACCCACAGGGACTCCTTGCGGCTGTCGGACAGCTCGTACACCGTCTGGTCCTCGATGGTGAAGTACAGGTGCGGCAGTACGGAGTTGTCGGTGATCCGCTCCAGGAGTTCGCTCACGCTCGCCGGCGGCCGCTGCTGCGGGTCGCGGGGCGCGGGCGCGGCGGCCAGCCGGAACAGCCCGGCCTCGCGCGCCTGCTCGCGCAGCCAGCGGACCTCGTAGCGGGCGGCGCGCAACCGCTCCCGCGCGGTGCCGAGCTCCTCGCCCAGGTCGGCGGTCTCGGCCAGGAGCTCCTGGCGCTCCTCGGAGAGCTCGCTGATCCGCGTGCCGAGCCGGGTGACCTCCTCACGCAGCCGCTGGGTCTGCTGCTCCAGCGCCTCGCGCTCCTGCGCGGAGACGGTGTCGGAGGGCCCCTGCGCCGCGCGGTGGGCGGCGGCCGCGCCCCGGGGCCGGGCTGCCGTGCCGTTGCACGCCGGGGCCCGGCGCACGTCGTCGGTCTCCTCGTCCAGGAGGGCGTCCACCGCCTGGAGCGGTTCGGGCAGGCACACCTCCAGGGCGTTGTCGCGTACCCGCCGCGACAGGGCGGAGCCCACCCAGTTGCGGATGCGCCCGCCGTCGCGGGCGGTGTCGAGCGTGGCGGGGCTCATCCGGGGGTGGCGCGCCGCGTCCTCCTCGTCGACCAGGTCCACGCGGGGTAAGAACGTGCGCACCCCGCCGGAGGGCACGTCCAGGATCCGGGGCAGGAGGGCGCCGACGCGCTCCTGGGCGGCGGCGTCGAGCACGTATCCGGCGCACATACCGGTGCACCGGGACAGGGCGCCGGCCATGGCGCTGCGCCAGTCGGCGACGGTGACGTCCTTGGGGGCGCCGGTGGCCACCACCGCCATCCGCCGCCGGGGATCGCGGATCGTGGCCACGAGCGTGTCGACGAGGGCGTCGTCGCGCCCGCGCACGATCCTGGGCGCGGGCGGCAGCGGGTGGTCGCCGTCGTGGCCGTTCACGGCGTCCAGGAGCATGCGGGCCGCCTCGGGCGGCATGACGTCCAACCGCGGCGACTCGGCGCCGAGCCGGACGGAGGCGGCCGGGTCCACGGTCATGTCGATCCACACGTACTGCCAGGGGGACAGCGCGGGGTCCACGACCGCGGTGGCGACGGTCCGCCATGTCCCGTCGGTCTTGTCGGACTCCGTGGTCAGCCGCAGGAAGGACAACCCCTCGTCGGGGTTGTCGTGCCGGACGACCAGTGCGCGGGAGCGGTTGCTCAGCTCGAAGCGGCCTGATACCGCGAAGTCCACCCGCGCACCCGAGTTCCCGCGCTTGCTCAGCCACCGGGACAGGACCGTGGAGGTGGCGGCGACCAGGTCGCCGTCGTGTTCCGGGACTGCGACGAGTGTGCGGTAGACAAGCGGCAATGAGCACTCCCGGGCTCCCGGCGGCGGCGGTGGACCCGAGGGTCCGGCCGAACAGACTGGCAGAGCCCTCCTGACCACTCTGAACGAAGGAGCCCGCCGACGCCAGTCGGTCGGCCGAAGATCCCCGGCCGGGCGGTCGGTTCCGTGGAGGAAGGGCGTGGCCGCGGATCAGGCCCGGCATTGGTGGTACTCAACGTACTCCTTCTCCGGTCGCGCCGTACCCGTCAACCATGTGGCGGGAGAGAACCGTGGTGCGGGAGGGGTTGACGTTCCACCGGAGGGAGTTCCCGGTGGTGGTTGCTCCACTGTGGCCAACTCCCGAGCTCGGGTTGGCGAACATGGACAAGGTGTCCGGGCGGAACGGGGCACTAGCGTCACGGTCATGTCTACGCGTCCGTTCTGGCTGGCCGGCACCGCCGCGACCGGCGACACCGAGATCACCGTCGTCAACCCCTACACCGGCGAGGACGCGGGCACGGTCTCCGTCCCCGCCGTCGAGCAGATCGAGGAGGCCGTGGCCGCCGCGCACTCGGTCGCCGACGAGGCCGCCGCCCTGCCCGCCCACGTGCGGGCCGACGCCCTCAGCCACATCTCGCGGCGTATCGGTGAGCGCACCGAGGAGATCGCCCGCACCATCACCGCCGAGAGCGGCAAGCCGATCAAGTGGGCCCGCGCCGAGGCGGGGCGCGCCGTGTCCGTGTTCCGCTGGGCGGCCGAGGAGGCCCGCCGCGACAGCGGGGAGCTCCAGCGCCTGGACACCGACCCCGGCGGCGCCGGGCGCATGGCCGTGGTCCGGCGCGTCCCCAAGGGGCCGGTCCTGGGCATCTCCCCGTTCAACTTCCCCCTCAACCTGGTCGCCCACAAGGTGGCCCCGGCCATCGCCGTCGGCGCCCCCGTCATCCTCAAGCCCGCGCCCGCCACCCCGATGACCGCCCTGATCCTGGGCGAGATCGTCGCCGAGACGGACCTGCCCGGCGGCATGCTCTCGGTGCTGCCCATGCCCAACGACCGCGCCGCCCCGCTGATCACCGACGAGCGCCTGCCCGTCATCTCCTTCACCGGCGGCCCGTTCGGCTGGAAGCTGCCCGAGCTGGCCCCGCGCAAGCACGTCACCCTGGAGCTGGGCGGCAACGCCGCGGCCGTGGTGCTCTCCGACGCCGACCTGGACTGGGCGGCCCGGCGCGTGGCGCTGTTCGGCAACAACCAGGCGGGACAGGTGTGCATCGGCGTGCAGCGCGTCATCGTCGAGGACTCCGTCTACGACGAGTTCGTACGGCGCCTGGTGGAGCAGGTGGAGGCCCTCGGCACGGGCGACCCCGCGGACCCGGCCACCGACGTGGGCCCGCTCGTGGACGAGGCCGCCGCCGAGCGTGTGGCCGCATGGATCGACGAGGCCGTCACCGCCGGGGCCGAGCTCCTGACCGGCGGCACCCGCGACGGCGTCACGGTGGCGCCGACCGTGCTCGCGGACGCTCCCGCCGACGCCAGGGTGGTGCGCGAGGAGGTCTTCGGCCCGGTGCTGGTCCTCCAGCGCGCGGCCGGCGTCGACGCCGCCTTCGCCGCGGTCAACGACAGCGACTTCGGCCTCCAGGCGGGCGTGTTCACCCGCGACCTGCCCACCGCGTTCCGCGCCCACCGCGAGCTGGAGGTCGGCGGCGTGGTGATCGGCGACGTGCCCAGCTTCCGTGCCGACCAGATGCCCTACGGCGGCGTCAAGGGGTCGGGCGTGGGCAAGGAGGGCGTGCGCGCCGCCATGACCGACCTGAGCTACGAGCGGGTCATGGTGCTCACCGGCATCGACCTCTAGAAGCGGCGACGGCGGTGCCCGCTCCGGGGCACCGCCGTCGCACCGCGCGGGCGGCGGGAGAGGAGCCGGGCTCCTACAGCCGGGCCGCGCGGTCGTACAGCTTGCGCGCCTGCTCGCCGAGTCGGGGGCCGTACTGGGTGTGGCGGTCGTCGGCGTACTTGAAGCTGACCACCGAGGAGATCGTCCCCCGGCCGGTCCGGGGGTCGAAGCCGGTGAACCAGGGGCCGCCGCTGGATCCCTGCGTCATGGCGCAGCGCACCCCGTTGGCGGTGGTGCCGCCGGTGTCGGGCTTGGTACGGCCCGAGCAGTAGTGCAGGTACCTGCCCCTGTACGGCGACGACGCCGGGTACCCGAACGCGTACACCTGCACCCCTTCGCGCACCCGGTCCTCGGTCCAGGAGTCGAAGGCGATCCGCTGGGAGCCGACCCTGTCCTGTACGGGCGTGCCCCCGTCGGTGTTGACCACCACCATGGCGAAGTCGTAGCTGTCGTCGGCCTGGCGCGACCACTGGGGTGCCACCAGCATGTCGCGGGCGGTGAACCTGCCGTACGGGTCGTCCCCGGCCGAGTAGGCGGGCACGAAGGTCCAGTTGCGCGCCCAGGAGCCCCTGCCGTCCTTGGCGCAGTGCCCGGCGGTGACCAGGGTGCTCTTGTTCGCGGCGTCCACGACCGACGCCGAACAGGTGAAGTCGCGCCCGTCCATGGTCAGGTAGACCTTGCCCGTGGTCCTGGTGACCAGGCCGTCCGCGGGCCAGCGCTCGCCCCCGCTGTCGGAGCGCGGCGAGGCCTGGTGCTCGACTCCGCCTCCGGGGACCGCGTCGTCACCGGTCAGGGGGAGGGCCCCCTCAAGCATGCTGGTGATGGGCTTGGCGGCGGCCATGCGCTCGGCGGTCCAGTAGTCCAGGACGGCCTGGCTCTCGGCACCGGTCACGGCGGCCGCCTGGTGGGAGACCCCCTCCACGTGCGACAGCTCTTCGCGCTCCTGGTCGGCCGTCGCCCCGGGAGCGTACTCCGTGTGTACGGCCTGGGTGACGGCGGAGGCCGCCGCGGGGAGCTTGTCGGCGAGGGCGAGGCCCCCCAGGGCGACCGCGGTGGCGGCCAGGGGGGCGAGGATCTTGTGTGCGGTGGACGAGGTCATGACCAGATCCTTGCACACTTACAGTAACCATACTGCTACTTCACGTTTGTGTCGTGGACCTGGGGGGAAAGTGGCCGCCTCCGGCGCAGGGGTCCCGCCGGAGACGGCCCGAAGGTGTCCGGGACGGGCGCCGCGGGAGTTGGCGCGCGTCCCGGGCACCGGTCAGGCGAGCGGCACCGTGATCTGGGCGGGCGCGTCCTCGGGGGAGGACACGCGCACCCGGTCGCCGAGGTCGCTCTCGCTTCGGTAGCGGCCGTCCCGGCTGTCCACCACCACGGCCAGGCGGTGCCCCGCGGGCACGTCCCACACCACCGGGGCCAGTTCGGTGTCCACCGTGACCGGCTCGCCGGGGACGGCGTCCCGCAGGGTGTGGGGGACGTGCGAGAGGAGGGATCCCGTCCCGTTGCCGTCGACCGCGTACAGGTAGACGTACACCGACTGGTCCCTCGCGGTCGGGGTGAGCGTGAACGATACCTCCGGCGTGCCCGCCACACGCGCCCCCTCGGGGTAGGCGGGGCCGGTCCACACGGCCGCCCTGTAGCGGTCCACCGTCGGCAGCAGCACCCCGGTCGGAACGTCGAAGAACTGCTGGAGCGCCCCGGACAGCATGACCGTGCCGCTCTCGGCGGAGGTGCCGATCCCGGTGCGGAAGCCGTAGCTCCAGCCGGTGGAGGGCTCGGACTCCATGGCGCCGCTGCTCCGCCAGCGAAACCAGTCGGTGCTCGGCCTGGCCAGGTAGTACCGCTCGGTGCCGCCGGTCACCGACGGCCAGTCGGCGTGCGAGGTCCAGCCCCCGCGCCCGTTGTTGGGCCTGACGTGCACGGGGCCGGCGGTGTCCGTCTCGCTGTGCCGGCCCCGGAGGTGGTGGTCGAACCAGTCGCCCAGGGCCTCCCAGACCTCGTTGGGCAGCCCGGCGGCGCCGAACAGCTCCTGTGTGGCGTGGTCGCCGGGGGAGAGCATCAGCCGCTTGGGGACATCCAGCTCCTCGTAGAAGTCGGTGATGTGGCCGACGGGGAAGATGCCGTCGTTCCAGGCGTGGGCCATCATCACGGCCGTGCCGTTGGCGTTGATGGCGTCGACCTTGGCGGCCGCCGAGCGGTCGGGGGCGATGTCCAGGGCGGGTTGGATGTTGCCGCGCCGGTACTCGCGCTCGACCTCCCGCAGCTCCTCGCCGGGCCTGCCCGTCAGGTTGCCCGCCGCCAGGAGCAGCTCCGCCGACTGCATGTCGACGGTCTCGTGGGGGTACAGCGAGGCGGCCAGGTCGGCCCAGCCGCTCAGCGACGCCACGGCCCGGACCCGGTCGTCCTCGGCGGCGGTCAACAGGCTGATGCCGCCGCCGTAAGAGATCCCGGCCATGCCGATGCGCTCGGGGTCGGCCTCGGTGTTCTCCAGGGCCCAGTCGATGACGGCGCCGGCGTCGGCGCGGTCCTCGGGGCCGGCGACCCCGATCCCGCCGCCGGAGTCCCAGAAGCCGCGCGAGGTGTAGGCCACGACCTGGTAGCCGGACTCGTGGGCCAGCTTGGCGGCGGCGCCGACGTAGAGCAGGTGGGGCGTGCCCCACGCCGAGGGCATGACCAGCAGCGGGTGCGGGCCCTCCACGCCGGTGGGGGTGATGACCTTGGCCCTCAGCTCGGTGCCGTCATGGCCGGTGATGGTCTCGTAGCTGATGGTGGCGCCGACGGCGGCGGCCGCCGGGGCGGGGGAGAGCGTCGCGGCGGCGACCACGGCCGCGAGGACGCAGGACAGCGTGTGGGGGAGGAGGCGCGTGAGGGCGCGGGATCCGGATCCGGGCCCGCCTGATGCGGAGGCGGGGCCGGATCCCGGGGGAGCGGGGGTTGTGGCATGACGCATGGCGGGGGACCTCGGGGCTGGCGGGGGAGGGGAACCGATGGGTCGTCGCGCCGTCTCGCCATCGGGAGGGGCCGGTGTTTGGTGGGGCCGGCGGATCGGGGGAGGGGGCTTCTTGACTGTGAGGTAACTTACTCACCGGTTAAGTTAGGCCAACGGACACCGGTTGTAAAGACCCGGTGACAACCGGGGTCCGACTTCTCCCGCCGGGAGGGGAGGACGGGGCCCCGGGTGGGCTCCTCCGCCTGTGCGAAGGTCGGTGCGGCCGCCCGCCGCGGCTTCCACGGCGGGGCCGGGCCCCTCCCCCCGTCTGCGCCCCGGCAGGGGCGGGCACCCGCCCCGCGGCCCCTGGGGCGGTCCGCTCCGGCGCGGTTCCCCGGGTGCGGAACAATGGAGCCGTGCGAGAAGAACAGCAGCGAACAGTAGTGATCCTCGGCTCCACCGGCTCGATCGGAACCCAGGCCGTCGACATCGTCCAGCGCAATCCCCACCGCTTCCGCGTGGCGGGTCTGGCGGCGGGCGGCGGGCGCGCGGACCTGCTCGCCAAGCAGGCCGCCGAACTCGACGCCTCGCTGGTCGCGGTCGCCGACGCCGACCGCGCCGCCGAGCTCTCGCGCTCCCTGGCCGAACACGGAAGCCGCGCCGCCGTCCTGGCCGGCCCCGAGGGGGTCGCCGAACTCGCCGGAAGCGAGTGCGACGTCGTCCTCAACGGCATCACCGGAGCCCTGGGGCTGGAGTCCACCCTCGCCGCGCTGCGCGCCGGGAGCACCCTCGCCCTGGCCAACAAGGAGTCCCTCATCATCGGCGGGCCGCTCGTGCGCGGCCTGGCCCGGCCGGGCCAGATCGTCCCCGTCGACTCCGAGCACTTCGCCATCGCCCAGTGCTTCCCCCACCTGCCCGAGGGCGAACTCGCCAGCCCCGCCCAGGGACACGTGTACGCCCGCCGCGACGAGGTGCGCCGCCTCGTCGTCACCGCCAGCGGCGGCCCCTTCCGCGGCAGGGGCCGGGACGAGCTGGCCTCCGTCACCCCGGCCGACGCCCTCAACCACCCCACCTGGAGCATGGGGCCCGTCATCACCGTCAACTCCGCCACCCTGGTCAACAAGGGGCTGGAGGTCATCGAGGCGAACCTGCTGTTCGACGTGCCCTTCGACCGGATCGACGTGGTCGTCCACCCGCAGTCGATCGTCCACTCCATGGTCGAGTACGTGGACGGCTCCACCATCGCCAAGGCCAGCCCGCCCAGCATGATGATCCCCATCGCCTACGGCCTCGGCGCTCCCGACAGGGTGCCCGACGCCGCGCCCGGCATGGACTGGACACGCGCCCAGACCTGGACCTTCGAACCCCTGGACCACGAGGCCTTCCCCGCCGTCCGCCTGGCCTGTGAGGTCGGCGCGGCGGGCGGGACGGCGCCCGCGGTCTACAACGCGGCCAACGAGGAGGCGGTCGACGCCTTCCTCCGGGGAAACCTCGCGTTCACGGCGATCATGGACACCGTCTCCCAGGTAGTCTCGGAGCACCAGCGAACAGACCGTCCCGGGAGAGCGTCCCACCACCGCGGGGAACTGAGCCTGGACGACGTGTACGCCGCTGACACCTGGGCCCGCTCGCGTGCGCGCGAGCTGCTCGCACGCCGGGCCTGACACCGCCTTGAGGAGAGATGCATGGTCGCTCTGATGACCGTGGTCGGGATCGTCCTGTTCGTCTTCGGCCTGCTGTTCTCGATCGCCTGGCACGAGCTGGGGCACATGTCCACGGCCAAGATGTTCGGGATCAAGTGCACGGAGTTCATGGTGGGCTTCGGCAGGACCCTGTGGTCCGTCCGCAGGGGTGAGACCGAGTACGGCATCAAGGCCGTTCCTCTGGGCGGATTCGTGCGCATGGTCGGCATGCTCCCGCCCGCACGGCAGGCCGCCGGGGGCTCCCGCAAGCTCTCCCGCTGGCGGGCCATGGCCGAGGACGCCCGCGAGGCCTCCTACGTCGAACTCTCCCCGCAGGACCAGGACCGGCAGTTCTACCAGCGGGCGCCCTGGAAGCGGCTCATCGTGATGTTCGCCGGCCCCGGCATGAACGTCGTCCTGGCGGCGATCCTGCTCGGCGTGCTGTTCATGGGCATCGGCGTGCCCCAGAGCACCACGCGGATCGCCCAGGTCAGCGAGTGCGTGGTGCCCGCCGGCAGCGCCGTCACCAGCTGCGAGGACGCGCCGCCCACCCCGGCCGCCGAGGCGGGGATCCGGCCGGGCGACGTCATCGTCTCGGTCGACGGCGAGCCCACCCCGGACTGGAGCGCCGCCAACCAGCAGATCCGCGAGGCCCTGGGCAGTACCGAGATCGTGGTCGAGCGCGACGGCGAACGCCTGCCGCTGGACGTCGACATCGTGGAGAACGAGCTTCCGGCCCGCGACGCCGAGGGCGAGATCGTCTACGAGACCGACGCCGACGGCGACTACCTCTACGACGAGGACGGCTACCGGGTCTACGAGACCGAGACCGTGGGCTTCCTCGGCATCGTCTTCGCCACCGAGCGCGCCCCGCTCACCCTCGGGGAGTCCGCCGCCGAGATGGGCGGCATGATGGCCGGCGTCTTCGACGCGCTGGTCTCCCTGCCCGGCAAGGTCCCCGACGTGTTCGCCGCCGCCTTCCTCGGCGAGGAGCGCACCCAGGACTCCCCGGTGGGCATCGTCGGCATCTCCCGCATCGGCGGCGAGATCATGGCCCAGGGCCTTCCGGTGGCGGACACCGCCGCGATCATGATCCAGATCCTGGCCGGGGTGAACCTCTTCCTGTTCGCCTTCAACATGCTGCCGATCCTGCCGCTGGACGGCGGGCACATGGCCGGTGCCCTCTGGGAGTGGATCAAGCGCGGGTGGGCCAGGCTGCTTCGCCGCCCGGAGCCGGCGCCGGTGGACGTGGCGATGCTGACACCGGTGGCCTACGTCGTCGTGGCCTGTTTCCTGGTGTTCAGCGTGGTCCTGCTGGTGGCCGACCTGTTCAACCCGGTCAGGCTCTTCGGCTGACCCGCTGCCCGGTGTCCGCGCACACCGGGCCGCGGGCGGCCGTCGCGCGACCGCCGCCGGACACCCCGGTGACACCGGGCGTTCACGCTGGTCCCGGACGCGTTCTCCGAAGGCGAGGCACCCCTCGGAAGGCGGGTAACCTGGGGATCGCGATCCGGGAACGACGGTGTCGCCGAGGCCGCCGCGCACGGTGGCCCCCGGACGCGTCTTCCGCGCTCTGTGCCGGACACCCATTCCCGAAACGGACGAATCAAGTGCCGCCCTCTCCCCGGCGGTAGACGAGGTGAATCAAGCGTGACCGTCGATCTCGGTATCCCCGCCACACCGCCGCGCCCGCTGGCGACCCGGCGCAAGACGCGGCAGATCATGGTCGGAAACGTCCCCGTCGGCGGGGACGCCCCGGTGTCCGTGCAGTCGATGACGACCACCCGTACCTCCGACATCAACGCGACCCTCCAGCAGATCGCGGAGCTGACCGCCGCGGGCTGCCAGATCGTCCGCGTGGCCGTGCCCACCAACGACGACGCCGAAGCCCTGCCGATCATCGCCAGGAAGTCGCAGATCCCGGTGATCGCCGACATCCACTTCCAGCCCAAGTACGTGTTCGCGGCCATCGACGCCGGCTGCGCGGCCGTGCGCGTCAACCCGGGCAACATCAAGAAGTTCGACGACAAGGTCGCCGAGATCGCCAAGGCGGCCGGTGAGGCCGGTACGCCGATCCGCATCGGCGTCAACGCCGGTTCGCTGGACAAGCGCCTGCTGGAGAAGTACGGCAGGGCCACCCCGGAGGCCCTGGTCGAGTCGGCGCTGTGGGAGTGCTCCCTGTTCGAGGAGCACGGCTTCCGCGACATCAAGATCTCGGTCAAGCACAACGACCCCGTGGTCATGGTCAACGCCTACCGGCTGCTGGCCGAGTCGTGCGACTACCCGCTGCACCTGGGCGTGACCGAGGCCGGACCGGCCTTCCAGGGCACCATCAAGTCCTCGGTGGCCTTCGGCGCGCTGCTCTCGGAGGGCATCGGCGACACCATCCGCGTGTCCCTGTCCGCGCCTCCAGCCGAGGAGGTCAAGGTCGGCAACCAGATCCTGGAGTCGCTGGGCCTGCGTGAGCGCGGCCTGGAGATCGTCTCCTGCCCGAGCTGCGGCCGTGCCCAGGTGGACGTGTACACGCTCGCCGAGGAGGTCACCGCGGGCCTGGAGGGCATGGAGGTGCCGCTGCGCGTGGCCGTCATGGGCTGCGTCGTGAACGGTCCGGGCGAGGCGCGCGACGCCGACCTGGGTGTGGCCTCCGGCAACGGCAAGGGCCAGATCTTCGTCAAGGGCGAGGTCATCAAGACCGTGCCCGAGTCCCAGATCGTGGAGACCCTCATCGAGGAGGCCATGCGTATCGCGGAGGAGATGGGCGAGGCCGGGGCCGAGGCCGGCGAGCCCACCGTCTCCGTGGCCGGCTGACCCCTCCACGGCCGCGCCGACCCCTGTGGTCCGGCGCGGCCGTTCGCGTGTGCGGCCCCGGAGGAGGGCCCGGCGGGGCCGCGGTCTCCCCGCGCTCCCGGACCGAAAGCTGGTACGCCAGGTGCGCTCCGGGCGTTTGCCGTGGTGGGCGCGGAAATCACCGGCCGTGGGTGCGCACGGTAACCGGACGAGAGTCGGGAGCGATCGTCTGGTCCGGTGCGCCCCGCCCCCTTCCGCGCCGTGAGGAGGCCGACATGACCATGACCTACGCCGACTTCCACCGTGACCTCAAGGACCTCGGAGACCCGCAGGCCGACGCGGTGGTCCGGGAACTGCTGGACGAGGGCCAGGCCAACGCCGTCAACCAGCTCTTCCGCCAGATCAGCACCGCGGACACCCCCGTCCCCCGGCAGGCCCCCGCCGCCCTGCGCGAGTCCATGGACTCCACACGCGCCTTCCCCGGCTGGATGGACTCCGCGCTCATCGGCCAGGCCTCCGACTTCTTCCGGCACCACCACCTGGAGGCGTCGGCCATGCAGGCCACCGTGGGCCTGGTGGGCACCTACCTGTCCCCGGTCGGAGCCTTCACCCTGCACTCCACGCACCAGCTGGCCGACAATCCCCACCGGCGCCTGTCCCAGTCCACCCGCCTGTTCACGGGCATGGGCGACCGCGACGCCTTCACCGAGCACTCCAAGCTCGTGCCCACCTGCCAGAAGGTCCGCCTGGTCCACGCGGCCATCCGCGAGCTGCACCGCCGCTCCGGCCGGTGGGACTACGAGGAGATGGGCATGCCGGTGTCCCAGCTCCACACCGCCGGGGCCGCCCTGGTCTTCTCCGTACAGGTTCTGGAGGGCATGGAGAACCTGGGCCGCAGGCCCGACCCCCGGGAGGCCGACGGGTTCTTCCACGTCTGGATGGTCATCGCGCACTTCCTGGGCGTGCCCGACGACTGCATCCCCCAGGTCGGGTCCCGGCGCGAGGCGACCGACCTGTGGCACGAGGGCCGTCGGACGGAGTGGGCGCGCAGCGAGGCCGGGGTGGTCCTCACCCGCGAGTGCGTCGAGCTGTACCAGCGCGAGGTGGCCAGGGACGTCCCCGGACTGAAGGACGCGGTGCCCGTCTTCATGCGCGTGGCCCTGACCGACGAGTACGCCGACATGGTGGACATCCCGTCCACCGGGTTCGACCTGGGGGCCAAGGCCGCCACCACGCTCACCGAGCCGCTGCTGGGCGGCCCCGTCGGCAGGAACCCCGTCACCGACGAGGTGTTCGGGGCCCTGGGCAGGGCGGTCGAGCGCGTGGCCCGTGAGGCGTTCACCCACGGTCAGGAGACCGAGCCGCAGATGACCCAGCGCATCGGCTGAGTCCAGCCGGACGGGACCCTCGGCCAGGGGGTCGGGGCGCGTCGACCGAAGGCGCGTCCCGACCCCCTGCCTCGTGCTTTCGAACCTGTGACCAGTGTGTTCGCTGTCCGAAGTGGTGGCCGTCACGCAGGGTGATTTCATGTGGCGTCACTCACAGAAGCGTGCGTTATGTTGCGCGGGAACGCACGATCGCGCTGTTTATTCCCGACAGACGCAACGAATGTGGGTCATGTTACGCAGATAACGCGGCTACCGTTGCTGAGGGCATTTTTCGGGTCGTCGCAGGTACGGGCGACCCGTCCCGCCCCCCACCGTCCCTTCTCCCGGGGAACCGGTGTGCCCGTGTACAGGAACGAGGAGTAGTCAACGTGGTGGACCAGAAGAGCCCGGCGGGTACCCGCGGGCCCGACAGCCCGGGCGGTGTGCCCGCGCTGGGGGAGCGCCTCACCCGGCGTAAGCCGATCGAGAAGCTCGTCGCCGAGACACAGGACAGTGAGGGCACCGGCCTCCAGCGGCACATGGGCTTCTGGCAGCTGTCCATGATCGGCATCGGCGCCACTCTCGGCACCGGAATCTTCGTCGTGCTGGGCGAGGCCGTGCCCGTCGCCGGACCCGCCGTCATCCTGTCGTTCGTGCTCGCCGGGATCACCGCGCTGTTCTCCGCGCTCGCCTACGCCGAGATGGCCGGGATGATCCCCGCCTCCGGGTCGGCCTACTCCTACAGCTACGCCACCATCGGCGAGTTCATGGCCTGGGTGTGCGGCTGGTGCCTCATGCTCACCTACGGGGTGTCGGTCGCCGCCGTCGGCGTCGGCTGGGGCGAGTACATCAACGAGCTCCTCCATCTCACCACCGGCCTGTCCATGCCGGACGCCGTGCTCGCCGGTCCGATGGAGGGCGGCCTGATCAACCTGCCCGCCGCCGTCGTGGTCCTGCTGTCCATGTTCGCCCTGCTCGTCGGAGTCCGCGAGAGCAGCCGCGTCAACGCCGTCATGGTCGCGATCAAGGTCGTCATCCTGGTCATGTTCGTGGCCATCGCGATCACCGCCGTCCAGGACGGCAACTTCGCCCCGTTCATGCCGATGGGCATGGCCGGTGTCAGCGCCGCGGGCGCCACGCTGTTCTTCTCCTACATCGGCTTCGACTCGGTCTCCACGGCGAGCGAGGAGGCCAGGAACCCGCAGCGCGACCTGCCCCGCGCGATCATGTTCTCGATGATCCTGGTGACGGCGATCTACTGCCTGGTCGCCTTCGCGGCGGTCGGCGCGCTCGACTGGACCGGCTTCGTCGACGGCGAGACCTCGCTGGCGGGCATCCTGACCAAGGTCACCGGCACCCCCGTGTGGGCGGTCATCTTCGCCGCCGGCGCGGTCCTGGCCCTGGCCAGCGTGGTCCTGGTCGTGCTCTACAGCCAGACCCGCATCCTCTACGCGATGTCGCGCGACGGGCTCATCCCCAAGGCCTTCTCCACGCTGGACGCCAAGGGCACCCCGCGCACGAACACCCTCATCACCTCCCTGCTCATCGCGGTGCTCGCCGCCCTGGTCCCGCTCGGCCCGCTCGCCGACGCCACCGCCATCGGCACGCTCTTCGCGTTCGCCCTGGTCAACGTGGCCGTCCTGGTGCTGCGCCGTACACGTCCGGACCTGCCGCGCGCCTTCCGCGTGCCCGGTTCCCCGGTCACCCCGGTCCTGGGCGTGCTCGCCTGCGCCTACCTGATGTTCAGCATGTCGCTGAGCGTGTGGGTCGCCTTCCTGGTCTGGCTGGCCGTGGGTGTGGCCATCTACTTCGGCTACAGCATGCGCCGCTCCGCGCTGGAGACCGAACCGGCCGTCGAGCCGGTCGCCGAGACCCGTTCCTGACGGGTACGCGCATCCGACGAGGGGCCGGGGAATCTCCCCCGGCCCCTCGTGCGTTACCCCGAGGCTCCGGGCGCACCGATGTCGGCACGGATCCGCGGTATCACGCAAGAAAACCCCTCGGATCGGCGAAAAGACGCGGGATCACACAGGTTCGGCGCACTGTTCCGACGCCTTCGCCCGCCTAGAGTGGACGCGGCCCCGAAGCGACGGAAGAAACAGGAGGTGAGGCGTGACACGCGGACCCCTGCGCGTGGCCCTGGACCAGGGCACCGGACACAGCGGCGACCCCGCCGACGCCCTCGACCGGCTCGCCGTCCGTGCCAAGGCCGCCGCCGACGCGGGAGCCCGCCTGCTCGTCGGCCCCGAGATGTCGCTGACCGGCTACAACCTCGGCCCGAGGGCCCTGGCCGGACTCGCCGAGCCCGCTGACGGCCCCCTCAGCGAGGCCGTCGCCGCCGTCGCCGCCGACTCCGGCGTCGCCATCGTCCACGGCTTCCCCGAGCGGGCAGACGGCGCCGTGTACAACTCCGTCCAGCTCGTGGACGCGACCGGCACCCGCCTGGCGACCTACCGCAAGACCCACCTGTTCGGGGACCTGGACCGCGGCGCCTTCGCCGCGGGCGCCGACCCGGTCGTCCAGGCCGACCTCGGCGGAGTCCGCGTCGGCCTGCTGGTCTGCTACGACGTCGAGTTCCCCGAGGCGGTGCGCGCCCACGCCCTGGCCGGCACCGAGCTCCTCGTGGTCCCCACCGCGCTCATGCTGCCCTTCACCGAGGTCCCCGACCGGATCGTGCCCGTGCGCGCCCTGGAGAACCAGCTCCACCTGGCCTACGTCAACCGCTGCGACAGCGAGGGCGACCTGCGCTACGCGGGCCGGAGCGTCCTGCTCGCCCCCGACGGCTCCGAGACGCTGCGCGCCGGATCCGGAGAGGAGCTCCTGGTCGGCGACGTCGACCCGGACGCGGTCGCCCGTGTCCGCCGGGAGCAGTCCTACCTGGACGACCGCCGTCCGGGCCTGTACCGGACGCTCACCGCCTGACCGTGCCCCGGGGCAGCCCGGGACACCCCACGCACCACACCACGAACACCACTCGCACGCAACCGACCGGCACTCCGCCGGACGACACCCATGTGAAGGAGGGGCCTGATGACGTCTGCCGTGCCCACGGCCGCCGGTGCCGCATCCACGCAGAGCACACCGCTGAACATGTGCGGGCCGGACTTCCCGTTCGCCTACGACGCCTACCTGGAGCACCCCGCCGGACTCGGGCAGGTCCCGGCCGAGCGCCACGGCACCGAGGTCGCCGTCATCGGCGGCGGGCTGTCGGGGATCGTCACCGCCTACGAGCTCATGAAGATGGGCCTCAAGCCGGTCGTCTACGAGGCCGACCGCATCGGCGGGCGGCTGCGCACGGAGAAGCTGGAGGGCTGCCCCGACGACGTGGTCGCCGAGATGGGCGCCATGCGCTTCCCGCCCTCCTCCACCGCCTTCTGGCACTACGCGGACCGGGTGGGCCTGGAGACGACGCCCTTCCCCAACCCGCTCTCCCCGGCCACCCCCAGCACCGTGGTCGACCTCAAGGGGAGGTCCCACTACGCCACGACCCTCGACGACCTGCCCGAGGTCTACCGCGAGGTGGCGCGCGCCTGGGACGCCACCCTGGAGCAGGCCCAGCACACCCGCATGCAGAAGGCCATCCGCGAGCGCGACGTGGCCACCCAGAAGGAGATCTGGAACGAGCTGGTCACCCGGCTCGACAACCAGACCTTCTACGGCTTCCTGTGCGAGTCCCCGGCCTTCGCCTCCTTCCGCCACCGCGAGATCTTCGGCCAGGTGGGCTTTGGCACCGGCGGCTGGGACACCGACTTCCCCAACTCCATCCTGGAGATCCTGCGCGTCACCTACACCGGCGCAGACGACGACCACATGGGCATCGTCGGCGGTGTGGAGCAGCTGCCGCTGCGCCTGTGGGAGGACGCCCCGGACAAGCTCGTGCACTGGGCCCAGGGCACCACCCTGGCCTCCCTGCACGAGGGCGGCCCGCGGCCGGCCGTCACCGCCCTGCGCCGCACCGCGGCCAAGGGCTCCCCGGCCGGGAACATCACGGTCACCGACGCGTCGGGGTCCACCCGCACCTACGCGGCGGCCGTGTTCACCGCGCAGAGCTGGATGATGCTGTCCAAGATCGACTGCGACGAGGACCTGCTGCCCATCGACCACTGGACGGCGATCGAGCGCACCCACTACATGGAGTCCTCGAAGCTGTTCGTGCCGGTGGACCGCGCGTTCTGGCGGGACAAGGACCCCGAGACCGGCCGCGACGTCATGAGCATGACGCTCACCGACCGCATGACGCGGGGCACCTACCTGCTGGAGGGCTCCGATCCGGAGGGCCCGGCGGCGATCTGCATGTCCTACACCTGGTGCGACGACTCGCTCAAGTGGCTGCCGCTGTCGGCCAACGAGCGCCTGGAGGTCATGCTCTCGTCGCTGGCCAAGATCTACCCGGGCGTGGACGTGCGCTCGCACATCACCGGCGACCCGGTGACGGTGTCGTGGGAGGACGAGCCCTACTTCATGGGCGCGTTCAAGGCCAACCTGCCGGGCCACTACCGCTACCAGCGCCGCCTGTTCACCCACTTCCGCCAGGACGACCTGGAGGAGCGCCACCGCGGCCTGTTCCTGGCCGGCGACGACGTGTCCTGGACGGCGGGCTGGGCCGAGGGCGCCGTGCAGACCGCGCTGAACGCCGTGTGGGGCGTGGTCCACCACTTCGGCGGCGGGACCGACCCGGGCAACCCGGGCCCGGGCGACCTGTTCGACGAACTCGCGCCGGTGGCCCTCCCGGAGGACTGAACCGGTACTCCTCCGGGGGCGGGGGTCCCGGGGCCGTGGGCGAGGGCTCCGGCCCGCCGCCCCTGACGGACGTGTGCGCGCGGCCCCGCCCGCCCGGAGTCCGGACGGATCCCCGGTGCGACGACGACGGCCCCGGCCGCACGACGAGGTGCGGCCGGGGCCGTCCTCCGTGTCCGGCGGCGGGTCAGGGCAGGTCGGCGGTCCCGGCGAGGATGGGCTGGTCCACCAGGCGGGACAGGACCAGCGTGCTCTTGGTCCGCACCACGAACGGCTCGGCGCCCAGCCGCTCGATGACCTCCTCCAGGTGGTGGGTGTCGCGGGCCCGGACCTGCACGACGGCGTCCGCGTCCCCGGTGACCGTGTACGCGGAGGTGATCTCGGCGTACCCCGCCAACCCGGTCCGGATCTCTCCGGGAGAGGTGCGGGCGCGGCAGTACAGCTCGATGAAGGCCTCGGTGGTCCACCCGACGGCCTGGGGTTCCACCACCACCGTGAATCCGCGTACCGCGCCGGACTCCACCAGCCGGTCCACGCGGCGCTTGACCGCCGAGGGGCTCAGTCCGACCTGTCCGCCGATTTCGGCGAAGCTCATCCGCGCGTCCGCGCCGAGTATCGCGATGATCCGCTCATCGACACGATCCAGCCGCATGGTGCCCCTTCGCCCCGTCTGTTTTGTCGTGGTCTGCTCCAGGCAGGGCACATGCTACCGGGGCGTGCCGGCCTGGGTTCGGTGTCGGTCCGTGTCGCCTCAGTTTGTAACTCTACGGATTGGTAACAATGCATAGAGTAACAACAGAGTGCGAGGGGGTAGCCAAGTGCGAGCACGAACCTGGGCCGCGGCCTCGGCCGGGGCGGTCCTGGCCTCCCTGGTCGCCGCGATCCCCGCGCAGGCGGGACCGGTCGAGCAGGTCCGCGAGAGCGTCCGTGTCGACCAGGGGGCCCTCACATGGGGGCCCTGCCAGGACCTGCGGCCCGTCGCCGACGAGGACCTGGAGTGCGCCACCCTCACGGTCCCCCTCGCCCGCACCGCCGACGGCGGCCGGGCCGGCGAGGACGACGTCCGGCTTGCCCTGTCCCGGGTCCGGGCCACCGGAAAGGCCCGGCACACCCTCCTGGTCAACCCCGGCGGCCCCGGCAGCGCCGGACGCATGTGGGCCTCCTACACCCACCAGCGCATGCCCGCGCGACTGCGCGAGACCCACGACGTCGTCTCCTTCGACCCGCGCGGCGTCGGCGCCTCCACGCCCTCCATCACCTGCGACCCGGGCTTCTTCGCGCCCGTGCGCCCCGACACCGTGCCGGCGGACGCCACCGCCGAGGCCGCCCTGCGCGCCGACGCGGCGGACTACGCCCGGTCCTGCGCGGCCAACACCGGCCCCCTCCTCCAGCACGCGCGCACCGAGGACACCGCCCACGACATGGACGCCATCCGTGCGGCCCTGGGGCTGGACCGGATCGACTACCTCGGCTACTCCTACGGCAGCTACCTGGGTACCGTCTACTCCGCGCTCTACCCCGACCGGGTCCGCGCCCTGGTCCTGGACAGCGTCGTCAACCCCGACAACCCCTGGTACGAGAGCAACCTCGTGCAGAGCCGGGCCCTGGACCGCGCGGCCCGGAACTTCTTCGACTGGACGGCCCGCCACGACGGCGTCTACGGGCTCGGTACGACCGGGGAGGAGGTCGCCGAGGCCTACTACTCCCTGCGCTCGGAGCTGGCCGACGAGCCCGCCGCGGGCACCGTCGGCCCCACCGAGCTGGAGGGCGCCGTCCTCCCCATCGCCTACAGCGCCGCCGCCTGGCCCTCGGCCGCCGGCGCGCTCTCGTCCCGGATCAACGACGGCGACGACGCGCTGCTGCTCGCGCTGCACGAGGTGCACGGCGAGGACGCCGACTCCGACCGGGGCTACGGCGGCTACCTCGCGGTCCAGTGCACCGACTCCCGCTGGCCCGAGGACTGGTCCACCTGGCGCGCCGACGCCGAGGAGGCCCACCGGGAGGCCCCCTTCATGGCCTGGAACAACGTCTGGTACAACGCTCCGTGCGCGACCTGGGACGCCGAGGCCGACGACTGGTTCCAGGTCGGCGACGGCCCGGGTGAGCACCCCGCCTACGACGGCGACGCGCTCCTCGTCCACGCCACCGAGGACGGCGCCACCCCGGTGGAGGGCGCCTTCGCCCTCCGCGAGCGCCTGCCCGGATCGGTCCTGGTGACGGAGGAGGGCGGCCTCACCCACGGCGTCGCGTTCACCGGCAACGCCTGCGTGGACGAGGTCGTCACCGCCTACCTCGGCGACGGGGAGCTGCCCGTACGCGCCGGGGGCGCCGGCCCCGACCTCACCTGCGAGGGCCGTCCCGAACCCGCTCCCGGCATCGTGCGCGAGGAGCCCGGGAGCGCGGCCGCGCCCGCCGTGCACGGAATGCGGGGGGAATCCGGGCAACCGGTCGAATAGGCTGGAAACAGCGCGAACAGGCTCGACCAGTCGTCCTCCGGGACCCGCCCGAGGGAACCGGGAAGATGGGGGAGATGCGATGCTGCGGACCTCGCCGGTACGGATCCTCGGCGAACGCGACCGGGAGTCCGTCCGTGCGCTCCTGGACACCGATCCCGTCGGCAACGTGTTCGTCGCCTCCCGCCTGATGGCCACGGGCATCTCCCCCAGGTCCGGTGGTGCCGAGGTGTGGGGGCACGTGGAACGGGGCCGTCTGAGCGCCCTGTGCTACTCCGGCGCCAACATGGTCCCCGTCAACGCCGGACCGGCCGCCATCCGCAGCTTCGCCGACCACGCCCGCTGGCGCGGCCGCCGCTGCTCCTCGATCGTCGGCCCGGTCGACGCGGTCAGCGACTTCTGGCAGCAGGTCACCCCCGCGTGGGGGCCCGCCCGCGCCATCCGCGCCAGCCAGCCGGTCCTGGAGATCAGCGGCGAACCCGACGTGTCCGCCGACCCCCTGGTACGCCGGGTCCGCCTGTCCGAGCTCAACGCCCTCGTACCCGCGTGCGTGGCCATGTTCACGGAGGAGGTCGGCGTCCCGCCGGACTCCGGAGACGGCGGCGCGCTCTACCGGGCCCGGGTGGAGGAGCTGGTGCGCACCGGCCGGGCCTTCGCGCGCATCGAGGACGGCCGTGTGGTGTTCAAGGCCGAGATCGGCGCGGTCACCCAGCACGCCTGCCAGGTCCAGGGGGTGTGGGTGCACCCGGACCTGCGCGGCCGGGGCCACTCCACCGCGGGGATGGCGGCCGTGGTCAACTACGCGCTCGCGGAGATCGCGCCCCGCGTGACCCTCTACGTCAACGACTACAACGCCCCGGCCCGTGCCACCTACCGGAAGGTCGGCTTCCGGCAGGTGGGCGAGGTGATGTCGGTGCTCTTCTAGGGCGTGTCCGCCGGACACGCCCCCGCCGCGGCCCGCTCCCGTCCCGGACCGGACGCTTTCTGACGGACTCGTGTCAGTCCCGCCCCCGACGGGCCGCCGGAGACGGCCGTCGCGGTTAGCGTGGCCTCAGGTCAGCGGCGCCCAGCGCCCTCCACCCTCACGAGAGAGCGCCGATGCAGCACAACCCGACCGGCCGGGCGCGCCTGGGCCTGGCCCTCCTCCTCGGCATGCTCGCCGTCCTGGGCCCGCTCAACATCGACATGTACCTGCCGGCCTTCCCCGAGATCGCCGCCGACCTGGGCGCCGGCGCCTCCCACGTGCAGCTGAGCCTGACCACCTGCCTGGTGGGACTCGCCGTCGGCCAGGTGGTGGTGGGTCCGGTCAGCGACGCCCGGGGCAGGCGCGGGCCGCTGATCGTCTCCCTGGTCCTGTTCGTGCTGTCGTCGCTGCTGTGCGCGCTGGCCCCCGACATCACCGTTCTGGCGGCGGCCCGCTTCCTCCAGGGGTTCACGGCCTCCGCCGGGGTCGTGCTCTCCCGCGCGGTCGTGCGCGACGTGTTCTCCGGCAACGAGCTGACCAGGTTCTTCGCCCTGCTGATGGTGGTCAACGCGGTCGCCCCCCTCGTGGCGCCGATCGCGGGCGGCGCCATCCTGTGGCCGTCCTCCGCGGGCTGGGAGGCCGTCTTCCTGGCCCTGGCGCTGCTCGGCGCGGTGATCGTCCTGGTCGTGGCGCTGCGGCTGGAGGAGACCCTGCCGGTGGAGCGGCGCATCCCGGGCACGGTCGGCGGCACCCTGCGGACGGTGGGCGCACTGCTGCGGGACCGGTCCTTCCTCGGCTACGCCCTGGTGGTCGGCCTCGTGCACGGCGGCAGCTTCGCCTACGTCGCCGGGACGCCGTTCGTCTACCAGGACCTGCACGGGGTGTCCCCGCAGGTCTTCGGGGTCCTGTTCGGAGTCAACGGCGCCGCCATCATCGCGGGGAGCTGGGCGGTGGGGCGGTTCAGCGCCCGGTTCGGCGAGCGCCCCCTGCTGCTGGGCGCCGTGGCCGCGGCGGTGGCGGCGACCGGTGCGCTGCTCGTGGCGACGCTGGCCGACGGCCCCCTGATCACCCTCGTGGTGCCCGTCTTCGTGTACATGACGTGCATGGGGATGATCCTCACCAGTTCCTTCGCGCTGGCCATGCACGGCCAGGAGCGGCGGGCGGGCAGCGCCGGCGCGGTGCTGGGCGCGCTGTCCCCGCTGTTCGGCGCGGTGGTGGCACCGCTGGTGGGGCTGGACGAGAGCACCGCCGTACCCATGGGCGCCGCCCTGTTCGCCACCTCCACCCTCGGCCTGGTGGTCCTACTGGCCATGACCTCGCCGCGTGCGCGCGTGCCGGAGGCCGGCCGGGCGCGGTGAACCGTCGCCCCGGGCCCCGGCGGCCCCGGCCCGCCACGCAGGAACCAGCGGGCGCCGCGAGGCTGTGGGAATCGCCGGGGCCCGCCCCGGTGAGGACGTCAATCCGCGGTCTCGGCGAGGGCGGGCCGAAAGTCCGGTGTGTCCGCGATCAGCGCGCGCGTGTACTCGTGCTCGGGCGCCGACATCACCCGGCCGACCGGGCCGTACTCCACGATCCTCCCGCGGTTGAGCACCGCCACCCGCTGGGCGATGTTGGACACCAGCGCGATGTTGTGGGTGACGAACAGCAGCGCCATCCCGTCCTCCTGCAGGTTCTGCAGCAGCCGCACGATCTCCGCCTGCACCGACACGTCCAGGGCGGAGGTGATCTCGTCGCACACCAGCAGGTCCGGCCGGGTGGCCACGGCGCGCGCGATGCACACGCGCTGGCGCTCACCGCCGCTGAGCTGTTCGGGGAAGCGGTCGGCGTAGGAGGCGGACAGCGCCGCCCGCTCCAGCGCCCCGGCCACCACCGCGTCGGGGTCCTCGGGCCTGCCCACCAGGTGCCGGTAGGGTCCCAGGATCTGGTCGCGCACGCGCTTGCGCGGGTTGAGCGCCTCGTAGGGGTTCTGGAACACGTACTGCACCCGGCGCCGCTGTTCGGCGGTGCGCCGGTAGCTGCTGGGGGCCAGCGGACCGCCGTCGAAGAGCACCTCGCCGGTGAACTGGTGGTGCAGCCCCGCCACAGAGCGCGAAAGGGTGGTCTTGCCCGAGCCCGACTCGCCCAGCAGCGCCACGCACTCCCCCCGGGAGACCGACACGTCGATGCCCTCCAGCACCCGCGTGCGCCCGTATCCGGCCGAGAGCCCCGAGACCCGCAGCAGCGGTTCCTCCTCCGGCTCGCCGCCCCCGCCGTGCCCGTCGGTGCGCAGCAGCGGCACCGCCCGCAGCAGCCGACGCGTGTAGTCGTGCTCGGGCGAGGTCAGCACCGCGTCGGTGCGCCCGCGCTCGACCAGCTCGCCCCGGTACATGACGGCGACCTCGTCGGCCAGGTCGGCGACCACCGCCATGTCGTGGCTGATGTAGACCCCCGCCGTCCCGTACTCGCGGGTCATCCGGCGGATCGTCTCCAGTACGTGCGCCTGGGTGGTCACGTCCAGGCCCGTGGTCGGCTCGTCCAGCACGATCACGTCCGGGCGGCCCACGAAGGCCATCGCGATGGCCACCCGCTGCTGCTGCCCGCCGGACAGCTGGTGCGGGTAGCGGGTCAGGAAGGCGTCGTCGTCGGGCAGCGCCACCTCGCGCAGCACCTCGCGCACGCGAGCGTCGGCGTCGGCCGCCGACAGCGACGCGTCGTGCAGGGCCTCGCCCAACTGCGTGCGCAGCCGCAGGGCCGGGTTGAGCGCCGAGGCGGGCGACTGCGGAATGTAGGCCACCGCGCGCCCGCGCAGCTCGCGCACGCCCCGCTCCGACAGAGACGCCAGGTCCTTTCCGGCCACCTCCACGGTCCCGGCGCTGATCTGCGTGGCCCGCTTGCAGTGCGCCAGCAGCGACAGCCCCAGGGTGGTCTTGCCCGAGCCGGACTCGCCCACCAGGCCGAGGATCTCGCCCCGGCGCACCGAGACCGACACCCCGCTGATGATCTCCACGTCCGAGGGCCGACCGATCACCGTCAGGCCGTCCACCGCCAGAACGGTGTCCCCTCCGGCCGTGTCCTTCGCCTTGTCCCGCGTCACTTGCCGACCCCCCGGTCGATACCGATGGCCGCCCGCGACAGCCCGTCGGTGATGAGGTTGACTCCGATGGTCAGGACCGCGATCGCCGACACGGGCAGCGCCACCGCCCACGGCTGCACGGCCATGCCCTGCCGGTTCTCGTTGATCATCAGGCCCCAGTCGGCGGTCGGCGGCTGCAACCCCATGCCCAGGAAGCCCAGTACCGCGACCACGCCGATCGAGTAGGTCAGCCGCAGGCCCAGCTCCACCAGCAGCGGACTGGTCACGTTCGGCAGGATCTCCACCGCCATGATCCGCCAGCGCGGCAGGCCGATCGCCTCGGCGGCCTTCACGTAGTCCTGCTCGATCACCTTGCGCGTCGCCTCGCGGACCACCCGGGCCACGCGCGGCATGTGCGAGACCGCGATGACCGCCACGATCAGCCACACCTTCGGGCCCAGGACCGACATCACCAGCAGCGCGGCAATCAGCTGGGGGAAGGCCAGCAGGACGTCGTTGGCGCGCATGACCACGTCGTCCAGCCAGCCGCGCTGGTAGCCCGCGACCACGCCGACCACCGCGCCCGCCACCACGCCGATCCCGGCGGCGGAGCCGGCGAGCAGCAGCAGCGTCCACCCGCCCCACAGGAAGCGAGTGAGCACGTCGCGTCCGCGGTTGTCACCGCCGAACACGGTGCCGTCCACACCCGTCTCGAAGGGCTTGGCCACGAACTCGGTGGGCGTGTACGGGGCGACGAAGGGCCCCGCCACCGCGACCAGGACGACCAGGCCGGTCAGGACCACGCCCAGTTTCGTGCGGCCGAAGCCCCACGCGCCGCGCAGCAGTCCGGCGCGGCGCGTGCGCGCCGCCGCGGACCTCGCGACCGCCGTCGAAGGGGTACTCATCGGTTCGCCACCCTCACCTTCGGGTTGGCCGCCAGACCGATCACGTCGGCGAGCAGGTTGACGAGGATGTACACCCCGGCGATGAGCAGCACCACGGCCTGGATCAGGGGCACGTCGCGGTTCTCGATGGCGTCCATGAGGATCTTGCCGACGCCGGGGAAGTTGAACAGGAACTCGACGGCCACCACGCCGCCCGCCAGCCAGGCGAGCTGCAGGGCGACCACCTGGGCGACCGGTCCGATGGCGTTGGGCGCGGCGTGCCGCCACAGCACCGTGCGCTCGTCCAGGCCCTTGAGCCGCGCCTGCTGCACGTACTCGCTCTCCAGGACCTCGATCATCGTCGCCCGCATCATCCGCACGATCGGCGGCGCCACGGCGAAGGCCAGGGTCAGCACCGGGAGCACCCACTGGTCGGGGCCGCCCACACGGGAGTACACCGACGGGAGCAGGTCGAACCCGCCCGGGCCCAGCAGCAGGATCAGCAGGATCCCGACCACGAACTCGGGGATGGAGGCCACGACCAGCGTCCCCAGCGAGGAGGCGTGGTCGAAGGCCCGGTCGCGCCGCAGGGCGCTGAACGCGCCCACGGCCAGGGCCACGGGCGTGGCCACCAGGGCGGCCAGCCCCATGAGGGCCAGCGAGCTGCCCACCGGCGAGGCGAGGACCTCGTCCACGGGCATCCGGTTGGAGTAGGAGGTGCCCAGGTCGCCCTGGAGGATCCCCTGGAGCCACTGCAGGTACTGCACGGCCACCGGCTCGTGCAGGTTGAGCTGGTCGCGCAGCGCCTCCACGCGCTGCGGCGTCGCGTCGCGGCCCAGGATCATCTGGGCGGCGTCGCCGGGCAGGGCCTGCGTGGCCGCGAAGACCACGAGGGACACCGCCCAGAGCGTCAGCGCGCCGAAGAGGAGGCGGACGACGATGAGTCGGGTCATGGCGAGCTTTCGGTAGTGGTCGGCTTCGGTGGGGCGCGGGCGCCGGCCTACTGCTGCATCCAGACCCGGTGGAAGGCGTAGGAGCCCAGCGGGTGCCCGGAGACGGCCGGCTCAAGCCCGTGCACGGCGGTGCTGTGGCCGTCGAGCAGGTTCACGAAGCCCCACACGATGTAGCCGCCCTTCTCGTACTCGATCCGCTGAGCCTTGCGGATCAGCTCGTTGCGCGCCTCCTCGTCGGCGGTGCGGCGGGCCTCCTCCAGGTGGCCCAGCCACTCCTCGTCCTCGCCCCACATGGTCTCGTTGTAGGGGGCGCCCACCACGGAGCCCTGCGCCGCCTGGGTGATGTAGTTGCGCGCGCTCCAGAAGTCCTGGCCGAAGGCGTAGGGGAAGCCCTCCTCCTCGTTCCAGTAGTCGCTGGGGTTGACGCGGCGCAGGTTGACGGTGACCCCGGCCTCGCGGGCCTGCTCCTGGAAGACCTCGGCGGCGGCGACCGTGCCCGCGCTGATGTCGGAGGTGACCAGCTCGACCTCCAGGCCGTCCTCGTGCCCGGCCTCGGCCAGCAGACGCTTGGCCTCGTCGATGTCCTGCTCGCGCTGCTCGAAGTCCTCGGGGTAGGAGGGGTCCATCCGCGCGTACATGTCGTTGCCGACCTGTCCGTAGCCGGCGAGGGCCTGGTCGACCATCTCCTGCCGGTCCACGATGAGGCGGAAGGCCTGGCGGACCCGGACGTCGTCGAAGGGCGCCCGGTCCACGCGCATGGTGAACGGCAGCCACATGCCGGTCTCGGACTCCATGATGTCCAGGTCCGGGTTGCCCTCGATCACGGGCACCTGCGCGTGCGGGACCTGGGAGATGAGGTCGACGCTGCCGCTGTTGAGGGCGTTGACGCGCGCGTCGTCCTCGGGGAAGTCCACGATCTCCAGCTCGTCCACGTAGGGCAGGCCCTCCTCGTGGTACCCCTCGTGGCGCTCGAAGAGGCTGTACTCGCCCGCGGTGAACTCCACGTGGCGGAACGGGCCGCAGCCGACCGGGTCCTTCGGGTCGTAGCCCTCCGGCACGACGCAGTTGTAGTACTCCGCCAGAGCGTCGGGCAGGGTGACCGTGGGCTCGGTGCAGCGGATGAGGACGGTGCGCTCGTCGACGGCCTCCAGCGCGTCGGGGTCCACACCGGCCATGTCGCCCGCGCCGCGCAGGGGGTTGTCCGGGTCCAGGATGCGCCGGAGCGAGAAGATGACGGAGTCGGCGGTGACCGGGGAGTCGTCGTGGAAGGTCAGGCCCTCCTTGAGCACGACGGTCCACTCGGTGGCGTCCTCGTTGGGCTCGAAGGACTCGGCCAGGTGGTTCTCGACGGCACCGTCGTTGGTGTAGCGCACCAGGGTGGCGTAGAGCGCGTGGTTGCGCGCGATGTCCACGTTGTCGGTGGGCTCGTGCGCGTCCAGGGTGTCGTTGACGCCGCCTCCCGCCACACCGACGCGCAGCCGGCCGCCCCGCTGGGGCTCGCCTCCGCCCGAGCCCCCGGAGCCGGAGTCCCCTCCGCAGGCGGCCAGCACCGGGGCGACGGCCGCGCCCGCGGCGGACGCGCGGAGCAGGGAGCGGCGGCTGGGCGCGAGGGCACGGGGGGTCTGGGGGTCTTCGGGCAGGGACGGCACTGGGCACCTCGTGTGGGGACGGGGACTTCGGCTGTCCGGCACCGGGGAGGCGCCCGAGGGGGCGGCGCCTGGGGGGCACCGGCGGGTGTCGGACCCGAACGATCCTTGTTCTCCCACCTGGAGGCGTCAAACCCGCCCGGAACGGATGCGGAGGCGAACACGGGGTTTGGCCCCGGTATCACGGGTGCGGGTTCCGAGAGGCGACGATATTCGCTGTGGCCTGGGGCTTCGCGGGGGTCCGGGCGGGCGCCGCACGCTGCCACGCGCGTGCGGCGCCCACCCGTCCGACGCGCCGTGCGACGCGGCGCGTGCGGTCCCGTTCGTACTCCAATCGATGTCGTCGGGACGCGAAACCGTGGTGTTTAGTGTCTTGTTTGACCGTTTTGTCTGTTTCGAGGCTAATTGGTGAGAGCCGTGGGGCCCATGAGGAAATCGGGGTCCAACTGGGCGGTCAGGTCCGCGCCCTTGGCCTCGTTGGCCCACGCCCGCGCGTTGCGCAGGTGGAACTCCGCCGACTGCCGCGTGAACTTCTCCCAGTCCTTGGGCGCGGCGTCCACCATGTCCCGCATCCGGGCCAGGGTCTTGACGTTGTCCTCCTCCAGGTCCGACAGCTCCGGGTGGCGGCCCTTCTCCATCGAGCGCACGAACCCCGAGTGCGTCATCCACCCCGACAGCGCCTCGCCGACGTGCTCGCGCAGGAACTCCACGTCCGCCTCGTCCTGCACCTTGTTGCCGATCACCCGGATGGCCACGTCGTGGTCCCGGGCGTACTCGGCGTACTGGCGGTACACGCCCACGCCGCGCACGGTGGGCTCGGCCACCAGGAAGGTCATGTCGAAGCGGGTGAACATCCCCGACGCGAAGGAGTCGGCGCCCGCGGTCATGTCCACGACCACGTACTCGCCGGGGCCGTCCACCAGGTGGTTGAGGTACATCTCGGCCGCGCCCACCTTGGAGTGGTAGCAGGACACGCCCAGGTCCCCCTCGGCGAACGGGCCGGTGACCATGAGCGTGGCGCCCCGGACCCGGGCGCCGAAGCGCGAGTGCAGCGGATTGTCCCCGGTCACGGTCAGCAGGCGCGATCCGCGGCCCGGCGGCGTGGTCTTGACCATCGCCTGCGCCGAGGCGATGCGCGGGTTGTCCCCGCGCAGCAGGTCCTTGATCTCCTCCAGGTGGGCTCCCAGGGGAGGGAGCTCGGCCAGGCGCTCCTCGGGTACGCCCAGGGCGGCGCCCAGGTTCTGGTTGATGTCGGCGTCGATGGCCACCACGGGGACGTGCTGGGCGGCCAGGTGGCGGGTGAACAGTGCGGAGAGGGTGGTCTTGCCGCTGCCGCCCTTGCCCGCGAACGCGATCTTCATCTGAGTCCTTCGTGTCGGCGCGTGGGCGGACGCGCCCACGGCGGATGGGGGCCGTGGACGGCCCGGACATGGGAACGATTATCGTTCCTGGCAGCCGTCCTGTCAGCGAAACCGCCGTTCAGGGGCGTGTATTGCCAACGTGTTACACCTCACATGGGTCACCCTGGGGTCCGGACTGTTTCCTTTGTCCACATCGGGGAGGACACGTGACGGGGTTTTGTGGCCGATGACGGGCAGGGGGAACCCGGGTGTGCTGTTCTGGAGCCAGTACACCCTTGTCTAAGGTGAGTGCAGGCGGCGCAACCCGCGCGCCCGTCGCGGGTGATTGGAGTGACCGGATGGCTGAGGCGAGGCAACTCCGGGAATACGTGCCCGCGGAGGTACCGGAGAGCATGGCTCCGACCGCACCGACCGTCGAGACGGGGGACCTCACCGGCGGGGTCACCGACCACACGGTGTGGAGCTGTGCGGGGAACCTGACCGCGGTACGCTCCATCCGTGCGCGCGTACGCGAGTTCCTCGCCCGTACGGGCCACGCCGAGAGCGCGCTGGAGGACGCCGAGCTGGCCGTCAGCGAGCTGGCCACCAACGCCCTGCTGCACTCGCGCTCGGGGCAGAGCGGCGGCGTCATGACGCTCTTCATACGCTCCGACGCCGGGCGCCTGCGCGTGGCCGTCGCCGACCAGGGGGCGCGCGACGGCGAGGGCCTTCACTCGCGCGAGGACGGCGGTGACTTCGGCCGGGGCAAGCTCATCGTCGACAGCTGCGCCACCCGCAGCGGCGAGTACTGGAGCGAGGCCACGCACGTGGCCTGGTTCGAGATCGACGACCGGCCGCCCGAGGCCGACCCCGACACCGGTGGGGAGTCCCCGGCGGAGGAGATGGCGGTCGGGGACTGAACCCGGTCCGCGGCCGACCCCCGGCCAAAGCCCCCGGATCCCCCCGGAGAGGCCCCCACGGGCGCGTCCTCGCCGGACCCGCCCCCGAGCCCCCTGGACCCACCCCGGCGGTCAGTACGCCCCGCCGACCGGCGGATCGGCGACCCGTACCGGGTCGGGGGCGCAGCGCACCGTCACCTGGCGCCCCTCGGGCGGCGGACACCCCGCGCCCGCCACCACGCACGCCCCCGTCCACAGGGCCAGTGCCACCAGGACCACCCGTGCCACCTCGTCCCCGCTCTCGTCCACCGCCACGACGTCGTCGGAGGTGAGCTCCAGCCGGTCGCGCAGCTCCGCGAAGCGCGCCATCAGGTCGCTGTACGGGTACAGCGTGGTCAGCAGCCCGTTGCCGGTGCGCTCATAGCCCAGGATGCCGTTGTCGAACAGGCCGCGGGCGGGACTGTAGCCGCTGCCGTCCGGGCTGGGCTGCAGCAGCTCCCTGAAGGGCGTGGTCCCCAGCGCCGTTCCGAAGGAGATGACCTGCCGCACCCTCGAGCGCTCCGCGAGCTCCAGCGCGGTCGGAGCCATGTCGGCGCTGACGAACAGCAGGCGCGTGTCGGTCTCGGTGAGCACGGCGCACTGGGTGTCCCTGTCGGAGGTGACCGACAGGGGCAGCGCGCGCCCGCCCACGGCCTTCACCGTGTAGGTGGCCAGGAAGCGGTGGGGGGAGACCGGGGCGAGGATCCCCACCACGTCGCCGAAGCATATGCCGCGGCGGCTCAGCCCGGCGGCGGCCCGCTCCACCTCGGTCGCGAAGGAGAGCGCGTCCACGCGGTACCCGTGCCCGCGGACCGTTCCCACCCGTCCGGAGCGCAGACGCAACCGCTCGCACAGGCCACCGGTCAACGAGCCGATCGGGTCCTCCCGACGCGGCAGGTGGCGTCCTGGTCGTCCGGTTCCTGAAGACAGCCCTACCCCCATACGTACCCCCAGCTCGCCCATCTGTCGGTGGCACCGCCGCCCGGGCTCGTCACGCCCCCTCCACGTGGCGAACCCGGCGGCGGCGCTCCGGTCGGCGGATACGGTCTTCCTCCCCAGGACGCACCTCGCGCCGACGCGGTCTCCCCCGGCCCCGAAGGCCTCCTCCGGAGCCGACGGTCCGCGGCGCCCCCGGTTCTGGACCCGGTCCCGACGGCCGTTCCCAGGACCCGCGCGATCGTGTCACCGCGGTGTCACGAACGTGGTGTCCCATGGCGTGAAGCCTAGCGCGTTCACAGCCATATGCACATGCATATTGCCATGCACATGCATATGTAGATTCGGCGGAGAAGGTGGTTGCCGGCTCGGGAGCCGGGCGGAAACGGGCAGATCGGACAGTCAGTCCGACCTCTGATGGCGCTGTACCCACGCCGCGATCTGCGTACGCGAATTGAAGCCCATCTTACGGTTGATGTTGGCCACGTGCCGTGCCGCCGTCGACGAGGTGATGAACAGGGTACGCGCTATCGCGGGGTTGCTCTCCCCCCGGCTCACCAGGAGCGCGACCTCCAGTTCGCGTTTGGTCAGCAGTTCCTCGGGGGCCACCGACTCCGGTGAGGGAGGCGGCCCCTTCCGTGCCCCGCGCCCGGTGCTCCCGGCCTGAGGCGGGGCGGGGCGGCGCGACGGAGGGCGCCGGCCCTCCTCGGCCAGCCGCTCTCCCTCGCGGACCGCGCCCGACAGGCTCAGGCCCCGGCCCTGCTCCCACCAGTGCACCAGGCGGCGGCGCTGGCGGCGCGTCCTCTCCGCGTCCGTGAACGGCCACGGGGCCGCGTACGCGGGCAGTCCCAGCCGCTCGCGCACGCTCGTCGCCGCGCCCGCCAGGCGGCAGGCGGACTCGCGCAGCCCGGAGTCGAAGGCCACCCGGGCGATCGCGGTCAGGGCGCGGGCCGCGTCGGCGCGCTGCCCCGTCGAGTGGCTCAGCAGCAGCCCCTCGCTCAGGTAGTCGTAGGCCTGGCCCGTGGACCCCTGGGCACGGGCCACCCTGCCGATGCCGGCCAGGCAGCGCGCCTCCTCGGCCACCGCGCCGATCAGCCGCTGGGTGTCCAGCGCCTCCCGGTAGCAGCGGTCCGCCGTCACCAGGTCCCCGCCGGCCTCGGCCGCGTACGCCTGGCCGATGAGGGCGACGCCCACCCCCCACCGGTGGTCGATGCCGCGCAGCAGGGTCAGCGCGGCGTTGTAGTGGTGGTCGGCCGTGGGGTGGTCGCCCTGCTGGGCGACCAGGGCCGCCCGGGTGCCCAGCGCGACCGCCTCGCCCCACAGGTCGCCCGCCTCACGGCACAGCCGCAGCGCCTCCTCCACCCGCACCGCGGCCCGGTCCGGCACGCGGTTGCGCACCTCCACCAGGGCGAGCAGGTTGAGCGCGGTGCGGACGAAGACCTCGTCCCCGGCCTCGCGGCACAATCGCAGGCCCTCCTCACCCAGTGACAGGGCCAGCTCGTGGTCGCGCCGCACCCGCGCGAGCTGGGCCCGGCCCACCAGCGCCCTCGCCCGCGAGGGCGCCTTCGCCGCGTCCTCCAGCTCCAGCAGCCGGTCCATCCAGTGGGCGCCCTCGGCGTAGCACTGGTGGCTCACCCAGTGCGCGACCAGGCTGACGCACAGCCGCAGCCCCGACTCGGCCGCGCCGTGGTCCAGCGACCAGCGCAGCAGTGAGCGCAGCGTGCCGTACTCGGCGATCACCCGCCGCCGTCCGGCGTCGCGCTCGCTCCAGGGCATGGACCGGCTCGACTCCAACTTGAGCCCCAGGTCCTCGACCAGGTGCAGCATCCGCTCCAGGAGCCGCTCCTGGAACAGCTCCGCCTCGCCCTCGGCTACCAGCCGGGAGTGCGCGAACCGCCGTACCGCCTCCGGCAGCCGGTAGCGCACACGCCCCTCGAACTCACCGGTCACCGTGATCAGCGAGCGGTTCAGCAACGACGTCGACAGGTCGAGGATGGCCGACTCCGGCAGCGCCTCGTCGGCGCACACCTGCTCGGCCAGCTCCAGGTCCCACCCCCGGAACACCGACAGGCGCCGCAGCAGCACCCGCTCGGCCTCCGGCAGGCCGCTGTACACGAAGTCCAGCACCAGGGGCAGCATCTCGATGCGCGAGACGGCCTGGCCCGGCCCCGGCCGGGCGGCGGGGGAGGACAGGTACGCGCGCAGCTTCCCGACGAGCGCCTCGGGGCCGATCCCGGGCGCGCTCGCGCCCAGCACCTCGATCCCCAGCGGGATCCCGCCCGCCAGGTCGCACAGCTCCGTCACGGTCTCCAGCTCCCGGGCCGAGACCGAGAAGCGCGGGTCGCACGTGCGCGCGCGGTCCAGGAAGAGCCGTACCGCCTCCGAGCCGGAGGGGTCGGGCGGCGGCCCCTTGCGCGCGGGCAGCGGCAGGGCCATCGGGGTCACCCGCCACACCGTTCCGCCCGACAGGCGGAAGGGGGCCTCGCTGGTGAGCAGGACCGACACCGAGGGGCAGGCGGCCAGCAGGGCCTCGCCGACCTCCGTCACCTGGTCGGCGACGTGCTCGCAGGAGTCCAGCACCAGCAGCAGGCGGCGGTCGCGCAGGGCCTCGGTCACCGTGGCCGACAGCGGCTGTCCGGGCTCCTCGACCACGCCCACCGCGGCGCACACCCGCGCGTACACCTCCAGGGTCGTGCGCGCGTCCGCCAGGTCGGCCATCCACACGCCGTCGGGGAAGGAGACGGTGGACTGCTCGGCCAGGCGTATCGCGAGGCGGGTCTTCCCCATCCCGTCGGTTCCGCACAGCGTGACGGAGCGGCTGGAGCCGAGCAGGCGAAGCAGATCGCTCAGGTCCCGTTCGCGGCCCACGAATCCGGTGCCCGGACGGGGGAGGTTGTGCCGCGCGGGCGCGGTCAAAGGTGCCATGGCCTTCACATGTAGGGGCGGTCGGGGAAGGTTCTCACCAGGGAGGGGGAGAAGGTCGGCAGGGTGGATACGGTCGGGTGGGCGTTGGTACCTGAAGTTCTGTCTTAGCGGGTGCACGCGCACTGTGCAAGTGCTTCCCGGCGTTCGCGGGCCCTCTCAGACACCGTCCTCCGACACGGCCCAGCCGGTCAACTGCACCCTGGAGGAGATCGAGAGTTTTCTGAAGATGTTCGCGATGTGCCGGGCCGCGGTCGCCTGGCTGATCGTCAGCCGCTCGGCGATCTCCCGGTTGGACAGGCCCCGCTCGGCGAGCTCGGCCACCTCCCTCTCGCGGGGGGTCAGGGTCTCCGGCCCGGCGGCACCCGGGGACGGGGGCCGGGGAAAGGCCAGCGCCCGGTCGAGCACCTGCTCCAGGGGCAGGGGGCGCCACGCGTTCCAGGCCTCGGCGGTCCGCGTCCCGCCCACCCGGCGCTCCACCGCCGACCGCAGCCGCAGGGTCTCGGCCGAGGGCCGGTCCAGCGACGTGCGGAGGTCGGCGGCCACACCCACCAGGGCGGCGGCCCGCTCCGCCTCCTCCTCGGCCAGCGCCAGCTCCGCCAGCGCCTCCAGGGCGCGCGCCACGGCGATGCGCTGACCGGAGGTGAAGCTCACCCGCAGGCACGTCGCCAGGGGCTCCCTGGCCCGCAGCGCCTGGCCCTCGGCCAGGTACAGGCGGCCCAGCTCCCGGGCGCAGTGCGCGGTCGCCGGGGCCGCCTCCAGCTCGCCGAAGACCGACAAAGCCTCGGCGAACAACGCGCGGGCCCGCGCGAAGTCCCGCCGTTCGGCGGCGATCGAGCCCAGCCCGTGCAGGCAGCGGGCCACGTTCCACCGGTCGCCCAGGTTCTCGGCCACCGAGATGCTCTGCTCCAGGTAGCCGCTCGCCAGGCCGGCCTCGCCGCGGCGGCGCGCCAGCTGCGCCAGCACGTCCAGCGTGGTCACCTCCGTGACGGGGTCGTCGACCTGGGAGGCCCACTCCCCGGCCCGATCGGCGTGCCGCTGCCCCTCGTCCAGCGCGCCGGTGCGCAGGGACAGCACCGCCATGGTGGTCAGGGCCGAGGCCGCGGCCCCCGCCTCGCGGCAGGCCCGCGCCGCCTCCAGGGCGCACATGGCCAGGGCGGACACGCGCGGCGCCGTGTCCAGGTCCAGGCGCAGCTCGGCGTGCAGAGCCAGGGCGCGCGCCCTCAGGTGCGGCGACTGCCCGTCCGGGTCGGTGCCCAGCGCCCGCTCCAGGACGCGGCTGCCCTCGGCGGCCAGGCCGCGCACCATCCAGTAGGAGCGCAGCGCCACGCACACCCGCAGGGCCTCGTCCACGCGCCCCCGCGACAGCGCCCAGTCCACCACCCGGACGTGGTTCTCCCTGTGGTGGTCGAGCAGCCTCAGGCGCGCCAGGCGCTCGCTCCAGGGCAGCGGCGCGCAGTCCTCCTTGGCCCACTCCTCCAGGTGGGTGACGCAAAAGCGCAGGTAACGCTCCCACCGGTCGTCCCCGCCTCCGCTCCGCGCCAGGCGCTCGGCGGCGTAGGCGCGCACCGTCTCGGTCAGCCGGTAGTGGGTGGTGCCGTCGATCTCGGCGTCCATCACCACCAGCGACTTGTCCAGCAGGGAGAAGTGCAGCGGCAGGATGTCGGAGGGGTCGACGCCCTCGCCCGAGCAGACGTCCTCGGCGGCCTCCAGGTACCAGGTGGAGAACACCGACAGGCGGTGCAGCAGGAGCCGTTCCGCGTCGGTGAGCAGGTCGTGGCTCCACTCCAGGACCGCGCGCAGGGTGCGCTGGCGCGGCGGAAGGTCGTCGGACCCGTCGCTGGTCAGGAGCTGGAAGCGGTTGTCCAGGCGGTGCAGGATCTGCTGCACCGACAGCAACCGTACACGGGCGGCGGCCAGTTCGATCGCCAGCGGCATGCCGTCCAGCATCCGGCAGATCTCCGCGATGTAGCCGGAGTTCTCCCTGGTCATCTCGAACCCGGAGCGGGCGGCGTGCGCGCGGGTGACGAACAGGCGCACCGACTCGTAGCGCTGCGTGTCGCGGCGGGGGATGGGATCGGGACCGGAGGCGTGGGGATCGGTGGGGGTGGGCCGCGCGGGCAGGGACAGCGGGGGCACACGCCAGATGGTCTCCTCGGGCACGTGCAGCGGCTGGCGGCTGGTCGCCAGGATGCGGACCCGGGGGCAGTCGCGCAGCACCGCCTGGCACAGCTCGGCCATCGGCCCCACGGCGTGCTCGCAGGTGTCCAGGAGCAGCAGCAGGTTGCGGGTGCGCAGCGAGGTGATGACGGCGTCCATGGCCGTGCGCGAGTCGTCCTCCACCGCCTGCAGGCCGACCGCCACCGCGCGCAGCGCCTGGTCGTGGGTGGAGGCCTCGCTGAGGTCGATGAAGCGCACGCCGTCGGGGAACCGGCGCATGACGCGCTCGGCTAGGTGCAGGGCCAGGCGTGTCTTGCCGATGCCTCCGGTACCGGTCAGCGTGACCATCCTGGCGGTACCGAGGAGGCGGCCCAGGTCGACGATGTCGCGTTCACGCCCGACGAAGCTGACGAACTCGCCGGCGGACAGGGGCAGGTTGTGGCGGGGAGGAGACATGGCCTCGATTACTAGGACACCGAACCGGCCCGCACGCCGCGCCGGACGCGGCACGCGGGGAACGCCGTCCCCAGTGTCGCACCCGCGGGTCGGACCTGTCCCCACGATGGCCGGTTCCGGCACGAGCGGGCCGAAACCGCCCATCACGGCCGGGAAGGTGGTAGGGCGTGTCCCGCGTGCGCCGGACACGCCCCGGGGCGGCTACTCCGCGGCGCCCGTGCCCGCGTCCGGGCCCGTCTCCGCGGCGGGGGTCCAGGTGCCGGGGTCGGCCGGGCCCTGCTCGCCGGAGCCCATGTCCTTGACCTCGTGGTCGCCGCCGTCGTCGAAGGGCGGGAACCACACGAAGGGGATGCCCTTCTTGGCGGCGTACTGGATCTGCTTGCCGACCTTGGCGGTGGAGTGGAACACCTCGGTGTTGAACCCGCGGCCGCGCAGCAGCTCGCCGGTGCGCAGGGCCTCGCGGCGGCGCTCGGCGCCGGGGACCACGACCATCACGTCGGTGGGGCAGGACCGCCCCTCCCGGACCCGGCCCTCCGCGACGAGCTTGGCGAAGATGCGGGTGAGGCCGATGGAGATGCCCACGCCCGGCAGCCTCCTGCGGATGAACTGCCCGGCCAGGTCCTCGTACCGGCCGCCCGCGCAGATGCTCCCGTAGCCGGGGTCGTCGTCGAAGGAGGCCTCGTAGACCGTGCCGGTGTAGTAGTCCAGGCCGCGGGCGATGGACAGGTCGGCGACAACGCTGTCCCCGGGCAGGTCGGCCAGGTCGTCCATGACGAAGGTGAGCTCCTCCAGACCCTCGTCGAGCAGCTCGGAGGAGACCCCCAGGGCGCGGACCCGCTCGGCGACCTCGGCCCCGGTGCCCCGGACCCGGGCCAGCGCCAGGCACGCGTCGGCCTGCTCGTCGGCCAGGCCCCCGTCCAGCAGGATCCGGCGCACGCCGTCGTCACCGATCTTGTGGAGCTTGTCCACGGCGCGGATGACCGCGACCGGGTCCTTGACGCCCAGGCCCTCGTAGAAGCCCTGGAGGACCTTGCGGTTGTTGACGTTGAGCGTCCAGGCGGGGATGTCCAGGCCGCTGAGCACCCGGTGCACGATGCGCGGCAGTTCGGCGTCGAAGTGCAGCGGCACGGAGTCGACGTTGATGACGTCGATGTCGCACTGGGTGAACTCGCGGAAGCGCCCCTCCTGGGGGCGCTCGCCCCGCCACACGCGCTGCATCTGGTAGCGCTTGAACGGGAAGGTCAGCTCGTTGAAGTGCTGGGCGACGTACCGGGCGAAGGGCACGGTCAGGTCGAAGTGCAGCCCGAGCCTGGCGTCGGAGTCGTCCTTGGCATCGGCCTGGAGGCGGTGCAGGGTGTAGACCTCCTGGGAGGTCTCGCCCTTGGCCATCAGCACGTCCAGGTTCTCCACGGACGGGGTCTCCACCGAGGCGAAGCCGAAGGACTCGAACCCGGCGCGGATATGGTCCAGCCAGCGCTGCTCCACGGCCCGGACCTGAGGGGTCCACTCGGGGAAACCGCTGATGGGAGTGGGGCGGACGACGCGCTGATCGGACATGTGGGGTTCTCGGCTCACAGTTTCGTCTCGGACTTGCTTGCCCCGGCCGCGCCCTCGCGCACGTACGCGCGCGGGTGTGCTGGAACGGACGGGGAGGGCCAGCCCATACTACGGCCAACGCGGGCGGCGGGTCGCGGATACGCCGCTCCGCCCTCCGGGTTCGCCGGGCGCGGGGCCGGCCCGCGGAAGGGAGGGCCCGGCGGGGGAGCGCGCGGTGCGGGGGAGCGGCGGGGAAGGCCGCCACCGGCCCACGTGGACGGTTGTGGGCCGGTGGGGCGCCGGAGCGCCGACCGGGGGGTGTGGACCGGCCGACGCCGAAGAGCGAGGCGTCGGCGGGTGGTCGTCCACCCGGGACGCCGCCGGGGCTCCCGCGCATGGTCGCGTCCTCGTGCCAGGAGTCTTTTCCGCGACCGCACTTGCCGGTGCGGGGGCCTGCCTCCACCGTAGACTCCGGGGACCGCGCCAGACAGGGATCGGCGCGGCCGAAAGCGGCCGAAAACGGCCGCTCACAATGTCGTAAAGTCGCCTCTTCGGGGTACAAACGTGTGCTTATCTGGTTACGGTCAGTCCCCGGCGAGGGGCCCGCCGCCACGGGCGGCCACCGCCACCCGCGCCCCCGGGCTGTCCGCGCTCCACGGCTCCCCGCCCCACGAAAGCTGTGTTCCGTTACACCAAAGAGCCGAAACGCCGTTCCTGACGGCCGTCCGGTGTTAGGTTCCAGGAGCGGTGCCTCTCGCGGCGGTACCCAACCCGGCGAGTCCCGTACCCCTCAGGACCGGGTCGTGCGAGCCCCGCGGCTCCCACCGGCCCGGCACTCCCTCTAGGACTAACTGTGATCGATCCAGCAAACAGCACGAACCATGTCCACGCATCCAACGAGCTGTCCACCAAGATCATCGTCGCCGGGGGCTTCGGGGTCGGGAAGACCACGTTCGTCGGCGCCGTCTCGGAGATCCCGCCCGTGCGCACCGAGGCCGCCGTCACCGCCGCCAGCGTCGGCGTCGACGACCTCTCCCACACGCCGGACAAGACGAGCACCACGGTCGCGATGGACTTCGGCCGCATCTCGCTGGACACCGACCTGACCCTGTTCCTGTTCGGGACCCCCGGCCAGCAGCGATTCTGGTTCATGTGGGACGACCTGGTGCGCGGTGCGCTGGGCGCGGTGATCCTGGCCGACACCCGCCGCCTGGAGGACACCTTCCAGGCGCTGGACTACTTCGAGCGCCAGTACCGGCTGCCCTTCGTCGTGGCCGTCAACGAGTTCGACCCCGAGGCGCTCTACAGCCCCGACGAGTTGCGCGAGGCCCTGGACCTGCCCCCGGAGGTGCCCGTCGTCTACTGCGACGCCCGCGACCGCAACTCCGTCGTCCGGGTCCTGGTGACGCTGGTCAAGCACGCCATGGTCCTGGAGGCCCGCCAGAGCCACCACCGCCAGCTCGCCTGAGCCGCGGGTGCCCCCATCGACGCCGGGGAGAGGCCGAGGCCGAGATATCCGGCATATGCGGGCACCCGCGGTGCTCCAAACATGTGTGTCCGGCGTTACTCTGTGGTGGTGTTCGGACGAATGGCGGAAAGCGTCCGCCGCTTCCTGGGTAAGCCCGGCGCGGTGGATCTACGGCCCTATACCAAGCTCCTGTCGGCGATCGAGGCCGAGGAGGATGGTCTGCGTGAGCTCGGCGACGCCGAGCTGACGGACAAGGCCATCGAACTCGGCAACGCCGAACTCCCCTACGGTCGTGACGACCTCGTGCTGCTGTGCGCCGTCGGCCGCGAGGCCGCCCGGCGCACCCTGGGCGAGCGACCATTCGACGTTCAGCTCCTCGGTGTCATGGCCCTGCTCGACGGCCACGTCGCCGAGATGGCCACGGGCGAGGGCAAGACCCTCTCGGGCGCCCTGGCCGCCGCCGGGTTCGCCCTGCGCGGCCAGCGCGTGCACCTGCTGAGCGTCAACGACTACCTGGCCAAGCGCGACGCCGAGTGGATGCGCCCCCTCTACGACATGCTCGGCGTCACCGTGGGCTGGATCAACGAGGACTCCACGCCGCGGGAGCGCCGCGCCGCCTACTCCTGCGACGTCACCTACGCGGCCGTCAGCGAGCTGGGCTTCGACGTCCTGCGCGACCGCATGGTCACCGACATCGACGACCGGGTCGTGCCGCCGCCCAACGTGGCGATCGTCGACGAGGCCGACTCGGTGCTCGTCGACGAGGCCCGCGTCCCGCTGGTGCTGGCCGGCGCCGCCGAGAGCGTGGCCGCCGACGTGGAGATGGCCGACGTCGTCCGCACGCTCAAGCCGCGCCTGCACTACGAGGTCGACGGGGAGGGACGCAACGTCCAGCTCACCGACGCCGGGATCGACGCCGTGGAGAAGGCGCTGGGCGGGGTGGACCTGTACTCCGAGGACGACACCTCCGTCCTGCCGCAGGTCAACCTGGCCCTGCACGCCCACGTCCTGCTCCAGCGCGACGTCCACTACGTGGTGCGCGACGGCGAGGTCCGGCTCATCAACGAGTCGCGCGGCCGCATCGCCCTGCTCCAGCGCTGGCCGGACGGCCTGCAGGCCGCGGTCGAGGCCAAGGAGAAGGTGGCGCTCAGCGAGACCGGCGAGGTGCTGGACTCCATCACCGTGCAGTCGCTCGTCCTGCGCTACCCCACGCGCGGCGGTATGACCGGTACCGCGATGGCCGTCGCCGAACAGCTCCGCGAGTTCTACGAGCTGGAGGTCGCGGTCATCCCCTCCAACAAGCCGAACATCCGGGAGGACCACGGCACGCGCCTGTACGCCACGCGCGAGGAGAAGGAGGACGCCCTCGTCGCCAAGGTGGAGGAGGTCCACAAGACCGGGCGGCCGATCCTCATCGGTACCCAGGACGTGGCCGAGTCCGAGCTGCTGGCCGGGCGCCTGCGCGAGGCCGGGCTGGAGTGCGTGGTCCTCAATGCCAAGAACGACGCCGACGAGGCCTCGATCATCGCCGAGGCGGGCACCTACGGCGCCGTCACCGTCTCCACGCAGATGGCCGGCCGCGGTACCGACATCCGCCTGGGCGGCAGCGACATGGCCGACCGCGACCGGGTGGTGGAGGCCGGCGGCCTGTACGTGATGGGCTTCGGCCGCTACCCCAGCAGCCGCCTGGACGGGCAGCTGCGCGGCCGCGCCGGGCGCCAGGGCGACCCGGGCGACTCCATCTTCTTCGTCAGCATGGACGACGACCTGGTGGTCAACCACGCCTCGGAGACCACGGGGTACCAGACCACCGCCGAGGGCGAGATCACCGACGAGGGCTGGCTGAACATGGTGGACCACGCGCAGCGGGTCGCCGAGGGGCAGCTGCTGGAGGTGCACCGCAACACCTGGCGGTACAACCAGCTGATCGACGTGCAGCGCGACGTGGTCCTGGAGCACCGTGAGATGGTCCTGACCGGCGACCAGGGCGACCGGCAGGTCAGGGCCGACCGCAAGGAGCGGCACGCGGAGCTGGTGGAGGAGCTGGACGAGGAGAAGGTCGCCCAGGCGGCGCGCCTGATCACCCTGTACCACCTGGACCGGGGCTGGACCGACCACAACGCCTTCCTGTCGGAGCTGCGGGAGGGCATCCACCTGCGCTTCCTGGGCCGCCGCGACCCGCTGGACGAGTTCAACCGCGAGGCGGTGCCGGTCTTCAAGGGCTTCCTGGACCAGGCGCGCGCCCGCGCCGCGGAGAGCTTCGAGGAGCTGGAGGTGGAGGACGGCGAACTCGACGTCGGCTCGGTGGGCGTCAAGCGCCCGTCGATGACGTGGACCTACATGGTGCACGACCACCCGTTCAGCTCGGCGTTCGAGACCCTGGTGGGCAGGCTCAAGGGCGGACGGGGCTCCTCCTCGGGGGGCTGATAATTCGACTATTCGCCGATGCGCGGGTCAGGACCAAAGTCCCGGCCCGCGCATTACTTTTGTCAGCTACTCTGGCCAAAACACCGGACAGGCCTGAAAACGGCGTCCTCAATTGCTCTGTCCGGGTTAGCATGGCGGGGCTTTCAATGGAATCCGAGACGGTTGGGACTGAATCCACTGTGGTCCACGAGGTCGGCGCGCAGGAGAAGATCAGTTACGGGCGGAACGACCGCTTCGCGGGAGGTCCGGTCGGCGGGGGCAGCTTCTGGACCGATGACGACGGCCAGCCCGTCGCCAAGATCGGCGGGCCCCGGGAGTGGCGCCCCACGCCCATGATCGACGTCCGTGTGGGTGACGTGTTCAGCGTCGGGGGACAGGCGTGGAGGGTGACCGATATCGTCGACGCGGACAGCCCCTCCGCATATCTGCTGGCCACGCGGATAAGCTGACTCCGCGCCCGGGGTGGACACCCCGGGCCTTCGTCTTTCTTGTTCGGCCGGGAATCGCAACCACGTGCAACCTTCCCCCGGGTTGGCGCTTTCGGTTCCCGGTTTTACTGTTGCCGCCTCCTTCGGGGGAAGGGCGCGTTCCCGTGTGGTTTCCGGGGCTTTTGTGGCCTCTGTGGGCACGGGGGTTTGGGGGGCGGGAGGCGGAAGAGGGGGCGCTTCCGTGCAGGTCAGGGAAGAGGGCGAGGCACCAACCAGGAGGAATCGAGACGTTCCGGTTATCTGATGGAGGGTGTTCGTGTTACCGGCGCCTCGTTAACGTCTGTTGGGCAGGGCGCGCCCCGGCCGGGAGGTTCCCCCACTCCCAGCGGATCTCGGGCCGCTGCGCCCTGTCGCCCCCAAGGTTGGTCCCAGGGGCTGTCCCCCGCCCCTGGGCCTGACCGCCCCCGCGGCGGCGGGGAGGAGTTCCCCCGGCTCCGACCGCGCCGTCGCCGGGCGGGGCCGTGCCGACGCACACGGCCCCCGCATCGCCGCCTCCGCACGGGCCCCGTGGCGGAATCGGGTTCCCCGCCGACGGCGCACTCAGGCCAGATCGGGTAGATCCTGTTCCATCACCTCGACCGCTCCTGGCTGTCTTGGTTCACCTCGTATGCGGATGCAGTTGCGACTCTTGCGGTAGAACGCGTTCCAGTATTAACCTCTGGGTATGCCTGACCCGGTGAGGGCACCCGTGCGGTTCGTCCGCGGGGTGTCAGCGGGCGGCAGGCGAGAACCGTCGCCCGTCGAAGTCGGATCGCGCCCCGACTTCGGCGGGCGACGTCCGTTGCGGGCGGTCGGAGCCGCGGCGGGCCCCGGCGGCACGGCGTGCCCCCGGGCCGCGCAAGGCTCCTAGGGGATGAGGCGGCGGATCCGGGCGAAGGTGGGGCAGGGCCAGGTCAGGAGGCATCCCCGGCAGCGGCACTCGCCGTGCTCTCCCGCGTCGGGGGCGTGCAGGTGCAGCAGGTCCACGCACACGTCGGCCAGGGAGGACACCTCCTCGCGGGCGTTGGCGTAGAAGGCGACGTCGTTGATGCGGGCCAGAGCGCTGGGGGACCTCGCGGCCGGGATCCCGACCGTGTCCGGTTCCCAGGGGGCCGCCCGCGTCGAGCGCTCCCGGATGCACAGTACGCACTGGAGCAGCCTCGCGTGTTCGAAGAGGGGACCCCTTCCCGACGCTGGTCTGGTGAACGGCGGCATCGCTGATCTCCCCCAACGGGTGGATACGCAGCTTCACTGTGATCACACAGCGTATACCTATCGTCGCCCGATGTCGCGACATGCCGGTGCGGGGGAGCGGGGCCGGTACGGGGTGCGGTGACGGGGACGGGCCGCCCGGGAGGGGCGGCCCGCGGAAGGGGACGGGGTTCTCCGGTTCCCAGCGGACCTGGGAACCCGGTGCTCTAGCTGCAGGAGCCGCCGCAGCTGCAGGAGCCGCCGCTCTGGCAGCCGCAGCCGCAGCCAGATCCGCAGCTGCATCCGCTCAGGTCGGGGGTCGTGGTCAGGGGGTGAGTCACAGTCCCTCCTCAGGGGCTCGACGACGCCCGTGCGCGATCACGCCGTGGCCTCCCCCGGTGGGAGGGGCGTCACGGGCGTGTTTCCCGGACGGGAGCGTGCCCGCTCTCCCGATCCTCCAACCCGGCGGGGGTGCCCCGGCAGGCGCCACGGAGCCGCCGTGGAACGGCCGTACCCGCGCGACCTGGGGGTTCACCTCCTCCGGTCAGGCGAAGAAGGTCGGGGCGCCCGCCGGGCGGCGTGTCATTCGGTAGAGCCAAACCTGCCCGACGAACATGACCGGAACCACGGGAACCAGGGACGCCCACACGAACACCTCGACCGTGGAGGGGATCTCGGTGGAGGGCAGCCGGGCCGCCAGCGCCACCAGCAGGCCCGGGACCGCGATCGCCGCCGCCGACGTGTGCCGGGACAGCATCGGGCCCGCCAGACCGCTGGTGGCCGCCAGGGCGACCAGCAGCGCCGCGGTCAGGGCGGCCGCGACGGGGAGCGCGGACAGCGCGGGACCGCCGGGCAGCGGTGCCGACGCCGCCGCCAGCGCCACCGTCCCCAGAGCGGTCCTGGCGAACACGCGGGTGTCGCGTGCGGCGACGTCCGCGCACTCGGAGTCCGCCGGGCCGACCAGCCGCTCGGCGCCGAAGGCCGCGCCGCGCAGCGCGAACAGCGCCATGACGGCGACCGCGCACAGCACGGTGAACGGGCTCGCGGTGAGCCCGTCCGTGAGCAGGCCCGCCACCGTCAGCCCCCACGCGGAGGCGAGGCTCCAACTGCCCGCGACGACCGCGCCGTCGCAGGCCAGCCGCCACCGGTCGCCGTCCACACGGGCGCGCAGCCACAGTCCGGCGTCGCGCACCAGCCATCCGGCCAGCAGGACGGCGAGCACCGGCCACAGCCCGGTGACCACGTGGTGCTCCAGGACGGGGAACAGGCCCGCCAGGACGCCGACGGCGCCGACCAGCCACACCTCCGAGGCGAGGAAGTAGGGGGCGATCGCGGCGACCACGCGGCGGCGCTGCTCCGTGCCGCGCGCCACGTGCGGCATCAGCATGCCGAGGCCCACGTCGGCGCCCGCGAGGACGAGGTAGCCCACGAGGAGCAGGGCGAGGAGTGCGGGGGAGAGGGGGTCCATGGCAGCGGCCTTCCTGGCTCAGAACGTGTGGACGGGGGCGGCGGGCTCCTGGGGGGCCTCGGGGTGCTCTGTGCGGCGCTCGGCCAGCGGACCGCCCTCGGGGCCGCGCCGCGCGTAGCGCACCAGGAGCCAGTAGGTGACCGCGGCCAGGACCGCGAAGGCCACGGTGAAGAACCCGAAGGAGAGCACGGCCGTGCCCGGGGACATGGGTGTCACCGCGTCGGCGGTGGTCAGGTGGTGCACCACCACCCAGGGCTGGCGGTTGGTCTCCCGGAACACCCAGCCGGCGACGATCCCGGCGTAGGGCAGGACCGGTGCGGCGACCAGCGGGGCGAGCAGCCACCTCCGCCGCCGTACCCCCTGGACCCGGCGGCTGACCAGCCAGCCCAGCAGCATCGTCGGGCCGATGAGGAACATCACCGCGTACACCGTGAACATGAGGATCTCGCCGGTCGAGTTGGCGGCCCGCACGAGTCCTCCCTCCGAGGCCGCCTCGACCGCCTCGATCTCCGCGGCGGTGTAGGTGAGGCCGCTGGTGGGCGGATCCTCCCCGAAGTAGCCGAACTGCATTCCGCCGAAGACGGCCACCAGTTCGGACGTGAGCGCCATCGTGATCGCCGTGTACCGGACACCCCGTCCGAAGACGCCGTGCGGGTCGCCGCGGCGGATCAGGTGGTAGGCGCTGACCGCACCCACCACCAGGGCGCCGACCACCAGCGAGCTGGTGACGATGTGCCCGAACGCCATCACGGCCGCCGGATTGGTCATCAGCGCGACGGGATCGGTCATGTGCGCCACGCCGTCGACCATCTCGAAGCCCACGGGGTTGCGCAGGAAGCCGTTGGAGACCAGTACCCACCACGCCGACGCGTACGCCGTCGCGGTGACGACGGCGAAGCAGGCCAGGTGCGCCCACCGGCCCATGCGGTCCCAACCGAAGATCCACAGCCCCAGGAACGTGGACTCGACGAAGAACGCCGTCATCGTCTCCAGGGCCAGGGGCGCGGCGAAGGTGTAGCCGAACATCTCGTGCAGACCGCTCCAGTTGAGCGCGAGCTGGAGCTCCATCACCAGGCCGGACAGGACCCCCATGCCGTAGTTGACCAGGTACAGGCCGCCCCAGAACCGCACGGCGGTCATCCGGGAGCGGTCGCCGCGCAGGGTGGCGACCAGCTGGGTGGTGAGGATGTACGGGGCGAGCCCGAGGGTCAGTGCCACGAACGTGTAGTGCGTGGCCGCGGTCAGCGCGAACTGCAGCCGTGCCAGGAGAAGGGGGTCTTCGAACATCGTCGGGCCTCGCGTTCGGCGGTGGGAACGCGTCCAAGCATCCGGCGGGGGCGGGGACGGGCGCATCGTCCCGGCGGGGACTCCTCACGGCCGCCTCCGGGGGTAGGAGCGCGGGAGGAGGTACACCGGTGGGTGTACGGGTGATCCCCGAGGCGGCCCCGGGGTTGCCTGGGGCCGGCCCTACCGGCTCCACCGGGGCGTGACGAGGGCGGTCTCGTAGGCGATGACGACCAGTTGGGCGCGGTCGCGCACGCCCAGCTTCACCATGGCCCGGCTGACGTGGGTCTTGGCGGTGGCCGGGCTGACCACCAGGCGGGCGGCGATCTCCTCGTTGGACAGGCCGCCGCCGACCAGGGCGACCACCTCGCGCTCGCGCTCGGTGAGCCCGTTCAGCCGCACGGAGGGGTCGGGTGCGCTCGGCGGGCGGCGTGCGTAGTCGGCGATCAGCCGCCGGGTGATCCCGGGGGAGAGCAGGGCCTCGCCGCCGTGCACCACCCGTACCGCCTGCAGCAGGTCACGGGGCTCGGTGTCCTTGACCAGGAACCCGCTGACCCCCGAGCGCAGCGCCTCGAAGATGTACTCGTCCAGGTCGAAGGTGGTGAGGACGACGATCCGCGTCGACTCCAGGCCGGAGTCGGAGAGGATGCGCTCGGCGGCGGCCAGGCCGTCCACGCCGGGCATGCGGATGTCCATCAGGACCACGTCGGGGCGCTCGGCGCGCGCCAGCCGGACGGCCTCCTCGCCGTCGGCGGCCTCGGCGACCACCTCGATGTCGGGGGCGCTGTCCAGCAGCGCGCGAAACCCCGCGCGCACCAGGGCCTGGTCGTCTGCGAGCAGTACCCGGATCAACGGGCCCTCGTTTCCTCGTCGTGGGGGACGGACTCCGGCCCGGCGCCGTTGAGGGGGAACCGGGCACGCACCCGGAATCCTCCCCCCTGCAGGGGCCCGGCGTCCACCGTGCCGCCCACGAGCGCGGCGCGCTCGCGCATCCCGGTGATGCCGTTGCCCGGCACCGGGGGCCCGACGGTCCCATGGCCGTCGTCGTCGACCTCCACGACCAGGAGGGACGGGTGGTGCTCGATCCGGACCTTCGCCGCAGAGGCCCCGGAGTGGCGGACCACGTTGGTGAGCGACTCCTGGACCGCGCGGTAGGCGGCGGACTCGGTGCCCACGGGCAGGTGCCCGGGGACTCCCGCGGCCTCGACGGTCACGTGGACCCCCGCGCCGCGTGTGCCCTCGGCCAGCTCCTCCACGCGGTCCAGGCCGGGGACGGGCGACCTGGGCGCGGCCTCGTCCACCGCGCGCAGCACGCCGAGTATGCCGCGCAGCTCGGTGAGGGTGTCCTTGCTGGTCTGCTTGATGGTGGCCAGCGCCTCGGCGGCCCGTTCCGGCTCGGTCTCCATGAGGTACAGGGCGGTCCCGGCCTGCACGTTGATGAGGGAGATGTTGTGCGCGACCGTGTCGTGCACGTCCCGGGCCAGCCGGACCCGCTCCTCGGAGGCCCGGCGCAGCAGCTCCTCCTCCCGCGTGCGGGTGCTCTCGGCCTCGCGCTCGCGGTCGGCCCGCATGTACTCGTGCCGCCAGCGCACGACCTCGCCCGCGCACAGCAGGACGATGACCCAGGCGATGAGGCCGACCGCCTCGGGGCGGAAGGATCCGACCAGGGCGATCTCGTAGGCGTTGACGATGAGGAACTGGCTGATGCCCAGCACCCATCCGAACTTCCGGTAGCCCCACCGGACCAGGGTGTAGAGCATGACGGCGGCGCACAGCATGACCAGGCCGTCGGGGAAGCCCAGGGGGTAGTACGAGGTCGAGGCGAGGACCGAGACCAGCCCGGTGACGCACGGCCAGGCGGACCGCCACAGGACCGGCAGGCAGGCGGCCAGGACGAGTGCGTATCCCCACGGCCACGGGTCACGGTTGACCGTCGGCACCGGGTCGACCAGCTCGATCACGAAGGTGCTGCCCAGGGACAGGAACAGCAGGACCAGGGTGATCCAGGCGTCGGCGCGTGTGGGACGCGGAGGTAGTGCTGCCACACCATCGACAGTACGGGGAGCCCCTCCGGGGCGCGCGTCACCCGAGGGGAGGGTTTTCCGGCGGCGGCGTACTCCCCGTGGAGTACGGGGACGGGAGCCAGGGGGCGGGGAGCAGAGGAGGACGAACGCCCTCCTCCGGGCTAGAAGACGCCGTCCGGCGGGGCGGGGGAGTCGACGGCGTCGGCGTCGTGGACGGGCGCGCGGCCCGAGACGAAGCGGTCCAGGTCCTCGCCCTCCAGCAGGCGGGCCATCTCCGGGTCCCGGTGGGCCCGGCGGCCCAGCTCGTCCAGGGGGAGGGGCCGGTGGGAGGCGGTCAGGACGAGGTTGCCGAACCGGCGCCCGCGCAGCACACCGGGAGGGGCGGACAGCGCCGTGTGCGGCAGCGCCGTCCGCGCGGTCGCCACCTGGCTCCGGGCGTGGACCAGGCTCCCGCCGTCGCCGATGTTGACCACCAGCATCCCGGTGGGCCGCAGGACACGCGCCAGCTCGGCGTAGAACTCCGCCGACGTCAGCCGGGCCGGGGTGCGCGCGCCGGCGAACACGTCGCTGACCACCAGGTCCGCGCTGTCGGCGTGCCGGGCGGTGATCCACTCCCGGGCGTCGCCGATGCCCACGCGCAGCTGCGCCCTGCGGTCCCAGGGCAGGCGCCGGCGCACCATGTCGACCAGGGGCGCGTCCACGTCCACCGCGCGCTGGCGGGACCCGGGTCGGGTGTGCGCCACGTAGCGGGCCAGGGTGAGCGCGCCCGCGCCCAGGTGCAGGGCCTCGACGGGCTCTCCGGGGGGAGCCACGAGGTCGGCGGCGTGCGCGATCCGGCGCATGTAGGAGAAGTCCAGGTAGGAGGGGTCGGACAGGTCCACATGGGACTGGGGTGTGCCCTCCACGACCAGGAACCACGAGTCCGGCCGGTCGGCGTCGGCGAGCAGCTCCATGCCCGGCTCCACGCCGGACTCCTCCCGCTCGTGCCCACGCTCCTGCTCCCGTGCGCGGCGTCTGCCCACTTCCGCCTCCCGTTCCTCGGCTCCAGGTTATGCTCAGCGCCCGCGCGGGCGCTCCCGCACTAGCGCTAGCCTGGGATCCCGACTCCTTCTGGACCTCTCCAGATGTGTTCGGGCCTTCCAAGTTTTCCTGCGTATCCCACGAGGAGTGGCCGTGCTACTGCGGATGTCGACCCTGTTCCTGCGCACCCTGCGTGAGGACCCGGCGGACGCCGAGGTGCCGAGCCACAAGCTGCTCGTCCGCGCCGGGTTCGTGCGCCGCGCGGCCCCCGGCATCTACTCCTGGCTGCCCCTGGGCAGGATCGTCCTGGAGAACGTCTCGCGGGTCGTGCGCGAGGAGATGGACGCCATCGGCGCCCAGGAGGTCCTCCTCCCCGCCCTGCTCCCCAAGGAGTACTACGAGGCCACCGGCCGCTGGGAGGAGTACGGCGACACCCTGTTCCGCCTCAAGGACCGCAAGGGCGCCGACTACCTGCTCGGCCCCACCCACGAGGAGCTGTTCACGCTCCTGGTCAAGGGCGAGTACTCCTCCTACAAGGACTTCCCGGTCATCCTGTACCAGATCCAGGAGAAGTTCCGCGACGAGGCCCGTCCCCGGGCCGGCGTGCTGCGCGGCCGCGAGTTCCACATGAAGGACTCCTACTCCTTCGACATCGACGACGAGGGCCTGCAGACCTCCTACGACAAGCACCGCGACGCCTACATCCGGATCTTCGACCGGCTGGGCCTGGAGTACGTGGTCGTGTCGGCCACCTCGGGCGCGATGGGCGGCTCGGCCTCCGAGGAGTTCCTGGCCGTCGCGCCGAACGGTGAGGACACCTTCGTGCGCAGCACGGAGTCCGACTACGCCGCCAACGTCGAGGCCGTGTCCGTCCCGGCCCCCGACGCGCTGCCCGTCGAGGGGCTGCCCGAGGCCGTGGTGCACCACACCCCGGACACCGCCACCATCCAGACCCTGGTGGACTTCCTCAACAACGCCGGCCTGGGCCGCGACTTCAGCGAGGCCGACACCCTCAAGAACGTCCTGGTCAAGACCCGCGCCCCCGGCTCCGAGGAGTGGGAGCTGCTGGCCATCGGCCTGCCCGGCGACCGCGAGGTGGACTTCAAGCGCCTGGAGGCCGCGCTGGAACCCGCGGAGGTCGCGCTCCTGGAGGAGTCCGACTTCGCCGCCAACCCGTTCCTGGCCAAGGGCTACATCGGCCCCCGCGCGCTGTTGGACAACAAGGTCCGCTACCTGGTCGACCCGCGGGTGGTCACCGGTACCGCCTGGGTGACCGGCGCGGACAAGGCCGACCACCACGTCATCGACCTGGTCGCGGGCCGCGACTTCACCCCGGACGGCACCATCGACGTCGCCGAGGTGCGCGACGGCGACCCCTCCCCCGACGGCAGGGGCACGCTGTACACCGCGCGCGGCATCGAGATCGGCCACATCTTCCAGCTGGGGCGCAAGTACACCGACGCCTTCCAGGTGGACGCTCTGGGATCGGACGGCAAGCCGAAGCGGATCACCATGGGCTCCTACGGGATCGGCGTCTCGCGCGCCGTCGCCTCGATCGTCGAGCAGTCCCACGACGACAAGGGCATCGTCTGGCCGCGCGAGATCGCGCCCGCCGACGTGCACGTGGTCGGTACCGGCAAGGGCGAACAGGTCGAGGAGGCGCTGCGCATCGCACGGGAGCTGGAGGCCAGGGGCCTGCGCGTGCTGGTGGACGACCGCAAGGGGGTCTCGCCCGGCGTGAAGTTCACCGACGCCGAGCTGCTGGGCATCCCGACCGGCGTCATCGTCGGCCGCGGCCTCAAGGACGGCGTGGTCGAGCTGCGCGACCGCGCCACCGGCGACCGCGAGGAGGTCGCCCTGGCCGAGATCGTGGAGCGCGCCGTCGCCGCCTGCCGCGGCTGAGGCGCCCGCCCCGCCCTCGGGCCGCGTCCCCACCGGGACGCGGCCCGAGGGCCGGGGGTGGCGCCTAGGGTGCCGCCATGACCGTTTCCGACCATGAGCGCCACTGCACCGGGATCATGGCGCAGACCGAACTGCTCCTGCTCGTGTACCGCCGGCGCCCCGTCCGCGGCGGGGGCGTCGGGGTCCTCGGCGACGAGCGGCTGCTGGACTTCTGGCCGGACCGTCGGCTTCGGACGAGGCGGGCCGTGTGAGCGGCCTCCCGACCCCCTATCCGGCCTCGTCGAAACCGGGCAGGGCGTCCAGCACCCCGCCCCACTCCAGGGCGCGCACGGTCGCCTCCTGCAGGGCCCTGGCCCCGGTCACCCGGAGATCGGTGTCCCGCGAGGCCGTCAGCCACAGGTAGGCGCGTACCGTCGTCTCCTCCAGGCCCACGGCGTAGGAGTCGACGGCCTTGCCGCCGTGTCCCTGTGAGACCGGGTAGGACGCCAGGGCGGGCGGCGGGTCGAGGCCCCGCTCCACGGCGGCCGCGTGCAGCGCGTCGCGCAGCGCCTTGTGCTGGTAGGCGTTGTCCTTCGCGCGCTCGCGGCGGTCCTCGTCCTCGGCCGCCCCGCCGACGTACTCGTACCCGTACACGGCCGCGTGTTCGGCGCGCAGCGCCTCGGCCAGCGCGTCCGGACCGGCGTCCGGGGCCTGTCCGGGGGACGCGGATTCCTCGCTCACCTGCCACCTGCCTCTTCCGTCTCGGGGTGCTCGCCCCGTCCGTCGCTCCCGCTCCGCTAGGCCTCGGCCAGCAGGTGCGCGTGCCCGGCCTCGCAGGCACCGATCGCGCTGATCAGCTGGGACAGCCCGGGGTCGGTGACGGCACCCGCCTGGTCCAGCCGGGCGCTCGTGGCGGCCGCCTCCAGCACGCCGAGCCCGGCGGCGCCCGGGGCCGTGTCCGGCGCGGGGTCCTCCTCGGGGGCCGACGGGGAGGCGTCCGCCTCCGCCGGGGGTGTGGGGGAGGAGCTCTCGGGCAGGGCCTCCAGCAGCGCGTCCAGATGGGACAGGTGGTGCTCCAGGAACCGCTCCAGGAGCTCCTGGGGCCCCGCCCCCTCGGCGACCGCGGCCTCGTAGCGCGCGACCATCCGCTCCTTCTCACGGACCACGGAGCGCAGCACGTACTCGTCCGGGGTCACGTCCGAGGGGTACCACTCGGTGCGGCCGCACCCGGCCAGGATCCCGGTACCCACCGCGGCCGTCGCGCCCAGCACCGTGCGACGGCTGACGCAGCCGATCCCCACGCGCTCTCCCTCCGTGCCTCCCGGACCGCCCTTGGCGGTGGACGGTCCCATCTTTCCACGCCCCGCGCGGGGCGCGGTCCGCCGCCGCACAGGCCCTTCCCGCGTTCGGGAGGCCGCACGGCGACGCGCCCCCGGCACTGACGGCGACCTGGAAGGGGTCCGGGTGTGGATACCCTTGCAGCACAACCGCCGTCGTACGCGACGCGCGGGCGGTCCGCGTCCCCGTCCAAGGGGAGGCGGACCGGTTTCAGACGAAGACTACGTACAGAGCTGGACCGCCCCGTACACCGGCCCGACGGCCGAGCGGGCGGGATTTCGCCGTTGGAGGGGCCACACCACATGGGAGCGCAGTCGCGCGAGGAGCGCATCGCCGAGCTGCTGGAGCCGGTACTGGCCGAGGTCGGGCTGGACCTGGAGGCCGTCGAACTGACACCGGCGGGCAAACGGCGCGTTCTGCGCGTGGTCGTGGACTCCGACAACGGGGTCGACCTGGACACGGTCGGCGAGGTCAGCCAGGAGGTCAACACCGCCCTGGACTCCTCCGACGTCATGGGCCAGCAGCCCTACGTCCTGGAGGTCACCTCACCCGGGGTGGACCGTCCGCTGACGCAGCCGAGGCACTGGCGCCGCTCCCGCGGCCGCCTGGTGCAGGCCTCCCTCGCCGAGGGCGGGCAGGTCACCGGCCGCGTCACCGACGCCGACGACGAGGGGGTCACCCTGGACGTCGAGGGCCGGCCCCGCACCTTCGCCCACGCCGAACTCGGCAAGGGCAGGGTCCAGGTGGAATTCCGTCGCGAAGCCGACACCGACGCGGCGGACTAGAGGGGGAGCCCCGTGGATATTGACATGAGCGTCCTGCGCAGCCTCGAACGAGAGAAGGACATCTCGGTCGAGCTGGTGGCCAAGGCCATCGAGGACGCGCTGCTGATCGCCTACCACCGCGAGGAGGGGCCCGAGAAGCGGGCGCGCGTCGAGCTCAACCGCTCCAGCGGCCACGTGACCGTGTGGGTGTCCGACACCAACGAGGACGGAGAGGTCGTCGGCGAGTTCGACGGCACCCCCACCGGGTTCGGCCGCATCGCGACCTCCACCGCCAAGCAGGTCATCCTCCAGCGCCTGCGCGACGCCGAGGACGAGCTGACCCTCGGCGAGTTCGCCGGCCGCGAGCACGACATCGTCTCCGGCATCATCCAGCAGGGCAAGGACCCCCGCAACGTGCTGGTGGACCTCGGCAGGATCGAGGCCGTCCTGCCCCCGCAGGAGCAGGTGCCCACCGAGACCTACACCCACGGCGAGCGCCTGCGCGCCTACGTCGTGCAGGTCCGCAAGGGCCACCGCGGCCCCTCGGTCACCCTCTCCCGCACACACCCCAACCTGGTGCGCAAGCTCTTCGAGCTGGAGGTGCCCGAGATCGCCGACGGCACCGTCGACATCGCGGCGATCGCCCGCGAGGCCGGGCACCGCACCAAGATGGCCGTGCGCTCCAACCGGGGCGGCGTCAACGCCAAGGGCGCCTGCATCGGCCCGCTGGGCAGCCGTGTCCGCAACGTCATGGCCGAACTCCACGGAGAGAAGATCGACATCGTCGACCACTCCGAGGACCCGGCCGAGTTCGTGGCCAACGCCCTGTCCCCCGCACGGGTCAACTCCGTGGAAATCCTTGACATGGCCGCCCGGGTCGCACGCGTGGTCGTGCCCGACTACCAGCAGTCCCTGGCGATCGGCAAGGAGGGCCAGAACGCCCGCCTGGCCGCGCGTCTGACCGGTTGGCGTATCGACATCCGCTCCGACGCCGACCCCAGCGAGAGCATCCGCGACCAGGGTGCGACCGAGGGCGACGACGCCACCGCGACCGGTTGATCGGACCGCGGGGATGCCTCGACGCGATAGAGTGGCCCAAGACGGTCCTGACCGTCCCGTGCGTACGTGCGTGGGGTGCCGGTCGCGGGCAGTCCAGTCCGACCTCGTGAGGCTGGTGGCTGTGGGCTCGGCCATCACGCCCGACACCCGGGGTCGACGTCCGGGGCGCGGCGCCTACCTGCACCGCGACCGGCGATGCTTCGAGCTCGCCGAGCGCCGCAGGGTGTGGTCCCGCGCGTACCGGAGGGGAGCGGGTGACGCCGGATGGGACACCTCGTCCGTGGCGGCCCTGCTCGACGCCGCCCCGTGTGGCGGATCGGGTCAGCGCTCCCGATAGGGTTGGAATGTCTGGGCCGATCTCCGGTGTTGTACTGACCGAGGTCGGCGTACCAGTGCTGTGTCGGCACCTAAGAACCGGCCCATTGTTGTGTAGCGATGAGGAAGCAGGTCGAGATTGCGATGAGCGCCTGATGAGTACGCAGCGATGAGTAACTCAAGCTAACGACGGTCCGGCACGAGCCCATGTCCCGGACCGAAGCTGAAGGAGAGTAGTGGCGAAGGTCCGGGTGTACGAACTCGCCAAGGAGTTCGGTGTGGAGAGCAAGGCCGTCCTGGCCAAGCTCAACGAGATGGGCGAATTCGTTCGTTCGGCGTCCTCGACGATAGAGGCCCCCGTCGTGCGACGCCTGCAAGAAGCTTTCAACAACGGTTCCGACGGTGGACGCAACAAGGGTTCGGCTCCCAAGCCCGGCCCGCGTGCCGCCGCGGACAGCGGCGCCGCCCCGAAGCCGGGTCCGGCGCCTAAGCCGGGTCCCAAGCCGGGGCCGGCCCCCAGGCCGTCCGCCCAGGGTGACAAGCCCGCGGCGCAGGGCGACAAGCCGACCGCGCAGGGCGAGTCCGCCCCGCGTCCCGGTGCGCCCAAGCCCGGTCCCAAGGGCCCCCGCGGCGACGCGGGTTCCCGTCCCGGCGGCGCGCCCAAGCCCGGTGCTCCGGCGGGCCGCCCCGAGGGTGGCCGTCCTGAGGGCGGCCGTCCCGAGCGCCCGCAGCGCGGCGACCGTCCCCAGCGCGGTGACCGCGCCGAGCGCGGCGGTCCCCGTCCGGGCCCGCGTCCGACCGGCCCGCGTCCGGGCAACAACCCGTTCGCGTCCAACGCCTCCGGCATGGGCTCCAAGCCCGCTCCGCGTCCGGGCGGCGGCGCCCCGCGTCCGGGCCCGCGTCCCGGTCCGCAGGGCGGCGGCGACCAGCGCGCCCCGCGTCCCGGCGGTGCCGGCGCTCCGCGTCCGGGCGGTGCCGCGGGCGGTCCGCGTCCGGGCCCCCGTCCCGGCGGTCCGCGCCCCAGCCCGATGAACATGCCCTCGTCCCGTCCGACCCCGCCCGCGGGCGCCGGTCGCGGCGGTGGCGGCGGCCGTCCCGGCGGCGGTGGCCGCGGTCGCGGGGGAGCCCCCGCGGGTGCCGGTCCGCGTCCCGGTGGCGGCGGTGGCCGTCCGGGCGGCTTCGGCGGTCGTCCCGGTGGCGGCGGCCGCGGCCGCGGCGGCGGTACGGCCGGTGCGTTCGGTCGCCCCGGCGGCCGTCCCGGGCGTGCCCGCAAGTCCAAGAAGCAGCGGCGCCAGGAGTTCCACGACCTCCAGGCACCGTCCTTCGGCGGCGTCAAGATCCCGAGCGGCAACAACCAGACCATCCGCCTGTCCCGCGGCGCCTCGCTGTCGGACTTCGGTGACAAGATCGACGTCAACCCGGCGTCGCTGGTCCAGGTCATGATGCACCTGGGCGAGATGGTCACCGCGACCCAGTCCCTTCCGGACGAGACCCTCCAGCTGCTCGGCGAGGAGCTGAAGTACCGGGTCGAGGTCGTCAGCCCGGAGGACGAGGACCGCGAGCTGCTGGAGTCCTTCTCCATCGAGTTCGGTGAGAACGAGGGCACCGACGAGGACCTGCGTCCGCGTCCCCCGGTGGTCACCGTCATGGGTCACGTCGACCACGGTAAGACCCGACTGCTGGACACCATCCGCAAGACCAACGTCGTCAGCGGCGAGGCCGGCGGTATCACCCAGCACATCGGTGCCTACCAGGTCGCGACCGAGGTGGACGGCGAGGAGCGCAAGCTCACCTTCATCGACACCCCCGGTCACGAGGCGTTCACCGCCATGCGTGCCCGTGGTGCGAAGGTCACCGACATCGCGGTGCTGGTCGTGGCGGCCGACGACGGCGTCAAGCCGCAGACGGCCGAGGCCATCGACCACGCCAAGGCGGCCGAGGTCCCGATCGTGGTCGCGGTCAACAAGATCGACGTCGAGGGCGCCGACCCGCAGCGGGTCCGCGCGCAGATGACCGAGTACGGCCTGGTGGCCGAGGAGTACGGCGGCGACGTCCAGTTCGTGGACATCTCCGCGCTCCAGGGCACCAACATCGACGCCCTGCTGGAGTCGGTCGTACTGACCTCCGACGCGGCGCTCGACCTCCAGGCCAACCCGGAGATGGACGCGCAGGGCCTGGCGATCGAGGCCTACCTGGACCGCGGTCGCGGTTCCATGGCCACGGTGCTGGTCCAGCGGGGCACGCTCAACGTCGGCGACTCGATCGTCTGCGGCGACGCCTTCGGCCGCGTTCGCGCCATGCTCGACGAGCACGGCCAGAACGTGCAGAGCGCCGAGCCGTCCCGTCCGGTGCAGGTGCTGGGTCTGACCAACGTTCCCAGCGCCGGTGACAGCTTCCTGGTCGTCAAGGACGACCGGGTGGCGCGGCAGATCGCCCAGCAGCGTGAGGCGCGTGAGCGCTTCGCCCAGCAGGCGCGTTCGGCCCGCCGTGTCACCCTCGACAACTGGCAGAACGCCCTGAAGGAGGGCGAGCGCTCCGAGCTGCTCCTCCTCATCAAGGGCGACATGTCCGGTTCCGTCGAGGCGCTGGAGGAGTCCCTGCTCAAGATCGACGCCGGTGGCGACGAGGTGAGCATCCGGGTCATCGGGCGCGGTGTCGGTGCGATCACGCAGAACGACATCAACCTGGCGGCCTCCGCGGACGCGATCATCGTCGGCTTCAACGTTCGGCCCGAGGGCAAGAACAGCGAGCTGGCCGACCGCATGGGCGTGGACATCCGGTACTACTCGGTGATCTACCAGGCCATCGACGAGGTCGAGGCCGCGGTCAAGGGTCTCCTCAAGCCGGTCTACGAGGAGGTCCAGCTCGGCAGCGCCGAGATCCGCGAGGTCTTCAAGGTGCCCAAGATCGGCAACATCGCCGGTTCGATCGTCCGCAGCGGCCTCATCCGCCGCAACGCCAAGGCGCGGCTCATCCGCGAGGGCGTCGTCATCTCCGAGAACCTCAACGTGGACTCCCTGCGCCGGTTCAAGGACGATGCGACCGAGGTCCGCGAGGGCTTCGAGTGCGGTATCGGTGTCGGCTACAACGACCTGCGTATCGGTGACGTCATCGAGACCTACGAGATGCAGGAGAAGCCCCGCGACTGATTCTCGCGGAGCATGATCCGACGGGGCCCCGGCCGTGTGGCCGGGGCCCCGCGTTTGAAGCCGGACACGGCTTCCCCACAACTCCACACACCACAGGTGATCACTTGTACGTTGGGGCGCTGACCCTGGACGTCCTTCTCGGTGACGTCCACTCGCTCAAACAGAAGCGTTCGCTGGTGCGGCCGGTCGTCGCCGAGCTGCGCCGCAAGTTCTCGGTCTCGGTCTCCGAGGTGGGGGACCAGGACCTGTACCGCCGGGCCAAGATCGGCGTCGCGGTGGTCGCGTCGACGGCGGCACACGCCCGGGACCTGATGGACACCTGCGAGCGCTTCGTCGCGGGCCGTCCCGAACTGGAGCTGCTCTCCGCCAGGCAGCGGCTCTTCAACGAAGAGGAAGACTGACGATGGTTGACGCCGCACGCGCGCGGAAGATCGCCGACCGCATCCAGCGCATCGTCGCCGAGATGCTGGACCGGCGGATCAAGGACCCGCGCCTGGGATTCGTCACCGTGACCGACGCGCGCATCACCGCCGACCTGCGGGACGCGACGGTGTACTACACGGTGTTCGGCAGCCCCGAGGAGAAGGAGGCCTCCGCCGCCGCCCTGGAGAGCGCCAAGGGCGTGATCCGCACGGAGGTGGGGCGCCAGACCGGTATCCGCCACACGCCGAGCCTGACCTTCGTCGTCGACGAGGTGCAGGAGAACGCCCAGCACATCGAGGAACTGCTGCTCAAGGCGCGCCAGTCCGACGCGGAGCTGGCCGCGCGTGCCAGCGGAGCCGAGCCCGCGGGCGAGGCCGATCCCTACCGGGCCCCGCGCGAGTACGAGGACGAGGACGAGTAAGACCCCCGGCGGCGGCGCGGTCCGCGCCGCCGCCCCACCCCTTTCGAGGAGTCCCATGGCCGAGAGCGGCGTCGTGGTCGTCGACAAGCCCGCCGACTGGACCTCGCACGACGTGGTCGCCAAGACGCGCGGGCTGGCGCGCACCCGCAGGGTGGGCCACGCGGGCACCCTGGACCCGATGGCCACCGGTGTCCTGGTGCTGGGGATCGAGAAGGGCACCAAGCTCCTCGGTCACCTGACCCTGACCGAGAAGGTCTACGAGGCCACCATCCGGCTGGGCCTGACCACCAACACCGACGACGCCGAGGGCGAGCCGGGTGTCCGGGTGGACGCCTCCGGTGTCCCCGCCGAGGCCGTCCGTGCGGCGGCCGGGAAGCTCACGGGCCGGATCCAGCAGGTTCCGCCCCAGGTCAGCGCGATCAAGGTGGACGGCAAGCGCGCCTACAAGTCGGCGCGCGAGGGCAAGGAGGTCGTCCTCAAGGCCCGCGAGGTCACCGTCTCGGAGTTCGCCGTCACGGACGTGCGCCGGGTGTCCGGGGCCGACGGGGAGTTCGTGGACGTGGACGCCTCCGTCACCTGCTCCAGCGGCACCTACATCCGCTCGCTGGCCCGCGACATGGGCGCCGGCCTGGGCGTGGGCGGCCATCTGACCGCGCTGCGGCGCACCAGGGTGGGTCCCTACGACCTGTCCCGGGCCCGGACGCTGGACGAGTTGGCCGTGGAGTTCACACAGGTCCCGCTGGCCGAGGCGGTCGCCGCCGCCTTCCCCGCGCGTGCGCTCACCGAGCAGGAGGCACGCCGTATCCAGCACGGCAACAGGATCGATCCCGACGGGTCGGGGAGCGGGCCGGTCGGCCTGTTCGCCCCGGACGGCCGTGTGATCGCCCTGGGGGAGAACCGCCGGGACCACATGAAACCCGTGGTGGTCTTCGAGCCCGCCTGAGCCCCGCGCCAGGGCCGGTCAGGGGGAGGCCAGGAACTCCCCGAGCGCGGCGGTCAGCTCACCGGGGCGCTCGACGGACGGCAGGTGGCCGGTGTCGGGCATCTCCAACAGCCGCGCGCCGGGCACGCCCTTGGCGTACAGGTCCGCGACCTCCTGTACCTGCGCGACCTCCGCGAGCCCCTTGACCACCAGCGTCGGGACGGCGATCTCGCCGAGGCGCTCCCTGGTGGGCCGCTCGGGAGGGCGGACGGTGTGGACCGGGCCGGACCATCGGCGTGCGAACAGCTCCCGCAGCATCAACAGCGTCAGGTCCCACGCCTCGGTCGGCATGTCCTCGGGCAGGCGTCCGGGGCCCAGCACCATGAACCGGGCCTGGGCCTCGGCCATCGCCGCCACGTCGCCGGGGTCCGGGTCGGCGCGGCCCGCGCGGTAGACCTCCAGCCGCTCGTGGGGGACGGCGCCCAGCACCATCTTCCGCGCCTCCCGGGTGAAGGCCTCCGGCCACTCGTGCCCCGACATGCCCGGGCACACCAGGGCCAGCGCCTCCACACGCTCGGGGGCGGCCAGCGCGGCGTCCGCGCAGTAGGCGCCTCCGAGGGAGGCGCCGACCAGGGCCGCCCGGCCGATGCCCAGCGCGTCCATGAGGGCGAGCAGGTCCTCGTGGTGGGCGGCGGGCCCCTCCTGGTCGGCGGAGCCGCCGTGGCCGCGCCAGTCGTAGCGGACCACGCGGTGGGTCCTCGCGAACGCGGTGAACTGGTGGTCCCACATGCGCCGGTCGCCCAGGCCGGCGTGCACGAACACGATCGCGGGGCCGGAGCCGGCCTCGTCGTAGGCCAGACGGGTCGTACCCGTGTCGATCATCGCCATCCGGGCACGGTAACCGCCGCCCGCGCGTGTGCCAACCCGGATCCGCGCAGGGCGGAGCGGGTACGTGTGCCGGACGCCATCGAAGATCCCGGAGGCGTTGGCGCGAATCCTGTACATCCGGGAGGCTTCTTGGCTGGCATCAGCGCCATGACGACGCTTCCGCTGGCGGATGCCAGGAACAACCTGTCCAAGATCGTCGACGAGGTGGAGAGAACCCACGACGCGGTCACCATCACCCGAAACGGCAGGCCCAGCGCCGTGGTGATCTCCGTGGACGACTACGAGTCGATGATGGAGGCCTTCGCCCTGTTGGACAGTCCGGAGGAGCAGAAGCGGCTGCGTGAGGCCGAGGATTCGCTCGCGGCCGGGGACCTGACGACCGGTGAGGAAATGGCCGAGCTGATGCGTGAGCGGATGAAGCGGGAAGGCCCGGAGTGAGCGACCGCCACGATCCCGTGCTCGCCCGCCCAGCACGGCGGGCGCTCACGGACGAGCTTCCCCTCAAGATCGCCTCAGCGGTCTGGGAGCTGGTCAACGGAGACCTCCTGGACGAACCCCGCAAGATCGGCAAACCCCTGAACCCCCCGTTCTCCGGACGATGGGTGGCCCGGCGCTCCTCGTACCGGGTGCGCTACCGGATCGACGAGGACGCGCACCGCGTCACGGTGCTGGACGTCCAGGGCCGTTCCGACGCCTACCACTACTCGGGAAGACGCTGATTCCAGGAAGCCCGGAAGTGGCTCGGCGTGTGCCGGGCCACACACCCCTCGTGTCGGTGGGGGACCCGCGGACGTGGCACCCTTGGTTCGGGCGGAACCCGGACGCGCCGAGCACGGCGGGATCCGCGGACCACGAGGAGCGACGAGCAGGGGAGCCGGACGTGCGGCGATGGGACGGGCTGGAGGGCGTGCCCTCCGGATGGGGACGCTCCGTGGTGGCGGTCGGCGTGTTCGACGGGGTGCACCGGGGCCACCAGGCCATCCTGGAGACCGCGGTCGGACACGGCCGCGAACTCGGGCTCCCGGTGGTCGTGGTGACCTTCGACCCCCATCCCGAGGCGGTGCTGCGCGGTACCACCCCGCCGGTGCTCACCCCGCTGGAGCGGCGCCTGGCGCTGCTCGGCGATCACGGTGCCGAGGCCGTGTGCGTCCTGTCCTTCAGCAAGGACCTGTCCTCGCTGACCCCGGAGGAGTTCGTCCAGCGGGTCCTGGTCGACCGCCTGCACGCCTCGGCCGTGGTCGTGGGCGAGGACTTCCGCTTCGGGCACCGCGCGGCCGGCGACGTCGCCGCGCTGGCCGGGCTGGGCGCCGAGTACGGTTTCACCGCCGACGGGGTCGCGCTGGTCGCGGACGGCGACACCATCACCTCCACCCGCGTGCGCGGACTGCTCGCCGAGGGCTCCGTGGCCGAGGCCGCCGAGCTGCTCGGACGCCCGCACCGGGTCGAGGGCGAGGTCGTGCACGGAGCCGCGCGCGGACGCGAGCTGCTGGGCTTTCCCACCGCCAACATGGACCTGCTCCCCGACACCGCGGTCCCCGGCGACGGCGTCTACGCGGGTTGGCTGAACCGCACCGTCCCGGTCACCGGGGAGGAGGCGCGCTGGCCCGCGGCCATCTCCGTGGGCACCAACCCCACGTTCGACGGCGCCGAGCGCACCGTGGAGGCCTACGCCCTGGACCGCGACGACCTGGACCTGTACGGGCTGCGCATGTCGGTGGACTTCACCGTGCGCATCCGCGGCCAGGAGCGCTTCGAGAGCATCGACGAACTGATCGTGGCCATGCACCGCGACGTGGACCGCTGCCGCGAGGTCCTGGGGGCCGGCTAGCGGACCGGCCGTGAACGTTGCGGGTGTGGAGCAGGAGGTTCCACGCCCGTTGTCTCGTACTCGTGGCGGGGTCGGGCGCCGAAGTGCGCTACAGGTACAAGATCACGCCGGTCGGGGCCGACCCGGCGGATCCTCGCGGCGCCGCACCAGGCGGACGGGCGGGCGTGAGACCCGCCCCCTCGGTACGGGCCCGTCACCCCACTGTCTGCGGTAGGGTGGTCGATGTCCACGTGTGCCCCACGGCCGGTCGCCTCGCCGCGACACGCCGGGCGGGGAGCGCGGTGCACCCACGCCGTCGGCGGCGGGCCGCGCGCACCACACGCGACGGCGACTGTTCGTACGCGCGGTCGCCGCGTCTGATCCCGGTCGTGAACCGGGTTCGCCCTGCGTACCGACTTTCTAGAGAAGGAGCGTTGTGTCGATCGACACCGCCACCAAAGAGAAGATCATCGCGGAGTACGGCACCAAGGAAGGTGACACCGGCTCCCCCGAGGTCCAGGTCGCGCTGCTCACGCACCGCATCATCGAGCTGACCGAGCACCTCAAGGACCACAAGCACGACCACCACAGCCGTCGTGGCCTGCTTCTGATGGTCGGTCGCCGCCGCCGTCTGCTCAAGTACGTCGCCAAGCAGGACATCACCCGGTACCGCTCGCTGATCGAGCGCCTGGGTCTGCGCCGCTGAGGCCGACCGGCGGGAGTGGCTTCGGCCGCTCCCGCTTTGTTAGTAAGGTGTAACGCGACGGGGGTCACACCCGCCGTCCGTGCACAATTCCACAGAGAACCACCCGCGCCTCTCCCTCGGCCGCAGAGTCGAGGCCGGTCCTCGGTAGTGGCCTCCGGACATCCCCTCCAGGGCATGCCGTGGGCTTCGATCGATGACCGGCCGTCATCAACTCCGGGGCACGGACGCGGGAAGACGAACCATCAACGCGCACAGGGCACACCGTGTCCGGCGCGTCGAACGCGAACACGTGTTAGTAGGAGGTCGCCCATGGAGGGCGTGTACTCGGCCGAAGCCGTCATCGACAACGGCTCCTTCGGCTCCCGCACCATCCGCTTCGAGACCGGTCGCCTGGCCCGCCAGGCCGCCGGATCGGCCACGGTGTACCTGGACGACGAGACCGTCGTGCTGTCCGCCACCACCGCCTCGAAGCGCCCCAAGGAGAACCTCGACTTCTTCCCCCTGACGGTGGACGTCGAGGAGCGCATGTACGCCGCGGGCCGCATCCCCGGCTCCTTCTTCCGGCGTGAGGGCCGTCCCTCCGAGGACGCCATCCTCACCTGCCGCCTGATCGACCGGCCGCTGCGCCCGTCGTTCAGGAAGGGCCTGCGCAACGAGATCCAGATCGTCGAGACGATCCTGGCCCTGCACCCCGAGCACCTGTACGACGTCGTCGCCATCAACGCGGCCTCGATGTCCACGCAGATCTCCGGGATCCCCTTCTCCGGTCCGATCGGCGGCGTGCGCGTCGCCCTCATCGACGGCCAGTGGGTGGGCTTCCCGACCCACGCCGAGCTGGGCAGGGCCACCTTCGACATGGTGGTCGCCGGCCGCGTCCTGGAGGACGGCGACGTCGCCATCATGATGGTGGAGGCCGAGTCCACGCCCTCGACCCTCAAGCTGGTCTCCGAGGGCGCCGTCGGCCCCAACGAGCAGACCGTCGCCGAGGGCCTGGAAGCCGCCAAGCCCTTCATCAAGGTCCTGTGCAAGGCCCAGCAGGCCGTCGCCGACCAGGCCAGCCGCGAGCAGGCCGAGTTCCCGATCTTCCTCGACTACGAGGACGACGTGTACGCCGCCGTGGAGGGCGCCGTCCGCGAGGAGCTGTCCAAGGCGCTCACCATCGCCGACAAGCAGGACCGCGAGGCCGAGCTGGACCGCGTCAAGGCCGCGGTGGGCGAGAGGCTCGCCGAGGACTTCGAGGGCCGTGAGAAGGAGGTCGGCGCCGCCTTCCGCTCCCTGAGCAAGCAGCTCATGCGTGAGCGCGTGCTGCGCGAGCAGGTCCGCATCGACGGCCGCGGCCCCAAGGACATCCGCCAGCTCAGCGCCGAGGTCGGCGTGCTGCCGCGGGTGCACGGCTCGGCCCTCTTCGAGCGCGGTGAGACCCAGATCCTGGGCGTCACCACGCTCAACATGCTGCGCATGGAGCAGATGGTTGACACGCTCAACCCGGACAAGACCAAGCGCTACATGCACAACTACAACTTCCCGCCCTACTCCACCGGCGAGACCGGCCGGGTGGGCTCGCCCAAGCGGCGCGAGATCGGGCACGGCGCCCTCGCCGAGCGCGCCCTGCTCCCGGTCCTGCCCTCCCGCGAGGAGTTCCCCTACGCGATCCGGCAGGTCTCCGAGGCGCTGGGCTCCAACGGCTCCACCTCGATGGGCTCGGTCTGCGCCTCCACCATGTCCCTGATGGCGGCCGGCGTGCCCCTGAAGGAGATGGTGTCGGGTATCGCCATGGGCCTGATCAGCGAGGGCGACAAGTTCGTCACGCTGACCGACATCCTCGGTGCCGAGGACGCGTTCGGCGACATGGACTTCAAGGTCGCCGGTACCCGTGACCTCATCACGGCCCTGCAGCTGGACACCAAGCTCGACGGCATCCCCGCCGAGCAGCTGGCGCTCGCGCTCCAGCAGGCCCGCGGAGCCCGCCTGGCCATCCTCGACGTCATGAAGGAGGCGATCGAGCGTCCGGCCGAGATGAGCCCGTACGCTCCGCGCATCCTGACCGTCAAGGTCCCGACCGAGAAGATCGGCGAGGTCATCGGCCCCAAGGGCAAGATGATCAACTCGATCCAGGACGACACCGGCGCCGAGATCACGATCGAGGACGACGGCACCATCTACATCGGTGCCACCGACGGCCCCTCGGCCGAGGCCGCGCGGGACACGATCAACCAGATCGCGAACCCGACGATGCCCGAGGTCGGCGACCGCTACCTGGGCACCGTCGTCAAGACGACCACGTTCGGCGCGTTCGTGTCGCTGCTGCCCGGCAAGGACGGCCTGCTGCACATCTCGCAGATCCGCAAGCTGCACGGCGGCAAGCGGATCGAGAACCTCGACGACGTGATCAGCATCGGCGAGAAGATCCAGGTCGAGATCCGCGAGATCGACGACCGCGGCAAGCTGTCGCTGGTCCCGGTCGAGGTCGTGGAGGCCGAGTCCGCTCCCGCCCCGGCCCCGGCCGAGGACGGGGACTCCCAGGACGAGGACGGCAACGGCGGGGAGAAGGCCGAGCGCAACGGGGACGCCCCGCGTCGCCGTCGCCGCCGCAGCTCGGCGCGTTCGGAGAACACCTGATCCTGACTGACGCCTGAAGGGGGCGGTCGCACCGTGGGGTGCGGCCGCCCCCACCGCGTATCCTCGGCCGGGCCCGCCGGGTGGGCCGGCCGCCGACCTCCGACGAAGAAGAAGGTTCTATGAGCTCTGTCCCCATCGCCGCCGAGCAGGAGCCGGGTACGACCGTGACGCTGCTGGAGCCGGACGGCGGCTCCGGCCTGGTGCGCCGCACGGTGCTGCCCGGCGGGTTGCGCGTGGTCACCGAGGCCGTCCCCGGGGGGCGGTCCGCCGCGTTCGGCATCTCGGCGACCACGGGGTCCCGCGACGAGGACTCCGCGCACGCGGGGTCGGCGCACTTCCTGGAGCACCTGCTGTTCAAGGGGACCAAGACCCGCTCGGCCCTGGAGATCTCCGCCCTGCTGGACGGTGTGGGGGCGGACCACAACGCCTACACCACCAAGGAGCACACCTGCTACTACGCCAAGGTGCTCGACCGGGACCTGCCGCTGGCCATCGACGTGGTGGGTGACATGGTGGCCGAATCGGTGCTCGACGAGGGCGAGGTGGAGACCGAGCGGGGCGTGATCCTGGAGGAGATCGCCATGTACGAGGACGAGCCCGCCGACCTGGTGGACGACGTCTTCGCGGCGCACTTCTTCGGCGACTCGCCCCTGGGGCGCCCGATCCTGGGCACCAACGACACCATCCGGGCGCTGTCCCGGGACCGGATCGCCGAGCAGTACCGCGACGCCTACGTGCCCGGCGGGCTGATCGTGACCGCCGCGGGCAGCCTGGACCACGACCGTGTGGTGGAGCAGGTCCGGGAGGTCTTCGCCGAGCAGCTGGCCGCCGCCGGCGACGCCCGCCCGGTGCCTCCCCGCGCGGGCGGCTCCCCGGCGGCCACCCACGGGGGCACGGTGGTGGAGTCGCGCGAGACCGAGCAGGCGCACATCATCCTCGGCTCGGAGGGCCTGACCCGCAACGATCCGCGCTGGAACGCGCTGCGGCTGCTCAGCGCCGCCCTGGGCGGCGGTATGTCGTCCCGGTTGTTCCAGGAGGTGCGCGAGAAGCGCGGCCTGGCCTACGCCGTGCACGCCTACCACACCAGCTACGCCGACACCGGAATCTTCCAGATCTACGCCGGCTGCCTGCCGGAGAAGGCCGACGAGGTCATCGGTGTGTGCCGCGAGGAGCTGGCGAAGGTGGCCGCCTCGGGGCTCACCGACGAGGAGCTGCGGCGCGCCAAGGGCCAGATCCAGGGGTCGCTGGTGCTGGGCACCGAGGGCACCAACGCGCGGATGGGGCGGCTGCTCTCGCACGAGCTGAACCGTCCCCGCCACTTCTCGATCGACGAGGACCTGGCGCTGGTCGAGGCCGTGACCGGGGCGGAGGTGGCCGAGGTGGCCGCCGACCTGCTGGTGAAGCCCCGCGCGCTGGCCGTGATCGGTCCCTACGAGGCCGACCGGACCTTCTAGGGACCGGCCCCGCCGGTCCTCCCGCTCTTCCGGACGCCCCGGGCCCCGCCGTTCACACGGCCGGGGCCCGGGGCGTCGGCGTCGCGCGCCCTCGCCGCCACGCCGTCCTCAGGCGGTGAACCCGCGCAGCAGCTCGCCGCGGGCACGGGCGACCCGCGAGCGGATCGTGCCCACGGGCACGCCCGCCGACCGGGCGGCCTCGGCGTAGGTCAGGCCCTCGACCTGGGTGAGGACGAACGCCTGCCGCCGCTCGGCAGGGAGCCCCTCCAGCAGGGCGCGCAGGACGACGTACTCGTCGAACCGGGCCGACCGCTCGGGCAGCAGGTCCCAGTCGGTCGGGCGCACGCAGTCGGGGCGTGCGGCGTCGCCGCGGTAGCGGTCGACGACGGTGTTGCGGGCGATGGCCAGCAGCCAGGCCCGCGCCGGGGCGCGTCCGGCGAACCGCGGCAGGCCGTGCAGCGCCCGCAGGTAGGTCTCCTGGGTGAGTTCCTCGACCCGGTCGGAGTGGACCCTGCGGGCGATGTAGCGGGTGACGCCGGGACGGGTGCGCCGGACGAACGCCTCCAGCGCGGTGTCCGAGCCCCTGCGCGCGGCGAGCGCCAGCCGGTCGAGTTCGCGGTCGTGCTCGCGGCCGTGTTCCTCGGGGGAGGGGGACTCCTCCTCCTGGGCCGGTGCGGTGTTCGGGGGCCCGCCCGCGGGTCGGTCGGTCCGCGGGCGGCGCGTGGGACGTGGGGAGGGGTGTCGCGCCCGCAGCGGGCGCTGTTCCTGGGACATGGTGTCGGTGGGCATCGGTGCTCCGGGTTCCGGGCGCGCACGACCGGCCCGGCGGCGGACGGCCCCGGGCGGGGTGGTGCGCGCGGTGGCGGAAGGCGTGCGGGACCGGCCACGCGTAGGGAGGCCGGACACGGGCACGCGGGGACCGCGCGTGCGGGGAAGCCGCGTGTGGCGCGGCGGGGCCGCGGCACGGCGCGGACAGGGCACGCCGGGGGAGTGCCCTCAGCAGGCTTTCGGGTCGGCGAGCGGGCCTCGCTCCCGCCGCGCACCGCCTCGTAGGATCGGCGGGACCGCACAGCGGGGGCCCGGCCCTCTACGAGGTGCGGAGTCCGGCCTGGTCGTGCTTCACGAGCGCGAAGGCGCGGCGGGAGGCAGCCTGGCGGACGCGAGCCCGAGATGACGCGGAGAACACGTCCCGGAGCGCGGGCGGGCCCCTCAGGACCAGGCTGTGCCGCAGGTAGGGCATGACGGGCGCGGGTGCGTCCCGATCCGGGAACGGGGCCGACGGCGCCCGTACGGGCGTCAGGCGCGGTACCGCGAGTACCAGGACGGGCAGCAGCGCGGCGGCGGTCAGGCGCAGGTGGGAGAAGAGCGCCGCCTCGCCCTGGCGGAGCCACCAGGCGCACACGGCTCCCGCCACCACGTGGGCGGCGAGCATGTCGGCGCCGCCCGAGGCGGCCTCCACGGCGGCGGGTGCGGCCGCGTGGGCGACGTGGGCGCCCGCCGACTGGGCCGTGGAGAACACCAGGTGCAGGGCCAGCTGGCCCCACGCCATCCACCCGGCGATGGCGCCGAGCCCGCGTTCGCGGCCGGTCCCGGCCCAGGAGAAGGCGTAGACCAGGGCGGCGCCCACGAGCAGGCCGCCGAGCGGAACGCCGTGGTCCGAGGTCAGGGTGTGGCCGCCCACGGACACGGCGGTGCACACCGAGGTGAACACCCCGGTGCGGGCCGCGCGCAGGGGTGGCCGCTCCGTCATGGGTTCATCGTCGCACCCGCTCGTCCCGTCCCGTGTCCGGGGCCCGTCGGAGGCCGACGACGGCTCCCCCGCCGGCGACGGTGCGCGGGCGGGGCCTTCAGCCCTCGAACAGGGACTGGCCCACGTACCCTTCCTCCCCGCAGCCCGGCGGGACGGCGAACACCGCCGACCCCACGGCGGTCACCCACTCGTCGAGCAGGTCCAACTCGTCCAGGCGCTTCTGGACGGGGACGAACTGGCGCAGCGGATCGGCCTGGTAGGAGGCGAACAGCAGCCCCGCGTCCTGGCCGCCGGAGTCCCGGTGGTCGTAGTTGTAGCCGCGGCGGAAGATCCGCTGGTCCGGGTCGCCGGTGCGGGCCCGGCGTATGTGGGCGAAGTCGGCGATGACGGCCAGGCCGGAGTCGTCCGTGGCCTCCAGGTCCGCCTCGTCGTGCTCCTCGGTGCCGGTCAGCGGCGCGCCGTTGTCCATGCGGCGGCCGATGACCGCCTCCCGCGCGGGCCGGTCCAGCTCGTCCCAGGTGTCCAGGTGGGTGGTGATCCGGCGCAGCACCAGGCTCGTGCCACCCTCCGGCCACCCCGGTCCGCCGCCGCCCCACACCAGCCGGTCGAAGTCCTCGGTGCCCGGCGCCGGGTTGACGGTGCCGTCCACCTGCCCCATCAGGTTGCGCATGGTGGTGCCCCCGGGCCGGGACCCGTGGGCACGGCGGAAGCCGGTCTGCACCCACCGCACCCGCGCGAAGGACCGCGCGTCCTTGAGCATCATCCGCACCGCGTGGGAGACCGTGACGGGATCGTCCGCGCACACCTGGAGCAGCAGGTCCGCCTCGCCCCAGGCCGGGTCGAGCCGGTCGTGGCCGAAGTCCGGCAGCGGCCTCAGCCAGTCCGGTACGGCGGCGGTGTCCACCCGCTCCACCAGCCCCCTGCCGAACCCGAACGTGGTGGTGAGCCGGGCCGGGACCTCGGCGAGTTCGGGCTCGGTGTCGGCCAGGGCGGGTTCGCCCCGGGACATGCGCGCCGCGTCGTCGCTGAGCAGCCGCATGAGCCGGCGCACCCCGTCGGCGCCGGTCCGCGGTTCCAGGTCCAGGGCGACGAAGATGCCGTGCGCCTGCGGCGGCGTCTCCACCCCCGCCTGATGGGCGCCGTGGAACGGTACGGTCAGCGTGCCGTTGAGGGCGCGGGCCTCGGGGGCCGGCGCCGGTTCCGCGGCCCACCGGTGGGCGAGCGCGCCTCCGGCGGCACCGGCTCCGGCGGCGGCGCCGCCGAGGAGCAGGCCCCGGCGGCTGAACTGTGCCTTGCCGTCACCCATCAGTGGTCCTCGTGCCCCTCGTGGCCCCCGCTCCGGGACTCCTCCTGCTCCTCGCCCTCGTACTCCTCGTCGGCCCCGGCGTAGTCCTTGACGGCCGCGGTGAACTCGGCCGTGGAACCGTCGGAGAACTCCACGGTGACGTTCGCCTCGGCACCCGGTTCGAGGTCCTCGGCCAGGTCCATGAGCATGATGTGGTCGGCGCCGGGCTCCAGCAGGTGGCTGCCTCCGGCGGGGATGGTGAAGCCGCCCTCCTTCTCGCGCATGGTGGAGTCGACCCCCTCGGTGGAGGACTCGTGCAGCTCGACCGCTCCGGCGGCGTCGTAGCCCGCGGAGACGAGGGTGACCTCCTCGCCGGAGCCGTTGACCAGCTCCCCGAAGACGCCGGTCATCCCCTCCTCGGCGGTGGCGGCCTTGATCCAGGGGTCGGTCACCGAGAAGGAGTCCGCGGCGGTCGCCGCGGCGCCGGCCTCCTGGTCCGCCGGGGCGGCGCCCTCCTGCCCGGACCCGGTCCCCCCGCAGGCGGTGAGGCCGAGGCAGAGCAGGGCGGCGGCCCAGGCGGTACGGACGGTGCGTGCGCGGTCCATGTTCTCTCCGTGGGGTGCGGGCCGCGTTCTCGCGGCCGTTCCCCCTACGGGTCGGTCCGGGGCGCCGTTCGGTTCCCGGCCTTCGGGTGCCGGTCTCCGCACACGGCGGGGTCCCCCGGGAACACTCCCGGGGGACCCCGTCGGCACCGCGGACGAGCGGCCGTGGAGCCGCCGGCCGCCTCGCCGGGCGGTCAGGACCTGTTCTGCGACCGCTTTCGGATGGTGATGCGCCGGGGACCGCGCGAGTTGGCGGCGCCGTGTACCACCACCTCCAGCAGTCCCTCGCCGTAACTGGCCTCGATGTCGTTTTCGTCCACGGCCTCCGGGAGGCTGATCTCCCGGCGGAACGTGCCCATGAACCGCTCCGAGGAGTAGTAGACGACGTCGTCGGAGTCCCGTTGGCGCTCACCGCTGATGGTGAGGATCCCGTTGTTGAGGCTCACGGACACGTCCTGCTCCTGCACCCCCGGCACCTCGCAGCGGATGACCAGGTCGTTGCCCCGGGCGAGGATGTCGGTGGGCGGGCTCCACGCGTCGGCGTGCCCGCGTTCGCGCTCCCCGGCCTGACCGGTCTCCATCGAGGACATGCTGTCGGAGATGCGGTTCATCTCGGTGATCATGTCGACCACACCGTGGAAGGGGTTGTGGAATCGCTTGGGCGCCACGGCGGCCTCCTTTCTTCGTGCTGTCCGTACCTACCCGCGCGGCTGCTTCGTCGGCGCCGGACCGGAGGGCTGGCGGTCCTCTGCGCGCTGCTCCCTCGGGCCTCCCGGCGCGGGTTCGTTCGACAGCGCCTTGACCAGGCCCCACACCATGAGCAGCAGGATGATGGCGAAGGGCAGGCCGGTGACCACCGACGCCGCTTGGAGCGCCGAGAGCGCGTTCTCGCCGCCCAGCACCAGCAGGACCAGGGTGATGGCGCCCTCGCTGATGGCCCAGAAGGCGCGCGGGGCCTTGTACGGGTGGATGCTTCCGCCGCTGGTGAGCGTGTCCACCACGAGGGAGCCGGAGTCGGAGGAGGTGATGAAGAAGACCGCCACCACGATGATCAGCAGGACGGCGATGATGTCGCCCACGAGCGAGGGCACCGGCAGCAGCTCCAGGAGCCGGAAGGAGCGGGCCTCCTCGCTCAGCCCGCTCAGGCCCGCGTTCCCGAACAGCTCGTAGTACAGGCCGGAGCCGCCGAAGGTCCCGAACCACAGGATGGACACCGCGACCGGTGCGAACAGGGCGCCGATGACGAACTCGCGGATGGTGCGGCCGTAGGAGATCCGGGCGAGGAAGATGCCGACGAAGGGCGCCCAGGAGATCCACCAGCCCCAGTAGAAGACGGGCCACGCGGTGGTCCAGGCGGCGGCCTGCTGGTCGATGAGCGGGCTGGGGAAGGCCAGGCTCCACTCGACGATGTTGCTGAGGTACTCGCCGGCGCCCGTGGTCATGATGCTGGCGATCCAGATCTTGGGACCCACGGCGAAGACCACGATCAGCAGCAGGAACGCCAGCCACAGGTTGATCATCGACAGGCGACGGATGCCCTTGTCGATGCCCGAGAGCACGCTGACGAGCGCGACCGAGGTGATCAGGATGATGATGATCGCCTGCACGGTGGAGTTGACCGGGATGCCGAAGACGTGGTTGAGCCCGCCGTTGATCTGGAGGGTGCCCAGGCCCAGTGAGGTGGCCAGGCCGAACAGCGTGCCGAAGACGGCGAGGATGTCCACGATGTGCCCGGGCCAGCCGAAGACGCGGTCGCCGAGCAGGGGGTGGAGCGCGGAGGCCGGACGAAGGGGCAGGCCCTTGCGGAAGGCGAAGTAGCCCAGTGACAGGCCGAGCGCGATGTAGATCGCCCAGGGGTGGAAGCTCCAGTGGAAGTAGCTCAGCGCCAGGGCCTCGGTCGCCGCCTCGGCCAGGGGCGGATCCCCCTCCGCGGGGAGGAACTCGGCCGTGCGCGGCCAGGTCAGGTGGTGGATGGGCTCCGAGACTCCCCAGAACACCAGGCCGATGCCCATGCCGGTGGTGAAGAGCATGGCGAACCAGGCCAGCGTTCCGAACTCGGGCCGGGAGTCGTCCGGGCCCAGGCGGACCCTGCCGAACCGGCTGAGCATCAGGAAGATCGCCAGGCCGAGGAAGAAGGTCGTGGACAGGACGTAGATCCAGCCCAGCTTCTCGCCGATCCAGTCACGGGCGGTGGTGGCCGCCTCCAGCATCGGTTCGGTGGCGACGATGCCGAGGACGACGAAGGCGATGACCACGATCCCGGACACGCCAAAGACCGTGGGGTTGGTGTGTTCTCGGATGTACTCGCGTAGGGATGAGATGGTGGCTCCTTCCCAGCCCCGGAAGGGTCGGGCCCCCGGTGTGGGGATGGCGGGGACGGGCCGGACCGGGTCCGGCCCATGGACATGTCCCGTGGGATGGTAGGGGCTGAGCGCCATGTCGTGAAGCAACCGCACAACTGCGGAGTGTTGGCCTACGAGAGACGAAGTGTGCTTTGGGGGGCCATAGGCCTTGTTCGGTCACATCGGGCCATGCGGTGCCATAAGGGAGGACGAAACCGTTGGGGCGCGCGTGCACGCGGCATGTCCCGGCACGGGTGTCCGCGGGAGCGCGCTCCACGGGCGTCCGTGCGGCGAGGGACCGCGCGCGGTGTTCCGTCCTAGTCCGGTTCCCCGGACAGCCGGTCGAGGGTGCCGCCGATCCTGTCCAGCCAGTCCGCGATCGTGGCCAGCTCCTCCACCGAGTAGCCGGAGTGCGCGGCGGTCATCGCCTCGCCCACCCCCAGCGCTCCGGCGCCGCCCATGCGCTCGGCGTCCTCCGTCAGCCGGACGGTCACCTTGCGCCGGTCCTGGGGGTGGCGGGCCCGCTCGACCAGGCCGTGCGCCTCCAGGCGGTCGACCACACCGGTCACCGAACCGGTGGACAGGCACAGGTTGTCGGCGATCTCCCCGGGCGTCAGGGAGCCGCTCACGCGCAGCAGCGTGAAGCACTGGAAGTCGGTCGGGTTCATCCCCGAGCGCTCGGCCATCCGGTGCAGCAAGCGGATGAGGCGTACGGCGAGTCGCTGCCCGTCGACCTGGAGAGCGTCGTAGAGTTCGGCGCGCGACCTGGTCTCCGCCTCCGCCGGGCGGGGCTCTCCGGAGCCGGGTGGAGAGGACGCGGTCGACGCGGTGTCCATGGTCCCTCTCTCGCACTCGCGCGACCGGTACTTCCGGCCGCCCCTGGAAGTCTAGGGCGCCGCGGCCCGCGGAGCCCCTCCCGGAGGAGGAGCGCCCCCGTGAGGGGAGGGGATTCGTCCTCGGCGAGGGGGGAAGTGGTGCGCCTACCAAGATTCGTGGAATCCGCGCCTTCCGTGCGCGGGGTCCGGGACCGTCCCGGGGAGGACACCGTCAATCCCATCCTGAACACCCACAGACACACCGACCACGGAGACGGCGCGGCCGGGGACGACCGCGCCGCCCTGGACGACGCGCTGCGGCGCTACCTCGACCGCAGGCTCGGCGAGGCCGAGCGCGTCGACGGAGAGTTCGGCGGGGAGCTGGCCGGGACGACCGTCCGCTTCACCCTCGAGGGGGGCAAGCGGATGCGGTCCCGGCTGGCGTGGTGGGGATGGACCACGGGCGGGGGTGCCTCCTGCGGGGACGCGGCGCGATCCGCCCTCCAGGCCTGTGCCGCACTGGAGCTCATCCAGACCTGTGCGCTCGTCCACGACGACGTGATGGACGGCTCCCCGACCCGCAGGGGCCGCCCCTCGGTGCACGCCGACCACATCGGCGAGCACCTGCGGGACGGTCTCGCCGGAGAGCCCCGCCGCTACGGCGAGGCACTGGCCGTGCTCGTGGGGGACCTGGCCCTGGTGTGGGCCGACGACATGCTGGGCGAGGCCCTGCCGGGCGTCCCCGAACCCGAGCGGGCCAGGGCCGTGTGGCGGAAGCTGCGCACCGAGATCATGGCCGGGCAGTTCCTCGACGTGCGCACCCAGGCACGCCGGGAGCGATCGGAGGAGGCGGCCCTGCGCGTGGACCTGCTCAAGACCGCCTCGTACAGCGTCGAGCGCCCCCTGCACCTGGGTGCGGCGATGGCCGGGGCCGGCCCGGGGACGGTGGACGCGCTGCGCGGGTACGGCAGGGACGTCGGCACGGCCTTCCAGCTGCGCGACGACCTCCTCGGCGTGTACGGGGACAGCGACCGGACCGGCAAACCGGTGGGCGAGGACATCCGCGAGGGCAAGTGCACCCTGCTGCTCGTGGCCGGCATCCGCCTGGCCCGGGAGCGCGGGGACACCGCCGCACTGCGGCTGCTCGATCTGGTCGGCGCCCCCGGCGCGGACGCGGACCCCGCCGAGGTGGCCGACGCGCTGGACCGTGTCGGCGCCCGCGACCTGGTCCGGCGCAGGTGCCGGGAACTCGCCGCACGGGGCGAGGCCCGACTGGAGGGGCTCGACGCGCCCGGAACCGCGCTGGAGGGGCTGCGCGCTCTGGCCGCACTGACGGCGGACCCCCCGTGACCCGCCGTGCGTGACCACAGTGCGGGGAAGGCGCCCGCCCGACCGGAGAGGAGTACCGCCGTGCCCGATCCCGAGAGGCCCGGTCCTGAGAAGCCCGCTCCAGGGGAGCCCGGCCCCGAGAGCCGCGAACCGCGAACGGCCCCGACCGGGTCGCGCCCGGGGCCGCGCGGGCGCGACCCCGTGGTGGTCGTGGGCGCCGGGCTGTCCGGACTGGCCTGCGCACTGCACCTGCTGGGCGCCGGACGGGAGGTCACCGTGGTCGAGCGCGAACCGTATCCGGGCGGTCGCGCGGGGCGGCTCGACCTGGACGGCTTCCAGATCGACACCGGCCCCACCGTGCTCACCATGCCCGAACTCCTCGACGAGGCCCTGGGCGCGGTCGGCGAGACCGTGGCCGACCGCCTCGACCTGGTGCCGCTGAGCCCCGCCTACCGGGCCTCCTTCGCCGACGGCTCCTCGATCGACGTGTACACCGAGCGCGAGGCGATGGCCGCCGAGGTCGCCCGGGTGGCCGGACAGCGCGAGGCCGACGGCTACCTGCGGCTGCGGGACTGGCTCACCCGGCTGTACCGGGTGGAGATGCGCTCCTTCATCGACGCACAGTTCGACTCGCCGCTGGACCTGGTCCGCCCCGACCTCCTCCGGCTCGCCGCGATGGGGGGCTTCGGCAGACTGGCCCCGGCCGTGGGCCGCCACGTGCGGGACGAACGGCTGCGCCGCGTCTTCTCCTTCCAGTCGCTGTACGCGGGGGTGGCGCCGGAGAGCGCGCTCGCCGCCTACGCCGTCATCGCCTACATGGACACCGTCGCGGGCGTGTACTTCCCCCGGGGCGGGATGCGGGCACTGGGCGAGGCCCTGGCGGGCGCGGTCGTCAAGGCCGGGGGGACCGTGCGCTACGGTGACGCGGTCGCCCGGCTCGAACGCGCCGGTACGCGGGTCACCGCCGTCGTCACCGAGGAGGGGGACCGCCTGGCCTGCGACCAGGTGGTGCTCACCACCGACCTGCCCGCCGCCCACAGGCTGCTCGGCCACACGCCCCGGCGCCCCGTGGCCGCGCGCTACTCGCCCTCGGCGGTCGTCCTGCACCTGGGCACCGACCGCACCTGGGAGCGGCTGGGCCACCACACCATCTCCTTCGGCGGCGCCTGGAAGCGCACCTTCACCGAGATCATCCGCCAGGGCCGCACCATGAGCGACCCCTCCCTGCTGGTCACCCAACCCACCCGCACCGACCCCGGCCTCGCCCCCGAGGGCCGCCACCTGCTGTACGTGCTCGCCCCGGCGCCCAACCTGGCCGCGGGCGGCATCGACTGGGACCGTGAGGGGCCCCGCTACCGGGACCACCTGGTCGGGGTGCTGGAACAGCGGGGCCTGGACGGACTGGACGCCTCCGTACGCACCGAGCACCTGGTCACCCCGGCGGACTGGGCGCGGCAGGGGCTCGCCCACGGCACGCCGTTCTCGCTGGCGCACACCTTCGCGCAGACCGGGCCCTTCCGTCCCCGCAACACCGTCCCCGGAACCTCCAACGCCGTCCTGGCCGGGTGCGGGACCACGCCGGGGGTCGGCCTGCCGACCGTGCTGATCTCGGGCAAGCTCGCCGCCGCCAAGGTGGTCCGACGGACGGGAGGGCGTCGATGAGCGCGGGGACCGCGGAACTGGACGCCGCCGGGATCACCGGGCGGCCGCTGCGGGAGGCCTACCTCAGGTGCCGGACCCTGCACGCCCGCCACGGGCGCACGTACTACACGGCCACGCGGGTGCTGCCTCCCGAGCGCCGGCCCGGGGTGCACGCGCTGTACGGGTTCGCCCGGTGGGTGGACGACATCGTGGACGAGCCGCCGCCCGGCACCACCCCGGAGAAGCAGGCCGCGCGTCTGGACGGCATCGACGCCGACCTCGCCCGGGTGCTGGCCGGCGGGCGGGCAAGGGACGCCGGGAACGCGCCCGTGCTCAGCGCCCTGGCGCACACGGTGGACCGGTACGGGCTGCCGCACGCCTACTTCACCGCCTTCATGGCCTCCATGCGCATGGACCTGGACGTCACCGGCTACCGCGACCTGGACCACCTGCGCGAGTACATGTACGGCTCGGCGGCGGTGATCGGCCTGCAGGTCCTGCCGGTCCTGGGGACCGTGGTCCCGAGGGAGGAGGCGGCCCCGCACGCCGCCGCGCTGGGCGAGGCCTTCCAGCTCACCAACTTCCTGCGGGACGTGGCCGAGGACCTGCGGCGCGGCCGCGTCTACCTGCCCCGGGACGTGTTGGCGGCGCACGGTGTGGACCGGGAGCTGCTGGAGCAGTGCGAACGGGCCCGGGAGCCCCATCCGCGCGTGCGCGACGCACTGGCGGACCTGGTGGAGGCCAACCAGGGCTTCTACCGGCGGGCCGAGCCGGGCATCGCCATGCTCTCGCCGGTGGCGCGCCCGTGTGTCGCCACCGCCTTCCGGCTCTACCGCGCGATCCTGGACGAGGTGCGCGCGGCCGACTACGACGTGTGGAGCATCCGGCACCGCGTCTCGGACACCCGCAAGGCGGCAGCGGCCGTGCCCGCCCTCGCGCGCTCGCTGCTGGCCCGGTCGCTGCGGGGCCGGGTGCCGAGACCCCGGACCGGCTGAGGGCGCGGCCCCCGGCCCGGCCGGTCCCGTCGGTCCCGACCGGCCCCGGACGGATCCGGTCCCGGGGGACCCGGCCCCGGCTTCAGGTCCCACGGCCCGACGTATCTGGAGGACTCCGTGACACTGCCCGATCCCCGGCCGCGGCGACTGCCCCTGCGCCGCATGCCCCCCACCACGTGGAAGGCCCAGGAACCCACCTGGAGGGAGGGGTCGCCCGCCGTCATCGGGGCGGCGCTCAAACGCGCCCTCGCCCGTCCCTCCGGGAACTGGTTCGTGCTGGCCGCGAGCACCGAGGTGCGCGCGGACCGGCCCTTCGGACGTGTCGTGGCGGGGACCGAACTGGTGGCCTGGCGCACCCCGGACGGGACCGCGCACGCGGGGCCGGGCGCCTGTCCCCACCTGGGCGCCCCGCTGTGCCGGGGGGCGGTGGACTCCGGACGGCTGGTGTGCCGGTGGCACGGGCTGTCGCTGGACGGGGACGGGTTCCCCGGGTGGGACCCCTATCCGGTCCACGACGACGGCTTGTTGGTGTGGGTGCGCCTGGACCACGCGGGCGGCGAGGAGCCCCTGGACGCGCCGGTGGTGCCCGAGCGCCCCGATCCCGGCGGGAGCCTGGCCGCGGTGGAGAGCATGGCCGGGCGGTGCGAGCCGGAGGACGTGGTGGCCAACCGGCTCGACCCCTGGCACGGCTCGTGGTTCCACCCCTACTCGTTCGTGGGGCTGAAGGTGACCGAGGTGCCACGGGGAGCCGACCCGGACCCGGACCGGATGGTGGTGGACGTGGGTTTCCGCGTGGCGGGCCGGTGGGGCGTGCCGGTACGCGCGGAGTTCCACTGCCCCGAGCCGCGCACCGTGGTCATGCGCATCATCGAGGGCGAGGGGACGGGCAGCGTGGTGGAGACGCACGCCACCCCGCTGGGCGTGGACGGGCGCGGGGTGCCGCGCACGGCGGTCGTCGAGGCCACGGTGGCGAGTTCGGAGCGGACCGGGTTCGCGATCGCCAGGAGGGTGGCCGGGGCGGTGGTGCGCCCCGCCATGCGGATGGCCGTCCGGCGCCTGTGGAGGGACGACCTGGCCTACGCCGAACGCCGGTACCTGCTGAGGAGCACCGGCCGCTGGCCCGGCTGACACGGTCGGCGCGGCTTTCGGCCCCGGTGGCCGGGAACCCCGGGACGGCCCCGCTTCCGGCGGTCGACCCGCGCCCCCCTGTGCGCCGCCTCGCACGGCGGCCCGACCCTCCCGCGCGAGACGCGGCGCGCGGCTCAGCCTGGTCGTGCTTCGCGGGCGTCGTCGGCACGGCGGGAGGCGGCCTGGGGCGCGAGCCCAGAACGAGCCGAACGGTATGCCTGGTGCTGTGGCCGGGAAGGTTCACCGGATCGGTCCTGTCCGGCGTGATCTCGTACCTGGAGCGGGTTTCGGCGCCCAGACTCGCTCCAGGTACAGGGTCACCCCGGGATGGAGCACTCCAGCCGCACCGGCGACGTATCCGGTCAACTCACCAGCGCGGGCGGCGGGCCCAGCGGGCGAGTGCCCGCAGCGGGGTCGACCTGCCCCGCCGGGGCACGGTCCACACCGTGTGTCCCGGCCTTCCCCAGCGCGACAGCAGCGCGTTGGCGGCGAGCAGGCCGCTGGTGGCCGCGCGTTCCATGAGCGCCACGGGCAGGTCCGTGCGCACGTGGTCGCCCGCCACCGCCACGAACGGGTCGGGGGTGGCCACCCCGCAGCGGTCGCGGTGGCCTCCGGGGGCGAACAGCGGGCAGTCCGCGCGCATCTCGTGCCGGGAGTCCACCGCCCGGGCCCGCGCGAGTTCCGGGTAGACGGCCCGCGCCTGCTCCCACAGCCTGCGCCGCTCGGTCCCGGGGTCGCACCCCTCCTCCAGCGCGTAGGCGTGCAGCTCGACCACGGAGCCGCCGGTGCGCCGCGCCCACTCGCGGGCCTCGTCCTCGTAGCGCTCCAGCACGCTGACGTTGTCCAGCGTCGGGTAGCCCGCCGTGCCCAGGAAGGCGGGTCGGTGCGGACGCACGGGCCGGTCCAGCCAGTAGCGCGACACCAGGAACGGGGGAGCCGTCTCCACCCGGGCCATCCGGCCGCGCCACTCCCGGCCGCCCGGTCCCGCCTCGCCCAGCCCCGGCGAGGCCGCCACCAGGTCGCGCGTACCGGCCGGGGTGGCGGCGAGCACCACGGCGTCGGCCCCGGCCTCGAAGGGCGCGCCCTCGGGCGTCCGGCCGCGCACCGAGAACCGGTGCTCCCGTCCCGGGTGGACCGCCTCGACCGGGCAGGCCGTGCGAAAGCGCACCCCGAGCCTGGCGAGGTGGCGCTCCAGGGGGTCCCACAACGCCTGGGGGAACGGCGAGCGCGGCACGTCGAACACCAGCCCCTCGGACGAGCCGAGGAAGTAGACGTGGAACATCACCGCCAGCTCGGCCGCCGACAGCCGTCCCGGGTCGGCGAAGAAGCTGCGTGTGAACACCTCGAACGCCAGGTGCCGTGCCGTGGGCGGGAAGCGCACCGCGTCCAGCAGGTCCCGGGCGCTCAGGTGGTCCAGGCGCTCGTACACGCCGGGCACGTCCACGTCGAGCAGCTGCAGCGCCGCGGGCACGTTGACCCGGGCCAGGTCGCGCGGCGGGAAGCTCGGGCTGGTCGCCGCCAGGACGGCGGCGTTCCACGGCGGTGTCGGGGGCAGCCCCGAGAAGCGGTCGCGCGGGCCGTCCCGGTGCACCAGCGGATAGTCGGGGAGCGGGACCAGGCGGTCGAGCCCGGGGTCCGCGCGGCGCAGCAGGGCGCGCAGGTTGTAGTACTGGCGGAAGAACGCGTGGAAGCCCCGGGTCATGGTCGCGGGTGAGCCGTCGGAGAGCGTCGTGGCCCAGCCGCGCAGGCGGCCCCCGAGTGAGGGCTCGCGCTCGAACACCGTCACGTCCACATCCCGCTCGGCCAGCGCGCAGGCCGCGGCCAGACCGGCGATGCCGCCGCCGACCACGGCGACGCCGGGCACGGACGCCGTACGCGGACCGGAGGGCGGCTCGGGCACGACGGCCTCGGCCAGGGGGTCGCGGCCACCCCCGGGCGGCGCGGTGCTCCCGTTCCGGGACGCGCGGCCGGTACCTCCGGCGCGGCCCGCGCCGCCGGCACGGCCGGTACCGTCAGCGGCCATCGGCGGGGTCCTCGCGGGTGCCGGTCGGCCGCTGGCCGACGAAGGTGTGCGTGACCCCGTACTGCCAACCCGGCAGCGGCGCGTCGGCCACCGGCGCGAACCCCGCGCGGCGCATCCGCTCCAGCAGCGCGGTCCGGCCGTCGAACTCCAGGACGCTGCGCCACAGGTACCGGAACAGGTCGGCGCGGCCGGTCAGCACCCGCCCCGCCGGGATCACCACCCCCCAGCACACCGCCGACCACACCATCCGGGCCGGCGCCGAGTCGGCCACGGAGTACTCGTGCAGGGCGACGCGCCCGCCGGGCCGCAGCAGGGCGCGCACGGCCCGCAGCAGGGCGTCGGGGTCGGGGCAGTTGCGGATCAGGTAGGCGCCGAACACCGCGTCCACGGGTCCGTCCAGGTGCTCGGCCGCCCACCCGGGGGTGAGCTCCTCCGCCCGGGCCCGGTGGAAGGAGACCGAGGCGGGCCAGCGCTTGGCGCGGGCGGCCTCCAGCATGCCGTCCGAGGCGTCCACGCCCGCGATCCGGGCACGGGGCAGCGCGTGCAGCAGGGCGGCGGTGGAGGCCCCGGTGCCGCACCCGAGGTCGAGCAGGCGCAGCCCCGATCCGTCGCCGGGCAGCCCCAGCCGCCTCGCGGAGATCCGCAGGTGGGCGTGGTATCCGGGGTTGGCGGCCACGAGCCGGTCATAGGCCCCGGCGGCGTGGTCGAACTCGTCGGTGACCGCGCCGTCCTTCATCGCGTGTGTCGTAGTGTTCACGGACTCTCCCGTGGCGGGTGTTCACAGCGGGCACGGACGGCCTCCCGGTGCATGCTGGGAACATGGCCGACTACGACGTGGCGATCATCGGCGGGGGAGCCGCTGGCCTCAGCCTCACCCACCAGCTCCGCGGGGTCAACGACCGACGTGGCCGACCGCTGCGCGTCGCCCTGGTGGAGCCGCCGCCGGGCCCGCACACGCCCCCTCCGCGCACATGGTGCTTCTGGGAGCCCGACGGCGGCCCCTGGGACGACCTGCTGGCCGCCCGCTGGGAACACCTGTCGGTGGTGGCGGCCGACGGGTCCGAGCACTCCTCTCCGGCCTCGCCCTACGTGTACAAGATGCTGAGGTCGGCCGACGTGGACGCGCACGTGCGCGCCTCGGCGGGCGGGCACGTGGACCAGCTGCCGCTGCTGGTCACCGAGGTCCGTGACGGCGCGGACCACGCCGTGGTCCGGGGCGGGGAGCCCGGCGGCGGGACGTCGGCCCTGACCGCGGAGTGGGTGTTCGACTCGCGGCCTCCCAAGCCGGTCCCGCGGGGGCGGACCCACCTGCTCCAGCACTTCCGGGGATGGTTCGTGCGTGCCTCATCCGACGCCTTCGACCCCGGTTCGGCCGTGCTGATGGACCTGCGCCCTCCCCAGCCCCCGGCCGGGGTGGCCTTCGGCTACGTGCTGCCGCTGTCCCCGCGCGAGGCGCTCGTGGAGTACACCGAGTTCGGCCGCGAGGCGCTCACCACCGCCGAGTACGAGCGCGCGCTCAAGGACTACTGCGGACTGCTGGGGCTGGCGGACGTGGAGGTGACGGCCGCCGAGCAGGGGGCCATCCCGATGACCGACGCCCGTTTCCGGCCCCGGGCGGGGCGGCGCGTGTTCCGGCTGGGCACGGCGGGCGGCGCCACCCGGCCCTCGACGGGGTACACGTTCAGCGGGGTGCGGCGCCAGACGGCCGCCGTGGCGCGGGCGCTGGCCGAGGGGCGTGTCCCGGTGCCGCCGGTGCCGCACCGGCGCCGCCACCTGGCCATGGACGCGGTCATGCTGCGGGCCCTGGACACCGGCCGGGTCCGGGGAGCGGAGTTCTTCGCCGGGCTGTTCGCGGCCAACCGCCTCGGGGACGTGCTGGCCTTCCTCGACGGGGGGTCGCGCCTGCACCGGGAGCTGGCCATGGGGTTGACGACCCCGGTGGCGGCCATGTCGCTGACCAGCGCGGACCAGGCGTGGTACTCGCTGCGCACGCGGCTCTCCCGCTCCTGAGGCCTTCCGGCGGCGAGCGGTTCGCCGGAGGGCGCGGAGCGGGCGGCGTCGGCGGCGGGGCCCAGACGTGCGGCGGGCTCCCCGGGAGCGGGCGCGCCGAACACGGACACGAGGCCGTCGACCAGGCGGTTCGGCTTGTGATGCGCGCCCCGGTGACCGACTCTTTCCGGGAGGGCACCGAGGGAGGCGGCACATGGACACGGACATCAGGCCTTCGGACGGCCACCGCCGTACCGGCACGGTCGGGACGGAGGAATGACGGCGGGAACGGCCCTGGTCACCGGGGCCACCGGCTACATCGGTGGGCGCCTGGTCCCGGAGCTGCTCGACGCCGGGTACCGGGTCCGCTGCCTGGCCCGCACCCCGGACAAGCTGCGCGACCAGCCCTGGCGCGACCGCGTGGAGGTGGTCCGGGGCGACGTCGTCGGCGGTGGTGGCCTCGACGAGGCGTTCCGGGACGCGGACACCGCCTACTACCTCGTGCACTCGATGTGACGCACGGCGTTCTGGCCCGCGATCCCGCACGGGGCGTCCGGACCGGAGGGGGGCTTCGGGGAGGTCGTCGCCCGCCACCGGTTCTGGGGCCGCCTGGCCATGACCGTCGCCCGCAGGCCCCGGACGTACTGGATCCTCACCACGGCGGCCCTGGCGGCCGCGGCGGTGCTCGCGCCCCGGTTCGACGCGGGAGGAACCGGACAGGCCGAGGTCTTCCGCACCGAGGCGGAGGCGGTGGAGGCCCAGGAGGTGCTGGAACGGGGATTCGGCTCCGACGCCGCCGCGGCCCCCGCCCTCGTGGTCGCCGACGCCGACCGCGTGGACGAGGTCGTCCGGGCCGCCGAACGGCTGCCGCGGGTGGAGAGGGCCGTGCCCGTCACCGAGCCAGGCCCGCCCGGGACCGACCCGCCGCCCCTGGAGGAGGACGGTCGCGTCCTGGTCGAGGCCGTCCTCACGGTCGGTCCCGAGTCCCCCGAGGCGGTGGACGCGGTGCGGGGCCTACGCGAGGGACTGCGCGCCGTGGAGGGCGCCGACGCACTGGTCGGCGGGGTGAGCGCCACCGACCTGGACACCCTGGAGACGGCGCAGCGCGACTTCGCGGTCGTGGTGCCGCTCGTACTCGTCGCGGTCTTCCTCGTGCTCATCCCGCTGCTGCGCTCGCTGGTGGCGCCGCTGCTGCTGATGGCGGTCAACGTGCTGTCCTTCGCGGCCGCGCTGGGTGTGGGAACCCTGGTCTTCGACCACCTGCTCGGCCTGCCCGGCGCCGACCCGGTGGTGCCGCTGTTCGCTTTCGTGTTCCTGGTGGCGCTGGGGATCGACTACAGCATCTTCCTGATGTCCCGGGCGCGGGAGGAGTCCCTGGAGCACGGGCACCGCGAGGGCGTGCTGCGCGCGCTGACCGTCACCGGAGGGGTGATCACCTCCGCCGGTGTGGTCCTGGCCGCGACCTTCGCGGCGCTGGCGGTGATCCCGCTGCTGTTCCTGCTCCAGCTGGCGTTCCTGGTGGCGTTCGGTGTCCTGGTGGACGCCCTGCTCGTGCGGACGGTACTGGTGCCCGCACTGTCGCTGGACGTCGGGCCGCGCGTGTGGTGGCCCGGCAGGGCGCGGTCGGCGGGGAACCGCCCGGCGGGGGAGCCCGCGGGTCACAGCGGTTCTCCGGAAAGCCCGGAGTAGGCGGCGGCGATCTTGTGGACCAGGGCCGACTGCGGCAGGTGGACGCCGTCGATGGCGGCCACCGGCCGTACCCCGGTGGTGGCGTTGGTGACGAACGCGCCCGCCGTGCGGGTGCTCGCGGCCGCGGCGATCGGCCGGGTGCTCACCGGGACGCCCAGCTCCCCGGCCACCCGCTCGACCAGCCGTGTCGTCACGCCCGGGAGGCAGGGGGCCTGCGGCCAGACGAGGCCGCCGCCGTCCAGGAAGCCGATGTTCCAGGTGGGGCCCTCCGAGACCCGGCCGTCCACGCCCGTGAACAGGGCGTCGTCGTAACCGTCCAGCTGGGCGGCGCGCCTCTGGTGGACCGCTCCGAACAGGCCGGTGCTCTTGACCTGGGGGGCGTCGCGGGTGAACCGCCGGGTGCCCAGCCGCACGGGCGGCGGTGCGGCGCCGGGGGCGGGGCGGGTGGTGACCAGGATGTGCGGGAGCTGGCGGGCGGAGGGACGGCCCAGGTCCATGCGGGGGTCGAACACGGTCACGCGCACCACCGAGGGGGAGGGGTGCGCGCGGGCGGAGCGGCGGGCGAGCTCGCGGACCCGGGGGATGTCGAGTTCGGCGTCGAAGAGGGCGCGGCAGTCGCGGCTCAGGCGTTCCATGTGCAGGTCGAGCCCGCGAACGCGCAGGTCGGTGACGAGCATGGTGGTGAAGTGGCCGTAGCCGTACAGGGCGAGGCCCGCGAGTTCCCCGGTGCTGACGGGGCGTCCGTTCAGTTCCATCGTGCCCTCATGATGGCACTTCGGGACCTCGGTCACGGGGCTTTCCGCGCCCGGCCTCCCGGGGCCGGGAGCCCGCGGCGGACCGCGGCCGGGCACCCGTGGAGTCCGGGCTGGTGTGCGACCACGGCCCGTTCGTGCGCGGGGGAGGCGGTCGTCCGCCGCGGGGCTTCGTTCCGGCCCTCCTCGCGGCCGCTGTTCCTGGGACGCACCGTCCCGGTCCCCGTGGGGCGGCTCGCCGTTGGAGTCCCCGCCCCGCACCGCCGGGGCGGCCCGCCTCCACCGGTTCCACCGATCTCCTCGGGCGGGCCGCCCCCACAGGTGTCCGGTCCGACGGGGCCGTCCTAGCCCCGGGCGGCCGCCAGCACCACGTCGACCAGGCGGGCGGCGGCGTCGGGCCGCCCGTGCTCACGGGCCCGCTCCGCGATCCCGGCACGCCGCTGCGGGTCGTCCAGCAGCGGCTCCACCGCCTTCTGGAGGTCCTCCGCCGTGACCTCGTCCAACAGGGCCACCGCGGCGCCCGACTCCTGGAGGTGGCGGGCGTTGTGCCGCTGCTCGTCGCCCGCGGAGGAGGCGAGCGGAACCAGCACGGCGGCCTTGCCCAGCGCGGTCAGCTCCGCGATCGTCCCGGCCCCGCTGCGGGAGACCACCACATCCGCCAGGGCCAGCACGTCGGGCAGCTCCGGGCCGACGAAGTCCGTCAGGTGGTACCGCCCGGCGAGGTCGGGCGGAAGGCCGGCCGCGCCGCGGCGCAGCCCCTCCAGGTTCGCCGCCCCGCACTGGTGGACCACGTTCGCGCGCGTGAGCAGCCACGGCAGGACGGCGCGGACCGTGTCGTTGATCTGCGCCGACCCCTGCGCCCCGCCCGTGACGTAGACGGTGGGGAGCGCGGGGTCGTGCCCCTCGAACCCGAGTTCCCCGGCGGCGAGGTCGGCCTGTCCGGACAGCACCTCCGGGCGCACCGGGTTGCCGGTCACGGCGGCGCGGGCGCGCGCGGAGCCCGGGAGCAGTTCGATCGTGGACGGGGAGGACACGGCGACACGGGCCGACACACGGGCGAGGACCTTGTTGGCCAGGCCCAGGCGGACCGTCTGTTCGTGCACCACGAGCGGACGGCGGCACAGCTTCGCGGCCAGGCCCACGGGCACCGCCACGTAGCCGCCGGTGGCCAGCACCGCGTCGGGCGCGAAGCCGGCGACCAGGCGCCGGGCCTGCGCGATCCCCCGGGGCACGTTGGCCATGTCCCTGATGTTGGCCGCGGAGAGGAGCTTGAGCGGGTTCTTCGAGCGGCGGATCTTGCCGGTCGCGACCGGCTCGAAGGCGATCCCCTCGGCCGCCGCGACCCGGGACTCCAGACTGTCCGCCGTACCCACCCACAGCACGTCCAGGCTGCGGCCGACGGCCTCCAGCCGGTCCCGCAGCGCGCGGACGGAGGTGAGGGCGGGATAGGTGTGTCCGCCCGTTCCCCCTCCGGTCACGATCAGACGGATATCCCGCAGGGGGAGGTCGTCGCTGCTCACATGGTTCCCATCTGGTCGCCCCGAGGCGGGGCAGAGCGAGGATATGGCAAGGAGAGGGGCACATGCGGGCGATGCGGTGCCCGGGACGTGCCCCACAACACCGTAGCCCTCGGCGGACCCGTCGCAGAACACGAGTTCCCGTGCCGTCCTGGTGGACGGAGGCGGAGTGCGCGACCGCCCGTGGTTCGCCTGATGCGCGCCGGAGCGGTCGTCACGGACAATCAGGGCTCCCCTACGGAAAGGAGCCGACGATGCGATCCTCCCTCGCACCCGTCCTCGCCGCGCTGACCCTGGCCTTCGCGGTCATGGCCCCGGCGACCGCCCACGCCCAGGAGCGCGACCCCGTCCTCTTCGTGCACGGCTACGGCGGGAGCGGGGACAACTGGGACCCGATGATCGCCGACCTCACCGACCACGGATGGGACGGCGACCGGCTGTACACCATCAGCTACGACTACGACGCCTCCAACGAGGTGACCGCCCGGCTGATCGGACAGGAGGTCGACAGGATCCTCGACGAGACCGGACACGACGCGGTGGACCTGGTCACCCACTCCATGGGCGGGCTGTCCTCCCGCTGGTACCTGAGGTTCCTCGGCGGGCACGAGGACGTCGACGACTGGGTCTCGCTCGCCGGGCCCAACGAGGGCTCCCTCGTGCGGCTGCCGTGCGTGGAGACCTCCCCGTCGTGTCAGGAGGTGGTCGTGGGGTCGGAGTTCCTGGAGGAGCTCAACTCCGGCGACCCGACCCCCGGGGACGTCACGTACACGACCTTCCGGTCGTTGTGCGACCTCATCGTCCGGCCCTCCACCAGCGTCACCCTTCCCGGGGCCGACAACCACCGGGTCGGCTGCGTCGGACACGTCTCGTTCCTCACCGACCCCGAGGTGTCCGAGGGCGTGCGCGACACGCTGTCCTGACACCTCTCGGCGCACGTCCCCTCAACCCGGAGCGGCGTCGCGGGCGGGCCTGGCGGCGCTCGCCGCCGTCAGGCCCGATCCTCCATGGCGGTGAAGGCGGTGACCAGCTGGTCCTCGGAGGCGTCCAGGTAGGTCGTCAGCTCCTCCGCCGCGCCCCGCGCGTCACCCGAGGCCAGCAGCGTGTGGATCCTGCGGTTCCAGTCCAGGTACGGGGCGTGGAACTCCCGGGGAGCGTCCATCACGTGGAACACGAGCCGCGTCTCGGCCAGCACCTGGCTCATGAACCCGTTCACCCGCGCGCTCTCCGCGAGCCCGGCGACGGCCTGGTGGAAGCGCATGTTGGCGGTACCCATCCGCCACCAGTCCTCCCGCTCCCGCGCGGCCTCGCCCTCGTCCACGGCCGCGCCCACCTGGCGCACCGCCTCCTCGGAGGGGGCCGCCGCCCCGCGCAGCGCGGGGAGCTCCAGGATCCTGCGGGCCTTGAACAGGTCGCGGACGTCATCGCTGGTCGGCAGGCCGACGAACACACCCCGGTGCATCTGGTGCACCAGCAGCCGCTCGCGCACCAGCAGCCGGAACGCCTCGCGCAGGGTGTTGCGGGAGACCCCGAACTCCTCGCACAGGCGCTCCTCCGACAATCGCTGCCCCGGCGGGTACACCCCGTCGATGAGGGACTCGCGCAGCAGCTCGGCGACCCGTTCCGCCTGGGTCGGCAGCGGGGGGAGGAGGCGCGTACGGCCGGTGGGCCGGTCGGCGCGGGCGTCCGTGGCCGTCACAGGTTCTCCTTCGGGGCCGGCGTCGGTCCTTTCCATTGTCGCCGACGCGGCGCACTCCCGGGGGGCCAGGGCTCCGGAGAGGTCGGTTCATCTGATGGGCGGATCCTCCCAACGGGCTTTCCGGAGGGGTCTCTGAGGCGGGTGAGGCAGGTGTGGACTCCCCTGGCGCAGGTGACCTGGCGTTTTGTCGGCCCACTCTTTACCTACATCGTTGTATTGAAGTATCGTTCAACAATCCAACGATGGCGCGGCCGGTCATCGCGCCACCGCCCCCTTTCCGCACCCCCTGGAGAACCCCATGGGCGACACGCCCCCCGCACCTTCCGAAGTGCGTCCCCGTGCCGGGCGGATCGCACTGAGCAGCAGCCTGCTCGGCGCGATGTTCCTCATGGCGACCAGTGCCATCGGTCCCGGCTTCATCACCCAGACCACCACCTTCACCGCCCAGCTCGGCGCGACCTTCGCGTTCGCGATCCTCGTCTCGGTCCTGGTCGACATCGCCGTCCAGCTGAACATCTGGCGGATCATCGGGATCGCCGACATGCGCGCCCAGGACCTGGCCAACAAGGTCGTTCCCGGCGCGGGCTACCTGCTGGCCGTCCTGATCGTCTTCGGCGGCCTGGTCTTCAACGTCGGCAACCTCGCGGGCACGGGCCTCGGCCTGGACGCGATGGTCGGGTTCGACCCCAGGTTCGGCGCCGTCCTCTCCGCTCTCCTCGCCGTCCTCATCCTCGGTGTCAGGAGGCTGGGCGTGGCCCTCGACCGCATCCTGATCGTGCTCGGCCTGGCCATGATCTGCCTGACCGTGTACGTCGCCCTCGTGTCCCGGCCCCCGGTCGGCGACGCCCTGAGGCAGGCCGTCCTGCCCGAGCAGCTGGGCGCGGACGTCTTCCTCGCCACGGTCACCATCATCGGCGGCACGGTCGGCGGCTACATCACCTACGCGGGCGTGCACCGCCTCGTCGAGTCGGGCCAGGGCGGCCGCGACAACGTCCGGGCCATCACGCAGACCTCCGTCACCGGCATCGTCGTCACCGGGATCATGCGCGTGGTCCTGTTCCTGGCCATCCTCGGCGTCGTCACCGGCGGAGCCGACATCCTGGCGGCCGCCAACCCCTCCGCCGAGGCCTTCCGCCAGGCCGCGGGCGAGGCCGGGATGCGCCTGTTCGGCATGATCATGTGGGCCGCGGCGGTCAGCTCCGTCATCGGCGCCTCCTACACCTCGGTCTCCTTCGTCACGAGTTTCCACCCGTGGCTGGAGAGGCGCCGCGGCGTCCTGGTCACCGTGTTCATCGGCGTCTCGCTGGGGATCCTGCTGCTGTCCGGGCAGGCCCCGAACACGCTGCTGATCCTGGCCGGTGCGCTGAACGGCGTGATCCTGCCGGTCGGCCTCGGCGTCATGCTGTGGGTCGCGGCCCGCCGCTCCGGCGACCTGCTGGGCGGCTACCGCTACCCGCGTCGGCTCATCATCGTCGGCGTCGCCGCCTGGGCGCTCACCGCCTACATGGCGGTCAACTCGCTGGGCGGTATCGCCGCCCTCTGGCAGTAGGAGCCGAAGGGCGCGGGCCGTGCCGGTCCGCCGCCGGAGCGGCCGCGCCCCGCACCCGACCGTCCCCCCCGCCCCGCCCGGTCCACGGGCCGGGCGGGGTAGGAACCCCGTGAGGGACCAGAAGAAGAACGAGGGAGCACCGACGTTGCGCATCGACCTCAACTCCGACCTCGGCGAGGGCTTCGGCCGCTGGGAGCTCGGTGACGACCGGGCCCTGCTGTCCATCGTCACCAGCGCCAACGTCGCCTGCGGATTCCACGCCGGCGACCCGTCCGTGCTGCGCCGCACCACACGCGAGGCCGCGGCCGGGGGCGTGGCCGTCGGTGCGCACGTGGGCTACCGCGACCTGGCCGGCTTCGGCCGCCGCTTCGTCGACGTGCCGCCCGACGAACTGACCGACGAGGTCCTCTACCAGCTCGGCGCCCTGTCCGCGTTCACCCGCCTGGCCGGGGACCGCATCCGCTACGTCAAGCCGCACGGCGCGCTCTACAACGCGATCGTGCGCCACGAGAAGCAGGCCGCCGCGGTCGTCGCGGCCGTGCGGGCCTTCGACCCCGGCCTCCCCGTGCTCGGCCTGCCCGGCTCCGAGTTCCTGCGCCTGGCGGAGGAGGCCGGACTACCCACCCACCAAGAGGCGTTCGCCGACCGTGCCTACACCCCGGAGGGCGAACTGGTGCCCCGGCGCGAGCCCGGCGCCGTGCTGCACGATCCGGAGGAGATCGCCGAACGCTGCCTGCGCATCGCCCGCGGCGAGCCGGTCGAGGCGGTCGACGGCACCCGGATCCGTGTCGAGGCCGACTCCCTGTGCGTGCACGGCGACAGCCCCGGAGCGGTGGACATCGCCCGGGCCGTGGCCGGGAGGCTGCGCGCCGAGGGTGTCACCGTCGCACCCTTCACGGGGGAGGGCGCGTGATCCCCGCAGGCACCAGGTCCGCCCGCTCCGCCCCGTACCGCGACCACGCCGAGGAGTCCCCGTGCGTTTCCTGAGGTGCGCCGACACCGGTGTGCTCGTGGAGGTCGCCGACCTGGCCGAGGTGATCGCGCTGCGCGCCGCCCTGGAGGCGAACCCCGTCCCCGGCGTCGCCGACGTCGTCCCGGCCGCCCGCACACTGCTGCTGCGCGTCGAGCCCGGCACCGACCCGGACGCGGTCGCCGAGGCCGTCACCGGACTCCCGCTCGAACCCGGGGCCGACCAGGGTCCCGGCGAGACCGTCACCATCCCGGTGTCCTACGACGGTGAGGACCTGGACGACGTCGCCGAGCTGACCGGCCTGACCAGGCGCGGGGTGGTCGAGGCGCACACCGGCGCCGTCTGGACCGTCGCGTTCTGCGGTTTCGCGCCCGGGTTCGGCTACATGGTCGGCGACGACCCGCGCCTGCACGTGCCCCGGCGCGGAGAGGCGCGCACCCGCGTGCCCGCGGGGTCGGTGGCGCTGGCCGGGGAGTTCACGGGGGTGTACCCGCGCAGCTCGCCCGGGGGCTGGCAGCTGCTCGGCCGCACCGACGCCAGGATCTGGGACCTGGACCGCGAGCCGCCCGGCCTGCTCAGACCCGGTGTCCGTGTGCGCTTCACCGAGGCGGAGGCATCATGAGCGGTGTCCGGACCCGCGCCCTGGAGGTCCTGGCCGCCGGACCCATGACCACGGTCCAGGACACGGGCCGGTTCGGCCACGCCGGCCTGGGCGTGGGCCGCTCCGGTGCCGCCGACGCCGCCTCCCACGCCCTGGCCAATCGGCTGCTCGCCAACCCCCGGGACGCCGCCACCCTGGAGACCACCCTGGGCGGACTGCGCGTGCGCGCCCGCGGCCCGGTGACGGTCGCCGTCACCGGCGCGGAGGCACCCCTGCGGGTGGACGGGCGCGGCGCGGCCGCCAACACGGTGCTGCACCTGCCCGACGGCGCGGAGCTGGCCATGGGCGTGCCCGAGCGGGGGCTGCGCTCCTACCTGGGGGTGCGCGGCGGGGTGGACGTCCCGCCGGTCCTGGGCTCGCGCAGTACCGACGTCCTGGCCGGCCTGGGCCCCGACCTCCCCGTGCCCGGGGCGCTGCTCCCGGTCGGACCCGCGCCCGCCGCGCCGCCGAACACGGACCACGCCCCCACCGCGCCCGTCGGCGGACCCGAGGCGGTCCTGCGGGTCGTCCTGGGCCCGCGCGACGACTGGTTCACCGAGAGGGCCGTCGACACGCTGCTGTCGGGCCGGTACGAGGTGACCCCCCGCAGCGACAGGGTCGGCGCCCGCCTGTCCGGCCCCGTCCTGGAACGCGCCCGCACGGGCGAACTCCCCAGCGAGGGCATGGTCGCGGGATCGGTCCAGGTCCCGCCCGGCGGTGAACCGGTGCTGTTCCTGGCCGACCACCCCGTGACCGGCGGCTACCCGGTGGTGGCCGTCGTGTGCTCGGAGGACCTGCCCGGGGCGGCCCAGGCGCGTCCGGGCACCCGCGTCCGCTTCACCCTCTGACGGTCCGGGCGGCCCCGGACCGGACCCCGAACCAGACCCCGCAAGGAACGAAGGGCAGGAAACGATGACCCCGCCGGCCGACCTCTCCCCGGCCCGCGCCCGCGCGCTGTTCCGCGACGGGCTGCGGGTCCCCACCTCCGGATACAGCGCGGGATACGCGCAGGCCAACCTCATCGCCCTCCCCCGCGAGGCGGCCTTCGACCTCCTGCTGTTCGCCCAGCGCAACCCCAAGCCCTGCCCGGTCCTGGACGTCACCGAGCCGGGGGAGACCAGCGCCTCGGTCTTCGACGGCGACCTGCGCACGGACCTGCCCGCCTACCGGGTCTACCGCGACGGCGAGCTGGTGGAGGAGCGCACCGACGTCACCGACCTGTGGCGGGAGGACCTGGTGGCCTTCCTCATCGGGTGCAGCTTCACGTTCGAGGCGCCGCTGCTGGAGGCCGGTGTCCCGGTCCGCCACATCGAGACGGGCGGCAACGTCGCCATGTACACCACCAACCGGATGTGCCGTCCGGCGGGTCGGTTCCGCGGCCCGCTGGTGGTGTCCATGCGGCCGGTCCCCGCCGACCGGGTGGCCGACGCGGTGCGCGTCACCTCGCGCTACCCGGCGGTCCACGGCGCCCCGGTGCACGTGGGCGACCCCGCCGCGCTGGGCATCGAGGACCTGGGCAGGCCCGACTACGGCGACCCGGTGGAGGTGCGCCCCGGGGAGATCCCGCTCTTCTGGGCGTGCGGGGTCACCCCGCAGGCCGCCGTGGCCGCCTCCGCGCCGGAGTTCGCCATCGGCCACGCCCCCGGCCACATGGCCGTCACCGACGTACGCGACTCCTCCTACCAGGTGCCCTGACGGGTTTGCGGCCGGGCCGCCGGGGTAGCCGCGGTGCTGAGGACATGTCGGACCGCAACCTGAGGGGGACGCACAGTGGATGCCCGTGAGCAGTTCATCTCCTGGCTCAACGACGCCTATGCGATGGAAAAGTCGCTGGAGGAGACCCTGGAGCGCCACGCCAAGGACGCGGAGGGCGAGCCTGAGGTTCACGCGCGCATCACCCGCCACATCGACGAGACGCGTAGCCAGGCGGAGACGGTCAAGGGGTGCATCGAGTCCCTGGGCGGCAGCGTCTCGAAGGTCAAGAGCGCGCTGTCCGGGATGATGGGCGCCGCGCAGGGCATGGCGAACAAGCCCGCGGGCGACACGATGGTCAAGAACGCCCTCGCCGACTACGCGGCCGAGCACTTCGAGATCGCCTCGTACCGCGCGCTGATCGAGTCCGCCCACGCGCTGGGCGAGGAGCAGATCGCGCTCAAGCTGACCTCCATCCTGCACCAGGAGGAGGACATGGCCCGCTTCCTGGAGGAGAAGCTCCCGGACGCGGTGCGCGGAGCGCTCGCCTCCGCCCAGTCCTCCCAGAGGTAGCGGCACGGCGGGAGGAGCCGCCGCATCCGCCACACCGTGTCCGAACGCCCCGGCAGGCCGCGCCCGCCGGGGCGTTCGTGCGCCGCGGCCCGGTTCAGTACGTCGGCGGGGGCGTGTCCCCCTCGTCGAGGGTGGGACGGCCCCTGTCGGTCTGCTCGCCCCGGATGCGGCGCCCCCGACCGCCCGAACCGCGGTCGCCGTCCCCGGTCTGCCGTCCGCCGGACCGCGGCGGCCGCTGGCGGCCGCTCTTGCGCGAGTGGCCCGCCTGGCTGGCGAACAGCGTCTTGGAGGCCCGGGAGGCGTCCTCGTTGCGCGCCATCCGCGCCATCCGCCGCAGCTCGGTGGCCTGCGCGGTCACCTCCGCGGAAGCGGACACCGGCGCCGCACCCGCTTCCTCGTCCTGGGACGCGGACGGCTCCAGCAGATCGCGCCGGGCCCGTTCCAGCCTGTCGACGGCGGCGACGCGGTCGCCCCGGCGCATGGCCTCACTGGCCTCGCGTTTGGCGGTCTGCGCCCGCTGCAGGGCCTCCTCCGTGCGCACCTCGGGCCGGGGCACCCGATCGGTCGCCTCCTGCCCCGGAACCACGTTGACCGTGACGGGCAGGGCCGCGGTGTAGGTGGTCAGTGTCGCCGGGTCCACGTAGGTGGCCTCCAGCGTGGTGACGGTGGCCGTGCCCAGGGAGGCCTTCCCGGGGACGTCCAGGTGCAGGAGCAGCCGTCGCTTCTCACCGGAGTGGAAGTCGCCCAGTTCCACCACCACCGACCGGTCCGACAGCTGGTGGGAGGGCATCTCACCCGCCACGCCGACGCCGCGCAGGTGCGGGTCGACCGGAATCCGCAGCGACACGGCCTGGACGGTCTTCGACAGCAGGTAGTCGGCCTCCTGGGCGATGAGGCCGACCGCGGTGTCGGGGTCCTCGGCGAACAGCGCGCTGCCCGCGCCGCCGTCGGCCACCGCACCGAGCAGTTCCTCGTCGTAGCCCAGCCCGTACCCCAGGGTCGTGGTGGTGACCCCGTGCGCGTAGGCGTCGCCCGCCACCTGCTGGAGCAGGCCGTGGTCGGTGACACCCTGGTTGGTGTGCCCGTCGGAGACCAGCAGCAGGGTGGCACCCCTGTCGGCGCTGGCGCGGCGGGCCTCCTGCACGCCGCGCAGCAGACCGCTGGACAGGTCCGTGCCCCCCGACGCGCGCAGCTCCGAGATCGTGCGGCGCACCCCGGCCTTGTCGTCCAGCGGCCCGCACGGGATCTCGACGCGGGCCTGGTGGTCGAAGGACACCAGCCCGAAGTTGTCGGAGGGGGACATGCGGTCCACCAGGTCGAGCAGCGCCCGCACCACCCCCTCCAGTCTCCCGTCGCCCATGGAGCCGCTGCGGTCCAGCACGACCTGCAGCGTCGCGGGCGGGCGTTCGGCGTCCTCCTCGCGTTCGGGAGCGGTGACCTCCAACAGGAGGGATACGGCGTCGTCGGTGTCCAGGGGTACGGCGTCGAAGTCCAACAGCGCGGACAGGTGCATGCGGTCTCCTGGGTGTGCGGTCGGCTCCGGAGCAGCGCCCATCCCGGTGTGGAAGGCGGTACGGCTGTGGCCGAGGACCCCGTGTGAGGGCACCGTCCGTTCCGGGCCGCCGGCCGGGGATGGACACTCTCGACGGTACCCCGACGGGGAGCCGGACTCCTCAAAGCCCGCGCAGTCCCAGGCGGCGCAGTTCCAGGGAGGCCAGCTCGCGCACCGCCTCCCGGTCGCCGGAGTGCCAGGCGCCCGCCGGGTCCTCGTGCACGTCGGCGAGCCTGGACGGGGACACCGACGAAAGGGCGCGCAGGGCCAGCAGCCGGGACCGCGCCTCGGGTGCGAGTCCGCGCATCCGCCGGACGGAACCGGCCTGGCGCATCCACCGCACACGTGCGGGCAGCCACGTCGCGGCGAGCAGCAGTAGCGGCAGCGCCGCGGTGAGCAGCGGCAGGGTCAGCCCGAGCGAGGCCACCGACTCCTGGAAGGACGCGCCCGCGGCGGAAAGGGTCTCGCCGGTCCCGCTCATGCTGGTGAACGGGGTGGCCAGGGCGTCCCCGGCCAGGGGCACCTTCAGGGCCTGTCCGGCCGCGCTGTCCATGTGCTCGCTGAAGCCCTCGCCGGTGCTCACCATCAGCTCGCCGGGGCGCTCCAGGGCCATGAGGACCTCGCGCAGCGACAGCGCCGCACCGACCCACAGGTACACCCAGGCCAGGGCGAGCAGGTCGGCGGCGATCTGGAGGGACATTCGCACGGGGGTGTCGGCGTACGGCTTCACGGTTGCTCCGGGAGGTGGGGAGGGAACGGGTGCGCGGGTCCTCGGGGCCCGTGGTCGTCCGTTACCCGCTCCGCGGCCCCGGCACGCCGCGGACGTGCTCCCCCAGCGGCTCGGGACCGCCCCCCACCGTCGAAACCTCCCCCGGCCGTATTGGCGGCGTCCGGCCGGCGCCGGAACAAAAGCGTGGCTCCGGGTCTCTTTGAAAAAACTGCTATTACCTGCTAAAAAGACTTTCACCCTTCGCTGCGCTGCCCAGGGTTCCACCCCGGTCAATGGGGTGATGTTCAAATCGAGGTCACACCATGTACCTGGTCCAACTCTCTTTCCTTCCCTCCGTGGAGGGTCGGGAGTTCCCCGGCGATGTCCGGGAAATGCTCTACTCCAGCGCACGCGCGGAGGACGGTCTCGAACACGTGAGTGTCAGTGAAAAGCCCGGGGCCGACCCCGTGATCGGGCTCTTCCTCCTTTCCCCGGACCTCGCCGGGGCCGAGCGCACGGCGGCCCTCCTGTGGGGCCGGGCCGCCGAACGGCACCCTGAACTCGCTGATCACCAGCTTTTCAGGGCGGAGGTCCCCCTCATCGACGACGGCGGGGACTGGCCTGGGGAAGGGGTGTAGCCGTGCGGCCCCCGGGGCCGCCGAGGGGTGGACAAAAGGGGCCATGGACCGTTTAGGACACGGCTGGATCCTTCACTTCATTTCGCGGCTGTGCTCATAATGGACATCGCAGGGGCAGCAGCAGGCAAGAAGGGAAATACCAGTGTCCATTCGTGTGAACGCTCTTTCCGTGGCAGTTTCCTCCACATTCGTTATCGCCTTCTCGGCTCTCGCGGGATTTTCTCCCGCTGTGGCGGCGGACGGCGGCGCGGAAACGCTCCGGACCGCCTCCGCGGTCACCTCCGACGACTCCGGCTGGCAGTCGGTCGGCACCGGCCTCCAGTCGGGCGACTCGGGCTGGCAGTAGGGGCCGAAGCGGTCCGCCACATCCCACGCACGACCGACGGAAGGTGAAAGGTGCCCACCACCGAGTCCCCCGGACCCGACCACGCACGACTCGCGGAGGAGTTCGGAACCCCGCTCTTCGTCTACGACGCCCAGACCGCCGAACGCTCCTACGCCGCCCTCAGACGGGCGCTCCCCGAGGGCGTCGACATCATGTACTCCCTCAAGGCCAACCCGAACGTCAGCGTCTGCGCGCTGCTCGGCTCACTCGGCGCCGGCGCCGAGGTCAGCTCCCACGCCGAACTCGTCACCGCGCTGCGGGCGGGGATCGCACCCGAGGACGTCATCTTCCTCGGACCGGGAAAGTCGCACCAGGAACTGGAGGCATGCCTGGACGCGGGGATCGCGGCACTGGTCTGCGAGTCCCTGGACGAGGTGGAACGCGTCGACGCGCTGGTCGGCCAGCGCGGTTCGGCGCCCTTTCCGGTGATGCTCAGGGTGAACCCGTCCTTCGCCGCCAAGGGACAGGGCCTGGCCATGGGCGGCAAACCCCGCCAGTTCGGGATCGACGAGGCGGTGGTACGCGACGCCAAGCACCGTCTGGGCGACCTCGCCGGCGTCCGGATCACGGGAATCCACGCCTACATGGGCACGAGGTTCCTCGACCACACCAGTGTCGTCCGCAACACCGAGCGCATCCTCGGCCTGGCCGAGTCCCTCGCCGCCGACCTGGGGATCGACCTGGAGTCGGTGGACTTCGGCGGCGGCCTCGGCGTCGCCTACTTCGCGGGCGAGGGCGATCCGGACATGGCGGCCCTGGGCCGGGGCATGCACGAGGCGATCGCCGACTTCCGCGGCCGCAACCCCCGCTGCCGCCTGATGATGGAGTCCGGACGCTACCTGACCGCCGCGTCGGGCACCTACGTGGTGCGCGTACGCGAGGTCAAGGAGTCCATGGGTGAACTGTTCGCCGTGGCCGACGGGGGGACCAACCACCACATGGCCGCCGTGGGCGTCGGCAGCTTCGCCAAGCGGAACTTCCCCGTGCGCCGCCTCGGCCCGGCGGAGTCGTCCGCCACGCACGAGTACTCCGTCACCGGGCCGCTGTGCACGCCCAACGACCTCATCGCCAAGAAGGTCGTCCTGCCCGAGCTGCGTGCGGGCGACCTGCTCGGAATCGGGCGCTCGGGCGCCTACGGGCCCACCGCCTCACCCGGGCTGTTCCTCAGCCACGGCTATCCCGCCGAGGTCATGGTCCACCGGGGCCGCGCCCACCTGGTGCGGCTCCCCGACACCACCGGAGACCTGCTGGGCAGGCAGCGTCTCGTCGACCTCCGGTGAGCACGGGCACCGGCTCCACCGCCCTGCGCGTCGGCGTCGACGTCCTGGACCGGCGCGAACTGGACCGGCTCACGCGCCGACCGTGGTTCCTGCGCTTCGGGTACGCGCCGGGCGAGGTGGAGGAGGCCGCCGGCATGGGTACGCGGCGCCGGGCGGAGTTCCTGTCGGGGCGCTTCGCCGCCAAGGAGGCGGTCCTCAAGGCACTGGGACACGGACTGCTCCAGGGGGTGGCGCCGCGCGACATCTGGGTGGTCCGGGAGGAGGGGGGCGCACCAAGGGTCGTCTTCCTCGGGGAGGCCGCGCGGATGGGCCTGCCCCCCGTGTCCCTGTCGATCTCACACAAGGAGAACGTCGTCGTCGCCGTGGCCCTGTGCGTGCGTGGAACCGACGCACCGCGGCCCCCGCGGACCGGCCCTGACGACGAGAAGGAGGTAGGAGCACATGAGCACCACCACTGAACGGACCGAGCGGCGGGAAGCGCCCGCCGCCCCGGCGGACGAGGACCGGGAGGCCGGCGAGACCACGGCGTTCCTGCGGGTGCGCCTGAACGAGGCCGACGCCTACTACGGCGGGAACGTGGTGGAGGGCGCCCGCGTCCTGCGCCTGTTCGGCGACCTGGTCACCGAGATCACCGTCCGGGAGGACGGGGACGAGGGCCTGCTGGCCGCCTACTCGGACGTGCGCTTCACCGCTCCCGTCTCGCCCGGCGACTACCTGGAGGTCCGCGGCCGCCTCGTGCGCCGGACCCGGTTGCGCAGGGTCGTGGAGATGACCGCCCACAAGGTGATCGCCGCCGATCCCGGGACGCGTCCCAGCGCGGCACGCCTCCTCCCCGAACCCCGGCTCGTGTGCGCCGCGACGGCCACGACCGTGGTCCCCCACGAAGCAGTGAGAAAGAAGGAGTCCCCGTGAACACCGAGCCGCGACTACTGCACGACCTGCTCGACCGGGCGGCCGAGCGCGACCCGCACACCCCCTTCCTGTCCTTCCGCGACCAGGCCACCGGCCTCGGCGAGCTCGCCGACACCAGCACCCGCATCGCCCACCACCTGCGTGCACGCGGCGTGAGGCGCGCGGACCGGGTGGTCGTGCGGACCGGGAACCCGCTGGCGGCCGTCTCCGCGCTCTTCGCCGTCTCCCGCGTCGGCGGGGTGTTCAGCCTCCTGCACGAGAGCGTTCGCGACGGCGCCCTGTCCCACGTCCTCAAGGACTGCGAGCCCGCGGTCGTGGTCTGCGACACCGACGAGGCCGAGGACGAGGCCACCGCGGGGGGCGCCGACTTCCTGACCACGGACGAGCTGCTCGGCACGGACGGCGGGCCCGCTCGGGCCCCCGCGCCCGCCGGCTCCGGCCACGACCGGGCGCTGGAGGTGGACCCGGTGTGCATGATCTACACCTCCGGCACCACCTCCCGGCCCAAGGCCGTGGTGAGCACGCACCAGCAGGTGCTGTTCTCCGCCCGGGCCATCCAGCGGCGTCTGTCCTACCGGTCCGACGACACGGTGTACTGCCCGCTGCCGGTCTCCTTCGACTACGGGCTCTACCAGGTCTACCTGGTGCTGCTGGCCGGGGCGCGGCTGCGTTTCGGCACGGCCGCCGAATCCGGGCCGCCGCTGTTGCGCAGCCTGGTCGAGAGCGGGGCGACCGTCCTGGCCGGTGTGCCCGCCGTCTCCGACCGGCTGGCGTGGCTGGCGGCCCGCACCGAGCACAGGCCCACCTCCCTGCGCCTGCTCACCAACACCGGCGCCGCGCTCTCGGAGAAGACCGTCGCCTCACTGAGGAGCTCTCTTCCCGGGCTGCGGGTGCAGGTGATGTACGGCCTGACCGAGTGCAAGCGTGCCACCATCATGCCGCCCGACGGCGACCTGGACCATCCGGGCTCGTGCGGCCTGCCGCTGGACGGGACCGAGGTCTTCGTCACCGGCCCCGACGGTGAGCGGCTCCCGCCCGGTGAGACCGGCCAGATCGTGGTACGCGGCCCCAACGTCATGGCCGGCTACTGGAGGCGCGAGGAGCTGACGGCCGAGCGCTTCCACCGCCGGGACGGGCTCTTCCCGGAGCTGCGGACGGGCGACTACGGATGGCAGGACGAGGACGGCTACCTGTACTTCGACGGCCGCAGGGACGACATCTACAAGGAGCGCGGCTTCCGGGTCAGCGCGACCGAGGTCGAGGCGGCCGCCCACCGGGTCGACGGCGTGACCTCCGCGATCGTCCTCCCGCCGGAGGGCCGCAGCCCCGCCCAGCTCGCGGTCATCGCCGCCATCCCCAGGGAGGAGGTCCTGGTGAGGATGCGCGCGGAGATCGAGGAGTACAAGATCCCCCGGGTCTGCACCCGGTTCGACGACCTGCCCACCAACGGCAACGGCAAGGTCGACCGCAAGCGGCTCGCCCGGCTGATCTCGGCCGGACGGGGCCGTGACTGAGGAACGACCGCACACGAGCCAAGACGACACCCGCACCGACACACCAAGGAGACGAACATGCAGCGCAACGACGTGACCAAGGCTCTTGAGACGGCCCTCTCGGAGGCCCTGGAGCGAGAGGTCGCCGACCTGGACGGCGGCGTCCGCCTCTTCGACGACCTGCACCTGGACTCCACCTCGATGCTGGAGGTCCTCATGGGTCTGGAGGAGTCCATCGGACTGGAGGTCGCCCCGGAGGACCTGGAGATCGAGGCGTTCGAGTCCGTGGACACCCTCACCGACTTCGTCCTGGCCGCCACCCGGCCCGCCGCGGTCTGAGCACGACGCCCCCCGCCGAACCGCCACCCCCAGAGAGGCCGCCATGCTGATCCGTTCCTTCGCCGAGATCGAGGACACCGAACGCCACGTCAAGGGTGCCAAGGGCACCTGGGAGAGCAAGCGGATCGTGCTCGCCAGGGAGGGCGTCGGGTTCTCCCTGCACGAGACCACCGTCTACGCGGGCACCGAGACGTCCCTGTGGTACGCCAACCACTACGAGGCCGTCCTGTGCGTCGAGGGCGAGATGGAGCTGACCGACGACGAGACCGGTGAGAAGCACTGGATCACCCCCGGGGTCATGTACCTGCTCGACGGACACGAGCGGCACACCCTGCGCCCGACCAAGGACTCCCGTTTCGTCTGTGTGTTCAACCCCCCGGTCACCGGCCGCGAGGACCACGACGAGAACGGCGCCTACCCCCTCCTGACCGACGCGGCGGACGCCTGAGGCCGCCCCCGTCCACCGGCCGCGGCCCCGCGGGCGAGGACCCCGACACGACCAGGACCAAGGAGTCACGATGACCGTCACGATGGAAGACCGGACCGCCCTCCCCGCGCGCGACCGGGTCGTCTTCCGCCGGCCCGAGCCCTCCGACGCCCACGCCGTCCGGGAGATGGTGGAGGCCTCCGAGGAGCTCGACGACAACAGCGAGTACTACTACATGATCTGGTTCCGCGACTTCGCGCGGACCTCGATGGTGGCCACCCTCGACGGGGAGGTCATCGGTTTCCTCAGCGGCTACCGCCGCCCCGACCAGCCCGACACCTACTTCGTCTGGCAGGAGGCGGTCACACCCAGGCACGGCATCCCCTTCCTCGGGGTGAAGCTCTTCGACCACGCCGTGGAGCAGGAGCTCCTGGCCGGAGCCAGGTACGTGGAGGCGACCGTCTCCGAGGCCAACACACCGATCGTGATGGTGCTCAAGCGGTTCGCCAAGCGGTGGGGCGCCGGCATCGACAGGAGCGTGCTCTTCACCAGCGCCGACTTCGGCGGCGGCCACCACGAGGAGACCCTGTACCGGATCGGCCCGGTCGCGCCCTGACACGGCGGCCGCGCAACCGGTGAACAGCGCACCGGGGCGGTGGGAGGACCCACCGCCCCGGTGCTCGTGTGCGTGGGGCCGCGCACGGGCGCCGGCGTGGTCAGGCCGCGTGCGACGTGCCCCGGAAGGTGCGCCGGTAGGCGCTGGGCGACACGCCGAGTTCGGCGTGCATGCGCTGGCGCAGGGACGCCGCCGTACCGAAACCCGCCTCGTACGCGATCCGGTCCACCGGCAGATCCGACTCCTCCAGCAACTGCCGGGCCCGGTCCAGGCGCTGCTGGGCGATCCACTGGCCGGGTGAGAGCCCCACCTCGTCGCGGAACCGGCGGGTGAAGGTGCGCACGCTCATGGACTCCTGGCCGGCCATCTCCCGCAGGCTCGGCTGGAGGTGGAGGTGGCCCAGGGCCCAGGATCGCGCGCGGCCGGTCGCGGCCCGTTCCGGTGCGGGCACGGGGTGGCGGATGTACTGGGCCTGGCCGCCGTCCCGGTGGGGCGGCACGACGGTGCTGCGCGCCACCTCGTTGGCCACGGCGGCGCCGTGGTCGACACGGATCATGTGCAGGCTCAGGTCGATACCGGAGGCGACCCCGGCGGCGGTCAGCACGCGCCCGTTGTCGGTGTACAGCACGTTCGGGTCCAGGTCGATGCCGGGGTACATGGCGCGGAAGAAGCCCGCCGACTTCCAGTGGGTGGTCACACGGCACCCGGTCAGCAGCCCCGCGGCGGCGAGCACGAACGCCCCGGTGCAGATGGAGGCCACACGCGCGTCCGGTCGGATGCCGGCGACGGCCGCGGCCAGGGCCGGGGAGAGGGGGTCGTGCGGGCGTTCGACGTAGTCCTCGTCGGCGGCGGGCAGGATCACCGTCCGGGCATCGCGGAGCGCCTCCGGGCCGTGGGCGACGTTGACGGTGAAGTCGGTGTCGGTCCTGATCTCACCGGGCTCCAGGGCGCAGGTGAGGACCTCGTAGAGCAGTTCTCCCCCACTGTCGCGGGCCTGGCCGAAGAGGCGGTGGACGATGCCCGCCTCGATGGGCAGCACACCGTGCCGGACGAGTACGGCCACGCTGTGGCGTTCGGGATGGGTGAAGACGCTCATGGCCCGATTCTTTCGCATGTTGGCTTTCCGGACACTGTCGGGGGCGGGGGTCCCCGAAGGACTCTGGAGGCATGGTTGAGGACACCGCTTCCGCACGGAAGCCCGCACACACCCCGTTCCACCGCGCGTGGCTGATCGCCCTGGTCGCGTGCCTGACCATCGTGGCCGCGGCGGCCTTCGCCGCGATGCCCGGGCTGCTGACCGACCCCCTGCACACCGAGTACTCGTGGTCCCGGGGGACGATCGGTGCGGCGGCCTCGGTCAACATGATCGTCTACGGCCTGATCGCCCCGTTCGCCGCCGCTCTGATGGACCGCTTCGGTATCCGCCGCATCGCCCTGGTGGCGCTGGCGACCATCGTCGCGGGCGCCGGGCTGACCACCCTCATGACCGCCGCCTGGCAGCTGACCCTGTACTGGGGGCTGCTCATCGGCGCGGGCACCGGATCGCTGGCGATGACGTTCGCCGCCACCGTCACCAACAACTGGTTCGTCGAGCGCCGCGGGCTGGTCATCGGGACCCTGACCGGCGCCAGCGCCTTCGGGCAGCTGGTGTTCCTGCCCGCGCTGGCGTGGATCATCGACCACCAGGGATGGCGGCCGGCCGTCGTGACCCTGGCGCTGACCGCGGGCGTGATGATCGTCCTCATCGCCTTCGTGCTGCGGGACCATCCGGCCGACCTGGGCCAGCGGCCCTACGGGGCGACCGCCTTCGTGGAGAAGCCCAAGGTGGACCAGGGCGCGGCGCGCCGGACCCTGGGGGTCCTGTACTCCTCGGTCAACAGCCGTCGGTTCTGGCTCCTGGGCGGGACGTTCGCGGTGTGCGGTGCGACCACCAACGGCATCCTGTGGACCCACTTCGTGCCCGCCGCCCAGGACCAGGGGATGGCCGTCACCGTCGCCGCCGCGCTGGTGTCGACGGTCGGTGTGTTCTCCCTCGTGGGAACGGTTCTGTCGGGGTGGCTCACCGACCGGGTGGACCCGCGTGTGCTCCTGGTCGTCTACTACGCGAGCCGGGGCGCCCTCCTGGCCATGCTGCCCGCGCTGCTGGGCCCCGACGCGGGGGCGGCGATGATGGCCTTCGTCGTGGTGTTCGGCCTGCTCGACGTCGCCACGGTCCCACCGACCATCATGCTGTGCCACCGGATCTTCGGCGCGGACGGGGCCATCGTCTTCGGCTGGGTCAACGCCGTCCACCAGGTCGGCGCGGGGACCATGGCGGTCTTCGGCGGCTTCACCCGTGACGTGACCGGCGGCTACGGGCCGGTGTGGCTGCTCGCGGCCGCCCTGTGCGGTGTGGCCGCGGTGCTCGCCCTCCAGGTCGGCCGCAACGGTGGGAACGGCGCGGAGAAGCCCGCCGGAGAGAAGCCCGTGGGGGACGACCGCGAGGACGAGGGGGCGAGGGTATGAGCACCACGAGGAGGGCCGGCACCGGCACCGCCGGAACCGGCGCCATCGACCCCACCGGAACGGACGCCGACACCGACACCACCGGAGGCACTGACACCGGCCATGCCGACGGACACGGCGCGCGGGGGCGTCGCCGGCGCCCGTCGCCGCAGTTCTCCGTCGTCATCGTGGTCCTCGCCGCGCTGGTGGCCTACGTGGGTTCGGCCGGCCTGGAGCAGGGGCTGCGGGCGGCGCGCGGCGAGGGCGCCCCGGGAGTGTTCACTGTGAGCAGCATCACGTGCGTCCAGCATCCGGGGCACGAGTCGTGCACCTGCAACGGGTCCTTCGCCGACGCCGGGGGAGGGGAGCCGCGGGCGGTGTACCTGCACGCGGCCGGGCGTGACACCTGCGAGGAGGGCGCGCGGATCCCGGCCGTGGACGTCGGGGCGTCCAACCGCGTCTACGGGCCGGACGGCTCCCGGGAGTGGCTCCTGTCGTCGCTCGTCCTCGCGGCGTGCCTGGCCGTCGTCGGCGGCGTCGCGGTGAACTGGGTGCGCTATCTGCGGAGAACGTGAAGGACCAGGTAATTCCCTCCGGTGGGTAATGTGTTTCGGGCCCTCTTTCTTCTTCGTGAACCACTCGGTAAGTGTCAACCAGCAGCAAAGTACATAAATTGGTACATTTGTGTTCTAAATATACAAGGCTGCCTTTCTCGTGATATAAGAACATTGGTTCTGGAAACGGCCGTCGGCGGTGCCTTGGCGGCGTTCACGAGGGTGGTAAACGGAGTTGAACGGTCTTGGCATCGACCCTGTGGCCGAGTCGGTCTACCGGCGCATGCTGTCCCACCCCGACGACGGGGTCGCGGAGCTCGCGGCCGGGTTGGACGTTCCCGAGAGCCGCGTCCGTGAAGCCCTGGACCTGCTGAACGAAATGGCGCTGGTCCGCTCCTCGAACCGTGCCGGAGGGCGGCTGCACGCCGTCAACCCGCAGCTGGGAATGGAGATCCTGCTTTCGCACCAGCAGGCCGACCTGGCCCGGAGGCAGCAGCGCCTGGAGGAGAGCAGGGCGGTGGCGGTCGAGCTGATCGCCGAGTTCTCCGGGTCCGGGAACGCGGCACCCGAGGACTCGGGGCTGACGGTGATCTGGGGACTGGAGCAGATCCGGGACAACCTGCGCATGATCAACGAGCAGGTGCGGGAGGAGTTCCTGACCTTCGCTCCCGGCGGATCGCAGACCGCCGAGAACATGAAGGCGGGCCAGCCACTCAACCGCAGGCTCCTGGAGCGGGGAGTACGGATGCGGACCGTGTACCTGGACAGCCTGACCAACGATCCCGACAGTGTCGCCCACGCCAAACACCTCGTGGAACTCGGGGCGCAGGTGCGCACCGCGCCGACACTGCCCACGCGGATGATCGTCTGCGACCGCAGTGTCGCGGTCGTCGCCGCGGACAACGAGGACACGGGCAAGGGTGCGGTCCTGATCAGGGCGCCCGGTCTGGTGACGGCGCTGTGCACGCTCTTCGACGCGGTGTGGCGCGAGGCCCGGGAGCTGGCGCCCACGCAGAGCAAGGACCCCGACGACGACATGACTCCCCAGCAGGCCGAGGCGCTGCGTCTGCTCGCCGAGGGGCACACGGACGAGGTGATCGCCCGCAGGTTGGGGGTCTCGCCCCGCACGGCACGCAGGTTCGCGTCGGAGATCATGGTGAGGCTGGGCGCGAGGAGCCGTTTCCAGGCGGGCGTCAACGCCGTGCGCCAGGACCGCCTGCCCGCCGAGTGAGGAGCCCTTTCCGGCGCTCCCGCCCGCCGGACGACGGGAGCGCCGCGGGGTCAGGGGTGGCGGTCGAGGAAGTCGCGGACGGTGGCTCGCCACTGCTCCGGTGCCTCGGCGGCGATCAGGTGTCCGGACTCGACCTCCACCAGTTCCGCGCCGGGGATGCCGGCGGCCAGCTCCCGGGAGAGCTCGGGCGAGGCGAGGCGGTCCAGGGTCGCGGCGACCACCAGTGCGGGCACGGTGATCCCGGAGAGCTCGGCGCGGGTGTCCACCGCCGCCACCAGGTCCACCTGCTCCGGGGAGCCCTCCGGGACGAAGGCGGCCAGGTCGGCCACCGCCCGCTCCAGTTCCGCGACCTCCATCGACTCCAGCGAGGGGGTGCCCTGGGCCACCAGCAGCAGGAAGCGGGCCAGCAGCTCACGGTCGCCCTCCAGCAGCTCCCGCCACACGCGTACCGCCAAGCGGATCCGGTTGTCCGGCCGGGCGAACCCGGCGGTGAGGACCAGCCCGGTGACCCGGTCCGGGTGACGGGACGCCGCGCGCACCGCCACCGCCGTCCCCAGCGAGTAGCCGAGGACGGTGAAGCGCTCGACCCCGGCGCCGACCGCCGTGGCCACCAGGGTGTCCGCCACCGTGTCCAGGTCCAGCGCCACGGTGCTGCGCGGGGTCGCGCCCGACCCGGGCAGGTCCGGGGCGACCACGGTGTGCGTGGAGGCCAGATCCTCCATGAGCGGCCCGAAGTTGGCCTCGGCACCGCCGCCCCCGCCGTGCGCGAGGAGGATGCCTGGGCCGGAGCCCTTGACTGTGTGGGAGAAGTGTTCGACCATGCGGCGACGGTAGGCGGTAACACCAGTGTGAAGGTCAACTGTGAGGTGGGGCACCCCATGCTGATCGGGGAGCTGTCGGAACGTACCGGAGTGAGCCGGCGCCTGCTGCGCTACTACGAGGAGCAGGGGCTGCTGGACTCCGCGCGCTCGGCCAACGGCTACCGGGTCTACACGCCCGAGGCGGTGCGCACGGTCCGCCACATCCGCGCCCTGCTGGACATGGGCCTGACCACCGGGGTGATCGCGTCGGTGCTGCCCTGCGTCCGCAACGGGGAGGAGGAGCCGCTCGACCTGGAGCTGTGCCCGAGCCTGGTCGGCACCATCCAACGGGAGCTCGCCGCGCTCGACTCCCGCATCGACGAGCTCCAGCGCCACCGGGGCGCCCTGTCCGAACAGCTCGCGGGCTGCTGACCCGGGCCCGGCCGCGGTCGGGGCCGGAACGCGCGGCACCGCGCGGGACGGGGGTCAGGACCGCGGGGAGGAGGCCCCGGGGCGCACCCGCACCAGCTGGCTGAGCAGCGCCAGCACCGGAAGCTCCAGCAGCGGTCCGGCCACCAGCGCCACCGCGACGAGCGGCCGGCCGGGGAAGGCGGCCACGGCGATGGCCAGGGCGACCGGCGAGTTGCGCGCCACCGTCGTCATCGTCAGCGTGACCCGCTGGTCGGCGGGCAGCCGCAGCAGCCGTGCGGCGAGCAGGGCCGCCAGCGGCGCGACCGTGAAGAACACCGCCAGGGACGGCAGCAGCGTCACCAGGTCGCCCAGGTGGGAGAGCACCGTGCGCGCCTGCCAGGCGAACATGGCCAGCACCGCCGTGTACAGCAGCGGCAGCACCGCGCCGGAGGCCCGTGGGACCAGGACCGCGTCGCGCCAGACCTCACCCCTCCACCGGCGGACCGCCTCCCGGAGGAGCACCGCCAGCACCAGCGGTACCACCAGAACCAGGAGCACGGCCTCTGCCAGGGTTCCGGCGCCCACCATCGCCGCCTCGCCGCCGAGCAGCAGCACGTACACCGGCAACAGCAGCAGCTGGAGTATCAGGTTCACCGGCAGCACCGCGGCCGCCGCACCCATGTGCCCCCGCGCCAGCCCGGTGAACACCAGGTACCAGTCCGTACACGGTGTGACCAGCAGCAACAGCAGGCCGATCCGCAGGTCGGGGGAGCCGCCCAGGAGCCCGGCGCCCAGGGCCCATGCCAGCAGTGGGGTGAACACGAAGTTGAGCGCGAGGCTGGCGGCGACCACCGTGCGCGCGGACCGGGCCCGGCGCACCTGGCCGGCGTCGACCTGCGCGAACACCGCCGTCAGCATCAGCACCAGGGCGGGGAGCACGAGGCGGCCGGCCGCCTCGCCGACCGGCCACAGCAGGCCGACGCCCAGTCCGGCGAGGGCGGCCAGCGCCACGAACACGCTCTGGAACTTCTCTGACGTGGACACGGGCGGCTTCCTGGGGCAGGGGCGTGGGACGACGCCTCCACGCTAGCGGGCCGACCGGAACCGTTGCTGGTGTGGACCGGGGGGTCCACGCCCGTTGATCTTGTACTTATAGCGAGTTTGGACGCCGAAACTCGCTGTAAGTACAAGATTGCGCTGGTCGAAGCCGAGCCGGCGGTGGCCGTCGCGGGCAGCGCGGTGCGGTCGAGGGGTGGGATCCCCCCGTTTCCCAGTCAACCGCGAGACGGGGGAGGGGCGCCAGAGCCGGTCCGCCCCTGTGGACGGCCCGGCCCCGGCTCCCCGCCGCGCCCGCGCCCCGGCTACTCCGGGAGGCGGCCGCTCCGCGCGAGGCCCCCGTACCAGCGCGCGCTCGGCTTCACCGTGCGTGCGAAGGTCCCGCGGTCCACCGCCGCCAGCCCGAACGTGGGAGCCCACGACCCCCACTCGTAGTTGTCCAGCAGCGACCAGTGCAGGTACCCGCGCACGTCCACCCCGTCGGCGACGGCGCGTCCGAGCCCGGCCAGGGCCTCCCTGGTGTAGGCGGTCCGTTCGCCGTCGTCGGCGGTCGCGATGCCGTTCTCGGTCACCAGCACCGGAACGCCGCCCGTCCGCTCGGCCGTGTGCCTGACCGCGCCCTCCAGGGCCTGCGGGTAGAACTCCCATCCGGTGAGGGTGCGGCGCGCCTCCGGAGCGGGGGCCACCGGCCCGTCCGGGCCGATCACCACCCGCGTGTAGGCCTGCACACCCACGAAGTCGTCGTTCCTCGCGGCGTCCAGGAACTGGTCCTCGCGCGTGTACGCCCACTCCTCGGCCAGCGCCTCGGCGCCGTCCAGGGCCTGGAAGTTCTGGTTCGCGACGGTCCACCCGCTGCGTGTGCCCGCCAGGCCGGACAGCTCCTCGCGAGCGGCCCGGTGAGCGGCCATGAGCGCCTCGGAGGTCTCCTGGTCCGGGGGCGGCATCGCCCCGGCCACGTTCTCCCTGCGCTCACCCCCGCGGCGCATGCTCGTGATCATCGCGAGCATGTTGGGCTCGTTGACCGTGCACACCCAAGGCACGCCGTCCAGGATCGCCCGCACCTGCCGCACGTACCGGCGGAACGGGGCGATCCCGTCCGGGCCGGTCCACCCGCCCCCGGCGCTGAACCACCGGGGGCACGTGAAGTGGTGCAGGGTGACCACGGGCGTCAGCCCCCGCTCGGCGCATCCCTCGATCATCCGCCGGTAGTGCGCCAGCGCCGCCGACGAGAACCGCCCCGGCTCCGGCTCGATCCGCGCCCACTCCACGCTGAACCGGTACGCGTTCAGCCCCAGGTCGCGGACGATGTCCATGTCCTCGCGCCAGCGGTGGTAGCTGTCGCATGCGTCGCCGCTGCGCTCGGGCAGGATCGACTCGGGCGCGTTCTCCAGCGCCCAGACGTCACTGCCGGTGTTGTTGCCCTCGACCTGGTGCGCGGCGGTGGCCGCGCCCCACAGGAAACCCTCGGCCAGCATCGGAAGTCCCCCTCAACCCGTGATCTCACCGCGGGCGATCGCGGCCTGGCGCCGGGCCTCCACGTCCTCGACCAGCAGGTCGATCATCTCGGCGGTCACGCCCAGGCCGAACGTGCCCAGGGTGGCCAGCGGCATGGAGTCGGCCATGCGCAGCAGGTCCTCGGGCACCTCGGAGAGTTCCGGCATGCCCGCGCTCAGCTCCGCCATCACCGGTCCGCCGACCGGGTGGTCACGCCACTCCCCGACGGTCGAACGCGCGGTCAGCGGCGGAACGAACCGGTCCCCGGGCGTGCTCACCTCGGCGGTGAGCCGGATGTCGCGGGAGGAGGCGCCCACGGCCACGGTGTAGGTCCCCCCGGCCAGAGACCACCGCCGGTGCTCGGGGTCCCACGTGGACAGGTCCCTTCCGGTCAGCGTCAGCTCGACCCGCTCGGCGCGCCCGGGCTCCAGGAACACCTTGGCGAAACCGCGCAGCTCGCGGCGCGGCCGGGTCGGGTAGTCCTGCTCCACGCCCGCGTAGAGCTGGGCGACCTCGGCGGCGGCCCGCCCACCGGTGTTGGTGACGGTGAAGGCCACCCGCCAGGAGTCCTCCCCGTCGGGGACCACCGCCAGGTCCGAGTACGCGAACTCCGTGTAGGTGAGCCCGTGCCCGAACGGGTAGGCGACCGGCCGCTCCAGGGTGTCGAAGTACCGGTAGCCGACGAACACGCCCTCCCCGTACACCGACCTCCCGTGCTCACCGGGGAAGGCCAGGTAGGAGGCGTGGTCGCTCAGCCGCAGCGGAACGGTCTCGGTGAGCCTGCCGGACGGGGACGCCGCCCCGGTCAGGACGTCGGCGACGGCGGCGCCGCCGGCCTGTCCGAGCAGCCACCCCTCCAGGACGGCGTCGGCGTCGTGCTCCCAGCCGGCCACCGACACCACGCCCCCGTTGGACAGCACGACCACCACGCGTTCGCTGACCTCCCGAACCCGGGCCAGCAGGGCGAGCTGGTCGGCGGGCAGGTCCAGGGTGGTGCGGTCGTAGCCCTCGGACTCGGCGGCCTCGGGCAGGCCCAGGAAGACCACGGCGGTGTCGGCGGCGGCCGCCACGGACACGGCCTCCTCCACCAGTGCCGGGTCGGCGGTGCCGTCGAGCCGGAACCCGGGCGCGAACGCCACCCCGCCGGGAACGGCCCCGGTGAGCGACTCCAGCGCGCTGTGCACCCGGGTCGGCACCACGTGGGAGGAACCGCCGCCCTGGTAGCGGGGGGTGCGGGCGAACTCGCCGATGACCGCGACCGGCCGGGCCGGGTCCAGGGGCAGCGCGCCGCCGTCGTTCTTCAGCAGGACGAGCGCCTCACGGGCGGCCTCGCGTGCCAGCGCGTCGTGCGCCTCGTGCTCCAGCGGCCGGGAGGTGTCGGCGGACACCCTCTCCTGCAGCCGCCCCAGCCGCTCCATGACCGTGTCCAGCACGGACTCGTCCAGCTCGCCCCGCTCGACGGCGTCGACGACCTCCTGGTCGGTGCCGCTGGGCGGCATCTCCAGGTCCAGCCCGGCGCGCACCGCCGCGACGCGGTCCACCACGGCGCCCCAATCGGAGACCACGACCCCATCGAACCCCCACTCGCCGCGCAGCAGCTCGGTGAGCAGCCACGGGTCCTGGCTGGTGTGCACGCCGTTGACCCGGTTGTAGGAGCACATCACCATCGACGGCCTCGTGGTGGTGATGACCTCCTCGAACGCCCTGAGGTAGATCTCGCGCAGGGTGCGGTCGTCCACCTCGGCGCTGACCCGCATCCGGTCGGTCTCCTGGTTGTTGGCGGCGAAGTGCTTGACGCACGCGCCGACCCCCTGGGACTGGACGCCCTCCACCAGCGCGGCGGCGATCCGCGCCGTGACGTGCGGGTCCTCGGAGACGTACTCGAAGTTGCGCCCGCACAGCGGCGACCGCTTGATGTTCATACCCGGGCCCAGGAGCACGTCCACGCCCATGGCGCCGGCCTCGGCGCCCAGCGCCTGGCCGACCCGGCGCACGAGGGCGGGGTTCCAGGTGGCGCCCAGGCCGACGGCGGGTGGGAAGCAGGTGGCGGGCCGGCTGTCGCCGATGCCCAGGTGGTCGCCCTCCTTCGGCTGCTGGCGCACGCCGTGCGGGCCGTCGGCCAGGTGCAGCGAGCGCAGGCCGGTGCCGACGGCGGTGGTGTGCCAGGTGTCGGATCCGGAGGTGGCGGAGGCCTTGGCGGCCAGGTCGGGGGTATTCATCTGTGGCCTTTCAGGATTGGTTGGTCGGTCCGGGGGACTCCGGTCCGGTCAACCCGAGGGTGTGGATGAAGGACACGATCGCCGCGCGCATGTCGACGGCGTCGGGGTCCAGGAGCCACTGGGTCTGGAGTCCGTCCATCAGCGCCAGGAACTGCTGGGCGGTCACGGCGGGGGAGGGGCCGGGGCGGTCGGAGAGCAGCACGGCGAACGCCTCGGTGAGCCGGTCGCGCAGGATGCGGTAGCGGCCCTGGAAATACGCGTGGGCGGGGTGTTCGGGGTCGGTGGCCTCGACGGAGAGCTTGGCGTAGAGCGCGACCAGGCCAGGGGTGCCGGTGTTGCGTTCGATGATCGCGACGAGGTTGTCGACCAGCTTTCGGGGGGCCACGTCCGGGCCCAGTACCAACGGGGCGCTGACCTCGTCCCTCCTGCTCAGGACGCGTAGGAGCATCGCCTCCTTGTTCGGGAAGTGGTGGAGCACCCCGGCGTGGGTGAGCCCCGCGTGGGCCGCGATGTCACGCAGGGAGACCGCGAGGTAGCCGGACTTGGCGAAGAGTTCGCTCGCGGAGTCGATGATGCGCCGCCGGGTGCGCTCTCCCTTGGTCATGCGCGGCTGGGCGCGCTCTGGCTCGGTCACGGGGGTGTTCTCCTCGCGGGGTTGTGCGTTGCGCACGGGCTTGTCGTCCTGAGGCTGTCGGCCGATCCGAGCGTAGGGCTCCGGCGGTCCTCCACTCGGCCTTCCGGCTCCCTGACCTGTTGGTGTACGGTGACCGACACAAAACCTACCATGTGGTTAGATTGTGATCCCCACCTCGTTCGAACTCCCGGAGCGGTCTCCGCCCGGGCCTCCCCCACGGAGTGAGCCATGCAGAGGAAAAGCCGTGTCAACGCAGGAGTCGCCGCCGCCGGAGCGGTCGCGCTCATGCTGACCGGATGCACCGGATCCGGGGACACCCCCGACTCCTCGACCCTGGCCATCGCGACCATGACCCTGCCCCAGAGCCTGGATCCGGCCGAGGCGATGGGCTCGGCCCTGCCCCACTTCCAGGCGGTCTACGACACGCTCGTCAAGCGCGAGCCCGACGGCGCCTACGCACCGATGCTCGCCACCGAGTGGTCCTACGACGACACCCTCACCGAGCTCAGCCTCACCCTGCGTGATGACGTCCTCTTCGACGACGGCAACCCCTTCGACGGGGCGGCGGTCAAGGCCAACCTGGAGCGCTTCCGCGACGCGGGCGGCGGCCAGGCCCAGACCATGGCGGACCTGGAGGAGGTCGAGGTCGTGGACGCCACCCACGTCGTCCTGCACCTGAAGCAGCCCAACCCCGCGATGCTCTACTACCTCAGCGACGCCGCTGGGCTCATGGCCAACCCCGCGTCCTTCGGTGACGACAGCCTCTCCACCGACCCCGCTGGCACCGGCCCCTACGAACTCGACGCCGACCGCACCGCCGTCGGCACCACCTGGGTCTACACCCGTACCGACGACTACTGGGGTGAGGACCTGCCCTACGACGAGGTCAGCATCAGCGTCTTCGACAACGAGACCGCCATCGTCAACGGCCTGCGCACCGGTCAGGTCAACGTCTCGCTGATCCAGACCGTCGACCAGCAGAAGGTGGCCGAGTCCGAACCGGACCTGGTCACCACCCCGCAGCTCATCGACTACCAGGGCCTCATCCTGTTCGACCGCGACGGCGCCATGGTGCCCGCGCTCGGCGAGCCCGAGGTGCGCCAGGCGATCAACCACGCCATCGACCGCGAGACCATGCTCGAACAGCTCCGGGGCGGCCAGGGGGAGATCACCGACCAGATCTTCGGCACCGAGTCGGAGGCCTACGACCCCGAGCTGGACACCTACTACGAGTACGACCCCGAACGCGCCCGCGAGCTCCTCGCCGAGGCGGGGTACCCCGACGGCTTCGAGATGAACCTGCCCCGCATGCAGGCGATCTCCTCCGACGCCATGGCCACCAGCATCAGGAGTGACCTGGAGGACGTCGGTATCGAGCTGACCTGGGACACCCTCGACCAGGCCAACGCGCTGTCCAGCATCTTCACCGACCGCGCCTACCCCGGCATGGTCATGAACAACGCCCAGCCCGCCGAGGAGTGGGTGACCATCGTCGAACTCGTCCTGCCCGGGACGTTCAACCTCCTCGGCACCACCGACGACACCGTCGAGGAGACCGTGGCGGAGATTCGCACCTCGCCCGAGGGCGAGGGCGTCGAGGCCGCCCAGAGGCTCAACCGGCACCTGGTCGAGGAGGCCTGGTTCGTGCCCTTCTACCGGATGAGGTACCTGCACGCCTCCGACGGCACCGTGGACATCCAGCCCCAGTCGGGCATGGCCGTCCCCTCCCTGTACAACTACACCCCCGCAGAGTGACCCCCGCCCCGGCGGACCCCGTGTCCGCCGGGGCGGCGGGGCGCCATGGAGCCGCCATGACCTCCTTCATCCTCAGACGGGCAGCCTCGGGGCTCCTGCTCCTCCTCGTCATCTCCGCCCTGTCCTACGTCCTGCTGTCGATCCCCAACGCCGACGTGGGACGCCAACTGCTCGGCCCCCACGCCGCCCAGGAACTGGTGGACGCACGCAACAGCGCCCTGGGCCTGGACCAGCCGGTGGCCGTGCGCTACCTCGACTGGCTGTCCTCCGCGCTGCGGGGCGACCTCGGCACGTCCTGGTTCACCAACGCGGACGTCGCACAGGCGATGGGCAACCGGCTTCCGGTCACGCTCAGCCTGATGGTCGGCGTCACGGTCGTCACCGCCGTGGCCTCCTTCGTCCTGGGAGCGTGGGCCGGTGTGCGGCGCGGCGCCGTCGACCGCGCCGTACAGGTCATCGGCGTGGTCGGCTACGCCCTGCCGGGCTTCCTGGTCATGCTGGTGATCGTGCTGGTCTTCGGGGTCCAGCTGCGCTGGTTCCCGGCCATCGGCTACGTACCGCTGTCCGAGTCCTTCAGCGGCTGGCTTTCCACGGTCACCCTGCCGATCCTGTCCCTGTCGGTCGCCGCGATCGCCGGTGTCTCCCAGCAGGTGCGCAGCTCGATCATCGAGGTGATGGGTCGCGACTACGTGCGCACCCTGCGCGCCCGGGGCCTGCCCGCCTCACGTGTGGTGTTCCGGCACGTGCTGCGCAACGCCGCCACCCCCGCGCTCACCGTGCTCGGTATGCAGTTCGTCGGCCTGCTCGGCGGAGCCGTCCTGGTGGAGCAGATCTTCGGCCTGCCCGGCATCGGGGCGATGACCGTCCAGTACACGACCCGAGGCGACGTCCCGGTGATCATGGGCCTGGTGATGATGACGGTGGTCGTGGTCATCGTGATCAACCTGTTCGTGGACATCCTCGTCGGCTGGCTCAACCCGAAAGCGAGGACCTCATGAGCGCACCCGTCGCCGCGTCGACCGCCCCGCGAAGGTCGGGCACGGCACGCCGCTTCCTCACCAACCCGCAGGCCATGCTGTCCCTCCTGGTGCTCATGGTGATCGCGGGACTCGTGGTTTTCGCGCCCCTGATCACCCAGCACAGTCCCACCACCGCGGAGCTGAGGAACGCCTTCGGCCCGCCCGGAGGCGGCCACCTGCTCGGCTTCGACTCCGCCGGCCGCGACGTGTGGGCACGGCTGCTGTACGGAGGTCGCAACACCCTGGGCGGGGCGGCGCTCGCCGTCGCCGTCGCCCTGGTGATCGGCGTCCCCAGCGGCCTGGCCGCCGGATACCACGGGGGCTGGTTCGACTCCCTGGCCAGCTGGTGGGTCAACATGATCATGGCGCTGCCCGCCATGGTCGTCCTGCTTGCCTCCCGCGCGGTCCTGGGCCCCACCGTGTGGGTGCTGATGGTGGTGCTGGGAGTCCTCGTGGCACCGAGCTTCTTCCGCCTGGTCAGGGGAACCGTCGCCGGAATGCGCGGCGAACTGTACGTGGACGCCGCCCGCGTCTTCGGGCTGCGCGACTCGCGGATCATCGCCCGCCACGTCCTGGCGGTGGTGCGCGCCCCGATCATCATCCAGGTCGCCCTGGTCGCGGGCATGGCCATCGGGTTGCAGGCCGGGCTGGAGTTCCTCGGCATCGGCAGCGGCTCCCTGCCCACGTGGGGCGCCATGCTCAACGAGGCGTTCACCAACATCCACCGTGAGCCCCTGCTCATGCTGTGGCCGGGCCTGGCGCTGGGAGTGACCAGCGCCGCGCTGGTCCTCCTGGCCAGTGCGCTGCGCGACGTGCTGGAGGACCGCGGGACCGCCCCCGCGACCGGGCGGCGCGCCCGCCGCGCGGCGGCCGTCCCGCCCACCGAGCGGGACGGCGTGGGTGAGCGCGCCGATCTTCTGTCGGTCCGCGACCTGGCGGTCGCCTACACACTGGCCGACGGCACGTCCACGGAGGTCGTACACGGCGTGGACCTGGACGTGCGCCGGGGCGAGGTCCTGGGGCTGGTCGGGCAGTCCGGTTCCGGCAAGACCCAGACCGCGTTCTCCGTGCTCGGCCTGCTCCCGGAGGGCGGGCGGGTCTCGCGCGGCAGCGTGCTCCTGGACGGCACCGAGGTCGTCGGAGCGGCGGAGCGGACCCTGCGAGGACTGCGCGGCGACACGGTCGCCTACGTCCCCCAGGAACCCATGAGCAACCTGGATCCCGCCTTCACCGTGGGGGACCACCTGACCGAGCCCCTGAGGACCAAGCTCGGGCTGTCCCGCGCCCAGGCCCGCGAACGGGCCCTGGACCTGCTCCAGCAGGTGGAGATCCCCGACCCCGCACGCGTCATGGCGAGTTACCCCCACCAGATCTCCGGGGGGATGGCCCAGCGGGTGCTCATCGCGGGCGCGGTCTCCTGCGACCCCGACCTGCTCATCGCCGACGAGCCCACCACCGCGCTGGACGTCACCGTGCAGGCCGAGGTCCTGGCACTGCTGCGCAGACTCCAGGCCGAACGGGGCATGGGCGTGCTGCTCGTGACCCACAACCTGGGCGTGGTCGCCGACCTGTGCGACCGGGTGGCGGTCATGCGGGAGGGCGGGATCGTGGAGGTCGGCGCCACCGCCGACCTTCTCACCAGCCCCCGCGATCCCTACACGCGCGAACTCCTCGACGCGGTACTCGACGACGCCCCGGCCCGCGCGCCGTGGCGGCCCCGGGAGGTGGGCACACGATGACCGGTACGAGCCAGGGCGAACAGCTCCCGACGGTGTTCCCGCCGGACGGAACCGGGACGGCGGAGGAACGCGTGAGGGCCCGGGACGCGCTGCTCGACGTCAGGGACCTGCGGGTGTCCTTCCCCGGACGGGGATGGCGGGCACCCCGCGTGGAGGTCCTCGACGGGGTCTCGCTGCGGATCCGACCGGGTGAGACCCTGGGGCTGGTGGGCGAGTCGGGTTCGGGCAAGTCCACCATCGGCCGCGCCATCCTCGGGCTCGCCCCGGTGGCCGGGGGCACGATCACCTTCGACGGCGAACGCGTCGACAACGCGTCCCGGCGCAGGAGGCGCGCGCTGAGCAGGGACGTCCAGGTGGTGTTCCAGGACCCCTACACCTCACTCAACCCCTCCCTTCTCATCGGCGACACCCTCGCCGAGCCGCTTCTGGCCCAGGGCGTGTCCGCCCGCGAGGCCCGGGGGACGGTCGCCGACCTGCTCGACCGCGTGGCGCTGCCCCGCGACACCGTGCACCGGCTGCCCCGGGAGTTCTCCGGAGGGCAGCGCCAACGCGTGGCGATCGCCCGTGCGCTGGCGGTCTCGCCCCGCCTGATCGTGTGCGACGAACCCGTGTCCGCCCTGGACCTGACCACCCAGCGCACGGTCATGGACCTGCTGACGGACATCCAGGAGCGGACGGGGGTGGCCTACCTGTTCGTGTCGCACGACCTGTCGGTGGTGCGGGCGGTGAGCCACCGCGTGGCGGTGATCCACCGCGGCGCGATCGTGGAGTCCGGTGAGGCCGACATGATCACCCGTCGACCCGGACACCCCTACACCCGGCGGTTGCTGCTGTCGGCCCCGGTTGCGGACCCGGACCGACAGCGTGAGCGCCGCGCCGAGTACGAGAGGCGGTTCCATGCCGGCGCGTCCTGAACCCCTGCCCACCGACGGGGACACCGGGGGCGGGTCCGCCCCGGTGAACGGACTCGTCCCGACTCCGGTCGTCCATCCCGGCGGACCGTCGGTGCAGGTGGGCCGGGGCGGACGGCTGTCCCTGGCCGGGGCCGAACCGGCGGCACACGAATGGTTCGCCTGGGCGGCGCAGACCCTTCACGGCCTACGGGTGGAGCCGGTTCGCGCCGGAGCCGACGTCAGCGTCCGTGTGGACGGTGATCGGTGGAGACCGGGCGGAGACGGTGCCTCGGAGGAGGCGTGCGTGGGGCCTGTGACGGGAGTGGATCCCCGTCCCGTTCCGGGAGCGGACGAACGCCACCGGATCGGGATCGAAGAGGGACGGGTCGCGGTCAGCGGTGCGAGCGGAGAGGCGGCCTTCCGCGCGCTGACCAGCCTGGTCCAGCTCCTGCGGGTGGACGCGCGGGGCGACGTGTGGGCTCCCTCCGGGGTCCTGGAGGACGGTCCCCGATACGCCTGGCGGGGACTGTCCCTGGACGTGGTCCGCCACTTCCTCACCGCCGCCGAGGTCACCAGGGTCATCGACCTCCTGGCCCTGCACAAGTTCAACGTCCTGCACCTGCACCTCACCGACAGCGAGGGATGGCGGCTGGAGTCGCGGCGCCGGCCGCGGCTCACCCGCACGGGCCCGGACGGCGAGCGGGAGTACTACACTCGGGAGGAGTTCGCCGACCTGGTGGAGTACGCGGCCCTGCGGCACGTCACCGTCGTCCCCGAGGTCGACCTGCCCGGCCACACCGGCGCCGCCTTCGACGCCTACCCCGAGCTCCACGGCCACGTGCGGCCCCCGCACCCCCGGGTGCGGTTCCTGCGTCCGGACGTGGAGGAGGCGCGGACCTTCGCGCGGGACGTCGTCGAGGAGTTCGCCGAGCTCACACCGGGGCCGTTCCTGCACCTCGGCGGTGACGAGCCCTTCGGGATGGACCACGGCGACTACGTGGAGTTCGTCCGCCACACCCACCGGTACGTGCGCGAGGCGGGCAAACGGGTGGTCGGCTGGCAGGAGGCCGCCCGCGCCGGGGTGCTGAACGGCGAGGACGTCCTCCAGTACTGGATCGGTGCTCCGGACGAGTTCGACCCCGAGGCCCTCAAGACGGCGGTGCCGGAGGAGTTCCACCCCCTGGTGGACCAGGCCGCGGAGACCTTCCGGATCTCACCCGGCGACGTCCCGGCGGCGGCGGGATCGGGGGTGCCGGTGCTGCTCTCCCCGAACTCGCTGGTCTACCTGGACCGCCCCTACGCCGACGCCGCCGAGCCCGATCAGGAGGCCGACCGCCTCAGACTCGGACTGCCCTCCTACGAGCCGGTGACGGTCGCCGGGGCCTTCGACTGGGACCCTGGCGAGACCGCCCGGTCGCTGGCCCCGGGCGTCATCGTCGCCGGGGTGGAGGCGGCGGTGTGGGGTGAGACCCTGACCGGGTTCGACGACCTCGCGTTCCTGTTGCTGCCACGGCTGGCGGGGGTGTCCGAGAAGGCGTGGTCACACGACCCCGCCACCTGGGAGGAGCACGCCGCGCTCCTGGACGGGTACGGCCGGTTCTGGACCGCACTGGGGTTCGGGGCGCATTTCCGGGCGGCGGGAGCACCACGGTAGTCGTGGAGACGCCGGTGACACGCGGAGGTCGTGGACTGGGGCGGGCAGCATGGTGCGGTCGTGGGGTGGGGCCCCGTTTTCCAGTCAACCGCGGAACGGGCCGGGGACGCCAGGGCCGGTTCGTCCCTGTGGACAACCCCGCCCCGGTGCCCCGGCCCCGCCGGAGGGCTCCGCCCGGTCAAGCCCCGGGCACCGCCGTGGTCACCGGTCCCAGGCCCCGGCGGCCCCGGCCCGGCGGACGTACTCGTCGAAGCCGGCGGCCGGACGGCCCAGCGCCCGCTCCACGCCGTCGGCGGGCTCGGCGTTGCGGCCGTCCAGGATCTCCACGAGCAGGTCGGCCAGCCCCCGGGCCTCCTCCTCCGCGACCCCGGCCGCGACCGCCCCGGCGACGAAGTCCTCCGACGACACCTCCCGGTACACGACCGTGCGCCCGGACGCCTCGCCGAGCAGGCGAGCGGCCTCGGCGAACGCGACCGCCTTCGGGCCGGTCAGCTCGTACAGCTCCCCGGCGTGCCCGTCCTCCGTCAGCACCCGGGCCGCGACCTCGGCGACGTCGTCCAGGTCGATGAAGGGCTCGGGCATGTCCGGGGCGGGCAGGGCCACGGTGCCGTCCAGGACCGGCCCGCGCAGGAAGCTCTCGGAGAAGTCCTGCGCGAACACCGCGCAGCGCAGCACGGCCAGGTCCGGGAACTCCGCGCGCACGGCCCGCTCCGCGCGCTCGGACCCCGCTTCACCGCGCCCGGACAGCAGCGCCATCCGCCGGACGCCGTGCCGGGCGGCGCGGGCGGCGAACGCGGCGACGGTCGCGCCGGCCCCGGGGAAGCCCAGGTCGGGGTGGTAGCACAGGTAGACGGAGGTGATCCCCTCCAGGACGGGGTCCCAGGTGGCACGGTCGTGCCAGTCGAAGCGGGGGCTGCCGGACCGGGAGCCCACCCGGGCCCCGACGCCGCGCTCACGGAGCAGGCGGGTGACGCGGCGGCCGGTCATGCCGGTGCCGCCGGTGACGAGGACGTGTTCTGTGGTCATGCCCCCAGTCCACCAACCCGGGTTCGGACGGAACATAGTCCAGGATCTGGTCTCCATAAGAGAACGTCCGACACTGGTTAGGGTGGGGGACATGGACCCCCTCGTACACCTCCTGGACGGGCCCCGCGCACGCGGAGCCTTCACCCTGCACACGGTCATGAGCCCGCCCTGGGGCATCGACAGCCGCGACGAGTCCGCCCTCACGCTGATCGTGGTCGTCTCCGGCGGCGCATGGGTGGGCACCTCCCGCGGCGGGGTCGACGCCGGGCCCGGAGACCTGGTGCTCGTCCGCGGCCCGGAACCCTACGTGATCGCCGACAGCAGGGAACGCGAACCCACCATCACCGTCTTTCCCGGGCAGCGGTGCGTGGCCCACGACGGCGAGGAGGTCCACGTGACCATGAGCCACGGGGTGGGGACCTGGGGAAACGATCCCGACGGCACCGACACCATGGTGGTGGGCGCCTACCAGGACGACAGCGAGGTCGGCCGCCTGGCCCTCTCGGCGCTGCCTCCGCTGGCGGTGCTGCCCGGCGGGCGGGTCGACCCGGCGCTGGTGGCGCTGCTGGCCGACGAGATCACCGCCGGCCACGTCGCCCAGATCAGCCTCAACGACCGGCTCCTGGACTGCCTGCTGGTGATGGCGGTGCGCGCCTGGCTGGAGGACAACCCCGACAGCGCCCCCAACTGGCTGAGCGCCCAGCACGACCCCGTCGTCGCGCGGGCGCTGGAGCTGTTGCACGAACGCCTCGCCGAGCCCTGGACCCTGGAGGCGCTGGCCCGCGAGTGCGCGGTCTCCCGGGCCACCCTGGCCGCGCGCTTCCAGAGGGCCGTGGGCACCCCGCCGATGACCTACCTGCGCACCTGGCGGCTCACGGTGGCCTGCGACCTGCTCACCGCCCGCCCGGAGCTGGGCCTGGAGGCCGTGGCCGCGCGGGTGGGTTACGGGAGCGCGTTCGCCTTCAGCTCCGCGTTCAAGAACCGCATGGGGACGAGCCCGTCCGCCTACCGCGCCGGAGGCGGGAAGCGCGTGCCGCAGGGGGCGTAGCGTGCACCGGTTTCCGGAAGGGCCCGGGACCGGACCCGGTAGGTTCGTGTCCGAGGGCGGACCCGACGGGAACGAGGACCCCATGAGCACGAGCGACGGGACGGACGACAGGACCCAGATGTTCGACCGGCTCAGCGACCACTACCGCCGCTTCCGCCCCGGGTACCCCGACTCCGTCCTCGACCGGCTTCGCGCACACGTCCTCGACGGCGCCCGTGGGTCCTGGCCCTACCCCTGGCTCCTGCTCGACGTCGGCTCCGGTACCGGCATCTCCACACGGAGCCTGCGCCACGGCTTCGGCCCGGGGCCCCGCGTGGTCGGTGTCGAACCCGGCCACGCGATGCGCGGCGCCGCCGGGGGCGGCGAGGACGTCGAGTACGTGGACGGCCGTGCCGAGGAGGTCCCCTTCCCCGACGCGTCCGCGGTCCTCGTGCTCGCCGCGCAGGCCGTCCACTGGTTCGACCGGCCCGCCTTCTACGCCGAGGCCGCCCGCCTGCTCGTGCCCGGGGGCACCGTCGCCGTGCTCGACAACGACCGCGACTGGACCGCCAGCGCGTTCGTCGACGCCTACGAGGCCCTGATGGAGGAGCACGGCGACGACTACCGGCGCGACTACCGGGCCTTCGACACCGCGGGGGAGATGGAGGCCCAGGACGGACTCGCCGACGCCGTGGAGTTCACCGCCGCCTGGACGCGGGAACTCGATCCCGACGGGCTCGTCGGCACCGCGCTGTCCTCCAGCAGGATGGCCGCCGTGGTCCGCAACATCGGCGAGGAGCGCGTCCGTGCCGCCGTCACAGCGCTCGCCGCCGAGCACTTCCCCGACGGGAACGTGCGCATCCCCTACCTCACCCGGCTCCGCCTCGCCCGCCGGGTGCCGTAGCGGGGGGCGGCGTCCTTCCCATGACCGGGAGGCCCCGTATGACCCCGGGGCTCAGCCGAGCCCCTTCTTGAAGCCGACGTGGGAGGCTGTGTAGCCCAGCCGCCCGTAGAAGCGGTGCGCGTCCCCGCGGGAGGCGTCCGAGGTCAGCTGGAGTATGGCCGCGCCGCGGCGCCGCGCCTCCTCCTCGGCCCAGAGCAGCAGGCCGGTGCCCAGGCCGCCGCCGCGCTCGTCCGCGTGCACCCGCACCGCCTCCACCTGGGCGCGGGTGGCCCCCCGGCGGGACAGTCCCGGGATGAACGTGAGCTGGAGGGTCCCCACCACCCGGCCGCCGCGCCGGGCCACCGCCAGGAACTGGTGCGGGTCGGCGTCGATGTCCTCGAAGGCCGACAGGTAGGGCTTCGGATCGTCCGGGCTCTCACGCCGGGCGCCCAGGACGTCGTCGGCGAGCATGGCGACGATCGCCGCCACGTCCTCGGTCCGGGCACGGTCGATGGTGACGCCGTCGTCCATGGGTGCTCCTCGTGGTGGGTGCGGGTCGGCACCGGCATGGTGCCGTGGCGGGAACGATCGGGCCGAACCGGGTCCCGGTGAGGGGCCGGCCGGCAGCAGGGCCCGGCCGGTGCCTCAGAGCAGCAGTTCGGCCGCGGCTTCGAGGTCCTCCACCACGGTGCTCGCGTGCGCGAGGTCATCCGGTCCGGTCGTGGACGCCACGGCTATCACGGGCATCCCCGCGTCCAGCCCGGCACGGACGCCGCTGGCGGCGTCCTCCACCACCACGCACCGGCCGGGCTCGGCCCCCATGCGCTCGGCCCCCAGCAGGTAGGGACCCGGGTGGGGTTTGCCCTCGGCCACGTCGTCGGCGGTCACCAGTACGCGGGGGAGGGGCAGCCCGGCGGCCTCGATGCGGGAGTGCGCGATCCGGTCGCCCCCGGAGGTGACGATCGCCCAGGGGCGTTCGCGGCCGTCCAGTTCGGCGAGGAGTTCGCGTGCGCCGGGGACGGCCCGCACGCCGTCCCCGGCGGCGGCCTCGTGGGCCTCGATCCGCGGCGCCTCGTCGGCCGGGTCCAGGTGCGGGGCCAGGAGGCGCACCAGGTCGGCGTCGGTCCGCCCGTGGTGGTGCGCGAGCACGGCGTCGACGTCCAGGCCGCGCTCCACCGCCCACGCGGTCAGCCCCGAGCGGATGCTCTCGGCGGAGTCCACCAGCACACCGTCCAGGTCGAACAGCACCGTCATCTCGTCGTACACGCCCACGTGGTGTCTCCGTCCCAGTCGTCGTCCGGATGCTCCAGGATGCCATCGGCGCTCCCCGGAAGGCCCGGCGGAACGGCCGGTCCCCGGGCCCGCGGCCGTATGTCAATTACAGTTGACCCATGGACGCCGAAAAGCTGACCGCCCTCGCCCGCGCCACCGAGGCCGACGATCCGCTGGTGGGCCTGGACGCCGCCCTCCAGCTCCGCCGGGAGATGGAGCGGGTCGAGGCCGTCCTCGTCCGCCGCGCCCGCAACCAGGGCTCCACCTGGACCGAGATCGCCGAGGTCCTCGGCGTGTCCAAGCAGGCCATCCACAAGAAGTACGGCGGCCGGGGCCTTCTCGGCTCGCAGAAGTGACGCCTGGGGCGCCGAGCCCCGCACCCGGTCCGGTGGGACGCGCCCCGAGGGGCGCCCGGCCGGGCCCGCCTCAGCGCAGGCCCGCCGGTCAGTGCAGGGCCGCCGCGAACCGCTCCATGCGCTCGCCGAAGCCCTCGACGCCGCCGAACCACACCGCCACCGAGTCCGCCCCGGCCGCGGCCAGCCCGCGGAACAGCCCCACGGCGCGGTCGAACTCCTCCTCGCCCCCGGACCAGGCGATCCTGGTGCCCGCCCGCACGGGCCGGCGGGTGAGTTCACGCAGCCGGTTGCGGGCCGCCACGAACCCCTCCGTGTCCAGCCCCACGCCCTGCCATGCGTCGGCCCACTCCGCGGCCCGCCGCAGCGCCCGGTCCGACGTGCCGCCCACCATCACCGGTACACGCCCGGCCGGAAGCGGCTCGAACACCCCGCTCCCGTAGGAGTGGAAGCGTCCCTCGAAGGCACCCCCTCCCCCGAACAGGTGGCGCAGCAGCCGCAGCGCCTCGTCCGTCCGGGCGCCGCGCGTGGTGAAGTCCGACCCCAGCGCGGAGAACTCCTCCCGCGACCAGCCGGTCCCCACGCCCAGGACGAACCGGCCCTCCGACAGGGCGTCCAGGGTCGCCACCTGCTTCGCGAGGAGGAGGGGGTCGCGCAGCGGCACCACCAGCACCGACGTGCCCAGGCGTATCCGCTCGGTGCGGGCAGCCAGGTGAGCCAGGGTCACCAGCGGCTCGTACACGCCGCCGAAGGTCCTCCCGTACGGCGCGGGCGGCAGCAGGTGGTCCGGCAGCCACACCGCGTCCACGCCCAGCTCCTCGGCGCGTGTCCCCAGCTCGACGAGGGTCCTCGGGGGCATCTCCGGCGACTCGTCGGGCAGGACCACCTGCAGGCGGGTTCCCGTCATCGGTTCGGTCAGCTCGCTCATGGGCCGACGTTAGACCGTGCCACCGGTGTGAGGGTCAAAGCCCGGGAGCCCGTGTCCCCGTACCGACGGCGCGCGTGCCTCCCGTGCCGCTTCCGCTCCCCGGCGGATCACCTCGGCTCTCCGGGCAGGGTCACCTCGACGAACACCGCGCGGTGGTCGGTGCCCGGCACCTCCAGGACCTCCAGCCGGTCGACGCCCATCTCGGGGTCCACCAGCACGTGGTCGATGGCCAGACCCGGCACGAGGCGGCCCGAGGGCCACGTCGGCTCCAGCCCCCGGCCCAGGACCTCCGCGGCGTCGAGGTATCCCGAGTTCAGGACGGCGCGCATCCTCGCGTGGTCCAGCGTGGCGTTGAAGTCCCCCGCCAGCACGCGCATCGCGCCCGGCTCCGCGTCCTCGGCCAGGGCGCCCAGTTCCCCGCTCCAGGCCGCGGTGAGGGAGGGCGTCAGCGGCGGTGGGACGTGCACGGACGTCACCTCGACGACGTCCCTGTCCCCGTCCCCGTCCTCCGGCAGCCTCACGGCGGAGGTCGGCATGGTGAAGGAGCCCCCGCCCGCCGCCGCGTCGCCGAGGTCGGTGAGCGGGAAGGCCGAGTGGATGGTGCTCCCGTGTACGCCGCGGGGATCGGAGTGGTCGTCCACGTGGGGCAGGAGTTCGTCCAGTCCCGCCGCGGACAGGTCCCGCACCAGGCCCGGGGTGATCTCCTGGAGGGTGAGCACGTCCACCCCGCGGTCGCGCACCAGCGCCACCACCTCCGCGGTACCGGCCCCGCCGCCGAGCATGTTCAGGGTCATGACCCGAACGGCCGTGCCGCCCGCCGAGGTGACCCCGAACGGCACCGCGCGCGGCACGACCAGGGCGGACAGCACCGCCACCACCGCAATCAGCGCCCCCATGGACACCCACCGCCGCAGCAGGCCCGCCCCAGCTGCCGCCGGCACGGCGAGGCACAGCAGGTAGGGGGTGAAGGACAGCGCCGGCACGAGGGGCCAGCCCCGTTCCAGGCCCGACAGCCGGATCAGCGCGAACACCGTGAACCCGGTCGCGACCAGGGCCGTCAGGGCGGTCACCAGAGGTGAACGCCCCCGGGGCCGCTCCGCGCCGGCCCCGGTCACGGATCCCCGCGGCACTCGTTCGGTTCGTCTCATGGGCTGGACTTCCTCGCATCCCGGGCGGACACCCGCCGCCCGTGAGTGGGACACGACCGCGGGTCCCGCGGTTCGCGCACGGCCGCCCCCCATTCCACGGCGGCGGCCCTCACCAGCCGCGGGCGGCCGACACCAGGTGCTGGTGCACCATGTCCAGGTGCGCGCTGTCCGACACACCCGGGCGCCGCACCAGGTACAGGGTGTTGACCGGCGGTTCCTCCGGCTCCAGCAGTGCCACCAGCCGCCCTCGGTCCAGCGCCTCCTGGCACAGGTAGCGCGGCAGCACCGTGACCCCCGCCCCGTTCTCGGCGGCCGCCATCATCCCGCGCAGGTCGGGCACGGTGACCGCGGGCCCGCACGTCAGCCGCACCCCGAACACGTGCCGCCAGTAGCGGCGCAGGATCGGCAGGTCGTCGCCGTAGGCCACCAGCGGGGCCTCGCACAGCGAGGACGCGCCCTGCCGGGCGAGCCGGTCGCGGCGGATCCGGTCCGCCCACGCGGGCGACGCCACCAGCACGAACTCCTGGTCCGCCAGGGGGTCGGCCACCAGCGAGCGCCCGCGCGGACACAGCGGGGACAGCACCAGGTCGTGCCTGCCCCCGCGCAGTTCCTCCAGCAGGTCGTCGACCGGTCCGGTGCGCACCCTCAGCCGTACGCCCTCCTCCACCAGCGGGGCGAGCGCAGGCAGCACCAGTCCGTGCAGCACCTCGGCGGGGCCCGCCACGCGCAGGGGCGCGGGCGGAGCGGACGCGTCGCCGCCGCCCGGACCGGCCACCACCTCCAGGGCGTCCAGGGGCTCGGCCACCCGGGCCGCCAGCTCGTTGGCCTCCGCGGTCGGCGCCACCCCGCGGGGCAGCCGCTCGAAGAGCGTGTGTCCCAGGCGCTGTTCCAGGGAACGGATCTGGGTGGTGACCGTCGGCTGCGACAGCCGCAGCAGCTGGGCGGCGGCGGTGAAGGACCCGGACCGGTGCACGGCCAGGAAGGTCCTCAGCTGCTGGAGATCGAGCGGTCCGGCGGACCGGGGGGCGGCCGCCGTGCCCGAACCATTGACATTCCTATAGCTCACTTCGCCGATTTTATTGGTGGGCGAATGGGTCACCGGACTAGTGTCGGTTCGGTCCGCAGGTCACCGCACCAACACACAGCGAAGTCACGGAGGCTCCACCATGTCCGTCACCAGCAGGGAGGTCCACCTGGCGGCCCGTCCCGTCGGAGAGCCGAAGCCCGCCGACTTCTCCCTCGTGGAGACCACCGTCGGGGACCCGGGGCCCGGGGAGGTCCTGGTACGCAACGACTGGATGTCCGTGGACCCGTACATGCGCGGGCGTATGAACGACGTCAAGTCCTACGTGCCGCCGTTCCAGCTCGGCGAGCCGATGGAGGGCGGCGCGGTGGGCGTGGTCACCGCCTCCGGCAGCGACGAGGTCCCGGTGGGCACCACCGTCCTGCACATGGGCGGGTGGCGCGAGTACGCGCTGCTGCCCGCGAAGGCCGTGCGCGCGGTGGACGCCTCGCTGGCCCCCGCCGAGGCCTACCTCGGCGTGCTGGGCATGGTCGGCCTCACCGCCTACGCGGGCCTGACCGAGGTCGCCCCGGTCCGCGAGGGCGACGTGGTCTTCGTCTCCGGCGCCGCGGGCGCGGTCGGCTCCATCGCCGGACAGGTCGCCCGCCGACTGGGCGCGTCCCGTGTGGTCGGCTCCGCGGGCGGCCCGGAGAAGAAGCGCCGCCTCCTGGAGGAGTTCGGCTTCGACGCCGCCATCGACTACCGCGAGGGCCGTCTGGAGGAGCAGCTCGCCGAGGCCGCGCCCGAGGGCGTCGACGTCTACTTCGACAACGTCGGCGGCGACCACCTGCGGGCCGCCATCGCCGCGATGCGCAACCACGGCCGGATCGCCCTGTGCGGCGCGGTCTCCCAGTACAACGCGACCGAGCCCGCACCCGGCCCCGACAACCTCTTCCTCGCCGTCGGCAAGCGCCTCAGCCTGCGCGGGTTCATCGTCGGCGACCACGGCCACCTCATGGGGGAGTACGCCGAGCGGGCCTCCGGATGGATCGCCGACGGCAGCCTGCGCACCGAGGAGACCGTCGTGGAGGGCATCGACAACGCGGTGCGGGCCTTCCTCGACATGATGCGGGGCGCCAACACCGGCAAGATGCTGGTCCGCCTCACATCCTGACCGCTTGCCTGGAGTGCACTCCAGGTCGTCATCATGGGGGAGGACCCCCCACAGCCACCACCTACTCCGTGATCACGGAAAGGGCATCCATGCAGCACGTCACGCTGAACAACGGCCTCACCATGCCGCAACTCGGGTTCGGCGTCTGGCAGGTCCCCGACGACGAGGCCCAGTCCGCCGTCACGACCGCCCTGGAGGCCGGGTACCGCAGCATCGACACCGCCCGGATCTACGACAACGAGAAGGGCACGGGCCACGCCCTCGCCCAGTCCGGCATCCCCCGCGAGGAGCTGTTCGTCACCACCAAGCTGTGGAACGACGACCAGGGCTACGACCAGGCGCTCAAGGCCTTCGATGCCAGCCTGGAGCGGCTCGGCCTGGACTACGTCGACCTGTACCTGATCCACTGGCCCGCTCCGAAGCAGGACGCCTACGTCGAGACCTGGAAGGCGCTGGAGCGCATCCACTCCGAGGGTCGCGCCAAGTCCATCGGCGTGTCCAACTTCACCGAGCCGACCCTGGACCGCCTGGTCTCCGAGACCGAGGTCGTCCCGGTCCTCAACCAGATCGAGCTGCACCCCTACCTCTCGCAGGAGGCCATGCGCGCGGCCAACGCCCGCCACGGCCTGCTCACCGAGGCATGGAGCCCGCTCGGCCAGGGCAAGGGGCTGCTGGAGGACCCGGAGCTGACCGCCCTCGGCGAGAAGCACGGCAAGTCCGCGGCGCAGGTCGTGCTGCGCTGGCACCTGCAGCTCGGCAACGTCGTGATCCCCAAGTCCGTGACCCCGTCCCGGATCCGGGAGAACTTCGACGTGTTCGACTTCGAGCTGTCCGCCGAGGACATGGACCGGATCGGGTCGCTCGACCGCGGCGGCCGCATCGGTCCGGACCCCGACACGATGGGTTGATCCGGAGGTGTTCCCGGGCCGTTCCCGGCCCGGGAACACCCCTTCCGGGGGACGCGGCGGAGGCACCCCGTCGCGCCGACGAACACGGACGCACACGGACGGACGCGGATAAACATCGCGGCGCCCGATGGCCGGAAGCGGCCGGACAGGCTACCTCCGCACCAGGGTGAACAGCCGCAACAGGAGGGCGCTCAGCAACGGGTATGGATCTGCTGAGTCTCAGGTCGGAAACACCCACCACCCCAGGTGGCGTGGTACCGGACGGAGGCGTACAGTTCCTCTCTGGTGCGTCGGCGAACAAGGACGGCGACACCGCTCTCCTCTAGGCGAAACCAGACACATGACCGTCGTTCCCCTTCGTGCAGCACGTGTCTACCGTTCGGACAACGCCGAGCGCTCCGTGCACGCGTGGTGCCACAAAGCCCTGAGCCAGTGGCCCGAACTCGGGCCCCTTCCCCCCGTGGAGACCCGCCTGGGGAGTACACAGGCCTTCCGCGCCGCCGGCGGCCCCGGCACCCCGGTGCTGGTGCTGTCGGGAACCAACTTCAACGCGGCCACCACGGTGCCCGCCGCCCGCGCGCTGTCCGCGGACCGGCCGGTACTGCTGGTCGACCCGCCTGGACAGCCCGGCCTCAGCTGCAGCCAGCGGGTCGGGGGAGCCAGGATCGACACCTACGGCGCCTGGCTCGACGAGCTCCTGCCGCAGATCACCGACCGGCCCGTGCTCGTGCTGGGCCACTCCCGCGGCGCGGCCGTCGCGCTCGCCTCGACTCCGTCCCCGCTGGTCGCGGGGCTCCTGCTGCTCAACCCCGCCGGGCTGACCGCCGCCGGGGTGAGCTCGGAGTCGATGCGCACCATGCTGCCGTGGATGATCCATCCCAACGAGCACACCAGCGGACGACTGGTCGAGTTCCTCAGCGGCCCGTCCACCGCGTGCGACGAGCACCGTGCCGAGGCCGAGTGGCTCACCCTGGTGGCCCGGTACTGCCGTACGGGTTCCATGCCCAGCCCCCTGCAGGCGGAGCACTTCCGCGCCTGGGCGGGTACGCCGGTCGCGGTCGCGACCGGTTCGCACGACCAGTTCTTCTCCCCCGCGCGCCTGCACGGCCCGGCGCGCCGGTTCCTGGACACCGAGGTCCGCACCATCGAGGGAGCGGGCCACCTGTCGCTGTACGAGCAGCCCGAGTCCGTACGCGACCTGCTGCGCGGGTTCGACTCCTGACCGGTCTCCCCTCCCGGCGGCGCACGGCCGCCGGGACCAGGCCGCACGCACCCTCTCTTCCCCCGACCGCCGCGGGCGCCGTGCCCGTGCCCGGCGGGCGCGCGCCCTGAGGCGCGACGCACCGGCATCCACCGGGCACGCCCGGGCCGGGCCCGGCGACCCTCCGCCGCGAGCGCCGTGTCCGTGTCCCCCCGGGGCCGGAGGCGCCGGGACAAACGGGGCACGGTATGCGCGGTTCCGCAAGAACATGCCTTATGCGGCTTTTAGTATGCCTTTCTTCATGATCTGCTGTGTGTTGATAATGCTGCTGGGTAAGGACGGTTCCGACTCCCCTGAAGAGGAAGGGTAAACAGGAAATCCCGTCCCGAGACGTATCCTTGCCCAAGGCCGATGCGGGCCGACGAGCCTTTATCCCCTGCCGAACGTCTCCGAAACACCAGAAAGCAGTCGGCATGTTCGAAAAGCTGGCACAAAGGCTGGGGCTCCACACGAACCCCACGATCTTCTTCGTGTCCGCCGCGTTGACGGTTGTCTTCGTGGTGAGCGCGATCGTCTTCACCGACGTGGTGGACGCCGTCTTCGGTACGACCTCGGACTGGATCCTCACCAACCTCGGATGGCTCTACATCCTCGGTGTGACCACCTTCCTCATCTTCCTGATCTGGATCGCGTTCAGCCGGTTCGGGACCGTACGCCTGGGACAGCCGGACAGCAGGCCCGAGTACAGCAACCCCGTCTGGTTCGCCATGCTGTTCGCCGCGGGTATCGGCAGCATCCTGATGTTCTGGGGCGTGGCCGAGCCCGTCAGCCACTACGCCGAACCGCCGCGTGCGGGCGTCGAACCCCAGACGATCGAGGCGGCCGAGGAGGCGATGGGCTTCACGCTCTACCACTTCGGCTTGCACACCTGGACGATCTTTTGCCTGCCGGCCCTCGCCTTCGCCTACTTCGTGTACCGCAAGGGACTGCCGTTCCGTGTCAGCTCGATCTTCCACCCCTTCCTCGGGGAGGGGATCCACGGCCCCCTGGGCCGGGCGATCGACGTCATCGCGGTCCTGGGCACGCTGTTCGGCGTCTCCGTCACCATCGGCCTGGGCACCCTCCAGATCAACAGCGGCCTCAACACCCTGTTCGGCGTGGAGGAGAGCCGCCTCACCCAGCTGATCCTCATCGCCGTCGTCACGACCATCGCCGTGGTCTCCGTGGCCAGCGGCCTCGACATCGGCATCAAGTGGCTGTCCACGATCAACATCTTCATGGCCGTGGCGCTGCTGCTCTTCGTCTTCCTGGCGGGGTCGACGCTCTTCCTGGCCAAGGGCATCATCGAGACCACGGGCATCTACCTGGAGATGCTGATCCCGCTGTCGTTCTGGAACGACACCTTCGCCAACACCGGATGGCAGGGGTCCTGGACCGTCTTCTACTGGGCGTGGACCATCACCTGGTCGCCGTTCGTCGGCATCTTCATCGCGCGCATCTCCAAGGGCCGCACCATCCGGGAGTTCGTCCTCGGCGTGCTGGCCGCGCCCACCGTGTTCAGCGTCATCTGGTTCAGCGTGTTCGGCCTGTCCTCCTTCAACATCGAGAGGAACCAGGGAGGCAACCTGGTCGAGGAGGTGGTCACGCAGGAGGACGTCCCCGGCGCACTCTTCGCGTTCCTGGAGCACTTCCCGCTGACGATCATCATGTCGATGCTGAGCATCCTCATCGTCCTCATCTTCTTCACCACCTCCTCCGACTCGGCCTCCCTCGTGGTGGACATCCTCTGCTCCGGTGAGGCGGGCAACCCGACCCGTCAGCGGGTCTTCTGGGGGGTCACCGAGGGCGTCGTGGCCGCGACGGTGCTCACCGCGTCCGGCACGGGCGGTCTGGACGCCCTGCAGCAGACGATCATCGTGTTCGGGCTGCCGTTCTTCGTGATCGGCTTCTTCATGATGGTGGGGCTCGTTCGGTCCCTCCAGGCCGAGTTCGCGGAGGGGTCGGGTGTCCAGCGCGAGCGCAACGCACCGCTCACCACCAGGGCGCGCAGGCTCCGGCGGAGCCAGAAGCGCCAGGGTGGTGACGTGGGCAGCCGTTCGGGGGAGCGCAACGGGGGCAACGGCAACGGCAACGGCTTCTCCAAGGAGAACTGACCGGACGGCCCCGCACCGGTCAGAGGAACTCGTCGATCTCGGCCCACAGCCGCAACCGGTCGGGATCGATGTCCTCGCGTCCGTAGAGGTCCAGAAAGAGTTCGGCGTCCTCCGGGCCGAACTGCGGGTTCAGCGGGCTGCGCAGGCTGGCCACCATGTTCGCCAGGTCCGCGTGCGGATCACCCAGCCCGGCCCGTCCCAGGTCGACGAAGCCCCAGCCGCCCGGGTTCCCGCCGTCCTCACGGCCGCCCCGCGTCCCGTGGACGTCGAGCAGTACGTTGGGCAGACAGTAGTCGCCGTGGATCAGCGCCGTCGGGCCGGGGCCCAGAGCACGGGCGCGCTCGGCCACCCCGGCGAACACCTCGGCGGCCGGCGGCCCCTCCCGTCCCGCGGCGGCCCAGGACCGGTCCACCAGCCCCGACGCGACCCGCGCGGACGCCTCCGCCAACTGGACGCGCGGCGTCATGTCGAACGGGCACCCCTCGGCCGGAGCACCGTGCAGGGCGCGGGCGAGGAGCCCGAGCACACGGTGCCGGTCCCCGGCGGGCCAGGGCTCGTGGGCGGCGCGCCCGTCCAGGTGGCTCATGGCCAGCCAACGTCGTCCCGCCCGGGCACCCGACCCCAGCACGCACGGCACCGGCAGTCCCCGCTTCCGCAGCCAGCGCAGACGTTCCTCCTGTCCCAGGAGTTCGGTCACCAGGTCGGGACGGGTCGTGTCCACCGTCTTGAGCACCGCGACGGGGCGGTCCGAGGAGTCGAACAGTCGGGCGACGCGGGCCCCCGACAGCCCCACGTCGATGTCCTCCACGCGGGCGGTGTCCGCGAACGGCGGGATCGGCATGCCCCGAACCCTGGTGTCGCCGCCCGCACGGCTCCAGTGCTTTTCCGGGGCGGCCCCTGACCGGTGCCGTCCACCTGACGGAGGGGCCGGGGCGACCGCCCCGGCCCCGGTGGGCTGCTTCTCCCAGTCCATGTTGACGACCCCGCTGAGCGTGACGTACCCCGCCCGCTGGAAGGCCCGTGCCATCGGCACGTTGCTCTTGTCGGTGGCGGCGCGGACGCGTTCGGCGCCCTCCTCGGCCAGGACACGGGTGCCCTCGGCGAGGATGTCGTCGATGTACCCGTTCCCGCGGTGCTCGGGCAGCACCGCGATGTAGCCGATCATGGCGTGGTAGTCGTTGCGCGCGGGCAGGACGAACCCGACCGGCTCGCCGCCGGGCAGCGTCGCGATCCGCCACCACTCCCGGGGCGTCGTGTACCGCGCGAACTCGTCGGCGTAGTTCTCGGCGGCCACCTCTTCCGCCGTCCTGTGTTCGAGTTCGGCGCGGTCGTGGGCGTCCAGGGTCCCCCGCAGCGCCCGGGCCATCAGGCCGAGGATCTCCTCCTCGTCCCGGATCGGCCGGAACCGGAGGCGGTCGCCCGGTCGGGGAACCGTGCCGCCGGGTGTCCACTCGAAGCGCAGGCGCTCCACGAGCAGTGATCCGCCGTTGCGCTCGACGGCGGCCATGCGCTCCTCCACGGCGCGCCGCTCCCGGGGCTCCCGTTGCCAGTCGGCCGGGACGAAGCGCAGGTACTCGGGCGGGGTCCCTCCCTCGGACAGGGTCGCGGCCGAGGCGGTACGCAGCAGGTGCTCGGCCACCTCCACGCGGTCGACGTCGCCGGCCGCGTCGTCCACGTCGAGGACGTCCAGCAGGAGGGGTGCGACGTCGCTGTTGCGGCACCACCAGGACAGGCGGGCCAGGAGGCGGTCGCCGTCCAGGGCGACCCACATCCACGAGGGACGGCGGCGGCCCTCGGCGAGGTCGTCGCCGATCTCGGAGTTCTGGACGTAGGGGAGCCGGTTGAACAGCTCCAGCTCCTCCGGTCCGGTGATCGGACGGATGGTCAGGTCATGCGTTGTGACGGTCAAGCGACACCTTCGGTGTGTGTGCGCCCGCCCGCTCCGGGGTCAGTTGTCGGAAGTTCCCCGGGAGGACACGAGCGCGGTGGTTGCGGTGAACACGGCTCAGCCTCCTTTCGTCGTCGCGGCCCCGGTCCCGCTGTGGTCAGGGCTCCGTCAGTTGTAGCGGTGTCCGCGCCGGCGGCGCAAGCCCCTTTTCCGCGGCCTCCCTCAGGCGTGCTCCGCGTCGCCGGTGCCGCCACCCGCTCCGGCCTGCGCGGGCCGCCCGCTCACGGGGTCCGTCCCGACCCGAAGGGAGTTCTCGGCGCCGGAGTCCCCCGGGGCGCCGGTCGCCGTCCCCCCGGGCTCGGCGTCCCGGGCGTCCTCCCCGGTCCCGTCGGCCCCGTTCCCGTCCGCGTTCCGCCCGTCCCGGGACCGGCGCCAGGAGCGTGTCACCGCCAGTGTCAGCGCCCCCGCGAGCAGGCCCCAGAAGGCCGATCCCACCCCCAGAAGGGTGAAACCCGACGCCGTGGCCAGGAAGGTCACCACCGCCGCCTCCCGGGAGCGCTCGTCTCCCAGGGCCGAGGCCAGCGACCCGCCGATGGTGCCGAGCAGGCCCAGCCCGGCGATGCCCAGGATCAGCGGAGGCGGCAGCGCGGCCAGCAGCGACGCCACCGTCGCCCCGAAGATCCCCACGCACAGGTAGAACACGCCCGCCCACACCCCGGCGAGGTAGCGGCGCTCCCGGTCCGGGTGCGCCTGCGGTCCGGTGCAGATGGCGGCGGTGATCGCGGCCAGGTTCATCCCGAAGCACCCGAACGGGGCCAGCACGAGGTTGGTCGCCCCGGTCCACCCGATCACCGACGAGATCGGCACCCGGTAGCCGTCGCCCCTCAGCACCACCGCCCCCGGCAGGTTCTGCGAGGCCATGGTCACCACGAACAGCGGTACGCCCACGCTCACCAGCACCTGCCAGGAGAACTCGGGTGCCACGAACACCGGTCTGGCCAGCGACGGGGACACGCCGCCCAGGTCCAGCGTTCCCCGCGCCGCCGCGGCGACCCCGCCCGCGACCAGGGACAGGATGACCGCGTAGCGCGGCAGCCACCGGCGGCACAGCAGGTACACCGCGAACATGGCGAAAACGACCGCGAAGTCGTCCTCCATGCTCGTGAACAGGCCCATTCCGAACTGGAGCAGTACACCGGCCAGCAGCCCCGCCGCGAGCGGGACCGGCACGCGGTCCATGACCCTCTCGAACCACCCGGTGACACCGCTCAGGGTGATCAGCGCCGCCGAGAACAGGAACGCCCCCACGGCCTGCGCCATCGTGACCCCGTCCAGGCCCACCGCCAGCAGCGCCGCACCCGGCGTGGACCAGGCGGTCACCACCGGAGCCCGGTGGCGCAGGGACAGGCCCGCACAGGTCACGGCCATGCCCACGCCCAGGGCCAGCATCCACGAGGCGACCTGCCCTGAGGAGGCTCCGGCCGCCTCGGCGGCCGTGAACACGATCGCCGCGGAACTGGTCACACCGACCAGGACGGCGATCAGACCGGCGGCGACCGCGGGAGCGGGGGCGACGGAATCGACATAACGGACAAGGGTTCTCATGGTGTGCCATTCTCGCGCGCCGCCGGACACACGCCGTCACCAGGGGGGAGGGAGAACCGGTGGCTCCGGTCCAGCGGACCGGGGGAGGAGGCCGCCATGGGACGAAGCTTCGACGAACTCGTGGCCACGGAGTTCTTCGGCGTCGGCGCTGTCGTGTCTTCCTGCGCAAGGTGGTCTGGACGGTGCCCGGGTTCACCGTGGACGCCTACCGGGACCGCCTCCGGGCCATGCACGGGCACATCGAGCGGGAGGTCGTTCACGGCCACCACGACACGCTTCCTCATCGAGGCCCGCAGGCCCCGCTGACCCGTCCGGGCCGCGGGGCGCGGACGCCCGTCCCGATGGTCAGGACTCGGCGCAGACCCGCTGGACGACCTCGAAGCCCCAGATCTCGCTGTTGCTCGCTGCCGGACCGCCGTGCCCGTGGCCGTGCCCGGCCGGTGCGCCCTCCTTCTGCGCGTCCGCGGCGGCCTGGGCGTGCCCCTGACGGAACGCCTGGCCGTTCACCCAGTTCTGGAAGTCCTCCTCGGACCGCCACCGGGTGTACACCAGGTACTTGTCGGTGCCCTCGACCGGGCGCAGCAACTGGAACTCCTCGAACCCGGGCTGGTCCTCCACCAGTCCGGCCCGCTTGGCGAAACGCTCCTCCAGGGTGGTCCCGGCGCCCTCGGGGACGGTCAGGACGTTGAACTTGACGACGCTGCTCACGCGGCACCTCTCTCGGTTGTCTGCCGGTCCTCCGCCCAACCTAGGACAACCTCCGCCGCCGCCCGCACCGCCCCGCCCGTCCCGACCGTGCTCCCTCAGCCGAAGACGACCCTGCCGGTGTCGTCCACGTGCCAGCCCGGGTTGTGCGCGATCTCCCACACCACCCCGTTCGGGTCCTCCACGTGGGCGTGGAAGATCCCGCCGAACTCACCCTGCTGCGGGGCCTTGAGCACCTTCGCGCCGGCCCTGGCCATCGCGTCGACGGTCCACTCGACCTCCTCGGGGCCGTCGACGTTGTGCGACAGGGTCACCCCCGACGCACCGGTCGTGCCGGCCCGGCGCCCCAGGTCCCGGTCGAACTTCTCCGCGTCGAAGAGGCCCAGGACCAGCCCCGGGGCGATCTGGAAGAAGATGATCTCCCCCGGGACGTCCATGAGAGGCTCCCAGCCGAGCCCGTCACGGTAGAAACCCCGGGCGGCGTCCAGGTCGGCGGTCGCGAGGGTGACGAAGTGGGCCTGCTGCTTCACGATGTCCTCCAAAGATCGGTGGGCCACCTTGCGCATCCTGCCGGAGGAGGGCGACCCTTCGGGAGAGGCACCGCCGTACACGCCCCGGCCCGTCACCGCAGCCCGTGCCTGCGGGCGACCAGTCCCAGGACGGCCGAACGCGGAAGCAGCCGCCGCAGAGCGAACACCACCGGGGCGTTGCTGCCCACGGCGTAGAGGGGCCGGGGCGGGTCGGCCTCGACCGCGCGCACGACCGTGCGGGCCACCGCCCCCGCCGAGATCCCCGCGGCCTCGTTGGCGTTGAGCGCGTCGAGCATGGTGCGGTACTCGGCCGTGTACGGCGAACCGTCCCCCAGGTACTGGGTCCGCCGCTCGCTGATACCGGTGTTGATCGATCCCGGCTCCACGGTGGCCACTCCCACGCCGTACGGGGACACCTCGCGGCGCAGCGCGTCGGCGAACCCCTTGAGCGCCGCCTTGGAGGCCACGTACGACGACCGGTAGGCCAGCGGGAAGCTCGCCAGCATCGACCCCACCATCACCACCCGCCCGTACCGGCGTGCGCGCATGCCCGGAAGCAGCAGCTGGGTGAGCCGCACCGCGCCGAACACGTTGATCCGGAACAACCGCTCCACGGCGTCCGCGGGCAGCTCCTCGAACGGTCCGCTCTGGCTCTCGCCCGCGTTGTTGACCAGCACGTCCACGTCTTCGGCCGCGGCGGCGCACGCCTCCACGGACGCCTCATCGGCCAGGTCCAGGGGCAGGTACTCCACACCCGGGACCGGGTCGGCCACCGACCCCGGCGCACGGCTGGTCCCGTACACGCGGTGGCCGCGCCGGACGAGTTCGGCGGCCACGGCCGCGCCGATGCCCGACGACGCGCCCGTGACGAGCGCGGTCCGCCGTGGGGTGGGACTGTTCATGGGTTTCCTTCCGGCAGGAGGGGACGGGGGGACACGCTCGCGCCGCGCGTGTGAGTGATGATCGCACGCCGCCCGCCGCCGGAAGGACACCGTCCCCGCTTCGCCGCCGGCCGGCCCGGTCAGTCCCAGCGGTGGGGGTCGAACATGCCGATCGGCAGGTCGGTGCGCCCGTGCTGGGCGAGGTCGGCCAGGGCCGCGCCGACGGCCGAGGCGAACTTGTAGCCGTGCCCGGAGAAGCCTCCCGCCAGCACCAGACCGGGCAGCTCCCGGCGGTGTCCGATGAGGAAGTGCTCGTCGGCGGTCATCGTGTACATGCACGCCACCATGCGCTCGGGGAGGACGGAGACCCCGCGCAGCCCGGAGGCCAGCTCGCCGAGCCGCCTGGCGTCGGCGGCGTCGGGAGCCCGGGGCCCCGTGTCGGGGTCGACCGGCTCACCCCACTGCGCGCCCTCGGCCCTGTTCCCCGGCGCCTCGGCGTGCACACCGATCTTGACGGTCCGCCCGCCGTCCATACTGGGAAAGCCGTACCACGTGCAGTCGTCCCCGTCCCGGGCGAACACCGGCCCGCGAGCGTGCGGGGACGGGACGCGCGTGGTGCGGAACCATCCCAGCACCCGGCGTTCGACCCGCAGCCCGCCGCCCGGCTCCGCCGCCTCGGGTACCAGCCGCGGCAGCCAGGACCCGACGGTGACGACCACCCGGCGGGCCCGGATCTCGGTTCCGTCGCCCAGCAGCACGCGGGGACGGTCCGGGTCCGGCACGATCCTGGCCGCCCTGGTCCCGGTGAGCACCCGCGCGCCCGCCTCCCCGGCGAGGCGCACGGCCGCCCGGACCGCGGCCTCGGGCAGGACCACGCCCGCCTCCTCCTCGAAGACCCCCACCTCGCCCGGGCCCACCGCGTGCTGGGGGAAGCGCTCGGCCACCTGCTCGTGAGAGAGCAGCTGGTAGGAGAGGCCGTGCTGCTCGGCGGCCTCGACCGATCCGGTGACGGCGGAGCTGTCCGGGGCACCGAGCATCAGCGCGCCGGTGGGCACCACCAGGCGTGTTCCGGAGGCCTCCTCCAGCTCCGACCACGCGCGCCAGGCCGACCGTACGAGGGGCACGTATCCGGCGCCCTCCATGTAGGCGGTGCGGATGATGCGGGACTCACCGTGGCTGGAGCCGCGGTCGTGCCCGGGGGCGAACTGCTCGATCCCGACCGCGTCCACGCCGCGCCGGGCCAGGCGCCACAGGGCCTGCGCCCCCATGGCTCCCAGTCCGACCACGACGGTGTCGGCCTCCCTCTGCTCCGCCACGTGTGGCCCCCTGTCCCCGCGGTCGTGTCCGGGCCCCGCCCCGGGGGTCCCGGGGCCATGATCGCAGGCCGCGCGCATGGCGGACGCCCGCCCACCCCCTGGGGGTGGACGGGCGCCCTGTCTCGGAAGGGAGCCGAGAGCGGAAGGAGTGAGCGGTTACTGGACGGGCGGGTGGGCG
>NZ_LWLB01000034.1 GCF_001905145.1 Nocardiopsis sp. TSRI0078
ATCGAGGAGGTCGCCGCCACCAACCCCGACGCGGTCGCCAAGGTCGCCATCGACCCGCTGACCGGCGCCCCCGCCGACGTCGCCGCGAAGATCGTCAGGGAGGGCAAGCTGCCCGAGGCCGCAGCCCAAGGCGCGGCCGAGATCATCTCCAAGCTGTGGGACGCCTTCGTCGGCAAGGACGCGACCCTGGTCGAGGTCAACCCCCTGATCCTGACCGCGGACGGCCGTGTGGTCGCCCTGGACGGCAAGGTCACCCTGGACGAGAACGCCGAGTTCCGCCAGGACCTGGAGAGCCTCACCTTCGCCGCGGAGGGCGACCCGCTCGAGGTCGCCGCCAAGGCCAAGGGCCTGAACTACGTCAAGCTCGACGGCGAGGTCGGCGTCATCGGCAACGGCGCGGGCCTGGTCATGTCCACCCTGGACGTGGTCGCCTACGCCGGTGAGAGCCACGGCGGCGCCAAGCCCGCCAACTTCCTGGACATCGGCGGCGGTGCCTCGGCCGAGGTGATGGCCAACGGCCTGGAGATCATCCTGGGCGACCCCGCGGTCAGGAGCGTGTTCGTCAACGTCTTCGGCGGCATCACCGCCTGCGACGCCGTGGCCAACGGCATCGTCCAGGCCCTGGAACTGCTGGAGAGCCGCGGCGAGGACGTCAGCAAGCCGCTGGTCGTCCGTCTGGACGGCAACAACGCCGAACTGGGCCGTGAGATCCTCACCAAGCGCGCCCACCCGGCCGTGCGACAGGTCGACACGATGGACGGCGCCGCCGCACAGGCCGCCGAGCTCGCGGCGAAGTAGGGAACACAACACCATGGCTATCTTCCTGAACAAGGACAGCAAGGTACTCGTCCAGGGCATGACCGGCTCTGAGGGCACCAAGCACACCCGGCGCATGCTCGCCTCGGGCACGCAGATCGTGGGCGGGGTCAACCCGCGCAAGGCGGGCCAGAGCGTGGACTTCGACGGCACCCAGGTGCCCGTCTACGGCTCGGTGGCCGAGGGCATGCGGGCCACCGGCGCCGACGTGACCGTGATCTTCGTGCCGCCCAGGTTCTGCAAGGACGCGGTCTTGGAGGCCGTCGACGCCGGCATCGGCCTGGCCGTGGTCATCACCGAGGGCATCCCGGTGCACGACACGGCCGCGTTCTGGGCCCACGCCCAGGCCACGGGCAACAGGACCCGCATCATCGGCCCGAACTGCCCGGGGCTGATCACGCCGGGCCAGTCGAACGCGGGCATCATCCCGGCCGACATCACCAAGCCGGGACGGATCGGTCTGGTGTCCAAGTCGGGCACGCTGACGTACCAGATGATGTACGAGCTGCGTGACATCGGTTTCTCCTCGGCGGTGGGCATCGGTGGGGATCCGATCATCGGGACCACGCACATCGACGCGCTGGCCGCGTTCGAGGCCGATCCGGACACCGATGTGATCGTGATGATCGGTGAGATCGGTGGTGACGCCGAGGAGCGTGCGGCGGACTTCATCAGGGAGCACGTGTCCAAGCCGGTGGTGGGGTACGTGGCGGGCTTCACCGCTCCGGAGGGCAAGACGATGGGGCACGCGGGTGCCATCGTGTCGGGTTCCTCGGGTACGGCCGCGGCGAAGAAGGAGGCGTTGGAGGCCGTCGGCGTCAAGGTCGGCAAGACCCCCAGCGAAACCGCCCAGCTGGCGCGCGAGCTGTTCTAGCCCGCCCAAGGCGTTCCACAAGGCTCCGCCCCGCCGCATCGCGGTGGGGCGGAGCCTTGTGTGCGTGCGGCCCCCTTTCGAGGGGCTCAGCCGCTGCCGAGCTCCCCGGGGTCGTCTCGGCGCCTGCGCACGACGGCGGCGGTGAGGCCGGGGCCCACGAGCAGGAGGAAGAACCCGAGGAAGACGGCGATGGCGGTGACATTGCCGGACATGATCGTGGGCACGCCCCACACGAAGAACAGGAAGCCGCCCCAGCCGATCATGGCGCCCAGATGGGGGCCGCGGTGCTTGCGGTCCACCTCACCGCCCTTGGAGGCGTCGCCCTCCACTGGCGCGGGTTCACGGGTGGCGGGCGCGGTGCCGGCGGTCCCGGTGACGAAGTCCGGGCGCAGCCGTGCCGGCAGGTCCTCGAAGAGCGGGACCAGGTCCAGGTTGGTGACGGCCTTCAGGGCAGCGGCCGAGCGGGCCTCGTGCTCGTCGAGGCCCAGTCGGCCCTCCTCCAGCGCGGTCCGCAGCTGTTCCAGCGCACGGTCGCGCTCGTCGTCGGAGACGCGGTAGCGGTCGGGTTCGGGACCTGCCATGCGGGATCGTTCCATTCGGGGCGGGGGGCTGTGCCGGACTCACAGGGTACGACGGGGGCCGCACGGGTCCGGTTCCCCGCTTCCGGTGCGCACCGGCACGACACGCGCGGCCGTGGATGCCGCGGAGCATTCCGGTCCCTGGCAGCATAAGTCGGGTGAGTACGCCAGGATCTCCCCCCGACCGCGGCCGTCCGTCCCAGCGCCCGCGGGCACGCGGCGCCGGAGTGCCCGGAGCCACCGCCGACATGCCCAGACCCCTCTACTCCACCGGCGGGATCGCCGCGGCCACGGCCGCGGGTCTGGGGCTGGCGGTGATCGTCACCCTGGCCATCATCGGATGGGTGGCCGCGCCGCACGACGCCTTCGGCGAGGAGATCGCCGACATCCTCCAGAGCGCGGTCCTGGCCTGGCTGGTGGGCCACCACGTGTCGTTCTCGGTACCCGACGGACAGATCGCCCTGCTGCCGCTCGGCCTGGTCCTGCTTCCGGGGCTGCTGCTGTACCGGTCGGGGCGCTGGCTGGCGCGCTCCTGCTCGATCCCCCGCCTGCGGTACGTGTACCGGGCGGCGCTGGCCATCGCCGGGCCGTACGCGGCGATAGCGGGCACCCTGGCGCTGCTGGCGCGCACCGAGTCCGTCGAACCGAGCATGCCGCGCGCGCTGGTCATGGGGTTCGTGATCGCCTTCCTGTCCGGTGGTCTGGGGGTGCTGCGCCAGCTGATGCTCGACAAGGGGGTGACCGCCCGGGCCCTGCTGAACCTGATGCCCGCCCGGCCGAGGTCCCTGCTGGTGGGGACGCTCGTCTCCACGGGGACGCTCCTGCTGGGCGGCCTGCTGTTGTTCCTCGTGGCCCTGATGGTCGCTCTGCCCGAGGTGGTCGAGACGACGCGGACCCTGCGCCCGGGACTGGTGGGCGGCGCGCTGCTGCTGGTCGTCCAGTTGGCCTACCTGCCCAACGCCGTGGTGTTCTCGGTGTGCTACGCGCTGGGCCCGGGGTTCGCGGTGGGGACGGGGACCGTCGTCGCGCCGACGGGGGTGTCGACGGGTGCCCTGCCGATGCTGCCGATGCTGGCCGCGCTGCCCGAGAACGGGGCCGCCCCGGCGGCGTCCCTGGTAGCGCTCGCGGTGCCGTTCGTGGCGGGGGCGACGGGCGGTGTGCTGACCCAGCGCAGCGCGCCCGACGTGGTCAGCGAGGCGGCTCCGCTGTGGGGCTTCGTGTGCGGGGTGACCACGGGGATACTGTGCGCGGCCCTGGCCGAGGTGGCCGGGGGGCCGCTCGGCGGCGAGAGGCTGAGCGAGGTGGGTCCGTCCGCATGGCAGGTGGGCCTGGTCGCCGCCCTGGAGGTGGGCGTGGCGGCCGCCGTCGCCGCGTGGGCGGCGCACTGGTGGCACACACGCGGGCAGCGCCCGGTACGGCCGCGCCCAGCCCCCAAGAGGAGGCCCGAGCCCCGTCCGGAGCCGAAGCCCCGTCCGGAGCCGAAGCCCCGCCCGGAAGCGGAGCTTCCTCCGGACGTGCCGGTCGGGGAGGGGCTGGCCACGGTGACGCCGCTGCGCCGCCGCCAGGACGGGGAGCCCTCGCCCTCTCCGGACGAGGACGGCCGGGAGGACACCGAGAGGACGGACCGGTCCGCCGAGCGGGCGGCGCGCAGGCAGGCCCGCCGGGAACTGCGGGAGCGAAAGCGCGAGGAGCGCAGGGCACGACGCGCCGAGGGCGGCGACCGCTGGTGGCGCCGCGGGCCCGTCGAGGACGAGGATTCCGAGGAGCTGTACGGGATCACCTACGAGGCCGCCCCCGAGGAAACCGACGCCCCCAGGAGCTGACCGGGATGGGAGCCGCAGAGCGACTCGGGACCGGAAGGGGCGCTTCTGCAGGAGGCGGTCCGGAGCCGGTTGCGGGACGGGGGTACGGGGCGGTGGCTGTGCACGGCGGTTCGGGAGCTCGAAGGTACGGAACAGCAGCCGACCTGTTGGCGCTACTGCGGGCGGTGCGTTCCGCGGTGCCCGTCGTGGAGAACGACCGTCACGTGTACGCCCCCGCACGTGACGGAGAGTCCTGCGACCTCCTGGACGGGCTCATAGCGCGGCTGGAGGCCTGACAGGCGTAAGGGCCGCCCCGAAGGATTCCGGGGCGGCCCTTACGTGCCCGGTGCCGTCAGCCCTCCTTGGGCGCGGTCCTGCGCCTGGCGGGCTCGAAGACGGCGTTGACCAGGTCGGTGCACCACTTGAGCAGTTCCAGGTCGCGCAGCGGTTTGCCCCCGAGGCCGCCCGACTTGGGGACCGGGACCAGCAGGGTCTTCGCGGCCTCCTTGCGGATGGACTTGGGGTACAGCCGCCGCAGCCGAAGCTCCTGCGACTCGCGCAGCTCCACGGGGGCGAAGCGGATCTGGTTGCCCTGCATCACCACGTCGGAGAGCCCCGCCGACTTGGCCAGCACCCGGAACCGGGCCACGGCCATGAGGTTGTCCACCGGCTCGGGCGGCGTGCCGTACCGGTCGGTGAGCTCCTCGTAGGCGGCGAGGATGTCCTCCTCGCTGGTGACGCTGGCGATGCGCTTGTAGGACTGCAGCCGCAGCCGCTCACCCGGCACGTAGTCGTGCGGGATGTGCGCGTTGATGGGCAGCTCGACCTTGGTCTCGATCTCCTCGGCCGCGTCCGGGTCGCCCTTGAGCTCGGCCACCGCCTCACCCACCATGCGCACGTACAGGTCGAAGCCCACGCCCGCGATGGTCCCGGACTGCTCCGCGCCCAGGATGTTGCCCGCGCCCCGGATCTCCAGGTCCTTCATCGCCACGTACATGCCCGCGCCCGTCTCGGTGTGCTGGGCCACGGTGGCCAGCCGCTCGTAGGCGGTCTCGGTGAGCGGCCTCTCCGGCGGGTACAGGAAGTAGGCGTAGGCGCGCTCGCGCCCGCGGCCCACCCGGCCGCGCAGCTGGTGCAGCTGCGACAGGCCGTAGGTGTCGGCGCGGTCGATGATCAGGGTGTTGGCGTTGGGCACGTCCAGGCCGGACTCGACGATGGTCGTGGAGACCAGCACGTCGAAGTTCTTCTCCCAGAAGTCGACCATCACCTTCTCGAGCTGCTGCTCGTTCATCTGGCCGTGCGCGAAGGCCACCCGCGCCTCGGGCACCAGGCGCTTGATGCTCGCCGCCACCTTGTCGATGGAGGCCACCCGGTTGTGCACGAAGAAGACCTGTCCCTCGCGCATCAACTCGCGGCGGATCGCGGCGGCGATCTGCTTGTCCTCGTAGGGCCCCACGAAGGTGAGCACCGGGTGGCGCTCCTCGGGCGGGGTGAGGATCGTGGTCATCTCGCGGATGCCGGTCAGACCCATCTCCAGGGTGCGCGGGATGGGCGTGGCCGACATCGCCAGCACGTCCACCTGGGTGCGCAGCCGCTTGAGCGCTTCCTTATGCTCCACACCGAAGCGTTGCTCCTCGTCGACGATCACCAGGCCCAGGTCCTTGAAGCGGGTCTCCGACGACAGCAGCCGGTGCGTGCCGATGACGATGTCCACCTCGCCGCTGCGCAGGCCCTCCCGGGTCAGCTCCACCTCGCCGTCGGTCTGGAACCGCGACATGGGCCTGACCGTGACCGGGAACGACGCGTACCGCTCGGTGAACGTGGACATGTGCTGCTGCACCAGCAGGGTGGTGGGCACCAGCACCGCGACCTGCTTGCCGTCCTGCACCGCCTTGAACGCGGCGCGCACCGCCACCTCGGTCTTGCCGTAGCCCACGTCACCGCAGATCAGCCGGTCCATCGGGACCGACTTGGACATGTCCTTCTTGACCTCTTCGATGGCGGCGAGCTGGTCGGGCGTCTCCACGTAGGGGAACGCGTCCTCCAGTTCGCGCTGCCAGGGGGTGTCGGGGCCGAACGCGTGGCCGGGGGAGGCCTGCCGGGCCGAGTACAGCCGGATGAGGTCGCCCGCGATCTCCCGGACCACCTTGCGGGCGCGGCTCTTGGCCCTGCTCCACTCGGCGCCGCCCATCTTGGACAGCGTGGGCGCCTCGCCGCCCACGTACCGGGTGACCTCGCCCAGCTGCTCGGTGGGCACGAACAGGCGGTCTCCCGGCTGACCGCGTTTGGAGGGCGCGTACTCGATGAGCAGGTACTCACGGGTGGCGCCCTGCACCTGGCGGCTGACCATCTCCAGGTAGCGGCCCACGCCGTGCTGTTCGTGCACGACGTAGTCGCCCGGCTTGAGCTGCAGCGGATCCACCGTGCCCCGCCGCCTGCTCGGCATCCGGCGCATGTCGCGGGTGGAGGACTTCTGCCCGGCCAGGTCGGTCTCGGTGAGCACCACCGTGTGCACCGAGCGCAGCAGGAACCCGTGGTCGACCAGTCCGGTGGTGACCGTGGCGACCGCGGGCCTGGGCCGGTCGTCCAGGTCGGTGGTCAGGGTGGCGCCCAGCCCGGCGTCGCGCAGCATCGCCACCAGGCGCTCGGCGGGTCCGTGCCCCTGGGTGACCAGCACGACGCTCCAGTTGTCGTGCAGCCAGCCCTTGATGTCGGCCAGGGCCCGCTCGGTGTCGCCCCGGTAGGTGTCGGCGGCCACCGCGCCGACGACGACGGAGTCGTCCTCCTCGCCGGCGCCGCCGTCCCCGCCCGCGGTGAACGGGGTCAGCCCCCACCAGGGCAGGCCCATCTCGGAGGCGGTGGAGCGCAGCTCGGAGATGGACATGTAGGCGGACTCGCCCAGGTCGATGGGCGCCTCACCGCCGGAGGCGGCGTTGATCCAGGACGCGTCGAGGAACTCGGCGCTGGTGGCCTCCAGCTCCACGGCGCGGGTGCGGATGCGCTCGGGGTCGCAGCCCACCACCATCGCGCCCTCGGGCAGGTAGGTGAAGAAGGGCTCCATGCGTTCGGCGAGCACCGGCGCGAACGCCTCCATGCCCTCCACCGACACGCCGTCGGCGATCTTGTGCAGGGTCTCGGCCAGGGAGGGGTGCTCCTCGGCCAGCGCCCGCGCGCGCTCGCGCACGGTGTCGGTGAGCAGCAGCTCCCGGCAGGGCGGTGCGAACAGCCCGGAGGCCGCGCTGGTGCGCGGGCCGCCCTCGCCACCCTCGCCGGGGCCGATGGAGCGCTGGTCGGCGACCTGGAAGTAGCGGATGTCCTCGACGGTGTCGCCCCAGAACTCCAGCCGCAGCGGGTGCTCCTCGGTGGGCGGGAACACGTCCAGGATGCCGCCGCGCACGGCCATGTCTCCGCGCTTTTCGACCAGGTCCACACGGGCGTAGCCGGTGTTGGCCAGGGCGGTGACCACGTCCTCCAGGGGCGTCTCGTCGCCGGGGCGGATGCGCACCGGCTCCAGGTCGCCCAGGCCGGCCACCAGCGGCTGCAGAACGCTGCGCACGGGGGCCACGACCACCCGCAGCGGGCTGGTCAGCGGATCGGAGGGGTCGGGGTGGGCGAGGCGGCGCAGCACGGCCAGCCTCTGCCCGACGGTGTCCGAGCGGGGGGAGAGCCGCTCGTGCGGCAGGGTCTCCCACGCGGGGAAGAGCGCCACCGAGTCCTCGGGCAGCAGGGAGCCCAGCGCGTCGGTCAGGTCGGCGGCCTCGCGCTCGGTGGCGGTGACGGCGAGCACGGTCCGCTGCGCGCCCACGGGCGCGTCCGCGGCCAGTGCCCCCACCATGAAGGGGCGCAGTGCCGCCGGGGCGACGAGGTCGAGGTGGGGATCGCGGCCGCCCCGGGCGGCCTCGATCGCGGTGTGCAGCGCCGGGTCCCTGGAGACGTCGGCGAGAAGTCCAATGAGGCTCATAGCACCAGAAAGTGGAAGTGGTCCGGATCAGGCGGTGGTGGTCGCGGCCCGCGCGGTGACAGAGGCGGCTGCGGAAGGTGGACGCCCGGCACCTCTCAGACTATCGAGTCCGACGGATCCGCGCGGGTGGGGTGTGGACAACCGACGACACGGCGGACCCGGGCCGTCCGCGTCCCGGCCCGGATGCGGGCGGCGGCGCGCACTGGGTAAAACCGCTCCCGAACTGCTTCTATTCCGTTCGTGGAGGTGCGGGCCGGGGGCACCCGGTGCTTCGGGCATACGCTGGGTGCGTTGCCCGGACCCCCGTAGGAGAGGAACCGCGTGGTGAGTGCCAACAGGCGTGGGAGTGCGCCGGAACCCGGCGTCGAGCGGCCGGACGCCCCGGTCTTCGCCCCAGGTCCGGACGGGCTCGCCCACCTGGAGCTGATTCTCAACGGCGCCTACCCGCTGCCCGGTTTCATGACGCGGGACGAGGCGGAGGCGGTGGAGAGGGAGGGCCGCCTGCCCGACGGACGGCCCTGGCCGGTTCCGGTCACCCTGGAGGTCCCCGCGGAGCTGTCCGGCGCCGACCACCTGACCCTCACCGACCCCGAGGGCGCACCGCTGGCCGGACTCGCCGTGACCGAGCACTGGCGGGGCGCCGACGGGCGCCCCCGGCTGGCCGGTGTGGTGACCCTGCTGCGCCCGCCGACGTACGGGGTGCTGCGCGAACTGCGGCCCTCGCCCCCCGAGATGCGGGCCCAGCGCGAACTGGAACCCTCCGGCCGCCCCCTGCTGGCCGTGGTCACCGACCGGCCGCTGCACCACCGGGCCCTGCACCAGATCCGCGCCGAGGCCGACGCCCTGGGGCGGACGCACGGCGACGGCGTCCGCGCCGAGGTGCTGGTGATCGTCGACACCGGCCTGGAGGACGAGGGCATGGCCACGGCGGTGCTGGCCGCCGAGCCCCTGCTGCCCGCGCGCACCTCCTTCGTGGTGTGCACGCTGCCCCGGAGCGCCGACCGCTCCCGGGGCGCGCTGGGCGGGGCGTGGGGGCCGCGCCAGGTGGCGTTGGCCGCGCACGTGGCCGCCGCCTACGGCGCCACCCACATGATCGCGGTGACCGGCGGGGACGGCCCCGACGTCGAGCGGGTCATGGCCCGGCGCCCGCCCCTGACCGTGCTGGACCCCGAGCCGTGGCGCTACTCCTCCGCGGAGGGGCTGTGGCTGCCGCTCACCCGGGTCGACCCGGCCGAGGCCCGGTCCGAACTGACCGACGAGCAGGTGGAGGCGGAGCTGGCGCACGGGCGCGAGCTGCCCTCCTGGTTCACCCCGGCCCGTGTGGGCGCCGAGCTGTCGCGGCTGCGCCCCGCCCGGACCAGGAGGGGCCTGACCGTGCTGTTCACCGGCCTGTCCGGTTCGGGCAAGTCCACGATCGCCCGCGGGGTGTGCGACGGCATCCGCCGCTCGGGCAGGTCGGTGACCCTGCTGGACGGCGACGTGGTGCGGCGCATGCTCTCCAGCGAGCTGACCTTCTCCCGGGAGCACCGGGAGCTCAACATCCGCCGGATCGGGTACGTGGCCTCGGAGGTCACCCGGCACGGCGGGATCACGGTGTGCGCGCCGATCGCCCCCTACGCCGGAGGCAGGGCCGAGGTGCGCGCGATGGTGGAGGAGTTCGGCGACTTCTTCCTGGTGCACGTGGCCACGCCCCTGGAGGTGTGCGAGGCCCGTGACCGCAAGGGCCTGTACGCCAAGGCGCGCGCGGGGCTGATCCCCGAGTTCACGGGGATCTCCGATCCCTACGAGGAGCCGGAGGACGCCGACCTGGTGGTGGACACCGAGGGAATGGACCCGGCCGACTCCGTGGCCCGGGTGATGGCCGCCCTGCGTGAGGGCGGATGGCTGCCCGAGCACGACGGCCGGTCGGCGCGAGCTGTGGAGGACGAGTGATGGACGAGAGCCGGGACGGCGCCCGTCCGGTCGGGCACCGGATGCTGCGCCTGGTCGAGGTGATGGACACCCTGCGCAGGGAGTGCCCGTGGGACAGGGCGCAGACCCACGAGTCGCTGGCCAAGTACCTGATCCAGGAGGCCTACGAGACCCTGGAGACCATCGAGGACGGCGACCTGGCGCTGCTGCGCGAGGAACTGGGCGACGTGCTGCTGCAGGTGGTCTTCCACGCGGCGATCGCCGCCGAGCGCCCCGAGGGCGATCCGGCGCGGTTCACGGTGGACGACGTCGCCGACGCCATCGTCGGCAAGATGACCCGCCGCCACCCGCACGTGTTCGGCGGGGCGGAGGTGTCGGGCGCCGACGAGGTGCGGTCCAACTGGGAGGCCATCAAGGCCGCCGAGCGCGCGGAGAAGGCCAGGGCGGGAGGCGGTGACGGGCGGACCTCCGTGCTGGACGGGGTGCCGTTCGCCCAGCCCGCCGTGATGCTCGCCCACGAGCTGCAGAAGAGGGCGGTGCGCAACGGGTTCCCCGCCGACCTGGTGGGCGACGACGGCGCGGAGGGCGGCGAGCTGTTCGCGGCGGTCTCGGCCGAGCGCGACCGGGGCCGGGACGCCGAGATCGACCTGCGGGCGGCGGCTCGCCGGTTCGACGCCCGCGTGCGCGCTGCCGAGGACGCGGCCCGGGCCGACGGGCGTGAGCCCCGCGAGCTGTCCGAGGAGGAGTGGCGGACCTACTGGGCCAAGGCGGGGGAGGCTTAGGCCGTGTTCCTCGCATCCTTCGACGGCCTTCTGAAGAGCACTTCCTAGGAACCGCGCGGGCGGGCGGGGTGCGTGGTCGTCGTTCCGGCCGGTCCTCCCAGCGGCGGGTCCGGGCCCCGCGGCCCCGCCCCGCGCCGCCGCGGCGCGTCGGACGGGTCACGTACGCGGGATCTCCTCGGTGGAGGGATCGCCCGGACCGGGCCCGGCACCGAACCCCTCCTGGGGCCGCCGCGCGGTCTCGCCGATGACCAGCCACAGCCCCACGATCATCCAGTTGGCCGTCAGCGCCGATCCGCCCGCCGACAGGAACGGCGTGGTCATACCGGTCAGCGGGATGATGAGCGTCGCCCCGCCCAGCACGATGAACACGTCGAACGCGGTGAGGAACGCGTATCCCAGCGCGGTCAGCTTCAGGAACCAGTCGCGGGCGGCCAGGGCGATCCGAAAGCCCCGCTCGGCCAGCAGGAACAGCAGGAGCAGCACCGCCATCAGCCCGGTCAGCCCGAGTTTCTCCCCCACCGACACCAGGACCAGGTCGCTGTCGGCGGCGAACACCTCCTGGACGAAGCCGCCGCCGAACCCGGTGCCCGTCAGGCCGCCCCCGGCCAGTGCGAACATGCCCTCCACGATCTGGAAACTGCCGCCCGGCCGCCCGTACACGCCCGGGTCGAACGCGTTGAGCCAGATCTCCACCCGGTTGCGCACGTGCGCGAACAGCAGGTAGGCCACGTACGCCCCGCTCGCGAAGGCCGCCAGGCCGATGAGCACCCACGACTTGCGCGCCGTGGCGGCGTAGAGCACCGCGAGGAACGTGCCGAACAGCAGCAGCGAGGCCCCCAGGTCCCGGGTGCCCACCAGCAGCAGGATGGCCATGCCCCAGCCCACCGCCATCGGTGCGAGGTCGCGTGCGCGCGGCACGCTGAACACCTTGACGCGCCCGATCCTGACCGTGCGGGTGACCAGCGCCATCACCTCGCGCCGCCGCCCCAGGTAGGCGGCGAGGAAGACCACCAGCAGCACCTTGGCGAACTCCGAGGGCTGCATGGTGAACGGACCGAGGCGGATCCACCGCCGGGCGCCCAGCACCTCGTGCCCCAACGGGGACAGCGGCAGCAGGAGCAGCAGCAGTGCGGCCGCCGCGATCAGGTACGTGTACATGCCCAGACGCTGCGGCCGGCGCACCAGCACCACCGTGGCCGCGCACAGCGCCATGCCCAGCCCGGTCCACAGCAGCTGCCGGTCGGCGTCGCCGTGCCCAGGGTCGGACCCGGTCATCTGGAGGGCCCAGATCATGGCGAGGCCCAGCCCGTTCAGGACGGTGGCCACCGGCATGACGACCGGGTCGGCGTAGGGAGCGGTGAAGCGCAGTAGCACGTGCAGGCCGACCGCCCCGGCGCAGAGCACGCCCAGGTAGACCAGCGGAGCGGGTTCCAGACCCCCGGTGACGGACAGCGACGCCGACAGCAGGGTCGCGGCGGCGGTCAGGAGGGCGGCCACCAGGAGGACGAGCTCGGCGCGGCGCCTGGGTCTGGGCGGTAGGGCCCCGTCGGCGGTCTCCGCGGTGCCGGACCCGGTCTCGGGGCTGCCCATGTCGTCTGTCGTCCCGCCCGTCCGTGTGGGGCCCGGAGCGCCCGGGCCGGGCACCGCGGCCCGGAGTGCACGTTCGCCCCTGCACTATAGGTGGCGGAGCGGTGCCCGTCCGGTGGCGTGTCGCCGTCCGTCCCCAGACCTCGCCCGGTGCCCGCCCCGGCGGCCGAGTCGCCCCGGCCCCGTCCGTCGGCGCGGCACGGGCGCGGGAGCGTCCAGGTCCAGGGCCTCCGCCGCCCGGGCCAGCCTCGTGTCGAAGGTGCCGAGCCGGGACAGCAGCGGCGCGGCCCGTACCGCGAGATTGCGCGCCGCGATGCCCAGCCGGGTGCGCGGGGCCAGGAAGCCCGACCCGGCGTCGGCGACGGCCTGGTTGGCGTCCGCGAACGGTCGCATCCGTGCCTCGTAGGCGGCCAGCGCGGTGGTGTGGTCCTCGCTTCGGGCCAGTTCCTCGGCCAGCACGTAGGCTCCGACGACGGCGAGGCTGCTGCCCTGGCCGGACATGGGGGAGGGGCAGTACCCGGCGTCGCCGAGCAGGGTGATGCGCCCGGTGGACCAGCGGTCCATGCGGACCTGGGTGACGGAGTCGAAGTAGAAGTCCGGCGCCCGGTCCATCTCGCTCAGGACGCGCGCGCTCTCCCAGCCCCTTCCGTCGAAGGCCTCGTGCAGGAAGCGCCGCTGCTCCTCGGCGGTGCGGCGGTCGATGCCGGTCTCCTCGTCCGTGCGCACCATGAGGAGTGCCTTGGCGCCCTCGGCGCGGGGCGTGTGGTAGAGCCCCATGCCGAGCCCGGGGAGGTTGTACAGGTGCACCTCCCGGTCCAGTCCCAGGTGGTTGGGCACGGTGAAGATGCTGATGTAGCTCTCCAGGAAGCGGCGGTGGGGCCCCTCCGGTCCGAACGCGAGCCTCCTGGTGTTGGAGTGCAGGCCGTCGGCGCCCACGACCAGGTCGAACACGCGCGGCTCGGCGCGCTCGAAGGTGACGCGGACCCCGCCGGGTCCCTGCTCCATTCCGGTGATCGAGTCCCCGTACAGGTACTCGGTGTACTCCGTGGTGGGTTCGTGCAGGAGACGGACGAGGTCGCCGCGCAGCAGTTCGTGGGAGCGGCCCTCCCGGGCGGTCTGGGAGGTGGAGAACCCGGTCACCCGGCGCCCGTGCGTGTCGACGAGGGACGCGGTGGCTATCCGCGTGCGGTGGGCGATGATGCCGTCGAGTACTCCCATGCGCTCGGCGGCGTCGAGCGCCACGCCGCGCACGTCGATGGCGTAGCCGCCCGACCGGGGCGCCGGGGCGCGCTCGACCACGGTGGCCTCGATGCCGTGGTGGTGGAGCCGGCGGGCGAGGGCGGGCCCGGCGATGCCGGCGCCGGAGATCAGGACGTTGTGTACGGCGGTCATGGCGTTCGCTCCTTCGGAGGCCGTCGCCATCACGCTAGGCTGCTGCTTACCGTGCGTCAAGTAACTTACCGGTCGGAAAGCAGGTTACCGGCCGGAAGGTCGGCGCTAGACTCGTCGCACCAGGTGGTGAGGAAACGGAGGTGACGCGGGTGCCCAGAGCACGGAACGACACCAAGGCGCAGATCCGGGCGGTGGCCCTGGAACTGTTCGCGCGCCAGGGGTTCGACAAGACGAGCCTGCGCGAGATCGCGGAGCGCCTCGACATCACCAAGGCCGCGCTGTACTACCACTTCCCGTCCAAGAACGACCTGCTCAGATCGCTGGTCGAGCCCCTGGGCGAGGACATGGAGGCGCTCTTCGCCAGGTACGGGGAGGCCGGCGACCGGGGGACCTCCGATCCCCGCGCGCTCCTGGGCGCCTACTTCGACGTCTGCGTGCGCCACAGCGTCCTGCTGGTCGCCGTCCTGCACGACCTGGGCTCGCTGGCCGAGACCGGCCTGGTCGACTCCGTCATCTCCTGGCGCCGCGACCTGGACGCCCTGCTGGTGGGGGCCGGGAGCGGCGTTCCCGCCCGGATGGGCGCGGTGATCGCCCTCGGCGGCATCCAGGACGTCTCGGTCATGTTCCCGCCGGAGGAGGCCGCGGCCCACCGCGAACGCGCCGTGGACATCGCGATGGCCGCGCTGGAAGCCGGCATGTCCGGTATGGACTAGACCAATTCCGCCGGGTGCGCGCCCCTCTCCCGGAACGGGGTCGCTAGTCTCGTGTCGGGTCCTGAACCAGTGGTCCGAGAAACCCGAAGATACGGAGAGAGACTGTGGCGTCCATCGAGGCAGTACAGGCGCGGGAGATCCTCGACTCCCGGGGAAACCCGACAGTCGAGGTCGAGGTTCTGCTCGACGACGGAACCATCGCACGCGCGGGCGTCCCCAGCGGCGCCTCCACCGGCCAGTTCGAGGCCGTCGAACTGCGTGACGGCGGCGACCGCTACGGCGGCAAGGGCGTGACCAAGGCCGTCACGGCCGTCAACGACGAGATCGCCGACGAGCTGCTCGGCCACGCCCCCGACGAGCAGCGCATCATCGACCGCGCGCTCATGGACCTGGACGGCACGCCGGACAAGTCCCGGATCGGCGCCAACGCCATCCTGGGCGCCTCCCTGGCCGTGGCCAGGGCCGCCGCCGCGGAGGCCGGGCTGCCCCTGTTCCGCTACATCGGCGGCCCCAACGCGCACGTGCTGCCGGTGCCGATGATGAACATCCTCAACGGAGGCGCGCACGCCGACAGCAACGTCGACATCCAGGAGTTCATGATCGCGCCGGTCGGCGCCCCGACCTTCGCCGAGGCCGTGCGCTGGGGGGCCGAGGTCTACCAGGCCCTCAAGTCGGTCCTCAAGTCCCACGGACTGGGCACCGGTGTGGGCGACGAGGGCGGTTTCGCCCCCAACCTGGACAGCAACCGCGCCGCCCTCGACCTGATCGTGGAGGCCATCGAGAAGGCGGGCTACACCCCCGGCACCGACATCGCGCTCGCCCTGGACGTGGCCGCCACCGAGTTCTGCAGCGACGGCGTGTACACCTTCGAGGGCAAGACGCGCTCGTCGGAGGAGATGGCCGCCTACTACGCGGAGCTGGTGGAGGCCTACCCGCTCGTCTCGATCGAGGACCCCCTCGACGAGGAGGACTGGGGAGGCTGGAAGAAGCTCACCGCCGAGCTCGGCGATCGGGTCCAGCTCGTGGGCGACGACCTGTTCGTCACCAACCCGGAGCGGCTCCAGCGCGGCATCCTGGAGGACACCGCCAACTCGCTGCTGGTGAAGGTCAACCAGATCGGCACCCTCACCGAGACCCTGGACGCGGTCTCCCTCGCCCAGCGCAGCGGTTACACGGCGATGATCAGCCACCGCTCCGGGGAGACGGAGGACACCACCATCGCCGACATCGCGGTGGCCACCAACGCCGGACAGATCAAGACCGGCGCCCCGGCGCGCAGCGAGCGGGTCGCCAAGTACAATCAGCTGCTGCGTATCGAGGAGGAGCTCGACGACGCCGCCGTGTACGCGGGCGTGTCGGCCTTCCCGCGCTTCGCCAAGCGCGGCTAGTCTGCCCCAGTGTCCCGCGAATCCGAGCAGCAGCGCCCAAAGGCCAAGAAGGCGACCAAAGCCGACAGGCCCGGGCGCGGCTCTGCCCGGAGGACGGGACCAGCAGGCACGGGCACGGGCCGCACCCCCGGGGTGCGGCCCATGCTCACCAGCCGCGCGGCCATCCTCGCGCTCGTGGTGTGCGTGATCGCGCTCAGCCTGGCCTACCCGCTGCGCGAGTACGTCGCCCAGCGCTCCCACATCGCCCAGCTCCGGGAGGAGCAGGCGCGTATGGAGGAGAGCGTGCAGGAGCTGCGCCGGCGCGAGGAGGAGCTCTCCCAGGACTCCTACGTGGAGCGCGAGGCCCGGGTCCGGCTGCACTACCAGTACCCCGGCGAGACCACCTACATCGTCACCCGTCCCGAGGACGAGGACGACGCCGAGACCGACACCGGTCCCAGCGAGCCCTGGTTCACCACCCTGTGGCGCTCGGTGGAGGAGGCCGACAGCCCGTCGCTCGACGGCGGGCTCTGAGGGCCTCCCCGCCGTCCTCGGCAGGGGCCTTCCCGCCGTCCTCAGAGGGGGAGAGCGCGGGCCAGGAGCACCCCGGCGGCCAGCGCGGCGAGCGCGCAGCACTCCGTCGCGGCCGCGTAGGCCGCCGCGGTGAGCGGGCGCCCGCTCCGGGCCAGCGCGAGGACCTCGTGCGAGAACGTCGAGTACGTGGTCAGGGCACCGCACAGACCGACGGCCACGAGGGCCCACACCTGCGGCGGCACGGTCGTCGCGGACGCGGTGCCGAACACCAGGCCCAGGAGCAGGGTGCCCGCGGTGTTGACGGTGAGCGTGCCCCAGGGGAGCCGGTCGGAGACCATCCGGCGGACGGCCCCGTCCACCAGGTAGCGCAGGGCCGCGCCGGCGGCGCCGCCCAGGCCCACGGCCCACAGTTCCCAGCTCACGGGCGCCCCCCGCCGCCGACCGGTGCGCGGACCAGGCGTCCCGCGGCCCACGCGCCCAGGGCGACGCCGGCCACGGACCCGGCCAGGGTCAGCGCCATGTAGGCCACGGCGGGGAGGACGCGGCCGGAGGCCAGCAGCAGGCCGATGTCCAGGGTGTGCGCCGAGTAGGTGGTGAACCCACCGAGGAAGCCGGTGCCGAGCAGCTGCCTGACCCACGGCGGCGCGGCCACGGGCCCGGTGACCGCGGTGACCAGGACGCCGATGAGTACGGCGCCGGTGAGGTTGACGGCCATGGTGGCCAGCGGCGGGCCCTGGTCCGGGACGGGCCAGGCCACCGACACCAGGTGACGGGCCACCGCGCCCGCGGCCCCGCCGCAGGCGGCGACGCCGGCCATCGCCGCCGTACCCGGTGCCCGGCCCCCACACGGCGCCGGGTGTTCGCTCGTGGGCATGGTCCTCCCGGTGGGGTCCTGTCGACTGATGAGAACGCGGTGAGAGCCGTGCGGTGGAAAGAACCGCGCGAAGCGTCCGTTGAGGGTGGCGAAGCGGGCGGGGCCGCGGCCGATGGGGGCGGGCCGCCGTGCGGCGGGGCGTGTGCCCGCCGAACACGCCCTCAGCCGTGGCCCCGGCCGGGTGGACGCGGGGCCGCCTCGTGCGGGGGGCCGTCGGCCGACGCGGTCGGCGGCGGCAGGCCCCACCACCGCGCACCGCCGTGCGCCCGCGCGAGTCCAGGCTACTTCGTACCGGCCCTATGCTGGGTGCGCCATGACTTCCGCAGATCAGCCCGTTCCGGGACCCGTCGACGCAGGCGGGCACACCGGCGCCGCCGGGCGCACAGGTCCGGTCGCCGAGCGCGACATCGCCGCCGTCGAACTCCAGTTGGGCCGCGCACCGCGCGGGGTGCGCGGGGTCGCGCACCGCTGCCCGTGCGGCCTGCCCGACGTGGTGCGCACCGCGCCCCGCCTGGAGAGCGGCGAGCCCTTCCCGACGTTGTACTACCTGACGTGCCCGCGCGCGGCCTCGGCCATCGGCCGGATGGAGAACGAGGGCCGCATGCGCCAGATGCAGGAGCGCCTGGGGCACGACCCCGAGCTCCGCGCCGCCTACACCAGGGCGCACGAGTCCTACATCGCCGAGCGCTCCGAGCAGGCGCGGCTGGACGGTGTCGAGCCGCTGCCCGAGGGGATGCAGAGCACCGGTGGCATGCCCACCCGGGTCAAGTGCCTGCACGCCCTGGTCGCCCACGAGCTCGCGGAGCCGGGGGCCAACCCCTTCGGCACCGAGGCGCTGGAGGAACTGCCGCACTGGTGGGACAGGGGCCCGTGCGTGTGTGTCGACGAGGACGCCTCCGAGGGCGTCGAAGGGAACGGGTCATGAGCGGTGTCGCCTCCATCGACTGCGGAACCAACTCCGTCCGCCTGCTGATCGCCGACGTCGTCCACCTGGGCGACGACGAGGTGCAGGTGGTCGACGTCGACCGGCGCATGGAGGTCGTGCGCCTGGGCGAGGGGGTGGACAGGACCGGGGTGTTCGCGCCCCAGGCCCTGGAGCGCACCTTCGAGGCGCTGCGGGGCTACGCCGAGGCCATCGAGGCCCACGGCATCCCGCTGGGCCCGGAGGCGGTGCGCATGGTCGCCACCAGCGCCACCCGCGACGCCGGCAACCGCCAGGTGTTCATCGACGGCGTCCGCGAGATCCTGGGTGTGGAGCCCGAGGTGGTCACCGGCCTGGACGAGGCGGAGCTGTCCTTCGTGGGCGCCACCGCCGAGTTCGAGGCCGAGGCGGCCGAGGGCGGGCGGAGCCGGCCGTCCCCGCCGTTCCTGGTGGTGGACATCGGCGGCGGCTCCACCGAGTTCGTCCTGGGCGGCGACTCCGACGGGGACCCCGGCGACGGGGAGGACGGCGGACTGGTCCGCGCGTCGCTGTCCGTGGACATCGGCTGCGTGCGCATGACCGAGCGCCACCTGCGGAGCGACCCTCCCACGGCCGAGGAGATCGAGGAGGCGACCGCGGACATCGAGGCCGCGCTGGACGAGGTCGAGCGCGTGGTCCCGCTGCGCGAGGCCGGTTCGGTCGTGTGCGTCGCGGGAACCGCGACCACCGTCGCCGGGATCGCCCTGGACCTGCCCGAGTACGACTCCGAGCGCATCCACCACGCCCGCGTGGGGGCCGCCGACCTGGAGCGCATCACCGGGGAACTGCTCAGGGCCACCTCCGCCGAGCGGTCGCGGATCGGCGTCATGCACCCCGGCCGGGTGGACGTCATCGGCGCGGGCGCGCTGGTGCTGTCCCGGGTGCTCGCCCGCACGGGCGCGGACTTCTTCACGGCGAGTGAGCACGACATCCTCGACGGTGTCGCCTGGAGCCTCGTCTAGGGCTCCTCCGGAGGGCGGCCAGGGCTCGTCCAGGTGAGACGTGTCACCCCCTCAGGGTCTTGTGAATGCTTTCACAACCCTTGTGACCTGCGAAGACGCGATCGGCGCGGGCCGGGAAGTGGTGAGAAGGTGAGCTGGTGTGAACCTTCTCTGTCGGCAGATGCTTGTGAAAGAATGCACAAGCACCCACCGAAGTGGGGCGAAGCACCCGCTCCGGCCCGGGCGGCACCCCACCGCGACCGCGGCGCGGGCGACCGAAGACCGTGACAACCTCGCGGCCCCCGGGAAGAGGGGGCGCCACACTCAAGGAACCGTTAGGGCGGATATGCGATGACCGAGAGCAGGAACTACCGGCTGGTACACGGCGGAGGGGACGAGGCGGAGATCCCGCACATCCTCATCGTCGGCGGCGGTTACCTCGGGATGTACACCGCGAGGCGGCTGGAGAAGAAGCTCGGGGCCGGTGAAGCGCGGATCACCGTCATCGACCCGAACTCCTACATGACCTACCAGCCCTTCCTGCCCGAGACCGCGTCCGGCAGCATCTCGCCCCGCCACGTCGTCGTCCCGCTGCGCAACGTCTTCAAGAGGACCCGCGTCCTGGGCGGCCGGGTCGTGCGTATCGACCAGGCCGACCGCACGGTCCGCTACGAGCCCAACGCGGGCGAGCCCGAGACCATCGCCTACGACTACCTGGTCATGGCCGCCGGCGCCGTCTCGCGCACCCTGCCCATCCCCGGCCTGGCCGAGTGGGGCATCGGGATCAAGACGGTCGAGGAAGCCGCCTACCTGCGCAACCACGTCCTCAACCAGCTCGCCGTGGCCGACTCCACCGACGACGAGGCCACCCGCAGGAAGGCGCTGAACTTCGTCTTCGTCGGCGGCGGCTTCGCCGGTGCCGAGGCCATCGCCGAGCTGGAGGACATGGTGCGCGACGCGGTCCGCCTCCACCCCTCCATCGACCTGGAGGACGTGCAGTTCTACCTCATCGAGGCGGCCGACAAGATCCTGCCCGAGGTCGGCCCCGAGGTCGGCACCAAGGCCCTCAACCAGCTGCGCCGCCGCGGCATCGACGTCCGGCTCAAGACCTTCCTGGAGTCGGCGGTCGACCAGCGCGTCAAGCTCAGTGACGGCACCGAGTTCGAGGCGGGGACCCTGGTGTGGACCGCGGGCGTCAAGCCCAGCCCGGTCGTGGCCGCCAGTGACCTGCCGCTCGGCCCCAAGGGCCACCTGGACACCAGCGAGTACCTCACCGTCAACGGCGCCGAGAACGTCTTCGCGGGCGGCGACAACGCCCAGGTGCCCGACGGCAACGGCGGCTTCTACCCGCCCAACGCCCAGAACGCGGTCCGCCAGGCCCCGGTGCTCGCCGACAACGTGATCGCCAGCCTGCGCGGCACCGGGCTCAAGGCCTACCGCCACAAGAACCTCGGCGCGGTCGCCGGGCTCGGCCTGCACAAGGGCGCCGCCCAGCTGTTCGGCAAGGTCAAGCTGACCGGCCGCCTGGCCTGGTACGCGCACCGGTCCTACCACCTGTTCGCGGTCCCGACCTTCAACCGCAAGATGCGCGTGCTCTCGGACTGGACGCTCGCCTTCCTCCTGCGTCGCGACTTCGCCGCGCTCCCGGAGATGGCCGAGCCCCGCCAGGCCTTCGAGGAGGCCAGCCAGCCGCAGGTCGAGGACGGCCGCCTGCGCCGGGTCAGCTGACACCGCCCGGACACCCCGCCGCACCCGCCGGCGGGGCCGTCCGGCCAGGAGCGTGAAAGGACCGGTTTCCCCTGGGGAGCCGGTCCTTTCGTGTCCCAATCCGGCCATCCTCAATCAAAGTGGGCAATCAGCCCGGCCGGTATGATGGGGCTCGCCCTCGTAGCCCAATGGAAGAGGCAGGCCCCCTAAAAGGGTCACAAGTGTCGGTTCGAGTCCGACCGGGGGTACCAGTACCTGTTCTCTGGCTTCGCTTCGCCGTCCGCCGACGCCCCACGGGCCCCGGCCGCCGGGTCCCTCCGGGCCCGGGTGCCGGGTTCAGCGCTCGGGCCCCTGCTGCTCCATCAACAGCTGGAGCTGGGTGAACAGGCGCTCGCCCGGGTCGCCCAGGTCGATCCCGCTCACCGCCGCCGCCCTGCGTACCCGGTACCGCAGCGTGTTCGGGTGGATGTGCAGCCGCTCGGCCGCCGCCCGCGCGTCGCCGAACGCCTCCAGGTAGGCCAGCAGCGAGTGCACCAGGTCGGCGCCGCCCGCACGGTCGTGCTCGACCAGGCGGCTCACCCTCGGATCGCGCAGCGAGGGGTCCTCCCGCAAACGTGCCAGGGTCTCGCCGACCAGCACCCGCGAGCGCACGTCGGAGATGGTCGCCACCTCCCAGTCCACGCCCCGGTGCAGGTCCCGGCCCATCGCGTCCAGCACCCGGTCCGCCTCCGCCCGCGAGTCCGGCACGTCGCCCAGCCGCTCCACCAGCGACCCCACCGCCGCCTGCACCTCCAGTCCCAGGGCCGCGCGCGCGGCCGACACCGTCCTGCGGGTCAGCGCCAGCACGGACTGCTCCACCCCGCGCCACCCCTCGCGGCCGCGGGCCAGGTCCGGCAGCAACACGTACACCCGCCCGCCCAGCTCGGTCACCAGGGCGCTGCGCCGGTAGGCCGCCGTGTGCACCGACACCAGGTCGACCATCTGGCGGCGGCGCAGCTCCAGCTCGGGCCGGTCGGGGCGCCCGGACCGCTCCTCGCCCGCCCCCTCCGCGCCCCCGGCCGTCGCGAACGCGGCCACCAGGGCGCCCCGGTCGGCGTGCACCTCCACCGTGTCGGCCAGCGCGCCCGCGTCGATGCGGCCCTCCAGCAGGCTGGACAGCAGGTCCTCGCGCAGCCGCAGCCCCGCGCTGGCCTGGGTGCGCTGCCGGATCATCTGCAGGGCTGTGGTGCGCGCCGCGCCCAGCAGGGCCTCCTCGGCGTGCTCGGCCAGCGGCCGCGACCCCTCCTGTACCCAGATCGCGCCCAACGGCTGGCGTCCGGCGTGGATGCCCACGGCCAACCGGCGCCGGATGCCCAGCTCGGGGTGCTCGTCCACGCGCACCACCTCCTCACCGGCGCGCAGCTTGGCGAAGACACCCCACTCGCGCAGCAGCGCCAGGTAGGACTCCGGGCCGCGCCGCCCCAGCACGGACAGCCGCCGCAGCTCGTCCACCTCCGCGCCGCTGGAGTAGGCCAGCACCCGGCTCGCGGCGTCCTCGATGCTCACCAGGCCTCCGGTGAGCTGGGCGATCGTCTGTGCCATGGAGAACAGGTCGCCGCTGACCTCGCTCAGGTCCTCGGCGGCCGTCAGCCGGGCGTCGTCCACGATGGACTGGCACACCGACTGCAACTGGTCCCAGCGCACCTCGGGGCGGACCGAGAGCAGCGCGATCCCCGCCTCCTGCGCCTCGGTGCGCAACGCACGGGACTCGTCGGCGGCGCCGGACCGGGGCCGGTGCGGCCGCGCCCCGGAGGGCGGCGGCAACACCTCCTCCTGGGGCGCGTGCCCGCTGGCCTTGACCGCGACCGCCGTGGCGCCCTGCCCGGCCAGCGTCCGCAGCAGCCGCCGGGCCGAGGCCCCCCGGGCCCCGATCAGCAGCACCAGGTCGCCCTCGCGCACCTCCGCGCGGTCCTCCGGGTCGAGGATGACGACATTGTCCACCTGGACATCGAGCCCGCCCGGTGCGGCGGCCACGTCCAGGACGGGGTCGCCGAGCGCCAGCAGCAGTCTGCGCAGGGGGATGCCCGTCGGACCCTCGGAGGAGGATCCGCTCTGAGCAGGGGGGACACCGGATCCGGGGCCGGACTCGTGGGAGCTGTCGCCAGCGGTGGAAAACGTGCCGTTGGGTGGGGCGTCATTACTCATATGTGTCCCATTTTGTCCTGATGAACAAAGAAGGCGGGCAAAGAGTGGCCTGCCCCACAAGGTTCGCACGCCCCTGTTCTGAGAGCGTTGAATCAGCCAGACCCTGCTTGTTTCAGGGACATTCTTCACCGGGGAGGTGCCCATGGACGCCGTGACCAACGTCCCTCTGCCGCAGAACGAACCCGTTCTGTCCTACGCGCCCGGCAGCGCCGAGCGCGAGGAGCTCGTGGCCAAGCTGGAGGAGCTCGGCAGCCGGAGCATCGACCTGCCGATGCGCATCAACGGCGAGAGCCGCATGGGCGGTGGCGAGCCCATCGACGTCGTGCAGCCGCACCGCCACTCCGCCGTCCTGGGCACCATGCGCAACGCCACCCACGACGACGCGCGCGACGCCATCGCCGCAGCCAAAGCCGCGGCCCCCGCCTGGCGCGCGATGTCCTTCGACGACCGCGCCGCCATCATCCTGCGCGCCGCCGAGCTGCTCTCCGGCCCCTGGCGCGCCACCATCAACGCCGCCACCATGCTCGGCCAGTCCAAGACCGTCCAGCAGGCGGAGATCGACTCGGCGTGCGAGCTGATCGACTTCTGGCGCTTCAACGTCTCCTACGCCCGCGAGCTCATCGCCCAGCAGCCGCTGAGCGTCAAGGGCGTGTGGAACCGCATGGAGCAGCGCCCGCTGGAGGGGTTCGTCTACGCGATCACCCCCTTCAACTTCACCGCCATCGCGGGCAACCTGCCCACGGCCCCGGCCCTGATGGGCAACGTGGTCGTGTGGAAGCCCTCCCCGACGCAGCAGTTCGCCGCCGAGCTGACCATGCGCCTGCTGGAGGAGGCGGGCATGCCCCCCGGCGTCATCAACATGGTCACCGGTGACGGCCTGGCCGTCTCCGACGTCGCCCTCAACGACGCCGACCTGGCCGGGGTGCACTTCACCGGTTCCACCAAGACCTTCCAGCACCTGTGGAAGAGCGTCGGGGAGAACATCTCCGCCTACCGCTCCTACCCGCGCATCGTCGGCGAGACCGGCGGCAAGGACTTCATCGTCGCCCACTCCTCGGCCGACCCCGATGTCCTGCGCACCGCGATCGTGCGCGGCGCCTTCGAGTACCAGGGCCAGAAGTGCTCGGCCGCCTCGCGCGCCTTCGTCGCCCGCTCGGTGTGGGAGAAGGTCCGCGACGACCTCGTCGCCGAGACCGAGGCCCTGCCCATGGGCGACGTCACGGACCTGTCCAACTTCATCGGCGCCGTCATCGACCGCCGCGCCTTCGACAAGCTGGCCAAGGTCCTGGAGGACGCCAAGTCCGACCCGACCCTGGACATCGTGGCGGGCGGCACCGCCGACGACTCCGTCGGCTACTTCGTGCGCCCGACCATCATCGAGGGCTCGGACCCGTCCCACGACGTGTTCCGCACCGAGTACTTCGGCCCGATCGTCGCCGTCCACGTCTACGAGGACGAGAAGTTCGACGAGATCCTCAAGGTCGTCGACGAGGGTTCGGCCTACGCCCTGACCGGCGCCGTCCTGGCCAAGGACCGCGCCGCGGTCGCCAAGGCCACCGAGGCGCTGCGCTTCGCCGCGGGCAACTTCTACGTCAACGACCGGCCGACCGGCTCCATCGTGGGCCAGCAGCCCTTCGGCGGCGCCCGCGCCTCCGGCACCAACGACAAGGCGGGTTCGGCCCAGAACCTGTCCCGCTGGGCCAGCCCGCGCGCCATCAAGGAGACGTTCGTCGCGCCGACGGTCTCCTCCTACCCCCACCAGGGGTGACAGCGTCCCTTGGGGGCTCCGCTTCGCTTCGCCCCGTGTTCGGGCGCCCAAAGAGCGGGAACCTTCGGTGTCTCCCGTGCGATGGCTCGTTCCTCGCGATCGCACGTCCGACACCTCCAGAACCCCGCGGACGCCCGAACGACCCCCCAGGGTCGGAGCAGGCGTTCGCCCACCAGGGCTGACAGCGGGTTCCGGGCCCCCTTCCGTCCTGAGGGGGTCCGGAACCCGCCCGAATCCACCGGCGCGGCCGGGCCATCCCCGGCCGCGCGCCCCGCCCGCGCCAGCCGACCGGCTCGCGCACGTCTTCTTCGAGGTCACCATGCTTCGTAAGCCCCTGCTGCTCGCCGCCAGGTCCGCGACCTGCCGCAAGATCGTCGAGCGCACTCCCGTCACCCGGGCCATGGTCAAGCGGTTCGTCGCGGGCTCCACCCTGGAGGAGGCGCTCCCCGCGGTCGGGGAGCTGACCCGGGACCGCCACGTCACCCTGGACTTCCTGGGTGAGGACACCACCGACGCGGTCCAGGCCGCGGCCACGGTGACCGCCTACCAGGACCTGCTGGCAGCACTGGGCGAGGCCGGCCTGGGCGACCGCGCCGAGGTGTCGGTCAAGCTCTCGGCCGTGGGCCAGTTCCTGGACCGGGACGGCGAGAAGATCGCCCTGGAGAACGCCCGCCAGATCGCCGAGGCCGCCCGGGCCGTCGGCACCACGGTGACCCTGGACATGGAGGACCACACCACCGTCGACTCCACGCTGGGCATCCTGCGCGAACTGCGCCAGGACTTCCCGTTCGTGGGGGCGGTGCTCCAGGCCTACCTGCACCGCACCGAGGCCGACTGCCGCGACCTGAGCGGCGCCGGTTCGCGCGTGCGCCTGTGCAAGGGCGCCTACGACGAGCCCGAGTCGGTGGCCTTCCGCGACAAGGCCGAGGTGGACAAGGCGTACGTGCGCGCGCTGCGCGTGCTCATGGAGGGCGAGGGCTACCCGATGGTGGCCTCGCACGACCCGCGCATGGTCGCCATCGCCGGCGAGCTGGCCGCGGCCAGCGGCCGCGGCGCGGACGACTACGAGTACCAGATGCTCTACGGCATCCGCGACGCCGAGCAGGTCCGCCTAGCGGCCGAGGGCAAGCGCATGCGCGTCTACGTCCCCTACGGCACCGAGTGGTACGGGTACTACATGCGCCGTCTGGCCGAGCGCCCCGCGAACATGCTGTTCTTCGCCCGCTCGCTGCTCACGCACAGCTAGGCGAGCAGGACACGCCCGGTGGGGGCGGGCCCGTGCCCCGGGAGGACTCTCTCCCGCCGGGGCACGGGCCCCTCTCCGCCTCCTGGCCGTGTGCGCACGGCGGCCGGGAGCCGGTGACGGAAACCGGAAGGCCGGGCCCCGTGAGCGCCGTTGCCCAACGGTGACCATGTCCGCGGAACCCGCGCCGGGGCCCGTACGTTACTTTGTGGGCAGAGAACCACGCGTTGAAAGGGCCTTGACGAGACATGCGGATGCGGAGTTCCAACCCCGTTCTCAAGCGGGCGCTCCAGCAGGCCGGACCGACTGGGTACCCCCAGCAGGGTTACGGCCAGCCGGGCTACGGTCAGCAGCAGGGCTACGGCCAGCCGGGTTACGGACAGCCGTACCCCCAGCCGGGATACGGCCAGCCCTACCCTCAGCAGGGCTACCCCGGCGGCCCGGTGCAGAGCGCCGACAGCCAGCCGATGACCATCGACGACGTGGTCGTGCGCACCGGTATGACGCTCGGTGTCGTCGCGCTCCTCGGCGTCGTCAACTACTTCCTGTTCGCCGCTGCTCCGGGCCTGGCCCTGCTGCTCACCATCGTGGGTGCTCTCGGCGGTCTGGTCCTGGGCCTGGTGATCGCCTTCAAGCAGATCACCAACCCCGCGGCCATCCTGACCTACGCGGCCCTGGAGGGCCTGCTGGTCGGCGGCCTGTCCGCGTTCCTCGCCCGCACGCTGGAGATCAGCACCGGTGACGCCGGCGCGGGCGGCGCGCTCGTCACCCAGGCGGTGATCGGCACCGTCGCGGTGTTCGGCGTGATGCTCGCCCTGTACAAGTTCCGCATCATCAAGGTGACCGACGGCTTCGTCAAGGCCGTCACGTACGCGGTGCTCGGCGCCGCCGCCCTGATGCTGGTCAACTTCGTCCTGAGCTTCTTCGTCTCGGGCGGCCTCGGCCTCCGCGAGCCCAGCCCGCTGGGCCTGCTCGTGGGCATCGTGTTCGTCGTCCTGGCCGCCCTGACCCTGGCCGTGGAGTTCCGCGGTATCGAGGAGGGCCTCAGCGCCGGGCTCCCGAACAAGTTCGCCTGGCAGTTCGCCTTCGGCCTGACCGTCTCCCTGGTCTGGCTCTACATCGAGATCCTGCGCCTGCTCTGGATCATCAAGACGATGTTCTCCGAGTAGCCCGCCTCGGTCGGCGGATGGCCGCACCGGCGTGGAGCCGCCGACCACCCGCCCGTACACGAGGGGCCACCTCCCGGTGAGAACCGGAAGGTGGCCCCTTCGTCGTGTCCGGTGCGGCCGTGGCCGGGTCAGACCCTCCCGCGACGGGGAGCGGGGATGGAGCGGTTCCTCCGGCGGCGGTCGTACTCCGTCACGAGGGCCTGGGCGTACCACTGGGGCAACTCGTACTCGTCGGCGAGCCAGTTCGACCGGTCCTGGCAGCGGACCAGGCCCGGTCCCTTGTCGAGGGCGTCGAACCACTCGTGGAGGTCTCGGCCGGTGACGACCGGGATGCGTTCGATGAGCTTGGCGTGGATCTCCGGCGAGTGGGTTACCGACATAGGCACCTCCGGCAGCGCATTGGCGTGTGGCACTTACCTGCGACCCTGCATCAGGATCACGTTTTGGACAAGCCCCGGTCACCAGCTTTTACCTTGCCGGTGCGGGAACGTTTGCCTGGACGTGCTCCGTAGCCGAACGCGGGTGTGACACGGGGAAGGCCGCACGTGTTCCGACATCGCCGGGGGCGCCCGGTGCTCGGGGGACGAAACCTCCCGAACGCGCACGCCGCGGTCAGGGGGCGCCGATCACGGCGAAGGCCCCGAACACCCCGGACACGGCGAAGGACCCGGAGTCGCTCCGGGTCCCGCGCCGTCCACGGTCCCGCGCCCCGGAGGGCGGGAGGGAAGGGCCTAGCTCAGGCGCTCGAAGACGGCCGCCATACCCTGGCCGCCACCGACGCACATGGTCTCCAGACCGAACGTCTTGTCGTGGGTCTGCAGGCCGTTGAGCAGCGTGCCGGTGATGCGGGCGCCGGTACTGCCGAAGGGGTGGCCGAGCGCGATGGCGCCGCCGTTGACGTTGAGTTGGCCGTCGATGTCGATCCCGAGCTTGTCGGCGGAGGGCAGCACCTGCGCGGCGAAGGCCTCGTTGATCTCGACCAGGTCGATGTCGCCGATGGCCATGTTGGCGCGGGCCAGCGCCTGCTTGGACGCCTCGACCGGGCCCAGGCCCATGATCTCCGGGCTCAGGCCGGTCACGCCGGTGGACACGATGCGGGCCAGCGGGGTGATGCCCAGCTGGGCGGCCTTGGTGTCGCTCATGATGACCAGGGCCGAGGCGCCGTCGTTGAGCGGGCAGGCGTTGCCCGCGGTGATGGTGCCGTCGGGGCGGAACACCGGCTTGAGTCCGGAGACCTTCTCGTAGGTGGTGCCGCGGCGGATGCCGTCGTCGGTGCTGACCACGGTGCCGTCGGGCAGGGTCACCGGGGTGATCTCACGCTCCCAGAAGCCGTTGTCCAGGGACTTCTCGGCCAGGTTCTGCGAGCGCACCGCGAACTCGTCCTGGCGCTCGCGCGAGAGGCCGGTGATCTGGGCGACGTTCTCGGCGGTCTGGCCCATCGCGATGTAGGCGTCGGGGAGGTTGCCGTTCTCGCGCGGGTCGGTCCAGGTCTCGGCACCGCCCTCGGCGCGCTTGGCGGTGCGGGCCTTGGCCTCGTCGAAGAGCGGGTTCTCGTTGTTGGCGTCGTCGCTGTTGCCGTTGACGAACCTGCTGACGGTCTCCACGCCGGCGGAGACGAAGACGTCGCCCTCGCCCGCCTTGATGGCGTGGTAGGCCATCCGGGTGGTCTGGAGGGAGGAGGAGCAGTAGCGGGTGATCGTGGTGCCGGGGACGGTGTCCAGGCCCAGCTGCACGGCCACGATGCGGGCCATGTTGAAGCCCTGCTCCCCGCCGGGCAGACCGCAGCCGAGCATCAGGTCGTCGATGTTCCGGGGGTCCAGCGCGGGGACCTTGTCCAGCGCGGCGCGGACGATCTGGGTGGTCAGGTCGTCCGGCCGGATGTCCTTGAGCGAACCCTTGAAGGCACGGCCGATCGGGGAGCGGGCGGTTGCGACGATGACTGCTTCGGGCATGGCTGCGTCCCTAACGGTTGAGGTGCTGCGTGTGGAGCTGGGAGCCGTGCGGCGGTCGGCGCGCCGCTGGCCTCCAGCATCGCTTGTTACCGACCAGTAAACCCGTCCGGTGTCCCCGCGCGCCACTCGGGGGCACCGTTCATCCGCTGCCTCCGGAGCGGTCGGTGGTCCGGGGCGGGCCCGCCCCGGCCGTCTCCTCCGCGTCGCCGTGACTTCCCCGGAGGCGGAACGGGCCCCGGATGAGCGCGGCCCAGCGTCCGCGCATACCGGGAGTGTGCCCGCTGACGTGCGAGCTCGCACGGGAGACCTCCGTGCCGGGGGTCTCGGCCGCGACCACGGCCGCGCGGTCCACCGGCAGGATGCCGCTGGTGCGCTCGGCTTCGTCCAGTTCGGGGAGCAGGCCCAGGGCGGCACAGGCCGAGGGCAGAACGGCGAAGGCGGCCTGCGAGTACCCGAGAGCTGACGGATGAAAACGGTCAGGCCCAAACATGGAAACTGGGTCCGACCGAAAGTCGTCGGACAGCAGGTCGCTCATCGAGACCGTGCGCCCGCCGACCTCGGTGACCGCGATGGTCTGGGCGGCGGCGAGCTGGCGGGAGGCACGGCGGGCCATCGAGCGCAGCGGCCAGCCGAGGGGGCGGACGGTGCCCAGGTCGGGGCAGGTGGCCACGACCACGGCCGTGCCCCGCCCGACCAGGCGGTCCACGGTCTCGCGCAGCCGGGCCACGGCGTCGCCCGGGCGCACGCGGCGGATGACGTCGTTGGCGCCGATGAAGACGACCGCCAGGTCGTAGCGGCCGCCCTCCTCCAACGCGCGGGCCCGTTCGACCTGGGCGGCCAGGTCGGCGGAGGTGGCGCCGGGGGAGGCGGTGCAGCGCAACCGGACGGGTCTTTCCGAAGCGGCCGCCAGTCCCGTCGCCAGGAGGACGCCCGGGGTCTCGGTGGCGAGTTCGACCGCGAAGCCGGCGGCGGTGGAGTCGCCCATCATCAGCATGCGGATCGGCGGGCCCCCGCCGTCGCCGTAGGCGCCGTCGACCACGGGCCGGTCCCACCGGGGGGAGCCGACCGCGCGGCGGGCCAGGCGTGCCTGGAGGTAGAGGAGCGCGATGGTGCCGCCGCCCACGAGCGTGAGCCCGCCGCCGCCGAACGCGGTGGCGGCGGCGATCCGGCGTGCACGCGCGGCTCGCAGCATCGGAAAGACCTCCGAGGCTCGGACCCGCATGCCCTGGAGCGGGCCGGATACGAGTGAGGTTACCGGTGGGCAACCCCGGAATCACGTACCTGCGCGGCACACAATTCGCGCCCCGGAGTGAGGGACCCCGTGCCTTTCGGGCCAGTGGGGGAGTGGTCGCCGCCTGACGGGACCCCTCCCCTCCGCGGGCGCGGAACCCGCTGGTGGAGACCACTAGAGTCGGATTGAGACGGGCCGGACCGGCCCAGGGCCCCGGACTCGCCGCCGGGGCGAGGAAACGGCGGGCCGAAACCCGGTCGCCACGATGCTGAGGGAGCACAAGTGCGGGTATACGACTCACTGATCGACCTGGTCGGGGACACGCCACTCGTCCGTCTGAACAAGGTCACCCAGGTCCTCGGCCCGAACGCTCCCACCGTTCTCGCCAAGGTCGAGTACTTCAACCCGGGCGGTTCGGTCAAGGACCGCATCGCGCTGCGCATGGTCGAGGCCGCGGAGAAGAACGGCGAACTCAAACCGGGCGGCACCATCGTCGAGCCCACCTCCGGCAACACCGGTATCGGCCTGGCCATCGTCGCCCAGGAGAAGGGCTACCGCTGCGTCTTCGTCTGCCCGGACAAGGTCGGGCCGGACAAGCTCTCGGTTCTGCGCGCCTACGGTGCGGAGGTCGTGGTCTGCCCGACCACCGTCGCCCCCGACCACCCCGAGTCCTACTACTCCGTGTCCGACCGGCTGGCCGCCGAGATCCCCGGCGCCTGGAAGCCCAACCAGTACGAGAACACGAACAACCCGGAGTCGCACTACCACGCCACCGGCCCGGAGGTCTGGGAGCAGACCGAGGGCCGCATCACCCACTTCGTGGCGGGTATCGGCACCGGCGGCACCATCAGCGGTACCGGCCGCTACCTCAAGGAGGTCTCCGGCGGCGCGGTGAGGATCATCGGCGCCGACCCCGAGGGCTCGGTCTACTCGGGCGGCTCGGGCCGTCCCTACCTGGTCGAGGGCGTGGGCGAGGACATCTGGCCCGGCACCTACGACACCTCCGTGTGCGACGACATCGTGGCCGTCAGCGACAAGGACTCCTTCCTCATGACCCGCCGCCTGGCCCGCGAGGAGGCCCTGCTGGTCGGCGGCTCCTGCGGCCTGGCCGTCGAGGCCGCCCTGCGGGTGGCCAAGGACGCCGGCCCCGACGACGTCATCGTCGTCCTGCTGCCCGACGGCGGCCGCGGCTACCTCGGCAAGATCTTCAACGACGAGTGGATGGCCGACTACGGCTTCCTGTCCGCGCAGACCGAGGAGGCCACCGCGGGCCAGGTGCTGGCCGCCAAGGGCGGGGAGATGCCCGACTTCGTGCACACCCACCCGGACGAGACCGTCGGCACCGCGGTGGCCATCATGCGCGAGTACGGCGTCTCCCAGCTGCCGGTGATGAAGGAGGAGCCCCCGGTCATGGCGGCCGAGGTGGTCGGCTCCATCGCCGAGCGCAACCTCCTCGACGCCCTCTTCGACGGCCGGGCCGAGCTGGACGACCTGGTGGAGAGCCACATGGCCGAGCCCCTGTCCACCGTCGGCACCGGGACCCCGGTGAGCGACTGCGTCCGCCTGCTGCGCGGATCCGGCGCCCTGGTGGTGCTGCGCGACGGCAAGCCGGTGGGAATTCTCACCCGCCAGGACCTGCTCGCCCACCTGTCCGGCTGAGGCGGGCCGCCCGCGATCCCGTGACGGGGCCCGGACCGCGCTCGAACCGAGCGTGGTTCGGGCCCCGCCGTATGCCACCCGTACATGTCGACGCATACTCGGACACTGCTAATGTTCGCGACAGTTACTGGTAGGTAATAAATGGGAGCACGCGTGTCGCGGCTGTTGTCCTGGATCATCCGCTCCATCTGGTCGTACGCCCGGACCAAGGCCGAAATCCGGGCCGACTCCAAGGCGGCGCGCAGGTTCGCGCGCTTTGGCACGGGCTCCGCGATCGCCTTCCCCACGGCCACCCTCTACGGCGAGCCCTGGATCGAGATCGGCGTGCACACCGTCCTGGGCGGGGACATGACCCTCGCCGCAGGTATGGGACCCGACTACGACCTGGGGCCGGGCACGGTCGTGCGGATCGGTTCCGGCTGCGCCATCGGTCGGGGTTCGCACATCGTCGCCCACAAGTCCGTCGACATCGGCGACCACGTGTACACCGGCCCCTACGTCTACATCACCGACCAGAACCACGCCTACGGCAACACCGAGGTCCCCGTCGGCCTCCAGTGGCCGGTGGACGACCCGGTCAGCATCGGCGACGGCAGCTGGATCGGCGCGAACGCGGTGATCCTGCCCGGCGTCCACCTGGGCCGCAACTCGGTCGTGGCGGCGGGCACCGTGGTGAGGCCGGGGACCTACCCCGACCACGCGGTCATCGCGGGCGTGCCCGGCAAGGTCGTGCGCACCCACGACCCCGAGCTGGGCTGGGAGCCGCCGCTGCGCGAGACCGGGACCCCTACCCGGGTGCCCACCCCGGTCACCGGCCTGCCCCCGGAGGCGCCCGCCGAGCCGCCCCGGCACGGCTCGGCCACCCGCTTCCCGCCCGCCTAGTGTGTTGTCCGCCGACCGCCGGTTGAGCAGCAGCGGGGCGGACCGCCGCTTCGGCCGCGCCCCGCCCCGTCGCGCCACCGCGGCTCCCCGGCCGACGACTTGGTATGGTGCGCGGGCCGTACCGCTCGGAGAGCCACGGCGGCGCTCAAGGGGAGGGGCCAGGCGACGATGCAGGCGTCAGAGGTTGCGCGTGCGGTGGCCGCGGCCATGTCGACCGCCTCATCGCTCGGCCTGGCGGCCGACGACGCGATCGTCCTCCATGACTCGAACAGGCTCACCCCGCGTCTGCTGCCCTGTGAGGTCCTGGCCCGGGTGGCGCCTGTGGCGCACCAGGTCGCACAGTTCGAGGTCGAGCTCGCTCAGCGGCTCGTCGAAGCCGGGTGCCCTGTGGCCGCTCTCGATCCCCGGGTGGAGCCACGCGTCCATGAGCGTGACGGCTTCGCGGTCACGCTGTGGACCTACCACGAACCCGTCGCGCCCCGGGAGGTCGCACCAGCCGACTACGCCGATGCGCTTGAGCGGCTGCACGCCGGCATGCGCGGGCTCGACGTCCCGACGCCGCGGTTCACGGACCGGGTCGAGCAGGCCCGGCGACTCGTGGCGAACCGCGACCACACTCCGGCGCTCGCCGACGCGGACCGGGAGCTGCTCGGCGACACGCTACGGAACCTGGGACGGTTGATCGGCGGGCGCGGCGGCGCCGAGCAGCCGCTGCACGGCGAGCCGCACCCGGGCAACGTGCTCACCACGAAGAACGGGCTGCTGTTCGTGGACCTTGAGACGTGTTGCCGTGGGCCCGTGGAATTCGACCTCGCCCATGCGCCCGAGGAGGTCAGCGAGCACTACCCGGGTGTCGACCGGGACCTGCTGCGCGCGTGCCGGATCCTCGTGCTGGCGATGATCACCACGTGGCGCTGGGATCGGGGCGACCAGTTCCCGAACGGGCGCCGGCTGGGCCGGGAGTGGCTCAGCCGGATCCGAGCAGAACTCGATCGCCACGGCCTGGACACCCATGGCTGAGCGCGGCCCTTCGAGGTCGTGTCCGGCCGACTGTCCGCCGGCCCCTTCCCTGTGCCCCGGAGCCGGGGTCAGGCGCCGGACCCGGAGGGGGAGCGGGGGGCCAGGTCGACGCCGACCATGCGGCTGATCGCCTGTTCGGCGGCCGCGGCCATGTCGACGGTGTCCGGTGACAGCAGCCACTGCACCTGGAGGCCGTCCATCACGGCGATGACGCTGGTGGCGGTGGTGGCGCTGTCCAGGTCAGCGGTGACCTCGCCGAGGTCGCGCGCCTCGTCGAGGGCCTCGATCAGCATCGTGCGCAGCCCGTCGTAGCGGCTCCGGAAGAACTCCTGCGCGGGGTGGCCCTCGGTGACGCTCTCGGCGGAGAGCACCGCGTACAGGCGCACGATCCCCTCGCGCGTGGTGTTGCGCCGGACGGTGTCCACCAGATGGCGGAGGAAGGCCATGCCCCGGGGACGCTCCTTCCCGAGCTCCTCCAGGTCGGAGGCGTCGCGCAGGTCCAGGACCCCGGTGAGCAGGTCCGCCTTGGACGGGAAGTGGTGCAGGACCCCGGCCTGGGTGAGGCCGACCCGTGCGGAGATCTCCGCGAGGGAGGCGTTGTGGTAACCGCGGGTGGCGAAGGCCTCCATCGCGGTCCGCAGGATGTCCGTCCTGCGATCCTCCTTGGGGGCCCGCGTCTCGCGCGTCCTCGCCCTGTCTCCCGCACTCTTCGCCGTCACCCGTGGAAGTCTACCTACCAAGTGGTCGGTCAATAAATGCGCGAAGGTACCTACCGATCACTTGGTAAGTGTGCTTTCATCGCTCCGTGACACCGCCGCCACACAGCCGTGGGAGCGGCCGCGGCGGCACCTCCATCACTCCGACGACACACCGCCCGCATCGATGTACGGGAGAGACGATGGCACCCCCCACCACCCGACCCGCCATCAGCGCGCTGGCCGCGGCCGGCGCGCTCGCACTGGGATCCACCCTCCTGGGCCTGGGCACCGCCGCCCCCGCCCAGGCCGCCGCACCCACCGCCCGGGTCTGGGTCACCACGGCGGACGGCGGCAGCACCCTCGAACCGAGGGGCGAGGTCCCCTTCACCTCCGGCAGGGAGGGGATCGACATCGCGGTCGACCCCGGCCAGAGGTTCCAGCGCTTCACCGGCGCCGGCGCCTCGGTGACCGAGGCGTCGGCCCACCTGATCGGCTCGCTCCCCCAGGGGGAACGGGACGCCCTGATGGAGTCGCTGTTCTCCCGGGACGGGGGCGGGATCGGGCTCAACTACCTCCGCCAGCCCCTGGGCGGCACCGACTTCAACGCCGGGTCCTTCTACACCTACGAGGACACTCCCGGCCGGTTCGGCATCGACCGCGACCGGCAGGAGATCATCCCGGTCCTGCGGGAGGCCCTGGCGGCCAACCCCGGCATCCGGTTCATGGGCAGCCCCTGGTCGCCGCCCGCGTGGATGAAGACCGGCGGCTCGCTCAACGGCGGAAGCCTGGACCCCGCCCACTACGGGGACTACGCCGACTACCTGGTGTCGGCCGTCGAGGCGTACGGCGAGGAGGGGATCGAGCTCACCGACCTCACGGTGCAGAACGAGCCCCTGTTCGCCACCTCCTACCCGTCCACGAGCATGTCCGCCCAGGAGCAGGCCGACTTCTTCCGGGTGCTGGACGGGGCCCTGGCCGACGCGGGGCTGGACACGCGGTTGTACGCCTACGACCACAACTGGGACCGGACCGACTACCCGCTGGAGGTCTTCGAGGCCACCCGGGGGATCGAACGGGTCCAGGGGGCGGCGTTCCACTGCTACGGCGGCCGGCCCGAGGCCCAGCAGCAGATCGTGGACGCCGGGAAGCGCGTGTTCTTCACCGAGTGCTCCGGAACCGACAGCGCCGACCCCGCCTCGACCTTCGCCGACACCCTGCGCTGGCACTCCGAGAACCTGGTCGTGCGCAACATGCGCAGCGGCGGCGAGACCGTCCTCACCTGGAACCTCGCCCTGGACGGGAACGGAGGCCCCCACCAGGGCCACTGCGAGGACAGGTGCAACGGCGTCGTGGAGATCGACGGTTCGCGGGTCACCCGCAACGCCGAGTACTACATGCTGGGCCACCTGACCCGGTTCGTGGACGAGGGCGCACGGCGGATCGGCTCCACCAGCCAGGGCTCCGGCGGCGTGCAGAACGTCGTGTTCGAGAACCCCGGCGGCGGCCGGGCCGCCTACGTGACCAACGCCGCCTCCGGACCCCGCACCTTCTCGATCACCGAGGGCGGCGACTCGCTCTCCTACACCCTCCCCGCCGGGGCGGTGGCCACCTTCACCTGGTCCCCGGCCGGGGACGGCGGCGACCCGGGAGAGCAGGGAGAGACCATCGTTCCGGACACCCCCTACCAGGTGGTCGGCGCCGACAGCGGCAAGTGCCTGGACGCCGCCGACTGGGGCACCGGTGACGGCACCGGCCTCCAGCAGTGGGAGTGCGGAACGCCCGGCCAGGCGAACCAGACCTGGCGGTTCCTGCCCACCGGCGACGGCCACCACCAGGTCCTGAACCAGCACGCCGGCGCGGTGTGGGACGTGGACGGCGGCCCGGGCGCCACGGCCGACGGTGCCCGCGTCCATCTGTGGAGCTACGTCGGCGCCGCCAACCAGCAGTGGCGCCCGGAGGAGGTCTCCGGCGGCACCTACCGGTTCGTGGCCCGGCACAGCGGCAAGTGCCTGACCCTGGACGGCGGGGCGGACGGGGCCGGCCTGACCCAGCAGCCCTGCGGGAGTGCCGACGGCCAGTCCTTCCGGGTGCGTTCGGCCGCCTGAGCGCCGGTCCGGTCGGACGCACGCTGAGGAGCGGTGGCGCGTGCGGGAGTGATCCCTCACCGCGCCACCGTGCGGCTGGAAAGCGGGAACGGCGAGGTCGGAGGGCACTATTGTGGCCCCATGAAGTTCGACGGGTTTGAAACGCTGGCCATCCACGCGGGACAGGAGCCGGACGCCGGCACCGGGTCCGTGGTGGTGCCGATCTACCAGACCAGCACCTACGCCCAGGACGGCGTGGGCGGTCTGCGCCAGGGCTACGAGTACTCGCGCACGGGCAATCCCACGCGCGCGGCCCTGGAGGAGTGCCTGGCCGCCCTGGAGTCCGGGGTGCGCGGTCTGGCGTTCGCCTCGGGCATGGCCGCCGAGGACACCCTGCTGCGCACGGTCCTCTCGCCCGGCGACCACATCATCATCCCCGGCGACGCCTACGGCGGCACCTTCCGGCTGGTCTCCAAGGTGGTCGAGCGCTGGGGTGTGCGGTGGGACGCCGTCGACCAGTCCGACCCCGAGGCGGTGCGCGCGGCCGTCCGGCCAGAGACCAGGGTCGTGTGGACCGAGACGCCCACCAACCCGCTGCTCAACATCACCGACATCGAGGCCGTCGCGCAGATCGCGCACGACGCCGGCGCACTGCACGTGGTCGACAACACCTTCGCCTCGTCCTACCTCCAGCAGCCGCTGACCCTGGGCGCGGACGTGGTCGTGCACTCCACCACCAAGTACCTGGGCGGGCACTCCGACGTGGTCGGGGGAGCGCTGGTGGTCTCCGACGCCGAGCTGGGCGAGCGCCTGGCCTTCCACCAGAACACCATGGGCGCCATCCCGGGGCCGTTCGACTCCTGGCTGACCCTGCGCGGCGTGAAGACCCTGGGCGTGCGCATGGACCGCCACAGCGCCAACGCCGAGCGGGTCGTGGCCGCGCTGGAGGACCACCCGGCGGTGCGGAAGGTGTTCTACCCCGGTCTGGAGGGCCACCCGGGGCACAAGACCGCCGAACGGCAGATGAAGTCCTTCGGCGGGATGGTCTCCTTCGCCCTGCGCGACGGGGAGAAGGCGGCGCTGGCCCTGTGCGAGCGGACCGAGGTCTTCACCCTCGGCGAGTCCCTGGGCGGGGTGGAGTCCCTGATCGAGCACCCCGGACGGATGACGCACGCGTCCACCGCGGGTTCCGCGCTGGAGGTTCCGGCCGACCTGGTGCGGATCTCCGTGGGCATCGAGTCCGCCGACGACCTGGTGGCCGACCTGCTGCAGGCCCTGGAGGCCTAGAAGTCCCGCACTGACCCCGTCCGGTGCCCGGGCCCCGTCCGGGCGCCGGCGGTGCGCTCCCGCGCACGCGCCCCGTATGGTCGTGTGCCGCGCGGGTTCCCGGCTGCGCTGCCGGACCCGTCGCGGCCTGTTCCCGGTACCGCCCGTCCTGTGCCGCGCCGTGCTGCGCGGCGCCGTGTCACCGTTGCCCGGTCGCCGCTCCCGGGCCGTCGCCCCGCGGTTCAGACCGCGGTGGGCGTGCGGTCGGAGGAGGCGCGGCCCGGGGCGGGCGCGGAGGGCCCGCCGCCGCGGAAGCGCAGCCCCACCACGAGGCTTCCGGTGCGGGAGAGGGGGGTGCTCTCCTCGTCGTCGCGCAGCGAGCGGTAGGTGCCACGGTTGTCCCGGCGGCGGATGCCGATGGAGACGGCGAGGAAGAACCCCGCGGCCAGGCCCAGGAGCACGACTCCGACCAGCGCGATGAGGGTGGGGATCATTCTTTTCTCCTTGGGGGAAGTGCCTATCCGCGTCCTGCGTGCCCCCCGGCCGAGCGAGGGGGCGTTGGGCGGTGTTTCACCTGATGCGGTTTCCGTTCGGTGTGTCGCGCGGGGGTCGGGCGCCTGGGTCGAAGGGGCGGGACTGCCGGTTCTTCCCTCCTCGTGTGTTCTCCCGGCCGCGAAAGCGTGTACTTAGGGTGGCCTTCATCTAAGATGGGTTCATGCTGACCGGATGGACTTGTTCCTTTGGTGTACCGATCACCTTGTTGGTACAAGCTAGGTTGTTGGTCTAGTACCCCGGCGAGGACTGATGTATGCGGGCTGAAAGCAGATATCGACAGATTGCTCGGACCCTGAGGCGGGAGGTGCAGGAGGGAACCCTGCCCCGGGGCGGGCAGCTGCCTTCCGAGAAGCAGCTGGAGGAGCGCTTCGAGGCGTCCCGCAACACGATCAGGCTGGCCCTGGGCATGCTGCGCAACCAGGGGCTGATCGTCAGCCGTCCCGGTCGCGGGCACTTCGTCCAGGACGTGGTCCCCGAGACCTTCCACGCCAACCGCAGCCGGGACGGGTCCGGCGGCCTCAACGAGTCGGGCATGGCCGGGCAGACCCTGGAGGAGCTCCAGATCCTCAGCGCCACCCCCGACATCGCCAGCCGCCTGCGCGTCACCGAGGGCGACATGACGGTCGTCCGCCGCATGTACCGGTTCTCCGGGGAGGTCTCGGCGTCCGTCAGCTCCGCCTACTACCCCATGGACCTCGTCGAGGGCACCCCGCTCATGCTGCCCGAGGACGTCGAGAGCGCCCTGGCGGTGCTGGCGGAGCACGGGCAGCGCCAGGTCGGGTTCGTCGACGAGCTGGAGGCCCGCATGCCCAGCCCGCAGGAGGCGGGCCAGCTCGAACTCCCACCCGGGGTCCCGGTGCTGACCGTCCACCGGACCGACCTGTCCGAGGAGCGTCCGATCCGGCTGGTGCACACCGTCTACGCGGGACACAGCATCCGCTACCAGTACGAGCACGGCAACATGAACGCCTACCACCGGGACTGAGCGAACGCATGAGCACGTCAAGGAAGACGGTCGTCGCCGACCACCTGCGCGAGGCGCTGGCCAGGGGAGAGTACGGGCCGGGTGAGCGGCTTCCGGGGGAGGAGGAGCTCGCCGAGCAGCTCGACGTCTCCCGCGCCACCGCACGCCTGGGGATGCGCATCCTCCAGGACGAGGGGCGCATCGCCATCCGCGCCGGACGGGGGGCCTTCGTCGCCGACCACCGGCCCATCGTCCACCTGGCCACCCCCGTCACGGGCGGCGGCGACTCCGAGCGCTTCAAGGCGGGTTACCAGCCCCACCTGCGCGAGGCCGGCTACCACCAGGTCCAGGAGAAGGTCAAGGTCAGCCTGGACACCATGCGGCCCAAGGTGGCCAAGCGGCTGCGCCACGAGTCGGTGGGGGAGGCCGCGCGCGGGGACCTGGTCGTCATCCGCTCCTCCGACCGGTTCGTCGAGGGCGGCCTGTGGCAGTCCCAGGTCACCTACTTTCCGTACGACATCGCCGGCGGCACTCCGCTCATGTCCCCCGAACCCCTGGAGGAGGGGGTGACCGCGGTACTGCGGTCGCTGGGCTGCCGGGAGGAGTGGAACTGGGACATCGTCGGCGCCCGGATGCCCTCCCAGAGCGAGGCCGACTCCTTCGGCCTGGGCCCGGGCATCCCCCTGCTGGTCCAGGAGCGGGTGGTCTACGAGGGCGAGCGCCCGCTGCGGTTCACCGAGACGATCATGCCCGCCAACCGGCACCAGCTGCTCTACTCCGGCGGTGAGGCGCCCGAGGAGCTGCTGGTCCTGGCCTCCGACGTCAACGTCTTCGAACGCTGACGGGGTGGCGGGGCCCGGCACCGGGTGCTGGGACCCGTCCGCCGAAAACGCCCTAACGCGGGCGGTCCAGGTAGCGGCCCACCACCAGCGCACCCAGCTCCTCGGCGCCGGCGTGCACCACCCGCACGCCGCGGCGCCGCTCCACCAGGGCCTGGAAGGCGCGCAGCCGGGGATCGTCCGCCAGCAGGAAGAAGGTCACCTCCGCGCCCTCGCGCAGCACCGCGTCCAGTTCGGCGACGGTCAGCTCCACCGTGCGCGGGGTCGGGGGCCAGGCGAACCGGGCGTCGCTGTCCCCGCCCAGGTGGGCGGTGGGCTCGCCGTCGGTGACCACCAGTACCTGCGGGCGCAGGTCCCTGTGGCGCCGCAGGTGGGCGCGGGCCAGCCGCAGCGCGTGGTGCAGGTTCGTGCCCGGGATCCTGCGCCAGTCGTGGGCCGCCAGCTCGCCCGGGGACAGCTCCCGGGCCCGCTCCCCGAAGCCGACCAGGTGCAGCCGGTCCTCCGGGCGGCGCGTGGCCACCAGGGCGTGCAGGGCCAGCGCCGTCCGGGTGGCGGCCTCGTGCAGGGACCGGGCCACCATCGAGTGCGACAGGTCCACCAGCAGCGACACGGCGGCGGCCTCCGAGGGCTCGGTCTCCACCACCCGCACGTCCCCGGCGCGCAGCGCCACGTCCCGCTCGCCGGGACGGGACCGGCGCAGCGCGGCCTCGCGCGCGGTCGCGACCGCGTCCAGGGGGCCGTCACCGTCCTCACCGAAGGGAAGGGAGGCGCCGGTGGGCTCGCCGCCGGACGCGGTACCGCCCCGGTGGGCACCGCCACGGGCGCCGTGCCCGCGGCGGGGGGACTCGGCGTCGCGCAGCGCCACCTCGCCCAGACGGCGCAGCTCGCGGGGACTCAGGCCGTGGTCGGCCTCGTCCAGGCGCGCCAGGGCCCGTCCGGCCTCCCGGCCCAGCGACCGGTCCAGCAGGCGGCCCAGAGCGACGGCGTCCACCCCGTCGAGGGCGCCGCGGTCGCCGTCGGCGTACCGGGACAGGGCCCCCTCCAGTGCGGCCAGTTCCAGCCGGTCCTCCTCGGAGACGGGGAAGGGGCCGGCCTCGGAACCGGCCTCGTGACCGGGACCGGCCTCGGAGGCGGCCGCCACCAGAGCCAGGAGTTCGCGCGCCGCGGCCACGGCCTCCTCCGGTGGCGGGTCGGGGTCGGCCAGGGGGTCGGGCCCGCCCATGTACGCCCGGTACCGAAACCTCACACGCACCCGCCTTCCGTGTACACACACCGGTACCTTCCCCGGCAGGAGAGGGCGGACCCGCCGCGACGCCTCCGGCCGACCCCTCAGAAGCGGTAGACCCCTCCGTCGGGGAGCGTGTCCTTGGACAGTCGGCGTTCCAGGTACAGCCCCTCCAGCGCGAACTCCACCACCGCGGCGGCCAGCCCCGGCGTGGGCGGCCCGTCCTCGCCGTCGGGGGCCACGCGCTCGATCAGCGCCGCCAGCCCCGGCACCGCGCCCACCCGCCGCAGCAGCTCGGCGGCGCCCACGAGGTCGCCGGTCTCCACCGTGCCGCCGCCGGAGAAGCGGTCGCTGAGGGGCGACAGGTCCGCCTCGTCCAGGCGTTCGCGGAACACCTCCGCCACCGCCCGGCGCAGCAGCGCGTGCAGGATCTCGGCCTCGCGGCCCTCGGCACCCATCTCGAACTCGACCTTCCCCAGCAGCGGCTCCACCACCGCGGGCAGGTCGCACACCCGCGCCACCGGGAGCTCCTCGCCCGACAGGGCCGCCCGCCGCAGCGCCGAGGCCGCCACGGTCTCGGCCGCCGCCACCGAGAAGCGCACCGACACCCCCGAGCGCGCGTCCACCTTCTTGGAGGCTCGTACCAGCCGGGTGAAGCGCGCCACGGCCTCCAGCAGGTGCGCGGGCACCGTCGTGCCCTCGGGCAGCGCCGCCTCCTGCCGGATGAGCGCCAGCTCGTCGGCCAGGGCCAGGGGGTAGTGGGTGCGCACCTGCGCGCCGAAGCGGTCCCTGAGCGGGGTGACGATCCGCCCCCGGCTGGTGTAGTCCTCCGGGTTCGCGCTCGCCACCAGCACCAGGTCCAGCGGCAGCCGCAGGCTGTAGCCGCGCACCTGGAGGTCGCGCTCCTCCAGCACGTTGAACAGGGCCACCTGGGCCCGCGCGGGCAGGTCGGGGAGCTCGTTGACGCAGAACACCCCCCGGTTCGCACGCGGGACCAGACCGTAGTGGATGGTCTCCGGGTCACCCAGAGAGAGCCCCTCCGCCAGCCGTGCCGGGTCCACGTCGCCCACCAGTTCGCCGACCCCGGTGTCGGGCGTGGCCAGTTTCTCGCCGTAGCGCTCCCCGCGGTGCCGCCACACCACAGGGAGGTCGCCGCCCTCCCGGGCCGAGCGGCGCGTGCACGCCGGGCAGACCGGCGCGTAGGGGTGGTCGTTGACCGGGCACCCGGCCACCGACGGGGACCACTCGTCCAGCAGGACCGCCAGGGTCCGGATGAGCCGGGTCTTGCCCTGGCCGCGTTCGCCCAGCAGCACGATGTCGTGCCCAGCCAGCAGGGCACGCTCCACCTGCGGCAGCACGGTGGCGTCGAAGCCGTGCACCCCCGGGAAGCGGGGCTCCCCGGCGCCCATCCGCCGGAGCAGGTTCTCCCGCACCTCGGCGGCGACGGGCCGGTGGACATGTCCGGACCCGCGCAGCGCCGCGAGGGTGCGCGGGAGGGAGGGCGGGGTCGGCGGAGGGGACGGAGGGAGGGCACTCACGTCCCCGAACCTATCCCGGAGCGCGCCCGGGGCCGAAGGGGTTCCCCGTTCTCCGGACGCCGCGCCGGCACGGCCCGCCCGCCGGCGCCGTCCCGGGCAGGTGTCCGAGTCCGTTCGCCGGAAAATCCCCTGATTGGCACCAGGGTGGAAGAATGGGGCGTGACGGTGGAGTCCTGTGTCCGGCCGCAAGGGCCGGCGATACCGGGGGTGGCAGTTGGTGGCACGGTTCGGCGATGCACTGACGACGGGGGCCGACCTCGTGAACGCGGCCGAGCGCGCCGTGCTGGGCGCTCTGGAACAGGTGGACGGCCCGGCCGACCTGGTGTGCTTCTTCGTCTGCGGGGCCGACCCGGAGGAGGTCACCCTCGCGGGCACGCGCGTCATGGAGCTGGCCGGGGACGCCGCCACCCTCGGGTGCAGTTCCACCGGTGTCATCGGCGGCGGCCGGGGGGTCGAGGGCCAGGGCGCGGTCAGCGTGTGGTGCGCCAGCCTTCCCGGCGTCGAGATCACCCCGTTCCGCCTGGACACCATCATCGAGGACGACCACCTGGCCGTCGTCGGCATGCGTGAGCCGGGACCGCGCGACCGCGCCGCCATCCTGCTCACCAATCCCTACGAGTTCCCCACCCAGGCCTTCGTCCGCGAGTCCACCGAGGCCCTCGGCGGGCTGCCCCTCGTCGGCGGCATGGCCGACGGCATGCGCGGCGAGGAGTCCGTGCGGCTCTTCTGCGAGGGCGAGGTGGCCGAGAACGGCGCGATCGGAGTCCTCATCGGCGGCGAGAACGTGCTCGGCACCGTCGTCAGCCAGGGCTGCCGCCCCGTCGGCCCGCCCATGACGGTCACCAAGGCCGAGGGCAACCTCCTGCTCGAACTCGCGGGCGCCAACGCCTACGAGAAGCTGGAGAAGCTCGTCGAGGACCTCTCCGAGGAGGACCGCGCGCTCGCCGAGCAGGGGCTGCACGTCGGTATCGCCATGGACGAGTACGCCGACGCCCACGAGCAGGGCGACTTCCTCGTCCGCACCCTCGCCGGGGCCGATCCCGAACTCGGCGCCCTCACCATCGGCGACATGGTCGAGGTCGGCCAGACCGTCCGCTTCCAGGTCCGCGACGCCGGTACCGCCGACGAGGACTTCGCCCGGCGCCTCGCCGACTTCGGCGCCCAGCACTCCGTCGGCGCCGGCCTGCTCTTCTCCTGCAACGGCCGCGGCGCCTCCCTCTTCCCGCACGCCGACCACGACGTCCTCGCGGTCCACCGCGCCCTCGGCGTCGACGCCGTCGCCGGCTTCTTCGCGGCGGGGGAGATCGGGCCGGTCAGCGGCGTCAACCACGTGCACGGGTTCACCGCCTGCCTGCTGGCCTTCGCCTAGGGCGGGGCGTCGGGGAAGGGGCGGCCTCAGGTGCGGACGACCACGGTCCCGGCGACCCGGTCGTGCAGGGAGCGGCCCCGCCGGTCGCCGAGCGCCGCCATGGACTCGGCCAGGGTGAAGACGTGCCCCAGGCCCGGCACCGACTGGGGCAGCCCGAAGAACGCGGAACGGCCCAGCGCCTGACCCTGGCTGAGCCTGCCCCCGTCGGCGGCGCTGACCACCTTGATCCCGACCATCATCTTGCCGAGCGTGCGGCCCCAGGTGACCAGGTACAGCCAGTCGTAGAAGAACAGCAGCAGGCCCCAGCCGAACACGAACAGCAGGGCCCACAGGGTGCCCTCGGCGTCGGTGGTCTCGCTGTTGCCGACCAGGGCCACCGTCACGAAGGCCATGATGACGAAGAACGCCACGGCGGCGACGACCACGAGGACGTAGTCGATGGCGCGTGCGGCCAGGCGGCGGCCGAAGGCGGCCGTCTCCGGACCGGCGGGCGGGGGCACGCCCTGCCCCGGCGGCGTACCCGGTCCCGGAAAGCCCTGCGGCGGCGGGGCGGGGACGGGCGGGCCCCACCCGGGGCCGGGCGGGGGAGTGCCCTGGCCCGGAGCGGGCCCCCATCCCCCGTTCGGAGGCGGGTACGCGCCGGGGTGGGGGTCCTTGGGGTTCCAGTAGGGGGAGGACATGGCGGCGGAGTTCCTCGGTTCGTCGGTGGGATGGCCTGCGGAAGCCGGTACGCGGGGGCTTGGGGACTACGACGCGAAAGGCCTCCGAAGGGATCCCTTCGGAGGCCTTCGATCGGGGAGTGGGCGCGTCCGCGGCGGGGCGTCCCGCGCGGGGACACCGCCCAAAGCGGCGGGGGCGGCGCGGCGCCGCCCCCGGTCCGGTCCGCTGGGTGTGCTACATGCCGGTGTAGGGAACGGCGTCGATGATCTCGACTCCCAGGCTCTTGTTGTTGGGGAGCTGGTAGCTGACCTTCTCCCCCACGCGCCTGCCGTTGATGGCGGCTCCCAGAGGCGACTTCGGGGAGTACACGTCGATCGGAGCGCCGCTCTCCTCGCGGGAGGCGAGCAGGAAGGTGACCTCGTCATCGTCCCCGTCGAACTTGACGGTGACGGTCATGCCGGGGCCGACCACGCCCTCGGTACGGGGCGCCTCGCCGACCCGCGCGGTGCGCAGGATCTCGGTGAGCTGGAGGATACGGGCCTCCATCTTGCCCTGTTCCTCCTTGGCGGCGTGGTAGCCGCCGTTCTCCTTGAGGTCGCCCTCCTCCCGGGCCGCCTCGATCTTCTCCGCGATCTCGATGCGCCCACTCCCCGACAGGTGGTCCAGCTCCGACTTGAGCCGGTTGTACGCCTCCTGGGTGAGCCAGGTGACGTTGTCATCGCGGGTCTGGGTCACGGGAACTCCTTGTGTACTAGTAGCAGAGGCCACCAGGCGGCCTGAGCTGAACTTACGAGAATATCACCGTGCGTCGTGGCACACGGATACTCGTGTTTCGCCGGTGCTGTCGGGACCGGTCGGAAGGGGCTCGGTGGATCAGTCCTGTGAACCTTGTTCCCTGCACGAGGCCACTTCTACCGTGGCAGCCTGACGAAGCGTCTCAACGGTCGTGGTGACCGTACGGTTCCCGGCCCCGACGTCGCTGTCGGCCTGGCCCACCTCGACGAGCTTCTCGTCCAACGCCACGATCAGGCACTCGGCACCGTTCCTGCTGTTCACCTCGTACACGATGGTCGCCTCGTCGGGCGTGGGTGCCGAATACGACACCACCTGGTGGTACACGCCGCCGCCCAGACCGCTGTAGTTCATCACGGAGTAGCCCCAGCCGACCGCGCTCAGCACCGCGAACACGGCGGCGATGACGAAGAAGACCGGCCCGTTGCCATGGCGCTTGCGCAGCGCGGGAGCGGTGGGGTCCGGGGAGTCGGCCGCGCTGTCGGCCGCGGTGTCGGCACTGTTCACGGCGTCTTCTTCCGGGGTCGGCTGCATCGGGAATCTCCGAACAAGGGGACGGTGTTGTCTAAGATATCCCCGACCTGACAGCCTCCCCACGCGGCCCGTGCGTGAGTCGTCCGATCCGGGCACCGGGGAGCCGGACGGCCGCGCCCCCGCGTCCGGCCACTAGTCAAGGAGAACCCTTCGTTGTCCGAGCGCCTGCGGCTTATGGCCGTTCATGCCCACCCCGATGACGAGTCCAGCAAGGGCGCGGCCACCATGGCGCGCTACGTGGACGAGGGCGTCGACGTGCTGGTCGTCACCATGACCGGCGGCGAACGCGGCGACATCCTCAACCCCGCCATGGAGCGTCCCGAGATCCGAGAGAACATCGCCCAGGTCCGCCGAGAGGAGATGGACCGCGCGAGGGAGATCCTGGGCATCCAGCAGGAGTTCGCCGGTTTCGTCGACTCCGGCCTGCCCGAGGGCGACCCGCTGCCGCCCCTGCCGGAGGGCAGCTTCGCCACCCTGCCGGTCGAGGAGGGCGCCGCACCCCTCGTGGCGTCCATGCGCCGGTTCCGCCCGCACGTCGTCCTCACCTACGACGAGAACGGCGGCTACCCCCACCCGGACCACATCATGACCCACAAGGTGTCGGTGCACGCCTTCGACACCGCGGGCGACCCCGACGCCTACCCGGACGCGGGCGAGCCCTGGCAGCCGCTCAAGCTGTACTACTTCGTGTCCTTCCCGCCGGAGCGGTTCGAGGCCCTGGCCGACATACTGGCCTCGCGCGGCATGGAGAACCCCTTCGAGGAGTGGATGGCGCGGCTCAAGGACCGCGACCGCCCCCGCTGGGAGATCACCACGCGCGTGCACTGCAGCGAGTACCTCGAGGTCGCCGACGAGGCCCTCAAGGCGCACGCCACCCAGGTGGACCCCAACGGGTTCTGGTTCGCGGTGCCCAACGAGGTCGTGGCGGAGGCCTGGCCGACCGAGGACTACCACCTGGTGCGCTCGATGGTGGACACCGAGGTCCCTGAGAAGGACCTCTTCGCGGGTGTCCGAGAAGCAGTGAGAGTATGAGCGGTATGAACACCCTTCTCACGTCCGCGACGGTGCTGGCGAGCGACTTCGAACTCGACAGCGACACCGTGACACCCGGTGTGCTGGGCTTCCTCGTCGTCTTCGCGATCGGCGTCGGGCTGTACTTCCTCATGCGCAGCCTCATGGGCAAGCTCCGCGCCCTGCCCAAGGACGACGACTTCTCGGCGGGGGCCGGCGCCCCCGCCGACGGGGCCTCCGCCGCGCAGGCCTCCGAGGACGCCTCCTCCGAGGACACCGCCCCGCGGACCTGAGCGACCGTTCCCGCCCTGACCCAGCGGGAACGGGCCGTTTCCCCGCTCCGGACGGCAGACGTTCCCCGCCTTCGGGTGGCAGAGTTGGAACATGTCCAACCGCTTGAGCGACGCGACCAGCCCGTACCTGTTGCAGCACGCCGACAACCCCGTGGAGTGGTGGCCCTGGGGTGAGGAGGCCTTCGCCGAGGCGCGCCGGCGCGACGTGCCCGTGCTCGTCTCCATCGGCTACTCGGCCTGCCACTGGTGCCACGTGATGGCCCACGAGTCCTTCGAGGACGAGGCGACCGCGGCCCGGATGAACGACCTGTTCGTCAACGTCAAGGTGGACCGCGAGGAGCGTCCCGACGTCGACGCGGTCTACATGGAGGCCACCCAGGCCATGACCGGCCAGGGCGGGTGGCCCATGACCGTGTTCGCCACCCCCGACGGCGCCCCGTTCTACTGCGGTACCTACTTCCCGCGCGACCACTTCCAGCGCCTGCTGGAGGGTGTGGCCAACGCCTGGCGGGAGCAGCGCACCGAGCTGCTCGACCAGGGAAAGAGGGTGGTGGACGCGCTCAGCGCTCCGCGCACCCTGGCCGCCGCGCCGCCGCCCTCCGCCGCACAGCTCGACCTGGCCGTCCAGGCGCTGGTGCGCGACTACGACCGCGACCACGGCGGCTTCGGAACGGCACCCAAGTTCCCGCCGTCGATGCTGCTGTCCTTTCTCACCGCGCAGGACGAGCGCACCAGGGGCCACCAGACCGCCGACGAGCCCACCCCGGCCGGGGCGATGGCCTTCGGAACCGCGCTGGCGATGGCCCGGGGCGGCATCTACGACCAGCTCGGCGGCGGGTTCGCGCGCTACTCGGTGGACCAGGAGTGGGTCGTGCCCCACTTCGAGAAGATGCTCTACGACAACGCGCTGCTGCTGCGCGCCTACACGCGCATGGCCCGCCGTCCCCCGGGCCCGGGCGTCACCGAGGGCGACACGCACGCCCTGCTGCGCCGGGTGGCCGGGGAGACCGCGGACTGGATGCTGCGCGACCTGCGCACGCCCGAGGGCGGTTTCGCCTCGGCGCTGGACGCCGACAGCGAGGGCGCGGAGGGCACCTACTACGTGTGGACCCCCGACCAGCTGCGGGAGGTCCTCGACAGGGAGGACGCGGCCTTCGCGGCCGAGGTGTTCCGTGTCACGGAGGAGGGCACCTTCGAGCACGGGTCCTCGGTGCTCCAGTTGCCCGAACCGCCCTCCGACCCCTGGCGCCACGAGCGGGTCCGCGAGGCGCTGTTCAACGCCCGCCAGGAGCGGGTCGCCCCCGCCCGCGACGACAAGGTCGTGGCCGCGTGGAACGGCCTGGCGGTCGCGGCCCTGGCCGAGGCCGGGATCCTGCTGGAGCGCCCCGACCTGGTGGAGGCCGCCCGCGGGGCCGCGGACCTGCTCCTTCGCGTGCACCTGCGGGACGGGCGCCTGGCCCGCACCTCGCGGGACGGCCGGCCGGGCACCAGCGCCGGGGTGCTGGAGGACTACGCCGACGTCGCGGAGGGGCTGCTCGTCCTGCACGGGGCGACCGGGGAGCCGCGGTACGCCCACGAGGCCGGACGCCTGCTGGACGCCGTCCTGGAGCACTTCGGAGACGGGGCCGGCGGGTTCTACGACACCGCAGACGACGCCGAGAAGCTGTTCAACCGCCCGCAGGACCCCACCGACAACGTCACGCCGTCCGGGCGGTCGGCGGCGGCGTCCGCCCTGCTCGCCCACGCCGCGCTGACCGGCTCCGAGCGCCACCGCGCCGCCGCGGAGGAGGCTTTGTCGCCGGTGGCGCTGCTGGCGGAGAAGGCCCCCCGGTTCGCCGGATGGAGCCTGGCCACCGGCGAGGCGCTCCTGACCGGTCCGCGCGCCGTCGCGGTGGTGGGGGACCCCGAGGACCCCCGGACCGGTGAACTGGTGCGCACCGCGCTGGCCTGGGCGCCGCTGGGCACCGTGCTGTCCCGGGGCGACGGCCGCGACGACGGCGGGGTACCGCTGCTGCGCGACCGCGTGCGGGTCGACGGGCGGCCGACCGCCTACGTGTGCGAGGGCTTCGTCTGCAAGCTCCCGGTCACCTCGCCCGAGGACCTGCGGGAGCAGCTGCTGGGCTGAGGGCCCGTGCCGGGACCGAGCCCGGCGCCCGCGGACGGTGGGATCCGGCGGCCGCCGAAGACGGGGTCCGGGCCCCGGAGGCGGCCGTACACGGAGCACCCGCCGTGTACGGCCGCCCCGCCGTGGCCCGCCGTCTCAGCGCCGGGGCTCCAGGACGTCGCGCAGCACGGCGGCGAAGCCCTCGGGGTCGTCGGTGAAGCCGCCGTGGCCGCCGGGGAAGGTGACCGGCGCGGTGCCGAGCAGGTCGGCCAGCGCCGCGGAGGCGCGGGAGGTGGTCAGGGGCCCGGAGTCCGCGCCGACGCCGACCACGATCCGGGCCGGACCGTCGCGGAGGGCTGCGGCGTCGGGCACGTACCCGGTGGTGTGCCGCAGTTCGTGGCCGAAGAAGCGGGCACTGTCGGCGAGCATCTGCTTCGAGGGCTCCTCGGCCGGGGCGTCCCCGCCCTCCTCCGTCGGGAACCCGGCGTCGGCCATGAACCTGGCCCAGGCCGCGGCCACGCCCTCCCGGTGGTAGGTCGCGATGACGTCCTCCGTCGCCGCGCGCTGTTCGGCGGCGTCGGGCAGCAGTTCCATCAGGGGCGGCTCGTGCGCGACGGCCGTGCGGACCCGGCCGGGGTGGCGCTGGGCCAGCGCCAGCGCGGTCACCGCCCCGCCGCTGGAGCCCAGTACGTCGGCGGAGCCCGCGCCGAGTGCGTCCAGGAGCGCGGCGACGTCGTCGGCGCGCAACTCGGGGGTGGAGTCCTGTTCCGGGTCGTTCAGGGGGCTGCGGGAGATGCCCCGGGGATCGTGGGTGAGCACGGTGCGGTCCCGCGCGAGCAGGTCGGCCACGGGGGCGAACTCCCCCGCGCCCATGGGCGCGCCCGTGAGTACGAGGACGGGCCCCTGGCCACGGACCTCGTAGTACAGCGTTCCGTCGGGTCTCTCCAGGGTGTGCGTGCTCGCCATGGTCGCTGTTCCTCCTCGTGCGCGCCCCTTCAGAACAGGGGCCTCACCACGAACGGACTCCGGCGGGAGCGCGAACTCATCGGCCCCGCCGGGAAAAGGAGGACGAAGGGAGAAGAGGGAGGCGGTGACCGTGAGGCCTCCTCAGCCCACGGCCGTACCGCCGATGATCTCGTTCACCAGGTCGGGCCGGTACCCCGGCTGGCGGACCTCCAGGTACACGGTCCCCGAAACGCCCGGCCGGTGTACGGCGGCGCTGCTGAACGACCCGTGGCCGCCGCACTCGGGCCATTCCCACACCGTGCCCTCCCAGGCGCCGGTGTCCACCTCGCGCTTTTCCGGCTCGGTCCCGCACGGATCGCCGCCGGTCCTGCCCAGGTCGCGGTCGCCCGGCACCACCGTCGCGTACACCCCGTAGGACCGAGCGTCGGCGGAGTACCACCCGTCGGCGTCGGTGGCCACCAGCAGCCCGTCCCCGGTCCCGCCCGACGCCGGATGCGCCTCCCGGCCGGTGTGGAACTCGCGGGCCCACACCGACGGCACCTGTACGCGGATCTGCTGGTCGGCGTCGTAGCGCACCGGGACCAGGGACAGCCCCGGGCTGCCGGCCGAGGCCGTGACGGTGACCACCAGCGCGGCGAGGGAGACCAGCAGAGCCGCCGTCCGCTGCCACGGCATCCGGTACCGCTGCCACCACGGCACCGCCTTGGGCAGATCGGGCGCCATACGAATGGTCCTGACCCGGTCGGTGAAGGTTTTGGCGTCCGCTGGACGGCTTTCCCGGTCCACCGAAAGTGCCGACAGAATGAGTTCGTCGAGTTCCGGGGGCAGGCCTGGCCGGATCCGGCCAGGGGGAATCCTCACCGGCGGGCGCGACGGCGGGCGGCCGGTGATGAGTTCGTAGGCGACCGCGCCCAGCGAGTACACGTCGGAGCGAACGTCCAGATCACCGCCGGGAATGCTCTGCTCCGGGGACATGTAGCCGGGTGTCCCGGCCGCCGCCGTGAACCCCGAGGCCTCGTCGATCGACTTGGCGAACCCCAGGTCCGCCACCAGCACCCGCTGACCCACCGGTGACGACTGGAGCAGTACGTTGGACGGCTTGATGTCACGGTGGATCGTGCCGTGGTTGTGCAGCACGGTGATGCCCTGGCCGATCTCGGTCAGCAGCCGCAGCGCCTCGTCCAGGGGCAGTTGACCTCGTTGGACGAGGTCTGCGACGCTTCCCTGGTCGGCGTAGGTCATCACCATGTAGGGCCGCCCGTCGGGCAGCACGTCCACGTCGTGCACCGCCACCAGCCAGGTGGAGTCGGTCTGGCGCAGGATGCGCGCCTCCTCCAGGAAGCGGTGCTGGATGTCCATCTGGTGCGCCCAGTTCTCGGCGAGTACCTTGATGGCCACCGGATAGTTGAGCAGGTCGTCCTGCGCCAGCCAGACCGTGGCGAAGGAGCCGGACCCAAGGCGCCGAATGACGCGGTAACGTCCGAAGGCCTCCGGTTGGCTCATTTCCGCCTCGGTCTGTCAGGAGTGAGTACGCGGTCGTTGCCCACTAATACACCATCTGTACCTTCACATTGCCTACCGTCTATATGATCCCCTCACCGGATGGTGCCGAGGCCCTCGGCCGTGGAGACTGGAGAAGACCCGACGTGTTCCGCGCCGCGTGAACGGTCGCGAGGAAATGTGATTTTCGTGAGGGCGGAGCCGGACGGGGACCGTAGGCGTCCCATACACGTGTGACCCTCGAAACAGACGGGCGCACACGCGTCCGAAGCGGACGGCCGGACGTCTGCCGTCAGTCAGGGAGAGACCAGCCATGCGCAGTAGTGACCACGCAGACCACGAGGAGACGACCCCCACGCCCCGGCGCCGGGTGGCCGGCAGCGTCGACGAGGAGCTGGAGGAGCTCGCGCGCCGGGCCAAGGCCGGCGACGCCGCCGCCCTGGACGCCCTGCTCCGGCGGATCCAGCCCGAGGTGCTGCGCCGGTGCTCGCGCTTCCTGCCCTACCGCCAGGACGCCGAGGAGGCGTGCCAGGACGCGCTGCTGCGCGTGGCCCGCAAGATCGACAGCTTCAAGGGCGACTCCCTGTTCACCACCTGGCTGTACACGGTGGTGTCCAACTCCGCCCGGCAGACCTACCGCTCGATGAAGCGCCGTTCGGCCGAGTTCCCCACCGAGGCCGAGCGCATGCCCCACCAGAGCGACCCCCGCACCACCAGCGTCATCGCCGGCTCCCGCATCGACCTGCTGGAGGCCCTGGACCAGCTGGAGAAGGACCGCCCCAACCTGGTGGCCCCGCTGGTCCTGCGCGACCTGTGCCAGATGGACTACAACGAGATCGCCTCCGAGCTCAACCTGGCCCTGGGCACCGTCAAGTCCCGTATCCACCAGGGGCGCAAGCATGTGCGCAAGTCCCTGGCTGTGACGTAGCCCCAGCGGGCGAACTACGCTGGAGGTATCCCCGCCGGCACACCCTTTCCAACGGTGTGCCGTCCCTGATCCAGCTCTGAGAGGTTTCGCCCATGGGGCTTCGTGACCCCCTGTACTGGCTGTACGAGCGGCGTCTTGAACGCAGGCTGACCAGCCAGGAGATCCCCCGCCACGTCGGAGTGGCCATGGACGGCAACCGGCGCTGGGCCAAGAGCAGCGGCCTCCAGGCGGCAGAGCAGGGCCACCAGGCCGGTGCGAACAAGATCTTCGAGCTGCTGCGCTGGTGCGACGAGGTGGGGGTGCAGGTGGTCACCCTCTGGATGCTGTCCACCGACAACCTCACCCGCGACGAGTCCGAGCTGGGTCCGCTGGTGCGCATCATCGAGCAGACCATCGCCCGGCTGCGTGAGGAGGGGTGGAACACGCGCCCCGTCGGAGCGCTCGACGTGCTGCCCGCCTCCACCGCCCGCGAGCTCAAGGAGGCGGAGGCGGCCACATCCGGCAACCCCGGGCTGGTTGTCAACGTCGCCGTCGGGTATGGAGGTAGACGTGAGATCGCTGATGCGGTTCGGTCCCTCCTCCACGAGGAGGCGGCCAAGGGCACCGGTATCCAGGAGCTGGCCGAGCGCCTGGACATCGAGGACATCGCACGGCATCTCTACACGCGCGGTCAGCCCGACCCCGACCTGCTCATCCGCACGTCGGGGGAGCAGCGCCTGTCCGGTTTCATGCTGTGGCAGAGCGTGCACTCGGAGTTCTACTTCTGCGAGGTCTTCTGGCCTGCCTTCCGCAGAGTGGACTTCCTGCGCGCACTGCGCTCGTACGGCGCGCGCAACCGCCGCTACGGATCCTGATCCCCGGGTCCTTCCGACGACCGCTCCCTTAACGCGGAGTTCACCGCGCGGAGGGGGAGGTCCCTTGGAAACGGGAGCATGGACGCGTAGCGTCGGACGTAGCGGGTGGCGTTCGCCCACCCGTTCGGGAGGCCCCGGCTCATTGATCTCCTCCGCCCTCGCGGAACGTCAACGAGGAGGGCCGGACCCGGCCCTCGCGGGCCAGGTCCCGGTCCTCCATGATCCCGTGACAGTAGGGCGCCCCAGTGGTGCCCAAGGGGAGAACGAGTGGCTAGTTCCTCTACCGATCACCGTGACACCCAGTCCCCCGCCGACCCCCGCACGGAGGTAGGAGAGGGTGGGCGCGTCCACGTGCTCGACACCAGCGTCCTGCTCGCCGACCCTCAGGCCATGAGCCGGTTCGCCGAGCACGAGGTCGTCATCCCCGTGGTGGTGATCACCGAGCTGGAGAGCAAGCGTCACCACCCGGAGCTCGGATACTTCGCACGCAACGCGCTGCGCCGCCTCGACGACCTCCGTGCCGTCCACGGCCGCCTGGACGTCCCGGTACCGGTGAACGACCAGGGCGGAACGCTGCGTGTGGAGCTCAACCACAGCGATCCGGGGATCCTGCCGGCGGGCTTCCGGCTCGGCGACAACGACACCCGGATCCTCACGGTGGCCCGCAACCTCCAGGAGGAGGGCGCGGACGTCGTTCTGGTGAGCAAGGATCTGCCGATGCGGATCAAGGCGTCCTCGATCGGCCTGGCCGCCGACGAGTACCGCGCCGAGCTGGCCATCGAGCACGGCTGGACGGGCATGGCGGAACTGGACGTGCCCGCCCACCAGATCGGAGAGCTGTTCACGAGCGGCGAGAGCGACATCGAGGAGGCCCGCGATTTCCCCTGCCACACCGGCCTGGTGCTGGTGTCCGAGCGCGGCAAGGCGCTGGGCCGCGTCCAGCCCGACAAGTCGGTGAAGCTGGTGCGCGGTGACCGCGACGTGTTCGGCCTGCACGGCCGCAGCGCCGAGCAGCGCATCGCCCTGGACCTGCTCACCGACCCCGAGGTGGGCATCGTGTCCCTAGGCGGGCGCGCGGGCACCGGCAAGTCGGCCCTGGCCCTGTGCGCCGGCCTGGAGGCCGTCCTGGAGCGCCGCCAGTACCGCAAGGTGATGGTGTTCCGGCCGCTGTACGCGGTCGGCGGCCAGGAACTGGGCTACCTGCCCGGGACCGAGAACGACAAGATGACCCCCTGGGGCCAGGCGGTGCACGACACCCTGTCCGCGGTGACCAGCGAGGACGTCATCGAGGAGATCATGGACCGGGGGATGCTGGAGGTCCTGCCGCTCACGCACATCCGGGGCCGCTCGCTGCACGACGCGTTCGTGATCGTGGACGAGGCCCAGTCCCTGGAACGCAACGTGCTGCTCACGGTGCTGTCCCGCCTGGGCGAGAACTCGCGGGTGGTGCTCACCCACGACATCGCCCAGCGCGACAACCTGCGCGTGGGCCGCCACGACGGCGTGGTCGCGGTGATCGAGAAGCTCAAGGGGCATCCCCTGTTCGCGCACGTCACCCTGACCCGGTCCGAGCGGTCGCCGATCGCCGCCCTGGTCACCGAGATGCTGGAGAACTAGCCGAAGGACCAGCCCGTTCGGCGGTCGGGCCCGCCCCGGTGGATCCGGGGCGGGCCCTTCCGCTGTCCACGGGCCGACGGGGCGGGTCCGTACCGTCGGCCCGGAGCCTCACGGGGCCCACGGGCGCCGTCGGGATGTCGGTGGGGAGCGCGTCACCAGGTGCCGGGCAAGCCGTGGGCCGACCCGGGCGGCCTCACCGCGAACACCGGGTGAACGAACCGGGCACGAGGCCGCAACCGCATATCGAAGCACTCGGTCACGGAACCTTCGCACCGTCTCCGAAGTCTGTCCACGTGGTATGTCACCGCACACTCAGGAGGCCGCGATGCGGCAGGTAAGACGTAAGCCCGCCATCGGAGTGGCTCTGGGCGCGCTGCCCCTGGTCCTGGCCACCGGATGCTCGTTCAGCTTCGGCGGCCCCGGCTCCGTGGACGCCGATCAGGTCGCCCAGCGGTCGAGCGAGATGCTGGCCGAGCAGATCGGCCAGGCCCCGGACGAGTTCACCTGCCCCGAGGACCTGCCCGCGGAGGTGGGCGCCGAGGTCCGCTGCGAGCTCACCCACGGCGGTGAGAGCCTCGGCGTGACCGTCACGACGACCTCGGTCGACGGTGACAACGTCCAGTGGGACGTCCAGGTCGACGAAACCCCGGCCGGCGACACCGCCGCCGAGGACGACACCGCCGCCGAAGAGGGCGGCGCGGCCCAGGACGACGCCGCCGAGGAGACCGCGGCCGCCGACAACGCCACCGCCGTGGCGAGCGACGGCCAGGTTTCCGCCACGGAGGTCGTCGAGCAGTCGACCGCAGCGCTGCAGGCGGCCGGCCGCTCCCCGCAGAACTTCGCCTGCACCTCCTCACACCTTCGCGCGGAGGTGGGAGCCGAGATGAGTTGCAACTTCTTCGAGGACGGCGTTCTGCACAACGTCACCGTCGCGACGACCTCGGTCGACGGCGGCACTGTCACGTGGGACATCCGGGTCGACGAGTCCCAGTAGCGCCGACGGTACCGTCCGGGGCCCCTCCCCCGGGGCCGGGACCGACGGTCCGGGGGCAAAGGTTTCGGACAACGGCGTTCCCCCGCCAAGAGCGCGGCGGCGGGCCCCTCAACGGTGAGGCCGGCCCGAGCCGGCCCCGCCTACTGCGCCGTGCCGTCCAGCAACCAGCGGGTCACCGCCACCTCCAGCAGGGCGCGGGTGTCCGCGGTTCCCGGGAACGGTGTGCGGATGTCGTAGCCGTACCTCTCCCGGAAGGCCCCGACCACGTCCTCGGGGAAGCCCTCCGCGCGCACCGTGACCCGGCCCTCGGCCACCACGGGCGCGTCGCCGTCCTCCAGGGCCAGGGACACCCGGGGGTCGGCGGCCGCGTTGCGGGCCTTGACCGACCCGGCGCCCACACTGATCCACCAGCGGTCGCGGAGGTGGGCGAACCACACGGGCGTGACGTGCGGCGAGCCGTCGCGGCGCAGGGTGCACAGCCACACGTTCCGGTCGGTGCGCAGCCGGTCGGAGACGCTGTCGGGCACGGGCGCGGGCGCGGGCGCGGGTGCCGGGGTGCTTGTGTCGGGCACGGCGATCCCTCCTGATTCTCGGTCCTCGGACGGGCCGATTCTGCGGCCTCAACCGCTGTTGGGGTCAAGCCCCCGCCCGCCGGCTCAGCGCATGCCCATCACCAGCCGGCCCAGGCGCCGCAGCCGTTCCAGGCTCGCCTCGTAGCGGGCGCCGATCACCAGCAGCAGCACGCCCGCGACGGCGAAGGGCAGCCAGTTCGGCACCAGCCGGGTCAGGTCCCACAACGGCGGTCCGAACGCCCGCAGCGATGTCGCCACCAGCACCAGTCCGCCCAGCACCAGCGCCGCCTGGAGCTGCCGTCGCAGACCCCACACGACCACGGCCAGCCCCAGCACGAGCACGGCGGGCACCCTCCACACCATGTCTCCGTCCAGCAGCACCAACACCACCGTGGGCAGGAACAGCAGCATCAGCCCACCGCCGTAGGCCGCCCAGCTCGACGGGGCCTCGGCCGCCTTGCGGCTCCACTCCCAGCCGACGGCCAGCGCGGCGAGGGCGGGCGGCACCGTGTACGCCTCGGGCGCGGCCACGTTCCACGCCGCCAGCACCGTCCACAGCGCGGCGAACATCAGCAGGGTCCCCACCAGCGCGGACCAGCGCCGGTTCGGCCGCACGGCGGTTGCCAGCGCGACCACGCCGACCACCGCCAGCGCCAGCGCGACCAGTTCCGGCCGAGCCCCCGCCGACACGGTGACGACCAGCGCCACCACCGCCCACAGGCACGCCGGGACCTCCGCCGCCAGGACCAGCGGACCGCGCAGCCTCGGCGCCGCCACGGCCACGGCGGCGACCATCGCGATCGGGGCCAGGGCCGCGTACTCCACGGGTGCCCCCAGCAGCAGCGGCAGGGCCAGGGCGAACGCCCCCGTCGCCGCCGTGGCCACCGCCGTGGCGCCGACCATCGGGACGGTGGTCCGCGCCAGCGCGGCCGCCACGGCGCCGACCACCGCGACCGCCATCAGGGCGCCGGTGTTCGCGTGCTCCTGCGCGAGCGCCCAGCTCAGCCCCAGCACCAGGGTGAGGAGCCCGGTCGCCCCCGCCAGCCGTCCGACCCACCGGTCCCGGGCCAGCGCCGACCACAGGACCAGGGCCGAGCCCACCGCGAACGCCCACACCAGCGCGGCGAGGAAGGGCGCGTCCAGGACCACCGGCAGGGGGGCCAGAGCGGGTGGCGCGACGAGGGCGGCCGTGTGCGGTGCCCACCGCCGGGCCAGCAGCGCGGCCACTCCCGCGGCCAGCAGCCCGGACACCAGTACCCCGACCGCCACGGCGACGGCCGCCGGCGGCGGTCCGGCCAGGCCGAGGAAGGCGTGCGCGGACTCCGTCAGGGCCGACGGGGGAGCCGAGGCCGGGGGACGGGCCCGGGAGAACAGCGCCAGAGCGGGCAGCGTGCGCGGTCCCACCACCAGCGGAACGCAGGCCAGCAGCAGCATGCCGACCACGGTGAACGGTGACACCACCGGAGCCGGACGGGGCCCCGCCGGAGCGGGCGCCGACGCGTCGGGGACCCACGGGCACGGCACCTGGCCGAGCACCGTCGAGGCCGACGCGACCAGGAGCAGGGCCGCGCCCAGGAGCCACCAGGACACCGGATCGGCGACGGCGTCCGCGGCGAAGGTGGAGGCGAGGGCCACGAGACCGGTGGACAGGGCGAGCGCGCCCAGCGCCAGCGTCACGGCGTACACCAGCGGTACCGGCCCCCCGGTCCGCCGGAGGCCCAGGCGGCGCAGCACCAGGGACTCGGCCTGCGCGGTCGCGGCCACCAGCATGAGCGCGACCAGGGTCGTGTACCACTCGGGCAGCGCCCAGAGCAGCCCCAGCACCAGGGTGAGCAGTCCCGAGACCGCCGGGACCCGGCCGGACCCGTGCCGGGCGGCGGGCGCGGCGCCCAGCACCAGGGCCGCGCCCACCAGGACCGTCCACACCACCGCCACCACGTACGGCATCCCCAGGATCAGCGGCAGCGGAACCAGCGCGGTCGGTACGGCGAGCGCGACGGCGGCCGCCGTCCGGCGCCGGTCGAGCAGACGGACCAGCGCCACCGCGGCGGCACCGGCCGCGAGCACCCCGGCCGCCGTGCCGACCGCCGCCGCGGCGTCCGCCTGCGCCGAAAGCCCCAGGACCGGGTACGCGGGCTCCCACATCGCCGACACGGGCTCCGACCACGGTTCGACACGGGGGAGGAGCGGCAGGCCGGGACCCTGGGCGCGCCCGGCCAGCAGCGGTGCGGTCGCCAGCAGGAGCAGGCCGAGGAGGGTGAACAGCGTCCGCGGGTCGGGCGCGGAGCGGTCCGCCGGAGCGGAGGGGGCGGGTACCCGGCCGAGTACCAGCGCGGTCGCCCCGGCCAGCAGGCCCGCGCCGGCGACCAGCCACCACGCCGGGGGCGGCACCGCCTCCGAGATCACGAGCCCCAGCAGGAGGAACGCTCCGGTCAGCAGGGCCAGTGACCACAGGAGCAGCCCCGCCCCGTACAGCACCGTCGCGGGGGCCTCCCCAGGAGCGGTGCGTCGGTACAGCAGAACGGCCACCAGCGCGGTCGCGCCCAGGAACAGCAGTGCCCCCAGGGAGGTGTACCGGTCCGGGAGCGACCACAGCAGACCGGTGACCAGGGTCAGGACTCCGGTGGCCGCAGGAACCCAGGCCGTGCGGTGGCGCGGCAGCAGGGCCGTGCCCAGCACCAGGGCGGCGCCGACCAGCAGCGCCCACACGGTCGCCACCACGTGCGGTAGCCCCAGCAGCAGCGGGAACGCCAGCAGCGTCGGCGGGGCGACCAGGGCGGCGGCGGGCACGAGTGCGTCGCGGCGCAGCAGGGCCGCCGTGCCCAGGGCCAGGGCGGCGCCGACCAGGACGGTGGCCAGGAGGGCCGGGCCGTGGGCCTGCCCGGTCGTCGGACCGTACAGGCCCAGCACCTGGAGCACGGGATCGGTCGCGGCGGAGGGGCCGCCGTGCCACGGGGCCGCGGGCACCCGGGGCAGTACGGGCAGGTGGGAGGGGCCGGCGGCCAGCGGCGCCATGCCCAGGGCCAGGAGCGCGGTGACCGTGTGGGCGGCCTTCCCGGCGGCGGTGGCCGCGAGCGGGCGGCGGGCGAGCAGCAGACCGGTCGCGCCCGACAGCAGCAGGGCGGCGGTCAGGGCCCAACGGATCCGCGGAACGTCGGATCCGGGTCCGGCGAGGACCAGCACGGCCGTCAGGAGCAGTGTGGCGATCCACAGTACGGCCGCGGTGGTGCGGAGGGTGCGCACGGGACGGCCCGGGCGGGGGTCGCCGAGCCGCCGGGCCACGAGCAGGTCGCCGAGCGCGGTCGCCGCGAGGGCGGGCAGCGCCCAGAACCACACCGTCCCGAAGGGAAGGGAGAACACCAGCAGGACCGGGACCGGCTGGCACATCAGGGCGGCGATGACGCGCGGGGACCGCAGCGGAACGAGCACCGGATAGAGCGCCGTCAGCGCACCGATGGCGGCCAGCGCCCCGGCCGTGTAGCCGGGCCCGCCTCCGAGCCGGTCGGACATCAGCAGCCACAGGGCGAGGGCGTCGACGCACAGCAGCGCGGCCGCCAGGCAGCCGAAGGTCTCGGCGGTGGCCCTCAGGCCGCGCCGGTGCAGGGGAAGGGCCAGGGCGGCGAAGGCCGCGGTGGTGATCCCGAGGACCCCGGCGCGGGCGCCGGTGCCCATGTCGCTCCACGTCCAGATGGCGAAGACCAGGGCGGCGATGCCGACGAGCAGGCCGCCCAGTCCGAGGATGATGTTCTGCGCGGAGCGCCGGGTGACCTCCCCTGCCGACGGAGCCGCCGCGGGGTGCGCGGGGGAGTGCGCCGCCCCTGCCCGCAGGTGCTCGGGGGCGGCGGGCACCGGGCCCGGGGGCCGCTGTTCCCGCCCACCGGCCGCCTCGGCCGTGCCGTGGGCGTGGACCGCACCGGGAGCTCCGGGTGCACCGACGGCGCGGACCGCGGCCGGGGCGTCCGCGCGGGAGGCGGCCCGTGCCGACTCCTCGCGCAGGAGCCCCACCACGGCGGCGCGTTCACCGTGCAGCTGCTGCCTGCGGCCGTCGAGCAGCGCGATCTCGGAGTCGATCCGCCACAGGCGCTGGGCCGTGTCGCCGACGAGGAGGAGTCCGCACCGCGGGCAGCTCCGGGGCCGGACGGGCAGTGGGGCATGGCAGTCCGGACACCTGGGTTCGGGCCCCGCGGGAGAGGGTGGGGATCCGTGGACGTTCATGGCGCCATCCTCGTCTCCCGGCGGGGCCGCGCACATCCGTACGGGTACTCAGGAGCTCCCCCGTTCGGTGGGACTCGTCTCCTCTCCGGGCCCCGAGACCCTTGCCACACCCCCGAAGCGCCTTGACCCTCCTTTGACTCTGCGTGTCGAAGGCCAGGTCAAAGGCTCACATTTCAGGTGCATTCCGTAATGTGAGCCAAGGCACAGTAAAACTGGTGTTACTTCATCGTGACGATGGTGCAGTCTGAACCCGCTGCACACACATCCCCTCCCACGTGATGCGACCCGCGTCGCGGTCGGTCGAACGGCAGGTCCGTCCCACCGCGCACACCATCCCGGGCCACGTGGTCAGCAGCGGCGAAGCACAACACACGAACACCCCGTGGGGCACGTGTGCGTCTACGCGAAAGGGCGATCTTGCTACTCAATCTGATCTCACTGCGCCATGCGGGTGCCGTCGGCGCCGCGGCCCTCGTCGCCGGAGGTACGTTCGCGGTCGCCGCGACCTCGTCGAGCGGCGCGGTCGACGCCGGGCGGCTGACCTCCGCCGCGGTGGCCCCCGGGCAGGCGGCCGCACCCGAGAAGCCCGCCGGGGGAGGCGACGGCGGAGGCGCCGAGGACTTCTTCGCCGCGCAGCCCGACGGCGGCGACCAGGAGGCCCAGCGCGAGGAGAACCGGGAGCTGGCCGCGGCGGCGGTCGAGGGGGCCCTCCAGTCCGCCAGCGGGGAGGGCAGCGAGATCCCCGAGCCCGAACCCGAGCCCGAGCCCGAGGCCGAGACCGGCTCCTCCGGCGGTTCCGACTCCTCCGGCGGGGCCTCGACCGCGTCGGCCCCCTCAGGGTCCGCCAAGGAGATCGCCCTCCAGATGGTCCTCGACGAGGGCTGGGCCGCCAGTGAGTTCCACGACTGCCTCGAACCCCTGTGGGAGAAGGAGAGCAACTGGAACCACACCGCGGAGAACCCCAGCTCGGGCGCCTACGGTATTCCGCAGTCCCTGCCCGGCAGCAAGATGGCCTCCCACGGTGACGACTGGCGGACCAACCCCGCCACCCAGATCGCCTGGGGCATCGACTACATCAAGGGCCGCTACGGCAACCCGTGCGGAGCCTGGTCCCACTCCCAGGCCAACAACTGGTATTAATAAGGCTTTCCCTGCCCATGACCCCCTCTTGGGAAAGGCAATCGTGCTACTCAACCGAATGTCGCTGCGCAGCACGGCAGCGGTCGGTGCGGCGACCCTCGTCGCGGGTGCGGCCTTCGCCGTCTCCGCTTTCGCGGACGACGACGTCGCCCCGGACATGGCGGCCAGCGCCGCCACGCCGGACACCGAGGAATCCGCCGGCACCGGGGACGGCGAGGCAGCCGACACCGCCGTCGGCGAGAACGAGTTCTTCTCCGAGGCGTTGAGCCCGGAAGAGATCCAGAGCCTGCGCGAGCAGGCCCGGGAACAGCGTGAGGCGGCTCTCGGCGCCGGGGTCCAGACGGCCCAGGTCGAGGGGAGCGACATCGAGGAGGAGAAGGAGGAAGAGGAGGCCCCCGTCTTCTCCGGGGACCCCAAGGGCATCGCCCTGGAGATGGTCCTGGCCGAGGGCTGGGGCGAGAGCCAGTTCCACGACTGCCTCGAACCCCTGTGGGAGAAGGAGAGCGGCTGGAACCCCCTGGCGGAGAACCCCAGTTCGGGCGCCTACGGCATCCCGCAGTCCTACCCCGGTGAGAAGATGGCCTCCCACGGTGACGACTGGCGGACCAACCCCGCCACCCAGATCGCCTGGGGCATCGACTACATCAAGGGCCGCTACGGCGACCCGTGCGGAGCCTGGGCCCAGTCCCAAGCCACCGGCGCGTACTGAGCCGGGCTCGTCCACAGCCCCTACCACCGGCGCCCCGTACGGGGTTGACCGGAGGACAGGGGCCCGCCGGATCCGCCGGCCGCGTGCTGCTCCGCGTCCCGGCGGCGGGACGCGCGCTCCCCGGCCGCCCGGCCACCGGACCGACACGGCCCCCGCGATCTGGCGGGGGCCGTTCTCCGTCGGCGGGCGCACGTGCGCCCGCCCGCGCTCAGAGGTGCGGGACGAACGTCTCGATGACGTCCTCGTGCAGGTCCTCGTAGTAGTCGGCGTCCCCGCGCGGCACGTTCACACTGACCAGGTAGAACACCCGGCTGCCCTCGTGGTCCATGCTGATCGCGTAGGCCCAGAAGCGCCGCTCCGGGGTGGCCCAGGTGTCGTTGGTGAGGTCGGCCTCCACCAGCGCGACGTCCCAGCCCTCCCCGAAGTCGTCCTCGTCGAAGTCCTCCAGCTCCAACTGCGTGAAGCCGGTCGTGACGTCGCCGGAGACGTCGGTGCCGCCCTTGGTCTCCCGGAGGTAGTCGGCGCTCGTCCCGGTGAACTCCTCCTCGGTCCACCCGGTCACCCACACCTGGTGGTTGCCGCCGGGCGCGACGAACACCGCCAGGGTGTTGTCGATCTGGCTGTCGTCCACCTGCCACCCCGCCGGGTACTCCACGGTGAACCACGTCGAGTCGAAGGTCGCCAAGTCGTCGTAGGACGGCGGTTCCCCGTCGTCCCCGCCGCCCCCCTCGCCGCCGTCCTGTCCGCCGTCGCCCTCCTGGCCCTCCCCGCCGCTCTGCCCGGCGTTGCCGTTCCCCGCGTTGGCCTCCCCGCCCGCGGAGGACTCGGTCGGAGGAGCCTGGCTCGCGGGCGGATCGGCCAGTGTGGTGGGACCGCCGGGCTCCTGGCCCGAGCGCACGGCCACCACGGCCACGACCGTGGCGATGAGCAGCAGCGCCACCACACCCGCTCCCGCACCGAGCAGGACCTTGGTGCCCCCCGAGCCCGGCCGCGCGTTCCCGCCCGCGGGGAGCGGACCGTGTCCCATGCCGGGGCCACCGGGACCGCCAGGGCCGCCGTAGCCTCCGGCGTGCATCGGCTGGTGCTGGTAGGGCGGCGCCGACCGGTGCCCGGGACCGTACGGGAGCGGCGCCGACGGGTTCATCGGACCGTTGGGCCCACTCGGACCGTTCGGACCTGCGGCTCCACCGGGGCCGCCGGGTCCCGCGTGCCCTGGGGGAGGGCCCTGCGGCAGCGGGGTCCGTGTCACGGGGAGGCCGCCGGGCGGCCCGCCGAACGCGGAGTGCCCGCCGCCCGGCGCGTGGTGGGCGTTCTGCGGACCGCTGCCGCCCCCGGACCCGCCGTTCGAGCCGCCGCGCTCGCGCAGCAGGGCCAACGCCCCGTCCACGGTGAGCCGCCGGTCCGGATCGCGCTCCAGCAGCCCCGTGATGACCGGTCTCAGCCATCCGGCGCGCGTCATGGGCGGCAGCGGCGCGGAGATCACCGCCGCGATCGCCGCCGTGAGGCTGTCCCGGTGGAACGGGGACACGCCCTCCACGGCCGCGAGCAGGGTCACGCCGATACTCCACAGGTCGCCCCGGTGGTCGGCGGGAGCGCCCTCCAGCCTCTCCGGCGGCATGTACTCGGGGGAGCCGACCAGCGCGCCGGTACGGGTGATGCTCGGCCCGCCCTCCACCGTGGCGATGCCGAAGTCGGTGAGGACCACCCGGCCGTCCAGGGACATCATGATGTTGCCGGGCTTGATGTCCCTGTGCAGGACCCCGGCGGAGTTCGCCGCCTGCACCGCCTTGAGCAGGGACTCCGCGATCTCCGCGACGGCGTCCACCGGCAGGGCGCCCAGCTCGTCGAGCCGCTCCTGGAGGGACCCGCCCTCGATCAGCTCCATGACCACCCAGGGGTCGCCCCCGTGCTCGAAGACGTCGTGGACGGTGATCACCGTGGGGTGGTTGATCCGCGCGGCCGACCGCGCCTCGCGCCGGACCCGGCCGTGCGCGTCGGCGCGCTCGGAGTCGGTGAAGTGGTCGGGGAGGAGCACCTGCTTGATCGCCACGACGCGGTCCAGGGACGAGTCGAGGGCCTCCCAGACCACGCCCATACCGCCGCGCCCGAGTTCGCGGCGCAGGACGTAACGGTCCGCGACGATGCGTTCACTGCCGCTGTTGCTCGACATGTACTGCCCTCTCGAAAGGCGGGCTTCCCGGTGCTCTTTCCAAGAATGTCGGATGCCTCCCGTGCGCGGAAGGTTCCCGGAGCGGGGACCGGAACCGGCCTTCCCCGCGCCCTTCCCGCCCCGGCAAAGGGACACCCCGCGTACGTGCGCGGGGTGTCCCTCGAACCGCCGGCCGCGGGCGGTCGGCGCCTGGACCTTCGTGCGGTCCGACTACTGGGAGTTGGTCATCCTCAGCACGTCGAGGGCCTCGTCCAGCTGCGCCTCGGTGAGCTTGCCGTCCTCGACGTAGCCGCGTTCGAGGACCACCTCGCGGATGGTCTTCTTCTCCTTCAGCGACTGCTTGGCGACCTTGGAGGCCTCCTCGTAGCCGATGTAGCGGTTGAGCGGGGTGACGATCGAGGGCGAGGACTCGGCGTAGGTGCGGCACTGCTCGGTGTTGGCCTCGATCCCGGCCACGCAGCGGTCCGCGAACACGCGCGAGACGTTGGAGAGCAGGCGGATCGACTCCAGCACGTTGCGGGCGATCATCGGCAGCTGCACGTTCAGCTCGAAGTTGCCGCTCGCGCCGCCGAAGGCCACCGCGGCGTCGTTGCCGACGACCTGCGAGGAGACCTGGAGCATGGCCTCGCACAGGACCGGGTTGACCTTGCCCGGCATGATCGAGGAGCCCGGCTGGAGGTCGGGCAGGAAGATCTCGCCCAGGCCCGTGGTCGGGCCGGAGCCCATCCAGCGGATGTCGTTGGCGATCTTGGCGAAGCCGACCGCGATGGTCCGCAGCTGGCCGGAGAGCTCGACCAGGCCGTCGCGGGCACCCTGCGCCTCGAAGTGGTCGCGGGCCTCGGTCAGGGGCAGGCCGGTGTTGGCGGCGACCTCGGCGATGACCCGGGCGGAGAAGCCCTCCGGGGTGTTGATGCCGGTGCCGACGGCGGTGCCGCCCAGCGGCAGCTCGGCCACGCGCGGCAGCACGGCCTCCAGCCGCTCCACGCCGTAGCGCACCTGGGCGGCGTACCCGGCGAACTCCTGGCCCAGGGTGACCGGGGTGGCGTCCATCAGGTGGGTGCGGCCGCTCTTGACCACGGTGGCGAACTCGGCCGACTTGCCGGTCAGCTCCTGCTCCAGGTGCCGCAGCGCCGGAACGAGGTCGTTCTGGACGGCCGAGGTCGCGGCGATGTGGATGGAGGAGGGGAACACGTCGTTGGAGGACTGCGACGCGTTGACGTGGTCGTTGGGGTGCACCGGGGAGCCGAGGCGCTCGGTGGCCAGCGACGCCACGACCTCGTTGGTGTTCATGTTGCTGGAGGTGCCCGAGCCGGTCTGGAAGACGTCGACGGGGAACTCGCTGTTCCACTTGCCCTCGGCGACCTCCAGGGCGGCCTCGCGGATGGCCTTGCCGAGGTCCTCGCCGATGACGCCGAGCTCGGCGTTCACCTTGGCCGCGGCGGCCTTGATCTGGCCGAGGGCGGCGATGTGGGCGCCTTCGAGGCCCTGGCCAGAGATCGGGAAGTTCTCAACGGCACGCTGCGTCTGGGCCCGCCACTTGGCCTCGGCCGGAACCCTGACCTCACCCATCGAGTCGTGCTCGATACGGAACTCGCTCATTGCAACCCATCTCTCCTGGGAAAACCTGTGAGCCCAAGCCTGCCAGACGCACGGGAGCACACCACCACCTCACCCGGGGTTGGCGGTGTTGCGCGCATCATGTTGACAGTCCCGGCGGGCGCCGCTGGTCAGCGGCCGTGGCGGAGGCGTCACCGCCACGTCTCAGGCACCGATACCGCGGCGGCGGTCCCGGCGCCGCCAGCCGAGGAGGCCGCGGCGCCTGGGCGCGCGCACGCGCACCACGCCGAGGAGGGAGAAGCCGTCGATCTCCAGCACGGGAGGGTGGGACAGGTCCGAGCGGCGGGCGGTGGTGGTGCGCCTGCCCAGGAACGACCAGCCGTTCAGCCGCACCTCGACGCCCTCGGGGACGTCGATCTCCACGCGGCCCAGGACGGCGGTCACGGTCATCCGGTGGTGGTTGTGCATGAGGAGAGCCTCGCGCATGTCCACCTCGACCCTGCCGAGGAGGGCCACGGCCAGCTCGCCGGGATAGGCCACCCAGCGTCCTCCGCGCCTGGCGTCGCCGAACACGCCGAGGAGCGGCTGCGGGTCCAGGCGGATGGGCTGCCTTTCGGGGGGCAGGAGGTCGGCGGTGATCCCGGGCAGCTCACCGAGGGTGCGCGCCTCGTGTGCGCGGGAGGAGCGCTCCTCGAACTCCTCCAGGTCCAGGCGCCCGTCGGCGACGGCTTCGCGCAGGGCCTTCAGCACCCGTTCACGGTCGGTGTCGGAGGCGCGGAGCCGCTCAGGGGACACTTCCTCACTCACACCGTCAACACTAGGGGAAACCGGCGGACGGATCCCCCGGACGGGGCCGGTCACGGCAGGCCGCGGAGCCGGGCGGGCCCGGGAGCCCTCCGGCCCCGCCCGACCGCCGCGCTACAGTTCGATCAGTGCCCGCCTGGCCACGGAGCCGGAGACGGCGGGCAGCGGCCTGACCGCCACCCTGACCAGGGCACGGGCGCTGTCGTCGCCCGCCACGCGGTTGGAGCCGGGCTCGCCGCACCGCACGCACCGGTGGACGAGCATCCACGCGCCGCCGCGCAGGACCGCGATGGAGATCGGCACCCTGCGCCCGCCGGGCCGAAATCCGGTGGAAATTCGTCCCACCGCGTGTCTACCGTTGGCCCATGACCACACCTGATCCCGGTCGCCGCCTGCCCGGGAGCGCGTCCATGACCTCCCGCGACACGTCGGCCGTGCCCGCTCTGCTGCTCCGGGGCGTCGTCAAGCGCTTCGGCTCCCTCACCGCCGTCGACGGGCTCGACCTGGAGGTCCCCCAGGGGGTCGTCCTCGGGCTTCTCGGACCCAACGGCGCGGGCAAGTCCACCACCATGAAGATGCTCACCGCCCAGGCCCTGGCCGACGAGGGCGAGATCCGCATCCTCGGCCACGGGATCCCCGCCGAGTCCAAGTGGGCCCGGGCCCGTATGGGCGTCGTCCCCCAGCACGACAACCTCGACGAGGAGCTCACCGTCGAGCAGAACCTGCGGATGTTCTCCTTCCTCTACCGGGTCCCGCGCCGCCGGCGGAACGAGGCCATCGCCCGCGCCATGCGGCTGGCCCAGCTCAGCGACCGGGGCGCGACCCTGGTCGACGACCTGTCCGGGGGGATGCGCCGCCGCCTCCTCATCGTCCGTGCCCTGCTGCACCGGCCCGAACTCGTCCTCATGGACGAGCCCACCGTCGGCCTGGACCCGCAGGTGCGCCAGGACCTGTGGAGCGTCATCTCGGCGCTGCGCGACGAGGGCGTCACCGTCCTGATGTCCACGCACTACATCGAGGAGGCCGAGCGTCTGTCCGACGAGGTGGCGCTCATGGCCAAGGGCAGGGTCGTCGAACGCGGCACCCCCGCCGACCTCGTCGCCAAGTACGCGGGCGCCACCGTGGAGGAGTACATCCCGGGCGAGGAGGGGGTGGACGCCTTCGAGCAACTCCTCCGCAGCCACGGTTTCACCACCCGTCGCACCGGTACCACCGTGTCGGTCCTGCGCGCGGAGGAGCTGCCCCAGTCCCTGCGCGACAGGCTGGACGTACCGCTGCGCAGGGCCAGCAACCTGGAGGACGTGTTCGTGACCCTGACCGGGGAGAGTGTGGAATGACCGTCGAGCAACAGCAGGCCCGGGAGGACGCCCGCCCGGAGGTCCACGCGCGCCCCGGCCGGTTCGAGGCCGACGCGGTCATGGGCGTCGTCGCCCGCGAGTGGATCCTGTACGGCCAGTCCTGGCGGGCGACCACCTTCGCCGCGGTGGTGGAGCCGACCCTCTACCTGCTCTGCTTCGGCTTCGGCATGGGCGCCCTCATCGGAACCCTGGCCGGGTACAGCTACATCGACTTCCTCGGCACCGGCATCGTGGCGGTGTCGGTGATGTTCCAGTCGATGATGCCCGCCGTCATCAACACCTTCATCAAGCGCCGCTTCCTGCACACCTACGAGGGCATCCTCGCCACACCCGTGGACGTACGCGAACTCGTCACCGGTGAGGCCCTGTGGCTGGCGATGCGCTCGGGTGTGTACGGGTGCGTCCCGCTGCTGGTCGCGATCGGCTTCGGGCTGCGCCCCGGCCCCGGCATGCTGCTGGTGCCGTTCATCGCCTTCCTCGCCGGCTTCGCCTTCGCGCTCTTCGGCATCTGGATCTCCGCCGTGATCACGTCGGTACGGTCCATGGACTACGTGTTCAGCGGCCTGTTCACTCCGCTGTTCCTGGTGGCGGGCACGTTCTTCCCGCTCACCGAGCTGCCCGGCTGGGTGCAGAACGCGGCCATGGCCAACCCGCTCTACCACGCGGTCGAGCTGATCCGCGGGGTGGTCTTCGGCGGGCTCGGCGCCGGCCCGGCGCTCGTCCACGTCGGAGTACTGCTGGGGTTCATCGCCTTGATGTGGTTCCTGGCCGGTTTCCAGATGCGCCGCCGCGTCGTCGGTTAGCGCGGTGACCGCGAGGGTTCGCCGGCCCGCCCCATGAGCCGTGGTCTTGTACCTGTAGCGCACTTCGGCGCCCGACCTCGCTACAGGTACAAGATCGTCCGGGGGTGGAGCACTCCAGGCACACCGGCGACGTATCCGGTCAGCCCACTGGCGTGAGGGGCCGGGGACGAAGGACCGGGGCGGTACCGGCCGGATCCGAGGAGACCGACGGCCCGGGAACGCCGACGGCGTGGGAGGCCGCCCTCCCACGCCGTCCGTGCGTCGCGGCCGCCTCCGCGGCCGCCCGGCTACTCGCCGCCGCTGGGGGACCACCGCAGTTCGAAGCTGCTGCGCTGCCCCTCCTCGGTGACGCTCAGCGCCATGCCCAGGGCGCCCCACTGGCCGGGGTCCTGCACGTCGCTCCCGGTCAGCACCCGGCGCATGTCGAAGTACCCGGCGACCACGGCGTCGTCCATCTCCTGCATGGTCTGCTGGAAGACCGGGTCGTCGCCCAGGCGTCCCGTGGCGCTGCTGCCCTGGGACACCACCACGGCGTCGCCGTCGGTGTCCACGCCCGGGGGAGTGGCGTAGGGGTCGGTGAGCACGTTCTCGACGAAGTCGCTCAGGACCTGCTCGTCGCCGCCCACCGCGCGGTACTGGAACGAGAGGTCCTCGCTACCGCCGCCGTAGGAGCCGAAGAAGCTCTGCATGTCGATGTCGGTGACACCGAACGCGGTCGAGGATCCCAGCAGCTGGGTGAAGCCCTCCGGCAGGCCGGCGCCCATGCCGTTGAACGCGCGCTCCATCTCCTGCAACTGGCCGCTGCTGGTGACGAAGGGGAGCTCGTCGTTCTCGTAGGCGTCGGCCAGCGCCGTGTCCAGTCCGCTGGCGCCGAGCGCCACGACCGTGCTCTCGGGGAGCGACTCCAGCGCCGCCACGCTCGCGCCCGGGGTCTCGGCCAGCCACGCCATACCGGCGCCGTCCACCTCGAAGTCGAAGACGTCCATCCGCGCCTCCAGGTAGTCGCCGTCCACGCGCAGGGTCGCGGTCGCCCGGCCGCTCAGCTCACCGGCCTCGGCGGCCATATCGGCCTCGAGCTCCTGGGCGAGCTCCTCGACCTCCATCAAACGCGTGAAGTCCGACCACCCCACGGCGAGGCTGCCGCCGGACACGTCGGCCATGTCGCCGGAGAAGGTCTCCGAGTCCGCCAGGGAACCGTGCTCCTCCACCTGCGACCGCCGGTCGTCCAGAGCCGCGTCGGAGTTGGTCAGGAGCGCGAAGCCGTCGACCACCTCGTAGGAGAGGTCGTCGTACTCCCCGCTGAGCTCGCCGAGGCCCTCCTCGGCCAGCTGCTCGTCCTCCACCGCGAGCGCGACCACGCCGGCCACGCCGGCCCCGTCCTCCATCTGGGCCTCACCGCTGGCGGGCCACATCCCGAAGCCCACGCGCTGGCCGATCCACCGCGCGACCTCGTCCTGGCTCTGCGGGCTGTCGGGGAAGGTCTCCAGGAAACCCTCGGCGAACAGCTCCCCCATGTCGCCGTCGGTCTGGCCCATCTCCTCGGTGACCTCGTCCGGGAGCCGGTCCACGAACTGCACCAGCTCCACCGCCTGGGAGCCGTCGATCGACAGGTCGAGCTTGGCGAAGGCGACCGAGCTCGCCGGGAGCACCTCCTCCGGCTGCGGTCCGCCGAAGCCGACCAGGGAGACGGTGGCCCACACGGTCGTGGCCATCACGGCGACCGCCGCACCCGCGGCGACCGGGATCAGCCAGCGCCCGCGGCCGCCACCGCCGCCACCGGGCGGCATCCGCCCGCCCGGGTGGGGGCCTCCCGGGAACGGGCCTCCGGGCGGGGGGCCACCGGGGAACTGTCCGCCGGGCGGCGGCCCGCCGGGCGCACCGCCGCCGGGAAAGCCCGGGCCCGCGAACTGCTGGCCGGGGCCCTGCGGGGGAGGGAAACCCTGCCCGGGCTGCCCGGGCTGCGGGGACCCCCACTGGGGCTGCTGTGGGGGATCAGGGTAGGACATCGAACCTCCGACGAGGGATTGCTCTGCGCGTGACCGCGTAGCCGACGCCGGGTCTGATGCAGGCACACCCCGGTGTGGTTCGCGTTCCGCGTCTGCTTTGCGGGGCGGGTTGGGAGAGAACAGGTGTCACCGGGCGCCCCGTACCGGCGGTGACGGGGTGCCCGGGCGCGCGGGACCGGGTCAGGACTCGTCGCCGCGCTGGGGGGCGGAGGTCAGGTCCACGCCGCTGTAGGAGGCCAGCTTGCCCAGGCGGTGCTCGCTGAGCACCTGCCGGACGGTGCCGCTGCGCCCGCGCATGACCAGGGAGTCGGTGATGACGCGCGAGGCCTCGTACCGGACACCGCCGACCAGTTCGCCGTCGGTGATGCCGGTCGCGGCGAAGAACACGTCGTCGGAGCGGACCAGGTCGTCGTTGTACAGCACACGGCCCACGTCGTGCCCGGCGTCGACCGCCTTCTGCCGCTCCTCCTCGTCCTTGGGCCACAGGCGGCCCTGGATGGTGCCGCCCAGGCACTTCATGGCGCACGCGGTGATGATGCCCTCGGGGGTCCCGCCGATGCCCAGCAGCAGGTCCACACCGGTACCGGCGCGGGCGGCCATGATGGCGCCGGCCACGTCGCCGTCGCTGATGAACTTGATGCGGGCGCCCGCGTCGCGCACGTCCTGCACGAGCTGCTTGTGACGGGGGCGGTCCAGGATGACGACCGTCACGTCCTGCGGCGACTTGCCCTTGGCCCGGGCCACGGCACGGATGTTGTCGGCCACGGGCGCGGCGATGTCGACCGCGTCGGCGGCCTCGGGGCCCGTGGCGAGCTTTTCCATGTAGAACACCGCGGACGGGTCGAACATGGTGTTGCGCGGGCTCATGGCGATCACCGCGATGGCGTTGGGCATGCCCATGGCGGTCAGGGTGGTGCCGTCGACCGGGTCGACCGCCACGTCCCAGTCGTGGCCCCCTCCGTCGCCCACGCGCTCACCGTTGTAGAGCATCGGGGCGTTGTCCTTCTCGCCCTCGCCGATCACCACGGTCCCGTTCATCGACACGGTGCTGATCATGTGCCGCATGCCGCGCACCGCCGCACCGTCCGCGCCGATCTTGTCGCCCCTGCCGACCCAGCGCGCCGCGGCCAGTGCGGCGGTCTCGGTGACGCGGACCAGCTCCAGTGCGAGGTTGCGGTCGGGGGCCGTGGACTGCTCGGACGGGCTGCCGGGCTGCGACATGGATGTGACACCTTCCGTCAGGGAACAAGGCGGGGTTGCAGGTCTTAGGGTAGTCACCCGACGTGATCCCCGAACGGCCACGGGTGCCTCGGCGCCACCCGCCCCCGCCGCCGGTCGGCGGGGAAGGTCTACTCTGGCGGGACCGGCCGGACTGGAGTGAGGGCGTGACAGTGGACAAGACGGACAAGCCCGCGAAGCCCGCACGCATCTCCCCGCGTGGCGCGGCCACCCGCAGCGCCCTGCTCAGGGCGGCCGCCCAGGTGTTCCGCACGGTGGGCTTCGCCAGGGCCGGGGTGAGCGAGGTCGTGTCCGTGGCGGGCGCCAGCGTCGGCAGCCTGTACCACCACTTCACCGGCAAGGCCGACCTCTACCTCGCCCTGTACGAGGAGTTCCAGCAGCGCCAGCAGGAGCGCACCCACCAGGCGGTCGTGGAGGCGCGCGCCTCAGGGGAGAAGGACCCCACGCGGTTGATGAACATCGCCGCCCGCGCCTACCTGCTCGGATGCATCGAGGAGAGGGAGACCACGCGGCTGTTCTTCAGCGGCGACGGCCCGCCCGGGTTCGACTACCAGCTGCGGTCCCGGCTCACCCGGTGGACCGACCGCAACGTGGCGCTGTTCCGCAAGGCGGACGAGCCCGTGGACGAGGCGCTGCTCATCGTGGTGAGCGGCGCCATGCTCCTGGCCGTGGCCGAGGTGGTCCAGCGCGACGACGCCGAGGCGCACAAGCTCGCCGACGACATCACCCGGCTGCTCACCCGGCTCGAACCCGAGCGCTAGGGCGTGCCCGGCGGGCACGCCCCAAGGACACCCCGGGTCGGGGAGGTCCCGGACCTGCGGCAAGCTGGACTGTGTCATGAGTGAGCACAGCCGGTCCAACGCGACCTTCAAGAACTACGCCATCTCCCTCGGGGTCATCGTCGGTATCGTCCTGGTCCTGGCGTTCGTGGTCGCCACGCGCTCGGGTGAGAACATCCCCTCGGTGGACTACCAGCCCGACGCCGACGTCCTGCGGGACTCCGCGGACTACCCGGTGACGGTGCCCTCCGAGGAGCTCGTGCGGGAGGGGTGGACGCCCACCAGCTCCACGCTGGAGGTCGCCGAGTCGGGGCCGGCCGCGTGGAGTGTGGGCTTTGCCACCGCGAAGGACAGCCACGTCATGTTCACCCAGAGCGGCGCCGACCCGGACGCGGTCGTCGCGGAGGGGACCAGGGGCGCCGAGGAGGCGGGCACGGTCTCCGCCGGCGGCAGCGAGTGGGAGCACTACGACTCCGAGGACTGGGACGCCCTGGTCCGGCGCGAGGAGGGCGTGACCCTGGTCGTCGCGGGTCCCGCCGACATGGACGAGCTGACCCGCATGGCCGAGGCCCTGGAGACCGACCCCGCCGACGGCGGCGCGGAGCCGCGGGACGGCGCGGAGTCCGGGGACGAGGGCGACGCCTAGTCGTACTGACCGGATACGTTGCCGGTGTGTCCGGAGTGCTCCGACCCCGGACGATCTTGTACCTGTGGCGAGTCCGGGCGCCCGAACTCGCCACAGGTACAAGATCGCGGCTCATGGGGCGAACCGGTGGGCCTTCGCGGTCACCGCGCCAGCCGTCCCTTGCCTTGACGTGAACGTCAAGGTCTACGGTCGGCGCATGCGCATCGGTGAACTCGCCAGACGTACCGGGACGACGACGCGCGCACTGCGCTTCTACGAGTCCCAGGGGCTGATCGGGGCACGGCGCTCGGCGAACGGTCACCGGGAGTACGGCGAGGAGGAGTACCGGCTCGTCCGCGAGATCCCGACCCTCCAGTCGGTCGGGTTCAGCCTGGAGGACACCAGGCCGCTCGTCGACTGCCTGCGCTCCGGCCACGAGACCGGGGACCCCTGTCCCGACTCGATCCAGGTCTACCGGCGCAAGCTCGCGGAGGTGGACGCCCTCCTGGAGCGGTTCGAGGCGATGCGCGGCAGTCTCTCGGCCAAGCTGTCGGAGGCCCTGGCCAGGCGTGCGGTGGGACGCGGCGCGGCGGGACCGCGTACCGGTGGAGTAAGCGACACGGAGGAGCCGTGATGTCACCCGTGAACATGCCCGCCGAGGTGCCCGCGGTGACGGACGAGAGCTTCGAACGCGAGGTCATCGGTCACGACGGGCCCGTCCTGCTGTACTTCTGGGCACAGTGGTGCCCGTCCTGCCGCATGGCCGCTCCGGTGGTCGCCAGGATCGCCGAGGAGCGCGCCGACTCGCTCACCGTCCGCAGGATCAACGCCGACGAGAACCCCCTCACCACCCGGGACCAGCAGGTGATGTCGCTGCCCACCCTGATGCTCTTCCTCGGCGGGCGGCCGGTGCTGACGATGGTCGGCGCGCGGTCGAGGGCCCGGCTGCTGTCGGAGGCGGACGCCGCCCTGGCGGGTTGAGGGGCCGCCCGGACACGGCGGAGCGCCCGGCCGAGTCGGCCGGGCGCCCTCCGTTTCGTTCGCTGGGTTCCGCGCCGCGGGAACGCGCCGCCCGTGACCTCTTGCGCGCTACTCGGCGCGCAGGTCGCGGCGCAGCTCCTTGGGCAGGGAGAAGGTCAGCGTCTCGTCGGCGGTCGTCACCGGGGTGACCGTGCCGTACCCGTGGCCGGACAGCTTGTCGAGCAGCTCGTGCACCAGGATGTCGGGCACGGAGGCGCCGCTGGTCACGCCGACGGTGGTCACGCCCTCCAGCCAGGAGTCGTCCATCAGCGAGGCGTTGTCGATCAGGTGGGCGGCGTCGGCGCCGGCCTCCAGCGCGACCTCCACCAGGCGGACCGAGTTCGAGGAGTTGTCGGAGCCGACCACGATGACGAGTTCACACTCGGGCGCCATCGCCTTGACCGCGTCCTGGCGGTTGGAGGTCGCGTAGCAGATGTCGTCGCTGGGCGGGTCGAGCAGGTTCGGGAACTTCTGGCGCAGGGCGTCCACCGTCTGGTTGGTCTCGTCGACCGACAGGGTGGTCTGCGACAGCCACGACACGTTGTCCGGGTTGCGCACCTGGACCTTGTCGACCTCGTCCGGGCTCTCCACGATCTGGATGTGCTCGGGGGCCTCGCCGCTGGTGCCCTCGACCTCCTCGTGGCCGATGTGGCCGATGAGGATGATGTCCCGGTCCTCGGAGGCGAAGCGCTTGGCCTCCTTGTGGACCTTGGTGACGAGCGGGCAGGTGGCGTCGATGGTCTTCAGGCTGCGCCTCTCCGCCTCCTCGTGGACGGCCGGGGCGACGCCGTGCGCGGAGAAGACGACGATGGCGCCCTCGGGCACCTCCTCGGTCTCCTCCACGAAGATCGCGCCGCGCTCCTCCAGCGTGCGCACCACGTGGGTGTTGTGCACGATCTGCTTGCGCACGTAGATCGGCGCGCCGTACTGCTCCAGGGCCTTCTCGACGGTGATGACAGCGCGGTCGACACCGGCGCAGTAACCCCGGGGATTGGCGAGGAGCACACGCCGTTGGTTCGTGGCAGTCGTCATCGCAGTCATGCTTACATCCTAGGTTGCTTGAGCGGTGTACGACCCGGCTGTGTGGGATGAGGCACCGCGGTGGTCGAACCGGCGTGGAACCGGGGCCGAAAATGACGGTATCGCAACGAGGTGCACCCGGTTGGGCTTCGAAGTGGCGAAATCGTTCACTTATCCCCTGCTCATGGTGTTCCTCCCTCCTCTATCCTGGTTCACCATCGCATCTGTTACAGGCGGTCCGCCCTCAACTCGGCCCTGCTGGTTTGCTGGACGCGTGCCGCTCACCCCACCCGCCGACAGCATCAGGAGCCCCCGCCCTATGTCGAATCCGACACTCGCCACGAAGCTGGTCACCCTGGTCAAGGGGATCTTCGGGCGCAACGAGACCGTCCCCGCGTCCGAGGACGCCGCCAAGGAGACGGCTGAGACCACCGCGGCCCCCACCGCGCCAGAGAAGACCCGGGACGAGGCCCCCGCGGAGAAGGCCGAGGCGAAGGAGGCCCCCGCGGAGAAGACCGGGGAGGCCGCGAAGGCGGAGAAGGCCGAGGCCGCCGAGACCGCACCCGCCGAGACCGGGTCCGCCGAGGCGGAGGCGAAGGAGGCCCCCGCCGCGGAGCCGGAGGAGGAAGGGGCCGTGAAGAGCGAGCCCGTCGAGGCCGCCGCCCTCGTCGAGACCGCTCCCGCCGAGGAGACCGCCGAGGCCGCCGAGGGCGGCAGGGCCGCGGAGGCGGAGGAGGGCCCGGAGCCCCGGACCGAGCCCGCCACCCCGGCCACCGCGGACATCTCCGAGGAGGGCTCGGCCATCGCCGAGGAGCTGGAGGTCGCCGAGGCGCACACCAAGGTCGCCAGCGACGAGGTCCTGGAGAAGGTCCGCAAGGGCGCCGCCCCCTCGGCCGAGGAGCTCGCCGTCCCCACCTACGACGAGCTCACCCTGCCGTCGGTCCGCGCCCGCCTGCGCAAGCTCACCATCGAGCAGGTCCGCGACCTGCGCGCCTACGAGGTCGCCCACCAGGGCCGCCCCGAGTTCATCAAGATGTACGACAACCGCATCAACAAGCTGGAGGCCGGGGCCTGACGTGCGCGTACGGTTCGACGTGGCGTGAGGGCCGCCGGCGGGCGACCGGCGGCCCCGCCCGGCACGGAACCGGAACGCGGGGCCGAACGTCCTACCTGACGGCAGCACACCGACGCCCTCCGTCCGAAGGGGACTGATCCCATGCGTTCCGCCACCTCCACCGCCGCACTCCTCGCGGCCTCCGCACTCTGGCTGACCGGATGCTCGGTCGGCATCCCGGGGACCGACCAGGAAGTGAACGTCGACCCCGACGGCGTGTCCGTCGGCAACGAGGACGGCGAGGTCGCCGTCGAGTCCGACGGCGACGTCTCGGTCGGCAACGGGGACGGCGGCGTGACCCTCGACGAGGGCGGGGGCGTGTCCGTGGACAGGGAGACCGGCGACCTGGTCGTCGCCGCGGTCGAGGGCAGCGTCACCGAGGACTGCGAGGGCAGGAACGTCAACATCACCGCCGGCAACGCCGAGGTCGTCCTCAACGGCGAGTGCGGCGAGGTCTCCATCCTGGGCAGCGGGCTCACGGTGCACGTCGGCAGCGCCGGCTCCATCCACGTGGCCGGCACCGACAACACCGTCCACCACGCCGAGGGTGAGCCGGAGGTGACCGACATCGGTGTGAACAACACCGTCTCCGCCGGCGGCGACGCGACCGTCTGACCACGCCGCCCGCCCCGACGCCCATAACCGCATGGCGGGCCTGCCCCGAACTGTCACCGCCCTCGCCTAGGCTCGGTTGACATGGGCATGGAGAGTTCCGCCGAGGCGCCGCAGCCGGTGCGCGTCGTCCTCAACGCCGTCGGCCAGTGGATCGGCCGTCTGGGCCGGATCTGGGTCGAGGGCCAGATCGCCGAGCTGAACCGGCGCGGCCGCATGGCCTACATCACGCTGCGCGACCCCGTCGCCAACGTGTCGGTGCGCGTGGTCTGCCAGACCTCGGTGCTGGACGCGCAGAGTCCGCCGCCCGAGGCCGGTGCGCGCGTCGTCGTGCACGCCAAACCCGACTTCTACGAGGTCCGCGGCACCTTCTCGCTGCGCGCCCTGGAGATCCGCCACGTCGGCCTGGGCGAGCTCCTGGCCCGGCTGGAACAGCTGCGCCGCACCCTGACCGCCGAGGGCCTCTTCGACGCCGAGCGCAAGCGCCCCCTGCCCTTCCTGCCCAACACCGTCGGGCTCATCTGCGGCCGCGACTCCGCGGCCGAACGCGACGTGCTGGAGAACGGGCGCCGCCGCTGGCCCGCCGTGCGCTTCGAGGTGCGCCCGGTCGCGGTCCAGGGCGACCGGGCGGTCCGCGAGGTGCTGGAGGCGCTCAAGGACCTGGACTCGCACCCGGACGTCGACGTCATCGTCATCGCCCGGGGCGGCGGCTCCCTGGAGGACCTGCTCCCCTTCTCCGACGAGACCCTCGTGCGCGCCGTCGCCTCCGCGGGAACTCCCGTGGTGAGCGCGATCGGGCACGAGCAGGACGCCCCGCTGCTCGACCACGTCGCGGACGTGCGCGCCTCCACCCCCACCGACGCCGCCAAGAAGACCGTTCCCGACGTCGGCGAGCAGCTGGAGATCATCCGCCAGCTCCGCGACCGGGGTCGGCGCGTGCTCAAGGGCGGGGTGGAGCGCGAGCTCGCCTGGCTGGAGGGCATGCGTTCCCGGCCGGTGCTGGCCAGCCCGGTGCGTGAGATCGACCGGCTCACCGAGCAGGTCGGGGACCTGCGCGACCGGGCCCGCCGGAGCCTGACCGTGTCGCTGGACCGGGCCGCCGACGGCCTGGGCCACACCCGGGCGCGCCTGCACGCCCTGTCCCCGGCCACCACGCTGGCGCGCGGGTACGCGATCGTGCAGAGGGAGGACGGGTCGGTGGTGCGTTCCGCCGGGGAGCCGGACACGGGGGAGACCCTGCGCGTGCGGTTCGCCGAGGACAGCCTGACCGCCACCGTGGAGTCAGTCCACACCGAAGACACCGCCGAGGGGGAGTAGAGATGGCCGCCAAGGAAGCCGGGACCCGGGACGAGGGCACCGCCGAGCCGGAGCTGAGCTACGAGGAGAGCCGGGAGGAGCTGAACAGCGTCGTGCGCCAGCTGGAGTCCGGCGGGCTCAGCCTGAAGGAGTCGCTGGCCCTGTGGGAGCGCGGCGAGGAGCTGGCCCGCGTGTGCGAGCAGTGGCTGGAGGGGGCCCGCGCCAAGCTGGCCGCCGCGATGGACGAGCGCCGGGGCGACTCTCCCGAGGACGGGGACACGCCCTTCTGATCCCGGCCGGTCCGCCTCCGGGCGGGCCCTCCCGGTCGGCCGGGTTCCCCCGGGTGGGGCTCCCCGGTCGGGCGGTCCGCGCTACCTGCGGCCGTTCAGTTCGTCCCCCAGCTTGCGGATGTTGCCGGGCAGGCCCCGGAACACCCCGATCACCAGGACCAGCGCCGTGCCCAGGAACAGCCAGGGCGCGACCTCGGCCAGCCGCGAGGCCAGCCCCAGGAGCAGCGTCCGCGTGAAGCCCTCGCTGCCCAGGGCGAACAGGCCCTCGGCGGCGACCACGGCCGCGAAGAAGGCGATGGGCGGGCTCACCGACAGGGACAGAAGGTCGCCCGGCCGGACCAGGACCGCACCGAGCAGGCAGGCGAGGGTGAAGGCGACGCCCGGGGCGGCGGGGATTCCCGCCCAGTGCGCGACCATGATCCCGGCGAAACTGAACACGGCGATGGCCAGGACGCCGCCGCGCCCGGTCAGGCGGGGCGTGCGCCGCGGGGGGCCCGCCTCCGGCCCCGGGGCGGTGCGGCTCCGTCGCCCGGCGCGCGGTACGTTCCGGCTCCGGCCGTCGGGCCGCACGAAGTAGGGTGCCTGCCCGGGATCCGGACCGTGCGCCTTTTGCGGGGGCATAGCTGTTCGCCTCCCAAGTGTGTTACTCACAGTATCGAGTGTGTCACTTGTAGTGAATATACGGTGTCTTTCCCGGAGACCGTGTCGATCCTCGGGGTACCTGCCCCCCTCAGCCACGAACACGCCCTCCTGTGCTCGGACACCGGGACGGGCCGCCGTGGTTGCGGGTGCTTGACGTCCGATCGTCCGGGAGGTCCTCCACGGCACGGCCGGATCCGCGCCGCGCCGGCCCCGTGGGCTCCCGAGCCCTCAGGGCCCGTGGACGCTCTCGCCCCGCTCCTCGCGGGGCGGGCCCGCCCGGCCTCCGTCCACGCGCCGGACCCCGTCCCAGCCGGGGGCCTTCCCCCCGGCGTGGCGCGCCCCTCCGCCGGAGCCCGCCGCGGGGTCCGCCTCCGGCTCCCGGGCGCCCGGGTCGGACAGCTCGGGCGCGGCCACCGTGCGCGGCCGCTCCTCCACTCCGGAGGGCGGGTCCAGCTCCCCGTCCACCAGACCCAGCTCGCCGAACCGGCGCGCGGTCACCAGCACCCGGCTCTCCAGCGATCCCACGGTCTGGTTGTAGGCGCTCACCGTCCGGGTCAGTGCCCGGCCCAGCCCCTCCACGTGCCCTCCCAGTGTGCCCAGCCTCTCGTGCAGCTGCTTGCCCAGGTCGAACACCGCCCGCGCGTTCTCGCTCAACGCCTCCTGCTGCCACGCGTACTGCGCCGTCCGCAGCAGCGAGATCAGCGTCGTCGGCGTCGCGATGTGCACCCGCCGCGCCATCGCGTGCTCCAGCAGCTCCGGGTCGTACTCCAGGGCCGGGGCCAGGAAGGCCTCACCTGGGATGAACAGCACCACGAACTCCGGGGCCGGGGTGAAGGCCGTCCAGTACGACTTCGACGCCAGCTGGTCCACGTGTGTGCGCAGGTGCCGGGCGTGGACGCGCAGGTGCCGGACGGCCTCGTCCTGGCCCGCCTCCACGGCGTCCAGGTAGGCGGCCAGGGGAACCTTGGAGTCCACGACGATGTTCTTGCCGCCCGCCAGGCGCACCACCATGTCCGGCCGCCGCGACCCGTCCCGGGTCGCGGCCTGCTCCTCGAAGTCGCAGTGCGGGCCCATCCCCGCCAGCTCCGCCACCCGGCGCAGCTGCAGCTCGCCCCACCGGCCGCGCGCCTCGGGCCGCCGCAGCGCCGTCACCAGCGACTGCGTCTGCTCGCGAAGCCGCTCCGAGCCCTCGCGGACGTACTCGACCTGCTTGGCCAGCTCCGCGTGAGCGGCGGCCCGCCCGGCGTCCACCTCCCGCAGCTGTCGCTCCACCCGGTTCAGGGTCTCGGTCAGCGGTTCGACCATGCGCTCCACCGCCCGCCGCCGCTCGTCCAGGTCGCCGCCGGCCTCCGCGCTGACCGCGCGCATCCGCCCCTCGGCCAGGTCCAGGAAGCGCTGGCTGCTCTGGTCCAGGGCCTGCGCGGACAGGGCGCGGAACCGGTCGGCGAGCTGCTCCTCCACGTAGGCGGCGCGCTCCCGGGCGCTGCGTGCCTCGGCCCGTGTCTCGGCGTCCCGGGCGCGCGCCAGCGCCCAGCCCATGGCGACGCCGACCGCCAGGCCGGTCAGGAGCACGAGTACGAGTACGAGGCCGTCCATGGCCGTCTATGGTGTCAGCCCGCGCCGGGGCGAGCTTCCCCGCCACGCAGGACATCGGTGAGCAGACCCGCCAAGTCCGGCATGTCCACCGCCCCGGGGCCGTGGAGCCGCCGGGCGGCGGCTGAGGGAAGACCTCCGTGCCGTCCCCGCCCCCGTACACCACACCGTGCGGGGGCGGGGATCCGCCGCGTCCAGGCCTCCTGGCAGGGGGTGGCGACGAGGGGCGGGGGATCCGGGACGCGCGGCCGGTTCCGGTCATCCTCTTTCCTCGCGCAAAAGTTTTCGGGACTCTGGAGGTTCCGTCCATGCGGCGGCCGGCCCCCTCACCGGCTCCCGCCCTCCGGCAGCTCCTCACTTCCCCAGGAGGCCCTCTCCCATGAAACTGGAGACCTACACCAGAGGTACCGGTGACCGAACCGCCCTCCTCGTCCACGGATCCATGTCCAGCCACGAGACCTGGCACGCCGTCGGGGCCGAACTGGTCCGGCGCGGGTACCGGGTGGTCAGCGTCGACATGCGGGGACACGGAGCCAGCCCGCGCGGGGACTACTCCGTGGCGGCCCTCGGGGACGACCTGGTGGACTCCCTGCCGGCCGGCGCCGACCTGGCCGTCGGCCACTCCATGGGCGGGGTGGCGCTCTCCCTGGCCGTGGACCGGCTGCGCCCGGGCCGCGCGGTCTACGTCGACCCGGCCTTCCGCCAGCCCCCCATGCGGGCCGACGCCGGCGAGCGCATGCGGCAGCTCTTCGCCGTCGCCGACGCCGCCCACGTACGCGAACGCAACCCCAGGTGGAGCGACGCCGACGTCGAGAGCGAGGTCAGGGGTTTCGCGGCCTTCGACCCGGAGTTCTTCGACTTCGTCGCCGCCGAGGTCGCCGGGAACGACTTCCTCCCGGAGAAGCCGGTCGTCCCCTCCCTGGTCCTGCGCGGCGGGAACAGCGTCACCGTCACCCCGCGGGACGGCCGCGAACTGGAGGGGCGCGGCTTCACGGTCCGGGTGGTGGAGGACGCCGGACACTGCGTCCACCGCGACGACCTGCCCGGCTTCCTCACTGCCCTGGAGGAGTGGCTCTAGGAGCCCTACTGCCCTGGAGGAGTGGCTCTAGGAGCCCTTCCCCACGGGGTCAGAAGGCCTCGCGGGAACCGGGGACGCAGGCCTTCAGGGCTTCGCGCCAGGCGCGTACCGAGGGCCAGAACTCCGCGGGGGCGGGCTCCGGGGCGAACAGCCACATCCGCTCCCAGGCGGGTGAGGCGCGCCCCGATATCTCCGTGCGCGGCTCGTAGGGCGGCGGCCCGCCCACCGGGTACCAGGTGTACTCCAGCGGGTCGAGCAGCGCCATGAGGCGCTCCTCCACGCCCCGGTCGGGGCGGACCTTCACCAGCATCCACGGACGGTACCTCCGCAGGACCTCCAGGCCTCCGGCGACCACGTCCGGCTCCGTGCCGACCGTGTCGATCTTGAGGACCGTGGGGAAGGCCGCCGCGGTCTCGTTCCACCGCGACAGGGTGGTCACCCGCACGGTGGTGTGCGACAGGTCGGTGCGGGCCGAGCGTGCCAGCGTGTTGCACATGTCGTTGTGCCGGGACCGCCGCAGGTGCGCGGTGCCGGTGTGGTTGCTCAGCGCCAGCTCCACCACGGTGAAGCCCAGGTTCGCCGAGGAGGAGACCGCCCGGGCCGCGGAGGCGATCTCCGGGGTCGGCTCGAACGCGAACACCGGACGGCGCGTGCGCGCGGCGGCCAGCATCGAGTACACCCCCATGTTCGCGCCCACGTCGAACACCGCTCCGGGCCGGGTGTGCTCGAGCATCGCCATGAAGCAGGCCAGGCTGTCGGGCTCGTGCCTGGCCAGCCCGAACGCGGCCAGCCTCCGGGGCACGGTGAGGTCGCCGGGCAGGCGCAGGGTGAGGCCGTCGGGACCGAGGCGGCGGGTGTCGGACTCCAGTCGGGGGAGGGAGAAGGCCACCTGGCGGCTCCACGGCGGGACCCGCTCGGGGTCCAGCCCGCCCAGCCGTCTGGGCAGGCGGACACGGAGCTTCCGGGTCGCGAACCGGACAAGCGGATAGCGGCGCACGAGCGCCCTCAGTTGGTCGGTGACCACAGTCGTCTCCCCCCAGGAACGAGGCCGCCACGGGAGCGGCCGTTCGTTCTCCCGTGCCAGAGGCCGTGTCTCGGTCCGGGAACGGGGCCGGGGCACGCGACGAGCGGCCCGTGCGTACCGGCGGCCTCCGTTCCAGGATCCCTGGCAGCGTCCGTCGAACCTACTGTGAGTAGCTGCTCCTGTGCACAGTGTTTCGGTGATTGGCCCTGTTTTCCCTCAGGGTCTGCCTGCCAGGGACGGATCGTCCCACCTGCGGAGCCGCATAGACTCTGTCCTTGTGAGTCTGTCTATCGGGATCGTCGGCCTGCCCAACGTCGGCAAGTCCACCCTTTTCAACGCGCTGACCAAGAACGACGCTCTGTCCGCGAACTACCCGTTCGCGACCATCGAGCCCAACGTCGGAGTCGTGGGCGTGCCTGACGCCCGGCTCGGGAAGCTGGCCGAGATCTTCGACTCGGCGAAGGTCCTCCCGGCCACGGTGGACTTCGTCGACATCGCGGGCATCGTGCGCGGCGCCTCCACCGGTGAGGGCCTGGGCAACAAGTTCCTCGCCAACATCCGCGAGAGCGACGCCATCTGCCAGGTGATCCGGGCCTTCGACGATCCCGACGTCACGCACGTCGACGGCGACGTCGAGCCCTCCCGCGACATCGAGACGATCAACACCGAGCTGATCCTCGCCGACCTCCAGACCCTGGAGAAGGCGATCCCGCGCCTGGAGAAGGACGCCAAGCGCAACGCCAAGGACAAGGACGCCCAGGAACTGCTCCAGGCCGCCCGCGACGCCCAGGAGGTCCTCAACGGGGGCACCTCGCTGTCCGTGGCCAAGGACGTGGACCTGGACCGCCTGCGCGAGCTGAGCCTGCTCACGGTCAAGCCGTTCATCTACGTGTTCAACCTCGACACCGACGAGCTCGCCGACGAGGCCCTGCGCACCAAGCTCCAGGACCTGGTCTCCCCGGCCGAGGCGATCTTCGTGGACGCCAAGATCGAGGCCGAGCTGGCCGAGCTGGACGAGGACGAGGCGCAGGAGCTGCTGGAGTCCATGGGCCAGACCGAGTCGGGCCTGGCGCAGCTGGCCCGGGTCGGCTTCGCCACCCTGGGCCTGCAGACCTACCTGACCGCCGGGCCCAAGGAGGCCCGCGCCTGGACGATCAGGAAGGGCGCCACCGCCCCCGAGGCGGCCGGCGTCATCCACACCGACTTCCAGCGCGGCTTCATCAAGGCCGAGGTGGTCTCCTTCGACGACCTGGTCGAGGCGGGCGACATGCAGGCCGCGCGCGCCGCGGGCAAGGTCCGCATGGAGGGCAAGGACTACGTGATGGCCGACGGCGACGTGGTGGAGTTCCGCTTCAACGTCTGATCCGCCCGCGAGCCGGCGAGGGGGACCGCGTACCACCGCGGCCCGAGGGGTCCACAGGTCCCGTAGACCATTCTGCTGAGCAGACGGATCTGCCGCGGCGGCAGGGGCTCAGTCCGAGGCCATCCCTCGGCAGCGGCGATTTCGGCCAGGCGCTGTGGCGCTCATGGAGGAGTCTCGCGAGCCGGTCGATGCCCCAACCGGTGACGTCGACGGTTTCCGCCTCGGTGGCCAGGTCGTCGTACGTCTCCACTCGCGGCAGAGCCCGCGAGGAAGCGCCCTTGTGCGACCTCCATCGCACGAGGGCCGACGGCTTCCGTCTCGTGGTGAGGGACCGACCGTCGGGCCCGGACGCGGGTCAGTCGGCGGCGCCCTCCTCGCGCAAGCGCGGTTCGACTCGCCGCTTCGGGCTGTGCCCCGCCTTGTCGGCGTAGAAGGAGCGGATGCGGTCCATGTCCTTCGCGACGTCGCCGGTCAGCTCGAAGGTCGGGCCGAGCCCGGTGGTCATCGTGGTGCGGTCGACGAAACCGAGCGTCACCGGCATCCCCGTCTCGCGGGCGACGCGGTAGAAGCCGGACTTCCAGTGCGTGTGCGTCCCGCGGGTGCCGTCGGGGGTGATGACCAGGCCGAAGGTCTCGCCGGACCGCACGCGCCGGACGACGTCGTCGACGACCCGGCTGGGATCCGCGCGATCGACGGGGATCCCGCCGAGCGCGCGCATGATCGGGCCGCGCCAGCCCGTGAACAGGCTCTGCTTCCCCAGCCAGTGCAGCTCCAGGCCGAGGCGCCAGGAGATGGCGAGCATAAACACGAAATCCCAGTTGGAGGTGTGTGGAGCACCGATCAGCACGGTGGGGCGGTCGGGCTTGGGCCCGGTGGTCAGCTTCCACCGGCTGAGGGACCAGAACATCCGGGCCGCGAGGTATCGGAGCATGACGTCAATCTAGGGCACGTCCCCGGGCGCAGACGGTGGACCCGCGCTTGGGACCGGACCGGCCCGCTCGGTCGATGGTCCCGTGGCGGCGCGGATCCGCGCCAACAGGGCGTCTGTTGCGTGCATGACCGGAACCTGACAGGGGATCCGGGCGGTTCGGTGGGAACTCCGGTGGCGTCCGGTCCGCGGCCTCCCCCGTCCCTGGGGACACACCTTCCTCACTGCGAGGAAACTAACTCCTTTCCGGTCCGACCATAATTGCGGCGAAGTGCACAACCACAGGATGAGTTAGCTGGACTATTGCCGTATTGTGCACCTTTTGAGAAGTTCAGCCTGTGCGCGCAATGCGCGGTTGAGGGGGAAACGCGGAGTCACCAAGGACGCTCCCAACCCGCACAATGCCTCACTATAGGGATGGGGTAGACAAGGGCATGGCGGATACGCCGTCCGAACCGGGCGGCAGGGAACTGTGTGCAGGAGGCGGGGATGGCGAATGCGTCACGGCGCGGCACCGCCGCGCGTGACCGGGAGGACGGCGGCGGGGAGTTCGACGCCCCCCGCGCCCGGAAACTGCGGGCGGGAGCCGGCGGACGCTGGTGGGTCGGCGTGGGACGCGCCGTCCTGTGGGCGTTCATCATCGTCGTCGTCTTCAACGGCATCTGGTTCCCCCTGCGCGGCGGTTTCGCCCTGCCCAGCGCGTCCGAGGAGCCCGAGAGCAGCGACACCGTCGCCTACCCGGAGACCGCCGCCGCGGCCTTCGGCCTCCGGTTCGCCGAGGCCTACCTCGACACCGCCGACCCCGAGGAGCGCCTGTCCGACCTGGCGGCGTTCGTCCCCGAGGGGGAGGCCGCCGACCTCGACGTCCCGGCCGACAGCCTCACCGGCGAGAACCTCACGGTCGTCGCCGTGGACGTGGCCGACGACCACAACGCCCTCGTCGTCGTGCGCGCCGACGTGAACGGCGAGCCCATGCGCCTGGACGTGCCCGTCTACGCCGACGGCGACGCCCTGGTGGTCTCCGGCAGCCCCGCCCTGCTGGCCGCGCCCACCCGGGCCTCCCTGCCCGAGGGGTCCTCCTTCGAGACCGACCCGCGCGCGCGGGAGCAGCTGGAGGAGGTGCTGCCCGGTTTCTTCGAGGCCTACGCGGGGGAACCGGCGCACCTGGAGCGCTACCTGGAACCGGGTGCCGCGATTGCCCCGCTTCCGGAGAACAGTCTGGAATTCGCTGAACTGTCCGATATCACGGTGCCATCCCAGGCCTCGAACGGGAATGATGACATACGACAGGCAGCGGTCACAGTCCGGTGGAACCTCCCGGCCCCCGACGGGGACGAGGCCGGACAGCTGACGCAGAACTACCTGGTCACCGTCGTGAACTCCGGCAGTGAGTGGCACGTGCGTGACATCCAGGGCGCCCCGCGCTCGTTCGGCGAGTGACGGGGCCTGTAGGCAAGGAGAAGAGAAGGACCATGCGCACACCAGCAACGACACCGGGGGGTGGCTCCTGACATGCTCCCCCTGATGTCCTCCACACCGGACGTGTTCCACGCCGCCGGAGGTGCCGACCTGCTCTTCCTCGCGACGGAGGCCACCCAGGACGCCCCCGACACCGGAGGCCTCGCCGACTTCCTGCGCGGGTTCTTCGGACCGCTCTTCCTCGTGATCGTGTCCATCGTGGCGGTGTTCTTCCTGTTCACGAGGGAGATCACGCGGTTCGCGCAGTTCATCATCCTGGCGATCTTCATCGGGATCGTCTTCTACGTCCCCGGCATCATCGAGGTCATCGCGGTGGCGCTCGCCCGAGCGATGGGCGTATCGACGGAATAGGCGAGGGAGGCCGGGAACGTGGATCTGCCCACGTACACCAACATCTGGCGTATCGAGAAGCGGCTCTACAAGCTCTACGATTTCCGGCTGCCCATGCCGCTCCCGGTGGGCACCTTCGGGGTGGCCCTGGGCGTGTTCGCGCTCTGGGTGGTCCTGCTCAGCCTCCTCAACGCGCCGTTCGTGTTCGGCAACGGCTGGCACCTGGTCCTGTGGGTGGTCCCACCCGGGGTGATCACGGTGCTGGCCACACGGCCGGTGGTCGAGGGCAAGCGCCTCACCGAACTGCTCATCTCGCAGGCGCGCTTCCTCGCCGAGGCGCGGGTGTACAACCGTCTGGCGCCCGAGTACGAGCCCGCCGAGGTCCGCGTGGCGGTGCGCGTGTGGCACCGCGCCCCGGAGGCCGGCCCCCTGCCCCTGACGGGACGGCGGCGCCGTGCCGAGCGTGAGGCGGTCGCCCCCGTGGCCGACGAGGCCGTCGCCCAGGACGCCCCCGTCCGACCCGACCGCTCCGAGGCGCCCCCGCTGCGGGGCGTGGCCGCTCCCGCCGAACACGAGCCCGTGGCCGGGGACGCCCCGGCGCACGTACCGGCCGGGCCCGGGGAGGCTCCGGCCGAGGGGACGGCGGCCCGCGCGGAGCGGACCCCGGCCGAGGCGCCCGCGCGACTGAGGGGGCCGAAGGGCTCGAAGAGCCGGGAGCGGGCGGAGCGGACCGCGAGGACGCCCGTCGGGTCGGACGCCGCCCCCGCCAGGTCGGACGCGGCACCCCTCCGGAGGGCACCGGCCGAGCAGGAGAGCGCCCCCGCCCCGTCCGAACGTGCCCCCGTGGCCGTCGCCGCGCGCCCGGAGCCCGAGGAGCGGCGGAACCCGTCGCGCCTTCCCGAGGAGGTGCCCCGCGCGTCCGAGGCCTCCGGCGGCGGCACCGGCACCGGAGGCGGAGGCCGTCCGCCCCGGCGCGGTATCGGCCGCCGCATGCTCGACTACTTCGGCATCGGCCTCGAACCGGACGAGTACGAGCCCCGGGAGGAGGACCGCGCCCCCGAACCGGACGGGCGGGACGAACCCCGTGCGGACGCGGACGGCTTCACCGGGGAGGCGGTCTACGCGACCGAGGGCGAGGAGCAGCGCGACAGCGACGCGTGGTTCGCACGCCTGCGCGCCTCCTCCGGCGAGACCCCCGTCGGCCTGACCTCCAAGGGCGCCTACAGCGTCGGCGACACCGCCGCCATGAGCCGTGACGAGATGGCCGACGCGGTGGCCGAGCGGCAACGCGCCCGTGAACGCGCCCGCGAGCGGGCCCGCGCCGAGGAGGTGGCGCACGCCCCCGTCTCCGACACCGGTGAGGAGACGTCCGCCGCCCGGCGCCTGCGCGGGCGGACGCAGGGCATCCGGGTCGCCAAGGACCTGGAGGAGCGCCGTTCGGAGAGGACGCGCGAACGCGGCCCGAAGGACCAGCGGACCGTCCGTGCCCGCGGCCAGGGACTCCCGGACACCGGCGACGCTCCGGAGGAGCCCCGGCGCAGGGGCCGCCCCCACGCGGCTCCCTGGGAACTGGGGGAGAAGGGCGGCACAGAGAAGGAGAAGGACGAGAAGGAGCCGGGGGGCCGCGCGGGCGGTGAGGCCGAGCCCGCGGGCTACGCCGACCTGTCGGACTACGCGGCCCGTTACGCGGCCGCCACCGGGCGCCCCGCCGCCGACGCCGGCGCCGTGCCCTGGCTTCCCCCCGCCTCCGCCGCCCCGAAGGAGGAGTCGCGCGGGGCTTCCGCCGAGCAGGAGACCCGGGAGTCCCCCTCCGAGCGGGGCGTCCCCGCGCCCGAGCACGGGGACGCGCCCCGGGCGGGGGAGGAGGCGGGCGGTACCGGCGCCGGGAGGCCCGAGGAGCCCTCCACCGCGTCCTCCGCCAAGTCCTCCGGTAAGCCCCCGCTGCAGCTAGACCACGGCACGGGCGAGCAGGAGGCCATGCCCGTGCAGCCGCGCGAGGAGCCCGGGGACCGCGGCCCGGCGTGGAACGAGCACATGTCCGTGCTCGACCAGCACCTGAGCACCGCGGACACCCCGGCGCCGCCGCGCCCCAAGTTCGCCGACGCCGTGCCGAAGCGGGGGCGCGAGGGCGAGGTCAAGGACCCCTCGGAGTGGTTCGAGGACGGCAGGAAGCGCCATCCGGACCAGCCCAAGGTCGGTGACCGCGGCAACCCGGTCATCCCCGCGAGCGAACTGCGCGAGGAGGACGCCGCCGCGTCCGGGGCCGAAGACGCGCCCGAGAAGGCCGGGGACGCCTCCGGCACGGAGGAGGCCGCCGCCGGGCCGGAGACGGACGCCCCGGCGCGTGCCGAGGAGTCCAAGCCGCCCACCCAGCTCGACCACGGGACCGGCGAACTCGTCAGTTTCGTGGAGGTCCGGGACGACTCCGGGCGCGGCGACGCCAACGTCCGCGCGGACGCCGACGCCGAGTCGGCGCGCCGCCGTACCGCCGCGGACCTGGAGAAGGCCGAGGCCGCGGCCCTGGCACGCCGTCGCGAGGCCGCCCGCCGCGAAGCAGAGCAGGCCGAAGCCTCACGATCCGAAGCCTCCCGGCCAGGCGCTGCCCGGCCCAGTGACTCCCGGTCCGAGGCCGCCCGTGGTGAGGCCGACCGGCCCGGTACACCCGGGCCCGGCGCCTCCCGGCCCTCGGCCTCCGAAGAGCCCGGTGAGGGCTCCCCCTCCCCGGAGCGGGGCGCCGCGGCCCCCGCCTCCGGGGACCCGCGGCCGCCCGCCTCCCGAGACGGAGGCGGCGCCGTCCGCGACCCCCGGTCCAACCCCAGCATGGCCGAGGCCCTGGCCGCGGAACGCGCCTTCGCCCGCGTCTTTCGCGACGAACCCCGCGCACAGGACCGGGACCCGTCCGAGGACGCCGTCCCGGAGCCCCCCGCGCCCTCCGAGGGCGCGGACCCGGACCCGCACGAGGCCGGCGGCCCCGGCGACGGCGTCTTCCACCGGGTCGCGCAGAACGCCCGCAGGCTCGGCCAGCTCTTCGGCCAGCCCGTGCCCGGCGAGGAGCCCGAGTCGCACAGGCCCGGGCACGAGCGCGAGACCGGCGCCGGACCCGGCTCCGAGCCCAAGCCCGAACTGGAGCTCGACCACGGCACCGGCGAGCAGGAGCGCCTGGGCGACACGCCCAACGGCGTCCCCTCGCAGGGTTCCGAGACGGCCGGGGCCCGCCCGGAGGAGCCCGCCGCCGACTCCGGCGGCACCCGCGGCTGGCGGCGCCTGGCCAAGGTCGTCACCGGAGGCGCGGCACCCGTGCGCTCCGACCTGCCCGCAGGCGACATCGAGCGCCTGCGCACCCCCCTGGACGGTCCGCGCAGCCTGGTCGTGCTGGGCTGCACCGGCGGCGCCGGGCAGACCGTCACCACGCTGATGATCGGCCACACCCTGGCCGCGCACCGCGACGACCACGTCGTCGCCGTCGACGTCAACCCCGGGCCCAACGGGCTCTCCCGCCGGATCGGCGCGCAGAACCCCGAGACCCTCACCGCGCTGCTCGCCAACGCCGGGGACGTCCAGGACTACTCCCGGATGAGCGGCTACACCAGCCGGACGGGGACGGGCCTGGAGGTCGTGCAGACCCTGGACGACCCCTACGTGCAGACCCTGGACGACCGCGACTACGGCCAGCTGGCCTCCCTGCTCGGCGGCTTCTACGGCATCACCCTGCTGGACCCGGCGGCCACGGGCGTGGCGCGTGCCCTGCCGGTCGCCGATGGACTGGTGCTGGTGGCCCCGGCCAACGCCGACGCCGAGCGGGCGGTCTCCATGACCTTCGACTGGCTGGACGGCAACGGCTACGGCTCCCTGCGGGCCAGGTCCGTGCTCGTGGTCAACGGGGTCAGCAAGCGCAGCCTCCAGGCCGTGGACGCCGCCGAGCGTGTGGCGCGCGGCCGCTGCCGCGCCATCGTCCGCATCCCGTGGGACGACCACCTGGGCTCGTCCTACACCAGGATCGACGTCGGTGCCCTGCGGCCGGCGACCAAGCGCGCCCACGGCGCCCTGGGCGGGGTCCTGGTCAACTCCCTCACCCAGCAGTAGCCCTCACCCGGCGGCAGCCGGCGGCGCGGCGGCGGGCGGGCCGGACAAGAGCGGAGCCCCCGTACGGGGCGGGCTCGAGGCCCGCCCCATACGGGGGCTCAGGAGGTGTCGGCTCAGCGACCCACAGGGGTGAAGTCACGCGCGGAGAGGAACTCCGGACGCGGGCTGGGAGCGCTGAACGGCTGCTCACAGGCGTTCTCGACGCTGTTGAACACGATGAAGACGTTCGACCGCGGGTACGGCGTGATGTTGCCGCCCGAACCGTGCATGCAGTTGGAGTCGAACACGGTCACACCGCCGGCCTTGCCGGTGAGCACGTCGATGCCGTGCTGGTCGGACAGGTAGGTCAGGGACTTCTGGTCCGGCGTGCCCACGTGCTGGCTCTTCAGCGAGGACCGGTAGTGGTCCTCGGGGGTCTCGCCCACGCACGAGACGAACGTCTTGTGCGAGCCCGGCATGATCATCAGGGCGCCGTTGTGCGTGTAGTTCTCGGTCAGGGCGACGGAGAAGCTGACCGCGCGCATCCTCGGCATCCCGTCCTCGGCGTGCCAGGTCTCGAAGTCCGAGTGCCAGTAGAACGAGCCGCCGCCGAAGCCCGGTTTGTAGTTGACGCGGCTCTGGTGCACGTACACGTCCGAACCGAGGATCTGGCGGGCGCGCTCGACCAGGCGCGGGTCGTTCACCAGGTCGGAGAAGACCTTGCTGATCTTGTGCACCTCGAACACCGAGCGCACCTCGTCGGAGGTGGGCTCGACGATCACGCGCTCGTCACTGCGCAGCTGGCGGTCGGAGCTGAGCCGCTCCAGCTCGGCGCGGTAGGCCTTGACCTCGTCGTCGGTGACGAGGGACTCGACCTGCGTGTAACCGCGGGCCTCGTAGCCCTTGATCTCGTCGGAGGAGAAGGGGCCGTCACCGGAACCCCACACGGTGGGGTCCTTGCGGTACAGCAGGGCGGGCTCGGTGCTCTTTCGGGTCGGGTACTCGTCCGCGGTCGTTGTCGGAAGATCCATCTGCAGAGTCATGGTCGATCCCCTCTCGGGGCTCATCCTCTCTGAGGTCGACGGTTTTTCCTACGACATGGGAACTTAACAAATGCCGGGCACCGCTCATTCACCGCCCGAGAAAAGCTTTGTTTAGCAAAGTTCTTTCTGGGTATGACAGCCATACTATATGGGGGGAAGTCTTCTTGCGCTTCCGTGCCCCGCCATCCCCCTTCCTCTTGCGCCCGACCGCTTACCTGCATTTTTTCACCCGGTGTGATCAGGGGTGGAATGGTGTTCACATCGTCCCAGGTCGTCCGGTTGCAGCTCTCGTCCCTCCGGAGCTTCATTACAGAGCGCACTTTTCTTGTGCACTAAATCACATGGACATGGTTCAGAGGGTGGTTCATAATCTCCGTGTGTCCGGGACGCCATCCCGGATTCGGCGGGAGTTTCCCTCGAAGGGATGGCGCGAAAAGCCGCGGCGCCGCACAGTAGTGGGGTCTTTGTTTCCTCTGCCCGCTCGATGAGGAGAAAACATGTCCCCCTTCCCCCGCGCGCTCGCGGCCGCCGCGGCGGCCGTTCTCGCCGCCGTTCTCGGCTGGGCCTCCCCGGCCTCCGCCGACCACGTCCTGCCCCCGGGCATCCCCGGCACCTCCGCCGCCCAGAGCCAGCTCAACTCCCTCACGGTCCGGGCCAAGGGGCCCCAGACCGGCTATGACCGAAGCCTCTTCCCGCACTGGAACGTCGTCGACAGCCCCTGCAGCGCCCGCCAGTACGTGCTGGTCCGCGACGGCCACAGCGTGGTGACCGACAGCCGCTGCCAGCCGACCTCCGGCCGCTGGTACAGCGCCTTCGACAACGTGTGGTGGGGCGGCGACGTCTCCCAGATCAGCGTCGACCACATGGTCCCGCTCAGCGAGGCGTGGAAGACCGGCGCCGCCGACTGGACGACCGACCGCCGCCGCGACTTCGCCAACGACGTCGACTCGCCCCAGCTGTGGGCGGTCACCGTCAGCAGCAACAGCTCCAAGGGCGACAAGGACCCGTCCGAGTGGATGCCGCAGAACAGGGCCGTCCACTGCGACTACGTCAAGGCCTGGGTCAACGTGAAGTACCGGTACGACCTCACCGTCACCTGGTCGGAGAAGTCCTCCATCCAGAGCACCATCAACACCGCCTGCTAGCACGCCGGCCGGAGGCGCTCCGGAGCGTGAGGGGTCCCGGGCGTGACGCGCGGGGCCCCTCACCCGTGATCCCGCTCCCGGTGGCACCGCGGCGCGCCGACGGTGGGGCCGGGAGCGGGGACCGCTCCGGCCGGTCCTTCTCCGCACCCGCCGCGTCCTCCGGCACCGGGATGACCGCGGAGGCGGCCTGGAGCGCTTCCCCGTACCCCGCCGCGTCCCTCCGAGCCCGTCCGTGCCCTCTCCGGGCCCCTTCCGCGAAGATTCTGGCGCGCCGTAACCCTGTCCGCTTCTACGGCTCCGGCACGATGCTCCACTATGGGGGCGTGGCACAGGCGCCCGGCCGGGCACGCCCTCCGGGGAGTGTCCCTCGCACCACCCCGGGGCACCCGCCACGCGACGCGACCAGGAGGGCTACCAGATGACCGGCACCAGGGGGACCCGCGGAGCGACCCGCCTCGCGGTCCGCTACTTCGACGACCGCGTGCTGTTCAGCGACAGCGAGGCCTGGGCCTACTTCCGCCTGCCGACGGTCTCCTACGAGTTCACCACCCCCGAGGAGCGCCAGGCACTCGCCACCAACATCACCATCGCCCTCGCCGCCATCCGCATGAACGACGCCGAGGTCCACCTGCGCGTCGCCCACCGCACCTATCCGGCCGCGGACTGGGCCACCCGGCTCGACGGCACCTCCGACTCCGGTCCCGGCTGGTACGACTACCTCGACGAGATGTACCGGCACGTGTGGGCCAAGGACTTCTGGACCAAGGAGGTCTACCTCGGCGTCCGCCTCGGCCAGCGCAACCCCGGCGCCGGGCTCGGCCTGTTCTCCCAGCTCTTCGGCGCCTACCAGCGCACCGAGCAGGTCCTGGGCATCAACGACGACGCCGTGGACGACAGGGAGATCGCCCGCTGGACCGACCAGTCCGAGCGGCTCGGCCGCGCCCTGGCGGCCAGCTCCCTGCACGCCCGCCACGCCACCTCCGACGAGATCGCCTGGCTCATCCGGCACGCCGTCAGCGGCACAGCCGAGGAGATCCGGCCCTCGGCCGCGGGCCGGCGCACCTGGGGGCGCGGCGAGATCGAGGCGCTCGTCGACGGCGTCGTGCACAACGGCCGCTCCATGCTCCGCCTCGAACAGCCCGCCGGCTCCACCCACGTCGCGTTCCTGTCCTTCGCGCGCTTCCCGGACCTGATGCCCTTCCCGGACGGCGAACCGTGGATGCACCACGCCGACGCGCTGCCCTTCCCGGTCGAGATGTCCCTGCGCATGAAGCTCATCCCGCCCGCCAAGGCGTCCAAGGACGTCGGCCGCAAGCTCGCCCACGCCCGCGACATGGACGCCCACATCCGCGAGGCCGGGGTGGAGGCGCCCATCGCGCTCGCCGAGCAGATCGACGCCGCCCGCATGCTGGAGCACGGCATCACCAAGGAGCGCCTGCCCTTCGTCTACGGCTGGCACCGCCTCATGGTGTCCGCGCCCACCGAGCGCCTCCTCCTCCAGCACGTCGAGGCGGTCGTGGAGCACTACCGCGACATCGGCATCGACGTCATCAACTCCACCGGTGACCAGTTCTCCCTGTTCAACGAGTCGCTGCCGGGCGACCGCATCCGCCTCAACGCCTACGCCCAGCGCCAGCCGCTGCGCACCATCGCGGGCGGCATGCCCACCGCCACCGTCGACGTCGGCGACCGCGTCGACCACACCGGCGGCGGCTGGATCGGCCCCTACATCGGCGAGACCCTCGGCCGGGCCCGCTCCATCGTCCACTTCGACCCCATGGTCGCCGCGGCCCGCAACCGGCCCACCGCCATCGCCATCACCGGCGAGCCCGGCGGCGGAAAGACCACCCTGGCCCTCCTGCTCATCTACCAGCTCGCCCTGCGCGGGGTCACCGTGGCCGCCATCGACCCCAAGGGCGACGCCGAGTCCCTCGTCGAACTCCTGCGCAGACGAGGCCGCAAGGCCCGCGTCATGTCCCTGGGGTCGGCCCAGCCCGGGCTGCTCGACCCCTTCGCCTTCGGCGACGACCTGCCCGCCAAGAAGACCATGGCCACCGAGACCCTGCGCCTGCTCCTGCCCCGCATGAGCGAGGAGCGCGAGTCCGCCATGATCCAGGCGGTCGCCGCCGTCGCCAACCAGCCCCAGCCCTCCCTGGCCAAGGTCGTGGACCACCTGGTCTCCTCCTCGGGGGCGGCCTCGCGCAACCTGGGCGCCGTCCTGCAGTCCATGTCCGAGATGCGGCTGGCCAGCCTGTGCTTCGACCCCCAGGGCGACGCCCAGATCGACACCGAGGGCTGGACCACCGTGTTCACCCTGGGCGGGCTCACCCTGCCCGACTCCGGCGTGGGGCGCGACGACTACTCCTACGAGCAGCGCCTGTCGGTGGCCCTGCTCTACCTGGTGTCCCAGTTCGCCCGCCGCCTCATGAACGGCCTGGACCGGCACCTGCCCAAGGCGATCTTCCTGGATGAGGCCTGGGCGGTCACCTCCACCCCCGAGGGCGCCAAGCTCGTCCCCGAGGTCTCCCGCATGGGCCGCTCCCGCAACACCGCGCTCATCCTCGTCTCCCAGAACGCGGGCGACCTCCTCAACGAACAGGTCACCAACTGCCTGTCCTCGGTGTTCGCCTTCCGCTCCAGCGAGCGCTTCGAGGTGGAGAGCGTCATGTCCCTGCTGGGCATCGAGCCCAACGAGGACCACCTCGCGGTGCTGCGCAACCTCGGCAACGGCGAGTGCCTGTTCCGGGACCTGGACGGCAGGTCCGGGCGGATCGGCGTCGACCTGGTCTCGGAGAACCTGACGCGCTGGCTGGACACCAACCCCACCCGCCAGCGCCCCGGCGAGGAGGACGAGGACCTGGTGCCCTCGGGCGGGCGCGACGGGCAGGTGTAGGGACCGGCTCCGAGCACCGGAGGTGTCCGCCGGAGTGCTCCGGCGGGCACCTCCCGGGCGGCCCGGAGCGGTTTTCGGACGGGTTCCGGAGCGGTCTCCGGACGGGCGGCGGGCGGCCCCGGACGGGGTCCGGGGCGGTCCGGGACGGTCTTCGGGCAGGTTCCGGACCACGCGCGGACAAATCACGGCAAAGGCATGCAAGATGCCAGGTTCGGGGCACGCCGGGGATGGGCATCTCCTACCCAGTCGGGCTCCTCCCCGGGTGCCCGCCCCCCGCACCCCCGACCGACCCAGCACTCACAAGGGACCGCCCATGAGTGAGGACGTCATCCGGCCACGACCCGTCGTCGACCCCGACCTGCCCGAGGACCAGCGCGAGGAGGTCCTGCGGAGGGCGGAGGCCCCGCCCCCGGTCCCACGCGGCGGAGGGGAGGTCCTCACCCGCCTGGTCCGGATGCGCGAGTGCGGCATCCACCTGTTCGGCGTCGGGTTCACGACGGCCCTGGCCCTGCTCACCGCGGGCTGGTACCTGGGCATGCTGATCACCAGCATCAGCCTCGTCGCCTACGTCGCCGTCATGGCACGCCGCGGGGACACCCACCCCGCCACGCGCGCCGCGGGCGTCCTCGCGGGCGTCGGCACGGTGGCCTCCGCACCGGCGTGGCTGACGGACACCGTCCCCCAGGACCCCTTCCCGGGCATGCCCTGGGTGCTGTTCGGACTGCTCGTCGCCATGGTCGTCGCCGACACCCTCACGGCGGGGGCGCGGGAGGCCGCCGGGGAGCGGTACCGCGAACACGTCGTGCTGCCCGACGACCTCAGCGGGGGCGACCACGCCCTCCTCCTGGAGGTGCAGCACGTGATCGGCCTCGTGGACGCGGCCCGCGACGAACTCGGCGGGGAGGCCCTGGACACCGACCGTGCGCTGGCCGTCCTGCGCGAGGAGGAGTGGCGCATCGCCTCGCTCCTGGCCCGCCAGCGCGAACTGCGCCGCGCCCATCTGCGCCGCTGGCAGAGCGCCGTCTCGCCCCGCGTGCGGGAGGCGCTCAAGCCCCAGCGGGAGCACCTGCACGCCGTCGCGGAGGCGGTGCGCGCCCGCGTCGCCCAGATCAGCGAGTACGGGCGCCTGGTCAGGGAGGCCGTGGCGGCCCACCGCGAGTGGGAGCAGTGCCAGGAGGCGGTGGACTCCACGGCCGAGTACGCCGACCACCTGGCCTCGGCGTCCTTCCTCGGCGCTCGTTCCGCGCAGGTCTGCGAACTCGCCGCCACCGCCGCGATCGCCCGCAGGGTCCGCGACGAGCGCGTCGGGCAGGCACTCCTGGTCGGCGGCCGCCTGGCCGCGTCCAGCGGACCGGTCGCCACCGGAGCCGACGGCGCCGGACCGGCCGGCACCGGGCGGGCTGGCGCCGGATCGGACGGCACGGGACCCGGCGGCACGGGAACGGACGAGGGGTCGGGCGCCGCCGGGCAGGACACCTCAGCGGCGGACGGCTCCCCGGCCGCGGACGCGGACGGGCGCCGCGACCGCCTCCGCGCCTGAGCCCCGCCCGCGCCGGACGGACCCGCCGGGGCCCGCCGCAGGGACCCACCGGGATCCGCCGGGAACACCGGCGCGGGAGACGGAGATCACCGGGGTCACGATCCCTGCACCCGGGGTGACCGGTGGTTCCGTGGTTGTCCGGTTGCGGACAGCGACCTCTTCGACAATCGGTCCCAAACACCTTCGGCTTCTGACACATTGGGCGAATGAGTGAAGTCTGTGAGAGCATCCGCCACCCCCTCACCACCGCCAAGGAGGCCGTGACCGTACGGGTGGCCTCGGGCAGGGGCGGGTTCGCCGAGATCCTCCGGCACGCACGGCAGGACCTGGTCGACGCGCTGGAGAAGGACCAGGACCCCGACTCGCCCGAGGTCCGCGAGGCGCTCTCCCAGCTGCACGACCACGTGGACCGGGTCATGGCCGACCACGTCAACCGGCAGCGCCGGTGGCCCTCCCGTACCGACGGCGAGCGCCTCACCCGGGCCTTCCGGGCCCTGGACGAGTCGGGGGTCATCGCCCGGGAGGACTTCACCTGCTGCGACGGCTGCGCCAGGGGCGCCCTGAACGGCGAGCTCGCCGCCCGCAACTCCGACCCCGGCGGCCAGGCGGCGCGCGGCTACGCGTTCTACCACGCCCAGGACAGCGCGCACGCGGCCGCGGGCAGCCCGCTGACCATCCGCTTCGAGGCCACCCACCCGCTGCGCCGCGCGGCCGTGGGAGAGGAGACCGCCGAGGCGCTGCGCGCCCACGGGCTCACGGTCGACTGGGACGGCGACCCCGACCGGGGCCTGCGCGTGCCCATGGACTGGAGCCGCCGCCGCTTCGGCCGCCAGGCGGCCTTCCCCGGCCCCGCCTCGGACGGCGAGCCGATGGTCCGGGTCTCCTTCAACGACCCCGGCCCCTACGGCGTCCCGGAGTGGATCACCCGCTACGAGGGCCGCGTGAGCGTCCGCGAGCTGTCCCGGATGGTCCTGCCCTGGCTGCCGCGCCTCTTCACGGCCACCCTGAGCAGCGACCGCGGCCAGAGCATCACTCTGGAGCGCGACTTCGACCTCCTGCGCGTGGACCACGGCCCCGCGCTCTCGCGCGAGCGCGTCGAGGAGCCGCTCAGCCGCTGGGCGGTCGGCGCCGTCTGGCCCCGCGAGGAGGCCCGCTCCTCCCACACCGGCCTGCTGGAGGTGAACTACGCCGACACCGCCGAGGAGGGCATGGGGTTCATGGACTACGCCGAGCCCCTGGAGACGGCCGCCGCCCGCCAGCTCGTCTACCAGCTCACCCCCGCCAAGGGCACGTTCGCGGTGTTCACCGCCGCGAACGGCGAGGTCGTCCAGATGATGTGGGAGAGCGGGCCCCTGCTGTGGATGGAGAGCCCCTCGCCCGCCGAGGGAGTGTCCCGGGGCCGCCACGTCACCCTGCCCGAGGCCGAGGAGATGGTGCGCGTCCTGGCGGAGGAGGGCCGCGTCGCCCTGGCGGACCTGGGGGAGCTGCGGACCACCTCCTGGTGAGGGCGCGCTCCCCCGCCGGGACCCGGCCCCGAGGCGGGTGCGCGTCCCCGTCCCCGCGGGTCAGTCCGTCACCGTGAAGGCGATCTCCTCGGCCTCTCCCGGATTCTCGGGCCGGACACGCTCCGCCAGTTCCGCCATGTCGATGCCGGGGAACTCCAGGGTCGGATTCCCCCGGTCGTCCCTGGGCAGGTTCGCACTGAGTATGGCGACGACCTCGCCGGCGAACTCCTTGCGTGCCTCCATCATCTCGACCGCGCCTTCCCGCGTAACGGTGGCGATGACGGTGTCCCCGTGCTCCTCGCACGTCCACGTCCCGCCCTCGGCCTCGCACCCCTGGTGCAGGCGCCTGTCACCCGCGTCCTCCTTCGCCAGGCTGTTCAGGGTGAGGCTGAACCCGTCGAGCCCGGGGGAGGGCTCGGCGGGCACGTAGACGGTGGTGGACTGACGGAACTCGTCCTCGACGATGATGCCGGCCTCCCGAAGGCTGTGGCTGAAGAGCATGGTCGACGGTCTCCAGCCGGCCGAGTCCAGCACGGCGATCGTGGACGGGAAGGCGGCGGTGTCCCGCAGGAGCTCGTCCCGCTCCTGCCGGAGCTTCTCCTCGGCGCCCATCCACCAGGTACCCGAGAGCAGCAGCGCCACCGCGACGACGGGAGAGAGCGGGAGCACGGGGGAGAAACGGGGACTGCGCCTGGACGCGGTCCACACGGCGCACCCGAGCAGGGACAGCGCCAGGCAGATGACCGGCAGGAGCATGAAGGTGATGAGGTCCAGGACCAACGCCACCATCGCCTGGGCACCGGCCATCAGTACCGCCGTACTCAGGACCACGGGGAACTCCCAAGGCCGGGGGACGTGCAGACAGTGCAGGGTCCGCAGGAGCAGGTGGTGCCCGGCGCCGGTCAACGCGAGGGTGACCACGCCGAGCGAGGCCGTGTAACCCCAGCCGTAGTGCAGCACGTCGAGAAGGGCGAGCAGTCCGCCGACCCACAGGACCGCGCCCACCAGGAGCGGGTACATGACGGCGGCCGCGACCATCGTCCACACGGCCCCCGTGCTGTGGGTGAGGGCGGGGGCGAACGCGGGCGGTGATGCGGGGAGGCCGCTCATGGGCCCTCACGGAAGCCGGGGAAGGGGGGCTCTGGTGTGACGCCTTCGGGCGCTTCCGGGTTGAGGGGGAGCCGTGCGGACCGGGGGAGGGGAAGGACGGGAAGGCGAGGGGAAGGACGGGAAGGCACCGTCTCGCCCGGTTCGCGCGATGGTCTCCGCGGGTCCTCGTCCTTGGTGCGCTCGTGCGCGCAGTCCTCGCGGTAGGCCGCTGAGGTTCCACCGTGCCGCCCTGCGGAGTGTGTCCGCCCCATGCCTTTGGGCCGTCGCCGGCGGGCCCGCACGTGGGGGCCTACAAGGAGACCAGCGCGGCCGCCACCATCACCGCGCACACCGCCGCCCAGGCCCGGCCGAGCGCGCGGCCCCGGCTCACGGCCAGCACGGTGGCGGCGACGACCCCCTGGAAGGCCGCGGTGAGCGGCGCGCTCCCGAACCAGCCGGTGCCGAGGACGAAGGTCGAGAACGCCACCTGGGCGAACGCCAGCACGACCGACCCCGCGAACAGGGCGGCGGTGGCCCCAGGGCGGGGGACACGGGCCCGGCGCAGGAGCAGCAGCAGGAGCCGGTGGGCGCCCGGGACCAGCACGCACAGGGCGAGCGCGGTACCCGCGGCGAGCCAGGCGGCCCCGGTGGTGAGGGCGAACAGCACCAGGGCCCCGCCCACGAGGAGGAGGCCCGAGACCAGCAGCGGGTACAGGACGCCGCTCACGACGAGCGCGATGGTGCCCCCACCGGACAGGGGTCGGCGGGCGGGCCCCGGTGGGGAGGACGGGGACGGGCCCGGGGGGTTGGATGGTCCGGACGGGGGAGTGGGCTCAGCGGCCATGGCGGGGACCTCCGGTCGCGGACGGGACGGGGTGGTCCTGTTCCCCTTCCCCGTGGCGCGTCGATATCCCGCATTCCGTGTGGTCGGCCGAAGGGCGGCGGGGTCTGGAAAGGCGGGAGTGCCGAAGTCCTGAGGAGTCGGCGAAGCCGGAGCAGGTGGAGAGGACGAAGAGGCTGGTTGTGACGCAAGGGGCACTGGTGGTGCGGGTGATGTAGCCGTGGTCCTACGTCAGGTTTCGGTCCTACGGCAATGGGGACTCGGGCTCTCACCGAAGGCGGAACTGGTACCGGGTGTCAGTCCGGTTTAAGACGTGGTGTCCACTTTTGGACATGAAACTGTGTGTGACGCCCCTCATAGTGCCGAGGGGGCTGGCGAATTGTGGCCTCGCGGTTTTGGGGTGTTTCGGAAGGCCGTTCGCGTCTACTACCTGCGCAAACATTGGTAGGAGTCGGTTTTGTCCACCGGGTTCTGATCGTTTGGGTGGCAGGAAGCGGAAAATCCGTCGCGTTGCACTCATCTCCTCGGCGGGTGATGACGCACCATAGAGGATGGGGTAAAGACATGCGGGGGCCCTGCGGTCGCGCACGGCCGCGTGCGTCGAGCACGCGTGCGCGGGTGTGACCAGCAGGGCCCCGTGTCTGCGAACGTCCACCCCGGTCCGAACCACGACGCAGGAGCCAGCAGATGACGCATCAGCACGTCCGACGGCGCGGATGGCGACGCATCCTGATGACGTTCCTGATGTTGGCGGGCATCCTCGTGCTGCCGCTCAGCGGCGCCCAGGCGGCTCCCCTGTGCCCGGGGGAGCCCGCGCCGCTGCCGGAGTCGGCGGGGAGCGGTTCGGACGGTCTGCTGGTGCCTCCGCAGTCGCAGTCCTCCATCGAGGGCTCCCCGGACGGCCTGCCGCCCGACGCCAGTATGTACGGCCAGTACGGCACCGCCGGCCAGCAGTGGCACATGATCACCGAGTCCTGCGTCGACGGGATCAGCAACGGTGCACAGGCCACTCTCGCCAACACGGCCTGGGACCTCTCGAAGACCATCAACCAGTCGACGATCACGGTTTACCAGGCCGCCACATCCGACGGCCTCCTCGCCAGTTTCAACGAACTGGTCGAGAACGTCGTGGTCACGCTGAGGGAGGGAATCTGGCGGCCACTGGTTCCCACCGTCGTCATTCTCGGCGCGCTGTGGCTGGGCTGGTACGGGCTCATCCGAAAGCGGATGACGCTCACGATCGAATCCAGCATCTGGATGGTCGCCGCGACGGCGCTCGGTCTGTGGATCATGGTCAACCCGGCGCAGATCATGGGTATGGCCAGCAGCCTGGTGAACTCCGGCAGTCAGTTGGTGACCAGTGCCGTTGGGCAGGTGCCCTACGGGGGCGGTTCGGGGACCTGCCCGCCTGGTGCCGATGCCCCAGAGCGGGCGGAATGGGAGTCGGAGGCGGACTTCCAGGTCAGGCGCAACGCGGACATGCTGTGGTCGAGCCTGGTGTGCCAACCCTGGATCGCTGGCCAGTTCGGAAACGGAGACATAGCCGAGTCAGCAGCCTATGTTCATGGGACTGACCTCATTGCAGCTCAGGGAATCAGCCGAATCGAACAGCAGCAGATTGTTGACGAAGAGATCGACGCTAACACCCTTATTTCGGAGAAGCAGGGGGCCTATGAAGCCATTGCTGCTGACGTGCAGGAGTACTACCCCAGCCTTTACCCTCTCTTCTCGGGAGAAGACCAGGGTAGCCGTCTAGGGGTTGCCACACTCGCGCTTTTCGCATCGATCTTCGCTGGAGGGTTGATCCTTGCCGGTTCTGTGGCACTCATCGTTTTGAAGATTGCCTTTCTGCTTCTCTTCCTCCTGTCACCGATCTTCCTGCTCATCGGCATCCACCCTGGCTACGGGCGTCTGGTTTTGCTGCGCTGGGTTGAACTGATGGTGGGTTTCCTGCTCAAGCAGATCTTCATCGTGCTCCTGATCTCCCTTCTGGTCATGTGCTACGGCATGGTCATGTCCACCAGCCTCGGCTGGGGCCTGCAGATGATCCTGCTGGCCCTCTTCACCGTGGCCCTGTTCGTCTACCGCAAGCCCTTCGCCTACCTCTTCACCTCGGTCAACGCGAACACCTTCACCTCGCGCATCGTCAGCGACGCCGCGCAGAGCCAGGCGCTCAGCAGGAGCGCGGTGGTCCTGCCTCCGGTCGCCAACCTGAAGGCCCAGGCCTGGGGCCTGCGGCGGGGGCCCCAGATCGCGGGAGTGGCCGCCGGGGTGCCGGCGGGCGGCGGAGGAGTACCGGCCGCTGGAACCGATGTCGGCGGCGCCGAGGACACCTCTCCCGATGGCGGACCGGTCCGCGCAGAGGGTGCACGGGCACGTGGAGTCGCCGGGTACGGCAGGGTGCGGGACAACGCGGCCCCGCCCCTCAACGTCACCAAGAGCGCCCCCACAGGTGGTGCCGGCGGTGGCGGCACCCGGAACGGCGTTCCCAGCCGCAGCGGGGACCAGGCTCCGAGCCTTTCCGGCAGCGGATCGGCTGCGGGCTCCATCCCGCCCCGTCCCAGTGGTGGCTACACCGGCACAGGGGACAGCGGTTGGGCCTCCGTGTTCGGGACCGGCACCGGAAGCCGCGGCGGTTCCGACCGGCGCGGCGGCGACAGCGCCAGTGGCCGAGGCGGCGGCGGTGCCATGTTCGGCGGCGGATCCGTCTCCGGTAACAGCCGTGCGGCGGGCTCCGAACGGCCCGACGCCAGCAGCGGGCGGGGCATCTTCAGCGGACGCGAGGAGACCCCGCCTCGGGGGAACCCCAACGCCCGTGGTTCACGCTGGAGCGTCCCGAGGGACAAGCGCGAGCGTCCCGCTCCGCAGCGTCCGGCCCGGCCCGCGCCCTCCAGCGAGAGCCGCGGCCGGGGCGACGGTGACGGCGGCTGGCTGACCGGCTCCGGCAAGCGCGGGGACAACGCGCCCATCACCCCCTTCTGGGGCGAGAGCAGTTCCTCCCCCACCAGGGACCGGAAGCGCGACGTCCCCTTCTGGTTGAACGACGACTGACGAACAAAGGCCCCGAGCGATGCCCAACCCTCTCCCCGAACGCGCCCAGCGTGCTGTCTTCATCGGACTGATCATCGTGCTGGTCGCGTTCGGGCTGTACCTGAGTTTCGGCGGCTTCGGACCGGACGCGGACGAGGAGGGCCCCGCGGCGGCCCCTCCGGAGTCCGAGACCTCCCAGGGACAGCAGGGCACGAGAGGTTCCGGCGGTCCGGACGCGCTGTCCACCGTCGAACCGAGCCCGATACCGACGACCGCCGCCGATGACGTGAACGTCCTCGACTGGTTCCCCTTCACCGAGGAGGACCTCCGTGCGGCCGGGGCGACCGCGAGTGCCTTCGCCGAGGCCTACGGGACCATCGACTACACCCAGTCGCCTGAGAGCTACTACGCCTCGATGGAGGAACTGGCCACCAACGAGTTCGCCGATGTCCTGTCCGAGACGAGCAGGGTCGGCGCCTTCTGGGACCAGATGTCCGAGGCCGAGGCCGTCGCCGAAGGGCGGGCGACGGTCGACTCGATGCGGACCTTCGGGGAGGACTCGATCACCTTCGTCGTGACGGCGCAGTCCATCACCGAGACCGCCGACGCGGAGTTCGACGAGGAACTCGGAGAGTTCGCCGTCACCGTCGTGCGCAGTGGTGACTCCTGGCGCGTCTTCGACTTCCAGCCCGCTGATGTCGGCCAGTTCGGAGGAGAGGAGTGATCCCTTGATCTCCCTGTTCACCCGTGAGTCCTCCGACCGGGGAGCGGCGGGTCTGTGGTTCGGTGCCGCTGTCACCATCGCGGTCTCCCTGATGATCATGGCGGCGATGTTCGTGATCCCCGTGATCAGCAACACCACACAGCAGATCGGGTCCCTGATGACGAACGGTCTCACCTGTGACCCGGACGAGGACGCAGAGCAGCCGGACGCGAGCGGCTACGCGATGGACTCCATCCCCGAGAACTACCTGGATCTGTACCGGAAGGTCGGGGAGGACCGCGGGATTCCGTGGAACATCCTGGCGGGCGTCGGACAGGTGGAGTCCCACCACGGGCGCTGGGAGGGCCCGGGGATCACCGAGGGGCACAACGACTGGGGTGCGGCCGGACCGATGCAGTTCGGCGCCCTGGACAACTCCGCGGCGGGCAACAGCTGGGGCGGTGAACCGATCCAACCCGTCGAGGAGCGGCCGGAGCAGGGGTACGGCGTCGACGGCAACGACGACGGGATCGTCAACGTCTACGACCCCGCCGACGCCATTCCGGCCGCCGCCGACTACCTGATCGCCCACGGTCTGAAGGAGGACGTCCGACAGGCCATCTACGGCTACAACCACGCCTGGTGGTACGTGGACGACGTCATGGGATGGGCGGAGGAGTACGCGGACGGGAACTACGACACGTCGGGTTCCGTCCAGACCGCGGTCATGTGCCAGTTCGACGAGGCGGGAACGCTGATCGGGCAGGCTCCCGACAACCTCACCCAGGCCGTGGTCGACTGGGCCCTGGACCAGCGCGGAAAGCCCTACATCTGGGGTGGCGTCGGACCGGTCGGATACGACTGCTCCGGGCTGATGCAGAAGGCCTACGAGAGTATCGGCGTCACCATTCCACGTGTCTCCCAGGACCAGTGGAAATTCGGGCCCGAGATCCCCAGCGGAGAAGAACAGCCCGGTGACCTGGTGTTCTTCAATGTGACACGGTCCGGTGAACCGCCGGGGCCCGGGCATGTGGGAATGGTGATCGGCGACGGGCTGATGGTCGAAGCCTGGTGCACCGACTGTGGCCCGATCGCGGTGCGCGAGTACGATGACCCCAATCGTTCGGACATCACCGGTTTCACCCGTCCGTTCGAGCACCCGGATGTGAAGGCCCAGCTGGAGGCACTGGACAGTCGTGGTTGAGGAGAAGGCACCGCCCAAGAAGCAGGGGCTACACGGCTGGAAGGCCGCTGCGGCGGTCTTCGGCTGCGGGACCCTGGCGGCCTTCGGTGTCTTCGGAGTCGTCGTCGCTATTCTCGGGACCTTCGTCTCTACTCTGTCATCCGGTTTTGTTTCGGAAGACCAAGGACCTGCCAATTCTGTTGCTGCTCAGCCGACTGCTCCCCGTGATGAATTCCTGGAAGATAAGTTTGATCTCTGCGAGATCATTGATTCCATCTCTGCGATCCAACTCAGTTTGACTTCCGGGTCCGAGGAACCGGAGGACGAATCAATCGACGGTGGCCCTCCTTCGGAGGACGACCTTGTCCGGTCGGGGGAGTGCGGTGGAATTGTCCGCCCTGATGCGACGTATACGGTTCCCTGGGAGTTCGAATTCTCCTACCGAGCTGTGATCTACTCTCCTGATGATGACCGGAATGATTTGGCTCAGGCGGACATGCAAGCCTGGGTCGAGGAGATTGAATCCTCTGGGATCACCATCGAGGAGAGCGGGTCCTACCCCATGGTTGACGAGGCCCACTACTTCTATGGCATCCCGGAGGGCGGTGTGGGGAATTTCTACACCGTGGTCGCAAGGAAGAGAAGCGGGGTGTTCATGGTCAATATGATCTCCGAAGACGGTGCTTCGCCTGGGGAGTTCTCACACGAGGTTATGAAACTGGAGACCCGTCTGGGTAATGACCTCGGAACTATGATTCCCCAGTGATCCTGCGGGCTTGAGGGTCTGCTGGGCCCTGGGTGGCTCAGGCGACTCCGGCCATGAAGTGGTGGCGGCACAGGGTCGCGTACGACTCGTTGCCGCCGATGTGCACCTGCTCGCCCACGTAGACCATCACGCCGTCGACCACCCGCGCGTTGTGGGTGGCGCGGTCGCCGCACCAGCAGCGCGCGGAGACGGGCAGGACCTCTATCTTGTCCGCGAGCTCCACCAGGCGCTGAGATCCGGGGAAGAGCTGCCCCTGGAAGTCGGTGAGGATCCCGTAGCAGTACACGTCGATCTTCATCCCGTCCACGACGCCCGCGAGCTGGCCCACCTGCTTGAAGGAGAGGAACTGGGCCTCGTCGCAGATGACGTAGGGCACGTTGCGGTCGGCGACGTCGTCGTACAGGTCCAGGTCGTCGGTCACCTCGATGGCGGGCGACTTCAGGCCGAGCCTGGACGAGATGATGCCCTCGCCCGCGCGGTCCTGCCTCGTGTACAGCGCGCCTTCTCCACCGCGTGAGTGGTGCTCCTGGAGGGCCATGGTGCTCTTGCCCGAGTTCATCGCCCCGGTGAAGTACTTCAGCTCCGCCATGTCTCTTCCTAGATCGGAGGTGGGGGTCGGGGGCGCTGACGCTGGCGCTGTCGACGGCTCGGGCTTCCTGCCGTGGCCAGCAGAGAACATACCAGTGACCGGCCAGGGGCTCAGCACCGCTGGCCGCCCGTAACCGGCCCTCCCACCGGAAGGGTTCACCGGGCGGGAGGGGAGTCCCCCGACCGGCGCGGCGCGGATACGGCTCAGGCACAGCGTTTCCGGTCTCACTGCGGCTGGCCGTTGTTCAGGCCGAAAACGCGGCTGTGGGATGTCGCACTCCGGATTTCCCCTGTCGACGGCTTTTCCTTCTCTCGCCGGCCCCGGGCGAGGGCGTAGCTTCCGGGTGTCGCCACCAGCTGGAACGGTGTTGGTGGAGATACCGAAGAAGCGCGGGAGACGCAGGAGAACGTGTACGCGCCTCACCGTGGATGGCGCGCCACGGAGAAGTGAAGTCCGCTTCGATATATTTGGTTGCTCCATGTCCGAATAGGAGTGGAATTGCGGAGGGGGAAGTGGCATTGAGGCGCGATCAGATCACCCAGGTGGTCGAGGGCCGATGGTTCTCCAACACGATGCTCGTGGTGATTCTGGTCAATGCCGCGATTTTGGGCTGGGCGACCTATGGAGGTTCGGCACTTCCGTATCTGCTCGTCGCGGAGCACGTCGTCGTCGGGCTGTTCGTCATTGAGATGGGCCTCAAGCTCTACGCCTGGCGGGGCGGGTTCTTCCGGGACGGTTGGAACTGGTTCGACTTCTTCGTGGTCGCCATCTCCCTGGTTCCGGCGATCGGCCCGTTCGCCGTGCTCCGCATCCTGCGGGTGCTGCGGATCCTGCGGGTCATCACCGCGGTTCCGCAGATGCGGCACATCATCACCGCGCTGTTCAGGTCCGTGCCCGGGATGGGCACGGTGATCGGCCTGCTCCTGGTGGTCATCTACACCGCGGCGATCATCGCCAACCAGCTGTTCGGCAGGGACGTGCCGCAGTTCTTCGGCGACCTGGGCACGTCCCTGTACACGATGTTCCTGCTGATGACGTTGGAGAACTGGCCGGACGTCTCGGACGCCGTGCTGGAGAACCACCCGATGGGATGGACGTTCTTCGTGCTGTACATCGTGCTGACGACGTTCATCATGCTGAACCTGGTGATCGGTGTGATCGTGACGTCGCTGGAGCAGGAGGTCAGCGAGGTCCGCTGGGCCGAGGACCAGGAGGTGGAGGAGGTCCAGCACGAGGCGGTCATGGCGCGTCTGGCGGAACTCGGGCAGCAGGTCGAGCGCCTGGAGCGGATGGTCCGGGAACGCGACGCCGCCCCTGTCGCGCGCGGTTCCGGTGTCCCGGAGGCCGTCGCGGCCGCAGAAGGTGTCGGGGAGGGGAGCGGGGACACCGTCCGGCTGCCGCCGGGCTCCCTCGACTAGAAAGACACGGAAGGCGCAGAGGACGCAGCGGAGCACCCGGCGGCCCTGGTGAGGGCTGCCGGGTGCTGTGGGTTACGCGCGTCGCGGGCCAGGGGTGGCGGGTAGAGGTGCCGGGCCGCTAGAGCTTTTGGCCGCGAGCGGCATCGAGGAAGGTGGTCCACTCGGAGGTGGGGAAGGGGAGGTGTCCGGCGTCGGGGTGCTTTGAGTCGCGGATGGCGGCGCCGCAGGGGAGGTCGCTCACCTCCACACACTCGCCTTCGCCGCTGCTGTAGCTGCTCTTGCGGAAGTCGGTGGGGAGGTGTGCGACCTCGACGCAGTCGACCCCTTGCCCGCTGTAGCTGCTCTTGTAGAAGGCCAACTTTGGAGTTCTCATGAAGTGCTCTCCAGGGTCTTGATGTGCTCTGTAATGTAGTTGGCTGTTTCGGCAGCACTGATAGCTGACGCTTGCACGTCGCCGAAGGTGGCACTGTACAGCTTGACTTCGTGAGGCTCTTCCAGGTAGAGCGCGTCAGCTAGTGTCTCCACACACACGATGGAGGCGTCCAAGGGGTTTGGGAAGTCCAAGATCGTAAACGGGGCTGTCAAGCCAGAATGTGCGCCTGCGCTGAGAGGAAGCATCTGCACGTCGATGTGGGGCATTTGAGCCATGTGAAGCAGGTGTTCAAGTTGCCTGACCAGTACTTCCGTCCCACCGACTAGACGATTGAAGGCTGACTCATCGACGACAGCACGTAGGTGTACGGGACTGAACCTGGTTAGGATCTCTCGACGTCCCATGCGGGCCTCTACACGCCGTTCGATCTCACGAGGGTCCGTGTACCTTCCACCACGGAAGATGGCTTCCGTGTACTCAGGTGTCTGCAACAGCCCTGGGATGACCTGTGATTGATAGGTCCTCAAGAGTGAGGCTTCGGCCTCGAAGTCCGGTAGCGACTCGTTTTTGAAGACGTCCTTGTACTTCGACCACCATCCGCGCACCCGCGCGTCTTTGGCGAGGGCCTGCATGGATCCGCGCTTCTCGGGGTCAGTGATGCCGTACAGGTCCATCAATCTGTCGAGGTCGTCCGGTTTGATGCGTTTTGCTTCTTTTGACTCCATTCTGGTGACCTTGGTTGAACTCCATCGAAGTTCCTTGGCTACCTGGGCAGCAGTGAAGCCCGAGCTCTCTCGTGTTCGGCGGAGTTCTGTGGCAAGGCGGCGTAGACGTAGGGAAGGACTCCGAGGATCTTGCATGGCATCAGTCTAACTAACTACTTACCAGTAGATGCAAGAATCACTTGCGATAGTTGCATCATGCAGGTTAGCTTGAATGTGTAGTCACTGACACATCACCCAGTGTGTATGTCGGTCAGGCTACGCCTTGCCCGTTCCGCACATCACGGCATCCGTGAGACTCCTCCAACGGGCCCACGTAACCCCTACTCATGTGTTCTGCCACGCAAGGAGTGTGTTCGTCGTGCCTTCGACCGCCCCGACGCCCGTACTGGGAGAGGCCACGGTGCCGCTGTCCAGCTTCATCCAGCCGGTCCACCGCCACTACTTCTCCCGGACCCCTGAGCGGCCCCACTACCGGATGCGCCGCTACGACTTCGCCGGGACTCCGGCGGTGATGCCCCTGGTCCGGGCGTTCCTGGACACCTGCGCAGCCGCCCAGTCCATCGACTACCGGTACCTGTTCACCCTGCTCGGCAGCGAGCTGGCCAACAACGCCATCCGGCACAGCCTCTCCGGCCAGCCCGGCGGCAGCTACACCCTGCTCGTCCACCGCCACCGCACCGGGCTGCACCTGACCTGCCGGGACCGTGGCGGCCTGCGCACACAGGACGCCCGCCTCAAGCCGAAGGAGGGCGGTCTGAACCTGAGCGCCGAGTCGGGTCGTGGCCTGGCCCTGGTGGACGCCCTGTCCTCGGAGTGGGGCGACAACGGCAACGCGGAGTTCCGCAGCGTGTGGTTCTACCTGGCTTTCGATCTGGCTGGAAGCCGCTGGAACACCCACACCGGCCGGTGACCCTCACCTCTGACATGTCGACGACATGAGACGGGCCCAGGAAAGCGTTGCAGCGCTTCTCCCGGGCCCTGAATCCCCCAAAACCCAACCCAGACATAAGTAAGGAAAGAGGATCTGATGCGGAATCCTATCCCCTCGCCCCGCCGTTCGGACGACTTTCGCCCCATGCCCCGGCCGCTTCCGCGCCGGACCCCGCTCATCGGCCCGGTCTGCCCGGTGTGCGACCACCCCTCCTGCCGCCTCCGCCGAGCCCAGAGGCTTCCCCGTCTCGGAGGCCACCGCTCCGAGTTCGGCCGCGAACACGCCCAGGCCGCCGCGATCCAGGCCCACCACCGCCACCTGATCGTCTACTACGGCGAGGCCACGCAGTCCTTCTGGGCCATCACCCCCACCGGCATGGTCGAGGCCCGCGATGTCGACGCCCTCCTCCTCGCCCTGTGGCCGCACACCGACCCGCCCGCCACCCGCCCCTGGGCCCGCTCGATGGGCGGACACATTCCGGGAGCCACCACCGGCCCGACCGACGTCCTCAAGGGCTTCCGTGCTGGTCGACGCGCCCTCAGGCGCATCCCCGTACCGGCCTGAGCCAAGAGTCGGCAAGGGCTGAACGTCATGGCCTGTAGCGGTGTGTACTCACCGGCCTGTTCGGGCAGGGGATTCGCGGCAGGGGAAAGCACGACACCGAGGAGGTTGTCATGGCTTCGGAGCCGGAGAGCGCGCTGAAGGACAAGAACTACAACCTGGTCTGGGCCGTTCACCAGTCGCTGGAGAACGTCTGGCGCCTGGAGACCTACATCAAGGACGCCGAGAAGCAGGGCGACGAGGAACTCGCGCGCTGGTTCCGCCGGATCCAGGAGAACAACCAGAAGGCCGGTGAGCAGGGCAAGCAGATGCTGGTCCAGCGCATCCAGAAGGAGAACGGCTGAGGCCCTGCCTTCCCGGTGGGCACTGTCAGCCTGGCCGTCCTCCCGCTCCGGACGGCGCTGTTGACGCAGTCCGTTCCCGGAGGTGAAAAGGCGCCCCTGGTCTCGACCAGGGGCGCCTTTCCGTATTCCACTACACGCCGCGTGGAAGGTGTCTACCGTCAGGCGTCCAGGATCTCCATGGGAGGCAGCGCCTCCACGATGTCGACCGTCTCCAGGCTCACCGTGACGATGCGCCCCAGCAGGTCGATGATGTACCGGGGATCCTCCGACCAGTCGTTCGGGTCGTTGACGATCCCGCTGGCCTTGTCGGTCTTGACCTGGTAGCGGTCGATGATCCACTCGACGGCCGACCGCGCGCCCAGCTGGTAGCGGTAGGCCCGCTCGGGGATTTCGCTGACGGTGACCCGGCTGTTGTAGACGATCGTGGACCGGTCGTCCCTGCTCTTGAACTTCATCTTCTGCACGCGGTACAGCTCGTCGAGCGGCGTGGGAGTCGGGCCGGTGACCTTTTCCTCCAGCGGGTAAGGCTGCACGCTCTCGTAGCCGATGTGCAGCTTGGCGAGCTTGCGCCCGGCTTCGACGAAGGCGGGGAAGTCCGTGACCTTGGGGATGCGCGGCAGGGACCTCTTCAGGTCCGCCGCGAACTGGTTGCGGTAGTCGGGGGAGTGGAGGAGACCGTAGACGTAGTAGAAGATGTCGTCCTTGGTGACCTCAGGGCCGTAGGTCTTCCGGTAGTCGGCGAGAGCGGCATCGGTGATGTTGTCGACCCGAGGATCCTCAACGCCGCTGAACAGGCTGTTGTCGTCCTCGATCTCCCGGTAGGTGTACCGCGAGAAGAACTGGCCAGTGCTGGATCCCCAGAAAGCGAGGTCCGGGATCTGGTCGACCATGAACGAGGAGAAGGGGTTGTCTGATCCCGCACCGGTCAGGTAGAACCCGAAGTTCTTCTCCTCCGGCGAGGGGAACATGGGAGGGAGCTGGTAAGTGCGCTCGTTGAGCTTGCTGTTGAAGTAGACCAGCTGCTTGTTGAAGGGGCGGTAGGTGCCTGTGGTGATGGACCCGGGGTCGAATCCATACTTTTCCTTTCGTGGTCAGGAACGAGCTGGACGTGCCCATCCTGACGATGACCGACGATACTCCTCTGGAGGGGGTTCCCGCCCTCTTTGAACCTGAGGCCTTCGAGGACGTGGGAATCGAGCCCGGTGGCTCCGAAACGGTGGTGTTGGGGCTGGACGAGTCCGGATTTCCGTGGAAATTCTGGCCGTTCAGCCGCTGGGCGGAGACTCCGTGCTGGGATGACCTCTATTTGATAGTCGAGTCCCAGGACGGGCGTCGGTTCGTGCATGAGCCGCCGCTGTGCATCGACGGTGACTGGACGATCTCCGTCTGATCCCGGCACTGCGATAACCCTGGTTGGCTCGGCTCAGCAGACCGGGGAGGTCGGTGAGCTTCCAGGCTGTGTCCACCAGACCTGTCCGCATGTGGCCACGGCAACCCTGCTCCTCCTGGTTGGCACCGCGTCGCAGATTGTCCTCACAAAGCTATAGTGTCATCGACATCCGGCATTCAGGACATTACCCACCGTTTCCACCTCGGTGTGCGCGTTGGAAGCGTCGAGTATGTCAAGGCCAACGGCATCCCTGCGCGTTGGCCCTTCTCGTGTGAGGTCAGTTCAGAGAGAGGCTCGGGAGAGACCATGACAGTCGGTATGAACGCCACTGAGGCCTATGCGGGCGGAGACGCGTCCCTTACCGCTGCCTCCCGGCTCCGTGACCTCGCTGATGACTGGTCCGAAGCCGTGGAAGACGTCGAGATCACCATGGGCCATCTACCGGGTGTGACGGGATGGAGCTCCTTCGGAACCGAGCAGGAGACGCACATGCAGGATGTCCAGGACCATGCTCGAACCCTCGCCACGAACATCCAGGCGGCGGCTTCAGAAGGCGAACAGACCGACATCGAGTCCGCCGAATACTATCGCTCGACGTCGAGTTCCCCCATCCTCAACCGAGCTGTCAACGGGCGCCAGTTCTAGCCTTTGTTCCCCTCTCCCCCATAACTGAAAGCCGCTTTCATGGCCGATGAAAACTACCAGATCTCCATCAAAGAGTGCGACGTCAGCGTCTTTGTTCTTCAGAATCAGCAGCAGAGGTTCGACGAGATGTACTCGAACATCTGTGGACGCTCTGCCAGCTACAACGCTGTGGCCAACACAACCGCCACGGAGTTCTCCGAGTTGATATCTGAGGACATCAAATCGGCGGTGGAAGAGAACGAAGAGGCATGGAGCAGCGCTCTGGCGGCCTGCATCCACGCCGTAGGGGTTATTTCGACCTACCGCGCGGCAGTCCAGAACTACAATGATCGGTCTGAAGAAATTGAAGAGAACTTCAGACATGACATAACCAGAGCGGAGAGTGACTCAGAAAAGCAAGCCGCAGTCGACAAATATCAGCCGCAGGCTGACGAGGCGTGGGGAACGCTAGAGGAAAAGGCCGCAGTAGTGTCCGATATGCTCGTGGACGGGCCGACCCCTGAACATATTCGCACCCTCACCGAAGCGGGGCACCTGGGTAATGTGCCTGGTGGGATCCTGTATGTCGTTACGGGGGATGAGAACTACTTCGCGGTCCCGCCAGAAATGGACGGTTCCGAGATAGGAGAAACCATCCAGCTCGCCGCGGAGGGCGACGAGGCAGCTCTGGAGAGGCTTGACGAAAGCCTCGCGCTGATGAACGCCTTCATGGCCTACCTCGCACGCAAACAGGAGAACGGTGGAAAACTCACCGAGCGTGAGTTGGAGGTCCTGAATGACCTGAACGCCCACCTGAATGACGAGGACGCGTCAGAGACGAGTGGTCGGGGAACAAGTTCTGGTTCCAACCTTGGCGCACAGGAACACGAGTTCTTCGACTCGGTCGAAGCCATTCGTGAGAGCGAGCACCTGTCAGAGGAACAGCGGGAACAGTTGCTGGCCATGATCGGTGGTTCCCTGCTTGCGGCCTCCGACGAAGACATGGGTGGCGAGTACGAGAACATCCCCGAGATCGTCAGGGAAACGATCGAAGGTCCAAGAAGGCACAGTCCCAGCTCGGAGTTGAGCGACGGTTACTCACCTGGCTGGGCAGGGGACTTCGAGTCGCTGACAGAGATGTTCGAAAGCGCCAACCAGGTGACGAGGGAAGAGACCGGTCATCCGATCCAAGGCGGCACGGAGTTGTCGGCTAACCTGATCGGTACCATCGCGGGCGCTGTCGAGAGCACGAACACGGGTGGAGCCGAGGAGGAGACTCTTCGGACCATGCTGGAGTTCGCCACGCAGAACAGGGACGCCAACTACACGATCCTGACCGGTGAGTATCCCGACGGAGAGAGCTACCAGCACCCGGTGGAGTTCGTGGGTCCCGGAAGTCAATCGGGGACTGACGAGGCGGCACTGGTAGCGGCCCTGCTCAGTCATGACTGGGACCACGGCGGCGAAGCCGTCAGGAGTTTGACGGATTGGCTTGCCGAAGACGGAGGGTCGAGCGATGAGGAAATCAAGGAGCGAGCCGACCGGGCATTCGAAGGCCTGATCAACATCATCATCGACCCGGAGGCCCAGGAGGAGCTCAGCAGTACCGAGTACGACGTGGTGGGTGAGGGGCCGGACGGGGAAGAGTTCATCTGGAGAAACGCGCCGATGGGACTCCTGAATCCCGAGATCTCAGATAGCTTTGCCGGGATCTTCGAAACCTACATCGATGAATTTGCTGACCCTACCATCATGACTGGCGGCCAAGGCGTCAGTGTCGATGTGGAGACTAGTTACAACTCGGGTCAGGGTCTGGTAATAGGTCTAGGTGACCGCACAGCGTTCACAAGCCTGATTGCTGGTGACGGGGCAGCTATGGGGCGCATGTACGAAGCTGCGCAAAATTACGCACAGGATAGTTTGTACGAATACTTCACCAATCCCGATGTGGTGGAAGATAAAGAATCAGCCAGGGCTACCGGACTCCTGTGGAACTCAGTGGGATTTGGCATAGCCGATGCCGTGCATACTCGTTTTGATAGTCACAATGACGCAATCATTCAACAGAACGCAACTATGAGTGATATTGTCAACGTGATGGCGGCAGGGATCCCTGAACCGCTTGTTGCGGAGCCAGTAAAGATCTTCCTCAAAGGAATGTTCGGGGAAGAAACGTTGGATGACGGTGCAATGTCCTTGCCAAGTACAGAGCAAGTTAGAAATAACATCGAATTTATGCTCGACGCAACCCTCAAGGATGCTGCTCTCGAAGTTTACTATGACTCAATTAGGGAGGGCGGTGAAGTTGGTGTCGACGAGGATGTCCCAGGCATTCCAGGAGACATGGTTGACGAAAATGGAGAGTTTATCAGAGATTGGAGTGGGTGGGGATTGGGGGACACTGCAAGCCGCTCTCTCAGGGATGGCACTTGGGAAGATGTCAAGGGCGAAGATATTCCGCTTGCGTCGGAGAGTCCCGACATCGGATCGCACTTCGATGAATTCACGGAAGCAATGGAAGGCGCTTTGCGCGTCTCGGGGTGAATGGATTTACGAGAATGAAAATAAGAAAACCGATTCTTGTGTTGATCATCCTTCCCCTCCTGGTCTCGTGTTCCGTGTTTCCTGGTCGGGGAAGGCCTGAGGTTGATCATGTCACTCTCTCCGGGCCCGCCGAATCCCTCGATGTTCCGGCGAACGTGAGTTCTGTGGGTTGGACCTGGAGTTCTCCGGAGGAAACGAGCGTCAGGCACGTCAGCCCCATCTCCTATGGGCTGGTGGTATCCATCTCCGACGGTGTTGTCGGGGTGAGCGGAGAGACCGGGGAGGAGCTCTGGAGGTACAGGCGTCTGGGTGAACGGTTGACAGGTGCGAGTGTCACCCCGGACGGGGAGGCCGTGGCTGTGTCGTACAGCGCTCACGACGGAGAAACCGAATACGGGGAGGAGCCCCCTCCTCTTCATGAGGTCGTGCTCCTTGACTCTTCTACCGGAGAGATCAAGGGGACTCAAACTGTGGAGTTCGCGAACATGCCATTCACCGGTTCCGGGGTTTCTTCTTACACGTCAGTGGACGAACGGCTGGGTGTTCTAACCAATAGTTCTCGGATTATCTACCGGGGTGATGACCAGGGGGAGGGAGAGATTGTGTCCCTCGGCCTGGAAAACGACGAAGAGCTCTGGAGTGTAACCCCGACTCAGGGTGACGGAGACGAGAGAATGTTTTTCGTCGCCAGGAGCTCTGTGGTCTCCCGCGGTGTGCTGGTGACGTCCAGTAATTTTGTGGACGAGAGTGTTCTGGAGCCTGGGGGTTTGAACGGGGCCAAGAGCCACACGCTTGCCCTGATCGGAATTGACGTCGAAACCGGGTCTGAGCTATGGCGGCATGAGCTTGAAGCGAACTCAGCTATCGACCTCACTCCGTTCGAACTCGGGGTTGCGCATGGGACGGGTATGGTTGCGGCAGTCGCCAGAGGTGATGGCTACCATGAAGAATTCCTGCTGGACCCGACGACCGGTGAAATTCTCACGGACGCGGACTTCTTCACGAGGGAGGATGGCACGACGCTCGGAATCCTTGAGGAAGCCATTGTGAGTGTCCGAGAAGTTGCTGGCGGGGAGGAGTACGAGTACTCCTGTTCCGACCTGTCTGGTGAAATCCAGCAGTCCGTAACTGTCCCGGCACCTCTGGAGCGGCGGGAGGACAGCTTCACCCTGGCGATGGAGGACTCGATCGCATGGCTGGACGTCAACGAACAGGCGACCGATGACTTGTCCTGGAACCCAGCACAGCTGATGGTCACTGACTGGGACGACGGGGAATCACGTGTGATCGATCTGGGCATCGAGGTGCAGCGGCGCCCGGACAGTGATGGATCACTGGATGGTTCTTCGCTGATTCCCACCCCGAAGTCCATGGCTCTCGTTCCTGGTGCCCTGGTGATCACAGAGGACCTGGATGGGGAGGACAACGAGCCCTCTCGTCGCCTTGTCGGTCTTGTCCCCTAGGCGACTTCGGGAACTCGTGGAGGTCCAGGGCTGTTTCAAAGTCGGAGCGGTGAGGTATCAGTGCTGGTGACGGGGCAGCTATGGGGCGCATGTACGAAGCTGCGCAAAATTACGCACAGGATAGTTTGTACGAATACTTCACCAATCCCGATGTGGTGGAAGATAAAGAATCAGCCAGGGCAACCGGACTCCTGTGGAACTCAGTGGGATTTGGCATAGCCGATGCCGTGCACCGTCCTGGATGCACCGGTCGTACTGGTCACTGCGCCCTGCTTCCCGTATCCGCTGACAGCGTGCCGTGCCCGTACGGCGCACGCGTGCCGTACCCGTATCGGATTGCCGGAGTCAGACTAGTTGTCCGGTACGACCGGGTGGGGGGCTCGCGCGGATCCGAGACCGGGCCGTGCCCTGGGCCGCGGCGGCCGCGGCCTCGGGGACGGGCGGGGACGCTTCGGACGGCCTGCGGGGCCGGGGTGAACGCGTGGCCGATCCCGGCCAACCGTCCGCCCGATACCCGGATCCGGTGCTCTGCTCTGTCTGGAAGACTCAGACCACGAGAGGGACGGCCGGTCCGGCAGGGCACGCCGCGGCCACGGCGGCGGGTCCGAGCCGGTGAGGAGAAGGGTGCTCTGGCACAGTGAAGGCTTCTGAGACACGACTGCTCGACCTGCTCGCCAAGGGACACCAGTTCGTGATCCCGATCTATCAGCGTGCCTACTCCTGGTCCTCGACGGAGTGCGATCAGCTGATGGCCGACATCGAGCGCGCGGGGAGCGACGGTTCACTGAACTCGCACTTCACCGGGTCGATCGTGCACGTGGAGAAGGGCCTGTCGAACCTGACCTCACAGGAGCCCAACCTGGTCATCGACGGCCAGCAGCGGATGACCACGGTGACCCTGCTGATCGCCGCCCTGGCCCGTGTCCTGGACGGGAAACCGGACGGCGAACGGGAACCGTGGAAGGGGTTCTCGCCCCCGAAGCTGCGCAAGCGCTACCTGGTCAACGACGACGAGGACGGCGAGGACTACTTCAAACTCCTGCTCTCGGAGAAAGACAAGGAGACGCTGAAGGCGATCGTCGGAGGCGTCGGAGCGGGTACACCAGAACTTCGACCGGTTCCTGAACCACCTGGGCAGGGCTGACACGGACCTGGCCGCGGTGTGCCAGGGGCTGGCGAAGCTGGTCGTCGTCGACATCCGGCTCGACCGCACACACGACAACCCGCAACTGATCTTCGAGTCCATGAACTCGACCGGGCTGCGGCTGTCCCAGGCCGACCTGATCCGCAACTTCGTGCTGATGGGGCTGAAGCCCGCCCTCCAGGAGAGGCTCTACACCGCCTACTGGCGGCCGATGGAGGCAGACTTCGGCCAGGCCGCCTACGAAAGGCAGTTCGACGACTTCGTTCGGCACTACCTGACGGTGGTCACGGGGGAGATCCCGCGTATGGGGGACGTCTACGGGGCCTTCAAGGAGTACGCGCGCGGCCTCACCGCCGGAGCGGGAACGATCGAGTCCCTGGTGCAGGAACTGCGCGCCTACGCGCGGCGGTACTGCGCCGTCGCCCTGGGACACGAACAGGACAAGGAACTGGCCGAGGCGTTCCGGGACCTGCGGGAGATCAAGGCGGACGTGGTCTATCCGCTGCTGCTGGAGCTCTACACCGACTACGAGCTCGGGGTCCTGAGCCGGGACGACCTGGTCTCCATCGTCGGGATGGTCACCTCCTACATCTTCCGCCGTGCCGTGTGCCGCGTACCGACGAACTCCCTGAACAGGACGTTCAGCACGTTCACGAGGTCGATCGACAAGGGGCGGTACGTCCGGAGCGTCGAGGCGCACCTGCTGGGCCTGAAGACCTACCGGGCCTTCCCCACCGACGAGGAGTTCACGGCCGCCCTGACCACGGGCGACCTGTACCACTTCAAGCGGCGGTCGTACCTGCTGCGGCGGCTGGAGAACTTCGGCCGCAAGGAGCACGTGTCGATCGAGGACTACACGATCGAGCACATCCTGCCGCAGAACGAGAACCTTCCCGAGCACTGGAGGGAGCACCTCGGTGAGGACTGGGCGGCTGTGCGGGCGCGCTACCTGCACACGCTCGGAAACCTGACGCTGACCGGCTACAACTCCGAGTACGGCGACCGACCGTTCGCCGACAAGCGGGACATGAAGGGCGGATTCCGGGAGAGTCCGCTCCACCTGAACAAGGGGCTGGGCGACCTGGAGGCCTGGGACGAGCACGCGATCGTGGAGCGTGCGGAGAGGCTGGCCGCGCAGGCCGTACGGATCTGGCCCCGCCCCGTCCTGCCCGAGGGCGTGCCGACCGCAGGACGGCCCAAGCCCGATTCGGGGTACTCCATCGAGGACCACCCGAACCTGTCGCGGGGAATGCCGCAGGTGCTCTTCGAGAAGTTCAGGAACGCGGTGCTCGCCCTCGACGACGCCGTCAGTGAGACGTTCCTGAAGAACTACGTCGCCTACAAGGCCGAGACCAACTTCGTCGACGTGGTTCCGCGGACCGAACTCCTGTGGCTCGTCCTGAATATGCCGTTCGAGGCGCTGCACGACGAGCGCGGCTTCGCGTCGGACATGACCGGTAAGGGGAAGTGGGGCAACGGGGACGTACAGGTCAGGCTGGACGAGAGGGCGGACTTCACGTACGTCATGGGCCTCGTCCGCCAGGCATACGAGTACCAGGTCGGCGAATAAATGAAGGAAAGAAGTCCACTTCTTGTGTTGATCATCCTTCCCCTCCTGGTCTCGTGTTCCGTGTTTCCTGGTCGGGGAGGGCCTGAGGTTGATCATGTCACTCTCTCCGGGCCCGCCGAATCCCTCGATGTTCCGGCGAACGTGAGTTCTGTGGGTTGGACCTGGAGTTCTCCGAGAGAAACGAGCGTCAGGCACGTCAGCCCCATCTCCTATGGGTTAGTGGTATCCATCTCCGACGGTGTTGTCGGGGTGAGCGGAGAGACCGGGGAGGAGCTCTGGAGGTACAGGCGTCTGGGTGAACGGTTGACAGGTGCGAGTGTCACTCCGGACGGGGAGGCCGTGGCTGTGTCGTACAGCGCTCACGACGGAGAAACCGAAGACGAGGAGGAGCCCCCTCCTCTTCATGAGGTCGTGCTTCTTGACTCTTCCACCGGAGAGATCAAGGGGACTCAAGTCGTAGAGTTCGCCAGCATGAATCGCATTGAAGACGAAGTTTCCTCGTACACGTCAGTGGGAAAACGGTTCGGTGTCCTTTTCAATGATTCTCGTATCATCTACAGGGGAAATGAAGGAATTGGCGCGGATATCGTTTCCTTTGACTTGGAAAGTGGTGAAGAGTTGTGGAGTGTAACACCGATTCAGAGTGATGGAAGCGAGAGTAGGGTTTTTGTTCCCAGGGATTCTGTGGTATCCCGTGGTGTGCTGATCCTGGCTAGCACTTTCATGGATAAGAGTGTCGTAACCTCAGCTGATGCGGATGAGCTTCAGGGCCACATGATTGCCTTGATTGGGATCGATGGGGAAACTGGATCTGAGCTATGGCGGCATGAAATTGAGGTGCATGGCCCTATAGAGACCAACCCGTTCAATATTGGAGTTGAACGGGGTTCAGGAATGGTGGCAGCAGTCGCTAATGGATATGACTATTATGAGGAGTTTATTCTGGATCCGGTGGCCGGAGAAGTTCTTACGGACACGGATTTCTTCACTGGTCAGGACGACACGGCGGTCGGAATCCTTGGGGAAGCCATTGTGAGTGTGCGCAAGGTTTCTGATGGGGAGGAGTACGAGTACTCATATTCCGATCTGTCTGGTGAAGTCCAGCAGTCCGTAACTGTTCCGGCGCCTCTGGAGCGGCGGGAGGACAGCTTCACCCTGGCGATGGAGGACTCGATCGCATGGCTGGACGTCAACGAACAGGCGACCGATGACTTGTCCTGGAACCCAGCACAGCTGATGGTCACTGATTGGGATGATGGTGAATCGCGTGTGATTGACCTGGGAATCGAGGTTCAGAGGCGTCCGGATATGGATGGAATGCGAGGTGCTATTCCGGCACTGACGCCCCCTCCAGCATCCATGCTTCTCGCCCCAGGTGCCCTGGTGATCACAGAGGACCTGGATGGGGAGGACAACGAGCCATCCCGTCGTCTTGTTGGTCTTGTGCCCTAGACAAGGTCGGGAACTCGTGAAGGCTGGTTGATGTCCCAGAGTCACCGCATGCCGCTCTGTCTCCCGGGGCTGCTGGGCATGGGGGACGTCCTGCCCCCCTGAGAGATGAGTCCCTATGCCTGAGCTCACCGAGTTCGCGGGTCTGCCCGTGGTCGAGTTCCCTGCCAGCGGCACGACGGAGGAGCGGCTCGAACGGATCCGCGAGCGGGGCGGGGACCCGCACGCCCCCGCTTCCGTGGCCTGGCGGCTGCGGACCCATGAGGGCGACGGGTATCCCCACGCGGAGGACCGGTGCGGGGAGCACGTCGCCCGTTTTCTGTCCGTGGTGGACACCGAGCAGGTGGGGGCGCTGGTCCTCGGCGCCTGGGGCTACCCCACCGAAGGAGGCCCGGAGGAGTTCCTGGAGTCGCTGATCGAACACGCTGACAAGCTACCGAACCTGCGTTCGGTCTTCGTGGGCGACATCGAACTGGAGGAGAGCGAGCTCTCCTGGATCAGCCACGGGGACCTGGCGCCCTTCGTGGCCGCCTTCCCCCGGTTGGAGAAGCTGTCGGTGAAGGGCGCGGTGGGCATGGAAGGCGAGCTTGAGCTGCACGTGCCCGAGCACGCCTCGCTGCGTTCCCTGATGTTGGAGACCGGTGGTCTGCCGGGGCGGGTCGTGCGTGAGGTGGTGTCCTCGGGTCTGCCCGCGCTGGAGCACCTGGAGCTGTGGCTGGGGGTGGAGGAGTACGGCGGCGACAGCTCTGCGTCGGACCTGGCGCCGGTGCTCTCGGGTGAGGGATTTCCCCGACTGCGGTATCTGGGTGTGCGTAACGCGGAAAAGGTGGACGCGTGGATTCCGGTACTGGCCGAGGCACCCGTCGTCCGGCGCCTGGAGGTGCTCGACCTGTCGTTGGGTTGTCTCACGGACGAGGGCGGTCGGGTGCTCGTCGACCGGGCGGAGGCCTTCTCGGGTCTGCGCGGGCTCGACCTGCACCACCACTACCTGGGCGAGGAGATGGAGGGGCGAGTGCGGGTCGCGTTCGCCGGAACCGGGGTCGAGGTCGACCTGTCCGAACGGCTGGAGCCCTCCTACCACTCCTGGAGTGACGAGCCCTACTACTACACCGCGGCGTCCGAGTAGTCCGCCCGCATCCGGTCCAGACCAAGAGCAGGCAAGGGCTGTGAGTCATCGCCCGTCGCTGTGTGTACTCGCGGGTGGGTTCGGGCAGTGGGATCCCGGCAGGGGAAAGCACGACACCGAGGAGGTCGTCATGGCTTCGGAGCCGGAGAGCCCGCTCAAGGACAAGAACTACAACCTGGTCTGGGCTGTTCACCAGTCGCTGGAGAACGTCTGGCGCCTGGACGGCTACATCAAGGACGCCGAGAGCCAGGGCGACGAGGAGCTCGCGCGGTGGTTCCGCCGGATCCAGGAGAACAACCAGAAGGCCGGTGAGCAGGGCAAGCAGATGCTCGTCCAGCGCATCCAGAAGGAGAACGGCTAAGGGCACGGCCTGCCGGGCAGGCAGTCGTCGACCCGGCCCGTCCTCCCGCTCCGGACGGCGCCGCCGACGCCGCCTGGACCCGGAGATGAAAAGGCGCCCCCGGTTCCGGCCGGGGGCGCCTTTCCGCGTGTCGGCACTCTCACGGGACACGCCCTGCGGCACCGCTGGTAGGCGCGTGCCCGGCTCCAGCCGCCCCAAGAGCTCCTTTCACCCTGGTGTGGTGTCCTGGTTCCGCGAAAGGAACGAGCGAGGCGACTCCCGCGAAAGCGGAGAAGGGCGCTGCCGGACGCGAGGTGTTCGTTCGGTGAGCACCTGCGGGGCATATGTTCTCTGTGCCTGATCTTCGGCAACATGCAGATTCGAGCCATGTCGCTGGATCATCACGCAGGACAACGAGTCCGCTCCCCGCGCACGCGGGGGATGACGGCCCCGGCCGTGGCCGCCTACGCGGTGACGGACTCCACCAGGGCGCCGCGCTCACCGGGCTGCTCTGGGCGCAGGGCCCGGGACGTCTCGACCAGGTCGGCGGCCGTGCCCGGCTGCGGGAGCAGGCTCGCCACCGTGCCGTCGTCCAGATACGTCCGCAACTCGCTGGGATGGCCGTCGGAGTGGTGCACGACCACCATCCCCTCCAGGTCGCGGCACCACGTTCCCGGGAAGTCGCACCCGGCACGGATGCCCGCCTTCGTCGAGTGCCCCTCGTCCCAGGTCAGCACGTGGAGCGGCGCACCCTGGGCGTTGCGGTAGGTCAGGCGCAGCCCCTCGTGCACCTCGTGCACCTGGGCCGGCGACCAGTCCGGATGGTCCAGCACCGCGATCGTCTGGCCGTACGACATGATCTGCGCGCGCGAGCGCTCGTCGGCGGCGTGCGCGCGCACCAGGTCGGACAGGCCGGGCAGCGCCGTGAGCAGCGCCGCGACCACCGCCAGGGCGGGCAGCACCCCCGGCTGCCAGCGGTCCGGCGGCCGCTGGGCCAGTATCGACGCGCCCATGCCCAGTGTGGTGACCACCCCGGTCAGGAAGGCGGTGTTGACGGTCGTCCCCCCGGGCAGCGGCATGACCTCCGGCGCCAGGAACGTGACGACCGCGGGCGTGACCATGGCGGTGGCCGTCACCAGCGCGGCCGAGGTGGCGGGGTGGTCCGCCCCGGACCTCTCCAGCCACTGGTAGCCGATCCAGAACATCAGCAGCACGACCCCGACGACCACCGGCGCGAGCAGCAGGATCCCCTGGCCCGCACCGCTCATCGTCAGCGCACGGGCGGTGTCCCACACACCCACGGGGAACAGGGACATCAGCGGGGCGCCCACCAGGCACAGGGCGAGGGTCGCGCCGACCGCGGCGGCCCGGGGCCGGCCCGTGGGTGCTCGTGGCGGCACACCGTCCATCAGACCGAATCACCCTCCTGGTGGGAATGACACGTTACGCCTGTTGGGACTTGGGGGACCAGAGGCAGGGAAGGGGATTTACCTTGACCCTCACACCCCGGGGTCGGCGACGGGTCAACGGCCGGTGTGCCGGTTCTCCACCGGATCACCCGCCCCTTTCCCACCCGGGAGGTCCCGGGACACGGCTTTCCCACCGGAGCCCTTGGCCGGGGGGAGTTCCGGTCCCCCGGTACCCCTGCCCCGAGAAGGGCCCCCTACTCGCCCAGCTGGCGGCGGAACGGCCTGCGGGCGGCGTTGAACTGCGACCAGGAGGGGTCCATCTGGCTGCGCAGCTTGATCTCCCCCTCCGGCCAGTCCGTCAGCACGGCCTCGAACTCGGGCAGCACGCCCGACTCCGGATCCAGGTAGTAGCGGTAGTCGCGCTTGCCGCCCACGGTCTGGCGCATGAACAGCGCGCCGTTGTCCCCCAGCACGCTGGTGACCCGGGCCTCCAGGTCGTCCAGGGCCGAGGCGGAGGCGTCGGTGGGCAGCTTGTCCTCGTCCATGTGCGTGTACGGCACGACCACCTGCACGAACAGCGAGAACGCCGGGAGGTCGCGCCGGGTCAGCGGGTGGCGCAGGAGGATCTCCACCGCGCCCTGCAGCGGGATGCGGCCGTGCAGGGTCACCCATCCGCCGGAGCCGCCGAGCATGTCGGCCATCTGCCGCACCACGGCGGGCATCGAGGTGGGCGGGAGCGGGTCCAGCGGCGGCTCGTCCAGCGGCGCCGCCTTCCCGATCCACCTGACCATGTCGTCCTCGCCCAGCGCCAGCAGGGCGACGTGCTCGGCCAGGCGGTCGCGCGTCTGCTCGGACAGGAACATGTTGTCCGGGTGGTACACGCCCACCTCGACCTTGCCGCTGGCGTGGTCGACCCGCATGGACACCGACACGTGCGACAGGTCGAGCTCGTGGTCGTCCCAGCGGACGGTGGAGGTCAGCCGGTCGTGGTCGGCGGGGCGCACCGGCTGGAACAGCCACTGGTCGTCCTCGGGGGCGGAGCGGGCCCAGCGCTCGGACTGGATGCGCGCCTCGTCCGAGGCCCCCGGGCGCAGGGTCAGGGCGTGGGCGGGGCTGTCGAGCCGGGAGGGGTCGTCCAGCGCGGCCAGCTGCTCCAGGAGCTTGCCCGGGTCGACGTCCGCCGACAGGTCGAGGTCCTCCAGGCCGCCGCCCGGTTTCGGTGCGGGGCCCACCTCCCAGTCCATGTCGGGGTGGACCGCGCGTACCAGGTCGGTGACGCGCTCGGAGACCTCGCGGGGCACGGGCTGGTCCGACTCGACCGCGCCGGCGAGCGCCTCGCGCAAGGAGGGCCAGGCGTCCCAGAAATCGGTGAAGGCGGTGGTGGAGTCGGCGGAGCGGCGACGACGGAACAGAGCCATACCCCCGATTTTCGCAGAACCGGACGACCACCCTCGCCCATTGAGGTCCGGGTGGGTCCCCGGGGACCCACGTGCCGGGGACAGCCGGTCCCGAGCGCCGCACGCGCGCGGTGGCGCCGTCCGGACAGGTCAGGCCGGGCGCGTCCGGGCACGAACGGGCACGGCCGGACACGGCCGAGCCCCGGCCGGGCCCGTGGCCGAGGCCCCGAACAGACCCCGGTCGGGGCGCCACCAGACCCCCGTCGGGCCCCCGGCGGGGCCGTCGGCCAGGTCGTGCGAACGGATCCGCCCGGTGTGGCCCGGGCCCCGCTCCTTCGCGTGGCGGCGACCCCCGACGGGCGCATACGCTGGACGCACTATGACTTTGCGTGTACTGGCCGCCATGTCCGGCGGGGTCGATTCCGCGGTCGCCGCGGCCCGTGTGGCCGAGGCGGGCCACGACGTCACCGGCGTCCACCTGGCGCTGTCCAAGAACCCACAGTCCTACCGCACGGGCGCACGCGGCTGCTGCACCGTGGAGGACTCCCACGACGCCCGACGGGCCGCCGACGTCATCGGCATCCCCTTCTACGTGTGGGACATGTCGGAGGAGTTCGACCGCGAGGTCGTGCAGGACTTCGTCGCCGAGTACGAGGCGGGCAACACGCCCAACCCGTGCCTGCGCTGCAACGAGAAGATCAAGTTCGAGGCGGTCCTGGACCGGGCCGTGGCCCTGGGCTTCGACGCCGTGGCCACCGGCCACCACGTCCGCAAGGTCGACGGTCGCCTGGTGCGCAGCGTGGACGAGGCCAAGGACCAGTCCTACGTGCTGGGCGTGCTCACCGCCGAGCAGCTGGAGCACGCGGTCTTCCCGCTGGGCGACTGCACCAAGGAGGAGGTGCGTGCGGAGGCGGAGCGGCGCGGCCTGTCCGTGGCCGACAAGCCCGACAGCCACGACATCTGCTTCATCGCCGACGGCGACACCGCGGGCTTCCTCAACCGGCGCATCGGCGAGAGGCCCGGCCCGATCCGGGACGAGGACGGCAACGTGGTGGGTACGCACAACGGCGCGCACACCTTCACCGTGGGCCAGCGCAAGGGCCTGGGGCTGGGCGGGGCCGCCCACCCCCGGTACGTGCTGTCCATCGAGCCGGTCGAGAACACCGTCACGGTGGGGCCGCGCGCCTCGCTGCGGGTGGACTCCATCACCGGCGTGCGCCCGGTCTGGAGCGGGTGCGAGCCCCTGACCGAGCCCACCGAGTGCCACGTGCAGCTGCGCGCCCACGGGGAGGTCTACCCGGCCACCGTGTGGCAGGACGAGGGCGGCGACGGACCCGAGCTGGTGGTCCGGCTGGCCGAACCCGCCACGGGTGTGGCCGCGGGACAGGCCGTGGTGGTCTATGAGGGGGACACCGTGCTGGGCTCGGCCACGATCTCCAGCACGTCCAGGGTGAAGGCCCCCGCATGAGGGCGTCCAGGCCCCGCTCCGGCGGGTCCGGCACCCCGGGGCCTCCCGGGGCCTCCCGGCGCCGCCCGGTCGCGCGCGTGCCGCGGCGGCCGGGGAGTGGGGATCGCCACCCCGGTCGGACACCCGCGACCCCTTGCCGAGGTTAGGTAAGGCATAGCATAGTTGCGGGGCGAGGTAAGGGAGCCTGCCCATGCCGGAGTTCGGATTTCTCGACGGCCAGCCGTTCTGGATCGTCTACTTCACGCTTCTCGGCGTGATCCTGTGCCGTGCCCAGGCCACCTACTGGATCGGCCGCGTGCTGGGCGCCGGCGTGAACCGCAGCCGCGTGGGCGGAAGACTCGGATCCCGGCTGGAGGCCGCCCGCCGGCGCATCGACCGCTACGGCGCCCCCGTGGTCACCCTGAGCTTCCTCACCGTCGGCGTGCAGACCGCCGTCAACCTGGCCGCGGGCGCCATGCGCATGCGCTTCCCGCGCTACCTCGCCGCGATGCTCGTCGGCTCGCTGGTCTGGGCGGGCATGTGGGGCGTGGTCATCGGCGGCCTGGTGGGCACCTGGTGGTCCCTGTTCCTGCACTCGCCGTGGACGGCGCTCGGCACGGGCGTGCTCGCCGTGGTGGCCGTGGCCCTGCTGGTCCTGCGCGCCCGCCGATCCGGAGCCGACCCCGCCGCTCCCGCCGACCCATCGGACTCCGCGGCCTCTTCCACGGGTGCAGACCCCGCGCCCGGGGGCACCGCCGACACGTCCGGAGAGAAAGGCACCGCCGACGAGGACGCCGCCGGTCCTCACCCGCGCCGCGCACCCACGAGCCAACGCTGACGGGTGGGCCACGAACGCCGCTGTGGCGGGTGCGCCCTTCCTCCCGCCGGCCCCGCTCCCAGCGGCACTCCCGGCGCCCGGCAGTGGCGCCGGGGCCAGGACCACCGGTGAAGGCCGGGGAAGGGCGCCGGCCCGCGCCACGCCACGCCGTGCCGACGCGGTCCGCCGGACGCGCCACCCGGCCCGCGTTGCCCTAACCTTGGGCGATGTGAGCCAACAGAACCCCTATCCCTGGCCCGACGCCTCCTCCACCGGGGTCGGGTCCTGGCCCGGCGAGGACCCCGACGAGGCCGTACGCACCGTCCTCGGCGAGCTCCCCGACCTTCCGCACCTGCCCGAACTGCCCGCGCGCGGTGTCGGCGCCGACATGGTCGGCCGCACCGGCGGCCTCCTGGTGGAGTTCCCCATCGAGGTCCAGCCCAGCGGATGGCGGGTCGCCGACAGCCCCGGACGCGACCTCGGCCGCGCGGCCAGTCTCATGTCCTACGACCTCGACGCCCTCACCGAGCACGCCCACGGCTTCACCGGCACCCTCAAGGTGCAGGTCGCCGGGCCCTGGACCCTGGCCGCGTCGATCGAACTGCGGAGCGGCCAGCGCCTGGTCTCCGACCCCGGCGCCTGCCGCGACCTGGCCGAGTCCCACCTGGAGGGCGTCCTCGCCCACCTGGCCGAGGTGCGCAAGAGGGTCCCCGGCGCCCGGCTCCTCGTCCAGGTCGACGAGCCCTCCCTGCCCGCGGTCCTGCTCGGCTCCCTGCCCACCGCCAGCGGCTACGGCCGCCTGCCCGCGGTCGACCGGGTCCGGGCCGAGGCCTCCCTACGGGTCCTCTTCTCCGCGATCGCGGAGACGGGGGCCGTCCCCGCCGCGCACTGCTGCGCCCCCGGTGTCCCCGTCGACCTCCTGCGGCGCAGCGGAGCGCAGGCGCTCAGCCTCAACGCCCTGCTCCTGACCCGCGACCACGACGAGATGGTCGGCACCGCCGTGGAGGCCGGGGTCGGCCTCCTGCTCGGCGTGGTCCCCTCCACCGACGACGGGACCCCCGCGCAGACCGCCCGAATGTCCGACCCCGCCGCTACCGTCGATCCTGTTCGCGAGTTGTGGAACCGGCTGGGATTCTCCCCTGACCTGCTCTCCCGCGCGGTGGTCACCACGCCCACGTGCGGGCTCGCGGGCGCCTCGCCCGGGCACGCGAGGGCGGCGCTGACCGCCTCCCGCGACGGCGCCCGGGTCCTGCGGGACGAGCCCCGCGGGTAGGCGCCGGGAGTCCGCGACCGCAGCAGGCGAGCACGAGAGCAGAAAGGCAGCGAGTGAGCGCTCCCGACACCACCACCGACATCCCCGACGAGGTACGCGCACGGCACACCGAACTGTGCCAGGAACTGGACGACCACAGCTACCGGTACTACCTGGGCACACCGGTGATCTCCGACGCCGAGTACGACACCCTCATGCGCGAGCTGGTCGGCATCGAGGACTCCTACCCCGCCCTGGTCACCCAGGACTCGCCCACGCAGAAGGTCGGCGCGCCCCTGAGCACCGACTTCGCCGAGGTCGAGCACCTGGTGCGGATGGAGAGCCTGGGCAACGCCTTCGACGTCGACGAGCTCAACGCCTGGGCCGACCGGACCAGCGCCGAGGTGCCCGTCAGCGGCTACCTGTGCGAACTCAAGATCGATGGCCTGGCCGTGGACCTGGTGTACGAGAGGGGACGCCTCGTGCGCGCCGCCACCCGCGGCGACGGGCGGGTCGGTGACGACATCACCCTCAACGTGCGCACCATCGCGGCCGTCCCCGAGCGCCTGGACGAGAGCGTGCGCCCCGCCCCGGAGCTGCTGGAGGTGCGCGGTGAGGTCTTCCTCCCGGTGGAGGACTTCGGCAGGCTCAACGAGCGCATCACCGCGTCGGGTGAGCACACCCCCTTCGCCAACCCGCGCAACGCCGCCGCCGGGTCGCTGCGGCAGAAGGACCCCCGCGTCACCGCCACCCGGCCGCTGTCGATGATCGTGCACGGTGTCGGCGCCTACTCCCCGGCGAAGGACGGCGGCGAGGACGTGGCCTTCACCAGCCAGTCGCAGGCCTACCGGCTGCTGGGGGAGTGGGGACTGCCGCTCAGCGACCGCTACAAGGTCGTCACCACCATGGACCAGGTCCGCGAGTACGTCTCCTACTACGCGGCCCACCGCCACGAGCCCGCCTACGAGATCGACGGCATCGTCGTCAAGGTCGACGACTTCGCCCTCCAGCGGCGCCTGGGCTCCACCAGCCGCGTCCCGCGCTGGGCGATCGCCTACAAGTACCCGCCCGAGGAGGTCACCACCCGCCTGCTCGACATCAAGGTGGGCGTGGGCCGCACCGGGCGCGTCACCCCCTACGGCGTCATGGAGCCGGTGGTCGTGGCCGGGTCCGAGGTCGAGTTCGCCACCCTGCACAACGCCCGCGAGGTCGAGCGCAAGGGCGTGCTCGTCGGCGACACCGTCGTGCTGCGCAAGGCGGGCGACGTCATCCCCGAGATCGTCGCCCCGGTGGTGGACCGCCGCGACGGCACCGAGCGCGCCTTCACCATGCCCGAGTTCTGCCCCGAGTGCGGCACCAGGCTCGGCCAGCAGAAGGAGGGCGACGTCGACCTGCGCTGCCCCAACGCCCGCTCCTGCCCCGGCCAGCTGCGCGAGCGCCTGTTCTTCGTGGCCAGCCGCAAGGCCCTGGACATCGAGGCTCTGGGCTACGTGGCCGCCACCGCCCTCACGCAGCCGCTGGAGCCCGCCGAGCCGCCGCTGCGCGACGAGGGCGACCTGTTCGACCTCACCGTCGACAAGCTGCTGCCCATCCGCACCTACGTGCTCGACCCCGACACCACCGAGCCCAAGACCGACCCCAAGACCGGCGAGCCCAAGGTGGTGTCCTTCTTCGCCAACAAGAAGGGCGAGCCCAAGAAGACGGTCGAGAAGCTGTTCGAGCAGCTGGAGGAGGCCAAGTCCAAGCCGCTGTGGCGGGTGCTGGTGGCGCTGTCCATCCGGCACGTGGGTCCGCGTGCGGCCGAGGACCTGGCCCGCCACTTCCGCTCCATGGACGCCATCCGCGAGGCCGACGAGGAGGAGCTGGCCGCGGTGGACGGCATCGGCCCGACCATCGCCGCCTCGATTCGCGAGTGGTTCTCCGTGGACTGGCACGCCGAGATCGTGCGCAAGTGGGCCGCGGCCGGGGTGCGCATGGAGGACGAGGACGACGGCTCCCGGCCGCGCCACCTGGAGGGGGTCACCGTCGTGGTGACCGGCTCCCTGGAGCGCTTCACCCGCGACGGCGCCAAGGAGGCGATCGCCGAGCGCGGCGGCCGGGCCACGGCGTCGGTGTCGAAGAAGACCGGTTTCGTGGTGGTCGGCGACAGCCCCGGCTCCAAGTACGACAAGGCGGTCAAGCTGGGGGTGCCGGTCCTGGACGAGGAGGGCTTCCGGGTGCTGCTGGAGGCCGGTCCGGACGCGGCCGCCGCCATGCGGATCAACCCCGAGCCCGAGGAGACCGAGTCCTGAGGGGTCCGGAGCCCGGGAAGGCCCGAGGAGGCCGGTTCCGGACCCGGCGGAAGTACGGCTGAGGGGGCCGGAACCGGCGGTCCCCCAAGCGCGACAGGGACAACGAGGACGGGGGCCGGCACCGCCGGGGCCCAGGGCCACGGCGGTACCGGCCCGCCGTCGGCCCGGGAGGCACCCGTGGCCCGGCGGGACCTCCCGTTTCCGGACGGGAACCGGATGGGCGGAGCTCCTCCGGCTCATGCGCGGCGCTGACCGGCCCGGACGTCCACCCCTGGGAGAGCTGACCGACACCCCTCGCCTGTGAGCGGAACCCCGACCGTGCCGGGTCTGCGGACGTGCCGGGTCTGGGTCCCTTTTCGGCGCTTCCTCATCCCTCACAGTCTTCGTCCTGGTTAACTGATAGTCCCTGCTGCGCGACACTTGGTGACGAAACCGCGTAAGGTGGACGTAGTAGGCCTGGATGTGGGCGCATCCAGAACCAGGATTCGGTCATGAGGGGTGGCCGGGTTCCGGACACTTCGAACAATCAGGAGCGACGGTGCCGCCGGCGACCCCGCTCCGCGGCCCCCTCACGAGGACCAGGCATGAAGGATCCGATCAGCACGAGGGACATCGGCCCACGGGTCGGAACGCCGCTGTGGCTGTACATGCTGGGCACCACGGCCGCCGGGGCGGGACTGCTCGCGCTCTCCGCCCTCGGCCTGTCCGTGGACGACCTGCGCACGCTCGCCATCCAGCCGCTCATCTGGGTCCTGCTGTGCATGATCGTCCTCGGCGAACTGCGGCCCGTCTCCATCCCCGGGCAGCCGCCCGGCAACGGCGTGCCCACCTCCCTGCCCTTCTCCTTCGCGCTCGTCATCCAGTACGGGCTGCCCGTGGCCGCCCTCATCCAGGTCGTGGCCACCCTGGTCGCCGGGTTCGCGCGCGGCAACGCCTCCCACCGCGCCGCGTTCAACGCCGCCCAGTACACCCTCTCCCTCGGCGTCGCCGACGCCGTCCTGCGCCTCCTGGTGCCCGTGCTCGTCCAGGGCGCCCGGTTCCCCGCCGCGGGGGAGCTCCTCGCCGTCGCCCTGGCCGGAACCGCCTACTTCGTGACCAACCGCGTGCTGGTCCTGTGCGCCGTGGCCATGCACGAGCGCGTTCCCCTCCGGCAGACCATGTCCAGGGGGCTGGGCCAGCAGACCTACATCAACGGGGTCATGCTCAGCCTCGCCCCGCTCGTGGTCGTGGCCATGAACCACTCGGTGCTCTACGTCCCGCTGTTCGCCCTTCCCCTCGGCGCGCTCTACACGAGCGCCCTGCTGTCGGTCAAACGCGACCACCAGGCCAACCACGACGAGCTCACCGCGCTGGCCAACCGCAAACTCCTCACGGTCCGGGCCCGCCAGGAGATCTCCCACGCCCGGCAGCGCGGTGACGGTGTCGGCCTGCTCCTGCTCGACCTGGACCGGTTCAAGGAGGTCAACGACACACTGGGCCACCCCATCGGCGACCGCCTCCTGCAGACCGTCGCCCGCAGGCTCACCCACAGCGTCCGCCCCGGCGACCTCGTGGCCCGGCTCGGCGGCGACGAGTTCGCCGTCCTGCTGCCCCAGATCCGCGGCGCCGCCGCCGCACAGGAGGTCGCCTCCCGCCTCAGGGGCGCCCTCACCGAACCCGTCCGCATGGACGGCATGGAGTTCGACCTGCAGGCCAGCATCGGCATCGCGCTCTTCCCCCACGACGCACCCGACTTCGCGCTCCTCATGCAGCGCGCCGACGTGGCCATGTACGTCGCCAAGGCCGACCGCACCGGCGTGGAGTCCTACGATCCCGGCAAGGACCGCAACTCCACCGCCCGGCTGAGCCTGTACAGCGAACTGCGCCGGGGCCTGTCCGAGGGCGCCCTGGAGATGCACTACCAGCCCAAGGTCGGCCTGGACGACGAGCGCCCCATCGGCCTGGAGGCCCTCGCCCGCTGGCGCCACCCCAGCCGCGGCCTGCTCACCCCCGACGAGTTCATGCCGGTCGTGGAGCAGTCCAACCTGTTCCGCGCCTTCACCGCCCAGGTCCTGGACATCACCCTGGCCCACGCCGCCCTGTGGAGCGACGAGGGCATGACCCTGCCCGTCGCCGTCAACCTCGGCGTGCGCGAACTCCTGGACCCCGAACTGCCCGGCACCGTCGCCGCGGCCCTGCGCGAACACGGCGTGGAACCCGGCCGGCTCGTCCTGGAGGTCGGCGAACACGCCCTGATCACCGAACCCGACGCCGCCACCGAGGCCGTCCACCGGCTCCGCGACCTCGGCGTCGGCCTGTCCCTGGACGACTTCGGCACCGGCCACTTCACCCTCGCCCAGCTCGCCGGCCTGCCCCTGGACGAGGTCAAGATCCACGAGTCCTTCACCGCGCGCCTGGTCGACCGGTCCGACAACGGCCACACCGTCGTCCGCGCCGCCATCGCCCTGGTCAAGGCGCTGGGCATGCGCGCCACCGCCGAGGGGGTGCAGAGCGCCGAGCTCGTCCGCGCCGCCCGCGACACCGGCTGCCACGCCGCCCAGGGCCACTACTTCTCGCGGCCGCTGGACGCGCGGGAGGTCGCCGACTGGGTCGCCGCCCGCGACGGCGGTACCGCGGCCGGCACCCGGGTCTGACCCGTCACCGACCGGCACCGGGACCGGCCCCGGAGCCATAGGATTGGTGCCGATAGTCCTTCCGCCGAAGAAACGGTTCGCATTCATGACCGCCATCACCCGCGATGAGGTCGCACACCTCGCCCGGTTGTCGCGGCTGGCGCTCGACGAGAGCGAGCTCGACACGCTCGCCGCCCAGCTCGGTGACATCCTCACCGCCGTGGCCAAGGTGCAGGAGGTCGCCCAGGGCGACATCCCGCCCAGCTCGCACGCCCTGCCGCTGACCAACGTCTACCGCCCCGACGAGGCCCGGCCCGGCCTCGCCCCCGACCAGGCCCTGGCCGGTGCTCCGGCGGTGGAGGACCAGCGCTTCCGGGTCCCGCGGATCCTCGGGGAGGAGGAGTGAAGGTGAGCGACGTCGTCAGCATGACCGCCGCCCGGCTCGGCGAGGCCATCAAGGAGGGCGCGGTCTCCTCGGAGGAGGCCACCACCGCCTACCTGGACCGGATCGAGGCCGTGGACGGCGAGATCAACGCCTTCCTGCACGTGCGCCGCGAGACCGCCCTGGAGCAGGCCCGCGCGGTGGACGCCCGCCGCGCCGCCGGTGAGGAACTGGGCCCGCTCGCCGGCGTGCCGGTCGCCCACAAGGACGTGTTCACCACCAAGGACATGCCCACCACCGCCGCCTCCAAGATCCTGGAGGGCTGGCAGCCGCCCTACGACGCCACCGTCACCGCGCGCCTGCGCGAGGCCGGGCTGGTGCTCCTGGGCAAGACCAACATGGACGAGTTCGCCATGGGCTCCTCCACGGAGAACTCCGCCTACCAGGTCACCCGCAACCCGTGGGACACCGACCGCATCCCGGGCGGCTCCTCCGGCGGCTCCTCCGCGGCCGTGGCCGCGTTCGAGGCGCCCCTGGCCACCGGCACCGACACCGGCGGTTCCATCCGCCAGCCCGCCGCCGTGTGCGGCCTGGTCGGCGCCAAGCCCACCTACGGCGGCGCCTCCCGCTTCGGGATGATCGCCTTCGCCTCCTCCCTGGACACCCCCGGCCCGTTCGCGCGCAACGTGCTCGACGCCGCCCTGCTGCACGAGGCCTTCTCCGGGCACGACCCGCGCGACTCCACCTCCATCGACGCCCCGGTCCCGCCGGTCGTGGACGCCGCCCGCACGGGCGACATCAACGGCCTGCGCGTGGGCGTGGTCAAGGAGCTGGACAGCGACGGCTTCCAGCCGGGTGTGCGCCAGCGCTTCCACGAGACCCTGGAGCTGCTGGAGTCCCTCGGCGCGAAGATCGTCGAGCTGTCCTGCCCGAGCTTCGACGCGGCCCTGTCGGCGTACTACCTCATCGCGCCCAGCGAGTGCTCGTCCAACCTGGCCCGCTTCGACGCCATGCGCTACGGCCTGCGGGTGGGCGACGACGGCACGCGCAGCGCGGAGGAGGTCATGTCGCTGACCCGCGCCCAGGGTTTCGGCCCCGAGGTCAAGCGCCGCATCATGCTGGGCACCTACGCCCTGTCGAGCGGCTACTACGACGCCTACTACGGCAGCGCCCAGCAGGTGCGCACGCTGATCAAGCGCGACTTCGACGCCGCGTTCGAGAACGTGGACGTGCTGGTCTCGCCGACCACGCCGACCACGGCCTTCCCGATCGGGGAGCGCTCCGAGGACCCGATGGCCATGTACCTGGCCGACCTGTGCACGATCCCGTCCAACCTGGCCGGGAACGCGTCGCTGTCGGTGCCGTGCGGCCTGGCCCCGGAGGACGGCCTGCCCGTCGGCTTCCAGATCATGGCCCCGGCCCTGGCCGACGACCGCACCTACCGGGTCGCGGCCGCGGTCGAGCGCGCACTGGACGAGCGCGACGGTGCCCTGCTGGTCCGCAGCCCCTACGCGGTCACCGAGTAGGAGTGTGAGTGCCCGTCGCCCCGCCGGGGGGCGGCGGGCACCGGTGTGTCCGGGCCCTGTCCGGAGGGCCCGCACATGCCCCGTAGAACTGACTGCGGTACCCCGTCCCTGATGTTCGGGTAACCAAGGGTGGTGGCCCACTCCGGGGGGTTGGGAAGCCGAAGGCGGTGGCCCGCCCCTGGGGTGGGGGTAGGGCTCACAGTGGTGCTTCGCCCGAGGGGGTTGGGTGAGCCGGAAGCGGTGGCCCGCCCTTGGGGGTGGAGGGAGTGGGGCGTTCTGGCGGAAGCGGACGGGAGTGGGGGTGGGACCGACCGATGGGCGAGTTCGTCTGGCGAACTCAACCGAGGGAGATCCCTGGCCCCGCTCACCCCAGGACCACGAAGAAGCCGCGCGTTCGCTCATGGGCCCCTCGACCACGCGCGGGAGAGCGCTCCCGGGAGCGTGCCCTGCACCATGCGCAGAGGGGGGTGCACGACTGCGGGCACACCGGTCACCGGCAAGCCCCCCAGCGGTGACCGCACACCGCACGGGACACGCACGCTGGGGAGCGGACCGGCGTCAGCAACCAGGCACCCGTAGGGCCCGGGCTGAGGAGCAACCAGGCACCGGTCGGTAGAGGGACCGGTGTCAGAAACCAGGCACCCGTAGAGCCCGGGCTGATGAGTAGCCCCAACGGGGTTCACGAAGAGCGCCCAGTAACGCGCCACCATGCAACCGTGCAGAATCCGGTGGTGGCCCGCCCCAGGAGGCGTGGTTAGAGCATCCAGCGGCGAGCCACCCCCGCAGGTGCATGGGTGTCTGGTGGGAAACGACGGCGAAGGGCCCGTCCCCGTGGTCTTCCACGGGGGCGGGCCCTCAGGCGCTACCGCGCTACCGCACTACTGCGGTGAGGCGGCCGGGAGGGTGTCAGCCCTCCAGGTCCTCGGAGCCGGCGGCCTTGCGCTTGCGGCTGAGGTAGATGGCGCCGCCACCGGCACCCAGTGCGGCCACACCGGCGGCGACCAGGCCGGCGAGCGCGCCGCCGGTCACGGGCAGGGTGGGCTCGTTCTGGTCGTCGGCGGGCTCGGAGGGCTTGTCGCTGGGCTCCTCGGGCTCGGTCGGCTTCGGGGACTCCGGCTCGGTCGGCTCGGGGGACTCGGGCTCGCTCGGCTCGTCACTGGGCTCGTCGGTGGGAGGCGTGGTCTCGTCACCGGTCCAGGAGGCGGAGGCGGACGCGGTCACGGTGACCTCGCTGTCCTCGGCGGTGATCAGCGTCTGGGTCGGCTGGTGCTCCTCCTCGCCCTTGAAGAGACGGCCGGACCGTACGGTGGCGCTGGTCTCCAGGGAGAAGCCGGCCTGGCCCGCCTCGGCACCGGCCGGGACGGAGAAGCCCACGACGTCTCCGTTGTTGACCGTGGTGACGGGTTCGCCGCTCTCGATGTCGACCAGTTCGACCCCGATGCCCTCGGCGATCTCGGGGCTGACCTCGATACCGTCCTCGTCGCTGGTCTCGATGAGGAACTCACCGACGGTCTCCCCGGCCTTGCCCGAGGCCTCGTGCGGCGTGATGCTGAGCGTGGGCTCCGGCTCCTGGGGCAGTTCCTGCGCGTTGTCCACGAGGTAGCGGTAGACCTTGGTCACGGCACCGGAGTCGACCCTGCTGTCGACCTCCTTGTTCGCGGTGACCCGGGACAGCTCCATGCCGTTGCTGAAGTGCCAGATCGCGGCCTGCGTCGCGGTCAGGGCCTCGGCCTCGGTCAGCCGCGCGGTTCTGGCAGCGGAAGCGAGATCGGCGGCGCTGACACTCGGGTAGCTGTTCTGGAGGATCCAGTGGACCTTGCCGGGCTCGGCGAAGTCGCCCTTGCCGGGGTAGGTGGCCCACTGGTCCTCGAGGTACCAGGCGTCGGCACGGATGTCGGTGCTGAAGTCGATGCAGTAGGTCGTGAGGACGTCGCCGTTCTCCAGACGCAGGTTGAACGTGCTGGTACCGATGGAGTCCTCGACACCTTGCATGGTCACGAGGTGACCGTCCTGTGCGTGGTCCACGTACTGGGCGCGGACCGCGCCCTCGTAGGTCTCCACGGGGTCGGCGGCGGCGGGGGCCGCGAGCCCGAAGGCGAGGAAGGCTGCGGCGGAGGCGGCGAGGGTCGCGCGCCCGGTGGAACGGGGGAGGGACACGTGCGTCACGTCTTTCCTGTGGTGGTCTCAGTGTGCCTACCGGATCGTCCGCCCGTCCCGGATTCCGGGTGTGACGGGCGTCGGGCCGATGGCGGTCGACTCGTCGGGTGGCCGGGTCAACAGCGGTACGCGGAGAGCCACGGTGGAGTGGGGAGCGGGGGAAGCACCCGGCCGGGCGTGTGCCTCTCCGGAGCGGTCGGTTTCGGGGAGGAAATAGATGCGGGCCACAACGGAAGGCTGGTATCGCCTGTCCGATATTAGCGATGAGCCTCATCCCCTCCAACCTCACGTCAACGGGACCGCTCTGCCGTGTTCGGTGGGGCTGAAGGGAGCCCACACAGAAGACGCCGAGTCCCCGTTCCAGGTTGTCCACAGGCGCAGAGCCGATCTGGTGGCGGCTATTCGTGCAGGTCTAACGTGGTTAACGGGGGGATCCCAGGGATCCTCGGCCTCGTGCTGCCCTCACCCGCCCGGCCTTTCGAAACGGCCGCTCGCAGCACGGTGCACTCCCTTTCCCGGGCAGTGTGAATTCTCGGAGAACGTCAAGGGCACACCCCACGCCCTCCGGCCTCCCACGTGTCCGTGGACCCGGCACCCGTCACCTGCCCGGGCCGGCAGCGGCCCGGCTCTCCACCCCGCGGCCCCGGCCACCCCACGCCCCCGCCCCTTGACGCCCCGGTCCTCTCGGCCCTTCGGCCCCACGGTCCCCGCTTCGGCACCCCGATCCCCTCGACCTCTCGGTGCGCCACCCTTCTTGCTCCTTCGACCCTGCGGCCCCGCGCCGACGGCTCGGCGGATAACGCCATCGTCTGTGGGTGTTATGGGGAGATTGTGCTAATAAGTGACCTATTGGCGCTTTTGCTGCAAAGGAGAAGTGAACACACACGTGCGCGCCCCAGACGCCGACAGCCGAGACCAGCCCACGCCCACAGGTGACACGCACCCCACAGGCGACGCGCCTCCCACGCACCCCGAGCGTTCCAAGGGTCGCGCCGTCCCGCTGCTGGGCACCCGGGTGCGTCTGCGGGACACGGCCCTCCTCGGCGCGGTCACACTCGGGTCCGGGGCGCTGCTGCTCGGTCTGGGACTGCTGGCGACCACACTCACCGCTGCGGACTGGTCTCCGACGGCCCGGGTCGCCCTGGCGGTCGGCCCCCTCGTACTGCTCACCCCGCTGGTGGCCTGCGCCGCGGGCCACGCTCTCCTCATGCGCCGTGGACCCCGCCTGACTCCGAAGGACGTGGGTCTCGCGAAGCCGAACCGCGTCCCCGTCGGCCTCGTTCTGTGGATTCCGCTGGCCATCCTGTCCGCGGCGCTCTCCACGGGGATCACACTCGGGGCGGCCTCCCTGCTGGGTGTGGAGGACACCGGGGACTCCGCGCCCTCCGCGTCCTCCGGCCTGGTGGCGGACCTGCCGCTCCCCGCGGGCCTCACCATCGTCCTCGGTACGGCGGTGCTCTTCCCCCTCCTGGAGGAGATCGTCTTCCGCGGCATGCTGCACGGTGCCCTGTCCCGCCGCGTGGCCCCGTGGGCGGCGGTCGCGCTCTCGGCCCTGGTCTTCTCCCTCGTCCACGTGGCTCCCCTGCTGATGCCCTACACCCTGGTCCTGGGCCTCTGGCTGGGGTGGCTGCACCGCCGGTACGAGTCCATCGTCCCCTCGATCGTGCTGCACTGCTGCAACAACGCCCTGGTCTCGGTCATCGCCCTCAGCGCGCTGTAACGCCGCGACGACACCGGAAGACCACCGCCGTCTCCGGAAGCGACCGCGCCGCCTCCGGGAACGGCGAAGGGCCCGTCCCCGTGGTCTTCCACGGGGGCGGGCCCTCAGGCGCTACCGCGCTACCGCGGTGAGGCGGTCGGGAGGGTGTCAGCCCTCCAGGTCCTCGGAGCCGGCGGCCTTGCGCTTGCGGCTGAGGTAGATGGCGCCGCCACCGGCGCCCAGTGCGGCCACACCGGCGGCGACCAGGCCGGCGAGCGCGCCGCCGGTCACGGGCAGGGTGGGCTCGTTCTGGTCGTCGGCGGGCTCGGAGGGCTTGTCGCTGGGCTCCTCGGGCTCGGTCGGCTTCGGGGACTCCGGCTCGGTCGGCTCGGGGGACTCGGGCTCACTCGGCTCGTCGTTCGGCTCGGGGGACTCAGGCGGGGTGACCTCGCCCTCGGTCCAGGAGGCGGACGCGGACGCGGACACGGTGGCCTCGCTGTCCTCGGCGGTGATCAGCGTCTGGGTCTCGGCCTTGTCCGACTCACCCCTGAACAGACGACCGGTCTCGACGGTCGCGCTGGTCTCCAGGGAGAAGCTCGCCTGGCCCGCCTCGGCGTCCTCGGGGACGGAGAAGCCGACGGTGTCACCGTCGTCGACCGCGTCGACGGGTTCGCCGCTCTCCAGGTCGACCAGCGTGACGCCCGGGGGGGCCTCCAGTGCCACCGGGATGTTACTGCCGTTGGTCTCGATGAGGAACTCACCGACGGTCTCCCCGGCCGTGCCGGAAGCCTCGCCCGGAGTGATGCTCAGGGAGGGAGCGGGCTGCTTGACGTCCTTGGCCGCACCGACGAGGTAGTCGTAGACCTCCTTGACCCCCTTGGATCCATCGGAGGTCAGCTTGGCGCCGTTGCTGAAGTGCCAGATGGCGGCCTGGGTCGCGGCGAGGGCCTGCTTGTCGCCGAAGCGGCGGTTGTCCACCCCGGCGGCCGCGGCCAGTTCCGCGGCGCTGAGCTCGGGATAGCTGTTCTGGAGGATCCAGCGCACCTTGGCGGGCTCGGCGAACTCGCCCTTGCCCGGATAGGTGGACCAGTCGTCCTCGCGGTACCAGGCATCGGTCCTGATGCCGGTCTCGAGGTCGATGCAGTACGTCGTCAGGACGGTGCCGTCTTCGAGCTTCAGGTTGAAGAGGGTCGTTCCGACGCCCTTGCCGTCCATTTCGACGGATGAACCGCTCTCGGCGTTGCCGATGTACTGGGCACGGGCGGAGCCGTCGTGGGTCTCCGGTTCGGCGGCCGCGGGGGCGGCGGCCAGGCCGAAGGCCAGGAACGCGGCGGCGGAGGCGGCGAGGCCGCTGCGCCCGACGGTGCGGGGGAGGGAGGAGATACTCAAATCATGTCCCGGTGTGTTCTAGAGGTAACCGGATAGAGGCGTCCGCCCACAGGACTGCGAGAAGCCGAGAGGGCGGAAGCGATGGCCACAGCACGGCGGCGACTGGGAAACGTGTGCCGCTTTCTGCGTTCGTCAGTTCCGGGGAGTCACCACGTCGGGTTCGGGGGCGTGGCGCCATGTGGGGTGGCGCGGTCGTCCGGTGTGGGCTCTGTGATGCGGGAACTGGCCGCACTTGCCGTGGTGTGCCAACGCCCGCCTGATACTAGCGATCCCCTTGGCTACTTCCAACCCGGTTCGCGGAAAATGTGACCCAATACGGCCAGGGAAAAAATTCTGTGCGGATAGGCCAGATTATGGCCGTACGTCACGCAACCAAATGCGGGCTCGCGCGTCCCCGCCCGCACTCAGTCGCGTCGCCTGCGGCCCAGAAGCAGGATGATCAGGCCGGATACCACCAGGGCGCCAGCGATGACCAGCAGCCCCGACAACCAGGTGCCCGTGTGGGCCAGGCCGTCCTCCGGGATTCGGTCCTCCGCCGCCGGGGGTTCCTGCTGCCGCTCCTCCTCGGGAGCGGACTCCTGCTCGGCCTCGCCGAGCACGGGCGGCTCCTCCGCCTCCGCGGCGGGGTCCGAGGTCTCCCCGGTGCCCGGCTCCCCGCTCTGCTCGGGGTGCCAGGTGAAGGTCGCGGTGGCCGAACTCGTCGCCGTGCCCGCCTCCGCGGTCACCAGCGGCCGGGTGCGCACGCCGTCCCGCCCGGTGAACAGGCGTCCCTGCGGAAGCGGCACGTCCTGGCCGCGCACGTGCAGTGTCGCCACCCCGGCCGGAGCCGACGACGGGTCCACCTCCAGGAAGACCTCCTCGCCGTCGAGGATCCGGGTCACCTGCTCGCCGTCCCCGTCGACCAGCCACGACACCGGGGCGCCGCGCACCGACACCTCCACCGGGTCCGCCCCGGAGCTGTGCACGGTCAGCGGACCCAGGGGAGCCTCGGGGGCGACCGCCTCCAGGTGCTCCGGGGTCACGTCCAGGGACCGGGAGGCGGTGGTGTCGGACGCCGACGTGCTGCCCTCGACCAGGTGGTCGTACAGGGCGACGACCGCGGCGTCGTTGGCCTCACGGTCCGGCTCCGCCCCGTCCAGCACGTGCCACAGGGCGGCCTGGGTGCCCGCGATCGCCTGCTGCTCGTCCAGCTGGGGCAGGCCCGCCCTCTCCGCCAGGGCGGGCAGGTCGACCGACGGATAGGAGTGGGAGACGATCCAGTTCGCGCGGTCGGGGGGGTCCGTTTTCTGGGGGGTTTCGGTCCACTGCGGACTGTCAGACCATGTCGACTCCACGTAGGCGGCGTGCGGAAGCATCTCCCCGTCGGAGGCGGCCGTGTAGGCCGGTACCGAGTTCTGGGCGCCCACGCGCAGGCTGAACAGCGCGGTGTCGGCCTCCCGCCCGTCGGCGAGGACGAGGACCGCGCCCGCGACCGGGTCGCGGTCCACACGTGAGAAGTCGTCGGCACTCGCCGCGGGAACGCCAACCAGGGTGCCGACCAGGGCGGCGGAGGAAAGCAGCGCGGCGCATCGACGCAGGATGCCGGACATGCTCTTGCGCTCCTGTGCGAGGGCGGTGGCCCTTATACGGGCCGACCGGCGAGATCGTCTTGCTTGGAGCACCCAGGCTAACGGCCAGGCGCTCCCGGACCCCGGTTCTTCCCTCGACAGCGGCCCAATCGTGTACTGGCCGTGATGTCCGTTAACCCTTCCGTGTCCTGGCCCCGGGCGCTCCACCCCCGCGCGCTCGGTAGGCTGAGCTGGAAGGTATGTCCTCTACGGAAACGGGTTTGCGGCGATGGCCCACGCGGTAACTCCTAGCCCTGCCACCAACAGTGCTCCTGTGCCGGTGGCCTACGAGCAGGCGCTGGCCAAGTACGAGCCGGTGCTCGGCCTGGAGACCCACATCGAACTGGGTACCGCCTCCAAGATGTTCTGCGCCTGCCCCACCGAGTTCGGGGCCGATCCCAACACGCAGGTGTGCCCGGTCTGCCTGGCGCTGCCCGGCTCGCTGCCGGTCGTCAACGAGAAGGCGGTCGAGGGCGCCATCCGCCTGGGTCTGGCGCTGAACTGCTCGATCGCCCCCTGGGGCCGGTTCGCCCGGAAGAACTACTTCTATCCGGACATGCCGAAGAACTACCAGATCTCCCAGTACGACGAGCCGATCTGCGTCGACGGCCACCTCGACGTCACCGTCGACACCCCCGACGGCCTGCGCGAGTTCCGCGTGGAGATCGAGCGCGTCCACATGGAGGAGGACACCGGCAAGACCTCGCACGTGGGCGGGGCCACCGGCCGTATCCACGGTGCCGACTACTCCATCGTCGACTACAACCGCGCGGGTATCCCGCTGCTGGAGATCGTCACCAAGCCCATCACCGGCACCGGCGAGCTGGCGCCCCTGGTCGCCCGTGCCTACGCCGCCGAGCTGCGCGACCTGGTCCGCTCCCTGGGCATCTCCGACGTGCGCATGGAGGAGGGCTCCATGCGCTGCGACGTCAACGTCTCGATCAACGAGCGCGGTGCCGCCGGGTGGGGCACCCGCAGCGAGACCAAGAACGTCAACTCGCTGCGCTCGGTCGAGCGGGCCGTGCGCTCGGAGATCGAGCGCCAGGCCGGTGTGCTCGACGCCGGGCGGAGGGTCGTGCAGGAGACCCGCCACTTCCAGGAGAACACCGGCCGCAGCGTCTCCGGCCGCTCCAAGGAGGAGGCGCAGGACTACCGGTACTTCCCGGACCCCGACCTGGTCCCCGTCGCCCCCTCCGACGAGTGGGTGGAGGAGCTGCGCGCCACGCTGCCCGAGCTGCCCGCCGCCAAGCGCGCCCGGGTCCGCTCCGAGTGGGACCTCACCGACACCGAGCTGCGCGACCTGGTCAACGCCGACGCCATCGACCTGGTGGAGGCGACCGTGGCCGAGGGCGCCCCGTCGGCGGAGGCCCGCAAGCTGTGGCTGAACGAGCTGTCCCGCCGCGCCACCGAGCAGGAGGTGGGGCTGGACGCCCTGCCCATCACCCCGGCCCAGGTCGCCCGGATCATCGCCCTGGTCGCCGAGGGCACCCTCACCAACAAGCTCGCCCGCCAGGTGGTGGAGGGCGTGCTGGCCGGTGAGGGCGAGCCCGACGCCGTGGTCGAGGCCCGGGGCCTGAAGGTGGTCAGCGACGACGGCGCGCTCGGCGCGGCCGTGGACGAGGCCATCAAGAACAACCCCGACGCCGCCGACAAGGTGCGCGGCGGCAAGGTCGCCGCGGCCGGCGCCCTGGTGGGCGCCGTCATGAAGGCGACCCGGGGCCAGGCCGACGCGGGCCGTGCCCGCGAGCTCATCCTGGAGAGGCTCAGCGCGGGCTGACCCGCCCGTCCCGGGGACGGGGCCCGCTCCCGAGGGCCCTCTCCCCGTCAGCGGACGGCCCGTCTCCGCGGTATGGTCCTTGCCTCCCGTCGAGGGACGACGGGTGGGCGGCGGGCCCTGCCGGGGGCGGTCCCGACGCCGCGCCGCGCCGGGCGGACCGCGCACGTGCCACGGAGAACCATCACTCTGGGTGAGGATTTCGTCGTCATCTCTCATCCGGGCCTCAATCGCTGTGTGACCTTGGTTGCGTAGGGTTGCGACGCACGGGGGCGTGTACGGTCCCTCGGACCGTTCCCGCCACCAGCTCGTCCCAGTCCCGCGAGACCCTGGGCGAGATGCGGTGCCGGGTGCTGTGCCGCGCCCGGACTCGAATAACGCGAGGTGGGTGCTCCATGTCCGAGGAGAGAGCGTGATGGCGGCCGGTCGCCGCGTCAGCCACGGCACGCCCACTGGGAGGTCGGTGATGGGAACCCGGACACGCCGCCTGTGGGCCGTCGTCCTGGGCGCCTTGTTCCTGCTCTACGTCGCGGGGACGCTCATCCCCGTGGGGGAGAGCAGCGTGACCGCCGAACTCGGGGAGTGGCCGACGTCCGCCGCCGCCGGGGCCGCCGGGCTGTCCCTGCTCTACGCCTCGCGCCGCTGGGCGGCCACCGGTGCCGACCAGGACGCGCGCGCCGACGGCGCGGACGGTGCCGCGGCCCTGCGGCACCTCGGCTTCGCCGCGCTCGCCTGGTGCGCGGGTGGTCTCACTCACGCTCTGATCCGCCTGTTCAGCTCAGGCTCGGTCCTTTCGCTCACCCTCGGTGACCTTTTCTCCCTGGCCGCCCTGCCACTCTTCGTGGTCGGCTTCACCCGGTTCGCCCCCTGGCCGGGCGGGGTCCGGACCGCGGTGCGGCACGTCACCGACAGCTACGTGTGCGCCGCCGCGGTGTTCTCCATGGTGTGGCTGCTGCTGTTCTCCCCGCTCTACCGGGAGCTGGGCGAGGGTGCGGGGTTCCTCGGCTTCGCGCTGGTCTACCCGGTCGCCGACATCGTCGTGCTGTGCCTGCTCGTGCCGCTGGTGTTCATGTCGCCGCACAGCACGCGGCGCGCGGTGCTGGTGGCGATCGGGGCGCTCCTCGTCATCGCCGCCTCGGACGTGCTCGGCGCGCTCACCCGGCTGGTCGGCCCGCCCGTGGCCGGGGGGATCGAGCACCCGGTGAAGTTCCTGGGCTTCGCCCTTCTGGGCGCCCTGCCCTGGCTGGTGGGGCACCGTCCCGGGACGGAGCCGCGCCGCATCACCGGGCGGGGCCTGTACCGGTTCGCGCCCGAGTTCGCCGCGATCGGAGCGGTGTTCGTCGCCGCCGTGGTGCTCACCGTGGCCGGGGTCCGCCTGCCCGGGGTGGCGCCGGTGCTGCCACTGGCCGCGGGCACCGCCGTCGTGGTGCTGCTGGTGCGCATGGTGGGCCTGTTGGAGGAGAACGCCACCCTGTCCCGGATGGTGCGCAACCGCGAGGGGCACTTCCACGAGTTGGCGCGCAACAGCGGCGACGTCATCCTCGTCCTGGACAGGGACGGGGCCGTGAACTACGTCAGTCCGGGCACGGCCGAGGCCTTCGGCTACCGGCTGGAGGACGTGCTCGCCGCGCCCGTCAGCACGCTCATCCACCCCGAGGACCTGGGCCGTACCAGGGCGGTCGAGGACCTGTTCGCCGAGCGCGGCACCCAGGGCGTGCACATGCGGCTGCGGGTCCGGGCGGCCGACGGGACCTGGAGGCACACCGAGTCGACGATCTCGCTGTACGAGCAGCCGGGCGAGCCCGACCGGCTGCTGGTGACCACACGCGACATCAGCGCGCAGGTGGCGCTGCAGGACGAGGTGGAGCACCTGACCTTCCACGACGGTGTGACCGGGCTGCCCAACCGGGCCTACCTGGAGGAGCGGGCCAGCGACGTGCTGGCGCACCGTGCGATGAGCGAGGAGGCCACCGGGGACGTCGCGGTGATCTTCCTGGACCTGGACGGGTTCACGGCGGTCAACGACTCCGCCGGGCACGTGCGCGGCGACCACCTGCTCGGCCAGGCGGCCCGCAGGCTGCGCGGCGAGGTGGAGTCCCACGCGACCCTGGCGCGCTGGGGCGGCGACGAGTTCGCGGTCCTCATCGAGGACGTGCCCAAGGCCCAGCGGGTGGTGGACCTGGCCGAGCGCCTGGGGAGGGTGATCGCCTCCGAGCCCTTCCAGGTCGCCGACCGGGAGATCCTGCTGACCGCCAGCATCGGCGTGGCCTTCGCCGAGCCGTCCGCCGACAGCGGTGAGCTGCTGCGCAACGCCGACGTGGCGATGACCCGCGCCAAGGAGCGCGGGACCGGCCACGTGGAGGTCTACGCCGCGCACATGCACGACACCGTCGTCTCGCGCCTGGAGCTGCAGATACAGCTGCGCCAGGCGCTGGCCGACGGCGACTTCTTCCTGGAGTACCAGCCGGTCGTGGACCTGGGCAGCTCCCGGGTGACCTCGGTGGAGGCGCTGGTGCGCTGGAACCGCGACGGCGAGACGGTGGGGCCGGAGACGTTCATCGGCGCGGCCGAGGAGTCGGGGCTGATCGTGCCGCTGGGCGAGCAGATCCTGCGCGAGGCCTGCGAGAAGGTCGCGGTGTGGCGGGTCTCGGACTGGGACATCGGCCTGTCGGTGAACCTGTCGGTGAAGCAGGTGCTCTCGCCGCGCTTCGTGGAGACCGTGGAGGGCGTCCTCGCCGAGACGGGCCTGTCCGCCGGGGTGCTCACGCTGGAGGTCGACGAGGAGGTCCTGCTCGACGGCGGGGGCGAGGCCGTACAGCGCCTGGGGGAGCTGCGCGACCTGGGCGTGCGGCTGGCCATCGACGACTACGGGATGGGCTACGCGTCCCTGGCGCACCTGCGCAGGCTGAGCGTGGACGCGATCAAGATCGACCCGTCGTTCGTGGCGGACCTGGGCCGCGACGACACGGTCACGCTGCTCACGCACACGATCATCCAGCTGGGGCGCGACCTGGGCGTGCAGGTGGTGGCCGAGGGCATCGAGCGCCCCGAGCAGCTGGAGCAGCTGCGCGCCATGGGCTGCGACCACGGCCAGGGCTTCCTGGTGGCCCGCCCGATGGGCGCGAGCGGTGTGGAGGCGCTCGTCGGCGGCGAGGCCGGGGCCAGCCTCTAGGCACATCCGCTCGGAGACGACATATACGGACGTTGCTTCTTCTACCTGCGAAGATGGAGACACGCCCGCTAATTTTCCGGCATGCCCTCACAAGAACACGAGCTTCCGGTCGATCGCATCCGCAACGACCCCAAGTTCGCCACCGAACGCTCCAGGAGGTCACCGGGAAGCCCCTGCCCGAGCACACCAGGGTGCGCTGTGACGCCTCCGAGGCGACGAGGACCGCTCCGCCACAGCTGATCACCGACTCGTCCGTGGTCTGCGAACGGCCTCCTCCGCCGCATGGGAAGCAGGACGAGCCGGTACCGGCACGGGGGACCCGAGGAATCCCTACAGCCGGCCCTGTTACGTGGCCGACGTCCGACATCGGCTCAGGTGCCCGATCGCGCTGTTGGTCCTCACCCCGACCACGGCCCTCGCCCTGGACGCGCTCGGACCGGTCACCGGACAGAGCGTGGCGGCCGCGCACCCCGTTCTCACCGTTCTTTCCCCGGCCTCGAATCCGACGGACGACAGGGCTGTCCCGGAGGCCTTGTCCGTGGCCCTGAAGAGCCTCGATACGTCCACGTCATCGCTGTCCTCTGACTACGTGCTCGCGGCGCTGTCCGCGACCGCCCCGGGTTCCCTGGAGGACATCATGTCCTTGAGTGACGACGAGTTCCGGACCGAGCTGATCGGTCGTCCCCTCCGCGAGGGCGAGGCCAAGGGCCGCGTGGAGGGCCGGATGGAGGCGGTCCTGGGGGTGCTGGACGCCCGGGGGGTCGCGGTGCCGGACCAGGCGCGCGAGCGGATCACCGCCTGCACGACCTCGACGAGCTGGACGTGTGGGTCCGGAGGGCGGCGGCGGTCGACCGGGTCGAGGACCTCCTCGGCTGACACGGCGGCTACCGCCCTGGGGCGCGCCCGGCGTTCCACACCGTGGACACCGCCGACGCGCCCTGTGTCGTGTGTTACACGCTGTGGTGGTCTCTGCGCGCGTTCTCCCAGCTCACAAGGTTGCCCGTGTCTGTCCGTGCAGTCGTATCCTGACATGTGCGTCTCGAATGATGAGACAATATGACGTTCTTGTTGACGGAGGGGCCCTCGGTCGGCCAATGTTGTGAGCGTGCAGAACAACTCCCTGATTCTCGTACTTGGTCGGCGCGCAGCCCGCTGAGTTACTTCTGCTGCGCGCCACCCCTCAACCGCCACGGGCGGTGGGGGTTTTTTTATTGCCAGACCCAGAATCAGACCCACCCAGCCAGAGCCCCCGTGCCGCTCTGGACCCTCGCTGAAGGATCTTGAGATGACCGAGCAGATGACCGGCGCCCAATCGCTGATCAGGTCGCTGGAGCAGGTCGGCGTAGACACTGTCTTCGGGATTCCCGGCGGCGCCATCCTCCCGGCCTACGACCCGCTCTACGACTCGGCCAAGGTGCGCCACATCCTCATGCGCCACGAGCAGGGGGCCGGTCACGCCGCGGAGGGCTACGCCTACGCCACGGGCCGCCCCGGCGTGTGCATGGCCACCAGCGGGCCCGGGGCCACCAACCTGGTCACCCCCCTCGCCGACGCGCACATGGACTCGGTCCCGATGGTCGCCATCACCGGTCAGGTCGCCTCCCCGATGATCGGCACCGACGCCTTCCAGGAAGCCGACATCTGCGGCATCACCATGCCGATCACCAAGCACAACTTCCTGGTCAAGGACGTCCACGACATCCCGCGCACCATCGCCGAGGCATTCCACATCGCCTCCAGCGGCCGTCCCGGGCCCGTCCTGGTCGACATCTCCAAGGACGCCCTGCAGGCCTCCGCCGACTTCGTCTGGCCCGAGCGCCTCGACCTGCCCGGCTACCGCCCGGTCACCAAGCCCCACGGCAAGCAGGTCCGCGAGGCCGCCCGCATGATCGCCGAGGCCCGGCGCCCCGTCCTCTACGTCGGCGGCGGCGTCCTGCGCGCCGGCGCCTCCGCCGAGCTGCGCGTCCTGGCCGAGCTCACCGGCGTCCCCGTGGTCACCACCCTGATGGCCCGCGGCGTCTTCCCCGACAGCCACCCGCAGTTCGTGGGCATGCCGGGCATGCACGGCGACGTCGCCGCGGTCGGCGCCCTGCAGAAGGCCGATCTCATCGTCGCCCTGGGAGCCCGCTTCGACGACCGCGTCACCGGCCGCCTGGACAGCTTCGCCTCCGAGGCCAAGATCGTCCACGCCGACATCGACCCCGCCGAGATCTCCAAGAACCGCCATGCCGACGTGCCCATCGTCGGCGACTGCCGCGAGGTCCTCGCCGACCTGGTCGTGGCCGTGCGCGCCGACCAGGAGAAGGGGCGCCAGGGCGACTACGGGGGCTGGTGGCAGCAGCTCGACCGCCTGCGCACCACCTATCCCAAGGGCTACGAGGAGCCCGAGGACGGCAGCCTGTCCCCGCAGGCCGTCATCGAGCGCCTGGGCAAGGTCGTCGGACCGGAGGCCACCTACGTCGCGGGCGTCGGCCAGCACCAGATGTGGGCCGCCCAGTTCATCGACTACGAGCGCCCCGGATCCTTCGTCAACTCCGGCGGCCTGGGCACCATGGGCTTCTCCGTTCCCGCGGCGCTCGGCGCCAAGGCGGGCGACCCCGACCGCACGGTGTGGTCCATCGACGGCGACGGCTGCTTCCAGATGACCAACCAGGAGCTGGCCACCTGCGCCATCGAGGGCATCCCGATCAAGGTCGCCGTGGTCAACAACGGCAACCTGGGCATGGTCCGCCAGTGGCAGACCCTGTTCTACGAGGGCCGCTACTCCAACACCGACCTGCAGACCTCACCGCGCGACGAGAAGGTCCGCATTCCCGACTTCGTCCGCCTCGCGGAGGCGTACGGTTGTGTCGGCCTGCGCTGTGAGCGCGCCGAGGACATCGACGCCACCATCGAGAAGGCCATGGCGATCAACGACGCCCCCGTCGTCGTGGACTTCACCGTCAACCACGACGCCATGGTCTGGCCGATGGTCGGCCCCGGCGTCAGCAACGACAACATCCAGTACGCGCGCGACATGGCGCCGAACTGGGAACACGAGGACTAAGAGGAGAAGGCCGAACCACCATGAGCAGTCACACGCTTTCCGTTCTGGTGGAGGACACCCCGGGTATCCTCGCCCGCGCCTCCTCCCTCTTCTCCCGCCGCGGTTTCAACATCGACTCGCTCAGTGTCAGCAACACCGAGCACCCAGGACTGTCCCGGATGACAATCGTGGTCAACTGCGACCTCCACCCCTTGGAGCAGGTGACCAAACAGCTCAACAAGCTGGTCAACGTCGTCAAGATCGTGGAGATGGACACCACCGCGTCGGTCCGGCGCGAGCTGCTGCTCGTCAAGGTCAAAGCCGACGCGTCGAGCCGCACCCACGTGCTTCAGACGGCCGAGCTGTTCCGCGCCAACGTCGTGGACGTCAGCCCGGACGTCGTCGTCATCGAGGCCACCGGCGACCCCGAGAAGCTCGATGCCCTGGTCAGGAACCTGGAGCCGTTCGGTATCCGGGAACTCGTCAAATCAGGGCTGGTCGCCCTGGGACGCGGGCCCCGGTCGATCGCCGACCGCTCCCTCCGCGCGGTCGAGCGCAGCGCCTAGGAGCCCGGGGCCCGGACACGGTCGGGCCCCGCGAAGCGTTCCACGAAACGTTCAGAAACAGGAGTAAACCCAAGTGGCAGCACAGATGTACTACGACGACGCCGCGGACCTCGCGCTCATCCAGGGCAAGAAGGTCGCCGTGATCGGCTACGGCAGCCAGGGACACGCGCACGCGCTGTCGCTGCGCGACTCGGGCGTGGACGTGCGGATCGGCCTCGCCGAGGGGTCCAAGAGCCGCGCGAAGGCCGAGGAGGAGGGCCTGCGCGTCCTCACCCCCGCGGAGGCCACCCGCGAGGCCGACGTCATCATGATCCTGGTCCCCGACCACATCCACCGGGACCTGTACGCGGCCGAGATCGCGCCGAACCTGGAGGCGGGCAACGCCCTCTTCTTCGGCCACGGCTTCAGCATCCGCTACGGCCTCATCACCCCGCCCGAGGGCGTGGACGTCGCCATGGTCGCCCCCAAGGGCCCGGGCCACCTGGTCCGCCGCCAGTACGAGGCCGGGCGCGGCGTGCCCTGCCTGGTCGCGGTCGAGAAGGATGCCAGCGGGCAGGCCTGGGACCTGGCGCTGTCCTGGGCCAAGGGCATCGGCGGCACCAAGGCCGGGGTCATCAAGACCACGTTCACCGAGGAGACCGAGACCGACCTGTTCGGTGAGCAGGCCGTGCTCTGCGGCGGTACCGAGGAGCTGGTCAAGGCCGGCTTCGCCACCCTGGTCGAGGCGGGCTACCAGCCCGAGATCGCCTACTTCGAGTGCCTGCACGAGCTCAAGCTGATCGTCGACCTCATGTACGAGGGCGGCATCTCCAAGATGAACTGGTCGGTCTCGGACAACGCCGAGTACGGCGGCTACACCCGCGGCCCGCGCCTGATCACGGAGCAGACCCGCGAGGAGATGCGCAAGATCCTCGGCGAGATCCAGGACGGTTCCTACGCCAAGGAGCTCATGGACGAGTTCGACGCCGGCCAGCCGACCTTCACCAAGCGCCGCGAGGCCGAGCAGGGCGAGCAGATCGAGAAGGTGGGCGCCGAACTGCGCCCCCTGATGAGCTGGCTCAAGGCCTGAGGGGACCGGGGAGAACCCGGTGAACCGCACGGGGGACAGGTGGACATGCCACCTGTCCCCATCGGGTTCCCTACTCCGGCAGTAGACTTCAGACCGGCCGTCACCCCCGATCCGGGCAGTGCCCATCACCTGCGCGATCGGGTCGCACCACCCGAAAAGGAACCGTTGTGCCCAAACCCGCCGTACTCGTAGCGGAAAAGCTCTCGCCCGCCGGAATCGCGCTCCTGGAGGAGGACTTCGAGGTGCGCCACGTCGACGGCGCCGACCGGTCCCAGCTCCTCCCCGCCCTCGCCGACGTCGACGCCCTCATCGTGCGCAGCGCGACCCAGGTGGACGCCGAGGCGCTGGCCGCGGCCTCCCGCCTGCAGGTGGTCGCCCGGGCCGGTGTCGGTCTGGACAACGTGGACGTGGACGCCGCCACCAAGGCCGGCGTCCTGGTGGTCAACGCCCCGACCTCCAACATCATCAGTGCCGCCGAGCAGGCCATCAACCTGCTGCTGGCCAGTGCCCGCAACACCGCCCCGGCGCACAACGCGCTGATCAACGGCGAGTGGAAGCGGTCCAAGTACACCGGTGTCGAGCTGTACGAGAAGACCGTCGGCGTGGTCGGCCTCGGCCGTATCGGCGCCCTGGTCGCGCAGCGCCTCTCGGCCTTCGGCACCAGGGTCATCGCCTACGACCCCTTCGTGCAGCCCGCCCGCGCGGCCCAGATCGGCGTGGAGATGACCACGCTGGACGAGTTGCTGGAGCGCTCGGACTTCATCACCATCCACCTGCCCAAGAACAAGGACACGCTGGGCCTGATCGGGGACGAGGCCCTGAACAAGGTCAAGCCCAGCGTGCGGATCATCAACGCCGCGCGCGGCGGCATCCTCGACGAGGACGCGCTCTACAGGGCCCTCAAGGACGGCCGTGTGGCCGGTGCGGGCATCGACGTGTTCGCCAAGGAGCCGTGCACCGACAGCCCGCTCTTCGAGTTCGAGAACGTCGTGGTCGCCCCCCACCTGGGCGCCAGCACCGCCGAGGCCCAGGAGAAGGCGGGCACCCAGGTCGCCCGCTCGGTCAAGCTGGCCCTGTCGGGCGAGTTCGTCCCGGACGCGGTGAACGTCCAGGGCACGGGCGTGGCCGAGGAGATCAAGCCCGGCCTGCCGCTGACCGAGAAGCTCGGCCGCGTGTTCACCTCGCTCGCGGGCACGATCGCCAGCCGCATCAACGTCGAGGTGCGCGGCGAGATCGCCTCCCACGACGTCAAGGTCCTGGAGCTGGCCGCCCTCAAGGGCGTCTTCGCCGACGTGGTCGAGGACACCGTGACCTTCGTCAACGCCCCGCTGCTCGCCAAGGAGCGCGGTGTGGAGGTCAACCTCGTCACCAGCGACGACAGCAGCGACTGGCGCAACCTCATCACGGTCGGCGGCGTGCTCGCCGACGGCACCCGCGTGTCGGTCTCGGGCACCCTGACCGGTCCCCGCCAGGTCGAGAAGCTGGTGGAGATCAACAACTACACCATGGAGATCGGCCTGGCCGAGCACATGGTGTTCCTGTCCTACGAGGACCGCCCCGGGGTCGTCGGCAAGGTCGGCGCCCTGCTCGGCGACGCGGGCGTCAACATCGCGGGCATGCAGGTCATCCGGGACGAGGAGGGCGGCAAGGCGCTGATCGCGCTCACCGTGGACTCCGCCGTGCCCGAGGAGATCCTCGGCTCGATCTCCGCCGAGATCGAGGCCGACATCAGCCGCCAGATCGACCTGGAGGACTAGACGGCGCCCTCCTCGGGGCCCTCCGCCGTGTGCGGGCCCCGGTCGGAGCCGTTCCGCGTTCCGGGGCCGCACACGCGCCGCCTCCGCCACACCGGTGGGAGCCGTGCGGTGCGGCCCCTTCGTGTTCCCCCGGGAGGCCGGAACGGGCCTGCTCCGGCCAGGGGAGACACGCGCCAGTCTCACATGGTGAGAAGTCCTGGTCATATAGTTGGACATCCGATATTCTGAAGTCCTAGGAGTCAGCGGTGCACCGGACCCACAGTCCGATGCCGCAGCCCGGCGCCGCACCCGCCCCGACCGGGGCCCGTGCCGGCGTCCCACGGCAGACGATCCCGCCTGGGCGTGCTCCTTCCTCCGTGGACACCGTCGCCCACGTTCCGCGCTCCACCGCCGTCCGGCTCATCCGCCCCGGACCCGGTAGGGCACACCGCGTAGAGCATCAGCACCCGTGGCCGCACCGTTCCCGCGACCGGTCACGCAACGCATCCGGAGGATCGCATGTACGACATGACCGAGTACCCGTCCACGCCCGACTCCCAGGACGAGATCAACCGAGCCCTGCAGGACGCGCTCAACCGCCGGTCCTGAGGCGACCCGCCCGGGCGCCGGGCCGCGGCGGCCCGGCGGCTCGTGAGGGATGCGGGCCGCGCCGGCCGGGGGCGGGCCCGGTGCCGGGGCGGCTCCGGTCCGCCGGGGCGGTAGGGTTGTCTCATTCAGTGTTCATCCTGGTCTCACTATCTGGGAAGAAGCCGGTGGGGCCGCGTCCGAATCAGAGGCAGTCCGTATGGCAGCGCGCACCGTGAAACTGGCGGTCATTCCCGGCGACGGGATCGGTCCCGAGGTCATCGCCGAGGGCCTCAAGGTGCTGGAGGTCGCGGCCTCCCAGCACGACCTCGCCATCGAGACCACCGAGTACGAACTCGGCGCCAAGCTGTGGCACCGCACCGGTGAGACCCTGCCCGACTCGGTCGAGTCCGAGCTGGCCGGACACGAGGCCATCTACCTGGGCGCCGTCGGCGACCCGTCGGTGCCCAGCGGCGTGCTGGAGCGCGGCCTGCTGCTGCGCCTGCGCTTCGACTTCGACCACCACGTCAACCTGCGGCCGGTCCGCCTCTACCCGGGTGTGGACAGCCCCCTGGCGGGTGTGGGCCCCGAGGACATCGACATGCTCGTGGTCCGCGAGGGCACCGAGGGACCCTACGCGGGCGCCGGGGGCGTCCTGCGCAAGGGCACCCCGCACGAGATCGCCACCCAGGACAGCGTCAACACCCGCTTCGGCGTCGAGCGCGTCGTCCGCTACGCCTTCGACAAGGCCGCCTCGCGCCCGCGCAGGAAGCTCACCCTGGTGCACAAGGACAACGTCCTGAGCTTCGCCGGAGAGCTGTGGCAGCGCGTGGTCCGCGAGGTCGGCGCCGAGTACCCGCAGGTCGCCGTGGACTACTGCCACGTCGACGCCGCGTCGATGTTCTTCGTCAACCAGCCCGCCCGCTTCGACGTGGTGGTCACCGACAACCTCTTCGGCGACATCATCACCGACATCGGAGCCGCCATCGCCGGCGGCATCGGGCTGGCCGCCAGCGGGAACATCAACCCCGGCCGCGACTTCCCCAGCATGTTCGAGCCCGTCCACGGCTCCGCGCCCGACATCGCGGGCCAGGGCAAGGCCGACCCCACCGCCACGGTGCTCTCGGCCGCCACCATGCTGGAGCACCTCGGCGTGCCCGAGGCGGCCCGCCGGATCGAGGACGCGGTCGCCGCGGACCTCAAGACCCGCGCCCAGAGCGGCGCGGTCCGCTCCACGGCCAAGATCGGCGACGACCTCGCCGCGCGAGTAGCCGAGCAGGGCTGAGGCCACGCGCCCACAGCCCTGCCCTCCCCTTTTCGAGGCGCGGCTGACGGCCCCACCGAACACCGCCGACGGGCGCGCCTGGAGAACCGGGCGCGCCCGTCGCCGCTTCGTGTGCACGACTCCTGCCCTGGCACCGGGTGCGCTCTTCCGCCAGACTAGATTCCAGGTCGGCGATGCTGCCGGCCTGATGCACCCGAGAGGACCACCGACACATGAACAACGACACCACCACAAGCGGGTTGGCGTTCGACATCCAGCTCTCCGACAAGCGGAAGACCCCGCAGGAGCGAGAGGCACTGCTGGAGAACCCGGGGTTCGGCCAGGTGTTCACCGACCACATGGTGAGCATCCGCTACACCGAGGGGAAGGGGTGGCACGACGCGAAGCTGGAGCCGTACGGTCCGCTGAGCCTGGACCCGGCCACCGCCGCCCTCCACTACGCCCAGGAGATCTTCGAGGGCCTCAAGGCCTACCGGCATCCCGACGGCTCGCTCGCCTCCTTCCGGCCCGAGGCCAACGCGGCCCGCTTCAACCGCAGCGCGGCGCGCATGGCGATGCCCGAGCTTCCCGAGGAGCTCTTCCTCAGGTCCATCGAGCTCCTCCTGGAGCACGACGGCGCCTGGGTTCCGAGCAGGGAGGGCTTCAGCCTGTACCTGCGCCCGTTCATGATCGCCACGGACGTCGGCCTCGGCGTCAACCACCCGTCCCGCTCCTACGTCTACCTGCTGATCGCCTCGCCGGTCGGCTCCTACTTCTCGGGCGGCGTCAAGCCGGTGACGGTGTGGCTGTCCAAGGACTACACGCGCGCCGCGCCGGGCGGCACGGGCGCGGCCAAGTTCGCGGGCAACTACGCGGCGAGCTTCCTGGCCCAGGCGCAGGCCGTCGAGCAGGGCTGCGACCAGGTGGTCTGGCTCGACGCCCGCGAGCACCGCTGGGTCGAGGAGATGGGCGGCATGAACCTGTGGTTCGTGTTCGGCTCGGGCGAGAACGCGCGGCTGCGCACGCCCCCGCTGACCGGGACCCTGTTGCCCGGCATCACCCGCGAGTCGCTGCTGACCCTGGCCCCCGACCTCGGCATCCCGGCCGAGGAGGCGCCGATCTCCACCGACGAGTGGCGCGAGGCCGCCGAGGCCGGTGAGATCACCGAGGTGTTCGCCTGCGGTACCGCGGCCGTGATCACCCCGGTCGGCCGCGTCAAGAGCGACGACGGCGAGTTCGCCATCGGCGACGGCACCCCGGGTCCGGTCGCCATGCGCCTGCGCGAGGAGCTCGTGGGCCTGCAGACGGGTCTGCGCACCGACAAGTACGACTGGATCACCAGGTTCTAGGGTGATCCGGCGGGCCGCCCGGACGGGATCCGGGCGGCCCGCGGCGTGGACAGCGCGGACCGCAGAGCAGGAGTGGTCGCCGCCTTCCGGCGCGTGCGACCTTCGTGCCATGAGAGAAGACGGCAGACGCCTCCTCCGGAGGCCCCGTATGCTCGCCGTCAACGCCCTGGTCGGACTCCTGGTGTGGGCCGTGTGGGCGTTCGTGTGGGGACCCCGGTACCTCGACGCCCTGGCCGACCACTGGGCCGTGGCGCTGACGATGGTCTTCGGGTCACTCGTCGGCGGAGGGACGAGTGAGGGAGGCGGGGCGATCGCCTTCCCCGTACTGACCAAGGTGCTGGACGTGCCCGCCGACCGGGCCCGGGTCTTCACCTTCGCGATCCAGTCGCTCGGCATGGGCGCCGCGTCCCTCTCGATCCTGGGCTCCAGGGTGCCCGTCGAAGGGCGGGTGATCCTGTACGGCTCCTCCGCCGGGGTGGTCGGCGTCCTCACCAGCGTCGTCCTCATCGCGCCACTGGTGCCGCTGCCGACGGTCCGGGCCCTGTTCACCATGCTGCTGGTCGCCCTGGCGATCGCCCTGGCGCTGCAGCTGCGCCAGCGGGGGTACCGGCGTCACCCCCGCGTCCCCCGCTGGGGAGCGCGCGAGGCGTTGCTGGTCAGTGGCTTCGGCCTCGCGGGGGGCCTGCTCAGCGGTGTGGCCGGGGTGGGCGAGAACTGCGTGATGTTCCTCCTGCTGGTCCTGCTCTTCCGCGTCTCCGAGAAGGTGGCGACACCGACCACGGTGGTCATGATGACCGTGGTGTCGGTCGCGGCCTTCCTCGCCCATGCCTTCGTCGTCGGGGACTTCACGGGGCCGGTCTACGACTACTGGATCGCCTCCGTGCCGGTCGTCGTGGTGGGGGCACCGCTCGGGGCCTGGATCTGCACCCGGCTCACACCGCTCACCATCCGTGTACTCCTCTTCGTGCTGATCGGAACCGAGTTCGTGAGCACGCTGTTGTTCGTCCCGTTCACCCCGGGGATGGCCCTGGCCAGCGGAGGGGTCCTCATCGCCCTCACCCTGCTCTCGGTCGCGTTCGTCCGGACGACGCGTTACGCCGGCCCCGGGGCTCGCGGTGCCCCCGACGCGGTACCGGCCCCGATGGCCCCCTCCGCCCCGGGCGTGTCCTTCCGGGCCCCCGGCAGAGCAGCGGATATGTCCGGTGTGAGGAATTCGTATCTCGAATGATGGGACAATCGGCCGCTGAGCACCAGGAACTCCGCCACCGTGTGGCACACTGACCTCATGCCGTCTCAGGTTCTCATTATCGTGAGGCGCGCTGGCTGACCATCGGACCTCGCCAGCGCGCTGACCTCTCGTGTCCACGGGGGGTCTTTTTTGTTGGCGGAGCCCGGTCGGCCACACCACAGCATCCACCTTCGGGAGTTCCACCCATGAGGGACGACAGTTTCCACGTCTTCGACACCACGCTGCGCGACGGGGCCCAGCGCGAGGGGATCAACCTGCGGGTCTCCGACAAGCTGGCCATCGCGAAGCTGCTGGACGAGTTCGGGGTGGCGTTCATCGAGGGAGGGTGGCCGGGGGCCAACCCCAAGGACACCGAGTTCTTCCAGCGCGCTTCACGAGAGCTGACGCTGGAGCACGCGCAACTCACCGCGTTCGGCGCGACCCGCCGTGCCGGTGTGAGGGCCGCCGACGACCCACAGGTGGCCGCCCTGCGCGACAGCGGCGCACCGGTCGTCACCCTTGTCGCCAAGAGTGACGACCGGCACGTCGAGCGCGCACTGCGCACGACCCTCGACGAGAACCTCGCCATGATCGCCGACACGGTGTCCCACCTGTGCGAGCACGGCCAGCGCGTGTTCGTGGACTGCGAGCACTTCTTCGACGGATACCGCCACAACCCCGACCACGCGCTCGACGTGGTCCGCACCGCCGCCGAGGCCGGGGCCGACGTCGTCGTCCTGTGCGACACCAACGGCGGCATGCTCCCCACCGACATCACCCGCATCGTCACCGAGGTCCGCGAGGCCACCGGCGCGCGCCTGGGCATCCACGCCCAGGACGACACCGGATGCGCCGTCGCCAACACCCTCGCCGCCGTCGACGCGGGCGCCACCCACGTGCAGTGCACCGCCAACGGCTACGGCGAGCGGGTGGGCAACGCCAACCTGTTCTCCGTGGTCGGCGCGCTCACCCTCAAGCGCGGCCAGGACGTCCTGCCCCAGGGCTGCCTGGCCGAGATGACCCGCGTGGCCACCGCCATCGCCGAGATCGTCAACCTCGCCCCCGACACCCACCAGCCCTACGTGGGGGTGTCGGCCTTCGCCCACAAGGCGGGACTGCACGCCTCGGCCATCAAGGTCGACCCCGACCTGTACCAGCACACCGACCCGGGGCTGGTCGGCAACACCATGCGCATGCTCGTCTCGGACATGGCCGGACGCGCCTCCATCGAACTCAAGGCCCAGGAGCTGGGCCTGGACCTTTCCGGGGACCGGGCCCTGTCGGGCCGGGTCGTGGAACGGGTCAAGGGCCTGGAGCTGTCCGGCTACAGCTTCGAGGCGGCCGACGCCTCCCTGGAGCTGCTGCTGCGCGAGGAGCTGGGCCGACCGGTGCGCTACTTCGACACCGAGTCCTGGCGGGTCATCACCGAGCGCCGCCCCCGGAGCGGCTCCAGCCCCCTGTCCAACGACTACGAGAGCGTCACCGAGGCCACCGTCAAGCTGCGGGTCAAGGGCGAGCGCGTGATCGCCACCGCGGAGGGCAACGGGCCGGTGAACGCGCTGGACCGGGCGCTGCGCAGCTCCATGGAGGGGGTCTACACCGCGCTGGCCGGGCTGGAGCTGACGGACTACAAGGTCCGCATCCTGGAGGGCTCCTCCGGCACCAACGCGATCACCCGCATCCTCATCACCTTCGGCGACGGGACGGGGGAGTGGACCACGGTCGGCGTGGGCCCCAACGTCATCGACGCGTCGTGGGTCGCGCTCGAACAGGCCGTCACCTACGGGCTGCTCCGGCAGGGCTACCCGCAGGACTGAGGCCTCGGCCGCCCCCCGCCCCGCGAGGCGGGAGCGGGGGCACGGGGCCCGGCACGGACCCCGTCCGGGCTCCGGTCCGGCCGCGGCGGGGCCCGCCCGGGCCCCGCCGCGGCCGGTACCAGGAGCCGTCAGTCCTCGGGGGCGTTCTCCGGGTGGACCCAGCCGTTGCGCTCGCAGCCCTGCAGGTCCAGGGTCTGCTGCTGCATCACCGGGGCCAGTTCGCCCTCGCCGGGGCAGTTCACGTGGCCGCGGCCCAGGGTGTGGCCCACCTCGTGGTTGATCAGGTAGATCCGGTAGGTCTTCAGGTCGTCCTCGAAGTGGGGGACGCCCGACACCCAGCGGTTCTGGTTGATGACGGCCCGGTTGCCGTTGGCGCAGGACACGTACCCGTTGGTGTTCAGCGGGGCGCACAGCCGGTCCACGGTGTCCGGGGCGGCCAACAGCACGCGGATGTCGGCGTCGTCGCCGTCCACCCGCTGCATGGAGCGCTCGTCGTCGGCGCGCCAGCTGCGCGGGTCGCCCAGGATCTTCTCCACGGCGGCCACGAAGTCCTCGGACTCGCCGGGCAGCCCCTTCTCGACCTCCACGGCGAAGGTCGTCAGCGGGCCCTCGCCCATGACCTCGCTCTCCCCCTCCATGACGACGAGGTCGCCGTCGGCGCTGTCGACCTCCTCCTCCACCGAGCGGAGCAGGACCGGAGGCTCCTCCCCGTCTGTGGAGCCCTTCCCCGGGGCCGGGGAGGCGTCGGTGCTCTCGGCCGACTGCTGCGTGCGCTGGTCGTCGGAGCTCCCGGGAACGCCGTCCCCCACGGGGCCGGTGGCCGAGGTCTCGGCGGGATCGGTCGGTGGTTCGGGCACGCTGACCATGAGCACGGTGGTGGCCCCGGAGACCAGGCACAGTCCCAGCGCCAGCCCCATCGGGTACCGGCGGCGTCGACGGTGCCGGGCACGGGACCGACCCGTGGGCGAAGCGGACGTGGGCACGAGGATCAACCCCTCAACAGCGGATGACGGACCCAGCATGCCAGAGTCCGCCCCAAGGAAAAGCCAAGGCAGTGTCCGGGAAAGCCAGGTGTGGCAGGGCTTCGCCGCTTTGTGCCACATCAGAGTGGTGACGGGTGTCCGTGTGCTCATGGGATGTTTCTCACGCGTCCCGCACGCCCCTCCCGGCCTTTCGAAACCTCCACACGATCCGGCTGGCACCGCCGGCGCCCGTCGCGCCGATACCCTTCAACCGCAAGCGAGACAACAGGGCTGCTGGGAGGCATCAGGTGCGCATCGCACGGTTCGCGGCCGGCGACGAGGTCGGGTTCGGCCTGGTCGAGACCGATTCGGACAGCGGGGAGGAGTTCGTCGCACGACTGAGCGGACACCCCCTCCTCGGCGACATCAAGCTGACCGGCGAGCGGGCGAAGCTCTCCGACATCCGCCTGCTGTCACCGGTACTGCCCACCAAGGTGGTCTGCATCGGCAAGAACTACGCCGACCACGTCGAGGAGATGAAGGACATCACGGGGGAGTCCACCGACGAGCCCGTGGTCTTCCTCAAGCCCTCCACCGCCGTGACCGGGCCCCACGACCCGGTCTTCCACCCCGAGATCTCCGAGCGGGTCGACTACGAGGGCGAACTGGCCATCGTCATCGCCCGGCCCTGCCGCGAGGTGCCGCGCGAGCGTGCCAAGGACGTCATCCTCGGCTACACCGTGGCCAACGACGTCACCGCCCGCGACCTGCAGAAGAAGGACAAGCAGTGGACGCGGGCCAAGGGCTTCGACTCCTTCTGCCCCCTCGGGCCCTGGATCACCACGGGCATGAGCATCGAGGAGGCGCAGGACCTGGCCGTCACCACCACCGTGGACGGCCAGACCCGGCAGGAGGGACGAACCTCACAGTTCATCCACGACATCCCGGACATCATCGCCCACGTCTCCTCCTTCATGACGCTGCTTCCGGGTGACGTGGTCCTCACCGGCACGCCCGCCGGTGTGGGACCGGTCGAGATCGGACAGGAGGTCTCGGTGACGGTGGAGCGGCTGGGCACCATCAGCAACAGGGTGGTCGCCCGGGACTGAACCCGGGTCCGTGCGCGGGGGAGGGCCCGCGTCCGGACCGGTCGCGGGGCCGGCGGCGCCCGGCGCCGCCGACCCCGCGAAGGAGCGGAAGGAAGGCACGTGACCATCCCCCGACGACGCCGCACCGGCCCCCTCATGCTCGCCGCCGCGCTCGTGCTCGTGCTCGTTGCCGCGGGATCCGCCTACTGGACGGCCGTACGCGCTGGCGGCGGCCCCGACACGGAAGCGGAGGCACCCGTGAGCGAACCGCGCCGCATCATGCTGGCGGGAGACTCGATCACCCAGGGCGCCAACGGCGACCGGACCTGGCGCTACCACCTGTGGAACCACCTCGCCCCGCGGGTGGAGGGGCTGGACTTCGTCGGCCCCTACACCGATCCCGCCACGCGGGACATGATCCTCCCGGTGCCCACCACCGAGGACGAGGAGGTGCCGAGCCCCTCCGGTGACCCGGCCGAGGGCTACCAGGAGGACGGCGCGGCCGACCCGCCGACCGGTGGGACGGCGCCCGGGGAACCGGGAGGGCCGGAGGACGCGGGGGACGTCGTCTGGCCCGGTGCGAACGGTGGCCCGGACACCGCCGAGTACCGCGACCCCGACTTCGACCAGCAGCACAACGCCCTGTGGGGGCGCACCCTGCGCGATGCCGCCGCCTCCATCCAGGAGGAGGTGCGCGTCCACGAGCCCGACGTGCTGTGCGTCATGCTCGGTGTGAACGACCTGCTGTGGCCGGTCAGCATGGACGAGATGGAGTACCGCCTGCGGGGTTACGTGGAGTCGGCCCGCAAGGGCAACCCGAACGTGCGCGTGGTGCTGGCCGAGTCCCTGCCCATCGCCCTCGCCGACTCCGACGAGGGCTTCGCCCTGCGCCTGTACGCCTACAACATGCTGGTCCGCGAGGTCGCGGCCGACATGTCCACGGAGGAGTCGCCGGTGACCAGCCTGGACGTCGCGGGCAACGAGGACTGGGACGTGTCCGCCGACACCTACGACGGCACCCACCCCAGCGCCGGGGGAGAGGTCAAGATCGCCGCCGCGTTCGCCGACGTCCTGGCCGAGGCGTACGGGCTCGGCCAGGCCTATCCCCGCCCCCTGCCCTCGGTGCCGGCGGCCACCGCGGAGTGAACGGGCCGGGCGGGGACCAGCGGATTCCCACGGGTCCCCGCGCACCGCGGATACCCTGGGGCGCGTGACTGAGACTTCGATTCGTACCCGCTTCGCCCCGTCCCCCACGGGCATGTTCCACGTCGGTGGCGCACGCTCCGCCCTCTTCAACTGGGCGCTGGCACAGCAGCGGCCCGAGGGCCGCATGGTGCTGCGCGTCGAGGACACCGACGCCGCCCGCAACCGCCCCGAGTGGACCGAGGGCATCGTCCGCGCGCTGGCCTGGCTCGGCATCGGCGAGGACGACCCGCACTTCGAGGGGCCCTACTTCCAGTCGGACTACGCCGACAAGCACCGGGAGACCGCGCAGGAGCTGTACAAGAACGGCCGCGCCTACTACTGCGACTGCACCCGCGAGCAGGTGCAGGAACGGCGCGACAACCCCAACCTGGGCTACGACGGGTTCTGCCGCGACCGCAACCTGGCGCCCGGCCCGGGTCGGGCGCTGCGCTTCCGCGTGCCCGACGGCGGCCCCACGGTCGTGGACGACCGGATCCGCGGCCGGGTGGAGTTCGAGCACTCCTCCATCGAGGACTTCGTGATCGCCCGCGCCGACGGCTCTCCGCTGTTCGTCCTGGCCAACGTCGTCGACGACGTCGAGATGCGCATCACCCACGTCGTCCGCGGCGAGGAGCACCTGTCCAACACCCCCAAGCAGCAGCTGCTGTGGGAGGCGCTGGGCCTGAACCCGCCGGTGTGGGCGCACCTTCCGGTCATCGTCAACGAGCAGCGCAAGAAGCTGTCCAAGCGCCGTGACAAGGTCGCCCTGGAGTCCTACCAGGAGGAGGGCTACCTGCCCGAGGCGATGGTCAACTACCTCATGCTGCTGGGCTGGGCACCGGGCGACGACCGCGAGATCATGCCGTGGTCGCAGATGCAGCCGCTCTTTCGCATCGAGGACGTCAACAGCTCCAGCGCCTTCTTCGACGAGAAGAAGCTGCGCGCCTTCAACGGCGAGTACATCCGCGCGCTCAGCGTCGAGGAGTTCGTCGAGCGCTGCCGGCCGTGGCTGGCCGGCGACGCCGTCCCGTGGGACCCCGCCGACTACGACCCCGAGGTCTTCGCCGCCGTCGCCCCGCTCGCGCAGAGCCGCGTGGCGGTGCTCAGCGAGATCGTGCCGAACGTGGACTTCCTGTTCCTGAAGGAGCCCGTGGAGGACGAGAAGAGCTGGGCCAAGGCGATGAAGCCGGGCGTGGGCAGGGAGATGCTGCAGGCCGCCCTGGCCCGCTTCGCCGATCCGGACCTGCCCTGGACCGCCGAGGCGCTCAAGGCCGGCACCGAGGAGGTCGGCGCGTCGCTGGGCCTGAAGCTGGGCAAGGCGCAGGCCCCCGTGCGCGTCGCGGTCACCGGCCGCACCGTCGGCCTGCCTCTGTTCGAGTCGCTGGAGCTGCTCGGGCGCGAGCGCGTCCAGGCGCGGCTGGCGGCGGCCCTGGAGAAGCTGGGCGCCCAGGAGGGCGCGGAGGACGCGAGCGGGGCCTGAGACCCGGGGTGGCCGGCCTGCGGACCCGGGGTGGTCGGAGCCACAGGCCGGCCGCCCCGTTTCGATTCGCGACCGCTCGCAATGTCCGCTAGAGTTGTTCACGTCGCCGAGGGGGACAGGGAAGCGGAAGCGGACCGGTTCTCCCAGAGCATTGGGCTATGGTGTAATCGGCAGCACGACTGATTCTGGTTCAGTTAGTCTAGGTTCGAGTCCTGGTAGCCCAGCGCAGGTTCGCGCGAGTCGCGAGCAGCACGGGTCTGAAGACCCGAGATGCGCCCCCGTCGTCTAGTGGCCTAGGACGCCGCCCTCTCAAGGCGGTAACGGCGGTTCGAATCCGCTCGGGGGTACAGACAGGGAGAGGCTCCCACAGGTGTGGGGGCTTTCTTTCTGGCCGGTGTGTGTCACCGGTGTCCGGTTCGAGTGGGTATGCGACCGCGTTCCGCTCGGCCAGTCCGGCCCCCGTCGTCTAGTGGCCTAGGACGCCGCCCTCTCAAGGCGGTAACGGCGGTTCGAATCCGCTCGGGGGTACCAGCAAGGCTCCGTCCTTCGGGACGGGGCCTTTCGTGTCTCTTCTCTCCGTTCCCGCGCTCCCGCGCCGCGCCCCGCGCGCTCCGGCCTTCCGTGCCGGGCGGCCCCGTGGCCCCCGCGGTCCCTTGGTGGAGCGGTCGCCCTTCTGGGATGCTGATGAGGACGACGCCCCCCGGGCTCCTCAGTCCCGTCAACGTCTGGAGAGTGGGTTCAGCTTTGCCGGATGCCGGCCTTTGGCCCTGTGCCCGCCTCCTGTGGGGAGAGAGCGGGTGACGGGCAAGGAGATCAGTCCCGCGGACCACCCCGACAAGGAGATGCGGGAATTACTCAAGGAGTTGACGAAGTCGGGGTGGGCGCTGCGCAAGGAGGGGCACTGGGGGCGCCTGTACTGCGACTGCGGGTGCTCCGTGCTGCAGGTGGCCGGGACCCCCAGGAACGCCGGCAGGGAGGCCCGCCGTATCCGGAGGCAGACGAGGCGCTGTCCGCTGCCCGAGGACGATCCGCGCCGGGGACCCCGCGACATCTCCTAGGTGCCTGCGGTGTCGGCGGTGCCGCCTGCGGGCGTGGGCGGCCGTACGGGTACGCTCGATCCTGTTGACGTATGTCAACGGCGGATGTGATGCTGGACGTTCAGCGGACGAGGGTTCGCCCGGAGCCGTGTGCGTCGGCGCCGTGGAAGGAGGACCGCGCTGTGTGCGAGTACGAGTTCGTGTTCGTCCTGGACGGGATCTCCCTGGACGACCATGACGCGGTCCAGTCCCTCAGCGAGGATCTGGGAGCGCTCGTCTCCACCTTCCACGGGGTTCCCAGGATGTCCGTCTCCGGCGAGGGGAAGAACGCCGTCTCCGCCGCGCTCGCGGTGGTCAAGCGCGCCTACGAACTGGTCCCGTCCATGAGGATCGTCCGGCTCGACCGGGAACTGGTCGGGGTCTCCGACATCGCCGAGCTCACCGGTCGGACACGGCAGAACGTCACCCAGTGGGTCCGCGGGCAAAGGCATGACGGCGTGCCCTTCCCGTCTCCCGAGGCGGTGGTGGGGCGCTCACTCGTCTGGCTGTGGCCCGAGGTCGACGCGTGGCTGCGCGGACTCGGCCTCGACGACGGCCTGAACTGGCCCACCCGGGACGAGATGACCGAGATCGACTGGGGACTGAGGAACTTCAGGGCGATCCGGCTGAACCTGGCGCTCCACTCCGACGGCGCGGACGTGCGGCGTGTGGCGGGGCACCTGGCGGAGCACGCCCGCACGAACCCGGAGTTCATCCGCTACCTCCTCGTGAACCCGCAGGTGCGCGACGCGGGAGGAAAGTACACGGTCTTCGTGTGCTCGCCGGGCAACGAGGCCGTCGACGTGTTCCGCCGGCTGGACTCCTTCTCCCACCCGGTCGTGCTCGCCACGGTGAACGGCAAGTGGATCCACGCCCTGGTCATGGAGAGCGGCGAGGAGGGGGACGGGGAGACCACCGAGCTGGTGCCCGGGATGACCGTGCGCGACTGGCTGGGGATGATCGCCCTGTCGCCCGAGAGCGAGTTCACCGTCGCGTCGGGGGGCGGGACGGCGCGGGCCGCGACGATCGCGGCGAGGTCGCCGATGGACCTGGTCGGCGCCTGACCGGCGGACGCACGCCCGGGGCCGGATTCGGCGGGAGGCCCCGCCCTCCCCGGGGCCGACCGTCTCCGCCGGCTCCCACACCGCGGGTCCGGACGCGTCGGCGCCCGTACCGGTCCTCAGCGGGCACCCTCGTAGGTGTGCAGGGACTCGCTGATCTTCTCCGCCGCCGACAGCACCGCCTGTGAGTGGATGCGCCCCGGGGAGCGGGTCAGCCTCTCGATCGGGCCGGACACCGACACGGCGGCGATCACGCGCCCGCCGGGGCCCGACACCGGGGCCGACACCGACGCCACGCCCTGCTCGCGCTCGGCCACGCTCTGGGCCCACCGGCGGCGGCGCACCTGGGCCAGGCTGGCCGCGGTGAACCGGGCTCCCACGAGGGAGCGGCGGATCCGGTCGGAGTCCTCCCAGGCGAGCAGCACCTGGGCGGCCGATCCGGCGTTCATGGGCAGTTCGCTGCCGACCGGCACCGTGTCGCGCAGGCCGCTGCTGCGCTCGGAGGCGGCCACGCACACCCGCAGGTCGCCCTGGCGGCGGTAGAGCTGGGCGCTCTCCCCGGTCAGGTCCCGCAGCTGCACCAGCACGGGGGCGGCCACGGCCAGCAGCCGGTCCTCGCCGGTGGCGATGGAGAGCTCGCCCAGGCGCGGGCCCAGGACGAAGCGGCCCTGGCTGTCGCGGGTGACCATGCGGTGCCGTTCGAGCGCCACGGCCAGGCGGTGGGCCGTCGGCCGGGCCAGGCCGGTGATCTGTACCAACTGGGCCAGAGATGCCGGTCCCGACTCCAGGGCGTCGAGGACGGACATTGTCTTGTCCAGGACACCGACGCCGCTGGATGAGCTAGAGTTGTCCATGGCTTGATATTGCCGTCTCGAAATATGGAATGCAAGTCGAGCCGAAGTCCGCGCGGGGCACCAACACGAGACGCGCCCGAGATGACACGAGAGAGGCGACCGCCCATGGCACGCACGATGGCCGAGAAGGTCTGGGAGGAGCACGTCGTCCGACGTGCCGACGGCGAGCCGGACCTGCTCTACATCGACCTCCACCTCGTCCACGAGGTGACCAGTCCCCAGGCCTTCGAGGGCCTGCGCCTGGCAGGCCGGTCCGTGCGCCGTCCGGACCTGACCATCGCCACCGAGGACCACAACGTCCCCACCCAGGACCTGCTCGCCCCCATCGCCGACCCCGTCTCCCGCAAACAGGTCGAGACACTGCGCAAGAACTGCTCCGACTTCGGCGTGCGCCTGCACCCGATGGGCGACATCGAGCAGGGCGTCGTGCACGTGGTCGGCCCCCAGCTGGGCCTGACCCAGCCCGGCATGACCATCGTCTGCGGTGACAGCCACACCAGCACCCACGGGGCGTTCGGCGCCCTGGCCTTCGGTATCGGCACCAGCCAGGTCGAGCACGTCCTGGCCACCCAGACCCTGCCGATGTCGCCCTTCAAGACCATGGCCGTCACCGTGAACGGTCAGCTCAGGCCGGGTGTGTCCGCCAAGGACATCATCCTCGCGGTCATCGCCAAGATCGGCACCGGCGGCGGCCAGGGCTACGTCATCGAGTACCGGGGCGAGGCCATCGAGGCCCTGTCCATGGAAGCCCGTATGACCGTGTGCAACATGTCCATCGAGGCGGGTGCGCGCGCAGGGATGATCGCGCCGGACCAGACCACCTTCGACTACGTCAGGGGCCGCGCGCACGCCCCGCAGGGCGCGGACTTCGACGCCGCCGTCGAGTACTGGAAGAGCCTGCGCACGGACGAGGACGCGGTCTTCGACGCCGAGGTCGTCCTGGACGCCGACGAGCTCAGCCCGTTCGTCACCTGGGGCACCAACCCCGGCCAGGGCGTGCCGCTGGACGCCTCCGTGCCCGACCCCGCCTCCTTCGAGGACCCCTCCGCCCGCGCCGCCGCCGAGAAGGCCCTGGCCTACATGGACCTCCGGGCCGGGACGCCGATGCGCGAGGTGCGGGTGGACACCGTCTTCCTCGGCTCGTGTACCAACGGCCGTATCGAGGACCTGCGGACCGCCGCCGAGATCATCCGCGGCCGCAAGGTCGCCGAGGGCGTGCGCATGCTCGTCGTCCCGGGCTCCATGCGGGTCAAGGAGCAGGCCAACGAGGAGGGCCTGGGCAAGGTCTTCGAGGAGGCCGGGGCCGAGTGGCGCGAGGCGGGCTGCTCGATGTGCCTGGGCATGAACCCCGACCAGCTCAAGCCCGGTGAGCGCAGCGCCTCCACCTCCAACCGCAACTTCGAGGGCCGCCAGGGCCGAGGCGGGCGCACCCACCTGGTGTCGCCGCAGGTCGCCGCCGCCACCGCGGTGCGCGGCACGCTGTCCTCGCCCGCCGACCTGGCCGCCCGGTAGCGCGCACCCGTTAAGGAGACTCCCATGGAGAAATTCGACGTCCACACCGGTCGGGCCGTGCCGCTGCGCGCCAGCAACGTCGACACCGACCAGATCATCCCGGCCGTCTACCTCAAGCGGGTCAGCCGGACCGGCTTCGAGGACGGCCTGTTCGCCGAGTGGCGCAAGTCCGACCCGGACTTCGTCCTCAACCGCCCCGAGTTCCAGGGCGCGTCCGTGCTGGTGGCCGGGCCGGACTTCGGCACGGGATCCTCGCGCGAGCACGCCGTATGGGCGCTGCAGGACTACGGCTTCAGGGCCGTGCTGTCCTCGCGCTTCGCCGACATCTTCCGCGGCAACTCGCTCAAGGGCGGCCTGCTGACGGTTCTGCTGCCGCAGGAGGTCATCGACCGGCTGTGGGAGGCCGTGGAGGCCGACCCCGCCACCGAGGTCACCGTGGACCTGGTCGAGCGCGAGGTGCGCGCCCCCGCCGCGAACGTGCGGGAGCCCTTCGAGCTGGACGACTACACCCGCTGGCGGCTGCTGGAGGGCCTGGACGACATCGCGCTGACACTGCGTCACACGGACGACGTCGCAGCCTTCGAGAGCACCCGCAAGCCCTGGCTGCCCGTGACCCTCTAGACACCGAGGTCGGGCGCGGATCGGTTTCTGGGCCGGGGATCCAGTCCTGTGTGACGCAGGACACCCCCGGTCCAGAAATATTTTACCTTCACTTGGAGTGAGCAGCCGCTTACAGGTCTTCTGTCCTTAAGCTCGGCGTGTCCAGCGCCCGGAATCCGGTTATACGTAGGCATTTGAGGTTCACAGAAGGGGCCAAAAGGGACTGGAGCGGAAGGTGTCACCGGTCCGCGCCAGAGCTCCTCCCCGACTGCCCCGCAGGTGGGGACAGCCCCCGACACGCCTTGTCCGCAGGCGTTTGTATTTGTGTAAGGGCCTCTGTTTCCCCTAATTTCGTGCGAGCAAGGGGGAACCGGAGGAACCTTATGAACAAGCGTGACCTGATCGACGCGATCTCCGATCGTCTCGGAGACAAGAAGACCGCGACCGAAGCGGTCAACGCTGTGCTTGAAACCATCCAGACCACCGTGGCGTCGGGTGACAAGGTCGCCATCACCGGCTTTGGAGTGTTCGAGAAGTCCGAGCGTGCGGCTCGTACCGCCCGCAATCCCGCCACCGGCGCCACCATCAACGTCCCCGCGAGCTTCGTTCCGAAGTTCCGCGCCGGCGCTGACTTCAAGGCCCTGGTCAACGGCGACAAGAAGTAGCCCGCCACCGCACAGCGACGGGTCGAGTCCGCCCGGGTCCCTCAGGGGCCCGGGCGGAACCTTTTCGGACAGGGCGCCCGATGCTCCGGACAGGGCGTCCGAGGCGGGCGGGAGCGCTCTCAGTCGCCCGGAGCGCACCCGCGGGCCCCTTCCCCGCCCCTCCGTGCGGAAGGGGTGCTCCCGAGGCGGGAGGGCGCGATGCCGGGCCGTGCAGGCCGCGACGCCTGAGGCCGCGACTTGCCGGACGCGGCTCAGGGCGTGTTCTGCGGGCACAGGCCCCCGCCCACCAGCTCCCACATTTCCCGCGTCCTGGGCCCCACGCCCAGCGCCACCGCGGCGCGCAGGTCCTCGGGGGTGTCCACGTCGCGCCGCACCGAGGCCACCCCCGGGACCACCAGCTCCCGGGTGCCCCCGGACAGGTGACGGGCGCGCGAGGCCCCCTCGAACGCCGGGGCGAGCGGGTGCCCGGGCGTCGCGGCGAGCAGCGTCGTGCCCACACCGGGGGCGTCCGGGAGGAAGGACCTGCCGTGCCCGGCGGCCGCCGCCAGGACCCGCTCCAGCTCCTCCGGACGCAGCGCGGGCAGGTCCGCGGACAGGGCGCACACCCCCGAACCGGGCAGGCGCCGCCGTGCGACCATCGCCCCGTGCGCCAGCGCGGAGTTCAGACCCGTGCCGGGCTCGCCGCCCACCACCACTGCGCCCAGGTCGGCGAGCTCGGCGCCCACACGCGGGTCCTCGGTCACCGCGAACACCGCCGAGACCCCCGGGCAGAGCAGCGCGGCGGCGACCGTGTCGCAGGCGACGGCCAGTGCCAGGTCCTCGCGCCGGCTCCCCACGGCCGGGGCCAGCCGCGACTTGGCGCGGCTGAGGTGCTTGACTGGGACGATCAGGGACCAGCGCACCCCGAGGCGCGGCGTCCCGCCCCGTTCTCCAAAGCCGGTCACGGTTCCCCCGGGACATCGATACGGCCATGACAGTGACGAGGGTAGGCGGTCGGGGTCCGCGCGCGGCGTGGCGGCCGTGGGCGTGCCGCGCGGGCCCGGGGGCGTGCGCCCCGTGCCCTCCGCGGACGCGGCGGCCCTCCCGGGCCCGCGCCCGCTGAGGGGGAACCGCGGTGCGGAAGCCGCCCGAACGGCGCACAGCAGGGCATACACCTGCGAACGCGTCCTAGACTGAACCGGTTGTGCTGCGAGGTCCGGACGGGCCCGGAGTGATGGAATGAGGAGTCCCGTGGCCAAGCAACGAGAATCGCGGTGGGTGAAGGCGGTCGTCTCACGGATCGTCCGGTTCGTCCTGTGGTTCGTCACCAAGCCGGACTGGAAGGGCACCGAGCACGTCCCGGACCGGGGCGGGGTGATCATCGCCGCCAACCACCTGTCGCTGGCGGACCCCCTGACGGTCGCCCACTTCCTCTACATCGGCGCCCGGCGCTGGCCGACCTTCACGATGAAGGACGCGATCATGCGCATTCCCGTGGTGAGCGCGGTGGCCAGGAGCACCGGCCAGATCCCCGTCAAGCGCGGCAGCACCGACGCGGTCAAGGCGCTCCACGAGGCCGAGCTGGCGCTCACCCGCGACGAGGCGTCGGTGATCTTCTACCCCGAGGGCACCTGCACCCGGGACCCGGACCTGTGGCCGATGACCGCCAAGACCGGTGTGGCGCGCCTGGCGCTCACCACGGGGGTGCCGGTCGTGCCGGTGGCGCACTGGGGCGAGCAGAACCTCCTGCCCTACGGCTCCAAGAAGCCCAGCCTGTTCCCCCGCAAGCGCCTGGAGTTCATGGCCGGTCCGCCGGTGGACCTGTCCCGGTTCCGGCACCTGCCGCTGACCGGGACGGTCCTCAAGGAGGCCACCGAGGCGATCATGGCCGACATCACGGCCCTGCAGGCGCGCATCCGCGGCGAGGAGCCGCCCGCGGTCCCCTACGACCTCAAGAGGGCGCGCGCCGAGGCCAAGCGGGCGGAGCGCCCGGTCGGCCCGGATGAGCCGGGGGAGCGGGCCGCCGCGGGCGCCGGGGAGGCCGCCGACGGCACGGCACGGGCCGAGGGCCGGACCGGAGCGGACAGCGAGAACGGAAAGAACAGCACGGAGGCGTGACGGAGCGGATGGATACCGACAACGTGAGGATCGCCGTTCTCGGCGCGGGCTCCTGGGGCACCGTGTTCGCGAACATCGTCGCGGACGCGGCCGACCTGGCCCGGGAGAGGGACCCGGACGGCCCCGCCGCAGAGGTGGTCCTGTGGGGGCGGCGGGCCTCGGTCGTCGACGCGGTCAACGAGACCTCCGAGAACCCGGACTACTTCCCCGGCATCAGGCTGAACCCCCGGCTGCGTGCCACCACCGACGCCGCCAAGGCGCTGGAGCGGGCCCACGTGGTGGTGCTGGCGGTGCCGTCGCAGACCCTGCGGGCCAACCTCGCGGACTGGCGCCCCCACCTGCGTGAGGACGCGGTGGTCGTCAGCCTGATGAAGGGCGTGGAGCTGGGCACCAGCATGCGGGTCACCCAGATCATCGCCGAGGTCCTGGAGTACCCGAAGGAGCGCATCGCGGTCGTCTCGGGCCCCAACCTGGCCCGGGAGATCGCCGAGCGCCAGCCCGCCACCGCCGTGGTCGCCTGCCCGCACGAGGAGACGGCCGTGCGGCTCCAGGGGCTCTTCAAGGCCCCCTACTTCCGCCCCTACACCAGCACCGACCTGGCGGGGGTGGAGATCGGCGGTGCGATGAAGAACGTGATCGCGCTGGCCGTGGGCGTGGCCGAGGGCATGGGCTTCGGGGACAACACCAAGGCCTCCCTGATCACCCGCGGCCTGGCCGAGACCACGCGCCTGGCGGTGGCCCTGGGCGCCGACGAGCACACCCTGTCCGGGCTGGCCGGGCTGGGTGACCTGGTGGCGACATGTTCCTCGCCGCTGTCGCGAAACCGGACCTTCGGTGAGAAACTGGGCGCGGGCAAGACCCTGGAGCAGGTCGTCGCGGAGACCAGGCAGACGGCCGAGGGGGTCAAGTCCTCCGAGTCCGTCCTGGAACTCGGATGGGCCAACGGGGTCGACCTGCCGATCACCGAGGCCGTCGTCAAGATGATGCACCACGACCTGAGCCCGGCCGAGGCGCTCGCGGCCTTCATGGCGCGCACCGCCAAGCCCGAGCGCTACGGGGTCTGAGAGCGAGCACGATGCCATACACACCAGCGAACGCCGCCGGAGCCGGGAACGGGGACGAGTACACCCGCGCCGTCTCCCTCCCCCGGCCGCCGGTTCCCACCGAGCGCCCGATGCGCATGCCCGTCCACCGGGCGACCACCTACGCGTTCGACACCTCCCGGGAGTACGCGGACGTGCTCGCGGGCACGCGGCAGGGCTACTCCTACGCCCGTATCGACAACCCCACCGTGGACGCGTTCGCCGACGCGGTCGCCGCCCTGGAGGGCGCGGGACTGCCGGAGCCGGTGCGCGGCCAGGCCTTCGCCTCGGGCATGGGAGCGCTCAGCACGGTGTTCATGGCGCTGACCGAGGCGGGCGCGCACGTGGTGGCGGCGCGGTCCATCTACGGCAACACCCACTCGCTGCTGGACGGCCTGCTGCGCCGGTTCGGAGTGCGCACCGACTTCGTGGACATCACCGACCTGGACGCGGTGCGCGCCGCCGTGGGGCCGAACACGCGGATGGTGTTCACCGAGACGCTGTCCAACCCCACGATGACCGTCTCCGACCTGCCCGAGCTGGCGCGGATCGCCCGCGAGGCCGGTGCCGCGCTGGTCGTGGACTCCACCTTCGCCTCCCCGGCCGTGTGCCGCCCGCTGGAGCACGGCGCCGACGTGGTCGTGCACTCGGCCACCAAGTACATCGGCGGCCACAGCGACACCACCGGCGGCGTGGCCGTGGCCTCGCCGTCCCTGACCGAGCGCATCCGCTCGGCGCGCGTGGACCTGGGCCCCTGCCTGGCCCCCGACGAGGCCTACCTGCTGCACCGGGGTCTGGAGACCCTGCCGCTGCGGGTGCAGCGCCAGTGCGAGAGCGCCACGGCCTTCGCCGCCGCGCTGGAGGGCCATCCCCTCGTGGAGCGGGTCGACCACCCCTCCCTGGACTCGCACCCGCAGACGGCGCTGGCGGACAAGCTGTTCGACCAGGGGCGGTACGGTGCGGTCGTGACGGTGCACCCGCGCGGGGGCGAGGAGGCCGGAATGGCCTTCGCCGACCGTCTGCGGGTGGCGACCATCGCCGCCTCGCTGGGCGGCACGCACACACTGGCCGGGCACGTCGCCTCCACCTCCCACCGCAACATGAGCGCGGACGAACTGGCGGCCGCGGGTATCTCACCCGGCGCGGTGCGGTTCTCCATCGGGCTGGAGGACCCCCGCGACCTCATCGAGGACGCCCTGGCGGCCCTCGGCGGAGCACAGTGACACGCGGCGGTTCCTCCCGCTTCCGGTTCCATTCACAGGCGAGATAAGGTCAGGCAGCATGTCGTCCGAGCAGCGCAAGATTCGGGTCGCCGTCGTCTTCGGCGGACGTAGTTCCGAACACGAGATCTCCTGCGTCACCGCGGGCAGCGTGCTGTCCGTCATCGACCCCGACCGCTACGAGGTCGTGCCGGTCGGCATCACACGCACGGGCAACTGGGTGCTGACCTCGGGCGATCCGGACCGGTTGCGCATCGACGCGGAGGCCAAGGCGCTGCCGTCCGTGCCCGAGGACGGCACGGACCTGGCCCTGCCCTTCGACGCGGCGGGCCAGCTGATGGTGGTCGACCCGGTCAGGGGTCCCGAGCGCCTGGCCGGCGTGGACGTCGTGCTGCCGCTGCTGCACGGGCCCTTCGGCGAGGACGGCACCATCCAGGGCCTGTTCGAGATGATGGGTGTGCGCTACGCGGGCGCCGGGGTCTTCTCCAGCTCCGCCGCCATGGACAAGGTCTTCATGAAGGCCATGCTGCGCGGCAACGGCATCCCCACCAGCGACTTCGTGCCCGTCTCGGACCGCCAGTGGCGCAACGAGCGCAAGCGGGTGCTGGACGACGTGGCCGCCCTGGGCCCCACCGTGTTCGTCAAGCCCGCCCGCGCGGGCAGCAGCGTGGGCATCAGCAGGGTCGGCGACTCCTCGGACGCCGACGCGGTGGTCGCCGCCGTGGAGGCCGCCCGCGAGCACGACCCCAAGGTGCTGGTGGAGGCGCAGGTCGTGGGCCGCGAGATCGAGTGCGGCGTGCTGGAGTCCGAGGACGGCGGGACGCCCGACGTGTCCTTCCCGGCCGAGGTGCACGTGGCCGACGGCTTCGACTTCTACGACTTCGAGGCCAAGTACCTGTCCACGAGCAGCCTGACCATCCCCGCGCGGATCCCGGAGGAGGCCACGGCGCGGCTGCGCGCCATGGCCGCCGACGTGTTCGAGGCGATGGGCTGCGAGGGCCTGGCCCGGGTGGACTTCTTCTACACCGAGAGCGGCGAGATCCTCGTCAACGAGCTGAACACCATGCCCGGGTTCACCCCGGCCTCGGCCTTCCCGCAGATGTGGGACGCCACCGGCGTGGACTACGCGGCGCTCGTGGAGCGGATGATCTCCTCGGCGCTGCGCCGTTCCCCCGGACTGCGCTAGGCAGTGTTTTCTTGGGGCCTCCGCCTTGCTTCGGCCCGTGTTCGGGCGTCCGGAGAACGGGAACCTTCGCCGCCTCCCGTGCGATGGCTCGTTCCTCGCAATCAAGCGTCCGGCGTCTCCAGAGCCCCGTGGACGCCCGAACCAACCCCCTGGGGCCGGGGCCCGGCGTAGGAACAGGCCCGATGGCGGGCGGCCGCACGGCCGCCCGCCATCCGCGTTTCCTGGGGTTCTTCGGTGGAAGGGCGTACCCTGGGGTGGTGCTCTCGCTACGCTCAGGAGCGTTCCGGATGCCGCAGGGGGTACTGAATGACGTGTGCTGCTTATGAGCGGGCGGAGGAGACGGCGATGGATCTCCCGACCCTGGCCGACAGCCTCGAACTCCCGGAGGGTTTCCGCGCGGAGATCATCAACGGGAGCATCATCGTGTCGCCGACACCGACCTATCGTCATGCCAAGATCGTCAGGATGGTCGAGAGGGCGCTCGACAGGTCGAGATGCGAGGGTCTTCTGGCGCTCCAGATGGCGACGGTGGAGCTCTCCGCGACCGGCGAGCGCTACGTTCCCGACCTCGTGGTCATGCCGGAGGCACTGGTGGACGGCGAGGGGTGGGAGGGCCCCGACTGGATTCGTCCCGCCGAGGAGGCCGAGTTCGCGGTGGAGGTCGTCTCTCCTGGCAGTGCTCTCCATGACTGGCAGGCGAAGGCGCGAGGCTACGCGAAGGCCGGGGTCCCTCTGTACCTGGTGGTCGACCCCCGCAGGAGTGAGATCGCGCTGTTCTCCGAACCAAAGGGCGAGGAGTACCAGGAGGTTGCCCGAGCTGTCCGCGGGGGAACCGTGCGCCTTCCCGAGCCTTTCGGCATCGAGATCGAGGCGTCTTCTCTGCTCACATGACTTTCGGAAGGACTTCGAGAGCAGGTCGGGCAGGAAGTCCCGCAGGCGGGCGGCCGCACGGCCGCCCGCCTTCCGCGTCCTCGGGAAGGCCTGCGGGGAGCGGCCCGGGCCGCTGGGCGCGGGACTGGCTCCGGGTTCAGGCCCCGGGTCCGCCGGGGACCGGTCCGCCGGGGGCGCCCGGACCGGGCACGGCGCCTCCGGGGCCCGGCTGGTGCGGGGCCGCGGGGACCAGGTCGCGGGTGAGGAAGACCGCGCCCGCGACGGCGGCGGGGAACACCAGGATGGCGAGGAACGGGATCGCCAGCAGGAAGTACGTCGGTACGGCGAAGCCCAGCACCCGCATCCGCCGCCTTCCCATGTGCCTGCGCCGCTCGCGGATGGTCAGCAGGTTCCGGCGGTCGAACGCGCTCGCCAGCAGCTCGATCCCCAGCAGCCATCCGCCCAGCAGGGCGGCCAGCACCGGACCGACCACCTGGCCCGCCAGCGGGACGAAGCCGATCCCGAACACGAGCACCGTCACCAGCAGGGACATCGCCACGACCGCCAGCGACTGGCGGATCGCCCGCCACATCGACGCCATCAGCGGCTCGTCCAGCTCGCCGGGATCATCGCCCAGCTCCTTCTCCACCAGTTCGGTGACCTTGTCGTAGACCGGCCCGCCCAGGGTCAGCGTGACCGTCGTGAACGCCACCACCATCAGCAGGAACGAGCCGGCCAGGAGCGCCACGGACACGGCGCCGCGCACCAGTCCCCGCCACACGGGGTCCCAGCCGTCGGCGAAGGGGGTCGCCCAGCCGACGATGTCGGTCAGGTTCACCACCAGGAGCACGAACAGCGCCAGGAACAGCAGCGACGTGATCAGCGCGGGAAGTGCGGCGAGCAGGAACAGGCGGGGCCGGCGCAGCAGCAGGGTGAAACCGCGCAGGAGGGTACCGACACCACCGAAGAACTCACGAACAGGATTGGCCACGGGGGAACACTAGAGGAACCCCGGCCCCGGTGTCAGATCCGGGCCCGGGGCCGGGTTCCCTCCGTGTCCGCCGGTTCAGCCCCTCCGCTTCGCCCGGCGCTTGAGCGTGCGCTCGTAGTCCTGGAAACGGGCCTTGGCGATCACCGAACGGTCGGCGGTACGCAGCACGATCCCCTCCGGGCGGCCGCCCGCGTCCCCGTCCAGCGCCACCAGGGTGCCCGGCAGGTGAGCGGCGACGAACTCCCGGGCGTCGGCGACGCTCTCGGGCAGGTCGTCCGCGGGGATCGTGGCGATCCTGGGCGTCAGTTCGCCCCCCTCGCGTTCGGCGAGCCGGGTGAGCTCGTCCTCGGGGAGGAAGTCCTGCCCGCCGTCCTCGCGCCAGGCGGAGATCTCCCGGCGCTGCCAGGACAGCACCCCGGCCGGGACGCGCGCGGAGTCGAACATCCGGTGCCCCACGGCGCGGTCGCCGGTGTACTCGCGGCTGGCCGCGGTGACCTTGCCCCCGTACACCTCCAGGTAGTGGACGGCGATCCCGGTCCCGGGAGGGGTGATCCGGTCGGCGAGGGAGCGCAGGGCGTCGACGATGCCCAGGGCCGGGTTCCCGATCAGGTCCCCCCTGGCGTACAGCAGCTCCTCGCGGCTGCCGATGACGTAGTCGCCGGACGGGAGGGAGATGATCCGCGAGTTGACCCCGTCCACCTTCTCGGTCAGTACGACGTCGCCGGTGAACTTGGCGTGCTCCTCCAGGAGGCCGCCGTTCTTGGGATCGAGCATGTGGTACGTGGGGATGCTGGGGTACTTGGTGGCGGAGTTGAGCACGGACAGGTCGAGGTCGCGCAGATCGAGGTCGGTCATGTGCGGCTCCAGGGATGCGGTCCGGCCGGGGCAGGGGCAGCGGTCGGTCGGCTGGCCGCGGGGCGGGGGCGCCCCACGGCACGGTGGAACGGTATCCCGTGGCGATCCGCCACGTCCTCCGCTTTTTCGGGCCCGCGGGGGCGGGGATCAGCCCGCGCCCACGTCGCGGTACCACCCCTCCTGGAGGGACAGCTCCTCGTGCGTTCCCTGCTGCAGCACCCGTCCGTGGCGCACCACGTAGATCCGGTCCACCCGGTCCAGGCCCGTCAGGTCGTGTGTGATCAGCAGGGTGGAGAACCCCTCGGCGGCGGCCAGCAGGTCCTCCACCACCGCGTCGCGCGTGTCCGGGTCCAGGTGGGCGGTCGGCTCGTCCAGCACCAGCACCCGGGGCGCCGCCAGCACGGCCCGGGCCAGCGCCAGCCGCTGCACCATCCCACCGCTCAGCCCCAGGCCGTGGGTGCCCACCTGCGTGTCCAGCCCCAGGGGCATCGCCGCCACCTCGTCGGCCAGCCGCGCGCGCCGCAGCGCCTCCCACAACTGCCCGTCGTCCGCTCCGGGCCGGGCCAGCCGCAGGTTCTCCCGCAGCGTCGACGCGAACACGTGCGGGTCCTGCGGCACTCCCGACACCACCCCGCGCACCTCGTCCGCCGGGTACGCCGTGACGTCCTCCCCGCCGATCTCCACCCGTCCCCCGTCCGGGTCGCGGAACCGCAGCAGCACCGACGCCAGCGTGCTCTTGCCGGCACCGCTCGGCCCGATCACCGCCACCGTCCAACCGGAGGGGATCTCCAGGTCCACCCCGTCCAGGGCCCACGGCTCCTCGGGCCCGTAGCGCACCCGCAGGTCCCGCACCCGGACCGTCGCGCCGCCTTCGGTGCCCAGGCCCGAGCGGGTGGGAGGCGCGGTCCCGGCCGGGGTGTCCAGCACCCCGAACAGCCGGGCCCCGCCGGCCCGGATCGCCCCCAGCCTCGCCGCCACGGCGGGCAGCGGCGCCACGACCTCGAACGCCGCCAGCGTCGTCAGCACCAGTACCGCCAGGGACACCGCGTCCAACGCGCCGCCCTCCACCGCGGCCACACCCAGGAACAGGGAGCCCCACACGGTCAGCCCGGTGACCAGCGCGCTCGCACCGGCGCCCAGGCCCAGCAGCGCCGAGTCCCCGCGCGCCAGCCGGGTCAGCTCGGCGTCGGCCGCGTTCACCCGCTCCACCTGCCGCTCCATGGCGCCGTAGGCGACCAGGTCCGGCGCCCCGTGCAACGTGTCCACCAGCGCCGTCGACAGCTCTCCCCGTGCCCTGGCCTGGCGCCTGCCCGGGCCCCGGCTCAGCGCGGCGGCGGCCATCGGCACCGCGAGCCCGGCCAGCAGCAGGCCCGCCGCCAGCAGGAGCCCGCCCGGCACGTGGAGGACGGTCAGGAACAGGACCGCGGCACCGCCCGTCACCACCGAGACCAGTGGAGGCGTCAGCCCGCGCACCAGCAGGTCGAGGGTGGCCTCGGTGTCGTTGACCAGCCGGGACACCAGGTCGCCGGACCGGAAGCGGCCGAAGGGCTCGGTCGCGGCGAGCCGGTCGTAGACCCGTACCCGCACATCGGCCAGCGTGCGGAACGCGGCGTCGTGGGTGACCAGCCGCTCCAGGTAGCGGGCCACCCCCCGGCCCACGCCCAGCGCGCGGGTGGCGACCACGGCCACGCCGAGCGCGGTGATCGGCGGGTGGTCGGCGGCGACGGCCAGCATCCACGCGGCCAGGCTCAGCAGGGCCACCCCCGCCCCGGTCGCGGCGGCGCCCAGCAGCACGCCCAGCGCGAAGCGGCCGCCGCGCGGCCGGGCCAGGGCGATCATCCGCAGTAGCGGGTCGCGGCGGCGCTCCCTCCCGGGTACCGGGCCCGGGTCGGCGGGGACGGTGGTGCTGGTGCTCATCGTGACACGCTCCCTTCCTGGGTGGGCAGCGGCAGCGACGCGGTGCGCAGGGTGCCGCCGAGGGTCTCGCGGGCCCACCCGGTGTCGTGGGCGACGATGACGGCGGTCCGGCCCTCCAGGAGCCGGGCGACGGCCGTGCGCACCGCCGCCGCGTTCTCCGGGTCCAGGTGGGCGGTGGGCTCGTCCAGCAGCACCAGCGGGGCGTCCCGGCACATCGCCCGGGCCAGGGCGATCCGCTGCCGCTGTCCGGCCGACAGCCGTGCGCCGCGTTCACCGAGCCGGGTGCGGTACCCGTCCGGCAGCGCGGACACGAACGCGTCGGCCTCGGCCAGCCGGGCCGCCTCGCGCACCCGGTCCATGGAGGCCTCCGGCGCACCCAGCCGGATGTTGTCGGCCACGGACACGTCGAACAGGTAGGGGTGCTGGGGCACCCAGGCGGTGCCCAGCCGCCAGTCGTCGGCCGGGACCGCATCCAGCGGCTCCCACCGCCCGCCGGGCGCGCGCACGCTGATCCGGCCCCGTGTGGGTTCGGTCAGCCGCAGCAGCAGCGACAGCAGGGTGGACTTGCCCGCGCCGCTGGGACCGGTGAGCAGCAGGTGTTCCCCGGCCGACACCTGCAGGTCCAGGCCGGAGAGCGCGGGTACCTCCCGGTCCGGGTAGAGCAGTTCCACGCCCTCGAAGCGGATGTCGCCGCCGGCGGCGGGCGCCGGCCGGCCGGTGGCCGGGGGAGGGGCCGGTGTCCTGCGGGCCGCCTCCCCGGCCGTGTCCTGGTCCGCGTCGCCGGAGGCCCCGCCGCGTCGGTCGTGTGCGCCGCGCCCGCGCTCCAGTTCGGCGAAGACCTGCTCGGCCGCGGCCACGCCCTCCATGCTCGCGTGGAACCGGGCGCCCACCTCGCGCAGCGGCAGGTAGGCCTCCGGAGCCAGGATGAGCACCAGCAGCGCCGTCTGGTAGTCCATGTGGCCGCCCAGCAGGCGCAGGCCCACCTCGACCGCGACCAGCGCCACGGCCAGGGTGGACAGCACCTCCAGGGCGAACGCCGACAGGAACGCGACCCGCAGCGTCCCCATCGTCGCCCGGCGGTGCTCCTCGCCCACCCGGCGGAGGATGGCCGCCTGCGCCTTGGCCCGGCGGAACACGGCCAGGGTCGGCAGCCCCTCCACCACGTCGAGGAAGTGCCCGCCCAGACGGCTCAGCAGCCGCCACTGCCGCTCGGTGCGCTGCTGCGTGTGCATGCCGATCAGCACCATGAAGACCGGGATCAGCGGCAGCGTCACCAGGACGACGACCCCCGAGATCCAGTCCGCCCAGAACACCACGGCCAGGACGGCGAGCGGCACGATCGAGGCCAGGACCAGCTGGGGCAGGTAGCGGGCGAAGTAGTCGTCGAGCGCGTCCAGGCCTCGGGTGGCCAGGGTGACCAGCTCGCCCGCCTTGGGAGGGCCCCCGTCCGTGTCGGAGCCCGGCTGGGCCGTCCACACCCTGCCCGACCCGGTCACGTGTGCCACCAGGCGGCGGCGCAGCTGCGACTTGGTGCGCGCGGCGCTGTGCAGCGCGGAGGTCTCGGCGAGGTAGGACAGCAGGGCCCGGGCCACGGCGATGGCCGCGACCGCGCCGACCACCCAGCCCAGGGTGTCCAGGCCCTCGCCCCGCCAGGCGCCGCTGATGGCGCGTGCGAGCAGCCAGGCCTGGGCCAGGATCAGGCCGGTGATGAGTACTCCGCAGGCCACGGAGACGGCGAGGTGCGTCCGGACCGCTCCTGCGGTGCGCACCAGGCGCGGGTCAAGGGGCTTCATACGCGCGGGACCTCACGGCATCGTCTCGGTCGTCTCGGCCGGGTGTACAAGTGCCCGGTGCGGCTGCGGGCCCCGCGGCGGCACGGTGCGGGTCCGGAGGGGACCGGGGCGGGCGATGGCCCCAGTATCCACCCGGACCCGGGCACCGGCCGGGCACCCCAGCGCCCGCGCCGCCGCGCCCAGGCGGGCGCGGCGGCGGCGCGGGCGCTGGGGTGCCGTCCTCATGCGGCGGGCTCGGGCTCTCCGCGCGCCCCCGCCACCCTGGTGACGGTCGCTCCGGTGACGGTCTCCCCGGTCACCCTGCGGCGGAACACCCAGTAGCTCCACCCCTGGTAGAGCAGCACGAGCGGCAGGAACACCACCGCCACCCACGAGATCACGGTGAGCGTGTACTCGGCGGAGGCGGCGTTGGACACGGTCAGGCTGAACGCCGGGTCGGTGGTGGAGGGCAGCACGTTCGGGAACAGCGAGGTGAACAGGGCGGTGAACACCGTCAGGACGGTCACCGCCGTGAAGGCGAACGACCACCCCTCCCGGTGCCGCCAGGCCGCGGCCACACCGCACGCCAGGGCCGCGGCGGCGACCATGACGAGCGCCAGGGTGCGCGTCCCGCCGCCGTGCGCGGCCTGGGTCCACGCCAGGAAGAGCGTGCCGGAGGGGACCGCGGCGCACGCGGCCCACAGCGCGGCCCGGCGGGCGCGCACCCGCACCGGCCCGTCGGTCTTGAGGGTCAAAAAGACCGCGCCGTGCAGGGTGAACAGTGACAGCGTCGTCAGCCCGCCGAGCAGGGCGTAGGGGTTGAGCAGGTCCGGCACGGACGCGGTGACGATCTGGTCGGCGTCCATGGCCACGCCCCGGACGACGTTGGCGAACACCACGCCCCACAGGAAGGCGGGCAGGGCGCTGCCGAGGAGGATCGCCCGGTCCCACCAGGCGCGCCAGGCGGCGCTGTCGCGCTTGCCCCGGTACTCGAAGGCCACCCCGCGCAGGATGAGCGCGACGAGGACGAGGAACACCGGGGCGTAGAACCCGCTGAGCAGGGAGGCGTACCAGGCCGGGAAGGCGGCGAACGTGGCGCCGACCGCGGTGATCAGCCACACCTCGTTGGCGTCCCAGACCGGCCCGATGGCGTTGATGGCGACCCGGCGTTCGACGGAGTCCCGCCTGCCCATGAACGGCATGAGCGTGCCCACCCCGAAGTCGAACCCCTCCAGGACGAAGTACCCGGTCCACAGGACCGAGATGGCGATGAACCAGATGACGGTCAGTTCCATGGTCCGTGGCTCCTAGTAGCTGAAGTGCGGGATCCGGGACTCGTCCTCGTCGTCCTCCAGGTCGGGGACGAGGTGGGAGGGTCCGGCCTTGATGTACTTGATCAGCAGCCCGACCTCGACGACGAAGAGCAGCCCGTACACGGCGGTGAACCCGGCCAGGGTCGTGGCGACGGCGCCCAGGCTGACACCGGGGGAGACGCTGGCCGCGGTGAGCAGCTCGCCGTGCACGGTCCAGGGCTGGCGGCCCATCTCGGTGAGCACCCAGCCGAGGACGTTGGCGGCCAGGGCCGCGGGCAGGGCGAGCATCGCCGCGTAGTAGAACCACTTGCCGGTGGGCGTGCGGTCCCCGCCCCGGGTGAGGTAGAGGCCCAGCGCGGCGACCGCGACCCCGAACATGCCGAGGCCCATCATCAGGCGGAAGGACCAGTACACGACGAACACGTTGGGGGTGTAGTTCCCGGGGCCGTAGTACTCCTCGTAGGCCTCCTGGAGGTTGTTCATCCCGTGCACCTCGCCGTCGAACTCGCCGGTGGCGAGGAAGCTGAGCACGTTGGGGATGGTGATGTCGATGGGGTTGTACCGTTCCTCGGTGTCGCCGACGGCCAGCGCGGAGAAGGCCGCGCCCTCCTCGGTCTCCCACAGGGCCTCGGCGGCGGCGAGCTTCATCGGTTCGTACTGGGCCGCGAGCTTGGCCTGGTGGTCGCCGGAGAAGACCACCAGCGCGCCGGCGGCCAGGGTGAGGACCAGACCGACCTTGAGGGCGCCGCGGAATAGGGCGAAGTCGCCCTTGGGCGGGACCATCCCGGTGACGCCGGTGTCGTTGTGGTGGGTGTTGCGCCAGAGCTTGTAGGCGCTGACCGCCACCACGAACAGCCCGGCGGTGACGAAGGCGGCCGAGACGGTGTGCAGGTAGGTGGACCAGGCCTGGTCGTTGCTGAGCACGGCCCAGATGTCGGTGAGTTCGGCGCGGCCGGTCTCCTCGTTGACCGTGAAGCCGACGGGGTGCCGCATCCAGGCGTTGGCGGCGAGGATGAAGTACGCCGAGAGGTTGGTGCCGACGGCGACCGCCCAGATGCAGGCCAGGTGCACGCCCCTGGGCAGCCGGTGCCAGCCGAAGATCCACAGGCCGATGAAGGTGGACTCCAGGAAGAAGGCGAGCAGGGCCTCCATGGCCAGCGGCGCGCCGAACACGTCGCCGACGAAGCGGGAGTACTCGCTCCAGTTCATGCCGAACTGGAACTCCTGCACGATGCCGGTGACCACACCCATGGCGAAGTTGATGAGGAACAGCTTGCCGAAGAACTGGGTGGCCTGGAGGTACTCGTGCCTGCCGGTGCGGTACCAGAGGGTCTGGAGCACGGCCACGATGAACGACAGCCCGATGGTCAGGGGCACGAACAGGAAGTGGTAGATCGTGGTGACACCGAACTGCCACCGCGCGAGTTCAAGGGCTTCCATACCCGCCTCTCAGGTACCGACCGTCGGTAGTACTACAAACTGTAGTTCTACAGGGTGTCGTAGTTCCATCCGCCCCGGGGTCAAAAGGTGTTCCGTACGTCTCCCCGAGGGGGAGGGGAGGCTCGCGGGAGCACCGCGGACGGCGAAGGCGGAGTGTCCGCACCGCTGCGACCTGGGGCGGAGCCGGAACGGGCCGACAGGGAAGGGGGCGCCGGGCACGGCCTGTGCGTTCGGACACACGGGTTTCCCCGCGTTCCCTCGCGCCCACGCGCTTCCGGGCACGGGGGGACCCGGCGCCCTTCTCCGGGGCGAGGCCGAACGCGCTCTGGCTGCCGCGGGCGCGGGGAGTGCGCCCCGAACGCGGCGGCGGCGCGCCCCTTCGCCCAGGGGCGCGCCGCCGTCAGCGGGGTCCGGCGGACACGGTCCGGTGTCCGAGGGGCCCCGGCCGGACCCGGAGGAGGCGCCGGATCAGTTCTCCGCGGCGTCCTCGCGCTTGCCGATCATGTCCTCCATCAGGCCGATCTCGGTCTGCTGGGCGTCGATCATCCCCTGGGCGAAGTCGACGACCATGTCCTCCTCGCCCAGGTCCACCTCGGCCTGGGCCATGTCGATGCCGCCCTTGTGGTGGGCGATCATCAGCTCCAGGAAGAGGATCTCCGCCTCCACGCCCTCGGCTTCCTCCAGGGCCACCATCTCCTCGGAGGAGGCCAGGCCCGGCATGGCCTCGGGGACCTCGCCTCCCCCGCCGCCGTGGTCGTGGCCCTCCATCCAGGCCATCGGCTGCCGCGTGCCGCGCGAGTTCAGGTCCCAGGCCATCAGCCACCCCTGCATGATCCCGATCTGGGCCTGCTGGGTGCGGGCGATGTCGGTGGCCACCGTGTCCAGCTCCGAGTCGTCGGTCTTGTCCAGGATGACCATCGACATGTCCACGGCCTGGGCGTGGTGCGCGCTCATGTCGCGCAGGAAGCCGGCGTCCGGGCTGGTGTCCAGGGGAGGGGACGGGCGCCCCAGCAGGTAGCCCGCGCCCAGGGCCAGTACGACCAGGACCACGGCGATCCATGTCGGTACCGAGCGCCGGGCCGCCTGCGGCGACGCATCCCGGTGCGCCGTCCCGTCATCCGCGTCATCCGCCCGCGCGTGCCCGTCTTCGGCGTCCTCGACGTCGTCGACGGCTCCGGACGCGGGGCCGTTTCTGTGTTCCATGGGAACCATCCTGGTCGAATCGCACAACTGTGGTGCCAAAGTAGAGGATAGGTAAGTCCCTTTTGTCACCACCCACCCAGGAGACCCAGTGGCCAAGAAGAAGACGGCGGAGGAGCGTCGCCGCCGAGCAGCCGAGCTGAAGGCGCAACGCCTTCGAGAGGAACGACGCCGCAAGATCCTCACCATCGCCGGCGTGACGACCGCTGTGGTCCTGGTTGTGGGACTGCTCGCATTCCTGATCTTCATGGAGTTCCGCAGCCGCACGATCTCGGGCGTGGAGGAGTTCGAGGTCGGCTCCTACGAGCACGTCGAGACGGGACAGCGCGTGGACTACGAGCAGTCCCCGCCCGTGGGCGGCAACCACTGGAACGCCTGGCAGAACTGCGGTGTCTACCCCGAACCGGTGACCCCCGAGTTCGCGGTGCACGCCCTGGAGCACGGCGCGGTGTGGATCAACTACCGGCCCGACCTGCCCGAGGACCAGGTGCAGGCGCTGAACGACATGTACAGCCCCGGCGACTACCTGGTGATCAGCCCCTACGAGGGGGACATGGACGCCCCGATCGTGGCCTCCAGCTGGGGCCGCCAGATCTCCGCCGAGACCGCCGCCGACGAGAACCTCCAGCGCTTCGTGCGCCTCTACGAGCGCGGCACCGACGTGCCCGAGCCGGGCGCCTCCTGCTCCGGCCAGGTGTCGGAGACCGCCGCCGAGGTCGACACCATGCTCGACAGCGGCAGCATCGACACCAGCGGCGGCATGGAGGGCCCCGAGGGCGAGGGCGGCGACACCGGTGCCGGGGAGGAGGCGTCCGACGCTCCCTCCGAGTCGGCCGGGGACGAGCCGACCGCGGAGGAGCAGTGACGGTACCTTCCGCCCGTTCCGTGACGCCGTGACCCCTTCCGTGCCCTCACGGCACGGGCGCGCGGGGCCGCCGGTCCACGCCGGCGGCCCCGCGCCCGTCGTCCTCGGGGCCACGAGGCGGCCGGTCAGAGCCGCCCGTCGGGCAGCGGCGGCACGTGCTCGGCGATCAGGTCGCTGACCGTCGACAGCGCGGCTGCGGGGGCGCCGTGGGCCGAGGGGACCGTCAGTTCCACGTAGGCCTCGCGGCCGACCGCCGTGTACAGGGTGGGCGCGTCCTGGGGCTGCGGCAGCCACGTCACGCCGTTGACCTCCTCCACGTAGGAGTCCGGCTTCAGGGCCACGGGGCGGGGGACACCGCAGCGCAGCCCGATGGCCGGGTCCCCCCAGGCCGCAGTCAGGTCCGACTCGGGGCGCACCCGCGCCCGCTCGGCGTCCAGCAGGGTGTCGGGGAGGGCGGAGACGAGGTCCGCGCAGACCTCGGCGGTCGCCGCGTCCGTCTCCGGAGGCTCCATCCGCACGGTCTGCGCTCCGCAGCCCGCCGCCGCCAGGGTGACGGCCATGACCGCGCCGGCGTACGCGTACCGCCTCAGCACAGGGACCTCGCTTCGGACGACGCGACAGGACGCGTCAGATGTTGACGATGGGACAGGTGAGGGTCCGGGCGATGCCGTCCAACCGCTGGATCCGGGCGACCACGAGGGCGCCCAGGGAGTCGACGTCCTCGGCACTGGCCTGGACGATGACATCGTAGGGCCCGGTCACGTCGTGGGCCTTCTCGACCCCTTCGATGCCCCGGATGCGCCCCGCCACCTCGGCGGCCTGCCCGACCTCGGTCTGGATCAGGATGTATGCCTGCACCATGAGTACTCCTTCGTGTGTGCCGGGCGTGGAGTCGAGCGGTTCCCGGCCGAGCCGGCGGTGCGGCCGATGACGAACGCATGACGAACGTGGGTCCAGACCGCCGCGCCGGAGCGTCACCGTACCCTGATCCCTGTGCGTAACACCATTGGGGGTCTCGGGGAGTTCGCTCTGATCACACGTGTGACGAGCCAATTCCCCATGACGGACGACGTAATCCTCGGACCGGGGGACGACGCGGCGGTCGTCGCCTCGCCCGACGGCCGGACGGTGGCGACCACCGACCTGCTGGTCGAGGGGCGCCACTTCCGGCGCGAGTGGTCCACCGCCGGGGACGTGGGGCACCGCGCCGTCGCGCAGAACTTCGCCGACGTCGCCGCCATGGGAGCCCGCCCCACCGCCCTGCTCATCGGCTTCGCCGCGCCCGCCGACCTACCCGTCTCCTGGGCGGAGGAGTTCACCGCCGGGGTCCGCGACGAGTGCGCGGTCTCGGGGGGCACGGTGGTGGGCGGGGACATGGTGGGCTCGGACACCCTCACCATCGCCGTCACCGCGCTCGGCGACCTCCAGGGGCGCGCGCCCGTGCGCCGCGACGGCGCCCGGCCCGGCGACGTGGTCGCCTACACCGGCCACCTGGGGCTGTCCGCCGCGGGGCTCGCCCTGCTGGAGAGGGGCGTCGACGGTCCCGCCGAGTGCCTGTCCGAGCACCGCAGGCCCAGCCCGCCCTACGCGCGGGGCGCCGAGGCGGCCCTGCTCGGGGCGACCGCCATGCTCGACGTCAGCGACGGCCTCGCCCAGGACCTCGGTCACGTGTGCCGGGCCAGCGGGGTGCGCGTCGACCTGGATGCGGAGGCGCTGCGGCCCGAGCCCGCCCTGCTGGAGGCGGTCCGCGTCCTGGGTGCCGCGCCCGGGCGGGCGGAACGGGCGGCGCGCGACCTGATGGTCGCCGGAGGGGAGGACCACGCGCTCGCCGCCGTCTTCCCGCCGGAGACCGTGCTGCCCGACCACTGGCACCGGGTGGGGACCGTGGTCGAGGCGGAACACGAAACCGCTGGGAAAAGCAGCGATCCGGTCACAGTCGACGGAGATCCGCCCCACCGCACTGGCTGGGACCATTTCCATCGGAAATAAGCCTGTTTGGATTTGTCCTGTTTAGCTCTCGCGCTAGGCTTTGCGAATGTGGCTCACACCGCTTTCGGGCGGAGTGCCCGGATCGCGGAACACGGAAGCTCCCGTGGGGTCCCGTGGGCGACCGGCCGGAAGAAGCGGGGCGCACGCGGCGGAGGGCGGCGCAGAGGGAGGCAATCGAAGCCGGGAGCCCTCGGTGGAGGGCGACGGGAACGTCGAGGGGCGGGTTATGGGGCGGCAGGACTGGCGGAACGGTCCCCGCCGGGGTGCGCACCGCAGCGAGCCGAGGGACGCGGGCGCGCTGAGGCGTCTGGGCGGCCTCATCGAGAGCACGGTTCCCAAGCGCGTCGAACCGCCGCGGCTGCTCAACGTGCTCGTCGTCTCCGGGGTCATCCTCGGCCTGCTCCTGTTCGGCTACAGCACCACCCAGATCTACCTGCAGTTCGGCGGCACCCCGGGCGCGACCGAGGCCCCCGGGGCCCAGAACGGCTCCCGGCCCACGAACGAGGCCTCCTCGGAGGCGGAGGCGGAGGGCGGGTCGGCCTCCGGCGGCGACGGGTCGCAGGGGACGCAGACGCAGGCGGGTTCGGAGCCCACCACGGTCGTCTACCGGATCACGGAGTCCACGCCGGGCGGGTTCAGCGGCCACGTCACCGTCACCAACACCTCCCAGACCAGGCTGGACGCCTGGGAGCTGGCCCTGGCCTTCGACTCCGCCGAGGTCACGCAGGTCAACGGCGCCGACTGGCAGGAGATCGAGGACGGCATCCTGGCCCGCCAGCCCGAGGGGCAGGACGACCTGGACCCCGGCGACTCGGTCGCGCTCACCTTCGAGGCCGTGGGCGTGCCGCAGAGCCCGGTCCGCTGCTCCCTGAACGGGCACATCTGCGAGCTCTGAGCGCGGCCCGCCACGGCACGCGGACCCGCTCCCGGCGCCCCGCGGCTGTGAGCCGTGTTCCTTCCCCGCCCTCGTGGAACGACGGCCTCCGTCGTCGAGCTGCTGCTGTAGGCATCGCCGTCGAGGGCGTCGCCCCGGAAGACCCGGTCCCCTTCCGGGTTGTTCGGCCTGCCCGGCGCGCTCGCGGTGACGGGCGGCGGCCACCTGGACGCGGACGGTGAGGAGTCCTGTCAGGGGCCGACGGCGCTGACCGTCGTCTCCGGGGTACCGTGGCCGCCGCCACGGCGATCCGTCGGAACCCTCCGCCGCGGCTGTGCCGGGAGACGACGAGGGCCCCCGACCGCGACGGTCGGGGGCCCTCGACAGATCCAGAAGGGCTGGGAACCCTAGCGGGCCACCTTGCCGGCCTTGATGCACGAGGTGCAGGCGTTCACGCGCTTGGGCGTGCCGCCCACACGGGTGCGAACGGTCTGGATGTTGGGGTTCCAGCGGCGGCGGGTGCGACGGTGCGAGTGGGAAACACTGTTACCGAACCCTGGTCCCTTGCCGCAGACGTCGCAGACGGAAGCCACGGTAACTCCATTCAAGCGCTCGGGATCGCGCACGTCGCCGCACGCGAAGGTTCATCCGACCGGGAGAGGTCGGGCGGACTGGTTGGCGCAGACGCCAACCGTGGAAGAGTACACGAAGGACAAGGCCGGACGCGGAAAAGCCCTGTGCCGCCGACCCATGCCCGTACGCGCAACGGCGGTACCGCGTGGCCGAAGACGGCCTCGGTGACCAACCGGAGCATCGAATCCGCCACGCAGGCATGGCGAAAACGCATGAACTCCGATGAGTATACCCCGGTTGGGAGCGGTCGGGAGCCCGCGGGCGCCGGACGGCCCCGTCCGCCGGGACGCGGCCCCGCGACGGTCCCCGCGACCGGCCGCGGTCCCAGGGGCACCGCCGGCGGTCCCGGCGCGGACGGCCCGGGGCGGCCCCGGCCGAGGGGCACGCGAGCGTCGCACCGGAGGACTACCGTTGCGGTGACCGGCCATCCGAGACGGGGACGCACACGTGAGTACCTGGGACGAACCGCTGAGCAAGGGACCGCTCAGGGGCAAGACGGCGAAGGCCCTCGCCGAGAAGCTCGGCCTGCACACCCTGGGCGACCTACTGCGCTACTACCCGCGCCGCTACGACCGGCGCGGCGACCTGACCGACCTCGCCGAGCTGCGCGAGGGCGAGGAGGTCACCGTGCAGGCCCGCGTCCTGGACGCCAAGCGGCGCACCGTGCCCGCCCGGCAGGGGCGCCGCCGCATGGACATGATGGAGGCCACCGTCACCGACGGCACCGGCCGCCTGCACCTGACGTTCTTCAACCGGGGCTCCTACCACCAGAACGCGCTCGTCCCGGGACGGCTGGCCATGTTCTCCGGCCGGGTCTCCACCTTCAAGGGCCGCCGCCAGCTCGACCACCCCCAGTACGAGCTCCTCGACGAGGACGGCCGCGAGGGCGAGCGGGCCCGGGCCTACGCCGACGAGCTCATCCCGGTCTACCCCGCGGTCAAGGGCATGGACTCCACGACCATCACCCGTGTCGTCGACGTCGTCCTGGCCGACGTCGACAGCCTGCCCGACCCGCTGCCGCCCGAGGTGCGCGAGCGCCACAAGCTCCTCGGCGTCGCCGACGCCCTGCGCGCGATCCACCGCCCCGCCGAGTGGGCCGACGTCGGCGCCGCCCGGCGCCGCCTGAAGTGGGACGAGGCGTTCGTCCTGCAGCTCGCACTCGCCCGGAGGCGCCACCACGCCGAGGAGCTGCCCGCCAAGCCCCGTCCCGGCGCGGTCGGCGGCATCCTCGACGCCTTCGACGCCCGGTTGCCGTTCACCCTCACCGAGGGCCAGCGCGAGGTGGGCGGGCGCCTCGCCGAACGGCTCGACGCCGCGCACCCCATGCACTGCCTGCTCCAGGGCGACGTGGGCGCGGGCAAGACCCTGGTGGCGCTACGCGCCATGCTCCGGGTCGTGGACTCCGGCGGCCAGGCCGTCATGCTCGCTCCCACCGAGGTCCTCGCCCAGCAGCACCACCGGTCCATCAGCGCCATGCTCGGGGAACTCGGCCGCGCCGGGCAGATCGACGGGGCCGAGAACGCCACCCGGGTGGCCCTGCTCACCGGCTCCATGAACGCCGCCGCGCGCCGGGAGGCCCTGCTGGACGCGGCGTCCGGTGCGGCGGGGATCGTCGTGGGCACCCACGCCCTGCTCCAGGAGCACGTGACCTTCGCCGACCTGGGCCTGGTGGTGGTCGACGAGCAGCACCGCTTCGGTGTGGAGCAGCGCGACGCCCTGCGGGAGAAGGCCGTGGACGGGCGCCCGCACGTGCTGGTGATGACCGCCACCCCGATCCCGCGCACCGTCGCGATGACCGTCTACGGCGACCTCGACGTGGTCGCCCTCACCCAGCTGCCCACCGGCCGGGCCCCGGTGTCCACGCACGTGGTGCCCGCGAAGGACAAGCCGCACTTTTTGACGCGGGCCTGGGAGCGCATCCGGGAGGAGGCGGCCAACGGGCACCAGGCGTTCGTGGTCTGCCCCCGGATCGGCGACGACGACAGGGGCGGGGCGGAGGAGGAGGCCGGCGGCCACCCGGACGAGGACGTCCCGGGCGCGCGGCCGCCGCTGGCGGTGCTGGACGTGGCCGCGCGGCTGGGGGAGGGGCCGCTCTCCGACCTGCGGGTGGAGGTCCTGCACGGCCGGATGGCCCCCGACGACAAGGACGCGGTGATGCGCCGGTTCGCGGCGGGGGAGACCGACGCGGTCGTCTCCACCACCGTCATCGAGGTGGGAGTGGACGTGCCGAACGCCACAGTGATGGTCATCATGGACGCGGACCGCTTCGGCGTCTCGCAGCTGCACCAGCTGCGCGGCCGGGTCGGCCGGGGCCGGCTGCCCGGACTGTGCCTGCTGGTCACCGACGCGGAGGAGGGCTCGCCGGCCCGGGAGCGGCTGGCCGCCGTGGCCGCGACCACCGACGGGTTCGAGCTCTCCCGCGTGGATCTGGAGATGCGCAGGGAGGGCGACGTGCTGGGCGACTCGCAGTCGGGGGCCCGGTCCAGCCTGAGGCTGCTCACGCTGCTCAAGGACGAGGAGCTCATCGGGCAGGCGCGAGAGGAGGCCGCGGAGTACGTGGCCGGGGACCCCGGGCTGACCGGGTACCCGCCGCTCGCCGAGGCGCTGGAGACGCTCCTGCCCGAGGAGCGCGCGGAGTACCTGGACAAGGCCTGAACGGCCGGGCCGCCTGCGTGGTTACCTTGGGGGCATGACCCGCATCATCGCCGGAACGGCCGGCGGACGGCGCATCTCCGTCCCCGAGGGCCGTACCACCCGCCCCACCAGCGACCGCGCACGCGAGGCCCTGTTCTCCTCGGTCCAGTCCGACCTCGGCGCCCTCGACGGCCTGCGGGTGATGGACCTGTACGCGGGCTCGGGGGCGATCGGCCTGGAGGCCCTGTCCCGGGGCGCCGCGCACGCGCTGCTGGTGGAGGCGGACCGCAGGGCGGCCCAGGTGGTCAGGGGCAACATCACGGCGCTCGGGCTCCCCGGCGCCCGGCTGGTGGCCGACCGGGTGGAGAGGGTGCTCAGGCAGGACAACGCCGGCGACCCCTACGACCTCGTGGTCGCCGACCCGCCCTACGCCGTCACCGACGCCGAGGTCACCCGAGTGCTGGCCGACCTGGTCGGCCACGGCTGGCTGGCCGAGGACGCCGTGGTCGTCGTCGAGCGCTCCAAGCGCGGGGCCGAGCCCGCCTGGCCCGAGGGCCTGGAGCGTGCGCGCAGCAGGGGGTACGGGGAGGCGGTTCTCTGGTACGCCCGCCCGTCTCCCGCCACCACCCTCAACTGACGCCTGCGGCGCGGTGCTTTCCATGCCCGTCTCCCGCCACCACCCTCAGCTGACGCCTGCGGCGCGGTGCTTTCCATGCCCGTCTCCCGCCACCACCCTCAGCTGACGCCTGCGGCGCGGTGCTTTCCATGCCCGTCTCCCGCCACCACCCTCAACCGACGCCTGCGGCGCGGTGCCGCCTGGGTCTGCGCCCGTCACCGGTGAGGGACGGATCCGGTCACTAAGCGGGTGTTGCCCGAATCCCCACGAGGGTGAACCCCTACGATCGCGATACCCGAACGTAGTTCTGTGAAAGGGGCGATCACCGTGCGTCGAGTCGTCTGCCCGGGTTCCTTCGACCCGGTGACCCACGGCCACATCGACATCATCGGCCGGGCGGCCAAGCAGTACGACGAGGTCGTCGCCGCCGTGCTCAACAACGTCAACAAAAGCGGCCTGTTCACCGTCCCCGAGAAGCTCGACATGCTCCGGGAGGGCACCGCCGAGTTCGGCAACGTGCGGATCAGCGAGTTCGACGGGCTCCTCGTCGACTTCTGCCGGTCGAACGGCATCGAGACCATCGTCCGCAGCCTGCGCTCGGTCAGCGACTTCGACTACGAGCTCCAGATCGCCCAGATGAACTACCGCCTCTCCGGCGTGGAGACCGTGTTCATGACGGCGAACCCGCAGTACTCGTTCCTGTCCTCCAGCCTGGTGCGCGAGATCGCCCAGCACCGCGGGGACGTCTCCAGCCTGGTCACCCCCTACGTCGAGCAGCGCCTGCGGGAGAAGTACGCGGAGCGGGCCGCCGAGGGCCGCTGACCGGGCCCGCGCCACCGGACCCCGCCGGTCCCGCCACGGGCCCCGAGGCGGGCGGACCCGTGCTGATTTGGGTGGCAGGGGAGATGGTAGGTAGAATCTTGGTTTGACCATGGGTGTCGTCGGTTCTCGGCGCGCCCGTGTCGGTCCCGCGCAAGACCTCATCGCGCACCCGGCACTTTCCGGATTCCTCGTGAAGGTTCGATAACCCTGTCTCGCCTAGATCTCCGTGACCCGTTCGTGGTCGACACCCGCCAGCTGGGCCGCCAGCCGGGGTCGATGCGCACCGTCAACCGCATCGTGACCGCGCCTCAGGCGTTCTCGTCGGCGATGGCGGCCGTGCCCGAGGGCAGTGAGATCGAACTGGACCTGCGCCTGGAAGCGGTGATGGAGGGCGTCCTCGTCACCGGTACCGTCCGCGGCCAGCTCACCGCCGAGTGCTCGCGCTGCCTGGACCCGATCTCGGACGACATCGAGGCCGAGTTCCAGGAGCTGTACCGCTACCCCGCGGACGAGGACGCGGCCTCCGGTGCGGGCGAGGACGAGGACGACGAGGATGAGGACTACTATCTAGAGGGCGAACTGCTCGACCTCGAACCCGTGGTCCGAGACGCCGTCGTGCTCGCGCTCCCGCTCACACCGTTGTGCGGCCCGGACTGCCCCGGCCTGTGCTCCGAGTGCGGCGCCAAGCTCGCCGAGGCCGGTCCCGACCACAGCCACGGCGACGACGTCGACCCGCGCTGGGAGGCACTCCGCAAGCTCGCGGAGGATCCCGGCGAACGATGAGCTCGTGAACCGATCACGGACGGCCGCCCCCGGGCGCCCCCGTCGACCGGAGCACGCCCTCCCCGCCACAGCGCGCGGGGTGACCAGATAAGCGACCTCCCGCGACCGCGGGGGTGACCCAGGAGGATTGAAGTGGCCGTCCCGAAGCGGAAGATGTCGCGGAGCAACACCCGGACCCGCCGTTCCCAGTGGAAGGCGTCGCGCCCGGTGCTGGTCAACTGCCCGCGCTGCCGCGACCCGAAGCAGCCCCACATCGCGTGCCCGACCTGCGGCACCTACAACAACCGCCAGGTCACCAACCCGGCCTAGCGGATGCCCGGCCTCGGGGCCCGGCACCCGATACCCGATCCGCCTCGGGGCGGACCCGTCCGACGGGTCCGCCCCGAAGTGCTGTCAGGACCTCGGATGCTCTCCGAGCGCCACCGTGCAAGGATTTGTAGAGTTACCTGAGGAACAACGCACGACACACGACGGATACAGGCACACCCAGCAGCACACAGTGCACCGCGCAGTGATCCGGGCTCTCCCGGGTTCCCGAGTTCGTGGTGGTTGCCGGGGGAGCGGAGCCTCCCGCGACGGTCACCTCGTTTTCGAGCACCCTGGCCGGGCCGCGGGTCCCCCAGACCGCCGCGCCGCACCCCGGCGCGCACGAACAGGGAAGTGAACCAGTGGCCAGCCAACTCTCCGCCTCCGAGGCCAAGTCCTTCCACCGGGCCATCGGGGTCGAGGTCGACCCGAAGATCCTGCTCCGGGCCCTGACCCACCGCTCCTACGCCTACGAGAAGGGCGGCCTGCCCACCAACGAGCGCCTGGAGTTCCTCGGCGACTCCGTGCTCGGCCTGGTGGTCACCGACACCCTCTTCCGCAAGCACCCCGACCTGCCCGAGGGGCAGCTCGCCAAGCTGCGCGCCGCCGTGGTCAACATGCGCGCCCTCGCCGACGTCGCCCGCGGCCTGGGCATCGGCTCCTACATCCGGCTCGGCCGGGGCGAGGAGGGCACCGGGGGCCGCGACAAGTCCTCGATCCTCGCCGACACCCTGGAGGCGGTCATCGGTGCCGTCTACCTGGACCGCGGCCTGGACGTGGCCTCGGAGTTCGTGCACCGGCTCTTCGACCCGCTCATCGCCACGGCCTCCGGGCTGGGCGCGGGCCTGGACTGGAAGACCTCCCTGCAGGAGCTGACCGCGGCCGAGATGCTCGGCGTCCCGGAGTACCACGTGGACGAGAGCGGCCCCGACCACCAGAAGACCTTCCGCGCCACGGTCCACGTCGCGGGGGAGAGCTACGGCCTGGGCGAGGGGCGCAGCAAGAAGGAGGCCGAGCAGCAGGCCGCCGAGTCGGCGTGGAAGGCCATCAAGGCCCGTTCCGAGGCCACCGCCAAGGTCGCCGAGGAGATGACCGGGACCGCCGACTCCGCCGGGGGCAGGGCCTCCGGCAGCGGGCGGGGGTGAGGGGACGTGCCCGAACTCCCCGAGGTGGAGGTCGTCCGCCGCGGCCTGGCCGAACACGCCCTGGGCCGCACCGTCGGCGCGGTCGAGGTCCTGCACCCCCGGTCGGTGCGGCGGCACGTGCCCGGCGCCGCGGACTTCGCCGCCCGCCTGTCGGGACGCGTGCCCACGGCCGCGCACCGGCGCGGCAAGTACCTGTGGCTGCTCCTGGACAGCGGCGAGATGCTCCTCACCCACCTGGGCATGAGCGGCCAGATGCTGGTCCAGCCCACGGGCAAGCCCGACGAGAGGCACCTGCGGGTGCGCCTGCCGCTGTCGGACGGCACCGAGCTGCGCTTCGTCGACCAGCGCACCTTCGGCCACCTGATGGTGGACGTGCCCGGCGCGCGCGAGGACGTGCCCTCGGCGGTGGACCACATCGCCCTGGACCCGCTGGACCCCGACTTCGTCCCCGAGGCGTTCGTGCGGGCGCTGCGGGCCAGGCGCACCGAGGTCAAGCGGGCGCTGCTGGACCAGTCCCTGGTCAGCGGCGTCGGCAACATCTACGCCGACGAGGCGCTGTGGCGCTCACGGCTGCACTGGGCGCGTCCCACACACGGCCTGTCCGACGAACAGGCCATGGAGCTGCTGGGACACGTGCGCGAGGTGATGGCCGAGGCCCTGGAGGTGGGCGGCACCACCTTCGACGGCCTGTACGTCGACGTCAACGGCGAGAGCGGCTACTTCGAGCGGGGGCTCAACGCCTACGGCCGCCGCGACCGCCCGTGCGGCCGGTGCGGCGTGCTGATCGTCCGCGAGGCGTTCATGAACCGCTCCTCCTACAGCTGCCCCGGCTGCCAGAAGCCGCCCGGGGCCCGCGGCTGAGGCAGTGCGGCGTGTTGGTGAGCAAAGTGTGTCTGTCAGGTAAGTAAGGAGTCGGGCCGTGGGGGACGACGTCGAGGACGTCCGGCTGACCGCATGGGTGCGGGGGCGCGTGCAGGGCGTGGGTTTTCGCTGGTGGGCGCGGTCCAAGGCGCTGGAACTCGGCCTGAGAGGGGCGGCCACGAACCTCGGCGACGGCCGGGTCGAGGTGGTCGCCGAGGGGCCGAGAAGCGACTGCGAGCGGCTTCTTGGCCATCTCAGGGGCGGCGCAACACCCGGTCGTGTGGACTCCGTGGTCGAACGTTGGTCCGCGGCGGGGGGGACGTTCACCGGATTCGTCGAACGGTGAGTATGCTGGATGGGTAACGCGATCCGAGCGCACCGCGCGACCGCGGCGGCCCGAAGGGGTTCGCGGCGGGGGTCTCGCGGAGTGCGAGGCGACCACTGTGCGGAGTCCGCGTCGTCCGCACGCTCCGGCGCAGACCGGGGTGACCGTGTTCGGATCGTGCGCTGCCACCTGCCCAGGTGTATCACTCTGGGGTGTGGCCGTTACGGACCGTTGTAATCCAATCTTGACCAGCGGCGCGCACAGTGAGACTCTGGAAGGTACATCGCGCAACTTTCCAGACCCGTGTGAGACGACGCCAGTCGGCGTTACCGCGGGACATCGCACGCGCGGATCACCACTGGTCACTCAGCGTGGAGGACCCACATCATGGCGAAGGCTCTGTTTGGCCACGTCGGCGGCTCCGACCCTCGGATGGTCTCGGAGATGCGGCGGCTTCAGAAGCGGGTACGCGACCTCGAGGACGAGATCAGCCGTCTTCAGGCACGGAACGACCAGCTCAGCATGGCCGTGACCGATGCCGCGTCCAGCGCGACCGAGCGCGAGCCGGCGCTCGCCTGACCTGAACACCGTCGACGTTTCGGCTCCAGCCAGGCTGGCCTTCGTGGTTGACCCACCGACGGGGACGCCGAGAGCACGATCCAGGCGTCCCTGGCCGGAACCGTCGACGGACCGGGTCTGACCCCCGTTCACCGAGCCGCTGTTTTTCCTTTCCCTTTGCGGCCTTTTTCACCGTTGTACCCGGCGGACCCTGCTGCAACCCTCTGTGTCCGCCGGACATCCCCCCTCCCCCCGCCCGGTCACGGAAGCGCCTGCTCAGTGGCCCGTTCCATCCGGGACACCGGCCCGAACCCCACCCGTAGGCCACCGCTTCGTGGCACCCTTGGGTGATTGCGGTCCGTGTCGAAGGTGACCGACGTGGGAGGTGTGGGTGTACCTGAAGAACCTGACGCTGCGCGGCTTCAAGTCGTTCGCGTCGGCCACCACCCTGCGCTTCGAGCCGGGGATCACCTGTGTGGTCGGTCCCAACGGCTCGGGCAAGTCCAACGTCGTCGACGCCTTGTCCTGGGTGATGGGGGAGCAGGGGGCCAAGTCCCTGCGGGGCGGCAAGATGGAGGACGTCATCTTCGCGGGCACCTCCACCCGCCAGGCGCTGGGCCGCGCCGAGGTCAGCCTCACCATCGACAACACCGACGGCGCCCTGCCCATCGACTACACCGAGGTCACCATCCGGCGGACCATGTTCCGCAACGGCGGCTCGGAGTACGCCATCAACGGCGACACCTGCCGCCTCCTCGACATCCAGGACCTGCTCAGCGACTCCGGCATCGGCCGCGAGATGCACGTCATCGTCGGCCAGGGGCAGCTGGACACCGTCCTGCACGCCGGCCCCGAGGAGCGCCGTGCCCTCATCGAGGAGGCCGCGGGCATCCTCAAGCACCGCAAGCGCAAAGAGAAGGCGATCCGCAAGCTCAACGCGATGCAGGGCAACCTGGACCGGGTCACCGACCTCACCGCCGAGCTGCGCCGCCAGCTCAAGCCCCTGGGCAGGCAGGCCGAGCTCGCGCGCCGGGCCGCCGTCATCCAGGCCGACCTGCGCGACGCCCGCCTGCGCCTGCTCGCCGACGACATCACCACCCTCACCGAGCAGCTGGCCAAGGAGGAGGCGGACGAGAAGGAGGTCCTCGCCCGCCGCGCGTCCGCCGAGGCCGCCCTCACCCAGGCCCAGGAGCGCGAGACCGAGCTGGAGGCGCAGTCCGCCGCCGCGGCCCCCGCCCTGGCCCGGGCGCTGGAGACCTACCACGCCCTGTCCCGCCTCACCGAGCGCCTGGACGCCGTGCGCGGACTCGCCAGCGAGCGCCACCGCAACCTGGCCTCCGTCGACGACGAGCCCGTGCACCGCCGCGACCCCGAGGAACTGGAGATGGAGGCCGAGGAGGCCGCGGCCCAGGAGGAGGAGCTCCTCACCCGGCTGGAGGAGGCCCGGGAGGTCCTGGAGTCCGCCGTCACCGAGCGCGCCGCCGCCGAGGACGCCCTGCACCGCGAGGAGAAGCGGCTGGAGGCCGCCGCCCGCGCCTCCGCGGAGCGCCGTGAGGGCATCGTGCGGCTGTCCGCGCGGGTGGAGAGCCTGCGCGGCCGCCTGGCCTCCAGCGAGGCCGAGATCACCCGCCTGGAGGAGTCGGCCCGGCAGGCCGCCGAGCGCGCCGAACAGGCCCAGGCCGAGTACGAGATGGCCGCCGAGGAGTCCGCCGGACTCGACGAGGGCGACGCCGAGCTCGACTCCGCCCAGGAGCGCGCGGCCCTCCGGCTCTCCGAGGCCGACGCCGAGCTCAACCGCCTGCGCGACGCCGAGCGCACCGCCGAGGGCGAGCGCGCCGCGCTCGCCGCCCGCAAGGAGGCCCTGGAGATGGGCCTGGCGCACAAGGACGGCGCCGACACCCTCCTGGGCGCCGACCTGCCCGGGATGCTCGGCAGCCTCGCCGCGCTCGTCCAGGTCGAGTCGGGCCGGGAGACCGCCGTGGCCTCCGCCTTTGGCGCCGCCGCGGGAGCGGTCGCCGTCGGCGACATCGACACCGCCGTGGCCGCGCTGGACCTGCTCAGGTCCGAGGACGCGGGCCGGGCCGGGATCGTCATCGCCCAGGCCGTTCCCGCCGTGCCCCGCCAGGAGTGGCCCGAGCTGCCCGCCGGCGCCCGCTACGCCGTCGACGCCGTCGTCGCCCCCGAACACCTGCGCGGCGCGGTCACCGCCCTGCTGGACCGCACCGCCCTGGTCTCCGGCGCGGTCGCCGCCCGCGACCTCGTCGACAAGGTCCCCGGCGTGCGCGCCGTCACCCCCGAGGGCGACGTGTTCGCCGCGGAGCTGGTCCACGGCGGTTCGGCCGGAGCTCCCAGCCTGCTGGAGGTGCAGGCGGCCGTGGACGAGGCGGGCGAGAGGCTGGAGGCGGCCGCCGAGAACGCCGACCGGATCGCCGCCGAACTGGAGGAGCGCAAGCGCGAGCGCGCCGCCCTGGCCGCCGAGGTGGAGGAGCTCACCGCGCGCCGCCGCCAGGGCGACCGCAAGCGCAACGAGTCCGCGCAGCGGCTCGGCAAGCTCGGCGGCCAGGCCCGCTCCGCCGAGGCCGAGTCCGAGCGGTACGCGGCCGCCGCGGCCAAGGCCGCGGCCGCGCGCGGGGAGGAGGCCGACAGGCTGGCCCGCCTGGAGGAGGAGCTGGCCGAGGCCGAGGAGATGACCGCCTCCATCGAGGAGGAGGCACCCGACGCCGACACCCGCGACGAGCTGGCCGCCCAGGCCTCGCGCGCCCGGGCCACCGAGATGGAGCGCCGTCTGGCGGTGCGCACCGCGGAGGAGAGGGCCCGCTCGATCGCCGGCCGCGCCGAGCAGCTGCGCGCCCAGGCCTTCGAGGAGCGGCGTGCCGTGGAGCGCGCGGCCGAGCGCCGCCGCACCCGCGCCGCGCAGGCCGTCGTCGCCGGGGCCGTCGCCGAGAGCGCCCGCCTGGCACTGGAGCGGATCGCGGTGTCCCAGGCCGCCGCCGAGTCCGAACGGGCCGCCGCCGAGGCGGAGAAGGAGACGCGCGACGCCGAGCTCAAGGCGGTGCGCGCCCGGGTACGCGAGCTGTCCGTGGAGCTGGAGAAGCTGACCAGTTCGGCGCACAGCGGCGAGGTGGCCCGTGCCGAGCGGCGCATGCGCCTGGAGCAGCTGGAGACCAAGGCGCTGGAGGAGATGGGTGTGGACGTGCCCACCCTCGTCGCCGAGTACGGGCCCCGGGTGCCCGTGCCCCCGCCCGCCGACGCGGGGGAGGACGCGGTCCCGCTGCCGTACGTGCGCGAGGTGCAGGCCAAGCGGGCCCGGTCGGCCGAGCGCCAGCTCAACCAGCTCGGCAAGATCAACCCGCTCGCGCTGGAGGAGTTCGCGGCCCTGGAGGAGCGGCACGCGTTCCTCAACGCCCAGTTGGAGGACCTGAAGAAGACCCGCCGGGACCTGATGGACATCGTCCAGGAGGTCGACGCCCGGGTGCAGGAGGTCTTCTCCGCCGCCTACCTGGACGTGGAGCGCGAGTTCGCGGCGATCTTCGGGCGGCTGTTCCCCGGAGGGGAGGGGCGTCTGCTGCTCACCTCGCCCGAGGACATGCTGACCACCGGCATCGAGGTGGAGGCGCGCCCGCCCGGCAAGAAGGTCAAGCGGCTGTCGCTGCTCTCCGGCGGCGAGCGGTCCCTGACCGCGGTGGCCTTCCTGGCGGCGATCTTCAAGGCCCGCCCGTCCCCGTTCTACGTGATGGACGAGGTCGAGGCGGCCCTGGACGACACCAACCTGCAGCGGCTGCTGGTGATCTTCGAGGAGCTGCGCGCCTCCTCTCAGCTGATCGTGATCACCCACCAGAAGCGCACGATGGAGGCGGCCGACGCGCTGTACGGCGTGACCATGCAGGGCGACGGCATCTCCCAGGTGATCAGCCAGAAGCTCGAACGCCCCGCCTGAGGGCCGGGTCCGGCCGTGCGCCCGGCACACGGCCGGGGCCGCCCTCCCCCTCGGGAAGAGCGGCCCCGGTGCTGTGCCCCTTCGGACCTCCGCTTCGCCTCGGCCCGTGTTCGGGCGTCCGAAGAACGGGAACCTTCGGACCCTCCGGTGTGACGGCTCGTTCCTCGCAGTCCCACCTACGCATCCTCCAGAACCCCGTGGACGCCCGAACCAGCCCCCTTGGAGCGGAGCCCAAGAGGCAGGGCTCAGCCGCGTGCGATGGTGATCACCGGGGAGGTCCAGGTCTCCCAGTGCTCGGGGTTGTCCGGGTCGCCGAGCGCCTTGAGCGCGCGGACCTCCAGGCGGTAGTCGCCGTCCTTGACGGGCTTGATCTTGTCGTGCCTGTCCACGACCGTGCCGTCCCACGGGTAGCTGAAGAACGACGTCCCGGTCGCGTTGCGGTTCACGTGGTCCACGGACACGGCGACGTTGCGGTGCGGGTGCACCGGGCGTCCGGTGCGCTCGTTGATGACGACCATCTCCAGCTTGGTGACGTGGTGGTCGAAGTGCGCGATGACGTACGGGACGTCCGGCAGGCCGTCGACCCACTCCATCGTGTAGGTGGCGCCGTCGGGCTGGTTCTCGAACGTGCCGCCGTCGGCGCTCGCGCACTCCAGGCCGGAGAAGGCGCCGCAGTCGGTGATCTTGGTCAGCCACGGCAGTTCGAACGTGTTGCCGTCGCCGTCGGTGACCGGGGTCATCGCCTCGATCTCCTGGTAGTCCCCGTTGTAGGCGGCGTACGGGACGCGGTAGGTCTCGCCGTCCGTCTCGGCCACGGTGACGTAACCGCCGTAGATCATCCGGTCGTAGTCCTGGGCGGGCGGGGTGACCGTCACCCGGACCTCGGCCGACGCGCCGGGGGCCAGGGTCACCTCGCCGGTGTCGAAGGACACCTCGGCGGTGCCGTCGTTGTAGCCGGGCGAGAAGGTGCTGCCGTGGGTGCCCAGGGCGCCCTCGTGGCCCAGCTCGTACGTGGCCTCCTCGTCACCGTCGTTGGTGATGGTGACCGTCTTGGTCACGGTGTCCTGGGTGGCGCCCAGGGACAGCTTGCCGGGGGTCACGGTCGTGGTGGCCAGCGCCGCGCCGGGCACGTCCAGCATGCCCGCGCCCTGCCGGTGCACGTTGTCCAGGTAGCCCAGGTCGGGGTTGCCCCACCAGGCCTTGGGGTCGGCGCTGTTCTGCAGGACGTCGCGCACCTCGTGCGCCCCCAGGTCGGGCCTGGCCTGCAGCAGCAGCGCGACGCCGCCCGCCACGTGCGGGGAGGACATCGAGGTGCCGCTGATGGTGGCGTAGCTTCCCTTGGCCACGGGGTAGGTGGAGTTGATCAGACCGCCCGGGGCGCCGATGTCCGGCTTCAGGGTCAGGTCGGGGGAGAGGCCGAAGGAGCTGAAGGAGCTGATCAGGCCGCCGGTCGGGTTGGGCACGGTGGTGCTCTCGCCGGTCCAGGACAGGGTGACGGTCTCCCCGCCCTCCAGGAGCTCCCGGAGGTGGGCGCCGGAGGCGGCGGAGATCCCGATGGCGAACGCGCCCTGGTCGACGATGCCGCCGCCCGCGAACATGCCCGCGACGTTGTTGTACATGACCACGCCGGTGGCACCCGCGGCCAGGGCGGTCTCGTACTTCTCGGCGAAGGTGCACTCGCCGCGCACCATCAGCGCGGTCCTGCCCTCGGGGTCGCCTTCGAGCCCGTCGCCCAGGGACGTGCAGCCCCGCCCGATCCAGACGAGCTCGTCGGTCTCCCCGGAGGTGGGCGGAGGCGCGGCCTCGCCCATCTCCATGTAGGCGAGGACCTCGCCGCTGGGGTTGGCGGTCACGGACGCGGCCTGGATGTGGGTGTTGTCGAAGGAGGCGACGCCGATGACGTCCTCGCCCAGGCCGGGGGCGCCCGCGGAGTACAGGCCGGTGTCGCCCTCGTTGCCGATGGAGGCGACCACGACCATGCCCTCGTCGACCAGGTTGTCCGAGGCGACCGCGGTGGGGTACTGCGGCCAGGAGTGGGCGGAGCCGATGCTCATGTTGAGCACGTCCATGCCGTCGTCCAGAGCCTGCTCCATGGCGGCGATCATGATGTCGGAGGTGGTGGAGCCGTTGCAGCCGAACACCTTGTAGGCGCCGAACTCCACGTCGGGGGCCACGCCGGTGACCTCGCCCTCGGCACCCACGATCCCGGCCACGTGGGTTCCGTGGCCGTGGCAGTCCTGCGGGTCGTCGTCGGGCACGGGCACGGAGTCCGGGACGCCCGCGTTGAAGTCGTCCCCGACGAAGTCGTGGCCGGTGACCACGCGCTCGTTGGGGAAGCCGCCGCCGCCCAGGTCGGGGTGGGTGTAGTCGATACCGGTGTCCATGACGGCCACGCGCAGGCCCTCACCGGTCAGGCCCAGTTCGTTCTGCGCGGTGTCGGCCCCGGTCATGGGCAGCGCGGTGTCCAGGTCGGGGGCGCTGTCGTCGGTCTCGGGGATCTGGTAGTTGACGACGGGGTAGATGGCGTTGACGCCGGGGATCTCCCGGGCCGTGCCCACCTGCGCGTCGTCCATCTCCACGGAGAGGCCGTTCCAGAGGTCCGCGAACGAGTGCCGTTCGTCGTACTCCAGGCCGTACTCCTCGGCCTCGGCCCGGAACTCCTCCTGCTCGCTTTCGACCTTGGCCGAGGAGGAGCCCTCGGTGGTGGGCGGGCTCTCGAGTTCGATGAACCACAGGCCGCTGGCCTGGTGGGTCAGTTCGCCGTTCTCGGCGGTGGGGGCGGGGTGCAGGGGGGCGAGCTCTGAGATCTCGTCGGCGCTTGCCGGTGTGGCCGCGACCAGACCCGCGACGAGTGTCAACCCGGCGAGCGGTGCCAGGCGCGTTCGGTGGGGTACCACCTTGTCAACACATCCCTTCTCGGTGCACGCCGGAGGACACCGGGGGCGCGGGGTACCCCGCTGGGTACGTCTGTGGCGTTCAGGGGGATACGCCGCTTAATGTCCGTACTCGGTTAATCGGCGCGCATAGCAACGAGATCATTGCCGTGCGCCATGAAGGTGTCAATGTTCACCAAGACTCAATCTGGCCACATAGAGGGACAGGAGGTGCACTGTTTGTTATTTCTACACAAAAGCGGACAATATTCTCTTTCGTCTCTAAGGGGGCAAAAAGGAACCCCGGCGGAGTGCGCCGTTCTCCGCGCGAAACCACGGCCGTATCGGAGAAGGCGCAGGCCAGCGTAGCCCCGGGGCGCCCTCCGGAGCGCGCGGCGGGCCGAGTACGCTGGAGGGACCGGGCCGCCCACGGGCGGCCCGACCGGTGTCGAGGGAGCGAAGTCCGGTACCGCGGCCACAACCGGCCGCCAACCCGGCGCTGTCCCGCAACTGTGACGCCCCGCCCGCGCGGGGACGAGCCAGGTCGCCTCCCCGACGCCGACGTCCCCGTCCTCGTGGGAAGGACAGGCCGTCTCCACCGGGGCCGTGCTCCTTCCCCTGCCCGAAAAGGAGCACCGTGCGGACCGCACGCCATCTTCCCCTCGCCCTCCTCGGAACCGCACTCCTCCTGACCGCCTGCGGCGCGCAGGAGGGCGGCTCTCCCGAGTCCGACGCCGGCACGGGTGAGGGTGAGGGCGCCTTCCCCGTCACCGTCACCGACGCCACCGGCGAGGTCACCCTCGAGGAGGCGCCCGAGCGGATCGTCTCCCTGTCCGCCAGCCACACCGAGATGCTCTTCGCCATCGGCGCGGGCGACCAGGTCGAGGCCGTCGACGAGTACTCCACCTATCCGGAGGAGGCCCCCACCACCTCGCTGAGCGGCTTCGAGCCCAACGTGGAGGCCATCGTCGAGCACGACCCCGACCTGGTCGTGCTCGCCCGCAGCGCCGAGGAGACCGCCTCCCAGCTGGAGACCGTGGGCGTCCCGACGCTGGTCCTGGACGCCGCCGTGGACCTGGAGGACACCTACGGCCAGATCCGCCTGCTCGGTGAGGCCACCGGCAACGCCGAGGAGGCCGACGCCGAGGCCGAGCGGGTCGAGAGCGAGTTCGACGCGATCGTCGAGAACGTGCGCGAACAGGTCGGCGACACCGAGCTGAGCTTCTACCAGGAGCTGGACGAGACCTCCTACGCCGCCACCTCCGACACCTTCGTCGGCGACGTCTACGAGTCCTTCGGGCTGGTCAACATCGCCGACGCCGCCGACGCGGACGGTGCCGCGGGCGGCTACCCGCAGCTGTCGCAGGAGTACATCGTCGAGGAGGACCCCGACCTGATCTTCCTCTCCTACGGCGACGACTCGACGGTCACCGAGGTCACCGAGCGCCCCGCCTTCGACACCGTCACCGCGGTGAGGAACGACGCCGTCTACCTGCTCGACGCCGACATCGCCTCCCGGTGGGGGCCGCGCGTGGTCGAGTTCGCCGACCTGATCGGCCAGGCCGTCATCGAGAACGCGGACAAGTAGCGTGCGGGGCGCCGTCGGCCTTCCGGTCGCGTGGTTCGCGGGAGGACTGGCCGTGCTCGCCGCGGCCGTCCTCCTCGGCGTCTCCGCGGGCGCGGCCTCCCTCTCCGCGGTCGACATCGCCCGGCACCTGCTCAGCCTCCTGCCGCTCGACGTACGGTCGCCGCTGTCCGACCGGCAGGCGGCCCTGCTGGTGGAGCTGCGCCTGCCCCGCGTGGTGATGGGCGCGGTCGTGGGCGCCCTCCTGGCCACGGCGGGCGGCGCCTACCAGGGGGTGTTCCGCAACCCGCTGGCCGATCCCTACCTCCTGGGTGCCGCGTCCGGGGCGGGGCTCGGCGCCACCATGGTCATCGTCTTCGGCCAGCAGTTCAGCGACTCCCCGCGCGCCCTGGTCCCCGCCGCGGCGTTCCTGGGCGCCCTGCTCGGTGTGGCGGCCGCCTACCTGCTCGGCTCCACCGCCGGCGGGGGCGGTACCGCCTCGCTCGTCCTGGCGGGCGTGGCCGTCTCCTCGTTCCTGTCCGCCGCGCAGACCCTCGTCCAGCAGATGGGGGTGGACCAGCTCCAGCGCATCTTCGCCTGGCTGATGGGAGGGCTCGGCCGCGGCGGCTGGGACGACGTGCGGCTGATCGCCCCCTACGCGGTGGCCGGCCTCGTCGTGCTGCTGGCCAGCGGCTACCTGCTGGACATGCTCTCCCTTGGCGACGACAAGGCGGTCAGCCTGGGCCTGAACCCGGCCGCCGTGCGCATCGTGGTGATCAGCGCCGCGTCCCTGGCCACCGCCGCCGCGGTGTCGGTGAGCGGCCTGATCGGCTTCGTGGGGATCGTCGTCCCGCACATCGTGCGCCGCCTGGTGGGCTCCAGCTACCGGGCGATCCTGCCGGTCACCGTGCTCTTCGGCGGCGCCTTCCTGGTGCTGGTGGACATCGTCGCCCGAACCCTCATCGCCCCCGCCGAACTGCCCATCGGCGTGGTCACCGCCTTCCTCGGCGCGCCCTTCTTCGTGCTCATCCTGCGCACCACGCGCCACCGAGGTATCTAGGACCCATGTGACGGATGCCTTGCTCGACGCCTGGGGGTGTGGTTCGGGCGCCGACAGGGTGCTGGAGGCGTCGGACGGGCCGCCGGCGACGAAGGGTCCAGGCACGGGAGGCGCCGAAGGCTCCTGCCTTCGGGGCGTCCGGACACGGGCGGAGCGGAGTCCCCAAGCAAGAGGGGCCCTTCGTTCCCGGCACGCCATCCCACCGTGACACGAACGCGTCGGACACTCTGGGAGACTGGTGGCGCTATGGACATCACCTTGCTCGTTGCCATCGTCATCGCCGTCGTGCTGTTGGCCGCCGGCGGATTCTTCCTGGTCATGACCCAGCGCCCGGGCAAACCGGGCAAGGAGGAGACCAAGCCCGAGGCCACCGGGGAGGCGGCGGGGGCGACCGCCGTGGAGGACCGGGAACGGGACACGGGGACCGTGCGCACGCCGCCCGCCCAGGCGCCGCCCGCGGAGGAGGCCGCCAAGCCCGCCGAGCCGGAGGTGGAGGCACCGCCCCCCTCCGCCGGACGCATGGTCCGCCTGCGCGCGCGGCTGGCCCGTTCGCAGAGCTCCTTCGGCCAGGGGCTGCTCAACCTGCTCTCCGCCGACTCCCTGGACGAGGACGCCTGGGAGGAGATCGAGGACACCCTCATCACCGCCGACATCGGCGTGACCTCCGCCACGCAGATCGTGGAGAACCTGCGCACCCGGGTCAAGGTGCTCGGCACCCGCGGCCCCGACGAGGTCCGGTCACTGCTGCGCGAGGAGCTCCTCGCCCAGATCACCACCAGCGCCGACCGCTCCGTGCACACGGAGCCGCACGGCGACCGTCCGGCCGTGATCATGGTCGTGGGGGTCAACGGCACCGGCAAGACCACCACCACCGGCAAGCTCGCCCGCGCCCTGGTCGGTGACGGCCGCAGCGTGGTGCTCGGTGCCGCCGACACCTTCCGCGCCGCCGCCAGCGAGCAGCTCCAGACCTGGGGCGGACGCGTGGGGGCCCCGGTCGTGACCAAGGAGGAGGGCGCCGACCCGGCCAGCGTGGCCTTCGACGCCGTGTCGCGGGGCATCGAGGACGGAGCCGACACCGTCATCATCGACACCGCCGGGCGCCTGCACACCAAGACCGGCCTGATGGACGAGCTGGGCAAGGTCAAGCGGGTCGTGGAGAAGAAGTCCCAGGTGGACGAGGTCCTGCTCGTCCTGGACGCGACCACCGGGCAGAACGGCCTGCGCCAGGCGCGGGTGTTCGGCGAGGTCGTGAACGTGACGGGCATCGCGCTGACCAAGCTGGACGGCACCGCCAAGGGCGGCATCATCGTCCAGGTCCAGCGGGAGCTGGGCGTGCCGGTCAAGCTCGTCGGGCTCGGCGAGGGCCCCGACGACCTGGCGCCCTTCGACCCCGAGGTCTTCGTGGACACGATCCTGTCCGAGGACTGAGCGAGAGGCCACCGGCGGCGCGGCCGGGCACCCGACCGGGTGTCCGGCCGCGCTCGTGTGTGCACGGGGATATGACGTCGGTGCCTTCCCGGGGCGCGTGAGGGTGGTGGGGGACACAAGAGGGAAACCCCGGCGCAACACGGGGAGCGACCAGCTGACCGCGCCGCCGCCGCGAGCGTGAGAACCGGCGGAGTGTGCCCAGTCCACTACTCTCCGTCGGTGTGACGGAGGTCGCTCCGGGGTGGTGCATGTGCGTTCGCACGCGCCGGGGCCTTGGTTCACGGCCCCTTAACACTTCTGTCTGTCCTTTTACCCGGGCGCAACATGTCGGGTCCAGCGGAGAAACACCCCGGTCGGAAAGTTGCCTGCGTGGTGTTCTGCATCGGGCCCGATGATGCGCTCGCTGACCGCCGCCCTCACAGACAATCCCCCGTCCGTCCTATGGAGGCGACGCAATGATTGACACCGGCAACACGACGTGGCTGCTGATCAGCGCGGCCCTCGTGATGCTCATGACTCCGGGCCTGGCCTTCTTCTACGGAGGCATGTCCCGGGCCAAGAGCGTCCTGAACATGATGCTGATGAGCTTCACGAGCATCGCGGTCGTCAGCGTGCTCTGGGTGGTCGTCGGCCACTCGCTCACCTACTCCGACGGCGGCCCGGTGGACGCCTTCATCGGCGGTTTCGACTACGTGGGCCTGACCAGCCTCATCGGTGAGATCGAACCCGCGGACGGTGAGGGCGGCGGAGGCTACCCGCTCCTGGTCGACGCCGGGTTCCAGATGATGTTCGCGGTCATCACCGTGGCCCTGATCAGCGGCGCCATCGCCGACCGCGCCAAGTTCGGCGCCTGGATCCTCTTCGCGCCGATCTGGGCGCTCCTGGCCTACTTCCCCGTCGCCCACTGGGTCTGGGGCAGCGGCTGGATCGGCGACCTGTCGATCGGTGGCTACGAGGTCATCGACTTCGCGGGGGGTACCGCCGTCCACATCAACGCCGGCGCAGCCGCACTGGCCCTGACCTTCGTCCTCGGCCGCCGCAAGGGCTTCGGCTCGGAGTCGATGCGTCCGCACAACCTGCCGTTCGTCCTGCTGGGCGCCGCGCTGCTGTGGTTCGGCTGGTTCGGCTTCAACGCGGGCTCCGCCTACGCCGCCGACGGCACCGCCGCCCTGGCCCTGGTCAACACCCAGGTGGCCACCGCCGCCGCCACCGGTGCCTGGATGCTCGTCGAGCGCTTCCGGTACGGCAAGGTCAGCGCGCTCGGCTTCGCCTCCGGCGCCATCGCGGGCCTGGTCGCCATCACCCCGGCGGCCGCCAACGTCACCCCGGTCGGCGCGATCGTCGTGGGTCTGCTGTCCGGTGCCGTCTGCGCCTACGCCATCAGCTGGAAGTTCAAGTTCAAGTACGACGACGCGCTCGACGTCGTGGGCATCCACATGGTCGGCGGCATCATCGGCTCCCTGGTCCTGGGCCTGCTGGCCGCGGGTGTCACGGGCGGCTCCGACGGCCTCCTCTACGGCGGCGGCATCGGCCTCCTGGCCGTCCAGGCCGTCGCGGTCGTCGGCGTCATGATCTACTCCTTCGTCGTCACCTGGGTCATCGCCAAGGTCATCGACCTCGTCATCGGGTTCCGCATCCCCGAGGAGGTCGAGACCAACGGGCTGGACCACGAGCTGCACGCCGAGTCCGCCTACGCCTTCGACGAGCTGGACGAGATGGAGACAGAAGCGGTCTCCTCGCCGACGCCTCCGGGTGGGGAGACGACCTCGCCGCAGGTCAAGGCCTAGCCCTCAGCGTCGAGGCCGCAGGGTCTTGCGCCGCTGACGCGGTGAGGTGTCCAGGGGCTGACGGGGAGCGATCCCTGTCAGCCCCGTTCGTGTGCTCGGATACCCTTCGTGGCGTATGTGGGTGTTCATGGCTCATATTGGCCATGGCCTGCGCATCGGTTCGATACCCTTTCCGAGCGGCGCGGCGGTAGAGCCCGGGCACGGGGGTGCCCGGTCGACGGCGAACAGCCCGTGACGGAACCGTCCCGGATCCCCGCGAAGAGCACGAGGCGAAACCGGGGGGCCGCGCGTGCGCATCCCACGCCGAGAAACGGGTCAGGGCCGGTGCGTCCATCCCCCGCCCACCCGGAAACCATGCTGATTCGTACAGTGCCCCACATGTCGGGGTCAGGAGGCAAGATGGCGCCGGTTAGTCACATCAGGGGTCGCAGGGGCGGACGCGCCGCGCTCGCCGCCGCGGGTGCGGTCGTCGCGCTCGGCCTGGCCGGATGCTCCATCGACCTCAGCCATCTGCGCCCGGGAGGCGGAGGCGAACCGGAGCCCAGCCCCGAGGCCGCCGAACCGGTCGCCGCGGCCCCCCTCGTGGAGGAGGCCCTGGCCGGCCTCGCCACCTACCCGGCGCTCACCGCCACGGGGCAGGTCGCCGAGAGCGTCGACTCCGCCGACGTGCGCGACACCTCCCTGACCGTGGCCGACACCGGTACGGCCAGCGGCACGATCCGCGCCAACGGCGTCGAGGCCGAGCTGATCAGCGCCGACAGCAAGCTCTTCATCCGCGCCGCGGAGAACTTCTGGCTCGACCAGGGGGTCTTCGGCCCCGACTTCGACGACTTCGACGGCAACTGGGTGCGCGCCTCCGCGGCGCAGGCCGGGTTCGACCCGAGCACCACCCTGGCCCCGCCGGAGCTCTCCGCCGCCCTGGGGGCGATCGAGCTGGAGTCGGAGGAGGCCGTGGAGGAGAACCTGGACGGCACCCTCACCTACCGGATCGACCTGGCCGGCGAGCGCAACCAGATGTGGATCAACGCCGAGACCAACCAGGTCCAGCGCATCGCCATCGAGGAGCTCGTCCCCGAGGAGGCCGAGACCGGCCCGCAGGTCCGCCTGGACCTGGCCGAGGCCGACACCGCCGCGGCCGAGGAGCTCTACGACGGCGTCGTCGCCACCGCCGAGGAGGAGCTGACCGGCTCCCGGGACGCCCGCATCGAGGTGGGCTGGGACGGCAGCCCCGACATGTCGTGCGAGGAGGGCCCCGACTGCACCTGGTCCGGCACGGTGCGCGACGCGGGCGGCGACGGCAGCGGCACGGTCACCGTGCGCATGGACGTCACCTTCAGCAACGCCGACATCGGCGAGCAGACGTGCGAGGACAGCGGCAACCTGGAGGCGGGCGGCACCCTGGAGCTGGCGTGCAGCGCCAACTACAACATCGTCAGCGCCGAACAGCAGACCTACCCCATCGACGGGGAGGCGCAGCTCTCCACGTACGGGCTGACCGGCGGCCAGCAGGAGGAGATGCTGGCCAACCTCGACGAGCAGCGCGAGGCCACCCTGTCGGGGGGCGCCTCTCCCTCCGAGAGCGCGGAAGAGGAGGAGGGCGGCAACTAGCCCGCCCGTCGCCCTCCACCACCCTCAACGGACGGCCGCCGGCCGCAGGCTCACCTGCCCGTCGCCCTCCACCACCCTCAACGGACGGCCGCCGGCCGCAGGCTCACCCGCCCGTCCCGTGCACCGGCGCCTCACCACCTCGTGATACCCCCGGGTGACGCGGGGCGGGTAGGCTGGGAGACCAATTCCGAGACGAAGGACTGGCCACACTCGTGTTCGAGACGCTTTCCGACCGGCTGACATCGGTCTTCTCCTCGCTGCGCGGCAAGGGGCGCCTGTCCGAGGAGGACATCAACGCGACCGCGCGGGAGATCCGTCTCGCGCTGCTGGAGGCGGACGTCGCGCTGCCGGTGGTCCGCGAGTTCATCTCGCGGGTCAAGGAGCGCGCGCGGGGCGAGGAGGTGTCCAAGGCCCTCAACCCGGCGCAGCAGGTCATCAAGATCGTCAACGAGGAACTGGTCGAGATCCTCGGCGGCGAGACCCGGCAGATCCGCTTCGCCAAGAACCCGCCGACCGTGATCATGCTCGCGGGCCTCCAGGGCGCCGGTAAGACCACCCTGGCGGGCAAGCTCGCCAAGTGGCTGGCGGCCGACCGCAACACCCCGCTGCTGGTCGCCGCCGACCTGCAGCGCCCCAACGCCGTCACGCAGCTGCAGGTGGTCGGTGAGCGCGCCGGGACCCCCGTGTTCGCGCCCGAGCCCGGCAACGGCGTCGGCGACCCGGTCCAGGTCGCCCGCGAGTCGGTCGAGCACGCCCGGCGCAACAACCACAACGTGGTGATCATCGACACCGCCGGCCGTCTCGGTGTGGACAGCGAGATGATGCAGCAGGCCGCGGACATCCGCGACGCGGTCAGTCCCGACGAGATCCTGTTCGTCGTCGACGCGATGATCGGTCAGGACGCGGTCAACACCGCGCAGGCCTTCCTCGACGGGGTCGGCTACGACGCGGTGGCGCTCACCAAGCTGGACGGTGACGCGCGCGGCGGTGCGGCCCTGTCCATCCGGCACATCACCGGCCGTCCCATCATGTTCGCGTCCACCGGCGAGAAGCTGGAGGACTTCGACCTCTTCCACCCGGACCGGATGGCCTCGCGCATCCTGGACATGGGTGACGTGCTCACGCTCATCGAGCAGGCGCAGCGCACGTTCGACGAGGCCGAGGTCGAGAAGATGGCCTCGACCATGGCCTCGGACGACGACTTCACGCTGGACGACTTCCTCCAGCAGATGTCGATGGTCCGCAAGCTCGGCCCGATCGGCAACCTGCTCGGCATGATGCCCGGTATGGGGCAGATGCGCGACCAGATCGAGAACATCGACGACAAGGACCTGGACCGCATCCAGGCGATCATCCAGTCGATGACCCCGGGCGAGCGCTCGAACCCGAAGATGATCAACGGCTCGCGCCGCCTGCGCATCGCCAACGGTTCGGGTACGCAGGTCAGCGACGTCAACGGCCTGGTCACCCGCTTCTTCGAGGCGCAGAAGATGATGCGCAAGATGAAGAACGGCGGTATGCCCGGCATGCCCGGGATGCCGGGCGGCGGCGCCGGCGGCAACCGCAAGAAGGCCAAGGCCCAGGCCAAGAAGGCGAAGAAGGGCAAGCAGCGCAGCGGCAACCCGATGAAGGCCCGCCAGCAGGAGGCCGAGCGCGCCGCCGAGCGGCAGCGGCGCCAGGAGGAGGGCGGCCAGCAGGCACCGCAGCTGCCCCCGGGCCTCGGCGGCGGTGGCGGCGACCAGCCCACGCTCCCGCCCGGCTTCGGCGGCCCCAACATGCCGGACCTGTCGAACTTCAAGTTCCCGAAGAAGTAGCACGGCCGGCGGCCCTTCCGCCCGTCTCGCGGCGGGCGGAGCGCTACCATGCCTACGGCGGCCCGTCCACGTTCCGGGGACGGGCCGCTCCCGTCCGGGGGGTCCGCGGTGTCGTGTGCAGGGAACCCGTCCGCGTCTGGCACAATGAGTAGTCGACTAACGGTGACGGGCCAGCCCTCTAACTAGCCCGTCACCCACGTCTGTCCCGCCGGGTACCGCAACCCCACGCGGTTTCGCCGACGGGCGCCTCACACCGTTAATCGGGAGAAGACCACTCCAGTGGCTGTCAAACTGAAGCTCAAGCGTATGGGCAAGATCCGTACGCCCCAGTACCGCATCATCGTCGCCGACGCCCGCACCAAGCGCGACGGCAAGGCGATCGAGGAGATCGGCAAGTACCACCCCAAGGAGCACCCGAGCCTCATCGAGGTCGACTCCGAGCGGGCCCAGTACTGGCTGTCCGTGGGCGCCCAGCCCTCCGACGCGGTCAAGGTCCTCCTTCGCAAGACCGGTGACTGGCAGAAGTTCAAGGGCCTTCCCGCCCCGGCTCCGCTCCAGGTCGCCGAGGCCAAGGACCCCGAGGCCAAGGAAGCCGCCTTCCAGGCCGCGCTGAAGGAGCTCGTGCTCCCGGGCGCCGAGGGCAAGGGCAAGGCCAAGAAGTCCGAGAAGAAGGCGGACAAGGCGGAGAAGCCCGCCGAGACCGCCGAGGCTGAGAAGAAGTCCGAGGGCGAGGCCTGACGTGCTGGAAGAGGCGCTTGAGCACCTCGTGAAGGGGATCGTTGCGAACTCCGACGACGTCCAGGTGAGAGCCAAGAGGCTCCGCAAGGGCAAAGTCCTGGAGGTCCGGGTCCACCCCGACGACCTGGGCAAGGTGATCGGCCGCAACGGCCGTACCGCCAAAGCCCTGAGGACCGTCATCGGCTCCCTGGCGGGGGGCCGCTACGTCCGCGTGGACCTGTTGGACCTGCACGAAGTGCGCTGACGCGCCTCCTGGGGCGCCGACCGCGAACGGTCGGCGCCCCGCAGCCGTGCCCGGGGCCCTCGCCCCGGGCACGGCTTTCTCTCCACGTCCCGGCGAGTGCGGGACGGACACAGAACGGGAGTTCCCATGCGACTCGTTGTCGGCCGGATCGGCCGCGCGCACGGTATCCGCGGCGACGTCGCCGTCGACGTGCGCACGGACGACCCGGAGGCGCGGTTCGCCGACGGCGCCGTACTGGAGACCGATCCGGCCGGGGTCGGCCCGCTGACCGTCGCCTCCACCCGCCGCCACAGCGGCCGCATGCTGGTGCGCTTCAAGGGCGTGGCCGGCCGCGACGCCGCCGAGAAGCTGCGCGGCACCACCCTGTTCGTGGACTCCGCCGACATCGCCCCCCTGGACGACCCGGACGAGTTCCACGACCACGAACTCATCGGCCTGGCCGCGGTCACCACCGGCGGCGAGCCGGTCGGCACGGTGGAGGACGTCCTCCACCACGCGCAGGACGTCCTCGTCCTCACCACTCCCGAGGGCGGTGAGGTCCTCGTGCCCTTCGTGGCCGCCCTCGTCCCCGAGGTCGACGTGGCCGGGGGCCGGATCGTCCTGGATCCCCCGCCCGGCCTGCTCGACCTCGCCGACTGAAGGGGCGCGCCGTGCGCATCGACATCATCAGCATCTTCCCCGACTACTTCGGCCCCCTGGACCTGTCCCTGATCGGCAGGGCGCGCGTCTCGGGGCTGCTCGACGTGCGCGTGCACGATCTGCGCACGTGGACCCACGACCGGCACAACACCGTGGACGACACCCCCTACGGTGGCGGCCCCGGAATGGTCATGAAGCCCGAGCCGTGGGGTGAGGCGCTCGACGAGGTCGTGGCGGGCGAGCCCGCCCGGCTGATCCTGCCCACCCCCAGCGGCCGCCCGTTCCGCCAGGCCGACGCCGAGCGCCTGGCCAAGGAGGAGCGCCTGGTCTTCGGATGCGGCCGCTACGAGGGCATCGACTCCCGGGTCGCGGCCGACGCGGCGGAGCGGATGCCCGTCGAGGAGATCAGTATCGGCGACTACGTGCTCAACGGCGGTGAGTCCGCCACGCTGGTGATGGTCGAGGCGATCACCCGGCTGCTGCCGGGTGTGCTGGGGAACACGGAGTCGGCCGTGCAGGACTCCTTCGCCTCCGGCGGCATGGAGAACCTGGTGGAGGGGCCGGTCTACACCAAGCCCGCCACCTGGCGCGGCCGGGAGGTGCCCCCGGTACTGCTGTCGGGCGACCACGGTGCCGTGGACCGCTGGCGCCGCGACCAGGCGCTGCGCAGGACCGCGCACAACCGCCCCGACCTGGTCGGCGCCCTGCCGGAGGAGGCCCTGGACCGGCGCGACCGCGAGGTCCTGGCGGAGGAGACCGTTCGAGACGCCACCTGAGGTGTGGCAAACTGGGTGGGTTCCCCCCAGGTGACCGGCGGCATCCGCATGCCGGCGGCACGACGTCGGCCTCTGTGACGGTCACCCGGGCGGTTCGAAAGTTCAGACCCATAAGGGCCCTCGCCCGCGCACCCCTCCCCGCCGGGGACAGGACGCGGAGCGCTATCGATGAGGATTCGCGAGATGCACACCGCCATTCAGGAGCTGGAGAAGGCCCAGCTGCGTTCCGACGTCCCGGACTTCCGTCCGGGTGACACCCTCAACGTCCACGTCCGTGTGACCGAGGGCAACCGTACCCGTGTCCAGGTCTTCAAGGGCGTTGTCATCCGCCGCCAGGGCGCGGGCAGCCGTGAGACCTTCACGATCCGCAAGGTGAGCTACGGCGTGGGCGTGGAGCGTACCTTCCCGATCCACACCCCCGCCATCGAGAAGTACGAGGTCGCCGCCCGCGGCCGCGTGCGTCGCGCCAAGCTGTACTACCTGCGCGAGCTGCGGGGCAAGGCCGCCCGTATCCGCGAGCGCCGCTAGCGGCCGCCTCCCCTCACACGCGCTTTTCACGGGTCGAAACCCTCCGCTCACCGAGGGGGCGCAGGATAGGCTTCGACTCGATGAGCAAAGACGAGAGGGACCTCGGCACGGACGGGGCCCAGGACGAGGATGGCGCCCGGTCCGGTCCGGAGGAGCGAAGCTCCACCACTGGCTCCCGAGAGCACGAGCTCCCGGGAGCCAGTGGTGTCTCCGAAGCCGGGGGACAGGAGCCCGAGGAGAAGGCGGACGCCCAGATGAGCAAGTCCCAGAGCAGCGAGAAGCAGGGGTCGTTCTGGAAGGAACTCCCCATCCTGGTCGTGATCGCCTTGGTGCTGGCGTTCGTGATCAGGACCTGGCTGGTGCAGGCCTTCTACATTCCCTCCACCTCGATGGAGAACACGCTGCTCGTCGGAGACCGCGTGCTCGTCAACAAGGTCGTCTACCAGATCCGCGACATCGAGCGCGGAGAGGTGGTCGTCTTCGACGGCGACGGGTCGTGGGACGATCCGAACATGGTGACGGTCCCCGAGTCCACCAACCCGGTCTCCGGTGCGTTCACCTGGGTGCAGCAGCAGCTGGGGGCGGCGCCCACCGGCAAGGAGTACATCAAGCGGGTCATCGGCCTTCCCGGGGACACCGTGGAGTGCTGCGACGAGCAGAACCGCGTCCTGGTCAACGGCGTCCCCCTGGAGGAGGAGGCCTACCTGTACCCGGGCAGCATCGCCAGCCACACCGAGTTCGGACCGCTTGAGGTGCCCGAGGGGCACCTGTGGCTGATGGGCGACCACCGGGCGATCTCCGCCGACTCGCGGGTGAACCAGAACAACCCCGGCAACGGCGCGGTCCCCATCGACCACGTGGTGGGCCGGGCGTTCGTGATCATCTGGCCGTTCAGCCAGGTCGGGACGCTGGGCGTCCCGGAGACCTTCGAAAAGCTCAACGCCGAGGACGGGTGAGGCCGCGACCAGGGACCTTCCGGCCGGTGGGCCGCGGTCCGCGGAGCGGCTCCGCTCCGGCCGGCCCGGGGGCGCCGGCCTCACGCGGCGGACGATCCGCCGAAGGAAATCCCTCCCTCGGAGTACACGAGACACCTCCGTGACGCATGATGGACTTGGACCGTATCGGCGTCCCCCGACACGCGGGGCCGCCGCCGACCGGGGACACCGCGCGGCGACGGTGTCAGTGGAAGGGACCGGCACACCACGACCGGAGAGTGCGACGAAAGCGAGCGCGTGGATGAGTTCTGAGGACCTGGAGAAATACGAGGCCGAGATGGAGCTCCAGCTCTATCGCGAGTACCGGGACGTCGTCGGTCTGTTCAGCTACGTGGTGGAGACCGAGCGGCGGTTCTACCTCACCAACCACGTCGACCTCCAGCCGCGTTCGACCGAGAACGGGGAGATGTACTTCGAGGTCGTGATGGAGGACGCCTGGGTCTGGGACATGTACCGCCCGGCCAGGTTCGTCCGCAACGTGCGTGTGGTGACGTTCAAGGACGTCAACGTCGAGGAGATCACCAAGGCCGACCTGGAGATGCCGCCCACCGACGGGGGCGCCCAGGGCTGAGCTCCGCCGGGCGCCCGCGGGGCCCGGCCCCGGTCGTCCACAGGAGAGAACCCGCTCTGGCGCAGTGACCGGCGATCACCGAACGTGGTAACGGGAGGTGGTCGACCTTGGATCGGTGGGCCGAGTACCGAAGGACGCTGGGCGGCCGCGGCGAGGACCTCGCCGCGGCCTTCCTCCGACGAGCCGGGATGCGGGTGCTCGCCCGCAACTGGCGCACCCCCGCGGGGGAGATCGACATCGTGGCCCGGGACGGCCCCGTCCTGGTCGTCGCCGAGGTCAAGACCCGCACCTCCGTGCGGTACGGACACCCGGTGGAGGCCATCACCCCCGACAAACGGCGCCGCCTGCGCCGCCTCGGGCGCGCCTGGGCGGTCCGGCACCGGGTCCCCGTCCATCCCCTGAGGGTGGACGGCGTGTGCGTCCTGGTCAGCGGCGGGCGCGTGTTCGTCTCCCACGAGCGGGGGATGCCATGATGACGCTCGCCCGCACCCATTGCATCACCCTGCTGGGAGTCCAGGGGCACATCGTCGAGGTGGAGGTGCACCTGGGCGGCGGCGACTTCGGGGTCACCCTCGTGGGGCTGCCCGACGCCGCGCTCCGCGAGGCCCGGGACCGGATCCGCGCGGCCGTGGTCAACAGCGGCGAGGAGTGGCCCAGCGGCCAGATCATCATCAGCCTGTCCCCGGCCAGCCTGCCCAAGGCGGGCAGCCTCTTCGACCTGGCCATCGCGGGGGCCGTCCTGGCTGCGGCGGGATCGGTGCCGGTGGAACGGCTGGAGGGCACCGTCCTCATCGCCGAACTGGGCCTGGACGGGCGGGCCCGCCCGGTGCTCGGAGTGCTCCCGGCGGTGGTGTCGGCCGCCGAACAGGGCTACCGCAGGTTCGTCGTCGCGAGGGGGAACGCGGCCGAGGCCCGGCTGGTGCCCGACGCCGAGGTGACGGCGGTGGACAGCCTGACGGACCTGTGCCAGTGGTTGCGCGGCGAGTACCTCCCGGAGGAGGAGCCCGCAGAGTCCGTACCGCGGCCGCGCGAGCCCCGGGGCCAGGGCCCCGACCTGGCCGACGTGCTGGGGCAGCCGGTGGCGCGCCGCGCGGTGGAGATCGCCGCGGCCGGGGGCCACAACCTCATGATGCTGGGGCCTCCGGGCACCGGCAAGAGCCTGCTGGCCGAGCGGCTGCCCACGGTGCTGCCCCGGCTGAGGCCCGCCGAGGCGCTGGAGGCCACCGCCATCCACTCGGTGGCGGGCATACTGCCCCCGGGGTCGCCCCTGGTCACCATGCCGCCCTTCGCCGCGCCGCACCACACCTCCACCCGGGCCTCGATCATCGGCGGCGGCAGCGGCCACCCCTCTCCCGGGTGGGTGTCCAAGGCCCACCGCGGGGTGTTGTTCGTCGACGAGGCACCGCAGTTCGGGCGCGGGGTGCTCGACTCCCTGCGCGAGCCCCTGGAGCGGGGCGAGGTGGTCCTGGCGCGGGCCTCCGCCACGGTGACCTTTCCGGCCCGCTTCCAGCTGGTGATGGCGGCCAACCCCTGCCCCTGCGCCAAACCCGGCAACCTGTGCACCTGCCCCGCGGGCGAGCGGCGCCGCTACCTCTCCCGGTTGTCCGGGCCCCTGCTGGACCGGATCGACCTCAAGGTGGAGCTTCAGCCGGTGTCCAGGGCCGAACTGCTCGCCGACCGCGCCTTCGCCGAGTCCTCCGAGGTGGTGGCCGCCAGGGTGGAGAAGGCCCGGGCCCGTGCCGCGGAGCGCCTGTCGCACACCCCGTGGACCACCAACGCGGCCATCCCCGGGGCGAGGCTGCGCCGCGAGTTCCCGGTCGAGCCCGCCGCGCTGAGAGTGCTCGGGCGGGCGATGGACCTGGGGCAGATCAGTGCCCGGGGAGTGGACCGGGCACTGCGGGTGGCGTGGACGCTGGCCGACCTCGCCGACCGTGACCGCCCCGGCGAGGAGGAGGCGGCCTACGCCTTCGCCCTGTGGTCGGGGCGTGCGTGGTGAGCGCCGCCGCAGGCCGAGGCCGGGAGCGGACACCGAAGGAGGGGAGCGGCGCGGTGGAGCGGGACACCGAGGGCGAGGCCGACGCGCGGGCACGGGCCTGCCTGACGGCGGTGGCCCCGCCGGGGGACCTGTGGCTGGGGGCGATGCTCGCCGAGCACGGGGCGGCCCGGGTGTGGGCGGAGCTGGTGGCGGGGGCGCCCCCGCCGGCGGTGCCCCGCACGGAGGACGAGGAGCCCGGGCCGGAGGCGCTGGACCTGTTGCACCGCCGGTGGCGGAGGTGGAGCGCCGCCGCGGCCGGGGTGGACCCCGACGGGCTGCTCGCGGACTCGGCGGCGGCCGGGATTCGGTTCGTGGCCCCCGGGGACCCAGAGTGGCCGGGACGGCTCGACGGGCTGGACCTGCCCGGAGGGCGCCGCTCGCACGGACTGTGGGTGCGCGGCGGCGGGGACCTGCGCAACCTGTGCCTGCGCTCGGTGGCCGTGGTGGGGGCGCGCTCGGCCACCGCCTACGGCGAGCACGTGGCCGCGGAGATGGCCTACGAGCTGTCCGAGCGCGCGGTCGTGGTGGTCTCCGGCGGCGCGTACGGCATCGACGGGGCCGCGCACCGGGCCGCCCACGCCGTGGGGAGCACGGTGGTGGTGCTGGCCTGCGGGCTGGACGTGGACTACCCGCGCGGGCACGCGGGGCTGTTCGCCGACGTCGCCCGCACCGGCGTTCTGGTGAGCGAGCGGCCGGTGGGCTCCACCCCGCGCGCCCCCGACTTCCTCGTACGCAACCGGTTGATCGCGGCGCTCACCCCGGGGACGGTGGTCGTGGAGGCGGGCCGGCGCAGCGGAGCGCTCAACACCGCGTCGCACGCCGCCGAGCTCAACCGGGTGCTGATGGCGGTGCCCGGACCGGTCACCTCGGCGATGTCGGTGGGCTGCCACCTGCTGCTCCGCGACTGGCACGCGGGGTGTGTGACCTGCGCGGACGACGTCCTCGCCCAGGTGGGCGCGCTGGGGGAGGAACTGCCGCCGCGCAGCGGACCGCTACGGGTGTCGGCCGAGCTCGACCGGGACGGCGTCCGCGTGCTCGAAGCGGTGCCCCGCTCCGGGGCCGGCCCGGCGGTGATCGCCGCGGCCAGCGGGCTCCCCCTGGAGAAGGCCATGCGCGTCCTGGGGATGCTGGCCGCCACCGGCCTGGTGGAGCGCTGCCACTCGGGCTGGCGGCTTCCGCGATGAGAGAGGGAAACCGCGATAGGGCGGCACCGCTGTGGGTATGGCACCGCCATGGCAAAACCCTACAGTGACGCCCTGCTGGCGGACGGGCCGCTGCTGTTCGTCTCCGGACAGGTCCCGGAGGGACCCGGGGGAGAGGTCGCCGGGGACGTCGCGGGGCAGACCCGCCAGATCTTCCGCAACCTGGAGGCCGTCCTGGCCCGCCACGGCGCGGACCTCGGCCACCTGGTCAAGCTCACCTACTACCTGCGGCACATCTCCGACCTGGACGAGTTCCGCGGCGCCCTGGTCGAGTGCCTTCCCGAGGGACACCGCCCGGCCGCCTCCCTGGTGGAGGTGGGCGGCCTGGTCAACCCCGCCTACTTCGTGGAGATCGACGGGATCGCCTGCCTTCCTTCGGGGGAGTGAAGACGTGCTGGACCGCTTCGCCGCGTACCTGTCGGGTGAGCTGGGCCGCTCGCCCCACACCGTGCGCGGCTACCTGGCCGACCTGCGCTCGCTCCTGTCCCACCTGGAGTCGCAGGGGTGCGGCTGGGAGGACCTGGACGTGCCCCTGGTGCGCGGATGGCTCTCGCGTGCCCGCGACGGGGGCGCGAGCCGTGCCACGGTGTCCCGGCGCGTGGCGGCCGTGCGCGCCCTCACGCGCTTCCTGCACCGCGAGGGAGTGCTGGCCACGGACCCGGGCCCCCGGCTGGCCGGCCCGGCCCAGCAGCGCACCCTGCCCGCGGTGCTCGACGAGCGCCAGGCCGCCGCGGCGCTCTCGGAGGGCCCCGCCGAGAGCCCGGTCGGCCTGCGCCGCCGTGCGGTGGTGGAGACGCTCTACGCCACCGGTGTGCGCGTGGCCGAGCTGTGCGCGCTGGACGTGGCCGACGTGGACCGCGGGCGGGACACCGTGCGCGTCCTGGGCAAGGGCGGCAAGGAGCGCACGGTCCCCGTGGGCGGACCCGCGCTGGAGGCCATCGACGCCTGGCTGTCCGGGGGCCGCCCGGAGATGGCGGCCCCCGGGAGCGGTACGGCGCTGTTCCTGGGGGCGCGCGGCGGGCGCCTGGGGGTCCGCCAGGCACGTGAGGACGTGCACGCCCACCTGCGCGCCGCCGGTGTGGACGGGACACCGCACGGGTTGCGGCACAGCGCCGCCACCCACCTGCTCAACGGCGGCGCCGACCTGCGCAGTGTGCAGGAGTTCCTGGGCCACGCCAGCCCGCGCAGCACGCAGATCTACACGCACGTGTCCGTGGAGCGCCTGCGCGACACCTACCGCAGGGCCCACCCCCGGGCCTGATCACTCCCCGGTGATCCGGGACTCCTCCGCTCCCGGGTCTCCTCGCTCCCGGAAGACTCCACTCCCGCTTCCGTGGCCCTTCCCGGTCCCGGTTCCCCCGCCTCCGCCGTCTCCGGACGGGTGCTCCGTCGGAGCGGTAGCAGGCGGAACTCTCCGAGGCCGAACAGGCTGAGGGGGTCGAGGTAGTCGGCGCCGCGGAGCAGGCCCCAGTGCAGGCAGGGGCGGCCGCGGCAGTGGACGGGCCCGGCGGCGAGCGTGCCCAGCGGGTCCCCGGCGGTGACCGGGTCGCCCCGGACCAGGCCGGACTCCACCGGCAGGTAGGTGGTGCGCAGCTCGCCGTGGCTCACGCTCACCACCGGCGTGCCCGCCACCGTGCCCGCGAAGCGCACCCGTCCGGAACCGGCCGCGCGCACCTCCTGGCCGGGTTCGGCGGCCAGGTCCACGCCCAGGTGCCCGGGCAGCCACCGCTGCCCGGGCGGGTCGAAGGGGCGCAGCACCTCGGCGGGAGGGCCCACGGGCCAGCGCCAGTCGGCGGCGGTTGACTGGGGACGGAGGGGGAACAGCAGAAGCGGAAGGAGCAGCAGACGGGCGAGGAGGAGGGCCATACCCCAAGGGTCCGCCGGACGGGGCGGCTCCGCCAGGGAGAGCCGGAGACTGTGGACAACTCCGGAGGCGGCAGCGTACGTCCTGTGTATTCCCGACGGAGGATAGAATCGTCTCCGGCCCCTCGGGGCCGACCACAATACGCACGTCCACGAGCCTCCTCAGTGAGGGGCCGCACCCGCGGTCCGCACGCCATCTTCCGGTGGTGCGGCGGTGCGGCCGGGACGTCAGGCACAACCGAAGGCGGGAGTCGCCTCCCGCCACCGCAAGGAGGACCAGGTCATGGCCACAGTCGTGACGATCCGCCAGCTCCTGGAGAGCGGCGTCCACTTCGGGCACCAGACCCGTCGCTGGAACCCCAAGATGAAGCGCTTCATCTTCACCGAGCGCAACGGCATCTACATCATCGACCTCCAGAAGTCGCTGGCCTACATCGACCGTGCCTACGAGTTCGTCAAGCAGACGGTCGCCCACGGCGGCACCGTCCTGTTCGTCGGCACCAAGAAGCAGGCGCAGGAGGCCATCGACGAGCAGGCCCGCCGCGTCGGCATGCCCTACGTGAACCAGCGCTGGCTGGGCGGCATGCTCACCAACTTCTCCACCGTCCACAAGCGGCTGCAGCGCCTCAAGGAGCTGGAGGAGATCGACTTCGACGACGTCGCCGGCTCCACGCTCACCAAGAAGGAGCTCCTCAACCTCCGCCGTGAGAAGGAGAAGCTGGAGCGCACCCTCGGCGGTATCCGCGACATGGCCCGCGTGCCCAGCGCGGTGTGGATCGTGGACACCAAGAAGGAGCACATCGCGATCAGCGAGGCTCGCAAGCTGAACATCCCGGTCGTGGCCATCCTGGACACCAACTGCGACCCGGACGAGGTCGACTACCCGATCCCGGGCAACGACGACGCCATCCGCAGCGTCAGCCTGCTCACCCGCGTGGTCGCCGACGCCGTCGCCGACGGCCTCCTGGCCCGCTCCGGTGCCACCGAGGGCGCCGGCGAGCAGAAGGCCGCCGCCGAGGAGCCCCTGGCCGAGTGGGAGCGCGAGCTCCTGGAGGGCAAGGGCGAGGCCAAGGCCGAGACCGCCGCCGGAGCCGGTGAGGCCGCCGCCGAGCAGGTCCCCGCCGACGCCACCGACGTCATCCCGGCCGCCGAGGCCGCCGCCGAGGCCCCGGCCGAGGCCACCGCCGAGGACTCCCCGGTCGACGCGCCCGCCCAGGCCCCCGAGGCCGGCGAGGCCCCGCAGGCCACCGAGGCCTCCAACGAGTAGTTCCGTGCCCTAGCGCACCGCCGCCCCGCCGACCCCGGCGGGGCGGCCGCTCGGTGCCCGGCCGGACCCGCTCCACTTTCCGTACAGACTCTCCACTCCAAGGGAATCCGAGAACAGTCATGGCGAACTTCACCGCCGCGGACGTCAAGAAGCTGCGCGACATGACCGGCGCCGGCATGATGGCCTGCAAGAAGGCCCTGACCGAGGCCGACGGCGACTTCGACAAGGCCGTCGAGGCCCTGCGCGTCAAGGGTGCCAAGGACGTCGGCAAGCGCGCCGAGCGCACCGCCGCCCAGGGCATGGTCGTCCTCAAGCAGGAGTCCGAGGGCAAGGCCACCCTGGTCGAGCTCAACTGCGAGACCGACTTCGTCGCCAAGAACGAGCAGTTCATCGCGCTCGCCGACCAGGTCGCCGACTTCGTCGCCGCCCAGGACAGCGACGACCTCGCCACCGTGGCCGCCGCCGAGATCGAGCCGGGCAAGAGCCTCCAGGCCTTCATCGAGGGCAAGAGCGCCGTCATCGGGGAGAAGCTGGAGTTCCGCCGCTTCGCCAAGTTCGAGGGCGCCTACGTCGCCAGCTACCTGCACAAGTCCGACCCGGACCTGCCCCCCACCATGGGCGTCCTGGTCGAGCTGGACAAGGCGGACGAGGAGGTCGGCAAGGACCTCGCCCAGCAGATCGCCGCGCTGGCCCCCCAGTACGTCGGCAAGGAGGACGTTCCCACCGAGGTCGTGGAGAACGAGCGCCGCATCGCCGAGCAGACCACCCGCGAGGAGGGCAAGCCCGAGCAGGCCATCCCCAAGATCGTGGAGGGCCGCCTCAACGGTTACTTCAAGGACGTGACGCTGCTCGGCCAGCCGTTCGTCAAGGAGAACAAGAAGACGGTCCAGAAGGTCGTCGAAGAGGCCGGGGTGACGGTCAAGCGCTTCGTTCGCTTCAAGGTCGGCCAGGCCTGAGAGTTTTGAGATGATGGAGGTGCCGGGGAGACTGCTCCCCGGCACCTTCGGTGGATATGGGCGGGTTCCGGGTGTGCGTCAGTCTCGGCCCGCGACAGGAACACTCGGGGGACCCTGTGCCGCTCGGGGACGACAAGGGAGGCCACAGGCCGTGAACGAAGCGACGAGCACCCAACCCGCCATGCACGACTCCGGCTGGAAGCGTGTGATGCTCAAACTCTCCGGAGAGGCGTTCGCGGGCGGGGGCGGACTGGGCATCGACCCCGAGGTGGTCCAGTACGTGGCCGAGTCCATCGCCGAGGCGGTCTCCGAGGGCATCCAGGTCGCCGTGGTCGTCGGCGGCGGCAACATGTTCCGCGGCGCCCAGCTCACCGAGGGCGGCATCGAGCGCGGCCGCGCCGACTACATGGGCATGCTCGGCACCGTCATCAACTGCCTCGCCCTGCAGGACTTCCTGGAGCGGCTCGGTGTGGACACCCGCGTGCAGACCGCGATCCACATGAGCCAGGTCGCCGAGGCCTACATCCCCCGCCGCGCCGTCCGCCACCTGGAGAAGGGCCGCGTGGTCATCTTCGGCGCGGGCCTGGGCGCGCCGTTCTTCTCCACCGACACCACCGCCGCCCAGCGCGCGCTGGAGATCGGCGCGCAGGCGGTGCTCAAGGGCACCCAGGTCGACGGGGTCTACGACTCCGACCCCCAGCGCAACCCCGACGCGGTCAAGTTCGACAAGCTCAACTACAACGAGGTCCTCACCCGCGGCCTCAAGGTCATGGACGCCACCGCGGTCAGCCTGTGCATGGACAACGGGCTGCCCATCGTCGTGTTCGACCTGATGAGCCAGGGAAACATCCTGCGCGCGGTGCGCGGTGAGAAGATCGGCACCATCGTCGGGCCGACCCCCGCCTGAGCCGGCCCCCGCGACCACAGCAAGAACACCACAGTCCGAACCGGGAGCGCCCACATGATCGAAGAGACACTCCTCGAAGCCGAGGAGAAGATGGAGAAGGCCGTGGTCGTCGCGAAGGAGGACTTCGCCACGATCCGCACCGGCCGCCCGACTCCGGCGACCTTCAACAAGATCACCGTCGACTACTACGGTGCCCGGACGCCGATCAACCAGCTGGCCTCCTTCTCGGTTCCCGAACCGCGCATGATGGTCATCTCGCCGTTCGACGTCAGCGCCCGCAGCGAGATCGTCAACGCCATCCGCAACAGTGACCTGGGCGTGAACCCCTCCGACGACGGCCAGGTCATCCGCGTGGTGTTCCCGGACCTGTCGGAGGAGCGCCGCAAGGAGTACATCAAGGTCGCGCGCACCAAGGCCGAGGACAGCAAGGTCTCGATCCGCAACGTCCGCCGCCGCGCCAAGGACAGCTTCGAGAAGGCCGTCAAGGCCGGCGACATCGGTGAGGACGAGGCGCACCGCGCCCAGGCCGAGCTGGACGAGCTGTCTCAGAAGTACGTCGCCTCCGTCGACGAACTCCTGAAGCACAAGGAATCGGAACTGCTCGAGGTTTAGTCGGTGACCCTTCCTTCCTCCAGCGGCTCCGAAGGCGATGACCACTCGCCCGAGCACAGACCCGGCGGACTCCGGGACGACTCCGACCCGGCCGGTCAGCGCTTCGTGCTGCACAAGCCGGGGGGTGAGCCGGTGCGGACCGGCCGCAACCTCCCGGTGGCCATCGCCAGCGGGTGCGTTCTGGGCGCGCTCGTGTTCTTCTCGATCTTCCCGTGGCCGCAGCTGTTCACGATCATCACCTCGCTCGCGGTGCTGATCGGCCTGCGGGAGGTGAACCGGGCGTTCGCCGGCAAGGGCATGGGCCTGGCCGTGGTCCCGCTGGCGGTCGGCGGTGTGGCCATGCAGGTCGCCGCCTACTTCGGGGGGACCGAATGGCTGGTGGGAGCGACCGCGCTGACCGCGATCGTCACACTGGTGTGGCGGCTGCGCGGTGGCACGGAGGGGTTCGTGGCCGACGTCGCGGCGAACCTGTTCACCCTGGTGTACCTGCCGTTCCTGCTGGGGACGTGGCTGCTCCTCATCGCGCACCCGGAGGACGGCCAGTACCGCCTCATCACGTTCATCGTGGTGACGATCTCCAGTGACATCGGGGGCTACTTCGCCGGGATCCTCCTGGGACGGCACAAGATGGCGCCGGTGATCAGTCCCAACAAGACCTGGGAGGGCTTCGGCGGCTCCGTGGTGGGCTGTTCGGTGGCCGGTGCTCTGTGCGTGGTGCTGATGCTGGACGGGCCGTGGTGGGTCGGTGTGGTCCTCGGGCTGGCGACCGTGCTGGCGGCCACCGTGGGCGACCTCATCGAGTCGCTGTTCAAGCGCGACCTCGGGGTCAAGGACATGGGCCGGTTCATGCCGGGACACGGCGGGCTGATGGACCGCCTGGACTCGCTGCTGATCGCCGGTCCCGTGGCGTGGATGGTGCTCAGCCTGCTCCTGTAGGGAGGACGGCGGGCCGGACGGGGGCGGACCTGAGCGGTCCGCCCCCTTCGTGTTCGCGCACGGGGCCCGGGGTGGGGATGGCCCGGGCGGCGGGCGGGTGGATACGCTCGACGGGTGGAAGAACCGCTGATCGAACGAATGCGCGTGTACGGCGAGACGATCTTCGCCGAGATGACCCAACTGGCGGTGGAGACCGGATCGGTCAACCTGGGACAGGGCTTCCCCGACACCGACGGTCCGCGCTCCCTGCTGGAGGCCGCCTCCGGGCACATCCTGGAGGGGGTGAACCAGTACCCGCCGGGGCCGGGGCGGCCGGAGCTGCGGCAGGCGGTGAGCCGCTACCGGGCCCGCCACTACGGCATCGAGCTGGACCCGGAGACCGAGGTCTACGTCACCGTCGGCGCCACCGCCGGGATCGCCGCGGCGATGCTCGCCCTGGTGGAGCGCGGCGACGAGGTGATCGTCTTCGAGCCGATGTACGACTCCTACGCCGCCATGATCACCCTGGCGGGCGGGGTGCGCAGGTCGGTGACCCTGCGCCCGGACGCCGAGACCGGCCGCTTCGCCTTCGATCCCGAGGAGCTGCGCGCGGCCGTGGGGCCGCGCACCCGGATGGTCCTGGTGAACACGCCGCACAACCCCACGGGCACCGTGTTCACCGCCGAGGAGCTGGAGGAGATCGCGAAGGTGTGCCGCGAGCACGACCTGATCGCGTTCACCGACGAGGTGTACGAGTTCCTCACCTTCGACGGCAGGCCGCACGTGCCGCTGGCCGCCCTGCCGGGGATGCGCGAGCGGACGCTGTCGGTGTCGTCGGTGGGCAAGATGTTCGCCGTGACCGGATGGAAGACCGGCTGGGTGATGGGGCCCGCGCCGCTGGTCGGCGCGGTGCGGACGGTGAACCAGTTCCTGACCTTCTCCGCCAACGGGGCGCTGCAGCTGGCGACCGCCGAGGCCATCGACCACCAGGGGGAGTGGGTCGCCGCCCAGCGCGCCGCGCTCCAGGACAAGCGGGACCGGCTGGCGGAGGGGCTGTCCGGTACCGGTTTCGACGTGAACGTGTGCGAGGGCACCTACTTCCTCATGGCCGACATCCGTCCGCTCGGATACACGGACGGGGTGGAGGTGGCCCGCGCCCTGCCGAGGGAGGCGGGAGTGGCCGCGGTGCCCGCGCAGGTGTTCTACGACCACCAGGAGGAGGGCGCGCACCTGCTCCGGTTCGCGTTCTGCAAGAGGGACGAGGTGCTGGACGAGGCGATCTCCCGCCTCACCGGCTGGCACAAGCGCGAGGCGTAGGGGCGCCGCGCCGCCGTGCGCTCCTCCGACGGGGGCCCACGGCGGGGCGCCCGCCCGTCAGGTCCCCGCCGCCCGGCGGGAGCGCGCGTCCACCGCCTCGACCAGGCGCCGTTCGGCGTCGGGCCCCGCGGCGACCCGGGGCAGGCGCCACATCAGGGCGGCGCCCGCCATCCACCACACGAGCACCATCAGCCACTCGTTGGGCCAGCTCAGCGCCGCGGGCATGCCGGGCAGGTAGAGCAGGAACAGGCCCAGGGACAGTACGAGGGCCACCACGCCGACGGGAACGCCCGCCGGAACGGTGAAGGGGCGTTCCATGTCCGGTTCGCGGCGGCGCAGCACGAGGAAGGCGACCACCACGGTGACGAAGCCGACCACGATGTTCAGACCGCCCGCGTTGACGAGCCAGCCCAGCATCGGTTCGCCGAAGAACGGGGACACGAGCGAGAGCGCGCCGACGAACAGGACGGCGTTGGACGGGGTGCGAAAACGCGGGTGCAGGCGGCCGAACCAGGCCGGGAGCATCCGCGACGCGGCCATGGCGTAGATGAGGCGGCTGCCGCCGATGAGGAAGGCGTTCCAGCTGGTGAGCAGACCCGCGACACCGCCCAGGACCAGCAGGTTGCCCATGGCGGGGCTGCCCCACACCGCGGCGACGGCGTCGGCGGAGGCCAGCTCGGAGTCCAGCAGCTCGGCGGCGGACAGGCCCGAGCCCGCCGTCAGCATGACCATCACGTACCAGGCGGTCGCGCAGGACACCGACAGGATCAGCAGGGTGCCGACCATGCGGTACGGGAGCCTGATCTCGGAGGCCGACTGCGGGATGACGTCGAAGCCGACGAAGAGGAACGGGACCGCCACCAGGACCACGAACATGCCGGAGACGCCGCCGGTGAACAGGGGCCGCATGTTCTCCACGGACCCGCCGACGAACGCGCCGGTGACCATGGCCGCCCCCGCGACCAGCAGGAACAGCACCGCGATGGTCTGGAAGACGCTGGCTGGCCTGATCCCGACGTAGTTGAGGGCGGTCATCAGGACGGCCGCGGCCACCCCGACCGCGACGAGGCCGGCGTGGACGTCGGCACCGGCGACGGTCCACAGGTGGCCGACCGCCATGTCGGGGAGGAGGTAGACGAGGGTCCGGGGAACGGCGACGGCCTCGAAGGCGACCACGGAGACGTAGCCGAGGACCATGGCCCAGGAGGCGACGAAGGCGCCCTTGGGCCCGATGGCGCGCATGGCGTAGTGGTGCTCGCCGCCCGCGTGGGGCATCGCGGAGACGAGTTCGGCGTAGGCGAGGCCGACGAAGGCCATGATGACGCCGCCGACCACGAAGGCCAGGGCGGCGCCCGCGGTGCCCGCCGCGCCGACGAAGTCGCCCACCAGCACGACCCAGCCGAAGCCGATCATCGCGCCGAAGCCGAGGGCGAGGACGTCACCCCTTCCCAGGACCCGGACGAAACTCTGCCTGTTGTCGGACATGGGAGCCTCCAGCGGTCGCCTACGGCGGTGGAGGACACACAAGCACACGCGTGGCCGACGGGGAAGGGCCCGCCCCGGTCGGATCCTCCTCGTCCCCGCCGCCCTTCCGGCCCCGGTCCGGGCGCCCGGTGGCGCGTCGACGCACCCGGCCCGCAGGAGGGCCGAGGGCCCCGGGTCGGTCCGGGGCCCTCGGGCGGAGTCGCGTGGCTAGTGCCCGGGTTCGAACCAGACCGCGCCGAGCGGCGGCAGGGTGACCTCCGCCGAGAACGGCTGGCCGTGCCACGGGACGTCCTCGGCGTCCACGTGCGCGGGCGCCGGGTGGTCGGAGCCGCCGAAGCGCGCCTCGTCGGTGTTGAGCAGCGCGTTCCACCGTCCTCCGCAGGGCAGTCCCATCCGCCAGTTCGGGCGGGGCACCGGTGAGAAGTTCACCGCGCAGGCCAGCACCGACCCGTCGTCGCCGTGGCGCAGGTACGACAGGGTGTTGCCCTCGTGGTCGCCGCCGTCCAGCCAGCGGAAGCCCGCCGGGTCGGTGTCCTGCGACCACAGCGCGGGCCTCGGCCGGTAGGCCTCGTTGAGCGCCTTCACCAGGCGCTGCACACCCGCGTGGTGGTCGAACTGCAGCAGCCACCACGGCACGCCCTCACGGTGCGACCACTCGTCCCCCTGGGCGATCTCCCCGCCCATGAACAGCAGCTGCTTGCCCGGGTGCGACCACATGAAGGCCAGGAGCGCGCGCAGGGTCGCCGACCGCTGCCACTCGTCGCCGGGCGGCTTGTTGAACAGCGACTGCTTGCCGTGCACCACCTCGTCGTGGGACAGCGGCAGCACGTAGTTCTCGCTGTAGGCGTACACCATCGAGAACGTGACGTCGTCGTGGTGGTATTGCCGGTGGACCGGTTCCTTCTTGACGTACTCCAGGGTGTCGTGCATCCACCCCATGTTCCACTTGAATCCGAAACCGAGCCCGCCGTGGTCCACCGGGGTGGTCACGCCCGTGTAGGCGGTGGACTCCTCGGCGATCATCGCCGCGTGCGGGTTGCGCCGGTAGACGGTGGTGTTGAGCTCCTTGAGGAAGGCGATCGCCTCCAGGTTCTCCCTGCCGCCGAAGGCGTTCGGCTCCCAGGCGCCGGAGTCGCGCGAGTAGTCCAGGTAGAGCATCGAGGCCACCGCGTCCACCCGCAGGCCGTCGATGTGGAACTCCTCCAGCCAGTACAGGGCGTTGGCGATGAGGAAGTTGCGCACCTCGGTACGCCCGTAGTTGAAGATGAGCGTTCCCCAGTCCGGGTGCTCGCCCCGGCGGGGGTCGGGGTGCTCGTACAGCGCCGTCCCGTCGAAGCGGGCCAGCGCCCAGTCGTCCTTGGGGAAGTGCGCGGGCACCCAGTCCAGGAACACGCCGATCCCCGCCCGGTGCAGGGAGTCCACCAGGTGGCGGAACTCGTCCGGTGACCCGAAGCGGGGCGTGGGAGCGTAGTAGGACGTCACCTGGTAGCCCCAGGACCCGTCGTAGGGGTGCCCCGCCACGGGCAGGAGCTCCACGTGCGTGAACCCCATGTCGGTCACGTACTCGACCAGCTGCTCGGCCAGCTCCGTGTACCCCAGGCCGGGCCGCCAGGAGCCCAGGTGCACCTCGTACACGCTCATCGGCGCCCGGTGCTGCTCCACGCCCTTGCGCTCGGCCATCCACTCCTGGTCGCTCCAGGCGTGTGTGGAGGTGGTGACCACCGACGCGGTCGCGGGCGGCATCTGCGTGCACCGCGCCATCGGGTCGGCCTTGTCCCGCCAGTGCCCGTCCGCGCCCAGGATCTGGAACTTGTACAGGGCGCCGTCGCCCACACCGGGCAGGAACAGCTCCCACACGCCCGTGGCGCCCAGGCTGCGCATCGGGTGGCCGACGCCGTTCCAGTAGTTGAAGTCGCCGATCAGCCGCACACCGCGCGCGTCCGGAGCCCACACGGCGAAGCCGGTTCCGGCCACCTCGCCCATCGCGGTGTCCTCGACCCGGGTGTGCGCGCCGAGGGCGTTCCACAGCTCCTCGTGGCGGCCCTCGCCGATCAGGTGCAGGTCCAGGTCGCCCAGAGTGGGTGCGAACCGGTACGGGTCCGCGGCCACGTGCTCGGGGCCGTCGGCCTCGTAGCGTGCGGCGATCCGGTAGTCGGGCGCGGCCGTCAGCCTGCTCCTGGACACCTTGGCCGAGAACACGCCCCGGTGCAGGTGGTCCAGGCGCAGCCGGGAGCCGTCGGCCAGGATCGCGTGCACCTCCAGCGCGTTCGGCCGCAGGGCCCGCACCACGGTGCCCCTGCCCTCGGGGTGGACGCCCAGCAGCGCGTGCGGGTCGTGGTGGTGGCCGTCCACCAGCCGGTCCAGCTCGGCGATCAGCCCGGGGTCGGGCGCCGCCTTCCGCCGGGCCGCGGGCCTGCCGCCGGCTCCTGCCTTGGCACCGGACCCGGCGGACCGGGCCGACGGGGCCTTCGCGGAGGCCGCCCTGCTCCCCGAAGCGCTCCTGCCGCCCTTGGCCGCCGCTTTGGCGGTGGCGGGCTTCCCGGCGGCCGTGGAACTCCTGGCGGTGGCGGCCTTCTTGGCGGGCGCGGCCTCGGTCCCCTCGACCGGGAACTCCTCCACGACCGGCATGCCGGCGTCGGCGGCTCCGGCGCCGGCGGCCTCGGGGATCACCGGTTTCTTCGTGCTCTTCGTGTTCTTCGCGGTCGTCGCGTCCTTGTCGGTGCTGGCACGCGGATGCTGTTCGCTGCGAGGCGAGGTCAATACGGGCTCCGTGGTTCTCGTGGCGGACGGGTCGGGGGGTGGATGGTGGTCGTGGCGGCCGCCGCCCACGTGGAAGGCGGCCGCCGGTGGACTATCCGGGGACGGGCGGCGCCGCGGCCGCGGTGGCGATGGACTCCAGCGGGACACGCAGCCAGTTGGGCCGGTTCCTGGCCTCGTACAGCACCTCGTACACGGCCTTGTCGAACTCGAAGGCCCGCAGGACCTTCAGGTGCTTCTCCGGGTCGGCTCCGCCCCCGTCGGCGTATCCCCGGCAGAACGCCTCCCGGTTGTGCCGGGCCCAGGAGCGGGCCGCCCACTCCAGCCCGGAGTCGCCCGGGTGCCCGACCAGCAGGTACCCGGCCGCGTAGTCGAAGGAGCGGAGCATCCCGGCCACGTCCCGCAGCGGGCTGGACAGGCGCTGGCGGTCCCGCACCGGCACGGTGGGCTCGCCCTCGAAGTCCAGCACCACCCACCCGGGCACGGTCCGGATCACCTGGCCCAGGTGGTAGTCGCCGTGGATGCGCTGTATCGGCAGGGGCTCGTCCACCTCGGAGAAGTCGGCGTAGGCCTCCATCACCCGGGGTGCGTGCTCGGCCAGTTCGGGCACCTCGGCACTGGCCATCGCCAGGCGCTCGACCATGGCGTCGGCCATCTCGGCGGCCCCCGCGGGCGTGAGCACGTCCGTGGGCAGGGCCCGGGCCAGCGACCGGTGCACCTCGGCGGTGGTCCGGCCCAGCTGGGCGGCCTCCCCGGTGAACCCGGGCTCGCGTCCGCTCTCCGACCCCTCCAGCAGGGCGCGCACGTCGGCGGTGGCGAGCACCCACCCGTCCGTGGCCTGCGGGATGTAGGTCTGGAGCATGGCCAGCGTCGTGGGTGTGGAGTGCCCGGCCAGGTCGGCCTCGATCCACCCGCACGGCCGGGCCACGTACGGCGACCCGGACAGCGCCATGTTCAGCTCCAGGTCCGGGTTGGTGCCGGGCCAGAGTCTGCGGAAGGTCTTGAGGACGTAGTCCTCGCCGTAGACCAGCGACGTGTTGGACTGTTCTCCGGTGAGCACGCGCCCGGTCGACCCGACGCGTATACGGCCGCCGGGCAGGGTCCGGAAGCGTACTCTGCCCGAGGGTTCGGCCCCGGTGGGGGCGGTGAACCGTTCGAGCAGCAGCCCGGTCAGCTGCGCGTCGTGGGCCGCGTCGTAGATCACCTTGGGCCTGCCTCCCGACACGTGGCACACGCCGATGGCGACGCGGGCCAGGTCGGGCGGCAGGGAGCGCGGCGGCCGGGAGCCCAGGAGCAGCTGGTAGCGGGAGCTGAGGCCCCGCTGCCCGGCCTGGATGACGAGGACGTGCAGGTCCGGCCCCTCGGGGCCGGCCGAGACCAGCGTGTACCTGCTCTCGACCCGGATCTGCCGGATGGGGATCCCCTTACCGGAGAACCAGCGCTGCCGGGGCAGCCAGACGGCCAGGAGTTCTTCGAGTTGGGACATGTCAGAGCTGCCCGTTTCCCTTCTCGCCACCACCCCGGTCCGTGCGCTCGGCCACCGGTCCTGAGGAGCCCGCGGCGCGCGTCGGTGTCCTGGAGGAGGAGCCGGGCGCGCTGTCGCCGAACGTGGAGACGAACCCGGCCGGAATGCTGGACGTCGTGCTGACTGGGTGGTTCGGGCCGTGCGACCGGGATGGGGCCGCACGCCCCGCGGAGGTGTCGAGGGAGTGCACGCGGACCCCGGCGGCGGGCAGGCCGTAGGACGGCATGGCGTCCCGGCTCCCGCGCGCGGGAGCCGGCTCGGCGAACGCGGGCAGCTGGAACCAGTAGAAGCCGTGCCCGGGCAGGGTGAGCAGGTAGGGCAGCTCACCGACCTCCGGGAAGCGCACACCCCCCACGCACTCCACCGGGTTGACCCCGGCGTACCGGGACAGGTCCAGCTCCACGGGCTGCGGGTACCTCGACAGGTTGTTGACGCAGAGCATGCGGTCGTCGCCGTGCTCGCGGATGAACGCCAACACGCTCGGGTTGGAGGCGTTGAGCTCGGTGAACGCGCCCGTGCCGAACACCGGGTGGCGCTTGCGGATCTGGATCATGCGCCGTGTCCAGTGCAGCAGTGAGCCGGGGTTGTCGCGCTGGGACTCCACGTTGAGCGCCTGGTAGCCGTAGACCGGATCCATGATCAGCGGCAGGTACAGGCGGGCGGGGTCGCCCTTGGAGAACCCGGCGTTGCGGTCCGAGCTCCACTGCATGGGCGTGCGCACGGCGTCGCGGTCGCCGAGCCAGATGTTGTCGCCCATGCCGATCTCGTCGCCGTAGTAGAGGACGGGTGAGCCCGGCAGCGACAGCAGCAGGGCGGTGAACAGCTCGATCTGGTCGCGGTCGTTGTCCAGCAGGGGCGCGAGCCGCCTGCGGATCCCCACGTTGGCGCGCATGCGGGGTTCCTTGGCGTACTCGGAGTACATGTAGTCGCGCTCCTCGTCGGTGACCATCTCCAGGGTCAGCTCGTCGTGGTTGCGCAGGAAGATCGCCCACTGGCAGTTGCGCGGGATCGGCGGCGTCTGGGCGAGGATCTCCGAGATCGGGAAGCGCTGCTCCTGCCGTACCGCCATGAACATGCGCGGCATCAGCGGGAAGTGGAAGTTCATGTGGCACTCGTCGCCGCCGGACTCGAAGTCGCCGAAGTAGTCGACGACGTCGGACGGCCACTGGTTGGCCTCGCTCAGCAGTACGCGGTCGGGGTAGAGCCGGTCCACCTCGGCGCGCACGCGCTTGAGGAACTCGTGCGTCTCCTTGAGGTTCTCGCAGTTGGTGCCCTCGCGCTCGTACAGGTAGGGCACGGCGTCCAGGCGGAATCCGTCGATGCCCAGGTCCAGCCAGTAGCGCAGGACCTCCAGGAGCGCCTCCTGCACCGCCGGGTTCTCGAAGTTGAGGTCGGGCTGGTGGGAGAAGAACCGGTGCCAGTAGTACTGGCCCCGGACCTCGTCGTAGGTCCAGTTGGACGTCTCGGTGTCGACGAAGATGATGCGGGCCTCGTCGTAGCGGTCGTCGGTGTCCGACCACACGTAGAAGTCGCCGTAGGGGCCGTCGGGGTCCTCGCGCGAGGCCCGGAACCACGGGTGCTGGTCGCTGGTGTGGTTCATGACCAGGTCGGTGATGACGCGGATGCCGCGCCGGTGCGCCTCGTCCAGGAGCTCCACGAAGTCGGCGGTGCGGCCGAACTCGGGGAGGATCTTGAAGTAGTCCGAGATGTCGTATCCGCCGTCGCGCAGAGGGGACTCGTACATCGGCAGCAGCCATATGCAGTCGATCCCGAGCCACTGGAGGTAGTCCAGTTTCTGCACCAGTCCGGCGAGGTCGCCGGTGCCGTCGCCGTTGGAGTCGAAGAAACCCCGGGCGAGTACCTCGTAGAAGACGGCGTGCTTGTACCAGTGGGGATCACTGGTACCACCGGAGGACATGAGCGGGCCGGTGGCGGCCCCGGTGGCTGGGGCGAGCGGACCGTGTTCGGCGTGACCGTGTCCGCCGGGGCCGGGCTCGTCTTTGCTCATCTACTGCTCCCCACCAAGAATGTTCGACGTCGGATCAACAGGCGTTTCGGACATGGGAGGGGCTCCGGCGGAGGGTGAACCGCCGGAACCCCGTGCCCTGGTCCGGGGGCCGTTATCTGCCGTTGACGGTGAACACGTGCGCGGGACCGGTCGCGGGGTCGAGCCGGACGTAGTTGTCCGCGCCCCAGGTGTAGGAACGACCGGTCAGCTCGTCGGTCACCCTGAGCTCCTCCTCCCATGTGCGGCCGATGGACGGCAGATCCAGGTGCACCGTCGCCTCGCGGGCGTGGTGCGGGTCGAGGTTGACGACGGTGATCACGGCGTCGTCGGGATCGTCGGGCCCGTCGCCGGGCCGGTACTTGGAGAAGCAGAGCAACTCGGGCCGGTCCACGTGGTGGAAGCGCAGGTTGCGCAGCTCCCGCAGCGCGGGGTGCTCGCGGCGCAGCCGGTTGAGCAGCGTGATGAGACCGATGAGGGTCTCGCCGGAGGCCTCGGCGGCGGCCCAGTCGCGCGGCCGGTACTGGTACTTCTCCGAGTCGAGGTACTCCTCGCTGCCCGGCGCGGCAGGGGTGTTCTCGCACAGTTCGAAGCCGGAGTAGATGCCCCAGGTGGGGGAGAGCAGCGCCGCCAGCACCGCGCGCGCCTCGAAGGCGGGGCGGCCGCCGTGCTGGAGGTAGGCGTGCAGGATGTCCGGGGTGTTGGCGAAGAGGTTGGGGCGGAGGTAGTGGGCGCTCTCCCGGCTCAGTTCGGTGAGGTAGTCGGTCAGTTCCTCCTTGCTGTTGCGCCAGGTGAAGTAGGTGTAGGACTGGTGGAAGCCGACCTTGGCCAGGGTGCGCATCATGGCGGGGCGGGTGAAGGCCTCGGCCAGGAACAGCACGTCCGGGTGCCTGCGGGCGACGTCGGCGAGCAGCCTCTCCCAGAACGCGACCGGCTTGGTGTGGGGGTTGTCGACGCGGAAGATCCGCACGCCGTGGCCGATCCAGTGCTCGACCACCCGCAGGATCTCCGCGTACAGGCCCTCGAAGTCGTTGTCGAAGTTGAGCGGGTAGATGTCCTGGTACTTCTTGGGCGGGTTCTCGGCGTAGGCGATGGAACCGTCGGCCCGGGTGGTGAACCACTCGGGGTGCTCGGCGACCCACGGGTGGTCGGGCGAGCACTGCAGGGCCAGGTCCAGGGCGATCTCCAGGCCGTGTTCGCCGGCCTCGGCGACGAAGGCGTCGAAGTCGGCGAGGGTGCCCAGGTCGGGGTGGACGGCGTCGTGGCCCCCGTCGGCCGATCCGATGGCCCACACCGAGCCGGGCTCGCCGGGGCCTGCGCTCAGGGCGTTGTTGGCGCCCTTGCGGTGGCTGGTGCCGACCGGGTGGACGGGCGGCAGGTAGACCACGTCGAAGCCCATGTCGGCGATGGCGGGCAGGCGCTTGGCGGCGGTGGCGAAGGTGCCCGAGCGCTCCTGGCCGGGGGCGGTGCCGGTCTGGGCGCCCTCCGAGCGGGGGAAGAACTCGTACCAGGAGCCGAACAGCGCGCGCTCGCGGTGGACGACCACGCTGGTGCGCCGGGACCTGGTGACCAGTTCGCGCAGGGGGGCCTGGGCCATCTCGTCGAGGACCTGCGGGGTGAGCGCCGCCTCGAGGCGCTCCACCGGGGTCTTCGAGGCGTCGCGCAGGGTCCTGGCGGCCTTGGCGAGCGCGGGCTTGCGGGGAACGCGTCGGCCGGCGCGGGAGAGCAGCCGGGCGCCCTCCTCCAGGACGAGGTCGGTGTCCTGGTCCAGGGGGAGTTTGACCCGTGCGGTGTGGCGCCAGGTGGCGAAGGGGTCGGTCCACGACTCGACCGCGAACGACCACCGCCCCTCGGCGGGGAGGCTGATCTCGGCCTCGTACCGGTCGGTTCCGGGCGCGCGCTCGCGCATGGGGACGAGGCGTTCGCGGCGTCCCTTGGGCGAGTAGACGACGACGCCCGCGGCGAGGGAGTCGTGGCCCTCACGGATCACCGTGGCGCCCACGGTGAAGCGTTCTCCGGGAACGGCTTTCACCGGGCCCAGGTCGTTGTCTGGAGAGATGTCGAGTATGGGCAGGCGTCCGATCACTGGCTACACCGTAATTGTCATGGTTTGGACGTTGTGTAAACGTGCTGATTTTCGGCAGGCGGAAATAACCGGGGGTTAATCCAAGACGAGATGGAGTCAACGAAGTATCTGGAACGGAACCTGTCCAGATTGCGGCTTCGGCGCCCTCCGCTGTCTATCGTCTGCCCTCTTGCGGTGTTTGGCGGAGTGGCCGGGCCGAATAATTTATGTGATGCTGATCACACTTGCCTTGCGTGCTAAGAGTGAGTATTTTCCAGGTTTCACCTGGGTAAACCTCTCAAAACGGTCATAAGGTCACACCTGATTCAGGGGTCTCTGTGGTTGTTTTCCGAGGGGTTCTGGGGAAATGCCGAAAAACTCATCGGTCATGTTGGGCGCTGTGGCGCGGTGGGTAGGGATGACCGAATGCACCTTCGGGGTGTGCGGCCGTATTCCGGACATCCCGGTGTGGCCGAATTGTCTCCGAAGTAGCATTCGTCCCGGATTGTCCCTTCCGTAGTCTGTGCACCCCTCGGAAACCCCTCGTTTCTCTCGATGTCGAGCTTGTGATGCGTCTGTTTCGTGGCGGTTGATGGAATATGTTCGTTCTGAGGGGCTTTGCTCGGGATTGGGGAATCTTTTCGCTGACACGCCCGTTGTCACGGTTTGTTCTTTGCGTTACTCCTGCGAGCGTGGTCGGTGGACGGTCCTGCCCGCGTGCTCCGCGGGCCGGGCGGTACACGGCCGTAGGGGGGCGACGTGACGGAGTCGAACCAGCGTCCGCCGCGCGGACGGCGGCAGGAGGCGCAGCGGGGGAGCGGGCGGGCCGCCTCCTCGCGCGGGAGGCTCGAAAGGCTGTGGGGCGCGGTCCCGGGTGCGCAGCGGTGGGCCGCGGTCCTGCGCGGGAGACTGTCGGAACCGGTCCGGGAGGGGACGCGGCGGGAGGCGGTCCTGCGCCTGACGGGGACGAGCGCGGTTGCCGGGCTGCTGACCGCGGCACTGGTGCTGCCGTGGGTGGGAGGAGCCGGGCTGGTGGCCAAGGACACGGCGGCGGCCTTCATGGCCATGCCCGGTGACCTGGAGGTGCTGCCCCTGACCGAGCGGATCCTGCTCACCGACGCGGACGGCGACCCGATCGCGGAGGTCGCCGAGCGCGAGCGCGACGTGGTGCCCCTGGACGAGATGGGCCCCTGGGCGCCGGCGGCGCTGATGGCGATCGAGGACGAACGCTTCTACGAGCACGGCGGGCTGGACCTGCGCGGCACGTTCCGCGCCGCGGTCCGCACCGCCATGGGCAACACCCAGGGCGGCTCCACCATCACCCAGCAGTACGTGAAGAACCTGCTCGTCGAGCAGGCCGACGACAAGGAGGAGGTGGAGAGCGCCACCGCGCAGACCCTGGCGCGCAAGGTCCAGGAACTGCGCTACGCCGTCGAGATCGAGGAGCGGCTCACCAAGGACGAGATCCTGGAGGGCTACCTCAACCTCGCCTACTTCGGCCAGAACGCGTACGGCATCGAGATCGCCGCGCGGCGCTACTTCTCCGTCCCGGCCTCGGAACTGGACCCCGCGCAGGCCGCCACGCTCGTGGGGCTGGTGCGCGCACCGTCGCTCTACGACCCGCTGGCCAACCCCGAGGCCGCGCGGGATCGCCGCAACCTGGTGCTGGACCGGATGGTCGACACGGGACACCTGGAGGCGCGGGAGGCCGAGGAGTACAAGAACCGGGAACTGAACGTGGACGTGACCCCGCGCGCGGGCAGCTGCTTCCACGGCGAGCAGCCGTTCTTCTGCGACTACGTCATGCACTGGCTGCGCGACTCCGACGTGCTCGCCGACACACAGGAGGAGCGCGACCGGATCATCGAGAGGGGCGGCATCACCGTCCGCACCACGCTCGACAGCGATATGCAGGAGGCCGCGGAGCAGGCGATCGAGAAGTACGTCCCGGCGGGGGACTCCGCCAAATTCGCCGCCGAGGTGCTGGTGGAGCCCGGCACCGGACGGGTGCGGGCGATGGCCCAGAACATGCGCTACGGCTTCGACGAGGAGGACCTGGGCACCACCTCGATCAACCTGGCCGTGGACTACGAGGACGGCGGCTCCCACGGCTACCAGGCGGGGTCGACGTTCAAGCCGTTCACGCTGGCCGCCGCCCTGGACGCCGGGCTCAAGTACGGCACCAGCTTCAACGCGCCCAAGAGCACCTCGGTCAGCGGGATGAGGAACTGCGAGGGCGGCCGGATGGCCACGTGGGACGTGCGCAACGCCGGTGAGAGCGACGGGGGCCGGCACAACATGATCAGCGGGACCAAGGGATCGGTGAACACCTACTTCGCCCAGCTGCAGAAGCGCGTCGGCCTGTGCGAGACCGCGCAGATGGCCGAGCGCCTGGGCGTCCACCGAGCCGACGGCGAGGAGATGGGGGTGTGGAACTCCTTCACCCTGGGCGACCAGGAGGTCTCTCCGCTGACCATGGCCGGCGCCTACGCCACCTTCGCGGCGCGGGGCACCCGCTGCGAGCCGGCCCCGGTGGCCTCGATCCGCTTCGACGGCGAGGGCGGCCGGGAGGTCGAGGTGGCCCCCGACTGCGAGGAGGGCGCGATCGAGACCAAGGTCGCCGACGGCGTCAGCCACCTGCTCCAGCAGACCTTCAAGGGCGGCACCACCACCGGCCTGGAGATCGGGCGCCCGGCCGCGGCCAAGACCGGTACCACCGACAGCTCGGCGTACGCGTGGTTCGCGGGGTACACCCCGAACCTGGTCGGGATCGTGGCGGTCGGCGACATCCGCGGCGGTGAGCAGCACCCGCTCCAGGGTGTGAGGATCGGCGACCGCTACTACGGCATCGTCTACGGGGCCACGGTGCCCGGACCGATCTGGCAGGCCACCATGAAGGAGGCCACGTCCGAGCTCCCGAAGGAGAAGTTCGCGCCGTCGCCGAAGGCCTTCGGCGATCCGTCGCCCAAGCCGTCCGGATCCGGCGGCGACGGGGGTGACGCCTGACGCCGTTCCGAGGTGCTTGCGGGTGGATTAATCCGAAAAAGAGGAGATCGTGGGGGCGAAGCGCCCCACGATCCTCCTTTGTGTCCCATACTGGTGAAGAACCGACAGGGGAGCGCGTGAGCGCTGAGAGTGCGGCACCAGGCCGCAGACCCTTACACACCTGATCTGGGTCATGCCAGCGAAGGAAGTCGTAGGAACTCGTCACCGGTGGCGTGCTCCCGCGCACCGGAACGCTCCGGTCGCGCACGGCACACTCCGTCGGTGCCGCTCTTGGCCACATGCCCCTCGTCACCCCCGACGAAGGGACGAACAGGACATGAAGAAGGACAACGCCGAGAAGACCGGATTCCGGCAGGACGTCCTCGGCCGGCTGCGGAGCTGGCGCACCGTCGACATCGTCGTGGCCGCCGTCATCGGGGTCGCGGTCGGTGTCGTCTTCTGGCTGTGGAACATCGTGTGGACGGCCACGACCCCGTTGTTCGTGGGGTTCCCGCCCGCGCAGGCCGTCGTCTACGGCATGTGGCTGATCTCCGGCGTGCTCGGCGGCCTGATCATCCGCAAGCCCGGGGCCGCCCTGCTCACCTCGGTCGCCGCCGCCTCGGTGTCCGCGGTCCTGGGCACCCAGTGGGGGATCATGGTCATCCTCGACGGCACCCTCCAGGGCATCCTGCCCGAGCTGGTCTTCCTCGCCTTCGGCTACCGGCGGTGGGGCATGGGCGTGGCCGTGCTCGCCGCGGCGGTCGCGGGCCTCTCCCCCGCCATCCGCGACAACATCGCCTACAACGTCACCTGGCCGCTGCACTTCCAGGTCGCGTACGGCGTCATCGTGGTGATCAGCGCCGCCGTCATCGCGGGCGTGGGCGCCCGCCTCCTCACCACCGCCCTGGCCCGGTCCGGGGCGCTGGCGCCCTTCCCGTCGGCGAGGGGCTGACCCGTGGCCGAGACGAACGGCCGGTCCGCCCGCCCCGGCGCGCGCGTGGAGCTGTCGGGCTGGGGCTGGCGGCACTCCGGGCGTGGGGAGTACGCCCTGCGCGGCGTGGACCTGGTCGTCGAGCCCGGTGAGCGCGTGCTGCTGCTCGGCGCCTCCGGGGCGGGCAAGTCGACCCTGCTGCACTCGCTGGCCGGCCTGACCGGCGAGGACGGCGCGATCAGCGGCGACCAGGAGGGCACCCTGCTCGTGGACGGCAGGCCCGCCGACCGCGGGCGGGGCGCGGTCGGCCTGGTCAGCCAGGACCCCGAGACGCAGCTGGTGATGGCGCGCGCGGGCGACGACGTGGCCTTCGGTCCGGAGAACCTGGGCGTGGAGCCCGGACTGATCTGGCCGCGGGTGCACGAGGCCCTGGACGCCGTGGGCTTTCCGTACGGGCCGCGCCACTCCACCGGCGCGCTGTCGGGCGGCGAGAAGCAGCGCCTGGTGATCGCCGGGGCGCTGGCCATGCGCCCCCGCCTGCTGCTGCTCGACGAGCCCACCGCCAACCTCGACCCGGCGGGGGCCGCGCTGGTGCGCGGCGTCCTCGCGCGCCTGCTCGCCGAGACCGAGGCGACCATGGTGCTCGTCGAGCACCGCGTGGCCGAGGTGGTCGACCTGGTGGACCGGGTCGTGGTCGTGGAGCCCGGCGGCGGCGTGATCGCCGACGGGGATCCGGCCGCCGTGTTCGCCGGGCACGGCCGCTCACTGGCCGACCAGGGGGTGTGGATGCCCGGGAACGAGCCCTCCCCCGAACTGCCTCCGGCGCCCGGGGGAGGGGCCCTGCTGGAGGCCGTGGACGTGGCCGCGCGCACCCCCTTCCAGCTGGGCGTGCGCTCCGCGCCCCGGCGCGTGGTGCTCGACGGGGTGAACGCCACCGTGTCCGCAGGGACCGCGACCGCCCTGACCGGACCCAACGGCGCGGGCAAGTCCACGCTGCTGACCATGCTGGCCGGGCTGTCCAGGCCGTACCGGGGCCGGGTGCTGCCGCGCGGGCCGCTGGCCGGGGCCGACCGGCGCCCGCTCGCGCGCTGGCCCGCCCGGAGGCTGGCCCGGCACGTGGGCACGGTCTTCCAGCACGCGGAGGACCAGTTCGTCACCACGACCGTCCGCGGCGAACTGCGGTTCGCCCCGCTGCGCGCCGGGATGGGCGAGGCCGAGACCGACGCCTGGGTGGACGAGTTGATGGAGCGGCTGCGCCTGACCCGTCTGGCCGACGTGCACCCCTACACGCTCTCGGGCGGGGAGAAGCGGCGGCTGTCGGTGGCCACGGCGCTCAGCTCCGGCCCCTCGCACGCCCCCGACGTGCTCGTGCTGGACGAACCGACCTTCGGCCAGGACACCCGTACGTGGACCGAGCTGGTGGAGCTGCTGGGAGCCCTGCGGGCCGAGGGGCGGGCCGTGGTCATGGCCACCCACGACGGCCTGCTGCTGCGGCACCTGGCGGACGCGCGGGTGCGCGTGGCCGAGGGCCGCGCCGTGTACGAGGCCGCCCTCCCGGGCGGGCGCGCACCCGAGCCCGCCTCCTGGGGCGAGGCGGCGGGGAGGAGGCCCCGTGGGTGACCGACGGACTCCGGGCGGGGACACGCTGACCCTGGACACGCCGGAGGAGGGCGGGTTCCGCTACTGGCTCGTCGGGTTCAACCCCGCCGCCAAGCTGCTCGCCGCCCTGCTCCTGGGGCTCGGCCTGGTCCCGGCCGTGGACGCCGTGACCGGCGGCGTGGTGCTGGCGGGGGTCGTGCTGCTCCTGCCGTTCAGCGGGATCGACCGGCGCACCCTGCTCGTCCTGGGCGGCCCCTTCCTGCTCATGGGCCTCTCCAACGGTCTGGTCAACTACCTGTACGGCGAACACGGCGCGGAGGGGGCCCTGGGCGCGGCGGTGCGCCTGCTGGCCATCGCCCTGCCGGGCCTGATCGCGGCCGTGAGCAGCGACCCGACGGAGATGTCCGACGGGCTGGTGCAGCGGCTGCGGGTACCCGAGCGGCCCGCCATGGGCGTGCTGGCGGCGCTGCGGCTCGTCCCGCTGCTGGCCGACCAGTGGCGCACCATCACGCTGGCGCGGCGGGCCCGCGGGCTGGAGGCCGGGCGCAACCCCGTACGGGTGGTCACGCTGTTCTTCGGCCGCCTGTTCGCCCTCCTGGTGCGGTCCATCCGCACCGGGACGCTCCTGGCCACGGCGATGGACGCCCGCGCGTTCGGCACCGGGCCGCGCACCCGGGCCAGGCGGAGCCGCTGGCGCCGGGCGGACACGCTGCTGATCGCGGGCGCGGCCCTGCTCCTGGCGGCGGCGTACGCGCTGTCCGCGCGGCTGGGGACCCTGGTGCTGCTCTTCTCCTGAACCGGGTGGTAGGCAGTTCAGGACATCGACGTCGAATGGAAGGTGGGGATCGTGGGCGAGTTCGTTCGCGTGGAGACCGACCCGGACCACCCGGCGGTGGCCGTGATCAGGCTGGACCGACCGAAGGTGAACGCGCTCAACGCGGCGTTGACGGCGGAGATCGCCGATGCCGCGCGACAGGTGGCCACCGACCCGGACGTGCGCGCCGTGGTCCTCTACGGCGGTGAGCGCGTGTTCGTCGCGGGCGCCGACATCAAGGAGATGGCGGACCGCACCGCCGCAGAGATGCGCGAGTACGCGCGCAACCTGCAGAACGCGCTGACCCTGGTGGCGCGCATCCCCAAGCCGGTCGTGGCGGCCGTCACCGGATACGCGCTGGGCGGCGGCCTGGAACTGGCGCTGGCCGCCGACTTCCGGGTCGCGGGCGCGGGGGCGAGGCTGGGCGTGCCCGAGATCCAGCTCGGCGTGATCCCCGGCGCGGGCGGCACCCAGCGCCTGCCCCGCCTGGTGGGCCCGTCCCGGGCCAAGGAGATGATCTTCAGCGGCCGCCACGTGAAGGCGGACGAGGCCCGGGAGGTCGGCCTGGTGGACGAGGTCGTCCCGGACGAGGAGGTCTACGGGGCGGCCGTGGCCCGGGTCGCGGGGTACGCCGACGGTCCGGCCGTGGCGCTGGCCGCCGCCAAGGAGGCCGTGGACCGGGGCCTGGAGACCGACCTGGAGACGGGTCTGGAGATCGAGCGCCTGCACTTCGCCGGGCTGTTCGCGACCGAGGACCAGAAGAGCGGCATGCGCAGCTTCGTCGAGCAGGGGCCGGGCAAGGCCTCCTTCAGCGGGCGCTGAGCCTGGCGGGAGGGGGAGGCCGGACGCCGCGGGGCCGGGCCTCCCCCTCCCGCCGTCTCCCCGGCACCCGGCAGGGCCCCCTCCCCGCCGGGCCGGACGGCGACGGGGCGGATCCGGCCGAACGTCCGCATCCGGCCACTCCGGACACGGAGGAGGGAACCGCGCACGCGAGTTTTCCGTCATACTCGTGGTGGTCGTTCCAGGACGGACGCGCCGCCGGAGCCCCCTGGACACCCCGGCGGGCGCGGAAGCGACCGCACGGGCCCCGGACGGGCCACACAAGCCAAGGTTGACCCATCCCCCCGGCCGATAAGCTGGACGTGGCGGTATGCGGTCTTTTGAGGGGATGAGTTCTCGATGGCAATGTCGGCAGGTTTCCCCACGGGCGAGGAGCTGCCGGAGCGCATCGGCCACTACGTGATCCGCCGCCGTATCGGGCAGGGCGGCATGGGCGTGGTGTACCAGGCCGAGGACCCCCGGACCGAGCAGTTCGTCGCGGTGAAGGTCCTCAAGCCCGAGGTCGCGGGGGACCACATCGCCCGGGCACGGCTCGCACGCGAGGTCGAGACCATGCGCCGGGTGCACAGTCCCAACGTGGCCGAGGTCATCGACGCCGACACCCAGGCCGAGCTGCCGTGGGTGGTCACCGAGTACATCCCGGGCCCGACCCTGGACTCGACCGTCACCGACCACGGCCCGCTGCGCGGCCGCGCCCTCACGCGCTTCGTGACCGGCCTGGCCCGGGCGATCAAGGACATCCACGCGGTGGAGGTGATCCACCGTGACCTCAAGCCCGGCAACGTGATCATCTCCAACGGCGAGCCGATCGTCATCGACTTCGGCATCGCGCACGCCGTGGACGGCGCCAAGCTGACCCAGACGGGCACGTTCGTCGGCACGCCCAGCTACCTGTCCCCGGAGGTCATCGAGGGCACCGACCTGGGCCCGGCCACCGACATCCACGCCTGGGGCGGCACCGTCGCCTTCGCCTCCACCGGCCGCCCGCCCTACGGCGCGGGCTCCTTCGAGGTCATCTTCTTCCGCATCCTCAACGGCGAGATCGACATGGACGGGATGCACGAGGCGCTGCGTCCGCTGGTCAACCGCGCCGTCTCCCGCGACATGGCGAGCCGTCCCACGGCCGAGCGGCTGGTCGAGGAGACCAGCCGCCTCAACCTCGACCTGCCCTGGACCGAGGACGCCGGCGGCCGGCCCACCGGGCTGACCGGCACCCACACCGTGTACAACCCGTCCGTGGGCGGCCTTCCCGAGTCCGATCCCGCGGCGGGCGGCAGCGGCGGCCCGGGCGGCGCCGCGGCGGCGGGGGCCGCCGGTGCCGCTCTCGGCGCCGGCTACCTGGCCGGACGCGCGTCCGGGGGCGACGAGGGATGGGGTCCCCCGCACACGAGCAGCGGGTCCCACCAGGCCGCCGCTTCCTGGTCCCTGCCCAAGGAGCCCCCGAGCCAGGCCTCCGCCGCCCACGCGAACGGCCTGGACGGTGATCCGGAGGCCACGGACGACCTGTCGGGCGCCGCCGACGACGCCCGGCGGGGCTGGGACGCCGGCGAGGACGCGACCGACGACCTGGGGGGCGGCACCCAGCGGATCACCCCCGGCGGCTCCGACGACCTGGACGACCCGCAGGGGACCATGCGGATCAACCCCGTCGGCGCCGGGGAGGACCCCGACGACATGCAGGGCACGCGGCGCTTCCAGCCGGGTGAGCTGTCCCGCGACGAGCCGCGGGGCACCATGATGATGGACCCCGTGGACGGGAACGGCCGCTGGGACGACCACGGGCGTCGCCCCGTCGCGGAGGACGAGGGCTACCAGGCTCCGCAGACCCAGTTCTTCAACACCCCGCTGCACAAGGGCGACTTCGCCGACATCCTCACCCCCGTGGACGACAACCGCCACAGCGGCCGGACGCAGGAGTTCGACGAGGAGGACTACGAGGAGCGCGGCGGCTGGCTGAGCCGGTTCAGGCGCGGCAGCAACGACCGGATGGGCGACTACCTCCGGGGCGGCGGCGACGAGTACGACGAGTACTACGACGACGAGCACGAGGCCGAGGTGTGGCGGATGCACCCGCTGGTGCTCATCCCCGTCATGCTCTCGCTGGCCGGTGTGGCCCTGTGGTTTCCCTGGTTCGGCATCCTGCTGGGCATCGTGATCATCGCCGGGCTGAGCGCCCTGGACGTGGTCAAGGCCGAGCACGCCCGACGCCTGCAGACCCGCGGCCCGCGCAACTCCGACAGCATGGTGGTGGCGCTGAGCTTCCCGTGGGCCTTCGGGCGCATGGTGCTGCGCACGGTCGGGTTCGGCCTGATCTACCTACTGGCCGGGATCCTGGTCGGCATGGTCTACGCGCAGATCGTGGAGACGGGCAACTACGGCGCCAACTACACCGGTTCGTTCGCCGTCTTCGTGATGATCCTGCTCAGCTACATCATGCCGAGCGGGCGCGGGGCCCGGCACCAGGCGGTGTGGCTGGTCGAGCGGGTGCGGTTCCACAACCTGTACCTGTACATCGGCGTGGTCATCGGCATCCTGCTGCTGACCATGCTCATCATGTCCATCGGCCTGACAGCCGCTCCGTCCTGGTCCTGGGGGACGCTGCAGGGGCCTTCGGATTGGTTCGGATCCGACACCTCCAGCCCCTCCGAGTCCGCCTAGACGGCGCAGCGGCACCGGACCCGCCGACGCCCTCCCTCCCTCGCGGGGGGAGGGCGTCGTCCTTTTTCTGACCGTCACCGGTGGTGTGACCGGTTCCGGAGGGGCCCGTGGCGACTAGGGTGGAAACCGGGGACCGGATCCCCGTCCGGTGCCGTGCACCGCGGCGGGACGTCGGCGGTCCGGTGCCGCGGGGGGCGTTCGGGGTTGCCTCAGTCACACCGGGGGCCACGGGTTGGCCTCCAAGCTACTAGCCAGTAACATTTGGCTGTATGAGCACACTGCGGGACCTGTCTGGACGTGAAGGCGGCCCCGCCGTCGGATGACCGAACGGCATTCGGCATTGTTGGCAGTACGGGGCGCGCCAGCGTCCGACCGCCGCACGGCGGATCCATGGAGTGCAGGGAGGTCGGCCACCGGCCATGAATATTGTCGTTTTGGTCAAGCAGGTCCCGGACACGGCGACCGAACGGAAGCTCAACGCCGATGACAAGACGCTCGACCGCGCAGCGTCCGACGGCGTCATCAACGAGCTCGACGAGTACGCGATCGAGGAGGCCCTCCTCCTCAAGGAGAAGCACGGCGGCGAGGTCACCATCCTGACGATGGGACCGGAGAAGGCCACGGAGTCCATCCGCAAGGCCCTGTCGATGGGCGCGGACAAGGCCGTCTTCGTCAACGACGACGCGCTCCACGGCTCGGACGCGCTCCAGACCGCCTACGCGCTCGCGCAGGCCCTGGGCACCATCGAGTACGACGTGGTCGTCCTGGGCTCGGAGTCCACCGACGCCCGTACCGGCGTCGTCGGCGCCGCGCTCGCCGAGTACCTCGGCCTGCCGCAGCTCACGTTCGCGCGCAAGGTCGACATCGACGGCAGCACGATCAGGATCCAGCGCCAGACCGACTACGGCTACGACGTCGTCGAGGCCCAGCTCCCGGCGGTGGTCTCCGTGGTCGAGAAGATCAACGAGCCCCGCTACCCGTCCTTCAAGCTCATCATGCAGGCGAAGAAGAAGCCGGTCGACAAGAAGTCCGCCGCCGACGCGGGCATCGACACCGGCCGGGTCGGCCTGGCCAACGCCGCCACCGAGACCGTCGACTTCGCCGCCGCGCCGCCGCGCGCCGCGGGCACGGTCGTCAAGGACGAGGGTGACGGCGGCGCCAAGATCGCCGACTTCCTCGTCGAGAAGAAGTTCGTGTAGGTCCGGCGAGAGACTCAGGAAGGTTCAAGGATTATGGCTGAGGTCCTCGTCCTCGTCGACCACGTCGACGGACAGGTCAAGAAGGTCACCACCGAGCTGCTCACCGCCGCCCGCCGTATCGGCGAGCCCGCGGCCGTGTGGATCGGCGACGGTGCGGAGTCGGGCAAGGGCGCGCTGGCCGAGTACGGCGCGGAGAAGGTCTACGTGGCCCCGGCCGAGCTGGGCGACTACGTCGTCGCCCCCAAGGCCGAGCTGCTCGCCAAGCTCGCCCAGGACAAGGGCGCCGCCGCGATCCTGGTCTCGGCCACCGCCGAGAACAAGGAGATCGCCGGCCGCACCGCCGTCAAGCTGGGCTCCGGTGTGCTCACCGACGTCGTGGACGTCAACGCCGAGGTCGTCGCCGAGCACAGCGTCTTCGGCGGTGCCACCATCACCCACGCCCGCGTGCGCACCGGCGTGCCGGTCGTCGCCGTCCGTCCGAACTCCGTCCCGGCCGAGGCCGCATCCGGCGCCGCCGCCGAGGAGGCCGTGTCGGTCGAGGTCTCCGAGGCCGCCAAGACCGCCAAGGTCGTCGAGCGCGTCGCCGAGGAGCAGGGCGAGCGCCCCGAGCTCACCGAGGCCGCGATCGTGGTCTCCGGTGGCCGCGGCGTCGGCTCCGACGACTTCTCCGTCGTCGAGAACCTGGCCGACTCCCTCGGTGCGGCCGTGGGCGCCTCCCGCGCCGCCGTCGACTCCGGCTGGTACCCGAACCAGTTCCAGGTCGGCCAGACCGGTAAGACGGTCAGCCCGAACCTGTACGTGGCCCTCGGTATCTCCGGCGCGATCCAGCACCGCGCGGGCATGCAGACCGCGAAGAACATCGTCGCGGTCAACAAGGACCCCGAGGCCCCGATCTTCGAGCTGGCCGACTTCGGCGTCGTGGGCGACCTGCACACGGTCGCTCCGCAGCTCACCGAGGAGATCAAGAAGCGCAAGTAGTACCGCGCGCCCGACCCCGAACGCCCGGCCAGGTCCTCCTGGCCGGGCGTTCGCGCTCGCGGGGACCGTTTCCGCCGGTACGGACCGGGTAGGCGGGCCGCACGGCGGAGACCGGGGAGGGGCGATGGCGACGGGCACGGCGAAGGTGCGTGCCGGGCGGCGCGTGGTGCGGGTGCGCAGGCCCGACAAGCCGCTGTTCGGTGAGGGCGGCGCGACCAAGGAGGACCTGGCGGAGTACCACGCCAGGATCGCGCCCCTGATGCTGCCGCACCTGCGCGGCCGGCCCGTGGCCCTGGAGCGGTTCCCGGACGGGATCGGGGCGCAGGGCTTCTTCGTCAAGCACCCGTCGGTCCCGGACTGGGTGCGCACCGTGGAGACCAGCGGCGGGCGGATGATGGTGTGCCAGGACGCGGCGGCGCTGGTGTGGTGCGCCGACCAGGCGGCGATCACCGTGCACGCCTGGCAGTCCAGGGAGCCGGACCTGGGTCGCCCCGACCGGATGGTGATCGACCTGGATCCCGCCGGGGACGGCCCGAAGGCCTTCGCCGCGTGCAGGGCCGCGGCCCGGGACACACGGGAGGTACTCGACGACCTGGGCCTGGCCGCGTACGTGATGACCAGCGGGTCCAGGGGACTGCACGTGCGCTCGCCGCTGCGCCCGGAGGTGGGCGACCAGGAGGTCCGCCGCCTGGCGGAGGCGGTCGCGGACCGGGTGGCGGCCCGGCGTCCGGAGGAGCTGACCACCGAGGTGCGCAAGGCGTCGCGGGGGAGGCGGTTGTTCGTGGACTACCTGCGCAACGGCCGCGAGCAGCTCGCGGTCGCTCCGTACTCGGTGCGGGCCAGGCCGGGGGCGCCGGTCGCGGCGCCGATCACCTGGGAGGAGCTGGACGGGCTGGAGTCGGCCGGGGCGTTCACGATCGACCTGGAACGGGACGAGTGCCCGTTCGCGGGGATGGGACGGCACGCCCGGTCCCCGCGCAGGGCCCTGGAACGGCTGGGCTGAGGCGGGTGCCCGGAGCCCCTCGTGCGCAACGGCACGGTTCCCGGGCCCGCCGCCGGCGGGGCCGTCGCGGGCGGCGACGAGGGCCCCGCGCCGCTCCTCCGGTTCGGCGGGCCGCGTTACCGTGGACCCTTCTGGCGGGTTCGGAGGGAGGCGGCGGGCATGGGGCTGAGGGAACGCCTGGGGGAGTGGTTCGGCGGGCGGAGGGAATCCGTCCCCAGGACACCGGAGCGGCTCCGGGCGGAGGAGGAGCAGCGGACGCTGGACGCGATGCACCGGCAGATCGACGACGTCCGTGCCCGGTTCCTGCGGATGCGGACGCGCTGCCTTTCGGAGGCGGCGGGCGCGGTGTCCGGCGAGCCGCCGCGCTTTGCGACCGTGGAGGAGGCCCGGGCCCATATGCGGTGGCTCCGCGCGGTGCTCGCCGGGGGCCCAAGGGCTGAGGCCGTACCCGCGCGGCCCCGGAAGTGGCTGAACAGTTGGCCAAGAAGCGGCAAGTCCCGTTGTCCGAGTGCGGGCTCCGGGTCACCGTGGCAGGCAGCGACGCCTACGCGGGGGAGAGCCGATGCACGCCGACCAGCGGCCGAGCGCCTACACGGGCCTGGACCGGATGCCCATCGGGGACCAGTGGCGCCACGGGTCCTCCGGGACCGTCTTCCAGGACGTCGACCCCTACGACGACACGGTCCTCACCGAGATCCGCCTGGCCGACGAGAGCGACGTGGACCTCGCCTACCGGGAGGCGGCGAGGGCGTGGCCGGGGTGGGCCGACACGCCGGCCACCGACCGCGCCGAGCTGTTCCTGCGGGCCGTCCGCGTCCTCGACGCGCGCCGGACCGAGATCGTCGACTGGCTCGTGCACGAGGCCGGAGCCGTCCGCGAACGGGCCGAGTTCGAGTGGCAGCTGGTGCGCAGCGGCATGGTCGAGGTCGTCTCCTACCCCACGCGGGTCGCCGGCCGCATCCTGCCCGGCATCACCCCGGGCAAGGAGAACCGCGTCTACCGCGAGCCGCTCGGCGTCGTCACGGTGATCAGCCCGTGGAACTTCCCCCTCCAGCTCTCCCACCGCTCCATCGCGCCCGCCATCGCCCTCGGCAACACCGTCGTCCTCAAACCCGCCGAGAACACCCCCGTCACGGGCGGGCTCCTGCTCGCCCGGATCTACGAGGAGGCCGGGCTTCCCCCCGGCGTGCTCAACGTGGTCATCGGCAAGGGCGGCGAGATCGGGGACGCGCTCGCCACCCACGAGACCTCCCGGATGATCTCGTTCACCGGGTCCACCGAGGTCGGCCGTCACATCTCCAGGCAGGCGCCGCTCAAGCGGCACTCACTCGAACTCGGCGGCAACGGCCCCCTGGTGGTGCTGGAGGACGCCGACCTGGACCTGGCCGCGGACGCCGCCGTGTTCGGCTCCTACTACCACCAGGGCCAGATCTGCATGGCCACCAACCGGGTCGTGGCCACCGCCGCCGTCCACGACGACCTGGTCGAGCGGATGCTCGTGCGCGCCAGGGGACTGCGGGTGGGCGACCCCGCCGATCCGGCCACCCGGATCGGTCCGATCATCGACGACGACCAGCGCGACGGCATCCGGGACCTGGTCGCCCGCTCCGTCGAGCAGGGCGCGCGGCTCCTGCTGTCCGGGGACCCGTCCGGACCGGCGGGCAGGTGCCTGCCGCCCCACCTGCTGCTCGCCTCCAACGACATGCCCAGCGCGTCGGAGGAGGTGTTCGGCCCGGTGGCCACGGTGGTCCGTGCCGAGGACGAGGAGGACGCGCTGCGCATCGCCAACGACACCGAGTACGGCCTGTCCAGCGCGGTGTACACGCGCGACGCCGAGCGGGGGGTGCGGTTCGCCCGCCGCGTCCGGGCGGGCATGACCCACGTCAACGACTCCACGCTCAACGACGAGGCCAACACCGCGTTCGGCGGCGAGAACCACTCCGGACTCGGCCGGTTCGGCGGTGAGTGGGCGATCGAGGAGTTCACCGCCGAGCACTGGGTCAGCCTCCAGCACACGCACCGCAGCCTGCCCTTCGGGCTCGGGTGATCCGGAGGGGCCCGAGCCGGTGCCCGGAGCCCGTGCGCCACACGGTCGGGCCCGTCAGCGCCTGCGCAGCACCAGCAGCAGGTTCCAGGTGAGGACCTCGCGCAGCAGGGGCACGCGCACGACCGGCTTGGCCCACCCGGGAAGGTACCGGGGGCGGATGTCCACCACGTCCACGTCGGAGCGCCCGCGCGTCCAGCGCAGCATCTCCTTGGCGTGGGCGGCGTACATGGTGCGGCCGAAGTCGTTCTTGGGCCGCCTCCCGTGGCGCCGGGCGAACCGCTCGGCCGCGTACGCGCCGCCCAGGTAGTGCCACGGAGAGGTCTCGTGCCCGCCCCACGGCGACAGCCACAGCGTGTACGACAGGTACACCAGGCCGCCGGGCCGGGTCACACGCACCATCTCGTCTGCCATCCGGATCCGGTCCGGCACGTGCTCCAGCACGTTGGAGGAGAAGCACACGTCCACCGAGCCGCTGCGCAGCGGCAGCTCCAGGGCACTGCCCTGGATGCCGTGGGTGTCGGCCTCCCGGCCGTGCAGGGTCATCTCGTGGGCGTCGGAGTCCACGCACAGGCAGCGTGCCCCGGCGGCGCGCAGTTCGTCGGCGAAGTAGCCGGGACCGCCGCCCACGTCCACCACGAGCCTGCCGTCCAGGGGCGTGTAGGAGCGCAGTTGGGCGACGGTGTCCCGGGCCAGGGTGCCGTAGAAGCGGGCGGGGTCGGTCTGCTCCCTGCGGAAGGCGGCGAACAGTCCCACCGAACGGCCCAGGGTGGCGCGGAACGGGACGGTGCCGTCGGGGCGGGCGGTCTCGGTGCTCACGCGGGGCCCTCCAGCACCACGTAGTGGCGCAGGTGGCGCCAGTGGTCCCCGCCCCAGTACTCGTCGGAGGCGGCGATCCGGCCGTCCGGGACCAGTTCGGCGATGCGCGCCGCGGGCAGGGTGTGCATCCGCATCGGCGCCGGGTAGCGCAGCAGCGTCCGCTGCGCCAGGGCCACCAGCGGCCACGGCGCGTACCGGAACACCATGCCCTTGAAGGTGCGCCGCTCGGCCTCGGGCACGCCCAGGACCATGGCGCCGCCGGGGCGCACCACCCGCGCGAACTCGCGCACGTAGCCCTCGGCCAGGTCGGGCGGCAGGTGCTGCAGGACCAGGTCGGTGTAGACCAGGTCGAACGAGTCGTCCTCGAACACCGACAGGTCCGGGCGCTCGTTCAGCTCGAACCTGATCCGGCCGCCGGAGCGGTCCAGGCGGCGGGCCTCCGCGAGCATCGGCGCGGAGATGTCCACCCCCACGACCTGGTCGAAGTGCGCGGCCAGCGCGTTGGACAGCCGTCCCGCGCCGCACCCGAAGTCCAGCACCCGGCCGCCCCGGGGGCGGATGCCCAGCTCCTCCATGCGGGCGACGGAGGGGTCGACGTCGGCCCGTCCGGAGGAGAGGAACTCGTCGTCGTCCCAGCCGCCGCCCCGCTTGCCGGGATCCACGCACACCGCCCACAGGGGCTCGGTGGAACCCAGCCGGGTCCAGTCACGGCGGACCTGTTCGAGTCCCACCGGCAATCACCTCCACGGTGCTCACGACCCTGGCGGGACACGGTTCTGAATCGTGTTCCTGTTCTGGGTGCACGGGCCCGAACGGCCTGCGACAAGGGTCAGGGAAGAAAGTGGAACGTGTTGTATTCTGGCACCCATCTTCCGGGTTGGCCAATCTCTGCGGCGGGAGCGAAATCGATGTCGCCTGTTCCTCCCACGGCGAGTGGGCACGACGGTCCCGGTGCCGGGGCCCCGGCGGCGCACGCCGGCACCGCGGACGGGCCACCCAGGGTACGCCGTCCGGTCGAGGAGCCCGACGAGCAGGGGCCCGGCCTCGGCGAACTGGCCCGGGCCGCGCTGACCACCGTGCGTCGCCTGGCCCGCGACCGCCTGGTCCTGGCGGGGCTGCTGGTGGTGGCGGTAGCCGTGGGGCTCAGGATCTATGTGCTCGGTGAGTCCTACTTCGTGGAGGACGACTACCTCTTCTTCGCCGGAGCCCACGCCAGCGACCTCGGGCCGGACTACCTCTTCAGCCTGCACAAGGGCCACCTGATGCCGGGCGCCCTGTTCCTGGTCTACCTCCAGACCACGTTCTGGCCCTACGAGTGGTGGGTCAGCGCGGGCTCGATGCTGGCCCTCCAGGCCGCCGCCATGCTGGTCTTCCTCCGCCTGCTGTGGGAGGTGTTCGGCCGCCGCCGGGCGCTGCTGGTCCCGCTGGCCGTGTACGCGCTGGCCCCGCTGACCGTCCCCGTCCTGGGCTGGTGGTCGGCGGCGCTCAACGCGGTCCCCTTCCAGCTCGCCCTGGTGCTCGCCCTGCTGTGGACCGTGCGCCACCTGCGCACCGGCGACCAGCGCGCCGCCTGGTGGGCGGGCGGCGCCGTCGTGTTCGGCATGCTGTTCACGGTCAAGGCGATGTTCCTGCCGCTGGTGCTGTTCGCGGTGGCCGCCGCCCACCTCTACCCGGGCGGCCCGGTCGCCGGGGCCCGCCGGGCCTGGGCGCTGCACCGGCCGTTCTGGGCGGCGATGGGCGGGCTCCTCGCCGCCTACACGGTGTTCTACCTGCTGCGGATGCGTGTGGAGGAGGGCGGCGAGGGCGCGGGCGTGCCCGAGAGCGGGCCCGCGCTGGCGATGCTGCGCGGGCTGCTCACCGAGGTCTTCCCGGTCGGCGCCCTGGGCGGACCGCTGGAGTGGGGCCCCGTCACCCCGGCGGGCGGCCTCATCGATCCGCGCGGTGTGGTGGTGCTGGGCAGCTGGGCCGTGTTCGCGGTGATCGTGCTGGTCAGCCTGCGGATGCGGCGCGGGGCGTGGCGGGCGTGGGCGCTGCTGCTGGGCTACGTGGTGCTCGTGGACGTCCTCCCGACGGTCATCGCGCGGGGCCGCTTCCAGGACGTGGCCGCCGCCGACCCCCGGTACGTGGCGGACGCGGCGCTGGTGTTCGCGCTGTGCCTGGCCCTGGCCTACCTGCCCACCCGGGAGGAGAGGGCGCGCGCCCTGGTCGGCGGAGCGGGGCAGGACCCGGATGCGCGGGCGGACCCCTACCGGAGGCGCCCCAGGCGCGGCGCCCGGACCGCCGCGGTGCTGGCGACGGTGGTGTACGCGTCGGCGGCGGGTTACTCCACGCACGCCTACGCGCAGACCCTGAGCGGTGACCGCCTCCAGTGGTACCTGGACACGGTACGGGCGTCGCTGGCGGACGTCCCGGAGGAGGGCGGCCTGTACTCGCGCCCGGTCCCGGAGGACGTGGTCCTGGAGTGGAACGGCTCGCGCCGCCTGAGCTCGTGGGTGCTGACGCCGCTGGCGTCGCCCGAGGTCGCGCGGCGGATGACCGAGCCCGAGCAGTCCGACTCCGCCTACGTGTTCAACGACGCGGGCTACCTGGTCCCGGCGCGGCCCTCCGACGGCAGCGACATGTTCGCACCCGGGCCGGAGGACGAGTGCCTGGAGCCCTGGGAGGGGCTCGTGTCCTGGCCGGTGCGGGCGCACGGCGGACCCTCCCAGGTCGCCACCCTCGGCTACACGTCCGAGGAGGACGTCGGGGTGGTGGTGGCGTTGGGCAACGACTGGATCGAGGTGGACCTGCCCGCCGCGGAGGAGAACGGCACCTGGTACGTACCGGTGGGCGCACCCGGGGAGAGGCTGACGGTGTTCCTGCCCGAGGAGCCCGAGGACCGGGGCGGCCTGTGCCTGAACTGGGTGTCGGTGGGCCAGATGGCGCCGACGGTGGAGGGCAACCCGTGGGTCTCGGAGGAGGACGACCGCGCGGGGGGCTAGGGCCTCGGCCCCTTCTGACGGAGGAACCGGCGGGACCAGCGGCGGCCGGGCTCCTCCACCCACCGGTGGGTGGCCATGGCGAGCAGGACCGTCCCGATCGTCACGGGCACCGCGTCCAACCAGAACGACCCGGTGTAGATCTCCTGCCCCGTGAAGTCGCGCCACAGGTACAGCACCATGAACTGCCACAGGAACACGCCGTAGGAGATCCTGGCGAGGAACTGGCACACCCGGTGCCGCAGCAGTGCCTCCATCCACCGGCCGCCGCGCCAGGCGGCGGCCCGCCGCAGCGGAGGCGGTGCCGAGTCCGGGCGCGGGGCCAGCGCGGCGGGTGCGATCAGGAAGAACGCGAAGCCGATCCCGGTCAGCGAGTGCACGGCCGAGGTCCAGATGTCGCCGGAGCCGACGAACCGGTTTCCCGCGGCGTCGGTGGTGTTGAGGGCGTAGAACCCGCCCGCGAGAAGCCAGCACACTCCCGGGGAGGCGGCGACGGTCCGGCAGAAGCGGCGCACCGGGCCGTCCGCGCCGGGCTCGCGCCACGCCCACTCCGAGAGCACGGCCAGTGCCATCCCCGCCGCGAACAGGCCCATGGCCCGGGGCAGCCAGGTGTGCATGTACGAGCGCGTCTCGGGATAGAACTGCGGGACCAGCGCGGCCAGGCCCAGCACCGCCATCACGGCCAGGCCGATGAGCAGACGTCCGCCCCGGGCGTCCACATCCCGGCCGCGGCGCGCCCACAGGGCCAGGACCAGGCCGAACAACGGCAGCAGCAGATAGAAGCTGACCTCCACCGACAGGCTCCACACCTGGCCCAGACCGTAGGGGCCGGTGCCGAACCACGGGGGGTCGGTGTTGAAGGGGAAGGTCAGGGTGAGGACCTCCCACCAGTACCTCGGCGAGCCGAGTTCGTCCCGGGAGTAGACCAGCAGCGCCGCCACGGCCACCACCCAGTAGGCGGGGAGCACGCGTGCGGCACGGCGCCACAGGTAGGGGCGTGCGCGCGGTCCGCGCACGCCGTCCAGGGCGGCGCGGGCCCAGGGCCGGTACAGCAGCACGCCGGAGAGGGCGAAGAACAGGGGCACGGCCAGGTCGAGGGAGGCCAGCAGCCCGCCGAGCACACCGGGGGCCAGGGCCTCGCCGGTCTCCGAGGCGAGGTGGAAGGCGAGGATCATCAGGGCGGCCACGGCACGGATGCCGTCGAGGGCCTCGTGGCGGCCGTCGACCTGAGGGAGCACGAGCGCCGGGTCGGCGGTCCGGGAGGGGACGCGCACGTCGTGGTCCCCGGGCGCGGAGGGATGGGGCGCCATGGGCCTTCCAGGTAGGGGAGAATCCAGAACGCGTTTCACTAGAACGTGTTATAAAAATTTCGACACGCCCTGGTGACGTCGTTCCCTACTGGGCAGTACTCTACCCGGAACTGGACCTAGTTCCACTAGACCCAGTTCCAGATCTGGACTCTCATACGCCCAGGAGGGCACATGCGCCGTACCGTTGCGGTCGTTCTCGTCGCGTTTGGGGTCTTCTTCCTCGCCCTTGCCCCCATGGCGCGCACGTGGTTGTCGAGTTCCCTGATGAAGACCCCTCTGGACTACTACAGCCAAACGGTGCTCACCGCGGAGGGGGCCACCTACTTCAACATCGAGGACGTGGAACTCGTCGAGAACGCCACCCTGGAGGCCACGTCGACCATCCGGGCCGACGTGGCCTCCAGTACCGACGAGACGGTGGTGTGGGACCAGTTCACCTGGGTCAAGGACGCCGAGACCGGCTTCGGTATCACCTCCAGCAGCCGCCGGGCGGGGCACGACCGCGTCACCGGGGAGGCGGTCGACTGCTGCGACGCCATGGTCAACGACGAGTCCGTCGCCCAGAGCGGCCAGGCGTGGAAGTTCCCCTTCTTCACCGAGGAGCGCGACCACGACTTCTTCGAGACCACCGTCGGCGAGGTCGTCCCCATGGAGTTCCAGGGGACCGAGGAGGTCAAGGGGGTCGAGACCTACAAGTTCGTCCAGGAGGTCGACGATTCCACCGTCGGCGAGCGCACCCTGCCGCGCTCGGTGGCCGGACTGGAGGGCGAGGGCGACGTCACCGGGGACGAGGTCTTCTCCATCACCCGCACCTACTGGATCGAGCCCGTCACCGGCTCCCCCCTCAAGATCAGCGAGGACCAGAACCGCGTCGTCGTGGTGGACGGCGAGGAGGTGCTGACCCTGTTCGACGCCGAGCTCGTCTCCAACGACGAGTCGGTCCAGAACGCGGTCGAGAACGCCGAGCAGGGACGCACCATGCTTCCCCTGCTGCGCACCACCCTGCCCGTCGTCTTCCTCGTCGTCGGTGCCGGCTTCGTCGGCGTCGCGGTCGTGCTGTTCCTCACGGGCCGCCGCCATGACCAGTACAGCTGACCCCCGCACACGCCCCTCACCGGCGCGCCCGACCGGGCGCGCCGGTGCGTGTCCCTCCCTCCCGCGCCTCCGGTGACGGAGAGGACGCAGGCCACCGGGCCCGCGGCGGGCGGTGCGCCGCGCGGCGACCGGGGGACGGCCGCCGCGCTGGCCAGGGCGTGCCGGCCCCGGCAGTGGCTCAAGAACCTCCTCGTCCTGGCCGCCCCCGCCGCCGCCGGGGCGCTCGCCCGCCCCGACGCGCTGCCGACCTGCGCCGCGGTGTTCGTCCTGTTCTGTGTGGCCGCGAGCGGCACCTACCTGCTCAACGACGTCCACGACGTGAACCGGGACCGCGCGCACCCGCGCAAGCGCCACCGGCCGGTCGCCTCCGGCGCACTCCCGATTCCGGTGGCCGCCACGGCGGGGATCCTGCTCTGCGCCGCCGCGCCGCTGGCCTCCCTGCCGCTGGGCAACCCCCCGCTCTCGGCCCTGATCACCGGGTACGTGCTGCTCACGCTGGCCTACACGCGCCACCTCCGGGACGTGGTGGTGTGCGACCTGGTCGCGGTCGCCGCCTGCCACGTGCTGCGCGCCGTCGCGGGCGGGGCGGCCGTCGGCGTGCCGCTGACCTCCTGGTTCGTCATCGTGGTGTCACTGGCCGCGCTCCTGGTGGTGGTCGGCAAGCGCGAGGCCGAGCTGCGCGCGGGCGGGGACGCGGACGCCGTCCGCACGGCCCTGCGCGGTTACACGGCCGCCTACCTGTCCCAGACACGCACCATGGCGTCGGGCGCCATGATCGTCACCTACTGCCTGTGGGCGCTGGAGCAGGGCGACGGCCCGCGCACGCTCTTCCACGCGGTGAGTATCGTTCCGTTCATCATGTTCGTCCTGCGCTACAACCTGCTCGTGGACCGGGGCGTGGGGGAGGAGCCCGAGGAGATCGCCCTGCGCGACCGTCCCCTGCAACTCGTCCTCGGCGCACTCGTGGTCCTGGTGGGACTGGGGATCTACCTGTGAGCCGACCGGAACAGCGGACCCTCCTGAGCGGCTGGGGACTCACCTCGCCCACGGCCGCCCGCGTGGTGCGTCCCCGCACCCCCGAGCAGGTGGCCGAGGCGCTCGCCGGGGCCGGAGGGCGCGGAGCGCTGCCGCGCGGACTCGGCCGCTCCTACGGCGACGCCGCCCAGGACGCCGGGGGGCTGGTGCTGGACTGCACGGGGCTGACCGGACCCGTGCGCCTGGACGCCGCGCGCGGCGAGGTCACCGCCCCGGCGGGCACCAGCATGGACCGCCTCCTCGCCCACCTGCTGCGCCGCGGCCGCTTCGTCCCCGTCACCCCCGGGACCCGCCACGTCACCCTGGGCGGGGCGATCGCCGCCGACGTCCACGGCAAGAACCACCCCGCCGACTCCTCCCTCGGGGCGCACGTGCGCTCCCTCACCCTGGTCACGGCGGACGGGCGCACGCGCCGCCTGGGGCCGGGGCCGGGCGGCGGGGACCCCGAGCTGTTCTGGGCGACCGTCGGCGGCATGGGTCTGACCGGGGTGGTCACCGAGGCGACCCTGGCCGTGTTCCCGGTCGAGACCTCCTACATGCGGGTGGACACCGACCGGACCGGGGGCCTGGAGGAGACCCTGGAGCTGATGGCGCGGGCCGAGGACCGGTACTCGGTGGCCTGGCTGGACCTGTTCGCCCGGGGCGGGGCCCTGGGCAGGGGAGTGGTCACCCGGGCCCGCCACGCGCGGGTGGCGGACCTGCCCCCGCCGCTGCGCCGGCAGCCGCTGCGGTACCGGAGCGGGGGCGTGCCCGTACCGCCCCTCACCCCGCCGGTGGGGACCGTGAACCGGTGGAGCGTCGGCGCGTTCAACGCCCTCTACCTCGGCCGGGCGCCCCGGCGGCGGCGCGGCCAGGCCCAGCCGCTGACCGCCTACTTCCATCCTCTGGACGCCCTGCGGGGGTGGAACCGGATGTACGGGCGCCCCGGGGTGGTGCAGTACCAGTTCGTGGTGCCCTTCGGTGAGGAGGGCACCCTGGCGGGGATCGCCGAGGGCCTGTCCCGGGCGCGGGTGCCCTCGTTCCTGGCGGTCCTCAAGCGGATGGGCGAGCCGACGCCGGGGCCGCTGTCCTTCCCCCGGCCCGGGTGGTCTTTGGCCGTGGACCTTCCCGCCGACCTGCCCGGGCTCGGTGCGGTGCTGCACGGCTTCGACGAGCGGTTGGTCGAGGCGGGGGGACGCCTGTACCTGGCCAAGGACAGCCGGGCCCGTGCCGAGACCGTGCACGCCATGTACCCGGAGCTGCCCGCGTGGCGCCGGGTGCGTGCGCGGGCCGACCCGGGCGGGGTACTGGTCTCCGACATGGCCCGCCGCCTGAGGCTCCTGTGACACCGGGCCCGGGCGAGGACACGATGACGACTGTGTGGGGAAGGCGGGGGAGTGCCGTGCGCGACTCGGTGGGATCGGTACGGAGCGTGCTGCTGCTCGGCGGCCGCAGTGAGATCGGCCTGGCCATCGTCGAACGGCTGGTCCGCGAGGGCGCCCGCGAGGTGGTGCTGGCGGCCCGGGGCGGGGTGTCCTCCCCGCCGGCCGCGCTCACCGGACTCGGTGCCTCCGTGTACTCGCTGGACTTCGACGCCGACCTGCCCGGCACCCACACCGGCACCGTGGCGGAGGCGGTGGCGCTGGTGGGCGACCTGGACGTGGTGGTGGACGCCTTCGGGGTGCTCGGGGAGCAGTCCGGGTACGAGGCCGATCCGGCCGCCGCCGCCCGCGCCGCCGCGGTCAACTACACCGGCCACGTGTCCGTCGGGCTGGCCGTGGCCGCGCGCCTGCGCGAACAGGGGCACGGGGCGCTGGTGGTGCTCTCCTCCGTGGCGGGTGTGCGGGTGCGCAGGTTCAACTTCGTGTACGGGTCGGCCAAGGCGGGCCTGGACGGTTTCGCGCAGGGGCTGGCCGACTCCCTGCACGGGTCCGGGGCGCGGGTACTGGTGGTGCGGCCGGGTTACGTGCCGACGCGGATGTCCGCGCACGTGGAGCCCGCCCCGTTCCCCGCCACCCCGGGCCAGGTCGCGGAGGCGGTGTCGGCCGGGCTGCGCTCGGGCGCCACGACCGTGTGGGCCCCGCGCGTGCTCCAGCCGCTCTTCGCGGGCATGCGGATGATGCCGCGCGCCCTGTGGCGCCGCCTGGGCCGCTGAACCCGGTCAGCGGGGGCCGTAGATCCGCATGAACGCGCGGACGCCCGAGTGCACGATCTCCCGGTGCTCGGCCTCGGGCAGGGGGAGGGCGTTGAAGAACGACCGGTTGGTGGCCGGGGTCTGCACCAGCGCCACGAAGTGCCCGGTGGCGTCCTCCTCCTCGCCCTCGGCGATGTCCAGCAGGCCGCGGTCCGCCATGGCGCGCAGCCGCTCGGCCAGGCCCCGGCGCACGGGTTCGGGGCCGTTGTCCAGCCATACCCGGATGATGCCGGGAAAGTGCGCGGCCTCGGCCATCAGCAGCCGGACCAGCGCACCGTGGTCGGGGCGGCGGGCTCCGGGGGAGGTCCACTCCCGGCCGAAGGCGGCCAGCGCGGACGCGGCGTCGGCGGGGGCGTCCAGGTGGCGGGCCGCGATCTCGGCGAAGTCCTCGGCGACCGCGGCGCTGCTCTGGGCGACGATGGTCGCGAACAGCGCCTCCTTGTCCCGGAAGTGGTTGTAGATGGTCCGTTTGGACACCCCCGCGTCGGCGGCGATGGCGTCCACGCTCGCGCGCGCGTAGCCCTCACGCAGGAACACCCGGAGCGCGGCCTCGGTGATCGCCGCGCGCTTGGCCGGGGAACCGCGCCGAGCCGTCGGCCGGACGTCCATCGGCTCCTCCACTTTCACTGGCCTTCCTCCGGACATCTCGTCCCATTCTCCCCCGGACGGCGCGCGGGCGGGACCGGGCCGCTTTCGCGCGGCCGTGCTCTGGACCATATTGCACTGCACGGTGTAGTTTACATACATGGAAGAGCGAGGAACCCCCCGGCCCCGGACGGGGTCCGAGGTGCCGCCGCGCCTCGACGCGGCCCTGCTCAGGCTCTCCGGCGTGCTCCTGGTCGGCGCGTGCGCCACGCTGCTCGACAGCACCGTCGTCACCGTGGCCGTCGACCGGCTCTCCTGGACCTTCGACGCGCCTGTGCCACGGTCCAGTGGGTGGCCACCGCCTACCTGCTGGCCATGACCGCGGTCATCCCCGTGACCGGCTGGCTCGTGGACCGCCACGGCCAGCGCGCGGCCTGGATCGGCGCGCTCGCCCTCTTCGGTGCGGGGTCGGCACTGTGCGCCACGGCCTGGTCGGTGGAGAGCCTGGTCGCCTTCCGGGTGCTCACCGGCCTGGGCGGCGGGATGGTGCTGCCGCTGACGATGACCATCCTGGTCAGGGCGGCCGGACCGGGCCGGACGGGCCGGGCGCTGGCCCTGGTGAGCGTCCCCGGCCAGCTGGCGCCGGTCCTGGGTCCCGTGCTCGGCGGCCTGGTGCTGGACTCCCTGGGTTGGCGGTGGGTCTTCCTGGCCACGCTTCCGCTCACCGCGGCGGCGCTCGCCCTGGCGGTCCGGGGCATCCCTCGGGACGAACAACGGGAGGGGGAGCGGCTCGACCTGGTGGGCCTGGCACTGCTCTCCCCGGGGCTGGCGGTACTGCTGTACGGGCTCTCGGTCCTGGGCGGGGGCCCGCACGGGCCGCTGCTCGCCGCCGCCGGCGCGCTGCTGCTCGCCGGATTCGCCGTCCACGCCCTGCGCCACCGTCCCGGAGGCCCTCCTCCGGTGATCGACCTGCGGCTCCTCGCCGAGGGGCCGTTCCGGATCGGTGCGCTCCTCATGTTCGTCTTCGGGCTGTGCGTCTGGGGCGGCATGTTCCTGCTGCCGCTCTTCTACCAGCAGGTCACGGGTGCCGACGCACTCGCGGCCGGTGTGCTGGTGGCGCCGATGGGCGCGGGTGTGGCGGTCGCGGTGCTGTTCGCGGGTCCGGCCGCCGACCGGACCGGGCCGCGTGTGCTGGTGGTGGGCGGCCTGGCCCTGGCCGCTCTGGCCACGGTCCCCCTCGGGTTCGCCACCGCCGACGCCTCCGGAGCGCTGCTCGGCGCCTCCCTGTTCGTGCGCGGCCTGGGACTGGGGACCGCGTCGGTGCCGATGCTGGCCGCCGCCTACCGGGGGATCGTCCCGGACCGCGTCCCCCGCGCCACCAGCGCCCTCAACGTGATGCAGCGGATCGGCGCGGCCGCGGGGACGGCCGGCCTCGCGTTCGTCCTGGCCACGGCCCTGGCCGGCGCGGACCGGCCCGCGCCGGCCTTCCAGGCGGCCTTCTGGTGGATGGCCGCGCTGACGGCCGTCGCCGTGGTCCCGGCCATGTTCCTTCCGGCCGCCCCGCCCCGCGACACGGCGCGGTCGCCGGGCAAAGCCGTCCGATGACCGTGTCCGACCGGCCCGCCGGGGCCGCCCGACGACCTACCCACCAGCGGCGGACAGGTTCCGTTGGCTGGATTCTCCCGCCTTCAGACGGGAGAGGATGTCAAGGAGAACCCATGTACGCGATGACGATCCCCCGGTTCGGCCCTCCCGAGGTGCTCACCACCGTGGAGCTGCCCGTACCCGAGCCCGGGCCCGGGCAGGTGCGGATACGCGTGGCCGCCGCGGGGGCCCTGCCCATCGACGCCCGTGTCCGGCGAGGCGAGCTCCCCCTGCCCGGCACCTTCGCCCTGCCGCTGGTCCCGGGCAACGAGTTCGCCGGGACGGTGGACGCGGTCGGCCCGGACACCGGCGGACCGGAGCCCGGGACCGAGGTGCTGGGATTCGGAACGTTCGGGGCCTACGCCGAGTACGTGGTGGTCCCCGCCGACCAGGTGGTCCCCAAACCGGCCGCCATGCCCTGGGAGGTGGCGGGCGGCTTCTCCGCCCAGGCCCAGGGCGCCCACATGGCCCTGAGCGCCGTCGGCGTCGGCCCCGGCGACAACTCCGCGGCCGGCGGGTTGGGAACCGTCGCCGTGCAGCTGGCCCGCGCCTGGGGCGCCGCCGTGGTGCTGGGGTCGGCCGGCGAGCGCAACCACGACCACGTGCGGGAACTGGGCGCGGTGCCGGTCCTCTACGGCGAGGGGATGGTCGAGCGCGTGCGCGCGCTGGCCCCGCAGGGGGTGGACGCCGCCCTCGACTCCTTCGACGACGACTCCCTGCGCCAGGCCGTCGAGATCGTCGGTGACCCGCGCCGCGTGGTCAGCATGGTCTCGCACGGGACCGCCCGCGAACTCGGCCTGCCGAAGCCGGCCGGGCCCCGCTCGGCCGCCCGCCTGGCCGAGATGGTGGACCTGTACGAGCGGGGACTCGTGCGCGTCCACCTGCGCCGGACCGTGCCGCTGCGGGACGCGGCCCTGGCCCACCGCGACCTGGACACCGGCCACGGGCGGGGGAAGATCGTCCTCACGCTCTGACCCGGGCGGCGGGGCTATCCCGCGTCCTCGGCGGTCAGCCGGTAGGACGCCAGCGGGACCAGGCAGCACAGCATCACCACGGCGGGTACCAGGGTGCTGCCGACCAGCATGCCGAGCAGCGCCCCGCCGCTCTGCCGGACCGCCTCGCCCGCGCCGGACTCCACGTAGCCGCTCAGCGCCAGGGACAGCGACAGCAGGCCGGTGCCCACCGACTGGGCCATGGCCTCGCCCGAGGTCCACACACCCGACAGCACACCGCCCTGGCGCCGCCCCGACGTGTCGGCGGCGGCCAGGCAGTCGGCCAGCATCGACCACGGCAGCAGCGTCGTCCCGGACAGGCCCACGCCCACCAGCACGGAGGAGAACACCGCGCCGGGAAAGCCCCACAGGGGGATCATCAGCAGTCCCAGGGCGCCCAGGACGAACACCACGGCCGAGTACCCGGCGGCGCGGCGCTTGTCCACCCGCACCGACAGCCGCTTCCACAGCGGGGCCGAGGCGATCAGCGGCACCAGTACACACACCATGAGGACGCTCGTGTACCTCGGCTCGCCCATGACGTTGGCCGTCACGTACGGCACACCGGCCACCATGGTGCCTCCGGCCGTCGCCATCAGCAGGTTGGCGGGGAACAGCACCCGGAAGTGGCGGTGGGCGAGGGCCGTACGCAGCTGGGTGAGCAGGCCCTCGGAGCGGTGCGGGAACACCGGACGCGGCGCACGGCGCGTCCCGGCCACCGAACCCAGCATCGACACCAGCACCACGCCGCCCATGACCAGGCCCATCATCCGGTACCCGGCCACGGCGTCCTCGGGGGCCGACTGCAGGACCGGAGCCAGGGCGCCGCCCAGCAACAGGGCGAGCCCCACGAACGCGGTCCGCCACGTGTTGAACGTGGACCGCTCGTGGTAGTCGGAGGTGATCTCCCCGGGCATGGCGGTGTGCGGCACCTGGAACACCGACGACGCCAGCGCTGCGGCCACGAACACCACCGCCACGTACACGGCGGCGGCGTCGCCCTCCAACGGAGGGCCGGCGAACATCGCGGCGAACAGCACCGGCAGGGTCAGCGCCCCGGCCAGCATCCACGGACGGCGAGGCCCCCACGACGAGCGCGTCCTGTCTGACCAGATGCCGATATACGGACTGACCAGAAGGTCGACCAGTTTGGGCAGGAACACCACCAGCCCGGCCAGTGCGGGGCTCACCGCCAGGGTGTCGGTCAGGTAGATCAGGAGCAGCAGCCCCGGCACCGTGTTGAAGATGCCGGTGGCCACCGCTCCACTGCCGTACCAGGCGTGCACGGACCGGGGCAGCGGCACGGCGCGTCGTCCGCCGTCCACGCCGCCGCCGGGCGGCACGGGGCCGACGGTGGCGGTCACGGGCGGCCCTCCGCGGGGGCCTCGGTCCGTACGCCGTCCGCGGGCGCGGCACCCTCCTCCTCCCGGGTCCCCGTGCCGTACAGCTCCTCGTGGCCGACCGGGTCCACGTCGTGCGCCACCGGGCAGCCCGTCGGGAACGTGCCGATGCGGTTGACGTCGTACCCCTGCGGATAGCTGCGGATGTTCGGGTTGCCGTCCGCCCACAGCGGCTCCTCGCGCGGCTTCATCCGGCGCACGACCCCGGCGCGCAGCTTCAGCGCGATGTCGGCGGCCCTGCGCCACGCCCTGCTGGGCGGGTCGTAGCGGAAGGCCTCGATGAGCGACTCGTCCAGGATCGCCATGGAGAACTTCCGGGCCAGCCCGGACACACGCTCCGGATAGAAGCTCACCATCAGGTCGAGGGTGGAGTCGGAGACCGCGCGTCCGCCCTCGGTGTAGGCGAAGTGCTCGCGTTCGTAGGAGTCCATGAGCTCGCGGAAGCGCTCGTAGGTCTCGGGGATGTCCTTGATCCCCATGTACTTTCCGAGCTTGCGGTAGTAGTGGGTGATCGCGCTGATCTCGTGGTCGCTGAGCCTGCGCCAGCCGTATCCGTAGTCGTTGAGCCAGCGCACGGGCATGACCACGAACGTGCTGAGGACGTACCGGTAGTCGTCGTTGCTGATGTCGTAGGAGCGGTGCATCTGGTTCATCCGGCGCAGCGCGTCGCGCCCCCTGCCCGGCTCGAACCCGTACCGCATCATGTTGTTGAGGATCAGCGCGGTGTCGTCGTAGCGCTTCTGGGTGCTTCCGGTGAACTCGTTGGTCCTGCCGAGCAGTTCGCCGATGCTGGGCACGGCGTAGGTGCGGTACAGGGCGATGCCGAGCGCCCGGCCCATGTCCCAGGGGAACTCGTGGGCGTTGAGGATCTGCATGATCCGTACGCAGTCGGACTCGGCGTCCAGGCGGTGGATCTCGTCTCGGAAGGCGAAGCGCTTCATTCGGGGGTTCCTTCGGCGAAGGGGACGGATGCGGCGGGGGTGGGGGAGCGGGGAACGCGGGCCCGGGCATGCGGGCGACCGCGCGTCGTGCGGGGGGATGTACGGGGAACGGGCGGGGTGCTACCCCTGCGCGGCTTCGGGGGCGGCCGCGGTGCCCGTGCCGTCGGCGGGGACGGCGCCCGGGGAGGACGCCGGCGCCACGGCCTGGCCCGGTGCGGGCACGTGGGCGCCCGTGTCCGCGACCTCCCGGGTGGCCATGCCGTGCGGGACCGGGCAGCCCTTCGGGAACGTGCCGATCCTGGACGGGTCGTAACCGCCGGGGTAGCTGCGGATGTTGGGGCTCTGGCGGGCCCAGCGCGGCTCCTCGCGCGGCTTCATCCGGCGCACGGCCCCGGCGCGCAGCTTCAGCGCGGCGTCGCTGAGTCTGCGCCAGGCGGCCGAGGGCCGGGGGTAGCCGAAGGCCCGGATGAGCCGGTCGTCGAGCAGCGCCTTGGTGAAGGGGCGCACCAGGGGCCGCTGCCAGGCCGGGTAGAAGTCCACCATCAGGTCGAGGGTGGAGTCGGAGACCGCGCGTCCGCCCTCGGTGTAGGCGAAGTGCTCGCGTTCGTAGGAGTCCATGAGCTCGCGGAAGCGCTCGTAGGTCTCGGGGATGTCCTTGATCCCCATGTGCCTGCCGAGCTTGCGGTAGTAGTGGGTGGACGCGCTGATCTCGTGGTCGCTGAGCCTGCGCCAGCCGTATCCGTAGTCGTTGAGCCAGCGCACGGGCATGACCACGAACGTGCTGAGGACGTACCGGTAGTCGTCGTTGCTGATGTCGTAGGAGCGGTGCATCTGGTTCATCCGGCGCAGCGCGTCCCGTCCGCGGCCGGGACCGAAGCCGTGCTCCAGGATGTCGTTGAGGATCAGCGCGGTGTCGTCGTAGCGGTGCTGCGTGCGCTCGGTGAACTCGCGTGTGTGCGCCAGCAGCTCGCCGATGCTGGGCACGGCGTAGGTGCGGTACAGGGCCAGGCCCAGGGCCTGCTCGATGTCCCAGGGGAACTCGTGGCTGCTGAGGATGCGCACGATCTGCTCGCAGTCGGACTCGGCGTCCAGAGCGTGGATCCGGTCGTACCACTCGAACCGCTTCATGGAGAACTCCAGTCACCTTCGTGTGGGCCCGCCCCAGACGGGTCCATGGTCTGCGGGGGTGACGCCCGATGGCGTCCCACGGGGCGCACTTTACCTGGAAGGCCCTTGTGTACAGCGGTTCCGGGTGGCCCAAGCCTGTCCGTAACCCCCATGTGTGTCCGGAATGTTCTCTTTTCTGTGGTTCCGCCTCCGGGACGCGGGCGCACAGGAAGGAGGGGGCCCGGGGCGGTGGCCCCGAACCCCCTCCAGCGCACGCGTGTCAGGCGGCCATCTGCTCGGCCACCCGGTTGATCAGCGTCACCAGCACGTTCTTGGACGACTCGCGCTCCCGCGCGTCGCACAGCTCCACCGGGATCGCCGGATCCAGGCTCAGCGCGTCGCGGACCTCGTCGGCCTCGTAGGTGTGGGCGCCCTCGAAGCAGTTCACCGCCACCACGAAGGGCACGCCCCGCCGCTCGAAGAAGTCCACCGCGGCGAAGCACGTCTCCAGGCGGCGGGTGTCGGCGATGACCACCGCGCCCAGAGCGCCCTCCGACAGCTCCTCCCACATGAACCAGAACCGCTCCTGCCCGGGTGTGCCGAACAGGTACAGCACCAGGGTGGGGTTGATGGTGATGCGCCCGAAGTCCAGCGCCACGGTGGTGGTCGTCTTGGACTCCACCCCCGACAGGTCGTCGACCCCGTAGCTGGCCTCGGTCATCACCTCCTCGGTGCTCAGCGGCGCGATCTCGCTGACCGATCCGACCAACGTGGTCTTACCGGCCCCGAACCCCCCGGCCACCAGGATCTTCAGCGCCGCCGGAACGTGCGCCTGCGTGTCGTCAGAGTCGTTGGATGCCATCGAGAACCGCCTGGAGTACGTCCCGGCTCACCGGGCTCTTCGCTGTGTAGGGGGCGCGGGCCAACGCGAGGCCGCGGTTGAGGAGGTCGCTCAGCAGGACCTTGACCACGGCCACCGGGATGTCCAGGTGCGCGGACACCTCGGCGACCGACTGGGGGCGACGGCACAGCTCCAGGATGCGGATCTGCTCCGGCTCCAGTGCCATCTCGTCGACCTCGGCGCGCTTGGCCGCGATCACCACGCTGATCATGTCCAGTTGGACGGTGTCGGCGTGGTCGCGGCCCTGCGCGATCACGTACGGGCGTACGAGCGGCCCGGCTTCCTGCGCTCCGGGCGCGCCCTCGTCGTATCCGCCGACCGCGTCGCGGTGCGGCAGGCCGTGCGGTATCCCGTCGGGTGGCAACTCGCTGTGCGCTTGCATGACGTCCCCTAACGTGTGGCTTCCCCGGAAGCGCCCTCGTGCCTGGGCGCGGCGTCCAGATAACGGCCCACCTGCTCGACCAGGACGTTCATCTCGTAGGCGATGAGGCCGACGTCGGAGCTCTCCTCGGCCAGCACCGCCAGGCACGCGCCCCGTCCGGCCCCGGTGACGAACAGGTACGCGCTCTCCATCTCCACCACGGTCTGGAGCACCTCGCCGCCGCCGAAGTGGCGCCCGGTGCCCCTGGCCAGGCTCTGGAACGCGGACGCCACCGCGGACAGGTGCTCGGCGTCCTCCTTGACCAGCTCGTGGGAGCGCCCGATCAGGAGGCCGTCCGCGGACAGCAGGATCGCGTGCCGGGAGCCCACCGCGCGATCGAGCAGCTCGTCCAGCAGCCAGTTGATGTCCTTCTTGCCCGCGCCGTTTCCACTGTCACGCTGGGCGCTTTCGGGAGTACTCGTCACGGTTACGCGTCCTTGTCGGTGTCGTTGGTCTGCTGCTTGCCTTCGCGCCGTCCGCGGTCGGTTCCCTTCTGGAACGCGGACATGTTCCGGCGCAGGCGCGCCAGCCGTTCCGCGCTGCCCGGAGCCGTTCCCGGGGAGGGGGTGCCACCCGCCGCGGGTCCGGTCGGGGCGTCGGTCTCGGGGTCGGTCGCCAGCTGCGGGGCCAGGTTCTCCTGGGGGCGCCGCTTGGGCAGCGGAGGCCGTCCCCCGCCGGTCGGGACCGTGGCGGGCGGTTCGGCACCGGAACCGGCGCTGGCACCGGAATCGGGGCCGGGGACCGCGCTGATGGTCGGGGTCCGGGTGGGCAGGGAGGGGCGGTCGCCCTCCGTGCCCGGGCTCAGGAGGTCGTCGCCGTCGGCCGGGGAGCTCATGGAGCCGGGCACCGGGCTGGCCTCGGGGCCGGACGCGGGGCGGACCTCGGCCTCCTCCTCGTCCGTGACGTCCTCGACGTCCTCGGCCGGCGCGGACACCGGGGTCAGCACGGGCTTGGTGCCGTTGCCGGACTCCGGCTCACGGAGCGAGCGGCCGGGGAGCCCCTTCGGCTCCCACACGTCCTCGTCGCCGTCCTCGGAGGAGGTGAGCGGGGCGCGGTCGCCCGAGATCAGCTCGTGCGGCAGCAGGACGATCGCCTGCACGCCGCCGTACGGCGACGGGCGCAGGTGCACGCGGATGCCGTGGCGGTGCGCCAGGTGCGAGACCACGAACAGGCCGAGGCGCATCTTCTCGTTGAGGCGCATCACGTCGAACTCGGGCGGGTCGGCCAGCAGCGCGTTCGCCGATTCGAGCTCGCTCTCGGTCATGCCCAGGCCGCGGTCCTCGATCTCGATCGTCACGCCGTTGGGCACGTCCTCGCTGCTCAGGCGCACGTGCGTGTGCGGCGGGGAGAACATCGCGGCGTTGTCGACCAGCTCGGCGACGAGGTGGATGACGTCGGCGACGGCCGGGCCGTTGAGGTGGACGCGGGCGATCCGCTCGCGCTTGACCCGGGTGTAGTCGCCGGACTCGGAGATGGCGCCGCGCAGCACGTCGATCAGCGGCATCGGACGGTGCCAGGTGCGGCCCGGCGCCTCGCCGCCCAGGATGAGCAGGTTCTCGGCGTTGCGGCGTGAGCGGGTGGCCAGGTGGTCGAGCTTGAACAGCTGGGACAGCTGCTCCGGGTCCTCCTGCTCGCGCTCCATCCGGTCCAGCAGGCGCAGCTGGCGGTGGACCAGGGTCTGGCTGCGGTGCGCGATGTTGAGGAACACGCGGTTGACGCCCTGGCGCAGCTCGGTCTGCTGCACGGCCTCCTGGACGGCGGCGCGCTGGGCGGTGTTGAACGCCTTGGCGACGTCGCCGATCTCGTCGTCGTCGGCGGCCAGGCCGGGCAGGGCGGCGTCGGTGTCCACGCGCTCACCCCGGTGCAGGCGACCCATGAGCTCGGGCAGGCGGTGCTCGGCCAGGTCGTTGGAGTCGTCGCGCAGGCGCAGCAGGCGCTGGGTGAGCGCCTCCGAGGAGCGGCGTGCCAGCAAGAACGCACCCAGGATGACGACGGCGACGCCGAGGCTGCCGGCGACGGCGACCAGCACGGCCTGGTTGGCGTTCTCGCGGGTCTTCTGGGCCGCGTGCAGGGCCTCGTCGGCGCCGATGGCGGTGAACTCGGAGAGCACGTGGTCGTGGGCCTCGGACCACTCGGTGGAGTCCACCGGCATGGACAGGTCCTCGACCTCGGTGGGCACCAGGGTGATCGGATCGGTGACCGTCTCGGTGGTGACCTGGCGGTCGATGATCGCCTGCTGCATCTCCTGCAGCCGCTGGTACTCGGGGCCCGCGAGCACCGCGTCGAGGCGCTCCTCCTGCCCCTCGCCCTCCAGGTAGTGTCCGTTGGCGGCGAGGAAGCTCTCGTAGGAGCCGACCAGCTCGGTGAACCTGTTCTGGTCCTCCCGGGTCAGCTCGTCGTTGGCGAAGGCGCGGGCGAGCTGGGCGTCGGACTGCGCGAACAGGTCCACGGTGCGGAACATGTAGGTCGCGGTGAAGCCCGGGCTGACCGCGCTCGGTCCGTTCAGGCCCTCGCGGGCCTGGCTGTCGAAGCTGTCGGCTCCGTGCAGGATCAGCTCGTTGTAGTAGTCGAGGACGTCGCTCCTGGACGCCTCGCCCGCGTCGACCGACTCGCGCATCGCGCCGATCTCGCCGTACTGCATGTGCAGCATCTCGATGTGGTGGCCGCTCTCGCCGGGAGCGATGTCGGCGAAGCCGATCAGCTCCCCGACGACCATGCCCAGGGAGGAGTCGGTGCGGTCACGCGCCTCGGACAGCTGCCGCTCCAGCTCGGCGTCCTCGGGGTGTTCGAGGAAGGCGATCGTGTGCGACCGCTCCTGCATCACGTCCACGAGGCCGACGGCGGCGGGAGTGACCAGGTCGTCGGTGGCCTTGGCGCGGATGAGCTGCATGACCGCGTCGCCGGTGAGGGCGAAGGTGAGGACCAGCCAGAGCACCACCAGGGCGGTGGTGGGGATCATGACCATTGCGCGGATACGGGCGGTGATCGTCCGCCTGCGTCGCTTGGGTACTGCCTGCACGGTTCTCCTGTCGATCCGCGTCTGGAGTCTTGTCGGGGGTGCGGTGCGGGGCCGCGGGCGCCGGGCGCCGGGGGATCCGGCACTTCTCGGCCCGCTGAGCGCGGCCTCCTGCCCCGCGGGGCGGCGTCCGTCGGGGGTTCTCGACGCGGGACGTACCGCAGGGTAACCACAAACACGGCATTTCGGCGTGGGGATCGTATCTCGCCGATGAAACGCTGAAATATCCGGGTGAGGAAGCAGTCTGCCACGAAGGGCGAGAATGTCCACTTCTTGGATGGATGGTAGAGGCGTTGTCTCCTGTGAACCATTGTGACAATAGGGCAAAGGTCACATAAGGCAAAGAGGGCGCGCAACCCCCTGCTCCGTGCGTCCGCCCCGCCGGGAGCGCCCCGGGACGCGGCTGGAGGAGATATCCGCGTTCGGTCCGCACACCGCCGTGGAGCGTACTAGCGTTGCCGGCCGTGACCGGGCGGCGACGCAGCCGCAGGACGGGGGAGGCGCCATGGGCCGGCTGTTCGGCGGGGGACAGGCCGCGGTGGAGACGGCGGTCGCCGCCGTGCCGCTGCTCGTGGTCGCCGGTGCGGCACTCTACCTGTGCGGGCAGTACCGCCGCTACGGGCGCCCGCGCGGCTGGCCGGGCGTGTGCACCATGGCGGCGCTGTTCACCGGCGTGGGACTGGCGGCGTACGCGGTCTGGCCGCTGCCCGCCTCCGTCGACGGCCTGTGCGCGGGCACCGCCGCCCCCGGCGCCGCCGGCGAGGGGGGAGGCCAGGGGCCCGGCCTCCGGCAGACGGCTCCGGCCCTCGTCCTCTTCGCGCTGGTCGGGCTGCTGGCCCGCCACCGCTTCCGCCGCGGCCTCCCGGCCACCCTCCTGGCCGGGGCGGTCCTGGCCCTGGCCGTCACCGCCGTCCGCGCCACCGGGCTCCTGGGCCTGTACCCGTGCGCCTACGCCGAGGCCACGTCCGCGCTCGTGGCCCCGGCCGCCGCGGGAACCCTGGCCGGCTGGCTGCTCGCCCGGTGGGTGCCGCCGCTGTGGCCGGGCGCGCCCCGGGGCTGGCCCGCCGCCGTGCCCGACCGCGCCGTGCCCGGCCTGGCCCGGAGGCTGGCGGGCGGGCTGCTGGACCTGGGACTGTGGTGGTTCGGCGCGGCGACCCTGGCCGCCCTGCTGCGCGCATACGGGATCGTGGGCGCCGAGGGGCGCACGGCCGCGATGCTGTGCCTGGCCGCCGTCCTCGTGGTGGTCCTGCCGCAGCTGCGCCGGGACCGGGCCACGCCGGGTGCGGCCTCGGTCCGGCTGGCGCTGGCCGAAGCCGGATACCCGCGCCCGGCCGCCCGGTGGAGGGTCCTGGTGCGGACCTGCCTGCTCCAGGCGCCCGTCGCCGCCCTCACCGCCGCGGGCCTGCCCTGGCCCGCGCTCGCCGTGGCCGCGGTGCACGCCGCCGGCGCCCTGGTCCGGCCCGACCGCGCGGGCGTGGCCGACCTGCTGTGCGGGGTGCGCGTGAGCACCCGCTCCACACTGGACGGCGGCCTGCCCTCACGCCTGGTCCGCTACGCCGAGCCGCGTGAGGAGGCACTGGCCGGGCACCCGGCGGCGCCCCTTCCGGGCTCCGCCCCCTCGGTCAGCGCCACTCCAGGTAGCCCAGGAGCAGCCCCGTGAACACCAGGACCGCGCCCAGCCCCCCGAACAGCCCCCGCACCCAGTGCGACAGCCACGGCGCGGACACGATCCGGGCCAGCGCGGGCCGGTCGGGGTCGTAGGCGACGGTCACGATCTCCCCGGCGCGGGAGGCGGTCCACCCGGTGTTCTCGTGCTCGGCGTGCACCTCCTCGCCGTCCTCGGTACGGAACTGCACGATCATGCGTGAGGCCGTGGAGGTCTCGTGGTAGCCGATCACCCGGGCCTTGGCACGCATCCCGTGGCGGACCAGGCGTAGTTCGAGACGGGTGTCGCGCGCCACCACCCAGAGGATGACCACCCCGGCGAGGAGGGGGAGCAGGGGGTACAGGTGGACCATCGTGGGGGGTGTCCTCTCAGACGTCGGTTCGTGGTTCAGCGCGGGGGCGCCGGGGACCCGACCAGGCCGTCGGCCAGGTGGGCCAGCGCGGTGTGGATCTCCTCGACCGGCCGCTCGGGCTGGAGCGTGCGCCAGTCCAGGGCCACCGTCACCACCATGCCGAACAGCGCCGACCCGGCGAGGCCCGTGTCCAGTCCCGGTCGCAGCAGGCCCTCCCCGGCCAGCCTGTCCAGCAGGCCGCTGATGACCCCGATCGCCTCGGTGCGGATCTGGCGGACGGTGGCGTACCAGGCCCGGTTGGTGCGCCACGCCTCCGCCATGAGCAGCCGGGCGAGCGACTCGTGCTCACCGATGAAGACCACCCCGGCGCGCAGCACGGCCGCGAGCGCCTCGCGGGGCGGGGCCGCGGATTCCGGAGCGGGTACCGCCTCCTTCAGCGTGTCGGCCAGCCGGGTCACGCCCCACTCCATCAGGGCCGCGTACAGCTCTCCCTTGCCGCCGAAGTTGTAGTAGACGGTGCCCTTGGCGACCCCCGCGCGCTCGGCGATCTCGTCGACGGTCGTGGCGCCGTACCCCTGCTCGGAGATCAGTGTGACCGCCGCTTCGAACAGGCGGCGCCGGGTGGTCTCTCGCCGGCCGCTCATCGGCTGGTCGGGGGTGTTCGCGCTCATCCGCTCCATTCTGCCCGGGTCCGGACCGGCCGCGCCACGCCCCGCCGTCCCACCGCCGGGCCTCACAGCTTCAGCGCCGGGTGGAGCGCGCCCATCGTCCACACGCGCTTGCGCTCCACAGTCCACCACGTGAGCACAAGGGGCACCAGCAACCACAGGGACATCACCCCGAACGCCGACCACACCAGTGCCATGTCACCGCCGCCGACCAGCCGGCGCAGCGCGCCCACCGCCCAGTGCAGCGGCAGGAAGGGCCCGACGGCCTGGAAGAACGCCGGACTGGTCTCGATCGGGTACGTGCCGCCCGCGGAGGTCAGCTGGAGCACCAGCAGCGCCAGCGCGGCCACCCGGCCCGCCGCGCCGAGCCGTACGTTCAGGTACTGCACGGTCGCCGCGAACGCGGCGGCGGTCAGCACCAGGAACGCGATCAGCAGCGGCCAGTCGCGCACCTCCAGGCCCAGCAGCAGGTGCAGGGCGGCCATCATGACCAGCACCTGACCCACACCGAGCAGCAGCGGGACCACCCGTCCGGCGAGCGCCACCCGCCAGGAGGGGGCGGAGGAGGCCAGGGCGCGCGAGGACAGCGGCGGCAGCACCATGAACACCACCATGGCGCCCACCCACAGCGACAGGGGCACGAAGAACGGCGCGAACCCGGTCCCGTAGTCGGGCGCCTCGTTGGAGACCGCGCTGTCCAGCCGGACCGGCCGGCTCATCGCGTCCGCGGCGTCGGTACGCCCCTCGTCGGAGTAGGAGGGGACCCGGTCCACCCCCTCTTCGAGCCCCTCGGTGAGTTCGCCGGAGCCCGCCGCCAGGTCGCCCAGTCCCTCGTGCAGCTCGTCGGCGCCGCCGCTGAGCTCGCCCAGGCCGGCGTCCAGGTCGTCGGCGCCCCCGACCGCGTCCTCCAGGCCGTCGCGCAGCAGCGCCGAGCCCGTGGCGAGTTCGGCCAGGCCCTCGTCGAGTTCGTCGACCTTGTCGCGTGCGTCCTCGGCCTCGCCCACCATGTCGGGCAGGTCCTCCGAGAGCGCCGCCGCGTCCTCGCTCAGGGCCGCGGCGTCCCCGGCGGCCGACTCGATGCCGTCCCGGTGGTCCTCGACGAACCCGGCCGTCGACAGCGCGGTGTCCACGGCTCCCCGCAGGTCGCTCAGCAGCGTGTACAGCCGGGGGTCCTCGGTCTCCAGGTCCGGGTGCTCCTCCAGGTAGGCCTCCAGCCGCCCGTCCAACCCGGACAGCGCTTCGGTGTCCGTCTCCGGAAGCTCCGCCAGGGCCGTGGACAGGGCACCGGTGACCTCGGCGGCGGACTCGGCGTACTCCTGGATGGCGGGGATGTCCTCCTCCAGCCGCGGGAGCGCTTCGTCGGCCAGCTCGTCGAGTTCGTCCACCTTGGCGGACACCTCCTCGGAGGCGGTCGCCGCGCCGTCGGCCAGCTCCTGCGAACCGGTGTACAGCTCACTCAGGCCGCCGCTCAGCTCCCCGGCGCCCGTGTGCGCCTCACCAAGGCCGAAGGAGAGCTCCCCGGACCCCTCCTCGGCGTCGCCCGCTCCGCCGGAGAGCTCGTCGGCGCCGTCGGCGGCCTCCTCGGTGCGGTCGTGGATCTCGTTGAAGCCCAGGAAGATCTCGTCGAGGTAGTCGCCGACCGCCGACGCCGCGGCGGCGTCGCGGACCTCCCCGAACGCGCTTCCGGCCAGTTGGCGGACGACGAAGCTGTTGGAGTCGTTGTAGTGCGCCTCCAGGGTCGCCGGTGTCGGGGACTCCCGGTCCCGGGAGGGCGAGGCCAGGTCGGCGCTGAAGTCCGGCGGAATGGTGAGGGAGACGTAGTAGGTGCCGTCGCCGACGCCGCGCGCGGCCTCCTCCGCGTCCACCAGGTGCCAGTCGAGGTCGCCGCCCTCCAGGAGGGTGTCGGCGAGCCCGTCCCCCGCGCTCACCTCCCGGCCCTCCACCTCGACCGGCCGGTCCTCGTTGACCAGGGCCACCGGCAGGTGCTCCATCCTGCCGAACGGATCCCAGAACGACCACAGGTACATGCCGGAGTAGAGCAGCGGGATGAGCAGGAGCGCGGCCAGCGCCGCGGCGGGCAGCGGCGAGCGCAGGAAGGAGCGCACGGTCAGCAGGCCGATCCGGGGGACCGCGAGCAGCCCGGCCAGGGGGGAGCGCCTACGCCCGGCCACGGTGACCACCCGCCTTCTCCGGCGTACCGGAACTCCCGGAGCCCTGGGACAGGGGTACCGGCTTCCGGGTGCCCGGCCCGCGGACCTCCTCCCACGCATCGGCGTCGGCGCAGGCGGCGACCACCGTCAGCCCCTCCTCGGACAGTCGCTGGAGGGTGCGCCACATGGCGGCCTGGTGGTCGGGGCCCAGCCCGCCGTCGACGTCGTCGACGGCCAGCAGCCGGGGTTCGGACAGCAGGGCGAGGGCCACGCCGAGGCGGCGCCGTTCGAATGTCGACAGGTCCCTGACCAGCGCTCTGCGATCGAGCCCGCCCAGGTCGGCGGCGTCCATGGCCTCGTCGGCGAGCCCCCGCGCGGCGGGGCTCGCGCGCAGCATCAGGCCCTCGGAGAGGTGCTCGCGGATCCGGAGCCGCTCGTCCGGGGCGTTGACGCCGTCCATCAGCCCGAGAGAGCTGATCCGCCGGACGGCGCGCGCCCGGCGGGGCAGGGGGTGGCCGTCCACGTGCAGACTCCCCTCCGAGGGGCGCATCCGTCCGGTCAGGGTCAGGAGCAGGGCGCTGCGGCCGCCGCCGGAGTCGGCCTGGAAGACGGTGAGTGTGCCCGGCACCGCGGTGAACCCCACGTCCGTGTAGACGGGACCCTCCCGGGTGGCGAGGGTGAGGCCCTCGGCCTGGACACGAGCTCCGGTGGCCCGACGCATTCCTGGTCCCCTCCATTTTTTGAACTGACTGGTCAGTGCAAAACTGCGGTCACCACCGTACTGCGCCGGCCCGGGCGGACCGGGCACCGGAGCCTGTGGAGTGGCGCACAGCGCGGCGCCCGGACATCGGGGCGCGGCCGGGAACGGGTAGGAGCCGGAGCGGGTGCACGCCGAAGGGGCGCGAAGGGGTGGGATGGTGGCTGCGGAGCACCGGACGAACGGGAGGATCAGGGTGTCAGAGATCGCCGAGCGGGTCGCACGGGTCCTGGACGACCCCGAGAACTGGCCCAGCGACCCGAAGGAGGCCGTCGCGCTCCAGCGGCGCCTGGCCGACCGGGTGCGCGAGGAGCCGCTGGACGTGGACTCGGTGCGGCTGGTGGCCGGGCTGGACGTCAGTTACGCCAAGGACAACACGGCGCTCTCGGCGGCGGCCGTGGTCATGGACATCCGGACGATGGAGGTGGTGGAGTCCGTCGCCATCTCCTCCGAACCGTCCTTCCCCTACATCTCGGGGCTGTTCGGGTTCCGCGAGTCCCCACCGGTCCTGGAGGCGCTGGGGCGGCTGGGGGTGACGCCCGACGTGTACCTGTGCGACGGCTTCGGCCTGGCGCACCCGCGCCGGTTCGGGGTCGCCTCCCACCTGGGGGTCCTGCTGGACCTGCCGGTGGTGGGGTCGGCCAAGTCGGTGCTCTACGGCAAGCACAGCGTGCCCGGGAGCGAGCGGGGGTCGTGGACGCCCATGGTCGCGGGGCGCTCGGAGGTGGTCCCCGACTCCTTCGCCCTGGCCGAGCGAGGCGGGGAGGTCCTCGGGCGCGTGCTGCGCACCCGCGAGGGCGTCAAGCCCGTCTACGTGTCCGTCGGCCACCGCGTGGACCTGGAGGGGTCGGCCGAGCTCGTGCTGCGGATGTCCCCCAAGTACCGGGTGCCCGAGCCGGTGCGGCACGCCGACAAGCTGTGCGGCGAGCACCGCAAGGCGGTACTCGCCGAGAAGGAGGCCCGGGAGGGGGAGCCGGCCGGGGACCGGTAGCCGCGGCCCCGGGAGGGGCGGGTCCGCCGACCCACCCGCCCCGGGCCGAGCTCCGGCCGCGCCCGCGAGGGCGCCGAAGACGTCTTCCTACCAGCTGGTGGGCACCGGGCGCCCCTCGTTGTAGCCGGCGGCGCTCTGCACGCCCACCACGGCGCGCTCGTGGAACTCCGCCAGCGAGGTGGCGCCCGCGTAGGTCATCGAGCTGCGCACACCGGCGACGATCTGGTCGATCAGGTCCTCCACGCCCGGCCGCTCCGGGTCCAGGTACATGCGGCCGGTGGAGATGCCCTCCTCGAACAGGGCCTTGCGGGCCCGCTCGAAGGGGGAGTCCTCGGCGGTGCGCAGCCGGACCGCGCGGGCCGAGGCCATGCCGAAGCTCTCCTTGTACTGCCCGCCCTCGGCGTCGCGCATGACGTCGCCCGGCGACTCGTAGGTGCCCGCGAACCAGGAGCCCACCATCACGTTGGACGCGCCCGCCGCCAGGGCCAGGGCCACGTCGCGCGGGTGGCGCACACCGCCGTCCGCCCACACGTGCCTGCCCAGCTCGCGCGCGGCCTCGGCGCACTCCAGCACGGCGGAGAACTGCGGACGGCCGACGGCGGTCATCATGCGGGTCGTGCACATCGCGCCCGGGCCCACACCGACCTTGACGATGTCGGCGCCCGCCTCGATCAGGTCGCGGGTGCCCCGGGCGGTGACCACGTTGCCCGCCACGATCGGCACCTTCGGCGACAGCGAGCGCACCTTGGCGACCGCGGCGATCATCTTCTCCTGGTGGCCGTGCGCGGTGTCGATCACCAGCGTGTCCACACCGGAGGCCAGTAGCTCGGCGGCCTTGCCCACCACGTCGCCGTTGATGCCGACGGCGGCGGCCACCCGCAGGCGGCCGTCGCCGTCCACCGCGGGCGTGTACAGGGTGGAGCGCAGCGCGCCGGTGCGGGTGAGCACGCCCACCAGGGCGCCGTCGCCGTCCACGACCGGTGCCAGGCGGTGCCGGAAGTCGTGCAGCGTCCCGAACGCCTCGCGCGGATCGGTGTCCGCGGGGATGGTCAGCAGCTCGGTGGACATCACGTCGCGCAGCTGCGCGAAGCGGTCGACGCCGGCGCAGTCGGCCTCGGTGACCACGCCGACGGGGCGGCGTCCCCCGTCGACCACGATCACGGCGTTGTGGGCGCGCTTGGGCAACAGGTTGAGCGCCTCACCGACGGTGCTGGCGGGGTTGAGCGTGATGGCGGTGTCGTGGACCAGGTGCCGCTGCTTGGTCCAGGCGACGACGTCGGAGACCACCTCGATGGGGATGTCCTGCGGGATGACCGCGATTCCGCCGCGCCTGGCGACGGTCTCGGCCATCCTGCGCCCGGCGACCGCGGTCATGTTCGCCACCACCAGCGGGATGGTGGTGCCGGTGCCGTCCGACGACGACAGGTCCACGCTGAGCCGGGATCCCACGGCGCTGCGGCCCGGGACCATGAACACGTCGCTGTAGGTCAGGTCCTGCTGGGGTACCTGGTCGTTCAGAAAACGCAATGCCTCATACCTTGGTCGAGACCGAAGGGGGTGGACCATCCGCTGCTACCGCGCGACCGCCTGTTGATCCCCCTCTTACCAGTCAAGTATGCCGTCACTGATTAGGTCGGACGACCCTTGATCTGGCATGATGACCCGGATCCCAGCCGACACAGCCTTTCCCCGCCCCTGTCAGCGCGTCGTCGGGCGCCGGGGCCCGGGAGGGCATTCCTGGAGAGCCCGCATGCCGCGTTTCACTTTCGCGCAAGTCAAGGAAGAAACCTACAAGGCGAAGGACGCCTGGTGGACGGTCTTCCTGGTGGACCCCCTGGCCGGACGCCTGGTCGTCTGGACCGCGAACCGCACCAGCATCACCCCCAACCAGCTGACGCTGGGCGCCGGGATCCTCGGCCTGTTCTCCGCGCTGTGCTTCGCGGCTCCGCCCCTGGTCGCGGGCAGCGGCTGGCCCTGGCTCCTGCTGGGCGCCCTGCTGTTCCACCTCAGCTTCGTGCTGGACTGCATGGACGGCAAGATCGCCCGGCTGAAGGGCACCGGTTCGGTCTTCGGCACCTGGGTCGACTTCGTCTTCGACCGCATCCGGTTCTTCGGCTGCGTGATGGCCCTGCTGATCGGCCAGTGGGCGGTCACCGGGAACACGGCCTACCTGATCGTGGCGCCGGTCGTGGTCTTCTTCGACCTGCTGCGCTACCTCAACGGCTCGCAGGTCGCCAAGACCCGCAGGACGATGAACCAGACCCTCGCCGAGCTGACCGGCGACACCGACCGGCTGCGGGCCGTCCAGGGCGACGCCGACCCCGAGGACGACGAGACGGCGGACGTCCCCGTGCGCCCGGACGCCCCGGCGCCGACCGGCTTCTACCCGCGCGTGCGCGACATGCTCATGCGGCACCGGGTGCGACCGCACCTGTTCAGCGGCATCGAGTTCGAGATGTTCCTGTGCGTGCTGGCGCCGGTGACCGCGCTGGTCGCCCTCTTCACCCCGCTGAACAGCCTGATCATCCCGGTCGCGGTGTTCTCCGTGCTCGCGCTGGGCTTCTTCGAGCTGGTCCTGGTGCTGCGGCTGTGGAAGGACACGCGCAGGTTCGAGGTGCGCCGCCGCGGGCTGCTCGCCTCCAGCGCCGCCACCGGCGTCGGCGCCGGTGCCGCCTCCGGCGCGGAGGCGGGCAGCGGGAGCTGACCCCTTCCCACCGCGGAACGGGTTCTGACGAGGACGGGGGCGGTGCGCGTCGGCGCACCGCCCCCGTCCTCGTCGTGTTCCTCCGTGGGCCGGCGGGAGGAGGGACCGGATCAGACCCCGGCCCTCTCCCTGCCTCCGGCGCCGGAGCGCTCACCGCCGCCGGGACCCCCGGCCTCCTTCGCGTCGCGCAGCACGGAGTCCTCGCGCAGGAACCAGGTCAGCCGCGGTTCCACCGCCCAGCGCATGCTCCTGCGCGCCCACGGGGTGCACAGCAGCAGCGTCAGCCCGATGCCGAAGGCGATCATGACGACCATCTCCGGCGCTCCGGACATGACGCCGTACCAGGGGGAGGCCTGGAGCAGGACGATGACCACCGAGTGGCCCAGGTACACGTACAGGGTGTAGGCGCCCAGCGGCGTGAACCACGTGCGCTGCTTCGGAATCAGCGCGAGCACGGCGACGGTCATCACCAGCGCGAGGCCCATGAAGGCCACCCGCAGTCCCAGGCTGGGCAGGAGCGGGTCGATGTCCCGGTCGGTGAGGCTGTTCGTCCAGAAGAGCCAGTCCCGGCTCATGTGGTCGGAGATGGGCACGGCCAGCACCGCCGTCACCCCGAGCACCAGCACGGACGCGATCCGCACCCACAGCCTGTCCAGGTGGGCGAAGTGCTCGCGCCGCAGGCTCAGGCCCAGTACGAAGAACGGCAGGAAGCTGACGACGCGGCCCAACGAGAGCGTCCCGCCGAGGTCGGCCGTCGCGGCGAACATCGAGACGACCACCGCGATGAGCACGGGCCAGCGCAGCCGCTGCCAGAGCGGCACGCTCAGCCGCCACAGGAAGAGGGCCACGAGGAACCACAGGGCGTAGGTCGGCTGCAGCACCGACAGGGAGTCGGGCAGCCCGCCGCGTTCGACGGTGTAGATGCCCTGGTGGATCGTCCAGAAGATCAGGTAGGGAACGGCCAGCGTCAGGACCAGCTTCTCCACGCGCTTGGACGAGGCGTCGAAGGAGCGCGAGAGGTAGCCGCTGATCAGGATGAACGCGGGCATGTGGAAGAAGTAGATCCAGTAGTACAGGGCACTGGCGGGCCCGTAGTCGCGTAGTGAGCCGATCGCGTGACCGATCACGACGAGCGCGATCAGGACGAACTTGGCGTTGTCCAGGCGGGCGTCACGGCCGGGGGCCGGGGGCGCCGCGTCGGTCTTCCTGTCCGGGGCCGGGACGGTCGCGCCCCGCCCGGGCTCCGGACTCCGGTCTGCCGGACTGGTCATGGATGAGGCCACGAGTGGACTCCGAGATCATTCGGCTGCTGGGGCGTGTGCGTGTTTCTCCCCGGCCGTGTGCGTGGGCAGGGACACGTACGGGGCGGTGCCGCGTGGTGCGCGAGGGGAGCACCGCAGGGTCGAATCGGTGGACATGTGCTGCGTTACCTTACTGTGATGTAGCAAGGGATGCCAGCGGTTCGTCCGTACTTGGTGGAAAGTCGCCGGAGTCCTTCCTCACCCGGGGGGACCGGGGGTGCACGAGACACACGTGACGTGAGCGATTCGGCAGGGGATCGCTTTCCGTGTGCAGACCCTAACCCATACGTCACACCATGGCGCACCATAGGTGAACGTGCCAGTGTGTGCCGGTCAGAGGCGCGCCGATAGGCTGTGCCGTCAGACGGGTGCCCGCTGGGCAGTTCCGACCCAGCAGAGATACGGAAGAAGGCGGTGGAAGCCGTGCCGCACGCGGTGGACCCCAACCGTGCCGCCCAGCACGGGAACGTGGTCATGCGACTCCTGGACGAGCTCTTCCCGCTCGTGGAGGGGTTCTACGTCGACCTGCACAAGAACCCCGAGCTCTCCCACGCCGAGCACCGTACGGCCAGCGGTGTGGCCGAGTGGCTCACCCGGACCGGCTACGAGGTCCACAAGGGCGTGGGCGGAACCGGGGTCGTCGGCATCCTGCGCAACGGGCCCGGCCCCACGGTGATGCTGCGCGCCGACATGGACGCGCTCCCCATGGAGGAGAAGACCGGACTGCCCTACGCCAGCACCACCCGTGCCGTCGACGACGACGGCCTGGAGGTCCCGGTCATGCACGCGTGCGGGCACGACGCCCACACCGCCTGCCTGGTGGGGGCGGCCGACCTGCTCTCGGAGACGCGCGACGAGTGGTCCGGGACCGTGATGATCGTCGCCCAGCCGGGCGAGGAGACCCTCGACGGCGCGCAGGCCATGCTGGAGGACGGGCTGTTCGACCGGTTCGGCCGCCCCGACGTCATCCTCGCCCAGCACCTGGGCCCGCAGCCCGCCGGGCTGATCTCCCACCGCGCCGGGGTCATCCTGGGCGCCTCCAGTTCCTACCGCGTACGCGTGTACGGGGAGGGCGGCCACGCCTCCCAGCCGAACACGACGGTGGACCCGGTGCTCATCGCCGCGAACATCGTCACCCGACTGCAGGGCGTGGTCTCCCGCGAGGTCAGCCCGAGCGAGATGGCGGTGCTCACCGTCGGCAGGATCCAGGCCGGGACGAAGGCCAACATCATCCCCGACGAGGCGTACCTGGAGATCAACACCCGGGCCCTCAACGACAACGTCTCCGCGCAGCTGGAGGCCGCCATCGAGCGGATCGTGCGCGCCGAGGCCGCCGCCTCCGGAGCCACGCGCGAGCCCGACGTCGAGCGCTTCCAGGACGCCGGGGTCACCTTCAACGACGCCCAGAGCACCGCCGACGTGGCCGCCGCGCACCACGCCTACTTCGGCGACGACTACGTCATCCACCTGCCCGACCCCTCCCCGGCGACCGAGGACTTCAGCTACTTCGGGCTGCCCGGCGACCCGCAGCCCATCCCGTACGTGCTCTGGTTCGTCGGCGCCACCCCGCACGACGTGTGGGAGGCCGCGCCCGGCGACACCCCGTACGAGAAGATGGGCAACGTCCCCAGCAACCACTCGCCGTTCTTCGCGCCCGCCCGCGAGCCCGCCCTGCGTGCCGGGCTCGCCGCGATCACCGTCGCCGCACTGTCCTACCTGGGGCGTCAGAACGACGGTGTGCCCGAGGCCCTCGGCGCCCCCACGGCGGGCACGGCCTTCCCGGGACCGGCGCCCGAGGCCCCCGCGCACCCGCACGCGGCCGCGGGCGGTCCGGCCGACCCCCCGAGCGGCGCCCCGTTCGACGCGCCCGCACCGCAGGGCGACCCGTTCGCCGACCCGCTCGCCGATCCGCTCGGCCCGCCGCCGTCCGGGTCCCCGGTGACCGGGCCCTCCGAGCCCCTCCACGAGTCCAACGACGCCTACGACAGCGCCTACCTGGCCTCCTCCTGGTCCGACCCGGGGGAGGACCGGGCCAAGTCCACCCACGACGCCGACATGGAGGCGGTGATGGGATCCCAGGACGAGGAGCTCCGCGAGGAGTGGCGCAGCGACAAGGCCGAGGAGTCCACGCTGTCCGCCGACATGGCCGCGCTGCTGGACGAGGACGACCTCCCGCAGGGGCTGCGCCCGCCGCAGGGCCCGCCGTCCGGCCCGCCCTCGGGTCCGTCCTACGGCGGCCCTCCGCCGCGGGGCGGGGCCCACGACGCGCCGCCCCCCTCCGGGCACGACGACGACCGCTCCGACCCCGACCACCGTCCCTGACCGCGGATGGGGGTCCTCCCGTGGCGCTGGGGCGACCGCCGCCTGCGCAGGTCGCTGCGTCATCCCCGGGAGATCCCCCTCCTCGTCGCGTGCGTGGGGGTGACCCTGTTCACCGTGGCGGGCGCGGTCAGCCGCGCCTACTCCGGCGACCCGAACGAGCCGCTGCTGCTGCTCAGCATCCCCCTGCTCGTGTACTTCGTGCGCGGGCAGCTGTACGCGCGCCAGCGCGTCAACGGGGTGCGCATCACCGAGGAGCAGTTCCCCGAGGCGCACCGGATGGTGGCCGAGGCCGCCGCCGCGTTCGGCATGCGCCATGTGCCCGAGGCCTACATCGTGCTGGGCAACGGCGTGATCAACGCGTTCGCCTCGGGGCACGGCTTCCGCCGCTACGTGGCCGTCAACAGCGACCTGTTCGAGGTGGGCGGGCGCCTGGCCGACCCCGACGCGCTGCGGTTCGTGATCGGCCACGAGGTCGGGCACATCGCCGCCGGGCACACGTCGTTCTGGCGGCAGTTCGGCGTCTCGGTGGCGAACGTGATCCCCGGTGTGGGCACCACCCTGAGCCGGGCGCAGGAGTACACGGCGGACAACCACGCCCACGAGTTCTGCCCCGAGGGCGTACAGGGCCTCCGGGTGCTCGCGGCGGGCAAGTACCTGTACCGGGCCGTGGACTTCGACGACATCGCCGCGCGCGCCCACACCGACACCGGCTTCTTCGTGCTGCTGGTCAACCTCCTGTCCAGCCATCCGGTGAACACGTTCCGGTTCGCGGCCCTCGCCGACCGCAGCAGGCCGGGCCGCGTCCTGTAGGCGTGTCCTAGCCCTGCGGGACGGGCAGCCTGTCGGCGACCTGCCGGGGCAGCGGCTCGTGGCGCAGGTACCCGCGGCTGAACACCCCGGTGCCGTGCGAGAGCGATCGCAGTTCCACCGCGTACCGGGTGATCTCCAGCTCCGGTACCTCCGCGCGCACCACCGCCCGCCCCCCGCCGGCCGTCTCGGTGCCCACCACCCGGCCGCGCCGGGACGACAGGTCGCTCATGACCGCGCCCAGGTAGGCTTCGTCCACCTTCACGGAGACCTCGTCCACCGGCTCCAGCACCGCCAGCCTCCCGGCCGCCGCCGCGTCCTTCAGCGCCAGGCGGCCCGCCTTCTGGAAGGCCATGTCCGAGGAGTCCACCGAGTGCGCCTTGCCGTCGTAGAGCGTCACCCGGATGTCCACCAGCGGGTAACCGGAGTCCACGCCGTCCGCCATCTGGGCGCGCACGCCCTTCTCCACCGACGGAACGAACTGGCGGGGCACGATCCCGCCCGTGATCTCGTCGACGAACTCCAGGCCCGCGCCCGGCTCCAGCGGCTCCACCCTGATCCGGCAGACGCCGAACTCGCCGTGCCCGCCGCTCTGCTTGACGTTGCGCCCGGTGCCCTGTGCCGGGACCGCGAAGGTCTCCCGCAGCGGCACGCGCACCGGGCCGGTCTCCACCCGCACCCCGTGGCGGTGCTCCAACCGGTCCAGCGCGGCGTCCAGGTGCGCCTCGCCCAGGCTCCACAGCACCATCTGGTGGGTCTCCGGGTTCACCTCCACCCGCAGCGACGGGTCCTCCGCCACCAGCCGGGCCACCGCCTGCGACAGCCTGTCCTCGTCCCCGGGGGAGGCGGCGGCCAGCGACACCGGCAGCAGCGGCTGCGGGAAGTGCCACGGCACCACCCGCAGCGGCCGGTCCGGATCGGAGAGGGTGTCGCCGGTACGCGCGTCCGGCAGCTTCGCCACCAGGCACAGGTCGCCGGCGACCACCCGGTCCACCGGGCGGTTCCCGCGGCCCAGCGGCACGGACAGCGGGCCCACGCGCTCGTCGTTGCCGGTACGGTCCAGCTCCTCCGATCCGGTCAGTCCGCAGGACACGCCGTGCCCGTGCAGGTGGACGCGGGTGTCGGGGTGCAGCGTCCCGGAGAAGACGCGCACCAGGCTCATCCGGCCCACGTACGGATCGCCGACGGTGCTGAGGACCTCCGCCACGAACGGGCCGTCCGGGTCGCACGACATGCCCCGCACCGGTTTCCCGTCGGGCGCGGCCACCGGCGGGAACGGGCGGCGGGTCGGATCCGGGCACGACAGCGGCAGTTCGCGCAGCAGTTCGCGCACGCCCACGCCCCGTACGGGGCTGGTGGCCAGGACCGGGTGGAAGCCGCCCGCCGCCACGGCCAGCTTCAGGTCGGCGATGAGCAGGTCCGGGTCGAGTTCACCGCCCTCCATGTAACGCTCCATGAGGGCCTCGTCCTCGGTCTCGGTGATGACCTCCTCGATGAGGGTCTGCCGGAGCGGGCCCGCCGTCTCGCGCAGCCAGTCCGGCGCGGACCCGGATCCGCCCCCGTCGGAGTAGTCGTGGTAGCGCTCGGAGACCAGTCCCCACACACCGACCACGCGGCGGCCGTCCCCCGTGCCCTCCACCGCGGGGACGTAGGCGGGATGGACACCGGGGCCGAACGCCTCCTGGCACTGGGCGACCACCTCGTCGTAGTCCGCTCGGGGGTGGTCGATCCTGGTGACGGCGACCGCCCGGGGCATGCCCACGGCGGCGCACTCCTCCCACAGCACGCGGGTGCGGCCGTCCACGCCGTCCAGGGCGGAGACGACGAACAGGGCGGCGTCGGCACCGCGCAGTCCGGCGCGCATCGCCCCGATGAAGTCGGCGTATCCGGGCGTGTCCAGCAGGTTGACCTTCACGTCGCCGACCATGACCGGGTTGACGGTGAGGTGGACCGAACGCTTCTGCCGGATCTCGACCTCGTCGTGGTCGCTGACGGTCGTGCCCTCCTCCACGCTGCCGGGGCGTCCGATCTCCCCGGCCGCCAGGAGCAGCGCCTCGACCAGACTCGTCTTCCCGGCACCGGACGGGCCGACCAGCGCGACGTTGCGGATGTTCTGGGGCCCGTCGGCCCCCGGTACCTCTACGGCTCGGTCTGCCATCCCTACTACCCAGCCCTTCGGGGTCCGAGCGGTGGTCACGCGGGCCGGGTGTCACCGCCCATGGTGTGACCTGTGACACTTCCACGGTCACCCTTCGCGGACCGTACGGCAAGGGGTGACCGGGTCCGAAATCTGGCATGTGCACTATGACTCATTTCGGCCCTCTACTATTGCCCCGTGCCATGGTCGGAGTCCCTCCCTCAGTTCAGCTTCGCCGGGACCGTTCTGACGGTCCTGCTGCTCCTCTTCGCCGCGGTCGGCGAGCCCTTCCTCGGAAGGAGGGCCTTCGCCTGGCTGTCCCGCAGGCGCGACGGCGACGCGCGCGCCCTCACACTGATGCACGCCGCCACGGTGGGCATCCACGTGCTGTGGGGCCTGGCGGTGCTCGGAGTGCTGGTGCTCTCGCCGGACCTCGCCGCGGCCGACCTGGGCCTGCGCGCACCCCATGCCTGGGGGCCGATCGCCGGCGGCGCCGTCGGCGGACTGTCGGCCCTGGCGGCGCTGTGGGTGCTGGCCAACGGTCTGCCGAAGGGCCCGCCCCCGCTCGGCGCGGGCCGGGGCGGCGGCCGCGGCGGCAGGAGGGGCCGGGGTCCCGGGCAACCCGCGGAACAGGCGGGGCCCGGCACACGCGGCAGGCGGTCCTCGGGCCACCGCGGTCGGCGGGCCTCCGCCGCACCCGTCTCCCTGCCCGAGCCGGAGCGCCACCGCGGCCTGCTCGTACCGCGCAACACCGCCGAGCGTGTGCTGGCGGCCGGGGTGGCCGTCACCGGCGGCGTGTTCGGGGAACTGCTCTACCGGGGGCTGTTCATCGTCCTGGTGGCGAGCATGGGCGTGCCTCTGTGGATCGCCGCGGTGCTGTCGGTGGCGCTGTTCTCCGTCGCGCACCTCTACCAGGGCTGGTGGGGACTGGTCAGCGCCGGTGCGTCGGGCACCCTGTTCACCGTCCTCTACCTGGGCACCGGAAGCGTCTGGGTTCCGGTCCTCGTCCACGTCGCGCTCGACCTGCGCTCCCTGGTCTTTCCGCCCGCCGCCGTCCGCGAGGCCTGGGAGCAGGACTGCGACGAGCACGGGTACGAGGAGCAGGGGTACGAGGAGTACGCGGAGGCCGGACACGACGACGGGTACGGCGAGGAGTACGCGGAGGCCGGACACGACGACGGGTACACGAGGAGCGGGTACGCGCGGACCGGGTATCCGGGCGGCGACCTCCTCGGCGGTGGCCACGGGGAGCCTCCCTCCTCCGGCGGCGGGCGGCGGCCCCACCCCGGCCAGGGGTACGGGGAAGGCGGGTACGGTGACGGGGCCGACACCGCGGGGCCGGGCTTTGGACCCCGGATCTGATCGGGCACGATGGTGGGGTGTCCGACGCCATTGACCATCCGCTCTCCCAGCCCTCGGAGGACCGCCACCGGCTGATCACCTCCGACGGGGTCGACATCGACGCCGTGCTCCTGCGCGGTGCCGAGCCCCGAACCACCGCCGTGGTCCTCGCCAACGGGTTCACCGGCACCTACCGCAACCCGAGCACCCGCGCCCTCGCCGAGGCGCTGCTGCCCGTCGGCGACGTGATGGCCTTCGACTTCCGCGGCCACCACGGCTCCGGCGGGCTCAGCACCGTGGGCAACGCGGAGATCCACGACCTGGAGGCGGTCGCCGCCCGCCTGCGCGAACTCGGCTACGCCTCCGTCTCCGTCGTCGGCTTCTCCATGGGCGCCGCCGTCGCGATCCGGCACGCCGCCATCTACGGCGGGATGTCCGCGGTGGTCGCGGTCAGCGGCCCGAGCCGCTGGTACTACAGGGGCACGCGCCGCATGCGCCTGCTCCACCTCGGAATCGGCGGCAGGGTGGGGCGCTTCCTCCTGCGCAGCTTCCGCAAGGTCCGCGTCATCGACCAGCACTGGGACCCCAGGCCCGCCGAACCCCGCGAGGTCGCCGGGGAGATCTCCCCGGCGCCCCTGCTGGTCGTGCACGGGGACGCCGACACCTACTTCCCGGTCTCCCACGCCACGGCGATCCACGACGCCGCACGGGAGCCCCGCGACCTGTGGATCATCCCGGGGATGGGACACGCCGAGCGCGCCGTCACACCCGAGCTGGCCGTGCGCATCCGGGACTGGCTCACGGAGAGGACCGGTCCGGAGAAGAACGGCTAGCGCGATCCGGAAGCCGGACGCGCCGGTTTCGACAGGTATGCGCGTGTCGGCTAGAAAGGACGGATGATCCGATCCCGTTCGCCCGAGCCGAGGGATGACGCCCTGCCCGGACTGCGCGGCAGGGGCTTCGCCCTACTCATCGCGGCCACGGCGATCGGGCTGTGCGGTTTCGCCGCCGTCCTCCCGCTGGTCCCGCTGTGGGCCTCCCGCGGCGGCGCGGGCGAGTTCGGCGCCGGGAGCACCACGGCCGCGTTCATGCTCACCACCGTGCTCACCCAGCTCGCCATGCCCTGGCTGCTGGAGAGGGGCGGCTACCGGTGGGCGTTCCCGGTCGGGTCACTGATCCTGGGAGTGCCCGCCCCGCTGTTCGCCCTGACCACCGACCTGGGCCCGCTCGTGGCCGTCTCGGCGGTGCGCGGCGTCGGCTTCGGCATGGTCAGCGTCGCCGGAACGGTGCTCGCCGCCCGCCTGGTCCCGCACCACCAGGTGGGCCGGGCCACCGGCTACTACGGACTTGCGGTCGGCCTGCCCCAGGTGCTCATCCTGCCCGGCGGGGTGGCGCTGGCCCTCCACATCGGCTTCGACACCGCGTTCTGGATCACCGGGCTGTGCTCGGTGCTGGGCGCGGTCCTGTCCTGGGGCATCTGGTTCGCCGACGGCGGCCGCAACCGCCCGGCGCTGCGCGGCACGGGCCGGTCGGCCGGGAGCGCCTCCGCGGCGTCCCCGGCACCTCCGCTGATGCGGGCGCTGGCGGCACCGCTGGTACTCATGCTGCTGACCGCGTCGTCGGCCAGCGCGATCATCACCTTCCTGGCCATCCCCCTGGAGCACGCGGCGTGGCTGGTGGGCGGCGCCCTGGCCACCTACGCACTGGCGGTCGTGGTGGGCCGCTGGGCCGCCGGGATACTGCACGACCGCCACCGGCGCACCCTCCTGCTGCTGCCGGGCATGGTCGGCGCGGTCCTCGGCATGGCCCTGGTCACCGCCGCCCTGTGGTCGCACGGAGGAGGGGGAGCCGCCCCGGGGGCGTGGACGGCGCTGCTGGTGCTCCTCGGATCGGCGGTGTTCGGCCTCGGCTTCGGCGCGGTCCAGAACGAGACCGTCACCCTCATGCTCCACCGGGCCGGTCCGGCCGGGTACGGCCGGGCCAGCGCGGTGTGGAACATCGGCTACGACGCGGGCGCGGGCGCCGGGGCGTTGGCCCTGGGCCTGCTGATCCAGCTGTTCGGCTACGGTCCCGCCTTCGCGGTCACGGCCGTGGCCCTGCTGGCGGTCCTCCCGCTCGCCCTCGGCGGGCGGGGGCCGCGCGCCTGAACCCGGTCCCGCGGCCGGAGCCCGCGTCCCGGGGCTCGGGCCTTCGGGCACGGTCTGGTGCGGTGGCCGCGAAGGTCAGCCGGCTCGCCCCAGGAGCCGCGATCTTGTACTTGTGGCGCACTTCGGCGCCCGGCCTCGCCATAGGTACGGGATCATCCGGGGGTGGAGCACTCCGGTCGCACCTGCAACGTATCCGGTCAGCCCACTAGTACGACGAGATGTGCACGTGGTCGTAGTGGTTCTGGGTGGTGCTGCCCCGGTCGTTCATCCACGTCCACTGGCGTGACGTGGACTGCCAGATCTGCTGCTCCCAGATGATGTACTTGATGCCCAGCCGGTCGGCGTTGTTAATCCCGTACTGGGCGATCTGCGTGCCCAGGGCCTGGTTGTCCGCCGAGGGCACGGCGCCTCCGGCGCTCATCATGAAGTCGCAGGCGTTGCCCACGCCGTGGTCGTCGGCGCTGTTGCGCAGGCAGCCCACCGGGTAGGGGGCTCCGAAGTTCATGACGATCTCGTCGCGGATCGCCGCCATGCGCGGAGAGGCCCCGCTCCATCCCCAGCCCTTGGCGCTCTCTGGGATGGTGCCGTTGCCGGAGGTCTCGGGAACCTGTTCCGCCTCGTACTCCTCGATGCGCTTCTCGACCTCCTCGCGCTCCGACTCCAGCTTGTCGATGAGCTCCGCGGCCTCGTCCTTCTCCTCCTGCAGCTCCTGGGCGACCAGAGCGGCCTCGTCGCGGGTCTCGATGAGCTCGGAGATCTGTTCGGACTGGCTCTGTCCGAGGTACTCCAGGGCCGCGGCGTCGGCGAACATGTCCTCCGGGTGGCTGGAGAAGACCACCTGGAACGCGGGGTCGAGGCCGCCGCTCTTGTACCGGGTGGAGGCGATGGCGGACACCCCGCTGCGGGAGGCGTCCAGACGCTCCTCGACCTCCTGCAGGTCCTCCTCGGCCTTCTCCACGCGTTCCTTGATCTCGGTGAACTGGAGCAGCTCGCCGTCGTAGGTCTCCTCCAGCTCCTCGGCCCGCTGGTTCAGCTCGTCGATGTCCACGTCGTCGTCGCCCGGCTCGGCGTGCGCCGTACCGGGCAGGCCGACCACGAGGGCCATGGCCAGGGTGGTGAGGGACAGGGCGGCACGCCTGCCGCGCGGGAAGGAGGGAGGAGTGGATGTCATGTCTTCTCCGAGGATGGTCCGAGCACATCCGGTCGGCCGACGGCGTGTGATGGGGGGCGCCGTGGCGGCGGGAGTTACCCAGCAGAACATATGAGGTCTTGGCGTTACATGCCTAGTGCGTTGACTCACGTGACTTGGGGGAGTGCGCGGGGATGTGTCCGAAGATACCCGGAGAGAAGGACCGGATCAGCCCTTGACGGCGTGACTGAGGAAGCCTGCGGGAACAGGCCCGTCAGCTCGCGCCGCCGAAGGCGCTGGGGAGCCGCGCGCCCTTCGGCTCGGGCGGTTCGGCGGGCATGAACCAGTCCGAGCGGCGGATGTCGCGCAGGGCCCGCTTGCGGGCTCCCGGGTCCAGGCGCTCCACGTAGACGACGCCGTCCAGGTGGTCGGTCTCGTGCTGGAGGCAGCGGGCCATCAGCCCGGTCCCCTCCAGGGTGACCGGTTCGTTGCGCAGGTCCACGCCGGTGACCACGGCGCGCTCGGCGCGCCTGGTCGGGTACCACAGTCCGGGCACCGACAGGCAGCCCTCCTCGCCGTCCTGGACCTCCTCCGACAGTTCGGCGATCTCGGGGTTGATCACGTAGCCGATCCGGCCCTCCACGTTGTAGCTGAACACGCGCAGGCCCACCCCGATCTGGGTGGCGGCCAGGCCTGCCCGCCCGGGGGCGTCGACCGTCTCCAGCAGGTCCTGGACCAGCGCCTCGGTGTGCTGGTCGAACTTCGTGACAGGGGTGGTCGGTGTGACGAGAACGGGGTCGCCGAACCGGACGATGGGGCGCATGGTCATGCACCACAGGTTAGCCGGGACTCACGGGAGGTCGTACGGAAGTGGAGAATCCGGACCCGGGGCGGGCGGACCGGCCACGGCGCGGCTGCGTCAGGCGGCGGCCAGGCCGGGGCGCAGGGCGTCGTCCAGGACCATCTCGATGTAGTCCAGCGCGGCCCGCCGCCGGGCCAGGGCGTTCTCGTACAGGGAGGAGGCGTTGGCGCTGCGGCGCACGCGCAGGCACTCGTTGACGATGCGCTGCCACCGCTCGGGGAAGGCGTGCAGGGCGTAGGCGCCCGCGCCGGACTTGGAGGTGATCTCCCCGGTCTTGAGGGTGAAGTGCAGCCGGCTGACGCTCAGCACGCTCCACGAGGGGGCCAGCGATCCGAGGACCGCCAGTCCGCGCGGGGTCACCAGGCGCCCCGCCTTCTCCCGCCAGCGTCGCCACTGCTCGTCCAGCGAGCCGAGGGACCAGGCGCGCAGGCTCTCGGGCTCGTCCCACACGTCCAGTTCGAGGGGATGCGGGCCGCGGACGGGGACACCGTGCTCGGCGAGGATGTGCCAGGTGACGGGGTTGACGTCGGCGCCGGCGCGGTTGCGGAACCGGCCGTTGGTCACCGAGGCGACCAGACCGCAGGAGGCGGGGTTGCCGGTGAGGTCGTCCCAGGTGACGTGGATGCCGTTGAACTGGGGCTTGGGGATGTCGGCGCGCGTGCGGGCGTGGACGCCGCGCAGCAGCTCCAGCTCGCGCGAGCCCGGCGTGCGGCCGGTGACGATGACGAAGTCGACGTCGCTGGTGTGGGGGCGGAAGTCGCCGAGGGCGACCGAACCGGTCAGGTAGAGGCCTTCGACCAGGCCGGGGGCCTCCTGGTCGGCATGTGCGAGAAAGGTCTGGGCCAGCGTCTGCACCCGAGGGTGGACAGCCATGCTCACTCCAGTCTGGATGGTTCGGTGCGGATCTCGGGGCGCGGCCCGGCCGGTGCTGAGGAGAACCGGGGGCGCGGTCGCCCGGAGCGGTCCTGTGGCGCGTGTGCCTGCAGGTACGTGCTCCATCAGTACCAAGTGTGGGTGGACCGGAAGCCCATGGCAAGTGATCACGCCGGAACCGCATCCTGTCCCCCCACGCCCGGTGGTGCGCGGCTATGACGCCTTGGGGGAGTGCGCACCCTTGACAGAGAGGGGTGCGATGTGGCAGGGGGTCGGGCGGGCGCCGGCCCCGGTCCGCGCGGGGGACGGCGGCTCCGGGAGAGGCGGGAAATTCGCGTCGTGTCAGGCAGGGTGTTGAGCGCACATTCATCGGCACGTGCATCCGCACTTGGCGAATGCATGAGAAAACCTTTGCCGGTGATTTCTCTAGAGAGGTGTGCGGGCGAAATCGGGGATTGGACGTCTGCGAATTCGGGATGTGGTGTCCGCCATGTCCTGTCGCGAGGCAATTGCCGGAAGAAGGGTGGAGGGCGCCCGTCTGGGCAGGTGGACGGCGGTCGACTTCGTTGGGGGTAAGGATAAACGCTGTGCCCGCCGGACGCCGTGAGGTGTACGCCACAGGTTCCGGGGTGTGGACACTCCGCGTTCCTTCGGCGATTGTTATGGTTCACGGAGGCTCCCGGCGGTGATAACCACCACAGCCATTGTCCGTTGTTTTCCTCCATGTAACACGGCAGAACCCCCCTGAAACTGCGCCGCTTTACGCTCGGCGGACAACGGTGGTTCTCCCAGGCGAAGTACGAAGGAGCTGTGCATGGTCCCCACGATGGTCCTCGTAGCCGACGACTCGCGTGACGCCCACCGCCGGGAGGCCCTGTGCGGCCTGGCCGAGGCGGTGGCCAGCAGGGGCGAAGTACCGGTGACCCCGGCCTTCGGCAGCCCCGAGGACGTCACCGCCACACTCCGCTCCGTCCGCGGTCCCAAGGTGGTCGTCCCGGCGTTCGTCGCGGGCGGCGACGTCGCCAGCGCGCACCTGCTCTCCCGGCTCGGCGTCGGCCGCCTGGAGAACTCCTGCCAGACCGCGCCGCTGGGGGCGGTCCCGTCCATCGTCGCCGACCTCGCCGGACGGCTCGCCGACTCCGGCTGGAGGCCGTCCGACGGCGTGGTCCTGGCCGCGGACGGCACCACGGGCACCGAGGAGCGCCAGGTCGTCATGGACGTGGCGCGCATGCTCAGCCGCCGCCTCGGATCCCCGGTCCAGGTCGGCTACCTGCGCACCTGGGCGCCGTCGGTGCTCGACGCCGTCGACCGGCTGCGCCGCCACGGCCACGACAAGGTCGCCGTCGCCGCCTGGAGACTGGTCGACGGCCCCGATTTCGACCTGCTGCGCGGGCTGGACGTCACCGCCATCACCGCGCCCCTGTGGCCCTCCGACCTGGTCGTGGACACCCTTCTCGCCCAGCACCGGGCGATCAAGGGGCGCCTGGCCTGAGCCGTACCGCCCCCGGGCGGACCCCGGAGATCCGCCCGGCCCCCACCGAGAGTGAGGCCCCCGGGCCCGCGGGTGTTCGCGGGCCCCGGGCCGTTTCGTTTCCGTTACCGCACGCACGGAGGTGGGTATGGCCCCAACGGGCGGGAACTCCCCGCACCCACGAACGCGGTACCCGTACCGTGCCGCCACCAGCGCGGCGCGGCGGCGTCCGGGCGCGATCCCTTCCGTCGGCTTCGTACTCCGCACGTCGGCGCGGAGGCCCCTCCGCGACCGGTCCCGGCCTCGAACACCGCTCACCGCGGACCGCCCGGTCCGTCGGCCGGCGAGAAGGGGTTCGGTTCCGAACACGCGTCGACGTGAGCGACCTAAGGTGGATGTATGAACGACGTCACAGCGCGGTTCGTCGATGACCGGCAGCGCCGGCGTCTTGAACGGCGCTTCGGCAGCCAGGTCGACGAGTGGCTGGCCGAACTCCCCGCGATCGTCGGGAAACTCGCCTCCGAGTGGCGGCTGACCGTCGAGGGGCCGGCCCCCCACGGCCGGACCTCCGTCGTCGTCTGCGTCACCCGCGCCGACGGCACCCAGGCCGTGCTCAAGCTGTCCCCGGACACCGGCCTGGCCGTGTCCGAGGCCCGTCTGCTGCGGATGTGGGAGGAGTCCGGGAGTGTGCCCCGGGTGTGGGGGGTGGACGCAGGCCGGGGCGCCATCCTCATGGAGTGGATCGACGGCGACACCATCGCCGCGGGCGGACAGGTGCCGTCCATGGAGACCATCGGCTCGCTCATCGCCCGGCTGCACGGCGTCGAGGTGCCCCGCCGGGAACTGCTCGAACTGCGTCCGCTGACCTCGCGGGTGCAGTTCGTCTTCGACCTGTGGAGCCGCGAGCGCGCCGAGGGCCCGGCGGCCGACGTGGTGTCCGCCTCCGCCATGCACCAGGGGTTCTGCCGGGCCCGCGACCTGGCCAACGGGACGGTCGACGTCGTTCCCGTGCACGGGGACCTGCACCCGGGCAACGTGCTGGACGGCGGCGAGCGCGGCCTGGTGGCCGTCGACCCGCGCGCCTGCCTGGGCGACGGAGCGGTCGACGCCGTGGACTGGGCCCTGTGGAAGGCCACCAGCCTGACCGAGGTGGTGTACCGCGTGGACACGCTCTCCCACGTCCTGGGAGTGGACGGCGACCGCCTGATGGCGTGGGTGCGCGCCTTCGCGCCCTGCCTGGCGGTGGCCAAGGCCAACCGCGGCCACGTGGGCACGGACGAGTTCGACATGCTCATAGAGCTGTCCGAGGGGCTGGCCTTCGCCGGCTGACCCGGGCGGAGCCCCGCCCGGGGTCAGTGCTCCGGCTGCGGGGACCCGGCCTTCTCGAAACGGTAGCCCCGGCCCGCCTCGGTGATCAGGTACCGGGGGTGCGCGGGGTCGGGCTCCAGCTTGCGGCGCAGCTGCGCCATGTACACCCGCAGGTAGTTGGTCTCGCTCTGGTAGGCCGGACCCCACACCTCGTGCAGCAGCTGGCGCTGGCTGACCAGCTGTCCCGCGTGCCGGGCCATGAGCTCCAGGATGTGCCACTCCGTCGGGGTCAGCCGCACCTCCTCGCCGTCCCGCAGCACCCGTTTGGCGCCCAGATCCACCGTGAAGCACGGCGTGCGCACGACCGGCGCCTCCTCGGTGCGCACCGACCGGCGCTCGGCCGCCCGCATCCGGGCCAGCAGCTCGTCCATACCGAACGGCTTGGTGACGTAGTCGTCGGCGCCCGAGTCCAGGCAGCGCACCTTCTCGCCGGCCGAGTGCCGGGCCGAGAGCACGATGATCGGCACCTGCGACCACCCGCGCAGCCGCTGGATGACCTCCATGCCCTCCATGTCGGGCAGGCCCAGGTCGAGCAGGATCACGTCGGGGTGGTGCTCGGCGGCCAGCCGCAGCGCCGACGCGCCGTCGGCCGCGGTGTCCACGTCGTGCCCGCGCGCCCGCAGGTTGATCCGCATCGCCCGGATGATCTGCATGTCGTCGTCAACGACCAGGACTCGCATCGACCCGCCTCTCGTCCCCGCTGTCCGCCTCGTCCTTCTCCACGGCCCGGAGAGTGAACACCATGGTCAGCCCGCCTCCCGGAGTGTCCTCGGGGTCGAGTCTCCCGTGCATCGCCTCAACGAAACCACGTGCGACCGCCAGCCCGAGACCCACCCCCGTGCCCTGGGGGGCGTCGCCCAGGCGCTGGAAGGCCTCGAACATGCGCTGCTTGGCCTCGTCGGAGACGCCCGGCCCCCGGTCCACGACCCGCAGCTGCACGCTGTCGCCGTGCGCGCTGGCCGCGAGCAGGACCGGCACGCGCGGGTCCGGGTTGTGGCGGACGGCGTTGGAGACCACGTTGGCGACCGACCGCTCCAGCAGCCCGGCGTCGGCCAGCACCCGGGGCAGGTTGTCGGGGACGTCCACCGTGACCGCCCCGTGCGGCAGGCCCAGCAGGGTGACGGGCACGACCTCCTCCAGGCCCACCGCGCGCAGCTTGGGACGCACGCTGTCGGTGTGCACCCGGCTCATGTCCAACAGGTTGTCGATGAGCCGGTTGAGCCGGTCGGTGGACTCCTCCACCGTCTCCAACAGGTCCTCGCGGTCCTCGTCGGTGAGGGCGATGTCGGTGGCGCGCAGGCTCGACAGGCTGGCCTTGATCGAGGTCAGCGGCGTACGCAGGTCGTGCGAGACCGCCGCCAGCAGGGCCGTGCGGATGCGGTTGCCCGCGACCTGGCTGCGCGCCTCGGCCGCGTCCCACTCCAGCCGCTGGTGCTCCAGTGCGATGCCGATGTGGGCGGCGAACGCCCGCAGCACGCCCCGGTCGGTCGCGGGAAGCACCCGGCCGCGCAGCGCCAGCGCCAGGTTGTCGGAGATCGACACCAGCACGTCCGACTCCTCGGGGGACTCGCACGCGGGGGCGCCCACGCTGTGCGCCGCCCGCCACCGGCCGTCCTCCAGCAGTTCCAGCAGCGTCGCCGACCGCTGCCCGAAGGTCTCCCGGATCCGCCGCAGCAGGGCCTGGAGGGGTTCCTTGCCCGCCAGGACGCTGCTCGCCAGCAGGGTCACCGCGTCGGCCTCGGCCCGGGCGCGGGCCGCCTGCGCCGACCGGCGGGCGGCCATCTCCACCACGATCGCCACCAGCGCGCCCACCAGGGCGAACGCGGTCAGCGCCAGCGCGTTGTCCAGGGACACCGGCGGCCGTCCGTGCAACGGGGACAGCAGTGCGGTGAGCAGCACCGCGCTCCACAGCGCCGACACCAGCGCGGGGCGCAGACCGCCCACCGCCGCGGTGGCCACGGTGGCCAGCAACAGCAGCATCGCGTCCGAGGCCGCGCCCACGTTCTCGAACACGGGCAGCGCCATCACCAGCGACAGCAGGGTGGGGGCCAGCAGGGACAGGGACCACCCGGCCACCCGCCGGTGCTCGCCCAGTCCCCGGCCCGGCTGCGGCAGCGGCCACCGGCCGCTCCCCACCCGCTCGTGGGTGACGATGTGCACGTCGATGTCCCCCGAGTCGCGTGCCACGGTCGCGCCGACCCCGGGACCGAACACGTACTGCCAGGCGCGGCGGCGCGAGGACCCCAGCACGATCTGGGTGGCGTGCACGCCCCTCGCGAAGTCCAGCAGCCCGGTCGGGACGTCGTTGCCGACCACCTGGTGGTAGGTGCCGCCCAGTTCGGCGAGCAACCTGCGCTGCCGCAGCAGGTCCGCGCTGGGCGCCTGGGCCATCCCGTTCGGCGGTACCACGTGCACGGCCAGCAGGTGGCTGGGCTGGGGGTGGCCGCCTCGCGAGCGGGCGGCCACACGGGCGGCACGGCGGATCAGCGTCTCTCCCTCGGGGCCGCCGGTGAGCGCCACCACGACACGCTCCCGGGCCTCCCAGGTCCGCCGGATCTCGTGCTCGCCGCGGTAGCGGGCCAGGCTCTGCTCCACCCGGTCGGCGGTCCACAGCAGCGCCAGCTCGCGCAGGGCCGCCAGGTTGCCCTCGCGGTAGTAGTCGGCCAGGGCGGCGTCCACCCGCTCGGCGGGGTGGATGTCGCCGTGCGCCATCCTGCGGCGCAGCTCCTGCGGGGTGACGTCCACGAGTTCGACCTCGGCGGCGCGGCGCACCACGTGGTCGGGAACGGTCTGCTCCGGGCGCACGCCGGTGATCTGGTGGACCACGTCGTTGAGCGACTCCAGCTGGTGGATGCCCACGGTGGACAGTACGTCGACGCCCGCCTCCAGCAGCTCCTCCACGTCCTGCCAGCGGGTGGCGTTGGGCGCGCCGGGCGGGTTGGCGAGGGCGAGGTCGTCGACCAGGGCGGTCCCCGGTCCGCGCGCGATCACGGCGGCGGTGTCCACGGAGCCGGACGGGTGCGGCGGCACCTCCTCCAGACCCTCCAGGAGGGCGGAGGTGCGCTTGCGGCGGTGGGTGTGGACGGCGGCGACCACCACGCCGATGCCGTGCTCGGCCCGTCGGTGGGCCTCGGCCAGGGCGTTGTGCGTGGTGCCGACACCGGGTGCCGATCCCAGGTAGATGCGGAGCTTTCCTCGTGCCACGGGTTCCATTGTCAGGGCACCGGGGAGCCGCATCGGCCGCTTCCGGCCGAAATGGCGGTGGAGGGCTGGAACCGGGGGATACTCGGGACGACATCCCGACGCGCACGCCCGCGTGCCCGGCACGGGCGGGACGCGATCTCCGGCCGGTCCGCGCGGCCGACGAGCACCTGTGAGGAGGCGCGGTGGCCGTCCACCGGATGGCCCACGCCGCGAGACCGATGACCCATCCCCCGAACGATGGTTCCTTCCCCGGCCCGCCCGGCGGGCAGCCGTTCCCCGGCCACCCCGGACGGCCCCAGCCCGGACGGCCGCTCCGGCCCCACGGCGGCCCGGAGCCCCGGCCGGGGCAGCCCCACGGCGGTCGGCCGGAGTGGCCCCGGGTTCCGCCCGCCCAGCCCGGACACGGCGCCCCCGGCGGGACACCGCCCCAGCAGCCGCCCGCCTCCGGCGGCCCGGGACGGCCGGGACCGCCCGGGCGCCGCCGGACGGGCCTGGTCGTCGGCGGCGTCGCCGCCGCCCTGCTGCTGATGACCTCCTTCGGCGTCGTGGCGTGGAACCTGGTGGACGGCCGCCCCTACGCCGGCCTGCCCACGTGCCGCGAGCTGCTGCCCTCCGACGTGCTCGACGGCATCCCCGACGCGGACAGGCCCCGTGCGGAGGGCGAGTACGTCTCCGCGGACGAGTTCGGGTACGGGGCGGGCGAGGGACAGGAGGGGTTCCTCGGCAACCTCAGCTGCGAGGTGGCCGACGGCGAGGAGCGTCCCGTCTACGTCAACGCCTCCCTGTTCGAGTACGAGGACGGCGGCGAGGCCGCCGCCGACCGGCGCCAGAGCATGGAGGACGACCTCCGTGACCGCGAGGAGGGCCGCCACTGGGAGGAGGAGGACGGGGTCGCGGCGGTTCTCGACTGGAGCCCGGTGTCGGCGGGTGAGGCCGGATACGCCGTCGTCTACGAGTACGACGGGTACACCGACGAGGAGGCCGTCGGCACGGTCTTCTTCGTCACCGTCAACGTGGAGGTCGTGGTCTCCTACAGCATCCCCGCGGCGGACTTCGACGAGGCCGAGGTCCTGGGCTTCCTCGACGACTTCGCCCGGCAGGTGGAGCGGCGGCTCTCCCGCGAGGGGGAGAGGGCTTAGCGGACCCGCTCCCGGGGCCGGGGCCCGAAGAGGCCGGCCCCGGGACGCCCACCGCGCCGCCCGCGGTGCATGTCCTACGGATCGGGGATGAGCTTGCCCGGGTTCAGCACGCCCCCGGGGTCCAGAGCAGCCTTGACCGCGCGCAGCACCTCGCCGCCCAGCGGACCGATCTCCGCGGCCATCCACGGCCGGTGGTCGGTGCCCACCGCGTGGTGGTGGGTGATCGTCCCGCCGTGGGCCGCGATCGCGTCCGAGGCCGCGCGCTTGGCCCGGCCCCACCTCTCCAGCGGTGCGGCACCGGCGGCCGTGGCCACCGTGAAGTACAGGGAGGCACCCGTGGGATAGGTGTGCGACACGTGGCACATCACCACCGCGCCGCCCTCCCCGTCCTCCAGCGCCCCCGTGAGCGCGTCCGTCACCGCCGTGTACAGCGGCAGCAGGCCGGTCCAGGACGCGGCGGTCTCCAGGGTCTCGGCGAGGACCCCCGCGGACAGCAGGGTGTCGCGCAGGTAGGGCGCGGAGAACCGGTTGCTCCGCCAGTGCGCCACCGGTTCCGGTCCCAGCGGGGCACCGCCCGCCGCGGCCATGGCCTCCCGGACCGCCGCCGCCCGGGCCTCCACCTCGGCTCCGGTGCCCTCGAAGCCCAGCACCGCCTGGCAGCCGGGTGCGGCCTCACGCCCGCCCATGGACGCGCCGACGAAGGTCTCCGACTCGTCCAGCACCCGCGCCATGGTCGGGCGGACATCGGACTGGGCCAGGGACCGCAGCGCCTCCACCCCGGTCGCGAAGTCGGGGAAGGACCACGCCTCGTCCAGCACCCGCTCCGGGCGGCGGCGCACCCGCAGGCCCACCTCGGTGATCACGCCCAGCGTGCCCTCCGAGCCCAGCATCAGGCGGCCGAGGTCCGGCCCGGCGGCCGAGGCCGGGGGACCGCCCGTCTCCAGGGTCCCGCGCGGGGTGGCCACGCGCAGGGACACCACCATGTCCTCGAAGCGGCCGTAGCCGGAGGAGGCCTGGCCGCTGGAACGGGTGGCCGCGTAGCCGCCGATGCTCGCGTACTCGTAGCTCTGCGGCAGGTGCCCGAGCGTGCACCCGTGCTCGGCCAGCATCGCCTCGGCGTGCGGGGTGCGCACGCCCGCGCCCAGGACGGCGGTCATCGACGTGGTGTCCACGGACACCAGCCGGTCCAGGCGGCGCAGGTCCAGGGCGACCACGGCGCGGAAGCCGCCGCGCAGCGGGGCCACACCGCCCACCACGCTGGTACCGCCGCCGAAGGGCACCACGGCGACGCGTTCGGCCGAGCACGCCTCCAGCAGGCGCTGGACCTCGTCGTGGTCTGCGGGGTACAGGACGGCGTCCGGTGCGGGATCGGCCGAGCCCGCGCGGCGCAGCAGCAGGTCGGGGGTGCTCTTGCCGCCGCTGTGGCGCAGCCGGACGGCGTCGTCGGTGCGCACGTGGCCGTCCCCGACCACCTCCGCGAGGGCCACGCGCAGCCGGTCCTCCAGACGCGAGGGGGGAAGCTCCACCCGCTCCTCGGGCACCGGGGGCAGGTCCTCCAGCGGTGCCCGCAGCACCTGGGAGACCAGGTCGCGCAGCCCGGGGTCCAGGGTGGCGGCCTTGGCGGGATCACCCCAGGCGAACCAGCTCATGTCGGGCGCGGGGTCGACGCCGGGGGCCGCCTCGGTGCCACCGGGAGGGACAGTGTCGTCAGTCATGCTCTACAGTTTTACATATGGCGTCAAAACGTAACGTTGATGACCGGATCCTGGACGCGGCCCGTGCCTGCGTCGAGGACTTCGGGGTGCGCCGCACCACCCTGACCGACGTGGCCCGCCGCGCCGGGGTCAGCAGACCCACCGTCTACCGGCGCTGGCCCGACGCGACCGCGCTCGTCGCCGACCTGCTCACACGGGAGCTGCGGCGGATCCTGCTGGAGGAGGGGGCCTCCTCCGGCGACCGGGACGGGGAGGACGTGCGCGTCCGCCTGGTCCGGCACGCGGCCGGGGTCGCCCGCGCCATGCTCGCCCACCCCCTGTTCACCCGGATCGTGGACACCGAGCCCGAACTCCTGACGACCTACACCTTCCAGCGGCTGGGCACCAGCCACCGGGCCGCCCTGGAACTGGTGGAGCCGGCCATCGCCGAGGGCCAGCGCGACGGTTCGGTACGCACGGGCGACCCCGAGGTCCTGGCCCGCTTCGTACTGGTCACGGTCCAGGGGACCGTCACCTCCCGCCGCCTGTTCGCCGACGTGCTCGACGGGACCGGGCTCGTCGACGAACTCGCCGTCCTGCTGGACGGCTACCTCGCCCCATGAGCCGCCGGGCCGGTCCGGCCCGCCTCCGGCGGCACCCGGACGGGACCAGCCGCAACCACCGACGAACGAATCAGGACCGCCCATGAGCCGCACAGTCACCGCGTCCTCCTCCCTCAACGCCGCACGGCGCGCCGCGGACCTCGCCGCGCTGGACCACCGGCCCCGGGTGGACGTCCTGGTCGTCGGCGGGGGAGTGACGGGCGCCGGCGCCGCGCTCGACGCGGCCTCGCGCGGCCTGTCCACCGTGCTGGTCGAACGCCACGACCTGGCCTTCGGCACCAGTCGATGGAGCTCCAAGCTCGTCCACGGCGGCCTGCGCTACCTCGCCAAGGGACAGTTCGGCATCGCCTACGAGAGCGCCCGCGAGCGGGACGTCCTCATGCGGGTGACCGCGCCCCACCTGGTACGGCCCCTGCCCATGGTGGTGCCCGTCCACCGGGGGGACGACCTGTCCAAGGCCCTGTTCGTCCGCATGGGCATGGGCATGGGCGACCTCCTGCGCGTCCTGGCCGGCACCCCCGGCAGCGTGCTGCCCGGGCCGCGACTGCTCAACGCCCCGCAGACCCGGCGCCTGCTCCCCGGTGTCGCCCGGCGGGGCCTGCTCGGCGGCATCCTCTCCTTCGACGGCCAACTCGTCGACGACGCGCGCCTCGTGGTGGGCCTGGCACGCACCGCCGCACGCGAGGGAGCCCGGATCATCACGCGCTGCTCGGCCGAGAGCCTCTCCGCCGACGGCGCCGTGCTGCGCGACGAGGTCACGGGCCGTATCGTCCCGGTGCGCCCGCGCGCGATCGTCAACGCCACCGGCGTCCACGCCGACCGGCTCGACCCGCACGTGCGCCTGCGGCCCAGCAGGGGCAGCCACCTGGTGCTCGACGGCGCCGCCCTCGGCAGCCCGAGGGCCGCGCTCACCGTGCCGATCGACGGCAGCGCCAGCCGGTTCGTGTTCGCGCTGCCCCAGCCGGACGGCCGGGTCTTCGCCGGACTCACCGACGAGCCCGTGGACGGACCCGCCCCGCACGTCCCCGAGGTTCCCGAGGGCGACGTGGACTTCCTGCTCCGCCAGATCAACCGGGCCCTGGAGACACGGCTGGACCGGAGCGACGTCCTCGGCGCCTTCGCCGGACTGCGCCCGCTGCTGGAGGGCGACGGCCACAGCGCCGACCTGTCGCGCGAGCACGCCGTCACGGTCGCCCCGAACGGTACGGTCACCGTCGTCGGCGGAAAGCTCACCACCTACCGTGCGATGGCCGAGCAGGCCGTGGACACCGCCGTGCGCGTCCACCGACTGCCCGCCGGGCCCTGCCGGACCCGCTCCCTGCCGCTGGTGGGAGCCGCCGCGCACGAGGAACTCGACGCCGTCGACGCCCCGCGCCGCCTGGTGGCCAGGTACGGCACCGAGGCCGCCGACGTCCTGGCCGAGGCCGACGCGGACCCGGCGCTGCTCGCACCCGCCGTACGCGGGATCACCGGCGCCGAACTCCGGTTCGGGGTGCGCCACGAGGGGGCCATGGACACCGGGGACCTGCTGGACCGGCGCACGCGCGTCGGGCTGGTCCCCTCGGAACGGGCCGCGGCCGAGGCCGCCGCCGAGAAGGCGCTCGGCGCCGAGGACTGAGGACGGGGCCGGGCGGCGGCCGGGCCGGCGGGAACGGGAGCGGGCACGTGGGGGAATTCGCGGCCGACCACACCCGGATCCCCTGTCCCGCAGGGACTTGATCGCGTAAGGTCGTAGCCGTTCCGCGCCGCCCTCCCCCGAAGCGGTCGCCGGACGCTCCCCAGCCACCCCCTCACGCGGTTCTCCTGCCCTTCCGAGCCGCCCGCAGAAGGAGTCACCCATGCCCACGCTCGTTTCCGTGCCCGCCCTGACCAAGGCCGAGGACACCGTCCTCGCGGGTGTACCGGACGAGTACCGGCACTACTTCAGCGGACGACCGCCGGTCCCGTTCACCAAACGCCACTGGGAGTTTCCCGGCGAGCCCGCGAGCGTGCCGCTGGCCCGCGCCTTCCTGGACACCTGCGCCGCCACCCGGGACGCCGACTACCGGTACGTCTTCTCGCTCCTGGGCACCGAACTGGCGACCAACGCCATCCGGCACAGCCGCTCCGGCGAGGAGGGCCAGAGCTTCGTGCTGAAGGTGACCCGGGCGCCCAACGGACTCACCCTCGTCTGCCGCGACAACGGGAAGCCGACCCGTTCCCCCGAAGGCGGGGAGGGCCCGCTGACCGCGGAGCCGATGGAGGGCGACCGGCTCACCGCCGAGAGCGGGCGGGGGCTGGCCCTGGTGGACAGCTTCGCCACCGCCTGGGGCGACAACGGGCACCCCAGTATCCGCAAGGTGTGGTTCCACCTGGCCTACGACCTCACCGGCAGCTCCTGGCCCGCCGCCTGAGGCGTCCATCCACCGCCGGACCGGGGCCCGTCCACCGGGGCCCGTCCACCGGGGCCCGTCCGCCGGGGCGCGCGAGGGGGCCGCGGCGGACGACGGCCGACCCGCGCCGCGGCCGGGTGCCGACGACCCGCTCACCTGCCGTCGAGGTAGGCGAGCACCGCGCGCACCCGGCGGTGCCCGCTGTCGGAGGGCGACAGGCCGAGCTTCGCGAAGATGTTGCCGACGTGCTTGTGCACGGCGTTCTCCGTGACCACGATCCGCTCGGCGATCTCCCCGTTGCCGAGCCCCTCCGCCATCAGCGCCAGCACCTCGTTCTCGCGCGGGGTGAGCGACTCCAGGGGATCGCGGGGCCTGCGGGCCAGCAGCTGCCGCACCACCTCCGGGTCCATGACCGTCCCGCCGTCCGCCACACGCCGCAGCGCGTCCACGAACCCGCTCACCCGGCCCACCCGGTCCTTGAGCAGGTAGCCCACCCCGCCGCGGCCGTCGGCCAGCAGCTCACCGGCGTAGTCGCGCTCCACGTACTGGGACAGGACCAGCACCGGCAGCGCCTCATGCTTGCGGCGGGCCCCGATCGCCGCGTGGATGCCCTCGTCGCGAAAGCCCGGCGGCAGCCGCACGTCCACGATCGCCAGATCGGGCCGGTGCCGGTCGACGGCCCCGGCGAAGGCCGCGGCGTCCCCGGCGACCTCGGCCACCTCGAAGCCCCTGGTGGAGAGCAGCAGCTCCAGCCCCGCCGACAGCAGCACGTTGTCCTCGGCGATCACGATCCGCACGGCATCTCCACGTCGATCACGGTCGGCCCGCCCGCCGGGCTGTCCACGCGTACCGTACCGTCCAGGGCGGCGACCCGGCGGCGGAGTCCCCGCATCCCGCTGCCGCGCTCCTCGTCCACCCCGCCCGAACCGTCGTCGCGCACCGTCACCCGCAGCACGCCGCCCGTCCGCTCCAGGCGTACGGCGATCTCCCCGGCGCCGCTGTGCTTGACCGCGTTGGTGACCGACTCGGTGACCACGAAGTAGGCCGCGGTCTCCGCCGCCACCGGCAGGGCGCCCAGTTCCCCCACGTCCAGACGGGTGGGAACGGTGGTGCGCGCGGCCAGCGCGGCCAGTGCTCCGGACAGCCCCCGGTCGGCGAGGATCGGCGGGTAGATGCCCTGGATCACCTCGCGCAGCTCGGCCATCGCCTCCTCGGCGCCCTCGTGGGCCTTCCTGAGCAGCACGGCGACGGCCGGGTCCTCCTCCACCGCCTCCCGGGCCACGCCCAGCTGCATCGCGATCGCGACCAGCCGCGCCTGGGTGCCGTCGTGCAGGTCGCGCTCGATCCGGCGCAGCTCCGCGCCGTGGGCGTCCACCACGTCGGCGCGGGTCCGCTTCAGCTCGTCCACCCGTGCGGACAACAGCTCCGCCTCGGTGGGCGCCAGCAGCTGCAGGGTCATACGGGCGTGCGCCCCGGCCGCGGGTCGGACCGCCCACAGGCCCAGCGCGGCCCCGGCCGCGAGGTGTACGGCGGCGGAGACCAGCGCCGTACCCCAGTCGTCGACGGGGACCCAGAGCAGATGGAGGCCCCCGTCCTCGGGGAAGGCCCACCAGAAGGGGAGCTGCAGTGCGGTCAGCACCGCCCCGAGCGCGAGCAGCCCCACGAGCCCGAGACCGGTCCCCGCGAACGCGGCCGGGGGCATCCACACCAGGGCCCGACGGGTGGACGGCCGCGTCCACAGCTCACGGAAGCCGGACGCCTCCTGGCCGGGGACCCTCGGGACCGGCACGCCGAGGAACCGGGAGGCCCACCCCTGGTGCCAGGCGGCCCACCGGCCGACGAGGCCCATCCAGCGCGGGAACAGCACGAACCCGAGCCCGCCGATCGGGATGGTCAGCGCCACGACCAGGGTCAGCGGCAGCATCACCAGCGTCACCAGCCCGGAACCCAGGACCACCAGCAGGTAGGTGCAGGACCGCACCCTCCGCTCCCAGACGTCCCTCATACCCACGACCCCTTCCGCACGCGCCATCCGCCGACACGGCAAGTCTGGCCCGTCCGGGAGCGCCGGTCACTACAGCCAGCCCCACCGTCGGCCGGGAACACGGGAGATCCGCCGCGGAACGGTCGCGGGCGTGGCGGACACCGGGGCCACGTACCGGATACCGCCGGAGACCACTCATCCGGCCGGGAGGCGGCCGACCGGCCGCCCCCGCCCCGGACCGGAGACGAACACGAGGTCCTCACCGCCTACCTGGACCGGCACCGCGCCACCTTCGAGGCCGAGTGCTCGGGGCTCACCGCCGAACAGCTCTCCACCCGGATGGTCGAACCCTCCGGGATGAGTCCACACGGCCTGGTCCGGCACCTGGCCGGTGCCGAGCGGTGGTGACCGCGCATCCGGTTCGCGGGGGGACCGCCGCTGCCGTACTACTCCGGCGACGACTCCGACCAGGGCTTCGACGGACTGGACGGCGACCCGGCCGCGGACTTCGCGGCCTGGCGCGGTGGGGTCGCCCGCGCCCGGGAGGTCGCCGCGCCCTCCTCCCCGGAGGGGGCCGGGGCGAGAGGCGCGCAGCGGCGAGCCGCCCCGGCTACGGGTGGTCCTGGTCAAGCCGATCGCCGAGCACGCCCGCCACAACGGCCATGCCGACCTGCCGCGCGAGCGTCCCGACGGAGCCACCGGCCACCGACACCGTGGACGGAAGGGCCCGCGTCCGTCCCGGCACGGAGTGCGGGCGGTGTCCGCGGCGGCCGCCGGCTCCCCGCGAGCCCGGCGCACCCAGCCCCGTGCCGCCCCGCCACCGGACGCAGCCGGACGACGAGGCGGGGCCCACGTCCCGCCGGCGCGCGGCGGTGCTCAGTCGTCCTCGTCGTCGGTCAGGGCGTCCACCGCCACCGCGACGCCGATCACCAGCGCGGGATCGCCGCCGATGTCGTGGCGGTGGGTGTTGACGTCCACCGCGTAGGTGTCCCGGACACGGAACCACCTGCGGGACACGTGCGCGACGGTGCCGTGCTCGTCGCTGATCACGTACTCCTTGCCGAGGAAGTCCCCGGTCACCTCCCAGTCCGGCGCGTCCTCCACCTCCACCGTGAGTTTGTCGCGCACGGGGTTGACCAGGCGCTTGCGCACGGTGGCCGAGGCGCCGCCCTCGCGTTCGACGCGCATCTGGTCGCGCACCCTGAACAGCTTCTTGCGGATGACCGCCAGGACGTTGCCCTCGGTGTCCTTGAGTTCGAAGGTCGTGCGCACCCGCAACGCCTTGCCGTCCACGAGGAAGACCTTGCCGCCCTCCTCGTCGGTCACCCAGTAGTCGTCACCGATGTCGAACACGCGCTCGCGTACCAGGAACTTCATACCTTCGACGCTAGAGCACGTCCGCCCGGCGCACCAGGGGCCCCGTCGGCCTGTGGAGGGCCGCCCGGAGAACGCGCGGCGCCCGTACCCGACCGCCGGGAGGGCTGCCGGGGGCGGAGCCTTCCGGTGCGCCGGAGGCCGGCCCGCCTCCCGGCAGCCGGACGACCGGAGGCGCGGAGGGCTCCACGGGTGCCCGGACCGGTCAGGAATCGAGAAGCGCGGGCCACGGGGCCGTCCCTAGCATGACTGTCATGGACCTGACCATTCACACGACCTTCCTTCCGCACGAGGACCCGGACGCGTCCCTGGCCTTCTACCGCGACACCCTCGGCTTCGAGGTCCGCGGCGACGTCGGACAGGGCAGGATGCGCTGGATCACGGTCGGCCCCGCCGGCCAGCCCGGCACGTCCATCCTCCTGGCACCGCCGGCGGCCGATCCCGGGATCACCGAGGACGAGCGCCGCGCCATCGCCGAGATGATGGCCAAGGGCACCTACGGCTGGATCCTGCTGGCCACCCGGGACCTCGACGGCACCTTCGAGAAGGTGCAGGCCGGCGACGCCGAGGTCGTCCAGGAGCCGACCGAGCAGCCGTACGGCGTCCGCGACTGCGCCTTCCGCGACCCCGCGGGCAACCTGGTCCGCATCCAGGAAGTGCGCTGAGCCCCTTCGGCCCGTCGGCCCCGCGGCCCCGCCCTCGCCGGGCGGTGCCCCGGCCCGCCGGTCACCGCCGTCTGTCCCGGCACGCGCCCGGACGCCCACGAACACCGACGAAACGGAGTCCTCCCATGTGCCACCCCTCATGGGGACGCGCACGCGCCGAGGCGCACCGCCTGCGCGACCTCGCGCTGCTGCGCCGTGTCCGCGACCGGATCGACCGGGAGTACGCGCGGCCGCTGGACGTGGAGGCGCTCGCCCGCGGTGTGAACATGTCGGCCGGGCACCTCAGCCGCCGGTTCCGGCAGGCCTACGGGGAGTCGCCGTACTCCTACCTGATGACGCGGCGCATCGAGCGCGCGATGGCGCTGCTGCGCCGGGGCGACCTGAGCGTGACCGAGGTCTGCTTCACGGTCGGCTGCTCGTCGCTGGGCACCTTCAGCACCCGTTTCGCCGAACTGGTCGGCGTGCCGCCCAGCGTCTACCGGCGCCGGGCGGAGCGCTCGACGGCGGGGATGCCCTCGTGCGTGGCCAAGCAGGTGACCAGACCGGTCAGGAATCGAGAAGCGCCGATCACCGGGCCGGACGGGCCCGCGTGGGAGGCAGCCTCCCCGGTACCCGTGCCCTGACCTCACCGCCGCACGTCCCCGCCCGACGGAGCCCGCCCCCGGTGGGCGGGCTCTTGACGAAACGACCGGAGGAAGCATGACGGACACGCCGCCGCGTGGACACGAAGAGAGGCTGCGGGACACCCACGCGAGGCTGGAGGGCGACGTCGGGCTCATCGGGAGGCGTCCACCTCGTCCCGCTCTCCTACCTCTGGGACGGGACCGCGTTCCTCGTCTCGACGCCGCGTGCCTCGGCCACCGGCCGCAACCTGCCGGCGGACGGCCGGGTGCGGCTCGGCCTCGGACCGACCCGCGACGTCGTCATCGTCGACGGCACCGCCGAGCCGGTGGACATCGCCGACCTCGCCCCGGGGACGGGCGACGCGTTCGCGGCCAGGAACGGTTTCGACCCGCGCGGGATCGACGAGCCCTACCAGTACTTCCTGATCCGGCCGCGGCGCGTCCAGGCCTGGCGTGAGGCGAACGAGAGACGGGGACGCGACCTCATGCGCGACGGCCGCTGGCTCGGCTGACCGCCGCAGGCAGAACACCCCCGACCACGGAGGTTCCGGGAGAGGCGGCGGGTGAAACGAAAAACGCCGACCGTGATGGTCGGCGTCGTTTCGGCTGATCAGCTGGGCGGTCCCGCTGGTCCGCCGTGGGTGCCCCCTGCAGGATTCGAACCTGCGCACACGGCTCCGGAGGCCGTTGCTCTATCCCCTGAGCTAAGGGGGCTGGCTTGCGAGAACAACTGTAGCAGGGGCTCCGGGCCCTTCGTCCACTCGTTGCGGGCAGGCCCGGCCGCGCCCGCCGATACCCGCAATCCGGTGGTGCCGTGTCACCCCGCGGCGGTAGTGTCGCGCCCGTGAACGCCCTACCCACACGGGTTCTCGTCGTCGAGGACGACGACGTGATCCGGGAACTCATCCGCCTGAACCTCGAACTGGAGGGGTTCGAGGTGTTCACGGCCGTGGACGGACAGGACTGCCTCGACCAGGCCGCGCACATCGACCCCCACGTGGTCACCCTGGACGTGATGATGCCCCGCATGGACGGGTGGACGGCCGCCGAACGCCTGCGCGCCGACGCGCGCACCCGCGACCGGCCGATCATCCTGGTCACCGCGCGTACGCAGGAGGAGGACCAGCGGCGCGGTGAGCGCATCGGCGTCGACGCCTACCTCACCAAGCCCTTCGACCCCGACGTGCTCGTCGACGTCATCCGCGGACTGGTCGACGGGGGCCGGGAGTGACCCCCCGAGGACTGGAGGCGGCCGTTCGCGGGGCCGCCGCGCGGGCCTTCGGACTGGACCCGGCCCGGATCCCGTTCGTGTGGCCCCGCAACGACCACGCGGGCGAGGGCGCCGACGCCGCCACCGCGCTGCCGCCCCGCCTGGCCGGCAGTGTGGGGGACCGGCTGGACGCCTCCCGCGGCGACCGCCGCGCGGTGGTCGCCGCCCGGGTCGCCGACGTGCTCGCGGACATGCGCGACGAGGGCCTGGTGGACTTCGACCGGGTCTCCTGCGACGGCCGCGGCTTCCTCAACGTCACCTTCACCGGCCGACAGCGCGAGGCCCTTCTCGCCGCGGCCGCCGACGCCCCCCGCTTCCTCACCGGCCGGGAGTGGGACGGCCCGGGGGAGTGGCCCTCCTCGGCCCTGCACGAGGCCGGACCGGTCGCCCAGGCCCGCAGGCTCGCCCGCGCCGACGCCCGCGCCCGCATCGGCCTGGCCGTCGGGCCGCGGACCCCGCCGCCGGGCCCCGCCGGGGAGGTCTCCTGGCGCGACCCCTACCTGGACGGCGGCCACCGCGAGCTGATCACCCCCGCGGCCCGCGCCCTCGGCGCGGTGGGCGAGGACAGCGCCCGCGTCGCCTTCTGCCGCTCGGTGCCCGAGCGTCCCCGGGACACCGAGACCACCGGCCGCGACCTTCCGGTACTGCCCTCGGCCGAGTACCCCGGGGCCTGGGCCCGCCTGACCGACGCCAACCCCGCCTTCCGGCTGCGCTACGCCCACGCCCACGCGGTCAGCCTGTGCCGCTGGGCCGCGGAGGGGGCCCCGACGCCCGCGGTCCGCCCCGAGCACACCGCGTCCGTGCGCGGCCTCCTCTTCGACGGCCCCAGCGTCCTGGACACGGCCGCGCGCCGAGAGGAACCCCATATCCTGGTTCGATACCTGGAGACGCTGGCCAGTGCCTACGATGAGTGGCGGACGTGTCCCACCGCGGTCTCCGAACCCGCGGAACGGACCGTCACGGACCCCGCCCTGCCGGCCGCCGTCGCCGGGGTCATCCGTACCGGGCTCTTCCTGCTCGGAGTGTCAGCGCCCACAAGGCTGTAGACACCCCGTGCCGGCGTCCGGTGGAGCACACCCAACCCTTTCGTCCCGACCTGTTTGGTGGACAATGGGGGGAGGGTGCCGCCAACCCGCACAGCCGTACAGTCCCAGCCGAAAGCCCATCATGAGCCGCTACGCCCATCCCGCAGGTTCCCGCCACGCGGAGATCCTGCCGGAGGACAACCCGCCGCTGCCGCCCGAGAACCTCAACGAGCTCGACCCCCGGGTGTGGCCCGCCACCGCGCGCCGCGCGGACGGCGAGCTCACCGTCGGCGGTGTCGGCGTGCGCGACCTCGCCGCCACCCACGGCACGCCCCTCTTCGTCATGGACGAGGAGGACTTCCGGGGCCGCGCACGCGACTACCGGACCGCCTTCTCCGACGCCGACGTCTACTACGCGGGCAAGGCCCTGCTGACCAAGGCCGTCGCCCGCTGGGTCGCCGAGGAGGGCCTCAAGCTGGACGTGAGCTCGGGCGGCGAGCTCGCCGTCGCCCTGGCCGCGGAGTTCCCCGCCGAGCGCATCGCCATGCACGGCAACAACAAGTCCGCCGCCGAGCTGCGCCGCGCCGTCGAGACCGGGGTGGGGCGCATCATCATCGACTCCTTCGACGAGATCGAGCGCCTCGGGACCATCGCCGCCGAACTCGGCGCCCGGCCCAAGGTCCTCATCCGGGTCACCACCGGAGTGGAGGCGCACACCCACGAGTTCGTCGCCACCGCCCACGACGACCAGAAGTTCGGCTTCGCGATGAGCACCGGCGCCGCCGCCGAGGCGGTCCGCCGCGTACTCGACGCCCCGCACCTGGACCTGGTCGGCCTGCACTCGCACATCGGCTCCCAGATCTTCGACACCTCCGGTTTCGAGGTCGCCGCCCGCCGCGTCACCCGGTTCCTCACCGGCGTCCACGAGGACCTGGGCGTCACCCTCGCCGAGCTCGACCTCGGCGGCGGCCTGGGCATCGCCTACACCTCGGGCGACGACCCGCTCGACCCCAAGACCATCGCCGAGAGCCTCACCGCCATCGTGCGCCGCGAGTGCGAGGAGGCCGGACTGCCCGTGCCCCGTATCGCCGTGGAGCCGGGCCGTGCCATCGCCGGTCCGGCCGGGGTCACCCTCTACGAGGTCGGTACCGTCAAGGACGTCGAGGGCATCCGCACCTACGTCAGCGTCGACGGCGGCATGAGCGACAACATCCGCACCGCCCTGTACGGCTCGGAGTACACCGGCCGGCTGGTCTCCCGTGAGAGCGACGCCGAGCCCATGCTGTCCCGCCTGGTGGGCAAGCACTGCGAGAGCGGCGACATCATCGTGCACGACCTCTACCTGCCCGCCGACCTGCGGCCGGGCGACCTGGTGGCGGTCGCCGCCACCGGGGCCTACTGCTACTCCATGGCGAGCAACTACAACCACCTGCCCCGACCGGCCATGGTCGCGGTCCGAGGCGGAAGCACCCGCGTCATCGTGCGCAGGGAGAGCGAGGAGGACCTGCTCCGCCTCGACGTCGGCTGAACAGTCCTCCACGGCGGCCCGGCCGCCCGACACAGGACACGAGAGAAGTGGGAGTCACGCCCAAATGGCGATGAAGGTGGCGCTGCTCGGATGCGGCGTGGTGGGTTCGGAAGTCGTCCGCCTGGTCAACGAGCAGTCCGAGGAACTGGCCGCGCGGGTGGGCACGCCGATCGAGATCGGCGGTATCGCGGTGCGCCGCACCGACCGCGACCGCGGCGTCGACCCGGCGCTGCTGACCACTGACGCCACGGCCCTGGTCACGCGCCCCGACATCGACCTCGTGGTCGAGGTCATCGGCGGTATCGAACCGGCCCGTTCGCTGATCCTCGCCGCGGTCAAGGCCGGCAAGTCCGTGGTCACGGCCAACAAGGCCCTGCTCGCGGAGGACGGCCAGACCCTGCACGCCGCGGCCCGCGACGCCGGGGTGGACCTGTACTACGAGGCCTCCGTGGCGGGAGCCATCCCGCTGCTGCGCCCCCTGCGCGACTCGCTCGCGGGGGACAGGGTCAACCGTGTCCTGGGCATCGTCAACGGCACCACCAACTACGTCCTCGACCGGATGGACTCCCTGGGCGCCGGGTTCACCGAGTCCCTGGAGGAGGCGCAGTCCCTCGGGTACGCCGAGGCCGACCCCACCGCGGACGTGGAGGGCTTCGACGCCGCGGCCAAGGCCGCCATCCTGGCCCGGCTGGCCTTCCACACCCAGCAGGTGACCGCCGCCGACGTGCACCGCGAGGGCATCACCGGTGTGTCCGCGGGCGACATCGCCAGCGCCCGCGCGATGGGCTGCGTGGTCAAACTCCTGGCCATCTGCCAGCGCTCGCAGGACGGCCGCTCGGTGGGTGTGCGCGTCCATCCGGTGATGCTTCCGGTCGAGCACCCGCTGGCCAGCGTCAAGGAGGCCTACAACGCGGTGTTCGTCGAGGCCGAGTCCGCGGGCCGCCTGATGTTCTACGGCGCGGGCGCCGGCGGCATCCCCACCGCCAGCGCGGTCCTGGGCGACCTGGTGGCGGTGGCGCGCAACCGCCTCGCCGACACCTCGGTGGCCGAGGGAGGGCACGACACCGGCCTGCCGGTGCACGACATGGGCCAGACCATCACCAGCTACCACGTGGCGCTGGACGTGGCCGACCGCCCGGGTGTGCTGTCCAAGGTCGCGGAGATCTTCGCCGAGCACGGGGTCTCCATCAGGAACGTGCGCCAGGAGGGCAGCGGTGACGACGCCCAGCTGGTGCTGGTCAGCCACCCCGCCCCCGACGCCGCGCTCAGCGCCACGGTCGAGGAGCTGCGTACGCACGACATGGTGCGCGAGGTGGCCAGTGTGATGCGTGTGGAGAGCTTCGCCGACTGAGGTCCCCTGAGACCTCCGTCCGCTCGGGGGCCGGGCCGGGAGCCGGTCCGCGGGCAGGCCGTACGGACGCGCGTACGGCCTGCCCGCCATGCTCGATGTCTCGTACAGTGAGACAGAGGGGCCGCGATTCGGGATACCCGATACGGGGTCATAGACTCGTGGCTGGTGGGACGACGGAGGCGCCATGGCGCGGCCCGGACGAGCCCCCGCATCCATTGCGCGTCAAGAGAAGCCGCATCCACCCGAAAGGGACATTGTCGTGAGCATGGCACGGGCGTGGCGAGGCATCGTCGAGGAATACCGCGACCGCCTCCCCGTCAACGAGAGCACCCCGGTCGTCACCCTCCAGGAGGGCGGCACGCCCCTGCTGCCCGCCACGCGCGTCTCCGAGCTCACGGGCTGCGAGGTCTTCCTCAAGGTCGAGGGACTCAACCCCACCGGGTCCTTCAAGGACCGCGGGATGACCATGGCCATCACCAAGGCCGCCGAGGACGGCGCCAAGGCCGTCATCTGCGCCTCCACGGGCAACACCAGCGCCAGCGCCGCCGCCTACGCCATCCGCGCGGGCATGACCTGCGCCGTCCTGGTGCCGCAGGGCAAGATCGCCATGGGCAAGCTCGCCCAGGCCCTCGTCCACGGCGCCCGCCTCCTGCAGGTGGACGGCAACTTCGACGACTGCCTCGAACTGGCGCGCAAGCTCAGCGTCGACTACCCGGTCGCCCTGGTGAACTCGGTCAACCCCTACCGCCTCCAGGGACAGAAGACCGCCGCCTTCGAGGTCGTCGACGCCCTCGGCGACGCCCCCGACGTCCACTGCATCCCCGTGGGCAACGCGGGCAACATCACCGCGTACTGGATGGGCTACACCGAGTACGCCAGGGACAAGGTCGCGACGCGCAGCCCCCGCATGCTCGGCTTCCAGGCCAGCGGCTCCGCGCCCATCGTCGACGGCGCACCCGTCACCAGCCCGAGCACCATCGCCACCGCGATCCGCATCGGCAACCCGGCCTCCTGGAAGCTCGCCGAGCAGGCGCGCGACGAGTCCGGCGGCCTCATCGACAAGGTCACCGACCGCCAGATCATGGCCGCCTACAAGCTCCTCGCCGCCGAGGAGGGCGTGTTCGTGGAGCTGGCCTCCGCCGCCAGCGTGGCCGGCCTGCTGCAGGCCGTGGAGGCGGGTCAGGTCGAGCGCGGCAGCCGCGTGGTGTGCACCGTCACCGGCAACGGCCTCAAGGACCCCGACTGGGCGCTGGCCGGGGCCTCCTCGGCCACCACCGTGCCGGTGGACGCACTCGCCGCCGCCAAGGCCCTCGACCTCGCCTGATCCCGGTCGCTCCTACTCAGGGGGTGTCCGCTCTTCTGCGTGCTCGACCCCAGGGGGCACCCGTGAGGGCGTCGGTAGGACGCCGTAGGACGAGTCAAGCCGCGCGCGAGGAACGAGCGGCAGGCGCGGACGAGGACGAAGCACTCCCGCCTTCTGGGTGCCCGAACACGGGGCGAAGCGGAGCGCAGCCCCGAAGCAGACACAGAAGGAACCCACCGTGACCCCACCACGCCCCACCCGGGTGTCCGTCCTCGCACCGGCCACCAGCGCCAACCTCGGTCCGGGCTTCGACGCCCTGGGCATGGCCCTGCGGCTGTACAACGAGTTCGACGTCCGCCTGCGCGACGACGGCGAACTCCGCGTCCGGGTCGAGGGGGAGGGCGCCGGGGAGGTGCCGACCGACGGGCGCCACCTCGTCGTGCGCGCCATGCGCGAGACCTTCGAACGGGCCGGGGAGAAGCTGCCCGGCCTCGACCTGGCCTGCGTCAACAACGTCCCGCACGCCCGTGGGCTCGGCTCCTCCTCCTCGGCGATCGTCGGAGGCGTGGCCGCCGCGAGCGCCCTGCTGGGGCACACCGGCCCCGACGGCGGACCGGACCGCGACGGCATCTACCGGACCGCCGCGGACATCGAGGGGCACCCCGACAACGTGGCCCCCTGCGTCTACGGCGGGTACACGGTCGCCTACCGCGACGGCGACCGCTGGGGCGCGGTGTCCCTGGTCCCCGACACGCGGATCCTGCCGGTGCTGTGCGTTCCCTCCTGGCGGCTGTCCACCGAGCGGGCCCGCGGCCTGCTGCCGGAGGGCGTACCGCATTCCGACGCCGCTTTCAACGCCGGACGCGCCGCACTGATGACCGCGGCCGTTTGTGGCCACCCGGAGTCCCTGTACGCGGCCACCGAGGACCGGCTGCACGAGTCCTACCGGGCACCCGCCATGCCGCGCACCCTCGAACTCGTCCGTGACCTGCGGCGACACGAGCGGCTACCCGCCGTGGTCTCCGGAGCGGGGCCGACGGTGCTGGTGCTGTGCTCGGTGAACGAGGGGGAGGCGCTCCCGGATTCACCGGAAATCACCCGGCAGACTGATTTGATCCGTCGGAGGGCGGGTAAGGACTGGGACGTACGCCCCCTGCCCGTTGAGCCGGCTGGGGTGCGGTCCCCATCTCCCCATCCGTAGCACTTGTGTCGAGGAATAGCTGTGGCCTCTGGTGATGTTAGGCTGGGTGAAGCACCAGGTGCCCCGTTACGGGGTGAGTGCTCATCCGCCACAGCGGCCTCCGCATCCCATACTCCGGTGGTTCCGTCTCACGACCCCCCGGAAGCGGCGGCCAACGTGTCGAGTCAGCGGTTCTTCCGCGACTGTGCCAACGTCATCGCAGCCCGCTCCTCCTCGGATGAGCGTGTCTTCACGATCGACGGGCAACACCACCGAGCCATCCGCCCCGACGTCTGGCTGTACCCAGAGCCCGCCGCGATTGGGTAGGCAGGGGACCGCCTTCACACCGGTTTCCGACATCCACGTGGGGCACGCCCTACCCGGCCCTGCCGGTTCGCACCACCGGGCCGGCCGCTCCAGCACCCGCTGACGGCCGAAGCCCGCTCCTTGGGAAGGACCCTTAGTGAGCGACACCACCGAACTCCGAACGGACGCGGCGGTCGACAGCAACAACACCACCGGCGCCTCCGGAGCGGAGGCTGGCGAAGCCGCGCCGACAGGTGCGTCGTCGCGGCCCCGCGCGGCGTCGCGCGGAACCGGGCTGGCGGCCCTGAAGCTCCCCGAGCTCCAGAAGCTCGCCTCCAGCCTGGGCATCACCGGTACGGGGCGCATGCGCAAGAGCGACGTCATCGCCGCGATCGAGGCCAAGCAGGGCGGCCCTGTCAGCGGTCCGGCGAAGGCCAAATCCGCAAAGAACGCCGAGACGGTGCCCAAGGCCGGTAAGGTCGAGGCAACCGACGGCCAGACCGAGGCCCAGGTCCCCGACACGTCGGGCACGGACGAGGCTCCGCGCAAGCGTGTGGCCGAGCGGCCGTCGGACCAGGCCGTCACCGACACCCAGGGTGGGCGGGGCGACAAGCCGTCCCGCGGCCGCCGTTCGTCCCGCAGACGCGGTGACGAGTCCGGTGACCAGACCCGATCGGTGGACGGCGCCGACTCCACTACCTCCGCGAGCAGCGTGACCAAGACATCCAGCACCCCCCAGAAGAACGGCCCCGACTCCTCCGAGGACCGTGACACCAGGTCCGGGCAGGGTCGCGAGCGCCAGCGCAACCGCCGCAACCGCAACCGGGGCGGCGGCGACGACCAGAACACCGGCGGCAACGCCCAGCAGGGCGGAGGCGGCGGCCAGAACCAGGGCCGGGGTGGCGACGACGACGACTTCGGCGGCGGGCGCCGCCGCGGACGCCGTCGCGACCGTCGCGACCGACGCGGACGCGGCGGGGGCCAGGAGCCCGAGCCGGTGATCGGCGAGGACGACGTCCTGCTGCCGGTCGCGGGCATCCTCGACATCCTGGACAACTACGCCTTCGTGCGCACCACCGGCTACCTGCCCGGGCAGAGCGACGTGTACGTCTCCCTGGCCCAGGTGCGCAAGCACGGCCTGCGCAAGGGCGACCACATCATCGGCGCGGTGCGCCAGCCGCGCGACGGTGAGCGCCGGGAGAAGTTCAACGCCCTGGTGCGCCTGGACTCGGTCAACGGCATGTCGCCGGACCAGGCCAAGGGGCGCCAGGAGTTCTCCAAGCTGGTTCCGCTCTACCCGCAGGAGCGGCTGCGTCTGGAGACCGAGCCGAACATCCTCACCACGCGGATCATCGACCTCGTGGCGCCCATCGGCAAGGGTCAGCGCGGGCTCATCGTCTCGCCGCCCAAGGCGGGCAAGACGATGGTGGTGCAGGCGATCGCCAACGCCATCACCGAGAACAACCCCGAGTGCTACCTGATGGTGATCCTGGTCGACGAGCGGCCCGAGGAAGTCACCGACATGCAGCGAACGGTCAAGGGCGAGGTCATCCACTCGACCTTCGACCGGCCCGCCGAGGACCACACGGTCGTCGCCGACCTGGCCATCGAGCGCGCCAAGCGGCTCGTGGAGATGGGTATGGACGTCGTCGTCCTGCTGGACTCCATCACCCGCCTGGGCCGCGCCTACAACCTGGCCGCCCCGGCCAGCGGGCGCATCATGTCCGGTGGTGTGGACTCCACCGCCCTCTACCCGCCCAAGCGCTTCTTCGGCGCGGCCCGCAACATCGAGGGCGGCGGCTCGCTGACCATCCTGGCGACCGCGCTGGTGGAGACCGGCTCGCGGGCAGACGAGGTGATCTTCGAGGAGTTCAAGGGCACCGGCAACATGGAGCTCAAGCTCAACCGGAGCCTGGCCGACAAGCGGATCTTCCCCGCGGTGGACGTGGACGCGTCCAGCACCCGCAAGGAGGAGATCCTCATGTCCTCCGAGGAGCTCAACGTCGTCTGGAAGCTGCGCAGGGTGCTGCACGCGCTCGACGCCCAGCAGGCCATCGAGCTGCTCCTGGACAAGATGAAGGAGTCCAAGAGCAACGCCGAGTTCCTGCTCCAGATCCAGAAGACCACGGTGGGCCCCGAGCGCTAGACGCGAGGCCGCCACGAATCACGACAGGGTCCCCTTCCCGCTCCGGGAAGGGGACCCTGTCGTGTCCGGACCGCGCACGAAGTGCCGGTATCCGCACCGTCGACGATTTACTTTCGGATCGCGAAAGCAGCTGACCAGGACACGAAAAACATCACTGGTGTGTTGCGGATCACAAAGGGGGATGTCCCTGAGGAGGAAAACGATTTAGGGTCGCGCCAGCCGAGTCCCCCATGCCAGGGAGCAGTCTGGATGGACAACCTCGCCCTACTCAGCCTCCTCGCACTCACCCCGATCGCCCTCGTGGGAGTCCTGCTCGTCGGATTCCGCCTCCCGGCCATGTACGCGATGCCCGTCGGCTACGTCGTCGTGGTCGGCATCGCCGTCGTGTTCTGGCAGACCGACTGGGTCGCCGTCGCGGCCTCCACGGTCCAGGGCCTGATCCTCGCCCTCGGCCTGCTCTACATCATCTTCGGCGCGCTGCTGCTGCTCTCCACCCTGACCAAGAGCGGCGCCATCGCCACCATCCGCTCCACCTTCACCGACATCAGCCCCGACCGCCGCGTCCAGGCGATCATCATCGGCTGGCTGTTCGGCAGCTTCATCGAGGGCGCCTCCGGCTTCGGGACCCCCGCCGCCGTGGTCGCCCCGCTCCTGCTGGCCCTGGGCTTCCCCGCCATGGCCGCCGTCATGGTCGGCCTGGTCATCCAGAGCACCCCGGTCAGCTTCGGCGCGGTGGGCACGCCCATCCTCGTCGGTGTCGCCGGCGGTCTGGAGGGATCCCCCGAGGTCGCCGAACGCGCCTCCGTGCTCGGACTGACCATGCCCGGGCTCGTCAGCCACATCGGGTTCCAGACCGTCGTCCTCCACGCCGTCTCCGGCACCCTCATCCCGCTGTTCATCTGCTGCATGCTCTGCGGCTTCTACGGCGGCGAGCGCCGCTTCTCCGACGGTCTCGGCGTATGGAGGTTCGCGCTCTTCGCCGCCTTCGCCATGACCATCCCCTCGATCCTCTACAACTACTTCCTGGGTGTGGAGTTCACCAGCCTCCTCGGCGGCCTCACGGGACTGGTCATCGTCGTCCTCGCCGCACGCCGCGGCTTCCTCATGCCCGAGCGGACGTGGGACTTCCCGCCCCGGGAGGACTGGCTGGCCCGCTGGAGCGGCAGGATCGCCCCCGGAGGCGGGGAGACCGTGCTCACCGACGACCGCCGGGTCGGCTTCCTGACCGCTTGGGCGCCCTACCTCCTGGTCGCCGCGGTGCTGGTGGCCACCCGCACCATCGTCCCCGTCAAGGACTGGCTGGCCGGCGTCAGCGTCGGGGCCGGCGACATCTTCGGCACCTCCATCACCCAGACCGTGGAGCCCCTCTACTCGCCCGGCGCGACCTTCCTCCTGGTCTGCCTGGCCACCTACGGCCTGCACCGCATGAAGGCCCGCCAGATCCTCGACTCCTGGAAGATGGCCGGGTCGCAGCTGGCCGGGGCCGCCGTCGCGCTGCTCTTCGCCGTCCCGCTCGTCCGGGTCTTCATCAACACCGGGGCCGAGTTCGGGGACACCGACCTGGAGAGCATGCCGCTCACCCTGGCCGTCGGAGCCGCCGAACTGGGCGGGACCACCTGGCCGCTCTACGCGCCCTGGATCGGTGCCCTGGGCGCCTTCGTCGCGGGCTCCAACACCGTCTCCAACCTGATGTTCTCCCTCTTCCAGTTCTCCACCGCCGATCACATCGGGATCCCGCCGGAGACCGTCGTGGCCACCCAGGCCGTCGGCGGGGCGGCCGGGAACATGATCACCGTGCACAACGTGGTCGCCGCCTCCGCGGTGGTCGGCCTGGTCGGCAGGGAGGGCGACCTCATCCGGCAGAGCGTCCTGCCCATGACCTACTACGTGCTCCTGGCCGGTTCGGTCAGTTACGTGTTCGTCTACGGGTTCGGCCCCAACGCCGGAACCGTGATGCTCGTCCTCGTCCTCGCCGCGCTGGCCGGGCTCGTCCTCCTCATACGCAGGGCGGACGCGGACAAGCCCCCCTCGCGCGGGTTCCGGAAGACCGCGGGAGGTACCGGTGAGAAGGGGACGGAATAGACACTGGTCCCGGCATCGTTGTGGGTCTGGCAAACTGGTGGTGGAGAGTGGCCCACCCCTGCTTCGGCGGGATCCGCCGCCCCGTTACCTGGATCGCCGCGGCACCGGTTCGCGCATGACCCACGACGACCGACCCACCCCCTCGGGTGGCGCGGCTTGTCATGCGTCCGGCGGCCGCGCCCCTGATGAGGAGACACACATGAAGGCCGACATCCACCCCGAGTACGTCGCGACCGAGGTGACCTGCACCTGCGGTGCCAACTTCACCACCCGCAGCACCGTCACCGAGGGCAAGATCCGCGCCGAGGTGTGCTCCGAGTGCCACCCGTTCTACACCGGCAAGCAGAAGATCCTGGACACCGGTGGCCGGGTCGCCCGCTTCGAGAAGCGCTTCGGCAAGCGCAAGTAGCGCTGCCCGCTGTCCCGCGGCTCCGGGCCGCCCGGCGCCGCGGGACCAGGTAGCCCCCCGAGGGGTGGACACACAGGCGAGGCAAGCACAACAAGACGGGGACGGGCGAAAGTGAAGCTGGACGACCTTCTGGGGGAGTACTACGAGCTGGAACAGCAGCTCGCCGACCCCGAGGTGCACGCCGACCAGGGCAGGGCGCGCACGCTGGGCAAACGCTACGCACAGCTCACCCCCATCATCGAGACCTACCGCGCGCTCAAGGAGGTCGAGAATGACATCGACGCCGCGCGCGAGCTCGCCGCCGAGGACTCCTCCTTCGCGGAGGAGGCCGACCGCCTGACCGAGGAGGCCGAGGCCCTCACCGAGCGCCTGCGCTTCCTGCTCATCCCGCGCGACCCCGCCGACGACAAGAACCTCATCATGGAGGTCAAGGCGGGCGAGGGCGGCGAGGAGTCCGCCCTGTTCGCCGGGGACCTGGTCCGCATGTACCTGCGCTACGCCGAGCGCCAGGGGTGGAAGACCGAGATCATCGACGCCACCCACTCCGACCTGGGCGGGTACAAGGACATCACCATCGCCTTCAAGAACAAGGGCACCCCCGAGCCCGGCGCGGGCGTGTGGCCCATGCTCAAGTTCGAGGGCGGCGTGCACCGCGTCCAGCGCGTTCCGGTCACCGAGTCCCAGGGCCGCATCCACACCTCCGCCGCGGGCGTGCTGGTCGTACCCGAGGCCGAGGACATCGAGGTCGACATCCACGAGAAGGACCTGCGGATCGACGTCTACCGCTCCTCCGGACCCGGCGGGCAGAGCGTCAACACCACCGACTCGGCGGTGCGCATCACCCACCTGCCGACCGGCATCGTCGCCTCCTGCCAGAACGAGAAGAGCCAGCTCCAGAACAAGGAGCAGGCCATGCGCATCCTGCGCGCCCGTATCTACGCCGAGGCCCAGGCCAGCGCGGACGCCGAGGCCGCGGCCGAGCGCAAGAGCCAGGTGCGCACCGTGGACCGCTCCGAGCGGGTCCGCACCTACAATTTCCCCGAGAACCGCATCTCCGACCACCGCGTCGGATACAAGGCCTACAACCTCGACCAGGTCCTCAACGGGGAGCTCGACGGGGTCGTCAAGGCCCTCGTGGACGCGGACACCAAGGAAAGGCTCGAAGCGGCCCAGTCATCATGAACCTCCTGCTCGACGAGGTCGCCCGCGCGACACTGAGACTCGCGGAGGCGGGCGTGGCCTCACCCCGCACCGACGCCGAGGAGCTCGCGGCGTTCGTGCACGGTGTCCGTCGAGGGGAGCTGCACGCGGTCGCCGACGCCGACTTCGACGCCCGGTACTGGGAGTACGTGGCCCGCCGGGAGGCCCGCGAGCCCCTGCAGCACATCACCGGTCGCGCCTACTTCCGCTACCTCGAGCTCCAGGTCGGGCCCGGGGTGTTCGTGCCCCGGCCCGAGACCGAGATCATGGTCGACTGGGCGATCGAGACCCTGCGCGCCATGGACGTGGCCGACCCCCTGGTGGTCGACCTCGGCGCCGGATCGGGCGCCATCGCCATCTCCATCGCCCAGGAGGTGCCGCGCTCGCGTGTGCACACGGTGGAGATCGACCCCCTCGCCCTGGAGTGGGCGCGCCGCAACATCGAGGCCAGCGGCCACGCCGGCCGGGTCACCGCCCACCACGCCGACATGCGCACCGCCCTGCCCGAGTTCAACGGCCGCGTCGACCTGCTCATCAGCAATCCGCCCTACGTCCCCACGGGCGAGGCCGCGGTCATCCCGCCCGAGGTGCGGGACTACGACCCCGCCCCCGCGCTGTGGTCGGGCGAGGACGGCCTCGACATGATCCGCGACCTGGAGGCGGTCGGCCGCAGGCTGCTGCGTCCCGGCGGCGCGATGGCCGTCGAGCACCACGACGGCCAGGGCATCGACATCCCCTGGCTGTTCCCCGAGGACAAGGGCTGGCGCGACGTGCTCAACCGCAAGGACATGGCACGGCGCGACCGCTTCGTGGTCATGCGCCGCGTCGACGAGGACGGCTGACCGTGTCCGCCTCCGCGCTCCGCCGCACCCGCCCCCGTATCCCCGCCCGGCCGTGAGGGCCGGCTCCATCCGAGAATGAGGTGAACGCAGGTGAGCCGCATCTACGACTGCGCGGACGAGACCGCCCGCAAGGACGGTATCGCCGACGCCGCGTCCGCGGTACGCCGAGGCGACCTTGTGGTCCTGCCCACGGACACCGTGTACGGCATCGGCACCGACGCCTTCAGCCCGACCGCCGTGTCCAGGCTGCTCGCCACCAAGGGCCGGGGACGCGAGATGCCCCCGCCGGTCCTGGTCGGCTCCATGCGCGCCGCCACCGCCCTCATCGACGACCTGGGCAACCACGGCCGCGACCTCATGGAGGAGTTCTGGCCCGGTCCGCTCACCCTGGTGTGCAGCGCCACCCCGAGTCTGTCCTGGGACCTGGGCGACACCAAGGGGACCGTGGGCGTGCGCATGCCGATGGACCCGATCGCCCTGGAGCTGCTCAAGGAGGTCGGGCCGATGGCGGTGAGCAGCGCCAACAAGTCCGGCCAGCCCTCCGCGACCCGCGTGGAGGAGGCCATCGAGCAGCTCGGCGACGAGGACGTGGCGGTCTACCTGGACGGCGGTGAGACCGAGTCCCGGGTCTCCTCCACCATCGTCGACCTCACCTACGCGGTCCCGCGCGTGCTGCGGGCGGGTGCCATCTCCATCGAGCAGCTGCGCTCGGTGTGCGGCACCGTCATCGGCGAGCTGCGCAGGGGCCGCACCAAGCCCAAGCCCGAGGACGCGGAGGCGGACGGGAAGGCGGAGGAGCCGGCCGAGGCGGGACCGGCCGCCACCGAGACCGAGCAGGAGACTCCCAAGGCGGGGCGCACCCCCGAGGGCGACGAGAGCTAGAGGGGCCAGGACGTGCGGGAGTACGCACTCACCTTCGTCATCGCGGCCGCGGTGACCTACCTGCTCGTTCCGCTGGTGCGCCGGTTCGCCATCGCCTTCGGCGCCACCCCGCCGGTGCGCGACCGCGACGTGCACAAGGAGCCCATCCCGCGCCTGGGAGGGCTCGCCATCTACGGCGGGTTCGCCGCCGCCCTGCTGATCTCGGCCCAGCTCCCGCACCTGCAGAACGTCTTCGTCGCCGACACGTGGATGGGACTGCTGCTGGCGGGCGGGCTGATCACGGTCATCGGCGTCATCGACGACCGGTGGGGGATGGACGCGCTGAGCAAGCTCGCCGGGCAGACCGCCGCCGCGGGCATCCTCGTCTGGCAGGGCGTGCAGCTGCTGTGGCTGCCGCTGCCCGGCACGCAGCTCTCGCTGGGGCCGTGGCTGGGCGCGATGATCTCCATCCTGCTCATCGTGGTGACCATCAACGCGGTCAACTTCGCCGACGGACTCGACGGGCTGGCGGCGGGCATCGTCGGCATCTCCGCCTTCGCGTTCTTCGCCTACTACTACGTGGTCGCGGTGGAGCAGGGCTTCGTGCGCCAGTCCTACCCGGCGATGATCGCGATCATCCTGGCCGGTACGTGCGTGGGGTTCCTCTTCCACAACTTCCATCCGGCCCGGGTGTTCATGGGCGACACCGGGGCGATGCTGCTGGGGCTGCTGCTGACCTCGATCACCATCACGGTGACCGGCCAGTTCGACGCCAACACCGCACGCGAGGAGTTCAACTCCGGCCTGGTGGTCTTCCTGCCGGTCGCGCTGCCGCTGCTGGTGATCGCCCTGCCTCTGGCCGACCTGGTGCTCGCCGTGCTGCGCCGCACGCTCGCGGGCAAGTCCCCCTTCGCCCCGGACCGGGGCCATCTTCACCACCGTCTGCTGGACATGGGCCACAGCCACATGCGGGCGGTGCTGCTGATGTACCTGTGGGCGGGCATCGTGTCCTTCGCCGCGGTGGCGCTGTCGGTGTTCAACTCCCCGGTGATCGTGCTGACGGTGACAGCCCTGGTGGCCACGTGTGCGGTCGGCCTCATCGTGCTGCCCCGGCTGCGGCGGCGCGGACTGCTGGCCCGGAAGCGCAAGGAAGGCGTTAAGACGGGACCAGGTCACGATTCGTCATCTGGTGCGTGAGCGAGGGGTCGCGTGCGGCGCCGAGTGCCCGGCGAAAGTGGCTGCTGACCTGTGGATACCATGGTGGGAGCGGATGTGGCGAAGGCTACACAAAGCCTGAAAAGCGCCTGGAGCGGGCACTTTGCGGCCCGTTAAGGTCGCGTTAAGGAACCCCCGGATTCAGCACCAAAAACCTTGTGATAGCTTTCACGAGCAGGCAACCACTGAACCCACGGAGCTTCGTTGATGCAGGAACACGACGCCCGGACTCTCCGCGGCGCCGCGCTTCCGACGGCTGTCGTCGGCGTGGTCGCGTTGATCGCAGGCTTCGCCGTCTCCGGTACCCAGGGACTCTACGGCGCGCTTTTCGGCGCGCTTCTGGTCATCGGCGCCTTCGCCGTCTCGGCCTTCGTCATCTCCTGGGCCGGCGGTCGGCGTCCCGAGCTCCTGCTCCCGGTGGCCTTCCTCGTCTACACGACGAAGTTCGCGATCCTCCTGGTCGTCCTGATCTTCTTCCGGGACACGACGGCCCTGGACAAGGACGTCTTCGGGTGGACGGCGCTCGCCTGCGTGCTCGTCTGGTTGACCGCGCAGGCCGTGGCCGTCAAGAGGAGCAAGCAGCCGACCATCGTCCCCGCGGACGAGGGCGAAGAGGACGGGAACAGGGCCGAGGACAGTGAGGCGCACCGGTGAGCCCGCGCGTACGGGTCGGTGTGCGGAGCCTGATCACCTACTGCTATCTTCCGGAGCGAGATGAACGGTCAACGGAGCGCGAAGAGCGACTCGAAGGAGTCGCCCAACGCCAACGCTGCCACACTCGTCTCGTATCTGCTGGGAGGCCTCGCCTTCTGGGGCGGCGTCGGCTGGGTCGCGGATTGGGCGCTGGGCTTTGCCGCCCTCTTCCTGCCCATCGGGCTCGGCGTGGGCCTGGTCGGCTCGATCTACCTCATCTACACCCAGCACGTCCGGTCCTGACCGAACACTCGGATGCGTCCTCCCGCGCTGAGGGTGGAGCCGCACCGACCACAACACCAAGGATTATGTTGCGTCACGACGAAAGGGATCGCCGTGGGTGCTGACGTGAACGTCGTCGCGGCGTCCGAATCAGGCTGCCATATCTTCGGCTCCGGCTGTGGTTTCGAGGCTCCGGGTGTGGGCCTCTTCTCTCCGACGCCGTGGCTCGACTTCGGGCTCCCCGGTGCCGCGGGAGTCAACAAGTACTACCTGGTCGCGGTGGTCGCGCTCGTCATCGCCGCCGCCTTCTGGTACTTCACCACGCGCAGGGCCAAGGTCGTCCCCGGCCGCGGCCAGAGCATGGCCGAACTGCTGGTGACCTTCCTGCGCGACCAGGTGACCCGGACCACCATGGGCAAGGAGGGGGACAAGTTCCTCCCCCTGATCGTGACCCTGTTCCTGTTCATCTTCTGCATGAACGTCATGGGTCTGGTCCCCGGCCTCCAACTGCCGGTGACCACCAGCCTGGCCTTCCCCGCGGTCCTGGCCCTCTTCGTCTACCTGCTGTGGAACATCGTCGGCATCCGCCGCCACGGTGTGGGCGGCCACTTCAAGGCCCGCCTGGTGCCCAGCGGCGTGCCCGCCTGGATCCTGCCCCTCGTCGTGCCGATCGAGGCGCTGTCGAACTTCATCATCCGGCCGGCCACGCACATGATCCGTCTGTTCGCGACCATGTTCGCCGGGCACCTGCTGCTCGCACTGTTCGCGGCCGCCGGCTTCTACATGTTCAACCCCCTGTCCCAGATGGGCGCGCTCTTCGGGGCCCTCTCCGTGGGGTACTCGGCCATGGCGCTGATCGGCTTCCTGGTCTTCACGGCCTTCGAGCTGTTCATCATGGCGGTCCAGGCCTACGTGTTCGTCCTCCTGACCTCCATCTACCTCGGTGAGGCCATCGAGGGAGCGCACTAGGGAAACGACCCCCCGGTCCTTCCCCACGTGCATTCACGACCCGTCCGATTCATAACGTCAGTCGGCACCAAACATGATCGCCGGCGTGTAGTAAAGGGAATATCAACATGGATCTCGCCGCCATCGAAGGTAACCTGAACAGCATCGGTTACGGCCTCGCCGCCATCGGCCCCGGCATCGGCGTCGGCCTCGTCTTCGGCCTGGGTGTCCAGGCCATCGCCCGCCAGCCCGAGGCTCGCGGCATCCTCCAGGGTCAGATGATCTTCGGCTTCGCCGTCATCGAGGCCCTGGCCATTCTCGGCTTCGTTCTCGCGTTCGCCGTTTAGTCAGACCCGGTCCATAGAACGCGAAGGGGATGCCAGCCGTGTATTTGGCAGCCGAGCAAGAAAACGTCCTGCGGATCCACTGGGACGAGTTCACCTTCGGTCTCATCGCCTTCCTCATCATCCTCGGTGTCGTCTACAAGATGTGGCCGAGGCTGACGAAGGCGCTGGACGAGCGTGCCGACCAGATCGAGGGTGGCATCGCTCGCGCTCAGAAGGCCGAGGCCGAGGCGGAGGAGACCCGCCAGCAGTACCGAGAGAAGCTCGAGGAGGCGCACCGCGAGTACGCCCAGGAGCTGGAGAAGGCCAAGGAGCAGAGGGCGGCGATCATCGCCGAGGCGCGCGAGGAGGCCCAGGTAGAGGCCCGTCGCATCGTCGAGGCGGCCCACGCCCAGATCGAGGCCGACCGCCAGCAGACCCTGGTGCAGCTGCGCAACGAGGTCGGTGCGCTCTCCGCCGAGCTGGCGAGCCGTATCGTCGGTGAGACCCTCAGCGACAGCTCCGCCCAGAACCGCGTCATCGACCGGTTCCTGGACGAGCTGGAGCAGAGCGGGAACACGCAGCAGGCTGAGGTGCGTTGATGCGTGGTGTAAGCCGCACGTCGCTGATCGAGGTGACCCGGCGCCTGGACGAGAACGTCCTGGCGTCGGCGGGCACCGCGCAGAGCGGCGCCTCGCTGGGCAAGGAGCTCTTCGAGGTCCTTGCCCTCCTCGGCAGCGAGCACTCCCTGCGCCGGTGGCTCGCCGACCAGGCGAACCCGGTGGAGAGCAAGACCACGCTGGTCGGAGAGCTGCTGGAGAACAGGGTGTCTCCGTCGGCCGTCATGGTGGCCGGCGACGTGGTCTCGGCCAAGTGGTCGACCGCGCGCGACCTCATGGACGCCCTGGAGAGGATGGCGGTCTACGCGACCGTCGCCCCGCTCCAGAGCGCCTCGGGTCTGGGCGAGCTGGAGGACGAACTGTTCCGCTTCCAGCGGATCGTCGCCTCCCAGCCCGACCTGCGCGAAGCCCTCACCCGTGACGGGGCGGCCCCCGAGCTGCGTCTCTCCCTCGTGGAGAGCCTGCTCTCGGACAAGGTCAACCCCGCGACGCTGACCCTGGTCGGCCAAGCGGTCACCCGTCCGAGGGGCCGTACGCTGGAGCAGGCGCTGGAGAACTTCGGACAGATCGTCGCCGAGCGCGCCAAGCGCTACGTCGCCGTCGTCCGCAGCGCCGTCGCCCTGAGCGAGAACCAGCAGTCCCGGCTCGGGGCCGCGCTCTCGCGCGCCTACGGCCGCGACATCCACCTGAACATCGAGGTCGCCCCCGAGGTCGTCGGTGGCCTGTCCATCCAGGTGGGTGACGAGGTCATCGACGGGACCATCGCCGGGCGTATCGCCGAGGTCCAGCGCCGCCTGGCCGGCTGAAAGAACGCAAGGCAAGCACGCACGGCGCCAGCCCGGCGCCATTTGAGAGCAAGGACAACGTAGAGATGGCGGAGCTGACGATCCGGCCGGACGAGATCCGGGACGCGCTACAGCGCTTCGTCCAGTCGTACGAGCCTGAAGCCACCCGCGCGGAAGAGGTCGGTACCGTCACCTACTCCGGTGACGGCATCGCCCGCGTCGGTGGCCTTCCCTCGGCGATGGCGAACGAGCTGCTGCAGTTCGAGGACGGCACCCTGGGCCTGGCCCAGAACCTCGAGATCGGTGAGATCGGTGTCGTCGTGCTGGGCGACTTCACCAGCATCGAGGAGGGCCAGAAGGTGCGCCGCACCGGCCAGGTCCTCTCGGTGCCGGTGGGCGACAACTTCCTCGGCCGCGTGGTGGACCCCCTGGGCAACCCCATCGACGGCAAGGGCGAGATCGAGACGACCGAGCGCCGCGACCTTGAGGCGCAGGCCGCGACCGTGATGGAGCGCCAGCCCGTCGGCGAGCCGCTCCAGACCGGTATCAAGGCGATCGACACGATGACCCCGGTCGGCCGCGGGCAGCGCCAGCTGCTCATCGGCGACCGGCAGACGGGCAAGACCGCCGTCGGCATCGACGCGATCATCAACCAGAAGGCCAACTGGGAGACGGGCGACCCCGACAAGCAGGTGCGCTGCATCTACGTCGCCATCGGCCAGAAGGGCTCGACCATCGCCGGTGTGCGTGGCGCCCTCGAAGAGGCCGGGGCGATGGAGTACACCACCATCGTCGCCTCTCCGGCGTCCGACCCGGCGGGCTTCAAGTACCTGGCCCCCTACACCGGTTCGGCCATCGGCCAGCACTGGATGTACGAGGGCAAGCACGTCCTCGTCGTCTTCGACGACCTCACCAAGCAGGCCGAGGCCTACCGTGCGGTGTCGCTGCTGCTGCGCCGCCCGCCGGGCCGTGAGGCCTACCCCGGTGACGTCTTCTACCTCCACTCCCGGCTGCTGGAGCGCTGCGCCAAGCTCTCCGACGAGCTGGGCGCGGGATCGATGACCGCCCTTCCGATCATCGAGACCAAGGCGGGCGACGTCTCGGCGTACATCCCCACCAACGTCATCTCCATCACCGACGGCCAGGTCTTCCTGGACTCGGACCTGTTCAACCAGGGCCAGCGCCCGGCCATCGACGTCGGTGTGTCGGTCTCCCGTGTCGGTGGCGCCGCGCAGACCAAGGCGACCAAGAAGGTCTCCGGCAGCCTCCGCCTGAGCCTGGCCCAGTACCGCGAGCTGGAGGCGTTCTCCGCCTTCGGATCGGACCTGGACGCCGTCTCCAAGCAGCAGCTGAGCCGCGGTGAGCGCATGATGGAGCTGCTCAAGCAGAACCAGTACTCGCCGTTCTCCATGGAGAAGACCGTCGTCTCCATCTGGGCGGGCAACACCGGCCGTCTCGACGACGTGCCCGTCGAGGACGTGCGCCGCTTCGAGGAGGACTTCCTGGACTACCTCTCCCGGGAGCACGCCGGCATCCTCGACACGATCCGCGAGAGCGGCAAGTTCGAGTCGGAGACCGAGCAGAACCTCGAGAGCGCCGTCGAGAAGTTCAAGCAGGGCTTCCAGACCTCTGCCGGAACCATGCTGGGCACCGAGGCCGAGGCCGAGGCGCTCGGTGAGGACGAGGTCGGCCAGGAGAAGGTCAAGGTCGCCAAGACCGGGAAGAAGTAGCCGATGGGTGCACAGCTTCGCGTCTATCGCCGGAGGATCCGCTCGACCAAGTCGATGGCGAAGATCACCCGTGCGATGGAACTGATCGCCACGACGCGCATCACCAAGGCGCAGCGGGCGGCGGAGGCTGCTGGGCCCTACGCGCGGGAGATCGAGCGGGCCGTCTCGGCCCTGGCCAGCAGGGTGACCGACCACCCGCTGCTGACCGAGGCCGAGAACCCGACCCGCGCGGCAGTCCTGGTCATCACCAGCGACAAGGGTCTGGCGGGTGCCTTCTCGTCCAACGTGCTCAAGGAGACGGACTCCCTGACCAAGCTCCTCCGGGAGGAGGGCAAGGAGGTCCTCACCTACATGGTGGGCCGCAAGGGCGTGGGCTTCTACAAGTTCCGCGACCGCCCGCTCGAGGCGCAGTGGGAGGGCATGACCGAGCGCCCGACCTACGCGCACGCCCAGGAGATGGGCGGGGCCCTCATGGAGAGGTTCTCCGAGGACTCCGCCGACGGCGGGGTGGACGAGATCTACGTGGTCTCGACCGAATTCGTCTCGATGCTGACCCAGAAGGCCGTCGCCACGCGCGTGCTGCCCCTGGAGACCGAGCCGACCGACGAGGTCCTGCCCCTGTACGAGTTCGAGCCGTCCGCTGAGGAGGCGTTGGACCGCCTGCTTCCGCAGTACGTCATCAACCGCATCTTCTTCGCACTCCTCGAGTCGTCGGCCTCCCAGCAGGCGTCCCGTCGTGCGGCCATGAAGGCCGCCACCGACAACGCCGAGGAACTCGCCAAGAACCTGACCCGCCTGGCCAACCAGGCGCGCCAGGCCGAGATCACCAACGAACTCAGTGAGATTGTCGGCGGTGCCGACGCGCTCGCTGCTGCCAGCGCGGGAAGTGAGTAACAAAAGTGACTGCGACTGTTGAAGGGACGGCCGGGGCTGGCACCGCCACCGGCCGGATCGCCCGGGTCACCGGCCCGGTCGTCGACGTGGAGTTCCCCGTCGGCTCCCTGCCTGCCATCTACAACGCCCTGCACACCGACGTGACGATCGGTGGCAAGACCAAGGTCATCACCCTGGAGGTCGCCCAGCACCTGGGTGACAACCTGGTGCGCGCGATCTCCCTCGCCCCTCAGGACGGCCTCGTCCGCGGCGCCGAGGTCCGCGACACCGGTGAGCCCATCAGCGTGCCCGTCGGCGACATCGTCAAGGGCCACGTGTTCAACACCCTGGGCGACTCCCTGGACGTGCCGACCTCGGAGCTGAACGTCACCGAGCGCTGGCCGATCCACCGCAAGGCCCCGGCCTTCGACCAGCTCGAGTCCAAGACCGAGATGATGGTCACGGGCATCAAGGTCATCGACCTGCTCACGCCGTACGTGCGCGGCGGGAAGATCGGCCTGTTCGGCGGCGCCGGTGTGGGCAAGACGGTGCTCATCCAGGAGATGATCACCCGTATCGCCCGCAACTTCGGTGGTGTGTCCGTGTTCGCCGGTGTCGGTGAGCGCACCCGTGAGGGTACGGACCTCTTCCTGGAGATGGACGAGATGGGGGTCCTCCCGGACACCGCGCTCGTCTTCGGCCAGATGGACGAGCCCCCGGGCACCCGTCTGCGCGTGGCCCTGTCCGCTCTGACGATGGCGGAGTACTTCCGCGACGTCCAGAAGCAGGACGTGCTGCTGTTCATCGACAACATCTTCCGTTTCACCCAGGCGGGTATGGAGGTCTCCACGCTGCTGGGCCGTATGCCCTCGGCCGTGGGCTACCAGCCCAACCTGGCGGACGAGATGGGCCAGCTGCAGGAGCGGATCACCTCGACCCGCGGCCACTCGATCACCTCGATGCAGGCGATCTACGTGCCCGCGGACGACTACACCGACCCGGCTCCGGCGACCACCTTCGCCCACCTGGACGCGACGACCGAGCTCTCCCGCCCGATCTCGCAGAAGGGCATCTACCCGGCGGTCGACCCGCTGACCTCCACCTCGCGCATCCTCGACCCGCAGTACGTGGGCGACGAGCACTACCAGGTGGCCCAGCGCGTCAAGGAGATCCTGCAGCGCAACAACGACCTGCAGGACCAGATCGCGATCCTCGGTATGGACGAGCTGTCCGAGGAGGACAAGATCGTCGTCAACCGGGCCCGCCGGATCGAGCGCTTCCTGTCGCAGAACATGTTCGTGGCCGAGAAGTTCACCGGCAACCCGGGCGTGTTCGTGCCCCTGGAGGAGACCATCGCCTCCTTCAAGGGCCTGTGCGACGGTGAGTACGACCACCTGCCCGAGCAGGCGTTCCTCGACGTCGGCAACATCGACATGGCCGTCGAGAAGGCCAAGCAGCTGCAGGGTTAGGGGTTTCTCGGGCCGGGTCGGCGCCGACGTGTAACGCGTTGGCGCCGACCCGGCCGAACCCGCCCACTAGCCGAGGAGTTTGTGGCAGTGTCGAAGAAGCTTTTCGTCGAGATCGTCTCGCCCGAACGTGAGATTTGGGCGGGCGAGGGCGACATGATCATCGCGAAGACCGTCGAGGGTGAGATCGGCATCCAGCCCGGGCACGTCCCGGTGCTGTCGCTGCTGGCCCACGACGCCGTCGTTCGTGTGCTGGGCGCGCGGGAGACCGGAGAGGTCCGGGCCGCCGCCCACGGCGGGTTCGTCTCGATCTCGGGTGATGGCCGGGTCTCCATCCTCGCCGAGACGGCCGAGCTCGCCGAGGACATCGATGTGGACCGTGCGCGCACGGCGCTGAAGAACGCGGCCGACTCCGGCGACACCGACGCCCTGGGCCGTGCGAGCAGCCGCCTGCGCGCTGCTGGCGAGGAAGTCGCCTAGCGTACCGGGACGGCGGAACGAGTAGTGGGCATGGAACGGCTGCTGCCTGGCACACCGTGGTTGGAGTCCGCGCAGTGGGTGTTCTACGTCCTGCTCCTCGCCCTCCTGGCGCTGGTACTCGCCGTCACCCTGCGCCGCTGGATCCTCGTACGGCGCGGGGGTGCGGTGGAGTGCTACCTGCGCTCCGTCGGGGTACGGGGCCGCCGGGGCTCCTGGCGTATCGGTTTCGGCCGGTACGGCACGGAGAACCTGGCCTGGTTCCCCATCTTCTCCCTCAGACCGCGGCCGACAGCGAGGCTGTCGCGCCGCGGTCTCGTCGTTGTGGGGCGGCGCGCCCCCGAGGAGGGGGAGGACCTGCCGGTCGACCTCACCGTGCTCCGGGTCGGCTGGCTCCGCGCCGACGGCTCCGACCCCCGGGAGCCGTCGTACGAGATCGCCATGAACGAGGGCACCCTGACCGGTTTCCTGTCCTGGCTGGAGTCGATGCCGCCGGGGACCCACTGGGAGGGCTGAGGCCGTGTCGGTGCTTCACGGCGGTACCCCCCCTCGCCTAGCATGGCCGCATGATCGTCGCCTTCTCCGTCTCGCCCCTCGGTGCCGGTGAGTCCGTCGCCCCCGCCGTCGCCCGTGCCGTGAAGGTGGTCCGGGAGAGCGGCCTGCCCAACGAGACCTCGGCCATGTTCACCACCGTCGAGGGTGAGTGGGACGAGGTCATGGACGTGGTCCGGCGTGCCGTGGAGGCCGCGGGGGAGGGCGCCCCCCGGGTGAGCCTCACCCTCAAGGCCGACATCCGCGAGGGCGTCACCGACGCCCTGCACGGCAAGGTCGAGGCCCTCGAACGCGAACTCGACGACCTCCAGTAGGAACGGGGCCCCTTCCGCTGGGGCCTCGGACACGGCAGGATGCGGTTCCATGCTCGCCTTCCGGCGCTCCCGGCTCCTCGGCTCCCTCGCACTCGCGCTCCTGGTCCCCCTGCTCGCCGCCTGCCTGCCGACGGGCGGCCACGTCGGCGCGGTGGCCACGGGCCACTTCACCGCCCGGCACCAGTTCCCCGTCCTGGTCGTGGCCTGGTGCGGCGACGCCGCGCCCCGGCGGATCGACCTGGTCGGCGGGGGCCAGCGGATCCACCTGACCGCCACCCGTGAGTTCGACGGGCACCGGATGGAGGTCGACCTGGCCGCCCCCGGGGACGACTGGCGGATCACCGACGACCACGGCGACCAGGTCTACCGCCTGGTCCCCCTCTCCGAGCGGGAGGAGTACGTGGTCGGGGTGGGGTCCGGGGAGGCCGGACCGGGCGAGGAGACCGAGTACGACATCGGCACGGTCGTGTTCACGACCGGGGCGCTGGCCGGCGACGAGGGCGTGTACACCAGGGCCCAGGGCGCCTCGGAGGCGGAGTTCGCCCCCCGTGAGGACTTCCCGCCCGAGTGCTGAGGCGCCGTGCGTCCTGGGTGCGGGGCGCGCCCGGCCCGCGGGAGGGGTGGCGGGCCGGGCGCGGTTCGGGGCGGTCAGCCGACCCTTGGACGGGCACGGTCGGCCGGGAGCGTGCCGGAGAAGTACTCCTTGGCGCTCTCGGAGTCGGCCAGGCTCGCCACGGTCAGGGCGAGGGCCGCCGTGACGATCTCGGGGAAGGCGCTGACCGGGGTGAACAGCAGCGCGAGGATGAGGGCGGCGTAGCCGAAGTTGACCGCGACCACCGCCGCCCGCGCGCGGGGGCGGTTCCGGGCGACCATGACGCCCAGGACGGCGGCCGCCGCACCGTACACCAGCCCGATGGCCGCGGCGGTCAGCACGGCCCAGGTGGGTACCTGGGCGCCCTCGGCGACGAAGCCGACGGTCTCCATGGCGACGGCTCCGGCGAGGGCCACCAGGCTCATGCCGATCTGGTAGAGGGCGATCAGGATCAGCAGGGCGAGGACCGCCGTGACGGCCCCCGGTCTGGCTCCGGTGGTCATGTGCGTCCCCTTCCTTGGTCGGAGATCCCTGTAACGAACCCATAACCCTGTTTTTACGGGCGACACGTCCTTTTCCGAACGTTCTTCGTCCTCGCAGGTGGGGGAGCCGAACTCGGGCCGGTGGGGGAGGGGGACACCGAGAAGGGGCCCGCCTCCGCGGAGGCGGGCCCCTTCTCGCGAGGCGGCGGGCTAGCGTTCTCCCCCCGGCTTCCAGAGGACCTCGTCACCCTCCCCGGCCACGTACCGGCCGAGGATGAACAGCAGGTCGGAGAGCCGGTTGAGGTACTGGGCGGTGAGCGGGTTGACCGTCTCGCCGTGTTCCTCGACGGCCGCCCACACGCTGCGCTCGGCCCGTCGGACCACGATCCGGGCCGTGTGCATGAGCGCCACGGTGGGGGAGCCCCCGGGCAGGATGAAGCTGCGCAGTGTGGGCAGGTCGGCGTTGTAGGCGTCGCAGTCCTCCTCCAGGCGGGCGACGTACTCGGGCCCGACCCGCAGTGGAGGAAACTCCGGATCGGGCACGATCGGCGTGGACAGGTCGGCGCCCAGGTCGAACAGCTCGTTCTGGACGCGGCCGAGCAGGGTCCGGACGTCGTCGGGCAGCTCGCCCATGGCCAGGGCGGTTCCGATGGCGGCGTTGGCCTCCTCGGTGTCGGCGTATCCGACCAGGCGCGTGTCGTTCTTGCTGGTTCGGCTCATGTCGCCGAGCGCCGTCGTACCGGCGTCGCCGGTACGCGTGTAGATCTTCGACAGCACGACCGGCTTGTCGGTGTCCCGTTTGCTCATGCCCCAACCCTAGGGGAGCGGGGCCGGCGCCCCCCGGGGCGCACGGGCGTCCCCACGGCCCGGAGGGGCGGTCAGGCGGGGACCGACAGGAACGCCCGCAGCTCCTCGGCGAGGGGCTCGTCGAGGCTCTGCGGCACACCCCGGTGGCGGGGGTCCCGGCACGCCCGGCGGAAGGTGTCGGGATCGCCGGTGAGGTTGGTGGTGGCGCGCCTGAGCTCCTCCAGGGCCAGGCGGAGGCGGTCGGGGGTGCTCCCCCAGGCGTTCTCGTAGGCCCGGAGCGCGTGGAAGAAGCGGACGCACGCCAGATGCGTCGCCTCCCCGCCGCTCTGGCGCTGGATGTGCTCGGCTACCGCACGGGTTCTGCGCAGGATGGAGGGCATCGAATCACTACTTCCTGATCGACGGGACACGGGTTCGGCCGTGTGGGGCCGCGGCAGGTCCGGGGCCCGCCCCGGACCTGCCGCGGCTGCTCAGGCGCTGATGCTCTGCGGCCGGCCCTCGCCCTGGCTGACGCTGATCTTGCGGGGCTTGGCCTGCTCGGCGACCGGGATGCGCAGTGTCAGGACACCGTCGGCGTACTCCGCCCGGATGTCGTCCGTCTGCAGCGTCTCCCCGAGGAACAGCTGCCGGGAGAAGGTGCCGGTGGGCCGCTCGGCGACCACCACCGATTCGCGGTCGCGCACGGTGTCGGGCCGCTCGGCGGTCACGGTCAGCACGTTGCGCTCGACCTCCAGGTCGATGGAGTCGGCGCGTACCCCGGGCAGGTCGAAGCAGACGATGAAGACGTCCCCGTCGCGGTAGGCGTCGATGGGCATCGTGGCCGGTCGGCCGGCGGAGCCCAGGATCCGCTCGGTGAGGCGGTCGATGTCGCGGAAGGGGTCGGTGCGCATCAGCATCATGGATACCTCCTCTGCTCGTACCACAAAACCTGATGCGAGGTGACGCAAGTTTTATACCTCATGCTTGAGGAGATAAACAACAGTGTCGGATAAAGGTTTCGTCAGCCGGGGGCGCACACGGCCGCGGCCGCGCGACATGCGCAGAGGAGGGATGCCGCTCATGGCGAAAACCCGGTCGGGTTCCGCGCGGGGCCTCTACACGATCTCCGTGGCGGCGGAGTTGGCGGGCATCGCGCCGCAGAGTCTGCGCTCCTACGAGGAGCGGGGGCTGGTCGCGCCGGCGCGTACGGACGGCGGCACACGGATGTACAGCGATGACGACATCGCCCGGCTGCGTCGGGTGGCCGAGCTGGCGGCCCAGGGCGTGAACCTCGCCGGGATCGGCCGGATCCTGGAGCTGGAGGAGGAGAACACCCGCCTGCGCGGTGATCCTCCGGAGGTCGGGAGGGAGTGAGGGCGGGGCCCGTCCCCAGGCGTTGCGGAGGGTGTGCTGCGGGGCATGGGACCGGCGTGACGGCCATGGCCGAGGATGATTGTTCTGTAGCAGGGGGTGAAAGTGATGCAGCTCACTGATACATTAAGGGTTCAGGGGGCTACGCAAAGTAGTTTCCGGCGGTGTTCGCACACGGACTTCCGAGTGGGCAGAGGGGGCCACCCGGGCGGTCGTGGAGGGGGAGACACCGCAAGGGGCGGGCGGCGTGGAACCGGGGGGTTCACGCCGCCCGCCCCGCCCTCAGGGCCGTGCGGTCGGTCTCGCGCGGGAGAAGGCGCGGACTACATGCGCCAGGCGTCGCCCACCTGGGGGAACTCGGTCCTGGCCGCGGAGTAGCGCAGCACACCGTTCACCGGCAGGGTGCTCTCGGCGAAGAACTCCACGCCGTGCGCACCGGCGGCCGACAGGTCGGCCACCGAGTCCCAGTTGATCTTGTCCAGGGTGTCCTCGGCGGTGTGGTAGTACGGGTCGAACTGCTCGCCCGCGGTACCGCCGTACCACTCGACCTGCTCCTCGGTCTTGACCCCGTCGGCGCCGCTGAACAGGCCGCCGGACGGGATGCCCGCCTCCATGAACGCCTGGTAGTCGCTGCGCCCGCTCAGCACGCCGGGCTCGCTGACCTGGTCCTGGGAGGCGAAGTAGTCCTCGAAGACCTTCGAGATCGCGCCGGAACCGGAGGGCGCCTGGACGGACCCGGGCAGCTCCATCCGGCCGTCCAGGACGAACCGGGCGTAGTTGTGCGAGCCGATCATGTCGAAGTTGAGGTAGAGGGCGAGGTCGTCGACCTGCTCCGCGGACAGGTCCTCCACGTAGCGGGTGGAGCCGACCAGACCCTCCTCCTCGGTGCCCCAGAAGGCGAAGCGGACCTTGTTCTCCGGGTCCGCCTGCTTCGCCAGCTGGATGGCGGTCTCCAGCACGAACGCCGAGCCGCTGCCGTTGTCGTTGATGCCGGGGCCCTCCGCGACGCTGTCGAGGTGGCCGCCCACCATGACCACGTTGTCCTCCCGGCCGCCCGGGGTCTCGGCGAGGACGCTGAAGGAGGTCTCGTTGCTGACCGAGGCGTCCACCTTCACCCGCAGCTCCAGGCCCTCGGCGGCCAGCAGGTCGGCGCCCACCGCCCCGGAGACCCCCACCGCGGGGATGTCGGAGAGCTCGCTCACGGTGCCGAGGAAGGCCTCGTCGGCGCTGTTGACCACCAGGGCGGCCGAGGCCCCCGCGTCGGCGGCGTTTTGGACCTTGTCCGCGAACGGGCAGCTGCCGCGCATGGTGATCGCGATGGCGCCCTCGGGGAAGTCCGCGAAGTCGTCGGCGGAGCAGGCGCTCGCGGTGCTGTCGGGGCTGACGGCCACGGCGGGGGCGGTCACGTCGCCCGCGCCGGAGTAGCTCATGGTCACGTAGTCGGTGTCGGACTCGTAGACGACCTCCTCCGGCGCCGTCTGGGCCAGGACCGAGGGGGACTGCTCCCGCCAGAGCTCGTACTCGTACTCGTGCCGGTAGGGCTCGTACCCGGCGCGCTCCAGCTGGTCCTCGATGTACAGGGCGGCGACGTCGTAGCCCGGGGTGTTCGTGGCCCGGTTGCCTCCGTTGTACTCGGCGATGGTGTCGAGGTTCTCCAGGTGCTCCCGGATGGCCTCGGCGGTCACCCGCTCCGACAGGGGCAGATCCTTGCCGGGCTTGCCGGGCTTGGCGGGCTTGCCCGCGTGCTCGGGGGCGCGGGAGTGGTCCGGCGGTCCGGGCTCGGCGTGCGCCGGGGAGGCCGCCAGGGTGCCGACGGCCATCAGGACGGCGGCGGCGCCGGCAGTGGCGGCGCGGCGCCGGAAGGCCGGGGCCGCCGCGCGCGGCGAGGCCCCTTCATGTGTGGGACGCAACGATCTTCCTCCGAAAGTACGGGGGGTCCACCGCTCCGCGGTGTTGGGGGATGAACACCTCGAGTAGGCGAAGTACCGCTGCAGCCTGACATCAGAAGGGTTCCGACGGCAAGGACCAGTGGCCACAATTGCCACAATCAGCCACAGACCTTACGTATGGGAAGCCACTGTGGTTCGATGGACGGCTCCGACAGAGCAGAACGTCTCACGGCGCGCCCGCTGGACGCGCTCCGGCGGGGCGGGAGGCCGCCCCTACTCCTCGATTCCGTCCTGGTGCTTGCGCGGCTTGTACTCGACGCCCACCCCGCCCATCACGGCGAGGCCACGGATGTGCACGACCGGCGCGTCCGGGTCCACCACGCTGGGAGTGTTCTCGGAGATGCCGAAGCCGCCCATGAGCGGCAACCCGTGTACCCGCACCTGCACGTCGTCGGGCACGATGACGCCCACCCCGCCCATGACGGTGCAGACCCAGATGGTGGTCTCGCGCTGGGTGAACCGGGCCTCGCGCAGGTCCAGCTCGATCCCGCCCATCACCGCGAAGGAGACGAAGGTCCCGGGCACGACCCAGCTGCCCGAGCGGTCGGCGCCGCCCAGCAGGGCGATCGCGCTCTGGCTGGTGGGCTGCTGGTTCACGATCCGTCCGCCGCCGTAGACCGGGCGGGGCGAGCGGAAGTCGGTGGGCGCGACGGAGGCGGTGGAGCCGTTCTCCGCGGGGAGGTCCTCGGTGAGGGGGACGAGCTCGCCGATGGTCTTGGCCCGGTAGACGGCGTCCAGGCGTTCGCTGTGCTCGTCCGGGTCCAGCCTCCCCTCGGCGAGGGCCTCGCGCAGCCGGTGCGCGACGGAGTCACGGTCGGCGTCGGAGGCGCGCATCCGACCGTGCTCGGGGGGATTCACTTCGCTCATCGGTTCCACCATATGCCCATTCTTCCGCCCGGTGCGGTGCGCCACATCCGGACGATCCCTGAAACGGCCCTGAACTCCGGGGCGGGAACCCCGGGTGCGGGAGCCCCGGGGGAGGGGCCGGGGAGCCGGTCCGCGCGTCGGCTCACCCGTCCTTGCCCGCCTTCCACCGGAACGTCAGGAGTACCAGCGCCAGGCCCACCACGCACCACACGCCGAGCGCGAGCGCCACCGAGGGCGGGTTCCACGCCCCGCCGGGTTCGAGGGCGGCCGCGCCGGCGGGGAGGAACGCGGCGCGCAGGCCCTGCGCCATCCACAGCAGCGGGAAGAGCGAGGCGGCGTCGACCACCCACCCGGGCAGGACCGCGACGGGCACGAAGATCCCCGACGTGAACCGCAGGACGAGGAACGGCGCGATCACGATGCCGGAGGCGGAGCGGGAATCGCGGACCAGGGAACTGACCGCGATCCCCAGCAGGGAGCAGGAGGCGGTGCCGAGGAGGAGTACCCACCCGAGCGTCGCCCAGGCGGCCGGGTCGGCGGGCAGCCGCGCGCCGAAGGCCAGGCGGGCCACGCCCAGCAGCAGGGCCACCTGGCCCAGGGCCAGGAACATCACCAGCACCGTCTTGCCCACGAAGTAGGCGGTCGGCGGCATCGGGGTGCCGCGCAGGCGGCGCAGGCCGCCGGTGTCGCGCTCCTGGGCGATGGACAGGCCCAGGTTCTGGAAGCTGACCGACATCAGGCCCATCGCGATCAGGCCGGGGAGGTAGTGGTCCACGGCGGACGTGCCCGCGAACACGCCGTCGAGGAGCGAGGAGAGCATGGCGAGGACCAGCGCGGGGAGGGAGAAGGTGAGGATCACGCTCTTCCACGCGTGGGCGAACTCGCGGATCTCCAGCAGGCCCCGGGACAGCCCGACGCGCAGTGCCCCGGGCGGTCGGTCGGCCGGGGAGGGGCCTTCCGCGCGGATGCTCACGCGGTGACCTCCGTTCCGGCACGGCGTCCGCCGGGGGCGTCGGGGAGACCGGGTCCACCGCCGCGTTCGCGGCCCGCCTCGCCGATCAGGTCCAGGTAGACCTCCTCCAGCGTGGGGCGGTGCACGCTCAGTTCCGGTACCTCGCCGGAGAACAGGGTGGCCAGCTCGCCCACCAGCCGTGTGGGCTCGTCGGTGCGGACCTCGCGGCGCCGCCCGTCCGCGCTCCAGCCGACGGTCGCCCGGGCCGAGGCCCGCCCGCCCAGGGTGGAGGGGGTTCCCAGGGCGCGGACCCTGCCGCGCGCGAGCACGCACACGCGGTCGGCGAGCGCCTCGGCCTCCTCCAGGTGGTGGGTGGTCAGGACGACGGTGGCGCCGCCCCGGGCCAGGCCGCCGACCAGCGACCAGAAGTCGCGCCGGGCCCGGGGGTCGAACCCGGTGGTGGGCTCGTCCAGGAACAGCAGCTCGGGCCGGCCGACGATGCCGAGGGCCACGTCCAGGCGGCGGCGCTGGCCGCCGGACAGGGAGGCGACCCGCGCGCCGGCCCTCTCGCCGAGGCCGACCATGCCGACCACGGCGTCGGGGTCGCGGGGCCGGGGGTAGTAGCCCGCGAAGTGGCGGACCACCGCGCGCACGGTCAGCCGCGGGGTCAGGGCCTCGCACTGCCAGACCACGCCGATGCGGGAGCGCCACCGGCGCCCGGCCGTGCCGGGGTCCTCGCCCAGCACCCGGACGGTGCCGCCGTCGCGGTGCCGGAAGCCCTCCAGGATCTCGACGGTGGTGGCCTTGCCCGCGCCGTTGGGGCCGAGGAGGGAGAGGACCTCGCCGCGCGCAACGGTCAGGTCGACACCGGCGACGGCCTCGTCGTCGCCGTACCTCTTGCGGAGCCCCGCCACCTCGATCGCCGTCTCGCTCATGGCACCGGCCCTCCCGCGACGGCGTCCGTCCGGGCATCGGCCGCCGGGATGCGTCCGCCTCTCCGCCCGGAGGACCCGGCCCCGACGGAAGTAGGGGGTGCGGGCGGGCCGCGCAGGGGCGGGGCCTCAGAACAGGCGCAGGACGTCCGGCTCGATACCGCGCAGTTCGTCGTAGTCCAGCACCACGCAGGCGATGCCGCGGTCCTCGGCGAGGACGCGGGCCTGCGGCTTGATCTCCTGGGCGGCGAACACGCCGCGCACCGGTGCCAGCTGCGGGTCCCGGTTGAGCAGCTCCAGGTAGCGGGTGAGCTGTTCGACGCCGTCGATGTCCCCGCGCCGCTTGAGCTCCACCGCCACGGTGGCGTTCTCGCCGTCCCGGCACAGGATGTCGACCGGGCCGATCGCCGTCGGGTACTCGCGGCGGATGAGGGTGTAGCCCTCGCCGAGGGTGGTGATGTGCTCGGCCAGGAGCTCCTGGAGGTGGGCCTCGACGCCGTCCTTCTGCAGGCCGGGGTCCTTGCCCAGCTCGTGCGAGGAGTCGTGCATGACCTCCTCGACGGTCAGCACCAGCTTCTCACCGGACTTGCCGTGCGTGACCGTCCACACGTCGGGGCCGTCCTCGGCGGTCTCCTCGCGCAGCTTGCAGGGCGGGTTCATCCAGTTCAGCGGCTTGAACGCCCGGTCGTCGGCGTGGATGGACACACTCCCGTCGGCCTTGATCAGGATCAGGCGGGGAGCCATGGGCAGGTGGGCGGTGAGACGGCCGACGTAGTCGACGCTGCACCGAGCGATGACGAGACGCACGAGAGGCCACGTTACCGCCTCCGGGCGGTGTACGGGGCGCGGTCCGCGTAACCCCCGCGCACCCAGTCGGCAATGACAACCGTATCCACATCCGTGTACCCCCGAGGGAAGGCAGTTGTGTCCTTCACGCCCCGTGACTGGGTGCCGACGGACCTCTAACGTCGCCAGAGGACAGGCGCGGACGAACCGCTCTGTCGTAACGACGAAGGGACATCCATGTCGCTGACGGTCTCATCGGACCTGTTGGAGAAGGCGCAGCGCGGCCCGGTCGACGACGCCGACTTCATCGCCTGCATCAAGGACTCCCTGCCCTACGCCTGGGAGGTGGTCAGCGGTCTGGCCGACGGCGCCCGCAGCGCCGAGTCCGGCTTCGAGGCCAACGAGGTGCCCCCGCCCGGTGAGAAGGAGAGGGGCCAGCTGCTGCGCCTGCTCGCCAGCGACGCCATGCGCGGCGCGGTGGAGCGGCACTTCGGCCTGCGCCTGGCCTTCCAGAACTGCCACCGCGTGGCGCTGTTCGCGCCCGGCGCGGAGGCCGCCCACGCGGAGTTCACCTCCCCGAGGGCCCAGCTGCTGAACCAGTCCCCCGAGCTCGTGGACTGCTGAGGGCGGCGGCTCTCCGACGAGGGCGAAGGGCGGGACCGCCGCGCCGGGGCGCGGTGCGGCGGTCCCGCCGACGGTGCGTCAGCGGCACCGAGTGTCCCGCCGGGGCATCCCGTGCGCGGTCGGGGACGCGGGGGCCCGTACTCTGGGCGTATGGTGCAGGAATTTGACAAGGTCGGTGTCGTTGGACTCGGCGCGATGGGCGCGGGTATCGCTGAGGTGTTCGCACGCGCGGGGTTCAACGTCATCGGGGTCGAGATCGACCAGGCCGCCGTCGACCGCGGCCGCGCCCACGTGGACAAGTCCCTCTCACGGGCGGTCAGCAAGGGCAAGCTCACCGAAGAGGAACGCACCGGGATCGACGCCCGGCTGACGTTCACCACCTCGCGCGAGGACCTCGCCGACGCGGACTTCGTCGTGGAGGCCGTCCCCGAGCGGATGGACATCAAGAAGGACGTCTTCAGCGACCTGGACCGGATCTGCCCGCCCGGCACGATCCTGGCCACCAACACGTCGTCGCTGTCGGTCACCGAGATCGCCGCGCTCACCGGCCGTCCGGACAAGGTCGTGGGTCTGCACTTCTTCAACCCGGCCCCGGTCATGAAGCTGGTCGAGGTCATCACCACGGTCTCCACCAGCGACGAGACCGTCGACCTGGTCTCGGAGGTCGCCAAGCGCATCGGCAAGACCCCCGTGACGGCCGGCGACCGTGCCGGGTTCGTGGCCAACGCCCTGCTGGTGCCCTACATCAACGACGCGGTCCGCCTCTACGAGCGCGGGGTCGCCACCCGCGAGGAGATCGACGCCGCCGCCCAGAAGGCGGCCGGTCTGCCCATGGGCCCGCTGACCCTCGCCGACCTGGTCGGCCTGGACGTCTGCCTGGCCGTCATGGACGTGCTGTGGGAGGAGTACCGCGACCCGCGCTACGCCGCCTCGCCGCTGATGCGCCGCATGGTCGCCGCGGGCCGTCTGGGCCGCAAGTCCGGCCAGGGCTTCTACGCGGGCGCCGACGAGGAGCCCGAGCCCCGGCCCACGGGACGCTACGCGGAGATGGTCCGTGAGGAGGAGACCCTGGACCTGGGCGAGATGCTCCTCGCCCCGCAGATCGACGACGCCATGCGCATGATCGGCGACGGGTACGCCTCCGCCAAGGACGTCGACACCGCCATGAGGTTCGGCTGCGGCTACCCCAAGGGCCCGACCGAGCTCCTGGAGGAGCGCGGCGCCGAGTCCGTGGTCACCACCCTGGTCGCGATGGGCGAGTACAGCCTGACCACCGTCTCGGTGCCCGCACCGCTGCTGATGGACCGGCTGCCCGACACCGAGGAGGGCGGGGGGCACGGCGGCGGCTGCGCCTGCCAGGGGTAGACGGCGCTCGCTTCGGGGCTCGGCTTCGCCGCCTGCCCCGTGAGCTCCACCCGTCACGGCCGCCGTCACATGTGTGGCGGCGGCCACTGCCGCTCCTCTTCTACCCTGGGGGTGTGAGCCCGCGCCGTAACTCCCCCCGCCGCAAGTCCGGCCGGGGCCGTAACGCCCCCGGTCGTGCCCCCGACGACGAGGACTCCCTCGTGCTGCGCATCACGGGAGGACAGCGCCGCGAGACGGGTCCCGACGGGGAGTGGGTGACGCGCCGTATCCCGGGCGCCTCGGCCACCAAGGTCTACCGCTGTCCCGGCTGCGCCCAGGAGATCCCCGTGGGCATGGCCCACGTCGTGGCCTGGCGCCCCTACGGCGACGGCGGCGACCGGCGCCACTGGCACTCCTCCTGCTGGGACAGGCGCTCCCACCGCGCTCCCCGACTCCCCCGATACTGAGCCCACGGTCACCGAACCCGGACACGAGGAGCCATGGAGATCCGAGCCACCACGGTGCTGCCCGCCGTGCGACGACCCATCACCCTGCACACCGCCGACGGCCTGGAGCTGGTCGGCGAGCTGGCCCTGCCGGAGGGACGCGACCCGAAGGCCACCCTGGTGTGCCTGCACCCGCTGCCCACCGCCGAGGGCATGATGGACAGCCACGTCCTGCGCAAGGCCTCGTTCCGGCTGCCCGCGCTGGCCGACGTCGCGGTGCTGCGCTTCAACACCCGCGGTACCAGTTCGCGGCACGGCACCAGCCAGGGCGAGTTCGGCGGGGGTGAGACCGAGAAGCACGACGTCCTCGCCGCCATCGAGTTCACCGAGTTCGAGGGTCTGCCCGACCCCTGGCTGCTGGGCTGGTCCTTCGGTACCGAGCTGGCCCTCAAGTGGGGCGCCGACCCGCAGGTCAAGGGCGCCCTGCTGCTGTCCCCGCCGCTGCACCGCGCCGACGAGTCGGACATGAGGGCGTGGGCCGATTCGGGCAAGCCCGTGGTCGCCCTGGTGCCCGAGCACGACGACTACCTGCGCCCCGACGAGGCCAGGGAGCGGTTCGGCCCGCTCACCCAGTGCGAGATCATCGGGGTGGAGGGCGCCAAGCACCTGTGGGTGGGCGAGCCCTACGTGCGCCGCGTGCTGGACGAGATCGTCAAGCGGGTCAACCCCGAGGCCCACCCGCTGCCCGTCGAGTGGGACGGCCCGTACGAGAGGGACACGCAGACCCTCCGGTGACGCGCTTCCCAGCGCTCCGGGCCTTCCGGCGCCCGTTGCCCCTCCTCCGCCCTGACCGGAAGCGGGCGGCACCGGACCGGCACGGCGAGGGCCCGCCCCTCCCCGCGAAGGGAGGGGCGGGCCCCCGTGCGTGAGCGTGCGTCAGCCCCCGGGGGGGGACGGGACGCTACTCCTGCCACCAGTCCTCGTCGTCGGTGCCCTTGCCGGAGTGCGCGGGCTGCTTGGTCTCCTCGGCGGCCGGCGCGGACTCCTGCTGGATCGCGGCCGGGGACGGGGCCGCCGGGGCCGCGGGCGCCGCCGGAGCGGGGCCGCCGCCGCCGAGCAGCTGGCGCAGCTGCTGCAGGTGCGACTGGATGCTGTCGCGCTGGCGGTTGAGCTCGTCGACCTCCTTGCGGGCGGCCGTCATGATCCGGTTGGCCTCGGCCTTGGCGTCGCTGAGCTGGTGGTCGGCCTTGGACTTGGCCTCGGCCTCGATCTGGGAGGCGTTCTTCTTGGCGTTGCCGACCAGCTGCTTGGCGTGGTTCTCGGCGTCGCGGCGGGTCTGCTCGGCCTGCTGGCTCGCCTTGGTGGCGCGCTGCTCGGCGCTGGCGGCCCGCTCCTCGGCCTCGTTGACCATCTTCTGCGTGGCGGCCTGGGCGGCGGCGAGGCGCTCGGCGTCCTGGCGCTCGGCCTCGGCGCGGCGGTCGGCCAGCTGCAGCTCGAACTGGTCCTCGGCCTCGGTGCGGCGGGCCTCGGACTCGGCGTAGGCGCGCTCGGCGTTCTTGCGCAGCTCCTCGGCCTGGCTCTTGGCGGCCTGGATGGTCTCGTCGCGCTCGCGCTTGGCGGCGGCGCGGGCCTGGGCGCACTCGCGCTCGGTGGTGGTGCGCAGCTTGGCGATCTCACCCTCGAAGGTGGCGCGCTTCTCCGCGATCTCGTGGTCGACCGCCGAGCGCTTCTTCTGCACCTCGCGCTCGGTGGTGGAGGTCAGCTCGTCGGCCTCGCGGCGGGCGGTGGTGGTGATCTCCTCCGCCTCCGACTCCGCGGTCTGGCGGGCCTCGTCGGCCTCGCGCTGGGCGAGGGTGCGGACCTCGGTGGCCTCGGACTCGGCGGCCGCGCGCATCTCGGCGGCCTCGATCTGGGCGGCGGAGCGGATGTCGTTGGCGTCGACCTGCGCGCTCTGGACCAGTTCGTTGGCCTGCTCCTCGGCCAGGCGCAGCAGTTCCTCGATACGCGAGCCCAGGCCGGAGTAGGAGGGGCGCTCGCGCTCCTGGAGCTGGCGGGTCTTGGCGGCCAGCTCGGACTTGAGCTTCTCGGCCTCCTTGGCGGCCTGCTTCACCTCCTGGCGCAGGCTGGCCGCGTAGTCGTCCACTTGGGTGCGGTCATAGCCACGCAGCACCACGTCGAATTCGTGCGGTGTGTTGTCTTCGTCGAAGATGTTGTTGAGCTGGGTGTCAATGTTGTTTGACGGCATGTGGCGGAATCCTGAACGGGTGCGAGACGGCTACTTGCAAACGGCCGGGGGCGGCGAGGAGGGCGGCTGCGTCGTCCCCGGGGGACAGGCGGGTCCGGGGCGGCGAACCGGGAGGATGGGGCCAACGCGACGGGCTTTGCGCGTCCCTGACCGCCTCCGAGGCCGTCCGCGTGCGCCCTGTCACCTGACACGGCGGTACGGCCGACCCGGCTCGACTACCGAACTGCAAGACATGGACCAGAGCCGGAACGGTGAATCCGGCAGCTAGCCGACTTTATCAAGCGCCGAACCCCTGGGAAGAGGGTTTCGGGTAACTTCCGGTGGCCTCTGTGCCCGACCACGCACATGACCCTCAACCTGTGATGTGTCCGGAACGCCCCCGTGACGTGTTTTCGGCGGCTTCGTGCGGCGATGCCGCCCGCCCCGGCCCCGGGCTCCGCTACTGGTGGGCGCTCTGGACCAGCTCGGTGAGCACGCCCCCGCAGTCCTTGGGGTGCAGGAAGACGATCCTGGATCCGGCGGTCCCGGCGCGGGGCTCGGCGTCCAGGACGCGCACGCCGTGTTCTCCGACACCCGCCGCGCTGCGGGCCACGTCGGCGGTCCCGAAGGCGAGGTGGTGGACGCCCTCGCCGTTGCGCGCCAGGAACTTCGCCACGGGGGAGTCCTCCCGGACGGGTTCCAGCAGCTGCAGGTACGTGGCGCCGCCGTCGTCGGTGCCGTTGATCCGGAGCATGGCCTCGCGCACGCCCTGCTCCTCGTTCACCTCCTCGTGGGCCACCTCGAACCCGTACGTGGACCGGTAGAACGCGATCGAGGCGTCGAGGTCATGGCAGGCGATCCCCACGTGGTCGAGCCGGGTCAGCCCCGAGAACGGCACGGGGCCGGGGGAGGGGGGCGGGTCGGTGAACTCGCTGGCCGAGTGCGGTGCGTCACTCATGGGGTGAACCTCCCGGGGATCGCTGACGGCTGTGTGGGTATCGTTGCAGACCAGGTGCGTCACCCATCACTTGGAGGCCAGTTACGATGCCCGGTTCCGTCATCGTCGGTGGGGCTCGGACCCCCACCGGCAGACTCCTCGGCTCCCTCGCCGGGTTCTCCGCCGCCGACCTCGGCGGCTTCGCGATCAAGGCCGCGCTGGAACGCGCCGGTATCAGCGGCGAACAGGTCGGATACGTGGTCATGGGACAGGTGCTCCAGGCCGGCGCCGGACAGATCCCGTCCCGCCAGGCCGCCGTCAAGGCGGGTATCCCCATGAGCGTGCCCTCGGTGACGATCAACAAGGTCTGCCTGTCGGGCCTGGACGCCATCGCCCTGGCCGACCAGCTCATCAGCGCGGGCGAGTTCGACGTGGTGGTGGCCGGGGGCATGGAGTCCATGACCAACGCGCCGCACCTGCTGCCCAAGTCCCGCAAGGGCTACAAGTACGGGTCGATCGAGGTCCTGGACGCGACCGCGCACGACGGCCTGACCGACGCCTTCGAGGGCGACTCCATGGGCGCCTCCACCGAGCGCCACAACGGCAAGCTCGGCATCGGGCGCGAGGAGCAGGACGCCTTCGCGGCCCGCTCCCACCAGCGCGCGGCGGCCGCCGCCTCCGCCGGACGCTTCGACGCCGAGATCGTCCCCGTGGAGATCCCGCAGCGCAAGGGCGACCCGGTCGTCTTCTCCGCGGACGAGGGCGTCCGGCCCGACACCACCGCCGAGAGCCTGGCCAAGCTCCGCCCGGCCTTCGACAGCGAGGGCACGATCACCGCCGGCTCCTCCTCCCAGATCTCCGACGGCGCCGCCGCCGTGGTCGTGATGAGTCGTGCCAAGGCCGAGGAACTGGGCGTCCCGGTCCTCGCCGAGATCGGCGCGCACGGCAACGTCGCCGGCCCGGACAACTCGCTGCACTCCCAGCCCTCCAACGCCATCAACCACGCGCTGACCAAGGCCGGGAGGTCGGTGGAGGACCTGGACCTGGTCGAGATCAACGAGGCCTTCGCCTCGGTGGGTATCCAGTCGACCCGGGACCTGGGCGTCTCGGAGGACATCGTCAACGTCGACGGCGGCGCCATCGCGATCGGACACCCGATCGGCGCCTCCGGGGCCCGGATCGCCCTGCACCTGGTCTACGAGCTGCGCCGCCGCGGTGGCGGGCTCGGTGCCGCGGCCCTGTGCGGCGGCGGCGGCCAGGGCGACGCCCTGCTGTTCACGGTGCCCGCCGAGTAACGCGGCACGCGCCCGGGTGGCCAGGCCGCCCCGGTGCCCCCGGGTGACGGGGCGCCGGGTCCGGGCCACCGGGCACCCGCGGCCGCCGGAGCCGGTTCCCGGCGGACGGCGGCCGCCTCCCCGCGGCCCGGGCCGCGGGCACCGGGAGATCCCCGACCGCCCGCGTGGCACGTCCGTGCGGGAGACCCGACCCGAAGAAAACGTGTACCCGGGAGAGCCCCGGGAAGCACGACGCACCTGACAGCCGCGGGGCGGGGGCCACGAGCCCTCGCCCCGCCCTGCTTCGCTACACCGAGGAGTCACATGGACGCCCCCCGACTGGTCGAACGGGTCCGCGGGGGTGACCGCCGGGCGCTGGCCCGCGCGATCACCCTGGTCGAGAACGGGTCCGAGGAACTGCGCGAGATCATGGCGGGCCTGGCTCCGCACACCGGCCGCGCCCGCGTGGTGGGCTTCACCGGATCCCCGGGGGTGGGCAAGTCCACCACCACCAACGCCGTGGTGCGCGCGGCCAGGGCGAAGGGGCTGACCGTGGCCGTGCTGGCCGTGGACCCCTCGTCGCCGTTCACCGGCGGCGCCCTGCTGGGCGATCGCGTGCGGATGCAGGAGCACGCCACCGACCCGGGGGTGTTCATCCGCTCCATGGCCAACCGGGGCCACCTGGGCGGGCTGTCCTGGGCCACGCCGCACGCGCTGCGGGTGCTGGACGCGGCCGGGTTCGACGTGATCCTGGTGGAGACCGTGGGCGTGGGCCAGGCCGAGGTGGAGATCGCCGGGCAGGCCGACACGACCGTGGTGCTCTGCGCTCCGGGCATGGGTGACTCGGTGCAGGCCGCCAAGGCGGGTGTGCTGGAGGTCGCCGACGTCTTCGCGATCAACAAGGCCGACCGGGACGGAGCCAGGTCCACCCTGCGCGAACTGCGCCAGATGATCGCCATGAAGGACCGCGGCGACGAGGAGTGGAAGCCGCCGATCGTCATGACCGTCGCCTCCAAGGACGAGGGCGTCGACGAGCTGTGGGAGCGGATGGACCAGCACTTCGCCCACCTGGAGGCCGGTGGCGATCTGGCCGCGCGCCGCCGCGCCCGCGCCGGGCACGAGGTGCAGGCGATCGTGCTGGACCTGCTGCGCGCCCGGATGGGCGAGGTGGGTGACGAGGCCGGCCTGGACACGCTGGCCGGGGAGGTCGCCGAGGGGCGGCGGGACCCCTACTCGGCCGCGGAGGTCCTGGCCAAGGAGCTCGGGGCCGACATCGGCTAGTGGGCTGACCGGATCCGTTGCCGGTGTGATCGGAGTGCTCCACACCCGCAGCGGTTACGGCCGGTCCAGGACGTCGCGCAGCACGGCGGCGAAGCCCTCGGGGTCGTCGGTGAAGCCGCCGTGGCCGCCGGGGAAGGTGACCGGCGCGGTGCCGAGCAGGTCGGCCAGCGCCGCACAGGTCCGGGAGGTCAGCAGGGGACCCGAATCGGCGCCGAGTCCGACGACGACGCGGACGGGCCCCGCCTTGAGGGCGCCGGTGTCGGGCACGTACCCGGTGGTGTGCCGCAGTTCGTGGACGTAGAAGCGGGTGCTGTCGGCGAGCATCTGCTCCGAGGGCTCCTCGGCCGGCGCTTCGCCGCTTCCCCTCCTGGGGAATCCGGCGTTGGCCGCGAACCTCTCCCGGGCCGCGAACAGGCCCTCCCGGTGGTAGGTCGCGATGAGCTCCTCGGTGGCCGCGCGCTGTTCGGCGGCGTCGGGCAGCAGTTCCATCAGGGGCGGCTCGTGCGCGACGGCCGTGCGGACCCGGTCGGGGTGGCGCTGGGCCAGCGCCAGCGCGGTCACCGCCCCGCCGCTGGTCCCCAGTACGTCGGCGGAGTCCGCGCCGAGTGCGTCCAGGAGCGCGGCGACGTCGTCGGCGCGCAACTCGGGGGTGGAGTCCTGTTCCGGGTCGTTCAGGGGGCTGCGGGAGATGCCCCGGGGATCGTGGGTGAGCACGGTGCGGTCCCGCGCGAGCAGGTCGGCCACGGGGGCGAACTCCCCCGCGCCCATGGGCGCGCCCGTGAGTACGAGGACGGGCCCCTGGCCACGGACCTCGTAGTACAGCGTTCCGTCGGGTGTCTCCAGGGAGTGGGTACTTGCCACGGCGGACGCTCCTTCTCGCGCGTGTTCGTCCGGGCCAAGGATGGCAGGAACAGGCCTTGGCGGGGTGGGGACCCCCACCCCTGAGAGAAGGAAGCGGCCGGTGCGGACCGTCGCACATCGGTCCGCACCGGCCCGGGCGCCGGTGCTCCTCGGACCGGAGCACCGACACCCCTTCCGGCCCGGTGCCGCCGGACCGGGGTCGCCCTAGTCGTCCAGCGCCGTGTCGATGGCCGTCATGAGGCTGCCCTCGGCGTCGTCGCCGTCGACGGACCAGATCATGACGCCGCCGAGCCCCCGGGCCTGCGCCCAGTCGGTCTTCTGGGTCATGGAGACCTCGTCGTCGTAGGTCCAGAACGTGGAGCCGTCGTAGAGCCAGGCGGTGCCCAGCGCGTCGTCGCGGTGGAGCTCGTAGCCCTGCAGCTCCTTCAGCACCTTCCAGTCGTCGATCCCGGCCTCGTAGCTGCCGGGGGCAGGACCGGTGGCGCTCTGGAAGAGGCCGTCACCGTTCGGTCCGGGCTCCACACCGGTCCAGCCGCGCCCGTAGAACGGCACGCCCAGGACCATGTCGGCCGGGTCGACGCCGCGGTCGAGGTAGGCCTGGACCGTGGTCTCGGTGGAGTAGACGTCGGGACCGGGGTCGGCGGGGTGCTCGCCCAGGTTGGACTGGTGGTTGGCGACGTCCTCCCAGCCGCCGTGGTAGTCGTAGCCCTGCACGGTGATGAAGTCGAAGTCGCTCATGAGCGACGGCATCTCGAAGCCGAGCTCGATCTTCTCCGGGTCGGCGGGCAGGAAGGCGGTCAGCTCGTACTCGCGGCCGGTCTCGCCCTCCAGAGCGTCCAGCTGGTCGCGGAACTCCGCGACGAGGGCGGTGAAGTTCTCCTTGTCCTCGGGGCGGACCGTGTTGTGCTCGTGGCCCGCGGACCCCGGCCACTCCCAGTCCAGGTCGATGCCGTCGAAGACGCCGTAGGCGGACCCGGCGCCGCCCGCCCCGTCGAAGAGGGGCAGGTTGCCGCGCAGGTACTGGTCGATGCAGGAGGAGACCATGCGCTCGCGGGACTCGGCGGTCAGCGCGGCGTCGGAGAAGTGCTCGGACCAGGTCCAGCCGCCGAGGGAGATGTTGACCTTCAGGTGGGGGTACATCTCCTTGAGCTCGCGCAGCTGGTTGAAGTTGCCGCGCAGGTCCTGGCTCCAGGTGTCGGCGACCCCGTCCACGCTGTCGGCGGCGCCGAAGGAGCGGCCGTAGTCGGCCCAGGCGTCGCCCTGGCCGGGCTGGTTGGCCATGAAGCACTCGCCGCCCGCGTTGATGTTGCCGAAGGCGTAGTTGATGTGGGTGAGCTTCTCCGCGGTACCGGAGGTCACCAGGTCGTTCACGAGGTAGCCGCGGTCGTAGACGCCCCACTGGGTGAAGTAGGCGACCCGGCGGTCCCCGGGCGGGTCGGTGGGCTCGCCGCCGTCGCCCGCGCCGGTGGTGGCGGTGACGGGGGCGCTCTCCGGGCCCCGGTTGTTGGAGGTGTCGTAGGCCCGCACGGTGAACGTGTACCCGGTCTCCGGCGCCAGCCCGGTGACCGTGGCGGTGGTGCCGGTGACGGCGCGGACGACCTCTCCGCCGGAGAGGACCTCATAGCCCGCGATCCCCACGTCGTCGCTCGCGGCCGTCCACTCCAGGGACGCGGTGGTGGAGGTCGTGCCGGTGACGGTCAGTCCGCCCGGCGCGGCGGGCGGCTCGGTGTCCTCCCCGCCCGGCTCGCCGGAGCAGGGGTTGCCGTTGAGCGCGCAGTCCACGGGCGCGGTGTCGCCGCCTCCGTGGGTGCCGTTGAACCCGATGGAGTAGCTGCCGCCGGCGGGGACGGCGGCGCCCCACGAGGGCGGGGTGATGGTGTACGTGTCGCCGGACCGGCTGAGGGTGGCGTTCCACAGGCTGGTGATCGCCGCGCCGGAGGGGAGCCCGATCTCGATGCTCCAGTCCGAGAGCGGGGCGTCCGAGCCGTTGCCGATGGTGAGCTGTCCGCCGTAGCCGGTCTCCCAGCGGCTGGTCTCCACGTAGGTGACGGTGACGCCGGTGGTGTCGGCGGCGGCGGGAACGGAGGAGAGGGCGATGGGTAGGGCGACGACCGCGGCCGCCAGGGCCGCGATCCGGTTTCTGAGTCGTGCTCTCACTGTTGCTCCTGGTGCGTGAGCGGGTGTGGGGGTTCGCCTTCCGCCGCGGCGGGGCGGCGGATCGGCTGCGGGGTGTGCGCCCGAGGAGTCCGGTGTCCTGAGCTGACCGGTACCGGTTCTCGGCGGCGCGCGTGAGAGGTGCCGTACGCGTGCTGGGGGCATGGCGCGGTGTCCCGGGGGTCGGGGGGAGGGAGTGGGGGCCGGCGCGGACCGTCGCACATCGGTCCGCGCCGACCGTGGCGGCGGTGCTCCCCGGATCAGAGCACCGGCGCCGCTCGGGCCCGGTCCGGAAGATCCCCACCGGACCGGGGGCCTTCAGTCGCTCAGCGCCGTGTCGATGGCCGCCATGAGGCTGCCCTCGGCGTCGTCGCCGTCGATGGACCAGATCATGACGCCGCCGAGCCCCTGGGCCTGCGCCCAGTCGGTCTTCTGGGTCATGGAGACCTCGTCGTCGTAGTTCCAGAGGGTCTCGCCGTCGTAGATCCAGGCGGTACCGGCCTCGTCGTTGCGGAGGAGCTCGAACCCGCCGGAGGCGGCCTTCTCCTTCAGCACCTTCCAGTCCTCGGTGCCCGCCGCGTAGGTGCCCTGCGCGGGGCCCGTCGCGGCCTGGAAGAGGCCGTCGCCCTCGGGGCCGGGCTCCACGCCCGTCCACCCCTGTCCGTAGAAGGGGACGCCCAGGACGAGCTTGCCGGGGTCCACGCCCCGGTCCAGGTAGGCCTGGAGGATGAGCTCGGTGGAGATCACCGGCTCCGGGTCGCGTGCGTCGACGACCAGGTTGGACTGGTGGTTGGTCGTGCCCTCCCACGTGCCGTGGTAGTCGTAGCCCTGCACCGTGACGAAGTCGAAGTTGGGCATGAGCCGGTCCAGGTCGTACCCGGCGTCCAGGCGCCACCCGCCGGCGGGCATGAACGCGGTCAGCTCGTAGTGGCGGTCGGTCTCCTCGCCGAGCTCGTCCATCTGGTCGCGGAACTCCTGCACCAGGGCGGTGTAGTTCTCCTTGTCCTCGGGGCGGACCGTGTTGTGCGGGTTGCCGCCGGAACCGGGCCACTCCCAGTCCAGGTCGATGCCGTCGAAGACGCCGTAGGCGGCGCCCTCACCGCCCGCACCGTCGATCTCGGGCAGGTCGCCGCGCAGGTACAGGTCGATGCAGGAGGAGACCATGCGCTCGCGGGACTCGGCGGTCAGCGCGGCGTCGGAGAAGTGCTCGGACCAGTTCCAGCCGCCCAGGGAGACGCTGACGACCAGCTCGGGGTACATCTCCTTGAGTTCGCGCAGCTGGTTGAAGTTGCCGCGCAGGTCCTGGTGCGGGTCGTCGGCGACGCCGTCCACGCTCTCCGCGGCGGGGACGGTGTGCCCGTAGTCGGCGAGGGCGTCGCCCTGGCCGGGCTCGTTGCTCATGAAGCACTCGCCGTCGGCGCTGACGTTGCCGAAGGCGTACTGGATGTGCGTGAGCTTCTCGGCGCTGCCGCTGTCCACCAGGTCCCGGACGTGGTAGTCGCGCTCCTTGGCGCTCCACTGGGTGTAGTAGGCGACGCTGAGGCTGTCGTGGGAGGGGCCCTCACCGCCTCCGGCGCAGGAGGAGCCGTTGACCAGGCAGTCCACCGGCTCGGTGGCGCCGCCGGAGTGCAGGCCGTTGAAGCCGAAGGAGTAGCTGCCGCCGGCGGGGATGTCGGCGCCCCAGTGCGGCGGGGTGATCGTGTAGCCCTCGGGGGTGCCCGCGAGCGTGGCGTTCCACAGGTGGTGGATGCTGCTGCCGTCGGGGAGCGCGAACTCGACGGTCCAGTCCCCGACGGGGGAGTCCGAGGTGTTGTGGACGGTGATCTCGCCGGTGTAGCCGGTGTTCCACCGGGCCGACTCCGTGTAGGCGGCCGTGAGGCCGGAGGCGGCGGTCGCCTGGACGGGGGCCTCCTCGGCGGCGGCCGGGGGCGTGGCCAGCGCCAGCGGGGCGAGCAGCACGGTGGCCGCGGCGGCCGCGAGGCGGGTTCTGAAACGCGGTGCTCTCACGTCGGGGCATCTCCTGGTGCGTGAGCGGGGGTCGGGGGGATGTGTCGGTCGCCGCGCCGTGGGCGGGTGGGACGGTCTGCGGTCGGACGACCGCGCAAAGCGGCGGTCCGCGGCCGGGTCGGCGCCCTCCTGGGGAGGTGTTCCACGGGCCGGGTGAGGACGGGCGGTCACTCCTGTGCTTCTGACGTGGGGGGATAAATTTTTAGGAAACTTAACTAATAATTCCGGGTGCCGTCAACGCCTGCGCCGGAACTTTCGGGGATCCCCTCGGTCGGTGCGCGGACTTTCCGGGAGTTCCCCGGTGCCGGATCCGGATTTTCCGAGTTGGCGGGGTGGACCGGATTCCGCTGTCGGCATCTGTCCCCTTGTGGCCACGGAAAAGTCTTGCCTTCTTTCCGGTCGGCTGTTAAGGAGGTCGTCCTCGCCCGCGTGCCCGCCGCCCCGCCCCCTCGAGGGGTGCCCGGCGCGTCGCGCCTGCTTGACGGGCGCGCCGTGCTTGTCCCGGGATGCCGGATTCGGCGAGGGCTGTGCCGACCCCTGGCTAGAGTGGCGGCGTGGGTAATCCGTTGAATCTTCCGTTCGACCCGATCGAGCGCGCACACGAGAACTGGACGCGCAGATGGGGGGCCTCGCCCGCGATGGCCGCGGTCACCTCGGTCATGCGCGCGCAGCAGATCCTGATCGGGGAGCTGGACGGAGCCCTCAAGCCGTTCGGCCTGACCTTCGCCCGCTACGAGGCGCTCGTGCTGCTCACCTTCAGCGGCTCGGGTTCCCTGCCCCTGGGCAAGATCGGTGAGCGCCTCATGGTGCACCCGACCAGCGTCACCAACACCATCGACCGGCTGGAGGGGCAGGGCTTCGTGCGCCGCCTCCCCAACCCCAGCGACGGTCGCGGCGTGCTGGCCGAGATCACCGACTCCGGGCGCCGGGTCACCGAGGAGGCGACACAGGCGCTGCTGTCCATGGACTTCGGCCTGGCCTGCTACTCCGACGAGGAGCTGTGGCGCATGCACGAGATGTTCACCCGGCTCAGGGTGGACTTCGGGGACTTCCCCGAACCCGTCTCGGGAGCCGCCGAGGGCCGCTGACCCGCCCGTCGCGCCCCGAGGCGCCACGGGCGCCCTCGCTGTACATCATTACTTGGACGTCCTACTATCTCGGTATGGCGAACACCACGAACGACCCCACCAACGGCGGCGGGGCCGGGGAGATCGAGGCCGGTCGAGAGCGCTGGCAGCGCCGCTACGACTCCGCGCGCACACGCGACGCCGACTTCACGACCCTGTCCGGACGCACCCTGGAGCCCGTCTACGGGCCCCGGCCCGGTGCCGAGGTCCCCGGTTTCGAGCGCATCGGCTGGCCGGGGGAGTACCCCTACACGCGCGGCCTCTACGCCACCGGCTACCGCGGCCGGGCGTGGACCATCCGCCAGTTCGCGGGGTTCGGCAACGCGCGGCAGACCAACGAGCGCTACAAGATGATCCTGGCCTCGGGCGGGGGCGGGCTCTCGGTCGCCTTCGACATGCCCACCCTCATGGGGCACGACTCCGACTCCCCCCACGCGCTGGGCGAGGTGGGCCACTGCGGCGTGGCGATCGACTCCGTGGCCGACATGGACCTGCTCTTCGACGGGATCCCGCTCGGCGAGACCACCACCTCCATGACCATCAGCGGTCCGGCCGTCCCCGCCTTCTGCATGTACCTGGTGGCGGCCGAGCGCCAGGGGGTGGACATCCGGACCCTCAACGGCACGCTCCAGACCGACATCTTCAAGGAGTACATCGCCCAGAAGGAGTGGCTGTACCCGCCCGAGCCGCAGCTGCGGCTGATCGGCGACCTCATGGAGTACTGCGCGGAGAACATCCCCGCGTACAAGCCCCTGTCGGTGTCCGGCTACCACATCCGCGAGGCCGGCGCCACGGCCGCCCAGGAGCTCGCCTACACCCTCGCCGACGGCTTCGGCTACGTCGAGCTGGGCCTGTCCCGGGGACTGGACGTCGACAGGTTCGCGCCCGGCCTGTCCTTCTTCTTCGACGCGCACATCGACTTCTTCGAGGAGATCGCCAAGTTCCGCGCGGCCCGGCGCATCTGGGCGCGCTGGCTGAGGGACGTCTACGGCGCCAAGACGGAGAGGGCCCAGTGGCTGCGGTTCCACACCCAGACCGCCGGGGTCTCCCTCACCGCGCAGCAGCCCTACAACAACGTGGTGCGCACCGCCGTGGAGGCCCTCGCGGCCGTCCTCGGCGGCACGAACTCGCTGCACACCAACGCCCTGGACGAGACCCTGGCCCTGCCCACCGAGCAGTCCGCCGAGATCGCCCTGCGCACCCAGCAGGTCCTCATGGAGGAGACCGGGGTGGTCAACGTCGCCGACCCGCTCGGCGGCTCCTGGTACCTGGAGTCGCTCACCGACGAGCTGGAGGCCGACGCGGAGCGGATCTTCGCCCAGATCATGCGCATGGGCGGGGGAGAGGGGGCCGAGCACGAGATCGGCCCCATGACCTCCGGCATCCTCGCCGGCATCGAGAACGGCTACTTCAGCTCCGAGATCGCCGAGTCCGCCTTCCAATACCAGCAGGCGCTGGAGAAGGGCGACAAGAAGATCGTGGGCGTCAACTGCCACACCAACACCGTCTCCGGCGAGCTCGACATCCTCAAGATCAGCCACGAGGTCGAGCATGAGCAGAAGCGGGTGCTCGGCGAGCGCCGCTCCCAGCGCGACGGTGCCGCCGTGGACCGCGCCCTGGCCGCCCTGCTGGAGGGCGTGCGCGCGAACGACCGCAACCTGATCCCGCTGATCATGGACGCGGCCCGCGCCGAGGCCACGCTCGGCGAGATCTGCGCGGCCATGGGGGAGGAGTTCGGGACCTACACCGAGGACCCGAGGTTCTGACCGTCCCGAGGCCGTGACCCGGGGGCGGGGCCCCGCCGGAAGTCCTCCGGCGGGGCCCCGCCCTGTCAGCTCAGACGGCGTCCGCGTGGGTGGTCAGGGTCACCCACTGGACAAGGGGGAAGGACAGACAGCCCGAATCGGGGTGGACGGAGTCGCGTACTTCCGTCCAGGTCTCGTGCTCCCGTACCTCGACGCACTGTCCACCCGTGCTGCTGTAGCTGGACTTGTGCCATTCACCGGTCACGCGCTCAACCCCTTGAGGACCTGCACTGACTGATCCGGGGGAAGCGCACTGCCGAGGGCGCGTTTCACCAGCTCAGACAGCCGGTCGAATCCGATTCCTTCGTCGTAGAGGACGTTACCGGAAACGTGGTCGCTGGAGGCGACGCGCGACCCGTCCACGAGTCGGCACAGGAGCAGCGGGGAGGTGATCCCGATCAGGGCCGAGCCCTCCGGCACGAGGTGGAGGCGGACCTTCCCGCCTCCGGCCAGTGAGACCAGGTGCGAGGCCTGTTCGCGCCGTACGTCGTCGGAGACACAGATGAGCGCGCTGTGGGGGAACACCGCGACCACCTCGGGGTCGTTCCGCTTGCGCAGGCGCTCGTAGCGGGCGCAGCGCATGGAGACGAGGTGGTCGATCTCGGCCGGAGGGGCGAGCGGCTGCCCGTGCTCGAAGACGATCCGCGCGTAGCCGGGGGACTGCAGGAGCCCCGGGACCAGGACGGGGGAGAGGAACTCGATGTGGACCGCCTCCTCCTTCAACCGCCAGAGGTCGCGCATCCACGGCGGGAGCGCGGAGCCGACGGTCTGCGTCTCCCATACCTTCAGGAGCCGGCCGGACGCCTGAAGGACTTCGTCCAGCTTTTCCACATGATCCCGTTTTGGGGTGTTCTCGCCGGATTCCCATCTGCACAGGGACGAGGAGGACGTGCCGAGCCGGGCCGCTAACTGCCTCTGTGTGAGGCCTCGGAGCTCACGCCACTTCGTGATCTGGGAGGGGAAGGGGGATTGCACCATGTCCCAGATCGTAGCGACAGAATTGCATTCGGTACCACGCCTTTGAGGATACGCCGCAGAAGCTCGCGGGACACGGAATGCGGCTTGCAGACTCTGGTGGTGAAGGACGGGGCCGTGGTGCTCCGTGATGCTTCACTGTGCTCCGATCGAACCTTGTACGGGGTGATGGGCGGCGTCCGCCGACGGAGCACACCGTTCCTCCGCGGACCCCTCGCTCCTTCGGTGACTGCTCTGACAGCGTGCGTGCGGCTGTGGGGCGGCCCGACCGGTACGGACACCGCGGGCGACCGCGGAGCACACCCGCCTGTGCTCGCGTCCGCCGGTGAGCGCGGCGCTGCCGCACCGGGCGGGACACGGACCACTCCGGACCCGCCGGAGTGAGAGCTCCCCTTCCCGGGGAGGAGCCTCAGGAGGGGCTGAGGCGAGGAAGGGGAAGGGCAGGGGCCCGGAAACGGGGGTCGGGCCCCTGCCCGCGGACAGGTGTGGAACACGGTCCGCTCCCGGTCCCGTATACGGCAGGATGGAAGCATGCAGCCTTCGGACTTTTCACCGAACAGTGCCGTTGACCTCGGCGCGCGCAAGGCGGCCATGGAACGCGAGGCCAAACAGCGTGCGGCGGAGTCGGCGGGTCGATCCAATCCCTATGCCGTCAACGTCGACGAGTCCAACTTCCAGGCCCAGGTCCTGGAGCGGTCCATGGCCTCCCCGGTCGTGCTGGCCGTCCTCGCCGGCTGGTCGGAGCAGTCCGAGCAGTTCGAGAACGCCCTGGACAAGCTCTCGGCGGCCTCCGGCGGCAACTGGTTCCTGGCCAAGGTCGACAGCGAGGCCAGCCCCCAGCTGGTCCAGGCCCTGCGGGTGCCCACGACCCCGATGATCGTCGTGGTCGTCCAGGGGCAGCTCCTGCCCGGCCCGGCGGGCCCGGCCACGGAGGAGCAGCTCACCGGCTGGCTCGTCGAGGCGTTCGCCGCGCTCAAGGAGCAGGGCGCGCTGCCCCAGGGCCACCCCGGCACCATCACCGGTGAGCCCGGTGCGGGGGAGGCCGGGGGCGAGCCCGGCCGTTCCGAGGAGCCCCAGGCCCGTCCCGTGGACGTCGAGGCCCAGGAGGCCCTGAACCAGGGCGACTTCGCGACGGCCGAGGCGGCCTACGCCAAGGCGGTGGAAGCCGACCCCGGCGACACCGAGTCCAGGAGCAAGCTCGCCCAGGTCCGCCTCGTCGGCCGCCTCCAGAACGTGGACGCGGACGCCGCCCGGCAGGCCGCCGCCGACCGGCCCGAGGACGTCGACGCCCAGATCACCGTCGCCGACGTCGACATGTACGGCGGCAGGTTCGAGGACGCCTTCGACCGCCTCATCGACACGGTCAGGCGCACCGGTGACGAGGACCGGAACCGGGCGCGCACCCACCTGCTGGGACTTTTCGAGCTGCTGCCCCCGAACGACCCCAGGATCGGCGCCGCACGGCGCAAGCTCACCTCCGCGCTGTTCTGACCGGGTGACCGGGAGGTCCGGGAGGGGGCGGGGGCGCCCGCGCGGGAGGACCGGCGGAGCGCTCCCGCGGCCCTCACGGCCGCGCAGGGCCGCGGGGCCGGCCCCGCGCGGGGTAGTCCGCGGCCCGCGCGGGTACAACACGGCCATGAGACGGGCCGACGGCCCGCGCGGCGACCCGGCAGGTACCCCATGGCGACCGACGACACCCCCGACAGGCACGGCGGACCCGTGGTCACGGTCTCGGCCGCCTACGGCGCGGGCGGCGGCGTCGTGGGGCCGGCCGTCGCCGCACGGCTCGGCGTCCCCTTCCTCGACCGCGCGATCCCCAGCGCGGTGGCCGCCCAGATCGGCTGCTCCCTGGACGAGGTGCTCCAGCGCGACGACCGCGCGCCCGGAGGCTTCGAGCGCCTGCTCTCCAGCGCGGCCCGCCTGCCCACCGTCACCCTCGGCAGCGTGGACACCGCCTTCATCGGCGCGACCAACGACGAGGGCCGCCTCCTCCACGACCACGAGTTCGTGGAGCAGACCGAGCGGGTCGTCGGCGAGGTCGCCCACAGCGGCGGGGTCGTCCTCGGCCGCGCCGGGGCCGTCGTCCTGGCGGACCACCCCACCGCCCTGCACGTGCGGCTGGACGGCGACCGCCACGCGCGCCTGCGTCGCGCGCGGGCGCTGTGGGAGGCCGGCGGACGGGCCGGGGAAGGCGGTCACGGGGAGGGGGAGGAGGAGCCCACCCCGCGCCTGCTCGACGACAACGACCGCGCCCGGGCCGCCTACGTGCGGCGCTTCTACCGGACCGATCCCGCCGACCCGCGCCACTACCACCTGGTCCTGGACGCGCTGTCGCTGTCGCTGGACGCCTGCGTGGACCTCGTCGTGCGAGCCGCGGGCGACCGCCTCGCCCCTCCGGGGGCCGACCCGGGTGTCTCCCTCGGCGATACCCCAGATCCGACATAAATTGTGCGATTTTTTACCATCGCGGCAATTGTCACCTTGTGCTGACGGTGGGCGCTTGACTCGGGTAGGGTGAGGCGACTCGGTTACGGGCCCGACCCGTCCCCCGCCCGCGGACCGGGTCCCACGCGCCGGTGGCCGGCAGTACCGCGCGCACCGGACACGCGACACCCCAACGCTCGCGCGCCCGACAACACCATGCCCGGCGACCGCCTCACCGGTGGGACCGCCCGCGTGCCCCACGGACGCACAACACCCAGCCAGAGCCAAGGAGCAACACGTGGCCACCCTTCCCAGCGTTTCCTACTCCATCACCGTCCGCCTCGAACTGGACGCTGGGGGCAGCGCGGTCGGCAGCCTCACCAACGCGGTGGAGCAGGTGGGCGGCCTGGTCACCGCACTGGACGTGGCCGCCGCCGGACACGAGCGCATCCGCATCGACGTCACCTGCGCCGCGCGCGACACCGAGCACGCACAGGCCATCGTCGACGCCCTGGGCGCCGTCGAGGGCGTGGTCGTGCACAAGGTCAGCGACCGCACCTTCCTCATGCACCTGGGCGGCAAGATCGAGATGAAGTCCAAGGTGCCGCTGCGCAACCGCGACGAGCTCTCCATGGCCTACACCCCCGGTGTGGCCCGCGTGTCCCAGGCCATCGCCGCCAACAAGGACGACGCCCGCCGCCTGACCATCAAGCGCAACAGCGTCGCCGTGGTCACCGACGGCTCCGCGGTCCTGGGCCTGGGCAACATCGGCCCCGAGGCCGCCATGCCCGTCATGGAGGGCAAGGCGGCCCTGTTCAAACGCTTCGCCGACATCGACGCCTGGCCCATCGCCCTGGATACCCAGGACGTGGACGAGATCGTGCGCACCGTCCAGGTGCTCGCCCCCGGCTTCGGCGGCATCAACCTGGAGGACATCTCCGCGCCCCGCTGCTTCGAGGTCGAGGCCCGCCTGCGCGAGCTGCTCGACATCCCCGTCTTCCACGACGACCAGCACGGCACCGCCATCGTCGTGCTCGCCGCCCTGCGCAACGCGCTGCGCGTGGTGGGCAAGAAGCTCGGCGAGGTCCGCATCGCCATGTCCGGCGCGGGAGCGGCCGGCACCGCGATCCTCAAGCTGCTCATGCACGCCGGAGCGCGCGACATCATCGTCAGCGACGTCCACGGCGCCGTGCACACCGGCCGTGAGGACCTGGACTCCAACCTGCGGTGGATCGCGGAGAACACCAACCCCGGCGGCTACAGCGGCGACCTGCGGGGCGCCGTGGCCGGAGCGGACGTGTTCATCGGCGTCTCGGCCCCCAACGTGCTCGGCGGCGAGGACATCGCCGAGATGAACGAGGACCCCGTCATCTTCGCGCTGGCCAACCCCGACCCCGAGGTCGACCCGGAGGTCGCGCACCTGCACGCCGCCGTCGTCGCCACCGGCCGCAGCGACTATCCCAACCAGATCAACAACGTGCTGGTCTTCCCCGGCTTCTTCCGGGGGCTGCTGGACGCCCAGAGCCACCACGTCAGCTCGGACATGATGGTCGCCGCCGCCGAGGCCCTCGCCGACGTGGTGAGCGAGGACGAGCTGGGCCCGAACTACATCATCCCCAGCGTGTTCCACTCCGACCTGTCCAACCACGTGGCCACCGCCGTGCGAGAGGTCGCCGGACGCGCCTCCAAGGGCGCGTAGCGCACCGGGACTCGTCTCGGCAACGGCTCGGGGAACACCGTCGGGTCGGCGGCGGTTGCGGGTAGGTGTGGAGCATGGACCAGCCGACGATGACCGGGCGCCTCCTCGTGGCGGCCCCACTCCTCCAGGAGGACTCCTTCCGCCGCTCGGTGGTGTTCGTCGTGGACGACACCCCCGACGGCACCCTCGGGGTGATCCTCAACCGTCCCCTGGGCATGCCCGTGGACGAGGTCGTCACCGACTGGGGCGCCTACGCGAGTGAGCCGGCGGTGATGTTCTCCGGAGGGCCGGTCGGCCTCGGCTCCGGTATCGCCCTGGGAGTGGTGGGGCCGGGCGAGCCGCCGCCCGGCTGGTCGCCTCTGGAGGGCATGGAGCCGCACCTGGGCCTGGACGGAATCGGCGTGGTCGACCTCGACGGCCCTCCCCAGGTAGTGGGCGGCGCGCTCGGTGCGTTCCGTGTCTTCGCCGGCTACGCGGGGTGGAGCGAGGGCCAGCTCGCCGGGGAGATCGACGAGGGGGCCTGGTACGTGGTCGACGCGCTCGCCGACGACGTCTTCACCACCGCTCCCGAGGGCCTGTGGCCGCGGGTGCTGCGCCGCCAGGGCGGGGACATGGCACTGCTGTCCACCTACCCCGACGACCCCACCATGAACTGAGTTCGCCGGGGTGGGCCGCGACACCCTATACCGTGGAACGCAGACGTCGAAAGGTGTGAGGCACTATGGCGATGGACATCCTCAACAAGGTCCTTCCGGACAGCGAAACCAAACCGGACATCTCCCACGACGACGGGGACCGCGAGCGGTTCGCCCATTACGTGCAGAAGGAGAAGATCACCGAGAGCGCCGTCACCGGCAACCCCGTGATCGCCCTGTGCGGCAAGGTGTGGGTGCCCAACCGGGACCCGAAGAAGTTCCCCGTGTGCCCCGACTGCAAGCGGACATACGAAGAGATGATGAAGTAGGGCCCCTCCCCGCGGCCCGTTCCACGGGTCCGCCGCCCGGCGGCGGTACACGAAAAGGCCTTGACACACGGTGTGTGCCAGGGCCTTCGTGCTGTACGGACGAAGAACCGCCCGCGGAGTACGGCGGTGCGGTTATCGTGGTCCCGCACGATTTGGGGCTTGCGGCAGCCTACGCCCGCCGTGTGGCGATACTCTCCGGAGGACGGGTAGCCGCACAGGGCGCCCCCGCAGACGTGTTCACAGCGTCGCTGCCCAGCTCCGTCTACCAGCACGAGGTCGAAGTCCTGCCGCATCCGCGCACCGGGGTCCCGCTGGTCGTACCCCTTCGGTAGGTGTCTGCCGGTGCGCGCGGAAGCTTCCACAGAAGTAGGTCGTATTGGTGTCCACAACTGAACGGCAGTTCCACGAGGGTTCCCGCCCCGAGGGCGGGAGGGGGCGCGGACGGCGGGCTTCGGGCGGTCGGCGCCGTCGGACCCGCAGGGCCAGGGCCACGCCCGGCGATGTCGTACGCGGCATCGTCCGGTTCTTCGGCGAGGTCATGCTGACCGCCGGTCTGCTCATGCTCTTCTACGCCTCCTACGAGGTCTACGGCTCCCAGTGGGAGACCGACCGCGAGCAGCAGGACCTGGCCCAGGGCCTGGAGGAGGCGTGGGCCGCCGACGCCTCCGAGGAGGAGGCGGGGCCGGACTCCGCGCCGCTGCCGGGCAGCGCGGACAGCCGCCTGTACCTGCCGTCCCTGGACCTGGACTGGGTGGTGGTCAACGGCACCACGCCCGATGACATCCGCTACAGCCCGGGGCACTACACCGAGCACCCCAGCGATCCCGGCGAGGCGGGCAACTACGCGGTGGCCGCCCACCGCACCCCCGGCCTGTTCTGGGACCTGGACCTGCTGTCGAACGGCGACGTCATGGTCCTGGAGGACGCGGAGAACTTCTACACCTACGAGGTCTTCCGGGAGGAGACGGTGCTGCCCACCGACGTGTGGGTGGTCGAGCCGGACCCGTTCGACGAGGCCACCGACGAGGAGCCCGGGCGGTCCCTGCTCACCCTCACCACCTGCGCGCCCAAGCTGAACAACACGCACCGCCTCATCGTCTGGGCGGAGCTGGCGGAGACCACACCCAAGTCCGAGGGGATGCCCGAGTCGATCGCGCACATGGCCCCCGAAGCCGACGAGGACGAGTGAGGAACGCGAATGTACGGTCTGATCTGGCGTGTCCTGCCGGGCCCGTGGGCCTCCAAGTTCATCATGGCGGTCGGCCTGCTGGCGGGTGCGGCCGCGCTGCTGTGGTTCTTCGCCTTCCCGGCGATCTCCCCGCACATGCCCTTCAACGACGGCGCCGTCGACATCGAGGGCGCCGGGGCCGGGAGCTCCGGCGGGGGCAGCGGGGAGGAAGGGGCCTCCGGGACACCGGAGGAGGAGGCGCCTCCCGGCGGGGAGGGGGCCTCCGAAGGCGGGGGCTGACGGTTTCGCGCCGGACGGGGGCGCACCATGTGCGCGGCACCACCGGCCGGTCTCCCGGACCGGTCCGCTGTGCCCGCTAACCTCTTGCAGGTGAGCAATGGGGGACGGTTCGAAGTATGACGGTGACGCAGACCACGACGGAGGATCGGCTTCGGGGCCTTCGCGCATGGCAGCGGGAGGCCTTCGAGGAGTACTTCCGCCGGGAGCCGCGCGATTTCCTCGCGGTGGCGACCCCCGGCGCGGGCAAGACCACCTTCGCCCTCACCCTCGCCAGCGAACTCCTCCAGCGGCACGCGGTGCGCGCCATCACCATCGTGTGCCCCACCGAGCACCTGAAGAAGCAGTGGGCCGAGGCCGCCGCCCGGTTCGGCATCGCCATCGACCCGGACTTTCGCAACGGGCAGGGCGCCCTGGGGCGCCAGTACGTCGGTGTGGCGGTCACCTACGCCCAGGTGGCCGCCCACCCGATGCTGCACCGCAACCGCACCGAGGCGCGCAAGACCCTCGTCATCTTCGACGAGGTGCACCACGCCGGCGACGCCCTGTCCTGGGGGGACGCGGCCCGCGAGGCCTTCGACCCGGCGAGCAGACGGCTCTCCCTCACCGGAACCCCCTTCCGTTCCGACGTCAACCCCATCCCGTTCGTGGACTACGTCCAGGACGGTGCCGGGGTGCGCCGCTGCTCCTGGGACTACAGCTACGGCTACGGGCCCGCCCTGGAGGACGGCGTCGTGCGCCCGGTCATCTTCATGGCCTACTCCGGCGAGATGCGCTGGCGCACCCGCGCGGGCGACGAGCTGGCCGCCCGGCTCGGTGAGCCCCTCACCCAGGACGCCCTGTCCCAGGCCTGGCGCGCGGCCCTGGACCCCAAGGGCGACTGGATCAAGCGGGTGCTCCAGGCCGCCGACCGCCGCCTGACCGAGGTCCGCAAGACCCACCCGGACGCGGGCGGGCTGGTCATCGCCAGCGACCACGAGAACGCCCGCGCCTACTCGCGCATCCTGCGGCAGATCACCGGCAAGGGCGCCACCGTCGTCCTCTCCGACGACCCCACCGCGTCCAAGAAGATCTCCCGGTTCGCCGCGGGCGACGACCGCTGGATGGTCGCCGTGCGCATGGTCTCCGAGGGGGTGGACGTGCCCCGGCTCATGGTCGGGGTGTACGCCACCTCCACCAGCACGGCCCTGTTCTTCGCCCAGGCCATCGGCCGTTTCGTGCGTGTGCGCCAGCGCGGCGAGGTCGCCTCGGTGTTCCTGCCCTCGGTGCCGACCCTGCTGGAGTACGCGGGCGAGATGGAGCGCGAGCGCGACCACGTGCTCGACAAGACGCCGGGCGAGGGCGACGAGTACCCGGAGGAGGACCTCCTCAAGGAGGCCAACAAGAAGCGGGACACCCCCGACGCGGGGGAGGAACTGCCCTTCGAGACCATGGAGTCGGCGGCGGAGTTCGACCGCGCCCTCTACGACGGCGCCGAGTACGGCGGCGCTCCGGGGTCCACCGAGGAGGAGGACTTCCTGGGGCTCCCCGGACTGCTCGACCCGCAGCAGGTCTCCCAGCTCCTGCGCAAGCGCAAGGCCGACCTCAGGGCCAGCGAGCTCAGGACCAGGAAGAAGGAGGAGCCCGCCGAGGAGGAGGGCCCCACCCACCAGGTCCTGGCCGACCTGCGCCGTGAGCTGAGCGGGCTGGTGGGCGCCTGGCACCACCGCACCGGCAAGCCGCACGGGGTGATCCACAACGAACTGCGCCGCGCCTGCGGCGGCCCTCCGGTCGCGCAGGCCTCACCGGCCCAGATCCGTGAGCGGATCGCCAAGCTCCGCTCCTGGGCCGTCGGCGGTCGTTAGGACTTCCTCTACTAAATCGGGCAAACACTTCGTAAGTTCACGACACAGTCATAAGCATTATGTATTCACTCAATTACCTTGAGTGAGATGAGTGGACACAGCCCTCGCGGCGGGTCAGCCGCGCTCTGGACCGGACTGCTGATGTGCGGTTTCGCCCTGACCGGCGTGGTCGCGGCCACCGCACCCGACTCCTCCGAACACGCCCAGCGGATGGGGAGGACCGTCCCCTTCGAGGAGTGCCTCCCCGGAACCGAGGCACGCCTGACCGGCTCCGGCGGGCAGGCGCGGCCCCCCGAAGGCGGAGAACTGACTCCGCAGGAGGCCGCCCGCTACCACCAGCGGCTGCGCGAGGAACTCGTGTCCCTGCGCGGCCAGGAGCTCCAGCCGCCGCAGACCGTCCCGGTGGTGGTGCACGTCATCTCCGCCGAGGACGGGCGCGGCGACGTCAGCGACGAACGCGTCCAGAAGCAGGTCGACGTCCTCAACGCCGCCTACAGCGGCGGCCGGGCCGACGCGGCGGCCCGGTCCACCACGAGCGCGGCCCCGGCCGCGGAGGCGGAGGCCGCCGACACCGGCTTCCGGTTCGAGCTGTCCGAGGTCACCCGCACGGTCAACGACGACTGGTTCACCAACTTCGACGAGCACCGCGACACCGCCCGCGCGCAGCTGCGCCAGGGCGGCGCCGGGACCCTCAACATCTACACGGCGGACCTGGGACCCGGGCTGCTCGGCTACTCCACCTTTCCCCAGGACTACGAGGAGAACCCCGAGCAGGACGGGGTGGTGGTCGCCCACGACACCCTGCCCGGGGGCGACCGCGAGCAGTTCAACCTCGGCCACACCAGCACGCACGAGGTGGGCCACTGGCTCGGGCTCTTCCACACGTTCCAGAACGGCTGCACCGACCCCGGGGACTACGTGGACGACACGCCGTACGAGCGCGAGGCCGCCTCCGGCTGCCCCGACGGCCGCGACACCTGCCCCGAGAAGGAGGGCGAGGACCCGGTCACCAACTTCATGAACTACAGCGACGACGCCTGCATGACCCACTTCACCGCGGGCCAGGGCAAGCGCATGGTCGAGCACTGGGCGGCCTTCCGCGGCGGGGCCTCCCAGGCCCGGGCGGACTGACCGCCCTCCCCGGTGGGGCCGACCCCACCGGGGAGGCGGGACCCCGGCCCGCGCCGCAGCCCTTCCCCGACCCGCCGCGCCCCGGCCACCGCTACCCTGGAGGGCATGGCAGCGAACACCTACCTGACCGGTATCAAGCCCACCGGGGACTTCCACCTGGGCAACTACATCGGCGCGATCAAACCCGCCCTCGAGGCGTCCACGGCGTACGACACCTACTACTTCATCGCCGACTACCACGCGCTCAACACCATCAGGGACGCCGACGAGCTCCGCCACAGCATCCGGTCAGGCGCTGCCACCTGGCTCGCGTGCGGGCTCGACCCCGAGCGCACGATCGTCTACCAGCAGTCCAAGGTGCCCGAGACCTTCGAGCTCACCACGATCCTGAGCGCCCTGACCCCCAAGGGCCTCATGAACCGCGCGCACGCCTACAAGGCCGCACGCGACCGCAACACCGAGGCCGGGGTCGCCGACCTGGACGCCGGGATCAACATGGGGCTGTACAACTACCCCATCCTCATGGCCGCCGACATCCTCGTCATGGAGGGCACCCACGTCCCCGTGGGACGCGACCAGACCCAGCACATCGAGTACACCGCCGACATCGCCGGGTACTTCAACCACCGCTACGGCAAGGCCTACAGCTTCCCCGTCCCCAAGGGCGTCATCGACGACAGCGACGCGAGCATCCTGCCCGGCGTCGACGGCCGCAAGATGAGCAAGTCCTACGACAACCACATCCCGCTCTTCCTGCCGGAGAACAAGCTCAAGAAGGCCGTACGCCGCATCCCCACCGACTCCACGCCGGTCGAGGCCCCCAAGGACCCCGACAGCTCGGTGCCCTTCCAGCTGCTGACCCACTTCGCCGACGAGGAGAAGGTCGCCGAGGTGCGCAAGCGCCTGGAGGCGGGCGGCATGGGCTGGGGAGACCTCAAGAACGAGCTGTTCGAGGCGATCAACGCCGAACTCGGCCCCAAGCGCGAGCGCTACGAGGAGCTGATGGCCCACCCGTCGGAGATCGACGCCGTCCTGGCGGCCGGCTCCGAGCGCGCACGCCTGCGCGCCCGCGCCACCATCGACCGGGTGCGCGCCGCCATCGGCGTGGCCTGACGCACCGGGGCGAGGCAGGACGGGGGCGGCGGTGCCGGCACCGCCGCCCCCGGTTCGCGGAAGGGAGTCCTCAGCCGACCCGCGGCTCGCCCTCCAGTTCCACACCCGCCTCGCGCAGCCGCTCCAGGGCCGCCTCCACCGTCGGGTGCGACACCCCGGCGGTCAGCCCGAGCAGCACCCGCGTGCGCAGGCCCTCCCGCGCCGCGTCCAGCGCGGTGGCCTTCACGCAGTGGTCCGTGGCGATCCCCACCACGTCCACCTCGTCCACCCCGTGCTCCCGCAGCCACCCGGCCAGCGGGGTCCCCTCCCGGGAGGCACCCTCGAAGCCGCTGTAGCCGGCCGTGTACTGCCCCTTGTCGAAGACCTCCTCGGCCAGCGAGGCGTCGAAGTCGGGGTGGAACTCCACCCCCGGCGTCCCCGCCTCGCAGTGGCGGGGCCAGCTGTCGACGAAGTCGGGGTCCTCCGAGAAGTGCTCCCCGGGGTCGATGTGGTAGTCGCGTGTGGCCACCACGTGGTCGTAGCCGCCCGCGCGGGCGTGCTCGGTGACGGCCGCGGCCGTGCTCGCACCGCCCCGCACCCCCAGGTGCCCGCCCTCACAGAAGTCCTTCTGAACGTCCACCACGATGAGCGCCCTCATCACGCCGCCTCCTCTTTCGAATCCTGGCCCGTGCCGGCCCCTAGTGGAACACCGTCGGCAGCGCGGCCTCGCCGCGCGACATCCGCAGAGCCTCCTCGGGCAGTTCCGCGACCGTCGCCCGGTGCCGCTCCCGTGCCTCGCGCACCGTCTCGCGGCCCACCACCTCGCCGCCGGCGACCAGGGAGCGCAGCAGCGGGCGCGTTCCCGCCTGCGGAGTCGGCGGGTGGGGATAGACCTCCTCCGCCACCGCCGTGCCGCCGTCGTCCAGGCGCCGGACCGCCCACTTGCGGCCGCCGCGGCTGGGCTTGCCCACCGAGCGCTTGGCCACCGGCTCCAGTGGCGCGTCCTCCTCCAGTCCCCGTGCCCGGGCCACCAGCTTGTACACCAGCGACACCGTCGGCGCGCCCGATCCGGTGACCAGGGAGGTGCCCACCCCGTAGCCGTCCACCGGCGCCACGGCCAGGGCCCGGATGGAGTGTTCGTCCAGGTCGCCGGTCACCACGATCCGGGTACGGGTCGCCCCCAGGGCGTCCAGCTGCGAGCGCACGCGCGAGGCGTGGACCGCCAGGTCGCCGGAGTCGATCCGCACCGCGCCCAGGTCGGGCCCGGCCAGCTCCACCGCGGTGCGCACCGCCCGCTCCACGTCGAAGGTGTCCACCAGCAGTGTCGTCCCGCCGCCCAGGGACTCCAGTTGCGCCTTGAACGCGTGCCGCTCGCTGTCGTGCAGCAGTGTGAACGCGTGTGCCGCCGTGCCGCCGGTCGGTACCCCGTGGAGGCGTCCGGCCTCCAGGTTGGAGGAGGTCGCGAACCCGGCCACGTAGGCGGCGCGCGCCGCCGCGACCGCCGACCGCTCGTGGGTGCGGCGCGACCCCATCTCGATCAGCGGCCGCTCGCCCGCGGCCACCGCCATCCGCGTCGCGGCCGAGGCGATCGCGCTGTCGTGGTTGTACACCGACAGCGCCAGTGTCTCCAGGACCACGGCCTCGGCGAAGGAGGCCTCCACCACCAGGATCGGCGACCCGGGGAAGTAGGCCTCGCCCTCGCCGTAGCCCCACACGTTGCCCGAGAACCGGTAGTCGGCCAGCCACTTCAGGGTGCGCTCGTCCACGACCCCGTTGTCGGACAGGAAGTCGAGTTGCTCCGTGTCGAACCGGAACCGCTCCAGCAGGTCCAGGAAGCGGCCCGTTCCGGCCACGACCCCGTATCGGCGCCCCTCCGGCAGCCGCCGGGCGAACATCTCGAACACCGAGCGGCGGGCGGCGGCGCCGCTGTGCAGCGCCGCCTGGAGCATCGTCAGTTCGTAGTGGTCGGTGAGCAGCGCGCTGCTGCTGTCCTCGCTCATGGGCACGAGCCTAATCCGTGGTGTACGGGTCCGCGGCGGACGCCCCCACCAGCTCCACACCGGGTGACCCGCCTCACCCGACTACAATACCCATCTGGTTGGTAGGGAACTGGATATAGGTACTCTGGAGACATGCTGAGGATTGATCGCTCGATCTATGACAAGATCGTCGCCCACGCCCGCCGCGACCACCCCGACGAGGCGTGCGGTGTTGTGGCCGGACCCGAGGGTTCGGACCGCCCCGAGCGGTTCGTCGAGATGATCAACGCCGAGCGGTCGCCGACCTTCTACCGGTTCGACTCCATGGAACAGTTCAGGGTCTGGCGCGAGATGGAGGACCGCGACGAGGAACCCGTCGTGATCTACCACTCCCACACCGCCACCGAGGCCTACCCCTCGCGCACCGACATCTCCTACGCGTCCGAGCCGAACGCCCACTACGTGCTCGTGTCCACCCGCGAGCCCGACACCGTCGAGTTCCGCTCCTACCGGATCGTCGACGGCCAGGTCACCGAGGAGCCGGTGGAGGTCACCGGGGCCGACGGGGACAGCTAGGTTCCCAACCACGCGGGGGCGGCGTCCAGGAATGGGCGCGGAACGCCCCCTGTTGGCAATGAACGCACACCAACGACCGCTAACGGAGACACCTTCATGGCCATCGAGGTCCGCATCCCCACCATCCTGCGCAACCTGACCGACGACGCCAAGGTCGTCGAGGGTTCCGGCGCCACCATCGGCGAGCTGTTCACCGACCTGGACAGCCGTTACCCGGGTATCGGCGAGCGCCTGGTGAGCGATGGCAAGCTGCGCCGCTTCGTCAACGTCTACCTCAACGACGAGGACGTCCGCTTCGTCGGCGGCCTGGAGGCCAAGCTCTCCGACGGCGACAACGTGACCGTCCTGCCGGCCGTCGCCGGCGGAAGCCACTAGGCCGGGCATGCGCTACGACTCCCTGCTCGACTCCCTCGGCGGCACGCCGCTCGTCGGCCTGCCCCGGCTCTCACCCTCGCCGCAGGTACGGCTGTGGGCGAAACTGGAGGACCGCAACCCCACCGGTTCGATCAAGGACCGCGCCGCGTTCTTCATGATCGAACAGGCCGAGAAGGACGGACTGCTCTCCCCGGGCTGCACCATCCTGGAGCCGACGTCGGGGAACACCGGCATCTCGCTGGCCATGGTCGCCAAGCTGCGCGGCTACCGCATGGTCTGCGTCATGCCGGAGAACACCTCCGCCGAGCGCAAGCAGCTGCTGGCCATGTGGGGCGCCGAGGTCCACTTCTCCGACGCGGCGGGCGGCTCCAACGAGGCCGTCCGCGTCGCCAAGGAGATGGCGGTGGCCAATCCCGACTGGGTGATGCTCTACCAGTACGGCAACTCGGCCAACGCCAGGGCCCACTACGAGACCACAGGCCCGGAGATCCTCGCCGACCTGCCGGAGATCACCCACTTCGTGGCCGGACTCGGCACCACCGGCACCCTCATGGGCGTGGGCCGCTACCTGCGTGAACACAGCCCGGACGTGCAGATCGTGGCCGCCGAGCCCCGGTACGGCGAGCTGGTGTACGGGCTGCGCAACCTCGACGAGGGGTTCGTGCCCGAGCTGTACGACGAGTCGGTGCTCACCACCCGCTTCTCCGTGCCCTCCGACGCCGCCCTCAAGCGGACCCGGGAGCTCCTGGACAAGGAGGGCATCTTCGCGGGCATCTCCACCGGCGGCGCCCTGCACGCCGCGTTGGGCATGGCGCGCAAGGCCGAGAAGGCGGGTGAGCGCGCCGACATCGCGTTCGTCATCGCCGACGCCGGATGGAAGTACCTGTCCACCGGAGCCTACGAGGGCACCCTCGAAGAGGCCGAGGAGCGGCTCGACGGCCAGCTCTGGGCCTGATGCGGCACGGCGCCCGCCGACCCCCTGCCGGGGTGCGGCGGGCGCGCGCAACCCTCCGGGGGCCGGCGCTTGGGCGTCGGCCCCCGCCGCTTTCGCCAACACACCGGAAACATGTTCTGAACAAACAGGACAGAAGGCGTCAAGGCATGTGAAAAATTCACACGTGACCGAGGTCGCGTGAGACGCGGGCCACATTTTGTACCACCTGGGCGGTCGTTGGGGTACACCCGTAACAACGGGACATCCGCAGAACCAGCCGCCATCCGCACTCCTCACACACTCTCGACGGGGTGCCACGGACGCCGCGCGGCCCATCGAGAAGGCGACGACGACGTGCGACTCACGATTATCGGGTCCTCGGGGAGCTTCCCCGGGCCAGACAGTCCGGCATCCTGTTACCTGCTCGAAGCGGACGGGTACCGCCTGTTGCTCGACATGGGCAACGGTGCTCTCGGCGCGCTCCAACGGCACATCGACATCTACTCGGTCGACGCCGTCTACCTGAGCCACCTGCACGCCGACCACTGCTTCGACCTGTGCTCGTACTGGGTGGCCAGGATGTTCCACCCGGGCGGAGCCAAGCCCCGCATCCCGGTCTACGGGCCCAGGGGGGTGGCACACCGGGTCTCCGAGGCCTACGGACTGGACCCCGACCCGGGCATGACCGAGGTGTTCGACTTCCACGAACTCGTCCCAGGCGGGTTGCGGATCGGTCCGTTCTCCGCCCGCGTCGACTACGTCAACCACCCCGTGGAGGCCTTCGGTATCCGCCTGGAGCACGGCGGCGCGTCCATGGCCTACTCCGGCGACACGGGGGTGTGCGACTCCCTGGTCGACCTGGCCACCGACACCGACCTGTTCCTGTGCGAGGCGGCCTTCCAGAACCACCTCGAACACCCCAAGGACATGCACCTGACGGGGAGCGAGGCGGGTGAGCACGCCAGCCGGGCCCGCACGCGCAGCCTGCTGCTGACCCATCTCGTGCCGTGGAACGACGACGACGTCACGCTCACCGAGGCGCGCTCCACCTACGGCGGCCCCATCGACCTGGCCCGCAGCGGCCAGGTGCACACGGTCGGCCGCTGACCGGCGCTCCCGCGCCGGGCCGCCGGGCCCGTGGATCCACGGGCCCGGCGGACCTGGGGCGGGGTGGACGGGGGAGAAGGTGGCGGGTGTCCTCCCGGAACGGGCGGTCGCCCTCTTCAGTCACGCAGGGCCCCGCGCGGATATACGCTCTTGACATGGCCCGACCTGACGGACGTGTTCCGACCCAACTCCGCCCCGTGACCATCACCCGCAACTGGCTCCGCCACGCTGAGGGCTCCGTACTCGTCGAGTTCGGGGACACCCGCGTGCTGTGCGCGGCCAGCGTCGAGGACGGCGTCCCGCGCTGGCGCCGGGGCACCGGAGAGGGGTGGGTCACCGCCGAGTACGCGATGCTGCCCCGCTCCACCGACACCCGCGGCGCGCGCGAGTCGGTTCGCGGCAAGATCGGCGGCCGCACCCACGAGATCTCCCGCCTCGTCGGCCGCTCCCTGCGCGCCGTCGTGGACTTCAAGGCGATGGGCGAGCACACCATCACCCTGGACTGCGACGTGCTCCAGGCCGACGGCGGTACCCGCACCGCGGCGATCACGGGCGCGTACGTGGCGATGGCCGACGCGATGAAGTGGCTGCGCAAGCGCCGCAAGCTCAAGAACAACCCGCTGACCGGCTCCCTGGCCGCGGTCAGCGTGGGCGTGGTGCAGGGACAGCCCCGGCTGGACCTGAACTACCTGGAGGACTCGGTCGCCCAGACCGACATGAACGTCGTACTCACCGGCGACGGCAGGTTCGTCGAGGTGCAGGGCACCGCGGAGGGCGCCCCCTTCGACAGGGACCTGCTCAACCAGCTGCTCGACCTCGCCTCGGCGGGGTGCGAGGAACTGACCGCGATCCAGAAGAAGGCGCTCTCGGAGTGACCGTCGCAAAGCGGGGACTCACCCGGATCGGCGGCGTCCGGGTGGGAGGAGCAACCGTGAAGGTCGTCCTGGCCACACGCAACAAGAAGAAGGTGCCCGAGATGCGGGCCATCCTGGCCGACGCCGGGATGGACGCGGAGGTGCTCTCGCTCGACGCGTTTCCCGACGCGCCGGAGGTCCCCGAGACCGAGCCCTCCTTCCTGGGGAACGCACTGCTCAAGGCGCGTGCCATCGCCGAGCACACGGGGCTGCCCTCCATCGCCGACGACTCCGGTCTGAGCGTGGACGAGCTCCGGGGGATGCCCGGGGTGCTGTCCGCCCGCTGGGCCGGCCGCTTCGGCGCGGGCGACCAGGACCGGGCCAACCTGGACCTGGTCCTGGACCAGCTCGCCGACACCCCGGCCGAGCGCCGGGGCGCCGAGTTCGTGTGCGCGGCGGTGCTGGTGATGCCGGACGGGACCGAGGCGGTCGCCGAGGGCGTGCTGCGCGGTCGCCTGCTGCGGGAACGCCGGGGGGAGAACGGGTTCGGCTACGACCCGGTCTTCGTTCCCGAGGGGGAGAGCCGCACCACCGCGGAGCTGTCCCCGGAGGAGAAGAACGCCATCAGCCACCGGGGGATCGCCTTCCGTAAGCTGGCCCAGGAGCTCGCGGACATCCTCTGACCAGGGGCTCCATGCCCGAGCGGTGGCGCGCATCGGGACAACGGGGGCGGCGTCCGGCGCGGGAATGTTCCGGATGCCGCCCCCGTTGCACGTTGTACCGGGTCTCTCAGGAGGCGCCGACAGGCGTCCCCGGCGGGCATCCGGATCTGGAACGGACGATGGATTTGACACGACCAGATCGGTTGCCTAGAGTCGATCGGGTCGCTGCGGGACGGCGAGGA
>NZ_LWLB01000035.1 GCF_001905145.1 Nocardiopsis sp. TSRI0078
TCCCAAACAGGCCCTAGCCCCTCGGGCTGCTCGGCAGGCGCTGCCGCACCTGCGTCAGCCGCCCGTAGGGCGGCAATGACGGATTCCCCCACCGCTTGGGCTACCGGGGGCGGGAAAGCGTTGCCGACCTGCCGGTAGGCAGCCGTCTTGCGGCCCTTGAACTCCCAGTCCTCAGGGAAGCCCTGGATGAGCGCGGCCTGGGCCACGGTCAGCTTCGGTCCCCTTTCCCCGAACAGGTCGCGGTCCTCGTCCTTGGTCTCGCCCAGAGCGTCAGCGACGCCGTGTGCGTCCACTCCCAGTTCAGCCCAGGCGCGTTTGGCCCGGGTAGGGCCCAGATCAGCTCCGCCGTGCTTCTTGGAGCCGCCGACCAAGGTGGGGGCGATTGACCGAGAAGCCTTCTCCAACCACTCGCTGTAGCGCCGCAGCACCTCTTCCCGCGGCCTCGAGGACGCTGCTTTATAGCGTTTGAGCATGCTCTTCTTCAGAGCCTGGGCAACGGTGACTTCCTGCTTTACACCGCGAGGCGGAAGGAAGAAGGAGGCATCTGGCTCGCGCATAGCGACCAGGATGGACCTGGGCCTCAACTGGGGCACCCCGTAGTCTCGGGCCTCCAGCACATCCCAGCCCAGGATTCGGTACCCCATAGCCTCCAGGCGCGCCCTGATCCTAGCGCGGTAGTCGGCGAACTTCTCGCGTGGTTCAAGCAGGCCGCGCACGTTCTCGATCATCACAGCTCGGGGCTTCAGCACCTCGGCTATGTCGAGCATGACGGGGAAAAGGTCCCGTTCGTCCTCTTCCCCCAGCTGCTTGCCGGCCACGGAGAAGGGCGGGCAGGGGACACCGCCCGCGAGCAGGCTCAGAGGGCCGTCCTTCAGCGCCTTTGCCTCCAGCTCGCCCATGTCGAAGTCGGTCAGGTCCCAGGACAGGACCTCACAGTTCTCCCAGTGCTGCTTGCGAGTGTTGTACTCCAGGGTCTGCACGGCGTGGGGGTCGACCTCGATGAGCGCCCGGTGGTGGAAGCCGGCGTTGTGCAGGCCCACGGCCTGCCCGCCTGCACCCGCACAGATCTCCAGGGACGTATACACGCCCGTACCACCCGACATTCTGCACCTTCCTGTCCGTTCCCAGCAGCCGGAGCGGCTTCCGTCGACACGGCATACATCGAACACCCGATCGGGCCTCGTATCCAACCACGATGGTGTCATGGGGGCGCAGGACGCTACCGGCGCGTCGTTGAAGGTTCTCATCGCGGGACCTAGATGCCTACGAAGTGCGATTCTACGCGTGCCTCAGGAGCTCCGCTCCTGTTTCCACAGGCTGCTGCAAGGTTGCCGTACCGTCAGCACCAGGCAGTGGGCTTGCCATCCGGACAGAACCGCCGAGGGCCTGCCGCCCGCACCGCCCTCCAGAGGCCCTCTCTGCATCACACATGCATCATTTTCGGGCAAAAGCCCCTGGCCGCCGACTTGCCCTGGTAGTTAAGTCGGAGTTGGAGTGAAGTAGAGCGGAGCCGAGAGTATGGGCGGGCGGGGACACCCGGGCAGCCAGGCGGCAGAGAAGTGCTACATGCAGTGGGCTGACGCCCTCGCCGACCACTTCTTCCATGACCGGGGCCAGTGGGCGCGACCCGTGGTGCTGTACGTCGACGACGAGATCGCAGGGGAGGTCCGGCAGAGGTACGGCCTCGCAGTGGATCTCGAATCAGCGGTGCGGCCTATGCTCTACCCGCAGTCCAAGACCGCTGTCTACCGGCGGATCGAACTATTGAGCACACGCTCTGCCCGGGCCAGCAGCCGACCGCCGGCTTCCCTGCCCCTGCTGGCCGCAACTGTGCTCGCAGCCTCACGGATGAAGCCGTCCGGAAAGCGCGGGCAGCCCCCCTACTACGAACCCCTGCGCAGGGTCCTCGGGGTAAAGCAGCCTCCCCCCGGACACCTCTGTACCGCCCAGAAGAACTTCCCTCGGGTCGTCGACCTGTGGAAGGGGCTGCGCAAGTGGGCGGAGAGCTGGGGAGGCAGGTACGGCGTACTGGTCCTTCCCCAGGACCCGCGCCCTTCCAGGATCGGCTATCCGCTGTCGCAGGCCCTGATCCGCAGGACGGACCACGAACCCCTGGACCGGTTCCTCACAGAGGTGCCCGGTACGTCCCACTGGAGCGGAGGGCAGCTGCTGGAAGGCCTGCGGGACTGGCAGAACGAACACCGCTCGGACTTCTCCAAGAAGTTCGCCGACCAGCTCCGCAGCGACGTCCTGACGGAGACGTGGTGCGACCTGCTGGAAGCCTTCAGGGACAGCCAGTACGGCAGGAAGGGGGCGGTGCCCGCTCCCCTGGAAGGCCGAGGAAGCATCCGGGTCTGGTTCGACCGCCGCAACCGGTCGTTCAGCTGGGTGGGGGAGTGGCCCGCCCCTGGGGGCCGGGACGCCTTCCAGGTGAGAGGGCCCACAGGAGAGCACAGTCTCGAACGCGTGCAGGACAGCAACCTCTACCTGGGCCTCAACGGGCTTCCCGTGACGTCCGAACGCCTGCTCAGCGGTTTCACCCTGGAAGGGGAGGACATCAGTCTGAACCGCTCCCCAACGCACGTCATCCCTCTCATCCAGAGCCCGGACATCGAGGGCTTCGTCGAGGCCGATGCCGCCCAGCTGTTCACTCAGTGCTGCCTGCTCGTACATTCCTCCGCCGCCCGCGCTGCACAGCAACTGCTGGAATACGCTCTGCCAGGAGCTAGGGAGATAACACGCAGGCGCTTGCCCGGCATGCCCCAGAACTGGTCGCTCTACATGCGGCTGCGGTTCGAGGACCCGGTGAGGCTCCGACAGGCGCTCAGCCGCTCCTCCTTGAAGCTCGGATTCGCCCGCTCCCCGGGGCGTATGAAGCTGTCGGGGGGCCTGAGGATCAGGTCTGTGCCGGAAACACGCACCTACCTGGACGAAGGGCTTCCCGAGATCGCTCTCAGCGGCGAACCCGTGGCAGGTGCGGACATTGACGGGCGTCCCCTCTCCGGAAATGCCGAGCGGACGCGTCTACGGCTCCCGGGAGACCTGCGGGAGGGCCCCCATGAGGTCACTGCGGACAATGCGGCCGCCCTGCGGTTCTCGGTCCGCGGAGAGGCAGTGGACAAGGCAGGGCGAGTCCCGGCCGAGTCGCAGTGCGGAACAGCGGTCGGGGAACGCGGCGCGGCAGCAGAGGCTGTCCAAGGACTTCCCGAGGCAGCCCCGCGTGTGAGGGGGTGCGCCTTCGAGAACCTCCCTGCCTCAGTCCTTCCGGCCGTGGCAGTCGCCCCCCGGGGCGCGGACCGCCTCTTCGCGGTCGGGAGCGACCTCAGCACCGTCGGACTCCGCCTGCCGGCCCGGCCGTCCTGGCGGGAGCGGGTCCCCCAGCTCTCCGGAAGCGATCGGTTCGAAGTCGAGATCCGCAACGGAAGCGGCTGGCTCGTGCAGAGCGCAGGCGACTTCTCCCGGGTCAGCTCCTTCTCCCCCCCTCCAAAGGGCTCCTCCACGGGCCCGGATGCCTCCCCCGTGGTACGCGAACTGCTCAACGAGGCACCCCGCGTTGCCCATCAGGTCCAGGAACCGCGCGCAGGTGCCTGGAAGGCCCCGCCGGAGGAGCACGGCGACGTCCTGCTCCGATGGGTAAGCGAACTCGGCTCGGGATCCGTCTCAGAGCTCCGCAGCGGACTCGAGTGGTATGCACGCTCTTCCGGGCTCCCCGACGACCGCGGCGCGGTCTGGGGATGGATAGGGGCCATGAGCGCGCTGGGCCACCTGGACGTGGCATGGCGCAACAGCACATGGTCCTGCTCTCCCCCCGCGGTCACACGGGTCCCCTACTCCGACGGCCTGGCCGCCGTCACCGGGGAGCGGAGGCGCTCGGCGCTGAAGACCCTCCTGGACCGCGGCCCGTCCCTGGGCCTGGAGGCCATGTGGGTCCGACCGCCCTGCCCTCCAGGGGAGCTGCCGCTCCCCATGAGCCTCCTCCTCAGCCACTGGTCCCCCGACCAGCTCGGGGAGCTGGCCTCCCTGACCGGAGCCGAGTACACACCGTGCTTCGCCTTCCAGGCCGCAACAGTGCTTCCCGGCACGAAGACGGAGGAGGTTGCCGCCGGTCCGCGTTTCGATGTCCGCGTCAGCCGCTATACGCCCTTTTCGAGAGAGGGGACGGGCCTGTGGACCGAAGTGGAAGGGCGTCTAAAGGACGGCCTCTACCGATGGCGGAAGACGGACTCCCGCACGGTGTTCCGGCTGCGGCGGGGAGGGTCCTGGTTCAAGCTCCCGAAGGAGGTCGGCGTCTACGCAGAACTGCAGCGCAACGGGATCTCCGTGCTCTCCTGGACGCAGGAGCCCGGCCCGGGGCGGTGGCGGATCGGCAGCCTGGCCGTGCACCGGAACGCCCCGCTGCCCCCTCTCCACGCCAGGACCGCGACCCTGTGTAGCGGCCTTCCGGCGCGCACAGGCCCTGGCGGCGCGTACGTGTACGACAACGTGCCGTGGCGCATAGCGCGCGCGATCGCCGAGAGCCTGGGGCAGCGGGTCTTCGTCGGTATCCGGCAGACTGCCGAACCACCTCGGAGCGATAGTCCACCGCCCTCCGCCGAAACTGCACCAGAACTGTCCGCCCCCGGTCCCCGCATCTCCGAACAGGACAAGGACACCCCCTCAGGAGCGGACAGCACGCCTGGACCAGCCCCGGTGCCCGCCGCACGCCGTCCCCGCAGCAACAGCCGGTTCCGCGAGCGCATCGACTTGGGCGGCGGCTTGAGCGTCACCGTCGACGAGGCGGAGCTCGCTCTCAGCAGGGCTGCGGAGGACTTCCGCCGACAGCAGAGGCTAGGAGAGCGGGAGCGAGCGGTGACTGAGCGGATGCGCATCAGCCAGGGAATCCGCGAATTCGACTCGGCGACATGCGCATGGATCAGGAAGGTGATGGCCGAACAGGCCGGGAAGACCGTGTCCCCCGCTGACCGGATGTACCGCTGACCCCGCAAACCCAGAGGGAAACGAGCCGATGGACGTACTGGGAACCTTCGACGCAGCACGCGAAGCCCTCTTCCGCTACTACGATACCCCTTTCGGGATCGACAACCCCGAGGTCCAGAAGAAGCGGAGGGAACTCCTCGACCGGGACGGGCAGGCCTGGCGGGAGCCGATGCTCGAGATCCGCCCCCGCTACAGGAGTTCAGGCGTGCCCCTGGCGCAGTCATTCGCCGAGGCGGGGGCCCCGGCCGACCTGTTCCCGCTGGCCTCCGCCGGTCTGCTCGGAGGCGTCAAGGAGCTCCACTCCCACCAGCACGAAGCGCTCGTCCACGCCTTCCGAGAACGGCGGAACGTCGTGGTGACGGCCGGCACGGGCTCGGGCAAGACGGAGTCGTTCCTGCTCCCAGTCCTGGCCTCGCTTGTCGCCGAATCGGCCTCCTGGACGGGCGGACCAGCACCGGAGAACGCCTGGTGGCGCTCGCCGGGAAGGGAGTTCACCGCGCAGCGCGAGGGAGAAACCGGGCGCAGGGCGGCAGTGCGCACTGTGGTCCTCTACCCGATGAACGCCCTGGTCGACGACCAGGTGGTCCGGCTCCGCAAAGCCCTGGACAGCCCTGCGGTCAGGGCATGGCTGGACTCCAACCGGCACGGCCACCGCTTCTACTTCGGCCGCTACACCGGCGCCACCCCCGTCCCCGGGGAGCCCGGCACCAAAGCAGCCCTGGAAAACCTGCGCAGCTACCTGTCCGCAACCGAGGAGCGGGGAGCCGCAGCCGAAGCGAACGCGAACCGCGATGCGCGGTACATGCTCCCCCGCCTCGACGGCGCCGAAATGCGGTCACGCTGGGACATGCTCTGCTCCCCTCCCGATGTCCTCGTCACGAACTTCTCGATGCTCAACGTCATGCTGCTGCGCCCGAGGGAGGACGACTTCTTCCAGCAGACCCGTGCATGGCTCGACAGCGATCCCGCCGCGGTATTCCGGATCGTCGTTGACGAGCTGCACTTGTACCGAGGTACGGCCGGAACCGAGACCGCGTACCTGCTCCGCAACCTCCGGCACCGCCTCGGGCTCGACGACAGGCCGGACCGGCTCCAAGTCCTAGCCGCATCCGCCTCCCTGGAGAAAGGACGCGACGAGGGCTTCCTCGCGGAGTTCTTCGGCCTGGAAGCGGACAGCTTCGAAGTCCTCCGGGGGGAGACGGTGAAGCCCCTGTCAGCCGTTGTCGACCTGTCGGACCATGCTGACGTCTTCGCACAGGCCTCCGGACAGCGGTCCGGGGCAGCGGAGTCACGAGCCCTCCTCGAGCGCACGCGTGCAGCCGACGCGCTCCAGAACGCCCTGACCGACAACGGAAAGCCGGTAGCCAGGCCCGTTCCGGAGATCGCAGGAGCGCTCTTCCCCCGCGAGGACGCCGAGACGTCCCGGAAGGCCGTACGCGGCGTCCTCTCAGTCCTCCGCAGCGCTGATACCAGGAGCCAGAACCTGCCCAAACTGCGGGTCCACTACTTCTTCCGCAACATCTCCGGGATGTGGGCGTGCTCCGACCCGGCCTGCCCGGACGCCGACCGTCCTCAGGACGCGGACCGGACTGTCGGCCGCCTTTTCACAAGGCCGACAACACGGTGCACATGCGGCGCGAGGGTATTGGAGCTGCTCTACTGCCAGACCTGCGGGGACCTGTACCTGGGCGGATACACGAGCACAGGTGCGAATGCGAACCCCGGTGCGTTCGAGGGCAGCCTGCTGGCCGACCTGCCCGAACTGGAGAAGCTCCCCGAACAGGTGCGCACCGGCGCGGCTGCCGCCAACTACGTGGTCTACTGGCCCCGCACGGACTCCCTCCTGCTGGACAAGCCGAAACGGCGCAGGGCCGCGCCCTGCAGGCAGCAGTTCACCTTCGAATTCCGGCGCAGCCGTTACGAGCCCTCGACCGGGCGACTGGCCAACAACAAGGCGGAGCCGACCGGCTGGTCGTTCCACGTCACTTCCCCCGCCTCCGGGAGGGGGACTTCCCTGGAGCAGATCAGCCCGTTCCCCACCGAGTGCCCGCGCTGCGGAGACGACTGGGAGATGCCCCGGCTCAAGGGGGACCCGCTCCCGATCACGGACCCTCTGAGGCTGCGCTCACCGATCCGCACGATGCGCACCGGCTTCGAGAAGGTCAACCAGGTGCTGACCTCCGCCCTCCTCTCAGCCCTGCCCGAGAACGAGCGGAAACTGATCGCCTTCTCCGACAGCCGCCAGGACGCGGCGAAACTGGCCGCAGGCATCGGATTGCGCCACTACCAGGACATGCTCAGGTTCGCCCTCGCCGAGGCAGTACGGAAACAGGGTGATCCGGTGGGAGATCTGGAACTGGTGCGAGCGGCTTACCAGGAGCTCCCGGGAACGAACCGCGACTTGGCGCGCAGTGCCCACCAGAGACTGAAGGCCCGGTACAAGGAGGAGGTGCTCGAGCTGGCTGAGATCTGGAAAGGGAGCCCCTTCGCCGAACCGTCCAGGGAAGAGGAACTGGTGCAGAGGGTCACAGCCCTGCCGTCCCTGCATCTCCAAGCCACACTCATAGAGGCGCGCCTCCTGGAGGCAGGCTTCAACCCCGGAGGTCCTAAGGCGTCCCTGCAGAACGATGAAGGCGCGAACGCTACTCCCTGGACCCGCCTCTACGCCTGGCCCGACGGTGACGGCTCGGCCTCCGGGCAGCCCGTCCGGCCGGTGCCGTCCGCAGCGATGAGCCGGGAGCAGGACGACCTCCGCCGGAGGATCGGCGAATCCCTCACTAAGGAACTCCTCGACGGGCTGTTCGCAAGCGCCAGACGCGACTTCGAGTCGCTCGGTCTCGGCTGGCTGTGCAGGTCCGATGACAACAAGCCCTCTGAGGGGGCGGGCCTCGGCACCGCACTCGCGCGGGCCAGCCTGAGGGTGCTGGGGCAGCGGAAGCGCTTCACCGGCCTCCGCGACGGAGCCGACGCGCCCCCGGCACCGCTCAGGAGGTTCTGGGAAGCCGTCGCCGAGAAGCACGGGATGGGAGCCGAACAGGTCCGGGAGCTGGTGGAGGCCTCATGGGGCGATGCAGTCACCGAGTACCTCATCCACCCTGAGCGCGTGTCCATACGCCCGGGTACAGGAGCCGTATGGACGTGCGGCAACTGCCGGATGCCCCACCTCCACTCCGGAGCGGGCGTCTGCACCAAGTGCTTCCGGCCCCTGCCCCCAGCTCCTGTGGAAGCACCGCCCGTCGAGGACGACTACTACACCTGGCGGGCAGCTGCGGAGGAAGATGTAACCCGGCTCCACTGCGCGGAACTCACCGGCCAGACCGACCGCATCGTAGCGCAGTCCCGCCAGGCGCATTTTCAAGACGTCTTCCTGGACCACGGCGAGGTCCCCCGGGCGGACGGAGTCGACCTGCTGTCGGTCACCACGACCATGGAGGCCGGCGTCGACGTGGGAGCACTCAGCGCGGTCCTGCTCGCCAACGTCCCGCCCACCCGCTTCAACTACCAGCAGCGGATCGGTCGCGCAGGACGCCGCGGCAGCCACGCGGCAGCCGCCCTCACCGTGTGCCGCGGGCGGAGCCACGACGACTACTACTTCCAGAACCCCCACCGCATCACCAACGAGCCCACACCGCGCCCGTACGTATCGATGGACATGCCCGAAGTGTTCCGGCGGGCGCTCCTGAGCGAAGTACTGCGGCAGGCCTTCTCCGACGTCTGGAGCCGAGCGGACACCGGCGAAGCGGATCCGACCAACAACACGCACGGGCGGTTCGGCACCGCAGAGGACTGGGGCGGGCACAAGGAGCACATCGCCCGGTGGATTGAGGACAACCCGGGCCGCATCCGCGGCATCGCCGCAGCCCTGCGCCTGGGCACCCGCGGCCCTGTCACCGGAGGCGACCCAGTGGAGATCGTCAGGGAGCTGCTGCCCGGTGTGGACCGGGCCGCGGAACGGGCGGCTGGCCACCGCGACCTGAGCCAGAGACTCGCAGAAGAGGGCCTCCTTCCCATGTACGGCTTCCCCACCCGGGTGAAGTACCTCTTCACAGAGCCGCCCAAGAGGACCTTCCCCTGGCCTCCCGCAGGCGCCATCGACAGGGACCTGTCCATCGCGATCGCCCAGTTCGCACCGAACGGGGAGACCGTCAGGGACGGCCGCGTGTACAGGGCGAACGGCATCGCGGCGTTCGAGCCCTGGGGGCGCAAGCCCAAACCGGTGGAGGATCCCCTCGGTGCCGAGGTCTCCGTCGGCCTGTGCCATCGGTGCGGACACATCGACGAGACCCCCGGCAGTGACGCCTCCGACCCTGAGTGTGACGCATGCGGAGCAGCAGCACCGTCCTACGCCGTCCTCCCGATGCGCGAGCCGGCCGGTTTCCGCTCCGACCGGCCCAGGGATTTCGACGGCACGTTCACCTGGTCACCCCGGTCGACCGCAGCCAGGGCGGCGGCCGACATGGAAGCCCTCGAGCACACAGACCAGGAGTGGCTCACTGTCCGCTCCGGGCGCGGCAAACGCTACGCGGTGAACGACAACGCCGGACACCTGTTCCGCTTCCGCCCCGCCAAGCCGACCGACCCCTGGTCCGGTTACCTGGCCACTGAGGGGCCGCTTCCGGAAGGGGGTGTGGCCACGGCTCTAGGGGCCTCCCAGCACACCGACCTGTTCTTCCTGGGAGCCGGGTCCGGAACGGAGGCCGACCGCGGGGTCCGCGTCGACCTCGACACCTCATCAGACGCCTCCGGCGACGTCCTCGGGCGCCGGGCCGCCTGGTTCTCCCTCGCTGCGCTCCTCCGACGGGCAGCCGGGCCCTTCCTCGACGTCTCGCCCAATGAGTTCGTCGCGGGGATCTGCGGTTCCCCCTCCCGAACTGCCGGACCCGTCTACGCCTACCTCGCCGACACCTTGGAGAACGGGGCCGGGTACTGCACACATCTCGCAACCCCCGGAGTACTGGGCCGTTTCCTCGAGCAGATCGACTCCTATACGGCGGAACTGACTTCGGACCACGGAACCTGCGCAGGTTCGTGCCCGGACTGCCTGCGCGACTACTCCAACATGCCGGTGCACCCCCTCCTGGACTGGAGGCTCGCCAGGGACCTGTTCGACCTGCTCCGCGGACGCGACATGAGGGTGGAGACCGGACTGCAGGATAAGCTCCTACGCCGATGGGCGGAGAGCTACGCCCCCGGCTCCGAGGAACTGTCGACCCCTGACGGCCTCGTACTCCTAGTCGACGACCTGCTTCACTGCGACGGACCTACACCAGTCGCGGTGAAGCACCCCCTGGAGGGCCTCGGCAACAAGAGACTGGCGACGCTTGAGTCCGCTTCCCGAGAGCAATTCGGGCACGGGCGCATCCTGTTCGCGGACCAGTTCACCCTGGACCGCACACCGGCTACCTTCGTCACCGCGCTCGCGGATTGGGAGCCCCAGCTCTGAGAAGCCCGTTGCCGCTACTTCAAGCAGCTGCCGCCGCGTTCAGGCGTTTATGAAGCCCACGCCTGTCAGGGCAGGCGCCTGAAGTCCGCTCCTCCGCTGACCATCTGGTCGAGGTGCTGGATTCCTGAGCTCACCGTGGGGGCGGGAGCGAGCGGCACCGGTGTCCTCCCCCATCGCGATCCAGGCCGGATTCCCTTCCCGGCCTTGGTGGGGATCAACGCGCACGCGTGGCAGGCCCCGGCCGGCGGCGATGCGGAACCGCCGCCGGCCGGGGCCTTTCCGGTCATTGGTCGGTCAGGGACTCGGTGATCGAGGCGCGGGCGGCCCTGCGGGCGGGCAGCACCCCGGCGAGCAGGCCGACCAGCCCGGCGCACACGAGGAAGACCGCGATCTCACCCGCCGGAAGGGCGAACAGCGTTCCCTCCACCATCGTCCGCCCCGCCAGGGCGCCGAAGACCACGCCCAGGGCGACGCCGACGACCGCGCCGATCCCCGAGACGATCACGGCCTCGGTCGCGAGCATGAGCCGCATCTGTCCCCGCGACAGCCCCAGGGCGCGCAGGAGCGCGGACTCGCGGGTGCGTTCCAGGACCGACAGGGCCATGGTGTTGGCGATGCCGAACACCGCGATGACGATCGTCAGCGCCAGCAGCCCGAGCACGGCCAGGAACAGCTAGTCCATCATGCCCGTGTACTGCTCCTTGATCGCCGCGGAGTTGTTCAGGGCGACGGTCGGCTCGTCCGCGACCACCGACTCCAGTTCGGCGCGCGCCCGTTCCTGGGGCACCCCGTCGGCCAGGGCCACGTACACGATGTCGTCGCTGTCGCGTTCGAAACCGGCGGCGAAGTCCTCCAGCGGGAGCGTGACCTCGGGGAGGATGCTCTCCCGGTCGGCGATCGCCGCGACCTCGACCTCCCGCCGGCCCTTCCCGGTCGTGACCGGGACCGTGTCCCCGACGCCCGCGCCCAGCTCCGCCGCCGCGTCCGCCCGGAGCACGGCTGTGCCCGGGGCCGCGTCCAGTCCGCCCTCCAGGACCGCCTCCCCGGCGGCCTCCTGGAGTGAGATCCCGGTGACCGCGCCCACCCGCGCCGTACGTGCGGCGACCTCGGCGTCCACGCTCCGCACCGTGTAGACCTCGGCGAAGTCGCCGTCCTCCCGGAGCCGCCGCGCGACGTGCCCGGGGATACCCGTGTCCTGCTCGTCGTAGTACTTGGAGAGCATGTAGTCGATGGGGAACCGCTCGTCGAGCTTGTGGTCGATCGTCCGCTCCATGGTGCTGCTGACCACCGAGAAGCCGGTGACGAGCGTGACCCCCACGGTGAGGGCGGCCATCGCGGTCGCGGCCCGCCTGGGACTGCGCCGGGAGTTGTCGGCGGCGAGCATGCCCGGCACCCCGGTGCGCCACAGCGGCCGGGCCACCAGGGACGTCAGCGCGCTCACCGACAGGGGGCCCAGGACCAGGACCCCGACGAACGCGAGCAGACCCGCGGCGGCGACCATGCCCATGGCGGTCTGCCCCGGCTCGGCCCGCAGGGCGAACGCGCAGACGGCGGCGGAGACGGCGAGGAACGGCAGCGCCGCCGCGACCCGCAGCACACCGGTCCGGCGCCCTCCGGGGGCGTGCGCGGTGGCACCGGTGCGCAGCGCGGCCAGCGGCGGGACGCCGGTCGCACGCAGGGCCGGGACCAGGGCGGACACCAGTGTCACGGCGGTGCCGACGGTCAGGCCCACCGCGATCGCCGTCGGTGTGATGACCGGTGCGGTGGCCATGTCCGGATCGACCGCGCCGAGCACCGCGAACCCGCCCGCGCCCAGCCCCGCGCCCGCGGCCGCTCCGACGGCGGAGGAGAGCAGGCCCACGATGAGGGCCTCCAGCAGCACGGAGCGGAAGACCTGGGCGCGCGTGGCGCCGACACAGCGCAGCAGGGCCATCTCGGTCTGGCGCTGGGCGATGAGGATGGCGAAGGTGTTGTAGATGACCAGCCCGCCGACGAACACCGCGACCCCGGCGAACAGCAGCAGCGCCATGGTGTAGACCTCGGCCTGGAGGCTGGCGGCGTCGGACAGGAGCGCCGCGTACTCCCGCCCGGTGGTGACGTCGACGCCCTCGACCCCGGCCGCACCGACGACCTCCGCCACGGCCTCGGCGACCTCCTCCTGCGACCATCCGTCGGCGCCCACGACGTCGATCTCCACGAAGTCGTCACGGCCGGTCATCGCGGCGGCGGTGGCGGGGGTGTAGAACAGGGTGCCCCGGAAGTTCATCAGGGAGTCGACTCCGGCGTTGACCAGGCCGACGACGGTGAACTCGTGCGTTCGGCCGTCGGCGCCGTGCACCTGCACCCGGTCGCCGACTCCGTGGCCGGTCTGGCGGTGCGTGGCGGTGGCGAGCGCGACCTCGTCGGCGGACCGAGGCCCACGCCCCTCGACGACGGGATAGCGGTGCAGGGCCTCCTCGCCCGACAGCGACACCGCCAGGGTCGCCACCTGGCCCGCCGCGCGGCCGCGTTCGTCCAGCAGGGCGGCGCTGCCGTGGACCAGGCCCGCGGCCGCGTCGACCTCCGGAAGCGCGCGGACCTCCCGCAGGAGCTCCCCGTCGAGCCCGGTCGGCGCGGCGCCCTCGTCCCGGTCGGCGACGGCGAGCGCGTCGAACTCGTCCACGCCGCTCAGGGCCTGCTTGCTGTAGCTCTCGCGCATGGTGTCGGTGAAGACCAGCGTTCCGGTGACGAACATGACGCCCAGCACGATGGCCAGGGCCGTGGTGAACAGACGGCCCCGGTGCAGGCGCAGGCCCGCCAGGGTGGTGCGCAGCATCTCAGGCCACCGTCCCGGTGCCCGTGTTCGGCTCTCGCGTCATCCGGTTCTCTCCGTGTCCTCGTCCTTGTGGGCCACGGGGAGCCTAGGTCCGGAGAGTCCTCCGGCACCTCTGGCGAAAGCAAGGACCTGGCTCGGTTTCCGGGAGGAGCTTCGTGCCTCCCGACCCCCTTCTTTCGTGGGTGCCGGGGCCGACTTCCGGCGATGCCCGCGGCCGCGGCTCGGAGCGGTGATGCCGGCGCGGGAGTGGAGAGGCCTCTACCGGTTCGACCGACAGGGCACAGGGGCGGGGTCAGGGTGCGATCCCACGCTTCCCACAGCAGACGGGCCTCGGATGGTGAAGCGCTCAAGCGGGGAGACCAGCGCCGCCGAGAGCGTGGGCGCGGCGGCCACGACATGGCGGGTCACCCCCACCTGGTGCGTGCGCTGGTGCGGTTCATGCCAGGTGCAGTTCCTCGGCCAGGCGGGCCACCCGCTCCCGGTCGGCGCTGGAAAGGCCCAGGACGGGGCGGGGGAGACAATGCGGAGCGACCAGTCCCAGGTGTTCGGCGATCGCGGCGGTCACGCGCAGGCTGCCGTGGGCGGCGAACATCTCCCACAGCGGCCGCAGCCGCTCCGACTCGGCCACAGCGGACGCGGCGTCACCGTTGAGGGCGGCGCGGGCCAGGGGCAGCACGGTGTCGGGCACGGTGCCTCCCACCACGGAGAACCAGGCCTGGCAGCCGGAGTTCAGCCCGGTGGCGGCGGCGCCGTCGCCGGAGACCCCGATGCTCACATGGTCGGGAACGGCTGCGCGGATCGCGCCGACGCGCTCGCGGGCGGCGGCCGAGTCGAGCGGGACCGGGGGGATCTTGATCGCGGCCACGTTGGGCAGCTCGGCGATGCGCGCGTACAACTCGTTCGAGAAGGTGAAGTGCGTCGTGCCCGGGTTGTCGTAGACCACCAGCGGCACCGACAGGTCCGCGGTGACCTCCTCGTAGAGCCCGAACACCTCCTCGTCGGTGAGCTGCTGGTAGCTCACCGGGGCCAGCAGCACAGCGGCCGCCCCGGCTTCCTGGGCGTCCTCGGCCAAGGCGCGCACCCGGGAGGTGCGCAGCGCGCCGATACCGACGAGCACCGGCACCTCACCCGCCGAGCGCACGGCGGCCCGGGCCACCCGAGCACGCTCCTCACGGTCCAGGTAGGCGTAGGAGCCGGTCGATCCCAGCGCACCGATCGAGTCGACACCCGCCTCGACCAGGCGGGTAATGAGTCCGGTGTAGGCCTGCTCGTCGAAGCGGTCATCGTTCAGCGGGGTCAGGGGGAAGGCGCTCAGGCCGGTGAACATGGTCTCTCCTGGTTGATCGGGCAAGGATGGCGGACCACCGGGCGGCGAAGGCTTCGGCGTGCGCGGGAAGGACGGTGGAGGTGGTGGCCCGGACGGCCGACCAGCATGTCAGGCTGAACAGCGTCCCGGTGCGCACGGCCCCCGCCCGTGGTCGGCCGAGTCCTCGACCACGGCCGACGCCGGGACACCGGTCAGCGGGATCCACACGTTGCCCCCGTCCGCCCCCGGCAACCAGGCAGGTCGCGAGCGGCCGACGCGTCGGTCAACAGTCTGCCCATCGCGACCGGGTCCCTGATCCGGGTCCTGCGCATGGCCCGGGCATCCGGGGATGGCGGATGGTGCGCCGAGGTTCTCGCGGAGCTGGGTCACCAGGCCGCCTACATCGGACGGCCGGCCGAAGCCGTGGACCTGGCGGAAAAGGCAGCCGGGAAACGGACCGTTGGCCCATCTCGGTTCGGGGACTCCGGGCGGTTCCGGGGTGCCCGGTGCGGCTACGGCTGGCGCGCTTTGAGAGTGCTGAGGAGACCGGCCCACTCAGGACTGGCGAAGGTGAGGTGGCCGAGCTCGCGGTTCTGGGTGTCGCGGATCAGAACGCTCCGCCCTTCCGCCGCCTCCACACAGTCACCACCGTTGGTGCTGTAGCTGCTCTTGTGCCAGCCAGAGATCTCGACACACTGGGGACCGTCGGGGTTGCTGTGACTGCTCTTACGCCACCTCATGTACCGCTCCTCCACGCCGTTGGACACCTGGGGTAGTTCCGAGGTACCCGATGCGACTACGGCTGACGCGCCTTGAGGGTGGCGAGCAAGCCGTTCCACTCAAGGCTGGCGAAGGCGAGATGACCGAGCTCGCGATGCTGCGTGTCACGCACCAGAACACTCCGCCCTTCAGAGACCTCAATACAGTTTCCACCGCCACCACCGGAGTAGCTGGACTTGTGCCAGGCCACACGCTCGGCCTCGTTGAAAACCACCTTGTGCCTCATCCTTCGTATCGTTCGCTGCGGACGCTCTGGATGCGTTTGACGGATTCCTCGGGGTTCCAAGCCTGGTGCTGGACACGCTGAAAGATGCGCGAGAAGAGGTCGATGTCAGGGTCCTTCTCCAAGTAGAGGGCACCTGCCCGGTACTCAACGAGAACGACGTCCCCGAAGCTGACATCAGCCAGCAGGTCAGGGAACTGCATGAGGACGAAACTTCCTTCGCTGGCGGCATGGGCACCAGACTCGAAAGGTAGGACCCGGAGATCCACGTTGGGCAGCTCCGCACGTTCCACCAGGAACGAGAGCTGTTCACTCATGATCTTCGCGCTACCGATGGTGCGGTAGAGGGCGCTCTCGTTGACCACCGCGTTGAACTGGAGAGGCGGATCCTCGGTCAGGCGTTTCTGACGTTGCATACGCACGGTGACATGAGCTTCCACCTGTTCGTCCGAATCGGCATCGACATCGGCCGAGAGCACGGCACGGGCGTAGTCGGCAGTCTGGAGCAGCCCGGGGATGGTGCCGTCCTCGTAGTTCAGCACGGTGTGCGCTTCGGATTCCAGGCCGACGTAGGACTCGAACCACTCGGGAATGTCCCGGTGCCTGTGCCACCAGCCGAGTTCCTTCTGTCTGGCCAGGTCGACGAGTTTGTCTCGGTCCTCTTGGGACAGCCCGTAGAACTCGCTGAGCACGTACACGACCGGTACGGGCCAGGGGTTCTCCGCCTTCTCGTACTTGGTCAGCGTGCCTGGGCTGATGTCGGCGTGGCGAGCCGCGGTCCCGCTCTTGATACCCGCCCGGATACGGGCGCGCTTCATGACGCGGGCGATGGTGCGCCGGGTGACGCCTGCTGGGCTCTGCCCCACCGATGACCTCCAGGAGCCGGGATGTGTCCAGTTTGGCGCATCCCTACCCAGAGAGCCAACTTGTGGCAATCAGCCTTCGCGCAAATTTCTCTAGAATCCATTGCGCATCGCCCTGCGTGTCTGCATACTCATTGCTTGGAGACAGACACACCAGGTGACTGTTGGCCTAAGGGGATTTGCGATGGACAGGTTTGGCGTGCCTCGACCGAGGCGGGCGGTGGAGGAGGAGTGGCGGGCGCCCGGGAGCGGGCTGCCGCGCCGGTTCCCCAGCGGGGGCACGGGAACGCGCACGGCGTTCTTCGGCTCCCAGCCTTCGCAGGCTGCGCAGATCCGCAGCTGGTGCCAGCGGGGCGTCCGCCTGCCCGCGCACCGCGCCTTCCCGGTGCTGCTGGTGGTGAGCGAGCTGGTGGCCAACGCCTGGCGGCACAGCGCTTCCGGCGCCGAATGCGGGCGGGTGAGGGTCCAGATGCGACACCTGCTGGAGCGCGTCCTCCTCGTGGCGGTCACCGACGACGGGCCGCGCCCCGGACAGCCCCTACACGTACCCCGGTTGGCCTCGGAAGCCGACGCCTTGACCACGTGCGGTCGGGGTCTGCGCCTCGTGGACCGGCTGTCCGTGGAGTGGGGCTGGGACGGCGAACCCGGCAGGCCCCTGACGGTCTGGGCGCACATCAACCCCTACGCGCCCGTGCCCGAGACCGTCGAGGCCTGAGGAACACGGCATGGCGTGGGACCGCGGCCAGGACGACGCCCAGTACGAGGCCGCCCGCCTCCTGGAGCAGCTTCACCACCCCTGGTGGTGGGTGCTGTGGGGACCGGGCTCGCGCCGCTTCTTCGCCTTCCACCTCGGCCCTCACCACGTCGCGCCGCTGAGCGCGGCCACGCCGCACCAGCTCGACGAGCAGATCCGCGCCACCGGGCGGGAAGCGCAGCCCCACCGGGGCCAATGACACCCGCCCGAACGCGAACCCAGAAGAAAAGAAGACGCCCCGAACCGGTGCTTGCACCCACCAGGCCGGGGCTCGATCAACCACCTGAGCAAGCAGGAGGAAGACCGTGGAACACCACCCTAGCGGGAGGCACCGCAGGCCCCGCCAGAGCCTGGCCGGACGCGTGTGGGCGCTGACCGCCGCACTGCTGGCCGTCGCCCTGGCCGCCGTGTTCGTCCCGCAGCACCCCCAGTGCCTCCGGCGCCCCCAGCCCCAGAGGGCCGCGATCACGCCGCCGCCCCATCGCCGGGAACTGCCGCCCGCGCCCTCGCGGCGGCGGCCAGGCGCCCAGGACCCGCCGGACTTCCCGGCCGATGACGTCTGGCGAAGGAGCGACCACCGCGACGACAGGCGCGGGACCGATCCCGACGAGGCCGCGGGCGCCCTGGTCCGCCCCTACATGCCCCCGCTCCCCCGGATCCCGGTCGGCGACCTGCTGGCCGAACCCAGCGAGCCCACCGGGCCCGCCGCCCCCGTCAGCCCCACCGAACCCGCCGCGCCCTCCGGGGACACGGCCGACGACATGGGCGACCTCGCCGCGGTGATCCGCCTCTACCTCGACCGGGTTGGGTGAGCCGACCGCGGGGAAACACTCCAACGGGCGGTGCCCGCCGCGGACACCGCCCGTTCACCGCCGCCTCCACGGGGATCCACCGGGACCTACCAGTTGGTAACAATTGGGATCACGTGTCGCCCGTCTCTGGATACCGTGACCGGGCGCACTCTAGGGTTCCGCCATGGGTGTAATGCGTAAGCGTGTCCTCGTTCGTGTGCTTTTGGGCCTTCTCTCCACCGCCGTGGTGCTGGCCCTGGTCGGCGCGCTCCTGGGAGTGTGGACGGTCCGCAGGTCCTTCCCCGAGACCTCCGGAGAACTCACCGTCCCGGGCCTGGAGTCCTCCGTCACCGTGCTGCGCGACGAGTACGGCGTCGCCCACGTCTACGCGGACAACACCCACGACCTCTTCATGGCGCAGGGGTTCACGCACGCCCAGGACCGCTTCTGGGAGATGGACTTCCGCCGCCACGTCACGGCGGGGCGCACGGCCGAGCTGTTCGGCCCCGACCAGGTGGAGACCGACGCCTACCTGCGCACCATGGGCTGGCGGCACGTCGCCGAGCAGGAGTACGACCTCCTCGCCCCCGAGACGCAGGGGTACCTGGACTCCTACGCGGCCGGGGTCAACGCCTGGCTGGCCGAGAACGACGGGGCGGAGGCCAGCCTGGAGTACGGGCTGCTCGAAGTGCTCAACGGCGGCCACGAGATCGAGGAGTGGACCCCGGTCGACAGCCTCGCCTGGCTCAAGGCCATGGCCTGGGACCTGGGCGGCAACATGCAGGAGGAGTCCGAGCGCGCCCAGCTGATCGACGCCGGACTGACGAAGGAGCAGGTCGAGGAGCTCTACCCGACCTACCCCTTCGAGGAGCACCGGCCCATCACGGACACCGACGAGCACGGGGCGGCCGGAACCGGGGCCGGGAGCGAGAGCGGCCTCCGGGAGGCCGACGAGCACCGCTCCCCCGAGCTTCCCGAGGGCGCCGTCCCCGCCCTCGCCGACGTGGCCGAGACCGCCGCGTCGCTCCCGCGGATGCTCGGCCCCAGCACCAGCCCCGACCTCGGCTCCAACTCGTGGGTGGTCGGCGGCGAGCACACCGAGAGCGGCAAGCCCCTGCTGGCCAACGACCCCCACCTGGGCGCGGCCATGCCCTCCACCTGGTACCAGATCGGACTGCACTGCACCGAGCTGACCGAGGCCTGCCCCTTCGACGTCAGCGGGTTCAGCTTCTCCGGCCTGCCCGGCGTGATCATCGGCCAGAACGAGTCGATCGCCTGGGGCTTCACCAACGTCAACCCCGACGTCATGGACCTGTACGTGGAGCGGATCGAGGGCGGGAACTACGTGGTCGACGGCGAGACCCGACCGCTGGAGACCCGCGAGGAGACCATCAGGGTCGCGGGCGGCGAGGACGTCGACATCACCGTGCGCTCCACCCACCACGGGCCGCTGCTGTCCGACACCGGCGCGGGCTCCGACCTGGCCTCGATCGCGGAGGAGCCCGACCTGGAGGGCGCCGGAGAGGGCGAGTACGCCGTCGCCCTGCAGTGGACCGCGCTGACCCCGGGGACCACGGCGGACTCCATCTTCACCATGAACCGCGCCCGCGGATGGGACGACTTCCGCGAGGCGGCCAGCCAGTTCGACGTCCCGGCGCAGAACCTCATCTACGCGGACGACGAGGGCAACATCGGCTACCAGACCCCCGGCACGGTGCCGGTCCGCGGCGAGGGCGACGGCCGCTACCCCGCCCCCGGCTGGGACTCCGACCACGACTGGAAGGAGTACATCCCCTTCGACGAACTGCCGAGCGTGTACAACCCCGAGTCGGGGGTCATCGTCACCGCGAACCAGTCGGTCGTGGACGCGGACTACGAGCACATGCTCACGGGCGACTGGGACTACGGCTACCGGTCGCAGCGGATCAACGACCTGCTCGACGAGGCGATCGCCGAAGGTCCGGTGACCGGTGAGGACATGTCGCGCATCCACATGGACTCGTTCCACGGCGGCGCCGTCGACGTCGTCCCGTACCTGCTGGAGGCGGACGTGGAGGGCACCACCGCACGGGCGCAGGAGCAGCTGGGGGACTGGGACCTGTTCACCGGCGAGGACTCCGCCGGTGCCGCGTTCTACCAGGCCACCTGGCGCCACCTGCTGCCGCTGCTGTTCGACGAGCTGGAGCCGCTGACCATGAGCGGCAGCTCGCGCGGGATGTACGTGGTCTCGGAACTGCTGGAGGACCCGGAGTCGCACTGGTGGAAGGGTGAGCGGGCCAGCGGGCGCGAGGAGGTGCTCGCCGCGGCGATGGACGCGGCGGCCGAGGAGCTGTCCGAGCGGCTGGGCGAGGACCCCGCCGACTGGCGCTGGGGCGACCTGCACACCCTGACCGCGACCCACGAGTCGTTCGGCACCTCGGGCATCGGCCCGGTCGAGTGGCTGTTCAACCGGGGTCCGGTGGAGAGCTCCGGCGGGTCCAGCATCGTCAACGCCACCGGCTGGGACCCGACCGAGGGGTACGCCGTCACCGCGGTGCCGTCGATGCGGATGGTGGTGGACCTGTCCGACCGGGACGCGTCCACGTGGGTGCACCTGACCGGCAACTCGGGCCACGCGTTCCACGACCACTACGACGACCAGCTGGAGCTGTGGAGCCGGGGCGGGACCCTGCCGTTCGCGGTCAGCGAGGAGGCGGTCCGCGAGGCCGCCGCGGACGAGCTGGTCCTCAAGCCCTAGGCACTGTTTTTTGGAAGTGGGAGCGGAGCGGGGCTCACGCTGGCATCGTGGTTGACGTGCCTGGCCGTCATGAACTCTCCGATGCCGAGTGGGCCCTGCTCGCCCCGCTCCTGCCCGCCGACCCTGCCAAGGGCAAGAAGTGGGCCGATCACCGCAAGGTCATCAACGCGATCCTGTTCCGCGCCCGCACCGGCATCCCCTGGCGCGACCTACCAGAGCGCTACGGTCCCTGGGAGACCGCCGCCGGGCGCCACCGCCGCTGGTCCCTGGACGGCACCTGGCAAAGGATCGCCGACCGGCTGCGCATCGACGCCAACAGCGGCGAAGAGCTCATCGCGAGCATCGACTCCACCACTGTCCGGGCCCATCAGCACGCTGCCGGGGCAGCGAAAAAGGGGACGCAGCGCGGGAGGAACCGGACGGGGCCGAAGCACTCGGACGCTCCCGGGGCGGGCTGACCACCAAGATCCACCTGATCGCCGATCAGTACCGGCGCCCGCTGGTACTGGCCACCAGCCCGGGCCAGCGTGGGGACGCACTCATGTTCACACCCCTGATGGGCGACCTGCGATTGCCGCGCACCGCGGGACGATCGCGCACCCGCCCGGACCGGTTGCTGGGCGACAAGGCCTACTCCAACAGAGCCAGCCGAGCCCATCTGCGCCGCCGTAAGATCAAGGCGACCATAGCCCAACCCCGTGACCAGCGCGAACACCGCCGACGCAAAGGTTCGGCGGGTGGTAGGCCCCCGGCTTTTGACCGGGTGGCCTACCGGGGCCGCAACACGGTGGAGCGGGCGATCAACCTGCTCAAGCAGAACCGGGCGGTCGCGACCCGCTATGACAAGCGGGCCGCGATCTACGACGGCACGGTGCAGGTGGCCTCGATCCGGATCTGGCTCCGCGACCTGACCCGTTCAAAAAACACGCCCTAGGCGGCCGCTCGGCGGGCCCCGACCGGTGCCGGATCCTCCGGCGCGGCGGGGCCCGGCGTGTGTCCGGGCGTGTGGTGGAGGGCGCGGGCGGAGCGGGGACGGGGCGTGGGAGGGGTGGGCGTCAGATCCGGTCGGCGGCCCGGAGCGGGAAGGTGACCCCGGTGAGCTCCTCCGAGAGGGTCCACAGGCGCTTGGCGGCGCGGCCGTCCCAGGCCTCCTCGCTCCGGCTGGAGAGGGCGGGGGCGCCGCGCGTGCCTCCCATGGCCTTGGGTCCGGCGTAGGCCGCGCCGGGCACGTCCTGGGTGGCGGCGAAGATCGTGGGCAGGGCGCCGTTGGCGGCGCTCTGGGCGAAGATCCTGTTGCCCAGCAGCGCGATCCCGCGGGAGAACGGGTTGGCGCCGTGGCTCTGCAGGTTGGTCGCCGCGTAACCGGGGTGGGCGGCGGTGGAGAGCACCGGGGAGCCGACGGCCTCCAGACGGCGCTGGAGTTCCAGCGTGAACAGCAGGTTGGCGAGCTTGGACTGGGAGTAGGCCCTGTAGGGGGTGTAGCTCCGTTCCAGGTTGACGTCGTCGAAGTCGATGCCCCGCGCCATCCGGTGGAAGCTGGAGGAGACGGTGACCACCCGGCCCGTGACGTGTTCCAGGAGGAGGTTGGTCAGGGCGAAGTGGCCGAGGTGGTTGGTGCCGAACTGCAGCTCGAAACCGTCCTTGGTCCTGCCCTGGGCCACCGCCATGATGCCCGCGTTGTTGACGAGCAGGTGGATGTCGCCCCGCCACTGTTCGGCGAAGGAGCGCACGGACGCCAGATCCGCCAGGTCCAGGCGGCGCACCTCGGTGTCGCCGTTGACGGTGTCGGCCGCGGCACGGCCCCTCTCCTCGTCGCGTACGGCCATCACGACGCGCGCGCCGGCCCTGGCCAGTACACGCGTGGTCTCGACGCCCAGGCCGCTGTTGGCTCCGGTGACGACCGCCGTGCGGCCGCTGAGATCGGGGATTCTGACCGCTGTGGTGTCCATCTCGCCACGGTAGGCGAGCTCCCGGGGGTTGTCCACGGGAGCAATGATGACGATGGAAACATCCGTTTATCCTGGGTCTCATGGCCGATCGCCCCTACCACCACGGAGACCTGCGCGCCGCTCTGCTCACCAGCGCCGAGCGCGCCCTGGCCGAGCGCGGTCCCGCGGCGCTGTCCCTGCGCGAGCTCGCCCGTGAGGCGGGGGTCAGCCACGCCGCTCCTGGCCGCCACTTCAGGGACAAGCAGGCGCTGCTGGACGCGCTGGCCCTGACCGGCTTCGAGCGGCTGATCGGACGGTTGGAGGATGCGGCCGCCTCCGGAGGGGACGTCCGCGCCCAGGTCCTCGCCCTGGCCAGAACCTACGTGGGGTTCGCGGCCGAGCACGAGGCGCTGCTCGACCTCATGTACACGCGCAAGCACGATCCCGACGTCTCCGAGCAGCTCTCCGACGCCGTGTCGCGGCTGCTGGACCTGGTGGTACGGCCCCTCCTCGACGGCCAGGCCGCCGGTGAGATCGCCGAGGGAGATCCGGTGACCCTCGCGTTCACCGTGTCCGCGACCCTGCACGGCCTCACCGTGTTCAGCGCCACGGCCTCCCCCGAGGAGATCGAGGCGGCCCTGGCGGACGTGGTCCGCGTGCTCTTCGAGGGCCTGGCCCCGCGCTGACCCGGACCCGCGCCGGCTCCCCGGCCGAAGCCGGTCGGCTGGCGGGATCGCTGCGGAAGCACGGGGTCCGGGCCGGAACCACCGGGCTCCCCCTCGCCCCGGAACCGGGTTCCGATACGTTCCAACGGCATACCGCCGAGGCAGAGGAAGATCCCCTGATGGAGTTCTCCGGATCCTTCGAGACCCACCTGACCCTGGACGCGCCCACACCCGGGCGCGTGGCGGAGGCGGCGGAGTGGGCACGGGAGAACGGGCTCAAGTTCACCCACATCGAACTGGACCGGGGCGAGTCCCCGTCGCAGCCGATGGTCACCTACCACGGGAGGGGCACCCTGGAGGGGGAGTTGGCCGTGGCGCGGCGGTGGGCCGCGCGGCTGGACGAGGCCGGTTTCGCGGTCACCCGCACCAAGATCGAGGTGCCCCGCGAGGCCGACGGGGTCCCGGCCTCGCGCGAGGCGGCCGAGCGGCTGCCGGAGTCGTGCTACTTCGAGACGCACGTCAAGCTGCTGCTGCCGCCGGGGGCCGACCTGGCGGCGCTCTCGGCGATCGTGGAACCGCACCGCGCGCGTTTGTCCCGCAACGCGCGCAGGGCGCGCGAGGACGGCTTCCAGGAGCGGTTCGTCACCCAGCGGTGCTCACGTGCGGGCCACCGGGAGGCCTCCCGCCTGGAGCGCCACCTGTTCCGGGCTCTGGAGACGTCCGGGGTGAGGTTCGAGCACAGGCACGGCCCCTGGTCCCGGGTCCTGTCGGTCGAGCGCGAGTTCGTCGTCCACGACACGGCCCTGTCCGTGGACGCCGGGTGGATGGACGCCGCGCCGGCCCCCGGGTACGGCGATGCCCCGCCGGACGTGGACGGGATCGGCGGCGACCGGGACAGGCACCCCGACACCTATCTGCCCAACACCTCCGGCCCGGAGGCCGTTCAGGAACCGGTGTTCGACCCGGCGCTCAAGCACCTGGACGACGCCTACCGGGCGGGCGAGCCCGTGTTCACCGACCCGGCCCTGGGATCCCGCTGGTGGGACGCCAACCAGCGGGCGATGGAGCTGGCCCTGCGCGCGATCGCGGCGACACCGTGGCGGGAGAACCTGGTGCTGCGCGGCAGCATGCTCATGCCGGTGTGGGTGGGTGAGGCAGCCCGGCGCCCGCGCGACCTGGACTTCGTGGTGGTGCCCGCCGAGACCGCCCCGTTCGGCGACCCCGCGGAGCGCATGCTGGCGGACGTCGTCGGGGCGGTCGCGTCCTCGTCCGCGGACGGGATCTCCTTCGCCGCCGAGGACGTGCGGCTGGAGAGCATCTGGACCTACGAGCGGGTGCCGGGACGCCGCGTGGTCGTGCCCTGGCACGCCGAGGGCCTGCCGCCGGGCACCGTGCAGATCGACGTGGTGTTCAACGAGCCCCTCCCCGAGCCCCCGGTGGCGGTCACCGTCGCGGGGGCGGACGTGCTGGCGGCCAGCGCGGAGCTGTCCCTGGCCTGGAAGGTGCTGTGGCTCTACACGGACATGCACACGCAGGGCAAGGACCTCTACGACGCCGTCCTGCTGGCCGAGAACGCGCGTCCGTCGCGCGAACTGCTGGTCAGTGTGCTGCGCCCGGAGATGGGGGCCGAGGCCGAGACCGTGGACGAGCGGTACCTCCGGCAGGAGGAGAGCCACGCCGGAGAGCTCGTGTTCGGCGAGTGGAGGCACTTCGTCCGCGACTGCCCGTGGGTGGAGGGCGGTCCGGGTGAGTGGCTCGACCGCTTCGAGGCCGCGCTGGCGCCCGTCTTCCGGCAGGGGTGAAAGGGATGCACCGGTGGGCGCGTGGGCGTCCGGAGGTGCGTGGAGGCGTTGCGCGGGATGCTAAAAGGGCCGGGAGCGGCACACGGGAGGCCGAGCGGGCCCGGAAACGGGGCGCGAGTGCCCGTAAGCGCGGGGGATGGGGTGCGGGAGGCCCAAGGGCCGGGAGGTGACCGGGAGGGCTCCCCGGGGAGACGGCCTAACCTGTGGTGATGCGGGAAAGACTGCGCCGGTGGATCCGCCCCGCCACCGAGGCCGCCCTGTGGACGCTGCTGGGCCTGGTCATGGTGGCCGAACTGTCCGGACCCCCCGACCGGCCGCCGTTCCTGGAGATGTGCGTACTCCTCCTCGCCCTGGGCGTCGCGGCCGCCCTGCGCCGCTCCCTCCCCCTCACCGCCGTGGGCGTCATGCTCACCGGTGCGACCCTGCAGACGTCGGCCTCCGTCCTCCTGCTGGTGCCCAACTCCGTGATCTCGCCGTGGCTGGCCGTGATGGCCCTGTCGTTCCTCGCGGGGACGCGCTCCGAGCGTGTGCGCCCCATGGTCGCGACGGTGGCCGTGGCGTGCGGGTTCACCTTCGTCCTGTACCTGCTGTCGGGGATCGTGCTCGGCTCCGACACCCGTACGTTCCTGTCCGACTCCGTGGACTGGATGGGCGGCGCCCTCGCCATCACCCTGAGCACGTTCGCCCCGTGGCTGTTCGGCCGGTACCAGCGGCTGTACCGCCGGGTGGCGCGGGGCGGCTGGGAGATCGCCGAACGCATGGAGCGGTCCCGTGCCGCCGAGGCCGACCGGGCCCGCCTGCGGGAGCGCGCCCGCATCGCGAGCCGGATGCACGACTCCCTCGGGCACGACCTCGCGCTGATCGCGGTCCGCGCCGCCGCCTTGGAGATGACCGCCCAGGAGGACCCCGAGCGGCGAAGGGCCGCCGGTGAGCTGCGCACGGCCGCGCACGAGGCCAACCTGCGGCTGCGGGAGGTCATCGGGGTGCTGCGGGAGGGCGGCGAGGACCCCGGTGACGGCGATGGCGCAGGCGGCGGCGACGCTCCCGAACCGGTGGCCTCCCTGGTGCAGCGCGCCTCGGACGCCGGGATGCCGGTCCGGCTCCTGCGGGAGGGCCCCGACCCGGACCCGGCGACCCCGGGCGGCGGGGTCGTGTACCGGGTGGTCCAGGAGGCGCTGACCAACGCGGCCAAGTACGCGCCGGGGGCCGAGGTGACCGTGCGGGTGGTCCGCGAGGCCGACCGGACCCGGGTGTCGGTCAGTGACACCGGCTCCGCCGCGGAGGCGCTCCTGCCCGCACGCAGGCGGGAGGGGTCCGGCCTGGCCGGACTGCGCTCCCTGGTGGAGGAGTCCGGCGGCGGCCTCGACGCCGGCCCGCAGGACGGCGCGGGGTTCACCGTGCGGGCGACCGTCCCGGACTCCGGCGTCGGCCGCGCGGACGGCGGGGCGGAGGACGGGGCCGGGGCCTGGGAGACCCGGCGCGCCCACAGCGAGGCCCGTGAGGGCGCCCGGCGCCGGCTGGTCGCCGCCGTGACCGTCCCGGCCGCCCTGGGCCTGGGGACGGTGCTGGCCGGTCTCGGGCTGCTGGCGTGGGTCGGTGTCAACACCGTCCTGCCGCCCGAGCGCTACGGGCGGCTGTCCGTGGGAGACGACCGGGAGCAGGTGGAACGGGTGCTGCCCCGGTTCGACTACCCCGAGCGGTCGGTGCCCGGCCGGCCGCCGGAGCCGCCCGGTGCCCGGTGCTCCTTCTACCTGGTGCGGTACGAGAACGGGCTGCCTCCGGTGTACCGGCTGTGCTTCGCGGACGGGGTCCTGGTGTCCAAGGACGAGATCCAGCGCTTCGAGTAGGGCGCGTTCGGCGGGCGCCGCCCCTCGTGCGGCGGGCCCGGTCGTCCGCCGCACGCGCCCCGAGCACGCCCCGGCCGGGTGCCGAGTAGGGTGTCGGCGTGAACGCGACAGACGGTGGCGGGGTGCTGAGCGTCGTTCTCGCCGACGACGAGGCGATGATGCGCGCGGGTATCCGCGCGATCCTGTCCTCGGTGCCCGGTATCGAGGTGGTGGGCGAGGCCGGGGACGGCGCCGCCGCCGTGGCCCTGGTGGCCGAGCACCGGCCCGACATCGCCCTGCTGGACGTGCAGATGCCCGGCACGGACGGCCTGGCCGCGACGGAGGCCATCGCCGCGGAGTACCCGGGGACGGCGGTCGTCATCCTCACCACCTTCTCCGAGGACGCCTACATCGCGCGTGCCCTCTCCGGCGGTGCCGACGGGTTCGTGCTCAAGAGCGGCGACCCCCGGCAGCTGGTGGACGGGCTCCGCGCGGTCGCGGACGGCGGAGCGTACCTGTCACCGGAGGTGGCGCGCCGGGTGATCGACGAGCTGGACGCCTCCGGAGGGCGGCTGTCCCGGGCGTCGCAGGCCAGGAAGCGGGTCGGACGGCTCACGGAGCGCGAACGCGAGGTGCTGGCGCTGGTCGGCGAGGGGTGCCCGAACGACGAGATCGCCCGCCGCCTGGCGATCGCCTCGGGCACGGTCAAGGTGCACGTGGGGTCGATCCTCACCCGGCTCGACGTGCGCAACCGGGTCCAGGCCGCCATCCTCGCCTACGAGGCCGGACTGGTCTGAGGTCCGGCCAGGCCGGGCCGGACCGGGCCGGACCGGGCCCTCAGGACCACCGTCCGCGCACCGCCGGGTCGACCACTCGTGCGTTTCGATCCGGTGAACTCCTGTCGCTCGGCCCGACCCCTGGTTAACGTGTGCCCCATCCCCCAAACCCCCTGTTCGGAGAGGGCTTCACCAGTGGTCCCGATCAAACGCACGTCCCGCCCCCGATCCGCACGCCCGCCGTACCGCGCCGCACCGGCGGGCCTGCTCCCGGTTCTGGCCCTGCTGCTCGCAGGGTGCGGCGGCTCCCCGGACGATCCGGGCGCCCCGCTCTCCGAGGCCGCCGAGTCGGACGCCCCCGCTTCCGCCTCCGAGACGGACGGTTCCCCGGACACATCGCGCTTCGACCGGTTCGACCCGGAGGTGGGAGCCCTCGACACCACGCTGTTCTACTGCGCTCCGGGGTTGGCCGACAGCGTCCGGGACGGCTGCGACCTGGACCGTATCCGCTCCACGGTCACCGACGACGTGGTCGAGCCCATACGGGAGGAGGTCGAGGCGAGCCCGGACCCGGAGGAGTACGCCGACGTCTCCGCCGCGCTCGACGGACTGGACGGGGCGGTCGAGGAACTCGGCGCCTGCGAGGACTGGTTCGGCTCCGAGGAACACGGCTCGACCACGGAGTGCGGCCAGGCGTGGAGCTCCCTGAACTCGTACTGGAGGGACCTCACCGACGCGGTGGGGTACGGGGTGCCCTGACCTCGGCCGCACCGAGGCGCGGGGGCCGTCGTCCACAGGCGCGGGCCGGGCCTGGCGGTGCGGGGGTCCGCTGCTGTCTCATGGAAAGTGGGGGTCCCCAGGGCCCTCCCGCGCACGCGTGCCCTCAGCGGGTCTCCCCGGTGGGTCTCCCCGCCGCCGGTACCGGACCTCACCGGCGGTATCGGACCCGCACTATCGGCACCGGGCCTCACTGCCTGCACCGGGCCGCTCGGTCCCCGTCCACACGCCTCTCCCTTCCGTTCCCGTCCGTTCCCTTCCGCCTCCGCCCTCCACCCCCTCCCGGCCGGGTCCGGCCACGCGTGCGACCACGTGGGCCCGCGCCCCGCCGCCCACTCCCGCGGTCCTTCTCCGGCCCTTCGGCCGTCTACCCCTTTGTGCCTACCCGACCGCTGCCGTCCAGGCGATGTGCGCGAAGGGCCCGGCGGCCGAGGATACGGACATGACCACCACCAGCTCCGTCCGGAGGAAGCGCGCGCTCGCCTACGGGTCGGCCGTCCTCGTCCTCGCCGCGACGTTCTCGATCCCCACCGTCGTCACCGCCGTCACCGATCCCGGAGGTCTGGTCCTCACACCGCCCGAACCCACCGGCCCGCACGCCGTCGGCCGGACCGAACTGCACCTCGTCGATCCCGACCGGGGACATCCGTGGGTGGAGGAGGCCGCCTCCCGGGACGTCATGGTCAGCGTCTGGTACCCGGCCGGGGAGGAAGACGGGGACGGCACCGAGCCCGAACCCGCGCCCTACATCACGCCGTCCGTCGCCGACGTGCTGATGAGCCAGCTGGAACAGGGCGGGCTCCACCGCGACACCGTCGACTTCGCCGCCTCCCGCGCCAACGCCCTCCAGGACGCGGCCGTCTCCGGCGCGGGCCCGTTCCCCGTGGTCCTCTACTCGCCCGGGTTCCGGGAACCCCGCTTCCTCAACACCTCCAACATCGAGGAACTCGTCTCCCACGGGTACGTGGTGGCGGCCATGGACCACCCGTACGAGACGCTCGCCGTGGACATGCCCGACGGCCGGGTCCTGCGCACGAACGCGCCCTCCTACGACGCCGACACCGCACGGGAGACCATCGCGGTCCGGCGCGCGGACACCCGACTGGTCCTGGACGGCCTGACCGAACTGGCCGAGGGCGCCAGCCCCGACGCGAGTGACCAGGAGTCGCCCGCCGGGCTGGGCGAGGCGCTGGACCTGAACGCCGTGGGCATGTTCGGCCACTCCGCCGGAGGGTTCACCGCCGCCGAGGCCATGCTGGTGGACGACCGCATCGACGCCGGAATCAACATGGACGGCAGCATCGGCTACCACTCGGGCGACGAGGTGTGGGCGGACGCCAACCTGCGGGGGACCGACCGCCCCTTCGCACTCCTGACGGCGGGGGTGTCCGGCAGTGGCCGGGAACCGCACCACAGCGGGCACGACAAGGGTTACCGGATGTTCGTCGAGGCCTCGTCCGCGCCCGTCCTGGAGGTGTACATGGCCGACGGCGAGCACATGGGCTACACCGACCAGCAGTGGATCCTGCCCGCCATCGAGGAGTTCCACCACCCGGGCGGCCGCGCCTGGGACGACCTGGTGGCCGGGGCGATCGGCACCGTCGACCCGGAAGGGTCGGTCCGCGCCCAGCGCGCCCACATCACGGCCTTCTTCGACGCCCACCTGCGCGGGGAGGACGCCCCGGTCCTGGAGGGCCCCTCCTCCGACCTCCCCGAGGTGGAGTTCATCGACCACGACTGGTGACGGGCTCCCCGGAGGGATCCCCCGGGGCGGGAAGCCACCCGTTCCAGGGACACCGCCGCCCCGGGGGCACCGCCACCGGGGACGGCACGGCGCGGTGGCGGGGCGGCAGGGGAGCCGCCCCGCCACCGGCCCCGGCCTACACGTCCCGGACGCGCAGCTCGGTGCGGGCCACGATCTGCGCGGCCAGGGCCCAGCCCGCCACCGCGGCGATGTTCACGGGCCCGTCGTGCGGCGCCGTGTAGAACCCCACGTCACCGCCCGCGTAGAACTCGATCCCCGCCAGCCCCGGCATCAGCGCCGCGAAGTCGTTGATCGCCTGCACCCCGGAGAGCTGCATGACCATCGGCAGCCCCATGAGAAGCAGGAACCCCACGGTGAACGTGCCCGACATGCTTCGCAGAGCCGTGCCGAGGCCCACGAACAGCACGGCGAACAGGGCCATGCACACGCCCGCTCTCAGCGCCGTCACCAGGGCACCGGGAACGTCGATTTCGGTGTACCAGCCGACGAACCCGGCCAGCACCGCCACCCCGGCCACCGTGGCGAGCGTGCCCACCGCGAAGGCCAGACCGGCGGTCACCAGCGTGCGCGCCGCCAGCACCGTCCCCCGGTCCGGCCGCCACAGCAGAGTGCTGGTGACACTGCGGTTGGCGAACTCCCCGGTCGAGGCGAGCGCGGCCAGGATCAGCACCGCGAACTGCACGAGGTAGAAGTGCCCCTGCGAGATGAGCCGCATGAACGCGCGGCCGTCCGCCTCGTCGGGGTTCTCCATGATCCGGGTCCACTCCGTGTAGCCCATGAGCGCCGCGAACACGGCCATGCCCGCCAGCGCGGCGGCGACGGCCCACCAGGTGGACCGCAGCGACGACTGCCGCACCCACTCGGCGGCGACCTCGCGCGGCAGGTCCCACCGGCGGCGGCCCACCGCCCCGGCCGCTCCGGCCCCGCGCTCCCCGCCCGCCCGACGCCCGGACTCCCCGGTCTCCGTCACCTCACGCGCCCCCGCGGCCTCCCGCGATCCCGTGTTCCCCGCCATCTCCCGTGTCCTCCGCGTCCCTGTCGCTTCCGCCGTCTCCGGGATGTCAGACCCACCCGGGCCACCCGGGCCACCCGACATGTCCGGCCCGCTCCTAGCGCCCGGCCCGGGCATACCGGCCTGCCCGCGCCTTCCGCTGTTCTCCGGCCCTCGCCCGCCGTCCGCTGGTCCACCGGGTCCTCGCATCAGCGCACCGACCCGGTCGTGCCCGCCGCTCCGCCCGGGGCGTCCGCCGCGCTCCCGGGCGCCCTCGGCGCCTCCGCCGTCCCGCCGCTCCCCGGACGGGAGCCGAACTCGACGGCCTCCCCGGTGAGTTCGAGATAGGCCTGCTCCAGCGAGGCCTCCTCCAGCCGCAGTCCGTGGACCCGGGCGCCCACCGCGTGCGCGTGGTCGCCGACCTCCGCCGCGTCCAGCCCGAACACCCTCAGGCCGGGGCTGCGCGCGATGCCGCCGCCCTGGGCCTCCTCCCCGCCGACGGCGTCCCCGTCGTCCTCCACGTCCTCGGTCCGCACCGGCGGCCCCAGCCGCTCCAGCCGTTCCCGAAGCCTTCCGGAGTCAGGGCTGCGCACCAGCACGTGCGTGCGCGACCACGCCGAGATCACGTCGCCGATCGGCGCGTCCGTGATCAGCCGCCCCCTGCCCACCACGACCAGGTGGTCGGCGACCATCTCCATCTCGCTCATCAGGTGGCTGGAGACGAACACGGTGCGGCCCTCGTCGGCCAGCCGCCGGGTCAGGTCCCGCATCCACCGCACACCGTCGAGGTCGAGCCCGTTCACCGGCTCGTCGAACAGCAGCACGCCGGGGTCCCCCAGCAGGGCGTCCGCGACTCCCAGGCGCTGCCGCATGCCCAGCGAGTACCCGCCGACCCGCCGGCGTGCGACGTCGGTCAGACCGACCTCCTCCAGCACCTCCCCCACCCGGCTCCTCGGGATGCCACCGCCCACGGCCTTCGCGGTCAGGTGGGCCCGGGCGCTGCGCCCCGGGTGGGCGGCGTCCGGCGACAACAGGGCTCCGACCTGTCTGGTCGGCCACGCCAGCCGCCCGTACTCACGGCCGTTGACCAGCGCCTCACCCGACGTGGGCCGGGCCAGGCCCAGCACCATCCGCATGGTCGTGGACTTCCCGGCGCCGTTGGGCCCCAGGAAACCGGTCACCCTCCCGGGTTCGACGGTGAAGGTGAGCCCCTCCACCGCCGTCCTGTCTCCGTAGCGTTTGGTCAGTTCGCGCACCGTGAGCACGGCCACCCCTTTCTCCGCTCCTGGGTGCACCACGCTAGGAACCGGTCGGCCGCCCCCACATCCGTGGTTCGTCGGGACCCGGCTACGCACTTGTGCCTACCGGACGGGGGCCCGCGGCGGTCGGCGCCCCGATCTGGCGCAAGGGCCGGGCCCGCCGCCCCGGGACCGTTTCACCGGGTCGGCGTCCCGGGTAGGTCCCGTTCGTGGCCAGTACACGACCCGACCGGCCGAAAGCGGGGGAGGACCATGCGGGCGTCCATCGGCGACTACGTGCACACTCACGGGATCGTCAGCACCGAGGGCAGGAGCACCGGGGAGATCGTGGAGGTACGCGGCGCCGACGACGGCCCGCCGTACGTGGTGCGGTTCCCCGACGGCGAGGAACGGCTCATCTACCCGGGGCCGGACACCGTGGTGGAGCCCCGGCACCCGGTGGACTGACGGAGCCGGAGGAGTTCCCGGAGCGGCCGGTACCGGGCAGGCTCCGGAGCGCGACGGCGCCCGGAGCGGCCGGTGTCCGCACCGGGGCGCGACCGGGCCGGCGGCGGGCGCGTGCCCGCCGCCGTTCGCGTGTCATGCGGACAACCGGTCCAGGAAGCCGGCGAGGTTGGCCGACGCGCGCTCGATCTGCTCCTCCATGGTGAGGGACTCCTCGAAGCGTCCGCCGGGCCCCGGGTCCTTCTTCCGCCGGATGTACAGCGAGCACGCGAAGTCGGCGCACATGCGCAGCCCCACGGTGTTGCCGTCCCGCCCGGCCTTTCCCGCCTTGGGCGCCGTCATCAGAGTCACGCCCTGTCCGCGGTGGGTGGTCAGGCACACCGAGCACACGCTCTTGCGCAGCCCGGTGCGCACGGTCGGCAGCCGAAGCGCCACACCCAGGAGACGGTCGTCGCGCTCGACGACCATGTAGGCGCGTTCGTGCGCGGTGTGGTCCCGCCAGCCGAGGAAGTCCAGGTCCTCCCACGGGAGCCGGTCCATGTCGCGCGGCAGGGAGAGCCGCTTGGCCTCCCCCTGCGAGCAGTTCACGAACGACTTCCGGATGTCCCGCTCAGTCACAGCTCTCATTGGACGAACGCTAAACCGGACAGATCGTCCCGGGCAAAGGATTTACCGCTCCCACCAGCGCCGACGAAGCACGGGACGCTCCCCCACGCCGGTGCAGGCCCCGGAAGGCGCACGGGGCTCCGGGCGCCTCACGCCCGCGCTCCGGTCTCCCGATCTCCCGGTCCTTCAGCCTCCCGGTGCCCCAACGCCCCGGTCTCAGGGGCGTGTGAACAGGTACAGCACGAAGGGCTCTCCCCTGTGGCGGAACTCGCGCGCGTAGTGGAAGCCGAGCCGCTCCATGACCGCGCGGGACCGGAGGTTGTGGATCTCGGTGAAGGAGGCCACCTCCACCGCGCCGAGGTCGCCGAAGGCCAGCGCCAGCCCCGCCCGACCGATCTCGCTGGCGTAGCCGAGCCCCCAGAACCGTTCGCGGACCGCCCATCCGATCTCCAGGCGCCGGGCGCCGTCCACCTCCGCGTAGGACAGGCCGCCGCGCCCCACCAGTTCACCGGACTCCCGGCCGTGGGCGATCCACTTGTGCACACCCTCGTGCGCCCAGGCGCGCTCCATGTACAGGGCGCTCTCCCAGGCCTCTCCGCGGCTCCACGTGCCGCCGTACCACCGCGCGACACCGGGGTCCCGGTGCAGGTGCCACAGGTCGTCGGCGTACTCGGGGCCGATGGGCTTCAGGACCAGTCTCTCCGTGAGGCGTGTGCCGGACGGTTCCGGGAGGCCGGAGGGGCCGAGGAAGCGGGGGAAGCGGCTCATGTCACGGGTACTCCAGCCGGGCGCGGGCTCCGGACGGGGCGGCGGCACCGCTCCCGTCCCCGGACGCGGGGTCGTCTCCGCGCCCGGCCCCGGAGCCGTTCCCGTGCTCCGGTGATCCCAGCTCCACCCCGACCAGGCGGCTGATGGCGTGCTCGGTGGCGGCGGCCATGTCCACGGTCTCCGGGCTGAGCAGCCACTGCACCTGGAGCCCGTCCATCACCGCGACGATCGAGGCCGCCACCGTCCGGCTGTCCAGGTCACCGCGTACCTCGCCCGTCTCGCGCGCCTCGTCGAGCGCGGCGGCCACCATCTCCCGCAGCCCGTCGTACCGGCTCCGGAAGTACTCCTGGGCGGGGTGCCCGTCGGTCACGCTCTCCGCCGACAGCACGGTGTACAGGCGCACGATGCCCTCACGGCCGGTGTTGCCCCGGACGGTCTCCACCAGGTGGCGCAGGAACGCCGTTCCGCGCGGGCGCCCGGAGCCGCCCGCGTCCGCCGAGGCGTCACGCAGGTCCAGCACCCCGGTGAGCAGTTCGACCTTGGAGGGGAAGTAGTGCAGCACCCCGGCCTGGGTGAGGCCGACGCGGTCGGAGATCTCCGCGAGGGAGGCCTTGTTGTAGCCGCGGGTGGCGAAGGTCTCCATCGCGGTCCGCAGGATCTCCTCCCTGCGCTGCTCGCGGTCCCCCCGCGGCGCGCGCGGCCTGCCCGCCCTCTTCGCTCCCACGCGAAGGAGTCTAGGTCCAGACCGCCCAAAAGCCCATACCCCCTGTGTACTGCGGTTTCCCTCCCCTCCGCCGAGCGCTCGGAGAAGAAGGGGCAGAAGGCACCTACCAAACACTCGTTAAGTGTGTTTTCATGCGTCGGTGACGGCACCGCCACAGGTGCCGTACACGTCCCCGCGGGTCCGGCGGCCGCGTTCGCGCAGGCCCCACCGGACCCCGCGGGGTTCGTCCGGTCCCCACCGGCCCGTCCCAGAAGCGGGTGCCCCGGCCAGCCCATCCCGCCGGGGCACCCGTCCTTCCCCGTGTTCCGGACCGTGCGGGCGCGTCCCGGCGCGGAGCACCCGCGGACCGGACCGTGTCACACACTGACCCGCGCGGGGGCCGGGGAGGAGACTGGGCCCCATCCGGGACGCTCCCGGAACCACGTCGAGGAGGACACATGGAACTCGGTCTGCACGTCGCCGACTTCACCTGGGACGGCGGGACCCCGGCCATCGGACCGACTCTCGCCGACACCGCCCGCCAGGCCGAGGCGGCGGGCATCTCGCGGCTCACGGTGATGGACCACTTCTGGCAGATGGGCGGTGACAGCGGCGCCCGGGAGAACGCCATGCTGGAGGCGTACACCACCCTGGGGTTCCTGGCCGCGCACACGGAACGGGTCCTCCTGCACGCCCTGGTCACGGCGGCCGTGTACCGCGAGCCGGGGGTGCTGGCCAAGCAGATCAGCACGCTCGACGCGCTGTCCGGCGGCCGCGCCGGACTGGGAGTGGGAGCCGCTTGGTACGCGGACGAGGCGCACGGCCTGGGCATCCCGTTCCCGTCCACCGCCGAGCGGTTCGAGCGCCTGGAGGAGACGATCCAGATCTGCCTCCGGATGTGGAGCGACGACGAGGCCCCCTACCAGGGCAGGCACTACAAGCTGGAGCGCCCCCTCAACTCCCCGCAGAACCTGTCCACGCCGCACCCGTACCTGATGGTCGGCGGCAGCGGTGAGAGGAAGACCCTGCGGATGGTGGCCCAGTACGCGGACGCGTGCAACGTCTTCGGCGGCCCCGGCGCGGAGCACAAGCTCGACGTGCTCAGGGACCACTGCGAGGCCCTGGGGCGCGACTACGACCGCATCGAGAAGACCACGACCTTCTCCTTCACCCCCGACAGCACGCGGGACGAACTGGTCCGGCAGCTCCTGGGGATGAGCCGGACCGGCTTCACGGTCGCTTACGTGTTCGGCCAGGGGTTCTCCGATCCCCGCAGGGCGGTCGAGCTGCTCGCCTCCGTCCTGCCCGAGATCGCCGACGCCTAGGACATCGAACAGGGCGGTCGTCCGGGGGCGGGCCCGGCCGGGGACGGACGGCCGGGAACGGTCTGCCGGGGGGAAGGCCGGCCGCCGGCGACGGGAGCCTCCGACCGTGGGGGCCGCACCCGTTTCCCGGGGTGACCCGGGAGGGTGCGGGCCCCGGCGGGCCCGTACGCACCCGCCGACGCCGCGGACCGGGCCCGGCGACGTTCCGCGGCCGGGCCCTCAGGTCACAGCGAGTCGATCAGCTCGCGGCAGGCGCGCTGGCAGCGCCGGCACGTCTCCGCGCACACGCGGCAGTGCTCGTGCATGGAGGCGTGCGCCTCGCACTCGTCGGCGCAGGTCTTGCAGGCCTGCTCGCAGGCCTCCAGGACCGCCCGGGTCAGGTTGGCGTCGTAGCCCGTGTGGCGTGAGAGCACACGCCCGGTCGTGTCGCACTGGTCCGCGCAGTCGAGGTTGGTGCGCACGCACTTGACGAGGTCGGCGGCCGTGTCCTCGCTCAGGCAGGCGTCCGCGCACGCGGTACACGACTGGGCGCACTCGAAGCACGCCTCGATACAGGCGAGCAGCTTCTCCCGGTCGACTCCGCCCAGGTCCTTGGGATAGGTCTCCAACATCTGGCGTGCCACACTCATGGCTCGGTTCCCCCTTGGCGTCGAGAATGTCTGGGACCTGCGGGCCGGAGCCGGCGGCACCGGCCCACGTCCCCCACTAACCCCCGCCCCCCGGGCCAAACCCCCACGGGGATGACCACCCGCCCTGGTCCGCGCGACACGTGCCGGAGCGGGCGGCCCCTCACACCAGGCCCTCCACGTCGTCGCGCAGCACCGCACCGCGGCGCATGAACTCCGCGGCGGCCGCGAGGCCGAGACCGAGGACCACCGCGGCCACCGGTACGTCGACGACGGCGTCCAGGGCCGGGGCTCCCGGGAGCGCACGGCCCGCCTCGTCCACGACGGCCCGGTGTCCGAACACCCGTGCCGCGGCCGCCAGCAGCGCTCCCGCCAGCACGACGACGGCGCACGCCCAGAGCCGGCGCGCGTTGACCGGAGTGAAGGGCTCCCCGGCCCGCAGCGTCCTCACCACGCGGAACAGCAGCAGCCCGACGACCGCCACCTGCACGGCGAGGACCAGTGAGGGCGCGAACGCCCACAGCCGGTCGCCGGCGGTCGGCTCGGCGATCTCCAGCACAGCGGTGACGGGACCCGTGAGCGCGAACCCGTCCCCCTCCCCGGCGGGCACGGCACCGGCCGCCGAGGTCTCGACGGGGACGAGGACGTTGTCCGCCACCAGGGCTCCGGCGGCGGCGAAGCAGGCCAGGAGCACTCCCACCGCGGTCGCCGCGAGGGCCGCCCACTCCGCGGCGCGTTGACGTACAGCCTTCACAGGTACCCACCACATCTCACGTTGCGCTTATCGAAAATCGATAAGATCCACGCCTAATGTATCGGTAATCGATATGGCAACGCATCCCCCACACATCCGAGGTCCTCCCCATGAGCGGCACCGCACCCGCCCCCGCCAACGACACCGCCCCCGTCCGCACGTCCGCCGTCTTCCTGGCCGGCACCGTCCTGTGCTTCGTCGCCCCGCCCCTGGCGGCGGGAGTCCTGGCCCCCGCGCCGCCCCCGCCCGGCGCCCTGCTCGCGCTCGCCCTGGTCGAGCTCGTGTCCGCGATCGCGCTCGTGTTCTGGTGGCCGCGCCGGCGGGGGCTGCCGTTCGACGCACTCGGGCTGACGTCGCGCTCCTGGGGCGCGACGCCCTGATCGGGGCCGCGACCGTCCCGCCGCGCCTGCTGCTGGAGTTCGCCGTGCTGATCCCCGCGGCCGACGGCGCCGACGACCCCGGGGTCCGGGAGGTGCTCGACAACGCCTCGGCGGGAGCGCTGGCGCTCACTGCGACGCTGGTACTCGGGGTGGTGGGAGGGGGTCTGGCCGAGGAGCTCTACTTCCGCGGCTTCCTGCTGGGAGCCCTGCCCGGGTTCTTCGTCCACCGCGGGGCCGCGCTGCACGGCGCGGCCCTGGTCTCGGTGCTCCTCTTCGCCGCGCTGCACCTGCCGTCCTCGGGCCCCGACGCGGTCGCCATCGTGCTCGCCGGGCTGGTCTACACGGCCCTGTTCCTCGCGACCCGCCGCCTGACCGCGACCGTCGTCGCGCACTCGCTGTGGAACGTCTCCGCCGTCGTCACCGTCCTCGCCCTCTACGGGTGAGCGGCGGACCGGGCGGCGGGACGGCCGGAGGAAGGACCGCGCAGCAGGGCGACCGGGGGGAAGGACCGTACGGCGGGACGGTCGGGAAGCAGTGTGGCCGGCCCCCGCGAGGATCCGGCCACGCTCTCACTTCCCGGGAGGGGCCGCCGGCGCGGTGCGGCGGGTATCCGCCGCACCGCGCGCGAAGGACGTGTCGGTGTCCCGTCCCGGCTCGGTACCGGCCCCGTCCCGCGCGTCAGCGCTCCTCCTCGCCCTGCTCGTAGATCTCGGCCGTCCCGGGGCCGTGGTCGGGCATCGCCGACCGGGCGGACGCCTCCCGGTGCAGCCGCAGGAACTCCAGGTGGCGCTCGTACTCGTCGAGGATGTTGCCGATGAGCTGTTCCTTGGTGAAGCCCATCACGTCGTAGCCCTGGCTGCCCTCGGTGAGGTAGACCTCGAAGCGCACGTAGCTGTCGTGCTCGGTGAGCGACCGCATGGCGAACGCCGGGGTGGGCATCACGATCGGCCACACCCGGTAGCTGAAGTCCTCCTCCGAGCCCATCGGCACCTTCAGGTCCAGGTGCGGGATTCCGGCCTCCTCGTCGGTCCCCTCGGTGACCGACGCCTCCACGCCCTGGTTGCGCAGCTCCTCGGCGACCTCCTGGAACGCGGGACGGCACACCTCGTGGACGAACCTGACGCCCGCACGCTTGCCGGGGAAGTTCACCGCCCTGGCGACACGCTGCCGCCAGTTCCTCTCCGGTCCCCGGCGTTCGGGCGCGGTCCGGTCCGACAGCGACGACGTCAGGGTGGTCCGGAAGGCGTCCTGCCGGAACCGCTCGACCCGGAGCGCCTTGTACAGGCCCCAGATGATCAGCAGCATGACGATCGAGAACGGCAGGCCCATGATGATGGTCGCGTTGGTCAGCGCGTCCACACCGCCGACGATGAGCATGGCGAGCGTGAGCAGGCCGGTCGCCGCCGCCCAGAAGATGCGCAGCCACGGGGAGGCATCGGTGATCGGCGTCGGCAGGTGGGAGCTGAGGTTGCCCATCACCAGCGCGCCGGAGTCCGCGGAGGTGACGTAGAGCAGCAGCCCGACGAAGGTCGCCAGCCCGGCGGTGAACAGCACACCCGGGTACTGCATGAGCAGTGTGTAGAAGCCCTGTTCGGGCACGTTCATGGCGGTCTCGCCGAACTCGGTGTTGCCCCGCATCACGACACCCAGCGCGCTGTTGCCGAAGATCGACAGGAACGTCAGCGTGTACAGCAGCGGGACCACCAGCGTCGCCGCGACGAACTGCCGGATGGTGCGGCCGCGCGAGATCCTGGCGAGGAACAGTCCCACGAACGGCGCCCAGGCGATCCACCAGGCCCAGAAGAACAGCGTCCAGGCGTTGAGCCACTCGGTCGGCTGGTCGTAGGCGAAAGTGTTCAGCGTCATCGAGGGGAAGCGGCTGATGTAGTCGCCGATGTTGAGGATGAGGGCGTTGAGCAGCCGTGCGGGTCCCTCGGCGATGAGCACGTACAGCATCAGGACGATGGCGAGCAGGACGTTGAGCTCGGACAGCCGCCTGATACCCCGGTCGACACCCGCCACGGCGGACACCGTGGCCATGAGGATGGCGACGAGGACCAGCCCCAGCTGCGCCGCGATTCCCTCGGGGATGCCGAAGAGGAAGTTCAGCCCGTAGTTGAGCTGCACGACGCCGATGCCGAGCGACACGGAGATGCCGAAGATCGTGCCGAGGATGGCCGCGAGGTCGACCGCGTCACCGATCCGGCCGTGGATGCGCTTGCCGATGAGCGGGTACAGGGCCGACCGGATGGCCAGCGGAAGGTGGTAGCGGAACGCGAAGTAGCCCAGCGCCATGCCCATCAGCGCGTACATCGCCCATCCGGTGACGCCGTAGTGGAAGAGCGTCCACACCACGGCCTGCCGGGCCGCCTCGATGGTCTGCGGATCGCCCTCGGGAGGTGCGAGGTAGTGGGTGACCGGACCGGAGACGGAGAAGAACATCAGGTCGATGCCGATACCCGCCGCGAACAGCATGGCCGCCCACGCGAACACCCCGTAGTCCGGCGTGGAGTGCTGGGGCCCGAGCTTGACCTGGCCGTATCGGGACACGGCGACGAACACCACGAACCCCAGGTACAGGGTGGCGACGAGGAAGTAGTACCAGCCGAACCCCCGGGAGATCCACGACACGACCGTGCCGATCGTGTCCGCGGCGCCCGTCGGCGTGATGATCGCCCAGAGCGAGATCAGGATGATCAGCACGGACGATCCGACGAAGACCACGGGTTTGAGCCGGCTCTTCCCGACCTGGTTGTCGTCCGTGGTCTTCGGGGTCCCCGGTTCCGCTGGGTTGTCCTGCTCTCCGTTGGTGGACACCAATATCCCCTCTCGTCCGTACGGTGCCGGTGGTGGTTCACTGCGCCTGACGGCGCCGGAGCGTCACCAAGGATGGAGTCGGCGGCCCCCGGGAACACCGCCACCGGGAGGCCGTCGTGTCCCTCCACGACCGGTGGGAGGCGCGACTTTCGAACAGTCCACGCCCTTATCCTCCACGACCGCTCGGTGATGGAGCGGTAACCCGGGTATGCCGGTGTGCCGCTTCCCGCGACAGCGCCCGTGAAACCTCCCCGGCGCCGAGGAGATACATCTGATATCGGCGCGGTGGCAGGATGCCCGGATGGGGAACCTCCACCAGTACTTCCACGCCCCCGACGACAGGGCGGCGCTGACCGCGTTCACCGAGGGTCCGGACGCCGCCGGCCTCCCGGTGCTGGAGGTCAAGGGCGTCGATCCGTCGTTGCAGCTCGGTTTCGCCGAGGCCGCGCTCACGGGAGCGGAACCCGGACACGTGGGTGCCGGCCCCCGGGCCGCCGGGCTCCTCAGCGACCCCGGCGCGGAGGCGGTGTGGGTGGTCACGCTCACCGACCGGCTACGCGACTCCCTGGCCGGGGCTTCGCCCGGCCTCCTGGCCTCGGTCGCCCACACATGGGCGCGGAGCCCGGCCTTCGACCCGTCGCCCGATCCCGGGCCCTTGGCCGGCTTCCTCACGGGCCTGACCGATCTGGCCTCACGGGCCCGGTCCCAGGAGCACGGGCTCTACTGCCGGATCGTGCTGTGAACACCCGTGGTCCCGGGAACTCCGCCGAACACGGTCGTCCATCATCGGGGCGAGTACGCACGGCCTTGGGACGTTCGACGGATCCCTCGGCGGTTCACCTCCGCGTGCCCGGAGCTCGGGACGCGATTCGGTGGAGCATGGGAGGTTCCCTCTTCGACCACACCACCGTGTTCGGCGTTCGATACCCCCGGTCGAATGGACGGTCTGGAGCCAGAACCCCGTCGGAGTGTTCGTTGTGCCGCGCGGGGCCACCGTGTGCCGGGGCCGACCGTCGCTCCCGCCCCGGATCAATCGGTGTCGTAGACCGTCACCACGACACCGCGGGCCAGGAGCTCCCGCTCCACGAGAGGTTGGATACGGTCCCACTCGCCACCGGCCAGCCCGCAGCCGATCCGGGGCATGTGCACGGTGGCACCGAGTTCAAGGGCATGAGGGTTCAGCGCGCGCAGGCAGGAGGCCACCGCTTCGTAGCGGATGGGCGGGCCGCCACTGCCGCGGCGCGTGCCGTGTTGGGCGACCATGTTCGCCACCCACGTGTCGGAGCTGACCTGGACCAGGCGCACGGCCCCGAGTGCGAAGTCGTTGCGGGCGCGCTCGCGGTGCCAGGCGCGGTAGTCGCGTTCGGGTTCGGGCCAGCGGCGGGACAGCGCCAGGACGAACCCTTTGCCCCAGCCACCCCGGTTGTTGCACACGTGGGCGATGATCTTGGGTCCTGGGGCCTGCGGGCTCGTGGCGTCTCCGCGCGAGATGCGCAGACCGGTCGGTGGGGGGACGCGAGGGGAGGTGGGCATGCGGGCACGATAACGGACGGGTTCGACACCCGTCCGAGACCCCTGGCGAGCAGTGGAGGAGGGATGTCCGGTCGGCCGCCGGCTGGGCACGGCCACCGGACCTCCCCAGCCGGTCTGCTCCTGGGGGAAGTTCTCGTCGTCCTGGAGATCGTTGTTGCTCCTGCGCCAGTCCTCCACCCGGTACGGCATATCGGCCGGTTGCCCCGGGGGCTCTCTCACAGAGGAGGGCGCCGGTTCACCTCCGCGTGCGCGGAGCCCGGCCTTCGGCCTCAGCTCAGGACGCCTCCGAGGCTGATCTCGTTGCCTTCCGTGTCCCGGTAGACCACCTTGGCCACGCCACCTTCGTACGTCTCGCGTTTCGCGGGTTCGATGCCCCGGCGGGCGATCTCGGCGACCCGGTCGTCGAGATCGTTGACGAAGGACAACACCAGGGCGTTTCCCGCCCGCTCCGGGTCCTGCACGATGTAGACGTACCGGTGCTCGGCCACTTCCCACACCGCCTCGACGTCATTCGGTAGAAACGTCGGCTGCCGACCGAAGAACCGCTCATACCAAGGCAACGCCGAGGCGTAGTCGGTGACGGGGATGCCTGCGAAGAGGTCGCGTGCCATGCCACCCTCCCTGTGTGGTCGGTATGTCACCGGTACTGACCCCTACAGCACCGGAAACTCATCGTTGTCCGCCTCGCGACGCCCTGACCGCCCCGCTTTCCACAGCACGGTGACCGCAACCGACCGCCCGCGTACACGGAGCCCGGGCGGTGGATGATCGTGAGGCTCCCATCTGTGCCGGTCGCCTTCAACCGAGCAGGTCCCAGCGGTTTCCGGCGATGTCGAGGAAGACCGCGACGCGGCCGTAGGGCTCCGTGCGCGGCTCGGTGACGAAGCGGACTCCGGCGGCGGTCATCCGCGCGTGGGCGGACTCGAAGTCCTCCACCCTCAGGAAGAACCCCACACGCCCGGCCACCTGCTCGCCGACCACGGCGGCCTGGCGCTCTCCGTCGGCTCGGACGAGGAGCACGCCCGTCGCCGCCCCGGGCGGGCACACCACGACCCATCGCTTGGGGCGTCCGTCGTTGGTCAGTGAGGGGGAGTCATCCGTGAGCTCGAACCCCAGGGCGTGGACGAAGAAGTCGATCGCGGGGTCGTACTCGTCGACGACGATCGTGATCAGGTCCAGGTTCATGCCGTCTCCTCCGTGCTCCGACCGTGGATCCGTTCTCCTGTGGCCCGCTCACCGCGGGGCCCGCCGGCGCGGACCGCCGGAGGCGCCGGACCGCCCTCCCCTGCCGGCGCGTGCCTTCCGGCGCCAGAACTCCAGGTCGGACCGGATCTGATGGGTCTTGGGGTGCTCGGGCCCCAGGACGCGCAACTGGTCTGGCAGGAGGGCCTCGATGTCCTCGGCCGCCCGCACGGGATCGCCCGCCTCGCCGCGGAAACGGGCCAGGCTGTGGCGGGTGGTGAGGACGTGGGGGTGGTCGGAGCCCAGATGCCGGACCTGGTCCGGCAGGAGCCTACCGAGTCCGTCCAGCGCACCCGCGTGGTCTCCCGCCGCACCCCGCCACTCGGCGATCTGGCCACGGGTGCTGAGGGTGTCGGGGTGGCCTGGCCCGAGGAGGCGCAGCTGGTCGGGGAGGAGGACCTCGAACTCCCCGATGGCGCCGTCGACGTCGCCCGCACGCCCCCGCCAGCGGGCGGTCTGGCTCCGGATGACCATGGTGCTCGGATGGTCGGGGCCCAGCACGCGCCGGTGGTCGGCGATCAGCGACCGGTAGGCCTCGAAGGCGGCCCGGGTGTCACCCGCCCTGCCCCGCAGGGAGGCCAGGTGACCGCGTGCGGCCAGTGCTTCGGGATGGTCGGGGCCGAGGCGGCGCAGAAGGTCGGGGAGGAAGGCCTCGAGTTCCTCACCCGCGTCGGGGAGGGCGCCCGCGCGCCCGCGCCACCGCGCCGACTGGACCCGGGTGACCAGGGTCTGCGGGTGGTCGGGACCCAGGGCCCGAGTCATCTCGTCGACCAGGTCGCGGAAGGCCCGGGCGGCGTCGGTCGCCTCACCCGCCATACCGCGCCACAGGACGAGTTCGTGGCGGGCCGCCAGCGAGTCCGGGTGCCGGGGGCCCAGCCGGAGGCCGGCGGCCTCCACCAGGGATTCGAACCAGGCCGTGGCCTGGGAGAGCGCACCGGAGCGGCCGAGACTCTGCCCGAGCACGAACAGCACGCGGTGCGCGCCGCCGTCCCACAGGCATTCCTGGGCGTGCTCGTACAGCGCGGAGGCGTTGGCACGCAGCCGCTGCCCCAAGGAACTGGCGTGCACGCGGACGGGCCAGACCGACAGGAGCGCCTCCGCGGCCGTGTGCGCGGTGTCGCGGTCGGTGCCGGTCGCGGGGTGGTCGCGGGTGGCGCGCTGCACGAGGCGGTGCGCGCCCACCACGGCGTCGTGTCCGAACCCCGTGCGGGTGACGAGGTGCAGCCTGGCCAGCGCGGACAGGGCGTCGTCGGCGTCCTGGGCCGTGGGCCGGGGACCGTCGGGACGTGCGCGGTGGAGGTGGTCGAGGACGGGCTCCGAGGTCAGGGCCGAAACGGGGATGCCGGTGGGGTCCAGCACGCTGACCAGTCGCATCATCGGCCGGGCCAGCCCTGCGGGGGCGAGGGCGTTCGCGTGCTCGACGGAGACCGCCCAGGTGGCGGCCACCGTCCGGGAGCCGTCGTCCGGCAGGCTCTCCCCCTCCGGGAACACCCGTTCCAGGGTGCGGCGCCGGTCCTGGAGCAGAGCCCGGTAGGAGTCGCAGGTCATGCCGCTCCTGCGGTCGCGGATGTAGGCGGCGGCGTGGGACAGGGCCAGCGGCAGGTGGCCCAGTTCGTCGGCCAGGGCGGCCAGTTCCGCCGCGTCGAGGGGTCGGGGCAGGTCCCGGAGCGCGGTGGCCAGGTAGGCGAGGGATTCCTGTGGCGTGTAGGTACCGACGTCGATGAACGTACGGCCCTGCCCGGTCAGTGCGGTGTCGGTGCGGCGGGTGGTGACCACGAGGCGGCCCTGCGGCTCCGAGGCGTCGGCGGCGGAGGGTGTGGCGCTGGGCGGCCACAGTCCGCCGGCGTGCCCGGGGACGTCGAGGTTGTCCAGTACGACCAACCAGCGCCGGTCGGTGTTCTGCAGCCAGGTGAGGAACTGGTGGGCCGCCCGTTCCGGGTCCTCGTCCACGTGGACGGAGAGAACCTGGCGGGCGGCGTCGGCGTAGGTCTGTGAGATGGAAGACCGCTCGGCCGCGGGAACCCACACCACCAGGTCGACCTGCTTGCCCGCGAGGAGGGCACGGGCGTGGTGGGCGGCCAGTTGGGTCTTGCCCGCCCCGCCCATCCCCGTCAGGACCTGTCCCAGTACGCCCCCGGGAGGGGCCTGGGCGACGTGGCCGATCCGATCGGTCAGGTCCCGTTCCTGGAAGTGGTCGGCCTCGTTGGGCAGGACTCCGACGACGATCGGCCAGTCGGGCTCGGTGACCGGTGCCTGAACGATCTGCGTGTCGATGACCGTGTGGTGCCTCGGCTGGTGCACGGTGAGGCTGCGGCCCTGGAACACGGTGCTGTCACTCACGTTCCCGGCGAGGGTGTTGGCGGTTCCGCCGCCGCTCGCCGGTACCTCCGAGCGCGGCGCGGGCCGCCCCAGCCCCACCCAGGCGAGCACGGTCGCGGCGAGTACCAGCACGGCGGCGGCGCCGACCCCGTCGGCCGCCCGGCCCCGGAGCGGTTCGAGGTCGCCGACGAACCACAGGACGGCGGCTGCCGCGCCCAGGACCAGGGTTCCCACGGAGCCCGCCCGGACCCACCGCCGACGTGCCATGGCGCCGATTGTGGCGTGGAAACGCCTGTGCCGCCAGGTTTCCTGGTCTTTGGGGTGGAGGCGCACGCGCCCGACCGCCGCAGGCGAATGCTGGCGGAGCGGCGCGGCCGCTCCGGCGACGCGGCCGCCCGGTGGTCGTCCCGGGCCGGGCCGTAGGAGAGCCAGCGAGGGGAATCGAACCCCTAACCTATCGCTTACAAGGCGATTGCTCTGCCGATTGAGCTACGCTGGCGGGCCGCCGAGACCGTGGCCCCGACTGCGTCCCTGGGAAATGGTACCGGCTCCGGAGCCGCCGGGCCTACTCGGCTACCTCCGAGCCGCGCGGGCGCCGCCCCCGCCCGCCGCCACCGACCGCGTCCCCTCCCCGATCGGGCAAAGAAGCGCCGGGCGGCGCGCGGAGCCCGATTAGCCGCCGCCCCTCCCGGAAACCACAGGGAGACATGCTCCCTCCCGGGGGCGGAGAGGTGGAAGGGACATGGCGGGCAACAGAGGCGTGGTGTACCAGGGCGCGGGCAGGGTCGAGGTCCAGGACATCGCCTACCCGGAGTTCGAACTCAAGGACGGCCCGGGGGTCAACCCCGCGAACGTGGGGCGCAAGGTACCGCACGGGGTCGTCCTGAAGGTCGTCGCCACCAACATCTGCGGAAGCGACCAGCACATGGTGCGGGGGCGCACCACCGCGCCGGAGGGGCTGGTCCTGGGCCACGAGATCACCGGGGAGGTGGTCGAGAAGGGGCCCGACGTCGAGTTCATCGAGGTCGGCGACCTGGTCTCGGTGCCGTTCAACATCTCCTGCGGGCGCTGCCGGAACTGCAAGGAGCGGCGGACGGAGATCTGCCTCAACGTCAACCCCGACCGCCCGGGTTCGGCCTACGGCTACGTCGACATGGGCGGCTGGGTCGGCGGTCAGGCCAGGTACGCGCTGGTGCCCTACGCCGACTGGAACCTGTTGAGGTTCCCCGACCGCGACCGGGCGATGGAGAGGATCCTCGACCTGACGATGCTCTCGGACATCTTCCCGACCGGCTACCACGGCTGCGTCACCGCGGGCGTGGGCGTGGGGTCGAGCGTCTACGTCGCGGGTGCCGGACCCGTCGGGCTGGCCGCGGCCGCGTCGGCCCAGCTGCTGGGTGCGGCGGTGGTGATCGTCGGTGACATGAAGGAGGAGCGCCTGGCCCAGGCCCGCAGCTTCGGGTGTGAGACGGTCGACGTCTCGAAGGGCGACCCCGGCGAGCAGATCGAGCAGATCCTGGGCAGCCCCGTGGTGGACTGCGCGGTGGACGCCGTCGGCTTCGAGGCGCACGGGACCGGGAAGGACGCCGGGAAGGAGGCGCCCGCGAGCGTCCTGAACACCGCGATGGCCCTGACCAGGGCGGGGGGCTCGATCGGCGTCCCCGGCCTGTACGTGACCGGTGACCCCGGCGCCTCCGACGAGGCGGCCCGGGAGGGGTCCCTGTCGATCCGGCTCGGGCTGGGCTGGTCCAGGTCGCACGCCTTCTTCACCGGCCAGTGCCCGGTCATGAAGTACCACCGGGAGCTGATGGCGGCGATCATGACCGACCGCGTGCGGATCGCCGAGGCCGTCAACGCCGTGGCGATCCCGCTGGAGGAGGCCCCGGAGGGCTACCGCTCCTTCGACGAGGGCGCGGCCGTCAAGTACGTGCTCGACCCGAACGGTTACCTCGGCACGGGCTGAGGCAGCCCGCGGAAGCCGTCCGGGGGACGCCGCGCGGCGGAGGCGGGGTCACGGGGCGCGGGCGGTGACGAGGGTGAGGGTCCGTTCCGGGGTCCGCACGCACCGCACGTCCCGGTAGCCCGCCGCCGCCAGGTTGCGCGCCGCCTCCTCCGGTCCCCACGGGGTGATCCGGCTGCGCGACATGCGCCAGCGCACGACCGCCTCGCGCACGTCGCCGGCCGGGTCGTCGCGCAGCACGGTCGCGGTGAGCAGGCGCGCGCCCGGCCGCAGGGCCTCGCGCACGCGGGGCAGGGCCCGCTCGACGGCGTCGGGGGCCAGGGCCGCCAGGGGGAACCAGGCCAGGTCGTAGGCGTCCCGCTCGGAGAGGTCGGCCACGTCCTGCAGGCGCAGTTCGACCCGGTCGCCCAGGCCGCGTTCGGCCAGGTGGCGCTCGGCCAGGCGCAGCGCCCGGGACTGCACGTCCAGGCCGACCGCACTGGCTCCGGGGACCCGGTCGAGCACCGCGGCCGCGATGGCGCCGACCCCGGTCCCCACGTCGAGGAAGCGCAGGCCGCTCTCCTCCAGGAGGTCGCCGAACCCCGGGACGCGCTCCACCAGCAGGTCGAGGAAGGCCCCCATACGCTCGCCGGAGGCGGCGCCCTCCGCCAGGAGCGCCGCGTCGCTCTCCTCCTCGTGGCCGTCCCGGCCCGCGGCGGCGTCGGCGGCCTGGTGCAGTTGCCGCGCGACCCTGCGGGGGAAGGCCGACGGGCCGGAGGGGCCCGTCAGGAGGGTGCGGTAGGCCGGGAGCAGCCGCCACCCGTCACCGTCGGGTTCGGCGCACCCGGCGGCGAACAGCAGCCTGCCGTGCTCCCGCGACAGCGGTCGGCCCTCCGCGGCGGCGGCGAGCGCCGCCAGCGTCCAGGCTCCGTTGAGCCACGCGTCGACGCGGGCCGCGGGGTCGGGCCCCGCGGTCACGGGATCTGCGGTCGCGGGGTCGGCGGCCTCGGGGGCGGATCCGGCGTTGGCCATGGCGTGAGTGTGCCATCCCCCGCGGCCCGACGCACTCCCCCGAATCTCGGGACCCGGTTCCATATGAGCAGAACGCCTACTTTTCCGCGCTTTCATGGTGACAAGCATCACCATACTGGGGTAAAGAGTACGGGGGCGCGTACAAACCATCGCGTCCCGTGTGCCTACCGCTGAGGAGTCACGACATGGCCTGCGCCGGTTACGAGTGGACCGTTCCGCTGGAGAACGCGGACGACATCGCCCCCGCTGTCGAGGAACTGGACGAGGAGACCGCGGAGTAGCGGTGCCGCGATCCTCGTGGGTCCCCGTGTCCGGGGAGCGGGACGGCTCCGTCCCGCTCCCCGGACCGGGCGACCGGAAGTGGTCCGGTACGCGTGAGCGCGAGCTCACGCTGGAGGAGGCGGAGCGGCGGGTCCTCGCCGAAGTGCGCGCCCTCGGCTGGAGTTCGCGGTACCGGGTACTCGACGACCGGGATCCGACCGCCGTCCAGTGCGGCCTGTGGGACGCCGATGGAGCGGAGGTCCCCTACGGGCTCGGCGCCGGCAAGGGCTTGGGAGCCCCCGCGCGCGTCGGCGCGCAGTTCGAGGCCCTGGAGCACGCGTTCACCGGCCCCACCGTCCTGGAGTCCCTGCCGCTGCGGCTGGTCGACGCCGCCGACCTGGCCCGGGGCCCCTTCGCCGACGACCGCGCGGTCCGCGGCGTGGCCGCCCAGGACGGTGCCCGGGTGGCCTGCGTGCGCCACGCCGCGCTCGACGGCGGACCGCCCGTCGACGTCCCCGTGTTCCTGTGGGCGCCCTGGTACCCGCTGCCTTCCGGGGAGGCGGCGGAGCTGCGCCGCGCCGTCGGCGACACCGCCGACTACGGATCGGCGATGTCCTACAGCGTCAACTCCGGCTGCGCCATCGGCGCCACCCGCGACGAGGCGCTCCTGCACGCCCTGAACGAGTGGGTGGAGCGCGACGCGTTCTCCCTGTTCCTCCTGGGCTGCGTCTACGACGGCGGCCCCATGCCCGCGCGCGTGCCCCGCGAGGCGCTGCCCGACTTCCTGCGCGCCCACCTGGACCGCGCCCGCGACCTCGTCGGCGGCCCCGTGGTCCTGCTCGACCTGACCACCGACCTCGGTGTCCCCGTGGTCATGGCCTACGCCCCCGGACGGCGGGGAGGAGCCCCGGACCACCGCTACGGGCTCGGCGCCTCCCTGTCGGGCGAGCTGGCCGTGGAGCGCGCCGTCACCGAGTTCGTCCAGGGCGAGCTGCTCGCCCGGGTCGTGGCCGAGCAGTCGGCCTCACCGGAGCGCACCGGCCCCTTCGCCCGGCTCGTCGCCGACCACGACGTCGCCGCGGGGGTCCGGTCCCGGTTCGCCGGGCATCCCCGGCTCCTGGCCTGCGCCATGCTGGACTTCGCCGACCGGCTCGGCGAGACGGCCCCCGCCATGATGCCTCCCGAGACCGTTCCGCCGGGCACCGGCGTGGCCCTCCAGCGGGCCGCGGTCGTGGAACGGCTCTCCGGAGCCGGCCACCGCGTCGCGGCGCACCCGCTCCGGACGCTGGAGCACGGAACGACGGTCGTGCAGGTTCAATGCCCCGGCCTGGAGCGGTTCCACCTCGTCACCAAGGGCCTCCTGGCCCTTCCCGGCCGGCGGGGCCGCCGGTCCCGCCGGCGGAGCGGAGCGGGATGAGCACCGCCCCGTTCGACGGGCCCCACCGGATGCCGCACACGGCGAGGCGCCCGGCCGGTGCCGCCCCCGACCGGCACCGAACGCGGCGGCGCCCCGGCCGGGGTCAGGCGTCACCGTGCTCGCGCAGCATGCGCAGCACCGACTCCTCCACCCCGCCCTGGGTGGCGAGTTCCCCGGCGGGCACCTCCTTGCCCAGCTCCGGTAGCGCCGGGGCGATCGTCACGCCCCGCTCGTGCAGCCGGAAGACCCGCGGGTCGATGTAGGAGCCCCGGGCCACGGCCTCGGTGTTGCCCAGGTAGTCGGCCACCTCGCGGACCACGTGGGCCCTCAGGCGCGCGAGGGCCCTGTCGTCCTCGGGGGGCACGGCCACCGCGAGCCCCACCGCGGCCAGCACCGTCGCGTGCCAGGTCCGGAACTCCTTGACCGTGTGGTCCCGCCCGCTGACCTCCCGCAGGTAGGAGTTGAGGTCGTCGCTGGTCACGTCGTGCCAGTCGTCCCCCACCCGATAGGCGAACAGGTCCTGTCCCGGGGAGCGGACGCGCTGGAGCCCGGAGACCACCCGGCAGATCTCGGGTTCGGCGCACTCGACCCGCTGCTCCCTGCCCGACTTTCCCTGGAACTCGAACACGACCGTGCCGCCGGTGCGGTGGACGTGCTCGCGCAGCAGGGACGCCACCCCGTAGGAGTCGTTCCGGGCGGCGTAGGCGTCCCCGCCCGCCCTCAGGAAGCCCAGATCGACCAGCCGGACGGCCGCCGCCAGGACGCGCTCGCGCACCAGTCCGCGACGGCGCAGGTGCCCCGCCACCGTCTCCCTGATCCCGGGGAGCAGTTCCGCGAAGTCGAGCATCCTGTCGTACTTGGCCTCCTCGCTCCTGCGCCGCCACTCCCGGTGGTAGACGTACTGGCGGCGGCCCGCGTCATCGGTGCCGCACGCCTGGATGTGCCCCTCCGGGAAGGGGCAGATCCACACGTCGTGCCAGCCCGGCGGCACCACGAGTTCCTTCACGCGCCGTATCTCGCCGGGATCGGTGAGCGGGTTCCCCCGGGGGTCGTAGTAGCGGAAACCGCGCCCGCGGCGGACCCGGGTGATCCCCGGCCCGGCCGGATCACTGCGCCGCAGTCTCATGCCGCGGCCCTGCCACGGGTGGTCACGAAACCTCCTGGACCGGGGCGGCTGGTCAGGACCGTTCCGTCCGTCGGTCGGGCGCCACGTCCGCGCAGGCGTCGTCCTCCGGGTCCGGGCCGTCCTCGGGGCCGGGACCTCCGGGGATCTCGTCCCCCTCCGTGAGCCCGTCCAGACGGTCCTTGAGGAGCTCCAGCACCTCCATGCGGTCGGCGTGGCTCTCCTCGTAGCCGATCAGCGCGCGTACCTGCTCCGCCGGCAGGGAGCGGACGCGCTCCCGCAACTGCCCGACCGAGAGGTCGTCGTAGTCGGGAAGGGGAGGTGTCGCCGCCGACATGTCGCTCACCTGCGTTTCCTCTGCGGACGGTACGGACGTAGCTGCACCGCTACCCGTACGGCCGAGAGGGAAAACGAAGGCGGCGCCCCGCACGGCTCCACCGCACGGGACGCCGCTCCCCGCCAGGACCGCCACCCCGCCGGAACGGCGGGTTCCCCGGTCCCGTCAGGCCGTGTGGAGGGACGGGCCGGTCTCAGGGACGGACCTGTCTAGCCGTCGTTCTCGGCCCGGCGGCGGGCCACCTCGTAGAGGGACACCCCCGCGGCGACGGAGGCGTTCAGCGACTCCGCGTTGCCGATCGGGATGCTCGCGACCACGTCGCAGGTCTCGCGGACCAGGCGGGACAGGCCCTTGCCCTCCGAGCCCACCACGACCACCAGCGGTCCGGTGGCCAGCTCCAGGCCCGTGATCGGGGTGTCGCCCTCGGCGTCCAGGCCCACGACGAACAGGCCCTCCTTCTTGAAGGCCTCCAGGGCCCGGGTCAGGTTCGTGGCCTGGGCCACGGGCAGCCTGGCCAGGGTACCGGCGGAGGTCTTCCACGCGGTCATGTTGACCCCGGCCGAGCGGCGCTCGGGGATGACGAGGCCGTGCGCGCCGAACGCGGCGGCCGAACGCGCGATCGCGCCCAGGTTGTGCGGGTCGGTGACCCCGTCCAGGGCGACGACCAGCGGCGGGGTGTCGGACTCCAGCGCGTTGTCCAGCAGGCCCTCGGGGGTCCGGTACTGGTAGGGCCGCACCTGGAGCACGATCCCCTGGTGGGCGGCGCCGGGCTGTCCGTTGCTCTCGCAGCGGCGGTCGAGCTCGGCGCGGGTCACCTCGACCACGTCCACGCCGCGCTCACCCGCGATCCGGGCGGCCTCGTTGACCCGGTCGTCGGGGTCGAGGCTGTTGGCCAGGAACAGGCGGGTGGCGGGCATCCCCGCGCGCAGCGCCTCCACCACCGGGTTGCGTCCGACCAGCAGGTCGGAGTCCGGACGGCGGCGGTCCGAACCCGGGCCGCCCCGCGGCTGCCCGTCGGAGGGCTTGGCGCGCCGGGCGGCCTTGGCCCGCTGCTTGCCCTCGTACCAGTGCCGCTGCTCGGCGGGCAGGGTGCCGCTCTTGCCCTCGAGCGAACGACGGTTCTTGCCGCCGCTGCCCTTGGTCGGGCCCTTCTTGTTCTTCTTCGCCGGCATGGTCGCCGCCTCCCCGTACGTATCGCGAACATGCCGGAGGCACGGAGCATCCGGCTGGTGGAATCGCCGACCGGTGCGAACACGGCGGCAAACTCCCAGCCTAGTGCCGCCGTGTCACCGCACGTGCCGCCTCAGCCGCGGCGCAGGTCCCAGCGCGGGCCCTGCGGGGTGTCCTCGACCACGATGCCCGCCTCGGTGAGCTGGTCGCGGATCGCGTCGGCCGCCGCGTAGTCCTTGCGCCCGCGTGCCGCCTGGCGCTGCTCCAGGGCGACCGCCACCAGGGCGTCGACGACCTCGCGCAGCCCCTGGTCGCCGCCGTCGGCCCACTGCTCACCGAGCGGGTCCAGGCCGAGGACACCGAGCATGGTGCGCAGCTCGCCGGCGATCCGGGCGACCTGATCCTTGTCCACGGCGGCCAGCGCCGTGTTGCCCTCGCGGACGTGCCCGTGCACGACGGCGAGGGCCTGGGAGACCCCGAGGTCGTCGTTGAGCGCGGACGCGAACTCGGCGGGCACGTCGGCGGCGGGGTCGACCTCGCCCAGCACCTCGGCAGCCCGCGTGAGGAAGCCCTCGATGCGCTGGTAGGCGGTGGCCGCCTCCTGGAGTGCCTCGTCGGAGTAGTCGATGGCGGAGCGGTAGTGCACGTGGCCGAGGTAGTAGCGCAGCTCGACGGGGCGGACCTTGCGCACCATCTGCGGGATGAGCAGGGAGTTGCCCAGCGACTTGCTCATCTTCTCGCCGCCCACGACGAGCATCCCGTTGTGCAGCCAGTACTGGGCGAAGCCGTCACCGGCGGCGCGGGACTGGGCGAGCTCGTTCTCGTGGTGCGGGAAGACCAGGTCCAGGCCGCCGCCGTGGATGTCGAAGCTGGGGCCCAGGTACTTGGTGGACATCGCCGAGCACTCCAGGTGCCAGCCGGGGCGGCCGCGTCCCCACGGGGTGTCCCAGCTGGGCTCGCCCGGCTTGGCGCCCTTCCAGAGGGCGAAGTCGCGGGGGTCGCGCTTGGCCCGGCCCGCGTCGGAGTCGGCCGACTCCACGACCTGGTCGGGGCGCTGGTTGGACAGCTCCCCGTAGGACGGGTAGGAGCTCACGTCGAAGTAGACGTCACCGGAGCCGTCACCCGCGGCGTAGGCGTGGCCCTCGTCGATGAGGCGGCGCATGAGGTCGATCATCTCGGGCACGTGGCCGGTAGCCCGCGGCTCGACGGTGGGCGGCAGGCAGCCCAGGATCTCGTAGGCGTGGGTGAAGGCGCGCTGGTTGCGCTCGCTGACCTGCCACCAGGGCACGCCCTCGTCCGCCGCCACCCTGATGATCTTGTCGTCGATGTCGGTGACGTTGCGGCAGAAGGTGACGTCGTATCCCAGGTGCGTCAGCCAGCGGCGCAGGATGTCGAAGTTCACCCCCGACCGGATGTGCCCGATGTGCGGGGGCGCCTGCACCGTGGCACCACACAGGTACAGGGAGGCGGATCCCTCTCGCAGTGGGACGAACTCGCGGACCTGTCGGGCACTGGTGTCATAGAAGCGCAGACTCACGTTGTCAAGCCTATCCGCTTCCCCCTCGCACGGGCGTCACAAACCAGGAACCACAGCCCCTGCGGAAGCCCTCGCGGACATCCCCAAGTGCGTATATGTGATTAGCCGTATTCGGGCACCTGGGATGTGGGCCGGCCCTACCGCAAAGTCAGCTCCCGCGGATCGCCGGGTCGCTATCCCCTGCATATCCCGACAGAACGACACAGAACACCTTCGGGACGGCTCGTCTGGAAGCGGCCATAATCATCCGGAATCTCGTGTTCGCGGCATCGCCTCGACTACGCTGCGAAGGCGATGGCCCCTTACAACAACGCCCCCGAGTCAGGGACACGGGACGCTCGTCCCACGACAGGTCGCGGTTCGGGAGCCGGTGCTCCCGCCGGTGGCGCCCTGTTCGTCGGCCTCGTCGCCCTGTGCGCCCTCGTCATCTCCTACAACGGCATCTTCCGGTTCGCCGAGTACGGCGGGCACGAGGGCAGCTTCCTCGCCCACCTGTTCCCGGTGGCCTACACCCTGCTGCTGGTCATGGCGTGCTGGGTGAGCTACCTCCTGCGCGACGCGCACCCGCGTGAGCGGTTCTGGGTCGACCTGGTGCTGATCCCGCTCCTGGTCCTGTTCGCGGTCGCGGCGATGCTGCTGAACAACTTCCGGCTCATCGAGCGGATGCACCAGGGGGTCGCCAACGTGGTCGTGGCGGTGGCGCCGCTCGCGGGCCTGCTGGTGGCGCTCCTGCTGTGGATGGCCCTGCGCGCGCACACGCGCAGGAGGCACCGCCGCGGACCCGTCGCACGGCCGCGCCCGGCGGACGACCCCACCACGGTGCTGCACGCCCGTGCCGTGGCCCCTCCGGCGCGGGGCTCCGCCCCGTCCGGCCCCCGCGGAGAGGGGGAGGGCGCCGCCGACCGGGGCTGGAACTGGGAGAGGGACCGGTGGGACGACGAGACCGTCGCCGCCGAACCGCCGCCCCGGCTTCCCCGTGAGGACGCGCCCGGGACCGGTGAGGCACCCGAGGACGCGACGGTGCCGGAAGCAGCGCCGGAGGCCGAGGCGGTGGCCGGGACCGATGCGGTGCCGGAGACGGCGTCCGGACCGGAGGTCGACGCGGAGGCCGCCATGGACGAGGCGGACGACGCGGAGTCCTCCGTGTCGGCCGCTCCCCTGCCCCGGCGCTCCCGGGCGGAGCACAACCCGATCAGGCGGGCCGCCGAGCAGGTCCCGGTGGTGCCCGGCGCCGCCGCACCCGCCGGTCCCGAACCCGAGCCGGTCGTGGTGGTGCCGGACCACCTCGCCGACGAGGGGTTCGACCACGAGCCGCCGCCCGGCGACCCCGCCTCGGACGAGGCCGACTCACCGACGGCCGAGGCTCCGGCGTCCGCGGACTCCCCGGAGCCCGAACCGGAGCCCGCGCCCGGACACGGGCCGCCGGACGCCGACCGGGACCCCGGAACCGGGTGGACCCCCGAGCGGGAGTCCGGGCCGCAGACCGGGCGGGAACCCGAACCGGAGCCCCGGCCCGGACCGGGACCCGAACACGTGTCGGCGGAGGGATCCGGGCGACCGCGGGAGCCGGAGGGCCCGGTGGAGCCCGAGGAACCGGAGCCCGTCCCGTCCGCGAGGGCCTGGGAGGAGCCCGGGACCGGACACGACCTGCCGCCCGAGGCCCCGGACGGGACCGAAGGGACTGATGGAGCCGACGGGGCCGAAGAGCCGGGCACCGCGCTCTGGGAGCCGCCCGAGGACGACTCCGACGCCGGTGCCCGCGTCCTGTCGGACTACGTGCCGCCGGTGTGGACACCGCCGGAGGATCCCTCACCGCCCGCGGAGGAGTACCGGGCGCCGGAGACGACACCCGTGCTGGACCACGACGCGGGCCCCGAGGTGCGCGCGGCGCTGCGGATCGACGACGTGCCCCCGGGTGCCGCACGTCCCTCGGACGAGCCCGCGGAGCCCGCTCCGGAGCCGGAGGTCCACGGCGGACCCGCCACGGAGCGGCGGGCCCCGCAGTCGCCGTTGGAGAAGCGCCCCATGGTGCTCAAGCCGCGCAGGCCGCCGATGACGGACTTCACGTCGGGTCCGCCGTCACGGCGTGTGCGCAGTGAGCCGCTCCGCCCCGACGAGTGACCGCGCCTGTCGGCGCGCGGGGGACGGCGGTCCGAAGGACCCCGGTCGCCCCGCGCGCGTGGCCGGCCAGAGGGCTCCGCCTCGGCGCCGGGCCGCGCGGACACCCGCACCGCGTCGTGTCCCTCGTCTTCGGGCCCTTCCGCCGGGTCCTTCGGCGGCACCGGTCGGCCCGTCGGCGAGGGGAGCGGGTTCAGTCCGCGGGAGCGCACAGGGCCGTCGCGACGGCCGCTATGCCCTCTCCTCTGCCGGTGAGGCCCAGGCCGTCGGTCGTGGTCGCCGACACGCTCACGGGCGCTCCCACGACCTCTGAGAGCGCCTTCTCGGCCTCCGCGCGCCTCGGGGCGAACTTGGGGCGGTTGCTGATGATCTGGACTGCCACGTTGCCGATCTCGAAACCGGCCGCGCGTACGCGTGCGGCGGTCTCGGTCAGCAGGGCGGCGCCCGAGGCGCCCTTCCACCGCGGCTCCGCGGTCCCGAAGTTGGACCCGAGGTCCCCCAGACCGCAGGCGGACAGCAGCGCGTCGCACGCGGCGTGGGCGGCGACGTCGCCGTCGGAATGGCCGCTGACGCCCTCTTCTCCCGGCCATTCCAGGCCGGCGAGGAAAAGTGTGCGTCCAGGAGAAAACGGGTGGACGTCGGTTCCGACGCCCACCCGAGGCATTTTCGTCATGAATTACGTGGTTCCGAGACCGGGATTCAGTTCGTGAGAACCTCGTCGAGGAGGGCCTCGGCCTTGTCCTCGTTGGTCTTTTCGGCGAGGGCGAGTTCGCTGACGAGGATCTGCCGCGCCTTGGCGAGCATCCGCTTCTCGCCGGCGGACAGACCGCGCTCCTTGTCCCGCCTCCACAGGTCCCGAACCACCTCGGCGACCTTGTTGACGTCACCCGACGCCAACTTCTCCAGGTTGGCCTTGTAGCGCCTGGACCAGTTGGTGGGCTCTTCGGTGTGCGGTGCGCGCAGCACCTCGAAGACCTTGTCCAGGCCCTCCTGCCCCACCACGTCGCGAACGCCGACGTCCTCGGCGTTCGCGGCCGGCACACGCACCGTCAGATCGCCCTTGTCGACCCTCAGAACGAGGTAGGTTCTGTCCTCGCCCTTAATGGTGCGAGTCTCGATCGCTTCAATACGAGCAGCCCCATGATGGGGGTAGACAACAGTGTCGCCGACCTTGAAAGCCATGTGACAGGTACCCCTTCCGCTACCACAAGGATACCATGAATCTGTGACTTAACGTACCTATTAGGTTTGCGAACACGCAGGTCAGGCCACACTTTTCAGGGCTTGACAAAGTCTACCCGAAGCCCGCGGCATGCCTGGTCAGGCCATGTACGGAAGGGCTTCCGGGCTCTCGGGCGGGGCCTCGGACACCCCTTCGCGCGGGCTTCTCCGGGGGCGCGCGAGGGCGCCGGAGCGACGGATGTCACCACACCGGGTCACCTCCGGCACACGGCCCCGGAGACGGCCGCCGGCCCCGGCCGGACCGGCCCGGGAGGTACCGCGCACGGGCCGCGGCCGCCCCCGTCACCCCCTCCGGACCGTCACCCCTCCGGGTCGTAGTCCTCCCGTTTCTCCCCCGTCACCATGTAGACGAGGTTGTCGGCGACGTGCACCGCGTGGTCACCGAAGCGTTCGTAGAACCGGCCGACCAGGGTGACGTCCATGGTGGCCTCCACCCCGTACTCCCACCCGGGGGCGAGGATGCGCTGCAGCAGCTTGCGGCGCAGCCGGTCCATCGTGTCGTCGTCCTTGTCCAGCTCCAGCGCGGTGTCGGGGTCGCGCCCGGTGATGACCTCGCCGGCCTTCGTCACCAGCAGCTCCGCCTGGTGCCCCATCTCCAGGACGATCGACCTGATCGGCTTGGGGATCGCCGAGTCCGGGTGCCGCCGCCTCGCGATCTTGGCCAGGTGGACGGCGTGGTCGCCCATCCGCTCCAGGTCGCCGCGCATGTACAGCGAGGTGATGATGGTCCGCAGGTCCGAGGCGACCGGCTGCTGCCGCGCCATCAGGCTGAAGGCGGTGTCCTCGATATCCTGGTCGAGTCGGTTGATCGCCTCGTCACCGGAGATGACCTCCTGTGCCGCGTCCAGGTCACTGTCCAGCAGTGCCGTGGTCGCACGCGCGACGGCGTGCCGGGCGAGCCTCGTCATCTCGACGAGGCGTTCGCTCAGGCTGTCTAGGTCCTCGTGGTAGGTATCGCGCATGGCGTCAATGCTCCCAGTGGTTGCTTGAAGGATCGGCCAAGAATCGGTGAACGATGGAAGAAGCTCGGTTGTGTCACATGCCCTGACCGGGTAAAGATCCCGTCCGCACGTTTACGATCGAAACGTGCAAGGGGAACTTCTCGCCGCTGTGACCGGCATCATCGGACTCGTCACGGGCGTCGTCATCGGCGTCCTCGCCGGTCCCTTCTTCCGTATGGGCGCCGCCTCCCGACAGGCGCCGGCGCCGGAGCGCCGGGACGGGAGTACGCTTCCGCCCGGTATCGCCGAGGTGCTCTCCGCGCTTCCCTCCTCCGCCGTGGTGCTGGACTCCGCGGACAGGGTCCTGCGCGCCTCCTCCGCCGCGCGCGCCTTCGGCATCGTCCGGGGCGAGGAGCTGGTGATAAGCGAGCTCCTGGCCCTGGCCCGGCAGGTGCGGCGGGACGGCGTCATCCGGGAGACCGACATCGAGGTGGCCGTACGCAAGTTCGGCCCCGACGCCACGTCCTTCGCCGTGCGGGTGGCCCCCCTCGGGGGGACCGGGCTGGTGCTGGTCCTGGCCGAGGACCAGACCGAGCACCGGCGCCTGGAGGCGGTGCGCCGCGACTTCGTCGCCAACATCTCGCACGAGCTGAAGACCCCGGTGGGTGCCCTGTCCCTTTTGGCGGAAACCGTACAGGACGCCAGCGACGACCCGGAAGCCGTGCGACGCTTCACCGAGCGCATGCAGACGGAGGCCTCCCGGCTGACCGCCGTCATCCAGGACCTCATCACGCTCTCCCGCATCCAGGGCGCCGAGCCGATGGCCGAGCCCACCCGGGTCGACCTCGGCCCCGTCGTGGAGGAGGCGCTGGACTCGGTGCGGATGCCCGCGGACGCCAAGGGCATCGAGCTGGTCGGCAGCGGCGCCGAGGGCGTCACGGTCCTGGGCGACGAGGGGCTGCTGGGCACGGCCCTGCGCAACCTGGTCGCCAACGCCGTGGCCTACAGCCCCAAGAACACCCGGGTCGCCGTGTCGGTCGGGGTGTCCAGGTCCAGCGTGGACATCAGCGTCGCCGACCAGGGCATCGGGATCCCGCAGCAGGACCTGGAAAGGATCTTCGAGCGGTTCTACCGTGTGGACGCCGCTCGGAGCCGGGCCACCGGAGGTACCGGTCTGGGCCTGGCGATCGTCAAGCACATCATGACCCACCACCGTGGAGAAGTGACCGTGTGGAGCAAGGAGGGGTCGGGGTCGACGTTCACTCTGCGTCTGCCCAGACCTGAGAGCCGGGGGCCCGAGGCCGCCCGGAACACCGACCGTCAGGAGGCGGCACAGTGACGCGTGTACTCGTTGTCGAGGACGAGGAATCCTACAGCGACGCCCTGTCGTACATGCTGCGCAAGGAGGGCTTCGAGGTCGCCGTGGCGCCCACCGGGACCGTGGCGCTGGAGACCTTCGACCGTACCGGGGCCGACCTGGTGCTGCTGGACCTGATGCTGCCCGGGCTGTCCGGCACCGAGGTGTGCCGGACCCTGCGGCAGAAGTCCAACGTCCCCGTGATCATGCTGACCGCCAAGGACTCCGAGATCGACAAGGTCGTCGGTCTGGAACTGGGCGCCGACGACTACGTGACCAAGCCCTTCTCCTCCCGCGAGCTGGTGGCACGTATCCGCGCGGTGCTGCGCCGCCGGGGCGAGGACGAGGTCGTGCTGCCCGCCGCCCTGGAGGCCGGTCCCGTCCGCATGGACGTGGAGCGGCACGTGGTGACCGTGCGCGGCGACAACGTGCAGCTCCCCCTGAAGGAGTTCGAGCTGCTGGAGGTGCTCCTGCGCAACGCCGGGCGGGTGCTCACCCGGATGCAGCTCATCGACCGCGTGTGGGGCGCCGACTACGTCGGTGACACCAAGACGCTCGACGTGCACGTCAAGCGGCTGCGCGCGAAGATCGAGGAGGACCCCGGCAACCCGAGGTACATCGTGACCGTGCGCGGTCTGGGCTACAAGTTCGAGCCGGTGACCGTCGACGTCTGAGGGGCACGGGACCTCCTCCACCAGCAGCTCCCTCCTCCCCGCGGGTCCTCCCGTGTCCCGGGCCGCGGCGTCGGCCGCAGCCCGGGGCGCGCGCCGTTCGGGCCCCGGGGCCGTCGGCGGCCCGGGCCCCGGGCGCGGCCCCGCCGTGCGGCGGCCCGCACCGGGACGGGGCCTCCCGCCCCGGGTCAGGCCTCCAGGACGACGGTGAAGGGCCCCTCGTTGGTGAGGGCGACCGACATCTTCGCGCCGAACACCCCCGTGGCGACCTCGGCGCCCAGCTCACGCAACTCCTTGACGACCGCGTCCACGAGGGGTTCGGCGACCTCTCCGGGGGCGGCGGCCTGCCAGGTGGGGCGGCGGCCCTTGCGCGCGTCGCCGTAGAGCGTGAACTGGCTGACCACGAGCAGCGGCGCGCCGGTGTCGGAGCACGAGCGCTCGTCCTCCAGGATCCGCAGCGTCCACAGCTTCCTGGCGATCCGGGCCGCCTCGGCCGCGGTGTCGGTGTGGGTCACCCCCACCAGCGCCATCAGGCCGGGCTCGGTGATCCGGCCGACCACCTCGCCGTCCACCGTCACCGACGCGTGCGACACCCGCTGTACGACCGCGCGCATGGTTCCTCCCTCGTGTTGCCTTCCGGACGGTCCTACCGCCGCTGGAGCTGGTTGAGCAGCCGCAGCCGCCGGGCGTTGGTGATGATGCCGGTCAGCGTCACCGCGAACGTGCTGATGGAGTCGGCGAAGTCCTCGATCCGCCACTCCCGTGGTCCCGTGTACCAGGCCAGGCCGTCGCCGGTCAGCTCGTCGGGGGTCAGGTCGGTGAGCGCCGCGGAGGCCAGGATGTTCGCCCAGCGGTCGACGTCGCCGAAGATCACCGCGTAGGGCAGGTAGCGCGAGTACAGCTCCACGCGCTGGCCCGGGGGCGCGCTCGCCGAGCGCGGGCCCAGCAGGTAGTCGCGAAAGCCCACGGTGTGCGCGTACACCGAGCTGCCCAGTGCGGTCTTGGCGGGCATGTACTGTGCCCCCGCCGTGACGGCGGCGCCCGCGATGATGACGGCCAGGCCGGTGAAGGCCGCGCTGGTGAACACCGCGAGGACGCCGGTCAGGACCACGCCCGCGGCCGTCACGGCCATGCCGGCCGTGCTCCAGCGGCTGCGCACCTGGTTGGGCGAGCGGGCGAACCACCTCATCCGCACCATGTCCCGGTACAGCTCCTCGCGCACCCGGTCGATGCGTGCCGGGAAGTCGGACGACGTGTGGGGGGAGCCGACCTGGGACAGGCGGATCGTCCGGCGTCCCCCGAACAGGGCGTCCAGCAGCATCCACTCGTAGGCCAGGAGGGTGTCCTCGGGCGGGCCGTCCAGGCGGACCAGGCGCCAGTCCACGGACGTGAAGTTCTCGTGCGGCAGCTCCTCCAGGCGGACGTAGCCGCGGACCGCCAGGTCGACCACGGCACCGGTGAGGTCGGTGATGTCCACGGTCTCGTTGACGAGCGTGCCGATCTGTCCGGCGTGCACGCCGTCCGGCGGGGCGAACCTCAGCCGTCCGTGCTCGCTCTCGGCCACCGGCGCCTGTTCGCCGGCCGCGGCCTCCTTGCGCAGCGCGCGCTCGTCGCGGCCCCGGACGCGGATCAGCACCGCCAGGCCGCCCAGCAGGACCACCAGCAGGAGGCCGAACACGCCGGCGGTGGCCGGGGTGACCGCGAACGCGGACGCCAGCGACCAGCGGCGGGTGAGGATGGGCTCCCCCTCGGCGGTGCCGGAGGGGTAGTTGACGACGATGTCGAGCCTGTCGTCGGGGTCCATGTCGGCCTGGAGGAAGTGCGCGACCCCGGCCTCGGGACCCATGTCCGAGGCCGTGCAGTACATGGCGCTGCGGGGCTCCCCCGCCAGGCAGGAGAGCGCCTCGGGGGGCAGCGGCGCGGTGACGGTGACGTTGGTGGACTGGACGGTGTGGCTGTAGGCGCCGACCGCCCGCCACTCCATCTGGACCCCCTGGGCGACCTCGCTGACGGTTCCGCTCACCCGGTAGGTGAGCACCGCCCCCGCGGTCCCGGCGGTGGGGATGTCCGCGAAGAGGGCCCCGTTCTCCTTGCGCACGTCCACGTCGAGGGGGTCGCCGTCCAGGTCGGTGGCACGCACCCCCGTGACCTCGAACTCGCGGTCGTGGTCGGTGTCGTACAGCATCGTCTCGGTGAGGGCCCGGGTGAAGACCGCCGGGGCGCCGCCGGAGAAGGAGATGGTCTCCTCGCCGTGGAGGATGCCCGCACGGTCGAGTTCGAGCCGGATGTCGTTGGTGATCTCCGGGTCCGAACGGTCCCCGGAGGCGGCCGTGGGGCTCCCCGGTACTGTGGGGGCCGGTGCCGCCCCCGTCGCGGCGCGGGCCTCCCCTCCCGGCCACGCGACCGCGGCCCCGGCGACCAGCGAGGACAACACGAAGACGGCCGTCGCCACCGCGACGGCCGGGCGCCAGGAGCCAACCCACCACATGACGCGAGAGCCTATCCGGTCCCCCGGTGTACCTTCCCTCCAGGGCACGGCGTCCGACGTCGTGCCCCGGCTCCGCGGGGAGCCGCCGTGCTGAGGCGCGGGCCCGCCGCGGGCCCCGACTTCTGGTCCGAGCACCCCGGGTTCCTCCAGCGGATGGGCATCGGGGTGTCGCTCACGCTGGGCACGGGCCTGGCCGCGGCGGGGTTCACCGCCTTCCTCACGATCTCGGCCCTGCTGCCGTCGTCGAACGCGTGGTCGCACCCCGCGTCGCTCCCGGTCGCCGAGGCGGACGAGGAGGCGGGCCGGACGGCGGACGGGGCGTCGGCGGGGCGGCCGGTGGCCGGGACCGGCGAGGGCGACCTGCTCGGCGGCAACCTGCTGTACCGGATCGGCGAACTCGGCGAGGTGACCTGCGAGGCGCCCGTGCTGGACGAGGAGGACCCCGCGTCGGTGGAGGCCTTCGTCCATGAGATCGCCGACTGCCTGGACCGGGCGTGGGGCTCCTACTTCGAGGCCGCGGGGATGGAGTTCACCGCTCCCAACCGGGTGTACTGGTACGCCGCCGGGCACAGCCCGTGCGGGGCGTTCCCCACCGAGGGCACCGCGGCCTTCTACTGCCAGGCCAACCAGGGCCTGTACCTGGGGGTGAGGGACATCGTGGCGGCCTCGGCGGGCAGCGACAGGCCCGAGGCGTACACGTTCCTGCTCAGCCACGAGTACGGGCACCACGTGCAGGGGCAGTCGCGCATCCTCGCCGAGTTCCACAGTGCGCGCGCGGGTGTGGACCAGGAGGAGGCCGACGAGCTGACCAGGCGAAACGAACTCCAGGCCAATTGTTTGGGAGGGGTTTTCCTGGGTTCCTCGAGTCAGTCACTGGGGTTCGGCGGGTCCGAACGGGAGAATATCCTCGACGACGTCGAACTCCGCGCCGACCGGGGAGACGAGCACACCCACGGTTCGGTGGGGAACAGCCGCCTGTGGACGGCGCACGGCATGGACCGTGTGGATCCGGCGGCGTGCAACACGTGGAACGCCCCCGAGGAGCTGGTGCGGTGACGCGTCGGCGGGGGCACGGGCAGGAACCGGTCCGTACGGCCCGGTGGACGGTGACGACAGGGCGGGCGGACAGGGGTGTACGCAGGGTTCGGTGATTCGCCGGCGTCCGCGGCGCGCCGCGCCGACCGGCGGGCGTCCGGTCTGGTGACCGCTCTCGTGGTGGTACTGCTGGCGCTGGCGCTGCTGTCGTGGACCACGGCCGGTGACGAGGAACCCCGGCCCGACGCGTCCGCCGACGGCACCGGCGCGGTCCCCGACTCCGACGACAAGCCCGGCCAGGACCCCTCGGGGTGGACCGGGGACGGGGGTCGGACGGGGCTGTCGGAGCGGTTCGGGCAGCGGGAGCGCCCCTCGGGGCACGCGGCGCTGGTCGACAACCCCCTGTACGGGACCGGGCGGCTGAGCCCGCGGCCGTGCCCGGTGGCCGAGCCGGACGTCGACGAGGCGGAGTCGATGGAGGCGTTCCTGAACTCGGTCGCGGACTGCCTGGACGACGCCTGGCGCACCCAGTTCGCCCGTGCGGGGCTCCCCTTCGCCCCTCCGGAGCGGGTGTTCTGGGAGGAGCCCGGGGTGAGCCCGTGCCGCTCGTACCCGTCGCGGGCCGGCGCGTTCTACTGCCGGGCGAGCGCCAGCATCTACATCGGCACCTCGGACGTGGTGGAGAAGTGGAACGGCGCCACCCGCAGCGTGGTGTACGCCTCCCTGCTGGCCCACGAGTACGGCCACCACGTGCAGGGGGAGTCGGGCCTGCTGGAGTACTACCACGAGCAGCGCGAGCTGAGGGAGGACCCCCTGGAGCGCAACTCGTGGACGCGCCGCAGCGAACTGCAGGCGAACTGCCTGGCCGGGGCTTTCCTGGGGTCGGTCCGGGTGAGCTATCCGCTGGACGACGGCGACCTGGCGGCCCTGTTGACGGACGCGGCGGCCACCGCCGACCGCGAGGACAGCCCGCCGGAGGACCGCACGCACGGCTCGGCGGACAACAGCGTCAGGTGGACCCGGAAGGGCTGGGAGGAGCAGACGCCGGGGGCGTGCAACACCTGGGACGTGCCGGACGAGTCCCTCGTGCACTAGGCCCTCCGGCCCGCCCCTCGACCACGCTGCGGACGGGGACCGGGCCGCACGCCCTGAGCACCCGGCGCGCCCACATCCCCGGTGGCGCTTCCCCGCGCGCTTTCCCGCGGCCGGGCGGCGCCGTGGGAAGGGCCCCGTCGGCGTCCTCCACAGGTTCGGTGGAGTGCTGCCGTCCGGACACCCAGCGTGGCAGGATGCTTGATATGTCGGACCTCGCCGCATCCCCCAACCCGTACGAGCCTGACCCGACCGCCCCCGTCCCCCGCTCCCCCGAGACCTCCGCCGTCCCGCCCGAGCGCGCGGGTCCCACGCGTGAGCGCGTGGAGTTGCGCGTGCACGGTGTCAGCGGCGGGCAGGCCGAGGAACTGCTGGACGTGGAACCCGCCATGCGGGTGGGCGGCGACCGGTTGGCGGGGTTCTTCCGGTGGCGCCGCGAGCCCGACACCGAGACCGTCCCGGGCGTACGCCGGGAGATCTTCGCCTGGGGCAACCTCACCTCCGGGAGCTCCTCCCGGGCGTTCTGGCTGCTGCTGTTGCCGTTCATGCTGGTCAACGTGGCGTACTGGATGCGGCCGGGCCGGATGGACCGCGACCCGACGGGGGCGCGGAGGCTGGCCAACAACACCTACGGCGCGGGCGTACGGCTGCTGGCGCTGTCCCTGACCGTGCTCATCACCCTGGCCGCGGCCGGGTTCGGCATGGACCTGGTGGCCTGGCAGTGCGCCGCCGGGCAGGGTGAGGCGTGCGTGCGGGCACGCCCGTGGCTGGCGTTCCTGGGCTCGCCCTCCTCCCCGCTGTCCGCGCCGGGCCCGGCCCTGGTGGTGGGCGCGGTGCTGCCGGTGGCCGTGGTCGTGGTGCTGTGGCGGCTCTCCCGGCGCACCGCCGCCGACTACGAGGTCGTGTCCAGCTCGGTGCCGCCCCGGCCCAGCGCGGCCGCCCCGCTGAGCCACGCCGACTTCTGGCGCAACAGCGAGACCATGGCACGGCTGCGGTCGGCACACATCTCGGTGGCCCTCGGCACGGTCGCCGCGCTGCTGCTCCTGCCCGCGCTCCGGCACGACCTGGCGCCGGCGGTGGAGGGCCTTCCCGCCGGGCCCGGCCCCTGGGTCGCCGGCACGGTGCTGGCGGTACTGCTCGCGGTGGTGGCCGCGGCGAGCACGCTGAGCGTCCTGGTCCCGGGCGCGGACCCCCGCTGGAACGCTCGGGCCGACCGGCTCTGCCGCCTGCTGCGCGACGCCACCCTGGTCCTGGGGCCGGCGGTGGTCGCGTACACGCTGTGGCCCCGCCCGGAGTGGACGGCCTCCGGACGGCTGCCCGGCGGCGGGGCGATGCTCAACACCCTGTTCGCGGTCCAGGTGACCCTGGTGCTGGTGATGCTGGCGGCGGCACTGGTGCTGTTCGCCTCCGACCGGGCCCACGACGACACGGCGATGCTCGGCGTGGCGGGGCCGGCCACGGCCGCCTTGGGCGCCCTGCTGGGCGGTGGCTTCTCGGCCGCGCTCGTCTACCAGGGCTCACTGCTGCTGAGCGGCTGCGGCTCCCTGGCCACGCCGGAGGTGGACTGCCTGCCCCTGTCGGTGCCGACCGCCTACTCGTGGCTCCAGCTGGCCTTCGCCCTGGAGGCGGCCATCGCGCTGGCCGTGGTGATGGTGCTCGCCCTGAGGCTGCGCCGCGGCACCCGGGCACACCTGACGGGGGTCACCGAGGACTACGCGCGCAGCGTGCGCGACCGCCGGACCTGGCACATCGCCCACGCGCGGGCGTCGGGCCGGATGACCGAGGTCCTGCCGTCCGTGCTGGGGGCGTTCCTGCTCCCGGTGGTGGCGCTGGGCGCGCTCGCGCTGTACTCGGCGCTCTCGGACGACCTGGCGGCCGGTCCGGCGGCCGCGGCGACGGCCGCGTCCAGCGCGCCCCACGAGGTGCGGGAGGCCGCCCAGGGGGTGGTGTCGGGGCTGACCGGCGTCGGATCGCTGCTGGGCGGCGCCGCTCTGGTGGCGCTGGTGTGGATCGGGCGCAGCGCCTACCGCGACCGGCCCACGCGGCAGGCGGTCGGGGCGCTGTGGGACGTGGGCACGTTCTGGCCCAGAGTGGCGCACCCGCTGGCGCCGCCGTCCTACGCGGAGCGGGCGGTGCCGCAGCTGTCCGCCCGGGTGGCCCTGATGTGCCGGGAGGGCACGGACGTGGTGCTGTCGGGGCACTCACAGGGCTCGGTGCTGGCGGCGGCCACGGTGTGGCAGCTGCCCACCGACTGCCTGGGCCGCATCGCGCTGCTCACCCACGGCTCGCCGCTGGACCGCCTGTACGCCCGCTACTTCCCCGCCTACTTCGGTCCGGGGCCGTTCGCCGACCTGCGGGAGCGGGTGTCGGCGTGGCGCAACCTGTGGCGGGTCACCGACGCGATCGCCGGGCCGGTGCGGATGCGCGCCCCCTCCGGCGGGCCGGGTGCCCTGCTCACCGTGGAGCAGGCCGAACCTCTGCCGGACCCGCGCTCGTACGACGCACCGCCGGGCGAGGCAAGACGGCCGGAGGTCCTGGGCCACTCCCACTACACGGGTGATCCCGCCTACGCCGCCGCGCTCCGGCGGGTGCTGGGGGCCATAGAGGAGGCGGAGGCGCCCCGTGAGGGCGCCGTCGGGGGGTGTTCTCCGTGAGGCGGATGCGCTACCAGGGGCCGTAGGGACCGCTGTTGTTGCTGCCTCCGGTGCCCTTGACCGCCGGGCGCACGTCGAGCAGGAAGACGAGGGTGGCGACCAGGCCGAGGATGACGAACATCCCCCTGCCGGAGAACACCGCCAGCAGGGACAGGGCGGTGGCCACGCCGGTGAGGACGACCCACAGCTTCTTGGTCTGCTTGTCCATCAGCTCGAACGCCGCGGCCGGTGTACGGATCGCCTCGATCAGGGCGTACAGGCTGGCCACGAAGGTGACCAGGTAGATGGCCTTCCAGATCAGGTAGAACAAAACGCACACTCCCGAGGACGTTCAGAGCGGGGGGTCCGCCCGCTCTCCCACCGTAAACGGACCGGCGGCGCCGATCGTGCCCGCCGAGGCACGTCTCACACGCGCCGTCGGGCCGGGGAGGCGGGCGGGCCACGCGGGCCGTCCCGGGGCCGGAGGGCGGCCGGTCGCCACCGGCCGGAGAGGTCAGAGAGGGATGTGCCAGAGGCAGGTGACCGTCGCCAGGAGGAACGCGGACGCGCCCATGATGAAGGCGCCCGTGTGGTACGGGAGTTCGTCGTCGGGGCGCAGGAGGCGGTTGACGCGCCGCATCACCCCGGGCTCGGCCTCGGGGACGGCGGCCATCGCACCGGCGGGCACCGGGGCCGGTCCCGCGGCGCCGAAGCGCAGCAGCGCCATGGCCAGCTCGCGCGAGGAGCTCTTGCGGCGGGCCTGGTCGTCGGCGCACATCTCGATGAGCAGCGCGACGCTCTCGTAGTAGGTGCGCACCAGGCGCACCCGCGGGAAGGCGCGCTTGAGCGAGGAGAAGGGCAGCAGCACGAGGTCGTGGCGCTGGCGCAGGTGCGCGCGCTCGTGGGCCAGGACGGCGGCCAGCTCGCGGTTGTCGAGGACCGCGAGGGCTCCCGCGCTGATGACCACCTGCGAGCGGAGCACGCCCGGGAGGCAGTACGCGGCGGCCGCCGGGTGGTCGACCACGCGGGCGCCGGGGACGTCGGGGTGGTCGCTGGCGACGAGTTCGAGGAGGTCGTAGTGGCGCCGGCGGACGCGGACCACGTGGACGAAGGAGGAGACCAGCCCGCAGAAGAGCACGAGGGTCAGCACGACCGCCAGGACCACGGCCGCGATGTGGGTGATGCCCTCGAAGCCCTGGGAGAGCTCGGCGAGGAGCAGTTCGCCGGTGACGATGTCGGTGGCCAGGGCCATGGAGCCCCCGGCCGCGCCGAGCTGGTAGGAGGAGAGTCCGAAGGCCAGCAGCGCGCCGATGGTGGACACACCCCAGGCCAGTCCCAGGGCCTGCCAGGTGATCACGGCGGTGTAGGGGCCCCTGGAGGGCCACTCGGCCCGGTGGAGGGCCTCCATTGCGATGAGGCAGCAGACCGCGACGAAGGTGAGAAGGGCGGCACTGACCATACGGACTAGTTCCTTGGCTGCTCGGTTTCCGCGAGTGCGCGCCGAAGCGCGTCAGCCTGCTCGCCGTCCATGGACTGGACGAAGGCGGCCAGGGCGGCGTCGCGGTCTCCTGTCTGTCCGAGCGCGTCGAACATCAACTCGGAGACGTATGCCTCGCGGCTGGCTGCCGGACGGTAACGCCACGCACGACCCTCACGTGCCCGGGTGACGACCTTCTTCTTGGCGAGCCTGTCGAGCACGGTCATGACGGTCGTGTGCGCCAGGTCGCGTTCGGCGAGAGCCTTACCGACCTCACGAACCGTCATTGGTTCGTTCCGTGCCCACAGTACATCCATCACCGCGCGTTCGAGTTCGCCAAGCCGATTCATGCCTGTGAGTCTACTGGGGGTCGTACTACCCGTTGTCGTACCCCCAGGTTAAATCCTCATCACCTGCGGGACAAGGGATTGCGCCCTCACAGCCAGAGGGGATCCACGCGGCGAACCGGCCGTCCCGGAGGCTGGACTCCCCCGCGCCCGTGGTCGATACTGCCCACCGAGCACCGGAAGGAAGCACCGCCCATGGCCTCTCCGAACCACTCCCGGATCTCCGTCGTCCGGGGCGACATCACCGAGCAGAGCGTCGACGCGATCGTCAACGCCGCCAACAGCTCCCTCCTGGGCGGCGGCGGGGTGGACGGCGCCATCCACCGCAGGGGCGGCACGTCCATCCTGGAGGAGTGCCGCCGGCTGCGCGCCGGGCACTACGGGGGCGGCCTGCCCGTCGGGAACGCGGTGGCGACCACGGCCGGCCGGCTGCCCGCCCGGTGGGTGATCCACACCGTCGGCCCGGTCCACAGCACCACCGAGGACCGCAGCGCGCTGCTCGTCTCCTGCTACGGCGAGTCCCTGAGGGTCGCCCATGAGCTGGGCGCGGAGTCGATCGCCTTCCCCGCGATCTCCGCGGGCGCCTACAGGTGGCCGGTCGAGGACGCGGCGCGCATCGCCGCCTGGGCGATCCACTCGGCCCGGGTCCGCGTACCGGAGATCCGCATGGTCCTGTTCGACGACACCGCGTTCCGGGCCTTCCAGGCGGCCTTCGCCCCCCGCTGATCCGGCCGCGTTCCCATGTGCCCGGGAGGGCCCGCCGCGCCCGGCCTCACCGGCCGGGATCGCCGACGGGCGGCGGGTAGCCGCGGGGCGGGCGCTCCTCCCGCCACGGAGTGCGGGCTCTTGCGCCGGGCAGGTCGGCCAGCTCCGGCAGGTAGCGGCGGACGTAGACGCCGTCGGGGTCGAACCGGCGTGCCTGGCGCAGCGGGTTGAACGACCGGTTGGGCCGGGTGTCGTTACCGGTGCCCGCCACCCACTGCCAGTTGCCGTAGTTGTTCGCCACGTCCCCGTCCGTGAGGTGGGCGTGGAAGTGGTCCGCGCCCCGGCGTCAGTGCACCCGCAGGGTCCGGGTGAGGAACGCGGCGGCGATCATGCGCGCCCGGTTGTGCATGAAGCCCTATGGAGCCCTCCCGCAGCAACTGGCGCATCCCGGCGTCCACGATCGGTACACCGGTCCGTCCCTCCCTCCAGGCGTCGAGGGCGTCGGGGTCGTCGTGCCACCGCTTGTCGCGGGGCCGGTAGTCACGGACGTTCATCCCCGGGAAGGCCGAGGTGACCTGGTGGTGGAAGTCGCGCCAGGCGAGCTGGCGGACGAACGCGCCTCCGCCGGGGCGGCCCCTCGCGGACAGGGCGACCTCCAACGGGGACAGGCAGCCCAGGCGCAGGTCGGTCGACAGCCGCGAGGTCGCGGCGTCGGCCAGGTCGTCGTGCCGGTCGGGGTAGTGGGCCAGTCCCCGCCGCAGCCATGACCCCAGGCGTTCGCGGGCCGCGCGCTCGCCGCTCCGGGGCAGCTCCTCGGCGCGTCCGCCCAGGCCGCCCTCGTCCCCGTGGGGAGGCTCGCCGGGGGAGAGGCCCTCGGGCAGGCGCACGCGGCCCGGAGCCGGGGCCGGCGCGCGCCAGGCGCGGGCCTCCCACGCCCGCCAGTAGGGCGTGAACACCTTGTAGTGGTCTCCGCCCACGGGGGTGACCTCCCCCGGGGGGACCACGGTGAGTCCCGGGAAGGCGCGCACGTCCGCCCGCCTCGCGCAGACGGCGCACGCGGCGGGCGGCGAGGGAGCTGACGCCGTCGATGACGTGCACGGTCGCGGATCCGGTGGTCCTGGCCAGGGCGGCGATCTCCTCCGCCGTGTCCCCTCGGCGGAGGACCAGGTCGCCGCCGCGCTCGCGCAGCGCGGCCCGCAGGTCGGCGAGGGCGTCGGCGAGCAGGGTGACGCGGTTGCGCGCGGACCGCTCCGCCACGGCGGGGTCGAACACGAACACCGGCAGGGTCGGGCCCGGACGTTCGAGCGCGGCGGCCAGGGCCGGATGGTCGTGGACGCGAAGGTCCTGCGTGAACAGGACGATGGTGGCCGGGGCCAAGAGGCGCTCCCTCGCTCGACGCGATCAGGCGGAAAACCATGGTCCTCCCCCGTGCGGATCCGGTGCCGAGGCCGGGGCCGGGGTAGGAAGCTTCCATGAAGAAGAGCCTCTCACCTGCGAGGACCCACACGGTTCGTCCCCGGGTCGGAGTGTCCAGTTGCCTGCTCGGCGCTCCGGTGCGCTACAACGGCGGGCACTCGCGCTCACGTTTCCTCACCGACGAGCTCGACCGGCACGTGGACTGGCTCCCGGTCTGCCCCGAGGCGGAGATCGGCCTGGGCGTCCCGCGCCCGACCCTGCGCCTGCAACGCCGGGAGGGGGAGGACCGGGTGGTCTCCAGCGCCGACGGGGCCGACCACTCGGACGAGCTGGCGCGGACCGCCGACCACCATCTGGCCCGGTTGCGCCTTCTGGACGGGTACGTGCTCAAGAACAAGTCGCCGAGTTGCGGCCTCTTCGCCCTGCCGGTGTTCGACGACGACGGCGGCCGCGTGGACGGCAAGGGGAGGGGCGCCTTCGCACGGCGCCTCACCGAGCTCCTTCCCGCGCTGCCCGTGGAGGAGCAGGGCCGCCTGATGGACCCCGTGCTGCGCGAGATGTTCGTGCAGCGGGTGTTCGCGCACGCCAGGCTGCGGGAGCTGTGGGAGTCGCCCTGGCGCCCGCGCGACCTGGTCGTGCTGCACACGCGGCACAAGCTCCAGCTGATGTCGCACTCGCCCGACGGCTACAGGGAGACGGGCCGGATCGTGGCGCGCGCGGGAGCCTCCGCCCCCGAGGAGACCGAGGCCGCCTACACGGAGGCGTTCCACCGGGCGATGGCGGTGCGGCCGAGCCGGGGCAAGCACGTCAACGCCCTACAGCACGCCTTCGGGATGCTGAGCCCGCTGCTGGACGACGCCCGCAGGCACGACCTGCTGGCGGCGATCGAGGACTACCGGCACGAACAGGTACCGCTGAGCGTCCCGGTGGCCCTGTTGCGCCACCACTGCACGGCGGAGGACGTCGCGTGGGCCCGCGACCAGACCTACCTCCGCCCCTACCCCGACGAACTGCGGCTGCGGCACTCCGTCGCGGTCTGATCCCCGGACGGCCGCGGCACGGACACGCCCACGGCGCCGCCGGCCGCGGTGAACGGTGTTCCCGGGTCCCGGTCGGCTCCCGCCGACCCGGCCCCGACGCCGCCGGGCTCCCTGTGGCGGTCGCCACGTTCGGCCCGCGCGCGGTGCCGCGGCCCCGCGGAGGCCGGAGGTGCTCCCCGCCCGGCGACGTGGGCATCCCCGCGCCGGTTACACCGGGGAACGCCCGGAGTCAACACCCGGCCCCTCGAACGAACCGGTGGGGAACAGTGTGTACCTTCGTCGCTGTTGACGACAGCGGCTGTGCACACGACCTGAAGGGACCCGCCCGGTGTCTGGAATCGTTCCCGTGGGAGGACAGGCGTCGGACCCGTCCCGAGTCGCGACCGTCAGTCTGCACACCTCCCCGCTCGACCAGCCCGGCACCGGCGACGCGGGCGGCATGAACGTGTACGTGGTCGAGGTGGCCCGGCGCATGGCCGAACGCGGTGTGGCCGTGGACGTGTTCACCCGCGCGACCAGTCCCGACCTGCCCCCGGTGGTGGAGCTCGCCCCGGGTGTGAACGTGCGGCACGTGCCCGCCGGTCCCTACGGCCGCCTGGACAAGAACACCCTCGCCGAGCACCTGTGCCCGTTCATCTTCGGGATGCTGCGGGCCGAGGCCCAGAGCGAACCGGGGCACTACGACCTCGTGCACGGCCACTACTGGCTCTCGGGCCAGGCCGGCGTGGTGGCCGCCCGGCGCTGGGGCGTGCCCCTGGTGCAGTCCATGCACACCATGGCCCGGGTGAAGAACGCCTCCCTGGCCGAGGGGGACGAGCCCGAGCCCGAGACCCGTGTGCTCGGGGAGGACCAGCTCGTCCGCCAGGCCGACCAGCTGATCGCCAACACCGACGACGAGGCCCGCCAGCTGAGGGACCACTACGGTGCCCGCGACAACCAGATCAGCGTCATCCCGCCCGGTGTGGACCTGGAGGTGTTCACCCCCGGCTCGCGCCAGGAGGCGCTGGCGCGGATCGGGCTTCCCGCCGGCACCGAGCTGCTTCTGTTCGTGGGGCGCGTGCAGCGGCTGAAGGCCCCCGACGTGCTCATCCGTGCCGCGGCCGAGCTCCTGGAGCGCGACCCCTCGCTGCGGGAGCGCCTGGTGGTGGGCGTGGTCGGCGGCCTGTCCGGCGGCGGCATGCGCGAACCGGGGCTGCTCACCGGCCTGGCCCGCTCCCTGGGCGTGGCGGACGTGGTGCGGATCGAACCGCCGCAGAGCCGCGAGCGGCTGGCCGACTACTACCGCGCGGCCGCGGTGACCGTGGTGCCGTCCTACTCGGAGTCGTTCGGCCTGGTGGCGGTGGAGTCGCAGGCATGCGGCACCCCGGTGCTGGCCGCGCACGTGGGAGGGCTGGCCACGGCGGTGGCGGACGGGGTGTCCGGGGTCCTGGTGAAGGGGCACGACCCCGTCGACTACGCGGCCGAGCTGTACCGGATGATCTCCGAGCCGATGTGGCGTGCCAAGCTGGCGATGGCCGCGCCGGCGCACGCCGCCACCCTGGGCTGGTCGCGGACCGTGGACGAACTGCTTGACGTGTACCGGGCGAGTACGGCCCCGCGCGCGCTGCCGCTGGCCGCGTGCAGATGACCGAGGGAGGGATGTACGAGGTGGGTAGGGAAGCGGCCCGCACCGTCGCGGCCGAGGCGATCGCCGCCGCCGTGGAGGAGTCCGGACTGGAGGCGGAGCGCCCCCGCGAGGGGTCGTTCCTGGTCACCCTGCCTGGCAGGGCCAAGCTCAAGACCCTCGTGTGGCTGGAGGTGGGGCCGCACAGCCTCACCCTGACGTCGTTCTTCTGCCGCCAGCCGGACGAGAACCACGCCGGGTTCTACCTGTGGCTGATGCGCCTGAACGCGGACATGTACGGGATGGCGTTCGTCGCGGACGAGGTCGGCGACGTGTACATCCGCGGCCGCCTGCCGCTGGAGGGGGTCACCCCCGAGGAGGTCGACCGGCTGCTGGGGTGCGTGCTCACCTACTCGGACGAGAACTTCAACGGGGCGCTGGAGCGGGGGTTCGCGTCGGCGATCCGCAAGGAGTGGCGGTGGCGGGCCGAACGCGGCCACGACATGCGCAACCTGAGGTCGTTCGCCCACCTGGTCGGACCGGGAGAGGACCGCTAGGAGCGACGGGTGGGCTCCCGGGCCAGGGAGCGGGGTGGCTAGGCTGACCCCATGGGAACTCTGGTACTGCTGCGACACGGTGAGAGCGTCTGGAACGCGAAGGGCCTGTTCACCGGCTGGGTGGACGTCGACCTCTCCGCCAAGGGCGAGGAGGAGGCCCGCCGGGGCGGCGAGCTGCTCAAGGAGGCCGGTGTACGGCCGGACGTGGTCCACACCTCCCTCCTCAAGCGCGCCATCCGCACCGCGAACCTGGCGCTGGACACCGCCGACCTGCACTGGCTGCCGGTCGAGCGCTCCTGGCGTCTGAACGAGCGCCACTACGGCGCGCTCCAGGGCAAGGACAAGGCGCAGACGCGCGAGGAGTACGGCGAAGAGCAGTTCATGATCTGGCGCCGCTCCTACGACACCCCGCCGCCGCCCATCGCCGACGACGACACCTACTCCCAGGCCGGTGACGCCCGCTACGGCGAGCTGCCGCCGGAGCTGCTGCCGCGCACCGAGTGCCTCAAGGACGTGCTGGAGCGCGCCCTGCCGTACTGGTACGACTCGGTCGTCCCGGACCTGGCCGCGGGCAGGACCGTGCTGGTCGCCGCGCACGGCAACTCGCTGCGCGCGCTGGTCAAGCACCTGGACGGCGTCAGCGACACCGACATCGCGGGGCTGAACATCCCGACGGGCATCCCGCTGCGGTACGACCTGGACGACCGGTTCAAGCCGACCAACCCCGGCGGTACCTACCTCGACCCGGAGGCCGCCAAGGACGCCATCGAGGCCGTCGCCAACCAGGGCAGGAAGTAGCCCTCCTCCCCGGTCCTTCCGCCCGCTTCCCGTGCCCGCGCCGCCGCCGGCGCGGGCACGGCCGTGTCCGGGGGCCGGGGGGCGCGGCGAGGCGGGCGCGGGTCCTGGCCCCGCCACAGGGCGGGGTCGCGCGGGGGCGCCACGCCGGAGCGCCCCCGTCCTGGGGGCGGCGCGTACCCCTCAGTAGACGAGGGCCTGCGCGCCCTCCCGGACGGCCTCCTCCACGAAGGTCGGTGCCCCGGCGATGCGCACCCCGTCGAGGAGGTCGTCCCGGGTGAGGTCGCGACGGGCCGCGCACTGGGTGCACACCGTCACCCCGCCCGCTGCGAGCACCGAGTCGAGGAGGTCCTTGAGGGGCGCGGCGTGCGGGAGGGAGAAGCGCTCGGCACGGCCGGGGACCGCGAACCACGCCGACTCCCCGGTCAGCCACAGCGAGACGTCGACACCGCTGGCCAGGGCCGCGGCGGCCACCGTGAAGGCCTGGTTGCACCGCTCGGGATCATCCTCACCGGCGGTGACCTTGATCACCAACGAACGAGACATGGCCGCCACCCTACTCAGCCCGTGACGGCGGTGAGCACGGCGCCCGCCACCGAGCAGAACACGAAGGCCGCGGTGAGCACCAGCGCCTCGGTCCGGCGGGGGGAGACGCGCGCCGGCTGCTCGTCCACCCCGTGCTCGATGCCGAGGGCCGCGCCCTCGGACGCGGCCAGGACCACGCGTCCGCCGCGCACCTGGACCTGGCCGGTGACGCGCACACGGGCGCCGGGGCGGATCACCCACTCGCGGTACTCGAACTCGATGGTCTCGCCGCGGAAGACGCCGGAGATCCGGCCGCGCACACGAGGCAGCAGGTCGTCGGCGGGGGAGGCCACACCCGGCTGGGGGCGCCCCACCACGCGCTTCAGGCACAGTTCGGCGTCCCGGGGCGCGGCACCGCTCGGATCGACGAAGACCCGGTCGGCTTCACCGGAGCGGCCCTCGGCCACGATCCCGAACAGGTCCTCGGAGGAGTAGTCGGCGATGGAGTCGCAGGCCCGCTCGCGGACCGCACCCCCCTCCGGGCCCCGGTTGGGCGACCAGTAGTGGCGCAGCACCTCGTGACCGTGCCACACGCACTCCGCGCCGGCCAGGCCGGAGGCGACGGGTCCGTCGGGACCGGGAGCGGCCACACCGGTGAGTGTGACGCGCCTGCCCTCCCGGGCCGCCACCGCTCCGGGACGCAGCCGGGCCAGGCTGAGCTGCCGCAGCCAGCGCCGCAGGGCGAGCACCGTCAGGGGGAGCAGGATCACCGCGACCACGAGCAGCGCCGAACCGATCACCAGTAACACAGGCCGCCCCTTTGGAAAGTGCGTGAGGTCATACGACAGCGGCGGACATAACACCCCGTGGCCACACCGCGTTGCTGACAATCTTTACCAGTTCTCCGGGAAAGCGGGGCCAATTGGGCATGTCCGTACCGGGACACCGGAGTGGCGGTCGCCACGTGGGCCCGCCGGTGGTCACCGCCACCCCCTCGTCGCCGCTACGCTCGGGGGTTATGGACGCTGAGGTACACCCCGATCTGGCGAAACTGTCCTTCCTGCTCGGCCGCTGGGAGGGCGTGGGCGTCGCCGGCTACGCCGACGTGGAGGAGTTCCAGTTCGGCCAGGAGCTCGAGTTCTCGCAGAGGGCGGATCTGCCGTACCTGGCCTTCACGAGCAGGGCCTGGCGGATGACCCCGGGAGGCGAGCCGGGCGAGCTGGTCACCGAGGAGTCGGGCTACTGGCGCGTGCGCCCGGAGTCCGAGGCCGGGGAGCGCGGGTCGGACGAGCCCGTCGTACACCTGGAGGCGCTGATCGTGCACCCCGAGGGCTTCACCGAGGTGTACCTGGGCAACGTGTTCGCGAACCGGGTGGAGATGTCCACCGACGCGGTGGTGCACACCGAGACCGGGATCGACGCGACCGCCTCGCACCGGCTGTACGGCCTGTTCGGCGACAACCGGGAGACGCTGGGGTACGCCTGGGACCTGGCCGCGCGCGGCCACAGCCTGCGCTCGTACATGTCCGCGCAGCTCAAGCGGGTCGAGGCGAAGTAGCCGAGCAGCCGGAAGAAGCGGCGAAGGCGCCCGGGGAGGCGGTCGGGGCCCGTCCCCGGACAAGGGCAGACCCCGGGCTGTCTCCCGCCTTGGGGCGGGGCCGGTCGGACGAGTCCGGCAGCCCGGGGTCCGGGTGTCCGTCTGGGATTCGCTGCGAACGGCGTCGCGCGAACGCGAGCGTCGTCCTAGCGGACGGCCACCTCGCCAGTCCTAAGATCAACCATTACTTGGACCACCTCCTTTCCTGCGTGCCACCGACAGTACGTCCCACGCGAGCCGTGGGGCAAATGTTTTTTCTGTGAGCAAAACCGCAGGTGGTAGACGTGCTTTCGGGCCCCTTGGCGGGGCGGCTAGGCTCGGCGGTATGACTTCGCCGCTGCTGAGCACACCGGGCGCCGTGAGCGCCGAGTCCCCCGACTCCGGGATCGCCGCGCACTACGGCGACCCCTCCCACGAGGGGCGTGCCGTCGAACGTTCGAGCGCGTGGGTCGACCGGAGCAACCGGGGCGTGGTCCGGGTGTCGGGGCCCGACCGCCTGGGCTGGCTCAACGATCTCACCAGCCAGCTGACCACGGGCCTGGCTCCGGGGACCGGCACCGAGGCGCTGGTCCTGGACACCCGGGGACACCTGCGGCACCACCTCTGCCTGGTGGACGACGGCGAGGCCACCTGGATCCACACCGAGCCCGGGGACGGCCCGGGCCTGGCCGGGTTCCTGGACTCGATGCGGTTCATGCTGCGTGTGGAGGTGGAGGACCTGAGCGACTCCCGCGCGGTACTGACCGTGCTCGGCCCGGACCGCGCCAAGGTGGTCGGGGCCGTCGCGCTCGACGACGTACCCGCGCGCGCGACCGAGGGGGAGATCGACCTCCTCCTGCCCGCCGACCGGCTCACCGGCGCGGCCGAGGCGCTCACGGAGGCCGGGGCGCGCCCGGCGGGCATGTGGGCCTACGAGGCGAACCGGATCGCGGAGCACCGGGTGCGCCCTGGACTGGACACCGACGACCGCACGATCCCGCACGAGGTGGACTGGGTGGGCCGGGCGGTGCACCTGGAGAAGGGCTGCTACCCGGGCCAGGAGACGGTGGCGCGTGTGCACAACCTGGGCCGCCCGCCGCGCCGCCTGGTGATGCTGCACCTGGACGGCACCGCCGAGCGCCTGCCGGAGGTGGGTGCCGCGCTCGAACTGGACGGACGGGCCGTGGGCCGGGTGGGCACGTCGGCCCGCCACCACGAACTGGGGCCGATCGCCCTGGGGGTGGTCAGGCGCGCGGTGCCGACCGAGGCCGACCTGGTGGTGGACGGCATCGCCGCCGGGCAGGAGGTCGTGGTGGACCCGGACACGGGTGCCAACGCCCAGATCAACCTGCGCCGCCGCCCCCGCTGACGCCGTGCCGGAAGGGGTTCGCGGCCCCGCCCCGCGCGCTCCCGCGCCCGTGACGGGGCCGTCCTGGGCGGGCCTCGTGCGGCGCACGGGCCTCAGTCCGGCTCCAGGAGTGCGCGACCGGCGATCCTGACCTCGGTGAACCCGGTCCCGACGGGGACCAGGAACAGGATGTGCGTGGTGACGGTCTCCCCGGGGTTGATGTCGTCCCAGAAGTAGTCCCACGCCACGGTGATCTCGGCGTCGATGTCGTTGGCGTACTCCAGGCCGTCGGTGGTCAGGCCGGTGGTCCCGTAGGTGTCGAAGACCGCCGGCCCGCTCCCCTGGTTGGTCACGTGGAGCCGGTAGATGTGGAACTCCATGCCCGAGGGCGCGGTGTCGGAGGACCCCATCCCGTCGGTGACGGTGGTGTCGGTGTAGGCCTTCTCGACCTCCACGAGGAAGGTGTCGAACTCGGTGGAGGCCCCGTTGTAGGACTCCGGCGGCACCGGCTCCGGGGCGGCGCCCGCCCCGCCCTCCCCGGTCCCGGGTTCGTCCCGCTCGGGCTCCGTACCCGGCGGCTCCCCGCTCGGCTCCTCCCCCGGTTCCCCTCCCGGCTCCCGCGCGGTGCCCGGTTCGGCCTCCTCCTCCGCGACCACCCGGAGGTGCGGAAGCGGGACGCTCGCCAGAGCGAGGAGCATGACGATGCAGCCGAGCACGGCCAGGAACACGGCGACGGGGATGGCGAGGACCCGGACGAGGAAGCCGGGTCCCCGGGGCGGTGGTTGCGGACCGGTGGTGCTCATGCTGGTGTGACGCAAGGCACGTGCGGTTCATTCCGGTTGCGACCGATTTTTCCTGTTCAGGGCCCGACCGACGCGTTCCGGCCGGGCCCCTCCGCCGGAACCGTCAGACGGTGAGGACGATCTTCCCCCGGGTACGGCCGGCCTGGTTCAGACGCCACGCGTCGGCCGCCTCGGCGAGCGGGAACTCGCGGTCCACGTGCACGGTGAGCCCGCCGCCGTCGGCCATGCGGGCCAGTTCGGCGAGGTCGGCGGAGTCCGGGCGCACCCACAGCCAGTGGCCGCCCTGCTCCTGGATCTCGGGGTCGGCGATGGACACGACCCTGTCGGCGCCGCCCACCAGGGGCAGCGACTCCCCGGCGACCCCGCCGCCGACGAAGTCGAGCACCGCGTCGACCCCGTCCGGGGCCAGGGCGCGGACCCGATCGTTGAGGCCGTCGCCGTAGACCACCGGCTCGGCGCCCAGGGAGCGCAGGAAGTCGTGGTTGCGCTCGCTGGCGGTGCCGATGACCCGGGCCCCGCGGGCGACGGCGATCTGGACGCCGAACGACCCGACGCCGCCCGCCGCGGCGTGGATGAGCACCGTGTCACCGGAGCCGACCCCCACCCGTTCGACGGACTGGTGGGCGGTGAGGCCGGCGAGCGGGACCCCGGCGGCCTGCTGCCAGCTCAGCGACCTCGGCTTGGGCGCGATCATGCGTACGTTGGCCGACACGAGCTCGGCGTAGGTGCCGTTCTTGGCCCAGTCCTTGCGGAGGTAGCCGTAGACCTCGTCCCCGACCTGGTACTCGTGCGCGTCGGGCCCGACCGCCTCGACGACGCCGGCGACGTCCCATCCGGGGATGAACGGGAAGTCCGCCTCCATGAGGGCGTCGAGCCCCCCGGAGGCGAGCTTCCAGTCGACGGGGTTGACCCCCGCGGCCCTCACCCTGATCAGAACCTCGCTCGGCGCGACCTTGGGGTCGGGAAGCTCCTCCAGGGAGAGGTCGTCAGCGGATCCGTACTGCTGCAGTGCGATTGCCTTCATGTAACCGACAGCGGTTGCCCCAGGCGGTTCATTCCGCGACACGCCGCAACGTGCCGGAGCACACCCGGGGCCCGGCGGGACGTACCCGCCGGGCCCCGCCGGTGCGGTTCCGCCGGGGGTCAGCCCATACCGGCGGCGAGGCGCTCGTCGTGCAGGCGCTCCCCCCAGGACGGGGCGAGCGGAGCCAGCTGGCCCACCCTCCAGCGCAGCAGCAGGTCGGCCAGCTCAGGGTTGCGGGGCAGGGCCGGCCCGTGCAGGTAGGTGCCCAGCACCTGTCCCTGGTAGGCGCCCTCGGTGCGCTCGTCGTTGCCGATGCCGCGCACCGTGGTGGACAGCGGCCTGGCCGACGGGCCGATGGCCGTGCGGCCCTGGTGGTTCTCGAAGCCGGTGATCCGGCCCACGCCCAGGGCCGGCTCCACGTCCGCGACGATCTCGCCGACCGCGCGGGTCTGGCCGCGTCCGCTGCGGATGTCGAGGATGCCCACGCCCGGGAGCGGGTTGGACTCGTCGTCGCCGTAGGACTCGCCGATGATCTGGTATCCGGCGCACACCGCGAACACGCAGGCGCCACTGGCCGCGGCGCGGGCCAGGCCGCCGTCGGCGCGCAGGCGCTCGGCCGCCAGGATCTGCGGGCGGTCCTCGCCGCCGCCGAGCAGGTAGATGTCTCCCTGCGCGGGTACGGGGTCGCTGGAGTGGACGTGCACGATCTCGGTGGGGATGCCGCGCAGCTCGGCCCGGCGCTTGAGGATCAGCACGTTGCCCTGGTCGCCGTAGGTGCTCAGCAGGTCGGGGTAGATCCACACGATCCGCAGAGCGCTGGTGTTCGTCATGGGTCCTTCTCCCTACTGGACGCGGCCGTAGGCCGTGCGGATCTGCTGGAAGGCGGTGTAGTTGGCGATGAGGTCGACCTTGGTGATGTCGGGCTGCTCCGCCTTGAGGCGGCCCAGGACCTCGTCCACCCGGTCGGCCACCTCGAACTGGACGCCGTCGGTCTCCAGGCGCAGCGCGAGGTCGGTGCGGCGCTCGCCCATGACGAACACGCGGCGGCCGCGCAGCACGGTGTAGTCGACGTCCCACAGCCAGGAGGTGTCCTTGCCGTCGGGGACCTGCGCGTTGACCGCGAGGATCACCGGCGTGCGGGGCGGGTCCAGGACCGCGAAGGACTCCAGCCATCCGGCGGGGTTCTTGGAGAGCAGCAGGCGCACCTCGACGCCCATGGTCACCACGGAGGTGTAGCGGCCCGCGACCGAGGTGATCTCGCGCAGCCGCTCCACGGTGCGCTCGGGGTGGATGCCGTACCCGGCGGCGGTCGCCGCGGCGATCGCGGCGTTGGAGCGGTTGGCGTCACCGGGCAGGTTCAGCCGCAGCTTGACGCGCTGTCCCTCCGGGGTGACGAGGACGTCGGAGTCGTTGTCCACCGCCCAGGTGGTCTGGGGCCTGGTCAGTCCGCACTCGGGGCACTCCCAGTGCGGGTCGACGTCGCGCTTGAGGTGGCCGCCGCACTCGGGGCAGCACCAGGAGTCCTCCTTCCAGCGCTGGCCCGCGGAGACCCAGGTGGCGTTGGGCGCGCCCAGGCCCGCCCAGGCCACGAGCGGGTCGTCGGCGTTGGCGATGACGTGGGCGTTGCTCTTGCCCAGGGCGATGCGCCACTTCTTGGCGAGCAGGTTGATCTCCGAGGCGCGGTCCATCTGGTCGCGGCTCAGGTTCATCAGCACCACGAACGCGGGCTGGGTGGCGAGGAGGACCTGGGGGAGGTACTTCTCGTCGACCTCCAGCACGCCGTTGACGGCGGACTGGTTGTCGGACAGCGCGGTGATGTGCCCGGTGGGCATGTTCGCGCCGTACTCGTTGGTGGCCACGTCGCCGAACTCGCGCAGGGCCTGCGCGATGAGCCTGGTGGTGGTGGTCTTGCCGTTGGTGGCGCTGACCAGGGTGAGCCTGCGGCCCCGGGCGAGCTTGGCGAGCAGGTCGGGTTCGACCTTGAGCGCCACCCGGCCACCGATCACGGAGCCGTCTCCCCGCCCGGTGGCACGGGACAGGCCGGCTGCGCTCCTTCCCAGAACAGAGGCCAGTTGGGCGCGCAAGGGAAGCTCGCTCATCTCATTCTCCAGAATTGCTGGATCACCTGCGCCGTTCGCTCCTGGGAGGCGGCGGGCGATGTGTCGGGCCAAGCCTATTGTCCACCTTGGGACGGCTTCGCCAGTCCAAGCGCTCGGGCGGCGGACCGAGGTTGGGCGGCATCTGGCCGTCGGGTCCCACCTGCTCGGGGGAGCCACTCCCGAGGGCGGCTCCGTCCGGCGTGTCGGGGGTGGCGGGCCCCGGGGCCACGATGCGCGGGCGGCCGCCCGCGGTGCGACGTCCGCTCCCGGCCCGGTTTCCGGCCGCGGTGCCACCGTCACCAACGTCCGGGCCGGCGGCGGTGTTCCGGGAGTCGTCCACCGTGGCGAGGGTGGCCGTGGACAGGGTGAGGATACCCGGGTTGGTGTCGGCCAGCACGGGGCCGTCGGCGGTCAGGACCAGTGCCGCCGTGGAGGGCAGTCCGCGCAGCGACCCGGCGTCCAGGCCCCAGGTGCGGACGGGTCGGGCGCCGCCGTCCCCGGCGGTGGCGGGCGCGTCGGCCTCGGCGGCCTGCGCGGTGGCCCGGCCCCATGCGGTGGCGGATCTCACATGCCGGACGAGGTCGAGGGGGGCGAGCGCGGCGGCCGCGTTGCGGATCACCGCGCCGGACTCGGTGTGGGGGGAGGGGAAGAACCGGTCGTCGGCCTCCACCTCGGCGTCGGGGTCCTCCCCCGACCCGGCCACCGGGTCGCCCACGGCCTCGCCGACCACTTCGGTGAGCCGGTGCAGCCGCAGCCCGTCGGGGCCGTGCCCGGCGACACCGGGAGCGGCGGCCACGGCGCGGGCGACGGCCTCGGCCGAGCCGCCGCCCTGGCGCATCACCACCGGCAGGCATGCGGGGTCGGAGAAGCGGGCGAGGGCGGCGGGCGTGGCCGCGCGGAACATCAGGACCACCTCCACCCCGCTGTCGGCCGCGGCGGCGAGGACCTGGTCCACCTCCCCGGGCGGGAGGGTCTCGGCACCGCAGACCACCACGGTGCGGGTGCGCTCCGGACGTGCCCGGGCGCGTCCGCCACCCACGGTCCTGGGCTCCTCGGGCACCTCCAGCAGCTCGCTGAGCGCGGACACGGCGTAGGTGCCGTAGACGCGCGCGGCGGCCCTGCCGGAGGCCCGGTCCGTGGAGATGATCTTGACCTGGGCGTACTCGGCGCCGTCCGCGCGGGTGCCGACGGCCTCGAAGGGGCTGAGACGGCGTTCGAGCTCCCAGGCGCGCCTGCGGATGGCGGGGCCGTCGGCGCAGCGCTCACGTACCCGGACGCGCTGCGCCGGGGTGAGCAGTGCGAGCGCGGGGTCGTCCTCGGCCGCGTCGTCCTCGGGGGTGAGGAGCGCGCGCAGGCCGCCGATGAGCTCGGCGATCCCGGCACGCGGTCCCAGGACCTCCAGCAGGCGCAGCAGGAGGGTCTCGTCCGCGTCGGCTCCGTCGGTGCCGGTGCCGGTGCCGGTGTCTCCGGAGGCGGCCGCGACGGCGGAGAGGATACGGGCGCGCTGGCCCGCGTCCAGGTTGGTGCCCAGGGTCATCCGGGGCAGGTCGGCGGGAAGCACCCAGCGGCGCGGGGCGACGGCGCAGCGGCGTGCCAGCCGGACGAGCTCGCGGACCACCGAGCGGCCGGTGAGGTCGACGACGGTGAGGTCGCCGCCCTCGCGCAGGCGGGAGACACCGATGGTGGTGAGCAGCGCGGACCATCCGGCCTCGTCGCCGCCGACCACGACGACGGTGCCGGCGTCGGCGGTCACCCCGTACCAGAGCGGCTGCGCCTCGTAGGCGCGGGCGGCGGCCTGCCACTCGGTGTACCTGCGGGCGTGCTCGCGCTGCCGCTCGTGCAGGGCGCGGTCGCGTTCCTCGCGTTCGGCGGCCAGGCGCTCGCGGGCCCGCTCCAGCCGTTCGGCGACGACCCGGCGGCTCTGGAGCAGGGCGAAGGAGACGGGAGCGGCGATGGCGGCGCAGGCGAACACGCCGCCGAGGGCGAAGCTGCCGGGGAGGATGCGCAGCGTCCACAGAAGCGGGAACAGCAGGGCGAACAGGGCGAGCCCGGCCAGGGCGAAGTAGAGCGGCCGGTTGGTCTGGGCCTCACCGTGGCGCTGGGCGGCGATCCACTCCTCACTGAGGGTCTCGGCGTCGGTCGGCGCCGGACGGCGCGGCGCCGGGCCCGGGTGCGGCAGGAGCACGGTGTGCCGCCAGCCGACGTAGGTACGTCCGGCCTCGCCTCGGTGTGATGCGCCGCCTGACCGGGGGTTGGGCACCGTCCGAACACCTCCTGGCCGGCCGTCGTGGGTGCGGCCGGGGACTCGTCCATGCGGGGGCTCCGACCGGGGCCGGAGTGTGGGCAGAATGCTGTCACCCGCCCCGCGTGTTTGTCACGGCCTCGGGCACAGAAGGCGGGGCGCCGGCGCCGGACGGTTCCCCGTCGGCACCGGCGCCCCGTGCGCCCGCTGTCCGCTGTCGCGGCCCGTCTAGGCCTGGACCTGCAGGTCGATGACCTTGCCCACCTCGGCCTGCACCGTGTACTCGGCGGTGAAGCCCTTGGAGGCCAGCACGCGGACCTTCCAGGACCCGTCGGCGGCGAAGAAGCGGAACGTGCCCTCCTCGCCGGTGGCCACCTCTCCGACGAAGTCGTCGGAGGAGTTGAGCAGACGGGCGTAGGCCCCGCGCAGCGGCTCGCCGTCACGGGTCACCGTGCCCTGGATGACCGCCTGGTTGCCCGCGTCGACGTCGGCGAGGGCGACGCCGCCGACCGGTGCTCCGCAGCTGTCGCTCACTTGGCCTCGGCCTCCCCCAGCTCGACCGGGACGCCCACCAGGGAGCCGTACTCGGTCCACGAGCCGTCGTAGTTCTTGACGTTCTCCAGCCCCAGGATCTCGTGCAGGGCGAACCAGGTGTGCGAGGAGCGCTCGCCGATCCGGCAGTAGGCGATGATGTCCTTGTCCAGGTCCACCCCGGCCTCGGTGTAGAGCTCGCGCAGCTCTTCGGCGCTCTTGAAGGTGCCGTCCTCGTTGGCGGTCTTGGCCCACGGGATGTTGCGCGCGGTCGGGATGTGGCCGGGACGCTGCGAGGTCTCCTGCGGCAGGTGCGCGGGAGCGAGCAGCTTGCCGGTGAACTCGTCGGGCGAGCGCACGTCCACCAGGTCCTTGGCGCCGATGGCCTGGACGACCTCGTCGCGGAAGGCGCGGATCGAGGAGTCCTGCTCCTTGGCGGTGTACTGGGTGGGGGCCCGGTCCGGAACCTCCTCGACCAGCTCACGGGAGTCGAGCTCCCACTTCTTGCGGCCGCCGTCCAGCAGCCGGACGCTGTCGTGGCCGTAGAGCTTGAAGTACCAGTACGCGTAGGCGGCGAACCAGTTGTTGTTGCCGCCGTACAGGATGACCTGGTCGTCGTTGCCGATGCCCTTGGCGGACAGCAGCTTCTCGAAGCCGGTGCGGTCCACGAAGTCACGGCGGACCGGGTCCTGGAGGTCCGTCTTCCAGTCGATCTTGACGGCGCCGCGAATGTGCCCCTTGTCGTAGGCGGACGTGTCCTCGTCGACCTCGACGAGGACCACGTTGTCGTCGTCCAGGTGAGCCTCCACCCAGTCGGCGTCCACGAGGACGTCGGAGCGGCTCATAGGGAACCTCCTGTGTTTCTTGTGCGGTGTCGCGTGTACGTCGGTGCTCCCGGGGTCGGCCGCCCCGGGAGGAGGGGGGTCAGGCCGTCCTCCCCGACGCCAGCAGGCGTCGGCCGAGAAGGTAGGTCTCGCATCCGGCGCAGTAGCCGAACGCGGCGCTGAGGAAGGCGGCGAAGAGTGCGAGGGCGGTCGCGGCGATACCGAGCCACTCGGGGCCCGCCAGGTATCCGACGAGTCCGAGAGCGGCGAAGGCGAGTCCCACTCCCTGTGCGAACCGGGGAGGCCGGGCGTCCTCCGACGAGGCCGCAGGGCCGAGCCGGGGCCGTACGACGAAGGCGAACAACAGGCCGTAGGGCGATCGTCGGACCCCCATGGCCACCGCGACGGCGAAGACCAGCGCCTGGAAACCGAGAACCCAGGGGTTGCCGGTGGCGAGGGCCGTGGCCAGTACGAGGGTGGTCAGGGCAGCCGCGAAACGCTGCCCGCGAGGGTCGACCTGCATGGCGTGATGTCCCCAGCTGCGTACGAGGAGAACGAGGAACCGGTCGCACGGAGGAGGCGTGGGCCCTTGGGGGCCGTCCGCCCTAGGGACACAGACAGAGCGCGGCGGCGACGCGGCAGAAGTCCACCGCCCGTCGCTTCGTCAGATACGCGCTCGTCAAGGAAGTCACACCCCAGACGCTACAGGCCCCGTTACGCGTTTGTCACGGGTGTGCTGGGTCACAGGGCGGTATCCGCCCCGGTGGGGCGTTCGTCGGGAGGGTGCTCAGGAGACCGCCGCGCCGATCGCGGCGATCACGTCCGGTTTGCGGGGCTGCCCGCCGGCCCGGCGCACCACACGCCCCGAGGCGTCCAGGACCAGGACAGTGGGGGTGCGCAAAATGTCCAGGCGGCGGACGAGGTCGAGCCTGGACTCGGCGTCCACCTCCACGTGCGCCACGCCCCCGACCATGTCCGCGACCTCGCCCAGGATCCGCCGGGTGGCCCGGCAGGGCTGGCAGAAGGCGGTGGAGAACTGCACGAGCGTGGCCCGCTCCCCCAGCGCCGCGCCGATGTCCTCGGCGGTGAGGACGCCGACCGCCGTGTCCTCGTCGGATCCGGCCATGTCCTCTCCTTCCCCCGGGGTGCTCTCCCTCCGGTGTACCGTCCATCGCCCGCCCGTGGGAACGGCGCGCCCGCGCGGGGGCGCCGGCGCGCGGAAGCGCCCCAGACCCCGCCGCCACACCAGTCCGGCGACGGTGGCCAGGAGCAGGGTCGTCGCGAGCACGACGACGCCGGGCAGGTCCATCAGGCCGCCTCGGACCCCATGATCGGGACGTCCTGGGCGGTGCCGGTGACCCGCAGGCCGCTGGAGGTGGTCTCCGCCTCGGTGATGGTCAGGCCGAAGGGCAGCTGGGGCACCTGGAAGCTGGAGGTGAGCATGCCCGAGACCATGTCGCCGGCGCCGGAGGGGGCGTCGCCGATCTGGACGTCGACCGGGGTGACGGTCACGGTGTCGCCCTCCACGGCGAACTCGCCGCCGGCGTTGACGGGGGTGCTGATACCGGACCCGGGCAGGGCCAGCTCACCGGTGATACGGGGCTCGTCGCCCTCGGTGGTGATGGTGATCCCCTCGGGCAGGTACGCGTTGAAGTAGGAGTAGGGGACGGTGAAGGAGCCGTCCAGTCTCCCGGCCACCACGCTGGGCTGGTCGAGCAGTTCGGCGAGGGGCGCCTCGACCTCGGTGGCGGTGACGTCGACCTGCTCGACGGTGATGTCGTCCATGGTGGCCGAGGCCGCGCTGATGTTGATCTCGGAGTAGGTGCCGCTGAGCGCCTGCGGCAGGAAGGCCCAGCCCTCGACGGACACCTCGGGCTCCTCCGACATCTGGAGCTGCTGGGCCACCTGGCGCGCGACCATGTCCTGCGTGAAGCTGCGGGCTCCGACATCGGCCGCCACCACGAGGGCCGCGAGGAGGACGAGGAGAACGACGAGGAACTTACGCATCGGAGATCCCAGCACACTTTCTTTCGTTCCGGCGCGTTCGCGGCTGGGTCGTCCCGCCGGTCCTGGTCACACGCCATCGGCACCCGACGGGCGCCGGTCATGAAAAACCTGTAGGGAAGAGTACTTCACCCGGGGTGGGACGCCGGGAGCCTTCCGGTGGTTCGTCATGCCTGGACAAGTACACCGTTCCGAGACATTCTCCCGACGCGGAAAGGCGCGGTCACGGGCTTTCCCGGACCGCGGACCCGTGCTCCTCAGTGGGGCATCAGCATGCCCGCGAGACCGTCACTGGCCGCCGCGCCCGAGAGGGAGAGCTCGATCACGTTCGTGGCGACCACGTACTGGGGGCTGAGGCGGGCGAACTCCAGCACGTGCGGCTGCTGCTCGTGCTCCTCCTGCGCCAGCTCGTCGCGGTAGATCGCGTAGACGATGCGCTGCAACGGGGCGCTGGGCACCGTGTGGCAGGCGAACAGCAGGGTGTCGGGCTCCCGGGCGGAGACCTGGGCGACGACGGCGTCGGCGAGGCGGTCGAAGCCCGCCCCCCGCCCCTCGGCGAGCGTGTAGATGGTGATGACGCCGCGCAGCTTGGCGGGCGGGGCCTGCCGGACCGGCGGGCCGTCGTAGTAGTCGTCGTAGGGGTCGGCTTCGCGGCGCTTGCGGCGCACGGGCTCCTCCAGGAGGTCGTCGGGGTCCTCGTCCGCGTCGCCGTAGTCCTCGTAGTCGTCGTACTCGTCGTACTCGTCGCCGTAGGGGTCGCGACGGGGGCGTGCGGCCATGGCGGCCGCTCCCCACAGGGCGGAGACGGCGCCGAGCATCAGCAGCGCCCCCCAGGCGCCGAGGCCGAGGCGGCCGACCAGGACGGACAGCAGCGCGGCCAGGGAGACCAGCCCCAGCACCGACAGGTCGGTGCCGCGGTTGGCGGAGGCGCGCCTGGCGACCGAGACGAGCGCTGTGACGAGGAGGACGGCGACGAGTGCCTGCGCGGCGTTGACGAGCGAGCGCGGGATGAGGTCGTAGTGGTCGCCCAGGGCTGGGTAGGAGGCGCCGAAACGGGTGCTCACCCGGTCGACGGACAACACCACCAGGGGAACGATGGTGAGCGCGCTGAGGAACAGGCGCGAGGTGAACCGGCCGCGGGGCGAGCGGACCCCGTACTCGAAGGCGCCCCAGGCCATGTAGAGCGGGCCGAGGAGGCTGATGCCGATGTGCAGTATTCGGAAGGTGGGCTCGCCGAAATCGAACATCGCCCCGACCACGCCCGCGCTGAGCCCGACCGTCGTACCCAGTGCGGCGACGAGCCAGCCGACGGAGGCCACACCGGGACGGCGCTGGGCATAGGCGGCGAGCGCGGCGGTGGCGCTCCAGCCCACCAACGCGCTTATGAATGCCAGTCCTACCGTCACCATCCCGACAATGATGCTGCACGTTGACGGGTGGATGTGCACTCGGTGCAGGTATGGGGGATTCGCCTCGGGGAAGATCCCGCAGAGTGGAGGCCACGGCGGCGACTCGCACTGTGAGCTTCATCACGCAGTTTGCCGCCGCATCACAGCGGCCCCACCCGCCCCGCAGGTGGCCGTAGGCTCGCAACGCGGGGAGCGCCGCCCCTGCACCGGAGGGCCCGACCGCACCGGAGGGCCGTCTCCCCCCGCCCAAGCCAGGAGAGAACCGTGTCACACGACGCCGCGCCCCCGCCTCCGCCTCCGAACGGTCCCGGGGCCGCCTTCTTCGACGTGGACAACACCCTGATGCGGGGTGCGTCGATCTACCACTTCGCCCGCGGCCTGGCCTCCCGCGACCTGTTCACCACCCGCGACCTGGTGCGGTTCGCGTGGGGGCAGACGGTGTTCCGGGTGACCGGGAGCGAGCAGCCCGAGCACATCAACGCCGCGCGCGAGGCCGCGCTGGCCTTCGTGGCGGGGCACGACGTGAACGACCTGGTCACCCTGTGCGAGGAGATCTACGACGACACCATGGCCGACCGGATCTGGGAGGGCACCCGCGCGCTGGTCCAGGCGCACCTGGACGCGGGGCGGCCGGTGTGGCTGGTGACGGCGACCCCGGTGGAGCTGGCGCAGATCATCCGGCGGCGGCTGGGGCTGACCGGTGCCCTGGGCACCGAGGCCGAGAGCGTGGACGGGGTGTACACGGGACGCCTGAACGGGGACCTGCTGCACGGCCCGGCCAAGGCCGTGGCGGTGCGCGACCTGGCGCGGAGCCAGGGCTGGGACCTGGCGTCCTGCTCGGCCTACAGCGACTCCTCCAACGACCTGCCGCTGCTGTCCCTGGTGGGGCGCCCGCACGCGGTCAACCCGGACGCGGACCTGCGCCGGTACGCGCGCACGCACGGGTGGCCGGTACACGACTTCCGGCGGCACCGGACGGCGCTGCGGGTGGCGGTTCCGGCCGCCATGGCGGGCGCGGTCGCCGGCGCGGTGGCACTGCGCGCGGTGAGACAGCACAGAGCGGGCTGAGGAAGGCCGGGGAAGCGGGCTCCCGCCGGACGTGCCGGGTGCGGCCGAAAGCGGCGCACGCACCCGGGGGCGCCGGGAGAGGATCGAAAGAACCGCGCACGTACCGGGGAGCGCGGGGAGCGCGGGGAGCGCGGGGAGCGCCGGAAGCGGTCGCCGGTGGGGACGGCCGGGGTCCGCAGCGGCCGGGATCCGCGGGGGCCGCACGGGCACCGTTCGTCCACAGGCTGTGGAGGGGCGTGGCGCCGCCGGGCGCCGGCTGCTTCCATGGATATGGGGGCCCGGGGGGCTGACATGCTTCGGGCCGCCCGAAAAGCCCTCAGATGCCCTTTCCGGGCGTGTGCGGGATCAGGCCGCACTCCGGTCAGGGCGGAGGGCCCTCAGCGGCCCAGTGTGGCCCTGGCGAGCGCGAGCACGTGGACGGGCCGCAGACCGCCTTCGCGCGAGGACGGGCGGCGGCTGTCGGCGTAGGCGTCGAAGGCCTCCACCGAGCTGTAGGCGGGCGACCAGTCCAGCACCCGTTCCAGGGGTTCGGAGTCCATCCCGGAGGTGTCCAGCTCCGTCCGCACGGCGCGGGAGGCGCTGGAGCTCGCGTAGGCGATCCGGCCGTGCCTGGCCAGGCCGCGCAGCACCCTGAGGCCGCGCGCCGGGACGGGGAGCCGCTGGCCGCCGACGCGGCGCAGGCAGTGCGAGAGCGGGACCGAGTCCGCGCCCGCCACGTCGAAGGCCCCCGTGCTGTCGCTGAGCGCCATGCGCACCAGCGCCTCGGCGCCGTCGTCCTCGTGCAGGAACTGCACGCGGGGGTCGCTGCCGAGCACCGTGGGCACGACGCGCGAGTCCAGGTAACGGGTGAGGGGGGTGCGTACGGAGGGGCCGATGAGGTTGGCGAACCTCAGCACGGCCACCGACAGGTCGGGGCGGCGGCGCTGCAGGCCGCGGGTGTGCCGCTCGACCTCGGCCGCGTCGTCAGCGTCCAGGGTGGCGCTGGACCGCACCACCAGGCGCCGGACGGTGGTGGAGCGCTGGGCGGCGCCGAGCACCCGCATGGTGCCCAGGACGTTGTCCTCCCGGTTCGGGACGTTCGCGGTGTCCAGGCCCAGGTGCAGGACGAGATCGGCACCGGAGTCGGTGACGATCCTGTCCAGGCTTCCGTCGTGCAGGTCGACATGGGCGTACTCGACCCCCGGTGCGTCCGTGGGCGGCGGCGAGGAGTCCGCGCCGATCACCCGGCGGACAGCGGGCGCCTCACTCAGGGACTGCGCGACCCTGGTGGCCAGGGGGCTGGACACCCCGGTGACGAGTACGACACGAGCCATGGCGACACGTTCCTTGGAAGGAGACGGGAGCTGTTCCGGCGGGCCCGCGGACCGTTCACCCCGAGGGTGAACCGGCGACCGCGACCCGTGAGGCACAACAGCACCTCACCCAGAAAATTCCATTGCTGCGGCAAAGGCCGCGCAAGGACGAAGGTGTCTCCGCGTCCGGGGCGTGCCTGTGGCGCGCCCGCGCCCGCGGAGAGACGACGTTCGCCGCGACCGGTCTACTTCTTGTTGCGACGCGCGACACGCGTGCGCTTGAGCAGCTTGCGGTGCTTCTTCTTCGCCATCCGCTTGCGGCGCTTCTTGATGACGGAACCCATGGGATCACCTTCTCGCTGACGAGAGTTACGGACATGCCGCACCGCTGGGCGGTGGAAACCGGCAAGGATTCGGATGCGGTCGCTGGGCCCACCGGGCACCGGCCCGCGCAGGACGCGGGGTGGCCGGTGCGACCGGGACGACCCCGGGGAGGCCAGCGCTGGAGAGCGCACCCACCGCACCCGAAGCCCCAGCTTACCGCCACGGGTAAGCGCTCCGGGTCACGCCCCGGGGATCGCGGGCTCGTCCTTGTACAGGACGGCGGCCGGCTCGGCGTAGCTGACGCTGGTCAGACGCTGTTCCGTGAAGGTCAGGGACGTCACGCTCGCCAGGTTGCACTCGCGCAGGTCCGGCCGGTGCCACAGGCGCTTGCCCTCGGCCGCGCGGCGCGCCATCCAGATCGGCAGCTGGTGGCTGACACACACGGCCTCGCGCCCCCACGCGGCGCGGCGGGCGACCTTGACGGCCTCCACCATACGGGCGACGATCTCGGAGTAGGGCTCGCCCCAGGACGGCAGGAACGGGTTGTAGACCCGGCTGAACACGCGGGGGTCGCGCACCGAGCGCCGCGACAGCGCCATGCCCTCGAACTTGTTGGCCGCCTCGATGAGCCGGTCGTCCAGGGTGACGGGCAGGCCCGTCATCTTCTGGAAGGGGACGGCGGTCTCCTGTGTGCGGTCCAGCGGCGAGGAGAACAGCGCCGCGATGTCGTGACCGTCGAGCCACTCGGCGGTCATCTCGGCCATCTGCCGGCCCCGATCGCTGAGGTGGAAGTCGGGGAGCCTGCCGTAGAGCACCTTGCCGGGGTTGTACACCTCTCCGTGCCGCAGCAGGTGCACGACGGTGGTCGTCGTCATCGTGTGTGTCTTTCCTTCGGGGTCATGGGCGTCAGGAGCGGGGGCGGCCCTGGGCCTCGGCCGCGGCCCGGGCCGCTCCGGGCAGTGCCGAGACCACCCTGTCGACGGCGGTGTCGTCGTGCGCCGCGGAGAAGAACCACGCCTCGAAGGCGGCGGGCGGCAGGTACACGCCCTGGTCGAGCATGGCGTGGAAGAACGCGGAGAAGACCGCGGTGTCGGTGGTGCGCGCGGTGTCGAAGTCGACGATCTCCCGGTCGGTGAAGAACACCGTGAAGAGGCTGCCGCCGCTCTGGACGCGGTGGGCGACCCCCGCGGCGGCGAGCTCCTTGGAGACCTCGCTCCGGACCTGCTCGGAGACCTGGTCGATGCGGGAGTAGACCTCGGGGGTGGCGCCCCGCAGGGTGGCGAGTCCGGCGGCGGTGGCCAGCGGGTTCCCGGACAGGGTCCCCGCCTGGTAGACGGGACCGTTCGGGGCGAGGCGGTCCATGATCTCGGCCCGGCCGCCGAACGCCGCGGCGGGAAGGCCGCCTCCCATGACCTTGCCGAAGGTCATGAGGTCGGGGGCGACCTCCTCCAGGCCGTACCAGCCCGAGGAGCTGACGCGGAAGCCCGTGAGGACCTCGTCGAGGACGAGCAGGGCCCCGTTGGCGTGCGCGATCTCCTTGAGGCGCGCGTTGAACCCGTCCCGAGGCGGCACGACGCCCATGTTGGCGGGGCAGGCCTCGGCGATGACGCAGGCGATGTCGTCGCCGTACTCGGCGAAGGCGCGCTCGACGGCCTCGGTGTCGTTGTAGGGCAGCACGAGGGTGTCCGCGGCGCTGGCGCCGGTCACCCCCGGGGAGTCGGGCAGGGCGAAGGTGGCCAGACCGGAGCCGGCGGCGGCCAGGAGAGCGTCGACGTGGCCGTGGTAGTTGCCCGCGAACTTGACGATCTTGCTGCGGCCGGTGAAGCCGCGCGCGAGGCGGATCGCGGACATGGTGGCCTCGGTGCCGGAGTTGACGAGGCGGACCTTCTCCACGGGGGTGCGTCCGACGATCAGCTCGGCGAGTTCGACCTCGCCGGGGGTCGGCGCGCCGTAGGAGGTCCCGGCCCCGACCGCGCTGTGGAGGGCCTCCACGACGGCGGGGGCGGCGTGGCCGAGGACGAGCGGTCCCCAGGAGCACACGAGGTCGACGTACTGGCGGCCGTCGGCGTCGGTGAGGTAGGGGCCCTCGCCCTTGACGAAGAAGGGCGGGGTGCCGCCGACGGCGCCGAAGGCGCGCACAGGCGAGTTCACGCCGCCGGGCACGACGGCGGAGGCGCGCTGGAAGAGCTCTGCTGAAGTCTGTTGAGTACCCACCTCACCAGTGTGTCAGCTGTGTCCTGTTCCGAAACCGTGACCCGCCCCGCACGGGCGGGGGTCCGGCCAGGTCCGGGCACGTGTGCCCCGTCCCGGGAGGGGGCGGGGCACACGGGGAGGGCGCTCAGACCCGGGCGGAGCGGTCCTCGGCGGAGGGCTCGGCGGCGGCGGAGCGCCCGCCGGCCGTGTCCGGGACATCGGGACGGTCGGCGCGCACGAGGGGGCGCAGGCGGTCGTTTCGGGCCAGGAGTCCGGCGAACGCGGTCATCGGGCGGGACATGGCGAGGGAGGCCAATGCGGCGACGGCGGCTCCGAGGAGGAGCCCGACGGTGACGTCGTGCGGGTAGTGGACGCCGACGAGGACCCGGGAGAAGGCCTCCAGGAGGGCGACGAGGACGGCGACGACGGCGATGCGGCGCCAGGCGAGGACGAGTGCCGCCGCGGCGGCGCCCGCGATCGCGGAGTGGTTGCTCGGGAAGGACCAGTCGCCGACCGGGTCGCAGGTGGCGATCGTGACCAGGTCGGTCATCGCCTGGCAGGGGCGCATCTGGTCGAAGAACGACTTCACCGTGTTGCTGACCGCGTAGGCGGCGACGGTCGCCACGGGGGCGAACAGGGCCAGGCCGACCAGGCGCGTGTCCACGGACCGGGCGCGCCACCAGGCGGCGAGGAAGAGGACGGCGAACACGCCGAGGAGGAGGTCGGTGCCCGCGTGGACCGCGTTCTGCACCCACGCGGGAAGGTGTACCGCGAACCCGGTCACTGCTCGGGACCAGGCGGCGCTGACGTCGAGGATCTCGGAGACCATCTCTCTCCAGTGGGTCGTACGGGGAGAGTCGCGCAGGGGGAGGAACTGGGCGACGCCCCGTCCAAAGATGACGGGACTCCCACGGTTCGGTGACAGGAAGGGCTTCATCCTGTCATCGAGCAGACCTCCTGGACGCCCGAAAAGCGTCGTATCGACGAAAGAGACGGGCAGGACCGACCAAGGAGTCGGCGGTACCGGCGAGTAACTTTGGTGGTGTCCATCCGCTTCCCCGAGACCGGAGCTGTCATGACACCGAACTTCTCCACGGCGGACCTCATCGACGACCACGGCGACACCCTGCGCAGCTGCTCCACGCAGTTCCGTCAGTTCGGGGGGCGCGCGGTGTTCTCCGGCCGGATCCGCACGGTCAAGTGCCATGAGGACAACGGCCTGGTCAAGCAGGTCCTCAACACCCCCGGCGACGGCGCCGTCCTGGTGGTGGACGGCGGCGGCTCGCTGCGGTCCGCCCTGATGGGCGACATGATCGCCGAGGCGGCCGTGGCCAACGGCTGGGCCGGCGCCGTGGTCTTCGGCGCGGTCCGCGACACCCGCGCCCTGGGAGGGCTGGACCTGGGGGTGAAGGCCCTGGGCTCCAACCCCCGCAAGTCCCTCAAGGACGGCGCCGGGCGCCTGGACGTGCCGGTGTCCTTCGGCGACGTCGCGTTCGTCCCGGGCGAGTGGCTCTACAGCGACGAGGACGGTGTGGTCGTGAACGCCGAGGAGATCGCACTCTGACGTCCGGCCGCGCGCATGCGGACGGAGGGGGTCGTCGCGACGGCCCCCTCCGTCGCGTCCGTACCGTGCGCTCAGACCCGGCCGCGCAGAAGCGGGTAGGCCATGGCCGCGCACATCGCGGGGACCAGCGGCACCGGGACGAGGGAGGAGGCCAGCACGTGGTCGACGGCCAGCGCGACCGCACCCGGCTCGCCCTGTGGGTGAACGGCCGGGAGGGCCAGCCTCGCCGGTCCGGCGGGGGTGGACCGGGGGTCTTCTCCGGTCACAGCACGGGGTCGGTCCCGTGGACGCCCGCGCGCGACCTAGCCGGAGAACTCCTCGCTGGCGTCGGCGAGGATGCCGAGCACCGCGATCGGGTCGGGCAGCACCACCGAGCCGTCCGTGTCGTGCGGGGCGCGGATCCAGGTGAACCGGTCCCCGGAGGGCAGCCGCGACGGGGCGCCGAGCACGAAGCTGTCCCGGCAGTGCCAGCGCAGGCCCGGCATCTCCTCCACGGCCTCGGGCACGCAGTCCAGGTGGCAGGACCACCACTCGTCCTCGTCGACCGGGGAGCGGGTGGCCACGAAGAACAGGTAGCGGGAGGACTCCACCGCCGCCACCGGCCCCGAGGGCACCCCGGAGCGGCCCATCCGCGCCAGCGCCATCACGCCCGCCTCGCGGGGCACGTCGAAGACGTCGAAGACCCGGCCCGTGGGCAGGATGATGTTCGCCTCCGGGGTGGCCGTCCACCACCGGCGGATGGTATCGGCGTCGGTGCTGGCCTCCACGCCCCAGGCCATCGTCACCGGATGCGCCGCCGGGTCCGGACAGCCCATCCGGTCGCAGCTGCACGCGCGGTCCTGGCCGGGCGAGGTGCCGCGCGCCACCGGCCAGCCCAGACCGGCGTAGCCCAGTGCGGCGTCGAGCATGCTGTCCGCCGCATGACGCCGTTTACGTCGGTACAGAACCTCGGCCATGGAGCCTCCCCGGTGGTCCTCGTGATCCAGGCGCGGCCTCGACGTCGTGAGGCCCTGCGCCCGGAGACCGCGGCCGGGGCGGGGCCTGGTCGCGTTACCGCAGCAGGCGGGCGGCCTCGGTCGCCCAGTAGGTGAGGATCTGCTCGGCCCCCGCCCGCCGGTACGAGGTCAGGGTCTCCAGGATCGCCCGCTCGCGGTCGAGCCAGCCGCGCTCCGCCGCCGCCTCGATCATCGCGTACTCGCCGCTGACCTGGTAGGCCGACACGGGTACCGGGGAGGCCTCCGCCACCCTGGCCACGATGTCGAGGTAGGCCAGACCCGGTTTGACCATCACCATGTCGGCGCCCTCGGCCACGTCCAAGGCGACCTCGCGCAGCGCCTCGCGCGCGTTGGCGGGGTCCTGCTGGTAACCGGAGCGGTCGCCGAACTGCGGCGCGCCCTCGGCCGCCTCGCGGAAGGGGCCGTAGAAGGCCGACGCGTACTTGGCGGCGTAGGCCAGGATCGGCACCCGCTCGTGCCCGGCGCGGTCCAGTCCGGCACGGATGGCCGCGACCTGGCCGTCCATCATGCCGCTGGGGGCCACCACGGCGGCGCCCGCCTCGGCCTGGGCGGCGGCGATGGACGCGTACCGCTCCAGGGTGAGGTCGTTGTCGACGTGTCCGTCGGTCAGCAGCGGGCCGCAGTGGCCGTGGTCGGTGTACTCGCACAGGCACAGGTCGGCCATCACCACGATGTCGTCGCCGACCTCGGCGGCCAGGTCGCGCAGGGCCACCTGGACGACGCCCTCGGGGTCGTCGGCCGCCGAACCGCGCTCGTCCTTGTGCCCGGGGATACCGAACAGCATCAGCCCGCCGACCCCGGCGGCGGCCGCCTCGTGGGCGGCCTTGCGCAGGCTGTCACGGGTGTGCTGCACCTGGCCGGGCATCGAGGAGATCGCCACCGGCTCGGAGATCCCCTCCTTGACGAACATCGGCAGGACGAGGTTCTCCGGGAGCACCCGGTTCTCGGCGACCAGGCGGCGCAGCGCCGCTCCACGGCGCAGGCGGCGCGGCCGGGCGACGGGGAAGGCGGCGTCGTTGCTGGAGGCGGTCATCGCGGGGCTCCCGGTGTGGGTTCGTGCGGCGTGCTGGCGGCTGGGCGGGGCTCTCAGAGCTTGCGGCGGCGCCCGCGCCGCTTCTGGCTGGGCTTGAGGACGGGCTTGCCCGCCTCGATGGCTTCACGCCTCTTGGCGGCACCGTACTCCGAAAGGGCCTGCGCGAGGGCGGAAACGGACGCCTTCGGTGCCACGACGTCCACGCGCAGTCCGAACTCGATCGCGGTCTTCTCGGTCTCGGGGCCGATCACGGCGATGGCGGTGGTGTTGTGCGGCTTGCCCGCGATCCCCACCAGGTTGCGCACCGTGGAGGAGGACGTGAACAGCACCGCGTCGAAACCGCCGCCCTTGATCGCCTCTCGGACAGGGGCGGGCGGGGGCGCGGCGCGCACGGTGCGGTAGGCGGTGACGTCGTCGACGTCCCAGCCGAGCTTGTCCAGGCCCGCGGCCAGGGTCTCGGTGGCGATGTCGGCGCGCGGCAGCAGCACGCGCTCGATCGGGTCGATCTCGGCGTCGTAGGGCGGCCACACCGACACCAGGCCCGCGCTGGACTGCTGCTCCTCGGGCGGTGCCAGGTCGGGCTGGATGCCGAAGTCGCGCACGGCCCTGGCGGTGGCCTCGCCGACGACGGCGACCTTGACCCCGGCGAAGGCACGCGCGTCCAGTCCGTAGGACTCCAGGCGCTCGCGGATCGCCTTGACCGCGTTGGCGGAGGTGAAGGCCACCCACTGGTAGCGGCCGGTGACCAGGCCGCGGACGGCGCGCTCCATCTGCTGCGGGGTGCGCGGCGGCTCCACGGAGATGGTGGGCACCTCCTCGGGCACCGCGCCGTAGCCGCGCAACTGGTCGGACAGGGCGGCGGCCTGCTCCTTGGTCCGGGGCACCAGGACCCGCCAACCGAACAGCGGCCGGGTCTCGTACCAGGACAGGTCGGGCTGGCGGGCCGCGGCTGGACCGACGATCATCAGCGCGGGCGCGGTGGCGTGGTGGCCCTTGGCGTCCTTGGCCTTGAGGTCGGCGACCAGCCGGGCCAGCGTGGAGGTGACCGTGGTCTGGCGGGTGGTGCCACCGGCGCGCACGACCGAGACGGGGGTGGTGGCGGGGCGGCCGCCCGAGACGAGGGCCTTGCACAGCACGTCGAAGCCGGGCCCCTGGTGCTCGGGGGCCTCTCCGGCGGGCGCGTCGGCGCCCATGACGACCAGGGTGGCGTCGCTGGCGGCCGCCTCGTTCCAGTCGATCCCGCCCTCGGCCCGGGCGTTGAGCACCCGCACCTCGGGGCTCTCCGCGTTCATCAGCGGCACGCCCGAGAAGGTCGGCACGGAGGTGATGGCGGAGACGCCCGGAGCGACCTCGACCTCCACCCCGGCCTCGTGGCAGGCGGCGACCAGCTCGGCTCCGCGGCAGCCGAAGAACGGGTCGCCGGAGTACAGGCGGACCACCCGCCGGCCCTCACGGGCACGGGCCAGGGCGAGGGCGTTGACGTCGCCGCCGCACTCGGCCGCCTCCACCACGGAGACGTCCTCGGAGCAGTGGGAGAGGAGCTCGCCGCGAAAGCCCGAGAGCTCCTCGGCCGCTGGCTCGCGCAGCGTGATGACCACGTCGGCTCGGCGCAGCAGCTCGGCGCCGCGCAGGGTCAGCAGGTCGGCACCGCCCGGACCGGAACCGACCAGGGCGACGTGCCCGGACCGCGTGGTGGCACGCGGTTCCTCCGGCTGGGGGTTGGCGTTGGCGTTCACGTACTGGCTCCTCTGTGTGGGTCGCCCGCGCCCCGGTGCGCGGTATCCGGGACGGTTGCGGATGCGGCGGGCTCCGGCCGAGGACACCCGCCGTCGGCTCCTGGTTAGGGTGTGTCCCTCTCCGCGAAGGCCTCCGCCACGATGCGGTCGGCTCCCTCGTCGATCATCTGGCGGGCCAGGTCCCGGCCGAGCGCGGTGGCGGCGGCCAGGTCCCCGGCCGAGTCGAGGCCGACGGCGCGTTCGCGGCGTACGGCGCTGGACCCGTCGGTGGCCACCACGGCGGCGCGCAGGTTCAGGCGGCCGGCCCCGGCGTCGTACTGGGCGTAGGCGCCGACGGGGGCGGCGCATCCGGCTTCGAGCTCCGCGAGCACGGTGCGCTCGGCCACGACCTCGACGCGGGTGGCGGGGTGGTCGACCGAGGCCAGGTAGGCGAGGTCGCCCTCCAGGCGCTCGGCGGGGCACTCGACGGCGAGGGCGCCCTGGCCCGGCGCGGGCAGCATCTGCTCGGGCTCGAAGACCTCGGTGGCGTCGTCGGCGCGGCCGACGCGGCCGAGCCCGGCGTAGGCGAGGACGACGGCGTCGAGCTCGCCGGAGGCGACCTTGCCCAGGCGGGTCTCGGCGTTGCCGCGGATCGGCACGTAGGTCAGGTCCGGGCGCAGCAGGGCGAGCTGGGCGACGCGGCGCGGGGATCCGGTGCCGATCACGGCCCCGGGGGGCAGGTCGGCGAACTTGAGGCCGTCGCGTGCGCACAGGGCGTCACGCGGGTCGTCGCGCTCGGGGATGGCGGCCAGCACGAGCCCGTCGGCCGGGGTGGTGGGCAGGTCCTTGAGCGAGTGCACGGCGAAGTCGACGGTGCCCGCGTGGAGCTGGTCGCGCAGGGCGTTGACGAACACGCCGGTGCCACCGAGCTGGGTCAGGTGGGCCTTGGTGACGTCGCCGAAGCTGGTGATCAGCTCCAGCTCGATCGCCCGGCCGGTGCGTTCGGTGATGGCGTCGGCGACCATCCGCGACTGGCTGGTGGCCATGGTGCTGCGGCGGGTACCGAGCTTGGCGGGGGCCCTGTCGACGGGGCCGCCGTTGGTGTGCGTGCCGGTCATGGCTTCTCCTGGGCGGTCGGTGCCGCGGTGGCGGGTCCCTCGGGAGCGGCCAGCGCCTCCGGGTTCCCGGGGTCGAGTGCGAAGAGTTCCCGCAGGGCCGCCTCGTAGGACTCCCCGTCCGGAGCGGCGGCCAGTTCCTTGACGCGCACGGTCGGTCTGTGCAGGAGCTTGTCGGCGACGCGGCGCATGGCGCGCGTGATCTCCTCGCGCGTGCGCTCGTCGAGGTCGTCGGGGAGGCGTCCGTGCAGGCGCGACAGCTCGGACTCCACGACGTCCCTGGCCTGGGCGCGCAGGGCGACGACGGTGGGGGTCACCTGGCTGGCGCGGCGGACCGCGCGGAACTCGGCGACCTCCTCGTCGACGATGCCGCGGGCGAGGGTGAGTGCGCTGTCGCGTCCCGTGTCGGTTCCGGGGTCCGTGGCGGCGGCCTGGCGCAGGTCCTCGATGTCGACCAGTTCCACACCGGCCAGTCCGCGCACGGCGGGGTCGATGTCGCGGGGCAGCGCGAGGTCGAGGAAGACCAGGGGGCGCGTGCGCCCGGCGGTGGCGGCGGCCACGGCGTCGGCGGTGAGGACGAGGCCCTGGGCACCGGTGCAGGAGATGACCAGGTCGACGTCGGCGAGGGTGCCGGCGGCCTCCTCGAAGGCGACGGCGCGGGCGTCGACGGTCTCGTACGCCTCGGTGAGGCACTCGGCGAGGCGGTCGGCGCGCTCCAGGGTGCGGTTGGCCACCACGACCGCCGCCGCGCCCTGGCGGGAGACGGTGTTGGCGGACAGGGCGCTCATGGAGCCGGCGCCGAGGACGAGGACGCGCACGCCCGTGAGGGGCCCGTGCGCGGGCTGGGCGAGGCCGGGCGCGTCGTCGGTGTCGCCGGGCTCGGCGGACATGGGGCAGCCCGCGGGGGGCACCGCGCCCACGGTCTGGACGGTCTGGCCGGCGGTGGTGCGGGGGGCGCCGGTCGGGCCGAGGCCCAGACCTCCGGACGCCACGGTGAGGCCGAAGCTGACCATGTCGGCGCCCGCGTGGTCCAGGTGGGTCTCGGTGTGGGCGCGCTTGCCCACGCGCAGGGCGCGCTGGCCGAGGTCGTTGAGGACGCGGCCGACGGAGCCGGTCTCCTGGCCCTCCTTGAGGGCGTCGCGCACCTGTCCGAGGATCTGCCCCTCGCCGACGACCATGGAGTCCAGGCCGCAGGTGACCGAGAACAGGTGCTGGACAGCGCGGTCCTCATAGTGCACGTACATGTGCTCGGACAGCTCTCCGAGGGGGACTCCCGTGTGCCAGGAGAGGAGTTCGGTGATGGCCGCGACACCGCCGTGGAAGGCCGAGACGTCGGCGTAGACCTCGGTGCGGTTGCAGGTGGAGACGATCATGACCTCGTTGACGGAGTCGGAGGCGATCATCTCCCCGACCGCGTTGGTCCGCGTCTCCCCGTTCAGCGCGACACGTTCGAGCAGAGCCACCGGCGAACTCCGGTGGCTCAACCCCACGGCCAGGACACTCATCCGCATTCTCCTATGCAGGCACTACACAGCGTCTTCGTATGTCCCCGGAGGCGGCCATACCTTCCGGGGCGCGGCGCACGCTCGCTCATCGCCCACCGCTCATGCAGGCCCAACGGCCCCGAATCGTCGAACGTCTCACGTCAGTTCCAGTCCCGCGCGTTCCGCGCCCCGGCCGTCGCCGTCGGCCCTGCGCTGCGCGTGGAAGGCGAGGATCTGGAGTTCGATGGACAAGTCGACCTTACGCACATCGACCCCGTCCGGCACATTGAGGACGACCGGAGCGAAGTTGAGGATGCTGGCCACCCCGGCCTCGACGAAGCGCGTCGCCACTCCCTGGGCCGCGGCCGCCGGAGTCGTGATGACACCTATGGAAACGCCCTTCGTACGCACAACCTCCTCCAGGTTGTCAATATGCCTCACGTCCAGGGACGCCACGTTCTGTCCGACCATCGCCGGGTCGGCGTCGAGCAGGGCCGCGATACGGAAACCGCGGGTGCCGAAGCCCCCGTAGTTGGCCAGTGCGCGGCCCAGGTTGCCGATGCCGACGATGGCCACGGCCCAGTCCTGGGTGAGACCAAGCTCACGAGAGATCTGGTAGACGAGGTACTCGACCTCGTACCCCACTCCGCGCGTCCCATAGGACCCGAGGTGGGAGAGGTCCTTGCGCAGTTTGGCCGAGTTCACACCGGCGGCGGAGGCGAGGGCCTCGGAGGAGACGGTGAGGGTTCCCCGGTCCTGGAGCGCCTGGAGGGCGCGCAGGTAGACGGGGAGCCGGGCCACGGTGGCCTCCGGGATGCCCCTGTCCCGGGGCCGTGGTGGACGACTGATCACAGGCGGGCGCTCCTGAGCGGCGATCGGTGCGGGCTGGTGCGGGGACGGGCCGCGCGGGAGGCGGGCCGCGCGGTCCGGCGCCAGGAGCGGGCGGGGTGCGCCCCGCTCCCCCGACAGGTCTGGAATCCCTAGATTACGTGCTTGTGAAAGCGCGCACAAAGTGGGGTCCGCTGTGATCGAGGGCTCATAAGTTCCCATCCGGAAGGGCCTTGGCACGCCTTCGGGAAATCGGGAGTTCGCGTTACGGCAATGAGGCCAACCGAAATGGCACAGATGTGAGGATTTGTGGACACAGCCGATCTTTCCTCTTCACCCGGGGCGTTCCCCGTCAACCGCCGAGGGCGGCGCGCAACCGATCCTCGCTGACCCTCCAGAAGTCGTGGCGGCGGCCGTCCACGAACGTGACCGGGACCTTGTCCCAGTACTCCTCGCGATCGGCCTCTCCCACACCGTCCAGCTGCTCCTGGCCCCGGTCCGCGCCCAGCTCGTCGGTGACCCGCTCGATGACCGACCAGGCCTCCTCGCACAGGTGGCACCCCGGTTTGCCGAGCATCACCACGCGCGCCCGGCCCGCCCACTCGGGGGTTTCCGTCATCTTCCCTCCCTGTCTCGCGGCTGTTTCGGCCCTCTCACCCGCCCGCGAAGGGCGGTAGGACCTCGATCACAGTCCCGTTCGCGACCTCGACCTCACCGTGCGGCCTGCGCCCGACCGGGCGTTCGTCGACCAGGAGCGACGAAGACCCGAGTACGCGCTGGAAGCGATCGTCGGGATGCAGCCGACACGCCGCCGCGAGGGCTTCTCCGAGCGTGTCGGCGGTGACCGTTTCCTCGGCCGTTCCGGCCGCTTCCTTGGCCGCTGCCCAGTACCTGATAGTGCACTTCGCCATCTGTTGATTATCCTTGTGTTGCTCGGAGGCGACGTACAAGACATCTTCACCCGGGGGCAATGGCGCCTTCGATCGCCCGCACAGCGCGGGATGACGAGAAGAGACGCATGAGCCATCTGCTTCTGTTGACGAACTCGAACGAACCGTCGGACCACGTACTGCCCGCCCTCGGCCTGCTCCTGCACTCCGTGCGGGTGGCGCCGGCCGAGGCCGGAGCCCTGCTGGCCTCGGGCGCGGCCGGCGGATCCGGCGCACCGGTCGACGCCATTCTGGTCGATGCCCGGACCGATCTCGCCGCGGCCCGCAACTTCTGCCGCCTGCTCGACACCACCGGCCTGGACTGCCCGCTGATCGTCATCCTCACCGAGGGCGGCGTGGCGGCCCTGACCCCCGACTGGCAGGCGGACGACTTCGTCCTGGCCACCGCCGGTCCCGCGGAGGTCGAGGCGCGCCTGCGGCTGGCCGTCGGCTCGGCCGACGCCGGAACGGACGACCCCGACGAGATCCGCAGGGGCGATCTCGTCATCGACGAGGCCACCTACATCGCACGCCTGCGCGGCCGCATCCTCGACCTCACCTTCAAGGAGTTCGAGCTGCTCAAGTTCCTGGCGCAGCACCCCGGCCGGGTGTTCACCCGGGCGCAGCTGCTCCAGGAGGTGTGGGGCTACGACTACTTCGGCGGCACACGCACCATCGACGTCCACGTGCGGCGCCTGCGCGCCAAGCTGGGCTCGGAGTACGAGTCGCTGATCGGCACCGTACGCAACGTGGGCTACCGCTTCGTGCCCGACCCGGTGGCCAAGGTCCCCTCGGCCCCGGTGGAGGACGCCGAGCCGATGCCCGCCGCCCGGGTCGCCGAGTCCGAGAACAGGTAGCCGCGCGGAGCGGCGGGGTCCGCGGGCCGTGCCCGCACGGACCCGTGGACGGCTCCGGGGCGCCCGTGCACCGCGCGGGCGCCCCGGAGCCGTTCGCGCTCTCCGCCACCGCGACATGACCGACGGTGCGGAAGAGGGAGCGTGGACCCTCGTGTTCGGCGCCCCCAGGTCCTAAGATCGGGGAGCACCCGAACGCCGGGACGTCAGGCGCGGCGAAACTCCCCGCGGCCGGGTGTGCCGCAACCGTTTTGGCGCGTCATCCGCGAGGAGGAGAACGCCCCGATGTCCACGTCCGCCGCGAGTTCCCCGCTCACCCCCGGCCTCCGCCGCGCGGGTGCCGCTCTGGGCGCCGTCTTCGTCGGTTCCAGCCTGGTCGCCGTGATGTCCCCGGCGTACGCCGAGCCGGGCCCGTCCGCGAGTCCCTCGTCCTCCGCCTCTTCCTCTCCTTCCGCCCCGGCCTCTCCCCCACCCTCCGCCTCGCCCTCATCCCCGCCCTCGTCCTCACCCCCGCCCTCCCCCTCCGAGCCGCCCACCGCGTCGGCCGTCATCGCCTTCGCGAACGACGCCAGTGAGGTGGAACCGGGCGGATCGGCCCCGGCCAACGCCCTCACCGCGACCAACACCGGTGACGCCGACATCTGCCTGACCGGGCTGGCCGTGAACGTCCCCGAGTTCGGCGCGCGGGGCTTCGAGCCCCGGGAGGTCGCTCCGGGCGAGACGGCGCCCGCGGGCGAGGTCACCGGCACGCCCAGCGAGACGACCGACGTCGTGGCGGTCCTCACCTACGCGCTCGCCCAAGAGGGCGTCGACTGCGCGGACCTTCGGCCGGCGACCCGGCACACCGTCTCCACCGGCACGTGGACGGTCTCGGTGACCGTGCCCGACCCCACGCCCTCCCCCGATCCGACCCCGTCGCCGGACCCCACCAAGGAGCCGAGCCCGGAGCCCACCAGCGAGCCGGACGGGGACAAAACCGAGAGCCCCGCCGACGAGGAGACGTCCCGGCCGGATCCGGGCACCTCCGAAAGCGACGACGACCGGACCGGGAACTCCGGGAACTCCGGCGGTTCGGGGGGGTCCGGTGACTCGGGCGGCTCCGGTGGTTCGGGCGGCTCCGGTGGTTCGGGAGGCCCCTCCACGCGCCCGGAGTCCTCGACCGGCGGCGGAGTCGGCGACGTCCCCATCAGTGACGTGCCCACCAGCGGCTCCGACCTCCCGGCGCTGCCGAGCGACGAGGCCGCCCTTCCCGGTGTCTCCCCCGGCGCCGAGGACCTCGCCGAGCTGCCGACGGTGACCCCGGGGGCCGGCGACGACGAGCTCGACGGCACCGAGGTGGCCGCCGACCACGGCGACCTGGGCCCGAACATGGCCCCGGCGGTGCTGCTCGCGGCGTTCCTCCTCGCGCTGCTGCTCGCGACCCCGCTGGCGCCGGTGCGGCGCGTCCGGGTCGGCGTCGGCTACCAGGGCAAGCGCCGCAAGCGGTAGGGCCGAGGCGGGGCCCGGCCCCGCCGCCACGCGGGGCCGGGCGACTCACCAGGACAAACCCCTCAGCGGCCGTGCCTGTCCGAATCCCCGTGGCCGCTTCGTCGTAGGCTTGCGCTCCATGAGCACCCCGCTAGTCACCGACGACCTGGCTCCGGCCCTCGCCGACCAGGTGCTGACACTCGCCGAGGCCGCGCGCGCGGCCGACGGCGTCGCCCCTCTGTCGGAGCACACGCTGCTCCGCGTCAGACACGGCGCCCCCTCCGGGAGCAGCCGCTTCCACCTGGTCGTCGAGGACGAACGCGCGGTCGGCTTCGCCTTCGTCGAACGGGTCCCGGGCGAGCCCGACTCCGGGGAGGTCGTCGTCGACCCCGCCCACCGGGGGCGCGGACACGGCACCGCCCTGCTGGAGTCGGTCCACCGGGACGCCGGCCCCGACGGGGTACGCGTGTGGGCGCACGGGCGCACCCCGCAGGCGGTCTCGGTCGCGAGGGAGGACGGCTGGACCGCCGTCCGCGAACTCCACAAGATGCGGATGCCGCTGCGCGACCTCACCGCCGGGGAGGCGGGCGGCCCCTGGGCGGCCCCCGAGCTGCCCGAACCGGAGCTGCGGCCCGACGTGGCCGACCAGGTGCGGTTGCGGACCTTCGTGGTGGGCCAGGACGAGCAGGCCTGGCTGGAGGCGAACGCGCGCGCGTTCGCCGACCACCCCGAGCAGGGCCAGCTCACCCTGGACGACCTGCTCCAGCGCGAGGTGGAGGACTGGTTCGACCCGGAGGGCTTCTTCCTGGCCGCCGCCAACGACGGACGGGTCGCCGCCTTCCACTGGACCAAGGTCCACTCCGACGGTGCCGGACTCACCGACGGCGAACCGGTCGGCGAGGTCTACGTGGTGGGCGTGGACCCCGACTGGCAGGGCACCGGGCTCGGCCGCGCACTGACCCTGGCCGGTCTGCGCCACCTGCGCGACGCCGGGCTTCCGTGGGTGCACCTGTACGTGGACGGTGACAACGGGGCCGCCGTGCGGCTGTACGAGTCGCTCGGCTTCGGCATGTGGGACACCGACGTGATGTACGCGCCGCCCGCCGACGGGGGCCGGCAGAACTCCTCCTGACGTGCGAAGCGTCACATTCACCGAGCAATTTCCCTATCGCCACGGGAGTGCGACACCCCGTTCATTTTCCGTTCATCTCCCTTGGCACAACTCGTCACCTTCCACGCCTACCTTCACATTCGGCGCGATACGGCCACCGCACGTCACGACCATGGCGGGCCGGCCGGCGACCGGCCGCACACGGAACCCGGACGGGCCCTCGACGGGAGGGCGGTCCCCCGCCCCGGGGAGGACGGCGCCCCGTCGGGAACAACGAGACCAGGCACGCACGAAGGTGCACCGCACCGCACGGGCGAACCGCCCTGAGACCTTCCGAACCGGAGTCAACCCATGACGACCACGGACGCGCCCGAGACGGCACCGCCGTCCTCGGGCAAGCGCCGGATCGGCGACGTCGCCTTCGCCGGGCTCGCCCGAGGCTCGGGCCTCCTGATCCTGCTGATCCTCGCCGGGGTCGCAGCCTTCCTGATCGTTCAGGCCTGGCCGTCCCTGGCCGCCAACACCGCCGGCTTCCTGACCACGCGGGAGTGGGAGCCCAACGTCCGCGAGGATCCCGCGTTCGGTGTCGCCGCGCTGGCGTTCGGCACCGTGCTCGCCGCGGCCATCGCGCTGCTGCTGGCCACACCGGTGGCGATCGGGATCGCCCTGTTCATCGCCTTCTACGCGCCGCGCAGGCTGGCCTCGGTGCTCGGCTACCTGGTGGACCTGCTGGCCGCCATCCCCAGCGTCGTCTACGGCCTGTGGGGCATCGGCTTCCTCGCGCCGCAGCTGGTCCCCGTGTACCAGGCCATGACGCGCTACCTGGGCTGGATCCCGCTGTTCTCCGGCCCCGCCTCCACCTCCGCGCGCACCATCCTGACCGCGGGCGTGGTGCTGGCCGTCATGATCCTGCCGATCATCACCGCGATGTCGCGCGACGTGTTCCGCCAGACGCCGCAGGGGCACCGCGAGGCCGCCCTGGCCATGGGCGCCACCCGCTGGGAGATGATCCGGCTGGCCGTCCTGCCGTTCGGCAAGTCCGGGGTGATCGGCGGCGCCATGCTCGGCATGGGCCGCGCCCTGGGGGAGACCATGGCCGTCGCCATGATCCTGTCCCCCTCCCTCGTCCTCTCCTGGGACCTGCTGCAGAGCGGAAACCAGACCATCGCCGCGCACATCGCGCTCCAGTACCCCGAGGCCACCGGGTACGGCGTGTCCGCGCTGATCGCCGCCGGCCTGGTCCTGTTCGCGATCACCCTCGTGGTCAACATGGGCGCGCGCTACGTGGTGGCGCGGGGGAACAAGGAGTCACGATGAACACGACGACCACCCAGTCCCCCACGCCCGGTCCGGACACGGGCGCGCCCCGGCGCGACCTGCGCGGAGGGACGCTGCCGCGCCGCTTCCCGGCCGTCCTGCTGGCCTCCTGCGCCGCCGTGGTGGCGGGGGTCCTGCTGGCCTTCTCCTCCTTCGGCTTCCTCCTGTGGGGGGCGCTCACCGCCGTCGCGTACGTGGTGATCGTCGTGACCGCCTCGGCCCGCGTCGAGGACGGGCGCAAGGCCAAGGACCGGCTGGTCACCTCGCTCGTCTACGGGTGCTTCCTGCTGGCGATGCTGCCGCTGGCGTCGGTGCTGTGGACCGTGCTCACCAACGGCATGGCCCGGCTCGACGTCTACTTCCTCTCGGTGTCGATGAACGGCGTCCTGCCCAGCATGGACGCGGGCGGCGCCTACCACGCGATCGTCGGCACCCTGGCGATCACCGGCATGGCCACGCTCATCTCGGTGCCGGTCGGTGTGATGACCGCCGTCTACCTGGTGGAGTACGCCCGTGGCCGCATGAAGAAGCTCATCATGTTCTTCGTCGACGTCATGACGGGCATCCCGTCGATCGTCGCCGGCCTGTTCGTGGTGGCGCTGTGGATGGTGCTGTTCGGCCCGGGCCGGACCAACGGCGCCGCGGGCGCGATCGCGCTGGCGGTGCTGATGATCCCGGTCGTGGTGCGCTCCAGCGAGGAGATGCTGCGGCTGGTGCCGCAGGACCTGCGCGAGGCGGCGTACGCCCTGGGCGTGCCCCGGTGGCGGACCATCACCAAGGTGGTGCTGCCGACCTCCGCGGCCGGGCTGACCACAGGAATCATGCTCGCCATCGCGCGCGTTATCGGAGAGACGGCTCCACTGATCCTCACGGCGGGAACGTCGGCGGTGTCGATCAACTGGAACCTGTTCGACGGGCAGATGATGAACCTCCCGGTGTTCATCTACTCGCAGGTCCGCATGGGCGGCGCCATCAACTACGAGCGGGCCTGGGCCGCGGCGCTGACGCTGATCCTGGTGGTGATGCTGCTGTTCTTCCTGGCCCGCATGATCGGCCGCCTGTTCGCGCCGAAGGCCCGCTGACCCCAGACCAACCGCCCACGCCCCGCGCGCGGAGCAGACTCACGAGGAACTTCCAGTGGCGAAACGTATCGACGTCTCCGGACTCCACGTCTACTACGGCGACTTCCTGGCCGTGGAGGACGTGTCGATGACCATCGAGCCGCGGTCGGTGACGGCGTTCATCGGATCGTCCGGCTGCGGCAAGTCCACCTTCCTGCGGACCCTCAACCGGATGCACGAGGTGACCCCCGGCGCCCGTGCCGAGGGCAAGGTGCTCCTGGACGACCTGGACATCTACGGGCCCGACGTGGACCCGGTCATGGTGCGCAGCGAGGTCGGCATGGTCTTCCAGAAGGCCAACCCCTTCCCGACGATGTCCATCTACGACAACGTCATCGCCGGCGCCCGGCTCAACAGCAGGCGGATGAGCAAGTCCGAGGCGGACGACCTGGTGGAGGAGTCGCTGCGCGGCGCGAACCTGTGGGAGGAGGTCAAGGACCGGCTGAACAGGCCCGGTGCGGGCCTCTCGGGCGGTCAGCAGCAGCGGCTGTGCATCGCCCGCGCCACGGCGGTGAAGCCGTCGGTACTGCTGATGGACGAGCCCTGCTCGGCTCTGGACCCGATCTCGACCCTGGCGATCGAGGACCTCATCCACGAGTTGAAGGAGGACTACACGATCGTCATCGTCACGCACAACATGCAGCAGGCGGCTCGTGTGTCCGACCGGACGGCGTTCTTCAACCTGTCGGCCCCGGGCAAGCCCGGCAAGCTCATCGAGATGGGCGAGACGAACCAGATGTTCACGCGGCCGGAGAAGAAGGAGACCGAGAACTATATCACCGGCCGGTTCGGCTGATCCGTCACCTATACCTCCCCGAGAGTGGCCGGTGATCGAGTGGCCGGTGATCGAGTGGCCGGTTCGGCCGATCCGTCACCTGTACCTCCCCGAGAGTGGCCGGTGATCGAGTGGCCGGTTCGGCTGATCCGTCACCTGTACCTCCCCGAGAGTGGCCGGTGATCGAGTGGCCGGTTCGGCTGATCCGTCACCCGCAGCACCCCCGGAGTGGCCGGTGACGGAGTGGCCGGTTCGGCTGATCCGTCACCTGCACCTCCCCGAGAGTGGCCGCTTCGGCCGATCCGTCACCTGCACCTCCCCGAGAGTGGCCGGTGATCGAGTGGCCGCTTCGGCCGATCCGTTGCATACTCGTCTCCCATCGGAGGCGACCGACGGCGGCGGGCAAGAGGAGAAGCGTGACCACACCACTGGTGATCGACACCGACACCGCTCAGGACGACTGCGTGGCCCTCCTCGTCGGGCTGCTGGACCCGGAGGCCGACCTGCGCGCCATCACCATGGTGGCCGGGAACGTGGGCTTCGAACAGCAGGTGCGCAACGCCTTCCTCACCCTCAGCGTCGCCGGGCGCCTCGGCGAGGTGCCCGTGCACCTGGGCTCCCGCCGCCCGATCGTGCGGCCGTGGGTGAGCGCGGAGAACGTGCACGGCGACGGGTCGGGGGGCCTGTCCATGGACTGCTCGGGACTGGAGCCCGAGCGGGAGCACGCGGTGGACGCCCTGGTCCGGCTGGCCGCCGAGCACCCCGGTGAGCTGTCGATCGTGGCGATCGGGCCGCTGACCAACATCGCGATGGCCATGGCCAAGGACCCGGACTTCGTCAGCAACGTCGGCGCCCTGTACGTCATGGGCGGGTCCAACAACGGCCGCGGCAACATCACCGCCGCCGCGGAGTTCAACTTCTACGTCGACCCGGAGGCCGCGAAGGCCGTGTTCGCCGCGGGCTTCGAGATCACCGTGGTCCCGTGGGACCCGCTGACCCTGCGCGACGCGGTGTTCGACCAGGAGCGGCTGGACACCGTCGCCGCCCTCGGCACCCCCCTCTCGGACTTCTTCGGCCGCGTGTGCGCGGCGACGCTGGAGTTCGACCGCAGGGTGGGTATCGACGGCACCACGCACCCGGACTCACTGACCGCCGCGGTACTGCTGCACCCGGACCTGGTGCGCCGCTCCGGGCGGTACCACGTGGACGTGGAGACCTCGGGGGAGCTGACCCGCGGGTACGCGGCCATGTCCTGGGGTGTCCACGGGCTGGAGGCGAACGCGACGGTGGTCGAGGAGGTCGACGCCGACGGGTTCTTCGCCCACCTCGTGGAGGTGCTGTCCCGGCGGACCGTCCCCGCCCGCGAGATCACCGGCCTGTAGCCCCCCGCCCGCCTCCTCGCGCCAAGGGCGGCCTCGGCGGCCCCGGGCCGCCTTGGCACCTCCTGGGGCCCCTCGGCGGGCAGGAGGGCACGCCTGCCGCCCGCCGCCGGTCCTCACGGGGGTCTCGTTCGGGATGTCGGGGGTCTCGTTCGGGGGATCCGGGGCGTTCTCAGCCGTTCTTGACGACGATGGTCTCCACGGTGTTCGCGACGTGCTCGAACGCGTCGGCGGCCGTCTCCAGCTCCTCGATGACGTCCTTGAGCTTGAGGACGGTCAGGGCGTCGTACTCCCCGCTGAACAGGCGGGCGAGGAGCTTGCGGTAGATGCGGTCGGCCTGGTTCTCCAGCTGGTTGATCTCGATCCAGTACCGGTTCAGGTCCTCCAGCGCGCGGAGCCGGGGCATGGCCTCGGCGGTCAGCTCGGCGGCGCGCTCCAGCACCTCGATCTGGTCGATGATCCCCTTGGGAAGGCGCTCCAGGCCGTAGAGGCCGATCAGGTCGACGGCGGCCTCCATGGAGTCCATGACGTCGTCCAGGTTCGAGGCCAGTCGGTAGATGTCCTCACGGTGAATGGGTGTCGCCGAACTCTTGTTGAGGCGGCGCATGATCGCGTGGGTGGCGTCATCACCCGCGTGCTCACAGGCGCGCATCTTCTCGGTGATGGCCTCGCGGTCAGCCCCGTCGCTCATCAGCTCCACCAGCAGGCGGGCCGCGATGACCAGGTTGTTCGCCGAGTCGGTGAACATCTCGTAGTAACTGTCATCACGCGGGCGCAAGCGCAGGCGCACGTCGTTCTCCCGATGGTGCGGTGGTGTTCCTTGGTGGATGGTAAGCGCGCGGGCCGTCCGGTCCCGCGCGTCAGGGCAGGGCCGTACGGGTCCGGCGCCGCGGGGACGGGCGGACACGGACCTGGTTACCCCTTGTTCATCTCTGTCGGTGCCGCCGTATGGAACGCCCTGGGGGTAGGGGGTCCATCGCAATCCTCCCAATCTCGACAACACCGGGACGGTTCGGGACGCTACCGTGTCCCGCTCCCGCTGACCAGCGGTGCGCTGAGACAGGAATCACCCAATCGAGTGGAGACCGGCGAACAGTTCCGCCGATGTTCCCCGATGTCCACCTTCGGTCTATTTCTCGGCAATGACAAGTACCCGCCTCGTTCACCCACCCGATGCCCCGCGGCTCGCCGACCCGCCCCGTAGGCTTTCGCCCATGCCTTCCGCTCTGAGCGCGAGCGCCGCGCGGCGCCTGCGCGAGTCCCTGGACGAACAGCTCTCCGCGCTGGGAGAGGCCCCCTTCGAGGGTGGTGACGAGGCCGCCGTCGCCGCCTGCGCGGACGCGGTGCTGCGCGCCGACGAGCCGCTGCGCGCGGCCGTCAAGGCCGCCGTACGGGGCAGTCTCGCGGTGCTCGCGGACCGCGCCCCCGGTCACAGCCTGGAGGTGCGCGTGCCGCCGTACGGCGCCGTCCAGGCGGTCGAGGGGCCGCGGCACACCCGGGGCACCCCGCCGGGCGTCGTGGAGACCGACCCCCTCACCTGGCTCCGCGTGGCCACCGGACGCCTCCCCTGGGAACAGGCCGTCTCCGCACACCTGGTGCAGGCCAGCGGAGCCCGCTCCGACCTGTCCGGGCACCTGCCCCTGTGGCCGGTACCTCCCCCGGGTGGTGCCGGGCCGACGGCCAGGCACTAAGCTGTGGGTGTGTCGTACTCCGACGGCCGGCTCTCCATGGACCTCGATCCGCTCGAACGCGGCCCGCAGGACGCCTGCGGTGTCTTCGGGGTCTGGGCACCCGGCGAAGAAGTCAGCAAGCTCACCTATTTCGGCCTCTACGCCCTGCAGCACCGCGGACAGGAGTCCGCGGGCATCGCGCTGAGCGACGGGGAACGGATCGTCGTCTACAAGGACATGGGACTCGTCTCCCAGGTCTTCAACGAGGCGACCCTGGACTCCCTGCGCGGCCACCTCGCGATCGGCCACTGCCGTTACTCGACCACCGGTTCGCCGGTGTGGGAGAACGCCCAGCCGACCTTCTACACGGCGCGTGAGGGGGGTCTGGCGCTCGGCCACAACGGCAACCTGATCAACACCCCGGAACTGGCGGCGATGCTGCCCGACACCCGTCGGGACGCCACCACGGACACCGAGGTCCTCACGAACCTGCTGGCCGACCGCGCCAAGCACGGCAGCTCGGTGGAGGACGCGGCGGTCGAGCTCCTCCCGAAGGTCAGGGGCGCCTTCTCCCTGGTGTTCATGGACGAGAACACCCTGTACGCGGCGCGCGACCCGCAGGGCATACGCCCGTTCGTGCTGGGCCGCCTGGGCGAGACCTCCGACGCGGGCGGCTGGGTGGTCGCCAGCGAGACCGCCGCGCTGGACATCGTGGGCGCCACCGTGGTCCGCGAGATCGAGCCCGGTGAGCTCCTCACCATCGACGAGCGCGGGGTCCGGTCCCGCCGCTTCGCACCCGCCCGCCGCAAGGGCTGCCTGTTCGAGTACGTCTACCTCGCCCGCCCCGACACCACCATCGCGGGCCGCAACGTCAACTCCACCCGTGTGGAGACGGGCCGCCGCCTGGCCAGGGAGCACCCGGTGGAGGCCGACCTGGTCATCCCGGTGCCCGAGTCCGGCACGCCCGCCGCGGTCGGCTACGCCGAGGCCAGCGGCATCCCCTTCGCCCAGGGCCTGGTGAAGAACTCCTACGTGGGACGCACCTTCATCCAGCCGAGCCAGACCCTGCGCCAACTGGGCATCCGGCTCAAGCTCAACCCGCTGCGCGAGGTCATCGAGGGCCGCCGCCTGGTGGTCGTGGACGACTCGATCGTGCGCGGCAACACCCAGCGCGCCCTGGTGCGGATGCTGCGCGACGCGGGCGCCGCCGAGGTCCACGTGCGCATCTCCAGCCCGCCCGTGCTGTGGCCCTGCTACTACGGCATCGACTTCGCCACCCGCGCCGAGCTCATCGCCGCGAACCTGACCGTGGAGGAGATCGCCGAGTCGGTGAACGCCGACTCCCTGGCCTATGTGGACCTCGACGAGCTCATCGCCGCGTCGGAGGTGCCCAAGAACGACCTGTGCCGGGCCTGCTTCGACGGCGTGTACCCGATCGAGGTGGACGCCGACTCCCAGGGCAAGTACCTGCTGGAGAAGGCCTGCGGCACGCCCGAGGGCTCCACCCTGGCCACCAGCGACAAGTAGTCCGAGCCGGACCGGAACCCGGCGCGGCGGCTCCGCCGTGCCCGGGGGCGGGCCGCCGGAACCGCACCACCAACGCAACACAGCACGAGGAGAACTCGCGTGGCAGCCGACAGCACGGGGACGACGGGCGCGTACGCGGCCGCGGGCGTGGACATCGCCGCCGGTGAGCGCGCCGTCGACCTGATGAAGCGCCACGTGGCGCGCACCCGCCGGCCCGAGCAGGTGACCGACGCCAGCGGCTTCGCGGGCCTGTTCCGGCTCGACACGAGCAGGTACAAGGACCCGGTCCTGGCCACCTCCACCGACGGCGTGGGCACCAAGGTGCTGCTCGCCCAGCAGATGGACAAGCACGACACCATCGGCATCGACCTGGTGGCGATGGTCGTCGACGACCTCGTGGTCAGCGGCGCCGAGCCCCTGTTCATGACCGACTACGTCGCCTGCGGCGCGGTGGTCCCCGAGCGCATCGCCGAGATCGTCGGCGGCATCGCGGAGGGCTGCCACCAGGCGGGCTGCGCGCTGATCGGCGGGGAGACCGCCGAGCACCCGGGCGCCATGGAGCCCGACGAGTACGACCTCGCCGGTGCGGGCACCGGCGTGGTGGAGGGCGACGCGATCCTCGGCCAGGACCGGGTCCGCGAGGGCGACGCGGTCATCGCCATGGGCTCCTCGGGGCCGCACTCCAACGGCTACTCGCTCATCCGGCACATCGTGGACCGGGCGAACCTGGACCTGTTCGCACACGTCCCCGAGCTGGACGGGGTACTGGGCGAGGTCCTGCTCACACCGACCCGTGTGTACGCCAAGGACTGCGTCGCGCTGACCGGCGCGGTGGAGGTGCACGCCTACGCACACGTCACGGGCGGCGGCCTGGCGGCCAACCTCTCCCGGTCCCTGCCCGACCACCTGGACGCGGAGCTGGACCGCGCCACCTGGTCGCCCGCCCCCGTGTTCGGCCACCTCGCCGACAGGGGCGGGGTGAGCCGCGAGGACATGGAGGCCACGTTCAACATGGGCGTGGGCATGGTGGCGATCGTCGCGGCGGAGGACGCCGCACGCGCACTGGAGGTGCTGGCCGACCGAGGTGTCCCGGCCTGGTGGCTGGGCACGGTGACGGCCGGTTCCGGGCAGGCCGTCCTGACCGGCGAGTACGCGTGAACGGACGCGAACATAGCCGGTGCGAACCACCAGGGTGGTTCGCACCGGCTATATCCACCTGTCCGCTACGGCTTCCGAGTCGGAAAGCCGTGACCGCCACAGGTCAGCGGTTGTTGTCCGAGCGACCTGAAAGTCTCGGCCGACCAGGTGCTACTTGTCGGAGTCCGAGTACTTGTCGGCAAGATCCGCGTAACGGTCGACCAGGTCGTCGTGAGGATCCGCGTAGGCATCGTCCGGGCCCGACGGCCCGGAGGTAGACCCCTCGTCCTCAGCGACACCCAGCTCCGACCGCAGCCGATCAAGGTCGGTCCCGCCGGAGCTGTACTTGAGCTTCCGGGCGACCTTCTGCTGCTTGGCCTTGGCTCGGCCGCGCCCCATTGGCTCGACCCCCTCAACGATTGGGTTCCGACGAACCCCAGATCACTTACTAACCCGCACTATCGGGCTGACGGCCGTCAAACGCGACTGACGACAGGCGCCAGCTTACGTACACATACAACCGTACCTGGTCGGCCCCCGTCGTGCCTACGCCACCCGGGTGTGACGGACGTGGTGCGCACACGGAACGACGGCCTGTCAGGGGATCGCAGCGGTGAGTGCCACACGCAACGATATGTGCCACGATGCGTTCGTGCTGCCCTACACCGCCTACCTCCGCGTCTACCAGCCGATCCACGCGTTCTCCCCGTGCGACCGCAGCTACTGGGAGGAGTACGCGGCCTCGCCCGACCGGCCGCGGCGGATCAACGCGCTGGCGGCCGAGCACGCCGAGAGCCTGCGGCGGGTGGTCACGACCCCCCCGGTGGTGGCGCCGGCGGAGGAGAGCCGCAACGCCTACCTGCGGCGGGTGAACGAGCGCCTGTACGTCTGCCCGTGGCAGACGAGGCTGCGCTCGTGGCGGGCCTTCACGGAGTTCACCGACACGATGCCGGCGGGCGTGAGCGGGGCGTTCGTGCCGGTCCCCGAGGCCGAGCGCACCGCGGAGCGCTACCGGGAGTGGCGGGACTCGGGCGCGCTGGTGCGGCCGGGCATCCTGTCGAGCAACTGGACCATCCCGGTCCCCTGGTTCGTGCCCTTCCAGTCCCAGGAGCGGTGCCTGGTGCTGTCGTCCAACTCCACCCGGACGCTGCTGTACCTGACGCGGACCTCGCTGGCCATGCGCCGGGTCGAACACACGCTGGCGGTGCTGCGGGAGCACATCGGGGAGCAGGGGGTGTCGGCCTCGACCGAGAACCTGGCGGACTGGCTGTCCCTGACGGCCCATCCCGACTCGCTGCTGGAGCTGGACTACGGGGGCCTGCCGCACCTGCTCGACGACGACCACCTGAGCGAGGACCACTCGGTGGCCGAGGTGTCGGGGGCGGTGGAAGCCCTGGCGGCGGGGGAGGTCGAGCGCGTGCTGGAGTTGCGGGAGAGGCTCACGCGGCGCTGGAGGTCGGTACGCGCCCTGGAGCACGCCAACTGAGAGTTACGGTATCCCCAGTTTTTCGTGGACACACGCATGCCTTCCGTCGTCTCCGCATGGCCGGGGCACGCGCGCGCCACGCCGGTGTCCAACCTGGTACACCAGGTTTCTCGGCCCCCTCCGAAGACCTTTGCGCACGTAGCAACGGTGTGAGCCCGGACGTCGTCCGCGCACGACATCAAGCGTCGTGAAACTGGGCATAACGCCCGATAGGGATCGACGTAGACTGTGACCAGCCGATCACTGAGTGCACTCTGAGTAACCACGAAACCCTTGCCACACGGGCGTTCCGCGCATACCGACCCACCAGACGAAGCGCACGCAGTCCCGCCTCCGCCGGTCCGCTCCAGACCCCCCACACGGCGGCCGCCCAGGGCCACGCCCTCCTCCCCCCGGAGCGCGACACCGGGTTTCGGACAGGCCTACGTAGCACTTCGGGAACTCCGGATCGAGAAAAACGAGGCCGGAGAACGAAGTTTTGACCGAATACGCCACATGCCACTAAACGTGTCGCTAGAATCACTTAGCGTGACGCGGCCACGGGCGGCTTTCTGGCCTCCCATGTGCAAAGTTGCTTGGAGTGGTCGTACAATCACCTCGGGTGATGCCAATATAGACCTAGAGGGAATATTGGACATCCGGGCCAAGTGCCAGGATTAAGGCTCAAGGATCGGCACACAGATCCAGGAGGAGAGGCCGTACACATGTCAACTCGCACGCCCGAGGCGGAGCCCCTGTTGACCCCCGCCGAGGTTGCCACCATGTTCCGCGTGGATCCCAAGACCGTGACACGCTGGGCCAAGGCGGGCAAGCTGACCTCGATCCGCACCTTGGGCGGACATCGCCGCTACCGCGAGACTGAGGTCCGCGCCCTGCTGGCCGGAATCCCCAGCCAGCGTACGGAGTGATCTCCCGGTCTGTGCCGGTTCCGGGGGGAAACGGTCAGGCAGGCTCCGGCTGCTAACAAGGCCGGGCAAGGCTGACAATGGTCGAGGGCGGGTCTTCCGAGAAGGAGGCCCGCCTTCCGTGTGTCCCGGGCCGGGACCGAGCCGGGACGGGAACAGGGGTCCGACGCGGGGTCCGGGTTCCGGCCCCGGCGCCATGGGGGCCGGGAGGTCCGCCAGGCGGTGTTCCCCAGGACCTCCGCATCGCTCCGATCCGTGTCCGGGCGCCCGGAGAGCGGGAGCCCGGGCGGGTCCACCCGTTCCCCGCGGACCCGCCCGCGCCATCTCCGAAGCCCGCTGGCGCCCGCACAACCCCACGGGCGAAAAAACCCGGTCAAAAGACAGGCCCTAGCCGATCCGGTCGTCCATGGCGGTGGTGCGCTTGCGGGCCAGGAAGGTCGCGGCCGAACCGCCGCCGACCGCCACCACCGCGGCGGTGATCAGCGCGGCGAGCGAGCCGCCCGTGGTCGCCAGGCGCCCGACGCCCCCGGCCGCGTCCCCGGTCTCCGCGCTCCCCTCGCCCTTGTCCCCGGGCACCGGTGACGTGCTCGCGGCGCGGGTGGAGCCGAGGACCCACGAGTCCGCGAAGTCCACCGCGAACCCCTTCTCCTCCTCGGGTTCGCCCACCTGCACCCACACGGTCACCCAGCTGCGGCTCCCCCGGCCCTCCCACTCGGGGTCCTCGTCCCCGAAGGCCGTCTCGGCGGCCACGAAGCGGACGCTGACGGGCACCTCCAGGACCACGTCGCCGTCCTCGTCGAGCACCTCCAGGAGGTCGCGCACCACGATCCCGTCCTCGCCCGCCTCCAGCGGTCCCACGGAGGAGCCGAACGCGGTCAGGTCGCCGTGCGCGAACGTCGCCCCGGTCTCGCCCCCGTACGAGGCGGTGGCCGTGGTGGTCACGTCGGCGAGGGTGAACTCCACCGCGTTGCCGTCGGCGGAGACCGTCTCGGAACCGGTCTCGTCGAGGACGAACACGTCGTCCTCGCCCGGAGAGGCGCTGGGGGACGGGGTGGGGGAGGCGGTGGGGGACGCGGTGGCCCCCAGCGGTTCGTGCGAGGGGTTCTCTGAGGGCGTCCCGCCCGCCTGGGCCTCCTCCTGGCCCCCGGGAGCGGCGTTGACACCTCCGTCGGTCCCGGTTCCCCCCTCGCCGTCCACGGTCCCCCCGTCGCCCGGGGCGGGCCCGTCCCGCAACGGCGCGGGCTCCTTCTCCACCGGCTCGGCGGCCGAGGAGGGCAGGGGGGCCGGGGAGGGGACGGGGAGCGGTGAGGGGTCGGCGAGCGCCGCGTCCGGCGGTACGTCGATCATCCCGTGGGCGGCGAGGTCGGCCACACCCATCCGGAAGGACGCGGTCCGCACGGTGGAGGCGGCACGCGCCCCCGCGTCGTCGACCACGGTGTAGCTCTCGCCGTCGACCTCCAGGTAGTCCGCCATCGGGCCGAAGACGTCGTCGGCCGTGGCGCTGCCCTCGGTCGTACCGCCGAAGCCGGTGGCGGTCGAGTAGCCGGTGACGACGTCGCCGTCGGCCACCCAGGCCTGGGCGTTCCCCCAGACGAGCTGGTCCGCCAGGGCCGGCGGCACGGACACGGAGCCGATCACGCCGAGTGCGGTGAACAGGGCGCCGGCGCTGGCGAGGCGGCGTGCGGTCGACTTGGCGGGAGACACCACAACACTCCTGTTGTATCTGGGGGATGTCCGACCCGGGGGTCGGCCCGTGTCCACCGCGGGCGGCGGACAGGGTTGCCGGGCCGTCCTGGAAGGGTCGGCCGCGGTGTGCGGGGCGGTTCGGCACCGGGGCCCTCCCGCCCCGGAGGGGACTTACCGGTCTACGGCGCGTGGAGGGGCCGCTACCGCGAGCCTAACCCCTGGATCACAAAACGGAAACCATCTCTCGTACGGCGATCGGCAGACATATATGCACCAACCACCAGATAACGGAGGCAATTGGCAAGAAGTTCCGGGGTCGCGGGCGCAGGTCCGACAGAAGTGTCCAAGGACGGGCCCGGGTGCCGGGTGCCGAGGGCCGGGACGGTGGAACCGAGGGGAGGCAAGGGGGCTGGAAACACAGGAAGGCCCCGGGGAACACGTCCCCGGGGCCCGGTCGGCTCAGCCGACCGTCAAGCTAGGCCTAGCCCTCGCTGGTCTCCGCGGCGGAGGCAGCGGTGTTCTTCTTGCGGCGGGCGAAGTACGCGGCCGCGCCACCACCGGCGGCGATCGCGGCACCGGCCGCGATCAGGCCGCCGACCGGGCTGCCGGTCTGGGCCAGGGACTCGGTCGCCTTGGGCTCCGGCTTGGGCAGCGTCTCGGGGTCGCGGTTCGGCGGGTTCTTGTCGTCGCCCTCGTCCTCGTCCTTGCCGTCGTTACCGCCGTCACCGCCACCGGTGCCACCATCGTTGTCGGTCGACCTGACACCGATGCCGGCGTAAGCCGACCCGAGGGTGTACTGGCCGCCGAAGTACTCCGGGACGGTGAAGTCCAGGAGCAGGCTGGCGTGGGCGTCTTCCCAGGCGTAACCCGCGTCGTCGGTCTCGTGGATACCCTCCTCCCCCAGGACCGGCGGGCCGACCTTGGCGTCGACCTCGTTCACGGTCTCGCTGACCGTGCCTTCCACGTACGAGTACTTCTCCTCACCACTCCAACTCTGGGTGGTGGTGACACTCGCCCCGGTGATCGTGACGTCGAGGACGATCTCCTCACCGTTGGAGGACAACTCAGTGTTCTCCTCGCTCAGCGTGGTGACCTCGGGATCTGCACTCGGGGTGGGCACGGGGTCCTGACTGTCGGTCCCACCACCACCGACCTCATCGTCGTTGCCGTCACCCTCGTCGCCGCCGGTGTCACCATCGTTGCCCTCACCGTCGGAAGGACTCGGCGACGGGTCGCCCCCGGCACCATCACCCTCGTCGCCGCCGGTGTCACCATCGTTGCCCTCACCGTCGGAAGGACTCGGCGACGGGTCGCCCCCGGCACCATCACCCTCGTCGCCGCCGGTGTCACCATCGTTGCCCTCACCGTCGGAAGGACTCGGCGACGGGTCGCCCCCGGCACCATCACCCTCATCGTCCTCGTCGTTCTCTTCCTCCTCCTCGATCTGGTCGAGAATCTCCCCGAGATCGGAAGCGGTGAACACGAGGCGGGCACTGTTCACTGTGGTCGTGGATGAGGCGCCATTGGCATTCACCGTGGCCGTGGTGGAGGCGTCGATGGTGAGATAGTCGTCAATGACGAACTGGCCACCGTTGGAGCCGCTGTCCTCCTGCCCCTGCGGGGTGACATAGGTATCGGCAGCACCGGACCCGTAGGCGACGTGGGCACGAGCCCAGCCAGCAATCTCGGAGTCGGCGGCGGCGGGAAGAGCCGTGGCAATGCTGAGCGCGCCCAGGGCGGCGAAAGCGGCACTACCCTGCAGAATGCGGCGCGCTGTAACGCGGGTGTTCTTCAAGTCAATCCTCTTCGGATCGCCACAGTCCGAACTCGTCGGACTGGCCTGGATACGCATATCCACCACAGGCGTGGGGAGCCCGGGGGCGCGGACACGAACCAGGGTCGGATGGGGGACGGCGGGGGCACACAGAAGCCCCCTGCCAGCGAAAACGGGTGGAAACGGCCGCAACCACAAGAGCAAGGAGCCTGCGGGGCCGAATCGGAAGCACTTCCCATTTCCTACACAGGAGCCTACATCCACACAAAGCAAGAACTCAACCAAAAGAATAACAAAAGGATCACAGTGGACACTTCTGTTACCCTGGGCGACACAGCCATTCGCTACGGAAAAATTTTCGCGAACCCTGTAAACCCAACTCCGAGTCAAGCGTCTTACCAATAAGTGTGTCGCGCGGAAATGTCTTTGAATGGCTTCCGCCACCCGGCGTTCCCCCGCGGTCCACCGTGCGGTCCGGCGCCCTCCGCCCGTCCGACCGACCGGCTCCCGTGTCCCCGCGCCGACCGCGCTCCCCCGGCGCACGCCCCCTTTCGGGGGTAGGTTCCGGGCACCGCGAACGGCTAGGTTGTGGGCATGCCCGTCTCCGCACCGCCAGGGCCCCGGAGCCGCGCCACCCGCGCCCTGTCCCTCGCCTCCTCGCTCCTCATCCTCACCGCCGCCTGCTCGGCGCCCGGGACACCGTCCGCCGCCGACCCCACCGCGGCCCCGCCGCTTCCCGGGCCCGAGGACGGCGCCGGCCCGTCCGGAGGCGGCGCCCCCGGCGGGGACGCCAGGGGATCCGACGGCGGGCCCGCGGACGAGGGCCCCCTCCGCGCCCGGGTCGTCGTCATCGACCCCGGCCACAACGGCGGCAACGCCTCCGCGCCCGACGAGATCAGCGAGACGGTCCCCGCCGGACCGAACGAGAAGGCCTGCGACACCGTGGGCGCCGAGACCGCCAGCGGGTACGCCGAGCACGAGTTCAACTGGGACCTGTCCGTCCTGGTCAAGGAGAGGTTGGAGGAGGACGGCGCCACCGTCGTCCTCACCCGCGAGGACAACGAGGGCGTCGGACCGTGCATCGACGAGCGCGCGGGCATCGGCAACGACGCTGAGGCGGACGCGGCCGTGTCCCTCCACGCCGACGGCGGCCCCGAGTCCGGACGCGGGTTCCACGTCATCATGCCGGGCGGCGTCAGCGGTTTCACCGACGACATCGTGGAGCCCTCCCGGCTGCTCGCCGAGGACCTCCACCGCGCGTACCTGGAGGGCAGCGGCGTCCCCCACGCCGACTACCTCGCCGACGAGGGCCTGGACGAGCGCACCGACCTGGGCGGGCTGAACATGTCCGACGTGCCCAAGGTGTTCCTGGAGACGGGCAACATGCGCAACGCCGAGGACGCCGCGCTCATGGAGGACCCCGAGTGGCGTGAGCGGGCCGCCGACGCCATCGCCCGCGGCCTGGCCGACTACCTCATGCGCCGGTGAGGAGGACACGGGAACGTCCGCACCCGGCCACGAACGCCCGCGAGTGTGGCGGCGGACACCCCCTGGCAGGCATAATGCGTCCATGACGTCCCCTGCGCCCCAGCCCCTGCCCGCCTTCGACGTGATCCTGCGGGGCTTTCACCGCCGCCAGGTGGACGACCTCCTCGACCGCGTCAACTTCACCCTGGCCACGCTCACCGGCACCCCGGCCTTCACCGACGCGGCGATACCGATCACCGGTCTGCCCCCCGAGCAGACCCCGGAGCCCATCACCGCCCAGGAGCTGCGGGATGCCACCCTGGACCTGGTCCTGCGCGGATACGACCGCGACCAGGTCTCCCACGTCCTGTCCGACCTCGTGGAGCGGCTCGCCGACGCCGAGTCGCGCACAGCACGGGGATGACCGCCCGGGGAACCTCGGAACTGCACAATGGGGACCATGCCTCTGACACCGGCGGACATCCGCGAGAAGAAGTTCCACACGGTGCGTCTGCGCCCGGGCTACAACGAGGAGGACGTCGACGAACTCCTCGACCGGGTCGAGGCGACGCTCGTCGCCCTGGAGGGCGGGCCGCGCACCGGCCCCCTCATCACGGCCGACGAGGTGCGCAACGCGCGGTTCCGCACCACGAGGCTGAGCCCGGGCTACCGCGAGGACGAGGTCGACGACTTCCTCGACATCGTGGTCGCCGACCTGGCCGGACGCGGGCTCGGGCGCACCAGCGGCCGGGAGCAGCCGCCTCCCCTGCCCCCCAGGGCCGCGGGCGGCCCCGCCGGCCCGGGCACCGCCTCGCGGACGCACGGTCACCAGCCGGGCGAACCGCCGAGGCACACCGGGACCGGGATGCCGGGCCGACCGCCGCGCCGCTTCGGGATGACCCCCGAGGACGTCCGGCGGCAGCAGTTCGCCACGACCCGGCTGACCACGGGCTACAACGAGCAGGAGGTCGACGACTTCCTGGACCGCGCCGAGTACACGCTGGCCATGCTCCAGCAGGGACGTCCGGACCAGGTGTCCCTCACCGCCGCGGAGGTGGAGCGGGTCCAGTTCGCCACCACGCGCGCGCGGCCGGGGTACGACCCCGCGCAGGTGGACCGCTTCCTGGACGTGCTCGCCGAGGAGCTACACCAGTACGAGCAGTCCTGACCGACCTTCACTCCGTGTGAGGGACCGGGGTCGGGGCGCCCGGGTGACGGGAACGCTCCGGCACCGGTGGCGCGCCAGGTCCTGCCCGGTGGAAGCGGACAGGGTTTCGGACACGCCGTCGCGCGCCAAGCCCACCCTCAGGGCAGCGGAAAGTAATATTTGGACACAGGAAGTAGTCATCCCCCGCTGTCCCGCAGACCGCAGCGACCCGAGGGGAGGCAGGATGTCCCATGTGACGCCGCCGGAGGGGCGTACAGCCGCCTGTTCGATCCACGGTGCGCCAGGCTGTTGCGCGGCGTCCGGCCCGGGAGCGGACCGGCGGCACTCCCCGCCCGGCTACTCCGATGAGCTGTACGCGCTCGACTCCGACGAGGAGGTCGTCCCGGCTCCCGCGCACCCGTGGGAGGCTCCGCTGCTGGCCGTGTGCGTGGGCGTGACCCTGCTGATGGCCGCCGGGCTGGTCCACCTGGTGTGGTCCGCGACGGGGTCGTGGGTGTGGGCTGCCGCCGCCCCGACCGCGGTGGCCGCGGTGCACTGGAAGGCGCGGGGGCTGCTGTACGCGCGGCTCAGGGCGGAGTCGGTGAAGATCTCGCCCACCCAGTTCCCCGAGGTGTACCGGACCGTGGTGTCGCTGGCCGCCGGGATGGGGCTGCACCGGACCCCGGAGGCGTACGTGCGGGTGGGAGGGCGGTCCTGGGGGACGGACGCCGCCGGGCACGGACTGCACCGGTACCTGGTGCTGTCGGACGAGCTGTTCGGTCCGGACGGCAGGGTCCGCGACCCCCGGGCGCTGGCCTTCCTGGTCGCGCACCAGCTGGGGCACGTGGCCGCCGGGCACACCGGCTTCTGGCGAAGGACCGCGACCCTGGGCGCGGACCTGGTCCCCGGCCTGGGGGCCGCGCTGTCGCGGGCCATGGAGTACACGGCCGACAACCACGCCTACGCCCACGTCCCCGAGGGGGCGCACGCCGCGCGGATCACCGCCGGGGGCGGCCGCATCCACACGCGGGTCAACATGGGCGAGATGGCGGACCGTGCGCGCACCGACCGGGGCCCCTCGCTCCTGCTGTACCACCTGCTGGTCCGGCGCCCCGGCAACACCCGCCGGATGGCCGCCCTGCGCGACCGCACCCGGCGCGGCAGGATCTTCCTGTAGTACCGCTAGTTCCACTGGCGGCGCATGGTCCAGCGGTCGGACCCGGCGTCACGGGAGATGTCGACGATGCTGGGCTCCCCGGCGTCGGACTCGGCCGAGACGCGGAGCATGTGCACCCGGGCGGCGGGAGCGCCGGACGCCTCGGGGGGCGCGGGCCAGTCGCCGATGATCCTGCGTACCCGGAACGTCCGGCCGCGCCAGGTGAACCGCACGGGGCTTCCGCCCTCGGTGGAGCGGACGTCGATCTGTTCGTTCAGAAGACTCACGCGGGCAGCCTATCGAACTCGTGTTCGAACAAGTCAAGGGTCTTGGAAGGGCCGGACCCCACGGGCCCGGCGGTCGCGGAACACCCTAGGGGCATGCGGTGCGGAGGGTGGGGGACCCTCGGTCGGCGTGTCGGCTCAGGTGACGTAGAAGGGGGCCGGACGGTCCTCGCGGGCGTACCCGATGCGGTCGAGGATGCGCTGGGGCATGTCCGGCAGGGCGTTCGGAGCGAACCAGCGCACCTCCAGCGTCTCGTCGCCGCCGGCGTCGGGGGCACCGCCCACGGGGCGGCAGCGGAAGGCCAGGTCGAGGAACTGCGCCCGGTCGCCGTTGGGGTAGGTGAAGGGCTCCTGGGCGGCCACGCTGGCGAGCCGCTCCACCTCGACCTCCACACCGGTCTCCTCGCGGACCTCCCGGACCACGGCCCGGGCGGGTTCCTCCTCCGGCTCCAGGATGCCGCCGGGCGTGGACCAGCGGCCGTCGTCGGCGCGCCGGTGCAGCAGGACCCCGCCCTCCTCCCCGATCACCACGGCCGTCACGCCCACGAGGGGCAGGAGGCCGTGTCCGACGTGGCGGCGCAGTGCGAGGACGAACTCGGGAACGGGCATGGACCCGAGACTAACCGCTGTGCGGCCGACGGGCCGCGCAACCGCTACCCGTTCCGGGCGGCGCGCGGCCCGGCGTACTCCTCGGCCAGGATCGACATCAGCACCGCGTCGTGCCACTCGCCGTCCCAGCGCAGGTACCCGCGCCAGACCCCCTCCCTCACGAACCCGGACCGGGCGTAGGACTTCTGGGCACCGGTGTTGAACGCGAACACCTCCAGGGCGACCCGGTGCAGCCCGGCCACGGTGAAGGCGTACTCCAGGACCAGGTCGGTGGCCTCGGTGCCGTAGCCCCTCCCGGTGACGGACATGCTGTTGAGCGCGATCCGGTAGCCCGCGCAGGCGTTGTCCGGGTCCAGGTCGATCAGGGCGCACTCGCCCAGGGGCGCGCCGCTCTCCTGGTCGAAGACGACCCAGTCGGCGCGGTCGTGGTGGTCGGGGCGGGTCGCGGCCCAGCGGCGCAGCTCCTCCTCGGTGAACCCGCGGTGGGTGCCGGTGAGGCGGCGCACCTCCGGATCCATGTTCAGGATGGGTTCGATGAAGTACTCGCCGGTCACGGCGTCGAGCGGTTCGAGGCGGACCCTCGCCCCGGTGAGGACGGGCTGGTCGCGGAAGACGTCGTGAGGCACCATGTCCGGATCCCACCAGAGTCGGCAGGAGGGCACAACCGCTTTTCGGAACGTGCCCGGGCACCCCTGTACGATCCGGGCACAGTGTGCCGCGTCGGGCGAGGCGAGGGGGACCAGGTGACGGTCGGTTCGGGAACGGTGAGTTTCCAGAGGGTTCGCGAGACGAACCTGGGGGTCGTGCTGCGCACGGTCCGCGAACTGTCCCCCTGCTCGCGGGCGGCGGTCGCCTCGGCCACCGGGTTGAACAAGACCACGGTGTCCAGCCTGGTCGCCGACCTCATGGCACGCGGGCTGGTCCGTGAGACGGGGCGCAACTCCCGGCAGCGGGTGGGCCGCCCCGGGGTGCTGCTGGCCCTGGACGACTCCTCGATCGCGGCGGTCGGCCTGGAGGTCAACGTGGACTACCTGTCGGTGGTCGCCGTGGACCTGCTCCAGCGCGAGCTGGTCAGCCGCCACGTCCCCTTCGACGCCCGCTCGGCCGGCGCGAGGGAGTGCGCGCGGCACATCGCGCGCACCCTGAGCGCGATGGCGGCGGACCCGGAGCTGAGCGGGCGCACCGTGGTGGGGGTGAGCGTGGCCGTCCCGGCGCTGATCGACGACGGGACGGTGACGCACGCGCCCAACCTCGGCTGGCGCGACGTGCCGCTGCGCGACCTGCTGTCGGAACTGCTGTGTGAGGCCGGGATGGCGGACGTCCCGGTGCGTGTGGACAACGACGCGAACCTGGGCGCGGTGGCCGAGTACCGGGTGGGATCGTTCGCGGGCACGTCCGACCTGGTGTACCTCACCGGCGAGGTGGGGATCGGCGCCGGGCTGCTGGTCGGCGGAGAACCGCTGCGCGGCTCCAGCGGGTTCGCGGGCGAGGTGGGCCACCTGTCGCTGGTCCCGGACGGGCCGGAGTGCGCGTGCGGGCGGCGGGGGTGCCTGGAGGCGCTGGCCGGGATCGGGACGATCCTGCGCGGGGCCGTCCCCGACCGGGTCCCGGACCGCCCGCTCTCGGGCGAGGACATCGCCCGGCTGGTGGAGGCGGCGGTGGAGCGCGCCCGCGACGGCGACGGGACGGCCGTGGGCGCGCTGGAACGGGCGGGCACGTGGCTGGGCCGGGGCCTGGCCATGCTCATCAACGTCACCAACCCGGGCCTGGTGGTGCTGGGCGGCTACTTCGTGCCCATGGGGCCGTGGCTGCTGCCGAACTGCCGGGCGGAGGCGGTGGCGAGCTCGTTCGCTCCGGAGGCCGGCGGCTGCCGTGTGGAGCTGTCGTCGCTGGGGCTGAGCGCGGCGGCCCGGGGCGGGGCCACCGCGATGATCCACTCGCTCGACGCGGGGCTGCTGCCCCTGCCCGGGCCCCGGACCCCGGCCGTCCCCACCGCCCCGGACCCCGCCTGAACCCCCTCAGCCGCGGGTGAACCCCAGGGTCGCGACGGCCGCTCCCGGCCGGTCGAAGACCAGGTAGAGGTCGCGGATCCCCCGGGCTTCGGTGACGGCCGCACCGGCCTCGGTGAAGTCGTAGCCGTCCTTGCCCGCCGGGACGTCGACGACGGCGGCGGTCGGCCCCTCCTCGGGGTCGTCCAGGCGCAGCCGGAGCGTGCAGGCGTGCTCGGCGTTGACCTCCAGACGGCACCCGGTGACCCCGTCGCCGAGGTCGACGTCGCGGAAGGCCGCCCACGCGCCCTCCCCGCGTGAGCGCACGGCGTCGCCGCGTTCGGGGGTGAGCGGGCACAGCGAGGTGTTCCGGGCGTCGTCGTAGCCCGCCGCCGACCACGGGGTGAGCGCGTCGCGGGGCGGGATGGCCTCACCCGGCACGTCCAGGGAGGCGGTGGCGCGGATGTCGGTCGCCGAGCGCCCGACGAGCACCTCGCGCGGTGCCTCCTCCACCACGAAGCGGTCCCGGGTGGTGTCCCACAGGGCGAGCCGGTCCACGTCGAAGGACACCGCGGCCACGGCGCTGCCCCCGGGCTCCACGCGCACCCGGGCGAACCCGCGCAGCGCCCGCAGCGGGGTCCGCACCCGCGAGGCCAGCTGGCGGGTGTACACCTGCACCACCTCCTCGGCGGTCCGCGTCCCGGTGTTGGCGACCATGACCGTGACGGTGACCCGTCCGTCCTCCACCCCGACCACCGGCGCCGCGTACTCGACACGCGTGTAGCCGAGGCCGTGCCCGAACGGGTAGAGGGGCTCCCCCTCGAAGTACAGGTAGGTGCCGCGCGCGCCGATGATGTCGTAGTCGAGCATCCCGGGCAGGTCGTCGGCGGACCGGTACCAGGTCTGGGTCAGCCGTCCGGCGGGTTCGGCGTCGCCGAACAGCACGTCGGCGAGCGCGTGCCCGTACTCCTGGCCTCCGTGCGCCGACCACAGGATCGCCGGAACGTGCTCGTCGGCCCACGTGATCCCGAACGGGTAGCCGCTGCTGAGCACCAGGACGGTGGCCGGGTTGGCCCCGCGCACGGCGCGCAGCACGCGTTCCTGCGCGGCGGGCAGGTCCAGGTCGGTCCGGTCCTCGGTCTCGCGCCCGTTGACCATGGGGTGGTCGCCCAGGACGACCACCGCGGCGTCGGCGGTGGCGGCCACCCGCGCGGCCTCCTCGGCACCGGTGCCCAGTCCGCGGATCCCGAGGGGCACGGCGCGGTCGGCCTCCTCGGCCAGCACGAGCGTGGCGCCGTCGGAGCCGACGCCGACGCGGCGCCCGGTGTGGATCTGCACCAGGGCGAACCGCTCCGGCTCCACCTCCTCCAGGCGGAAGGTCTGCCGCACCTCCCAGGTGCCGGGGCCGGGTGCGGTGCAGGCCAGGGTGCCGTCCGGGCCCTCGTCGAGGTACCCGCCCGTGGCCGTCGAACGCAGCACGAGGGCCCCGCCTCCCCAGTCCAGGAGGTCGAACGCGCTCCCCTCGGCGTCGTGGACCGCTCCCTCCAGCCGCAGCGGCTCCCCCTCGCCCGGTTCGACGACCACGCGTCGACCGGACGAGCTCAGGTGCACGCGGTCGGCCCCCTCGCAGAACACGGTCTCGACGCGTTCGGCGATCCCGGCCCGCGCGGTCACGGAGTAGGGCAGCGTGCCGCTGTACCAGTCCTCCAGCACGGTGTCGCCGAGCTGGCCGATGACGGCGATCCGGCGCGCGCCGCGCAGCGGCAGCGCCCCCTCGTTGCGCAGCAGCACGAACGCGCGGGTGGCCGCCTCACGGGCCAGCGCGCGGTGCTCGGGGGTGTCGACGGCGCCCTCGTCCGCGGCGCCGACCGGGCCGTCACCGGCCAGCAGGTCCCCACCGCCGGGCTCGGGGTCGAACTCGCCCAGCCGGAGGCGGATCGACAGCGCGCGGCGTGCGGCGCGGTCGATGTCGGCCTCGGTGAGCAGTCCCCGCCGCAGCGCCTCGCCCAGGTGCCCGAGGGTGGCCTCGGGGCGGTCGTCGTCCTGGGTGAAGCTGTCGAGCCCGGCCCGGACGGCGTGCGCGTAGGCGGTGGGAAGGTCGGGGTGGAAGCGCTGCATCTCGGTGAGGTTGGCGGGGGCGTAGGCGTCGCTGACCACCAGGATGTGGTCGGGGGCGGTCCGGCGCAGCACGTCGCCGATCAGCGGGCTCAGGTGCGCGGGACGTCCGTTGACCAGGTTGTAGGAGGGCATGACGGCCACGGCCGCCCCGTCTGCCAGGGCGGGCAGGAAGGCCTCCAGCTCGTACTCGCGCAGGACGCGCGGCGGCAGGTCGCTGGAGGTGGTGCAGCGGTCCTCCTCGTTGTTGTAGGCGAGGAAGTGCTTGAGGGTGGGCGCGGTGCGCAGGCGCGGGCCCTCGCCCGCCAGGCCGCGGGCGTGGGCGGTGGCCAGGAGGCCGGTCAGCCAGGGGTCCTCGGAGTAGCCCTCCTCGTTGCGGCCCCACCGGGGATCGCGCAGCGGGTTGACCACGGGCGCCCAGACGTTGCGCCCGGCCCCCGCGTCCTGCCGGGCGAGCACCTCGTCGGCGGTGGCCCGGCCGACGCGGCGGACCAGGTCCGGGTCCCAGGTGCTGGCCAGGCCGACGGCCTGCGGGTAGACGGTGGCCGGACCGAGCCAGGCCAGTCCGTGCAGGGCCTCGGTCCCCGTCCGGAAGGGCCCGAGGCCGAGGCGTTCGACGGGGGCCTGGTGCTGGTGGAGCAGGCCGAGCTTCTCCTCGGTGGTGAGGCGTCCGAGCAGGTCGTCCAGGCGCTGCTCGTCCGGCAGGTCGGGGTTCCGGTGGGGCGGTACTGGCGTCTGGCTGGTCATGGGGGGTGTCCGCCTCTCGTGCACGGGGGTATTGTCCTTTGAAATCGAACCGCTTCGACTTCGATACCGGAGGGCCTTGTGTGCTACTTCACAGTGGAGTAATTTGTTTGTCTAAACGGCCAACTAATTCATAGCAAAATGGCCCTTCGTTTCCTACCCCCCTGGGCTGCGGCCTGGCCTACCGAAGGAACGACGCTATGCCTTCCCACCCCCTGCGTCCGGCGATACGCCGGCGCCGCTTCCTCGGCCTGGTGGGCGCCTCCACCACCGCCGCGCTCACCGCGGGCGCCCTCTCCGGCTGCGGGGCGGGCCCGAACGGCGGCGGCGGTGGCGGATCCGCCTCCGACGCCGGCTCGCTGGACGAGCTGATCCCCACCCACATCCCGTTCGACGGGGTCGCCCCCGACATCGAGGGGCAGCACGGTGCACCCGACGGGTTCACCGCCTACCCCGAGGACTTCGTCCGGGCCGTACCCGAGCCCCCCGGCAGGGGCGGGCGGTACACGGCGATGACGCCCCTGTGGGGTCCGATCCCGCCCGGCCTGGGCAACAACTCCTTCTTCGACCACGTCAACGGACGCCTCGGCGCCACGGTCGAGTTCAACTTCCAGGACGGCAACACGGTCATCGACAAGATGAACGCGGTGATCGCCGGGCGCGACGTCGCCGACATCACGATGATCCCCGACTGGACCATCAACCTGATCCCGCAGTTCAACCGGGCCGTCGGCGAGCTCTTCGAGGACCTGACCCCCCACCTGGCCGGCGACGCGGCACAGGCCTACCCCCTGCTCGCCAACCTGGAGAGCGACGCCTGGCGGTGGAACGTCTTCAACCAGCGGCTCCACGGGGTGCCCTGGCCCTCCGAGCCCTTCGGCAACTGGGTCCTGTACCGGCGCGACCTCATGGACGAGTACGGCCTCGAGCCGCCCGCCAGCCCCGACGACCTCTTCGCGATCGGCGAGGAGGTCAACGACCCCGACAACAACCGCTGGGCGTTCGGCGACTTCAACCTCAGCATGCGCCAGATCTTCGGAGCCCCCAAGCAGTGGCGCTACGAGGGTGGCGAGCTCATCCACATGTTCGAGACCGACGAGTGGAGGGCCAGCGTCGAGTACATGCGCAAGGTGTTCGACGCCGGGCTGGTCCACCCCGACATCGTCGCCCAGGGCGACAACGCCAAGGAGCTGCTCAACTCCGGGCAGATCGTCTTCAACCAGGACGGCATCGGCGCCTGGCACGAGGCCTACATGCAGATGCTCGGCGACAACCCCGACTTCCGACTGGACCTGATGCCGGTCTTCGGCAACGGCGGCAACGACCCCGTCATGCACCGCAGCGACCCCTCCGGCCAGTCCGTGTTCGTGCGCAAGGGCATGGAGCCGGAACAGGTCGAGGAGATCCTCGGCATCCTCAACTTCTGCGCCGCGCCGTTCGGGACCCAGGAGTACATGGACTACCGCTACGGCGAGGAGGGCGTCCACCACGAGCTCAACGCCGACGGCGCCCCGCAGCTCACCGAGAAGGGCAACGCGGAGGTCAACGACGGCTACTACTTCCTGAGCGGGCGCCCCCCGGCGGTCACCGAGAGCCAGTACCCGGACTTCGTGCAGTGGAAGTGCGACTGGTACAACCACGCCGCGCAGTTCACCGAGGAGGACCCGTTCGCGGGCATCCGCATCCAGCGCCCCGAGCGCTTCTCCGCCGCCGAGACCCCCATGACCGACAGGGTGGAGGACATCATCCGGGGCCGCGAGGACCTCGGGGCACTGGACGAGGCCGTCGCGAACTGGCGCCGCGACGGCGGTGACGAGGGCCGGGAGTTCTACATGAAGGTCCTCCAGGAGCACGGACGTGACTGAGCGGACCGCGACCACGAGCAAGACGCCGCCTCCGTCCCCCGCGCCCCGTCGGCGCGGCGGCCGGGGGCGGCCCCCGGTCGTCCCCGACCACCGGGGCGGGCGGCCCTCGGTGCGTTCGGGGCCCTCACTCCCCGCCAGGCTGCGCCGCGACTGGCAGCTGCTGCTGATGACGCTCCCGGCGATCGGGCTCCTGGCGGTGTTCCACTACACGCCGACCCTCGGCAACATCATCGCCTTCCAGGAGTACAACCCCTGGGACGGTGTGCTGGGCAGCCCGTGGGTGGGGCTGGCCCAGTTCGAGCGGCTGTTCACCGACCCCCGCTTCTGGAGCGCGGTCGGCAACACCCTGACGATCGCCGCCGTCCAGCTGGTGTTCTTCTTCCCCATCCCCATCGCCCTGGCCATCCTGCTGGACAGCGTCCTCTCCCCGAGGATGCGGCTGGTGCTCCAGAGCATCGTGTACATGCCGCACTTCTTCTCGTGGGTCCTGGTCGTGACCCTGTTCCAGCAGATCCTGGGCGGCGCCGGACTGTTCTCGCAGATGCTCCGGCAGAACGGGCACGCACCGCTGGAGATCATGACCGACCCGGACGCGTTCCTGTTCGTGGTCACCTCCCAGATGATCTGGAAGGACGCCGGGTGGGGGACGATCATCTTCCTCGCGGCGCTGGCGGCCGTGAACCAGAACCTCTACGAGTCCGCCGCCGTGGACGGCGCCGGGCGGTGGCGGCGCATGTGGCACATCACCCTGCCCGGCCTGCGGCCGGTGATCATCCTGCTGCTCATCCTCAAGCTCGGCGACATCCTCAACGTCGGCTTCGAGCAGTTCTACCTGCAGCGGGACGCGTTCGGATCGAACGTGTCGGAGGTCCTGGACACCTTCATCTACCACCAGACCCTGGTGACGGGGAACTTCAGCGCGGGAGCGGTCGCGGGCCTGGTCAAGGGCGTGGTCGGACTGATCCTCATCCTGCTGGCCAACAAGCTGGCCCACAAGATGGGCGAACACGGAATCTACCGACGAGCATGAGCACACTGTTCAAGGACCGCCCCGTCTGGGCGGAGCGCCCGAGCCTTCCCGCACGCGCGGCGAAGAGCACCACACTGGCCGCCATCGCGGTGGTCATCGTCTTCCCCCTCTACGTCGTGATCCTGACCAGCCTCTCCCCCGCCGCGGCGGTGAACAGCGCGGGCGGCCTGGTGCTGGTCCCGCAGGGGATCTCCTTCCAGGCCTACGCCGACCTGTTCGGCGGGGGCGTGGTGACCCGGGCCGTCCTGGTCAGCCTGGGGGTCACCGCGGTGGGCACGCTGGTCAGCCTGGTGGCGACCGTCCTGGCCGCGTACGGGCTGTCCCAGCCGGGATCGCTGTGGCACCGACCGCTGCTGTTCGCGGTGCTGCTGACCTTCCTGTTCGCGCCCGGGATGATCCCGCTGTACCTGCTGGTCAGCGACCTCGGGATGATCGACAGCTACTGGTCGCTGATCCTGCCCACGGCGGTGAACGCGTTCAACCTGGTGGTGATGCGGGCGTTCTTCATGAACCTGCCCCAGGAGATCGGCGACAGCGCCCGCGTGGACGGGGCGAGCGAGTGGACCATCCTGACCCGGCTGGTCCTGCCCATGTCCAAGGGGGTCACCGCGGTCGTCGGCCTGTTCTACGCGGTGGGCTACTGGAACGCCTTCTTCAACGCCATCCTCTACATCAACGACAACGCCAAGTGGCCGCTGCAGCTGGTGCTGCGCCAGTACGTGCAGCAGGGCCAGCAGCTCAGTTCGAGCTCGGTGATCGGCAACGCGGTGCAGGGAACCGCGTCGGCGCCCAACCTGGCCATCCAGATGGCCATCGTGGTGGTGGCGCTGGTACCGGTCACCTTCGTCTACCCGCTGGTGCAGAAGCACTTCACCAAGGGCGTCATCATCGGCGCCGTCAAGGGTTGACCGCCCGCTCCGACGGAACGGGACCGCCCTCCCGAACGCGGGCCGGGAGGGCGGTCCGGCGCGCGGCCCCGGTCGTGGGGCACAGGACCGGTCAGAAACCCCGTTCGTAAATGTCCCTGCGGTCTCCGACCGCGATCACCCGGACCCACACGACCGGTTGCCCGTCATCGCCCTTGTCCAGGGTGTAGACGGCACGGTGGTCGCCGACGCGGAGTCGCCGACGGCCCTGATGGCCTGTGAGGGACCTGATGCCGAAGCCGCTGGTGTCGCCGGCGTCGAGTGCCTGCCGGAGTCCGGACAGACGGCGCAGGATCCCGACCGTTCAGGATGGGTCCGGCCGGCCGTCCGCTCCGTTCGAGCGCAGTGCGCGCGCGAGGCCGTCGAGCAGGTCCGCGGCGTCCGCGATCCGTTCACGGCGTCCCCCCGCCACCGAGGCCAGCCGCCGCGCCCACAGCGCGCGCAGGCGGCGCATGTTCTCGTCCGCCCGCTCCGTGGGGTGGAGCCGGATCACGCGCGCGTCGGCGCCGTCGGGCTCGCGGTGGACCAGCTCCTGCTCCTGCAGTACGCGCAGGGCCGCGCTCAGGTTGCTGCGCTGCAGGCCGAGCGCCTCGGCCACGGCGGCGGGCCGGGCCCCGGGGTGCTGGTGCAGGTAGCGCAGCACCGTCACCTGGGTGCCGGTGAGGCGCACGATCCCGGGGTCGTCGTCGCGGCGGGGCCTGAGCTCCCGGGCCAGGTGCTGGACGGCGTGGGCCAGGTCGGCCAGCAGCTCGTCGTGATCGTCGTCATCTGGTGTCACCCGTCCAGTGTATTTATTATGTATGGATAGTTATTTATTCATAATCACTATCGCAGACGAGGAGACCCGTATGAGCGACACCGCGCAGCGCCCCCGCAAGGGGCCGCCCGCCGCACCCGTTGCCGGGGACCAGGTCGGGACCGGCCTGCTGCTGGTCCTGGGCCTGCTCGCCGCGGTGGCGCCCCTGGCCATGGACCTGTACCTGCCGGCCTTCCCCGCCATGGCCGGGGAACTGTCCGTCGGCACCACCGCGGTCCAGGCGACGCTGACCGCGTTCCTCGTCGGCCTGACCGCGGGCCACCTGCTCTTCGGCCCCCTCTCGGACCGCCTCGGGCGGCGGCGGCCCCTCGTCGCGGGCGCCGCCCTGTGCGTGGCGGCGGGCGCGGTGGCCGCCCTCGCCCCCACGGCGGAGGTCCTGGTCGCGGCCCGCCTCCTGCAGGGGCTGGGCGGTGCCGCCGGCATGGTCATCGGCCGCGCGGTCGTCTCCGACCTGGTCCGCGGGCGGGCCGCGGCGCGCGCCTTCAGCCTGATGATGATCGTGGGCGGTGTGGCGCCGGTCGTGGCCCCCGTGCTCGGCGGCCTCCTCCTGGAGCCGCTGGGCTGGCGGGGCCTGCTGGCCATCGTGCTCGCCCTGTCCGCGGTGATGCTGCTCGCCGTGCTCGTGGCCGTACCCGAGTCCAGGCCGCCCGAGCTCCGGCGGCCCGTCCGCTCGCGTCCGGACGCGGGGCGCTCCGCGCCCTCCGGGCTGCGCTCGCGCACCTTCCTGGGACACGGGCTCGCGTTCGGCTCCGCCTTCGCCGTCATGATGGCCTACATCTCGGCCTCACCGTTCGTGTACCAGGTGATGATGGGCCTGGACGCGACGCTGTACGGGGTGGTGTTCGGCGCCAACGCGCTGGCGCTGTCGGTCGTCAGCGCCCTGTCGGCCCGCCTGTCCTCCTCCTACCCGGTGCGCGGACTGCTGGGCACGGGCCTGGCCGTGTGCCTGGGCGGCTGCGTCGGCACCGGGCTGCTCGTGGTCACCGGAGCGCCCGTCGGCTGGCTGGCCCTGACCCTGTTCGTGTCGGTGGCGAGCATCGGCCTGGTGCTGGGCAACGCCACGGCCCTGGCCCTGGCCGCCGTGCCGCGCGCCGCGGGAAGCGGGTCGGCGCTGGTCGGCGCCCTGCAGTTCGGCCTGGCCGCCGCGGTCTCGCCGCTGGTGGGCCTGGGAGGAGAGCACACCGCCGGACCGATGGCCGGGGTCATGCTGGCCGCGGCCGTCCTCGCGGTCGGCTCGTTCCTCCTGGCGGACGAGGGGGAGGGCGGGGGCCGCCCGGCGGCGGACCCCGCACCGTAGGAGGCGCCTCGTCCCGTCCGACCGCTCCCCGACGCGGAAGGGGCCGGGAACCGCGTGGTCCCCGGCCCCGCCGTGTCAGGGCGTCAGTCGCAGGCCCGACCGTTCAGGGTGAGTCCGGTCGGCTCCGCGGGCTCGCCGTCGACGACGCCGTTGAAGCCGATCCGCACCGAGTCGCCCGGGGCGATCCGGGCGTTCCACCCGGAGTCGGTGACCCGCACGGACGCGCCGTCCTGCGTGTGGGAGCCGTTCCAGAGGCTGGTGACCTCCTCGCCGGCCGTGAACTCCCAGCCGACCTCCCAGCCGTCGAGGTCCTCCGTGCCGGTGTTGGTGACCGTCACCCCGGCCTGGAACCCTCCGGTCCACGTGTTGTGGACGCCGTACTCGACGCCGCAGTCGCCCGGTTCGGGCTCCGGGTCCGGGGAGGGTGAGGGCTCGGGGTCCCCGCTCGGCTCCTCCGTCGGGTCCGGTGACGGGTCGGGGTCGGGCCCGCCGCCGTCCACCAGGTCGCCGTAGACGATGCCGCGCCCGTTGGTACCGACGTAGACCCGGCCGTAGACGTTCGGGTCGCCGGTGACGACCGCTCCCGTCCAGCCCCACTGGTGCTGGTCGTCGTTGATCCGCACCCAGCTCCGGCCCGCGTCGTCGGAGCGGAAGATCCCGCGCACGCCGTCGATCTTCGAGCTGGTGTAGACCGCCGGGTAGTCGGCGCCCGGCGCGGGCGCGCCGAAGCCGACCGCGTCGCCCTCGTCCACGGCCCCGATCCGCTCGAAGGTGGCCCCGGCGTCCGTGGACCGCCACATGCCGTAGTGGTCACCGGTGCCTCCGGCGACCCACACGTCTCCGGTGTGGCCGGGCACCGCGCCGAAGCGGATGTTGCCCTCGGCCGGGAGCCCGTCGAAGCCCGCCGTGAAGGTGGCCCCGCCGTCGGTGCTGGTGTAGAACGTGCCTCCGGAGACCGCGTAGAACACGTCCGGGTCCACCCGGTCGGCCTCCACCCGCGCGCCGTCGGGAACACCGGTGGAGGCGGTCCACGAGGAACCCGTGGTGGTGGAGACGTGGACGCCGGTGCCCTCGGGGCTCCACACGACGGACGAGCCGTCGGCGCCCACCGCGACCGTTCCGCCGCCGCTCACCCCGGCGGGCTCCTGTCCGGCCCACCAGCTGTCGCCGCCGTCGGTGGACAGGCCGATGGCGGCCTCCTCGTCGCTGCCGCCGACCCGTGCGATGGTCGCCGGCGCCAGCTCGGCGAAGTCCAGGCTGCTCCCGTGGCCCCAGTAGGGCTGCTGGTACATCCGGTCGGGGACGGTGTCCAGGTCCTGGTGGGTGAAGCCGCCGACGTCCAGCAGCGCCGAGTGCAGGGGTGCGCCCTCGGGCGGGCTGATCAGGTCGTTGACCGCCGTCTCCTCCAGGCCCTGCACCTTGACCTCGATGTCGAAGGTGGTGTCCGCGTCCCAGTTGGTGAGGTTGTCGCTGCCGTAGATGGTGGCGCCCGTGCCGTACATGAAGCGGTCGGAGTCGAACGGGTCGATCGCCATCGCCTGGGTCATCCAGCCGAGCTTGGGCTGGGTCTCGGGGGGTGTCCCGCCGCCGCCGAAGTCCAGCCAGGGCGCGGCGGAGATGTCCATCTCGTAGCGCTTGGCGCGCTCGGGGTAGGAGCTGTACTCCCACGCCTGGGTCCAGGTCTCGCCGCGGTCGGTGCTGCGGTAGATCTGGATGTCGGGCCACCAGGAGATCTGGGTGGCGACCATCAGGGTGTCCGGGTTCTGCCGGTCGATGGTCAGGCCGCCGTAGCCGAAGTAGTTGTCCTCGGAACCGGAGGGGACGGGGCTGATGTTGGTCCACTCCCCCGTCGCCAGGTCCATGCGCCACACGTCGCCGGAGTCGCCGTCGTAGGGGCCGGGGGTGCTGGTGGTGGCCACGTAGAGCTGGCCGCCCTCGTGGTCCACGACCGAGTGCGCGGGCAGGTGGCCGGTGGGCGCGTCCGGGACGGGCTCCCAGGTCCGGCCGCCGTCCTGGCTGCGGTAGACCGGGTTCTCCAGGTCGGCGACGCCGACGTAGACGTCCTGCGTGGCCGAGCCCTCCCCGCCGGTGCGGGGGTCGAAGTCCACCCAGGTCACGCCGGTGATGTCGGACATCATGCCGGTCTCGTCGGCCGGGTCCTGGACGTAGTCGCCGGGGTTGGGGAAGGCCTCCACCTCGGACCAGGTGGCGCCGTGGTCGGTGCTGCGCCACAGGCCGTGGCCGCCGCGCGCGCCGAAGTAGACGACGCTGTTGTCGTTCGGGTCGACGGCCAGGCGCTCCCCGAGGCCGCGGCCGGGCATGTTGCCGCCGAGCTTGAAGGGCAGCTCGGCGACGTCCCAGGTCTCGCCCCGGTCGTCGGAGCGCAGGATGGCCCCGTTGTTGGGGTCCCAGTCGTTGGTGTAGGTGCCCACGGCCGCGTACACGCGATCGGGGTCGACGGGGTCGGTGGCGATGCTGACGACGCCCGTGTAGCCCCAGTCGTCCCAGCCGACCCAGTCCAGCAGGGGGATCCAGCGCTCGGTGCCGGGGTTCCAGCGGTAGGCGCCGCCGATGTCGGTGCGGGCGTAGGCGAGGTCGGGCTCGGTCTCGTTGAAGACGATGCCGGGGACGAAGCCGCCACCGTTGATCCGGACGTTGTCCCACTCGTAGGCGCTCTGCGCGGCCGACGGCTCGGCGGGTGCGGCGCCGGCCGTGGCCGTGAGGGCGACGGTGGAGGCGGCCAGCGCCGTGGTGGCCGCGAGGACGAGCGCGGACCACCTCCGCCCGCGTCTGGAGGGCCGTTGTCGTTCGGGAGGCATGTGCGGGCTCCTTGGGGGAATCGGGGGGGTACGCCCGCCCCGGGAAATCCGGTTCCCGGGGCGGACACGAATTCCCCATTAGTCTGGGTAGCCGACTAACTACGCGGCAAGGGGTGTTGGACAAGAAATTTCGAAGCGCTTCGACTACTCATCGGTAACCAGTCGGAATTGCAGGGACACCGCCCGGTCCGGCGCCAGGGACACCCGCCGCCGCGTCCCGTCGGGCAGCCCGACCAGCGTCCGGCGGGGCTCCACCGACCCCAGCCGCGCCGTCCCCCGGCCGCCGGACCACTCCAGGAGCTCCACGACGACCCCGCCGCGCGCACGCAGCCCCTCCACCCGGCCCGAGGACCACTCCCGCGGCAGGGCGGGCAGCAGGTCCAGGCGCCCCTCCGCGGATCCGGCCAGCGTCGCCGCCACGACCGCCGGAAAGCCGCCCCCGATGTCCACGTTGAACAGGCTGCCCCGGTTGTGGGTGGGCACCAGGGTGGGCCGCCAGTAGCGGGTGGACAGCAGCGCCAGGGTCTCGTGCGCCTCGGCGGCCAGGCCGAGGTTGGCCGCCGCCAGGCCCAGTTGGACCAGGCCGAAGGCCATCTCGTCGGACTCCTGGCCGCGCCACCAGTCCAGGCGGGCGCGTACGGCGGTGATCGCCGCCGTGCGCAGCCGGGGCGAGGCGAACGCGGGGTCGGGCTCGTACCAGAGCGGATAGAGGTGGGAGGCGTGCCGGTGGCCGTGCCGCTCGGTCTGCCGGAGCGGTCCGGCCGGACCCGCCCACTCGGCGAGTTCACCGCCCCCGGCGATCCGGTAGCCGGGCAGCCGCGCGCCCAGCCGGGTCCAGCGGCGGGCGCCGGGCTCACCCAGGACGCGGTGCGCCCGCACCAGGTTGCGGACCAGGTCGCGCACGGCGGCCACGTCCATGGTGGCGTTGACGGCGGCCTGCCCGTCGCCGTCGCCCGGGGTGTTCTCGGGCGAGTAGGAGGGGGAGAAGCCCCCGTCGGTGAGGAAGTCCTCGTGGAACTCGGCGGCGGCGGTGAGGAAGGGCAGGGCGCGCTCGCGCAGGAACACGCGGTCGCGGGTGTGGGAGTAGTGGTCCCAGTACAGGCGGGACATCCACGCCGCGCCGGCGGTCCAGCAGGTCAGGCACCACTCGGGGCCGAAGTGGTTGTGCCGCCCGGAGGTGGAGGCGTGCGGGGGAAGCAGGGCGCCCCGGCAGCCGTAGAGCCTCCGGGCGTTCTCGGCGAGGTCCCCGGCCATGCCGTCGAGCAGGTCGAACAGGCCGCCCATCAGCTCGGGCGTGCCGGTGGCGTGCAGCGCCGCGACGGCGGAGGGCAGGTTGCCGTCGAAGGTGTACCCCGACCTCCACGGGGGGTCGTAGGTGCCGCTCCACACCCCCTGGAGGGTGGGCGGCAGGTCGCCGCAGCTGGAGACGATCGCGTACCGTCCGGCGTCGACCAGCCGGGCGACCAGGCCGGGGGTGGGCCCGGCCGCCAGGAGGTCCTCGCCCAGGGCGTCGCGGGCGGGCCCTCCGGAGCCGCCGTCCAGCTCCAGCCGGAACCGGGACATGAGCTCGCCGTGCACCGCCCGGTGGCGGTCGAGCATGCCGTCGAAGGCGGTCCCGGAGGCGGCTCCGCCGGAGGGAGCCCCCGGCACCGGGCCTCCCGGCGTCCCCGGGACACCGGGTTCCGGCCGGGGTGCGCCCGCACGCCCGGAGGTGTCCGGGGCCGCTCGGTCCGCCTCTCCCCGGGCCGCGGGACCGTCCTCCGCTCCGGGGGCGTCCACCCGCACGCGGGCCACGAGCCGGAGCCTCGCGACCCCCCGGAGCTCCAGTCCGGCGCCGTCGGCCCGGACCCGCCCTCCCTCCGCGGTGACGGCGCAGGTCACCGTGTACCCGGCCAGGGTGCCGGGGGGCCGGTCGGGAAAGCCCACCCGCAGGGTGAGCAGGTCGGGGGCGGCCCCGGAGTCCACCGCGAGCCGGACCGGGGGGCGCTCCTCCAGCGGGGTGAGCCGCAGCCGTCCGTCCAGGCCGGCCGGCGAGACGGTCTCGGCGACCACCGCGTCGTCGGCCCGGGAGGCGAAGACCCGGTGCACGGTCCCGTCCGGCAGCTCCTCGGTGACCAGCCCCGAGTCCAGGTCGCAGGTGCGCGTGACCGGCCCGCCTCGGGGGTCGAGTGGCGTGAGGGAGAGTACGGCGGCCCCCACCAGGGGGTCGATCCACCGGGTGTCGGCGTAGCCCGGGTGCTCCTCGGCGGCCGCCGCCACGATCCGCTCGGCCGCGGCACGGGAGCGGCCCCGGCGCAGGAGTTCCCGCAGTTCGGGCAGGAGGCGCGCGGTCCCGGGGGCGGGCAGCGACTCGGTGACGGGAAGGAAGAGCCTCTCGTGTCCGAGGGTGAGGCGGAGCCTGTCGGCCGTGGAGTGCACGAGCGCCCCCTGGCGCCCGTTGCCGGTGACCAGCGCGTCCTCCCAGTCCCCGACGGGGTGGCGGGTGCGGACCTGTCGTGCTTCGGGCATGTGTGCTCCTCGCGTGGGGGGTGTCGCCGAAAAGGTTTTCGCCCTACTTTGTTGGCGCACACACCAAACTAGAAGGAGTCCCCATGTCCTCTCCGCTCTGGTTCGGCGGCGACTACAACCCGGAACAGTGGCCGGAGGAGGTCCAGACGGAGGACGTGGAGCTGATGCACCGCGCCGGGGTCAACCTCGTGACGGTCGGCGTCTTCTCCTGGTCCCTCCTCGAACCGAGGGAGGGCGAGTACCGTTTCGGCTGGCTGGACCGGGTGATGGACCGGCTGGCCGACAACGGGGTCGGGGTCGCGCTGGCCACCCCGACCGCCTCTCCCCCTCCGTGGTTCGGCCTCGCCCACCCCGACGCGATGCCGGTGACCGCCGACGGCACCAGGCTCACCCACGGCAGCCGCGACACCTATGACGTGTGCGCCCCGGCCTACCGGGAGGCCTCCGTCCGGATCGCCCGGGCCCTGGCCGAGCGGTACGCCTCCCACCCGGCGCTGCGGATGTGGCACGTGCACAACGAGTACGGGACCTGGTCCCACTCCGAGCACACCGCACGGGCCTTCCGCGAGTGGCTGCGCGGGCGCCACGGCGACCTGGACCGGCTCAACACGGCGTGGACGACGGCGTTCTGGAGCCAGCACTACTCGGAGTGGGAGCAGGTCCAGCCGCCGCGCGCCACCCAGTACCTGCCCAACCCGGCTCAGGTACTGGACTTTCGCCGGTTCCTGTCCGACGCGATGCTCGACCACTTCCTCTCCCAGAGCGGCGTGCTGCGCGCCGCGCGCCCGGACGTGCCGGTCACGACCAACCTGGCGTTCGGCGACTGGGTCCCGGTGGACCCGTGGCGGTGGGCCGAGCACGTGGACCTGGTCGCCGTGGACGACTACCCGGACCGCACGGGAGCGGGCGGAGCCGAGCAGACCGCCTTCGCCGCCGACCTGGCGCGCTCGTGGGCGGAGCGGGTGCCCGGCCCGGGGCGTCCGTGGGTGCTGATGGAGCAGGCGGCCGGGGTGACCTACACCGGTGAGGCCACACGGCCCAAGGCCCCCGGCGAGACCGTGCGGCACAGCCTGGCGCACGTGGCCCGGGGCTCGCGGGGGGCGATGTTCTTCCAGTGGCGGGCCTCGCGGGGCGGCGCCGAGCAGTGGCACTCGGGGATGGTGCCGCACGCCGGGCCGGACTCGCGGGTGTTCCGCGAGGTGTGCGAGCTGGGGCGCCTCCTGCCCCGGGTGGCGGAGGTCCGCGACGCCGACGTGGTGGCCGACGCGGCCCTCACCTGGGATCCGGAGTCGTGGTGGGCGCTGGGCAGTCCGTCGCTGCCCTCTCGGGACGTGGACTACCTGGAGGCGGTGCGCCAGGCGCACCGGGTCCTGTGGCGGTCGGGACGCACGGTGGACATGGTGCGCCCCGACCGGGACCTGCCCCGGGTTCCGCTGCTGGTGGTGCCCGCGCTGTACCTGCTGTCGGACGCCGCGGCCGAGCGGCTGGCCCGCTACACCGAGGACGGCGGGACCCTGGTGGTGACCTTCCTGAGCGGGGTCGCCGACCCGGACGGGACCGTGCGCACCGGCGGTTACCCGGGCGCGCTGAGGGACCTTCTGGGAGTGCGGGTGGAGGAGGTGTACCCGCTGCCGCCCGGTGAGTCGGTGGGCATGGACCTCGGTTCGGTACGGGAGGAGGTGACGCTGTGGAGCGAGCACGTCCACCTGGCGGGGGCCGAGGCGGTGGCGCACTACGCGGGCGGACCGCTGGACGGACTCCCGGCGGCGACCCGGCGGCGCCACGGCGCGGGCGAGGCCTGGTACCTGTCGGCGCGGCTGACGGACCGGGGACTGGCCCGGCTGCTGGCGGAGGCGGCGGGGACGGGCCCCTTCCCCGAGCCGGGGCTGGACGTGGTGCGGCGCGTGGACCGGGACGGGGCCTGGGTGTTCGTCACCAACCACGACAACCGGCCGCGACGGATCGATCCGGCGCGGTTCGGGCTGGACTCGGGAGCGCGCGACCTGGTGTCGGGCGCCTCGGCGGAGGGGATGGCCCTGTCCGGAGGCGGGGTCGCGGTCCTGCGCGGCCACCCCGTTGACAATTAGTTGGGAAACTAGACAAACTAATGCGGAGTCCCGCGCCTACCTCAGGAGACACGATCATGAACGACTACCGGCCTGTGCCCGCGGACAGGTTCACCTTCGGCCTGTGGACCGTGGGATGGCGCGGGGTGAACACCTTCGGCGACCCCGTGCGGCCCCCGCTCGACGGGGCGGACGCGGTGCGCCGCCTCGCCGACCTCGGCGCGTACGGGATCACCTTCCACGACGACGACCTCATCCCGCCCGGCAGCTCGGACACCGACCGCGAGGCCATCCTCAAGCGGTTCCGGACCTCCCTGGACGAGACCGGCCTCGCCGTGCCGATGGTGACCACCAACCTGTTCACGCACCCGGTGTTCCGCGACGGCGGGTTCACCTCCAACAGCCGCGACGTGCGCCGCTACGCCATCCGCAAGGTCATCCGCAACATCGACCTGGCGGTGTCGATGGGCGCGAGGACGTACGTGTGCTGGGGCGGCCAGGACGGCGCCGAGACCGAGGCCGGCAAGAACGACGCCGCCGCCCTGGACCGGCTGCGCGAGGCCTTCGACATCCTGTGCGGCTACGTGCGCGAGCAGGGCTACGACCTGCGGTTCGCCATCGAGCCCAAGCCCAACGAGCCGCGCGGCGACGTGCTGCTGCCGACGGTCGGGCACGCCCTGGCCTTCATCAACGAGCTGGAGCACCCCGAGATGGTCGGGGTCAACCCGGAGGTCGGCCACGAGCAGATGGCCGGGCTGAACTTCGCGCACGGCGTCGCGCAGGCGCTGTGGTCGGGCAAGCTGTTCCACATCGACCTCAACGGGCAGCGCGGGGTGAAGTACGACCAGGACCTGCGCTTTGGCGCCGGCGACGTCAAGGAGGCGTTCTTCCTGGTCGACCTGCTGGAGAGCGCGGGCTACGACGGCCCCCGGCACTTCGACTTCAAGCCGCCGCGGACCGAGGACATGAGCGGCGTGTGGGAGTCGGCGTCCGCGTGCATGCGCAACTACCTGATCCTGAAGGAGAAGGCCAAGGCCTTCCGCGCCGACCCCGAGGTGGCGGAGGCGCTCAAGGCGTCGCGCGTGCCCGAGCTGTCCCAGACCACGCTGGGCGAGGGCGAGTCCCTGTCCGACCTGCTCGCCGAGGAGATCGATCTGGAGCAGGTGGGCGAGCGCGGCTACCACTTCGAGCGCCTGGACCAGCTCGCCCTGGACCACCTCTTCGGCGTGCGCTGACCCGTGCCGGGGCTCCCGCCCCGGAGCGCTGGGCCGCCCGGCGGGCGGCCCGGCGCCGTGTCCCGGGCGTGTGCGAGGACCGGGACACGGCCCGGACCAGGCCCGGGTCGGAGAAGTCGGGGAAGCGGTGGCCGGTCGGGCCGACGTCTGAACACCGGGCCCGTGGGTAGTGGCGATGGTCGCAGTGACACCACCGAAACGGAGGCGAACATGGCCGAGGACGCCGTCACCCTGATCATGAAGGACCACCGGACGATGGAGGAGCTGTTCGACCGGCTCCAGTCCGAGCCCGACCAGCGGCCGCGCCTGCTGGAGGAGATCGAGGCGATCCTCACCGCGCACAGCCGTGCCGAGGAGGACGAGGTGTACCCGGCCGCCGCCAAGGCCGCCGGTGAGGGGCCGGAGGTCCACCACGGCACGGAGGAGCACCAGGAGGCCGAGGAGCTGCTCCAGAAGCTGAAGGACTGCGACCCGAACAGCAAGGAGTTCGAGAAGCGGTGCAAGAAGTTCGTCGACGCGGTCAAACACCACGTCGAGGAGGAGGAGAGCGACGTCCTGCCCGGCCTCAGGGAGGCCGTGAGCGAGAAGCGCGCCCAGGAGCTGGGTAAGGCGTTCTGGGAGCGGCGCGAGCAGGAGCTCAAGCGCTTCGACCTCGGGGGAAGGGTCCCCAAGCAGCGGGAGCTCTACGAGGAGGCCCAGGAGCTGGGCATCAAGGACCGCTCCAAGATGAACAAGGAGGAGCTGGCCGAGGCCGTGCAGAGGGCCAGGCAGCACTGATCCCCTCCGGGCACCGGACGTGGAACGGCCCCGCCGGGCTGCTGCCCGGCGGGGCCGTCACGTGTGCTGGACCGATGCGGCGGTCGCCTCACGGCGCGGGGCACAACACGGCTCCTGCCGCCCTTGCGGGCGCGGTATTCCGTGAAGGCTATGTGTGGAGCCCGGGGGACACTTGCTACCGCACCGTCCAGCACCCCGTACAACGGGAGGGGCCGGGTCGGTATTCCGCGTCGGAGGAATCGTTTCCGAGTGTGTTCCGACGCGGTCCCCGCGGCCCCCGGCCGGGGCCGGTCCGCACGAACGGGCACGTCGGAGCCCCCGCGCGGTCGGGATGTCCGGGCGCTTCCCCGGACGGGCCCCGCGCTACCGGCCCGCCAGCCGCGCGGAAGCAGTCCCGTACGGGTGCGGGATCGATGCTGTCGCCCCGGTGGGCGACGTACTTGTCCGGCCGGACGAGGTACAGGCTGGGTCGGCGCACTCCGTACCGGTGGTGGGCCTCGCTGCGCATGTCCGCCATGACCCCGTCGACGGGCTCCGCCGGCAGGTGGCCGCGTGTCACGACGTGGACCTCCCCGTACCCGTCCATGGCCTCGCGGCCGGCGGCCGCCCAGGAGGCCAGGGTGGCGGGGTCGGCCACGTCGGCGGCGAACAGCACCAGGTGGTGCCCGGGGCCCCGGTAGACGTGCCGGAGCGCCCTGATGCCCGTGCGGGTTTCGAGGTAGGCGTCCCGGACCACCTCCCCGGCCCCGGGCCCGGCGCCGGAACCGTCGCTCCACGCCGGGGCCCCGATCCGTCCCATCTCTCGGAGACGAGCGCGCTGTCGCGGTAGTTGACCAGGTGTTCCCCCAGAGTGTTCGACAGTCGCCGCTGGGCGGGGTTGGACCGTCCCAGCAGACGCAGCGCGTGGTGGCGCGCCCGGCGTAGTGCGGGGTTCCTCGCGGTGGCGACACGGGTGGCGGTGGACGTGGCCTCGACCACGGCCCGGGCCACGGGCCGCCGTTCCTCCTCGAAGCTGTCCAGCAGGGAGGGGGTGGCACGGCCGGTGGCCACCAGTGCGAGTTTCCAGTCCAGGTTGTAGGCGTCCTGCATTCCCGTGTTCATGCCCTGGCCCCCGATCGGGCTGTGGCTGTGCGCCGCGTCGCCCGCGAGCAGCACCCGGCCGTGCCTGAACCGGTCGGCGAGCCCCTCGCGCACCACGAACGCCGAACTCCACCGCAGGTCGCGAAGGCGCGGGTCCAGCGGAGTGCGCCGACCGACGTAGGCGGCGTGGTCGCTCAGGCCGGGGTCCCCGGGCGGGTTGTCGTCGGGTGTGTTGGCCAGGATGCGCCAGTGGCCGCCGACCATCGGGAAGACGGCCAGGATGCCGCCCGGGCCGAAGAACGCGTGGAAGCGGTCCCTCTCCAGGTCCCAGTCGGCCGCCACGTCGCCGAGGATGAAGCCCCGGTGCAGGTCGGCGGTCTCCCAGCCGAAGCCCGCCGTGCGGCGCACGGTGCTGTGCGCTCCGTCGCACCCGACCAGCCACCGCGCCGTGTGGTGCTCGACGCGGCCGTCCCCGTGGACGAGCTCCGCGGTGACGCCGTCCCCGTCGGCTTGGCGGGAGGCCAGGCGCGTGTTCCATTCGACGGAGACGCCCAGCTCCTCGGCCCGCTCCCGCAGCAGCCCGACCGTTCGCCACTGCGGGATGCACAGGTCCATCGGGAACGGCGAGTCCAGGGCCGACAGGTCCAGGTCGGCCAGGGTGGTGCCCCCCTGGTGGAAGGACAGGCGACGCAGGGGCAGGCCCCGCTCGACGGCGGCCTCGGCCAGTCCGATGTCGTCCAGCATCTCCAGTGACCGGGCGACGACCGCCACGGCCCTGCTCTCGCGCATGTCCGGGGGACCCGCGTCGACGACGCGGGGGACCACCCCGCGCCGGGCCAGCTCGCTGGCCAGCACCAGCCCGGTGGGGCCCGCACCCACGATGAGGACGTCGTCGTCGGTACTCAAGGCAACCTTCAAGAACGAACGTTCGTTCTCTCAATATGAGCACGAAGGCGCCGCCCCTTCAAGAGCGAACGTTCATTCTCTGAGTTTCACCGGCGGGGCGGGGCGCCCATCAGAGCCCTCAGCCCGTCCCGGAACGCCGTCGGGTCGGCGTCGCCGTAGACCGCGCGCCGGACCACGAAGCCGTCGACGAAGGCGATCAGGGAGTCGGCCACACTCTCCGGTGGAACGTCGGAGGAGAGCCGCCCCTGCTCCTGGTGCCGGGCCGCCATACGGCTGATCAGGGCGCGCACCTCGTCCATGACCTCCTGCAACCGTGTCGCCAGGGACGGTGACCGCAGGGCCTCCGCCCAGATCTGGACGAGCAGTCCGGCCGATTCCCGTGACACCGCCAGCGAGGGCCCGTCACCACGCAGTACGAGGTCGACGAGGTCGTCCAGGTCCGGGGGACGCGCGCCGTCCCGAGCCGTGAACGCCTCCGTGACCTCGGCGAGGGCCTCGGAGGCGATCGCCCCGATGATGGCCTCCTTGCCGCTGAAGTAGCGGTAGACCGCGCCCGCCGACAGACGGGCCTCCGCCAGCAGGTCCTGCATGGACGTGGCGTGGAAGCCGTTGCGGACGAAACAGCGCCGTGCGGCGTCCAGAATCTGCCGACGGCGCGCGTCCAGGTGCTCCTGGGACATTCGAACCATGGCACCAACGTAGAACGAGCGTTCCTTCCGCGACAAGGCGAGGCCGCCGCCACACGGGGCGCCGCTCGGGCCGCCGGGTTCCGAAGTCCTGGATCAGACCGGGGAGGCGGTGCTCTCCCGGGCGGTCAGCCTCGGCTCCAGCAGGGTGACCCCGGGGTGCGCGGGGCCGTCGATCTTGTCCATGAGCAGGCCGACCGCACGGGCTCCGACCTCCTCGGCGGGCAGGTCCACCGAGGTCAGCGGCGGTCCCCCGGGAGGAACGGGGCCGATGGCGGCCACGGACAGCGCGGGGGGAGTGCGGCCGTGCTCGGCGAAGGCGTCGAGCAAGGGACCGACCGAGGGCTCGTTGTGCACGATGAGGCCGGTGGTTGCGGGCCGTTCGCGCAGGAGCTCCTCCGCGACACCGCGCGCGGTGTCCGGCGAGCAGGGGCGCAGGGTGGCGCGGACGCCGCGCTCGGCGGCCGCGAGCTCGAAGCCGGTGACGGTGCGCTCGGCGAACCCGGTCCGCCGCTCGTAGACCGAGGGCGGCTGGCCGACGAAGGCGATGTCGGTGTGGCCGAGGTCGGCGAGGTGGTGCACGCAGGCCGCGCCCGCGGCGGCGAAGTCCAGGTCCACGCAGGTCAGGCCCTCGGTGTCCTCGGGGACGCCGATGAGGACCGAGGGCAGGTCCAGTCCGCGCAGAACGGGCACGCGCGCGTCGTCGGCCTCCACGTCCATGACGATGACGCCGTCCACCATGGCGCTGCCGGCGACCCTGCGCAGTCCGTCGGGCCCCTCGCCCTGGGTGAGCAGGAGGACGTCGTGGTCGTGCGCGCGGGCGGCGGTGACGACGGAGACGGCGAAGCGCATGGCGACGGGGACGTGCACGTCCTCGCGCAGCGGGATGACCAGGGCGATCACGTTGCTGCGGCGGCTGGCCAGGGAGCGCGCGCCCGCGTGCGGCTGGTAGCCGAGGGCCTCGATGCTCTCGCGCACCCGGCGCCTGGTGGACTCGGAGATCGACCGCTTGCCGCTGAGGACGTAGGAGACCGTGCTCGGCGACACACCGGCGTGCCGGGCCACATCGGAGATCCGCACCGTGCCGTCCCGTCCCTCGTCGAACCGATTCGAGGAGATGTTACGCACCCCACCACCCTGGCGCAACGCCGCGTGCACCGCCAGGGGATACGGGACGGCGCGGTCAGCCCTCTCCCCGACCGGCGCCCGAGGGTTCGGGACGGCTGCGGCCACAGAGTTCCCGGACCCGGCCTCCCCCGCGGGTCATCGGTAGTAGACGCCGATCCGGGATCCCGCGATCTCCTCGACCCGCACGTCCAGGTCGAACACGTCACCGAGCACCTCGGGCGTCATGATCTCCTCCGGAGTACCGGTGTGGACGACCCGGCCGTCGCGCATGGCCACGATCCGGTCGGAGTAGGCCGAGGCGAAGTTGATGTCGTGGATGACGATCACGATGGTCCGGCCGAGCGCGTCGGCGGCCCGGCGGATCTGCCGCATCATCGACACGGCGTGCTTCATGTCGAGGTTGTTCAGCGGCTCGTCGAGCAGTACGTAGTCGGTGTCCTGGCACAGCACCATCGCCACGTACGCGCGCTGGCGCTGGCCGCCGGACAGCTCGTCCAGGAACCGGTCGGCGAGCGGGACCAGGTCCAGGAACCCCAGGGCCGCCTCGACCTGCGCGTGGCACTCGGCGGTCAGCCGCCCCCGCGAGTGCGGGTAGCGGCCGAAGCGGACCAGGTCGCGCACGGTCAGCCGGGTGGTGAACCGGTTCTCCTGGCGCAGGATCGACAGCTTCCGGGCCATGTCCCGGCCGGGCGCCGAGGCCACGTCATCCCCGTCGACGGTCACACGTCCCCCGTCGGCCCGGAGCAGGCGGCCGATGATGGTGAGCATCGTGGACTTGCCCGCGCCGTTGGGCCCGATGATCGAGGTGACGCCGCCTCGCTCGATCCGCAGGCACACGTCCCGCAGGACGGTCTCGGCCCCGTAGGCCTTGGTGAGGTCGGTCAGTTCGATCAACGCGCGGCCTTTCGCATCAGGAAGTACAGGAACAGGGCGCCCCCGGTGAACTCGATGACGACGCTGAGCGTGCCCGCGTGCCCGAGGAGGTGTTCGAGGACGAACTGTCCGCCGACCAGGGCGCACAGGCCCACGAGGAAGGCCACCGGAAGGACGTACCGGTGCTCGTGGCGGCCGGTGACCTGGTAGGCGAGGGTCGCGGCCATGAAGCCGAAGAAGGTCATCGGCCCGACCAGCGCGGTGGACACCGCGGTGAGCAGGGCGACGGCCACCAGGATCCGGACGGCCGCGCGGGTGTGGTCCACCCCCAGGCTCACGGAGGTGTCCCGGCCCAGCGCGAGCACGTCCAACAGCCGGTGCCGGCGCCACACCAGGACGCCCACGAGCACGACGACGACCGCGACCCAGGGCAGCAGGTCGGGGTCGGCGCGCGTCAGCCGGGCGAACAGGCGGCCCTGCAGTGCGGTGAACTCGTTCGGGTCGAGCAGCCGCTGCATGAGCTGGGAGAGGCTGGTGAACAGCACGCCCAGGACGATGCCGACCAGCAGCATCAGGTGCAGGCCGCCGAACCCGTCGGTGAACAGGCGTCTGAACAGGAGCAGCGCGAAGAGCACCATCAGGGCGGTCTGCGCCAGGAACGCCGCCACCGGCGGCAGCGCGCTCAGGCCCGCGACGCCGAACACGAAGACCAGGCACGTCTGCACCAGGACGAACAGGGACTCCATCCCCATGATGGAGGGGGTGAGGATGCGGTTGTCCGTGACAGTGTGGAACAGGACCGTGGAGACCGCGCCCGCGAAGGCCACCACGAACATGGTGAGGACGACGGCGGAGCGGCGCTCGACCACGTAGGCGACGTCACCGGTCACCCCGTGGGTCAGATAGGCGACCGTGCACCCGGCGGCGGCCGCGGCCAGCAGCGCGATCCTCGCCCAGACCGGGAGACGGCGGGCGGGGGCGGCACCGCGGACGGGGGCGGCGGAGCGTTCAGCGACCGGCATGTGGACTCCTCCGCAAGAGCATGAACAGGAACACCGCCGCGCCCACGACGCCCAGGACGCTGCCGACGGGGATCTCGAAGGGCGCGCGGATGGTCCGGGAGAGGATGTCGCAGAACACGAGGACGCCACCGCCGAGCAGGCAGACCCAGGGAACCCCCCTGCGGACGTGGTCTCCGACCGCCATGCTGACCAGGTTGGGAACGATGAGGCCGAGGAAGGGCAGGCTCCCGACGACGGACACCACCACGCCGCTGACGACGGCGACGATGCCGACGCCCGCCGCCATGACGGTGCGGTGGTTCAGACCGAGGCTGCGGGCGATGTCGCGGCCCAGCCCGGCCACGGTCAGGCGGTCGGCGATGAGATAGGCGGTCAGGGCGAGGAGGCCGACCAGCCACAGTTGTTCGTAGCGGCCCCGCATGACCCCGGAGAAGTCTCCGGACTGCCAGACGCCCAGGGTCTGGAGGAGGTCGTGGCGCAGCGCGACGAAGGTGGTGACCGAACTGATCACCGCGCCGAGCATGATGCCGACCAGGGGGACGACCAGCGAGGACCTCAGGGCGACGCGTCGGAGCACGCCGAGGAACAGGGCGGTACCGGCGAGCGCGGCGACGCAGGCCACGGTCATCTTCACGGGCAGCGGCGCACCCGGGAAGAAGAGGGTGACCAGCAGGATGCCGAGGGCCGCCGACTGCACCGTGCCCGCGGTGGAGGGCTCCACGAAGCGGTTCTGGGTGAGCATCTGCATGATCAGGCCCGCGACGCTCACCGCGGCACCGGCCAACAGCAGGGCGAGGGTGCGCGGGACACGGCTGACCAGGAACAGCCCACGGGCCTCCGGGTCGCTCAGGAGCCGGGCCGGGGTGATGTCCCCGGCACCGGTGAACAGGCTGGCCACGGACAGGGCCGAGACCGTGAGCACGGCGAGGACGAGGACGGAGCGCGGGGTGCGCCCGCCCGGGGAGGGGGCGCTTCGCCGGTCCCCGGGCGCGGCGGCGGTCGTGGACGTCACCGGATCAGGAGAGGGCGGCGTCGATGTCGTCGATGGTGTTGAGGTGCGCCTGGATGCCGCCGACCAGGTACAGCTCCGCGGAGTCGAGGTAGAGGACCTGGTCCTCCTGGGCCGCGGTGGTGCGGTCGACCAGCTCGTTGTCGAGCACCTGCTCGGCCGGGGAGGCGCCCTCCGTGCCGATGGCGTTGTCGCGGTCGATCACGTAGAGCCAGTCGGGGTCGGCCTCGGCCAGGGCCTCGAAGGACATGGCCTCGCCGTGGCGGGCCTCCTCGTTGACGATCTCGATGGAGGGCTCCAGGCCGAGGACGTCGTAGAAGAAGCCGAAGCGGGAGCCGGGGCCGTAGGCGCTGATCTCACCGGCGTTGGACATGAGGACGAGGCCGTCGCCCGACTCGGCGACCTTGGCGCCGACCTCCTCGACGCGGCTCTCGAACTCGGTGACGAGGGCATCGGCCTCCTCGGCCCTGTCGAAGATCTCACCGTAGGCGGTGGTGCGCTCGGAGATGCTGCCGAGGATGTCGGCGGAGTCGAGGGACATGTCGATGGTGGGGGCGATCTCGGCGAGCTCTCCGGTGACGGCGGAACTGCGCCCGCCGCTGATGATCAGGTCGGGGTCGAGAGCGGCCACGGCCTCGAAGTCCGGCTCGAACAGGGAGCCGACGTTGGCCACGTCGTCGCTCTCGGCGTAGTCGGCGAAGAGCTCCGGGACGACGTCGGCGGAGGGGATGCCCGCGACGTCCACTTCGAGGGCGTCGAGGATGTCGAGCTGGGCGTTGTCGAAGACGACCACGGTCCCGGGGTCGCGGGGAATCTCGACCTCACCGTTCTCGGCCTCGACGGTGACGGTCTCGGCCGGTTCCGTGGTGTCCGCCTCCGTCTTCGTCGAGCATCCGGCCAGGACCAGGACCGAGAGGGGGACCAGGGAGAACAGGGGGAGGAAACGTGGGGACACGACGGCTCCAGACACAGGGGAATCCCGCCAAAGTTCGGCAAGGCTTGGCTTAGTAAGGCAAGGCTAAGGTTACACGCCTCCCAAAACACGACAAACCACCCCCCCGGGTTGGTACGTGACCCCGAGGTGGTGGTGAGGTCCGCCGCCTCACGCGCACGCGCCCCCGCGCCGACCGTGGCCGGGGTGAGGGGGCGGCACCGGTCCGTGCCCATCGGTTGCGTTAGCGTGATCCGCGGATTCCCGGCTGGACAGCCGCACACACCACCGGCCCAGGCTCTCCGCGCCCTTTCACCGGGATCTCGGACGAACCTCGTGGGGGACAGTGACACGCAAACGCAAGAGGCACCACCTGCGACGCCGTCCAGACGCCTGGGGGACCAGACCGGCCGAGCGCGGCGAACGCCGTCCCCGGACCTGGGACTTCGAGCTCATCCGGATCTGGACCTGGGTGGTGGCCAGCGTGGCCATGGCACTGGCCCTGTTCGGGGCGATGGGCGGAATGGCCCTCAACGCCCTGGTCCACCCGCTGGTCGCGGACGCGGCCTTCGCCCTGGGCGGCCGGACCGCCGAGGCGCGGGTCACCGGTGTGGTGGAGGGCGAGGCACGTGTGGCTTTCACCGTCGACGGCGAGCGGGTGGAGACCGCGGCCATCGGAACCTACGATCCCCGCCACGATCCCCGTGACGTGGAGGTCCGCTACCTGGCGGAATCCCCGCACGATGCGGCTCTGGCAGGCCACGACGCCTCCTGGGCGCCTGCGCTGCTTTCCGGGCTCGCCCTGGGCGGACCGCTGTCCTGGTTGTTGGTCCGCACCTGGTACAGGAGCGGGACCCCGCCCGCCCTCAGGGCCCGCCTGCGAAGGCAGGCCCCGGCCCTGCCGGTCGTTCGGTGGGCGGTTCCGGCCGTACTGTGCCTCTGTGCCGGCGCCTTGCTCTGCGCGTGGCCGTACCTGAACGCCGCTCCCGAGGAGATGGTGCGCCTCGATCCCTCGTTCACCTGGTTCGCGGCGGGAACGGCCGTGCTCCTGGCCGCTGTGCCACTGGCCTGGCGGGCGGTCGCACGCCACGCGGCCCTCAACCGTGCGGCCCTCCCCGCGCGCCCGCATTCTCCGGCAAGGGAGATACGGGTGAAGGCGGCCGTGGTTCTGGGATGCCTGCTGGTCCTGGTGGGGCCGGGGCACCTGTTGGCGGAACGTCTGCGGAATGAGGCGGCCCTGTCGTCCGGACCGACGGTTCGGGGGACCGTGGAGGCGGTCGACAAGAGCAGCAGGAGGGGCTGCTGGTTCTCTGTGCGGGTCTCCTACCGCATGGAGGGCCTTCCCCACGAACGCACGCTCAGCGTCCGCTGCCCCGGCCAGAGGGGCCACACCGTCGGCCACACGGTCCTTCTGGAGACGAGTTCCACCGAGCCCACCCTGGTGAGGATCGCGGACCGTCCCGGGTAGCCTCCGGCTACCAGGTGCGGTCCTACGGCGCCTGCGTCTCCCCGGGACCCCGCGGGGCCTCCGCGTCCCCCGGCACCCCCGGCTCCTCCAGACGAATGGTCCCGGCACCGCCGTCGATGGTGACCATCTGGCCGTCACGGAGCAGCTCGGTGACGCCGGGCACGCAGATCACGGCGGGAATGCCGTACTCCCGGGCGACCGTGGGCCCGTGCGCCATGGTCGAGCCGGTCTCCACCACCAGCCCTCCGGCGGTCATGAACAGGGGCGTCCACCCGGGGTCCGTGGTCTGCGCGACCAGGATCTCCCCCGGCTCCAGCGAGGCCCCCGCCGGGTCGTGGACCACCCTGGCCCTGCCGGTCGCGGTCCCCGACGAGGCGGGCACGCCGACGAACTCCCCGTCCCCGCCCGCGGGCAGGGCGGGCAGGGCCGTCTCGACGTCGGTGCCGTCGGACAACAGGAGCGGGGGCACCCGGCGGCGCCGCCGCTCGCGCAGGTACTCCGCGCGGCGCTCGGCGACCAGCGCGCGCTGGTCCGCTCCGTCCACCAGTGCGCGCGCCTCCGGGAGCCGGAGGAACATGATGTCGTCGGGCCGGTCCAGCCGGCCCTCCCCGGCCATCCGCTCCCCGACCAGGAGGAGCTGGCGGCGCGTCTCGGCGATCGAGTACAGCCAGGCGAACTTGGGATACTCCCGCATCCCGGCCAGGGCGCGCGCACGCCCGAAGAAGAAGTCCGACAGGCGCGCGCGGACCGGGCGGGTGTCCATCGCGCGCCCGACCAGTTCGCCGCGCACACGCTCCGCCTCGGCCACCGCGCGGGCGAACCTGCGGTCCGGCGCCTGCTCGGGGTCGGTCACCCGCAGGTAGTTGGCGAGCGCCGTGAACAGGGGCGCGGGGTCCTCCGACCAGCGGGGCACACCGGCGTCGATCTCGGCCGCGCCCCGGTGCCCGTACCTCTCCAGGAAGCCGCCGAGGCCGATGTCGGGGAGCGTCCCCGCGCGGTACCGGTCCGCCAGCTCCTCCGGAGGGGTGTCCCGCAGCAGGTCCCGGTGCTCGCGCGCCCCGACCGCCAGCCGCCACAGCGCGAGGTCCATCTCGGTGGTGACGTTGTGCGGCATCCCGCCGAGGACGGCGGCGACCTCGCCCGGTTCCGCGATCCCCCGGAGCAGCAGGTCGGGTGCCCTGGCGGAGAGGAGGCCGACGTACAGGGGCCCCATCATCGGGATCAGGCCCCGCGTCAGCGCGTGGCTCTGGACGGCCGTGGCGTGGTCCAGCCGGTCCCGGGCCGTGACCACGTGCTCCGGGGTACGGGAGGCCCGCTGACGCATCGACTCCCCCGCCCGCAGCATGCGGCGCCTGGCGTCGTCGGGGTCGGCGAGCGCGGCCGCGCCCCGGGCGATGACGCCCCCGGCGAGCAGCAGCGCCCGCACGGCTACCCCCGCCGCCCCGCGCGGGTCGATCCGCCCTCCGTGGCGCGGAGCGAAGCGGGGGTCGTCCAGGAGGGAGCGCATGGCCGCCGAGGCCCGGGGACCGTAGAGGGCCATGCCGTCCGGCATCGAGCCCCGGGTCCAGCGGTTGCGCAGGAGGGGGGTCAGGTCGAGGTAGAACCTGCCTCCCACGTCGACCATCATGCCGCCCTCGCCGTCGGGATCGACGTCGGCTCCCAGGGCGCCGAACCACGCGGCGGCGACGGCCTTCAGCGCGGACATGCCCATCGGGGTGAAGGGGCGGAGCATGCCCTGCATGTGCCCGCCCTCGAAGTAGACGCGGGGGCCGTCGTCGTGCCGGGGAGGCAGGGGGAAGAGGGTGGTGATCGCCCGGGACTGGAGGAACCAGGGGGTCCCGTCCCGGTCGAGGGCCCACTCGATGTCCTGCGGCGCACCGAGGTGGTCCTGGAGCCGCTCCCCCGCCGCGCGCAGCGCCTCCACCTCACGCGGGGACAGGCACCCGTCGCCGGGGCCCTCGGTCGCACCGTCCGCGGCCACGACGTAGTGGTCGGGCCGGACCGTGCCGTCGACCACGGCGGTGCCCAGGCCCGGGACGGCGTCCACGACGGTCTCCCCCCGCGTGCCGGTGACCGGGTTGGCGGTGAACAGCACGCCCGCCGCGCGCGGCTCGACCATGCGCTGCACGACGACGGCCATGTGCGCCGCGTCGTCGTCGATGCCCCGGTCGCGCCGGTAGGCGACGGCGCGGTCGGTCCACAGGGAGTCCCAGCACCGCCGGACGGCCCTGAGGAGGTCGTCGGTGCCCTCGACGTCGAGGTAGGTGTCCTGCTGGCCGGCGAAGGAGGCGTCCGGGAGGTCCTCCGCGGTGGCGCTGGACCGCACCGCCACCCGCCCCCCGCCGAGGGCCTCGTAGGCGGCGGCCACCTCGCCGGTCGGCAGTGTCCCGGAGCGGTGGGCCTCGGTGGTCACGCAAAATCCCGGCGGGACGCGCTCCCCGGCGGCGATCACCCCGCCCAGGCCGACGGCCTTGCCGCCGACCAGGTCGATCATGCCCTCATCGATCCGGTCCAGTTCCACCACGAGCACGGCGTCACCTCCGACTGTCCTGCCGTTCCCCATACTCCCCGCCGGAGCGAGGGTTTTCCACAGGGAAGGGCGCGCTGTGGAGAACTCCCGCGCCGAGTCCGTCGTCCTACGGCGCACAGGCGGGCGGCCGGCGACCGTGTCGACACGCAGAACCGACCGGCGTCAGGGTCCGACATGCAGTCATCCCCAGGAAAGACCCCGGATGTTCGATCTCTCCCTCGTCTTCTACACCCTGTCCTCGCTGCTCGAGGGCGTCCACGTGGTGATCGGGGTCGTCGTGCTGGCCCTCACCGCCAAGGTGGCCACCGACCGCAAGGGGCTCGTCGCGGCGGGCGGCATCGTGTTCGGCATCGGTGCCCTCGGCGACGTGGTGACCCGGGCATGGGTCTTCTACGTCCTGTACCTGGGCCCGCTCACCGATCCACTGTCCGGTCTGCCGTTCGTACTCCGCTCCGACGGCGGGGGTTCCGGCGGAGGCGACGGTGGCGGCGGTTCCTGAGCGCCGCCCACGCGCGTCCGGCTCCCGTCCGGGGTCAGTCCGGGCGCCTGTACACCAGGGAGTAGCGCCAGAACAGCAGCCGCCTCAGCCGGGCGCCGGGCAGGCGCCCGGCGGCCTGCGCCGCGATCTCACGCAGGCTCATCCGCGGATCGCGCACGGGCATCTCGGCCGTGGGGCCCGCGCTGTGGAGATCGGGCACACCGGTGAGCAGGCGTCCGAGGGCCATGCCGGCCCCGACGGCCCACTGCGGCCCCAGGGCGGCCAGACTCGTCGCGGCATCGGCCGCGCTCTCCTCGCGGTACAGGCCGAGGACGGCCAGCGTGCCGCCGGGGGCGAGGACGGCGGCCATCCGTTCGAGCGAGGGCCCGAACGGCATGTGGTGGATGCTGGAGACCGCGCTGACGAACCCGTATCCCCCCGGAACCGGGTCCGTCTCCTCCAGGGAGGCCACGCGGTACTCGACCGGCAGCCGCGACGGCGTCCACCGGCGGGCCACGGAGATGATCCGCGGCTCCGGATCGACGGCGTCGACGGTGATGCCCCGGGAGGCCAGGACCCTGGCGAACCGGCCGCCGCCGCACCCGACGTCGAGCGCTCGGGTGCAGTGCGGGGGCACGTGTCGGAGGAGGTGGCCGTGGTAATGGCTGTTGTGGTCCCAGGAGAGGTCGAGGGAACCCGGGGGGAGGAGTCGGCTCATGCGCCGGAGGCTATCCGGCCTGGCGCTTGGCCTCCAGAGCCTCCATCGCGGTCACGGCGGTGGCCACGGTCTGGTGGACCGGGACCTGGCGGTGCAGGCCGACCAGGCGGACGACCTTGGTGACACGTTCGTTCAGCGCGGCCAGCGCCAGCGATCCGCCCAGCTCGCGGACGGTCCTGTAGGCGTTGATGATGACGTTCAGACCGCTCGAGTCCATGAAGTCCAGACCGGACAGGTCCAGGATCAGCCAAGGACCGTGGTCGTTGATCGCGGACTGGATGTGTTCCTGGAGGTCGGCGGCGGTCGCGATGTCGAGTTCCCCCTCGATCGCGACGATGACGCTGCGGCTCTCTACCCGCGTGCTCAGCCCAAGCCTGTGCACGTTCACTCCTCCCGGCCCCACGTTGAGATGGTGAGGGGTCCCTTCGTTTAACCATACGCAGACTGGCGGACCGCGCCCGCCCGGTCCGGCACCACTCCCACAGAACCGGACCAACGAGGGGAGAACGCTTACACGTCCGCGAACCTGGTAAGTCGTTGGACACACACGGTATAAGCGAACCGCCCGTTCGGGAATGGCATACCGGAAGAAATTTTCGCCTCCTGGGCACGAACCCCACCAAGAGTACTCGGTATGACACGTTTACCGTGGGTTATTTCACGACATGGAACGCACCCTGGACACGTGTTCATCGAACATCGACCCTATCAGGGACGACACGGCTACTATGTGTTCATCCACCTGGGGAATGGTCACCCTGGGTGAAGGATTCCAGCAGCGTGCGTGCGGCCAGGGTGGCCGTGGTCCTTCCCGAGCGCACCTCGGCCTCCATGCGCGGAAGGAGCTCCGCCACCGCCGGGTCGCGCAGGAAGGTGTCCATCAGCCGGTCCCGGACCTGGTCCCACATCCAGCTGACCCCCTGGTGGCTGCGGCGCTCGGCGAGGGCGCCGCCGCGCTCCAGCACCGCGCGGTGCTCCACCACGGTGTCCCACACCTCGTCCAGCCCCTCACCGGTCATCCCGCTGCATGTCAGCACCGGCGGACGCCAGTCCGGGTGGACCGGCTGGAGCAGCCGCAGCGCCCGCGACAGCTCGCGGGCCGCCTTGCGCGCGTCGCCGGCGTGCGGGCCGTCGGCCTTGTTGACCGCGACCACGTCCACCAGCTCCAGCACGCCCTTCTTGATGCCCTGGAGCTGGTCGCCCGTGCGGGCCAGCGTGAGGAAGAGGAAGCAGTCCACCATGGCGGCCACCGCGACCTCGGACTGGCCGACACCCACGGTCTCCACGAGCACCACGTCGAACCCGGCCGCCTCCATGAGCAGCATGGTCTCCCGGGTGGCCCGGGCGACCCCGCCCAGGGTCCCCGCCGTGGGTGAGGGGCGGATGAACGCGTCCGGGTCCACCGCCAGGCGGGCCATCCGTGTCTTGTCGCCCAGGATGCTGCCGCCGGTGCGCGTGGAGGAGGGGTCCACGGCGAGTACCGCCACCCGGTGCCCGGCCCCGGTCAGGCTGGTGCCCAGCGCGTCGATGAACGTGGACTTGCCGACGCCGGGGACGCCGGTGATCCCGACCCGGTGGGCCTCGCCGGTGTGCGGCAGGATCCGGACGAGCAGCTCCTGCGCCGCCCGGGCGTGGTCCGGGCGCCGGGACTCCACGAGCGTGATCGCGCGCGCCAGCGTGGGCCGGTGCCCGCCCAGGACCCCCTCGGCGAGGGCGTCCACGTCCACGGGGCGGCGCCGCCCCGAACCGCGCGTTCCCCGCGCGCCACCCCGGTCGTCCACGCTTTCCCCCTTTTGTTCCGGTTCTCGGGCCGCGTACGGTCACTCCCTGGTGGGGGGCCGTCGAGGCCGGCCCCTCCGCGGTGCGCCCGGCGGCGGTGGTCCTGCTCCCGGCGGCACTGCCGGCGGTCGGGAGCGCCACCGGCATCAGGGCCTCCCGGCGGGGGCTCCCGTCCACCGACCTAGCCCAGCCGCTCCTCCAGCTGGTCGAGCAGGTCGACTGCGGCGTCGGCGATGACCGTCCCGGGCGGGAAGATCGCCGACGCGCCCGCCTCCCTCAGCGGCGCGAAGTCCGCCGGGGGGATGACCCCGCCGACCACGATCATGATGTCCTCGCGGCCGAGTCCGTCCAGCTCCTCGCGCAGGGCGGGGACCAGCGTGAGGTGCCCGGCCGCGAGCGAGGACACCCCGACCACGTGCACGTCGGCCTCCACCGCCTGGGCGGCGACCTCGGCCGGGGTCTGGAACAGCGGGCCGACGTCCACGTCGAAGCCCAGGTCGGCGAAGGCGGTCGCGATCACCTTCTGGCCGCGGTCGTGCCCGTCCTGGCCCATCTTGGCGACCAGGATGCGGGGACGGCGGCCCTCCGCCTCGGTGAACTCGTCCACCCGCCGGGCCACGCGCTCCATGAGCCCCGCCGTGTCGGCGCTTCCCGACGCCTCGTCCCTGTACACACCCTGGATGGTACGGATCTGCCCGGAGTGGCGGGAGAAGACCCGCTCCATGGCGTCGGAGATCTCGCCGACGGTGGCCTTGGCCCGGGCCGCGTCGACCGCCGCCGCCAGGAGGTTGTTGTCCAGGCTCTCGTCCGCCCTCGACTCGCGTCCGGCGGCCTCGGTGAGCGCGTCGAGCGCGGCGCGCACCCGGGCCTCGTCCCGCTCATCGCGCAGGCGGCGCAGCTTCTCCAGCTGCTGGGCGCGCACCCGGGAGTTGTCGACCTTGAGGACCTCGATCTCGTCCTCGGTGTCGGGGCGGTACTTGTTGACGCCGATCACCGGCTGGCGGCCGGAGTCGATGCGGGCCTGGGTGCGGGCGGCGGCCTCCTCGATGCGCATCTTGGGCAGCCCCGCGTCGATGGCGGCGGCCATGCCCCCGGCCTTCTCGACCTCCTGGATGTGCGCCCACGCCTTGGCCGCCAGCTCCTGGGTGAGCCGCTCCACGTAGTAGCTGCCGCCCCAGGGGTCCACCACGCGGGTGGTGCCGGACTCCTGCTGGAGCAGCAGCTGGGTGTTGCGGGCGATGCGCGCGGAGAAGTCGGTGGGCAGGGCCAGCGCCTCGTCCAGGGCGTTGGTGTGCAGCGACTGGGTGTGGCCCTGGGTGGCGGCCATCGCCTCCACGCAGGTGCGGGCCACGTTGTTGAACACGTCCTGGGCGGTGAGCGACCACCCCGAGGTCTGGGAGTGGGTGCGCAGGCTCAGCGACTTGTCCCTGGTCGCGCCCAGGTCCCTGACCAGGCGCGCCCACAGCAGGCGGGCGGCGCGGAGCTTGGCGACCTCCATGAAGAAGTTCATGCCGATCGCCCAGAAGAACGACAGGCGCGGCGCGAACGCGTCCACGTCCAGCCCGGACCGCTGTCCGGCGCGGATGTACTCCACCCCGTCGGCCAGGGTGTAGGCCAGCTCCAGGTCGGCCGTGGCCCCGGCCTCCTGCATGTGGTAGCCGGAGATGGAGATCGAGTTGAAGCGCGGCATCCGCCGCGAGGTGTAGGCGAAGATGTCGGAGATGATCCGCATCGACGGCTGCGGCGGGTAGATGTAGGTGTTGCGGACCATGAACTCCTTGAGGATGTCGTTCTGGATGGTCCCGGACAGCTTCTCCGGGGGCACACCCTGCTCCTCGGCGGCCACGATGTACAGCGCCAGGACCGGCAGCACCGCGCCGTTCATGGTCATGGACACGCTCATCCTGTCCAGCGGGATGCCGTCGAACAGCTGGCGCATGTCGTAGATGGAGTCGATGGCCACGCCCGCCATGCCGACGTCGCCCGCCACACGGGGGTGGTCGGAGTCGTAGCCGCGGTGGGTGGCCAGGTCGAAGGCGACCGACAGCCCCTTCTGTCCGGCGGCCAGGTTGCGCCGGTAGAAGGCGTTGGACTCCTCTGCCGTGGAGAACCCGGCGTACTGGCGGATCGTCCAGGGCTGGTTGACGTACATGGTCGGGTAGGGGCCGCGCAGGTAGGGCGGGATGCCCGGCAGCCCGTCCACGAAGTCCAGGCCGGCCCGGTCGGCGGGCGTGTACAGCGGTTTGACGCCGATGCCCTCGGGGGTCTCCCACTCCAGGGCGTCGGCGGCCTTGCCGGTGCCGGCCTCCAGTGCACGCTGCCAGGCGGCCGCGCCGCCTTCCGGCGCGGTGCCCTCGGAGAACCCGGGGAGTTCCGGGGCCACGGTGGAGAAGTCGGGGATCATGCGTGCGCCCCCTGGGCTGTGGCGGACGTTTCCGGTGGATCGGTGAGCAGGACCTCGGCGAGGTCGGTGAGGAGGGCGACGGCGTCGCACCCCCGGTGGGCGAAGACGTCCACCCCGGCCTCGCGGTAGGCGTCGTCGGGCGCGCCCGCGAGCAGGACCCGTCGGGCTCCCGCGCCCTTGAGCGCCCGCGCGGCGGCCTCGGCGTCCTTCGCGTACACCTCGTCGGAGGAGCAGATGACGGCGACGCGGCTGCCGGAGGCGGCGAAGGCCTCCGTGACGGCGGCGGCGCCGTCGAGCGGGCCGGGGTTCTCGGCCGCGATGCCGCCCGCGGCGAGCAGGTTGGCCGCGAAGGAGGCGCGGGCGGTGTGCGCGGCGACCGGGCCCAGCGTGGCCAGGAAGGCGGTGGGCCGGCGTCCGGTGTCACCCGCCTGGGTGTCGCTGCGGTCGCGCAGGGCCTCGTACTCCTCGGCGTAGCGGCGCACCGGGAAGCCGCCGGGGGCCGGTACGCCTGAGTGGGACCGCGCCGCGGGCGTCGTCCGGGTGTGGTGGAGGGCGACGGGCTGGCGGGCGGGGTCGGCGGGCCGGACCAGCGGGGTCTCGTCGGCGTCGGGGAACTCGCTGACGCCCGTGAGCGGGGCGCGGCGGTGGGCCAGGTCGAGGCGGCGGCGCGCCCACACCGCGTCCACCCGCTCGCGCAGGAGGCCCTGCTCGAGGGCCTCGGCGGCACCGCCCGCGGCCTCCAGCTCCTGGAAGAAGGCCCAGCCCGCCCGGTACAGGTCGCGGGTGAGCGCCTCGACGTAGAAGGAGCCCCCGGCCGGGTCGATGACCTGCGCCAGGTGCGACTCCTCGATGAGGAGGGACTGGGTGTTGCGGGCGATGCGGCGGGCGAAGTCGTCGGGCAGGCCCACGGCGGAGTCGAAGGGCGCGACCGTGACCGAGTCGGCGCCGCCCACTCCGGCGGCGAAGCAGGCCACGGTGGTGCGCAGCATGTTCACGTGCGGGTCGCGGCGGGTCATCATCGCCTCGGAGGTGGCGGCGTGCAGGCGCATGGCGCGCTGGTCGGCTGGCACGCCGCTGGCGGCCAGCACCTGGTTCCACATGGCGCGGACGGCGCGCAGCTTGGCGATCACCGAGAACTGGTCGGCGCTCGCGGCCATGCGGAACTCGACGCGCCGGGCGGCGTCGGGCAGGTCCAGCCCGGCGGCGTGCAGGGCGCGCAGGTAGGCGGTGCCCGCGGCGACGGCGAAGCCGAGCTCCTGGCCGTCGGAACCGCCCGCGTTGTGCACGAGGGTGCCGTCGGCCACGACCAGGCCCAGACCGGGGCGCCCTTGTGCGCGGTCCACGGCGAAGCGGACGGGGTCCATGACGTCGGGGCGCTCACCGGCCCGGGCGGCGGTGGTGAGGGGGTCCACCCCCAGGTGGGAGGCGATCCGGCCGTCGGGCACACCGGCGTCGGCGTGGGCGCCGAGCAGCGCGTCGGCGGCGTCCGCGTAGCCGGCGCCGGGGTCCAGGACCACGGGCGCGAGGTCGAGGTGGACGTCGGTGAGGGCCTCGCCGAGCGCGGACGCGGGCAGGCCGGTGCCGCCGACGGCGATCCACAGGGAGCTGACGCCGTTCATGAGGTCGTTGTGCAGGCGGCGCCGCAGGACGGCCGGGTCGGCGTCGGTGTGGCGGGCGCGGATGTCCCAGCCCTGGGAGACTCCCCCGTCGGGCCGGTAGCCCCGTACGAAGGGGGGCAGCCCGGGGAATCCGGGGTCGGCGGCCGGGGGGTCGGCGGTGTGGAGGGGCTCGATGTCGAACCCGTCGTAGGTGTGCGTGGCGAGTACCGACTCGGGTGCGTCGGCGAGCCGCTCCTCGGGGACACCGCTCTTGCGCAGCACCCCCGAGACGAGTTCACGCCACCGCTCGTGTGTGGCGGCCGGGAACCCACCGGCCAGGTTGGGGGCGCCGGATCCGGTGGCCCCGCTCTCAGGGACGTCCATATATCGGATGGTAGGGAATCGCGTTCGGTCTCGGGGCCCCGGGGTGTGCGTGCGGGGGGCGTGGCCGTACCGCTTCGGGAGTCTGGAGTGACATGCGGCACACCATCGGCGCGGGGTGGAACCGGTGCGTTCCGGGGGTGCGCGCTCCGTGCCTGCTCACCACGGAGCCGGGCACGCACGGGAGGCCGTGGGCCCCTTCGGGGAACTGGGTTTCACGAAAACGACACCATGTACTTTCTTTCAGTGAGGTGGGACATACTCCGGGTGTCCGACGAACCGACACAGAGTGACGGAGGACGGACACACAGGCCACCCCACGCGCTTTGCGGCCTGCGGCACCTTTCACCCCCCACTCCCCACCAAGGATGAAAAGGACAGAAATGCCCTTCTTCCCCCGTGACAGCCGCCTCTCCCTCACTCCGGTGGCTTCCCTCACCCTCGTGCTCGCCCTGTCCGCCTGCGGCGGGGAGGAGCCCGCCCAGGCCTCGGCCCCCTCGGAGGAGACCGCCGAGGACACCGCCGCGGAGGGCGGCCCCGCGGACCAGCTGTCCCAGGAGGAACTCGCGGGACTCCTCGTCGAGAAGCCCGTCCCCTCCTCCAGACCCCAGATGGACGAGTCCGCCCTGCCGCCCGAGCCCGAGGACTCCGCGCCCCTGCCCGAACGGGTGGCCTGGCTCCTGCTGGCGGAGGTGTCCCGCAAGGCCTCCCACGTCGCCCCGGGCTCCGCCGCCGTGTGCCCCGAGCGGATGGAGGAGGTCGCCGGGCGCAGCTACACCTGCACCCTCTCCTACGGCGGCCTGGACATGCGGTTCCCGGCCCTGGCCGAGGACGGCGGCGGAGGCGTCGGCTTCCGGTTCGAGTACCCGGAACTGCCCACCGTGCGCGGGGTCGTCGAGGACACCATCCGCTTCGACCACGGCGTCGAGGAGGTGTACTGCGACATGGACGACGTCGTGGCCGTCGTGCCGGGGGCGGACCGGGCCCCCTACCTCTGCTACGCCGCGGACGGTGGCGACGCGTCGGTGGAGGACTCCCCGGACGCGGCGATCACCCCCTACGAGGTCTATGTGCTCGTCGGCGGCACCCTGGCCACCTACCCGTACCTGAGCGGGGAATAGGGGGCGCGCGGACCGGGAGGAGCGGAGGAGGCCGTGCCCCTCACCCCCAGCCACGCCGCGGCGGTCCTGCCCCTGGCCCGCACCCGGCTGCCGCTGCCGGCCCTGGTCGTCGGTTCGGTCGCACCCGACCTGCCGTACTACCTGCCCCTGCCGGTGGCCGCGACGACCACGCACGGCCTGTCGGGGCTGTGGGCGGACGTGCTGCTCGGCGGCGCGGTGCTGGCGGTGTACGCGTACGTGCTCCGGGCCCCTCTGTACGCGCTGGCGGGGCGGGGCCCCGCGCCGCCCGTCCGCGTGCCCCGATCCGCGGGGGAGGCGGTGCGCGCGCTCGCGCTGACCGCCGCCGCCCTCGCGGTGGGGGCGGCCACGCACATGGCCTGGGACTCCTTCACCCAGACGGGCGGCGCACTCGTCCGCGCGTGGCCGGTGCTGAGCACCCCCGTCGTGGGTCCGCACCTGCTCCACAACGTGCTGGTGTACGCCGGTTCGGCCCTCGGCCTGGCCGCTCTGGCGTGGTGGGTCCGCCCAAGGCGCGGCCGCCGCACGGTCCCCCATGCGGCCCGCACCGGCCGCGGCGGCCCGGAGGCGGGCGGCCGCGTGTGCACGGCGGCGCTGGCGGCCGTCGCCGTGTGCGCGGCCGCGGGGGCCGTGGCGGGCGGTCTGTCCGAACGCGCCGCGGTGGGCGGCTACGACCTCGTGCGCTGCCTGCTCGTCGGGGCCCTCACCGGCACCGGGGCGGGCCTGGTCGCCTGGACCGCCGCCTGGTGGGCCCGGTTCCCCGGGACGGCGCGCTGAGGGGACGGCTCAGCCGCAGTCGGTGCCGTTGCGCACGACCCACTCGTCGCCGATCACGCCGCCCCAGTCCACGCACCGGCCCGCGGCCTCGACGTAGACCTGGCCGGCGTACTCCGTCCAGTCGCCCGGATCGGTCCGCCACGAGGTGGAGTCGCTGCGTTTGTCAGCCGGACCCGCCGTCGGAGGCCCCGGCGGACTCGGCGGGTTCTGAGGGACCGGCGTCCGTGGGTCCCGCCGAGGGGGCCTCCTCCGGGGGCGGCCCGTAGACGAAGCGCTGCCGGTCCTGGACGAGGACGGCGTGCCCGCTCTCGGTGACCGCCTCCACGTACGCGGGCATCTCGTCCTCGACCACGTCCATGGTGACCGCCTCGAACACCAGCTGCCGGTCCCCGCCCGTGTTGGCGCGGGAGTCCCCGTAGACGAGTCCGTCGAAGGCGAAGGCCGGGGAGATCGAACCGGCGTCCTCCTCCAGGCCCCACAGGACCTCTCCGTCGGCCAGGCCGATGGCGACCACGGGGGCCTCACCGCTGGCCTGGGGCAGCAGCAGAGTGCCGGTGGCGTCGTCGTACAGGCTGCCCGCGACCCCGGACGGATCGAACGCTCCGGCGACCGGGTTCGCGCCCGGCTCCTCCAGGGTCCACAGCAGGTCGCCGGTCTCCGGATCGTGCGCGGAGAGCGTGGAGGGGGTCTCGGGCTGGGCCCAGCGCAGCAGCAGGACCTCCTCGGCCCCGTCCTCTGCGGCCTCCCCGCCGTTCCCGCTGGGCTCCTCGTCCCCGCTGGGCTCCTCGTCCCCGCTGGACTCCTCCCGCGGCCCGTTCACGGAGCCGGGCAGCGGATAGAAGCCGATCACCTGCGGCGCGGGGACGGGCGCGGAGGTGGGCAGGCCCAGGTCCGCGTCCTCGCCGTCCACCGTCCACAGCTCCTCGCCCCCGGGACCGGCGTCGTCCCCGGCGTCTTCGTCGGAGTCCTCCTCGGAGCCGACGGAGTACGCGTGCAGGGCGGGACCGCCGGAGGCGAGCAGGACCAGGCCGTCCCGGGCGGCCACGGGCACGCCCAGGTCGGGCTCCTCCCCGGACTCCTCCGGCGCGTCCTCGGCGGCCTCTCCGTCCTCCCCGCCCTCCTCGGACACGGGTTCGGGCGGTGCCTCGAAGTCGTAGGACCACAGCTCGTCGCCCCCGGCGTCCAGCAGCGAGAAGGCGCCGTGGGGCTCCTGTGCGCTCCACCCGCCGGGGCGGCGCACGGCGAGGCCGTCGAGGTAGGCGTCGCCCTCCTCCGCGGGCTCCCACAGCCGCTCGCCACGGGAGTCCAGGACGAACGGGGTCCCGTCGGCGTCCGCCATGAGCAGGACCCGCTCGCCGTCGCGGCCGGTGTCGAACCCGCGGAAGCGCGCCTCGCCCTCCCACAGGGTCTCGCCGGTGGCGGCGTCGTGCAGCAGGTGGCGGTCCTCCCCGCCGGAGCTGATGAGGAAGGCGTCCCCGACGGGGCTGATCCGCACTCCGAGGGGGTCGTCGAGGATGTCGTGGGCGTGCGCGGTGTCACCGTGCAGGTACCGCAGCACCTCGCCCTCGATCCCGGGCGGCGCCTCTCCGTCGAAGGCGGTGGGGACCGGGCTCGGCTCCTCCTCCGACGGGGGCTCGGGGTCCGGATCGCCTGTGCACGCGGCGGCCAGCAGCACCGCGAGGCCACAGGTCAGGGCCTGGGGCACCCGTGAGCTGCGCATGGACGGTTTCTCCCCACGAACGATGACGTTTACGGCAAAATCCTAAGCCGCGCCGGGGTATGCCGACACCCGCGGGCCATCACTCGTTACAGCTGTGGAACGTCGTGCGCGCCGGGGATCACGGCTCCACCTCCACGACCGTGGTGCCCCTCACCTCGAACTCCGCCCTGCCCCCGCTCAGCTCCGCCAGGCGGACCTCGAAGTCGGGGAGCCCGTCCTCGGGCAGGGCCACCTCGATGCGGACCCGGTCGGCGTAGGCGACGTCGCGCACGGTCAGGGAGGAGTCGCGCAGGTCGCTCTCCAGGCGTCCGCCGAGCACGTAGTCGGTGAACACGTCCACGACGAGGAGCCGGCGGCGTTCCAGGATCCCGAACTCGTCCACGGCGGCGGACACCGCGCTGCCGTAGGCCCGGATCAGCCCGCCCGCGCCGAGCTTGACCCCGCCGAAGTAGCGGGTGACCACGGCGACGGTGTCGGTGAGCCGCCGGTGGCGCAGCACCTCCAGCATGGGCACCCCGGCGGTCCCGGCGGGCTCGCCGTCGTCGCTGGAGCGCTGCACGCCGCCCTGGTCGCCGAGCACGTAGGCGGTGCAGTTGTGGTTGGCGCTCCAGTGCTCCTTGCGGCGTTCGGCGATGAAGGCCCGTGCGGCCTCCTCGCCGTCCACCCTGGCCAGCGCGCAGATGAAGCGGGACTTCCTGATCTCCAGCTCGTGTTCGCCGCCGCGTCTGATCGTTCGCATGTCGCCTGTTCGGCAGGGGTCGTGGTCGTCCACCAGTGTCCCATCCCGGTGGCGGCGCCGGTCACCCGGCGGATCCGCGGGGGCCGGCGGGGGAACGCGGTGGGCCCGCGCGCGGACAATGGGGGCATGGACGACTCCTCGATCGACGCGGCACAGGCCCTGGCCGACCCCGTGCGCCGCAGGCTGTACGAGTACGTGGCGGCGGCGGACGGCGAGGTCGGCCGCGGGCAGGCCGCCGACGCGCTCGGCATCCAGCGCACCCTGGCCGCGCACCACCTGGACCGGCTGGCGGACGCGGGACTGCTGGAGGTGTCCCGGCGCAAGGTGAGCGGCCGGGAGGGGCCGGGTTCGGGCCGCCCGGCCAAGCTGTACCGGCGCGCCGACCGGGAGCTGTCCCTGCACCTGCCCCCGAGGGACTACGAGCTGGCCGCGCACGTGCTGGCGGAGGCGGTGGAGCGGCACGGCGCCGAGGAGGCCCTGTACGCGGCGGCGCGCGAGGAGGGCCGCCGGATCGGGGCCGGGAACCGGGACGGGACGCTCGCCGAACTGCTGCGCGCGCGGGGGTACGAGCCCGGGGAGGAGCCGGAGGCCGGCGGCGTACGCCTGCGCAACTGCCCCTTCCACACCCTGGCGCGCACCTTCCCGCCGCTGGCCTGCGGGCTGAACCTGGAGCTGCTGCGCGGTGTACTGGAGGGGCGCGGCGAGGACGGCGTGCGGGCCCGGATGGACGCCCGGCCGGATCGCTGCTGCGTGGTGATTTCCAAAAATAATGATCATTGACATAGAAGCGCGAACCGTGGTGTGCTGTGCGCCATGAGCGCGACCCCCTCCCCCGGCCACCACCTGGCCCAGATCAACGTCGGCATCCTGAAGGCGCCCCTCAGCGCCCCCTCCATGGCGGGGTTCACCGCCCGGATCGACCCCGTCAACGCCCTGGCCGACAGAGCGCCCGGATTCGTGTGGCGGCTGGTCGAGGAGGGCGAGGGCGACGCCACCGGCCTGCGGCCCTTCGGCGACGCGCTCCTGATCAACTACTCCGTCTGGGAGGACGTGGAGTCGCTGTGGAACTTCACGTACCGGAGCGAGCACCTGGAACTGCTGCGCGGCCGCAGGGAGTGGTTCGACCGCCTCAAGGAGGCGCACCTGGCCCTGTGGTGGATCCCCAGCGGTACGATCCCCACAGTCGAGGAGGCCGGAAGGCGCCTGAGTCTGCTGCGCGAGCACGGCCCCACCCCGGAGGCCTTCACCCTCAGGACGTCCTTCCCACCCCCGGCAGATCGCGCTCCGCACGCCTAGTCATCATTTGAACACCTTGGGTAGTCTTGCGGGCGACAGTCGAGAACACACCGGGAGTTCCGTCATGCGCACGACACCACTCTCCGTCGGCCTGGCCCTGACAGCGATCCTCGCCTCCGGATGCGCGCAGTCCGAGCCGGCCTCCAGCGACGGCTCCGCCTCCTCCGAAGCCACCTCGGGGACCCAGCCCACCGCCTCCCCCATGGTGACCGCCTCCACCTTCCTGCCGCCCGGCGAGGGCACGGGCGCCATCACCTACGACGAGACCGCCGTACCCGCGGGCGCCACCTCCGACGTGCAGGTGCGCGAGCAGGACGGCGGGACCTACGTGCAGTTCACCGGCACCGACCTGGCGCCCGAGCGCGACTTCGGCGCCCATGTGCACACCCGGCCCTGCGGCGAGAAGCCCGGGGACGCGGGCCCCCACTACCAGAACGAGGCCGATCCGGCCGCCACCGAGGACGAGCCCTCCTCCGACCCCGAGTACGCCAACCCCGAGAACGAGGTCTGGCTGGACTTCACCACCGACGAGAACGGCAACGCCTACGCCACCTCCACGGTGGACTGGGAGTTCCGCGAGGGCGAGGCCCGGTCCCTGGTACTGCACGAGCACCACACCAGCAGCGAGCCCGGCGAGGCGGGCACCGCCGGGGACCGCCTGGCCTGCGTCAGCGTCGACTTCTGACGCCGGCGGCCCCTCCCCGGACGCGAGGTCCGGGCAGGGGCCCGCGGGAGGCGGGACGGGACCGCCGCGTCCCCGCTCAGTCGGGGATGATCCGGCGCAGGAGGAGCCGCTCGCCCAGTGCCCAGGCACCGGAGGTCAGCAGGTACAGGCCCGCGGCCAGCGGCACGAAGACGGCCACCACCACGGTCGTGAACTGCATGTAGCTCAGGGCGCCCGCCTGCGGCCGGCCCGGGTCGGCCACCGCGTCGGCCCGCATGGCGGGCAGCATGAGGTAGCGGCGGCTCGCCCAGGCCACGAGGGCGATCAGGGCGATGACGACGGCGAACACGGGCGCCACGGACAGGCCGTCGGCACCGGCCGCCATGGTCGCGCCCAGCTCGACACCGCCGAAGGCGTGGTCGAGCATCGGCTCCTCGATCCCCCCGGCCCCGATGAACACGCCGTAGAGCGCGACCATGACGGGCATCTGCGCCAGGGAGGGCAGGCAGCCCGCCAGCGGCGAGGTACCCGCCTCGGCGTAGACCCTGCGCTGTTCGGCGGCGAGCCTCTCGGGGTTCTTGCCGTGCCTGGCCTTGACCTCGGCCAGTCGCGGGGCCAGGCGCGCGCGGGCCTTCTCCGCGCGGACCTGCATCACCCCGAGGGGGACGAGCAGCAGGCGCACGATCACGGTCAGGACCACGACGGAGAGTCCGGCCGCCAGGCCCGCGGTGAGGGGTGTGAGCAGTGAGGTGAGGGTGGCGAGAGTCGTCGAGAGCAGGGTCATGGCGGCCGCGATCGGCCCGAAGCTGTACAAGGTCGGATGGCCCTTCGTCCGGTGGGGAGAGATCAGACGTCGGGCCGCTCGCGGCCGCCTACCCGTGGGGTCCGCGGGGTGTCCGGGGCGGTCGGCGCCCCGGACCCGCCGACGCGCGGGGGCGCCGGAGAGCACACGGGCACGCGTGCACACCGGCACGTGCCGAAGGCGGGGAAGGTGCGGGAGCGGTCAGCGAGCGGCCGGGAGGGCCGCGCCGGGCGCTCTCGGACGGGGCCGCCCGGGGGCGTCGGGGTCGCGGAGGGCGGGCACGGGCGCGCGCGCCGACCTGCGGCGCATCGCGTGGGCCGCACCCGTGGCCGTGTCACCCGCGGGCCACGGGCCCGCGCCGTACAGGACGCACAGGGCGACGGCCGCGCCGACGGTGGCCAGCAGCAGGGCCAGGGTGTCGGGGGCGGGGAGGAGTTCGGCCGGGACCACGCCCAGCATGAGGAACTCGAGGAACGCGAGCACGAGGCTCATGGCGCCCTCCCTCCTCGCTCGCGGCAGGACCGCATCCTATCCGCCGCGCTCCCGGCCGACAACGCGCCTTCCGCCCCCGGACCGGCACGGCCTGGAGAAATCCGCCGACACTCCGCCCGGGCTCCTCTCGGTTCGCGTGATCCTGTAGCTAAATGACACAGAGTAACCAACTCAGTACTCGCCAGGAGCCGTCGCGCCCGTGCGAGCCCGGCAGAGAAGGGGAATCACGTGCCGATCCGCCCTGCGAACCTCGCCACCATGTCCGCCACCATCGCCGGAGCGATCGCCGGACTCTCGAACAGGGAGGAACAGGCGCCCCCGGTCCGGGTCACCTTCGAGTCCGGCTACGAGCAGACCCTGGAGAACGGGGGGTGCCGCACGCTCAAGACCGGGCAGGGCGGCGTCACCGGGATCACCACGGAGAGCAAGGTCAGGTTCGCCCTCTTCGCCGGCACGAGCTGCCAGGGCAGCCGCGCGCTGGCCTCCGGGCACGGCTCGGTGAGCTTCGGCGACCCGGTGCTCGCGGGCGCCATCGTCATCGGCTGACCGTCACCGCCCCGCGTGCGCGCGGATCTCGGCGACGCCCTCGGGCAGGGCCTCCAGGGTGTCCCCGGGTGAGCACAGAACCGCTCCGGCGACCGCGTGGCCGAGGGCCAGCCGCCGCTCCACGGGCAGGCCGTCGAGCAGCCCGGACAGGAACCCCGCGGCGAACGCGTCGCCCGCGCCGACCTCCTCGACCACGTCCACCGCGGGAGAGGGCACGAACACCGCGCCGTCCGCGTCGAAGCAGGTCGCGCCGTGCTCGGCGTCCTTGACCACCAGCACCGGGACCTCGGGCAGCACCGCGCGCACGTCCTCGGCGGCCGGGGTGCCCCACAGCCGTTCGGCCTCGTCCCGGCCGACGAACACCACGTCCGCGCGGCGGGCGAGGTCGAGCAGCACCGGCGCGGCGGCCTTCGGAGGCCACAGGGCGGGCCGGTGGTTGACGTCGAAGGAGCGCAGCACGCCGTTGCCGGCCCCGTGGTCCAGCAGGTGCTCCACGAGCGCGGCGGCCCGCGCCGACAGCGCCGGGGTGATGCCGGACAGGTGGACGGCGCGTGCGCCCCGCGACCACACCCTGTCGGCGTCGGCGGCCGACAGCGCGGACGCGGCCGACCCGGCGCGGTAGTACAGCACCCCCGCGCCGCCCGGAGCGGTGTCCTTGACGTACAGGCCGGTGGGGCGCCCGGGGTCCACCTCCACGCCGCGCACGTCCACGCCCCACTCGGCGACGGCCTCGGTGACGATCCTGCCGAAGGGGTCGTCGCCGACCCGGCTGACCCAGGCGGCGGTGTGCCCCAGGCGGGCCAGGGCGACCGCCACGTTGGACTCGGCGCCGCCGGTGCCCAGGACGAGCTTCGTTCCGGCGTCGAGCGCCTCGGAGGAGGCGAGCACGGCCATGGTCTCGCCGACGCAGACGACGTCGACCTCGCAGGCCGACCCGCTCCCGTCGCCGTTCCGGCACTCGGTCATCAGCGGTTCCTCCGAACGGATCGGCCGGGCAGGCGGTCGGTGCGGCGGCCGTCCCGGACGGTGAACTCGCCGGACACGAGGACGTGGTGGATGCCCCGGGGGGCGAGGCGGGGCTCGTCGTAGGTGGCGCGCGCGGCCACGGTGTCGGGGTCGAAGACCACCAGGTCGGCGACCGCCCCCGTCTGGACGACGCCCCGGTCGGTGAGGCCGAGTCTTCGGGCGGGCCGCGAGGTGAGGTGGCGGACGCACTCCTCCAGGGTGAGCACACCGAGTTCGCGCACGTAGTGGCCGAGGTAGCGGGGGAAGGTGCCCCAGCCGCGCGGGTGCGGCTTGGCGCCGACGAGGATGCCGTCGCTTCCGGCGGTGTGGGATCTGTGCCGCATGATGGTGCGGATGTTCTCCTCGTTGCCGACCTGGAGCAGGCAGCCGCTGCGCAGCTCGTCGGCCACGAGCAGGTCCGCGTAGAGGTCGGCCGGCTTCTCGCCGCGCCTCTCGGCGAGGTCGGCGACGGAGGAGCCGACGGCCCAGGACAGGGCGGGGTCGCCGACACCGGTGACGACGATGGCCGACCAGTCCATGGGGACGCCGTGGTTGCCGTCGGTGCCCTCGACCTCGATCTCGTGCAGGACGCGTGCCCGGGTGGGGGCGTCGCGCAGGCGCTCCAGGGTGGCGGCGGTGCCGCCGGCCTGGGCCCAGCCGGGCAGCGGGGCGCCGAGGTGGGTGGCGCTGGCCCGGTAGGGGTAGCTGTCCAGGGTGACGTCGAGCCCGTAGCGGACGGTGGCCTCGTCGATGGCGTCGAGGACCTCGGGGGCGCGTCCGCGGTTCCGGGGGAAGTTGACGTGGCAGTGCGCGAGGTGCAGGGCCACCTGGGCGCGGCGGGCGATCTCCAGGCACTCCTGGTAGGACTCCACGACCCGGGAGCCGTAGTTGCGGTGGTGGGGGCAGTAGTAGCCGCCCGCGGCGTGGACGGGTTCGAGCAGCGCGGTGATCTCGTCGTCGGTGGCGTACATGCCGGGGGTGTAGGTCAGACCGGTGGAGAGGCCGTGCGCGCCGTCGTCCATGCCCTGGGCGACGATCCGGCGCATGCGGTCGAGTTCGCCGGGGGTGGGCGGGCGGTCGTCACCGCCGACGACCATCATGCGGACGTTCCCCTGGGGGACGAGGCAGGCGACGTTGACCGGGGAGCCCGCGTCGATCCGGTCCAGGTAACCGCCGACGGTGCGCCAGGAGTGGTCGATGCGGGGGCGGCCGTTCCATCCTGCCAGGCGGGCGCGGAGCTCCTCGGCGGTGTCGTCGGTGACGGGGGCGTAGCCGAGGCCGTCCTGGCCGAGGACCTCCAGGGTGACGCCCTGGAGGGTCTTGGCCTCGTGCGCGGGGTCGGCGAGGACGGCCAGGTCCGAGTGGGAGTGCATGTCGATGAAGCCGGGGGCGACCGCCAGCCCGTCCACGTCGACGACGGTGCCGGTGGTGCGCGCGCCGCCGGGCGGGAGGACGCGGCTGATCCGGCCCTGGCGCAGGACGAGGTCGGCGCGGCGGGAGGGCCCGCCGGTGCCGTCGACCACCCGTCCGCCGGTGAGTACGGTCTCGGACTGCACTGTTCCTCCGATCGAAGTGCCGATCCCCGCCGGAGCGGCGCGCCGCCGCCGGTGTGTCGGTGTGGCCCAAGATACGCTGTCGGAAAGACAATTGGTAACTTTGTTGCCAATAAATGCGGCCGCAACCGCTCCGCATCGGCACGGGCACCGGCGCGTGCGCATGCACGCGGCACCCGGCGAGGCCCCACCCCCAGCGAAGGAGTCCACGGATGTCCAAGAAGGCGATCCGCACCGACAACGCCCCCTCCCCGGCCGGCGCGTACAGCCAGGGAGTCGTCGCGGGCGGGTTCCTGTACACCGCGGGCTTCGGGCCCCAGGAGCCCGGGACCGGCCGGGTGGCGCCGACCGTGGGCGAGCAGACCGCCCAGGTGCTGGCCAACGTCTCCGCCGTTCTCGCCGAGCACGGCCTGACCCTGGACGACGTCGTGAAGGCGACCGTCCACCTGGAGAACCTCAAGGCGGACTTCGCCGAGTTCAACGCCGTGTACGAGAAGCACTTCACGGCTCCCTACCCCGTGCGCACCACCGTGGGATCGGACCTCGCGGACATCCTGGTGGAGATCGACGTGGTGGCCAAGCTCCGCGACTGACGTACCCCGAGGGGCGTCCGGTGCCTCCGGCCGCCCCTCGGGAGCGGTCAGGCGCGACGGCGGGCGCGGACCACCACGTCGTGCACGGTGTGGGTCCTCCCGTCCATGGTGACCGTCCCGGGACGGGCCTCGTCGACCAGCACGGTCCACTCGCCCTCCGGCAGGGCCGCCACCACCTCGTCGCCCGTGTAGAACATCTCGGGGATCGGCGGGCGCGGCACGCCCTCCTCCAGGTCCCGGGGATGGTGCGCGACGACCAGGAGTTCTCCCCCGGGCGCGACCGCCGAGGCCAGCGCCGGGAAGAGCCGTGCGCGGTCCTTCGGCCCCAGATGCATGAACTGCGACGTCACCAGGTCGAACGCGCCCTCGGGCGGGGTCCACGCGGTCACGTCCGCCCGCGTCCACGTGATGCGCCCGGCCACGTCCCCGCCGTGTTCGCGGGCGTGGGCCCCGCCCTTCTCCAGGGCCACGGCCGAGATGTCCACCGCGGTCACCCGCCAGCCGCGCCCGGCCAGCCAGACCGCGTCGGCGCCCTCGCCGCTGCCCACGTCCAGCGCCCGGCCGGGAGCCAGGTCCGCGGCCTCGGCCACCAGGTGACGGTTGGGGTCCGCGCTCCAGATCCGCTCGTCCGAGCGGTAGCGCTCGTTCCAGAAGTCCTCGCCCATGTCCTCGAGCGAGGGGTTCTCCGGGTGTTCCCGGGTCATGTGCACCACCTCCGCGCCCCACTCTCCCCACAGGCTCCGCGGCGCGCGAGGTTCTTTGCCGTAACGGCAAGGACATGTCCCGTCGGCGTTCCCGGGCCCTCAGCCCTCCCCGGGGCCCTCCGCCTCGCCGAAGTCCTCCAGGCACAGGTCCAGCAGGGCCTGGAGCCGCCTCGTGAGCAGCTCGCGGTCCAGGGCGCGCAGCGCCGTCGCCCCCTCGACCAGCCGCACCCGGGTCAGCCCCAGCATCACCGCGGCCATCAGCGACGCGTGCGCCCGTGCGCCGTCCGCGCCCAGGTAGGCCGTCAGGGGGTCGATCATCGCGCTGGTGATCCTCCCCTGGTAGACCGCCTGCAGGTCGGGGTCGCCCGCGGAGTCGTCCAGGGCGCGCTGGAGCGCGGTGCCCTCGCCGTGCAGGCGGCTGACCGCGTGTTCGGCCAGGCGCCGCGTGAGGGTGGCGGGGTCGCCCTCGATCAGCCCGGGGAAGACGCCGTCCTCGCGGAGGATCTCGGTGAGCAGCCCGCGCTTGGCCCCGAAGTAGCGGTTGATCAGCGCGACGTTGACCCCCGCGTGCGAGGCGATCATCCTCGACGACACCGAGCCGTACCCCTCGTTGGTGAACAGCTCCTTGGCGCTGGCGAGGATGCGGGCCCTCGTCGCCTCCCGGCCCCGAGTCGGCCCGGAGACACCTCCGGTCTCCTCCGGACGGTCCATCTACACACCCCTTGGCGGCTGTGATCCGGCTTGCGGTCCTCCAGGTTGGCACCTTCGCGAACCCAGCGCATACCGGAACGTGGGTAGAGACATCGATTCGACAGGTCAGCAGTGCCCGCCCGTACCCCGAGAGCGGCGCTGCCGTGTCCGGCGCGGCGGCGGGAGCCGGGGCCGGGGCCCCGATCCCGGTCAGAGGTAGCGGCGGAAGCCCTCCGCAGAGCTGTCGAAGCCCAGCGAGGCGTAGAACCGGTGGGCGCCGTGCCTGCTCTCGTGGGACAGGAGCTCCACCTTGTAGCACCCCGCCTGCGTCGCCCGGTCCAGCGCGTCCTCCATCAGGGCCCGGCCGATGCCCCGGCCCCGGGTCAGGGGGTCGACCACGAGGTTGTCCACCACCGCCCAGGGCTGGGCGTCGTGGGTCAGGTTGGCCACCACCAGCAGGCCCAGGGTGCCGATGATCTGCCCCCGCTGCTCGGCGACGAGGATCGTGCGGTCGGGGTCGTTCTCCATCCTCGTCCAGGCGCGTACCGCCGCGGAGGACATGCGGACGTGAGCGCTCTGCGCGTGGGTGGCGTCGCCGAGCTCCCTGAGCAGACGCAGAATCGCACCGAGGTCGGACCTGATGGCCGCGCGGATAATCATGGCTGTCGGCATCGTAGCCGACAGCCTGCGACAAGGCGGACGTCCCCCTACAACCGGCCACAAAACACCAGGGGGCGGGGACTACGTCCCCACCCCCGGAGAACCGTTCCGTGCGAGGGTCGACGTGCCGGTTCCCCGTCGTCGCGGCGCACGGTGCACGGGCGGCGCGGGTCGGGTCGGGTCGGGTGTCGGGGCTTCCTACGGCTTGCGGATGATCCGCACGCCCTCGTCGCCCTTGGGAGGCTGGTTCGGGCCGGACTGCTGCCCCGGGCCCGGCTCCGGCTGCCGGTAGACACCGGTGATGCCGGGGTCGCCCGCGGGGGCCTGCCGATCCGAGTGGCCCTGCTGCGGGCCGGACTGTCCCTGCTGCGGGCCCTGGGCGCCCTCCGGCGCGGGGGCGTCGAAGCGGGCGCCCTGCGGAGGACGGGGTGCGGCCTGGGCCCCCTGCTTCTCCTCCCCGGACGTGGCCTTCCCGTCCTTCTGCGGGTCCTGTGCGTCCTGCTCCGGCCGGGCCACCGGCTTGATGCGCACGGTCGCCTCGTCCGCCTCCTGCTGGAGCGGGGGCAGCTTGGTGGTCGTCTCGGTGGAGTCCTCCTTGCGCTCCGGCTCGGACCCGGCCTCCTGGGCGGGCTTGGCCGCCTCCGGCCGGCCGGCCTCGGGGTGCCGGCCCCCGGCGCCGCGCTCCTGGGGCTTGGCCGCCTCCTGCTTGCCGGAGGCGGGCTGCGCGGCCTGGGCGGACTTGTTCCGGGCGGGCTTGGCCGGACCGCCCTGCCTGCCCTCCTGGCCCGGATCGGAGGGCGCCTCCTCCCGGGCGAGCCCGGCCTCCAGCGCGCCCGCCTTGTCCTCGGCCGCGACCAGTTCGGCCAGGGTCGAGTGCATGTCCTTGAGGCGGCGCAGCGCCTCGGAGTGCGTGGCGGTGAGCGTGGCGAGCCTGCGGTCCGCCGTGTCGTGGATCTTCTTGGCGCGCGCCTCGGCCTCGCTCAGACGGCGCTCGCCCTCCTTCTTGGCCTGCTCGCGGAGCTGGTCGGCCTCCTTCTTGGCGCTGTCGACCATCTCGTTGGCCTCCGAGCGCGCGGAGGAGATGACCCGCTCCGCGTGCTGCTCGGCGTCCCTGCGGTGCTTGGCGATCTCCTCCTGGGCCTTCTTCTCGGATTCCCTCACCTCGGCCTCGACCCTGGAGCGACGCTCCTTGGCCTCCTCCTCGGCGATCCGCAGGATCTCCGCCATGCGCTCACTGATCTGCTCGTGCTCAGGCTTGACCTGGGCCTTCTCGCGGGCGATGGCAAGGTCGCGCTTGTACTGCTCCAGCTCGTCGTCCAACCGCTGCAGGCGCTCGCGGAGGCTCTTGACCTGGTTGTCCATCCGTACGTAGTAGTCGTCGACGTGCGCCTTGTCGTAGCCGCCCTTGCGCACTGTCGGGAACCTGTCTTGTTGCAGTCCGCCGCCCGGCAACATATCGCTCATGTGCCTTTCATGTCCTTACACCGTTCGACTGCACGTCGCAGAAGGTGAGAGTTGACCCGTACCCATTGTCACAAGGACACCCATCGGGCCCTGTTAGCGACATCCGCCCGATAGTGTCCTTTTCCGCGCCGGCTCGGCCGTGTGGGGCTCCGGTCGAGGGCGGAGCGTAACGTCGTGGACACCGTCCAGACGACCAAGGTAGGCACGCGCGGCGCGACCGCGTCAAGGTCCTTCGACCGGCGCATCGCCGTGCGGTCCCTGGTCACGTTCTTACTAAGGTATGCGCGATCATCCCCGTACGGGGGCAGAGCGGTCAACTTCCCGCTGATCCGGCCCCTCGCGGGGGATACGGACACGGCGGCACGGGACTCAGGGAGGGCCACGGTATGGACAGTGCGAGGGAGAACGGGGCCGCGGGGCCGCGTGTGGGCGGCGCCGGCTTCGGCCGGCCGGAGGTCCACCCCACCGCGTGGATCGCGCCCGGCGCGGTCGTGGTCGGCCGGGTGCGCCTGGGCGAGCGGAGCAGTGTCTGGTACGGGTCGGTGCTGCGCGCCGACACCGAGGACGTCGTCGTCGGGGACAGGGTCAACATCCAGGACCAGTGCGGTCTGCACTCCGACCCCGGGGAACCCGCCGTCCTGCACGACGACGTGAGCCTGGGCCACAAGGCGATGGTGCACGGCGCGGTCGTGGAGGAGGGCGCGCTCATCGGTATCGGCGCGATCGTCCTGGGCGGCGCCCGCGTGGGCCGGGGCGCGCTGGTCGCGGCGGGATCCCTCGTGCCGCCCGGCAAGACCGTCCCGCCGGACACCCTCTGGGCGGGCGTGCCCGGCAAGGTGGTCCGCGAGCTGAACGACGACGACCGGCTCGTGCTCCAGCACACGCCGGCCCACTACGCGGCGCTCGCCGTGCAGCACCAGGACGTCACCTGGGAGTAGGGGACGGCCGGACGGCCGGGACCGGAGCGGGGACGCCTGCCGCCGGACACCGGTGGAGGGATCCGGCACGGTGGCCCGAAAGCACCGCACCGGCCGTTCCTGGCTAACACGGGTGACCCCTCTTCTGGTCCTCACGGGTCATGTGCGGGCCCCGCGCGCCCGCGTAGCCTTGAGGACGCATGCCGCGTGGGGCCGGTTTCGTCGCGCCCGGGCCCACGCCAGCCCCATCCGGGGCGACCGGTACACCCTTTCCGCGACACCGTTCGTCGCCGGGAGGTGAGTGCACGTGGAACACGACACGCGACCACGACCGCGTGACCACGCCACCCTCCACGACCACGTCGCGCTGGACGAGATCGAGCTGTACGCCGAGGTGCTCATCGCCGTGGCCGACGCCGACCACCGGCTCACCCACGCCGAGATCGACCGTGTCCTCGGGGTCTCGCCCCCGGACGGCGCAGCCGTGCCCGCCGGCGGGACGCCGGCCCCGCGGACGGACACGGCGGGCGAGCGGTGCTCGCGGCCGGTCCGGCCCGAGAAGCGGTCCGCGCCCCGGAGCGAGGCCGGGGAGACCACCCACGGGACCGGGACCGGCCGTCCCGCGGGCCCCGAGCGGCCGCCCGGCCCCACGGGGCCGACCGGACCCCCTCCGCGCACCCCGGACCGGGGCCCGGTCACCCGGCCGCCCAAGCCGTGCGAGGAGGAGCCCGAGGCCCGCGTGCTCCCCGCCACCGGGCCGCTGTTCCCGGAGGCGCGCGTCCTGCCGGAGGCACCACCGTTCACCGACATGCTCCCGGTGCCGTTCGACGGGCCCCTCGCCGCGTGGTTCCCCTCCGGCCTCCCCCTCGCCCCCTGGACGTCCTGACGGGACGAGCAGGTTCCCCCGAACCCGGTCCCCGGCGGAGAACGGCCTCATCCGGCCACCCCCGTCAGGTCCATCCCGCCCTCTCACGGGGTATTGCCCCTGCGGGACGCCCCCTCGCGTCCCGCGGCCAACACCTACCAGGAGAGGTACATGCAGTCAGAGGACCCGGACCGCCAGGCGCCCCGGAGCGGTGTAGGCACGCGCCCACGAGACCGGGAGGAGCCCGGCTCCGCGCGCGGGGCGACACTGACCGTCGCGCTCACCGCGACCTTCGCCTTCCTGCTGGCCACCGCCGCCGGCCTGGTCTGGCTCCTGTCCGGCGAAGGCCCCCTCTCCGGTGCGGGGGACGCCGTCTCCGGCGGGAGCGGGGAGCCCGCCGAACCGGGAGACTCCGCGGCCGGGGACGCCGGCGGGGACACCCCGGCGCCGGAGGGCACGGTCGAGGACCCCGCGTCGGGGCTGTCCTACCGGCTCCCCGGCGAGGACTGGCGGCGGCTCGGCGACGACGAGGTCCCCCCGGAGTACTCCTCGTACGCGGTGTACGGGTCCCCGGACGAGCCGGACGCGTTCATCGTGACCGGCAGCGAGGGCCTCGGCCCGGCCGAACCGCCGTCCGCGGCCGGGGCGCGCCTGGCCCTGGACGCGCTGGGCGGCCTGGTCGCCGACCCCGGGTCGCTCCGGGTGGAGCCCTCCGGCCCCGCCGAGGTGGACGGCTCCCCCGCCTTCGAGGCCGCCGTGAGCGGTGGGGAGGAATCCTACGGCCGGTTCCTGCTGGTGGAGACGGGCGACCGGAAGGGCGGGTTCGTCCTGGGGCTCAGCACGGGCGGAGGCCAGGACGCCTCCGACGCCATCGACGAGGCCTTCGAGACGGTCGACCTCCTCTGAGGCGGCCGGGAGGGCCTCAGAGGGGGACCACGGCACGGAGCAGGAAGCCGCCGTCCCCGGTGTGCGCCGCGGACAGGGTGCCTCCGCTCATCGAGACGCGCTCGGACAGTCCCGCCAGTCCGTTTCCGGAGGACCCCTCCACGGCTCCGTCCCCGCGCGCCCGGTCGTTGGACACCTCCACCACCAGGACCCGTCCCACCGCGGTGTCCCTGGTCGGTGTGAAGGCGATCTGGCACTCGGTGGCGTCGCTGTGCCGCAGCACGTTGGTCACGCCCTCCCGGACCACCCACGCGGCCAGCGACGCCCGTTCCGGGGGCAGCGCCAGGCCGTCCAGTCCGGTGACGGACACCCGGGTGCCGTTGGCGGCCAGGACGGAGCCCACCGCGTCCACCTCGTCCGCGAGGTCGACCTCTCGGTAGCCGCTCACCGCCGCGCGCACCTGCTGGAGCGCCTTGCGGGCGAGTTCGTGCACCTCGGCCATCTCCGCCGCGGCCCTGTCCGGAGCGCGCTCGGCCAGCCTGCCCGCCAGTTCGGCCTTGACCGCCAGGGCCGACAGGCTGTGGCCGAGCAGGTCGTGCATGTCCCGGGCGAAGCGCAGGCGCTCCTCGGTGACCGCCAGCTGGGCGCGTGCGGCCTGGCCGCGGACCGCGTCGTTGGTGACGTCCCACAGCCAGAGCGAGGCGAGGGAGCCCGCGGCCAGGACCAGCGCCCAGGCGATCGCGGAGGCCCACATCACCAGGTAGGCGAGGAGGTCGATCTCCGCGGGGGTGAACGGGATGAGCAGCCAGGGCACCACCATCAGTCCCAGGGTGACCAGCGCTCCGCGCCTCCGGGACGCCACGAACACCCCGATTCCCCACCACGCGGCCAGGAAGAACATGGAGAAGAGGGGGTTCTGGAGGGCGGCGGCACCGATGACGGCCAGCGCGACCGAGCCCCAGTAGAGCCGGGGGGAGGGATCCCGCCGTCCGTCGAGCCTGCTCCGCAGCAGCAGCACGAGCACGAGGCAGAGCAGGACCGCGGCGACCTCGGCGAGAAGGGGGCGCCAGAGGGAGTAACGCTCCTCTCCCGTGGTCGCCTCCGCCAGTGGGAAGAGGACCAGCGCGACGAGCAGGAACGATATCGATCCCAGGATGATGAGCCTGGCGACGCGGAGTTTGCGGTCGTTGCGGGAGTCCTCGACCGGCGGTGTCCCGTGCTCTGTCAACGCGGTGTCTCCTCCTGGGGCGGTTCCCGACCGGGCCGGGTCCCCTCCCCGGCCCTCGTGTCCACACCTGTGGACGGATCCAGTGTGCCGCGACGGGGAGACCGTCCGTCCCCGGCCTCCCCGTCCCGTACCGCCGCCACTCAGGGCTGGCGGGGGTCCCACCTGAAGTACCGGCGCACCAGCAGCCCCAGCACCGCGATCCAGGCGAGCATGACGCCGATGGAGGGCAGAGCCGCGATCCACAGTCCGAGGTAGCTCTTCTCCTCCCCCGTTCCGAAGCCCCGGAAGGCGTCGTAGCCGGAGTAGGCGGTCTGGGCCATCTCCCCGGCGGGGACGGAGGGGAGGAAGCCGAGGACCAGGCGGGCGCTCTCCGGCAGGGACTCCAGCGGGATGATGCCTCCGCCCAGGAACAGCAGGACCATCATGGGCAGCATCGAGACCATCTGGGCGGCCTCGGCGTTGCGGACGACCGGGGTGAGGAGCAGCCCCATCAGGGAGAACATGACGGCGCTGAGGACGACGGCGACGACGAGCATCAGCGGGTCCTGGGGGAGGCTCCCGAAGACGGCGAAGACCAGGACGGCCACCACCACCGCCATGGCCAGGGAGAGGGCCACCACGACCGCGATGACGCCGCCGAAGATCGCCTGCTGGGGCACCCCGCTGACCCGCAGCCGCTTGAGGACCAGCGCCTCCCGCCGTGCGGTGAACACGTTGGAGGGGTGGCCGACGCCCAGGATGAGTCCGATGGAGCCGATGGTGGCGACCATGGCCATCTGCCCCGTCCCGAACCCGGGAACGATCTCGTTGTTCGGGAGGTTCATGGCCATGAAGGCGAAGAACGGCGGTAGGACCAGGTACATCCAGGCGGTCTTGTACCGCACGAACAGGGTGAACTCGGTCCGGGTCAGGCGCAGGCCCTGCTTCAGCGGGCTGACGGCGGGTCGGGGGCGCCGCGGGGCGGCGGTGGTCGTGCTCATGTGTGCTCCTGGCATCTGTGGAGGACGGCGGGGGGCGTGCGGGCGGGAGGCCGATCAGTCCGGGACGAGGTCCGACGCGCCGTCCGCGACCTGGAGGAAGACGTCCTCCAGGGAGGCACCGCGCACCTGGAGGTGCTTGAGCGTGGTCCCGTGTTCGTCGGCCCAGGCGATCAGCGCCGCGACCGTGCGGTGCGCCCGGTCGGCCACGTCCTCGCCCCCGGCCGTGTAGGTGGCCCACAGGACGTGGTCGCGGGTCTCCACGGCCAGTTCGGTGCCGGGCAGGTCGGGCAGGTCGGCGGTGCGCACGCCGGGGGACAGGGCGAAGCCCACCCGGTCGCCCCAGCCCGCGAGGACGTCCTGGAGCGTCCCCTCCACACGGACCTCGCCGCGGTGCATGATCGCCAGCCGGTCGGCGAGCCGCTCGGCCTCCTCCAGGTAGTGGGTGGTGAGCAGGACCGCCACGCCCTCGCTCTTGAGGTCGTTGATGATGCGCCACGTCTCGATACGGCCCTCGGCGTCCATACCGGTCGTGGGCTCGTCCAGGTAGAGGACCTCGGGCCTGGTCAGCAGCGCCAGCCCCAGGTCCAGGCGGCGCTTTTGCCCTCCGGAGAGCTGGCGGACCGCGACCCCACGCCTGTCCGCCAGGCCGACCAGCTCCAGGACCTCGCCCCCGTCACGGGGGGTGGCGGCGAGGTCGTGGGCGAGGTCCATGGTCTCGCCGACGCTGAGGTCGTCCAGCAGGCCGCTGCCCTGGAGGACGGCGTTGGTGCGCTCGCGGACCCCCGCGGGCTGGCCGTGGGGGTCGAGGCCGAAGACCCGCACGGTGCCCGAGCTGGGGCGGCGGAAGCCCTCCAGGGTCTCGATGGTGGTGGTCTTGCCCGCGCCGTTGGTGCCGAGGAGGGCGAACAGCTCGCCGGGGTGGATCTCGAAGGAGACCCCCTTGACCGCCTCGAAGTCGCCGTAGTGCTGGTGGAGGTCGCGGACGACCACCGCCGGTCCGGTGGTGTCCCGGTGGCTGGGGGCGGCCGCGGTGTTCGCTGTCGTCGTCATGTGTCCAGACTCCCGTGGGCCGGGGTCCGCCGGACAGACTCCGTTGTCACCGGCCGCCGGTGTGGAACCTCCTGGTGGGCGCACTGACAAATGTCATCCGCGGCGCGTCCCCCGGCCCTCCCCGCCGGTGACGGCGGCGACGGCCGCCGACACGGCCGCGCGCTGGGCGTCCAGCGAGGCCCCCGGCGGACGGCGGACGGCGCTGAGCCAGATCCCGTCCACGAGGACCAGCAGCAGTTCCACCAGGGCGTCCGGGTCCTGGCCCGGCGCCAGCTCCCCCTGTTCGGCGGCCCAGCCGACGGCGGCGCGCAGGGCGGCGCGGGCCCGGGCGTCGAGTTCGGCGAGGGTGTCCGCGAAACCCGGGTCCACGGCGGCCCTCGCGTAGAACGCGGACCAGACGCGGGCCTCGGCCAGGCGCTCGTCGTCGGTGGGCAGCAGGTCGGTGAGGACCCGGCGCAGCCCCTCCGCGAAGGACAGCCCTCCGGGACCGACACGGATCCCGGAGAACCGCCGCGACACGTTGGCGAGCGCCTCGCGCAGGGCGAATCGGAGCAGGTCGTCCTTGGTGCCGAAGTCGCGCTGGACGGCCCCCACGGAGAGTCCGGCCTCGGCCGCCACGGTACGGATGCTGACGCCCTCCAGGCCCTCTCTCGCGGCGATCCGCCGGAGCGCGGCGGCCACGTGGCGGCGGCGTTCGTCCTTGTCTACGTACCTGGGCACGGCCGTATTCTGGCACATCCTCCGTTTTGATACAGTCGTATCGATACATTCGTATCGAAAGGAGGACGCATGACCCCCCGACGTTCCGCACGAGACCGCCTGGCCGCCACCGGACGCTGGGCGGCGACCGTTGTGGCGGGCGCGACCGCCCTCCTCGGCATGGGCGCGGCGGCGCTCGTCCTGCTGCCGCCGCCCTCCTGGACGGCGTGGCGGTTCGGCCTGCTGGCACTGGAGTTCAGCCTGGTGTTCGCCGTTCTGGCCGCCCTCGGCCTGCTGCTGTCCCTCCCCGCCTCGGTACGGCCCCGGCGGCGCGCCGGGACGGAGACCGGACGGCGCCCGCGCACCGGGGCCGCCGTGGCGGTGCGGAGGCGGCGCCTCGCGGCGGTGGCCGCCGCGGCCAACGCCGCCGTACTGGCCGCGGCACTCGTCCCGCCCGCGGCGATCTGGTCCACCGCCCGCGCCGAGGGTGTCCCGCTCGACCTCGGCGAGTACACCGCCGGGCTCGCCACCAGCGCCGACCGCGAGCCCGGGACCCGCGTCTACCTGCGGACCGGCGGGTCCGGTGCCGCAGGCGCCTCCGCATCCCAGGACCTGGAGGTGGACGTGTGGGAGCCGAAGGAGCGGGAGGACGACTCCCCGCTGCCGGTCGTGGTGAACGTCCACGGGGGCGCGGACGACCTGCCGCAGAGCTTCCTCCCCCGCTGGGACACGTGGCTCGCCGACCGCGGGCACGTGGTGTTCGACGTCGACTACCGCTACTTCCCCGACGGCGACTGGTCGGTACCGGTCTCCGACGTCAAGTGCGCGATCGGCTGGGCCCGCGAGCACGCCGGTGAGTACGGGGCCGACCCCGGGCGGGTCGCCGTCACCGGCCAGTCGGCGGGCGGCCTGCTCGCCCTCCTGGCCGGGTACACGTCGGCGGAGGAGATCCCGCCGAGCTGCGACGTGCCTGCCCCCGGCGTCGACGCGGTCGTGGCCTGGTACTCGGCGGCCGACGGGACGGCGGACGCCCCCGAGGTGCCGTGGCGCCAGCGGCACTCCCCGATCGGTGAGGAGCTGGCCGGGGACACCGTGCGGATGATGGGCGGCACCCCGGACGAGGTGCCCGGTGAGTACGCGATGATCTCGCCCCTCACCCACGTCCGCCCCGACACCCCTCCCACCCTGCTCATCATGTCCGGCCACGACCTGTTCCTGGGCGTGGAGGACAACCGCCGCCTCGCCGCGCGGCTCGACGCCGCGGGGGTGGAGCACCGACTCCTGGAGATCCCCTGGGCCGAGCACATGTTCGACCTGAACTGGGGAGGGTTCGCGAGCCAGGTGGCCCGGCACGGCGTGGACGGCTTCCTCACCGATCACCTCTCCCCCTCCTGAGGAGGCCCCGGGGCGGCCGCGGGGACGCGGGCCCACGGACGCGCCGGCCCGAACGCACGAGGGGCCGGGCACCGACCCGCGGTCGGTGTCCGGCCCCCGGAAGGCGCCGAGCCGGGCGTCAGCCCCGGGGCTGTGCGTCGGCGGCCTCGGGCTGCTTGGGAGCCTCCCGGACCGAGCGCAGCAGCAGCTGGGAGACGTCCACGACCTCCAGCGACTCCTTCGCCTCGCCCTGCGACTTCTTCTCGTTGATCGCGTCACCGAGCATGACCTGGCAGAACGGGCACGCGGTGGAGACGGTGTCGGGGTTGGTGGTCAGCGCCTCGTCCACACGCTCGGTGTTGATGCGCTTGCCGATCCGCTCCTCCATCCACATGCGCGCGCCGCCGGCGCCGCAGCAGAAGCCCCGCTCCTTGTGGCGGTGCATCTCCTGCGTCTTGACCCCGGGGACCTGCGCCATGATGTCGCGCGGCGGCGTGTACACCTTGTTGTGGCGGCCCAGGAAGCAGGGGTCGTGGTAGGTGATGTTCTCGTCCACGGAGTTGACCGGCGTGAGCCTGCCCTCCTCCACGAGCTTGGCCAGCAGCTGGCTGTGGTGGACGACCTCGTAGGTGCCGCCGAGCTGCGGGTACTCGTTGGCGAGGGTGTTGAAGCAGTGCGGGCAGCTGGCCACGATCTTCGTGACGCCGGCCTCGTTCAGCGTCTCCACGTTCTGCTGGGCGAGCATCTGGAAGACGTACTCCATGCCGAGGCGGCGCGCCGGGTCACCGGTGCAGGCCTCCATGCCGCCCAGGACGGCGAACTTGACGCCCGCCATGTCCAGCAGCTCGGCGATGGCCTTGGTGGTCTTCTTGGCGCGGTCCTCCAGGGCGCCGGCGCAGCCGACCCAGAACAGGTACTCGGTGTCCTCGGGCAGCTTGTCGTCGACGACCTGGACCTCGACCGGGTTCTCCTGGGAGGCCAGCTCCTCGATCCAGTCCATGCGCCGGTCCTCGGCCATGCCCCACGGGTTGGCCTTGTTCTCCAGGTTCTTCAGGAGCGTGTTGGCCTCGGACGGGAAGTTGGACTCGACCATCACCTGGTAGCGGCGCATGTCGAGGATGTGGTCGATGTGCTCGATGTCGACCGGGCACTGCTCGACGCAGGCACCGCAGTTGGTGCAGGCCCACAGCTCGTCGGGGTGGATGACACCGTTCTCCTCCTCGGTGCCGACCAGCGGCCGGTTGAGGAGGGAGAGGACGTCCACGCCCGCGTGGCTCTCGTCGGGCTTCTCGGCGAGGGTCTCCTCGGTGATGCCCTGGAGAAGGTACGGGGCCTTCTCGTAGGTGTGCGCCTGCAGGTCGAGGATGACCTTCTTGGGCGAGAGCGGCTTGCCGGTGTTCCAGGCCGGGCACTGGGACTGGCAGCGTCCGCACTCGGTGCAGGTGCTGAAGTCCAGCAGGCCCTTCCAGGTGAAGTCCTCCAGCTTGCCCGCGCCGAACGGGTCCTCGTCGGGGTCGGCCTCCTCGAAGTCGAGGGGCTTGGTGCCGGACTTGTCCATCATCTGCTTGGCCGCGCCCAGGGACGGGGACCCGTCGGCGTTGCGCTTGAGGAAGATGTTGACCGGCGCGATGAAGCGGTGCCAGCCGATGCCCATGGTGAGCACGCGGGCGATGACGATGAAGAACAGGTAGCTGATGATCAGCTTGAACGCGGCGACCAGGGCGATGGCGGGCTCGGCGATCGCGGGGTCGCCGGGCAGGACCGCGCCGAGGCCGGTGGAGATCGGCGTGGCCCAGGCCGGGAAGGGGAAGTCGCCCATCGCGGACTTGAGGCCGCGGATCACGAAGATCGAGATCAGCAGGCCCCACAGGTAGGCCTCGACGTAGTAGGCGGTCCAGTGCCGGGAGTTGGTGAACCGGGACTGGCGGCCCTTGCGCTTGGGGCCGTTGAGCAGCCGGTAGATCGTCAGGCCGACGATGCCGGCGAGGCTGGCCGCGGCGATGAACTCGATGACCAGGCCGTACAGGGCCCAGTCGTAGATGACCGGCAGCTTGAAGTGCGGGTCGAAGACCTCGCCCTGGGCCTCCACGACCGTGAAGACCAGCAGCGGGAACGAGATCATCACGAACCAGTGGGCGACGCCGATCCAGGGCCGCTTGAGCATCCGCCCGTGTCCGAGGATCTCGATGAGCGTCATGGTGAGCCGCTGACCGAACGGTCCCTTGCGCTCCGGCTCCACCGCACGGCCCACACCCACGGTTCGCACGATCTGGCGGATTCCCAGAGCGAACATGGTGAACGCGACCACGGCGAAGACCGAGGTGATGATGCCCAGTGTCAGGTACAGCATCGTCCGTGGCCTCCCATCCTGCTTCGTCGTCCGGTGCGCCACACACCGGCGGTCCAAGTCTATGTTACTTACGAGTAATAGCGCGGCCACCACCGGAGGGCCCGACCGGCCCCGAGAGACCCCCCGTGAACGCCGCCGCACACCCCCGGGCCTCGGAACCCGGCCGGGGCGCGCACGCCGGCGCCGGACGGCGCCGGCACGACGGGCCGCACGGATGCGGCCGAACGGGGCTCGGGCGCACCGCACGTCCTACCTATGTGTAGCGGACGGCGGTCACGGGACGGCGCGACGGGGGTATCGGTGACTTCACCGTTCCTCCCGATTCCCCCGTACCAGGTTGCGGCACGCACGGGAGTGAGGCGGCCACCGCCCCGGCACACCCCCCCCGGACATCCCTGAGGATCCCTGGTTTCCGAGTCAAGGATCTCCCCGAGTTGTCCCCGGGTTCACCCGCGTCCGCGCCGGAGAAGGCCCAGGCCGGGAACATCACGGGCGGGTCAACCGTTGTCAGGGCGTAGGACCTAACTTGAGTCGGGGCGACTCAACTGATTTGACAGCCGCCACTCGACGAAGCAAACTTACGCCTGAACGACTCAACCTTGACGGAGGAAGCAACCATGGCACGTGCGGTCGGAATCGACCTCGGTACGACGAACTCCTGCGTCGCTGTCCTGGAGGGCGGCGAGCCGACGGTCATCGCCAACGCCGAGGGCTCCCGCACCACCCCGTCCGTCGTCGCCTTCGCCAAGAACGGCGAGGTGCTCGTCGGTGAGGTGGCCAAGCGGCAGGCCGTCACCAACGTCGACCGCACCATCCGCTCGGTCAAGCGCCACATCGGCACCGACTGGACGGTGGAGATCGACGACAAGACCTTCAACCCCCAGCAGATCAGCGCCTTCGTGCTCCAGAAGCTCAAGCGCGACGCCGAGGCCTACCTGGGCGAGGACGTCACCGACGCGGTCATCACCGTCCCGGCCTACTTCAGCGACTCCCAGCGCCAGGCCACCAAGGAGGCCGGCACCATCGCGGGCCTCAACGTCCTGCGCATCATCAACGAGCCGACCTCGGCCGCGCTGGCCTACCACCTGGAGAAGGAGGACGAGGCCACGATCCTCGTCTACGACCTCGGTGGCGGAACCTTCGACGTCTCCCTCCTGGAGGTCGGCGACGGCGTCGTGGAGGTCAAGGCGACCAACGGCGACAACCACCTGGGCGGCGACGACTGGGACCAGGCCATCGTCGACTGGCTGGTCGAGCGCTTCAAGAACTCCAACGGCGTGGACCTGTCCAAGGACAAGATGGCCCTCCAGCGCCTGCGCGAGGCCGCGGAGAAGACCAAGATCGAGCTGTCCAGCTCCAGCGAGTCGGCGATCAACCTGCCCTACATCACGGCCTCGGCCGAGGGCCCGCTGCACCTGGACGAGAAGCTCAGCCGCGCCGAGTTCCAGCGCCTGACCGCCGACCTGGTCGAGCGGACCAAGACGCCGTTCCAGCAGGTCATCAAGGACGCCGGGATCCAGCTCAGCGACATCGACCACGTGGTGCTGGTCGGCGGCTCGACCCGTATGCCCGCCATCGTCGAGCTGGTCAAGGAGATGACCGGCGGCAAGGAGCCCAACAAGGGCGTCAACCCGGACGAGGTCGTGGCCATCGGCGCCTCGCTGCAGGCCGGTGTGCTCAAGGGCGAGGTCAAGGACGTCCTGCTGCTGGACGTCACCCCGCTGTCGCTGGGCATCGAGACCAAGGGCGGCGTGTTCACCAAGCTCATCGAGCGCAACACGACCATCCCGACCAAGCGCTCCGAGATCTTCACGACGGCCGACGACAACCAGCCGTCCGTGCAGATCCAGGTGTACCAGGGCGAGCGCGACATCGCCCAGTACAACAAGAAGCTGGGCGTCTTCGACCTGACCGGCCTGCCCCCGGCGCCGCGCGGCGTCCCGCAGATCGAGGTCACCTTCGACATCGACGCCAACGGCATCGTCAGCGTCACCGCGAAGGACCTGGGCACCGGCAAGGAGCAGTCCGTCACCATCTCCGGCGGTTCGGCGATGTCCAAGGAGGACATCGACAAGATGGTCCGCGAGGCCGAGCAGTACGCGGAGGAGGACCGCAAGCGCCGCGAGGAGGCCGAGGTCCGCAACAACGCCGAGTCCCTCGTCTACCAGACCGAGAAGGTCATCAAGGACAACGAGGACAAGGTCCCGGCGGACGTGCGCTCCGAGACCGAGGCGGCCATCGCGGAGCTGAAGACCGCCCTGGAGGGCACCGACGTGGAGGCCATCCGCTCCGCCAGCGAGAAGGTGGCGCTGGCCAGCCAGAAGATCGGTTCGGCCATCTACAGCCAGGGCCAGCAGGGCGCCGAGGGTGACGCGGGTCAGGGCGCCTCGGACTCCTCCGCCGACGACACCGACGTCGTGGACGCCGAGATCGTCGACGAGGACAACGGCAAGGGCAACCAGTCCTGATCCGCGGTCGAGCCGAGGAAGGAGACACGTCGCAGATGACTCCGTCGGAGAACACGAACGGCAACGGCGACGGCGAGGAGCGCCGGGGGCCGGTGATCCGCGACAACCGCCGGATCGACCCCGAGACCGGTGAGGTCAGGAACCCCGAGGCCGAGGGCGACGCCGCCGAGGAGATCCCGGAGGTCGCCGAGGAGGAGGTCGTCGAGGCCGACATCGAGGACGACGCCCCGGAGATCCCGGACACCCCGGAGTCGGTGGTGACGGAGGCGATCAACGCCGACGAGCGCGTCATCGAGCTCACCAACGACCTCAAGCGGGTGCAGGCCGAGTACGCCAACTACCGCAAGCGGGTCGACCGCGACCGCGTGGCCGTCCGCGAGATGGCCACCGCCCAGGTCGTCGGCGAGCTCCTGCCGATCCTGGACGACGTCGGGCGCGCCCGTGAGCACGACGAGCTCAACGGCGGGTTCAGGGCGGTGGGCGAGGCCCTGGAGGCCACGGTCACCAAGCTGGGCCTGGAGCGGTACGCGGAGAAGGGCGACGAGTTCGACCCCAATCTCCACGAGGCGCTCACCCTGGTCCCGGTTCCGGGCATCTCCGCCCAGACCGTGATCGAGGTGTTCCAGCCCGGGTACCGCATCGGTGAGAGGATCCTCCGTCCGGCCCGCGTGGTCGTCGGGGACCCGGCGGAGGAGGGCGACGGGGCTTCGGCCGAGTCGTCGGAGTCCGCCGGGGACGCCGCCGGGGACGGCGGGGGCACCTCCGAGTCGTCCGGCACGGCCGACGGCGGGGAAGACGACAAGTAACGGGTCCGCCCGTGATCCTCCGGCCGCGGCCTCGCATGACGCGGGGCCGCGGCCGGAGACGGACCCCGGACCGACGCGGTCCGGGGCCACGTGGAAGCATCGGACGCAACCGGCACCAGCGGGAGAAGGCACCAGTCGATGAGCACCAAGGACTACCTGGAGAAGGACTACTACAAGGTCCTCGGAGTCTCAAAGACCGCCTCGAAGGACGAGATCAAGCAGTCCTACCGCAAGCTGGCCCGGGAGAACCACCCCGACGCGAACACCGACGACCCGAACGCGGCCGAGCGCTTCAAGGAGATCTCCGAGGCGTACAACGTCCTGTCGGACGACAAGCGCCGCAAGGAGTACGACGAGGCGCGCTCGCTGTTCGGCGGTGCCTACCGGCCGGGCGGCGGCGGTACCGGCCCCGGCGGGTTCGACATGGGCGACCTGTTCGGACAGGGCACCGGCGGGGCTCCCGGCGGTGAGCGTCTGAGCGACCTCTTCGGCGGGCTGTTCGGCGGCCGCGGGCGCGGCGGCGGAGCCCGCAGCAGACGCGGCGCCGACGTCGAGACCGAGACGACACTGACCTTCCGCGAGGCGGCCGAGGGGGCCACGCGCTCCTTCAAGCTGGCCAGCGAGGCGCCGTGCCCCACCTGCAAGGGCACGGGTGCCAGGTCGGGGACCGCCCCGCGGATGTGCCCGAAGTGCTCCGGCACCGGGCACGAGAACACCAACCTGGGCGGCTTCTCGCTGTCCGAGCCGTGCAGCGAGTGCAAGGGCCGCGGCCTGGTCGTGGACGACCCCTGCGCCACCTGCAACGGCAGCGGGCGCGGCAAGAGCACCCGCACCATCCAGACCCGCATCCCCGGCGGCGTGTCCGACGGGCAGCGGATCCGCATCAAGGGCAAGGGCGCGCCGGGCGAGAACGGCGGCCCGGCCGGGGACCTCTACGTCGTCGTCCACGTGAAGGAGCACCCGGTGTTCGGCAGGAGCGGCGACAACGTGACGATCACCGTGCCCGTGACCTTCCCCGAGGCCGCGCTGGGCGCCGAGGTGCGCATCCCGACCCTCCAGGGCTTCCCGGTGACGGTGAAGATCCCGCCGGGCACGCAGAACGGGCACAAGCTCCGGGTACGCGGCAAGGGCGCGACCCGCAAGGACGGCACCGCGGGCGACATGCTCGTCACGATCGAGGTGACGGTGCCGAGGACACTCAACGGTGACGCGCGCGAGGCTCTGGAGAAGTTCCGCGCCGCGACCTCCGACTACGACCCGCGCGACGGTCTTGAGGCGCGGGCGAAGGGTGTGTGAACGACGTGAACGACTCCTTCGGCACTGACGCTCCGGTCTACGTGATCTCGGTGGCCGCCGAGCTGGCGGGTATGCACCCCCAGACCCTGCGGCAGTACGACCGACTGGGGATCGTCTCGCCCGGCCGCGCGTCCGGCCGCGGGCGCCGCTACTCCATGCGCGACGTGCAGACGCTGCGCCAGGTGCAGCGGCTGTCGCAGGAGGAGGGTGTCAACCTCGCCGGGATCAAGCGGATCCTGGAACTGGAGCACGAGGTGGAGCAGCTGCGCGAGCAGGTGTTCCACCTGGCCAACGAACTGGAGGCGGCGCGGCGGGCCGTGGCCCGTCGGGGCCGTCCGGCACGGCCCGAGGGCGGCACGGGGGGCGTGCGGGGCGAGCTGGTGCGCCGCACCCGCGTGACGATCTTCAACACCGCCGAGCCGGGGAGCGCCGAGGAGCCCCGCGACGGCCGGCCCGGGGCGGACGGCTCCGGAACGGACGTCCCGGGGCAGGGCGGCCCGGCGAAGGGCGGTCCGGGCAGGGGCGGCCCCGGCCGCACCGAGGACGAGCAGGGCTGACGGAGCTCCGCCATGGTGACACGGGGCGTGGTCGGCCACAGGTCATCACCCTCCGTGACAATACTTGCGAAAGGGGTCACAGGGCATGAACTACAAGCTCACCCAGAAGAGCCAGGAAGCCCTGTCGGTGGCGATCCGGCGGGCCACCACCGACGGAAGCCCGCAGACGGAGCCCGTGCACCTGCTGTCGGCGCTGCTGGACCAGGCGGAGGGCATCACCCGGCCGCTGCTCAAGGAGGTCGGCGCCGACCCGGACACGCTCAAGGACAAGGTCGAGGCGGCCATCGGGGCGCTGCCCAAGGCGGCGGGCTCCACGGTCGGCTCGCCGAGCTCCTCGCGCCAGCTGATCGTATCCATCAACACGGCGGCGCAGCGCGCCCAGCAGATGGAGGACGAGTACGTCTCCACCGAGCACCTGCTGGTGGGGCTGGCCGCGGACGGCGGTGAGGCGGCCCGCCTGCTCACCGAGGCCGGGGCGACCCCGGAGGCGCTCCTGGAGGGGTTCGAGCGGGTGCGCGGCTCGGGCCGGGTCACCTCCGAGAACCCCGAGGACACCTACCAGGCCCTGGAGAAGTACGGGGTGGACCTCACCGAGCGGGCCCGCGAGGGCAAGGTGGACCCCGTGATCGGCCGGGACGGCGAGATCCGCCGTGTCATCCAGGTGCTCAGCCGCCGGACCAAGAACAACCCCGTGCTCATCGGCGAGCCGGGCGTGGGCAAGACCGCGGTCGTGGAGGGCCTGGCCCAGCGGATCGTGGCCGGCGACGTACCGCAGTCGCTGCTGGGCAAGCGCCTGGTGGCCCTGGACCTGTCCGCGATGGTGGCGGGCGCCAAGTACCGGGGCGAGTTCGAGGAGCGGCTCAAGGCGGTGCTCTCGGAGATCAAGGAGTCCGAGGGCCGGATCATCACGTTCATCGACGAGCTGCACACCATGGTGGGCGCCGGCGCCGCCGAGGGCGCCATGGACGCGGGCAACATGCTCAAGCCCATGCTGGCGCGCGGCGAGCTGCGCATGGTGGGCGCGACCACGCTGGACGAGTACCGGGAGCGGATCGAGAAGGACGCCGCCCTGGAGCGCCGGTTCCAGCAGGTCATGGTGGGCGAGCCGTCGGCCGCGGACACGGTCGCGATCCTGCGCGGCCTCAAGGGCCGCTACGAGGCGCACCACAAGGTGCAGATCGCCGACGCGGCGCTGGTGGCCGCCGCGACCCTGTCCGACCGCTACATCACCGCGCGGTTCCTGCCCGACAAGGCGATCGACCTCATCGACGAGGCGGCCTCCCGGCTGCGCATGGAGATCGACTCCAGCCCGGTGGAGATCGACGAGCTGCAGCGCACCGTCGACCGCCTGAAGATGGAGGAGATGGCGCTCGACAAGGAGTCCGACCCGGCCAGCCGCCAGCGGCTGGAGCGGCTGCGCGCGGACCTGGCCGACCGCCAGGAGCAGCTCAACGGGCTCGTGGCGCGGTGGGAGCAGGAGAAGGCCGGGCTCAACCGGGTCGGTGAGCTCAAGGGGCAGCTGGACGAACTGCGCACGCGGGCGGAGCTGGCCCAGCGCGAGGGCGACTTCGGCGAGGCCTCCCGTCTGATGTACGGGGACATCCCGCAGCTGGAGAAGCAGATCGAGGAGGCGTCCAAGGCCGAGGAGAACGCCGCCAGCCAGGGCGGCGACACCATGGTCAAGGACGAGGTGGGCGCCGACGAGATCGCGGACGTGGTGTCGTCGTGGACCGGCATCCCGGTGGGGCGGCTGATGGAGGGCGAGACCTCCAAGCTGCTGCGTATGGAGGACGAGCTGGGCAGGCGGCTCATCGGCCAGAAGGACGCCGTGGCGGCGGTGTCGGACGCGGTGCGGCGGGCCCGCGCGGGCATCTCCGACCCGGACCGGCCCACGGGGTCGTTCCTCTTCCTGGGCCCCACGGGCGTGGGCAAGACCGAGCTGGCCAAGGCGCTGGCGGAGTTCCTGTTCGACGACGAGCGCGCGATCGTGCGCATCGACATGAGCGAGTACTCCGAGAAGCACTCGGTGTCGCGCCTGGTGGGCGCGCCCCCCGGCTACGTGGGGTACGAGGAGGGCGGCCAGCTGACCGAGGCGGTGCGTCGCCGCCCGTACACGGTGGTGCTCCTGGACGAGGTGGAGAAGGCGCACCTGGAGGTGTTCGACACCCTGCTGCAGGTGCTGGACGACGGCCGGCTCACCGACGGCCAGGGCCGACAGGTGGACTTCCGCAACACCATACTCATCCTCACCTCCAACCTGGGATCGCCGTTCCTGGTGGACCAGTCACTGGAGGAGTCGGTGCGCCGGGACCGCGTGATGGACGTGGTGCGCGCGACCTTCAAGCCGGAGTTCCTCAACCGGCTGGACGACGTGATCATGTTCGACGCGCTGTCCACCGAGGACCTGACGCGGATCGTGGACCTGCAGGTCGACAGGCTGGCCAGGAGGCTGGCGGACCGGCGGCTGGAGCTGGAGGTGACTCCGGGCGCCCGCGAGTGGCTGGCCCTGACGGGCTTCGACCCGAACTACGGCGCGCGTCCGCTGCGCCGCCTGGTGCAGTCCGCGATCGGCGACCCGCTCGCCCGCGAGCTGCTGTCGGGCGAACTCGCCGAGGGCGACACCGTGGTGGTGGACGTGGACGACTCCAACGACCGCCTTCGGGTGGAGGTGCGCAGGACCGGGGTGCCCTCGGTCTGAGCCGGATTCCGTGAAAGGGCCGTCCCCGAGGGGCGGCCCTTCGCCGTGTCCGCGGCCGAGACGGTGGGGCTTCCTCACACCGGAACGATCCGCACCATGCTCTCGAGGCCGAGGAAGTCGTCGGCGTTGCGCGTGTACAGGGGCAGTCCGTGCAGCGAGGCCACAGCGGCGATCATCAGATCCAGGCGGCGCGGCTTCGGGGAGCGGTTCGCCGCGAGGGTGAGGGCGACGAGCGTTCCGAAGCGGGCCGCGGCCTCACCGTCGAACGGCAGGGGAGAGAAGTCCGTCACCGCGGCCTGAAGCTTCTCCGTGCGCTGAGCCCTGCCCACCGGGTCCTTCGCCATCGCCACGCCCTGGTGGAGCTCGGCCATCGTGACGGAGGTGATGTCGGGAAACCTGGGAAGCTCGGCCGGATCGATCTCCCCGAGGTCGATGAAGACGCACGTGTCGAGGATGCCCCGGTCAGGCCGCTCAGCCACGTTCGTCGTCCCCGATCCGGTCCTCGCCGCCGAAGAACTCGTCGGCGTCCTCCCGCATCCGCGCGTAGTCCACCCGGGGAAGCCTGCGGTGACGCTCCACGAGCTCTTCCGCGCTGAGGCGCCGACGGCGTGTGACAGGGCTGACCTGGGCCACCTCGACCCCGTTGCGGGTCACGTGGAAGCTCTCGCCCGCTTCCACCTGGTCCATGACGGAGGCCGCGTTGTTGCGGAACTCGCGCTGGGTGATGGTCTTCATAGACTGATTGTAGCTCTCCGTGTCCCGTTGTGCTACACATCTTCCGCTGGCACTGGCGGAGCACCGCCTGGGCGCGTCCGTCCCGGCGCATCCGCGCGGTTCCCGCGATCCGGATCCGCGTCAGGCGCCGAGCAGGCGGGCCTCCGTCTCCGGGTCCAGGCCGACCCGGGGGCGGTCGGGGCGCTGGGGCGCTCCACCCTCCAGCGTCCGCAGCCACGCCCAGGTGTCGGCGACGGTCTCGGCCACGGGGCGGCAGCGCAGCCCCGTCCCGAGCGCCTTGGACACGTCGCCCTGGTGCAGGGTCTCGTGCAGCTCGCCGGGCGGCAGCCAGATCGGCAGCTCGGTCCACGGCTGGATCCCCGCGTCGAGGACGGCTCCGGGGTCGGTCCAGCGCAGTTCGGCGTCGGAGCCGGTGACCGCCGCGCAGGCCTCCAGCAGCTCCCCGGTGGTGGTGTGCCCGGGCGGGCTCACCAGGTTGTAGGGGCCGCCCAGCCCCTTCCCGACCGCGTCGAGGGTCCAGGCGGCCAGGTCGCGCGCGTCCACGTACTGCAGCGGCAGGTCGCGCGGGCCGGGTGCCAGGACCGGGCCGCCCCGGGCGACGCGCTCCAGCCACCAGGGCAGGCGGCCGATGTTCTCGTACGGGCCGAGGATGAGACCGGCCCGTACGAACAGCGCCCGGTCGCCGAAGGCGGCCTCGGCCGCCAGCTCGCCCCCGCGCTTGTCGTGCGGGTAGTCCGTGGCCCCCGCCTCGGGGTCGCCGTCCACGACCGGTCCGTCCTCGTCCAGCCCCGCCTCGGCGGGGAAGGGGTGGACGGACCGGCTGGAGACGTAGGCGTAGTGCCCGGCCCGGCCGGCGAGCAGCCGCGCGGAGGCGGCCACCGCCGCCGGGGCGCCCGACCAGGTGTCGACGACCGCGTCCCACCGGCCCGGCGCCAGGGCACCGAGCCCGCCCTCCTCGGTGCGGTCCCCGTGGAGGACGGTGGTGCCGGAGGGCGCGGCGTGCCTGCCGCGGTGGAAGACGGTGACGTCCCAGTCCCTGGCGAGCGCGTCCTCCACGACGGCTCGCCCCACGAACTCGGTGCCACCCAGAACCAGGAGTCTCATGGCGGGCAGTCTGGCGGTTCGCGGGCCGGCGCGCCAGGGTCTCCTGCCCAGGGCAGAACCGCGCGGCCGGCGGGGCGCGCGCCCTCAGACCACGTCGCGGCGGAGGGTGGTGACCGAGGCCAGCGCGACCGCCACGGCGGCGTAGCCCACCAGGACCAGGGCGGCGCCCCACACGGGGAGCAGGTCCGCGGCGCCGAGGCCGTAGTCGATCCCCGTGTCGTAGAGCGCGGAGACCGCGCCGCCGGGCATCCACTTGCCGACGTCCTGGAGCTGGGGGATGACGACCAGGATCGGCTCCAGCATGAACACCCACAGGATGCTGACCACCAGCGCGGCGACCTGGTTGCGGATCAGGGCGCCGAGCCCCACGCCGATCATGGCGTAGACGACGTAGGCGGCCACGGAGCCGGCGAGGATGCGCGGCACCTGGTTGTCGACCAGGTTCAGCTCTCCCCCGCCGCTCAGGATGGAGGCGCCCGCCACGAGGGCGGACACCCCGACGACGACCACGCCGAACACGAGGCTGACCAGGGACGCGGCCACGACCTTGGACAGGACCACGGGCAGGCGCCGGGGGCTGGTCAGGAAGGTGACGTTGATCGTGCGGTGCTGGTATTCCGAGGTCACCATCATGATGCCGATGACCATGACGAACAGGGTCCCGGAGGCTCCCATGGGCCAGACGGACCCGGCGTACTCGGTGCTGTCGCGGCTGAGGCCCTCCCCCATCCCCGAGGCGAGGACCACGACGCCCAGCGACAGGGCCACCCAGGCCAGTGAGGCCAGGAGCAGGATCCACCACAGCCGGGTGGTGAGGACCTTGCGGAGTTCGGACTTGACGAGCGCGGTCACTTGGGGTCTCCAACCGTGTGGGGGTCCGTCCCCGCGGAGGTGAGGCGGAGGAAGGCGTCGTGCAGGCTCTCTCCGTCGCCGGTGACCTCGGTGAGGGTCCCCTGGTGGACCAGCCGGCCCCTCGCGATGATGACGACGTCGTCGACGGTCTGCTCGACCTCGGCCAGGACGTGGCTGGACACGAGGACCGCCACGCCCTTCTCGTGCGCCTGGTGGCGCAGGAACCTGCGCAGCCACTCGATGCCCTCGGGGTCCAGTCCGTTGGCGGGCTCGTCCAGGATCAGCACCCCGGGATCGCCCAGGAGGGCCCCGGCCAGGGACAGGCGCTGGCGCATGCCCATCGAGTAGCCGCCGACCCGCTTGTTCCCGGCCTCGGCGATCCCGACCTCGGCGAGCACCTCCTCGGCCCGGGACACCGGCAGGCCCGCGGCGTCGCACATGACGCGCAGGTGGTTGCGGCCGGTGCGGCCCGGGTGCAGGTTGGTGGCCTCCAGCACCGCGCCGACCTCGGCCAGCGGGTTGGGCAGGCTCGCGTAGGAACGGCCGTTGACCAGTCCCTCTCCGCCGTCCGGCCGGACCAGGCCGAGCAGGCACCGCAGGGTGGTGGTCTTACCCGCGCCGTTGGGTCCCAGGAAGCCGGTGACCGTGCCCGGCTCCACCGTGAAGGAGACCCGGTCGACCGCCTGGTGTCCGCGGAACGCCTTCGACACTTCCCTTATCTCGATCGCTGACATTTCCTACGCTTTCCTAGGGGAATGGCAGGGAGAACCACCGTGCGGGAATACCCGTCTCCCCGTCCCGGCCCTTTTTCCGTCTCCGCTGCCGTAAGGAGGCTAACAAGGAAGCGGCGGCCCCCACGGCCTCCGCGAGGCCCGGACCCGAACCGCGCGACCCATGACTTTCGTTGATTGCGGGCCACACCGAACAGCGGATAAGGCCCAGTCGGCACAGGCCCGGGGCCCCTCAGGGAAACGATGCGCCCGACCGGAAAACGGCACGTGCCGCGGCCCGCACATCCTTCGTCATACAGGCACATGACTTTCGGTGTGCCGACCCCGGAGGGAAACGGATGCGGGCTCCGGAAAACGTCCCCGGAAAAGCCGTCGACCCCTCAGAAAACGGCCACATGCGGCCAGGTCACGTGTGGGGGCCGCAGTCGCGCGCACGGCCGTCGAGCAGGACGCGCTCGCGCTCGTTGCGGGTGAGGGCCGCCGCCCGGTGGAACTCCGCGCGGGCCTCGGCCCGGCGGTCCAGCCGCACGAGCAGGTCGCCGCGTACGGCGGGCAGCAGGTGGTAGTCGGCCATCCCGGGCTGGTCCCGCAGCGCGTCCACGATCTCCAGCGCCGGACCGGGGCCGAAGGCCATCGACACCGCCACGGCCCGGTTCAGCTCCACCACCGGCGAGCCCGTGACCCTGGCCAGCGACAGGTACAGCCCGGCGATCCCCGCCCAGTCGGTGTCCTCGTGGGTGGCCGCCTGGGCGTGCTTGGCCGCGATGGCCGCCTGCAGCGCGTAGGGCCCCCAGGGTTCGTCCCGGGTGGAGGGAAGCGCCTTGGCCAGGGCCCCCAGCCCTCTGGTGATGAGCAGCCTGTCCCAGCGCGAGCGGTCCTGGTCGGCGAGGGCGACGGGTTCCCCGTCGGGGCCGAGGCGGGCCCGGAACCGGGAGGCGTGCAGCTCCATCAGCGCCACCAGCCCGTGCACCTCGCGCTCCTTGGGCAGCAGTCCGGCGAGCACCCTGCCCAGGCGCATGGCCTCCTCGCACAGCTCCGGGCGCATCCAGTCCGTGCCCGACGTGGCCGTGTAGCCCTCGTTGAACACCAGGTAGACGACCTCCAGGACGGAGGCCAGCCGGGCGTCGCGGTCCTCGCCGACGGGGACCTCGAAGGGCACCCTCCTCCTGGAGAGGGTGCGCTTGGCGCGCACGATGCGCTGGGCGACGGTCGGCTCGGGCACCAGGAACGCGCGGGCGATCTCGTCGGTGGTGAGACCGCCGAGCAGGCGCAGGGTCAGCGCGACACGGGCCTCGGTGGACAGCACCGGGTGGCAGCACACGAACATCAGCTTGAGGAGGTCGTCGCCGAAGTCCTCCTCCAGGACCGCGTCGAACTCGGCCTGCCCGTCGCGCTCGGCGATCTCGCGGCCGAGGTCGGCCATGCGCCGCTGGAAGCGCTCGTCGCGGCGCCAGCGGTCGAGCACGCGGCGCTTGGCGACGGTGGTCAGCCAGGCGCCGGGGTTGTCGGGCACGCCCTCGACGGGCCACTTCTCCAAAGCGCCGACCAGGGCGTCCTGGGCGAACTCCTCGGCGAGGCCGACGTCTCCGACCATGCGGGTGAGCGCACCGACGAGGCGGGCCGACTCGATGCGCCAGACCGCCTCGACCGCGCGCGTGGCGTCAGTGTGGCTCACGAGGCCATCTCAGCACCGCGGGTCGCCCGTCGCAAGCAGGGCGGAGCCGGGTCCACGCCGCCGACACCTCGCGGCGCCGCCGGTGCGGTCCGCGGACGCCTCAGAGGACCGCGGGCCGCACCGGCGCGGGCACGGTCAGCTCCCGTGCGCGTATCCCTCGGCGCGCAGCTCGCGCTCGCGCTCCTTCAGGTGCTCGGGCATCTCGTCGCCGAAGTCATCGGTGTCGAGGATGCGCCGCAGCACCAGGTGCGTCTCGGTGTCGTCTCCCTCCGGCGGGTGCGGGCAGCGCTTGGCCCACTCCACGGCCTCCGCGTGCGAGGACACCTGGATGACCCAGTACCCGGCGATGAACTCCTTGGCCTCCGCGAACGGGCCGTCGGTCACGTTCGCCCTGCCGTTGCTGAAGGTGACCCGGGTCGCCTCGGAGGCGGGGGCCAGGCCGTCACCAGCGAGCAGGACCCCGGCCTTGACCATCTCCTCGTTGTAGGCCGCCATCGCCTCGAAGACCTCCGGGCCGGGCTCGTAGTGGACCGCCTCGATCTCCGGGCTGGACATGATCGACATCAGGTAGCGCATGGCGTGTTCCCTTCGTGCGGCGTGGGGGCTCCGATCCCCCGCTCTCATCCACACGTCGAACGGCCCCGCGCCGGATCGACACCTCCCCCGAACTTTTCCCAGGGATTTTTCGGCGGACCCGAACACTTCCCCTACGAGGCTCTGAACAGGCAATACGCACCGCCGGGAGCCGAGCCGACCGCGATGGCGCCTCCCCGGGCCGGCCCCGCCCGCCCGGCAGCCGTCCGCCGGACGGGCCCCTCCGCGTTCGGCCCCTTGGCCACAAACGGCCAGCGGGTCACCCTCCCGCCTCCCGCGCACAGGGGTTCGGTAGAGTTCCGGCACGGTTCCACCCGGACCGGCGTACCGGGTCGGGCACCGGGACACCACGGGCGCGAAGGAGTACACAGGTGGGGCTTTTCCTGAGTACGGCCTTCGGTTTCCCCACGGTGCTGTTCACGCCGCTGCTGATCGTCGTCGCCCTCTACTGGGTGTTCGCCGTGGTCGGCGCCACCGACTCCGAGGTGCTCGACAGCGTGGACGACTCCGGTGACGCCGCGGGCCTGAGCGCCCTCATGAGTCGTGTGGGGCTCGGCCGGGTCCCGGTCACCGTGGCGCTGAGCATGCTGGTCTGCGTCGCCTGGTTCGTGAGCATGTTGGGGAGTATCGTGACCAGCCTTCTGGGGACCACCTCCACCCCCCTCCTCATCGCCCTGGGCGCCGTGGTCCTGCTGATCGCGGTCGTGGCCGCGTGGGCGGTCACCAGCGGCCTGGTCATGTCGGTGCAGCGGTTCCTGCCCAAGCGGCGCGGTGACTCCAAGCACGAACTGGTCGGGCGCACCTGCACGATCCGCATCGGCGAGGCGAGCGAGGGCTTCGGCCAGGCCGAGATCACCACCGCGGGCGGCGCGGCGATCTCCATCCCGGTGCGCACCACCGGCGGCGAGGTCCTGCCGGTCGGCAGCACCGCCCTGATCTTCGAGCACAGCTCCGAGGACGACGTCTTCCTCGTCACCCACTTCGACGCGGCGCTGGACCCCGGCCAGGGCTGAGCCGCGCTCCGCGGCGCTCCCCCGCCGTACCGAGGCCCCGGCGCGAGGCGCCCTGACCGGGGCACACGGACCACTGCCCGGCACGTCCCGGGACGCGGCCCGGCCCGTCCCCGCACGGCGCCGGAGCACGGCGCGGAACCGTTCCCGCCCGTACCGCGTCACATCCTCCGAGCGCCCCTCCAGCGACGCTCTCCCCCTCTTAAGCACGTCACTCGCAGAAAGAGACCCCTACGTGTTGCTGAGTGCCACCACGAACGGTCAGGAGGCGGCGAACGCGGCCTTCCTGACCGTGGGCGTCGCCATCGCCGTCGGCGTCCTCGTCCTCATCGCCCTCCTCCTGATGGTCACCCGGCTCTTCCGCAAGGTCGAGCAGGGCAAGGCGCTGATCATCTCCAAGATCCGCGACGTGCACGTCACCTTCACGGGCGCGATCGTCCTCCCGGTCCTGCACAAGGCCGAGGTCATGGACATCTCGCTCAAGAGCCTGACGCTCGAACGCGGCGGACGCGACGGACTGACCTGCAAGGACAACATCCGCGCGGACATCAAGGTGTACTTCTACGTCCGGGTCAACGAGACCGCCGAGGACGTCAAGAAGGTCGCCAAGGCGATCGGCACCGAGCGGGCCAGCGACCAGGACACCCTCCAGGAGCTGTTCAACTCCAAGTTCTCCGAGGCGCTCAAGACCGTCGGCAAGCAGTTCGACTTCGAGGAGCTGTTCACCCAGCGCGAGGAGTTCCGCCAGGCGATCATCTCCCTGATCGGCACCGACCTCAACGGCTACATCCTGGAGGACGTGGCCATCGACGAGCTGGAGCAGACCCCGCTGCACCAGCACGACGCCAACAACATCCTCGACGCGCAGGGCATCTCGAAGATCACGGAGCGCACCGCCAAGGAGCACAAGCGCACCAACGAGTTCGAGAACGACCGCAAGAAGGAACTCGACCGGCAGAACACCGAGACCGCCGAGACCCTCGCCGAGCTGGAGAAGCGCCGCGAGGAGGCCGCCGCCAAGGCCAAGCGCGAGATCGGGATCATCCGCGCCCGCGAGGAGGCCGAGACCGCCCGGGTGCAGGCCGAGGAGCGCCTCAAGGCCGAGACCGCCAACATCCGCACCTCCGAGGCGCTGGGCGTCCAGCACCAGAACCAGCAGCGCGAGATCGCGGTCGCCGAGAAGAACCGCGAGCGCGTCATCGCCATCGAGAGCGAGCGCATCGAGAAGGACCGCCTCCTGGAGGTCATCGGACGCGAGCGCGAGACCGAGCTGAGCCGCATCGCCAAGGACAAGGAGGTCGAGGCCGAGAAGCGCGAGGTCGCCGACGTCGTCCGCGAGCGCGTGGCCGTCGACCGCACGGTGGCCGAGCAGGAGGAGGCCATCAAGAAGCTGCGCGCCGTCGAGGAGGCCGAGCGCCAGCGGCAGGCCGTCATCATCCACGCCGAGGCCGAGGCCCAGGAGAACCTGGTCAAGGACATCAAGGCCGCCGAGGCCGCCGAGGCCGCCGCCAAGCACCGGGCGGCCGAGGAGCTCACCCTGGCCGAGGCCCGCCAGCAGGCCGCCGAGCTGGACACCCGCGCCAAGATCCGCCTGGCCGAGGGCCTGCAGGCCGAGGCCGCCGCGGCCGGTCTGGCCGAGGTCCAGGTACGCCAGCAGGACGCCGACGCCATCGAGAAGGTCGGCCGCGCCGAGGCCGCCGTGGCCCGCGAGAAGGCCCGGGTCGAGGCCGATGCCGTCGAGCAGAGGCTGCGCGCCGAGGCCGCCGGCCTCACCGACAAGGCCGAGGCCATGTCCGCCCTGGACCAGGTCAGCCGCGAGCACGAGGAGTACCGCCTGCGACTGGAGGCCGACAAGGAGGTCCGCCTGGCCGGGATCGACGTGCACCGCCAGGTCGCCGAGGCCCAGGCCACCGTGCTGGCCACGGGGCTGGAGAACGCCGACATCAACATCGTCGGCGGCGACGGCGCCTTCTTCGACCGCATGGTGGGCTCCATCGGGCTGGGCAAGGCCGTGGACGGCTTCGTCGGCAGCTCCCAGACCGTGCAGGCGCTGGGCGGCAACTGGCTCAACGGCGAGGGCGGCTTCGCCGAGGACATGCGCCGGGTGCTGGAGTCGGTGGACACCGAGGACGTCAAGAACCTCACCGTCTCCGCGCTGCTGCTCAAGCTCATCAGCGCGGGCGGCCCGCAGGCCGACAAGCTGGACGGCCTGCTCGGCACCGCCCGTTCCCTGGGCGTGGACACACTGCCCGCGACCGCACTCGCCCACGCGAAGCAGTGAGGTAGCCCTCCGTGACCGAGGCCCTGTCCCAGGAGACCGAAGGCACCGGGCCGGACGCCGACGACGCGCGGTCGCTGGACGCGGGCACCTACGAGGTGCTCCGCGCCCGGCTGCGTGAGCAGACCGGCGAGCTGGCCCGGCGGACCGAGGAACTGAACGCGCGCCGACTGGAGGTGTTCGGAGGCACCGAGCTGTCCCTGCTCGGCACCGAGCGCATCCGCACCGAGCACAACTGTGTGCCCCGGGACATCGTGAGCGTGGGGCGTTCCGTCGGGGCCGGCGCCGACGGCGCGATGATCCTGTTCGGCTACAACGTCTTCATCGGCATGCAGCGCGAGACCCACGTCCCCGACGTGTTCTCACTGCACCGGTACAAGTACGACGGCGAGGGCTTCTCCTTCGCCGACGCACCGGGAGACGCCCTCCCCGGACTGCTCTCCGACGAGCGGTTCCAGCAGGATTTCGGCCAGCTCTACCGCTACTACCGCGACGCGCACCTGCTGCAGCTGCGCCGCGTCGAGGACCGGCTGCTGGCCGTGTTCCAGACCGGCCCGAGCACCGAGGACGTGCGGGTGCTGCGGTGGTCGGTCGCGCCCTCGGGCGAGATCGCCTACCTCGACGCCCGCGGCGAACGCGACCACGTGTTCCCCCCGTCCCACGACTTCACGTGGGTGGAGACCACCCGCGAGGACCACGTGTCGGGCCGCCACCCGCACATCTCGGTCCTCGACGAGCTGTTCGTGGAGACGCTGGGCGGCGACCTCACCATCAAGGTCGAGAACAACACCGAGGTCGGCGAGGGCGTCTACAGCGAACCCGTGGACGAGCCGCTGCAGAGCCTGGCCGACGCGTCGGTGCACTACGCGCGGGTGGGCGCGCTCATCCTGTTGCGCGTACGGCCCTACAACGAGACCGCATGGCGGCACCTGGTCTTCAACACGCGGACCAAGGAGGTCGAGCGCCTCGACGGCGTCGGCCAGTCCTGCCAGCGGCTGCCCGACGACCAGGGGCTGATCTTCCCCGGCGGCTACTACCTGGCCACCGGGACGGCGCGGACCTTCGACACCGACGTCACCGACCTGGAGTTCGAGCGCGTGGTGCGCTCGCCCAACGGCGAGGACGTCCTGTACGTCTTCCACTCCCGCGCGGACGGCCGCAGCCTGCTGCTGCCGTACAACACCATCCGCAAGGAGGTCGCCACCCCGATCGTCTGCCACGGGTACTCGCTGTTCGACGACGGCACCATGACGGTGTTCCGCGACAACTCGGGCGAGCCGGCCCGGGTGCACCCGATGCAGGTGTGGCGGACCCCCTACGTGTCGGACGTGTACGCGGCGGCGCAGCCGGCGGGGACCGGACCGCTGGAGCGGATCGGCAACGCCGAGCTGGTGCGGGGCGTCTCCGAGTGCCTGTCCGTGGCGCGGATGGCCGAGGACATGCGGCCGTCCACCGAGGTGTTCGAGGCGATCATCTCCGCCTGCCGCCGGGTGTGCAACCGCTTCCACTGGCTAGGCGAGGAGGAGCTGGGCGACCTGGCGGCTCCCCTGTCGGAGGTGCGGGCCACCGCCGCACGGGTCCTGGAGGAGTTCGAGACCGTCCAGTCCCTGACCCGGCAGGCCGCCGACACCCTGGCGGAGACCGAGGAGAGGGTGGTCGCGCTCATCCGGACGGCCCGCGGGGAGGCGCCGCGGTCGGCGGAGGGCTGGGTGTCGCGGCTGACCGGGCTGCGCCGCGCCCAGGGGCAGGCGGCCACGCTGCGCGAGATGCGCTACGTGGACACCGGCCGCCTGGACGACCTGGACGGCAGACTCGGTGAGGAGATCGCCGCGACCGGCCGCCGCACGGTGGCCTTCCTGGAGCAGGACGAGGCCTTCACCGGCTACCACGACGAGGTGGACCGGCTGGTCGCGGACGCCGAGGGCATCGACGCGGTCAGCGCGGCGACGGCCGTCGGCGAGCGGATCGCCGAGCAGACCGAGGGCCTGCAGGTGGTCACCGAGGTCGTCGGGTCCCTGGACATCGGCGACGCCCAGGTGCGCACGCGCATCCTGGAGCGGGTCAGCGAGGTGCTGGCCGGGATCAACCGGGCACGCGCCACGCTGGAGGCACGGCGCAAGGAGCTGCTGGCCCTGGAGGGCCGGGCGGAGTTCGCGGCCGAGTTCGCCCTGCTGGGGCAGGCGGTCACGGGCGCGCTGGCCGCCGCCGACACCCCGGACCGGTGCGACGAGCAGCTGGGGCGCGTCATGCTCCAGCTGGAGAACCTGGAGTCGCGGTTCGCCGAGTTCGACGACTTCCTCGGGGAGCTGGCGGACAAGCGCGAGGACGTGTACGAGGCCTTCTCCACGCGCAAGCAGGCACTGGTGGACGAGCGGTCGCGGCGGGCCGACCGCCTGGCGTCGTCGGCCGCCCGCGTCCTGGAGGGCGTGCACCGGCGGGTCGCGAAGCTGGACACGCTGGAGGACGTCAACACCTACTTCGCGTCGGACGCGATGGTGGCGCGGCTGCGCCGCACCGCCGAGGAGATGCGCGAGCTCGGCGACACCGTGCGCGCCGAGGAGCTGGACGGGCAGGTCCTGGCCGCCCGGCAGGAGGCGGGACGGGCCCTGCGGGACCGCGCCGACCTGTTCGAGGACGGCGCGGGCGGCGAGACGATCCGCCTGGGCAGGCACCGGTTCGCGGTGAACACCCAGCCGATCGACCTGACCCTCACCCCGCACGGCGGGGAGATGTCGGTGGCGGTCACCGGCACCGACTTCCGCGCACCGGTCACCGACGGGGAGTTCGGGCGGACCCGGCACCTGTGGGACCGGGTGCTGGTGTCGGAGAGCCCGGAGGTGTACCGGGCCGAGTACCTGGCCGCGTCGGTACTGGCCGCGGCCGAGGAGGGCGCGGACGGGCTGTCGCTGGAGCGGCTGCGCGAGGCCGAGGTGCACGCCGAGAACGGTTCGTCGCTGCACGCCCTGGTGCGCGACATCGCCGGGGCCCGGTACGACGAGGGGTACGAGCGGGGCGTGCACGACCACGACGCCGCGCGGATCCTGTCGGCTCTGCTGCGGCTGCGCGCTGGTGCCGGGCTGCTGCGGTACCCGGGCGCGGCGCGTGCGGCGGCGCAGCTGTTCTGGGCGTTCGGTACCACCGCGGAGCGGCGTTCGGCCTGGCGGACCCGGGCGGGCTCGCTGGTCCGGGCCCGCGAGGTGTTCGGGGTGCGCAGGTCGGCGGCGATCGACGGGCTGCGCGCCGAGCTGGCGGCCGGTGTGGACGGCTTCCTGACCGAAACCGGGCTGCACCAGGAGGCCGACCTGGACCTGGTGGGCGAGTACCTGTTCGAGGAGATCGCCTCGGACGCGCCCGGCGAGCGGGGGTTCGTGTCCGGCGCGGGCGCCCGCCTGCTGCTGGACCGGTTCCACCGGGCCCTGGGCAGCGCGCGGGAGACCACGCGCAAGGCCTTCGAGGAGGACCTGCGCGAGCTCGACGGCGACCTGGCGGCGCGGCACCAGCTGGTGGCGGCGTGGCTGGAGGCGTTCGCGGCCACCCAGGAGGAGGTGGACCCGGGCGACCTGGCCGAGGCCGCCGCGATCGGGCTGGCCGCTGTGGACCGGTACGAGTCGTCGGCGTCCGTGTACGAGCGCGTGGACGGGCTGCTGGGCTCCCACCCGCGCGTGCGCGAGCGGTCGCTGGAGGTGCGGCTGGACGAGTTCCTGCCGCGCACCCGGCGGTTCCGGCTGGAGGAGGTGCCCGCCTACCGGGACTTCCAGCGGCGCCGCAACGAACTGGTGGCGGCCGAGCGCGAGCGCCTGCGGCTGGAGGAGTACCGGCCGAAGGTGATGAGCGGGTTCGTCCGCAACAGGCTGCTGGACGAGGCGTACCTGCCCCTGATCGGCGACAACCTGGCCAAGCAGCTGGGCGCAGCCGGGGACGGCAAGCGCACCGACCAGAGCGGCCTGCTGCTGCTCATCTCCCCGCCCGGGTACGGCAAGACCACGCTCATGGAGTACGTGGCCAGCCGTCTGGGGCTGGTGTTCGTGAAGGTCAACGGGCCCGCTCTGGGGCACGCGGTGACCTCGCTGGACCCGGACGACGCACCGGACGCCACCTCCCGCCAGGAGGTCGAGAAGATCTCCTTCGCGCTGGAGATGGGCGGCAACACGATGCTGTACCTGGACGACATCCAGCACACGAACCCCGAACTGCTGCAGAAGTTCATCTCGCTGTGCGACGGGCAGCGCCGCATGGAGGGCGTGTGGAACGGGCGGACCCGGACCTACGACCTGCGGGGCAAGCGGTTCGCGGTGTGCATGGCCGGCAACCCCTACACCGAGCAGGGCAAGCGGTTCCGGATCCCGGACATGCTGGCCAACCGCGCCGACGTGTACAACCTGGGCGACGTGCTGTCGGGCCGGGAGGAGCTGTTCGCGCTGAGCTACGTCGAGAACGCGCTCACCTCCAACCCGACCCTGGCGCCGCTGTCCACCCGGGACCGGGAGGACGTGTACCGGTTCGTGCGGATGGCGCGGGGCGACGACTCGGTGGGCGCCGACCAGCTCAGCCACCCGTACTCGGCGACCGAGGTGGACCGGATCGTGTCGGTGCTGCGCAAGCTGCTGCGGGTGCAGGAAGTGGTGCTGGCCAACAACCAGGCCTACATCGCCTCGGCCGCGCAGTCGGAGGACGCGCGCACCGAGCCGCCGTTCCAGCTCCAGGGCTCGTACCGGAACATGAACCGGCTGGCGGAGAGGATCGTGCCGGTCATGAACGACGCCGAGGTGGAGGCCGCGATCGACGACCACTACCTGGGCGAGGCGCAGACCCTGACGTCGGGCGCGGAGGCGAACCTGCTCAAGCTCGCGGAGCTGCGCGGGGTGATGACGCCCGAGCAGGAGGCCCGCTGGACGGAGGTCAAGGAGGCCTTCCGCCGGGGCCGGGCACTGGGCGGCGCCGACGACGACCCGATGACCAGGGCCATCGGCGCGGTGGGCCTGCTCGCCGACCGGGTGGGCGAGATCGGCACCGCGATCGGGCGGAGCTCCGAGCGGTAGCCGGGCGGATCGGCCACGGGACCCCACGGGCCGCCACCCCGGAAACCGTCCGGAGGTGGCGGCCCGCCCGTGTGACCGGGGGGACGGGTGTTCTCCGGCGACGCGTACCCCCGACCACGGTCCCGGCGCTCCGCCGCCGTCCGCACGGCGCGTCAGGTCACCAGGCCGTGGCGGTAGGCGTAGACGACCGCCTGGACGCGGTCGCGGAGTGCGAGTTTGGCGAGGATGCGTGACACGAAGGTCTTGACGGTCTCCTGGCTTATCAGGAGGGTCGCCGCGATCTCCCTGTTGGAGAGGCCGTCCGCGATGAGGCGGAGGACCTCCAGTTCGCGGGGGGTCAGCGGGATGTCCTTCGGGCCGCCCTCCGCGGGCCGGATCCGGGCGGCGTACCTTCCCACGAGCTGGCGGGTCACCTCGGGGTCCAGCAGTGCCGCGCCCGTGGCCACGGTACGGATCCCGTGCAGCAGCTGGGGAGACGGAGCATCCTTGAGCAGGAACCCGCTCGCCCCCGCGCGCAGCGCCTCGTAGACGTACTCGTCCAGGTTGAACGTCGTCACCACGAGCACCTTGACGGGACGCGGCACCCCGGCACCGGCCAGCAGGCGGGTGGCCTCGATGCCGTCGAGCACCGGCATGCGCACGTCCATCACCACGACGTCCGGGCGCAGACGGCCGGCGAGGTCGACAGCGGCCTGCCCGTCCCCGCACTCGCCCACCACCTCCAGGTCGGGCTGGGCGTCGATGATCGTCGTCAGCCCCGTGCGGATCAGCACCTGGTCGTCGCAGACCAGGACCCGGACCGGCGCGGTCACGACGGGCTCCCCGCGGGTATGCGCGCCCGCACGACGAAGCCGCCGTCCGTCCGCCGACCAGCGCTGAAGTCGCCGCCCAGGACGTCGACCCGTTCGCGCAGACCGGCGAGGCCGCGCCCGCTCCCGTTCGGGAACCCGGCCCGCGTGCCGGTACCCTCCGTGCCGACCTCCACGGTGATCTCCCTCGCCCCGTGGCACACCTGGACCGAGGTGCGGCTGCCGTGGGCGTACTTGAGGGCGTTCGTCAGGGCCTCCTGCACGACCCGGTGGGCCACGAGGTCGGCGCTGCCGCTCGACTCCGCCGGGGTGCCCTCCTCGGTGAACTCCACCGGCTGACCGGCCCGGCGCGTCTGCTCCACGAGGGTGAGCAGTCTGCCGACAGGCGGCGTCCCGGCCCCGGTGCCGTGGTCGGGGTTGAGCAGGTCGAGCAGGTGCCGCAGGTCGGTGATGGCCCGTCGGCCGGTGTCGGTGACGGCGGTCAGGGTCTGGTCGAGCCGGTCGGGCACGGCGGTCAGGTAACGTGCCGCCTCGGCCTGCACCACCATCGCCGTCACGTGGTGGGTCACGACGTCGTGGAGTTCGCGCGCGATGCGGGCGCGTTCGGCGGCTCGGGTGTCCTCGGCGACCCGGCGGCGGCGTTCGGCCTCCACGGCCCGGGTGGAGCGCAGCCACGCCCCGATACCCCAGAAGAAGACCAGGGCCAGGTAGAACGTCGCGAACTCCACCGGCGGTTCACCCGTACCGATCCGGAAGAGCACGACGGCCAGGGGCACGTAGGCCGCGGACAGCAGGAGCGCGGTGACGCGCCGGTACCGCTCCAGGTGGGCTCCCGCGCTCAGCACCGCGACGGCCAACCCGGCACCCGCGACCGTGTGGTAGCCGCTGAGCTGGTCGATGACGAAGCCCAGGGACACCAGGGCGAGGCAGAGGACCGGCCACCGCCGGCGCCCGGCCAGCGGAAGGCTCTGGAGGGCGACCACCACGACGGCCAGCGCGTCGAAGGGGCGGTCCGCCACACCGCCGATCTGCGTCCCGTAGCCGTGCCACGCCGGCACGAACGACGTGGCGAGGAGCAGCAGCCCGAACGGGAGGTCCCGGACCGTCACGTCCAACCCGTGCCACCGGTCGCGGAGCCAGCGTGGATCGATCACCGGGAAAGTGTAGTGGTGGCGCCGGTCCCTTCCGCACGCCGGCGGAGGGGCACCAGACGGCCGCGCCGGTGGGCCGTCCACAGGAGCACGATCGTCGCCAGCGTGCAGAACAGGACCGAGTACAGGCTTCCCTCCGGCCCGAAGTCGCCGCCGGTGATCAGCATCGGGCCCGACAACGCGGTGTCCAGCAGTCCCTGGGGAGTGTTGTTGCCCGAGACATCGGTGCTGAAGATGGCGGACCCGGCGAGGTTCCAGCCGAAGTGCAGGCCGATCGGCAGCCACAGGTTGCGGGTGGCGACGTAGGCGGCGGTGAGCATGCCGCCGGCCTCGATCGCGATGGCGATGGCGCCCCACATGCTGGCGTGCGGGTTGAGCAGGTGCGCCAGGCCGAACAGCACACCGGTCAGCACCAGCGCGATCCACGTCCCGGTCCACTCCTCGACGATCCGGAACAGGACGCCGCGCCACATGAGTTCCTCGCTCACCGCGACCGCGGCCATGAAGCCGAGCAGCCCCACCGCGCCCGTCACCGAGCCCAGGCCGTTGACCTCGTAGAACCCGAGGAAGGCGATGTTCGCGATGACGAGCCCGAACAGCGCGACGCCGATCAGCGTCCCCAGACCGGTCGCGGACACGACGCCTTTCCGGGCGATCTCCGTGACCTCGCGGCGCTCGGTCCGGCGTACCACCCACCCGTAGACGAGCACCGAGAGCACGGCCGTCAGAACACCGATGGCGAGTGTGAGCCACAGGTTTCCCTGCACCGCGGCGAGGCTCTGACCTCCGATGAGAGCGACCACCGCAACGGCCAAGAACTGCCACACCAGTCTCACGAGAACTCCTTTGCCGGATCCGCGGACGGAGCGCCGCGGCTGCGTCGAACACTACGGATCCGGAAGGGTCGGAGTCGTCACCCCGCGGTGGACACCTGCGCGTAGCTCGCACGGGGGACGAGGGGCCGGGTCGGAGTGGAACGACCCACGCGCCCGGGCACCGGCGGGGAGGCCCGCGTCCCGGGCCCGAACGCGGGACGCGGCTTCACGGGGCTCGGGCTCCGCGGCTACCGGTCCAGCCGGACGGGCTCCCTGCCCGGGTCGGTGAGCAGCTTCGGGTCGCGGTCGCGCAGGAGGGCGACGAGCGGGGCGGCGGTCCGGGCCTCCTGGACGTCGGCGCCCTCACCGGACGTCAGGCCGACGACCTGGTGGAAGAGGACGATCCCGTTGGGGGTGTCCATGGCGCGGATCTCGACGTCGGGGACGATGACGAGGGAGGTCATGTCGCCGTTGGCGGGCTCGCCGCCGAGCGGGGACGGGGTGATGACCCAGTGGCCGACGTCCAGGTCGCTGCCCGAGAGGAAGTGGTCGGCCAGGGCGTGCAGGACGCGCAGGATCCAGGCGGGGACGGCCTCGTCCCCCTCCCCGCGCGGGATCCGGCAGGTGAACTCGAAGCCCGCGCCGGAGACCCGGGGTTCCTCGCTGGTCTTCTCGCCGAGCTCGGTCAGGCCGAAGGTGACCAGCAGCCAGTGGCCGTCGAGGGGGTAGGCGAGCACCCCGTCGAGGCCCTCGCCCTGCTTCCCGTCCACCGCGAACTGGATCGTCAGCGGCTGCACGTCGGGATACCGCTCCGCCCACTCCTCGTAGATCCGGACGAGTCCGGGCAGCATCTCCAGCATCGCGTCGTCGCTCTCCAGGCCGGTGGCCTTCGTCGGTGGTCGTTCGCCTTCCGAGGATATGAGCGCGCGGCGGGCGGACCGGTCACCGGCGGTCGTGCGGTCACGCTCCCGGGGCCGTCTCGGGTGCCCCTTCCGGCGGCTCGCCGGTCCGCGTCCGGGGCCGCGCCGGGCCACCGGCCTAGGCTGGGCCGGGTGGACGATCTGCCGAGGAGCTGTGACGCCGCCGTCGTGGGAGCGGGTGTGGCCGGGCTGGTCGCCGCCGATCTCGCCGCGTCGGTCCTGGCCGACCTGGCCGGGGACTGAGGGCCCGGGGAAGGGGAGGGAACCGGGTATGCCGGAGTCCGGGTCCGAACGCTCACTCGTCCTGCGTGTGGGCCACGACGAGCTGCTCGTCCGACGCCGGTACGAAGCGCTGAGCATCGTGAACGACACCCTGATCGCGCTGTGGTTCATCGCGGGCAGCGTCATGTTCTTCTCCGAGTCCTGGACGACCGCAGGAACGTGGTGCTTCCTGATCGGCAGCGTCGAGCTGCTGGCCCGCCCCCTCATCCGGCTCACCCGGCTGGTCCACGTACGGCGCATCCGCTCGGGCGGCGGCCCCTCGACGGCGCCCCCGGAGGCCTCCCCCGACTTTTGACCCGGCCCCGTCCGCCGACCATGCGTGCGGGACCGGCGCCTCGCCCCGGCCGCACGGCGGGAAAACCCGCCCGTCGGCGAGAACGGAGAGTATTCGATTCGCAACACGAATTCTCCACTTTGCCAGGGGATAATCCCGGGTACCCATTCCGCCCGGCACCGGGGCCCGGAAAGCGTGGCGGCGGCCTCCTTGTTACGGGGGGTATAACTGGCGACCACACCTGAGGAAATGATCAATACAACCCCTATCTACCTCGCCCGCCGCATGTTATTTTCTTTCAGCCCGGGGGATCAGGCACAAACGAACTAACGAAGAGGCAACTATGCCCCATTCGACAGCACCCGACATCGACCTGCCGGAGCTGGACTTCGACAACATGGAGGTCATGAGCGTCCGCGAGGCCGTCGCGGTCCCCGAGACGGGCGCCACCAGCGGCTCCAGCAGCTGCACCTCCACCTCGTGCTGCGGCTCCAGCAGCTGCTGCTCAGGCGGCTCCTGCGGCTGAGCCGACCGGTTATCGTTCCCGGTACCAACGTCCCCCAAACCCCTGATCCGACAATTCATGCCGAGACAACGGGTCAAGGCATGAACTGTTTCGGCGTGCCTGAACCAAGGCATGTACATCCCCTGAAAACCAGCCTCAGAAGAAGGTGCTTGATGGCTATGCAGGACTCCCCCGTGATCGACCTCCCCGACCTCGACTTCAACGACATGGAGGTCATGAGCGTCCGCGAGGCCGTCGCGGTCCCCGAGACGGGCGCCACCAGCGGCTCCAGCAGCTGCACCTCCACCTCGTGCTGCGGCTCCAGCAGCTGCTGCTCCTCGGGGTCGTGCGGCTAGCGGTGCCCTCCCGGGGCGCCGCCTGACGTCGCCCCGGTCCGGCCGGCATCGGCCGGACGACACCGCCAAGGGCGGCCCCCTCTTCGGTCCGGGGGCCGCCTCCTCACGCTTCACCCCGACGAACCACGAGGGCCGCACGTGCACGCCATCCAAGCCACCGACATCACCAAGGACTACGGGAAGGGGGAGGTGCTCCACGGCATCTCCTACCAGGTGCCCACCGGGCAGATCGCCGCGCTGCTCGGCCCCAACGGAGCGGGCAAGACGACGCTGATCGAGATCCTGGAGGGCCACCGGGGGCGCACCTCGGGACGGTTGTCCGTGCTGGGGCTCGACCCGGGCAGCCGCCGCGACTTCGCGCAGCTCCGCAGGCGCATGAGCGTCGTCCTCCAGCAGACCATGCTGGAGCCCGGCATGTCGGTGCGCGACATCCTGCGCCGCCACGCCTCCTACTACCCCGATCCGCTCGACATCGACGAGGTCCTCGACCAGGTCGACCTCGCGGAGAAGCGCTCCGCCCTGGTCAAGTCCCTCTCCGACGGCATGCGCCGCCGCCTGGACCTGGCCCTGGCCCTCACCGGCCGCCCCGAGCTGCTCTTCCTGGACGAGCCGACCACCGGCCTGGACCCGGTGTCGCGCCGCCGCATCCGCGGCCTCGTCTCCGGGCTGCGCGACAGCGGCACCACCGTGGTCCTGACCTCGCACGACCTCACCGAGGTCCAGGAGCTCGCCGACCGGGTGGACGTCATCCGCGACGGCGAGTTCATCGCGTCGGGCAGCCCCGAGGACCTGGTCCGCGGTTCCTCGGCCTTCACGGTGGTGGAGTTCGCCGACCCCGGCGTCGCGTCCGAACGCCTGCCGGAGGGCGCCGCGATCGTCAACGGGCGGGTGCGCATCCGGACCGAGGACCAGGACGCCGTCGTGCGCGAGGTCCAGGAGTGGGCCGAGCGGGAGAGGACCGAGATCAGCGGACTGACGATCGTTCCGCCCAGTCTCGACGACGCCTACATCGCGATGCTGGAGACGGGAAGGACCGAATGAGCACCATCGAGACCGTGCGCCCCAGGCGCCGTCCCAGCAGCTTCCTCCTCCACGTGGACGGGGAGCTGAAGGAGTTCTGGCGCTCCCCCATCACCCTGGCGTTCATCGTCCTGATGCCGGTGATGTTCTACGTCGGCTTCGGACTCGCGTTCCGCTCCCAGGCCGACGCGGTCCGCGTGGTCGGCGACCACGAGATCACCCAGGCCAACCTGAGCTACGGCGGCATCCTCGGCTTCGCCCTGATGTCGGTGGCCTTCGCCAACGTGGCCATCGGCCTGGCCATCCGCCGCCACCACGGCCTGTTCAAGCGCTTCCGCACCACCCCGGTCAGCCCGGCGACGGTGATGGGCGCCTACCTGGTGAACACCCTGCTCACGGCGGTGATCGTGCTGGCGGTCGTCACCGCGATCGGCCTGCTCGGCATGGGCGTGACCATCGACCCGGCGCGTGTGCCGCAACTGCTCGCCGCGCTGCTGCTCGGCTTCGTGTGCATGGCCCCGCTGGGCGCGGCCGCGTCGCTGCTGCCGCCCAACGCCGACGCCGCCGTGCCGATGGTCAACGGCATCTTCTTCCCCGCGGCCTTCCTCGCGGGCGGGTTCGTCATCCTGCCGCTGGGCGACACCGTCGGAGCGGTCGTGGACCTGCTGCCCGGCCGCCCCCTGACCGTCCTCATCCAGGGTGCCCTGGCCGAGTCCGGCCCCGTGTGGGACTGGTCGGCGGTGGGGCTGCTGCTCGCCTGGTCCCTGCTGGGCACGGTGGCGGCCCTGCGCTGGTTCCGCTGGGCCTCCGAGCGCGAGCCGCGCGGGTTCGGGTCGGCCCGGCGCAAGGGGTCGGAGGGCGAGGGTTGAGTCTTCCTGAGTTCGACTGCGTGGAGGGCCCCTATCTGGTCTCCCGTGTGAACCTGTACCCCTACCTGCCGCTGCGCGGCGCGGCCGTGGACGCGGACCGCGAGCTGGTGCGCGCCCTCGCCGAGGAGGAGGAGCACCGGGAACGGATCCGCCGGCGGCTGCTCGACGCCCTGCACGACGCCGCCCCGGAGATCGGGGACGAGGAGCACCGGAGGGCGGCGCTGGCCGCCAAGCGCGACGTGTACAACCGGCGCCCGCCCCGGGCGTCGCTGGCCGGCCATCCGGTCACACGGCGGATCGGCGCGCTCGGCGAGTGGGTCCGCAGCTGGGAGCGCACGCGCGCCGCCGCGGAGGAGCTCGACGCCGCGCACGGGCCCGCCCTGGCCGACGAGCGCGGCGTGCTCGCGGCGTGGGCACGCGACCCGCTCACCGACCGCAGCACGGCGATGTCCAGCCCGGACCTGCACCGGGCGGTGGCGGCGCGCGCGGCCGCCGACGGCCCGCCCGACAAGCGGATGCGCAAGGCCGAGCCGTCCCTGGTGCGCTACCACTCGCGGTCCACGGTGAAGGTCAGCCCCTACTCGCTCTACACGGGCGTGCACTTCGACGACGTGGAACAGCCGTCGTCGGCCGCGCGCGACGGCGAGCCTTTGAGGTTCACCACCGAAGCCGACCTGCGCCGCCTGCTGGCCCGGCAGGCGGGACGCGTGCTGGCCGCCGACCCGGAGGCCCGCCTGGGCATGGAGTGGGTGTTCACCGGCGGGGCCCGGCGCGAGGGCGACCGGCTGCTGGTGCGCCGCCGCCGGTGGGTGCCGCCCGCGCCCGGACTGCGCGCGGAGGCCTTCGGCGAGGAGGAGGTGCGCGTCCCGCTCTCGGGCGCGTGGAAGCACCTGGTGGCGGTGCTCGAACGCCGTGCCGCGCGGCCGGTGCTCCTGTCCGGGCTGCGCGACGGCCTCGCGGCGGACCTGGGACAGGAGCCCTCCGCGGCCCTGGCCGTGCTGGACAAGCTGATCGGGGCGGGTGTGCTGGTGCCGTGGGCACCGGCCGCCGAGCAGTCCCCGGACTTCGTGCGGCACTGGCACGAGCTGGCCCGGAGCCTCCCGGGTGCGGCCGCCGCGCGGGTGGCGGCGGCCTTCGAGGCCACCCGGGACGTGCTCGGCGGCTTCGGGGAGGCGACGGGCAAGGAACGGGCGCGCTCCGTGCTGCACCTGCAGCGCCTGTGGTCGGCCGCGGTGGACCCGGCGGCCTCCGCGGACCCGGACGGCCACGGGGACGGGAGCGGCGCCGGGACCCGGGAGGCCTCCGGTGACACGGCCTCCTCGCCCCTCGTGGAGGACTGCCACGTCTCGCGCGGCGCACCGGTCCCACGCGAGTGGACCCGCACGTGGTCCGACGACCTGCGCGGGCTCATGCCGCTGCTGTTCGCCCTGGACGACCAGCGGGTGCTGGCGGGCGCGCTGGAGAGCGTGTTCGTGGACCGCTACGGCCGGGGCGGACGGTGCACCGACCTGGACGAGTTCGCCGGGCACGCCCGCGCGGCCTTCCCCATGACCCAGCGCCTGATGGCGGGCCGCACCGAGGACGCGGACGAGGACCTGTCCCGGCTGCTGGCCGCCCGGCGGCGCGCGGTCGGCCACCTCAACGACCTGGCCCGGCAGGACGCCGAGGAGGTCGAGGTGGACCCGGCCGTGGTGGACGAGGTCGCCGCGCTCCTGCCCGAGCGGGAGTTCACCGCGCGGCGCTCCTTCGCCGTGTTCGGGCAGCCGGACCGGGGCAGGCTCGTCCTCAACCACCTGTACGGCGGGCGGGCGCGCTACTTCAGCCGGTTCCTGTCCGCGCTGCCGGACGGCGTGCGCGACCGGGTGGCGGCGCATGTCCGCCGCCTGGGTCCGCCGGACGCGGACACCGTGCACATGCGGTCCGCGCTGGGGTTCAACGCCAACCTGTCGCCGCTGCTCGCCCCCGAGGAGCTGGCGCTGCGCGACGAGCCGGTCCTGGCCGACGGGCCCTCCACCGGCGAGCTCCACCTCGTGCACACCCCGCGCGGGCTGAGGCTGGTGCGCGGCTCCCGGGAGATCGACCCGGTCTACACCGGCTTCCTGGTGCCGCACGCGCTGCCCTACGACGAGATGCTCGTGGCGATGCTCGCCGACTCGCCGTTCTTCTCGTTCAGCGACACCGTCATCGACCTGCACGAACGCTGGGAGGAGGGCCGCGCCGACCGCCGGACGCCGGTCGGTGCCCCGCGGATCTCCTTCGGCGACGTGCTGCTGTTCCGCCGCCGCTGGGCCCTGGACGCCGACCTGCTGGCCGCCCGCCCCGGGGAGGGCCCGGAGGAGCTGCACCGGCGGGTCAACGTCGAGCGGACCCTGCGCGGCATGCCCGACCAGGTGTTCGTCCGACCGCTCCAGGGCTCGCGGATGGGTCCGATGGAGCGGGCGATGGCGCCCAAACCCCAGCACGTGGACTTCCTGAGCAGGCTGCACACGGCGACCGCCGCGAAGCGGCTGGCCCACCTGGGCCCGACCCTGTTCGCGGAGGAGCTCCTGCCGTGCCCGTCGGAGGGCGGCCTGAGCGGGCCGCGCGGCCGGCACGCCACGGAGGTGTTCCTCGAACTGTCCACCGTGCCCTCCCCCGTCCCTCCGATGCCCGTTCCCCCAGGCGAAGTGAGGCTGGTGCCTTGACCGTCGGACTCCGAGTGACCTACTACGACAACGACAAGGCCGCGTTGCTGGGCGAGTGCCTGGTGCCGACGGCCCTGGAGACCGCACGGAGGGAGGGGATCACCGCCGCCTGGCTCCACCTGCACTGGCGGCTGGGTCCGCACTGCGTGCTCTACGCGGACGGTGACGCCGGGGCGGTGGACACCGCGCTGCGCGACGCGGAGTCCCGCGTGCGGGGCTTCCTGGACCGTGAGCCGTCCACGCGCGTGATCGACCCCGACCAGTACGCGGCCTTCTCCGCGAGGATGGGCCGCCTGGAGCTGGTGGAGCCGCCCTACACGCCGCTGGAGCCGGACAACTCGGTCCGGCGGCTGGAGGGCGACCCGGTGGACACGTTCCTGCGCGGACGCGAGGCGGTCGAGCTCAAGGGCCGGGTGCTGACCGACGGGATCTCCCGGGTGGCCGACCAGGTCGGCGGGCGGGCCGACGGCCGGACGGCGACCGCCCACGTGTTCGCGGGGATGGGCGCGATCGCCTCCCAGTACCCCGAGTGGGGACTGCGCTCCGGCTACCAGGCGTTCCTGTCGCACTGGAAGGAGTACTTCCACTGGTCGGACCCCGACGGGAGGGCGCAGGCGCGGCTCGCCGAGTCCTACCTGGCGCAGCAGGAGGGCCTGGTGGAGACGCTGCGCGCGGTCCACGAGGGCACCACGGACGACCCGTCCGCGCTGTCCTGGCTGGAGTGGACGCGACGCTGGCTGCCCGAGGCGGTGGAGCTGGCACGCGGGGAGCACATCCTGCCGTTCCCGCACCCGGACCGGCTGGACACGGCGTCCCGCTTCGGCGAGGACACGCGGATCCGGTGGAGCGGCTCGGACGAGCGCTCCTACAGCGACTTCCACCGGGAGTTCCGCAAGCTGGACTTCACCCGGCTGGGCGACGGGTACGGGTTCGCGGCCTTCCGCTTCGTCATCAACTGCTTCTTCGACCTGCTTCCGCTGATGGGGGTCTCGCCGATCCAGCGCTACTCGATCGCGTACCTGTTCACCGAGGCCGCCCAGGAGGTGGTGGGTGAGACCTGGGAGGAGACCGTGCGCCGCGTGGTCGACCACCAGAGCAGCGACCCCGGGCTGAAGCCGACCCTGCCGTGGGTGGGCGATGCCTGAGCACACCGACGTACGCCGGCTGAAGAGCGCGGTCCGCGCCCGCTCCCTCGCCGAGGAGGGGGTCGCCCTGAGCATGGGCGCGACCGCCGTCGTGGTCCGGGGCGCCCGGGCCGACACCGTGTGGCGTGCCCTGGAGCCCGCGCTGCGCGCCGGGTTCACCCGGCAGGCCCTGACCGAGCGCTTCCCGGCCGGGGGCAGACCGTTCCTGGAGGGCGTCCTGGACCAGCTGGAGGAGCACGGCTTCCTGCGGGAGGTGGAGGAGGAGCACGGGCTGTCGGAGACCGAGCTGGCCGCCTACCCGCACGTGGAGTCGCTGACCGCGCGGCCGTACGCGGCGCTGCGCGCGCTCGCGGAGAGCACCGTCCGGGTCCGGTCGTCCTGCCCGCTGCTCGAAGCCGAGGTGCGCCGTGCCCTGGGTCGCGCCGGTTTCCGCGAGGTGCACGCCGACACCGGACCCGGCACCGGTGCGCTGCTGACCACCAGGCTCTCCGTGCCCGGGAGGGAGGAGGCGCTGCACCTGGTCGACACCGGACGCGGGGTGTGGGTGTCGGGTCCGCGCAACGCGCCCGGCGGCCCCGGGCTGGTGGAGCGCGTGCGGGCCTGGTTCGCGGCTCCCGGGGCCTCGGGGGAGGGTGCGTCCTCCGGGGCGGACGGCGCCGCCGGGGTGGACGAGGAGAACCCCGCGCTGGCGGTCACCCGCTCCCTGGTGGCCGCCCAGCTGGCGCTGGCCCTGGTGGCGCAGGTGGCCCGGAGCGTGGACGGGACGGAGCCCCCGGGCGATCCGGAGTTCATGGTGACCACGGACGAACTGGTCAGCGAGCCGCACCCGTTCGTCGCCCTGCCCGCCCTGGACCCCGGTACCGAGGCGCCCCCGCCCGGGGGAGCCGCGCCCCCGGAGGAGGTGCCCGACCAGCTGGACGCGGTGGCGCACCTGTGGGACCGGGTGTTCGGCCCGGTCGGCGAGCCCCGGCCGGACGACCTGGAGCAGCTGCCCGTGGGCCTGGCCCGCGTGGAGCGCTCCCCCTTCCTCGGCGCGGGTACCACCACCGCGTCGGCACGGCTGGACGCGCTGCTCACCGCGCTGCACGCCGTCGCCTGGCCCGGCGGGGCCGGTCGCGAAGCGGGAACCGGCGCTCATGGCCGGGTCGATGATGCCGGGGAGCGGACTCCCGCGGCGGAGCCCGCGGATCCCGTCGACCTCGGACCGGAGCCGCCCCCGCACACGACCGCCCGCGGTGGCGAGGACACTCCGGAGGAGCGTGGCCACGCCCGGAATGAGGACTCCGTCGGTCTCGGTCTGGGTCTGACCCCGGTGGCGGCGGTCGGCGAGGCCGTCGGCGACCTGGTGGTACGCGCCCGCGACCGCTGGAAGGACGTGGACCCGCCGGAACCGATGCCGGCGTCCGCCCGCAGGCTGTGGGCCGCGCTGACACTGCGCTTCGGGGTCGGGGCGCGCCTGCGCCACCAGGAACTGGACGGCACCGGCCTGTGGCGGGTCGCCGTTCTCGGCCCCGACGGGGAGGCCATGGGAGTCAGCGCCGCGCCCGACGCCGACGCCGCGACGGTCGAGGCCCTGCTCCGCGCCGTCGCCCGCGTCCAGTCCTCCCGGGACGGGGGCGCGCCCGGGGCCACCGTGTCCGCGACCGCGACGAGGACCGGGGCGGTGACCGCCTCCCTGGCGCGGTGGGCGCGCGAGACCGGCCTGGTGCGGGTGTACGCGCCCGGCGGGGCCGGCGCCTGGGCGGAGCGCGGCGTGTACGCGGCGGTGGCCTCATGGACCTGACCACACGGAACCGGGGAGACCGGCAGGACGTGCGTGACCAGCAGGCCCGAGGAGACGGACAGGACCGCCGGGACGGGTGGGACCACCAGGACCAGCAGGACTCCCGGGACGTAAGTGACCAGCGGGACCATCGGGACGTGCACGGCCGCGCCCGGGTCCCGTCCCCCGCGGGGGCGACGCTGGCCGAGCCCCGCACCCTCCGCGTGGGCGGGGGCGTGCTGCACCTGGCGATGAGCGGCGCGCTCGCGGTCGTCGGCCCGTGGACCCCCGACGCCTCCACGGGCTGCGCGCGGTGCGCCGGGCTCTGGCGCCGGGACGTGGAGGGCGACACCGCCCCCGACCGGTCCGTCCCCGAGCTCCTCCCCCTGTGGGCGGAGGCCTTCGCCGGTCTGGCCGACGCCGCGGTGCGCGACCCCGAGGACCTGCGGTTGGCACTGGTCGCCCTGGACTGCCGCACCGGCGGGGTCACCCGGCACCGCCTCGTCCCGCACCCGGGTTGCCCGCACTGCTTCCCCGGGGGCGCCGGGCTCGCCGTGCCCGGCGGCCTGGACCTGCGGACCCCGAGGCCGGTCGTCGGCGACGTCCTGCGCACGCGCTCCATGGACCGCGCCGGCCTGCGGGACCGGCTCCTGGACTTCCGCTTCGGGCCCGCCGCGCACATCTACCGGGACGAGGAGTCGCCGCTGTCCCTCATGACCTGCGAGACCGTCGCCCCCGGCCACACCAGGCGCGAGGGCGGCTACGGGCGCTCCACCCGGTTCTCCGACAGCGAGGTCCCCGCCTTCCTCGAAGGCGTCGAACGCGTCACCGGCGGCCACCGGCACAACGGCGCGCCCACGGTGCTCGGCAGCTACGCCGACCTCGCCGACGACGCCCTCGACCCCGAGCGGCTCGGCCTGCACGAGCCCGAGTGGTACGGGCACCCGGCCTTCGACCTGGTCCCCTACTCGCCCGACGTCCCCACCTCCTGGGTCTGGGGCTGGTCCACCCTGGAGCGCCGCCGGATCCTGGTGCCCGAGCACGTCGCGTACTGGCACGCGGGCGCCGAGGGCACCCGCTTCCTGTACGAGTCGTCCAACGGCTGCGCGGTCGGCGGGACCCTGGAGGAGGCCGTCCTCTACGGACTGTTCGAGGTGGTGGAGCGCGACGCGTTCCTGCTCGCCTGGTACTCGCGCACGCGGCTGCGCGAGATCGAGGCGGACCCCGGCCTCGCCCACCTGACCGACCTGCTGGACGAGCGCGGCCTGCGCCTGCGGCTGCTCGACCTCACCTCCGACCTGGGGATCCCCACGGCGCTGGCGGTGGTCACCGCCCCCGAGGAGGCGGTGCGCTCGGGGCTGGCCCCCGCGCTGAGCCTGGCCACCGGCACCCACCTCGACCCCCGGCGCGCGGTCATGGCGGCGGTGGAGGAGACCGCCACCAACGCGCTCATGTACCCCAAGTGGGTGCGGATGCGCGCGTCGGTCGACGTGGAGCGCTGCCGCCCCATGCTGGAGGACTTCACCCTGGTGAGGACGCTGGAGGACCACACCGGGATGCACGGGCTGTGGGAGTCGCGTCAGCACTGGGAGTTCCTGGAGTCCCCGACCGCCACCGTCCCGGCGGAGGTGTTCGCCGCGGGCCGCCCCTCCTCCTTCGCCGGGGCCGACCTCACCGCCCTGCTCCGCGAGCGCCTCGACGCCGTGCACGCGCTCGGGCTGGACGTGGTCGTGGTGGACCAGAGCAGCGCCCCGTACACGGACGCCGCCGGGGTCCGCTCGGTGAAGGTGATCGTCCCCGGAGCCCTGCCGATGACCTTCGGCCACACCCACCGCCGTACCCGCTCCCTGGAGCGGCTGACCCGCGCTTCCACGCTGTTCGAGGGAGGAGTCCCATGGGAACGACACGGCCAGGTCCACCCGGTCCCGCACCCCTTCCCGTGACCGGCTCCCGCGTTCCCGCGGCCGGTTCCCACGCTCCCGCGCCCGGCTCCCGGGTCCTGGCCGGGTTCCACGGCCAGTCACACGACAAGGACGTCTCCCCGGTCCGGACCCTGTTCTTCGGACCTGACCTGTCCAACGGCCTGGCCCGGCCCGTGCCCGGGCAGGCGCGCCCGCGCCTGCCCGCCCTGGGCCCGCTGCGGGGCACGGACGCCGCCGGGCCCCCGCTCGGCGGCACCTGGTCCCGGGCGCAGCGCCTGCTCGCCGCGTGCGTGGAGGCGGTGCGGGTGCGCCGGATCTCGGCCGCCGACCGCTATCCGGTGCACCGCGCCTACCCGTCCCCGCGCGGGCTCTTCGGCGCCGACCTGTTCGTGGTCCGCGAGGGGCCCGGGCCCCGGTGCCTGCGCGTGGACCCGCAGTCGCACGCGCTGCAGCCCTGGGACGGGATGCCCGCGCCGGAGGATCCCGAGGACCTCGCCGACGCACACCTGGTGGTGGCGGTGGACCACCATCGCTACCCGCCCGAGTACGGGCGGCTGCGTCCCTCGCTCGCCCTCCTGGAGGGCGGCCACCTGCTGGCGGCGCTCGGTCTGGCCCTGGAACGCGCCGGGCTGCGCCCCCGTACCCGCTTCGGGCCCACCGGTGTCCCCGGGCCCGACGGCTTCTCCCCCTGCGGCACCGTCACCGTGGAGACCGCGGAACCGGCCGGGGCCCCGGAGCGGGAGGTGCTCACGGGGGCGGGCGGGGCCGGTACGGGCACCGCCCCGGAGGTGTCGGCCGAGGCGCTGTCCCGGGTCGCCGCCGCCTCCGCCCCGACGGGCACCACGCTGCGCCGCTGGCTCGACGACCGCACCAGCGGCGTGTCCACCGCCAACCTGGTCACCAGCGCCCACGTCCGCCCCGAGGAGGGGGCGGGCGTCACCGCCGCCCTCGCGGCCGCCCTCGGCGCCGCCCGGGAGGCCGCCCCCGCCCCCGACGCGCTCCGCCTGTACCGGAAGGTCCTCGTGGCGGACCGCGTGGACGACCGCGCCGCCGGTGAACTCGCGCCCGACGGCACCGCGCTCCCCTCCCGGACCGTGCCGCGCACCGGGGAGACCAACTTCTCCTCCTCCCTCGGCTACACGCTCACCGTGGACTTCCACCCGTGGGCGCGCGCCCACGGCGACCACGCCCAGACCGTCCTGCACACCCTCCTCGGCTGGACCGCCCAGTGGGGCTGCCTCGGCGCCGCCGCCACCGGGCTGTGCGCCCGTCCCATGCGCAACTACCAGGAGGCCGACTGGGCGGCCGTACTCGGGCTCGATCCCGACCAGACCCCCGCCTACCAGCTGTGGGTGCGCGCCGAACGCGGTTCCTACATGGACCTCCCCGTCGACGCCTCCCCCTGACCCCCGCCCCCGAACCCGCCCACGCCCCCCGAACGGGGACCGCGCCCCGGCACCAAGGAAGATCCCCCATGACCCGTACCTGGTCGGCCGTGTACGTCCACCTCCACCGCGACCGCGACCGCATCGACGCCTTCCTGCTGGACCACCTGGCGCCGCGCGCGGAGGAACTGGTGGCGCGGGGCAGCGCCAAGGCGTGGTTCTTCCTGCGGTACTGGGACGGCGGCCCCCACCTGCGGGTGCGCTTCCTGGACGCGGACACCGACGCCGTCGACGCGTTCTCCGGGCACATGCGCGCCGCCGCCGCGGAGACCGCCGACGACGCGGTCGCCCTGGACAGCGCCGCCTACTACGCGAACCTGCCGCAGGCCGACCCCGACCGCTGGCACGGTGACGGCGACGTGGTCGGGGCCGTCTACGAACCCGAGACCGCGCGCTACGGCGGCCCCGGGGCACTGGAGGTGTGCGAGGACTTCTTCTGCGTCAGCTCCGCCATCGCGCTCGCCGTCCTGCGCTCCGCGCCGAGGCCGCACCAGCGCCAGGCGGTGGCCGCCGACCTGACGTCGCTGGCCTTCTCCGTGCTCGGGTTCTCCGACGTGGAGGCCGTCCGCCAGGCCCGCGGCTACCACGCCGCCTGGGACTACTCCGCCGAGGTCGCCCGGGGGGACGGCCGCGCCCGCGAGGAGGCCGAGCACCTCTTCCACTCCTCGCCCTCGCGCTGGCTCCAGCGCCGTGCGCGGCTGGAGCGCCTGGTCTCCACCGAGGGCTCCTCCACCCACCACCTGTGGCACCGCGCTCTCAGCGAGACCGTGGTGAAGCTGCGCCGCCTGCACGCGGAGCGGCCGCTCACCAACGACCTCACCCGCATCGTGTGGTCTCTGCTGCACATGCACCACAACCGCATCGGCCTGGACATCGACGACGAGCGCCGTATCGCCTGGCTCCTGTCGCTGGCCTATCCGCGGTGGGAGCCGGCGGGGGACTTCTTCGCACCCGGGGTGGCCTCGCCCGACCGGGCGTACGCGGAGGCGAGCAAGTACCGGACGGCGACCATCGGCGGCGAGCACCTGCCACGGCCGGTACCGCACGAGGAGGAGCTCTCCCCGGCCGCCGCCCCCTCCCGCACGGGCCTTCCGGTGGTGGACCTGCCCGCTCCCGGTCCGCTGACCGCCCCGGTCGGCGACGTGCTGGCCCACCGGTACAGCGCGCACGGCGACTACGGCTCCCGCCTGCCCCTGGCGGACCTGTCCTCCCTCCTGGGACACGCCGCCGGGATCAGCCGTGCCCGCTCCGACGAGCCCGGCCGCCACCGGCCGCCGCGCAACCACCCGAGCCCGGGCGCGGCCTACGCCACGCAGGTGTGGGTGGTCGCCCGGAACGTGGAGGGCCTGGAGCCGGGCGCCTACCGCTACCGCGCCGGGGAGCACGACCTGCTCCGGGCGGACGGCGCCGCGGCCGCCGACGGCCTGGCGGAGCTGTCCCCGTTCCTGCGGGCGTCGGCCGACGGCCGCCCGGGGGCCGTGGCGGACACGGTGGGAGCACTGCTGGTGCTGGTGGGGGATCTGGGAAGGCTGCGCGAGGGGTACGGCCAGCGCGCTCTGCGCCTGCTCCTGCAGGAGGCCGGGCACGTGGCGCAGAACCTGTCCCTGTGCGCGGCGGCGCTGGGGCTGCGGAGCCTGGTGGTGTCGGGGTTCGCCGACGACGCGGTGAACGCCCGGCTGCACCTGGACGGCGTGGACCGGATGGCGCTGACGCTGCTGCCGGTGGGCTCGGAGCCCTCGCCGGCGTAGGTGTCCGGAGCACGGCGTGTCCGGGGCCGCGGCCCTGCCGCGGCACCCGGAAAGCGCCGGATCGGCGTCTCCCCACGCCTCCTGCTCCCGCACCATCGCACTGTGCCCACCGGGCAGGCGGGCGGCAGGAGCACAAACAGGGCACGACAGTCCCGGGAGAGGACTCCCGGGGCGGGATACAGCAGTACTGCGTCTGGCCGTCTGGTGGGCTGGCCGTAACCGTCGCGGGTGTGGAGCAGGAGGTTCCACGCCCGTTGGTCTTGTACCTATAGCGAGTTCGGGCGCCCAAACTCGCTATAGGTACAAGATCAGCAGGTCAGGCGGCAGACCGACGAGGCTTATCAGCCTGCCGCTTGACACAGAAGCGTCACGCCGGCGCACCCCCGCCACCGCCGTACGGGACGCGCGGAACCGGGAGCGGGGGCGCCTGGCGTTCGCGGCCACCGAGCGGACCGTGCCCGTGGACACCCTCGGGAACCACGTCCGACCACCGGTCCCACAAGGGCGGTACTTCCCCACGGGGCGCCTTCCTTTTCCCTGTCCTCACATGACACTGCATGCCTTGAACAAATGACGTCAATTCTGACATCGGGGATCATTAGGGCAGAACAGAAAAGGAATCAAGGGCCCTTTCTCTTACACTCTGACCTGCAACGATGCCGAACTCACGAGATTACTCCGGAGTAACTCGCAGAAAGGTTCGCATCCGCTCCGACCCTGCTCTAATCTGGCAGCGGTCCCACAACTCCATCCACACAGTGACCCCGCGACGGTTAGCTCCGCCCGGGGTCGTGGCCAGCAACCTTCACACCTTTAAGAACAGGAAATTGCCAGCATGCGCAAGTTTAGCGCTGCGGCCCTGATCCGTGCCCTCGGCATGGTCAAGGCCCTCTTCTCCTCCCCCTGCGGACGCCACTCCCGCGTCGTCGGCCGTCGCCGCCGCTCCACCCGGGTCCGCCGCTACGTCCCGGTTCCCGCCCCGGTCGAGGCCGCCGCACCTCCCGCGCGGACCGACCGGGCCCCCGAGCGCCCGAAGCTGCCCTCTCCCGTCCCCGCGGCCCGTCCGGCTCCGCCGAGTGAGCGGTTCCCCGCCGACGACACCGCCCTGGTCCGCCCCTACTACCAGGCCCGGGAGCGCGAACCCGCGCGCGTCCGGACCGCGGCGACCACCCGCCCGGGCCGCTGGACCGGTGGGAACATCCCGCCCTGCGGCGACCTCCTCGCGACCGAACCCGTTCCCGTACCCGCCCCGCGCGCCCCGTCGCCCGCCTGCGAGGACCCCGAGGACTGGCGTACGTTCACCCGCCTCACCCGCGTATGGCTCGACCAGCAGGAACGGCGGACGCAGCGGCACCACCGGCAGGTGGTCCCGGCATGACCTTCCTGACCGCGCCCAAGGCCGCGCGTCCCCTCGTCCTGTGGGAGCACCGCGTCTATCCCGGAAGCCTCGCCCAGCTCGCGCGGGTCCGCGCCGACCTCTCGAGGGACCTGGCCGGTTTCGACGGGAACCTCGTCGAGACCGTGCGGCTGTGCGCGAGCGGGCTCTTCGCCAACTCCGTCGAGTACACCGACTCGGGCGGGCGGGACGGCGAGGTCGTCCGCGCGCTGTCGATGCCGGACGCCGGGACCCTCCGGTTCTCGGTGAGCGACTGCGGTGGAGGCGGTGGGGTCCCGGCCGTCCCGGACGAACGGACGGAGGACGAGTGGAGCCGGGCCGAGGGCCAGCGCGGCCTGCTCCTGGTCGAGAACCTGTCCAGGCGGTGGGGCCACTTCCGGCTCGCGCCCTGGGCGGATCTGGGCACCCACGTCTGGGCCACCTTCGACGTGGAGGCGGGCGCGGCCCCACCCGATCCGCGCCCCTACGTCTTCACCAGCGCAACCGTCTGAACCAGGTGCCCGGTCGGGGGAGACCGAGCACACCGAGGCGGGCTCTCCTTCCGGAGGGAACGGGAGCCCGCCCCTCCGCAGGAGGCCGACCGCCTCTGCCGACGATCGGCCCGCCCTCCAGCGGCGGAAGCCGGGGGTGGCGTGCGGCGGGCCGTCTCCCCCGCCCCCGACCACCCTTCACCTCCCGCTTTGGGAGCGCTTCCATAGGATGTCCCGTATATACCCCCTTCTCAGCCCAAGAGAGCTTCGCCACCCTTTCGTATCCCCTGGGACACAAGTGCCTGCACCCACTGGCGCACGTGGCTACTCGGTAGTAACATTGGCTTGTTACTAGTCGGTAGATCCGCGTGTACAGACACCGCGGCCGGGACACAGCGGAGCTGTCCATGACGCATTACAAGAGCAACCTGCGCGACATCGAGTTCAACCTCTTCGAGGTCTTCAAGCGCCAGGACGTACTGGGCCAGGGCCCCTTCGAGGAACTCGACGAGGAGACCGCCCGCACGATCCTGGACGAGGTCAACCGCCTCGCCACCGGTGTCGTCGCCGAGTCCTTCGAGGACGCGGACCGCAACCCCCCGGTCTTCGACCCCAAGACGAGCACCGTCGCCATCCCCGAGAGCCTGAAGAAGTCCTACCAGGCCTACATGGACGCCGGCTGGTACAACCTCGACCTCCCCCAGGAGCTCGGCGGCCTCGGTGCCCCCCGCTCCCTGGTCTGGTCCGCCGCGGAGCTGATCCTCGGCTCCAACCCCGCCGTCCACATGTACTCGGCCGGTCCCGGCTTCGCGAGCATCCTCTACGCCGAGGGCAACGAGAAGCAGAAGGAGTTCGCCAAGCTCGCCATCGAGCGCGGCTGGGGCGCCACCATGGTCCTGACCGAGCCGGACGCGGGCTCGGACGTCGGCGCGGGCCGCACCAAGGCCGTCGACCAGGGCGACGGCACCTGGCACATCGAGGGCGTGAAGCGCTTCATCACCTCGGCCGAGCAGGACATGACCGAGAACATCTTCCACCTGGTGCTCGCGCGCCCCGAGGGCGCGGGCCCCGGCACCAAGGGCCTCTCCCTCTACCTGGTGCCCAAGTTCCTGGTCAACGAGGACGGCTCCCTCGGTGAGCGCAACGGCGCCTACGTGACCAACGTCGAGCACAAGATGGGCCTCAAGGCCTCCACCACCTGCGAGCTGACCTTCGGCGACAAGCACCCCGCCATCGGCTACCTCGTGGGTGACAAGCACGACGGCATCCGCCAGATGTTCCTCATCATCGAGTACGCGCGCATGATGGTCGGGACGAAGGCGATCGCCACCCTGTCCACCGGCTACCTCAACGCCCTGGAGTACGCCAAGGAGCGCGTGCAGGGCAACGACCTGGCCGGGGACAAGAACTCCCCCAAGGTGACCATCACCCACCACCCGGACGTGCGCCGCAGCCTCATGACGCAGAAGTCCTACGTGGAGGCCATGCGCGCCCTGGTCCTGTACACCGCCACCCAGCAGGACGAGATCCAGATGGCCCACCACGCGGGCCAGGACGTCACGGAGCTGGAGGCGATGAACGACCTCCTCCTGCCGATCGTCAAGGGCGTGGGCTCCGAGCGCTCCTACGCGCTGCTCGCCGAGTCCCTCCAGACCCTGGGCGGCTCCGGGTTCCTGCAGGAGTACCCGATCGAGCAGTACATCCGCGACGCCAAGATCGACACCCTCTACGAGGGCACCACCGCCATCCAGGCCCAGGACTTCTTCTTCCGCAAGATCGTGAAGAACGGCGGCCAGGCGCTGGGCAAGCTGGCCGGTGAGATCAAGGCCTTCGCGCAGAGCGACGCGGGCAACGGCCAGCTCAAGGAGGAGCGCACGCTGCTCCTCGAGGCGACCGAGAACGCCGAGAAGATCGTCGAGCTCATGGTCGGCCACGCGATGGGCTCCGCCGAGGACAAGCGCGAGCTGTACAAGGTGGGCCTGAACTCCACCCGCCTGCTCATGGCCTTCGGTGACGTCGTCCTGTCCTGGCTGCTGCTGCGCCAGGCCGAGGTGGCCCTGAACAGCCTCGACGGCGCCACCGGCGAGGACAAGGACTTCTACACCGGCAAGATCGCCGCCGCGCGCTTCTTCACCGAGCAGTTCCTGCCCCGCATCGCCGCCGAGCGCCGCGTCGCCGAGGGCGTCACCCTGGACCTGATGGACGTTCCCGAGTCCGCCTTCTAGGGCACACCGGGTCCCACGACGGGCGGGACGGCCTCCGGGCCGCCCCGCCCGTTTCACATGTGCGGCCCGCCAGGGCGCCGGGACCCGACAATGGGGGGATGGACCGTCCGGAGATGGCGCTCTTCGTGGGGCTGCAGGCGTCGGGCAAGACCACCTTCTACCGCGCCCGCCTCGCGGCCACCCACCTGCACGTCAGCAAGGACGACTTCCCCAACGCCCGCAGGCCCCAGCGACGTCAGATGCGCATGGTGCACGAGGCGCTGGGCGCGGGGCTCAACGTGGCCGTCGACAACACCAACCCCTCCCCCGAGGAGTGGCGGCCGCTCATCGAGGCCGCCCGGGAGCACGGTGCGCGGGTGGTCGGCTACTGGTTCCCCCCGGACCTGCCGCTCACCCTGGAGCGCAACGCGGCGAGGCGGGGACGGCACCGGGTTCCCGACGTGGGTGTGTACGCCACGAGGAAGCTCCTGCGCCGCCCCAGCCGGGCTGACGGCTTCGACGAGGTCCACACGGTCGTCTCCGACGGCTCCGGCGGGTTCACGACGCGGCAGGACCGGCCGTGACCGCGCTCAGGCGCCCGGGCAGCGTCGGAACACCCAGCACGCCTTCCGTGACCACACGGGCCGAGAACCCTTCCGTGCGGACCCCTCGGTCAGCCAGGGCTTTCCCAGGCCTCTTCCATGGCACAGGGATCAGCGAGGTCCGCGAAGGTCCCGGCGAAGCGGGACAGGTCCTCGACCGTCACCGAACCGCCACGGAACCGAGCCGTGCGTTCAAGCACACGCCTCAGGTACTCGCTCCGGGACAGGCCCTGCCTTCTCGCGTCCGCGTCGATCGCGGCCACGACACCGTCGGGCACGTGGCGAACCAGAACGTCGGCCATGCGCGCACCTTCCGTCCACATCCGATGACACCACCATGCGCTCAGGCGCCCGGCGGGGTCCAGACGTAGGGGGTCGTGGTGGTCACCGCCTCGAAGCCCAGGCGGCGCAGAACGGGCGCGCTGTCGTCGGAGGCGTCCACCTGGAGGTAGCGGACGCCGCGGGCGGCGGCGATGCGCGCGCGTGCGGCCACCAGCGCGCGGTAGATCCCCTTCCCCCGCCATTCCGGCAGTGTCGAACCGCCCCACAGCCCCGCGAACTCCGTCCCCTCCCGCATCTCCAGCCACGCGGCGGAGACCACCTCGCCGTCGGCCTCGGCCGCCATGACGACCGTGCCGTCCGGATCGGCGGCGATGCGGGCGGCGAGTTCACCGGCCAGCCAGCCCCAGTCCCGGCCCCACACCCGCGACTGCATGCCGGCGATCCCGCGCAGTCCCGCGTCCTCCTCCACCCTGCGCAGGACGACGCCGGCGGGTGGATCCGAGGCGGCGACCGCGCCGGTCCGGCCGATCATGACGGTCTCGCGCTCCTCCGGTACGAACCCCGCCGCGCGGAGCCGCTCGGGCAGGTCCCCGGGCAGGTCGTGCCCGTACGTCTTCCACTCCACCGCTTCACCCCGCGCGGCGAAGCGGTCGCGCTGCCGGGCGATCAGCCGGTCCAGCTCCTCTCCGCGCGCCCCCGTGTCGGGCGGCGTGAAGACGAGTCCCCGGCGCCGGCCGACCAGGCACGTCACCGGGCCGTCGCGTTCGACCCGGACCCCGGCCGGGAGGTGCGGGGGCGGGACCCGTGTCTGCTCGTCATGGGCCGCGAGCAGGCCGTCGATTCTCGTCACGGGCAGACCCTACGGCCCCCTCGGCCCAGGTCGACCGGTTTTCCGACGCGGCCGCCCCGAGCGGCGCCGGAGGGCGCCGGACCCACGTGTACGGGGGGTCGCCCTGGGTAGCCGCACACCCGAGCACATGCGCCGCCGGAAGGCGCACGGAAGGGGGTACAGGCATGTCACGACCCAACGACGACCGCGTCGAGGGCGCACACGCCTTCGACGACTACGACCGTGTGGCGCTGGTGACCGGCGCGGACAGCGGGATCGGCCGGGCGACCGCGATCCGCCTCGCCCAGGAGGGCTTCGACGTCGGCGTGACCTTCCACCAGGACGAGGAGGGCGTCAGCCGGACCGAGGCCGAGATCCGCGAACTCGGCCGCCGGGTGTCGGTCCGCCGGCACGACCTCACCGATCCCGTGCGGGGCTCGCAGGCCGTCACCGAGCTGATCGAGGACCTCGGGGGCGTGGGCGTGCTGGTCAACAACGCGGGCACCGGCTCCGGGGAGCCCCTGCTGGAGACGGACTACGAACGCTGGCGCGAGGTCCTGTCCGTGGACCTGGACGGCCCCTTCCTCTGCTCGCAGATCGCGGCCAGGCACATGCGCGACGCCGGACGCGGCGGCCGCATCGTCAACATCACCAGCGTCCACGAGGAGTACCCCCGGGTGACCGCGGGCGCCTACTGCGCCGCCAAGGGCGGGGCCAAGCTCCTCACCCGCGTCCTGGCCCTGGAACTGGGGCTGTACGGCATCACCGTGAACGCGGTGGCGCCGGGCGAGATCGCCACCCCCATGACCGGCCAGCACGAGGAGGAACCCGCGCTGGACTCGCGCGCCGGATATCCGGTGTCCCGGCCGGGGCACGCCTACGAGGTGGCCGGGGCCGTGGCCTTCCTCTCCAGGCCGGAGGCGTCCTACGTCACCGGTGCGTCGCTGTTCGTGGACGGGGGCCTGTCGCTGATGGGCCCGCAGGCCGGAGGTGCGCTCCAGGACGCCACCTGGCGCGCGGGGTGACCGCTCGGGCCGTCCGCGTCGGTCGCGGCCCGCACGTCCCGGGTCAGCGCTCCGGCCGGTCGGCCTCCCCCTGGGAGGACCACCCCGACCAGCGGTGGACCTCGACCAGGATGATCGCCTCCCCGGGCGGCTCGGCACGGTACTGGGAGTACCGTTCGGCGAGCCGCTCCCGGGCCTCGCTCCAGGCCGGGCCCGAGTGCTGGACCAGCGCCTCGCCGTCCGCCCGGGCCCACCACAACCGGTCCCAGTCCTCGCTGTACTCGTCGGCGAGCAGCGACACCCGGGGCTCCCCCTCGATGTTGCGCACCCGCTTGAGCCTGTACGTGGTCTTGGGCTTGTGGTCCACGGGGATCGCGACCGTGTCACCGTAGGCCGCGAACACCACGGGCACCAGGTGGGGCCGCCCGTCGTCCACCGTGGCAAGCCTGGCGACGCGGCTCCTCGCGAACCTCTCCCTCGCCTGCTCCGGACTCCACCTCATACGGAGAAAGTCCCACGCGGCCGGAGAGGGCACAAGGGGGCTTGCGGGGTCCGGGGAGCTAGGGAGTGTTTTTTAGAAGGCTTTCGGATCAGCGAGCGGCCGCCCGGACAATCTCTCGCAAGACGAGGTGCGAAGTTCAGCCTGGTCGTGCTTCACGAGCGCAGAGGCGCAGCGAGAGGCAGCCTGGTGGACGCGAGCCCGAAAATGATGCAAAAAACACGACCTAGCCTCGGGAGCGGCGCAGGATGAAGAAGTACAGCACCGCGGTCGCGCACGCCGTGGTCACGCACATCGGCACGAACGCCAGCTGGTAGGACTGCGGCTCGTCCGGCAGCGCCTGCAGGACCACACCGGCCGCCACGGTGCACACCACGGCGGTGGTGAAGCCGCTCATGTTCACCAGGCCGGAGGCGACCCCGGTCCGGCTCGCGGGGATGCCGTCGCGCGCGAAGTCGAAGGAGATCGTCGGCGCCAGGGTCTGCCCCAGAGCGCTGGCCGCCATCACCGTCAGCCCCAGGGCCACGGGGGCTCCGCCGGGCCACGCCACCAGCAGCAGCCAGCCCAGGCTGAGCACCGTCCCCAGGGTCAGGGCCAGCCCCCGGCGCACGCCGGGGTGGCGGCCGATCACGATGCCCGCGACCGGGGCCAGCCACAGCCCGCCCGCGGCCAGCGCCGTGAGGGTGAGGGCGGCCGTGCCCTCGGCGAGCCCCAGGCCGCCCACGAGGAACGGGTAGCCCCACAGCACCATCATCATCGTGAACGGCGCCATGACGGCCGCGTGGTGGGCCATGCCGATCAGCGGTCCGCGTGTGCGCAGCGCCTCCTTGAGCGCGGCCCACACCGGGATCGGGTCGGCGACCGTGGACCGCCCCGCCGCTCCGGCCGGCCGGTCGCGCACGACCACCAGCATCAGGAGGGCCATCAGCGCGGTCAGGGCCGTGGTGGCCAGGAACGCGGCCACCCAGCCGATCCCGCCCAGGGCCCATGCCAGTGGCGCGGCGCTGGCCACCTGGCCGGTTCCGCCGACCACGCCGGTGAGCCCGCTGATGAGGGCGTAGCGCGCACGCGGGAACCACAGGGCGGCCAGCCGGATGACGTTGAGGAACACCAGGGCGTCACCGAGGCCGATGAGGAACCGTCCGGCCACCGCCACCTCGATGCCGGGGGCCAGTGCGAACAGGCACGACCCGACCGTCATCGCCGCCATGCCCATCACGAGCGTGTAGCGCGGGCCGAGCCGGTCGGCGAGCAGCCCGGCGGGCACCTGGAGGAGCACGTACACCAGGAGTTGCAGCATCGGCAGGAGGGACAGCAGCGCGGGGCCGACCTCGAAGCGCGCCTGGGCCTCCAGGGCGGCCACGCCGAGGCCGTTGCGGTGCAGCATCGCCAGGAAGTACCCGCCCACGGCGACGGCCCACACGAGCCAGGCGCGGGCACCGCCCACGGGCTCGGCGGGAGCGGATCCCCCGGACGCGGTAGTCCTGTCACCGGATGTTTCGGTCTGTGCCACTGGGCGACTTCTCTCCGTTTCGTACGACCTCTCCAGTGTCCTCCACGTGGCCGACCGCCTCATACACCGGGGTGAAAGGGAGGGCAAAACCAGACGGAACACCCGTGGCACACGCGGACACGGACCCGGCAAAGCCTGTGTTTGAACGGGTCAAGGGCGCGTAACCTGCACAAAGTCACAGAGAGCGACACCCATCGAGCCAAGAGTCGCCAAACCGGGTGAGACACACGACATCCCGAGTGCAAGCGGACACGTTTTCCCTCACCCCCACCAGCCGAATCCACGATCGGAATATGCGCTCTGACCTGCGGGTTCTCTGTGAGGTGCAGTTGATACGGTTTCGTTAAATGTGATATTGGTCACTTCAGGAAGCCTCGACTACCGGGGGTCAGTTGCTGCTAGCATCCGGAGCGCAAAGAATAACTGCGAGGTAACGACACCGTTCGGGCCTCACCAACTTTGTGGAGGGAACCCGCCAACTGGCGGCGCACCTCGAACCGCGGCGACGTGGCCGCACATGCGGCACAGTCACCACCGCGGCAACCTAGACCAATGGAGACGACCTTGAGTCACTGGCGCCTGAACAATCCCCGGGCCTCCCGGGCGAAGTCGGCCCTCGCCAGGCGAATCAAGCACAAGCCTCGCCACTCCTTCTGCGCCGAGCGCGCGATCACGGCACTGCTGAGGGAACTCGCCTCCCTGACGCCCCGCCAGTTCTACTGGTCGGGTACCTCCGAACTGGCCGTCGTCTCGGTCCAGCGCGATGTCAACGTCTGGTGCCGCGACGGCCAGTTCTTCTGGAACGACCTGTTCCACGGCGGCCCCGTCTCCCACCCCGCGAGCGACCCCGTCGGCGCGGCCGAGCTCCTCAACCCCTTCGCCCGGGGCCCGGAGCCGGTGTACGGACACGGCTCCGTCATCAGCCACACCGTCGCCGCCTGACACCCTTCCGGTGCCCTGGCCTCCCGCCGCCTCCGGGCCGGCCCCACGTGACCCCACGGCACCGGCGACGGCTCCCGCCCGCGTTCGCCGGCCCTGAGTCCGGGATCCGTACCGGCGACGGGAGAAGCCCGTTCCCGCACCCGGCGTCCCCGTGGACGCCCCCGCCCCAGGCGCCTGGCACCGACTCCCGCGCACCGGCAGCACCCGCGTACGCGCGGCGCCCGCGCACCCCGCACGGACGGCGCGGCCCTCCCCACGACCGGCGGCACCCGCGCATCCGGTCCCCTCGCACTGCTCCAAGACGGTCCGACTCACGGGCCCTCACGCCACGGGCCCCGTCCGACGCGGGCTTCCCACGCCATGCCCCTCCGGCGAGGCCTCCGTCCGACGCGGAACCGGTGGGAGGGCAGGCACCCGTCGGAACAGATCTTCCGACCTATGGCACCACATCCCCACAGACGGGCACACAACACCTCCGAACCGCCTGAAGTCGTGCCCCATTCGGCGCGTCCACGGGTTACGGTGACTGCTGACACATCTCCGGGTACACGCACCGGCCCGAACCCCGGCGGGCCGTCCTCGATCACCCCCTGAACCACCTCAGAGGACCCATGCGCCCCCTCAACCCCGGCGAGCCCATCGGACCCCGGGGCTTCCGTCCCAGCGCCCGCCCCGGCTCCGGCGGCGTACCGAACGGCCCCGGCGCGTCCGCCGCCGGCTCGCGGCTCCGGCGGGGACGCCGCGCCCTGCTGCGCACGGCCGCCCTCGCCGGCGTGGTGGTCCTCCTCGCGGGCGCGGGGCTGTACGCCTTCACCGTCCCTCCCCGTGTCCCGGTGGGAACGGCGGACACCGGCGCCGGGGACTGCACCGTGTCCGCCCGGACCGTCCCCGACCGCCTCGCGCCGCCGGACGAGCCCCAGGTCGCCTTCTCCGGCGACGTCCCCCTCAGGATGTCCTTCTCCCCGGACGGCTCCGTCCTGGCCGTCTCCCAGATCGACACGGTGACCCTGTGGGACTGGCAGGAGTCGCGGGCCCTCGCCCGGATCGACCACGAGTCCTCCGCCGTGCCGCCGACTCCCGCGGCCTTCAGCCCCGACGGGTGCCTGCTCGCCTACGGCAGCCTGCACGGAGCCGTCGTCGTCGACCTGGCGACCGGCGGGAGGAGGACCGTCGGCGAGGAGCGGGCCGTACGGTCCGCCACCTTCACCCCGGACGGCTCCTCGCTCGCGGTGGGCGTGCAGAGCGACCCCGACGGCCGGCTCCTGCACCTGTACGACACCGGGACCTGGGAGCTGGAGGACCGGCTGTACGGCTCCGCCACGCTCGGCTCGATCCGGTACTCGCTCGACGGCGGCGTGGTGGCGGGAGGCGAGGACGGCGGCGGTGTCACCGTGTGGAACACCGGCTCCTCCTCCCCGGCGGGCCTGGTCCTGGACCGCGCGGGTGTGGGCGCGGACGCGTTCGACCTCCTTCCGGACGGCTCCGGAGTGCTGCTCATCCGTTCCGGCAGGGTGCTCCTGGTGGATCCTGGGACCGGCGAGGTCGTACGCGAGTACGTCCCCGAGTCCGACGGGGGAGTCCTGGTGGACGTCGCCTACAGCGCCGCGAGCGGCCGGGTGTTCGCGGCCCGCCTGGACCCCGCCGACGGCGCCGGCGACATGGTCGCGTGGGAGTACGGCGCGGCGACCGAGGTGGCCCTGGGCCCGGACCTGCCGAGCGTGTTCCCCATGGCCCTGTCGGTGGACGGTTCGCGGGTGGCGGGCCTGCGGACGGGAACGGGCGACATCGCGGTCTACAACACGGACCTGTCCCTGCTCAACGTGCTCACCGGCTGAGCCGGAGCGCACCGGCCGGGCGGGCACCGCGGGACCCGGCCTCCCCCGCCCCGGATCCGGCCCCGGGGAGCGCCCCCGGACCGCTACATTGGGACATATTCTCACCACCGCCCCGAACCGGTGGGAACAGGCACCCGTCCTCTCCACGCAGTGAGGAACACGTACCGCCGTGCAGCCCCTCGCCCCCGACGACCCCCAGCGCATCGGCCCGCACCGGGTCCTGGCCCGTCTCGGCGCCGGCGGCATGGGCAGGGTGTACCTGGCGCGGACCCCCGACGGCCACCTGTGCGCCCTCAAGGCGGTCAGGGAGGACCTCGCCCACGACATCCTGTTCCGCGCGAGGTTCGCCAGGGAGGTCCGCGTCGCCCAGAGCGTCCGAGGCCCCTTCACCCCCGCCGTCGTGGACGCCGACCCCGAGGCGGACGTGCCGTGGATGGCCACCGAGTACGTCCCCGGCCCCACCCTCAAGGAGGCGGTGGAGGCGGGCGGCCCGTTCCCGGAGCCGTCGCTGCTGGTCCTGGCACTGGGCCTGGCCCGCGCCCTGGAGGGCATCCACGCGGCCGGACTCATGCACCGCGACCTCAAGCCCGGCAACGTGCTGCTCTCCCCGCGCGGCCCGCAGGTGATCGACTTCGGTATCGCCCGCGCCGTCGAGGGCACCGTCCTCACCCGTACCGGCCAGACCTTCGGCACACCGGCCTACACCTCCCCCGAGCAGATCGCCGGCCGGGGCGTCACCCCCCGCAGCGACGTGTTCTCCCTGGCGGGCACGGTGGTCTTCGCCGCCGGCGGCGAGCCCCCCTTCGGCCCCGGCCCGGCCGCCGCCATGCTGCGCCGGGTCATGTCCGGGCATCCCCGCCTGGAAGCGGTCCCCGAGGGCCCGATACGCGACCTGCTCGCCCGCTGCTTCGCCAAGGACCCCCGGTGGCGCCCCGACGCCGAGGAGGTCGGGCGCAGGCTGTCCGAGCTACCGCTGCCCCCGGCCGAGCACGGCTGGCTGCCCTCGCCGGTCACCCGGCAGATCGAGGCGCGCGAGGGCGAGTCCCGAAGGGCCGACGAGGCCGAGCGCACCACCGTCCCGATGGCGGACGCGGAACGGCCGCCGGGCACGGGCGCCACCGGAGCGCGATCCGGCTCCGGCGGCGCCCCCGCGTACACCGCCCCGAGGGACGCCCCGGAGGGCGCCCCGGCCGACCGCGCCGAGCGCCCGTGGTGGCGGCGCCGCGCCACCGCCCTCTCCGCCGCCGCTGCCGTCCTGGCCGTCTGCGCCACCGCCGCCACGCTGTCCGTGGCCAACCCCTGGGGCGCCGTCGATCCCGGCGTCCACATCATGGGCTCCCCCTCCGGTGAACCCTCTCCCTCCGGCGGGCCGTCGGAGGAGGCACCCGAGGCCGGCCTCGAGGGGTGGATCTACGAGGTCGACTTCTCCGCCGACGGCGACACCCTGTACGTGTTCGGGATGTCCCTGTCCGCGTGGGACTGGCGGACGGGCGAGCCCGTCGACGTGTTCGAGCCCGTCCCCGGCGGCGCCCAGATCGGCGCGGACGACCACGTGGCCGCCACCTACAACGACCGGATCCGGGTCTGGGACGGCACCAGCGACAACGAGGTCAACAGCTTCGGCGAGGACAACCGGGGCCTCGGCTTCTACGACACGCCCGCCCTGGCCTCCGACGGGTCCCGGGTGGCCGTGCTCGCCGCCGAGGGCGGCGTCCCGGACGGGGACCGCCTCATCCAGGTCTGGGACGTGGCGTCGGGGACCCCGGAGGCGGAGTTCCCCGTCGACGGCGTCCTCACCCGCCTGAGCTACACCCCGGACGACTCCCTACTGGTCGGGACCGTCATGGAGCCCGGCTACGGGGAGTACGTCGGCGTCGCCGTGTGGAACCCCGCGACCGGCGAGCGGCTCCACCTGTTCGAGGGCGGGGACTCCTACTCCTTCGCGCTGTCCCCCGACAGCCGCACCATGGCGCTCCAGAGCGGGGCGCGCCGGGTCGACGTCGTCGACCTGGCCACCGGCGAGGTCGTCCTCCCCCTCGCCGAGCCCTCCCCCGGGCAGGAGACCGTCACCGGCGTCGGCTACTCCGCCGACGGCGCCAGGGTGTACGCGGGGGACTACGGCTGGGACGACGACCGGGGCAGTGTGTGGGACGCCCGGAGCGGCGAGCTCCTCCGCGACGCCGACGTGATGGTGTACGCCCCCATGGGCGCCCACCCCGGGGACGAGTACCTGGCCACGGTCGCCGACGGCGGCGGGCGCGTGCTGGTCCTCGACTCCGACTACGCCATCGTCAACGAGCTGACCTGACCGGAGGGGCCCATGCGACACCTCGCCCCCGGCGACCCGCGCCGGGTCGGTCCGTACCGGACCGCCGCCCTGCTGGGCGCCGGCGGTATGGGCCGTGTCTACCTGGGGCTGGACCCGGAGGGCGGGTCCGCCGCCGTCAAGGTGGTGCGCGCCGAGTACGCCTACGACCCGCACTTTCGGGAGCGCTTCGCGCGCGAACTCGACCTCGTCCGCCAGGTGCACGGCGCCCACACCCCGCGGGTGCTGGCCGCCGACCCCTCCGCGCAGACGCCCTGGATGGCCACCGAGTACGTGATGGGGCCCTCCCTGCACGACCTCGTGCAGCTCACCGGTCCGCTGCCCGAGCACGCGGTGCGGTTCGCCGCCCGCGGCGTCGCCCAGGCCCTGGAGCGCGTGCACGCGGGCGGGATGGTCCACCGCGACCTCAAGCCCGGCAACGTGATGGTCTCCGCGTCCGGCCCGCAGGTGATCGACTTCGGTATCGCCCGCCTCGTCGGGGAGGAGGGCGGCCGGATCATCGGCACGCCCGGCTACATGGCCCCGGAGGACGTCCGGCGGGAACCGGGCGGGCCGCCCTCGGACGTGTTCGCGCTCGGCGGGCTGGTCGTGTACGCGCTGACCGGCACCGGTCCGTTCGGCGAGGGCCACCCCTCGGCGGTGATGTACCGCATCGCCCACCAGGCCCCGGTGCTCACGGGGGTGCCCGGGTCGCTGCGCGGGCTCGTCGCGGAGTGCCTGGACAAGGACCCCGCACGGCGCCCCGACGCCGCACGGGTGCTCGGCTCCCTGGGCGGGCCCGTCGGTCCCGCGTCCGGTGCCGGGGCCTGGCTGCCTCCGTCGGCCGTCGAGGTCGTGGAGCGCATGGGCCGGGAGTACCGGGAGGCCGTCGAGTCCGCCGGGAGGGAGGGGACGGCGGATCCCACGGGGCCGGAGGGAGAGGGGGACCCCGCCGGGGCCGGGGGGAACGCGGGTCCCGCCGGGCCCGGGGAGACCGCGGGCACCGGTCCCCCTCCGGGGGACGGCCGCCGGCGCCGGAGGCGGCGCCTCCTGGTGTCGGGGGCGGCGGCCGCGCTGCTGCTCACCGTCGGTGTGGGCACGTGGGCGACCGCCGGTCCCGGCGGCGGGGAGGAGGGGCCCTCCCCGGAGGAGCCCGGCCGACGGGAGGTCTGCGACGTCACCGAGCACATCGCCCCCGAGTTCGTCCGGGCCGCCCAGGACCCGCCGAGCCTGCCGTCGACCTCGATGGTCAGCACCGCGTTCTCCGCCGACGGGCGCGTCCTCGCGGCGGGCGGCACCGAGGGGCTGGTGCTGTGGGACTGGCGGGAGGGCGTCGAGACCGCCCGGATCGAGGCGGAGATCGCGCCCCTGGGCGGCGCGCCCGTCCTCAGCCCCGACGGGTGCCGGATCGGCTACGCCGCCGAGGACGGCGCACACGTGTACACCCTCGAGACGGGGGAGCACACGGTGTACCAGGAGGGCACGAAGGTCGGCACGATGGCCTTCTCCCGGGACGGCGGGGAACTGCTGCTGACCGACGCCGGCGCGTTCGACTCGGCCCTGCTCCGGGTCGACCTGGAGACCGACGAGGTCACCGGGCTCTACGAGGGGGTCGGCAGCCCCCACAGCGTCACGGTCTCCCTGGACGGCGCGTACGTGGCCGCCGTCAACCACGCGGGCGCCGTGGGCGTGTGGGACGCCGGGAGCGGGGAGCGCCTCCTGACGGCCGAGGGGGCCGACGCGGGATTCGGCGACAACCTGGAGCTGCCGGGCGACGACGGCGACGTCCTGTACATGACCGAGACCGGGATCGTCCACGAGAACTTCCTCGACGAGGGGGAGCCGCGGGTCTTCGAGCCCGCCGTCGTACCGGAGAACGGGTTGAGCGAGATCGCCCTGAACCCGGCGGCCGACCGGCTGTACGCCAGCTACACCGCCGGCCAGGTGCTCGTCTCGCCGGAGGACCGGGAGCTCTACGGAACGAAGGTGTGGGAGTTCTCCAGCGGGGAGGAGCTGACCGCGCGGGAGGACCGGGAGTACGTCGGCTGGATCACCGTGCACCCCCGGGGCGAGGTCGTCGCGGGCCTGCCCCTGGAGCACGCGCCCCTGTGGATCCTGGACCCCGAGGAGCTGGACCTGGTCGCCAGCATCGGCTGACCCGGCGCCCCGCCCTCCCGCCGCCCCCGTTCCCGCCGCCGTGACACTGTGAGGACCCATGCTCCCCCTCCACCCCCACGACCCGCCCTCCGTGGGCCCCTACCGCCTCCGCGCCCGCCTGGTCGGGGACGCGTACGTGCGCGCCTACCTGGGGGCGGCGACCGGGGAGGGCCCCGTCGCGGTGCGTGTCGTGCGCTCGGAGCACGCCGCCGACCCCCGCTTCCGCGCGGCGTTCGCGCGGATGGTGGAGGACGCGTACGGGTCGGAGAGCCCGTACGTGTGCCGGTTACGCGACGCCGACACCGGCGGCGCGGTCCAGTGGGCGGCGGTGGACCGGCCGCTCGGCCCCGGCCTGGCCGACCTGGTGCGCGCACACGGGCCGCTGCCCGCGGGGGCGCTGCACGGCCTGGCCCTGGCCCTGGCGCGGGGGCTCGCCGACCTGCACGCGGCGGGCCTCGTCCACGGGTCGCCGTGGCCGGAGGGCGTGGTGCTCTCCCAGGAGTCGGCGCTGCTCGCCGACCTCGGCATGGAGTGGGCCCTGGCCGACCTCGGGCAGCGCGCACCGCACCCGTCCTTCGCCGCGCCCGAGGGCGGGACCGCCCCGGCCACGGACGTGTTCGCGTGGGCGGCCACGGTGTCGTTCGCGGCGAGCGGGGTGGAGGGCGCGCCCGGACTCCCCCGGGTCCCGCTCCAGCTGCGCGGGCTGGTGGAGGCCTGTCTGCGGCGGGGGCCGGCGCTGCGGCCCAGCTCCTTTGACCTGGTGCGCATGCTCGGTGGTGACGGGGACCCCGACCCGCGGCCGTGGCCTCCGGAGGTGCTCGCGCTCGTCCGCGAGGCGGCGGGGCGCCAACGTGAGGCCCTGGCCACCGCGGGCACCGGTGGGATGGATGGTACGGACAGGGCGAACGGGCCCGAGGAGACTGGCGAGACCGCTGGTGACGACGATGATGAGGGCGGCGGAACGGGGAGGAGGAACCGGTGGGGGCGCGTCCTGGCACTGTCCGCCGCCGGCCTCGCCCTGGCCGTGGTCGCCGGGGCCGCCGTGCGGGAGTACCGCGAGCCGCCCTCCGGGGATCCGGAGGCCTCCGGGGAGGAGGCCGGCATGATCACCGACGCCGCGTGCGGGGACGGTGTCGGGTACCCGGCACCGGAGGAGGAGGTGGACGGGGAACGGGTGAGCGCGTGGGACACGGCGTTCAGCCCCGACGGGGAGCTGCTGGCCGTCACCGCGTCCGACACCGGGCTCATGGTGTGGGACTGGCGTGAACGCGAGGAGGTCGCCCGGCTCGCGGACGCGGTGCGCCCCGGGGTGGCCCCGGTGTTCGCCCCCGTGGGGTGCATGGTCGCCGCGGTCGTGCCCACCCCCTACGAGGACCAGGAGTACCCGGTGTCGGTGGCGACCACCTTCGACCTGCCGTCGGGGACCACCGTCCGGCACCTGGGCCCGCAGCGGGGGCCGGTGGACGGGGCCTGGCCCGCCCGGCCGCGCGACGCCGGGAGCGTGTCGTTCGGGCCCGGCGGGACGCTGCTGGGCGTGGCCCTGGAGCCGAGCGGGAACGCGGAGGCCCCGAACGTGGGCCTGGTGGACACGCGGACCGGCGAGCAGGCCGGCGCCGTCGCCCCCGCGCTCGCCTCCGAGACGGCGTTCGCGGGCTCCGGGCGCGTGGCCACCAGCGACGGCGGCACGATCACCGTCTGGGACGCGCGGACCGGCGAGGAGCTGCACACCGTGCGCGGGGTCTCCCACCCCGGGTTCGCGGTCGTGCCCGACAGCGACGAGGTGCTCCACCTCGACGGCGACCGGGTCGTGTGGTGGGACTACGCCGAGCGCACCGAGGTGGCGTCCTTCCAGATCCCGGGGTTCGCGGACGCGGAGGACCCGTACTACCTGGGGGCCGAGCTCTCCCCCGACGGATCCAGGGTCTACGCGAGCTGGTTCCGCGTCGAGGGGGGCTTCGCCGACGGCGAGACCCACCACACCAGCCACGTGTGGGACGTGGGGACCGGCGAGGACCTCGCCGCCGGGAACGGGGACGCCGTCCCCTTCATGAGCGTGTCCTTCCACCCCGGGGGCGAGGTGCTGGCCGCGGTCACCCCGCAGGACCGCGTCGTCCTGGTGGATCCGCGGACCCTGGAGGCCGTCGGGCCGCCGCTGTTCTAGGCGGCCCCTCCGGGCCCGCCCAGGAACTAGCCGACCGAGGCGAGCAGCTCCTCGGCCGCCAGGAGGGCGCCGTCGAGCATCTCGTCCTCGTCGCCTCCCCCCGTCCGCGAGTAGTCGACGTGCACGAGGACCTGGCCCTCCACCACGGTGACCTCCGCCCCGTCCCCACCGGTGCCGGTGACCGCGAAGTCGCCGAGGTCGACCCCGGGGTCGGCCTCCTCCTCGGTGACGTCGGGGAGGGTACTCCCGACGTAGGGCCCCTCGTGGATCTCCATGTCGAACTGGAGCGTGGCCCCGCCCGCCGACACCAGCAGGCAGGCCATACGCAGCCGGCCGAGCTCCTCCAGGTCCTGCGGATCGGGCGTGCCCGTGGTGGTCTGGGGGTCACTGCGCAGGTCCTCCGCGCCGAGGAGTTCGTCCAGCGTCTGCGCGGAGAGCACGGTGCACAGGTCGTCGGGGGCCATCTCCACCGGGTCGCGCAGTTCGGCGGTCTCCCGCGGGGCCTGCGCGGGCGCTCCCTCCGTGTCGGCCGCCGCGGTGTCCGGGGCCTCCGCGTCCTGCTCGGGCTCCCCTCCGCCGCAGGCGGCCAGCAGGAGGACCAGGCCCGCGGCCAGGGCGGCCGCGCTCTTCGTCAGGTGGGGTGCAGGGGACACGGGTTTCCTTCTTCCTCGGGAATGAGGGGAACACCGTATCGCCCGGTACGTACGGGCCCTCACCCAGCGTTCCGCAACCCGGCGCACCTGACGGAGCACAGGTCCCCGAACGCGCCGGGAGCCCGCCATGCCTCCGTGGCGCGGCATCCGCGCTGTAGCGTGGGATCCCGTATCCGTCCCCGGAGGGATCCACCATGCCAGGCACCGCCGTCGCCCGCCGCGCCCGCGAGGCCCTCGCCCGCCGCGGCAGCCCCGCCCTGTCCGCCCTGGCCAGGCTGATCGAGAACACCGGTGCGTCGGCGCGGTCCGCGTCGGTGTTCGGCGACCCCGTGGCCTCGGAGGGCACCACGGTCGTCCCGGTGGCCCGGGTCACCGCGCTGACCGTCATGGGCGGGGGCTCCAGCAGCCTCTTCACGGCGGTCGGGGACGGCGCCGGGGGCACGGGCTTCGTCCGGGTCCGCCCCGCGGGTTTCCTGGTGCTCGACCGCGACGGGGCCCGGTTCCAGGCCGTCCGGCAGCCGGCCACGATGCTCGCCATCCCGCTGGCCGTGGTCGCGGCCGCCGCGGCCACCCGCATCGTGGGCGTCTCGGTCCGCGAGGCGCGCCGCCGCCGCAACCGGGCCGTCCGGGAGGAGGTCCGCAAGGCGGAGCGGAACGGCTGACGGGTCGGCCCGCGCCCCGGGGCCGTCCCGCCGAGCGGGCCCGTCACACGGACCACGGGACCCCGGCACCCCAGCACGCGACGGGCCGGCGTCGATCCCCACGCAGCGCTCGTACATCACGTCCATGGTCACGGCACCCCTCGTACCGGTGCGGGCATCCGGCGGGGCCTGGCCGGCCTCGGAGGTATCAGGTCAACCCGACGACGGTCCAAGGACCCGGGTTCTCCTCGGTGACCACCACCGCACCGGGCACCAAGGCCAGTACCGGAGAGTCGGGCAGCGTCGTGACCGAACCTTCGGACTCGAACCACCACTCCTCATTGACGGTCATGTCCGCGTTCAGGACCAGGGGCTCGTCCTCGCTGTTCCACCGCGCGAACTCCACGTCCACCGGCCCTCGGTCCAGATCCGGACCGGTCAGGTGGTCCGGCCGGAGCACACCCTCCTCCAAGAGCAGCCCACGACCGATGCCGTCTTCCCCCGGGCGTGAACGCGTCTCCAGACAAGCCAGTTCCTCCCCCTCGAAGGACATGTGCCAGTACCCGACCGTGCCCTCGTCATAGTCGACGGCGGTCTCCACGTACCCGTCATCGAGCAGCCCCACGGGGTACCGTTCCCGGTCCTGGTAGGCCGCGCCCCCGATCTCCCCACCCGTGGCGGGATCGACGAGGAGATCGTACTCAGCCCCAGCCCTCACTCCGAGGAAGAGCGCTTCCTTCGACGGGGAGACCTCGGACTCCACGTCGAGCAGCATGTCGTAGGCGAACTCCTGTTCCAGCTCCCACAGGGGCTCACCGGTCTCCCCGTCCAGAGCCGCCGCGAACATCACCTGGTCGTACTGGCGGACGGATTCGTCCTCCAGGGTGTGGTCGTAGTAGGTCGCCATGACCACGACCGTCTCCCCCGCACGCACCACCTCCTCATGCGCGACACCGGCACTGCCCGCACGGTCCGGAAGCTCGTAGGTCCAGGCATGTTCGCCGTCACGCAGTGAGAAGCCCTCCACCATGTCCCGTTCCTGGGAAACGAGGACACCGACATGCGAGGTGACCGCGGCGGTGTGGACGGTCCCCCCTTCGAGGTCGGTGTCGTGCTCGGCGATCAGCTCACCCGTCCCCGCGTCGAGCAGCACCATGGTGTCGGGTTCGTCCTCACCGCCCGGCACGCCCAGCAGGACATCCTGGCCTCCCGGTGTGGTCCACACGCGCCGCACACCACCGTCCTCCACCCGGTAGTGCCACAACTCCTGCCCGGTGGCCCCGTCCAGTCCGGCCACGCCGCGACCCATGACCATCACGGGCCCGGCCCTGTCGGGAAGCACCTCCTGGAGGCTGCCGTACTCCTCCGGTGTCCTCCATTCCCAGGCGACCTCCGAAACCGAGGTCGGCACCGAGTGTGCGGGGACCTCCCCCTCGTGGACACGATGGTCCACCTCTCTCCCGCCACTGATGAACGAACACGCGGACAGGGCAGTCCCGAGACAGCAGAACAACGACACCGTTCCCCATGAACGGGATCTAGTCATCACCATCCCCCTCTTCCCGTCCGTACTCCTCAGCCCCACCGGTCCTCACCGTGGAGGCCCTCGCCGTTCTCCAGCAGGCCCACAGCACCGAGCACGCTACGAGGGCCGCCGGCATGGACGGAGGCGTCCTCGAAAACCTCGTGGAGGGCCTCCGGGAAATCCATGTGGTCGGCCGGGGCCGGCCGCCGTTCTTCCTAGGGGACCGCCCCGGCGGGAATCCATCCCGACGCCGGGAGTACGTCTGGCCGACCGACCGTTCCCACTGGTTCGCGTACACACGGATTCTCCGGCGCGACCGCGCCGAGGGGCCGTCGTTACTACGCGGACATGCGCTGCACGAAGGCGAACAGGCCCATCCCCCACGCGAACACCGCGCACATCGCGATGATCACCAGGACCTCGGTCCAGTTGAGGATGCGGCGCAGCGAGGCCCGGGGCACGTCGGTCAGCCGCACCCAGCTCAGCACGCCCAGCACGACCCCCGCCACGAGCGCGGCCAGCGGCAGCCACGGGGCCAGGAACGCGTACTCGCCCACGACCGCGACGCCCGTCGCGCCCATGCCGAGCACACCGGCCAGGCGCAGCGGCAGCACGTGCCGGATCCGGTCGAACAGGCGCGAGCGCAGCACCAGCAGCACCGACAGCAGACCGCACAGCAGCAGGTCGGGCAGGCCCGTGGCCAGGCAGGCCAGCAGCACGGTGACCGCGCCGCCGCTGACCGCCGCACCCAGCACGATGCCCAGCAGCAGCCGGTCGGTGTTTCCGTAGGTGTCCTCGAACCGCTCCGTGGGGACCTGGCCCGAGCGCCCCACCTCGTAGTCGAGCCCCGACAGCCCGCCCATCACCATCGCCACGCGCGGCAGCGCGCCCACGCACAGCGCCAGGGCCAGGCCCATGGACCGAACGCCCTGCACCGGCTCCACGAAGATCCCCACCAGCACGAGGACCCCGGCCGTCACCGCGACCACGCCGAGCCCGGAGATGTAGGCCAGTCCGGTCTCGTGCATCGCCCAGCCGATCACCGCCACCAGCAGCGCACCGGACAGCGCGAAGGCCGCCATCACCAGCGGGTCCGCGCCGGTCACCAGGTTCGCGGCGAGGACCGAGGTGACCGCGCCCCACACGCAGGCCGTGGCGAACAGCACGTGCGCGACGACGGGCAGGGGCCTGCGGGCGGCGAGCAGCATCACCGCGATGGTGAACAGGGTTCCGCCCGCGGCGATCCCCAGGTGGCCGGCGGACGGGTTCAGCCACACCATCAGCCCCAACAGCAGCAGGGGGCCGATCGCCGCGACGAGGAGCCCGAAGGACAGCGTCGTCCTCGGGTTCCAGATGTGCGCGGTCTCGTCGACGCGGTCCTCGACCGCGCCGCGGACGTCGTCCACGTGCGCGGGCCTGCTCCGCGCGGTGCGGCGGTCCAGCACCAGCACGTCGCCGTCGTAGACGCCCGCGCTCTCCAGCGGCTCGTCCGGGTGCACCGGCGCGCCGTCCATGGTGCTCAGCGTCCACGCCGCGGGCTCGGTTCCCTCCTCCTCGGAGGCGCAGACCTCGATGATGCGCGGCATCAGCGTGGCCACGGGGACCGTTCCGGGAAGTGCCAGATCAGCCCAGCGTTCCGGCCCGGTGACCGTGACCCGGCAGTATCCACTCACACCAATGGTTCCTTTGTCGTCGTCATGGGCGTCGGTCGTCCTCGGGGGAGGGTTGGCCGCCCTCGGAAGGCCTGTCGCCCTCGGGGGAAGGACGGATGCGAATTAGGTGATTCGCGGGGTTCGCGGGATCATTCATAGCGTAGCCACCCAGACACCAGCCCCCGTAGGCGGACCGAAAGAGATCCCTGTGGCGACGAGACCTGTCCCCCGCCCGGCTCGAAGCGTCCCGACTGCCCCCGGGAACACCCCGCTCGTCATCGCGACCCCACCGCAGATGCCGGAGAACCCGCCCGCGTCGAGCTCCGGCGCGATGATCATCATGCCGATCATCACCGGCTCGGGCTCCCTGCTGATGTCCATCACCATGGGACACCGGCCCCTGATGGCCGTGGCGGGCGTGATGATCATGATGGCCAGCGTGGTCGTCGGCATCATCATGTTCGTCGCCCAGCACAACGGCCCGCGCAAGCGCATCCGCGAGCAGCGCGAGCGCTACGTCGACTACCTCGACCAGCTGCGCGGGATCGTCCGGGACGTGGCCTCCACCCAGCGCGCCGACAACGCGTTCCGCCACCCCGACCCGGAGCTGCTCACCGAGCCTGCCCGGTCACGGGCGCGCCGGTGGGAGCGGCGGGCCTCCGATCCGGACTTCCTGGACCTGCGCGCGGGCACCGGGACGCGCCCCCTGGCGCGCCGGCTCAAGCTCAAGGTCGACACCTCGTCGCCGCTGATCGTCTACGACCCCGTCTGCCAGGGCTCGGCCGACCAGCTCATCGAGCTGTACGCGAACGTTCCGGAGATGCCGCTGGTCGTCCCGCTGCGCGAGCACGGCGTGGTCTCGATCATCGGCGACCGCGAGGCCGGACGGGGGCTGGCCCGCGCGCTCGTCGCGCAGATGGCCACCTTCCACTCCCCACACGACCTGCGGATCGGCGTGGTGCGGGACAACCGGCTGCGCCCCCAGTGGGAGTGGCTGAAGTGGCTGCCGCACAACACCTTCGACGACGCCGAGGACGGGCCGATGCCCGCACGGTTCGTGTCGGTGAACACCGTCCAGGTCGCCGAACTGCTCTCCGACGAGATCGAACGGCGCACCGTCGACCTGCAGCGGCGCCGGGGCGCCCCTCCCGGCCCGGGCACCCGGCGCCTGGTCGTGGTCCTGGACGGCGAGCACCAGTCCACCCTGTCCGGCCTGCAGGCCGAGCCGCCCGTGAACTCCCTGGCCGACCTGGGCATCCACGTGATCGCCCTGGTGTCGGACCGGCGCGAGGAGCCGGAGGCGGTGGACCTGCGGCTGCACATCGACGCCGACGGCACGCTGACCGAGGACACCGAGAGTCCGGGCGCGGACGAGGACTCCCCGTACCCGCCGATCGAGGGCCGGGCGGACCGGTCCAGCGTCGCGCACCTGACCTCGCTGGCCCGCATCCTGGCCCCGTACGGCATCGCCGTCACCGACAGCGACGACGCCATGCACGCCACCGTCGGCCTCCCCGAGATCCTGGGGGTGTCCGACGTCGCCCGGCTGGACACCCGGCAGACCTGGCGCAAGCGCAGCACCGGCGACTACCTGCGGGTGCCGATCGGCGTCGGGCCGAGCGGCAACACGGTCCTGCTGGACCTGAAGGAGTCGGCGTTCGGCGGCATGGGACCGCACGGCCTGGTGGTCGGCGCGACGGGTTCGGGCAAGTCGGAGATGCTGCGCACCATGGTGGCGTCGCTGGTCATCAACCACTCGCCGGAGTCGCTGGCCCTGCTGCTGGTGGACTTCAAGGGCGGCGCGACCTTCGCCGACACCGACCGCCTGCCGCACAGCGCCGGGCTGATCACCAACCTGGCCGACGACGACTCGCTGGTCCTGCGGTTCCGGGAGGCGACCTTCGGCGAGCTGGTCCGCCGCCAGCAGCTCCTCAAGAACGCGGGCAACCTGCCCAACCTGCACGCCTACGAGGCGGCCCGGGAGGAGAACCCGGAGCTGGAGCCGCTGCCGCACCTGCTGATCATCATCGACGAGTTCTCCGAGCTGCTCACCGCGCACCCGGACTTCGCCGAGCTGTTCGTGGCCATCGGCCGGATCGGCCGGTCGATCGGCGTGCACCTGCTGCTGGCCACCCAGCGGCTGGAGTCGGGCAAGCTCAAGGGGCTGGAGTCGCACCTGTCCTACCGCGTGGGCCTGCGCACGTTCTCCGAGGCCGAGAGCCGCGAGGCCATCGGTGTGGGAGACGCCTACCACCTGCCGCCCGAGCCGGGGTCGGGCTACCTGAAGGTGGACACCTCGGTCTTCGAGCGCTTCAAGGCGGCGATGGTGTCGCAGCCCTACACGCCGCCGGTCAAGGAGGAGAAGGAGGAGCACGAACCCGTGCTCCCGCTGCTGTCCTACAACGGGCTGAGCAAGGTGACCGGGGCGGGGTCGCTGGTGGAGTCGCTCGTGGAGTCGATGCGCGCCAGGAACGAGGAGTCCAGGGCCAAGGAGAGCAAGCGCACCACGCTCCAGGTCACCGTGGACCAGCTGGTGGCGTCGGGCGCGGACAAGGTCCGGCCGATCTGGCTGGAGCCGCTGCCGGAGCTGCTCACCCTCGACAGGGTGCTGACCGAGCTGGGCGAGGGCGAGGACCTGGAGGGCGCCGGCACCGAGCCCGAGCCCTCCGACATGCGGGCCGTCATCGGCCTGACCGACATCCCCAGGGAGCAGCGGATCGTCCCGGCCGAGCTGGACTTCACCGGCGCCGAGGGCAACGTCATCGTCCTGGGCGGGCCCCAGTCCGGGAAGTCGACGCTGCTGCGCACGGTGATCGCCGGCCTGGCGTGGCGGTACCCGCCGGGACGGGTGGGCGTGTACGCGATCGACTTCGGCGGCGGCGCGCTCCAGGCGATGGACGGGCTGCCGCACGTGGCGGGTGTGGCCGGCCGGGCCGACCCGGAGAAGGTGCAGCGCGTCCTGGTGGACGTACGCGCCCAGTTGGAGCGGCGCCAGCGCGTGTTCCGCAAGTACAAGCTGGACTCCCCCGCCGCGCTGCGCCAGGCGCGCGCGGACGGCTCGGTCCCCGCGAGCGTGGTGGGCGACCTGTTCCTGATGATCGACGGCTGGTCGTCGGTGCGCGACACCTTCGACGAGGCCGACGAGGTGCTGATGGACATCGCGACGCGGGGTCCGTCCCTGGGCGTGCACACGATCCTGACCGGCGCCGCGTCCTCGCAGATCCGGTCCCGGCTGCAGGCGCTCTTCGGCGGCAGGTTCGAGCTGCGGCTGAGCGACCCCATGGACTCGGGGATCGGCCGCAAGGCCGCCGAGGCGCTTCCCAAGGACACCCCGGGCCGCGGCCTGACCTCCGACGAGCACCACACGCACGTGGCCCTGCCCCGCGTGGACGGGTCGGCCAGCGACGAGGACGTCACCGACGGCATCCGCGACCTGGTCAAACGGGTCGAGGAGCGGTGGCCGCACAAGGCCGTCCAGGGGGTCAAGACCCTGCCCTCCCGGGTGGAGCTGGACGACCTGCTCAAGGGCCGCCGGACACCGGCCGGCCGCCGCGGCGGCGAGCTGGTGCTGGGCATGGCCGAGAGCACGCTGGCGCCGGTCACCACGAACCTGGAGCGGGACCCGCACCTGGTGGTGTTCGGCGATCCGCAGACCGGCAAGACCGCGCTCCTGCGCGGGCTGGTCAAGCAGATCGTGCGGCGCCCGCCCACCGAGATCGGCGTGGTCATGGTGGACTTCCGGCGCAGCCACCTGGAACTGGTCCCCGAGGAGCACCTGCTGGCGTACTGCACGAGCGCGGACCAGGCCAAGGCGGTCGCGACCAACCTCGCGGGATCGCTCAAGGAACGCCTGCCGGGACCGGACGTGACGCCGAAGCAGCTGCGTGAGCGCAGCTGGTGGAAGGGCCTGGACCTGTACGTCGTGGTGGACGACATGGACATGCTGGGGGCACGGTCGAACCCGCTCGCGCCGCTGGCCCCGTTCATCCCGCAGGGCTCCGACCTGGGGCTGCACATCATCGCGGCGCGCCGCACGGGCGGATCGGCCCGGGCCATGTTCGAACCGGTGCTGCAGGCGCTGAGCGACATGGCCACACCGGGCATGCTGTTCTCCGGCGACCGGATGGAGGGCCGCCTGGCCAACGGCACGGTGTCCAGGCAGCTGCCCACCGGACGCGCCCAGCTGGCCCGCCGCGGCCAGCGCCCGGACCTGGTCCAGGTGGGATGGAGCGAGCCGCCCGCCTGACCGGCGCGGTCCTTCGGGAGGCCCGGAAGGACCGGCCGCCCCTCGCCCCCGGTGTGGCCGGATCCGGCCACACCGGACGGCCCCGTCACGCGCGCGGTCCCCTTCCGGGCGCCTCCGAGCGGGTGGGGAAGGCGGACCGCGCCGGCCGGCGGCACCGGCCCGGGGTGCGCCCGCCCGAACCGAACCATGACACCCTTGGGGTGATCCCACCCTCCGTGTCCCCGTCGTCCCCCGAAAGGCAGCTCCATGCGGCGCCCCCTCGCCCTGGCCTCGACCGTGTGCCTGCTCGCCCTCACCGCCTGCACCGGCACGTCGAGCGGTTCCGACGGTTCCGCCGAGACCGTGGAGGAGCTGGCCGAGGAGGGGCTGTCCGGACTGGCCCTGCTGCACCGGGGGTTCGGGGGCGGGGATCCGGAGACCGACCAGGTCCTGGTCTTCCACGATCCCGAGACCGGCCGGCCGGCGCACCGGATCGCGCTGCCCGACGGGGCGGTCGACCCGGTGGCCCCGAACCTGCACGTGCACTCCCAGTTCTCCGAGGACTGGACCTTCTTCGCCTACGCGACCACGGAGCCCAACGCCGTGCACGTCGCCGTCCTCACCGAGCACGGGGAGGACGGCGCCGAGGGGTCGGGCACCGAGGAGCCGGATGCCGAGGGGTCCGGTGCCGCGGAGGTCTCCTACCAGCCGGTCGAATCCGTCACCCCCTCGGCGAACGAGGTCCTGTCCCAGCCGGTCATCCACGGCGACCGGCTCTGGTTCGTCTCCGACAACACACAGGACGGCGCCCCGCCCCAGGTGCTGTCGGTGCCGCTGGACGCTCCCACGGGCACCCCCAACCAGGAGGGCAGCCTGCCGTTCGGACCCGGCCAGCGGCCCAGCGACTGGTCACTCACCCCCGACGGGGCACTGCACATCCGCAACAGCGTGCCGACCCGGCAGAAGAACGCCTCCGGCACCGGCAGCCTCGTGGTCCGGGAGACCGCGGGGAGCGTCGTCAACGCCACCCTCAACATCGACGGCGGGCAGTGGCAGACCTTCGACGGCTCCCTGGTGTGGGGCGAGGGCACCGCCCTGCTGCGCCCCGACGTCACCGGGGGCGGGGAGGCCCCGGCGGGCGCGTACCTGGTGACGGTGGAGGGAGAGGGCCACACGGCCACCCGGCTCCTGGAGGAGAGCGACGGGCCGGTGGTGCAGTACGCGCCCTCGCCCGAGCGCGACGCGGTCCTGCTCCAGACCGGCGAGGCCTGGTTCCGGGTGGACCTGGAGGAGGGAGCGGTGGCCGAGGCCGAGGAGGTCTTCCCCCGCTTCCACGACGCCTCCCTGAACGGCTGGCCGCTGGTGGTGCGCTGGGTCCGGGAACCCGTGGCCGCCGACCCCAGCGCCGCCCCTCCGACTGAGCCGTCGGGGACGGAGGGCGGCGGGAGGCCCGCCTCCTCGTGAACAGCGGGAAACGTCCGGAGGCGGAGGGTACACACGAAACCCCCCTCCCGGTACTATCCCCGGGAGTTCACGGGAACCGCGGAACTCCTGCCCCCACCCGCGCGTCCCACCCCTCATCCGGACCCGTTCCGCCCGCGCCGACGGCCGCGGACGGGCTTTCCGTGCGTGGAGGGCACCGCGTCCCCTCCCAGTGAGTTCCGTGCCGGAAGACAGAGGAGACCCCCACATGACCACCGAAGCGGGCGGCAACCCGATCGAGGGAATGCAGGGCGGCGAGTACGCCGAGACCCTCGCGGCCGCCATGGCCGGACTCGCCGACGCGTTCGACCTCCTCATGGAGGACGCCGAGGGCGCCTCCGGCCACGACGACGTCAGGGCCGGGTTCACCGCGTTCAAGGAGAGCACCGCCCAGGCCCTCATCGACGTTCAGGGGCTCGGTCTGGCGCTGGCCGACAACGTCCAGGCGGGCGCGGCGGAGATCGCGCGCAACGACCTGGACAGCTCGGAGGGCTTCGACCACCCCTGGGAGTCCCACCGGGACATCAACTTCGAGGACTGACGGCACCGTCCGCCGCCCCGCCCCCTCCCCCTTCCTTCCCCGCCCGCAGCCCCTCCGAGGAAAACCGTGGCAACCTTCGCTCTCGTCTTCGTCCCCCGCGACTTCCACTACGGGTCCAAGCCCATGTACGACTGCGCGGCGGACCTGGAGATCCTCAACGCGCGCATCCTCGGCCGGGCCGACGACCTCAAGGGGGGTTTCGACTCGGCCGCCGGCGAGTTCACCGACGTCATCGCCTGGGACATCCAGAGCCTGTCCGAGGAGGACGTGCAGAACTGGCGGGACGCCGCCGTCTCCGTCACCTACGCCGCCTCGGTCGCCGAGATGTGGGCGGACATCGTCAAGGCGTTCCACGACGAGCGCGACGCCCAGATCACCAGCTGGGAGAGCAGCAGGACGGAGAAGGAGAACGCCGTCCCCTCCAAGTACCAGGACGACCACATCACCTCGTCCCACCCCCAGGCCGACGGCTTCCTCTGGACGGACTGGGGCGCCGGGGACGAACAGCGGTGCCGGACCCTCTACGACGAGCTCGTCACCGTGCAGGAGGGGCTCACCACCCGCGAGCAGACCAACTGGCAGCGCCTCCAGGACGGTGCCGAGGAGGTTCGCGGGATGCTCGAACAGGGGCCGACCCCGGAGAACGTCCGCAAGCTCATCGAGGCGGGCAACGCCAACTGGGCGTTCCTCAACCTCGACCCCTCCCGCTACTCCTCGCTCATCGAGGACAGCGAGCTCACGCCCGAGAACGCCGAGGAGTACGCCGAGGAGCTCTCCGCCTACTGGTCCGGTGAGAAGCCGCTGGACGACCGCTACCACGAGATCATGCTCGTGCTCTCGATGGTGGGGACCAGCGCCCGGCAGAACCAGCAGAACGGCACGGAGCCCGGCGACGGGGAGATCGCGTTCCTGGAGGAGTTCTACTCCCACCTGGAGGAGCCCTACCGCCGGAACGGGGCCGGCGCGGGCATCATGGTCTACCCCGACCTCATGTCCGAGTCCGGTATGAGCGACGAGGAGAGGGAGGACGCCCTCGGCGTACTCGGCGACGGACTGCTCGCGCTCTCGGACCCGTCTCTCGGCGGGGGGTACGACCGACTGCCCGAGAGCTTCCGGTACGCCGTGGAGGGGAGCTGGATCAACCCCGACGCGGAGAACAAGCTTCCCGGGACCCCCGTGAGCGTGGGGATGGACATGAAGGCGCTCTCCGCCTTCCTCGAACACACCGACGAGGACCTGGAGGGCGGCTACGGGCTGTCGACGAACCTGCACCTGACCACCGGAGCGTTCCTCGACGCCTGGGGCGACACGCCCGACCCCGACGGGGTGATGCCGGACTCCGAACAGGTCTCCCACATCATCGACGCGGCCAGCCGCAACACGGACGCCAACTACTACATGCTCACCGGCGAGCACATCAACAAGGAGGAGGGCGTCGACTACGGCGACGCGGACCTGCGCACGCGGGCGCTGGAGGGCACGCTCACCTACGAGTGGCACGACGACGGCCACACCGCGCGCCAGCTCACCGACTGGCTCGCCGAGGACATCCACAGCGAGGACACCGAGGTGCGCGAGCGCGCGGGGAACGCCTTCGCCGGGTTCATGGAGACCGTCACCGCCCCGGACATGCACGAGGCCCTCACCAACACCGGTGTGGACGTCACCGAGGGGGACAACGAGTACTCCAACGCCTCGTTCACCCAGTTCAACGGGGAGCTGGCCGACAGCCTCGCCGACGTCTTCGACGCGCACATCTACAGCTTCGCCAACGGAGAGGTGCTGGACGGCGAGGACGTGTCGGGCTCGGGCATCGGGGAGTTCGACCCGAAGACGAACTACGTGGAGATGGGTCCCGAGGAGCGGGCCATGTACATGCAACTCCTCATGGGCAACGACGAGTCCGCCGGACGCGCCGTCAACTCCGTGCACGCCTACCAGCAGATCGAGTCGCTCGCCTTCCTGGAGACCGGAAACGAGACGACTGCCGCACGTGGTGCCGGGCAGCTTCAGGGCCTCTTGGAGCGGGCCCTGTGGCTGGAGTCCGAGGACCGCGGCGCCGACCTGGACGAGACCATCGAGCGCCAGACACAGATCACCGAGTTCGTCGTCGGCGAGGCGGCGGGTCTGTCCGAGAGCATTCCGGTCATCGGCACGGCCGTGTCCATGGGGCTGGAACTCGGCCAGGACAGCATCGTGAACGCGGTCGTCGACGGCGAGTACGAGGTCTCTCCCCGGTTCCCCGTCTACACCAGTGAGGAGACCGTCCTGCGCAACTTCCAGATGGAAACCCTCGACTACCTGGCACAGAACAACCCCCAGGCGTTCCAGGACGACACGCAACGCGGTGATTTCAGGTCTCTGGTCGACAGCGGCGTGGTGACCATCGAACGCGACGGCCAGGTGCTCAGCGCCTCCGACATCACCAACGACTTCGTCTTCGACCAGGACGTCACCATCAGCGTCGATAAGGGCACCAACTGGTCAGAGTTGGACAGTGATGGCCTCGACAGTGTCGACGACGCCCTCTCCGGAGTCATGGACACGACGCATATGCGCGCCGAATACATGGATGATCACGGAGAGCCCGTCGAGCGCGACGGCCCCAGCTATACATGGGTGGATGAATTCGTCGACGTATACACGGGCTCCTACAAGGAGACGAGAGACTACTTCAATGGAGAAGTCTCAGGTTTCGACAAGCCAGACGAAGAATCCGAGAAATGATGAACCAGTGGGGAACCGAACAGATTCCGCACCCGCCACACCTCGGAGGAACCTTTGATTCGCCATGAGGGCCGCGCATCCGCTTTCCTAGCGGCCACCCTGACCATGTGCACGGCGCTGACCGCATGCTCCACCTCCGAGCCCGAACCAGAACCCGAAAGAGGAGGGCTCCCGCCGGACTACGTCTCCCGCTCATGGGTGAAACGGGAAGTCATGTTGCACGTCCTCGACCGCATGCTCGTCGAGAACGACACCGAAGAAGTCGTCGACAACATCACCGGCAGCCGGGACAAACTGTTCGAAGCCCGAGTCCTCCAAGAGACTGAGAACGGATACACCGTCGAGTTCGATAAGGACGCGTGGACGACCGACGAGGTCGGCCACATTGGCAGAGTGGATGCCGCACTCGTCGACGCCACTGACTTCAACGAGGTCACCTGGTGCGGCGGGACCGTCACCGGCGAGGAATTCGTCGACGCCTACATGGACGAGTTCTGGGACACCCTCGACACCCACGAGGAGTACACGGCCAGCATCACCGACTACGTCGACTGCGGTGACGGCCGACCGTGACCGCGCTTGAACCTCGAAGCCGCGTGAACCGGTCCTCGGAGGAACCGTTGAATCGCCGTGAGGGCCGTGCATCCACCTTCTTGGCGCCAGCCCTTGCCATGTGCACGGCGCTGACCGCGTGCTCCACGTCCGAACCCAAACCCGGACCCGAAAGGGGAGGGCTGCCGCCGGACTACGTCTCCGAGTTCTGGGTCGAGCGCGAAGTCATGGTGCGCACACTCGACCGCATGCTCACCGAGAACGACCCCGAAGAAGTCGCCGAGAACATCACCGGCAGCCGGGACAGACTGTTCGACACCCGAATCCTTCAGAAGGCCGAGGACGGATACACCGTCGAACTCGACAAGGACGAATGGCGCACCGAGGAGGTCACCAGCCTCGCGAAGATCGATGACGCCCTCATCGACGCCATGGAGTTCAACGAGGTCACCTGGTGCGGCGAGACCGTCAGCGGTGAGGAGTTCGTCGACGCCTACATGGACGAGTTCCGGGACGCCCTCGACTCCCAGGAGGAGTACACGGCCAGCATCGACGACTACGTCGACTGCGGAGACGGCCGCCCGTGACCGGGCCCGGAACCGGCGGGGGCCGAGAACCGACGGCGCACCGTCCCGTGGCCGGAAGTGGCCAACCCCCTCCGCGCGCACCCCGGCCCCCGGCCGGGGCGAGGACACCGTCGCGCACGCCGGGAGGGCGGCCACGAGGAAGCGCCCGTCACGGGCTTTCGACTCCCCGCGGGGCGATCGGGTTCGTCCGGCGGGCCGGGAGAATCCCCACTCCGCCCCGAGCTCACGGGAGGCACTCCTTCGTTGACCGAGAGATGAGATCCTTACTATCGTCCGTAATCTCCCCTCTCCACCGTGGCCACACGAACCCCAGGTGCACGGAGCGGAGGCGGATCCTTCACCCCCACTCTTCCGGGAAAGGCCCAGATGTCACACGTCGGTCTTGAAAACGTCAACAGCCTCGCGACGGGCGGTGAGCAGCTCGGACAGGAGTCCGACGGCATCCGCACCCAGATGAACCAGCTCATCCAGGACATGAGCAACGACGCCGACGCCCTGCAGGGTGAGGCGCTCGCCCGTTTCCGCGAGGCCCGCGAGCAGCTCACCGAGCGCTTCGACGAGCTGATGAACTGGTGCAGCCAGAACGGCATCAAGCTGAACGAGGGCCAGCAGCAGTTCAACATCACCGACACCGACTCCAGCTCCGACTTCTCCCAGGCCGGAAGCGACCTCGGCGGCCTCTCCCGCCCGGTCAACGCCTGAGGCGTTCCCCCTCTCCCCGAAACCTCCCCAAGAAAGGCGTTTCCCCATGGGTGCCCAGTTCGACGTCTACGGCGATGTCGCCGGCCTGCAGGGCCTTGCCGAGGACCAGCAGGCCCACCTCGGCCGCTTCTCGGCCATCATGAGCCAGATCAACGAGCAGTCGGAGAGCACCGTCAGCCAGTGGGAGGGCTCCGGCAGCTCCCAGTTCCAGGCCAAGGCCACCGAGTTCGACACCCAGTTCTCCGAGGTCAACGCCGCCTTCGCCAAGGTGATCTCCGCGACCAGCAGCACCGCGGACAACTACGAGCGGCTGACCCGCTACCTCGACGGGCTGTTCTAGTAAGCTGATCGGCGATGTCGTCCCCGTCCCCGTCGCCCGCCCCCGCGGATCCGGATCCGCAGCTTCCCGAGGCGTTCCACTACACGCCCGACGAGGAGAAGTACGTCCTCCAGGCGGACGCACTGCGGCACCGCCAGCTGCGCTCGGCCCTGCTGTACGGTTCGAGCCGGTACTGGCGCCGTCGCCAGCAGGTGTGGCCCGCGGTGATCGGCGGACTCATCCTCGTCGCGCTGATCTGCGGGGTCATCGCCCTCATCGGTGCCTTCGGAAGGCAGCAGGAGGTCAACGAGGAGCGCGGATGGGGCCTACGCGGCCAGGTGAGCCAGGGCCCGCTCACCGAGGCGTCCCCGCAGCCCTAGCACCGGGCGCCGCCTTCCCCGCCCTCCGGCGGGGAGTCCTCCACCACGAACACCACCAGGGGGTCGCTCTCTCATGTCCGGCTCCGAGCACACCGCATGGGCGCCCGGGTACGACGCCCCGTCCCTGCTCTGCCAGGGGCGCCGCGCCCGGATCGTCCGGGCGACCCGCTCCACGAGCGGTGCCGACGTCGTCCTCAAGGTCCTCCCCGAGCACCTGGGCCGCGCCGAGCTGAACCAGCTGCGCGACCTCGACGGGGTGTCCGGCGTGGTCCCCCTGCTGGACGCGGGGACCACCGCCGACGGCGACCTGTTCGTGGTGCTGCCGTTCTACGCGGACGGCTCCTTCGGCGACATGCTCGCCCGGAGGGGGCCCGCGCCGATCCAGGAGGCGGCGGCCGTCGCCCGGAGCGTGGCGGCGGCCCTGGGATCGATGCACGGCCGCGGGCTGCTGCACAACGACGTCTGCCCCGGCAACGTCCTGCGAGCGGGTCGGACACCGGTGCTCACCGGTTTCGGTTCCGTCCACCGGTCCGGTGAGGCCCTGCCCCCGCCCGATCCGGGGACGGAGTCGTTCCTGCACGCCGCTCCCGAGGCACTGCGGGGGCAGCCGCGCACGCCCGCCTCCGACGTCTACCAGCTGGCGTCCACCATCTGGACGATGCTGGTGGGACACACGCCCTTCTCCACCACGGACGGGAGCCCGTTCGACGCCGGGGCCTACGCGGAGCGTGTGCTGACGCAGGACCCGCGACCGGTCCCCCGCTCCGACATCTCCCGCAAGCTGCGCGGTGTGCTCAGCCGTGCGCTGTCCAAACTGCCCGAGGAGCGCTTCCCGACGCCGGCGGCCTTCGCCTCGGCCTTCGAGCAGGCGCGCACCTCCAGGCCCGCGACGACGCTGTCCGGCGCGACCGGCGGTCAAAACCCCCTCAGCGGCGCCCAGGCTCCCGCGTCGGACGCCCAGGACCCGGTGTCCGGCGGCCAGGCCCCCGTGTCGGGCCCCCAGAACCCCGTGCCCGGTGCCCGGGGCCCGGCGTCCGGACCGCACGACCGCACGACCGGCGCCCAACACCCGACGCCCGCCCAGACCCCGATGTCCGGCGCCCAGGCCCCCGTGTCGGGCCCCCAGGTCCCGCCCCCGCCGTACGCCGTCCGGTCGGATCCCCGGCAGGGCCCCCGGCACCCCGGCACGGGGCCGCAGGCTCCCCCCGCGACGCCCCCCGCACCCCCGCTTCCCACGGGCACCGGGCCCACGGGTGCGGGACCCGACCATCCCCGCACCCCGCCCTCCGGGCCGCAGACCCCTCCCACCACGGCGTGGTTCCCCTCTTCGGGACCACAGGCCTCGCACGCCCCCGCCGCTCCACCCGTCCCCCCGGCACCGACCGACCCGCACTCCCAGCCGGGACCCCCCAGTGGACCCCAGGCCCCGCCCCACGCCACGGAGGGCCCCGCGACCCCGTTCCGGCAGCCGCCCCCCGTGCCGCGGCCCTCGTCCGGGCCGCAGCCCCCGCCTCCCCCACCGCACACGGAACGCCGGGAGCCCTCGCGGCCGCCCACCGGCCTGGAGGGCAGCAGGCTCCCGGCCACCGACGCGGGCGGCACCGCCGAGATCATGATGGCCAAGCTGCGCGGCGAGGAGATCTCCCCGCGGCGCGCCTGGTCCCGCCTGGAGGGCTGGACCGGCACCGCCGAGTCCTCCTTCCTGCCCGTGGACGAGAAACCGTCGGCGGCCGAGGACGACCTCGACCCGGGGTTCCCCCAGGGGACCGCACAGGGCCAGGCGCGCTGGCGCCGCCATCTCCACATCGCCGTGACCGTGTGCGGCATCCTGCTGGTCACCAGCGTCTCCAGCGTGTTCGCCGCGACCGGTTCCCGGGCCCCCGTGGTGTCGGCCGCCGAGGCGGAGCCCGCGCCGGAGCCGGTGGCCGAGGAGGAGCCCGCCGAACAGGTCGTCGAGCCCACGGCACCGCCCGAGGTCTCCGCGCCGTCGGGGGTCGCGCTGACGGACAACCTCGGCGCCGTCGAGCTGACCTGGACCGACAACAGCGGCGGCACCGCCTCGTTCTTCGTCCTGGGCGGCCCCAGCGGCCACGACCCGCTCACCCTGGCCCGGACCGGCCCCGGAGCGGTGTCCGCGCAGATCGTCACGGAGGACACGGTCGTGGAGTACTGCTTCACGGTGGTCGCCGTGGAGGGCTCCTCGGCCGCGGCCGAGGAGGTGTGCACGACCCGCGCCGCCGACCGGGCCGAGGCCGAGCGCCTGGCCGAGGAGGCCGCCGAGGAAGCGGCGGAGGAGGAGGCGGAGGAAGAGGAGGCCGAGCCCTCCGCGGATCCCAGCCCCTCCCCGGGGGACTGACACCGCGACACCCCGCCTGGAACCTCCCGAAACCGTCCGGAACGGTGTGACCTGCGCCGTATCGCCGCCAAGCGACCTCGGATAGCGTTTCCACGGTCGTGTCGAGCGTTCGCAGTGGGGGCGCCCCTTGTCCGGGGTCTTGGTCGGTTTCGGTGTCATCACCAGCGTCGTCGTCCTCGGTTACATGCTCGGCAGGATCCCCCTCCTCGGGTCGGGGGCCAAGGAGGTGCTCACCCGGCTCGCCTTCTACGTGGCCAGCCCCGCCCTGCTGTTCACGATCCTGGCCGACGTCGACCTCTCCGTGCTGGTGTCCGCACCGGTCCTGGTCAGCGTGCTCAGCGTGGCCTCCGCGGCCCTCGCCTTCATCGCCCTCGCGCTGGTGCGGCGCTGGGGCGTGGGCCGGACCACCGTCGGCGCGCTCGCGTCGTCCTACGTCAACGCGGGCAACCTCGGTATCCCCATCGCCGTCTACGTCCTCGGCGACGCGTCCCTGGTCGCGCCCATCCTGCTGACACAGCTCCTGTTCATGGCCCCCGTCGCACTCACCGTCCTGGACCTGGTCGGCGGCGGCGTGCGCGGTGTGGGGCCCGTCCTGCGCCGGGCGCTCGGCACGCCGTTCCGCAACCCCGTGGTGATCGCCTCCCTGGCGGGCGTGGCCGTCTCCGCCTCCGGCTGGGCGCCCCCGGAACCCCTGATGGAGCCCTTCCACCTGATCGGCGGCATGGCGGTCCCGGCGATGCTGCTGGCCTTCGGGATCTCCCTGCACGGCAGCGAGTTCCCCGGCCGCGGCCCCGAGCGCGTACCGGTCCTGGTGGCCGTGGCGCTCAAGTCCGTGGTCCAGCCGCTGGCGGCGTGGGCCCTGGGCTCCCTGGTCTTCGGCCTGGACGCCTTCACCCTGTTCTCCGTGGTGGTGCTGGCGGCCCTGCCCACGGCCCAGAACGTGTTCAACTTCGCCGCCCAGTACCGCACCGGCGAGGTGATGGTCCGCGAGGTGGTGCTGCTGACCACCCTCCTCACCATCCCCGTGCTGTTCGCCGTCACCTTCCTGCTCGGATAGCCGCGCCCGGCCGCCCCCTGGCCGGGCCCGGCCCGAACCCGCCTCGCCCCCGCGCCCGCTCCCCCCGCGCGGGCCCCGCCCCCCTTTCCGGAGGGCCCGCCCCTCCGACGTGCCCGGTGCCGCGGGGCGGTCCGCCGCACGTCCTCGGTGGAGCTGCCTGTAGTACGGGAACACCCGTCCGCGCCAGTGCCCCGGGCGGCGCCGACTCCTAGTTTCGAGGGACAGCGAGAACCCACCCCGGGAGTACCGATGCCACGAACCCCCCGCGTCCCGCCCATGCTGGCCGCGTCCCTGATGATCGCCCTCACCCTGGCGCCCGGCGCCTCCTCGGCCGCCACCGAGCCCGGCTCGGTGGCGGCTCCGGCTGGTGCCCCGGCCGCGGCCGCGCCGCTGACCCCCGAGACCGCCCGGGAGTTCACGGACACCCGCGTCGCCGAGCTGCTGGAGGAGCACGGGGCGCCCGGCGTCGCCGTGACCGTCGTGGCCGGCGGCGAACAGATCGCCTCCGCCTCGCACGGGTACGCCGATCTGGCGGAGAAGACGCCCATGGACCACACCGTCCACACGATGCCCACGGGCTCGGTGTCCAAGTCCTTCACCGCCGCGGCCGTCCTCACCCTGGCCGCGCGGGGCGGGATCGACCTTCACGAGGACGTCAACACCTACCTGCCCGAGGACGCCCGGCTGCCCGTGGACGGCGTCACGGTCCACCACCTGCTCACCCACACCGCCGGGTTCGCGGAGGTGGTCGACTTCCCCTCGGCCGAGGACACCGACCGGCACCTCACCCTCGACGAGCTGTTCCGTACCCGCAAGCCCGAGCAGCTCTACGAACCCGGCCGGTTCACCGCCTACTCCAACCACGGCAGCGCCCTGGCCGGGTACGTCGTCCAGGAGGTGAGCGGCGTGCCCTTCGAGGAGTACGCCGCGCGCCACGTGTTCGAGCCGCTGGGCATGGAGGACAGCGAGTTCCTCCAGATCCACGAGGCCCGCGATTCCTACGAGGTCCCGGCCCTCCACCTGTCCGACGGCGGCGACGCCGGTCCGATGCACGTCACCCACGTGCCCGCCGGGGCATCCGTCGCCTCGACCGACGACATGGCCCGGTTCATGCTGGCCCTGCTGGGAGGAGGCGAGATCGACGGCGGGCGCGTGCTCCCCGCGGGCGTCGCCGAGCGGATGCTGGCCGTCCAGCACGAGGTCCACCCGCGGGCCGCCGGCGTGGGCTACGGCACCTACCAGTGGCGTGGCGGGGACTCCCCGGTCATCGGCCACGGCGGCGACCTCGTGGGCATGCACACCGCCTACGTCCTGGTCCCGGGGATCGACGCGGGGATGTTCGTCGCGGTCAACGGTGACGACTCCGCCACCGGGAACCCCCTTGAGGACCTGCGTATGACGGTGGCCCGGGAGTTCGCCGACACGTTCGACCCGCAGGAGCCGCCGACCGGCCGGGCCGACACCGGAGCCGGCCTGGGCGCCTACACGGGCACCTACGTCAGCAGTCGGCGCAGCGCCAGCGGACCCGCACAGATCGTCTCCCTCTTCGACAACATGGTCGTGCGCGACGCCGGGGACGGCACCCTCTCCGTCAGCGGCGCGATGGCGGCGGACGACCGCTGGCTGCCCGTCGGCGAGGGGCGGCTGGTCTCGGAGAACGGCGAGGACCAGCTGGTCTTCCTGGAGGAGGACGGCGAGGCCGTCGCCCTGGCCGTGGACGGCAACCCCACCCAGGTCTACGAGCGGACCACGTTCCCGACCAGTCCCGTCACGCACGGCGTGGTCGCCGCCGCGGGGCTGCTGGTCCTGTTCACCGCGTTCCTGTGGTTTCGCCGCCCCCGGGACCGGTTCACCCTCACCGCCCGCGTGCTGGCCGCGCTGACCGCGCTGAGCTGTTTCGCCGGCGTCGGCCTGGTCGTGTACGGACTGTTCGACAGCCACACGCTGGAGCAGTGGATCTTCAACGAGTCCCTCGCGCTCACCCTCCCGCTGGCCGTCGCGGTCCCGCTGACCCTGGCCACCGCCGCCGCGGCCGCGGCGGCCTGGGTGCGTGGACGGCTGCGCCCGGCCGGCCGGATCCACCTCACCCTGGTCGTCCTGGCGGCCGCCGCCGTCGTCCTGACGGGCGCGCAGTACGGCTTCGTGTGGATGGTCTCCTGAACCCCGGTGCCTCCACGACGGACGGAGTCCCGTGTGTCGGTAAGCACACACGGGGAACACTGAAGGCGTGCGGGGCCGTTCCCCTCCCCCTTTGGGGGCGGCCCTCCTCGCGGGAAGGGGCCGATGCGATCACCTCGCACCGGCCCCCGCCTACTTCACCGCTCCTCGCCTCAGCCCCAGGCCAGGGCGGTCAGCTCCGGATCCTCCAGCGCGGTGCCGATGTCGCGCAGCACCTTGGACCCCAGCTCCCCGTCGACCAGCCGGTGGTCGAAGGACAGCGACAGCGTCGTCACCTTGCGGACCGCCAGCTCGCCCTCGTGCACCCACGGCATGTCCCGGATCTGCCCGAAGGCGAGGATCGCGGCCTCGCCCGGGTTGATGATCGGGGTGCCCGCGTCCACGCCGAACACGCCGACGTTGGTGATGGTGATGGTGCCGCCGGACATGTCCGCCGGACTGGTCCTGCCCTCCCGCGCGGTCTCCGTCAGCCGCTTCAGCGCGGCGGAGAGCTCCGGCAGGGCCATGGCGTCGGCGTCCTTGATGTTGGGCACCACCAGGCCGCGCTCGGTGGCCGCCGCGACCCCCAGGTTCACGTAGTCCTTGATCACGATCTCCTGGTTGTCCTCGTCCCAGGAGGCGTTGATCTCCGGGTGCCGCCGGACCGCCATGAGCAGGGCCTTGGCCACCAGCAGCAGCGGGGACACCCGCACGTCGGCGAAGTCGGGCCGCGCCCGCAGCCGCGCGACGGCCTCCATCGTCCTGGTGACGTCCACCTGCAGGAACTCGGTGACGTGCGGCGCGGTGAACGCGCTGTCGACCATCGCCGCCGCCGTGTGCTTGCGCACGCCCTTGACCGGTACGCGCCGCTCGCGCGCGGCCCGGTCGGTCCGGGGCGCCGCCTCCGGCTCCGGGGCCGCCGGGGCCTGGGCGGCCTCGGCCGCGGACCGGACGTCCTCCCGTGTGACGACGCCGCCCTCCCCGGTGGGGGCGACCGACGCCAGGTCCACACCGAGGTCCCTGGCCAGCTTGCGCACCGGCGGCTTGGCCAGCGCACGGCCGGAGGCCGGAACCGGACCCGGCGCGGTCTCCTCCACGGAGGGCGTGTTGGCCGGTGCGGGCTCGGAGAGCCGGGGCACGGGCGCCGGACCGGAGGGAGCCGGGCGGCGGCGCGGACGGCGCTGGGTGGAGGCCGCCTTCTCGCCGTAGCCGACCAGCGGCTTCTCCCGCTCCTCGGTGGCCGGTGCCGCCTCGGCCGAGGAGCCGCCTCCGGTGCCGTCGTCCACGGTGATGATCACCGTGCCGACCTCCACCGTCTGGCCCTCCTCGGCCAGCAGCTCCCGCACCGTGCCCGCGAACGGGCTCGGCAGCTCGACGACCGCCTTGGCCGTCTCGATCTCGCAGATCATCTGGTTGACCTCGATCTCGTCACCCGGTTTGACGTACCAGGTGAGGAGTTCGGCCTCGACCAGGCCCTCCCCGACGTCGGGCAGCTTGAACGACTGCACGCCGCCGACGGCGGGCTCACTCTTGTGAATCGCCATGTCCTTCGGTCTCCCCGATCCCCTAGTACGCGAACGCCCGGTCAACACCGTCCAGAACGCGGTCAAGGTCCGGAAGGTAGTGCTCCTCAAGACGCGACTGCGGATACGGCGTGTCGAAGGCGGCAACACGGATCACCGGCGATTCCAGGTGGTAGAAGCACTCCTCGGTGACCCGGGCCGCGATCTCGCCGCCGGGGCCGCCGGACAGCGGTGCCTCGTGGGCCACGACCAGGCGCCCGGTCTTGCGCACCGACGCGAACAGGGTCGGGTAGTCCACCGGGGACAGCGAACGCAGGTCGATGACCTCGATGGAGTGGTCGGTGTCGGCCTCGGCCGCCTGCAGGGCGGTCTTGACCATGGGCCCGTACGCCAGCAGGGTCACGTCCGTGCCGGGACGGGCCACGCGGGCGGCGCCCATGGGGGCCGCCTCGGCGAGGGAGGCCCCGGTGTCGACCTCGGCCTTCTCGTAGTAGCGCCGCTTGGGCTCCAGGAAGACGACCGGGTCGTCGCTGAGCACCGCCTGCTGGATCATCCAGTAGGCGTCCTCGGGGTTGGCGACCGTCACCACGCGCAGGCCCGCGGTGTGCGTGAAGTACGCCTCGGGGGACTCGCTGTGGTGCTCGACGGCGCCGATGCCGCCGCCGTAGGGGATGCGCATGACCACGGGCACGCTGAGCTTGCCCGCCGAGCGGCGGCGCATCTTGGCCAGCTGGGTGAAGGTCTGGTTCGTGGCCGGGAAGAAGAAGCCGTCGAACTGGATCTCGACCACGGGGCGGTAGCCGCGCATGGCCATGCCGATCGCGGTGCCGACGATGCCGGACTCGGCGAGCGGGGTGTCGATGACCCGGTCGGCGCCGAAGTCCTTGTGCAGGCCGTCGGTGACCCGGAAGACGCCGCCGAGCCGGCCGACGTCCTCGCCCATGACCAGGACCTTCGGGTCGTTCTCCATGGCGGCGCGCAGGCCCGCGTTGATGGCCTTGCCGATGGTGAGGTTGGTTCCCATGGCCTAGCGGCCCCCTTCCGCGCCGACGCCCTCGAAGGAGGCCAGGTACTCGGCGAACTCGGACCGCTGCTGGTCGATGTGGACGTTGGGCTCGGCGTACACCTCGTGGAAGATGTCGAGGGGCTCGGGGTCGGGCAGGGCACGGCACTCGGCGCGCACCTGCTCGCCCAGCTTGTCGGCCTCGGCGTCGACGGATGCGAGGAACTCCTCGTCCGCCAGGCCGCTCCGCTCCAGGTAGCGGCGGACCCGCAGGATCGGGTCCTTGGCCTTCCACTCGTCCAGCTCGGCCGACTCGCGGTAGCGGGTGGGGTCGTCGTTGGTGGTGTGGGCGCCCATCCGGTAGGTGAACGCCTCGATGAGCGTGGGGCCGTTGCCCTCGCGTGCGTTGTCGAGGGCGGCCCGGGTGACGGCGAGGCAGGCCAGGACGTCGTTGCCGTCCACGAGCAGGCCGGGGAAGCCGAACCCGTCGGCGCGCCGGTGGATGGGCACGCGGGCCTGGCGCTCCAGCGGCTCGGAGATGGCCCACTGGTTGTTCTGGCAGAAGAAGACCACGGGGGCGTTGTTGACCGAGGCGAAGTTGAACGCCTCGTTGGTGTCGCCCTGGCTGGTGGCCCCGTCGCCGAAGTAGGAGATGACGGCCGTGCCGTCCTCGCCGACGGCGCCGTCGCGCTGGACGCCCATGGCGTAGCCGGTGGCGTGCAGCGTCTGGCTGCCGATCACGATCGTGTACAGGTGGAAGCCCCGCTCGTGGGGGTCCCAGCCGCCGTTGGTGACGCCGCGGAACATGCCGAGCAGTTCCTTGGGCGCGATGCCCCGGCACCAGGCGACGCCGTGCTCACGGTAGGAGGGGAACGCCATGTCGTTGTCGCGCAGCGCGCGGCCGGAACCGATCTGGGCGGCCTCCTGGCCGAGCAGCGAGGCCCACAGGCCCAGTTCGCCCTGGCGCTGGAGGGAGACGGCCTCGCTGTCGACGCGGCGCACCAGGACCAGGTCACGGTAGAGGGCGCGGATCTCCTCCGCGCTGATGTCCAGGGGGTAGTCGGGATGCCCCGTCAACTCCCCTTCGGGTGTCAGGAGCTGAATGAGCTCCGGTTTTTCGTGCGCGGTGGTGTCCGACACGTCGCTCCTCGGGTTCTCGGGGCCGAATTCGCGTGGGTGAACGCTGATCGACCGGATCACGGTCCGCCCTCACCCGGGGTGGTGGATGAGGGTGGACAGCCCTCCCCATATCGTGACAGACCTCACCATGGAGAGCGCAAGCCCTCAGCGCCACCTTTTCACCTGCGCGCCCCATGATCCTCGACCGTTCCGCAACGCGGTTACCAGGGCTTCCTAGCATCGGCGGGGTTGTTTCGACAACGTTGTGGACACCATGCGGCGCCGGGCGCACGGAGCGCACGACGCGGACGGCCCTCCGCTCGCGAAGGGCCGTCCGGGCATGTCGGAAGTGCTGTTGTGGTCGTGGAGAAACGGGAATCGGGCCTCGACAGGCGGACTCCCGCCGGACTGTGCGGGGAGAGGCGAGACGGGGACGCGGCGAAGGGCACCGCGAACAAGGGGAACTGCGGGAGCCCTTCGGGGCGGGACCGCCCGCCCTGGCCGGCGGAGAGGGCTACTGGGCGGCGGAGACGCGCACCCCGTGGTCGCGCGCGTAGTCGGCGAGCATCTCGCGGAGCTGGCGGCGGGCGCGGTGCAGGCGGGACATCACCGTCCCCAGCGGGGTCCCCATGCGCTCGGCCACCTCCTTGTAGGCGTAGCCCTCGATGTCGACGAGGTAGATGACCTCCTGGAACTCCTCGGGCAGCCGGGCGAGCGCCTGCTTGATGTCGGAGTCGGGCAGGTGGTCCAGGACCTCGTTCTCCGCCGACCGCATACCGGACGAGGTGTGCGCCTCGGCGGCGGCGAGCTGCCAGTCCTTGATCTCGTCGGTGGTCTCCTGGCGCGGTTCGCGCTGCTTCTTGCGGTAGGTGTTGATGAAGGTGTTGGTCAAAATTCGGTAAAGCCAGGCCCGGAGGTTGGTGCCGGCACGGAACTGGTGGAAATTCGCGAAGGCCTTGGCGAAGGTCTCCTGCACCAGATCCTCGGCGTCGGCGGGATTGCGGGTCATCCGCAGAGCCGTGGGATAGAGCTGGTCGGCGAACGGCGTCACCGCGGTGGCGAAGTCCAGAGTCTGCTCTGCCCGCTCTTCACCGCGGGTATCACCAGTCGTGGAGGCCTGGTCCATTTCGATAGTCGTCAAGATTCCCCCTCAGGACGACCGGACGATCACTTCCACCTTGTTAGACGCCACCGCGCACTTCCAATGATGACATCAATCCACGTGATACGGGTCACGGGACCCCCGTGTCGGTCGCCGGTACTGGTCAGTGTGCGGTAAAGACGCGGCGCGCCTCCTGGTCAGGACGCATACCCACTCTCACGTACCGTACGCTTGCGTCGCCCCCTCCGGTCCGACGGGGGGCGGCCCGCCCGCCGCAGGCACGTGCGGCACACCGTTTCCTTGTGGAGGACCCCGTGGCCCGCGTCGTTGTTGACGTCATGCTCAAGCCCGAGATCCTGGACCCCCAGGGCCAAGCCATCGCCGGGGCCTGTTCACGTCTGGGCTTCGAGGGGATCGAACAGATCCGCCAGGGCAAGCGCTTCGAGGTCGAGGTCGAGGGGCAGGTGGACGAGGCCAGGCTCGCCGACGTCCGCCGCCTGGCCGAGACCCTGCTCGCCAACACCGTCATCGAGGACTACGAGGTCCGTGTGGAGGAGTAGGCGCCGCCCCCTCCGGCCCCGGGGCCACCGTCCGGCATCCCTCTCCCTCCTCTCTCCGCCGCGGATTCGCGAGGACGGAAACCTTCCGGAAAACCGGGAAACCCGGCGGAATCCGCCGAACACCCCACATGAGAAGCGTCACACCGAACACCGGTTCCGCGGTGACGGTCGCGTCGCCTCGGGGCGGACGGGAAAAACGTGAATTCGTTTGCATGGTGTCCGACGTGCCGGAAGTGCCGGGAAAATGCAGCCGTGTCCCCCAGGGGCACGGCTGTTCGTTTTACTGCATCCGCCTCCGGGGAAGGTTCTCTCACAAGCCGGGCCGAACACGACAACGGAGCACGAGAGGTGTACGAATGGACGCCGTTTTCTCGATCTCCCTCCCAAGACAGGCGTACACGGTCTCCGTCGCACGCGACGTCCTCGGCACCCTCCTCGTTCGAGGGGGAGTGTGCCGGGACTGCGTCGACGACATCCTCCTGGCCGTATCCGAGGCCTGTAGCAACGCGGTGGACCACGGTGGTCCCGCCCGCGACTACATGGTCGAGGCCGACATGGGAGGACGATGGTGTGAACTGCGGATATCCCATACGGGAAGGGCGCCCGATCCCGAGGCGCTGACCGAGCGGTTCACCACCGACCACATGCCCCTCCCGGAACTGGACGCAGAATCGGGCAGGGGCATTCTGCTGATGCGCTACCTCATGGACGAGGTCGACTTCGAGGAGGAACCGCGCACGACGGTCCTCCTGCGCAAGCAGCTCACCGTGTGCGACGAACCGCCGCCGGAGAAGGGGCCGGGGCGGGTGCCGACCCAGCGCTACGCCCTTCTCTGAACCGACCGCCTCCGCGAGCCGTCCACGCGGAGAGCGGCCGTCCCATGCGACGCCCCTCCACCCACCGGAAACGGCGTCCCTCCATCCGCCGGAACACCCGGTGACGGAAACCACAGGCCCCGGCCACCCCTCGGCGCCCCCTTCCCCGAGGCGCACCGCGGCACCCTCCGAACCGAGCGGAACGCCCCGCACTCCCTGTCAGATCGCACACGTACACGGGTGCGCGACGGACCCCGCGTTGGGATGATCCTCCCAATCCGCGGCCTCCGCGAGGGTCCGCCGTCGTACCGGAGCACAGGTGAGCGGGTACGCTGCGAAGTGCGGACGCGCCGTCCCCAGCGACGGGGCCAGGCACCGGCATCTCCTCGCCGAACGCTCCCCGCGCCCGCGGGGATGGATCCGACCCAACCTCTCGGAGTGTGCTCATGACAGCCCGTGTGGGCGTCGTCACCTTCCCCGGCTCCCTCGACGACAAGGACGCCGCGCGCGCGGTCGCGCTGGCGGGCGCCGAACCCGTCTCCCTCTGGCACGCGGACGCCGACCTCAGGGGTGTGGACGCCGTGGTCCTGCCCGGCGGCTTCTCCTACGGCGACTACCTGCGCTGCGGGGCCATCGCCCGGTTCGCCCCGCTCATGTCGGAGCTGGTCCCGGCCGCCCGGTCGGGCGCGCTGCCGGTCCTCGGCATCTGCAACGGCTTCCAGATCCTGTGCGAGAGCCACCTGCTCCCCGGAGCCCTGACCCGCAACTCCTCGCTGCGGTTCCTCAACCGCGACCAGGTACTGCGCGTGGAGAACGCCGGCACCGCGTGGACCAACTCCTACACCGAGGGCCAGGAGGTCCTGGTGGTACTCAAGAGCGGCGAGGGCAGCTACGTCGCCGACGAGCACACCCTGGACGAGCTGGAGTCCGCCGGCCGGGTCGTGGTCCGCTACGTCGGCGGCAACCCGAACGGCTCCCGCCGCGGCATCGCCGGGATCACCAACGAGCACGGGAACGTCGTCGGCCTCATGCCGCACCCCGAGCACGCCGTGGAGGCGCTCACCGGCCCCTCCACCGAGGGCCTCGGGTTCTTCACCTCGATCCTCACCCACCTGGCCGCCGGTTCGCCGGTGAACGCCTGACCCGTACACCGAACAGGGGGTTTGGCCGTTGATGGCGTTGCTGCGTTCCAGGAAGACGATGTTCGTCCTCGCCGGACTCGTCGTCGTGGGCCTGGTGGTGTCCGCCGCCGTGGGCCTCTTCAACGCCATCGGGACCGCGCCCGTCGCCACGCCGCCGCAGGGCCAGGGCCCGCAGGACGGGGGCCAGGGTCCGCAGGACGGGGGCGCGGCCCCGGAGGCGCCGCCGGACACGGACGTGCTCGGCCAGGCCCCGTCCGGGCTGGCCTACGTCTCCGACCCGGAGGGCGACGTGTACTGCGAGCAGGGCGAGTGCGTCCGGCTGGTGATGGTCATGACCGAGGGCGGGGAACTGCCCGAGGACTCCCGCGAGACCGTCGAGACCGTGGTCTCCCACCTCACCGAGCGGGGCTGGGAGGAACAGCAGCCCCAGGGAGCGCGCGCGGACCAGGTCTTCCTCAGCGACGGCGAGCACATGCTGGCCGACACCTCCGCCCACGACGACCCCGAGTCCCCCGCGGTGCTGATGCTCGGTGACGCGGGCGAGGCCGCCACCCCCTGACCACGATTCCGCGCCGGCCGGCGGACGCCGCGGCTCGGCCCACACCCGCACATCCCGAACGGAACCACGCATGTCTGAAGTACCTGGTCTCGACACCGTCGACGTGGCGCACGACAGCCCGGACACGCCTCAGCCGTACGCCGAACTGGGCATGGCCAAGGACGAGTACGAGCGGGTCCGCGAGATCCTGGGGCGCCGCCCCACCTCCGCCGAGCTGGCCATCTACTCGGTCATGTGGAGCGAGCACTGCTCGTACAAGTCCTCCAAGGTGCACCTGCGCCAGTTCGGGGAGAAGGCACCCGCCAACGACGCTCTGCTCGTCGGCATGGGCGAGAACGCGGGCGTGGTGGACGTCGGCGACGGCCGTGCGGTGACGTTCAAGATCGAGTCGCACAACCACCCCTCCTACGTGGAGCCGCACCAGGGCGCGGCCACCGGCGTGGGCGGCATCGTCCGCGACATCCTCACCATGGGCGCCCGCCCCGTCGCGGTGATGGACGCGCTGCGGTTCGGTCCCGCCGACGCCGACGACACCAAGCGGGTCCTGCCCGGCGTGGTGTCGGGCATCTCCTTCTACGGCAACTGCCTGGGCCTGCCCAACATCGGCGGCGAGATCGGCTTCGGCGCGGGGTACATCGGCAACCCGCTGGTCAACGCCCTGTGCGTGGGCGTGATGCGCCACGAGGACATCAAGCTGGCGCAGGCACCCGGTCCGGGCAACAAGGTGGTGCTGTTCGGCTCCACCACCGGACCCGACGGGATCGGCGGCGCCTCGGTGCTGGCCAGCGCGACCTTCGACGACGAGTCGCACGCCAAGCGGCCCAGCGTGCAGGTCGGCGACCCGTTCATGGAGAAGCTGCTCATCGAGTGCAGCCTGGAGCTGTTCGACAAGGACCTGGTCGTGGGCATCCAGGACCTGGGCGCGGCGGGCGTGTCCTGCGCCACCACCGAGCTGGCCGCCGGCGGCACCGGCGGCATGCGCGTCCAGCTGGACCGCGTGCCGCTGCGCGACCCCCGGCTCACTCCCGAGGAGATCCTCATGAGTGAGTCGCAGGAGCGCATGATGGCGATCGTCGAGCCCTCGAAGATGGACGAGTTCCTGGCCATCTGCGACAAGTGGCAGATCCTGGCCACCGAGATCGGCGAGGTCACCGACGTGACCCCCGAGGAGGCCGAGCGCGGCGGCCGCCTGGTGATGACCTGGCACGGCGAGACCGTGGTGGACATGCCGCCGCGGACCGCCTCCGACGAGGGGCCCGTCTACCAGCGCCCGTACGCGCGCCCCGACTCCCAGGACGCGCTGCTGGCCGACGACGCGGCCAAGCTCCCCCGCCCCGGCACCGACGCCGAGCTGCGCGAGCACGTGCTGCGCGTGCTGGGCGCACCGGGCGTGGGCGACCCGGCGTGGGTCACCCAGCAGTACGACAGCTACGTGCGCGGCGACACGGTGGTGTCCACCCCGCACGACGCCGGGATGATCCGTGTCTCCGACGACTCCCACAAGGGCGTGGCCCTGGCCACCGACGGCAACGGCCGGTTCACCCGCCTGGACCCGTACACGGGTACGCAGCTGGCGTACGCGGAGGCCTACCGCAACGTCGCCGCGACGGGCGCGCGGCCGCTCGCGGTGACCAACTGCCTCAACTTCGGCTCGCCGGAGGACCCCGGGGTGATGTGGCAGTTCGCCGAGTCCACGCGGGGCCTGGCCGACGCCTGCCAGCAGCTGGGCACGCCGGTGACCGGCGGCAACGTGAGCTTCTACAACCAGACCGGCGACGTGGCGATCAACCCGACCCCGGTGGTCGGCGTTCTCGGCGTGATCGACGACGTGCGCACCCGTCTGCGGACCGCCTTCGGTACGGACGGCGCCCGGGTGCTCCTGCTGGGTGAGACCCGGCCGGAGTTCGGCGGCTCGGCGTGGGCCGACACGGTCCACGGCCACCTGGGCGGACCGCCGCCCAAGGTGGACCTGGCCGCCGAGGCCGCCCTGGGCGAGGTGCTGGCCACCGCCGCCGAGCGCGGTCTGGCCGAGGCCGCGCACGACCTGTCCGACGGCGGTCTGGCGGTCGCGCTGGCCGAGTCGGCGCTGCGCGGGGGCCTCGGCGTGCGGGTGTCCGTGGCCGGCGACGCGTTCACCGCCCTGTTCAGCGAGTCCGGCGCCCGTGCCGTCGTCGCGGTGGAGCCGGGCCGGGAGGAGGCCTTCACGGCCCTGGCCCGCGAGCACGGTGTGCCGGTGGAGCAGATCGGCGCGGTGGGCGGCGACGCCCTGTCGGTCACCCACCCGGGTGGCACCGTGGAGATCCCGCTGTCCGAGCTGCGCGAGTCCTACGAGGCCGCCCTGCCCGCCCTGATGGACGGCGTGTAGGCGTACGGAGGACGTGCGGGGGCGCCCTGTCCGGGGCGCCCCCGCCGCCTTTCCCGGTGGCCGCTCCCCCTCCCGCTCGGGGAGAGGGAGCGGCCACCGGCAGACCGGCCGCCTCCGCCAGCCGCTTGTCATAGGTCACGAAGGCGGTCAGCGCGGCTCCTGGTTCGTCTCCTCCCGATGGGTAGGAGTCGGGGAGGACAACGGTGGGACCGGTGTGAGAGGAGCTGAGGTCATGCGACGGGGCAGGTTGAAGGGTCCCCTGGGCAGCCACGAGCGTCCGGCGAGCGCCCTGGGGTTCCGCATGGTGCTGGCCGTGTTCGGCGCCCTGGTACTGCTGGTGGCCGCGGTCCTGGCCTACCTGTGGACCGACCAGGTGTGGCTGGTCGTCCTGTTCGGCGCGGGGTTCGTCGCCGCCTGCGTGAACGTGTACTGGGTGGGGCGGCGCCGCAGGTACGAGCGTCCGTCCGCCTGACGGTCAGTCCGCGGGGGTCAGCGTGACGGCCACCGGCCGGTGGTCGGAGTGGGGCACGTCCGGGTTCGCGGGGTCGCTCGGCACCAGGTCCGCCGAGTGCAGGACGTGGTCGATCTGCTGGTCCGAACCCGCCTGCCCGGGCAGGGTGGGGAAGGGCCGCACCCCGCCGAACGCGTCGCGCATCCCGTGCTCGGTGAGGATGCTCCAGGCGGGATCGTCCGGCTCGATGTTGAGGTCCCCGGCCACGACGACGGGGCCGCCGCGCTCCCGGGCGCCGCGGGCGACCTCCGCGACGTCGCGCAACTGCCGCCGCGAGGTCTCCTCTCCGAAACCGTAGTCCGCGGGCTGCACGTGGGTGGACACCACGGTGACCTCGGTGCCGTTCCAGTCCACGGTCACCTCCAGCGCCTGTGCCCCGGTGGGGCCGCTCGGGGTGAGCGGGTGCCGCTCCTGTCGGGTGACCGGCAGGGCGGTGAGCACGGCGTCTCCCCACAGCGGCCCGTCGGCGGGTCCCCAGTAGGCGTTCATGCCGAGTCCGCGCGCGAGGCCCGCCAGCCCGTCGTGCCCGCCGTTGAGCAGCCAGCCGCGGTCCACCTCGCTGAGGACGACGGCGTCGGGGGCCAGGCCGCGCAGGGCCTCCGCCTGTTCCGGGACGGAGAACCGGCCGTCCATGCCAAAGCCCATCCGCACGTTGTAGGCGGCCACGCGCAGTCCGTCTCCGGGCCGGTCGGCGGCCGGCGCGGGCGGCTGGGACGGAGGGTACAGAGCCGTGGCGGCGAGGGTCAGGGCGCCCGCCCCGGCGGCCACGGCGAGTCCTCTCCGGCGGAGGCGGCCCCCTCGCTCCTCCCGTCCCCCTCCGGCCCTCTCGGCCTCCCGGGTGCGCGGGAGTACGGCGAACACCAGCGGGACCAGGGCCGCGAAGGGCACGTAGGCGTTGGGAACGTACAGGTCGTAGGCGGAGTAGAACGCGAACACCAGCACCACGAACAGCAGCAGCCCCGACGCGGCGGCCAGTCCCGTGAGCGCCGCCGACGCCCGCTCGGGCCTGGGGAGCACGGCCCAGCCCGCGCAGGCGGCCAGGGCGCACTGCCCGGCGACCAGCGCTGCCACGGACGGGACTCCCGACGCGTCCGGAGGCGTGCCGCCGGGAAGCGCCAGCCACACCAGCGCGGCCAGGAGCACGGCCGGTGCCACCCACCGGCTCCTGCCCAGCAGGCGCGGGCGCAGAGCGAGGGCCACCGACAGCACAGAGCCCGTGGCGACGGCCGCGGCCCCCAGCGGCGACTCCGCCAGGGCCCGCCCCACCGCCGGGTTGGCGGTGTACAGGCCGGTGAGGAAGAGCAGCGGGCCCAGGACCAGCCAGGCCCGGGGCGGCACGGGCTGAGCCGGTTCCGTGTCCGCGCCCCGGACGCCGAACAGCAGGAGAAGGAGGAGAGCGGCCCCGGCGGCGACCGGCCCCCACGCCACAGGGGTCGGCCACCACACGAGGTCGGTCGTGCCGAGGAGGGTGTGCACGACCGCGGTGGCCGCGATCGCGGCCACCACCCCGACCACCACCTCCCGGCCGCGCAGGCGCCCGTCGGAGGTGGAGGCCATCGCGGTGCACACCAGCCACACTGCTCCCGCGCCCACCGTGGCGGCGGAGACGTACAGCTGGGGGCCGCCGCCGTCGGTGGCCTGGAGGGCCAGACGTCCCGCCGCCATCGCCGCGGCCGCGGCCGGCGCCGCGGGCCCGATCCGGCGGGCGAGCGGGACGAAGGGGAGGGGGAGCAGGAACCAGGCGAGCGCGAAGGCGCCCATCAGCGCGGGATCGGTCGATCCGGCCCGGCCGAACAGGGTGATCAGCGAAGGCAGGAACACCCGGAGGGCGTCCAGGAACAGGACGGTCCCCACGGCGACGGCGAGTCGGTCCCGGCGCATGGCCCTCCGCTCCCTCGACGAACATGAGAAATTCTCATGTCCCGCGCCCGGCGTGGCAAGGGGTGCGGGCGCCACCGGCCGGCGGCCCGGCTCCGACACGCCGCCGGGCCGGGAGGACGCGCCTCCCGGCCCGGCGGACACAAGCGGGCGGACAACAGCGGCTCAGCGCTTCGCGGCGCCCTCGGGGAGCCAGTCCCGCCACACGTCCGGGTTCTCCCCCACCCAGGCCTCCGCGGCCTCGGTCGGGTCGAGCCCCTCGTCGGCGATCATCCTGGCCACCTGGTTCTGGTCCGCGTTGGTCCACGTCCAGTTGTCCAGGAACCGGTACGCGGGGCCGTTCTCCTCCACGAACCCGGCCCGGAAGACCTTGTTCAGGTCATAGACCGGGTAGTCGCAGGGCACGTGGTCCGGGTCGTCGGCGCACCCCGGCTCGTGGTCCGGGAAGTCGACCTTGACCAGGTCCAGCTCCTCCTGGAGCCACTGCGGGTCGTAGAAGTAGAAGAGCACCGGCTCCTCGTCGGCGTACCTCCGCCGGACCTCGGTGATCTGCGAGGCCTCCGAGCCGGCGTAGACGATCTCCAGGTCCAGGTCGAACGCGTTGATCATCCCCTGGTCCTGGGTGACGAACCCGGGCGCGCCGCCCAGGAACTCCCCCTTGTCGCCGGTCTCGGCGGTCCGGAAGATGTCGGTGTGCTCCCGCAGGCCCTCCATGGTGGTGATCTCCGGATACTCCTCGGCCACGTAGGCGGGAACGTACCAGCCGATCACGCCCTCGTTGCCGGTCGAGCCGCCGTCGACCACGGTGCCGTTGCCCTCGGGACCGTAGAGCTTCATGAGGTCCTCGTGACCCCAGTTCTCCACGATCACGTCGAGCGCGCCCTGGTCCAGCGCCTGCCACGACGGCTGTTCGTCGGTGCGGACCAACTGGACCTCGTAGCCCATCTCCTCGCGGAGGATGTACGCCAGCACCTCGGCGCCGGCCTCATAGCCCACCCAGCCGTTGACCGCCATCCGCACCGTGTCCGGGTCGCGCGCGACCTGGTCGGTGCGCACCGCGCACGAACTCACCATGACCATGGCCAGGCCCACGGCGAGCACCCTGGACAGGGAACCTCTCCACTCAGGCACGGGGTGCCCTCCTTCCCTGCGTCACACGGTCCAGGAACAGGCCCAGGCACACGATCGCCAGGCCCGAGGCCAGCCCCAGGCCGAGCTGGTTCTGCGCCAGGCCGACCACCACGTCGTTGCCCAGCGCGCCGGCGCCGACCAGCGCCCCGATGACCACCATGGACAGCACCAGGATGATCCCCTGGTTGACGGCCAGCAGGAGCGAGCCGCGCGCCATCGGAAGCTCCACCTTGGTGAGCAGCTGTCAACCGGTGGACCCCTGCGACCGCGCCGCCTCCAGGGTCGGCCGGGGCACGCCCCGGATCCCGTCGTCCACCAGCCGGATCACCGGCGGCAGGGCGAAGACCACCGCCGCCACCAGGGCCGGGACCCGGCCGATGGTGAACAGCGCCACCGCCGGGATCAGGTACACGAACGGCGGCAGGGTCTGCATGGCGTCCAGGACCGGCTTGAGGACCGCCGCGAGCAGGTCGCTCCGCGACATCACCACGCCGGCCAGCACGCCCAGCACGATGGTGACCAGGGAGGCCACGAGCACCTGCGACAGCGTGTCCATGGCGTTGGACCACACGCCCAGGAGGCCCACCGCGACCAGCGCGGCACCGGACACGGCGGCCGCGCGGGCCCCGGCGAAGATCCACCCCAGGGCCGCGGCGGCGAGCACCACCAGCCACCAGGGGGAGTCCGTCAGCAGGGTGGCGAGCGGGGCGAGCACGCCCTGCAGCAACCACGTGGCCAGCATCGCCGTGGTGGAGCCGACCGTCTCCTGAACCGCGCCGTACACGGCGTTCACCGGGTCGCTGAGGTCGACCGAGAGGTCGCGCGGCCAGCCGCGCACGCCCGCCAGGCGCGACGCCGCGGCCACCGCGGCCACCAGGGCGAGCGCGCCGCCCAGGAGCGGGAGGCGGTACCGCTCGGGGACGTCCGGCGTGCGCGCCCCGTGGCCCACCGCACCGGTCACCCGGTCCAGTGCGATGGCGAGCATGACGATCGCCAGGCCCGCCTGGAACGCCTGGCCGACGTTGACCTTGGAGAGCGCCTGGTAGATCGCGTCGCCCAGGCCGCCCGCGCCGATGACCGACGCGATCACGACCATGGACACGGCGAGCATGATCGTCTGGTTGACGCCCAGCAGGATGGTGCGCCTGGCCATCGGCAGCTGCACCTTGGTGAGGACCTGCCACGGCGTGGACCCCATCGACGTCGCCGCCTCGACCGCCCCCGAGGGCACCCCGCGGATGGCCAGGGCGGTGATCCGCACGGCGGGCGGGATGGCGTACACGGCCGTCACCACGGCGGCCGCCGGGTTGCCGATGCCGAACAGCAGCACGAACGGCAGCAGGTAGGCGAACGCGGGCATGATCTGCATGAGGTCCAGCACCGGGCGGACGGCCCGGTGGAAGCCCTCGCTGCGTCCGGCGAGGATGCCCAGCGGGATGCCGACCAGCAGGGCGATGAGGACCGCCGTGATGATCAGCGACAGCGTCGTCATCGACGCGTTCCACAGCCCGCTCAGCGCGAACACGGCGAAGGTGGAGAGCACCAGGAGCGCCACGCGCCACCCGGCGGCCCGCCATGCGGCGAGCACGCCGAGGAGGGTCACGCCGGGCCAGGTGAGGAGGTCGAGGAACCGGTCGACCAGCACGACGGCCGACCCCAGTCCCACCGAGACGTAGTTGAAGAAGTACAGGAACAGGGGGCTGTCGTTGCGGTTGGCGACGATCCACGCGTAGACGGTGTCGAGCCAGGCCATGAACCGGTCGCCGACGAGGGTCGGGAAGCCGCCCGCCCAGGAGGGGTGGCCCAGGAGCCGGCTCGCCCAGTAGCCGGCCACGATCAGCGCGACCACGAGCAGCGCCTGTACCCACGTGTGGCGCAGGGGATTCCCTGCGCCACTTCGATCGGCCCGTTCACCGGTTCCCGAGGGGGAGGTGACGGGTTGGGTTGTCAGGGTCATGTCACGCATCACTCCCGGCCGGGGCCGGAGCGGAGCCGCCGGCGTCGCCGGAGGAGTGGGCGGCCGCGGCCTCGGACAGGACCTCCGCTGCCTCCTCCTCGATGGCGGCGACCGCGGCGGCGTTGTCCAGCTGGTCCTCGGCGATGGCGCGCAGCACGTCGTCGCGGCCCACGTAGCCCAGGAGGGTGTCGCCCTCCACGACGCGCACGGGCGCGGTGCTCGCCGCGAGCATCGGCAGCACCTCCGCCAACACGGTGCCGGGCGCGGTGACCGGGCCGTCCGTGCGCTCGTCCGGGTACGGCTCGCGCACCAGCCACCGGGCGGTGAGCACGGTGGTGCGGGCCACGTCGGAGGTGAAGTCGGCGACGTAGGCGTTGGCCGGGCGGCCCACCACCTCCTCCGGGGTGCCCACCTGCACGATCTCCCCGTCGCGCATGATGGCGATGCGGTCGCCCAGCTTGAGGGCCTCCTGCAGGTCGTGGGTGATGAACACCGACGTCTTCCTCAGCTCGCGCTGCAGGCGGCTGACCTCGCTTTGCATGTCGCGGCGGATCAGGGGGTCCAGGGCGCTGAACGGCTCGTCGAACAGCAGCACCTCCGGATCCACGGCGAGCGCGCGGGCCAGGCCGACCCGCTGCTGCATGCCGCCGGACAACTCGCCGGGCCGGGAGTCCTCGTACCCGCCGAGGCCCACCATCTCGATCATCTCGCGGGCCCGCGCGTAGCGCTCGGAGCGCTGCGTCCCGCGCACCTCCAGCCCGTAGGCCACGTTGTCGATGATCCTCCGGTCGGGCAGCAGGCCGAAGTGCTGGAAGACCATGGCCATCTTGCGGCGGCGCAGCTCGCGCAGCCGCTGGGGGGTGGCCTCGCCGATGTCCTCGCCGTCGAGCAGCACCTGTCCGGCGGTCGGCTCGATCAGACGGGTCAGGCACCGGATCAGCGTGGACTTGCCGGACCCGGACAGGCCCATGACCACGAAGATCTCCCCCGGGCGCACGTCGAAGGACACGTCGCGCACCGCCACGGTGCACCCGGTCTCCTTCTTGACGCGCTCCCGGTCGGCCCCCTCCAGCTCGGTGCCGACGACCTTGTCGGCGTTCCTGCCGAAGACCTTCCACAGGTTGCGGACCGAGAAGGTGACGTCGGAGGAGGCCTCACGCGTGTGGGCGGCCTCGGTCGCCAGTGTGCTCATCAGGTGTTCTCCGGGGTCAGGGCGTCCTGGCGGACGAGGTCCGCGGCGCGCTCGCCGAGGGCCAGGACCGTGACCATGGGGTTGGGGGTGGGCAGGGTCGGGAACACCGACGCGTCGGCGACGCGCAGGCCGCGCAGGCCGCGCACGCGCAGCCGGGGGTCGACCACGGCGGTGTCGTCGTCGGCGGCGCCCATCTTGCAGGTGCCCGCCGGGTGGTAGACGGTGTGGGCGGCCCGGCGACCGTACTCCGACAGCTCCTCGTCGCTCTGGACGCCGGGACCGGGAGCGACCTCGCGCTTGATCCAGGACTTGAACGGCTCGGTGGCGGCGACCTCGCGGGCGATCTTCAGCCCGTCCACGATCGTCTTCTCGTCGTGGCCGTCGAGGTCGGTGAAGTACCGGAAGTCCAGCGCGGGCTTGGCCTGCGGGTCGCTGCTGGTGAGGGAGAGCTTGCCGAGCGAGCGCGAACGGGGGATGTTCGGTGTCATGCACACCGCGTACCCGTCGGGCGGGGAGTCGTAGCCCAGCCGCTTCGTGTTGTCGTCGAAGGGGATCTGGTAGATATGGAACATCAGGTCCGGGCGCGGATCGCTCTCGTCGCGCCGCACGAACAGGGCCGCGTCGGAGTCCATCACGGTGTTCTGCGGGACCGGCCTGCTGGTCTCCCACATGATGATCGACTCGGGGTGGTCGAGCAGGTTCTCCCCCACACCGGGCAGGTCGTGGCGGGGCTCGATGCCCACCTCGCGCAGCTCCTCGGCGTTGCCGATCCCGGAGAGCATGAGCAGCCGGGGGGAGTCCACGGCACCCGCGGACAGGATCACCTCGCGCCGGGCGTTGACCGTGACGCGTGTGCCGTCCTTGGCCGTGGCGCTGACGCCGGTGGCGCGGTCGCCGTCGAGGAGCACCCGGTCGACCCAGGTCTCCAGCATGACGGTGAGGTTGTCGCGCACGTCCATGATCGGGTGCAGGTAGGCCACCGAGGCCGAGGAGCGGTGACCGGTGTAGGGGTCGTAGGAGATGGACAGGAAGCCCGCCCCGTCCGCGAAGCCGCCGCCGTGGGAGGTCAGGGCGTTGAAGTCCTCCACCACGGGGACGCCCGCCGCCTCCGCGGCCGAGGACACCCAGTCCTTGACCATCGCGTTGCGGTCCTTCTCGGCGACCGGGACGATGTTGCACTTGATCCGGTCGGCGTAGGACTGCACGGTGGCGTTGTCCCAGCCCTCGGCGCCCATCGCGACCCAGTCGTCCATGTCCTCGGCGAAGGGCCGGAAGCTGATCAGCGTGTTGTGCGAGGAGCACCCGCCGAGCACGCGGGCCCGGGAGTGCAGGATGTTGGAGTTGCCGCGCGGCTGCTCGACGGTGGTGTAGCCGTAGTCGAGCTCGCCGTCCAGGACGCTCAGCCAGTCGCGCAGGCGAAGCACGTGCTCCAGGTCGCGGTCGTCGGGGCCGCCCTCGATCAGGCACACGGTGGTGCCGGGGTCCTCGGTGAGCCGGTTGGCGATCACCGATCCGGCGGTACCGCCGCCGACGATCACGTAGTCGTAGGTGCTCTCGGTTGGAGCCACGGTCCGATTCCTCTCGTTGTCTCTGACCAGGGGGATACCGGGGGGAGACCGACCTGTGTTGGGTTCTCTTCTCGTGCGGGCCGTGGACGTCGCCACGGGTCGCCCGGCGGTGCGGAGGACGGATCCGCACCGCCGGGCGCTCGGTGCCCCGGTCCGCCCGGGGCGGTCCGGGACGGGTGCCGTGTCAGCCGAACCAGCGCTGTGGCTCGGGCGCCAGGTTGCGGTAGATGTGCTTGGCCTCGCGGTACTCGTCCAGGCCCTGCATCCCCAGCTCGCGGCCGATGCCGCTCTGGCCGAAGCCGCCCCACTCGGCGCCCGGGAAGTAGGGGCCGAAGTCGTTGATCCAGATGGTGCCGTGGCGCAGGGCCGCCGCGACCCGCTCGCCCCGGGCCGTGTCGTTGGTCCACACACCGCCGGAGAGGCCGTAGTCGGTGTCGTTGCCCAACTCGATCGCCTGCTCCTCGGTCTCGAACCGCTCCACGGTCACGACCGGGCCGAAGACCTCGGTCTGGACGATGTCCATGGAGCGCTCGCAGTCGACGAACACGGTGGGCCGGTAGAAGTAGCCCTGGGCGAGGGCCGGGTCGTCGGGCCGCTTGCCCCCGGCGATGATCCGGGCGCCCTCCTCGACTCCGCGCGCGACGGCGGCCTCCACCTTGGCGCGGTGCTCGGCCGACACCAGCGGGCCGCAGCGCACGCCCTCCTCCTGGCCGCGGCCGATGCGGATGGCCTCGGCGCGGCGAGCGAGCTCGGTGGTGAAGGCGTCGTGGATGTCGTTGTGCACGATGAGCCGGGCGCCGGCCGAGCACACCTGGCCGGAGTGGAAGAACGCGGCGATGAGCGCGTAGTCCACCGCGGTGTCCAGGTCCACGTCCGGGAAGACGATGTTGGGGTTCTTGCCGCCGAGCTCCAGGGCGATCTTCTTGACCGTCTCGGAGGCCGCCGACATGATCCGCCTGCCGGTGGCCAGTCCGCCGGTGAAGGAGATCAGGTCCACGTCGGGGTGCTCGGACAGCGGGGCGCCCGCGTCGGGGCCGCTGCCCAGGACCAGGTTGACCACGCCCGCCGGGATGCCCGCCTCGGCGGTGAGCTCGACGAGCTTGGCGGTGGTGACGGGGGTGATCTCGCTGGGCTTGACCACCATGGTGTTGCCCGCCGCCAGGGCCGGGGCCATCTTCCAGGCGAGCTGGAGCAGCGGGTAGTTCCAGGGCGTGATCATGCCGCAGACGCCGACGGGCTCGTGGACCACCTTGCTCTGCACGCCCTCGGGGGCGGACACGAGGCGGCCCGCGTCCTTTCCGGCCAGACCCGAGTAGTAGCGGAAGACGTTGGTGACGTCGTCGACGTCGATCCCGCCCTCCTCGATGGTCTTACCGGTGTCGAGGGACTCCATGACCGCGATCTCCTCGCGGTCGCGCTGGAGGAGGTCGGCGATGCGTCCGACGAGCTGACCGCGCTCCTCGTCGGAGATGCGGCGCCAGTCCCCCTCGTCGAAGGCGCGCCGGGCGGCGGCGATGGCGTCCTCGGTGTCGGCTCGGCCGCCCTCGCTGACGATGGTCAGGACGGAGGCGTCCGCGGGGTCCAGGATCTCCCGGACGCGGCCGTTGCGGGCCGCCCTCCACTCGCCGTCGATGTACAGGCTGGTAGCGGTGGCCGACCCCGGTTCCGACAGGTACGGCACGGTCGGCAAGGTTACGTAGGGCTCGTTCACGGGTCCGGTTTGCCCAAGATCATTAGTCACAAACAGCCTCGTCTCATAAGACGCATAAGTCACAGTTTCCCCATGCCACGCCCTGTCCTGGAGAAACGCTCGGCCGCGACGGGGCTCTTCCGCGGCACTCCCCGCGTCACACCTGGGACATGACTACTCCGCGTAGCGCACGGACCGGCCCGGAACATCCCGGCCTGGGGAAGACGAGGAAGAGAATTTGACGTACATTGAGGTGTACCTAAGTAGTTGAGGCATACCTAAGCAGGTTCGTCCGGACTCCCGCGTGACCGCACGGAACCACCGCCCCAGGACCGCTCCCACCGCTTGAGGAAGCATGCTGCTCGAACAGGAACGCCGGGACGTCTGCCTGACCGCCCGGGCCCTCGCCGCGGGCGCCGGTACCGCCCCGGGCGAGTCGGGAACCGTGAGCGTCCGCAACGGCGACCTGGTGGTCGTCACGCCGCACGGTGTCGCCCTCGACCGGATCCAGCCCGCCGACTGCCCGGTGATGTCGCTCGACGACCGGGTGCTCGAAGGGCGGCGCGACCCCGCGGCCGAGGCCACCCTGCACATCGCCGTGCACCGCCTGGCCGCCGGGCACGGGCGCGACGTCACCGCCGTGGTGAACGCCTTCACCGCCGACACGGTCGCGGTGTCCTCGGTCCTGGCCGAGCTGCCCCCGATCCACCACCGCGCCGCCGCCCTGGGCGGGGCGGTCACCGTGACCCCCTACACCACCTACGGCACGGGGGAGATCGCCGACCACGCGGTCAAGGCGCTCAAGGGACGCGACGCCGCGCTGCTCGCCGACCACGGGGGCCTGGCCCTGGGCCGGAGCCTGGGGCACGCGCTGGAGAACCTGCGGCTGCTGGACTGGCTCAGCGCCGCCTACCTGAGGGCCCGCCAGATCGGCGAGCCCCGCGTGCTGTCCGAGGACGAGCTGGCCCGGGTCCGCGAGCGCGACACCCACGGCTGGGCGGGCCCGGACATCTTCTGACGTCCGGCGCGGGCGGAGAGGACCCTGGCTGCGGATCCCGTCCCCTCACACCTGCTCGTCCTCGTCGTCGAGGACCTCGTCCGGGCGGGTCCAGGCCAGGTAGCAGGCCGGAAAGGCCGCATGGCACAGGGTCGTGAGGATCACCAGCGGTGCCAGCACGGCCAGCACGGCGTGCGTGCTCGCCTCCTGCGAGGTGAGCCACCCACCGAAACCGCAGACGATCCCGATGAGCAGGCCCAGCAGGACCATGGTCACGTGATGGCCCAGGCGGGCGGCGTGGTCCGCCTCGGCGCGCTGGAACTCGTCCAGCCCCTCGTAACCGGCCACCCAGCGCGCGGCGATGTTGATCTGCGTGGCGGTCACGGCCGAGCCCGCGATCATCAGGACGAAGGCCCCCAGCCACACCAGGGAGGCGGGCGGCTCGGCGAGGATCGCGGCCGCGAAGGCCGCCGCCCCCGCGAGCGTGACGAGCGTGAGCACGACCACCGCCTGGCGGCGGCGGGACCGCGCGGCCCAGAAGCGGCGGCGGCGCGGGTCCTCGACGAGGGCCCGGAGGCGTTCCTGCTTCTTCGATCCGGGCTTGCTGACGAACATGGTGCTGTTCCTTCGGTTCGGGGTGGCTGCGGGCCGTGTGGGAAAGGGCTCGGCGGAGGGATCCGGCTCTTCCGGTCGTCAGAACTGCTCTTCGTCGGGAACCTCGTCCGGCTGGGTCCAGGCCAGGTAGAGGGCGGGGATCGAGGTGTGCGCCATGATGATCACCCACAGCACGGGCATGAACAGTTCCCTGGGGAAGGACACGGACTCGGGCGACGGGCCCTCCAGCACGGCGAACACGAGGAACACCGCCAGCATGAGGCCCGCCGTCACGTGGTGGCCGATCCGTGTGGCCCTGTTCAGCTCGGCGCGCTGGCGCTCGTCCAGTCTCCGGTAGCGGGAGTTCGCCCCGGTGGCCCGGCCCAACTGCGTCGTGACCACCAGCATCACGGCCACCAGCACGAGGAGGACCGGCAGCAGGACGGTGGTCATCAGCGTCGTGCCGGGGTTGAAGTTGATGACGCCCATGAGCACCGTGGCGGCCAGTATGGCCAGCGCGTTCAGGGACGCGTAGACACGCCGTCGGCCCCGGGAGGCCCGGAGCCTGCGAAGTCCCGGGCTCTCCTGGGGCCCGCGGAATCCCGGGCTGCCCGCGTTCGGGCGGGAGGCGCGTTCGGCATCCTCACGGATCTGGGTGGAGCGCAGTTTCGGGAGGATTCTGGACAGGTCCATGAGGACTCCTTCGGGTCACTGGCCGATGCGGGGGAAGGGCTCGGTGGAGAAGACGACCTCCACCGGGACCTCGAAGTAGCGCGCGATACGCAGCGCCAGGTGGAGGCTGGGGCTGTACTCGCCCCGCTCCAGGTAGCCGACCGTCTGGTAGTGCACCCCCAGGGCCTCGGCCAGCTGGCGCCGGGACACGTTCCGCTCGGCCCGCAGCATCGCGATCCGGTTGTAGATGGCCTCGCCGCCCCCGGCCGCCGCCCTCGGGCGGCGGCCGGCCGCGCTCCTGCCGTTCTCAGTAGCCACGCTTCATCGCCTTCTCCCGGGCCGCCTGGACCCTCGACCCCGACTCGCGCCGGGCCATCCGCCGCAGCACCCACTGGGCGAGGGCGAACCCGGCCAGCGCCCACAGTGCCAGAACCCCGGCCACCTGCGGCAGCTGCCAGGTCCCGGTCAGTTCGAGGGAGGCGTAGTCGGCGGGCAGCAGCGCGGCGCGCACCCCCAGGCCGATCCAGTAGACGGGGAAGAACCGTGCGGCGGTCTGGATCCAGTCGGCCATGAACGTGATGGGCAGCATGACGCCCGAGGTCATCACCAGCCCCAGCACGGGAACCATGATCAGACCCACACCAGTGCGCGGGTTGGACAGGGTGGCGCCGAGGATCGCGCCGATGGGAGCCAGGGCCAGCATCGTGAGCACGAACACCCACAGCAGGGTGAGCGTCCCGCTCACACCCCGCAGGACGAACCCGTCGACGAACAGAAGTCCCGGCACCACCATCAGCACCAGGGCCACCGTCGACATGGTCAGGATGTGCCAGACCTTGCCGACCCCGTAGCCGAGCATGCCGTGCGGTGTGGCCCTGGCCCGCAGCAGCGTCCCGTCCTCGCGCTCGGTGCCGAGCACCTGGGCGACCGTGGTCACGCCCAGCATGACCAGCTGGAGGGTGACCCCGGCGGCCATCATCACCGTGCCGGTGGAGACGCCGGTCCCCTCCACCGGTTCACGGCCGAGGAAGACGGCGATGGCGATGAAGACGGCCGGCATCATCAGGTAGCCCCCGAGGAGCTCCTGGGCGTTGGTGAAGGACCCCCGGAACTCGACCCATCCCCGGGAGAGTCCCGCTCTTACGGCGTTGGCCCTGGCGTTCATCGGATCTCCTTCGTGAACTCGGCGGCGGCCGTCTCGGCGTCCCCGGACTCGTGGCGCTGGACCATGGCCATGTACACGTCCTCCAGCGAGGGGCGGGTGACCTTCAGGTCGGTGACGCCGTCGCCGTGCTCCGCGTACAGCTCGGCGACGTGGCGGGCGGGGCTGTCGGTGCTGTGGACGTGCCGACGTCCCCCGACACTCCAGACGACCTCGCTCTCCCGGGCCACCAGGGAGGCGAGGTGGTCGGCGCTGCCGTCGGCGACGATCACGCCGCCCGCGAGGATGAGGATGCGGTCGGCCAGCTTCTCGGCCTCGTCCAGGTCATGGGTGGTCAGCAGGACGGTGGTGTCGTCCTCGTCGGCGAGCCGGTGCACCAGTTCGTGGAAGCCGCGGCGGGCCACCGGGTCGAACCCGGCGGTGGGCTCGTCGAGGAAGAGCAGCTCGGGGCGGCCGACGACGCCCAGGGCCACGTCCACGCGGCGGCGCTGGCCTCCGGAGAGCTCGCGGACCCTCTTGTGCGCGTGCTCGGTGAGGCCGACGGTCTCCAGGAGCGCGTCGGTGTCGTGGGGGCGCGGGCGCCCGGGCTCGGAGAAGGGCGCGTGGAACCGGCCGAAGTGACGGACCAGCTCCCGGACCCTCCAGGCGCCGTGGTCGCGCCAGGACTGCAGGACCACGCCGATCCGGGAGCGCCACGCCTCACCGCCGTGCTCGGGGTCGCTCCCCAGCACCTCCACCTCGCCGGCGGAGCGCCTGCGGAACCCCTCCAGGATCTCGACGGTGGTGGTCTTGCCCGCTCCGTTGGGGCCGAGGAGGGCGACCACCTCGCCGCGCCGGGCGGTGAGGTCCACACCCCGAAGGACCTCGGCGGCGCCGTAGTTCATCCGCAGGCCGCGGACGCTGAGCACGGTCTCCTCCGGCGTCCCCGAGGCCTGGGCGTTCGCCCTGGCTGTCGTCCGGACCGCTGAATCCCTCACATCAGCCCTCCTTCTCGTCTCTGCTCTACTGCCATTGATAGTACATGTACTACATCATAGAGAACAGAGGATACATAAAAGCAGAGGTGCACTACGACATGCCGCAGAACGACTGCCCCGCCTGGAGGGACACGGCTCAGGGAGCATGCGAGAGGGGACGGCCGGTGGGAGAGGATGGCCTCTTCCGGCCACACGGCGCCGCTTCTCCCGGACCACCCGCGACGGAGGTCGCGGGTTTCGGACACGGCACCGCGGACAGATGACAGATCGAGCGCGGATACCCGAGCCGTCCGCGGACCCCGAGGCGAGACAATGAGTCGGACGGCGACACCGATCGGCAGGAGGCCCCCATGCGCTGCACCAACATCAGACTCCTCGTCAACGACTACGAGGCCTGTTTCCACTTCTACTCGGAGGTCCTCAAGCTCCCCCTGCTGCGGGGCGACGAGAACAGCCGCTACGCCGAGTTCGACGTGGACTCGGGGACACGGCTGGCCATCAACCAGCGCGAGGTGATGGCCGAGGCGCTGGAGACCGACACGGCCGACCCCGAACTCCCCCACCAGGACCGGCTCGCGGTGATCTTCGAGGTGGACGACGTGGACGCCACGGCCGCCAAGCTGGTCGCGGACGGCGCCCGCCAGGTGATGGAGCCGCGGGACTGGACGGCCTGGGGTATCCGCGCGGCCCACTTCCGCGACCCCGACGGCTACCTGCTGGAGATCAACTGCCCCCTGCTCCCCGTGGCCGCGGTCTGATCCCCGGCCTCACAGCCTCCTCACCGGACCACGTGCTCCACCAGGAGCTCGTTCACCCGGTCCGCCCGCTCCACCCCGAGAAGGTGCGCGGCTCCCGGGACCACCTCGAAGCGGGATCCGGAGATCCCGTCCGCCAGCCTGCGGCCGTAGCCGGGCGGCAGCAGCGGGTCGTGGGCGGCCGACGCCACCAGGGTCGGCACCCGCACCGAGGCGACCAGGTGCCTCTGGTCCATCCCCGCGATCGCGTCGCACACCGAGGCGAAGCCGTCCGGATCGAGCCCGCCGAAGTCCTCGGTGAACCTGGCCGCCACCTCCGGGCGCTGTTCACCCATGTCCGGGGTGAACCAGGGCCGCACCACGTCGGCGGCCACCGAGTCGAGGCCCGACGCGCGCACCCGCGAGGCGACGTGGCCCCACCGGTGCGTCCGGGGCGTGCGGGACGCCGCCGAGAGCAGCGCGAGGCGGTCCAGGGTGCGCGGCGAGTTGGCGGCGATCCACAGCAGCAGCGAGCCACCGAACCCGGCACCGACCGCGGAGACCCTGGTGAGGCCCTGCGAGTCCAGCAGACCGAGCAGGTCCAGGGCGAGTTCCTCGACGGTGTAGGGGCCCGGCGGCGCCGGGGAGGAGCCGTGGCCGCGGTGGTTGACCCGCAGGACCCTGCGGGTGCGCGTGAGTTCGGGCATCTGCGGTTCCCAGACCGACATCGTGGTGCCGACGGGCGGTACGAGCAGCACGACGGGCGCGTGCGCGGGTCCGTCGAACCGGTGCTGGAGCGCAATCAAGGTCATGGAACCTCCGAGTCGCCAGAACGCCAGGCTATCGGCCGTCCCCTCACTGAAGTCTCAAGGATTCCCCTGCTTCCCGTCGAGTGGAGGACAGAACCTGACCGCCTTGCTTCCTAGAGTTCCACCACCGAGTCGGACACGAAGAAGGCGGTGGCCATCATGGCGGCGATGACGGAGAACACGGTCCTGGACGCCGAGCGCACGTCCTTCCTGCGGGTTCTGGAGGAGCAGCGCGACTTCCTGCGCTTCACCCTCAAGGGCCTGGACGACGAGCAGGCCGCGAGGCGCACCACGGTGAGCGAACTGACCCTCGGCGGGCTGGTCAAACACGTGACGCAGGTCGAGCGCAACTGGATCCGCTTCATCCGGGAGGGGGCGCTGCACGACGCCGAGACCGCCTACGAGGACCCGGCCTCGTGGGAGGAGCAGGCGAAGAGCTTCCGGCTGATCGGCGACGAGACCCTGGCCGGCGTCCTGGAGGACTACGAGCGGGCCGCCGGGGAGACCGACCGGTTCGTCGCGCAGCTGCCCGACCTGGAGGTCGGCCGGCGGCTGCCGAAGGCGCCGTGGTTCCCCGAGGACACCTCGTGGTCCGCGCGCGACGTGCTGCTGCACCTCATCCGCGAGACCGCGCAGCACTGCGGCCACGCCGACATCCTGCGCGAGGCCCTGGACGGCCAGAAGACCATGGGCTGACGCGCCGACGGCCCGCGCGGAGCCGGCCTGCGTGGTGTGCGTGGGCACCGGTGTCCACGCACACCACGCAGGCCGGGGACACGAGGAGGGCGGCATGGACGAGGAGCCTCCGCTCCCGGGGCCGGTACCGTACGCGGTGCGACACCGGTGGTCCGTGGCGCTGGAGCACTTCGCCGATCTGGCGCGGCAGTGGGACCACGAGGATGGGCGGGAGCAGCGCGCGGCCGACAAGCTTCCATGGCCCGGGCCGGGTCCGGGAACGGCGACGGGGGCGCTCCCGCTGACCATGGGAACGCCCCCGCCTACGAGGTGGCGAGGGTCGCCTCCGCGCTCTGTGTCGACAGCGGAACCAGGAACATCCTGGTGCCACCAGGCGCAGGTGGGGACGGGTGGCGGAACTCCCCAGTTACATCCGGGGGCGTTCCGGGACACCCCGAAACTCGGACGGCAGTATCACGACGGGCATCAGCGGCGGGGCGTCCGAACCGTTCCCGGCACAGGCGCACCCGTCGCCAATCTGTATAGTTTTCTATACAGTTGGGGTATGGCGATTCTTGAGCACACCCAGGAGATCAGCGTCACCGATGCGGCCAGACGTGGCGTCGCGGGCATCGTCCACGACGCGGAGCAGGGCACCGAGGTCATCGTGACCCGCCGACACGAGCCGGTCGCGGCCGTGGTCGCGTTCGCCCGGCTCGCGGAACTGGAGCAGGCGGAAGCGGATCTGAGGGATCTCGCCCTGGTCATGGCTCGGGAGCTCACGGACAGTGGACGACGTACCTCCATGGACGACGTACTGGCCGCCTTCGGGCACAGCCGTGCCTCACTCGAAGAACTCCCCGAGGACTGATGGCCGAGATCACCTTCACCGACGCCGCCCTCGACGACCTGCGGCGGCTCGGCCCCGACGCCGTGCCCAAGGTCCTCAAGAAGGTCCTTCTCCTGGAGGAGAACCCAGAGGCCGGATACCCCCTGGGCGGCGAACTCACGGGGTTTCGCAAACTGGTCGTCGGACGCAACACCTGGCGTGTCGTGTACCGCGTCACCGACGAGAAACGTGTGGAGATCTGCGAGGTCTGGGCCGTCGGAGCGCGAGCGGACGCCCAGGTCTACGCTGAGGCCTCCCGGCGAGCCCGGGCAGCCTCGAAGGACACCCCCGCCGCCCAGAAGCTCGCGGTCGTCATCGAGCACCTCGGCAAACCAGCGGAGAGGGTGGCGCATGAATCGCCACCCACGAGAGAACCCGTCCCAGACTGGTTGGCCGAACGTCTGGTCCACACCGTCGGCGTGCCCCCTGAGGAGGTGGCCGCCCTCGATCTGGAACAGGCCGTGGACCTCTGGGCCGACTTCCGATCCCGACCGCGCTGACCCCGCACTCCGCCCCCGGTGTCCAAACGCGTCCCAGCGACGCGGAACTCCCCGGGAACGGCGACGGGGGCGCTCCCACCGACCAGTGGGAACGCCCCCGCCTACGAGGTGGCGAGGGTCGCCTCCGCATCCCCCCTCAAAGTACGGAAGCGACCCTCGCGCTGGGAAGCGGCCGGCGACTCCTCCCCCCTGGAGTCGCGGCCTTGAAGGCCTGCCGCGGAATCGACCCTGTCGTTCCGCGTTGGTAGAGACACTACCCACCCCACCTCCCAAGAACAACCCTGAGTCACAGGAAACTACTTAAAGTGATCACCATTCCTTGGCAGGTGCGGGACCAAGGACATGTGGTCAGCGTCAATCAGGGGTCATGACGGTGCGCTCGGAGGCCGCGCATAGCCTGGTCCGGTGAGATCACCACTCCTCAGCCCCCGGTGGCTCGGTATCCACCTGCTGGTGGTGCTGGTCGCCACCGTCTGCGCCGCCGGAACCTCGTGGCAGTTCGTCCGGGCCTTCGAGCCCGACCGGGAGGTCATCACCAACCCGGTCGAGGACCTCGCCGGAGCCGTGCCCCTCTCGGACCTGCTGGAGCCGGGCGAGTACATGCACCCGGACTTCTTCGCCAACAACGCCGTCGAGGCCACGGGCCGCTACGACGCCGAGGCCCAGCTGCTGGTGCCCCGGGTCGCCGACGGCGTGCGCGGACACGACGTCATCGTCCCCCTCGTCACCGGTGAGGGCACCGCCGTCACGGTGAACCGGGGCTGGGCCGAGGAGGGCCAGGACATCCCGCCCGTCCCCGAGGGCGAGGTCACCGCCACCGGATGGCTGCTGCCGCCGGTGAAGGCCGAGGGGATCGTGCCCGTCGAGGTCTCCGAGGGCCAGGTCGAGCGCATCGCCCCGTCCCTGCTGGTCAACGAGTGGGACTACCGCCTCTACGAGGGCTACGTCATCCTGCCCGGGCAGGACCCGGCCACCGCCTCGCTCACCCCGGCGCCACCGCCCGAGCCGCCCACGGAGGTGAGGATCAACTGGCGCAGCCTCAGCTACACGGTGCAGTGGGCGATGTTCGGTGTCTCCGGCGTGGCCTTCTGGATCCTCCTGATGCGCCGGGAACTCAAAGAGGCCCGCTCCCGGCGGGAGGGGGCCTCAGGGGAGGGGGAGGATCAGCCGGCGGTCGCGGGCTCCTGAGCCCGTCCGGCCTCCCCGGCCTGCTCGGACCGGACGATCCGGTTCTCGACCACGAACCCGACCACGGGGACCGTGCCCGCGAGCGCCACTCCCAGCGTGCGCGCGGCGCTCCAGCGGCGGTCCAGGGCCACCCACAGCACCACGAACACGTACGCCATGTAGATGTAGCCGTGCGGCATCGCGATGAACAGCATGAGCGGCGACTCGGGGCCGAACCAGTGCTCCATGCCCTGGGGCGCGCCCACCAGGGAGAACCGGGCGGTCTCCCCGATCAGGTACTTGGCGGGCATGGCCACGAAGGTCAGGCCCAGCAGGAAGATCCCGGTCACGTACGCGAGCACCCGGTACAACGCGAACGACACACGCCTCTTGTCCACGGCTGATCCACACCCCATCCGACGACTGTGTCCCGCCGCGGTCGTCGCGTGTCGCGGTCCGCGCGCGGGCGAGATCAGCCTAAACGCTGTCCGGCCCCGCGGACGCCCGGGGTGGGCGGGGCCGGACGATCTCACATCCACGCAGGTGGGATCACCTCCCGGACGGGCTCACCCGCCCGAGACGCGGTCGGGGCTGCTCCACCGGCCGTCGGACTCGGTGGTCCACGCGCGGGGGATCATCCGCAGCGCGAGGTAGGCGTCCACCAGCCGGATCGGGAAGAAGAGCAGTCCGTAGAGCAGGTAGGACGGCCGCCTCCGGATCGCCGCCATCAGGCAGGTGAGCATGTAGTCCGGGATGAACAGGCCGATGCCGATCGCCAGCAGAGGCAGCAGGGCCGTCACCGCGGCGAAGGCCTCGCCGAAGAACGGCAGGCTCAGGAACGGGTCGCCGCCGACCGTCCCGGCGAGGACGAACAGCCCGACCACCGTGGTGGCCAGCAGCACCACGGAGACCAGCACGACCTCCAGGATGTACAGCGACAGGCACACCCAGAACAGGCTCGGCCACACCCGGTGCCGCCGGATGGTCTGCCAGAAGCCCAGCGTCCACCGGCTGACCTGCCTGTAGTAGTCCCGGAAGGTGAAGGGGTCCTGGCTGTAGGCCTTGGTGTCGGGGTTCATCGAGACACGCCCGAGGCGCTTGTGGTGCACCTCGAAGGTCATGTTGAAGTCCTCGATCACCAGCCCCTTGGGGTTGACGTCGATCTGCTTCAGCGCCTCGCTGCGGTAGACGCTGGCGAAGCCCGGCACGATGAAGGCCGTGTTGGCGTGGCGCCAGGTCTGCCCGAAGCGCATGAGGTACTGGAGCATGAAGTACAGGCGGTCGCGGTAGGCGGAGATCGTCCGGCCGACGAAGGTCCGCTGGCGCGGCTTCCACTCCGAGACCACGAAGCCCGCGACGGCCGCCACCGACGGGTCGGCCAGTTGCCGCCTGGCCCCCTCGACGTACCCGGGGTCGAGCTCGGTGTCGGCGTCCAGGATGAGGACGCCGTCGTAGTCGTCGGTCAGCGCGAACTCCTCCAGGACCGCCTCGATGGCCCCGGCCTTGCCGCGGTTGGTGAGGAGTTCGAGGACGTTCACGCCGGTCCTGGCCGCGATCGCGGCGGTGGAGTCCTTGGAGGAGTCCGACACCACGTAGATGTCCCAGCGCTCGAACAGCCCCATCGCCGAGGAGATGGCCTTGCCGATGACGGGCTCCTCGTTGTGCGCCGGGATGACGACGGCCAGGGAGGCGGCCCCGGGGCCGGCGCCCTCCGGCCGCTCCGCCGGGGCCCGGGCGGACTCCCCCGCGGAGGCGTCGGCCCCCCGTTGCGCGGGGGCGGTGCCCGCGCCGACCAGGACGCGGCCGTCCACCCTCCTCCCGACGGCACGGCGCCCGGACCCGCGCGGCCGGACCACGGCGCGCACCGAGTCCTCACCCAGGCGCACGAGCCCGATGACGGTCCACAGGAGCAGGTTGGCGCCGAAGGCCAGCCACAGGAACGCGTAGCCGAGGGCGCCCAGGCCCGAGGCCGCGGCCATGTCCGTCGCGAAGCCGAACCAGTAGACGAAGAGTGCGACGGCCAGGGCCAGGGCGATCAGCCCCGTCAGCAGGCCACCGATGAAACGAGCGGTACGCACAGCGCTAGGACCTCTCCGAAGTTCTCGATTTCGGACCGGCATTAACCCACAAAGCCGGTGTTAGATTGACGCCTTACGACACCGAGAGGTTCACCCGGTTTCACGTCCTATGTAGGCCACGCAAATCGTATGCACGAGCTTGCGTGAGGTGGTACCCATAAGAAGACATTTGTGAGCTGGAAACGCGGAGCGACACCGGTTTACCCCGGAACGTACACGTCCCGGGAAAATCCGCACAAAGTGACCTACGGAGAGAAGGGGAATGCTTGACATGAGCGGCGTACTTTCATCCTCGTCGCCCGATCGTTCCGGGGGCTCCGGGGGCTCCGTGCCTGGGAGCCGCACCGCCACGACCGGCGAGGAGGACGCCGGAGCCACGGTGGCCCTCCATCAGCCGCACTACCTGCCATGGCTCGGACTTTTGGACAAGATTGACCGTTCCGACCGTTTCGTGATGCTGGATAATGTCCAGTTCGAGAGGCGCGGGTGGCAGAACCGAAACTATGTGGCAGGAAGCGGAGACCCCGTCCTGCTCACCGTTCCGGTCGTCCAGGGCAGCCGGAACGACCGCATACGGGACAAGGTCGTTGACAACAGTCAGAAATGGAAGTCAAGACACTACAAGGCACTCGCGGAACACTGTTACCGCAAGTCCCCGTACTGGAAGGATTACCGCGACGAGATCGCCCACCTGTACGAGCGGGAGTGGGAAGGTCTCGCTGACCTGGCCATAGCGACGACACGCCTGCTGATGCGAGGGTTCGGCATCGACACCCCGCTCCTGCTCGCCAGTGAGATGGGGGACTTCCCGGGGCACAAGAGCGAACTCCTCGCCCAGATCTGCGCCAAGGCGGGGGCCACCACCATGCTCTCCGGTGACGGGGCGAGGGACTACCTGGATCCCGAGGTCCTGCGCCGCTACGGGATCGACGTCGAGTGGCAGGACTTCCGGCACCCGGTGTACCCGCAACACGCACGCGGCCCGGGCGACTTCGTGCCCCGCCTGTCGGCGATCGACCTTCTTCTCAACACCGGACCGGAGGCGCTGCACGTGCTCCGGCAGGCGAGAACCCGGAACTGACCCGGACGGGTCCGCGACACTTCCGCGCCACCGGGCGCGACCCCGCTCCCCAGGTCCTGGCAACCATCGATCGCCTTCGAGGCAAAGGACGGAGACCGCATGAGGACGGACTGGTCACAGGAACGCATACTGGTGTACGCACCCCACCCCGACGACGAGATGCTCGGCTGCGGCGGCCTCATCAGCAAGGCCAAGGCCGCGGGTGCCGAGGTCTTCGTCCAGTTCATCACGGTCGGGGACACCGCCGACCTGTCTCCCAAGGGCTTCTCCACCGCGGAGGAGCGCTACGCGGAGATCAAGAAGGTCGCCGACCACTTCCGCTGGGACGACTGGCACATGGCCTTCCCCGGCGACCAGTACCACCTGCGGCTCGACTCCGCCGCCCGGGTGGACCTCACCCAGCTGATCGAGCGCGAGAGCCCGCTGGCGATCGAGCGGGTCCGTCCCACCGTGGTGCTCGCGCCGCACCGTGCCAGCTACAACCAGGACCACCAGGCCACGGCCGAGGCCGTGCACACCGCCCTGCGCCCGTCCAACGCCGCGCTGCGCCACCACCCGCGGCTGGTGCTGGCCTACGAGGAGGCCGCCGACCACTGGCGCACCGAGCCTCTGTGTCCGCCCAACCTCATCGTCGAGCTGAGCGAGGAGCAGATGGCCGACAAGCTCCACGGCATGAAGCTGTACGGATCGCAGTGCCACCGGCACCCGCACACGCGTTCCGAACTCACCCTGCGCAGCCTCGCCGTCCTGCGGGGCATGCAGGCCGGGGTCGCGCTCGGAGAGGGCTTCCACGTACTGCGCTGCCTGGCCTGACCGCTCCGGGACCACCGTGTCCCGGCGCACCGCTCCCGTCTCGGCACGCGGCCCGCCGGCCGCGCACGAGCCCGTCACAGCAACACGAGCCCGTCCAGCGAAGAAGACAGAGGGACACCGTAGTGGAGGGGAAACCATGAAAGCTGTAGTCACTGGTGGAGCCGGTTTCATCGGCTCGCACCTGTGCGACCACCTCGTCGCCCGAGGCCATCAGGTCACCGTCCTGGACGACCTGTCGACCGGTTCCCCCGAGAACCTGGCCCAAGCGCGGAGCTCACCCGGATTCCGTTTCGTGGAAGGAGACGTTCTGGACCGCGACCTGGTCGACTCCCTGGTCGCGGAGGCGGACACCGTGTTCCACCTGGCCGCGGCCGTGGGCGTGTACAACATCGTCGACAACCCGCTGCGCTCCCTGCGGATCAACCTGCACGGGACCGAGAACGTGGTGGAGTCGGCCGTGGCGCACCGGGTGCCCTACATGGTCGCCTCGACCAGCGAGGTCTACGGCAAGAACGACGCCAACGGCCTCAAGGAGGGCGACGACCGCGTCTACGGCCCGGCCACCAAGAGCCGCTGGTCCTACGCCGCGGCGAAGAGCCTGGACGAACTGGTGGCCTACGTGCACGGCGTCGAGTCCGGCGTGCCGTGCGTCATCACCCGCTTCTTCAACGTGGTCGGCCCCCGGCAGACGGGCCGCTACGGGATGGTCGTGCCCCGCTTCGTCGAGCAGGCGATGTCGGGCGAGCCCATCACCGTGTACGGCACGGGCACGCAGCGCCGCTGCTTCGGTTCGGTGTTCGACGTGGTGCCCGCGCTCCTGGAGCTGATGGACACCCCGGAGGCCTACAACCAGGCCGTCAACCTCGGCGGACACGAGGAGGTCTCCATCAAGGGCCTCGCCGACCGGGTCGTGGAGCTGACCGGGGCCAGGAGCCCGATCACCTTCATCGACTACGAGGAGGCCTACGGCGAGGGCTACGAGGACATGCAGCGCCGCTACCCGGACACGTCGTTGGCCGCACGGCTGATCGGGTACCGGCCCGAGCGCGACCTCAACGACATCATCCGGTCGATCGTGGAGCACCGCCGCGCGGCGGGCACGGTCCCCGAACCAGTGTGAGACGAGCCGCGGTCCGGCCCGGGCGCCCTCTCCGCCTCGGCTGGTCCACACGACACGTGAACGGACGGGTACCGGGGACGGATCCCGCCCCTTCCCGCGGAAGGGGTGGCCGCACGCCCCGGGACACGGTGCGTCCCGCGCCCGCCGAGGGCAACCGCACCGGGTACCCGGCCACAGAGCCCGACAAGGGCATAGGACCCGTCGGACACACCACCTGTCCGGTGGAGCGGCTCCCCCTGTGACGACTCCCCCGTCCCCCTGCGACCAGGCCACCGCCCCAGAACACGGTGGCAGGGGAACACGGCGGCGCGGGCCCGGCCCGAAGGCGCCGCGGAACCCGTTCCCCGCCCTCAGAGCCCCAGAAGCACCGTCAGCACCAGAACGCCGCTGAGGACGAGCACGCCCACGCACAGGACCGCCATCGCCCACGGGCGCGCCAGGCACATCGGCGGCCTCCCCGTCTCCGGAACGCGCGTACCGTGCTCGCTAGCGCGCCACCGAAGCCACAGGTGCACCCCCAGTACCAGCCCCAGGGCCAACAGCACGGCCATCATCGCCACGCGCACCACCATGGGCGCTTCCGGAACGTCGCTGCTGCTGGGCACCAACGAACCGCGCAGGAACAGCAGCCCCACCACGACCATCAGGGCGATCGTGCGCTGCCAGGCCAGCAGCGTGCGCTCGGGCTGCAGTCCGAGATCGTCGCGCTCGACGGGGGAGATCACAGCAGATTCCCCAGCAGCACCAGGGCACACACCAGTCCGACGGCGAAGGTGGTGACCACCGGCAGCAGGCTCATCTTCAGGGCTCCGCCCCGGCTCATGATCTGCTGTACGCGGTACCAGCGCAGCGGGGCGTAGACGGCGATGACCCCGGCCAGCGCCGCCAGCACCAGGCCGACCGCGGTGCGCGGCCCCTCGGACCAGCCGAGCGGGAGCAGGTGCAGGACGGCGACGGCACCGGCGAGGATGGCCAGCGCGGTACGGATCCAGGCCAGGAAGGTGCGCTCGTTGGCGAGGGTGAAACGGTAGTCGACGTAGCGCTTCGGCCCCGGCGTGTCGTCCGGGCGCATCTCGGAACCCAACCCCTCACCCCTCTCACCAGGGAAGTCGCGTGCTCGGCCCCGCCGGATCCGGAGGGGCCCGCCATGTCGGACACGTACCCTTTCGACCCTAGTCACCTCCCGCTTTTCCTCCCAAACAGGTATGTAGAGCGTGCCGGGGAGGAGAACGACCGGCCGATCGACACGGTCCGCGGCCCGTGGGACGCATGCGGAACAAACGAGTGGGCACGACCGCTGTAGTCACGAGAGATGGCGGTTGGCCGACGGTCGACACCAACCAACGAACAGATACAGGAGACCACGTGCCCACGGTCGAGCTCACCAAGGACAACTTCGCGGAAACGCTGAAGGACAACGACTTCGTCCTCATCGACTTCTGGGCGGACTGGTGCGGTCCCTGCCGGCAGTTCGCCCCGGTGTTCGAGACCTCCTCGGAGAAGCACAGCGACATCGTGCACGCCAAGGTGGACACCGAGGCCCAGCGCGAGCTGGCCTCCGAGTTCAAGATCCAGTCCATCCCGACCCTGATGATCGTGCGCGAGCGCACCGTCATCTACAACGAGCCCGGTGCTCTGCCCTCCGAAGCGCTGGAGAGCCTGATCACCCAGGCCCGGGAGCTGGACATGGACGAGGTCCGCCAGAAGATCGACGAGCAGAGCGGTGACTCCCAGGAGTAGGTCCGCGTCCCGAGTGCCCCGCACACCCCGCCGCGGCGGGGTGTGCGGGGCACTCGTGCGTCCGGGGCCGGACGCACGGACACCGGCCCCGTAGCCCGCTCCGGCGAGGAGCGCGAAACCCAACCGAACGGGACGTAAGGTCACCAACGGGTTCGGACCCGGTCACCTGTCCGGCCGCCCCTTCCCTTCCCTGCTGGGAGGGGCCGGGGAGGTTCCCGGGCGGTCTGGTCGGCACCGGCACGGGACGGCACATCCCCTTCCGACCTCCTTCGGTGACGGGAGGAACACGCCCGGCGCGCACGGGTCCTCCGAGTTCACCGCCCACGTTCACCTCGGTCACGGGGTTCGTTCACCCGCGCTTCATGCGGACATATTTGCATGGGTTCGACCGCGCTCCGCGGCTCCGGCCGCTCCTCTTCTTCGCGCATGCACGTTCCGACCCGGAAGTGGCCCCATGTCTGTCAGCAACACCGCCTCCCCTCGCGGCACCGAGACCGGTCGCGGCGTCGCCCCCGACACCGTCCGGTACAACCGCGAGGTCCCCGGCCTCGGCGACCCCGTCTTCGACGTCTCCGGACTCTCCATCTACTACGGCGACAACAAGGCCGTACGCGACGTGAACCTGAAGGTGGGCCCCCGTCAGATCACCGCGATGATCGGCCCCTCCGGATGCGGCAAGAGCACCGTCCTGCGCACCCTCAACCGCATGAACGACCTCATCCCCGGTGCTCGCATCGAGGGCAGGGTGACCTACCACGGCGAGGACCTGTACGCCCCCGAGGTGGACCCCATCGAGGTGCGCCGCCGGATCGGCATGGTCTTCCAGAAGCCCAACCCGTTCCCCAAGTCGATCTACGACAACGTGGCCTACGGCCCGAAGATCAACGGTGTCCGCGGCAACATGGACGACCTGGTCGAGGAGACGCTGACCAAGGCCGCCCTGTGGGACGAGGTCAAGGACAAGCTCAAGGAGAGCGCGTTCGCCCTGTCCGGCGGTCAGCAGCAGCGGCTCTGCATCGCGCGCACCATCGCGGTCAACCCCGAGGTGATCCTGATGGACGAGCCGTGCTCGGCGCTCGACCCCATCGCGACCCTCAAGATCGAGGACCTGATGTACGAGCTGGCCAGCGAGTACACCATCGTCATCGTCACCCACAACATGCAGCAGGCGGCGCGCGTGTCCGACCGCACGGCGTTCTTCACCGCCGGTGTGGACGACTCGGGTGAGCGCTACGGCAGCCTGGTGGAGTTCGACGAGACCGCGACGATCTTCAGCAAGCCCTCCGACCAGAGGACCGAGGACTATATCAGCGGCCGCTTCGGCTAAACCGCCACCGGCTCGCCCCGCTGACCAGGTGTGGCCGCTGATGGTGGGGCCGCTTCGGCTAAACCGCTACCGGCTCGCCCCGCTGACCAGGTGTGGCCGCTGATGGTGGGGCCGCTTCGGCTAAACCGCCACCGGCTCGCCCCGCTGACCAGGTGTGGCCGCTGATGGTGGGGCCGCTTCGGCTAAACCGCCACCGGCTCGCCCCGCTGACCAGGTGTGGCCGCTGACGGCGGGGCCGCTTCGGCCCAACCGCCACCGGCTCGCCCCGCTGACCAGGTGTGGCCGCTGACGGCGGGGCCGCTTCGGCCCAACCGCCCGCTGACTCGCTCCGCTGAGCGGACCGGGACCCTTCCCTCCCGCTCCTTAGACGAAGTGGACCTCCCATGCCCGCGCTCACATCCTCCACCGCAGTCCCGTTCCCGAGCACCCCGGTCGAGGACGAAGCGGTGGAGCGCACGGAACGGTCGGACGGACCGCTCCGCGTGCTGCTTGTGGAGCCGGAGTCCGAGCAGTCGCACCAGCTGGTGCTGTCGCTGAGCGGGCACGACGTGGACATCACGGTGTGCGTGGACGGCGCCGAGGCGCTGCTGCGGGTGGGGATGATGCGGCCGGACACCCTGGTGACCAGCGCGGACCCGCCCGAGGTGGATCTGGAGACGCTGGTGCGGGTGACGCGGCGGGCGACGGAGATCCCCATCCTCATCGGGGTGGGCCCCGGCGACTCCCAGCGGGCGATGCGTGCGCTGGCCGTGGGGGCCACCGCCTGCGTCAGCCGCCCCTACCGGATACCGGAACTGGCGGCCCTGCTGCGCGGCTCCCTGCCGGGCGCGGACGGCGGCGGCCCCCACGGCCCCGCCTCTCCCGCCGCGCTGCGCTCGGGGGCGCTGGAGCTGGACGCCCTGGGGCACCGCCTGTTCGTGGACGGCAACCCGGTCAACCTGGCCCTGCGGGAGTTCGGGATCATGGACTTCCTGCTCAGGCACAGCGGCAGGGTGGTCAGCCGCGAGGAGCTGTGGACCGAGGTCTGGCACAAGCCGCTTCCCCCGGTCAACAACACGATCGCCGTCCACATCCGGCGCCTGCGGCACAAGCTGGGCGACTCCGAGGCCCAGCCCAGATTCATCCACACGGTCCGCGGCATCGGTTACCGCCTGGACACCGCGAACGGTTCCTGAACCGGAGGGAGAACACGAAGGAGAAGGGCGGGCAATTATCGCCCAGGGTCTTCCGGCCGACGCCGGTGAGGCCCGTTGTTCATGTTGGCGTCACCTCGCATTCCGACGAACGCCAAAGTGAACCACCGGACAATCCGCCCCGTCATATTCATTGCCGGAAGACAACCACGATCCCCGCCGAGGGGACAAGCATACCCGCAGGTCATCACCGTGGGTCCGGATCACATGACAGAACCGGACGGGGCCGGAAACACGCTACCGTTATCCAATGGTTACCGCCATTCACTTCGCATTCACCCGGCTTATACCGGCGCGCCTCCATTTCGATGTCACCACGTCTTCCTGCGCACTTACTGTCGTTTTACGTCAGCCCCGACAGCGGTGATTCAACGAGGAGAACTACGACATGCGCAACGGGCGTTCCAAGCTCGCCGTCCTGGCGGCCATCCCCCTGCTCGCGGCGGCGTGCAGCAGCGGCGGCGACGACGGCGGCAACGGCTCCGGTGGCGAGGGCGGCGACCTCAGCGCCTCCCTGACCGGCGCCGGGGCCAGCTTCCCCGACCCCCTCTTCCAGGACTGGATCTACACCTACTCCAACGAGGTCCAGCCCGGCGTCAGCGTCAACTACCAGAGCGTGGGCTCCGGCGCCGGCGTCGAGCAGTTCCTGGAGCAGACCGTCGACTTCGGCTCCTCCGAGCAGTACCTGTCCGAGGAGGACCTCGCCACGGCGGCCGAGAACCGCGGCTGCGAGGCGGTGCAGTTCCCCGTCGTGTTCGGCGCGGTCGTCATCGCCTTCAACAACCCCGACCTGGACGGCCTCGTCCTGGACGCCGAGACCATCGCGGGCATCTACGACCGCGAGATCACGACCTTCGACGACCCGGCCATCGCCGATCTCAACCCGGACCTGGAGCTGCCGAGCGACGAGATCATCCCGGTGCACCGGTCCGACAGCTCCGGTACCACCTACGTGTTCTCGCACTACCTGTCCACCGAGGTCGACTCCTGGGCCGACAAGTACGGCGAGGGCAAGGAGCTCGAGTGGGCCGAGGGCCTGGTCGGCGGCCAGCAGAACGACGGCGTCGCCCAGGGCATCACCCAGAACCCGGGCGGCCTGGGCTACGTCAACCAGTCCTTCGCGCAGGAGGCGGACCTGTCCGTCGCCAGCATCGTCAACGAGGACGGCAACCCGATCGAGCCGACCCTGGACGCGACCATCGCCGCCTCCGAGGAGGCCGAGGTTCCCGACAACTTCCAGTTCGCCATCGACGACATCGGCGGCGAGGGCTACCCGATCGCCGGTTCGAACTGGATCTTCACCTACACCTGCGGCTACGAGCAGGCCAGCGCCGACGCCATCATCGACTTCTGGACCTGGGCCCTGACCGACGAGGGTGCCCGCGAGGTGGCCGGTGACCTGGGCTACGCGCCCCTGGGCGAGGGCCTGACCGACCGTGTCATCGCCGAGCTGGAGAAGACCAACTCCCAGAACGACGCCGGCGGCGACGCCGAGGCCGACGCGGGCGAGTAGACGCCCCTGCGGGGCCGGGGAGGGTTCCCGGCCCCGCACGCCCTTCCCTTCGACCCCTTCCGCCCCCGCCCCGGGGCGGGACGCTCTCCACTCCCCACGAAAGCCACAGAGGAGAAGCACATGTCCACCGAGGCCCGTGAGGCCCCGCAGGCCCCCGAGGACCCCCGGCGGGGGACGCTGCGGTCCGGCAAGGGGCGTCTGGCCGACCCGATCTTCAAGTGGGTCGTCGCGGCCTGCGGCACCACCGTGCTGGTCATCCTGGCCCTGATGGTCATCCGGACCACCAGCGAGGCCTGGCCGGTCTTCGCCAAGGAGGGCTTCTTCGGCTTCCTCTTCGGGGAGACCTGGAACCCCGGCCGCTCCCGTACCGAGATCACCGGTACCTACGGCGCCTGGCCGTTCATCTACGGGACCATGGTCACCGCGGTCATCGCGATCGCCATCGCGCTGCCCCTGTCGATCATGGTCGCCGTCTACCTGACCCACCTGGCCCCGCGCCGCCTCGCCAAGCCGCTGTCCTACACGGTCGAGCTGCTCGCGGCGGTGCCGAGCGTCATCTTCGGCCTCTGGGGCCTGCACTGGTTCCTGCCGACCGTGCTGCGCCCCTTCTTCACCTGGCTCGAGAGCATCCTGGGCTGGTTCTTCCTCTTCGAGGGCCCGGTGCGCGGCGTCGGCTACCTGCCCGCCGGAATCGTGCTGGCCATCATGATCCTGCCGATCATGACGGCGATCATCCGCGAGGTCATCGCCGTCCAGCCGGTCGAGCAGCAGATGGCCGCCTACGCCCTGGGCTCCACCCGGTGGGAGGTCATCACCAAGGTGATCCTGCCCGCCAGCTTCTCCGGGATCGTGGCCGCCGCCATGCTGGGCCTGGGCCGCGCCCTGGGCGAGACCATCGCCGTGCTGATGCTGATCGGCGGCTCCCAGTCCTGGGGCGCCAGCCTGTTCGGCACCGGCAGCAGCATGGCGTCGCACATCGCCGCGACCTTCGGCGAGTCCTCGCCGGAGAGCCGCATCGCCCTGATGGCGATCGGTGTCGCCTTGTTCCTGGTCACGATGATCGTCAACATCCTGGCCCGCGTCGTCGTCTGGCGCCTGGGGCAGTTCACGGGAGACGCCGCCGTATGAGCACCGCAACCACCACTCCCCCGTCCGCACAGCACACCCCGCTGAGCCAGCGCCCGCCCGGCTCCGGCTACCGCAGGCTCAAGGACCGTTCCGCGTCGGTGCTGCTGACCGCCGCGATGGTCCTGGCGATGATCCCGCTGATCCTCATCATCTTCGAGGTCACCCGGCGCGGCATCGGCGTGGTCAGCCTGGAGTTCTTCACCGAGACCGAGCCCCCGCCGCGGCGCGAGGGCGGCGGGTACGCGGCCGGGTTCTTCGGCACGCTCTACATCATGGCGTTGTCGATCCTGATGTCGATTCCGCTCGGCATCGCCACGGCGGTCTACGTCGTGGAGTACGGGCCCAACCGCCTGACCTCGGCGATCCGCTTCTTCACCGACGTGATGACGGGTATCCCCTCGATCTTCGTCGGTCTGTTCGTGTACGGCCTGCTGGTGATCGGCTGGGGCGGCATGGGCTTCGGTACCTTCGCGGGCGCGGTGGCGATCGGGGTGATGATGCTGCCGATCGTGACGCGGTCGGCGGAGGAGATGCTGCGGCTGGTCCCCGAGGAGATGCGCAACGCCAGCTACGGCCTGGGCGCGCGCAAGTGGCAGACCATCATGCACACGGTGCTGCCCGCGGCCGCTCCCGGCCTGGCCACCGGCTCGATGCTGGCCGTCGCCCGCGGCATCGGCGAGACCGCGCCGCTGCTGCTGACCGCGTTCGGATCCGGCCTGGTCGTGACCGCCTTCCAGGGCGAGGCGCAGGGCGCCGTGCCGATGCAGCTGTACCGGGGCGCCACGCAGCCCTTCGAGGCCGGTATCGACCGCGCCTGGGGGGCCGCCCTCTGCCTGTTCGTGCTGGTCCTGCTGTTCACCGTGCTCGCTCGGTGGATCGGCTCGCGGGGGACGCGCTGAGCGTTCGTCGGGGATCGGTGCCCCGAAGGGGCCGCGCACCGGGGGGATCCACCGGACGCGCGGCCCCTTCCGCGTCCGCGGCCCCTCCCGCCGCTTCCCGAACCGGCACGTCCCCGGTAGCCTTTCGCCGAGTCCCGCACCCCCGATTCCCTGGAAACGGACAGCAGATGCCCGACACCAACGAGTACGCGACGACCTTCGCCTTCGTCGACGCCGACAGCGACGGGCGCATCTCCGCCCAGGAGTACGCCGACCTGATGCACCGTCTGGGGGACAGCTGCACCGAGGACCAGGCCCTGGGGGCGATCGCCGCCATGGACGAGGACGGCGACGGGCTGATCACCCTGGACGAGTTCACCCGGTACATGTCCGACGGCAGGGACTGAGCCCCGGCGGGACCGCCTGAGGTGCCGCCTGCGGCCGGCGCCGCGCGGCACCGGCCGCGTCAGCGCGGCTCGCGCGCCAGGTAGACGGTGTCGGGCACGCCCCGGGCGACCGGGACCTCGATGACCTCCACCGACGCGAACCGCCCGCGCAACGACTCCTCGAAGGCGGGCACCGCGTTGGCGCTCCAGAAGGCCAGCACCCCGCCGGGGGTGAGCAGGCGGGTGAGCCGGTCCAGCCCCGACGCCTCGTAGAGGCGGTTGTTGTTCTCCACCACCGTCCAGTCGGGCCCGTTGTCGGTGTCCAGGCAGATCACGTCGTAGCGGACGGGGTCGTCCGCGGAGGCGGCCTCCTCCAGCCACGCCACGATGTCGGTGTTGAGCACCCGGCAGCGCGGGTCCCGGTGCACGTACTCGGCGGCCTCGCCCAGTTCGCCGTCGTGCCAGGCGATCACGTGGGGTTCGAGCTCCACCACGTCCACCACCGACACCCTGGAGTGGTCCAGCGCCTCACGGGCGGAGAAGCCCACGCCCAGCCCGCCGATGAGCACGCGGGAGCGGGAGCGGCCCGCGGGGAGCGCGGCGAGGCTCGCGCGCACCATCTCGCGCTCGGACGTCCCGTCGCGGGTGTCCATGAGGAACAGCCCGTTGCTGTAGATCTCGTAGTGCGCGCCCGACCGGCGCAGCACGAGGTCGCCGCCGGTCTCCCCGGTCACCCTGGCCAGCGTGACCGTCTCCCCCTCGGGCGCGTGGGGTTCAAGGGCGGTGTCCTGGGTTGGCTGGTCCATTCCCACATTGTGCCCGCACATCCGGGCGGACGGGGCCCGGCGCGGCCCTCCTGTCCGGGGAGCGCCGCCGACCACGGGGTTACTGGAGAGTAGGCTGAGGGCCACCACGGGAGGAGTGATCCATGAAGGCCCTGGGACACAAGCGCGGCGCACGGCCCGGCCGGGTGGGGAAGGCCGCCCCCTACGCACTCGGCGGCCTGTTCATGGTGTCGGGCGTGCTGCACTTCGCGGCGCCCGGGCCCTTCCAGGCGATCATGCCCCGCGGCCTCCCGGCACCGCGCGCGTGAGTCCACGGCAGCGGTGTGGCGGAGCTCGTCTGCGGAGCGGGCCTGCTGACGCGCAGGACGTGGGCCGGTCCGGCGAGCGCGGCGCTGCTGCTCGCCGTGTGGCCCGCCAACGTCCGGATGGCCCTCGACTCGGGTACGGGCAGGCTCCCGGGCCTGGCCGACAACCGGGTCCTCGCCTGGGGCCGCGTGCCGCTCCAGATCCCGTTCGTCTGGGCCGCGCTCCAGGCGCGCCGGAGCGCCGGGGACGACTGACCGGACGGCTCGGGGCGGGCACCCGTTTGCCCCTCCCCTCGGGGGAGCATCCACAGTGGAACCATGCTTCCCATCGGCTCCTTCAGCGAGCTCACCGGCCTCTCGCACAAGGCACTGCGCCACTACCACTCCCTCGGGCTGTTGGTCCCGGCCCGCGTGGACGAGGAGACGCAGTTCCGCTGGTACACCGTCGACCAGATCGAACGCGCCGGACGGATCGCCACCCTGCGCCGCACGGGTATGGGCCTGGACACCGTCCGGCGCGTGGTGGACGACCCCGGGCTGGCCCCGGAGGTACTGCGCCGGCACGCCGAGGATCTGCGGCGCGAGCGCGAGGCGCAGGACCGCGCCCTGGAGGAGGCCTCAGCGGCCCTGGCGTGGGAGCCGCGGGTGCGGGTCCGGCCCAGGCCGGCGCGGACGGCGCTCACGGGGACGACCTCGGTGTCGGGCGAGGACTTCGTCCTGGACCGCGCTCTCGCCGAGGTCCGCGCCCTGGTGGAACGGCTCGCCGACGCGGCCGAGGAGCGTGGATGGAGCACCGACGGCCGGTGGTGGAAGACCCTGGAGCCGACGCCGGGAGGCGCGGCGTACCGGGTGTGCGTCCCGGTCGCGGCGGAGGAGGGACCGGCGTCCCCGCTGCCCGGGGACGTGGAGCTGAGGGAGTACGGGGAGGGGACCGAGGTCTGGCTGTCGATGCCCGGACCGGAGACCCTGGGCGGCTTCACCCTGGCGCTCTCCCACCTGCTCAGGCATGAGGTCGAGGGCATGTACGCCGACGTGGGAACCCTGCGGCAGATGGAGCACGGCACCGATGTGGAGATGTCCGTCGGGATGCGCCCGACGGAGTAGGGTTCCCCGGTTCACCCGTCCCCCCGCAGCCGGGGGACGGGTGGGCGCCTCGGCACCCACCCGTCGGCCGACGCCGCTAAAGGCGGCAGGCGTAGATGTCGGTGACCAGGATGGCGCGGGCGCCGAGCTGCCACAGGTCGTCCATGATGCGCTGGGCGTCCTTGCGCGGCACCATCGACCGGACCGCGACCCAGCCCTCGCGGTGCAGCGGGGAGACCGTCGGCCCCTCCATGCCCGGGGTGAGCGCGACCGCCGCCTCCAGGCGCTCGGCGTGCACGTCGTAGTCCATCATCACGTAGTCGCGCGCGACCAGGACACCGCGCAGACGGCGCAGCAGCGTCTCGATCTGGGCGTCGTCCTCGGCGCCGGTGGGCCGGATGACGACCGCCTCGGAGACCAGGATCGGCTCGCCGAAGGTCTCCATGCCCGCCTGGCGCAGGGTGGTCCCGGTGGAGACCACGTCGGCGACGGCGTCGGCCACGCCGAGCTTGACGGAGCTCTCGACCGCGCCGTCCAGGTGGATGACGCGGGCGTCGACGCCCTCCCGCTCCAGGTAGGAGCGCAGGAGCCCGTCGAAGGACGTGGCGATCCGCTTGCCGTTGAGGTCGGACACCTTCATGTCCGCGCCGCCGGGGGCGGCGAAGCGGAAGGTGGATCCGCCGAAGCCCAGCGGGAGGACCTCGTCCACGGGCGCGCCGGAGTCGAGCAGCATGTCGCGGCCGGTGATCCCGGCCTGGAGGATGCCCTCACCGACGTAGACGGCGATGTCCTTGGGGCGCAGGAAGAAGAACTCGGTGTCGTTGTCGGGGTCGACCATGACCAGGTCGCGGCTGCTCTTGCGCTGCCGGTAGCCGGCCTCGCGCAGCATCTCCACGGCGGGTTCGGAGAGCTGGCCCTTGTTGGGCACGGCGATTCTCAGCATGTCGGGCATGTTCACGGCTTTCTGTGGCTTTGGTTACGGGGACGTCCGTCAGGGGCCGGTACGCGCGGGGCGCGCGCCGACCTACAGATGCTTGTAGACGTCCTCGAGGCGCAGCCCGCGCGCCAGCATCAGGACCTGGAGGTGGTAGAGGAGCTGGGAGATCTCTTCGGCTGCCTGCTCGTCCGACTCGTACTCGGCGGCCATCCAGACCTCGGCGGCCTCCTCGACGACCTTCTTGCCGATGGCATGGACACCGGCGTCGAGCTGGGCGACGGTCCCGGACCCCTCGGGGCGGGAGCGCGCCTTCTCGGACAGCTCGGCGAAGAGCTCTTCGAAGGTCTTCATGGTGTCTTTCCTCGACCGACAGATGCGCTACCAGCGTAGGCGGTCCGGCGTCCCGATGCCGCACCGACCCGGGGGTGTCTCAGCATGTGGTCAGCGGAATGCGCCACACCGCGCCGGGGCGTCGCGGGTCCCCGGCCTCACCGGACCCTGCGCGCGGCGGCGCGCACGATCGGCTTGGGCAGGAGGCGCAGGATGCCCGTGGCGGCCTTGTACTGGGCGCCGGGGACGACGCTGGGGCGTCCGGCGGCCCAGGCGGCGAGGGACTCGCGGACGACCTGGTCCTTGGAGACGAACGCGAACGCGGGCAGGCCGCTCTCCTGGACCCTGCGGGTCATGTCGGTGCGCACGAAGCCGGGCAGGACGGCGGTGACGTGCACGCCGTGCTCGGAGACCTCGGCGGCGACGCTCTCGCTCCACAGGCTGACGAACTTCTTCCCGGCGCCGTACACCGATCCGCCGGGGTTGGCGGTGACCTCGCCCGCGACGGAGGAGAGGTTGATGACGCCGAGCCTGCTGGCCCGGTCCAGCCCCGCCTTCCTGCGGGCGATCTGCACCGGCAGGACGGCACGCGCCAGCTGGATGACCGCGCGCACGTTGAGGTCGAGCATGGCGTCGATCTCGGCGGGGTCCTGCTCCGTGAAGGGGCCTCCGTCACCGCGTCCGGCGTTGTTGACGAGCAGGTCGACGGGGGCGTCGGCGCCGCTGCCGTCGGCCGACAGGCGCTCGACGACCCGGGAGAGGCCCTCGTCGGTGCCGAGGTCGGCGGGCAGGGAGCGGGCACGGGTCCCGTAGCGGAGGCGGAGCTCCTCGGCGAGGGCTTCGAGCGCCTTGCCCCGGCGGGCCACCAGGACCAGGGAGTAGCCGCGCTCGGCGAGCCTGCGGGCGTACTCCTCGCCGATCCCGGTGGAGGCGCCGGTGACCAGCGCGGTCCGGGTGTGGTCGGAGGTCTCGGAGGTGCCGGCCGCTTCGCTCATATCCCCAGAGTAGGGCGTCGCGGAGGCGGATCCCCGAGGGCTCCGGGTTCCGGGGCGGGCCCGTCCACGGCCGTTCCGGTCCGTCTTTTCCCGATGTGTCGGCCGCGCCGCCTCCACTGGAGGGGGCCGAGGCGTTAGCGTTCGGGTATGTCCGAGACACACAGTCCCACCGGACCCTTCTCCTCCCTGAGGTTGGACGAGCGCCTGCGTGACACACGGCTGTTCTTCAGCCAGGCGCTGCGGACCTTCCACGCCACCGGTTCCATCGTTCCCAGCAGCGGTGCCCTGGCCCACGCGATGGCCGAGTACGTCCGGCGGCGACCCGAACCCGACCGGCCGCTGCGCATCCTGGAGGCGGGCGCGGGCACCGGCGCGATCAGCCGCGGGATCGCCGCGGCGATGCGTCCCGGGGACACCGCCGACCTCGTCGAGGCCAACCCCGAGTTCGCCGCCTACGTCGAGGGCCTGATGGAGACGGACCCGGTCATGTCCGGGGTCTCCGACCGCGTCAGGGTGCACGCCAAGCTCGTCAACGACATGGGCACCGACCGCTCCTACGACGTGATCGTGTCGGGCCTGCCGTTCGCGAACTTCGACGTCGACACCGTCCGGGAGATCCTCGACTACTACTTCGAGGTGCTCGAACCGGGCGGGACCCTGTCCTTCTACGGCTACCTCTACACCAAGGAGGTCAAGGCCGTCATCGCCCGCCGCGAGGACTACCTGCGCCAGGCGCGTACGAGCTGGCTGGTGCAGGACCGGATCGACCGGTACGGCATCGGCTCCGAGAAGGTGTTCGCCAACATCCCGCCCGCGTGGGTCCACCACCTGCGCAAGCCCGAGAAGACCACCTGAGCCCTTCCGGCCCCACCCCGCCGGACCCCTCCCAGCCACCGGGCCCGCCACTCCACGTGGCGGGCCCCTCCACGTCCGGGGCGGCGAACCGGGTGTCCGCACGGCCACGGCCCCACGTCACGCACGGACGGCGACGGACGACGCTGAGGTCGGCGGGGTCGGCGGGGGCCGCGGAGACCGTGCCAGCCGCGGGTCGCACACGCGACGCCTCCGGCCGGCGCACCGGTGCCCGTCCGGTCGGCACCCGCACCATGTGCTTCATGGCACGTCCCCTGCGCCGGGGACGGCCGGAGGAGGACCTTCCGGGCCGTACACGCCCGGATCCTCGCGACAGCGGGTGATCGCGGGATCGCTCGGACCGCAGGACGCGGCTTTCCTGTGCTTTTGCAGCCGATTCGTGACCTGCATCACCGGAAGCTGGTGTCGCAGGTACGGGCGGGGCGGGGGTAGTCTCGCGTTGACTTCTTGCGGACCGGTTCTTTGCGTCTGGCGTGACCTATTTACCCGCATACACGTGAAAAGTCCCTGAGGGACTCTCCCCACATCCCCCGAAGTCCCATCCCGTGCCACAAGCCCTGGGACCACTCTTCCCGCACCCGTTATCAGTGTGAACCAGCATCATGCGCGCGGAATCGTACAGATCACCCTATTTCCCCAGGTCACTGTGGACCGACGGAGGAGGCAACGTGACGCTCACCCAAGCGGTCGAGGCGGTTCCGGGATTCCCGGAGAGCACCGTTCCGGCGGCCATGCCCGTGGACGTCAGGCAGCGTGTCTCCGCCCTGGCCCGGACCTCGCGGCTGCTCGTCGCCTGCGACTACGACGGCGCCCTCGCCCCGGTCGACCCCGCGCACGGGCGGCCGCTGCCCGAGGCGCTGCGCGCGCTGCGCGACCTGGCGGACCTGCCCGGCACCGTGTGCGCGGTCATCTCCGCCCGCCCCCTGCGGGACCTGGCCGCGCTCTCGCGCCTGCCCGCCGAGGTGCGCCTGGTGGGCGCGCACGGGACCGAGTTCGACACCGACCTGACGATCGACCCCGGACACACCGCGACCGGGCCCGGCGCCCCGCCCTCGGACAAGGCCGCCGCCCTGGAGCTGCTCCGCGAGCAGGTCGAGGCGGGTGCCATCCTCTACATCGGCGGCGGTGACGGCGAGGAGCCCGTCTTCATGCGGCTGACCGGCGCCGACGCCGGCGTGCGGGTCGGCGAGGAGCCCACCGTGGCCGCCCACCGCGTGCCCGACACCCCGACCGCCGCGTCCCTGCTGTCCGTGCTGGCCACCGAGCGCCGCTCCTGGGTCTTCGGCGAGCGCCCCACCCCCATCGAGCGCATGTCGATGCTCTCCAACCAGAGCTCGGTCGCCCTTGTCGGCCCGGACGCGCGCCTGCTCTGGTTCTGCCACCCCGAGCCCGACTCCGGCGCCCTGTTCGCCGAGGTCCTGGGCGGTCGGCAGGCGGGCGTGTTCGCCGTCTCCCCCGCCCACGGCGGCCTGCCGCTGGGCCAGCGCTACCTGCCCGGCACCATGACCGTGCGCACCCGCTGGTCGCGCATGGACGTCACCGACTACCTCGCCCACGGCACGACGCGGGGCCGTACCGACCTCGTCCGGGTGATCGGCGGCGTCACCCCGGCGACCGTCGAGTTCGCGCCCCGCCCCGACTTCGGCCGCGCGCCCGTGCGCATCACCCGCCGGGAGAACGGCCTGCTCGTGGAGGGCGCCGACTTCCCGATGGCGCTGTACTCGCCGGGAGTGGACTGGGAGGTCGAGCACGACGGCGTCGCCGACGTCGCCCGCGCGGTCGTCCACCCGTCCTCGGAACGGCCGGTGGTGCTGGAGCTGCGCTGCGGCACCGACTCCCTCGTGCCCGGAACCCTGCCCGAGTCCGAGCGCCGGCGGATGGCCGACGAGCACTGGTCGACCTGGCTCGACGGCCTCACCCTGCCCGACACCGCCCAGCAGCTCGCGGCGCGCTCCGCCCTCACCCTGCGCGGGCTGTGCACCCCGTCCGGCGGTGTGATGGCCGCCGCGACCACGTCGCTGCCCGAGGAGATCGGCGGAGTCCGCAACTGGGACTACCGGTACTGCTGGCTGCGCGACGGTGCCCTGACCGTGCAGTCGCTGGTCTCCCTGGGCTCGACCGCCGAGGCCGAGGACTTCCTGGACTGGGTGCACCGGGTCGTGGACTCGCTGCCCGGCCCGGAGATGCTGCGCCCGCTGTACTCGCTGCGGGGCACCGACCTGCGTCCGGAGGAGGTCGTGGAGTCGCTGTCCGGGTACGCGGGCTCGCGGCCGGTCCGGATCGGCAACCTGGCCGACCACCAGGTGCAGCTGGACGTGTTCGGCCCCGTCGTGGAGCTGATCGCGCAGCTGTCGTCGGTGCGCGGCACGCTCGCCGACCGCGACTGGGACCTGGTGCGGTCGATGGCCGAGGCCGTCGCCCGCCGCTGGCACGAGCCCGACCACGGCATCTGGGAGGAGCGCGACGAGCCCCGTCAGCGCGTCTACTCCAAGGTGATGTGCTGGGTGACCCTGGACCGCGCCGTCACCCTGGCCGGGCGGTACGGCCGCGAGGTGGACCCGTCCTGGCGGGGACTGCGCGAGGACATCGCCGCCGAGGTGCTGGAGAGGGGCTGGAACGAGCAGGCGCAGGCCTTCACGACCGCCTACGACGGCACCGACCTGGACGCGGCGTCGCTGCACATCGGCCTGTCCGGACTGATCGACCCGGCCGACGAGCGCTTCCAGGCCACCGTGACGGCCGTGGAGGCGGAACTGCGCAGCGGCCCGACGGTCTACCGCTACCACCGCGACGACGGCCTGCCCGGCGGTGAGGGCGGCTTCCACCTGTGCACGACGTGGCTGATCGAGGCGTACCTGCTGACCGGGCGCCGCGCGGAGGCCGAGGAGCTGTTCAAGCACCTGGTGGACTGCGCCGGACCGACCGGGCTCATCCCGGAGGAGTTCGACCCGGTCACCGAGCGCGCCCTGGGCAACCACCCGCAGGCGTACTCGCACCTGGGCCTGATCCGCTGTGCCCAGCTGCTCGACCGCTTCTGAGACGGCGACGGTGGAAAGCCGCGGTGGCCGTGGGGGCGCCCCACGGCCACCCCTCATGTCCGCGTGCCGGGTTCCCCGCCGGGCGGCGGAGGAACCTGGCTGGCCAGGTACGGGAAAAGACCGGAGGCGAGGATTCCGGGAGCTGTGACGAGGAAACACCAGGAACTGCCACGTTGGGTAGCGATCGTGGCACCCTGAGTTCCATTTTTCCCGTAAGGAAGCACATGTCCCGTTTCTCCGGCCTGAGGCGCGCCCTCGCGACCGGCGCCGCGGCCGTCGTCCTCGGCACCGTCCTCACGCCCGTCCCGGCCTCCGCGCTGGTGTTGGACTGCGACACCTTCACGCACCACAACGACGACCACCTGGGTATCGCCTTCTGCACCAACCCCACCGACCGCACCATGAGGTTCCGTGCGGTCGTCGTGTGCGGCTGGGCTCCGGACGTGAACGGCAACTGGGCCACAGTGGCTCCGGGGAGGTCCGGCGAGTCCAGGGGCCAGTGTGCCTGGCACAGTAGCGGGGTCGGCGCCATCGGCGTCGACGAGCGCACCGTCTGACGCACGAACCGGATCTCGCGGCTCCGCTCCCCGCCCGCACGCCGTCTCGGGGGCGCGGGCGGGCGCTCACGGGACGGGGCCGCGCCTGGAACGCCATCCGTTGAGGTTCCCGGTTTCCCGACCGCCCCCGCAGATCGGGAACCCGGGAACCCCTTCGGCACACAGACACCCCACCACAACCCCCTCCTGTACGGAGGGGACGGCTCCGGGAGGAGAGCCCGGAAGCCGTGTGGGGCCCGCGGCTCCCCGGGGGGAACCGCGTCCGACGCCAGGAGAGCGCCGTAGTCCGTTACCTGCCCGTGATATTTGCTCCCAATCATCTTCACGCGCAGGAATGTCAGATCGCACCGTGTGATCGCCCAGGGCAGGTCGACACGCCCGAGGGCAGGTCGATTCGGGGGCACGTGTTCCCCGGGCCTTTGCTACCCCATCGCTCCGGGGATGGCGGCGACCAGGCCGCCGTCGATGACCAGGTCCTGCCCGTTGACGTAGGCCGCCTCGTCGGAGGCGAGGAAGGCGACGGCGCCCGCGACGTCGTCGGCGGTACCGAGGCGTCCCGCCACCACGTCGGCGGTGACGGTGTCCCTCTCCCCGGCGGAGAGGGCGGAGTGGAACATCGGGGTCTCGATGTAGCCGGGGCTCACCGAGTTGACCCGGATCCCCCTCGGCCCCAGTTCCGCCGCGAGGGTGTGCGCCAGGTTGTGCACCGCGGCCTTGGTCGCCGCGTACAGGGCGGCTCCGGGCATGCCCCGGTGCAGCGTCCACGACGCGTTGATCACGATCGCCGCGTGGTCGGACAGCAGCGGAAGCGCCTTTTGGACGGTGAAGAACACCCCCTTGAAGTTGATGTCCACGAGGCGGTCGAACTCGGCCTCGGTGACGTCCCCACTGGGCTGGAAGGAGGCGACGCCCGCGTTGGCGAAGACCACGTCCAGCCGCCCGTAGCGGTCCTGGACGCGCTCCGCCAGCGCGTCGAGGTCGGTGAGGCTCGCCGCGTCACCGCGTACCGCGAGGAGGCGGTCCCCGCCGCCCAGGTCCTCGACCGCGGCGTCCAGCCGGTTCTTGTCGCGCCCGGTGACGACCACCCGCGCGCCCTCGGAGAGCAGCCTTCGCGCGGTGGCCAGTCCCATGCCGCTCGTGCCGCCGGTGATGAGTGCGGTCCTGTCGTCGAACCGTGAAGTGCCGTGTGTCATGGCACCAACGTCCCAGCCGGCACCCGGCCCCGACAGTGCGCGTCCATCCGGGGAGTGGCACCACCAGGTTCGGCGCGCGGTCAGGCCGGGGCGTCGATCCGGACGCGCGTCAGCCGTTCGAGCCGGTCCCCGGTCCCGGTGCCGGGACGCGGGTTGTACAGCTCCAGGTGCCAGTCCGGACGGTCGGCCACCGTCAGGACCGTCTTGTCGAAGACCAGGTCGCCCGCCTCGGGGTGCAGGACCGCCTTCACCGCCTGGAGGTGGTCGCCCACGTCGTGGCGGGCCCACAGCCGGGCGAACTCGGGGCTCACGGCGCTGAGGTCCTCGACCACCCGGGCGAACTCCGGGTCGTCGGGGAAGTGCGCCGCGTCGGCGCGGAAGGCGGCGACGACGTCCGGCGCGACGGAGGCCCAGTGGACGTGCAGGTCGCGGTACCGGGCGTTGGTGAAGAACGTGACGAGGCAGTTGTGGTCGGTGTCGCCGTAGCCGAACACCGTCCGCGCCGCGTCGTTGACCGCGAGCAGGTGCCAGTACCGGTCCCGCAGCATCGCGGGCCGCGGCGTCCACGCGTCGATCAGGTTCCGCAGCTCCGGGGTGACCGGGGCGTCGCGCGCCCCGCCGGGCCGAGGCGGGTTGAGGCCGGCCAGCACGTACAGGTGCGCGCGCTCGGGCCCGGTCAGGCGCAGCGCCCGGCTGATCGCGTCGAGCACCTCGGCCGAGGCGTTGATGTCGCGGCCCTGTTCGAGCCAGGTGTACCAGGAGACGCCGACCCCGGCCAGCACGGCGACCTCCTCGCGCCGCAGGCCCGGTGTCCGGCGCCTGCCGCCCTCGGCCATGCCGACGTCGCCGGGGGTGAGCCGCGCCCGTCGGGTGCGCAGGAAGTCGCGGAGCTGTTCGCGGCGGTGCCGCGCCGCCGCGGGGGTCTCGCTGGCCATGCGCCATGGTAACCACGGCCGGTCCGGCCCTCCGATGCCCGGGGACCTCCCGTCAGCCCGACGCCGACCCGCCGCGCCGTTCGTGGCGCGAGCGCGCGAGGCGGTGGGCCCTGCCCAGCAGCTCGCGGACCGCCGCGTCGGTCCGCCTGCCCGGGTCGACCACCGCGAGCCAGCCGAGGGTGCCGTAGACGGGGTGCGCGATCACGGTGTCGGTGGCCCCGGGGTCGGCGTCGACGGCCTGCTCACGGGGCTCGCGTCCGGTCCAGTGGACGAAGGACTCCCTCCCCGCGGCGATGTTGACGCGGAACGCGCCCGGGCGGTCCAGCCGCGATCCCTCATCGCCGGGGTAGTCCTTGGTCACGATCGTCGCGAAGGGCTGGGTGGCCTGCGGCATGACGCCGTCGGGCGCGTAGTAGAAGAAGGTGTCGCCCCAACTGATCTCCGGTGAGCCGTCCCCGGGTCGCGGCCTGAGGGCCAAGGCGCCGTCGAGCCCGCTCACGAAGCTGATGATCTCTTCCTCGGTCATGTGCTCCAGCGTTTCATTAAGGTGCTTGTGGAGGTCTGGAGACGATCACGGCCGGGAGGCAGGGGGTTTTGGGGTGCCGAACCTCAACTCGCCACGCATGCGCACGGTCGACGTCGCGCGGCGCGCCGGGTACTCCGTCCAGCAGGTACGCAACCTCGAACGCGACGGTGTTCTGCCTCCGGCGAGGCGCACGGCCTCGGGTCACCGGGTCTACGGGGAGGTCCACCTGCGCTCCGCGCTGGCCTACCGGGCCCTCGCGGCCGGTACCGGCCCGGTCGAGGCCAAGGGGATCATGCGTGCGGCGCACGGGTGCCCCGCCCCCGGGCTGCTCGCCCTCCTCGACACGGCCCACGCCCGGCTCGACCGTGAGCGCGGGGATCTCACGCTCGCCAGGGAGGCCGCCGAGGCCATCTCCGCCGAGCCGATCGGGGAGGTGCGTCCGTCGGACGCGATGGGCGTGTCCGAGCTGGCCGCCGCGCTCGGAGTGCGGCCCTCGACACTGCGGCACTGGGACACCGAGGGGCTCGTCGTTCCCGACCGCGTGTCCGTGCGGGGGACGCGGCGGTACTCGCCGGCCCAGGTGCGGGACGCCCGGATCGTCCACCAGCTGCGCGGCGCCGGATACCGCGTCGAGACCATCCGGAGGCTGGTGCCGGACCTGCCGCGCGGTCGCCGGTCGGAGGAGGTCGAAGCCGCGCTGGCGGCACGGGACGCGAGCATCGCGGTCCGCTCCCGGGCCCTCCTCGACGCCGCCGCCGAGATCGCCGCCCTCCTCCGGCTCACCGAGGACCCGTCGCCGTGAACCCGGTGCGGGGCCCGCTCCCACCCGGGAACCGCCGGAGGGTCCACTCCAAGGGTGGCACTCCGGCGGCGTCCCGCGGCGCCGGAGGGCGTCAGTCGAAGAGGTGCTCGGGACGCTCGACCGTGACGGCCCTGGGGACCCACGTCTTCAGGGTCTCCAGGTCGGTGCAGGACTCGATGCGCCGACGGACCTCGTCGGAGACGGTGAGCCCACGCGCCTGGAGCACCGCGATCACGCTGTGGGACAGGCCCTCTTCCCGGCCCTCCTCGCGACCGAGACCGACGTACTTACGGGCGAAGTCGCTCTGCCACTCATAGGTGTCCACGGACATCAAGCCCTCCAGCTCCTTCCGAGCGGCCTCGTAGGCCCGGCTGGGGCACAGCACCACCAGCACCGTCGGGCACTCCAGGCGCCCGTAAAGAGTGGACAGGTAGACGGGCCAGCTGTGCCGCTTGTCCTTGTCCCGGCCGTCCTGGCGCTCCACGGCGATGGCCAGGACCTCGCGGGTGCCATCGCGTAGCACGACGGCCTCGTCGCTGGTCCACTCCTTGGGCGTGCAGTTGGACAGGTACGAGGAGGTCAGAACCGCCTCGGTGTGCTCTGGCAGCTCATAACCCAGGACCTTCCTGAGCAGGAACGGAGCCAGGGCGGGCTGGTTCTGCACGATCCGCAGCGGGATCTCGTGCTCCTGAGTGGGCATACGGTTCCTTGCCGGCGTTGTCAGGGGAGTCGGAGGGGGAGGGGCCGTGGGAACCGGTCCCACGGCCCGGACGTGTTCAGCGGACGGGGCTCAGCAAGCGCCTTGCGGCCCGGAGGACGGCGGCCGGATCCAGGGCGAAGGAGGCCCACACCAGGACCCCCAGCCCCGACCGGACCGGCCAGGCGTAGCGGCCCCACTCGTCGGCGAGGCCGTCCACCGGCAGCAGCCCGCGCCGGCCCTCGGCCCGGTCCCACTCCTCACCGGTGCGCTCGACCGGGATGCGCGGGACCGAATCGGCTCCGTGGTCGTTGTGCACGGTCAGCCTCAGGACGTGGTCCTCGCCCAGGACCAGGTGGCGGGTGACCTCGCCGCCGGGGCGGCCGTACCTGCAGGCGTTGGCGTGCAACTCGTGCAGGCACGACCGCACGGTGTCCACGAGGTCCGGCTCGAACCCGGACATGTCCTCGGACAGGTCCCGGCGGGCGGCGGACAGGTCGGCCAGGTCGCGCCCGTAGGTGCGGGGCTCCCAGTAGACGAGGCTCATGCGGGCACCCCCTGGCGCCGCCGCCCGGACCGAGCCGCACCGGCGGGTCCGTCCCACTCGGAGGAACCGCAGAGCAGGTCGCCGACCGGGACGGGCGCGGCCGCCCACTCCTGGACCAGGGCCCTGGCTCGCGCCTGGACCCGGGCGAACTCGCGCTCCACCTCGGCCGACGCCGGTACCCGCACGGGCTGGTGGCCACGGGGCGGGGGGACCGTGACCCGGGACTTTCGGACACGCTCCCGCTCACGTTCGTGGGCGGCGCAGTAGGGCCGGATCAGAGCGACCTCCTCGGCATGGATGGTCTGGTTCGGAGGGGCCGGACGGAGCACGGGAGCGGACACTGCCTCGGGCGCGGGGAGGGTGGCGGGCACGTAGCGGCGCACGCGCGTGGAGCGGCGGCGACGGCCGAAGGTCGAGTGGCGTCCGCGCGGGGAGGAGAAGAAGTCGGTCACCGGGCCGAGGGCACGGCGGAGGAGGACAGCGCTAAACTGGCGCATGCTGGCAATCCTTTGGCAATCAGGAGAACCTTGCTGGCCACGGCCCCGGGCGGTAACTGACCGCTGCGGGGCCATTGCGTGGGTTCAGTTGTGTGTTCGGGAAAAATATTAGGGGGCGGAGGCGGGTGGCGATGACAGTACCGGCAAGTAATTCCAAATACTTCAAAAAAGATCGTCTCGGCAGTTCACGCAGATGGCACCTAACCCGCACCCGCCTCATCCATTGGTCTGCGTTTGCCCGAATTAATGGGGTTGGCACCCCTTTTCGGGCAACAGAAAACGGCTGGCCGGAAAACCGACCAGCCGTCGCGCGTCAGTGAAGCCTAGGAGTGCTGGAGCTTCACGCCCCGCAGGAAGGACGTCCAGGCGTCAGCGGAGTACTCCACATGCCCGAGACCGCGGTTCCGGGTGTCGCGCACCAACACGCTCTTCCCCTCCGCCACCTCGACACAGCTACCCTGCCCCGAGCTGTAGCTGCTCTTGTGCCACGGACTTCTGCCGTGCTCGTGCCTATCCATCAATGCTCTTCCTGGCCTTCCTGAGCAGTTCCACACTGGCCTCCATCGACAGCGCCTCGGCCTGGAGGAAGCCGAAGGTGGTCATGCACTTCTGCACAGTGTCCAGGACCTCCATCAGCACCTCACCGGCCGTGTACTCAGCGGAGGCCAGCGGTGGATTGTCGGGGAAAGTGTAGATCCGGAATGGTCCAGCCGTCCCGTAGTGATGGCGAACGCCCGAGGGCACGACCTGCAGCCGGATCCTGCCCCGTTTCACGAGGTCGAGCACGCGGTCCAACTGCGCGGCCTGGGTACGCTCGCCGCCGATCACACGGCTCAGGAGGAACTCCTCCACAACGATGGACACCAGCGGAGGATGCGGCTTCTCCAGGATGTCCTGACGTGCCATCCGGGCATCGACCATCCGGTCCACCTCCTCCGAGGCCCACGGCAGGGCGTCCCCGATGGCGGCCTTGGCGTACTCGGCGGTCTGGACCAGGCCGGGAACGAGCTGGCACTGGTACTCCCGCAGCTCGAAGACCCGCTGTTCTATCTCGGGGACCTGTTCGTACCAGATCGGCAGCGAATCAGGCGTATTGGCCTTCTCATACGCCCGTTCGAGCCGCCCGTTGGCGTTGAGCGCCTGGTCGAGCCGGCGGGCCTGGTCCTGGCTCATCCCGCGCTTGCCGTTCTCCCACGCCGAGATCTGGGCGGGAACGGCTCTGGCGTACGGAGCCAGCTCCGCCTGCGTCATCAGAGACCTCTTGCGAAGCGCCCTCAACTCTGTTCCCAACCTGCGCCATTTCGGCCTGCCGCGTCGTTCCACCCGTCCACCCGATCAACCGGAGGAAAACCAGTTCGCCCACTCCCCTACAGGCAAACAACCGGCAACAACCAATTCATCGGTTCCTCACCGGCCCGGTTGCTTTCCTGGAGTTCCGCCCCAGGAGCGTCCATGGTGTTGTCCATGGACACGCGATGGCGGGACGGCGGCCGACCGGCACGGCGTCCGCGCTGATCAGAGCGTGTCCGAGGCCGGCGAGACACTCTCTTCGCCCCATGGCGGGCGATCCGGGGAACGGGGATTCGGGTGGGATCAGTGATCCGTATGAAACAGCGCGGGAATTCTCCCGAGGGGAAACCGGCGAAGGAGAACCGGGCCACCAGGTTGCCCCGCCGCACGACCGACCCCCGCGACCGCGCGGCGATCCTGGTGGAACCGGCGCCCGCGAACCCGGGCCATTCCCCGACCCTCGCCGGGGTGCCCGAGCAGGCCGCCGTACTCCGGCGCCGGCTCGCCTCGGCCGCCTCGCTTCCGCCCCGGGCGGCCGAGCTGGTCCAGGAACTGGTCAGCGAACTTTTCAACAATGCGCTCACCCACTCGCGCAGCGGCTGCGAGGGTGGGGAGGTGGCCGTCACGCTGCACCGTCTACGGGGGCGGGTACAGGTGAGGGTCACCGACGAGGGGTCGCGCACGTCCGGTGCGGCCACGCCGCACCTGCGGCCCCTGGACACCTCCGCCGAGGGCGGCCGGGGGCTGCGGCTGGTGGCGGCCCAGGCCAGCAGGTGGGGGACCCTGCACGAGGACGACCGGACGACGGTGTGGTTCGAGCTGGACCGGCGGCCCGCCCGCGGTCGCGGCTCCCGCCCCGGCACCGCCGTCGGGGGGTGATGACCGTGGGCTGGGACCACGCGGACGACCACGAGCGGTACCAGGCCGCGCGTGAGCTCAGCAGCCGCTGCGGGCGGCTGTGGATGGTGATGTGGGCCCCGGCGCTGCGCGCCTACGTGGGGTTCTACCTGGGTCCGGAGGCGGTGCCGTGGCTGGCCGCGCCCACCGCGCGGGGCCTGGCGGAGCGGATGGGGCAGGTGGAGCGGGAGTTGACCCGTGGTTCCGCCACCGGCGCCCCCGAGGGCTTCTGGAGCTGCCCGGCCCCGGGATGCCTGTGGTCCTCGGTCAATCCCATGCCCCACCCGTGCCCGGTCCGGGTGCCCTCGCCCCGGAACCCGGCCGGGCCCGTCCGTCGGCACGAACGGGACCCGGGAGGCCTCAGCGGAAGCGCGGACCCTCCTCCAGGATCTCCCGCACGTCCGGCCACTCGGCTTTGAGCACCGAGTAGTACACCGCGTCCCGGCGGTGCCCGTCGGGCATGGGCCTGGCGGAGCACGGACGCCTTACGTGCGGTCCGGTTCCCCGAAGCGTTGCTGGCCTGTCCGCCGATAACGGATGGCGTTCCGGTGCTCCCCGGAGCCCTTCACCAAGCCTGCCTTCTCCATCCTGCCCAGCCACCGGAGAACCACAGGCCTGGACAGTCCCGTCCGTTTCTGGATCTCCGCCCGGCTCAGAGCATCGTCACCGAGGGCGTTGAGGATCTCGTCCGTCCGGTCGGCCCTTCTCTTCGGCTTGGGCTCCGGCGGAGCCACATCCGTGTCCGCAGCGGCGAGGTCAGGATGAAGCCGGTAGCGCGAGGACCGGCGCACGCCCTCCTGCACCGCCAGCTCGCGGGCCACGAGGTCCTGGAGTTCACTGGTGGCCACCCGAGAGTCCACCCCCGTCGCCGCCCGGTAGCGCGGGTTGGTCAGCGGTTCGCCCAACCGCAACAGCGCCAGGGCGATGCACTGGCTGTCCGTGAGGCCGTGTTCTCCCAGCTTGTTGATCCACCTGACGGCCTCGCCGTCGAGGAGTGTGTGGTTGGGGAACACGACCTTGAACGAGGTCAGGCGGTCGGTGAAGCTCGGGGGGCTCATGTGCGCCGCCCGCAGAGCCTGCAGCATGTCCTGGATCCCCGATCCCCGATTCTCACAGACGGTCTGCTCGGTTCCCGGGACCGGTACGTCCTGGAGAATGTTCATCAGGGCCGCGTTGCGGGCGGAGGAGGGAGGGTTGTCAGGCAGGTTGTCGACCGTCACGGCTCCGAAGAGTCCGCCCGGGTTCTGGATGACGAGCCGGTCGGGATACATCGCCACCTGCACCTGTGTGCCCCGGGCAGGACCGGACAGGTCGCGGTGCACGACGGCGTTGACAACGGCTTCCCGGAGGGCCACCTCCGGGTACTCCCAGACGTCGGAGCGACCGACCCCCCCGTATAAGGGCACGCCGCTTCATGTTGCGTTTGAGGGCGAGAAGGGTGTCACGGACGATCACGGGCACGGGCCCTTCCAGGGCCACGTTGTCCAGGAACCGCTCACCGGTTCCCATGGAGCCGCCCGTGCTCTCGGGGTAGTGGACGAAGCTCACCATGAGCTGGGGAAAGTGCTCCTGCGGGTATTCCCCGAGGGCGAGCAGCCCGCCCAGGAAGAGCACCTCCCGGCCGGTTTCGTCCCTCACCAGGACTCTCGTCCTGGTGAGGGCCTCGCGGTCGCTCAGTTCGGCGTACCTGTAGGGCCGGTGTCTGCGCAGGAGCGAGAGGTAGGCCTCGGTGAGGTGGGTGTCCAGGTCACCCACCGACGTTCCCTGGACGGGTTCGAGATCCTCCTTGGGCTGCCCCTTCGAGGCGAGCAGCGTGAGGATCTCGTACTGCGTCATGCGGCGGTCGCCGTCACCGACACGAATGAAACTGCCCTGGTAGACCCCCATCGACCTGAGGTGGCACGGTTTCTGCGCCGGGAGGGTCTCCGGGATCTCCGCAACGACGAGGTCCACCGACTCGAACGCGCGGACCCTGATGTCGGCTCGGATCGGCGGCTCGAACTCCGAGCACAGCGATCCGAGATCGGCGACGAGCTTGGCCGCGTTCTTCACTCCGACGACCTCGAACCCGCCCTTCTCGTCGAGTCCGAGGATCAGGACACCGCCCTCTTTGTTCGCGAAGGCGGACAGCGTCTCGTGTGTGGACCTCGGAAGCTTGTCGTGAGCTCTTTTCACCTCGACGTCACACAGGTCGCCGCCGAAGCGTCTCAGGTCCTCCACCAGTCCGAGGAACTCGTCATCGTGCACGCTCCGAGCCTACTCAGCCGGGGGAGGTTGCTCACTAGGTTGCTCGCTAGGTGGCTCACTAGCTCCGAACGAGCAACCTAACGAGCAACCGAGGTGCTTCAGAGGGGCGGCTCCACTCCGTGGTCCCCCGATTCGGGTCGCGACGGAGGCGGAAGGCCGAGACCGCGCGGACGGGCCGTGGACAGCACGTCACCGGACCTCAGCGGAAGCGCGGACCCTCCTCCAGGATCTCCCGCACGTCCGGCCACTCGGCTTTGAGCACCGAGTAGTACACCGCGTCCCGGCGGTGCCCGTCGGGCATGGGGTTGTAGCTGCGCAGCACGCCCTCCTCCGTGGCGCCGATGGCGCGCAGGCCCCGGCGGGCGCGCTCGTTGAGCACGTCGGTCTTGAACTCGACCCGCTCGGCGCCCATCTCCTCGAAGGCGTGCCGCATCAGCAGGTACTTCGACCAGTGGTTGATCCCGCGCCCGCGGAACTCGCGTCCCAGCCAGGTGCTGCCGATCTCCAGGCGCTGGTCCGGCTCGGACAGGTTCCCGTAGCTCGTGCTGCCCGCGACCCGGCCGGTCGCCTTGTCGGTGATGGTGAACGTCGTGCGTTCCCCGTTGTCGCTGGCGGCCAGATAGGAGTAGAAGAACCGGACGAAGCTCGCCTCATCGTCCACACGGGTCACGAAGTGCGTCCAGATGTCGGGGTCCATGGCCTGTTCCCGCCACCCCTCGCGGTCCGTCTCCACCAGCGGGGTGAGCACCACGTGCTCGGTCTCCAGCTGGACACGCGACTGTTCGGACCACGACATGGGCACTCCTCCGGTATACGTCGTTATGTCCGTTGTGGATTGTAGTGTCGAGCAGCGAACCGACAGTCAGGTGGGGCACCCCACACGAGCCGTTCCGTATGGCCCATCGCCCCGTACGTCCCTGTCTGTCGTACCCGGCCGATAGTGTTCCCCCACTGACCGGCAGCCCTGGAGGAACCGAGCGATGGCCGCCACCGACACCGTCCTCTCACGGCGCGCGCTGAACCGCGCCACCCTCGCCCGCCAGTTCCTCCTCCAGCGGGTGGACCGGCCGGTCACCGAGGTCGTCGATCACCTGGTCGGCCTCCAGGCACAGACCACGCACACCTGGTACGTCGGCCTGCAGAGCCGGATCGAGGGCCTGGACCCCCACACGGTCGGGGGCATGCTCACCGACGGCGAACTCGTCCGCCTCCCGCTGATGCGCTCCACCCTCCACCTGGTCACGCCGCGGGACTGCCGCCTGCTGCGTGCCACGGTCCAGGAGGCCATCGCCAGGGACCTCGCGCGCAGCAGCCACGGGAAGGCCACCGCCGGAGTCGACCTGGACGCCGTCGTGGACGCCGGCCGCGCCCTTCTGGACAAGCGGCCCCTCACCCCCTCCGAACTGGGCGCACGCCTGGCCGAGCGGTGGACGGACGTGCCCGCGAACGACCTCGCGTACGTGGTCCGCTGCCTGCTCCCGACCGTCCAGGTGCCCCCGCGCGGGGTGTGGGGCGCCTCCGGGGCCCCCGCGCTCGCGCCCGCCGACACCTGGACCGGGCTGCCCATGGACTCCGAGCCGGACCCGGACACGCTCGTGCTCCGCTACCTGGCCGCGTTCGGTCCCGCCACCGTGAGGGACGTGCAGGCGTGGTCGGGGCTGACCCGGCTGCGCGGGGTGGTGGACCGCCTGCGCGAGCGGCTCGTGGTCCTGCGCGGCGAGGACGGCGCCGAACTGTTCGACCTCCCGGACGCCCCGCGTCCGGGACCCGACGCCGCGGCACCCGTGCGCTTCCTCTACGACTTCGACAACCTGCTGCGCGGCCACGCCGACCGCAGCCGGGTGATCTCCGCCGAGGGCCTGGGGCGGATCACCTCGCGCAACGGGATGCCGCCCGCCACCGTGCTCGTCGACGGCGAGGTGCGCGCCGCGTGGAGGGTGGTCCGGGAGAGGGGGAGGGCGGCCCTGGAGGTGATCCCCTTCGCGCCGATCGGGGACACCGACCGCGGGGAGGTGGAGGCGGAGGGCCTGCGGCTGCTGGGGTTCCTGGTGCCCGACCACGAGGGGCACGAGGTCCGGCTCGCCCGATCCGCCTGACCCCGGCGTCCGGGCCCCTCCTCCCGGAGTGTCTCGGACGTCTCGGAGTGCCTCGGGCCGTCCCGGGTAGTCGGACCACGGGGCTGCCCGGTGTCCCCCGCCCCCCGAACCGCCTCGGGAGGCCGCTCCGGGCCGCTTCCGACGTTCCCGCCCGCCGACACGAGCCTGGTTCGCACCGCTTTTTCCGGTGTCCACCATGGAGGCATGTAGCCAGACCTCGGCTACTACGTGTGGATATGGAAGGATTCACGGGTGACCGAAGAGTTCCGCGCCGCGTTCCAACGTGTGCTCGACACCGCAGCCAGCCAGGCACCCGACTTCCCGGCGGCCGTACACGATGTGTTCCGGCTGTCCTCCCAGGTGCCCGTCGAAGAGCTCGCCACCGCCATGGAGGCTCTGGCTCCGGTTCTGAGCGACTCCGAACCGGCCGCGGGAATCGCGGCCGACCTCGCCGTCCTGGCCGGTGCCCTGGTGGAGTCCGGGGCGCCCGCGGGGCAGGTGGGGCTGGAGGTGCTGCGCCAGCTCGGCGGCTACGGCCAGGCCGCTGCGGCGTTCATGCACGCCTGGGACAAGACGGGCGGCGGAGCGCCGCCCGCGCCCAACGACGTGTCGGAGGCCGACGAGCAGCGGGTCGAGGAGGTCCTCGGGGACAACGCCCCCCTGGCCACCGTGGGCTGGTGGACGTCGCTGCGCTACGGGCTGGCCGCCAAGGCCATGCTGGGCGACCCCGCCGTGCGCGCCGCCGTGCGCGCCGACTCCAGCGCGCTGAAGGGGCTCACCCAGATCGTGCACGCCCTCTCCACGCAGCTCAGCGAGTTCGTCGAGCTGAACGAGCTGCTGCGGATGGCGGAGACGGACACCCTCCTGGTGCTGGACCGGGCCTCGTGGCGGGGCTTTCGGGTGCGCTTCGACGGGATCGGTGACAACTTCCAGTTGCACACGCTGCTCGCGGACGCGCTGATCGGCAAGGAGGGCAGACGGGTGCCGGGCACCCGGCCCGACCCCCGGTGGACCGCCGCGTGCCTGGACGCCCCCGCGGACCCGCTGGCCGACGTGGTGCGCGGCGAGTGGGACCTGGTCGGCGGCGACGGCACGTGGGTGGGAAACGAGGCCTACCCCGGGGACGTCCCCGTGGTGGACGGTGAGCGCGTGCTGGTGCTGGAGCCGCAGTCGCTGACCCACTCCTGGCGCGCGGGGCGCAGGCACCCGCACATCACCGGATCGCTGGAGGTGGTGGAGGAGCTGGGCCACGGGGAGGCGGCCGCCTGGTGGGCGCGGATCCACCCGGCCGGCGCGGTGCGGCACCCGCTGGCGCCGCCGATCGAGCACGACGAGACCGGGACCCACCGGGCGCCCCGCCACTTCGGGGTGGCCGCGCACTTCGCCGAGGTGGACTCGGGGCCGATGTCGGCGGCGTTCCGTGCCCTGGACCCGGAGGCCGCGGCCGAGGGGGACCCGTTCGCCGGGACCGACCCGGACCGGCCGCAGGTCCAGCCGTCCCCGCCCGAGCCGTGGGACATGCCGCCGGAGTACCGGGACGAGCCCGCCGCGGCGCAGGCAGAACACGAGTCCCACCTGTGGGGCACGCACCCGGAGTACCAGGACACACCCGCCGCACAGGAGGACGGGCCCACCCCGTGGAGGGCGCCCCTGGAGTACCAAGGCGAGCCCGCCGCGCAGGAGGAGCCCGAACCCCTGTGGGGATCACCCCCCGAGTACCGGGACGAACTCACCGCGCAGGAGGAGGACGGGCCCACGCCATGGAGGGCGCCCCTGGAGTACCAAGGCGAGCCCGCCACGCAGAAGGAACCCGAACCCCAGCCGTGGGGCACGCACCCCGAGTACCGGGACGCCCCCGCCGCACAGGAGGACCTCGGACCCCACCCGTGGGCCGACGAGCCGCAGGTCCCCGTTCCCGTGCCCGTGGAGGCCCCGGGCACGAGGCACGAGGCACGGCACTCCGCGGCCCCGGCGGAGGCGTCCGCGGAGGCGGGCCAGGAGACGAGGCACAGGGCGAGGCACTCGGCGCAACCGGCGCAGACCTCCGAGGCCGCCGACGACCGGCGCCCCGGCGCACGCCTGCTCCCACCCATGCCGCCGGGTGTCTCGGACAGCTGGTCGTGGGCGCCCGGCTGGAAGCGGCCCGCGCCGCCCGACTCCCCGAGCTGACCGGAACCCCGCTCCCGCGGCATGACACGTGTCATGCCGCGGAGCGGCCGACTCTCACACCGGCCTGCTGATTTCTGTGACTACGTGCACAACGCCCGATCCGCGAGACTTGGGCACATGGCGACGACGGTGAACGGCGAGCACGCGGGCGAGAACCCGAGGACCCCGCAGGCCGAAGGGGACTCCCCGCGAGGGGCCGAGGGGCCCCTGGCGCGGGAGGACCAGGAGAGGGAGCGGAAGAAGGAGGAGGGCCGGGCCGCCCTCCGCTCCCTGACGCCCTGGGAGGGCAGAGCGACCCGGCAGGACAAGGCCCTGATGGCCGCCTTCTTCGGGCTTCCCCTCTTCTTCATGGCCCTGACGCCCTTCAAGCCCTTCCTGATCGCCCACCACCCGGTTCTGCTGGAGTTCGTCACCGGCAGCACCTCGGCGATCGGTGCTGCCGCGGCCTTCTCCCGGATCGGTGAGATCCCGCTGTGGCTCGTCGTGGTGGCGGGCGTCTTCGGCAAGGTGAAGTTCGACTGGCTGTTCTGGTGGGTGGGCCGGCGCTGGGGCCGCGGCATCGTCAACCTCCTCGCCCCGGGCGAGAGGGCCCAGCGCTTCGCCGACAGGGCACAGGACATGAACCCCTGGATCATCAGGTTCGCCCTCCTCCTCAACTACGTGCCGGGCGTCCCCTCCGCCCTCGTCCACGTCGTCGCGGGCTGGACCGGGATGCGCCTGGGGACCTTCCTCGCCCTGGACGTCGCCGGCGCCCTGCTCTTCACCGCGACCGTGGCCTCCGTCGGCTACGCGGCGGGCCAGACCGGGGTCGACGTCGTCCTCATGGTCGACAAGTACGCCCTCTGGGTCTCCATCGGCATCATCCTGTTCATGGCCTTCCTCCCCGCGGTCAGGAAGAACCGGGCGGCCAAGGCCGCGCGCGGGTGAGGCCGGGAGCGCGGGGACGGGAGCCGGAGGCGGCCACCTCCGGCCGGACCGGCCCGCGACGACCCGGCACCACTGCGGAAAGTGACCTCAGGGAAGCGGCCGGTCACCCACGTGCGGCGGGCACACGACTAGGCTGGCGTTCGGCAATCCGACAACCCGGGCAAGCCGACTGCGCTGGGTGCGTCACAAACACACTCAAGGAGATCCCGTCATGGGACAGCGACACTTCGATCTGGTGGTTCTCGGCGCGGGTCCCGGCGGCTACGTCGCCGCCGTCCGCGCCGCACAGCTCGGCCTGCAGACCGCCGTCATCGAGGAGAAGTACTGGGGCGGGGTCTGCCTCAACGTGGGCTGCATCCCCTCCAAGGCACTGCTGCGCAACGCCGAACTCGCCCACCTGTTCCACAACGACGCCGACCTCTTCGGTATCAGGGTCGACGGCAAGGTCGAGTTCGACTTCGGCAAGGCGCACAGCCGCAGCCGCGAGGTGGCCGAGGGGCGTGTCAAGGGCGTCCACTACCTCATGAAGAAGAACAAGATCACCGAGCTCGACGGACGCGGCACCTTCACCGACGACCACACGATCCAGGTCAGCGGCAAGGACGGCACCGAGACCGTCACCTTCGACCACGCGGTGATCGCGGCGGGCTCCTCCACCAAGCTGCTGCCCGGCACCGAGCTGTCCGAGCGGGTCGTCACCTACGAGGAGCAGATCCTCACCGACACCCTGCCCGGGAGCATCGTCATCGCCGGCGCGGGCGCCATCGGCGTGGAGTTCGCCTACGTCCTGGCCAACTACGGCGTGGACGTCACCATCGTCGAGTTCCTCGACCGCATCGTGCCCACGGAGGACGAGGAGGTCTCCAAGGAGCTGGCCCGGGCCTACAAGAAGCTCGGTGTCAAGGTCATGACCTCCACACGTGTGGAGTCGGTCGAGGACACCGGCCGGGGCGTCCGGGTCACCGTCAGCAGCGACGGCAAGGAGCAGACCCTGGAGGCCGACAAGCTCCTCCAGGCCATCGGCTTCGCCCCCAACGTGGAGGGCTACGGCCTGGAGAAGACCGGCGTGGAGCTGACCGAGCGGGGCGCCATCGCCATCGACTCCCGGGGCCGCACCAACGTCCCGCACATCTTCGCGATCGGCGACGTCACCGCCAAGCTCATGCTGGCCCACACCGCCGAGGCCATGGGCATCGTCGCCTCCGAGACCATCGCGGACGCGGAGACCCAGGAGATCGACTACAGGTTCATCCCGCGCGCCACCTACTGCCAGCCGCAGATCGCCAGCTTCGGCTACACCGAGAAGGAGGCGCGGGAGGCCGGCTTCGACGTCCAGGTCGCCAAGTTCCCGTTCATGGCCAACGGCAAGGCGCACGGCCTCGGGGACACGCGCGGTTTCGTCAAGATCCTCTCCGACGGCAAGTACGGGGAGTTCCTGGGCGCCCACCTGATCGGCCCGGACGTCACCGAGCTGCTGCCCGAACTGACCCTGGCCCAGCAGTGGGACCTGACCGTGCACGAGGTCGCGCGCAACATCCACGCCCACCCGACGCTCAGCGAGGCGGTCAAGGAGGCCGTCCACGGTCTCGCCGGCCACATGATCAACATGTAGGGCGTGTGGGGCCCGTCCCGCCCGCCGGCACCGTCGGCGGGCGGGACTCCGGGCGCGTGGTGCGGCCCGTCGGCGGGACCCGGGCCGGGCCCGCTCAGGGCGGTGCGTCCAGGTGCCGGATGCGCTCCCGGAGGACGGGGACCGTCCGCCAGATGACGCCGGCGCCGCGGCGGTGGCGGGGCGGCGCGGCCGCCCGGCGGAACGGGCGCGCCGCGATGGGTGCGCCGGGAACTTGCTAGGTTTCCTGTGTCCCCGCCGGAACCCCTCCGTCGTCCGGCGCTCCCCCGACCCGAAAGCCACCCATGCGACTGATCCCGTCCACCCGCCTGTCGTGCCTGGGCACGGCCGCCGCCGTCGTCGTCATCGGCGGAGTCGTCCTCGTCGGCTTCGACGTGATCGACCTCGACGAGTTCGACATGGACCTCAGCCTCTCCTGGGGAGAGGACGAGGAGTCCCCGGCCGAGGAGCCCGGTGCCGAACCGAGCCCCGGGGAGGAGGCGGAGGAGGAAGAGCAGGCCGCGGCGGACTACGGCCTGCCCGAGTCGTGCGAGGACGCCGGTGCCGCCGAGGTCGTCGGCGACCTGGCCCCGGGAACCGTTCTCACCGAGGAGGTCGGCGAGGTGGAGGGGATCGACGGCGCCGAGCAGGTGGTGTGCTCGTTCAGCGACGGCGGCACCGGACCCGGCACCTCCTCGTTCACCCTCGTGTTCACCCTGAACGCCGACCCGAGCCTCAACCCGGACGTGGTACGGGTGCCCGGCGAGGAGGAGCAGATGAACTGGGAGGTGGACGTCGACGTGGACGTGGACAACTACCACACCGACGAGGCCGACTCCCTGGGCGGCGACCTGGAGTACGTGGGCACGGTGGACGGCTCCAGCCGCCACCTGTACCTGTCGCTGCCCGGAGAGCTGTACGTCACGGCCATCGCCCACGCCGAGGAGGTCCCGCGCGAGGACCTGGAGCGGGTGGTCATGCTGGCCGCCGAGCAGATCCGCGGCTGACGGGCCCGCCGGGAACGGCGGAGGGGGCCACCGGCCGGTGGCCCCCTCGTGCGTGGAGCGGATCCGTCGCGGGCGCCCGCGCGAGCGCGCGGACGGCGGCGAGCCCCCGCGAGAGGGACGGGCGCCTGCCCGGTCCCTTCCTAGTACTCCACCGGGACCTCCTCGAACTCGCCGAACGGGCCCGCCCTCAGCGTCAGCTCCTCGACGTCCACCGGCGGCGCGGGGAACACCGCGACCAGGTTGTAGGTGTTGCCGGGCTGGAGCATGTGCACCTCGTCGGCGAAGCTGCTGTAGCGGCCCTCGCCGAAGTCCATCTGCGCCACGTACCGCACCAGCCCGCTCTCCGGCTCCATCAGCTGGAAGCCGCCGAGCGTGCCCTTGCTGAACTGCTCCGGGGCGCCGGCCTGGATGGCCTCCTGGCCGCCCATGTCGGGACTGGTGGGCTCGTCGGTGGTGTTGGTCAGCGACACGGTGCCGATGACGTACGCGCCGTCGCGGCGCAGCGGGTAGACCTCCAGGCGCACCCCGTCCAGCTCGCCCTCGGCCACCACGGACCCGGGGTCGTCGCTGTAGGGCGCGGGCCAGGTGACGTTGCGCTGGGCGGCGCCCAGGCCGTCGTCGTCGTACTCCTCCTCCTCGGTGGCCTCCGAGGTGGTGTCGAAGACGTAGGAGAACTCCACGCGCCGGTTGCGGGCCCGGGCCGCGTCGTCGTCGGGGCCGCCCTCGCGGGCGATCGGCTCGTGCTCGCCCCGGCCCTCCACCTCCAGGGTGTAGTCGGTGCCGAGCTCCTCGGCGAGCAGGTCGCGCACGGTCTCGGCGCGCTTGACCGACAGGTTGTCGTTGTAGGCCTCGTCGCCGACGCTGTCGGTGTGGCCGATGACCGTGATGACGGGCTCGTCAGGGTCGACGTTGTCGGCCAGGGTGGTGGCCGCGCGGCGCACGACCTCCTCGGCCTCGGCGGTCAGGTCCGACCGGTCGAACTCGAACATGACGTCGGAGTGCAGGGAGATGATCTCGCGGTCACCGTCACGGGTGGTGGAGGCGATCTCGGAGTCGACGAAGCTCTGCACCCATCCCTCGTCGGCCACGGCCTCCTCGTCGGGGCGGCGGTTGGCGAAGGTGAGGTTCTCCCCGCGCGGCGGGGGGTTGTCCAGGGTGAGGTGGTCGGCCCCGTTGGGGTCCTCCGGGTCCGGCCGCTCCTCCTCCACGTCCTGGACGGGGATGCCCGTCATGGCGCCGAGGCCGCTGCCGACGAAGGTGACCTGCGCTACCTCGTCGGGCAGGCGCGGGAAGTAGCGCACGTACTCGTTGGTGACCCCGTCGTGGACCGGGTACAGGCCGTCCTGGTTGGGGCTCTCGGAGCCGTACTTGAGGCCCTCCTCGTCCAGGAACTGACGGTAGACCCGGCCGGTGAGCGGGTCCACGAGGGTGTGGGCCATGCTCAGGTTCCGGTTGGGGCCGGAGAAGTCACCGGGGTAGGTGATCTCGTAGTACATGACGGTGTAGTCGTCGGTGCGCTCCAGGCCGGTGACGGCGAAGCGCATCTCGGCGTCCTGACCGGTGTCCTGGAAGATGCGGCCCTCGCGTACGTAGGGGAACTCCTCCTTGACCTCGGGCGGCCCCGAGGCGTCTCCGAACGTCTCCGACCACCAGTCGGATAGGTCCGCGGTGACCGTGCAGCCACTGAGCAGGAGGCTGCCCGAAACCATCAGCGCGACCACGGTGAGGGGCGTCTTCCGCGCCATGTGGGGGAACTCCGATCGTTGAGAAGACGTACGGCCAACATCTTCCTGCACTCACGGGGTCGAACCGACCGCCCCGTCCCCTGTTGGCTGGATACGACACCTTTGGGGAGGCTGTGCCCTGGTAGAAGGCCGTGGTGGGAGAGCCTCCCGGGGTTCGGATCCCGGCCCGGGGCGGAAGGCCGGGCCGGAACGCGGAGGGGGAGAGGACGCTGGGAGCGGGCCGGCCACGGAAAGCGTGGGCCACGAGGCGTGGAAGGCAGGACGCGAAGGACGTGCGGGACGTGGAGGGCGGGCTGCGGAGGACGGGCGGGGCGCGGGGTGCGCAGGGCGGGCCACGCATGGCAGAGCCCGCCTCGGCACCCGTGGGAGCGGAGCCGCGCACTCAGGCCACGGACACGTCCTCCGGCCGGGGCAGGTTCCGCATGACCGGCGAGAGGCTGAACAGGGCGGCGAGCGCCGACACCAGGGCCATCGTCAGGAAGACCCAGTCGGGTCCGGCCCGGTCGAAGATCACCCCGACCCCGAGGATGCCGATCGGTTGCGAGACCAGCGCCATGAACGTGACCGCGCCCAGCACACGCCCCTGGTAGGCGTCGGTGACCGACGCCGCGACGTAGCCGTGGAACACGGCGTTCACACACGGCACGATGGCGAACACACAGCCCATCAGCACCCCGAGCGACATCACGTTGGGCGCGGCCAGCAGCGCCAGCGCGCACACGGGAGCCGACCACGCGGCGGCGAGGAAGGTGGTCGACGGGCGCACCCATCTGACGACCAGTCCGGCGAACAGGGCGCCGACCAGGCCGCCGGTCCCGGCCAGGGAGACGGTCAACCCGATCTGGAAGTGGCTGGCGCCCTGGCTCTCGGCGGTCGCGATGAGGGCCAGCGAGGCGCCCGTCTGCGTGAAGGTGAGGTTGAAGCCGACGATCCACAGGATCATCGGCCGCAGGATCGGATTCCTGGCCAGCACACCGAACCCGCTGACCGTGTCGCGCAGGGTCCACCGGTCCGGTGCCTCGCACTGGGGGCTCTGCATGGGACGGCGGATGAACAGCACCAGCACCGCGGACGCCAGGTAGCTGAGGGCCTCGGCGGCGAAGGGAAAGGCCCGGCCCAGGCTGAAGAGGGATCCCGTGACGGGCGCGCCGAGGGCCGTGGTGGTGAAGAAGCGGATCTGGTTCTGCGCGGAGGCCTCGGCCACCTGCGAAGCGGGGACCAGCTGTTTGATGGAGGCCATCGCGACGGGGTTGGAGACGCCCATCATCGCCGCGGAGCCGACCGCCACGCCCACGATGAGGGGGAACGTGACGTGCCCGGTGACCAGGAGGACGACGAAGAGGGCGAGCAGCACGAGGCGTCCGAGGTCGCAGCACAGCAGGACGGCCCGGCGGTCGACCCGATCGGCGAGCGAGCCGCCGATGACGGCGGTGATCATGGCGGTGGCGACCTGGGCCGCACCGATGACGCCCGCCTGCGTGGCCGAGCCCACGAGGAGGAGGGCGAGGAGGGGGTAGGCGACCTCGCCGCTCTCCTTGCCGAGTCCCGCGAGGAACCGGCTGGTCCAGAGGAGCTGGAAGTCGCGGTTGCGGATGAGGGGGAGGAACTGCTCCGCGCTGTCGACCGGAGGCTCCTGGGAGGGCCGTGATGAGCTGGGCTGCTGTGCCGTCGTCACGACCGGCCGACCCGTCCGCAGCACCGGACGGGCGGCCTGTCGAGGGATCATGACGTCATTATGCGCGCATTGCCCATATTGGCGAGGCTTTGATGGTTCTGTGCTCCAGGGGACGGAGAACGGCTGGAAAAGTCGCTCCGAACGTGGTGTAGGCGGTTGCTCCGCCCGAGGGCGAAAGCGCGTGGTTCACTGCCGCCCGAGGAACTCTGCGCGCCCGTTGAACAGGCAGGACGAGGGAGCCGTCCCTGCGCGGCCGTGCGCGCGGAGTCGGACGCCACGGGTTTTCCGGGGCTGGTGGGTCTGGTGGTGTCCGCAGGGAGGGAAGGCGGCTGCCAGGAACGACGGCGGAAGGGACCCGTGGGACCGGCCCCGCGCATGTGGCGGGAATGGCCGGGTTCGGCCACATGGCCGGTCGCGAGGGAGCCGTACGCCATGTCTTCGGCTCGGTGGCCGCCGTCGATTTCGGGTGGCGGGTGCTTGACATGACATCACTTCGACACCATCATGATGTCATGGATCTGATGCCGTATGTCGACGAACTCCGCCGCCAACTCCTGGTGGCCGCCGAAGCCGGGGACGAGGACACCCGGGTCATCGCCGAGCGCCTCAGCGCCGCCCTCGAGCCCGCTGCGCGTCTGACCCTGTTGGACGCCCTGTCCGCCGCCACGGACGAGATCACACGGGACCTCGCGCCCGGATCGGTCGAGGTTCGACTGCGTGGACGGCAGACTGACTTCATCGTGACGTCACCCGAGTTCGATGACGTCAACGAGGGCGGCCATCCGACGTCACCGGCGCACCAGGGCGACACCGGGGAGGACGGTCGGGCGCTCGCCGCGCAGCTCCGGGCCGAGGCCGAGGACGGCGGTACGTCGCGGATCACCCTCCGTATGCCCGACCGCCTCAAGCCGCTCGTCGAGGAGGCGGCCCGCGGCGAGGGACTGTCGGTCAACGCCTGGCTCGTGCGCGCCGTCGCGGCCTCGCTCGACACCGGCCGGCGCGCGCCCGACACCCGGGCGCGCCAGGTCGGCCGCGGCTACACCGGCTGGGTCCGCTGACCGGAGCCGGCACCCGATTCCACCACCACGTCTCCGACCGGCGGAGACGACCACCATCGCCACTGCTGGGAGACAGCCATGCCAGTTTTCGCCACCCCCGAACCGATCACCGCCGATATCACCCTGGTGGCCGGCACCCTTCAGATCACCGCCGGAGACAGCGCCGAGACCACCGTCGAGGTCCACCCGCGCGACGCCGGCAAGGAGGGCGACGTGCGGGCCGCCGAGCAGGTCGAGGTCGCCTACACCGGCGGACGCCTCGAAGTGCGCGAACCGCAGCCCTCGGGCCTGGCCCGAATGGTCGGGCGCAAGTCCGTCGTCGACATCACCGTCGAGCTGCCCGCGGGCTCGCGCGTCCACGCCAGGAGCGACTACGGCAACATCCGCTGCACGGGCACCCTGGGCGCGTCCGAGATCGCCACCTCCACCGGCAACATCACGGTGCAGCGCGTCGCGGGCAACGCCGAACTCACCACGTCCACCGGCTGGATCCGGGCGGAGGAGATCGCCGGCTCCGCCGCGGTCAAGACCACCACCGGCGCCATCACCCTCGGCGAGGTGGCCGGGGAGCTCCGGGCCAACTCCGCGCACAGCGAGATCTCCGCCGACCGTGCCCTGTCCTCCGTCACGGCGCGCACCAGCCACGGCGGCATCCGGCTCGGCCAGGTGGTCGGCGGCAGCGTCGACGTGGAGAGCTCCTACGGCGAACTGGAGATCGGTGTCCGCGAGGGCACCGCCGCCTGGCTGGACGCGGTGTCCAAGAAGGGTGCCGTGCGCAGCTCCCTGGAGGCCGCGGACGGCCCCGGCCCCGCCGAGCAGACCGTCGAGGTCCGCGCCCGCAGTGTCTGGGGCGACGTCCTGGTCCACCGGTCCTGACCACAGAGAAAGAGGCAGACATGAACCAGCACGCCCCCCGGACGGCCGTCTCGGTCACCGGCCTGCGCAAGTCCTACGGCGACCACGTCGTGTTGGACGGTGTCGACCTGGAGATCCCCGCGGGAACGGTCTTCTCGCTGCTGGGACCCAACGGGGCCGGCAAGACCACCATCGTGAAGATCCTGTCCACCCTGATCGGCGCCGACGGCGGCCGGGCCCGGGTCCTCGGGCACGACGTGGCGACGGAGCCGGACGCGGTGCGCGCCGCGATCGGCGTCACCGGGCAGTACTCGGCGGTGGACGGCCTGCTCACCGGGCGGGAGAACCTGATGCTCATGGCGAAGCTGCACCGCCTGGGCCGGTCCCGCGCGCAGAGCCGCGCCACCGAGCTCCTGGAGCACTTCGACCTGGCCGACGCGGCCAAGAAGCCCGCCTCCACCTACTCCGGGGGCATGCGCCGCCGGCTCGACCTGGCGATGACCCTGGTGGGCGAGCCGCGGCTGATCTTCCTCGACGAACCGACCACCGGCCTGGACCCGCGCAGCCGCCGGGACATGTGGCAGATCATCCGCGACCTCGTGGCCGACGGCGTCACCGTCCTCCTCACCACGCAGTACCTGGAGGAGGCCGACCAGCTCGCCGACCGGATCGCGGTGCTGGACCGCGGCACGATCGTGGCCGAGGGCACCGCCGCCGAACTCAAGCGCCGCATCCCCGGCGGCCACGTGCGCCTGCGCTTCGCCGAGGCCGACGCGCTGGAGTCGGCGGCCCGGGCCCTGGGCGGCGAGGCCGACACCGACGCGCTGGCGCTCAAGGTGCTCGGCGGAGGAGGGGTCGCCTCGCTGCGCGACCTCCTGGACCGCCTCGACACCGCGTCCATCACCCCCGAGGAGCTGTCGGTGCAGACCCCGGCCCTCGACGACGTCTTTCTCGCGCTCACGGGGCACCGGAGCGCCGACGACAACGCACGGAAGGCGGACCGATGACCACCCTCACCCACGCCGTCGGCGACTCGGCCACGATGGTGGCCCGCCAGTTGCGGCACATGCTGCGCTACCCGTCCATGACGCTGCTCCTGGCCGGGATGCCGATCCTGCTCCTCCTGCTGTTCGTGTACGTCTTCGGCGGCGCCATGGGCACCGGAACGGGCGGCGCCGCCGCCGGCCGCGCCGCGTACCTCGACTACATCGCCCCCGGGATCATGCTGATCGCGGTGGCGAGCGCGGCGCAGGGGACGGCCATCTCGGTGGCGATGGACATGACCGAGGGCATCGTCGCCCGGTTCCGCACCATGGACATCGCCCGGGTGTCGGTCCTGACCGGCCACGTCGTCGGGAGCCTGGTCCAGTCGATGCTGACCGTGGCCCTGGTCACCGCGGTGGCGCTGCTCCTCGGGTTCCGGCCCGGCGCGGGCCCGGCGGAGTGGCTCGCGACCGTCGGCCTGCTGGCGATGGTCTCGTTCGCCCTCACGTGGCTGTCGGTGGCGCTGGGGCTGGTCTCCAAGACCGTCGAGTCCGCGAGCAACCTGCCGATGCCCCTGGTCTTCCTGCCCTTCCTGGGCAGCGGCTTCGTGCCGACCGAGACGCTGCCGACCGGCCTGCGCTGGTTCGCCGAGTACCAGCCGTTCACGCCCGTCATCGACACCCTGCGCGGGCTGCTGGCGGGGTCCGGGGTCGGCGACAGCGGGGTCGCCGCGGTCGCCTGGTGCACGGGTATCGCCCTGGTGTCCTACCTGTGGGCCAAGAAGCTGTACGACCGCGACCCAGCGGCCTAGATGTGTCGTCCCGGCACGGTGGTGGCGGGAGAGGCGCCCTGACGGGTCCCGGACACAGGCGGGGGCCTCCTTGGTGCCGGTGCGGACCGCGAATTCCGCACCGGCACCCGGGAGGCCCTCCTCGCTTGTGCCAGGCCGGGCGGGCGTCACCGGCCTTCTTCGGGGCTGGGAGTGTTTTTTGGAAGGCTTTCGGGTCAGCGGGCGGCCGTCCGGGCAGTCTCTCGCAAGACGAGGTGCGAAGTTCGGCCTGGTCGTGCTTCACGAGCGCAGAGGCGCAGCGGGAGGCAGCCTGGTGGACGCGAGCCCAATGATGCAGAAAACACGACCTAGGAGGGACGCCGCCCCGCCGCGGCGGCCTCGATGCTCCACGGGGTGCGCTCGACGTAGGCGACGACGAACGCGACCGCCAGCGACCCGCCGGCCACCAGGAGGTAGGAGGCGGTCCAGGTCCCGGTCAGCTCGCTGAGCAGGCCGAACAGCAGCGGACCGCCGAGGGCGAAACCGCTGCCCACTCCCTGCACGAACCCGGACAGGGCCGCCGCGCCCTGCGGGGTGGTGCTGCGCGCGTTGATCATCGTCATGGTCACCACGAACAGGCTGGTGCCCAGGCCCAGGAAGACGACCCACAGCGGCGTCAGCTGGGGAGCCAGGGCGATGCCCGCGTAGCCGACCGCGTAACCGGCCAGGCCGATCGCCACGATCGGGAAGGTGTTCGCGGACCGCAGCGTGACCGTGGGCGCCACCAGGCCGAACAGCAGGCTGGTGCCGACCATCAGGGAGACCATGCTCCCGGCCATGGCCGGACTGTGTCCGGCGTCGGTGATCAGGGTGGGCAGCCACGTGAACAGGGTGAAGACGTTCCAGGTGACCATGCCGAAGAGCAGGGCCGTCCGCCAGGCCATGCCGACCTGCCAGATCGGGCGGGCCAGGGCGGAGCCGCCGCTCGGGAGGGCCGCGGCCACGGGGTGCGGGCGGCCGCGCTGGAACGCCCACAGAAGGGCTGCGGCCAGGGCGAGCACCGACCAGCAGCCCAGGGCGAAGCGCCACCCCGCGACCTCGGCGAGGGGTACCGCGACCAGCGGCGGGAACAGGGCGCCCACGTGGATGGCCACCATCTGGACGGTGCTCAGGGAGGCCAGGCGGTCGGGGAAGTACTGCTTGATCAGCGGCGGGATCACCACGTTGCCGAGCGCCGCGCCGGTGAGGGCGACCCCGGTGAGGACCAGCAGGGTGCCGGTGTCGGGGGCGAAGGCGCGCAGGGCCTGGCCGACGCCGGCCAGCAGCATGCTGAGCACGGCGGTGGACTCGGCTCCCAGACGGCGCATGACCGCGGGCGTGACCAGGCCGAAGACGGCGAAGGCGACCAGGGGCAGGGTGCCGAGGACGCCGACGACGGTGGCGGTGAACCCGAACTCCCCTCCGATCGTGTTCAGCAGGGGAGACAGGGAGGTGACCACCAGGCGCAGGTTCAGGGCCGCGCAGACGATGGCGGCCAGGGCCAGGGTGCGGCCACGGAGGCGCGGGCGGACCGACGATCGGTCGGTGGCGGCCGCGACAGGGGAAGGTCTCATGGTAAGGACGTCCCTTGTGTTCTGCGGTGGTGCGTCATCGCACCTGAGCGGGGCCGAACGGCGGGGCGGCGCTGCCTGCCTCGGAAGGATCGCTTCCAGGCGAGCCACATACGACCTTTTCGCTCAAATGTTACGCATATAGCGGCCGTGTACACAACATTCCGTACTTAATACGGCTATAGTGGCAGCATGCCTGATCTTGACGAACTTGATACGGCGATCCTGGCCGAACTCCAGTCAGACGCACGGAAAACCAACCGCGATGTGGCCGCGGCGGTCGGCGCATCGCCCACGACGACCCTGGATCGGACCCGTGCGCTGCGGGAAAGGGGTGTGATTCGGGGCTCACTCCTGGACGTGGACCTGGAGAAGATCGGCCGTCCGGTCCAGGCGCTCATCACCGTGAGCGTGGTGAAGCCCTCACGCCACAACATCGAGGCCTTCCGCGACTGGGTGCGCTCGCTGCCCGACACCCTGTCGGTGTTCGTGACCTCCGGCAGCGAGGACTTCCTCATCCACGTGGCCCTGCCGGACAACAACAGCCTGTACGCGTTCGTCATCGACAAGCTGACCGAGCGGCCCGAGGTCGCCGACGTGCGCGCGTCGATCGTCTACGAGCACCTGCACAACCACCGCATCGCCCCGACCAACGCCCGCGCCCGCCGCCGGGCCTGAGGTCCCGGCCGGGGCGAAGGCGGCGGCCTGGGCGGAGCGGGGCGGGAACCGTCCACAGGCTGGGCACAAGGGTGGTGGACAGCGGCCCGGCGGGTCATGCTGTTGGTGGGGGCGTTCGGCCCCCGCTCCGTGGAACACGCCCCCCGCACCGGTTCCGCCCCCGCCAGCGCGGCTCCACCCCCGCACCCCCGCCCTGTGGACACCCGCCTAGCCTGGCCGGATGCCCTCACATCCCCGCACCCCCACGCCATGACCCCGCCCGTCGTGGCCGCGGTCCTGGTCGCCGCGCTGTTGCACGCGGGCTGGAACGCGATCGCCCACTCCATCACCGACCACCTGCTCGGATTCGCCCTGATCGGCCTCGGCGGAATGCTCACCGCCCTGCCCGTGCTCGCGGTCGTGGGCCCGCCGCCCCGCGAGGCCTGGCCGGTCCTGCTCGCCTCACTGGTCACCCACCTGCTGTACCTGACCCTGCTGATGCTCTCCTACCGGACCGGCGAGTTCGGCCAGGTCTACCCGCTGGCGCGGGGCACCGCGCCCTGGGTGGTCGCCCTGATCGGCGCCGCGGTCCTCGGCGAGCGGATGCCCCCGTCCCACCTGGCGGGGGTCCTGATCATCTCCGCCGGACTGATGGCCCTGGTGCTCGCGGGCGGGCTCCCCTCCCGCGCGCAACTGCCGTCACTGCTCGCGGCCTTCGCCACCGGCCTGGGGATCGCCACCTACACCGTGGTCGACGCCCACGGGGTCCGCCTCACCCAGGATCCGCTGGGCTACATCACGTGGATCATGATCCTCCAAGGACCGGTGTTCCTCCTGGTGGCGGTGCTCACCCGCCGCGGCGCGCTCCCCGGCCAGCTCGGACCGATCTGGAAGTCCGGGCTCCTCGGCGGCGCGGTCAGCGCGGGTGCCTACGGGCTGGTGCTGTGGGCGCAGCTGACCGGCGCGGTCGCGGGCATCGCCGCACTGCGCGAGACCAGCATCGTCTTCGCGGCGGTGCTGGGCACACTGCTGTTCGGGGAGCGGTTCGGCCCGGTGCGGATCGCTGCCTCCGCCATCGTCGTGGCCGGAGTGCTCCTCCTGTCCCTCTGAGGGCCTCCGGCCACTCCGCGCTCCGAGCGACCCCGCGAAGCACCCCGCACAGCGTCCGCGTCCGCGTCCGCATCCACACGGCATACACCCGGGCCGCCCATGGTCCACGGCCGAACCTGCCCGTATCGTGTCCGATGTGACACGAGTCTCAACCAGTGCCCGGGCCGGGTCCGCCGCCGGGTCCGCGCCCAACGCGTGGACGGGCGGCCTCGCCGACCGCGTCCCGCCCGGCACGGACCTCCCGAACCTCCCCCGCCCCCGCCTCGAACGGCTCCGGACCCCGATCGGCCCGGACCTGGACGCGGACCGGCTGCGCGCCGTCCCGCACGGCAACGCCGCCCGGCCGTTCGGCCTCTGACCACCCGCCCCGACTCCGCCGACGCAGAAAGGCACCACGGCACATGGAACTCGCCCTGACCCCACTGGAGTTCGCCCGCCGCACGCGCAGGCTGCACCCGCAGCGCGAAGCGGTGGTCGACCGGGACCTGCGGCTGACCTACGAGGAGTTCTTCGACCGCTGCGACCGCTGGTCGTCGGTCCTGCAGCGCATGGGGGTGGCCAAGGGCGACCGCGTCGCCTACATCTCCCCCAACACCCACGCTCAGCTGGAGTCCTTCTACGCGGTGCCGCAACTGGGCGCGGTGCTGGTGCCGGTCAACTTCCGGCTCTCGGCGGACGACTTCGTCTACATCGTCAACCACTCCGGGGCGAAGGTGCTGTGCGTGCACGCCGACCAGCTCGACACCGTGGACGGGGTCCGCGATCAGATGCCGGGCGTGGAGCGCTTCGTCGCCCTGGAGGGCGCGCGCCCGGGGTGGGAGGACTACGAGGCGCTCCTCTCCGGGGCCGGTCCGGACTTCACCCGGCCCGAGATCGCGGAGGGCGACCTGCTGACCATCAACTACACGAGCGGCACCACCGCACGCCCCAAGGGGGTGATGATCACCCACCGCAACGCCTACATGAACTCGGTGGGCACCCTGCTCCACCTGAGGATCGGCGTCGGCGAGCGGTACCTGTGGACGCTGCCGATGTTCCACGCCAACGGCTGGACCTACACGTGGACGGTGACCGCCGCGGCCGCCACCCACGTGTGCCTGCCCGCGATGGACCCGGCCACCGTGTACGAGCTGGTCCGCGCCGAGGGCGTCACCTGGCTGTGCGCGGCTCCCACCGTGCTGATCATGCTGGCCAACACCCCCGAGGCGGTGCGCGGGGAGGTGCCCTCGGGCGTGCACGTGGTCACGGCGGGGGCCTCGCCCGCCGCCGACACGATCGAACGCCTGGAGGACGGCTTCGGTTGGACCGTCACCCATGTGTACGGGCTGACCGAGACCACGCCGTTCATCACCGTGTGCGAACCGCGGGCCGAGCACGAGGGCCTGTCCCCGCGGGAGCGCGCCGCCGTCAAGGCCCGCCAGGGGATCGAGCTGATCACCTCCGGCGAGCTGCGTGTGGTGGACTCCGACGGCGCCGAGGTGCCCTGGGACGGGAAGACCGTCGGGGAGATCACCGTGCGCGGCAACGTGGTGATGAAGGGCTACTACAACGACCCGGAGGCCACGGAGAGGGCCATGGGCGACGGCTGGTTCCACACCGGCGACGCGGCGGTCACCCACCCGGACGGGTACGTCGAGATCCAGGACCGGATCAAGGACGTCATCATCTCCGGCGGCGAGAACATCTCCTCCGTCGAGGTGGAGGGGGTGCTGCTGCGGCACCCGTCGGTCCTGGAGGCGGCCATCGTGGGCGTGCCGCACGAGCGCTGGGGCGAGACCCCCAAGGCGTCCGTGGTCCTGCGTGAGGGGGCCGCCACCACGGAGGAGGAGCTCATCGCCTTCGCCCGGGACAACCTGGCGCACTTCAAGGCGCCCACGCAGGTGGAGTTCGTGGAGCAGCTGCCGAAGACGGCCACCGGCAAGATCCAGAAGTTCGTGCTGCGCGGCGGCGCGTCCGCCGTGTCCCGACAGTAGCGGCGGCAGCGGCGTCGGCCTCCGCCCCTTCCTCCGGGGGCGGAGGTGTTCTCCCCGCGGCGGCCCGACCATGCCGACCAACCGTGGTGGTCCGACCGCGCCGACCGGTCGCGGGGTCCGCACGCGGTGGTTCCCCTGGTCACTCCGGGGACGGTCGGAGCAGGACGAAACCGGCCCCGAAGGGGTCGGAGCACACGGCGAGCCGTCCCACGCCCGGAGCGTCCTCCGGCCCCATGTACACCTGGCCGCCCTCCTCCCTCACCGTCTCCACGGAGGTGTCGCAGTCGGCGACCGCGAACACCGGGTGCCACTCCGCCGACCCGCCGTTGTCGGACAGGCGTGCGGGATCGACCGCCATGAGCCCGCCGTGCGCGCGGTCCTGGCCCTCGCCGGCCGGTGTGAGGATCGTGTACGTCCCGGACCCGTCCGGCAGTTCGAAGGCGGTGAGGCCCCACTTGAAGAGCTCGGTGTAGAACTCGCGCGACCCGTCCCCGTCCGGGGTCCACATCTCGACCCAGCACAGGCTCCCCGGCCGGTCGGTGACCTCGAAACCGGCGATGGAGATGGCCTGCCAGACACCGAAGTGGCCGCCCTGGGGATCGAAGAACTGTGCCGTGCGGCCGAAGTCCCACACGTCGAACGGCTCCACCAGGAGGGCCCCGCCGAGCCGGTCCACGTTGAGGACCATGTCGTCCACGTCGGGGGTGGCGAAGTAGACCGTCCACCCGGGACGCTCGCTCTCGCCCAGGACCGGTCCCAGCCCACCGACCCCCGCTCCGTCCAGGCGCAGGATCACGTATCCCTCGCTGTCGGGACGCGGCTGGTCGGCCTCCCAGCCGAACAGCCGGCGGTAGAAGGCAGCGGAGGCCTCGACGTCGGGTGAGGACACCTCGATCCAGCAGGGCGATCCGGGCATGAAGTCGGTGGTGATCATCGCTGTCCTCCTCCGTAGGCACACACACCGTTTCGGTGTCCTTCCCTGCCTGGCGGCCCTGCGGGGATCGGCGCGGCAAAGTCTCACACAACTCGCCATTGCCCGGGCCCCGGGGAACGGCGTTCGGAACCCGCGTCCGGGGCGGTGGGAGGGGCCGCCCCCGGAGTCCGTGCCGGATGCCGCCCCGGGCCCGTAGCTCCTTCAGGCGCGTCCGGGAAGGGCCACGTGGACCCGGTGCGGACCGCCGTAGTGGATCCCCTCGCCCACGTCGAGGAATCCCAGGCGCTCGGCCACCCTGAGGCTGGGGGCGTTGTCGACGCGGACCAGCGCCCATACGGAGTCGAGCCGCAGCTCGTCCAGTCCGTGGCGCAGCAGGGCACGCGCGCCCTCGGTGGCCAGGCCGGACCCCCAGTGCCGGGCGTCCACGTACCAGCCGATCTCCGCGAGGCCGCCCGGCAGTTCGTGTGAGGGACGGAGGTGGGCCAACCCGACGACCCGTCCGTCGAGGAGGAGGACCCAGTGGCCGAGCTCGGGAGGGCCCGCGTACGCCAGCCGTTCTCCGACCATGGCCTCGGCCAGGGAGCGGTCCGAGAGGTCCACGCCGAAGTGGGCGCTCATCTCCGGGGCGGAGAACAGGTCGGCGACCGCGTCGGCGTGCCCGGAGGCGAGGGGTTGGAGTACCAGGCGCTCGGTCCTGATCCGCTTCTGCCGTTGCCTCATGCTCCACAAGCCTGGCACAGGCGGCGCCCGGGTGTCCTGGGCGGAGGGGCGGCGGTCGAGGCATCTCCGGCCGCGCTCACGTCAGGACGTGCGGCCGCCCTCCCCGTCCCGGCGGCGCCCGTCCTCGCGCCGCCGCCCCGAACAGCCGTTCCGGACGGGGCGGGACCCGCCCGGATCTCCCCGTGTGCGGGTCGGTCCCCTCGCCCCCATCGGTGGATTCACTCGTTCCCCGCCGACGGCGAGGACCAGGGTCCAGGGCTCCTTGTCGCACCGGTCCGCCCGCCCTAGCATTCCCGCAACACTGGGCTACTCAGAGGTAACAGGTGCGGATGAGCTCTCGAACCCCCCTACGCTTCGGCGTGGCCGCGACCGGACTGGCCGTTCTCTCAGGCCTGGCCGGCGCGGTACCCGCCCAGGCGGATCCCGCTGACGGACCCGCCGCCACCGTGTCCGGTCCGATCCCCGTCACCGACGACTCCTACCCCTTCATGTCCGCCGACGGCCCCGACGTGCCCCCGATCGAGGCGGGCGAGCCCATCGAGGCCGACCTCGGCGCACACGGCTACGTCGAGGAGGAGTTCCTCCTCAGGGGCACCGCCGAACACCACGACCCCCGCACCGGCGAGGTGACCGGCACCTCCCCCTACACCACCCGGATGGTCGTCCGGCGGCCTGCCCGGACCAGCGACTTCAGCGGGACCGCCTTCCTGGAGTGGAACAACGTCAGCTTCGGCCAGGACATCGAGATCGACTGGTTCCTGTCCAACGACTACTTCATGCGCGAGGGCCACGTCTGGGTCGGGCTCTCCGCCCAGCGGGTCGGGGTCGACGCGCTGCGCGTCTGGGACTCCGAGCGCTACGGCGACCTGTCCGTCGGCGGCCCCGGGCTGGCCGACGCACCGGCGTTCGACATCTACTCCCAGACCGCGCGGACACTGCGCTCACCAGAGGGCGTGGACCCGCTGCCCGGCTTCGACGTCGACACGATCATCGCCACCGGCCACTCCCAGTCGGCCAGGTACCTCTCCGCCTACCACAACTCCGTCCATCCCGACCACGGGGTCGTCGACGCCTTCATGATCCACGGAGCCCCCACCGGGTTGGACGAGGGCACCACTCCCGTCATGCGGCTCATGGCGGAGACCGACGTTCGCCTGCGGTCCCAGAGCGAGGAGCCGGACTCGGCGTACTTCCGCCGCTGGGAGGTGGCCGGGACCGCGCACGTCGGCTTCACCGAGTACCTCACCTTCGCCCCGCTCATCGCCCGCGAGAACCCGGGCAGCGAGCCGCAGCGGTGCGACCGGCCCCCGCTCAGCCGGATCCCGTTCCACCACGTCCTGAACGCGGCCTACGACCACATGGTGGACTGGGTCGAGGACGGTACCGCTCCCCCCAAGGCGCCGCGGTTGGCGTGGGACGACGCCACGACGGCGAGCCGCGACGAGCACGGCAACCGGCTCGGCGGGATCCGCCTGGCCGAGCACGAGGTCGCCACAGCGCTCAACCACGGCGACAACACCGGCGACCCCTTCTGCGTCCTCCAGGGCACCCACGTCCCCTTCAGCGAGGAGACCCTGGAGGAGCTGTACCCGCGACGCGGCAAGTACCTCTGGCGGGTGAACCGGGCCGTGAACCGGGCCCGGTACGACGGCTACCTCCTGTCCGAGGACGCCCGTGACTCCCGCGCAGCCGCACTGCGGACCGACCACCCCTGGTGGTAGACCCGCCAGGCACGGTGTCCGGTCCCCGGCCCCGAACGGGCCGGGGACCCGTCCCGCTGCCGTGCTCCCCACCGGTCCGGTCGCCGAACGCCGCCACCGCCGGTGCCCGTGCCGAAAGTGGACGAACAGGCGGCCGAGGCTCTTTCCGAGGACCACACCTTCGTCAAGCGTGCGACCGAGCCACGGGACTCATACCACGACCAGGTGCACGTCGTCGGTACCGATCGCGTCCACGTAGGCGGCGACGTCCCCCGGATCACTGGTGAACACCACGGCACCACGGTGCTTCACGGCCGTCCAGGCGACGAGGGCGTCCACCGCGTCCGGGCGCTTCTTCGCCGGGAGGGCCACCACGCCCAGGACCGCGCCGATACGCCGCCAGTCGGTGATGTCCGGAGCGGTCGCACACGCGATGCACTCCGCCTGCCCCGCGCCGGTGGGCCTCAACGCGGCCGGAGACGACCGGGCTCGGGGAACGGTGCACTCCTTCAGGACCGCGCTCATGGCGTGCACGGTCGCCGGATCCGGACGCCATACCTGAGCCAGGACAGGACCGGGGACCGCGGGACGGTGCGGGGACCGTGCGAGCCCCCGATACCTCCGGACCGCCTTGGCCTTGCGCGCCGCCAGAGCGATGAGCATCCCCGTGCCGTAGACGGGCACACGGGTGCTCACGCCACCTCGTTCCGATTCCTGGCCTGGGCTTCTCCGGCACCGTAGACCAGGCTCATCGCCTCCTCCACCTCACGGCGCTCATCCGCACCCAGAGAGTCATCGCCCGCCTCGTCGACGGCCGCGCGAAAACGACTCGCGTTCCCGGCTCGCGTGCGGAAGTATCCGGGCATGGACACGTGCCCGGAATGCGGAGCCGTCGGCGACACCCCGTGCGGCGACCTGTTCCGACGGCTGCTGGCCCTGGACCACTCCCGCCGTGAGCCCTGGGGACCGCTTCACGGTGTCGCCGTCGCGTGTTACCGCCTCCAGCATCCGTCCTCGCTCGCCCAGGGGTCGCACCGCTTTCCGCTGGAGCTCCTGCGAGCCTACGTCGAGGGCGGAGCCGAGGCGGCGACACGGCTGACCGAGCGCGCCCGACGCGCCAACTCCCACCGGGCACGTCAGCGAGAGCGCACGGGCGCCGTTCCCCATCCCGGAGTCCCCACGGGGTTCGCGGTCACCATCGCCGAAGTCGCCGTGGACGGCGGTTTCCCTGCCGACCGCCACCCCGAGCGTGTTCGTGCCTGGGCGGAGGCGACCCTGGCCGCGTGGTAGGGCCGCCCCTCGCGTCAGTGCCGGAAGTGGATGAACAGCCGGCCGAAGTTCTTGGAGTCCTTCTCCACCCGGTGGTAGCGGGCCTTGACGTCCTTGCGGTCGAGGAAGCGCAGGACCCGCTTCTTCAACTGTCCGGACCCCTTTCCGGGGATGATCTCCACCGTCCGGGCCTTCGTGCGCTCGGCCTCGTCCATGATGTCGCTGAGGGCCCGGTCGATGTCGCGGCCCCTGTTGAAGATGTCGTGCAGGTCGAGCTTGAGCCGCACCGTGCCTCCTCCACATCCGGATAGCCCGGATCATACGCGGCCCGGAGCCTCACTCCCCGAGGCGCAGCGTGAAGACCATCCGGTCCGCTCCGGGGCCGTCGTAGTCGGCGTGCGGACCGGTGACCCCGAACCCGTGGGAGCGGTGGAAGGCGATCGAGCGCTCGTTGGCCGGCGACGTGACCGCCCGGACCACCGTGCGCCCGTCGGCCCGCGCCCCGTCGGTGAACCGGCGGTACAGCCGGCTCGCCAGCCCCGTCCTGCGGTGCTCCGGCGCCACCCCCGCGAAGTGCACGTACGCCTCCTCGGGCACGGACGGCGAGGGGAAGCCGACGAGGAACCCGGCCAACTCCCCTCCCCGCTCGGCGACGAGGCTGGTGGAGTGGAAGTGGTCCAGGAAGAGCCGGGGAAGGATGTGCGCCACGGGGCGCTCCCACCAGTCGTCGCAGACCGCCACGATGCGCGGGTGGTCGGAAGGGCGGGCGGTTCGGACACGGGCGTCGGTCACTCTGGGACTCCTTCGGCTCTGGAGCGCCGATGCGGTGCCTGGTCCGCGATACCCGCTCGAACGTCCCCGAATCCCCACCGGCGCGCCGCTACAGCACCTCCCCGAAGGCCTGCGCACCGCCTCTTCGCGGTCCAGGACCGCGCACACCACCCGCTCGAACGTCCCCGCGAACGCATCGCCGCACAGGTGGGCGGCGGCCGCGAGCATGCTCTCCCCCGCGCCCGATGCGCCAAGGTGTTCTCCCCTCCGGGGCCGGAACCCTCATCGGACCGAAAATCCCTGGTACCCCGGTGTTCCCACGCGGGACCATCGATGCCATGAACCAGAGAGAACTCGTGCGCGCCTCCAAGTTCCTGGCGCGTGTGCTCCGCCACGACCCCGGCAGGGCGGGGATACGCCTCGACCCGCAGGGCTGGGCCGGGGTGGACGAACTCCTCGCGGGCTGCCGACGGAGCGGTACGCGCCTCAGCCGCGAGGCCCTGCGGGAGATCGTCGACACCAACGACAAGCGGCGCTTCGTCCTCAGCCCGGACGGCACCCGCATCCGCGCCCAGCAGGGGCACTCCGTCGACGTCGACCTGGGGCTGGAACCCCGCACGCCCCCGGCCCTGCTCCACCACGGCACCGTGGGCCGCTTCCTGCCCGCCATCACCACCGAGGGGCTGCGTCCGATGAGGCGCCACGACGTCCACCTGTCCCCGGACGCGGAGACCGCCCGCAGGGTGGGCGCCCGTCGCGGCGCGCCGGTGGTGCTCACCGTCGCCGCCGGACGCATGCACGACGACGGCCACGTCTTCCGTGTGACCGGCAACGGCGTGTGGCTGGTGGCCGCCGTGCCGCCGGAGTACCTGGGCGAGCCCGTCTGAGGGGCGTTCGCACGCACCAGGACCGTCCTGCCGACGGCGTTCGCGAAAACGGGTGGACCCGGCGGACGGCGCTCCCCTACCTTGGTGCCTCCCCAACGTGAGGATTCAGCGCGCATGACGCCCCCCGCTCTTTAGATCTGACACTTCCCCGCGCATCGGTCGCCGACCACGCCGTCGGCTCTCCTCCCCATGCTCTTCGTCAGGTCCTGAGAGAGATCGCGTTTGTCCTCACATCCTCATACCGTGCTGCCCTGGGCCGTGCGGCGCACCCGCCTGCCCCTGCTCGCCCTCCCGTGCGTGGACTGCCCCTCCGACCGCGCCGGCACCGGTGACGGCAGGTTCCGCGTCAACGCCAACGGCAAGCTCCTCGACGTCTGGCTCCTGGTCAACTGTGTTTCGTGTGGCCGGACCGGCAAGCTCACCGTCCACGACCGCGTCGCGGTCCGCTCCCTGCCCGCCGGCCTTCTGGCCGGGTACACGGCCAACGCGCCCGCCCTCGTCGCGGACACCCTCCTCGACCCGTCGACCGCCCGGCGCAACCGGTTCACGCTCGACTGGGACGGGTGCTGGGAACTCCACGCACCTCCGGTGCCCGAGGGTCCGTGGCCCCTCCGGGTCGCGGTCGCCTTCGACGATCCCGTGCCGGTCCGCCCCGAACGCCTCATCGCCCGGGGCCTGGGCCTCAGCCGGAGCGAGGTCGTTCGCCGGGTCAGGATCGACATCCCGCCGAACCGCAGGACCAAACGGGACTTCTCCTTCGTCCTGGTGTAGTCGGTCCCGCGGGCCGGGGGACCGCATCCGGATCGAACGGTGGTCCCCCCTACGGTGACGGCAGCCGTCCCCGCCCTCCGGCCACGCGTCGCAGGGCGGGGATCCGGGGGCGGCCGGGACCGGGCGCATGGCCGCACCCGCCGGGACCGCTTCAGCCGCTCACCCCGGCCCCCGGCCCCCGGCCAGGAGGAGTGTGGGCGATGGACGCCCGGGTCCCGCGGCGGCGCCTCACCGGAGCCCGCGTTCGGCCCCCGTACCCGGACGCCCTCACGCCGCCGGGGTGCTCAGGGCCTGTCCGCCGAGAAGATCGCGGTACCGGGGATCATCCGGCCGCGCACCGGCCCCCAGCCGCCCCACACCCGGTCCAGCCCCTCGGGCCACTCCGGCTCGACCATGTCCCGCAACACCAGGCCCGCGCGGGCGATCCCGCGCACCCAGTCGCCCACCGTGTGGTGGTGTTCCACGTAGACCGCGTTGCCGTCGTCGTCCTCCTCCACGTAGGCGCGGCGGTCGAAGTAGGACTGGTGCACGGTGAACCCGTGCTCGCCGGGGTCGTCCGGGAAGCTCCACCGGATCGGATGCGTCACCGAGAACACCAGCCGCCCTCCCGGCCGCAGCACCCGCGCGGCCTCGGCCAGGGCGTCCTCGGCGGAGGGGACGAAGGGAAACGCCCCGAAGGACGAGAACACCACGTCGAAGGAGGCGTCGGCGAACGGCAGCCTCTGGGCGTCGGCCTGCACGGCGGCGAGCACGTGCCCGGTCTGCTCGTCGATCCGGCGCGAGTGCTGGAGCTGGCGCAGCGACAGGTCGAACCCGACCACCTCCCGCACGCCCTGGGCGCGCAGCCACCGGCCGCACTGGCCCGCACCGCAGCCGACCTCCAGGACCCGGACCCGCCGGAGCTCCTCCGGGTCCCCGAGCAGGCGCGCCTCGTCCTCGGTCACCCCCTCCGGGCACCACACGAACTCGGCGTCGCCGAGGAAGGCGCCGTGCTCCTGCTGGTAGGCGTCGGCGGCGCCGTCCCACCATGTGCGCCCGGCGCGGGCGCTCTCCCGGGCGTCCACCGCGCGGCGCTCGACCCGGCCCGGGGCCGGATAGCCGTCCTCGTCGTGCACCGCCACGCCCCCTAGACCGTTTCCCCGGCGGTGTTCCCGGGCCGCCCCGTGCTCTCCGGCTCTCCGTCCTCGGGCCGCTCCGCGTGTCCCCCGCCGTCTCCGGCCGCCTCCGCCCCCGCGGCGGCCTCGCGTGCGTCGCTGAGCTCGCGGCGGACGAGGAAGACCCATCCGCCGACGGCCACGAGGGTGAACACCCACCACTGCACGGCGTAGGACAGGCTCATGCCGGAGTCCAGCTCGTGCAGCGCGACGGGCTCGGGCGCCGGGTCCGGCACCGGCTCCTGGTCGGTGAGCTCGACGTACCCGCCGTAGACCGGGTACGGCAGCCCCCCGGCGATCATGTCCACGTCGACCATCATGATCTGCCCCTCGGGCAGGCCGTCGCGGTTGCTCAGCCCGGTGTTCTCCTCGGTCTCGGAGTAGTGGATGCGCCCGGCCACCTCCACGGTGCCCTCGGGCGCGGGCGGCACCTCGGGCTGGTCGAGGGCGGTCTCCCCGCGCTCGACCCACCCGCGGTTGACCAGGACGGCGGGCCCCTCCTCGGTGACCAGCGGGGTCAGCACGTGGAAGCCCACGCCCCCGGATCCGTCGCGGTTGCGCAGCAGGAGCTCGCGCTCGGTGTCCCAGGTACCGGTGGCCTCGACGGTGCGCCACCGGTCGGCGGGGCGGACGTTCTCGCCGACGCCCGTCAGCTCGGCGACCGGCACGGGGGCGGCGGCGAGGTTGCCCTGTTGCAGGCGGACCGACGCGCTGCGCTGTTCCCACCGGTCCAGTTGCCAAAAGCCCAGCCAGACGAAGCTGGGCACGATCACCAGCACCAGCGCGTGGAAGGCCAGCATGCGTTGCGAGAACAGGACTTTGAGCACGTCTTCGAGGTTATGAGACGCTTCCGGCCGCCTCGCACCGGCCCTGACCCGTGCCGTTCGCCAGCACCCCGGGCGGGGGCGGCTCCGCTCCGGCGGCCGCCTCCCGGGACCGTCCCGCTCGGCCCCCGCACACGCGTGCGGGGCCGCCGGTCCGGCGGCCCCGCGTGGATCCGGGGGCGGTTCCCGCTGCTCCCCGCTACTCCTCGTCGCCCACCGCGGCGCCGGCCTTGCGCTTGCGGGCGAAGTACAGGCCCGCGCCGCCGGCGCCGACCGCGGCGATGCCCGCGGCGACCAGGCCGGTCAGGGCGCCGCCGGTCACGGCGAGCTGCTCGTCGGCCTGCGGCTCGGGGGAGGGCTTGTCGTCCCCGGTGCCGGAGCCGTCCTCCTCGGGCTTCTCCTCCTCCGGCTTCTTGGGCTCCTCGGGCTCCTTGGGCTCCTCGGGCTTCTCCTCGCCGGGCTCCTTGGGCTCCTCGGGCTCCTTGGGCTCCTCGGGCTTCTCCCCTTCCGGCTTCTCCTCCTCGGAGATGACCTCCAGGCAGGAGGCCTCGGCCATACCGAGCACGGACACGGCGTTGCCGCAGATGTCGACGGCCGCGTCGACCGGGACCACGACCTGGTTCCCGCTGGCCACACCGCCCGAACCGTCGGTGGAGGCGCCACCGCCCTCGTTCTCGGGGGAGGCCTGGATGATGTTGATGATGGTGGTGCACTTGGAGCTGGAGCCGCCCAGGATCGCCACCGAGTTGCCGCAGACGTTGATGGCGGCGTCCACGGGAACGATGATCTGGTTCCCGCTGGCCACACCGCCCGAACCGTCGGTGGTGGTCCGGGGCGCGTCGGCGCTCTCCTCCTCCAGGACCTCGACCACCTCGACGCACTCGGCCTTGGAGACACCGCCGACGGCGGCCGCGTTGCCGCAGGCGTCGATCGCGGCGTCCACGGGAACGATGATCTGGTTCCCGCTGGCCACACCGCCCGAACCGTCGGTGGAGGTGTCGCCCTTGCCGCTGGCCTCGTAGAGGACCTCCGAGACCTGCGTGCACGTGGCCTGGGAGATGCCGAGGACGGCGAGCGAGTTGCCGCACAGGTCGGCCTCGACGTCCACGGGCACCACGACCTGGTTTCCGCTGCCGATACCGCCGGAACCGTCGGTGGAGGTGTCGGCGAAGGCCGCCGCGACGGGGGCGACGACCAGTCCCGCCGTCATGACGGTGGCGAAGGAGTAACGGAGTGTGTTGCGCATGTGCGGATGTGACCTTTCACGGATACAGCCTGGGGATCGCGTCGGTTGTGACGCTGTGCCATGGCGGGACCGGTGCCCGCGTCAGTGGACGCGGTCCCGTGGACCACGGGCGGGGCGGGTCCGTCACCGGAGAAAGCGGTGCGACGGCGGGGTGACCCGCGTGTGTGAAGTCGCGGCCCGGTTCGAAGTACGTTCCGTGGAACCGCCAACGGATCGAACGTTAGCAAGCCACCGGGAGCCCGCAGGCGTTTTCGGAAAATGCTCTTCTCCAGTGCAAATACTCTTTGCAATCATAGCGACGCACATCGTCATGACCGCAGTTCACAGGAGTGTCACCAGCAACACACGGCAACTGATCGAACACACAAGGTGCATGCTCGAAAAGAAAATTTTCCGGGTAAACCCGCCAAACGAACCAACGAAGCAGGTTCGTATATTCGCTCGACGACCACCCTCTGGCACTTTGAACTACATGTCGGACTTTCCCTGCATGCGAAGAATGTCCTTTATGGCATGAATGCGAACAAGACCCGAAAAGCGAAGATATCGGCCGGGTCCGCGAGGGACCCGACCGGGCACGGCCTCGGCAAGGAGGGCTCCGGCGGCCCGGCACCGCCGGAGGCGGCGGGCCGCCCGGAAGCAGGACGCGGGTGTACGTGACCCGAGAAGACGGCCTGCCCGCGCGTGCTCGCCGCCCAGGTGCACGCGAACCCCTCAACCACGGGCATTCCCCGCGCCGCACGCGTCTTCAGCCCCTACCAAAAGCAGCAAAAGCGCTGGTCATGTGCACGTACCCTGGACCCGGCACACCGTCGAACCCGAGTCGGCGGACCATCCCAGCCGACGTCCCGTCGGCGCCGGGACCCGGTACCGGAGCTCTCGGCACCGCACCGCACGCCCGTGTCCATTCCCGGTGACGGCTCGGGATGCCCACCCGGCATCCATCCAGTCACGACGGCCAACCGGAAACGCGTAAAGCGCGTCCTAACACCAGGACATGCCCCCCGTTTCCCCCGCCCTACTGGAGCATGCATGCACCCTGTACTCCCGCATCCCCGCACGCGTACGACGCTCTCGGTCAGCGCCGCGGCCCTGCTTCTCCTGCTCACCGCCTGTTCCGCGGGCGATGAGGAGACCCCGTCCCAGAACGAGGGTGCGGTCGCCTCCAGCGACGGGTCCACCGCTCCGACCTCACCCAGCACCGAGCCCGAGCCGGCCGGTGAGCCCTTCACCATCGCCTTCGGCGGCGACGTGATGTTCGACGGCGTCATCGAGCCGCGCCTGGCCGACCCCCAGACCGCGCTCGGCCCGATCTCCGAGCAGCTCTCCGCCGCCGACCTGGCCATGGTCAACCTGGAGACGGCCATCACCGAGGGCGGTACGCCCGCCCCCGGCAAGCAGTACGTGTTCCGCGCGCCCACGAGCGCCCTGGAGGCCCTGGACGCCGCCGGCGTGGACGTGGCCACCATCGCCAACAACCACGGCATGGACTACGGCGTGGACGGCCTGACCGACACCCTGGAGAGCGCCGAGGCCTCCCCCGTCCAGCTGGTCGGCGCCGGACGCGACATCGAGGAGGCGTACAGCCCCCACGTCGCCGAGGTCAACGGCCAGAGCGTCGCGATGTTCGGCGCCACCGACGTCCTGGACGACCACCTCATGTCCGCGTGGACGGTGGGCGAGGGCAAGCCCGGCATGGCCTCCACCAAGGGCGAGATGAAGCAGCGGATGCTCACCGCGGTCTCCGAGGCCGCCGCCGAGCACGACAACGTGGTGGTCTTCCTGCACTGGGGCCTGGAGCGCGCGCACTGCCCGCTCCCGCACGCGCCCACCCTCGCCGAGGAACTGGTCGAGGCGGGCGCCTCCGCCGTCGTCGGCGGCCACGCGCACGTGCTGTCCCCGGGCGGGTTCATGGGCGACTCCTACGTGCACTACGGGCTGAGCAACTTCGTCTTCTACAACTTCGACGGCCCCACCGCCGAGACGGGCGTGCTCACCCTCACCTTCGACCAGGGCAGCGTGACCCAGGCCGACTGGACCCCCGCGCAGATCCAGGGCGGCGTCCCCGTGCCCTACGAGGGCGCCGCGGCCGATGCGGCCGAGCAGACCTGGCTGGACATGCGCACCGAGTGCGGGCTCCCGCTGACCGACTCGCCCGCGTAGGCGGTTCCGCGGGCTCCCCCGTCCAGGCGGGAAGGAGTCCGCGGGCACCCGGCCCCTACACCGGGGAGGGCGTCCCGACCGTGTCGACCCCGTGGCGCTCGGCGACCTCCGCGATCTCGGCCAGCAGCCGGTGGCGGCGGGCCGCGCCCAGGTAGGAGGCGTGCACGCCGTTCGCGGCGAGCCGCACCAGGTCGGCGGCCCCCAGACCCAGCCGGTGGGCGGCGCGGTACTCGTTGGTCAGGTCGGTGCCGAACATGGTGGGGTCGTCGCTGTTGAGGGTGACCAGCAGTCCGGCTTCCAGCATGCGGGGCAGCGGGTGCTCCTCCAGCCGCCGTACCGCGCGCGTGCGCAGGTTGGAGGTGGGGCTGACGTCCACGGGGATCCGCCCCTCCGCGAGGCGTTCGACCAGTGCCCGGTCCCGCATGGAGTCGATGCCGTGGCCGATGCGTTCGGCGCCGAGGGCGTCCAGGGCCTCGCGCACCCGCTCGGGGCCGCCGTGCTCACCGGCGTGCGGCAGGCTGGCCAGCCCGGCGGCGCGGGCCCGGCCGAACACCCCGGCGTACTGCTCCAGCGGTGTCTCCACCCCGCCGACGCCGAAGCCGACCACGCTGGGCGGCGCCTCGCGCAGGACCGCGTCCACGGTCGCCTCGGCGCTCTCCAGACCGAAGTCGGCGGGGAAGTCGGGGATCCACCGCAACTGGATGCCGTGCTCGGCCTCGGCCGCGCGGCGCGCCTCCTCGATCCCGTCGAAGACCACGCGGGCGGGTACCCCGCGCATCAGGTGGGCGTAGAGGCTGACGTGCACCTCGGCGTAGCGCACGTTCTGCGCGGCCAGGCTCTCGGCGACCGCCGACACCAGGAGGGCGAAGTCCCCCTCCTCGCGCAGGGTCCGCACCGAGGCCAGGTAGACCTCGACGAAGTGCGGGAAGTCGGTGAAGGCGTACCAGTCCCGGAGCTCCTCCAGGCTGCCGGGAACGTCCCGCTCCCCGTGTCTGCGGGCCAGCTCGAACAGGGTGTCAGCGGGCATCGACCCTTCGAGGTGGACGTGCAGTTCGACCTTGGGCAGGTCCCTGACGAGGGCCTCGACGTCGGCGGGGATGGCGTGGATGTCCATGGCGTGAGGCTACGCGCGCACGCAAGCCGCCCCAAAGCCCTTCCGGCCAAGCTCACACCCGTCCGTCAGAAGCGGGCGTGGATACGGTGGGGAGATGGCCCCCAGCCTCCACCCCCACCTCCGTACCTCCCGTCGCGCCTCGCCGTGTCCCGTGCACGGAACATGGTCCGTGCGCAGAACAACCCGCGGGCCTTCACCTACCTGACCTTCGGCTTCCTCGTGCTCCTCGTGTGGCTGCTCTTCCTGGGCCTGGCCGTCGCGATCACCGAATCCCACGTGGACACCCTCGTCTACGCCGGTACCGGCCTGCTCGCGGCCGTCGGCCTGACGGTGCTCACCAGTGAACTCGGCGCCTGGGAGACACGCCGCGTCAACGGTGGCCGTCCCCTGCCCGCCGACGCGGACCCGGTCCGCGTGGCCACGGCCGAACGACTGGTCGAGGAGGGAGGGCTCGGTCGGGATCCCGAGACCAACCGGCTGGCCAGGATCCTGGCCGAGCAGGCGCTGAGGCAGGTCGATGTTCGGTACCCGCGTGCCTGGACGGCCTTTCTGGCCGTGACGGCACTGTTCGTGGGGACCATGGCCGCCCGGAACCTGGTGACGGAGGGTCTCACTCCGGGGAGTACGCTCCACTCCGTCATCCTCGTCCTCTGCCTGTGCTCCGCCTGGTGGCACCCGGCCGAAGCGGCCAGGAAGCAGCACCGGGCCGAGGCCTTCCACGAGGCCTATGACAGGTACACCGACGAAGGCCGGGCGCGGTGACCGCGGGGGTTCGTCGTCCCCGCGCTCTTCGGTACGCGACCTCCCACCTGCGGCGAGGCCCTGGCAGGCGGTTCCTGACGTCTGTCGTGACGTCGCCGGTCGGACCGCCGGCCCCGGCACCACCACGTCGTCGTCCGTGAACCGCGGCACCGCCCGGACGGGCCGGACGCGCGCACCGGCGCGTCCGGCCCCGTGGCGGTCAGGCGGAGGGCGCCCCGCCGTTCACCCGGCGCGGCACGCCGAGCGGGTTGTCGTCGCGCAGCTCCGGGGGCAGCAGCGACTGCGGGACCGACTGGTAGGTGACCGGGCGCAGGAAGCGCCGGATCGCGCTGGTGCCCACCGAGGTGTGCAGCGGCGCGGTGGTCGCGGGGTAGGGGCCGCCGTGGGTCATCGCGTAGGTGACCGCCACCCCGGTCGGCCATCCGTTCCAGAGCACCCGTCCGGCCAGGGACGCGCCCAGGGCCAGCAGGGCGGGAGCGATCTCGTCGTCCTCCTCGCCCTGCACGGTGACGGTGAGCTGGCCCCCGAACACCCCGGCCGCCTCCAGCAGCCGCCGCTCGTCGGAGTAGGTCACCACGAGGGTCGCCGGACCGAAGCACTCCTCCAGCAGGGTGTCGGCGTTCTCCAGCAGGGAGTCCAGGTCGGTGCGCAGCAGGGACGGCGTCCAGTCGTCACCGGTGCGCTTCCCCTGCACCAGGACCTCGGTGGCCGGGTGGGCGCTCAGGGCGTCCAGGTTCCGGACGAAGCCCTCGGTGACCCGCTCGTTGAGCAGGGGAGCGGCCGCCCGCGCGGAGAAGTCCTCGACGAGGGCGTCGAGCTTGGCCTCCTCGGGCAGGAACACCACCCCGGGCTTGGTGCAGAACTGGCCCGCGCCCATGGCGGCCGAGTCCGCGTAACCGCTGAGGATCTCCTCGCCGCGCGCCGCGGCGGCTCCGCGGGTGACGAACACCGGGTTCACGCTGCCCAGCTCCCCGTAGAAGGGGATGGGGTCGGGCCGGGAGACCGCGAGGTCGAACAGGGCCCGTCCGCCGGGGATGGAACCGGTGAAGCCGACGGCCCGGGTGAGCGGGTGCGTGACCGCGCGCTTGCCGGCCTCCAGGCCCTCGACCAGGGCGAAGGTCCCCTCGGGGGCCCCGGCGCCGGCGAGCGCGGCGACCACGGTCTCGGCGGTGCGCCGGGCCAGCCGGGGGTGCCCGGGGTGGGCCTTGACGACCACCGGGCATCCGGCGGCCAGGGCGGAGGCGGTGTCCCCTCCGGCGGTGGCGAAGGCGAACGGGAAGTTGCTCGCCCCGAACACCACCACCGGTCCGAGCGGGACCAGCAGGCGGCGCACGTCCGGGCGCGGGGTGCCCCATTCGGGGTCGGCGGGGTCCACGGCCGCCTCCAGGTAGGAGCCGTCCTCCAGGACCTCGGCGAACAGCCGCAGCTGGAAGGTGGTGCGGCCCAACTCGCCCCGGCAGCGGGCCTCCGGGTAGTGTGCCTCCTCCATCGCGATCGGCACGAGGTCGTCGGCGGCGGAGTCCAGGGCGTCGGCGACGGCACGCAGCAGGCGGGCGCGCTCGGCCGGTGCGAGGGCGGCCAGGAGCGGAGCCGCCGCTGCGGCCCGTTCCAGGACGGAGTCGAGTTCCTCCGGTGTGGTGTCCGGGGCGGTGGTCATGGCTCAGCCTCCAGGAGGGTGCGTACGCTGCGTCAACCCGATCCAACCATGCCAGAACCCATCTGGAAAGCGCTATCCAGGCAGATCGGGCATCGTTCTCGTACACAGCCGGATCCCCGGCCGCACAAGAGTCACAAGCCCCTGCTTCCATGGGACCTTGGCACGAAACTGGAATTTCCCCGGAACCAGGTGATTCCAGAAAGGCATCATAGGAGCCGTGACGACACATTCCCGAAGCTCAACGCCCCCGAGGTCGCGACAGTCCCCAGGCAGCACGGGGAACAACCGCGCGTCACGCGAGACCGGTGGACGGGCCGGTGCCGCCCACGACGAACTGGCCTTCGCCCAGGCGCCCCTGCGAAGGCTGCCCGCCCAGCAGCGCAGCATGCTCCGAGTCCAGCGCATGCTCGACTGCTGCGCCGAACTCCTCGACGAGGTCGGCTACGACAACCTCTCGACCACGAGGATCGCCGAACGCGCCGGGGTTGCGATCGGCTCCGTCTACCAGTTCTTCCCGGACAAGAAGGCCATCACCCAGGCGCTCGGCCTGCGCTTCCTCGACCAGTTCGGCTCGCGTGTCACCGAACGCCTGGCCGAGGCCTCCTTCAGCCACTGGACCCACGCCGTCGACGCCGTCGTCGACGAGTACGTCGACATGCACCGCCACGTGCCGGGCTTTCGCAGCCTGCACTTCGGCGACATCGTCGACCCCCGCCTCCTCAGCGGAGGCGCCGACAACAACCGCGTCATCTCCGTCCGCCTGCGCGAGATCATCGTCTCCGTCACGGGCATCCCCGATGACGACGAACTGGACCGGGCCCTCCACGTCGCCGTCGAATCCGCCGACGCCGTGCTCAAGCTCGCCTTCCGGGACGACCCCGAGGGCGACCCCGCCCTCGTCCACGAGGCCAAGCGCCTGGTCAGCAGTTACCTGTCCCACTTCTCCCGACACAACGGAGGCGACCATCCGTGGTAGCCGACGCCGGCACCCTCTCCCAGCCCGTCACCGGGACCGCCGCCGGAGTACCCTTCCTGGCCCTGCCACCCGCCAACGGTGACGTCCCGGCCCCGCTCGTCCTCGGCCTGCACGCCTTCGAGCCGCCCCGCGCCGAGGCCGCCCTCGCCGGAACCGCGCCCATGGCGCCGCTCCCCGCCTGGCGGGTCTACCTCGGCCTCCCCCTGTTCGGAGCCCGACTCCCCGAGGGCGGTGTCGCCGAGGTCAACCGGCGCGGCGAACGCGACTACCTCGTCGAACTGTTCGGTCCGGTGGTCGAGGAGGCGGCCGCCGAGCTGCACCGTGTCACCGCCGAACTGCGCTCCACCTTCCCCGTCACCGACGCCCCCGTCGGCCTGGTCGGCGTGGGCGCCGGGGCCTCGGCCGTCCTGCTCAACCTCGCCGAGGGGCACCTGCCCGTCAGCGCCGCCGCGGTCATCAACCCGGTCGTGGACCCGGCCCTGGTCATCGCCGCACGCGAGAGGCACACCGGCGCCCACTACGAGTGGACCGAGCAGGCCTGGAACACACGCGGCTGGCTGGACTTCGGCAGCCGCGCGGAGGAGGTCTCCCGCGACGGCGTCCCCCTGCTCGTCGTCAGCGGGGGCCGGGACGAGGTCGTACCCCCCGAGCACGGGCGGGCCCTGCACGACGCCCTGGCCGCCCACGTCCCCGAGCATGCGCTCCGTCACATCGTGGTACCCGACCTGGCCCACTCCATCGGCCCCGAACCCGGCCTCCGCCCCGGTCCGCTCACCCCGGCCGGAGTCCTCACCGACCGCGCGCTGACCGAGTGGTTCCACCTGCACCTGACGTCTTCCTCGCAGGTCCGGGGCGCCGGGGAGGCCTAGGCCGGACCGGCCGGGCCACGGCCCGCGGCCCGCCCCGGCGGGAACACCGACCGTTCATCGCGTACACCCCGCCGCCTCCTCCCGCGTCCTCCTGGCGGACGCCGCCGCGACAGTCGGTACGCGTTCCATGGGATCATCCAGGGGCGACCGCTCCGAGCGGTCCGCCTGACCGTTTCGACTCATCCTTCAGGAGGGCGAACCACGTGACGGAACCGGCACCGGTCTTTGCCAGCGGGGTCGACAACGAGCGGTTGAACGCGCAACTGCGCTTCCTTCTGGAAGTCGACAAACTCAAGCGCATCCTGCGGCAGTGCCTCCTCGTGGACGGCTCCCGCCGCGAGAACTCGGCCGAGCACTCCTGGCACCTGGCGCTGTCCGCCCGCACCTTCGCCGAGTACGCGCCCGAGGGCACCGACATCGACCGGGTCGTCGAGATGCTGGTACTGCACGACATCGTGGAGATCGACGCCGGGGACACGTTCCTCTTCGACAGGGTCAGCACCGAGACCCAGGCCGCACGCGAGCGCGCCGCGGCCGACCGCATCTTCCCCCTGCTGCCCGAGGACCAGGCGGAGCGGGCCCGCGAGCTCTGGGAGGAGTTCGAGGCGCGCTCCACGCCCGAGGCCCGCTTCGCCCGCGCGGTCGACCGGCTGTCGCCCATGCTCGCCAACTGGCACAACGAGGGCGGCACCTGGGTGCGCTTCGGCATCACCCGGGCACAGGTGATGGAGAAGGTCAAGCTGATCCAGGAGGGGTCGGAGGCGCTCGGAGCCTACGCGACCGCATTGGTGGACGACGCCGACCGCCGGGGCTACTTCAGCTCCTGACCCCGTCCGGGCGAGGGGTCAGACCCGGCCGATGACGAGCTGGACCGCCGCGGACATGCCCACGAGCACCAGGCACGTGCGCAGCGCCGCCGAGCTGAGCCTGCGCCCGAACTTCGCGCCGAGGTAGCCGCCGACGACGGTCCCGACCGCGATGAGGCCGACCACCGGCCAGGCGGGCGAGGCCAGCACGATGTAGAACACCGCGGCGGTGCTGTTGACGATGGTGGTGAGCACGTTCTTCAGCGCGTTGAGCCGCTGGATGTCGTCGTCCAGCGCGGTGCCGAGGAGGCTCATCAGGATGATCCCCTGGGCTGCGGCGAAGTAGCCGCCGTAGGTCCCGGTCGCGTAGATGCCCAGCGGCAGCAGCGGACCGCCGTTCCTGCGGGCGGGCCCGCGGGCGCGCATCCAGCTCGTGATCCGCGGCTGGAGGATGATCAGCACGCAGGCGAAGCCGATCATGAACGGCACCACGACCTCGAACACGCCCGGCGGCAGGTAGATCAGCAGCAGGGCGCCGGTCACCGCTCCGAGGAAGGACATGCTGCCGAGCCGCAGGACCCGGGCGCGCTGGTCGGCCAGCTCCCGGCGGTAGGCGATGGTGCCGCTGAGCGTCCCGGGGGCCAGGCCGATGCTGTTGGAGATGGTCGCGGTGATGGGCGGATAGCCCAGGGCCAGCAGCACGGGGAAGGTGAACAGGGTCCCCGACCCCGCGATGGCGTTGATCCCGCCCGCGGCCACACCGGCGAGGAGGATGAGCGCCGCTTCCCAGAGTTGCATCCCCGGCCTTCCTGGTCCGTGGCTCCCCGGAGTTCGAGGGCGACAACAGCCTACGAGGACGGACTGCGCGGCTCTCACGCCGGGATGCGCCGAACGCGAAGGACGGGGCCCGCGGGTCGCGGGCCCCGTCCTCGGCGATCACTCGGCGCCCGGGTCAGGGGACCCGGACCACCTCCTCGCGCAGCCGGTCGAAGGCGGCACCGACCCCCTGGAGGGCCTGGCCCATCTCGGAGGGGACGACCCACACCTTGTTGGAGTCGCCCCGGGCGATCTCCGGAAGCTTCTGGATGTAGTGGTAGGCCAGCACGTCCGGGTCGACCCGGCTGGTGTGCAGGGCCTTGAACACCATGTGGATGGCGTCGGCCTCACCGCGGGCCCGCATCGTCTGGGCCTCGGCGTCGGCCTTGGCCGTGAGCGCCTGCGCCTCGGCGGCGCCCCTGGCCCGCAGCACCGCCGCCGAGCGCTCACCCTCGGCGCGCAGCACCGCGGACTGCTTCTCGCCCTCGGCGCTGAGCAGTTGGGCGCGCTTCTCCCGGTCGGCGCGCATCTGCATCTCCATCGCCTCCTGCACGGAGGAGGGCGGTTCGATGCCCTTGAGCTCGATGCGGCTGATCTCGATGCCCCAGTCGCGGGTGGCCTCGTCCAACACCGTCTTGAGCTCGCGGTTGATCTCGTCGCGGGAGGTGAGCGTGCCCTCCAGGTTCATACCGCCGATGACGTTGCGCAGGGTGGCCAGGGTCAGCTGCTCGACGGCCTGGATGAAGTTGGCGACCTCGTAGGTGGCCCGGTAGGCGTCCACGACCCGGATGTAGACCGCCGAGTCGACCTCGACCGCGAGGTTGTCCTCGGTGATGGCCGACTGCGGCGGGAAGCTCACGACCTGGACGCGGCGGTCGATCCGCTCGCGCACCTGGTCCACTCCGGGGATGACGACGTTGAAACCCGAACTCAGCGTCCGGTGGAACTTGCCGAAGCGCTCGACGACGTCCTCCATCGAATGCGGAACGATACGCACGCTCCGCCAGAAGATGAGCAACAGGACGGCGACGAAAAGCGCCACGATGATGATCATGGTCATGGGCCCACCCCGGTCTCCGGACGGGGGGCGGCGTTCAGCATCGGCATCTGGGCGGCTCCGGATCTCCTGACGGGGGTGACAGGGCGGCGCGGGCACGGACCGCGTACCGGCGGCCCCGCCCACCCGAAGATCATAAAGCGCGCCGAAATAGAGCGATCCCCCACCGAGCGCTGACGCTACCCCATATGCGTTGGGGCGACCACATTCGGACAGAAATCCTGTTTAAGGACAATATCTTTCTGTTTTTATCGCAACCCCATAAGTAAGGGGCGGGGAGAGGGATCAGACGGCCCGCGCGCTCCAGCGCTCGCCGTCGCGCTCCACCTTCAGCGGCAGGCCGAAGGTCTCCGACAGGTGCTCGGCGGTCAGGACCCCGTCGATCGGGCCGGCCTGTACCACCGACCCCCCGCGCAGCAGCAGCGCGTGCGTGGTCCCGGCGGGGATCTCCTCCACGTGGTGGGAGACCACCACCAGCGAGGGCGCGGCCTCGTTGCGGGCCAGGTTGCCGAGCCTGCGCAGCAGGTCCTCGCGGCCGCCCAGGTCCAGCCCGGCGGCGGGCTCGTCCAGGAGCAGCAGCTCGGGGTCGGCCATCAGGGCACGGGCGATCAGCACGCGCTTGCGCTCGCCCTCGGACAGGGTGTGGAAGCGGCGGTCGGCCAGGTCGCCGACCCCCCAGTGGCCCAGCAGGGTGCGCGCACGGCCGTAGTCCGGGTTCCCGTACTCCTCGCGGAAGCGCCCCACGTAGCCGTAGGCGGCGCTCAACACGACGTCGAGGACCTCGGTGTCCTCCTCGATCCGCGACGCCACCGAGGCGCCCGCGTAGCCGATGAGCGGACGCAGCTCGAACACGTCCACCCGGCCCAGCCTCTCGCCGAGGATCTCCACCTCTCCCCTGGTGGGGTGCGTCTGGCTGTACGCCACGTTCAGCAGTGTGGTCTTCCCCGCTCCGTTGGGGCCGAGGACCACCCAGCGCTCCCCCTCACGCACCGTCCAGTCCACGCCGTCCAGCAGGTCGGCGTCACCCCGTCGAACCGTGACCCCGCTCAGGCCCAGAACCCGCCCGTCCATCGTCCTCCCTCACATCACGTCCCACGCCGGTGCACGGGCCGACCTACCCTGAAGCAATGCATCTCACGTCCGCACCACTCGTCGCCTGGGGCAACGCCTGGCTGTCCGGACACGTCGGACTCGACGACGCCGTGGACGCCGTCGAACGGCGTGGCGGCCCCAGCCTGATCGGGACAGTACCCGCAGCCGACCTGCCCTTCGACAGCGGTGTGCCGCTGCGGGTCGCACTGGCACGGCTTCGTGGTCTGGGGTTGTCCGCGTTCCGGTTGGCGCTGCCCGCCTGGGGGGATCCCCTCGGGCTGGTGGGCCCCAAGGAACTCAACCAGGCCGCCATCGAAGCGCAGGAGGGGGTGCTGATGCAGCTCGCCGACCGGCAGGTGGGCCTGGTGCCCGCCGCCGACCGGCGTGGTTCATCCTATGTCGGCGTCGCCTGGACACCGTATCCGGCGAACGACGCCCCTCCCCAGGTACCGGGCCTGGCCGAGGCGGAGCAGGCCCTGAAACTCACCCTCATCGAGGTCGCCGGGCTGATGGAGGGCGTGGACGACATCGCGTCGTTCGCGCCGGGCGTACACCGCCGGTTGGACGAACTGGGGGGCGTGGAGACGCCGTCCCTGGCACACGGGTACCCGCCGCGCGCCCACCGGGTGGCGGCGCAGGCCGAGCGGCTCGCGAAGGTGGTGGAGCTGGCCGAGCCGTCCTCTGGCCGGGGGATGAGCGCCCAGCAGGTCTCGGCCCGGAGTGAGGCCCTGCGGCGGCTGGACTCCGCGGTACGCAGGGCCCTGGTGGCCGCGCACGCGGCGATCGCCCTACCCTCCCGAAGCGCCGGGGAGAGCCGGTAGGGGGAGTCTCCGGGTAATGCCAGGGGAGATACCTGATCCACGGGGACGGGGCGGCGCCGATACTGGATGTGTGGCAGGCCGAGACCCCGGCCCCACGGATGGAACACGAGGAGACCCGTCATCATGCAGCCCGAGCACATCCGAGCCTCCGACGCGGACCGGGACAAGGTCGCCGAACGGCTGCGTGAGGCCCTGGCGGAAGGACGCCTCACCCCCGTGGAGCACGAGGAGCGGCTGGACACCCTGTACAGGGCCAAGACCGTCGGCGAACTCGCCCCCATCGTGGAGGACCTGCCGACCCCCGGCTACGGCTACGCCTCCATGGAGCGGCGCTCGGACGCGCCCAGCGGCATGGAGGTCCTGGGCAGCGAGGCCCGCGACCTGGCCGGGCAGAGCAAGGGCTCGGAGAACCTGGTCGCGGTGTTCGGCGGCTGCGAGCGCAAGGGCCGCTGGCTGGTCGAGCCCCGGACGAACGTGTCCGTGCTGTGCGGCGGGGTCGAGCTGGACCTGCGCGAGGCGGTGCTCAGCCAGCACGAGGTGACCATCCAGGTCGCGGTGATCCTGGGCGGGGTGGACATCACCGTGCCGCACGGGGTCAGGGTGATCAACAACACGTCGGCGATCCTGGGTGGTACGGACGTGCACAAGACGGACCAGGTCACGGACCCGAACGCCCCGGTCGTGCGGCTGACGGGCACCTGCATGCTGGGCGGGGTGGACATCAAGGCGAAGGGTCCCAAGCGCAGGAAGAAGAAGAGGTGACCTCCAGCTGTCCACATAGTGGACTAGCTGGGAAAAGAGCACGCCCTGCCCGACCTCTCCGCACCCGGGCCGAGTACCGTGGGTGGCGCCATGAATGAGACATCCACGTTGTTGGTGACAGTGACCGGACACGACCGTCCGGGCATCAGCGCCCGTCTTCTGAGCACCCTCTCCGTCTTCCCGGTGACCATCGTCGACCTCGAACAGGTGGTCCTCGCGGGACGCCTGGTGCTGGGCGCGGTCCTCGGTGTGGACGAGCGGGTGGCTCCCGGTGTGAGCCGCCGACGGGTCTTCGAGGAGGTCCGCGGTGCGCTCGACAAGACCGCGATCGACCTCGACATGGAGGTCGGCTACGGCGAGGGCGGCGGCCGTGTGAACGCCTTCGGGCCCGGCCACCTGCACGTGACCGTCCTGGCCGACCCGCTGCGCCCCGGAGCCCTGGGCGCCATCACGTCGTGCGTGGCGCGCGCGGGCGCGAACATCGACCGGATCGAGCGCCTGTCCAGCTATCCGGTGACCTCCGTGGAGATGGAGATCTCCGGCGGCGACGCCGACCAGCTGCGGGCCGAGCTGGCCATGGAGGCCTCCACCCAGGGGGTGGACGTCGCGGTGCAACAGAGCGGCCTGCACCGGCGCGGCAAGCACCTCATCGTCATGGACGTGGACTCCACCCTGATCCAGGGCGAGGTGATCGAGCTCCTGGCGGCCCACGCCGGCTGCGCGGACGAGGTCGCCCGGGTCACCGAGGAGGCCATGCGAGGGGAGCTGGACTTCGAGGAGTCGCTCCGCCGCCGCGTCGCGCTGCTGAACGGCCTGGACGCCTCCGCCATCGGGAAGGTGTGCGAGGAGATCCAGCTGACCCCGGGCGCACGGACCCTCGTGCGCACCCTGAAGCGCCTGGGCTACGAGTTCGGGATCGTCAGCGGCGGCTTCACCCAGATCACCGACGTGCTCGTGGAGCGCCTGGGCCTGGACTACGCCGCCGCGAACACCCTGGAGGTCGTCGACGGCAAGCTGACCGGCGAGCTGGTCGGCCCGGTCATCGACCGCAAGGGCAAGGCGACCACTCTGGAGCGGTTCGCCGCGGAGGCCGGCGTGCCCCTGGAGCAGACCGTGGCGGTCGGCGACGGCGCCAACGACCTGGACATGCTCCAGGTCGCGGGCCTGGGCGTGGCCTTCAACGCCAAGCCGGTCGTGCGCCAGCAGGCCGACACCTCGGTGAACGTGCCCTACCTGGACACGATCGCGTTCATCCTCGGCATCACCCGCGAGGAGATCGAGGCCGCCGACCTGCACGCCCAGGCGGAGACCCTGTAGAAGGCGCAGCGGCCCAGTGTGGGCAGAGCCTTCCGCACGTCCCCGGCCGTGCACCCGTAGAGCCCACCATGGCGTTCCACCCCAGGGGGTGATGAAGCCGAAAGCAGTGCCCCTCACCGGCAAGCCCCCAGCGGTGACCGCACACCGCACGGGACACGCACGCCGGAGGGCGGACCGGCCTCAAGCAACCACGCACCCGTGCAGGCAACCGGGGCGGGTCACCCCAGCGGGTTTGAGGTAGAGCGCTCGGCAGCGAGCCACCATGCACCCCGTAGAGCCCAGGCTGACGCACAACCCCAGCGGGGTTCAGGGGAGAACGCCCAACAGCGCGCAACCACGCACCCGTAGAGCGTCCAGCCGCGGGCCGCCCCCGGGAAGGGCACCCAGCAACAAAACACCCGCTTTCACACACGCACAAGCACAGACACAAAAAAAGAGGGGGCCGCCCACAAGCGACCCCCCCTTCACGAAAAACCGTGGCAGCAACCTACTCTCCCACCCCACCACAGGGCAGTACCATCAGCGCAAAGAGACTTAACGACCGGGTTCGGAAAGAGACCGGGTGTGACCCTCCAGCAATAACCACCACGGAAACCACCACCCACCAGACTCCAACCCCCACCAGGGCGAATCACAGCGAGCAAGCTCCGTGAACAA
>NZ_LWLB01000036.1 GCF_001905145.1 Nocardiopsis sp. TSRI0078
TTCCCAAACAGGCCCTAGCCCCCAGTACCGTACGGCGGCCATGTCGGGCTACCCACCCTTACGGACACGCGGCGCCCGGTCGCTCCCGTAGCGCCACCGCAGGAAGTCGTGCTCGCGTTCGACGTGGCGCATCTCGGAGTAGAGGACGTGCGGGTCTTCCGCGCTGATGACGACCCCGCTCTCGGGAACCACCGGCCAGCACGCGAACGCCCAGAAGCAGCGGGTGTAGGGACCCCACAGGACGACCCACGCGCCCTGCTTCTGCCACTCGACGTGCTCGGCGATCCTGCGCTGTTCCTCGTCCCCGGTCTCGTCCATGCCGATCGGGGACATACCCGGCACCGGGACGGCCCACCAGGCCGGAACCGGCCACGCCGGCGGTGACGTGCGGCCCTTGCGCGGACGCCGGGCGTGCCCCCGGTCCCGGACGGCGGCGTACGAGGGGGCACCCGGCACGGGCACCCCCCGAGAACGAGGTGCCCGTGTCGGCGCGCGCGGCGTCGGCACGGGCACCCGCCCGGTGTGGGAACGGCTCAGCGGCCGGAGACCAGCTCACTGCCCGGAACCGGCTCGGCCGGGTCGTTGCCCAGGGCGACGATCCTGTTGTCCCGGTCCACGTGCACGATGTGCTGGACGTGCTCGGCCCGCTCGGCCTCGGTCAGCTGGGCGTAGGAGATGATGATGACCAGGTCGCCGGGACTGACCAGCCGTGCGGCGGCGCCGTTGATACCGATGACGCCCGTGCCGCGCTCGCCGGTGATCGCGTAGGTGACCAGCCGTGCGCCGTTGTCGATGTCGACGATGTGGACCTGCTCGCCGTCGACGATGTCGGCGGCGTCCATCAGGTCGGCGTCGATCGTGACCGACCCGACGTAGTGCAGGTCGGCCTGCGTGACCGTGGCGCGGTGGATCTTTCCGTTGATGAGGGTGCGCAGCACTGCTCAAGCCTCGTTTCAGGTGTCTTGCGGACTACAGGCCTCGGGGGTCCCGTGCTCCTCCATGATGGCCCCACCCGTGTACCGCTTCGGCCACCGGGGGCCTCCATCGCACGCAACGTCGCGGAGGGACCGGGTGTTCCTCCCCGGTCCGTCCGGGCTCCGCGGCCGGCGGGTGCACGCCCACGGTCGCCGAGCCGCTCCGCCGGGCCAGGCCTGTGGGGCAGAATGAGATCCGTCCAACGGCCCGGTTGTACTGTTCATGAGGAGAAGCCAGGTCAGATGTCGGTGGACCAGACGGACAACAGGCAGGTCGGCACACCCTCAGGGCCCCCACCACCCGCACGCCGCGCCACCATGCGCGACGTCGCCGAGCTGTCGGGGGTGAGCATCAAGACCGTCTCCCGTGTCATCAACGGGGTCGCCACGGTCTCCGACGAACTACGCGACCGCGTCACCCGGGCCATCGCCCAGTTGGACTTCCAGCCCAACCTGGCCGCCTCCAGCCTGCGCCGCACCGACGGCGCCACCCGTCAGATCGCCCTGCTGCTGGAGGATGTGGCCAACCCCTTCTCCGCCACGCTGAGCCGTGCGGTGGAGAACGTCGCCCGGGGCCAGGACACCCTCGTGTTCGCCGGGAGCCTGGACGAGGATCCCCAGCGCGAGGTGGAGCTCGTGCGGGCCGCCACCCTGCACCGGGTGGACGGCATCATCCTCGTTCCCGCAGCGCCCGACCAGGGGTACCTGCAGCGGGAGATCCGCAACGGCACCCCCGTGGTGTTCGTGGACCGCTCCCCGCGGGCGCTGGCTGCGGACGCGGTGCTGTCCACCAACACCGAGGGTGCTCGTGAGGCGGTTGTGCACCTGGCCGACCACGGGCACACCCGGATCGCCTTCCTCGGCGACCGGTGCACCGTCAGCACCTGCGACGAGCGCCTTGCGGGGTACCGGGCCGCGCTGGCCGCACGCGGCCTTCCCGAACACCCCGGTCTGGTGGTGCGGGACCTGCACGGCACCGCCGGCGCCGCGCGCGCGGTCGCCGCGCTGCTGGACTCCCAGCACCCGCCCACCGCGCTGTTCACCGCGCAGAACCTGGTCACGATCGGTGCCATCCAGGCCCTCCAGGAACGAGGGCTGCACGAGCAGATCGCCGTGGTGGGCTTCGACGACTTCCCCATGGCCGACCTGATGTCTCCGAAGGTGAGCGTGGTGGCCCAGGACGTGATGCGGATCGGCACCCTGGCGGTGCAGCGCCTGTTCGAGCGCATCGCCGGGGACGACACACCGCCCCGCGAGTTCCGGGTGCCCACCGCCTTGATCGCGCGCGGTTCGGGAGAGATCCCCCCGTCCCGGTGACACGCTCCTCCCCGTGCCCCGGCCCGCGCCATCGCCGGAGGGGGCGCACCGGCCGTCCGCCAGCCGACGGGAACGGCCCCGGCGCGGGGCCGTTCCCGTCGCGGTGCACCGTCAGCTGAACGAGGAGTAGGCCACCACGCCCCGGCGCACCAGGTCGCAGGCCTTGCGCGCGGTGGAGCGCACCTCGGCGTCGCCGCTGGCCCCCGCGATCTGGCTGAGCATGTCCACCAGCATCTTCGTGGTGCGCACGAAGTCCCCGGCGGTCATGTCGGCCTGGCGCAGGATGGCGTCCAACCGGTCACCGCTCGCCCAGCGGTGCGCCGTCCACACGAACCCCAGGTCGGGCTGGCGCAGGAACGACACCCGGTGCCGGGACTCGACCTCGTTGAGCTCGCCCCACAGCCGCACCATCTCCACGAGCGTCTCCTCGATCCGCCCGCCTGGCAGCCGCGGATAGGCGTCGTCGCTCCGGCGCGCCTCGTAGACCAGCGAGGCGGTGCAGGCCGCCAGTTCCACCGGGGTCAGGTCCCTCCACAGTCCGCGGCGCAGGCACTCGGCCACGAGCAGGTCGAGATCGGAGTAGATCTTGGCCAGCCGCGCCCCGCCGTCGGAGACGTCGTCCCCCGACAGGTACTCCAGGTCCTCCAGGACCCCGCACACCCGGTCGAAGGTGCGGGAGATGACGTGCGAGCGGCCCTCCACCCGGCGGCGCAGCCCGTCGGTCTCCTTGCGCAGCCGGAAGTAGCGCTCGGCCCAGCGTGCGTGGTCCTCGCGGTCGGAGCACCCGTGGCAGGGGTGCTGGCGCAGCTCCGAGCGCAGCCGCAGCACCTCGGCGTCCTCCCCGGCCTCGCGTGAGCCCCGCTCGTAGGAGGGTTCGGTGCCCCGCTCCTTGAGCTTGTTGCGCAGTGTGGAGGCCAGGTCCTGGCGCGAGCGGGGCGACTTGGCCGAGAACGACTTGGGCACGCGCATCCGCCCGGACGGCTGCACCGGCACGGTGAAGTCGCTGGCGTTGACCCGCTTGACCTGCTTGTCCACGGTGAGCACCAGCGGCGCGGGCAGGTCGTGGCGCAGTCCCGGGTCCAGCACGACCGCGTGTCCGGAGAAGCGGCCCGACGGGATGCGGATGATGTCGCCGGTACGCAGTTTCTCCAGGCTCTCCAGGGCCTCGTCGCGGCGCCGGACCGAGCGGTTCTTGGCGAGCATGGACTCGCGGTCGCTCAGGGCACGGCGCAGCGAGGCGTACTCCATGAAGTCGCCCAGGTGGCACTCGGCGGCCTTGGCGTAGCCCTCCAGGGCCTCCTCGTGCTTGCGCAGCTGCTTGACCAGGCCGACCACGGCGCGGTCGGCCTGGAACTGGGCGAAGGAGGCCTCCAGCATGTTGCGGCTGCGCTGTCGGCCGACCTGGCCGACCAGGTTGACCGCCATGTTGTAGGACGGCTGGAAGCTGGAGTTGAGCGGGTAGGTGCGGGTTCCCGCGAGGCTGGCGACCGCCTCGGGGTCGGTCCCGGCCTGCCACACGACCACCGCGTGGCCCTCCACGTCGATACCGCGCCGCCCGGCGCGTCCGGTGAGCTGTGTGTACTCGCCGGGGGTCAGCTGGGCGTGGGTCTCGCCGTTCCACTTGTCGAGCTTTTCGATGACCACCGTGCGAGCGGGCATGTTGATGCCCAGCGCCAGGGTCTCGGTGGCGAACACCGCGCGGATGAGGCCGCGCGAGAACAGGTGCTCGACGATCTCCTTGAACTTGGGCAGCATCCCGGCGTGGTGGGCGGACACGCCCGCCTCCAGGGCGCGCAGCCACGGGTCGAAGCCGAGTACGGCCAGGTCGGCGGCGGGGATGTCGGCGCACTGGGTCTCGGCGTACTCGCGGATCTCGTCGGCCTCCTCCGGGGTGGTGAGCACCAGCCCGGCCGACACGCACTGGCGGACGGCGTCGTCGCAGCCCGCCCGGCTGAAGATGAAGGTGATCGCGGGCAGCAGGCCGCTGTCGTCGAGCTCCTCGATGATGGTGGGCCTGGAGGGCGGCGCGAACCGGGAGCGGGGCCGCACATTGCCGCGGGCCCGCGACTGCGGGTGGCGGCGCCGGTCGGCCAGCTGGGTGAGGCGGGAGTCCTCCTCGGCGAAGCGGGTCAGCCGCGGGTTGATCCGCAGCTTCTGCCCGCCCACCTCGATCTCGCGGGGCTGCCAGCCCTGGCGGCGGCGCTCGCGTTTGCGCTTGCCCTTGCGGCTCCGTGTCCCTTCCCGCTCCTCCCGGTCGGCGGAGGGCTCCTCCTCCATGTCCACGAACAGGTCGTGGACGCGGTTGCCGACCATGACGTGCTGCCACAGCGGCACGGGCCGCTTCTCGTCGACGATGACGGTGGTGTCACCGCGCACCTGCTGCAGCCACTCTCCGAACTCCTCGGCGTTGCTGACGGTCGCGGACAGGGCGACCATGCTCACCGACTCGGGCAGGTGGATGATCACCTCCTCCCAGACCGCGCCGCGGAACCGGTCGGCGAGGTAGTGCACCTCGTCCATGACCACGTAGGCCAGTCCGCCGAGGGTCGCCGAGCCCTCGTAGAGCATGTTGCGCAGCACCTCGGTGGTCATGACGACCACGGGCGCCTCGCCGTTGACGCTGTTGTCCCCGGTCAGCAGTCCGACCTGCTCGGCGCCGTAGCGCCTGACCAGGTCGTTGTACTTCTGGTTGGACAGTGCCTTGATGGGCGTGGTGTAGAAGCACTTGGTGCCCTCGCCCAGGGCCAGGTGCACGGCGAACTCACCGACCACGGTCTTGCCGGAGCCGGTCGGCGCGGCCACCAGCACCCCGTGACCGCTCTCCAGGGCCTTGCAGGCTCTGGTCTGGAACGGGTCGAAGTCGAACCCGTAGAGGCCCTGGAAGGCCTCGATGGCGGCGCTGGACTCTCCCTGGCGCCGGCGGAAGGCGGCGTACCGCTCAGCGTGACTACTCATATGACCTCCAGCCTATGAGGTCAGCTCCAGCATCTCGACCGCTTTGGGCACGACCTCGCAGACCAGTGGCGGCTCGCCCATGCGCTCGCCGTCGGCGTAGGCCGCGCCGGCCTCGGCGCGGATGGTGACGGTGCGCCCGCGTTCGACCACCACCTCGTCGAGTCCGGTGTGGCCGCCGCTGAACACGCGCGGGAACAGGTGCAGGAAGCGGCCGATCGGGGCCTGGCGGACGAAGACCACGTCGAGGAGGCCGTCGTCGGGTTCGGCGTCGGGGCACACGCGCATACCGCCGCCGTAGGCGCAGGTGTTGCCGACCGCGACGAGCATGCCGGGTTCGGCGATGCGGCGCCCGTCCACGTCGATCTCGTAGTCGATGGGGCGGAAGGAGCGCAGCTCGGCCAGGAGCCCGACCACGTACCCGGCTCGGCCGATCCGGAACCGCTGGGCGTTCACCCGCTCGTTGACCCGGGCGTCGAAGCCGCAGGCCAAAACGCTGAGGAAGTAGCGCCGGGTGCCGTTGGCCAGGCGCAGGAGCACGGCGTCGGTCGGACGGGTGCGGCCCCGCAGGATCGCGGCGGCCATGTCCTGGACCGACCCGCGCGGGCGGCCGAAGGCGCGGACGATGTCGTTGCCGGTCCCGGCGGGGACGGCGGCCAGGGGGATCCCGGTGCCCACCACTCCCTGCAGCGCCTGGTGAACCAGCCCGTCCCCGCCCACCGCCACCAGGGCGTCGGGCCGGTCGGCGGCGGCCAGACGGGCCATGCGACGGCTGTCGGCCGCCGAGCGGCCGGTGTAGACGTGCACACGGGCTCCGGCGTCGCGCAGCGCCTCCTTCAGCCGCACCGCGAGGACGGCCGCTCGGCGCCGACCGGAGTGCGGGTTGACCAGGAGGGCGATGTGAGGGGGCATGCGAGTCCTTTAGCTACCCAGGGGACCAGGTGGACGAAGGGTGTACGGGGCGGCGGAGGTCGCCCGCACACCCCCGCGCCCGGGTGCGCGCGCGGAGCTGCTAGGAGCCCTCGGCCTGCTTCTGCTCGGCTTCCTCGCGCTGGCGGCGATGGTACTCCTCCATCGCCTTGGGCGTGTTCAGCGGAGAGGGCACCCAGGCGGCCTCGGCGTCTACCTCGCCGCGCTGGATACGGCGCTCCTCCTCGGTGAGGTACTCCTCGGGGATGTCGAACTCGCCGTCACGGGCGCCCAGGACGAAGGCCTCCCACTCGGCGGGGGTGAAGAACAGGGTGCCCTTCTCGGGGGACTTGCCGTCGCGCACGGCACGGAATCCGTCGTCGAAGGTGGCGACCTCGACCACGGCCTCGGACTCCTCCTTGGACAGGGAGGACCGCATCCAGACCGCGTCGGTGGTGTCGTGCCACTTCTCGTTGCCCATGGCCTCGGGCGGGAGCTCCCGCTCGGCCTCGGTCCGCTCGCTCATCGAACTTCCTCTTCCCAACAACCGTCCCCGGCCGGGAACCCCGGACCGGTGGGCGGCGCCACCGGCCACCGCCCCACCGCACGACCCTAGCGCGTGTCCGGCGCGTCTCAGCGGCGTTTGCCGGTCTGCTCGCCGAGGTCGGGGTCCTCCAGCTCCGAGGGGGTCTCGTCGAGCTCGGAGATCTGGTCGTCGTCCAGGCCCGCGTAGGGGTCGGCGCGCCGCCTGCGCCGGTCGTTGAGGAAGGCGAACAGCTCGGCCACCTCGAAGAGGACCACCAGCGGTACCGCCAGGGCGAGCATGGAGATCGGTTCGGCCGGGGTGATGACGGCCGCGATGAGGAAGGCGCCGAAGACGATGACCCGGCGCCACTTGGCGATGGCCTCGTGCGACACGATCCCGGCGATGTTGAGCAGGGCCACCAGCAGCGGCAGCACGAAGCCCACACCGAACATGCCCATCATGATGAGCATGTAGTTCAGGTACTCGCCGATGGTGAGGAAGGGATCCGCGTCCTCGGGCAGGAACCCGAAGAGCATGGTCAGCGCGTAGGAGGTGATGTAGTAGGCCAGGGCCGCGCCGGCGGTGAACAGCAGCGCGGCGAGCGGCGCGAAGATGTAGGCGTAGCGCTTCTCGCGTCCGTGCAGGGCCGGGGCGACGAAGGCCCACAGCTGGTACATCCAGAAAGGCGCGGAGACGAGGGCGCCGACGAACAGCCAGACCTTGAAGGCGACGAAGAAGGCGTCGAAGGGACCCGTGACGATGAGGGAGCAGTCATCGGGTCCGCTCACCTGGGACTCGGGGAGGGAGCAGTAGGGCTCCACCAGGAAGTCCCACACCAGGTCGTAGACCAGGTAGCCGACCACGGCGCCCAGCGCGAGGGCGATCAGCGCCTTCGCCAGGCGGTTGCGCAGCTCGCGCAGGTGGTCCATGAGCGGCATCCGGGCCTCGGGGTTGGCGGCCCGGCTTCGTGCCCTCATCGTGCGGTCACTCTCTATCTCCTTCGGCCCGCGCCGGTGGGGGCGGGACCCGCGGCCGGGGCCCGGCGTGGCGCCGCGCGGCGCACCGCGAGGCCCTGGGCGCGCTCGGGCCGGTTCCCGTGCTAGTTGCCGTAGGTGCGGTGCGTGGTCTCACCGGACTCGTTGACGATGCGCTGGCCGGCGGGCAGCTGGGGGTAGCCGGTCTGCTGGGGCTGCTGCGGCTCCGCGGGCGCGTTCTGCTGCGGAGAGGAGGCCTGCTGGTTCTTGGCGTCCTTGGCCTCTTCGGTGTCGTTCTCCTCGTCGATCAGGCCCTTGCTCTCGGCCTTGAGGATACGCGCGCTGCGCCCCAGGGAGCGGGCCAGGTCCGGAAGCTTCTTGGCTCCGAACAGCAGCAGGGCCAAGATCACCAGGATGGCGATGGTAGGTCCGTTGAACGGTCCCATGGTTCTACCTCTCTGTGGGGCGCGACCAAGCGCCTTCGATGGTACGCGCTTTCGGACGCGGGTCCATCACGACCCCGCGCCACTTCGGCCGACGCGCTCACGCAGGTCAGCGCTGCTCGTCTGGTACTCGTCCGACGCCCGTGCCACCGCCGCCGACAACACGTCGGCCGCGCGGCACGCACGCAGCGCGAGGACGCCGATGACGACGAGTCCGGCCGCGAACGCACCGAACAGGACAGCGAGGACGATCACGATCCAACCCTATCCCTTCGGACATGGATTACACCCCGACCCCGGGTGAACGTCTGGGCCTCACTCGGGCGACGAAGTGGTCTCGACCAATTTCGCGGAGGTTTGAGGTGCACGGTAGTGCTCCAGGGCCCTCCGCGCCTCGGCACGCGTCTCCTCGGCGAGCGCCTCGGGAGCCACCACGCGCCCCTGCGGCCCCAGCTGCAGCGCCAGCCGCACCACCCAGGCGGGCGCGGGGGTGCGCAGGGTGGCGCGGATCCTGCCCCCGGGCAGCTCGGCCACCGACTCGCACACGTAGTCCTCGGTCACCCAGCGGGCGGTGGGCTCCAGTTCGAGGACGACCTCGGCGTCGCGGTCCGAACGCTGGAGCACGCCGCCGGACAGGTCGCGGCGGCCCACACCCTCGGGCACCTGGGCCGCGTAGGGCAGCACGGTCAGCTCCAGTACCCGGTCCAGGCGGAACAGGCGCACGTCGCGGCGCAGGTGGCAGTAGCCCTCCAGGAAGGGGTAGCCGTCCTGCACCACCAGGCCCATGGGGTCCACGTCGCGCTCGGTGACCTGGTCCAGGTAGCCCGACAGGTAGCGCAGGTGCAGGCGCTGGCCCGACTCCAGGGCGTCGGCGCAGCGGCGCCGGGTCCGGTCGACCTGCTCGTCGCCCTCCAGGCGCACCTGGACCGAGTCGGCCAGGGATCCGAGGGCCGCACCGGCGGCGGTGCGCAGCTTGTCGCCGACCCTCTTGAGCGCTCCGACCTCCAGGCCCTCGGCCTCGGGCAGGGCTTCGAGCAGCGAGAGGCCCACGACCAGGCTGGCCGCCTCGTCGGCGGTCAGGCGCAGCGGCTGGGCGAGGGTGTCGGCGTTGCCGATGATGATCTCGCCGGTCTCCTTGGCGGCGTCGAGGTCGACGTCGATGAGGTCGCCGGGGGTGTAGCCGGGCAGGCCGCACATCCACAGCAGGCTGAGGTCGGCGACCACCTGCTTCTCGCTGAGCCCGAAGTGCCGGGCCACCTCGGGTACGCGCACGTCCCGGCCCAGGGCGTAGGGGACGAGCATGAGCAGGCGGCGCAGCTGGTCGGCCGAGCGCGGGCCGCGCGCGGGGGCCCCGGGGTGCTCGGCCGGTCCGGGGCCGTCGGGGGCGGCGGCCGCGGCGGGCTCGGCCTCGGCGACGGCCGCCAGGTGGGCGGCCGCGGCCTCGCGGGCCTCGGCGGGTTCGACGACGACGGCGCGCGAGCCGAAGGAGGCCACGCGCCGCACGAGGTCGGGGGTGTCGGCGTAGGGGTAGGTGAGGGTGTCCCAGCCACCGCCGGAGCTGTCGCGCTCGCCGGGGACCACGCGCAGGGCGCTGCGGCGCAGGGCGTGCGCGGAGTCGGTGCGCACGCGCAGGACGGCGGTGCGCTCGGGCTCGGCCTTTTGCCCCGCGACCACCGAGCGCAGGTCGACGCCCTCGGGGATGACGACGTCGGGGCCCTCCCGCAGGACGGTCACCTCGCCGCGGATACGGCCCAGGCGGAAGACCCGTCGGGCGCCTCGGAGGCGGTCGTGGCCGACCACGTACCAGTGGCCCCGCAGGTTGACGATGCCCCAGGGCTCGATCTCGCGGGTCTCGGTCTCGGTCTGGCCGGGCTTGCGGTAGCCGAAGGAGATGGGGCGCCGGTCGCGCACGGCCTGCCAGACGGGCCCGAAGGAGGGTTCGTCGGTGCGCATGGCCGGGGTGAGGCCGGGAGCGGCCTCGCTGTCGACGGGGACCCCCGCGGAGCGGAGTTTGAACAGGGCGTTGGCGGCGGCCTCGCCGAGGGAGGCGTGCCGCCACGCGCGGGCGGCCAGGCCCAGGACGAGGGCCTCGTCGGGCAGGAGTTCGATCTCGGGCAGCTCGTAGTCGGAGCGGGAGATGCGGTAGCCCTCCTCCCCGCTGATGGCGTCGCCGGTACCGACCTGGATGGGGATGCCGCTGTCGCGCAGTTCGCGCTTGTCGCGCTCGAACATGCGCTTGAAGGCCGACTCGGTCTCGGCCTCGGCGTAGCCGTGCACCGTCTTCCTGATCTCCTGCGCGGTCAGATGGCGGCGCGTGGACAACAGGCAGATGACGAGGTTCAGCTGTCGTTCCGTCTTTCTGCGCGACATCGTCCGCACCCTTCTCGACCGTGGTGTGTGTACCGGGCGGGGCGCACTGGCGCGTCGTCCCTCAGCCGGTTCAGCAACGACGGTACCGTGCCAGGCATGATCCGGTGGCGTCGCGGCGAAGTCCGTCAGATCCTTCCCTCTTGGCCGGGGGTCGTCCTGTGCACGGCGGCGGTGGAGTCCGCCGACGACGGAGCGGGCGAAGCGGCGACCTGCCGCGCGCTGGCCTACACCGACCTGGTGGGCGCTCCCGAGGTGGGCGACACCGTGCTGCTCAACACCGGGGCCCTGGACCTGGGCCTGGGAACGGGCGGGTACGCGCTGGTCGTGGCCCTTCCGGACCGGCTACCCGCCGACCGGGAGGGGCCCGGGCACCTGGTCAAGGCCCGGTACACGCCGCTTCAGGCGACCGTCCTGGGCGCCGACGAGCAGGAGTCCCCCCACCACGGGGTGTTGCGCTCGGCCGAGGGTGTGGAGGGCATGCCGGTGGTGGTGGCCGACCTCCACTCCGCGCTGCCCGCCGTGGTGGCGGGGGTGCGTGCACGGCGGCCCGGGGCGCGGATCGTCAACGTGATGCTGGACGGCGGCGCGCTGCCGGCGGCGTTCTCGCGGCTGGTGGGCACCCTGCGCGAGGAGGGACTGCTGGCGGGGTGCGTGACCACGGGCCAGTCCTTCGGCGGTGATCTGGAGGCGGTGACCGTGCACTCGGGGCTGCTGGCCGCCCGACACGTGATGGGCGCGGACGTGGCCGTGGTGTGCCAGGGCCCGGGGAACCTGGGCACCGGGACCCCGTGGGGGTTCTCGGGGGTCTCGTGCGGCGAGGCGGTGAACGCGGCGGCGGCGCTGGGCGGGCGCCCGGTGGCGTCGCTGCGGGTGAGCGAGGCCGACCCGCGCGAGCGGCACCGCGGGGTGTCGCACCACAGCATGACGGCCTACGGGCGGGTGGCGCTGGCCCGGGCGCAGGTGGTGGTGCCGCTGCTGCCGGGGGTGTTCGGTGAGCGGGTGCGCGCCCAGGCCGCGGCGCTGGGCGAGCGGCACGACCTGGTGGAGGTGGGCGTCGACGGGCTGGAGGAGGCGGTGCGGGCGCTTCCGGTGAAGGTGTCGACGATGGGCCGGGGGCTGGAGGAGGACCGCGCGGCCTTCCTGAGCGCCGCGGCGGCGGGCCGCCGCGCGGCCGACCTGGCGTAGCCGCTCCCGTCCCCGCCGGAGCGGGACGCCGAGGGTGCTGGGCCGGGGCCCGTGTCAGCGCTGGTCCGCCGGACTGGGATCGCCCGCTGTGACACCAGGCGCCGGACCCGGATCGACCACCTCCGCGGGATCCGAGGCGTTCCTGGCCGCGGGCACCGCCTGGCACGCCGCCTCCTGGGGCTGGCCTGGGACGGGCGACCCGCGGGTGGCCGCCAGCATGTGCGGTGAGGGCGCGTCGAAGAAGGTGCCCGGCCGGAACATGGCCAGCGACGTCGGCTCCGCCCGCACCCCCTCGTCCACCCGCAGCACCTCGGGCACGAACACCGTGCCGTCCCCGCAGGTGATACCCCACTCACGTCCGTTTCCGGTCGCCACCACCTGGCCGGGCGCCCCTCCGGGGCACCGGTCGGTCAGCCGCCCCGCGCACAGGGTGATCCGCGCGCCGCCGAACATCGCGAACGCCCCCGGGTAGGGGTCGGCGAGCGCGCGCACCATCCGGTCCACGTCGCTTCCGGAGGCGGTGAGGTCGATCTGGCCGTCGCTGGGGCGCCGTTGCGGCCACACCGACGCATGGCCGGTCTGCGGGCGCCGGGGCGCGCCGCCCTCCAGGAGGCCGTCCAGGTGGCGCACGAGAAGCTCCGACTGCAACCGGCCGACGCGTTCGTACAGGCCGCTGGCGGTGGCGTCGGGCTCCACGTCGAACCAGGCCTGGTCGACGATGTCGCCGCTGCCCGCCTCCCCGTCCAGGTGGAAGAGGGTGACGGCGCTGGCGCGCATGCCCCGCAGGATGGTCCACGGGATGGGTGCCCTGCCGCGCCCGACGGGCAGCGGGGCGGGGTGCAGGCCGACCCCGCCCAGCGGCAGGCGGGACAGGACGTGGTCGTGGACCGGCTGGGACCAGCCCGCGACGACCAGCAGGTCGACACCGTGCTCCGAGAGGGCCTCGCCCACCTCGTTCGAGCCGAGGTCGGCCGCGCGCAGGTGCGGCAGTTCGTGTCGGCGTGCGACGGTCTCGTAGTCGAGGTAACCGGAACGGTGCGCGAGTTCGGCCGGATAGGACACCACCAGGCTCGGCGGGCGCCCCTGTTCGCAGAGCTCCTCCAGCGCCGGAGCACCGAGGCCCAGTCCGGACACGTAGCAGTAGCGCCGCCGGTCTGACATCAGCTCTCCCTCACCTGTGCGCCGATGTTTCGACTCTACGCACCGCCCGAAGGAGCACCGCGGAGGCCCAAAAGGTGTGTCTGCGCGCGAAGCGCGGCGTTCGAGGGTGGTGGAGGGTGACGAAGAGGGAGTGTCTGCGGCCGAAGGACGACCGTTGAGGGTGGTGGAGGGTGACGAAGAGGGAGTGTCTGCGGCCGAAGGACGACCGTTGAGGGTGGTGGAGGGTGACGGGAGGGAGAACGCCCCCGCGGAGTCGGCCTCCGCGGGGGCGTTCGTGCGCTCGGGCGCTCAGGGGCGCGGGAGCGGGTTACTCCTCGTTGCCGCCGCCGTCCTCGGGGGCGTCGGCCTCCTCCTCGGTCGAGTCCTCGCCTTCCGCGCCCTCGCCCTCGGCGCCCTCCTCGGTCTCGGCGGGCGGCGGGTTGTCGTAGGCGCCCAGGACGTCGATGACGAAGACCAGCGTTCCGGCGGGGGCGCCCATGGCCTCCTCCTCGGTCTCGCCGTAGGCCATGGAGCCGGGTACGACCAGCATCAGGCGGCTTCCGACCGGCTGGCCGACGATGCCCTCGTCCCAGCCCTCGATGACCGCGCCCGCGCCGATGGTGGTGTCGAACGGGTCGCCGCCGCGGCTCCACGTGGAGTCGAACACCTCGTGGTCGCCGTTCTCGTCGGCCTCCCAGCGCACACCGGTGTACTGGACGATGACCTGCTGGCCCTCCTCCACCTTGTCGCCGTCGCCCTCGATGAGCGGGACGACCTGCAACTCCTCGGGCGGGTCGGTGTCGGGGATCTCGATGGCGGGCTCGCTGTGGCCCTCCTGGGTCACCGTGGGCAGGCCGTCACCGCCGTCGGTGGTCTGCTCCCCGGACACGACCGAACCCTTGTTGAAGCGGTTCATCAGGTCGATGACCAGGACGCTGGCGCCCTCCGGAGCGGGCTGGCCGGAGGCCTCGGCCTGCTGCCTCTCCTCCTCGGTCAGCGGCGGGAAGACGTACACCGCCCGGCTGCCGACGGGCTGGTTGACCAGCACGTCGCCGATCTGCTCGGGCATCTGCTCCATGCGGATCAGGTCGGGAGCGCCGGTCTCGTAGCTGGACTGACCCTCGACGGGCTCTCCCTCGCCGGGGCCGGTCCACTGGTACTGGACGACGTTGGCGATCAGGAGGTCGTCGGCGCGCACCAGTTCGTCCTCGCCCGAGCCCTCGCTGACGATGCCGGAGAGTTCCTCGTCCGGGGGTTCCTCATCGGGGAAGGTGATCTCCGGTTCCTCACCGACCGGGCCGGTGACGGTGGGGATCCGCGAGTCGAGCTGTTCCTCTCCCATACGCAGGAAAGCGGGAGTACGCCACTCCTCGGGGATGTTCGAGCAGCTTGAGACCGCCAGGGCGATGGCGGTCAGCGGCACCGCGAGGGCGGCAGCACGTCGGTGCATGAGTCACAACCTCTGATTTCCGGCTCAGGACAGGCTCACACTACCGAAAAGAAGGGCCGTAACCACCCCCGGGAACGCCACGAACACCGCGACCCGGTCACAGGCGGCCTTTTCGACCGCATGACGGGATCCTGGGCGTGTTCCGCGGGCGCGCACCCCGCCGTGTGGCGGGCGGCGCCCGCGGAAGCACGTCCCGGTTCCGGGAGGCTCACATCCCGGCGATGAGCTTCTCCACCCTCTCGTCCACCGACTTGAAGGGGTCCTTGCACAGTACGGTGCGCTGTGCCTGGTCGTTGAGCTTCAGGTGCACCCAGTCCACCGTGAAGTCTCGGCGCTGCTCCTGGGCACGGCGGATGAACTCGCCGCGCAGCCGGGCCCGCGTGGTCTGCGGCGGTACCGACTTGGCCTCGAAGGTCTTCAGGTCGCCGACCACCCGGTCCATCTGGCCGCGGTTCTGCATCAGGTAGAACAGCCCGCGGTCGCGGTGGATGTCGTGGTAGGTCAGGTCGAGCTGGGCCACCCTCGGGGAGGACAGGGACAGGTCGTGCTTGTCCCGGTAGCGCTCCAGCAGCAGGTACTTGGCGACCCAGTCGATCTCCCGGGAGACGGTTTCCAGGTTCTGGGTCTCGACCGCCTCCAGGGTGCGCTGCCACAGGTCCAGGACGCGCTTGCCGGTGGCGTCGGTGCCGTGCCGGTCGACGTAGCTCTGCACCTTGTCCAGGTACTCGCGCTGGATCTCCAGCGCGCTGGCCTCGCGGCCGTTGGCCAGGCGCACCTTGCGGCGGCCGGTCATGTCGTGGCTGACCTCGCGGATGGCCCGGATGGGGTTCTCCAGCGTGTAGTCGCGCATGACCACACCGGCCTCGATCATCCGCAGCACCAGGTCGGTGGAGCCCAACTTGAGCAGGGAGGTGGTCTCGCTCATGTTGGAGTCGCCGACGATGACGTGCAGGCGGCGGAAGCGCTCGGCGTCGGCGTGGGGTTCGTCGCGGGTGTTGATGATGGGGCGCGAGCGCGTGGTGGCCGAGGAGACGCCCTCCCAGATGTGCTCGGCGCGCTGGCTGACGCAGAACAGGGCACCGCGGGGGGTCTGCAGGACCTTTCCGGCGCCGCAGACGATCTGGCGGGTGACCAGGAAGGGGATGAGCACGTCGGCCAGGCGGCCGAACTCGCCGTGCCGTCCGACGAGGTAGTTCTCGTGGCAGCCGTAGGAGTTGCCCGCGGAGTCGGTGTTGTTCTTGAACAGGTAGATGTCCCCGGCGATGCCCTCCTCGTGCAGGCGCTGTTCGGCGTCGACCTGCAACCCCTCCAGGATGCGCTCGCCGGCCTTGTCGTGGGCCACGAGGTCCACGAGGTTGTCGCACTCGGGGGTGGCGTACTCGGGGTGGCTGCCCACGTCCAGGTACAGGCGGGCGCCGTTGCGCAGGAACACGTTGCTGCTGCGTCCCCAGGAGACCACCCTGCGGAAGAGGTAGCGGGCGACCTCGTCGGGGGACAGGCGGCGCTGCCCCCGGAAGGTGCACGTGACCCCGTACTCGTTCTCCAGCCCGAAGATCCGTCGTTCCACGCGGCCTCACCAACTTCCCGTCACCGGGTGCGGACGACGGGGCCTCGCCGTCCGCACCCGCCCGTCCGGTGCAGCGCCTCGGGCGCGCCGCACCGGGATCATCGTTTCCAGGTCACTCGTCGGCCTCGTCCGCGGCGGCCGTAGCGGAGGCCCCGCCTTCGGAGGCGGCACGCCCGTTGGCCTTGCCCTCCTCGATGAGCCTGGTCAGGCGCCGGCCGTGGACACGGCGGAACTTGCGGTGCTCCCTGGCCCGCTCCAGGATGGCGACCTCCAGGTTGGAGGCCTCCAGCTCACGTTCCTCGCCGTTCTCCCGTGCCAGTGCGTGGGTGGCCGCGTTGAGGGCGGCGCTGAGGGGGGCGTCGGCGGCGAAGCGGTCCTTGAGCACGTTCGACACGTGCTCGGAGGAGCCGCCCACGGCCACGAAGCCCTGCTCGTCCACGATGGAGCCGTCGAAGGTGATGCGGTAGATCTCGTCCTCGTCCGCGGTGTCGCCGACCTCGGCGACGACGATCTCCACCTCCCAGGGCTTGAGGCTCTCACTGAAGACGGTGCCCAGGGTCTGGGCGTAGATGTTGGCGAGCTGGCGCCCGCTGACGTCGCGGCGGTCGTACTGGTACCCGCGCACGTCGGCGAAGCGCACGCCCATCAGGCGCAGGTTCTCGAACTCGGGGTAGCGCCCGACGGCGGCGAAGCCGATGCGGTCGTAGATTTCGCTGATCTTGTGCAGGGTGCGGGACATGTTGTCCGCCACCATGAGGATGCCACCCTCGTACTGCAGGACGACGGCGCTGCGGCCGCGCGCGATGCCCTTGCGCGCGTAGTCCGCCTTGTCCTTCATCTGCTGTTCGGGGGCGACGTAGAACGGCATCGACACCGCGGATCGTTTCCTTACCTAGTCGTGAGATGTCTGGTGTGGGGACGGGGCGGCTCAGCCCAACGGGGCCGTGGGGCCGTCGGGGTTGGCCGCGCGTCCCTCGACCACCTCGGTCGCCAGGCGCGCGACCTCCTCGGTGGGCAGGCGGCGGTGGCCGTCCTCGGTGATGACGTCGACGAGGGGGAAGATCTTGCGGTGCAGGTCGGGGCCTCCGGTGGCGGAGTCGTCGTCGGCGGCGTCGTAGAGGGCCTCCAGGGCGACCTTGGTGGCGTCGGTCTGGTCGAGGTCCTCGCGGTAGAGCTTCTTGACCGAGCCCCTGGCGAAGACCGACCCGGACCCGATGGAGTGGTAGCGGTGCTCCTCGTAGCGGCCGCCGACGGCGTCGTAGCTGAACACGCGGCCCTGTTCGGTGTTCTCGTCGTAGCCGACCAGGAGCGGGACGACGACGAAGCCCTGCATGGCCATGCCCAGGTTGCCGCGGACCATCTGGGAGAGCTTGTTCGCCTTACCCTCCAGGGAGAGCGATCGGCCCTCCATCTTCTCGTAGTGCTCCAGCTCCACCTGGTAGAGGCGGGCCAGTTCGATGCCGATACCGGCCGATCCGGCGATGGCGACGGCGGAGAACTCGTCGGTGCGGAAGACCTTCTCCATGTCGCGGTTGGCGATGACGTTGCCCTGTGTGGCCCGGCGGTCGCCGGCCACCAGCACGCCCCCGGGGAAGGTCAGGGCGACGATGGTCGTGGCGTCGGGAGTGAGGTGCTCGGTCCCGCCGCCCGGGGGCAGCTTGTGTCCGGGCAGCATCTCGGGGCTGACCGAACTGAGAAACTCGGTGAAGGACGAGGTCCCCGCACTCATGAAAGCGGCAGGCAACCGTCCGCCCTCGAACCCTTCGAACACGCGACTCCCTCCACTAGCGCCCCACCCCTGTGTTGGGGGCGGGTGGGGCGCACTTGCTCTTGTTGACGTCGGCCGGACCGTGCTCCGGCCGTTGGGACTGACCCTAGTCCTGCGTACGGCGGGGCCGGCCGCGCTGGAATGCGCTGTCAGCGAACCGCCGTCGGGGGCTACTGGCCGCCCTTCTGCACGAACTGCCGGACGAAGTCCTCGGCGTTGTTCTCCAGCACGTCGTCGATCTCGTCGAGGATGTCGTCGACGTCCTCGTCCAGTTGGTCCTTGCCCTCCTGGACGTCGGTCGCGGCCTCGGTCTCCTCGACCTCCTCGTCGCGGCGTGAGGTGTGCTTCTGACCGCCGGTGTCCTTCGTCGCCATGGCTTCCTACCTCCCGTTCGGGATCCCCGTTCGGGGCTCTCGCCCTTATCTTGGCCCAACACCGGGCGACTCAACCCCCTTCCCGGGGCCCGATACCCGCTAGTTACCTTGGGTCGTCCCGCATGCCCGTGCACGTGCCCGTACAGGTGTCGACCGCGCTTCGGGCGTGTCCCGCACCCGTGTGGGAAGCGCCGCGGCGACGACCGTTGCGCCGTTCGTCCCGGTCCCGGGTCCCGCCCCGGGACGCGCGCCCTCCCCGGCCACGCGGCCACCCGGTCTCGAACACGCGCTCGACGGAGCACCGGCCCGGCCTTTCCGAACCGCTCCCCCGTGCCCGTCCCGTCACGGGCGCCACCCGGCACCGGTGACCGCATCCGGCCATACCGCACCCCTTGCGTTACCCACGTGCTTGTGGATGGAAAACAACCTTAGCCAAACCGCCCGAGGCCGAACAGACCAGCTCCACAGGCCACACAGTTCGACACGGTCCGCCCTTCCCCGCCCCTCCCCTTCCGGCGCGAGGGGACGGCTCCCGCGCGCCGGCGCCACCGGCGGCGAGCGCGGCGCCCCGCGCGGGCGGGAGCCGGAGCCGGCGTGGCCCCGAGCGCCGGACACGGGAACTGACGCGGGTGCGACCGGTTCCGGCCAGGCGCGCGCCCCTCTGTGCGCATTCCGAACCGGTCATTTCCCTCCTCCAGGGAACCTGTGACCTCTGGAGTTACATCCATGTAGCCGTGCGATCACAGATGGCACCCGGTACCAGTGTCCGCATCCGGCCACCGAACACCCCTTGCGCCCGGTGGGCCACTTCGATCCGTGATCACGCGAACGCAAGGACCGCGAGGTCGCACGAACGGCGACTACGCGTAGCCATCACGGAACAACGGGTCATAGGATAATCCCTTGTCCTTCTGAATGGATCTACACGAAGAGGGTCTTTTCACCGACAAAGTGTGCACTTATGGTTAGGCATCGTTTACCGGATGTCTCGGTGAACTTCGGGAGTTGGACCAACTCCAGCTCCCGAAAGGGGCTTTCCGTACCTACCGGAATGGAAGCCCCGTCCACCCCCGTCAATCCCCCTGGAGAGTTAGGGACTATGCGACCCTCCCCCGTTATCTCCGCCGTCGGCACAGGAGCACTGGCCTTCGGCTTGGCACTGTCCATGGCTCCGGGAGCCCTCGCGGCGACCGGACCCGCGCCCCAGGCCCCCGTCGCCGACGACAGCGCCTCCAGCATGGTGGCCGCGCTCGAGCGAGACCTCGACCTTTCCCCGTTCGAGGCCGAGTCTCTCCTCGAGGCACAGGAAGAGGCCATCGACACCGATGCCGAGGCCACCGAGGCCGCGGGAGACGCCTACGGCGGCTCCCTGTTCGACGCCGAAAGCCAGGAGCTCACCGTCCTGGTGACCGACGCATCGGCCGTCGAGGCGGTCGAGGCCACCGGCGCCGAGGCCACCGTGGTCTCCCACGGCGCCGACGGCCTGGCCGAGGTCGTCGAGGACCTCAACGAGGCCGAGGCCAGTGAGGGCGTCCTCGGCTGGTACCCGGACGCGGCCAGCGACACCGTCGTGGTCGAGGTGCTGAAGGGCTCCGAGGCCGACGTCGACGCCCTGATCGCCGACGCCGGCGTGGACGCCTCCGCCGTCCAGGTGAAGGAGGCCGGCGAGACCCCGCAGACCTACGCCGACATCATCGGTGGCCTGGCCTACTACATGGGCGGCCGCTGCTCGGTCGGCTTCCCGGCCACCAACAGCTCCGGCCAGCCCGGTTTCGTCACCGCCGGCCACTGCGGCACCGTCGGTACCGGCGTCACCATCGGCAACGGCCGCGGCACCTTCGAGCGGTCGGTCTTCCCCGGCAACGACGCCGCCTTCGTCCGGGGTACGTCCAACTTCACCCTGCACAACCTGGTCTCCCGCTACAACGGCGGCTACCAGTCGGTGACCGGCACCAGCCAGGCCCCGGTCGGCTCCGCGGTGTGCCGCTCCGGCTCCACCACCGGCTGGCACTGCGGCACCATCCAGGCCCGCAACCAGACCGTGCGCTACCCCCAGGGCACCGTCTACTCGCTCACCCGTACCAACGTGTGCGCCGAGCCCGGTGACTCCGGCGGCTCGTTCATCTCCGGTTCGCAGGCGCAGGGCGTCACCTCCGGTGGCTCCGGCAACTGCTCCTCCGGCGGCACGACCTACTACCAGGAGGTCATGCCGATGGTGAACTCCTGGGGCGTGCGCATCCGCACCAGCTGACCCCGTCCCCTGACCAGTCCCCCGTCCGCGCGCAAGGCGCGGGCGGGGGACGCCCATGTGCACGCGGAGTGCGGGCGGCGACGCCCGTGCGCGGAGGCGCACGGTGGCCGAAGGGCCTCAGGCGACCCGGTGGGCGATCCGCCCGTCCAGGACGGTCAGCCACGCGTTCACCTCGCGCAGGCGCTCCTTCGGCAGGCCCTCGACGTCCTGGTCCAGAACCACCAGGTCGGCCAGGTAGCCGGGGCGCAGCGCGCCCAGCCGGTCCTCCACACCCAGCGCGTGGGCGGCGTCCAGGGTGTGGGCGCGCAGGGCCTCGTGCAGGGTGACGGCCTGCTCCGCGCCGATCAGCTCGCCCTCACGGGTGGTACGGCACACGGCGTTGGCGACCGTGTCCATCGGGCGCAGGCTGGAGACGAAGGAGTCGCTGGACAGGACCGGGCGCAGCCCCAGGTCGAGCTCCTCGCGCATGGGCTGGAGCCGGTGGGCCCGCTCCCCCAGGCGGCGCAGGAAGTCACCGCCGCTGTCGTGGAGGAAGTTGGGCTGGTTGACCGGGATGACCCCGTACTCGGTGAAGCGCTTGGCCTGCTCGGGAGTGGGATGGCCGCAGTGCTCCACGCGCGGGCGCGGATCGGGGCCGGACACGCGCGCGGCCGAGGCGATGGCGGCCAGGGTGTTCTCCATGGCGGCGTCGCCCTGGGTGTGGACGGCGATCTGCCAGCCCTCCCGGGCGGCGCGCGTGACCAGGTCGACGAGCTGGTCGGGGTGGTGGTAGAGGCTGCCCGCGAACTCTCCGTGCTCGCCGTAGGGAACGCTGAACTTGGCGGTGCCACCCAGCAGGGTGCCGTCGGAGTAGAACTTCATCCCGGTCAGCCGCAGCCAGTCGTCGCCGAACGGACTGGCCAGTCCGGCGAAAGTCAGCGCTTCCAGCTGGTGGGAGAGCGGCATGCCGAACGTGCGCAGCGGCAGGGTCCCGGCCGCGCGGGCGGCCCGGTACGTGCGCAGCTCGCGAGCCGAGACCTGCGGGTCGCACACGGTGGTGACCCCGGCCGACAGGTAGGGCCCCGCGGCGGCGGACAGCCAGCCCAGGAGCTGCTCCGCGGGCAGGTCGGTGTGGAAGTTGGGGCCGTGGCAGCCGATGTCCACGGCCAGGGGCAGCAGCAACTCCATGGCCGAGTCCAGGACCATACCGGTCAGGCGCCCGCCCTCGTCGCGGACGAAGGAGCCGCCCGCCGGGTCGGTCACGTTCTCGTCGATGCCGCTCCAGGCCAGGGCGGCGGAGTTGACCACGGCCTGGTGGCCCGAGACGTGGTACACGATGACCGGGTGCTCGCTGGTCGCGTTGTCCAGGTCCCTGCGGTGGGGGCGCCCCCCGGGGAACTTGGCGTCGTCCATGTGGAAGGCGCGGATCCACTGCCCGGCGGGGGTGCGTTCTGCCTCGGCGCCGATGACGGCGACCAGGTCGGCCGCGCTGCCCACCCGGGGGTACCCGGCGTCGACGGCCGCCAGGGACTCCGCGGTGGACAGCAGGTGGTTGTGCGGGTCGATGAACCCGGGCAGGACGGTCCGCCCGCCCGCGTCCACCTCCACCGCGCCCGGACCGGCGGCGGCTCGGGCGGCCTCGACGTTCCCGGCCAGGCGGACCCGGCCCTCGCGCACGGCCACGGCGCTGGCCCGGGGGTTGGTGTCGTCCATGGTCAGGACGTTGGCGTTGTGGATGAGCAGTCCGGACACGGGTGCGGTTCCTCCTCGGTGGGCGGCCGCCGGGCCGGTCGGCCCGGCGGCGGTGGTGGTGAACGACGGGCGCGCGGCGCGGACCGGCGGACCGGGTCAGGCGGCGGCCAGGTCGGCGTCGCGGTACCGGGGCGCCCTGGCCAGGCAGACGATGCTGACCAGGGACATGGCCATCAGCAGCCCCGCCACGGGCAGGATGCTGCCGGTCGCGGCGAGCAGGGCGGTGCACACGATCGGGGACAGGCCGCCGAAGACCGCGCCCGCGACCTGGTAGGCGATGGAGATGCTGGTGTAGCGGGCCCGCGGCGGGAACATCTGGGCGAGCACTCGGGCGATGGGCCCGTAGACGGCGGCCATGGCCAGGCGCATGACGCACAGCGCCACGAAGATCAGGGCGGTGCTGCCGGTCTCCAGGACCAGGAACTGGGGAAGGGCCAGCACGATGACGCCGACCAGGCCGATGGTGACGACGCGAACGGTACCGAAGCGGTCGCCCAGCCAGGACACGCCCAGGGTGGCGACGAGCTCGACGAACGCGGCCAGGCTCAGGCCGTTGAGGATGACCTGTTCGCTGATGCCCACCTCGGTGACCCCGTAGGCCTGGAGGAACGTGGTGACGACGTAGTAGCCGCCGACGGCCACCGGCAGGACGCCGATACCGAGCAGCAGGGGGCGCCAGGAGGTGCGCACGGCCTCGCGCAGCGGCAGCTCCTCGTGGCCGCCCTGGTTCTCCCGGACCGCCTCGAAGACGGGGGACTCCTCCACCTTCAGGCGGATGAACAGGCCCACCAGGACCAGCAGGACCGAGGCGAGGAAGGGCAGGCGCCAGCCCCAGGTGTAGAGCAGGTCCGCGTCCCAGAAGGCGATGAGCCCGAAGGAGCCCGTGGCCAGCAGCGCGCCGGCCGGGTTGCCGAGCTGGGCGAAGGAGCCGTAGAAGGTCTTGTGCTCCTCCGGGGCGTGCTCGACCGCCATCAGGACGGCGCCGCCCCACTCCCCGCCCACGGCGATGCCCTGGACGAAGCGCAGCAGGACCAGGAGCAGCGGGGCGAGGAACCCGGCCTGCTCGTAGGTGGGCAGCAGGCCGACGCAGAAGGTGGCCACGCCCATCATCAGCAGGGTGACGACCAGCGCGGACTTGCGGCCCAGGCGGTCGCCGAAGTGGCCGAAGAGCACACCGCCCAGGGGCCGGGCGAAGAAGCCCACGGAGAAGGTGGCGAAGGAGGCCATCAGGCCGATCATGGGATCGGTGTCGGGCGGGAAGAACAGTGTGCCGAACACCAGGCTGGCGGCCGTGGCGTAGACGTAGAAGTCGAACCACTCGATGGTGGTGCCGACGAAGGCCGCTACGGCCGCGCGCGCGGGGTGCGAGGACGTGGGGGCGGTCCGTTCTGACATGTGTACTCCGTTGCGCGTTCGGTGCGGCCGGGATGGTCGGCGTGCCCTTCCCCGGACGGCCGTGCCTCCTCCGGAAGGCCCTGCCTCGGGTCCTCGGCCCGGGACGGCCCTGCTGGGGACGCCGGGGCGGGTGACGCCGCCGGCCACAGCCGGTGGTTCAGGTGTGGTTGTGACCGTAGACACGCGGGAGTCGTCCATGCCAGGACGATCCGCACTCCACCTGCTGTTACACATGTGCGGTGTGCACAGTCCGAGGAAGGGGAGGAGGAGGGCCTTGGCGATCACGGTCCGCGACATCGCCGCGAACCCGGCCCTGGAGGTACGGGTGGCGGCGGGGGGTTCGGGGCTGGACCGGGTGGTCCGGTGGGCGCACGTGATCGAGCTGCGCGACCCCGTGCGGTGGCTGCGCGGCGGAGAACTGGTGCTGACCGTCGGGCTGGGGCTGGGATCCTCGGAGGAGGAGCGCCGCGCCTACGTGCGCCGGCTGCACGGTGCCGGGTGCGTGGGACTGGCTTTCGCCATCGACGTGTGGATGAGCGGCGTCCCGCCCGAGGTGCTGGCCGAGGGCGACGCTCTGGGCCTGCCGGTCCTGCGTGTGGAGGGGGATACCCCGTTCATCGCGGTGGTGGAGGCGGTCGCCGACCACTACGCGGCCGAGCGCACACGCGAGCAGCAGCGGGTCCTCACCGCGCAGGACGCGATGGCGCGTGCCGCGCTGCGGTCGGGTCCGACCGGGGTGATGGGCGAACTGTCCTCGGCGACGTCCGGAGCGTCGCTGCTGCTGGACCGCAACGGGATGACGAGCACGGCGGTGCCCGACGCCGAACCGCCATGGCACGCGCTGGTGCGCTCGGCGCTGGCGGGGCGCCCCCGCGGGATGACGGTGTTGGCGGACGGGGACGCGACCGTCCTCCTGCAGACGCTGGGGCCGACCGGCCGGACGCTCGGCTGGCTGGCGCTGCACTGCCCGTTCCCGGTGACACCGCACGTGCGGGTGCTCGCCAACCACGCGGCGTCGCTGCTGGCCGTGGACCTGCTGCACTCGCGCGACGCCCGACGGGCGCTGTACCGCGAACGCGCGCCGGTGCTGCTCGCCGCGGTGACCGGGCGTTCCCGGGCGCCGCTGACCCTGCCCGCTCCCCCGTGGGAGGTGGTGTGCTTTCGCGGCGCCTCCCCCGCCCCGCTGCTGGACCAGGCCGCGGACGCGCTGACCGACGTGCTGGGCGACACCGAGGCCGCCCGCAGGTCCGGGCTGTGCGTCGTGGACGGGGCACTGGTGGCGGTCCTGCCCGACACCGGCGGCGGGCAGCGGCTGGGCCGACGCCTCTTCTCGGTGCTGTCCGGCCTGCCCGACGCCCCGCGCGCCGCGGGCGCCTGCGGCGCGCGGGGCCCGGACGACCTGCCCTCGGCCGTGGAGCGGGCCCGGCAGACCGCCACGGAGGGGTACCGGCACGCGGACGAGAGCGACGCCTGGTCCCTGCTGCGCTCATCGGTTCCGCCGGAGGGTGCGCGCGCCTTCGACCATGCCGTGCTCGGACGGCTGCGGGCCCACGACGCGCGCAACGGCACGGACCTGGCGCACACCCTGCGCCACTACCTGGACAACAGCTCCCAGGTGGAGGCGACCGCCCGTGACCTGGGAGTACACCGCAACACCCTGCGGTCGCGCCTGCGTGTCGCCGAGCGGGTCATGGGCCGCACGCTGGACGAGCCCCGGACCCGCCTGGAGCTGTGGACCGCCCTGAGCCTGGAGCCGATGCGCTGCCACGACGGCACCTGGCACGCCTGAAGGCCCCGCCCGGCCGCCGGAGCCCGGCGGCCGCCCCGTGCGGGGCCCGGGTGCGCCCCGGGCTCAGCGTCCTCCGGTGAGCACCGAGACCAGGTCGACGGCGGTGTCGGAGGCGTCCAGCAGGTCTCCCACGTGCTCCTTGGTCCCCCGGAGCGGCTCCAGGGTGGGCACCCGCTGCAGGGAGTCGTAGCCCGGCAGGTCGAATATCACCGAGTCCCAGGAGGCCGCGGCCACCTCGTCGGCGTACTTGGCCAGGCAGCGTCCCCGGAAGTAGGCCCGGGTGTCCTCCGGCGGCTCGGTGACCGCGCGTGTCACCTCGGGCTCCTCCAACAGGCGCCCCATCCGCCCGCGCGCCGCCATGCGGTTGTAGATCCCCTTGTCGGCCCGCACGTCCGAGTACTGCAGGTCCACCAGCTGCAGGCGCGGGTGCGACCACTCCAGGCCGTCGCGGGAGCGGTAGCCCTCCAGCACCTTGAGCTTGGCGACCCAGTCCAGCTCGGTGGCCAGGTCCATCGGGTCGCCGCCCAGGCGGTTGAGCACCGACTCCCAGCGGTCCAGGACGTCGGCGGTGTCGGCGTCCACGTCGGTGCCGAAGCGGTCCTCCACGTACTTGCGGGCCTGGTCCAGGTACTCGCACTGCAGCTCCAGCGCGGTCATCCGCCGCCCGTCGCGCAGCCGCACCCGGTGTGTGAGGCCCGGGTCGTGCGAGACCGCCCGCAGGTCGGCCACCGGGGTCTCCAGGGACAGGTCCACGCTCAGGAAGCCGTCCTCGATCATCGACAGCACCAGAGCGGTCGTCCCCAGCTTGAGATAGGTGGAGATCTCGCTCATGTTGGCGTCGCCGATGATGACGTGCAGCCGCCGGTAGCGGTCGGGGTCGGCGTGCGGTTCGTCCCGTGTGTTGATGATGGGACGCTTCAGGGTGGTCTCCAACCCCACCTCGACCTCGAAGAAGTCGGCGCGCTGGGAGATCTGGAACCCGGTGCCCTGCCCGTCGGAGCCGATGCCGACCTTGCCCGAGCCCGTCACCACCTGCCGGGAGACGAAGAACGGGATCAGGTGCCGGACGATGTCGCCGAAGGGCGTCGACCGGTTCATCAGGTAGTTCTCGTGGCAGCCGTAGGAGGCGCCCTTGTTGTCGGTGTTGTTCTTGTACAGCTGGATGGGTTCGATCCCCGGCGTGGCCGCGGCCCGGGCCGCGGCGTCGGCCATCACCCGCTCCCCCGCCTTGTCCCAGAGAACCGCGTCGCGCGGGTTGGTGACCTCCGGCGCCGAGTACTCGGGATGGGCGTGGTCCACGTACAGGCGGGCGCCGTTGGTGAGGATGACGTTGGCCAGGCCCAGGTCCTCGTCGGTGAGCTGGGTGGGGTCGGCCACCTCACGCGCCAGGTCGAAACCGCGCGCGTCGCGCAGCGGGTTCTCCTCCTCGAAGTCCCAGCGGGCACGTCGCGCCCGGGCCGCCGAGGCGGCCAGGTAGGCGTTGACCACCTGGGTGGAGGTGACCATCGCGTTGGCCCCGGGGTTGCCTGGCACGGAGATTCCGTACTCGGTCTCGATACCCATAATCCGCCGCACACTCATGGTGAGAGGTTATCCACCGTGGCCCGGTCTTGAACGCCTACGCGCCAATTGTGGCCCAAGTGCCGTGTTCCCGGGCGTTTCGCGACAGGCGAGGCACCGCTGTCATCCCAGGTCATCCCCCCTCACGCGAGGGCGGAACGCGCCGGCGGGCCTGAGAACTTCCCGTCGCGGCCACACGCCTTCCGGCGCCGGGACACGGGCCCCGGACCCGGCGGCGCCGGATCCGGGGCCGCCGTCACCGCGAACGGACCTCGTGGTCGCCGCGCAGGATCCGGTCGACCAGGTCCTCGCGGAGCGTCCCGTATCCGGTGGCCGCCCACACGCTCTCCTCCGCGGGCACCTCGTAGTAGGGGACCTCACGGCCGCGGTGGCGCGCGGGCAGGACGGTGGGGCGCCGCCGGTCCCGGACGGCCCTGGCGCACGGGGCGCACAGCGGCACCGTGACGTCACCGCGTCCGCCGAACTCGCGCCACCGCGTCATCCTGGTGTCGGTGCCGTGGAGCGGGTTCGCGTAGCAGTGCGAGCGCACGGGCGTGGAGCGCCGGCGGCCGGCCGGGCGGGTGGCCCGGGCCATGTGGTCCTCGGCCGTGTCCAGCAGCACCAGCACCCCGGCGATGTCGGCCAGCGTCCCCTCGGCGGGGAGCTCGTCGTAGACCCGGCGGGCCGCCGCGTGCGCGTCGAGCGCCTGGTGGAGCGCCTCGGTCGCGGTGGGGTCGTCGGCGACCGGTACGGCACGGCTCACCCGTTCGCCGACCTCCACCAGCTCCCTGCCGGCCCGGGCGGCCAGTTCGTCCCTGCGGGCCTGGTTCGCGTTGTCGAAGGCGGCGTGCTGGGGCAGCGACGGGACCCCGCGGGGCCTGCGCCAGCGGAACAGGCCCACGCCCAGCCCGAGCAGGGCGAGTCCGGCCAGGATCCAGGGCAGCACCGTGAACAGCACGTACGTGCCCGGGCCGAGTGAGTGGTACCAGTCGAGCACCCCCGGGTCGCGCTGTTCGTCGGCGGCCGTGTAGATCCCCTCGGGGTCGTCGGACAGCGCGACGTCCACCGCCCTCTCCACGCGCTCCGCGACCGGAGCGTCGTAGCCCATCTCGATGGAGACCGTCTGGGAGCCGTAGAAGGCGCGGCTCACCTGGGTCGCGCTCCCCGTGGAGAAGTCGTGCCCGGACAGCCTCTCCCCGTCCAGGACCAGGTAGTGTCCCTCGCCGCCGATCCTGTCGTGCACGGCCGCCGCCATGAGGTCCGCCTGGCCGTTCCAGTCCCCGCCCTCGATCAGCGGGACGGCCAGCACACGCAGCGGCACGCCGGAGTCGGTGATCCGCTGCCCCATCTCCTGGGCGGGCTCCTCGGGGAAGGCACTCGCGTAGGAGGGGTCGACGTGGACCGGCGCCTCCTCGAGTTCGGCGACGACCCGTTCCGTCGCACTCGTCTGCTCCTGGACCGTGTCGGCCCGGCTCACCGCCGGCGCGGCGGGCAGGAGGGCGAGGGCCGAAAGCGCCGCCACCACGGCCGGCCAGGAGCGGACGGATCGGTGCTCAGCGAACATGGGACTCCCCATCAGGTCTTCGGCTTCGAGTCGGCCCCTGGCCCCGTATGCGGTCACGACCCACCGCCGGGCCAGTTCCATGTGCGGTCGGCGTCCGCCCGAGGGGACGGCGACCCTGAGTGTGCGGCGCTCGCGCATCCGGTCCGACAGCAGGGAGCAGGAGGCGCACACGGGCTGCCGGTGACGGGGACCGTGCAGGGCCGACGGGCCGTGCAGGGGATTGACCATACAGACCGGGACATCGGCCCCGGCCGCGGTGTCGGGGTCGGAGTCGAGCCGACGCACCGCGCGGTCCGCCAACACCACGACCCCGACCAGGTCGAGTTCGTCCGGTTCCCCGCTCAGGACGGCCATGGCCGCGTCGGTCTCGCGCAGGGCCCCGTCCAGGCCGACGCGATCGTCCGGAGCCTTCTGGACCGCCTTGGCCGCACGGCGAACCGCCCGGTCGGCACGCGGCCGCAGGAAGTGTCCGGGAACGGTGTTCATACGCGTCACCGCGCCGAGCCCGGCCTACACCAGCCCGAGGACCACCAGGCCGAAGACGGGGCCGACCGCGAACAGCGCCTTGCCGAAGTCCCCGGAGACGAACTGGGACCACCGCGAGGGCTCGGGGGCCGGGTCGGCGCCGAAGTCGATCCCGCTCGGTACCTGTGGCTCCCCCTCCGGATCGGCCACCAACTTCTCCAGCTCGTCCAGCACCTGGTCCAGGGCCTGTGCGGCCGTGCGGTCGAACCGGGTTCCGGTCACGCCCGTCAGGGGGTACAGTCCGGCGTCCTCGGGGAAGGCCACTCCGAACAGGGCCGCCTGCACCTCGGGATCGGTTCCGGCCGCGCTGTCCACGACGACGAAGACGCCCTCCTCGTCCATGACGTGGTGGAGTGCGTGCGCGAAGACCTCGGGATCGCCGCCGGACTCGTCGGACCGGCTCATGGGAAGCACCGCGGTGTAGACCGGCGGCTCGGCACCGGCCACGCGTTCGGCGATCCCGGACAGCGCCTTCGCGCTCTCCCCCGCCAGGGGGTCCACGTACAGGGGCTCGTCCCGCAGCTGCGCGGCGACCCGCTCGACCCGGACCGTGGAGGCGACGGAGGGCGGGGACGGTCCCACCTGCCGCTCCTCCCGGGGCAGGGTCGCGGTGTTGAGGTGGACCAGGGACGCGGCCACGGTGGCGGTCCCCGCGACGAGGACCAGGGTCGTGCCCACCATCAGGGCCCGGTCCCCGGGCGGCCTTCCGGTGAGCCCCACCGCGGTGGCCCGATGGCGCCTGCCGGAGCGGACCAGGGTGAGGAGCAGCCACACCGTCACCGTCAGACCGGCGGCGGCCGCGGTGGTCTCACCCAGTACGGCCGGACCGTTGCTGGTCTTCAGCCCCAGGTCGCGTCCTCCGGGACGGCGGTGGCCACGACGTGGTACGACACGTCCAGTCGGCCGAACGAATCGCTCAGGCTCCGCTCCAGCTCCGCCAGGTGGTACTCGTCCGCGAGCGAGTCGTGGACGAGGACCGCCTCGCCTGCGGGCCGCTGCTCCAGGAGCCCGGCGAAGTACTCGGCGTCGCTCACCTCGCCCCCGGAGGGGTCCTCGGGACCGGCGTGGGCGGGGGAGGCGGAGAGCACCGCGAGAAGGGCCAGGAGCGGCACCGCCAGGAACGTCAGCGCGCGGCGGGCCGCGCGGTCGCGGGGAACGGGGGAGGCTCCCCACAATCTACTTCAGCCCTTCTCCCGGCTGACCTGCGGGTGTGCCGTTCCCGTGGGCTTCGCGCGGGTGGTCGGGGCCGGAGCAGCCGCCATGGGAGGGGGCCGACCGGCGACGCCGTTCGGCCCTCCCGGGTGCGTCGTCACAGGCACTGGCCGATGCCGGGCACCGTGTCGATGCTCCGCCCGGAGTCCGCGTCCTTCCTGCCCGTGACCTGGGCTCGAATGCAAACGAGGCAGTCAGTACGAGCAGATCGCCCATCTCAACAGACGGCGAGAGGTCCCCTTGCCGCCACGCACCAAGCGCATCTGTTCGTAACCGCTCTTGTCTGTCGTCTTGTTCGACCGACCTGGCCTCCGTAACCGCCCGCGCAGCCGAGGCGGTCCCTTCGCCGAGGCCGCCGCTGCCCCACCCGTGGCCAAAGGGAACCCGCAGGGCTACAGCCGCTCGCTGTCTCCGCATGGGGTTAATGTCGACCGTCGGGGCTGTAATACCCGTGCCGATCTGATCCCTCTGCGCCACGACCTGCCGCACGCGGCCCTGGGTCTGCTGTACGGGGTGGACCGCTCCACTCCTCACACGGGCTGTCGGTCGGATCCGCGCTCTGTTGGCCGAACGCGGATGTGCGGTTCCCGGTCGGCCAGGGCTTCGTCTGCGCACCTTGGAGGACGCCTTTCGCCTACGCCCAGGACGAGGATGTGGAGCTGCGGTTGGACGCCACCGAGGTCCGTACCGGAGGCATCGACTCCTGCTCCCGGTATTTCCCGCAGGCAGAGGTGCTGCTGGACAACGGTTGCCTCGGCCTGCGGCGCGACCGCCCCGACCGGTTCCGCACCCCACCGCGTGAACCGAACAAGAGCGCACTACCGGATGTCCATGAGCGGTGGGAATACCACCGTCACGCGCACTCCTCAAACCGCGTCACCGTCGAACACGCCCTGGCCGACCGCAAGCGCTGGAGGCAACTGACCCGGTGGACCCACCGACGCGAGAACCTTCCGGCCGCCTATCGGTCCATCGCCGGATCGGCCTCCGACCGCACCGCGAACATCTGAGACGCAAGGCAGACGGGGCCATCACGCCTCACCCGCTATCACGCACCAACTCGTTAGAGCTCAGTTCCGTAGGCCGGTGGTCGGCTGTCGAGTCCTAGGCTGCCGCCCCGTCGGCCAACCGCACCACCAGCAGGACGACGTCGTCGTCGTGCGCGTCCCCGGCGACCTCGTCGGCGATCGCTCCCAGCAGAGCGGGCAGCGGCTCTCGGGTTCCAGCCGCGAGCATGCACGCGGTGTGGAAGACGGCCGCGTCCAGGTCCTGGCCCCGGCGCTCGACCAGCCCGTCGGTGAACAGCAACAGCGTGCTGCCCGGCTCCAGCAGCCGCTGATGGTCGGTGCGCGGCCAGTCCGGGACGTCGGGGTGGATGAGCAGGTCGTGCTCGGTCAGCTGCTCGGCGCTCCCTGCTTCCTTGGCGATCAGGGGCACCATGTGGCCAGCGTTGGTCCAGCTCAACAGCCAGCCCTCCGGCCGTGGGCGCAGGTGGGCGTGCAGCACCGTGCCGCTGGCGTCGACGTCCAGTTCCCGGTTGGCACGCTCGAAAGCCGCGATCACCCGCGCGGGTCCGTGCCCGGAGTAGTCCATATCGGCTTGGCGCAGCATACTGCGCACCTGTCCCATGAGTGTGGCCGCGTGGATGTCGTGGCCGGTGATGTCACCGACGGTGAGCGCCACCGCCCCGTTGCCGCCTTCGTCGGGCAGGGGGTAGGCGTCGTACCAGTCACCGCCCACCATGTCCTCCTGGGCCGCGGGGCGATAGAGCGCGGCGATCTCCAGGCCGGGAATGTGAGGGAGGTCGGTGAGCATGGCCTGCTGCATCGCCTGGGCGGTCTGTACGCGACGGTCCACGAACACCGCCCGCTCCACCGCGCGGGCGGTGTAGCCGGCCAAGGAGCGCAGCATCGCGCGCTCCACGAGGTCGGTCTCGTGGGCGCTGTCCCACCCCAGTACGAGCGCACCCAGGGGCACGCGCGTGCCGGGCAGCGGAACACACACCGCGCTGGACAGCCCCAGGAGGGAGAACGCGGCCCGCGCCTGCGGGCTGTAGCCCTGCAGCGCGTCGGTGTCGGGCACTTCCACGAGGGTGTCGGTGCGCACCGCCTGTGCCGTGGGCCAGGCGCTACTTAGTTCGTACTCCTCGTAGGCCATGTCCATGCTGGAGGGGTACTCGGTGTCGATGACGCGGCGCATCCGCTCGCCCTCGACCAGGACCAGCCCCACGTAGGCGGGTTCGAGGTCGCTGGTGAGCAGGTCCTTGACAGTGCGCCGCACCTGGGCCAGACCGGTGGTGTCGGCGAGGTCGTCGGCGGCGCGCAGCAACAGCTGGGAGCGCTCGAAGGCGCGCTGAGCCCGGCCGCGGACCTTGTGGGCGGTGTGCGTGAGGATGCGCAGGCGCAGCTCCCCGCGACAGGCCAGGGCCAGGTCGCACAGTGCCTGGCGGTCCCGGTCGCTCCAGGCGCGCGGCGCGGTGTCGATCGCGCTCAGGACGCCCAGTACGTTGCCCCGATCGTCGGTCAGCGGCACCCCCGCATAGGCCGCCATCCCCAGGCCGTCGATGGCACTGGAGGCGTGGGCGAGGGAAAAGGGCCGCACGTCGTCGCACACGATCGGCTCAGCGGAGACCGCCAGGCGGTGGCACAGCGCGTGTGACAGCGGGCTCTGACGGGAGAAGGCCCACGGTCCCTCCAGACCCACCATACCGGGGAAGAGCAGGCGGCCCTCCCCCAGCAGCGCGACCAACGCCACCGGGGCCCCGAGCAGGTGCGCGGCCAGACGCGCGAAGCGCTCCATGCCCTCGTCCGACTCCGCGCCCAGCCCGGTGCGCTCCAGCGCGTGCAGGCGTTCCGAGGTCGCCAGCGAAGCTTCCCTACCGGAGATTCCGTCCTCGTCCAACCGTTCCACCATCCACGCTGACCACCCACGGCGGGCCTCCCGCACACGCGCCAAGGATATGGACGACCGGCCGCGTGGCGGCAACGGAGATGACTGAGCAGCATTCGATCACCGGACGGCATGCACAAAGGGATGGTGGCCCACGGCCACCGCCGCTGACCGCAACGCCCTAAGGGGCACTTGGAGGTCTCCCACCTGAGGACGGCCCCCGTGGCGTCCTCAGGAAACGCCGTGCACCTCACCTGTGAGCGGGCGTTGCCTGACCCATCTCCTCGCGCAACTGCTCCAGGACGCCGTTGAGGAGTCGGGACACGTGCATCTGGGAGTAGCCGAGGCGGTTGGCGATCTCGGACTGGGTGTGGTCGCCGAAGAAGCGCAGCTTGAGGATTTCTCGCTCGCGCGCGGGCAGGCGGGTCAGGGCGGGCTTGAGCGACTCGCGCTGAACCACCAGTTCCAGCTCCCCGTCCTCGCTGCCCAGGTGGTCTTCCAGCCGAGAACCATCCTCACCGTCGGCACCGGAGGCGTCCGGGGCGTCCAGTGACAGGGAGCGGTAGAGCTCCGAGACCTGGATGAGCTCACTGACCTCGGGCTCGGACAGTCCCATCTCTTCCGCGAGCTCGCGGATACTGGGCGTGCGCGCGTGGGCCTGTTGGAAATCACCGATCACGCGTCGTAGGTTCGTCCGGTTCTCTTGGTGGCGCCGGGGTACGCGCACGGCCCAGGTGTGGTCGCGGAAGTGGCGTTTGATCTCGCCGGTGACCGTGGGCAGCAGGTAGGAGATGAAGGGCTTGCCGCGGCCGGGGTCGTAGCCGTGGATGGCCTTGATCAGGCCGACCATGGCGCTCTGCTTCAGATCGTCCAGCGGTTCACCACGGCCGCCGTAGCGGCGCGCAACCTTGTTGACCAGCGGCTGGTAGAGGAGAACGACCCGTTCACGCAGTCTGGCCGCCTGGGGGTCCCCGTCCTCCAGGCGGCCGAGCGCGGACAGGAGCTCCTCGGCCGAGGAGCCCTCATTCAGGACCGGTCTGCGTGGTCTGGGGATGACGGGTGTGTGATCAGATGCCTGATGTGACGCGTGGGAAACGGTAGTAGACAAGAGCAACCCCCGATGTCATGTCCTGCTTGGTACCTGATGTCTGCCTGGACGGCAGTGAGCCGACGGCACGGTCGCGCTGTCGGTCGCGTAGGAGACTGTGGTCCGGTGGGGGGTGATCGTGGTGCAGGGAGTACATTCCCTCAGAAATGACTTCAAAAGCCCCGGGGAGAAATTTTTGTTGCCACACGGCAAGCACCAGCCCAATGCGCACCCATGGCCACCAAAGAAGAGCATACGAAAAACCGCTGCACCTCATGGACCGCTTCTGTGCTCCCACGAGGCACAGCGACCGGTTTTTCCTGCTCAACGACACCACACGCAGACAAGGCGCCTCCAGCCACCATGCACCGAACGAAACTTCCTGGTTAATTTTTATTTGAACCGAACGCGCGCTTCAACAGCTTGGCCAGTGAATATAAATTCTGGCTAAGAAGCAAGGAGAGAGCCGTACCGCCTTGGGGGATCAGGCTCTCTGACCGCGGGCCAGACCTCATGATGAGCTGCCCGAGCCAACGGTCATGGTTCACGCCAGAGCCTGTCCACCTCCCCTTGGCCGTGGACAAGCGCTGCACGGGCAGGGGCGGAAGCCGTGTCAGACCAGCGCGGCCCCGGCGTTTGGAGGGCCTCTCGTGGCGTGGGCGGACGGGCCCGCCCACGCCATACCTCCAGGCACCCTGCGGCTTTGGGTCTGGCGGTTCTTCGAGGGCTTCTCGACCCGCTTCGGACCCTGGGCAGCCATGGGCCGGTGGTAGTTTGCTGCCCGACCGGTCGCGATCCCGGGTCCGTCCACGCGGCACACATCCGCCCAGGCGTCCATCGGGATAGCTTCCGCCCCTGTTCGCGATCCCGTACCAACTCTCGGTCGTCACCCTTGGTGATCACCCAGCGGTCGACGGAGGCTCCACCCGAGCCGCCCGGCCCCGGAGAAGTGCTGACATCCTGCTGACACGGGATCCGGAAACAGCCGGCACGGGAAGGGGCCGACCGGAAAGTCCGGTCGGCCCCCCACAGGTGCTCTCAGGATGCGTTTCTACAGGTACTGGCCGGTGTTGGGCACCGTGTCGATGCTCCGCCCGGAGTCCGCGCCCTTCTTGCCGGTCACCAGGGTCCGGATGTAGACGATGCGCTCGCCCTTCTTTCCGGAGATCCGCGCCCAGTCGTCGGGGTTGGTGGTGTTGGGCAGGTCCTCGTTCTCGCTGAACTCGTCCACACAGGCCTGCAGCAGGTGCGAGACCCTGATGCCCTTGGCCTTGTGGTCGATGAAGTCCTTGATGGCCATCTTCTTGGCCCGCGAGACGATGTTCTCGATCATCGCGCCGGAGTTGAAGTCCTTGAAGTACAGGACCTCCTTGTCTCCGTTGGCGTAGGTGACCTCCAGGAAGCGGTTCTCCTCCCCCTCGGTGTACATCCGCTCCACGACCCGCTGGATCATGGCGTCCACCGTGGCCTTGGCGGAGCCGCCGTGCTCGGCGAGGTCCTCGTCGTGCAGGGGCAGGTCGGGGGTGATGTACTTGCCGAAGATGTCCCGTGCCGCCTCGGCGTCGGGCCGCTCGATCTTGATCTTGACGTCCAGGCGGCCGGGCCGCAGGATCGCCGGGTCGATCATGTCCTCGCGGTTGGAGGCGCCGATGACGATGACGTTCTCCAGGCCCTCGACACCGTCGATCTCGCTGAGGAGCTGGGGCACGATCGTGTTCTCCACGTCGGAGGACACACCCGAGCCGCGGGTGCGGAAGATCGAGTCCATCTCGTCGAAGAAGACGATGACCGGGGTGCCCTCGGAGGCCTTCTCACGTGCGCGCTGGAAGACCAGGCGGATGTGGCGCTCGGTCTCACCCACGTACTTGTTGAGCAGCTCCGGTCCCTTGATGTTGAGGAAGAAGCTCTTGCCGACGTCGCGGCCGGTGCGCTCGGCCACCTGCTTGGCCAGGGAGTTGGCGACCGCCTTGGCGATGAGCGTCTTACCGCACCCGGGCGGGCCGTAGAGCAGCACGCCCTTGGGCGGGCGCAGCTGGTGCTCGTAGAACAGCTCCTTGTAGAGGTAGGGGAGTTCGACCGCGTCGCGGATCATCTCGATCTGCCCGGACAGGCCGCCGATGTCGGTGTAGGCGATGTCGGGGACCTCTTCGAGGATGAGCTCCTCGACCTCGGACTTGGGAATGCGCTCGTACACGTATCCCGAGCGCGGCTCCAGCAGCAGCGAGTCCCCGGCGCGGACCGGCTCCTCGCGCAGCGGCTCGGCCAGCCGCACGATCCGCTCCTCGTCGTGGTGGGAGATCACCAGGGCGCGCTCGCCGTCCTCAAGGAGCTCCTTGAGCATGACGACCTCGCCGACGGTCTCGAAGGACTCCACCTCGACGACGTTGAAGGCCTCGTTGAGCATGACCTCCTGGCCGGGCCGCAGGCTGTCCACGTCCACGGAGGGACTGACGTTGACCCGCATCTTGCGGCCGTTGGTGAAGATCTCAACGGTCTCGTCCTCGCGCGATCCGAGGTAGACGCCGAAGCCGGAGGGCGGCTGGGCCAGCCGGTCGACCTCCTCCTTGAGCGCCACGATCTGCTCGCGCGCCTCCTTCAAAGTGGAGACGAGCCGTTCGTTCTGACCGTTGGCGGCGGCGAGGTTGGCCTGTGCCTCCCGTAGCCGCTCCTCCAACAGGCGTACATGCCGGGGCGAATCAGCGAGCTTACGCCGGACCACGCTGAGTTCCTTTTCCATGTAGGAGACCTGGGCCGTGAGTTCTGCGACTTCACGGTCCTGGTCGCTCTGACGCTCGTCGTCGCGCTCGGCCACGTCCGCCACCTCCCTATGAGGAACTACATCGGAGCCTACCTACCCTCGCCCGATTCCTAACCTCCCGAGGAGGACGAGTGTCGTAGGCCTCATTCCCGAGTCTTGCGTCGTCACAGGTCAGAGTGCTACCGGATGACCCGACGTAATGAGAAAGTAACCTCCGCGCCCGTCGCGGGGCAAGCGGTCCATGCCTGCGGCGACGCTTCCCGGCGCACGTCAGCGGGCTTGTCCGGGTACGCGAGAGCCCGCCCGGGCAGGATCTGCGGGGCCGTGCGGAGGGTGTCCGCGGCGGCCGGTGTGCGCGGGCGGGCTCAGAGGAAGGAAGCCGGGCGCCGCCTACTCCTCGGCGGAGGGGGCGGAACCCCCCGGAGCCTCGGGAGCCGCCTCGACCGCCCCGGGAGCCCTCGCTCCGGTGGCCGCGTCCCCGGCCTCCCCGGCCGGAGCCTGCTCCGGCGGCCCGCCGGCCGTACCGCTCCGGTCCCGGTCCCGCGCGGCGGTGAAGTCCTTGCCGTAGGCGCCCTTGGCCGGACGGCGGCGGCGGTCGGGGGCCTCGACCCCGTCGGCCAGGCGGCGTGCGACCACCAGGAATCCGGTGTGCCCGATCATGCGGTGGTCCGGGCGTACCGCCAGGCCCTCCACGTGCCAGGTCCGCAGCATGGTCTCCCACGAGCGCGGCTCGTAGAAGCGGGCGTCCTCGCGCAACTCCTCCACCACGCGCGAGAGCTGGGTGGTGGTGGCGACGTAGCAGCACACCAGGCCGCCGGGAATGAGGGCCCGGGCGACCGCGTCCAGGCACTCCCAGGGGGCGAGCATGTCCAGGAAGACGCGGTCGACGTCGGTCTCGTCCAGCTCCTCGACCAGGTCGCCGACCGTGAGCCGCCAGGCCGGGTGCGGGCCGCCGTGGAAGCGCTCCACGTTCTTGCGGGCGATCTCGGCGAAGTCGGCGCGGCGCTCGTAGGAGTGCACCATGCCCTGCTCGCCCACCGCGCGCAGCAGCCAGTTGGACATGGCGCCGGAGCCCGCCCCGGCCTCCACCACGCGCGCGCCCGGGAAGATGTCGGCCTCGACGAGCACCTGGGCGGCGTCCTTGGGGTAGACGATGGTCGCGCCGCGCTTCATCGACAGGGTGTAGTCGATCAGCAGGGGGCGCAGCGCCACGTAGGCCGTGCCGGTGTTGGAGCGGACCACGCTGCCCTCGGGCTGTCCGATGAGGTCGTCGTGGTCGACCTTGCCCTTGTGCGAGTGGAAGGCGCCGCCTTCGCGGAGTGTGGTCGTGTGCATGCGACCCTTGGGGTCGGTCAACTGCACGGTGTCGCCGTCGGTGAAGGGGCCGCGGCGGCCATGGATACCGGTCAACGTCGCTCTCGTCTTCCACATCGCTATCGGTTGGCAGGGCGATCGCCCAGCGTATCGGCCTCCCGGTACCGCGGCGAACGGGCGGGCGGGGCGCGAAGGCGGGACGGCCGCGGCCGACGCGTCGGCCCTGACCGCGGCGGCACGTGCGAAGAGCCGCCCTTCGGGGCAGGATTCAGCCTGCGGGGCCCTGACGACGCCCATCCACCACACGAGGACCACGGGAGACGACATACCCATGTCACAGCTGACCACGGGGCTGGGAATCGACATCGGCGGCAGCGGGATCAAGGGAGCGCCGGTCGACCTGACCACCGGCGAGTTCCTCAAGGAGCGCAAGAAGGTCCTCACGCCCGAGCGCTCCGCCCCCGCGGCGGTGGCCGAGATCGTGCACGAGATCTCCGAGCACTTCCCGGAGACGGCGGGGGCGCCCGTGGGCATCACCTTCCCCGGCGTGGTGCAGCAGGGCGTGGTGCGCACCGCCGCCAACCTGGACAAGAGCTGGATCGGCACCGACGCGCGGACGCTCTTCGGCGAGGCCACCGGCCATGCGGTCCGCGTCCTCAACGACGCCGACGCCGCGGCCGTGGCGGAGACCCGGTACGGCGCCGCCAAGGGGGTGTCGGGGGTGGTGCTGATGACGACCCTGGGCACGGGGATCGGCTCCGCCCTGGTGGTGGACGGGCGGCTGGTGCCCAACACCGAGTTCGGGCACCTGGAGATCGACGGCCACGACGCGGAGACGCGGGCCTCGTCCGCGGCCAAGGACGAGGAGGGGCTGTCGTACCGCGAGTGGGCGACCGAGCGGCTGCACCGCTACTACCGGGTGGTGGAGGACCTGCTGTGGCCGGACCTGATCGTGGTCGGCGGCGGGGTGAGCCGCGACGCGGACAGGTTCCTCCCCCTCCTGCACATCCGGACCCCCGTCGTGGCCGCGTCGCTGCGCAACACAGCGGGGATCGTCGGCGCCGCCCTGGCCGCCGCCGAGACGGAGACCGTCTGAGGGGGCGCACGGCCCGGACGGCGCCGGTCGGGCTCAGGGATGCAGGCGCAGTCCTTTGAACACCTTGTCGACGTCTCCCCTGGGGCCGTGCACGGCCACGCCCACCAGGTTCAGGTCGGCCGCGGCCACGGTGAGCACGGCGGCCCGGTTGTCGTCGTCGTTGCCGGTCGCGAACAGCTCCTCGGTGTAGAGAGCGGCGGGCAGGTCCCTGGAGCGGGCGCGGTCGAGTGTGCGGGCCAGGGTGCGCGGGTCGGCGGCGTAGACCAGGACGGGTTCGCGGAACATCGGCAGGTAGGTGTTGCCGGACGCGTCCTCGTAGGGCTTGCCCATGGCCTCGGGACGGGAGTGGGCGATGCCGCTGCTGAGGAAGGCGGTGACGTTGAGCTTCTGCCACGCGGCCAGGTCCTCGCGCACGGCCACGGCGATCTTGGTGTCGAAACGCATGCGCCGATGGTGGCGCGGCCGGGGCCCCGCGGTCTTGAACGCTGGTGCGCGCCGGCGGTGCCCGACAATGGAGGGGTGACACGGGACTGGGCCAGGTACTGGAGATCGCCCGAGCGGCCACTGGAGGCGATGCACGCGCACTTCGAGCGGCACGCCTACCACCGGCACAGCCACGACGCCTACTCGTTCGGGGTGACCGAGTCGGGGGTGCAGGCGTTCAACTGCCGGGGCGGCGCGCACGCGAGCGCGTCGGGGATGGTGCTGGCGTTCAACCCCGAGGATCCGCACGACGGGCACGCCGGCGGCGAGGCGGGGTTCACCTACCGGATCGTGCACATCGGGCCGGAGCTGGTGCGGGAGGTGCTCGCGGACGCCGCCGAGGGGCGGGCCGGACTGCCGCTGTTCACCGATCCGGTGGTGCGCGACCCGGCGCTGGCCGGGGCGCTGCGCGCACTGCACACGGCGCTGTCGCGGGGGCGTTCCCCACTGGCCGTGGACGAGGCCCTGAGCGGCGCGGTGATGTCGATGGTGCGCCGCGGCGCGACGGCGCGGCCGGTGGTGTCGGGGGTCTCGGACCCGGACGCGGGGCGTGTGGCGGCGCGGGTGGAGGCCGTCCTGCGGGAGAGGTTCCCCGAGGACGTGGGGGCCGAGGAGCTGTCGTCGGCGGCGGGGCGGAGCCGCTTCGCGGTGTACCGGGCCTTTCGCATGGTGCGGGGGATGGCGCCCAGCGACTACCAACGGCAGCTGAGGCTGCGGCGGGCCCGGGACCTGATCGCGGCCGGGATGCCGCCGGCGGAGGCCTCCGCCCGGGCGGGGTTCGCCGACCAGAGCCATATGACCCGGTGGTTCGGCCGCTACTACGGCATCACCCCGGGGGTGTTCCGCGAGGCGGGCGGCGGGGCCGCGGGCCCCGCTACGCCGCGACGGGGCTGAGCGGAGCAGGACCGCTGGACGGTACCGACCGGGTGGAGGGCGGACGGGGCCGGGCGGCCCCGTGCAGAGGGAGACTGGGTTTCGGGGAGGACCCGGGCCCCGTCCGCCTTCCGGGCGTGGACGACACTCACGCCCGCACGAGCGCGGGCCGTCGGCCCGCGCGTGCTCAGGTGCGGCCGCCGGACACGGACAGGGCGCCCGCGATCCGCCGCGCCGCGTCGGAGGTCCTGGCGACCGGCGAGAGGGGGACTCCCGCCAGCGACGGTGGCACCCCGTCCTGGGCCGGCCAGCGCATCCACCACCACAGGCCGCCCCGGTGGGGCCGCAGCAGGGCGCGCTGGGGCCGGGCCCTGGGGCCGGCGTCGACGGCGCCGAACGCGCCGTCCTCACGGACCTCCACCCCGCGTGAACGCAGTTCCGCGGCCAGGCCCCGCAGGGCGAGGCCCGCCAGCTCCCCACGGTCCACCGCCCCGGCGGCGCCGGCGGCGCCTCTCAGGCTCGGGCTTCCCACAGACGGGGTCTCAACGGTCACGGGTTCCCCTCCCAGGCTCTTCCGGGACCAACGACCCTTGCACTCTGCCGCACCGGAGAGGGGGGCGGGCGGGTCTATGCGGATCCCGCATGGCCCCTTCTTTTTCACACATAGCCACTGAGGCCGCCCGGAATCCCTAATCTAGGCTCATGCCCCAACCAGACGGCGTTCTTCCACCGGACCTGTGGATGCGGCCTCGCATGGCGAGCGCCCTGGCCAACTGTGACATGGCCGCGGTCATCGAGGGCGTGCGCACGGCACGCGGATGGTCCCAGGGCGACCTCGCCCGCGCGATCGACTACTCCCAGAGCTGGGTCTCTCGCGTGGTCAACGGCCAGCAGTCACTGACCATCAGCCAGGTACACGACCTCGCCCGGCGGCTGGACATCCCGCTGCACCTGCTGCGTTTCGGCGGTGGCCCGCCCCAGGCCGGTCCCGCAGAGAAGGGGGTGGACACCACGAGACGCCGCGACTTCGGACGTGCGGTCGCCGCGAGTGCCCTGCTCACCGCCACCGCCGTCCCCGCGACCGCCGCGCCGTCGCACGCACCGGCGGCGGGCCACCGCTCCGTCAACGAGACGACCGCCTCCGCCCTGCGTTCCATCACCGGGGGCCAGCGCCGCATGGACGCCACCTCCCCCGCCCGACACCTGCTGCCCAGCGCGGTGGCGCACGTGCATCTGTCCGAGCAGATGCTTGCGCAGGCGCACGGGACACCGTTCCACTCGGAGCTGAGTGCGGCCGCCAGCGAGGCCTCGGGGTTCGCCGCGTGGCTGCACGCCGACCAGGGCGACACGGGATCGGCCCGCATGCACTACCGCACGGCGGTGGTGCGTGCCCGGCAAGCGGGCATACGCCTGCTCGACGTGTACATGCTGGGTTCCCTGTCGGCCTTCGAGACCGACACGGCGCAGGACCCCCGGCTGGGCCTGGGGCTGGTCCAGGAGGCCGAGCACCTCCTGGGCCCCTCGGCGCACCCCACCGCCCGCGCCTGGCTCGCCTGCGTGGAGGCGCTCGCGCACGCCGGGGCCGGCGACGGCCCGGCCGCCGTCGGTGCCATCGGCCGGGCCGAGAGGGAGGCGGCACGGTCGGCCAACGCCGACCCGCCCTGGCCGTGGGTGTTCGCCTTCGACGAGGCCAAGGTCGCCGGCTACCGGGCCCTGGTGGGTGTGCGGCTGAGCCGTCCGCACGACGCCCGCCGGGCCTTCACCGAGGCCTTCACCCCGAGGGCGGCCAACGTCAAGCAGTCCGCCGTGCTGCAGGTGGAGCTGGCCTCGGCGCACGCCGAGGCGGGCGACGAGGACGAGGCGTTCCGCCTGGCCCGGGAGGCGCTGACCACGGGGATGCGGTTCGGGTCGGAGCGGGTCATCGGACGGGTGCGCGCCTTTCGGCGCCGGTATCCGGGGCGCCGCACGCGCGGTGCGGCCGACCTGGACGAACAGCTCATGTCCCTGGTTACCGGCATCGCCGCTTCCGGGTAGAAGAGCCGCGAAGCGACCGAGAGGGAGGTTTCGTGATCCGCATCGGAGTCACCGGTCACCGGGCCCTGGCCCCCGAGGTGAGCAGCGCCGTCGCCGCACTGGTCTTCGAGCACCTGGAGCCGTACGGCTGCGAGATGGTGGGCCTGTCCTGCCTGGCCGACGGCGCCGACGCCGTCTTCGCCGAGGCGGTCCTGGCCGCCGGGGCGCCGCTGGAGGCGGTCGTCCCCGCCGCCGGCTACCGGGAGGCGCTCCCGGAGGAACACCGCCCCGTCTACGACCGCCTGTTGGCACAGTCCGTCCTCGTCCACGAGTTACCGCGCACCGAGTCCACGCCCGAGGCGCACCTGGAGGCCGGAAGGCTGCTCGTGCGGCGCTGCGACCAGCTCGTGGCCGTCTGGGACGGCCGCCCCGCGCGGGGGCCCGGCGGCACCGCCGACGTGGTGTCCTACGCCCGTTCGCTCTCCCGCCCGGTCTCGGTGCTGTGGCCCGAGGGCGCCCGCCGCTGACGGCCCCCGGGGACCGCGCTGCCCGGCCCCGCAGCCGCGGCCTCAGCTTCGGCCCGACACCGCCGCGTTCACGTCCGCGGCCCGCAGCACCCCGCGCACACCGCCGTCCTCCGCCACCACCAGGTACTCGGGCAGCGGACGACTGGTGAGCGTGTTCAGCAGCTCCTCGCCCTCAAGCCCCACCGGAACCAGTGAATGCTCGGTGACCGCACGTGCCACACTCGACACCGGAACCCACGCCCGGCGCTCCTCGGCGATCGCCTCGGCCGCCGCCGGATGCACGATCGAGATCGCCGTGCCGTCGGAGTCGGTCACCACGACCTCCACGCCCCCCGCCTCACCCGCCCGGCGCTGAGCCTCCGCGAGCGGGGTGTCGGCCAGCACCGTGACCGCCTGCCGGGCCAGGTCACGGGCCCGCAGGCGGGGAAGCCGCTCACGCATCCGGGCGGCCCGCAGCGCGTCCGTGGCGCCCATCCACATGAAGCCCCCCAGGATCAGTCCCCAGACCACGGTCCAGGGACTGGGTCCGCCGCCCGCCGACCAGGCCAGCAGGAACGGCAGCGCCACGACCACCAGGGCCAGCGCCCGACCGCCCCAGGCGGCGGCCACGCTTCCCAGGAAGGGCCTGCCGGTCACCTTCCACACCGCGGCGCGCAGCAGCCGACCGCCGTCCAGGGGGAGCCCCGGCAGCAGGTTGAACACGCCCACCAGCAGGTTGGCGATCCACAGCTGGAACAGCAGCTCACCGACCACGCTGAACGGGTCGGCCAGCAGGTACAGGCCGAACCCGCACGCCGCCAGGAGCAGGGAGAACAGGGGGCCGGCGAAGGCGATCCAGAACTCGCGGCCCGGTGTGGGCGCCTCGCGTTCGATCTCGGAGACCCCGCCCAGCACGTACAGCACGATGCGCCGGACCGGAAGGCCGTACATGCGCGCGACCACCGAGTGGGCGAGCTCGTGCACCAGGACCGAGGCGTAGAGCAGGACGGCGAAGACGAATGCCAGCAGGTAGGCGGAGGGCCCCAGTGCCAGGCGGTCCTGGACGACGCCGCCGTAGACCAGGGTGATCAGCACCGCCACGATCAGCCACGAGGGCGTCACGTGGACGGGGATGCCGAAGGGTCGGCCGATCAGCAACCCCGGCTTCGCGGAACGGTTGCGGGCTCGGGGCGCTGATGGGTCACTACCGGTCGTCACACCCCCAGCCTACGGCCCTCCCGCCGCGCCCCGCGGACCCCCCGCGACCGGGCACGCCCTCCCGTGTACGCGGCCGCCCGCCCCGGAGTCCACAGCTCCTCCCACAGGGTTCCCCCTTGTCACGGCCTTCTCATAGGCTCACCACATGACCACCGCGCTCCTTCCGTCCGCCCTCTCCCCCTCCCGGGCCTCCGACTTCCTGCAGTGCCCCCTGCTGTTCCGCTTCCGCACCATCGACCGGCTCCCCGAGGCGCCCAGCGCGGCGGCCCTGCGCGGAACCCTCGTCCACGCCTGCCTGGAGCGCCTGTACGAGCTGCCCGCCGAGTCACGCACCCCGCGCAACGCCCTCGGCCTCGTCGACCCCCAGTGGAGGAAGCTGCGCGAGAGGAAGCCCGAACTGGAGGAGCTCTTCGCCGACGAGGCCGAGCGCGACACCTGGCTGGAGTCGGCCCGCGCCCTGGTCCAGCGCTACTTCGACCTGGAGAACCCCGCCGCCCTGGAACCCCGCGACCGCGAGATGCGCCTGGACGTGTCCCTGCCCACCGGACTCAGGCTGCGCGGCTACGTCGACCGCCTCGACGTCGCCCCCTCCGGCCAGATCCGGATCGTGGACTACAAGACCGGCAAGTCGCCCCACCCCCGCTTCGAGGACAAGTCGCGCTTCCAGATCTTCTTCTACGCGGTGATGATCTGGCGCGACCTCGGTATCGTCCCCACCCGCCTCCAACTCGTCTACCTCGGCGGCGACGGCGCCGTGCGCTGGTACGACCCCACCGAGGACGAACTGCGGTCCGCCGAGGCGGAGATCTCCGACATCTGGGCGCAGATCGAGGCCGCCGGGCGCGCCGGGGTCTGGGAGCCCAGGAAGAGCAAGCTCTGCGGCTGGTGCGAGCACCAGGCGCTGTGCCCGGAGTTCGGCGGCACCCCGCCGCCCCTGCCCGTCCGCTCCCCCGCCCCGGGACCGGGTCCGGCCTCCGAGGCCTGAACCCGTCCCCGGGCGTGCTGCCGGGGCCCGGCCCCGTGTAGGGCACAATCACTCCTGTGCCCGTCTCAGTACTGCTGGTCGACGACCAGCCCCTCGTCCGTGCCGGTTTCCGCATGATCCTGGAGTCCGCCCCGCACCTGTCGGTGGTGGGTGAGGCCTCCGACGGCCGCGAGGCGGTCCGCGCGGTCCGGAGCCTGCTGCCCGACGTCGTCCTCATGGACGTGCGCATGGCCGGGATGGACGGCATCGAGGCCACACGCCGGATCGTGTCGTGGGCGCGGTCCCTGGACCACCGGGTGCGGGTACTGGCCCTGACCACCTTCGACCTGGACGAGTACGCGGTCGAGGTGCTGCGCGCGGGCGCCGCCGGGTTCCTCCTCAAGGACGCGCCGCCCGTCGAGCTCGTGTCGGCCGTCGAGGTGGTCGCGGACGGGTCGGCGGTCGTCTCCCCACCGGTGCTGCGCCGCCTGCTGGACCGCTTCGCCCCGCTCCTGCCCGCCGCCCCGCCCGACGCCGAGGGCGGCGAGGACCCCCTGACCGCCCGCGAGCACGAGGTCCTGCGCCTGCTCGCGCGCGGGTGGTCCAACGCCGAGATCGCCGCCCACCTGGTCCTGGGCGAGACCACCGTCAAGTCGCACGTGGGCAGCATCCTGACCAAGCTGGGGCTGCGCGACCGGGTCCAGGCGGTGGTGTACGCCTACGAGCACGGTCTGGTCCGCCCGGGGCAGCTCGACGAGGACGCCGGACCGCCCTCACGCTGAACCGCCGGACCGCGGCCCGGGCACCGCCCCCGGGGCGCCGCCGCCCCGCCCCGCGGTACGTCCTCCCGTTTCCGGGCAGGACGCTCCGCGGGGCCCGGAGGCCGCCCACGGCCGCCCCCGCGTCCCCGGCGCGTCGCTGTCGGAGGACCACGGGGCTTGACAGGATGTCCCGGTGATCGAACTCACCCGAGGCGCCCCCCGCTCCGGGCGAACCCGGCCCCCTCGGGCCGCGTCCCCTCAAGGGTTTGATCAACGCGCCGACCACCGTGGTGTACAGGCGGGGAGGGAACGGAGACAGGGATGCCAAGCAAGCGGGAGCGGCCCGTACCCCCGAGCGAGGACCGCCTGCTCAGCAGGATGCGGGACTGGCGGGCCGCGCACGAACGCGAGCTGACCCCGGACGGCCTCGACGAGGACGAGGACGTCGATCTCCCGGACGCGCGCGCCATCGACCTGGTGCTGCGCGTCGGCGAGCTGATGCTGGCCAGCGGTGAGGGCACCGAGGCCGTCAGCGAGGCCATGCTGAGCCTCTCGATCGCCTTCGACCTGCCCCGCTCGGAGGTCTCGGTCACCTTCACCACGATCACCCTGTCCATCCACCCCGGCGGCGACCACCACCCGATCACCGGCGAGCGGGTGGTGCGCCGCCGCACCCTGGACTACTTCCGCGTCAACGAGCTGCACACCCTCGTGCAGGAGTCCGCGCTGGGACTGCTGGAGCTGGAGGACGCCGCCGCGCGCCTGAGGCAGATCCGGCGCGCCCGCATGCCCTACCCGAACTGGCTCATCGCCGTCGGGTTCGGCCTCATCGCCTCCAGCGCGGGCCTCATGATGGGCGGCGGCTTCATCGTGGCGACCGTGGCGTTCATGGCCACCGTGCTGGGCGACCGCACCGCGGTGTTCCTGGCCAAGCGCGGTGTCGCCGAGTTCTACCAGATGACGGCGGCCGCGATCGTCGCTGCGACCATCGGCGTGGCCCTGCTGTGGGTGAGCAGCACACTGGACCTGGGGCTGCAGGCGGGGGCGATCATCACGGGGAACATCATGGCCCTGCTGCCCGGCCGCCCGCTGGTCGCCAGCCTCCAGGACGGGATCAGCGGCACCTACGTGTCCGCGGCGGCCCGCCTGCTGGAGACCTTCTTCATCCTGGGCGCGATCGTCTCGGGTGTGGGCGCGGTCGCCTACACCGCGGGGCGCCTGGGCGTGGGCATCGACCTGGACAGCCTGCCCTCGGCCGGCACCTCCCTGGAGCTTCCGGTCCTGGTCGGCGCGGCCGGGATCGCGATGGCGTTCGCGATCTCGCTCGCGGTACCGCCCCGGATGCTGCCCACCATCGGCGCGCTCGGCGTGATGATCTGGGTGATCTACGCGGGCCTGCGCTCCCTGCTGTACGTGCCGCCCGTGGTGGGCACGGTCGCGGGCGCGGTCGCGGTGGGCATGGTGGGCCACTGGCTGGCGCGGCGTACGCGCAGGCCGGTGCTGCCCTACCTGGTTCCGTCGATCGCGCCGCTGCTGCCGGGAAGCATCCTGTACCGGGGACTGATCCAGATCACCCAGAACACCGACAACCTGGAGGTCAGCGCGGTGGCGGGCCTGCTCAGCCTGGCGGAGGCGGTCATGGTGGGCCTGGCGCTGGGCGCGGGGGTCAACCTGGGCGGCGAGTTGGTGCGGGCCTTCCAGCGCGGCGGCCTGGCGGGCGCCGGAATGCGCAGCCGCCCGGCGGCACGCCGTACCCGCGGCGGGTACTGAATTCCTTCCGGCCGGGACCGGACGGGCGAGCACCCTCGCTGACCTGGGAGTGTTCCATCCGGTGATGGGCGAACGACGGCCGCAGGGGCCTTCCGTCCGCCCCAAACCGCAACAAGCATGTGATGTGAGCCACTACTCTTGGCCTCAGCTCAACGACGAGCACCTGTGGACCGAAAGGCCAGTGCCATGTGCAGCCATGAACCTCCCTGCCCGTCCTCCGAGGACACCGACCGCGAGGCGGCCCGGATCGTCTCCAGCCACCCAGAACAGGGCTGGAGCCTGCTCTGCAACGGTGTCGTCCTCTTCGACGACACCGGTGAACTGCTCCCCGACGGGGCGTCCGTCGCCCCGCACCGGCCCCGCGTCGCCGCCTGACCGAGCGGGCGGACCGGTGTCCGGCCCCGGGGACCGGACACCGGCGCGCCGACGGTCATCCCCCGTCCTCGGGCCAGCCCTCCGGCAGCACGTCCCGTCCGCCCGTGGCCTCGCTCAGCCGGCGCCGGAAGTCGGCGTGCACGCCGGGGCCCCACACCAGTTCGCTCGGGGTGCGCAGGGCTTGGTCCATGGCGGCCCGCAGCGCGGCCGGATGCGACTCGCCCTCCACCACCGGTACCGCCAGCAGGGCGTGCATCCGGGTGATGACCGCGAAGAGCTCCCCCGCCAGGGCGGGCGCGCTCGCCGTCGCCACGGCCTCCTCCAGGTAGGGGGTCCACCACGGAGGTCCGGCCTCGCCGTCCTCCTCCACCGGTGTGGCGAAGCCCCTGCGCAGCCGTCGGCGCACCTCCTCGGAGGTGGCCGGGTCCCGGCCCTCCAGGCCCGTCCGCCAGGCCCGTTCGGCCGCGACGGGGTCCCCGCGCAGGGCGAGCAGCCCCGCGAGGAGCTCCACGGCGGCGGCCGAGGTATCCGGTTCGGGCGCTGGGGCGTTCCGGTCACCGCCCGCCTCCCCTCCCGAGTCGACGACCGCGCCGACGTCGGCGATGGCGTGTTCGAGGTGGGCGGCGGCGCGCAGCAGGCGCAGGCCGGGGTCGTCCACGACCGACAGCCCGCGTTCGACGGCCGCCGCGGCGGCGCCGGGCAGTCCCCGGCCCAGCAGGCGCCCGGACAGGTCACGTGAGGCGTCGACGACCGTGGCGGCGTGCAGGCGGCTGAGCGCCTCGGGGTCGGGCGGCAGGGCCAGCGCCGCCTCCCAGTGCTCCTCGGCGCCTTCGGCGTCACCGCGCTCCTCTGCGGCGCGGGCCAGTCCGTAGTGGGCCACCGCGGTGTAGGCCGGGCCGCCGAGGTCGAGCAGGCGGCGCCAGACGTGTTCGGCCTCGGCGGCCTCGCCGTCCTGCTCCAAGGAGAGCGCGAGGTGGTAGGCGGCGCGCGGGGCGTACCGGGAGTCCCCCGTGGCCAGCGCGCGGCGGGCCGCCTCGCGCGCGGCGGGCAGGTCGCCGCGCTGGTCCTCGACCACGGCCAGGCCGAACAGGGCGCGGGCCTGCACGCTCGGGTGGGGGTTGGCCGCCACGGCCTGCTGGTAGAGCCTGGCCGCGCGTTCGAGGTGACCGGTCGAGGCGAGGTCCTGGGCCTGGTCGCACAGGCCCGAGGCGTCCCGCCCGGAGGGTGCGGCGGTCCCCTCCGTGTCCTCGGGGTCGATGGCCGAAGGCGGGTCGTCGGGGCCAGGGCGCGCGGGAGGTCCGGACGTCGTGGTCATGGTTCCGCTTTCCATGGGGGCGTCGGTGCGTGTGGTGGGGACGCGGGCCGTGTCGCCGCAACTCTAACGCGGGTCGCACCGAGGGGGTGGCGGCCCGCACCCGTTTAATCTCCCTTTTTCCTGCCCCTCTCCACCTTCCCTCAACACGGGCATCGCCTGTACGACGTAGATTCAGCACCGGGCCCCGGGGAGCGCCACTGAAAGGAACGCGGAAGGGGCGCCGGCCCGCGGGCCGGCGCCCCTCACTCCCCCGGCGGCCCTACATCTGGAAGGCCTCCGGCGGCGGGCAGGAGCAGACCAGGTTGCGGTCGCCGTAGGCCTGGTCGATCCGGCCGACCGGCGGCCAGTACTTGTCCGTACGCAGCGACGCCAGCGGGTACGCCGCCTCGGCGCGGGTGTAGCCGTGCTCCCACTCGTCGGCGGTCACCGCCTCGGCCGTGTGCGGCGCGTTGCGCAGCGGGTTGTCCTCGGCGTCCCACTCGCCCGAGGCCACCTTGTCGATCTCGCCGCGGATGGCGATCATCGCCTCCGCGAACCGGTCCAGCTCGGCCAGGTTCTCGCTCTCGGTCGGCTCCACCATCAGGGTGCCGTTGACCGGGAACGACATCGTCGGCGCGTGGAAACCGTAGTCCATGAGCCGCTTGGCGACGTCCTCGTTGCTGATGCCGCTGGCCTTCTGCAGCGGGCGGATGTCGATGACGCACTCGTGGGCCACCAGGCCGTCCGCACCCGTGTAGAGAACGGGGAAGTACGGCTCCAGCCGCTTGGCCAGGTAGTTGGCGGACAGCACCGCGATCTCGGTGGCCGAGCGCAGGCCCTCCTCCCCCATCATCCGCATGTAGGCCCAGGAGATGGGCAGGATGCCCGCCGATCCGAACGGGGCCGCGGAGACCGGGCCCACGCCCGTGTGCGGACCCGCCTCGGGCTGGCTCGGGTGGTTGGGCAGGAAGCCGGCCAGGTGGGCGCGGACCGCGACCGGGCCCACGCCCGGACCGCCGCCGCCGTGCGGGATGCAGAAGGTCTTGTGCAGGTTCAGGTGGCTGACGTCGGCGCCGAACCTCCCCGGCTTGGCCCAGCCCAGCAGCGCGTTCAGGTTGGCGCCGTCCACGTACACCTGGCCGCCCGCCTCGTGGACCAGGCGGCACACCTCGGTGATGGTGCTCTCGTACACGCCGTGCGTGGACGGGTAGGTGACCATGATGGCCGCCAGGTCCTCCGCGTGCTCCGCGGTCTTGGCGCGCAGGTCGTCCATGTCGACGTTGCCGTTGTCGTCGCAGGCCACCACGGCCACGCGCATACCGGCCATGACCGCGCTGGCGGCGTTGGTGCCGTGCGCGGAGCTGGGGATCAGGCACACGTCGCGGTGGGACTCACCTCGCGAGCGGTGGTGGCCGCGGATGGCCAGCAGCCCGGCGAGCTCGCCCTGGGAGCCGGCGTTGGGCTGCAGGGACACCGCGTCGTAGCCGGTGACCTCGGCCAGCCAGGCCTCCAGGTCGTGGATCAGGGCCACGCTTCCGGCGGCCTGGTCCAGCGGCGCGAGCGGGTGCAGGCCCGCGAACTCCGGCCAGGTGACCGGCTCCATCTCGGTGGTGGAGTTGAGCTTCATGGTGCACGAGCCCAGCGGGATCATCGTGCGGTCCAGCGCCAGGTCGCGGTCGGACAGGCGGCGCATGTAGCGCAGCAGCGAGGTCTCGCTGCGGTGGGTGTTGAACACCGGGTGGGTCAGGTAGTCGACCTCGCGGGCCAGCTCGGCGGGCAGGCGGTCGGCGTCCTCGTCCACGCCCAGGCCTCCCCGGGAGGAGCCGCGCTCGGACTCGCCGAAGGCGGCCAGGACCTTCTCCAGGTCGGCCTCGGTGGTGGTCTCGTCCACGCTCACCCCGACCGTGTCCTGGTCGACGGCCAGCAGGTTGTACCCGGCCTCCAGGGCCGACCGCACGACGCGCGACGCGCCGGGCACGCGCACGCGCAGGGTGTCGAAGTAGGCGGAGTGCACGACCTCGAAGCCGCGCTCGGTGAGGGCGTCGGCCAGGGCGGCGGTGCGTGCGTGCACCTGGCGGGCGATCGCGCGCAGTCCGTCGGGGCCGTGGTAGACGGCGTACATCCCCGCCATGATGGCGAGCAGGACCTGCGCGGTGCAGATGTTGCTGGTGGCCCTCTCACGGCGGATGTGCTGCTCGCGGGTCTGCAGGGCCAGGCGGTAGGCGGGCCTGCCCGCGTTGTCCACCGAGACGCCGACCAGGCGGCCGGGCAGCTGGCGGCGCAGCTTCTCGGTGACGGCCATGTAGCCGGCGTGCGGGCCGCCGAAGCCGAGCGGCACGCCGAAGCGCTGGGTGGAGCCGACCGCGATGTCGGCGCCCAGGTTGCCGGGGCTGCGCAGCAGGGTCAGGGCGAGGATGTCGGCCGCCACCACCGCGAGGGCTCCGCGCTCGTGCGCCCGGGCGATGACGGTGCCGGGGTCGCGGACCGCGCCGCTGGAGGCGGGGTACTGCACCAGGACGCCGAAGGCCTCGCCCTCGGGCATGCCCTGGGACAGGTCGGCGACCACGACCTCGATGCCCAGGGGCTCGGCACGGGTGCGCAGCACCTGCAGGGTCTGGGGGAAGACGTCGGAGTCGACGACGAAGACGTCGGCCTTGCTCCGGGAGGCGCGGCGGGCCAGGGTCATGGCCTCGGCGGCGGCGGTGGCCTCGTCCAGCAGTGAGGCTCCGGAGACGGGCAGGCCGGTCAGGTCCGAGACCATGGTCTGGAAGTTGAGCAGGGCCTCCAGGCGCCCCTGGGAGATCTCGGGCTGGTAGGGCGTGTAGGCCGTGTACCAGGCGGGGTTCTCCATGATGTTGCGCAGGATGACCGGCGGGGTGAAGGTCCCGTAGTAGCCCTGGCCGATCAGCGAGGTGCGCGTGTCGTTGCGCGAGGCCAGGTCGCGCAGCTCGGCCAGGGCCTCGGCCTCGCCGATCGCCTCGGGCAGGTTCAGCGGCGCGCTCCTGCCGGGGCCGGTGAGGATGGACTCGGGCACGGCGTCGGACATGAGTTCGGCGGTGGAGCCGTAGCCGACGGCCTTGAGCATCTCCTGGGTCTCGGCCGGCGTGGGGCCGATGTGGCGGTCGGCGAACACCCTGGCGGGCGCGCCGGGGGTGTGCAGGGGCTGGTCTGGCACGGAGACCTCCTGGTGACAGGGCCGACTCCGGTCGGCGGTGTTCCTCACGGTCTCCCCCTCTGTCACCGGGCACGGCGGTGCCCAGGCTTCAGAGCGGCCTACTCCACGCGGTCCTGGTGCCTGAGAGGTTACTGGGGAGTATTGCCCCGTCGGCGCCCCGTTGGCGGGGTCTCTCTCGCGCGGCATCGACAGCCAGCTGACAGTCTGTACATGTGTACAAGCAGGGTGAATGTCGTTTTTCATCCCTGTTGTGACTACGACGGTACTCGATGGCCGTGCCGAGCAGCGCCTCCGGTCAGGTGTTCCACCGGATCGGCGGCGCCGTCCTGTGGGATCCCACGAACGAACGCCCGGATCCCGCGGCGGGTCCGCCGTGCGCCCGGAAGCGGGGCTCAGCCGGTCCGGCGCTCCCGGCGGCGCCTGGCCAGCTCGTCCACGGGCTGGGGCGCCGCGGCGGGCAGGTCGGTCCGCTCCTCGGCGGGGACCACGCCCAGCGCCTCCTCCAGCTCGTGCCAGACGTTGGCCAGGGCCAGCCCGAACATGCCCTGTCCGCGCTGCATGAGGTCGACGACCTCCTCGGGCGAGGTGCACTCGTAGACGCTGACGCCGTCGCTCATGAGGGTGATGCGGGCCAGGTCGGGGGCGGGGCGGCCGCGCAGGTGGTCGACCGCGGTACGGATCTGCTGCAGTGAGATCCCGGTGTCCAGGAGGCGTTTGGCCACCTTGAGCAACAGGATGTCGGGGAGGCTGTACAGGGGGGCGTTGTGGGCTCCGGTGCGCACGCTCGGCTCCACCAGGCCGGTCCTGGCCCAGTAGTCGAGTTGGCGGTAGCTGATCCCGGCAGCGGTACACGCTGCGGGGCCCCGATACCCGACGTCCATAGGCAGCGCCACCACGTCCTCTTCGCACAGTAGGCCCTGCTGCCCCGCCAGCCGCAGCGCGAACCGCCTGTCATGGGGATCCCGCTCGCCGCCCGCTACCGCCACGCCGACCTCCGGCTTCTCGTCCCACGGCGGTCTCGACAGGGGATGTCCACTCAGGGAAATGGGTGCGCCGTGGGTTCCACTGCACTGACGGTAGGACGGCCGCACGACAGCGTCAACGACACCACGCGGCGCGTCGCCAAGTGCGCGCGGCGCTGGTGTCGCGGAGCCCTTCCGGCGGCGTCCCGTACATCCGCCGGGGTTTCGGCCCGGATCGCTACGACCATTTCCCTGCTCCAATCTATCACCGGCACCCGGAACGAAGCCGCAGGTCACGGCGTTTCCTTTTCGGCCGGGCCGGACCGGTGGCATCCGGTGCCGCACACACGCGGGACCCGCGCGGACGCGGGTCCCGGGAGAAGTGCGCCCCGGTCCTACTCCGTGCGTCTGCCGAAGTCCTCGGGCGAGATGTTGTCCAGGAACTCCCGGAACGCCTCGACCTGGTCCTCCTGCTCGTCCGGTATCGGCATCCCGGCCTCGGCGATCACGTCCTCGTGCGCGTAGATGGGCGTGCCCGTCCGCAGTGCCAGGGCGATCGAGTCGGAGGGGCGCGCACTCACCTCCACTCCGTTGCTGAAGACCAGTTCGGCGTAGAAGATGCCGTCGCTGAGACCGGTGATGTTCACCGTCTTGAGCCCGGTGTCCAGGGCGTCGAGCACGTCCCGGAGCAGGTCGTGGGTGAGCGGCCGGGCCGGCGCCACGCCCTGCTGGGCCAGCGCGATCGCGGTCGCCTCCACCCCGCCGATCCAGATCGGCAGGTAGCGGTCCCCATCGGATTCCTTGAGCAGGACAATCGGCTGGTTCGAGGGCATCTCAACCCGGACGCCGACGACCTCCATGTGCTTCACAGCGTCTCCGTCCCACGAGTCGTCATGCCGGATGGGCGCTCGTCCCTGCTCCTCCTGTGGATCAGGACCCGAGGGCGAAATCGGCACCCTTCGTTACAAAGCTGTCCTGTGGCGGGGGGCCGCAAACCTCATCGGCCCGCCCACCGCGCCCGCGTCCGCGTCCGGTGTGCCCGTCAGCGTCGCGGTTTGGTCAGCAGGACCATCCGGAACTTACCGATCTGGATCTCGTCCCCTCCGCCGAGTTGGGCCTCGTCGACCGGCTCGCGGTTGACGTAGGTGCCGTTGAGGCTGCCCACGTCGCGGACGCCGAACCCGTCGCCGCGGCGGAAGAACTCCACGTGGCGGCGGGAGACGGTGACGTCGTCGAGGAAGATGTCGCTGTTGGGATGGCGGCCGGCGGTGGTCACGTCGCTGTCCAGGAGGAAGCGGCTCCCGGCATTGGGGCCGCGCCTGACCACGAGCAGCGCCGTGCCCGGTGGCAGGGCTTCGGGGTTCGTGGGGTCGTCGCCGCCCAGATCGTCACCGGACTCCTCGTCCTCCAGGGCCTGGATGCCGGAGATGGAGATGGTCGACGTGACGTCTCCGCCGGAGTCCCCGCCAGCGCCGGGCCGGGGGTCCTGCTGTTCGGCCTTGCGGAGGGGAGTCCCACAGTGGGAGCAGAAACGGGCATCATCCGCAACGGCGTGACCGCACTGCGTGCAGTAAACGCTCGACATAGGTCGGCTCGGCCTCCTACCGCACGGGGCGGTGCTTGATTCGGCTGGTCGGTGGCACGTTCCGGGCACCGTGCGGACACCTGGCCCGCACACCGCCCCGAACGCGGCGAGACGTCCACTGTCGCGCCAGCGGTGCGCCTCACACGGTCGGTCGCTAGGTCTCATCCCCCATGTTGTACTCCTTGTCACCCCCGGTGAAGGGTGTCCGCCGTTGCCGGGATACCCGGCCCCGTGGGCGACGCGGCGCTCCGGGGAACACTCGACTTTAAACCATATCCCTGTCCAGGAAGGTTTTCGCTCCTCCTCGGTCCGCCGCGGACACCCCGGCGCGAACGCCCCGGACGGCGGGGGATCCGCTGTCCGGAACACCGCCCCGCACCGATGGCCGACCCGGTCGGAGAAGGACACCTGTCCTGGGGCTGATGCCCCGCCGACGGGTTTGGTTCTGCGAGGATCCACGCGGATTCGCACCGGCTGCACCGGGCCGCCATGACCTGCCTGTATGTCCAGTTTAGCCAGTGGAGTCACCCCGTGCGGGGTTCGCAGTCGAGTACACAGCGTCATCGTACCGACACACACCGCGTGGGCGCGTGCGGGGGTCGCCCGCGCCCACGCGGCCCGGCTCAGCCCTCGGCGCGCTCCACCACGGCCGACCACTCGTCCAGCAGACGGTGCGCGGTGTCGGAGTCGGGACCTTCGGCCCAAAGATGAGTCACGGCCTCCGCGGTGTCGGGGAGGACCAGGGCCCAGCTGCCGTCCGGCTCGATCACCCGGACGCCGTCGGTGGTGTCGAGCTGGCGGTCGCCAGCCGCCTCCACGACGGCCCGCATCACGCTCCCCTTGATCGCCCACGGGGTGGGCACGGAACGGCGCAGCAGGTGCGCCTGAGGGATCGTACGGTCGATCTGGCTCAGCGAGCGTCGGGTACGGGCCACCAGGGACAGCAGCCGCACGAAGGCGGCGATGGCGTCACTGGTGGGGCTGAACCGCGGCACGACGAAACCGCCGCGGCCGTCGCCCGCGAAGATGATGTCGTCCTCGGCCCGGACCGCCTTGGTCAGCTCGTCGGTGGCCGTGGCCGTCCAGTGCACCTTGACCCCGTGCGAGGCGGCCACCGTCTCGGCGACCCGCGTGGTGGTCACGGGCAGGGCCACCGTTCCGCCGCCGTACTCGGCGCAGACCAGCTCCAGGACGACCAGCAGGGCCCGTCCGCTCTCGACGAGCTCGCCGTTCTCGTCCACGATGGACAGCCGCTCGGCCACGGGGTCGAACCGCACCCCGAAGTCGGCGCCCGAGTTGGCGACCAGCTCGCCCAGCCGTGCCAGGTCCCGGTTCTGCTTGGCGACGCTGTCGGTGGGCGAGGCCTCGTCCAGCCGGTTGTTGACGGTGAGGACGTCCACCCCGATCCGGCCCAGCAGGGAGGGCAGGATCAGCGAGCCGCTGCCGCCGGCGCAGTCCACCACGACCTTGAGCTCGGCCTCGGCGACGCCGGAGGTGTCCACCCTGCGCAGCAGTTCGTGCGAGTAGCTCTCCACGTTGCGGGACGGGAAGGTCAGCTCTCCGATCTCGCCGGGGAAGGCCCGGCGGTACTCGGCGCGGGAGAAGACCCTGTCCAGCTTGCGCTGCGCGGCGGGCGACAGGTCGGCGCCCTCGCCGTCCAGGAACAGGATGTCCACCGACTCAGGGTCGCCCGGGCTGGTGCGCACGGTGATGCCGCCGCTGACACCGCTCTGGGAGGTGTGGAAGCGGGCCACCGGCAGCGGCACCACCTCCAGGTCGCGCACCTCGATGGCGGCGGCGGTGAGCGCGCTGATGATGGCGCGCTTGAGCGTGCGGGCGGCGCGCGAGACGTCACGCGAGGTGGTGACGATCGCGCCCTTCTTGAGGGTGGTGGCGTAGGCGTTGGCCAGGCGCACCGCCAGTTCCGGCGTGATCTCGACGTTGATCAGGCCCGAGACGCCCCGGGGGCCGAACAGCGAGCGCTGCCCGCGCGACTCCCAGATGACGTTGGTGCTGACCACCGCCCCGGCCTCGATGGTCTTGAAGGGGTAGACCTTGACGTCGTTGTGGACGTAGGCCTCGGACTCGATGACGCAGTCCTCGCCCACGACCGCGCCCTCCTCGATCCGGGCCGCGGCCATGACGTCGGTGTTCTTGCCGATGACGGCGCCGCGCAGGTTGGCGCCGCGGCCGATGAACACGTTGTCGTGCAGGACGGTGCGGTGGGCGAAGGCCTCCGAGCGCACCACGGCGTTGCTGCCGACCACGGTGAACTCCCGCAGCTCGGCGCCCGCCTCGACCTTGGCGTAGTCGCCGACGTAGAGCGGGCCCTTGAGCACGGCGGCGGGGTGAACCTCGGCGCCCTCGCCGACCCACACGCCCGGGGAGACCTCGAAGCCGTCGATCTCCACGTCGACCTTGCCCGAGAGCACGTCGGCCTGGGCGCTGAGGTAGCTCTCGTGGGTGCCCACGTCCTCCCAGTAGCCGTCGGCGATGTAGCCGTAGAGGGGCTCGCCCTCCTCCAGGAGCTGGGGGAAGACGTCGCCGGACCAGTCCACGACCTCGCCCTCGGCGACGCGCTCCAGCACCTCCGGCTCCATGATGTAGATGCCGGTGTTGACCGTGTCGGAGAAGACCTGGCCCCAGGTGGGCTTCTCCAGGAAGCGCTGGACGCGACCCTGCTCGTCGACGATGATGATGCCGAACTCCAGCGGGTTCTGCACCCGCTTGAGGCCGATGGTGACCTTGGCCCCGCTCTCGCGGTGGAAGCGGACCATGTCGGTCAGGTCGATGTCGGTGAGCGCGTCGCCGGAGATGACGATGAAGGGCTCTCCGCGCAGGTGCTCCTCGGCGTTCTTGACACTGCCCGCGGTACCGAGGGGGACCTCCTCGGCGACGTAGTGGAGCTTCATCCCCAGCTCCTCGCCGTCACCGAAGTAGTTGCGGATGAGGGTGGCCAGGAACTGGACGGTGACCACGGTCTCGGTGAAGCCGTGCTTGCGCAGCAGGCGCAGGACGTGCTCCATGATGGGTCTGTTGACCACCGGAAGCAGTGGTTTGGGCTGGTTGGCCGTCATGGGACGCAGGCGGGTGCCCTCGCCGCCCGCCATCACGACGGCCTTCATGGTGGGCGTGGCGCCCTCCGGGGCGGTGTCTTCGGTCTGGCTCATCGCCGGTACCTCCGAACGACCGTGCCCTCGGGCAGGGCGACGGAGAAATGGTGCGCGGAGCGCGCGCCGTCGCGCGCGGTGGGACATGTTCTCATGACGGAGACGACACTCCCTTTCGATCCGACAGGACTCGTGGTGAGCCGGTCCGTCCGCGGATCAGGGGCCGGTCCGTCCCTGGTCCGGACGACTCGGCCGGTCCGAGCCGTCATCGGCCACCGCACCGGGATCACCGTCAGCGGTCGCCGGTGTGGCTGGATCGGGTCGATCCGCGGCGTGCCCGCGTACGGGGTCGCTGTCCCCGACGGCCCGCGGGCCACCGGCGTGATCAGCGCGTTCGTCGCGGCGGGTCTGGGCGATCAGGCGCAGTCCCTGTACGGCGTAGAGCAGTCCGGCCCACCAGTACAGAGCCGTTCCCCAGAGTGCGAAGGCCCAACCTATAATCCTTGCCACATCTGTGACTATCGAGGCGTATCCCGCGATGAACAGCAGGGGGAACGAGTACAGAAGGCACATGGTGGCGGCCTTCCCGGCGAAGTTGACCGGGAGGGGTCCGTAACCGAAGTGGCGCAGGATCGGCAGCGCGCCCAGGATGAGGGCGTCGCGCAGGACGAGGATGGCCATCAGCCACCAGGGCACGATGCCGCGGATGACCAGGCCGAGCAGGGCGGCGAAGATGTAGAGCCGGTCGGCCAGCGGGTCGAGCACGGTGCCCAGGCGCGAGGTCTGGTTCCAGGCCCGGGCGATCTTGCCGTCGAGCCAGTCGCTGAGGCCCGCGGCGGCCAGCACGAACAGCGCCCACCAGTCGGCGTGGGGCACCAGGATGAGCCACAGGAACAGCGGCACGCCCAGCAGCCGGAGCATGCTCAGCAGGTTGGGAACCGTCCAGACGCGGTCACTGACCGTCGGGCTGACCACATCGCCCCCCGCCGTGAGTCTGCCATCTTCCGCGGATCGCCCCATGGCGTCAACGATAACGGTCGGAAGGGTCGTTTCCCGCCGTCATGGGCCCCGGCCCTGGCATGGTCGGAGTGCGGCCCGAGCTCATCGTACCCTGTACGCTTTCGCGGCCCTCCCTCCGGCGGCCTCCCCCGCTCACAGATCGCCTCAGCGGGGCGTGAGGTGCGCGGCCAGGCGGCGCAGGTGCTCCGGACCAGTGGGCTCGGCGCCCTGGAGCGGGATCTCCACCGTGCCCAGGTCCGTGAAGCGCGCACGAGTGGCGGCCAGGGCCTCGTCCGTGTCGGGACCGGCCGCGTCCCCCGACGGGATCTGGTTGACGATCACGGGGGCGAGCCGGAAGCCGGCGCCGGTGAGCTGTTCGACGGCCCTGGCGGTCTCGGCGAGCACCATGCGGCGGGGCAGGGTCACCAGGCGCACCACGGCGTCCCGGCGCAGGCGCTCGGCGGCGCGCTCCAGGCGGTGGCGGCGGGCGTGCAGGCGCTCGGTGAGGGGGTCGTCCTCCCCCGTGGGGCCGCCGACGACGTCGGCGAAGGCCTCGGCGCGGCGTGCCCGCTCGCGCTGGCGGGCCAGGCCCACCACCCAGGGAGTCAGGAGCGTGGGCAGGTTGAGCAGGCGCAGCAGGTGCCCGGTGGGGGCGCTGTCCACGACCAGGGCGTCCCACCGGCTCCCCACCTCCTCCATGCGGTCCACGAGCAGGTCGGCCAGCGCGGACTCGGCCATGCCGGGGCTGGAGCCCGCCTGCTCCAGGTGGCGGCGCACGGCGGGCAGGACCTCGCGGGGGACGGCCCGGCGCGCGTCCTCGGCGACCTGGGCGATCCTGCGGCGCACGGCGGCGTCGGCGTCGGGTTCGGCGGCCCACAGGTTCGGGGCGACCCGGACGGGGTCGTCCTTGAGGGGGGTCTCCAGGGCGTCGCCCAGCGAGTGGGCGGGGTCGGTGGAGATGACCAGGACCCGGTGCCCGGCGTCGGCCAGGGCCAGGGCGTGGGCGGCGGCCAGGGTGGTCTTGCCGACGCCGCCCTTGCCTCCGACGAAGGTGATCGGTGCGGCGGGGGCGCCCGCGGCGTCGGTGGCGGGTCTGGTCAACAGCAGCCTCCCGGTGCTCCGAAGTCCCTGCGGCCCATCCTCTGGTGCCACTCGTGCAGGTCGGCGACCATGTACGGGACCAGGTCCAGGGTCTCGTAGGCGACGGGGTTGTCCACACCCAGGGTCTCCAGCATGAGCAGGGCCCGCAGGGTGTCCTGCTGGGTGCGGGCCTCGCGTTTGCGCGCGTGCCCCCAGCGCGCGTCGAAGACCGCCTGGTGGAAGTCCTCGAAACGGCGCCAGGCGGTGACGGCGCGCCGCCAGGCCCGCCCCAGGGAGGCGGGCCCGGCGGCCTCTCGGTGTTCACGCATCGGGGGTCACGGGCTACTGCTCCTCGGCGGCCGTCTCGGCGGGCGCCTCCGGCTCGGCGGTCCCCGCCGTCCGACGGGCCGCGAAGGCCTTGCGCAGGGCCAGCGCGGCCTCCACCGTCATCCAGACGGCCAGGACGAAGATGACCGCGTCCAGCGGGGCCAGCACGAAGGTCTGCATGGCCTCGCCCGACCGCAGGAAGCCCAGCAGCTGGGTGATGAGCGCCCAGGAGGTCATGATGACGAGGAAGACCAGCGGCACCAGGATCGCGATCGGGTTGCGGCCGCGCTTGGTCACCCAGACCGCGATCACCGCGAGCGCCAGGCCGGCGGTGAGCTGGTTGGTGGTGCCGAAGAGCTGCCACAGCGTCCCGGCGGCGAAGTTGCCGGGCACCAGCGCCAGCACCAGGGGCACACCGACCGCGATCAGGGTGGCGACGGTGATGTTGCGGGACAGGAAGAGGAACGCACGGTTCATGGAGCCGCCCTCGGCCGCCTGGTCCGCCACGATGGTGCTGATCTCCTGGATCGTGTAGCGCTGCAGGCGCACCGCGGTGTCCAGGCTGGTGGCGGCGAAGCTGACCACGACGACGGTGGCGAAGACCAGGCCCACGCTCTCGGGGATGCCGATGTTGGCGGCGAACCCGGCCACGCCCTGGACGAACGTGCCCGCGGGGCTGGCCCCGGCGCTGGCCCAGTCGGCGTACAGGTCGGTCCAGGCGGCCCCCTCGTGGGCGGAGAAGACCATGACGCCCGCGGTGCAGGCCAGGATGGAGCAGACCGCGAGCGTCCCCTCGCCCAGGGAGCTCAGGTAGCCCACGTACCGGGCGTCGGTCTCCTTGTCCAGCTGCTTGGAGGTGGTCCCCGACGCCACCAGGCTGTGGAATCCGGACACGGCGCCGCAGGCGATGGTGATGAACAGCAGCGGGAAGATCGAGGGCGAGCCCTCGGGCAGGTCGCCGCGGAAGGCCGGGGCCTCGATGGTGTTCATGCCCACGACGATGCCGACCATGATGATGAGCAGGCCCAGCACCATCTGCTGCTGGTTGATGTAGTCGCGCGGCTGCAGCAGCATCCACACGGGCAGGCGCGAGGTGAAGAAGGTGTAGGTGAAGATCAGCACCAGCCACACCAGGGCGGGCTCCACGCCCAGCGCCCCGGCGACCGGGTCGACGGTGACGGGCAGCAGCTGCCCCAGCGGGATGCAGGCGTACACGATCGCCAGGGAGACCAGCGAGGGCACCAGGGCCGCCGTGCGGCGGCGGTAGATGAGCTGGCCCACGCCGATCGCCAGCGGGATCGTGACCAGGGTGGGCAGCACGGCCTCGGGGTTGTCGATGAACAGGCCGGCGATGATGACCGCGAACACCGCGTTGACCATCGTCACCAGGAAGAAGATGATCAGCAGGAACAGAATCCTCGCCCGGGCGCTGATCACGTCGCTGGCCAGCGCGCCGATGCTCTTGCCCTTGTGCCGGACCGAGACCACGATCGAGCCGAAGTCGTGGGCGCCGGAGGCGAAGATCGTCCCCAGCACGACCCACAGCAGAGCCGGGCCCCAGCCCCAGAAGACCGCGATGGCCGGACCGACGATCGGCGCGGCCCCGGCCACCGAGATGAAGTGGTGCGCGAAGACGATGTGCTTGTTGGTCGGGACGTAGTCCACGCCGTCCTTGTAGGAGTGCGCGGGTGTCACGAAGGCCGGGTCCAGCGTGTAGACGCGGTTGGCCAGGTAGGCCGAGTAGAAGCGGTAGCCGAGCGCGAACAGCGCCAGGGCTCCGAGGAGGACGGCTACGGCAGGCATGGGGATTCCTTCACTGTGAGCACCTCATAGGGGGGATGGCGGCTGCTCGGTGCTGTGTGGTGGTTCGATTACAGTCCCGAGAAATTAACATGAGGTGCACATCACAGAAAAGGACGAATGTGAACGATTTGGCCACAGCCTGGCGCGGTTCCTCCGCAGGTGAGCTGTGCTGGCTGACCGCCGACGGGCCCGCCGCCGTCCCGGTCGTACCCCTGTTCGTGGACCAGCCCTGCGTCGCCCTGCCGTTGGCCCACCTTCCCGAGATCGACTCGCTGCCCGACCGCGCCGCCTTCTGTGTGAGCGCCCCGACGGGCCCGGAGGGGCCGACCCTGGTCGCCACCGGCACGATCAGCGTGAGCCTGGACCCGCGGGGCACGGAGTTCGGCGGCGACCTGGTGGAGCAGGAGGTGCTCAAGCATCCGCCGAGCCGGCTGCGGGTGGGCAGTCTGATGGCCCGCAAGGAGAACTGGTGGTGGATGGCGCGCGCGCTCGTCCGGCTGACCGGGGTCGACGGCGTCCGCGGGCTTCCCGCCCGTACCCGCGCCGAGGACGCCGTCCTGGTGCGTGAACGCGACTCGGACGTGCGCGTGGACGTGGTGACCGCGAGGGACTGGACGGCGGGTCCGGGCCGGGACGTGGAGCTGTGGCCGCGCGACGGCGGCGACCTGGCCGGACGGGACGAGCGGGCGCTGGTGATGGGCCACCACGCCAGCCCCGACTTCGAGCGCTGGGAGCGGTGGACGCGCACCGGCACGCTCGTGGGACAGACCCTGCGGGTCACCGGCGCCGACGGCGGCCCCGACCCGGACCCGCGCCCGTACCGCCTGTTGGAGCGGCTGCGCAACCACCGGGAGGTGGAGCGCGCCTGCCGTGCGGGCGTGGCGGCCGTGGAGCGCCGCCTGGGACGCTGACCGCCCGGCGGGTCCCCGCGCCACGGCCGCGGCCGCCGGCGCCCCCTCTCCGGCCACCGCCGGGCGTGCCGGGGTCAGAGCCCCAGGATGTGGTCGGCCTCCCTGCGCCCCGACAGCAGGGCGCCGTGCACGGTGGCCGTGTGCTCGATCTCGGTGGCCTCCCCCGCGAAGAAGACCCTCTCGCCGATCGGCTCGCCCAGGGCCACCCGGTCGTCGTCGTCCGAGCCCACGGCCGTGAAGGAGAAGCTCCCCCGGGAGAACGGGTCGTCCATCCAGCGCGTGACGAGGTGGCCGACCGGATCGGGTGCCTTGCGGAACATGCTGCGCAGCGAGGCCATCGCGTGTTCGACCACGTCGGCGTCGTCCTTGTCCGCCAGGAACCGGGCGGCGTTGCCGCCGTTGCGGCTGACCAGGATCGGCGCGTCCAGGACACGCTGACCCGCGTACCAGTGGAACCACGCCCCCTCCTCGGTACCCAGGTGGACGAGGACCTCGGCGTCGCCCCAGAAGACGTCGTCGAAGCGCAGGAACAGCTTCTCCAGCCGACCGTTGCCCAGGCGCTCCACCGCCTGGAGCTTGTCGTCGGGCAGCCGCGGGTCGAAGTCGACCTGCCCGGCCTTGAGCACGCCCAGCGGCAGGGTCACCAGGACCCGGTCGGCGGTCAGCACTTCCTCGCCGCGCGGGGTGTCCACGTGCACTCTGACGCCGTCGTCGCCGTGGACGACCGAGACCGCCACATGCTCCAGGCGCACGTCCAGTCCCCGCGCCAGGTGGTCGGTGATCTGGCTCATGCCCTCGGGAAAGACGACGTCGTCGCCGCTGAACTCGTGCAGGGCCGCCACCGCGGAGAAGGCGATCTCCTCGGCGTCGGCGCCGTGGTCGGCCTCGACCATGCGGTGCACGATCTCGTTGGCGTCGCGGGCCCGGGCACGTACCAGGTTGGCGTCGTAGAGGGCCTGCTTGATGCCCTCCTCCAACGACTCCTGCGGGCCCGCGCCGACCTTGGCCCAGTACATGTGCTCGTTGAGGAGGTGGACGTCCTCCATGTTGCGGCGGTGGCGGTCGAAGAGCAGCCGCCGCCCCTTGGGGTCGTAGGCGGTCTCGGTGGAGCGGTTGAACACGGCCGTGCGGATGTCGGCCTCGCGGACCAGCCGCGCGAGGGGGTTGTTCTCCTCGCCCCGCATCCAGGAGGCGCCCGCGTCCACGGTGGCCGGGCCCTCCCACTCGCGGATCGAGTGGATGCGCCCGCCCAGGCGGTCGCGGCCCTCCACGACGGTGACGCGCTCCCCCTCCTCGGCGAGCCGGTCGGCGGCGGCCAGCCCGGCCATTCCCGCGCCCACCACGATGGTGTGTCCGCGCCCGGGTTCGGCCTCGCGTCCACGCGGCCGGGCCGTGTGCTCCCCGCTCCGTCCCTCGCCGCCCTGCTCGTCGTCCTCGGCGCTGCTCTCCTCGCTGAGGTCCCCCGGGTCAGTCATCTACCTCCCCCTTTCCGTGTCGGTGCGCGCGGGTCGGTCGTCCCCGGGACGGGCCCGGGGACGACCTTCGCCCCCTGTCCTGACCCGACCGGACGGCCGGGTCAGCCGGTCGTGGGCGGCTCCCCCTCGTCGTCCTCCAGCTCGACCCGCTCGCGGCGGCGCTCGCCCCTGACGTGCTCGTCATGGGTGACTCCGCGCTTGCGAACGTGGACCTCCTCGACGGGGACCTGCTCCTTGGAGACGACGGGACGCTCCTCGTAGAGGGTGAAGCTCTCCTCGCTCTCGCCCATCTCCCTGTCACCACGCGCCGCGGAGGGATCGTCGATCGGGTGCCGCTCGACCTGCAGCTCCTCGTGGTGCAGCGGCACCGTCTCGTCGAACGGCTCGGTCTCCATGTACTTGTGCAACCGGGCCCGTCCGGACTCGCGCCGCTCCACCCCGATGTCCACGCGCTCCTCCGAGCGCGTCACCGACACGTCGTCGGCCTCACCGGTCATGGCGGCGTCCTCGGGCATGCCCGAGGGGACGGCCGTCTGCGGACCGGGGCCCTGCCCGGCGTGGCGCCCCTCCGGGGCCGCGCTCCGGGACTCCACCGGAGGGCCGCCGTGCTGGGCGTAGTACTCGCGGACGGTCTGCTCCTCCTCCGGGGAGATGTGCCGGTCCGCGTCGATGTGCGGCGCGTCCTTGACGGTGGACTTGTCGTAGGGGACCCGGATGTCCTCCTCAGCGGGCTGGGAGCCCTGGAGCGGAACGAGGGTCTCGTGCCTGCCGAACAGACCGGTGTGCACCGACACCCAGCTCGGCTGGTCCGTGTTGTCGTCCAGGTAGACCTGGTTGATCTTGCCGACGTTGTGACCCTCCTGATCGAGGACGTTGTGCCCGATCAGGTCTGCGGGTGTGCGATCGCGTGCCACGATGTCCCCCAATGGTTGCGTGGTCGACAGGGGCACCGGCAAGCGCCCCCAACGCTGTCCGCACACTCCCTACCCGCCATGGCCTGGGAGGACTAACGTTCCGGACCAGCCACTAACCGGACGTGGGCGAGTGTTGTCCAGGATTTTTCCCCGGGGCCTCCCCATTGGCCCCCGCCTTGTGCGCCCCTGACCGGGACAGGGGTCCGCGCCACGGCTCCGTCACCGGACGTGACCGCGCGGGTGTGCCGGGCCGGGGCGCGGGGGCGCCCCGCCGCGGCACGGCGGAGCGCCGGGGCCGGGGCCCGGCCGTGGGACCGGGCCCCGGCGTCCTCCCGGCGGATCAGCAGGTGTTGTCGCTGCTGTTGCGCCAGGTGATGCCGCGGACCACGGTGTTGACCGCGCACGGGCTCTCGTTGAGCGCGGTGTCCACCAGCGTCAGGTTCTGGAACGTGACGTCGGAGGTGTTGGCGAACTCCGAGCGGGCCGCGATCCGGATGTCCCCGGGACCCGCGATGGTCCCGCCCTCCTCGGCGATGGTGACGTTGTGGCAGTTCTCGACCAGTACGGCGTTGCTGCCGGTGTCGGCGATGTCCACGCGCTCGATCACCGCGCCGCCGCTCTCGGAGACGCAGAAGATCCCCCGGCCGCCACCACGGGCGCGGACCTCTCCGACCCGGATGTTGGTCGGGTAGCCGCCGTTGAGCCGTCCGTTGCGGTTGGCCATACGGAAGGCCGCGTAGCCCGTACCGGTCCCGGCTCCCTCGGCGTCGACCAGGCCGACCGTGGCGTTGACGGTGTCGTTGAGCAGCAGGCCGGAGTAGCCGGTGTCGCGCGCGGTGACGGTGCCGATGGTCAGCCCGTCCACCCCGTAGGTCTCCACACCGTGGTTGCTCGTGCCCGAGACGCGGACGTCGTCGATACGGATGTCGCGCGCCTCGCGGACCGCGTCGTTGTCACGGCTGTCGATGCGCATGCCCAGGCCGCCGGACAGCCGCAGGTCGATCTGTCCGAAGTGGACGTTCTGCGAGGTCCGCACGTAGACACCGAAGTACGGGGAGCCGGTGACCGTCAGGTGCGGCACGGAGACGTCCTGGGCGTGCCTGATGCGCACGGCCGCGTTGCTCCCGGTCGCCGATCCGGTCACGTTGACCGTGCCGCACACCTCCAGCGAGGTGTGGCTGGGCAGGTCGAGCGAGGCGTTGCCCGGTATGGAGCCGGAGCCGCGCACCACCACGCGCTCCTGCGAGGTGCGGCCGGAGCTGAGGCTGTCCACCGCCGCGCGCATGGCGGCGAGCATGTCGCCGCCGGTGTAGACGGTGCTGCCGCCGTTGCGTGCGGTCCAGGTGGAGCCGTTGAGCACGGCCTCGGCGTGGTAGGAGCCGCCGCCGCACTCCTCGGAGGGGGCGCCGCCGCCGTCCACGCGGACCAGGTCCCAGACCTGGTTGGCGCCCCCGAGGGAGTCGTACTGGGACAGGCGGTCACCGGCGGTGGTGCTCCACTCCCAGACCTCCAGGGCCTTGCCGCTGAGGCGGTTGATCAGCTGGACTCCGCCGCCCGTGTCGACGGGGCGCCACTGCTGGTTGGCACCGCCGAGGTCGGTGAACTGGCGGATCTCGGCGCCGTTGGCGGTGGAGTGCTCCCAGACGTCGATGGCCTTGCCGCTGTTGCGGTTGACGATGCGGTAGTAGCCGTCACCGGCGGAGACGAAGCGGAACTGCTGCCAGGGCCGGTCGGTGCGGTTCCACTGGATGATCTCGGCGCCGTCCGCGGTGGAGGCGCCCTCGACGTCGGCGACCAGGCCGCTGTGCTGGTTGCGCAGGACGTAGTAGGCGCCGGTGTCGATGTCGGCGGCCTGGGCGGAGGTCGCCGCCACGGCGGAGAGGCCGCCCGTGCAGAGCAGGACGGTCAGGGCCGCGTACAGGAACCGGCGCAGGCGGAAGAGGGGGCCGTGGGCGGGTGGCGGCGCGGTCGGGGCCGCGCCGCGAAGGACAGGGGGGTTGCTGGGCACTGCTGCTCCTCTGTGCGAACTCCGGACGGCGGTGTCCGGAAGGAGTGGGGGGGTAGGGAGCGCTCCCATGCAACGGGAAGCTAACACGAAAAACGTTTTTACGGTAGCCGGACGGCTACGGAAAGCCAGGGACGGGCCCGCCCGGGAGGCACACCGGGGCCCGTGGCCGGCCGGACGGGGGCCCGCCTGCCCGCACGGTCGCGTCCGGGGCGGCACGGTGGTGGGGCCGTGACACGAGGCGGGCGCTCCCCGCCCCCAGCGGTGTCGTCATCCACCGCTGAGGGGGCGGGAAGCGCCCCTGCCGGATCGTTCGCCGACTCCCCGCGTTCTACCGGGAGGCGCCCTGGCGCAGACGGGACTCGATGGCCTCGATGACGCGCGGGCGCAGCTCCGCGGCGCGGATGACGGCGTCGACGGAGCCGACCTCGACCGCGCGCCGGATGTCGTGCACGCGGTCGAACTCCGCTGCCACCTCGCCGAGCTTCTCCACACGGACCGAGGAGCGCAGCTCGTCGAGCTCCGCGGTCAACGCGGCGCGTTCGGCCCCGGACGCGGCCGCGACGCGGGCCTCCAGGTCCCGCACGCGCGGGTCGGCCGCGGTGCGGGCGTTGACCTCGCCGGAGAAGACCACCGCGGCGGCGGGGGCGCCGCCGAGCACCGAGGCGAACGAGCCCTCCAGCGCGAGCACGGTCATGTTCGGGTTCAGCGCCTTCGAGAACACCACGAACGCGCCGCCGTGGTACCGCGAGATCACGCAGAACACGATGGGCCCCTGGAAGTTCACGATCGCGCGGCCGATCTCGGCCCCGTACTCCAGCTGCAGCTTGCGCATCGACTCCGGCGAGCCGTCGAAGCCCGACAGGTTCGCCAGCACCACCAGCGGCCGGTTGCCGCTGGCCGCGTTGATCGCCCGTGCGGCCTTCTTCGACGACCGCGGGAACAGCGTGCCCGCGGTGTAGGTGTCCGGGCCGTCCGTGGGCGGGAAGCCGCGCCGCGGCACCGACCGCGACTCGATGCCGAGCAGGCACACCGGCATGCCGCCGAGGTGCACGTCCTGCACCGTCGCGGTCTCCGCGTCGGCCATGCCCGCCCAGCGCTCCAGCACCGGGTGGTCCTGGTCGGCGAGCGCCCGCATCACGGTCCGGATGTCGAACGGCTTCTTGCGGTCCGGGTTGGTCTCGGCGGAGAAGATCTCGCCGACGGTGGTGAAGTCGCTGCCCTCCACGGCGTGCGGGAAGCCGGAGATGTCGCGGTCGGCGGGGTCGGACGTCCGCGCCCGCCGCGGCGCCTCCTCGCCCGGTGCGATGTAGGAGTGGGCGTAGTGCGACATCAGCACGTCCCGGGCGGCGGTCAGATTCGGCGCCCAGTACTGCGCCTGCCCGTTGGGTCCCATCACCCGGTCGTAGCCGCCGATGCCGAAGTTGTCCTCGGCCGACACACCGCCGGAGAAGTCGAGCGACTGCTTTCCGGTGAGCACCATCGCCGAGTCCGGGGTCATCACCAGGATGCCCTTGGTGTGCATGAGCATCGTCGCCTCGGCGTTCCAGTACGGCTGCGCGCCGACGTTGATGCCCGCGACCACGATGTTGATCTCGCCGCCGTCCTGGGTGAACTCGACGATCCGTTTGAGCGCCGCGGCCACCCAGTCCATGTTCTCGGTGCCCGACTCCATGGAGATCCGGGCTCCGGCGGACAGCGCGTACCACTCCAGCGGCACCCGCATCCGCTCGGCCAGGTCCAGCGCCGCGATCACGCGGCGGCACTCCGGCTCCGACAGCGCGCCGAGCGACTTCGTCGGGTCGCCGAGCAGCACCACCCTGGTGACCCCCTGGGGGTGCTCCCGGGTCGGCGTGGTGACCACACCGGCGACGATCGCCGCGGTGTTGCGCCCCTTGGGCCGGTCGACCGGCACCAGCACGTGGTCGTCGTCGAGGTCGTGCTCGACGAAGTCGCCGAGCAGGCCGGTCAGCTCGTACGGGTACACCGTGTTGCGGCTGCTCGCGCGCAGCACCTTCTGCCGGTAGTCGTCGACGGGCTCGACCGGCTCGTCCGACGGCTCGCCGACGGTCAGCTCGACGCCGCCGGCGGCGTCGAAGGAGACGCGCACGGCGACCTTGGCCAGCTCGCCGGTCCTCCGGTCGCGCTGGCGCGCGATGAACAGGATCTCCTCCAGGCCGGCGCCCGTGGTCGTCGGCAGCACGCGCCTGCCGATCGTCTCCAGCTCCTCCCGGGTGATGTCGATCGGCGGCCAGACGTAGACCACGATCCGGTTGGTGTTGGAGCGCTTCCTCGGAGGGCGCTGCGCCTGCGCGCGGCGGATCGAGTCGAGGCAGGTGGCGATGGTGTTCTCGGCCGTCGGCAGCGCGATCAGCCTGCCGTCGTGCTCGCGCAGCTCGGTCAGGTCGCGCACCTGCGCGAACGCGACAAGGCGGTCGTCCGACGGGTTCTCCCGCGCCACGCACCGGAAGAGGTAGACCTCCTCGTCCGACGACGGCAGCCGGGTCAGGTCGAACTTGCTCAGCCGCTCCAGCTGCATCCGCTGCGCGATGTACGGGTGCAGGCCGCGGATCAGCCGGTCCTCGGCCATTCCGGTGTCCGACGGGCGGAACGTGAAGTGGTGGTGCATCACCGCACCGTCCCTGCCGGCGACGGTGGCGGTGAGCCGGCGGACCCGGTCCGGCAGCGGGTGCACGCTGAGGACCTCGTTCAGCGCGGTCGCCATCGCGTCGGAGTCCTCGGGCTGCTTCTCCCAGGCGAGGTAGATGTCGGCGTCGACGGCGTCCTCGCCGTTCGCCAGCTCCGCGAGGCCGCGCAGCGCGCTGCCCAGCGCCTCGAAGCCCACCGCGGTGGAGGCCACGCGCGAGCCCGCGCGCTCGGCGACCACGAACGTGCAGCCCGCGACCTCGCTGGTGCGGACGCCGGTGAGTCCCTTGTTGCCGTAGTACCGCCGGGTCAGCACCTCCAGCATGACCGCGTTGTCCAGGTCCTCGCGGACGAGCCGCTGACCGAGCAGCCGCACCAGCGGCTCGGTGCTGCGCACCATCTCGGCGATGCGCTCGGCGCGGTCCGGCGCGTCCGGGTTCGCGTCCAGGTGGCGCAGGTGCCTGCGGACGTCGGCGTAGACGCGGGCGCGGTTGCGGCGCAGCAGCGGCTGGCCGAACCAGGAGAACACCACGCCGCGCGCGAGGTCGGCGACCACGGGGAAGCGGACCTGCGTCGCGGCCACCAGCCGCTCCAGCACGAGGCCGGCGGGCTCGCGCAGCGCCTCGTCCGGCGGCGGCTCCCCCAGCCAGGCGCGCAGCAGCGCCGTGACGACCGTGGCGTCGGCGGACGCCCTCTGCTGGGCGAGGAAGATCCGGAACACCGCGGCCTCGAGCTCGGGGGAGCGCTCCAGGTCGGTGACCCCGTAGTGCCCGAGCGCCCTGGCGAGCTTGGCCTGGAAGGACTCCGGCAGCCCGGCCCGCTCGACGTCGAGGCTCTGCAGGTAGGTGTGGAAGTACTCGCGGGGGCTGTGCACGTGGGCGTCGCCGCCGCCGTCCTCGCCCGCGGGCCGGTTGCGGCTCAGCTCGGCGAGGTCGGTGAGCACACCGACGAGCTCCAGCTCCTCGGCCAGCGGCCGGTGGCCGTCCTCGGTGGCCGTCCGGCGCGCGGCGAGGTAGTCGTCGAGTACACGGAGTTCGTCGTGCGGGTCGACGTCGAAGCCCAGCAGCAGGCTGCGCAGGTCCTCCCGGCCGCGTGCGAGCCGCTCCCGCGCCGGGGCCTCCCCGGTCGCGGACGGCAGGTCCAGCTCGACGGAACCGGCGGCCGGGGCGGCCTCGGTGTCGCCGCCGTCGGCGAGCGGCTCCAGCCGCAGCAGCGGTGCGCCGGTCTCCACCTGGCTGCCCACGGACACGGCGCACTCCTTCAGGCGCGCCCTGAACGGTGCCCGCAGCACCGTCTCCATCTTCATGCTCTCCAGCACCAGCACCGGCGCGTCCGCCTCGACCTCGGCGCCGACCTCCAGCGGCGTGGCGACGACCAGCGCGGGCGTGGGCGAGCGGAGGACACCGCCCTCGTCGCGGCTGACCCTGTGCGTCACGCCGTCCACCTCGACCAGGTGGACCGGCCCGTGCGTGTCGGTGAGCAGGCGGTACCGGACACCGTTGACGGTGATCCGCCCGGCGTACCGGTCGAAGCGGTCGAGTTCGACGTCGGCGGTGCGGGCCTCGCCGCCCGCTTCGACGCCGACGCGGAAGCGGTGCGCCCCCACCCGCGCGACGCGTACGCGGTAGCCGACGCCGCGCAGCTTGAGGTCCAGCGGTCGGCCGCTCTGGTGCTGCACCTGCGGGCGTCCGCCGAACGCCGTCGACAGCAGCCGCTGCCGCTCGGCGCGCTCCTCCTCCTCGTAGGCCTCGATGGCGGCGGCCGCCAGCGCGACCGCGGAGTGCCGGTGCGAGACGAGCCCGCCCTCACCGCGGACGCGGTCGATCCAGCCGGTGTCCGCGCTGGCGTCGATCACCTCGGGCCGGTCGAGCAGGTCGAGCACGAAGCTCTTGTTCGTCGCGCCGCCCGCGATGACCACCGTGGTCTGCGCCATCGCCCGGCGCAGCCTGCCGAGCGCCTCGTCGCGGTCGCGGCCGTAGGCGATGATCTTCGCGATCATCGAGTCGAAGTCGGCGGGGATGGTGTCGCCCTCGCTGACGCCGGTGTCCACGCGGATGCCGGGGCCGGCGGGCAGGTCCAGCCGCACGATGCGGCCCGGGGAGGGCGCGAAGTCGCGGTCGGGGTCCTCGGCGTTCAACCGGGCCTCGACGGCGTGCCCGCGCTCCACCGGCGGCTCGCCCTCGAGCCTGCCTCCGGACGCCACGTGCAGCTGCGCCCTGACGAGGTCGAACCCGGTGGTGGACTCGGTGATCGGGTGCTCGACCTGCAGGCGGGTGTTGACCTCCAGGAAGGCGAACATCTCGTCGCCGGGGTGGTAGAGGAACTCGACGGTCGCCGCGCCGCGGTAGCCGACCGCGACGGCCAGGCGCTCGGCCGACGCCTTGAGCTCGGCCGTCTGCGAGGGCGCGAGCACCGGCGACGCCGACTCCTCGATGATCTTCTGGTTGCGCCGCTGCACCGAGCAGTCGCGCACGCCCAGCGCCCACGCGGTGCCCTCGCCGTCGGCGATCACCTGCACCTCGACGTGCCGGGCGCCGGTGACCAGGCGCTCCAGGAACACGACGCCGCTGCCGAACGCCCGCGCGGCCTCCTGGCTGGTGCGCTCGTAGGCGTCGGTGAGCTCGGCCTCGTTCGTGACCACCCGGATACCGCGCCCGCCGCCGCCCGCGGTCGCCTTCAGCATCAGCGGGTAGCCGATCCCGTCCGCCGCCGCCAGTGCCTCGTCCAGGGTCTGGACCGCGCCGCGGCTCCAGGGCGCGACCGGCACGCCGACCTCCTCGGCGATCAGCTTCGCGCCGATCTTGTCGCCGAGCCTGCGCATGGCCTCCGCGCTCGGGCCGACGAAGGTGACGCCGATCCTCTCACACAGCTCCGCGAACGCCGGGTCCTCGGCGACGAAGCCCCAGCCGACCCACGCGGCGTCGGCCCCGGTCTCCACCAGCGCGCGCTCCAGCACCTCCAGGTCGAGGTAGGGGCGCGCGGACGCGGGACCGAGGTCGTAGGCGATGTCGGCCTCGCGTACGAACGTGGAGGTGCGGTCGACGTCGGTGTACAGGGCGACGGTCTCGATCCGTGTCCCTGTCTCCGCGGCGACGTCCCGTACGGCGTGGATGAGCCGCATGGCGGCCTCACCACGGTTGACGATGGCGATACGGCTGAACACCCGACCAAGCTCCTCTGTAGACCAACGATGTGCGCGCCGCGGCAGGGCGGCCCACTGCAGAGTCCAACCCTTCCGTCTTCCGGCCCCGAGCGCCATGGCGCAGACAACACACGCTAGGCGGTTCCTGTTGTGGAAAACGTCCAAAGACCGCCGTTCACGACGTGTTCGAGCCCACGATCGGCGCGGGTCCGGCCGGGCTCGGGGAAGGGTCCGGCCCGCCGGCGGCGGCCGGAGGACCCGTGGCGGACGGCTGAGACGCTCGCCACGGTGGGCCGGGGGTCACCGCTCGACGTGGGCCGCGAGGTTGGCCAGGGACGAGGCGAGGGCCTCCTCGTGGACGGCGTGGTCGATGCCCGGGGGCACGTCGGTGGCCTCGACGGTCACCAGGGTGCCCTCCGGTGCCTCGGCGAGCCGCCAGGTCATCGTCATCGTCCCGGCGAAGGCCGGATCCGGTGACTCGAAGGCGACCCGCTGCACGATCCGCTCCTCGGGCACCAGCTCGGCGAAGGCGGCCTCGGTGACGTCGCTGGACTCGGAGGTCTTGCCCCGTCCGGACCGCGGGTCGAGGTAGGTCAGCACCATGCGGAACCCGCCCCCGGGCCACGGCTCGAAGCGCTCCATCCGGCCGGTCATGCCCTCCGGCGGCAGCCAGGCCGCGAGGGCGTCCGGGTCGGTCATGGCCCGGTAGACCGCCGAAGCGGGCGCCCGGACGGTCCTGCCTCCACGGTCGGTACGCGGTCCTGCCCGGCCCACGGCCCCACCCCACCTCTTCGCGAACGCGCCTGTGCCCCGAACCTAGCGGCCCCCGCCGACGAACGGCGGGCGACCGGCCGGGCCTCCCCGGCGGAGGTCCCGCTCCCGGTGCCACTGTGAGATGTCGGCGGCGTCACCGGGAGCGGGATCGTTCCGAGCGGGCACGGCCGTGCGGCCGGGCCCTCACCGGGGGCGGCGGCCCTGGACCGAGTAGATCGCGCAGGAGCAGGCCCGAAAGGACGGGTGGGCCAGGAGGGCGCGGTCGTCGGGCGAGAGGGCCGCGCGCCCCGGACCCCCTCCGCGCTCCGGGGCGCGGACATCGCGTACCACTGCCCGGCCATGAGCCGCTCCAGCTCGTGCCCGTAGGCGACGAAGGCGGCACGGTCCCCTCGGCCGGGGTCGGCTCCCGAGGCCCGCAGGTGCGGGCGCAGGTGCAGGTGGGGTTCGATGGACAGCGCTCCGGCGTAACCGTGCTCGGCCAGCAGATCCAGGCACGCGGCGACCCCGGCCTCCCCGGTGCCGGGGAGCACGTGGCCGACCTCGCCCCCGGGCCCGGTCACCGCGTCCTTGACGTGGACGTGCGCCACGTGCGCGACGAGGGCGCGCAGCGTCTCGGGGGCACGGTATCCGTGGGCGACGCCGTTGCCGGTGTCGAACAGCAGTCGCAGCGCCGGGCTGTCCACCTCGGCCAGCAGATCCAGCGCCCGCTCCGCGCTCTCACCCGCCCAGCCCGCGCAGTTCTCGTGACTGTCCGCCTCCTTTCCCCGGGCGCGGGACGCGCACAGGCTCTTGGCCTCGGTGAGCAGCCGGACCGCCTCGATCTGGGCCGGGAGCGTTCCGGGGGTGCCGTGGGACCGGGCGTAGCGGGTGTAGGCGGCCCGGATGAACGCGGGGAGCGCGTCGTCGTCGAAGACCGAGCGGATCGGCCCCCACCCCTGGGCGTCCACCCGCAGCTGGGCCGTGTGGTCGGCCGCGCTGCACGGGTAGTGGCCGGTGAGCAGGGCCCTGTCGAACTCCAGCACGATGCGGCGCTCGCGCACGGGAGAGGTCAGGTCGGAGTCGATCCGGCTGCGCACCCCCGAGTGGTGCCTCAGGCTGAGCCGTGCGCGGCCCAGCCGGGGCAGCCGCGTCCGGTCGGTCACCATGTCCTCCAGGGAGGCCGAGGCGAGGTCCGCTCCCCCGCGAGGGTGATCACCACGGCCAGCGCGTGCGGCACCTCCACGTCGAAGGCCGTGGGGTGGCCCGGGGCCTTGGCGGTGCGGGTGAAACGGGGCTTGTTCTGCAGCACCGTGATGGCGCGCAGGTCCCCGAAGGCCCTTGACCGCAGGACCGCGTGCAGCCGCCGCGTGAGCGCGCTGTCCAGCCACTGGGTGGTGACGGTGATGTCCAGTCCCCAGCGCCGCCGGAGCCGGGCGACGGAGGCCAGCCCCACCAGGTCCAGGGCCAGCGGCTTCTCCACGATGATCTTGCGGTAGCCGAGCTCGGCCAAGCGCTCCAGCGGACCGGAGCGCAGGTGCGGCGGTGTGCACAGGTGGACCACGGTGCTCCGCGGCGGCGCGTGGTGCACCGCCTCCTCCGGGGAGCCGACCGTGAGCACTCCCTCGGCCGAGGTCCGGAACGGGTCGTATCCCACCACCGGGCCCGGGGCGAACAGGGCGGGTTCCCGGGCCCGCGCCTTGGCGAGCGACGGCAGGTGCAGCCCTTCTCCCGATCTGCCGAGACCGACGAAGAAGGTGTGCAGCATAGCGGACGGGCACCTTTCCGTTTCTTCTCATCGCGATGCGCGGCGCACCACCGCGCACGTTTCGTCCATTCCGCTGGCCGCGCCGAAAACGCCGAAAGCGCCGGACAACCGAATTTCCCTCTCCCTGTGAGAATTGCGGGAACGGTTGTTCCCTCTTTCGTGAACCGTGGTGCCGAAAGGCCCCGCCGCGGCGGTTCACGCCCGCCGGGCGGTTCCGCGGACGCCGTCCGCCCACCGCGGGACCGGACCGGTTCAGGACACCGAGAAGCTGAACATCCCGCTGGGCGGAGCGTGCCAGCCGTGGTCGGGGGCGACCACGAGGCCGGGGCTCAGACAGGCCGGGCCGGCGTGCATGCTCACGTCGGAGTCGGTGAGGTTGACCAGCACGTGCGCGGTGGCCGGAAGCGAGTGGCACACGCCCGAGGGGGGATCCGGGTAACGCGTCAGCTCCTCGAACTCGGTCGTGAACACCACGACCTCTCCCGTGGCGGCGTGCGCCGGGACGGCCCCCAGAACCGTCCCGCCCACCGCGAAGGCGAACGCGGCGGCGGCAGACACCAGAACCCTCATTCCACTTTCCCTCCTTCACCCTTCGGACATCTCCGGGAAAGGCGCGGCCCCGCACGAGTCGTCGGCGCGGCGGGGGCGGCCTGAGCCATCCTTCCTTCTTCCACACCAAAAAGGCCAGCCCCAAAGGAAAGCGACAGTAATTTCGGGCCGCCACTACAAGTCACAAAACAGAGCAAGTCCCGGAGTAAGGAAAGTCATGAAAACAGGACCTTCGCAGGGGATCATGACTTTCTTCGCCCTTAGGACCTGGTATCGCCCGGAAGGTGCCCGTTTCCGGGACAGCGGAGTCCAGGGCGCGTGGGACCACGGGTGCTGTCATCGCTCGCTGTTACGGGTGATGCCGCGAAAACCCGCACACCGGTTCCCACTGGGCGGCGTGCTACTCGGGTCGGTTCCGGTGGAACGGCGTCCACCATGCGCCCTCATCGTGAGAAAAGGCGCTCTTTCCTGCATGCACAAAAAAGCCCGCCCCCGGAGGGGACGGGCACGGCTGCGGCGGTCAGACCTTGCGCCACCGCGGGACCCAGGCGCCGTCCTGCACCTCGTAGTCGCCGAAGAGCGCCGGGGCCTCCTCCCGCAGGGCCTCACCGACGAGGTGGAACAGCAGGCGGATCTCCTCCTCGGCCCCGGGCGCGGTGCGCGCCTCCAGGGTGTGGCGCAGGGTGCGCACGTTGGCGGTCCACACCAGGCCGGTCGCCACACCCTCGGGGGCGAAGCGGCGCATGAACGAGGTCTTGTGCTTCTTCTCGGCGAACTTCACGCCCTCGTCGTCGAGGCCGAAGTGGTCGGCCATCCAGAGCTGGAACTCCTCCATCTGCTGGAGCATCGCCGTGGCGCGCTCCATCAGTTCCGGGTCCTCCTCGGCCCAGTCGGGGAACCAGAACGGCAGGTCGCTCAGGCGCACGAAACGCAGGGACTCCTGCGAGACGGCCACGCCCGGGCGGTGCCGGATGAGCTCGTGGGTCAGCACACGGGACACGTTGTGCAGGACGAAACTGAAGCTGATGTGCTCCAGGACCGAGCCGTGCAGGCTGGCCAGGAGGTTGCCGAGGTAGGCGTCCTGGTCCTTGCGCACCCGGGTGACGTTGGGGTTCAGCCCCGGTTCCCAGGAGCGGTAGCACAGCCGCCCGGCGAACTCGGCGAGGTTCTGCGGGTCGTTGAGGTGGGCGTCGAGCTCACCGCGGTCGAACCTCTCCAGCCACGCCTCTCCCCCGACCTCCTTGAGGTAGTCGGCGATGGCGTCGTAGTCCACCTGCGGACGCGCCACCAGACGGACCTGCGGCTCGACCCTCTTCACAGCATGCCTCCCGTTCGTGATCCCCGCTCCCGCAGCGCACGCCGAACAGCCGTGACCAGGGGTTCCGGGGCACGGGAGCGTGATGGGGGCGGGGGCTGACCAGCCTCACACGAGGGTACACGGGGCCGGGCCCGGTCAGGCGGGGGGCCGAGTACAGGGGGCGGTCCGGGCTCCCGCCGGATCGTACCGGTCGGGTGCCCGGCCCGTGTTCGGTACTGCCTGTGGTGCCTTTCGCCTGTGGCGTCCGGCCGGAGAAGGGTGCACGGGCTAGAAACCGTAGAAGTAACCGGGTGCGATGAAGAGTCCGATGACAATGGCGATGATGCCCCAGAGCAGCTGCCCGCGCAGCACCCCGAGAACGCCGGCGACGATGAGGATGATTCCGAGGATCGTAAGCAAAATACCCATACACAACCACTGTCCCGTAACGGGTTGATCAAACTTTTTGACGGGCCGAGTTTGTGGAAAAGGAGTCCCAACGCAGGTGGGGGGTCGCGTACGGGGTACCGGGGCGACCGTGACCCCTGGGGAGGCCGGGAATCCGCGCGTGGGCGACGCCACGCGCGGATCCCGCCGGAGAGCGGCCGAAGGGGCGGGCGGCCCGTCTCAGCCACGGGCCAGGCGCAGGGCCCGGGCCACGATGCCCTCGCCGACGGCCGCGGTGAGGATCGACTCGGGGTGGAACTGGACCGCGTACCACCGCGCTGCCGGGTCCTCGATCGCCATCACGACGGGCTCCTCGTCCGCCCCGCCGTCCAGGACGGCGGTGACCTCGAAGTGCTTCACCAGGTCGGGGACGGTGTAGGTGGAGTGGTAGCGGGCCGCGGGGAAGACGCCGTCGCCGTCCAGTCCGGTCAGGAGCTCTCCTCCGGACACCCGTACCCGGCCGGGCTTGCCGTGCACCGGCTCGTCCAGGGTGCGCAGTTCTCCCCCGGCGTGCTCCACCATTCCCTGCAGCCCCAGGCACACCCCGAACACCGGCAGGCCGCGGGCGGCGAGCTCGTCCAGCAGGGCCGACATCCCGAAGTCCACGGGCAGGCCGGGGCCGGGAGAGATGACCACCAGGTCGGGGGCGAGCCGGTCGAGCAGGGAGGCGTCGAACCCGTAGCGGACGGTGGTCACCTCCGCCCCGTGGCGGCGCACGTAGTCGGCGAGGGTGTTGACGAAGGAGTCCTCGTGGTCCACCAGCAGCACCCTCATGCCCCGGCCGGGCAGTTCGGCGGGGGCCGCGCCGGTCTCCTCCGCGCCCTCCTCCGGCTCCTCGGCCCGCTCTCCCAGGGCGAGGGTCTCCAGCAGGGCGCGCGCCTTGAGGAAGGTCTCCTTCTCCTCGGCCTCGGGGTCGGAGTCGTAGAGCAGGGTGGCACCCGCCCGCACGGCGGCCACACCGTCGCGGATGTGGGCGGTGCGCAGGGTGAGACCGGTGTTCATGGAACCGTCGAAGTTCAGGACGCCGACGGCTCCGCCGTACCAGCGGCGGGGACTGGTCTCGTTCTGCTCGATGAACCGCATCGCCCAGGTCTTGGGCGCTCCCGTGACGGTGACCGCCCACATGTGGGTGAGGAAGGCGTCCAGCGCGTCGAACTCGTGGCGCAGGGTGCCCTCGATGTGGTCGACGGTGTGGATCAGGCGCGAGTACATCTCGATCTGGCGGCGGCCGATGACCCGGACGCTGCCCGGCTCGCACACGCGGGACTTGTCGTTGCGGTCCACGTCGGTGCACATGGTCAGCTCGGACTTCTCCTTGACCGAGGAGAGCAGCTCCTGGATGTTCTCGGCATCGCCCAGGGCGTCCTCGCCTCGGCGGATGGTGCCGGAGATCGGGCAGGTCTCGACCCTCTGTCCGGTGCCGGGCTCACCGCTGACCCGCACGAACATCTCCGGGGAGGCCCCGACCAGGTACTCGCCCTCGCCGAGGTTGAAGAAGAACTCGTAGGGGGCGGGGTTGCGCTCGCGCAGCAGCTCGTAGAAGCGGGCGGGCGAGGAGCAGCGGGCGTAGGTGCGGTGGCCGGGCACGACCTCGAACAGGTCGCCGCGGCGGAACTTCTCCTTGGCCCTGGCCACGACGCGCGCGTACGAACCGGGCTCGGGCCCCTCGGGCACCTCGGTGGCGACCACGGGCGGGGTGGGCTCGGTCTCGCGCGGCAGGCCGCGGGTGGTGGCCTCGGCGCGGTCCCCGTCGGCGGGGACGGTGAAGTCGTAGGTGTAGCGCACGCACGTCTCGCGCTTGCGGTCGCGGACGATGACGGCGTCGGGCAGGTGCAGGACCAGGTCGCGGTCGGCGGGGTCGCGGTCGATGTGCCGCTCGATGGGCTCGAACTGGAAGGCGAGGTCGTAGCCGAAGGCGCCGTACAGGCCCAGGTTGGTGTCCTCGGGGCTGTGCAGGGCGGCCAGGACGGCGCGCAGTGCGGTGAAGACGCTGGGACGGCGGCTGCGCTCCTCCTCCGTGAAGAAGGCGCCCGGGTCGGGCTCGGGGACGGTGACGGCGACGCGGCCGTGTTCGAGGTCGGCCATGGTGCTGCCGGGGTCGGGGGTCCCGGCGGAGTACAGGGCCCCGGCCAGGACGGGCAGCATGACGCGGCCGCGGTCGTTGAGCGCGGTGGCGGTGACGGTACGCCCGCGCGTGGTGATCTCCACGCAGGGATCGACATAGCCCAGGTGCCAGCGGTCGTAGCGGCCCGGGTACTCCATGCCGGAGGAGAGGACGCCGCCGCGCCGGTACTCGACCGACCGGACGAGGTCGGTGAGGATCTCGGGGTCGCAGGGGCTCGCGCTGCGGTGGACGGTCACGCCGCCCTGGGTGCGGTACGTGGTGGTCTGTGCGTCGCTGGGGTTCACGGCCGGTCCTTTGGCTGCGGTGGTCGGGGCGGGTCACACCGGCCGGGGCCGTGAAACAGGAAACGACCGCCGGTCCGGGGCGGTCGCTGCATGGGTATGCGCACTCGGAGCACCGCCTAGGGGCGGCGCCACCACTGGGCCTGGGTGGTCGTGTGTCGCATGCGCACGAGTGTAGCGGGTGCGGCGGGCTCTGGGGAGGGATTCACCGCATCGTGTTCCCTGTGCACCTGTTCCTCCGGACGGAGACGCGGGGGTGCCGACGCGCGCGTGAGGGGCGCGGCACCGTGTTAGGCTGTGGAACTCACTGTCACTTTTCGATATGGCAACAAAAAACCCACTCTACGGAGCATAGCAACCAGATGAGTTTCTGTCAAGTGGACGCCGAGGAGGCGTCGTCGGCCGCCCTCGCCGTGGAACAGGCCCGGGTCAGTGCGATGTACGAGCGCCTGGACGCCCTGCGTGCGTACACCGCCGACCAGCTCGCCGCGGCCCACCTGCAGGAGCGCGGGGGCTTCGCGGCCACCGTGGAACGCGAGACGCGCTCCTACGAGCAGGCCCGCCGCCGGACCCGGCTCGGGTCGGTCGAGGAGGGGCTGTGCTTCGGCCGTGTCGACCTGGCCCCGGAGGACGGGAGCGCCTCCGGTGAGGGGCCCGAGACCCTCTACGTGGGCCGGATCGGACTGCGCGACGCCGAATACGAGACCATCCTCGTGGACTGGCGTGCTCCGGCCGCACGCCCCTTCTACGCCGCCACCCCCGGCGACCCGCACGGGCTCACCCGCCGCCGCCACCTGCGGGTGCGCCGCCGCAGGGTGGTCGGACTCGACGACGACGTGTTCGACCCCGACGGCCTGACCGACACCGACCGCCGCCAACTGGTCGGCGAGGCGGCGCTGCTCGCCTCACTGCGCCGGGGGCGGACCGGGCGCATGGGCGACATCGTCGCCACCATCCAGACCGAGCAGGACAGGGTCATCCGCGCCCGGCTGTCCGGGGTCCTGGTGGTCCAGGGCGGCCCCGGCACAGGCAAGACCGTCGCGGCCCTGCACCGGGCCGCCTACCTGCTCTACACCCACCGCGACGTGCTGGAGCGGCGCGGGGTGCTGGTGGTGGGGCCCAACCCGGCGTTCCTGCGCTATGTCGGCGACGTGCTGCCCTCCCTCGGGGAGACCGACGTGGTCATGCGCACGGTCGGGGAGCTGTTCCCGGGAGTGAGGGCCTCCGCGCACGATCCGTACGAGGCCGCCGCGGTGAAGGGCTCGTCGGGGATGGCCGACCTGGTGCACGCGGCCGTGGCCGACCGCCAGCGCACACCCGAGGAGGCGTTCGGCGGCGAGGACCTGTTCGTGGAGACCGACGCGGGCGTGCTCACCGTGTCCGGCGCGCTGTGCGAGCACGTGCTGCGGACCGCGCGGGGTCTGCGCCTGCGGCACAACACCGCGCGCAAGTACGTGGTGAGGACCCTGCTCGAGGAGCTGGCGCGCTCCGAGTCGAAGCTGCTGGGCCGCCCCGTGGCGGAGGAGGACCTGGCCTTCGTCGGCGAGCGGCTCTGGCACGAGGACCCGGTGCGGGAGGCGCTGGACGGGCTGTGGCCCCACCTGACTCCGCAGCGGCTGCTGAGCGAGCTGTTCGCCGACCCCGGGGCGCTGGAGCGGGTCGGGGCCCGGGCCGGGATCGGTGCCGAGGCGTGCGCGGCCCTGGTCCGCTCCCCCGGGTCGCCGTGGACCGTGGAGGACGTCCCGCTGCTGGACGAGGCCGCCGAGCTGCTGGGGCACGACGACAGTGCCGAGCGTGCGCGCGAGCGCCGCGCCGAGGCCGAGCGGGCCGAGGAGGAGCGGTACGCGCAGGGCGTCCTGCAGCTCGCCGGCCTGTTCGACGACCAGCTGTTGGACGCCGACGCGGTGGACGTCGCCGCGATGGCGGCCCGGCACCGCGACACCGGTCCGGCGCGCACCACGGCCGACCGCGCGGGCGAGGACCGGGAGTGGACGTACGGGCACGTCATCGTGGACGAGGCCCAGGAGCTGTCGCCGATGGCCTGGCGCACGGTGATGCGCAGGGTGCCGACGCGGTCGTTGACCGTGGTGGGCGACGTGGCACAGACCGGCAGCGCGGCGGGGGCCCGGTCGTGGACGGCCGCCCTGGAGCCGTACGCGCGGGGCGAGGTGCACGTGGAGCGGCTGCGGGTGAACTACCGGACCCCGGCACCGATCATGGCGGTGGCCGCCGACGTGCTGCGTGAGGCGGCACCGGACGAGGAGGTGCCCGAGTCGGTGCGCGAGGAGGGCGATCCTCCGTGCGCGGTGCGGCTGCCGTCGCTGGAGGAGGGGCTGCCCGCGCTGGTCGACGGGGAGGTCCGGACGATCGGTGCGGGCAGGGTCGCGGTGGTCACCGCCGACCGGCACGTGGAGGAGGTGGCGGCGGCGCTGCCCGCGGCCGCCCGTCCGGGATCGGGCGGTCCGGGCACGGTCCGGGACGCTCTGGAGGAGTCGGTGGTGGTCCTGACCGCGACCGGGGCCAAGGGGCTGGAGTTCGACTCGGTGGTGGTCGTGGAGCCGGACGCACTGCTGGCGCAGCCGCGCGGCGCCAATGACCTGTACGTGGCGGTCACACGCGCCACGCGCCGGTTGACGGTCGCGCACACCGGGGAGCTGCCGGACGTGCTGGGCCGCCTCGCCGAGGGATAGGACCGGGACGCGTCACCGTTCCCGCGGCCCGGTCCCCTCCGCCCGCTCGGCGCCCGGAGGGGTCGCTCAGGAGGCGCCGGTGATCCCGGCGACCAGCAGGCCGAACAGGTCCGTGATGCCCAGGCCGAGGCGGGCGCCCGCCTCCAGGCCGGTGGCGAGGCAGGCGGCCAGGAGGACCAGGACCAGGGCGGGGGAGGGCCCGCGGCGGGGGCGGGACGGCTCGGGGGCCTCGTCGCCCCCACCCGGCCCCTCCAGCCAGGAGCGGTCCAGGCGTGCGATCTCGCGGCGCAGTTCCTGCACCTCCGCGTGGTAGCGGTCGCGCTCGTCGCGGACCCGCTGGAGCTCGGCGCGTTCGGCCCGGACAGCGGCGCGGGCGTCGGCGACGTCGACGCGCGCGCCCTCGGGTCCGTGCCTGGAGTGCCAGCGCTCCAGCCGGGACAGGGGAAGGTCGACGTACTGGGTGGGCCAGTTGCCGTCGGAGTCGTCCTCCCCCGGCCCCTGGCCGGGCTCGGGTTCGGTCTCGGCCGCGTAGTCGGGCGGGGCCTCCGTCGCGACGCCCGGCCCGGTCCCGGGGACCACCGGTAGGGGCGGCGCGTCGGCGGGTGTCCGGTCCTCGGGCCCGTCCGTGAGGTCGGGTCCCCTCGCTGGTTCGGCGGACTCGTCCGGCCGGGTCGCCCGGTCCGTTCGGCCGGGCGGCGCCGGGGGCGCTGCCTGTGCCGGGGACTCCGGGGGCGGTTCCTGGTGTTCGAGGGACTCCGGAGGCGGCTCCGGGGTCCGGGTCGAACCGACCGGTCCCCCCGTTCCGAAGGTGTCCTGGGACGGCACGGGCGGAACGTCCGCGCCCTCTGCCTCCAGCTCCTCCTCCTGGAGCCCCGGGATCCCCTCCCCCGGTTCCGGGGAGTCCGGGACGATGCGCGGTCTACGGGGTTCCCGCGGCCCCCGGGGCTCGGGGGCCGCGAAGATCCGGGGCGGACCGGACGGGTCCGGGCCCGCTCCGGGCCCGTCCTCCGATCCGCCGGGTTCCGGGTCCTCGGGAAGGGGCTCGGGTTCGGGGACGGCCTCGGGCCAGAGCGCCTCGTTGTCCCCGTACGGCGATTCGCGCGCCATCAAGCCTTCGCCGGACGCGTCGCGCGTCGCGGGGTCCTCCTCACCGGCCCGGCCCACGGGGCCGTCGCCGCGTCCCGGCGTGCCGGTCCCGCCGGAGGGGCCGGAGGCCTCCTCCCGGGTGATCCCCCTCAGCGAGCGCTGGCCGCCAGGCACGTACGCGTCGGCACCGGACGCGCGCGGGGGCACTGCGCCCTCCTCTGCGGGGCGGGGGCCGAAGGACGGCTGCGGCCCGGTCTCCTCCCCCGGGTCCTGCGCCTCGGGCAGGTCGGGAAGGGACGCCCAGGCATCGGGATCCCCTTCGTCGGGGAGGCGCTCGGAATCCCCGACACCGTCGGCGGGAACGCCGTCAGCGGCACGGGGACGGGGGTCGAGCCAGTCACTGAGCAGGGCGCGGCGGTCGGCGAAGGTCGGGGCCTCGGGCACACCGCGCTCCCGCAGATGCTCGGCGAGCGCGTCCCCGCCCTCCTCCCGCAGGACGGCCACGAGTCCCTCGGCGACCTTCCGGTAGTCGGGGGCCGGGGGATCGAGGAAGGGCGCGGGGGCGTCGGGGACCGGCGGGCCGAAGGCCAGGTGCTGTCCCTCGGCGGTGCCCAGCACCGGGTCGTAGGTGGAGAACGACCAGCTCCACCCGGCCGCGGGGATGGCGCGGGGCGGGGTGAGCACGTCGTGCAGCACCCGGTGCACGCCCCACAGGAAACGCAGCTGCACCGCCTGCCACAGGTCGGCGCGCTCGGGCGCCAGGGCGATGTGGATCGGCAGGTCGGGGCGGTACAGGGCGGCGGCCACGGCGCCGACCAGGATCGGCTCGTCCTCGACGGTGGTCTCGGCCGCGCGCCTGTCACGGGTGCGTACCGCTCCGGGGGCCGCGGTGCGCTCCCAGGGTTCGGGCACGGGCAGGGTGGCCATGGTCGCCCAGCCGGGTGCCGGCGGCCGGCTCTCGGCGGGGCGGGTGTTGGGGTTCTCGTGCAGGGACAGTACGCGCGGCAGTGCGAGGCCGTACGCCGGTCCCACGAGGGCCCAGGCGTGCGCGGACCGGACGTCGCCGGGCCACCGGTAGACCAGGGCGGCCCGCCCGTCGGGGTAGGCCCGTGCCCAGAGGGTCTCGGGATAGTCGGCGGGGTCGCTGTCGGGCAGCGCGGACCGGTAGTCGGCGGTGAGCGCGGGGACGAGGCGGTCGCGCCAGGAGCGCAGCGCGGGCTGCTCGGACTCGGGGAGGGAGGAGGCGGCCGGGCCGGGGCCGACGCGGCCGAGGAGGGTGGGCTCGGCCCAGGCGAAGTGGATCTGGTGGTACGTGCTCTCCGGCAAGTCGCCCCTCCCACGGGTTCGCGGACCGAGACGGCGCGGCCGCTCCGCCGCCACTAGGAAGGTATCCGGTCAAAGCATCGTAAAACCGCGAGATCTGACATATGTGGTGTTACGCGTGTTTTGTCCGAGGCTGGTGACCGGCCTCGGCCACACCCGCCTCTCACGGAGGCCGGGCCGCGTGCGCGCTCCCCCGGCTCCGCGCCTACCGCTGCACGCCGCACCGGACGGTCCTCGCGCCGACCACGATCACGGCGCCCAGGAGTTGCAGGCCCGGTGAGTCGTCGGCCTCCCCGTACACGACGCCGGTGACTCCGATCGCGACGGCGAGGACGGCGGCGGCGACGAGGAGGTACTTCATGGGGTCCCTTCCAGGAGCCGGACCCGCCGCCGGTCGTGCCGGCGGCGGGTCAACACGGTGGACGCGCTCGGTGCGTGCGCCGTGGCGGCTCACCCCCCGATCCCTCGAACGGGTCACCGGGCCGCCACTCGACACCCGCGAACACATATCGAGTATCGGTCATAATCTATCGACTTCCAATAGATCCAGCGACCTCCCGCGGAACCGTCCCGCTATCCGGCCTCGGCCAGGCGCTGCCACTGCTCCTTGCTGAGCACCAGGTCGGTGGCCTCGATCGCCTCGTTCAGCTGCTCCAGGGAACTCACCCCCACCAGCGGCACCACACTCGGGTCGCTGTCCATCAGCCAGGCGAGCACGACCTGGTTGCGGGTGGCCCCGGTCTCCCGGACGACCTCGTCCAGGGCGGCCAGGCGGGCCGGCGTGCCCGGGTGGTCGTAGGCCCGGTCCAGCTCGGCGGCCTTCTCCGGACGGGTGTAGGCACCCCACAGCAGCGGGGTGTAGGCCACCAGCGTGTGCTCACGGCCCTCGGCGGCCTCGGACCGGACGAAGTCGAGCAACTCGGGGGTGACGTGCATGTGCCCCATGGACCGCAGCGGCACGTCGAACCGGGGCTGCAGGTAGCTGTACCGGTACTGCAGCACCCGGGGGCGCGGCCAGCCCCGGGCCTCGGTGACGGCGCGTGCCCTCTCCAGCTTCCAGGTGCGGTGGTTGCTCAGGCCCACCTGCTCGACGGAGCCCTCCTCGACGAGCCCGGCGAAGGCGCCCAGGGTCTCGGACAGCGGTGTCCCCGAGTCCTCCTGGTGGGCGTAGAGCACGTCCAGGCGGTCCACGCCCAGGCGCCGGCGGCTGCGCTCGGCGGCCGTCGCCACGGCCTCGGCGGACAGGCCCTCCTTGGTCTCCAGCCCGGTGCCGGGCACAGTGGGCTGCGCGCCGAGCTTGGTGGCGATCACGACCTCGTCGGTGATCCCGCGCTCGCGACGCCACCGGCCCAGGAAGGTCTCGCTCTCGTGCCCCTCGAAGCCCTCCACCCAGAACTGGTAGCAGTCGGCGGTATCCACGAAGGTGCCCCCGGCCTCCACGAAGCGGTCGAGCAGGGCGGCGGAGGTGGCGTCGTCGGTCTCGCTGCCGAACTTCATCGCGCCCAGGCACAGGGCGCTGACCCGGCGGTCGCCGATGGAGGTGTAGCGCATCAGGAGGTCTCCTTGACCGGTTCGGAGGGGCGCTCGGCGAGCACGCCCAGGTAGTAGTCGATCTTGTGCTGGATCACCGTCTGGCACTGGCGCATCTCGGCGATGCGCTCGTTCAGCCTGTCCTGGTGGCCCTGGAGCAGGTCGAGGCGGTCGGGAACGGTGTGGTCGCCCTCGCGTATGAGCTCGGCGAACTCGCGCAGCCGGGCGATGGGCATGTCGGTGTCGCGCAGGCACCGGATCATGTTGAGCAGCTCGACGTCGTCGGAGCGGTAGCGCCGGTGCCCGCTGGGAGCGCGGTCCACGCGGCGGAGCAGGCCCGCCTTCTCGTAGTAGCGCAGGGTGTCCAGGGTGAGGTCGAAGCGCTCGGCGACCTCGCCCGGGGTGTAGTAGTCCCTCATGGCAAGAAGCATGGGACCTGGAGTGCGCTCCAGGTCAAGGGGATGAGGGAAAGTCCTCAGCCGCCGCTGCCGCGGATGGCGCCCACCACCGCGCCGGTGAGGTCGTCGATGATCTCCTCCTCGCCGACCTCGGGGTGCTCCAGCCACCACTCTCCCGCCGCCTGCACCATGCCCACCACGGCGTGCGCGACGATCTGGGAGCGCAGGCGGTCGCCGATGCGCAGTTCCGCGAGGAGCTGGTCCGCGAGCTCCTCTCCCAGACGGCGGACCATCATGCCCAGGTCGCTGCGGGTACGCGAGTCCTCGGAGGTGGCCCGGTCCATGAGGAACCGGTAGAGGTTGAGGTTCTGGGAGATCATCGACAGGTAGGCGCCCACCGTGGCCCGGGCGCGCACCTCGAACCCGGTGTGCTGGTGCAGCTCCTCCCGGATGCGCTCGATGAGCGGGTCCACGTGGCGCCGGGCCAGCGCCCGGTACAGGCCGCCCTTGTCCCCGAAGTGCCGGTACAGGATCGGCTTGCTGATCCCGGCCTCGGCCGCGATGGCGAGCATCGACGCGTCCGGGCCGTCGCGCTGGATCACCCGGTCGGCGGCGTCCAGGATGGCGCGGCGCCGCTCGGGGTCGCGCCCGCGCCCGCCCCGCCCCGCTCGCGCGGGGGGAGTCCCCGCCACAGGCGTGCCGGGGGCGTCACTGCTGTCGGTCGGCGCGGTCCGCCGCGTGCGTTCGAAGGCCACAAGGGATCACCGTAGCGGTTCGGCGCCACGGGGACGGCGGATCAGGTCCGCAGCGCGATCCAGGTGGCCCTGGCCAGGGCCAGGAGCCGGCCCTCGGCGTCGTAGAGGGCGCTGCCGGTGCGGATCTTGCGGCCCTCGACCGACTCCAGGTGGCCCATCACCACGTGGGTGTCGCCGATCCGGGGCGCATGGTCGACGCGGACGGCGATCCGGCCGAGGACGGCGGGACGGCCGACCACGTCGCTGGACCATCCGCCGGGGCAGTCCAGGGCGGCCCACACCTGGGCGAGGCCGGCGGTGCCGTTGCCCTCGTCCAGGGAGGGGTGCGGGGTCCAGGTGCAGGCGACGGTGTTGCCCACCGCGTCGGGACCGGTGCCCGGGCGCACGGGTCCGGCGAACAGGCGCAGGCCCTCGCCCTCGGCGCGTTCGGGGCCGCAACTGTAGCAGCGCGGGAAGGGGTGGGCGGTCAGGCCCGGGTAGCGGTTCTCGGCCTCCGCGGCCTCGGGCACCCCGACCGGGCCGCCGGGGATGGCGGGGCCGTCGGGGGTGTCCGGGAGTTCGGTGACCGCCGCCTCGGCGACCAGCCGGGCGCCCTCCTCCGCGGCGGGATCGGTCAGGCCGAGTGTGCCGGCGGGACCGCCCTCCACCGCCAGCGGGTGGTCCAGGGGCGGTGGGACGCGCAGGGTGACCTGGACGGCGGGGCCGCCGACGGCGGTGAGCCGCGCGGCGAGCAGGCCCGCGGTGTAGCCGCCGTTGCCCGAACCGTCGGGACCGTTGTAGCCGGTGGGGATGGTGATGCTGGGGGCGCCGTTGCCCGTGGTGGTGTCCATGCCGCCAGGGTAGAGGCCGGATGTCCGGGTCGGCGAGGGCGGTCCCTCGCCCCGGTCCGACCGGGCGCCGCCGGCCAGGACCGCGGGGCGGGCACCCCGTGCGCGTCGGCCGGGCTTCCCGAGCAGGCGGCGCAGCAGGCGTGTGTACGCGCTCCAGCGGGCACGGACCCGCCCGACCCCGTCCTCGACCTCACCGCGTCAACCGAGGGACCAGGCACCCGCGTTCGCGGTGAGGGCGCCGCCCGCCATCGTGAGGAGGCCGGTACCGCCGCTGTCGGCCAGGGCCGGGCGGCCGGTGCTCCGGAACGCCTCGGTACGGAACGCGACGCGGCCCGGGTCAGCGCCGGTCAGTACCCGCATCCGCCACGGCGCCCCGTCGGCGGAACCCGATCGCGGCGGCAGCGCCAGGTGCAGGACCAGGGAGGCCTCGCGGACGGAACCGGAGTGCGTGCGGGCGGCGGTGTGCTCGACCAGGCGGAGTCGCGCCCTCTCCCTCGTCACGGAGGCCGCCGAGGGCTCCCGGACGGGCTCGGGGGCGCACGTCCACGCCCCGGCCCGGGCGAGGACCCCCGCCGGCTCCGGCAGTCTCCGCGCCCGCGAGGCGAACCACGGGGCGAGGACCCGCCCGCCGCGTCGCACCCAGGTCTGCGTCAACTCGCGAAAGGCCGCCTCCCGGCCCCATGGCCAGGGGCGCGCTCCCGCGGCCAGGGCGTCCCCGCCCGCACCGTCGAAGGCACGGCACAGGTGCTGCACGGGTATCCGTTCGACCTCCCCTGCGGCGGCCACCGTACGGATCCCGACCATGGCGAGGAGCAGCAGGGTGGCGGCCGTCGTGGCGGCCGGCCCCAAGCGCACGCCTTCCGGGGGATGGTCGTCGGGAGCGGTCCGCTCCCCGAGACGCGGAACGCGGACGCGAGCCCTCCGCCCGGGGCCGGACAGGTGCCAGTACTCGTCATGCGGCCAGACCGTGGCGGCCGACGCCCGGACGAGGCCACGGCCTCCGAGCCGGACCACCACCTCGTTCCGCCCGGCGGCGAAGCGCGCTCCCCCGGCGTCCTCGGAGTCGAAGACGACCTCCCCGACGCCCTCGAACCGTACGTCCAGCCAGGCGTCGGCGGTCGGAGCCGCACCTCCGGTCGGGTAGGCGCGGTCCACCTCCAGGGCGAGGACGCCGACGAGGCCGCTGCCGCGCCCTTCCACCGCGAGGCGCCGCACCCTCGCCGACGCGAGGTCGTAGGCCGCGGCCGCGTCGGCGGCCGCCTCCGCGGTCAGGTCCGACGAGGGCGCGTGGACCGGCCCGGCGAAGTCCCGGCCCGGTCCCCTCTCCCCCGCCGGCGGCAGCACATCCTCCAGCGCGTGTCCGGCGAGGGCGGCCTGCTCCACCATCCACGCCCTGCGTCGGTCGCCGAAGCCCGCCATCCGCTCCAGAACGGCCAGCGCACGGCGCTCCCGTGCGCGCGGAGCGGGGTCGGCCGCCGCGCGGAACAGCGGGAGGGTGTTGCCGTCCCACACGTCCGCCACCGCTCTCACGGTCTCCCTGTCGAAGGTCCGCGCGTCGGCGGCCGCCTCGGCGATCTGCTCGAGCGAGCGGTCCAGCAGCGCGCCCAGCGCGGCGAGCGCGGGACCTGTCCGTGGCCTCATCCGGCGATCGTGTCACGGGTCTCGCCGCCTGGCTCCTCCGGGCTGAGGAAGAAGGCGCCCAGCGCACCGGCCAGTGAGGCGAACACGACCACCGAGTAGACGGCCAGGACCACCTCCAGGCCCTGGGCGAACGCGTCGTCGGCGGTCAGCGGCTCCCCCGAGACGGTCGCCAGTGCGGCGTCGTGCAGGGCGCTCGCGTAGTCGTCGTAGGAGCCCAGGATGTACAGGAGCTGGCTGGACCCCAGGACCACGATCGCGGTGACCACCGCCATCCAGGCGATACGGCCCGACAGCAGGCGCGAGGCCGAACGCGACCCCCGGACCGCCGCTGAGAGCACCCCGCCGACCCGCGCCGTGCGCAGCAGGGCGAAGGCCCGGGCGAAACGCAGGAAGGGCAGTGCGAGGAAGAGGACCTGCCACCAGTTGCGCCTCCAGAAGAGGCGCTGGTCGCGTGCGACGTAGGCGCGCAGCGCGAACTCGGCCACGAAGAGCAGCCACAGCGCCCAGCCCAGCCAGGACAGCGCGGTGACCACCCAGGGCTCCGTGGCCAGGGCCTGACCCAGGACGACGAGGACGAAGAGCAGCCCGAGCGCGCCCATCGGCTTGTCCAGCCAGCGGGCCAAGGCCTCCGCGGCCTCCACGCCGCGCCGCTCCCCCACCGGGGGCCGGGGTCCGGCAGATGTGCTCATGGGTGACCACTACCCGTGGCCCCCGGCCGGTCACCGGGCCACCGCGGTGTCGTCTCCCACCGCCGCGTGTCCGGGCCCCGCCGCCTGTGGGCGTGACATGCCGCCGACGGCGCAATGCGCTCTTCGCCTGGTCGGGGAGGCCACACTGTACTGCGTTGATCACGGTTGTGCCCGGAAACCGTGTGCACTGACCGCCTGAATGGGCCTTCGAACAGACCCGGTGGAGCCGTCGGTGGAGGAACCGGAGGTGGGTGCGATGAGCGGCGTCAACTGGCCGCCGGAGACCGACTTGCTGCGCTCGGTGTTCGACAGTCTGGGCGCGGGGATGTTCGTCACGGACAGCTCGGGACGCATCACCGCATGCAATCCCTTCGCGCTGCAGATCCTCGGCTGGTCCAAGGAGCGGGTGGTGGGCTTCGACCTGCATGACCTGCTGCACCGCGACTCGGAGGGGAACGAGGTCCCGCGGGAGGAGTGCCGCGCCCTGACCGTGCTCACAAGCGGCCGACCGACGGAGGGAAGCAGCGAGTTCTACCTGCGGGGGGACGGCACACTCATGCCCGTCATCTGGGCGGCCACCCCGCTCCAGCATGAAGGCGACATGGACGGCGTGGTCCTCGTCTTCCACAACTTCAAGAAGCACCGCGACTCCGCCGAGCAGACCGCGGCCCACCTGGCGGCCCTGGAGGAACTGACCGCCCGGCTGAGCATGGTGGCGGAGGTCTCCGGACTCCTCATCTCCGCCCTGGACACCCCCGAGATGCTGGACAGGCTGGTCCGACTGCTGGTGCCGGACCTGGCCGACTGGGCGGTGATCGCCCTGCTTCCAAACGGGCGGACGGAGGAGATGCGACGCATCGCCGTCCACACCCGCGACGACCCCGACTCCGCCGAGACGTTGAAGGGCCCGCTGTCGCCACCACCGCACAACTCCCGTACGGCACTGGCACATGCCCTGTACAGGGCCCAACCCACCCTGCTCGACGAGCGGGTCCTGGGCCAGGAGCCGGACGAACCGCTCGCCCAGGCCCACCAGCAGCTGTTCGACCGGCTGGGCGGGCACTCCGCGGTGGTGGTGCCGCTGTACACCCGCAGACAGGTCTTCGGTGCGCTGACCGTGGCCCGGACCGGGCCGCGGCCCGCCTACACCGATGCCGAGCTCCTCGTACTGAGCGACATCGGACGGCGCACCGGACTGGCGTTGGAGAGCGCCCGGCTCTTCGAAGAGCAGCGCCATGTCGCCGAGACCATGCAGCGCCAGCTCCTGACCCCCCTGCCCCAGGTCGACCACCTCCAACTCGCCGCCCGCTACCAACCCGCGCAGCAGGCCGCGGAGATCGGCGGGGACTGGTACGACGCCTTCGTCCTCGCCGACGGCATCATGACCCTGGTCATCGGCGACGTGGTCGGCCACGACCTCCAGGCCGCCGCGCACATGGCCGAGGTCCGCAACATGCTGCGCGCCCTGGCCTGGGACCGCCAGGGACCCCCCAGCCTGATCATGCGGCGGCTGGACGAGGCCATGACCAACACCAGCGACGCCCCCATGGCCACCGCCGTCCTCGCCCGCGTCGAAGGCCCCGAGGGCGGGCCCTGGAACCTGCACTGGGTCAACGCCGGACATCCCCCGCCGCTGCTCGTCACCGCCGACGGCCGCACCCGCTACCTCGAGGGCGGCCACGGCCCCCTCCTCGGCATGAGCGCCACCCTGCACATGGGCCTGGACTGGCCCGACGCCCGTGAGGACGTCCCCGCGCGGTCCACCCTGCTGCTGTACACCGACGGCCTCATCGAGAGCCGCGACCAGCCCATCGACACGGGTATGGCCGAGCTGCGCCGCCACGCCGCCGACCTGGCCCACCACGACCTGGAGGACTTCCTCGACGAACTCCTCGTCCGCATCGACCCCGGAGGCGACGACGTCGCCCTGCTGGCCCTGCGCATCCCGCCGGCGGGTGCGGGCGCCCCCGGCGACGACACACCGTCCCCGCCGCAGCACGCGCACAGCCCCGCCGCCCCCGAGCGGGGGGCTCCCGGCTCCCGCGTCGAGGGCGCCCCGGTCAGGGACACCTCCGAACGGCCCTAGGGCGGCCGGGCCCCGGTCCGCGCGGGGGTCAGCGGATCGGCAGGCCGGTGATCCGGCGGCCGATGATGAGCTTCTGGATCTCGCTGGCGCCCTCGAAGATCGTGAAGATCGTCGCGTCGCGGTGCCACCGCTCCACCGGGTACTCCCTCGTGTACCCGTTGCCCCCGAGGATGCGCACGGCGTTCTGGGTGACGAACGTGGCGGTCTCGCTGGCGTAGAGCTTGCTCATGGAGCCTTCGGCGTTGTCGAAGTCCTTGTCGTTGCGGGCCATCCACGCGGCGCGCCACACCAGCAGGCGGGCGGCGTCGATGCGGGTGGCCATCTCGGCCAGGGTGAAGGCCACGCCCTGGTTGTCCCCGATCGGGCGGCCGAACTGCTCGCGCTGGGTGGCGTAGTCGCGGGCGTACTCGTAGGCGGCGCGAGCGCAGCCGACCGCCATCGCCCCGACGCTCGGGCGGGAGGCCTCGAAGGTCTTCATCGCGGCCTGGCCCTTGGATCGCTTGCCCTCGCGGACGCGGGCGAGGCGCTCGTCGAGCTTCTCCTTGCCGCCCAGCAGGCAGGACCCGGGGACCCGCACGTCGTCCAGGACGACCTCGGCGGTGTGCGAGGCGCGGATCCCGTGCTTGGCGAACTTCTGCCCCTGGCTGAGTCCGGGGGTGCCCGGCGGCACGATGAACGTGGCCTGCCCCCGGGAGCCGAACTCGGGCTCCACGGAGGCCACGACCACGTGGACGTCGGCGATGCCGCCGTTGGTGGCCCAGGTCTTGGTGCCGTTGAGCACCCACTCGTCCTTGGCCCCGTCGTAGACCGCGCGGGTGCGGATCGCCGAGACGTCGCTGCCCGCGTCGGGCTCGGAGGAGCAGAACGCGCCGAGCTTGACGTCGTCGGCGCTGCCGAACATCTGCGGCACCCACTCGAAGAGCTGTTCCTGGGTCCCGTTGGAGGCCACGGCCACGGCCGCCAGCCCGGTGCCGGTGATGGACAGGGCGATGCCCGGATCGCCCCAGTACAGCTCCTCGAAGGCGACGGGGATGCCGATGCCGCTGGGCTCCAGCCACTGGTTGGCGAAGAAGTCGAGGGAGTACAGGCCGATCTTGGCGGCCTCCTGGATGATCGGCCAGGGGGTCTCCTCCCGCTCGTCCCACTCGGCGGCTGCGGGACGGATGACGTCGGCGGCGAACCCGTGGGCCCAGTCCCGGACATCGCGGACGTCCTCGCTCAGTTCCAGGCTGAAGGCGGGCGCGGCGGCCTCACTCATACGCTTACATCCTTTGTCGGGCCCTCCGGGGGAGGGGGCGGCCATTGCGTGTTACCAACGGTAACACCGGGACCCCCGCGCCACAACGCCGCACGTCCACACGAAGGGGGCCGGGGGTACGCGTACCCCCGGCCCCCTTCGTGCCCCGGCCCCGCGGTCGTCCGGCTCAGTCGAGGGAGGCGTGCTTTTCCAGGAAGGTGTAGACGTCGTGCTCGTCCACGCCCGGGAAGGTGCCCGAGGGAAGCGCCGAGAGCACGTGCGAGTGCGCCCGGGCCGACGGCCACACGTTGCCCTCCCAGCGGGCGGCCAGCTCCGCGGGCGGGCGCACGCAGCACTCCCCGCCCGGGCAGTTGGACTTGGTGCGGTTGGTGGTCTCGCGGCCCCGGAACCAGCGCGACTCCTTGTAGGGCACGCCCAGGGTGATGGCGAAGTTGCGCTCGCGGCTGGGGTCCACGTGCGCCACGCACCAGTGGGTGCCGTTGGGCTTGTCCGTGTACTGGTAGTAGATCGAGTAGCGGTCCGGCGAGGCGAAGACCTGGCGCCCCGACCACTGGCGGCACATGCGCTGCCCCTCGATGGCCCCGGTCTCGTCGGTGGGGAAGACCAGGCCGTCGTTCTCGTAGGCCTTGTAGATGATGCCGGTCTCGTCGTTGCGGATGAAGTGGCAGACCAGGTCCAGGTGGCGGTGGGCCAGGTTGGTGAACCGGTGCGCGGCCATCTCGTAGGAGACCGAGTACACGTCGCGCAGGTCCTCCACCGACAGGTCGCGCGCCTGCTTGGCCTCCTGCAGGTAGCGCACCGCGGTGGACTCGGGGATCAGGACGGCGGCGGCGAAGTAGTTGGCCTCCACCCGCTGGCGCAGGAAGTCGCCGAAGTCGCTGGGCTGGCCGTGGCCCAGCACCACGTGGCCCAGGGTCTGCAGGAGGATCGTGCGCGGGCTGTGCATGCCCAGCGTGGTCTCGCGCTTGAGGTAGATGCGCCGGTTGACGTGGTCGGTGAGGGAGCGCACCGAGCGGGGCAGGTCCTGCACGTACTTGAGGGAGAACCCGTGGTGGGTGGCGATGGAGAGGATCTGCCCCTGGGACAGGGCACCCGCGGTGTAGTTGACGGCGTCGAGGGTCTCGGCCGCCGCCTTCTCGATGTGCTCGAAGTAGTTGCCGCGCTCGCGCATCTGCCGGCGCAGGTCGGCGTTGGCCCGGCGGGCCTCCTCGGGGGTGGCCGTGGGCTTGGCGCTGCGCCGCTTGAGCTCGTCGTACAGGCCCACGATGTGTTCGAGCACGTCGTTGGGGACGCGCTTGCCCACCCTCAGGTGCGGCAGGCCCAGCTTCTGGTAGAGGGCGTCGCGCTGGGCCTCCTCCACGGCGATCTCCAGCTGCGCGCGCCGGCTCGGGGGCTGCTTGGACAGCAGCTCCTCCACCGAGACGCTGAGGGCCGAGGCCAGGGACGTGAGCAGGGAGAGCTTCGGCTCGCGTTTGCCGTTCTCCAGCAGGGAGAGCTGGGAGGGGGCCCTACCCACGCGTTCCCCCAGGTCAGAGAGGGTCAGACCGCGCGCCCGCCGGAGGTGGCGGAGCCGCTGGCCAAAGGTGACGAGATCTAGGTCACCTGTCAAAGACGGTATTTCTTCAGCACCAAAGTACGCCATGGCTTCATGGTACGGAAAGAATCGACGATCTTCACCCGATTTCGAGTGGAAAAGCCTTGGAACTTCCTCAAGAATTCTAGTTACCGGCGGGGAACTTACCGCTCAGGGCTCACCCCCTGGCTCTGGACGAGGCCTCCCTCGACCGGTGTTGGACACCTTGGGGACTACACGTAAGGCGGGAACGAACATGGGCACCAGCGCTCGACGACAGGAAGCCAGCGCCGAACTCCAGCGCGACTGGGAGACCAACCCCCGGTGGGCCGGTATCGAGCGCACCTACTCCGCCGACGACGTGGTCAAGCTCCGCGGCTCGGTCACCGAGGAGCACACCCTGGCCCGTCGCGGCGCCGAGCGCCTCTGGGACCTGCTCCACACCGAGGACTACGTCAACAGCCTCGGCGCTCTCACCGGCAACCAGGCGGTCCAGCAGGTCCGCGCCGGCCTGAAGGCCATCTACCTCTCCGGTTGGCAGGTCGCCGCCGACGCCAACCTCTCCGGCAACACCTACCCGGACCAGAGCCTGTACCCGGCCAACTCGGTCCCGGCCGTGGTCCGCCGCATCAACAACGCGCTGATGCGCGCCGACCAGATCACCTGGGCCGAGGGCGACGACAGCGCCCCCGAGTGGCTCGCCCCGATCGTCGCGGACGCCGAGGCCGGATTCGGCGGCGTCCTCAACGCCTACGAGCTGATGAGGGGCATGATCGCCGCGGGCGCGGCCGGTGTGCACTGGGAGGACCAGCTGGCCTCCGAGAAGAAGTGCGGCCACCTGGGCGGCAAGGTCCTCATCCCCACCGGCCAGCACGTCAAGACCCTGAGCGCCGCCCGCCTGGCCGCGGACGTCGCCGGTGTCCCGTCCCTGGTCATCGCGCGGACCGACGCCCAGGCCGCGACGCTGATCACCAGCGACATCGACGAGCGCGACCAGCCCTTCATCACCGGCGAGCGCACCTCGGAGGGCTTCTACCGCTTCCGCAACGGCGTCGAGGCCTGCGTGGCCCGCGGCCTGGCCTACGCCCCGCACTCCGACCTGCTGTGGATGGAGACCGCGACCCCGGACCTGGAGGTCGCCCGCGACTTCGCCGAGCGCATCAAGGCCGAGTACCCGGACCAGATGCTGGCCTACAACTGCTCGCCGTCCTTCAACTGGAAGCGCCACCTGGACGACGCGACCATCGCCAAGTTCCAGCGCGAGCTGGGCCACATGGGCTACAAGTTCCAGTTCATCACCCTGGCGGGCTTCCACTCGCTCAACTACTCGATGTTCAACCTGGCCAAGGGCTACGCCCAGAACGGGATGACCTCGTACGTCGAGCTGCAGGAGGCCGAGTTCGCGGCCGAGGAGCGCGGTTACACCGCCACCCGCCACCAGCGCGAGGTCGGCACCGGCTACTTCGACTCCATCAGCACGACCATCTCCCCTGAGGCCAGCACCACGGCTCTCACCGGCTCCACCGAGGAAGACCAGTTCTCAGCGGCTCACTGACACTGGTCTTCGTTCCCAGGAGGCCGTTCCTCCCCGCTTTCGTGGCTGGGGCGGGGCGGGGCGGCCTCCACCCCCTAGCCGTCGGCCATGCGCGTTCCGTGTCACACGCGCATGGCCGGCGGCTTTTCGCGTCCCGGTCGGCTCCGCGCGGGGGTTTCGGCTGTGGGGGACCCCGGGCCCCTGGCCACCGGGCGGAGAGGGGCCTAGGCTTGCGCCGCGCGGACCCGCGCACCCCCGAAGAACCGGAGGAACCCCGTGAAACTCCTCGAATCTCTCCTCCCCTCGGCCGTACTGCGCCGCGTGCTCGCCGTGGGCGCCCTGGCCGCGGCCATGGCCCTGGGCACCGCCGCCTGTGAGGAGGCCATGCCCGAGATGGACACCGAACAGGGCGAGGACGGCGGCGAGGACGGCGACAACGAAGACGGCGGGGACGAGGACGGCGGGGACGAGGACGACGACTGAGCCCGGGCGCCCCTCCCCCGGGCGGGCGCCGGCCGCATCAGGGACCCCCACCCACCGTGTGCTCCTGGTAACGCGGGCGCGGCACGTCTACTGTGGTCCTCACATGGGTCACGGACGGATAACGCCCGGTTCGCGCCGTCCCGGAGGGGCGCGCCCCGTGCGGACGCGCACCGGGGGACGGCCCCGCGGACCGGTCCCGGGCCCATGGCACCCGTCCACGAACCGATGGAGCCGGCAGTGAGGCTTGAGGGCATCAGTCAGAAGACCGTGACCACCGTCCGCCGCGTGCTCGCGGGCGGAGCGATCGCCGCCGTCGCGGTGTTCGGTGGCGCCGCATGCGAGGACGAGGGGGAGGGCGGCGAGCCGTCCGTGGAGACCCCGGGCATGGAGGGCGAGGAGGGCATGGAGGGCGAGGAGGACATCGACGACGAGTAGCGGTCCCCGCACTCGGACACGGCGTGCCGGGTCGGCGGCCCCGTCGCCCCGGCACGCCGCCGTCATCCGCTGAGCCCCTGGTCACGTACCGCGGGCGGCAGGACGTACATTGCATGGCGTGACCGACAAGATCCGCTCCCCGCGCGCCGAACCGCCCGCGGGACCTCCACCCGCCCCCGCCCTCCCCACCGCACCGGCCGACCGGCGCCTGCTGCGCTGGGAGGTCCTGTGCGTACTCGCCCTGTCCCTGGGCGCGGCGGCGGTCTCGGCGACCATCTCCTTCCTCGGCGTGCTCACCGCGCCCGAGGCCCTGTCCGAGCAGACCGCCAGCCTGGTGCGCCCCCGCGCGGCGCAGGAGCGCCCCTGGCTGGACCTGTCCTGGCAGCTGTACGCGGTGGCCTCCGCCCTGGTCCCCGTCCTGCTGGTGGCCTACCTCATGCGCCGCTCGGGCGAGTCCTCGCGCGCGTTCGGCTTCGACGTGCGCCGCCCCGGCTTCGACCTGGGCGGCGGCGCCGCCCTCGCCGCGCTCATCGGCGCGGGAGGCCTGGTCGTGTACGTGGTGTCCTGGCATCTAGGGCTGACGGTCACCGTCAGGCCCAGCACCCTGGACGGCAACTGGTGGGACGTCCCCGTCCTGGTGCTCCAGGCCGCCAAGAACGGCGTCCTCGAAGAGGTGGTCGTGGTCGGCTACCTGCTGCACCGGCTGGGGCAGCTGGGGTGGACGCCGTGGAAGGCGGTGCTGGCCAGCTCGGTGCTGCGCGCCTTCTACCACCTCTACCAGGGCGTCGGGATGTTCTTCGGCAACCTGGTGATGGGCCTGGTCTTCGGCTGGTTCTACCTGCGCTACGGGCGCGTGATGCCCCTGGTGGTGGCGCACACGGTCATCGACGTCGTGGCCTTCGTCGGCTCGGTGTACCTCATCGGCCGTCTCGACTGGCTCCCGGCGTGAGGCCGCGTGCGGCGATGGCGTCCTCCAGGTAGCGGGGGCGGCCCAGCAGCATGCCCACGGCCAGGTTGACCGCGACCAGGAGCAGCACCAGGAGCAGCGGCGCGTGCCAGCCGCCGCTGACCTCGTGCAGCAGCCCGAACAGGAAGGGCCCCGCGCCGCCCATGAGGTAGCCCAGGCTCTGGCCGACGGCCGACAGCGCCGCAGTACCGGCGCCGGTACGGGTGCGCAGCGCGAAGGAGGTCAGGGCGAAGACGAAGGTGCCCATGCCGATGCCCACGAGGGTGGTCCAGACCCACACGCCCGACAGCGGGGAGATCCACAGTCCGGCCAGGCCCGCCGTGTAGGCGATGGCGAACATGGCCACGAAGGGGCGCTGGTCGCCCACGCGGGTCAGCAGCGTGGGCAGCAGCAGGGACATGGGGATGCCGAGGAGGGTCAGGTAGGACAGTGCCAGGCCCGCGGTCTGGGCGTCCATGCCCTGGTCGCGGAGCATCTGCGCGTACCAGCCGAACATGATGTAGGCGATCGAGGACTGGGTGCCGAAGTAGACCACGGACTGCCATCCCAGGCCGGTGGACAGCACCTGGCGAAAGCCCAGCGCCTGGGCGGGGTCGCCGCGTCCGGGCTCGTGGCGCAGCACCAGCAGCCAGGGCACGGCGGCCGCGACGCCGAAGAGGGCGTAGGCGCCCAGGGCCGCGCGCCACTCGCCGGTGGACTGCTCCAGGGGCACGGTGGCCGCCGCGGCGATGGTGGTGCCCAGGGCCAGGGCGGTGGTGTACACGGTGGTCATCAGGCCCACGCGCTCGGGGAAGTGCTGCTTGACCAGGGCGGGCAGGATGACGTTGCCGACCGCACCGCCCGACAGCGCCACGGCGCTCAGGGCCAGGAACACCCACGGCTCGGGGGCCACGGCCCGGGCGGCGAGGCCGAGGGTGAGGGCGGCCAGCGCGCAGACGAGCAGGTGGTGCTCGCCGAGGCGGCGGGCCAGGACGGGGGTGAGGCCGCCGAAGAGCGCGAAGCACAGTACGGGCAGGGTGGTGAGGAGTCCGGCGCCGACCGCGGTCATGCCCAGCCCGGAGGTGACCTCGTCGAGCACGGGGCCGACGCTGGTGATGGCGGTGCGCAGGTTCAGTGCCGCCAGGGCGATCCCCGCGGCGAGCAGCAGCAGGACCCCTCGCGGTGGGCGGGCGGCCCCGCCTGCGGAGGAACCGCTCGTCACGGGAGTGCGGGGCGCTGGTCCGACGCTCATGGAAGGCGACTCACAGAGATTCGTAGGATGACCCGATGTACTTCATGAGGATAACGCATTGCCGTTCAAAGCCAATTCCTGACCGTAACTGGTCTAAGCTCCGGCCTTAACCGTTCCGTACCTGTGCGCTGGCCCTGTCATCCGGCGACCCGCCCTAGGAGGTAAACGCGTGCCCCTCGCCTCGACACGCCGGACCGGTCTCGTCGACCAGGTCATCAGTCAGCTCAGAGCCCAGATCGACTCGGGGGAATGGGGTGTCGGCGACCGCATCCCCACCGAGTCGGAGCTCTCCGACCAGCTTGAGGTGGGACGCAACACCGTCCGTGAAGCCGTTCGCGCCCTCGCCCACGCGGGGCTGCTGGAGATCCGCCAGGGGGCGGGCACCTTCGTCCGCGCCTCCAGCGAACTCGGCGGAGCCCTGCGCCGCCGCCTGGAGCGCTCCCGGCTGAGGGAGAACCTGGAGGTGCGCCGCGCGCTGGAGGTGGAGGCGGCCCGGCTGGCCGCGCTGCGCCACAGCGAGGAGGACATGGCCGACATCGACCGCGCCATGGCCCTGCGCGAGGCCGCCTGGCGCGAACGCGACATGGGCGCGTTCGTGGAGGCGGACTTCACCTTCCACCGGGCGGTCGTCAACGCCACCCACAACACGCTGCTCATCGACCTGTACGACGACATCGCACAGGTGGTGTACGCGAGCATCGCCCACACGGCCTACGAGCAGAGCGACGAGGCGACCGACCAGCCCTCCTCCTCCACCGAGGGCGTGGACCACTCGAAGCTGGTCGAGGCGGTCCGGGGCGCCGACGCGGCCGGGGCCGCCCGCGAGGCCACCTGCTACATCGACGAACTGCTCTCGCTCACCGAGGACTGAGCGGCCCCGGCGTGTCCGGGGGCACGGTCGGCGGGGTCGGCGGGGTCGGCGCGCCCGGCCGCGCCACGGGCCGCCGGCGGCTGTGCGGCCTTCAGTCGCCCCTGTGGGCGTCGCCCACGGCGGAGCGCGGTGCGACCCTCGGCCGGACCGCGGAGTGGCCCTCGGCGCCGCGCGCCGCCGCGTCACGCAGTGCCCCGAGTTTTCGCGAGCGGCCCGTGCCGCCGCGGTGGGAGCGGTCGCCCCCGCCCTCCCAGCCGGCGACCCGGGAGGGGTCCAGGCCGAGCAGGTCCAGGGTGCTCTCCCCCGCGTACACGGCGTCGATGATCTCCCGTTCCCGGGAGATGCTGTCCAGGGTCTCGGTGATGATGGAGCTCACCTGTCCCCGCGGCAGGCACACCACGCCGTCGTCGTCGGCGACGATCCAGTCGCCCCGGCGCACCGGCAGGGGCGCGTGGCCGCCCGCCGTCATGCTGATCTGGCGCCCGACCGAACCGCCCGCCTCGTGCCCGGCCTCGCGGACGGCGACCCCCGCGCCGAACACGGGCAGCTCGCAGCGGACGATGGCGGCGATGTCGCGTACGCAGCCGTCCAGGACGATCCCCCTGACCCCCCGGGTACTGGCGGCCACGGCGAGGAGCTCGTCGACGTAGCCGTACTCGGCCTCGCCCGCGACGTCCACCACGAGGGCGGAGCCGGGAGGGGCCTGGGCCACCGCGACGTGGATGGCGAGGTTGTCCCCCGGAGTGCAGCGGACCGGGAAGGCGGTCGCCGCGAAGGCGGCCCCCGGCCAGACGGAGAACAGGTGCGTACCGAACGGTCGGCCGCCGCACCGCGCCAGCGCCACCGTGCCCACAGCCGTCAACGTATCCGCAAGCGCCACGTCAGCCTCCCACTACACCCGCGCCCGGTGCGACCGGCTCGGGCCGGCCCCTTCCTATACTCACGGGTAACTTAAGCGTGACGCAAGCCATACGAAGCGGAAACACGTAAAAATGCTACCGCTGGTTACAGATACGGACGGAAGAACGCGGGAGGGCGTCCGCCCCGAGCGGTACGGGGACGCCCCCGCCCCGGGCCGGCACGGGCCGACCTGCGGTGGAGGGGGCCGGGCGGACCGAGGTGCGGCGAGGGCTCACCAGGACACGGCCGCGGCCCGGTCAGCTGATCCACTCCACGGGGCGCTCCCCTCCCCGCCGCTCCTTGCGCACGGACAGGTGGTCCCAGGTCTCCACATAGCCCACCCCCGGCGTCGAGCGCACCGAATCCAGGGCCTCCACCAGCTGGCAGCGGTCGGGCGCGGTGAGGACGCCGATGACGTCGTAGCGGCCGAAACCGCTGGCCAGAAAGGAGACCCCGGGCATGTTCGCCAGCGTCGCGCCCAGCGCCTCGGCGTCGCCCCGGCAGCGCAGGCCAAAGCCCAGCCGCTCGTTGGCACCCACCGCCGCGGGCTCCACCAGTGCGGTCACGTGCACCACGCCGGAGTCGAGCAGCCGCACCACCCGGGACCGGGCGGCGGCCTGCGACAGGCCCACCTGGCGCGCCAGGTCCGCGTAGGAGGCCCGCCCGTCCCTGAGCAGCTGGCGGACCAGGCGCCAGTCCAGAGCGTCCAGCTCGATGTCGTGCAGTTCCCGCACGCTGCTGTGGGCGTCCTTGAACACGGCGTTGGCACGGAAGACCTCCGCGCCGTCCACCCCCGGCAGCGAACGCAGCTCGGACAGCTCCTTGGCCAGGGCGGCGTCGTCGGCCACACGCACCTGCGCGACGGCGGGGAAGCGCCCGGCCGCCTGCGCCGCGAAGGTCACGGCCTCGCGCTCGCCCAGCGCGTCCAGCAGCGCCCCCACGGGTCCGCTGACGCGGAACGACACGTGGCCGAGCACCTCCATCCCCACGACCCCGGCGTGCAGGACTCCGACGATCCTGATCGCCCCTGACTGCACGAGCTGGCGCACTCTCGCACGCACCGCCGTCCTCGACAGGCCGACTCCGTCGGCCAGTGCCTGGAACGTCGCTCTGCCGTCCCCCTGCAGCGCACGCATGAGCGCGGCGTCAACCGCATCGAGCACGATGGCTTGCCTTTCGTTCCCATGACGCCGCCCTTCCCCCGGACGACGCCCCCTCCTGCGGCCAGATCATCCCAGCTGCGGCGCCCGTGCACTACTGATCGCGAAAGAAATCGGCTGATTCACCCCTTTGACCGCTCCGAAAGCTTCGCCCAATGCCCCATCCACCACCTCAGTGCCACATAACAGACTTGTATAGAAGATCCATCATCACTGAGTAGCCGTCCCCACAACTCTCGCAAAGCGCCACACTGATCTGACGGGCCCGCCGACGCACCCCCGGGAACTCCCCCCGCCCCCAGAGGCCATCCAGGCGGCCCGCGCGACGCGCCCGAGCACACGCACGCCCCCGACAGGGAACCGAACTGCCCTCCCCAGGCGTGTACATAACGGGGGTTTCGGACATTTCCGACCCCAGGCACCGCTCGGTGACCGCGGCGGGGACGACGGAGAAAACGGGGCGAACAGCCCCGCGGCTGGAGAGGAACCACCGGTGGCAGCGGAGGACGATGAGCGGGACGGGGCGCCGTCTCGCCCCAGTACGGGCCGGGCGCTGCTGTGGACCGCGGCGTCGGTCCCCCTGCCGGGCCTGGCACACCTGCGGATGCGCCGCAGGATCGCGGGCACGGTGATCCTGGGCCTGTACCTGTCCGTGTTCCTGGCCCTGGCCGTGTGGGGCTGGCGGCTGGGCGCCGACGAGAAGGGGGCCATGACCCTGGTGGCCACCATGGCCCTGCAGAGCCGGTGGTTGCTGGGCGCCATGGGCGTGGTGTTCGGTGTGGCGGTGCTGTGGCTGACCGTGATCGTGCACTCGTGGGTGATCACCAGGCCCGCCGGTACCTCCCGGGGCTCGCGGGTGCTCGGCGCCGCCGTGGTCCTGCTGCTGTGCGTGCCCGTCGCCGTGCCCTCCGCGCTGGCCCTGCACGGCGGCTACACCGCCTACCAGACGCTCAACAACGTGTTCCAGGCCGAGGAGGACCCCCTCCAGCCGCCGCACGACGAGGCCGACCCCTGGAACGGTCAGGAGCGGGTCAACGTGCTGCTGCTCGGCTCGGACTCGGCGGACAACCGCTACGGCGTGCGCACCGACAGCATGATGATCGCCAGCATGGACACCAGCACCGGCGACACCGTGCTGGTGGGCCTGCCGCGCAACCTGGAGAACGTCCAGTTCCCCGAGGGCAGCGCCCTGGCCGAGCGCTACCCCGAGCCGTACGGCTTCGACCTGCTGCTCAACGAGGTGTACCAGACGGTCGCCGAGGAGCCCGAGACGCTGGCCCTCAGGCCGACCGCGGCCGACCCCGCCGCCGACACCCTCAAGAAGGTGATCGGGTACAACGTCGGCCTGGACATCGGCTACTACGCCATGGTCGACATGATGGGCTTCCGCGACCTGATCGACGCCATCGGCGGCGTGGAGGTGCTCATCGAGGAGCCGATCCCCTACGGCGTGCACGGCGGGGTGCTGGAGCCGGGCCTGCGCCGCCTCAACGGCCACGACGCCCTCTGGTACGGCCGCTCCCGGACCAACAGCGACGACTACGGCCGGATGGGCCGCCAGGGCTGCCTGCTCAAGTACGTCGCCGAGCAGGTCGAGCCGACGACCATCCTGACCAGCTACCGCAAGCTGGCGGGCGCCACCGAGCGCACCCTGAGCACCGACATCCCCCAGGCCAAGGTCCCCGCGTTCGTCGAGCTGGGCGACATGGTCACCGACAAGGGCGAGATGAGCACACTCCAGCTGTCGCCGCCCCAGGTCAACACCGCCGCCCCCGACTGGGAGGCGGTCAAGGAGCTGGTCGCCGAGGCCATCGCCGGGGAGGAGGCCGGGGACGGCGCTCCGACGGACGAGGCCTCCGGCACCCCGTCCGAGGAGGCGTCCGACGGGCCGACCGGGCCCGCCGGGGAGGAGAGCGGGGACGACGGGCTCACCGAGTGGCAGGAGTACACCGGCCTGGACGAGGAGGAGCCCGACGAGCCGGGCCGCCAGGTGGGCGATGAGCCCACCGCCCTGGACGCCCTGTGCCCCTGATCCTGCGCTGACCCGGGCCCCGGGCACGGCTGCCCCCGCGGAGCCGGAGCGAAACCCCCTCTGACCGGTGTCGGTCAGAGGGGGTTCGGTCTGTTGCGGCCCTCCCGGGGCCGTGTGACCCTGACGCCGTGACCCCCGCGCAGATCTGGACCCTCGTCGCGTTGGGCGCCTTCCACGGCCTGCACCCGGGCATGGGCTGGCTACTGGCCGTGACCCGCGGCCTCCAGGAGGGCGGCCGGACCGAGGTGCTGCGCTCACTGCCCGCCGTCGCCGCCGGGCACGCCGGCAGTGTCGGGGTGGCGGCCGTGGCCATCACCGTCACCGGCTCGGCCACCGCCTCGGTGCTCTTCCCGGTGGCGGGCGGCACGGTGATCGTCCTCGTGGGGCTGGTGATGCTGCTGTCGCGCCGGCACTTCCACTGGCGCGAGGTGCGGCTGCCGCTGTGGCAGCTGACCGCGTGGTCGTTCCTGATGTCGTCGGCGCACGGCGCGGGTCTGATGCTGATGCCCGTGCTCTCGGGGCGGCTCGCGCACACGCACTCCGGCGGGCACGGAGCGCACGGCGCGGCGGACCGGCCGACGGAGGGGGCGGAGGAGCACGCGGTCGCCGGCACCGGGGCCGGCGCCCCCGCCGGGACCGGGGAGGCACCGGCCCAGGAGGGCGCCGCGGCCGCCGCGGAGACGTGGAGCCTGTGGGACGCGACGCTGCTCGGCCTGACCGCCACCGGGGTGCACACGGTGGCGATGCTGGCCGCGGCGGGAGTCGCCGCGCTGATCGCCCACGACTTCCTGGGGGTGCACGCGCTGCGCTGGCGCGGGGTCACCATGGACCGGATCTGGGCGCTGACCCTGGTTCTCGGCGGCCTGTTCGTCCTGTGGTCGGTCGTCCTGCCCGCCCTGTGACCGATTCGGCGGTCGACGCACCGTCCCTGGTCAACGACTCAGAGGACGGTCATCGGACTCCGATGTGGGAAAGATGCCCGTAGTGTCTGAAATCTGGTGAATTATGTAGGAGTTGATCACTCTGAAGCCCGCGTCGGCGGTCGACGAGCGCCGCCCGACACGAACGTGGAGGAGCAAGGGGCATGACACACAGAGCCGTGCGGCCCAAGCGCCGGTGGTCCGGTCCGGTCATCGCCGTGGCCGTCCTGGCCGTGCTGGGGATCGTCACCGTCGTGGGCGTCCGCTGGCTGGCCCGCACCGACGTCTTCCCCATGTCGGCTCCCTGGGGCCCCGACTGCGCGGTGTGGACGGGCGAGGAGCAGGTCCGGCTGGACCGCGACCAGGCCCGGCGGGCCACCACCGCGGCCGCCGTCGCCATGCAGGGCGACAGCGCCCCGATCGGGGCGCCCGACACCAGCGACATCCCCGACGCCGTGACGGCCCTCCTGGAGGAGGGGCCCGTGGAGGACGCCGGACCCTCGCTGACCTGCAGGTCCACCAAGAACCCCGAGCTGGCGGTCCAGGAGGAGCTGGAGCCCTCTGGCCTGACCGCGCGCGCCCAGCGCCTCAAGGACGGCCTGGACGAGCACTTCTCCGACCTGAGCCTGGGCGGCTACCACCCGGGCGGCTACGACAGCGGACACGGTGAGGACTCCGCCCACTACGACGGCCGGGCGATCGACATCTTCTACCGGCCGGTCAACGAGGAGAACCGGCGTGAGGGCTGGGTGATGGCGCACTGGCTGATCGCGCACGCCCCGGACTACGAGATCGACGTGATCATCTTCGACGACAGGATCTGGAGCACGACCTACCCGTCACTGGGGTGGCGCCACTACGAGGCCGCCGATCCGGACAACGAGATCCTGAGGCATCTGGACCACGTACACGTGGACGTGCAGCGCGGCCTGGAGACCTCCGACAAGGAGGGCTAGGCCTGTGACGAGGGGCGGGCGCGGCGGAGGCCGGGACGCGTCCGACGGACACGTTCCGGCGGGGCCGGATGCCGCCGGCCGGTATGGCGGCGGTCTCCGGCCCGCGGCCCCCTCAGTCCTCCAGGCGGAACCCCACCTTGAGGCCCACCTGGAAGTGCGCGACGTTGCCCTCCTCGATGTGCCCCCGGATCTCGGTGACCTCGAACCAGTCGAGGTCGCGCAGCGTGGCCGAGGCGCGGTCGATGCCGTTACGGATGGCCTGGTCGATCCCCTGCGGCGAGGTGCCGACGATCTCCGTGACGCGGTAGGTGTGGTGGGACATGTGGGACCCCCTGCGTAGTCGTGTACACGGTCGCGCGCGGCGCGACCCCCGCCTCCTGCTCTCCCCGCAATCCCACACGGCCACACGGAGCGCCCCCCGTGCGCCCGGCCGGTGCCGGGCGCACGGGGCCGAACCCTTTACCGTGCGTCGGCAGAGACCGAGGAGACGCATGGGACTCCTTTGACCCAGGAAATGTGTGTTGTTCGCTGGAGTAGAGGGACATATGTTGTGGGCAAAATGCCGGATGAGTCCCGAACTGGGACCTAAGGCCCTGCATTGGCGGGACTCTCCCGAGACAACGTTGTAACTGACTCTTGACGTACACCGGGGGGCATCGGTGTACATTGGGTTCTAGCGCTTCGGTCCCCCGTCGAAGCGCGGGCGCGATGTTTTGAGCCCCCGTCGGAACATCGCCTGCGACGCCGGGTGGTTTGCCCCCGTAGCCACCCGGCGTCGCCTTGTGTCCGGCCCCGGTCGCCTTCTGGCCGACCAGCGGAGAAGACCGGATCATGCCCGTGGCTTTACCATGGGGACCATTTCCTGGACCGGGGGGTCAGCATTGGATAAACCGGACGTTCGACCGCGCTGCTCGCGGCGCGGATGCCGTGCCGAGGCGACGTGGGCACTGGTGTGGAACAACCCCAAGCTGCACACCCCCGACCGGCGCAAGGTGTGGGTGGCCTGCGACGAGCACCGGGAGTACCTGTCCAACTTCCTGGGCATGCGCGGGTTCCTGCGTGAGACCACGCCCATGGACGAGTTCGGGGGCTGAGGGACCGCCGCCCGGGGCGGGGCGGCGAGGGGTCGGTTCCTCGCCGTCCCCGCCCCTTCCGGAAGGCGCCCTACTCCGCGGCCGTCCGCCAGGCCCGCACACGCACCGCCTCGTGGCCGAGGCCGCGGGGAGCCCGCCGTGCCGGTGTCCGGCAGGCGGCGGCCCGGGTCAGACGGCCGGGGGATCCAGCAGGCGGCGGGCGCGGGCGAGGTCGTCGGGGGTGTCGCAGTCGGACACGGCCAGGTCGTCGGCGGGCCGTACCGCACGGGGCCGGAGGGGGCCGAGCAGGCGGTACAGGGACCGGCCCCGGTAGCCGGTGAGCGCGGAGCGGACGGCGTCGGTGCGCCACACCCCGGTGAGCCACTGCTCGTGCCCGGTGGAGTCCACGAACACCGCGCCCGTGTCACCCTCCTCCGGCGCCTCGGTGAGGGCCGCCAGGTGACCGGTGTCCAGGTGGGGCAGGTCGGCGGCGAGCAGCGCGAACCAGGGGGCCCGCACGTGCGCCAGTCCGGCGCGCAGGGCGGGCACCGGTCCCGAGCCGGGCGGGTCCTCGCGGACGTAGAGCGCGCGGGGGCTCTCCCGGCGCGGGCCGACCACGATGATCCGGCCCCCGCCGGCGCCCTCACCGGCCTCCCCACGGCCGCCCCCGGTGCCCTCCGGGCCGGCGGCCGCAGCGCTCCCGGCGCCGCGGGGAGGGTCCGCGCCGGCGTTGTGGGCGCGGACCGCGTCGGTGACCCGTTCCAGCAGGGTCCGTCCGGCCACGGCCAGCCCCGGTTTGTCGGCGCCGCCCATGCGGCGTCCCTCTCCCCCGGCCAGCACGACCGCGTCCAGGGGCCTGCCCACTCTGCGGACCACGTCGCTCACCCCTCCGTCTCGGCCAGTCCGTCGACCACGTCGTCCAGGACGAACCCGCGGTCCTCCATCGACATCAGCCGCAGTTCCTTGAGCGCGGGCGCGGTGTCCACGCTGGCGCCTCGGGGCCCCTGGACCGTGCACACCCGCATGCAGTGCTGGGTGGGCTCCCGCCAGAAGTCGCGTTCGTCGATGGGCGCGATGCGGTACACCGTGGCCGGGTACTGGACCGGCCGGCTCGGCGAGTACCACTGCTGGGTGCGCGCCAGGACGAACCCGGTCAGGAGCGAGTCGAACACCCCGCCGGAGGCGAGGTCGGTCAGAGCGTCGCGGTCGCCCTCCCGCTGGCACGCCTCGCAGCCGTCCAGTTCGGCCCTCAGCAGCCATCGGGCCCGTGCGTGGCTCACCTCGGGGTTCTTGAGCTTGCTCGGGTGTCGGTGTCCCATGGGAAGAAGGTTACGCAGGCCGGCGGAGGCCGCCGCCGGCCCGCCGCGTCAGCCCTTGACGCACACCACCTGGCGCAGGTGGGCGACCACCTCGACCAGGTCGGTCTGGGCCTCGATCACCGACTCCAGGTCCTTGTAGGCGGCCGGGATCTCGTCCACGACACCCGGGTCCTTGCGGCACTCCACGCCCCTGGTCTGTTCGGCCAGGTCGGCCGCGGTGAAGGTCTTGCGGGCCTTGTTCCGGCTCATCCGGCGTCCCGCCCCGTGCGAGGCGGAGTTGAACGAGGCGGGGTTGCCCAGGCCGCGCACGATGTAGGTCCCCGTGGCCATGCTCCCGGGGATGATCCCCAGGTCGCCCCTCCCCGCGCGGATGGCGCCCTTGCGGGTCACGAGCACGTCCACGCCGTCGTAGGACTCCTCGGCCACGTAGTTGTGGTGGCAGGAGATCCACTGCACGAAGCGGGTGCCCGGGACCTGCTCGGCCACGGCGCGGCAGGCCAGGCCCATCATCACGTCGCGGTTGCGCCGCGCGTACTCCTGGGCCCAGAACAGGTCGCGGCGGTAGGCCTCCATCTCCGGGGTGCCGCTGACGAACACCGCCAGATCCCGGTCGGGCAGGTCCTGGTTGTGCGGCAGCTTCCGGGCCTGCCCGATGTGGTGCTCGGCCAGTTCCTTGCCGATGTTGCGCGACCCGGAGTGCAGCACCAGCCACACGGCGCCGTCGTCGTCCAGGCACACCTCCAGGAAGTGGTTGCCGCCCCCGAGGGTGCCCATCTGGCGCAGGGCCCTGGTGCGGCGGAAGTGGACGGCGTCGGCGAGGCGGTCGAACCCGGCCCAGAACGCGTCCCAGTCCGTGCTGCGCAGGGCGGGGACGGTGGCGGGGTCGACCGGTTCGTCGTGGGCGTGGAAGCCGACCGGAACGACGGCCTCCAGGGCGGAGCGCAGCCGCCCCAGGTCGTCGGGCAGGCGCTCGGCGGCCAGGTCGGTGCGCACGGCGGTCATCCCGCAGCCGATGTCGACCCCGACGGCGGCGGGGCTGACGGCGTCGCGCATGGCGATGACCGAGCCGACCGTCGCGCCCTTGCCGTAGTGCACGTCCGGCATGACGGCCAGGCCGTGCACCCACGGCACGCGGGTGACGTTGCGCAGCTGTTCCATCGCCGCGGTCTCGACCTCGTCGGGCGCGGCCCACATGCGGATGGGAACGCGTTCCCCGGGAACCTCGGTGTAGGGCATGACAGGCCACCTCCCTTTCCGGACCAGGCCTGTGCGTCGTTCTCGGAAGGCACGTCAGCGGACGTGCCCGCCGGAACATCAAGCCAGAGTGGAGCGGGGTGTGCAACGTGTTTTGTGCGTACCCGGGATCGCGTGGAACGTACCCGTGGCGTGGAACGCGCCGCGGTGCGGCCCGGCGACGCGCCGGGCCGCACCGGCGGACGGTACGGGGTCAGCCTCCGATCGCGGACATGGGCCTGGACGGCTGCAGGAAGCTGGGGTCGTTGATGCCGTGCCCGGGCAGCTTGGTGGCCACGGCGGCGGTCCAGCTCCGGGCGATCTCCTCGTCGGTGGCGCCGCCCCGCAGCAGGGCGCGCAGGTCGGACTCCTCCCGGGCGAACAGGCAGTTGCGCACCTGTCCGTCAGCGGTGAGGCGGACCCGGTCGCAGGCCCCGCAGAAGGGACGGGTGACCGAGCCGATGACGCCGACGGTGGCCTGCTCCCCGTCGGGGAAGCGGGCGCCGCGCACGTGGAAGAGCTCGGCGGGCGCGCTGCCGCGCGTCTCGCCGTCGGCCGCGTCCAGGGTGAACTCGGCTTCGAGGCCGGCGAGGATCTCCTCGGCGGTGATCATGGTGTCGCGCCGCCAGCCGTGCTGGGCATCCAGTGGCATCTGCTCGATGAAGCGCAGCTCGTAGCCCCGCTCGATGCAAAAGCGCAGGAGGTCGGCGGCCTCGTCGTCGTTGACGCCGCGCATCAGGACGGCGTTGACCTTGACCGGGGTGAGTCCGGCCTCGGCGGCGCCCGCCAGGCCGTCGAGGACGTCGTTGAGCCGGCGGCGGCGCGCCAGGGTCTCGAACACGTCCGGCCGGAGGGTGTCGAGGGAGACGTTGACGCGGTCGAGGCCGGCCTCGGCCAGGGCGGGGGCCATCCGGGCCAGCCCGATGCCGTTGGTGGTCAGGGCGGTGTGGGGCCGGGGCCGCAGCTCGGTCGTCCCGGCGATGAGGCCGGGCAGGCCGCGGCGGAGCAGGGGTTCGCCTCCGGTGAAGCGCACCTCGGTGATGCCGAGGCGGGTCACGCCGATGCGGACCAGGCGGAGGAGTTCGTCGTCGGTGAGCAGTTCCGGCTTGGGCAGCCACTCCAGCCCCTCCGGCGGCATGCAGTAGGTGCACCTGAGGTTGCAGCGGTCGGTGAGTGAGACCCGCAGATCGGTCGCCACTCGCCCATAGGAGTCGGCCAGCACGGGCGTCACCCTCTCCAGTCCGAGTTACCGGGCGGTCGTGCACAGAGGCATCTGCCCGGAAGATACCCACGAATAAGCGTAGAAGATCCCCCTTTGACAATGTGTATTTGCGTACACACCATATGGCGTCATTCGTTGCTCAACACGAGACGTCGTCGGCACCCGCGGCGTTCACGCACGCATACGGGCACGATCGTTACTCCCCCGATGCACGGAGACCCCGCCGACCCGCCTCCGACCGCTCCGGGCTTGTAGGAAAACCCAACAACGCCCCCATGCGTACCCGCCCCGCCGCACCGTAGGGTTCCGGGGACGGTCGCGGACGGTCCCGGCCGTCGCAGAGGAAGCCGCGGGCAAGAGAGGCGGGACACGGTGATCACCACACGCGAGTGGGCCCTGGCGGGCGGACCCGACGGTTCGGGGAGGCTGGCGGCGCGGGCGTGGGCCCCGGCCGGGGACGAGCCGACCTGGCTGGCGGTGCTGGTCCACGGCTACGGCGAGCACCTGGGACGGTACCAGCAGGTGGCCGAGGACCTGGTCGCGGCGGGCGCGGTGGTCTACGGCGCCGACCACCGGGGGCACGGGCGCTCCTCCGGCGAGCGGGTGCTGATCGAGGACTACGCGGACGTGGTCGAGGACGTGCACCGGGTCATCACCCAGGCGCGCACGGCCTACCGGTCGCTGCCGCTGGTGCTCATCGGCCACTCCATGGGCGGACTGATCGCCTCCCGCTACGCCCAGACCCACCCCGAGGAGCTCCGGGCCCTGGTGCTCTCCGGTCCCGTGCTGGGACGGTGGGCCGCCCTGGAGCAGCTCGCCGCCGCCGAGGAGATCCCCGACGTCCCCATCGACCCGTCCACGCTCTCGCGCGACCCCGCCGTGGGCGAGGCGTACGTGGACGACGAGCTGGTCTGGCACGGTCCCTTCAAGCGCACCACGGTGAACGCCATGCTCACCGAGATGGAGCGGGGCCTCGCCTCCGGCAGCGTGGGCCCGCTGCCGCTGCTGTGGGTGCACGGGGCCGACGACCGGCTGGTGCCCCTGGAGGGCACGAAGGCGGGCATCACCTCGATCATGGGCGAGGACTTCACCGCGCGGGTCTTCCCCGGCGCCCGGCACGAGGTGTTCAACGAGACCAACCGGGATGAGGTGCTCGGCGAGGTGGTCCGCTTCGCACGGCGGTTCGCCGCGCCCGCGAAGGAGGCCTGAGGGCGCCGTCGGCTTCCGCGCGGCGCGGCGGGCGCGTCGGAGCGCTCCGTGTCCGCCCTTCCGCCTCCCTCGCGTCCGGCGCGGCCCGGGGCGAAGCGGTGCGGCACCGGCCGGGGGTCACACGTACAGCTGCCCCCGGGGTTGCACCGGGTGGGCCAGGGTTTCGGCGTAGGCGGCGGCCAGGCGGTCCACGGCGTCGGCGAGCACGTCCGGCGGCTGGGTGTAGGACAGGCGCAGGTAGCGCTCCAGGGTTCCGTCGGCCCCGAACACCGGCCCGGCCGCCGGGTGCACCCCGTGCCGGACGGCGGCCGTGGACAGCGCACCGGCCACGGGCTGGGGCAGCGTCGTCCACAGCACCAGCCCGCCTCCGGGCACGCTGGGCCTCCAGTCGGGCAACCGCTCCCGCAGCGCGTACAGCAGCGCGTCGCGGTTGCGACGCAACTGGCGGCTGCGCTCGGCGCGGATGCGCATCACGTCGGCGAGCAGGTGGGTGGCGGTGAGCTGGTCCAGTACCGCCCCCGCCAGGTCGAAGCGCTGCCTGGCGGCCATCAGGCGGGACACCATCGGCGGTGTGGTGCGCACCCACCCCACCCGCAGGCCGCCCCACAGCAGCTTGGCCACCGAGCCCACCGTCAGCACCCGGCCGTCGGTGTCGTAGGCGGCCACCGGCGTGGGAAGGTCACCGGAGTCGATGGCCAGTTCCGTGACCGACTCGTCGACGATCAGGTGGCTCTCCGCCCGGCGCGCCTCGCGCACCAGGACTCGGCGCTCCTCGTCGTTCATCAGGGCGCCGGTGGGGTTCTGGAAGTCGGGGATGAGGTAGGCCAGGCCGGGCTTCCACTGGCGGAACGCGTCGACGAGGTACTCCATGTCCCAGCCCTGCGGCGTCACCCCGACGGTGCGGATCCGGGCCCCGCCGCGGCGGACGGCGTCCAGCGCGTGCGGGTAGGTGGGCGACTCCATCAGCACCTCGTCGCCGGGCTGCACGAGCAGGTCCAGGGCCAGTGCGATGCCCTGCTGCGCGCCGTTGGTGACGAAGATCTGCTCGGGGGTGGTGGGCAGCCCGCGCTCCACGTAGCGGCGGGCGATGGCGTGCCGCAGCTCGGGCAGGCCGTAGGGGTGGTAGCCCAGTCCGCCCACGTGCGCGGAGAGCTGCTCGGCGGCCCGCATCGCGGCGGCGCGCAGCCCCTCCACGGCCGGGGGTGCGGCCACGCCCAGGTCGATGTGCTCGGCGGCGGGGGCGAACGGCGAGGGCTCGCCGGTGGCGGAGCCCGGCAGGACGGTCCAGCTGCCCGCGCCCTGCCTGCTCTCCAGGAACCGGTTGTCGCGCAGCCAGGCGTAGGCGGCGGTCACGGTGTTGCGGCTGACCCCGAGGGCGGTGGCCAGGTCGCGTTCGGCGGGCAGCCGGGTGTTGCTGGGGACCCGCCCGTCCAGGACCAGGCCGCTGACGGAGTGGGCGATGGCCAGGTAGTAGGGACGCTCCACGGGCGCCTCTCCGATGAGGCGGGCCAGGAGGCGGCCGTTGATCCTCCGGGTGCCGCTCCCGGAGCGCTCCGACGCGCGGTGACCGCTCTGTCTCGCCATGCCGTCTCCCACCGCCGCGTCGCGAACCAGGCCACTTGCCCTCGATTGGCACTTCATTCCCAGCGCCACATCCGCCACGATACCCAGGTGGCTCCCCCCGCCGGATCCCGGTGGCCCCGTGCTCCGGCCCCGTGCCCTTCGCGCGGGGCCTCATCCGATGATCCCAGGTATGAAGGGAACCCCCGTGGACGCACAGCCCCGCCCCCTCCGCGACGCGGCCGCCGGCCTCCTGGGGCGGGTGCTGCTCACCCCGGCCCTCCCCCGGCCCCGGCTGCGCCGCCTGGTCCGGCTGTACACGGGCCTGACCCTCTACGGCCTGAGCGGCGCCCTGCTCGTCCACGCCGGACTGGGCGCGATGCCCTGGGACGTGCTGCACCAGGGCCTGTCCCGCCAGACCGGGCTGTCCATCGGCACGTGGAGCGTGCTGGTCGGCGCGATGCTGATGCTGCTGTGGATCCCCCTGCGGCAGAAGCCGGGCCTGGGCACGCTGAGCAACGTGGTCGTGGTGGGCATGACGGTGGACCTGTTCCTGTGGCTGCTGCCCGAGACCGACTCGTTGCCGGTGCGGGTGGCTCTGCTGGGACTCGGGGTCGTGGTGTGCGCGATCGCGACCGGGTGCTACATCGGTGCCCAGTTGGGCCCGGGCCCCCGGGACGGGCTGATGACCGGCCTGGCCGCGCGAGGGTGGTCGGTGCGCCTGGCGCGGACCGCGGTCGAGGCGGGCGTCGTGGCCACCGGCTTCCTCCTGGGTGGGACGGTGGGCGTGGGGACCCTGGTGTTCGCGGTGGCGATCGGCCCGCTGGCCCAGGTGTTCCTGCCCCTGATGCGCATGCCCGACCGGGCTCCCGAGACCACCGGGCTCGCGGACGCCCGGTAGCCCCCGGCGGACCGCCCCCTCGACGTCCTCCCCTCCGTCCGCCGCCTCCCCGGCACGTGCCCGGTTCTGCGGGATCGCCTACGCCGTCGGGGTTCCGGTCGTCTGGTCACCGTGCTCTCGCTGGCCGGAAGCAGCCGTGTGACCGAATATTGATCACCGCGTCGTAACTTCTGATCTGACAATTTCCCCCATTTCCCCACATATCTCCCTGCACATTCCAATGCACGTGCAAGTGCGGGTGGCGCCCGCCCCTTCGGAGAGGGGAGGATGGGGGCGCGGTGCACGGAAAGGACCGTGTTCGGGACGGTTCCTGGGTACCGGCCTTTTCGCCTGCCCTCACCTGGGCACATAACCGGGTGGAAGGCAGCGGCGGCTGGTGCGGAGGCAGAACGTGGCCCGAACGGCGCCCCTTCCCGACCACGGGTCCGCTCCCGGTGGCGGGCTGGGTGGGAGGACCCCGGTGGAGCGTGCGCACGGGCGTGCGCGCGCCGGATCGCGAGGACGCGGTGCCGTCCCGCGAGGCGCCGACCGCAGGAACCATGACGACGTGATGGGGGTGAGCCGCGTGCCCGGCTGGATTGAGGACTACGCAATGATCGGCGACATGCAGACCGCCGCGCTGGTCGGGCGTGACGGTTCCATCGACTGGGCGTGCCTTCCCGACTTCGACTCCTCCGCGTGCTTCGCCGCGATGCTGGGCGACGACCAGAACGGCAGCTGGACCCTGCGGCCCGCCGAGGGCGACCCCCGCGCCACCCGCCGCCGCTACCGGGGCGACACGCTCATCCTGGAGTCGGAGTGGGACACCGGCGACGGTTCCGTCCGGGTCATCGACTTCATGCCGCCGCGCGGCGGCGCCCCGCACATCGTGCGCATCGTCGAGGGGCTGACGGGCTCGGTGTGCATGGAGACCACCATGCGCATCCGCTTCGACTACGGCCACGTCGTTCCGTGGGTGCACCGCGCCGGCACCGAGCTGGTGGCCATCGCGGGCCCCGACTCCGTCTGGCTGAGCAGCCCCGTCCCCCTCCAGGGCCACAACTTCACCCACGACGCCACCTTCACCGTCACCGCCGGCCAGCGTGTTCCGTTCGTGATGACCTGGCACCCCTCCCAGGTGGAGGAGTCCGACCACCTCGACGCCGAGAAAGCGCTCTCCCGCACCGAGCGGTTCTGGGAGAAGTGGGTGAACCAGTGCACCTACGAGGGCCCCTACCGCGAGGCGGTCATCCGCTCCCTCATCGTGCTCAAGGCCCTCACCTACCGCCCCACCGGCGGCATCGTCGCCGCGCCCACCACCTCCCTGCCCGAGGAGCTCGGCGGGGTGCGCAACTGGGACTACCGCTACTGCTGGCTGCGCGACGCCACCATCACCCTGGAGGCGCTGATCCGCTCCGGGTACAAGGACGAGGCGCTGGCCTGGCGCGAGTGGCTGGTACGCGCGGTCGCGGGTGAACCCCAGCTCATGCAGATCATGTACGGCATCCGCGGTGAACGCAGGCTCACCGAGTGGGAGGCCGATTGGCTGCCGGGCTACGAGGCCTCCCGCCCGGTCCGGATCGGCAACGCCGCCGTGGGCCAGTACCAGCTGGACGTCTACGGCGAGGTCATGGACGTGCTGCACCTGGCCCGCCGCCACAACATCCGCGGCGGCGACTACCTGTGGGGGCTGCAGCGCTCCCTGGTCAACTATCTGGAGTGGTGCTGGGACGAGCCGGACGAGGGCCTGTGGGAGGTGCGCGGTCCGCGCCAGCACTTCGTGCACTCCAAGGTGATGGCCTGGGTGGCCGCCGACCGGGCGGTGCGCAGTATCGAGGAGTTCGGCAAGGAGGGCCCCATCGAACGCTGGAAGGCCCTGCGCGACACCATCCACGCCGAGGTGTGCGAGTACGGCTACGACCCCCAGCGCAACTCCTTCACGCAGTACTACGGCAGCAAGGAGCTGGACGCCGCCCTGCTGCTCATCCCCGAGGTGGGCTTCCTGCCCTACGACGACCCGCGCGTGGTCGGCACCATCGAGGCGATCCGCAAGGACCTCATGGTGGACGGGTTCGTGCTGCGCTACCGCACCGACCTGGACAGCTCCGCGGACAAGCTGCCCGGCGACGAGGGCGCCTTCCTCGCGTGCAGCTTCTGGATGGCCAACGCGCTGCTGTCCATCGGCCGCCAGGACGAGGCCCGCGAGCTGTTCGAACGGCTGCTGTCGCTGCGCAACGACGTGGGCCTGCTGGCCGAGGAGTGGGACCCTCGCGAGAACCGGCAGGTCGGCAACTTCCCCCAGGCCTTCAGCCACGTGCCGCTGGTGACCACCGCGCTGAACCTGAGCACCCGTCAGGGAGGCTGGCGCGCCGAGTAGCGCGGAGCGGCCCGCCCGTCCAGCGAACGCCCCCCCACGGCCCCTCCCCCGCACCGTCCCCCCACCAGAGCAGCAGCGGCGCCCCGAGGCCTGCCCGGCCGCGGGGCGCCGCCCCGTCCGGCAGCCCCGGGACCTCAGCCCTTGCTGAGCATGGGATCGGCCCAGACCGGATAGATGCCCTGGTCGTCGCTCTCCACTTCCAGGCGCAGGCGCAGGGCGTGGGAGACGTCGACCTCGACATCCATCATCTCGCCCAGGCGCAGGGTCTCGGTGACCTTGGCCTCGCCGTCCACATGCACGGTGAAGGTGGTGGTGGCGCCGGCGTTGGAGGTGTCGTCGACGCCGAGGGTGGAGGTGAACGTCGTCCAGTCGCGGCCGAGGTTGTAGTCGATCCAGCCCGTGCACTCGGAGCTGTGATCGGCGCAGAAACCGGAGACGATGGCGCGGCTGTAGGACTCCCCGTCGAGTTCCGCGCGGCCGGTCTCGGGACGCCAGTAGTTCATGGACTCCTCGTCGACGACCTCCATCTGGGTCAGCAGGGTGGACTCCGACCCGGCGCCCTCGGGCGAGGCCGGCGCGTCGGACTCCCCCGCCGGGGGTTCCTCCTCCTCGGGGACCGAGTCCCGGACGGGGTCCTCGGCGGCCTCCGGGGCGGCGCCGGCGGTGTCCCCGCCCGTGTCCCCGGCGGCGGCGGTGGTGGTCGGCGCGAAGCGGTCCATGACCACGTAGGTGCCCGTCGCCCCCGCGATGACGCACAGCACTCCGAAGATCGCCAGCCCGATGAGCACGGGCTTGCGCGACCTGCGCCTTCCGGGCTTCCCGGCCTCCGCTGACGCCGTGCCCCGCGCGGCGGCGTGCGGGAGGGCCCCGCCGGCGCCGGGCTGGGAGGAGCCGTTCCATCCGGGCTGCGGCCCGGCGTGCGCGAACCGCCCCGGACCGGCCGGGCCGGAGTACACGGCGGCGGGCGCCGGAGCGCCGGGTGCCGGCGGCTGCTGGGGCGCCGGGCCCCGCGGGGGCGCTCCCCGGAACGGGGGCCGGGCCTGCGGCCCCGGGCGCGGCCCGCCCGGAGCCCGCCCATCCGTCTGGGGCCCGGCCTTCCCCGGAGGCGGACCGGCGGGACCCGCGTCCTGGGGACCGCTGGTGGGCGGCACCACCTGGCTGGGCCGGCCGCGCATCCCGCCGACCGGGCGCGGGGGCATGCTCTCTGCGCCGGGCACCGGGGCGCTCTCCGGCGGCGGGCCGGACACCCGGTCGCCCAGCGGAGGGGAAGGGGCTCCCGCGGCGGCCTCCTCCGACGGCGGCGCGGTGGGCCCGGGCCCCTCGGCCGCGGCGAGGGCGCCGCCGCCAGGTTCGGACACCGGTCCCGTCCACGGCACCGAGGTGGCCAGGGAGCGCAGTGCCCGGATCCAGTCGGAGGTCTCGGGCCGCTCCCCCGGCTCGGCGGAGAACATGGACATGACCAGCCCGCGCTGGCGCTCGCCGGCACCCGCCACCAGCGGCAGCGCGCCGAAGCGCTCGCGCAGCTGCTCGGGCGCGGGCGGCGGGTCCTCGCCGGTCAGGGCGAAGAAGGCGATGGCGCCGAAGGCGTAGCGGTCGGTCGCCGCCGAGTACTCGCCGTTGAAGATCTCCGGGGCCGCGTAGCCGGGGGTGAACCAGGGCCGGGCGGTCATGTGGCGGGCCGCGATCCGGCTCAGCCCGAAGTCGACCAGGGTGGCCTGGCCCTCGTCGCTGATCATGATGTTGCCGGGCGACAGGTCGCCGTGGACCACCACACGCCTGGAGGGGGTGGCGCGGCCCGAGTGCAGCATGTCCAGCACCAGGGCGATCTGCTCCAGGTAGCGCAGCACCTCGCGCTGGCCGCGCGGCCCCTCCACCGCGTGTTCGGCCCGCCAGTCGCGCAGGTCCACACCCTGTACGTAGTTCATGACCAGGTACAGGGCGCGGTCGGTGTACTCCCCCGCGCCGTCGGCCGGGTGCTCGGGCACCCCCTCGAAGTGCTCGCGGACGCCGACCACCCCGAGCCTGTTGATGAAGCGCAGCAGCTCGGCCTGCTCTCCCCACTTCGCGCTCAGCTCGGCGAACTGCTCCTCGTTCGCGGTCACGTCGGAGTTGAGGACCTTCACCACGACCGGCTCGGTCTGTCCTGCCAGGCTCACCTCGGCCAGGTAGAGCGTGGCCTCTCCACCACGCCCCACCGACCGGACGAGACGGTACTTGTCCGGCTGGGAGTCCGGACCTACGTAGAGATTCAGGCTCACGGCTCTGACGCTCGTTTCCACACGGGAGCAGGGGTTCGAGGGCCCAGAACTCGGGGGTTTCGGTCCTCGGGCGGAAGACCACACTAACGCGGACGGCTGTACCCTTACGCCCGGTACGACCGTGACGGCCGACAGCGGCCACGGGTCGGCCGCGAACACGGACGTGACGGTGAGGGGCTTCGGTGGCCGAGGAAAGGGTGCTTGGCGGCCGATACCGTCTGCTCTCCCAGCTGGGCAGGGGCGGCATGGGTGAGGTCTGGCGTGCGGTGGACGAGCTCCTGGACCGGTCCGTGGCGGTCAAGCTGATCAGGGCGGGCCGTGCCGGCTCGGAGGAGGTGGCCGCCCGTTTCCGCCGCGAGGCGCGGCTCACCGCCCGTCTGGCGGGCCACCCCAACGTGGTGATCCTGCACGACTTCGGGTACGACGGGGCCCACGCCGGTCCCGGTCCGGTGTACGCGGTGATGGAACTGGTGGCGGGGCGGCCGCTGACGGCCGTGCTGCGCGAGAGCGGGCCGATGCCGGTTGCGCGTGCCGCCGACCTGGTCTCCCAGGCCGCGTCCGGGCTGGGCGCCGCGCACGCGGCGGGGATCGTGCACCGCGACGTCAAGCCGGGCAATCTGATGGTGGTCGAGGAGGGGCCCGGGGGCGGCACGGTGAAGGTGCTCGACTTCGGGATCGCGGCGCTCACGGCGGCCACGCGGAGCCACCGCATCACCCAGACCGGCCAGGTGATCGGCACCCCCCTGTACATGTCGCCCGAGCAGGTGCGCGGCGAGCAGGTCGGGCGTGCGGGCGACCTGTACTCACTGGGCGCGATCCTGTACCAACTGCTGACCGGGCAGCCGCCGTTCGCCTCCGAGGATCCCCCGGCGGTACTGCACCGGCACCTGGTGGAGGCTCCGCGCCCGGCCGCGCGGCTGCGCCCGGAGGTGCCCGGGCCGCTGTCCGAGCTGGTGGGGTCGATGCTGGCCAAGCGCCCGGAGGAGCGGCCCGCGACCGCCGAGGAGGTGCGGGAGCGGCTGGCCCCCTTCCTGTCCCCCGCTCCCGTCCGGCCCTCGCGTCCCCGGTCCGAACCGCACGCCGGCGTTGCCTCCCCCGTCCCCGCGACGAGGCCCTACACCCGGGTGGCCACGACCCGGCCGGAGACGGTCGGCCCGGAGGACCCCGGGCGGCTGCTGGCCCTGGTGGACGGGGCCCGGGCCACGGCCGACGCCGGGCAGTTCGCCGCGGCGGCCAGGAAGCTGCGCGTGCTGCTGCCCCGGCTGCGGGCCACGTTCGGCCCCGAGCACCCGGACACGCTGCGGGCCCGGCGCCGGGAGGCCTACCTGACCGGGAAGAGCGGGGAGCACCGGCGGGCCGTGGAGCGGCTGGACGCGCTGCTGGCCGACCTGGTGCGCCTCCACGGGACCCGGCACCCCGAGGCACTGGCCGTGCGCCACTACCTGGCGGCGAACGCGGGCCGGGCGGGCGACCACGCGCTGGCCGCGCGGGTGCACGGGGACCTGGTCCCCGACCTGGTGGCCCTGCACGGGCCGGACGCCGAGCGGGTGCTGACCACGCGGCTGTACCTGGCCTTCGAGGTCGGCGAGGCCGGTGAGCCGGAGCGGTCGGTGGAGCTGTTGGAGGAACTGGTCCCGGACCTGGCCCGGGTGCTGGGCGAGGACGACCCGTCCACGCTGCGGGCCCGCCACTACCTGGCCGCCTATCTGGGCCACTCGGGTCGGCCCGCCGAGGCGGCGCGCCGCTACCACGCCCTGCTCGTCCACCACACGCGTGTGCACGGCGCGCAGAGCGCCTCGGCGGAGCGCATCCGTGCCCACCTGCGCCAGTGGCAGGACCGCGCCCGGAGATAGACCCGCCTCCGGTGCGCGGACGGGCTGAACGCTCGACTCGGTGGTGTGACCTCACCGTTCTTCTGCGCCGGCCCCGCGCCACGGCCTGTTCTCAGGCGCTATGGGACAGACCGATATCCCGCCTGACCATGTCTTCCTTCTCGAGCGGGAGATCGGCGTGGCCGGAGAACACGGTGCCCGGATCTAGCTGTACTGACCATGGAGGTTGGTAACACCAACCCCGTAGGATGGTTCGCCGACTGAGCAAGGAATATCCCTCGGCACCGTCAACGGAATAGTTTTTCTCTCCCCTCCAGGGACAGCATGCCTGAAAAGATAGGACAGAACATGAGCATGGCATCCCACCTCATCGCACTGACCGTGGTCTCCATTCTCCTTTGGGCCATGCATCTATGGCAGAACCGTCAACGACGAAGGATCGACATAGGAGACCCACAGGTAGGTGACCTGGAGTCCATGAGGAGAAGGATGGACGATTACCATGAGAGCCACCTTGAGAACGCGAGACTGGAAGAATTTGTCACGGGACGTATTGGAATCCTCAGGGATGCGGTGGAACGCGCCCAGAGTTCCAACGGGCGGAACCGAGGCCTCCACGACGTGGACTACATCTCGGCAGTAATCAATAAATCAGAGGAGCTCGCGAGGAGACACAAACTCCAGCCACCTTCGGCCCCAGAGAAGTAAGATCTCCGAAGGGACCCCGATCGCACCCGAAAGCACAAAACACCAGACCCCCATCAGAAAAAGGTCAGGGAAAAATGCCCGACAGCGCTGCATCAATAATTTGGGCACTCCTTCTGGTCCCGCCCAATTTCTTTGTGCTCATGCGGGTTCGCAAGAGGGCGCAGGAGCGCATCGCCCTGGGAACCGACAGTGCCGCGACTGCCCATCTCATCGAGGAGGAAAAATGTACGACGCTCTCCATCGTCCGTGAGGCCGCCCAGAGGAGACTGGCCGCGACCAGGGATTGCGAACACAAGGTCTATGGAAGGCTGAGCGGCCCCGGCGCCCGGCCCGGAACGGAACCCGCCGTCCTCTCACCTCAGTCCGCCGCCTCCGTCCTCAAAAAATTCGACGAACATCTGGCATCCATAGAAGAAACAAAACAGAGGAAGCAGCAGGAACTCCGGGAACACATCGAGAAAGAGCGGTCCAGGATCACCTCGGCCAACCGCAGGCTTCAGTCTGGGCACCGCTTTATTCTTATATCTTCTCTTGCGACACAAATATGGCTCGCCATTGTTTCAACCTTTCTCGTCTACAGCCTCTTCGTTCTTCTCTGAGGCTCGGAGCTGATGTAGACGAGAAGAGAGCGATCACCCCGTGGCGAAGCACGAACCGGCCGTTGTGGTCTACCGGGAAGACGACCACTACGTCTTCTGCTGCGTGGAAGCCGGTATCGCGAGCTTCGGAGAGACCCGCGAAGAGGCCGAGGCGATGACCATCAACCCCCTGGAACTCAACTACATGGACCAACCGGTGCCGCTCCCCGTTGACGAGCCGGCCATGAGCGCGGTGGAGGTCAACGTCGACTGTGGCTGACGGGAGAACGCCCGACTCGAGTGAACAAGCCATCGACGTGCTCATGAACAGGTGGTTCAGGAAGCTAGCCTGGGCAGGCGGCCACATCACACCTTCCGAGCCCGATGGGAGGGGACGTGTCATTGCCCCGGAGGTCGGGAAGGTCCCTACCCTGGACACCTGGAAGGGCGCTGGGAAGCCGTTCGGGGGCGCCGCGGCCCAGCACTCGTGGAGCATTGGTTCCGCGCCGGACGTCAACGAACCTGCTGGCGGTCGCGTGGAACAGGCCGCGTGCTCCGGGGCCGCCCCGAAGGCCCGAAGCGGCCGTGGATGTCGCTCCGTGGCGCTAGTGTTCTGGCCATGCCCAAGGACCTGAAAGAAATCATGGAAGCCGGCTGGGCCGAGGCCCTGGAGCCGGTCGCGCCGCAGATCGCCGCGATGGGCGATTTCCTCCGCCAGGAGGTCGCGGAGGGCCGCACCTACCTTCCCGCCGGGGAGAACGTCCTGCGCGCCTTCCAGCAGCCCTTCGATGACGTGCGCGTGCTCATCGTGGGTCAGGACCCCTACCCGACCCCGGGCAACGCGGTGGGTCTGAGCTTCTCGGTCGCCCCGGACGTGCGCCTGCCCGCGAGCCTGCGCAACATCTACAAGGAGATGGTCGACGACCTGGGGGTTCCCATGCCCTCCAACGGCGACCTGACCCCGTGGACCGAACAGGGCGTACTGCTGCTCAACAGGGTGCTGACGGTGGAGCCGGGCAAGGCCGGATCGCACCGGGGCAAGGGCTGGGAGGCCGTCACCGAGCAGGCCATCCGCGCGCTCGCCGAGCGGGACAAACCGCTGGTGGGGATCCTGTGGGGGCGCGACGCCCGCAACCTGCGGCCCATGATGCCGGGTGTGCCGTGCGTGGAGTCCGCGCACCCGAGCCCGCTCTCGGCCAAGAACGGGTTCTTCGGCTCCAAGCCCTTCAGCCGCGCCAACGAGCTTCTCAAGGAGCAGAGCTCCGAGCTGGTGAACTGGGAGCTGCCCTAGCCGGCCCGGACACCGGACCACGCGTACACCCCACGATCCCGAAAACCCTGTGACCTGCGGACTCGGTGCCTCCCCCGGCGCCGGGTCCGACCCGTGTGTGCACCCCTGACCGGAAGAGGCCCCGATGGCGAAACGGCTCACCTACGCGGACGCGCTCAAGATCCTCGGCCAGAACGACTCGGAGGTGACGGGCCTCGCCGAGAGACTGGCCGACGGCGGCCTGGGACTGGTGGGGGTGCCGGACCTCTTCGGGATACGGGGAGCGCTGGTGAGCGGGGGACGCCGGGCCATCGAGGGGATCCGGGACAAGATCAGCGGTGAGAGCCGCATGTCTCGGACGGAGAAGATCGAGGCGGCGCACCAGATCTTGGTGGTCGTCGCGTTCTTCGAGGCCGTGGAGGAGTCCCTGACCGCCCTGGAGGCCCCCTTCACCCTGGCCGACCTGGAGTTCACCAGGGAGGAGCAGACCGAGCTGATGAACCGCGTCCTCGCGCACTCCGTGTCCAACCCGGCCATGTCCCTGGGCCCGGGCTGGGCCCCACGCTTCTTCTCGGACTTCCTGTTCAGGGACTTCGCGGCGGCCCTGACCGGGCTCGCGGTGGCCGAGCGGCACGGCATCACCTCCGAGGACCACACCCTCCTCAGACGCATGCGGGACCTAGTCCCCGAGTGCGCCTCCAGCCGGTACCGGGAGTCCTACCGCCGACTCGCCGCCGACATCCCGGAGTTCGGGATGTGGGTGCACCTGGCCGAGCACGGGCACACGCGCGAGGCCGTCGGGACGGGACTCGCGGAGCTGCGGCGGTACCTGGAGGAGATCGGCTCCCGCCGCGCGGTGGACGCCCGGAGGCGGGAGCTGTCCGCCGGGTACCGGGCGGTCCTGCGCCAGCCCGTGCTGCGCTCGGACGAGATCCCCGCGGGGCTCTCCCTGCCCCCTCTGGAGGAGGCCTACATCCCGCCGCGGGGCCGTGCCGCCTACGCGGTGCACAGCGGCACCCCCTCCTCCGAGGAGTGGTGGGAGAGGCTGCCCGTGGTCGGCGACCTCCAGCCGGTCATCGCCGCCCACCTCGTCCACCCGCTCGCCACGGAGGTCCCCACGGTCATCCTGGGCCACCCCGGCGCGGGAAAGTCCAAGTTCACCGAGATGCTGGCGGCCCACCTCCCGGCCGCCGACTTCCTTCCGATCCGGGTGGAGCTGCGCTCGGTCCAGCCGAACGCCCCCATCCACGCGCAGATCGAGGAGGGACTCGCCGCGACGCTCCACACGCGTGTGTCCTGGCGCGAGCTCGCGGAGTCGGCGGACGGGGCGCTGCCCGTCGTCATCCTGGACGGCTTCGACGAACTCCTCCAGGCGACCGGGGTGGACCGGTCCGACTACCTGGAGCGGGTCCAGGAGTTCCAGCACCAGCAGGAGGCGCTGGGACAGCCGACGGCGGTGATCGTCACCAGCCGCACGGTGGTGGCCGACCGGGCCCGCTTCCCCGACGGCTCCATGGTGATGCGGCTGGAGCCCTTCGACGACGCCCAGATCGGCCGGATGCTGGAGGTGTGGAACCGCGCCAACTCCCGCGCGTTCGCCGGCTCCGGCCCGGGCCCCCTCACCACCGACGTCCTCGTGCGGTACCGCGAGCTGGCCGAGCAGCCCCTCCTGCTGCTGATGCTGCTCATCTACGACGCGAAGGGCAACGCCCTGCGGCAGGCCCCGGACACCCTCTCCCACGGGGAGCTGTACGAGCGCCTGCTGAGGATGTTCGCCAAACGCGAGGTGGACAAGCACCACTCCTCCCTGAGCGCGGGCGGCTTCGAGGACGCGGTCGAGGACGAACTGCGCCGTCTGGAGGTCGCCGCGCTGGCGATGTTCACCAGGCGCAAGCAGAGCGTGGGCGCCGAGGAGCTGGACCGGGACCTGGCGGTCCTCATGCCCGACGCGGCGGTACGCGCCCCGGACGCGGACCTGCACGGCCGGATCGACCCGGCCCACCAGGTGCTGGGCAGGTTCTTCTTCGTCCACGAGGCCCGGGCGCAGGTGGGCGAGGGCACGGCGAGCGTCTTCGAGTTCCTGCACGCCACCTTCGGCGAGTACCTGGTGGCGCGGGCCGTGGTCGCCGCTCTGGAGGACCTGGAGGAGTCCCGCGCCCGCTCCCCCCGGCGCCGCGGACGAAGCGCGCGCCCCGACGACGGCGAGCTGTACGCCCTGTCCTCCTTCGCCGGCTACGCGGGCCGGGAGAAGGTCGTGGCCTTCCTCGCCGAACTCCTGGAGCGCAGGTTCGCCGAGGAGCCCGAAGCGCGTGAGGACTACGCGCGGCTGCTCGTCGAGCTGTTCCAGGAGGCGCCCTTCCCCGCTCCCAACCGCTCCTACACCGACTACGAGCCCGTGCGCCTGCCGCTGACCCGCCGCGAGGCCAACTACACCGGCAACCTCGTGCTCCTGCTGTGCCTCGTGCGCGGTGAGCCGGTCGACGTCCGCGAACTGTTCCCCGACGCCCACGAGCCCGACCAGGCCCTACAGGGCACGGCCACGCTGTGGCGCACCCTGCCGGGGGCCGAGTGGTTCAGCATCGTGAGCACGCTCCGCGTCCGCCACCTGCACGGGTGGGACGAGGGCGGCCCGACCACCGTGATCGAACGGGAGGACGGCTCGCCCGTCAACGTCGGGGAGTGCATGGGCTTCGAGCTCCGGGCGAACCGGGACGTCGGCCCCGACGTGGTCGACCCCTACGGGATCACCGTGCCGTACGAGTCCGTCAGCTCCCGGCTGCTGCGGTCGATGGCCATGCGGGTCAACGGCACCGCGGCGCGCTTCCTGTTCGGTCTGCTGCCCTACCTGCGCCACGTCTCCGACGACCTGGCGACCTGGTACTCCGACGCACCCCCCGGGAAGGACGACACGGTCTGGTCCGAGGCGTACGAGATCATGCGACTGCGCCTGGAGCCCGTGCACCACGATCCCGAGGGACGCCTGGACGGCTACCGCAGGCTGCTCTCCCCCCAGACCCTGGGACGCCGGGAGCTCCTGGTGCTGAAGCAGGCGGCGGAGGACCTCGCCCTGCCTTCCCTCAGCCCGGAGTTCCTCGACCCGCTGAAGCTACTGCTGGAGGACTACCTCTCCAGGGTGACGGAGGTGGTGATCGGCCCCCACCTCGGCCTTGAGCTGGTCGCACCGGTCCTTCACCATCTGGAGCGCCGCGTCGGAGCGGAGGAGAACCACGTCCTGGCGGACAGCTTGACGCGTATCCTGAGTCTGGTCCGCGAGAACACCGCCCAGCGACCCTTCGCGCGGGCCGTCGACACCGTGCCCGCGTCCCCGCTCCGCGAACGGACGGACGCGACGGATCGCTACAACAGCGGCGGCTGAACCGGCTGCACGGGCACCGCGGCCGAAGCCCCGCGGATCCGGCACGGTGCCCGACGCGTTCCTACCCCGCCTCGCGCACCCGCTCCACCAGTGCGGGGAGGGCCTTTCCGATGGGCTCGCGCACGACCGCGGCGGCGAAGTCGTCGTAGGGCGTGGGCTCGGCGTTGACGATGACCAGGGCGGCACCCGACATCATGGCCACGTCGCACAGTCCCGCCACCGGGTGCACGGTCAGCGAGGTGCCCACGGCCAGGAACACGTCGCACTCGCGAGCGGCCCGCGTGGCCTCCTCGACGACGTTCGCGTCGAGCCGCTGGCCGAAGGAGATGGTGTCCGACTTCTGGATGCCCCCGCACTCCACGCACCGGGGGTCGGACTCCTCGTCCAGGCGGGCCAGCACCTCCTCGCTGGGCGTGCGCAGCCCGCACGCCATGCACGTCACCCGCAGCATGGTGCCGTGCACCTCGACGACCCTGTCGCCGGAGACCCCGCCCAGCTGGTGCAGGCCGTCGATGTTCTGGGTGACCAGCGCCCGCAGCCGCCCCGTGGCCTCCAGGTCGGCGAGCGCACGGTGCGCGGCGTTGGGCCGGGCCCGCCACATCTGGTGGGCGCGACGCTGCGTCCACACCTCGCGGCGCACGTTCACGTCGTTCATGTAGGTGTCGATGTCCGACAGGGCCTGCGCGCCCGGGTCGGTCGTCCACACCCCCTGGGGGCCGCGGAAGTCGGGGATCCCGGAGTCGGTGGACACTCCCGCGCCGGTGAGCACCGTGATGCGTTCGGCGGGTACCAGCAGGTCGGCGGTCCGTTCGAAGTCCTCGGGATCGACGAAGGACGCGGAGTCGGTGGTGATCGAGGCCATAATCCATTCTTACAGCGACTTGGGGACCGCTTTCCCCGCCTTTGACCCGGGACGAGGGCTTCCACCCGTCGACACATCGTAGCCTCGGGAGCGTGTGGGGTGCAGAGGCGAAATCCCCGGCCGATGCACACGAGATGGGCAAAGGGTGCGAAAATCGACACAATCATGAAGCAGCCGTCCTACATTCTCGTGGTCAACGGGACCAAGGTCCAGCGCCCGGTGTTCGTGCTGGGCGCCCCCCACTCCGGGGTCGCCGAGATCTCCCGCGCCCTGTCACGCGTTCCCGGTTTCCACATCGGCGCGGGTTCGTCGGGCGTGCTCAACGCGGTCTACGCCGTGGCCAGGCGGCCCTCCCTCGCCCTGGAGAAGGCCGCGGGCACGGCGAGCCTGCTGCGTGAGGCCTACGCCGAGGCCTGGCAGCTCACCCCCCTGACCTGCCCCCGCTGTCCGGGGCCGCGGACGCGCGTGCCCGCCAACGTCTCCGCCGAGCCGTGCGAGCACAGCGCGGACGTGCGCCGCTACGGCGACGCCAGCCCCGACCTGCTGTTCAGCGCCACGGCCCTGCACGCGGCCTTCCCCGACGCGCTGTTCGTCCAGGTCATCCGGGACGGCCGCGACGTCATCGCGGACATGATGGAGGACGAGCGATCCCTGGCCTGGCTCAAGCCGAGCTTCATGAAGCTGGAGCACGAGTTCCCCAACCACTTCTTCGGCCTGGAGGAGGAGTCGGACCTGACCGCGTTCAAGGAGGGGTCCACGGCCGCCAAGTGCGCGATGCGGTGGCGGGGCGCGATCCGCATGTCGGCGCTGCTGCGCCGCAGCATCGGCGCCGAGCAGCTGCTGACCCTGCGCTACGAGGACGTGCACGGCGGGGAGGTGGACACCGCCGAGCGGCTGCGGGAGTTCACCGGAGCGCGGGTGTCGGCCTCGGAGCTGCTGACCGGGGAGTCGTGGGGCGTGGGCTCCTGGCGTGAACGCCTGTCCCGCTCGCAGCACGGGGACGTGCACGAGGTGGCGGGCGTGGAGCTGTCCCGGCTCGGCTACCGCTGAGCCCGGCCGGACCCGGATCGCCCCCGGCCGGACCCGGACTCCTCCCGGTCGGGCCCCGGGGCGCCCCCGACGGGCACGCGGTCCCGGGCACGCCGCCGGGAGCACCTCAGTCCGCGCCGTGGACGGTCATCAGCGCGTCGGCGGCGGCGCGGGCCGTGCGGGCGGCGTCCGCCGCCCCGGTGACGTTGCGGGCGACGACGGCGCCCTCGTGCAGCATGGCCAGCGCGTCGCCGAGGGCCGCCGGGTCGCCCGCCCCGGCCCGCGCGGCGAGGTCGGCGTACAGGTCGCGCAGCCACCGCTTCTGCTCCTCGGCGACCGCGCGGCCGGGGTGCTCGGGGTCGGAGAGCTCGGCGTAGGCGTTGACCATGGCGCAGCCTCGCGGGTTCTCCGCGGACATCCAGTCGTCCAGGGCGTCGAAGGTGGCAGCCACGCGTGCGCGCGGTGTACCAGCCCGCGCCAGGTAGGCGTCGAGGTGTTCGCGCCAGCGGGCGTCGCGGGCGCGCAGGTACTGCACGACGAGCTGCTGTTTGGAGCCGAACCGGTCGTAGATGGTCTTCTTGGTGACCCCCGCCCGTTCGGCGACCAGCTCCATCCCGACGGTGTTGATGCCCCGCGTGTAGAACAGCTCGGTCGCCACGTCCAGGACGCGGCGCGCGGCCGGGGTCATCGGGCTGGTCCCGGTACTGGCCATGGTCTCCACTCCCTGCTCTCCTGCCTCTTCCGTCCGGCTCCGCGGTACCGCGGCCGGTGACTACATTGTGAGTATACCGACCGGTGTGTTTACCTCTCGGCATGGAGTACACGAGAGCGCACACGTTCGGCTCCCCGCTGCCCGTCCTGCTCGCCGCGGGGCTGGTGGTGATGTGGAGTTCCGGCTTCGTCGGCGCCGAACTCGGCACCGCGTACGCACCCGCGACGACCCTGCTGGCCTGGCGTTTCATCGCCGTGGCCGCGCTCTTGGCGGCGTGGTGCCCGTGGCGGCGGGTGCGGATGCCGCGACGGGACCTGGCGGCGCACGCCGCACTCGGGCTGCTGTCCCAGGCCGGGTACCTGTACGGGGTGTACGCCGCCGCTCAGGCGGGCGTGACCGCCGGGACGAGCGCCCTGGTGGCCGCCCTCCAGCCGCTGGTGGCGACGGCGCTGGCGGTTCCGCTGCTGGGCGAGCGGGTGCGGCCGCGCCAGTCGGCGGGCCTGGTGCTGGGGATGGCCGGGGTCGGCCTGGTGGTGGGCGCCGACCTGCTGCGGCCGGGCGCCGCCCCCTGGTGGGGGTACCTGCTGCCGTTCGGGGCGATGCTCTCCCTCGTGGCCGCGACCCTGCTGGAGCGCCGCGTGCGGCCCGGGGGCTCCCTGGTGGATGCCCTGGCGGTGCAGTGCGCGGTGAGCGCGGTGCTGTTCACGGGGCTGGCCGCCGCCACCGGGACGCTGGCCCCGCCCGACGATCCGGGGTTCTGGGCGGCGGTGGCCTGGGTGGTGGTGCTGTCGACGCTGGGGGGCTACGGCCTGTACTGGGTCAACCTGGCCCGGACGGGCGTGGCCCGGGTGTCGGCGCTGCTGTACCTGACCCCGCCCACCACGCTGGTGTGGTCCTGGCTGATGTTCGGTGAACCTGTGGGGCCGGGCGCTCTGGCGGGGATGGCGGTGTGCACGGTGGCCGTGGTGCTGGTGGGTACCGGAGGCGTCACGGGGAGCGCCGACGGACCGAGTGGCGGGAGGACGGCTGGACCTGCTCCCGCCCGTGGGCGGTGGAGGTGGCGTCCTGATCCCGTGGATCGCTGACCAGGGTCTCCTCCACCTCCTCGACCAGTTTCCAGGTCTCCTCGGCCCGCATGGGCCCGTTCTCGGGCACCTCGGGGACCACGGCGGTGCACACCACTTCCACCAGGGCGTCGGGGTCCAGCAGATCGGTCACGCCCAGCACAGTCATCGGCGGGTAGAAACGCCCCATGTGGCGGCGGTAGACCGCGCCGACGGTCTCGCTCTCGGCCCGGTAGGCCCGCATGCTGGTGGTGAAGATGCGCATGTCCACCACGTGGACGGGCTCGGCGCCCGCGGCGCGCAGCGCCTCCACCATGTTGGCGAGGGCCCGGTCGAACTGCTCCACCACGCCGCCCCCGACCACCGTGCCGTCGGAGCGGCGCGCGCACTGCCCGCCGACGTGGACGAGACGCCCGGTACCGGCCACGAGCGCGTGCGCGAACCCCACGGGCTCGTGCAGGGTCAGCGGGTTGACGATCTCGTGCGGTGTCCGCCCCATCGACGGCCTCTCCTGCCTGGCGTCGCGCCCGCCGCCCGCCCGGTGGGCCCCGCGGGGTCCACCGGGCGGGCGGCTACGATGAGCGCATGTCGATCACTTTTCTGCTGTCCGCCCTCGCCCTCGTCGCCGTGCTCGGGGTAGTCGCCGCCATCTTCGTCGCGGGTGCCGTCTACGTCCGGCGCGTCCGCCGTGACGGTTCCGCGTCCGTCCTGGCCGGCGCCCGCAGGCGCCGGGAGCTGCGCGACTAGGGAGTCTTCTCCGGAAGGCCTCCGGACCGGCGGGCGGCCGCCCGCCCCTACCGTGCGCCGCCTCGCGGACTCGGCGGGATCACACGGCGGGGACCCGGCCCCCTCCCGCAGGAGGAGGTGCGCGGCCCGGCCCGGCCGTGCTTCACGAGCGCGGGGGCGCAGCGGGAGCCGGCCTGGTGGACGCGAGCCCGGAATCCGGCAGAACACGGCCTGGGCCTGTCGGGACCCCTTCTCCGGGGAGGGTCCTAGACGCCGTCGAACTCGTCGGGGTCGGGGCCGAACCGGCTGTCGGTGTTGAGTCCGCTGATGCGGCCCATCTCCTCGCGGGAGAGCTCGAACTCGAAGATCTGGAAGTTGGACCGGATCCGCTCCGGGGTCACCGACTTGGGGATCACCACGTTGCCCAGCTGCAGGTGCCAGCGCAGCAGTACCTGCGCGGGCGTGCGCTCGTGGTCCTCGGCGATCGCCACGACCGTGGGGTGGTTCAGGAGCTTGCCGTGGCCCAGGGGGCTCCACGCCTCGGTGACGATGCCGTGCTCGGCGTCGAAGGCGCGCATGGTCTCCTGGGTGAGCAGCGGGTGCAGCTCGATCTGGTTGACCATGGGCGTGATCCCGCCCTCCTCCATGACCCGCTCCAGGTGGGACCGCTGGAAGTTGGACACCCCGATGGCGCGGACGCGGCCCTCGGCGTAGAGGCGCTCCAGCGCCTTCCACGTGGGCACGTACTGGTCGCGCCCGGGCAGCGGCCAGTGGATGAGGTACAGGTCGAGGACGTCCAGGCCCAGGCGGTCCAGGCTGGCGTCGAAGGCTCTCAGGGTCGCGTCGTAGCCCTGGTCGGAATTGGACAGCTTGGTCGTGACGAAGACCTCGCCGCGCTCCAGTCCCGAGCGGCGCAGCGCCTCGCCGACCCCCTCCTCGTTGCCGTAGGCGGCCGCGGTGTCGATGCTGCGGTAGCCGGCGTCGATCGCGGTGGAGACGGCCGCCACCACCTCCTCCGGGGGTACCTGCCACACACCGAATCCCAGCTGTGGAATACGTAGCCCGTTGCCCAGGGTGAGTTCTGGGACTGTCATCTGCTTCATCTGTTTCATCCCCCGTTAGCGCTGAGCGGTTCTGCTCGTTCTCACGGCGTGCAGCCTTCCGCAGTCGCATACTGCCATGTCCGTGCTGGTCAACGCCCCTGGTCCGCACAGCTGTGCGTGCTTTTTACCGTTCGCGCCCGAGGGCGGTCGGTGGTGGGGCACCCCCGCGGGGGCGGAAACGCTCCCGCGACCGGGAGCGTCCGCGGAGGCGTACACGCCGTCGCCCGACTCACCGTCCGTCCCCGGTGACGCCTCCGGCACGGCCGTTCTCTCCCTCCTCCCCTACCCCGGAGGGACCGGGTCTCCCATGGCCCGGCGCGCGGGGGCCGCCGGTATAGGCTGCCCGGGCCGCGGCTGGAGGTGGGATGGGATACGAACAGCGCGCCCTGGTCAGCGCCGAGCTGGCGCGGGACCGGGCCGGACTGGTGGGGCGGATCGTCTCCGAGGTGCACGCCGAGGTCCCCGCCTACCGGGCCCTGCACGGTTCCCAGCTGGCGGAGGTGCGGGCGATCACCGGGTGGCTGGTGAGCCGTTCGCTGGAGCTGTGGGCGGCCGGAGCGACGCGGCTGCCGCCGGAGGACGTGGAGCGGCTGCGGGGCATCGGGCGCTCCCGGGCCGCCGACGGGCGCTCGATCGGCGCGGTGGTGCGGGCACACCGGGTGGGGGCGGCGGCCGCGGTACGGCTGGTGTCGGAGGCCGCGGCGGACCGGCTCGACGCCGCCGACGTGTTCGCTCTGGGTGAACTCTGCCTGACCTCGATCGACCAGATCTCCGAGAGCCTGTCCGCGGGCCACGCCGAGGCCGCGCACCGGTTGGACGCCGACCTGGAGCGGGCCCGCCGGGCCTTCCTGGACGACCTGCTCATCGGAAGGCAGGCCTCACGCGGGGCGATCCGCGACCGGGCGCGGACCCTGGGCATCACGCCGCCCGATCCGGCGGTGCTGGTGGTGGCCGAGGCCCGCGCGCTCCCCTCCGACGCACCGTCGCAGGCGGTCACGGTGTCGGCGGGGATGGAGCTGCTGGGCCTGGTGGAGCCCGCGGGGGCCGACCCGCTGCTGACGACGCGTTCGGGACGGGTGGTGGTGCTGCTGTCCCCCGACGACGACGCCCGGATGGCCGCCGTGCTCGGCAGGGGCCCCTGGCGCGGGTGCGTGCTGGCACCGCGCGCGCTCACCGACATGTCGGCCGCCTACCGGCTGGCGGACGACGCGCTGGAGACCGCTCCCCCGCACGCGTTCGGCGAGCGGGGACTGCTGGGGGACGCGGACGCGTGCGTGCTGGCACTGCTCAACGGCGGTCCGGCCACCCCCGCTTCGGTCCGCCGCACCGTACTGGGACCGCTGCTGTCGGAGGGCAACGCCCACCTGCTGGAGACCCTGAGGGCCTACTTCCGGGAGGGTGCGGCGACCGCGGCCGCGGACGCGCTGCACGTCCACGCGCAGACGCTGCGCTACCGGCTGCGCCGGGTGCGGGAGCTGACCGGGCACGACCCGCACCGGCCCTGGCCGAGGTTCGTCCTGGAGACCGCCTGCGCCATCGCCCCCTGACCGGCGCGCCCGGGCGGGCTCAGGACGCCGTGGACGGCCCCGTCTTCTCCGGTGACGCCTGGAGGAGGACCCGGTCGCGGTAGTCCTGGAAGGACTCCCATCCGGCGCCGTCCTCGCGCAGGAAGTCTCCCGTCGAGCAGTCGATGGCGCGGCAGCCGAGCACCTCGGCCATCCGGAGGGCGGTGGGAACGACGTCGCCGCCGCCGCGGACGTGGAGCATCACACCCCCGACCGGGTCCCTGGTGCCGATGTCGAGCTCCATCGCCCACCCCTGCTCCTCGTCCTGGAGGTGGCCCCAGGCCGGATCGGACAGGTCCGCTGCGGGGAAGGCTCCGCGCAGCGTCGCCAGGAGCCGTGCCAGCGGCGCGATGGGCCCGGTTTCCAGGCCCTCGGGAATGTCGTCGACCGACTCCGCGTCCACGGGCACCGGCGTCAACAGCACGTCCCAGCTCACGGGGCTCCTCTCCCACGGAAATGCTCCGGCCGGACACTAGCGGCCGCCTCCGACGGTCCCGGTGCGCCGCGGCCCGGCGCACCACCCCCCGCCCGCAGGCGTCGTCCCGCGCGGCGAAAGCACGTGAAAGTCACCCCCGGTCGGGACGAGGTTAGGCGTTCGCCAGCGGTGGGTAGCCGAGACTGGCAGACGGGAAAGCGTGCCGCGGACCCGCGTCCGCGGCCGCGGCCGCGATCACGAGTCACACCGACTGGAGGGGGACCAGACGTGACGACCTCAGACCACAAGACCGGAACGGCGCCCAAGCCCAGGAGCAGCCAGCCGTGGCTGCACCAGAGCGGTGAGGAGATCCAGGAGTTCGGGACGGTCCGCCAGTTCCCGGTCGGGTTGTCCTACGACACACGGATGTACTCCTGCCAGCGGCTCAACCAGGTGCTGTGCGACACGCGCATCCTGCACGACCTGTACAAGAAGCACCACTGGCTGATGCGGGGGCAGACCTTCTACCAGCTGCACCTGCTCATGGACAAGCACGCCGGTGAGCAGACCACGCTGATCGACAGCATCGCCGAGCGCGTGCAGACCCTGGGCGGTGTGGCGGTCGGCGACCCCCGGCACGTCGCGGAGATCACCAACATCCCGCGCCCGCCGAACGGCGCCGAGGAGGTGCCCGCGATGCTCTCCCGCATCCTGGAGGCGCACGAGACCATCCTGGAGGACTGCCACGACGCGGCCGCGCGCACGCAGGAGCTGGGGGACGACGGCACGAACGACCTGCTGGTGTCGGAGGTGATCCGCGCCAACGAGCTGCAGGCGTGGTTCGTGGCCGAGCACCTGGTGGACACGCCGCTGGTGCGCTCCTAGTACGGCGGCACCGGTCGCCCGGAAGGAAGGGCGGGGCCGCTGTTCGACGCGGCGGCCCCCACCGCCCCCGGGCATGACCGCACCTGCTCCCGCAGGCCCCCGGGCCGGCACCGCGGAACCCTCCCCGCGGTACCGGGACGCCTGGGGTGAGGGGCCCGGCGCGGCGCGCCGGGCCCCTCACCGTGTCCGGGAGGAGCGTCCTCCCGCGGACCTCACACGAGGGTGAACACGGTCTTCCCGGTCGTGCGGCCGGACTCCCCCGGTTCGTGGGCCTTGGCCGCCTCCTCCAGCGGGAAGGTGTCGGCGACCACCGGACGCAGCCTCCCCGGGGCCGCGGGCCCCGTCCCCACCGGCGGGCCGGGCGCCGCTTCCCAGCCGCTCGGTCACCACAGGGCCCGAAGGATCCGGAACCGGACTACAAACGCTTGCCGCATCCGGGCCGAGAGGGCTGTGGCCGCCCACTCCTCCCCCGCCCCGACACCGGCGAACCTCCACAAAGCCCTGGGGATCCTGTGTCGGGGGGTTGACGGAGCGTTCCTTTATCAGGGAAGGTCATGCAATCGGTTGCAGGACATCCCCGAACTTTGGGAAAGCGCTTCCCGCACGAGAGGGACCACACACCCCCATGATCCGCCGCAGCTTCCTCACCGCCTCCGCCGTCGCCCTCGGACTCCCCCTGGCCGCCGCCCCCTCCTGGGCGCACTCCTCCCACCGGTCCCCGCGCGTCTTCGTGGCGGGCGACTCCACCGCCTCCACCTACGCCGCCCGTGAGGCCCCGCGGGCCGGATGGGGGCAGGCGCTCGGGCTCTTCCTCGGCCGCGGAGCGAGCGTGGACAACCGTGCGCTGTCCGGCGCCAGTTCCAAGAGCTTCGCCGACCTGGGCCTGCTGGACGGCGTCCTCGACGACATCCGCCCCGGCGACCACCTCCTGGTCTCCTTCGGGCACAACGACGCCAAGGACGAGGACCCGGAGCGCTACACCGAGCCGTGGAGCACCTACCAGCGGCAGCTGGGCGCCTACATCGACGGGGCCCGCGAGCGCGGCGCCCACCCGACCCTGGTCACCTCGGTGGAGCGGCGCCGCTTCACCGCCGAGGGCGCGCCCCGCGAGTCCCACGGCGACTACCCGGCGGCCATGCGCGAGCTGGGCGCGCGCGAGAACGTGCCCGTCGTGGACCTGACCGCGCTCAGCCTCGGCCTGTGGGGAGAACTGGGCCCGGAGGGAACCAAGAGCCACTTCCTGTGGCTGGAGCCGGGCGAACACCCCAACCACCCCGACGGCGTCGAGGACAACACGCACTTCCGGGCACACGGCGCGGTCGAGGTGGCCCGGCTCGTCGCCCGCGAGCTCAAGCGGCTGCGCGTCCTGCCGCCCCGACTCGTCCGCCGCCTCGGGGACTCCTTCCCCGACCCCGAGGGCGCTCTGGCCTGGCCCCGGGAGCGCCCGGTCTGACCCGGGGCCGGTGGCCCGCCGGACCCGCCCCCGAAGGCACCCGCCGTGACCGCCCCGCCCCGGCGTCCTTCGCCCCGCGCGCGGCCACGGTCGGCCCGTGAGAAAGGAAGAACACCCGTGAGGAACCATCCGACCCCGCCCCGCGCGCGTGCCGCCGTGGCGACCGCGCTGGCGGGGCTGTTCACCGCCGCGCTCGCGGCCGCGCTCACCACCCCGCCCGGTACCGCGCACGCCGGCACCTCCTCCCGCCCCCACGGTTCGAGGGGTCCCGTGATCACCGTCGCCGCCGACGGCTCCGGCGACCACACCGGCGTCCAGGCCGCGGTCGACGCCGTGCCCGAGCACAGCTCCGAGCGCGTCACCATCCGGATCAAGGCGGGTGTCTACCGCGAGCCGGTGGTCATCCCCTCCGACAAGCCGAACATCACCCTGGTCGGCGCGACGGGCGACCCGCGCGACGTGGTCATCACCTACGACCGCGCGGCGGGCACCCCCAGACCCGGCGGCGGCACCTACGGCACGTCCGGCAGCGCCAGCGTCGTCATCTCCGGGGACGACACGCACGCACGCGACCTGACCTTCGAGAACTCCTGGAAGCGCGGGGAGCACCCGGAGATCACCTCGACCCAGGCGGTCGCGGTGCGTACCACCGGGGACCGGCTGGTCTTCCACAACGTGCGCTTCCTCGGCCACCAGGACACGCTGTACGCGAACTCGCCCGACGTGGACACCCCCGCGCGGCAGTACTACAGCGACTGCTACGTCGAGGGCGACGTGGACTTCGTCTTCGGACGGGGCACGGCCGTCTTCGACGGGTGCGAGATCCGCTCCCTGGACCGCGGCAGCGACACCGACAACGGCTACGTGACCGCGCCGAGCACCCCGCCCGGCCAGGAGTTCGGCTTCCTGTTCACCCGCAGCTGCTTCACCAGCGACGCCCCGGCCGGCACGGTCTACCTGGGCCGCCCCTGGGTGCCCAGTTCGAGCCCCGACGCCGAACCGAGGGTGCTGGTCCGCGACTCCTGGATGGGCCGCCACTTCCGTGAGGAGGGCTGGATCGAGATGTCCTCCGGGCACGACTGGCGCCGGTTCCAGATGCGCGAGTACGACAACTTCGGCCCCGGAGCGCTGGTCACCGAGGACCGTCCGCAGATGGACCCGGCCGACGCCGCACACCACACCGCGCACGCCTACCTGGCCGGCGACGACGGCTGGGACCCGGTGCGGGACCGCACGCGGCGGCCGGTGTGCACCGCGCGCGGGCGCTGACCCCGCGAACAGGCAGCGGCGCGTGCGGGAACACCCCCCGTCCCGCACGCGCCGCTGCCCCCGGCCCGAGGTCCTCTCCGGCCGGGGCCCACCGTGCGCTGACCCGGCCTCCCGGGGCCGACGGGCCCCGGCGAAGGAGCCGGTCAGGAGGCGGCGACGCCCCAGCGGCGGCGGATGGCGCGGTCGGCCCAGTTGAAGAACACGTCGATGACGATGCCCACGCACAGCACGATGACGACGTAGGCCAGCAGGCCCTCGGAGTCGTTGAACTGGCGCGCCTGGCTCAGCGCCCAGCCGATGGAGTTCTGCTGGTTGATGATGACCAGCAGCTCGCCCGCCATGAGCGAGCGCCAGGCGAAGGCCCACCCCTGTTTGAGGCCGGAGACGAACATCGGCAGGGCGGCCGGGACGATCAGCAGCGTGTACCGCTGGACACCGCGCAGGCCCATGGCCTGGCCCGCCCGCATCAGCTGCGGGGACACGTAGTCGATCCCCGAGGTCAGGCCGCCCGCGATGGAGGGCGCGGCGCCCAGGACGATCACGAACATGATGGCCGACTCGCTGATGCCGTAGAGCAGCATCGCGAAGGGGAACCAGACGATGGACGGCATGGTCTGCAGGCCCGTGATGAGGGAGCCGATCGCCACGCGCAGCAGCGTGAACCGCGTCACGGCCAGGCCGAGGAGCACGCCCACGGTGAGGGCCAGCGCGAAGCCCGTGAGGGCGCGGCGCATGGTGACCCCGAAGGCCTCCCAGAACTCGGTGGAGGAGAGTTCGGCGAGCAGGCGCGGCAGGACCTGGTCGGGGCCGGGAAGGACGTAGACCGGCCGCCACCCGCTCCACACCACGGCCTGCCAGGCCACGAGAACGATGGCCACGGCGGCCAGCTTGGGCCAGGTGGCCGCCCACGCCCGGGCCGCCACCCGCACGGCGGTGGGCCGGTCGGACCGCCGCGGGGGAGCCATCTCCAGGGCGTCCAGGCCCTGGACCTGGCGGTCCTGCACGCTGGGATCAGCCGGCATGGCGCGACACCTCCACCTTCAGCCGGTCGGTGATCTCGGCCGCCTGGGAGGCGATCTGGGCGGAGTCGATCCGGCGGGGCCGCTCGCCCTCCACCGCGAACTCCTCGATGACGCGTCCGGGACGGCTGGAGAGCAGGATGACGCGGTCCCCCAGGCGCACGGCCTCGCGCACGTTGTGCGTGACGAACATGATGGTCAGCGACTTCTCCCGCCAGATCCGCTCCAGCTCGTCGTGGAGGATGTCGCGGGTCATGGCGTCCAGGGCGCCGAAGGGCTCGTCCATGAGCAGCACGTCGGCGTCCTGGGCCAGCGCCCGGGCCAGGGCGACGCGCTGGCGCATGCCGCCGGAGAGCTGGTGCGGGCGCTTGCGGGCGAACCCGCTCAGGCGCACCAGGTCGAGCAGTTCGGCGACGCGCTCCTTGCGCCGGGCCTTGGGCACCCCGTTGACCCGCATGGGGACCTCGATGTTGCCGCCGATGGTGAGCCAGGGGAACAGGGACGACTCCTGGAACATCATGGCCACGCGGTGCCCGCCCACGTCCACGGTCCCGGTGGTGGGGCTGGCCAGGCCCGCCACGAGCGAGAGCAGGGTGCTCTTGCCGCAGCCGGAGGCGCCCACGATCGCGACGAACTCCCGTGCCCGCACCGAGACGGACATGCCGTCGATGGCGGTCAGGGCGCCCGCACCCTCGCCGAACACCTTGGAGATGTGGTCGATCTCCACGGCGGATGCGCGCGTGGTGCCCGTACTGATGCTCTCGGTCGTGGCTGTCACTGTTTCTCCTGTGGTCCGGCGACCTCGTCCCGTCCGGCCTCCCGGAGGAGGCCGTTGAGCGGGTCGAGGGCGTAGATGCCGTCCAGGTCGACCGGGTCGAGCAGGCCCACGGCCTGGGCGTGCTCGGCTCCGGCTGCCAGGGACGGGGCGATCGGGTCGACGGTGAAGGTCATGTTGCCGAAGGCCGAGGCGACGACCTCGGGTTCGGGCCTGCTGCCGGTCAGGTCGGCCAGGTGGGCGGCCGCGGCCTCGCGCGCGTCCTCGGGGTGGGCGTTGATCCAGTCGACGATGTCGATGTGGCCCCGCAGGAGGCGCTCGACCTCCTCTGGATGGGTGTCGAGGAAGGCGGCGTTGACGATGAGGTGTGTGGTGACGAAGTCGCCGCCGGTCCGGGGCCACTGCTCGGCCTCGTCGAGCAGCAGTTCGCCTCCGGCCTCCACGACCAGCCGGCTCAGGTGGGGTTCGGGGAGCCAGGCGCCGTCGACCTCGCCGAGCGCGAAGGCGTTCACGGTCTCGGCGTTGTTCTGGGGGATGACCGACAGGTCCCCGCCGCCCTCGGTGTCGACCTCCCAGCCCTGCTCCCGGGCGAACCAGCGCAGCGCCACGTCCTGCGTGTTGCCCAGCTGGGGCGTGGCGAGGGTGGCGCCGGACAGGTCCTCGACGCCGTCGATGCCGGGGCGCACGACCAGGCCCGCGCCGCCCGAGGTGGATCCGGCGATGACGCGCAGCGCGGCGCCCCCGGACTGCGCCCAGCCGTTGACGGTCGGGCTGGGACCGACGAAGGCGGCGTCGACCTCGCCGGAGAAGACGGCGTTGATCGCGTCTGGACCCGCGTTGAAGGTCTGGGTGGAGAGGGGGGCCTCCTCGCCCAGGGCCTCCCGGAGGATGCCGTTCTCCACGCCCACCAGCGCCGGGGCGTGGGTGAGGTTGGGGAAGTACCCGAGGGTGAGCCCGCGGTCCTCGTCCCGGCCTCCCGCGATCCCGCACGCGGTGGTCACCGCGGCCAGGACCAGGGCCGCCGCGGTGGCGCGGAGCAGGGACGTACGCGGGGACATCGGGATCCTTCTGGTTTCGGGGCTGCCGGACCGACGCGTCAAACTCTACTTAATGAGTAGGTTTTGTGGAAGCAGGGCGCCCCACCCCTCTTTCCCCCGATGACCGGCCCAAACGAAAGGGGAGGGAGCCGAGATCGGCGCCGGCGGACCGGAAAAGCGCAGCTCAGGCGGCCGCGCGGAGGATGTCGGCCGGAACACCGCATCCCGCCGGACCACGGCGCCTCCCCGGTGTGATGCGCGTCACCGGCACCGGTCCGGGCGCGGCGAGGGGGCCGACACAGCACGAGGGCGGCGGAGCAGAGAAGCTCCGCCGCCCTCGTGGACGGACGGGACACGCGGCGGGCCGGCGCCCCGGGAAGGGCGGGCCGGCCCGCGGAATCACTCCTGGCCCTGGCCCTCGCCCTCGGCACCGGTCTCGACGATGTTCCCCTCGCCGTCGACCGCCAGGACGACGCCCTTCCAGGACTCCTGGACGTACTCCAGGACACGCTCGTCGTGCAGCAGCTCGGTCAGCAGCTGGACGCGCTCGTCGTCGGCGTTCTCCGCCAGGGTGACCAGGCCGTTGGCGTAGGCCTCGACGTAGTCCTCGCCCTCGGGCTCCCAGGCCAGGACGTTGGACTCCTCGGGCAGGTTCGTCTCGATGGCGTAGTTGCCGTTGACGACCGCGGCGTCCACGTCGGAGATCGAGCGGGGCAGCTGCGCGGCCTCCAGCGGGGTGACGGTGATGTCGCGCGGGTTGTCGGTGATGTCCTTCTCGGTGGCGGAGTCGCCGGCCTCCGGGTCGATGGTCACCAGGCCCTGGTCCTCCAGGATGCCCAGGGCGCGGGCGAGGTTGGCCGGGTCGTTGGGAACCGCGATCTCGGCGCCCTCGGGCAGGTCCCCGACGCTCTCGACGCTCTCGGAGTACAGGCCCAGCCGCTCGATGTGGACGTCGGTGACGTAGGTGAGCTCGGCGTCCGGCCCGTTGGCCGTCCACTCGTCGAGGAAGGAGCGGTGCTGGAAGTAGTTGGCGTCCAGCTCGCCCTCGACCAGTGCGGTGTTGGGGATGTTGTAGTCGGAGATCTCCTCGATCTCCAGCTCCAGGCCCGCCTCCTCGGCGAGGTTCTCGTCGATGAAGGAGAGGATGTCACCGTGGGGTACGGGGCTGACGCCCACCCGCAGCACGTTCCCCTCGCCACTGGAGTCGGCGGCCTGCTCGCTGGGCGCGCCGCAGGCGGAGAGCGCCAGGACGAGGGTGGCTGCTCCGAGGGCGGCCGGGGTCGTGCGCATGGTGCGCTCCTTCGTGATCGTCGAATGGAGGATCGCGGCGGCCGGCGTCCGATGACCGGCGACCGCGGCTCGCGTTCCCTGTGGGGCATCGCCGAGCTGGTCAGAGCCTATCCGACCTGTTTGGTAGGAATTGTCGCTCCGCCTCCTCCGGAGCACGTGGGATCGGACACACGCTCCGGCCCTCGCACGGGAGGCCTTCCAGGGCCGGGTGCCCCGGCCTGGGCGCCCGGCCCCGCGCACCGGGGGCGGGCGTATCCTCTGTGAGCGCTTTCCAGCCCCGCCTTCCATCCCCTAGGTTGTGAAGGTTGCCACCCCATCTGCCTTCACGGAGCGAAACGATGCCCCTGGTCGCCGGAGTCGACAGCTCGACCCAGTCCTGCAAGATCGTGGTCTGCGACGCCGACAGCGGCTCGGTCGTGCGCGAGGCGCGCGCCCCCCACCCCGACGGGACCGAGGTCCACCCCGACGCGTGGTGGTCCGCCCTGAGCGAGGCCTCCTCCGGCCTGCTCGACGACGTGGCCGCCATCGCCGTCGCCGGACAGCAGCACGGCATGGTCGCCGTCGACGAGCTCGGCGCGGTGGTGCGCCCCGCGCTGCTGTGGAACGACACCCGCTCGGCCGGGGCGGCCAAGGACCTGGTGGACGAGCTGGGCGGCCCCGCGGAGTGGGCCGGGGCCGTGGACAACGTGCCCAACAACAGCCTGACCGTCAGCAAGCTGCGCTGGCTGGCGCGGAGCGAACCGGACAACGCCGCGCGCACGACGGGCGTGATGCTCCCCCACGACTGGCTCACCTGGCGGCTGACCGGCGCGGAGGCCGAGCCCACCACGGACCGGGGCGACGCCTCGGGCACCGGCTACTGGTCGGCGACCGAGAACGCCTACCGGCCCGACCTGCTGGCGCGGGCCTTCGGGCGCGAGCTCCGGGTGCCGCGGGTGGCCGAGCCCGCCGAGGCGGTGGGCCGCACGCCCTCGGGCGCGCTGGTCGCCCCCGGAACCGGAGACAACATGGGCGCGGCCCTGGGCCTGGGGCTGCGCCCGGGCGACGCGGTGGTCTCCCTGGGCACCAGCGGGACCGTGTTCGCCGTCAGCGAGACCCCCACGCAGGACGCCAGCGGTACCATCTGCGGGTTCGCCGACGCGACCGGCCGGTACCTGCCGCTGGTGTGCACCCTGAACGCGGCACGGGTGCTCAGCGCCACAGCCGCGATGCTGGGCGTGGACCTGGCGGGGCTGGACGAGCTGGCGCTCGCCGCCGAGCCCGGTGCCGAGGGGGTCGTGCTGCTGCCCTACCTGGACGGCGAGCGCACCCCGGTGCTGCCCGACGCCGCGGGCTCCCTGCACGGTCTGCGCCGCTCCAACATGCGCCCGGAGAACATCGCGCGCGCGGCGGTGGAGGGGATGCTGTGCGGCCTGGCCGACGGGCTGGCCGCGATGACCGGCACCGGCATCCCGGTCCGCCGGGTCATGCTCGTGGGCGGGGCCGCGCGGTCGGCCGCCGTGCGCGCGGTCGCGCCGACCGTCCTGGGCGCCCGGGTGGTCGTGCCACAGCCCGCCGAGTACGTCGCGCTCGGCGCCGCCAGGCAGGCGGCGTGGGCGCTGGCGGGGACCGCCGAGCCGCCGGCCTGGGACGCGGGCGTGCGGGAGGCCGCCGCCGACCCCGTGGACCTGCCGCACGTGCGTGAGCACTACGCCGCCGCGCGCCGGTCCGCACACGGCGTGTAGGACCCGGCGGGAGTACGCGGCCGACGGACCGCCGCGCACCCCCGCCGCGGCCGTGGCCACGGCGTCGACCGGGAGGCCACGGATCATTCACCGTGCAGAAACACCGAGTCCTTATGGTGCGTTGGGTTCCTTCCTAGAATCAGGACGTCCAAGAGCGAACGAGGAGCCGATGCATCTTGTCCAGCGTGAGCACGAACGCGCCCTCATCCGGAGTCTCTACGCCGAGTGCGTGAGGGGCAGGGGCCAGATCGTCCGCATCACGGGGCCCACGGCCTCCGGCAAGTCAGCGCTGTTGGACGACTTCGTGGGCCACGTGACGGCCTCGGGCGGCACGCACATCCCCGTCAGCGGGGTACGCGGCGAGCAGGACCTGCCGCTCGGCCTCCTCAATCAGATCATGGTCGCGGTCGGGCTGTCCCCCGCCGTTCCCGAGGCGAGGCGGACCTCGGAGTCCCTCCAGGACGGTCTGCCCCCCTGGCTGGTCCCCAGGTTGGAGGAGTTGTGCCGGGAACTGAGGCTCACTGCCTCGGACGCGCCCCTCACCGTGCACGTCGACGACGCCCATCTGGCCGACGTCCCCTCCGTCCGCTGCCTGTTGTACGTCCTGCGGCGCCTGCGCCGGGTGCCTCTCATGGCGGTCATCACCGAGCGGTCGCCCTCACGCGAGGGCGTCGCCGAGCACCTCGCCGAACTGGCGCTGCTTCCGCAGAGCACCCGGATCCGGCTCGCGCCGCTGGTCACCGCGGATGTGCGGGAGCTCCTGTCCGGATACTTCACCGAAGTGGGTGACGAGGCCGTGGCCGACCTGGTGCGGATCACCGGAGGCGTGCCCGGCCTGGTGAGGGCCGTACTGGAGGACCACCTCGGTACCGCACGGCGCACGCCCCGGTACGGCGCCCCGACCAGGTTCCGGCCGGATGAGTCCTACCGTGTCGCCTTCATCGAGTACCTGCGCCGCCACGGGCCCTCGGCGACGGAGCTGGCCAAGGTCCTCGCGGTCATGGGTGAGACGGAGGCGCGTGGCGAGCCGCTCCCCCGCGTCCTGACCCGCTGGCGGAAGGCGGAGGACACGCTGCACCGGCTCCGAACGGCGGGGCTCCTGGGCTCGGACGGCTTCCGCCACCCCGAGGCGCAGGCCGCCGTGCTGGACCTGATGGGGCCCGACGAGCGGGCCGGGACACACCTGTGGTGCGCTCGGCTGCTGTACGAGAACGGCGCGCCGGCCGCCCGCGTGGCGCGCCACCTGCGTGCCGCCGACCGCGTGAGCGACCCGTGGGCGGTCCCGCTCCTGTGCGCGGCCGCCGAACAGGCCATGACGGGCGGGGACATCGCGTTCGCGATCGACTGCCTCAGCTCCGCCTCGGCGTTTTGCACCGACGAGGAGACCAAGCCCAGGATCGCGGTGGCGCTGGCCGCGACGCTGTGGCGGGTGGACCCCGAGGCCTCGACCCGTCACCTGTTGCGGCTCACCGGCGACGCCCTCGCCGGCCGGCTCCCCGCGTGCGAGCTGTACGCGCTGCTGCGCGGACTGCTGTGGGCGGGGCACCGCGTGGAGGCGGAGAGGGTACTGCGCGGCCTGCCGGAGTCCGTGCGCGGTGACTCCGCTCCGGACGCCTCGGTCGAGGCGCGCATCACCCGGGCGGTGTGCGCGACCACCCACCCGGAGGTGGCCGCCCTCGTCCCCGAGCCCCGGAGGGCCGGGGAAACACACGACGCCCCGAGCATCGCCACACCGATACTGCGGCTCAGCGGAGCCGAGTCGCTGACCACCGCCCTGGCTGGGACGGACGACCGCTGTGCGACGGACAGGGCGGAGGAGGTCCTGACCAACGCCGGGCTCGGCGAGCACATGGTGGAGGCGGTGTCCGCGGCGCTCTCCGCGCTGGTCTACACCGACCGGCTCGACCAGGCCGTGTACTGGAGCGAGTCGCTCATCGACATGCCGGACCGGTCCCCACTCTGGCTCGGCCAGGCCCACATGCTGCGTGCCCACGTCGCGCTGCGGACCGGTGACCTGGGCGTCGCCCGGCACCATGCGAAGGCCGCCCTGTCGACACTGTCCATGCCGGGTTGGGGCGTGGTGGCCGGCCTGCCGCTGGGCGACCTGCTCCTGGTCGCCGAGGCCACCGGTGACCGGCGGGAGGCGGCCCGTGTCCTGGCCGAGCCCGTGACCGCGGAGGTCTTCCGTTCCCGTTACGGCCTGCACTACTTGTACGCGCGCGGCCAGCACCACCTCAACGAGGGGCGGGCCCAGTGCGCTCTGGCCGACTTCTCCGTCTGCGGAGAGCTGATGACGAGGTGGGAGATGGACACCCCGTCCCTGGTGCCGTGGCGGGGTGGTACTGCCCGGGCCCACCTGCGGCTCGGGGAGCTCGGGGCGGCCCGGAGGCTGGTGGTGGAGCAGGAGGCGCTGGCCGCCCACGGCCGCCCGCGCACGCGGGGCGTCGTCCTTCGGGACCTGGCCGCCGTCCTGCCGCCCGAAGAGCGGGTACCGGTGCTGGAGGAGGCGGTCCACCTGCTGGACCGCGCCCCCGACGCGCTGGAGGCGTCGCGAGCGCGCCTGGACCTGGCCGACACGCGCGAGGTCCTGAACGACGGTGCGGAGGCCGTGTGCCTGCGTGAGAGGGCGCGTCGCTCCCTGGCCGAGCACAGCGTGCCGATGACCGGAGAACGCGGCGTGCCGGGCCCCGTCCCCGCTCCGGAACCGGGTACCCGACTCGGACCGCGACCGGACGCGCCCGAGCTGACCAGGGCGGAGTCCCGGGTGGCGGTGCTCGCCGCCAAGGGGCTGACGAACCGGCAGATCTCGTCCAGCCTGCACATCACGGTCAGCACCGTGGAGCAGCACCTGACCCGGATCTACCGCAAGTTCGACATCACCGAGCGGCAGCGGATCGCGGACGTCCTCCCCCGGGACCGCGACATGGTGCGCTGAACCGTTTCCCGGCGGGACGCCGCCGTACCCCGCGCGGCGGCGGGCCCCGCGCGGGTACGGGCCGGTCGTTGCGGGTGCGCGTCAGTCGTTCGCGGCGGCGCGGGACTCCACCAACTCCTTCAGCGCGCGGTTCATGTCGTGGAAGCCCTGCTCGGTGCGCTTCAGGGTGCCCTTGACCAGGGGAACCAGGAGCCCGGTGAAGGTCTCCTTGTGGACCAGGGCGGTCCCCTCGTCAGAGGGTTCGAGGCGGAACTCGTGTACGGCGCGGGCCAGCCATGCGGCCCCGACGGTTCCCTCCCAGCACAGCGTGCGGCCGGGGACGACCTCGGTGATCACCGGGTTGTGGCTGCTCTTGCCCCCGTCGGGCAGGACCATCCGGAACGAGATGCGCTCACCCACGGCGGCCCTTCCCCGGACCTCGACGATGAGGGGGTTCCACTCCCGGAAGCGTGGCAGGTCCGACAGGGCCTCCCACACCTGCTCGGGTGTGGCGTCGATGGTCTGGCGGGTCTCTATGACGTGCATCGGTGCTTCCTCCGTTGGTGCGGCTCCGCGCGGTACGCGGCCGGACGCGGTTTCAGGCCCGGCCGACGGACTCCAGGGCGGCGGCTCGGATATCGGTGACCAGTGCGCGGGCCAGACGGTCCGGCCCGTGGTCGACGAAGTAGAAGTGCCCTCCCGGCAGGGTGCGCCGTGTGAAGCCGGCGCTGGTCTCGTCACGCCAGGCGGCCACGGCCTCGGGTGGCGCCCACGGGTCGGTGTCACCCACGTAGGCCGTCACCGGGCAGGTCAGGGGCGCGCGGCCGGGATCCGGGCGGTAGGCGCCGACCGCGCCCAGGTCGGCGCGGACCAGCCGCAGGAAGCGCTGGCGGAACTCGGGGACCTCGGCGACACGGTCCGGCATCCCCCCGCCCACGGAGTTCAGGGAGGCGAGCAGGGCGGCGTCGTCGAGCTCGTGGAGGCCCCGGGCCTCGCGGGCCCGGAGGCCGGGCGCGGTCCGGCCGGAGACGCCCAGCCACAGGGGCGGGCGGCCCCGTGCGGTGAGGGCCCGCGCCGCCTCGAAGGCGACGACCGCGCCGAGGCTGTGTCCGAACAGGGCGAACGGCCCGCCGGGCTCCCCCTCCAGCTCGGCGACCGCCCGCCCGACCATCCGCGGTATGTCGCCCAGCGGGTCCTCGGAGCGGCGGCGGCCGTGGCCGGGCAGGTCGTACAGGACCGGCTCCCAGTCCTCTGGCAGTTCGCGTGCGAGGGGGAAGAAGCTGGCCGCCGACCCTCCGGCGTGGTGGAACACGAACAGGCGCAGGACGGCGTCCCGCGGTTCGCGGGGGCGTGTGAAGGGAGTCGTCACGCGGCCTGCTCCTGTCCGGACGGGGCCTTCACGGCCTCCACGATGCGGTCGGCCAAGTCCTCCACCAGCGCGCCGACGGTCGCATCGACGTCGAGTCCGTCCAGCGGAAGCTCGCACCCGAAGCGCTGTTCGGCACTGGTGAGCAGCGTCATCGCGGTGAAGGAGTCGCCGCCCACCTCCAGGAAGCCGCTGGAGGGGTCGACCGCGTCCTCGGCCCGCAGGACCGTGGCGAGCTCGGCGGAGAGGAAGGAGGTGATCTCGCCGCGGTCGGCGCCGCCCCCGGCGCCGGGGGCCTCCTCCCCCGCCTGTGCCGTCCCGGACGCCGTACCGGGCCGGGGCTCGTCGATCCAGTAGCGCCGCCTCTGGAAGGCGTAGGTGGGCACGTCGGGGTCGAACGGTGTACCCGGGGGACGAAGCGCCGCCAGGTCCAGGTCGGCTCCGGCGGTGTACAGGGCGGCCAGGGCGTCGAGGAAGACGGCGGCGCGGGTGTCGGATCCGGTGGCCAGCAGCGGGTACTCGCGGCCGTTCCACTCCAGGGCGGCGGCGTGCTCGAGGGCGTCGGCCGGTTCGGCGACCGTGCGCAGGCCCAGGCCGGTGAGGGCCGAGCTCAGCGCGGTGGCCGGGTCTGCGCCGGATCCGTCGCCGGGGACCAGTCCGGGCAGCGCCGAGGCCAGGGAGCGCACGGCCTCGGCGAGGGCGGCCGTGTCCTGGGTCAGCCGCAGGGCCACCGTACGCCCCACGGTGTCGCCGGGCCGTCCGGCCGCCAGCGCGGCGCGCAGGTTGGCGACCAGCTCGTCGGCCCCGGCGCCGGTGGCGGCGACCCTGTGGGCGAAGTCGGCACGGCCGCAGCGCAGTGTGTGGCAGGCCGAGGCCAGGTGCTTGCTCCCGGTCAGGTGGTCGCTGACACGGTCGACGAGTTCGGTCAGCGCGGCGCGGTCGCGGGCCGAGACGGTGACCAGCTCACGGCGGTCGGGCTGGAGCGCGGGGTCGTGCGGGCGGGGATCCGGCGCGGACAACAGGGCGTGTGCGTTGGTGCCGCTCAGCCCGAAGGCGCTGGCCCCGGCGACGGGCGTGCAGGTCGGCCAGGGGCGGGGCCGGTCGGGCACGTCCAGGTTCACTCCGTCCCAGGGGATGTGCGGGTTGAGGGGACCGTCCTCGGGCCCGCGGGCCGCGGGGACGGCGCCGTTGCGGAGCATGAGGACGAGTTTGATCAGCGCGGCCACCCCGGAGGCCGCCTCCAGGTGGCCCAGGCGGGCCTTGACGCTGCCCACCAGCAGCGGTTCGTCCCGGTCGGCCCTGCCGTAGACCTCCTGGAGCGCGCCCGCCTCGATGGGGTCGCCCAGGGAGGTGCCGGTGCCGTGCGCCTCGACGTAGGAGACCTCCTCGGGGCGCAGCCCGGAGTCGGCCAGGGCGGCGCGGATGACCTCCTGCTGGGCGGGGCCGTTGGGCACGGTCAGCCCGGAGGAGGCACCGTCGTGGTTGACCGCGCTGCCGCGCAGCACCGCCAGTACGGGGCGGCCCTCCCGTTCGGCCTCGTCCAGGCGCATCAGGACCAGGGCGCCCACGCCCTCGCCCCGGCCGTAGCCGTCGGCGTTGGCCAGGAAGGGCTTGCTGCGGCCGTCGGGGGCCAGGGCCCGGCTCCGGCACAGCGAGACCATCAGCTCCGGGGAGAAGATGGCGTTGGCTCCTCCGACCAGGGCGTAGCGGCACTCGCCCCGGCGCAGGCTCCGCGCGGCGTAGTGCAGAGCCACCAGGGAGGAGGAGCAGGCGGTGTCCACGCTCACCGCGGGTCCGGACAGGCCCAGGGCGTAGGAGACGCGTCCGGCCGCGAAGGCGTGGCCGCCGCCGGTGCCGTAGTAGGGGTCGATGCCCTCCAGGTCGGCACCGCGTGTGAGACGGTCGGTGTACTCGGCGGCCATGATGCCGACGAAGACGCCCGCGTCGCGCCGCTCGCCGCGCCGGATCGCGATTCCGGCCCGTTCCATGGCCTCCCAGGAGACCTCCAGCATCAGGCGCTGCTGCGGGTCGAGGGCCTCGGCCTCGCGCCGGGAGATCCCGAAGAACGCGGCGTCGAACCCGGCGGGGTCGTCCAGCAGGGCCGCCTTGGACACGTAGGAGGTGCCGGGCCGGTCCGGGCGCGGGTCGTACACGGAGCGCAGTCCGACCCGGTCCTCGGGGAACTCGCGGGCGGCGTTGCCCCGGCCGTTCAGGAAGTCCCAGTAGCCGTCGGGGGTGGTGAGGCCCCCGGGCAGGCGCAGGCCGGTGCCGACGACGGCCAGCGGGGCCCTGTCCCGCTCCTTGAGCTCGCGTATCTGGTCCTTGAGCCTCCGGGTGAGTGCGAGCTGTTCCTCCACGAGGCTGCGCAGATCGTTCTCTTCCACGGTCTTCCTCACTCTTCGCTCATCAGCTCGGCGCGGGCGGCCGCGACGAGGTCCTCTGTACTCAGTCCGGACAGGTCCCCGGTCGGTGCGTCGGTGGGGGGAGCGGGCCGCCCGGGTGCGGGGGCCGCGCCGGGCAGCTGCTGGTCGAGGTGGCGGGCCATCGCCTCGACGGTGGGGTGGTCGAGGCCGACGGTGGAGGGCAGGTCGAGGTCGAGCGCGTGGGACAGGCGCCCGCGCAGGTCGATGACCATGATCGAGTCCATACCGAGGTCGGCGAAGCCGTCCTGGTCGGCGACGGTGCCGGAGGAGCCCATGACCTCGCCCGCCGCCTCCCGGACGGCGTCGCGCAGGAGTTCGAGGCGGTCCTCGCCGTCGGTTCCGTCGGTGCGGGCGCGCAGCCATCCGCGCTCGGGTCCGTCGTCGGGCCCGCCCGTTCCCGCTGCCCCGGTTCCGACCAGTTCGTCGACCAGGCGGGCCGCAGGGTGGGAGCCCAGGCGTTCGGCGTAGCGGGCGAAGTCCGCGGCGACGGCCACCACCGCGGCGGTGTCCCCTCGGACGGCGGCCGCCAGAACGGGCCAGGCGTCCTGGTCGGTGAGCGGTCGCAGTCCGGCGCGCTCGGCGGCGGCACGCGCCTGGTCCTCGGCCGCCAGGCCGCCCCTGCCCTCCGGCTCCCAGGGGCCCCAGGCCACCGCGGTCGCGGGAACCCCGCGTGCGCGCAGCGCCGCGGCCAGGCCGTTGAGGTAACCGTTGGCGGCGGCGTAGTTGGCCTGTCCTGCCGCGCCCAGGACCGAGGACACCGAGGAGAACAGGACCAGGGAGCGCAACGGCTGTCCGGAGACCGCCTCGATGACCCGGTCCGCGCCCCCGGCCTTGGCGGCGAAGACCCCGCGGAAGGCGTCCTCGTCCAACTGGTGGAAGGCTCCGTCCCGGGTGGTCCCGGCCAGGTGGAACACGTAGTGCAGGGGGCCGTCGGTAGTCGCTGCGGCCACCGCGCGGGCGCAGTCTCCGGGGTCGGTGACACTGCCCGGGACCACGCGGACGGTGGTGCCCTCCGCGGTGAGGCGGTCGATGACCGCGCGGGCCGCCTCGCCGGGTGCGGAACGCGCCATGAGGGTGATGTCCCCGACACCGCGCCCGGCCAGCCAGCGGGCCGTGCTCAGGCCCAGTGCGCCCAGGCCTCCGGTGACCAGTGCGCTCCCGCCGTCGGCGACGGTGGCCTCTGGATCGGCGTCCCTGGTGGCGAGCCGCGCGGTGCGGACGCCGTCGGGGGTGACCCTCAGGCGGGTGCCGGTGGGCGCGTCCAGGCGCGCGGCCAGGGCTGCCGCCGCCTCCGCGGGCCCGGCTCCGTCGGCGAGGGCGACCCGGAGCAGGCGCCGGCCGGCGTCCTCGGCCTCCAGAGAGGTGAGCATGCCCCACAGGGCCTCCCGTACCGGTGCCTGGTCGTCGGCTCCGTCGGCCAGGACCGCGTAGGTCGTGCCCGAGGGGGCCTGGCGCAGTGTGGCGGCCAGATCGAGGACGGCGGCCAGGCACGCCTCGGCCGAGGTGTCGGAGAGGTGGGCGAACCGGGCGTCGACGACCAGTTCGCCGTCCAGGCCGCCACCGTCGGCGTCGGCGGTGGCGGCGATCCCGGCCGCGGTCAGGGCCTGCACCAGGCCGCTCCCGGCACCGGACCTGGTCAGGACCGTGGCGGTGGTGCCCGGCGCGGGGACCGCGTCGGCCCCGTCGGTCCGCCACTCGACGGTGTGCAGGTGGTCGCCGCGCAGGCCGCGCTGGAGTACCTCCCGGGGCGCGTGGCGGACACGGAAGCGGTCGGCGGCCATGAGGGTGTCACCGTCGTCGGTGAACATGTGCAGGTCGGCGACCTCGACCCGGAGCCGTCCGTTGGGCAGCTCGGCGGCCTCGCCCACACGCACGTGGCCCCACAGCTCGGCGCCGGGGCGGGCCCGGGAGGGGAAGAGCAACCGGTCCGCGGCGAAGGGGATCGCCAGCGAGGGCGCCTCCTCGGCGCGGGTGTCGACCATGAACCCGGCGATGCTCTGGAAGCAGGAGTCGATCAGGCCCGGGTAGAGCTCGTAGTCGGCGGGGTCGTCGGGCAGTTCGGGGCGACGGTAGCGCACCAGCGCCTCCTCGCCGCGGATCCAGATTCCGTCGATCCACTTGAACGAGGGGCCGAGGGTGTAGCCGAGGTCGCGGAAGTAGGTGTAGAAGCCCTCTCCGTCGATGTGGCGCTCGGCCCCGGCGGTGAACGCGGCGATGTCGGGACGCTCGGGCGCGGGTGCGTCCTCGTCGGTGGTGATCCGCGCCGACACGTGCTCCTGCCAGGTGTCCCCTCGGCCGTCGGCCAGGCTCTGTACGCTGAGCGCGGGCCGCTCGCCCTCGCCGACCATGAGCTGGGCGTCGTAGCGCTCGTGGTCTGCGATGACCAGGGCGCGCGGGCACAGCAGGTCGGTCAGGGCCAGGGGTTTGCCGCCCCCGGCCAGGGCGGACAGCGTGGTGGCCAGGTGGGAGGCGGCCGGTGTCACGACCGTCCCGTAGAGGCGGTGGTCGGTGAGGTAGCGGGGAAAGTCCGCGGACCGGTGGAAGGCGAAGGCCCGCCCGGTGAGGGCCGGTGAGCGCATCTCCTCGCCCCAGTGCCGTGCCCCCTCGGACGCGTTCCCGTCGGAGCGTGCCGGCGTCCCTTCGACTGCGGTCCAGTGCGGGGTGGTGTCGAAGGGGTAGAGCGGGGCGCCCTCCGCGCGGGTGCGGTCGGCGGACTGGACGACGCGCCAGTCGAGGTCCTGGCCGAGCTCGTAGAGTTCGGCGGCGGCGCCGAGCAGCGCGGCGCGCTCGTCCGTGCCCCGGCGCATCGACGCCACCAGGGCGGGAGGGCCGTCGGACGTGTCCGCGGCCCGGACCAGGCCGAGGAGCGTACGCCCGGGGCCGAGTTCCAGGTAGGCGTCCACGTCCTGGGACGCGAGGGCGCGAACGCCCTCGTGGAACAGGACCGGTCGGCGCACGTGCCGGCGCCAGTACTCGGAGGTGTACTGGTCGGGCCCGGCCAGGTCGCCGGTGACGTTGGCGACGATGGGGATCCGGGGCCGGGCGAAGTCCATCGGGGCCAGGGCCTCGGCGAAGTCGTCGAGCATCGGCTCCATGAGGCGGGAGTGGAAGGCGTGCGAGACGGTGAGCGCGCGGGCCTTGGCTCCCGTGCGCACGACCTGCTCGGCGAAGGCCCTCACCTCGTCGGGGGCGCCGGCGACCACGACCGACTCCGGGCCGTTGACGGCGGCCACGTCCAGGGCGGTGCCCTCGACCAGTTCCCGGACGCGGTCGGCGGGGAGCGTGACCGAGAGCATGGCGCCGGGCTCGGTGGCCTGCATGAGCTCGGCGCGGGTGCGGATGAGGCGCATCCCGTCCTCCAGGCCGAGCACCCCGGCGTGCACGGCGGCGGCGACCTCGCCGACGCTGTGTCCCATGACCGCGACCGCCCGCACACCCCAGGACTCCCAGAGGGCGGCCAGGGCCAGTTCCAGCGCGACGAGCGCGGGCTGGGTGACACGGGTCTGGTCGATGAGGCCGGGATCGGCGGAGCCGAACATCAGCTCGGTGAGCGAGGCGCCGAGGGAGCCGTCCAGGACCTCGTCGCAGCGGTCGACGACGTCGGCGAACACCGGCTCGGTCCCGTACAGCTCGCGGCCCATGCCGAAGTACTGGCTGCCCTGTCCGGAGAACAGGAACGCCACGCGGGGCGCCCGGTCGGCGGCACGGCCCCGGTGGGGCTGGGACAGGGCATCGCGCAGTCCGGCGGCGCCGGTACCGAGGACGGCGCGGCGGACCGGCAGGTGGGCGCGTCCGGCTCCGGCGACGGCGGCCAGGGCGGGGACCTCGTCGTCGGCGGCGGTGGCCAGGCGGTCCTGCCAGGCGCCGACAAGGCGGTCGAGACCGTCGGTGTCGTGCGCCGACAGGGGCAGCACCACCCGGGCGGACCCGGCCGGGTCCGCCTTCGGGGCGGTCGGCGCCTCCTCCACGATCAGGTGGGCGTTGGTGCCGCTGAACCCGAACCCGGACACCCCCGCCATGCGCGGCCGGGAGCCCGCACGCCAGTCGGTCGGCTCGGTGACCACGCGCGCGTTCATCCGGTCCCACGGCACGTGCGGGTTGGGTTCGGCGCAGTGCAGGCTGGACGGGATCGTGCCCTCGCGCAGCGCCAGGACGGTCTTGAACAGGGCCGCCATGCCGGAGGCGGACTCGGCGTGGCCGATGTTGCTCTTGACGGAGCCGAGCAGCAGCGGACGGTCGGCGTCCCGGTCGCGTCCCAGGACGTTCCACGCGGCCTCGACCTCGATGGGGTCGCCCAGTGAGGTCCCGGTACCGTGCGCCTCCAGGTAGTCGACGTCGGCTCCGCTGACCCCGGCGTCGTCCAGCGCCGCGCTGATCACGGCCTCCTGGGCCCTTCCGCTGGGCGCGGTCAGGCCGGTGGAGGCGCCGTCCTGGTTGACGGCGCTGCCGCGCAGCACGGCCAGGATCCGGTCGCCGTCCCGTTGGGCCTCGGAGAGCCGCCTGAGGACCACGGCGCCGCACCCCTCGGCCCGGCCGAACCCGTCGGCGTCGGCGGAGAAGGTCTTGCACCGGCCGTCGGGGGCGAGCATGTGGGCGCGGCTGGTGGCGACGGTGCAGGTCGGATCGGTGATGACGTTGGCTCCGCCGACGATCATCCGGTCGGACTCGCCGGTGCGCAGCGACCTGATGGCCAGGTGCAGGGCGACCAGGGAGGAGGAGCATGCGGTGTCGACGGCGAACGCGGGTCCGTTGAGGCCGAGCAGGTAGGAGATGCGCCCGGCGGCGGCGTTGAGCGCGGTACCGGTTCCGAAGTAGGCGTCCACCCCGTCGGGGCCTCCGCGTTCCAGGAGGCGGGCGTAGTCGGAGTTGGACAGTCCCACAATGACTCCGGTTCGGGTGCCCTCCAGCGAGGACGGGGCGGTGCCCGCGTCCTCCAGGGCGTGCCACGCGGACTGGAGCAGCAGCCGGTGCTGCGGGTCCATGCTCTGGGCCTCGCGGGCGGGGATGCCGAAGAACGGGGCGTCGAACCCTGCGATGTCGGTGAGGAAGCCGCCCCGGTCGGTGGTGAGGGCGTCCTGGGCGAACTCCGCACCCTCCCAGCGGTGCGCGGGGATGGGCGCGGTCGCGTCACGGCCCCGGCTGAGCAGGTCCCACAGCTGTCCGGTGTCGTCGGCGCCCGGGAAGCGGCCGGCCATGCCCACGACGGCGATGGGCTCGCTGCCGGGCGCGGCGGTCGGCGCCGTGTCCTCCCGTCCGCCGTCGGCGCGTACGGCGGCGCGCGGGGCCGGTGCCCGGGGCGTGGCGGGTTCGGCGCCGTCTCCGCTGATCCGCCCGTACAGGTGGGCGGCGAGCCGGTCGATCGTGGCGTGGTCGAACACCTCGGAGATCTCCACGGTCACGCCGAGTTCGGCGGACAGCCTCTGGACGAGGTCGACCGCCATCACCGAGTCCATCCCCAGGTCATAGAACCCGGTGTCGGTACGCAGCGCCTTGGCGTCGGCGTGGCCGAGGACGTCGGCCAGGACGGCGGCGGTGTAGCGCCGCGCCTCGTCGACGCGGGCGCGTTCGGGTACGGCCATGATGCGGGACGCGGCCTCCGCCGGGGTCCCGTCCTCCTGAGCGCGGGCGGGCGCGACCTCGTCGAAGAGGGGGCGTTCGCGGCGGGCGGCCATGACCCGGGTGAAGCGGTCCCACTCCACGGGGCAGACGAGCAGGTGGGGGTCGCCGCCGGGGCCCCGGGCGGTCAGGGACGCGACGCCCCGGGCGGGGGTGATGTCGCTGAGCCCGGTCGCGGCCAGGGCGGCGCGAGCCTCCCCGCCGGCCATACCGTCCAGCCCCCAGAGTCCGAAGGCCAGGCTCACGGCGGGCAGCCCGGCGGCGGCCCGGTGGGCGGCGAGGGCGTCGATTCCGGCGTTGGCTGCGGCGTAGGCGGCGTATCCGTCGCTGCCCCACTGGGCGGAGGCCGAGGAGGTCAGGAGGAAGAAGTCCGGGTCGTGGTCGCGGCTGAGCAGGGACAGCCACCAGGTGCCGGAGTACTTGCCGCGCAGGGCCGCGGCGAAGTCCTCGGCTCCGATCCGCTCCACCGAGCACCGGGGCAGGCTGCCCGCGCAGTGCACGACGCCGCCCAGGGCGGGCATGAGCCGCAGGGCCTCCCCGGCACGGGCGATGACCGACGGGTCGTCGCAGTCGGCGGCGAGGTAGGAGGCCTCGACTCCGTCGCGGCTGAGCCTGTCCAGGAGGTCGACGGCGGCGGCGCCGAGTTCGTCGCCCGGGCGGCGGCCCAGGAGCAGCAGGTGGCGGGCGCCGCGTCGGACGAGGTCCTCGGTGACGGCACGGCCGACTCCGCCGAGGCCGCCGGTGACCAGGTAGGTGGAGTCGGGGCGGACCGGCAGTCGCGGGGTGTAGTCCTCGGATGCGGCCACCAGCCGGGGCACGAGGGCGACGCCGTCGCGGACGGCCGCGGTGTCCTCGCCCGGGGCGTCCAGGACCAGGTCCACCAGGGCCCGGGCGTCAGCGGGGGCGGAGACGGCCGGCAGGTCGACGGTCCCGCCCCAGACCCCGCCCAGTTCGAGGCAGAGGGAGGCCGCGAGCCCGTTGAGGAGGCCGTGCGGTCCGGCGACGACGCTCTCGGTCCCGGTGACGCGGCGGCTGGCCCGGGTGACGACATGGGCTCGGTCGCCGGGCACGCCCCGCGCGGCCAGGTCCCGGACCTCCTCCGTGACGGCGGCGCACAGCAGCGCGCCCTCGTGGGCGATGTCGCGATCGGTGTCGGGGGCCTCTGGCAGGGGCCGGGCGGTGTGGGCGAGGACCAGGGTGACCGGCCCGGTCCCGGGCATGGGGTCGTTGCTCCATCCCGGGGGAAGCTGGCCGTTCCCGGCCGGGCCGAGGACCCTGCCTGTGAGGCCGCGTTCGCTGGCGGCGGCGAGGATCTCGTACAGGGTGGCGGTGTCGTCGCCCGCGAGGACGAGCGTACGCCCGGTGTGGTCGCCGCCGTCGCTGTGACCGGCCTCACGCCAGCGCAGGCTGTACGCGGGCACGGCCGTTCCCTCCCCGGGCGGCTCGGACGCCCTCACGGGGGCGGGGACGGCCGCGGGCGCGTGCCGTTCGCGCCTCCAGGGGTAGGGGGGCAGCTCGGCCACGTCGCGGGGCAGGCCGATGAACTCGGGGGCGGCCTCGCTCCGGAGGTCGTCGACGATCTCCACCAGCTCCGAGTCCCGCCCCTCGGAGACCGCCCGCAGGGCCGCCGCGGCCCGGGCCGGGTCGGTGGCGCGTACGCGGGCGCGCACCCGGTGGCGGAACCTGCCCTCGGTCAGGGTGTAGGCGAAGGCGGCGTACCCGGCCTGGTCCTCGGGTACCTCGGCGACCAGGGCGGCGGCCATGTCGCGCAGGGCCTCGGTGGTGGCGGCGGCCAGTTCGAACCCGGGAACGCGCTCGGGGGCCTCGGGCAGCTCCCTGTCCGGTTCGGACGGGCCGACGATGACGTGGGCGTTGGTGCCCGACATGCCGAAGGAACTGATCCCGGCGTACGCACCGGTGCCACCGTCCCAGGGCAGGGTCTCGGTGGGAAGGACGATGCCGGTGCCCTCCACGTCGACGCGGGGGTTGAGGGTGGTGAAGTTGGCCAGGGGGGCGACCTCGCCGTGGTGCAGGCAGGCGATGGCCTTGAGCACTCCGGCCACGCCCGCCGCGGCCTCCAGGTGGCCGATGTTGTTCTTGAGCGCGCCCACCCGCAGCGGTGCGCCGCCGTTGGGGCGGGCCAGGGCCTCGGCGATCGCCTCCATCTCGATGGGGTCTCCCAGGGAGGTGCCGGTGCCGTGCGTCTCGACCATACCGATGTCGGCGGGGGCCAGGCCCGCGTTGGCCAGGGCCCTGCGGATGACGTCGACCTGGGCGAGGACGTTGGGCGCGGTGAAGCCGGTGGACCGGCCGTCCTGGTTGACGGCGGAGCCGCGCAGCACGGCCAGGACGCGGTCGCCGTCGGCCACCGCGCGGTCCAGCCGCTTGAGCACCACCACACCGCAGCCCTCGCCGCGGCCGAAGCCGTTGGCACGGGCGTCGAAGGCCTTGCACCGGCCGTCAGGGGCCAGTGATCCGGTCTGCTGGATGGTGCGGGTCGAACGCGGTGACATGATGACGCTGACGCCTCCCGCCAAGGCGACGTCGCACTCACCGGTGCGCAGCGCCTGCGCGGCCTGGTGCATCGCGACCAGGGAGGAGGAGCACGCGGTGTCCACGGCGATCGCCGGTCCGGTCAGGCCCAGAGCGTAGGAGACGCGCCCCGCGGCGAAGCAGTGGCCGCTGCCGGTGGACCAGTAGGCGTCGGCCTCGTCGCCGCTCCAGTCGCGGTAGTCCTCCTGGCTGCCGGTGACGCCCACGTAGACACCCGCGCGGGAGCCGGCCAGCCGGTCGGGCGGCAGCGCGGCGTGTTCGAGCGCCTCCCAGGCGACCTCCAGCAGCAGCCTGTGCTGGGGGTCCATAGCGCGGGACTCGCGGGGGCTGATCCCGAAGAAGCCCGCGTCGAAGTCCAGGACCCCGTCCAGGAACCCGGCCCGGTCGACGGTGGCGTCCCAGCCGTCGGCGAAGGGGGCCCTGCGGGACGCGGGCACGGGGCCCACGGCGTCCCGGCCGCTGCTCACCAGGTCCCAGAGGCCGTCCAGATCGCGGACGCCGCCGGGCAGGCGCATCCCCGCGCCGACGACGGCGACGGGCTGGTCGCCCCTCTCCTGGGCGAGTTGGGCCTTGAGCTGTCGGATCGTGTCCATCGCACGGCTCAGGGGGGTGGGTCCGCCCGGCCGTCCACTCGGTTCGGTCATCGCGTTCGTCCTCGGGGTCAAAGGTTCAGGCGGAGGTGGTGAGGCGCTCGTCCAGCACGGCGGCCAGGGCCTCCGTGCTGCCGTAGGTCCACAGCAGGGTCGGAGAGAGCTTGAGGCCGAAGGCGACCTCCAGGCGGTTGCGCAGCTCGAGGCTCATCAGCGAGTCCAGGCCGAGCTCCTTGAAGGGGACGCGCCTGTCGATGGCGTCGGACTCCAGGCGCAGGACGCGCCCGGCCAGCTCCCGTACCTTGGCCTCGACCAGGCCGGGACGCTCGTCGGGGTCGGCCGCCAGCACGCGGACGCGGAACTCGTCGCCCTCCGTTCCGCCGCTGTCGGCACGGTCCTTGAGCAGTTCCCAGCTGGGCTGGGCCGCGGTCTCGGGGTAGGCGTCGAACCAGCGGCGCAGGTTCAGGGGCACATAACCCGTGACGGGGGTGTCGGCGGCCAGCATTCCGTCCAGGGCCCGCCACGCCTCGTCGGCGGTGAACCCGCCCATGCCGCGGTCGGCGAGCCGGTCGCCGCGGTTGGCGTCTGCGGCGGCCAGGCCCACGTCCGTGAACGGACCCCACTGCACGCTCAGCGCGGGCAGGCCCCGGTGGCGGCGGGCCACTGCCAGGGAGTCCAGGTAGGTGTTGGCCGCCGCGTAGGCGGCCTGTCCGACGTTGCCGACCAGCGCCGCGGCCGACGAGAACAGCAGGAAGAAGTCGAGCGGGTCGTCGCCGGTCAGGGCGTCCAGGTGGCGGGCGCCGTCGACCTTGGGCCCGATGACACGTTCGACCGCCTCCGGGGTCAGGGTGTCGATGGTGGCGTCGTCGAGGACTCCGGCCGCGTGCACCACACCGCACAGCGGCGTGCCGTCCTCACGGAGTTCGGCCAGGAGCTTCTCCACCGAGACGGCGTCCGTGACGTCGGCGGAGACGACGGTGACCTTGGCCCCTCGCCCGCGCAGCGCCTCGATACGCGCCTGTGCCTCGGCGGTGGGCCCCGACCGGCCGACGAGGGCGAGCGCGCCCGCTCCCCGCTCCGCCATGTGCTCGGCCAGGGACAGGCCCAGGGCGCCCAGGCCGCCGGTGACCAGGTAGCGGCCGTCGGCGCGCAGGCTCCCGCCCGGCATCGCCTCGGGAGCGATGGAGGTGACGGTGTCGGGGTCGGTGAGCACGATCTTGCCGACGTGGACGCCGCGCGCCATGTCGCGCAGCGCGTCGGCGGCCTCCGCGAAGGGCCGGGTGATGTACGGGAGCGGGGTGAGCGTCCCCTCGCACACCCCGGCCCAGACGCGGTCGAAGAGCCGCGCGAAGCGCTCGGGGCGCCGGGTCATGAGTCCGGCCAGGTCGACGGCGGCGAAGGACACTCCCTTGCGGAACTCCGACAGGTTCAGGGACCGGCCCTGGTAGATGTCCTTCTTGCCGACCTCGACGAACCGGCCGTCCTCGGCCAGGACCCTCACCCCCAGGCCGATGGCGGCGCCGGAGAGCGAGTTGAGCACGACGTCCACGCCGCGACCGCCGGTGGCCCCGAGCACTCCGTCGGCCCAGGACAGGTCGCGGGAGTCGAAGACGTGCTCGATTCCGGACTCGCGGAGCGTCCGCCGCTTGTCCTCGCTGCCCGCGGTGGCGATGACGTGCGCGCCGACCGAGCGCGCCACCTGCACGGCGGCCTGGCCGAGGCCGCCCGCCGCCGAGTGGACCAGCACGGTCTCTCCCTCCTCCAGACGGGCCAGGTCGCGCAGCCCGTACCAGGCGGTCATGGCCGCCAGCGGCAGGGTGGCGGCCTCGGCCGCGCCGAGGTGGTCGGGGAGGACGCGCACGTGGTCGGCGCGCAGGGTGACGTGGGAGGCGATGGCGCCGAAGACGCAGGCCGCGACCCGCTGTCCGGGCTCGAAGCCGGTGACGCCCTCGCCGACGTCCGTGACGTGCCCGGCGCACTCGCCGCCGAACAGGTCGCCGCCGCTGGGGTCGGGGTAGGTACCCAGGGCCTTCATGACGTCGATGAAGTTCAGCGCCGACGCCTCGACCCGTACCCGTACCTCGCCGGGGCCGGGGCGGTCGGTGGTGAGCGGCCGGTACACGAGCCGTTCCCACAGGCCGGGGCGGTCGGAGGTGAGGCGGTGGGGTCGGCGCGGCGTCGCCCATGCGACGGGGACCGGCCCGCTCTCGTCGGGGCCGCCGGCCAGGCGGCCGACGAGGCGCCGGCCGGAGCGCACGAGGACCTGGTCCTCACCGTCGTCGGCGAGGAGTTCGGCGACCGCGTCCGTGACACGCCCGGGTCCGGCGACGTCGACCACCCGCGGGGTCAGTTCACCGTGCTCACGGCGCAGCACGCGGGCGAAGCCCCAGTACAGGGCGGCACCCGGGTCGGGGACCTCGGTGGGGTCGGCGGCCTGCGCACCGTGGGTCAGCACCGTCAGGCGGGGAGGGACACCGCGTCCGGCGCAGGCGCGGACGGTCCCGGTCAGTTCGGTGATCCCGGCGCGCTGGGCGTCGAGGCCGCGTGCGGCGCTCGGGGCGACATGGACGACCGCGTCCACCGGGGTCCCGGAGACCTCGTCCATGGTGCGTCCCCGGTGGACGGCGGCTCCGGCCGCCTCCAGCGCGCGGGCCAGGTCGCCGGTGCCGTCGGCGGGGTCGCCGACGACCGCCCAGGCACCCGGGCCCGCGGGCCCGGGGGCGGGGCGGTCGACGTAGGTCATGCGGTGCAGGCGCTCCGTTTCGGCGCCGCGGTCCTCGGTGCCCTGGAGCGGGCTCAGGCGCAGCCCCCTCATGGTCATCAGGGGGCGCTCGGCGTCATCGAACAGGGTGAGGTCGAACAGGTGGGTATCGCGCCGCACGGCGTGGCTCCACCCGGCCAGGACCGGTTCGGCGAGGTCGTGGTGGAGGGTCACCCGGTCGACTCCGGTCGGGACGACCGTGGCGCCGTCTCCGCACAGGGCGAGGGTGACCTGAAGGGCTCCGTCCCACAGGGCCGGATGCAGCCCGTGGGGGCGCGCTCCGACCCGGACGCGCCCGTCGAGGCCGAGCCTGCCCAGGGCCTCGGTCTCGTCGTGGCGCAGTTCGGTGACGACGCGGAAGGCCGGTCCGTAGTGGAGCCCGCGCGCGGTGCAGGCGTCGTAGAAGGCCTCGACGTCGCCGGCCCGCGCGGTGCGCAGGGCCTCGGGGAAGGCTTCGGCCCGCTCGTCCCCGACGGAAGTGTGGTGGACGCGTGCGGTGGCGTGGGTGGTCCAGCCGCCGGCGCCCTCGGGCAGGGACATCAGGGTGAAGCTGCCTCCCTCGGTGACGTCGTCGCGCCACAGCACGGCGAGGCGGGCGGCCTCCCCGGCCAGGGTGAGGTCGCTCAGGAAGCGCACGTCGACCAGGTCGCGGGGCAGCGCGCCACCGCGCGCACGCGCGGTGGCGAGGGCGAGGGCGAGCATGCCCGCGCCGGGGAGGACGACGGCGTCGTGGACGCGGTGGTCGTCGATCCAGGGTTGGTCGCGCACGTCGAGGGTGACCTCGCCCTGCCAGGCGTCCTGCTCGACGGTGAGCGGGGACAGGATGGGTTCGGTGCCGCCTCCGGTGCGCCTGCGGGCCTCGGGCACCCAGTAGCGGGTGCGCTGCCACGGATAGGGCGGCAGTTCGGCGCGCACGTCGGCGGGCACGTGCGCCAAGGGCTCCAGTCCACTGGTGTAGGCACGGGCGAACGCGCGGGCCAGATCTGTGGTGGTGCCGCGGTTCCGGCGCAGCGTGGTCAGCACGCTGGCGTCGGTGCCGTGTTCGCCGACCAGTCCCTCCAGGGCCATGGCCAGGATCGGGTGGGCGCTGACCTCCACGACGTGGGTGACGCCGTCGTCGAGCAGGGCGCCGACCGACTCGGCGAAGCGCACCGGGCGGCGCAGGTTGGCCACCCAGTACTCGGCGTCGAGTTCGGCGCCGGTGAGCACACGTGCTTCGACCGTGGACATCATCGGCACCTCCCCCTCGCGGGGCGCCACGTCCGCCAGGTCCCGGACCAGGTCGTCGGAGACCTCGTCCACCTGGGGGCTGTGCGAGGCGTAGTCCACCTTGACCAGGCGGCAGTCCACCCCGTCGGCCTCCAGCAGCTCCTTGAGCATCAGAACCGAGTCGGACTCGCCGGAGAGCACACACGAGGTCGGCCCGTTGTTGACCGCCAGGGACACGAACTCCTCGAAGCCCTCCAGGCAGCGCTGGGCGGCGTCCCTGTCGAGTTCGACGGCCATCATGAGCCCCTTGCCCGCGATGGCGCGGACCGCGGAGCTGCGGAGCGCCACCACGCGGGCGGCGTCCTCGTAGGACAGGGCTCCGCTGACGGTGGCCGCGGCGACCTCGCCCTGGCTGTGGCCGACCACGACGTCGGGGTCGACCCCGGCCGCGCGCCACAGCTCGGCCAGTCCGACCGAGGTCGCCCAGAGCACGGGCTGGACCATGTCGACCCGGTCGGTCCAGGCGGCTCCGGCGCCGCCGGTGACCACCTCGGCGAGGTCCCAGTCGACGTGGGCGGACAGGGCGCGACCACAGCGGTCGACGGCCTCGCGGAAGACGGGGGCGTGCTCGTAGAGTTCGCGCCCCATGTCGACCCACTGGGAGCCCTGTCCCGGGAAGACGAACGCGACGCGTCCGACGGGGCCGGGGTGTCCGGTGACGACGTCCTCGGACTCCTCGGGGTCGTGGGTGCCGTCCGCGAGGGAGCGCAGCCCCTCGGCCAGTTCGGCGGGTTCGGTGGCGAGCAGGGCGGCGCGCACCGGCAGGTGGTCGCGGCGCCGGGCCAGGGTCCCGGCCGCGCCGGCCACGTCCAGCTCCCCCGCGGTCAGGGCGTCGGCCAGGTCGCCCGCGCGCTGGCGCAGCGCGGCCTCGGAGTGGGCGCTGAGCGCGGTGAGCAGTGCGGGCACCGGCTCGGCGGTACCGGGCCGGGCGGTCTCGGGCGCGGTGGTGAGGACGGCGTGGGCGTTGGTCCCGCCCCACCCGAAGGAGTTGACCGCCATGTACAGGGGCTCGTCGCCGGGCAGTTCGACCGGGGTGCGGACCGGGGAGACGTTGAGCTCGTCGAAGGCGATCGCGGGGTTGAGCGTCTCGGCGTGCAGGCTGGCCGGGATGGTGCGGTGCCGCAGCGCGAGGATGACCTTGACCAGCCCGGCCAGGCCCGCCGTGGCCTCCAGGTGGCCGATGTTGGTCTTGACCGAGCCGATGCGCAGGGGTCCGGCCCCGGGTGAGCGGGTGGCGCCCAGGACGCGGCCGATGGCCTCGGCCTCGATGGGGTCGCCCTTGGGGGTCCCGGTTCCGTGCGCCTCGACGTAGGCGAGCCGGTCCGGGGACAGGCCCAGGCCGGTGTAGGTGGTGCGCAGGAGGTCCTCCTGCCCGGCCGGATTGGGTGAGGCCAGGCTGTCGCCACCGCCGTCGTTGTTGACCGCGGTGCCCGCCAGGACGGCGTGGATCCGGTCGCCGTCGGCCAGGGCGGCGTCCAGGGGCTTCAGGTGCAGGGCGACCACGCCCTCGCCGCGCACGAACCCGTCGGCGTCCGCGGAGAAGGCCTGGCACAGTCCCCGGTCCGACAGGCCGCCGAAGTGCGTCAGCCCTATGGACACGTCGGGAGCGAGGATGAGGTTGACGCCGCCGACCAGGGCGGAGTCGACCTCGCCGTGCCGGATGGCCTGCGACGCCAGGTGCAGGGCGACCATGGCCGAGGAACAACCGGTCTCGACGGTCATGCTGGGGCCGGTCAGGCCGAGGAAGTAGGACACGCGTGCGGCGATGACGTCCGGGGCGTTGCCCACCGCGCTGTGCTGCGTGGCGGGGGCCCCGCGCTCCTTGCGCAGGATCTCGTAGTCGTGCCAGGAGGCCCCCACGTACACGCCGCAGCGGGTGCCGCGCAGGCGGGCCGCGGTCTGCCCGCCGTCCTCCAGGGCACGCCACGCGGCCTCCAGGAAGAGGCGCTGCTGGGGGTCGATGTCGGCGGCCTCTCGCGGGGAGATGCCGAAGAACACGGGGTCGAAGTCCGCGACGCCGTCGAGGAAGCCGCCGACGGACTGGACGTGCTTCTCCGGGTCGAGCTGGGCGGTGGCGTCCCAGCGGTCGGCCGGGACCGGGCCGATGGCGTGGCGGCCCTCGGTCAGCATGTTCCAGAGGGCACCCGGGTCGGGTGCTCCGGGGAGGCGGCTCGCCAGGCCGACGACGGCGACCTCACGGGTGTCCTTACCGTGGTCCGCTGGGATCAAGGGGTTCCTCCAGTGGCGATGGGGCCGTTGTACAGCGGCCGGATACGCATCAGGCGTCGGGTCAGCAGGCCGAGGACGGAGGCCAGTCCCCCTCGTCCGGCGTGCTGGCACAGGGCGGTGAGGGTGAGCAGGCGCGTCTGCCGAAGATGGTGGGGCGCGCCGTGAACGTCGTCGAAGGCGTAGACGCTCAGGCCTGGGTTGAGCACCGCGGCGTCGCGCCAGTCGCGGTTGGGGATGATCTCGTCGCGGGTGCTGGCCACGTAGGTGACCGGCATGCGCAGTGCGGCGATCTCGTCGGGGGCGAGGGCCAGTTCGTCCAGACGGTCGGCCAGCCCGTCGTGGCTGACGCGGGCCGCCCGGCTCAGCGCGGCGCGGGTGATGCGGGGCATGCCCGCGCGCGCGTCGGGGTCGGTGAAGAAGGCGCGCAGGGGCGCGCCGACGGTGACCAGGCGCCGGAGGCGTTCGTCGCGCGCCGAGCACAGCATGGCCAGGTGGCCGCCGAAACTGGGCGCCACCGCCAGGGTGGCGTCCGCGTCGCAGTCGTCCGCGACGGCGTCCATGACGGCGGTGTAGACGTCCGCCGCGTCCCGGGAGTAGGGCACCCCGTTCTCTCCCACACCGGGGAAGTCGGCGATGGCGATGGCGCAGCCCAGCCTGCGGCTCAGCCCCAGGAAGCCGCTCCACTGCTCCTTGAGCGCGACGATGCCGCCCATCATCACCACGAGCGGTGCGTCGGTCCGGGCGGGCCGGGAGAAGAGGAAGGACACCTCGTCACCGCCGACCCGGGCGGTCCGCCTCTCCCCCGCGCCGGTCTCGGCCAGCCAGTCGGCGGTGACGGAGGCCGCGCTGCGCGCCGCGGAGACCTTGGCCGGGGTGTCGGCGCAGGGGAAACGAGCCAGGACGTACAGGTCGGCGGCCTCGGACGCGTCACCGCTCTCATGGCGGTCGGCTGCCAGGCGGGACCACTCGGTGACCCACCCGCCCTCGCCGACACCGTCCAGGTCGCGGATCCGGCCGAGCACATCCTCGATCTCGGCGTTGCTGAGACCCATGTGCCGGGCGTGGAGCCGGACGAACTCCTTCGCCTCGTCAAGCGCGCGCATACACGTCCTCGACGGCCATGCCGTGGGGGGCGTTCAGGACGCGGTCGAGCAGGCGGTACTTGAACGGCAGCCGGTTGATGACGCGCAGCCGCGTCCGGCGCATCGCGGTTCCCGCGGCCGAGGATTGGGCCAGGGCCGCCTCCTGGAAGCGCTGGAAGCGGGTGACCATCGCCTTGTGTCTGCGCCGTTCGGCGACGACCTCCTCGAAGACGCCCGCGGGGACCGCGCCCTCCCGCTCCCGCAGGGCGCGTGTGATCACCGGGGTGAAGTACACCGCGTCCTGGAGGGCGAGGTTGACCCCCTGGCCCAGGATGGGGGTGCAGGTGTGGGCGGCGTCGCCGACGAGCAGCAGCCCGTCGCGGCTCCAGGTCTCCATCTCGGCGGTGAAGATCTCCAGGAAGGACGTGTCCTTCCAGGAGGTGATGTGCTCCTCCACCAGGTCGGTGAGCTGCGGGGCGACGTCTCGGATGCCCGCTTTGAACGCCTCCAGCCCCTGGGCGCGCGCGTCGGCGAGGCCGCGCTTGGGCAGGTTGTAGCCCACGCGCAGCAGGTCGGGGAAGGCGGGCAGGATCACCAGGTGCCTGTCGCCGGAGGCGACGAGGTTGCCGTCGTGTCCCCAGTCGTCGGGGCGCGGCAGCTTGAACCACAGGAAGTCGCGTTCCATCGGCTGGATGTCGGCGGGCAGGCCGGACAGCTTGCGGGTCTTGGAGAAGCGGCCGTCCGCGCCGACGACGAGCCGGGCGCGCACCTCGACGCGCTCGTCGCCGCGGCGCAGCACACCGCCGCGCACCTCGCCGTCCTCCTCGATCAGGCTGGTCAGGTTGGCGGGGGCCATGTACGTGAAGCCCGGGTACTCGGCCGACCCGTCCAGGAACGCACCGATGAGAGCGGGCTGGGGGATGTCGATGGGTACGGCCCCGATGGGGAAGCGCCGGTAGTCGATGTGCATCACGCGGCGGCCCCTCTCCCACTGCCCGATGCCCGTCATCTCGACGAACCCGTGCTCGCGCAGGGCCGCCTCGAAGCCGAGCTCGCGCAGGGTGAGCACGGAACGGGCGGCGATGGTCTCGCCGCGGAAACTGCGCTCCAGCGTGGACTGCTTCTCGGCCAGCACCACGTTCACCCCGGCCCGCGCCAGGAGGTGCGCGAGGAGCCCGCCGCCGGGGCCCGCGCCCACGACGAGGACGTCGGTGTGCACCGTACTTCCGCTCTCGCGCGCCGTCATGTCCAGTTCTCCAGTCCGTGTTTGACCTCGCCCAGCAGCTCAGCCGCGAGGGCGCCGTCGACGACCCGGTGGTCGAAGGTGAGGCTGAGGGTGAGCACCGGTCGGACGACGACCTCTCCGTCGCGTACGACCGGGGTGTCGGTGATGGTGCCGATCCCGAATCCCCAGGTCCCGCCGATCATCGGCAGGATCGCGCGCACCGGTTCGTGGCCCACCGAGGTCACCGAGAAGGTGCCCTGGAGCCGGGCCCGGCGCCGGGGATCGCGCAGCACGGCCTTGTAGAGCACGCGGACCAGGGGCAGGGGCAGGCGCTGCAGCCTGCGTACCTGCGCGAAGGGGCCGCCCGGTGTGGCGTCGTCCTTCTTGTGGTCGTCGATGATCCGCTGGATGTCTGCGACGCCGAGTCCCTGCGCGGACTCGACGGATCCGGAGAGGACGCATCGCTGGCCGTCGACGGTCTTGTCGAACAGGACCTTGGCGTGCACGTCCTCGATCGTGGCCAGCCGGGGGCGCAGGCCGTCGCGCAGGACCGTGCGGGCGTCGCTGTTGGCGGCGATCGCGTCGGCGGCGGCCTTGACGACGTAGCTGACGTAGCTGGTCCGCTCGGCCGAGGTCCCACGGGCCCGGCGCAGGGCGGTGACGTCCACGTCGGCCAGGAGGTGGACGTGGCAGGTGTTGCGGGCGTCGCGCAGGAACGCGTAGGTCTGGCGGCGCTGGGCGGGCAGGTCCCGCAGGGGCGTGCTCACAGGTCGGCTCCGTCCCGAGCGGACACGTGGGGTTCGAGGACGGCCGCCATGTCGCCGAGGGTCCGGGCCCGTTCGAACGCGTCGTAGTCGAGTTCGGCGCCCAGCGCGCGTTCCAGGTAGACGAGCACGCGCAGGGCGTTGACCGAGTCCCAGCCCTCCACGTCGGCCAGGCGCACGTCCGGGCTCAGGCCGTCCTCGTCGACATCCAGGAGGTCGGCCACGACCTCGCTGGCCAGTTCCTCAGAGCGCATCGATGATCTCCTCGCCTCGGGTGATGGTGATCCAGGCGGGCAGCGGCGGGGGCTGCGCCAGGTCGTGGTGGAAGGCCCGGGTGCCGTCGGTGGCTCCCGCCGTGTCGGTGACCTCGGTGAAGCCCGCCTCGGGGTAGAAGCCGGCGAACTTCGCGTTGCGGTCGGTCCGGGTGAAGGAGGCGGTGACCGCGGAGGCGCCGTGGCGGAGTGCGGCGCGCAGGACGCTTCCGACGATCGCGTGCTCCACGTCGCGGGAGAAGACCCGGCAGCTCATGACGATGTTGCCGATCTCCCAGGCCCCGCCGTCCCCGGGGAGGAGGGCCAGCGCGGCGATCAGTCCGTTGTCGCCGAACCGGTCGGACAGGCGCGCGGCGTAGAAGCCGCCTCCCCGGCCGGTGATCCGTGCGATCTCCTCGGCGCCGTAGCGGCGGCCGGTGAGGTTGAACTGGTTGGTCTTGGCGAACAGCTGGACCACCCGTGCGGAGTTGAGCTCGTCCAGGGGTTCCAGGGAGAGCCTGGACTCCAGGGCGTGCAGGTAGCCCTCCAGGTTGTCGGACCCCGCCCGCAGCTGCTCACGGCCGGTCTGGGCGCGGTACATGTCGGCGCGGCCCCGGTCCTCCCGGGTGAGCCGCAGCAGGTCGACTCCGGCGGCACGGGCGACGGACAGGGCGTAGCCGCTCGGATCGGCGGGCATCTCGGGGACGGTGACCTCGGGCAGCGCATGGCGCATGAGCTCGCGCTCGGCGGGGTTGTCGTCGACGAACACCATGGCGTCGGTGCCGATGTTGAGTTCGCGGGCGAGTTCGGCGACGTTGTCCGGCTTGGGCCGCCAGTCGGCGCGGACGGCGACCAGGTCCTCGCGGGCGAGCACCATCTCGGGGTGGGTGGTGATGGCCTCCTCCGCGATGTCCGGGTCGTTCTTGGAGCTGACCGCGAGGATGACGCCCTGGCGGCCGAGGTCGCGCGCGAGTCCCTGCAGCTCGCTGAAGGCGGACCCGGGGTAGGCGCCGCCGACGCGGATGCCGCCGACGCCGTCGTCGCCGACCACCCCGCCCCACAGCGTGTTGTCCAGGTCCAGGACCAGGCACTTGCGGGCCAGTCCGAGCTCGGCGCGGGCCACCCGGGTCAGCTCCTCGGCGTAGGCGCGCAGGAAGTGGGGGGAGAACGCCTGACCCGCGATGTGGCGCATGCGGTCGTCGGCCGCCACGGTGGGGGTGTCGAGTCCGGCCGTGTCGACGACCACGACCGAGGCGTGGTCGGCGGCCAGTGCGAGGATGTCGGAGTTCATCCGGTGCCAGGCCGAGGCCAGGCGCGCACGGCCGGCGTAGTCGACGTGGCGTGCGCGGGCCAGCGGAGACAGGGGCACGGTGTTGAGGACGACGGTGCCGCCGAGGGTGCCCCGGCACGCGTGCGCCCACTCCGCCAGTTCGGCGGCGAACCCGGCGCAGCGCCGCTCGACCAGTTCGAGGTCGAGGGGATCGGCGACGGCCGACAGAACGGCCCGGTCGTCGAGCAGGCAGCTGACCACGCGGGGCTCCAGGTCGCCGAGTTCGGGTGCCCCGGTGAGGACCTCCAGCTGCCACTGGTCGAATCCGGCGGCGCGTGTGGCGGCGGCGACGCCCTCGCGGGCCAGGGCCGCGACAACCATGGGCGGCAGCGGGTCGATGGTGGAGCTGGCGAGGAAGGCGATCCGGGTCTCGCGGAAGGAACCGGACTCGGTGAGCGCGGTGCGTTGCTTGGCGCCGCCGACGAGGCGTCCGGCCGCCTCCAGGTCGAGCGGATCGGTCAGTTCGGCGATCAGCGCGCGGACCCGGCCGGGGTCGGTGCCGAGGCCGGCTCGTTTGAGGGCACGCAGTTCGGGGATCGGGCCGCGGCGGTCGGCGGTGGTCATCGGCCGTCGCCTCCGTCCCAGCGCAGGGCCATCCCGGAGACGACCCACTTGGAGGACTCGATGGCGGTGAGCAGCACGCGCCCTCCGTGGCCGTCGGGGGCACCGGCGATACGGCGCAGGGCCCGGTTGAGCTGGATGAACGGCAGGGCGTTGCCGTTGTTGCCGGTGTCGGCGACACAGGAGACCGCCTGCTCGGGGCGCACCCTCATGTGTTCGCGGATGCGCTCGGTCATCACCCCGTTGAGCTGCGGGGTGAGGACGTGCTCGACCTCGGCGACCGGCCAGCCGACCGACGCGGCCAGCTCCGTGAGGACCTCGGCGGCCAGGCCGGGCACGTTGGCCTCGATGGCCTTGTAGTCCTCCTCGGCCATCGGCTCGGGAACCGGCGTGCCCTTGGGCCCGGGGACCGTGGGGGCTCCCTCGGCGCCGTACCAGCGGACCAGCTGGGCCGGTTCGCGCCCCTTGCCGACGGTGCGCAGGATCATGTGCTCGGTGGTCAGCGCGGGGCCGTCTCCCTCGGACTCGACCACCGCGGCTCCCGCGCCGTCCCCGAACATCGCGAAGTTGACCATCCCGGCGGGCCCGAGCGCGCGGACCGCCTCGTCGCTGGAGGGCATCAGCCTGCGGCAGGTGTCGGCGCCGATCACCAGACCGCGTCCGGCGCCCGAGGACAGCAGGGCGCGGGCCGTGTAGAGGCCCTGGAGGGCTCCGGCGCACCCGGACGTCAGCTGGAGGACGGGCAGGTCGTCCAGACCAAGCCGGTCGGCGACGAGATTGGCCGTCGACGGCATCAGGTGGTCGGGCGAGGCCGTGGCGAGGATGAGGAAGTCCAGGTCACCCGCTCCCACGGCGGCGGACTCCATGGCCCGCCGCCCCGCGTCGGTGGCCAGTTCACCGGTGAGTTTGGGTACTCCGTCCGGACTGCCGGGATCGCACAGGTACCGGGTGCGGTTGCCGGTGATCCGCTCCAGCCACCGCTCGTGCAGTCCGAAGCGCTCAGCGAGGTCGCGGTTGGTCACGGGCTCGCCCGGCAGTACCTCGCTCAGGGCTCTGATACGCATTCGACTCTTCCCATAGAGGTGGTTTCACCCGACGGTGACCAGGAAGTTCAACATGGAATGAAATTCCAACATGACCCTCGCCACTCTGCTGGAAGCCGAGGTGGAGATTCCCCCGGTTCGACGCCCTGGGAACTGCCATGACCTCGCCGCCATCAACAACGACATTAGAGTCACAAAGGACGTATCGACCACCCCTAAACCAACCCTGGAAACCCCTAGAAGACCCCTAAAATGGAAATCACAGCATGCGGCAACTCGGCCACGGAAAGTAAATTTGACATGCACCCCCGGAATCCAGCTCAGATTCAAGGTGTTACTCGGAGTAGCGCCGAACTGCTTGACACCCCTGTTAGCGGGTCGACCGCGCCCCGTTCTCAGCAGACAGGGGAACGCACCCCCGCGGTGTCGGTACGAACGCCTCGGCCAATCAGGGAAGCGGAAAACCCGAATTCGCCCCGGCTTTCCCCAAGCGCCATGCCAGAGACACCGTGCATTCGACACCCCGACCGGGATGTCACCCCACGGAAACGAAAACAAAATAAGGATTAAACCGAAATGCGTTCCATCCTTGGAGTACCGCACCCCGGGAGTCCTCCGACCCACCGCCCCGGGCTCGCCGTGCCCCTTCCGCCCGTCGGGTGACACTCCGGCGGGACGGAGAACGACGGCCTCCCCGCCGCCCTCCGGTCTAGCCTGTCGACCGCACGCACCCTGCACCCGACAGAACACGGTGATCATGAAGGACGTACAGCTCCGCCGCCTCGGCCGCTCCGACCTGCACGTGTCCCCCCTGTGCCTGGGCGGGAACGTCTTCGGCTGGACCGCGGACGAGCGCACCTCGTTCCAGGTCCTGGACGCCTACACGGCGGCCGGGGGCAACTTCCTCGACACCGCGGACTCCTACTCCGCCTGGGTCGAGGGGCACCGGGGCGGCGAGTCCGAGACCGTCATCGGCCGCTGGCTGGCCTCCCGCGGACGGCCCTCGGACCTGGTCATCGCCACCAAGGTCAGCCGGCACCCCGACTTCCCCGGCCTGTCCGAGGCCAACGTCAAGGCGGCCGCGAAGGCCTCCCTGGACCGGCTTGGCGTGGAGGCCATCGACCTGTACTACGCGCACTTCGACGACGCCGAGACCCCGCTGGCCGAGAGCGCGCGGGCCTTCTCCGACCTGGTGGACGAGGGCAGGGTGCGCTACGTGGGCCTGTCCAACCACAGCCCCGACCGCATCCGCGAGTGGCTGGAGGTCTGCGAGCGGGAGGGGCTGCACGCCCCGGTGTGCGTCCAGCCCCTGTACAACCTGATGGAGCGCGGGATCGAGTCCGACCTGGTGCCCCTGGCCCGGGAGCGCGGTCTGGCCCTGCTGCCCTACTTCGGCCTGGCCCGCGGCTTCCTCACCGGCAAGTACCGTCCGGGCGCCGCCGAGGTCGACAGCCCGCGCGCGGGCAGCGCCCGCGCCTACCTGGACGACCCGCGCGGCGAGCGGGTGCTCCGGGCACTGGACACCGTCGCCGAGCGCGGCGGCATCTCCCAGGCCGCCGCCGCGCTGTCCTGGCTGGCGGACCGGCCCGGTGTGGTGTCGGTGCTCGCCAGCGCCCGCAACCCCGAGCAGCTCGCGGACCTGCTGCCCGTCAACCGCGTGCGGTTGGGCGAGGAGCCCGTGTCCCTGCTCACAGAGGCCTCCGCCCCCGAGGGCTCCGCCGCCTCCTGAAGCCCCTCCCCGGCTCGCCCGCCCGGCCTCTCACGGGTGGGGGGCCGGGTGTGGCCCGCCGCGTCCGTGCCGGTCCTGGTCGTCCAGGAGTTCGCGGACCAGGGCGGACACCTGGTCGACCTCGACGAGGAACCCGTCGTGGCCGTGCGGCGAGGTGATCACCCGCGCCCGACCGGGCACCGACAGGTGGCGGGCGATCTCGTCCTGCTGCCTCAGCGGGTAGAGGTGGTCGCTGCTCACCCCCGCCACGATGGTCCGCTCGGGCAGCCGGCGCAGGGCCTCGGCCGCGCCGCCGCGTCCCCGCCCCACGTCGTGTCCGTTCATCGCCTCGGTCAGCAGCACGTAGCTGGCCGCGTCGAAGCGGCGGGACAGCTTCCGCGCGTGGTGGTCGAGGTAGGACTCCACCGCGAAACGGCCGCCCGAGCCGGGGTCCTCCCCGTCTTGGGGGCGGCGGCCGAACCGGTCGTCGAACTCGTCCGCGCCCCGGTAGGTGACGTGCGCGATCCGCCGCGCCACGCCCAGCCCGGCGCTGGGGAACCGGCCGGTGCCGTGGTAGTCGCCGCCGCACCAGTCCGGGTCGGCGCGGATGGCGTGCAGCTGGGGCGCGGCCCAGGCGATCTGCCAGGCGGCGGTGGCCGCCGGGCAGGCCAGGACCAGGAGCCGGCGGACGCGCTCGGGGAAGGTCGCGGCCCACTCCAGAGCGCGCATGCCGCCCATGGACCCGCCGACCACCGCCGCCCAGGCGTCGATCCCCAAGGCATCGGCGAGCGCCTCCTCGGCGCGCACCGTGTCGCGGACGGTGACGCTCGGGAACCGGCTCCCCCAGGCCCTCCCGTCCGGCGCGGGCGAGGAGGGGCCGGTACTGCCCTGGCAGCCGCCCAGCACGTTGGGGGCCACCACGAAGAACCTGTCGGTGTCCAGTGCCAGCCCCGGCCCGACCAGCCCCTCCCACCAGCCGGGGCTGGGGTGTCCGGGGCCCGCCGGACCGGTGACGTGGGAGTCACCGGTGAGCGCATGCAGCACGAGGACCGCGTTGGTTCCGTGCGCGTTCGGCCTGCCCCAGGTCTGGTAGGCGATGCGCACGCCGGGCAGGCGCCGCCCCGACTCCAGCTCCAGGGGCGTGTCCCGCTCGACCCAGAGCCGTTCGCCGACGGGGTCGCCGTCCCGCCACCCACCGGCGGCGGAACGGCTGGGGGCCTCGGTCACTGGTGCGCCTTCGCGGCCTGGAAGCCCAGCTCCAGGTCGGCCTTGAGGTCGTCCACGTGCTCCAGGCCGACCGCGAGGCGGATCAGCCCTGGGGTGACTCCGGCGCCGGCCTGCTCCTCGGGGGAGAGCTGGCCGTGCGTGGTGCTGGCGGGGTGGACGATGAGACTGCGCACATCGCCGATGTTGACCAGCTGGCTGAACAGCTCGGTACCGTCCACGAAGGCCCGTCCGGCGTCGACGCCGCCGTGCAGGTCGAAGGAGACGACGGCGCCCGCGCCCCCGGGCAGGTACCGACGCGCCTGCTCGTGGGAGGGGTTGGAGGGCAGGCCCGCGTAGTAGACCCTCTCGACCTCGTCTCGCGACTCCAGCCACTCGGCGAGGGCCTGGGCGTTGGCGACGTGGCGCTCCATACGCAGCGACAGGGTCTCGATGCCCTGGAGGATGAGGAAGCTGTTGAGCGGGGCGATGGCGGCACCGGTGTCGCGCAGCAGCTGCACGCGCAGCTTCGCCGCGTAGGCGCCCGGGCCGAGGGCCTCCCAGTACTTGAGGCCGTGGTAGCTGGGGTCGGGCTCGACGAAGCCGGGGAACCGGTCGCCGTGGGCGCCGAAGTCGAAGGTGCCCGCGTCCACGACCGCCCCGGCGACGGTGGTGCCGTGTCCGCCGAGGTACTTGGTGGCCGAGTGCACGACGATGTCGGCGCCGTGCTCGATGGGCCGCAGCAGGTAGGGCGTGGGCACGGTGTTGTCGACGATGAGCGGCACGCCCTCGGCGTGCGCGGTGTCGGCGACGGCGCGCACGTCCAGGACGTTGCCGCCGGGGTTGGCGAGGGTCTCGGCGAAGTAGAACCCCGTCTCGGGGCGGGTGGCCGCGCGCCAGGCCTCGGGGTCGTTCTGGTCCTCGACGAAGCTGACCTCGATACCGAGCCTGGGCAGCGTGTAGCGGAAGAGGTTATAGGTGCCGCCGTAGAGCAGGGGGCTCGCGACGGCGTGGCCGCCCGCGCCGACCAGGTTGAGCACGGCGGCGGTGACAGCGGCGGCCCCCGAGGCGAAGGCGACGGCCGCGGCGCCACCCTCCAGTGCGGCCAGGCGCTGCTCCAGGACGTCCTGCGTCGGGTTCATGATCCGTGTGTAGATGTTGCCCGGCTCGGCGAGGCTGAAGAGGTCGGCGCCGTGCTGGGTGTCGCGGAAGACGTAGGAGGTCGTCTGGTAGATGGGCGTGGCCCGGGCGTTGGTGGCGGGGTCGGGCGCGGCCCCGGCGTGGATCTGCCGGGTCTCGAAGGACCAGGCCTGTTCGGGCGTGGCGTCGGTGGTCATGGCTCAACCTCTGTCTGGTGTCGGATCGAAGGAGCGGGGCTCCGGGACGGTGGACGGCCCCCGCCGCCCACCGGAGGGTCAGGGCCTCCAGGGCACACCGACCACCCGCGCACGGTCGACGTGGGGTCGTCGGATGAGCGTGGTCATGGGACGAGATTAACACTCCGTATCAGCAGGTGACCAGCGCTTCTCACATGATGGACATCCCTTGCCCGCCGGCCAACCCCGCCGGCCCACCCCGCCGCCCCGTGTTATCCCGCGCCGGACCGGGGTAGCGGGCCGGGACGGGGTCCCGGCCCGGCGCGGGCTCCCCCGACGCGAGCCCCGGTGCGGGCGGGCCGCGGCCCTCGCGCACGTTCGGCCCCCCACACCGGGATCCGTTACCGGCCGATCCACGGCCATTCGCTTAGGGTGAAAAGGCCACTACAGAACGCACGGGGGACGAGACGAGATGACACACGACCTTCCCGAAGACCGCGGCGGCGACCCGGGGTCGTTCGACGAGTTCCTGGCGCGCTTCCTGGGGGCACGGGGGCCGGTCCGCCGCGTGGACCTGTCCAAGCTCATGAGCCCCGAGGCCCAGCAGGTGGCCGACGCCGCGGTACGCAGCGCCCTGGAGACCGGCGGCGCCGACGTCGACACGGTCCACCTGCTGTGGTCGCTGCTGCGGCACCCGCCCACGCGGGAACTGCTGGAGCACGCCGGATCCGACACCCGTCAGATCATCGACATCATCGACCACGCGGTCTCCCAGGCCCCGAGGTCGGTGCGCGGTTCGGCCCGGCTCACGCCCGCCGCCAAGCGCGCCCTGCTCGACGCCCTGCAGATCGCGCGGGCCACGGGCAGCTCCAGCATCACGCCCGAGCACCTGCTCTTCGCCCTGGCGGTCAACACCGACAGCGCCGTCGGCCAGCTCCTGCACAGCTCGGGGGTCACCCCCCAGTCCCTGCAGAAGGCGGCCGGGACCCCGTCCTCCGCCGGACAGGCCGAGGAGGAGCCGTCGCCCACCCCGACCCTGGACGAGTTCGGCACCGACATGACCGAGATGGCCCGCGAGGGCCGCCTGGACCCGGTGGTCGGCCGCGACGACGAGGTCGAGCAGTGCATCGAGGTGCTGGCCCGGCGCCGCAAGAACAACCCGGTCCTCATCGGCGACCCGGGCGTGGGCAAGACCGCGATCGTGGAGGGCATCGCCCAGCGCATCTTCGACGACGACGCCCCCGAGAACCTGCGCGGACGCCGCCTGGTCCAGCTCGACCTGTCCGGGGTCGTGGCGGGCACGCGCTACCGGGGCGACTTCGAGGAGCGCCTGAACAAGATCGTGGACGAGATCCGCGACCAGTCCGACCACCTGCTCGTCTTCATCGACGAGCTCCACACCATCGTCGGCGCCGGTGCCGCCGAGGGCTCCACGAGCGCCGGGAACATGCTCAAGCCCGCCCTGGCCCGCGGGGAGCTGCACATCATCGGCGCGACCACCGTGGACGAGTACCGCAAGAACGTCGAGAAGGACGCGGCGCTGGAGCGCCGCTTCCAGCCGATCCTGGTGCCCGAGCCGTCGGTGGAGGACACCGTCGAGATCCTGCGCGGGCTGCGCGACCGCTACGAGGCCCACCACCAGGTGAGGTTCAGCGACGAGAGCCTGGTGTCGGCGGCCGAGCTGTCGGACCGCTACATCACCGACCGGTTCCTGCCGGACAAGGCCATCGACCTCGTCGACCAGGCGGGCGCGCGGGTGCGCCTGCGGTTGAAGAGCTCCAGTTCCTCGCTCCGTGAGCTGGAGGGCAGGCTCAAGGGCCTGGAGAAGGAGAAGGAGAAGGCGGTCCAGGAGGAGGACTACGAGCGCGCCTCCGCGCTGCGCGACGAGATCGCCGAGGCCAAGGGGGCGATCCACCAGGCGCGCGGCACCGGTTCGGCGGTACCGGAGGTGACCGGTGCCGACATCGCCGAGGTGGTCTCCCGCAGCACCGGCATCCCGGTCACCCAGCTCACCCAGGAGGAGCGGGACCGGCTGGTCAACCTGGAGGAGGTGCTGCACGAGCGGGTGATCGGCCAGGACGAGGCGGTCACGGCCGTCGCGGAGGCGATCCGCCGCTCGCGGGCCGGCCTGGGCGACCCCGACCGGCCGGTGGGCAGCTTCCTCTTCCTCGGGCCGACCGGTGTGGGCAAGACGGAGCTGGCGCGGGCGCTGGCCGAGGCCCTGTTCGGCTCCGAGGAGTCCATGATCCGCATCGACATGAGCGAGTTCCAGGAGCGGCACACCACCAGCCGCCTGACGGGCGCTCCCCCCGGGTTCGTGGGCTACGAGGAGGCGGGCCAGCTCACCGAGGCCGTGCGCCGCCACCCGTACTCGGTACTGCTGCTGGACGAGGTCGAGAAGGCCCACCAGGACGTGTTCAACCTGCTGCTGCAGCTGCTGGACGACGGGCGCCTGACCGACGGCCAGGGCCGCACGGTGGACTTTCGCAACACGGTGGTCATCATGACCAGCAACCTGGGGTCGGAGGTGATCACCGGCGGCGGCCCGATGGGATTCACCAGCGGCGGCCAGGTGGACCCCGACACCGAGCAGCGGGTGATGCGGCGGCTGCGGGAGGAGTTCCGCCCCGAGTTCATCAACCGCATCGACGAGGTCATCGTCTTCAAGCAGCTGGGCGAGGAGGAGCTGGGCCGGATCACCCGGCTGATGCTGGAGCGCACCGAGAGGCGGCTGCGCGCGCAGGACATCACCGTGCGGTTCACCGACGAGGCGGTGGGGTGGCTGTCCGAGCGCGGCTACCAGCCCACCTACGGCGCCCGTCCGATGGCGCGCACGATCCAGCGCGAGGTCGGCAACCGGCTCTCGCGCATGGTGCTGGACCAGCAGATCGTGGCGGGCGACCACGTGCTGGTGGACGTGGACGACACCGGGGAGCTGCGGATCTCCACCGTGCCCTCGTTCTGAACCGGGGGTCGGCGCCCCGCTCCCCGCGGGGCGGGCGGTGCGGGGCGGGCCGGTCGGCCCGCCCCGGCCGGTCAGCAGGCCCCGACGTCGCGCCAGACGCCCCACTCGCCCGTGGTGCCCGGCTCCTCGCCCCGGGTCCACCACTGGGCCTCGTACAGGCGTCCGCCGTGGCCGACCCGGTCCCCGCCGGTGTACACCTGTCCCGAGGACCAGGCCGGGGCCTCGCACCCCTCCGGGTCGGTCGGGTCGGTCGGGTCGGTCGGATCGGTGGGCGCGTCCCCGCTCTCGCGGACACGGTCGCGGATCCACTCCCCCGCGGGCTTGAGCGCGTCCGTCCCGGTCCAGGGGCCGTCCGCGGCGCAGGTGCCGGGCTCGAAGACGGCCCCGGAGCGGAAGTCGTCGGAGAAGTTCCAGTTCACCCAGCTGATCTGCTCCTCGGCCATGAGGTCGAGGTAGGCCTGGGCGGAGGCGAAGTCGTTCGGCCCGTCCCCGCTGGCCTCCTGGGTGCCGAACTCGGTGACGAACAGCGGCAGCTCCCGTGCCGCGGCCCGCAGGCCCTCCCGGTGGGAGTCGCCGTGTGTGGCCGCGTAGAAGTGGAAGACGTACATGATGTTGTCGGCGTCGACCGGGTCCGCGGTGATCTCGGTGTGGTCGGAGCCGTCGGACAGGCCCAGGGAGGACCAGCCCCGGGTCCCGACGAGGACGACGGCGTCGGGGTCCTCGGCGCGCACGACCGGGATGATCTCCTCGGCGTAGCCCTTGATCGCGCCCCAGGAGACGTGGTTGGGCTCGTTGGCGATCTCGTACAGGACGTTGTCCTTGTCGGCGTGGGCGGCCGCGACCTCGGTGAAGAAGGTGCGCGCCAGATCGGTGTTGTGGTTGGGATCGCCGGGCGTGAGCATGTGCCAGTCGACGATGACGTACATGCCGCGCTCGGTGCCCTCCTCGATGAGCTCGTGGACCCGGTCGGTGAAGCCGCGCGGGTCGGTCTCGTAGCCGCCCTCCTGGACGTACATGGACACGCGCAGCACGTCGGCGTTCCAGTCGTGGGCGAGCGCGTCCAGGGATCCGTCGGTGAGGCAGTCGCCGTACCACTGCAGGCCGTGGGAGCTCATCCCGGTGAGCTGGACGGTGTCGCCGCTCTCGTCGCAGAGCTTGAGTCCGCAGACCCGTAGCCGGCCGTGCTCCCCCACCGGGCCGGCCGCGGCCTCCCGGGCGGCCTCACCGGTCCCCGCGGAGCCGGAAGGGGCCTCGGTCGGGCCCTGTGCGGCCGCGGGAGCGGCGAGGGAGGGGGTGGTGAGGAGCGCGCCCACGAGGGCGGCCGCGGCCAGGACGCGGCCTCGGGCGGAGGGCGGGGGTGGCGCCACGGTTCTTCCTCCAGCGGGTGGCGGCTCGGTACCGCGCACGAGGGCCGGACCGAACCGGAAGGAGCCTTTTCTTTTCCTGGCAACGTAGGCCCGCCGCCACACGGAGGGCAATACCCCCTACGGAACGAATCCGCCCCGCTCGTGGCGGGGCCGGCTCCGTCGGCGGGCGGTGGGGGCCGGGCGGACGCGGAGGAGGGAAAGGAAAGGGGGAGACGGGCTTCGGGCCCCGTCGGACACACGGGTTCCGCGGGACGCACGGGTCACGGTGCGTCCCATGCTCCCTTGCGCACGGGTGCTCCCGGCGGTGTCCTCAGACGGGTTCCGGCTCGGGCTCCGGACCGGGCGGTTCGGGGAAGGGGCCCCGGCCGGGCGGTTCGGGCTCCGGTTCCGGCTGCGGCGGAGGGTCCGGCATCGGGGTCGGGGGGAACGGGTCCGGCGGCATCGGATCGGGCTCGCGCAGGGTTCCGTCACGGGTACGGGTGCTCATGTTCTCCTCCTCGCCGGGGCGGCGCTCGGGAGGCCGCGCACCGCCCCTTCCGGTTCAGGTCCCGGCCCTGAGCCGGGGCAGGACCTCGTTCGCGTAGAACTCGAAGAACCCCTCCTGGTCGTCACCGACCTGGCAGACGTAGACCTCGTCCACCCCCGTCTCCAGGTACGGTCTGACCGCCGCCACGTGCACCTCGGGGTCGGGACCACAGGCGACCTCGTCGGCCACCATCTCCGGGGTGACCAGGCTCTCGGTGAGCTGCTCGAAGTGGCGCGGCAGCGGGAGCAGCTGGGGGGCCTCGCCCGCCAGCGCCTCGGTGGGCCACCTCTCGTACGCCACGCGCCGGGCCTCCTCCTCGCTCCGGGCCCAGCAGACCTTGAGCCCGCCCTGGACCGGCTTGCCGGCGCCGCCCTCGGCGCGGAAGGTCTCGATGGTCTCGCCGCTGGGCGCCACCTGGATCAGGCCGTCGGTCTCGCGTGCGGCCAGCCTGGTCGCCTTGGGGCCGAACGCGGACATGTAGATCCTCGGCGGTTCCTCCGGCAGCGTGTACAGGCGGGCGGTGTCGACCTCGTAGTACTCGCCCCGGTGGGTGACGAGCTTGCCGGTCCACAGCTTGCGCATCACCTCGATGGCCTCCTCCAGCATCGACAGGCGCCGGGAGACCGGCGGCCAGGGCTGGCCGAGGATGTGCTCGTTGAGCGCCTCGCCGGTGCCCACACCCAGGGTGAACCCGCCCCTGACCATCTCCGCCGAGGTCGCGGCCGCCTGCGCGACCACCGCCGGATGTACGCGCGTGGTCGGGCAGGTCACCGCGGTGGTGATCGGCAGGGACGTCACCTGCCCGATCGCGCCGATCACCGACCACACGAACGGGCTCTGCCCCTGGGAGTCCAGCCACGGGTGGTAGTGGTCGGAGATCCACAGGGCGTCGAACCCCGCCTCCTCCGCGAGCCGGGCCTGGCGGACCAGCTCCCCGGGGCCGTGCTCCTCACAGGCGAGAAAGTATCCGAAACGCGTCACGTCGCAACCCCCGATCGCCGCTGTCTGCGTATCTTCCGCGCCGCCTCGCGCCGGTCACCGGCCCGGCGCCTCCGGTCCCTCCCCGCGGGGCTCCTGCTTGGGCGGTCCCTCGCCGCCGGGTCCCTGGTTGAGGCGCTGGGCGGCGTCCTCGTTGAGCGCCGTGGGCAGTTTCAGCGCGCGGTTGACGGCGTCGTCGTCCGCCTCGCCTCCGGTCCGCTCCTGCGCGTGCCCGGACGGTCCGGGCAGCACCCTGTCCATGACGCGCGTCACGCCCTGGACGAAGGAGGGGCACAGGCCCCGGGAGACGATGACCATCCTGGCCAGCGGGGTGAGCACGAGGTAGCTGTGCCCCCGGGCCGCCGCCTCCACGATCCGGTGGGCCGCGCGCTCGGCGTTCACCGAGACCAGGGGCAGCCCGGCGCCCAGGGAGAACCAGGTGTACTCGCGCTCGGGCCGACCCGAGAACACGGCGGCCTTGTGGGATCCGGTGCGCATCAGGCCCGGGACCACGGTGGTGACCCGCACGCCCCGGCTCGCGACCTCGGCGCCCAGCCCCTCCGACAGCCCGACCTCGGCGAACTTCGCGCAGGAGTAGGGCAGCAGGTGCGGCACGCTCAGGTGGCCGCCGATGGAGGTGATGTTGACCAGCGAGCCGCCCGTCTCGCCCAGGGGGCCGAGTGCGGCCCGGGAGATGCGCAGCGGCGCCCAGAACATCGTCTCCATGGCGTCCCGGAATCGGCTCTCGGAGAGCGTCTCGTGCGGTCCGACCTGGATGATCCCCGCGTTGTTGACGACGAAGTCCAGGCGCCCGAAGGCTCCGACGGCCTCCTCCACCAGGTTCTCGGCCTGGTCGGGGTCGCGGATGTCGCACTGGACGCCGTGCACGCGCACGCCCCGGCCCTCCAGGTCGGTCAGCGCCCGGTCGAGTCCGTCCCGGTCGCGCGCGCAGACCACGACGGACGCGCCGCGCGAGCCGAACTCGCGGGCCATCTGGAGCCCGAGCCCGCGGGAGCCGCCGGTGACCAGCGCGACCTTACCGGGCAGCCGGGTGACGCGCCGCCTCCCGCGCAGCGCCGCGGCGCCGACGCCCAGGACGGCACCGGCCACGGCCCAGGAGGCCGCGCCGCCGCGGCGGCGGCGCACGGGTTCGGGTTCGTTCCTGTTCCGGAGTCTGGACACCGCCCAGCCCGCGGCGGTCAGGGCCAGGGGTGTCTTGCCTCGCATCACCGGCCGCTCCGTCCGTCGTGGTCCAAGGCCCGGTACGCGGTAGGTGTCGCCACCATGTCACTCCCTGTTCGTCGGAAGAACGGTCCTGGAGGGATGTGCGGGTGTACGGCTACCCGGGGCGGGGGAGCCGAAAACGGCGGGGGCGGCCGCACATGGGTGCATCCCGGTGTCGCGGTCGGGGCGCCCCCGGGCGGGCGTACGCGCCCGGGGGACACCTCCCCAACCCGGTTCCGCGCCGGGGTCGCGGTCCCGGGGGTTCTCAGCGCCGTCCGCCCTGGAGGCTGAACCGCCGCAGGTCCTCCGGCAGGGCCTGGCGAACCCTGTCCATGACTCCCCCGGTGGTGGCCTCGTCGAGCACCTCGAACACGGCGTGGGTGCTCTGCTCGGCCTCCGGCGGGTCGCTGTGCGCCCGCTGCGCCACCCTGCTGAGGAACTCCTGCTGGTCGAAGCCCTCGGCGCCCGGCCCCTGCTCCGTCTGCCGGGTCACCCGGCGCATGTTCTCCCCGATCTCACGCGGCAGCTGCGCGGCGAGGTCGTCGCCGAGGCCGGGGTCGACCCGTTCGGCGAGGGTCTCCAGCGTCGCCCTCGCGGCCTCCTCCGCGGCACCGCGGCTGCCCAGGCGGGCGCGTGCCTGGACCTGCCCGATGAAGGTGTCGTGCTGCATGGTGCTTCCCCCTTCTGGCGCTGCCGCAGCCCCGCGGCGGTGCGGTGGAGGACCCGTCGGGGACGGCCCCTCCCCGTCACCCGCGCACGCGGGGCGCTACGGCGGATACGGCCTCCCACCCCCGCGGAGCGGGGCGGGCCGCCTCACTGCTGGTCGCCCTTGGGCTTGGCGGGCTGGTTGGGAACGCCCTGCGGCGGCGGGCTCGACGCGGGGGCCGCGGTGTCCGTGCCCACCGGTGAGCCGCCGGTCGGCGGGCCGGGCCGCTCGGGCTGGAAGTCCTGTGCACCTCCGGAGGGCTCGGCGCCCTCCTCCAGGTCGTGGAGCCGGTGGCGCAGGATCTCCAGGACCCCGGCCCGGTTGGCGTGGCTCTCCTCGTAGTCGATCAGCTGCCGCATCTGCTCGGTGTCGAGTGAGCGGACGCGGTGCTGGAGCGTCCCGACCGGGAGTCCCTCGTATCCCTCGATCGGGGGCGTGGTCTCGTGCATCGGCGCTCCCTCCCCTTCTGCTCCGTACGACGATGGGGTGTAGGGGCACAGCTACCCGGGAGCCTGGACACGAAACAGCAGGTGGAACCGGCTTTCGAGGACGATCCGAACACCTCTGGGCGGCGGGTGGGCCGTTGATGCGCCCGTCCCTTCGGAGTAACGTCGGCGCGTGGCCCTCCCCCAGTACGCCGGGCGCGCTCCCGTCGGGCGCCACGGCCCCTCCCCCACCACACCCCCTCCCGTCACAACCTCCCCTCACCTCACACGGCTCCTCCCGTGACCCCGCCGCTGACACGTGCACGACTCCTGGGGTACGGGGCGGGTTCGGTGGGCACCGGCGTCTTCTCCGCCCTGCCCGGCCTGCTGCTGCTCTACTACCTCACCGACGTCCTGGGTGTCCCCGCCGGGCCGGCCGGACTGGTACTGGTCCTGCCCAAGGTCTGGGACATGCTGGCCGACCCCGTGATCGGGGTGGCCAGCGACCGCGAGGCCGCGCGCACCGGCCGCCGGACCCGGCTCATGCTCACCGGCGCGCTCACCCTGCCGGTGCTGTTCGCCGCCATGTTCGCCGCGCCCGTGTCGGCCCCCGTGTGGTCGGCGGTGTGGGTGGGCTGCGCGTTCTTGCTGGCCACCACGGCGTTCAACCTGTTCCAGGTTCCCTACGTCGCCCTGCCCGCGGAGATCTCCCCGCGCCGCGACCAGCGCGCCCGCGCCATGTCGTGGCGGGTGGTGTGCCTGACCCTGGGCATCCTCGCGGCGGGCGGCCTGGCGCCGGTGGTGGTGGAGTCGGCCGGGGGCGGGCGCGCCGGCCACCTGGTGATGGGCGAGGCCATCGGCCTGCTGCTGGGCACGGCGCTGCTGGCCTCCACCGCCGGCACCCGGTGGATCGTCAGCCGTCCCGGACCGCGCGTGCTCGGTCCCGTGGCGGCCCTGCGCGCCGCGCGCGGCAACCGGGCGTTCTTCCGCCTGGCCCTCGCCTTCGCCCTCCAGGCCCTGGCGGTGTCGGTGATGCTCGCCGCCGCCCCGTACGTGGCCGCCCACCTCCTGGACGACTACGGGCTGACCTCGGCCATGTTCGTGTGCGTGGTCGGTCCCAGCCTGGTGGCGGTCCCCGCCTGGTCCGCCGCCGCACGCCGGTTCGGCACGGTGCGCTGCTACCTGGCGGCGGTGGCCGCGATAGCCGCCTCGGCCCTGCTGCTCCTCCCGGCGGTGCTGAGCGAGCAGGCCGTGCCCGTGCTGGCGGTGACCGGCCTGGTGGGCCTGTGCTACACCGGCCTGCAGCTGCTGCCCCTGTCGCTGCTCCCCGAGACCGTGCGCGAGGACGCCGGGCGCAGCGGGCAGGCCCAGGCGGGCACGTTCACCGGGATGTGGACGGGCCTGGAGACCGGAGCGATGGCGCTGGGGCCGGGACTGTTCGCGGCGGTGCTGGGCCTGACGGCGTTCCGCTCCGCCGAGGCGTCGGCGGCGGTGGCCCAGCCCGACAGCGCCCTGGCCGGCATCGGCGCGGGGTTCAGCCTGCTGCCCGCCGCATTGTTCCTGGCGAGCCTGCCGCCGCTGCTCGCCCTCCGCCGCGGGCGCCTGGACGACCGCCCCCTCGAACACACCGGCACCGACCCCGGCGCCGCACCCGACACCGACCCCGGAGACCGCAGTGCCACCTGAGCCGCTACCCGAGTCCGGACGCTCCACCGACGACCTGCTCGCCGAACTCTCCCGCCTCCGGGAGGGCGACCTGCCCGTGCGCGAGGGGCGGGTGGCCGCCTACGTGTACGACCCGGGCCGGCCGGATGCGCGCGAGGCCGGGCACCGCGCGTACATGGAGATGGTCGAGGTCAACGGCCTGGACCCCACGGCCTTCCCGAGCACCGTGGCCCTGGAGCGGTGGGTGGTGGGCGCGGTCGCCTCCGTCCTGGGCGGTGACGCGTCCACACCCGGGATCTTCACCAGCGGCGGCACCGAGTCGATCATGCTGGCGGTCAAGGCCGCCCGCGACACCCGCCCCGCCCGGGGGCGCGGCGAGGTCGTCCTGCCGGTGACCGCGCACCCGGCGTTCCGCAAGGCCTGCCACTACCTGGGACTGGACCCGGTGACCGTCCCGGTGGACCCCGAGAGCCTGCGCGCGGCCCCCGGAGCCGTGGCCGGGGCCCTCACACCGCGCACCGTGATGGTGGTGGCGTCGGCGCCGTCCTACCCGCACGGCGTGGTCGACCCGGTGGCGGAGATCGCCGCGCTGGCCGCCGGGCGGGGCGTGCTCTGCCACGTGGACGCCTGCGTGGGCGGCTGGGTGCTGCCGTGGCTGGAGGAGGGCTCGGCTCCCCCGTTCGACCTGTCGGTGCCCGGGGTCACCTCGCTCTCCTGCGACCTGCACAAGTACGGGTACACGCCCAAGGGCGCCTCGGTGGTGCTGTTCGCCGACGGGCGGCTGCGCAGGGGCGCCTACTACGCCGGCGCCGACTGGCCCGGGTACACGGTCGTCAACTCCACCGTGCAGAGCAGCAAGGGCGCCGGGCCGCTGGCCGGGGCCTGGGCCACCCTGAACGCGCTGGGCGCCTCGGGGTACCGGGAGCTGGCCCGGGAGGCGATGGCCGCCGCGCGCCGCCTGCGTGAGGGTGTGGCGCGGATCCCCGGGCTGCGGGTGCTGGGCGACCCGGACGCGCCGCTGGTGGCGCTGGCCTCGGACGAGGTGGACGTGTTCGTGCTCGCCGACAGGGTCGCGGAGTCGGGCTGGTTCCTGCAGCCGCAGCTGTCCTACGCGGGGATCCCCGCCAACCTGCACCTGACCCTGACCGGGGTGTCGCTGGCGGGGGTGGAGGCGCTGCTGGAGGTGCTCGCCGAGGCGGTCCCGGCGGTGCGGGGCGTGCGCCCGCGGGTCCCCGAGGGCCTGGCCGAGGCGGTCTCCGCGCTGGACCTGTCCTCCCTGGACGACCGGGGGTTCGCGGAGCTGCTGGCCTCGGTGGGGGTGGACCTGTCGGGCCCCGGCGGTTCGGGGACGGCCGTGGTCAACACGGTGCTGGACGGCCTCGAACCGTCGGTGCGCGAGGCCCTGCTGGTGCGCTTCCTCTCCGCGCTGTACTCTCCGCACGCCGGTTGACCGGGCCGCGCCGCCCGGCCCGGCCCGATTGGTTGCCTCGCACGCCGTTCACCGCGGGGGCCGCCCGCGCGGGATACTGCGACCGCGCGGCTCCGGCCGGCGCACGGCCCCGGCGGGGAGAGCGCCCCGTCCGCGCTCCGACGAGCGCCCAGCCACATGAGAGAGAAGGACAGATGACCTACGTCGCCGCCCCGACGCGGTACGAGACGATGCCCTACCGCAGGTGCGGCCGCAGCGGCCTGCGCCTGCCCGCCCTGTCCCTGGGCCTGTGGCACAACTTCGGCCACGACCGCGGCATCGAGAGCCAGAGCGACATCATCCTGCGCGCGTTCGACCTGGGTGTGACCCACTTCGACCTGGCCAACAACTACGGTCCCCCGCCCGGGTCGGCCGAGGAGAACTTCGGCCGGGTCATGGCCCGCGACCTGCGCCCCTACCGCGACGAGATCGTGGTCTCGACCAAGGCCGGGTTCCTGATGTGGCCCGGCCCCTACGGCGAGTGGGGCTCGCGCAAGAACCTGCTGGCCAGCCTGGACCAGAGCCTGGAGCGCATGGGCCTGGAGTACGTGGACGTCTTCTACCACCACCGGCCCGACCCCGACACCCCGCTGGAGGAGTCCATGGGCGCGCTGGACACGGCGGTGCGCCAGGGCAAGGCCCTGTACGCGGGCGTGTCCAACTACTCCCCCGAGCGGACCCGCGAGGCCGCGGCCATCCTGCGCGACCTGGGCACGCCGATGCTCATCCACCAGCCCTCCTACTCGATGTTCAACCGGTGGGTGGAGGACGGCCTGCTCGACGTCCTCGACGAGGTCGGCGCGGGCTCCATCGCCTACTCCCCGCTGTCGCAGGGGCTGCTGACCGACCGGTACCTCGACGGCGTGCCGGAGGGCTCGAGGGCGGCCGGGAGCAGCCCGTTCCTGACCGCCGAGGGCATCACCGAGGAGGTGCTGCGGCGGGTGCGCGCGCTCAACGCCGTCGCCGAGCGCCGCGGGCAGTCGCTGGCCCAGATGGCGCTGGCCTGGGTGCTGCGCGGCGAGCGGGTGACCTCGGCGGTGATCGGCGCGAGCAGCGTCTCCCAGCTGGAGGACAACGTGGCGGCGGTCGGCAACCTGGAGTTCGACGCGAAGGAGCTGGCCGAGATCGACGAGTACGCCCGCGCGGACTGACCCGTGCCGGGGCGGCCCGACCCGCCCGCGCCGGCGCCCTCCGGGCGGTCGGCACCGGCCGGAAGGGCCGGCACGGGCCGCCCCGGAGGGGACCCGACGGGGTCCTCCCGGCAGGAGCCGAGGGGACTCCGGACAGGCCCGTCGGGACTCTCCCGCCAGGAGCCGGGAGGGCGCTCCGAGGGTGTCGTCCCAGGTCGTACGGGCCCCCTTCCAGTGGCCACCGCGCTGACCAGTACCTCCGCCCTGTGGGACGAAACACTTCCGGTTTGGAGCAGCGATCACGGGTAGTCGCATCTGTACGCACCTGAAGATCACAGTCCTATTACGAGAAGGCGGTGCAGGCAGCTGTGAAGAACGTGTTCGTGGTCGGTCTGGACGAACGGAACCTGGAGATCCTGCGCAGAACCCCCACGGGGCGTCAGTGTCGGTTCCACCAACTGCTGGACCTGGACGAGCTCCAGACCGGTGAGGTGGACATCAACGCACTGGTGGCCAAGGCGGAGCGGATCCTGGACGACTTCGACGGCTCCGTCGACGCGATCGTCGGCTACTGGGACTTCCCCGTGACCCTGCTCGTGCCCATCCTGTGCTCCAGCCGCGGCCTGCCCTCGGCGTCACTGGAGTCCTTCGTCAAGTGCGAGCACAAGTACTGGAGCAGGCTGCTGCAGAGCGAGGTCATCGACGAGCACCCGCCCTTCGCCCTGGTCGACCTCAACGACGAGAACGTCAAGCCCCCCGAGAGCCCCGGCTATCCGATGTGGCTCAAGCCGGTGAAGTCGGCCTCCTCCCTGCTGGCCTTCCGCGTCGAGAGCGACGAGGATTTCTACGAGGCCGTGGAGAAGCTGCGCGAGGGCATCGACACGATCGGGCGGCCCTTCGAGCAGATCCTGGACCGGGTGGACCTTCCCCCGGAGATCTCCTCCGTGGGCGGGCGCACCTGCCTGGCCGAGGCCGCCATGCACGGCGTGCAGGCCGCGGTCGAGGGTTACGTGTACAAGGGCGAGATCGTGGTCTACGGCTCCCTGGACTCGGTCGACTACCCCGCCAGCCCGGTGTTCCTGCGGCACCAGTACCCCTCGGAACTGCCCGAGGAGGTGCGCGAGCGGATGCGCGACGTCGCCGTCAAGGTCATCGGGAAGTCCGGGATGGACAACGCCACCTTCAGCATCGAGTTCTTCTACGACCCGGTCGAGGAGGGCCTCAACCTCCTGGAGGTCAACACCCGCCACTCCCAGTCCCACGCGAGGCTCTTCGAACTGGTGGACGGGGTCTCCAACCACGAGCGCATGCTCCGGCTGGCCCTCGGGCAGGACCCGCGCCTGCCCGACGACATGCACGGCGAGTTCAACGTGGCCGCGGAGTGGTACTACCGCAGGTTCGACGACGCCGTCGTCGTGCGCGTGCCCACCCCGGAGGAGACCGCCGAGATCGAGGAGTCCCTGCCCGGCCTGAGCATCGACGAGATCGTGCCCGAGCAGGGTGAACGCCTCTCGGAGATGGCCTTCCAGGACAGCTACAGCTACGAGCTCGCCAAGATCACCATCGGCGCCGAGGACGACACCGAGATGCGCGCCAAGTACGAGCGCTGCGTGGAGGAGATGCGGTTCGAGTTCTTCGAGGAGGGCGACTCCCCCGCCAGGACCGTCCAGCACTGAAGCCAGCACCGAAGGGAGGCCCCCGTCCATGCACGTGGTCAAGAACCTGCCGCACGCCCTTCACACCGACGAACACCTGTGGATCCCCATGTCGGACGGCGTGCGGCTGGCCGCCAAGGTGTGGCGTCCCACCTCCTCGGACGCGACACCGGTACCGGCGGTGCTGGAGTACATCCCCTACCGCAGGCGCGACCTGACGGCCGTGCGTGACTCCATGCACCACCCCTACATCGCCGGGCACGGCTACGCCTGCGTCCGCGTGGACCTGCGCGGAACCGGTGACTCCGAGGGCGTGCTCACCGACGAGTACCTGGAACGCGAGCAGCAGGACGCCGAGGAGATCCTGGCCTGGCTGGCCGAACAGCCCTGGTGCGACGGCAGCACCAGCATGCTGGGGCTGTCCTGGGGCGCATTCGCCGCCCTTCAGGTGGCGGCGCGGCAGCCGCCCAGCCTCGGCACCATCATCATCAGCTCCTTCACCGACGACCGCTACGGCGACGACTTCCACTACATGGGCGGCTGCCTGCTCTCGGACAACCTCGCCGAGGCGGGGACGATGTTCTCCGCCTCCACCCTGCCCCCCGACCCGGTCATCGTCGGCGAGGAGTGGCGGCGGATGTGGCACGAGCGGCTGGACGCCAGCAAGCCGTGGGTGCTGGAGTGGCTGCGCCACCAGCACCGCGACGACTACTGGCGACACGCGTCGGTGTCGGAGGACTACTCCGAGGTGCGCTGCCCCGTCCTGGCCTCCAGCGGGTGGGCCGACGGCTACTCCAACGCCGTCCTGCGGCTCCTGTGGGCCCTGAAGGCCCCCGCCAAGGGTCTGGTCGGCCCCTGGTCGCACCGCTACCCGCACATGGGCTACCCGGGCCCGGCGATCGGCTACCTCCAGGAAGTCGTGCGCTGGCTGGACCACTGGCTCAAGGGCGTGGACAACGGCGTCGACAAGGGCCCGGTCCTCTGGGCGTGGATGCAGAACAGCGTTCCGCCCTCCACCTCCTACCACGAGCGTCCCGGCCGGTGGGTGAGCGAGGACGAGTGGCCCTCGCCGAACGTGAAGTACACCCCCTACCCCCTGGCCAAGTACAGGATGGGCCTCCCCGGGGAGAAGATCGAGAGCGAGTCACTGACCCTGCGGTCCCCGCTGACCGTGGGCCAGTTCGCGGGCAAGTGGGCCTCCTACAACGCTCCGCCCGACCTGCCCTACGACCAGCGCGAGGAGGACGGCGGCTCCCTGGTCTTCGACAGCGACGTCCTGTCGGAGGACGTGGAGATCCTGGGCTCCGCCGCGGTCGAACTGGAGGTCTCGGTCACCGAGCCCGTGGCCATGATCGCGGCCAGGCTGGTCGACGTCGACCCCGAGGGCAGCGCCACGCGCGTGACCTACGGGCTGCTCAACCTCACCCACCGCAACGGGCACGAGCACCCCGAGATCATGGAGCCGGGCGAGATCCACCGGGTGAGGCTGACGATGAACGGCGTCGCGCAGGTGTTCCCGGCCGGCCACCGGATCCGGTTGTCGCTCTCCACCTCCTACTGGCCGCTGGCCTGGCCGCCGCCGCGTCCGGTGATGCTGACGGTGCACCCGCAGAACAGCAACCTGATCCTGCCGGTGCGCCCGCGCCCCGAGACCGACGAGTCCGATCCGCAGCCCTTCGAGGAGCCGGAGTCGACGCCGGAGATCTCCACCACGCGCAGGGAGAAGCCGGAGCACCGCTGGACCGTCCACCGCGACCTGGTGGACACCCACTCCTCGCTGGAGATCGTCAAGGACGGGGGCATCCTGCACTTCGACGACATCGACCTGGACGTCGGACGGCGCGCCTACGAGCTCTACGAGTCCGTGGCCGGCGACTTCACCTCCGCGCGCGGACAGTCGACGTGGACGGTCCGCTTCGCCCGCGGGGACTGGCGTACCCGGACCGAGACCCACACGACGCTGGAGTGCACGGAGACCGACTTCCGTGTGTACGCGACCCTGGACGCCTTCGAGAACGACGAAAGGATCTTCTCCCGGCAGTGGCGGGAGACGGTGCCCCGGGACCACCTGTGACCGGATCCCGGACGCGGTGGCCGACGACCGGCGGCCGCGTCCGGGCACGGGGGCCGCGGGGCCCGCGGGCGTAGGCCCGAAGCGGTGGCCGGAAGGCGGGACCCTCGGCGGAGGGGCCCAAGGAACGGGAAAGGCCCGGGCGGAGGGGTCCGGGGACAGAGTCCGGGAGCGGACCGATCGAGGGGGGAACGGTTCCGATGCCCACACAAGACCGGCGGGAGGCGCGGCCACCGGCGGGGACGGGCCGCCGGGGCGAGGCGGACCGTCCGCGACAGGGACGGCGCCCGGGCGCGTCGGAGACGGCGCGTCTGCTGGCCTCGGTCCTGCTGCCCAACGTCGCCCGGGGCGTGGTCCTGCGCCGCCCGCTGATGACGAGGCTGCTCACGGGGCTGGACGCCGACCGGCGGGCGGTCGCCGCCCTGCGCGAGATGCGCGAACGCCACGGCGACGACCCGCTGCCGCTGAGCCTGGCGGGGCGCCGGGCGGCGCTGGTGCTGTCCCCGCAGGACGTGCGCCGGCTGCTGCGGGAGACCCCGGAGCCCTTCTCTCCCGGCGGCCGGGAGAAGAACGGCGCCCTGTCGCACTTCGAGCCGCACGGAGTACTCGTCTCCGACCACGCGGACCGCCCCCGGCGGCGCGCGGCCAACGAGGCCGCCCTGGTGCCGGGGCAGGCGATCCACCCCGACGGGGACACCCTCGCGGCGCAGGCCGACGAGGAGGCGCTCGCCCTCGCACTCGCCCTGCACGAGGACGGTGGCGACCTGGACTGGCGGCGGTTCACCCGGTCCTTCGGCGCGATGGCCCGGAGGATGGTCTTCGGCGCCTTCGCCGCGGACGACCACCGGACGACCGAGCTGCTGTACCGCCTGCGGGCACGGGCGAACTGGGCGTACGCGGCCCCCGTCCGCCACAAGGCCAGGACCGAGTTCCTCGACCGGGTGCGCGCCAACGTGGAACGCGCCGAACCGGGCAGCCTGGCCCGGAGGCTGGTCGCGGGAGCCCCCGCCGGGGGCGGCCGCGACACGGACCCGCGTCCGGAGGACCAGGCGGCGCACTGGCTGTTCGCGTTCGACGCGGCCGCCGTCGTCGCGTTCCGGGCCCTGGCGCTGCTGACCTCGCTCAGTCCGGGAGCGTACGCGGCGCGCGAGGAGGTCGACACCCGTGAGGGGCTCGACCTGCCGCTGCTGCGGGCGACGGTGCGCGAGTCGGCGCGGCTGTGGCCGACCACGCTCGTGGTGATCCGGGAGAGCACGCGCGAGACGTCCTGGCGGGAGGAGGTGTTCGGGGCGGGGACCGCCTTCCTGATCGTGAGCTCCTACTTCCACCGGGACTCCTCGAGGCTTCCGTACGCCGACGCGTTCGAGCCGCGGATCTGGCTCGACGGGCGCGCCGAGGACGAGCCGGGGATCCTCCCCTTCAGCTACGGCCCGGCCGCGTGCGCGGGGATCGACGTGGTGCCGCTGGCGGTGTCCCTGTTCCTGCGCGCGCTGCTCCGGGACCGGGACCTGGCCCGCGTGGACGCGGGCGGACCGCTGCCCGCGTCGGGGCTGCCCGCGTCGCTGAACCACTTCGCACTGCGGTTCTCGCTTTCGACCTGAACCGGGCCGGACCCGCCGCGGGTCCGGCCCGGGTTCGTTGAGGAGGAGACATGAGCGTCGTCGAACAGATGCTGGACGCCCACCCCGGCAACCGGGGCTTCGGGGTCGAGGAAAAGCTCCGGGCCTGTATCGAGGCCTGCGGGGAGTGCGCCCAGGTGTGCACCCTGTGCGCGGACGCGTGCCTGGGTGAGGAGGCGGTGGCGGAACTGGTCACGTGCGTACGCGCCGACCTGGACTGCGCGGACCTGTGCGAGGTCACCCGGAGGGTGCTCTCCCGACGGACCGAGGGCGACGGCGCCCTGGTCCGGGCGCTGCTGAAGGCGTGCGCGGAGGCCTGCCGCATGTGCGGCGAGGAGTGCGAGCGGCACGCCGAGCACCGGGATCACTGCTGGGTGTGCGCCGAGGCGTGCCGCCGCTGCGAGAGCGCGTGCCGTGAGCTTCTCGCGGCCCTGTGAGGGGTCGTGCCGCCGTCGCCTGAAGGAGGGCAACGATGGAATGGCCGACACTCGGCTGGCTGTTCGGGATCCTGGTGGCCATCGCCGTCCCGATCGCGCTGATCTTCCTCGTGCTGTGGATCATCCGTCGGGAGACCATCCGCAAACAGGAGGCCGTGCGCTCACCGGACTACTGGAAGGAGAGGCCGGAGGGCAGGCGGTATCCGACCGGGTGGGACAGGAGCCCCGACCTGGGGAGTCCCAGGCCCGGCGAGGGGGTCGCCCAGGACGATCCCACGGCCGGGGAGGACCGGAAGCCGCCGCCGGAGGGCGGTGACCCGCCCGTGCGCTGACGGGCGTGCAGGCGCTTGCCCCGCCGGGCTCGGTCGGCGGGGCACTCACGTGTCGGACGGGATCCGCGGCCGGGTTCAGACGCGGTCGGCGGGGAAGCCGCCCGTGGCGACCGGCCCCCACCGCCTCGGGGTGAGGCGGAGCAGCGACTTGCCCTGGCGGCGCATGGCCTCGCGGTACTCGTCCCAGTCGGGGTGCTCGCCGGAGATGACGCGGAAGTACTCGACCAGGGGCTCGACGGCCTCCTCGCCGTCGATGACCTCGGCGTCGCCGTCGACCTGGACCCAGGGGCCGTCGAAGTCCTCGGACAGGACCACGACGCTGACCCGGGGGTCGCGCCGGGCGTTGCGGGCCTTGGCGCGCTCGGGGTAGGTGGACACCACGATCCTGCCCTCGGTGTCCACGCCGCAGGTGACCGGCGAGGCCTGGGGCTCGCCGTCGGACCGGCGGGTGATGAGGAGGGCCCTGTGGCGGGGACGTACGAACTCCAGCAGGCCGTCGAGGTCGACACGGGTGTTGGTGGCGATCGAAGGGCTCATCGTCTCGCTTTCGCTGTTCGCGGTGCACGCGCCCATCGCGTGGACCGGGCCAGCGTATCCCCGCACACGTCAGGAGCGCCGGGGCCGACGCGGCCCCGGCGCTCCTGACAGTCGCTCTTACTCTTCCCCGAAGTCCTCCCGGCTGATGTTCTCCTTCTTCATCTTGTCCTGGAGTTCGGCTTCCAGCTCTCCCCGGGTGTCGGGACCCTGCGAGTCGTCGCTGTGGTCGGCGTTGACGACCTGGTCGGTGTCGCTGGTCTTGGGCCTGGACTCCTCCGGAACGCTCATGTCCGGGCCTCCTCCCTAGTCGGATGCTCTGGGCAGCCCCTACCCGGCGTCATCAACGATCACACGCCCCTGGTTCCTCAGGAATCCCAGTGGTGACCGAGGTCGCAGTGGGAGGGCCATCCCCGCGTGCGCGGGGAGCACGGTCTGGGCCTGCACGAACCTTTTGCGCAGGAGGGACCATCCCCGCGTGCGCGGGGAGCACAGTCAACGACCAGCGAAATTACCAGCGGCAAGCGACCGTTTTTCCAACTTCTCGGAATTCAGACATAAGACCCAAAAATTCCAAGGGCTCGACTGCAAAGACGTGGCTAGCGTCGCTTGTTCGTCTGAGAGCTCTTGAGGAAGGCACGCCACTCGGCGCCGGGAAAAGTGAGAGCACCCAGCTCGCGGTGCCTGGTGTCGCGAACAGCAGACGAACCGCCCAGTTCTGCCACCTCAACACATTCACCGTGTGCGGCACTGTAACTCGACTTGAACCAGGCCACCGATCCATCGTCGACGAACAAGGCGCTCATTCCTTCCTGCTTCTGTGGTCGGCGGCTATCCGCTCCAGAAGCTTCCGGGTGGGACGCCCCTCGTCCAGGGCGGACGCCCGAAGCCGGTTGAAGAGAACCGCGTACTCTTCCAGATCCTCAGGGTCGGTCAGGAAGAGACTCGCCGCCTGGCCCTCCGAATAGACCGCTGTCAATCCGTGGTGACTGACGTGCAGCACGACGAATGCCGGTAGTCGCATGGCAGCGTGCGCACCTGCCGAGAACGCTAGCACTTGGAGGGTGATGTCCGATTCCTGGGCGAGGTCCATCAGGTGCTCCACCTGACCGGCCATCACATCCGGAGGACCGACCTCCTGGCGCAGGGCACCCTCGGCCACGATCAGCCACAGGGCGGGACGCTTCTCCTCCTGGAGGACTCGCTGACGCGCCATGCGCACCTGCAACTCACGATCGGCATCTCCACCAGGCTGGAGAGTCGCGTTGATGATCGCACGCGCATAGCCCTCGGTCTGAGCGATCCCCGGAATGATCTGGGACGAGTAGTACTCGATCGAGGTCGCTTGCGACTCGATGTTGGCGTAGGTCCGGTAACTGCGGTCCAGGTCGAAGGGCTGCCAGCGGTCCGGTTGCCGGGCTTCCCTGCGCAAAGCGAGGATGCGCTCCAACTGGTCTTCGGCCCCATAGATCTGCAGCAGGCGCTCGACAGCGGCAGGGCCGGGCACCGAGCCCCGGTCACCGGGCGTTTCCCAACGGGCGAGACTGCCGCCCGTGGTGCGCGCCGCCTTGACCACCTCGCTGAACTTGCGCTCACCACGCAGACGCCGGAGTTCCTGTGCGAGTTGCCACTGGGCAAGTGTGGGGTTGCGCTCCATGACTGAATCCTGCCTGTTCTCCGCACTACGGACAACTCGGACGACTCCTAGATGAGACTTGTATTTGCGAGTTGCCTAATCTCACTGTAGTCGAAATCTGGCCTTCGGTAGGGATGAACGGCAGATCGCCGCCTGCCTTGTGCTGGGAGTTGCCATGGCTGTGAGCCGTCAGAGGAGCGCCAGGTCGTCAGGAGCGGAGCCTTCCCCGGATCCCGCGTCGGGATGGGAGCGGTTCGGGGAACGGGTCCGAGCGGCCCGGGAATGCCTGGGGCTGTCGGTCGAGGAACTGGCCGAGAACGCCTTCGCCTCTCCCCACCGGATCCGGCAGGTCGAGTCCGGCGCCCCCGAACCCGAACCCGAGCGCAACGACGCCCGCCGTCTGGGCAGCGCCCTCCAGGCCGAAGGCGTGCTGTGGGACGCCTGGGCACAGGTCTTCATCACCGCAGCCCTCCGGGCCGGTGCCACGGTGGCCGATCTGCTCCCCAGGCCTTCCAGGTCCGCGCCTACGCTCCCCTGGTCCTGCCCGACGGCTTCCTCACCGAGGACTACGCCCGCGCGCTGGACCGGGTCGAGCACCCCATGGAGACCGAGTTCCTCATCCGGGACCGGCCCAGGATCCGCGAGATCTGCGGCACGTACCCCGGCCCGCCGTACTACTGCCTCATCCTCGACGAGGCCGCCCTGACCCGCCCGGTGGCCCCCGACGTCATGCGCGACCAGCTCACCCGCCTGCGCGGCCTGGCCACCGGCGACCGCGTCACCGTCCACGTCGTCCCCGAAGGAACCGCACCCCATCCCGGCCTGCGCGGCGCGCTCTGGACCCTCTCCTTCTCCCCGCGCCACAGCCTCGCCACACCCCGCACCCGCGCGGACCGGGCCATCTGGTCACCGACGCCACGCACATCAAGGGCTACACCGGCCTGTTCGCCACTCTCCAGGGCGTGGCCCTGTCGGCCGCCGACTCCCTGCGGCTGCTGGACCAGGTCATCGAACGCTTCCCCGACAGGCCCAGGCGACGCGCCCTCACCGCGGGCCTCCCCCACGGCGTCGGCGACACGTACGGCACCACCGCCACCGGCCGGGCACGTCAAAGCCCTGGCAGGCGTTAGAGCGCCTCCAGGGCACGGCCAGCACACAAAACCCAGCAGAAAAAGGAGATACCGGCATGGTCATTGTGCCGCAGCCCCCTGTCGCCACCGCCCACCCGGAACGGCGCTGGGAGCCGCGCCTGTACCCGGGAACCCTGGCCACCACCGGCCGCGTGCGCTCGGACCTGCGCACCGACCTGGCCCGGCTCACCGGGCTCGGCGGCGACCTGGTCGAGACCGTGGTGCTGTGCGCCAGCGAGATGTTCGCCAACGCCGTCGAGCACCCGCGCTCGGGAGAGGCCGACGGCCGGGTCATCCGCACCCTGGCCGTCCACACCGCACCGGGCGCCGGAAGCGTGCTGCGCCTGTCGGTCATCGACGACGGTGCCAGGGGCACCAGGCCCCTGGTGCCCCGTCAGCGCACGGCCGGGGAGTGGTGGGAGGCCGAGCGAGGCCGGGGCCTGCTGCTCGTCGAGCACACGGCCGCCGACTGGGGCGCCCGTCCCGTGCTGGACTTCCCCTTCTGTGCGGGGCTGGACACGGTGACCTGGGCCGAGTTCGCCCTTCCCGTCCCGGCGAGGGCCGAACCCGGCCGTTGACGGTTCCGGCCACGCGGAAGGTCCCGGGAGCGCCCCCGTCGAACGCGCCCCCGGGACCGCCGGCCGCTCCGTGCCGCCCGCCTCCGCCCTACTTGGCGAGGAAGTTCAGCAGGGCCTCGGTGACCTCCTCGGCGTGGGTCCACAGCAGGCCGTGCGGGGCGCCCTCGATCTCGACGTAGTCCGCCGACGGCAGCAGGGCCGAGAACGCGCGGCCGGTGGCGTCGATCGGCAGGATGTTGTCCGCGGTACCGTGCAGGATCAGCGCGGGGACGTCGATCCTGGGGATGTCGGCGCGGAAGTCGGTGAACCAGGTCAGCGGAGCCGCCGCCGCGGCGACCGCGCCCGAGCCCGCCGCGACGTTCCAGCTGTTGCGGACGGCCTCCTCGCTGATACGGGTGCCCAGGTTCTCGTCCAGGTTGTAGAAGTTCTTGTAGAACTCGGTGAAGTAGGCGTACCGGTCGGCCTTGACGTCGGCGACGACGCCCTCGAAGAACTCCAGGGGCGCGGCGCCGCCGGGGTTGTCCTCGGTCTGGAGCAGGAACGGCTCCAGGGAGGCCAGGAATGCGGCCTTGGCGACGCGGGCGGAGCCGTAGGTGCCCAGGTAGCGGCCGACCTCGCCGGTGCCCATGGAGAAGCCGACCAGGACGGCGTCGGTGAGGTCGAGCGTCTCCAGGACCGTGTTGAGGTCGGCGGCGAAGGTGTCGTAGTCGTAGCCCGTGGAGGGCTGGGAGGACTGGCCGAAGCCGCGGCGGTCGTAGGTGATGACCCGGTACCCGGCGTCGAGCAGGGCGGCGGCCTGCTTCTCCCAGGAGTGGCCGTCGAGCGGGTAGCCGTGGATCAGCACGACCGGCTGTCCGGTGCCCCGGTCCTCGTAGTACAGCTCGATCGGAGTGCTGTTCTCGGTTCCGACGGTGATGCGCCCCATGATGGACCCCTTCCCTCGCTGAGAACGATCGTTCTCATTTGAGCCAATGCGCGAGAACGACCGTTCTCGCTTGCTTCGGAGTCTAGAGAACGATCGTTCTCAGCGCAAGTACACTGGTGGTCATGGACATGGACAACGAGGAGTACCGCCAACGGATCATCGCCGCGGCCGACCGGCTCTACTACACGCGGGGCTTCTCGTCCGTGGGCATGGACCAGCTGCGGGACGCCGCCGGGGTCTCGCTGCGCCGCCTCTACCGGCTGTTCCCCTCCAAGAACGACGTGGTCATGGCCGTCCTGCGGGGTCGGCGGCGGATGTGGGCCGAGAGGCTGGACGAGCACGTGAATGCGGTCGGTACCCCCAGGGAGAAGCTGCTGGCGGTCTACGGGTTCCTGTCCGAGTGGTTCTGCGAGGAGGGCTTCCGGGGGTGCGGGTTCGTCAACGCCTTCGCGGAGCTGGGCGCGGTCAACTCCGACGTCGCCGACATCGCCCGCGAGCACAAGGTGTCCTTCCAGCGCTACCTGGGCGAGCTGGTGGAGCGGATCGGCGTGGACTCCTCCCTGGCCGAGCAGCTCGCGCTCCTGGCGGAGGGCGCGCAGACCACCGCGGCGATCACGGGTCAGGCACAGGCCGCCGACCGGGCGCGCGAGGCCGCCGAGGTGCTCATCGACGCGGCCCTGGACAGAGTCGGATCCGACTCGTGGGGGAAGAACTCCCAGAGCCGCGCCACGAGCGACGTGTAGGCCGGAGCCGTCCCCGTGTGCGTGGGGAGCACCGTCGGCTCCGCCGGTTGGGATGCGCACGGGTGGGACCATCCCCGCACGCGTGAGAAGCGTATCCGAACCGCGGGCAAAGACATCCTGTACCGCAGACCCTCCTCGGGTCACCTCGACACCGGCCAGATTCCTGCCGCGCCCGGACGCGGAAAAGCGCGCGGTGTCAGGACCGGCATGGGCCGCCGGAGGACCGACGGCCCCACGTGGAGGACCGAGGCCAGGGCCGAGGACGGTAGTAGGCCCCGCTCAGCTGGAGGTCGCCGCCGAAGACACCGTAGTACCCCGCCCAGGAGAACTGTTCGACGTCCCTGAACTTCGCCACCGTCCGGCCCAGCCCCCAGAGGGCACTCACACCACCAGCGGCGATCATCGCGTTTCCGGCCACCGGTGCATTCTACTTCCGTTGTCCTGGTTCTCTCTGGTGTCCTGGTCTCCGCTGTTGTTTCTCTGCATGTAGATCTTGTAGATGATTCCGGACACCGTAGCGACCAGCGCGGCCCCTTCCCCGACCAGGGCCAAAGCACCGGGATGGTACACGAACTCCTCTCGCGTGCCGTCGTAATGCGTCCGGGCGAAGAGGAGGGCGAGGTCCTTCTCCACCCCCAGAGGACTGTAGGCCCTACTCATGAGCCCACCGCTTTGCAGATACACGTTGGAGACGGACATCTGTCGGCTCGGCTCTCCCATCGGGCATACTTTCGGTGCCTCTCCCCCGACATCCCTCACCGGGATGCTGATGATTCCGGGGTGGACGTGGTGGATCGCGCCTTCGTGCTCTTCGTTCACGGGGGTCGCCCTTCTGGATTCAGTAGTTCCCCTGGTCCTGGTCCAGGATGATTCCCAAGGTGAAAACCCATGCCGTGCAGGCCGAACGGCGCACTCCGCGGAACCAGGACGAGTCTCCTTCGGCGTGGTCGTCCGGAGGAGGGGCGTGTCGCAGACCGGGGATGAGCGTGACCGCCGAGGCGTCCTGCTCACTGCGCACCGCCACCGCCTGACCGGGAAGGTCGTACTCGGCGAGGAGGCCGTCCAGGTGGTCTTGGAGACGCCTGGTCACGCCACGGCGTCGCCGGGACAGCCGTCCTCGTGCAGCGTCGTGCAGAGGGCCGCCGAGGAAGCGCTCATGGACCCTCCGGTGGAGTCGGTGATGAAACGGGAGTACTCCCCGACGCCGCGACTGAAGACGTAGGCCCACTTCCGCCGTGAGGCCAGGGCGATCGTGCCCCTGCTCCACCTGCGGCGCTTGCTCACCGCGCTCCTGGCGGTGGCCTCCTCGAAGCCTTCGCGACAGGCGTCGACGAAGAGGACGGCGGTGCTGGCCCGCGTGGTCGAGATCATGGGAGCCCACTTGTCGACGGAAGACGCAGGCATCACCCAGGTCGCGGACGCGCTGCACGGCGTCGGAGGGCACGAGATAGTCCACACCCGCGGAGTGGGCGCCGTCGCGTTGGACGGTGAGAAGGGCGGAGTCGGCTTCGGCGAGCGGGTGACGCGCTGGCCGACCGTCCCGGAGGGGTTCGTCGAAACCGTTCGGCGGAGGCCGGCCCCGGAGCACACGGTTCACACCGAACGCCACGGAGTCCCGAGTTCGGTGCTGGTGGCACCCCGCCAGAGCCCCGTCTCCCCGTCCTGGACCAGACACGGCTGCTGGAGCGTGCCGTCGGCCCACCGGCGCATCCACTCGGTGAAGGTGAACTCCTGGGGGAACAGCATCGCGTCCGGATCGTCCTCGGGCGCCGGGTTGGGGTCGATGGCCCACATCCCACCGGACGGGTTGCGGCAGTCGACCAGCGACTCGATGCCACACCCCCAGTCGCACAGAGACAGGAGCGACCCCGCCACAGGCCGCCAAGTCCCGGACCACTCCGCCCGCCGTTCGAAGGCACTGATGATGGAGTGGCCGTTCTCCGGGTCCCGCAGAGGCAACAGGCCGTAGCCGGGGCCGAAGCCCCCGTCGCCGAGTTCGAGATAGCAGCGCCGCAGCAGCGGTGGCAGAGGGCGGCCGAGGAGCTCCTCGCACTCGCGTACCGCCTCCTCGGGGGCGGGTGTCAGCGGCGGCAGCGGGTCGGGCAGCCCCGAGGCGAGCGCGGTGTCGTACTCCGGGGTGCCCTTGAAGTAGACCATCCGCCACGATCCTCGGTCGGCACGATGACGGATCACATCGCCGTCGGCGTCGACCGGCGGACCGAGCCGGTGGTCCAGGTACTCACCGGAAAGCACTCGTGCGCGTACGGCCTCGAACACCGCGTCGTCCTCATGTGTCACGCGGCCAGTGTGCCCACCGCCTGTGGCAGAACCGCCCCCGCCCTGCCCGCCTCCAGAGCCGTCGGCCGCCGAACGCCGTCAACAGGGTCGCGGCCACCGGACCCGTGACCCTTTCCCGCGCCCTCGGTACCCGTGTCCTGTGCGCCACGGCCCGGGGCACGTCGCGGGATTCCCACACGCTCCGGCGCCGCGTGCGGGTCAGCGGTCGATCCACCGCTGCATGTGCTCGGGGTAGCGATCCCCTGGACGTCGACCCGGTCGGCACGCCGGACGGCATCGGCCGGGGCGCGCGACCGTCTCGGCCCGGACGGTCCCTCGTGCGACCGCTGACCCAGATTCCTCCCTTTCTGTTCCATTGGCACTGTTCGTGCCGGTTTTGGGGCACGTGGAGTACTGGACGGGCCAGTTTCCACAGCGAACCGCGCGCGGTACCGCGCCGGGAGGGACTGAAGAGACCATGTCGCACCACTCACCCGAGACGCACACGCTGAAGGTGCCGGGGGCCAGGCTCCACTACGAGGTCCGGGGGTCGGGACCGGTCCTGCTGCTGATCCCGGGCGGCCCGCAGGACGCGGGGGTCTACGACGGGATCGCCGAGCACCTGGCCGACCACTACACGACCGTGGCCTACGACCCGCGCGGCAACTCGCGGAGCACCCTGGACGGCGAGCCGGAGGAGCAGCGGGTGGACGTGCACGGCGACGACGCCGCGCTCCTGATCTCCGAGGTGGGCATCCCCGCCCACGTGTTCGGCAACAGCGCGGGCGCCCACGTCGGGCTCGACCTGGTGGCGCGCCATCCCACACTGGTACGGGAACTGGTCGCGCACGAGCCGCCGTGCCTGACGCTGCTCGACGACCCCTCCGAGATGATGGCCGGCGGCAAGGACGTCTACGACGCCTACCAACGCGGGGGCGTGGAGGCGGCGATGGGCGGGTTCCTGGAACTGAACGGCCTGGACAGCGAACCGAAGCCGGGCGACGGGAGCACACCGGCGGACAACCCGTGGCACCAGGACGCCGAGACCTTCGAGCGCGTCAGCGGGAACTTCGACCACTTCTTCTCCCACGGGCTGATGCCCCTGTCCCTGTACGAGCCCGACGTGGAGGCCCTGCGCACGAGCGGGGTCCCGGTGACGGTGGGCCTGGGCGAGGCGGACGCCGGCAAGGCCATCCACGACATGGGCCTGGCCCTCGCGCTGCGGCTCGACACGGACCCGGTCGCCTTCCCCGGCGACCACCTCGGCTTCGGTTCCCGTCCCGACGCCTTCGCCGACACCCTGCTCCGCGTGCTGGACGGAGGCTGAGCGGCACCCCCGCGGCCCGCCCGAGGACATCCGTGCGGTCCGGGCCGAGAACGCGGCCTTTCCGTCCGGGACTTCAGTCCCTCCGGGCGCCCTCGGGCCAGACCACGTCCACCGGCACGCCCCTGTCCCGTGCCGCCTCGACGGCGTCGCCGGTCCCGCCCCGGCCGCCCGAGGGCCGGCCGTCCCACACCGCGAACATCCGGTCCACGCCGTCCAGGACGGCGTTGTTGGCGTCCTCGTAGGCGGAGCGGTCCGCCCTGCGGTGCGGCATGTAGCGCACCAGCGACGAGCGCACGAGCAGGCCGTCGAACCGGTCCAGGTCGGCGGGCTTGACCTTGGCCTCGCGGTAGTCGGCCGAGGGCAGCACGACCTCCACCCTGCCGCCGGCGTCGAGCACGGCCTCGGCGAAGAGCTGGTCGGCGCCGCGTGCCAGGCAGGAGACTCCGACCAGGCCGTCGCCGGAGTAGGGGGCGAGGGCCTCGTCCAGGGCCTTGCGCACCAGTGCCACGCTGTCGGCGGAAAGATTCGAGTGACCAGTGATTCCGATCCGTGTCACGTCATCCCCTTCACATTTCGCTGATGGTGCAGCAGCGTACGTGACAACTCGTCGCGGACTTCGGCCACCTGCGGGTTACGGTGGTGCGCGGCGGACTCGGTGTACCAGTCGCCCAGGCGCCTGCGCACCCTGCCGGAGTCGAGGGAGGACTCCAGGGCCGCGGCCTGGCGCACCACGCGGGCGGACTCGGCGGGCTCGTCGAGCAGCAGGTAGGTACGCCCGAGCCCCACGAGGTCGAACGCCCTGCCGCGTTTCCTGGCCGGGTCCCTGGACCGCAGCGCCCGGGTGATGTAGGCGGCGGAGGACTCGGCGTGCCTGTACCGGGCGCCGCGGTCCTCGCGGCTCGCGGCCAGGTCGCGGTAGCGGGCGCCGACCACCCCCGACAGCTCGGCGTGGTCGAAGCCTCCCGTCCAGCCGAGCGCCTCCTGCGAGCCCTCCTCCTCCGTTTCCCCGGACGCGAGGAGGTCCTCGGCCTGGACGACCGTGCGGCGGTAGGCCTCCGGCCGCCCCATCCGCGCGTAGGACCAGCCCTCGCGCGTGCGCAGCATGGCCCGCACCCGCACGGGCGCCCCGGCCGCGTCCGCTCCGTCGAGCGCGAGGCGGCAGATGTCGAGGGCGTCGTCGGGCCGGTGCAGGTCCAGCATCTGCCGGGCCATGGCGGCCAGGACCCCGACGCCGTAGGCGCGGTACCCGGGTCCCGCCTGGTGGAGCGCGCGCAGGGACAGGGTGTAGTACCTCTGCGCCGTCGGGTGGTCCCCGGCGTCGAAGGACATCGAGGCCACGATCTTGGACAGCTCGGCCATCACCGCGAACAGCCGTGCCTGGACGGACGCGGACTGGGGGTGCTCGACGAGCTCGGAGACCTCCGAGAGCTGGCCGATGACGGCCTTGCGCCGGATACCCAGGCGCCACCGGTCGTCCCAGTGCCGCAGCGCCACGGTGGCGGCCTCGATGCGGCACAGTTCCGACTCCCCGATGGTGCCGCGGCCCCGGCCGGGATCGGCGGCCCGGGGCATCGACCAGTGTTCGAGCGTCTCCGTCAGCGCGGCGCCCACGAGGAGCGCTCCCCCGACCGCGAATGCGTCTCTGCGTTTCATCAGGTCCTTCAGCGTGATCTCGACGATGTCCTGCGCCGTTCTGGCCGCGGACCGCGAATCGCCTTCCTCCACCGAGGCATCCGCCCAGGAAACACCTGCCGAATACTCTTCGTCCGCGTCTGCGAGGCCCAGTGTTCGGCGAGCTCGGGAGGGCATCGCCAAACCGTCGGCGATGCGCTGCCACGTCTCCAGCGCGGTGACCGCGCGTTTTCCCGACATGATCGCGCTCACGTGCGGCTGGGCCATGTCGACGGCGGATCCGATCGCCTGCTGGCTCGCGCCCGTGTACTGGCGCAGGAGCCCGAACAGGGCGCCGGCGTCCCGTTCGGTGAGCGATCGGCGGACGTCGGCGCGGGACCAGAAGGAGGGTGGCGGGGAGGGGAAGGGGGCGACCAGGGATTCTGCCATACATACCGCCGGTGTATATCGGCACGGGATTCCGTCTTGGCTGACATAGGGTGTTGTGTCTCGCTTAGTAATCCTTACCCGAAAACACCCGTTCCCGTAATGGAAAAAGGACCTTGCTCCGATCCGTTACGTGATCACCCGAGGAGGAAGAACGGTGACCTCCACCGCACATGGCGGACACGGCGTCGGGTCCGGGGCCCGCGGGCTCCGGACCGCCGTCCCCTCCGGCCGCGGAGGCGGGCGGCGCGATGACCGGCGCGGAAGGCGTCCGCGATGATCCCCCCGCACCGAAGGATGGTCGAGGACCTCGCCGGGCGGGGCGTCCTGTCCCCCGACTGGCGCTCCGCCTTCGCCGCCGTCCCCCGGCACCTGTTCCTGCCGGACGTGATCGCCGACGCCGACACGGGCGGGCGCGTGGACCGGGAGGTGGACGAGCGGGGGTGGATGGAGGCCGCCTACGCCGACGCCGCCGTCGTCACCCAGGTCGACGACGGGGCCCGCCACGGGCCCGGTGAGCCGACGTCCTCGTCCCCGGCTCCGTCCGCGGCGGCCGAGGCCATGCGGCTTCTGCGGGCCGTTCCGGGGATGCGGGTGCTGGAGGTGGGTACCGGCAGCGGGTACGGCGCCGCCCTGCTCTCGCACCTGCTGGGCGACGACGCCGTCGTGTCGGTGGAGATCGACTTCGAGCTCGCCGAGCGCGCCCGGATCAGGCTGATGAGCGCGGGGTTCACGCCGCTGGTGGTCGGCGGGGACGGCATGCAGGGCTGGGCGGGCCGCGCCCCCTACGACCGCGTGGTCAGCGCCGTGGCGGTGCGCCGGGTCCCCTACGCCTGGGTGGCGCAGTCCCGGCCCGGCGGGCGGATCCTGACGCCGTGGGGCAACGCCTTCCACCACGGGGCCCTGGCCGACCTGGTGGTCGGGCCGCGCGGGACGGCCCAGGGGAGGTTCGTCGGACACGCCGACTGCGTGTGGGCGCGCGCGGACCGGGCCCCGCGCCGACTGCTGGAGACCTACGTCCGAGCGAAACCCGACCACGCCGCCACGCGTATCCGGCTGGGCCCCGAGGACCTGCTCGACGACCGCGACGCCTCCTTCGCCGTGGGTCTGCAGATGCCCGGCGTGTACCGGCGCGTGCGGCACACGGGGGAGGCCGGGGACCCCCGGGTCTACCTGGTGGATCCGGCCACGGGGTCCTGGGCCTCCTGGCACGCCGCCCCCCGCCACGGGGAGTCCGGCCACGAGGTGCGCCAGCACGGCCCGCGGAGCCTGTTCACCGAACTGGAGGCCGCCCGCCTGCGGTGGGTGGAGGCCGGGCGGCCCGCGTACACGCGGTTCGGGCTGACCGTCTCCGCCGAGCACCAGCTGGTGTGGCTCGACGACGAGGACTCGGTCCTCGCCTCGTCGGGATAGGGCCGGGCCGGAGGGAACGCCCGTGTCCGAGGGCCGCCGTCCGCCCGGAGGAACCAGCCTTCTGTCGCCCCGACCGCACCCCCGATCCGAGGAACCGAGATGACCGTCCTGCCCCAGCCCCGACGCCCGATCGACCCCGGCAGGCGCTGGACGCCCCGCACCTATCCCGCGAGTCCGTCCGCCGTCGTCCGGCTCAGGGCCGACCTGCGCGCCGACCTGGCCCAGGTGGCCGGGACCAGGGGAGAGCCGACCGCGGCCGTGGTGCTGTGCGCCAGCGAGATGTTCGCCGACACCGTGGACCACGGGCCGCCCGGCGAGGGCCCGGAGGAGGTGGTGTGCGTGCTGTCCCTGCACCACCTTCCGGAGGGCGGGCGCGTCCTGCGGCTGTCGATGGCCGGCCAGGGGGTCGCGGACGCCTCCGCGCGCGGCCCGTGTCCGCCCCCGGACAGCGGGAGGCGCGGCGACCGGTCCGGACACTGGCACGAGGGCGTCCGGGGCCGGGGGCTGCTCCTGATCGACCACCTCGCCGCGCGCTGGGGGACCCGGCGCACCGCGTCTCCCGGCGGGGAGGGCGGCGTCGTCTGGGCCGAGTTCGACCTGTCTCCGGAACGGGCGTAGGGGGCGCTGGGGAACCCGGTCCGGGGGTGCGGGCGCGCATCCTCATCCGCGCCGGGGCAGGGTGGCGGGGAGCCCGAAGTGTCCGAAGAGGGTGGTGTCGAAGAACATCACCGTGTGGACGACCTCCCCTCCCGTGGGGGACAGGCCCAGGACCTGGATGCCGAACGCCCGGTGGAGGCCGTCGCCGCCGCGCATGTACACCGCGAAGGCGGGCTGCCCGTTGGCGGCGGTCGGCACCAGCGCCATGTCACCCGGCCCGCTGGCCGGGCACTGGGCGGTGATGAGGCGGCCGATGCGCTCTCTGCCGCGCACCCAGGTGGCGAAGGGAGGCATCTCGAACACCGCGTCGGCGGTGAACAGCGAGGTGATGGCCGCGATGTCGTAGGACTCGAACGCGGCGACGTAGCGCGCGAGGGTCTCGCGCTGGGCGGGCCGGGGCTCGGACACCTCCTCCTCGCTGGGGGTCGCCCGGGCCAGTTGGGCGCGGGCCCGCTGGAGCAGGCTGTTCACCGCGGGCACGGAGGTGTCCAGGGTGTGGGCGACCTCGGCGGCGCTGAAGCGCAGGACGTCGCGCAGGATCAGCACCGCCCTCTGCTTGGGCGGCAGGTACTGCAGGGCCGCGACCAGGGCCAGGCGCACGCTCTCGCGCGCCTCCACCACCGTGCCCGGGTCGTCGGCGCCGACCAGGGCGTCGGGCACCGGTTCCAGCCAGGGCACCTCGGGCCGGTCGGCCAACTCGCCCTCGGGCTCGTCGGTGGGTCCGCCGAGCCCGGTGGGCAGGGGGCGCCTCCGGCGCTTGTCCAGGGCGGTGAGACAGGCCGTGGTGGCGATCCGGTGGAGCCAGGTGCGCAGGCTGGAGCGGCCCTCGAACCGGTCGTAGGCCCTCCAGGCGCGCAGGTAGGTCTCCTGCACCAGGTCCTCGGCGTCGTGCACCGACCCGAGCATGCGGTAGCAGTGCGCGAACAGCTCTCTCCGGTACGGGGCGGCGAGCTTCACGAAGTCCTGGTCAGACGCGTGTTCCACCACGGCCGTCACGTTACGCCTCCTGTACGACAGAACACACGTTCCCGAACGGGTCGGCGAACCAGGCGACGACCGGGTCGCTCCGCGAGACCCCCCTCTCGTCCTGGCCGAGGCCCTCGTAGCGCAGCATCCGGACCCCGCGGCGGACGAGTTCGTCCACGGCGGAGTCGATGTCGTCCACGGGCAGGTTGAGCACGGTGAAGTCGGCGGGCTCGTGGTCGGGCTTGGGGTACACGAGGATGCCGCGCCCCTCCCCCAGGTCGATGCGGAGCAGGCCGTGCTCCTCCATGCCCTCGACGGGGCCGATCGTGAGCCCGAGGGTGCCTCCGTAGAACTCGCCGGCCCCGTCGGTGTCGGGAACGGCGAAGGAGCCGAAGGCCCTGTTGCCGTCGAACACGGTGTCCTCCCCTACTCGCCGCTCTCCATGGCGGCGCGGTGCTCGTCGCTGAGCTGGATGATCTGGACGTAGTTGCCGTCGGGGTCCACGGCGGTGCCGAACAGGCTGCCGTCGCGGTCCTCCAGGGGCGCCAGCCAATCGGTGCCCCGCTCGTCCATGCGGGCGGCGATGGCGCGGGCGTCGTCCACGTCGAAGTTGAGGATCATGCGGACGGGCTCGCCCGCCTTGGGCCCGACGTCGTCGCGGCGGTCGATGAGCAGGTGGAAGGCGCCGAAGCGCAGGACACGGTAGCCGTCCATGTCGTTGACGCCCTGGGGCGCCAGGACGGCGGCGTACCAGTCGCGCAGCCGGTCGGGGTCGGTGGTGGCGAGCAGGAGGCTGTCGAGGCTGGGGCGGTTCATGGTGTCCTCCGTCGATGTCGTGTGGATCGTGTGGCCCGATGCGGGCCAGGTGCGGTCCGAGTCCGGTTCAGGCCCGGTCCGGTCCGGGTCCCGTCTCCGGTGCCGCTCACCCGTACCGACTCCCCGCCGGGGTCGGACTCATCGGCCTCCGGGCCCTTTTCCCCGGCCTTCTGCGCCGGGCTCCCCGCCGGTGCGTCCACCGGTTCCCCCGCCGCCTCCTCCGCCGGCCGGTCCGCCGCCGTCGGCGCCGAGCGCAGCAGGACGAGGGCGAGCGTCCCGAACACGACCATGGCCGCGAAGCCGGCCGCCCCGGCCAGATTGAGGCCGTCCGTGAAGGCCTCGCGCGCCGGTCCGAGCAGCCTCCCGGCCAGGTCCGCGGGCAGTTCCTCGGCGACGGAGACGGCCGCGGGCAGGGTCTGCCCCGCCTCCTCGGGCACGCCCTCGGGAAGGACCACGTTGGCGCGATAGACGGCGGAGGCCAGGCTGCCCAGTACGGCCACGCCCATGGCGACGCCGAACTCCCCGCCGGTCTCGGACATCGACGCGGCGGCTCCGGCCCTCTCCCTGGGCGCCGACCCCACGACGATGTCGGTGCCCAGCGCGCCCCCGGGGCCCAGGCCCGCGGAGGCCAGCACCAGTCCGGCGACGACGATCAGGGTGCCGCCCTCGGCGGGGGCCAGGAACAGCAGGGCGAACCCGGCCGCGGTCACGAACATGCCGCCGCCGATGACGTTGGCCCGTCCGATCCGCGCGGCCAGCGGCGCCGCGGCCATGGTGGCGGCGATCATCACCAGCGCCCCGGGCACCTGCCACATCCCCGCGGCCAGCGGGGAGTGTCCGGCGACCATCTGCAGGTACTGGCTGAGCAGCAGGAACGTGCCGCCCATCGCGACCGCCCCCACCGCCATCACGGCCAGGGCGACGCCGAACGAGCGCTCGCGGAACAGTCCGAGGTCCAGCAGCGGGTCGGACAGGCGCAGCTGTCGGCGCACGAACACCGCGCCCACGGCCAGCCCGAGGGCCACCGCCGCGAACGGGGCGGGGCCGGGTCCGTGCTCGGCGAGGGACTTGAGCCCGTAGACGATCGGCAGGATGGCGGCCAGGGACAGGGCGACGCTGGTCAGGTCCAGGCGCCCGGATCCGGGAGAGCGGTACTCGGGCAGGAGCAGGGGCGCGCACACCAGCAGCAGCACCATGACGGGGACGCCGAGCAGGAACACCGAACCCCACCAGAACCACTGCAGGAACAGCCCGCCCACCACCGGGCCGACGGCGGTACCGCCCATGAAGCAGCTCATCCACACGGAGATGGCCACGGCGCGCTGGCGGGGGTCGGTGAACATGTTGCTGATCAGGGCCAGGGCGGAGGGCATGAGGGTGGCTCCGGCCACGCCCATGAGGGCGCGGGTGAGGATGAGCGCCCCGGCACTGGGCGCGAACGCCGCGGCCACGGAGGCCGCTCCGAAGACGGCGGCGCCGACCATCAGCAGGCGCCTGCGGCCGACGCGGTCGCCCAGGGTGCCCATGGTGATGAGGAACCCCGCGATCATGAAGCCGTACACGTCCATGATCCAGAGCAGCTGGCTGCCGGAGGGCCGCAGGTCGGCGGCCAGGTGGGGCAGTGCCAGATAGAGCACGCTCATGTCCAGGGACAGCAGCAGGGTGGGCAGCGCCAGCACGCCCAGCCCGAGCCACTCGCGCCCTCCCGCGCGTGCGGGGGTCGGTTTCTCGCCGTTCATCGCGGCCTTCCTCGTCCGTCGGTTCCGCCCGGGGCGGTTCGTTCACACGTACGGACATGGTCGGCGGCGGGGACTCATCGGGCCGGGCAAAAAAGACCGGACGGTTTTCGGAGCCTGCGTTGACAGACAGTGCTGACCTGGATTGATAGCGTCGAGCGGCCATGCGTGCACCGGGAGTGCCGGGCGGCGCGCGCCGTGCCGCCCGGCCCGCGGAAGAGGAGAGGGAGACACCCATGCGAGCCGTGGTCTTCGAGAACTACGAGCAGTTCCCGTCCCTGAGGGACGTCCCCAAACCCGAGCCCGGCCCCGGGGAGGTACTGCTGCGGGTGGCGGGCTCCGGCGCGTGCCACTCCGACGTCAGCGTCTACCGCCACTTCAGGGAGGGCCAACCGGGGGCGCAAAAACCCCCGTTCGTCCTGGGGCACGAGAACTCCGGGTGGGTGGAGGCGCTCGGCGAGGGTGTGAGCGAGCGCGTCGAGGTCGGCGGAGCCTACCTGGTGTACGGGCCGACCGGCTGCGGCCAATGCCGCAAGTGCGCGCGGGGGCAGGACACCTACTGCGAGAACGCCGCCACGATGCCCTACATGGCGGTCGGCCTGGGGCGCGACGGCGGTATGGCCGAGTACATGACCGCGCCCGCCCACCACCTGGTCCCCCTGGGCGACGCCGACCCGGTGGACGCCGCTCCGCTGTCGGACGCGGGCCTGACCCCGTACCACGCGGTCAAGGAGGCGCTGCCGCACCTGGAGGGCGGCGGTCGCCACGCCCTGGTGATCGGGCTGGGCGGCCTGGGGCAGATCGGCGTGCAGATCCTGAGGGCGCTGACCGGCGCGACGGTGATCGCCACCGACCTCAAGGAGGAGGCCCGGGCCGAGGCCGAGTCCCACGGCGCGATCACCGTGGGCGCGGGCGAGCGGCAGGTCGAGGAGATCCGCGAGGTCACCGGCGGCCGGGGCGTGGACGCGGCCTTCGACTTCGTCGGCGCCACCCCGACCATCACCACGGCGGCCGCGGTGATGGCCCAGGGCGGACGGCTGACCGTGGTGGGGATCGCGGGCGGCACGCACCAGTTCTCGTTCTTCACCAACCCGTACGAGTCCTACGTCACCAACACCTACTGGGGCACGGTGGGGGAACTGTGGGAGGTGGTGGACATGTACCGGGCCGGGCAGATCCGCCCGGAGGTCGAGCGGTTCTCCATGGACGAGGCGCTGGAGGCCTACCGGAGGCTGGAGGAGGGGGAGGTCTTCGGCCGCGCCGTGGTGGTGCCCGGCGGGGGCTGACCCGTCCCGCACGGGGCCCGGGACGGCTCCGCCCCCGCACTGACGCCCGGCGGCCCCCGGGTTCCCCGCGGGGCCGGTGGACTGCCAGGATGCCGTGTGCACCGTTAGGAACCGTGAGGAGAGACATGGACCTGGGAATCGCGGGAAGGGTCGCGCTGGTCACCGCCGCCAGTTCCGGCCTGGGGCGGGCCATCGCCGTCGCCCTGGCCGCCGAGGGCGTGCACGTGGCCGTCACCGGCCGCGACGAGGAGCGCCTGGAGGCCGCCGCGGCGGCGTGCGCCGAGCATGGCGTGTCCGCGCTGGCCCTCACGTGGGACCTGGCCGACCACGGGCGGGCGCCCGAGATCGCCGGACGCGTGGCCGAGGAGCTGGGCCCGGTGGACATCCTGGTCAACAACACCGGCGGGCCGCCGCCCACCCCCGCCCTCGGGCAGGACGCCGGGCTCTGGGAGGAGATGTACGGGGCCATGGTGCTGCCGGTCGTCCGGCTCACCGACGCCGTGGTCGGCGGGATGCGCGAGCGCGGCTGGGGACGGATCATCACGAGCACCTCGTCCGGTCCGATCGCGCCGATCCCGAACCTGGGGATCTCCAACAGCCTGCGGGCCTCGCTGCACTCCTGGTCCAAGACGGTGTCCAACGAGGTCGCGGCGGACGGGGTGACCTCGAACGTGATCGTGCCCGGCCGGATCTCCACCCCGCGCACGGACTCGCTGGACCGCGCCCGCGCCGAGCGCGAGGGCCGTCCGCTGGAGGAGGTCGAGAGCGACGCCCGCTCCGCCATCCCCGCCCGGCGCTACGGCAGGCCCGAGGAGTACGGGGCGGTGGCCGCGTTCCTGGCCGGCAGGCAGGCCGCCTACATCACCGGCTCGGTGGTGCGGGTGGACGGCGGCCAGATCCCCGCGGTGTAGGACCGGCCTCTCCGGGGACCGGCGGCCCGGGGAGGCCGGTCCACGTGCGGCGGAGCACGCGTACCCGTGGCGGGCGCCGCCGCGGCCGGAGGGCTCCGGCGCGGCGCCCTCCACCTGGGGCGGCGCGGCGTCCGGTGTGGCCAGTACCACGAAGGCCCGCCCGAAGGCGCGTCTTTGTGGACATCCGCCCCCACTCGTCACACTCTGGGTCGATGAGCCTGAAGAACCGCCTCCAGAAGCTCGACAAGAAGGTCTACGACCGGGTGACCGGGCTGGGCCCGCCCGCTCTGGACCCCTACACGCCCAAGTTCGTGCAGGCGACCGACAACATGGCGCCCTGGTTCCTGATGTCGGCCACCCTCGCCGCCACGGGCGGGCCCCGGCTGCGGCGCACCGCCCTGCGCGCCATCCTGGCCGCGGGGACCGCCAACACCGTCTCCGCGGTGGTCAAACAGCTGTCCAACCGGTCCCGTCCGGACAACTCGGCCGTACCTCGGGCGCGGTCCCCCTACCGCTCCTATCCCAGCACCTCCTTCCCCTCCGGGCACACCGCCGCCGCGGCGGCCTACGCGGGCGGGATCATCGCGGACGCGCCCAGGCCGCTGGCCGCGCTGGCCGTCACCATGGCGGGCGCGGTGGCCTTCTCACGTGTGCACAGCGGCGTCCACTATCCCGGCGACGTGCTCGCGGGCATGGCCATCGGCTCCGGTGCGGCCGTGCTCGCCCGGATGGTGGTGCCGCGCCGCCCCGAACTGGTCTTCGGCGCGGGGGCGGTGTCCGACGGGGAGGCGGACGTGGACCCCGAGGGTTCCGGGGTGACGGTGGTGGTCAACCCGCGCTCCGCCGCGGGCGCGGTGCCCTCCCTGCCCGCCGCCGACGTCACGAGCAGGGTGGCCCGGGCGCTGCCCAAGGCGCGGATCCTCCCGCTGTCGGCGGAGGACGACGTGGCCGAGGTCATGGACCGGGCGGCGCGCACCTCCGACGTCCTTGCGGTGGCGGGCGGCGACGGCACCGTCAACGCCGGAGCGCACGCGGCCCTCGAACACGACCGGCCGCTGCTGGTCCTGCCCGACGGCACCCTCAACAACTTCGCCCGCACCCTGGGACTGACCTCGGTGGAGGTCGCGCTGCGGGCGTTCGCGGACCGGAGGCTGGCCCGGGTGGACGTGGGCGAGGTGGACGGACGGACCTTCCTCAACACCGCGTCGTTCGGTTCCTACCCGCGCATGGTGCACCGGCGCGACCGGTGGGCGGACCGGATCGGCAAGTGGCCCGCGTTCGCACTGGCCCTGTGGCGGGACCTGCTGGAGGTGAGCCCGACCGCGGCGCTGGTGGACGGCGAGCCGACCAAGGTGTGGTGGGCGTTCGTGGGCAACTGCCAGTACCGCACGCACGCCCGGGTGCCCGCACTGCGCGAGCGGCTGGACGACGGATGGCTGGACGTACGGGTGCTCACCGCCCGGGAGCCCTTCCCCCGGATGCGCGCCCTCGCGGACGTGCTGCTGGGACGGTTCTCGCGCAGTGAGGGCTACTCGGAGCGGTTGACCACGGGGCTGTCGCTGGCCATCAGGGGCGAGCCGAGGCTGCTGGCCGTGGACGGAGAGGTGATGGAGGGTTCGAGGACGGTCGTCTTCACCAAGCGGCGCGCGGTCCTGCGGGTGTTCGTGCCCGCGCTCAGCCCCGGCCGGTGATCGACGGGCAGCGGAGTCCGCGGCCGCGGCGCCGGGTGGCTCCCCGGTCGGTGTCGCTGCCCAGCAGGAGGCTGAGCCCGGCTCCCAGGAGCCAGGCGTCCTTGGAGAGGGGAAGGCCCTGCTCGGTCGGGCGCAGGCTGTTGGGCCGGCGCATCCCCGGGGTGCGCAGGTACAGGCCGAACAGGCCCGCCCCGAACGCGGTGAGGCCCGCGCCGGCGATCCGGCTGGGGACGACGGGGAGCAGCAGGACGGTGCCCAGGGTGATCTCCGCGGTCGACAGCAGCCGCGCGAAGGTGGCGGGTTCCATGTCCTTGAGGAAGGGGTAGGTTCCCGCCGCCATGCCGTGGAGTCCCTGGGCCGCCTCCTCGTCGGCCCCGCGCTTTTCCAGTCCGGAGTTGAGCACGAACGCTCCCGTGACGATGCGCAGGGGCAGGTCGCGCGTGCTGAGAGGCAGTTTCATGATCGCTCCATGGCTTGGTCGGGTCCGTGGTGTGTCCGGTCGGTCGGGGACGTCGGGCGTGCGGGCTCCGACACCGTCCCTTTTCGGTCGCTCCTGGTTAGAGGAACCATACCGACCGTGGGAACAGAAGTCCGGACACGACCCGCCGGGGCATCCGGAACGGGCCGGAGGCGGTCAAAGCGCGCTCGACCGCGCCCCGTCCCGGAGGCGTTCGACGACGGAGACCAGGTCCCGCCACGCCTGCTCGGTGTCGGGTCCGCCCCTGTGCGGAGCGGAGAACCAGTCGACGAACTCCACGACGTCCTGCAGGTCCCAGCGCAGCCGGTACAGGTCCATCAGGGCGGGGTCGGGCTCGTGTCCGCCGGCGCGGGTGTAGCGGGAGAGTTCGCCGGGGTCGTCGGTGACCAGCCACAGGTCGCGCTCGGGCACGGCCAGGCCGACGGTGTCCCAGTCGACCAGGAGCGGCCGCCCGCCGCGCCACAGCAGGTTGCCGGGGTGGGGCTCGCCGTGGGTGAGGACCGAGGCCGCCCCCTCCAGGGCTTCGGCACCGTGGTCGAACTCCTCCATCCGCTCGCGCAGGGTCCCGGCGTGCCCGGCCAGCAGTTCGGCGGTGGGGACGGCGTGGGGTCCCCCGTCGCCGACCCCGGCTGGGTTCTCCAGGAGTCTGGCCAGCCGGTCCCGCCCGGGGAGCCCGGCGGGGACGGCGGGCGCGTCGCCGGGAGCGCACCGGTGGAGCCGGGCGAGGGTGTCCAGGAGGCGTGCGCGCTGGTCGGCGGTGAGTTCCCGGCCGAAGTCGCCGGGGGCACCGTCCACGAACGGGAAGACGCTGAGCGCGTACCGGTCGCCGACCGGTACGACGGTGTCGCCGCCCGGTGTGCGCAGGGGAGCGACCACGAACCCCAGCCCCTCGTCGTCGTGCAGTCGGGCGGCGGTGTCCATGGCCCTCGTCAGGCGGCGCCGCACGGAGCCGGGTTCCGGTCCGAGGAACGGCTTGTGCCCGAGGTCGGCCGCGGTGGCGAACCACCGGCGCCCCGAGGTGTCGGTGGCGCTCCAGTGGTGGTCGCCGGAGCCGAGCGGGACGTGGTTGAGCGCGACCGCGTGGATGCCCCACACGGCCAGCGCGTCGTACAGCCGTTCTTCCAGGTCGGGTGGCCGTTCACGCATGCGGCGAAACTACCAGGACAAGCGCCGCGGGCAGCATGGCTACGCGCCGTGTACCGCGATGGCGCGGACCCGGCCGACGCGGTGGACCCGCCCGGCCCCGCACACGCGGGTCCGCGCCGGTCGGCGAAGCCACTCCCTGGAATTGGTGAAATCACCGTAAACGTGCGCCAAGTCGACGCTGCGCCACCGACGTGCCCCTCCCCGGGTGTTTCGCTTGCTGGACGAGCCATCACCACGCGACGGAGGGGACGTCATGGCGGAGGCGACCGAGGAGGACCCGCGCACGCGGCGGCGCGGGCCGCGGAGCAACTGGGTCCCGTTGGGCCTGGCCGCCGGGGCCGTCGCCCTGCTGGTGGTGGCCTGGCCGCTGGTCAACGCGCTGCTGCCCGGCTCCGAGTCCGTCCCCTCCGGCGACCCCGTCCCCGTGGGGTCCGGGGGCGGCTACCGGGCGTCCTTGACCTTCCCCCAGGAGGGGTGGGCGCTGAACACCGGCGCCAGCCAGGCCGGACACACCTACCGCTTCCACCGCGGCCCCGTGAGGCTGACGCTCAACTCGGTCACGCCCGCGACCACGCCGCCGCCCAGCGTCGAGGAGCTGTGGGAGGGCATGAGCCGCCTGGTCCGCGCGGGCGAGGCCTCGGCGAGGCTGGGCGAGCCGGAGGCCATCTCCACCCACGACGGCGACGAGGGGCTGACCGGGACCCTGGAGAGCGGCTCCCGGCGCGGCGCCGCGGTGGTCTACCCCTCCCCCGACGGCCGCATGGCCGTGGAGATGACCCTCGCCGGGCGCGACGCGACCACGGCCGACATCGCCGCGGTCGCCGACGTCGTCCGCTCGGTCTCCTTCACCAGGGAGAACTCGTGAACCACGGATCCGAGGAACCGCGCACGCCGGGCGCGACCGACCGGGGCTCGGTCCCGTTCCCGCGCAGGGCCCACCGGGACGAGCACGGCCGCCGGCACACCACCGAGCGGGCCGTGGACAGGCGGCGCGAGCACGGGCAGCGGCTGCCGTCGCTGGTCGCGCTCGTGCTGGTCACCGTGCTGTGCGCGGCGGGGCTGGTCTTCCTCGCACTGCAGTTCGCGGGGCTGGCGCGCGTCTTCTCCGCCGAGGCGGCGCTGGCCGTGTTCCTCGGCGCGGTGACGCTGGCCTTCGGGTTCTGGGTGCTGCGCCGGATCCGCCCGGTGCGCGCCCCCGACCTGAACGCCTCCCTGACCGCGGTGGCCTGGGGCCTGACCGCCGCACCCGCCGCCGGGGTCCTGGCCAACGGCGGCCTGTCGTCGATCTGGGCCAAGGGCCTGGGGCTGGCCTTCTCCGGGGTCTGGGGTCCCGCGCTGACCGCCCCGCTCAACGAGGAGGTCCTCAAGCTGGCCGGGATCGTGCTGGTCGCGGTGGCCTTCCCGTACGCGGTGCGGGGCCCGGTGGACGGGTTCGTGTTCGGTTCGCTGGTCGGCCTGGGCTTCGAGGTGTCGGAGAACTTCATCTACTCGATGAACGCGGTGGTCCAGGCGGGCGGCACCGGCGGCGTGGTGCCGGTGGTGCAGACCTTCATCCTGCGTGTGGGGCTGGCCGGCCTGGGCTCGCACTGGGCGATGTCGGCGGTCGCGGGCACCGCGGTGGGGCTGCTGGCCGCCGCGGCGTGGCGCCCCGGCACGCGCCGCGCGGTCGGCGCCGCCGCCCTGGTGGCGCTGGCGATGGCGCTGCACTGGCTGGTGGACTCGCCGCTGCTGGGCGGCGTCCCGGGCGTGGTCCTCAAGGTCGCCGTGGTCTTCCTGACCACGATGGCGGTGTACTTCACGGTCCGGTACGCCTACCGGCGCCGGGTGCGCCGGGCCCTGGCCTCCGAGGGCGAGGCCCTGGGCATGCGGCGGTCGGCGTCGGTGGCCCTGGCCAGCCGGCACGGCCGCCGCAGGGAGCTGCACCACGTGGCGCGCCCGGAGCGGCCCGACGTGGAGCGGCGCCAGGAGCAGGTGCTGGCGATCGCCGAGGACCGGGCGGCACGGTACACGCCCTGACCGGTCTCCGCGGGCGCCTTCCGTCCGGCCGTCGGTACCGGAACGGGCGGGCCGCGGATTTTCATCGGCGGCAGTGTGGGCATAACGTGCCGCATGGGCGAGCGAGCACGAAGGGGCAAGAGGACGACACCGCCGAGGACGGGGCGGGGGCGCACACGCGATCCCAGTCTCACACCGCGGGCGCTGGCCGCGGCGCGGGCCGAGTACGGCAGGGCGGGCTGGGCCTCGTTCACCCTGGACGGGGTGGCGCGCAGGGCGGGGATCGGCAAGGCGGCCCTCTACCGGCGCTGGTCCACCAAGGAGTGCCTGCTCGCCGACGCCATCGAGGAGCACGTCCGACTGCCGGCCCCGGCCGACACCGGCAGTCTGCGCGGCGACGCCCGCGCGCTGGCGGCGGCGCTGCTCGACCACTTCCTGGCCCCGTCCGGGTGGCTCACCCTGCGCGTGGCCGTGGACGCCGCCACGGGCCCGGAGTCCCTGGCGTCCTTCCGGGAACGGCTCGTGCGCGCCCACCGCGAGGGGGTCGCGGACATGGCGCGGCGGGCCGTCGAACGCGGTGAGCTGGTCCCAGGGACCGACACGGGCCCCTTCGGCGAGGCGCTGTACGGGGCGGTCCTGGTGCACGCCATGGCCATGGGCCCCGGCCGGCGCGAGCACGCGCGCGAACACGCGGACGAGCACGCGCTCCCGCTGGCCGACTTCGCGCTGGCCTCCCTCCTGGCCGGCGGTTCCGCGAACACCGGGGGCCCCGCGGGCTGAGCGCGCCCGGTCCCCCGCTCAGGCGTCGGAACGCAGCCAGCGCTGCAGCAGGGTGCCCTCGGACTCGACCACCACGCCGGGTACGAGGGCGCGGTCGGCCGCCGTGCCCACCGCGATGCGTTGTTCGAGCCCTCCGGCCAGCAGCGGTACGACCGTCAGGCACAGTTCGTCGAGCAGGCCGGCGGCGGCCACGTCGGCCAGTAGGCGGGGCCCGCCCTCGCACAGGATCCGGGGCATGCCGCGTCCGGCCAGGGCGGCGACGGCGGCGGGCAGGTCCACGCTCCGTTCACCGCACACCAGCACGCGGTCCTCTCCCAGCGTGCCGCGTGCGCGGTCCAGGGCCTCGGCGCCGGCCGCCTCGCAGGTCACCAGCAGCACCCCGCCGCCGTCCCCGGGCCGCTCGGTCAGCAGCGGCGGCACCTGGCCGGTACCGCTGACCACGGCCAGCTCGGGGTGGGCGGCGCGTCCCTCGGCGAGGGCACGGGCCAGGAGGCCCCGGGTGCGCGGACGCGTGTGCCGGTAGCCCTCGACGCGGGCGGTGCCGGCGCCGACCAGCACCACGTCGGCCAGGTCGCGCAGGAGCGTGTACACCACCTGGTCGGCGGGGGTGTTGATGCTTCCCGTCCGCCCGTCGTTGCCCGCGGCGGCACCGTCCAGGGTGGCGACCATGTTCGCGCGCAGCCACGGCCGGTCGGGGTAGGCGTAGAGCCGTTCCAGGGCGGAGGCGTCGAGCACGTCCCCCGGGGAGGCCGCCCCGGGAACGGCGTCGTTCAGAAGGAGACGCACGGCCACACCGCCACGAAGTACATGACCCCGAACGGGTCGTCGGCGTAGAGCACCTCGGGCCCCACCGGATCGCCGGCTTCGGCGAGTGCGTGCGCCATGACCTGGAGCGCGGCACGGCCCGACGCCATCAGGTCGGCGGCGAGGACGGGGTCCAGCCGCAGCAGGCCCGCCCGGTCCCCCTCGGACAGACAGCGGCGGACCTCCTCGTCGAAGCCGAAGGCGCGCTCGTCCAGGTGGCCGGGCGCCCTCGTGCCGCGCCGGGCGCTGCCGTCGCCCATGACGAGCAGGGCGACCCGCTCGGCGCGGTCGGCGACGCGGCGTCCCAGCGCCTCCACCTCGGCCTCGGAGGCGTCCCAGGCCACGGTGGCCATCTCCACACGCCCGCGGTGGCCGACCGAGTCGAGCAGCCGCCGGGCCACGCCCAGGCTCAGCGGCAGCGTCCGCTCCCGGGGGACCCGCTCCCCCGTGCCGCCGAACTCGCGGACCGGGACGAGCCGTTCGGTGTGCTCTCCGGAGGAGTCATGCCCGCCGACGACGACCAGCACGTCCGGGGAGTGTCCGGCCAGCGCCTCCAGGGCCGACTCGCACTCCTTGCGCAGTTCGGCCGCCACGTCCTGGCCCCCGCTGAGCTCGCGTATCAGCAGCGGCGGGTGCGGGCAGACGGCGGTTGCGACGATCACGCGTACCTCCTCACGCCAGTCCCCGAACGGTGCGTGCGGGGGGCCGGACTCCCCTGATGGTGGCGACCATGTCGAGCACCTGCCGGGTCTCGGCCACCTCGTGGACCCGGTAGACCTGCGCGCCGTGCCAGGCGCACACCGCGGTCGCCGCGAGCGTACCGGTCAGGCGCTCCCCCACGGGCAGGTCCAGGGTCTCGCCGACGAAGTCCTTGTTGGACAGCGACACCAGCACCGGCCAACCGGTGGCGGTCATCTCGTCCAGGCGCCGGGTCAGCTCCAGGGAGTGCCAGGTGTTCTTGCCGAAGTCGTGCGCCGGGTCGATGATCGCCGACGCCGGGTCCACCCCCAGGGACACCGCGCGCTCGGCCTGGGCGACCGTGTCGTCGACGGCGTCGCGCACCACGTCCTCGTAGTGCAGCCTGTGCGGGCGGGTGCGCGGGGTGATCCCGCCGGTGTGGGTGCACACCAGGGCCGCGCCGAACTCGGCGGCGACCTCGGCCAGCCCCGGGTCGTAGCCGCCCCAGGCGTCGTTGAGCAGGTCGGCACCGGCCTCGCACACCGCCCGGCCCACGGAGGCGCGCCAGGTGTCCACGCTGATGACCAGGTGGGGGAACTCGGCGCGGACGGCGGCCACGAAGTCCACGATCCTGTGCTTTTCCTCCTCGGCGCTGATCTCCTCGCCGGGCGCCGCCTTGATGCCGCCGATGTCCACGATGTCGGCGCCCTCGGCCACGACCCTGCGCACGCGCTCGAAGGCGGCCCCCTCGTCCCAGGTGGCGCCCCTGTCGTAGAAGGAGTCGGGGGTGCGGTTGACGATCGCCATGACCAGCGTGGTGTCCGCGTCGTACTCCCGACCGCGCAGTCTCAGCACCGGCCGACCACTCCTTCCAGAACCTCCGCGTCCCCGGCGCCGACCTCGGCCGCCGGCGGGCGCTCCACGATGCTGACCGTACTGTCCAGCGGCCGTCCGCGCCGCTCTCCCGCACCGAACTGGCGTATCCGGACGCTGTCGGCGCCGTGGTCGATCCCGGCCCGGCGGTCGGCGACCGCGAGCAGCTCGGTGGCCATCGCGCCCAGTCCGCGCAGCGACTGGTGGCGGTGGGCGCGGCGGCCCAGGTCCACCTGCGCGACGGCGTCCACGCCGTACCGCAGGGCGGTGTCGACCAGTACGGCGAGTTCGACGCCGTAGCCGGTGGGCACCGAGAGCCGCTCGAACAGGCCGCGGCGTATGGCCCACTCCCCGGACAGGGGCTGGACCACGCCCGACAGCTGGGGCCAGCGCAGGGCGATGGTGGGGCGGGCCACGAGCTCGGTGACCCGGCCGCCCCCGTGGGAGGCCGCCTCCCCGGAGCCGTCGGTGTCCCCGGGGCCGTCGGGGCCTCCGGTTCCCGGCCCGCGCCCGGCGCCCCGGGGCTCCCCGGCCGTGCCCGACCGGTCCAGTACCCGGTCGTAGAAGCCCTTGACCAGGCTCACCCCGGGCTCGGTGAGCAGCGGGCCGAGCAGCCCGGACACGAAGTGGGTGTCCCACTCGACCAGGTCGGCGTCCATGAAGGCGATGATGTCGCCGGAGGTGACGAAGAGCGACTTCCACATGGCCTCGCCCTTGCCCCGGTGGTGGCCCAGTTCGGGACGCACGTCGCCGACGCGGTGGACGGCGGCTCCGGCGGCGCGGGCGCGGGCTCCGGTGTCGTCGGTGGAGTCGGAGTCCATGACGACGATCTCGTCCAGCAGGGGCGCCTCCTCCTGGAGCGCCGTGCGGACCCGGGCGACGATGCCGCCGACGGTCGCCGCCTCGTCGCGCGCCGGGATCACCAGGCTGACCGTGCTCCCCCGCCGCCGTTTGAGTTCGACCAGCTGCTCGACCGTCCATTCCGAGGACCGGTAGGTACGGCGTTCGAACCACTCGTTGTCCACAGAGCCTCCCCCAGCGGCCAACACTAGGGCACGTCCGGCCGTGGGAACCCGCCGGTCCTCGCTTGTCCCGGCGCGTGGTTGCTCACCTTCCCCGGTACGGGCACCGCCGCCGGGCGGTGTCACCCTTTCTCGCGGAAGGCGGCGGCGCGCTCGGTGAGCCAGTCGAACAGGGCCGGGTCCTCCCCCATCTCCGGGTGCCACTGCACGCCGACGACCCCGTCGGCGTCGGCGTACTCGACGGCCTCCACGGTGCCGTCGTCGGCCCGGGCCGTGGCCACCACGCCCTCGCCCAGGTCCGCCACGGCCTGGTGGTGGTAGGCGGGCACCTCCAGCCGGGTCCGGCCGAGGATCCGCGCGAGGCGCGAGCCGGCGTCGACGGTGACCGGGTGGGCGTCGAACACCCCGGGCCTTCGGCGGTGTCCGTCGTGGCCCACCACGTCGGGCAGGTGCTGGTGGAGGCTTCCGCCCCTGGCCACGTTGAGCAGCTGCATCCCCCGGCACACGCCCAGCACCGGCATGCCCCGGGCCAGGGCGCCCGCGAGCAGGTCGCTCTCGGCCGAGTCCCGGGCGCTCTGGACCCCGGCGGTGTGCTCCCCGGTGTCCTGGCCGTAGCGGTCCGGGGCGATGTCGCCGCCGCCCGCCAGCAGCAGACCGTCCAGGCGGTCCACCGCTCCGGCCGCTCCGGCCGCTCCGGTGACCGGGGGCAGCAGCACCGGGACGGCCCCGGAGGCTGCGACGGAGTCCACGTAGGCGCGCGGCAGCAGGGCCGCGGCCATGTCCCAGACCCGGCCCCAGCGGGCCTGCTCGGCGTAGGTGGAGATTCCGATGACGGGTGGCACTGCGCTCTCCTCGGGGACGGTTCGATGCAAAGCGTACGAGATAGCGACAAAGCACCGAACAGCCTCCTCTTTCTTGGAACTCGATTACGTGCTACCTTTAAATAGATGTCAGAACCAAACACCCCACCCGTTCCAGCCGACCTCGTGAACGCGGCCCTTCGCGCCGCGGAGAACCTGGGAAAGGACGTGGCCGACGTGCCCCTGATCGCCATCGCGGAGGAGGCGGGCGTCTCCCGCAGCACCCTGCTGCGCCGCGTGGGCGGCTCGCGCCGGGCGCTGGACGAGGCGGTGCGGGCCTCGGGCGTGGACCCCGGCGGCCGGCTTCCGGTGCGGGAGCGCGCGATCGAGGCCGGGGCCCGGCTGATCAGCGGGCAGGGCCTGGGCGCGACCACACTGGAGGCGGTCGCCGCCTCCGCCGGGTGCTCGGTGCACAGCCTGTACGCGACCTTCGGCGGCCGCGACGGGCTGCTCCGTGCGATCTTCGAGCGCTACAGCCCCATCCTCGGCTTGGAGGAGGCCCTCGCCGGACCGGAGGAGGACCTGGCCGCGCGGGTCCACAGGATCCACCGCCTGGTGGGTCGCGGCTTCGGCCGCGAGCCCCGGGTGCTGCCCGCCATGCTCGCCGACGTGCTCACCCGTCCCGAGGGGCCCACCGTCGACCTGCTCGCCCGGTCCTTCTTCCCCCGCATGCTCACCGGGCTGGGCGGATGGCTGGCCGAGGAGGTCTCGGCGGGCCGGATCCGCGACCTCCCGGTCCCCCTCCTCATGCAACAGCTGCTCGGCCCGCTCGCCGTGCACTTCATGCTGCGCCCGGCACTGGGAAGGGTGCCGGGGGTGGAGTTCCCCGACGCGGAGGAGGTCTGCTCGGTCTTCGCCGACGCGTTCCTGCGCGCCGTCGCGGTCCCGGAGGGGCCGCTTCGCCCGGACGATCCGAACACGACCCTGGAGCCGCAATGAGTGAGAGTACGACCTGTGTGATCGCCGGCGGCGGCCCCGCCGGAATGGTGCTGGGCCTGCTGCTGGCCCGCGCCGGTGTCGAGGTCACCGTGCTGGAGAAGCACGCCGACTTCCTGAGGGATTTCCGCGGGGACACCGTGCACCCCTCCACCCTGGAACTGCTGGAGGAGCTGGGCCTGTACGAGCGGTTCGCCGAACTGCCCCAGAGCAGGCTGGACGAGGTCGCCTTCCCCGTCGGCCCGGACCGCGCCGTGACCATCGCCGACTTCCGGCGGCTGCGGCGCTCCCTCTCCCACCCCTACATCGCGCTCGTCCCGCAGTGGGACTTCCTCAACCTCATCGCCGGGGCCGGACGCGAGGAGGCGGCCTTCACCCTGCGGATGAGCACCGAGGTGACCGGGTTCGTCCGCGAGTCGGGCCGGGTGGCGGGGGTCCGCTACCGGGGCCCGGAGGGCGAGGGGCAGATCCGCGCCGACCTGACCGTGGCCTGTGACGGCCGGTGGTCGCTCGCCCGCCGCGAGACGAACCTGGTGCCCCGGGAGTTCCCGGTGGGGATCGACGCGTGGTGGTTCCGACTCCCCCGCGACGCGAAGGACCGCACGGCGCTGACCCCGCGTGCGGGTCTGGGCCGGTTCGCCGTGGTGATTCCGCGCGAGGGCTACCTGCAGCTCGCCTACATCGGGCGCAAGGGCACCGACGACCGGCTGCGCGCACGCGGGATCGAGGCCTTCCGCCGGGACGTCGCCGAGCTCATGCCCGAGCTGGCCGACCGGGTCGGATCCCTGGAGTCCATGGACGAGGTCAAGCACCTGGACGTGCGCCTCAACCGGCTGCGCCGCTGGCACACCGAGGGCCTGCTGTGCATCGGCGACGCGGCCCACGCGATGTCCCCCATCGGCGGTGTGGGCATCAACCTCGCCGTGCAGGACGCCGTGGCCTCCGCGACGCTGCTGGCCCGGCCGCTGCGCGAGCGCTCGCTCACCTCCCGCGACCTGGCCGCGGTCCGCAGGAGGCGGATCCTGCCGACCGTGGCCGTCCAGGCGCTGCAGCGCCTCATGCACCGCGGGCTGGCCGAGCCGATGGTCAGGGGGGAGCGCCTGGGCCCGCCCAAGCCCGTGCTGGCGGCCCTGGACCGGGCGCCCTGGTTGTCGTTCGTGCCCGCCTACCTCATCGGGAAGGGGATCCGGCCCCAGCACGCGCCGGGTTTCGCCCGCCGCCGCCCCCGAGGGGCCGCCCGGTAGGGGCGGGCTCCCGCCGTCCCGGGCCCCGGGACGGCGGCGCGCCCCACCGCGCGGACACGCCCCGCCGTGGGGCGGTCCCCCGCCGGGTCAGGACAGGTCGGGGACGCGCTCGCCCGCCGGGACCGGCCCCGGTGCGGTACCCGCCCCGAAGGGGCTGCCGCCCAGCTCCTCGCGGTGGTGGGCGGTGAGCCAGCGGCGCGGGTCGGGGCCGGCGGCGATGATCCGCGTCGGATTGATCGCCGTGTGGACCCAGTAGTAGTGCGCGCGGACGTGGTCCAGGTTCGTGGTGTCGCCGAACCCGGGCGTCTGGAACAGGTCGCGGGCGTAGGCCCACAGCGCCGGGTATTCGCTCAGCTTGCGGATGTTGCACTTGAAGTGGCCGTGGTAGGCGGCGTCGAAGCGCACCAGGGTCGGGAAGAGCCCGATGTCGGCCACGGTGATGGAGTCCCCGACCAGGTAGCGCCGGGTGGACAGGTGCTCCTCCAGCGCGTCGAGCCTGGCGAACACGGCGGCGACCGCGGCGTCGTAGTGCTCCTGGTCCGGGGCGAACCCGGCCCGGTAGACGCCGTTGTTGAGGTCGGTGTAGATCTCCCCGGCCAGGGCGTCGATCTCCCCGCGCAGCGCCTGCGGGTACAGGTCCGGGGCCCCGTCCCTGACCAGGGCGCCCCACTCGGTGGCCATGTCCTTGACCAGCTGGTCGAAGTCGTTGGAGACCAGGTGCCCGTCGTCCACGTCGACGAGGCCCGGAACGCTGACCCCGCCGGTGTAGTGGGGGTCACGCGCCAGGTAGGCCTCGCGCAGGGCGTGGATGCCCAGGACGGGGTCCCTGCCGCCGGGGCTCCCGGTCTCCTCGGTGAAGACCCAGTGCGGGTCGCCCTCGATGATCTCCTGGCGGGGGTCGGTGACGGCCAGGGAGACGACCCTCTCCAGCCCCATGAGCCTGCGTGTGATGACGACCCTGTGCGCCCAGGGGCAGGCGCGGCTGACCACCAGGCGGAAGCGGCCGGGTTCGGCCGGGCGGCCGAAGCGTCCGTCCGCGGTGACCCGGTCGGTGAAGGCCGCCGGTGCCCTCTTGATCTCCTCGGTGGGGATCTTGTTCGCCCTCAACCCTGGCTCCCTTCGAGCGCGGGTGGATCTCGGTCACGACTGAACATGCTATCCGCGCGGTGGACGTGCGCGGGGTCCGACGGACCGCGTGGCGCCGGGAACCGCTCAGCGCGCACGGAACGCCGCCGAGGCCGGCCGGCTCACCCGAAGCTGATGGGCAGCCCGGCGTAGTTGTGGGCGAACTCGGTGGCGGCGGCCTCGGAGTCGATGACGCGCTGGAGCTGGGAGAGCTGCAGGCGGGCGTCGAAGTCGTCCCCGTGTCGGTGGAGCGTGTTCGTCATCCACCAGGAGAAGTGGGTGCACCGCCAGACCCGGCGCAGGGCGGTGTCGGAGTAGGCGTCGGCGAGGTCCTCCCTGCCGTCGCGCAGCCAGGCGGTGAGGGCCTCGGCGAGCAGGGTGACGTCGGCGATCGCCAGGTTGAGGCCCTTGGCGCCGGTGGGCGGGACGATGTGCGCGGCGTCCCCGGCCAGGAAGAGGCGGCCGTGGCGCATGGGTGTGGTGACGAAGCTGCGCATCGGGAGCACGCTCTTCTCGGTGATGGCGCCGGTGCGCAGGTGCCAGTCCTCCATGCCCGCGCCCAGGCGGGTGGTCAGCGCCTCCCAGATCCGGTCGTCGCTCCACTCCTCGACGGCCTCGTCGGGCCGGACCTGGAGGTAGAGGCGGCTGACGGTGGCCGAGCGCATGCTGTGCATGGCGAACCCGTCGGGGTGCCAGGCGTAGACCAGCTCGTCGGTGGAGGGGGCGACGTCGGCGAGCACGCCCAGCCAGGCGAACGGGTAGGTGCGCTCCCACACCCGCTGCCGCGCCGCGGGGACGGCCCGGCGGCTGGGGCCGTGGAAGCCGTCGCAGCCCACGACCGCGTCGGCGTCCACCCGCCGCCGGTGTCCGTCGGCGTCGGTGAAGGCGACGTGGGGGTGGTCGGTGTCGACGTCGTATGGTGCGACGTCGGAGGCCTGGTAGAACGCGGGGCGGCCGGCCTCCTCGCGGGCGGCCATGAGGTCCTTGGTCAGCTCGGTCTGCCCGTAGATCCACACCGACCTGCCTACCAGCGCGGTGAAGTCGACGTGGTGGCGCTCGCCCGGCCACTGCAGGTACACGCCGCGGTGCTCGTCGGCCTCGGTGGCGAGCCGGTGCCCGACCCCCGCCCGGGTGAGCACGTCCACGCTCCCCGACTCCAGTACCCCGGCCCGGATCCGCGAGCGGACGTGGTCGGCGGTCTGGCGCTCGACGAGGACCGAGTCGATTCCCTGGAGTCCGAGCAGGTGGGACAGGAGCAGCCCCGCCGGGCCCGCTCCGATGATGGCGACCTGGGTGCGCACGGTCGTTTCTCCTTCTGGTGCTCGGCTCACGCGCACGGGGAGGAAGGCCCCGCGACGCGCGGCGTGTCGTCGTGGCGGCGAGCGGATCCGACGGCCTCGGGTCCGCCCGCCCCGGCGGGCGCGGTCGGCTGCGCCCCGGCGGCCGGGCGGGAGCGGCGCCGGACGGCGCTCCCCGGGAACCCGGGTGTGTCGACGATGCACCACGTGTGACCGCCCCCACCACACGCTTCTCACTGGTTGAGAAACGGGCCGTCTCCGAGCCGGGGACGGAGGGGACCGGCCCGGGCGCCCTCAGGCACCCATGGCACGGGAGGCGGAGCGCGCGGCGGTGCGCACCGCCGGGACCGCGAGGGCGGCGCGCTCGTCGTTGGGCACGACCACCGACAGCGCGGCGGCCACCGCGCCGGTGGAGTCGCGCACGGGTGCGGCGATACCGGCCGTCTCCTCGTCGATGAACCCCCGGGACAGGACGTAGCCGGACCTGCGGATCTCGGCCAGCAGGGCGCGCAGCCGCCGGGTGTCGGCGACCGTGTTCGCGGTGTGGGCGCGCAAGGGGCCCTCCAGGACCCGCTCCTGGAGCGGCGCGGGGGCGTGGGCGAGCAGGACCAGGCCCGAGGAGGAGACGTACAGCGGCAGCCGCCCGGCGATCCGGGTGATGTTGACGACCGCTCCCGGGGCGGAGAGGCGCTCGACGAACAGGACCTCCTCGCCCTGGAGGACGCCGAGCTGGGTGTGCTGGCCCACCACCGCGTGCAGGTCCTCCATGAACGGCCCGACCGTCTCGCGCAGGTCCAGTGCGGGCGAGGAGCGCACGGCCACCTCCCACATGCGCACGCCCACACGGACGCGGCGGTCGGGATCGCGTTCGAGCCACCCGTGCCGGACCAGCCCCTCCACGAGGCGGGAGGCGGTGGCCACGTGCAGGTCTGCGCGCCGCGCCACCTCGGAGACCCGCAGTGCCGGGTGTTCGGAGTCGAAGGCCTCCAGGACGCGCACCACCCGGGACAGCACGGACTCCCCGTTCGCTGCTCTGACCACGACAGCAGTGTCCACCCCAGGCCCCGGCCGAGTCCACCGGGGGCGCTCCGGGGGCTCGCCCCGGGGAGGGCGTCAGAGCAGGTCCAGGACCGGACCCGCCGCGATGCCCAGCCCCAGGGAGGCGGCCGCGGCGGTGACGGCGACCCCGGTGCTCCACCGGTCCGGCGCCCCGGGCCGGTCCCCCGCCTCCGGCGGTTCCCCGGGGGCGCGGAAGAGGGGCAGGATCCAGCGCAGGTAGTAGAAGAGGCTGGCGACGGTGTTGACGGCGGCCAGCACCATGAGCCAGCCCAGGCCCGCGTCCAGGGCCGCGGTGAAGAGGGCGAGCTTGCCGACGAACACCGCCGTGGGCGGGGTGCCCACGAGACCGAGCAGGCACACGACCAGGCTCAGCGCGAGCCAGGGGCGGTCGCGGAAGAGGCCCGCGTGGTCCTCCAGCGTCCGGGTCCGCAGGGCGCACACGACGGCGAAGGCCCCGAGGTTGGCCGCCAGGTAGGCGCCCAGGTAGAACAGCAGCCCCGGCTGGGCCGACTGGCCCCCCGCAGCGGCCACGGCCATCAGCAGGTAGCCGACCTGGCTGACGGTGGAGTAGCCCAGCAGGCGGCGCGCGTCCGTCTGGAGGAGGGCGCCCAGGTTGCCCAGGGTCATCGACGCCGCGGACAGGAGCGCGGCCAGCAGGACCCAGTCCAGCGCGGCCCCGGCCAGTACCTGGTCGCCCAGCCGGTACAGGGCCGCCAGCGCACCGATCTTGGGCACGGTGGTGACGAAGGCGGCGACGGGCGCCGGGGCGCCCTCGGCGACGTCGGGCACCCAGAAGTGGACGGGCACTCCCCCGGCCTTGAACAGCAGCCCCGCCAGCACGGCGATGACGCCGGCGGCCACGAGGGCGCGCGGCGCCCCGGGCAGGGCGGCCGCCAGTCCCTCGTAGCCGGTGGTGCCGCCCGCCCCGAGCAGCAGGGTGGTCCCGGTCAGCAGCAGGATCCCCGACAGGGCTCCCAGGAGGTAGAACTTCAGCGCGGCCTCGGTCCCCGTACCGTCCTTGGCGAAGCCGACCAGCGCGTAGAGGGGGATACTCGCCAGGAGGTAGGCCACGGCGAGCACCAGCAGGTCGCTCGCGCCCGCCAGCACCATCGTGCCCAGGGCCGCGAGCAGCAGCAGGACGTGGAACTCCGACTCGCGCGGGTGGTCGGCGAAGGCGTCGGCGGCGAGCAGGACCGTGGCCAGGACGCCCGCGAGCACCACGACGCGGACCGCGTGCGTGATGGTGTCCACGGTGTGGCCGCCGGAGGCCGCTCCGGTCCCGGTCGCCGCCGCCGCGACCGCGGCGGCCAGCGCGACCAGAAGCGCCGCGACCACGCACAGGCGGACGCGCCCCTGCCGGCGCCGCGGCGTCCAGCTCCCGAGCAGGAGCGCGCCCACCGCGGCGAGCGCCAGGACCAGCTCGGGCAGCAGGGTGACCGGGTCGACTCCCTCCATACCGCTCATCCGGCCACCAGGGCGGCCAGGGCCCGGGCCGCGGGTTCGACGCGGTCGAGCAGGAAGCGGGGCGTGAGGCCGATGAGGACGGACAGGGCCAGGAGCGGCGCGATGGCGGCGCCCTCCCGTGCGGACAGGTCGCCGACGCGGTCCGTGCACGGTCCCGGGCCTCCCAGGAACAACCGCTGCAGCGCGCGCAGGAACAGGGCCGCGGTGACGAGGATGCCCAGCAGCGCCAGCGCCGTGGGCACCGGGACCGGGCCGAGGCTGCCCGCGAAGATCTGGAACTCGGCGATGAACCCCGACAGTCCCGGCAGGCCCAGGGAGCCGAAGAAGGCCACGGCCGCGAGGGCGGCGAAGCGCGGAGCCCTCGCGGCCAGGCCGCCGTAGGAGCCCATGTCGTAGGTGCCGGCCCGGTCGTGCAGCACGCCGGCCAGCAGGAACAGCGCGCCCGTGAGCAGGCCGTGGCTGACCATCTGCGTGACCCCGCCGGTGATCGCCAGCGAGGCCGCGTCGGACTGCGTGCCCGTGGCCAGGCCGGCGGCGCCCAGCCCCAGGATGATGTAGCCCATGTGGTTGACGGAGGTGTAGGCGACCATGCGCTTGAAGTCGGTCTGGGCGAGCGCGACGAGCGCTCCGTACAGGACCGAGACCACGCCGACGACCACGAGGACCATCGCGTGGGCGCTCCAGGCGCCCGGGAGGATGGGCATCGCGATGCGCACGAACCCGTAGGTGCCCATCTTCAGCAGGACCCCGGCCAGGATCGCCGACCCGACCGCGGGCGCGTCGGTGTGCGCCGGGGGCAGCCAGGTGTGGAAGGGGACGGTGGGCGTCTTGACGGCCAGTCCCACGCCGATGGCGAGCAGCACCAGTCCTCCGACGAGCCCGCGACCCTCCAGCGGGGTCTGCCCCGCCAGCTCCACCATGTCGAAGGTGCGGGGGTCGGAGGCCACGTACAGGCCGATGAAGCCCAGCAGCAGCGCCAGCGACCCCAGGAACGTGTAGAGGAAGAACTGCAGCGCCGACCGGGCCGGCCGCCCGTGCCCCCAGCCGGCGATGACGAAGTACATCCCGACGATGGACAGGTCGAAGAAGACGAAGAACAGCAGCAGGTCCAGGGCGCTGAACAGCCCCAGCGAGACCGTCTGCAGGAACAGGAAGAGGACGGCGTGTGCGCGGACGCGCCTGGGGCGGCGCAGGGAGTGGACCGCGCACGCCAGGAAGAGCACCGCCGTCATGGCCGCCAGCGGCAGGGAGAACCCGTCGACGCCGACGTGGTAGGACGCGCCCACGCTGGGGATCCACAGCACCCGCTCCTCGTAGGCGAAGCCCCCGGGGCCCGGGCCGGACACGGACGGGTAGTACGCCCACAGGCCGAGGACGAGCACCAGGTCCAGGGCGGCCACCGCGACCCAGGTCCAGGCCGCCGTCGCATCGCGCGGGCGTGGAAGGGCCAGCAGCACCAGGCCCGCGGACAGCGGCAGGAACACGACGACGGAGAGCACGCCTCACCTCATCAGGACGACGACGGCGGCCAGGACGACGAGTGCGACGACGGCCTGGACGTAGTACTGGTGCAGCAGCCCCGTCTGGGGGCGCAGCGCCCACCCGGCCAGGATCCGCGCGCCGGAGGCGACCGCGCGCACCGCCCCGTCGGCCCACGCCTCGCCCCGGTCGCGGGCCAGGTCCGCGGCGCGCCTCCCCCCGCTCGCGCAGGAGCGCACGCCCCGGGCGAGCACCCGGTCGTCGAGGTCGGCCAGGCCGGCGGAGAAGGACGTGGTCGCGTGGGCGGCGGCCCTCGCCCCGCCCGCGACCACGCGGTCGTCGAGGGCGGCCAGGGCCCGGGCGAGCGCCGTCACGGGCCTGGCGACCAGGGTGTTCGCCGCCGCCTCCAGGCCGAGCCAGCCGCCGGCCCACCGACGGCCCGGCACGGCCTCCCCGCGGCCGCGTGCGCACGCCCGCCAGGTGATGATGAGCACCACGGCGGCCAGCAGGCCCGACACCGCCGTCTCCCACCCCGCGGGCCCCGGTTCCGCCGAGGCTCCCAGCAGCGCGCGCCACCACCGCGCCGCCGCGGGAAGGACCAGGACGCCGAGTCCCACCGTGGCGGCGGCCAGCGCGACCGGCGGCAGTACCTCGGACGGGGGCGAACGGTGCTCGGACCCGCGCCGGGGCGCACCGCCCTCCCCCGCCGGGGGCGGGGCCCAGACCGCGGCCAGGGCCCGTGCGGCGTAGGCCGCGCTCACGGCCGACGCCGCCAGGCCCGCCGCGTACGGAAGGGGCCCGAGGTGCAGCGCCGCGGCGAGCACCTCGTCCTTGGCCGTCCACAGCGGAAGCGGGGGCAGCCCGGCGACCGCCAGGGCACCGACCGCGAAGGCCGCCCCCGCCGGGGGGCTTCCGCGCGCGGCCCCGCGCAGACCGCCCAGCTCCTGGGTGCCCCGGGCCGCCAGCCACGTCCCCGCGCACAGGAACAGCAGGCTCTTGGCCGCGGCGTGCGCGGTGAACTGCAGCATTCCCCCGCCCACACTGCCCGCGCCCGCCGCCAGGACGACGAAGCCCAGCTGCGAGCAGGTCGAGGCGGCCAGCAGCTGTTTGAGGTCGGTCTGGTGGAAGGCCACCGCCCCCAGCAGCAGCGCGGTGGCCGCACCGACCCAGACCAGGGCCGGGCCCGCCCACGCCGTGGCCGCCAGCGCGGGCTCGATCCGCAGCAGCAGGTAGCCCCCCGCCGCGACCATCGTGGCCGAGTGCAGCAGGGCCGAGACCGGGGTGGGGCCGGCCATCGCGTGCGAGAGCCAGAAGCTGAAGGGCAGCTGCGCGGACTTTCCCAGCGCGGCGAGGACCACCCCGGCCACGGCCGCGTCCCGCCATCCGCCGTCCAGGGCGGCCAGCTCGGAGAGCCGGAGCGCGCCGGAGCCCCCGGCCAGGGCCGCCCCGGCGGCCAGGTACAGGCCCAGGTCACCGGTCCGCGTGGTGACGAAGGCCAGCGTCGCCGAGCGGACGCGGGAGGTCTCGCCCCACCAGTAGCCGATGAGGGCGTAGGAGAGGGCGCCCATGACCTCCCACGCCGCGAGCAGCGTGAACAGGCCGGTGGCGGTCACGGTGGCGAGCATCGCCGCCGTGAAGAGCAGCATGAGGCCGAAGAAGCGGCCGCGCGCCTGGTCGGATCCCATCTCGGCGGAGGCGAAGAGGACGACCGCCGCGGCGACGGTGGCCACGGTGAGCACCGCGACCGCCGACAGCCCGTCCACGGCCGCCCCCGCGCCGATGCCCGCGAGCATCGGCGCGGACGTGCTCGGCCGGGACACCGCCGCGACGGCGGCGGCGACCAGCGTCAGGCCCGCGGTGGCGACGGCGCAGGGCGCGGCGACCGGATCGGCGCGCCTGCCCGCCACCAGCAGGACCGCACCCGCCGCGGCGGGCAGGCCCACCAGCGCCCACAGGGAGGCCGTCACCGGTCGCCACCGTCCCCGTGGTGCTTGTGATCCCCGTGGCCACCATGGTGCCCGTGGTCGCCGGAACCACTGTGATCGGCAAGATCGGCGGCCATGTCGACCATGTCGACGTCGCGCGCGCGGAAGATGGCTGTGGTGACGGCAAAGCCCATCGCCATCTCCACGGCCATCGCTGTGACCGCGACCAGGACGAGGACCTGGCCGTCGGGCCGCTCGGGTGAGGTGTAGAGCCAAAAAGCCGCCGCGGCGACGATGACGGCGTTGACCATCAGCTCTAGGCCCATCATCACCATGACGACGGACTGCTGGCTGAGCGCGCCGAAGAGCCCCACCGCGAACAGCGCGGCCGCCAGGAGAAGGTACGCCTCCAGGATCATCGGTCGAGCCCACCGCCGATCGGGTCGTCGGGGCGCCCGCGCCGCAGGTCGTCGCCGTAGCGGTCGTAGCGGCCCCGGTGCGTGGTGAGCACGGTGGCGGACACCATGGTCGCGAACAGCACCAGGCCCACGAGCATCATGACGAGCATGTGCTCCCCCATGATCGCCTCGCCCAGCGCGAGCGTGGGGTCGGCGGGGGGCCCGCCCGTGCGCTCGGGCCAAGGCACGAACACGATTCCCGCGGCCAGCAGCAGGAACACCCCGACGGACACGGCCAGGGAGCCGACCTTGTTGTGCACCATGGTCATCGGCATGAGCCCGGCCGGGTTCATCATGTACATGATCATGAAGACGGCCATGACCATCATCTCCATGACCATCATGAGGATGATTAGCACGCCCAGGTAGGACAGCCCCAGCAGCAGGATCGCCACCCCGGTGAGGACGAACGACGCCAGCAGGGCGAAGGTCGCCCGGGCCATGGAGTCCACCACGAACACCATGACGCCCGAGGCCACCGCGCCCACGGCGCAGACAGCGAACACCACCGTCTCGGTCACCGCTCCTCCTAACGCGTCAGCACGAACACGGCCACCACGAGGGCCTGCAGCAGGGTCACCGGGACGAGGACCACCCAGCCCACCTCGGTGAACCGGTCCATCCGCACCGCGGGCAGCCGGTGCCCCAGCCAGACCAGGAGTGCCACGACCCCGGCCGTCTTGGCCAGCGTCCACGCCCAGCCGGGCAGGAGCGGGCCCGCGCCGCCGCCCAGGAAGAGCGGCACCGCCATCGCGGCCACCACGGCGAGGAACATGTACCGCCCCGCGCGAAGGACCAGGAGGTCCACCCCCGACAGCTCCGCGGCCGCTCCCCCGGCCAGGTCCCGGCCCACGGGCGTCCCGAAGGGCCCCCAGAAGGCCATGGCCAGCGCCGAGACCAGGTAGACCGCGAAGGCCGCGGGCATCAGCACGGCGAACCAGACCTGCTCCTGGGCCGCGACGATGTCGCTCACGCGCAGTGAGCCCGCGCCCAGGGCCGCCGTGGTCAGGGCGAACATGTGCGGCAGCTCGTAGGAGAGTCCCTGGACGAGGAACCGGTAGCCCCCGACGAGGCCCCAGGCCGAGTCGGCTCCCCAGCCGAGCATCCACAGCGCCGCCCAGACCACCACCTCCATGGCGTTGAACCACACGACGCCGACGGACAGGTCGCCGACCGATGCCGGGCCGAGCGGGACGACCAGTGCCGCCAGGACGGCGGCCGCCGGGACCAGCGCCCCTCCCAGCCGCCACAGCAGCGTGTCCGCGCCGGGGATCGTCCTGCGCCGCTGCACGAGCAGACGGGCCGCCTCCCGCGCCGGAGCGGTCAGCCCCGCTCCGGGAGCGGTCCCCGCCGCACGCGCGCGGAGCGCGGCCGTCCCCGCCGCCGCGCCGTAGCCGAAGGCGAGCAGCAGCACGGGGACGAGCAGGGCGGTCCACAGCGGCGCGGCCCCGCTCACGCGCCACGCTCCGGGGTGTGGGCGCCGACGGCCTCGGTGTCGGGGTCCAGGGAGGCCACGATGAGCCGTGCCGCCGCCAGTTCCCGGCCGACGACGAGTTCGGGCACCAGGTCCAGGGCGGCACGGGCCGTGCCGGAGCCGGCGGGAGCCGGCGCGGAGGCGGACCGGCCGGGCTCCGCGGCCGCCTCGATCCGGTCCAGCCAGCGCGACCAGCGGTCGGTGGCGTCGCCGCGCAGCTCCTCGGGGGCCCGGTCGCCGACCGCGCCGAGGCCGTCGGTGGCCCAGCGCAGCAGGCGTGAGCGGCGCACCCCGCGCGCCCAACGGCGCAGTTCCGCCCCGAGCCCCGGACCGGCCTCGGGCTCCAGCAGCGCGTCGCGCAGCCGGCGCCCCGCCAGGGCGGCGGCGGGCCAGCCCGCGACGAACAGCAGGCGCTGCGCCGCGTCCAGGGCGGCCGCCGCCGTGGTCCGCGGGTGCTCGGGGCTCGGGTCGGCGGTACGCGGCGTGTTCCGGGGCGCGGTCCAGAAGGAGGAGCCCTCCCGTGCCCCGACCAGGTGGACCCGTGCCTCCTGGACCACGTCCCCCTGGAGCACCGTCCTCAGGGACAGTCCGGCCGGCCAGTCGGGCAGGGCCGGGCCGAGGGCGAGGTGCAGCCGGTCGAGTGCCAGGCCGTCGCGGTCCTCGCCCCGGTCGGCCATGGCCAGGCCTCCGGGCATGTGCTCGTCGTCACCGGCCCCGGCCCGTTCACGTGCGGCCCGGTCGCGCCCGTCGGCGTCGCGGCGCTGGGCGGCGGTGTCGAGCAGGTCGGCGCGGGCGCGGTCCAGGGCCTCGTCCGCTCCCTCCGGGGAGGGGACGCCCGCGCGGGCGCGCGGTCCGGGCATCTGTCCCCAGACCCGGTCCAGCATCTCGTCGAGTTCGGGATCCGCGGGACCGCACACCACCAGCAGGTCGGCCTCGGCGGGGGCGAGCGCCTGGCGCCAGCCGCGTTCGCGTACGGCCCTCTCCACGGCCAGCCGCGCCCCGGTGCCGCCGATCGCCGTGACGACGAAGGCGCACGGCACGGCGCGGCGCAGCAGCCATCCGGTCACGTCCACCGGAACGCCCCCTCCCGCCAGGCGTAGAGGACGGCCGCGACCAGGACGGCGAGGAAGGCGAACATCTCGACGACGGCGGGCACGCCCTTGTCCGCCACGACGAGCACCCAGGGGTACATGAAGACCATCTCCATGTCGAAGGCCAGGAAGAGCAGCGTCACCGCGTACCAGCGCACGTGGTAGCGGGAGGCGGCGTGCTCGGTCGCGGCCGTACCGGACAGGAACGGTTCGCAGGCCACGGGCGGCTTCCGCAGGCGTACCGCAGCCGAGAGCGCGTAGAGGCCCGTGACCAGCACGGCGGTGATCCCGGCGAGGACGAGCGCCGGTACGAACGAGTCCACGTGCTCCCCCTCCCCCGCCGGGGCGCCTCTGCCCGCCCCCCGGCGGTCGCCGTCGGCATGACCACGGTCCACACCAGCCCTCAGGGTAGGAGCGGGCGGGGCCGGAAGCGGGGAGAAACGCGCGAGGGAGCGCGTCCGCGTCGGGAAAGGACGGCGGGAGGAGGTCAGTCGAGGACGGTGTGGCCGTACCCGCGGGCGACCTCCGTCACGTCGGGTTCGCCGAACCGGTCCACCATGGCCGTGAACAGCGCGGCCTTGTCCGGACCGAACCGGCCCACCTTCCGCGTGTAGGCCCCGGCGGTCAGGAACACCGGCGGGTCCGCCTTGCTGTGGAACTTGTCCGCGTACATGACGACCTCCTCCTCCGGTGTCGCGGGAAGGTAGTCGTCGACCGGGATCGGCAGCCCCTGCAGGTGCACGTCGTCCCTGGTGATGCCCACCCCCGTGTGGTGGGAGCAGAACCGGCACAGCGCCTCGGGGTAGCCCTCCCCCGCCAGCAGCCCGTGTCCGAGCACCCCGTGGCGCACGTACCGCGCGTGGTCGAGCCCTCCGGAGCCGTCGAAGAGCCGGTACACCCCGATGTCGTGCAGCAGGCAGCCCGCCCGGACCAGGTCCGCGTCCACGGGAAGGTCGTTGGCGCGGACGACGCGCTCGGCCAGATCGCACACGATCCGGCAGTGCGTGTACACGAGGTCGAAGGCCTCGCGGGTGGGCGCGTGCTCCAGGTGCAGGGAGCGGATCTCCTCGTCGGTCGGAATCTGCATACGGGAGACTCTATGCGTTGACGCGCGCACTCCCGCGGCGCGTGCCGCCGGCCCCGAGAGAATCGAGCGGAACCCGTGAACGACCCGAAGTACGACGTCCTGGTCGCCGGAGGAGCGGGCGTGGACACCATCGTCCGCGTCGAATCCCTGGGGGTCCCCGAAGGCGACTCCGCCGGTGTCCCGCCGGTACACGACTACGTCGCCCACACCGGGAACGGAGTGGCGGTCGGCTGCCACACGCTGGGGATGGCCACCAAGTTCATCGACTTCCTGGGGGACGACGCCCAGGGCCGGATGGTCATGGACGCCTACGCCGGGATCGGCCTCGACTTCAGCCGGGTCGTCTCCGCGCACGGCACGCCCCGGGGGATCAACCTGGTGGACCCCGAGGGCCGCCGCTTCTCCTTCTACGACGCCCGGCACCCGGCCGAGCTGCGCCTGCCCCGGGCGTTCTACCTGCCCCACCTGGAGCGCTCCCGGCACGTGCACATGTCCATCGTCGGCCACAACAGGGACATGTACGAGGACGTCGAGGCGCTCGGCCTCTCCAGTTCCACGGACCTGCACGACTGGGACGGGGAGAACCCGCACCACCTCTTCTACGCGCTGCGCTCGGACCTGGTGTTCCTCAGCGCCGCGGCGGTCCGCGACCGCCTCCCCCGGGTGCTGCACGGCATCGTCGACCGCGGGCGTGCGCGGGTCGCCGTCGCCACCGACGGAGAGCGGGGCTGCCACGTGCTGGTACGCGGGGAGCCGGCCCCCAGGCACTATCCCGCCACGTCCCCAGAACGCCCGGTCGTGGACAGCAACGGCGCAGGCGACTCCTTCGTCGCCGCCTTCCTGTACTCCTACCTGGCGGGCCGGACGGTCGGTGAGTGCGCCCTGTCGGGGGCCGTGGCCGGGGCGTTCGCCTGCGGCAGCGCCGGCACCCACACGGAGTTCGCGGACCGGGCCACGCTGCGAGCGGCCGGGGAGCGGGCCCGCACGGCCTTCTTCTCCGAGGCGGTGGAGTCGTGAGCACCGTGCCCTCCCGCTCCGGCGCGGCGGCGGCAGAACGGCCGGTGCGGGACGGACCGGGCCGCACGCGCGGGAGGTGGGCGACGGGGGTCCGCGCGGGGAGGGCGGAGATCAGTAGGACGAGATGTGCACGTGGTCGTAGTGGTTCTCCGTGACGCTGCCCCGGTTGTTCATCGCCACCCACTGGCGGTTGGTCGAGTGCCAGATCCGCTGCTCCCAGATCACGTACTTGACGCCGAGCCGGTCCACGTGGTCGATCGCGTACTGGGCGATCGCGTCCCCGGCCGCCCGGTTCTCCGCGCTCGGGTGCGTGCCGATCACCGACACCATGAAGTCACAGGCCTGCCCCGTGCCGTGGTCGTCGTTGCTGCTGCGCGCGCAGCCCACCTCGTAGGGGGAGCCGACGTTGAGGATGATCTCGTCGCGGATCGCGGCCATGCGCGGCGTCGCGCCGTCGAAGCCCCACCCCTTGAGGTGTTCGGGGACGGTGCCGCCGGTGCTCGCGCCCGAGGTCTCCTCCGGCTCCTCGGGAACCTGTTCGGCCTCGTAGCGCTCGATGGCCTCCTCGACCTCCTCGCGGTCCTCCTCCAGCGTGTCGAGCAGCTCCTCGGCCTCGGAGAGCTCCTTCTCGGCCTCCTCCGAGATCTCCTTCCTCTCCTCCTGGAGCCGGACGAGTTCGGAGATCCGGCCGGCCTGCTGGCGTCCCAGCTGCTCCATGGTGGAGGTGTCCTGGAACAGGTGCTCGGGAGAGGCGGTGAAGAGCACCTCCAGCGTGGGGTCCAGGCCGGAGCTCTTGTACTGGCCGGCGGCGATCTGGACGACGCTGGAGCGGGAGCCCTCCAGCTTCTCCTCGACCTCCTCCAGGTCCTCCTCCGCCTGTTCGGCGCGTTCCTTGATCTCGTTGTACTGGAGGAGCTCGCCCTCGTAGGTCTCCTCCAGCTCCTCCGCCCTCTCGTTGAGCTCGTCGATGTCCACGTCGTCGGGTGCGGCGTGGGCGGCCGACGGCGCGACGAGGACGGCGGCCAGGGCCAGCGCGAGGGCCCCCGCGCCCGAACGCGCGTCCCGACGGGCCGGGGCATCGGTGGGGAGGGGGAGGAAGTTCCGGTTCATGCGAGCTCCATGGGTCGTACCGCGGACGAGCCCGACGGGCGAGGGGCGAGAGGATGGTGGGGCGGGGCGGAGGGAGCCCGGCGCCGGTGTGCCCATCGCATGGCACCAACGGGAAGGTGCCTACGGGTCGGCGGGTGCTCAGGAGACAATACGAGATCTAACCGTCATATACCTAATGCCGTTCCTGTGACCTGATTCCGCCGGCCGTGAGGGAGACCGCGGAACGCGCCCGCGTCCCGGCCGTGTCGGACGTCCACGAGGCACTCCGGCCCCGAGGGAGCGGATATCGTCCGCCGTACGCGGGAAGGCCCCCGAGGGCCGCTGAGAGAAGGAAGTCCCAGCTTGCGCACGAGCACTCCACCGGAACCGCACCGGGCGCCGCGCCCCGAGCAGGGAAGCACCGTGCCGAAATGGCTTCCCCGGGCACTGATGCTGACCATGTGGACCGTCACGGCCTTCGGTATCGCGCTGTGGCTGTTCCTCCAGTTGCAGAGCCTCATCATGCTGCTGCTGATCTCGCTGTTCCTCGCTCTGGCGCTGGAGCCCGCGGTCAACTGGCTGCACCAGCACCGGTGGCGCCGCGGTCCGGCCACGGGTGCGGTGATGACCCTCGTGCTGTTGCTGGTCCTGGCCTTCCTCAGCCTGCTCGGCTCGATGCTGATCGGGCAGGTGCTGGCGTTCGCCGCCGAACTGCCGGACATGACACGCGCCGCGCTGAGGTGGGTCAACACGACGTTCGACACGTCCTTCTCCCCCACGAACCTGCTTGAGGAGGTCTCCAGCGCGAGCGGCCTGGTCGAGCAGTACGCGACGAGCATCGCCAACAACGTCTGGGGAGCGGGGACGACGGTCCTGGCCCTGCTGTTCAACGGGCTGACGATCGCGCTCTTCACCTTCTACCTGTGCGCCGACGGCCCGCGCTTTCGCCGTGTGACCTGCTCGGTCCTGCCGCCGCGGACGCAGCGAGAGGTGCTGCGGGCGTGGGAGATCGCGATCAACAAGACGGGCGGCTACCTCTACTCCCGGGCGCTCATGGCGCTGGTCTGCACGGTCGCGCACTATCTGGCCCTGGCGTTCCTGGACATCCCGTTCGCCTTCGCCCTCGCGCTGTGGGTGGGGGTGCTGTCGCAGTTCATCCCCACGATCGGCACCTACATCGGCGGCGCCGTCCCCGTGCTGGTGGCGCTGCTGCAGGGCCCGTGGCAGGCCGTGTGGGTGCTCGTGTTCGTCATCGTCTACCAGCAGTTCGAGAACTACGTGCTGCAGCCCCGCATCACGGCCAGGACGCTCGACATGCACCCGGCGGTGGCGTTCGGGTCGGTGATCGCGGGCATGGCGATCATGGGCGCCCCGGGCGCGCTGCTCGCCCTCCCCATAGGCGCGAGCCTGCAGACCTTCCTCAGCATCTACATCAGGCGCTACGAGGTCGAGGAGCATCCCCTGCTGGACGGCGGCGGGAACGGAGAGCGGGCGGAGGCCGGCTCGGAGGAGGGGGACGGCCCCCCGCCGGGAGAAGAAGGCGGTGAGGCCGGCGAGGGGGACGAGGCGGGTCCGCGCACGCCTCGCGGCGACCGGGCTCCGAAGGAGCCGCCACCCGGCGGGTGAGGTCTCAGGGTGTGCCCGGCGGGGTGTCGGACGCGGGGACGCCGAGCGCGAGGAGGGCGGTGTCGTCGCCGAGGCCCTCGCCGAAGCCCCGCAGCAGCTCGGTCAGGGCGTCGACCATGCCGCGGGGCGTGGAGGGGGCGTGGTCGGCGGCGAAGGAGCGCAGGGCGTCCTCGCCGTACAGGGTGTCGCTCCCGGGTCCCGTGCGGGCCTCGGTCAGGCCGTCGGTGTAGAGCACGAGGGTGTCGCCGGGGGCGAGGGTGGTCTCGGCGGTGGCGAAGTGGGCGTCGGGCAGCACGCCGACGAGCATCCCGCCGGGGGTGTGCAGGAAGTCGGCCCCTCCGCCGGCGCGCATGGCCAGGGCCGGGGGGTGGCCGCCGGAGGCGAGGCGGACACGGACGTGGCCGGTGTCGCCGTCGGGTTCGAGGACCCCGAAGACGACGGTGCAGTAGCGGGGGTCGCCGTTGTCGGCGTAGCGGTCCAGGAGGACGGTGTTCAGCGTGGTCAGGACGTCGACGGGCTCGGGCGAGTGGAGGGCGGCGGCACGCAGGGCGTAACGGCTCTGGGAGGTCAGGGTCGCGGCCTCGGGTCCCTTTCCGGACACGTCGCCGAGGAAGAACACCCAGCGCGTGTCGTCGAGGGGCAGGAGGTCGTAGAAGTCGCCGCCCAACTGGTCGGGAGAGGCGGTGTGGTAGTAGGCGGCCGTCTCCATGCCCGGTACGTCGGGCAGGGTGTCGGGCAGGAAGGACCTCCGCAGGATGGTGAGCGCCTCCGTCAGACGGGCCCGGTCGGCGTCGGCCCGCCGACGCGCCTGTTCCGCCTCGGCGCGGGCGTGGTCGGCCTCCTTGCGGCGGCGCAGCAGCTCCTCCTCATAGGAGCGGCGGTCGGTGGCGTCGAAGACGGTGGCGCGGACCAGCGACGGCTCGTCCCCGCCGCCCCGCTTGACGGCGGAGGAGACCAGCACCGGGAGGCGGCCGCCCTCGGAGGTCCTCATCTCCAGGGCGACGCCGCTGACCTCGCCCCGCATGTGCAGCAGGGGCGCGAAGTGCGTCTCGTGGTAGAGCCTGCCGCCCACGGTGAGCAGGTCGGCGAAGCGCATACGGCCCACCACGGTCTCGCGCTCCAGGCCGAGCCACTCCAGCAGCGTGGCGTTGACCCTGACGATCGTGCCGTCCATGAGCGTCGACAGGTACCCGCAGGGGGCGGACTCGTAGAGTTCCTCGGCGCTGTCCTGCGGCAGCGCGGCGAGGGCCGCCTCGGTGTCGGCCCCGAGCGGCTCCGGCCCTCCGCTCACCCGGCGGGCCACAGGTCCTCCAGGAAGTCCAGCACCGCCTCCGCGGTGGCCTGCGGCGCGCTCAGGTGCGGGCAGTGGCCGGTGGCGTCCAGGGTGACCAGCCGGGAGGAGGGGATCGCGCTGTGGACGAAGGAGCCGACCTCGCGCGGGGCGATGAGGTCCCGGGCGGACTCCAGGACCAGCGTCGGGACCTCCACGCCCCGCAGGTCCGCGCGGTTGTCGGACAGGAAGGTGGTGCGGGCGAAGACCCGGGCCATGTCGGGATCGGTGGCGCAGAAGCTGTCGGTCAGCTCCTGTTCCAGCTCCGGCCGCTCGGGGGTGCCCATGATCATGGGCGCCACGGCCGATGACCAGCCCAGGTAGTTCGACTCCAGCGAGTCCAGCAGCTCGTCGATGTCCCCGGCGGTGAAGCCGCCGCGGTAGCCCTCGTCGTCGATGTAGCGGGGTGAGGGGGCCACCATCACCAGCGCCCGGATCCGCTCGGGCACCGCCCGCGCGGCCAGAACGCCGACCATGGCGCTGACCGAGTGCCCCACGAACACCGCCCGGTCGAGGTCCAGTTCCCGGCAGACCTCCACCACGTCCTGGGCGTAGCCCTCCAGGGAGGAGTACCTCTCCTCGCTCCAGGCGGACGGGTCCGACCCTCCGGAGCCGACGTAGTCGAACAGCACCACCCGGTACCGCTCGGCCAGGGCCGGGACGACCAGGCGCCACATGTTCTGGTCGCAGCCGAATCCGTGGGCCAGCACGACCACCGGCCCCTCGGCGGCCCCGGTGACCGTGACGTTGTTCCTGCTGAGGATGTCCATATCGATCATCCTTTCCCCCGACCCAGTGCGTCCAAAAAGGGTACTCGGTCACATCGCGCCACGTCAGGAGACCGGGCCCGGCGTCCGTGCGCCGGGCCCGCCGTGTCCGGGGTGGTCGGGGGTCGGGGTCCTCGGGGACCGGGGCCGGTGTCAGTGCACGTAGGGCCAGCCGGAGGAGTCCCAACCGAGCCAGTTCACGCCCAGCAGCGCCGTGCCGTCGTCGGTGTAGTAGTGGTAGGCGAGGATGTCGTTGTCGGTGTCGGCGAAGACGTCCTGGTGGCCGGGCCCGTGGACACCGCCGTGGCCGGCCAGGACCTCGGTGCCGCCGCCGGAGGTCATGGCGGTGCCGGCGCGGTCGCGGTAGGGGCCGGTGATGCTCCTGGAACGGCCGACCATGACGCGGTAGGTGCTGTCGGCCCCGCGGCAGCACAGGTCGAAGGAGACGAACAGGTAGTACCAGCCGCCGCGGTGGAAGAGGGTCGGGGCCTCGATGGCGCCGCCGCCGCGGCCGGCGATCGAGTACAGGGCGCCGTCGTAGCGCTTGCCGGTCGCCGGGTCGATGCGGATCATCTTGATCCCCGACCAGAACGAGCCGAACGCCAGCCACCAGCGGCCCTGGTCGTCCACCTGCAGGTGGGGGTCGATGGCGTTGAAGTCGTCGGAGGGGAAGGACTCGACGACCAGACCCTCGTCGCGCCAGGCTCCGGAGTCTCCGCTGGCGCTGGTCGCCAGGAAGATCGCCGACCGGTTGGAGCCGAAGGTCGAGGCGGAGTAGTAGAGGTGGTACCGCCCGTGGTGGTGGGACAGGTGCGGCGCCCACAGGTTGCGCGCGCCGCCGGTGTAGGGACCGGTCCACGGGGCGCCGCCGGGGAAGGCCGCGCCGGCGTTGCCGAAGGCGGTCCGGTCGGTCGAGGTCTTCAGGGCCACGCCGTCGCCGGTGTGGGCGACCAGGTAGCCGCCTTCGGGCCGCTTGACGAAGGACGGGTCGTGCATCCGGACGTCCCCGGTCACGTGGCCGGGGCCGGGGTAGGCGGCGGCCGCGGCGTGCCGGGGCGCGGCCGCGTCGGCGGCGGCCGGGACCGCGGCCAGCGCTCCCGTCGCCAGGACGGCCCCCAGCATTCTGCGGCGCGAGAGGGGCTCGGGGGGCGCGGAGGGGATGTTCGGGTGTTCGGTCACGGGGAAGCCTCCTCGGGCTCGGTCGGGGGTGTGAGGAGTGTCGGGGGCGGGTCGGTGGACCACGGGGCCGGACGCGGCACCGGGAAGGTGTCCGAAAGCGCCGAGGCCAGGGGGCCGGACGCGGCGGAACCCCCGGGGAAACGCGCATTGTTAGCGCTAACATTCTGTGCACGCAAAGGACTCCGGCGCCAACGGTCAGCGCCTCGGGAGATGCGTGCACGAGGACTGCGCAAGGGGGGTGCGGACACCGGCCGCGAAGGGCGGCCGCAGGGCGTTTCGTGCGCCATGGCCCGCCCCGGCCCGGCCCGATACCCCTCCGGACGCCCGGACGGACAGGGGGTCGTGCGCCGCGGGACGGGGATGGCGCCAGCGGTCGTCGTTGAATAGTATGAATACGCTTAGTAATTGTTCATGCATCGTAAAGTAGCGGTTTTCCGGCGTCAACCCTCCTATGCACACCTTTCGAATCCGGGCGATCACCGTGGGTTGGGCAGGGCGCCGACGAGAGACGAAGGGGCCGAGCTCGCCCGGTGGGCCTTCCGGCGCCGGGTTCGCCCATCCCGTACACCGATCACCGCTGGAGCGGATCGCATGAACCCCCTGACACTGCCCGGCGAGGACCGGGAGCGCAGCCCCCGCACCGGCTACACCCGCGCGCACTGGGAGGCCGCCGCTGGTCAACCTGCTGCCGGATGCCGCGCGCCACCGTGCCGCGCTCGCATCGGTCCGCGCCACCGCCCGCACCCGGGACATGGACGAGGCCCAAGCCCGCATGACCGCCGCCATGACCTCCCCCGGCACCGGCACAGAGCTCCCCGAACTCCGCCACACCGGCTCCTGGCTCGACGGCTACGCCGACACCGGCCCCGAACCACCCACCCCCGCGCTGGCAGAGCTCTTCACCCGCCTCGGTGACCTTCAGCCGACGTTCCTGGAACACATCCTGGTCCCGTTCACCACCCACGAAGCCGACCTGGCCGCACTCGACGCGCACACCAGCCGACTCGTCCCCGTGGCCGGCATCGACTCCCGCGGCCAACTGCCCTATCGGACCGCGGCCGCCCTGGCCACCCGGCTCGGCCTCCCCCTGACCGAACTCCCCGGAGGCCATCTCGGCCCGGTCGAACGCCCCGCGCAGTTCGCCGACGCGCTCAAGGCGCTCCTCGCAACACCCTGACCACCAGCACGGCGCGGCGCGCCCCACCGGCACAGTGGGGGGCGCCCCACCGTGAACCAACCCGAAACGCGTTCGGCACGCCGCTCCGCGGCCGAGGCCGTGGACGACGTCCTCAGCAACGCGGGCTGACGCCCCACCCGAACCCTCACCCTCAGAACCACATCCGACTATCAGCCCACCATCGACCGGAGCACCCCGCCAGGTGGGCCACCGCCAGAAGTGGCGGCTGGCCCTGGACATGCTCGACGAGGCCTGCTCCTGGGGACTGGAGGATCAGGTGGTGGTGGCCGATGCCGGGCAGACTGCTGTGCAGTGGGCGCTTGAGCAGGTGGGCAAGCCCTATGTGTGGGGTGGCACCGGTCCGGCCGGGTTCGACTGCTCAGGGCTGACGATGAAGGCGTGGGAGGCTGCCGGAGTCACGATTCCCCGGGCGACCACCGACCAGTACCAGGCCGGAACCCGTGTCCCCTTGCCCGTCCTGGGTCCAGTCCGGGGACCTGCTGTTCTACGACACCACCGATATCGGTGCTCCTGGCCCAACCCCCTCACACGTGACCATGTACGTCGGCGACGGACAGATGGTCAACGCCCCCAGCAGAGGAAAGACCGTGCGTGTGGAGTCGGTGGACTCGGGCTTCTACTCACCGCGGTTCATGGGAGCTGTGCGCCCCATCTCTTGACCAAGGAGAACACATATGCCCCGGTTCCCTACCCCCTGCCGAGGGTCAGTCGAAGAGCCTGGAAGCGTGGTCCAGGATCCCGCGAGGCAGGTAGTCACTCTCCACGGGGACGTCCCAGCCGCGTACGCGGGCCAGGCAGGCCAAGGCGAGGATACGTGTGTTGACGAACCCGTCACAGTCCCCCTGGCTCCTACCGACGCTGAAGGCCTCCCGGTGCTCTTCCAGGGCGTCGGCCAGGGCCAGGGCGAAACCCTCGCGGTCCCCCGCGACCAACTGGGAGAGCAGGACCACCGGTGGCGGCGGGTAACCGGGCAACGCCTGGTGCCGTTCCAGGGCCGCCACAGCCCCGTCCATGGCCGCACGCGCCTCCTCTGCCATCCGCGCGGAGTCGTGGTCTCCGTCGTGGTCCGCACGGGACCGCGGCGACTGCGCGCGCAGGTAGGCCAGCAGGGCCACCGGATACCGGCCGTAGACACTGGTGCCCTGTGCGTCGTCCTTGGAAGCGAAGGCGCCCGTGGGATAGCTCAACAACGCGTCCAGACGCTCCCGCGATCCGGAGAGCACGGCGTACTCGATCGCGACCATGCGCGCTCCCTCGCTGATGTCGCTGGTGGGGGCCACGCTGCGCAGGGGCGCGGTCGTCGGTCCGAGGGTGACCTCGACCGTCTCCCCCTGGCTGGTCACACTGGCGAAGGCCGCCGCGGTGTACTGGGAGGCATGGGTAAGGGCCTCCAGTTGGCGCGGATCGCGCGCCTGGGGATCGGCCAGCGAGCGGTACCGGAACCTGGTGATCTCGTCGCGGGCGTGCCACTGGAGCGCGGTCGGGAGCATGTCCGGCACGGTGTCGGGACTCCAGGCGTCCCTGAGGTCCTCCTCGGACTCCCCATCCAGCGTCTCTAGGAGCCGGTCGATGTGGTCGGGAACGGTGACCGGTCGCTCAACCCCCAGTGTCCCCTGGGCCAGCTCCCGCAGCGCTCCGGTGTCCTTGTCCGCGCCGTAGACACCCACCCGCGGCCCGCTCCGCCCCTGTTCGCCCGCCGTGAGGCGGTGGGGCAGGTAGTCGGAGGCGAAGGGCTGCTCCCACCCCTCTACGCGCACGGCCATCGCGGCGAAGGCGATCTCGGCGATGGGCAGCAGGGAGGAGGGCGAGTCCTGGGAGGCGCTGTCGTGGTAAGCCTCCAGCCGGGCTGCCATCATCTTCCAGAAGAGCTTCTCGTCGCGTGACAGCAACGTGTACAACTGGAGGAGGTCGGGGTGGGGTAGTTCACCGGCGTTGGCCATACCAGTGATGGCGGAGTCGACATAGCCCAGGACCTGGCCCCGCTGGGCGCCCAGCTCGGGGAAGAGATAGTAGGCCAGGCCGCGGGCCAGGACCTCCCCCTCGTCGAAGGCCGAGGCGAGCGAGAGGAAGGCACCCGCGTTCTGCTCGTGCAGACCGGCCACCAGGCACAGGTACAGAGTCTGGATCCAGTCCCACGTCGGGGCACCGCTGTGGTCGGTGTCCTCACCCTCCCCTTCGTAGGAGTATCCGGTGCCCGTGTAGGTGAGATGGACCGGGAACGAGGCGGAGGCGGGCGCGCAGTCCAGCTTGAGCGCTCCGATCCGGGCCTCGGCCGCCGAGTACAGGGCCGTGAAGGCATCGGTGTCGACGGCGGGATCGGCCGCCGACCGCGCCCCGGCGTACTCGTGCAGGTCCCGGGCGATGTCCTGCCAGCCCATACCGTCCCGCCCGTGGTGCTGCTGGCCGTGGACGGCCCCGCCGATCCGGTCGGTGAAGTCCTCCGTGGCCTTGGTCAGGGCTTCGTCCCGCACGTTGTGCCGCTCGATACGCACTGGTTCCCGCGTCCCTCTCGTTGCATGGCGGACCGGCCATCCGTCGTTGGGCCGGTTATGCGTGACGAAGTCTGGCACGGCGTGACGACATGGCGAGGAAAGTGTCAGCAAGAGCCAGGCGGACAAACCGCTATGCCTTGCGGCCCGCTCCCCCGAAGTCGTCCAGGGGACGGGGAGCGCCGACCTCGATGGGGTCCGGGCGCCACTGGATCACCGAGACCACACCCGGCTCCAGCAACTCCAGCCCGTCGAAGAACCCGGCGATGCGCTCGGGCGCGCGGTTGATCCGTGGATTCTCCCCGGCCTCGTTCCACTGCCGGATCACCTCGGCGGGGGCGACGACGTCGGTGTCGTCGCACAGCACCAGGTAACCGCCCGGGACCAGGGCGTCCATGAGCCGGCTGACGACGGCGTAGGCCTCCTCGTCCTCGACCACGTGCGCGGTGGTGCCCAGCATCACCAGGGCGACCGGGCGGGACAGGTCCAGCGTTCCGGCCGCCTCCTGGAGGATCCGCCCGGGCTCGTGCAGGTCGGCGTCGACGTAGTCGGTTGCGCCCTCGGAGGTTCCGGTCAGCAGGGCGCGGGCGTGGGTGAGGACGAGCGGGTCATGGTCGACGTAGACCACGCGGGCCGCGGGGTTGTGGGCCTGGGCGACCTCGTGGGTGTTGTTGGCGGTGGGCAGCCCGGTGCCCACATCCAGGAACTGGTCGATACCGGCCTCGGTGACCAGGTGGCGGACCGTGCGCACGAGGAAGGCGCGCTGAGCGACGGCGATCTCGGCGATCATCGGGTTGGCGGAGCGGATCCGGTCGCCCACCATGCGGTCCGCGGGCTAGTTGTCCTTGCCACCCAGCCAGTAGTTCCCCACCCGGGCCGAGTGCGGCACGGAGGTGTCCAGGGGTGGTTCGGGGGAGGGGTGGGCATGGACCCCCTCACGCGTAGGCCGTTGTGCACGATCAACCTAGACCACCCCGCTTTCCCGGGCCAGAGCCGATGGAATCCGGCTTATCGGCCGACTCCCCCTCCTCCAAGCCTCTGACCTGCGGCGCAGCGAGCGAGAGTCGGCCGTGTTTGCTCCCTGTTTGCTCCGGCGGATCAGCCGGAGCGCAGGAGCAGGTCTATCGCCCCGCGTCCCAGCTCCTCATGGTCGGGGAACAGGTGCCCGTAGGTGTCGAAGGTCTCGGTGATCGAGGTGTGCCCCATCCGGTGCTGAACGGCCTTCGGATTCATCCCGGCGGCGATGAGCGCCGAGGCGTAGAAGTGCCTCAGGTCGTGGAACCGGGTGCCCTTGGGCAATCCCGTCTTGGTCACCGCCTTGGACCAGGCGGAGTTGAACGCCGAGGGCTTGGCGACGGCCTTCCACGTGTTGCTGATCAGCACCCGCCCGGGTGCCGGTTCGTAGAGTTCCATGTGCCGCCGGTTCCCTGGACATCGCCGATACCAATACCGGCCAAGCACAACGGATCGCCGAACTCGAGCGCGAGAACCGCGAACTGAAGAGGGCCAACGCGATCCTGAAGTCCGCGTCGGCTTTCTTCGCGTCAGTACCGCGATGAGGACGGACCCGGTGGGGTTGGCTCGTTTTTTCGCTGCTTCGCACTGCGATGGCTTCTCCGCGATGTGCCGCGCGGCCGGGCCCTGCTTCGGGGTTCGCGGGCGTGGCCTGATAGGAGCCTGCCTGCTCGACCTGCCCGACTGAGGCGTGCCCGTCTGCGAGTCCCGTCGCCGTCACCAGGAGTCGACAGGTGGGAGGCTGACAACGGCGGTGGTCGGGATCGACGCGCACAAGGACTGGACCGCACACGGGTTGCGGCACACGCTCGTGTCGCTGCTGTCAGACCACGGCGTGAGCATCGAGGAGATCTCACTCCTGGTCGGACACGACGGCACCGACACCGCCGAACGCGTCTACCGCCACCAACTCCGACCGATACGCCGGTCGGCGGCGAAGGCCATGGACGAGGTCCTCGACGGCGCGGACTGATGCCCCATCCGAACCCCACCGGGAACGCGGAAAGGGGCCCGCTCTCAGGCGAACCCCTCGCTGAACTGCTGTTCCTCTGTCGGGACGGCGGGATTTGAACCCACGACCCCTTGACCCCCAGTCAAGTGCGCTACCAAACTGCGCTACGTCCCGGTCGCCGCGCGGGCGCCGTCTCCGGCGCCGCCAACAGGTGAAACTGTATCGCATTCGGCGGGGCGCTCGAACCGCCGTCCGGCACGCGCACGGCTTCGGTCAGGGCACCAGGCCCTCCACGAGATGCCCCTCACCGTCGCGGAGATCCCCGTAGTCGCCGTCCGTGTGCACGACGACCGCGCCGTCTTCCAGTTCACCGTCCCACCGAAGGGCGCGACCACCAGCCCGAGCTGTTGCTCGTCCGTGTTGAGGGGGCCTCGCATGCGCGGGACGAGCGCCGTGTCCTCCAACGCGACGACGTCGTCCACCACGGCCCCCGCGTTGATGTCGCCCAGGTCCGCCGTCGCGGTGATCTCTCCGGAGGCGTCGGCACGGTGGACCGGCGAATCGTCGCGGAGGACCTCGTGGACCACGCTGCCCCCGGTGCCGATCCGGACCACGCCCCCGTAGGCCGGGGAGCGGGTCCCGTCCTCCTCCAGCACGAAGCCGGGGAGGCGGTCGAGCCGCTCCCCGGTGGCGGCGTCGAGCAGGAGCAGTTCCGCGCCGCCCCCGCTCCCGGTCCGCGTTCCGGATACGGCCGTGTCGCGTCCCCACGGCCACATCGCCCGCCATGTCCGCCGACAACCTGGCAGCGAGCGAAATCCCGCTCACACGGGCGGGGCGTCCGGACCGGTTTCCGGGGCGGGAGCCACGGCCTCACAGCCCGGTGGGCCAGGTCTCCTCCTCGCCCGAGTCCACCTCGACCGAGTGCAGCGGGGTGAGCGCCTGGGTGTGGTCGACGAACACGAAGGCGTCGTAGCGCTCCCCCAGGACGGTCGGGACGTAGTTCCTCAGCTGGTCGCGCCCGGGGTGGTAGACGACCCCGATGGCGCGGTGCGGGAGGATCTCGTCCGCGAACGGATCGTTGGCCTCCTCGCCGGTGAGGACCAGCAGGCCCGCCTCCCCCTCGACCGAACCGTGCAGCAGGGCCTCGACGCTGCCCTCGCGCGCCGCGGGGACCGGCATCGGCTCGGGGGTCGCACCCCATGACCTGCCCGCGACCACCCGGCCCTCGTAGGTGCCGAAGCCGACGAGGACGACCCCCTCGTCCCCGTGGCGTTCGCGCACCAGCTGGCCGACGTTGACCATGCCCGCGGCGGACATGTCGGTCGCCCGCGCGTCGCCGATGTGGGTGTTGTGCTCCCACACCACCGCCTTGGCCCGCGGACCGTGGTGCTCCATCAGGCGGTCGAGCGTGTCGGCCATGTGGTGGTCGCGGACGTTCCACGACTCGGGCCCTCCGCGCACCATCGACCGGTAGTACTGCTCGGCCCCCGCGAGCACCTCGGCGTTCTGGCGCGCGGCGAAGTCGGCGAGGCCGTCGTCGACGGCGCCCTCCGTCCGCGCCCGCTCCCGCAGCCCGGCCAGCAGGCCGACGACCTCGGCCTCGCAGCTCTCGGGCACCAGCCGCGTCGCCTGAGCGTAGGACCGGGGGTCCTCGCCGTAGGGCTCGAAGCAGCGGTAGGCCCGCAGCGCGGGCTCCACCTGGTCGGGCATGTTCTCGCGCAGCCACCCCAGCACCGCGTACAGCGACTCCCACAGGCTGTAGACGTCCAGGCCGAAGAAGCCCACACGCCGCTCCCGCGGGAGTTCCAGGTTGTGCTCCCTCAGCCACCGGGCGAACTCCAGGACCTCGGTGTTGGCCCACATCCACCTCGGCCACCTCTGGAAGCCCTCCAGTGCCTCGCGCGGATCCTCGGGAGCCCCCGGTGCGCCCACGGCGGCGCAGTGCAGTGCCTGGCAGTCCGGCCAGTCCCCCTCCACCGCGACGAAGGAGAAGCCCTTCTCCTCGACCAGCCGCCGGGTCAGCCGGGCGCGCCAGCGGTAGAACTCGGCGGTGCCGTGCGAGGCCTCGCCCAGCAGTACGTACCGCGCGTCACCGATCCGCTCCATGAGCGGATCCAGCGAGCGGGGCCCGTGCAGGGGCAGGACCGCGTCCGAGTCGACCGGCCTTCCGTCCGTCACCATCTCTTCGTCCTCCCAGCGCGGGAACCATCCGGTCGGGTGTGCCCTCCTGGCCCCGGAGCGGAGTCCGGAACGGGGGCGGCACGGCTCACCTCTCCCGCTCGCCGAGGATGCCCGCGAACCAGCCGGAGGCGGCGTCGGCCACCTCCTCCAGCGCGCCCTCCTCCTCGAACAGGTGGGTGGCGCGGGGAACGACGTGGATCCGGCTCGGTCCGCCGAGCCAGTCGGCCGCGTCCTCGTTGAGCCGGAGGACGTCGGTGTCCGCCCCGCCGACGATGAGCAGCGTCGGGGCCCGCACCAGCTGCAGCGCCTCCGTGCCCGCGAGGTCGGGACGGCCGCCGCGCGAGACGACCGCCGCGACCAGGTCCGGGCGCTCGGCGGCGGTCCGCAGTGCCGCGGCGGCCCCGGTGCTGGCGCCGAACAGGCCGATGGGCACCCCCTCGGTGCCCTCCTGGGCGGCCAGCCAGTCCACCGCACCGGTGAGGCGCCGGGTGAGCAGGTCGATGTCGAAGCGCTGCTGCCCGGTCACGTTGTCGGTGCGCTCCTCCTCCGGGGTCAGCAGGTCGAACAGGAGCGTGGCAACACCCGTCCGGCGGAGTTCCTCGGCCACGGCCTGGTTGCGCGGACTGTGCCGTGAACTCCCGCTCCCGTGCGCGAAGGCCACGACCGCGGTCGCCCCGGGGAACATGGACAGCTGCCCTTCGAGCCGCGCGTCGGGGGTCCGTACCGTCACGTCCTGAGCGGTCATGGTGCTCTCCCTTCGTCGGCGCCGGCGCGGTTGAGCAGGGCCAGCACCTCCTCGTCGCCGACTTGTTCGAACTCCTCGTACCAGAGGCTGACCGCGCCGAAGTCCGACGGCGTCTCCAGGCAGACGACCTGGTCGCACACGTCGGCGAGCGCGTGGACCGCGTTCGGCGCCCCCACGGGGACGGCCAGCACGAGGGAGGCGGGGTCCTGTTCGCGCAGCGCGGTCAGGGCCGCACGCGCGCTCATGCCGGTCGCCAGCCCGTCGTCGATCACGAAGACGTCGCGTCCGGCGACCTCGGGCCCGGGTCCGCTCCCGCGGTAGGCCCGGATCCGTCGCCGCGCCTCCGCCTGCTCCGCCTCGACCGCGTCGGTCAGGCGCTCCTCGGAGAGCCCCAGCAGGTTCAGCGCCCTCCTGTCGAACAGCGGAGGGCCCTCGGCGGTGGTCGCCCCGATCGCCGTCTCCGGGCTCCCGGGCACGGGGATCTTGCGCACGACCACGATGTCCAGCGGTATTCCGAGGGCCTCGGTGACGCGCTCCGCGACGGGGACCCCGCCGCGCGGCAGTGCCAGCACGAGCGGACGCGGCTTGTTCTGTCCCTCCACCACGCGGGCCAGTCGTTCACCCGCGTCTCGCCGGTTCCGGAACACGTTCCTCACCCCAGTCGCGTCGTCGCGGTGTACGGGCCCGGTGGTCGGCCCCCGGGTGAGCGGGGTCCGACGGCGCGGGCGCACCCGCGCCGCGGCCTCGCGGACCGGGCGCCCGTGGTCCTCGGAGCGACCGGCCCCCGCGCTCCGGGTGCCCCGGGGGACGTCCCCCGCCGGCACGCGGCCGCCTTGCGTCCGCGCGGTCCACCGGCGTGCGCGGGCCCTGTGGTGAGCGTTACCCCGATGCTTGGTACGCACACATGCCCGGTCGGCCGGGGGTCACTCCCCGGCGCCTCCGCCGAGCTGCTGGACCACGCAGAACTCGTTGCCCTCGGGATCGGCCATGACCGCCAACAGGTGACCGGCCTCCTCGTGGACGGGGCGCAGCACCTCGGCGCCCAGCCCGCGCACCCTGTCGACCTCGCCCGCCACGTCGGGAACGACCACGTCCAGGTGCATCCGGTTCTTGCCCGCCTTGGCCTCGGGCACCTTCTGGAGCAGCAGGCCGGGCCACTGCCCGCCCGGGTCCCGGAGCGCCAGGTAGCTGGGGTGCTGCTGGTCCCGTTCCCGCTCGAAGCCGAGCACCGCGCACCAGAAGTCGGCCGCTGCTTGCAGGTCGTTGGTGTCGAGTACGTAGACGAGACGCACGTGGAACCCCCTCGGCGGACACGGCCGCGGCCCGCGGCCGTGGGCCCCATCCTACGGAAGGGCGCGGGGCCCTCCTCAGCCCGCCGTGCCGGGGACGACGAGCCCCTCGGCCTCCAGGTCGGCCCACAGGATCTCGGGCACGGGGTCGGCGAGGAGCCCGGCGTTGCGCGCGACCTCCTCGGCCGACCTCGCCCCCACCAGCACCCCGGCCACCGCCGGATGCCGCGCGGAGAAGGCCATCGCCGCCCGGGGCAGGGTCACGCCGTGGCGACGGCAGACCCGAGCGATCCGCAGGGCCCGGGCACGCAGCCGGTCGGGGGCCGCCCCGTAGTCGTACGTGGCGTCGCCGGGCGGCTCGTCCACGGCGAGGATCCCGCTGTTGAACACCCCCGCAGCGATCACGGACACCCCCTCGCGCCGGCAGGCGGGGAGCATCGTGGCCGCGGCCCGCTGGTCGAGCAGCGTGTACCGACCCGCGAGCAGGACGACGTCCATGTCGGTCTCCACGGCGAAGCGCTCCAGCATCCGTGCCTGGTTCATGCCCGCGCCGATCGCGCCGACCACGCCCTGGTCCCGTAGTTCGTGCAGGGCCGGATAGGCCTCTCCCACCGCCTGCTCCCAGTGGTGGTCGGGGTCGTGCAGCAGGACCACGTCCACCCGGTCCAGGCCCAGCCGCTCCAGGCTCTCCTCCAGGGAGCGCCGCACCCCGTCGGCGCTGAAGTCCCACCGGCGGGTGTGGGAGGCTGGGACGGCGAAGCCCTGGTCGTCAAGGCGTCCGGCACCGTGCGGAGCGGGCTCCAGCAGGCGGCCGACCTTGGTCGAGACCACGTACCGGTCGCGGGGCAGGCCGGCCAGGGCCCGGCCCAGGCGGCGCTCGGCCAGGCCCAGCCCGTAGTGGGGCGCGGTGTCGAAGTAGCGCACGCCCGCGTCCCATGCGGTGAGCACGGCGCCGAGCGCGGTCTCCTCGTCCACCTCCCGGTCCGTACCGTTGCCGATCGGGGCGGTGCCGAGCCCGAGCGGGCCGAGGAACACCTCCGAGCGTCCCAGCCTGGTCCGCGTACCGGCGTCGAACGCCATCCCGTCTCCCCTGCCGTCGAGGTCCCCCGGCCTTGCGGCCGTCACCGGACCGGCGGATCCGTCGCGTCCCCTCCCTACCACCGCGCGCCCCCGGCGGGAAGGCCCGGAGCCCCCGTCGCAGGCCGCGCGTCGCACCGGGCGGGCGGCGGCCGGGGCGCCGGAGGCGGTCCCGCGAGGGGCGCGGCTCCTCCGTGGAGCCCGGATCCCCGGCACGCGCCATTTCTGTGACGATCAGTCCATAAAGTGGTAGCGTCTGCCCCATGGGAAGACCCCGACAGTTCGACGAGGAAAGCGTGGTCCGCGCGGCCTGCCACGAATTCTGGGCCAAGGGCTTCGACGGGACCTCCACCGCCGACCTGTGCCAGGCGACCGGACTGCCCCGCAGCAGCCTCTACAACACCTTCCACTCCAAGGAGCACCTGTTCCGCCGGGCGCTCTCGTACTACGTCAACTCCATGACCGCACGCCAGGGGGCCGTTCTCGACTCCTCCGAGGGCAGCGGGTTGGACCGGATCCGGTCGCTGCTCACCGTGATCGTGGAGGACGAGGCGGCCAACCAAGAGAGCGGTCGCAGCGCGGGGTGCTTCACCGTCAACACCATCACCACGATCGCCTCCCGCAATCCCGACATCGCCCGGGTGGTGGAGGCCGACCTGGACAAGCGCCTGTCCTCCCTGCGCCTGACCGTCATGGACGGCCAGCTCGACGGCTCCATCGCAGCCGACCGCGACCCCGCGGACCTGGCCTGGTACGTGACCTCGCTCGTCTCCGGCATGAGGGTCGCGGCCCAGTCGGGCGCCGGGCGCCGGGCACTGGAGGGCATCGCCTCGACCGGGATCGCGGCGCTCAGGCCCTGACCCCGCCCCACCGCCCTCTCTCCCCACTCCCACCCCCGCCGACACGCACACGCTGACGCCCTGACCCGTGTCGGCGACCGGTGCCGGCGCGACCGGCCCTGTTCCCGCCGTGGTTCCTCGTGCGCTCCAGTTTTGTTCTGATCGATCCAAAACAAGAGAGAGAATCATGCCCAGATCCGTCCACCTCCTGGCGCTCGGCATCTTCGCCATGGTCACCAGTGAACTCCTCGTCGGCGGGCTCATGCCGCAGATGTCCGAGGACCTGGGGGTCACCATCCCGCAGATCGGCTACCTGATCACCGCGTTCGCGCTGGCCATGGCGCTCGGCGGTCCGCCGGCGACCCTCGCGGTACTGCGGCTGCGTACCGACCGCGCACTACTGGTGCTGTTCCTCGTCTTCCTCGTCGGCAACGCCCTGGCGGCCGTCTCCCACTCCTACTGGCTCATGCTCGTCGCCCGGGTCGTCACCGGAGCCGCCTCCGGCGCGTTCTTCGGTGTCGCCCTGTCCGCCGTCGCCCAGGTCACCGCGCCGCACCTGCGCGGACGCGCCACCGGTGCCGCGCTCCAGGGCCTGATGGTGGGCACCCTGCTCGGCCTGCCCCTGTCCACTCTCATCGGGGGCCGGCTCGGGTGGCGGGCCGCCTTCGTCGCCGTCGGCGTGCTGACCGTGGTCGTGATGGTGGCCACCGCGCTGGCCCTGCCCCGGCTGGAAAGGGCCGGGAAGGCCGGTGACCTGCGCGGCGAACTCACCGTGTTCCGCACGTCGCACCTGTGGGCCGTCATGGCGACCTCCACCCTCATCATCGGCGCCACCTTCGCGGCCTTCTCCTACTTCACGCCGATCCTCACCGAGGTCACCGGCTTCTCCCGGGACGTCGTGCCGCTGCTGCTCCTGGGCTACGGCGCCGCCACGGTGGTCGGCAACACCGTGGTCGGCCGCCTGGCGATGTCCCACACCGTCACCGTCATCGTCGCCGGGCTCGCGCTCAACACGGTCTTCCTGGTCGTCTTCGCCCTGTTCGCCGACCTGCCGGTCCCCGCGCTGCTGGCGATGGCGGGTGTCGGCCTGGTCGGCATCACCCTGAACCCGGCGATGGTCACCCGTGTCCAGCGCGCCGGGAACGCCCGTGCCCTGGTCAACACCGCGCACTCCTCGTTCATCACCCTGGGCGTGGTGGTCGGGTCCTGGGCCGGAGGTATGGGCATCGACGCCTTCGGCCTGCGCGCGCCGCTGTGGGTCGGCGCGGCCCTGGCCCTGATCGCCCTGCTGGCGATGGTGCCCGCCGCCCTGTCCGCGCGCAGGGTGGGGCACGAGGCCGCCGACGCCCGCGTCCCGGACCGGTCCGAACCCCGGCCGGTACCCGGAGGTTCGCTTTCCCGGGGAGCGGGCAGGGGACCTGGACAGTGACCAGCCGACACGCGGTGAGGAGGTCGACATGAGCACGAGCTACGACGAGTTCCTGAACGAGGTCCGCGAGCTGGGTGAGTACGCCGACCGCGAGGAAGCCGACCAGGTGAGCCGTGCGGTACTCGGAGTGCTGGCGCCACGGCTTCCGGCCAACGGGGCCGAACACCTGGTCGCCCAGCTCCCGGACGAGCTCAGCGACGCGGTACGGCAGGGAGAGCTCCTCGACGCGGAGTCCTTCGGGGTCGAGGAGTTCCTCACCCGGGTGGCGGCGGCCACCGGCGCCCGTCCCAAGACCGCGGAGTGGGACGCCAGTGCGGTGCTCACCACCGTCGCCCACAGGATCACCGGGGGCCAGCTCAACCACATCCTGAGCCAGCTCCCCTCCGGTTTCGCCGTGCTGTTCGGCAAGCCGGAGCTGAGCGACTGACCCACCGCGCGCCCCACCGGAGGAAAGCGCCCGCGGCACCGGGGCGTGTCCGGTGGGGCGCGTGGGCGCTCCACACGGAGCACACTCCGCACGGGGCCCTTCACACGGGTGCTCCACGCGGGGACGCCCGACGCGGCGGCCGCGGTCGCCGGAAGGCGGCCCGCGCACCTCGACCCGCTGTTATGCCTTGACGGTTATATAACCACCGAGGCATACTAGAGGTGTGCCCGATCTGTTCACCGTCCTCGCCGATCCCAGCAGACGCCGCATCCTGGACGCGCTGCGCGAGAGCGAGGGGCTGCTCGTCAAGGAGCTGGTCGCCGAGCTGGGACTGACCCAGCCGAACGTGTCCAAGCACCTGCGCGTGCTGCGTACCGCCGGGCTGGTCGCCGAGACCGCCGAGAGGCAGGGACGGCGCTACCGGCTACGGCCCGAGGCACTGCGCGGCATGGACGACTGGCTGCGCCCCTACCGGGCGTTCTGGACGAGCAGGCTGGACGATCTGGGCGACTACCTCGACTCCACCCACCCACACGAGGAGCCGTAGCCATGGCCACCCAGGTCCGCGTCGACACGAGCACTCCGGGCACGCCCGTCCTGCACTTCACCCGCCGCTACCCGCATCCGCGGTCGGCGGTCTGGGCCGCCCTGACCACGGGGAAGGCGCTGAGCCGGTGGTTCCCCTGCCAGGTGGAGATCGACGCCCGCCAGGGCGGCTCCCTCACGCTGGCCTTCCCCGACGAGGAGCCGGAGACCGTGCCCGTCACCGAGTTCGACCCGCCGCGCACACTGGCGTTCCGGTGGGCCGGGGAGGACCTGCGCTGGACCCTGGAGGAGGACGGCGACGGGTGCGTGCTCAGGCTCTCCAACACCGTCGCCGACCCCGCGTGGACGGCGAACACGGCGGCCGGGTGGGACGTGTGCCTGGACGTGCTCGACGCGGTCCTCGACGGGCGGCCGCCGCTGGCCGGGGACGGCCCGGACGAGGAACGCATCGCCCACTACCGGACCGTGCTCGGCACCGGCTAGGGCCCGCTTCTTCGAACCGGGTCTTCCGCCCATGGGGTCGTCCGAGCACCCGCGGGGCCACCGGAGGCAGCGGCGGGTTCACCCGTTCCCCGTGAACCCGCCGTGGGCGCCGAAGGCTCCCACTCTGCGTGCGCCCGGACACGGGCCCGAGCGAAGCGCGGGCCCTAGGAGAGACCGCCCAGCACGGGGAGCCCTCCGGGGCCCACGGGCCTCGGCCGCGCGGCGCCGCGCGGTCGGCGTCCGTGCCGTCCGAGCTCAGCGGTCACCGCGCGTCCCGGCGGACGACCGCCTTCCTCCCCTTGATGGTGCTGCCCCGCAGGGCGGCGATCACGTCGTCGGCCGCGGACTCGGGGACCTCCACCAGCGAGAAGCGGTCGGCGATCTCGATCGCACCGATGTCGCGTCCCCGAAGGTCGGACTCCCCGGCGATCGCGCCGACCAGGTCCTGCGGCCGGATCCTGGCGCTGCGCCCGGCGCCGACGAAGAGGCGCGCCATCCCGCCCGACGGCGGACGGCCGCGCCCTCCCGAACGTCCGGGCGCCTCGCGGCGGCCGCGCTGGTCCCGTTCGGGCCTGACCGTGATCTCCGGGATCTCCTCCTCCTCGGCCGCGGGGCCCCAGGCCTCGTGCGCCAGTTTCACCGCGGCGAGCGCCACGTCCATGACGTCGAACTCGTCGGCGAGCGTCTCGACCACGACGCGGAAGTGCTCCAGGGAGTCCCCGTCCTCCATGAGGCTCTCCTGCAGCGCGGCGCGCGTCAGCTCCAGGCGCCGGGTCCGCATGTCGGCGATGCTCGGTACCTTCTCGATCGGGATCCGGCTCTTGGTCACCCGGGCGATGGTCTTGAGCATCCGGTGCTCGCGCGGTTCCACCAGGGTGATGGCCACGCCCTCGCGTCCGGCCCGGCCGATCCGGCCGATCCGGTGCACGTAGGTGTCGGACGCGGAGGGCACGTTGTAGTTGACCACGTGGGTGAGCTGCTCGACGTCGAGCCCGCGCGCGGCCACGTCGGTCGCGATGAGCAGCTCCGCCGTCCCGCTCCGCAGGCGCCCCATCACGCGGTCGCGCTGCTCCTGGCTCATGCCGCCGTGCAGCGCCTCGGCCCGGTAGCCCCGTCCGTTCATCGTCTCCGTGAGTACGTCGACCTCCTCACGCGTACGGCAGAAGACGATCGCGGCCTTGGGCGCCTCCACGTCCAGTACGCGCCCGAGCGCCGCCGGCTTGTGCGCCCGCGGAACCATGTAGGCGCTCTGCCGCACCAGCGGGCTCTCGCCCGGGGCGGTCGTCTCCCGCTTGACCTGGGCCCGGACGGGGTTGCTCAGGTGGCGCTGGGCGATCGTGTTGATGCGCTGGGGCAGGGTCGCGGAGAAGAGCACCGTCTGGCGGTCCTCCGGCGTCTCCTGGAGGATCGCCTCGATGTCCTCGGCGAACCCCATGTCGAGCATCTCGTCGGCCTCGTCGAGGACGACCATCTCCAGGGAGCGCAGGGAGAGCGTCTCCCGGCTCATGTGGTCAAGAGCACGTCCCGGAGTGGCGACCACGACGTCGGCGCCGCGCTCCAGGGCGCGGATCTGCCGTCCGATCGGCTGCCCTCCGTAGATCGGCAGGACGCGCGCGCCCAGGACCCGGCCGTAGCGGTGAATCGCCTCCGAGACCTGGATGGCCAGCTCGCGCGTCGGCGCGAGGACCAGTGCCGTCGGATCCGGTCCCCTGTTGCCCTGGGGCAGCCGCTGGAGGATGGGAAGCGCGAACGCGGCGGTCTTGCCGGTCCCCGTCGCGGCCTGTCCGAGCAGGTCGTGGCCCTCCAGCAGGGGCGGGATGGCCTCGCGCTGGATCGGCGTGGGCTCCTCGTAGCCCAGGTCGGCGAGCGCGTCCAAAAGCTCGGTCCGTAGTGACAGATCAGAGAAACCCGTCGTGTCATCGGTTGGGGTCGGGGTCATGGTCGAGCTCCTTGTACCGGAAGATTCCACACGGGTCCACGCTGGTGCCCCGCCCCGCCTGCGGGACGTCAGCACTCTGCGACTACCCAGGGTCCCACTCCTACCGGCCCCGACGCCAACAGCACCGTGCGCCGCGTGACCGCGGTGGCCGGGCCGCCGCGGTCACGCGGACCGGGCCGGGCCCCTCACCCGCCCTCCCTGGGCCTCCAGCTCCTGCCCCGGCCCGCCTTCTTGGGCTTGCGGACCAGGGGCCGGGCGGGCTGTGCCCCGTCCTTCTCCGTGGCGACGGGGAGCCCGGTGCCGCCCTCCTCCCGGAGGGGCTGCTGTTTCCTTCCCTCCAGCCTCTCCAGACGCTCCATCCGGCCGGTGAGCGCGGGCCGTCCGGACTCGGCGGGTTTGGCGGACTCGGCGGGGGTGCCGGGGGTGTCCAGGTCGTCGGGCCGTGCGGGCCCGCGGGCGGGTCCGTCGGTCGCGGCCCTGCCCGGTTTCCCCGTGCGGGGACGGCTTCGCGGGGCGCGCGTGGGAGCCTCGGCGGGTTCCGGAGGTGCCGCGGGTGCCGCGGCCTTTACCCGTTCCACGGGCTTCGCGGACGCCACGGGAGGCACGGGAGGCACGGATGCCACGGGCTCCGAAGGCGTCGCGGGTTCTGGGGGCTCTGCTTGTTCCGCGGGTTCCGCGGACGCCGCAGGAGATACGGACGCCACGGGGGACACAGGGGTCACGGGCGCCGGCGCGGCCTGCGCTCGCGGCGCCCCGCCCGGGACCTCCACCGGTTCCTCCTCCGCGGGCGAGGAGTGCCGGTAGGCGCGGACCGCGTTCATGACCTGGTCGGCGGTGGAACCGGGCCAGGAGTGGTGGAAGACGAGGTTGAGCGGAGGACTGGTCTCGGTGATGAGGCCGTCCTCCTCGATGACGCAGCTGCCGCCGAGCGGCCAGCGGCCCAGGACCACGGCCGTGATGCCGCGGTGCTGCCCGTGCAGCAGCAGGCCGGAGAGCGCGGTCTCGTGCCGGGGGCTGGGCGCGGCCACCAGGGCCAGGGGCGGGCGCGGTTCCTCGGTGCCCCGGTGCAGTTCGCGTTGGAGGACCGTGAGCGCCTCCTCCATGGTGCCGACCATCCGCACGGGCTCGCAGGGGTGCGCGCGCAGCAGGTCGCGCCCCCGCTCCCCCAGCAGGCGGACGGCGTCGGCCTCGGTGAGCAGTACGCGCACGGCGTCGTGGTCGAGGCGGTCGAGCGCGTTGGCGATCAGGCGCCGGGCGGCGCCGGCGGCCCCCGGGCCGGTGATCCCGAGCCCGGGCACGTGGTCGAGCTCCACCGTCACCCGCTCGTCGATGTCCTCCCCCGGGACGGGCCGGGGCGGCGGGGCCGGAAGGGCGAGGCGCCGCTGCCGGGGCACCGTGGGCACACGCGGAAGGCTCAGGCGGACGCGGGGCACGCGGACGCCGCCCCGCCCCAGGACGTATCCCCCGGCCAGGCCGGCGAAGGCCATCGCGCCGGTGAGCGCGCCGTCGGGAACCTCCACGACCAGCACCCCTCCTCCGCCCGCGTCCGCGGCGGTGCCGGCAGCGGCCTCCACGGGGCCGGTGTCGGCGTCCGCGTTCCGGGGCTGGGCGGGCGCCGGCTGCTGGGGGACGACGGTGTAGGCGACCTCCGCCCTGCGCTGGGCCGCGGCTCCCCCGTCGCGGGGTTCGCCGGACCCCGCGCCCTCCACCGTGATCTCGGGTGCGTCCTCGCCCAGGAACCCGCCGAGGTGGTCGGCGACCGCCTGGGCCCGGCGCTCGGACAGCTCCATGTTGGCCGACGCGCTTCCGCTGGGGTCGGTGTGGCCGGTGACCCGGACGACCGTGCCGGAGTCCCCGTAGGAGGCGATCATCTCCGCCACCGGCGCCAGGTCCTCGCGCATCTGCTCGGTGAGGTCGGCCGACCCCACGGCGAAGCCGGTGACGGTGCGCACCCGTTCGGTGGGCTGCGCGGGGAGGGACTCCTCGGAGGCGGAGGGCTCCGCGTCGTCCTCCGTGCCGCCCTCCTCCTGCCGGTCCTCGGAGACGACCGTGTCGGCGAACGCGGAGGCAGGGGCGAGTGCCACCGTGCCCACCGCGGCCGCCGCGACGACCTGCAGGGGCCCCAGGGGGCGCAGCCGCCGGGGGGCACCGCGCAGGCGGGCGAGGGCCTCCACGGCCAGACCGGCCGCGTACAGGCCCCACAGCGCCCACAGCACGGTGATGAGCAGGGCGGTGGGCACACCCGGCGGCAGCCGCCATCCGCGCAGGTGGGCGGCGGCCAGGGCCCACGAATCCGGCAGCTCCGGCCAGGGCAGGTGCCACAGGAGCAGGTAGGGAACACCGGTCAGGACCGCTGCGGTGAGCAGGACCGCGCTCAGCCGTCGGATGTGGGACATGTCCGCCTCACAGGAGCTAGGGGATCGGCTGGGTGTGGGGACGTGCGGTGGCCGTGGCGTCGACGGTGGTCGAACCCATCGGCATGAGGGTGAAGGAGTAGGGGACCGAGCAGGTCACGGTCACCGTGTCGCCGCTGACCGCGACCGTCCCGGTGGCACCGGCGGCGCTGAGGAAGGACCGCGCGGCGGCGGAGGCCGCCGCGGGGTCGAGGGCGACCTCGTCCGTGCCCTCGCGGTAGGCGGACCAGTCGAGCTGCTGGGCGCCCGCGCGGGCCGCCTCCTGGGCCAGGACGGCGGCCTCGTTGCGGGCGCGCAGCACGCCTCCGCCGTCGGTGACCAGGCCCAGGCACAGCAGGAAGGCCGACGCCATGACGGCGACGAACGCCGAGACCTGGCCCCTGTCGTCCGTACGTCTCACGGCTGCCCCCTGAAGGTGTCCACGACGACCGTCGCGTCCCCGGTGACCGTGTAGGTCCCCGGAACGCCCAGGCCGGTCAGTCCGTCCAGTCCGACGCGGCACTCGACCACGGCGGTGACCGCCCCTCCGGGGGTCAGTCCGCCGTGGTCGAGGGTGACGGTGTGGTCGCCGCACGCCAGGCCGTTCTCGGCCAGGGAACTCGCCGCGGTACTCGATGCGGCCGCCTCCGCGGCGGCCGCCGTGCGCTCCAGCGAGGCCGCGCGCGCGGCGGAGTGCGCCACTTGGTCGGCGGTGGAGCCGGCGTCCACCACCCTCCCGGCGAGCACCATGAGGAGCGCGAACGCCAGGAGGGCGGGGGTGAGGAGCACCAGCTCCACCGAGGCCGACCCGCGGTCGCCGCGCCCGGGGCCCATGGAGTGTGCAGGACTCACGGGGCGGCCTCCGCGGGGACGAAGCGCTCCACGGGCGCGGTGATCTCGTGCCCCACCGGCCAGCTGAAGCCGGGAATGATGCTGGGTACCTCGGCGTCCACCACCACGCGCACCTCCTCAGCACCTCGGTCGACGGACACGCTGAGCCCGGAGAGGAAGGAGCCTCCGCCTCCCTCGGCCACCGACGCGGCGCCGCCCGCGGTGCGCGACTGCTCGGCGGTCCTGCGCGCGATGTCGGCGGCGACGTGGTCACCGTGCATCCACAGGGCGGTCTGGACGACCAGCAGGACCAGGAGCAGCAGCACGGGCGCGGCCACGGCCAGCTCGGCGCTGCCGCGATCGTCCCGAGCGGGGTGAACGCTCAGGGGATCTCCGCGGAAAGACCGCCGACCTCCGTCTTCACGAAGGTCCCGATGCCCGTAGCGGCCGCGATGGCGACACCGATCAGCACAGCGGTCACGATGACCGTCTCGGTCGAGTAGCCGTCGTCCCTCCGGCTGAGCAGCAGGGAGCTGAGGTAGGCGGTGATGCGCTGCATCGGGGGTCTCCTGGATGTGTCGGGGTCTCATGAGCTGAACAGGATGTGGCTCATCGCCGGGTAGCCCAGGAGGGCCAGGAACCCGGCGAAGAGCAGGACCACCGGCAGGCTCATCCGCTCGGTGGCGGACTGGGCCTCGGCGTCCATCTCGGACAGGAACTGGTTGCGCAGCGTCTTGGCCTTGGCAGCCAAGGAGCTGCGGATACGCGCGCCGTCGGCCCCGGCCAGCTGGAGGCTGGCCGCGAGTTCGGCGAACTCCGGTGTGTCGTAGCGCTCGCCGAGGTCGCGCAACGCGGTCCAGGGCGGCTGACGCGTCAGCGCCGCCTCGCGCAGGCCCTCCCGGATGCGGGCCATGGCCCACCCGCTGCCCGCGGCCCCGGCATCGGACAGGGCCCCGTTGACACCCGCTCCCCCGGCCAGGGACACCACGACCAGGTCGGCGAAACCGGCCAGGGCGCGGCGCATGCGCTCCCGGCGCTTGTCCGCCTCGTCGCGCAGGGACATGTCGGGAGCGAACCACGCCAGCAGGGCGAACGCCGCCCACATGCCCCCGGCGACGGTGGCGGCGGGCAGGGCGCCGGCCAGGGACAGCAGACCGCCCAGCAGCGGGGGGAAGGCCAGTCCCAGCACCAGAGCGGTGAACTTCTCCGCGAGGTAGGAAGCGGGTTCGCGCTCGCACACCCGCAGGTTGCGCCGGGTGCGGGGCCCCGGCATACCGAAACCCTCCAGGACCGGGACGCCGATCTTTCCCAGGCGCGTCAGCACGCCGACGTCCGGACCCGCGACGCGGACAGTGCGGGGAGGCGGCGGTGCGGCCAGGCGCTCGGCGAGCGTGGGTCGGGCCCAACGCGCGGCCAGCAGCGCCCACAGGGCCAGCCCGACGGCGGCTCCGGCCACGACGGCGGCCAGGACGGGGGTCATCGTGCGGCCTCCGGGGTGCGAGCGGGGGAGGGCTCGGGTGCGAGCACCCGCGGCCCCAGGTCCAAGCGGGACATGCGGGACAGCCATACCAGTGCGGCCGCCCACAGGCCGCCGACGCCCGCGAGCACCACCTGACCGAGGACGCTGTCGAAGGGTTCCATGTAGTCGGGGTTGGTCACCATCAGGAACGCGGCCATGCCCAGGGTCGTACCGACGATGATCCGTGTGGAGGTGCGCAGCCGCGCGCGGCTCGCCGCCACCCGCACGAGCATCGCCGCCTGCTCCCGTGCGGCCTCGGAGAGGGTACCCAGCAGGACGCCCAGGTCGGTGGCGTGCCGGGTGGCCGCGGTGGTCAGGGCAGCGGCCACCAGGTCGGCGGTGGGGTTGTCCACCTCGTCAGCGAAGGAGCGCAGCGCGTCCTGAGTGGACCGGCCCGCGCGCAGCCGTTCAGCCAGACGGGTGACGGCGTCCCGCACGGGCTCGGGTGCGATGGGCGCCGTGGCGGCGACGGCCTGGTGCAGGCCGGCGGCACCGGCCATCAGGTCGCGCAGCATCTCGGTCCAGGCCGCGACGGCCTCCACACCGTCCACCTGTTCCTGGTGGCGGCGGTCGGGCCCCAGCACGGCGGGGCCCCACCAGCAGCCCGCGGCGGCGAGCACACCGGCCACCGGCCAGCCGGTGACGAACCAGACGAGCAGGCTGCCGACGATCGCCGCGACCAGCCGCAGCGGCCGCTGACGGCCGAACAGGACCGCGCGCCACCGGGGAATCCGTGACGGACTCGAACCGCCGGATGCGGCCAGCGAGGCCAGGGCCAACCACAGCCCCGCGCCGAGCAGGGCACCGGCGGCGGCGACAAGCAGGACCGGAGTCGTCACCGTGCCCACCCCACCGTCTCCGGGCTGAGCATCGCGGGGTCGAACCCGGCCTCGGCCAGGGCGTCGAGCGTGCTGGGGCTGGGTGGCGCCGAGGGCAGGAACCCGTTGCGGTCACGCCGATAGATTTCGTTGGACACCACGCTCTGCCCCTCCGCGCCCACCACCTCGCGCACGCTGGTGACCATGCGCCCGCCCGTGGGCAGGGCCGACACGTGGATGACCAGGTGCACGGCGGCGGCCACCAGGGATGCGGTGGCCTCCAGGGGCAGGCGCTCGGCGGACTGGGCGGCGTAGGCGCCCAGCTTGGTGAAGGCGCCCGCGGAGTCCGCGGCGTGCAGGGTGGTGAGACTGCCGTCGTTGCCCTGGCTCATGGCGTTGAGCAGCGGGACGGTCTCGTGGCCGCGCGTCTCGCCGACGATGACCCGGTCGGGGGACATGCGCAGGGCCGTGCGCACCAGGTCGGCGATGGTGATCTCGCCGACGCCCTCGACGTTGGCCGGCCGGGCCTGGAGGGCGACGCAGTCGGGGTGGGCCGCGCGGTCTCGGTCCAGTCCGAGTTCGAAGACGTCCTCGATGGTGACGAGGCGCTCGTCGACGGGGATCTCGGCGGCCAGGGCGCGCAGCAGGGTGGTCTTGCCCGCGCCGGTGCCGCCGGTGATGACCATGTTGCGGCGGGAGCGCACCCCCGCGCGCAGCAGGGCGACCAGGGTGTCGTCGACCGTGCCCAGTTCGCGGAGCTGGTCGAGGGTGGTGCGGCTGTAGCGGTGGCGGCGGATGGACACCGAGGGCTGCCGGGAGACCTCCATGACCGCGTTGAGGCGCTCGCCGCCGGGCAGCTGCATGTCGAGGATGGGCGCGCCCGGGTCGAAGCGGCGCTCCCCCGTCTCGGACTCGGAGGCCAGGCGCCGGACCAGGGCGACGACCTCCTCGGGGTCCTCGAAGAGCGAGTCGTGCCGCTCGCGGCTGCCGTCGGCGCGGCGCACCCACACGTGCACGCCGTTGATGTTGATGTTCTCGATCCCGGTGTCGTCCAGGAGGGGCTGGAGGGGGCCGAGCCCGCACACCCGGGCCAGGGCGCCCGCGGCGACGGAGGCCTCCGTCGTGGCGTCGAGCACCTGCCTGCCCTCGGCCAGGGCGCGTCCCGCGTCCTCGTCGAGGATCTGGGCGATGACGCGTTCGGCGCGGGCGCGGTACTCCTCGGGCGTGTCCTCGGGGGCTCCGCGGGTCTCCTCGCTCAGCCGCCGGGCGGCCTCGGTGGCGGTCCGCTCGACCCGGTCCGCCACAGTGCGGGCGTGGTCGGTGTCCAGGAAGTAGCCGTCGGTGATGTCGTATCCGGCGTCGTGTCCGCTGCTCACGCGTGGACCCCCGTCGACTCCGGCGCGGGAACCGGGGTTCCCGGAACGGGTGCGGGAGCACGGTCGGCGCCGTCGGCGAGGTCGCCCGCCAGACGCACCGCCGCCTTCATCAGCGGCCTGCGGTGCGGTTTGCGCGGGTTGGTCTCCCCGCGCAGGAAGGCCGCGGAGCGCTCGTCGGCGGGGAGCCGTCCCCACACGCCCGGGCCCAGCGCGCCCTCGATCTCGCGGACGCTCCCGCTGCCGCCGACGACGACGGTGCGCAGGCGCGGCAGGCTCCGGGCCAGGGCCTCGGAGGCCTCCTTGGCGCGGCGCAGCTGGGCCAGGGAGTCGGAGACGAGCAGAAGGGTCTCGTCGGCCCGGGCGGCCAGCGCGGAGGCGGGCGCGCCGGGGGTCAGGCGGCCCAGGTCCAGGACGACGGCGGGCCCCTCGGCGGAGGCGAGCACGCCGGGGTTCTGGGCGAGGAGGCGCACCGCGCCCTCGGCGCGGTCGGCGGTGACGGGCGCGTGGCACACCGCCAGCCCTCCGGGGAGGGTCTGGGTGTGCGCGGCCAGGTCGGCGGAGACTCCACCGTGCCGGGCGGCGGCGGCCAGGCCGGTCAGGCCGGGGGCGGGCTGGAGGCGCCGCCAGGTGGCGACGTCGCCGCCGGAGGCGTCGGCCTCCACGAGGACGGCCCCGGCCCCGCCGGGCCAGACCGCGGCCAGCGCCATGGCCGCGCAGGTGACGCCGGGTGCTCCGCCCAGGGAGAAGAGCGCCACGGTCCTGTGCATCACGCGCCTCCCCTGGAGTTGACCTGGACGACGCTGACCCGCTCGGCGGCGGCCGCCGAGGCGACGGCGGCGGCGTCGGTGGAGGCCGCGACGAGTTCGAGTTCGACCGAGCCGTCGTCGACAGCGGAGGGCTGGACGCTGCGCACGAGGGCGCGGTAGGCCTCCACGCCGGTCGTGGAGCCCTCCTCGGGGTGGATCACCACGGAGACCGCGGTGCCCGGGACCAGGGAGGAGGGGAAGCGGCCGGGGCGCAGGGCCACGCCGAGCACGGCGCGGTCGGGCTCGGGGAAGGCCGCCTCGGTGCCCAGAGCGGCCTCGGGCAGGACGCCGCCCTCGGTGACGGGCACGGTGAGGGTCTGGCCGACCGTCTCCTCCAGGTGCTCGGCGCCGACGAAGGAGACCCCGTCGGCGACGGCGATCCGCGCGACCCGCAGGTCCTCCGCGGTCACCACGTGGCCCGCGGGCAGGTCGGTGTCGGCGACGAGCACCCCCTGCCGGTCATCCATCTGTTCGAGGGCCAGGACGCCGCTCAGACCGCCCGCGGTCATCATGCCCAGAGCCAGGACCAGCCACCGCCAGCGGCGGGGTCCGGTGCCCAGGAGCCGCACCGGCGGGGTCTCCCGCTGCCGCGGGGAGGCCGCGGGTGCCGGTGCCGTCTTCGTGTCCACCACGTCTGTCGTCTTCTTTCGCTGTCAGCGGTTGTCTAGTCGGTGACCAGGCCGTGGGACTCGGCCACCCGGAGTTCGACCTGCGAGGTCGTGGTGATGGGGTCGAACGCGCCCGCCTCCCCGTCGGAGAACTCCCAGCCCACGTCCCAGCCGACCTGGACGGAGACGGGGTAGACGCCGCCCTCCTGGGAGTCGGAGGGCAGGGTGTAGACGTGCCCGCAGTCGGGGGAGGCCGAGGCGGGGTCGTGCACGGCCGGGTCGAAGGGGGTTCCGGGGCCCTCACAGCGGACCTGCGTGCCGTCGCCCAGGTTCCAGACGGTGGAGGTCGGGTTGGCGGTGACCGTGAGGGACCAGTCCTGCACCTCGGCGGAGGTCTCGGCGGTGTCCCAGTCCTGGGAGTCCACCCACAGCCACACGGGGGTGTTGACCAGGACCAGGGAGTCACTGCCCGGGGAGGTCCCGATCTTGGGCGGGGGCAGCTCGAAGGCGGCCATGGCCTCCTGGATGAAGGTGACCGGGTCGGTGGGGGCCTCCCCCTCTCCCCCGTAGTCGATGGACTCCCAGTCGATGGCGTCCCAGTCCACCTGGGACCAGTCGATCGCGTCCCAGTCCACCTGGGACCAGTCGACGCCGTCGCCGGAACCGGCCGGGACGCCCGGGACGCCGGAACCGCCGCCCGAGCCGCCGGAGCCCTGCTGGCCCGCATGGGTCTTCCACCAGCGCAGCAGGATCGAGCAGCCGAGGCCGCCGGAGCTGCCGCACTCGATCTGGCCGAGGAAGGAGCCGTCGTCGGCGTGCGCCGGGGTGGCCGCTCCCGCCGCCAGCAGGGTCAGTACCGCGGCCGCGGCCGCGGGTCGTACGGGTCTCAACATGATCCCGGCTCCCAGATCCGCAGGTCGGACACGCGCCAGGCGAGTCCGTCGTGAATGAGTGTGGCCTCGACGAGGCGCGGGCCCCGCCCGGAGGAGGAGCCCACGCCGAGGTTCCAGCCGGAGTCGTCGAGGCAGTCGTCGACCGTCGCGAGGTCGGGTCCCTCGACCGCCACGCTGGGGTCGAGGACGGGTTCACCGGTGACCTGGGCCCCGGCCGTACGGGCGCCCTCCAGGGCGGTGCTCATGAGTACGAGCGCGCCGCCCACGGCGTGGTCCTCCAGCTCGGCGGGGACCCCGCCGCCCTCGTGGGAGGCGGTCACGACCACGTCCCACATACCGGTGTAGGCGGCGAGCGCGGCGGCCTCCTCATCGTTCGGTGAGGGGGCCGAAGGCAGCGCCGTCGCCGCCGCCTCGGAGGTCCCCTCTCCGGGGGCGGCGCAGCCCGCCGACAGGGCGAGGGCCACGCACCATCCCGCGGCCGCGACCCGGTGCCGGGCGGAGCCTGCTCTTCTCGCGACTGTCGTCATTCGTGCGTTCTCCACTGCCATGGAAAGGGGGGACGGTGCGGTGCATGGCGGAGCCGGCCCGGACGAGCGGGCCCTCTCCCTTCCGACGAGAGGGACGGGGCGGCCCCGCCCGGGAGGTCACGGGACCGGGCGGGGAAACCGGTGAGCGGACGGACGGAAGACCGCTTCTCCCGTCCGGGTTCCGGTCGGCCGGGATCCGACGCGACCGGGAGTCGCGCGGGCCGGAGCTCTCGGCCTGACCGAAACCATGTGGCATTAGGTGTGTTTTTACTTGCCTTTGCGTGAGCTTATAGAGGATTTGCCTGTCGTAACAACCCCCAGACCACCTCTTCGGCTGTGATCCGGTCGATTTTCCGGTCATCGGACCCAGAAGGGACACGCACTCGGAGCGATCCGACAAACACACGTGAAACCACACATGAACGGACATCACCGGCAGGGCCGGGGTCAGACCGCGAGCACACGCGGGCCGCGTCCGCGCAGCCTCCGGAGGTCGTCGGATCCCGTCCCGGTGTCGGTGATGAGGCAGTCCGTCTCGTTCAGCCGCGCGAACCGGGAGATGCGGTCGTTGCCGATCCTGGTGTGGTCGGCCAGCAGCACGGTCCGGTCCGATGCGCGCACCATGGCGCGCCTGGCCATCACCTCAGCGGGATCCGCGCAGGTCAGACCACGCCCCGGGGACACACCGTCGGCGCCCATGAAGGCCACGTCGACACGAACCTGCTCCAGCAGGTGCACGAAGGAGGGTGTGGTCCCGGCCGCCTCGCTCACGCGCCCTCCCAGCAGGTGCACGGAGAGGTCTCGGCGCGAGGCCAGCACCAGCGCGGCGGGGATCGAGTTGGTCAGGACGTTCAGCCCGCACCCGGCGGGCATCAGCCACGCGATCCGCTCCGCCATCGGACCGGCGTCGAGCAGGATCGACCCGTCACGCGGCAGTTCCGCCAGAGCGGCCCTGGCGATCCTGTCCTCGGCGGACGAGAGCCGCCCCGGTCCGGACGGGGTCTTCGCGGCGCTCACTCCCGCTCCGCGCCTGACGGCGGCGGCGCCACCGCTGAGACCGCCCACGAGGTCCTCCGGTACGTCCATGTCCACGTCCCCGAGTGCGAGGGCTGTACGCCCCGTCCCACCACGTGGATGCGATCGGTTCATCTGCTTCTTCACGAGGAGAACATCTCGCCTGCAGGGGAACGGCATGCGAATGCCCCCACCTCGAAGGGAGAACCGTTGCGAAATGACAGCGGGGGACGCGCGCCGACGGTCCGCCCGCAGCTCCTCAAGGAAGCTGTGCGGAGCGCCGGGGAGGAGATGCGCGCCCCTGCGGTCCTACCGCAAACAGGAGACACACAAGGCAATACACAAGGGCGAGAACACAAACATAAGCACAACTACTTCCACATCCGGACCTGCCGGTGCTACCTTCATGCCTCTCGCGCTACAGCCGGGGAGGTGGAATCGCGTATGCCGTTGGACCACAACATGTCCGACTCCTCACGCACCGCGATCAAGGTCCTCACCGGCATCGACGTCCCCCGCGCCAACCCCACCAAGCTCTTCCACGCCGCCGAGGTCTACACCACCCTCATCCACCGCCTCAACACCCTCGACGAACTCATCCAACTCAGCCGCGCCCGCGTACGCCGCAACTTCAACGGCCGCACCGCCGACTACTACGAACACTCCCTGAACCAGTTCACCCAAGGCGAGAACAACTACGTCGGCTCAGCCAAGGACAACTCGGCCACCATGACCACCGAGCTGCGCAAAGCCGGCGCCAACGTCGAGTACATGCACATGATGGTCATCGGCCAGTTCATCCAACTCCTGGCCGAGATCGCCTGGGCCATCGCCACCGCCAAGTTCACCTTCGGCGCCACCCTGAAGTTCATCCCCATCTTCAAGGCCATCCGCAGCCTGGCCATGCGCCGCATCCTGGCCTGGCTCGTGATCACCGTGCCCAGCCACCAGATCATCAGCCAGATCTTCGCCAGCATGGACAGCATCATCCAACGCATCCAGATCGGACGCGGCACCCGCACCACCATGGACGGCACACTCACCAAGAGCGCCCACACCGGCGGCGCCATCGAAGGAGCACTCTCCGCCGTCCTCTCCGCCGGCATGGACGGCCTGTTCAGCAAAAACCTCCACCACCTGCTCAAGAACAGCCTCGACGACCTCAACCACCTCCCCGACCCACCACCCGTAACCAGACCCGGACCCGACGGCGGACCACCACCCACGGGACCACTCAACGACGCCCCCAACGGCCCCCCGCCCGACCCCAAAGGGCCCACCAAGGAAGACCCACCCCCGGGAAGCGGGCCCGACCACGGCACCGACACGCCCCCGCCCGGAGGCGGACCCGACCGCGACGCCCCTCCCCCCAGAGAGGATCCCGATCGGGGTCCGGGCACGCCCGCGCCCAAGGACGAACCCTCCCCCGACCTGCCCACCCCGTCCCTGAACAAGGACCTGGCCTCCCTCTTCGGACGCCACAACGACGAACTCCTCACCCCCTACAACCCCGCCAGCCCCACCGGCGCGGGCGCCTTCGACAACACCACCAAAGCCGCCGCAGCACGCGACGACTTCGCCGACCTCTTCGCCCGCCACTTCGGCGACCACCTCGGCCAAACCGCAGCACGCGACCTCGGACGCGACTACGCCAACACCCTGGCCACCCACTGGGGACGCCCCGACCTCGGACAACACCTACGCGACACCATCGGCGACCGCCTGCCCCCGCACACGCGCGACCACCTCGCCAACGTCCCCGCCACCCTCCAAAAACCCCTCGCCGACTACTTCTCCACCACCAGCGCCTACGCCCAACAAACCGGCGGCAGCATCGGCAGCGGAGCCACCGAGGGCTACCTCGGCGAAGGCCTGGGCAGCCTCGCCGACGGACGCGGCTGGGAAGCCTCCATCTGGTCCGCCACCGCAGGCGCCAGCCAAGCAGGCATCCAACAAGGCGCCACCGACACCACCCTGGCCACCACCGACCTGTTCAACGACAAAGACAAACCCAACACCACCCCACCCCCACCACCCCGAACCGAGAGCAACGGCACCGACAACCGCGTCGACCCCGACAGCACCAACCCATGGGGGCACGGAAACGACGACCCCGGTCAGGGTGGTGATCGGGCCCCCGAACGCGGCGGAGACGGACCCCAGCGGGGAGAGGACCGCGACGACGGACCCGCCCCGTCCCGTCAGGACGACGGGTCGTCCCCGTACGACCGTGACGGTGTTCCCGACGTCGACGACGTTCCCGACCTGGTCAGCGACACCGGCAGTGACACCGGCTCCGAATTCGGCGATCCCGACGACCTCGGCCGGGCCTCGGACGACACCGCACGCGTGCACGACGACGAGGACACGCGTACCCCGTTCTCCGACCCCCTCAAGACCCCCGAGAACGACAAGGACCCCTTCGGGACAGCGGGCACCGCATACCCCGGCCTCAACGACGACCTCTTCCCCCCGGGGACGAACGACGACCCTCTCATCGTCAATTTCCTCAACGCGATCGTCCCCGACAACCCGGAGATGAACGCACCCCCCGGCACGGGGCAGACCACACCCACTCCGGGGAACAACGGAAACAACGGCGACCCGAACCCGGCCGACCGCTCCGTTCCCCAACCGGAGCAGCACACCCCCGCGCCCGTCGCCGTGGCGCCTCCGGTCGGCCAGGCCGCTCCGCCACCCGCGACCGCTCCGCAGAACCCGGCCTCCGACAGCGGCCAGCGCTCCGCGTCCTCGGAGCGGGACAGCGGTGGGCGTTCTCCCCAGCGCACCGGCGACACCCGCACCCCGGACTCCTCCACCGACCGGTCGGTCAGCGACGATGTGCGCACCGCCACCGAGAGCGCACCTCCCGCTCCGCAGACAGCAACCACCGACGGCACCACCGGACGGGACGATCCGGGCAGTTCGACGGACGAACAGCAGGCGGACCCCGACACCGTACGCACCCCCGAGCAGCGGACAGAGTCGGAGGACGCTCCTCCGTCCCCGCCGCCCGCCGCCGAAGACGGCGCCGACCACCGCGATACCACCGCCAGGACGGAGAGCGGGCCGCCGTCGCAGACCGGGGACACCACCCCCCTTCCCGGGGCGCTGGACGACCATTTCCCCGCACCCACCCCTCCGCCCGGCTCCCCGGGCGACCAGGGCGCCGTCCCGCCGCTCCGCACGGGGGAGCAGGACGGCGCTCCCCCCACCGTGCCCGTCCCACCGCCCCTCACGGCGCCCCCACTCGGTCAGGGCGGCCCGTCCGCCCCCGCGCCCGCCGCCGCCAGCGGGCAGGGGAACCGCGTCCCCCAGGCCACGCCGAACAGGATCACCACCGCCATCCGGCTCGGGGAGCTGGCCTCGGCCAGCATCAAGGACGCGATCAGCGGCTACCAGCGCGCCCAGGATCTGGTCGACCAGACCAGGGAGGCCGAGAGCCAGGGCCGCCCCGACGCCGACGACCTGCGCGCACGCGCCCACGAGGCGCAGCGCGAGGCCAACGAGGCCCACCGGAGCTACGACGACCTCGCCCGAATGCAGGCCGACCTGCTGCGCACCGACGGCCTGACCACCGTCATGGCCGTCGTGGAGACCCCCGCGGGCCCGAGCGGCGACACCGGCCCCGTCCCCCTCGGCGGGACCAGCAGGGACATCCGGCTCGGTCCCCTCAGCACCGACTCCCCCGTTCCCCAGGGCGAAAGCCTGACCGGCGACACCCCCGACCCCGCCGACCGCGGACCGACCGACGACCGGGACGACACCGGTACCGGGAGCAGCGGGGACCGGGACCGGAGCACCCAGGAGGGAGCCCCGCCGGAGGGCGCACCGCCGCCCCGGCCGCTCCCGGCCCTCACCTACGACGGCGGCCTCGTGCCGGACCGGAGCGGTCAGAGCTACGACCTGGGCTACCTGGCCACGTCCACCCTCCTCGGGCCGCACATGCTCTTCGCGGAGCACCTGCCCGGGTTCGTCGACGACGTCCTGACCCATACTCCGGGCATGCCCGGACCCGCACGGCGGGGGATCGTGGACGGCGTGGTCGACATCCTCACGAGGGAGGGGCCGCGGCCCTTCCTCCGCGAGGGCGGACACCCCGTCGGCGCCACACACAACGGGCAGACGTGGAGCGTCGACATCGACCTGCGTCCCGACGACGGCGATTTCCACCACGTCGACGCCAAGGCCCTGAACGGCGGCGGGGACTCCAGGTTCCTGAGGCTCCACGACACCGGCCCCGGGGTGGACTCCAGCGACGGCGGGTCACGCGGCGCGGGCAAGACCCTCGGCGCCAAGTTCACGATGAGCCCCTTCTACATGACCGGCGTCAACGGCAACGACGCCGGGCCGATCGCCGCTGTCGGCGGACGCGGCGGCACGAAGGTCCGTGGCACCTCCGGGTCGGCCTCGACCAGCGCCAACTCCGCCAGCGGCCTCGAACTGCTCGGCACCCCGAACCTCTACGTCGGCGACCTGCGCATGGGGGCGTCCGTCACCGGCCCCGGCCTCACCGCACCGCGCGTCCAGGAGGGGACCGCGTACAACGGCCTCGTCATGAGCCTGCCGGGCGAAGTGCTCTCCTCCTCGGACGCCCCTTTGCGCATCGTGCCCGACAACGGACCGGCGGACGCGAACGGGCACCACCCGCCGGTGAACCGGCCGTTCACGGGTACCAGCCACCCGATCGAGATCACCCGTTTCTCCCCGGTCCCCCCGCCTCCCGCCACGGCTTCAGGCGGTGGGAACACCACGGGGAACACGAGTGGCGACACCACCGGCGACACGGGCGGGAACACCACGTCCGGCGACGGTGGGACCGGCCGCGGCGGTGGCGGCCGACCGGGGAAGAGCACACTCGGCACCTGGCTCGCCGACCACTTCCTGGGCCCCCGCCCCGAGGGGGGCCGGGACGGCGGCCACACCACCTCCAGGCGGGAGCGGCGCGACAACGATTACCGCGAGCGGATCGAGACCACCTTCGACAACGACCGGGTGCAGCAGTACCTGCCGCAGATGTCCAACAGTTCCGCGCACATCCGGATCGAGATCCCCGGCAGCCGCCCCCGCATCATGCGGATGTGGTCGGTGTCGACCGAGTACAACCGCAAGGACTTCGCCCCCGGCCTGGCCGACTTCGTGCACAGCAACACCGCGGTCAAGAGCGCCTCCTCCAGCGTGAAGCACTCCACCGTGGCGTCCGGTTCGGTCGGCGGCGGCTTCGGCATCTGGCTCGACCTGCCCAACGGCAAGAGCATCCGGCTCGACGTGCCCTTCGTGGAGTACTCGGCGACGTTCGAGAGGAGCACAGGGGTCGCCCTGAACACCTCGGGGACGAACAGCCATGTCGTGCACGCCCCCTCCGGCCACGCGGCCTACGACGTGAAGCGCGACTACTACGTCCGCATCCAGGGCGAGCCGGAAGCGCACCGCTTCGAGGGGAACTCCGTCGAGCTGCTCACGATCGAGGACGCCCGCCAGCTCAACGGTGAACCCTCCAAGGCCCCGGACCCGACCGGCGAACCGACCGCGCCGCCCCGGCCCCCGTTCCCGAACCTCGCGGTGGACCGCCCCACGGACCTGAGCGGGGCCACCGTACGCGGGTTCGGCCACGCTCCCCCGGCCGCTCCCGCGAACAACGGCGGGACGGCGGGAACCACAGGCAACAGCAACACGGGGACCACGAACACGACGGACACCACCGGGAACAACAGCGCCGACGGTGATGCCCAGTCGCCTCCCCCACCACAGCGCCCGTTCTACGACGACCTGGCGTACCGCGTGCTCAGCGGCATCTCCGAGAAGCGCCCCGGACTGGTCATCCCGGATCTGGCGCGGACCGGCAAGGACTACGCCGTCCGCCCCAGCCACATGGACCCGGACGGACCGGTCCACAGCTTCCGCGAGCGCTGGGGCCTGCGCCGCAACGTGGACGTGGCGCGGGAGAACACCCTGAAGGTCATCAACGCGCTCTCCGAGTCCGGGCTCAAGAGCGGTGCGCCCGACCTGCCCGGCAACGGCATTCCGGTCCGCCTCAAGGAATCCGCCCTGATCGACCCGACGATGATCCGCGAGGACAGGGGCGGCCGTCCCGAAACCGTGACCGTGCGCGTCTACGGCGACTTCGATCGCCTGGTGCACCAGTTCGACACGACCGCCAGCGGCGGCGGCCGGTTCGCGGGCTCGGCCGGCATCACCACCATGAAGGGGTCGAGCGCCAACCACGCGCTCGGCCTCACCACGGGCGCCAGCGTGCGCACCGACGCCGGCGCCGACGTACGCGGCGTCCCCCGGGTCCTGGGAAACCCCTCGGTCTCGTTGAGCGCGTCCCTGAACAAGGGCAAGGGCTCCAGCCAGGGCCTCTCCCACAGCTCCGAGGAGACGGTGCTGTTCAGCGGGGACTCCGACGTGTGGACGTCCCGCACCCGCTTCACCGCACGGCTGTTCGAGCACGACGACATCGGGATGGCGCGCGACGACCGGCCCCAGCGCGAACACGGCGCCCCGCTCCTGGGGAACGGGATGGACGCCCAGACCGTCCTCCTCACGCCCAGGATGCCGCCGGTAGCCTCCGACTCCCCGAACACCCTGTCCGACCCGACGGGCACGGCCCGCGACGACGAGACCGCCACCTCCTCCGACGGACGGGAGACGCGGAACACCCCTGAGGCCACCGTCACCACCGGCACACGGGGAGGAGACTCCACGCAGACGAACACCTCCGGGGACACGGCGCCCGCCACGACCGGCGGCCGGCAACCGCTCACGCCCGAACAGGCACGGGACGTGATCGTCCGGAACTTCGTCCCGCGGACCACCCCCGGCGGCACGGCGGGCGAGGACCGGGGAGGCCGGTGGACCGTCATCCGGGACGGGGTCGTGCACACCTGGGGACGCCTGTTCGGCGGGGGCGCCGAGATCGTCGCCCCTCCCCAGAACACCGCCACGAACACCACCGGTACCGACAGCGGCCAGGCCGTCGTCCTCACCTCACCGCCTCCCCCCGGCGGCACCGCGAACACCACCACCGGGACGACGCCGGAGACCGTTTCGCCAGGGGGAGACCGGAGCGGGGACGGCGCCCCGGCCAACCGGCCCCCACAGGGCCCGCCGACCCTGAACCAGGCCCGTGCCCAGGCGATCCGCCGCATCGGCGGCACCTTCGAGCGCGTGAACACGCACTTCGACGCCGGGAGCCGGGGCATGCGCGGGTTGCTGGAGGAGACGTACCGGACCTTCTCCGATCCGCGCAGCGGCCTCCACAACGGGTATCGGCGCAAGCTCGAGTCGTTCCTCTCCCAGACGTCCGGGGGCGGTCGGCAGTTCGAGAACCACCTGTCGGCGGAGGAACTCGCCACGAGCAAGAGCGTGACCACGCCGTCGGGCTCCCGCATCCGCCAGGAGATGAGCGGCGGTTTCTGGTCACCGCACGACGTCCGCGCCACCGTCGCCACCAAGGTGGAGATCGACACCGTCACCGACTTCCGCCCCGTCGACGCCCAGATGCGGTGGAACGGCGGCAGCGAGGTGACCCTGTCCACCAGCTCCTCCCTGACCGGCGGCCTCGGCTTCAAGCTCGGAGGCAGCGGGGGCCGCAACCCGAACCCGCACCCCTCCGACGGCTCCCTGCCCACCGAGGCCGTCAGACCGATCCCGCTGCTCGGGCCCTCCCTCTCCCGCACGTTCTTCTCCCGCGGCACGTCGCACACCCAGTCGACCTCCTTCACGTCGTCGGTGCTGTTCATCCCGGACAACACCAAGGTGTACGCCTTCCGCGCCTCCGGTCACCTCACCCAGGCGGTCGAGTTCCTGAAGAACTGGAGCATCGGCCCGCCCCTGAACTGGAAAACCCTGTTCCACGGGTGGACCGCTCCCGTCCAGAACCTGCTCGCGGGCTACGTGCACTCCCGCGACGCCCAGCAGGAGGGGCTGGTGATGGACCGGGCGACCCGCGACGAGAGCGGGACGGGGGTGAACCTGAGCCCGCAGCCCAACCCGAAGACGCCCGACACCGCGCAGGTGCGACCCGGGTTCGAGAACAACGGCAGGCAGATCCAGCCCGCCGACCCCGAGGCCGCCATCCAGGAGTTGGTGAACGACCTCGCCGGGAACGGACTGGAGCTGACGAACGGCGGCCGGGAGCTCCTGCTACAGAAACTGACCACGCACCTGGGCCAGAACCCGGACTCCACCGTCCCGGTGCCGGTCAAGGTCCGCGCGCTGGGGCCGGAGCCCACCTCGGACTCGCTTCCACACCCCATGCGCTCGGCCTCCCCGGCGAAGGTCTACGTGAACCTGACCAGGGACCCGAGCCGCACCGACGTCTCCTACGTCGGCCAGTCCGGCTACTACATCGAGTCGCACACCTGGAAGGCGACCGACGCGAACTCGCGGAACAGGGGGACCGGGACGACGGTGGGCGCGGACGGCGTGCTGCTGCAGCCCCTCCCCTACGCCCAGGACGACCAGGGGCCGGACGGACAGCCGGAGCACCGCCCGCTGTTCGCCTCCCCCGCCGGGGCGGTGTCCTCCTCCACCAGCGACGGGCGCTCCTCCGGGGAGTCCCAGGACGACGCCCGCACCGTCGAGCTGCACCTGAACACCCCGTACGCGAAGGTCGGCGCGGACACGACGCTGACCCTCACCCTCGAACTCGGCGAACCCAAGGGCGGGGAGAACGGCAACCCGCCGCGATCGACGTACACGGGCACCGCCGGCAGCGGGCGGATCGAGACGATGTACCCGTTCGCGTACATGACCTTCGATCCCCCGGCGACGACCACCACGGGAGAAGGCACACAGAGCACCGGTACCGACCTGCCGGCGCCTCCCCCCGCCATCGCCACGTCCACGGACAGCACCGGCTCCACGGGGACCGCTCCCGCCGACCAGAACACCCCTCCGTCCCCGGAGGGCGGCAACACCACCGGCGACCGGACGGGAACCGACACGACCGGGAACGACCGCGCCCCCGCCCCGCCGGAGGACGGAGGCACGACACGGCGGCCCGGAGCCCCCGTCCACGCGTCCGTGTCCGACGCGTTGCGCACCTGGACGGGCGACGCCGGCCCCCGACCCGGCAACGACACCGCCATCACCAAGCCGACCATGGTACAGGACGGCGGGCAGGCGCTGCGCGACAAGGCCAACGTCGTCATCGCGCAGTCCCTCGGCTGGCAGCCGCCCGCCGGCACCCCCGAAGGAGGGCGGCCCACCCGCGCCACGGCGGACGCGGCGCGTGCCTACCTCGCCGACGCCTACGGCCAGGACCCGGTGTACAACGAGATCGACCACAGCCTCAGCGACAAGGCCGTCAAGGCCGTGTACCCGTCGGCCTCACGCAACTCCGAGGGAGTGCAGTTCACGGACATCAGCCGCACCGAGTGGGGCGCCAAGGTCGTGCCGAGCAGCCGCGGAGCGAAGATCCTGGACGCACTGCCGGGCAGCCAGCTCAGCGACTCCCGTGCCCAGCCCCGGACGAACAGCGCCGGCGACTCCCACGGCGGGGGCCGGGGCCGCGGCGGAGAGTTCCGCCCCGCCGGGCTGACCACCGGCGGCATCTCCTACGACGGGCACGAGGGCATCTACACCGGTGCGCCGGGTGTGAACACCAGCTCGTCCCATGGGGCCGAAAGGGGCTCCAACCAGGCCGTCAAGGGCTACCAGGAGTCGGACCAGCTCCGCCAGGGGCCCGTCTACCTCGTGGAGTACGACGCCACCTGGGCGTTCGCCGCGGGCAGCAAGCTCAAGGCGCCCGCCGCCTTCCACCCGAACGACCCGAGCCTTGCGCCGACCCCGTTCTACTCCCGGCCCACCCGCTGGGGCGTGGACGACGTCACGGTCAGGATGGCCGGCTGGTTCTCGGAGTCCGACGCGGTCGCGATGGGCTTCCTCACGCCGGACCAGGCGAAGGACCTGGCCCCCCTCATGGGCCGGATCAACCAGGCGCGGGAGGAGTTCAGCCAGGCGGAGGCCGCGTACGCAGACACCCGGGCCCCGCTGGAGGGCCTGGCCGAGAGGTACGCCGCCGACCCGGGCGACCGGAGCGCCGAGAGCGCCTACAACGCACAGGAGGACAAGTACGCAAAGGCGCTGTCCGACTTCGACGACCAGATCGACGCCCTGATCGAGACCGTGAACAACACGCGCACCACGCTGGGGGGCGCCGGTCAGGGGACGGACGGCGGCACCGCTCCCCCCGTGCGTACGGTGAGCGGCGACGGAAGCGGAGGGACGACCCGCGCACCGGCCACCGGCGGCACGACCACCACGACCACCACGAGTACCGGGAACACGGGTGCGCCCCCCGCCCCCGGTGGAGTGCCCCCGGTCGGCACCACGACCACCGGCGACACCGGCGGCACCACCACGACCACCGGCGGGACCCAGCCGACCGTCACCGTGACCCCGCCGGGCCCGGCGCCCGCGCCCACGGGACCGCGACAGGAACTGGTCGACCGATTCCGGGCGGAGCTGAACCTCCGTCCGCCGGAATCCGACACCCCCGACCGGGATCCCGGCGCGCTGGACTCGGACGGCTCCAGGAACCCCCGGGACGGCCAGGAGCAGAACACGAACACCGCGGACGCGCGGGTCGAACGCGCCTCCGACGCCGCGGACACCGCGGCCCGGGAGGCCCGTGACGCACGCGATAACGCGAGCGGCCTCTCCACCCCCCTGGACCGCGGCAGGGCCGACCTTCGGGACGGCATCCGCATCCTCACGGGCTCCGGCGACGGAGCACCCGCCGCCGGGGCCGGAGGACCCGCGCCCGGGACCGACGGTGCCCCCTCGCCGGGGGCGGTACGGCAGGCACGTGACGCGCGGGAGGCGGCGGACACGGCGCACACCGATGCCACCGCCGTCCGCGACGGCTTCAACACCGCCCGCGGCGACGCCCTCACGAGGATGCCCGAACCCGATCGCGGCGCCTTCGACGGACGGCTCAGGACGGCCACCACGGCGGCCGAGAGCGCGGCCACCGCCGCGACCGACGCCTGGAACACCGCAGACAGGCACGCGGACACCGTCATCGGACTCGGGAACGACCTCAACGCGACCCCGTCGCGGTACCGGGAGCTCAGCACCGCCGTGGAGGGCCTGTCCGGGCAGGACCGGCCCGTCGGCGGGGCCCGGGCCGCCCAGGACGCGCGCGACCGGGCCGATGCCCTGATCTCCGACCTGGAGGGGATCGCCGATCGCGCCGACACCGCGCGGGAGGCGGCGGAGACGGCCGCGACGGAAGCCGGGACAGCGAAGACGGACGCCGACACCGCGCGGGAGGCGGCCGACCGGATGGCCGCGGACGCCGAGGCCCTGCGGACATGGGCCGAGGACCTCAGCACCAGCGCGTCCGGCCACCGGGACGGCGCGGACCGGGCCGCCCAGAACGCGCGGGACGCCGGTGAGGCGGCCCAGCGTGCCGCCGATGCGGCCGAGGACGCCCGCACCGCCGCGGACGCGGCGGCGGACAGGGCCGCCGAGGTGCGTGCCGGCGCCGCGGACGCCGCCAGGGACGCTGCGCGGGCCGAGGCCGACGCCCGCGCGGCCCGCACCGCCGCGGACCTCGCGGCCCAGGCGGCGGCGAACGCCTCCCGGCCCTCCCCCGGCGGGCGGACCGCACCGGACACGGCCGACGGCCCCGGGAGGACGACGGACACCCGGGAGGACGCCGCTCGCCGGGGCGCGGAGGACGCGCGGGCGAGGGCCCAGGAGGCCCGGCAGACCGCCCGCGAGGCGGCGGAGCGCGCGGCCCGGGCCGCCGAGGACGCGAAGCAGCTGGCCGAGCGGGCACAGGACCTGCGCACCAGGGCGGACGCCACCGCGCGGGAGGCCGAGGAGGCCGCCGCTCGCGCGGACGAGGCGCGGAAGATCGCCGAGGAGGCCCGGAGTGCCGTCGGCATGACCGTGAGGGCCGCCAACGAAGCCCTCGCCGCCGCTCGTCGCGCACATACGTTGGCGCAGCAGGCTGCTCAGAGGGCGGCGGCCGCGGCCGAGCGTGCCGCGGAGGCCGTGGAGACCGCTCAGGAGGCCCGCGACGGCGCCGAGAAAATCGCCGAAAGCGCACGGAAACGCGCCGAAAGCGTACGGAAGCTGCTGGAGAGGATCATGGCGGCCATGAAGCCGGGGAGGACGTCGTCCGAGGGCGTCCCTCCCCCCGGGCAGAACCCCCCGGGGCGTCCGTCCGGCGGATCGGGTTCCACGGTTCCCGGCCGGAGCTGAGCCCGAGTGCGGGGCACGGCTGTCCCCGTGAGGAGCGGGAACGCGCGCCGTGCCGCGCGGCGCCGGGCCGCAACCGCACACGCGGCACCGGGCGCACGGGTTTCCCCCCGCGCCTCCGCCAGGGAACGGGAAATGCGACTCTCCTGGCGGACACACACCTCCTGTTTATCAGCGAGCCGTTCGGCCTTTGTTTCCCGGTACACAAAGGCATATGATCCGACACGCGGAAATAGATTTCCGTGAAACAGGGAATGAACGGCCTCCTTCCTGGGGCCTGCCCCCGCACGGGCGCCATCGCGAAAGTCGATCCGCCGACGACCGCCTCCCCCGGAACCGGGGATGAATCCCCCATGGACGCGGCGACCGGCGTCGGCTGACACGGGTTCACCAACGCCCCCGCCCGGCTTTCGGCCCGCCACCACCAGGCTCCCGACCGGAGGCTGGACCAGCCCTCCCCCACGAGCGCGACCCCGCCGCAAGGGAAACAGGAAAAGAATATCCGGTCGGCTCCAGGAGAACCGTTACCGAAATACGCGGCACGCCAAGCGGGTGGAACACGTTCCAAAAATACCCCGCCGCCTCCGGAGCACGCCCATGAGCTTTGGGGATTGACCGGGAGTGCGCCGTCGAGGGTTCCGGTCCTGGGAATGTACCACCGATCGGCGCGACTTCCCCGGTGCTACTTTCGTGCCCGCGTAGCGGCCCCGGTGGGAAGGTGGAATCGCGTATGCCGT
>NZ_LWLB01000037.1:0-205698 GCF_001905145.1 Nocardiopsis sp. TSRI0078
AGGTCCCCCTGGACGTGACGGACGAGTACGTGTACGCGGTGCCGCCGCTGGACCTGCCCGAACCCGGCGTCGACGACCCCGCGGTCCTCGCCGCCTCCGGCGCGGTACGGCTCTTCACCGAGCGCGCCCGCGCGGCCGCGGCCCCGTTCACCCTCGACGCCGGCACCGCCCCGGACGTGGCCGCGGTCTGCCGGCGCCTGGACGGCATCCCCCTCGCGCTCGAACTCGCCGCCACCCGGCTGCGGCACGTGAGCCTGGCAGACCTCGCCGCACGCCTGGACGACCGCTTCTCGCTGCTCGGAGCCGGCCGCCGCGACGCTCCCGCCCGCCAGCGCACCCTGCGGGCGATGATCGACTGGAGCTGGGAGCCCCTCTCCGCGCCCGAGCGCGCGGTGCTCGGCCGCCTGGCGGTACACGCCGACGGCTGCGACCTGGCCACCGCCGAGGCGGTGTGCTCCGACACCGGTACGGTCCCGGCGGGCGAGGTGCTGGGACTGGTCGGCGCGCTCGTGGACCGGTCCCTGGTCGTGGCCGCCGACCACCCCGCCGGAACCCGGTACCGCCTGCTGGAGTCGGTGGCCGCCTACGCCCTCGAACGGCTGGAGGAGGCCGGGCAGGCTCGCCGGACACGGGCACGGCACGCCGCCCACTTCGCGGACCTGGCCGACCGCGCCGACGCACGGCTGCGCGGCCCCGACCAGGCCCACTGGCTCCGGCGCCTGGACGGTGAGTCGGCGAACCTGCGTGCGGCTCTGGCCTTCGCGGTGGAGGAGGGGGACGCCCGCCTGGCGCTGCGCCTGGCCTGTGCCCCGGCCTGGTACCGCTACCTGCGCGGGCGCTCCGGTGAGGCGCGCACCGCCCTGGACGAGGCCCTGTCCGTTCCCCAAGGCCCCTCCGAAGCCGTGGCCGAGGCGCGCGTGTGGCGGGCCGCCCTGGCCGTACCCGCCTCCGAGGACGACGGGAACCGGCGTGCCACCGTCCACGAGGACCTGGAGCGGGCGGAGGACCCGGCGACGCGCGCGCGGCTGGCCTGGTTCGTGGAGTTCACCCGCTGGGGCCTCGGTGACACGGTCCAGGCGACCGCCCGGGTGGAGCGGGCCCACGGGGACCTGCACCGGGCGGGAGACGCCTGGGGGGCGGCGGTGACCCTGGTCAGCCTGGCCCAGGCGGCGTTCACGCGGGGTGACCTCGCCGGTGCGCGGAGCCGGGCGCGGGAGGGCGAGCGCGTCCTGCGTGCACTCGGTGACCGGTGGGGGATCCTCCAGGCCTCCGACACCCTCGCCCAGATCGCGGAGGCGCTCGGAGACCTGGACGAGACGGCCCGGCTCCACGGGGAGGGGCTGCGCATCGCCGAGGAGTTGCGGCTGTGGCACACGGTCTCGCTCAAGTTGTCCGGGCTGGGACGGGTGGCCCTGCTCGAAGGTGACCTGGACCGCGCCGACGCCCTGCACGAGCGTGCCCTGCGTGTGGCGGAGGAGAACGCGGACGTGGTGGGCGAGCAGTTCGCGGACGCCGGGATCGTCCTGGCCGCCCGCCGCCGGGGCGACCTGGACCGGGCCGAACGGTCGCTGCTGCGCCGCCTGGAGTGGAACCGGGACGCGGACGGACGGATCGGCACCGCGTTCATCCTCACGCAACTGGGCTTCGTCGCGGAGCAGCGGGGCGACGCGGAACAGGCGCTGGAGCTGCACGGGCAGGCCCGTGCGGAGGCCGAGCGCAGCGGGGACCCCCGAGCGGTCGCCCTGGCGCTGGAGGGGCTGGCCGGGGCGACCGCGCTGGCGGGTGGGCACGACCGGGCGGTGGAGCTGTTGGGGCGGGCCGAGGCGCTGCGCGAACGGGCCGGGGCGCCCCTGACGGCCGCCGAGCGCTGGGACGTCGACCGGATCACCGGTCGGTCGGCCGAGTGACCGGGCGGCCGCCCCGGACGCGGATCCGGCGCGGGACGGTCACGCCGGTCACTCCGCCGCGCCGGGGCGGACGATCATGAGCACGACGACGACCGCCCACACCAGGTTGTAGATCCCGGCGAGCATCGACAGCGTGCGCAGTTCCCGGGGGTCGCCCGGCTCGCGGAGCGCGTCGCGCTGGCGCGGGTGGATCTGCGCGGCGAGCAGGATGCCCGCGGCGGCGGTCAGGAGCATCGCGACGGTGACCCAGATCTCGCCCATCCGGCCCTGGAACAGGGCCAGGGCGATCCCGGCCACGGGGACGGTCACCCCGGCGACGGCGTAGCCGCGGGTGATGCGGTGCAGCAGGGCGGCCACGGCGGGGTTGCGCTCACCGGGGGAGCGCGCCCCGGAGCGCGTGTCCGCGGCCGGGTCGGCGGTGTCCCCGGCGACGGAGGCGGGGACACCGCCGGCGACCGGCGCGAACCGCGGGAAGAGGCTGGTCGCGACGGCCGAGCCGCCGACGAACACGATGGCGGCGAGTACGTGGACCGAGAGCAGCAGGTGTTCCATGGGGTCTCCACATCCTTCAGGCTGCCTGAAGCCTACCCCGTGCTTCAGGCAGCCTGAAGCACGGGCCGGTCCACGTCCCCGGAAACGGTCACCAGGGAAGGAGGGTGCCGGTCAGGGGGCGCCCGGAGCGCCGAACGCGGCGCGCACGGCCTCGCCCACCCGCCGCTGCACGGGATCGGCGTCCGTGCCGAACATCCCGGCGTCCACCGCCGACACGGCCTCCCTCGCCGCGTCGAGCAGGCGGGCGCCCTCGGTCGTGATCTCGATCGCCGAGGCGGTCCCGGCCCGGGCCGTGTGGTCGCGCACCAGCCCGGCGGCGGCCAGCGCCCTCACCGAGCCGTGCACGCTCTGGACCGTGATGCCGGACATCCGCGCCAGCTCGCTGAAGGAGGCGCCCGGAACCCCGGCGATGTGGCCGAGCAGCCCGAGCCGGGCCACCGTGAGGTCCAGGGGCGCCAGCGCGGTGTTCAGTTCGGCCTCGACCCTGCGCGCCAGGGTCAGGATGATGATGGACGGGCTGGTCGCGGGCGGACCGGGGCGACGGTTCTCGGTGCTCACCCTCCCAGTCTCTCCCACCGCGCGGGGCGGGCCCGCACACCGGTCCCGCCCTCCCGGCGCGCTCGCGCTAGCGGGTGAGGTCGTCCGGTCCCCGGGCGGGGCCGTGGTAGAAGGCGTGCTCGGGCTCGTCCTCGGGCACGGGCGGGTAGGTGGGGCCCTCGTCGTCGGACTCACGGCGGGCACCGGGTTCCACGGCCGGGGCCCGCATCACCTCGGCGACCGCCTCGCGGAGCTCGGGGAGCATCGCGTACAGCACGTCGCCGGGGCAGGCGGTGGCGTTGAAGTCGCGGTGGCCGAGGATCGCGCGGTGCGGGTCGAGCCCGTAGGCCCCGCACAGCCACGCCAGGGTCGCCACCAGCGAGTCGGCCAGGGCCGTGGTGGGTCCCTCCTTCATGTAGAGGCCCTCGCTCTCGATGCCGATGCAGGTGCTGTTGTTGTTGGCCACGTGGGCGCCCAGGACGTGGCTGCCCTCGCGGACGGCCGCGAGGCTGTGGGCGCGGCCCTCCATGATGTGGCCGCCGCGGCTGATGGTCAGCTGCTGCCCGGTGTCGAGCCACCCGTTGGAGTCCATGTGGAAGTTCTGGATGGCCCGGGACAGGGCCAGGGCGTGGTCGAGCGAGTAGTCGGTGCTGTTGGCCGTCGCGGTGTGGTGGACCACGACGTAGCGGGGCGGGGCGGACAGGATCTGGACCCGGCCCGAGGGCGGGCGGGCCCGCCAGTCGGCCCGGGTGTACAGGGACGGTTCCACCACCTGGGCGGAGGCGCTCGCGGCGCCGGCCGGGGCGAAGGCCCCGCCGAGGACGGCGGCGCCCGAGGCCGCGGCCGCACCGCGCAGGACGGTGCGTCTGTTCGGTCCTGGCCGGTGGGTGCTGTTCATGGCGGTCATGGCTGGGTCCTTCGCGGCTCGTGTGGCGGCTTTCCGGTTCGTCGGGGAACGCGGGACGTCCACGGCGCGCGACAGGGTGACGCGGTGGGCCCCGGTCGTCGGACGGCCGGGACCGGCCCCTGGCCCGGTGGACGCGAACGGGTGAATGCGTACAAGCACTGCGGAGAAACGATAGGGCGGACATGTGCGGTTTCCCCTGTTCCGTCCCCGCCTCTTGGCGGGGTCTTTCCACGGTCCTCGACACGTCTTTTCCGGTTCCCCGCCTGAACGCGGAGAAGGGACCGCGGTCGTGCGCCGCGATCCCCTCCCGTGACGGGCCCGGGTGGTCTCACCCCAGGCCGGAGCCGTGCGGGACGACCATGGAGAGCACATGGGGCAGGCTTGCCCAGTCGCTGGTGACGGCGGTCGCGCCCGCCCCGGCGAGTTCGCGGACGCGGGCGGCGGCCTCGTCCTCGGAGGGGGTGCGCGGGTCGATCGCCGGGGACACCGCGTGGGCGTCCGTCATCACCAGCAGGTAGTCGTTGCGCCCGTACCAGGAGGTGTCGATGCCTCCGGTGTAGGAGGGGGCGCTCCCGTCGAAGACCACGAACCACGGGCGCAGGTCCTCGGCGTAGCGCTCGCGCGGGTCCCCGCCCGCCGCGCCCAGCACGGCCGGGAACGTGGCCGCCCGGTCCAGGGCGCCCTCGGCGGCCAGGTCGCGCAGGCGCGCCGCCTGTTCCTCGTCCGTCCACAGGTCGTCGAAGGGGTTGCCCTTCTCGAAGGTGCCGGGTGTCAGATAGACGATCACCCTCCCGGCCAGGGCGTCGCGGGAGGGCCAGCCGTCGGCGCGCACGGCCTCGTCCAGGGTGGAGTGGGCGCCCAGCAGGTCGCCGGGGCGGAACAGGGCGTCGCCGAGGACCCGGTCGGCGAGGGCGTCGAACTCGGCGGGGCCCAGCCCCGAGGCGGCGTGGTAGCCCTTCTTCATCTCGATCTTGAGCAGCAGCGGCCGGTGGCCGGGGTTGGCCTCGTGCCAGGTGCGCACGTCGCGCAGGCAGTCGGCGAGGTCGCCGTCGCCGCCGTCGCGCAGCCGGTCGGGTGAGGCGGCCCCGGCGCAGTTGTTGTCCTGGCCGACGAGCTCGTGGTTGACGCGCCAGGTGCCGAACCACTCGTCGGTCCACACGTCCAGCTCCAGGAGTCCGGCGCCGGAGTCCAGGGCGTCGGCGAAGTAGGGGAACGTGCCCGTCTGGTAGGCGTTGTGCACGCCCACGGAGGTGGTCCGGGAGAGGGCGCCCTCGGCGGCCGAGGCACTGGAGGGGACGGCGGCCGTCAGGGTGAGGGCGAACGCGGCGCAGGTGAGCGCGGCCGTGCGAGCGGGGGGCATGGGGGTCCTTCCGCAGCGGGGGTTACTGACTGGTTGTCAACCAAGCACAGGTCACCGTGTGTGCGCAAAGGGTGATATGCCGGAAAATGGCGCGGGGCCCAACGGGAGATGAAGTCCCGTCGGACCCCGCGAAGGACTCCGGTCAGGCCACGGGTTCGGTGGCCCGGCCCTGCTCCTTCGCACGGGGCGTCAGCCGCCCGGTGCGGTGCAGCCACCAGTCCGCGACCAGGGTGCCCACGGGGGGCACGGACGCGGCCAGGGCCACCAGGGTCGGCCACAGGCTCCAGCGCAGGTGGAGCGCGGCGGCGACGGTGACGACCACGTAGGCCACGAAGGCCCCGCCGTGCAGGGGGCCGAAGAGGTGCACGCCCGCCTCACTGCCGCTGCCCAGGTACTTGACGTACATGCCGCCCAGGAGGCCGATCCAGGTCAGGGCCTCGATGACCGCCACCACGCGGAAGACGGTCGCTGTGACACGGGGACTGATGCTCACGCTGTTCCTCGGACTCGTTGCGGCCGGACGCCGACGGCTGCCGGACACCTTCCCGGTCCGGACCGCTCCCAGGTTAGGACACCCTTCGGGGTGCCCCGCTCCGGGGGCGGGCGGTGCGCACGCTCGGCCTCGTCCGCCGCGCGTGCGCACCGCGCGGCCGCTAGGCCAGGGCCTCCACGACGACCCCGGCCGCCTCGGCGATCAGCGCGTTGTCGTACTCGGCGTCCTCCTCGTCGCGGCTGGACATGACCGCGAGGACGATGGGGTCGCCCTCCGGGGGCCACAGGACGGCGATGTCGTTGCGCGTCCCGTAGCCTCCGCTCCCCGTCTTGTCGCCGACCTCCCAGCCCTCGGGGACCCCGGCGCGGATCAGTTCGTCCCCGGTCACGTTGTTGATGAGCATGTCGGTGAGCACGTCGCGCCGGTCCTCGGGCAGCGCGTCCCCGAGCGTGAACTTCCGAAGGCTCTCGGCCATGGCGCGCGGCGTGCTCGTGTCCCGGATGTCCCCGGGCGCCGCTTCGCTCAGCCCCGGCTCCACGCGGTCGACCTCGATCACGTCGTCGCCGACGGCCTCCATCGCCTCCTCGAACCCGTCCGGGCCGCCCAGCTCCTCGAACAGGAGGTTGGCCGCGGTGTTGTCGCTGTAGCGGACGGCCGCGTCGGTCACCTCCATCAGGGTCATCCCGGTGTCCACGTGCTGTTCGGTGATCGGCGCGTAGTTGACCAGGTCATCCTCGGTGTAGGTGATGACCTCCTCCATCTCCTCCGGGGTGTTGCGCTGGAGCACCGCGCCCGCGGAGAGCGCCTTGTGGGTGGAGCAGTAGGCGAACCGCTCGTCGGGGCGGTGCGCGACCTCCTCCTCCGTGCCGGTGTCCACCGCGTAGACGCCCAGCCGCGCGTCGAACTCCTCCTCCAGCCGCTCGAACTCCCGGGCGAGCTCGGCGGAGGCGTCGGAGGGCCGGGCCGCCGCCGACCGCTCCGCCTCCGGGGCCGGGTCGGAGCCGGACGGCCCGCAGGCGGTGACGGGGACGAGGGCGAACGCGGCCAGGGCCGCGAGTCCGGTGCGCCGTGTGGGTGAAAGCAACATCTCCCTGCACTTCCTGTCCTGGGTGGGCGCGCGGAGCGCTTTTATGTACCGAATAGTTCAAAAAGGGAACCGCTCGGAAGCGCCGACACCGCGCGCACCGCCACCCCGGTCGGGTGGCCTCGTCCCACAGTCTGGCCACGGCCAATGATGCTGTCCAAGACGGAAACGTCCATTTCCATGCCAGAAACGCATAGTGTGGTGTCATGGATCTCGTCGGCGCCTGCAAGGCGTTCGTGAACGTGGGCGAGAGGGGCAGCTTCACCCTCGGGGCCGCCGCCGCGCGCATACCCCAGCCGGTCGCCAGCAGACGTATCGCCGCCCTGGAGAAGCACCTGGGCGCGCGCCTGTTCGACCGCTCCACCCGCCGGGCGGCCCTCACCCGGTTCGGCCGCGACATGCTGCCCTCGGCCAGGCGCCTGGTCCAGCTGGCCGAGGAGATGGAGCACGACGCCGAGAGGGCCATGCTCCGGCCGCTGCGCCTGGCCGTGCCCGAGACCTGTGCCACACGCGACCTCGCCCTCCTGGGAGCCGAGGCCCGCGAGGAGGGCGTCCACCTGGACTTCCGGGCCGCCGCGCCCGCCGCGCGGGCCGAACTCCTGGGCTTTCGGGAGGTCCGCGCGGCCCTGGTGGGCGTACCGCCGGACGAGGCCGCCTGGTCGGTCCCGCTGGGCCTGGCGGGTGCAGGGGAGCCCCGCGCCGAGGTCGTCTACCTCGAAACCCTGCGCCTGTCCCGCGACAGGCTGTCCTCGCGAGGACGCCGCGTCTGGCTCCAGCCCGAGGACGACGTCCCCCACGTGCGCGACCCCCTGACCCGCCTGCGGGACTCCCTGGGGCTGCGGCCCGGGCAGGTGGCCGTCGCCGCCTCCCTGGCCTCCGCCGCGGCGGAGGTCCTCGGCTCGGACGACCTCCTGCTGTGCTCCCCCCGGCAGGCCGAGGAGCTGGGACTGTACTGGCGTCCCACGGGCGAGGTCCGCCTCGCGCGCGGCTACGACGCGGCCGCCGAGACCGGGGACGAGGCCGAGCGCCTGCGCACGCTCCTGGGGCGGGCGATCGCCCGGTGCCTGGGCGCGGGGGAGGAGCCGGTATGAGCGCCACGGCCCTGATCCGCGAGCTGCGCGGAGAACTCGACGAGGCGGGCCTGCGGGGCTCCTTCCTCGTGCGGGACCTGAGCACGGGTGAGGAGCTGGGCATCGAGCCGGACCTGGAGTTCTCGACGGCCTCCCTCGTCAAGGTCCCGCTCGCGGTCGCCACGCTCGAACGCGTCCGCTCGGGGGAGATCGACGGCGCCGAACAGCTCCTCGTGCAGCCGGGGAGGAGCGCCGTCCCGGGACACACCGGGCTGACCAAGTTCCGCCACCCGGTCCGGGTCAGCGTCGAGGACCTGGTCTACCTCAGCACGTGCCTGAGCGACAACACGGCCACGGACGTCCTGTTCGACCTCACGCCGCCCGCGCGGGTCGCCGAGTCGCTGCGCGCGGCCGGCCTGCGCGGCATCACCGTGCGGCAGACGATCCGCGACATCGGCGACACGCCGGCCAACCGGCTCGACCCCGACGAGGTCCACCTCGCCCACCTGCTGGCCATCGGCGAGGGCACCGCCGGGCGGGGGCACCGGATCGCGCAGCTCGACGTCACCCGTGCCAGCTCCGGGTCGGCCCGGGCGTTCGCCGACCTGCTGGAGGCGCTGTGGCGGCCCTCGGCCATCGACCCGGACGTGGCCGCGCGGGTGCGCGAGCTGATGGGTGACAACGTCCTGCGCCACCGGCTGGCACCCGACTTCGCCTCCGACGCCTCCCGGTGGTTCTCCAAGACCGGGAGCCTGCTCAACCTGCGCCACGAGGTCGGGGTGGTCGAGCACGCCGACGGCCAGGCCTTCGCCGTCGCGGTGCTGACCGAGTCGCGCGTGCCCGCCTTCCAGCAGCCGGGGGCCGAGGCGCTCATGGCGAGGGTGGCGCGGTCCCTGCGCGACCACCTGCGCGCGGGATAGCCCCGGGACGGGCGGTCCGCCTCCGCGTGCTTCGCGCGCGGTGGCTCCCGCGGACCGCGGCGCCGGGGCCCGGGGCGCGGCCCCGGCCGATCCGGCACCGCGACGGCGCCCGGCGGTCTCAGCCCCGCGCGGGGAGGCCGAGGGCGGGAGCCAGCCGGGCCAGCACCGACAGGAGGTCGCCGTCGGCGGCCAGCGGCTGGACCGCGACGTGGTCCGCGCCCGCCTCCAGGTGCGCGCGCAGCTCCGCCGCCGCCGTCTCCGGTTCGCCCTGCGCGACCATGGCGTCCACCAGTGCGTCACTGCCGCCGCCGGCGAAGTCGGCGTCGGAGAAGCCGAGGCGCCGGAAGTTGGCGAGGTAGTTGGTCAGGCGGTTGTCGACGTAGACGCTCAACCCCTCCCTGGCGGTCCGCCGGGTCGACTCGCGGTCGCCGCCGAGGGCCGCCTTGTGCTCGGGGGCCAGGAGCGGGCCCTCACCGAGCGCCTTCCTCGCGGTGCGCGTGAACTCCGGGTTGACCAGGTACGGATGGGTCCCGGCGGCGCGCTCCGCGGACAGCCCGAGCATCCGCGGGCCCAGCGCGGCGACCACGCGCCGGTCCGCGGGGACCCCGCCCCCGTCCAGGGTGTCCAGGTAGTCCACCACCGCATGGAAGGGTCTGGCCGCCTCGGGGCCGTTCGCCTCGCGGTGCCCCGCGCCGATGCCGAGCAGGAACCGCCCGGGGTGCTCGGACTCGATCCGCCGGAAGGAGGCGGCCACGGCCTCGGCGTCCGCGGACCAGATGTTGACGATGCCGGTCGCGACCGCGACCCGCGACGTCGCGTCCAGGGCGGCGGACACCTCCGGCAGGTCGGCGCCGGGAGAGCCGCCGACCCAGATGGCGCCGTAGCCCAGGCGCTCGATCCCGGCGGCCACGTCGGCGGTCAGATCGGTCCTCTTGACCCAGACTCCGAAGGTCCCCAGGTCGACGGCGGTGGCGTTCGGGCTCATGTCGGGCCTTCCTCGACGGTGGTGTCGGCCGGACCGCCGTCCCCGGCGGTCCGCCGAGCGGACACGGGGAGTGTCCTACCCCCGCGCGGGGGCACCACCCGCGTTCGGCCGGCGGGACGGACGTTGCCCGGCCGCCGCCGGGCGAGCGGGCGGTGAGCCGTGAACCCCCTCGCCCACGGGAGTGAGGTCAAAAGGGGCGCAGGTGGGCCGCCGCACCCGCGCGCACGGCCTCGGAGACCGCGTCCAGGACCGGCGAGCGCAGGTTCCACCGCTGCCAGTACAGGCGCACGTCCACCGGCCGGTCCGGTGCCAGTGCCACCAGGCGTCCGGCCGCGATGTCGGCCGAGCACTGCCGTTCGGGCACCACACCCCAGCCGAGGCCGAGCACGACCGTCCGGGCGAAGTCCTCCGACGCCGGGATGTAGTGCCGGGGCCCGCGGGACCCGCTTCCGGCGGACTCGCGCAGGAACCGGTCCTGCAGGTCGTCCCTGCGGTCGAAGTTGACCACCGGGGCGTCCGGGAGCAGCTCCGGGTCCGCCCGGCCGCCCAGGTACTCCTCGTCGAAACCGGGGCTGCACACGGCGTGGTAGCGCATCGCGCCGAGCCCGGCCACGGTGCATCCCTGGACCGCCTCGGGGGTGGAGGTCACGGCGGCCATCACCGTCCCCGAGCGCAGCAGGGAGGTGGTGTGCTCCTCGTCCTCGCGGTGGACCTCGAACACCGCGCCCAGGTCGGCGGGCAGGTCGGCCAGTGCCTCCAGGAACCAGGTGGACAGGCTGTCGGCGTTGACGGCCAGCGGCACCGACACCCGGCCGCGCTCCTGGCCGCCCGACCGGAGCTCGGCGGTGGCGTCCGCGTCCAGCAGCAGCACTTGGCGGGCGTAGCGCAGCACGACGTCCCCGGCAGCGGTGGTCCGGACGGGGTTCGTGCGCTGCACCAGGACCTTGCCCGCGGTCTGCTCCATCGCCCTGACCCGCTGGGAGACCGCCGACGCCGTCACGTGCAGCCGCCGCGCGGCGGACTCGAAGGTGCCCTCCTCCGCCAGGGCGGTCAGGGTGCGCAGGTGGTCGAACTGGAACGACATATGAAGCCTTTCTCATGGATCCTAAGAAAGTTTAGCTTTACTGCACGGGGTGTGCGCTCCTAACGTTCGGACGGTGAACGCGACACTTCTTCCCGCCCTGCTCGGTCTCGGGACCGGGCTGGCGCTCATCGTGGCCATCGGCGCACAGAACGCCTACGTCCTGCGGATCGGCATCGAGGGCCGCACGAGCACCGTCCTGCCGGTGGTGCTGGTCTGCGCCCTGTCCGACGCCGTGCTCATCACGTGCGGCGTCCTCGGCGTCGGGGTGGTCGTCGAGGCCGCTCCCCTCGCGGTCCACGCGGTCCGCCTCCTCGGCGCGGGGTTCCTCATCGTCTACGGCCTGTCCGCGGCGCGCCGGGTCCTGCGGCCGGGCGTGCTCGTGGTCGGCGGCGCCCTGCGCGACGGCCGCCGGACCGCGGTGGTGACGGCGCTGGTGCTCACCTGGCTCAACCCGCACGTGTACCTGGACACGGTGGTCTTCCTCGGCTCCCTCGCCAACCAGCAGGAGGGAGGCGCCCGCTGGTGGTGGGCGGCGGGCGCCGTCACGGGCAGCCTCGTGTGGTTCCTCGGCCTCGGCTTCGGCGCGCGGATGCTGCGCCCCCTCTTCGCCCGGCCGGGTGCCTGGCGCGTCCTGGACGCTCTCATCGCCGCCGTCATGCTCACCCTGGGCGTGCGCATGGCGCTGGGCTGAGGCGGGGGAGGGGCTGGCCGGAGGCGGTCACGGGCCCCCGCGACCGCGCGGACTCGGGTACCGTCGCGCGCGTCCCCGCCCCTTCCCCGCAGCGAAGGTTCCCATGCCGGTCGTGTCACCCGTCCTCCGCGTACTTCCTCCGGCGGCGCTCTCCCTCGTCCTCACCGGCTGCGCGAGGGGGTGTCGGGCGGCTGCGCGGTGCCTGGGGCAGGTGGGCCGGGGGACGGCGGGCCTTCCCCGAGGGGCTTCCGGAGGACCTGCCGCCCGCTGTCGGCGGGTACCTGCTGAAAGGGGAGAAGCTCCGTCCTCCTCCGGGACGGGGACTACCGGCGGCGCTGGGACAGGTCGCCGCGGAGCAGCCTCACCCCGCGGTCGGACTCCGTCGGCGGGGGAGGGTACTCCGCGGGCGGTGGAGGCGGAGGCGGCGGGCGCGCCTGAGCGGCGGTCCGCGGCCGCCCCCGTGCCGGTCCCCGCACAGCCCGCGGGAACCGGCACGGCGCCGGTGTTCGGGACCGTGCGCGCCCTGGTCATAAAACGTTTCAAGATCAGAGGCTCCCGCTGGGCAGGGGGCCTCGTGCGTAGGTCTTGACATGTGAGAAGAGCTGGGGGTAGTTTCAGCGAAACCTGAGTGAAACGATTCAATTACCTCACTCGCCGGCCCCACCGGCGGTCGTGCCCTCCCCGAACGGAGCCCCACCGTGGCAGCACTCCCCGAACGCCGCGCGGACGCCCTGGACGTCCTGCGGCGCCAGCACATCGAACTCCCCTCCTGGGCCTTCGGGAACTCCGGGACCCGGTTCAAGGTGTTCGCGCAGCCCGGCGTCCCCCGCGACCCCTGGGAGAAGGTCGCCGACTCCGCCCAGGTGCACCGGCTCACCGGCGTCGCGCCCACGGTCGCCCTGCACATCCCCTGGGACAAGGTGGACGACTACGCCGCGCTCGCCGCCCACGCCCGCGACCTGGGCATCGGCATCGGCACCATCAACGCCAACGTCTTCCAGGACGACGACTACAAGCTCGGCAGCGTCACCAACCCCGACCCGGCGGTGCGCCGCAAGGCGGTCGACCACCTGCTGGAGTGCGTGGACGTCATGGACGCCACCGGCTCGCGCGACCTCAAGCTGTGGTTCGCCGACGGCACCAACTACCCCGGCCAGGACGACCTGCGCGCCCGCCAGGACCGCCTCGCCGAGGCCCTGACCGAGGTCTACGGCCGGCTCGGCCCCGACCAGCGCCTCCTGCTGGAGTACAAGCTCTTCGAGCCCGCCTTCTACGCCACCGACGTCCCCGACTGGGGCACCGCCTACGCCCACTGCCTGGAGCTGGGCGAGAAGGCCGTGGTCTGCGTCGACACCGGCCACCACGCCGCGCACACCAACATCGAGTTCATCGTCGCCTTCCTGCTGCGGGCCGGGAAGCTCGGCGCCTTCGACTTCAACTCGCGCTTCTACGCCGACGACGACCTCATGGTCGGCGCCGCGGACCCCTTCCAGCTCTTCCGCATCATGTACGAGGTCGTGCGCGGCGGCGGCCTGGACGCCGACACCGGGGTCGCCTTCATGCTCGACCAGTGCCACAACATCGAGCCCAAGATCGCCGGGCAGATCCGCTCGGTCATGAACGTGCAGGAGGCCACCGCCAAGGCCCTGCTCGTGGACTCCGACGCGCTCGCCGCCGCCCAGCGCGAGGGCGACGTCCTGGCCGCCAACGCCGCCCTGATGGACGCCTACAACACCGACGTGCGCCCCATGCTCGCCGACCTGCGCCAGGAGCAGGGCCTGGACCCCGACCCCATGGCCGCGCACGCCCGTTCCGGCTACGTGGAGCGCGCCGTCGAGGAGCGCAAGGGCGGCGCCCAGGCCGGGTGGGGCGCGTGAGCCGGCCGCCGACCACGCCAGAGCCCAGCACCAGTACCGAACAGGGAGACACCGTGTCCGACTCCGTCGTCGAACAGCTCCTCGCCCGCAGCAACACCCTCGGCTCGGACCCGCGCAACACCAACTTCGCGGGCGGGAACACCTCCGCCGCGGGCACGCGCACCGACCCCGTCACCGGACAGCCCGTCGACCTTCTGTGGGTCAAGGGCTCCGGCGGCGACCTGGGCACCCTCACCGAGGACGGCCTGGCGGTGCTGCGCCTGGACCGGCTGCGCGCCCTCGTGGACGTCTACCCCGGCGAGGAGCGCGAGGACGAGATGGTCGCGGCCTTCGACCACTGCCTGTTCGGCAAGGGCGGCGCCGCACCCTCCATCGACACCGCCATGCACGGCCTGCTGCGCGCCGCGCACGTGGACCACCTGCACCCCGACTCCGGCATCGCCCTGGCCACCGCCGCCGACGGCGAGCGCCTGACCCGTGAGTGCTTCGGCGACCGCGTGGTGTGGGTGCCCTGGCGCCGTCCCGGCTTCCAGCTCGGCCTGGACATCGCCCGGATCGCCGAGGAGAACCCGAACGCCATCGGCGCCGTCCTGGGCGGCCACGGCATCACCGCATGGGCCGAGACCAGCGAGCAGTGCCAGGCCAACTCCCTGGAGATCATCCACACCGCCGAGCGCTTCCTCGAGGAGCACGGCCGGCCCGACCCCTTCGGCCCCGCCCTGGACGGCTACGGCGCCCTGCCCGAGGCCGAGCGCCGCGAGCGCGCCGCCGCGCTGGCCCCCGTCATCCGCGGCCTGGCCTCCACCGACCACCCCCAGATCGGCCACTTCACCGACAGCGACGTGGTCCTGGACTTCCTGGCCTCGGCCGAGCACCCGCGCCTGGCCGCGCTGGGCACCTCCTGCCCCGACCACTTCCTGCGCACCAAGGTCCGCCCCATGGTGCTCGACCTGCCCGCCGACGCACCGCTGGAGCAGGCCGTCTCCCGGCTGCGCGAGCTGCACGAGGAGTACCGGGCCGACTACCGCGCCTACTACGAGCGCCACGCCGACCCCGACAGTCCCGCCATGCGCGGTGCCGACCCGGCGATCGTGCTGGTCCCGGGCGTGGGCATGTTCTCCTTCGGCAAGGACGCCAAGACCGCGCGCGTGGCGGGCGAGTTCTACGTCAACGCCATCAACGTCATGCGCGGTGCCGAGGCGGTCTCCACCTACCGGCCCATCGAGGAGTCGGAGAAGTTCCGCATCGAGTACTGGGCGCTGGAGGAGGCCAAGCTGGCCCGCCTTCCCAAGCCCAAGCCGCTCGCCACCCGGGTCGCCCTGGTCACCGGCGCGGCCAGCGGCATCGGCAAGGCGATCGCCGCCCGGCTGGCGGCCGAGGGCGCGTGCGTGGTCGTGGCCGACCTGGACGCCGACAAGGCCTCCGAGGCCGCCGCCGAGCTCGGCGGCGCGGACACGGCCGTGGGCGTGGCCTGCGACGTCAGCGACGCCGACGCGGTGGCCCGCGCCCTCAAGGAGGCCGCGCTGGCCTTCGGCGGGGTGGACCTGGTGGTCAACAACGCGGGGCTGTCCATCTCCAAGCCGCTGCTGGAGACCACCGAGCGCGACTGGGACCTGCAGCACGACGTCATGGCCAAGGGGTCCTTCCTGGTCTCCCGCGAGGCCGCCCGCGTGATGACGGCCCAGGGCATGGGTGGCGACATCGTCTACATCGCCTCCAAGAACGCCGTGTTCGCCGGGCCCAACAACGTCGCCTACTCCGCCGTCAAGGCCGACCAGGCCCACCAGGTGCGGCTGCTCGCCGCCGAACTGGGCGGCGAGGGCATCCGGGTCAACGGCGTCAACCCCGACGGGGTCGTGCGCGGCTCGGGCATCTTCGCCGGGGGATGGGGAGCCCAGCGGGCCAAGGTCTACGGGGTCAAGGAGGAGGACCTGGGCGCGTTCTACGCCAAGCGCACCATCCTGGGCCGCGAGGTGCTGCCCGAGCACGTCGCCAACGCGGTGTTCGCGCTGACGGCCGGGGAGCTGTCGCACACCACCGGCCTGCACATCCCCGTGGACAGCGGCGTCGCCGCCGCGTTCCTGCGATGAGCGCCGGGGGCACGGCGGTCCACGCGGCCGTCGACCTGGGCGCCTCCAGCGGGCGGGTCATCGCGGGGAGGATCGAGGACGGCCGACTGCACACCGAGGAGGTCGCCCGCTTCCCCAACGGGCCGGTGACCGTGCCCTCGGGGAGCCGCTCCACCCTGCACTGGGACGTGCTGTCCCTGTACGCGGGCGTGGTCCTGGGACTGCGGCGGGCCGCCGGGCCCCACGGGCTGGCCTCGGCCGGGGTGGACTCCTGGGCGGTGGACTACGGCCTGCTCGACGCCGACGGCGCCCTGCTCGGCAATCCCGTCCACTACCGCGACGCCCGCACCGACGGGGCGCCCGAGCGGGTGTTCGCGCACCTGCCCGCCGACGAGCTGTACGCGGTCAACGGGCTGCAGGTGCAGCCGTTCAACACGGTGTTCCAGCTCGCCGCCGCCTCCGGGGACGCCCAGCTCGCGGCCGCCCGCGACCTGCTGCTGATACCCGACCTGCTCGGGTACTGGCTGACGGGGGAGCGGGTCGCCGAGCTGACCAACGCCTCCACCACCGGCCTGGTGGACGTGCACACGCGGCGCTGGGCGGACCGGTGCCTGGACCTGCTCCGGGAGGGCTTCGGCGTCCCGGCGCGGGAGCTGCTGCCCGCGCTGGTCGAGCCCGGCACCGTCGTCGGGACCATCCGGGACACGGCCGGAGGAGCCGGACCCGACGGCACGCCGCTGGTGGCGGTGGGCTCGCACGACACCGCATCGGCTGTGGTGGCCGTCCCCGCGGCCACACCGAACTTCGCCTACGTCTCCTCGGGGACGTGGTCGCTGGTCGGGGTGGAGCTGGAGGCCCCCGTGCGCACGGAGGCCGGGCGGGCCGCCAACTTCACCAACGAGCTGGGTGTGGACGGCACGGTCCGGTACCTGCGCAACGTCATGGGTCTGTGGCTGCTCCAGGAGTCGCTGCGCGTCTGGCGCGAACGGGGGCGCGAGGTGGACCTGGCCGACCTGCTGCGGGAGGCCGCCCGCGTGCCCGCGCTGTCGTGCGTGGTGGACGTGGACGATCCCCGGTTCCTGCCGCCGGGCGACATGCCCGCGCGGATCGCCGCGTTCGCCGCGGAGACCGGGCAGCGCCCGCCGGAGACCGAGGCCGAGGTGGCGCGGTGCGTGGTGGACTCGCTGGCCCTGGCCTACCGCAGGGCGGTGCACCAGGCCGCCGAGCTGAGCGGGACGGACGTGGAGGTGGTCCACGTGGTCGGCGGGGGGTCGCGCAACGAGCTGTTGTGCCGGCTCACCGCGGACGCCGTGGGGCTGCCGGTCGTCGCCGGGCCCACCGAGGGCGCCGCCATCGGCAACCTGCTGGTGCAGGCCCGCGCGGTCGGGACGGTGGAGGGCGGTCTGGCGGACCTGCGCCGGATCGTCGCCGACTCCACGGAGGTCGGCCGCTACGAGCCGACCGGGCCGCAGGCCCCGTGGGAGGCCGCCGAGCGGCGGCTCCGGGGCTGAGGCCCGGGGCCGCCGGTGGGTTCAGCCCCGGCGGCCCCTCACCGCTTCCGAGGCACCCATGGGACGGAGCGTCGCTGCGGGCTCCACCGGTGCGTGGCGGGGGGCGTACGGGGGCTCTACCCCGGCCCCCGCCGGTCGGATCACCGTTTCCGGCCCTACCGCCCCTGGAAGGCGGGGCACCGCCGGCCGTTTCCCGCTCTCGGCGCGCACGCCGGCCACGCGGCTCTGTCTCCCCGCCTCAGGGAGCGGACGGATCAGGCCGTGGTCACGGCCACCTTGGTCCAGCCGGGCTCGCGGTGGTCGAAGGCGCGGTAGGAGTTCACCACCTCGTCGAAGGGCACCTCCTGGGTGAGGACCGAGGTGATGTCGACGCTGCCGCCGGCCACCAGTTCCAGCAGCTCGGGGATGTAGGTGCGGTGGTTGCAGTTGCCCATCTTCAGGGTGAGGTTCTTGTTCATCGCCGCCCCGATGGGGAAGTGCGTCATCGTCGGCGGATAGACGCCGATGACGGACAGGGTCCCCGCCTTGGCGACCGCGTCCACCGCCCACCGCGCGGCCTGGGACGGCGCGTCGCCGGGAACCCAGGTGTCACCCTGGGGCCGGGCCTTGGGCACGAGCTCGGAGACCTCCGCCGCGAACTGCTCCTTGAGGTCCTCCTGGACCGCCGGCCCCTGCTTGGGCTGTTCCGCGTCGACCCCCACGGCGTCGATCACGCGGTCCGGGCCGATGCCTCCCGTGAGCTCCACGAGGGTGGCCACCGGGTCCTCCTTGGTGTAGTCGATCACCTCGGCGTGCAGCAGGCGGGCCTGCTCCAACCGGCTCCCGACTCCGTCGACCGCCAGTACGCGTCCCGCGCCCTGGAGGTAGGCGCTCAGCACGGCGAACAGCCCCACGGGGCCGCAGCCCATCACCGCGACGGTGTCACCCGGAGTGATCTCGGCGAGCTTGGCGCCGAACCACGCCGTGGGGAAGATGTCGGAGACCAGGACGGCCTCCTCGTCGCTCACCCGCTCGGGGACGCTGACGAGTCCCACGTTGGCGTAGGGAACGCGGACCCGTTCGGCCTGGAGGCCGGGGAAGGAACCGGTGGACTCCGGCCCTCCGAAGAACGCCGTGCCCGCGCGGCTGCCCCCGGGGTTGGCGTTGTCGCACTGGGCGAAGTAGCCGCTCCGGCAGTAGCTGCACGTTCCGCACCCGATGGTGGAGGGGATGACCACCCGGTCGCCCGGCTGGAAGTTGCGCACCTGGGAGCCCACCTCGGTCACCACGCCGACACCCTCGTGACCGAGGACGGTGCCCGGCACCATACCCGGCATGGTGCCTCGGATCATGTGCAGGTCGGTGCCGCAGATCGCACTCGTGGTGATCTGCACGATGGCGTCCTGGGAGTGCTCGATCCTCGGTTCTGCCACGTCCTCCAGGCGGATGTCGCCAATGCCATGCCACACGACGGCCTTCATGGTCTTCCTCCCAACCAGCGGCGGGGGCGCGTTCGCGCCGCCCTGAGCGGTGGACAGTCGTTGGGTGCGGCGGCTACCCGGGACCCGACCCCGTAAACCGGCCGCCGCCCGGGCGGCGGCCGGTTTACGGGGTCGGGGGAGTGTTTTTTCGAAGGCTTTCGGGTCGGTGAGCGGCCGTCGCCCCTCCTGTGCGCCGCCTCGCAGGCTCGGCAGGATCGCACAGCGGGGGCCCGGCCCCCTCTCGCGAGGCGAGGTGCGAAGTTCAGCCTGGTTGTGCTTCACGAGTGCGGCGGGAGGCAGCCTGGTGGACGCGAGCCCGAAAATGATGCAAAAAACACGACCTAGTCGAGGGCTCCGACCGCCAACTCCGTGGCCCGCGCGATGAGTGCGTCGTCGTACTGCGCGCCCGCCTCGTCGCGGCTGGACATGACCGCCAGGACGACGGGATCGCCCTCCGGCGGCCACAGCACACCGATGTCGTGCCGGGTGCCGTAGCCGCACGCACCGGTCTTGTCCCCGACCGTCCAGCCCTCGGGGGCCCCGGCGCGGATCAGGTCGTCGCCGGTGGTGTTGGCGCGCATCATGTCGACGAGGACGCCGCGCCTGTCCTCGGGCAGGACGTCGTCCAAGGCGAACGCGCGCAGGCTGGCCGTCATCGCGCGCGGGGTGCTGGTGTCGCGGACGTCGCCCGGCACGGCCTGCGCCATCTCCGGCGCGACCCGGTCCACACGGGTGACGTCGTCGCCGATCCCCCGTAGGGCCTCCTCCAGCCCCTCCGGGCCGCCGAGCTCCTCGATGAGCAGGTTGGAGGCGGTGTTGTCGCTGTGGCGCAGCGCGGCGTCGCCGATCTCGCGCAGCGTCATGCCGTCGGCCACGTGCTCCCGGGTGACGGGGGAGTGGAAGACCAGGTCCTCCTCGGAGAAGGTGACGACCCGGTCGAGTTCGTCGACCGGTGTCCGGTCGAGCACGGCACCGAAGGCCAGGGCCTTGAAGGTGGAGCAGTAGGCGAACCGCTCGTCGGCCTGGAACTCGACCACCTGGTCCGTGCCGGTGTCGAGAGCGTGGACGCCGAGCCGGACGTCGAACTCCTCTTCGAGGCGCTCGAACTCGGGGTCCATCCGGATGGGGGCGGGAGGTTCCGCGGGCCGGGAGGTCCCGGCGGCCTCGGCCGACGGCGGCGAAGCGGCGGGACCGGCGGGATCCGCGGAGGGCGAGCAGCCGGTGAGCGGGACCAGGACGATCGGGGCCAGCGCCGCCAACGCGGCGTGGCGAGTCGTGGACCACGGCACCGCGAAGCACCTTCTCTCCGTACGCGGGTGGTGACTCCCGGAATTCTCGCGGCTGGTGGGCGCGCTGTCGACGATGGCGGCGGCATGGCGCGCAGGTCCGCACCGGGCGGCGTCGTCCGCGCTCGGGCCGGACCCGCCTTCCCCGGATGTCCGAGGTCCGCCAGGACCGGCGGCTCCTCGATGCCCCCTTTCCCCTGGGGGATGGACCGCCCCGGCGGCGGTCCCGTCGTCCGCGACGTCCTGGGTCGCTCCCCCGCCCGTGAGAAGCGGGTCCGAGACCACCGTTCGGCGGCTGCGCGCCGAACCCGTGGGGCTCTGGACAACAGCGCGGCCGGTGCTCAGGAGGAGCACCGGCCGCGTTCGCCCTTCGGTCAGACGGAGGAGGCCCTCACGGCGGCGCGGCGCGGCCGACCCGTCCGTGCGGGGCCCCGGCTCCAGGCGCGGTGCCTGCCGGGCGCCGCGACCGCGAGTCCGTACCCTGCCGGCTCCGCGCTCCGGCCGCTTCCCGCGCCCTCCCGCCGGTCGTCGGCGGGGGCACCCGCGCGCCGGCGGCCGAACAGGGCCGCGACGGTCCTCTGCACCGCCCCCCTGCGCACTCCCAGGCCGCTCCTGCTCCCCAGGGGAACAAGGGTGTCCACGCACACCGCTACCGCAATCGTCATCGCCACGAGAATCGCCAATGTCACGTTCCCTCGCTTCCCTCTTTCCGGACGGCCGTGCCCACGCGTTCCCGCGGGCTCTCCGGCCGCTCGCCGCGCTCTTCGCGTCCGACACGCCGTGTGCATGCAGGCTGCCCGTACCCCGGCCGGTGGAAACCCCCGGGCGCGCGGCACGGCCCCTCGCGGCACGTCAGGCGCGGCGGTGGCGCAGCAGTACGGACCGGGAGTCGAAGACCCGAGATTCGACGAGTTCCAGCCCGAGCCGCTCCTTCGGCTCCTGGAAGACCGGCCTGCCGCCGCCCAGGACGACCGGGTGGACCACGATCCGGTACTCGTCGATCAGTCCGTGTTCTGTGAGGGTCGCGGCCAACCCGGAGCCGCCGAAGAGCACCAGGTTCGTCCCCGACTCCTTCAGCGCGGCGATCCGCCCGGGGACGTCCCGCCCGATCACCCGGGTGTTCCAGTCCGCGCTCTCCAGGGTGCGGGAGACCACGACCTTGGGCTTGTCCCGCCAGACCGGCGCGAAGGCCAGGTCGTGCTCGTGGGTGGACAGCTCCTCGGCGCGCGGCCAGTATCCGGACATCATGTCCCACACGACGCGGCCGTAGAGGAAGGCGTCGGCGGTGTCGTTCAGGCTCTGCGAGTAGGCCGACAGCTCGGGCCCCATCTCCGGCCAGTCGAACTCCCCGCCGGGGCCCTCGATGAAGCCGTCCAGCGACTGGTGGACGAAGTGGACAAGCTGACCCATGACACGACTCCTCACCGGGATCTCCCCGCATTCCGGGGAAGGACGGGACCGACTCTAGGACCGGCCCACGTCATTTCGGGGCCGCTCTTCGGTCGGCCGCCGTGTTCGTGTGTGACATGTCCGAGGAAAACGTCTATGACCTGGTGTGACAGGACCAGCGCACCGGCCCGGGCCTGAACCGCCCGTGGAGAGGACGGACCCGCCATGGAGGAGTCCAACGCCGCGGAGCTGATGTTCGGCGGTCTGCTCGCCGCCAGCCACACGATGGCGATGGAGGACCTGCCGGGTCACGTGGCCGACCATGCGGCCCCCGTCGGGATGCATCGGGTCCTGGTCTACGTGGTCGACGTGCGCCAGGAGGCGCTGGTGCTGATGACCGGGCGCGGTGCGGACGCCGGCCAGGATCCCGGCGGGGAGCGCACACCGCTGCGCATCGAGGGGACGCTGGCGGGACGCGCCTTCCAGACCGTGAGGGTCCTTCGCGCCTCCACCGAGGAGGACGACCGGCACCAGTGGTGGGTGCCGATGCTGGACGGTACCGAGCGGGTGGGACTCCTGTGGGTGGAGACCTCGACCGACGGAGAACGGATCCACCGGCTCATGTGGAACCTGGCGTCCCTGGTCGCGCTGCTGTTGGTGAGCAAGCGGGTCCACAGCGACTCCTACGCCAGGCTGACCCGGACCCAGGACATGAGCGTGGCGGCCGAGATGCAGTGGAACCTGATGCCGCCGCGCACCTACACCGACGAACACGTGACCGTCGACGCCGCCCTGGAACCGGCCTACCAGGTCAACGGCGACGCCTTCGACTACGGCATGGCGGACAGGAACGTGCACGTGTCCATCTTCGACGCGATGGGGCACGACACCGCCGCCGGGCTGACCGCCAACCTCGCCGTGGCGGCCTGCCGCAACCACCGCCGCCAGGGCGGTGACCTGCCGGCGGTCGCCGCGGGCATCGAGGACACCCTGCTTACCGAGTTCGGACAGAAGTACAACCTCGCCGCCGGCGACGGCTTCTTCGCCCAGACGCGCTACGTCACCGCGGTCCTGGCCGACCTGGACACGCGCACCGGCCTGCTCACCTGGACCAACCACGGCCACCTGCCGCCCTTCGTCATCAGGGAGGGCCGGTGGGTGAGCAGAATGGAGTGCGAACCCTCCCACCCGCTGGGCTCGGACCTGGGCCTGCCGGTCACGGCGTGCCGTGAGCAGCTGCAGCCCGGCGACCGCGTCCTGCTGTACACGGACGGCATCACGGAGGCGCGCAACGCGAACGGCCGCGAGTTCGGTATCGACCGGTTCCTGGAGTTCATCATCCGCCAGCACGCCGGCGGCCTTCCCGTGCCGGAGACCCTGCGGCGCCTCATCCACAGCGTCATGGACTACCACGGAGGACGGCTCCAGGACGACGCCACCGTCCTCCTCCTGCAGTGGCACGGCCCCTGAGGAACCGGACCGGGCCCGGACGGCGGAGCGCTCCGCCCGAGGCGGTTCGGGAAAGGACCCGCCCCGCCCGGGGACGGGCTCAGGCCTTGCGGGCCAGACCGCAGTACTGGGGGATGTCGCGCACCGCGCCGGCCTCGACCGGCTCGGGACACCACCGGGTGACGGAGACGATCCCCGGATCGACCAGTGCGAACCCGTCGAAGAACCGGCCGAACTCCTCCACCGAGCGCATGTGGTAGGGCTGGGCGACGCTCTCCTGCCAGCGCTGCAGAGCCTCCAGGGCGCGCTCGTCGGCGACGGCCTCCGCGCCGTCGAAGACGCCGTCGCACACGGCCAGGAAACTGCCCGGTGCCGGGGCGTCCATGTAGGTGCGCACGATGCCCAGGGCCTCGTCGAGGTCGCCGAAGTGGCCCATCGTCCCCAGCAGGGTCAGGCCCACGGGGCGGTCCAGGTCCAGGGTCTCGCGGGCGGCCGCCAACACCGTGTCGATCTCGCGCAGGTCCGATCCCACGAACCGGGTCCGCCCCCTGTCGGTGCCCACGAGCAGGGCGCGCGCGTGGGCCGGCACCAGGGGGTCGTTGTCGGCGTAGACCACGCGCGAGTCCGGGGCGTGTGCCCGCGCCACCTCGTGGGTGTTGTCGGCGGTGGGCAGCCCGGTGCCGATGTCGAGGAACTGGCGGATCCCCTCCTCCCGGACCAGGTGGGTGACCGCGCGGCGCAGGAAGAGGCGGTCTCCCCTGGCGGCCTCGACGACCTGCGGCATGAGCTCCCTGATGGTGTCGCCCACCTCGCGGTCGACGGGATAGTTGTCCTTGCCGCCGAGCCAGTAGTTCCACACCCGTGCGGTGTGCGCGACGCCGGTGTCGATCGGGGTGTCCGTCATGGGGGGCCTCTCAAGGGGGACAATCCCTAACAAGCGGTACGCGCAGTCTTGTGTGTCCGCCATGTGCTCGCAACCCGGAACCCCTGCCGCTGCGGGCTTCGCGCCCGGCGCCCGGAACAGGGGAGGCCCTCCCCGGGGGCGATACCGGGAAGGGCCCCTCCTGCGCGGATCCGGTCAGTCGGCGGCCGGTGCACCGACGTCCTTCGCCGCCTTGCCGGATGCGGCGGGCGGTTCCACCGGCGCCTCCGCCTCCGGAGTCCTCGCACTCTCGGCGGACCCCCGCGGTCGGGCCTCCGTAGGAAGGTCGACGCTGTCGCGCAGCCGGACCCTCGGCAGGAACAGTGCCGTGACCAGGCCGAAGACGCCGATCGCCGTGGCGACGAGGAACAGGTCGCCCGTGGCCGAGCCGTAGGCGCCCTCGACGATCTCGCGCAGGAACGGCGGCATGCCCGCCAGGTCCAGGGTGCCGGCGTCCCCGCCCCCGGCCGTGGGGCTGATCCCGGCGGCCGCCACGCCCTCGCTGATGTTCGAGGCGACCCGGTTGGCCAGGAAGGCGCCCAGCACGGACACGCCCATGGTGCCGCCCAGGGTGCGGAAGAAGGTCACCGTGCCGCTGGCCGCGCCGATCTCGCGCAGTGGGACGGAGTTCTGCACCACCAGGACCAGGTTCTGCATGGACATGCCGACCCCGAGTCCCATCAGCAGCATGCCCCCGCAGACGACGGCCAGGGACGTGCCCTCGTCGATGGTGGACAGGAGGAGGAAGCCCAGGGTCAGCATCACCATGCCCGTGACCACGTAGGGCTTCACCCGGCCCGAACGCGAGACCATGCGCCCGGACACGGTCGCCGAGACCATGGTGCCCAGCATGAGCGGGGCTGTCAGCAGGCCGGCCTGGGTCGGGGAGTACCCGCGTGCCAGCTGGAAGTACTGCCCGAGGAAGACCGCGCCGCCGAACATCGCCATACCGACCGCCGCGCTGGCCAGGATGGCGATGGCCGTCTCCCTCCGCACGACCAGGTGCAGGGGCACGACGGGCTGTGCCACGCGCGACTCCACCCACACGGCCAGGGAGAGCAGCAGGACGCTTCCTCCGACCATGGCGCCGGACTGCCAGGAGATCCAGGCGAAGTCGCCGTCCACGAAGGTCACCCACAGCAGCAGGAGGCTGACGCCCGAGGCGATGAGCGCGGCGCCCGCGTAGTCCACCCTGGTCTTGGGGCGGCGTACGTCGGGCAGCTTGAGCGTGCGGCTGAGCACCACCAGGGCGACGAGCATGAACGGCACGCCGATGAGGAAGCACCAGCGCCATCCCAGGCCGGGCAGGTCGGCGAGCAGACCGCCGATCAGCGGCCCGCCGACGGTCGCCACGGCCATCACCGCGCCGATGTAGCCGTTGAGGCGTCCGCGCTCCTTGGGGCTGACCAGCGAGGCGATGATCACCTGGACCAGGACCTGGGAGGCACCCATACCCAGCCCCTGCACGACGCGGAACGCGATCAGCTGGCCGGTGGTCTGCGCGAAACCGCACAGCAGTGAGGAGAGGACGAACAGCACGATCGACAGCTGCAGGAGCCTCTTCTTGTCGAAGAGGTCGGCGAGCCTGCCCCAGATCGGCGTGGAGGCCGTGGAGGCCAGCAGCGCCGCGGTCACGACCCACGTGTACTGCGACTGGGTGCCCTCCAGCGCACCGACGATCTGCGGTAGGGCGACCGACACGATCGTGCTGCTGAGCATGGTCACACCCAGCACCGTGAGCAGCCCGCTCAGGGAGCGCAGGATCGGCGGTCGCCCGGTCTCGGGCAGGGGACGTGGAGTGCTCAAGGGCTGACCTCTGCGGGAAGGAAGGCGCGGCACCGGTGGCCGCGGAGACTGCTGGAAGGATGCACATGCGGCAAAAATGCAGGGTCAGCATTTTTGCACTCCATGTAGAATAACACCGTGGACAGGACACGGGGACTCCGGGAACGCAAAAAGGACGAAACCCGGCGAGCGGTGTACACCGCCGCGATGCGGCTCACCGTGGAGCACGGGTTCGACCAGGTCACCGTCGAGGCCATCGCCGAGGCCGCCAACATCTCCCGGCGGACCTTCTCCAACTACTTCGCCTGCAAGGGAGACGCCGTTCTGTACGGCGAGCGGCTCTACACGCGTGCCCTGGTGGACGCGCTGCGCGAGCGTCCCGCCGACGAGGGGGCCTGGACCGCCCTGCGCGCCTGTGCACGGGACCTCTACGCGTCCTGGAGCCCTTGGCCCGACCGCGGATGGGCCCTGCGCACACGCATGGCCCGCAAGCACCCCTCGCTCCTGGCCCGGCAGCTCACCGACCACGCCGTGCTCGCCCGCGAGCTGGAGGAGTCCCTGGCCGGACGGGCCCGCCCGGGCGGGCCGCGCCCCGGACTCCTGGTCGCCGTCTTCCTCGCCGGCCTGCGCGTGGGCCTGGACACGTGGATCGACGAGGAGGAGTCGCGCGACCTGTTGGAGGTCGTCGAGGAGGTCCTGGACGAGGCCGAGGCATCGTTCGACCGCTAGGGCCCCGCGTCCGGAGGGGCCGGAAGCCGGATCCGTGGGAATACTGGTGCCCATGGACGACCTGACACTGTCCCTGCTGCCGTTGACGACCAGCGCGGAGGAGGGGGAACGGGCCGCCCGGGTGGCGCTGCTGCCGGTCGGCAGCCTCGAACAGCACGGCCCCCACCTTCCCCTGGTCACCGACACCGTCATCGCCTGCGACCTGGCCCGGCACCTGGCCGACGCGTACCCGCTGCGCCTGCTGCCGCCGGTCACCGTCGGCTGCTCCCACGAGCACGCCGCCTGGCCCGGGACCGTGAGCGTCTCCGCGCCCACCCTGTACGCGTTCGCCAGGGACATCGCCGCCTCCCTCGGCGACACCGGGCTCGTACTGGTCAACGGCCACGGCGGCAACCACGTGCTGGCCAACCTCGTCCAGGAGTCGAGCGGGCGCATGGCGCTCTTCCCCGGCCCCCACGACTGGGAGGCCGCCCGCGTCGCCGCCGGGATGGCCACCGACAACGACCGCGACATGCATGCCGGGGAGCTGGAGACCTCCGTGCTCCTGCACACCCGTCCGGAACTGGTCCGGACGGGGTATGGGAACGCCGACCACACCACGGGCGGGCGTGACCACATGCTCACCGTGGGGCTGGCCCCCTACACCGGTTCGGGGGTGGTGGGTCGTCCCTCACTGGCCACGGCCGCCAAGGGGCGGGCCCTGCTCGCCGCCCTCGTGGAGTCCTTCGCCGGGTACCTGGCGGCGCTGGACGAGCCGCACGGGTGAGGGGGGCCCGGGCGGACGGACCGGTCGGCGCCCCTTCCCCCGAGCCCCGAGGCCCGGAGCGTACGCGCGCATGAGGCAGGCCCGCCCGGGCAGGGCCCGAGAGCAAGCCCCGGATGGCTGTCATCTCGTCAAACGAGCCGAAGGGCCATCGGTGACCTCTTCCGCTTTCGCCGCGTTCGCGTTGGCGCACCTGTGCCTGACCGTCTGGCTGGTCCGGCTGGCGCTCGTACGGCGCTCCACGCACACCTGGCTGGTCGCGGCCGTGGCCGCCGGACTCGTCTACGACAACGCGATCGTGGCGCTGGGCTCCTCCCTCGGCGCCGGTGACCTCCTGCTCGCACTGAACCTGCCGCGCTTCGTCGTGCACGCTCTGGTCACTCCGCTCCTGGTCGTCTTCGCGGTCGGGGCGGCCCGCGACCTCGGGCTCGCCTGGGCGCGCACACGGGTGGCCCACGCCGGGTTCTCCGTGCTGGCGGCCGCGCTGGTCGTCTACGGTGTCGTGGTCGATCTCGTCGGGCTCACCCTGGTGCCGGGCCGTGGGGGCGACGCACTGCGTTACTCGGCCGCCGAGCCGGCCGTGCCGGTCCCGTCCGTGGCGACCATCGTGGTGCTGGTCCTGGTCGGTGCGGCGCTGCTGGTGCGGGCGCGCAGCGGATGGATGCTGCTGGGCGCCGCGACCATGTTCGCGGTCTCGGCGGTGCCCCACGCGCCGCTGGTGGTGGGCAACCTGGGCGAGGTCGCGCTCATCGCCGGACTCGCACTCACCGCGCGGCATATGGGCAGCGATCCAACCCCTGCATGACCTGCGTGACCTGCACGAACTCGTGTCCGTGCGGTGCACGGCGATCCGCGACGGCGGGCGGCCCTGCACCCGCCGTCGGCGGACGGAACGGTCGTGGTGCCTCCGTGACGCCGCTTGGCGACATTCGCCGTGCCCGCAAGGGCTGCCTGAGGACATCGGTACGAGCGGTGGTCTGCCGGGAGTGAGTCGCCGATTGTGCACCCGACTGGTGGTGGGAAACCCGTGGGACCTTGGTGCCGTTCCGGGACAGGTGTGGCCGCAGGCCGGGAAGCAGGAGAAAGCAGTGGCGAATCGCCGACCAGGACACAGGTCGTCGGACGCTTCGGTCACAAGCAATGTTGGGGAGGGCCGACCAAGGAACGAGGGCTTGCAGGTATGGAGCGAGAGGACCGAACACATCCTGAAGACGATCGGTGTGCGTTCCTGGGAGTTGTCAGCAGTGAACGACGGTCAGGATCGCAGTGGGGGAAGACGACGGCGCTCTCCGGTCCGCTCTGGCTGCTGCGGAGCCTGACCATGGAACTTCCCCGAAGCCGACCGAAGCCATCGGATGAGAAGTCCGGCGCTTTCGTGCCTTCACACGCCACAGAGTGCCCTTTCGTCACTATCCACCCGATCACCGCTGTCGTTTCTTGCTAAGGGATGCCACCTGGTGTCGTCCCAGTCCGAAACTGCGGAGCACAAACGGAGTACACATGGGCGGTTGGCGGCATCCGATGGCACCTCGCGAGGTCTTCACGGGCCACTGGCCACATAGAGGAGACCCGACCCCCGCACCTCCAGGAAGCGGTGCCCATGTCATCCACGCCGTTGGAAGCGGCTGAGCGCTCATCTGAAAGCTCTGGGAGCGGGCCGGGGCGGTCGCCGTTCGTATCCACCCCCGTGCCGACACGCGCCAGGGTTTCCATCACACCCGGCACGGAACGGCCGCCGCCCCTTCCGCTCGTTGTCACCAGGGGACAACACCCTCGTCGTCGAAGAACCCGCCGCGCGGTCCGTCATCCGGCAGGGTGGCGAGCCGGATCGCGATCGCGGCCCCCTGCTCGGGAGTCCGCGGGGCGTTGAAGCCGGTGAAGTCCGTCGCCACATAGCCGGGGCAGGCGGCGTTGACGATGATGTTCGTGTCGGAGAACCGGCGGGCGTACTGGGCTGTGATGCCGTTGAGCATGGTCTTCGACGGTGCGTACGCGGCCAGTAGCGGTCCTGTCCGCATCGTCAACGAGCCCATGTTGCTCGACATGTTGACGATGCGCGGTGCGTCCGAGCGGCGGAGCAGCGGGAGCACCGCGTTGGTGACCCGGACGACTCCGAACACGTTGGTCTCGAGGACGGTGCGCACGACGTCGAGGTCGAGTGTCGTCGGATCCTGTCTGCCGCCGTCGGTCCGGCCGGCGATACCCGCGTTGTTGACGAGCACGTCCAGGCGTCCCGCCGTCCCTTCGATGGTTGCCGCCGCTGCGGCGACGCTGCCGTCGGAGGTGACGTCGAGGGCGACCCCGAACGCGTCGACGCCTGCGGCCTGCAGGTGCTCCACTGCTTCTTCGCGCCGCGCATCGTCACGTGCCCCCACCGCGACCCTGAAGCCGACGGCTCCGAGGCCCTGGGCGATGGCGAAACCGATTCCCTTGTTCGCGCCGGTGACCAGCGCTACCTTCGTGTCGCTCATGTGTTCATACTCGGAGGCTGCGCTCCCGGGGTCCAACACCGATCTGGTCCGCTGTGATACCTATCCGGTATAAGCCGTTAAGCTGCCGGCGTGGACCATGTCGAGACCCGCGAGCTCCGGTACTTCGTCGCCGTCGCAGAGGAGCTCCACTTCGGGCGCGCCGCCGAGCGGCTCGGGATCGCCCAGCCCCCGCTCTCGCGCGCGATCCGCCAGTTGGAGCACCGGCTCGACGTCAGGCTCCTCGATCGGAACCGACGCGGCGTGGCGCTCACCTATGCCGGCACGGTGCTGCTCCGAGAGGCCAGAGCGGCCCTCGATACGGTCGAGGCCGCTGTTCGCCGGACGCGACGCGCCGGGAACTCCCAACGGCCGCTGGCGCTCGCGACGAAGGCCGGAGCTTCCCACGAAGTGCTGCGACGGCTCCTCGACGCGGTTGCGACCGCACCCGATGCCGCGCCGATCGACGTCATTCTGTGTGAGGTCGGTGAGCAGGCAGGGCTACTCCGCAGCGGGCGCGCTGATGTGGCACTCATGCATCACCCGTTCGACGACCTCGCCGGGTTCGACACCGAAGGCCTCTACGTCGAAGGCCAGGTCGCGCTCCTTCCGGCAAGCCACCCGCTCGCCTCACGCGATCAGATCACGCTGGTGGAGGCTCAGAACGTTCCGGACCTGCCGATCGCCAGGTGGCCGCGGCTCGACGGGTCGTATCCGGATGGGCCCGGACCGGAGGTACGCACCCAGTCACAGCTCGCCCAGCTCGTGGCGCTCGGTAAGACGCTGCTTGTCATTCCCGCCTCCAGCCGCGCCTGGCAGTGGCCCGAGCACGTCGCGGTGCCCGTCGTCGACGCACCGGATGTCACCACGGTGATCGCCTGGCCGCCGGGTAGCCGCTCCCAAGCGGTCGCAGCGCTCGTTCGCACAGCATCCGCGCTTTACGGCACCACACTGTCTGCACCCACGGGTTGACCGTTCCGTGCTATCGGTACCGTGCTGCTCGCCTTGACCCGGATCCCGCACCATGATTCCACCGTCTCACCGGGTTTCCCGGAGGGTACCCCGTCCGGCCAGGGCTCCGGGTCACGGAACGGCGAAATGCTCCGCGAGGTGCCCGCCCACCTGTACCGGACCTTGCACTGCGGAGCACACATCGGCCCCCGGCGGCGTCCGATGGCACCTCGCGAGGTCCTCATGAGCCGGGTGCCACCTTCCGTCACACGGCGGAGGGGCACCTATTTCTCGGACATGTCCTTGGGCGGGTACGAGGTGTTGATCCACACTCCCGCCAACAGGGTCGCCCCGACCACGACCAACGCGATCGCCCACGATCCCACCGGCGCCATGGCCGTCCCGCACACACCGCTCACCATGGCGGGGGGCGGCATCTCCGTATAGGCGAACCATCCGAAGGAGTCGCCGACGCCGGACGGGGCCCACCACCCCGCTCCGCACGATCCGCCGGGGACCAACCCGAGGGTCACGCCACCGGCGATCAGGGCGGTGGCCACCGTGCGGACGATCTGGACAGGGGACATGTGTCTCTCCTCAACACCGGGGTCTCCATGTGGGACGCCCCCGAGCACACCCTGGTTGCCGTCACCTACGTGGAGTCAGGTCCAGTGGCCACGGCTGCGGTGCGAAAGCGCATCGGCAGGCCCGTTCAGGACTTCCTCTGACAGGCTGTGGTGCCATGTACGAAGCGTCGGATGATCAGGCTTTCTTGGCAACGGTTCGCCTCGGCGAGCACTGCGTCGGGACCGTCACCGAGGTGACCCGCGACGGTGCCGTGGCAGCGGCCCTGGACGGAACTGCTGGACGCCCGCTGGGTGTGATCGGGCCGTTGGACCTCTCCTGGACCCGGTTCGCGGCCACGGCCAGGGCCGTGGAGGTCGGGCAGCGTGTCACTGCTGAGGTGATCGCCGTCGATCGGGACGCGGGCCGGATCCGGCTGTCGACGGCCGCCACGGAGAACCCGCAACTGTGGACATTCCTCAAGGGGCTCCGCCGCGGTGAGGTCCTGTCCGGCGTGATCGCGTCGATCGAGTCGTTCGGCGTGTTCGTGGCGTTGGACGAAGGACCGGCCACCCCGCCTTCCCCGGCGTCGGGTTCATCTCCTACGCCGCGTTGTCCTGGCGGCGCTTCGACGAGGTTTCGGACATCGTTCGGGTCGGTCAGCGTGTCTCGTGCGAGTTCCTCGGTTTCGACACATCGAACGGAGAGGCCCGGTTGTCGTTGAAGGCGATGCAGCCCGACCCGTTCCAGCTGTTCGCCGACAGTGTGCGGGAGGGGCGGGTGTTTCATGGGCGAGTCACCAAGCTCGTGCCGTTCGGTGTCTTCGTGGAGGTGGCCGACGGTGTCGAGGGCCTGGTGCATCTGCGAGAGCTGACGGAAGCGCCGGTGAAAGCTCCGGAGGAGGTGGCCCGGGTCGGTGAGGCACTCTCGGTGGCTGTCATCGAAGTCGATCGAGAACGACGCAGGCTGGCTCTTTCCCTGCGCCAGGTTCCGCCTGACTCCTGGTGACTTCTGTGTTCTGTGGAGAGGGGAGGTCTCTGGAGACTGCCGGGATGCCTCTTGTCACTCGGTGATCGTCAGGAAGGCCGGGGGAGTAGCTCGACCAGCTCTGCCCCACACAGTGGCTGCTCCTGGCCCTGCTCGGGAAAACCGGTGACGCAGACGTTGAGCCGGACGAGGTTCGCGAGGGACGTGCCGGCCTCGCCGAGAACGGCCTTCAGGTTCTCTGGGCTCAGCGCCGACTGCGCCGCCATGTCCCCGGCGTGCTGGGGCTCACCGCCGCCGCTCACCGCGGTCTGCCCGGAGCAGTACAGGGGCCGGGTGTTTCCAGTGCCAGGGGGAGACGTCCTGTCCGAACAGGTCACCGGTCGCCGCGACGACGGCTGCTTCGGGAGTCTGGGCGTTGACCAGGGTACGCGGACCGACGCCGCACGCTCCTCCGTGTCTACCGAAGTGAGCCGAGGTCACTGCACATGGGTGTCGTGTTGTAAGTTGTTTGAGGTGTTCATGGGGCTGTAGTCCGGTGTCGGAGAAGAGCCGTGAACGCCAGAGCCTCCCCGGATACTGGCCGTCGTGAGACTTGTCTCGCACACGAAACAGACATGAGTGTCTCTGGTTCCCTGCCTGCGCAGGGTGGCCCTTCGCAGGCGTAGGCGCCGGGTATGCTCGGTCCTCGACCAGGGCAGGTGTGCGGGCGGGTCCATGAGATAAGGAGTCGCTGTGAGCGATAATCCTGATACATGCAGCGATTCGGCCGATGTGTCAGATCAACACCGGTTCCTTGAAGATGCGCTGGACTGCGTAAGCGCGGGCGTGTACGCCGTCGACGAGAAGGAGCGCCTCGTCGCGGTCAACGCCACTGCTCTGCAGCTGCTGGCCCGTTCCGCCAGTGACATGCTCGGGCACGACGCCCAGGAACTGCTGCACCGTAACGCCCAAGGGAATATGGTCGCCAAGAAAAAACTCGACGTTTCCCATGGGGAGCTGTCAAGTCCTTTCTCCCGCGCCGGAAAGGCTTGGTTCCAGCGAGGCGACGGCACGCTTCTTCCTGTGGCATGGTCCGCTGTCCCCTGTGCCTCCGACACTTCTCAGATCACCGAGCTGATCGTCTTCCAGGCCGCCGAGCAGGACGAGGGGAATCCCGCGCGGTCCGCCTTCTCCCGACGGACACTTTCGGAAACAGAACGACTGGCTCTGCTGGCCGACACCACCGCACATCTGATCAGCAACGTTGATGCGGAAAAGTCTTTGATGCGGGTGGTGGAATTGATACTTCCACGCCTCGCGGACTGGGTGGTCATCGACTTGATCACCGAGGGCGACGAGGTTTCTCGCTCTCTGGTGGCCCACGCGGATAACGGGAAAATCACAGTACGCGAAGACCTGCAGGGGCCGATGCCTCCGGTGCCCGAAACCTCGAGTATGCCCCTGTCCAAAGCCTTGCGAGGCGCCGCTTCCACCCTCGTCAACCGTGAAATCTACTCTGGGCCGCCCGATACGGGTATCGCGGTGGAGCAGCGCAAGCTGTTCGAGGTGACAGGTATCAACACCGCGGCCATCGCTCCCATCCGCGGGCCCCGCGAAGTGCTGGGCGCTATGACTCTGGGGCGCGTGGGCTCGCATCATCCTTTTGCCCGGAGCGACCTCGCTCTCCTCGAGGACATCGCCCGGCGCGTCGGCATCGCCCTGGAGAACGCACGCCACTACCAGCGCCAACGCCAAGTCGCCGAGACCATGCAACGCTACCTGTTGCCCCAACTCCCGCAGCTGTCGGGATTGGAGATGACAGCTCGGTACCTGCCTGCTCCGGACGTCTCACACGTCGGCGGTGACTGGTACGACGCGTTCCCTCTGCCCTGCGGCGACACGGCTCTGGTCATCGGTGATGTCGTCGGTCACGACTTGGAAGCAGCGGCCGGCATGGCTCAGCTTCGCAATATGCTCCGAGCCTATACCTGGGCCCAGGAGCAAGCCCCTCATCGCACGATCGAGCGCCTGGACCAAGCCCTCGAGCACATCAGTGACGTCTTCATGGCCACCCTCATCCTGGCCCATCTGCAGGTCAACGAGGTCGGACAGTGGGAACTGCTGTGGGCGAGCGCCGGCCATCCCCCGCCCCTGCTCATCCATCATGACGGTATAACCCACTACCTCGAAGAGGGAAGCGGGGTCCTTCTCGGTGCGGGGGTGTCGCGGCCGCGTACCGATGCGCGCATCGTCCTGCCGCCCGGATCGACGCTCTTGTTCTACACGGACGGCCTGGTCGAAGCCCGAGGGCAGTCACTGGACACGGGCTTGAGACGCATGCGCCAGCACGCGGCGTCCCTTGCGCACCGCTCCCTGGATTCCTTCGCTGATCACCTACTGGAGCGCGCACGGCCAGGTACCAATGACGACGATGCCGCATTGCTCGCCATCCGCATCCCAGCAGAGGCGAGCGACAGGTGAAGCCGGTGGCCTCCGGTGGGTTGACCGGGAACGTTCGCCGGATCCGTGACGCCTGACAAGGTGGAACCGTGTTTCGCTCCGGGTGTGATGGAGGCTGGGGTGTGTGCCGGAATCGCCTCCCGTCACTCTCTGGGGAGGTTGCCCTCGCTCGGTGCCCCCGCATCGCACTGCGGTGGTGACCTGTGAGGTCGGCCAGCGGGCGAGATGGTGCACGGCCGTCGGTCGAATTCTCCCGCGTTGGCCGCGGTAGTCCACACGAGGCGGTGCTGACCTTCCCCGCCCGACAGGCCCGGGTTCCGCTCTCGGACCCGGAGGTGGACACTTCCCCGGACCCGGCCCGGGGGCCATGCCCTGAAGACGAGGAACTACGCGGTTTCGGTTGGCGCCCACCCGAGCAGGCCGCAGGACGGTTACGTGAGGACCTGTGTGAGCGTATCCGGCAGGCATCGCGAGCCCGGGGGGACAGGACCGCCGTCCACCTGCACCCTGGGTGAACCCGGAGCGGGGTCCTTGTGACCTCGAGGCGGTGACACCGAGGGAGCGTGCCCACGACCGGCTGACCACCGTCCGCGTCTCCTGACGCCCGAAGCAGCACCTGAACCCCGGCAAGGGCCAGGCGCACCAGCACGCCTGGGAGCGCATGGACACCGCGGACGCCGGTTCGAGTGCGGGCCCCCGCCCCGGGCCCCCCGCCCCGGGCCCCGGCCCCGGGGCGCTCAGCCGGACGCGTTCCAGTGCCCCGTCAGGTCCCGGTAGAGCGGGGAGTCGCGCAGCAGGGACTCGTGCGTGCCGAACGCCGTACCCGCGCCGTCCAGGACAAGGATCCGGTCGGCCCGCAGAGCCGACGACAGCCGGTGCGCGATGACGACGCGGGTGTCGGGGCGGACCTCGTGCGCCAGCGCCCGGTCCACCTGCCGTTCGGTCGCTGTGTCGAGATTGGAGGTGGCGTCGTCCAGGATCATCAGCCGTCCCGCGTGGGCGAACGCCCGCGCCAGCCCCAGCCGTTGCAGCTCCCCGCCGGAGAGCGGCGCCTCGTCCAGCGGTGTGGCGTATCCCCGGGGGAGTGCCCGGACGAAGTCGTCGGCTCCGGCCGCCCGCGCGGCCGACCGTACGCGTTCGACCGGAGCGGTCTCGGCCCCCGACGCGATCGCGTCCCCGACGGTGGCGCCCTGGGGCGAGGGCCGCTCGGTCGAAGAAGCCCAGGGCAGATCCCGACGCGGGCCCCTTGCTGTGCCGCAGCAGCCATTCCTCGGCCTCGGGGCACCGTGCGGCGCCGCTCTCGGCGAGGGCGTAGAGCACCCCGGCGGCGCCGTAGCCGAAGGAGAGCCCGCCGCCCGCCGTCGAGAACTGGGCGATGTCGCCGGGAAAGTAGTGGTCGTCCCGGTCAGGGGTGGCCGAGACGAGGATGGCGCGGACCATCGAGTCGCGGCTGCGCGGCCAGTCCCCCGGCTCGGCCGGCGGGTAGGGGTCGTGCGCGCCGGCGGCCGCCGGGCGCGTCCACTCCGAGGGCGTGCCCGCCCCCGGCCCGCCGTCCGGGTCGCGCAGGATCTCCGCCATGCCGAGGTCGAGGAACTCCCGGGCCTCGGGGAAGACACGCGCGGCCTCCTCGGCCAGGTGCCCGACCTTGTTCCGGTCCACGGCCAGCACACTGGTCAGGGGCAGGAAGAGGGCGATGCGCAGGCAGGCCAGCGCGTACAGGTCCACATCGAAGCCCCGGCGCCCGCGCGGGGCGACGAACCCCGGGTTGGCGACCGTCTGGCGGCCGCCCGCGTCGGCGTCTTCGGCGGCCTCGAAGTCGAGCAGCACCACCGAGGACTCGTCCTCGGAGACCATGATGTTGAACAGGTGCAGGTCGTTGAAGACGATGCCGCGCGCGTGCACCGCCTCGATGGTCTCCTCCACCAAGCCGTGCAGGCGCATCGCCCACCGGCCGTACTCCCTCAGCTTCTCCGGTGCGGGGTCGGCCTCGACCAGGGGGTGGCGGTGGGCGAAGAAGGAGTTCAACGGCTTGCCCTGGATGTACTCCATCACCAGGAAGTGGTGGTCGCCGAGGGTGAAGGCGTCCTTGACCTCGGGGGTGCAGGCCAGTCCGGAGAGGCGCTCCAGGGCGGTGCGCTCCTGTTCCAGGCGGCGTACCGCGTCGGCGCCGTCGGCGGCCAGGCCGGCGTGCGGCCGGGCCTCCTTGAGCACCACGGGCTCACCGGTGCGCCGGTCCCGCCCCGCGTAGACGCCTCCGCCGTTGGAGAAGTGCAGGGCGCGCTCGATGTCGTACGGCAGACCGGTGACGTCGACGGCGCCGCGCGCCTCCAGGCGCGGACGGAGGAAGTCGGGGGTGGTCACCCACCCCGGCGTGTGGAAGACCGGGCCGCGCCGGTCGGGCACGAGTACGCCGTCGGCGTTCTCCAGCGCGGGCACCGGCTCGCCGTGCTCGTCGTAGCAGTGCCGTCTGGTGAAGCTCCCGTAGCGCAGGTGGGCCGGGCCCGCGTTCCAGCGTACGTCGCTGAGGACGTACGGGCCGGGTTCGCCGCCCACGAGTGCGTCCAGACCGGCGGCGACCGCGGCGCACTCGTCGTCGTCGGCCGGGTAGACGGTGATGAACTTCCCGCTGGCCCCGCGATCGGCGTACTTGGCGTTCCGGTTGTGCAGCAGGTACCGGGTGGGGACGAACTTGAAGGAGACGCCCCGTTCCACGCAGTAGTCCCAGACCCGGGCCAGGACCGGTTCCGCGTTGTCCAGGCAGGCGGAGACGTGGATCTTCCATCCCTGGTCCGGCAGGTGGTGCTCGACGGGGCGCAGTGCCAGCCAGTCGCCGGCGCGGTGGCTCTGCCATCCTTCGGGCACCGGACGCTCGGCCGCCTCGAAGACCCGGTCGCGTTCGCCGGCCGTCCCGGAGGCGCCGGAGCCCGACCAGAGACGGTGGGGAGAGTCGTAGAAGTGGCGGTCGGCGTCGCAGAACACACCGTACCCCTTGATCATACGAACTCCCTCACGGTCGTCCCGGTCAGTGGCATTCCAGATAGTGGCATAGGGGTTATCTCTGGGTTCATACCTTTGCATGTATTTTTTCGGGCCCCTTGCTTACTCGATATTAACTTATGGGAGTTCGGGTGGGTGCCCTTCTCGGCGTTCTCTGTGTGCATTCAGCGCTCCTGCCAGCGGATTCAGTGGGAGTGTGCCATCCTTCGGCTTGCGCGAGATCCTCTTCGCCGCTTCCCGTGTCGAATGATTTCAATGTCCGGGGTGCGGTGAATAATTGCAGGTGGGGGCGGTGAGGAGTTGTTGTCGCGGCTTTTTTGGAGTTATTGGCTTTTTGTCGGTCATCTGCGGATTCAGGAAGGTTTGAGAGGTCTGTAACGGATGTGAACAGGGAGGTTGGAGCTGTTCAAGGGCGCGCGGGGCTCTGACCAGGAGGTTCTCCGATGGGTGGTGAGGGTGGGCCGCGTGAACTCGGAAATCCGCCGGGCGCCTGCCGGTGGGGGCGTCACGGGGGTGGCGGTATCCGAGGGGATATCCGCGCTCAACAGGCCGTTGGACGAAGGAATCCCCTTCCGCGGAGATGGCGGGTTCCTTCGGGTGCGCGGCCGTTCGTTCCTCCTTGCTGGATTCGAGGGGAACCGTTCTTGCCGAGTTCTGTACCGTTCTTTCCGGACTTGCTGGACGGGCCGCTGCGGGATGGGTGCGGAAACTTCTCAACCACTGCGGGCGCGCGCCGGTAGGAACCTTTTTCGCCGTAGAAAGGACTGCTCGCGGGGCCTTCAGGAAAGAGAGGGCCGTTCGGTGCGTTTAGTGCGCGTCCCCCGGAGAACCGGTGTGTGCCGAGATCTCCTTCGGCCGCTCGTCTTCTCCGAGCACCGCCGTTCGGGGCGGGACCGGGCTCGAAGGCGGCGGTCTCCGGGGCCGGTCCGGTGGAAGGCGCCGGGTGTGCAAGGGCGGTTCCGCCCCCCCGGGACGCCGTCCGTGCAGGCCTGCGCCGGCTCTGGGCGCCGATGGATCCGGCGGTGGCGAGCAGAACCGCGACGTGCGTGCCGGGGAGCTGGAGACCTCCGTGCTCCTGCACACCCGTCCCGAGCTGGTCCGGACGGGGTAGGGGAACGCCGACCACACCACGGGCGGGCGCGACCACATGCTCACCGTGGGGCTGGCCCCCTACACCGGTTCGGGGGTGGTGGGTCGTCCCTCACTGGCCACGGCCGCCAAGGGGCGGGCCCTGCTCGCCGCCCTCGTGGAGTCCTTCGCCGGGCACCTGGCGGCGCCGGACGAGCCGCGCCAGCAGGACCACCGCGCCGGGCAGGGCGGCGACCAGGGCCAGGAGCCCGTAGACCACCGACACCGTCAGCCCCTCCCGCGATCCCAGGCCCGCGGCACCGAACGCCAGCGCGGTGACCGCCTCGCGCGGCCCCCATCCGCCGACGTTCACCGGCAGACTCATCGCCAGCAGGGCCAGGACCAGCAGCGGCACCAGCTGGAGCGCCGGCGCGGTGACCCCCGCCAGGCGGGAGGCGACCAGGAACAGCGACACGTACCCGGCCAGCGCGGCCGCCGACAGCACCACCACCCGGGGCCCGCGCGCGAACAGCCCCGCGCGGGCGTCGGCCTCCGCCGCGCGCAGGGCACGCCACCACCGGGGCCGGCGCGAGCGGCCCACGCGCAGGCCGACCGCGAGGACCAGGGCGACCGCCGCGACCATCCCGGCCGTCACCCCGACCGCGCGCAGCCCGGGGCCGAGCAGGGCGGCGGGCAGGACGAACAGCAGCGCGGCGCCGGTGGCCGCCAGCACCGCCTGCCCGGCCATCCGCTCCAGCACCACCGCGCGCACGCCGCGGCCCATGTCGCCGGAGTAGCGGCCGTGGCTGAAGGCGCGGTGCACGTCGCCGAGCACCCCGGCGGGAAGCACCGCGTTGAGGAACACGGCCAGGTAGTAGTCGGCGACCGCGCGTCGCAGCGGCAGCCGCAGCCCCACCCCGCACGCCACCGTCCGCCAGCGTGCGGCGGACAGCGTCGTGGTCACCGAGCCGATGCCCAGCGCCGCGAGGGCCCCGCGGACGTCGACCGCCTCCACGGCGTCGGTGAAGGCCTCGACGGGGTACCACCACACGACCGCGGCCAGGACGGCGAACCCGGCCAGCGTCCGCGCCCACACCGTCCACCAGCGGTGCGTGCGGCGTTCGGGAGCGCCGGTCCCGTCCCCTGTGGTTCCGCCTCCCGTGTCCGTCACCGTCGGAGGTCCCATCCGCCCCGGAGTCTCCCGTTCCCCGTCATGGTCGGCGGTCCCTCCCGCCCCGGAAGGGCGGCGCCGCTCCGGAACAGGTCCTCCCCCCGCGGCGCACCGGGGCGGGCCTCCGCGTGGTCAACGGTCACCGCCCCTCCGGCGGCCGGGCCAGTGCCAGCAGGTCCGTGTGGTGGACCACGACCTCCAGTCCTCCCCGTGAGCACTCCTGCAGACGGCGCGCCAGGTACTCCGTCCCCGGCAGCGACGGGTCCTGCTCCACGGCCGCGCCCACCCAGCCGCGCAGCCAGGCCCGCGTCAGCTCCGCCTCGCCGGGACCGAGCCGCCAGGGGCTCGGATAGGCGCGCACCCCGTACCCCAGGTGCCCGAAGGCCGCGGCGGCGACTCCGGCGGCGTCCGGGCCCAGACGCCCCTCCCGCCGCTGGTGGGCGTTGAAGGCCTTGGAGAAGGACCGGTCGAGCGGATCGGCGGGGGAGAGGTCCACCCGGCCCGTCACCGACAGCGAGAACAGCGCCGGGCACCCCGTCACCGCGACCGCCCCGGCGAGCGTCTCCAGCTCCGTGCGGGTGAACAGGTCCAGCAGCGCCGACGCCACCACCAGCGTGACCCCGTCCAGGTCGGCGGCCCGCAGCGAGGCCAGGTCGAGCCGCCGCGTGACCACCTCGGCGGCGGGCACCGCGTCCCGGGCCAGGTCCAGCAGGGCCTGGTCGCGGTCGAAGAGCACCCAGCGCTGCGGTCCGGGCAGGCGCGGCGCCAGCCAGCGCCCCAGCGAGCCCGTACCGCACCCCAGGTCGGCCACCACCCGCCCGTGCCCGTACAGGAGCGTGGGCGGCTCGGTGGCGCGCGCCACGGCGTCGGCGTTCTCCCGAAGCGCCAGCCACTCCGGCGCGAACGCCGGAACCCCGGTGGTACTCAACGCGGCTCCTCGTGGTCCAGGACGGCGGCCATGTTCCGTGCCGTCCGCTCCCATCCTGCCAACCCCTCCCGCCGCAGGCGGGCGGAACGCCGCAGTCGCCCGCGCAGGTCCGCCCCGGTCAGCCAGCGGCGCAGCGCCCCGGCCAGCGCGGAGGCGTCCTCGGGAGGAACGAGCACGCCGGGCCGCTCTCCCCGGGGGTCGTGGCCCAGGGCCTCGGGCACACCGCCCACCTCGCAGGCCACCACCGGGACACCGCGCGCCAGCGCCTCGGTCACGACCATGCCGTAGGTCTCCCCGTGCGAGGGCAGCACCAGCAGGTCGGCGCGGGCGTAGGCGGCGGACAGCTCCTCTCCCCGGAGCGCGCCGGGAAAGGACACCCGTTCCCGCAGGCCGAGGTCGCGGCACAGGGTGCGCAGGCGCTCGGCGTAGGCGGCCGACGCCTCCGAGTCGGCCGACAGGTCTCCGACCGGGCCGACGCACGCGCACTCCCACTCCAGATCCACCAGCCGGGCCAGCGCGGACAGCAGCAGTTCGTGGCCCTTGCGCGGGGTCACCGACGCCACGCACAGCAACCGCGTGCCGTCCCCGCCGGCGGCGAGCGGTGCCGGGTCCACGCCCGGTTCGACCACGTGCACCCGGTCCCGGTCCAGCCCGTGGCGGTCGGCCACCCGCCGTGCCGCCCAGCGGCTGGTGGCCACCACGGCGGCGGCCGCGCGCAGCACCCGCCGCTCCCGGGCGTCCAGGTCGCGTGCGGCCGAGGGGGACAGACCGCACCCCTCGGCCAGCGGCAGGTGCACCAGGACCACCAGCCGCAACCGGGAGGCGTGGGGGAGCAGGACCTCGGGGACACCGCAGGCGACCAGCCCGTCCAGGACCGCCGCCGCGCCGTCGGGGACCCGTGCCAGCACGCGGGAGAGCCCGGCGCGGGCGCCGGCGTCCGCGCCGGGCCAGTCACCGCGGACGACGATCCGGCGCACCGGCCGGCCCAGCCCGGCGAGCGCCTCGGCCAGGCGCCGGTCGTAGGTGTTGCCGCCGCTGGGCACCGAGTCCGGCGGCACGACGAGGACGGTGGTCACAGGTCCCGCTCGTAGCCGGCCCAGGCCACGTGCGACTCGTGCAGGGTCACCGCGATCCCGTCCAGCCCGCGCGCCCGCGCGTCGAGGCGTTCCACCAGCCGGTCCGCGATCACCCCGGCCAGGAACTCGGTGCTGGTGTTCACCCCGGCGAAGTCGGGGTCCTCGTCCAGGTTGCGGTAGTCGAGTCCGGCGAGCACGGCCTTCAGCTCCCGTGTGGCCAGGCCGATGTCCACCACGATGTTGTCCTCGTCCAGCTCACGGCGGCGGAAGGTGGCGTCCACGACGAACGTGGCCCCGTGCAGTCCCTGGGCGGGGCCGAACACCTCGCCCCGGAAGCTGTGGGCGACCATGATGTGGTCGCGGACGGTGACGCTGTACACGAACGTGCTCCCTCGGTGGTTGTCGGTCGCGGACGCTCACGGCCGCGGATGGACGATCAGGTGGCACAGGGCGGGCAGCTCTCCCCCGGCCAGGCGCGGCATCACCGACGGCAGCTCCTCGAAGGGGCTCTCACCGGTGACGAGCGAGTCGAAGGCGGGATCGGCGAGCAGCTCCAACGCCAGGTCGAGTCGGTCTCCGTGGCCCCGCCGGTCCCGGCGCGCGGGCGCGACCGCGCCGACCTGGCTGGAGCGCACGGTCAGACGGCGCGAGTGGAAGTACTCGCCCAGCGGTACACGGACCTGCCGGTCGCCGTACCAGCTCAGCTCGACCACCTCGCCCTCGGCCGCGACCAGCTCCAGCGAACGCGCCAACCCGGCCTGGGTGGCACTGGTGTGGAAGACCCGGTCGCGTCCGCCCGCGGCCTCCTCCGGCAGGGCGAACTCCACGCCGAGCCGCTCGGCGGCCTCCGCCCGCGCGGGGTCCACGTCCACCAGCTGCACCCGTACCCCCGGCACGCCGGCGGCCAGGCGCGCCACGCAGCAGCCCACCATCCCGGCGCCGACCACCGTCAGCCGGTCGCCCAGCAGGGGAGGGGCGTCCCACAGCGCGTTCACCGCGGTCTCCACCGTCCCCGCCAGTACCGCCCGCCGCGCCGGGACATCCTCGGGCACGCACCGCACCGACTCCTCGGGGAGGACGAACCGCGTCTGGTGCGGGTACAGGGCGAACACCGTGCGTCCCACCAGGCCGGGCGCTCCCTCCTCGACCACCCCGACGCTGAGGTAGCCGTACTTGACCGCGCCGTCGAACTCCCCCTCCTGGAAGGGCGCCCGCATGAGCCGGTACTGGCTCGGCGGCACACCTCCACGGAAGACCAGGGCCTCGGTGGCCCGGCTCACCCCCGAGTACAGGGTGCGGACCAGGACCTCCCCGGGCCCGGGGTCGGGCAGCGCTTCCTCGCGGATCTCGCCCTCACCCGGCGCCCTCACCCAGAACGCCCGTGCCGTACGGCTCATGCTCCTCCTCGCTCGCTTCCCGTGCCGGCGGCCGGCGCGGCGGTCCCGACCGGGGGCCGGTTCCGCCACAGGAACAGGACGTCGCGGCCGAACGACCACACCAGGACGGCCAGCGCACCGGCCGCCACGGCGACCGCCCCCCGGTGGGGGAGGACCGGCGCGACGGCCGCCACGAGGGCCACCCCCTGGACGGCGGCCACCACCTTGCGCGCACGGCTCGGCGGCAGCGGCGCCCGCAGCCACGAAGCCGCGTGCCCGGCGAGCACGAACGCGTACCGCATCAGGCCGACCACCGCCACCCACGGCCCCAGCGCGGCCACCGCGTGCACGCTCAGCACCAGGATCAGGAACGCGTCGGCCTCCATGTCGAACCGCGCCCCGAAGGACGACTCGGTCCGGGTCCACCGCGCCACCGGACCGTCGGCCAGGTCCAGCGCCAGCGCCACCGCGGCCAGTACCACCACCGGCCACACGTGCCCGCCGTCGGCCACCAGCGCGGCCACCGCGCCGATGAGCACCGACCGCGCCAGCGTCACCAGGTCGGCGGGGCCCAGGGCGCCCAGGCCCGCGCGGCGCATCGCCCACGCCAGCACCGCCGCACCCGCGACCAGGTAGGCGGTCCCGGCGGCCCAGCCCGCCGCTCCCAGGCCCACGGCCACCGTGAGCACCACGAGCACCGCCGCCTGCGCGCACGCGGCGGTCAGCAGGGCCGGTCGTTCGTCCACGGGGCTCAACCAGGCGTTCCGTCCAGGTGCGGCAGGTCGTGCCCCAGGCGGTCGCGCTTGGCGGTCAGGTACGCCACGTTCTCCGCCCGGGCGGGCATCAGCAGGGGGACCCGCCCCACGATCTTGATCCCGTACTCGTCCAGGGCGCGCGCCTTGTCGGGGTTGTTCGACATCAACCGCACCGACCGCACCCCCAGGTACAGCAGTACCCGCGCCGCCGGGCCGTAGTCGCGCACGTCCACCGGCAGCCCCAGCTCGGTCGCGGAGTCCACGGTGTCCAGGCCGAGCCGGTCCTGCAGGGCGAGTGTGCGCACCTTGGCCACCAGGCCGATACCCCGGCCCTCGTGTCCGCGCAGGTAGACCAGCACGCCCCGCCCCTCGCGCACGATCGCGTCCAGGGCGGCCCCCAGCTGGTCGCCGCACTCGCAGCGCAGCGCTCCGAAGGCGTCCCCGGTCAGGCACTCCGAGTGCGCACGGACCAGCACCTCCTCGGAGCCGAGGACCTCACCGAACACCAGGGCCACGTGTTCCTGGCCGTCCACAGGGTCCCGGAAGGCCACCGCGCGGAAGGTCCCACGCCGGGTGGCCAGCTCCGACTCCGCAACAGAAGCCGGATCCATGCTCTGTTCGCTCATACACTCCCTTGTTCCACCGCGCGGCGGCGGCCACACACGCCCGGTGCCCCGCCCTCGGGGGAGCCAAACCCGAGGGGACGGGGCACCGGGGAGAAGGGGCGCCGGGGGAGGCGCGTGCGGCCGCGGCCACCGGGCGGGAGGGGCCGGGGAAGGCCTCGTCAGGGTTACTTGCCGCCGACCCCCATCATCCCCTGCACCAGGGAGCGGCGTGCGAACAGGTACACGAGGAAGAGCGGCACGGTCGCCAGCACCACCGCGGCCAGCAGGCCGGGCACGTCCACCCGGTACTCGCCCTGGAACTCGAACAGGCCCATGGTGATCAGCCGGTTCTCCGGGGACTGGGTGAGGATCAGCGGGAACAGGAACCCGTTCCATGCCTGGAGCGCGGCGTACACGCCGATGGTGCTCAGTCCGGAGCGCGACAGCGGCACCACCAGCTGGAGGAAGGTGCGCACCGAACCCGCGCCGTCCAGGGCCATCGCCTCGTACAGCTCCTCGGAGATGTCGCGCATCGACCCCACCAGGATCAGCACGCACACCGGCAGCGCGAACGCCGCGGTGGGCAGCACGATGGCGGTCAGCGTGTCGTACAGCCCCAGCTCGATGATGATCAGGTACACCGGGATGATCACCGCCTGGGACGGGATCGCCAGCCCCAGCAGGAACATCCGGAACACCCCCGAGGTCCACCGCGTGCGCGAGCGCACCACGGCGAACCCGGTCATGGCGGCGAGCACCAGCACGATCGCCACCACCGCGACGGTGACGACCGCGGTGTTGAGCACGAACCCCAGGACCCCGTTCTCGACCGCCCTGACGTAGTTGCCCAGGGTCGGGTCCGAGGGCGGGGCGAGCGGCCCCTCCGCGGTGTAGTTCTCCGCGCGCTGCACCGTGGCCACGAGCAGCGCGTACAGCGGCACCCCCACGATGGCCAGCCACGCCAGCGCGCCCAGCCAGCCCAGGATGTTGGGGCGGTGGCGGCCCGGCCGCCACCGCGGGGCGGCGGGGCTCCGACCGCTGGGGCGCTGTCCGGAGGAGGGCCTCTCGGCCAGACGGACGCTCACATTCCCTCCCGGGTACTGCGCATGTTGCCGAAGCCGGTGAAGCGGACCATCAGCAGGGAGACCACCGTCGCCACCAGCACCAGGGTGAACGCGACGGCGCTGGCGTAGCCCAGCTCCCAGCTCTCGAAACCGGACCGGTACATCAGGAACGGGACGATGGTGGTACTGGTTCCGGGACCGCCCCCGGTCATGATGAGCACGGTGTCGAAGTAGGTCAGCGAGCCCACCACCATCAGCACCGACGACGTGGTGACGGTGTGCCGCAGCTGCGGCAGCGTGATGTGCCAGAACGCCCTCAGCCGTCCCGCCCCGTCGATCTCCGCGGCCTGGTACAGCGACGGCGGGATCTGCCGGGCGCCCCCCTGGTAGAGCAGCATGTGCAACGGGATGAACTGCCATGCGCTGACGAACACGATCACCAGGAACGCGCTGTTCGACCCGCCCAGCAGGTTCACCGACTCCAGGCCCAGGCGCGGACCCAGCCAGGCCAGGGGGCCGAAGTTGGGGTCCAGCAGGGCCCGCCAGATGATCGCGATCGCCGCCGAGGAGAGCAGCAGCGGCAGGAAGAAGATGGCCGAGAGCACCGCGCGGCTGCGCTGCCGACCGGCGGCCCAGACTCCCAGCAGCAGGCTGATGGGGGTCTGGACGGCCCAGGAGAGCGCGGTCAGCAGCAGGCTCAGCCCCACGGCCTTGCGCATCAGGGGATCGGAGGCCAGGCGCGACCAGTTCTCCAGACCGATGAAGCGGGGTGAGCCCAGCCCGCCCCAGGAGGTCAGGGACAGGTAGGCCACCAGCATCATCGGCAGGGCCGCGAAGAAGGCGAAGTACAGCAGCCCGGGGACCGCCCACAGCGGACCCGGCCGCCCCGTGCGGGGGACGGCGGCCCGCGCGGCGGCTCCGCCGCGCGGACCGCCGGGCCGGGGGCCCCGGGGCGGGCGGCCGCCCGCCCCGGAGCCTTCGGCCGCCGGGTCACCGGTCATGGTGCCACCGGTCGCCTGGCTGCTGGAGCGGCCGGTCACAGGGCCGCCAGCGCGTCGACGAACTGCTCGGGCGTGCTCTGGCCGTTGAACAGCGACTCGATCTCGGTGACCATCGGTGTGGCCACCTCCGGCGGCAGCGCCTGGTCCCAGGAGAGCTGGAAGTGCGGCGCGTCGCGCACCATCTCGTACTGGAAGGTGGCGAAGTCCGGGCTGGGGCTGTCGGCCACCGCCTCCTCGGCGTTGGTGGTGGTGGGCACCTCGCCGTTCTCCACCATGTCGGCCACGTACTCCTCCTCCGAGGTGTACGTCAGGAACTCCAGCGCCGCGTCCATGTGGTCGGTCTCGGCGGTCACCGAGAAGAAGTTGGTCGGGTTGCCGACCACGTTGTCGGGGTCGCCCTCACCGCCCTCGATCGGCGGGAACTCCACGTACCCCAGGTTCTCCCGCGCGAACTCCTCGTCCTGGTCCAGGATGGTGGAGTACTCCCACGAGCCCATCAGGTGCATGGCGGCCCGGCCCTCGGACAGCAGGGTGGAGGCCGCGCCCTCGGTGTAGCTCACCGAGGCGTAGGAGTCGCCGAACGCGCCGTTGTCCACCAGTTCCTGCACCATCTGGGCGGCCTCCAGGACGGCGGGGTCGCGCCAGCCCTCGGAGTCGCCCTCCACGATGCGTGCGAACACCTCCGGCCCGCCGATACGGTCCACGAGGTACTGGAGCCACATCTGCTCGGTCCAGGGGTCGGCCCCGGCCAGGGCGAAGGGGGTGACCCCCTCCTCCTTGAAGGTGTCGACCAGGCCCAGGATGTCCTCCCAGGTCTCGGGGGGCTCGACGCCGGCCTCCTCGAACACCGTCTCGTTGTAGAAGAGGATGACCGGCTGGGTGCCGCGCAGCGGGATGCCGTACTGGACGCCGTTCACCTGGCCCGCCTCCAGGATGGAGGGGATGAAGGAGTCGGCGAACTCGGGGTTGTCCGCCAGCATGTCGTCCAGGGGCTGGAGCATGTCCTGCTCGACGTAGGGCTCGATGCTGCCCCCGCCCCAGTTGAAGAACACGTCGGGCCGCTCACTGGAGCCCATCGCGGTGCGCAGGCGCTCCTCGTAGTTGTCACCGGGCACCTCGTCGATGACGGCCTCGGTCTCGGAGGCCTCGTTGAACCGTTCGACGGCGCCCTCCTGCACCACGACCAGTGTGTCCTGGTACATCCACACGTGCATGCGGTCGTCGCCGCCACCGCCACCGCCGCCTGAACAGGCGGTGGCGGCGAGCAGACAGAGCGCCGTCGCTCCGGCGACGGAGCCTAGGCGGGGGGTTCTCATGGCCACTCCTCTTCCGAAACTATCGGGAAGTATTTCGAAATATTTGCGCCCGAATGTACGCGGCGTGACGTGGAGCGTCAATAGGCAAGTGAGAGGTGGGTCACCTGGATTCCCACAGCGCACGCGCGACCGCGTAGGATCAGGCATCGTGAGTGCAGACCCGACCCCCGACTCCGCGCGCACGAGCCTCTCGGAGCCGGTCACGATCTCGAAAATTGCGGAAGCCGCCGGCGTCTCGGTGCCGACGGTCTCCAAGGTGCTCAACGGGCGGGCCGACGTGGCCAGCGACACCAGGGCACGCGTGGAGGAACTGATCCGCCGCCACGGCTACCGGCGCCGCCGGGGCCCCGGCGGCGGCCGTTCCTCCATGATCGACCTCGTCTTCCACGAGCTCGACAGCGCCTGGGCGGTCGAGGTCATCCGCGGTGTGGAGAGCGTGGCGCGCGCCGAGGGCCTCAGCGTCGTGCTGACCGAGTCCGGAGGCGCCCAGACCCCGCGCGACGACTGGGTCGACGCGGTGCTCGCCCGCCAGTCCACCGCCGCGATCCTGGTCTTCTCCGACCTGGCGCCCGAACAGCGCACGCGCCTGACCGCCCGCGGCATCCCCTTCGTCGTGGTCGATCCGGCGGGCGACCCCGGGCCCGACATGCCCTCGGTGGGGTCGGCCAACTGGAACGGGGGCCTGGTCGCCACCCGCCATCTCCTCGAACTCGGGCACCGGCGCATCGGGGTGGTCGGCGGGCCCCGGCACGTACTGTGCAGCAAGGCCCGCATAGACGGCTACTCCTCGGCGCTGGACTCCGCCGGCCTGGCTCCGGACCCCGCCCTGATCCGCTACGGCGACTTCCACGTCGAGAGCGGCCGCGACCGGGGCCGGGAGCTGCTGCGGCTGGACGATCCGCCCACGGCCGTCTTCGCGGGCAACGACCTGCAGGCCATGGGGCTGTACGAGGCCGCACGCGAGCTGGGGACACGCATCCCCGAGGACCTCAGCGTGGTCGGCTACGACGACCTGCCGGTGGCCCGCTGGATGGGGCCGCCGCTGACCACCGTGCGCCAGCCGCTCACCGAGATGGCCGAGGAGGCCACCCGGATGGCGCTCACCCTGGCACGCGGGGCCACCCCCGCCAACCTGCGCCTGGACCTGGCGACCGACCTGGTGGTGCGGGGCAGCAGCGCCCCGCCGTCCGCCTCATAGGAGCCGCCACCTATGGCGTGCCTCGGACGGGTGGTTGCCGGGGTCTGCCGCAACGTCTCCGGCCGCGGCGTCAGGCGGGCGCGGAGACGGCCAGCGAGTACGTCAGCGGCAGGCGCGCGGACCCCTCGGGGTAGCGAAAGCGCGCACCGTCGGCGGCGAGTGCGTCGTAGCGCCGGAACGCGATCGTCTCGTGCTCGTGGACGAACTCGATCCGCAGCCCGGACCCGGCGACGGCGCTGATGACGTCGCCGAGGGTGTGGTGCCACTCGGTGGCGGTGTTGTGCGCGGTCTCGGCCTCCCCGTCGGCGTAGGAGCCCGCCGTCTCGTAGGTGAACGCCTCGCGGGCGAAGTAGTCGCGCACGGCGGTGACGCCGTCACCGTCGTCGAGAACGCCGGTCAGCGGATGGAACTCGACCAGGTAGAGCCGTCCGCCCGGGCGCAGCAGGCCGGCCACGGTACGGGCCCAGCGGTCGATGTCGGGTAGCCACATCAGTGCGCCGGTGCCGGTGTAGACGACGTCGAACGCGCCCGCGCCGAGCGCGTCGACGGCGTCGTGGACGTCGGCGGCGACGAAGCTGGCCCGGTGGCCCAGGCCGATCTCGTCGGCGAGGGCGGACGCCGCCCGGACGGCCGGCTCGGAGAAGTCCAGACCGCTGACGCGGGCGCCGTGGCGCGCCCAGGACAGGGTGTCCAGGCCGATGTGGCACTGCAGGTGGGCCAGGTCGAGGCCGGTGACGTCACCGAGTTCGTCGAGTTGGAACCGGTCCAGGGGGTCGGCGCCGGCGCGGAACCCGTCGAGGTCGTAGAACGTGCTCGCGGTGTGGATGGGGACCCGCTCGTCCCAGTGCCGTCGGTTGCCCTCGACCAGGTCGGCGGTGCTGTCGGTGTCGCTCATGCCGGCATCCTAGAAGCGGACCATGCCGTGCCGGCAAACCTTTTTCGCGCGGCGGTCCGCCCCTCCCGGCGGGTTCCGCGGCCTCGTCCGGTCGATGCGGTCGGGTGCCGTGGGTGGTGCCCGGGACGCACACGAGGCAGCAGGTCCACCGTGACTCCCTGTTCCCACAGGGAAGGTCGTGGTGCGTACGGGTCTTGGTTGGAAAGCGCTTGCCTTATAGGGTGGGCCACCCCCCAGCCGTAGAGGAGGCGTACCCATGGGCATCCCCCCACGTTTCGTCCTGAGAGCGAGTCCACTGGTAGCAGGCGCATGCGCGGTGTTGATGGCGGCGAGCACCACCGCGCTGGCCGAGCCGCGGGAGAGGTCCGGAGTCCAGCTGGAACAGCTGGACCGGGGCCTGGTCGCGGTCGATGTCGCGGAAGGCGTTTTCCTGAGCTGGCGCCTGCTGGCATCCGAGGTCACCGGGCACACGGACTCGGGGCTCAGGGGAGCGAGGTTCCGGGTGTACCGGGACGGGAAGGTCGTCGGACTGGTCCGGGACAGCACCAACTTCCTGGATGAGGAGGGCACGGAGGACTCCGAGTACAGGGTCGTCCCGGTGCCCCGGGGCAGACCCGGGACCGGGCCCGGGGGCGAGGCGTCCGTGTGGGCCGAGGGCCACCACGACCTGCCCCTGCAAAGGCCCGAGGGCGGGACGACCCCGGCGGGTGAGGAGTACGAGTACACCGCCAACGACGTGAGCGTCGGCGACGTCGACGGGGACGGCCGCTACGAGTTCGTCGTCAAGTGGGACCCCACCAACTCCAAGGACGTCTCCCAGAAGGGCTACACCGGCAACACCTACGTGGACACCTACACCCAGGAGGGCGAGCTGCTGCACCGCGTCGACCTGGGCGTGAACATCCGCTCGGGCGCGCACTACACGCAGTTCCTGGTCTACGACCTCGACGGCGACGGCCGCTCGGAGCTGATGCTCAAGACCGCCCCGGGCAGCAGATCGCTGGCCTTCGGCGAGGACGGCGAGGTGGCCGAGGACTACGTGACCATGCCGGAGGAGGACGTCGAGGCCGGGTACGGGCACGGCGACGACTACCGGATGAGCGCCGAGGACTACCGCGAGCACGTCGTGGAGATGTTCCTGGGCTGGCACGAGCACCCCGAGGTCGTGGCCGGGAACTGGCCGCGGACCCTGGAGGAGGCCTTCGGCGAGGAGCCGCGCCACGACTACCCGCTGAGCCGGGAGGACGCCGAGTCCCTCGCCGACTTCCTCGTCGACGAGTACGCGCCCTCGCGCAGCGGGAGGAACGACCTGCGAAGCTTCGAAGGCTTCGTCCTGAACGGGCCCGAGTACCTGACCGTGTTCGACGGCGAGACCGGCGCGGAGCTGGACACCGTCCGCTACGAGCCCGGGCGCGGCGACGACGGCCTCATGTGGGGCGACTACGCGATGTCGCGCATCGAGCCGGGCAACCGGGTGGACCGGTTCCTGTCCGGCGTGGCCTACCTGGACGGCACCGGCCCGTCGGCGGTGTTCGCCCGGGGCTACTACACGCGCGCGGCCGTGGCGGCCTACGACTTCGACGGCGAGTCCATCCGCAGGCGCTGGCTCGCGGACAGCGGGCACGTTCCGATGGACAACCCGTTCAACGCCTCCCCGCACGGCGGCGAGGGCACCGACCCCGAGACGGGGACGCTGGCCGGCCAGGGCTTCCACTCCTTCAGCGCGGCCGACGTGGACGGCGACGGGCGCCAGGAGATCGTCTACGGCGCCGCGACGCTGGACGACGACGGGTCCCTGCTCTACTCCTCCTACGACTACGGTCCCCCCGAGAGCGGCGTCGCGGGCGAGTACGTCAAGCTCGGCCACGGCGACGCGATGCACGTGGGCGACCTCGACCCCGAGCGGGACGGACTGGAGGCCTGGACCGTGCACGAGGGCTCCGCGAGCGTGCCCTACGGGTTCGCGATGCGCGACGCCGCCACCGGAGAGGTGCTCTTCGGCGGGTACACCGGCACGGACACCGGCCGGGGCATGGCCGGCGACATCGACCCGGACGTCCCCGGACTGGAGGTCTGGTCCTCGATGCCGCCCGGAGACGACATCGAGGCGGGTCTGTGGAGCGCCGACGGCGAGTTCCTCGGTGACCGGACCCCCGGCACGAACATGAGCATCCGCTGGGCCGCGGACATGACCACCCAGATCGTCGAGGGGGGACAGGACCCCAGGATCGAGGACTGGAACCGCGGCACCCTGCTCACCGCCGGGGGCACCCACACCAACAACGGCACGAAGGGCAATCCCGCCCTGGTCGCCGACGTGCTCGGCGACTGGCGCGAGGAGTTGGTCGTGCGCACCGAGGACAGCACGGCGCTGCGCGTCCTCACCAGCACCGAGGTGACCGGCCGCAAGCTGCACACCCTCATGCACGACCCGCAGTACCGGGTGGGCGTGGCCGGGCAGCAGAGCGGCTACAACCAGCCGGCCTATCCGAGCTTCCACCTGGGCTCGGACACCGACTGGGCGCGCGTGGAGGTCCCCGGGGCCCGGTACCCGAGGGCGAGGTAGGAAGAGCGGTCCCGGGCGGCGGCCACCGCCCGGGACCGCCGGGGTGTCCGAACGGCGCCGCTGGTAGCGTGGCTCGCCATGACGATCATGAGGCGGCCGCGGGTGGCGCGCCTGGTGGCCCGCTCGATGCAGGCGGGTATGTCGCTGGCCGAGCGACGCGCGACCCGGCGCGCCCACGCGAGACTCCCCGAGTACCCGCGAAGGACCGAGCCGCTCACCGTGCCCACCGCGCACGGACCGGCGCGCGTCACCGTCTACCGCCCCGAGCCCGGCCCCCGCACTCCGGCGGTGCACGTCAACCTGCACGGCGGGGGCTTCGTGCTGGGGTGGACGGAGATGGACGACCCGCTGTGCCGCGCGCTGGCGGCCGAGGCCGGGGTCGTCGTGCTGAACGTGGACTACGCGGTCGCCCCGCAGCACCCGTTCCCGGCACCGCCCCGCCAGGCGTACGAGGTCGTGCGGTGGGCGGCGGCCCACGGCGGCGACCACGGCTGGGACGGCGCCCGGCTGACCGTCGGAGGACAGAGCGCGGGCGGCGCCCTGGCCGCGGCGGCAGCGCGGTTGGACCTGGAGGACGGCGGTTCCCTGGTCAGGCTGCAGGTGCTGCACTATCCGTCGCTGGACCTGACGGTCCGGACGCAGGACAAGCACTCGCCCGTGGACCGGCCCATGCTGCGGCCCTGGATGGGGGAGGTCTTCAGCACCTGCTACCTCCCGGGCCCGGAGGCGGGCCGGGACCGGCTGGCCTCCCCGGCGGCTCCCACGGACACGGCCGACCTCGCCGGTGTCGCGCCCGCCGTGGTCGTCGTCGCCGAGCACGACATCCTCCGGGCGGAGGGGGTCCGGTACGCCGAGCGGCTCGAACGGGTCGGCGCGCTCGCCGCACTCCACGAGGTGCGCGGCCGCGACCACGGGTACGACGTGAGCCACGACGACGCGGCGCGTGAGACCTACCGCGTGATCGCGGGGCACGTCGCGCGGGCGGCCGGACCGGCGGACTAGAGCCCGGTTCGGGCCCGCGGGAGCCTTCCGGACGTGTGCCGGGGCCCTCCCACGGCAGGGCCGATGCCCTCCACGGTCCCGCCTTCGCGCAGTTCAAAGCCCATGCGTCCTTCTTCTCGGGAGCCGGTGTTTTCGCCCGGCCCACTACCTCCCTGCGTGATTACCTGATGGCCGTCAGTACTCACCTCGCGCGAGCGGAGACGCACGCCGGTTACCTGCGCGGGGTCACCAGAATCACCCGGAGGAACCACATGAACGTGTCCAGGCGCTCCCTGCTCGCGGGAACGGGAGCCGTCGCCCTCGTCGCGGGACTGCCCCAGGTGGCCGCCGCGGCCGCGCCGCGGTGGCGGGCGGGCGCCGCGCAGCCGGCGCGGAGCCGGTTCGTACGCAAGGACGTGGCCGGGCTGTTCGACGCCGGGACGGGAGCCTGGGCACCGGAGCTGTACTGGTACGCCAAGGCCGTCGGCTGGATGAAGGGGCAGCCGCAGACCGAGCCGAACTCCTGGAAGTTCCAGTGGTACACGCACGGCAAGCCCCAGCGGGAGCGCAGCGATCCCCCCGAGTGGAGCCAGTGCCCGCACGGGGACCGGTACTTCCTGCCCTGGCACCGCTGGTACGTGTACTACTTCGAGCGGATCGTACGGAACGTCATCGTCGACGAGCTGGGCCGGAAGGACATGGCCGACTGGGCGCTGCCGTACTGGAACTACGCGCACCTGGTGTCCGGCGGCGACCCGGCGGCCTCGGAGGAGTGGCGCAGGATCCCGCTGCCCTTCCGGCAGCGCAGGATCCACGACCCCCGGGGCCAGGAGGAGGGGGAGAATCCGCTGTACCTGCCGTTCGACACGGGAGGCCGCTGCCTGGGAGACGAGCCCATGCCCTTCGACGAGGTCGATCCGGCCGTGGCGATGCGGGAGGACTTCTTCTGGCTGCCGGAGGACCAGGAGATCGGCCGCGTCGGCTTCTCCCGGGCGCTGGAGGGCTCCCCGCACGACCTGGTGCACGTCAGCACCGGCGGCCTGATGGGCGCGGTGCCGACGGCCGCCGGGGACCCGGTGTTCTGGCTGCACCACGCCAACATCGACCGCTTCTGGACCGCCTGGCTGACCAGGCGCCAGGTGCCCCTGAGCTGGCAGTGGCCCGATGCGCGCCCGAAGCACGCGCCCGACGACCCCGATCTGCCCTATCTGCTGCGCGACGAGAACGGCGACCAGCGCACGCTGCAGGGCCCGGTCTTCGCCTTTCCCCGGGACGCCTACATGTACGAGTCGCTGACCGACGGCACGGGCAGCGGCGAGGTGCCGTCGGCCTTCCTGGTCACCGGAGTGCCGCAGGGGGCGACCGCGCCCACGTTCTCGGTCACCGAGGAGGTGACGCACCTGGGCGCCGAGCCGCTCACCCTGTCGCCCGGCGGCGAGACGGGTGGCACGGACACCTTCGAGACCGCGGTGGGACCAGGCGACCGGGTCGTGCTCACCTTCGAGGGGGTGCACGCCGACGCGGCGCCGTGTACCGCCTTCCGCGTCTTCCTCGGCGGGGACGAGTCGGACACCGACCCCGCCGGGCCCGCCTTCGTGGGACACCTGGCGTTCTTCGGCAACGTCGGCCCCCACGCCGCACACACCGGCGGCACCAGGCTCTCCTTCGACGTGACCGAGACGCTGCGGCAGCTGCCGGAGCAGGCCTGGAGCGGCGACGAGATGCCCGCGGTCCGTGTGGTCCCGGGGCCGCTGGCGAAGGCGGAGGCCGTCGCCGGGGCCGCCCCGCGCTTCGCCCGCGCCGCCTTCACGGTGGTCTGACGCACCGCCGCGGTGCCGCGTTCCTCGGCCCGGTCGCCGCGGCGACCGGGCCGAGGGCGCCGGCCGTCGAACGGCTCATGGCGGCGGTTCGCCCGCCCACCGTGCCCATGGACGTACCCTTCTTCGCCGTGGTCAGCCCGGTCGCCGACCTGGTGCAACCGGACGGGGCGGCCGCCTGGGCGCCGTGACGACACCGGTGGCGGGCCGAGCGCACCATGGCCGGCCGGACGCCGCCGTCCGCACCGCCGGCATGGGCGCAGGTCCGGGCACTTCCTGGCCCGCGCCGGCATCGCCGACACGCTGATCTGCTGTCGCGGCAACCGAGCCCCTTCCTCCCATCAGAGATTCCGGGACCACCGAAGAAGCCTTCCCCATCAAAGAATGCGCGAACAACATGTCTGTGATCACCGCGGGTAGTACGTAAGGTTCTCCAGGCCACGGTCGAAGGAAGTATTCGATGACTCGTCGAAGGATACCGGGACCCCGTAGTGAAACGGCGGACGCGGACGGCCTTCCCGTACCCATCGCGGTTGTTCAGCTACGTGATAGGGATGCTCACGAGATGGTTTTTCCCGCCAAATTGAGTTGACACCCCGACGGAGCCGAAGATAGGTTTCACGTCGCCGATTCATGACAGGGCGGGCGCGTCCTGCTGCCTTCCTCTCAACACCCGGCAGTCGCGCGAAGCAGTCTCCTGCCAATCGAGGGCCGCCCAGAGAAAGGCTGGTACACGGGGTGACCATTCCTGCCGCCGAAGAAGTGGTGCACCCTGAAAAGCGCGGACCGATGGCCCTGCTCAAGGCGCGGAGGGAATGGATTTTCTTCGGCACCTTATGGAAGTCCCACCCGAGGCTCACCGCGATGTGGTGGGCGCTGATCCTGTTCCAGGGGATTCTTCCCGCCGGCTTCGTCCTGGCGGTCGGAGCGCTCATCGGCGCCATCGCCGAGGGCACCCCGCTGCTGACACCGCTGCTCCTGATCAGCGTGGTCTTCGTCCTGATGCAGCTCCTGACCCCCTTGCACTCCCAGGTCGGTTCCCTCCTGGGAGAGCACGTCTCCGACCGTCTACACGATCGCCTGCTCGTCGCCGCGGGCACCCCCGAGGGCGTCGCGCACCTGGAAGACCGCGAGCGCATGGACGAGTTGACCGCCGCCCGGGACTTCGACCTCGGGATGAGCGGACCGCCCCTGCACATGTCCATGGGTTTCATCGCCGGCGGCCTGGTGGAGGCGGTCTCGGGCCTGGCGCAGGCGGTGGTCCTGGCCGCCTACGCGTGGTGGGCACCGTTCCTGGTGGGGGGTGCCTGGCTCTCCACGCACTGGCTGCTCCGTGAGAGCACCCGGTGGGACCGCGGCACGGGGGAGGTCCTCGACGCCCAGCGCCGCGCCGAGTACTCCTACAGGCTGGCGGTGGACTCTCCCGCCGCCAAGGAGATCCGGCTCTTCGGCCTCGCGAGCTGGTTGACGGACCGCTTCGCCTCGGAGCGCCGGGCCCTCGTCGAGCTGCGGTGGCACACCACCCGGCTGCGGCGGAAGCCGATGCGCTGGACGGTGGTGGCGTTGACGGTGTCAGGGGGGCTGTTCTTCTGGTGCCTGGGACGGGACGCCGCCTCGGGCGCCATCGGCCTGGGCGAGGTGAGCACCTTCGCCTACGCGGCGGTGGGAGCCAGCGCGTTGGCCTTCGGCGGCCTGAACTGGGCCCTGTCCCTGGCCTCCGACGGGGTCGTGTCGGTGCTGCGCGTGGAGGAGGCGATGTCCTCGAGCCCCGCGGCCCGCAGTGTGGTCTCCGGCCGGGCGACGGCGGAGGGGATGCCCGCGGCGGAGATCAGGTTCCGCGACGTGACCTTCGCCTATCCGGGCATGTCCTCACCTGTCCTCGACGGTCTCGACCTCACCGTTCCGGCCGGCGGTTCGCTGGCCGTGGTCGGTGTCAACGGCGCGGGGAAGTCGACTCTGGTGAAGCTCCTGTGCCGCCTCTACGATCCGGTCTCCGGGGCGGTCGAGGTCGACGGCACGGACCTCAGGGACCTGGACCTGGAGTCGTGGCGCCGCCGGATCAGCGCGATCTTCCAGGACTTCATCCGCTACGAGCTCTCACTCAAGGACAACGTGGCCCCTCCGGGAGCCGCGCCCGAGGAGGTCCTCGAAGCCCTGGCGACCGCCGGCGCCGCGGACCTGCGCGACCTCGACAGGATTCTCTCCCCGGGGTACGAGAACGGCACCGATCTCTCCGGAGGACAGTGGCAGCGGGTCGCCCTCGCCCGGGTCCTGTGCGCCGTGGGCGGGGGAGCCGGGGTGGTCGTCCTCGACGAACCGACGGCCCAGCTGGACGTGCGCGGCGAGGCCGAGGTCTTCGACCGCGTACTGGAGGCCACGAGGGGCTGCACGACCGTCCTCATCTCCCACCGTTTCTCCACGGTCCGACGCGCCGACCGGATCTGTGTCGTGGACCGGGGCAGGGTCGTGGAACTCGGGAGCCATGACGAACTCATGACCCTCGGAGGAACCTACGCACGGCTCTTCAGTCTTCAGGCCGCGCGGTTCACCGAAGACCAGGACGGAGCCGGCAGTGCCGACTGAGGACCACCCCCTGCCCTCGTCCTGGAGGTCGCTGGGCCGTACGTTGCGGCTGGGCTGGGCGGCCTCACCCGGGCTCATCGTCGTCGCGTTCGCCACGACGGTCGGCGCCGCCCTGCCCGACGTGTTGATCGCCGCCGTCCTGGCGATGCTCGCGGACTCGGTGTCCTCCGGAGACCAGGTCAACGTGATCACCGCTTCCGTGCTCCTGGGCGCGCTGGCCGCCCTGAGCTGGCTGCTGCGCGTACTGAGCGAGAGGGCCGACCGCCGCTTCGCCGACCGTGCCGCGGTGTTCATGGAAGCGCACGTGGTACGGCTGCAGAGCGGCATCCCCTCCCTGGATCACCACGAACGCCCCGCCTACGTCAACCGCGTCCAGTTGCTCCGCGATCACGCGGACACGCTGAGCGAGGTCTACCAGTACCTGTTCCAGGCGGTCGGCGCCGTCCTGCGCCTGGCCCTGACCATGGCGCTGCTGATGACCGTCCACCCTCTGCTGGGCCTGCTGGGCCTGTTCGCGGTACCCACCGCCGTGGTCTCCCACTGGCGCGGAGGCGTGGAGCACGCGCTGGAGGAGAGGGCCGGACACCACGAGCGCCTGGCGCGGCACTTCTTCCTGCTGGGCACGAAGGCCTCCCCCGGGCGTGAGCTCCGCGTCGCCCGCGCCAGAGAAAGGGTGCGCACGGGACGCCACCAGGCCTGGGCCGCACGCCACCGGACCATGTCCCGGGTCCGCTGGACGACCACGGCGTGGCAGACGGCCGCGCTCACGGTCTTCGGCTGCGCGTTCGCGGGCTCCGTCGCCGGGGTGGCGCTGGGCGGCGGTTCGGCGGCCGAGGTCGTCCTCCTCCTCACCGCGGGCAGTCGCCTGGCACAGTACATCGGCCAGACACTCAGCCAGGTCCACTTCCTCCGCACGATCTGGCTGGAGGGAGGGCGCCGCCTGCTGTGGCTGGAGGAGCTGTCCTCCAGCTCGGCCGAAAGCAGCCAGGTCCCCCCACCGGAACGGATGCGCGCCGGCATCACCCTGGACAGGGTCTCGTTCAGCTACCCCGGGACGGAGCGGCGGGTCCTGGACGAGGTCACGCTCCACCTTCCGGCGGGAGCGGTGGTGGCCGTCGTCGGTGAGAACGGGGCGGGAAAGTCCACGCTGGTCAAGCTCCTGGCGAAGATGTACGAACCCGACTCCGGGAGGATCCTCGTCGACGACGCGGCCCTGGCCGACATGCCGGCCGACGCGTGGCGTGAACGGCTTTCGGGCGCCTTCCAGGACTTCGCGCGCTTCGAGTACCCGCTGCGGCTGTCCATCGGGCTGGGCGACCTGGCCAGGGCCGAGGACGCGGAGGCCGTCGACCGGGCCGTCGAGCGCGCGGACGCACGTGGCCTGGTCGATCGGCTCGACCGGGGGCTGGACACCCAGCTCGGCAGCACCTGGGCCGATGGGGCCGAACTGTCCGAGGGGCAGTGGCAGAAGGTCGCACTCGCCCGCGGCTACATGCGCGACCGCCCTCTGCTCCTGCTTCTGGACGAACCCGCCTCCGCCCTGGACGCCGAGACCGAGCACCTGCTGTTCGAGCAGTACGCCGAGCGTGCCAGAGCCCTCAAGGGCCGGGACCGCGTCACGCTCCTGGTCTCGCACCGCTACTCCACCGTGCGCATGGCCGACCTCATCGTCGTCCTGGACGGGGCCCGAGTGTGCGAGCAGGGCGGCCACGAGGAACTCATCGCACTCGGAGGGCGCTACGCCGAACTGTACGGGATCCAGGCCCGCGCCTACCGTGTCGAGGGGTGACCGCCGTGGCTTCCCCTCCTGGAGGCCCTAGCCGTCGCAGTCCGTGTCCCGCTCAGTCCCGACCTGGTCGAGACGGAGCAGGCCGGCCTGAGTAGGGCCGAAACCGCACGCCTGACGGTAGAACCTCCCGAGGTGGGGCTCATAGTCGACGTGCACCCACTCGATGCCCAGTTCCTCCAGGTCCTGGACCAAGGCCCTCACGACACGGCCGCCCACACCCTGGCGCCGCATGTCCAGGGCGACGGCGGTGTCCAGGAGGAACGCGTGGCCGCCCCCGTCCCAGACCGCGTGCACGAATCCCACCAGACGTCCTTGACGGAACTCCCCCGCCCACGAGCGGCTGTGCCGTTGGAGCCGCTCAGCCCAGGGAACCGGCGTGTAGCCGTGGTCGAAGGCTTCTGCGTGCAGACGCGACAGCTCCTCGTCGTCGACGGGGAAACGCACGCGAAGGTCGTAGGACATGGTTTCCCATCTTGTCAGGCCGGCACGGTCTCCGAGAGGGGTCGTGGCAGAAGGCCGGCAGTCCGTGGAGCTTCGCATCACGCCCTCGGGCGTCGACGCGGGGCGGGGCCTCGCACCCGTGGCCGGCCCGCGGGCCGGCCACGGGTGGTGCTGGTACGGCCCCGGGCCCATGTGGTCTCACGCCCGGCAGGGCCCAGGGCGGCGGCCTACCTTCGGACCATGCGAACCCCAGCGAGAATCGCGCTCGTCTGCGCCGTCCCCCTCCTCCTCGCCGTCCTGGGCCTGTTCCACCCCCACCACCTCACCGATCAGACCGCCGACCTGTGGACCTGGCTCCACATCGGCCTGCTCCCGCTCTTCCCCCTGCTGGCCGTCGGCCTGCTCCTGCCCCTGTGGGGGCCCCGGACGCGACGCCCCCGGTGCCGCCGTCGTCCTCGTCTGGATCTGCTCCTTCCTCTACGCGGTCTTCTACACCGCGTTGGACACCGTCGCGGGGGTGTCCACCGGGGCCCTCGTGTGGGCGGTGGAGGGTGACCAGGAGCCGCTGGTCCGGCCGCTGTACGGCATCGGCAACGAGTTGGGCCACGTCGGCACCTACGCCTTCCTGGCCGGGGTCCTCGCCCTGGGCGTCGCGGCCTGCCTGCGGCACGGGCCGACGACGCTCTACGGCTCGGTTCTGCTGCTGGCCTCTGCTGTGTCCCTCCTCGACAGCCACATCTACTGGCCGCGGGGAGGGGTCACCATGCTCGGAATCGCGGCGGGTTTCGCCCTGCTCGTGTGGGCCGTCGACCGCCGCCCCCGAACGCCCGCCGCCGCGAGCTGGCACGGCGACGCGCCGAAGGCGGCCGGGGCCGGAGGCGGGAGGCTCTCCCGGGCGGGCCCCAAACCCGGCGGATGGCGTGTGGCCGAAAGCGGCCAACGAACGCGCCGTGCTCACGGGTGAATGTACTGTCGCTCTCGGTAATGATCACTGTTCTTCGGGGGTGCCTGTGTCTGGTAAGTGGCGACGATACGTGTCGGTCCTGGCGGGGGGAGCGGTCGCGGCGGGATTGCTCACCGCGACCATGGCCTCGCCCGCCTCGGCCCTGGCGTGCGGTTACAACGACAACGACAACGGGAAGGCCGTCTACCGCCACTGCGGGAACACCACCGTCCGCATCGAGACCACCGACGTGTTCGGGGGCAAGAGCTACCAGTGCGTGGCTCCGGGCGACACCGTCCTCGGGGACACCTGGTTCATCAGGGGCTCCCACTACATCGGCGGGGTCGGCTGTTCTCCCGTGACCATTCCGCCGCGGTGACCCGCGGTCCCGCCGGGCCAAGGGGGATGTCGCCCGCGTCCGGACCCTGACGGGGGATCGGGGCGGCCGCGCGGGCCCCTTCCGCGCGGCCGCCGGTGCGACGCGCGGTCGGCCTCTGTCACGGGTGCGTGCTTCGATACACCCATGAACGCACCCGAGACCGCCCGCCACCTGCCCGACCCGGCCACCGCGCGTGACCTGTCCCGCAGGACGGCGCTGCTGGAGTTCCTCATCAATCCCGACGGTCGCCACCGCAAGTACGACTTCCTCTCCGACTGGCGGCCGGGGTGGGACCTGGGGACGATGAGCAACGGAGGAGGCGACGAGTACGCCGTCGCGCTCTCGGACACGGCCGGTGTCATCCGCTGCTTCGACCACGAGTCGCAGACGAGCCCCTACGCCAACGACGAGGAGTTCTGGCCGGGGACGGTCGACGCCCTGCCCGCGGAGTTCGCGCCCTTCCTGGCCGATCCCGACTTCCACGGCGGCGACGAGTCGTCGGTGAGCGCCCTGTTGTGGCGTCTGCCCGGGGACGCCTCCTGGCGCACCGGGGTCGACGGGGGGCGGGACGACGGTTCCGGGTGGCTGCTGGGCGGTCTGTGCGATGAGAATCCCGCTGCGTACCACCACGAGCACTTCCAGGACTACTACGAGTGCTCCCTCAGTCTTGATTCCGTGCGCGCCGTCTTCGAGGGGCGGCCCCTGAGCGAGGAGGTCGTGGCCGGGGTCAACTCCACGGTCGATCCCGGCGAGCTGCTGCGCAGGGTGGCGGCGTACCCGTTCTGAGTCCCCGCTTCCCCGCGTGGGGAGGGTTCGGGCCCCTCGCAGGGGGAGTGGTGAGGCATGTGGCAGCGAGCACGGTGGAGGACCCGGTGGCGCCGGAGGAGCTCACAGCGTGCCTCCGGTGCCGTGCCGCGTGTTCGTGCTGGTGACAGCCGCCGTGGAACCAAACGTCAAGTTCATGGCCGAATGTGGCCATGGTGAACCGAGGTTCTGTCTGGGTGTGTTCGTGCCCATGTCGTCTCCGATGCGTGCGTCTTGATGTGATGTGGGTTACTCGGGAGATGTTCTCCTACGCCTGTTAGCCTCACCTCCCGTCCCAGGGCAGCCACCGACCGTGTCCCGACGGCGCGGTCCCCGACAGGTGATCCCCCACCCTGGGCTAGGAAGACCTGCCATGCCCCGCCGTGCTCGGGCACGCGTCGCCGCCCTTCTGGCGTCGGTGCTCCTGCTGCCTGCCCTGTCCACACCCGCCCTCGCCGGAGAGGGCCCCGAGGTCACCTCCACCGACTACCCCGCCGGGGACGAGTTCCACGGTTCACCCGGCCAGCCCGGGGAGTTCACCTTCTCCAGCAACGGGGACGAGGACGTCCAGAGCTACTTCTACGCCCTCAACGGCAGCTCCTGCGTCCACGAACTCGCCCCCGAGGAACCCGGCGGGCCGGTGACGGTGACCCTCACCCCGCGTCAGGCGGGACCCAACTGGATCTACGCGCGCACCGTGGACGCCTTCGGCAACTCCTCCGACTGCGTACTCGCCTACTCCTTCCTGGTCGCCCCGCCCAGCGATCCGGTGGCCCACTTCGCCTTCGACGAGGGCCAGGGCGACCGCGCCGCCGACATCGCCAACCCCGGCCAGGGCGCCACCCTGTCCGACGGTGTGGAGTGGGTCCGCGGCCGGGTCGGGGCGACCGAGAACCCCGACACCAACCCCACCCCGCGCCTCGAGGGCACCGCCGTGCACACCAGCGGCCGCGCCGACGGCGATCCGGGCCCCCACGACGAGATCACCGCCGACCACTCCACCGTGGACACCTCCGGGTCCTTCTCCGTCTCGGCGTGGGTCAAGCTGGACCGCGCCCACGACGACCACATCGCCGTCGCCCAGGAGGGCACGCAGCAGAGCGCCTTCCACCTGGGCTACCAGGGCGACACCGGCCAGTGGGTGTTCAAGATGTCCCCCCGAGGACGGGTACCGGGACGGTTCCCGGGAGTGGACCGCGGCCACCTCCACCGCCTCCGCCGAGGTCGGGGTGTGGACCCACCTGCTGGGCACCCACGACGACGAGACCGGCGAGATCACCCTGTACGTCGACGGCGTCGAACAGGGAACGGACACCCACTCCGGGCCGTGGAACGCCCAGGGGCCCCTCGCCATCGGACGCGCCCTGTCCCAGGGCACGGGTGACCACCACTGGCCCGGCGCCCTCGACGACATCCGGGTGTGGGACCGCATCGTCCCGGACGAGACCGTGACCGACTCCGAGACCGATTCCGAGGTGTGGCGCCTGGCCAACCGCCCGATCGCGACCGAGGGCCGGTGGAAGCTCGACGAGTGGGACGGCACGACCGTGGCCGATGCCACCGACCACGGAATCGACGCCACCCTGCACGGTGACCCCCGCACCGCGTGGAACACCGCCGAGAACGACATCACCTTCTCTCCCGGAGTGCGGTTGGACGGCGCCGACGAGTACATCGAGGCGCCCGGGCCCGTCCTGCGCACCGACCGCAGCTTCACCGTCGCGGCCTGGGTGCGCCTGGACGAGACCGGCGAGGGCGTCGACACCACCGCCCTCAGCCAGGTCGGCGAGTTCCAGAGCGCCTTCCACCTGGGCTACCAGGGGTCCCGGGGGGCGTGGGTGTTCAAGACGGCCCCCCACGACGACGCCCCCACCTCCGGATCGACCGGGTGGACCTACGCCTACTCCAGCACGGCCGCCCGCCTGGGGGAGTGGACCCACCTGGCGGGGGTCTACGACCACACCAGCGGTGAACTGGTGCTCTACGTCAACGGCTTCGAGGAGTCCCGTGTGGCGGTGGACCACGCCTGGCACGCCGAGGGCCCGCTCCGGATCGGCAGCGCCCAGCACGGCGGCTCCAACACCCATCACTGGACCGGCGACATCGACGACGTCCACGCCTACCAGGGCGTCCTCAAGGACCGGGACCTGTCCCAGGTGTACATGGGTGAGTTCCCCAACATACGGGGCTGACCGAGGACTGGCGAGGAGCGGGCCGTGTGAGGTGACGACGGCCGTGCCGGGCCTCGGTCCGGCGCGGCCGTCGGTTGCTGCGTCGCGGCGCCATCGCGGCCAGACCGCTCCGCGAAGCCACGGGAGAGGCCGCCGAACGCCTGGCGCAAGGCGCATCACAGTGAGAACCCGCCTCACCGTGTCGAGGTCTGTGAGCGCCAGGACGGGGCGGATGTTCGGGGCGGCCAGAACCGGGAAGCGGGCCACCTCGGCTTCGACCGTCGCGAGCGGACCTTTCCGGTCACTCCGGTGCCCGGCCGGAGGTAGCACCTCCCACCCTCGTCCCTTCCTGAACACGCGCCCCCGCTCCACCTGCTGGAGCGGGGGTCCTCTCCGTCACGCTGCTGGAGCGCGGGGCCTGGGCCGGACGAACCCGGGGCGGCGTCCGGGCCGGAACGGGAACCCGGACCGGCACGGGGCCCGCCCCGGGCCTCAGGGCCGGTAGACGGCCGTGGAACCCCGCACCACCAACTCGGGCGTGAACAGCACCCGCTCGTGGACGTGTTCGGCCTCGTTCAGCTCCGAGTCCAGCAGCCGCATCGCCGCCCTCCCCAGTGCGTACTTGGGCTGGGCCACGGTGGTCAGCCCGGGATGGACCAGGTCGGCGAGGTCGACGTTGTCGTAGCCGACCACCGACATGTCGTCGGGCACGCGCAGGCCGCGCCGGCCCAGGCCCTTCATCACGCCGAGCGCCAACTGGTCGTTCGCGCAGAACACCGCCTGCGGGCGCTGCCGCGGCCCGCCGGCCAGGATCTTGTCCACGGCCCGCTCGCCCTGCGCGGGGTTGAGCAGGGGCAGCTCGACCACCCGCACCGCTGCGTCGGGGTCCATCCCGGCCTCTTCGAAGGCGGCGCGCAGCCCCTCGTGGCGGCGACGCACCTGTTCGATCGCGAAGGGTCCGGTCAGGAAGGTGACCTGCTCGTGTCCCAGCCCGACCAGGTGCCGTCCGGCGGCCATGCCCCCGGCGTGGTTGTCCACGCTGACGCTGCACCCGACGTCCTCGGCGACGTCGCCCCGGTCCAGGGCCACCCAGGAGGTGCCCTGACGGCTCAGCCACACGAGATCCGAGAGGTCGTCGTCGACGGGCATCACCACGGCCCCGGCCGCGCGCTGCTCGGCGAGCAGGCGCACGTTGCGCTGCTGGCGCTCGCGGGCCTCGGCGGAGTTGAGCAGCACCACGGCCAGCCCCGACTCGGCCGCCTCGTCCTCCACGCCGCGCGCCACCTCGGTGAAGAAGGGGTTGGTGACGTCCAGGACGAGCAGCCCCACCGACGCGCTGCGCCCCGACCTCAGGCTGCTGCCGGAGGAGTTGCGGACGTAGTCGAGTTCGGCGATGGCCGCCTCGACCCTGAGCCGGGTGGCCTCGGCGACGCGCTCGGGGCGGTTGAGGACGTTGGACACGGTGCCGGGGGAGACCCCGGCGTGCCGGGCGACCTCGGTGATACCCACGACGCGGCGGGCGGATCGGGACCTGCTGGACAAGGGGCTTCTCCCGGGCGTGTGCGGACGGGCGGTCGGGTGACAACGCGTCGCATCGTACTGACCCGGCCGTGATCCTCAGGGCGCGTACACGGTCCCGGGGCCGGGTGCCTCATGCTCACACCCCGATTGAAACGTGTCAATAACTTTCGCGAACCACAGGCGTGACGACCCCTCGTGTGCGGCTCGCTCCGGCCCGACACCACGTCCGTTACCGGTGCGATACCTGCGAATTCTTGGTGATCCTCTTGACGGTAGGATGTGTGGCACTTAACATCCACTTCATATTAAAACGTTTTTGCCAGGTTCGGCAACAAGGCCGAACCGGTACCGGAGAAGGAGGGCGCACGTGGACCCAGCAGAGGTCCCCCCACCCCTCGCCCTGATCGACGTCACCAAGTCCTTCGGGAGCGTCAGGGCCCTGCGGGGGCTGTCCCTGGAACTGCGCTCCGGAGAGATCCACGCGCTGGTCGGTGAGAACGGGGCGGGCAAGTCCACCCTGGTCAAGACCATCGCCGGGGTGCACCGGCCTGACGGCGGGCAGGTGCTGGTGGACGGACGTCCCACCGAGTTCGCCGCGCCCGTGGACGCCCAGCGCGCCGGGGTCGCGGTCATCTACCAGGAACCCACCCTGTTCCCCGACCTGTCGGTGGCCGAGAACATCTTCATCGGCCGCCAGCCCCGCACCCGCCTGCGCACCATCGACCGCGGGCGCATGCGCCGGGACACCGAGGAGGTCTTCACACGCCTCGGAGTCCACATGGACCCCGACCGTCCCGCGCGCGGACTCTCCATCGCCGACCAGCAGCTCGTGGAGATCGCCAAGGCCCTCACCCGCCAGGCCCGGGTCCTGGTCATGGACGAGCCCACCGCCGCCCTGTCCGGCGTGGAGGCCGAGCGCCTGTTCACCGTGGCCCGCACACTGCGCGACTCCGGTGCGGCGCTGCTGTTCATCTCCCACCGCTTCGACGAGGTCTTCGCCCTGTGCGACCGCATCACCGTGGTCCGCGACGGCGCGTTCGTCTCCTGCGACCCCACAGCCGACCTGGACGTGGACACCGTGGTGCGGCGCATGGTCGGCCGCGAGGTCGCCAGCCTCTACCCCAAGGAGGACGCCGAGCGCGGCGAGACCGTCCTGGAGGTCGACGGCCTGACCCGCCACGGCGTGTTCACCGACGTGTCCTTCAAGGTGCGCGCCGGGGAGATCGTCGCCCTGGCCGGACTGGTCGGAGCCGGACGCAGCGAGGTCATCCGCGCCGTGTTCGGCGTGGACCGCTACGACGCGGGCACCGTGCGCGTGGAGGGCAGGCCCCTGCCCCCCGCCAGGCCCAGGGCCGCCATGGCCGCCGGAGTGGCCCTGGTCCCCGAGGACCGCCGCCAGCAGGGTCTGGTCATGGAGTCCTCCATCGAGCGCAACGCCACCGCCACCCGCCGGCGGCCGCTCAGCCGGCTCGGACTGCTGCGCCGGAGCGCCGAACGCGACTCGGCCCGGGAGTGGGGTGAGCGCCTCAACCTCAAGTTCGGCGGGCTCGCCGACTCGGTCTCCACCCTCTCCGGCGGCAACCAGCAGAAGGTCGTCCTGGCCAAGTGGCTCTCCACCGAGCCCCGCGTGCTGTTCGTGGACGAGCCCACGCGCGGCATCGACGTGGGCACCAAGGCCGAGGTCCACCGCCTGCTCTCCACCCTGGCGGGCCAGGGGCTGGCCATCGTCATGGTCTCCAGCGAACTCCCCGAGGTCCTGGGGATGGCCGACCGGGTCCTGGTCATGCACGAGGGCCGGGTCACCGCCGAACTCGACCGCGACGGGGCCGACGAGGAGTCGGTCATGTACGCGGCCACCGGACAGCGACCGAGCGAGGCCGCCTGATGAACGCACCCAGCGCCGCCCCCGAGACCTCCGCCGCCAAAGCGCCGCCCCGGGCCGGGGCCCGCCCCGCGCGCCGCAGGATCCAGTTCCGCGAACTCGGCGTGCTCCTGGCCGTGGTGATCCTCGTCGCCGCCACCTGGGCGTACAACCCGGGGTTCCTGTCCAGCCAGGGCGTACGCGACCTGTTCCTGGGCGCCACCGTCCTGTCCGTCCTCGCAGTCGGCCAGGCCCTCGTCCTCATCACCCGCAACGTCGACCTGTCGGTCGGCTCGGTCATGGGGCTGTCGGCCTTCGGAACCGGCCTGCTCTTCGTGACCTTCCCCGGCCTGCCCGTCCCCGTCGCGATGCTCGCCGGGGTACTCATCGGCCTGGTCGCGGGGCTGCTCAACGGCCTGCTGGTCACCACCGTCCAGGTCCCCGCCCTGGTCGTCACCCTGGGCACCCTGTACGCCTACCGCGGCCTCAACCACTGGTGGGCGGGGGGCGAACAGGTCAACGCCCACGACATGCCCGACACCTTCCTGCTCCTGGGCCGCTTCGGCGTCCTGGGAGTGCCCCTGCCCGCCGCGGTCGCCATCGCCGTGGTCGCCGCCGTGGGCTTCTACCTCGCCCGCTACCGCTCGGGGCGGGAGCTGTACGCCATCGGCTCCAACCCCGACGCCGCACGGCTGTCGGGCATCCCCGCGGCGCGCCGGATCACCCTGGCCTTCGCCGCCAACGGCGCCCTGGCCGGGCTGGCCGGCGTGCTGTTCGCCGCCCGCTACGGCACCGTCGACTCCACCGTGGGCACCGGCATGGAACTCCAGGTCGTCGCCGCGGCCGTGGTCGGCGGCGTGGCCATCGCGGGCGGCGTGGGCACCGTCTACGGCGCCGCGCTCGGCGCGGTCCTGCTCACGACCATCACCGCCGCCCTGCCCATCTGGCAGATCAACCAGTTCTGGCACCAGGCCGTGGTGGGTGCGCTCATCCTGGCCGCCATCGGGCTGGACCGGCTGCTCGCGCTGCGTACCGCGCGCAGGCTTCGAGGAGGAGGTGCCCGTGGCGCCTGAACGTACCGTCACCGCGCCCGCTCCGGACCGGGGCCCCAAGGAGGCCCCGAGCCGGGAGCGGGAACGTCCCGCGAACCGGATCCGGTCGCTGCTCTCGGCCCGCGAGGCGCCGGTCGTGGGAGCGCTCGTGGTCACCCTGCTGGCGGCCGGGCTGCTCGTGGACATGTTCGCCACCGCGCGCAACATCGACTTCCTGGTGCTGAGCGTGGCCGCCATCGCCCTGATGGCCCTGCCGATGACGCTCATCGTCATCACCGGCGAGATCGACCTGTCGGTGGCCAGCACGCTGGCGCTGACCAGCGCCACCCTGGGCGTGCTCTGGGAGGCCGGGGTGCCCATCGAGACGGCCCTGTGGATCTGCCTGGCCGTCGGCGCGGCCCTGGGGGCCCTCAACGGGTTCCTGGTCACCGTGTGCGGACTGCCGTCCCTGGCCGTGACCATCGGCACCATGGCCCTGTACCGGGGCCTGGCCTACGTGCTGCTCGGCGACCGCGCCGTGGCCAGCTACCCCCAGAGCTGGATCAGCGGCGCCCGCGCGCCCTTCCTGGGCGTCGAGGGCCTGCCGTGGATCGCCGTGGCGATCCTGGCCCTGGCCGTGCTTTTCGGGGTGCTGCTGCACGCCACCGCCTTCGGCCGGTCCCTGTTCGACATCGGCAACAACGACGAGGCCGCCCGCTTCGCCGGGGTGCCGGTGCGCTGGACCAAGTTCTGGCTGTTCACGCTCAGCGGCGTGGTCGCCTCCGGCGCCGGGGTCTTCTGGACCCTGCAGTACGGCACCTCGCGCGCCGACACCGCCTTCGGCCTGGAGCTGCAGGTGGTGGCCGCCGTCCTGCTCGGCGGCGTGTCCATCTTCGGCGGGATCGGCTCGGTCCTCGGCGTGATGAGCGGCGTGGTGCTGCTCGGCGCCATCCGCAACGCCCTCCAGCTGTTCGGCATCAGCAGCGAGGTCCTGCAGATCGTCACCGGCCTGATCCTCATCGCCTCCGTCGTCACCCCCAACCTCGTGGCCCGGGTCCGCGCCAGGCGCGCACCCGACCCCGGGTCCCCCGCAGCGGCGCCCGCGCCGTCCGCCGCGTCCGCCCCCACCAAGGGAGAAGCACCATGACCGAACCCCGTCCACGCCACCTGTTCCTGGCCGCGTCCGCGTTCGCCGTGCTGATGACCGCCGCATGCGGCGGCACCACCATCGAGGACGCGCAGGAGGAGGACAACGCGGGCCCGACCGGCACCGCCGACCCGAACGCCGAGATCCCCGAGGGTCTCAAGATCGACTTCCTGCCCAAGCAGCTCAACAACCCGTTCTTCGAGATCGTCAACCAGGGCGGCACCGAGGCCGTCGAGGAGGTCGGCGGAACGGCCACCGAGCGCGGCGGCACCGAGGCCACGGCCGACTCCCAGGTGGAGTACATCAACGCCGCCAGCCAGGCGGGCAGCGACGCCATCGTCATCGCCGCCAACGACCCCGACGCGGTCTGCCCGGCGCTCAACGAGGCCCGCGACAACGGCGCGGTCATCGTCGGCTACGACTCCGACGCCAACTGCACCGACGTGTTCGTCAACCAGTCCTCCACCGAGCTCATCGGCCGGACCCTGGTCGAGATGATCTCCGAGGACCTGGGCGGCGAGGGCACCTTCGCGGTGCTGTCGGCCACCCCCAACGCCACCAACCAGAACGCCTGGATCGCGGCGATGGAGGAGGTGCTCAAGGAGGAGGAGTACGCCGACCTGGAGCTGGTCGACACCGTCTACGGCAACGACGACGACCTGGAGTCCTTCCAGGAGATGCAGGGCCTCATGCAGTCCCACCCCGACCTGGACGGCGTGGTCTCGCCGACCACGGTCGGGATCGCGGCGGCGGCCCGCTACGTCAGCGACTCCGAGTACAAGGGGGACGTCGCCGTCACCGGCCTGGGCACCCCCAACCAGATGCGCGAGTTCGTGCACGACGGAACCGTCGACCAGTTCGCCCTGTGGAACCCGCACGACCTGGGCTACCTGGCCGGGTACACCGGCGCGGCGCTCAAGGCCGGGCAGATCACCGGTGCCGAGGGCGAGACCTTCACGGCCGGTGACCTGGGAGAGTTCACGTTCGAGACCGACCGGGAGATCGTGCTCGGCCCGCCGCAGGTCTTCGACGCCGAGAACGTGGACGACTTCGACTTCTGATCCGGACCGCCCCGGGCCGGCGCACGGCCCCGACGTGTGCGGGGCGGGCCGGGGACACCCCGCCCGCCCCGTCCGCATGAGTTGCGTATCGCTCTGCCCGCTCCCGACCCGGTCCGTAGTGCTCTGGCCGGTCCCGACCATCCCACGCATCACATCCGACGTATCAGGAGGACGCCCGTGCAGCGCGTCTGCTTCATCCTCAAGGTCAAGAAGGAACGCCTCGCCGAGTACCGGGAGCGCCACGCCGAGGTCTGGCCGGAGATGCGCGAGGCCCTCAGCGCCACCGGCTGGCACAACTACTCGCTGTTCTGCACCGAGGAGGGCATGGTCGTCGGCTACCTGGAGACCGAGGACTTCGACCGTGCCCGGGAGGAGATGGCCAGGACCGAGGTCAACGACCGCTGGCAGGCCGAGATGGCGCCCTTCTTCGAGAACCTGCCCGGCCGCCCGGACGAGGGCATGGTCCCGCTGACCGAGATCTTCCACCTGGCCTGACCCCCACCGGAGAGGTACCGCCTTGCCCCCCACCCCCCGCTCACCGCTGCGTACCCTGACCACCACCGTGCCCGGCGCGCTGGCGCTGGCACTGTCCGCCGCGCTCGTCGGCCCGGGCGCCGCCACCGCGGCCGCCGCCGTACCCACCGACACGGCCGCCGTGGCCGGCGCTCCCTCGGCCACGCCCCTGGGCGGCCGGACCCTGGACGAGAACGCCCTGTACTTCGTCTCCTACGACGGCCTGGTCAACAACGGCTCCTACCAGCAGTCGGGCATCCTCACCCACGGCGGCTTCCAGTACGCCGCCTGGTACACCGAGGACCGCCACGCCATCCTCGCGCGCCGCTCCCTCGACAGAGGCGGCGGCGAGTGGCGGACCGTCCGCCTGCCCCACCGGCTCACGGTCGACGACTCGCACAACTCCATCTCCCTGGGCGTCTCCGCCGAGGACGGGCGCCTGCACGTGGGAATGGACACCCACAACACCCCGGTCTTCTACACGAGGTCGGCCCCGGGCCTGGTCACGGGTGAGGCGCCCTGGCGCGCCGACTCCTTCGAACCGGTCCGGCGCGACCTGGCGGGCCTGGACGTCGGCGCGATGACCTACCCCCGCTTCGTCCCCACACCGGACGGCGGACTCCAGTTCGCCTACCGCACCGGCGGATCGGGCGACGGGACGCAGGAGCTCGCCGAGTACTCCGGCGGGGAGTGGACCCACCTGGGCGCCTGGTCCTCGCCGGAGGGAACCTACGAGGCCAACGGGGCGGTGAGCGACAGCCGCAACATGTACCTGCACGGGATCGGGTACGGCGACGACGGGCGGCTGCACGCCTCCTTCACCTGGCGCGAGGCAGCGGCCGGAGGAGACGTCCTCTGCCACCCGGGCGGGCTGTCCAACCACGACACCGGATACGTCTACAGCGACGACGGGGGACGCACCTGGCGCACCGGCGGCGGCGCCGTCGCCGCGGTGACCGGGACCCCGCACCGGGTGTCCGTGGACACCCGCGGTCACGTCGTCGACCCCCTGCCGCCGAACTACGCGCTCATGAACCAGGAGTCCCAGGCGGTCGACTCGGCGGGCAATCCGCACGTGGTCATCAGCTACCGGCCCGGGCGCTTCGGGCACTGCTCGACCGACTTCGTCGACGACCGCAGGCGGCAGGGGCGCACCTTCCACCTGCACCGGGACGACGCGGGGACGTGGCACAAGGTGGAACTGCCCGAGCCGCTGAACGCCTTCGGCCGCTCCCGGCTGGTGCTCACCGCCGACGACACGGCCTACGTGGTCATGCCCTTCGGCCGCATCATGGCCGCCACCGCCGACACCGGATGGAGCGAGTGGACCATGGTCCACGACGGCTCGGACATCGACGCCTTCGGCGAGGTACTGGTGGACGAGTCCCGGGTGGCCTCGGAGGGGGTGCTGTCCGTCTTCTACCAGGAGGCCGGGCCAGGCCCCTCCACGCCGATCCGGGTGGCCGACTTCCGGCTCGGCTGACCGGCGAGGGGCGGCGCCGCTCAGTCGGCGGGCAGGTCCACGCGGATCTCCCCGCCCAGGGACGCCCCGCCCTCCAGACGCAGGTCGTCACCGCTCCAGAACCGTCCCGGGTCGTAGTACCCGGGGCGGTTCCCACCGGGCAACAGCCCCATCGCCTCGTAGGTCAGGGCGATGACCTCCGCGCAGTAGGCGGTCTCCAGGACGTGCTTGCGCGACCGGCCGCCGAAGGGCAGGCGCCGCAGGGGCAGGCGCCCGCGCGCCCAGCGGGCGGCCAGCTGGGCGGTGGAGGGGAAGGGGGTGCCGTCGAGCCGGGCGACGGTGCGCAGGGCCGCGTCCTCCATCGCGCCGTCCGCCTCGGGGTCGAGTTGGCGCAGCCAGCCGCGCTGGCCGTACCTGCGCCCCCAGACCATGACGGCGTCGCGCAGGTCGTGCAGCTGCACGCCGCGCTGGTGCCTTCCGGTCCACGCGTCGGGCAGGGAGCGGCCGAGTTCGGCGTGCCACATCAGCGGTGGCAGGTCGTCGACCACGATGGACATGCCGACGTGGTTGACGGGGCTGTTGGTGGTGATCTGGATGGCGCGGTCCGCCACGCTGGTGCCTCGAAAGACCCAGACGTCACCGGTCCGGGTGAGTTCCAGCGCCTCGCTCAGGGACATGCTCGTGTCTGCCACACCGCTAGCCTAGGCACATGCGTTGGTGGAAGGCCCTTGGAGTGGCCGCTTTCGTGGGTGTCGCGGCAACCGGTGCGGTGATCGTCCGGGACCAGCGGCAGCGCCGTGCCTACACGCCCGAGCAGGTCAGGGAGCGTCTGCGCGAGCGCGTCGCCCTGGCCGAGGACTCGGGGTCGGCGTTGCCGGTGGAGACGGAGGAGGTTCCCGCGGTGCCCGCGTGGCGCCGCCGCCTGCGCGGGGCGGCCGGGGGAGTGCGCGACTCCGCGGCGGCCGCCCTGGGATGGCTGCGCGGACGCGTCGACCACTCGGCCTGAGGGCCGCCGCGAAGGGCGCCGGCCGCCTCCGGCCGATCCGGGCCCCGCGCGGGGGTCAGCGCACGGCCGCCGCGGCGGGGGAGTCGGCCAGGCGGGCGACCCCCGGCACGGCCAGCGGGACGAGCGTGGTGAGCAGACCGACCACGGCGGCGCCCACCAGCACGGGGCGCGGGCCGACCGTCTCGGCCAGGGTGCCGGCCACCGCGTAGCCGACCGGTTCGAGTCCGAAGCTGCCCACCTGGTCGAAGCCGATGACCACGCTGATCAGGTCCCGCGGGATGGCACGCTGCAGGGCGGTGTACCAGTACACGCCGAAGAGCATGAAACCCGTGCCGGTGGCGGTGTAACCGGTCAGCAGCAGCCAGGCGGGCACGGTCGCGGCCAGCCCCAGCAGGACCAGCGGGTAGGCCAGCACCCCCGCCAGGGACACCAGGCCGGGGCGCGCGGGGCTCCAGCGGGCGGCGACCAGCCCGCCCAGGAGCTGGCCCGCCGACATGCACGACAGCGCCAGCCCGTAGACGGGTTCGGCGTAGGCGTCGGCGACCACGATCGGCAGCAGGGTGAACCCGGGGGCGAGCGTGGCCGGGGCCTGCACGGTGGCCACCGCGATGATCGCCAGCACCCAGGGTCGCCGTACCACCTCGCGGAGCCCGGCGCGGAGGTTCACGCCCATCGGCTGCGCGGCCCGGTCGGGGCCGGGCGCCTCCTCGCGGACGCGCAGCAGTGCGGCGGCGCCGGCGGCGAAGGCTCCGGCGATGACGAGGAGGACCGTCCGCGCCTCCAGGGCGGTGAGCAGGACACCGGCCGCCGCGGGGCCGGTGACGCCCATGGTGCGGCCCACGACGCTGCGCAGGGCGTTGGCCTCCTGGAGGTGTCCCCCGGGAACCAGCAGGGGCACGGCCGAGCCGGCGGCGGGCTCGCTCACGGAGCCGGCGGCGCCGCTGAGCAGTGCCGTTCCGAGGAGCCAGGCGGCCGTGTCGGGGCCGAGGGCGAGGACGAGCATGACCGCGGCCTGGACCAGACCGTCGACGGCCAGCGCGGTGGACTTGCGGACCCTGCTGAGCAGGGCACCCGCGAGCAGGACGCACAGGGATCCCGCGACGCCGCGCGCGCCCAGGACCAGGCCGAGGACGAGGGGGCCGTGCCCGGCCAGGACCAGGCCCACCATGGCGACGGGGAACATCTCCGAACCGAGTTCGCCGGCGCACCTGCCGACCAGGAAGAGCCGGAACCCCCGGTGGCGTAGGGACGGGGGCGGTACACGCGGACCGATCGAACCTCCTCCATGGGCGAGAAGCCACCCAGTGTGCCGGTACGCGGCCGGATTCGGCGAGTGGTTTTCCCGTCGACGAGCACGAACACGGGTTCTGGCGCTGGTCTTGTGTGCTCACGAAGAGCCTCGGAGATCGATGATCCTGAGTCGCGTGCGTATCTCAGCCCGTCGGGCGGCGCGGCGCCCGACGGCCACCAAGGACGGCGAGGAGCAGACCGCCGTATGGCCGGCGGACCCCGGATCCGCCCGAACGGACCAAGATATTCCTTGACACGAATATTCTCCATGGAGAATATTTCTCTCCATGGACGTACTCCTCTCCGCGCTGGCCGACCCGGCCCGCTGGCGGCTCGTGAGCCTGTTGGCCGAGCGGCCCCGCTCGGTCGGCGTCCTCGCCCAGCTCACCGGAGCACGCCAACCGCAGACGACCAAGCACCTGCAAACCCTCGAGCGCGCCGGCCTCCTCACCTGTCAGCGCTCCGGCCGGCGCCGTATCTACGCGCTCCGGTCCGCTCCCCTGCGGGACCTGGCCGCCGAACTCGACCGGCTCGCCGCAACCGCGGACCGGGCCGAGGGCTCGCACGCCACCTACGACCGCTACGGACTCAGCCTGCACACGGAACGGCTCGCCGCCACGGAGCCGGGGTGGGCCGACGCCCGCTCGTTCAGATTCCGGCGGTCGCTGCCCGGCAGCCCCGGGCTGGTGTGGAACCACCTGACCGAGGCCCTCCTGCTCACCCGATGGTGGACACCCGACGACCTGCGCGTCTGCGAGCTCGTCTTCGAGGCGCGACCGGGTGGGCGGATCGTCCTCGAGTACCGCGACGCCGAGGACACCGAAGGCTCCGACCCGGTCGCCGGGCACGCGGAGGGAGTCGTCGACGAGGTGCGTCCCGGGGAGCGCCTCGCCTACCGGCTCTCCCCCGTGCTCGCCGACGGCGGCCCCGCCTTCACCGCCCACGTCGACCTCGGCCTCCGGCCCGCCGACACCGGCACGGACCTCGACGTCCATTACCGGATCACCGACAGCACGGTCGACTCCGCGGACTTCATCGCAGGTATCGAGATCGGCTTCGGCCAGAGCCTCGACAAGCTCGCGGCGGCCCTCACCGCGCAAACACACGACTCCAACAGCACCGCTAGGAGCATCTCGTGGGACGTCTGATCATCAACACCGGCATGACCGTCAACGGCGCCTTCGAGGCACCGGCGCCCGAGTCGCACGGCGGGTGGCTGGTCACCGACCCCGACAGCATGCGGGCCGGGCGTGAGATGTGGCAGGCGGCCGACGCCATGGTGCTCGGACGCAAGACCTACGAGGGGCTGTCCAAGGCCTGGCCCGAGCTCGCCGACGTTCCGGGGTTCGAGGCGTATGCGGCCCGGATGAACGGCATGCCCAAGTACGTCGCCTCCCGGACACTGAGCGCACCGCTGGAGTGGAACTCCACCCTGCTCGACGGAGACCTCGACGACGCCGTGCGGGCACTCAAGGACGAACACGACGGCAACCTGATCGTCCCCTGCGCCGGCGAACTGGCCCGCGACCTCATCGCCCACGGTCTGGTCGACGAGTTCTGGTTCAATGTCAGCCCCTACCTGTGGGCGACCGGGTCGCGGATCTTCGACGACATCGGCCCCGTCCGGCTGGAGCTCACCGCCACCACGACCTTCCCTTCGGGCGTGGTCCGCCTCTGCTACCGTCCCGCCCCGGCCGGTAGGCCCTCCGCCGGATGACCGCCGGGCCTCCGGCCGGACCGCGCAGCGCCCGCGGCGAGGGCGAAGCGTGATCGGGATCCGGCGCTCGGTCGGAGTGCCGGATCCCGGACCGACCATCCTCCTTCCCCGTGTTTCCGCTGGTCAGGAAGTAGATCGGTTTCGGTGTTCGCGCTGGTCTGGTCCCGTCGCGTGGTTCGTGCCCGTTTCGGGTGGTTCTGGACTCCGATCATCCCCGGTCAACACATGGGTTGCTACGCGACCCGGGTGAGGAGGGCCGGCGCAGTCGTGCTCGGAGAGGTGGCGCCTTCACCCTCCTCGCAGCCGATGCCGTCGTCGGCGTCGAAACGGTGCGGGCCGCCCTCGCTGGCCTCGAAGCTGCTCTTCGGGATGTCGCCGCAGTCCACATCCGGCGGTGGCGGCGGACCGGGTCCTCGGCGAAGGCGGTGCGGCCGTGCCCAGGGCGAGAGTGGCGCCGCAGGCCAAGGTCGCGGCGGTGGACGTCGTGGTGCGGATCGGGTCCATGTGCTCTCCTCGTGTATTTCGGTGGAGCCTGTGACCCTACGCGACCAGGCGTACGTGACTTGGTGAGGTGAGCCAGGAAACAGGACATACACCTATTAACGAGATACTGCCGGATGTTCCAGGCAAAAGGGAAGAAACTTCGTAGTCGCGGTTCCGTGCCGTCCGACATTGTCCGAGCCGGGTGGTCGTGGGCCGGGAAGTGCGTGCGTCCACCACTGACTGGCTTCGAAAAGGACTGCGGTGGATCGCCTCGGTTTGCGAATGTCGGCATGGTGGCGCATCGTCACAGGTCTGGCCCGCGGGCAACGAAGAAGGCGCGGACGGCTTCGTGGCCATCACACGGGTCCGTGCGGCGGAGTCTCCCGGAGGGGGCCACGCGGGCGTCAGGCCCGGAGGCGGGTACAAGGGGGACACCGTTGTTACCCGTCGGTACTACTGACTGGTAAGTTTGCCCTGTTCCGATGGCTCCACGGCCCCTGACGGATACGGACAGTGAGGAAGAGAGCAGTGCACGAGGGCGTCCTCATCCGGCCCCGACCCGTCCCCCACGCCCGTTTCCGGCTCTTCCTGCTGCACCACGCGGGCGGGTCGTCCCGGAGCTACCGCCCGTGGTTGCGCCACTTCCCGTCCGACTGGGAGGTGTGCCTGGTGGAGGCACCGGGGCGAGGGCGTCCGAAGCGGTCCGAGCCCTTCCGGGAGGCCCGCGCACTGGCCCGCCACCTGCACGAGGCCCTCATCCCCGAACTGGACCGCCCCTTCGGGCTCTTCGGCCACAGCATGGGCGCTCTCCTGGCCTACGAACTGACCCACCTGCTGGCAGCCCGGGGCCCGGACCGGCCCGCCTGGCTCGGGGTGTCCGCGTGGAGCCCGGCGCCCGGGCCCGAGCGGGACGAGCCCCGCCACCTGCTGTCCTCGCAACGCCTGCGCGAGGGTGTGGCCCGCATGGGCGGGATCCCCGCCAGCGCGCTGGCCGACCCCGACCAGTGGCGCACCGTGGAGCCGCTGTTCCGCGCCGACCTGGGGCTGGTCGACACCTGGTGCCCGGATCCCGCCGCCCCGCCGCTGCGGGTGCCGCTGTCGGTCTTCGGTGGGCGGGACGACCCCGGTTTCCCGCCGGAGCGCCTCGCCGCCTGGCAGGAGCACACCGAGGGACCGGTCGAGCGGCACGTGCTGCCCGGTGAGCACTTCTACTTCGTCGGCCGGACCGGCGACGTGGCCACCCGGATCACCAAGGACGTCCACACCGCCCTGGCCCGGGGTGCGTAGCCGGCCCGGGAGCCGGGGTCGGCCTGTCCCGACGGCGTCGACCAGGCCTGGACGCCCATGCCCGCGTACGCGGGATCGCTGACGTGGGTCGCGCCCTCGACCCGCGGTCGTCTTCCAGGCGGGTGCGGTGAACGTCCCAGCGGTACCAGGGGACGCCCCCCTGCCCCCTCGGGGGCCACCGCGGTGCTGGTCGGTGCACGCTCGGCTCCCCGGCCGTGGACGACCGAGGTCGTTGACCCGGTCCGCGCTCCCGACCACCCCGTCGAACAGGACGGTCACGGGTCGCATCTCCCAGGCCCGGGACTACGCCGGGTCTGGGGTGGGCATGGTGGGAAGGGCCCACGCTCGCCGGGTGCGTGCCCGCACGTGTTTCGTTCCAGGTGCGATGGAGGCCGATGGGAGCGGATCGGTACCGGGCGGCGTCGGATCGCTGAACGGACCGAGGGAGGAGGGGCTCCTTCCGGGGCGTTCGGCTCAGGGAAGGGAGGTGGGGTCCCTGTCGTCCGGGAAGTGGTCGACTGCCTCAGAGGCGGTGGCACCTTCCCGTCTCAGGGCGAACACGTAAGCGGTGGCGGCGAGCGCGGCGACCGACAGCACGACCACCTCGGCGGTGTTCGCACCACCGGCGCCGGTGGTGGTCGCCGGGGTCGACCCCGAGGTCTCGGCCGACCCGGAGCCGTCGCCGTCATCGGTGGTCGCGCAGCCGGTGGCGACCAGCCCCACGCACACGGCGAGGGAGACCATGGCGCGAAGCGCGCGTGCGTGTTCGAAGGGGTCTGCCATGGATCTCCTCAGGGTTTTCCTCGCCGGGTGCAAGACACCGTTCCGGGCCCGGGTGAGAGCCCGGTTCACGCCGCTTCGCAACCGCAAGTGATCGGGCATTCGCAAAACGTAGCGCCCTGGTGTCTGGGAGGTGAGTCGACGCGCGCCATGGACCACGGCGGTGGTCCCCGGGCCGCCCCCGGGGGTCAGCGGGCCTCCACCGACTCGACCGGGACGCAAGCGGCTGGAGGACCGCAAGGGGTCGCAGGGCATCCGCGACACCGCGGCCGATGCCCGAGCTTCCTCCCGCCACCAGCGCGCGACGGCCGGTGAGTCCGAACAGCTCCTCCAGACAGGTCCTGTGTCGACTGGTGGAGCCGGTCAAGAGACCTCCCCTGCCCTTGGTCGTTCGTGCGGCGGAGCCGTGTGCGGGCCGGGTTCCGGTCAGGTTCCGAGCGCGATGACGTAGCCGGGGCCGTCCGACGCCAGTTCCACCCGCCCGTCCAGGCGCGCCCGCGCCCCGCCACCCCGGGCGGCCACCTCCAGACCGGAGACGTCCAGGTCCCCGAGAGCCGCGGACAGCGGCTCGTGCGGGCCGTCGGCCAGGTGCACGAGCACGACCTGGCCGCCGAGCGTCCGGAGGAACGTCATGTGGTGCGGCCCCGCGTCCAGCCAGCGCAGGCCCCCGGTCTGCAGCGCGGGCAGCTCCCGGCGCAGGGCCAGCAGCCGCGTGTGGGCGTCCAGCGTCCGCCGGTCCCACTCCCCGGGCCGGTGCCAGGGCATGGGCCTGCGGGCGTTCTCCCCGTCCAAGCCCTCCATGCCGATCTCGTCGCCGGCGAACAGGAACGGCACGCCGGGCAGCGTCACCTGCGCCGCCACCCCGACCTCCTGCCTCCCGGCGCCGCCCGCCACGGTCCGGAACCTGGCCGAGTCGTGCGTGCTCAGCGCGTTCACGCTGTGCGTCAGCACCCGCCAGGGCAGCCCGGCGTTGGTCGCGCGCATCGCCCGCACCGCCTCCTCGGCCCCGGTCCGGGGCAGCGGCGAGTCCGTGCGCAGGTACCGCACCCCCTCGGGCCCGGTGTTCAGCCAGCTCCACACCGGCCGGGTGAACCCGGCGTAGTTCATGACCCCGTGCCACCCGTCGTGGTGGGTGTCCGGTCCCGCGTCGTGGAAGTGCTCGGCCAGCAGCCACGATCCGTCCCCGCCGCGTTCGGCGTCCACCTCGCGCATCCGCGCGGCGATCTCGCCCGAGACCTCCCGGTTCAGGTCCTGCGCGCCGTTGCGCCCGGTCATGTTCGCCACGTCGATGCGCCAGCCGTCCAGGGGGTCCGCCCCGGTCAGCCTGTCCACGAGTACCGAGTCGTCGGCGCCGTAGACCCTGCGCCGCAGTTCGGCCGAGGAGTAGTCCAGCTTGGGCAGGCTGGGCACGCCCAGCCAGCTCACGTAGCCGTCCGGGTGGTCGGTGAAGAGGTAGAACCCGGCCTCCGCGGAACGGGGGTCCTTCCGCGCGGCCAGGAACCACTCGTGCGCGTCCCCGGTGTGGTTGGTGGTCAGGTCGCCCATCACCCGCATACCGCGCTCGTGCGCGTCCCGCGTCAGTGCGCGCAGCGCCCGGTCGCCGCCCAGCAGCGGGTCCACCTCCGAGAACGTGGAGGCGTCGTAGCGGTGCGTGGAGCGCGCGGGGAAGACCGGGGTCAGGTAGACCACCTCCACGCCCAGCTCGGACAGGTGGTCCAGGTGGCGGCGCACCCCGTCCAGTGTGCCGCCGAAGTACTCGCGGGCCGCGGTCTCACCGAAGCCGGAGGGCTCGTCGTCCCAGGAGCGGGGCAGCGCCCAGTCGGGGTGCTCGGCCGGGGGATCGACGGAGTCGTCGCCACGGGCGAAACGGTCCGGGAAGACCTGGTAGACGCTTGTGCCCGGAACCCACGCGGGCGGCTGCGGGCCGGTGATCAGGCGGAAGTCCCCGGCGTCGGTCACCTCGTGTCCGTGGGCGCTCTCCTGGTCGAGCCACGTGTACCGGGTGCCGCGCACGATGGCGAACCGGTAGTTGGTCACCACCGGGCGCAGCGGCACGGTCACCTCGAACCAGACCGCCTCGTCCGAGGTCCGTACCGGCTCGGCCGGGAGCATGTCGGCCTCGCCGTCCTCCACCACCCGGGCGTACACCGCGTCGGCGCCCCCGGGAACGCGCACGCGCAGCCTCGCCCGTCCGTCCTCGACTCCGACGTGGTCGGGCGACCCGTCGTGGTGGGGATCGTGGACGAACTTCACCGGGCGGCTCCTCGGGCTGGTGGTCTGCGCACGTGGCCGGGCCCCGCCGCGGAGGTGGCGGGGCCCGGTCCGGGCTGGCCAGTATCGCAACGGGAGTCGGGCGCCGCGAATCCTTTTCCACCAGCCCGTCCCCGGTGCCCCGGCCGTGCGGAGCGGTCCCCGGTCCGGGACGGGAACCTCGCCGCCCGTCCCCGTGGGCGGGGAGGCCGTCGGTTCCGGAGCCGGGAGCAGCTCGCACGGACGTGGACCTTCCGGCTACGGGGGGCGCTCCTGCGCGATGGATGCTGGGAGCGCTCCCAATAGTGAGGGAAACCATAATGGTTCGGACACCTGATGTAAAGGAGTCGTGACGCATCGGCCGGGGAGTGACTCGCTCATGTTTCGGATGGGGCTGGAGCGCCTGTTCCGCAGGGCGTTCAGGCTGTTGACCTTCACCCCTGTCCAGGCGATTTGTCCCGGGTTACCGTGGGGAGATGAGCCTTGAGTTGCCGACCGACCGACTCCTCATCCGGGAGTGGCAGCTGGACGACGCCGAGGCGGCCCTGAAGATCTACGGGGCCGGCGAGGTCGCGCACTGGCTGACGCCGGAGTGGCGTCCGGTGAACGACACCGACGCGATGCGCTCGGTGCTGCACGCCTGGATCGAGGCCGGACCCAACCTCGTCCCTCCCGCGGGCCGCTGGGCCATCGTCCGCGAGGAGGACGGAGAGCTGGTGGGAGGGCTGTCGCTGAAGCTGCTCCCGCCCTTCGAGGAGGACTTCGAGCTGACCTGGGCGCTGCGCCCGGACGTGTGGGGGCAGGGATACGCCACCGAGGCGAGCCAGGCGCTCATCGGCTGGGCGTTCAAACAGGGGATCGAGGAGGTCTTCGCGGTCGCGCGCCCCGACAACGAGCGGGCGATCGCGGTTGCGCGCAAACTGGGCATGGAGTGGGTCGGCGAGACCGAGAAGTACTACGACATGCGGCTACAGGTCTTTCGCATGCGTCCTGCCTGACCGGCCCGCCCGCGTGCCGGGGCCCGGGGTCCGACCGGCTGCGAACAGCGGCGGGCCGGGCCGGGCGAACCCCTCCTGCCGGTGGTACGGAAAGCGCGGATACGGGGCCTCCCGGTGGCTCACCGCGTCCGGCCGTCCCACCTGTCTTCGCGGTCGGCTCCCACCCGACCGCGCCCGGATCCTCGCACAGCCGCGCCTCGTCGCGCGCGGACGACCACCGTGGCGGCGATGGGACGCCGCGGCAGCCGGTTGGTCGCGGCCTGGACGACCGTGCGGCCGCTCTCCCCGCGGCCTCGACCAGCACGTCGACCACGTCGAAGAGCGGGTACTCGTCCACCGGCGGGCCCGGCCGGGAGGCCCGCGAGGTGGCCCGGGCGGTCTCGGCGCCGCCGTACCACCGGCTGCCGGCCGGCGGAGACCCCCTGGACGGGGCCACCGCCGAGCGCTGCGCGCGGGCCGTCGCCGCCGCCTACCGGATGTGGCACCGGGCCCTCGCGGCCCCGGTGCTCCGTGGGAGGGCACCGCGCGTCCTTTGCGCCCCGGAGGCCGACACGGCGGACCGCCTGGTGCCCGTAGGGCAGGAGCGCCGCGGTCCCGTGCCGGAACGCGGCGCCGGGGAACGGTCAGCCCACCTCGGACAGCGAGGAGTCAGGTGCCGAGGAACTGGCTGATGCGCTCGGTCTCCTCCTCCGACAGGCGCACCGCGGCGGCGGCCGTGTTCTCCTCCAGGTGCGCCACCCGGGACGTGCCCGGGATCGGCAGCATCACCGGCGAGCGGTGCAGCAGCCACGCCAGGGACAGCTGCACCGGGGTGATCCCGCGCTCGGCGGCCATCGCGGCCAGCGGCGAGTCCGGGCCCGCCAGCTCACCGCGTCCGACCGGTGCCCACGGCAGGAACGCGATCCCGTCCTTCTCGCACTGCTCCAGCACGTCCTCGGACTGGCGGAAGGACGGCGCGTACTGGTTCTGCACCGACGCCACGGGGGTGATCGCGCGGGCGGCGGACAGCTCGTCCACCGTCACCTCGCTCAGCCCGATGTGCCGGATCTTGCCCTCCTCGCGCAGCTCCACCAGGGCGCCGAGCTGGTCGGCCAGCGGCACCGACGGGTCGATGCGGTGCAGCTGGAGCAGGTCGATCCGCTCCAGGCCCAGGTTGCGCAGGCTCAGCTCCACCTGCTGCTTGAGGTACTCGGGGCGTCCAAGCTTGTGCCACTGGGCCGGGCCGGTGCGCGCGAAGCCCGCCTTGGTGCCGATGACCAGGTCGTCGGTGTAGGGGTAGAGCGCCTCCCGGATCAGCTGTTCGCTGATCTGCGGCCCGTAGGAGTCGGCGGTGTCGATGAAGGTCACGCCCAGCTCGACCGTGCGCCGCAGCACCGCCAGCGCCTCGTCCCGGTCGCGGGGCGGTCCCCACACCCCCTCGCCGACGATGCGCATCGCCCCGAAGCCCAGGCGATGGACCGGCAGGTCGCCGCCGAGGGAGAAGGTCCCCGAGAGTTCGGCGATGCGTGGTGTGGCGTGTAGGTCGGTCACGGTGTCCCTTTCGGACGGCGCTGGGGCCGCTTGCTCAGAACGTGCGGGTGGAGGGGCCGTCGCTCGGTCCCCGCGTGCGCGGAGCCGTGCCCCGGCCGGTGTCGCGGGCAGGATCTCAGGAGGTGCGGGCACCCGCAAGGCACCCGGTGTGTCACATGCCCGCGTCGCGGCGGGCGACGGAGGCCAGGTCGGCCTCGATGCGCGCGGTGGTCTCCAACAGGGCGGGCAGCAGGTCGCGGCGCACGTCCTCTATCGAGGACCGGTTGGCGTGCGCGGACACGTTCGCGGCCGCGATCACCCTGCCCGACCCGTCGCGGACGGGGGCGGCCAGCGAGCGCAGCCCCTCCTCCAGTTCCTGGTCGACGATGGCGTACCCCTGTTCGCGCACCCGCTCCAGCTCGGCGCGCAGCTCGGCGGGGTCGGTGATGGTGAACCTGGTCAGCGGTTCGAGCTTCGCCCGCCCCAGGTAGGCGTCCAGCTCACGGTCGTCGCGGCCGGCCAGCAGCACCCGGCCCATCGAGGTGGCCGAGGCGGGGAAGCGGGTGCCGACCCGGATGGACACCGCCATGATCCGCGAGGTCGCCACGCGCGCCACGTAGAGCACGTCGTCGCCCTCCAGCACCGACACCGAGGCGGACTCGTGCACACGTGCGGACAGGTCCTCCAGGTGGGGCTGGGCCACGTCGGGGAGCCCGGCGGAGGCGACGTAGGCGTAACCCAGTTCCAGCACGCGCGGGGTGAGCGAGAACAGCCTGCCGTCGGTGCGCACGTACCCCAGGTCGACCAGCGTGAGCAGGAAGCGGCGGGCGGCGGCGCGGGTCAGGTCGGTCTCGCGCGCGACCTCGCTGAGCGTCATGGAGCGCCGTTCGGCGGAGAAGGCGCGGATGACCGTCAGACCGCGCTCCAGGGACTGCACGAAGTGGGCGCCGCGGGCATCTTCTTCGGTCGGCATCTGTTCTTCCTGGTCTCGGGTGCGGGGGCGGATGGCCGCAGCCCCCGGAAAGGTTCTCATACCGCACAGGCGTTGTGGCAAAGCCGGTTCGCGTGCGTTCCGCGCTCTTCGGCAGGAGCCCGCCCTGTTCCCACCGCACCGTCCGGCGATGCGGGCCGCTGCGTGCCGGGACGCGCGCGGCAGCGCTCTCGGGGCCGCCCGGCCACGGTGCCTGGTCGCCCCTACCCGGGACCGCCGGGGGCCTCACCCCTTCGCGCGGCCCCGGCGTGGGGGCGAGCGCGTCGACGACGGCCCCGAGGCCCTGTTCGGCGGTGACCGCGCCCTTGTCCTCACCGGTCCGGGGACTCTCCCGGTCCTCGACCCGGTGCCCCGGCCGCCGAGCCGCCGCGCGCGCCGACCGCACGCCGGCGGGGAGCCTTACGCGTGCGCACGGCGGGAGGCCCCGTGCGCGACGCCGGGACGGAGGGCCCCTTCCGGGGCCGGGCTCGTGCCTCACCCGCGCGCGGCGCGTGTACACGTGCCTTGACCATGCCCGGGATCGGCGCTAACGTCATAGCCAAGATGTTCGCTGTGAGAACATGCATTCGCTATCCGAACGGGAGTGCCCCATGATCGTGCCCCTGGACGAGGCGGTACGCGAGCTCGTCCACGACGGCGACACCGTCGCCCTGGAGGGGTTCACCCATCTCATCCCCGTGGCGGCGGGGCACGAGATCATCCGCCAGGGCCTGCGTGACCTCACGCTGGTGCGCATGACGCCCGACATCGTCTACGACCAGCTCATCGGCGCCGGGTGCGCCGCCAAGCTCGTCTTCTCCTGGGGCGGCAACCCGGGCGTCGGCTCGCTGCACCGCTTCCGCGACGCCGTCACCTCCTCGTGGCCCGTGCCCCTGGAGATCGAGGAGCACAGCCACGCCGGGATGGCCAACCGCTACGTCGCGGGCGCCTCCGGCCTGCCCTTCGCCATCCTGCGCGGCTACAGCGGCACCGACCTGGTCGACAACAACCCCAACATCAGGACCGTCACCTGCCCCTTCACCGGGCAGGAGCTGGCCGCCGTGCCCGCGCTCAACCCCGACGTCGCCGTCGTGCACGCCCAGCGCGCCGACCGCGACGGCAACGTGCAGCTGTGGGGCATCACCGGCATCCAGAAGGAGGCCGTCCTGGCCGCCGACCGCGCCCTGGTCACCGTCGAGGAGGTCGTGGACACCCTCGACCCCGTCCCCGGCCAGGTGATCCTGCCCGGGCGCGTCGTGGACCGGGTCAGCGTCGCCCCCGGCGGCGCGGCGCCCTCCTACGCCCACGGCTACTACGAGCGCGACAACGAGGCCTACCGCGCCTGGGACGCCATCGGCCGCGACCGCGAGGCCTTCACCGCATGGCTGGAGGAGCTCACCGCCGCTCCGGCCACCCCCGAGCCCGCTGGGAGGGGCCTGTGACCACCGTGACCTGGACCTCCGACGAGATCATGACCGTCACCGCGGCCCGCTCGCTGCGCGACCGGATGTCGTGCTTCGTCGGCATCGGGCTGCCCAGCACCGCCGCCAACGTGGCCCGCCGCACGCACGCGCCGGGGCTGTGGATGATCTACGAGTCCGGCACACTCGGCACCGTCCCGGACCACCTGCCGCTGTCCATCGGCGACGGGATCCTCGCCGATACCGCCGACACCGTGGTCTCGGTCCCCGAGGTCTTCAACTACTGGCTCCAGGCGGGGCGGATCGACGTCGGCTTCCTCGGCGCCGCCCAGATCGACCGGTACGCCAACATCAACACCACCGTCATCGGCGACTACACCGACCCCAAGGTGCGGCTGCCCGGGGCGGGGGGAGCACCCGAGATCGCCGCCTCCTGCCGCGAGGTCACCGTGATCATGCGCCACAGCCGCCGTGCCTTCGTGGACAGGGTCGACTTCGTCACCTCGGTCGGCCACGGCTCGGGTCCCGGCGACCGCGAGCGCCTGGGGCTGCGCGGTGCCGGCCCGATGCGGGTGATCACCGACCTCGGCGTGCTCGAACCCGACCCCGACACCCGCGAGCTCGTCCTGACCGGAGTGCACCCGGGGGTGGAGGCGGACGCGGTCCGGGAGGCGACCGGATGGGACCTCGCGGTGGCCGGGGACCTCTCCGTCACCCCCGAGCCCACCGAGGCCGAGCTGTCGGTGGTGCGCTCCCTGACCGGGGGCTCCTGAGGGCGCGGGGAGACCCGCGGCCTACAGTTACCTAACAGTGTTAGGTTCCAGTCCGTCCGCGGCCGGACCCGTTCCGGCCGCACCACACCCAGGAGGCCCACGGTGACCGACGTCCACATCCTCGACGCCGTCCGCACCCCCTTCGGCAAGTACGGCGGCGGCCTGTCCAAGGTCCGCCCCGACGACCTGGCCGCCCACGTCGTCGGCGCCCTCGTCGAACGCGCGCCCGGCCTGGACCCCGCCGCCGTCGACGAGGTCGCCCTCGGCAACGCCAACGGAGCGGGCGAGGAGAACCGCAACGTCGCCCGCATGGCCGCCCTGCTGGCCGGGCTGCCGACCTCGGTGCCCGGCGTCACCGTCAACCGGCTCTGCGGATCCGGCATGGAGGCCGCCATCCAGGCCAGCCGCGCCATCCAGGTCGGCGACGCCTCCCTGGCCGTGGCCGGGGGAGTGGAGTCCATGAGCCGGGCCCCCTGGGTGATGCCCAAGCCGGCCAAGGGCTTCCCCGCCACCGACGCCACCCTGCACTCCACCACCCTGGGCTGGCGCATGGTCAACCCCCGCATGCCCGGGAGGTGGACCGTCTCCCTGGGCGAGGGCACCGAGGGACTGGCCGAGCAGCACGGGATCACCCGCGCGGACCAGGACGCCTTCGCCCTGGCCAGCCACGCCAAGGCCGCCGAGGCCTGGGCCAAGGGGGTCTTCGACGACGAGATCGTCCAGGTCCCCGACGCGCACCTGGAGCGCGACGAGTCCATCCGTGAGACCTCCGCCGACAAGCTCGCCGGGCTCAAGCCCGCGTTCCGCGCCGAGGGCACCATCACCGCCGGGAACGCCTCGCCCCTCAACGACGGCGCCGCCGCCCTGCTGCTGGGCGACCGCGCCGCCGCCGAGGCCGTCGGCCTGGAGCCCATCGCCCGCATCGCCGGGCGCGGCGCCGCCGGAGTCGACCCCGACGTGTTCGGCATCGGTCCCGTCCGCGCCGCCGAGATCGCCCTCGAACGCGCCGGGATCGGCTGGGGCGACCTGTCCGCCGTCGAGCTCAACGAGGCCTTCGCCGCCCAGTCCCTGGCCTGCGTCCGCAGCTGGAGAGGGCTGGACCCCGGCATCGTCAACCCCAACGGCGGCGCCATCGCCATCGGCCACCCGCTGGGCGCCTCCGGTGCCCGTATCCTCGGTTCACTCGCCCACGAGCTGCGCCGACGCGGCGGGGGCTGGGGATTGGCCGCGCTGTGCATCGGGGTCGGCCAGGGCCTGGCCGTCGTCCTCCAGGCCTAGCCGCCCCGCCACCCCGGCGGACGGGGGCCTCCCGGCGGTGCCCGGACCGGTACCGCCGGAAGGCGGGGGCCACCACACAACAGCAACGAGGGCCCGGGGGAGGCGGGACCGCGCCAGCACCGCCCGCCTCCCCGTCCGGCGAGACCCGAGGGACCGCCCGGACCAGGGGCCGCACGAGCCCGGACCACTTCGGGGGCCACCGGGAGCCGGTACCGTACGAGCGAAGGAACACCGTCATGTCCACCCCACCCGACGCGGAGCGCACGCAGTCCGGTCTGTACGTGCCCGGCTACGTCCGTGACCACGACACCCACCCCCCGCTGGACTTCCCCGGCTACAAGAGCACGGCCCTGCGCCACCCCAAGCGCCCGCTCACCCTGCTCCCGCACATGCTCACCGAGATCACCTCGCCGGTCCTGGGCCAGGACCGGCTCGGCGAGCTGGACCACGACCTCACCCGTCAGCACGAGGAGGAGCCCCAGGGGCAGCGCATCATCGTGCACGGCCAGGTCCGCGACAGCGACGGCGAGCCCGTCCCCGACACCCTGGTGGAGGTCTGGCAGGCCAACGCGGGCGGACGCTACCGCCACGCCCGCGACACCTGGCCCGCCCCGCTCGACCCCAACTTCACCGGGGTCGGCCGCACCATGACCGACGCCGAGGGGCGCTACCGGTTCGTCACCATCCGCCCGGGCGCCTACCCGTGGGGCAACCACCAGAACGCCTGGCGGCCCGCGCACATCCACTTCTCCCTGTTCGGGAGGGCCTTCACCCAGCGTCTCGTCACCCAGATGTACTTCCCCGACGACCCGCTGTTCTTCCAGGACCCCATGTGGAACTCGGTGCCCGACCCCAAGGCCCGCGAGCGCATGCTGTCCAGCTACGACCACGACACCACCGAACCCTCGTGGGCGCTGGCCTACCGCTGGGACATCGTGCTGCGCGGACGCGAACAGACCCCGTTCGAGTCCGAGGAAGAGATCCTGGAGGACGACGAGTGAGCACGTACCCCACCACCCCGGCCCAGACGGTCGGCCCCTACCTGCACATCGGCCTGCCCTGGCCCGACGGCCCCTACGCCGTGGCCGAGGGCGCACCTGGCGCGGTGTGGATCCGCGGGACCGTCTACGACGGCGCGGGCGAGGTCGTCCCCGACGCCGTCATCGAGACCTGGCAGGCCGACCCGGACGGCCGCTTCGACCACCCCGACGACCCGCGCGGGGCCAGGAGCTACCCCGGCTTCCGCGCCTTCGGCCGCTGCCCCACCGACGCCGACGGCGGCTACGGGATCCTCACCCTCAAGCCCGGCGCCGTCCCGGGCCCGCACGGCGACCAGGCCCCGCACATCGACGTCTCGGTGTTCGCGCGCGGCATGCTGAACAGGGTCGTCACCCGCCTGTACTTTCCCGAGGAGGAGGCCGCCAACGCCGCCGACCCGGTACTGGCCGGCATCGAGGATCCGCGGGCCCGCGCCACCCTCGTCGCCCGCCGTGAGGGGGACGGGTACCGTTTCGACATCCGCCTCCAGGGCGAGGGGGAGACCGTCTTCTTCGACATCTAGCGTGCCGCGGACACAGGACCGTCCGCACGGAGGCCGGGCTGGTGGACCCTTCCGGCCACGACACCAGCCCGGCGGCCCACGACCCGGAGGGGAACCCATGACCGGCCTGTTCGACGGCGTCTTCGACCACGGCCCCGTAGCCGGACTCACCGACGACACCGCCTGGCTCCAGGCCCTGCTCGACGTGGAGGCCGCACTGGCACGCGCCCTCGCCGACACGGGGTCCCTGGCACCGGAGCGGGCCGAGTCCATCGCCGCCGCCTGCGCCGCCCACCGCTACGACCCGGCCGGCCTGGGCCGTGCCGCGGCCGGCGGCGGCAACCCGGTCATCCCCCTGGTCAGGGAGCTCACCGCGCGGGTGCGCGAGAGCGACCCCGACGCGGCCCGCCACGTGCACCGGGGCGCCACCAGCCAGGACGTCATGGACACCGGCGCCATGCTGCTGGCCCGGCGCGCGGGCGGCGCACTGGAGTCGGACCTGCGCGCCCTCGCCGACCACCTGCGCGGCCTCGCGGGGGCGCACCGCACCACGCCCATGCCCGGCCGCACCCTGCTCCAGCAGGCCCTGCCCACCACCTTCGGCGCGGTCGCCGCCGGATGGGCCAACGGATTGTCGGAGGCCGCCGACCAGCTCGGCCTCGTACTGCGAGGACGCCTGGCCGTCCAGTTCGGTGGCGCCGTCGGCACCCTGGCCTCCCTCGGCCGGGACGGCCCCGCCGTCACCGCGGCCCTGGCCGCGCGCCTGGATCTGGCCGAGCCCGTCCTGCCCTGGCACACCGACCGCGGCCGGATCGCCGAGCTGGCCGCCGCCCTGGGCCGGGTCTGCGGCGCCGTCGGCACCGCCGCCCAGGACATCGTGCTGCTGGCCCAGACCGAGGTCGGCGAGCTCGTCGAGGAGGGCGGCCCCGGCGTCGGCGGCTCCTCCACCATGCCGCACAAGCGCAACCCCGTCGCCGCCGTCAGCGCCCTGGCCTGCGCACGCCAGGCCCCCGGACTCGTCGCGAACCTGTTCGCCGCCCAGATCCAGGAGCACCAGCGGGCCGCCGGGAGCTGGCACGCCGAGTGGCTGCCCCTGACCGACCTGCTGCGCCGCACCGGAGCCGCCGTGGCCTGGCTGCGCACCAGCGCGGACCGGCTGCACGTCGACACCGCGCGGATGCGGGCCAACCTGGACGCCACCGGCGGCCTGGCCCTGTCCGAGCGCGTCACCACCGACCTGGCGCCCGAGCTCGGCCGCATGGACGCCCACCGCCTGGTCACCGACGCCTGCCGGGAGGCCGTCGACTCCGGACGGGACCTGGCCGAGGTCCTCACCGAACGCCTCGGCGGCACCCGCACCCCCGAGCGGATCCGCGACCTGCTCGACCCGGCGGGATACCTGGGCTCGGCCGCGGTCCTCACCGACCGGGTCACCGGGGCGAGAACGGGTAGGACAGGCCGCGCGGAACACACCGACAGCGAAGAAGGAGTACAGACACCCGATGAGCGTTGACCTCCACCACACCGAGAGCGGACCGGCCGACGCGCCGCCCCTGCTGCTCGGAGGCTCCCTCGGCACCACCACGCGGATGTGGGAACCGCAGGTCGAGGCGCTCTCGACCGTCTTCCGGGTGATCCGCTTCGACCACCGCGGACACGGGGACTCGCCCGTCCCCGAGGGCCCCTACACCATGGCCGACCTGAGCGGCGACGTCATCGCGCTGATGGACCGGCTGGGTATCGAGCGCGCCCACTACGCGGGGCTGTCCATCGGCGGCATGGTCGGCCAGTGGCTCGCCATCCACCACCCCGAGCGCATCGACCGCCTGGCCCTGCTGGCCACCGCCCCGTACATGGGCCCGGCCCGGAACTGGCGGGACCGCGCCGACCTGGTGCGCGCCGAGGGCACCGGAGCCGTGGCGGACTCGGTGGTGGAGCGCTGGTTCACCCCGGACTTCGCCAAGGCCCGCCCCCAGGAGGTCTCCCTGCTGCGCGGGCAGATCGCCTCCACGGCGGCGGAGGGCTACGCGGGCTGCTGCGGGGCCATCGAGACCTACGACGTGCGCGAGGACCTGCACCGGATCACGGCGCCCACGCTGGTGATCGCCGGAGCCGACGACCCGGCGACGCCGCCCGCCGGGAACGCCGAGCTGATCGCCGAGCGCGTCCCCGGGGCGCGCCTGGCCGTGCTGGAGGAGGCCGCGCACCTGCTGTCCTGGCAGCAGAGCACGAAGGTGAACACGCTGCTCACCCAGCACTTCGCGTCCGCCGACCGCCACGCCTCGGGGATGCGGGTGCGCCGCGCCGTACTGGGCGACGAACACGTGGACCGGGCCGAGGCGCGCAAGAGCGCGTTCACCGAGCCGTTCCAGGACCTCATCACCCGCTACGCCTGGGGAGAGATCTGGACCCGCCCGGGTCTGGACCGGCGCACCCGCAGCTGCATGGTGCTCACCGCGCTGGTCGCGCACGGCCACTGGGCCGAGCTGGCCATGCACGTGCGCGCGGCGCTGCGCAACGGGCTGAGCCGGGACGAGATCGGCGAGGTGTTCCTGCAGGCCGCGATCTACTGCGGGGTGCCCGCCGCGAACAAGGCGTTCGGCATCGCCCAGGAGGTCTTCGCCGAACAGGCCTGAGGCCTCCGGTGCCCGGCCCGGTTCTGGGGCCGGGCACCCCGGAACCTTCGGGTCAGCGCTTGAACGCGACGCCCCCCAGCTCCCACAGCTTCACCTCGGGGTCCTCCGGGCGGAACCGGGGCTCGGCCCCGGGCATCCGCCAGGTGGCGCAGTCCACCGCGCGGGGACCCTCGTCGCGCCCGTCGAGCCAGGGACTGGCCAGCTCCAGGCCCTCGAAGACCACGGAGGCCTCCTCGGGGCTGCGCACCCGTCCCCAGGGGGTGCCGAAGGACAGGATCTTGTCGGTCATCCAGACGGCGGAGCCGGGGTCGTCGGAGACGATGTGGGAGAAGATGACGCACGAGCCCGGCGCCAGGCGGCCCATGAGCGAGCGCACCATACCGAACGGGTCGCTGTCGTCGGGCAGGCAGTGCAGGAGCGACACCAACATCACGCACACGGGCTGGTCCGTGTCGATGAGCCTGGCGGTCTCGGGGGCCCCGAGGATCTCGTCGGTGTCGCGGATGTCGGCCAGCAGGAAGGCGGTGTCGGCGCTGTCGCTGATCAGCGCCCGACCGTGCGCGAGCACGATGGGGTCGTGGTCGACGTAGAGGACCCGGGCCCGGGGGTTGGCCTGCTGGGCCGCGTGGTGGGTGTTGTTGGCGGTGGGCAGACCGGCCCCCAGGTCGAGGAACTGCTCCACCCCCTGGGCGGCGACGTACTCGACCGCGCGTGAGAGGTAGGCGCGGTTGTCGTTGGCGAAGGCGACCAGTTCGGGTATGCCGTCCGCGAGCGCCTCACAGGCCTTGCGGTCCGCCTCGAAGTTGTCCTTGCCCCCCAACAGGTAGTCGTACATGCGTGCGATGCTGGGGGTTTCCATGTCGATGTTGGGAGGAAAGTGATCGGTCATAGAGGACACCCATTCGGAGCAGTGGGGAGGAGCTTTCTCTGGCCGAATGGTAACCGTTCCCGCGCACTCTTACCGGAGTTTTCGTCGACAAAGTCCAAAGTGCGTATTCGGTTGCCGCATGTTCACATTAGAGTCCTGGCCGCGGGTGTCCGAAACCAGGCAGATCATCGGCCATCACCCCGGGGGCCGCGGCTCTGACGCGCTCTCCGGCACCGTCGGGCGGGCTCGGCGGGTCGGGAAGGGAGGGCGCGGCCCAGAACGCGGCGGCCGAGGACGGGGCCGCCGCGTCCGGCGGGGAAGGGGACTCGGTACCGATTTCGAATGCTGACGCATCACCGTTTTCCCCGAATGTCGCCTCTTCGCCCGAAGGTCCTTTTGCTGCGGTCGTGGAAAACGCTCTGACCTGCGCCATGAGAGCACGCCGCTCCCGACCCAGCCAACGGGTCAGCGCGAACGGGTCGCGGTCGGCCTCGGCGCCCAGCTCCGCCACGGCCGCCGCCAGGTGCGCGCACCTGGAGTCCCACCGGTCGCAGGAGCACGTCGCCACCAGGTCGTCCCACCCGCGCGGCACCAGATCCCACCCCAGCAGCGAGAACACGCGGGCCGCCGCCACCGGCAGTTCGCCGGCCAGCACCCGGGCACGGAACACCGGCTGCGAGGCCAGCGCCGCGCACAGGCGTTCCCACTCGGCCTCGGGGACGACCGTGCGGATCAGGCTCACCTCGTGCACGCCCGGGCCGCGCACCCGCCCCGCGACCTCGCCCGGGCGCACGGCCAGCCGCTCGACCCGGACGGCCCCGGAGGTCCGCCCGGGCTCTCCCAGGGCCTCGGCGAACAGGGAGGACCACGTGCTCATCCGGCCACCGCCTCCGGGGACAGCCGCACGACCTCGCGCAGGTCCTCCACCGAGAGCCCGGTCAGCCACGTCTCACCGGTGGCCACGGCGCTGTCGGCCAGTGCGCTCTTGCGTTCGATCATCTCGTCCACCCGCTCCTCGACGGTGCCCACGCACACCAGCTTGCGCACCTGCACGTCCCGCCGCTGACCGATCCGGAAGGCACGGTCGGTGGCCTGGTCCTCCACCGCCGGGTTCCACCAGCGGTCCACGTGCACCACGTGGTTGGCCGCGGTCAGGTTCAGCCCCGTCCCGGCGGCCTTGAGCGAGAGCAGGAACACCGCCGGACCGTCCAGGGTCTGGAAGCGCCGGGTCATCTCCTCCCGGTCCGCCCGCGGGGTGCCCCCGTGCAGCCACAGCACCGGCACCCCCAGCCGCGAGCGCAGATAGGGGGCCAACCGCTCGCCGAAGCGCGCGTACTGGGTGAAGCACAGGGCCTTGTCCCCCTCGGCGACGGCCTCACCCAGGATCGCCTCCAGCCGTTCCAGCTTGCCCGAGCGCCCCGACAGCGCCGAGCCGTCCCCCAGGAACTGGGCCGGATGGTTGCAGATCTGCTTGAGCCGCGTCATCGTCGCCAGCACCAGCCCCTTGCGCTCCTTCTCGGTGGCCTCGGCCATGCGCTCGCCCATGTCGTCCACCACCGCCTTGTACAGCGAGGCCTGTTCGGGGGTGAGCGTGCACCAGGTGCGCATCTCCAGCTTCTCGGGCAGGTCGGCGATGATCGACCGGTCGGTCTTGAGGCGGCGCAGCACGAACGGACCGGTCATGCGGCGCACGAGGCCGGTGTCGGGACCGTCCTCGCCGCCGACCGCCTGCTCGAAGGCCGAGGCCGACCCCAGCAGTCCCGGGTTGGCGAACTCCATGACCGACCACAGCTCGCCCAGGTTGTTCTCCACCGGTGTGCCGGTGAGCGCGATCCGGGTGGTGGCGGGCAGCGACCGCACCGCCCGGGCCTGGCGCGTGCCGTGGTTCTTGAGGGCCTGCGCCTCGTCGCACACCACCCGGTGCCAGGGCATGCCCGACAGCTCCTCGGCGTCGCGGGCGACCACCCCGTAGGTGGTGACCACCAGGTCGCACGACCCCACCAGGCGGGCCAGCGCGTTGCCGGAGGGGCGGTCCTGGCCGTGCTGCACGTGCACCCTCAGCGAGGGCGCGAACTTCTCGGCCTCGCGCCGCCAGTTGCCCACCAGCGAGACCGGGCACACCAGCAGGGTCGGCCCCGGCGGGGCGTCCTTCGCGCGCTCCTCGGTGAGCAGGGCCAGCAGCTGCACGGTCTTGCCCAGCCCCATGTCGTCGGCCAGCACCGCGCCCAGGCCCAGTTCGCCCAGGAAGCGCAGCCACGCCGCACCCCGGTCCTGGTAGGGGCGCAGCGTGCCCCGGAACCCCGGCGGGTTCCCGAGGGGGCGCGGCTCGGCCTTGGCGCCCCCGTCCAACAGCGCGCCCAGCGGCCCGGAGGCGACCACGTCCGTGACGGGCAGGGGCGCCGTGTCCTGCGCGCCGATGGCCGTGCGCAGGGCCTCGTCGGTGCGCATCCAGTGGCCGCCGCGCCGTTTGAGCAGGTCCAGGGTGGCGCCGACCCGCTCGGGATCCACCTCCATCCACCGGCCGCGCACCCGGACCAGGGAGCGCTTGAGGCGGGCGAGCTCGGCCAGCTCGGCCAGTTCGTCCTCGGTGAGCGGTTCGGCCTCCTCGCCGTCGCGGCCCCGGAGCAGGGCCTCGAAGGACACGTTGACCAGGTCCGAGGGGCCCACGCCTTTGCCTCCGCGCCTGCGGGGCGCCTCCTCGACCGTCACGCGCAGACCCAGGGCCGGCCTGGCCCGCCACTCGGGGAGGACCACCGCGAAACCCGCCCCGCTCAGCCGGGGCGCCGCCTCGGCCACGAACTCCTGGGCGTCCTCGGTGCTGAGCAGCATCCGGGTCGGGGCCAGGTCGCGCAGCGCGCGGCGCAGCGGCGGGTGGTGGCGGGCGGCCCGGCGCAGGTCGGCCAGTGCGGTGGTGCCCACGTCGGCGGGCAACCAGGCGGCGCCCTCGCCCTGCCACACCTGTTCCAGGGGCAGGCGCAGGCCGGGATCGGTGACCGAGCGCACCCAGAACTCGACCGTCCACGGCCCGTCGCGGTCGGGTTCGCGCAGCAGGAACAGCAGCGCCGCCCGCCCCGCGCCGCGCACCCGGGAGCGCCACTCGCGCAGCGGGCCGCGCAGCCGTGCGGCGGTGTCGGCGTCGACCCCGGGGTGCTCGCCGGTGAGCGCGTCGGCCAGCCGCCGGCCGGGGGAGGACTCCCCGATCGCGCCGGGGCCCGGGGCCGCGTCGCGGTGGGGTGCGCGGGCCGTGCGGCGGGCCACCGCGTCGGTGAGCAGTTCCAGGGGCGCGAGCACGCAGGCGCGGGCGACCGCGTCCGGGGGCTCTCCGGGCAGGTGGGCGCGCGCGGAGGGCGGCAGGGCGGCGGTGAGCGCGGCCAGGTGCTCCTCGGCCCAGTCCAGGGGCGCGGGGCGCCAGCGCGCCCGGGGCGGGTCGCCCACCAGGTCGGGCAGCACGCATCCGGAGGCGACCACCTGCTCGGCGAAGTCGCGGACCGCCCGCAGGTGGGCCAGGGAGGGGCCGAGCCGGGCCTCGGGGGGAGGGGCACAGGCCAGGAGGGACTCCGCGGAGGCGGCGTCCAGCCGCAGCGCGGGCACGCTCCAGGGGTGCAGGGCCGCCGGTGCGCAGCCGGGGGCATCGGTGGAGGCGAACGGGGCGTGGACCTCGCCGGGCAGGGTCAGTTCCAGGTGTCCCGCCCGGGGCGCCGCGGTCGGGGCGCCGCCCGAGGCCGTCAGGAGGGCGTGCAGGCCGCGGGCGTCCAGCGCGAACGGGTGAGGGCGCACCCGGACGTCCGCGTCCTTTGCCCGGGGCCCGGCGGCGGGGGCCGTCTCGGCCCACACCGTCAGCGCGTCCCCGGTCCACACGCCGTGCAGAACCCGCACCGCACCTCCCGCGTCCTCGCCGATCACCGGCCCCAGTATGACCGGAGCCGGCGACGGACCGTCACGGCGCCCGGGCGCCCCGGCGGAAACACCGCGCTAGGGAGTGTTTTTTCGAAGGCTTTCGGGTCGGTGAGCGGCCGTCGCCCCTCCTGTGCGCCGCCTCGCAGGCTCGGCAGGATCGCACAGCGGGGGCCCGGCCCCCTCTCGCGAGGCGAGGTGCGAAGTTCAGCCTGGTTGTGCTTCACGAGTGCGGCGGGAGGCAGCCTGGTGGACGCGAGCCCGAAAATGATGCAGAAAACACGACCTAGAGGTTGCGCGGCACCTCGTTGCCCACGGCGACGATGCCCTCGCGCATGCGCGTGCGCCACAGCAGCAGCCCGCCGACGAGGAAGAACACGATCAGCGACAGGATCGCCACCCGGTAGCCGCCGGTCAGGGAGACCGCGACGGTCACGGTCAGCGACCCCAGGAAGCTCGACCCCTTGTCCGAGATCTGGAACAGGCTGAAGTACTCCGCCTCCCGGCCCTTGGGGATGAGCTGGGAGTACAGCGACCGGGCCAGGGACTGGGTGCCGCCCAGCACCAGGCCGATGCCCACGCCCATGGTGATGAACAAAGGCACGTTCCCCGCCGGGAGGAAGTAGGCCGCCGCCACCAGCGCACCCCACACCACGAGCGTGGCCATCACGGTGTTCTTCGACCCCAGGTGGCGGGCCACCCGGCCCGTCAGGAAGGCGCCGCCGAAGGCCACGAACTGGATGATGAGGATGGTGATGATCAGCGCGTCCTGCTCCAGCCCCAGGTCCTGGGTGGCGAAGGGCGCCGCGTAGCGGATGGCCGCCTGCACGCCGTCGTTGAAGAAGATGAACGCCAGGAGGAAGAGGACGGTGTTGGGGTACCGGCGCATGTCCTTGAGCGTGCGCCCGAACTGGCGCAGTGACGGCCCCACCCTCGGACGGCCCCCCGAGCGCGCGGCCAGGGCGCCGTAGCGGTTGCGCAGCGGTCTGATCGCCATGACGGTGAACCCGGCCCACCAGAGGCCGACGGAGGCGAACGCGATCCGCGCGGCCCCGTCCGCGCCGACGCCCAGCGAGTCCGCGTTGACCACCAGGCCCAGGTGGACGGCCAGCAGCAGGGCGCCGCCCAGATAGCCGATGCCCCAGCCGGTGACCGACACCCGGTCGCGCTCGTCGGCGGTGGCGATCTCGGGCAGGAACGCGTTGTAGACCACGATCGAGAGGCCGTACAGCAGGTTGGCCAGCACGAAGAGCAGCGACGCCACCAGGTAGCCGTCGGTGGCGAAGTACAGTCCCGCGGTGCACAGCGACCCGCCGAGGGCCAGCCAGAACAGCCACCGCTTCTTGTGCCGGGAGTGGTCGACCATCGCCCCCACGGTGGGCAGGAGCACGATCTGCAGCAGGATCGCCACCGTGGTCAGGGCCGGGTAGAGCGCGTTGGGGTGGAGGGCGAGGACGTCCAGCCCGAGCGGGGTGAGGGCCAGCGACGGGTCCAGGCAGGCCCCGGCGTCCTCGGCCCCGGCCGACACGCACGCCAGGTTGCTCAGGTACGGGCCGATGAGCACGGTCACCACCGAGGTGATGAACACCGAGTTGGCCCAGTCGTAGACGTACCACCCGCGCTGTTCGCGTCTGCGCTGGCGGGGGTCGGTGGAGGGGGCGCCCGCCTCCGTGGGAGCGGTCATGGGGGAGGTCATCCGTTCTGGAGGGGACTGTCGTTGCCGGCTCCGGCGGCCCCGGCGGCCCGGGCGGCCCGGGCGGGTGAGGTGCGGCCCGTCCACCGGCCGCGCCGCACCAGGAGCCGCTTGAGCGCGACGGTGTCGTCGGTGACGATGCCGTCCACGCCCGCGTCGAGCAGGCGCTCCATCACCGGGGGCTCGTTGATGGTCCACACGTGCACCTGCAGGCCCAGCCGGTGCGCGGTGTGGACCAGGTCCCGGCTGAGCACGGGGAAGGAGCCGTGCCACAGGGGGATCTGGGCGCACACCGGGACCCGGCCGGCCAGGGCGCGCAGCAGCGGTGACAGGGAGGCCGCACGCAGCCGGAGCACGTCCAGGGGGCCGCAGGAGGTGGCGATGGGGCGGTCGAGGAGCCGCCGTGCCCGGTCCAGGCGGGACTGGCTGAAGGAGCCCACGCACACGCGGTTCCAGGCGTTGGTGCGGCGCAGCACCTCCGCCAGCGGCCGGACGGCCGCGTCGGCCTTCAGGTCGATGTTGAACCGCGCCTCGGGCCAGGAACCGAGCAGGTCCTCCAGCAGCGGGACCGGCTCGCGCCCGGCCACGCGGGCGCGGGCGACCTCCCGGTGGGGCAGGCCGCCGATGGCGCCGGCCATGTCGGTGGCGCGGTCCAGGGTGGGGTCGTGGAAGGCCATGAGGACGCCGTCGCTGGTGGCGTGCACGTCCGTCTCCAGGTACGTGTAGCCGAGGTCGATGGCGTACTGGAAGGCGGTGGCCGTGTTCTCCAGTTCGGTCCGGCGCTCGCCCTGGTCGTCGATGAGCCACCCGCCTCGGTGGGCGAGGGCCACGGGTACGGAAGAGGAGAGGTAGGCGTCAGTCACGTCTGCAGTATGCCGGGTACGGCACGCGATGTGCCCGTCGGCATATCCGCGGACAGATACCGAAAACCTGGAATGCCAGGTGGCACGGGGGAGGGGGTGCGGCCTCTGTGTAGGGGTGAAGGCGACCGTCATCCTCCCGGAAGGGACCTGTTCATGTCGCACACCCCCGCCTGTCACTCCTGCCCCCGCCCCCTCTGCGCCCGTGCCGCGTCCGCGCACCACCGCCCGGCCCGCACCCTCGCGCGCACCCCTGTGCCCCCGCGTCCCACCCTCGCGCGCCGGCGCGGCCTCCCCGTGCTGGCGGGCCACCGGACCCCCGGCGACGTGCACCTGCTGGCCCAGCGCATGGCGGAGGTCCTGGTGGGCCGCCGCGCCACCGAGGTGCTGCGCGACCATGTGACCGTGTCGGTCCGCGAGGAGCTGCGCAGCATGCGCGGCACGGTCTCCTGCGAACTCGCCCCCCGGCTGACACGGGTGTTCCACCAGCGCCCCGACGCCGAGGGGGTGGAGGCCAGCGCCGTGATCCGCTGCGACCGGCGCTCGCGGGTGTTCGCCTTCCGCGCCCGGCGCGAGGAGGGCCGGTGGGTGTGCACGCACCTGGAGACCGACGGCGTCGGCCGCCGCCGCTGCGGCCTTCCGGTCGAGTCGGCGCGGTGACCGGGCGGGGCCGGTCCGGTGTCGCCCGGTGCCGGGCCGGCCCCCGCGCCTCCGCCGGAGCCGTGTTCGTCCGCCGACCTTTGTCCCTTTGTCGGAAAAGCGCCTGGATTTCCGATAAGAGGCCTGGATAGGGTCCGTCTGGGGCGCTCTCCGGACCGGGTGCGTCCCGCGTTCGAACGGCGGCACCCGACGTGGCCCCGCCGTGCCTGGCACGCGGTGGCCCCGAACGACGGTTCCACCGCCGAAGGAAAAGGAGAGGGCGGTCACGGCGCTTCCCGCGCCGGGGCGGCCATCCGTGTATGAAACCTGACGACATCGTCCACCTGCACAGCCTCAGCGCGCCGACCCTGTCACCTGACGGCGGCCGGGCGGTCTTCGCCCTGGCCCGGCCGGACCTGGAGGAGGACGCCTACCTCGGCTCCCTGTGGTCGGTCCCCACCGACGGCTCGGCCCCGCCCGCCCGGCTCACCCGGGGGACCAGGGACAGCGGCCCGGTCTTCTCTCCCGACGGGCGGTGGATCGCCTTCCTGCGCCCCGACGAGAACAAGCGCCCCCAGATCCACGTCCTGCCCGCCGACGGCGGCGAGCCCTGGCAGACCACCTTCCACCCGCTGGGCGCGGGCGTCCCGCGCTGGAGCCCCGACTCCACCCGGATCGCCTACACCGCGCGGGTCCCCGAACCCGACCGGTACGTGGACGTCGAACCGGGCAAGGAGCCGCCCCGGCGCATCACCCGGCTCAAGTACCGGCTGGACGGCCTCGGGTTCACCAACGACCGGCGTTCGCACGTGTTCGTGTCCGCGCCGGTCGACCCCTCCGGTGAGGTGGGAGAGCCGGTCCAGGTGACCCGGGGCGACGTCGACCACCGGGCCGTGGCCTGGCGCCCCGACGGCGGCGAGCTGGTCTTCTCCGCCGGGCGGCACGCGACCCGCGACACCGACCTGGTCACCGACCTGTGGGCGTGCGCGCCGGAGGAGGGCGCCGAGCCGCGCCGGGTCACCGCCGGGACCCTGGACGCCGAGGAGGGCGTCTTCTCCGAGGACGGCGCCACCGTCTACTTCCGCGGCGACGAGCTCGGCCCCGGCCTGGACGACTTCGTGGGGCGGACCACCGCCCTGTGGTCGGTTCCCGCCGACGCCTCGGCCGCACCCGTCCGGCTGACGCCCGCCCAGGACCCCAGGATGTCCGCGGGGCCCAAGGCCACCGCCCGGGGGCTGCTCGGCCTGGCGGAGAACAGGGGAGCGGTGGACCTGGTCCTGGTGCCCTTCGGGGGAGGCGAACCCGAGACCGTCATCGGCGGCGGGGTGCAGGTCCAGTCCTTCGACAGCGCCGGCGGGGTCACCGTCGCGGTGGTCGCCGACGGGCGCAGCAGCGGTGAGCTGGTCCTGGTCACCGACACAGGCACGCGGGCGCTCACGGAGTTCGCCGGCGCCCTGGACCCGCTGCCGGTGACGGAGCTGACGGCGACCACGGCCGACGGGTGGCCCGTGCACGGATGGGTCGCGCTCCCCGAGGGAGAGGGCCCGCACCCGGTGGTGCTGATGATCCACGGCGGCCCGTTCACGCAGTACGGCCCCCAGCTCTTCGACGAGGCCCAGGTCCACGCGGCGGCCGGATACGCGGTGGTCATGTGCAACCCGCGCGGATCCTCCGGCTACGGGCACGAGCACGGCCGGGCCGTCATCGGCTCGGTGGGGCGGACCACCGCCACCGACGTCCTGGCCTTCCTGGATGAGGCGCTCAAGGACGAACGGCTCGACTCCTCCCGGGTGGGCGTCATGGGCGGCTCGCACGGCGGTTTCATGGCCACCTGGATCTCCGCCCACCACGGCGACCGCTTCAGGGCGGCGATCAGCGAGCGCGCGGTCAACGCGATCGAGAGCTTCCACGGCTCCTCCGACATCGGTGCGTACTTCCCCGAACCGCTGTACGGGCCGCCGGAGACCTGGGCCGAGGAGAGCCCGCTCACCTACGCTGACCAGATCGGCATCCCCTTCCTCATCATCCACTCGGAGGAGGACTGGCGCTGTCCACTGGAGCAGGCGCAGCGCCTGTTCGTGGCACTGAAGCGGCGCGGGCACGAGACGGAGATGCTGCTCTTCCCCGGGGAGGGGCACGAGCTGTCGCGCTCGGGGCTGCCCAGCCACCGGGTCGCCCGGTTCGAGGCGATCCTGGACTGGTGGCAGCGCCACCTGTGAGGCGTGCCGGGGGGAGGGGTGCGCCCCTTCCTCCGCTTCCTGTGATGCGTATCACTTTTCCGGAGGACTTGACCCTGTTTTGGGGTGGTCTGACCGGGGAGAATAAGTCCCCGTTTCGGCGCACTGAGCGGCTTTCCGGGCCTCTTGCCATGGAGTCGCAGTTCAGAAGGTTGCCCAAGAGAAGGTAACGAAAGGGTCGCGTCAGACCCTTGTGGTGGATTAGTGTTCCCTCAGGCCGGAACGCCCCCGTTAGTCACCACAAGGGTGACGGCGTCCGGTTTCCGTCGCACTCTGCTCGTCAGCAGTCCTTTCCCAGGAGCAGAGGCCGTCGCAGAAGCACCGGCGCATCTCACGCGGCCCCTCTTGCACGCCGCCAGCCGGGATCCCCCTCCCACCACATCCCCACACGCCTGTCCCAGGCGTGCCTCAGGGATGCCCTGCGCCGGTAGACGGGTGATGGGGAGGAAGGCAGTCGGTCCCTTGACTCGCAATCCCGAATCCAGCATGCGCCGTATCGCGACGGCCGGTTGCGCCACCCTGGGTGCGGTCGTCCTGTCCTCGGGCGTCGCCCTCGCCGAACCCACCCGGGGGGAGGCCGAGGAGCGCTACGAGCAGCTCCAGGAGGAGCTCTCGGAGCTCAACGAGGCCTACAACCAGGCCGGGGAGGACCACGAGGCCGCCCAGGCCGAGCTGGAGGACATCGAGGAGCGCCTCGACACGGCCCAGCAGGAACTGGAGTCCAAGTCGGACAAGGTCGCCGGGATCGCCCAGACCGCCTACACCGGCTCCACCCACAGCCTCTTCACGGTCCTGTTCGAGGGCGCCCCGGACGCGTCCCTGCAGAACATCGCCGACCTGAACTTCCTCTCCGAGGGCCAGGACGAGGTCCTGGCCGGCTACACCGCGGAGGTGGAGCGCGCCGAGGAGCTGCGCGACCAGGCCGCGGCGGCCGAGGAGGACGCGGCCGAGGCGCTGACCGAGGCCGAGAAGGCCCAGGAGGAGGGCGAGACCGCCCTGGAGGAGCAGGCCGAGGTCCTGGAGAGCATGGGCGGGCAGGACCCGACCGCCTCCGAGGCCTCCTCGGGCGGTGGCGGCACGGCCGCGGTGTCCGGCGACGTGCAGGCCGTCCTGGACTTCGCCCGCGCCCAGATCGGCAAGCCCTACGTCTGGGGCGGCACCGGACCCGACGGCTACGACTGCTCCGGGCTGGTCCAGGCCGCGTGGGCCCAGGCCGGGGTCAGCCTGCCCCGCACCACCTACGACCAGGTCAACGCCGGTACGCGCGTCTCCCGTGACCAGGTGCAGCCCGGAGACCTGCTGTTCTTCTACAGCGAGTCCTCCCCCAGCCACGTGGGGATCTACTCCGGCAACGGCAACATGATCCACGGATCCAACCCGTCCAAGCCGCTGGAGGAGGTCTCCCTGGCGGCGTACTGGGACGGTGTCTTCACCGTGGCGGTCCGCGTCGGCTAGATCGTTGGTGGGAACTCCCTGAACCGGCTGCGGGCATGGCGAAGGGCGTCGAGGACCGGTGTGTGAGGACTGACCTTGACGCCCTTCTGACCGCACTCCGCGTCCATCTGGGCGGCCATGTGGCCCCTGCGCGGAACCAAACCGCCCGCCGGGGCCGTCCCGGCTGCCCACCGACGCCGAACAGGTGTGCCTGGCCATCGCCCAAGTCCTGCTCCGTTGTGGTTCCGAACGCCATTGGATGCGCACCGCCCCCCGCAGGATCGGGCACCTGTTCCCTCGCCCGGCCTGCCGGTACGAGTACAACCGCTGTGAGTCTTGGGGTGGCTGGTCTGGGACTGGCCGGTCAGAGTAGATGTCGGTCGCTCCGGCCCAGGTTGTGACTCATACAATCGCTGGCCCTGCCTGGGTGCCCTTCGGTGGACTTGTCCGTCCTGGAGCCGGAGCGGCCGGCGCCGCCCTGGCCCACCTCGGTGTCCTGATCAGGAGATTGCCCGACCGTCGAGTCGTGGCCCGTCACAGTGCTGCCCCGAAGTGACTTCCCCCAAGCCGGCGCCGGCCGCGTGCGGCCGGACCGTGTTCCTGGATCAGGAAGGACTTCCGACCGCCGTGAGCATCGTCGCGCACAACCACCCGTTCGTCATCGGCGTGGACACCCACGCCCGCAACCACGTCCTGGCGGTCCTGACCGCCACCGGGCAGCAGGTCGACTCGGCCCGATTCCCCACGAGCGAGGCGGGCATGGCCCGCGCGATCGCCTGGGCCGCCCGCCGCACCGGCGGCGACCTTGCCACCCTGTGGGTGATCGAGGGCACCGCCACCTACGGCGCCCAGCTCACCCGTGCCGTGGCCGGGGCCGGATACGAGGTCCTGGAGGCGCCGCGCATGAACGCCCGCGCCCACCGCGGGGTCGGCAAGTCCGACCCCTTGGACGCGCGCAGGATCGCCGAGGTCGCTTTGCCACTGGAGGAGAACCAACTGAGGCACCCGCGCCGCGGTGAGGGTGAACGCGCCGCACTGCGGGTGCTGGTCGCTGCCAGAGACCACATGACCGGCGAACGCACCGCGGCCGTCAACGCGCTCACCGCGCTCGTGCGGGCTGTGGACCTCGGCGCTGAGGCCCGACGCCCGCTGAGCAACCGGCAGATCGTCGAGTTCTCCCGCTGGCGCATCCGCGAGGAGCCGCTGGCCGCCGCGACCTCCCGCGCCGAGGCGGTGCGTCTGGCCAGGCGGATCGTCGCTCTCGACGAAGAGCTCGCCACCAACCACGATTCGATCGACACCCTGGTACGCGCCACCCCCGCGGCCAGGCTGCTGGACAAGACCGGAGTCGGGCCGATCACCGCAGCGGTCTGCCTGACCGCCTGGTCGCACCACGGCCGGGTGCGCTCAGAGGCTGCCTTCGCCTGCCTGGCCGGCGCGAACCCGATTCCCGCATCGTCAGGCAACACGGTCCGCCACCGACTCAACAGGGGCGGCGACAGACGCCTGAATCGCGCCCTGCACATCGCGACCATCACCCGTATGACCCACGACCCCGCCACCCGCGAGTACGTTCAGCGACGCCGCACTGAAGGACGCACCACGAAAGAGATCCAACGCTGCCTCAAGCGCTACCTCGCCAGACAGATCTACCGGCACCTGAACGCAGCCCGCGCCTTGCCGCTACCTACTTGACAGACATAGGAGAGTCCACCTGCGCGTCCTGGCTCCGACGCCGTCCGCCGCGGCGATGTGGCTGGTCCGGGCCGTACCCGCCTGGCACGAGAGACCGCGGTTGATGGACGGCACCCCGGTGCGGTGCGGAGCCTCCCGGGTGACGGTCAACCGCTCCAACTTGAGTGAGACGACCGGCTGCGGCATGGACGAGCCCCACCACGCCTTCTCCTGGAAGGTAGGAGGCCTGGACCCACCGGACCGTTCCGGCAGGGGCGGGGGCCCGTGGAGGGAGTACTGTCGACCAGTGCTGTTTTCCGGACCGGGGACGTTCGACGACCGTTTCGTGACACATGTACGAAGGCCTCCACGGCGCAGTCAAACGGGAGTATGGTGACTGTGTGTCACTGAATAAGCACGTAGGGTCTCACGTTGACGGGGTGTCTCACCGTGGCCGGGTGGAACGCGTCCGCACCCGCGTCTTCCGCAACGACTGGAGTGTGCTGACACCGCCCGGAATCGGGCGCTGGACCCCCGACCTGCGCGTCAGCGTCGTCATCCCGGCACACGGCGGACAGCGGCGCCTCGACCTGGCCCTGGCCTCCCTGGCCGCGCAGACCTACCCCCAGGACCTGATGGAGGTCGTGGTCGTGGACGACCGCTCCTCCCCGCCCCTGCGGCTGCCCGCGCTGCGCCCGGCGCACTGCCGCCTCCTCACCGCGCCCGACGGCGGCTGGGGCGCCGGATACGCCCGCGCCTACGGAGCCCACTCCAGTACCGGCGACGTCCTGCTGTGGATGGACGCCGACATGGTCGTGTGCCCCGAGTTCGTCGAGGCCCAGGCCCGCTGGCAGCACGTGCACGCCGAGGCGGTCACCCTCGGCCGGATCCGCTTCGCCGACACCGGCCCCGCCGACCCCGCCGAGATCCTGGCCCTGGCCCGCACCGGCGCACTCCACCGGGCCCTGGACGCCGGTCGGCACCACGAGTGGATCCACCGCCTCCTCACGGAGAGTGACGGTCTGCGCGACGCCGACCACCTGGGCTTCCACGCCTACCTCGGCGCCGCGGCGGCCGTGCGGCGCAGCCTCTACGAGGCCACCGGGGGAGTCGACCCCGGCCTCGACCTGGGCCAGGACACCGAGTTCGGCTACCGGCTCTGGCAGGCGGGCGCCGTCATGCTGCCCGAACCCGCAGCCACCGGCTGGCACGTGGGCCGCGCGGGCACCGCACGCACCCGGCTGCCCTCCGAGCGCTTCCGCACCAAGGTGCTCGCCGAGTCCATGCCGCACCCGCACGCCTACCGTGAGCGTGTACCCGCCCACCGGCGCCGCATCCCGCTCGTGCGCACCGTCGTCGACGTCTCCGGCGCCCCCTACGACCTGGTCCGCGCCTGCGTGGACCGGCTGCTGGCCAGCGCCGAGACCGACCTGACCGTCACCCTGGTCGCCGACTGGGAGGGCGCCGGGCAGGACCGGCGCTCCGTCGACGGCCTCCGCCTGGACCTGCGCCTGGTCCAGGCCAACTACCTGAGCGAACCCCGCGTCTCCTTCGCCGACTCCGCACCCCGCACCGGCTTTCCCTCGCCGTTCCTGCTGCAGGTCCCGGTCTCCTGGGGGCTGGGCCAGGTCGCCGTGTCCCGGCTGCTGGCCAGCGCCGAGCGCGCCCGCGCCGGCCTCACCGAACTCTTCTCCTCCACCTCGCCCACACGCGACGCCGGGGTGCGGCTGTGGCGCACCCGAGCGCTGGCCCGGGCCATACGGGTGTGCGAGGAGGGCGAGGACCTGGGGGACGTGGTCGCCGAACTGCACGGCCGCTACCGCATCCACGCGGGAGAGGAGACGCTGACCGACCTGTCGCTGTACCGGTCGGTGCCACCGCCTCCGCGTGTCGGGCCGGGCCCGGTGGAGATCGCCGCGCCGCTACCGCCGCCGGGGAGGTGCGACGCCCGCGAGGACGCGGACCGCCGTGGGGGCGCGCGTTCCGGCGGCTGGCTGCGCGCGGGGTGGGAGCGGGCCCGCCGCCGGCTCCGGAGGGGGAGGAGCCGGGAACGGTAGCCCGGCCGCCCCCACCGCTCACCGCCGCGCGGACACCCGGGTCAGCTGATGACCTCGATCGACTCCAGCAGCTTCCCGCGCAGGTCGTCGCTGACCGGCGCGGACCCCGTCTCCTCCGAGACGGCCTGCTGGCCCTCGGGGCTCACCACGTACTTCATGAACGCCTTGACCCTCTGCGCCGTCTTGTCGTCGGGGTAGTCCATGCACACGACCTCGTAGCTGACCAGGACCAGCGGATAGGTGCCCGACTCGGTCGTGCCGTAGTCCAGTTCCAGCGCCAGGTCGTACTCGCTGGGGTTCTCCTCGCGCTGCGGGGAGTCGGCCACGACCTTCGCGGCGGCCTCCGGGGAGATCTCCACGAACTCGCCGCCGACGCCGAGGTCCACCGTGGACATGCCGTGCGTGTGCGACATCTCCACGTAGCCGATCGCCCCCTTGGCCCGCTTGACCGTGTCGGCGATACCGCTGTTGCCCTGGGCCGACTCATAGGAGGTGATCGGCCACTGGCCGCCCGCCTCGTGCGGCCACGCCTCCGGCGCCGCCTGGTGCAGGTAGTTGGTGAAGTTCTCGGTGGTGCCCGAGTCGTCGGAGCGGTTGACCGGGGTGATCGCCATGTCCGGCAGGTCCGTGTCCGGGTTGGACTCGGCGATCTCCGGGTCGTTCCAACGGGTGATCTCCTGGTTGAAGATCTTCGCCAGCGTCTCCGGGCGCAGGTTCAGCGACTCCACGCCCTCCAGGTTGAACACCAGGGCGATCGGCACCACGTACGAGGGAAGGTTGAGGGTGTCCGAACCGCCGCACCGCTCCCGGGCGTCGGCGTTCTCCTCCGGGTCCAGAGCCGCGTCGGTCCCGGCGAAGGCCACCGCACCGTCGATGAACTGGCTGCGCCCGCCGCCCGAACCGATCGAGTTGTAGTAGACGCGCGAGTCCTCGCACGCCGACTGGTAGCCCGCGATCCAGGTCGTCATCGCGTTCTCCTGGGCGCTGGAGCCGGCCCCGGACAGACTGCCGGAGAAGCACTCCAGGTCCTCGGGAACCTCCGGCGCGGCGCTGTCCGGAACGGCCTGGTCGCTGCCGCAGGAGGTCACGGCCAGCAGCAGACCGGCCAGCGCGGCCGACGCCGCGCCCCGGTAGACGCCGCCGTGGCGCGGGGCGCCGGTCTTGGTGCGCTTGTTGGACGGGAGCACGACTGCTTCTATCCCCTTCGTCGGTGTCGGTGGTCCTCGGCCTGTGTTCACCGCCGCGCGCCCCCGAACGGGCGCGTCGTCGCTGGTGATGGAGCACCGCCGAAGAATTTAACCATCGCCGGACCACCACCCCCAAGGCGGCCCCGTGTGGGACGGCGCTCATCGGGACCGGTGCCGGAGTGCATGACACGCGGACGGGACGGGCACGGGTAGCTGCGTGATGAGCACGAACAACACGTCCACGGCCGCCGCTCCAACGTCAACCTACCGCCTGCAGCTGCGTCCGGGGTTCACCCTGGACGACGCGGCCGGCCTGCTCGACTACCTGGACCGGCTCGGAGCCGGCGCGCTCTACCTGTCCCCGGTGCTCGCCGCGGCGCCGGGCTCCCAGCACGGCTACGACGTGGTCGACCACACCCGGGTCTCGCCCGCCCTGGGCGGGGACGCCGCCCGCGAGGCCCTGGCCGTCAAGGCGCACGAGCGGGGCCTGGGCGTGGTCGTGGACATCGTGCCCAACCACGTGTCCGTGGTGCGGGCGGACGCCAACCCCTGGTGGTGGGACGTCCTCGCGCGCGGCCGGGAGTCGGTGTACGCGCGCTGCTTCGACATCGACTTCGACGCCGGGCCGATCCTCGTCCCCGTGCTGGGCGACGACGGCGACGGCGGACGGGCCGCCCTGGCGGAGCTCACCCTGGCCGACGGCTGCCTGGTCTACCACGACAAGCGCTACCCGCTCGCCCCGGGCACCCACGCCCCCGGCGACCCGGTCGAGCGGGTGCACGAGCGCCAGCACTACCGGCTGGTGTCCTGGCGGCGCGGCGACAGTGAACTCACCTACCGCCGCTTCTTCGACGTCAGCGAACTGGCCGCCGTACGGGTGGAGGACCCCGGGGTCTTCGACGCGACCCACGCCGAGGTCCTGCGCTGGGCGCGGCTGGGCCAGCTCGACGGGCTGCGGGTGGACCACGTGGACGGGCTCACCGACCCCGGCGGCTACCTGCGCAGGCTCGCCGAGCACTTCGGCGGCTGGGTGGTGGTGGAGAAGATCCTCGCGCCCGGAGAGAGCCTGCCGCAGTCCTGGCCGGTCGCCGGGACCACCGGATACGACGCCCTGCGCGAGCTCGGCGGGGTGTTCGTCGACCCCTCCGGGGAGGCCGACCTGACCACCCTGGCACTGGACCAGGGGGTGGAGGCGGACGTCGCGGAGGCCGACGTGCGGGCCCGCCGCCACGCCGCCGCCGAACTGCTGCGCGCCGAGGTGCTGCGCATCGCCGCCCTGCTTCCGCCCCGGCCGCACGAGGGGCACGAGACACCCTCCACCGAGGCGGTGCTCCGGCGGGAGGAGGCCGTCACCGAGCTCCTGTGCGCCTTCGACGTGTACCGCTCCTACCTGCCCGAGGGCGGGCGGGACTGGGCCCGGGCGGTGGAGACCGCCACCGAGCGCCGTCCCGACCTGGCCTTCGACCTGGAGGCCATCGACCGGCGGGTGCGCGACGACCCCCGCGGAGAGGCCGCGCGGCGCATCCAGCAGACCAGCGGGATGGTCGTGGCCATGGGTACGGAGAACACCGCGTTCTATCGGGCCACCCGGTTCGTCGCCCTCAACGAGGTGGGCGGCGACCCCGCCGACTTCGCCCTCACCCCGGACGAGTTCCACGACGGCGCGGCCCGCCGCGAGGCCTCCCGGCCGCACACCATGACCACCCTGTCCACGCACGACACCAAGCGCTCGGAGGACGTGCGTGCCCGCCTGGCCGCCCTCTCCGAGGTGGCGGAGCCCTTCGCCGAGGCCGTGCGCCGCTGGACCGAGCGGTGCGCCCTGCCCGAGCCCGCGCTCAACCTGCTGGGCTGGCAGACCCTGGTCGGGGCCTGGCCGATCGGGGAGGAGCGCCTGACCGAGTACCTGCTCAAGGCGGCCAGGGAGGCGCGCCTGGGAACCTCCTGGACCGAACCGGACACCGACTTCGAGGACCGCGTCCGCGCCTGGCCCGCCCGGGTCCTGGGCGACACGGCCCTGCGGGGGGAGGTCCTGTCGGTGGTGGGGTCGGTGCGCGAGGCCGGATGGAGCAACTCCCTGGGACAGAAGGCCCTGCAGCTCCTGGGACCGGGCGTCCCGGACCTCTACCAGGGCACCGAGCTGTGGGACCTGTCCCTGGTCGACCCCGACAACCGCAGGCCCGTCGACTACCAGGCCCGCACCGACCTGCTGGCCCGTCTCGAGGAGGGGTGGCGCCCGCCGGTGGACGCCACCGGCGCGGCCAAGCTCCACCTGGTCCGCACCTGCCTGCGTGTCCGCCGGGAACTGCGCCCGGAAGGGTATCTGCCGCTCGCCGCGTCGGGACCGGCCGACCGCCACGCCCTGGCCTTCGCGCGCACCTCGCGGGGCGCCGGCCACCCCGACCTGGCGGTGGTCGCCACACGGCTGCCGCTGACCCTGGCCGAGGCCGGGGGATGGGCGGACACCGCGCTGGCGCTGCCCTCGGGACCGGGGACGTGGACCGACCGGCTCACCGGACGTGTCATCGCGCCGGAGCGCGCCGACGGGCTGACCCTGGCGCACCTGGGCGAGGTGCTCGACCGCTACCCGGTGGCGGTCCTGACCAGGGAGTGAGGGGCGAGCGGGACAGGGCGGCCGGAAGGAGGGGGCGGGAACGCCGGACCGCCGGGGCGTCCGCGCGGGTAGGCTGACCGCGATCATGACGCGCGCGAACACCCCACACCACACCGGCCCCAGGCTGCGGATGCCCGACTCCGTGGCGGCCGCCCTGGCCTGCCCCGCCTGCGGGCGCGGACTCGGCCTCGACGAGCGCGGGCTCACCTGCGCCGGCGGGCACAGCTTCAACGTGGCTCGCGAGGGGTACGCCAGCCTGCTCACCGGGGCCACACCGCCCGGGACCGGCGACAGCAGGGAGATGGTCGCCGACCGCCTGAGGTTCCAGGAGGCGGGGCACCACGACCGGATCTCCGACGCGCTGGCCGCCGCCCTGACCCGCGAACTCACCGCGTCCGCACCGCTGGTCGCCGACATCGGCGGCGGAACCGGCCGCCACCTGGCCCGTGTGCTGGAGGCCCTGCCGCACGCCGTGGGGCTGACCGTCGACGTGTCCAAGTTCGCCGCCCGCAAGGCGGCCCGGGTCCACGAGCGCGGCGGTGCCGTGACGGCCGACGCCTGGCGGGGACTGCCGATGCGCGACGCCTCGGCGGACGCCCTGCTCAACGTGTTCGCGCCGCGGGGCGCCGCCGAGTTCCGCAGGGTGCTGCGCGCCGACGGCGTGCTGCTGGTGGCCGTCCCGGCCGCCGACCACCTCACCGAACTCCGTGAGGCGCTGGGCCTGCTGGAGGTGGACCCGCGCAAGGAGGAGCGCCTCGCCGACTCCCTGCACGGGCACTTCGCCCCGGCCGGCACCGAGGACCTGTGCTTTTCCATGGAACTCGGCCACGAGGACGCCGCGACCGTCGTCGGCATGGGGCCGAGCGCCCGGCACATCGCCCCGCAGGACCTGCGCTCGCGCATCGCGGCCCTGCCCGCTCCGGTGTCCGTCACCGCGTCGGTGCGCCTGCACACCTACCGGCCGCGTTCCTGAGGGCCGCCGGACGAGGGCCCGGAGCGCCGCCGCCCCTGTGAGCGGCGAAAGCCCGGAAGGCCCACAAGACGGACAAGCGGTGCATCGGGGACGGCCGCGGATGGCGGACGCGGGAGCAGGGTAAGCACCCTCCGTGAGCGAACCGGAGACCATCACCACCACGCCCGACGCCCTCGCCGCGCCCGCCGTCCCGGGGCGCGGCGTCAACGGCGACTTCGCCGTCTGGGCTCCCCACCGCGAACGCGTGCGCCTGCGCCTGCACGGCACCGACGGCCCGGAGGGCCCGGGGAGCCGGGACCTTCCCATGCGGCTCGGCGACGACGGCTGGTGGCGCGCCCATGTCGAGGGGGCCGGACACGGCACCGAGTACTCCTACCTCCTGGACGAGGACCCCCGGCCCCTGCCCGACCCGCGCTCGCTCCACCAGCCCCACGGGGTCCACGGCCCCAGCCGCGTCCACGACCACGCCGCCTTCACCTGGACCGACACCGCATGGACCGGGCGACCCCTGGCCGGCGCCGTCGTCTACGAGCTCCACGTGGGCACCTTCACCCCCCAGGGCACCCTCGGGGCCGTCGCCGACCGGCTCGACCACCTGGTCGGCCTCGGCGTCACCCACGTCGAACTCATGCCGGTCAACGCCTTCGACGGCACCCACGGCTGGGGCTACGACGGCGTCCTGTGGGCGGCCGTCCACGAGCCCTACGGCGGCCCCGACGCCCTCAAGGCCCTCGTCGACGCCTGCCACGCCCGCGGCCTGGCCGTGCTGCTCGACGTGGTCTACAACCACCTCGGCCCCTCCGGTGCCTACCTGCCCCGCTTCGGCCCCTACTTCTCCGGCGAGAACGCCTGGGGCCCCTCCCTCAACCTGGACGGGCCCGACTCCGACCCGGTACGCCGCATGGTCATCGACAACGCCCTGGACTGGCTGCGCCACTACCACCTGGACGGGCTGCGCCTGGACGCCGTACACGCCCTGCGCGACGACCGGGCCACCCCGCTGCTCGCCGGGCTCTCCGAGGAGGTCGACGCCCTGGCCGCCGCCCTGGGCCGCCCCCTGTCCCTCATCGCCGAGTCAGACCGCAACGACCCCCGCACCGTCCTGCCGCGCGAGTCGGGCGGCCTGGGCATGACCGCCCAGTGGTCGGACGACCTCCACCACGCGCTGCACGTCGCCCTCACCGGCGAGACCCACGGCTACTACGCCGACTTCGCCGCCCCCGAGGCGCTGCCCACCACCCTCACCCGCGCCTTCTGGCACGCGGGCACCTACTCCGGCTTCCGGGGCCGCACCCACGGCGCGCCCGTGGACACCGCGCGCGTGCCCGGAAGCCGCTTCCTGGCCTACCTGAGCAACCACGACCAGATCGGCAACCGCGCCCGTGGAGACCGCATGGGCGAGCACGTCCCGCCCGGCCTGCTCATGTGCGGCGCCGCCCTCGTGCTGTGCTCGCCCCACACCCCCATGATCTTCATGGGGGAGGAGTGGGCGGCCACCACGCCCTGGCCCTTCTTCGCCTCCTTCACCGATCCCGGCCTCGTCGAAGGGGTGCGCGACGGCCGCCGCCGCGAGTTCGCCGCACTGGGATGGGCGGAGGAGGAGATCCCCGACCCCGTGGACCCGGCCACCCGCGACAGCGCGGTCCTGGACTGGTCCCAGATCCGGGGCCGGCCCCACGCACGGGTCCTGGACACCTACCGGGCGCTCATCGCCCTGCGCAGGAGGGAACCGGAACTGTCCGACCCGCGCCTGGACCGCTGCGCGGTCGTGGCCGGTGGCGGCGGCCGCCGGCTCGTCCTGGTCCGGGGCGGCCTGCGGGTGGTGTGCAACCTGGACGCCGACGACGCCGAGGTGGAACTGGACGCCGCCCCGCGCGAACTCCTGCTCGCCAGCGGTCGGCCGAGGACCGACGGGACCACCGTCGGCGTACCCGGGGAGTCCTTCGCCGTCCTGCGCGTGTGACCGGGGACCGGGGACGCCCCGACCGTCACCACCGTCCCCTACTCTGGCGCCGCCGCGACTCAACGAAAGGGGCCTCTTGAACGCCGACGACTGGACACTCGACCAGAGCTTCGAGGCGCACAACGGGACCTTGCGCTGGGCCCGCTTCGGGGAGGGCGCCCCGCTCGTGCTCATGCACGGCACGCCGTTCTCCTCCTACGTCTGGCGCCACGTCGCCCGCGCCCTCGGCTCCCGGTACACCGTCCACGTGTGGGACATGCCCGGCTACGGGGCCTCGGCCAAGTACGACGGGCAGGACGTGTCCCTGGCCGCCCAGCAGGGCGCCTTCACCGCGCTCCTGGACCACTGGGGGCTGGAGCGCCCCGCCGTGGTGGCGCACGACTTCGGTGGCGCGGTCGCCCTGCGCGCGGCGGTCCTGGACAAGGTGGCCTACGAGCGCCTGGCCCTGGTCGACGCGGTCAGCGTGCGACCCTGGGGCAGCGACTTCTTCCGCCTGGTCAACGCCAACGCCGGCGTGTTCGCGGCGCTGCCCCCGCACCTGCACGAGGCCCTGGTGCGCGCCTACGTCTCCTCGGCCGCGCACCGCGAACCGCGTGCCCACACTCTGGACGCGCTCGTGCGACCCTGGCTCGGCGCGGACGGCCGAGCCGCGTTTTACCGACAGATCGCCCAGGCCGACGAGCGCCACACCGCCGAGGTCGAGGACGGGTACGCCGCCCTCGACCTGCCGGTGCTGGTGCTGTGGGGCCAGGAGGACACCTGGCTGCCGCCCGAACGCGGTCGGCGCCTCGCCGAGGCGATCCCCGGTGCGCGGCTGCACATGCTGGCCGGGGCCGGGCACCTCGTCCAGGAGGACGCGCCGGCCGAACTCACCGCCGCCCTCCTGGACTTCCTGCGCTGAGGACGCGTCCCTCTAACCCCTCAGGTCGCCGAAGCCCCGGTTGACGCGGACACAGGCCAGAGCGCCCGCGGCCACTCCGACGAGGACGAGGACGAGGGCCGCCCGGAGCGCGGTGCCGGTGTCCCCGGCGACGGCGGCCCCGAGCATGGCCATCGCCCAGTGACCGGGGGAGAGCGGGGCGAGGGCCTGGGCCCATGCGGGCATCATGGAGATCGGCGCGAGTGCTCCGCCCAGGGCGCTCACGGCCAGGGCACCGACGTCGCTGACGGCGGCGAGCTCTCCGTGGCTGCGCACGAAACCGGCCAGCGCGACGCCGACCGCCAGGAGGGCGAAGGACCACACGCAGACCGACAGCAGGATCAGCGCGAACGTTCCGGTGACCGGCATACCCACGACCCGGGAGCCGAAGAGCAGCAGCAGCCCCTGCTGGAGGACCAGGAGCACGAAGACGGGCAGCGCCTTGCCCACGAGCATCTCGACGACCGAGGCCGGACTCGCGCGCAACCGGTTCCAGGTGCGCCACGTGCGCTCGGTCAGCAGGGCGGTGCCCACGACCGAGAGTGAGAGTACCGAGAACATCACCAGCATGCCGATGACGGCCTGGGCCCGTCCGCCGTCCGGCAGCGCCGCCTGGTAGAGCGGGCTGAAGACGAGCATGAGCACCATCGGCATGACCAGGTAGCTGACCAGGTGTCCGGGGTCGCGGAGGCGGAGCACCGTGTTGTGGCGGACCAGCAGCGCCAGCCGGCGGGCGGTGTCAGTCCGCATGGGCCACCGCCCGGTAGAGGTCGTCCAGGGTGGGCTGCCTCAGGTCCACGCCGCGGACGGGTCTGGCGGTGCTGGTGAGGATCCGGGCCAGGGTGGCGGCGGGGTCGGTGGTGGGTACGCGCACCTCCTCGTCGTCGAAGGACAGGCGTACCTCTCCGGGCAGGTCGCCGAGAACCTCCGAGGCCCCGCCCCGGGCGATGACCCGACCGTGGCGCGCCACGGCGATGCTGGCGCCCAGTTCGGTGAGTTCGGGCAGGTAGTGGGTGGTGTAGACGACCGCCGTGCCCTGCTCGGCCCGGGCGCGCACCGCCTCGAGGAGGGACCGGCGGGTCCCGGGGTCGACACCGGCGGTGGGTTCGTCCAGGAGCAGGAGCGAGGGACGGTGGACCATGGCGGCGGCCGCCTGGACGCGGCGCTGCTGGCCTCCGGAGAGCACCCCCACCCTGCGGTCGAGGAATCCGGTGAGGCGGAGCGACTCGGCGGTCTCGTCGATGGCGAGGGCGAGGTCCCGACGGCGCAGGCCGTACAGGCCGCCGAACAGGCGCAGGGTCTCCCGGGGCGTGACGGTCGGGTACAGCGCGAGGTGCTGGGGGGCCAGGCCGAGGAGCCGTCGTGCGGCACGGGGAGCCTTTCCGTTGACGCGGATCCGTCCGCCGTCGGGGCGCAGTATTCCTGAGACGACGTTGGCGAACGTGGTCTTCCCGGCCCCGTTGTGTCCGACGAGCCCGACGATCTCACCGGATTCGGCGACCAGGGTGAACTGGTCCAGGGCGTGGACGGAGCCGAACGCCCTGTCCAGGCATAACGCTTCCAGCATGTTCTCCATCAGCCTTTCTATGCAGCGTACACAAACAAAATATACGCTGTATACTAACGCCATGGGGGGCGTGGGGCAAGAAAGGCGTTCGGGTGTTCTGGGGGTCGCCTCCGCCTCCCGGAGGAGCACGGACTGCCGGCGGTGCCGCACGAGGGCGGGGGAGGGGAGGCCGCTGCGGCCCTGCCCGGGGCGCCGGTGACGTCGGTCGGCTCTTGGCGGTCCCGTCAGGAGTCCGGCGGCGGGTGGGCCTCGTCCCGGCCCGGAGTCCGCTCACCCGTGTCGCGGTTCACGGATCCGCGATGTCCCGGGCGCCGTCGCGGGCACGCTCTTCGATCATCCTCGCGAAGGACGACGCGGTACGGGCCACGGCTCGGTCGTCGTCACCGGCCAAGCGCCGTAGGGCTTCCAGTGCGACGGCACCCGGCATCTCGGCGAGCGCCTGGACCAGCCGCATCCGCACCGCGGAACCTCCGTGAGGCGCGGCGAGCTCGTCGACCAGCGCGTTCCTGATCCGGTCCGCCCTGTCCGGAACCTGTGCCAGCGTCCCCAGGACCTCGGCCGCCTCGACGTCGTTCGCGCCATCGACCACCATACCGACGAGTACCGGCACCGTTTCAGGCATCCCACGCGCTCCCAGCGCCAGGGCGGCGTGCCCGCGGACCACCGTGTCCGGGTCCTGGAGCGCGTCCGCGAGCAGCGCGGCCGCCTCGTCACCGGGGATCTCGGCGAGTGCCAGCACCGCGCGCCGCCGGACGTCGGCGTCCTTTGAGGCCAGGCCTGGTGCCAGGCTCGCCGCAACGCCGTGGTCCGCCCGCGCGAGTGCCCACCGCAGGGCCCCGGCGACGTTCGGATCGGATTCGGCCAGAACCGTCTCGGCCAGCAGCCGGGCGGGCACATCCGTGGTCGGGGCCAGTACGGTCTGCTGCCGCCGTGCGGCGCTCGGCGAGCCGAGCCCGTGCAGGAGTTCGACGATGCGCAGGACGTCCTCCCAGCCGGCGGGCTCTGAGGCGTCGACCGCGCGGAGCCTCGTGAGCAGCTCCCGCTCCCGGCTCAGCCGCCCTTCGGTTTCCCGGATGAGGTCGCCGATGAGCGCGGACGGTGCGAAGCCGGGATCCTCCAGGACGCGTCCTATCCGGCGCAGTGACAGGCCCAGGGTTCGCAGGCTCTCCACGTGGAAGATCCGCCGGATGTCCTCGTCGGCGTATTCGCGGTAGCCGCCCACGGTACGGCCGGTCGGCCGCACCAGCCCGAGGGCGTCGTAGTGCCTGAGCATCCTGGTGCTCACACCCGAGCGGCGCGCCACCTCACCGATCAGCATGCTGTTCCCCACCGAGCGCGACGAATCGTCTCGCCTCGTCGACGGCGGGCCCGAGACCGGCGTCGGGGTCGCGCAGGAGCCGCTCCGTGGCGCTCGCATGCGCGTGGACGCCCGGGTCCTCGCTTCCCGTCGCCGCCCGGAGCACCGGCTCGGCCGCTTCTCCGAGTGCGACGAGGGCGCGGCTCAGACTGAGCCGCACTCTCCGGTCGCCGCGGCCGAGCTGCGTGGCCAGTTCCTCGGCCAGGTCCTTCTCCTGCCCCTCGGGCACGAGGGCGACGGCGGCACGCCATGCGCTCCGGGCGACCTCGTCGTCGGAGTCGCGCAGCAGGGACCGCGTGATCGCGGGCCATGCGCCGGCGTCCCCGATCTTGGACAGTGTGTGCAATGCCTGGCTCCGGGCCTGAGCGTGCTCCGAACGCAGCTGCGCGCGCAGCCTGGGCACGGTGATGTCCGGGGGGAGACGGGTCAGCGCCCACGTGAGCATGTCGCGCACGAAGAAGTCGGGTTCGACCGCGCACCGCGCCATGAGGGCGTCGACCAGGGCGGGGTCGGGACGGGTGCCGACCGCGAGGACGGCCTTGAGACGCGTCGGCGGGGCGCTGGCGGACAGAGCGTCGACCAGGTGCGTGTCCGGTGGGTTCGTATGCGGTGTGTTGATGGGAACCACCTCCGGCATCCAGCCAAGACCTTGTCACAGTGTCAATGTCAAGCGTGTGGGCGATGCTGGCCGGCAACTCTTTCAGCATGTCCTGCGCCAGGGTCTCCGTGCCGCGTACACAATAAGGATATACGCTGTACACTAATGCCATGGGAAACGTGAGGCAGGAAAGGCGGTCGGACATCCTGGAGGTCGCCCTCCGCCTCTCGGAGGAGCACGGGCTGCCGGCGGTGTCGATGCGCGCGATCGCGACGGGTGTCGGCCTCACCCCCATGGCCCTGTACAGGTACTTCGGGAGCAAGGACGACCTCCTCGACGGACTCGTCGGCCGCGTTCTGGCGGAGGTGCCTCGGCCTGACCCCGAGCTCGGATGGCGCGAGCGGCTACTGGTGTGCGCGCGGGGCGCTCGCGCGGTGGCGCGCCGGTACCCCCGGACGTTCCCCCTGCTGCTGACCAGGCCCGTCGTGCTCCCGGAGGCGGTGCGCGTCGTGGACCCGCTCTACGGAGTGCTCCTGGACGCGGGCGTGCCGGGTGAACAGGTGGCCGGCCTGGAACGGATGGTCAGCACGTTCGTGCTGGGCTTCGCGGTCTCCGAGGTCAGCGGCCGCTTCGGCGAGGGCAACCTCGGTACACGGCGACGCCGTGAGCAGTTGTCCCCCCGGGAACTGCCCGCGCACCACCGGCTCGGGGAGGTGCTGGACCTTCCGGTCGACTGGGACGCCGAGTTCGAGGAGGGACTGGGCCGCCTGCTGGAGATGGTCGAGAGGACGGGCTCCACAGGACGGGGGGCGTCCACCGGCGGGCCGGACGCGTCGACGGGGGAGGGCGGAGCGGACTGAGCACGGAAGCGCCCGGGGCCGGTCCGGTCAGCCGACCGGACCGGCGAACACCATCTCCTCGTTGCCGTCGTCGACCACGATCCGCAGCGACCCGGTCTCCTCCGGGACCTCGCACCACAGCGGGAAGCTGTGGGTGCCCGCCTCGGTCTCGCCCGGCCGGTCCTCGCCCCTGGCGTCGGCCTCGGTTCCCCCGGCCTCGCACACGACCCGCAGGTCGCCGAACCCGAGGACCCGTCCCAGCTGCGGCACCTCCACCTCCAGGGTGAAGTCCACCCGTCCGGGCTCGGGGGAGGAGACGTCCTCGACGGTGTAGACGACGTCGGCCTCGCCCGAGAACTCGTGTTCGTAGGCGCCGACCGGGTACGCGACGCGGTACGACTCCCCGAACGCCGCCTCCCCGTCCGAGGGCACCGGATCCTCGGAGGACACCGTCTGCGAGCCGCACGCCACGACGGTGAGGAGGAGGGGGAGGCCCAGGAGGAGGGAGGGGTGACCGCGCATAGGGACATACTAGCGACGGGAACCCGCTGCGCCTTCGCCCTCCAGCACGTCGAACACCTCCAGCCACTGCTGCGGGCTCACATGGCCCACGGGGGTGCCCGGCGCGATTCCGGCCCGCGCCAGGGCCCGGTCCACCCGCCGGGCGGGACGAGTACGGCGCAGCGAAGCGCCCAGCGACCCTCCCGCACCGCCGAAGCCCGACTCCACCATGCGCCGGTAGCCGCCCATCCGTTCCGGGGGCACCAGGGGTGTCCGGCGCCTGCGCAGCACCAGCAGTCCCGCGTCCACCCGGGGCACCGGCCAAAACCGCCGCCTGTCGATCCGCCCGGCCAGCGACCACGACCACTCCGGCCAGGTCAGCACCGTCAACCGGCTCCACCGCCCGAACCCGCCGGTGCGCTTGCGCGCGTACTCCAACTGGGTGACGAGCGTGGCCGAGGCCAGGCCGTGCGCGTCCAGGCACCACCGCACGATGTCGGCGGTGCGCGCGTAGGGGATGTTGCCCACCACGTGGAACTCCCCGCGCGGCGGACGCGCGCGGATGAAGTCCGCCCGCACCACCCGCACCCCGCTCGCGGGGTCGCGGTAGCGCTCCGAGAGCCGCTCGGCCAGCCGGGGATCGATCTCGTAGGCGACCACCCGGCGGACGGCCGGGGCGAGGAAGCGGGTAAGGGCGCCGTCCCCCGGACCCACCTCCACCACCAGGTCGTCGGGGCCCACCCCGGCCGTCCGCACCACGCGGCGGGCCCAGGAGGGGTCGGTCAGGAAGTTCTGGGAGAGGCGGCGCCGGTCGCCACCGGTACCCGTGTGAGGAGAACGCGCGGTACGTGCCACAGCGGTGTCCGTTCCAGCCGCGGGAAGGCGGCCGACGAGGACGGGCGGCACGAACGGGCGCGCCACACGGCGCGCGCGACAGCGAGGAGGTCCGGGCAGCCCGTCCGGGGGAGGGAGAGGACGCGACTGGGCCTGGACCGGCGGGTCACACGGAAGCGGTCGCCGCGGGCACCACGGTCGCCGCCGCGGCGCCGTCACCGTGGGGCGGTGCGGCGGCGCGGCGGCCGGGGAACGCGGCGGCTGGGCCGACTACCGGTCCAGGCGCGCGGACCGGGGCCGAAGGACATGGGTGTGGGCGCTCACCGGCCAGGCGAACGCCCGGCCGGTGACGGCGCAGAAGCAGCACATGGCGGCCAACCTAGAGGCCCTCCGGGAGCGCGGGCAACGGGTTTTCCGACGGGGCGGGGCGGTCGGAAAACGGTTCGCACGTACACCGTCGACCACGGCATACTCGCCCCCATGCCTGTCTTCGCGGACTTCGACACCCGCCACTACCGCACCGTCGACGTGGCCACCGGCTACGACGGCTGGTCGAGCACCTACGAGGACTCCGTCCTGGACGCCATGGACCTGGCCCTGCTCGACGGGCTCACCGTTCCCGACTGGCGGACCGTCACCCGCGCCGCCGACCTGGGCTGCGGCACCGGCCGCACCGGCGCCTGGCTGCGCGGCCGGGGCGTCGAGCGCGTCGACGGGGTCGACCTCAGCTCCGGGATGCTGGCGCTGGCCCACGAGCGCGGCGCCCATGACAGCCTCACCCGGGGCGACGTGCGTGACACCGGCCTGCCCGGCGCCTCCTACGACCTGGCCATCGCCTCGCTCATCGACGAGCACCTGCCCGACCTGGCGCCCTTCTACGCCGAGGCGCGCCGACTCGTCAGACCGGGCGGCACCTGTGTGCTGGTCGCCTACCACCCGCAGTTCTCGATGGTCTCGGGGATGCCCACCCACTACACCGACGCATCCGGGGAGGACATCGCCATCGCCACCCACGTCCACCTCATCAGCGACCACGTGCGCACCGCCACGGCCGCCGGGTGGACCCTCGCCGAACTGTCCGAGGCCACCGTGGACGACACCTGGGTGGCGGCCAAGCCCAAGTGGGAGAGGTTTCGCGGACATCCCATCTCGGCCGCCTTCGTCTGGATCGCGCCCGTCTAGCGCAGCAGCGCCGCCAGCCACACGCCGCGGTTGCGCTCCACGTACCGCGACGCGGGTCCCCAGTGGTCGGCGTGCCCCTCCGCGTGCAGCCGCGCCCACGGTTGGCGGCCCGTCCGCGCCCCCTCCACCAGCAGGTCGTACATGCCGCGCACCCGCTGCAGGACCGCGTCGGGCAGTTCCCGGCGCTGGTCGGCGCCGCACCCGTAGCCGTCGGCCAGGGCGCGCAGCCGCCACGCGTCGTGCTCGGGATCGCCGCCCTCGTGCAGCGGCACGAAACCGTGCGCCGCGTAGCCCAGGTCGCCCATGCGCGTGCCCGGCCCGGCGCAGTCCCAGTCGATGAACGTCCAGGCGTCGCCGTCCCGCACCAGGTTCCACGGCGCCAGGTCGTTGTGGCAGACCAGTTCCTCGCGCTCGTGCGGGATGGGCACCTCCCACACCGGTTCCTCACCGGGCCGGTAGGCGGCGGTCAGGTCGTGGAGGCGACGGATGGTCCCGCCCAGACGGTGCAGCTCCTCCTCCGTCATGGGCGCCATCCGGTCGGCCATCGTCCCGGGGGCGTATTCGAGCGTCTGACGGCCCTGTCGGTCCCTGCCGAGCGGTGCGGGCGAGGCATCGTAACCGCACCGGCGCAGGTACTCCAGCAGGGCCGTCACCGAGGGGGAGGACCGGAGCCACGGCTTGCGTACGGTCCGGCCCACACGTACCACCCGGTCGGCGACGTTGCCGCCCTCCAGGACCTCTTCGTCGGTGTCCGTCATGATTCACCAGGGTCCACCGGGGCGCGCGGGGAGTCCACCGGTTTTCTACCGGCCGCCCCCGGCCTCGCCCTCGGCGGCCGCAAGCCGGGTGTCGTCCATCCGGACCAGCCCGGCGAGCAGGGTCAGGCACAGCAGCCCCATGGCGGCGAACACCGCGGTCAGGCCGAGGAGCTCGGCGATGACCCCGCCCGCCGCCGCGCCCAGCGGCATGGTGCCCCAGGCGAGCAGCCGGTACCCGCTGTTGACACGGCCGAGCAGGTGGTCGGGGGTGATCCGCTGGCGCAGGGACACCGTGATGACGTTCCACCCCGCGATGCCCAGTCCGCCCAGGAAGAAGCCGCCCGCGACCAGGTAGGGGTCGGCGGTCACCGCCGGGACGCCGACGAGCACGCCGAAGGTGAGCACCGAGGCCCGCAGCGTCCAGGTCCGACCCAGCAGCCCCTCGATCCGTCCGGCGGCCAGGGCGCCGACCACGCTGCCCGCGGCGACGGCGGTCATCAGCAGGCCGTAGGCGGGTTCGGACAGCCCCATGGGCGAGCCGGGGCCGACCGCGAAGAGCACCAGGACGGTGAAGGCGGCGTTGGTGCCGAAGTTGCTCACTCCCACCATGACGGCGAACGAGCGCAGGATCCGGTGGCGCCACAGGAAGCGCAGCCCCTCGGCGATGTCGGCGCGCATGGTGGTGGACGAGGACCGCTCGGTCCGGAACCGGCCGCGCACCAGCAGCAGCGCCCCCACCGCGACCAGCCACAGCGCCGCCGGGGCGGTGAACGACACCATCGTGCCCAGCGCCACCAGCAGGCCGCCCAGGGGAGGGCCGAGGAACTGGTTGGCGGTCAGTTCGGCGGCGTGCAGCCGCCCGTTGGCGCGCGGGAGCCGGTCGCGGCCGACCACCTGGGGCAGGAGCGACTGGGCCGAGGTGTCGTAGAGGGTCTCGGTGATCCCGACGCACAGCGCCACCGCGTAGAGCAGCCAGATCGATCCCAGGTTCAGGGCCAGCGCCAGCGCCAGGGCACCGAGCAGCAGTCCTCGGGCGAGGTTGGCGCCGAGCATCACCCGGCGGCGGTCGAGCCGGTCGGCCAGGGCCCCGGCCGGGAGCGAGAAGAACAGCCAGGGGACGGTCAGCGCGAACGTCACCCCGGCGATGAGGAGGGGGGAGTCGGTGAAGCGCAGCGCCACTAGGGGCAGCACCACCTTCAGGACGCCGTCGGCGAGGTTGGACAGCGCCGAGGAGGCCCACAGGTTCCAGAAGGCGGCGCCCAGCGGCGCGGTGGGGGACCTCGGGGCGGAGTCGACGTGTCGGGGGGTGTGGTTCTTCATGCGATTGAGAGTGACAGATCGATTGAGAAAACTCAATCGATTCGGGAGAACTCGATCGTTGTTACGCTCGGGCCATGGGTGAACCGGAACAGGGCGGGGCAGTGCCCCGTGCCCGCACACGACGTCCGGCCACGGTCCGGGAGGCCAAGGCCCTCGCCCACCCGATGCGGGTGCGCATCCTGCGGCTCTGCCTGTCCCAGGAGCTGACCAACAAGGAGCTCGCCGACCGGCTGGAGACCACCCCGGGAACGGTCCTGTACCACGTGCGCCGGCTCGTGGACGCCGGCCTGCTCTCGCCTGCCCCCGTGCGCACCGGCGTCGGAGGCGCCCTGGAGAAGCCCTACCGTTCCACCGGGCAGACCTGGTGGCTGGACGGTTCCCCCACGGGCACCGACACCGTCTCCGCCGCACCCGTGGAGGCCTTCCAGCAGGAGCTGGACGAGGCCGGTCCGGAGTCGGTGCGGGCCTACGCGCGCTTCGTGCTGCACCTGTCCGACGAACACGTACGGGAGCTGGACCGCCGCATCCTCGCCGTCCTGGACGAGTACGTGGCCACCGACGACCAGCGCTCGGACCAGCCCCGCTACGCCGGGGTGTTCCTCCTGCACCGCCCCGCCGACTGACGTCCTCCCCGGGCGGGCCGCCGGAGGCCGCGACCGGACCTACGCCTGCCGTCCTCGGGGATGGGAGAGGTCGAAGGCCGGGCGGTCGCTGCGGATACGCGGAAGCGAGGTGAAGTTGTGCCGCGGCGGCGGGCAGGAGGTCGCCCACTCCAGGGAGTTGCCGTAACCCCAGGGGTCGTCACTCCCCACCGGGTCCGCGTGCTGGGCGGAGTACCACACGTTCCAGAGGAACACCAGGGTCGAGGCCCCCAGGACGAACGATCCGACGCTGGACAGCATGTTCATCCAGGTGAACCCGTCGGTGGGCAGGTAGTCGGCGTAGCGGCGCGGCATCCCCTGCGCCCCCAGGTGGTGCTGGATGCCGAAAGTCGCGTGGAAGCCGAAGAAGAGGGTCCAGAAGTGCCACTTGCCGAGGGCCTCGCTGAGGAAGCGCCCGGTGAACTTGGGCCACCAGTAGTAGAAGCCCGCGAACATCGCGAAGACCACCGTGCCGAACAGCACGTAGTGGAAGTGCCCGACGACGAAGTAGGAGTCGGTGACGTGGAAGTCGATGGGCGGCGAGGCCAGCAGCACACCCGTCAGACCGCCGAAGAGGAAGGTCACCAGGAACCCCATCGCGAACAGCATCGGACTGGGGAAGACGAGCTGGCCCCGCCACATCGTGCCGATCCAGTTGAAGAACTTGATGCCGGTGGGCACCGCGATCAGGAAGGACAGGAACGAGAAGAACGGCAGCAGCACCGCGCCGGTGGCGAACATGTGGTGGGCCCACACCGTCATGGACAGGCCGGTGATGGCGATCGTCGCCGCCACCATGCCCTTGTAACCGAACAGCGCCTTGCGCGAGAAGACCGGGATCACCTCGGTGATGATGCCGAAGAACGGCAGTGCCACGATGTAGACCTCGGGGTGGCCGAAGAACCAGAACAGGTGCTGCCACAGGATCGCCCCGCCGTGCTCGGGGTTGTAGACCTGCGTACCCACCATCCGGTCGGCGCCCAGGGCCACCAGCGCGGCGGTGAGCACCGGGAAGGCCAACAGCACCAGCACCGAGGTGAGCAGGATGTTCCAGGTGAAGATGGGCATCCGGAACATGGTCATCCCAGGGGCCCGCATCATGGTGATCGTGGTGATGAAGTTGACCGAGGCCAGGATCGTGCCCAGGCCCGACACGATCAGTCCCATCACCCACAGGTTGCCGCCCATCCCCGGTGAGTACGCGGGTCCTGACAGCGGGGTGTAGGCGAACCAGCCGAAGCTCGCCGCGCCGTTGTTGGTCAGGAACCCGCCCATCACCATCAGGCCGCCGAACAGGAACAGCCAGTAGCCGAGCATGTTCAGCCGGGGGAAGGCCACGTCCGGCGAACCGATCTGCAGCGGCACGATCACGTTGCCGAAGCCGACGAACAAAGGCGTCGCGAACAGCAGCATCATCACCGTGCCGTGCATGGTGAACAGGGCGTTGTAGCCCTCGGTGTCGACGACCTGCATCCCCGGCCAGAGCAGTTCGGCGCGCATGAGCATCGCCATGACCCCGCCGGCGAGGAAGAAGCCGAAGGAGGTGATGATGTAGAGGTAGCCGACGATCTTGTGGTCGGTCGAGGAGAGCCAGCGCGTGACGATCCCGCCCCCGGCCTGCGCGGGCTCGGCCGCGGACCCTTCCGCGGCGATCTCGGACACGGCCTCTTCTCGCGTCCGGGTCATCGGACCTCCGTTCGTCCGTGTGCGGACGGTGTGGGCGTGGCGGGCCGACCGCGGCGGTCGGGCCGTGCGTGGGGGGTCACCGGGAGGCGATGACGAGAAGGAGGGCGATGGCGATCATGCCCGTCCAGATCAGCAGCAGCGCGCCGTTGGGCGGGGAGCCCACGGCGCGGTGCGCGCCGTCGATCCGCGCCGCGTAGCCCTCCAGCCGCCGGGCGGAGTCCGGGTCCTCCGCGGCGAGGTGCGCCTCGATCGCGCGCAGGCGTACCTCGTCATCGTCGTTGGGCATGAACATGCTGCCTTTCCGGTCCCTTGTCGCCGACACGTCCTCGCGCGAACACCCTAAGTTATGAACCGCTTCTCTCGGTGTCCATTGCTCCGTGTCCACCGAATCGTCCGCAGGCGGATGGGCGCGGCGGGGGACCGGGGCGGCCCGTCCGTCGGCGGTGGCCGGGCCGCCCCGGTCTCAGTGCCTGCTGATCTGCCTTCCGCTCAGCCTGCCCGGGATGATCTTCAGGACCTGGTCGCGGGCGCCCTCGGCCCAGGGCAGGGGGAGGCGGCCCTGGGGGATGCGGGCCAGCTCGTCGGCGTCGCGGATCCACTCGCAGCGTCCGCCGGCGAGCACGCTCCACCCCTGGCGGCTCTCCTCGTCCAGGCTGTCGACCTGGAAGGCGGCGTATCCGCGCGCGTGGCGCATGATGGCTCCCGCCAGGGTGGAGCGGAACACGATGCCCTCGTCGACCATGGCGTAGTTCACCGGCAGGACCGTCGGGGCGGCGTCCCCCTGGATCGTGAAGGCCACGCGCCCGATGTCGCGCGTGTTCAGCAGGTTGAAACAGGTCTGCCGTTCCAGGACGGTGAAGCTGGCCCCCTCGTCGCCCTCGATGAGGTCGGCCCCCTCCAGGAGTTCCTGCTCGTCGGCGAGGCGGTCGGTTCCCGCGTACTCGTCGGGCGCTCCCCGCTGTTGCGGCGGTGCGACCGGTCCCGTGGCCGGGTCCTCCCGCCTCCTGCCCGCCGCTCCGGCGCCGCTCGTTGCTCTGGCCATGACAAGCCCCCCGAGAAGAGTGCCCCCGTTCTCTGCCTCCGCCGTCATCGCTGGTGGCGGGCCCGAGGGCGTGGCCCGGCCGCCCGTGCCGTCGGGCGGCGGAGGTCCCCGTCCCCCGACTACCCGACAGGGCCCACGACTCAAACCGAACGCGGGGGCACGGGCTTCTCGCGCCCCCCGGTACGGCACGTGCGGCCGCCCCGAGTGGAGCGGGGGAGCGGTCCCGCCCGTGAGAGCACCGAAGACGTGTAGGCGGGGAGGAAGGGGCCACATGCACCGACATCGGTGGGAAAGGGGCGGGTTCCTGTTAAGGTCGGATGTTTGGCGACTGTATGTAGTGGCCACATTACTCTAAGCGAATTCCGGCGCTTGTCAGGAGGCACACTTGCCCGCTCGACGCACCGCCACCGGACTCCGGCGACCACAGATCCTCGACGTCACCCTGCGCGACGGCGGCTACCTCAACGGCTGGCGGTTCACCGACGCCACCGTGCGCGAGCACGTCAAAGTCCTCGGTGAGGTGGGCGTGCCCTACGTGGAGGTCGGCTACATCAGCGACGACCCCGCGCTCGAACCCGTGCTCCAGTGCCCGCCCGACCTGCTGCGGCAGATCGGTGAGGACACCGGGCGGACCCGCGTGGTCGCCATGCTCGCCGTGAAGGGCAGGAGCCCCCGGGAGGTCACCGAACTGCTGCGCCCGCGCGCGGAGGTGCTCGACGTGGTGCGGCTGACCTGCTTCGTGGAACGGGTGGACCACGTCCTCGCCGCAGCGGAGGCGGTGTGCGCCACCGGGGTGGCCTGTTCGCTCAACCTCATCAGCATCACGGCCTACGAACCCGAGGAACTGGTCGCCGCGGTCGAGCGCGTCGACCGGTCGGGCATCGCCGAGTGGCTCTACCTGGCCGACTCGCGCGGTGCACTGCTGCCCGAGGCGGCCGCCGAACTGTTCGCCGGAGTGCGGGCGGCCTGGCCCGGCATGGCGGGCTTCCACGCCCACGACAACCTCGGCCACGCGGTCGCCAACTCCCGGATCGCGCTGGAGGAGGGCTTCGACCTCGTCGACGGCTCCCTCAACGGTTACGGACTGGGCGGCGGCAACACCGACCTGGCCGAGGCCCTGGCCCTGGTCGGTGAGGTGGACCGTCCCCGGCTGGCCTCCCTGGCCGAGCGCGTGGCGGCGGAGATGCCCCAGCCGCCGCCCTTCCAGCACCTGTATCCGCTGACCGGCCGGCACAACCTGGAACAGGAGTGGGCCCCCGACGTGTGGGAGGCCCACGGCGAGGGCTCCGAGGAGTTCCTGCGGGGCCTGGCCTGGAAACGCTACAAGGACGTCGGCGAGATCCTGGGGAGGGACTGACGGCCCGGTCGGCGTGCCCGACCGCGGAAGCCGGAGCCCGCCCGCGCCCGCACCACCACCACGGAGGAACGGTTTGACCCGGCCCAAGCGCTGCCTCGTGCTCAACGACCGACAGCCCACCATCCCCACGGAGGTCCTGGACCGCCTGTCCGGTGATGTGGAGGCGCACTGGGTCCAGGACTCCAGCGGGAACCTGGATCCGGCCCAGGAGTTCCGGCGCCGCCCGGACACGCAGATCCTGGTCACCACCTACATGGACCTGGACGCGGAGAGGCTGCGCCTGCTGCCCGAGCTGGAGCTGGTCGTGGCCACCACCACGGCCGTGGAGTACGTGGACCTGGACCACTGCCGCGAGCGCGGTGTCGTCGTGTGCAACACCGCCGACTACACCGGCGACGCGGTGGCGGAGCACGCCGTCGCCCTGATGACGGCGGTCGCCAAGAACATCGTGCCGGTCCACGAGCGCGTCCACGGCGGCGACATGCTGTGCGCGGGGCAGGAGAGCATGGAGCTCTCCGGCAAGGTCGCCGGGATCGTGGGCATGGGGCACATCGGCTCGGGGGTGGCGCGCATGGTGCGCGGCCTGGGGATGGAGGTGCTGCACGTCAACCGCAGCCCCCGCCGGGTGGAGGGCTCGACCCCGGTGGAGATGACCAAGCTCCTGTCGGTGTCCGACGCCGTCTTCCTCACCCTGCCGCTCAACGCCGGCTCCCGGCGTCTGCTGGGCGAGCGGGAGCTGTCCCTGATGAAGCCCTCGGCGGTCCTGGTGAGCATCTCACCCGACGGGGTCCTCGACTCCGACGCCCTGGCGGAAGCCCTCCAGGAGGGGCGCATCCTGGGCGCGGGCCTGGACCTGGTCGGCGAGCGCAACCCCTACCCCCGCCTGGACAACCTGGTGCTCAGCTCCCGCTTCGCCGCCAGGACCCGCGAGTGCCAGGAGCGCCGCCGGCAGGAGTGGGCGGCCGTCGTCGCGGCCTTCGCGGCGGGCCAGGAGCCGCCCCACCGGATCGTGTGACTCCGGGGCCGGGCACCCGTGCGGGTCCGCCGGCCGCCGTTCCGCCCGTCCCGCGGCACGGAGGGGCACACGGGCGTACGCGGGGAGCCCCCCACCCGGACGGGGGATGAGCCGCCACGGACGGACATGTCACGCTCGGGGGCCCTTCCCCCGTCATGTGCCGTGACGGTCCACGACACGGTAAGGGATCCTCCATGACACACGACATCGTCGTCCTCGGCGCGGGGTACGCGGGGCTCGCCGCGGCACGGCGCGCCGCCCACAACGCCCGGCGCGACCGGGTCGACGCCCGCGTCACGCTCGTCAACGCCACCGCCGACTTCGTCGAGCGCGTCCGCCTGCACCAGGTCGCCGCCGGACAGGACGTCGGCGTGCACCCGCTGGCCGACTCCCTCGACGACCGCGTCGGCCTCGTCGTCGGCCGGGCCGAGGGACTGGACACCGGTGACGGGGTCGTCACCGTGCGCGTGGGCGGCACCCCGCGCCGTATCCCCTACGACACCCTCGTCCTCGCCCTGGGCAGCACCGCCGGATCCGGCGGAGTAGCGGGGGCCGGCGAGTACGCCGCGACCGTGGCCGGCCTCGACCGGGCCCGGGCGCTCGCCCGGCGCGTCGCCGACGAGCGCCCCGAGCGGGTGGCCGTGGTCGGAGGCGGCCTCACCGGCCTGGAGGTGGCCACCGAACTCGCCGAGAGCCACCCCGGCCTGCGCCTCCACCTCCTCACCCGCGGCCGGGCCGCCCCCGGCACCGGTCCCCGGGGCGGGGCGCACGTACGCCGCACCCTGCACCGCCTGGGCGTGGACCTGAGCGAGGACACCTCCGTGGCCGCCGTGGACGCCGACGGGCTCGTGCTGGAAGGCGGCGACCGCGTCCCCGCCGACCTCGTGGTGTGCAACGTCGGCTTCGCCGTTCCGTCCCTGGCGGCCGACGCCGGACTCGCCGTGGACGGCGACGGCCGCGTCCTGGTGGACGCCACCCAGCGCTCGGTCTCCCACCCCGACGTGTACGCGGTCGGCGACGCCGCACACGCGACCGGGGTACGGGGGCGGGAGCTGCGGATGTCGTGCGCCATGGGCCTGCCCATGGGGTGGAGCGCCGCCGACGCGATCACCGCGCGCCTGGCCGGGCGCGAGCCCGACACCGCCCCGTTCGGCTACCTGTTCCAGTGCGTCAGCCTGGGACGCCGCGACGGACTCGTCCAGTTCGTGCGCGCCGACGACAGCCCCCGCCCGTTCGTCCTGACCGGCCGGGTCGCCGCCCGGTACAAGGAGTACATCGTGGCCTCCGCCTACGGGGGCCTGCGCGGCGGCGGGGAGGGGCAGGCGAGCCTGAACCTGTTCCTGACGCGCGCTGCGGCCCGCCGCTTCACCCGCAGGAGCGGCCGGGCCCAGTACGCCCGCGTCGCCTGAGGGGAGGGGCCCACCGCGACAGTGCGCCCGGAGCCGCCTCCGGGGCCGCGGCCCCGGAGGCGGCTCCGGGCGGGCCCGTGCCCTCAGCCCTCCGCGAGGCGCCCCGGGTCGACCACGCGCGTGCAGTTGTCCCGGAAGCGCTTGACCAGCTCCCCGTTGGGGCGGTCGCTGCGCTCCACCCACAGGCGGGCGGCCTCGTCGGTCGCCCCGCCCGCCGTCTGGCGCCGGTGCAGCCTGCGCTCACGCAGTTCGTCGTCGGCCTCCACGTACCACAGCTGCGCGAACAGCCCGCGCAGTCGCGCCCAGGGCTCCTCGTCACTGGCCAGGTAGTTGCCCTCGGTCACCACCAGGCGGGTGTGCGGGGCGATCACGTGGCGCGCGGCGACGGGTTCGTGCAGCCGGCGGTCGTAGTCGGGCACGTAGACGGGGTGGTCGGCCTCCTCCAGCAGGCGGCGCACCAGCGCCACGTAACCGTGCGCGTCGAAGGTGTCCGGGGCGCCCTTGCGGTCGCGCCGGCCCAGCCGGTCGAGCTGGGCGTTGGACAGGTGGAAGCCGTCCATGGGCAGGTATCCGGCCGCACCCGGGCCCAGTTCCCGGTCGACCCCGGCCACCAGGTGGCGGGCGAGTGTGGACTTTCCGGCTCCGGGGGCTCCGGCCAGGCCCAGTACTGCGCGGCGGGCCCCGTCGGCGGCCGCCCCCCGAGCCAGTTCGACGGCGTCGTGGACAAGCGGTTCGGGCATGGGGACGAGCTTACGCGCCCGGCCACCACGGCGCCGGGGCGCGCGGCCCGACCGGCACCGCGCGGGCCCGGCGGCGGTGCGCGCACCGCCGCCGGGTGTGCCCGCACGTCTAGGGAGCGTGGCCCACGTAGGCCAGCGCCTGGCGCAGCAGCGTGTCCTCGCCGCCCGTCATCTCCTCGCGCATCTGCGGGCTCACCGCCTCCTCCGGCGTGAGCCACACGAGGTCCAGCGCGTCCTGGCGCGGCTGGCAGTCACCCGAGACCGGCACGACGTAGGCCATCGCGACCGCGTGCTGGCGCGTGTCGTGGAAGGAGGTGACCCCCGGCGTGGGGAAGTACTCGGCGATCGTGAACGGCTGCGGGGAGGCGGGGACGTGCGGCAGGGCCACCGGCCCCAGGTCCTTCTCCAGGTGCCGCAGCAGGGCGTCGCGCACCCGCTCGTGGTAGAGCACCCGGCCCGAGACCACCGACCGGTGGAAGCTGCCTTCGGGAGTGGCCCGCATGAGCAGGCCGACGTGGGTCACCTGGCCCACCTCGTCCACCCGTACGGGTACGGCCTGGACGTAGAGGATGGGCATGCGGCTGCGGATGTTCTCCAACTCCTCGGGGGAGAACCAGCCGGGCTGGGTGTCGGCGGTTTCGGTCATCGGGTACGCGGCGGGGCGTCCCGGCCGTCGGCCGGGGCGTGGCCGCCGCTCCCTCCCTTCTCTAGCTGTCCTGGAGGTCGGCCCGGCGGGACCGGCCCACGGGGCGCGGACACGAGGTGCCGCCTGTACCGCTTCCTACCGCACACGGGCCCGTAAAGCACGGTGAGGGTGCGGCTCCGGGAGTGTCCGAGAACAGGGAGCGGGGGCCACCGGGCGCGGGCCCGGCCTCGGGGCGCCCCGATCACCCGCCGGGGGTGGGACGGGACCGCCCCAAGGCCGCATCGGCGAGATTTCGCCGGTTTTTCTCACGGAAAGCCTCCCATGGCCTCTCTGGAGAGGTTACGATCTCGTACGCGGTTGCGTAGTGAAAAGATTACGTTCGGTGAGAGGTGGCCCGAGTGGCGAAGGATGCCCGGTTCTCGGCCCAGGAGCGCTTTCCCTGTACGGGTGTGACGGTGGTGCCCGTCCACGGTGAGATCGACCTCGCCACCGCCGACCGTATGCGCGACCGGCTGCTCCAGGCCGCGCACGACTCGCGGTGCGACTGCCTGGTGGTGGACATGTCCGGGCTCGACTTCTTCGACGCCAGCGGGGTCAGGGCCCTGGTGTCGGTCTACAGGAGCCTCACCCGGGAGGGGCGGCACGTGGTCCTCGCCGAACCCTCGCCCATCGCCGCGCGCGTGCTCGAGGCCCTCGGTATGGACCGTGTGTTCGAGACCTATCCCCTCCTGGAGATGGCGCTCACGCACACCAGCGGCCTGCGGGTCGACGGAGACCCCATCCGCAACACGGTTCCCGAACGTCCTTAGCGGCCCCGGCGCCCACCCCCGGGCGGGCGCCGGGGCCGCCGAGGACCTGAGCGGGCCCCGCGCCCTCAGTCGCGGGACGGCTCCTCGCCCGCGGTCGCGTCCCCCCGCCCGTCTCCGCGCGCCAGGAAGGGCTCCAGCAGCTCCGGTACCGCCTCGCCGGCCCAGGACAGGCCCTGGCCCAGGCCCACGTCCCTGGCCGCGTAGGACCCCTGCCCCGCGGCCGTGGTGGCCGCCACGTCCGCCAGGCCGAGCCTGCGCTGGAACGGCGACCGGGTGATCCGCCAGCCGATCACCGCCGACCGCTCCAGCGTCACGGTGTCGCGTACCGCCATCCCCTGGCGCACGACGAGGTAGCGCGGGTGCAGTCCGTGGCCCAGACCCCGGTAGGAGCCGACCGCGTACCAGAACGCCACCGCCGCGATCAGCACCGCCAGCACCGCCCATCCCCAGGCCGGGGTGGCCTCCACCGTGCTCGTGGCCAGCGGCACGGGGACGAACTCCCGCTCCGCCTCGTGCACCACATCCCACCAGGCCTCGCTGGCCAGCGTGTGCAGCCAGGACAGCGTCCCGGCGAGCACCGCGCCCAGCACGGTGACGACGGTGGCCCGGGTGAAGCGGCGGCGCAGCGCCGCCCGGGGGTGCCGCACCAGCGGGACCTCCAGGGGCGAGTCCGGGGTGCGCATCAGGTCGGCGGCCAGTTCGAGCGCCCGGCTCCGCGGCATGGGCGGGGACAGGCGGCTCTTGGCGCTGGTCTTCTTCTCGTCCGCGGCGGCCAGGCCGGTCGCCACCGCGCGCACGTCCGCCCCGCCCGCGCGGCGCAGCACGAACGGTTCGTGCAGGGTGACGCCGTTGAGGCGGCGCCCCTCCACCGACAGCGACACGCTGGTCAGCAGCCCCCTGCGCAGCCGCACGGTACCGTCGGCCTCCCGGGTGAGGCGATAGTCCCACCAGGTCTCCACCGCCACGGCGGTCAGGATGAGCACGCCGGAGACCAGCAGCCCCAGCAGTGTCAGGGGCACCACGAGCACGAGCCGCGCCATCACGAACGAGGACATCTCCGAGATGCTGGGCAGCCCGGCCTGGTCGGAGATCCAGTCCCACCCCGCCCCGCCGGTCTGGGCGTTGAGCCCCAGCAGGCCGGTGATGGCGCCCAGGCCCACGCCCATGGTGGCGGTGGTCGCGGGGGCGTAGGCGAACCAGCGGCGGTCGAGCCTGGCCAGTTCGGTCCCGTCCTCCCCGCCCGCGCCGGGGGCTCCGTCGGCGGAGCCCCCGGAGGGGCCCGCGGCCCTGGGCGCGCCCCGGTACAGCAGGTCGCGGCGCAGCCATTCGCCCTGCTCGGCGGTGACGTAGAGCAACTGGAGCTGGTCGGCGCCGGCCCCCACCTTCTCGCCGGTCCCGACGGTGACCGAGCACAGGCCGAAGACCCGTACGTAGACGGGCGCCGCCACGTCCACGCTGCGCACGCGCTCGCGGGGGATGGACCGGTAGGCCTTGGCGATGATGCCCGAGCGCATCTCCATGCGCTCGGCGGTGACGCGGTAGCGGGTCGCGCGCAGGCGCAGCATGTCGAGGTAGGTCATGAACGCCAGGAGCGCCAGCGCGCCCGGGACCGGGGCCAGGGCCCACAGGGGTTGTCCCGCGACGACGAGGACGACGGTGCCCACGACCGCGGAGGGGATGAGGAAGACGCCCGCGACGACCGTGCTGGCCCACACGCTGATCGGGTGCAGCCGCTGCCAGTCCGCGGTGGAGGGGGTGGTGCCCTCCTCCGCGGGCGCGGCCGCCTCCTGCTCCCCGCGTGCGTCGGAGGGGTCGGCCGGGGGGACCTCCCCGGCCGCGGGGCGGTGTTCGTCCGGAGGGTTCATGTCGCGTCTCCCGGGGTCGCCTGTGTGGTGTCGGTGAGCTGGTCGGCCACCTGTGTGGCCAGCGCGTGGTCGAGTCCGGCGATCTCGATCGGGCCGGCCGCCGACGCGGTGGTCACGGTCACGCTGGAGAGTCCGAACATCCGCTGCAGCGGACCGCGCGCGGTGTCCACGGTCTGGATGCGCGACATCGGGGCCACGCGCCACTCCTGCCAGAGCCACCCGCTGGAGGTGTAGACGGCGGTGTCGGTGACCTCCCAGCGGTGGACCCGGTAGCGCCACTGCGGCATGACCACGGTGACCAGCAGTCCGAACCCGCCGATCACGGTGGCGGCGAGCAGGAGCCAAAAGCGCGGCGGCTCCCAGAAGAGCGCGGGCACCACGGGGATCGCGGTGAGGACGACGACCACGGCCAGCGACCGGGTCGTCCACCACCACACCGCACGTGTGTCCACACGGTGTCGGGGCGGGCGCAGTCGGGGGGTGTCGGCGCTCATCGTGTCCACGTTTCCTTCTCGTTCGGGGTCCGGCGTGCCGTCGGCTGTCAAAAGTGATATCACAATGCTATTCTCGAGTCATCATTACGAAGAGAACGGAAGACGACATGACCGCTACCGGCCAGCCCCCGGCCCACACGCCCCAGTACCGAGAACACCCCGCGACCAGCGTCAACGGCATGCTGATGGCCGTGGTCAGCATCCTGCTGTTCCTCGTCGGCGCAGGCGTTGCCCTGTCGCCCCTCATCGGGCTGCCGGTGCCCCTCGTGGCCGTCGGCGTGGTCCTCGCCGCGACCGGCTTCCTGCTCTTCATCGGCCTGGAGATGGTCGCGCCCAACGAGGCCAAGGTCGTCCAGCTCTTCGGCCGCTACGTGGGCAGCGTCCGCACCGACGGACTGCGCTGGGTCAACCCCTTCACCGTGCGCAAGGGCGTCTCCACCCGCATCCGCAACCACGAGACCTCGGTCATGAAGGTCAACGACGCCTCCGGCAGCCCCATCGAGATCGCCGCCGTCATCGTGTGGCAGGTCGAGGACACCGCCCGCGCCTCCTTCGAGGTGGACGACTTCGTCGAGTTCGTCTCCATCCAGACCGAGGCCGCCGTGCGCCACATCGCGGGCAACTACCCCTACGACTCCTACGACGCCGACACCAGCCGGTCCCTGCGCGGCAGCGCCGACCTGATCACCGAGCAGCTGTCCCAGGAGGTCGGCGAGCGGGTCGAGGCCGCGGGGGTGCGGATCGTGGAGTCGCGCTTCACCCACCTGGCCTACGCCTCGGAGGTCGCCCAGGCCATGCTCCAAAGGCAGCAGGCCAGCGCGCTGATCGCCGCCCGCCAGGAGATCGTCGAGGGAGCCGTCGGGATGGTCGACCGCGCGCTCGTGCGCCTGTCGGAGGAGGAGGTGGTGGAACTGGACGAGGAGCGCAAGGCCGCCATGGTCAGCAACCTGCTGGTGGTGCTGTGCTCCGACCGCCCCGCCACGCCCGTCGTCAACGCAGGGACCCTGTACCAGTAATCCGCGTGAGGTGGCCGTGCCCGAGCGCAAGAAGGTGCTGCTGCGGCTCGACCCCGCCGTCCACGACGCGCTCGCGCGGTGGGCCGGGCAGGAGTTGCGCAGCACCAACGCACAGATCGAGTTCCTCCTGCGCCGCGCGCTGGACGAGGCGGGACGCATGCCCAAGGAGGCCCGGGCGATCCCCCGCCGGGGGCGGCCTCGCAGGCCGGGGCCGGAGCAGGCGCCGGACCGGGGGGCGGGCCGGGAGGAGGACACCCCGCCGGAGTGAGGGGGCGGGACGGGCCGTGGGGGTGGGTCCCGGGGGAGGGATCCGTCCCCACGGCCCGGCGGGGGAGCGCCCGGCTACCCCAGGGCGGCCGCGGCGGCCCGGCCGGCGGTGCGGCCGGAGAACAGGCACCCGCCCAGGAAGGTGCCCTCCAGCGCCCGGTAGCCGTGCACCCCGCCGCCGCCGAACCCGGCGACCTCGCCCGCGGCGTACACCCCCGGGAGCGGGGTGCCGTCCTCGCGCAGCACCCGCGCGTCCAGGTCGGTGTGCAGTCCGCCCAGGGTCTTGCGGGTGAGGATGTGCAGGCGCACCGCGATCAACGGGCCCGCCTTGGGGTCCAGGATCTGGTGCGGGGCCGCCACCCGCGCCAGGCGGTCGCCCCGGTAGTTGCGCGCACCGTGGATGGCCGTCACCTGCAGGTCCTTGGTGAAGGTGTTGGCCATCTCCCGGTCGCGGGCCACCACCTCGCGGGTGACGGTGTCGGCGTCCAGTACCCCGTCGCCCGCGATCTCGCGCATTTTCCCGATCAGCTCGGGCAGCCTGTCGGCGACCGCGAAGTCCGCGCCGTTGCGCTTGAAGGCCTCCACCGGCCCCGGTGCGCCGGGAAGCACGCGCTTGAGGACCAGGCCGATGTCCTTGCCGGTCAGGTCGGGGTTCTGCTCCGAGCCCGACAGCGCGAACTCCTTCTCGATGATCTTCTGCGAGAGCACGAACCACGTGTACTCGTGGCCGCTCCTCATGATGTGCTCCAGGGTGCCCAGGGTGTCGAAGCCGGGGAAGTAGGGCGCGGGGAGCCGTTTGCCGGTCGCGTCCAGCCACAGCGAGGACGGACCCGGCAGGATGCGGATGCCGTGCCGGGACCAGATCGGGTCCCAGTTCCGGATGCCCTCGGTGTAGTGCCACATGCGGTCGGGGTTGATGACCTGTCCGCCCGCCTCCCGGGTGATGGCGAGCATGCGCCCGTCCACGTGCTCGGGTACGCCCGAGAGCATGTGCTCGGGCGGGGTGCCCAGGCGTTCGGGCCAGTTGCGGCGCACCAGGTCGTGGTTGGCGCCGATCCCGCCGGACGTGACGATGACCGCCTGCGCGGACACCTCGAAGTCGCCGACCACCTCGCGGCTGCTGGCCCGCCCCCGCTCGGTGCCGCTGGGAGCCAGGACGGAACCGCGCACGCCGGTGACCGTTCCGTCGGTGACCACCAGCCCGTCCACCCGGTGGCGGAAGCGCATCGAGACCAGCCCGCGCTCGGCCGCGGCGCGCACCCGCCTCTCGAAGGGCGCGACCACGCCGGGGCCGGTACCCCAGGTGATGTGGAAGCGGGGCACGGAGTTGCCGTGCCCGTCGGCCAGGTAGCCGCCGCGCTCGGCCCAGCCCACGAGGGGGAAGAACCGCAGCCCCTGCTGGTGCAGCCAGGAGCGCTTCTCACCGGCGGCGAAGTCCACGTAGGCCTCGGCCCACCGGCGGGGCCAGGCGTCCTCGGGGCGGTCGAACCCGGCGGTGCCCATCCAGTCCTGCAGGGCCAGCTCGGCCGAGTCCCTGACGCCCATGCGGCGCTGCTCGGGGGAGTCCACGAGGAACAGCCCGCCGAAGGACCAGAACGCCTGGCCGCCCAGGGACTGCTCGGGCTCCTGGTCGAGCAGGATCACATGCTTGCCCGCGTCGGCCAGTTCGGCGGCCGCGGCCAGGCCCGCCAGCCCGGCGCCGACGACGATCGCGTCGGCGTGGTCGTCTCCGTTGCCCATACGGTCTTCCCCTCAGTCGGCCGTGCCCGGGGCACGGTGTGCGCGGTGGTGACGACTGTGCCCCCGCCCGCCCGGCCCGACAAGGGGAACGTGTGCCGCACGACACACTGTTTGTCACCGGATGACAAATAATCCGGTGTCGGACAGAATCGTGCGACCCTCGCGCACAGGAGCCCGCCCGGCCCCGTTCGCGCTGGTGACACCGTGTCGACCGAAGAGGATTCCCCCGTGTACTTCCATCCCCCGACCCTCGACCCCGGGCCGGTCGCCACCCTGATCGGGTTCGTGACCCTGGTGTTCCTGATGGCCCAGCCCCTGCTGACGCGTCCCCTGGCCCGGCGCCTGGGCGAGCCGACGGAGCCCGGTCGCCCCTCGCCCCTGATGCGCCTCCACCACCTGGGGGCCTGCCTGTCCTTCGTCGAGGTCCTCGCGGCCGCGGCCTTCGTGGGCACCGCCCGGGTCCTCACCCCGGCCGACATCGGCATCACCCCGCCCCGGCTGCAGGCATACGACCCCGACGTACCCTCCCCGCTGGCGGACGATCCCGTGTCCTGGATCGGAACGGCCGTGGTCCTGGTGTGGGCCGCGCTGTTCGTTGCGGCCCTGCTGGTGGCCAGGCACCTGGAGGGCGCCAGGCCGGCCGAACCGGCCATGGGAGGGATCCAGCTCGCCGACCTGACCGACGCAGAGGTGCGCTGGATGGTGTGGTACACCGCCCTGGGCGGCCTGTGCACCACGGCCGTGTTCTTCGTGGTCGTCTATCCGCTGGTCACGGTGCTTGTCGGACCGCTGGCCGCGGCCGTCACCATCGCGCTGCTCCTGGGCGGGCAGCAGTGGGGGAACGGTTTCCAGCAGATGTTCACCATGGCCGTGTACGGACTGATGTTGACGCTGTCCCACGCCTTCCTGACCTCGGGCTCCCTGCTCGTGCCCGTGGCCATCTGGTGTGTGTTCGCCTACTTCTACGGCCGTTTGCTGCGCCGGCAACGGCGCCGGCTCTCCCATGCGGCGAGACCGATGGAGGTCACCATGCTCGACGCCGGGGGCGACCCCGTGCGGCGGCCGGGGCGCTGACCGCTCCGGGCCCCGCGCGGGGGACGGGCTCCGGCGGTGCCGCGTCGCGCGGCACCGCCGGAGCCCGCCGCGTTCAGCCGCCGAAGCGTACCAGGGACCGGCCGCCCTGCCCCCGGGCCATGCGCTCGAAGGCCTCCGGCACGCCCTCCAGCGGGATCTCGTCGGTGACCATCGCCGACAGCTTCAACTCCCCCGAGCGCACCTGCTCGGCGATGAGCGGGATGTCACGGGACGGGTCGCTGGTGCCGTAGACGCACCCGCGCAGCGTACGGGCCTGGTGGAACAGCTCCAGGGCGTTGAACGACACCTCGTCGTCCATCCTGCCCACGCCCACCACCGTGATCGTGCCTCCGCGCCGGGACGCGCTCCAGGCCGAGCGCACCACCCTGGCCGAGCCGACCACCTCGAAGGCGTGGTCGGCGCCACGGCCTCCCGTCAGCTTGCGCACGGACTTGGTCAGCGAGTCGTCGGCGACCAGGAAGTCGGTGGCGCCCAGGGACCGGGCCAGCTCCTCCTTGTCGGGGGAGACGTCCACGGCGATCACCGGGTCGGCCCCGGCCAGGCGCGCCGCCTGGAGCACCGACAGGCCGACCCCGCCCAGGCCCAGGACCACGGCCGACTGGCCCTCGCGCACCCCCGCCGAGTTGTTGACGGCCCCCCAGCCGGTGAGCACCGCGCAGCCCAGGACCGCGGCCACCGCCGGATCGATCCCGGCGGGCAGCGGTACGACGGCGTGGGCGGGCACCACGGTGGCCTCGGCGAACGCGCCGCAGCCCAGCCCCGGGTAGACGGGGGTGCCGTCGGAGAGCTCGGCGTAGGGCTGTGCCGCGCGGTCCAGCGCGTGCTCGCACAGGTGGGGCTCGCCCTGGTCGCAGAACCAGCACTCGCGGCAGGGCGGCGCCCAGTTCAGGATCACCTGCTGGCCGGGCACCAGGCCGGTGACGCCCTCACCCACGGCGTCCACGGTTCCGGCGCCCTCGTGGCCGAGCACGGCGGGCCACTTCTGGGCCAGGGTGCCGTTGGACAGGGACAGGTCGGAGTGGCACACGCCCGCGGCGGCCAGGCGCACCCGCACCTGGCCGGGGCCGGGATCGGGCAGGACCAGGTCCCGGATCTGCGGAGGGGCGCCCTGCTCGGAGAAGACGGCGGCCTTGACGGTCGTACTCATGGGAGGAACTCCAATCGGGGACTTGCCGTGACAGTAGCAATACCGACCGGTCGGTCAAGAGTCGGGGGCGCACGGATCCGTGCTTCGCCGGATGGCCCCGGGCGCTTCGCCTTTTTCGGGCTTTTGCTGTTCTGGACAGACATTTTGCCTGGTGGCGGTGATGATGGGAGGCGAAGGAGGGGGTTATGGTCAATCCGGTTTGGGTGGGAACACTGATGTTCGGCAGGGTCCCGATCGGCGTGCGTCTCTACAGCGCGCGCGAACGCAGGGGGCCCGTGCTGCACCAGTTCGAACGCGGTACCGCCGACCGCATCCGCTACGTCCGCGTCAACGAGCGCACCGGTGAGGAGGTCGCGAGCGAGGACGTCGTGCGCGGGGCCAGGACGGGGCCCGAGGACGAGTACGTGGTCCTGGAACCGGAGGAGCTGGAGGAGATCCTCCCGCACGGCTCGCGCACCATGGGGCTGACGGGCTTCCTGTCACAGGGCGCCGTGGACGCGCTGTGGTACGCCTCCACCTACTACGTCGCCCCCAGGGCGGCGGCCGACGCCAAGCCCTACCAGCTGCTGTACACGGCCCTGGAGCAGACCCGCCGCTCGGGCGTGGCCACCGTCGTCCTGCGCGACCGCGAGTCCCCCGTCCTGATCGAACCGAACCGGGGCGTGCTGTCGGCCTCCACCCTGTGGTGGCCGGACGAGGTCCGCGAGCCCGACGACGTGATGCCGCCCGTGGCCCACGCGGCGCTGACCAAGAGCGAACTCGAACTGGCCAGGGAACTGGTCAGCGCGCTCTCGACCGAGTGGGACCCGCGGGACTACGAGGACAGCTACGGCCGGCGCCTGACCGACCTGGTGCGGGCCAAGGCCAAGGGCGGCACGTTCACCCACCGCCCCGAGCAGGCCGCGCCCCCGGAGGAGGCGTCCGGGCTCGACGAGGCCCTGCGCCAGAGCCTGCCGGAACAGCGCGGCAGGGGTACGCGGTCGCGCGTCACGCGGGAGCGGACGCGCGCGCGTGGCGCCAGGGTCGAGAGGAGGCCCGAGGGCCGGGTCACCAAGCGCGAACTCCTCCAGCGGGCCTCGGAGCTGGACGTGCCGGGCCGGTCGAAGATGAGCAGGGACGAGCTGGAGGAGGCCGTCGGGCTGACCGGTGCCGACGGCCGCCGTCCCTGAGGTCCCCCTCGGCCGCGCCGCGAGCGGGGACGGCAGCGGGGGGTTGACGGATCCCGCCGCCGAGCCGATAGTGCTTGGGAGCGCTCCCACAACCGCCGCCGACCGTTGCCCCGAGAAAACGCCCCCTGACCCCCCGTCGGAAAAGGCCCGGAACGTGACCAACGAACGCACGCACATCGTCACCAGGGCGATCGGCACACTCGGTGCCGTCGTCCTGCCCATGCTTGCAGCACTCCTGATCACCGCGCCCCCGGCCTCGGCCGCCACCCTGACCGAGGTCACCGACTTCGGCCCCAACCCCAGCGGCCTGCGGATGTACCTCTACGTACCGGACGGTGTCACCGAGGACCCCCCGGTCCTGGTGGCCCAGCACTGGTGCACCGGGACCGGACCGGTCTTCCACCAGAACACCGAGTACGCCTCCCTGGCCGACCAGTACGGCTTCATCGTCATCTACCCGTCCGTCACGCGGAGCAGCCAGTGCTTCGACGTGTCCTCGCCCGAGGCGCTGAGCCGGGGCGGCGGCAGCGACCCGGTGGGCATCCACTCGATGGTCGACCACGTCCTTCGCACCCACGACGCCGACGCCGAGCGCGTGTTCGTCACCGGAGTCTCCTCCGGCGCCATGATGACCAACGTCATGCTGGCCAACTACCCCGACGTGTTCGCCGCCGGCGCGGCGTTCAGCGGGGTGCCGTTCGGCTGCTTCGCCACCACCGACGGCTCCGGCTGGAACAACGCCTGCTCCACCGGCACGATCAGCCGCACCCCGCAGGAGTGGGGCGACCTGGTCCGCGCCTCCTACCCGGGCTACACCGGCCCCCGGCCGCGCATGCAGCTGTGGCACGGAACCGAGGACGACACCCTGGACTACGTGAACTTCGTCGAGGAGATCAAGCAGTGGACCAACGTCCACGGCCTCAGCCAGACCCCGGACAGCACCGACCAGCCCCGGCCCGGCTGGACCCGCACCCGCTACGGTGCCACCGGCGACCAGGCTCCCGTGGAGGCCGTCAGCCTGCAGGGCACCGGCCACAACCTGTTCGAGAGCGGTATGGCGGCCCGCGCGATCACCTTCTTCGGCCTTGATGAGGACTCCGGCTCCGACCCGGGCCCCGATCCCGACCCCGAGCCGGGCACCGGCGACTGCAGCGTCACCGCCACCACCAACGCCTGGAACACCGGCCTGACCACGTCCCTGACCATCACCAACACCGGCACCGCCCCCCTCGACGGCTGGTCCCTGGACTTCACCCTCCCCGACGGCCAGGCCATCACCTCCGGCTGGAACGCCGCCTACAGTTCCGACGGCGGCACGGTCACCGCCGCCAACGTCTCCTACAACGCCACCATCGCCCCCGACGCCAGTGTGAGCATCGGCTACCAGGCCACCCACACCGGCGACGCGGGCCGGCCGACCGGATTCACCCTCAACGGCTCGGCCTGCTCCGCGGGCTGACCCCGGCGCGGCGCGGCTCCCCCGGGAGGAGCCGCGCCGCCCCCGTTCACGCGAACCCCGCGGAGCGCCCTGTTGACCGGTCCCGGGTGCGGGTATCTTCCCTTCGTCCGCGTGGAGGCCACGGTGTGGTGGACATGCGCACCACGGAGGGTCGACCAGCGTTTCGCGCGGTGCAGGGAGGTTCCATGGCTCGGCCGGTCGGTTCGGCACCGGTTCCACGGCACTACCTCATGTGCCGGCCCACCCACTTCGCGGTCGAGTACGCGATCAACCCCTGGATGGACCCCGACGCGGGGGTCGACCGCGCACGGGCCATCCGGCAGTGGGAGCGACTGCGCGACCTCTACCTCTCCCTGGGGCACCGGGTCAGCGAGATCACCCCCGTCGAGGGCCTTCCCGACATGGTCTTCGCCGCCAACGGCGGCCTGGTCGTGGACGGCAGGGTCTACGGCGCGCGCTTCGCCAGCGCCGAGCGCACCCCCGAGGGTCCGGCCTACCTGGACTGGTTCCGCAAGGCGGGCTACACCGAGGCCCGCGAGCCCAAGCACGTCAACGAGGGCGAGGGCGACTTCGTCACCATGGACGACGTGATCCTGGCCGCCACGGGCTTTCGCACCGAGGCGGCCGCGCACCAGGAGGCCGAGCGCTTCCTCGGCCGCCCCGTCGTCACCCTCCAGTTGACCGACCCGCGCTTCTACCACCTGGACACCGCGCTGTTCGCGCTCTCCGGGGAGCAGGTCGCCTACTACCCCGGGGCCTTCTCCGCCGGAAGCCGGCGGGTGCTGCGCGCGCTCTACCCCGACGCGCTCCTGGCCACCGAGGAGGACGCCTCCGTGCTCGGCCTCAACGCCGTGTGCGACGGACACGACGTCGTCATCGCCGCCGAGGCCACCGACCTGGCCGGCCGGCTGCGCGCCCTCGGCTACACCGTCCACCCCGTCGAACTGGACGAACTGCGCAGGGCCGGAGGCGGCGCCAAGTGCTGCACCCTGGTACTGCGCGACGCGGACGTCTGAGGAAAGGCGGCCGCCATTCGCGCACATTCGTGCGGAATACGACCAGCGCAGGGGGACGGATGTGGGAAACGCCACTCCGGGGCAGGGGAGAACCGCAGGTAGCCACAGGTCACACAAGTGCGAAAGCCCGGGGAGCGCGGGGAAGGAGCATGCTTGTGACGACGGCCCCTGGCCGTACGCCTTCGCCGCAATAAAGTCTGGAACCGTGAAGACCAGACAAAGCAGACCCCCGCGTCGAATCAGGGAACAGCAGATGATCGACGCCGCCGTCACCGTGTTCTCGCGCGGTGACTACCACACGGTCAGCATGGAGGAGATCGCCGCGGCGGCCGGGACCTCCAAACCCACGGTGTACCAGTACCTGGGTTCCAAGGAGGGGATCTTCACCGCCTGCGTGCGCCGGGAGACCGACCGGCTCGTCGAGGCCGTGCGCGCCGCCGTGCACGACCCGCACGCCCCGGCGGGGGAGGACCCCCTGCGCCGGGGCATGCACGCCTTCTTCGCCTTCGTCACCGGCAACCGGGAGAGCTGGACCGTGCTGTACCGGCGGGCCGCCCTGCGCGGCGGACCCCTCGCGGAGGAGACCGCCCGGCTGCGCGACCGGGTCGTGGCCGAGGTCGCCGGGCTCATCACCGCCTGCACGCGCGGCGACTACGGCGGCCTCGACGCCAGGGACGCCCAGCTGCTGGCGCGCGTCGCGGTCAGTACCGCCGACGCCTTCGCCGACTGGCTCCTGGAGCACCCCGAGGAGTCCCCCGAGGCCATGGCCGGACACGTCACCGAGCTGACCTGGTCCCACCTGCGCACCCGCCGCGGGGCCGGCGGCGCCTGACCCGTTCCGGCCGCCGCGGGACGCCCGTGCCCCGGCGCAGGGCGCATGCGCCTCAGCGCAGGGCGCTCCTCATGTGCTTGACGCGGGTGTAGTCCTCCAGGCTGTAGGCCGACAGGTCCTTGCCGTACCCGGAGTGCTTGAACTCGCCGTGCGGCATCTCCGAGGCGAGCCTCTGGTCGACCCCGTTGGCCAGGCGCACGGCCTCCTCCTCGTCGGAGAACCGCTGCACGGTGACGGGCCGAAGACCTCCTCGCGTACGATCTCGTCGTCGGCGCGCAGCCCCGACACCACGGTCGGCGCCAGGAAGAAGCCCTCCTCTCCCACCCGGTGCCCGTCGGGCTCCACCACCGCGTGCCCGGGCAGGCGCTCCAGTAGTCCGTTGACGCGGGCGAACTGGTCGGCGTTGTCGAGCGGACCGAAGTCGTCGGCCTCCTCGGAGGATCTTCCGGTGACCTGTGCGGTGGCCTGCCGGGACGGCTCGGCCACGAAAGCGTCGTGGATCTCCTCGTGCACGAGTACGCGGGTGGCCGCGGTGCAGCCCTGGCCCGCGTTGAGGAAGGCGCCCGCCACCAGGCCGGAGGCGGTACGGGCCGGGTCGGCGTCGTCGAAGACCCGCGCCGGAACAGGCGGCCCAGCATGAGGATGACCGTCCACGGAAGAGGTGGGCAGCACGATGAGCATGGCGGAGGCGTTGACGGTGTCGGACGGCAAGGTGCCCGCGAGGATCAGCGCCGGGCAGCCCACCACGGCGGTGCCCTGCACCCGGTTCGGCCTCGGCTTGTGCGGTGCGTTCGGGGCGGTCGGCTCCGGACCCAGGGGCGTGGGCACGGCTTGCTCCGGGGAGGAGGCTCCCGTGGCCGGCCACGGGAGGCTTGTCGTCGGGGGACGGGCGCCCGGGCCCGCGCGGCGCCGTTGGCGCGCGGACCCGGACGTGGAGCCCGGGGGCTCCGGGCGCGGGGAGTGGATTCCCGCGCCCGCCGGGCCGGGGCCTGCGGCGGACACGGGAGGGGTGTGGTGCTCCCGGACACCTCGTGCCCGGGAGCGGGGACGGCCGTCGGGGACCCGCGGGCCCCCGGCGGTCATCCGTCCAGGTGCGTGGGGGCGAACAGTCCCAGCACCATGGGCAGCACGACCACGCTGGGGCCGGGCTCGGCCAGGGCCGCGGCAAGGTCCTCGCGCAGCCGCTCGGGGCCGGTCACCGTGGCGGGCACCCCGAAGGCGGCGGCCAGCGCCGCGAAGTCGGGGCGGGCCAGTTCGGTGTGGGTGGCCTCCCCGAAGGAGGCCTCCATGTACTCGCGCAGGACGCCGTAGCCGCCGTCGTCGACGATGAGCCACGTCACGTCCAGGCCGTGCTGGCGTGCGGTGGCCAGTTCGGCGATCGAGTACATGGCGCCGCCGTCGCCGGAGACCGCCAGCACGGGACCGCTTCCGGCCGCCGCCGCGCCCAGGGCGGCGGGCAGCCCGTACCCCAGGCCGCCCGAACCCTGCGCCGAGTGCACCTGGCCCCCGCGCGGGTCCCACGCCGACCACGCCCAGTAGGCCAGCATGGTCATGTCCCAGAAGCTGGGGGCGTCGTAGGGCAGCGCCTCGCGCACCGCCGCCAGCACCGCCCGCTCCGCGTCCAGGTCCTGGGCGTCCAGACGGGCGGCCACGTCGGCCCTCACCCTCGCCGCCTCGGCGGCCGCGTCGGGGTCTGTGGAGCGGCGCCCCGCCCTCCGGGCCAGGGCGGCCAGGGTCAGCGCGGCGTCGCCGTGCACACCCAGCGCCGGGTGGTTGGACTCCAGCTTGCCGAGGTCGGCCTCCACCTGCACCACGCGGCCCCTCGGCGCGAGGGTGTGGTAGTTGCTGGACAGCTCGCCCAGCCCCGAGCCCACCACCAGGAGCACGTCCGCGCCCTCCAGGTAGTCGGTGGTGTGCCGGTCCTCGATCCAGGACTGGAGCGAGAGCGGGTGGTCCCACGGGAAGGCGTCCTTGCCCCCGAAGGTGGTGGCCACCGGCGCCTGGAGCGCCTCGGCCAGCTCCAGCAGCGCCGCCTGCCCGCCCGAACGGCTCACGCCGCCGCCCGCCAGGACGACGGGGCGCCGGGCGCCGTCCAGCAGGCGGGCGGCCTCGGCCACCACCTCGGCGCGGGGCACCAGCGGTTCCGGGACGGGGTCCACGTCCACCACGGGCGGTGTCACGACCGTCTCCAGCAGCACGTCCTGCGGGATCTCCACCAGCACCGGGCCCGCCGGGGCACTGGCGGCCGTGCGCCAGGCCTCGGCCAGCGCCGAGGGGATCTGCGAGGTGTGCCGCACCGTGAACACCGACTTGGTGACGCCCGTGAAACTGGCGGACTGGTCGGGCAGCTCGTGCAGGTATCCGTGGCGTCCGCCGCCCAGCCCCGCGCGCGGGACCTGGCTGCTGACCACCAGCACCGGTGCGCCGGCCGCCCTGGACTCCTGGAGGGAGGCCAGGGTGAGCAGCGCGCCCGGTCCGGTGGAGACCAGCAGGGGCGCCACCTCGCCGGTGCGGCGGGCGTACCCGTCGGCGGCGAAGGCGGCGTTGTTCTCCACCCGGCTGGACACGAACCGCAGCCGGGGCGCCCGCCGCAGTGCGTCGAACAGCCCCAGGGCGTGCTGTCCGGGGATGCCGAAGGCCACCCGTGCCCCCAGGGCGGTCAGGGTCTCGGTGACCAGGTCACCGCCGCATCGCCGCGCGTCCACGGGCTCAGGACCCGTGGTTCAGCGCCAGGACGCTGACCAGGTCGTAGGCCACGTGCGAGGCGGCGGTGGCCGTGATCTGGGCGTGGTCGTAGGCCGGTGCGACCTCCACCACGTCGGCGCCCACCAGGTTGCAGGTGGACAGCCCGCGCAGGATCTCCAGCAGCTCGCGGCTGGTCAGGCCGCCCGCCTCGGGGGTGCCGGTGCCGGGCGCGTGCGCGGGGTCGAGCACGTCGATGTCCACCGACACGTACAGCGGGCGGTCGCCGATGCGCTGGCGCAGCGCGTCGGCGATCTCGTCCACGCCCTTGCGCATGACGTCGGCGGAGGTGACGATGCCGAACCCGAACCGGCGGTCGTCCTCCAGGTCCCTCTTGCCGTACAGCGGGCCGCGGGTGCCCACGTGGCAGATGGCCTCGGTGTCGAGGATGCCCTCCTCCACGGCCCGGCGGAACGGGGTGCCGTGGGTGTAGGGCTCGCCGAAGTAGGTGTCCCAGGTGTCCAGGTGGGCGTCGAAGTGCAGCATGGCGATCGGTCCGTGCCGGCGGTACAGCGAGCGCAGCAGCGGCAGCGCGATGGTGTGGTCGCCGCCCAGGGTGACCAGGCGTGTGCCGGCCCGCACGAACTGGGAGGCGGCCTCGTCCAGGGTCTCCACGGCGTCGCCGACGGAGTAGGGGTTGACCGCGATGTCGCCGCCGTCGACCACCTGCGCGGTGGCGAACGGGGACACGTCCAGGCCCGGGTTGTAGGGGCGCAGCAGGCGGCTGGCCTCGCGGATGGAGGAGGGCCCGAAGCGCGCGCCGGGGCGGTAGGAGACGCCGGTGTCGAAGGGGACGCCGACCACGGCGATGTCGGCCCGCTCCACCTGGTCGATGCGGGGCAGCCGGGCGAAGGTCGCCGGTCCGGCGAAGCGCGGTACGAGGCTGGAGTCGGTGGGTCCGATCGGTGCGTTCATCGGGTGGTGGTGTCCCTCTCTCGGTCGGTGCTGTCGGTGGTGCCGCACGGCCGGCTCCTCACGCCGCGGCCGTGGGTTCCCTGGTCAGGCGCCGGTGGCGCCCGCGGGCTCGGTGTCCGGATCCTCGCCGGCGTCCCCGCCCCGCAGGCGGTTCTGCCAGGCGGTGAGCACGGCCGGGTCGGTGGGCGGGGTCAGCAGGCTCACGGCCACGTAGACCACCAGGGCGGTGCCCAGGCCCACGTAGATCGGCTCGTTGGCGAGCAGGCCGGTCAGGGCCATGGTGACGATGACGGCCACCGAGCCGGCGAGCATGGAGGCGAGGGCGCCCGCGCGGGTGCCGCGCTTCCACACCAGGCCGCCGAGGATGGCGACGAGCAGGCCGCCCACGAGCAGGTTGTAGGCCAGGGTCAGCGCGGCGACCACGTCCTCCACCGCCAGGGCCACGCCGATGGCGGCGATGCCCAGGACCAGGGTGAAGACGCGGTTGGCGGAGACCTCGTCGCCTCCGCGGCCGGCGCCCGGGGCGGAGCCGCGGCCCAACAGCCGTCGCACCTGCGGCCACAGGTCGGTGGAGGTCACCGTGGAGCAGGCGATGAGGGCGCCGCTGGCGGTGGACATCACCGCGGACAGGGCGGCGGCGATGACCAGGCCCGCCACGCCCACGGGCAGGGTGGCGTCCACCATGAGCGTGAACGCGTCGTCGGGGTTGGCCAGGTCCGGGAAGAGCACGGCGGCGGCGGTGCCGATGAGCGCGCCGCACACGCCGTAGACCAGGCAGTACACGCCGGCGCCGACGCCTCCGGTCCGGGCCACCTTGTCGTTGCGGCCGGTGAAGACGCGCTGCCAGATGTCCTGGCCGATGAGCAGGCCCAGGGAGTAGATGACGAAGTAGGTCAGGATCGTCTCGCCGCCGATGGCGGTGGGGCTGAAGTAGGAGGGGGCCAGCGACTCGCGCATCCCGGAGAAGCCGCCCGCCGACCAGATCGCGACCGGGGTCAGGATGAGCACGAGTCCGACGGTCTTGACCGCGAACTGGGCCATGTCGGTCATGGTCACCGACCACATGCCGCCCATCGTGGAGTAGAGCACCACGATGGAGCCGCCCAGGATGATCGCCACCGTGCGCGGCAGGTCGAACAGGCCGCTGAAGATGGTGGAGAAGGCCAGGGTGGAGGGCACCGTCAGCATGAAGGTGTAGCCCCACATGACCAGGCCCGAGACCACCCGGGAGTTGCCGCCGTAGCGCAGGTCCAGCATCTCGGAGACGGTGTAGACCCGCAGCCGGGAGATGCGCTTGGCGAAGAACAGGTGCAGGGTGAGGAGGCCGACGCCGATGGCCACGACCAGCCAGGCGCCCGAGATGCCGTAGGTGTAGCCCAGGCCGATGCCGCCGACGGTGGAGGCGCCGCCCAGGACGACCGCGGCCATGGTGCCCGCGTACATCAGCGGACCCAGGCGGCGGCCGGCCACCAGGTAGTCGGACCTGTCGCGTGTGCGGCGCATGCCCCACCAGCCCAGGCCGACCATGCCCAGCAGGTAGGCGGCGATCACCACGAGGTCGATGTGCATGGTGCTCCTGAACGAACGAGGGTGCGTGTGGGGAGTGAGCGGCGACGACGTTGGCGCAGGTCACACGAACTCCGGTCAGGTTAGGCAGGCACCAGGGCACGCTCCAGTGGACGAATCGCACAGTTTCGCTTCTTCGTATGGATGAGATATCCATGAAGTGCGGTCGTCGCACCCCCGTGCGAAGGCTCGGGAGGGCGTCGGCCTCGTCCGGCCCCGCCTAGCGGGGGAAGGTGTGGGCCACGGGCGGGGACGCGGACGAGGAGGAGGCCATGGGCGGGATCGTGACCCGGGCGGACGGCCGCACCGTGCCGCTGAGCACCGTCGTGGGCCGCCGTGACCTGGGCTTGGGCACGGTCGTGGCGGCGGGCGACCCGGGGATCGGCTGGGCGGTGGTCAGCGAGCTGGTCGACCCGGCCGCCTACCTGCGCGGAGGGGAGCTGCTGCTCACCGCGGGCGTCAACCTGCCCGGCGCCCGCGACGGGCTGCGCGACTACGTGGACTCCCTGGCCGCGGCCGGGGTCAGCGCGATCGGCTTCGGCGTCACCCCGGTACACGACACCGTCCCGGCCGGGCTGGTCGAGCAGTGCCGTGTACGGGGTCTGCCCCTGGTCGAGGTGCCCCGGCCCACGCCCTTCGCGGCCGTCAGCCAGGCCGTCGGCGCCGAGCTGGAGGAGCTGCACCTGCGCGACCTGCGCCGGCTCGGTGAGGCGCACCAGGCCCTGGCGCTCGCCGTCACCGACGACGCACCGGTGGACCGGGTCCTGCGCGTGCTCGCCGAGGTCCTCCACGGCTGGGCGGCCCTGGTCCGCCCGTCCGCCTCCGTGCCGGAGGGCTCCCACCGCACCACGGGCGCGCCGCGGGAGCTGGATCCGGAGCTGCGCGAGCTCACCGACCGGCTCACCCGGCCCCGGGGGCCGCGCAGTGCCAAGGCCCGCTCCGAGGGGGACGAGGTCTTCCTGCACACGGTGGGCACGCCACCGGAGGAGCACGGTGTGGTCCTGGTCGGCAGGGCCGAGCCGCTGGGCATCACCGACCGTGCCGTACTGCGTACCGCGACCGCCCTGCTGGAGCTGCTCGCACGCACCTCCCGGGGGAGCGCCCCGCCCGTTCCGGAGCGCCTGCTCACCGGGCTGCTCCTGGAGGGAGGGATCACCGAGGAGACCGCGCCGCTGCTGGCCGGGCTCGCCGCCCCCGGGGACGGGGGCCCCGCGTCCCCGGGGACCGGCGGGCGCGGCCCCGGCGCCTACCGGGTCCTGCACGCCCGCCCGTCCGGACGGGGACGACCCGCCCCGCCCACCACGCTGCCCCTGGGCACCCGTCTGCTGGAGGCGGACTCCGACCGGCTGCGCGCCGTCCTCGCCGACCGGGGCGACGCGGCCCACCGCGACCACCTGGACCGGCTGCTCGCCCACGGCTGGACCGCCGCCCTGAGCGGACCGGTGCCGCCGGAGGAGCTGACCGGCGCGGACCGCAGGGCCGCGGCCCTGCTCGCCCGTACCCGCGCGGTCGGCGGACCGCTGCTGGAGGAGGGCACCGACCCCTTCGAGGCCTTCCTGGCGCCCGCCGCCGACGACCTGGCCCGCCGTGTCCTGGGCCCCCTGGCCGAGGAGACCGACTCCGCCCGCGTCCTGCGCCGCACCCTGCGGACCTGGCTCACCCGGCACGGCAACTGGGACCGGGCCGCCGCCGACCTGGGCGCCCACCGCAACAGCGTCCGCTACCGGATCGGCCGGATCGAACGGGACCTGGGAGTGGACCTGGCCGACGCCGAGCAGCGCATGCGCCTGTGGTTCGCACTGACCCGCCGGAGCTCCGGCGACTGAACCAGGCACGGATCCGTCCGTTATCCGGTGAAAGTTTACTGACTGCGTATACGTGTGCCCGATGTCGTACCACCGCCTTTCTTGTCCGGCGGGTGCGCTGATCGGATGATAACGGCCTATTTCACGACTCCGGCCGCACTGCGGCTGATTCCTGCGGACAAGGCGGGGTGAACATTCCTCCGCCTCCGTTCCGCGCCGGGGCGGGCCGTGCGGCTTCCGTACCGGGACGCGGGGTCCCTTTTCGCTTTCCGTTGGTATCCGGTACCGAGAACACCGTCGGATCGGCGGACGGAGTGGGGCATAATCCGGTGGAGAGGCGGAAGCGGGGACGTTCCCGGCTCACGAAAGGAAGCGTATGCCCCTATTCCCCGGCCCCGTCGAAGCCGAAGCAGGAGATCCGTGAACGCCGCTGTGAAACCGAGGTCTGGGGGCCACATGTCGTTTCCTCCGCTGGACACGGCCCTGCCCACGGGGGCCGACGCCCGCAAGCACGCCCTCCTGCTCCGGCGGGTGCACGAGGCCGCGTTCTCCGGACGTCCGGCGCCCGCCCCGCTGCGCCCGGTCATCGAGGACTCCTGGGGGCGTACGCGCCGCTTCGGAATCGACCCCGACAGCGCGCCGCCGCCCCGGATGACGCGCCTGGAGGAGCTCCAGCACCACCGCGAGGCCTCCCCGATCGCCGAGGTCCTGCCGCTGATCCGCCGCTCACTCGTCTCGGTCGCCGACGAGGCCGACCACATCATGCTGGTCACCGACGCCTCCGGACAGGTCCTGTGGCGGGACGGGTCCCGCCGCATCCGTGCCGTCGGCGACCGGGTGGGGCTGGTGGAGGGCGCCTTCTGGAACGAGGGCAGCGCCGGCACCAACGCCATCGGCACCGCCCTGGCCGTGGGCCGGCCCGTGCAGGTCTACTCCGCCGAGCACTTCGTCCGGAGCCTGCACGCCCTCACCTGCGCCTGCGCCCCCATCCACGACCCCCGCGACGGGCGCCTGCTCGGCGCCGTCGACGTCACCGGCCCGGTGTCCACCATCCACCCCTCCACCCTGGCGCTGGTCAGCGCGGTGGCCCAGCTGGCCGAGGCGCACCTGCAGAGCATCCACCACACCCACCTGGAACGGCTGCGCTCGGTGGCCGCGCCCCTGCTGGCCGGGATGAACGAGCGCGCGCTGGTGGTGGACGACGCCGGGTGGACCGCGGCCGCGGTCCACATGGAGCCGGTCCGGCGGGTGCTGCTGCCCAAGTACCGGGAGGTGGGCACGGCCTGGCTGCCCGCGCTGGGGGAGTGTGCCCTGGAACCCCTGCCCGGCGGCTGGCTGGTCCGGCCCCGGCCGGTGGAGCGGTCCGCGCCCTCCACGGTCACCCTCGACCTGGCCGGGTCCCCGCCGACCATGGTGGTGTCCGGCCCCAGCGGGGAGTGGGCGCACCGACTCACCCCCCGCCACGCGGAACTGCTGCTGCTGTTGGCCGTGCACCGGGAGGGGCGCACGGGCGCACAGCTGTCCCAGGACGTGTTCGGCGCGGACGGGCACATGGTGACGGTGCGCGCCGAGCTCTCCCGCGTGCGCCGCCACCTGGGCGGCATCATCGAGAGCCGGCCCTACCGGTTCAGCGAGGAGGTGCGGGTCCGGGTGTCCGGGCCCGAACACCCGGAGGGCCTGCTGCCCGGCTCGGTGGCCCCGGGTGTGCGGGCGCTGCGCGAGGCGCTCCGCGGCGGAACCGCGCCATGGCTCTAGGAGACGGTGCCGCAACCTAGTGCAACCATTGCCGTCCGGCCGCCCGTGCGATGGACTGAGTGTGCGCGGCCCCGCACCGGTGGCGGTCGTCGGGCGAGAGAGGGCACGACGGGTCGGCCACCGGTGGGAATGTGGCACGTTCACGGCCTTCGGACCTTGAGGGGGGTCCCGGGGGAGAGACGGAAGAGGTGCCACGGGGGCTGGGAGTGGCCGCCCACGGGATTCGGGGGAACCCTGCGGCCACTGCGCTGGCGGTGCGTCCCGGAGGAGAGACACCTCCGGGGCGCAGCGTTGCGCGGAGACGGGTGGGGGCCCGTCCCCGCGCACCGCCCCGGGGCGGGACACGCCCCGGGGCGAGGCCCCCAGGAGGACGGAGCCCGCGCGGCCCCCGGGCCGGCGATCCCGCGGGGCCCTCCGGCAGCCGCTCCCCGGACGCGGGCGCGCCGAGCGGGAAAGACACGGTCCGTGTTCTGGCCACCGCCGCGTGAGTCGCCCGCGGAGGGTGGGTACCCCGGATGAAACGGGGTGAAGGGGGCGGACGTGACCGGTGTGGTGAACGGCACGGGGAGGGAGCCCCCCGTGTCCGCGTCCGTCCGCTGGGCTAGACTCTGTGCATTTACCGGGCCGCGTTCGCCCGCGGCCCGGACGATCCGACCGCCCCGGCCCTCCGCGGCCCGTACGCGGACGGGGCACCGCGTGAACCACGGGGGCGACAAGGACGTCGAACCCGGGACCGGCAAGTTCCCGGCCGACATCCCGTCGACCCCACAGACCGTCCTTCCTTCGGAGGTGGACCGTGTCCGCTGACCACCGAGAGCAGCAGCCCGGCCAACAGGGCTCGCGTATCGACCCGCACGTCGGCCGCTACGCACGCCGAGCACAGGGCATGGTCGCATCGGAGGTCCGGGCACTCTTCGCGGTGGCGTCCCGCCCGGAGGTGGTCTCCCTGGCCGGAGGCATGCCCAACGTCGCGGCGCTGCCGCTGGACCAGATCGGCGAACTGGTCAAGGACGTCGTCGCCGAGGAGGGCGCGGCCGCGCTCCAGTACGGATCGGCCCAGGGCGACCCCGTCCTGCGCGAGCAGCTCTGCGACTACATGACGCTGGAGGGCATCACCGCCAGCCCCGACGACGTCATCGTCACCGTCGGCTCCCAGCAGGCGCTGGACCTCATCACCCGCGTCTTCGTCGACCCCGGCGACATCGTCCTGACCGAGGCCCCCACCTACGTCACCGCGATCAACACCTTCTCCGCCTTCCAGGCCGACATCCGCCACGTGGGCATGGACGAGCAGGGCGTGATCCCCGAGGAGCTGGAGGAGGCGCTGGTCCGCGCCGAGCTGGACGGGCGGCCGGTGAAGTTCTTCTACACCGTCCCCAACTTCCAGAACCCGGCCGGGATCACCATGTCGGCCGAGCGCCGCGCCAGGGTGGTCGACGCCTGTGAGCGCCACGACGTGCTCATCGTCGAGGACAACCCCTACGGCCTGCTGCGCTACGACGGCGACCCCGAGCCCACCCTCTACTCCCAGAGCGAGGGCAACGTCGTCTACCTGGGCTCGCTGTCCAAGACGCTCTCCCCGGGCCTGCGCATCGGCTGGGCGCTCGCCCCGGCCGCCGTGCGGGCCAAGCTCGTCCTGGCGGCCGAGTCGGCGATGCTCAGCCACTCCACCTTCAACCAGCTGGTGGTGCGCCGCTACCTCGACACCTTCCCCTGGCGCGAGCAGATCAAGGCGTTCAACACCATGTACGGAGAGCGCCGCGACGCGATGCTCAACGCGCTGACGGCGATGATGCCGCAGGGCTGCACCTGGACCCGCCCCGAGGGCGGATTCTTCGTCTGGGCCACCCTGCCCGAGGGCATCGACTCCAAGGCCATGCTGCCCCGCGCCGTCACCGAGCGGGTCGCCTACGTCCCCGGCACCGGCTTCTACGCCGACGGGCGCGGCCGGGCCAACATGCGCCTGAGCTTCTGCTACCCCACACCCGAGCAGATCCGCGAGGGCGTGCGCCGCCTGGTCGGAGCCATCGAGGGGGAGGTCGACCTGCGTGATACGTTCGGCACCACCCTGGCCCCGAACTCCGAGGGTACGCAGACCCCCGCCGCCGACCTGCCCTGACACCCTCGCGAGGGCACTTCATCATGACAGCAGCACAGAAGGAGGTCCGCGCCGTGGCAGACCTTGACCGGGTTCTCGTTCTCGCCGGGGGCCTGTCCCCCGAACACGAGGTGAGCGTCCACTCCGGCCGCAGCGTCGCCGAGGCGCTGCGCCGCCTGGGCGTGGAGGTCCAGGTCGCCGACGTCGGCTCCGGCCTGCTGGAGCGCCTCTCCCAGGACCCGCCGCAGGTGGTCTTCCCCGTCCTGCACGGGTCGGCGGGTGAGGACGGCGCCATCCGGGAGGTCCTGGAACTGGTCGGAGCGCCCTACGTGGGCGCCCGCCCCGGCGCCTGCCGCCTGGCCTACTCCAAGCCCGCCGCCAAGGCGCTGCTGGCCGAGAGGGGCGTGCGGGTGCCGCGCGGCACCGTGCTGCCCAAGTCGGCCTTCCACGACCTCGGCGCTCCGGCGCTGGTGGAGCGGCTGGCCGACCGGCTGGGCCTTCCCCTGTTCGTCAAGCCCGACCGGGGCGGCTCCGCGTTCGGCGCCACCCCGGTCACCTCGGTGCAGGACCTGTCGTCCGCGCTGGTGTCCTGCTTCGCCTACAGCGACTCGGCCCTGGTCGAGGAGCAGGTGCAGGGCACCGAACTGGCCGTGGGGGTCCTGGACACCGGTGAGGGCCCGGTGGCGCTGCCGCCGGTGGAGATCGTGCCCGACGGCGGGGTCTACGACTACGCCGCCCGCTACACCGCCGGGCGCACCGAGTTCTTCTGCCCGGCGCGCCTGGAGGCCGACGCCGTCGCCGCCGCCACCGAGGCGGCGCTGACCGCGCACCGCGCCCTGGGCCTGCGGGACTTCTCCCGCACCGACGTCATCGTGGAGGCCGACGGCCGGGTCACCTTCCTGGAGGCCAACGTGGCCCCGGGCCTGACCGAGACCTCCACGTTCCCGATGGCGGCGGCCGCCGCCGGACTGGACTTCGCGGTCGTGTGCCGGGAACTGGCCCACCAGGCACTGCTGCGCGGTTAGGGGACGCGCGCGGGGGCCGCCTTCGTCCGGCGGCCCCCGTACAGCTCCACGCCCTACGCCTCCGGTGCGTCCAGGGCCCGTTCGAGGACGTCGCGCACGGTGGCGCGCAGCAGGTCCACCTTGTACCCGGTCGCGGGCAGCGGGGAGCACAGGCCGGCCAGGCCCTCCAGCGCCTCCTCCACGCCCGTGCCCAGCGGACTCCCGGGGCGCGCGCCCACCAGGGCGGCCTCCACCTCCGGCAGCCGCAACGGGGTACGCGCGACCCCGCCCACGGCCACCGCCGCCGAGGACACCGGGCCCGAGCCCCCGTCCGCGGGGGCCAGGCGGGCCACCGCCTCCACCAGCGGCCACTCCGCACGGGAGCGTCCGGTCGCCCGGCGGTAGGCGGCCCGCTCGCCCGGCACCGGGGCCGGCAGCGCCACCGACACCAGCACCCGGCCCGGCTCCAGCACGTGGTCGCGGGTCGGGTCGGCGGCGTCGTACAGGTCCGCCACCGCCATCTCCGTCCGTCGGCCGTCGGCCACCAGCACCGTCGCGTCGTGGGCCAGCAGCGCCACCGCCAGCGACGACGGGTGCGGCGCCACGCACGGCCCCTGGTCCACGACCACCCCGTACAGGTGGTCTCCCCCGCGCGCCGGGCAGGAGTCCCCGCCCGTCTGGAAGCAGTCGAAGGCCGGATTGCGCAGGTACCAGCACCGGTTGCGCTGGAGCAGGTTGCCGCCCAGGGTCGCGGTGGTGCGCACCTGCGGCGTGGCCAGCTCCCGGGCGGTGCGGGCCAGCGCCGGATAGGCCCCGGCCAGCCCGGGGTCCGTGTGGAGCTCGCCCACGCTGGTCAGCGCGCCCACCCGGGCCGAGCCGTCGGGGCGCCACTCCACCCCGCGCAGCTCGTCCAGACCGGACAGGTCCACCACGGGCGCGGGGGCCAGGACCCCCGCGGCCAGGCACGCCGTCAGGTCGGTGCCCCCCGCGCGCGCGAGGGCGCCCGTTCCGTCCAGCCGGGACAGGGCCCCGTCCAGCTCCTCGGGTCGTGCGGTGGCGGTCATCGGAGTCCCCCGATCAGTCGGTCCGGTCGGATGGGCAGGTCGTGGGGGCGCCAGCCGGTGGCGTCGTGCACGGCGTTGGCCACGGCCGCGGCCACGCCCACCACCGAGACCTCGCCCAGGCCGATCCCGGCGCCCGCGGCGTGTTCGAACCCCTCCTGGTGGAAGTACACCTCGGTCTCGGGGACGTCGCCCATGCCCGGGATCCGGTAGTCCTCCAGGTTGTCGGTGAGTACCACCCCGGTGGCCGGGTCGTGGCGGCGCTCCTCGAAGAGCGCGTACCCCACCCCCTGCACCACGGCGCCCTCGCACTGGTTGCGGGCCAGCCGTTCGGAGTACACGCGTCCGACGGCCAGCCCCGCCCAGCACCGTGTGGGGCGCACCCGGCCCAGCAGGGTGTCCACCTCCACCTCCATCACGTGCACGGCGCCGCTCATGCCCCGGCCCACGGCCAGGTCGTCCATGTCCGGGGACAGCGCCCCCCAGCGGTCGCGGCCGCGCTCACCGACCACCCGGACACCCTCGGCCGCGGCCAGCGCGTCCTTGAGGGCGTGCTCGGGGACCGGCCCCGACTCGGGGACCCGGGGCTCGTGCTCGCGCAGTGCGGCGCGCAGCCGGTCGGCGGCCTCGGCCGCGGCCGGCCCCATGGAGGTGGTGGTGCGGCTGCCGAAGGAGCCGGTGCCGTGCACCGAGGAGCTGTCGCCGATCTCCACACGCAGGTCGGAGGCGGGCACTCCCAGGCGGTCGGCGACCACCTCGCCCAGGACCGTGCGGATCCCGGTGCCGATGTCCTGGGTGGCCGAGCGCACCACCACGCCGCCGTCGCGCACCGACAGCTCCACCTGCGCCTTGGGCCCCATGAGGTAGAGCCAGTTGGAGGAAGCGAGGCCGACCCCGCGCCGGAACCGGCCGGTGCGCGCCCCGCGCGGGCGCTCGCGCCACAGGTCCAGGGCGGCCACCCGCTCGTACAGCGCCCGTCGCTTGGGGTTGCCGTCCCAGCGGCGGCGCAGCGACAGGGGGTCCTCCCCCAGCCGCCCGGCCATCGTGTCCACGGCCTGCTCCAGCGCCCAGGCCAGCGGTGCGCCGCCGGGGGCGCGCATGGGCTGTCCGGGCGGGCGGTGGGTGACGACGTCGAAGTCGCGCGTCCTGCGCGGGGAGCGCCCGTAGACCAGCATCGCGAGCGTGGCCGTGGTGGAGCCCACCGCGACGCCGCCGTCCCCGTGGGAGTCCACGCTCATCGCCGCCAGGTCGCCGTTCCGGTCGGCCAGCAGCGCCACACGGGTGCGCGTGGCGGCGCGGTGCCCGGCGTCGGTCAGTTCCTCGGCGCGGTCGAAGGACACGCGCACCGGGGAGTGGGCGAGCCGGGACAGCTCCGCGGCGGCCACCACGTCCGCCGACAGGCCGTTCTTGGCGCCGAAACCGCCGCCGACGTACTCGCTGACCACGCGCACCTTCTCCGGCGGCAGTTCCCAGCGCTCGGCGGCCTTCCGGGCGACCTTGGCCACCGTCTGGGTGGACACGCGCAGGGTCAGCGTGCCGTCGCGCTCCCAGGAGGCCACGCACACGTGGGGCTCCAACGGGGTGTGCAGCTGGACGGCGGTGGAGTACTCCTGGGCCACCAGGCGCGGGTCGTCGCGCTCGCCGGCCCTGCGCAGGCGCCGTACGGCGGTGGCACCGCGCCAGCTGGTGGAGGCCGGGCCGTGTACGTTGCCCCGCCAGGAGGACGGGGGAGTGGGGGCCTCGCCGTAGGAGGGGGCGGCCCGGCGCTGGGCGCGCGTGGTGTACACCTGCGGGGCGTCCTCAGAGCGCGCCTCGTCCGCGTCCAGTACGGCGGGCAGGGGATCGTAGTCCACCCGCACCGCTTCGGCGGCGGCCCGGGCCAGGGCGGCGGTGGGCGCGGCCACGGCGGCGATCGGCTGGCCGACGTAGCGCACCAGGCGCTCCTCGCCCAGCAGGTCCGTGAACACCGGCCGTCCGTCCGCGGGCTGGGGCATGGTCTCGCTCCGCGCCCCGCCGGGGTGGACGGACCGCACCCGTGCGTGGGCGTGGGCCGAGCGCACGATCACCCCCTCCCAGGTGCCCTCGGGAGCCAGGTCGCCGCTGAAGCGGGCCCGGCCGGTGACCTTGTCCAGGGCGTCCGCGCGCGGGGGGTCGCGGTCCGGTTCGGTGTCGAACTCCCCGGCGCAGGCGGCGGCCACGGCGGCGAAGATCCCCTCGTAGGCGCCGCAGCGGCACAGGTGCCCTGACAGGGCGTCGGCGATGCGCTCGCGGTCCGGGCGGACGTCGCCGTGCTCGGCGCGCCAGGCGTCGGCGAAGGCGGAGGCCTCCACCACGAACCCCGGCGTGCAGTAGCCGCACTGGAGCGCGTCGTGGGCGGCGAAGGCGCGCTGCACGGGGTGGTCCCCGCCCAGTCCCTCCACGGTGGTGACGGAGCTGCCGGCCAGGCGTTCGGCGGGCAGCAGGCACGAGGCGGTGGGGGCGCCGTCCACCAGGACGGTGCAGGCGCCGCAGACCCCCGTGCCGCAGGCGATCTTGGTTCCGGTCAGGCCGAGCCGGTCGCGGATGTGCTCGGCCGCGGTGGTGCCGGGGGAGTCGGGGGTGGGGGAGGAGGAGCCGTTCAGTCGAACGTTCATGGGAGCTTTCCTCGATACGAAGTTGACGGTGACAACTTAGGTGCGCCGTCACGGGACTGTCAACGAGGTTTCCGACGTGTGCGGCCGCATGCGCCGAAGACCCGTCGGCGTGCGCACCGGTCCCCGCCGCACCCGCCTGCGTGGATGGCGCGGCCGCGGCCGTCATCTGGTTGTTGGGCTTGCCTGTCGCTTTCTGTCGGGTTCTGCTCACAACATGCCAGGGCGGCCGCTACGGTGTGACCCATGGCGAGCAGGACCGTGAAGCGGGCGTTCAGGTACCGCTTCTACCCCGCCCCGTGCAGACGGCGCAGCTGTCGCGCACGTTCGGGGTGCGTGCGCCCGGTCTGCGACCGTGCCCTCGCCGAACGCACCAACGCCTGGCACACCGAGCAACGGCGGATCTCCTACACCGACACCTTGGCGATGCTCACCGCCTGGAAGAAGACACCGGACCTGGCCTTCCTCAACGAGGTCTCCTGCGTCCCCCTCCAACAGGGTCTGCGGCACCTGCACACCGCCTTCCGCGACTTCTTCGGCAAGCGCGCCCGGTACCCGCGGTTCAAGTCGCGCAAGAAAGCGAAGGCGTCGGCGGAGTACACCGCCAGCGCGTTCCGCTACCGCGACGGGCAGCGGAGGCCGGCCAAGATGGCCGACCCGTTGGACATCGTGTGGTCGCGCCCTCTGCCCGAGGGGGCACGGCCGTCCACGGTGACGGTCTCGCGCGATGCGGCCGGGCGCTGGTTCGTCTCGCTGCTGTGCGAGGACACGATCGAGACCGCCCCGGCCCCGCGTGCGGCGGTCGGTGTGGACGCCGGGATTTCCTGCACCGGCTCACGTCTCGACTCGTCCGCGAGAACCACGTGGTCGTGATCGAGGACCTGACCGTGCGCGCCCTGCTGAAGAACCGCACCCTGGCCCGCGCGATCTCGGATGCGGCCTGGCGGGAGCTGCGGTCGATGCTGGCCCACAAGTGCGCCTGGTACGTGCGGGACCTGGTGGCGGTGGACCGGTTCTTTCCCTCCTCCCGGGCGTGCTCGACCCCGGGTGCGGGGCCACCCATGACCGGGATGCGAACGCGGCGAAGAGTCTCGAAGCCGCCGGGCTGGCGGTGGTTGCCTGCGGAGCTGGTGTGAGACCTCAACGGGAGTCCTCCCGGACGGGGCGACCGGCGGTGAAACAGGAAGGCCACGGGGCGACCCGTGACGGGGCCCGGGCCCCGAACCACCGGTAGGCGGTTCCGCGGTCTCCTGCCTCCAGGCAGAAGAGGAAGTCAAGTGAGCACCTGTCGCCGGGGAGCCGTCGGCCGCGGCCTCCGTCGCCCACTCTGAGGTGGACGGGAACGGCTCCGTAGCTGGCCGGGGGCCACAGTGTCGTTACCCGCACCGGCGGACGGGGAGGCCGGGCCGCCCCTCGGCGACCCGGCCTCCCCGTCCGCACGGGCCCGGGCGCTAGAGCCCGAGGGCGTGCATGGAGAAGTGGAACGCGAACACGGCGCTGAGCACCCACATCAGCCAGCCGACCTCACCGAAGCGGCCCTGTGCCGAGCGCAGCACGGTGTAGGCGATGATCCCGATGCCGATACCGGTGGCGATGTCGTAGGCGAACGGCATCATCACGATGGTCAGGAACGCCGGGACGGCCACGGTCATGTCCGACCAGTCGATCCCGCGGACCTGCGCCATCATCAGTGCTCCCACCATCACCATCGCCACCGACGCCGCCTGGGAGGGCACGATGGAGAACACCGGCGCGAACACGATCGCGGTGAGGAACAGCAGCCCGGTGACCACACTGGACAGCCCGGTCCGGGCCCCCTCGCTCACCCCGGCGGTGGACTCCACGAACACCAGGGTGGCCGAGGAACTGGTCAGGCCGCCGACCACGGCTCCGGTCCCGTCTGTGGCCAGGATCTGGTTGACCCGGGGCATGCTCCCGTCGGCCCTGGCGATGCCGGCCTTGGCCCCGATCGCCAGGATGGTGCCCACCGCGTCGAAGAACCCGGCCAGCACCAGGGTGAACAGGATGACCCCGGCGGTGGTCGGCCCGGCGGTGGTCCAGGCGCCGAAGAAGTCGACCTGGAACAGCAGCCCGAAGTCGGGCACGGCCACGGGGCTGCCGGACAGCTCCGGCGCGCGTCCGCCCCAGTCCTCGCCGCCGAGGCCCGCCACCTGGTGGACCACGACCGCCAGCACCGTGGCACCGACGATGCCGTAGAAGATCGCGCCGGGCGCTCCGCGCACCAGCAGCACGCTCGCCAGCACCAGGCCGCACACGAACACCAGGATCGGCCAGCCGGCGAGGTTCCCGCCGTCGCCCGACGCGCCGAGCTGCAACAGGCTGCTGCCGTCGCCGCCGCTGACGAAGCCGGCGTTGGCCAGGCCGATCAGGGACACGAACAGGCCGATGCCCACCCCGATCGCCATCTTGAGGTTGTGCGGCAGCGCGTTCATCACGGCGGTGCGCACTCCGGTCACCACCATGAGGACGATGACCACGCCCTGCCACACGACCAGGCCCATCACCTCGGGCCACGACATGACCGGGGCGGCCTGGTAGGCCACCACCGCCATCACCCCGAGGGCGGCGGCGCAGGCGATCGGCGCGCGGCCGACCACCCCCATCATGATGGTGACCAGCCCCGCGGCCAGGGCGGTCATGGTGGTCAGCTGGGCCGGGGACAGGAAGTCCCCGTTGACGTCGGGGACCCCGCCGAGGATCACCGGGTTCAGGACGATGATGTAGGCCATCGCCATGAACGTGGTGAGTCCGCCGCGGACCTCCCGTCCGAGGGTGGAGCCGCGCTCGCTGATGAAGAAGAAGCGGTCGAGCCAGGATCGATCCGTGGGGGACCGGTCCCCGGTACGGGGGCCGGTGTCCTTGAGTTGGGTCATGTCCCCTCCTGGAGGGAGATGAGCATGGCGAAGATCGCCATGAGCAAGGGGGTTGATACTCCGGGTGATCAATCAGGGTTGTGCGGGACGACGCTGTTCCGCAAGGTTCCGCAAGGACACCCGCCCCGGCGCCGAGGGCGCCGGCGGATCCGGGGCGGGCGGTTCATGGAGGGGGCGGGCCTGGCCCGCCCCCGCGGCTACAGGTCGATGCCCACGATGTCCTCCGGGCGCACCGGCGCGTGCGTCAGCGCCCTCCCCGTCGCCGCGCGCACCGCGGCCACGATCGCCGGGGTCGACGACAGCGTCGGCGGCTCACCCGCGCCCCGCAGCCCGTAGGGCGAGTGCGGGTCCGGGTGCTCCAGCACCTCGATCCGCATCGGCGGCGTGTCCAGGATCGTCGGGATCAGGTAGTCGGTGAACGACGGGTTGCGGATCTGCCCGTCCGCGACCTGGACCTCCTCCATCAGGGCCAGACCCAGCCCCTGGGTGGAACCGCCCTGGATCTGTCCGAGCAGCTGCTGGGGGTGCATCACCTTGCCCACGTCCTGCACCGCGTCCAGAGCCACCACCTTCACCAGGCCCAGCTCCACGTCCACGTCCACCACGGCCCGGTGCACGCACATCCCGAACTGGGTGTGCGAGGCGCCCTGGCCCAGCTTCGGGTCCAGCATCTCGGTGGGCCGGTGGTGGTACTCCCGGGTCTGCTCGACCACCGTGCCGCCCTGCGCCGAGTCGCCCAGCAGGTCCGCCAGCGACACCAGTGCGCCGGCCGTGGCCGAGACCACCTTGCCGCCGGATAGCGACAGGTCGGTGTCCGCGATCCCCTCGGGAACGAGTCCGCGCTCGCGCGCCAGCGCGAACACCTCCGCGCGCACCGACGCGCACGCCGTCCGGACCGCGCCGCCGGTCATGTACGACTGGCGCGAGGCCGACGAGGAGCCCGCCGACCCCACCTGGGTGTCGGAGGGGGCGATGACCACCTTCTCCACGCCGAGCTCGGTCCGGGCGATCTGGCCCTTGACGGTCACCAGCCCCTGGCCGACCTCGGCCGCGGCCGTGTGCACCAGCACCACCGGCTCGCCGCCCATGACCTCCAGCCGCACCCGGGCGGTGGAGTAGTCGTCGAACCCCTCCGAGAAGCACAGGTTCTTCAGGCCCAGGCCGTAGCCCACACCGCGCACCACGCCCTCACCATGCGTGGTGCCCGCCACCCCGCCCGGCAGCGTGCGCAGGTCGGCGGGGTCGGCCAGCTCGCCGCGCTCGGGCGGCATCGGCAGGTCGCGGCAGCGCTCCAGCATCTCCGCCATGGGCAGCGGCATGTCGATCTCCTGGCCCGTGATGATCCGCGAGCCCTGCGACATGGCGTTCTTGATCCGCAGGTCGACCGGGTGCATGCCCAGCTCCTCGGCGAGCCGGTCCATCTGCGACTCGTAGGCGAAGCAGGCCTGCACCGCGCCGAAACCGCGCATCGCCCCGCACGGCGGGTTGTTGGTGTACACCCCGTAGGCGTCCACCAGCACGTTCGGCACCTCGTAGGGGCCGATGCCCAGGGAGGAGGCCACACCCACCACGGCCGGGGTCGCCGACGCGTACGCGCCGCCGTCCACGATGATCTCCGCCGTGGCGTACAGCAGCGTGCCGTCCGCGCGCGCACCGTGCTCGTAGCGCATCTTCGCCGGGTGCCGGTGCACGTGCCCGTAGAAGGACTCCTCGCGGTTGTACACGAACTTGACCGGCTTGCCGGTGTGCAGCGCCAGCAGGCACGCGTGGATCTGCATCGACAGGTCCTCGCGGGCGCCGAAGGCGCCGCCCACGCCCGCCAGGGTCAGGCGCACCTTGTCCTGGGGCAGTCCCAGCGCGGGGGCGATCTGGCGCTGGTCCACGTGCAGCCACTGCGTGGCCACGTACAGGTCCACGCCGCCGTCCTCGGCCGGAACGGCCATGCCCGACTCCGGGCCGAGGAAGGCCTGGTCCTGCATGCCGACCTCGTACTCGGAGGAGACCACCGCGTCGGCCTCGGCGCGCAGCCGCTCCAGGATCCCGCTCTCGCGCTCGACCGACCCCGCCGCCCCGGTGAAGGCGCCCGTGCGGACCGGCTGGTAGCGCAGCCGGTTGCCGCGCTGGTTGTACTCGGGGTGCTCGGGGATCGTGCCCGGCTCGTGCACCAGCGGGCAGTCGGGGTCCAGCGCCGCCCTGCGGGAGTCGCTGATCGGCTCCAGCACCTCGTAGTCCACCCGGATGCGCTCCATCGCCCGCCGGGCCGTCTCGGGGTGGTCGGCGGCCACCACGGCCACCGCCTCGCCCTTGTAGCGCACCTTGTCGAAGGCCAGCACCGGCTGGTCCTGGTGCTCCAGCCCGTAGTGCTTCTCGCCGGGCACGTCCTCGTGGGTGAGCACCGCCTGCACCCCCGGCACCTTCAGCGCCTCGGTGATGTCGATGCCCAGGATCCTCGCGTGCGGATGGGGGCTGCGCAGGGTCGCCCCCCACAGCATGTCCTCCATCCACATGTCCGAGGAGTAGGCGAACTCGCCGGTGACCTTCAGGGTTCCGTCGGGGCGGCGCGGGCTGGCGCCCACCCCGTCCTTGGTGGTGCTGGACAGGTCCGTCACGGTACGGGTCGTCACCGCCATCAGCGGCTCACCTCCTGGGTCAGGGTTCGGTGCGCCGCGCGGCCGCGCGCGGCGGCGGTCTCTGCGGACAGGGTGCGCAGCTCCCCCCGGTCGACGACGGTGCTCCCGCCGACCCAGAGCCGCTCCAGGGGCGGTGTGGGGCCGAAGACCGCCGCCACCACCGGATCCTCGATCACGTCGTAGCCGAATCCGTCCATCCGCCACAGGGCGATGTCGGCGAGCTTGCCGACCGTCAGGGAACCCAGTTCGGCGTCGCGGCCCAGCACCCGGGCGCCGCCCAGGGTGGCCATCTCCAGCGCCTGGCGGGCGGTCAGGGCCTGGGGGCCCTTGCGGGCGCGGGCCATCAGCAGCGCCTGGTGCATCTCACCGGCCAGCGGGGTCAGCTCGCTGGAGGCCGGCCCGTCCACGCCCAGCCCCACGCTCACGCCCGCGTCCAGCAGTTCGGTGACCCGGCAGATCCCCGCGCCCAGGCGGGCGTTGGAGGTGGGGCAGTGCGCCACCCCGGTGCCCGTGGCCGCGATCCGCCCGATCGCCTCGTCGGACAGGTGCACCGCGTGCGCGAACCACACGTCACGGCCCAGCCAGCCGAGCTTCTCGGCGTACTCCACGGGGGTGCAGCCGAACTCGGCCAGGCACTGCTCCTCCTCGTCGAGGGTCTCGGCCAGGTGGGTGTGCAGCCGTACGCCCTTGTCCCGGGCCAGCGCCGCGGCCTCCACCATCAGCCCGCGCGAGACCGAGAACGGCGAGCACGGCGCCACCGCCACCCGTGTCATGGCCTCGGGGGAGGGGTCGTGGTGGGTCTCGATCGCCGACGCCGTGCCCGCCAGGGCCTGCTCCAGCGACTCCACGACGGCGTCCGGCGGCAGCCCGCCCTGGCTCTGGCCCCGGTCCATCGACCCGCGGGCCAGGTCCAGGCGCACGCCCACCTCGCGGGCGGCCTCCACCTCCGCGGCCACGATGTCGCCCCGGCCGGAGGGGTAGACGTAGTGGTGGTCGGAGGCGGTCGTGCACCCCGACAGGGCCAGGTGGGCCAGCCCGGCCGAGGTGGTCCCCGAGACCACCTCGGCGTTCAGGCGGCCCCAGATCTCGTAGGAGCCCACCAGCCACTCGAAGAGCGTGCCGTCGGCGAACAGTCCCTGTGTCGCCCACTGGTAGAGGTGGTTGTGGGTGTTGACCAGGCCAGGGGTGACCATGCACCCGCGCCCGTCCACACGCTCGACGCCCTCGGCGCCGGGGGCGGGCCCCGCGCCCACGGCGGCGATCCGGCCGTCGCGGACCACCACGTGCCCGTCGGCGTACTCGGCGCCGTCCACGGTGACCACGTGGGCGCCCTCGATGGCGAAGGCCCCGCCGGCCGCGGGGGCGGTACTGGTTCCGTTCATGCTCCGCTCCCGGCCTCGGCGCGGCGCTCGGCGGCCAGGTGCACCGCGTCGATGATCTTCTCGTATCCGGTGCAGCGGCAGAGGTTGCCCGCCAGCGCCTCCCGGATCTCGGCGTCGCCCGGCGCGGGCATCCCCGCGCCCACCGTGCGCTCCAGCAGGTCGTCGGTCTGCACCAGCAGGCCCGGCGTGCAGAAGCCGCACTGGACGGCGCCCGCCTCCACGAAGGCCTCCTGGACCGTGCCCAGCGCCCGCTCGGTGCCCTTGCCCGTGCCCTCGGCCAGGCCCTCCACGGTGCGCACGGTCCGTCCCTGCGCCTGCCCGGCGGCGATCATGCACGAACACGCCGTCACACCGTCGAAGTAGACCGTGCAGGAACCGCACTCGCCCTGCTCGCAGGCGTTCTTGCTGCCCGGCAGCCCCAGCCGCTCGCGCAGCACGTACAGCAGGCTCTCGCCCGGCCACACATCGTCGGCGGTCACGTCCTCGCCGTTGACGTTGAAACTCACGCGCATCGCGTGACTCCCTTCCGGTAGTCGGTGACCGACCAGCTCAGCGCGCGGCGCGCCATCACCGAGAGCGCGTGCTTGCGGTACTCGGCGCTGCCCCGCTGGTCGTCGATGGGGCGGGCCGCCGCGGCCACCAGTTCTCCGAACCGGCGCACGGTGGCCTCCGAGGGCGACCGGCCGTTCTCCCAGTCGAACTCCTGGGCCAGGAACTCCTCGGCCGCCTCGGCGCGCAGCGGCGTGGGCCCGGCCGACCCCAGTCCCGTGCCCACGGACCGGCGCTCGCCGTCCAGGGCCAGCGCGAAGGAGGTCACCGCGATGACCATCGCGTTGCGCGTGCCGATCTTGGCGAACTGCTGGGGGCCCGACGGCTCCGGCAGCAGCACCGCCGTGATCAGCTCGTCGTCGCGCCTGGCCGTCTTGCGCAGCGACAGGAAGAACTCGCGCACGGGCACCCGGCGCCTGCCGCGCACCGACGCCAGCTCCACGGCCGCGTCGGTGGCCAGCAGCGACGGGTGCGCGTCGCCGGCGGGCGAGGCCCCGCCCAGGTTGCCGCCCACGGTGCCCCGGTTGCGGATCTGCGGGGAGGCCACCGAGCGGGAGGCCTTCGCCAGGGCCGGAGCCGTTCCCGACAGGTGCTCGATCACCTTGGTGTAGGGCACGCCCGCACCCAGGCGGGTACGGTCGCCGTCGGGCCCGTACTCGGCCAGCTCCGGGATCCGGGCCAGGTCGATCAGGGCGGGCGGGCGCCTCTTGTCGAAGTTGAGCTCCACCATCACGTCCGTGCCGCCCATGATGGGTACCGCGTCGGGGTGGGCGCTCTTCGCCTCGAGTGCCTCCTCCAGTGTGGAGGGGCTCAGGAACTCCATGCTGGTCCTCTTGTCGCCGCGTTCTCGCCGCCGCTCGCAGGCGGTCGGCGCGTCCTTCGTCAGTCGCGTTGTCCCTGGTTGGTCGGGTAGTGCTGTGAAGTACACCACTGGAACCGCGATCCTTACCAGCAAGTGAAGACATGAAGTGTCCGCTCGGCGAACGGTTATCGTTGGGCGTTTCCTACAAGCGGTGTTCCCGGGGACGGTGACGGCTACCACCGTCGCCGCCGCGCACCACACGAGCGACAAGAGGGACGTCCATGCGGATCAGTGAGCTGCTCGCGGTCAGGCGGCTGCACCTGAGGTTTCTGACGGGGGAGGAGCACGCGCACCGCGAACTGCGGTGGGCCTACACCACCGATCTGCTCGAACCCGCCCGCTACCTGCGCGGCGGCGAGTTCGTCCTCACCGGAATGATGTGGCGCACCCGCCCCGAGGACTCCGAGGCCTTCGTGTCCTCCATCGCCGGCGCCGGGGCGGTCGCCCTCGGAGCCGGGACCGCCCTGGGCGAGGTCCCGCCCGACCTGGTGGAGGCGTGCCGCGCCCACGACCTGCCCCTGGTGGAGGTGCCCCCGGAGACCTCCTTCGGCGCGGTCACCGAGGAGGTGCTGCGCTCCCTGACCCAGCACCGCTTCAGCTCCATCGCCGAGACCCGCGACCGCCACCGCCGCCTCATGGCGGAGGTCGCCTCCGGCGCCGACCTCCCCCGCGCCTTCGCCGAGGCCGCCGGACAGGCCGGGCTGACCGCATGGATCGTCTCCTCCACCGGACGCCACGTCGCCGCCTCCGGCGAGCCCCTGCCCGAGGGCGACCGCGAGTGGCTCGCCGCCCGGGTCCTGACCCGTCCGTCCTTCCCGTGCACCGTCCGCCCGCCCGGGGAGGGCGGACGCACGCTGACGGTCCTGCCCGTCCAGACCAAGGAGTCCCACCCCCTGGCCACCTGGCTGCTGGTCTGCGAGGGCGACCACACCGCCTGGACCGAGGAGGTGCACGAGTCGGTGGCCGAGCTGGCCTCCATCGCCGTGCTCTCCCGCAGCCGCGCCGAGGAGCGCGCCCTGACCGACGCCCGCCACCTGGAGGGGCTTTCCCGGTTGCTGGCCGCCCAGCGCTTCGACGAGGTCACCGAGCTCATGCGCGGCACCGGTCCGTCCGGCGGCGGGGAGGACGGCCACGTCGTGGTCAGCGCCGTGATGCTGCCCGAGCCCCGTGTGCCCGACCTGGCCCGGCGCGTGGTCACCGAGCTGCTCGCCGACCACCCCGGAGCCGTCGTCACCGGCGACGACGACACGCTGGCCGTCGTCCCCGTCGGCGGTTCGGAGGCCGACGCCCGCGCCCGGGCCGAGGAGGTCCGAGCCGAACTGCTCCACCGGGCCCGCGTCCTGGAGGGAGGGCTGCTCGACCACCGGCTCGCCATCGGCCTCAGCTCGGCCGTGCGGGGCGTGCCCGAGTTGCGCGGCGCCACGGTGGAGGCCCGCCACGCCCGCCGCCTGGCCGAGCTGCGCGGTGGCCGCTCCCGGGTGATCGCCGGGGCCGAGATCGACTCGCACGAGCTGCTGCTGGCCTCGGTCCCCGAGGAGGTCCAGTCCTCCTACCGGGAGCGGCTGCTGGGCCCGCTGCTGGCCTACGACCGGGACCACCGCTCGGAGCTGGTGCAGACCCTGGAGCAGTTCCTGGACCACTCGGGTTCGTGGCAGCGCTGCGCCGCCGCCATGCACGTGCACGTGAACACGCTGCGGTACCGGATCGGCCGGGTGGAGGACCTGACCGGCCGGGACCTGAGCAGCCTGGAACACCGGGTGGACCTCTTCCTGGCGCTCAAGCTCCGCGACTGAGGGGCCGGTGCGTCGCCGGGAACGGGGGGCGTGCCGCGCGCGGAAGTGTCACCGGTTGCCGCTAGGGTCCCCACGATGAGTACAGACCTCTCCCTCCCCGAGACCACGGACGCGGACCTGTCCGACGCCGACCTGCGCGACGTCCTCGCCGGCCCCCCGGACAGACCGCGCGTGTTCACCCGCTGTGACCTGAGCGGGGCGGACCTGTCCGGCGCCGACCTGGTCGACGCCGCCTTCCACGACTGCCGTCTGGACGGGGCCCGGCTGGACCGGGCCGTCCTGGAGGGGGCGGGGTTCACCGGCGGCAGCGCGGCCGGCGCCGTGTTCGCGCACGCCGAGTGCACCGACACCCGCTTCGAGCGGGTGGACCTGGCCAACACCCGCTGGCAGGGCGCGCTGCTCACCGACACCGCCTTCACCGGCTGCCGGATGACCGGGGCGGGGCTGACCTCCCTGCGGGGGATCGGCTACACCTTCGCCCACTGCAACCTGATGCTGGCCCGCTGCAAGGGCATCACGCTGCGCGGGCGGACCCTGGAGGGGCTGCGCATGGACGAGGCCGACCTGGCCAGTGCCGACCTGCGCGACACGGTGTGGGCGGACTCGCGGCTGCGCGGGGCCAACCTGGTCAACGCCCGGCTCGCGGGGGCCGACCTGCGCGGCGCCGACCTGGGGGAGCCCACCCTGGAGCAGGCCGGGTACCTGCGGGGGGCCAGGGTCAGTCCCGCGCAGGCGGGCACGATCCTGGCAGCCCTGGGCATCACGGTGGTGGACTAGCGGGCGCCGTGCCCGGTACCGGCTCCGCGCTCCGGGCACGGCAATGAATCTACGCCGTAAAGGTGCCTTCTCTTTTCTGTGTGCACATGTCGTGAGGAGAACACGGGAAGGCACCGGCCTCGTCCCCGACTCCGTCATCCGTGGCTGGTCCGGGGTTCTCGGAAACAGCAGATGCGGGCCATGGCGTCAACGCACACGGCCTCTGGCAGGGCGGGGAGGGGCCTGGCGGCCGACCGCCCCGACACGAGCGTCAGGGATGGTGGTGCAGCCGCCGCAGTACCAGAGCCACCTGCAGGCGCAGCCTTCCCGTCACCTCGCGCACCGGCCAGCCCAGCAGGCGCTCGGCCCGGCCCACGCTCTCCTGCAGCGTGGAGTGATGCACCCCCGCACGGGCCGCGGCGGCCCGCAGACTGGGGGAGGAGGCCACCGCCTCCAGGGCCGCCAGCAGCGGTGCGGCGTCGCGGGCCACCCGCTCCAGAGCCGCCACGTCGGGTACCGGCGGGTCCCCCGGCCGCACGGTGTCGGCCAGCAGCAACAATCCGCCCAGGTCCTCGGCGAACACCACGCGGGGGCCCGGGTCCGTGCCCGTGCCCCGGGCGGTGAAGCGCAGTGCCCTTCGTGCGTCCTCCCACGAGGACGGCAGCCCCAGTGCCTCCACGGCCGGTCCCACCCCCGCCCGTTCGCCGCCCGGGTCCTCGGCGGCGGCCACGACGCGGATTCCGCCGCCGTGGAGCGCCACCGCGCGGGTCGGGGAGCCCGGCACGATCCCGAACCGGCGGGCCGCGCGCGCCCGCTGCTCCTCGGGGAGGCCGGGGTCCACCAGCGCCTCGGCCAGGGCCGCGCGCCCGCCCGCCATCGGCGCGGTCCGCTCCATGCGGGCGCGCACGGCCGCCGCCGCGCGTTCCAGCACCATCGCCTCCACCGGGCCGGGTTCCTCGGCGAGTTCCAGCCACAGCACGCCGCCGCCCGCCCGTACCGAGCACCAGGAGGGGTCGGGGCCGTGGGCGCCGCGCTCCACCGACCCGTCCGGGGCGACGCGCAGGGCCGGGTCGCGCCCGGGGCCGACGAAGCCGGCGGGGACGCCGGTCAGGACGGCCGCGCCCCGCACGACCGGTTCCAGTCCCGTTCCCGCCAGTTCGTCGAAGTAGGCGATCACCTTCACGGCGGCGCCCGCCTCGGGGTCCAGTGCCGAGATCCTGCCCAGGAGCTCTCTCATGACCTCATGGTGCCCGTGTTCAGACCCCGATGATCCGCCGCAGCCACGGAAGGCGCTGCGCTGCGGCGCTGCGGCTGAGCGCGGCCTGGGGAGCCATGCTGTCGAAGCCGTGGAAGCCGCCCGGCCACACGTGCAGTTCGGCCGAGCCTCCCGCCTTCCAGATCCGGGAGGCGTAGTCCACGACCTCGTCGCGGAAGGTCTCCGCCGAACCCACGTCCAGGAAGGCCGGGGGTAGACCCGACAGGTCCTGTGCGCGTGCGGGGGCGGCGTAGGGGGGCACGTCCGGGCCGCCTGCCGCCTCGCCGAGCAGTGCGCCCCAGCCGGTGGCGTTGGCGACCTTGTCCCACACGCCCGTGCCGGCCATCTGCCGGGCCGAGACCGAGTCGTTGCGGTCGTCGAGCATCGGGCAGACGAGCAGTTGGCCGAGCAGGTCGGGGCCGCCCCGGTCGCGGGCCAGCAGGGCGGTGGCGGCGGCCAGTCCGCCTCCGGCGCTCGCCCCGCCCACCACCAGGCGCCGGGGGTCGAGGCCCAGGTCGTCGGCGTGCTTGGCGGCCCACGTCAGGCCCGCGTAGCAGTCCTCCACCGGTGCGGGGTGGGGGTGTTCGGGAGCGAGCCGGTAGTCCACGGACACCAGGGCCAGGCCCAGTTCGTGCGCGGTCTGCAGCAGTGCGGGGATCTCCGCTCCCCGGTGGGTGCCCATGATCATGCCGCCGCCGTGGATCCAGTACAGGGTGCCCACGGGTGCGGTGGTTCCGGTGGGCCGCCACAGCAGCAGGGGCACGTCGGCGCCGTCGTGGCCGGGGGCGTGGTGTCCGGTCTCGGTGTAGGCGCCGTCCAGGGTGAGGTCGTCGTCTGGGCCGAAGGCCTGTGCGGCGCGCCGCCGGCGCAGGTCCGGGATCATGTCGGGGGTGAGTCGGGAGGGGATCTCGTCGCGGAGCACGGCCAGGACCGCGGCCAGTTCGGGGTCGAAGGGGGGAGGGGTCGGCATGTGCGCCTCCTGGTGGGGTGTGCGGTGCGTCACCATTGTGGCCGGGTGGGGGGTCGGCGGGGCAGCGCCGTGTGGCGGGTGCGTGCCGCCACACGGCGGGGGGCCTCGTGCGGGGGAGGTGCGGCGGGCCGGGGCCCGGAGGGCGCGGGCGCCTGCGGACCCCGTCCGGTGCTCAGCCGGCCACGGCCTCGCCGATCACCACCTGGGGGTGCGGAGTCCGGAACCGGCCGCTCTCCAGGCGCCACACGCAGTCCTCCAGGACCCGGACCAGTGTCCATGCGCGGGCCCGTTCGCGGTCCAGGCCGGTGACCTCGGTCAGCAGGTCGAACCTGCGGCGCACCGACCGCGGTTCCTCGCCCGGGGCGGCCTCCTCCGCGAACCGGTTGCGCAGCGCGGGCAGGAGTTCGTATCCGGGGTCGCCGACCAGGGGTTTGGGGTCGATGGCCACCCACGGTTCCCGGTCGGTTCCCGGCAGCGGGGCCAGCACGTTCTGGAAGTGCAGGTCCCAGTGCAGGAGCCGGTCGCCCGGCTGGGACGCCATCTCCCGGGCGGTCGCCGAGCAGCGGTCCAGCAGGAGCCGGAACCGGTGGTCGAGGCGCTCGTGTGCGAGGAAGGGGCGGGTGCGTTCGACGAGGGCGTGGGTGATCGGGCCCAGGGTGCGTGTTCCGGCCGGGCCGGGATGGGCGTTCAGCCGGGTGAGCAGGCCGCCGATCACGGTCAGGGCCCGGTCCACCTCCACGCCGTCCAGGGAGCGGGCCGGGTCCAGGGCCTCCAGGAGCATCGCCCCGTTCGCGGGGTCGTGTGCGAGCAGGCGTACCGCGCCGCGGCCCGCCCACGTGCGCAGCGCGCGGGGCTCGCCCTCGCTCTCCTGGTCCACGGGCAGCACCTTGAGCACGGCGGGGGTCGTGTCGGCGCGCCGTACCGGTACGACCAGGGACACCGCTCCGTGCAGGGGGCGGTCGCCGGTGGGGCGCAGGTTCCAGCGGTCGCACTGCCGGGCGGCCGTGCGGGACAGGCGCTCCACCCACTCGGGGCCGAAGAGGTCGCCGACCGACCTGGCCAGTTCCTCGGGCACGCTGATCGGAGGCGTGTTCTGGGACATGTTCGTCGTCTCCTTCGTCGTCTGGGAACCGCTGGTGACGAAGGAGTGCCGGGGGGCCGCGTGTCTAGCGCATACCGAACACCTCACCGATCCTGGTCCGGGTCACGAGGGTACCGGTGGTCCGGTGCCGCGCACCCGTTTCCCGGTGTGCCGGGCGGCTCGCGGCCGGGCCCGGGCCCCGGGGCGGGGTCATCCGGGCAGGGTGATGGGGCCCTCCCCGTACACCAGCGACCAGGGGCGGTGTCCGTCGCCGACCGTCAGCGACCCGCTGTTGCCGGGAGGGTCGGACAGGACCCGTGCGGCGGCCTCGGCGAAGGCCGCGGCGGCCGGGTGGGCGTCCTGGGCCGGGCGTACCGCCTCCGTGCGCCGGTGCAGCGGGGTGCCGGTCAGCGGCCGCCAGGCCAGGCGCGGCTCCCGTGCGGCCACCGCCGCCGTCTCCAGGGCCACTCCGCGTCCGGCCAGCACCAGTCCCAGCAGGAACTCGGTGTCGCCGGCCTCGCGTACGCGCGGGGGGATCCAGCCGCCCTCCCGGCACACCGCCAGTACGCGTTCGAACCACACCGGGGCGGCTCTGCGCGGGGGCAGTACCAGGTCCCGTCCCGCCAGGTCCGGAAGGTGTACGGCGCTGTCGCGCGCCAGCGCCTCGCCGCGCGGCAGGACCGCGCCCATTTCCGCGCGGTGCACCGGCTGGGCCACGAGTCCGGCTCCCTCGAAGGGCGCGGTCAGCAGTCCGGTGTCCACCGATCCCCCGCTCAGGGCGCGTACCAGTTCCGTGCCGGCCATCTCGCACAGGTCCACCTCCAGGCCCGGTGTCTGCTCGGCCATGTGCTCCACCAGGCCGCGCAGCGCGACCGCCGGTGTGCCGGGCGGTACGGCGGCTCGCAGGGTGCCCAGTTCGCCGTCGCGGACCCGTCGCATGGTCTCGCGCAGGCGTGCCTCGCCCGCCACCAGGTCGCGGGCCTGGGAGACCAGCAGCCGTCCGGCCGGGGTCAGTTCCACGCGGCGGCGGGAGCGGTCGAACAGGGCCACTCCCAGTTCCTCCTCCAGGCGGCGCACGGACTGGCTCAGCGCGGGCTGGGCGATGCCCAGTTCCGCGGCCGCCTCGCCGAAGTGCTCCTCCCGTGCCACCACCAGGAAGTACCGCAGGTGCCGTCCAAGATCCACGGCCCGACTCTAGACCACCGCCGGCGGGCGCTAGCGTGAGCGCCGTGAACACCACCAGCGCCCCCGCCGTCCGTGTCCACGCGCGTGAGGTCGACGGCACCGGTCAGGTCGGCCACGGGGCCGAGGATCCCGTCGTCCTGGCCTCCGTGGCCAAGGTCCTCATCGTCCTGGAGTTCGCCCGTCAGGCCTCCACCGGGCTCGTGGATCCCACCGAGCGGGTGGTGGTGCGCCGTGACGCCCGGCTCGGGGGCTGGGGCACCGCGGACTTCGCCGACGACGTCGAGTTGTCCCTGCGTGACTGTGCCCTGCTGGCGATGACCATCAGCGACAACACCGCCGCCGACCTGATCGTGGACCGTGTGGGTGTGGAGCCCGTCCAGCTGCTCGCCGCGGAGCTGGGGCTGGAGCGCACCCGTTTCACCGGTGGTCCCCGTGCCCTGCTGCACGCCCTGCTCGACGAGAGCGACGCCACCGGTACCGATCCGGCCGTCCTCCTGGCACGTGACCCCTCACGGACCACCTCCAGCACCCTGGCCGACATCACCCGGCTCCTGCAGCTGGTGTGGACCGACGCGGCCGCTCCGCCGAGGGCCTGTGCGTTCGTGCGCGACCTCATGGCGCGTCAGCTGGTGCGTACCCGTATCGCCTCGGGTTTTGGTCCCGACGTCCGTGTCGGGGTCAAGTCCGGGACTCTGCCGGGGCTGCGTATGGAGGCGGGTGTGGTCGAGTACCCCGACGGCGGGCGCTACGCCGTCGCGGTGTGCGCGGTGGGCCCCGATCCCGACCGCACCGCCCTGGAGGCCGACATGGCCCTGGGGCGGGCCGCGCGTGAGGCCGTGGAGCGGTTGCGTGTCCGCTTCCGGACAGCCGGGGGGACCTCTGCGCGGTGCTGACCGCTTCCGATAGGCGAACGCCTATCGGAGCTGGTCGTGCCGCTTATTGGACGCTCTGTCGGGGGCCGTGCTTGTCTGTGCGCCGTTGGACCCACCGAGTCAGGGAACGAGGTCAGCACATGACGATCGGACGACGGGGATTCTTGCGGGGCGCGGTCGCGGGCGGGGCGCTCACCCCCTTGCTGGCGGGTGCCGCGGCGCCCGCCGGCGCCACCGCCGCATCGGGGGCGCCCTCCGGGGGGAGGGGCGGCAGGGCCGTCTTCCGCTGGCTGGGCACCAGTGGTTGGCGTGTCGACATGCCCGGCCGGTCGTCGGTGCTGGTCGACCCCTTCCTCACCCGGTTCACCACCGGCCTGTTCGACCCCGACCGCGAGTTCGACCCCGGGACGGCCCTGACCGTGGACGCGTCCGCGGTCGACGAGCACACCGCCGACATCGGGGACGGGGGCGTGGTCCTGGTCACCCATTCGCACTGGGACCACTTCTCGGACGTGCCGCACATCGCCACCACCACCGGGGCCCGGATCGTGGGCACCCTGACCACGTACCACCTGGCCCAGGCGATGGGGGTTCCCGTGGGGCAGGTCGCCCCGGTGCGCGGCGGGGAGGTGCTGGACTTCGACGGGTGTGTGGTGGAGGTCGTCTCCTCCCGGCACAGCCGCAACGCCGACCACTCGGTGGCCTTCGCGGGTGTGCGGGTGGAGGTGCCGCGGGAGCCCGCCACCATCGCGGACCTGCCCGAGGGTGACACGCTGGCCTTCCAGGTCACCCCGCCGTCGGGTCCCTCGGTGTTCTTCATGGGCGCCAGTGACTTCGCCGAGCGCGAGGTGGCCGGGTTGGCGCCCGACGTGGCGATGGTCGCGCTGCCCGCCACCTCCAGCACGTACGAGTACGTGCCCCGGTTGCTGGAGGCGCTGGACCGGCCCGGGACGGTGGTTCCGGTGCACTGGGACCACTTCGAGCGCGAGCTGGTCAACCCGCCGGTGGACGGCACGGGGAAGGGCATGGGCGTGGCGGAGTTCACCGCCCTGGTGCGCCGGGTCTCGCCCGGGAGCCGGGTCGTGGTGCCCGAGTACCTGACGTCCTACACGTTCTAGTTCCGGGTTCCTGGGAAGGGGGTGTTCCCGGCGTCCTCAGGGGCGCCGGGACAGTGCCTCGACCATGCCGTCCAGGGCGGGTTTGGGTTCGTAGTCCTCGTCGAAGGGCAGTGCGGCGGTGTATCCGGGGAACCACTCGGGGATCCAGGAGTGCTGGTCGCTGACCCCCCACACCGACACGCTCACGCACCGGGGTACCTCCAGGCACGCCCGGACCACGTGCCGGTACTCCTGCTCCTGTTCCCGCAGGGCCTGTTCCCGCGGGGGTTCGGGGATGCGCACGTCCAGTTCGCTGATGCTGACCTCCAGCCCCAGGTCGGAGAAGCGGCGCATGTGCTCGGCCAGGTCCGGGGGGACGTTGCCGTGGACGAAGTGCCCCTGGAAGCCGATGCCGTGCAGGGGTACTCCGCGGTCGAGCAGGTCGGTCACCAGGGAGTACATGGCGTCGGTCTTGGCACTGCCGCCCTCGATGCCGAACTCGTTGACGTACAGCCGGGCCCGGGGGTCGATCTCGTGTGCCATGGACAGGGCCTCGGCGATGTAGTCCTCGCCCAGGACCTGGTACCACAGGTTCTCGCGCAGGTGGGGGCCGTTGTCCTGGAAGGGTTCGTTGATCACGTCCCAGGAGGTGACGCGTCCCTGGTAGCGCCCCAGGAGTGCCTCCATGTGCTCGCGCATCACCTCGCGCAGCTCCTGCGCGTCCCAGTCCCCCTGGGCGAGCCACGAGGGCTGCTGGTTGTGCCAGAGCAGGGTATGTCCGTGCACGTCGAGGTCGTGGCGCCCGGCGAAGTCCACGATGGCGTCGGGGCCGCTCCAGTCGAACCGGTGCCGTTCGGGTTGGACGTGTTCCCACTTCATGGCGTTCTCGGCGGTCACGGAGGTGTAGTTGTCGGTGACCACGGACTGGTAGTCGGGGTCGTGTGTGAGCGGGTTGACCGCCACCGCGACTCCCAGGTCGATCTCGTGTGTGCGGGCCAGCCGGGGGAGTTCTCCCCGGGGCCCCTCCTGTTCGGGGCGGGGCAGGGCGACCGCGAGGATCGCGGTGACCACGAGGACCACCACGCACAGGACCCCCGCCGTCAGCAGGACCTCGCGTCCCCGGGCGGGTGCGTGCCGTCGGCGGGCGGAGGGTGTGCCGCGCATCCGGTCCCTCCCTTCTACCGGTGTCCCGTGGTGACGGGGAGGGCCGACAGGGCGCGTACGACGCTGGTGCGCCGGCGGGTGGGCCGTGCGGTGGGGCGTAGGTCGGGCATGCGTTCGGCCAGGGCGCGCAGGGCGATCCCGCCCTCGAGGCGGGCGAGCGGGGCGCCCAGGCAGTAGTGGGCGCCGCCGGAGAAGGACAGGTGGTCGGAGGCGTCGGGGCGTGTGATGTCGAAGCGGTCGGGGTCGGTGAAGCGTGCGGGGTCGCGGTTGGCCGAGCCGATCAGGCACAGGGCGTAGCCGCCCCTGGAGAGGTGGTGGCCCTGGACGGTGGTGTCGGCCTGGACCCAGCGGGTGGTCATCTGCACGGGGGAGTCGAAGCGCAGTGCCTCCTCCACGGCGCCCTGGGCCAGTTCGGGGTCGGCCACCAGGCGCCGCCACTGCTCGCGGTGGCGCAGCAGGGCCATCATCCCGTTTCCGATGAGGTTCACCGTGGTCTCGAACCCGGCGACCAGGAGCAGTCGGCACATGGTGTTGGCCTCGGCGGCGGTGAGGCGGCCGTCGCCGGTCTCGGTGGCCAGAGTGGAGATCACGTCCTCCCGGGGGTCGGTGCGCCGCTGGTGCAGCAGCCGCTCGAACAGTGCGTCCAATTGTGCGGTGGCCTGCCGGATCCTGCGCAGGTGGCTCGCCGAGCGGGCGCCGTCCAGTGCGCTGCCGACGGTGTGGCCGATGCGCACGAACTCGGCGTCGTCGGACTCGGGGATGCCCAGCAGGCGGCTGATGACCGCGATCGGCAGCGGCTGGGCGAAGTCGCGCATGAGGTCGAAGTCGCCGCGTGCGGCCGCCGCGTCCAGCAGGGTGTGGGTGATCTTCTCGATCTCGGTCTGGTAGTGCCTCATCCGGCGCGGGTTGAAGGCGGGCCGGGCGATCCGGCGCAGCCGGGTGTGTTCGGGCGGGTCCTTCATGAGGAAGGACAGGTCCAGGACGTCGAACTGTTCGGGCAGTGCCCCTTGGCGGGGGGACTCCACGCCGAACTCCCGGCCTCGCAGGAGCGTGCTCACCGCTTCGTGGGTGTGCGCGGTGCGAAAGCCCAGGCGGCTGGTGGCGAAGGGACCCTGGTCGCGCAGCCGCCGGTAGGTGGGGTAGGGGTTGTCGCGCCAGGGGTGGTGCAGGAGCCGGCTGGGGTGGTCCCGTGCCTGTGCGGCCAGCCACGAGAGTCCGTGGGCGGTGCGCAGTCGGGTGTCGGTGCGGAGGGCGTCGAGAATCTGCATGGCCGTGGGTCCTCTCCCTGCGTACCAACGACACTAGGCGCGTGTTCCCCGCGGGGTCATGGAGGTCGAGGACTTGGCCGCCTGCGGCCAGCAGGGAACTTCCCGGCGGCCCGGGGCGTTGGACGCGCCCCGGGCCGCCGGGACCCTACATCTCGGCGATCCTACAGCTCGGCCTGGCCGTAGGGCAGGAGCCGCACGGGTCCGAGGAGGCCGTACTCCTGGGGGCGTGCGTCCTCGTAGACGTCGGGGCGAAAGGCCCGCATCCGGTTGAGGAGGGTGGTGGCGACCTCGATCTCGATGGTGTTGGTCCCGCGTGTGAGCCAGGGGCCGACGTCGACCACGGGGGAGAGCTGGTCGCAGGGCGGCAGTTCCGTGCCGTTGACCGTGACCCGGTAGGTGTCGGTCACCCTTCCCAGGTCCAGGTGGGCGCCGTGTCCGCCGGTCCAGGCCTCGCCCAGTTCGACGGTCGTGGTGTAGCGGCCCGTGCCGGAGACCTCTTCGAGTCCGTCGATGTCCGTCCACGGCGCGAGCGTGTCGAGGGAGTACTCGTGGAGGTGGACCTCGGTCTCGGTGGTCGATCCTCCCGGCCGCCAGTCCTCGACCTCCACTCGCCATCCGGTCAGTTCGACCTGGGCGCCGACCGTGTCGATGGTGGTGGTGACGGTGCGTCCGTCGGCGTAGGTGCTGGTGTAGGTGCCGGGTTCGCCGGCCCGGATCACGGCCCTGCCGTCGGCCAGCCGCACGGTGTCGGCGTCGGTGCGGTCGAGGCGCAGTTTCTTCAGCCGGCCCGGTGGCATCTTGGCGTCGGGGTCGGAGAAGCGGGTGGTCCACTGCGGTGTGGCCAGGGCCAGGACGGTGGAGGAGCCCGGGGCCAGGCGGACACGGACGCTGACGCGCCCCTGGTCGGCCTGGTGCAGGGGCAGTGGTTCGATCCGCCCGGTCCACAGGTCCAGGGCGAAGGGGTAGGCGTCGCGGACACCGGTGGAGACGGTGATGTCGTGGTCGACCGGGTCGGTGTCGGAGCCGTTGGTGAGGTAGTACAGCTCCAGGTTCTCGCCCCGGCGCCTGGTGTGCAGCAGCGGCGAGTCCTCGGCGTAGACCACGTCGGGTGCCGCGTCGAGTGCGTCCAGGCCCTGGGGGATCTGTTCGCGCGTGTCGACCCTGTGCACGGTGGGCTGGGCGAGCAGTTCCTGCAGGGTGGCCGTGAGTTCCTGGGCCTCCTCCTGGTCGATGCCGGGTTCCTCGGGTGCGCTCCAGTCGCCCACCACGAGGATCCTCAGGCCGGACCGGGCGTAGCCGAGGAGCCTGCGGGCGGTCTCGACGGGCAGGGTGGCGACGCGTCCGTTGAAGGCGTCGCCCTCGAAGACGAGGAGGCTGTAGGCCGGCCCGTCGGGGGCGAGTCTGCCGCCGTCCACGTGCGGGTCGGTGATCTCCAGCAGCCGGGGGCTGAGGAACTGGTGGGTCCAGCCGGTGCGCACCCCCTCCTTGCTGAAGTGCGCGGCTCCGAAGCCCGAGCCCGCGTAGCCCTTCTGGCGCAGGAAGGCGACGTCGACCGAGGGTGTGCCCCACTGGAGGGTGTGCTGGGCGCGGGCGAGGAACCCGGCGACGTCGGGTGCGTGCTGCCAGGTGGGTTGGCGGGGCCCCCAGGACTCGCCGTATCCGATGCCGCCGTCGTAGGGGGTGAAGGCGGCGAAGCCGGGCCATTGGGCGCCGGGGGCGTCGGCGTAGGAGAAGCCGTGCAGGACCGCCTGGTTGACGCCCGCGGCGTACTCGCGTGCGAGGGTGCGCACCGTCTGTTCCCAGGTGGTGCTGTGGGCGCCGCCGTGGGTCGCGCCGGCCTCGCTGGAGAGCACCTTCTTCCCGGCGAGGTCGCGGCCTCCGGCCAGGGAGCGGAAGTCGTCGAGGTTATTGAACCCCAGGGACTCGCCCTCGGCGGTGTCCACGAGGGCGGCCTTGGCCACGGCGTCGGTCTGCAGGCCGTAGGGCTGGATCCGGTACGTCATCCCGAGCCCGTGGGCCCAGTCCCGCAGCGGTGTGAGGTGGTGGTCGATGTAGAGCTGGGAGAGGAGGTCGTTGTAGTCGTCCAGGGCGCGGCGGTCGGTGACCGGGTCGAAGGTGAAGACCTTGTCCTCGTCGACGCGGACCAGTACCGGCAGGTAGGGCGTGGGGTCGTATCCGTGGTGGCGTTCGAACGCGGCGGGCAGGTCGCGGGTCCACAGCGTGGCGTCGGTCTCCATCTCGATGGAGTCCTCGAAGATCGCTCCTCCCGCGGGACCCTCCAGGAGGGAGCGGATCCTCGGGGTGAGGATCCGCTCCTCCCAGAAGTCGATGACCGCCTGGGTGCCGGCGTCGCCGAAGTGGTCGACCACGTAGGACACCGGTTCGGTGTGCGGGCCGCGCTCGGGCCGCTGCCCGGAGCCGCGCTCCCAGTACGCGATGAGCGCCCAGGTGGCGTCCTCTCCCTCGGGAGCGGTCCAGGTCAGCTCCTCGCCTTGGACGGAGGGGGTGAGGTCCTGCAGGGTGGCGGGGTCCAGGGCGCAGGGCGTGTCCTGCGCGGAGGCGCCCTCGGCCAGGCGCAGGGCCTGGACGTGGCGGAGCGTGCGTCCGTCGACCCCCTCGGCCGGGGAGACCTCGGGTTCGGGCAGCGCGCCGGTGAACTCCTCGCCCGCGGCCAGGAAGCGCACGCCATGGGCGAGTTCGCGCACGGCCGCGGTGTCCTGGGGGGTGATGGTGGGCAGGGCCGCGGGCCAGGCGGGGCCGATGGTGATGTCGACGGTGACGTCGCGCTCGTGGGCGCGGGCGAGCGCGGCCTCCAGCGCCTCCCGCCAGGGGGCGGTGCCCCAGCCGTGTCCCCGGGGGTCGAGCGGCTCGGTGGAACTGTGGTGGACGTCGGCGATCTCGACGCCGCCGAAGCCGGCGTCCGCCACCTGGTCGATCTCGCGTTCGATCTCCGCGGTGTCGACGAGGCCGTGCGGCCACCACCAGCGGAACCTGGCCTGGGCGGTGCGTGCGGGGGCGGCGAAGCCCGCGGCGAACACTCCGTCGGAGGGCGCGGCGTGGGCGGCCGGGAGGCCGAGGGCGGGCTGGAGGGCGGCCGTCGTGCCGACCGCCGCGCCCAGGCCGATGAAGGAGCGGCGGGAGGGAGTGAATCCGGAGCGCTCGGGATGTGCGCTCGTCGTCTCGCGCATGGTCTTCCTTTCCGCACCGTGGGCACGGTGCCGAAGAGGGGCGGGGGCGGGGCGCCCCCGGGGGATGGTCGGCGGTTCCCTGGGGGACACCACCGTGTTAAAACGTTTCAGGGAAGTTACCAACAAGCACGCTGATTGATCAATGCTTTCACGAGAATCTAGGAAGCTTTCTTGAAAACTGCCCCTCTGTCAGGGAAAACGTGGATGTTCGTCATGCGTATGCGGTCAGCTACAGGATAAGAACGTTTCACTCATGTGGAGGAAGGCCCGAGGTTCCGGGTCTGGGACCAGCGGCGGGAGCACGGGCCCGTGGCGACCGCGTCCGCGGGACCCGCCACCCCCTAGACTGGGCTCCTCCGCAGCGGACGCGGCGGTTTCTCCGTACCTCGGTGCGGGACGGCGGGGCCACTCCCACCGGTCGGCGCCGCTCACGGGGTTCCTGGGTGCAAGAGCAAGGCGCAGAGTCGGAGGATGAGGACGTTGGGTCCCTTGGAGAGCACTGACCCCGAACGCATCGGCCGGTACCGGCTGATCGGGCGCTTGGGAGCCGGCGGTATGGGTCAGGTGTTCTTCGGTCGCTCGGCCGGGGGGCGTGCGGTGGCGATCAAGCGCATCCACCCGCACATGGCCGCCGACACCTCCTTCCGCCAGCGCTTCGCCCGCGAGGTGACCGCCGCCCGCCAGGTCAGCGGCGCCTTCACCGCTCCGGTCATCGACGCCGACCCCGACGACCAGGTGCCCTGGCTGGTCACCTCCTACGTGCCCTCCCTGCCCCTGGACGAGGCGGTGCGGGCGCACGGTCCGCTGCCCGAGGCCAGCGTGCGCGTACTGGCCGCCGGCCTGGCCGAGGCGCTGGCCGAGATCCACCGGGTCGGCCTCATCCACCGCGACCTCAAGCCCGGGAACGTCCTGCTCGCCGAGGACGGGCCCCGGGTGATCGACTTCGGCATCGCCCGCGCCACCGACGGGACCGCGGCCACGCAGTCGGTCATCGGCACCCCCGGTTTCATGAGCCCGGAGCAGGTGCAGGGCGAGGCCCTCACCCCCGCCGGCGACCTGTTCGCCTACGGCGCCGTGCTGGCCTACGCCGCCACGGGCACCGGTCCCTTCGGCGAGGGGAGCATGCCCACCATGGTGATGCGCATCATCAGCCACGAGCCGGACCTGTCGGCCGTTCCCGAGTCGCTGCGCCACCTGGTCGCCGCGTGCCTGTCCAAGGACCCGCAGGGGCGTCCCGGGCCGGGGGAGATCCTGGACTACCTGGGTGATGTGCACGTGGGCCCGGCCTGGCTGCCCCCGGCCGTGATGATGGGCGTGCAGGAGCAGGTCGCCAAGGTCAACAAGGCGCTGGCCGTCTCGGCCGGCGACGGGCGGGCCACCGGAGCGCACCAGCGCACCGAGGCCCTGGGCGGGGCCACCGCCCTGGGCGGTGCGGCCGCGGGGGCCGCCGCGTCGGACGCGTTGGACGATGACCGGCCCACCCGGGTGGCGGGTGGTGCGCCGGGGGCCGAGGAGGGCGCCACCTCGGTGCTGGGGGAGCAGGCCCACCAGCAGGGCTACCAGCCCACGGCCAGGTTCCCGGGCGCCCAGCAGGTGCCGCCCACCGCCCAGTACGGTCAGGACGCCACCGCCCACGGGTACGGGGCCGTCTCCGCCTACCGGCAGCAGGAGGGCGGCCCGGGCGGGGAGGACCCCTACGCCGATCTGTACGGCACACGGCGCGACTCGCGCGCCGAGGCCGCCGCCGACCCGTACCAGCAGCAGGAGCAGCTGCGCCGGCAGGAGGAACAGCGCCGGCGCCGCATGGAGGAGCAGCAGCGCCAGCAGGAGCAGCACAGGCGCGCGGAGGAGCAGCGGCTGGAGCAGCGCCGCCGCCAGGAGGCCGAGCGCGCCCACCGCGAGCGCGTGCGCGCCGAGCAGGAGGCGGCCCGCCGGGCGCAGGCACAGGCGCGCCACACCGACCAGCCGGGGCTGTGGGGTTTCGTCAAGCTGCTGCCGCTGCTGATCATTCCGCTGATCCAGATCCCGCTGGGTTACGGCGCGGCGCTGGCGTGGTCGTGGTTCACCGCCGAGAGCGGTGTGTGGAACGGGATGGCCTACTCCTTCGAGCCGTTGAGCATGGACTCCTTCTGGCACGCGACCATGCTGGGCTATTTCATCTTCAACAACCTGGTGTCGCTGGAGTACCTGGTGCGGTCGCTGCGGGCCTCCTTCGTCACCGGTGCGGTGCTGGCGCTGGGGGCGGTCGCGGCGACCAACGGGCTGCTGTACAGCTTCGGTTTCTGGGGCTAGAGGCGGAGCCCGGGCCGCCTCGCGCCCGACCGGAATGGGAGCATGCCCGGGGAGCCCGCAAGAGGCCGGGCCGCTGATGACGGGAGACCCTGTGCCGACCCACATCCGCAACGTCACCTTCGACTGCGCCGACCCCTACGCCCTGGCGTCCTTCTGGTCGGGGGCACTCCGGGGGCGGGTGGACCCCCGGGCCCTGCCGGGCGACGAGGAGGTGCCCGTGCACACGTCCGAGGGGCCGGGGCCGCTCTTCGTGCGGGTGCCCGAGGACAAGGCGGTCAAGAACCGCGTGCACCTGGACCTGGGGGCGGCGGTGCGGCGCGACGAGGACGTGGAGCGGTTGGTCGGGCTCGGCGCCACGCGGCTGGCCGACTTCCGTACCGGGGACGGGTACGGGTTCGTCGTCCTGGCCGACCACCCCGAGGGCAACGAGTTCTGCGGTGGAGCGCAGCGACCAGGAGGTGCGGGCCATGGGGGAGAGCGGGTCCTGAGGACGCGCCTCAGCCGGGGAGGGAGGCGCCCGAGCGGTCCCGGCGGATCTCGGTCACCCGGTGGTGCACCGGGCGGGTGGGGGAGAGCGCCGAGCACGTGGACGGGCACTCCGGTCCCTCCACCGCGGCCACCGACACCGTGTACAGGCCGCCGCCGTGGCCCAGGGTGACCCGGACCCCCTCGGCGGTCTCCTCCTCGTCCAGGTGCGTCAGCGCGTCCACGCCCACCGCGCCCAGGCGGGTGCGCAGCGCGGCCTCGGCGGCCTGCGCGGCCGAGGAGTCGCTGCACCGGCCCCGGTAGTTCTCGGGCAGCACCACGCCGCGCTCGAAGGCGGCGACCGTGCGCCGTGCCGACTCCGGCTCCAGGCGGCCGAAGTAGGCCCCCTGGGGCAGGGCGACCAGGTTGGCGGCGAAGCGGTCGCCGCCCACGTGCGTGGTCTCCCACACCTGGGCCCGGCCCCCGCTCAGCGCGGCGGCCACCGGGCGGCCCAGCACCGCGCAGCACGGGTCCTTCTTGGCGTGCGTGCACACCAGGTACAGGGTGTGGTTCACGGCGGTGCCGAACGAGGGGGGCTCGGGCCGCTCCACGGCGGTGGTGTCGTACTCCAGCAGTTCGGCCAGATCGGTGAAGTCCACCTGGCGCACCCACGGGTCGGTGCGGCTGACGTGCACGAAGTAGGCGCGCCTGGGGGGCCGCCCGGTCCGGGTGCGGCCGGTGTCGCCGGGGCGCTTGATGAGCTGGGGTTTGATGTCCCTGCCGGTGATGCGCTCGGCCAGCCGTGAGACCACGGCCTTGTCCAGGCCGGGGCTGGTGAAGGCGGGGTGGCGCCAGGGGCCGGGGTGTTCGATCAGGAGCCAGCCTGTGGTGCGTCCGGCCGTTCCGGAGATCGGCTCGCCGGTGTAGCGGGCCAGGGCCGAGCATCCCCGGCTGCCGTCCGGGGCGGTGGGCAGGCGCACGGATCACGTCCAATCGGGTGGCGGGTACACGGCGCCCGTGGACAGGGCACGGGCGCGACGCGGCGTCGTGAAGGTTAGGTTAGCCTACCCATCCCGTGCTTGCCGCATTCAGGCGGGGGCGTCGCCGGGGCGTTCCACGCGGGGCTCCTGCCGGGGGGCGGCCAGCATCCGTACCAGCGCCCGCCGTGCGGAGTCCACGTGCTCCTCGGCCGCCTCGGTCAGGGCGCGGGTGTCGCCCCGCTCCAGCATCCGCACCATCTGGCGGTGCTCCTCCACCACCACCGACCGGTACTGGGCGTGGCCCAGGCGGATGCGGGTCAGCTGGAACAGGTACACCTGGGAGCGCACGCCGTACCAGGCCTGGGTCAGGCGGTCGTTGCCCGCGATCTCGTAGACACGGTCGTGGAAGGCCATGTCCAGGGAGAGCAGGGTGGGGGCGTCGGTGCCCGAGGCCAGGGCCCGCTCCAGCGCGTCGGTCAGGACCGACAGTTCCGCCAGGCGTTCGGGGGTGGCACGGTCGGCCGCCGTGCCGGTGGCCAGACGCTCCAGTGCGGCACGCACCGTGTAGACCTCGTCCACGTCGGCGGGGCTCATGTCGATCACGCGGGCGCCGCGGTGCCACTCGCTGCGTACCAGTCCCTCGCGTTCCAGGATGGCCAGTCCTTCGCGGACCGAGCCGCGGCTGACCTCCAGGGAGGTGGCCAGCTCCACCTCGCGCAGGGCCGCACCGGGCTGTACCAGCCCCTCGAAGATGGCATCGCGGATGCGGTCGGCCGCCTCGTGTGCCAGTCCGCGCCGCCGCGCCCTGCGCATAGCTTTCCCTTCGAGTCCGCCCCCGGTCCGTGCCCTCTGGCGCCGGGTCGAGTGTACGGGTGCGTCCGGAGGCGGGGGGGGCGTCTCGGGCACCGGTTTACTTCTACGTTCAAATGTTGACATCCGGACAATCCCTGTCCGAGGATGAGGAATCGAGGGGATTTCCGTGCCCGTTGTCCGGGTTCCGTCCTGATCCGGACGGCGGGCACGCCCCTTGTCGAGCCGCCCCGCCGAGGCGCCCGCGTCCGGGCCGACCACGGCCGGGTCGAGGCCGCGCGCCGATGACGCCGGAGGCCGCGGGCGCGAAAGCCCGAAGGCGGTGGCCCCCTCTCCTCTCCATGCGCGCACCGGACGCGCCCCCGTCCGCCCGGCGGATCCCGCCCCGACGGCGCCGGTGCGTGTGCCCGCCGCGGGCCCTGAACGCTCCGACCGGTGTGCGGACACCCATGGCGTTCACTATGCGAACGATCATTCATATCGCGAACGCTGGCCGAGCCTAGTGGGGTTCCGCGTGCAGGGCAAAGCGGCCCCGAAGGCGTCCTGACCAGGCACGGTCATCCCATCACCGGCTGTTCACGAGTTGGAAATGTGCCCTTCCGTTGTCTTGACCGGATGAAGTGGATCACTTATGTTCGCCAGAAGAACACGTGTTCGCTAAACGTACAACAACGGGCGGTAGCGCCCCATGAACCGGCTGGAGTCCCTGATGCGCCGAACGTTGGCCGCCCTCACCACGGGCGCGGCACTGCTGGCCGCCACCGCGTGCGGCTCACCGGAGGCCGATTCCGACTCCGGTGGCCTGACCACGGTCACCGCGGGGGTCATCCCCATCGTCGACGTCGCCCCCGTCTACCTCGGCGTGGACCAGGGCTTCTTCGAGGAACACGGCATCGACCTGCGGCTGGAGTCCAGCTCCGGCGGCGCCGCCATCGTGCCCGGTGTCGTCAGCGGCGAGTTCGACCTGGGATTCAGCAACCTCGTCTCGCTCATCGTCGCCCGCGATCAGGGCCTGCCCCTGACCACCCTCACCAACGGCGTCACCACCACCGGCGAGCAGGGCGCGGACCTCGGCGGCGTGTTCGTCCCCGAGGACAGCCCCGTCCAGGACGCCTCCGACCTGGAGGGCCTCACCGTGGCCAGCAACAACCTCAAGAACATCGGTGACACGACCGTGCGCCAGTCCGTGCGCGCGGCCGGGGGAGACCCCGCCTCGGTGGAGTTCATCGAGCTGCCCTTCCCCGACATGCCCGCCGCCCTGGACAGCGGCCAGGTCGACGCGGTCTGGGCGGTGGAGCCCTTCGCCTCGATCATCCGCCAGGCCGGGCACCGCGAGATCGCCTCCAACTTCGTCGACACCCACCCCGAGCTGTCGGTGGCCGCCTACTTCACCTCCGAGCAGCGCCTGGCCGAGGACCCCGAGCTCTTCGCCGACATCACCGCCGCCCTGGAGGAGTCCCTGGCCTACGCCCAGGACAACCCCGACGAGGTCCGCCGGATCATCTCCACCTACACCGAGATCGAGCAGAGCGTCATCGACGAGCTGGTCCTGCCCCGCTTCCCCGCCGACATCAACCAGGAGTCGGTGCGGACCCTGGCCGAGCTGATGGTCACCGACGGCCTCATCGAGTCCGAGCCCGAACTGGACGCCCTCTACGGCTCCCAGGAGTGACCCCGTCCCCCGGGCCCGGAGGACGCCCGCCCTCCCCGCCGGTCCCCGGCGCACTCCACCCCATCCCCCGTTTCCCTCGCAGGAGAAGACCATGACCGCGACACGAACCGCCCTGGCAGCGCTGGCCGCCGGTACGGCGCTCACCCTGGCCGCCACGGCCTGCGGCAACGACACCGGCGGCGGCACGGCCGAGGGCGGGCTCACCCCCGTCACGGTCGGAGTCCTGCCCATCACCGCGGTCGCCCCCCTCTACCTCGGCGTCGAGAAGGGCCTGTTCGAGGAGCAGGGACTGGACGTGACCATCGAGACCGGCGGCGGGGGCGCCACCACCGTCCCCCGCATCGTCAGCGGCGAACTCGACTTCGCCTTCGGCAACGTGGTCTCCCTCATCGTGGCCCGCGCACAGGGTCTGCCCCTGACCGTGGTCGCCAACGGCATGACCACCACCGGCGACGCCGACACCGACTACAGCGCCCTGGTCGTCCCCGAGGGCAGCGACATCACCGCCCCGGCCCAACTACAGGGCGCCACCGTGGCCATCGACAACCTGCGCAACATCGGCGACACGTCCGTGCGGAACTCGGTACGCCTGGACGGCGGCGACGCCACCGACATCGACTTCGTCGAACTGGCCTTCCCCGACATGGTCGGCGCCATGGACAACGGCCAGGTCGACGCGGCCTGGGTGGTCGAACCCTTCCTGACCATCGCCCTGGAGCAGGGCGCCACCCCCATCGCCGCGAACTTCGTCGAGCTCGACCCCGAGCTGTCCATCGCCACCTACTTCACCAGTGACGAGCTCATCGCCTCCGACCCCGACACGGTCGACGCCTTCACCGAGGCCATGAACGCCTCCCTGGCCCACGCCGAGGCCAACCCCGACGAGACCGAGCAGATCCTGACCTCCTACACCGAGATCGACCCCGAGATCATCGACGAGCTGCGCTGGCCGCGCTTTGAGACCGAGATCGACCGCGGTGCCCTGGAGAGCGTCACCGAACTGATGGTCACCGACGGCCTGATCGGCTCCGAACTCGACCTGGACACCTTCATCCGATGACCGAAACCACCGCACAAGGCCCCCCGCGCGGGCGCCCCGAGGCTTCCAAGGGAACCGGGGGGCGCCGCCCGCGCGGGGCCGCCCGCACGGGCAGCAGCAAACCACTCCTCGGCGCCGTGGGCGTCATGGCATTCCTGGGAACGTGGGAGGCCGTGCCCCACACGGGCCTGGTCTCCGCGCGTTACCTGCCCCCGGCCTCGGAGGTCCTGGCCTCCCTGGCCCGGCGCGCCACCACACCCGGCTTCTGGACCGCGGTCGGCGACACCCTCCTCGGGTGGGCCCTGGGGCTGGCCATCGCCTTCGTCGCCGCCGTCGTGCTCGGCTTCGCCCTGGGCGCCCTGCCGCGGGTGCGCGCCTTCACCACCTCCACGGTGGACTTCCTGCGCCCCATCCCGTCGGTGGCGCTCATCCCGCTGGCCGTGCTGATGTACGGCACCGACATCCGCTCCACCCTGCTCCTGGTGGTCTACGCCTGCTTCTGGCTCATCTACATCCAGGTGCTCTACGGTGTGGCCGACGTGGACCCGGTCGCCGAGCAGACCGCCCGCTCCTACGGGCTGGGCCGCCTGGCCCGGATCCGCCACGTGGTCTGGCCCACGACGCTGCCCTACCTGATGACCGGGGTGCGCCTGGCCGCCGCGGTCGCCCTCATCCTGTCCATCACCGCCCAGCTGATCATCGGCTCTCCCGGCATCGGCCGCGAGATCGCCGTCGCCCAGTCCAGCGGCGCCGTCTCCTCGGTCTACGCGCTCATCGTCGCCACCGGCGCCCTGGGCGTGCTGATCAACATCGGGGTGCGCGCCCTGGAGCGCCGCGTCCTGCGCTGGCACACGTCCGTCCGCGGGGAGGCCACCGCATGAGCAGCCAGTCCACCGCCCCGAGCACCGGGTCCCGCGCCGGGGCCTCCGTGCGGCGCGCGGGCACCAAGGTCGTGCACGTGCTGCTGCTGCCCGCGCTGCTCATCGGCCTCTACGCCTACTCCAGCGCCAACTCCGACAGCTACTACACGCCCACCCCCGACCTCATCGCCGCGGCGTTCGTCGAGCTGTGGTTCTCCGAGCGCTTCTTCGCGGACGTGCTGCCGAGCCTGGCCCGCCTGGCCGCCGGCTTCGCCGTCTCCGCGGTGCTGGGTGTGGGCCTGGGCGTGCTGCTGGGGCTGTCCACCAGGGTGCGCGCCCTGTTCGAGCCGGTCCTGGAGTTCCTGCGGGCCATCCCGCCGCCCGTCCTGGTGCCGCTGATGATCCTGCTCGCCGGGATCGACGACTCCATGAAGGTCCTGGTCATCGTCTCCGGCTGCGTGTGGCCCGTCCTGCTCAACACCGTCGAGGGGGTGCGCGCGGTGGACCCCGTCCTGGCCGACACCGCCCGCTGCTACGGGATCACCGGAACCACGAGGCTGCGTGTGCTCGTGCTGCGCTCGGCCAGCCCGCAGATCATGGCCGGGCTGCGCCTGGCGCTGGCGCTGGCCATCATCCTGATGGTCATCAGCGAGATGTTCGCCAGCTCCAGCGGCCTGGGCTTCGCCATCGTGCAGTTCCAGCGCACCTTCGCCATCCCCGAGATGTGGGCGGGCATGGTGCTGCTGGGACTGGTCGGCTTCGTCCTGTCGACCCTGTTCGAACTCGCCGAGGGCCGCGTCCTGGGCTGGTACCGCGGCCTGCGCGCCGCCAACCGGGGGGAGTGAGCCGATGAGCGCGAACAGCGCCGGCGCGGGCGCGTACACCGGGAGCCCGGGCGCCACGACGAACCACCAAGGAGAACGTCCCACCATGCTCAAGGTCACCGGCCTGCAGAAGATCTACAACGGGGGAGCCAGCGCGGTCGAGGCCGTGCGCGACCTGACCTTCGACCTCGGCGAGGGCGAACTCGTCTGCCTCGTGGGCCCCTCCGGTTGCGGCAAGACCACCCTGCTCAAGTGCATCGCCGGGCTCATGCCGCCCACCAGCGGCACCGTCGAGCTCGCCGGCCAGAGCGTGACCGCGCCGCCGCCGGGCATGGCCGTGGTCTTCCAGGAGTACGGGCGCAGCCTCTTCGCCTGGATGAGCGTGCGCGCCAACGTCGAGCTGCCGCTGAAGGAGAAGCGGATCCCGCGCGGGCGGCGCGACGAGCTGGTCGACGAGTCGCTGGAGGCGGTGGGGCTGACCAGGTTCGCCGACGCCTACCCCTGGCAGCTCTCGGGCGGTATGCAGCAGCGTGTGGCCATCGCCCGGGCCATCGCCTACGAGCCCCAGGTCCTGCTGATGGACGAACCCTTCGCGGCCGTGGACGCCCAGACCCGCGCCGACCTGGAGGACCTCATCCGCCAGATCTGGCAGCGCATGGGGGTGACCGTGCTGTTCGTCACCCACGACATCGACGAGGCCGTCTACCTGGGGGAGCGGGTGCTGGTGCTGTCCTCCTCTCCGACCGTGGTACAGGACGACATCACCGTCGACCTGCCGACCGAGCGCGACCAGCTCACCACCCGCCAGGACGAGCGCTTCACCGAGCTGCGCGCCCGCGTCTACGCCCAGATCCAGCAGGCCAAGAACGGCACGGGGGCGGACCAGGACGCCGCCTCCGTCGCGCCCTAGCCCAGTACACCGACCGCCGCGGACGGGGCGGGCCCGCGTGCGCCACCCGCCTCCGCTCCGTGCGCGCAGAGAGCACCGAATCCGTCGAAGGAGACACCGTGACCCTGATCGCCGCCGAGGACTACACCTCCGCCGTCTTCACCGGGGCCTGGACGCCGGCCAGGGGCGGCGACGCCCCCGTGGTCTCGCCCTCCACCGGAACCGTCCTGGGCCGCACCGGCATCGCCGACGCCGAGGACGTGCGCGAGGCGGGCGCCCGGGCCGCCCGGGCCCAGCGCGCGTGGGCGGCCGCCTCCTTCGAGGAGCGCGCCGCCGTGCTGCGCCGCGCCGGGGACCTGCTGGAGGCCCACTCCGAGGAGATCATGGGCTGGCTGCGCCGCGAGGGCGGGGCGGCGGCCGGGATGGCGGGCTTCCAGGTGCACGTGGCGGCGGGGGAGTGCTTCGAGGCGGCGGCCCTGGCCTCCCAGCCGCACGGCGAGATCCTGCGCACCGGCAAGCCGAGGCTGAGCTTCTCCCGCCAGGTGCCGGTCGGGGTGGTCGGGGTGATCGCCCCGTTCAACGTGCCCCTGATCCTGGGCATCCGCTCGGTGGCCCCGGCGCTGGCCGTGGGCAACGCGGTCATCCTCAAGCCGGACCCGCGCACGGCCGTGTGCGGCGGCGCGGTCATGGCGGAGGTCTTCCGCCGTGCGGGTGTGCCCGAGGGCGTCTTCCAGGTACTGCCGGGCGGGGCGGAGGCCGGTGAGGCCCTGGTCGCCGACCCGCACGTGCGCGTGATCTCCTTCACCGGCTCCACACAGGCCGGGCGCAAGGTGGGCGAGGCCGCCGGGCGCCACCTCAAGCGCGCCCACCTGGAGTTGGGCGGCAACTCGCCGCTGGTGGTCCTGGACGACGTGGACGTGGTCTCGGCGTCCTCGATCGGCGCGTGGGGGTCGTTCCTGCACCAGGGGCAGATCTGCATGACCACCGGCCGTCACCTGGTGCACGAGGCCGTGGCCGACGAGTACGTGGAGCGGCTGGCGGCCAGGGCCGACGCGCTGACCGTGGGCGACACCGAGGTCGACGGCGCGGCACTGGGGCCGGTCATCGACGCCGGGCAGCGCGACAAGATCCACGCTCTGGTCACGGGAAGCGTGGAGGCGGGTGCGCGGCTGCGCGCGGGCGGCACCTACGAGGGGCTGTTCTACCGGCCCACCGTCCTGGACCGGGTGCGGGCCCAGACCCCGGCCTACGCCGAGGAGGTGTTCGGCCCCGTGGCCCCGGTGGTGCGCTTCTCCTCGATCGACGAGCTGGTGGAGCTGGCCAACTCCACCGAGTACGGGCTGTCCCTGGGGGTGCTGACCAGCAACCCGATGCGGGGGATGGAGATCGCCGACCGGGTGCCCAGCGGCATCGTGCACATCAACGACCAGACCGTGGACGACGAGGCCGTCGCCCCGTTCGGCGGAGTGGGCGACTCGGGTACGGGTTCGCGGTTCGGCGGGACCCGCGCCAACCTGGAGGCCTTCACCGAGACCCAGTGGGTGACGATGCAGGCCGACCCGGCGCGCTACCCCTTCTAGGGGAGCGGCCCGGGGGCCCGCCGGACGCGTACCGTGTGTGCGGCGGGACCCCCGGGCCCCGGACGGAGACGTCCCCCGTCGCCTCCCAGCGGGCGCATGACCAGTGCGCTTACGCCGCCCGGCCGACTCCTCGACGGTGCCGGGGACTCGGGCGGGGGCGGCCGGGCGCTCCAGGTCGGCCTCCACGGCCACGGCGCGGGCGCTGTGTACGGCCGGGGCCGCGAGCATGGCCCGGTCCCGCCTCACCCGGTCATGTCGGGGATGACGCTGGGGCCCACCCGCCGCACGTAGTCGCGGAACAGCGCCACCGCCGGGGGCTCGTACCCGCCGCCCGAACCCTCCTCGGGCCAGACCACTCCGATGGGCCGACGGGCGTCCACGCCACGCAGCGGCAGCTCCACCGTCCCGCTCAGCGGTCCCTTGGGCCGCGCGGGCAGGACCGACACCCCCAGGCCCGCCGCCACCAGCCCGCGCGCGGTGGCGATGTCGTCGGCCTCGAAGGCCACCCGGGGTGTGAACCCGGCCCGCTCGTTCAGCCGGTCGGTGAGGTGGCGCACGCCCCGTCCCGGCTTGAGCAGGACGAACTCCTCGCGCGCCGCGGCGCCGCCCGTCACCCCCCGCTCCCGCTCCCGTGCCAGCGGGTGTCCCTCGGGCACCACCAGCCGCAGCGTCTGCGTGTGCAGCGTCGCCGACGCCAGTCCCTGCCCCGACGGCAGCGGCGAGGTCAGCGCCAGGTCGGCGCCGCCCGCCGTGAGCCTGCGCAGCGACTGGGCCCAGGGCTCCTGGGTGAGGGAGAAGCGCACCCCCGGGTGCTCGGCCCGAAAGCCCCGCAGCAGGGCCGGGACCACCTCCACCCCCAGAGTGGGCAGGAAGGTCAGCGCCACCCGCCCCTCCTCGGCGCCCGTCAGCTCCGTCATCCCCTGGCGCAGGTCCTGCAGCGCCCGCTCCAGGTGCGGCAGCAGCAGCCGTCCGGCCCGGGTCGGGCGCACCCCGCGCCCGCTGCGCTCCACCAGGGCCATGCCCAGCTCCTCCTGCACCCGGGCCAGCGCCCGGCTCAGGGTGGGCTGGGGCATTCCCAGGGATTCGGCGGCCTGGGTGATGTGTCCGGTCGCGGCGACCGCCGCCACCATCCACAGCCTCGGCGCCAGTACCCGTGCCAGCGCGTCCGCGTCGGTGCTGTCGGGGCGTTCTCCACGTTCCATGCATTTCAGTATGGGGCAACGTGAAATCATGTATTGGACGTATGAAAAGGGTCTTCCTAGCGTGGGGGCATGACCCTGACCAGCGCCTCGCCGCCCGACCACGACACCCGGCCCCGTGCGGGCACCAGCGCCTACCGGCGCACGGTCGTCGCGCTGGTGGCCGCCGCCGTGGCGACCTTCGCCCAGCTGTGGTCGGTCCAGCCGATCCTGCCGGCCATCGCCGACGGCTTCGGCGCCTCGGCCTCCCAGGCCGCGCTCTCGGTCTCCCTGGCCACCGGCGGCCTGGCCGGTTTCACCCTGGTGTGGAGCGGTGCCGCCGACCGCTTCGGCCGCGCCCGGGTCATCGCCGTCTCCCTGCTGGCCGCGACCGTGCTGGGGTGCCTGACCCCCTTCGCTGGGGAACTGTGGCTGCTGCTGGGCCTGCGCGCCCTGCAGGGTGCCGCACTGGGCGGGGTGCCCGCGGCCGCCGTCGCCTACCTGGCCGAGGAGATCCACCCCTCCGACGCCCCGCGCGCCACGGGCCTGTACATCGCGGGCAACCCGCTGGGCGGTATGGGCGGGCGCCTGCTGGCCGGGTTCGCCACCGACCTGGGCGGCTGGCAGTGGGGGATCGCCGCCAACACCCTCCTGGGCCTGGCCGCACTGGCCGTGTTCGCCCTGGTGCTTCCCCGCGGTCGGCGCCGCTCCGGCGCCGGTGGCGGAGCGGCCCGGGCCGGGGCGGCGCCGGCCGCTCCCGGGATGGGCGGGCGCCTGCGCGCCGCCCTGGCCACGCGCGGCCTGCCCGCCCTGTACGCCCAGGCCCTGCTGCTCATGGGCGCCTTCATGACGGTCTACAACCTGTTGGGCTTTCGCCTCATGGGCGAGCCCTTCTCCCTGTCCCAGGCCGCCGCCTCGCTGCTCTTCCTGTCCTACACCGCGGGGATGCTGGGCTCGGCCGTGGCCGGCGGCGCCGTCGCCCGCCGGGGCGGCTACGCCGTGCTGGCCACCTCCACCGCGCTGATGGCCGCCGGTCTGGGCGGGCTGTTCAGCACGGCCCTGCCCGGGCTGCTGGCTGCCCTGGTGGTGCTGACGTTCGCCTTCTTCTCCGCCCACGCCACCGCCTCGGCCTGGGTGGGCGCCCGCGCGGTGGCCGGGCGCGCCCAGGCCATGGCGGTCTACACCCTGGCCTACTACCTGGGCTCCAGCCTGTTCGGGTGGCTGGGCGGCCTGGTCTACGACACCGTGGGCTGGAGCGGCGCGGTGGTCTTCGCGCTGGGGCTGTGCGCGAGCGCGGCGCTGGTGGGCCTGCGCCTGCGCTCCCTGCCGGGGGCCGGCTCCACCCCTGCGTGACTATGATAATCATTGTCACCTACCTCCAGGAGGAGCCCCCATGATCGTCCCCGGCCTGGCCTCGGTCACCTTCCGCCACCTGAGCAGCGAGGAGGTCGTCGACCTCGCCGCCCAGGCCCGCCTCGGCATGCTGGAGTGGGGCGCCGACGTCCACGTGCGCCCCGGCGAGTACGCGCGGGCCGAGCGTGTGCGCGGGCTCTGCGCCGACGCCGGGCTGGACATCGGCACCTACGGGTCCTACTACAAGGCCGGGCACGGCGATCCCGACGATCTCGCGCCCGTCCTCGGGACCGCGGCGGCCCTGGGCGCCCGGCGGGTGCGCGTGTGGGCCGGTGTCCTGGGATCGGCCCAGGCCGCCCCGGCCGACCGCGAGCGTGTGGCCGCCGACCTGCGCCGCTGCGCCGCGCGGGCCGCCGAGCACGGGCTCGCGGTCACGGTGGAGTACCACGTGGACTCGCTGACCGACACCCTGGACTCGGCCACGCGCCTGCTCGCGCAGGCGGGTACCGGACACCGGCTGGTCCCGCACTGGCAGCCGCGCGAGGAGCCCGACACCGCCGAGTGCCTGGCCCAGGTGGGCGCCCTGCTGCCCGACCTGGCCCACGTGCACGTCTTCTCCTGGGGAGCCGACGGGTTCACCGAGCGCCTGCCCCTGGCCGAGCGCGCCGACCTGTGGCGGCCCCTCCTGGGGCTGCTGGCCCGTGACGGGGACCGGCGCGACGCGGTCCTGGAGTTCGTCCCCGACGACTCTCCCGAGGCCTTCCTGCGCGACGCCGCCTCCCTGCGGTCCTGGATCGCCGAGACCGCCTGAGCCGTCCCCCGCCGGTGCCGGGGGCCTCCTCAGTCGCCCCCTCCGGCCGCGGCCGCCTCCTCGGCCGCGGCCGGGCCCCGGACGGCCCCGGCGCGCAGCGGCGACGCCCACGCCACCACCACGCCCAGCGCCAGTACCGCCAGCCCGGCGGCCAGGCCGCCGCGCGGCCCCCACGCCGTCACCGCCACCGCGCCGGCCAGCGCCGCTCCCACGGGCTGTCCCACGCCCCAGGAGAGCATCCGCGCGGTGGTGCTCACCCGCGACTGCAGGTGGTCGGGGCTGATGCGCTGGCGATAGGTGATCGCGTTGATCACCACCACCGAGTAGGCCGCGCCCCACAGCGCCGCGCACACCGCCGCCCACAGCCAGTGGGTGCTCAGCACCACCATCACCCCGCACAGCAGGGACACCGCGAGGGCGCCCAGTGCCAGCCTGGGCGCACCCAGTACCCCGGCCAGCCTCGGCGCCAGCACCGAGGCGGCCAGCGCACCGACCCCCCAGCAGCTGAACAGGGCCGCCAGGCGGGGGTCGCCGCTGGGCGCGACCCCCAGCGTCCGGTCGGCCCAGGGCACCAGCATCGCCAGCCACGCGCCGCTGGCCGCGGAGTGGGTGGCGCCCACCAGGGTCAGCGTCCGCACGGTGGGTTCACGCCACAGGAAGCCCAGTCCCTCGCGGACCTCCTCCACCAGGGTGCGCACCCCCCGGGCCGCCCCGCCCCGGCGCGGGTGCGACAGCGGCACCGTGATCGCGCGCAGCAGCGCCGCCGAGGCCAGCGCGCTCAGCGCGTTGAGCGCGACCAGCGGCGCGGGGGCCCAGACCGCCACCGCCAGGCCCGCCAGCGCCGGAACCACCAGTTCCACGGCCGTGGTGGTGCCGTACACGCGCGCGTAGGACTCGGTCAGGCGGTCCCTGCCGACCAGGGCGGGCAGCGCGCCGAAGTTCGCGGCGTCGAAGAACACGTACAGGGTCTGGACCGCGAACGAGGCGGCCAGGACGTGGGCGGGGGTGAGCGACCCCAGGGCCCAGGCCGCCGGGACCGAGGCCAGGGCCAGGGCGGTGAGCATGTCGCAGGCCACCATCAGGCGCCGGCGGTCGAGGCGGTCGGCGACCGCGCCCGCCAGGAGTCCGAACAGCAGGTAGGGCAGTGCGCCCGTGGCGGCGGCCGCCGAGGTCCAGGCGGCCGAGCCGGTCATCTGGTACACGAGCACCGGCACGGCGACGGTGGCGACGAGGGTTCCGGCCGTGGACACCGCGCGGGAGAGCAGGTACGGGCGAAAACCCGGGGGAGCGGAATTCATGTGAACTGAGTCACCCTGTCCTGGTATAGAAAATGAAAACGGTTTTCATTATGTTAGTCCCGTCCGGTCGGCAGCCGGCACCCCCACACAGAAAGGGACCAGAGATGGACAACGTCTTCGTCCGCGTCGAGCAGGAGCGCGAACTGCCGCACAACTCCGCCAGCCACAGCAACGCCCTGGTCGAGAACCCCTTCGACACCTCCGACACCGACAACGAGTAGCCCCCGACGCGGGGCCGCCCCCTTCCGGTGCGGCCCCGCCCCGCCCCCAGGAGGCACCCATCACCCCCTCCCGCCTGCGCCCCGGAGCGGCGCTGTTCACCCACCCCGACGGCACGGCCGCGCTCCGCGCCGCCGACGGCTCCCTCTTCGACGTCGCCCTGGACACCGCCGACCTGGCCGCGGCCCGCACCGCGCTCGGCACAGGCCGGCCCGATCCCGTCCTCACGGCCTTCGCCCGCGCCGGCCACCTCGGCGCCCGCACCCCCTGGCCCCGCGAGCGGGCCCCCGTCGGCACCCTGTTCACCGCGTCCGCCACCACCGGGCACCCGGGCGTCCCGCCACCGGGCACGCGCCCGCTCGATCCGGCCCCCCTCGTCTCGGCCCTGCGCCGCGCGGGCGCCGACCCCCGCCCGCTCGACCCCGCCGGCCTGCCCGGGGCCGCCCGCGGCCTGGCCGCCCTGCTGTGGATCCACGACGGCCCCGCTCCCCGTGCCTGGAGCGACCCGCACACCCTCCCCGGCCACGGGACCGCCTGCCTGCGCGTCAGCCGCGAGGGCCGCCACGCCCTGATCGAACCCCTGACCGCGGCACCGGGGGACCCCACCCACGCCCACGTGCGGGCCCGCCGCCTGGCCGCGGCCGGATCCGGACACCGCCACCTGAGCGCCTACTGGGACGACCCCGAACCCGTCACCGGCCAGGAGGCCCTCGACCCGGCCGACGTGCACCTGATCACCGCCCTGGCCGTCCACGACCTGCGCGCCTGGGCCACCGGCGCGCCCGCGCCCGACGCGGACCCTACCCCCCGCGCCCTGCCCTGCACCCGGCGCCTGCGCGTCGTGGAACTCGACTCCGGCGCCGTCCACGACCACCCGGTCCTGCCCGTCCCCACCTGCGCGCCGTGACCACCACCGAACACCTGGACACCACCACCGCCGACGGCACCACCCTGGCCGCCACCCTGGTCCGCACCGGCGCCCCGCACACCCCGCGCCCGGCCGTGCTCATCCGCACCCCCTACGACCGTGCCGCCCTGCTGCCCGAGGCCGCCGGCTGGGCGCGCGCCGGATTCGCGTGCCTGGTCGGCGACGTCCGCGGACGCCACGGCTCCACGGGCCGCTTCCTGCCCTACCGCCACGAGGCCGCCGACGGCACCGCCGTCCTGGAACACCTGCTGGACACCGGTGCCTGCGACGGGCGCGTACTGCTCGCCGGGGCCTCCTACGGAGCCCACTGCGCGCTGACCACCGCGCTCACCCACCACCCGGCCGTGCGCGGGGTCCTGGCCGCCGTGCCCGCCCTCGGCCCCGGCGAGACCGCGCGGGAGAAGGGCGGAGCCGCCCGCCTGGCCTGCCGGGTCGGCTGGTGGACCGAACACGGCGGCACCGCACGCCCCCGGCCCCCACGGGAGCACGGCGAGCACCTGCCCGCCCTGCCGCCCACCGACATCCCCCGGCGCGTCCTGGGCACAGCCCCGCCCGGCTGGGACGCACTGTGGCGGGCCCCCGAACGCTCACCGCTGTGGGAGGAGCTCGCCCGCGCCCGCGTCCCCCTGCTGGCGGTCGGAGGCACCGGGGACCCCTTCGCCGCGCACACCCTGGACCTGGCCCGCGCCTGGGGCGGACCCGTGCGCCTCCTCATGGGCCCCTGGGGACACACCCTGGACGCCCGGGCCCCGGGCACCGCACTGGCGGGGCGGCGGATCGGCGCCTGCTACCTGGCCTGGGCCCGCGCGGCCCTCACCGCACCGCCCACCGGCCGCCGCTCCCTCATCGCCGTGGACCCCCGCGGCGCCTGGCGGCGCCTGGACGCCGGCGCCGCGCCCACCCGCGGCGTGCCCGCGCCCCTGGACCGCGGGGAGTTCACCGCCGACCCCCACCGCCCGGTGCGCTCCGACACGCCCACCGCCCACCCGACATCCACCGCCGAGGCACGGACCGGCCCCCTGCCCGCGGGAGAGCTGCGCGGCCCCCTGCACCTGCACCTGAGCGTCACCGCCGACGCCCCCGACGCCGACTGGTCCGTGCGCGTCCTGGCCGAGGCACCCGGCACGTCCGGGCCCGCCCGCCCGCTCACCCACGCCATCGCCCGGTACCGCCACGCCCCGGGCCGCCCGCGCCGCCTCCACCTGCGGACCCCCGCCGTCGGCGCCGCCCTGGCCCCCGGAACCCGCCTGCGGATCCAGATCGCCGGCCACCACTGGCCGGCACACGCCCGCAACCCCCACACCGGCGCCGACCCCGTCCGCGCCCGGCACCTGCTCCCCAGCCGCCGCACCGTCCACCAGGTGCGCCTGGGCCTGCCCTGGTACCCGCCCGGCAGCGACTCCGTCCACCCCCGCGACATCCCCGAGGAGCTCACGTGACCGCCCCCGCCCTGGACGTCGAAGCGCTCATCGACCCGCTCTGCGGCATCGTGCGCCGCCTCGTCCCCGTCGACCCGCTGCCCGGCATGCCGCCCCGCTACCGGAGCCTGACCGCCGAGGTCGCCGACGCCCGCCGCCTGGGCGCCTGGCCCGCCGACCGGGTCAGCATGGGAGCCGCCTTCGGCGACACCGACTCCGCCCGTACCGCGGCCCTGGGCGAGGCCGTCGAACGCTACTGCGGCAACCGCGTCCCCACCGGCCTGCGCGGCGCGACCCCCGCCGAGCTCACCGCCGCGGGTGAGCGCCACCTCGGCCCCGCGGAGCTGTCCTTCTTCGCCCCCTGGCAGTACGAGCAGGACGGCTTCCCCTACCGGCCCTTCACCGAGGACACCGAGGTGCTGTGGGTGCGCGGCACCGAGGACGGGGCCCACTGCTGGGTGCCCGCCTCCTGGGCCCACCTCAACTTCCACACCGGCCGGCGCCGCGACCAGCCGCGCCTGCACCACCTCAACTACGCCGGGATCGCCACCGGCGCCGACCACGCCGACGCCGCACGCCGCGGCCTGCTCGAACTCCTCGAACGCGACGCCCTCGAACTGTGGTGGCACCTGGACGGGCCCACCACCGCCATCGACCCCGCCTCCGTCCCCGGCCTGGCGGCCGAACTCGCGGGCACGCGCCTGCGCGTTCACCTGGTGCGGCTGCCCACCGAACACCCCGTGGCCTGTGTGGCGGCCGTGGTCGTGGACCCCGACACCGGGGTGGTCGGCGGGGGAGGGGCCGCACGCCTGGACCCGGCCGAGGCCTGCGTCAAGGCCGTCCTGGAGGCCGTCCACACCTGGGTGTTCACCCTGGGGCTGACCGAGGCCGGGGGCTGGGTGTTCGAGGCCGTGCGCACCGGAATCCTGGCCCGGGGGCTCTACCTGCCCTTCCGGGCCGAGCGCGACTACCTCGACCAGGCGGGGGAGCGCTTCGAACGCGTCCGCGACCTGGGCGCCCAGGTCCAGGTCTGGCTCGACCCGCGCGTGCAGGAGGGGTTCCTGCGCCGCTTCACCCGCCCCGAGCGCACCATCGGCGTCGACGACCTGCCCTCGGCCACCGAGGCCGACCTGCGCGCCGGCCTGGCCGAGCACGGGTGCCGCGTGGTGGAGGTGGACCTGACCACGCCCGACGTCGCCCACACCCCCTGGCGGGTCGTGCGCACCTGCGCCACCGGACTGGTCCCCAACGCCCCCGCGGCCTTTCGCTACCTGGGCCTGCCCCGGTGGCGGCAGGCGGCCCGCGAGCGCGGCTGGGCCGACCCCGACACCGGTGTGGTCCTGACCCCGCCGCCGTTCCTGTGACCCCGGGCCCGCGCGTGCGCCCCCGCGGCCGCCGCCCCTTCCGTGCACGTTCGCGCTACCGCCCCCGCGATTCCCGCCGCCCCGCGAACCCGGTGAATCCCATGGACCCCGCGCCCCTCCCGCCCACCGCACCCGACCCCGTGGCCGAGGCGCTGCACGCCGCCTGGCGGGGCGAGGACCCCGGCCCCACGCGCCTGTCCCACCGCCCGCCCGAGCACCGCCGCTGGCCGGGCCCCGCCCTGGAGCTGCCCCGCGCCCCCGGCCCCGGCCCGGGGCCGCTGCTCGACCTGGCCCTGGCCGCCGACCCCCGCCGCCGCACGAGGGGGGTGCGGCTGCGCCGGGTCCCCTCGGCGGGGGGCCGCTACCCGGTGGAGGCCCACCTGCTCCACGCCGGGACGGTCTGGCGCTACGACGCGCTGGACCACGCTCTGTACGCACCCGCCGCCTCCCCGCACCAGGGGACGGCCGTGGTGCTGAGCCTGGTGCCCTCGCGGACCGTGTGGCGCTACGGCCCCCGCTCCCTGCCCATCGTGCTGCTGGACCTGGGACACGCGGTCGCGGCCCTGCACGCGGCCGCCCGTGCCTGCGGGCTGCGCGCCCGCACCCTGCTGGCCCCGGGCACGTCCCTGGCCAGGTCCGCCCGCCTGCCCTGGCACGAGGGGGCCGTCCGCTGGCCCGGTGCCGCGCCGGAGCACCCCCTGGCCGTCGTCCACCTGCACGCCCGGGCCCCCGGCCGGGAGCGCGAGGCGGTGTGGCCCTCCCCCACCACCGGGAGGGCCGCGCCGGCCCCTGGCGGGTCCGCGGCCGGTCCCGCGGCCGAGTGGGAGGGCCCGCCGCCTCCGGAGGTGTCCGGCGCCGCCGCGCACCTGGTGGATGCGGCGCTCTCCTCCTTCTCCGCCGGACCCGCCGACGGCTCCGGTCGGCCTCTGCCCGTGCCCGTGCCCGGCTTCCCGGCGAGCGCCCTGCTGGCCCGCCACACCGCCGCGTGGGAGAGGGTCCTCGGCCGCCCGAGCGCGCGCCCCGGGCTCCCCCCGCCCCCGTACCCGGGCACACGGCCCCGGGGGCGGTCCGCGCCACCGCGACCGGACG
>NZ_LWLB01000037.1:205862-230251 GCF_001905145.1 Nocardiopsis sp. TSRI0078
ACCTGTGCCCGGGCACCCACTCCGGGGTCCTCGCCGACCTGGTGCCGCGCTCGTGCGGCCAGCCGCGCGTGGCCCTGGCCGAGGGGCTCCTGCTCCTGCTCGGATCCGCCGAGGCCGGGCCGCACACACTCCCGGAGCACGTCGGGGCGGGCGCGGCGGCCCATGCCGCCTGGCTGGCGGCCACCCTGCGCCGGTGCCCGGTGCGGCCGGTGGGCTGCTGGACGGACACCGTCCTGGCCGTGCCGGGGGGCAGGTTCCGCGTCCTGCACGCGCTCGCCCTGGGGCCCCCGCCCGGCACTCCACTGGACATACCGAAACGATTGCGATAATCATTTCCATCATGAATTTCCGACGCTCCCTCGCCGTGCCCGCCACGGCATGCGCCCTCACCCTCGCCGCCTGCTCCGCCCCCGCCCCCGCCCCCGAGGACGCCGACGGCGGCGGGGAACCGGTCCGGGCCGCCGCCCTGACCGCCGAACCCGTCCAGGCCTCGCTGAGCGTCACCGACCCGCGCGGCACCGCCGTCGAGCTCGACGCGGTACCCGAGCGCGTCGTCTGCCTCGTCGCCCTGTGCGACGACATCCTGGTCGAACTCGGCCTGGAGCCGACCGCCACCACCAGCCCCGACCTGCTCGCCCACCCCGCCTACCTGGGAGCGGACCACGGCGTTCCCGTCATCCCCGGCGGGTTCGGTGGCGAGGACGTGGAGGAGATCCTGCGCCAGGAGCCCGACCTGGTCATCGGCCTGGCCGGAAGCCACGAGGGTCTGGTCCCCGCCCTGTCGGAGACCACCACCGTCTGGCTCACCGACGCGCGCAGCTGGCAGGACTCCGTCGGCTACCTGCGGGCCGTGGCCGCCCTGGTCGACCGGAGCGAGGAGCAGGCGGCCGCGGAACAGGCCTTCTACGACACCCTGTCCCAGGCCCAGGCCACCGCCGCCGAGACCGGCCAGGACGAGCTCACCCCGATCGTCCTCTACGGCAGCGACGGAAGCTTCCAGGTCGACTCCCGGGGCTCCATCGTCGGCGGCCTGCTCGACGAGATCTTCGACTACCACTGGCAGGACCGCGCCACGGGCGGCCACCAGGCGGGCGGCTCCGACTACTCCATGGAGGAGATCCTGGCCGGAGACCCCGACGTGATCTTCCTGGAGTCCTTCATCTTCTCGCCCGAGGACGCCACCCTCACCGAGCAGTTCGCCGACGACCCTGTCTGGAACCGGATCACCGCCGTGCGCAACGGCGGCGTCCACGAGGTCGACCTCGCCCCCTGGGCCACCGGACGCGGCACCCGCGCCCTGTCCGTCGTCATCGGCGACGCCATGGAACTCACCCGCCCATGAGCCCGGGAACATCCACCACCCGGTGCCCGCCCCGCCTCCGGGGGCGGGTGCCCGCGCCGCACACCGCGCCGCCGACCTGGGCGGGCGCCCTGCTGCTCGGGGCGGCCTTGGCCGCGGTCGGCCTGGCCGCACTGTGCCTGGGCCGCCCCGTCATCGCCCCCGCCCACCTGCCCGCCGCCCTGACCGGTGACACCCTGGAATCGGTGGTCCTGACGCAGATCCGGCTCCCGCGCCTGCTGCTGGGCCTGCTGGCCGGGGCCGCCCTCGGGGCCGCCGGGCTCCTGCTCCAGGAGGCCCTGCGCAACCCCCTGGCCGTCCCCGAACTCCTGGGAGTCTCGGCCGGGGCGGCGGCCGTGGTCGCCACCATCACCGTCTTCTCCCTGCCCCTGGCCGCGCCGCTGCTGCCCGCGGCGGCCCTGGCCGGGGGAGTGGCGGGCGGCTCGGTGTGCCTGCTGGCCGCCCGGCGCGCCCGCGCGGCCGACTCCATGCTGCTCACCGGCGCCGCCGTCTCCACCGCCCTGACCGGGGTGGTCTACGCCGTCACCAGCATGGCCGACCAGTTCCGGCTCGGCCTGGTGCTGCGCTACCTGATGGGCTCGCTGGTGGGCGCCGACTGGGACGACGTCGCCCTGGTGGCGCCGTGGCTGGGCCTGGCCGCGCCGGCGGTCGTGCTGTGCCTGCCCCTGCTCGGGGTGCTGGCCCTGGGCGACGACGGCGCATCGGCCCTGGGTATGCGCCCGCGCACCGCCCGCGCCGTGGTCCTGGCGGTGGCCGCGGCCCTGGTGGCGGTGGTGGTCGCCGCCTGCGGACCGGTCGCCTGGGTCGGGTTCCTGGCCCCCATGCTCGCGCGCCGCCTGGCCCCGCTCGCCCCACCGGCCTCACGGATGGCCTGCGCGGTCCTGCTGGGCGCCACCGTCACGGTCGCCGCCGACCTGGCCTCCCGCACCCTGGTGCACCCGATCGAGCTGCCGCTGGGCGCCTTCACCGGAACCGTGGGCGTGGTCGGCGGCCTGGTGCTGCTGCGCGGACGTGCCGGGGAACAGGCACGGGGAGGCGGCCGGTGAGCGCCCCCACCACCCCGGCCGCCCACGCCCCCACGGCGGGTGCGGACACCGTCACGCCACCGCCCCGGGGCCATCGGCGCCGGTTCGCGGCGCTCACCGCCCTGCTGCTGGCCGCGGCGCTGCTGGCCGCGCTGGGCCAGCTGCTCACCGGGCGCGGCCTGGCACCGGACCAGCTGTGGGCGGCGGCCACCCTGGAGGGCACCGACCCGGTCGGGGAACGCATCCTGTGGGGGCTGCGCCTGCCCCGCGCCGGGATCGCCCTGCTGGCCGGAGCCGCCCTGGGCGTGTCCGGGCTGCTGCTGCAGACCACCCTGCGCAACCCCCTGGCCTCACCAGAGCTCACCGGGGTCGGTGGCGGAGCGGTCCTGGGCGTCCTGGTGGCCCTGCGCCTGGGCCTGGCCTCGGGGCAGGCCCACACCACCGTCGTGGCCGCCATGCTCGGCGGCCTGGCCGGGGGAGCGCTGCTGTGGCTGCTGGCCGGGCGCCGCCGCGCCGACCCGGTGTGGCTCACCGTCAACGGCGTCATCGTGGGCGTGGCCCTGTCCGGGGCCAACGCCATCCTGCTCGTCCTGAGCCAGGCCGAGGCCGCGGGGGCGATGCGCTGGCTCACCGGCTCCCTGACGGGCATGACCACCTCCCACCTGGCGCTCCTGGCCCCCTGGGCGCTCGCCGGTATCGCCTTGGCCTGGCTCTGCTCCCCGGTCCTGGAGATCCTCCACGGCGGAGACGAACACGCCTCGGCCCTGGGCCTGGCACCCGCGCCGGCCCGGCTGGCCGCCCTGGGGTGCGCGGTCCTGCTGGCCTCGGCCGCGGTCGCCGTGGTCGGCGTGCTGGGGTTCGTCGGACTCATCGCCCCCCTGATCGCCACCGCCCTGGTCGGCCGGCGTCCCCGCCAACTGGTGGTGCTGTGCGCCCTGGTCGGCGCCGGGGTGGTCGCGGGCGCCGACGCCCTGGCCCAGGCGGTCACCACCCTGGTCCCGGCCACCGCCCACACCCAGCGGCTGGGCCTGCCCGCCGGTTCGGTCACCGCCGTGGGCGGGGCCGTCCTGCTGGTGTGGGCGCTGCGCCGCCACACCCCCACCGCCTGACAAGGAGTCCTGTGTGAACACCGGCACCGTCTACCGGGTCGAGGGGGTCTCGTTCGGCTACGGGGCCGCCGAGGCCCCCGTGCTCGGCGGCATCGACCTGCACGTGCCCGTCGGGCAGACCCTGGCCCTGGTCGGCCGCAACGGCTGCGGCAAGTCCACCCTGCTCCGGCTCCTGGCGGGCACGCTGCGTCCGGGCCGGGGGCGTGTGCTGCTGGAGGGGCGGGACCTGGCCGGGATGTCGCGCAGGGAGGTCGCCCGGCGGGTGGCGGTCCTGCACCAGTCCCTGCCCCCCGTGCACGGGATGACGGTGCGCCGCCTGGTCCGCCAGGGCCGCTTCGCCCACCGGGGAGTCCTGGGCATGCTCAACGAGGCCGAGGACGGGGCCACCCGTTCGGCCATGGAACGCGCCGGGGTGGCGGCCCTGGCCGACCGCTCCCTGGAGACCCTCTCGGGTGGGGAACGCCAGCGGGTGCGCCTGGCCCTGGCCCTGGCCCAGCAGAGCCCCGTGCTGCTGCTGGACGAGCCCACCACCTATCTGGACGTGCGCCACCAACTGGAGGTCCTGGAACTGGTGGCCGCCTTCGGTGAGGAGCTGACCGTGGTCATGGTGCTGCACGACCTGGACCACGCGGCCCGCTACGCCGACCGGATCGTGGCGCTGCGCCGGGGCCGGATCGCCGCGCAGGGCACCCCGCGGGAGGTGGTCACCGAGCCGGTGCTGCGTGAGGTGTTCGGGGTGCGGGCGCGGGTGCTCTCGGACGAGCGCTTCGGCACCCCCTACTGCAGGCTGGACGCACCCGTGTGAGGGACGGGGCCCGCGCCGCCGTCCCGCACCGGGTCGGCGGCGCGGCGGCCCGGAAGGCGCGACACGGGCGGTCCTGCTTGTTCCACGGCGCGCGCCGGGCAAGGGTGGGAGGAGACAACACGGACGGAATAGTTTAAAAATAAACTACATTGGTCGACAGGTACACCGGCGACCTCGACGGAGGGTGAGAACATGGACGTGCGCCCCGCGGGAATCCACCATGTGACCGCGATCGCCAGCGATCCCCAGGCCAACGCCGACTTCTACCTCAACGCGTTGGGGATGCGCATGGTCAAGCGCACGGTCAACTTCGACGCGCCCGAGACCTACCACCTCTACTACGGCGACCGGGCGGGCAACCCCGGCACCATCATGACCTTCTTCCCCTGGCCCGACGCGCCCCCGGGGCGTATCGGCGCGGGACAGGCCACCACCACGACCTTCTCCGTCCCCGAGGGCTCCCTGGGCTGGTGGGCCGAGCACCTGTCCGCCCTGGGCGTGGAGGCCACCCGCCCCACCGAGCGCGGGGAGGAGGACGTGCTCGCCCTGCGCGACCCCGACGGGCTGGTCATCGAGCTCGCCGCCAGCGCCGACCACCACGACACCGACCCCTGGGACGGAGGAGCGGTGCCCACCGAGCACGCCATCCGCGGCATCCGCGCCGTCACCCTGACCGAACACGAGGTGGAGGGCACCGTGGAGATGCTGGGCGACCAGCTCGGCTTCCGCCTGGTCGATGAGGAGGGCGACCGACTGCGCTTCCACACCAACGCCTCCGGGCAGGGGGTGGGCACCATCGTCGACGTCCTGGCCCGGCCCCGGGAGCAGCGCGGACTGGTCGCGGCCGGGACCGTCCACCACGTCGCCTACCGGGCCCCCGACGGACCCGTCCAGGAGGCCTGGCGCCAGAGGCTGGAGGAGGACGGCGTGGGCGTCACCGAGATCCGCGACCGCTGCTACTTCACCTCCATCTACTTCCGCGAACCCGGCGGGGTCCTGCTGGAGATCGCCACCGACGGGCCCGGCTTCGACTACGACGAGCCGCTGCTGGAGCTGGGGCGCTCCCTCAGGCTCCCGCCGTGGCTGGAGCCCGACCGCGAACAGATCGCCGCCCGCCTGCCCGCCGTGGAGGTCGACCAGTGACCACCACCGACGACTTCGTCCACGTCTTCACCCCGGCCGCCGAGCCGGACGCGCCCACCCTGCTGCTGCTCCACGGCACCGGCGCCGACGAGAACGACCTGCTGCCCCTGGGTCGGGCCCTGGCGCCCGGCGCGGCCCTGCTCTCGCCGCGCGGCAAGGTGGACGAGAACGGCATGAACCGCTGGTTCCGCCGTCTGCGCGAGGGGGTCTTCGACGTCGAGGACCTCATCACGCGTACCGCCGAACTCGCCGGCTTCGTCACCGCCGCCACCCGCGCCTACGACCTGGACCCGGGGCGGATCGTGGTCAGCGGCTTCTCCAACGGCGCCAACACCGGCGCGGCCCTGCTGCTGCTCCATCCCCGCCTGCTGTGCGGTGCGGCCCTGTTCGCGGCCGGGGCGCCGCTGCAGGGGCGCGAGCCCGACCCGGTGGACCTGTCCGGGACCCGGGTCTTCCTGGGTTCGGGGGTGAGCGATCCCGTCACCACCATCGACCAGGCGCGCCTGCTGGCCTCCCAACTGGAGGACAGGGGAGCGCGGGTGGAGGAGCACGAGCACCCGGGGGGACACCAGGTGGCCCCCGAGACGCTGGACCAGGCACGGGCCTGGTTCGAGCGCTCCCGGTTCTGACCGGGTCCGCAGACGGCGGCGGCGTCCCCTGATCCCGGACGTCGCCGCTTCCCTTCCCACCATTACGAATCTACTTAGTACAGGTGATGCTTCCTTCTGTTCATCACAAAGGGACTCTGACGAAGAGGAAACCACCGAACGAGCGATAAGCTCATCCGGACAACACCCCCCGTCCCCGCCACGAAAAGAACCCATGACCACCTCTTCCCTCAGGCGCGTGCGGTAGATGGACCCCGAGATCCTCGGGCTGCTCCTGCTGGTCGGCGTCGCCGCGGGCTGGGTCGACGCCGTCGTCGGCGGAGGCGGCCTCCTGCTGCTGCCCGCCCTGCTGGTCGCCGCACCCACCACGCCCCTGGCCACCCTGCTGGGCACCAACAAGCTCGGCGCCGTCTTCGGCACCACCTCCGCCGCCATCGCCTACGCCCGCAAGGTCAGGATCGACCGGCGCCTGGTCGTGCCCACCGCGGCCCTGGCCCTGCTGGGCTCGGGCCTGGGCGCCGCCATGGCCGCGGCGCTCACCGCCGACGTCCTCAAGCCCGTCATCATGGTCGTGCTGGCCGGGGTGGCCCTCATGGTCTACTTCCGCCCCGCGATGGGCGCCGCGACCGACCCGAGCCTGCGCACCCGCAACCGCGTCCTGGCCGCCGTCGCCCTGGCCGGGCTCGGCGTGAGCTTCTACGACGGCCTCATCGGCCCCGGCACCGGCGTCTTCCTCATCGTCGCCTTCACCGCCGTCATCGGCATGGACTTCGTCTCGGCCTCGGCCTCGGCCAAGATCGTCAACGTGTGCACGAACCTCGGCGCGCTCACCGTCTTCGCCCTGGGCGGCCACATCGACTGGCTGCTGGGCCTGGGCCTGGCCATCTGCACCATCATCGGCGCCCAGATCGGCGCCCGCATGGCCCTGCGGCGCGGATCGGGCTTCGTCCGCACCGTCCTGCTCGTGGTCGTCCTGGCCCTGCTGGCGCGCATGGGCTGGGACATCTTCGCCTGAGGGCCGGGGGAGGGGAACCACCGGCCCGCCCGGGGCCCACCGGCGGGGTCCGGCGCGTCGGCCGGGGAGGACGGGAGCACCGAAGGATCCACGAACGCGCCCGGCCGTGCGGCTGCGGCACCACCCGCGGTCCCTGGGGCCCCGAACGCGGTGCGGGCGGCTCCGGTGGGGGAGTGCGACCGGTGTGACCAGGGCACGCGTGGAACACGACGAAACAGGGAAAAAGGAACCCTTCTGTGCGAACAGGGCGTAGGTAAGGCTAGCCTGTCCTAGTTGGCACACGGTCTCTCACCGGTGCCGCCAGAGGGCTGCCCCCACCCGGGGCCAGCCCGCACACCGCCCACGCAACGACGAACGGGGAAGCCGTGGCCCTGCGCGCGCCCACCCTCACGCGCCCCACACCCACCCGGCGCATCATCCGCCCCATCGGGCTTCTCGCAGCCCTGGGCGTCCTCGCCATGTGCACCCTGCTCAGCGTCACCGTCGGTACCAAACCCATCCCCGTCGCCGACGTCTGGGCCGCCCTGACCGCCTACGACGGCTCCTACGACCACGACGTCATCCGCAGCCTGCGCGTGCCCCGTACCGTCATCGGCGTCTTCGTCGGCGCCGCCCTGGGCCTGGCCGGAGCCCTCATGCAGGCTCTGACCCGCAACCCGCTGGCCGAACCCGGCATCCTCGGCGTCAACTCCGGCGCCGCCGCGGCCGTGGTCCTCACCACCCTGGCCCTCGGCTCCACCGGCACCGCCCACGTCTGGCCGGCCTTCGTCGGCGCGGCCCTGGCCGCCGTCGCCGTCTACGCCCTGGGCTCACGCGGGCGCGCCAGCGCCACTCCCGTCCGCCTGGCCCTGGCCGGAACCGCCGTGACCGTCGTCCTCCAGGGCCTGATCCACGGCGTCTTCGTCCTCAACGAGTTCGTCTTCGACCGCATCCGCTTCTGGCAGGTCGGCTCCCTGACCGGCCGCGACCTCGACGTCTTCTGGCAGGTCGCCCCCTTCCTGGTCGCGGGCGTCGTCCTCACCCTGTGCCTGGGGCCCTCCCTCAACGCCGTCGCCCTGGGCGACGACCTGGCCGCCACCCTGGGCGCCAACATCCCCCTCGTCCGCACCGTCACCGCCGTGGCGGTCATCCTGCTGTGCGGCGCCGCCACCGCGGCCGCCGGACCCATCTGGTTCGTCGGCCTGGTCATCCCGCACGCCGCACGCCTGATCACCGGCCCCGACCAGCGCTGGCTGCTGCCCTACTCCGCGGTCCTGGGCGCCGTCCTGCTCACCGCGGCCGACGTCCTGGGCCGCGTCGTCCTGCCCGACTCCGAACTGGAGGTCGGCATCATCACCGCCCTCGTCGGGGCGCCCCTGTTCATCGCCCTGGTCCGCAGCAGAAGGATGGCCCAGCTTTGAGTGACACCCTGGCCCCACCGCGCCGCCCCGGGACCAGGGGCCGCAGCACGCCCCGCGGGTCCTTCGCCCTGCGCCTGTTCGGCGAACGCCTGTCCCTGCTGGTACGTCCGCGCACCCTCGCGGTCTGCCTCGCCCTGGCCCTCCTGAGCGCCCTGGTGCTGGTGGTGTCGGTCTCCGTGGGCGACTACGAGATCCCCCTGGAGGCCGTCCCCGGCGCCATCTTCGGCCACGGGGAGCGCCTCGACGTGTTCTTCGTCCAGGGGGTGCGCCTGCCCCGCGCCCTGACCGCGATCGGCGTGGGGGCCGCCCTGGGCATCGCCGGAGCCGTCTTCCAGAGCCTGTCGCGCAACGCCCTGGGCAGCCCCGACATCATCGGTTTCACCTCGGGTGCCGCCACGGGGGCCGTCACCGCGATCCTGGTCCTCGGTGCCGGGCGCCTGGCCGTCTCCCTGGGCGCCATCGCCGGAGGGCTGCTCACCGCCGCCGTGGTCTACCTGCTGGCCATGAAGAACGGTGTCCAGGGCTACCGCCTGGTCCTGGTCGGTATCGGCGTGTCCGCCATGCTCGGTTCGGTGCGCGACTACCTCCTGACCCGTGCCGAGCTCACCGACGCACTGGGCGCCCAGATCTGGATGATCGGCAGCCTCAACGGACGCGGCTGGGGCGAGGTCGCCGCCGTGTGGGTCTGCCTGGCCCTGCTGGGCCCGGTCCTGCTCGCCCAGGGGAAGCGGCTGCGCTTCATGGAGCTGGGGGAGGAGACCGCACGCGGGCTGGGGGTGTCCACCCAGGCCACCCAGCTCACCGCGCTGGCCGCGGCCAGCGCCCTGACCGGCGCCGCCATCGCGGTGGCGGGCCCCATCGGCTTCGTCGCCCTGGCCGCGCCCCAGCTGGCCCGGCGCCTGGCGCGCACCGGGGGCACCACCCTGGTCGGCTCCGCCCTGATGGGGGCGGCCCTGCTCGTGGTCGCCGACCTGGTCGCCCTGCGCGCCCTGGCCCCCGTCCAGCTGCCCGCCGGCGTGGTCACCGCCGTCATCGGCGGCAGTTACCTGATCTGGCTGCTGTACACCGAATGGCGCGGCGGACGTGCCTGAGCGAGACCGAGGAAGAACCATGACCACTCCAGCCGACGCCGCCTCCCGCCTCCACGGGAAGGACCTCACCCTGGCCTACGAGCAGCGCGTCATCTCCCAGGACCTGGCCGTCACCGTCCCGGACAACTCCTTCACGGTGATCGTGGGGCCCAACGCCTGCGGCAAGTCCACCCTGCTGCGGGCGCTCTCACGCACCCTCAGGCCCGCGCGGGGCAGCGTGCACCTGGACGGGCAGGTCATCAGCTCCTATCCCGCCAAGGAGGTCGCCCGCCGCCTGGGCCTGCTCCCGCAGAGCTCCATCGCCCCCGACGGCATCGGCGTGGCCGACCTGGTGGCCCGCGGCCGCTTCCCCCACCAGGGGTTCCTGCGCCAGTGGTCCAAGCAGGACGAGGCCGTGGTCGCCGAGGCCATGGAGGCCACCGGGGTCTTCGACCTGGCCGATCGCTCGGTGGACGAGCTCTCCGGCGGCCAGCGCCAGCGCGTGTGGCTGGCCATGGTCCTGGCCCAGCAGACGCCCCTGCTGCTGCTGGACGAGCCCACCACCTACCTCGACATCGCCCACCAGATGGACATGCTCGACCTGTGCGCCGATCTGCACGCCGAGCGCGGCCACACCCTGGTGGCGGTCCTGCACGACCTCAACCACGCCTGCCGCTACGCCACCCACCTCATCGTGATGAAGGAGGGCGCCATCGTCGCCGAGGGCGATCCGGCCACCGTCGTCACCGCCGAACTGGTGGAGGAGGTCTTCGGCCTGCCGGTGCGGGTCATCGACGACCCCGAGACCCACACCCCGATGATCGTGCCCGTGGACCGCCGCCGCGGCGTGCGCTGAGCGCACCCGGCCCCGGCACGCGGGTGGGCCCGGCGCACTCCCGCCGAACCCACCCGCCTCGCGTTCGCCCCCTCGCGCTCAGGCGCCCGACAGCTCCAGCCGCAGCACCAGCGCCACCAGCTCCGTCAGCACCTCCTTGACCGACTCCCGGTCCCGTGCGTCGCACAGCAGCAGCGGTACCCGCTCCTCCACGTCCAGGGCCACACGCACGTCGTCGGCCCGGTGCGTGCGCTGCCCGTCGAAGCAGTTCACCGCCACCACGAAAGGCACCCGGCGCGACTCGAAGAAGTCGATCGCGTCGAAGGAGTCCGCCAGGCGGCGGGTGTCGGCCAGGACCACCGCGCCCAGCGCCCCCTCGGTCAGCTCCTCCCACATGAACGAGAACCGCCGCTGGCCCGGTGTGCCGAACAGGTACACCACCGTCGACCCGTCCAGCGTGATCCGTCCGAAGTCCAGCGCCACCGTCGTGGTGGCCTTGCCCTCCACACCGTCCAGGTCGTCCACACCCACGCTCTCGGAGGTCATCAGCTCCTCGGTGTGCAGCGACTCCACCTCGCTCACCGCTGAGACCAGGGTGGTCTTACCCGCCCCGAAACCTCCCGCGACCACGATCTTCAAGGTGTCGGGAACCGGTCCCGCGCCCTCGGCGCCCATCACGACCAACGCCCCATCCACTCCACGTCACACCACTTCCACCTCACAGCTGCCGGATCCGCTCCAGCACCGAACGCAGCGTCCCGGCGTCCGGGCGCCGCCGTTCCCAGTCCGAGGTATGCACCATCACGTACCCCTGGTCCAACAGGTCGGCCAGCAGGATCCGCACCACGCCCAACGGGAAACCCGACCGCGAGGCCACCTCGGCCACCGAGACCGGCCGCGCGCACAGCGACAGGATCAACTCCACCTCCGGGTCCATCTGCTCTTGCGACACCGACGGGACCGCCACGACCTGCGACGTCATCGATAAGTCCGAGCGCGAGGGGCGTGTACGCCCGCCCGTCAGCGAGTAGGGCCGGATCAGGCTCGACTCGAAGGACCACTCCTGCCCGGGGTCCCGCCCGGGCGGTACCGCCTCCACGGGCTCACCCCCCTCCGCCCCTGCCACCGCGTCGGGGCAGCGCCGACAGGTGCGGCCCCACCTGGCGTACCAGGCGGTTCACCTCGAAGGCGGCCTGGCCCATGTCGCACGTGGACTCGGTCACCAGGGCGAGCGAGGCGCCCCGTCCGGCCGCCAGCACGAAGAAGAACACATTGTCCATCTCCACCACCGTCTGGCGCACCTCGGAGGCTCCCAGCTGTCCGCGGGCCCCGCGGGCCAGGCTGGCGAACCCCGAGGCGATCGCCGCCAGGCGTTCACCGCGTTCGTGGTCCAGGTCGGGCGAGGCCGACAGCAGCAGCCCGTCCGCCGACAGCAGCAGCGCGTGCTGTGCCCCCGCCACCCGCTCCACCAGATCGCCCAGCAGCCAGTCCAGCGTCCTGGCCGGGGACCGCTCCTGCACGGCACCAGCGTCGCTGGTGCGGCCCTGCGCCGCGGCGTCCGCCGTCATCGACATCACCCTTTCGAGCTCTCATGGGGGTGCGCGTCGCGCCCCCCGTCCTCGTTCCACTCCCCGGACCCGGCGCGTGCGCGCAGTGTCCCGGCCTGGAAAGCACTCATCATCGACCGGATCTCCGACAGCGGCCGCTGGTCGTCCTCCGCTCCCCTCCGCGCCGGCGGGGCGGGGGGAGCCGGTGGGGCGGGGGCCGCGCTCTTGCGCCGCCGCCGGGGCAGGCCCTTGTAGGTCTCCTGTGAGGTCTCCCGTGGCTCCTCGGCGGCCTGTAGCCGTGTGGTGGCGCCCCGGGCGCCGTCGGCCCCTCCGCCGGAGAGGGGGGCCTCGGCCGACGCGGGAGCCGTTGCCCGGGAGGGTTCGGGGGAGTGGGGAGGCGGTGGGGAGCCCGGTGCGGACTCCTCAACCCGGGGGGTGGCGGGGAGGGTGTCCACCCCGCCCGTGGAGGCGCCCGCGATGTCCAGCCGCCGGTGCGGTCCCGTGGCCTCCACGGCCTGCGTGCGCCGGGGCTCGGGGACCAGTGCCTGCTCGGGCACGACCACGACCGCGCGCGTGCCCCGGGACTCCGAGGCCCGCAGCGTCACCTCGAACCCGTGCCGTGCCGCGATGGTGGCCACCACGAACAGTCCCAGCTGGGAGTCCTCGCGTATCGTGGCCAGGTCGAAGCGCGGCGGGTCCGCCAGCAGCACGTTGGCCGCCTCCAGCTGGGCCTGGGCCATCCCCAGACCCTGGTCCTCCACCTCCAGCGCGTAGCCGCCGTCCTCGGCGGCCCGGCCCCGCACCGTGACCTCCGTGCCCGGTGGGGAGAAGGAGGTGGCGTTCTCCAGCAGTTCGGCCAGCAGCCGTACCGTGTCCGAGCCCACCTCGCCGCGCAGCGCCACCTGCGGCAGCGCCAGCATCCGCACCCGCGCGTAGTCCTCGATCTCGCTCGCCGCCGCCCGGACCGCCTCGTGCAGCCGCACCGGTGCCAGTCCCCGCCGTACCGGGGCGTCCCCGCTCAGCAGCATCAGGTTCTCGGCGTTGCGCCGCAGCTGGGTGCTGAAGTGGTCGATGCGAAAGAGCGCCTCCAGGACCTTGGGGTCGGTCTCGCCGCGTTCGAGGGTGTCCAGCAGCCCCAGCTGCCGGTGGACCAGGGCCTGGGTGCGCCGGGCGATGTTGCGGAACATGTTGCGTACGCCGGCGCGTACCTGCGCCTCCTCCACGGCGGCCGCCACCGCAGCGCGCTGGGCGTCGTTGAAGGCCTCGGCCACCTGCCCGATCTCGTCGCTGCGCTCCACGCGCAGCCGGGGCACCTCGGCGTCCACGTCCACGCTGCCGCCCGCGCGCAGCCGCGCGGTCACCTCCGGCAGGCGCACCCGCGCGTGTTCCAGGGTGGCCGTGCGCAGCTCCTGCAGCCGCCGTCCCAGGCGCTGGGTGCCGCCCACCGCGATCGCGGAGGAGGCCAGTGCCGCGACCAGGGCGGGCACGCTCATCAGCAGGACGCTGTTGCGCAGTTCCGTGGACTGGGTGTGGCTGAAGGCGGTGACGTGGTCGATCTGGCCCTGTTCGACGCCGCGCATGCGTGCGTCCACGGCCTCGGCGGCGCCCTGCCAGGCGGTGGCGTTGACCGGGATGGTGTCGGTGCCCCGGATGGGCATGGCGATGATGCTCTCCTGGAGCTGGTAGATGCGCTGCAGGGCGGAGTAGGACTCCAGCATCACGTACTCCTCGCCGTCCTCCTGACTCAGCTCGGCGCCGACACGGTCCCAGGTGTAGTGCTGGGCTCCGGCGGCCGCGGCGAACTGGGCGTGGGCCCGCGAGGAGAAGGTGTTGGTGGCCACCGCGTGGGCCAGGACGGTGTCCTGTTGGTTGAGGAGTTCGCGGGTGCGCATCAGCGAGGTCAGGGAGCGCAGGTGGGGGACCTGTGCGGGGTCGGCGCGTTCGACCTGGGCGTCCCACACGCGCAGTCCCCGCTCGATGATCTCGGTGTAGACGGTGGCGGTGTTCTGCAGGGTGAGGCCGGAGGGGAAGGTGACGTCCACCCGGGCGCGGTGCGCGTCGAGCCGGCTGAGCGACCTCTGGAAGTCCGTGGTCTGTTCGGGCAGGTCGTCGCTGTCGAACCCCTCGAGGCTCTGCCTGAGAGCCTCCACGGCCTCGTCGGTCTCGCGGCGGGCGCGGCTCAGGGCGATGGCGGTGCTTCTGGAGCCGCGGGCGGAGTCCATGGTGGTGCGGCGTTCGCGTTGCAGGGCGCCGATGGCCTCGACGACGGGGGTGCCGACCTGTTCGGTGAGGGCGGCGGTGGTGCGCAGTTCGCGGATGTCGTTGACCAGCAGGGCGGTGAAGGCGGACCACAGGACGAGCAGCACGGTGCTGGGGATGAGGACCAGCGTGATCATGCGGGCGCGAAGCGACCGGCGCTTCTGGTGGGGCATGGGCTCGCTTCCGGGGGGAGAGGCGGGCGTTGATCGGGGGTGCGTCCGCCGGGCGGGGGAGGGCCGGAGTTCCCCAGAGTGAACCGTCCTGCGGGGGATTTCGCAAGCCTCGGGGGTGTGGTGGAGCCGATGTGGGAGGGGTTTGCGCAGGTCAGGGGGCGGGCCTCAGCTTGGTAACACGAACCTACTAAGGATCTACGTAGTAAAGGTGAGTGTTTTTCAGAACAAAAAGCTATGAGAAATAAAGGAGCGGCTCCGCCGCACCGACAACCCCAGATCCGGCCCGAGCGTGATCGGACACCTCACGGGGGGTAGGTAGCTCCGGAAACGCCCGCTGCAGACCACACGAGCGGTCACGGTCGCCGGAGCGGCCGTGACCGGCCACGGGGGAGAGGAGCCACCATGAAGCTCACCGAGGACCAGGTCCGCGACGGTCTCGCCCGGCTCACCGACTGGGAGCTGGATCCCGACGTACCCGCCATCCATCGCACCGTCCGCCTGCCCGACTTCGCCGCCGCCATCGCCCTGGTCAACGAGATCGCCCAGGCCGCGGAGCAGGCCGACCACCACCCCGACATCGACATCAGGTACAACACCCTGCACCTGGCCCTGAGCACCCACTCCGAGGGCGCCGTGACCGACAAGGACATGGCCCTGGCCGCCCGCGTGGACGAACTCGTCCCCTGACCACCCGGGGCCCGCCCGACCGACCGGGGCGCCGCAGCACCGCCGGCGAGCAGGGAGCGGCGAGCTCGGGGGAGCGGGGCGCTCCCGGGCTCACCGCAGGCGGGCCCGCCGCATCTTGCCCGAGGCCGTCCTGGGCAGCTCGTCCACGAAGTCCACCACCCGCGGGGCCGCGTGCTCGGCGATCCGGGCGCGTACCCACTCCTTGAGCTCCTCGGCCAGCTCCGGGGTCGCCTCCCGGCCCGGGGCCAGGACCACGCGTGCGCCGATGACCTGCCCGGCGAGCTCGTCGGGGATCGAGTAGACCCCGCACTCCTCCACCGCCGGGTGGGCGTTGAGCGCCGACTCCACCTCGGTGGGGCCGATCCGGTAGCCGTAGGTCAGGATCGCGCCGTCGTCGCGGGTGGAGAAGAACAGGGAGCCCTCGCGGTCCCGGATCCCGGTGTCCCCGGTCAGGTAGTAGGCGTGGTCGGGGGTGAAGCGCACCTGTGAGGCGCCCTCGTGGCCGACGTAGCCGTCGAACCACGCCAGCGGGCTGTGCTCCAGGTCCACCGCGATGCGCCCGTAGGTGCCGGGGGGAGCGGGGTCGTCGGAGATGGCCTCCAGGACCTCGACCCGCCAGCCGGGCAGCGCGGGGCCGATCGCTCCGGGCGGCGGGGAGGTGTCCTGGCCGGTGTCACCGTTGGGGATGCCCACGCACCAGCCCAGTTCGGTCTGGCCGTAGTGATCGTGTACCGGTACGCCGAAGATGTCGGTGGCCCAGTCGATGACGTCGGGGGCCAGGGGTTCACCGGCGCTGGCCAGGCGCTGGACCATCACCTCGGGGGGCAGTGTCTTGGTGGCGGCGCGCAGGGTGCGGTAGGTGGTGGGGTCGGCGGCCAGGTTGGTGACGCCGTGGATGCCCAGGACGTCGAGGGTGAGTTCGGGGTCGAAGAACCCGGCGCGCAGGGCCAGGGAGCCGTGTCCGGCGAGCAGGGGCGAGATGAGGCCGTGGTAGAGGCCGTAGGCGGAGCCGGGGTCGGCGGTGTTCCAGTACACGTCGTCGTCGTCCACGCCCAGGCCGTAGTGGTGGTAGGCGTGCATGGCGGCCAGGGCGCGTACGGGTACGCGTACGCCGCGGGGTGGGCCGATGACGCTGGAGACGTAGACGATGGCGAGGAGGCCGTCGCCGCCGACCGCGGTGTCGGTCACGGGCGGGAGGGTGGCGCCGTGTTCGGTGAGGCCGGTCAGGGTGTGGTCGCCCTCGCGCAGGGGGTGGGTGCCGGTGGTGACGATGTGCGGGGTGGGGGAGGGGGTGGTGTGGGGGCCTGGGTCGAGTTTGGTGCGGTATTCGGCGTCGCACACGATCAGGCGGGCGTGGGAGTCGGTGAGGCGTTCGGTGATGGCGGAGGGGGCGAGGGAGGACAGCAGGGGGACCAGGACGGCTCCCAGGCGCCAGGCGGCCAGGGCGGTGACGGTGAGGTCGGTGCCCTTGGGGATGAGGGTGGCGACGCGGTCGCCGGTGGTGATGCCCAGGTCGGCGAGTCCGGCGGCGAGGGCGCGGGAGCGTTCGGTGAGTTCGCCGAAGGTGAGGGTGGTGGCGGCCAGGGTGGGGCCGATCTCGGTGGTGGCGGTGGTGTGGGGGGTGTGGCGGTCGCAGAGGAGGTGGGCCACCGATGTGGTGGGGGTGTCGTAGGTGGCGAGCCAGTCGCGGACGTGGTGCGCCGGGTCGGGCACGGGCATCGGTGGTGGTCCTCGTTTTCGGTCGGTGGGGTGGTGTTGGCGGTATGTCAACACTATGCCCACCTGTGAGGCCTGCCTCACTGGCGTGTGTGGTGGAGGTTGGCCATGATGTGGGGATGGATAGCGTCGCTGTGGTGGAACGGTTCGGTCTGGGCGCGGATGTGCGTGCGTGGCTGGAGGAGGCGGAGCGTTTGCCGGAGCCGGTGAGGGCTCTGGAGGTTCCGGTGGGGGCCGAGGCGGCTCGGGTGTTGGATCTGTTCGCGTTGGATGCGGTGGACCGGGCCGAGGTGGAGGCGCTGTGGCCGGGTTCGGGTGCGCCGTGGGGGGAGTGGCCGCCGGAGTTGTGGCATCTGGTGGGGTGCATGTACCGGCGGTTGTGCGCGGACGCGGAATTGCCGGTGGGGGAGTGGCGGGACTGGCCGGCGTTGGTGGAGGCGGAGGATCCGCGGGTGCGGGTGGCGTCGTTGTGGGCGTTCGCGGCGCGGGTGCCGGCGCAGTTCGAGGCGCATGGTGCGTTGGGTGTGGAGCGGTCGGTGACGGCGGCGACGTTGGCTGACGTGGGTGTGCAGGTGGCGCGGTCGCGTCGGATGTTCGGCCGGTTGGGCCTGGAGACGGCGGCGTGGGTGGCGGCGCAGTTCCGTGGGCGTTTGTACTGGTTGGGTGGTCTGCAGTTCGAGCCCGGCCTGTTGGTGGACCAGGGCGGTGTGGAGTGGTACTCGGAGGAGGAGGCCGCGGGGTTGGGTCCGGGGATGGGCCGGGGGGAGATGGCTCTGCGGTTGCACATTCCCACGGGCGGGTTGGATCCGGTGTCGGTGGAGGGGGCGCTGGGGCGGGCTCGGGGGTTCGCCCGGGAGCACCTGGGGTTTGATCCGGTGGTGGCCACGTGTACGTCGTGGTTGTTGGATCCGCAGTGGAGCGGGGTGTTGGGGGAGGAGTCCAACATCGTGCGGTTCCAGCGCCGGTTCACGTTGGTGGGTGAGGGGCGGCCGGGGGAGTCGGATGTGTTCCGGTTCGTGTTCGGGATGCCGGGGGTGGATGTGGGTGCGGCGCCGCGGCGGACGCGGTTGGAGCGTGCGGTGGTGGAGCGGTTGGAGTCGGGGGGTTCGTGGCGGGTGCGTACGGGGTGGTTGCGGTTGCCGGTGTAGGTCCTGGGGTGGCTCGTCGTTGGTGTCGGTCTGGTCGGTGGCGGGTGTGGCGGAGGTGTGGAGGGTGGCTTCGCTGAGGGTTGTGGGGCCGGGCCGGGAGTGGAGCGTGTCGATGCCGTTGGTGGTGGGTTCGGTATGCGGTCGGTGGCGTGCCGGGCTGCCTGTCTTCTGAGGAGTTGTGTGGAGGAAGGCTGGTGGGGGTGGGGCCCTGACAGCTCTACTTGACATAATGTGCATTATCGGCGTTGTGGGGTGGGGGTCGGGGAAGGGGTGGTGAGGGCTCTGGGGCCGCGGGTGGTGCGTTGGTCGGGTCGGGTGTTGCCGGGGCGCTGTGGTGTGGTTCGTGCTCAGCTCTGACGTGTGTGTGCTTCTGGGTCTGAGTGGTCGCCTGCGGTGTCTCGTGCGCCGGTGGTGTGGTTGGTGCTGGGTCGTGTTCGCGTTCGTCTCGCGTGGTCGACCGGGCTGCCTGGGTCCGTGGTTCGGGCTCGCCGCCTTGGGTGTGTCATCTCCGGAGCGCGGGCGTCGGATGTCGGTTCGGTGGTGTGGCTGTTCGCGGGCGGCGCGCTCTGCCGGGTGCGCTGGTGGTGCCGCTGTACGGGGCGCCTGGGGCGCCTGTGTGTGGGTTCGGCCTTCCCTTCTTCGTCCCGGGTGTGGTCGGGGGTCCCCGTGGTGGGCGGGTGTTCGCTGGTGAGGGGTGTGTGTCGGCGGCGCCCCTCGGGGTTTTCCGTGCCCTGAGGGATGCCGGTTCCCTCCATGTTTCATGCATAAACCGTGTTATGCATGAATTTGTAGGTTTCTGTGTCCGTATGCGTGGTTTCAGGCGACGGTGTCCCAGCTCCGTGTGCGCTCACTCCCCGGCCGCCGCGGCGCCGCCCTGGTCCGGTGCGGGCTCCTGCGGGCACGATCCTCCGGCGGGGCGCACTCCCGCACTCCTGTTCGGGTGCGCTCTGGCGTGCCCCTGTGCTCCACGCGCCCACTCCCCTCCCCCGCCCGCCGTCCGGAGCCGCCGGTGCATCACCCGACATTTCCAATCGATGATTCAGGGTGTGAGGGCTCGGGTGTGGGCCACCCCTGTCCCGGCGGCGCCGGGACAGGGCCGAGGGCGCCCGTTCCCCCGTGTGCCTCTCCCCCGCTTCCCATGCCTGGTGTCCCGTTCCGTCGCTCCCTGTGGTCGGCAGGGGGTGTGCATCGGGGCGGTGGGCGGTGGAAGTGCCCACGGGATCGGGGATGCTGTGGGTATGAGTGGTCAGACGGGTCCTGTGGTCGAGGCTGTTGAGCAGTATCTGGTGGCGCGTCGGGCGGCCAAGCCCTCCCCCCACACGGTGGCCGCCTACCGGCGTGATCTGCACGGGGTGCTGGGGTGTGCGGCCCAGGTGTTGGGGGTGGGGCCCGAGCGGGTGGTGTGGGCGGATCTGGAGGCGTCGGTGCTGCGTGCGGCGTTCGCGGAGTTCGCCGCCGAGCGTGCGGCGTCGAGTGTGCTGCGTGCGTGGTCGACGTGGAACGGGTTCTTCGCGTTCTGGGTGTCGGAGCAGGTGGTGGCGGGCAATCCGATGTCGGCGGTGCCGCGGCCCCGGGTGCGTCCTTCGGGGCCCAAGCCGTTGATGGGTGAGGACACGCCTGAGCGGTTGTTGGAGGCGTTGGCGCGGGGGGCGCGCAAGGCGCGTGATCCGTGGCCGGAGCGGGATCTGGCGGTGTTGGCTCTGGCGTTGCTGACGGGGATGCGGTCGGCGGAGATGCTGGCGTTGCGGGTGGAGTCGGTGGGTGGGCGTGCGGGTGAGCGGCGTATCCGTGTGGTGGGTAAGGGCGGGGGTGAGCGGGTTCTGCCGATCGAGGTGCCGCTGGAGGCGTTGTTGGAGGCCTATCTGGTTTCGCGGCGTGAGCGGTTCGGGGCGGTGCGGGGTTCGGATCCGTTGTTGGTGGACAACCGGGGGCAGGGGTTGCGGCGGGGTGGGCTGCAGTACCTGGTCAAGCAGTGTTATCGGCATGCGGGGGTGCATGACCGGGTGGCGCGGGGGACGTTGGTGCATGCGTTGCGGCACACCTTCGCGACGCGGTTGGCGGAGGACGGGGCGTCGGTCACCGAGATCATGCATCTGCTGGGGCATGCGTCGGTGGCGTCCTCGCAGGCCTATATCGAGGTGACGGCTCGGGCGCAGCGGGAGGCGGCGTCGTCCAACCGTACCTATGGGGTGTTGCGGCGGTTGGTGGCTGAGGGCGGGGGTGGGTGAGGTGTGGTTAGGCTTTGCCCTGTGATGACGAGTGCTGTGACGGTGTCGAGTGTCAATGTGAACGGTCTGCGGGCCGCGGCGAAGAAGGACCCGGGGTTCGTGGGGTGGTTGGCCTCGACTGAGGCTGATGTGGTGTGTTTGCAGGAGACGCGTGCTGAGGCTGATCAGTTGCCTGTTGGGGTGATTGCGCCTGAGGGGTGGCATGTGGTGTTGGCGCCGGCGTCGGCGCGGGGGCGTGCGGGTGTGGCGGTGTACTCGCGTGAGGAGCCCGAGGATGTGCGGGTGGGGTTCGGTGATGCCGAGTTCGAGGGGTCGGGCCGGTATGTGGAGGTGGATCTGGGCGGGTTGACGGTGGGGAGTCTGTATCTGCCTTCGGGTGAGGTGGGTACGGAGCGCCAGTTGGAGAAGGAGCGCTTCATGGAGGCGTTCTTGCCCTACCTGGTCAAGCGTCGTCGTGAGGTGCAGGAGCGGGGGCGTGAGTTGGTGGTGTGCGGGGACTGGAACATCGCGCACGCCGAGGTGGATCTGAAGAACTGGCGGAACAACCGGAGGAACGCGGGGTTCTTGCCGCAGGAGCGGGAGTGGTTGTCCCGGGTCTTCGACGAGGCCGGGTATGTGGATGTGGTGCGGTCGTTGTATCCGGAGCAGGAGGGGCCTTATACGTGGTGGTCCTATCGGGGGCGTGCCTTTGACAATGACGCGGGGTGGCGGATCGATCTGCAGGTGGCCACGCCGGGGTTGGCTGCGCGTGCGGTGTCGGCGCGGGTGGAGCGTGCGGTGGAGCACGGGTCGCGTTGGTCTGATCATGCTCCGGTGACGGTGCGCTACGGGGCGCGGTAGGAGGAGGCGTTCATGGGTGTGCCGGTTGTTCTGGTGCATGGGTTGCGGTTGTCGGGGAGTATGTGGCGTCCGCAGGTGGAGTTGTTGGAGGCGCAGGGGTACACGGTGGTGGCTCCTGATCTTCCGGGGCACGGGTCGCGGCGGGGTGAGGAGTTCTCGCTGGGGGGTGCTGTGGATGCGGTGTTGGGTGCGATCGATGGTGTGGGTGGTCGTGCGCTGCTGGTGGGGTTGAGCCTGGGCGGGTTCGTGTCGATCGCTGCGGCGGGGGCGGCTCCGGACCGGGTGGCGGGTTTGGTGGCGGCCGGGTGTACGGCCAAGCCGGCGCAGTTGTTGGCGCAGTTGTACCGGATTCCGGCGGTGTTGATGGATCGGTTGCCGGACAAGGGGGCGACGATCAATGAGCGTTTTCACCGGTTGACGTTGCGTGATGGTGCGGCGGAGGCGGTGTTGGACGGTGGTTTGGCTGTGGAGGCGGCCACCGCGGTGATCGACGCGGTCTCGGAGATGGATGTGTTGTCGGCGTTGGCGGCGTATCCGGGGCCGGTGTGGTTGATCAACGGGTCGCGGGACCACTTCCGTATTCATGAGAAGAGGTTCTTCGACACGTGTGCGGATGGGCGGTTGGTGAATGTTCCGCGTGCGGGTCACATGGTGAGTTTGGATCAGCCGGTGAATTTTTCGCGGATTGTGGCTGATGCGTCTGATGTGGTGGCTGGGCGTGAGCGTGCCCGGTTGCGGGAGTTGCGGGGTCCTCGTGGGGCGGAGGCCGAGGAGGGCTGAGGCCGGGGGTGTCCTGTGAGGGGCGGGGGCTGTGGTGGCCTTCGCCCTCTTTTTGTGTGTCAGGTGGGTTGGGAGGTGGCCAGGTGGTGGGTGGTGTGGGAGCGGCGTGGGTGTGGGGGCAGGCGGAAGTAGATGGTGGGGTTGTGGCGGGCGGGGTGGATGGGGGTGTCCAGGCCGAGTTCGGTTTTGAGGTCGCACAGGGCGCGGTGGGTGTGGGGGGAACGGGCGGCGGAGGCGGTGAAGAAGCTGGTGGTGTGGTTGGTCAGCCAGGTCAGGACCAGGGCGCCTTCGGTGTAGGGCGGGGTGTGGGCGTGGTGGAAGACGCCGTGGACGCTGGTGGGGGTGTGTGGGGGCAGGGTGGACAGCAGGTGGTTCAGGTACCAGCGGGTGAACCAGTTGCCTTGGGCGGGGTGGAGGGAGAGGTGGTCGGTGTGCGGGGGCAGGTGGTGGGTGCGTGGGTCTCCTTGGGTGTGGGTCCACCTGTGGTGGGCCAGGTGGGCGGGGACGTGGTGGGTGGCGTGGTCGTGGGTGTCGAAGGAGTGCAGGTGTCCGGTGCCGTTGTCGTTGAGGGCGTGCAGGATCCATGTGGTGGTGGTGCCGTGGCCGGTGCCGATCTGGACGGTGTGGGCGGGGGTGTGGGCGCGTAGGAGCAGGTAGGTGATCTCGGCTTCGATGTCGTGGGGGTGGGGGCCGGGGGTGGTGGTGTGGTGGTGGCGCATGTGTTCGCGTACGCGGGCGAGGTCGTCGCGGTGGGTGCGGTAGAGGTGCTGGATGTGGGTGAGGTCGATGGTGGGCATGGTGGTCCTGGGGTGAGGTGGCGTACACGGTGTGAGTGCTGAACGTAGCAGTGTTGTTGCTGTGTGTTCATCTGATGGTGGGTGTGTCGCCGTCTCGGGGGCGGTCAGGGGTGGGTGTTGGGGCGGATGAGGCCGGAGTCGTAGGCGGCGATGACGGCTTGGGTGCGGTCGCGGGCGCCGAGTTTGGCCAGGATGTGGGAGACGTGGGTTTTGACGGTTTCCACGCCCAGGAACAGGCGTTGGGCGATCTCGGCGTTGGTGAGTCCTTGGGCGATGAGGGTCAGGGTCTGGGATTCGCGTTCGGTGAGGGTGGCGACGGCCCGGGCGGCGGGGGTGGGCGCGGCGGGCTGGGTGGCGGCCAGGTGGCGTAGTGCGGTGGGAAAGAGCAGGGTGTCTCCTCGGTGGGCGATGCGGATGGCGGCCAGGATCTCCTCGGGCGGTGTGCGTTTGAGGAGGAAGGCGGTGGCGCCGGCGCGCAGGGCGCCCCAGACGTAGTCGTCGTTGTCGAAGGTGGTCAGGACGATGACGCGGGGCGGGTGGGGGCGGGTGTTGAGGGTGCGGGTGGCCTGGATGCCGTCCAGGCGGGGCATGCGCACGTCCATCAGGACCAGGTCGGGGCGGGTGCGTTGGACCAGGTCGGGTACGTCGGCTCCGTCCGCGGCCTGGCCGGTGACCTGCATGTCGTTCTCGGCGTTGATCAGTGCGGCCAGTCCCGCGCGGATGAGGGCTTCGTCGTCGACGAGGTTGATGCGGATCACGGTTGTTCTTTCCAGGTCAGGTGCAGGGTGAGTTGCCAGGTGGTGCCGTGGGGGCGGGAGGTGAGGGTGCCGCCGAGCAGGTGGGCGCGTTCTCGCATACCGGTGATGCCGCGTCCTTGGCGGGTGCGGTGGGGCGCGGGTGTGCGGGTGTGCGGTGGCAGGGGGTTGGTGACGGTCAGGGTGAGGGTGGCGGGGGTGATGTCCAGGTGCAGGGTGGGGGGTTGGCCGGGGGCGTGGCGTAGGGCGTTGGTGAGGGCTTCTTGGCTGATGCGGTAGGTCTCGCGGGAGAGCAGGGCGGGCACGTGGGCGGTGTCGCCGGTGATGTGGCAGGTCAGGTGGGTGCCGGTGTGTTGGGTGGCTTGGGCCAGGTGGGGCAGGTGGGTCAGGTCTGGGGGTGTGGTGCGGGGGGTGTGGGTGTCGCGTCGCAGGATGCCCAGGGCGTGGTCGAGGTCGGCGGTGGCGGTGCGGGCCTGGTCGGCGATGTGTGTCAGGGCCTGGCGGGCGAAGTCGGGGTCGGTGTCCAGGAGGCGGGCGGCGGTGGCGGCTTGGAGGGTGACCACGGACAGGGCGTGGCCCAGGGAGTCGTGGAGTTCGCGGGCCAGGCGGTTGTGTTCGGCGAGGGTGTGGGCGTGGGCCTGGGCGGCGGCCAGGCGTTCGGCGGGTGAGGGTCCCAGGAGGCGGGGTGCGGTGCGGGCGAGGATGTGGCCGGTCAGGGCGACGGTGTAGAGCAGGGCGGTGAGCAGGGCCAGGCCCAGGAGGGGGCCCAGGAGGCGTTGGGTGGGGGTGAGGGGGCTCTGGCCGGTGAAGGTGAGGGGGCCTTGGGCGATGGTGGGGGTGGTGGGGGTCAGGGGTGCGATGGCCAGGAGGGCGGCTTCGGTCAGGGCGGTCATGGTGACCAGGCATACGGCCATGCCCAGGAGCAGGTGTAGGCACAGCCATGCGCTGGTGCGGGCGGTGGGGCGCCAGGCGGTGGTGGGTTGGGGTGTGCGGGTGAGGGGGCCGCGGAGCAGGGCGCGGGCCAGGTGGAGTTGGGCGTTGCGGGTGCCGGGCAGGTAGGCGGTGGCGGCGACGGCGGCCAGGGCCGCG